>OZ241978.1:0-4717500 GCA_965204175.1 Vicinamibacterales bacterium
GTGACTACTGCCGAAATCGTCGGCAGTCGATGCTGTACTTCTTGACCTTGTAGCTGATGATGCGCTCGGTCGAGTCGAGGAGTCGCGCCGCCTTGACCCGGTTCCCGCGCGTCGTCTTCAGCGCGTCCTGGATCAGGTCCTTCTCGTAGGCGCCGACGGCATCGGAGAGCGAGACGCGGGTGACCGTGCCCGAGGCCTCGCTGGTCTGCAGGCTCGGCGGCAGATGGTGGCCGTGGATGACGCTGCCGTCGCAGACCAGCAGCGCGCGCTCGATGCTGTTCTCGAGCTCGCGGACGTTGCCCGGCCAGTGGTACGCCATCAGCATGTCGATGGCCGGCGTCGAGATCCGCTTGACGCTCTTGCCGTGCTCGACGGAGTACTTCTCCAGGAAGCTGTCCGCGAGCAGCAGGATGTCGGTCTTCCGCTCCCGCAACGGCGGCACGAAGATGGTGAAGACGTTGAGCCGGTAGTGCAGATCCTCGCGGAAGGTCCCGGCCGCGATGGCCTTCTCGAGGTCGGCGTTGGTGGCCGCTATCAGGCGCACGTTGGCCTTGACCGGCGTCACGCCGCCGAGCCGCTCGAACTCCTTCTCCTGCAGCACGCGCAGCAGCTTCACCTGCGTGGACAGGTTGATGTCGCCGATCTCGTCGAGGAACAGCGTGCCGCCGTCCGCCAGCTCGAAGCGGCCCTTCTTGCGCGCCGCGGCGCCGGTGAACGCGCCTTTCTCGTGGCCGAACAGCTCGGCCTCGATGAGCGAATCGGGCAGCGCGGCGCAACTGACCTTGATGAACGGCTTCTTGGCGCGCGGCGAGTTGTAGTGGATGGCGTGCGCGATGAGCTCCTTGCCGGTACCCGACTCGCCGCGGACCAGCACCGTGGTGTTCGTGCCGGCCACCTGCGCGATCTGCTCGTACACCTGCCGCATCGGCCCGCTGGTGCCGATGATTTGCGAGAAGTCGTAGCGCTCCTTCAGCTCGGCCTTCAGGTGGGTGTTCTCGGCGAGTAGGCGCTGGCGCTCGAGCTCGGCCGCCTCCTTCAGTCGGATCGCCTGCCCGAACATGCTCGCCACCACGCGGCAGACGTGGAGGTCGCGGTCGTAGTGACGTGCGCGTTCGAACGGAAAGTCGATGTTGAGTGCGCCCAGCGGCTTGCGCGCGCCCGGAATCGGCACGGAAATGAAGGTGATCTCGGAGCGGGCGCCCTGCGGACGGCGTCCGGTGCGATGCAGGAACAGCGGCTCCTGGCTGATCTGCGGGATGACCACCGGCTTGCTGGTGGCGACGACCCGGCCGGTGATGCCTTCGCCCATCTCCCACTCGGCATGCCTGCCCTCGTCGGGCACGCCGGCCGAGTTCTCCACCCGCAGGCGTCCGCTGTTCGCGTCGGCCAGGACGACGGCGCTCCGTATCACGCCGTAGTCGTGGTCGAGGATCTCCAGCGCCCGCTGCAGGCCGGCGCGCGGCGTGCGTCCGACGGTCAGCGCCTGGTTGATCTCGGCGAGCATCATGAGCGGCTTCACCTCGCTCGTCAGCTCCTCCAGCTCTGCCTTCGACATCGTGCCGGTGTCCGGCCGCGACGGGCGTTCACGGGACGTTGCAGCGCGCGCTGTACGCGTTCTTGTAGCCATCCCATCGTGATTATTCAAGGAGCGTGCCAACATGAGCGCGGCCGGGGGCGGAGTGTGCTCGGACGCTTCCGCCCCGGACACTCGAACGCGGCCTCGACGCCGACGGGGAGATTCACACGGGAGCCGGCAGGTCGGAGCGGCCCATCAGCCAGGCGTCGATGCCGCGTGCGGCGCTGCGGCCCTCGGCGATGGCCCAGACGATCAGCGACTGGCCCCGCTGCATGTCGCCCGCCGTGAACACGGACGGCACGCTGGTCATCCAGTTCTCGTCGCGCCAGACGTTGCCGCGCTCGGTCAGGCGGACGTCGAGCTCGCTCAGCAGGCCGTCCCGCTCCGGACCGAGGAACCCCATCGCCAGGAGCACGAGGTCGACGTCCATCTCGAAGTCGGTGCCTGGGACGGGCTCGAACGTCATCCGCCCGTTCCGGCGCTGCATCTCGACCTTGGCGCCGTGCAGCCTCGCGACCTGGCCGTCGTCCGTGCCCGAGAAGCGCTCGGTCGACACGGAGTAGAGGCGGTCGCCGCCTTCCTCGTGCGCGGCCGAGACGCGGAAGACGTTCGGCCAGTCCGGCCAGGGGTTGTCGGGGCTCCGCTGGTCCGGCGGCCGCGGCAGCAGCTCGAACTGGGCGACGGACCGTGCACCCTGCCGATGCACGGTGCCCAGGCAGTCGGCGCCGGTGTCGCCGCCGCCGATGATGACGACCCGCTTGTCCTTCGCGGTGATGGCCTCTGCGGCAGGCACCTCGTCGCCTTCGTTGCGGCGGTTCTGCTGGGTCAGGTACTCCATGGCGAAATGGATGCCGCGCAGCTCCCGGCCCGGGACCTTCAGATCGCGCGGCCAGCCGGCGCCGCCGGCCAGCAGCAGCGCGTCGTGCTCGGCGCGGAGCGACCCGGCGGGCACGTCCGTCCCGACGTTGACGCCGGTTCGGAAACGCACCCCTTCGGCTTCCATGATGGCGAGCCGCCGATCGAGGAAGCGCTTCTCCATCTTGAACTCGGGGATGCCGTAGCGCAGCAGGCCGCCGATGCGGTCCGACTTCTCGAAGACGGTGACGGCGTGCCCGGCCCGGTTGAGCTGGTCGGCCGCGGCCAGCCCCGCCGGTCCCGATCCAACGACGGCCACCGACTTGCCTGTGCGCACGCTCGGCGGCGCCGGCGCGATCCAGCCTTCCTCGAACGCGCGCTCCACGATGGAGAGCTCGACCGACTTGATGGTCACGGGATCGCTGTCGATCGCCAGCACGCACGAGCCCTCGCACGGCGCCGGACACAACCGGCCGGTCCATTCCGGGAAGTTGTTGGTCTTGTGCAGCCGGTCGATGGCGCCGTGCCACTTGCCGCGGTAGACCAGGTCGTTCCAGTCCGGGATCAGGTTGCCCAGCGGGCAGCCCTGGTGGCAGAACGGGATGCCGCAGTCCATGCAGCGGGCGCCCTGCGCCTGCAGATCGGGCGTCGCGTACGGCAGATAGACTTCGTTCCAGTCGGCGAGCCGCTCTTCGGTCGGCCTCTTCGGCGCCGCCTGCCGATCGATCTCGAGAAATCCCTTCAGCTTGCCCATGGTGTGTGGTGTGTCACTGCGCGCCGATCAGCTCGGCGAACTGCGGCTGCCGCGCCTCGGCGCGCGCCCGCGCCTCGGCCTGCAGCACGCGCTTGTAGTCGCGCGGCATCACCTTCACGAAGCGCCGGCGCGCCGAATCCCAGTCGGCCAGCAGCCGTCCCGCCACCGTGCTCCGGGTCAACTCGACATGGCGCGCCAGCAGGTCCTCGACGAGCCGGACGTCGTCGTCATCGAGCGTCTCCAGGTCCACCATGCCCGGATTGCAGCGGCGCTCGAAGTCTCCGTTCGTGTCGAGCACGTAGGCGATGCCGCCGCTCATGCCGGCGGCGAAGTTCCGTCCCGTCGACCCGATCACCACGACGCGGCCGCCCGTCATGTACTCGCAGGCGTGGTCCCCGACCGCTTCGACGACCGCATGCGCGCCGCTGTTGCGGACCGCGAAGCGCTCCCCCGCGACGCCGCGCACGAAGGCCTCGCCGCCGGTCGCGCCGTACAGCGCCACGTTGCCGATGACGATGTTCTTCTCCGGCGCGAAGGTCGACCGGGCAGGCGGGTAGATCACCAGCCTGCCACCCGACAACCCCTTGCCGAAGTAGTCGTTCGCATCTCCTTCGACCGTCATCGAGACGCCGCGGGGCACGAACGCCCCGAAGCTCTGGCCGGCCGAGCCGGTGAACGCGATGCGGATGGTGTCGTCGGGCAGCCCCGCCGCGCCCCACCGGCGGCTGATCCGGGAGCCGAGCATGGTGCCCACCGTCCGGTTCACGTTGCGGATCGGCAGCGCGATCTCGACCGGACGCCGGTGCTCGACGGCGTCCGCGCAGCGCTCGATGAGCGTGTTGTCCAGCGCGCGGTCCAGGCCGTGGTCCTGCGGCTGGACGCAACGCCGGCCGATAGTGTCCGGGACGTCCGGCTGGTGCAGGATAGTCGACAGATCGACGCCGCGCGCCTTCCAGTGGTCCACCGCCTCGCGGAAGTCCAGCCGGTCGGCGCGGCCGATCATCTCGTCCATGGTGCGGAAGCCGAGCTGCGCCATCGCCTCCCGGACCTCCTCGGCGACGAACCGGAAGTAGTTCTCGACGAACTCCGCCTTCCCGGCGTAGCGCTCGCGCAGCTTCGGGTTCTGCGTGGCGATGCCCACGGGGCAGGTGTCGAGGTGGCACACGCGCATCATGATGCAGCCGGAGACCACCAGCGGCGCGGTCGAGAAGCCGTACTCCTCGGCCCCGAGCAGCGCGGCGATGACCACGTCGCGGCCGGTCTTCATCTGCCCGTCGACCTGCACGACGATGCGGTCGCGCAGGTCGTTCAGCACCAGCACCTGCTGCGTCTCGGCGAGGCCGAGCTCCCACGGCACGCCGGCGTGCTTGATGCTGGTCTGCGGCGACGCGCCGGTGCCGCCGTCGTGCCCCGAGATGAGCACGACGTCCGAGTGCGCCTTGGCGACGCCGGCCGCCACGGTGCCGACGCCCACCTCCGCCACCAGCTTCACGTGCACCCGGGCGTCCGGGTTCGAGTTCTTCAGGTCGTGGATGAGCTGGGCCAGGTCCTCGATCGAGTAGATGTCGTGGTGCGGCGGCGGCGAGATCAACCCGACGCCGGGGGTCGAGTAGCGCACCTTCGCAATCCACGGATAGACCTTGAAGCCGGGCAACTGCCCGCCCTCGCCCGGCTTGGCGCCCTGCGCCATCTTGATCTGCAGGTCGTCGGCGTTGACGAGATACTCGCTGGTGACGCCGAAGCGGCCGGAAGCCACCTGCTTGACGGCGCTGCGCCGCAGGTCGCCGTTCTCGTCCGGCGTGAACCGGGCCGGGTCCTCGCCCCCTTCGCCGGTGTTCGACTTGCCGCCGAGCCGGTTCATGGCGATGGCCAGCGTCTCGTGCGCCTCGGCGCTGATCGAGCCGTACGACATGGCGCCGGTGGAGAAGCGCTTGAAGATCGCCGCGGCCGGCTCCACCTCGTCGATCGGGATCGGCTCGGCGGCCGGCTTCAGCGCGAGCAGGCCGCGCAACGTAGCCCGTTGCCGGCTCTGGTCGTTCACCAGTTGGGCATACTCGCGGTAGACGGCCGCCTGGTTGCTGCGGCTGGCGTGCTGCAGCTTGAAGACCGTCTCGGGATTGAACAGGTGATATTCGCCGTCGCGGCGCCACTGGTACTCGCCGCCCGAGTCGAGCTCGTCGTCCTCACGGCCGCGGTCGATGAAGGCCTTGGCATGCCGCCGCACGACCTCCTCGGCGACCGTGTCGATGCCGATGCCGCCGATGCGCGACGCCGTCCAGGTGAAGCAGCGGTCGACGAAGGCCTTGTCGAGCCCGACCGCCTCGAAGATCTGCGCGCCCCGGTAGCTCTGCAGCGTCGAGATGCCCATCTTGGACATCACCTTCAGCACGCCCTTGGTGCACGCCTTGATGTAGCTCCGAATGGCGTGCTCCGGGTCCAGGTCCTGCACCTCGCCTTCGGCCAGCAGCTCCTCGATGGTCTCGAAGGCGAGATACGGGTTGATGACCGCCGCGCCGTAGCCGACGAGCAACGCCATGTGATGGCACTCGCGGGCCTCGCCGGTCTCGACGATCAGCGAGCAGCGCGTGCGGGTGCCTTCGCGCACGAGGTGGTGGTGCACCCCGGCCGTGGCGAGCAGGGCCGGGACCGGCGCGTGCCCGCCATCGACCCCGCGGTCCGACAGCACGAGCAGCGTCACGCCGCCGGCGACCGCCTCGCTCGCCCGGCGGCACAGCGCGTCCATGGCCTGCTCGAGGCCCGCGGCGCCGTCGCGCGGGTCGAACAGCATGTGCAGCGTCGCGGAACGGAACGCGGGGTCGTCGATGTGCCGGAGCCGGGCCAGCTCGTCGTTGGTGATCACCGGGGCGTCCACCTTGACGTGGCGGCACGAGCGCGCGTCCGGCGCCAGCAGGTTGGCCTCGGCGCCGAGCGTCGAGCCCATGTCGGTCACCAGCTCCTCGCGGATCGCGTCGAGCGGCGGATTCGTGACCTGCGCGAAGAGCTGCTTGAAGTAGTCGTACAGCAGCCGCGAGCGATCCGAGAGCACCGCGAGCGCCGTGTCGGTGCCCATCGAGCCGATCGGCTCGGCGCCGTTCTGCGCCATCGGCGCCAGGATGATCCGCAGGTCCTCCTCGGTGTAGCCGAAGGCGCGCTGCTGCGTTCGGAGTGGTTCCCCCCGCGGCGCGGACGGGGCGTCGGGCGCCGGGGGCAGGTCGTCGACATGCACCAGCTCCTGCCTCAGCCACGCGGCGTACGGCTGCTCGCGGGCGAGGTCGCGCTTGATCTCCTCGTCGTCGACGATGCGTCCCTGCGCCGTGTCGACCAGGAAGATGCGGCCCGGGTGCAGCCGTTCCTTGACCAGGACGTTCTCCGGCGGGATGTCGAGGACGCCCACCTCGGACGCCATGATGACCATGTCGTCCTTCGTGACGTAGTAGCGCGAGGGCCGCAGCCCGTTGCGGTCGAGCACCGCCCCGATGACGGTGCCGTCGGTGAAGGCGATCGACGCCGGGCCGTCCCACGGCTCCATGAGCGAGGCGTGGTACTCGTAGAACGCCCGCCGCTCCGCGCTCATCGACTCGTGGTTGCTCCACGGCTCGGGGATCATCATCAGGACCGCGTGCGCCAAGGGCCGGCCGGTCAGGGCCAGGAACTCCAGCACGTTGTCGAACGTCGCGGTGTCGCTCTGGCCCTCGCGGACGAGCGGGAACAGCTTCTGCAGGTCGTCCCCGAACAGATCCGAGCTGCACAGCGCCTCGCGCGCCCGCATCCAGTTGATGTTGCCGCGCAGCGTGTTGATCTCGCCGTTGTGGGCGCAGTAGCGGTACGGGTGCGCCAGCGGCCACGACGGGAACGTGTTCGTGCTGAACCGCGAATGCACGAGCGCCAGCGCCGACTCGACGTCGGGATCCGCCAGGTCGGGGAACATCCGCTCGACCTGGTCCGCGATCAGCATTCCCTTGTAGACGATGGTGTTCGACGAGAGGCTGGCGACGTAGAACAGATCGCGCTCGCCAAGGCGCAGGCGGTCGGCCTCGTGCGCCGCCCGGTTGCGGATGACGTACAGCTTGCGCTCGAAGCGTGCGCCGGCGTCCGGGGTGTCGTCCAGCGCCGGATCGCGGCCGATGAAGATCTGGCGGATGACCGGCTCGCCGCTCCGCGCCGTGGCGCCCAGGTGTCCGCTGTCGGTCGGCACGTCGCGCCAGCCGAGCAGGCGTTGGCCCTCCTCTTCGACGAGGCGGCCGAACGTCTCCTCCACCTGCCGCCTTTCGCCGGCGTCGCGGGGCAGGAAGACCATGCCGACGCCGTAGGACCCCGGCTCGGGCACCTCGAAGCCGGCGGCGTTCCCCGCCTTCCGGAAGAACTTGTGCGGAAGCTGCAGCAGCATGCCGGCGCCGTCGCCCGTGTTCACTTCGCAGCCGCATGCGCCGCGGTGCAGCAGATTCACGGAGACTTCGAACGCCTGCCGGACGAGCTTGTGCGAGCGCTCGCCCTTGATGTTCACGACGAACCCGACGCCGCACGAGTCGTGCTCGAAGCGCGGGTCGTACAGTCCCTCGGCGCGCGGCATGGCGCCGGCGGGGCGGGGCGCGGGGCGTGAGTTCTGCTCCTGCATCGTTCGAAATCCGCGGATGAGCGCCGGCTACGGCGTGGCCGCGGCGGGCGCGGCGTGTCGGGCGGCGTTCGCGGCGCCGGAAGTCCTGGCCGCGGCCCGCGTGGCCGGTTTCGCCGGCGCGTCGCCATTGGCGCACCCGGCGTCGTCGAGCCGCAGCAACCGGATGAACTCGGTTACGGCCGGATTGAGCCGTCGCCGTCGCCGGTGGACGATGCTCAGCGGCCGCACGAAGGGATCTTCATCGTCGAGCTTGTCCAACGGGACGGCCACCAGCGTCCGGCGTTCCACCTCGCGCCGCAGGGTCGGCTCGGGCAGGATCGCGACGCCCGCGCCGTCCTCTACTGCCTGCTTGATGTTCTCGATGGTGTCGAACTCGGCGACGACGTCGACCTCGGTCCCGTGCCGCCGCAGGTACCGGTCGAGCTCGCGCCGGACCGGAAGCCCGCGATCGAACGTCACGAACGCCGCGCCGGTCAGCTCCCGCGGTCCTATCGCCGTCGTCCGGCCGGCGAACCGGTGCTCGGGCGGGCACGCCACGGCCATCGCCTGCCGCTGCCACGGAACCACCGTCAGGTCGCGGCCCGGCGTGGCGAAGGCCAGCAGTCCGACGTCCGACTGATCGTTCTGAATGCGCGTGGGGATCTCGTCCGGGTGCATGTACTCGATGTCGACGTGGGCGCCGGGCACCGCCTCGCGAAACCGATCGACGTACTGGCTGAGGTCGTGCAGCCCGACCGAGTAGATCGACGCCAGCCGCACGGTGTAGCCGGACGGATCCTGCCTGCGCTGGACCGCCTCCTCGAGCTCGTGATAGCGGTCGACGATCTCCTGGCAGCCCTGGAAGAAGAGCTTTCCCTCGGGCGTCAGTTGCCACGGCCGCCGCGACCGGTCGATCAACTGCGCGCCGAGGCGCCGCTCGATCTGCCGCACCGCCTGGCTCGCCGCCGACTGGCTGACCGAGTTTGCCAGCGCGCCCCGCGAGAAGCTCTGGTGCCGGACCACGTCGCAGAAGATGTTCAGCGCCTCCAGGTGCATGAACCCGCCACTGTACTTACGTCCGCTGCTAATGGCAAGCATTCGTTGTATTAGCAAAAATGATTCATGTCGGCGTGCGGGAACCTGGGCGACTCCCTGCCCCCGCGGTGTCGCGAGCAGTCCGGGCGTCCACGCCCATTAAGGCGCACGCGAAACGCAGGCTGCAGCAGGCCGCCGAGTCGGTCAGAATGCGTCCGTGGAAGAGCGTGTCATCGTGCGGGACGGTCCCCTGGCCGCGCCCGGCGAGTGGCTGTCCGAGGCCCCGCACCTCGTCAGGGTCGTGCTCGACGACCGCGTGCACGTCCGGGGGGTCCCGCGCCACAAGGGCATCATCGCCGCCGTACGCGCGATCGACGAGGCCCCGTTGCAACGCCGCCGGAAACTCTGGTGGACCATCCGTCGGGGACTCGGCCTCTACGATCCCGAGACGTTGCGCGGCGAAGCCATCCGGGTCGGGCTGTTGACGACGGTCACGGCGGGATCCTGGTCCGCGGAACCGGAGCTCGAGGACGCGACCCAGCTTCCGCTGTTCGCCGCCGTCGACCACACGCGGCCCGCTGCGGAATAACCGGTGTTCGGCCGCTGGTCGAGCGGCGCCCCGCCGCGGCTTCGGTGGTGGAGCGGCCCCTTTGTCATGCATGAGCGGGCGTCGGATGCTCAACCACGGCTGTCTGCCGCGGATGTACGAGGCGCGCCGGCCGCACCGTCTGCTCGACGCCTGCGTTGCGGACTATCTGCGGGAGGAGATCGCCGCCGAGGGTCTGGTCCGGAACCTGCCGGCGTTCGCCGGTTTCCTAGATGCGGCGGCGCTCGGCGACGACGCCATGGTCAACTGTTCCGGTATCGCCCGCGAGTGCGGTGTGTCCAGCAACACGGTCAAGGGCTACTTCCGGATCCTCGCGCCCGGCGTACTGAAGACGGCATCGACATCCTGCCGGCGGAGGTCTTCGTGCACCGGCTGTGGGAAGGCGAGTTGGCGTAACCTGTCAATCGTCGCCAGCAGCGATGCTTCGCCGAGCGGCACGGAAAAGTGTGATGATGATCGCGAACGGCGACGTGCGATGAACCGGTCGGAACTCAGGCCCGCATTCGGATCTTGTTCCAGGACAGCCTCATTTTCCCCCGCCGGTCGTGAAGTCCAGTGCCCTGATGAATTCGTACGTGTTGCAGTGAAGTACGCCGAGTCCGTCACACACGTCGGGGATGTGGCGGTTCGCGCGCTGTTTCCCTGGCTTCGACACCTCGGTGGTGACGACGGTCCGCCAGGTGCGATCGCCGAGCGCATAGGCGATGAGAAATGGGTCGCGGCCGACGCGTTCGACCTCCTCGTCGCTCAGATCCGGCGCATAGCCTGAATCCGTCACTCTTGCGACCAGAACTTGGTTGACGTCCTCGTCGAGCAGCAGAGCCTCCCGGTTGTCCTTCAGCCAGCGCGTGAGGTCGTCCTCCTTGCCGGCGAGAACCTCCTCGTACATCTCCAACGGAATCTTCACTTGCTGCGTGGTCCCGCAATCAACCAGCCAGTCCCAGAACTCCGGCACGCGGTCCAGGGGATAGTAGTCGCGATTCGCGTCGATGAGAACGTTGGCGTCGAGCAGGTAGAGCAAGCAACTCTCCCTACCGCGCCCTTGGCGGACGAAGCATCTTGCCAACCTGCGCAGGCTTGATGCCGAGGATCCTGGCCGCCTTGGTCGTCGAGAGTGCTCCGGAGTCCACCATGCGGCGGGAGAAACCGAGCAAGGCCTGTCCGACCCGATACCGCCGCACGACGTAGTAGCTGGGGCCGCCATCCGACGTGCGGGTCCTCGCACGGTCCCGGTCGCGACCCTGCCGCCACTGCTCGCGGAAACCTGCTCGGAGGTGCTCGAAAGCCGGCCCGTCGATGCGATTGGCGCGCAGGAGCCGGTAGGCGACCATGGTCCGGCTCAGGTTGCGCTGCCGTGCGAATTCCCCGATTTGTTGCTCCTGTTCGACGAGATCCCGCCCTCGCTCGATCTCGATCTGATCGAGCGTTCGGGAGGGCAGCAGCCATTCGGCGGCCACGGTGTTGCAGAACTCCTCAATTTCGGTTTCAGAATCCACACCACTGAAGCCGGTCTGGCCGAGCAGCAGATGGGTCAACTCGTGCAGGAGCGTGAATGACCACGCGGCCTTGGCGTCGTTGTGGTTGATGACGACGAACGGGGCGACATCATCGGCGAGCGCCAAGCCGCGAAACACCTCCACCTCGATGGCTGTGTGGTGGCTGCCCAGGTCGCCCTTGAGCAGGACGAACACGCCGGCATCCTCCGTTCGCGAGCGGAGCAGATGAAACGCGCGTTCGACGGTCGGCTGCGCGTAGTACGTCGCAGCGTTCAGATCGTCGCCGAGCACTTGTCCCAGTAACCGCGCCGCGCGTCGCGACAGTCGGGCGGTCTCCGACTTGTGTCGGAACACTCGGCGCATCGACTCGATCCCCGTACCAGTGTTCCCGTTCCTCACGAGTGCACCCACGAACGGCAGAGGCTCGGCTTCGTCCTCGGCCTCCAGTGCCGCCCGAACCATGTTCTGGCGACTCCGCAAATTGCGGACAAGCGCGTCGATGAGGGCATCGGTCTCCGAAGATCGCGCCCTTGGCAGGGTGCGGAAATCCGGACCGCGGTCATCCCGCCGGGGCGGTGCGTTCAGGTAGAAGGTGAGCAGAGGGCGTCGGTAGTGGCGCGCCATCCTGACGAGAATCGGCCGCGTGGGCCGCTCCGCGCCGCGTTCCAGCGCCGCGAGCCGGTCGACACCCGTCATGCCACGGGCGTCTCGGATGCCGACCTTCGCGACGGCGTCTCCCGGACTCAGGCCGGCCGTCTTGCGTGCCCAGACGAGGATTTCAGGATTGACTGCCGGCATCGACCCACCCAATAGCGTAACACTCTGACTCGCCCGGTGGACCGTTCTCACACGTCGGGGCCATCGAGGGCGCAGGCGCGGAACGTATCGTCAGCGACTCGGTCAGGGCACACGATCGTAGCCGGCCAGATGCTGGTCGAACGCCCAGATGAGGACGCGGCGATAGGGGTGTTGGTTGCAGGTGCGTTCCCAGGCCTTGATGATCGACAGATCGACTATGCCAATCTCCCGCATCGCGTAGTCGGGGAAGTCCCCCAGCCAATCTGCGAGTTGCCGCGCGTCCGGGAACTGAAGCGGCGCCCACGGTGCCTCGCCGTCGAGCGCCTTCTGTGCCTCGTCTCTGAGCAACTCTGCGTACTGTCGCCGCCCCTGTCCGTTGGGAAGATGGGCTATGTGGTTGCCGGTCTCGAATATAGCGCCCATAGGGAGCAGGAGGTTGGCTCCGTCGTCAACCAGTTCACCGAGGCGGTCCAGCACTGCGTCGCGATCCTGATTGAAGCCGGGAACGCCGAGGACGTTCAGCAGCACGCTCGTGTCGACGATGACGATTGGAGGCATGACGAGTGCAGGCGTCCGGTACCGTCGGTTATCCGACCTGCTTCCGAAGCGCGTCCAGCCAGGCGTGGGCGCGTTGCTTTCTCTGTTCAGTGCCTGGATGGCCCTTGACGAAGCGCTCGATGATCCCCCTTGTCATGAGGTGGCCGACTGACCCTTGCGCGATGAGCTCCGGGTAGTCCGGCACGTCCTCAAGGCGAATCAGGCGACTCGATCCGTCCGCGGGGTCTCGATAACAGAACACCACGTGGGGAACGGCGTCATCAGGCAGGGCATCCAGCAGGGCGGGGTTGTGACTGCTGATGAGCACGCGCAGATTCCGTTCGTTCGCGATTCGGGACACGTCAGCAAGAAGCTGCGCAGCGCGGCTCGGATGAACACCGTTGTCGACTTCTTCGATTACGACCAACGGGCCTGGTGCAGAGAGAACTGCTGCCGCGATACCGAGGACGCGAAGTGTGCCATCAGACAGGAGGACGGCGTCGCAATTTTTGTTGCCTCCACCGAATGTCTCCGTGAGAGTGACCATGACCTCGTTGCGCGGAGTCTCGATAAAATTGACTTCCTCGATGTTCTGCTCGGGCAGAGCTCGTATGAACTTGAGCAAGTTGTTTTGTATGTCCTCTTTCTGGCACAGGTTGTACAACACACCCGACAGGTTTCTTCCGCTGTCTTCCAGCTCCTGTTCGCTCTTGGGACTGTAGTCCCGCATGAGTGACGGACGGGGATCGAGCAACGTGATGGCGGAAAGCTGCTGTCGGAACCGGCGCGCCGTTGCTGGAATGTCTTTCTGAGCCTTCTTGTGACCGCGGTAGAATATCGCGGGACTCGTGAGTTGCGACAGAACTGCCATCTGGTCGCTGCAGACGATCTGTGGCTTCTTGCCGCCGCGCAGGAAGTTGTTATAGGCGACTCGCATGTCGCCCAACGCCCCTTGAGAAGGAGCGACAACTTCGAACAACGGCAGAAACGATGCCCATCCGCTTCCAGTCAGGCGTTCGTCGGAGATGTGCAGCTCTTCACCATCCCGGACCTCGATCGTGATGGAATAGCCGTTCCAGTCATGGTCGGTCGTCTTGCACGAGAGCGAGAAAGCCCTGCTCCCCCTGAATCCGATGTCACGGATGTCCCCCCGAATCGCGCGTTCCTTCTCCAGCAGATCGTGGCGAATCGAGCCGAGCCTCTGGCCTTCCGCGATCCACGACAGCAGCCTCAGCGCCTCGATGGCGTTGCTCTTGCCCGATGCGTTCGCGCCGATCAGGACCGTCAGCGGCGCGAGCTTCAGCGTAGCTTCGCGGTAGCTCTTGAAGTTCTCGATCGTGAAGCTGGACAGCATCGGTTTCCCCTGGGCCGCTGGCGGGGCTCAGGTTCACTTTACCCTGGACAGCAGCGCGTCGAGCGGGAACATGCCGGCCGTCTTGAGGGAAAAGCCGAGGCTGGCCGTGTCGTTCAGCGGCTGGACCTCCACATCCGCGCCGCCGAAGAGCCGGCGCCCGAACCCGGCCAGGGCCTCGCGCAGCGCGCTCTCGGTGTCGGCGTTCCTCGGCGCGGCGAGGCGATCGTTGGCCACGAACTCGATCTCGTTGGTCCAGAAGGTGATGCCGCCGCCGGTCATGCGAGACGTATCCAGCTCCAGGCGCCGGGCCGCGGTGATCAGCGCCGCCGCCGCGGTCGCCAATCGCTCCCCGAACGTTCCTTCGAGCGGTTGCTTGCGGGCGTACGAGAGGCCGGGGCGTCCGCCCGTCTCGTCGAGCGCGTAGTGGGCCTCGTGGGCCACGAGGAGCACGCTCGGGCCGTCGACCAGGTGGGTGTAGTCGGCCACGTCGATCAGGAGCCCGGGCACGGCGTGCTCCTGGATCCACCTGTGGAAGACCGGGATGACCGTGCTCGGAGCGCCCGCCGATGCGGGATCGGCGAACAGCTTCAGGCTGAAGCGCTGCAGCGCGGCGGCATCGTATCCCATCCTATTGCGCCCGCCCCTCGGTTGCGGCGGCCGGCATCCCGGCGGCGGGCCGCGCCGCCAGCCGCGCCTGACACGCGTGGCACGCCTCCAGGAAGAGCTGCGCCTCCTCGACGAGGTGGTGCACCGCGTCGGGGCTCAGCTTGGCACCCCCTTCGTGCCGCCGGAAGAGGTACATGGCGAACTTCCCGCCTGCGTACTTGTCGAAGAAGACCTGTGTATCGAAGAACCGGGTCCGGAACTCCCGCACGATGGCGTCCGGGTCGTCGGAAATGTCGATGAACTCTGTCTTGATCAGCCCGCGGGCGCCGAGCAGCATCGCGCCGTAAGCCAGCTCGTCGGCCTGTGCGAAGGCGTGCTCTTCGAGCCGCGACTGTGCCTCGAAGATCCGCGCCTCGGCCGCCGCGAGATCGAACTCGGCCAGCGAGACCACCTCGCCCGCGCATTCGCCGACGCCCATGTCGCCGAGGGTGAACTCGCGGGGGTCGCCCCAGTCCGAGTAGAACGACGGGTCTTCGTCATGCGCCGGGACGGTCGCCAGGTCCGCGAACATCTCGCGCAGGGCGCGCTTGCCGATGCGGCGCGTGTAGTCCTGGAACGACTCTTCCTCCCGCCGTTCGGCGACGAAGCGCCCGGTGATGCGCTCGACGACCTCCGGAATGCGCTTGGACGGCACGGCGCCCGAGGCCAGCCCGTACGCGCCGGCGTTGTCGAGCCACTTGCCGCCGAGCACCACCTGGAAGTGCGGCACCGCGTAGCCGCCGATGTTGCGGCTGACCCCGTAGAAGCCGAGGTCGGCGACGTGGTGCTGGCCGCACGAGTTGAAGCAGCCGCTCGTTTTGATGCGCAGCCCCTCGACCGCCGGGTCGAACGCGCCGGCGGCGGCGCGCTCGGACAGGCGTGACGTGAGCTCGGCCGCGAGCCCGCGCGACGAGGCGATGCCCAGCTTGCAGGTGTCGGTACCGGGGCAGGCGGTGATGTCGGCCAGGGTGCCGGCTCCCGCCCGGCCGAGCCCGACGGCCGACAGCTCGCCGTACAGGGCGGGCAGGTCCGCCTGGCGAACCCAGCGCAGCACGATGTTCTGCTCGACCGTCGCCCGCACCGCGCCGCCGACGTACTGCCGGGCGAGGGCGGCCAGGCGCCGCATCTGATGCGCCGTCAGGTCGCCGAGGGGCAGCGCGACGGTCACTGCCGCGAAGCCGCTCTGCCGCTGGCGGTAGACGTTGGTGCGCGCCCAGCCGGCGAAGCCGTTCGACCCGCCGCCGTTCGCCGGTGCGCCCGGCTCGGGTGGCTGTTCGGCCGCCGACCCGGCGCCCGCCAGATGCGCGGTCCAGCGCGGGTCGTCGGGCAGCGCCGCGCGCTCTTCGAGGACCAGCCGCTTGAATTCCTCCAGGCCGAGGTGGGCCACCAGGAACTTGATGCGCGCCCGGGCGCGGTTGCGCTTCTCGCCGAGCCGCGCGAAGACGCGCGAGATGGCCTGCGCGGTCGGCAGCAACTCCTCGACGGGCAGGAACGCGTCGAACAGCTTCGCCTGGTGCGGCACCGCGCCGAGGCCGCCCCCCACGTAGGTCTCGAATCCGTGCCGCTCGACGCCGTTCTCGGTGCGGGTGACAGCAATCAGGCCGAGATCGTGCATGGCCACCAGGCCGCAGGCGTGTTGCCGGCAGCCCGAGAAGGCCACCTTGAACTTGCGCCCGAAGTCCTGCGCGTCGGGGTGTCCGAGCAGGAACCGCATGCACGCCTCGGCATGCGGGGTGACGTCGAAGGTCTCGTCGCGGCAGACCCCGGCCAGGGGGCAGGCGGTTACGTTGCGGACGGTGTTGCCGCACGCTTCGCGCGTCGTGATGCCGACGGCGGCCAGGCGGCGCATCAGATCGGGCGTGTCGTCGAGATGGACGAAGTGGAGCTGGATGTCCTGGCGCGTCGTCACGTGGCAGACCCCGTCGCTGTACTCCTCGGCGAGGTCCGCCAGGGTGTCCATCTGATCGGGCGTCAGCCGGCCCATCGGGATCTTGATCCGCTGCATGCCGGGCGCGTCCCAGACCGTCTCGGGCCCCTTGGTCAGCTCGCCCGACGGGTACGGCAGGGTCTTGGGTCCCGTGCCGTCGTTGCGCTGGCCGTTGTCGTAGCGCTGCCCGTAGACGCCCCGGCGGAGCCGCGTCTCGGCGAACACCTTCTCGTCGAGCTTGCCCTGCCGCCGCAGGGCGATCTGGCGCTCGAAGGTATCGATCTCGGCGCCGAGATCGGCCGGAATGCGGTCGGCGAGTGTTTCCTTCCAGGTCATGTCACACGTTCCTTGCTTGCCCGCTTGCGTCGCAGAAAGTCCGCCCCGGCCGCGCGACGGCATCGGGGGTGACCGCCCGCGCCTGCACTCCTTGCACCAGCGTGCTCAGGTTCGCCACCTCGCCGACGACGATCGTGCCGGGCGCGCCGTCCGGGGCGTCCACGGGGGCGACGCCCAACTCGTCGAGCCGCCCGATCCAGGTGCGCATCCGGGGAGTCGAAGCGGCCAGGACGACGGCGGCCGGGGTGTGCGGGCGCCAGCCGCGCTCGAGCAGCGTGGCGGCGATGCGCCCGCGGTTCCGCAGGCCCATCAGGACGACCACCGTCATCGACCCCGGCTCGACCGCGTCCAGAATCGGCTCGAAGGCCGCCGCCGCGTGTCCCGACACGACGGCGAGACCGGTAACCACTCCCCGGTGCGTGACCGGGATGCCCGCCAGAGCGGGCGCCGCGATCGCGGCCGTGACCCCCGGGACGACCTCGAACGGGATGCCCGCCGCGCGCAGGGCGAGGGCCTCCTCGCCTCCCCGCCCCAGCAGGAACGGGTCGCCGTTCTTCAGTCGCACCACGCGCTTGCCGCGCCGCGCGCCGCGGATCATCACCTGGTGGATCGTTTCCTGGTCCACCGCTGGACGCCCCGCCCGCTTGCTGACGCAGAAGTGCTGCGCCCGCGTCGCCAGGGTCGTGATCGCGGTCGGCACCAGCCCGTCGTACAGCAGCAGGTCCGCCTCGGCGAGACGCCGCGCCGCCTTCAGCGTCAGCAGCTCCGGATCGCCGGGACCGGCGCCGACCAGCGACACGAAGCCTGCCCTGTCGGGCGCCGCCGGTGCGTGCGTGCCGGCCGTCATGCCGTCGGTGCTCCTGTGGAGACGCCGTCGGACCGGTTGCCGGCGTCGTCCCGTTCCCGCGTGTACAGCTTCATCAGCGCATCGAGCAGCTCGGGGCGCCGTGCTTCCATCGGCGCCTGCTCGGCCCGCCACCGCCGGCGCAGCCGCGCCGCTTCGGACAGCCAGCGCTCGAGCTCGACGGGCGGCAACACCGCGTCGAGGCCCTCGCGCAGCAGGCCGGCCAGGGCCGGCGCGTGCCCATCGGTCGAAACGGCGAAGGTCACCCCCGCGCGGCGCACGACCCCCCCGAGGTAGAGACTGGCGTTCGGCGGGTCGTCGACCGCGTTGACGAACACGCAACGCGCCTCTGCCGCCTGCGCCACTTCCCGGTTGACGGCCGGCGTCGCCGCCGCCACGACCAGCCACGCACCGTCGAGATCGGACGGCCGGAACTCGCGCTCGACCCGCGTTACGCCGGCCGCAGCCACGTCGTCGACCCACTCCGGGGCCACGACGGTGACCTCGGCCCCCGCGTCGAGCAGTCCCCGCAGCTTCGAGGCGGCGACGGGCCCGGCGCCCACCACCACCACCCGCCGCCCGCGGAGCTTCAGAAACGCGGGGTAGAGATGCATCCGGCTGCCATTCCTTCAGCGCAAAAAAAAGCCCGGAGAGCGTCTGCCCCCCGGGCCTTCGTGTCGTGCGTCTTGCTCGGTCCGGTTTACGTGGTGGAGTGCAACGCGGTACGACCGTCGGCGCGGGGGACCCTTCGAGGCCCCATGCAACAGCAACAACAGGCGCAGACGTCCAGTTTCGTGGTCATCGCGGTGCGTACGTTCGTGCCATTGTAGCGCGGCGGGGCGGTCGTCCGTCAAGCGGGCCGCCGATGCCCGGAGCCAGGCGGCCCGCTTGACGGCGTCCGGTGCGGCCGGTTGTTCACGGTGCAAACGCGTGCTGCGGTCCAGTCTCATCCTTCGCCGCACAAGACCGATCGAGGCGGCAGCCCCGTTTCCTCCACGGACCTTGAACGACGCGACCGACGTGCGTGGAACAAGTACGAGGTTCTACACGCCGTCAGACCACGCAACAGTAGAGTACGTTCGAAACGTGTCCGACCACCTGATCGCCCCGCACGGCGGGGCGATCGTCGATCGCTTCGCCGGTGACGATCGTTGCGCCGAGCTGAAGGCGGAATCGCGCGACTGGCCGTCTCTCGACCTTACCCCGCGCCAGCTCTGCGACCTGGAGCTGCTCGCCGGCGGCGGGTTCTCTCCGCTCACGGGCTTCCTGGGCCGCCGCGACTACGACCGCGTCTGTGCCGAGATGCGCCTCGACGACGGGACCCTGTGGCCGATGCCGATTACGCTCGACGTTCCGGAATCGCTGGCATGGTCGCTGTCGTCCGGATCGCGCCTGGCGTTGCGCGACGAAGAGGGCGTCATGCTGGCCGTCCTCGACGTCGAGGACGTCTGGCAGCCGGATCGGGAGGCGGAAGCGGCGGCGGTGTTCGGCACGACCAACCGTGAACATCCGGGCGTGGCCCATCTCCTCGACCGGACGCAGCCGTACTACGTGGGCGGGAGGGTGACGGCGGTACAGCCGGTCACCCACTACGACTACCGTCTCCTGCGCCATACGCCGGCCGAGCTGCGCGCGGAGTTCGCCAAGCTGGGCTGGACGAAGGTGGTCGCGTTCCAGACGCGCAACCCGATGCACCGGGCGCACCAGGAGCTGACGCTGCGGGCGGCCAAGGAGGTCGGGGCCAGCCTGTTGATCCACCCGGTGGTCGGCCTGACCAGGCCGGGCGACGTGGACCACTACACGCGCGTGCGCTGCTGCCAGGCGCTGCTGCAGCGCTATCCGTCCAGGACGGCGCTATTGTCGCTGCTGCCGCTGGCGATGCGCATGGGCGGTCCGCGCGAGGCCGTCTGGCACGCGATCATCCGCAAGAACCACGGGTGCACGCACCTCATCGTCGGGCGCGACCATGCCGGCCCGGGCAGCGACTCGGCCGGCAACCCGTTCTACGGTCCCTATGATGCGCAGGAACTGCTGCGACGGCACGAGGCCGAGCTCGGCGTCACCATGGTTCCGTTCCGGATGATGGTCTACGTCGAGGACCGCGACTCGTACCTGCCGATCGACGAGGTTCCCGAGGGAACGCGCACCCTGAACCTCTCGGGCACCGAGCTGCGGCGGCGACTCGCCGGCGGGAAGGAGATCCCGTCCTGGTTCACCTTCCCCGAGGTCGCCCGGGAGCTGCGGCGCAGCCATCCGCCGCGGGAGCGGCAAGGGTTCACCGTCTTCTTCACCGGTCTGTCGGGATCGGGCAAGTCGACCATCGCGAACGCGCTCCTGGTCAAGTTCCTCGAGCTCGGCGGGCGGCCGGTGACGTTGCTCGACGGCGATCTGGTGCGGAAGAACCTGTCGAGCGAGCTCGGCTTCTCGAAGGCGCACCGCGACGTCAACATCCGCCGCATCGGCTACGTGGCGTCGGAGATCACCAGGAACGGCGGCATTGCCGTCTGCGCTCCCATCGCGCCGTACGACGCCGTGCGCAAGGACGTGCGCGCGATGATCGAGCCGGTCGGCGGTTTCGCGCTGGTGCACGTGAATACGCCGCTCGATGTGTGCGAGCAGCGCGACCGCAAGGGCCTGTACGCCAAGGCAAGGGCCGGCATCATCAAGGAGTTCACCGGGATCTCGGACCCGTACGAGGCGCCGGCGGACGCCGAGCTGGCGATCGACACCACGGCGCTGACGCCCGACGAGGCGGCGCAGCGGATCGTCCTGCACCTGGAGAAGGCGGGCTACGTCGGCGCGGCGGATTGAGGCCGCCCGCGGACAGTGGCTCGGTCCCGGGAGGCGGTCCGCCCTCGGTGTCGCCTCTCCACCGCCGGACGCGCGTGCTCGCCGGCCGTGCCCAGGTCGCTGAGACGGTGTGCACTTGACGAACGGGTGCTGCTGCGTCGATTCTCATCGGTATCGGGAACAGACTCCAATGAGCCGGACATTCGAGCCGTCCGAGCGCTTCCTCGAAGCCGTCGCGCGCTTCGACCGCGCGAACGCCGAGGACCCCAATGTCGAGACAGTGGACGGGGCCTCCTATCCGAAGGAGCTGCTCTACGCGCGGCGGATGTCCGATGCCCTGGAGCGCTTCGTCCCGGAAGCCTCGGAGGTAGTCCGCCTCGCGGTGCGCTGCCAGCACATTCGGCGCTGGACGGTGCCGCGCGACACCTATCCGGCCGGCCGCGACGGATACCGTCGCTGGCGGAGCGATCTTGGCCGCTTCCACGCCGACACCGCCGGCGACATCCTGCGCGAGGTCGGCTACGAGGACGCCGCCGTCGGGCGCGTGCAGGCCCTGCTCCGCAAGGAACGGCTGAAGGCCGACCCCGAGGTGCAGCTTCTCGAGGACGTCGTCTGCCTCGTGTTCCTCGGCCACTACCTCGCGCCGTTCGCGGCGCAGCATGAAGAGGACAAGGTCGTCGGGATCCTGCGGAAGACGTGGCGGAAGATGTCCGATCGGGGACGGGCGGCCGCGTTCGATCTCGATGTCGCGCCGGAACTGCGGGCGCTGGTGACGCGCGCCGTCGGGTGACCGGCGTTCTCGACCGGCCGCGGGTCGTGCGCCCGCGTCGGACCGTGATGACAGTCGCGCCAAGCGTTGCGACAATGCCGAGCATGCGCTTCTTCAACACCGAAGGTCCCGTCCGGCCCGACGACCACTACCATATCCCGCCGCTCGACCGCCTGAATCCGGATGAGCTTCTCGGTCTCGTCCGCGACAAGAAGTACTTCGTGCTGCACGCCCCGCGGCAGACCGGCAAGACGTCCGCGCTGCTGGCACTGCGCGATCTGCTGAACGCCGGCGGCGACTACCGCTGCGTGTACGCCAACGTGGAGGCCGCCCAGGCGTTGCGCGAGGACGTGGCGGAGGGCATGCGCACCGTCCTGGCCGAGTTGGCACTCGAGACGAGCATCACGCTGGGCGACGACACGCTGGAGGACATCTGGCCCGGCGTGCTGGAGCGGGTGGGGCCGGGCCAGGCGCTGCGTCACGCCCTGCTGCGCTGGTGCATGGCCGACTCGAAGCCGCTGGTGTTGCTGATCGACGAGATCGATGCGCTGGTCGGGGACACGTTGCTGTCGGTGCTGCGGCAGTTGCGCACCGGCTACCCCGACCGCCCCGGCCGCTTCCCGCACAGCGTGGTCCTGTGCGGCGTACGGGACGTGCGCGACTATCGCATCCGTTCCACGGCGCAGGACGCGCTGGTGCTGGGCGGCAGCGCCTTCAACATCAAGTCCAAGTCGCTGCGGCTGGGCGATTTTACCGAAACGGAGACGCGGGCGCTGCCGGCCCAGCACACGGCGGAAACCGGGCAGGCGTTCGCACCCGAAGCGCTGGAGCTGATCTGGAAGCGCACGGCTGGGCAACCGTGGCTGGTGAACGCACTGTGCCGAGAGGCGTGCTTCGAGAGCGAAGCGGGCCGCGACCGCTCCCGCACGATCACGGCGGACGACATCCTGGACGCCCAGGAGAGGTTGATTCTGGCCCGCGTGACGCATCTGGACAATCTGGCCGACAAGCTGCGCGAGGAGCGGGTGCGGCGGGTGGTGGCGCCGATGCTGACCGGCGCCCCGGATCGGGACAGCTACGCGGACCGGGGCCGCGACGTGGAGTACGCGCGCGACCTGGGCCTGCTGGCGCAGGACGACGCGAAGCGCATCGCGAACCCGATCTACGCGGAGGTGATTCCGCGCGAGCTGACGTGGGTGGCGGAGGACGACGTCGAGGCCCGGGCCGCGTGGTTCGTGGACGCCGGCGGGGGCCTGGACGTGGACGGGCTGCTGGAGGCGTTTCAACGGTTCTTCCGCGAGCACTCGGAGCACTGGACGCAGCGCTTCGACCGGTATCGGGAGGCCGGGCCGCAGTTGCTGCTGCAGGCGTATCTGCAGAAGGTGGTCAACGGCGGGGGGCGCATCGAGCGGGAGTACGCGCTGGGCCGGGGGCGCGTCGACCTGTTGATCCTGTGGCCCCACGGGGGCCGGCTGCGCCGGTTCGTGGTCGAGTGCAAGGTGCGTGGCGACGGGCTGGAGCGAACCATCCGCGAAGGGGTCGAGCAGACGCGGGGCTACATGGACCGTTGCGGGGCGGAGGCGGGCCACCTGATCGTCTTCGACCGCTCGGCGTCGAGGACGTGGGAGGAGAAGATCTTCCGCCGCGAGCCGGCGGCGGACGGCTCGCCCGTCACCGTCTGGGGCATGTGACCGGTCGAGGATTCCGCGAGGACGGGACGGCGGTCGCCTACCAGCCGAACTTCCGCCGCACGGCCACCCGTTCCGGCGACACCTGCACGTCGAGGTCCCGCGTCACCCGATTGTCCGGCAGCGTCAGCAGCACCGCGCCGATGCCGACCGCGCCGATGCCGGCCCAGGCCAGCTTGGGGCGCGTGAACGAGGCTTCGGTCGACGCGTCGCGGACATCCGTGTCGTACGGCGGGTTGGGGCTGACGTAGACGCACTGCGTCGGCTGGTGCTGATAGGTGTGCCTGCTGTAGCCCTCGGGGCAGATGTCGGTTTCGTAGTCGAACGCCGCGATCACGAGACCCGCTCCCGCCAGGATGGACACGATGCCGGTCGTTTTCCGCGACTGCGCCGCCGCGGGCGCCGCCGCCGAGACCAGGACGAGAACACAGGCTGCCGTTGCGAGGATCTTCTTCATCGTCGCCACTCCGTCATGCGCGGCTCCCGCCGGGCGGGCGTCCGCCGCCATCTTCTCCCCATTGTGACAGGATCATCGCCGGCCTGACTGCAACGTGCCGGGCACGCCGGGCGGCGCGGTTCTCGTCCGCCAGATCGCGGCGGCGATGCTCCCGACGACCGAGTGCATCACGGCGGACATCGCGCTGGGGATGGCGACCAGCGGATTCGCGAAGTTCTGTCGCGCCAGGACGACGCCGAGGCCCGAATTCTGCATGCCGACCTCTATCGCCGCGGTTCGCGCCGCCTGCTCCCGGCCGATCCAGAGGCGGGCCACGGTGTAGCCGAGCACGAAACCGCCGGCGTGCAGGAACAGCACCGCCAGCAGCAGGCGGGCGCCCGCCTCGATCACCTGCTCGCGCCCACCGCCGATGACCGAGGCGGCAATCAGCACGATGGTGGCTACCGCCACCAGCGGCGCCACCGGCAGCACGCGGCGGCAGGCGGCCGGGAAGCGCGCCTTGAGCACGGCGCCGGCCACCACCGGCAGCACGACCACCTGCACGGTGTCGAGCAGCAGCCCCCCGGCCGGCACGTCGATCCGGCTTCCCGCGAGCAGGGCGGTCAGGGTCGGCGTCATCAGCACCGCCAGCAGCGTGGAGGCGGTGGTCATCGTCACGGACAGGGCGACGTCGGCGCGGGCCAGGAACGTGATGACGTTCGAGGCGGTCCCGCCGGGGCAGCAGGAGACGAGGATCAGTCCGACGGCAAAGGGCGTCGGTAGATCAAGCAGCCAGCCGATGCTCCAACCGAGCAGCGGCATCAGCGTGTACTGCAGCGCGACACCGGGAAGGACGCTGGTCCGTTCGCGGGCGATGCGGCGGAAGTCCTCGAAACCGACCGTCATTCCCATGCTCAGCATGATGACGCCCAGGCCGACGGTGATGAACGGCCCGCTGAACCACGTGAACAGCTCCGGCCGGACGAGCGCGATGCCGCTGGCGAGGAGCAGCCAGAGCGGAAAGGCGTTGGTGAGGACGGTCAGCACCGGCAACCCGCGCATTGTATGGTTGCGGCGGGCCGGGTTCCAGCCGGCGGAAGCCGGGTGAATCGGATTTTTGCCGGCTCATGCCCTGTCGGGAGGACACGCTCAATGGGATTCGAACCCGATCTGCTGAAGGGGAAGTCGGCACTGGTGACCGGGGGCGGCACCGGCATCTGCCGCGGGTTGTCGCTTGCACTGGCCGCGCACGGCTGCGACGTGGCGATCACCAGCCGCAAGCCGGAGCACCTGGACCCGACGCGCCGCGAGCTCGAGGAGCTGGGGGTCCGGGCCCTGGCGGTCGCGGGCGACGTGCGGGACCCGGCGGCGGTCGACGCCGCGGTGGCGCGGACGGTCGACGCCTTCGGGCGGCTCGACATCCTGGTCAACGGAGCGGCCGGCAACTTCCTGTGCCGCGCGGAGGATCTGTCGCCGAACGCCTTTGGCGCCGTGGTGGACATCGACCTCAAGGGGACGTTCCACATGTGCCGCGCCGCGCTGCCGCACCTGAAGAAGCAGGGCGGGGTGGTGTTGAACATCAGCGCCACGCTGCACTACTTCGGCACCGCCGCGCAGCTCCACGTCTCGGCCGCCAAGGCGGGCGTCGACGCCCTGACGCGGGTGTTGGCCGTCGAATGGGGGGAATACGGCATCCGCGTGAACGGCATCGCGCCCGGGCCGATCGCCGACACCGAAGGGGTGCGGCGCCTGTTGGTCGGGCCGGCGAAGGACCGGGTGGTGGAGATGACGCCGCTACGTCGTCTCGGCGCGATCGACGACGTCTCGCAGGCGGCGCTCTACCTCTGCTCGGACCTCGCGTCGTTCGTCAGCGGCGTCACCCTCGTTGTGGACGGCGGGCTCTGGCTGACGTCGAGCCGGATGGCGGAGGCGTGGGACGCCGCCGTCGCGGCCGCGAAGGAGCAGTCGTGACGGCGAGCCGGGCGGACGAAGAGGGGGTCGGCGTGTCGGCCACCCGCGGTCGGTTGAGGCGGACGACGGCTCCTATACGCGCTGGTAGTCCGCGCGCCAGTTCCTGATCGCCTCCTTGATCGTCTTCTGATCGGCCTTCTCGTCCAGCGCCCGGCGGACCAGGGCAGGCAATTCATCGTCGCCGGCGAAACGGAGCGCGACGCACTGCGCGGTCGACACCTCGTCGATGCGCGGCTTGAGGTCGTCCGGCAGGAGCCGCTCCATGCGCAGGCGTTCCTCGAGGCGGATGACGCGGTCCTGGGCTTTCAGCGCGTTGCCGCGGGCGAAGAACGCCACCAGCAGCAGCGCCGCAGCCGCCCCGAGGCCGTTCAACGTGTCGAACGAGAGGCCGTCGCCGAGCCGCACAACGGCCGCAGCGAGGTTGATCAGTATCAGCGGCATGGCGACGTAGTGGAACGCCGGCACCCACCGCGTGTGGTTGGCGTACGTCTGCGGGCGTTTCTCGGACATGATCGGATCTCCTTCGCGCTTTGCGGACGTGGGACCAGGGACCGTCGCAGGTCTCCGGCCGGCCTGACGACGGGCGACTCACTATAACCGACGGCGGGGCCGTTGCCGCGACGCGCAGCGAAGCGCGGCGCCGACCGGTCCCGGCGCGCAGTTGTTCGGCGTCTGCGCGCGCCCGACAAACGAATCGTTCCCGCCGATCCTCGGAGGCGGGTCGTTCAGCGCCGGGCCGCGTCCGGCACGGTGGAGTGTGGATCGACCTCATGGCGCTGATGTTGCCTTATGCTGGAGCGGACGCGGAGAGACTGAAGACCGGGTTGATGAACGGACTGCCGTATTCCGAGGCGGCCACCCATGGGCGGCGCGGACACTGCTGTGCCGGCAACGGCCCGCGGACGGGCGACGACGATCGGGCGTACGGGTTTCCTCGGCCGCGCACCGGGTTTCGAGTCGTTCGTTCGCCCGGGCCACACTTGGCCACACCGCGGTGGAAGCACGATGACTGATGCCAGGTTTCGATTCGCGACCGACATCCTGCGCAGGCTCGGGGAAGAACTCAATCCATCACTCGACCACGGCGTGCTCGAGCTCGTGAAGAATGCGCACGACGCCGATGCTTCCACCTGTTCGGTGGTGCTGGAGAACGTGGAAGCGGCCGGCGGCACATTGTGCGTCACGGACGATGGATGCGGCATGTCCCTGCAGGATGTCGTCGACCACTTCCTGTTGCTGGGGAAGTCGCCCAAGGACAGGATGACGCGGACCGGCCGCGGGCGCATCCCGGCGGGCAGCAAGGGACTGGGCCGCCTGGCCGCGTTGCGCGCCGGCCGGCGCGTGACCATGGAGACGCGTCCCGGTTCCGATTCGTCGCAAGAGCATGTACTGCGTATCGACTGGCGTGATTTCGACCATGCCGCGGTGGTTGACGACGTACCTGTTTCCATTGAAACCCTGGGACGTCGGCCGGGCAAGGGGTCGGCGCAAAAATAACTTCCTAGAAGTGCCTGTAGTCTCGCTATAGAGCACAGCCGGTCCCGCAACGTTCGTGGCGTCGACAGTCTCGTCAAGGCAAAGGTTTCTCTGGATTCTGGGAGCAGAGCCCTGTCCAGATTTATGGCATAATTGCGGAAACCGTGATCCGTAATGGTGCCATAATGAGACCAACCGCGTTCTCCGCCGACACGATCATCGCCTTGCTCCGCAAGCAGACCATCGCCACGCTGCCCGAGGTGATCGCGGCCCTCGGGCCCCGCGCCAGCAGGCGCACCGCGTTTCGCAAGCTCAAGGACCTTGACGCCCGGACCAGCTACTCGCATCGCGGTGGCTACTACACCCTCGACGCACTCGCCGACTTCGACGAGCACGGCCTGTGGTCCTTCGCCGGGGTCCGCTTCTCCCGCGTCGGCACCCTGATCGCAACCGCCGAGTCGTTCGTCAACCACGCCGAGGCGGGATACTTCGTCGACGAGTTGGACAACCTGCTCGCGGTCGGCACCCAGGACCCGCTGCACAAGCTCGTCAGCAACGGGCGGCTGACGCGGCACAAGCTCGCCGGCCAGTTCCTCTACTGCGCGGCCGACCGCGCGCAGCAGGCCCACCAACTGCGCGCGCGGCGCCTGTTGATGGCCACGCCCGGACTCGTGCGGCCCCTGCCACAGGCCGACCTGATGCCGGAGGAACTGCGCGCCGCGATCGTGTTGTTCGCCAGCCTGCTCGACGAGCGGCAGCGGCGGCTGTTCGCCGGCCTCGAAGCGCTCAAGTGCGGGTGGGGCGGCGACCGGCGCATCGCCGAACTGCTCGGCATCGACCCGTCGACGGTCGCCGCCGGCCGACGGCAACTCGTCGAGCGCGACGTCGAGATCGACCGGGTGCGACGCGTCGGGGGCGGGCGGCCGCCAGCGGAAAAAAAACGCCGGAAGTCATCGCCCACATCCAAGACCTGATGGACCACGAGACGGCCGGCGACCCGGTCCGTGGCCTGAAGTGGACACGCCGCACCACCGCCAAGGTCGCCGCCCAACTGCGCAAGCTCGGGACCGACATCTGCGCGCGGACCGTCGCCCGGCTTCTCAAGAAGATGGGATTCTCGCTGCGCGTCAACCACAAGAAGCGTGCCGGCGCCTCGCACCCGAACCGCGACGACCAGTTCCACCACATCGCCGAACTGCGTGAGCGGTGCGCCGCCGACAACACGCCGGTCATCAGCGTCGACACCAAGAAGAAGGAGCTCGTCGGCGCATTCCGCAATCCCGGCGCCAAGTGGGACCGCAGACCCGAGCTGGTCAACGACCACGACTTCCGCTCCGATGCCGACGGCCTCGCCATCCCCTACGGCATCTACGACACCCGGGCCAACGCCGGCACCGTCTTCGTCGGCCAGACCGCCGACACCCCGGCGTTCGCCGTCGACTGCATCGAGAAATGGTGGCGCACCGAGGGCTGCAAGCACTATCCCGAGGCCGAAGCTCTGCAGATCCTGGCCGACGGGGGCGGCAGCAACAGTTGCACCGCGCGCGCCTGGAAATTCAACCTGCAACACCGCCTCTGCAACCGCCACGGCCTGCGCGTGCGTGTGGCCCACTACCCGCCGGCCACGTCGAAGTGGAATCCCATCGAACACCGCATGTTCTGCGAGGTCACCAAGAACTGGGCCGGCCGGCCGCTCGACAGCTACGAGTCCATCCTCAAGTACCTGCGCACCACACGCACCGCCACCGGACTGCGGGTGCGCGCGCACCTGGTCCGCAAGACCTACAAGACCGGCGTCAAGGTCACCGACGCGCAGATGCAGGAGTTACGCATCACACCCGACAGCTCCCTGCCCAAATGGAACTACACCATCGAACCCATGTGACGAAAAAACGGAAGTTATTCTTGCGCGGGGCCAAGGCCAGCGGAACTACGATCCGGGTCGAGGAACTCGCACGCGGCGTCACGCGCCGCGAGGTACGCCGGTTGGCGCGCGCTCTGGTGCTGCTCTCGGACCCGTTCGGCGACGATCCCGAAGCGTTTCGCGTCGAGCTGCGGGCGGAGGAATTCCGCGAGTTCGAGGCACTGGTCCGATCCAAGTACTTCGAGGATGCCGAATACCATCTGCGCGCGCGCGTGGACGGTGCGGGACGTGCGTCCGCCTCGGTCATGGACTGGCGCGGAGAAACGCTGTTCCGGGCGGCGCACAAGGATTTGCGACGCAACGACGAACCGTACGCCTGCCCGCCGGCGATCTTCGATCTGTGGGTGTTCATTCTCGATGCGAAGACCTTTCAGGCCCGGGCCAGCACGTTGGGCGACGTACGCAACTGGCTGCGCGAATTCGGCGGCGTATTGCTCTACGTGAACGACCTGCGGGCGCCGCCGTACGGCGACCCCGGCAACGACTGGCTGGACATGAACCTCCAGAGGACTCGCAGCCCCGAGGAACGTCCCAGCACGTCTACCTCCATCGGACGCGTTCGGGTAGTCGATCAGGACGCTGGACTGGTCGCGAAGACGGATCGCTCCGGGATGATCGAGAACGCCGCCTTCGTCGATCTGCGGGAGATGGCGAGAGACAGCCTGGACTGGATGGCGCGTGAGCGCCTGCGTGTCGCCGAACAGCGCCGCGGTCGAAGACGCGAGCAGGTCAATCGGCAGGTGCGTCACAGTCGCGAGCGCCTGCAAGCGGTGATTGCCGGTGCACGGGGTGTGACCGGCGAGGAGCTCGTGCAGGCGTTCGAGGGCTACGATCGGGACCGCGACAGAGAAGTGAGAACACTCAGGGAGGAAGTACAGCTATATCGCACGTTGGGTACCGCCGGCATCATGTCCGCCGTATTCGCCCATGAGGCGTCGCGGGGGCCCCTCAAGGTGATCGGACGCGCCGTGGGGACGCTGCGGCGGCGCGTCGGGAAACTCGCGGGTGCACTGCCGGAAGATGTCGCCGCTCCTCTGGACACCATCGAGTCGAGCGCGAGGTCGCTCGGCGCCTTCACCGACTCGACGCTCGATCTGGTGGCGCGTGACAAACGCCGAACCACCAGGGTGCGGCTGCACGATGCGGTCGCGGACGTCCTGCGCAGCTACAGCCAGTTCTTCCAGGTGCGTGACGTGGCGTTCGATTACCGGCCCGGTCCCGGAGATCCCTGTCTGATGGGATCGGTTGCGGCGGTCGAGTCGATCATCGTGAATCTGCTGACGAACGCACTGGTGGCGTTGAGTGATTCCAAGGCGCGGGAACGAAGAATCCGTCTGGAAACCAGGATGGTCAACGGTAGCGTCGAGCTTCGGGTGGCCGACAACGGCGACGGGTTGGGCGCATTCTCGGCGGACGAGATCTGGCTTCCCGGCGTGACGTCACAGCCGGACGGATCGGGGTTGGGCCTGACGATCGTCCGGGATACGGCCCGCGATCTGGGCGGTACCGCGGTCGTTGCCGAAAGCCGGGATCTCGGCGGCGTCGAGTTCACGATCAGTCTGCCAGCGGTCGGGGCGTAGCTGATGTCGGCAATCCACGCAATCGGGATCACCGCCGTAGCGGTAGTGGACGACGAGGAAGGGAGCCGCACATCGATGGGTTGGGTCCTGTCCGACGCCGAATTGAGGGCCGTGCCGATAGCCGGTCCGCTTCAGGACCTGGAGGATGCATTCCGGAAAGTGACCGCGGAATCCCACGGCATGGTCTGCGACCACCACCTGAACGTTCGAAACTATGCCCGCTTCTCGGGCGCACGGCTGGTGTCGTTCGCCACCAGGAACCGGTTCCCGGCCATCCTGTGCACTCGATACAACGGTTCCGACATCGACGTCATTCGGCCGCTGCTGCCGGATATTCCGGTCGTGTTGCGGCCTGATGAGATCAACGAGCCGGATGAAGTGCATCGAGCGTTTCGTGACTGCAAGGCCGAGCTCGACGGAAAGGTGTCGCCCGAGCGCAAGGCTTGGCGGGCGCAGATCGTGATCGAACGGATCGACCACGAACGGAAGGCCGTGGACCTCGCCGTTCCGGCGTGGACGCTCGATGAGTCGATCCGACTGCGATTCGAAGATATACCGGCGGCCGTTCGATCCCGGTATCGCCGTCGGGTTTCGAACCCACGCCTACGTCAATCTGGGCGCGGAGTCGCCGGATGCTCTCTTCGTGACGTGGAGTCAGCGTGGCTGAGCTCGTGGTATTGGACGTCGGCCACGGTTCCGCCGCCGTGCTCCACGAAGATTCAGCAGCAATCGTGGTCGACGCAGGACCGGGCACTGCGCTTCTGGAGTTTCTCGAGGAAGCTCGGATTACCCACGTTCGAGCCGTGCTCATTTCCCATGCGGATGCCGATCATCTCAAGGGGCTGGTGGCGTTGCTGGCACAGCCGGATATCAGGGTCGATGCCGTTTGGCTGAACAGCGATGCGGCGCAATCGTCCCGCACGTGGCAGGCGCTCGTGTTCGAGCTCGACGACGTCAATCGGACCCGGGACGTGACTTTCGAGGTTCAGCTTGTCGAAGGGCGCCGATTCGAGCTCGGCCGGAACGCCGTGGCCGAAGTGCTGGCCCCGCGGCGCGCACTGGCGGCACTCGGTCCAGGAGGCGTGGATGCCGATGGACGCCGAATCTCGACCAACACCGTCAGCGCCGTGGTCCGGGTCGAAGTGGATCGGAAGACTCGCGTTCTCCTGGCAGGTGATCTCGACGACGTGGGGCTCGATCATCTGCTGGAAGTCGACCGCGGTCTCGCCGCCGACGTGCTGGTATTTCCGCATCACGGAGGCAACGTGTCGGCCAGCGCCACGGAGGCGCAGAACGTCCGGTTCACGAATCGACTCCTCGATGCCGTTGCGCCGACCGGGGTGATATTCTCGATCGGTCGGGTTCACGCCACTCCGCGGCCCGAAATCGTCGGCGCCGTTCGAGACCGCGAGAGTTGCCGCGTCATGTGCACCCAGATGTCGACGCACTGCGCCACCGACAGCGTTCTGCCGCTCGAATCCCATCACCTTGCCGATGCATTCGCCGTCGGCCGCGGGCGCGGCCGGTGTTGCAGGGTCGATGAGAATCGGTGATTCACGCCATGAACCGGCGCGGGAGATTCATGCGGCATTCATTGACCGCGCGGCGCAAACGCCTCTGTGCCGGCGACGATAGACGGCGACATGTTATCTTCGCCGTTGTCGCCTTCAGCCTTCCCGCGGCCCGAACCGGGTGAGCGGCCGACCGTCTACGCCGACCGCGTCGGCGCACGGTATGCCGCCGCCAAATCGGATCGACATCGCAAGGGGCACGGTCTCTACCTGACTCCCGTGCTCGCCGCGGACTTCATGGCGGCGCGCCTCCGCGTGTCGGGCGGCCGGTTGCGGTTGCTCGACCCGGCGGCCGGGGCCGGTGTTCTGTGCTGCGCCGCGGTGGAGGCCATCGTCGCACGCGAGCCGGCGCCGGTGTCCATCGAGTGCATTGCGTACGAGGTGGATGCGGACCTGATCGCGCCTCTGCGCGCGGTGCTCGCGTACCTGACCGCATGGTGCCGGGCGCGCTACGGCGTGGGCCTCGAGGCCCGCGTCGAGGCGGCGGACTTCGTGATGGCGCACGCAGGCGCCCTGCCTCCGGGCGGTCCTGCACGTTGCGGTTCCGGCGACGAGGGCTTCGACGCCGTCATCTCCAACCCGCCCTACTTCAAGATCGGCAGGACCGATCCGCGCGCCGTTGCGGCCCCGACGGTGGTCCACGGCCAGCCGAACATCTACGCACTCTTCATGGCCGTGAGCGCCGCGCTGCTGCGAGCGGGGGGCGACTTCGTCTGCATCACGCCGCGAAGCTTCGCATCCGGTCCTTACTTCCGGCGGTTCCGCACGACTTTCTTCGAAATGGTCCGTCCGCTGCACGTCCACGTGTTCGGGTCGCGCCGGGCGGCATTCAGCCGTGACGACGTTCTGCAGGAAAACGTCATCCTGGCCGGGGTCCGCCGCGATCCGTGGCGCCGCGCCGACCGCCGGGCCGACCTGACGATCTCGTGCAGCCGCGGCGTGAACGACGTTGCCGCGGCTTCCCTGCGCACGCTGCCGCTACGTACCGCGCTCGACCAGGAGACGGCGGATCCGGTGCTTCGGCTGCCGGTGTCCGCCGAGCAGGGCCGCGTCCTGGCGCTGGTCGATGCGTGGCCCACGACGTTGCACGGCCTCGGCCTCGAGATCTCGACGGGGCCGGTCGTGCCCTTTCGCGCCACGGCGGTCGTCGAGCGCAAGGGGCGCGTCCCGGGCACGCATGCGCCCCTGCTCTGGATGCACCATGTACGCGGCGCGCAGGTGACTTGGCCGCTGAATCGGCGCAAGCCGGAGTACATCCGCCGTCGCGGGGCCGAGGCGCTGCTCGTCCCGAGTCGGAACTACGTGCTCATGCGCCGGTTCACCGCCAAGGAAGAAGCGCGCCGGTTGGCTGCCGCGCCCTATCTTGCCGGAGATTTCGCGGTCCCGGAGGTAGGATTCGAGAATCACCTCAACTACATTCATCGACCCGGCGGGACGCTTTCCGAGGACGAGACGTGGGGGCTGGCGGCGCTCTACAACAGCAGCCTGCTCGACACGTACTTCCGGTGCGTCAACGGGAACACCCAGGTCAATGCGACCGAGCTTCGCGCCATGCCGTTGCCGGCGCGCGAAGTCATCGTCTCGCTCGGACGACGGATCAGGCGTCTGCATGACCCGTTGGACGGGCTCGACGAACAGGTGACGAGGCTGGTGGGCGGTGCGCAACACGCGGGGATGGAGGCAGTCGCATGAGCAACTCCGGGTCGGGCGGCAAGCTTGGGATTCGTCGCGGACCTGAAGTTGTGGAACCAGGGAGTCGCAAACGATGAGTGAGCTGGCGAAGCAGCAATGCGTGCCGTGCCGGGGCGGCGTGCCGCCGTTGACCGGTGCGGAGCTGGGCGACCTCCAGGCACGGCTGGGAGGCGACTGGAGCGTCGTCGAGCAGCATCACCTGGAGAAGGTCTACAAGTTCGATGATTTCCGCCAGGCGCTCGACTTCACGATCAAGGTGGGCGAGATGGCGGAGGAGCAGGACCACCATCCCGACATCTACCTGACGTGGGGGCGGGTGAAGGTTACGATCTGGACGCACAAGATCGACGGCCTGACGGAAAGCGACTTCGTCTTCGCGGCGAAGGCGGACGCGTTGCGGTGACCGCACCGTTCTCGTTGCTGATCGCCGGCACTCTCCTCGCGGCGCCGATTGCGCCCGTGGCCCCGGCATCTCCCGCCGCTCCGGCCGCGACTCCTCAGGCCGGACCGCAGACGATTGCGTCACAACCGGCGGCGCCGGGGCCGACGCGGAACGCGGCGACTACCGCGCGACAGGACACGCCGAGGCCGCGCGCCCGCGACCTGGGCATCGAGGTCGGCGTTTTCCGGCCGGGCGAGTTCAACGCGATCACCGACGTGGAAGGGGTCCTGGTCGGGCACGCCACGCTCGTTCGGGGCGACAGCATACGCACCGGTGTCACCGCGATTCGTCCGCACGGCGGGAACCTCTTTCTCGACCGCGTCCCCGCCGCCATCCATACCGCCAACGGGTTCGGCAAGCTGCTCGGGGTCACCCAGGTCCGCGAGCTGGGCGAGCTGGAGACGCCCGTGCTGCTGACCTGTACGTTGTGCGTCTGGAAGGCGGCCGACGCCCTGGTGGAATGGGCTCTCGACGCGCCGGGCATGCAGGGCGTGCGCTCCATCAACCCGGTCGTCGGCGAGACCAACGACGGCGGCCTCAACGACATTCGTGCGCGTCCGGTGACCGCCGAAGACGTGCGGGCGGCCCTCGAGGGCGCGGCCCCGGGACCCGTGGAGGAAGGCGCGGTCGGGGCCGGGACCGGCACGTCGGCGTTCGGCTGGAAGGGCGGCATCGGGACGAGCTCGCGCGTGCTCCCGGCGTCGTTGGGCGGCTACACCGTCGGCGTGCTGGTGCAGTCCAACTTCGGCGGCATCCTGCAGATTCTGGGCGCGCCGGTCGGGCGGGAACTGGGGCGGTACGCGTTCAGCGCCCAGGTCGGCGGGAACGGTGACGGTGACGCGGCCGACCCCGGACGGGAAGAGAACGACGAGGACCAGTCGCAAGGCTCGATCATGATGGTGGTCGCCACCGACGCGCCGCTGTCCGAGCGCAACCTCGAGCGCGTGGCGCGACGCGCCGTGATGGGGCTGGCCCGGACCGGCTCGTTCGCCGGCAACGGATCGGGCGACTACGTGATCGGCTTCTCGACCGCAGAGGGCGTGCGGAGGCGGCCGGGCGAGGGGGTGCGCACCGTGGAGGACCTCTCCAACGGCGGCATGTCGGCCCTCTTTCAGGCGACGGTGGAAGCGACCGAGGAGGCGATCTACAACTCCCTGTTCAGGGCCGTCACGGTCGGCAGCCGCTGGGGGACGCGGGAAGCGCTGCCCGTCGAGGCCGTGATGGAGGTGCTTGAACGCCACGGCGTGATCCGGCGTTAGCGCCCCGAAACGCCTCGCCGGCTCGGCGTTTCGGCCCATCCCCCGGCTCCACGACCTTGCGTCTCGGAACTCCGTCGCGCTGCGTTCCGCGGCGCAAGCTCCCAGGCGTCTGCGCCGTTCTATGCCGCAGACGCTTGGAGCTCCGTTCAGGACCGCTCGACGGGGTTCGAATCGTCCCAGTCCACCGCGTCGCCCACCGCGATCTCCCCGTCGTCGAGCACCTCGGCGAAGGCGCCGCCGGCCCACGCCGGATCGAGTGCGCCGCGCAGGCCGGGGCGGGCGGCGTCCATGTGCGCGCACGGCCGGGTCTCGCCGTGGATCAGCAGGCGGCACGAGCCGACGCGCAGGGTCCGCCCCCGCGTGTTGTCGAGGTCGATGCCCGCGACGAGCATGTTGGCGCGCCGCAGCGCCGGATCGACGTCGTCGGTGAGCGCCTCGCTCACGCCGTCCCAGCGCCGCCGGGAGATGATCGTGACCTGGCGCTTGCCGCCCTGGTCGGCGTTGCCCACCAGACCGCGCCCGGCGCGCAGGGCGGCGCTCTCGACCGCATCCATCGGCCCGCGATGGAAGCGCTTGATCCAAAGCCGTTCGAGTCGTCCTGTCATGATGCCGCCTAGTGTAAGATCATCGGTTGATGACTACGCTGACGACCGATCTACAGGGCAGGGCCGCCGCGGCGCGCGCGTCGCTCGACGCCTGGGTCCGCGAGGTGGTCGAGTGGCATTTCGACCCCGCGACCGGCTGCCCTTTCTGGCTGCAGTGGGCCGAGAAGGCGGGCTGGGACCCGCGCCGGGAGGTCAACGGCTTCGACGATCTCCGCAAGTTCGGCCACTTCGAGGACGAATGGCTGCGGGGCGGCCCGGTGCGACGCTGGGTGCCGCGGGCTTACTCCGACAAGCCGATCTTCGTCTTCGAGACCGGCGGGACGACGGGCATCCCGAAGAGCCGCATCGCCATCGACGACTTCCGCACGGATTACGAGCTGTTCTCCGAGACGTTGCCCGACGAGTGTTTTCCGAAGGGCGCGAACTGGCTGATGCTCGGGCCGAGCGGCCCGCGCCGCCTCCGTCTCGCGGTCGAGCACCTCGCCCAGCACCGGGGCGGCATCTGCTTCTGCGTCGACCTCGACCCGCGCTGGGTGATCAAGCTGATCAAGAAAGGCTGGATGGATCACCTGAAGGCCTACCAGGCCCACGTGATCGATCAGGCGATCACGGTGCTGTCGGCCGGGCACGACATCAAGTGCCTGTTCTCGACGCCGAAGCTGATCGAGGCGCTGGCCAACCGCCTGGAAGTGGAAGGCTCGAGCATCCGCGAGACCGGCATCACCGGCATCTTCGCCGGCGGCACCGAGTTCACGCCGCAGTGGAACCGGTTCGCGAACGAGGAACTGCTCGACGGCGTCTACATGACGCCGACGTACGGCAACACGTTGATGGGGCTGGCCGGAAGCCCGCCGAGCGGGGCGGCCGAGGGCTACAAGATTACGTATCATGCGCCGCAGCCGCGTGCCGTGCTGCAGGTGGTCGATCCCGACGACGCGGACCGGGAAGTCGACTACGGCGGCACCGGACGCGTGATGCTGACCACGCTGACCAAGGAGTTCTTCGTGCCGCGCTTCCTGGAGCGCGACGAGGGCGAGCGCGAGCCGCCGTGCGAGCAGTACCCGTGGGACGGCGTCAGCGGCGTACGGCCGTTCAGCGCGTTGGCGTCCTCCACCACCGTCGGGGTCTACTAGGAGTCTGCGCCGTGGAAACGGCGCGGAGCCCTGGCGGGTTGGTTGGGCGGCAAGCGGAGCCGCAGGCAACGCTTTCCGGGCCAGGCGGGAACGTGATGCAGCCCGTCGCGCGGTCGTGGTGGCGACGCACGGGCGCGGCGGGTTTTCCATGAGCGACCAGCGGACGAACGTGCAATGGAAGGAGCGGGTATAGCGATGCGAACCGAACTGCTACGCGTCAACTGGAAGATCATGGCCGGTCTGGTCCTGGTGCCGGCGCTCGCGGTCTTCGGCTGCGGCGGGGGCGGCGGCATGGAGGCAGAGCCGGAGATGGTCGAGGAGCCGATGGAGGAGGAGGCGCCGGCGCCGAGCGGGCCGCCGCGGGTCTTCTTCGTCGCGCCGCAGGATGGCGACGCGATTTCCAGCGACCACGACGTCGAGGTCGAGTTCGGCGCCGAGAACTACATGATCTCGGCCATTCCGGAGGGATTCGACGCGGAGACCGACGAGCCCCGCGCCGATGTGGGTCACTACCACGTCGGCCTGAACACCGGCTGCCTGCCGGCCGGCGAGGTCATTCCGGAGGGCCAGAACTGGCAGCACTTCGGCGATGGTTCGAACCGTTACACGCTGCAGGTCGAGCCCGGCTCCTACGAGCTGTCGGTCCAGATCGGGGACGACGCGCATGTCACCCAGGAGGGCCTCTGCGAGACCATCAGCATCGAGATTGCGGACGGGATCTAGGCCGATCCCGCCGCCGCCGACTCGGCACTACTTGCAGCTCGACGGCGGCGGACGACCTCTCGGCGGAACCGTAAGAGTGGAAGGAGAAAGAGAGTGACGCGGATTGACAGCACTTGGATGAGAACGAGCTTGGCGGCCGTCGCCGCCTTGGTGTTGCTGCTGGCCGGTGCGGCCGGTGCGTCGGCCCAGGAGGCGCGTATCTTCTTCGTGAGTCCCGCCGACGGCTCGCAGCATTCCGAGGATGTGATCACCATCGAGTTCGGCGCCGAGAACTACCCGATTTCCGCCATTCCGGAAGGATTCGATCCGGAGACCGACACGCCGCGCAAAGGCGTCGGACATTACCACCTCGGCTACAACACGGGTTGCCTGGCGGTCGGCGAGGTCATCCCGCAGGGCGGGAACTGGCAGCACTTCGGCGACGGCTCCAACACGACCACCCTGGAGAACGCGCCCGCCGGCACGTATGAGCTGACCGTCCAGATCGGCGACGACCTGCATGCAACGCAGGGAGGCCTGTGCACCACGATCACCATCGAGGTGACCGAGTAGGCGTCGAGGAGCGGAGAGCATCGTGATTCATTTTCCCGCGCTCCGGTGGGGCACGCCCTACCGGAGCCTCGACATCGACAAGGTCGTACACTTCGACACCGGTGAGCCGGTGGCCGAGGTGAGCCAGGCCAATCCGGGCATCGTGGCGCGCGATCTGCGCAAGGCGGCCCGCGCCCGGCAGGTTCTCCGCGACGTTCATCCTGCCGATCTCGTGCAGATGGTCAAGAGAGCCGCCGAGCTCTTCTCCACCGCCGAGCTGCCCCTCGGCGACGGGACGCAGACGCCGGACGAGTTCGTCCGGCAGCAATCCGCCACGACCGGGCTGCCGGAGCACATGTGCCGGATGAACATGGAGAAGCTCCGGTACGTCCTCGACCACATCGACGAGATCCTCGCCTCGCTGACGCGCCACCTCGACCCCGGCATCCTCGCGCGGGGCTACGGGGAAGAGGGCGGCGTGATGCGCAGCTACCAGGCGACCACGTCGGTGCTCGGGATGGTGCTGCCGTCGAACTCGCCGGGCGTGCACAGCCTGTGGCTGCCGATCATCCCGCTCCAGATCGGCCTGGTGCTGAAGCCCGGGCCGCAGGAACCGTGGACGCCGTGGCGCATGACGCAGGCGTTCTTCGAGGCGGGAGTGCCGCGCGAGGCCGTCGCCCTCTACCCGGGCCTCGGCGACGTCGGCGCCGCGGTGCTCAACAACTGCCCGCGCAGCCTGATTTTCGGCGGCACCGCCACGGTCGAGCAGTATGCCGGCAATCCGGGGGTGCAGGTGCATGGGCCCGGCTTCAGCAAGATCCTGCTCGGCGACGACGAGGCGGACAACTGGGAGCAGCATCTCGACCTGATGGTCGACAGCGTCCTGATCAACAGCGGCCGGAGCTGCATCAACTGCTCCGGCATCTGGACGCCGCGCAACGGCCGCGCCATCGCCGCAGCGCTCGCCGAACGGCTGGGACCCATCGGGCCGCTGTCGCCCGAGGATCCGAACGCGGCCCTGGCCGCCTTCACCGTGCCGGGCCAGGCGCCGGCCATCTCCGCCGACATCGATGCCGCGCTCGGCGAAGCGGGCGTCGAAGAGATGACGGCGGCGCACCACCCGGACGGGCGTCACGTGTCCCGCGAGCGGTGCGACTACCTGCGGCCGACGGTGGTCTTCTGCCCGTCGCCCGACGTGGCGATGGCGAAGAAGGAGTACATGTTCCCCTTCGTCACCGTCGTCGAGTGCGAGCAGCGCAAGATGATCGGCGCCATCGGGCCGACGCTGGTCGCGACCGGGTTGACCAAGGATGCGTCGTTCGAGCAGGAGCTGCTCGACGCGCGGAACATCGACCGGCTGAACCTGGGGCCGATCCCGACGATCAAGCTCAACTGGCTGCAACCGCACGAGGGGAACATCGTCGACTTCCTCTTCCGCCCGCGCGCGTTCCAGCGCGCGTCGTAGGAGCGGCAGGGGACGAGGGCTGTCTTGCTCGAGGTCAGTCAGCTCACCAAGACGTATCCGACGGTCCGCGGGCCGTTGCCCATCCTGGCCGACGTCTCGTTCTCGCTGTCGCCCGGGGACGCGGCGTCGATCATGGGCCCCTCGGGCAGCGGCAAGAGCACCCTCCTCTACATCGTCGGCGGGCTGGAGCCGCCGACGAGCGGGAAGGTGATCCTCGACGGCACCGACCCGTTCGCCCTCGACGAGCAGAAGCAGGCCGCGTTCCGCAACTCCCAGGTCGGCTTCGTCTTTCAGGATCACCTGCTGCTGCCGCAGTGCACGGTGCTCGAGAACGTGCTGGTGCCGACACTGGTCGGCAAGCCCGGCACGGACGTTGCCGGCCGTGCGAGGACGCTGCTCGAGCAGGTCGGCCTGCGGGATCGTCTGGACCACCGGCCGGCCGAGCTCTCCGGCGGCGAGCGGCAGCGGGTCGCGCTGGCGCGCGCGCTGATCCGCAATCCGCCGCTCGTCGTCTGCGACGAGCCGACGGGCAACCTCGATCGCGGATCGGCGGAGACGATCACGTCGCTCCTGTTCGAGCTGCACGAGCAGCAGAGCAACGTGCTGCTCATCGTGACGCACAACCCCGAGCTGGCGAACCGCTGCCCCATCCGGTACCGGCTCGACGATCGGCAGCTTGCGCTCGCGTCCGCCTAGAGGGCGCGGGCCGCTGAGGAGGCGCGCATGAGCCTGCTCGCATTCATTCGGCGCAACGTCGTTCACTACTGGCGCACGAATCTCGCCGTCGTCGCAGGCGTTGCGGTCGCGGTGGCGGTGCTGGCCGGCGCCCTGCTGGTCGGCGCGTCGGTCCGCTCGAGTCTTCGCGCGCTGGCTCTCGAGCGCCTCGGCGCCATCGACCGGGTGGTGACCACCGCCCGTTTCGTGCCGGAGTCGTTCGGCGCGGATCTGCTGGCTGCCGGCGAGCTGGACGGGCGGTTCGACGCGGCCGCTCCGCTAGTGGCGGTGGAAGGCTTCGTGACGCACCAGGCGAGCGGGCGCCGGGCGTCGGGCGTGCAGGTGTACGGCGTCGACGAGCGGTTCTGGCGCTTCCACGGCCTCGATCCCGCACGGTTCACGCTGGGGCGCAACGCCGCGTTCGTGAGCGGGGGGCTGGCGGGCGAGTTCGACGCCGCTCCGGAGGACGCGCTCCTGGTCCGGGTGGAGAAGCCGTCGGCGGTGCCGCTCAGCTCGTTGCACGGCCGGCGGGACGACGTCGGGCGCACGCTGCGTCTCGGCATGGAGCGCGTGCTGGACCCGGCGGAGCTCGGCGAGTTCTCGTTCCGCCCGCAACAGGGACTGTCGCGGGCGGTGTTCGTGCCGCTCGCACGGCTGCAGGGCGAGATCGAGCAGGAGGGCCGGATCAATACGCTGCTGCTGGGGCATGCGCAGGAAGCGGTGCGCGCCGGCGGCGTCACGGCCGGGGAGGACGCGGCGCGGCAGGCGGCGGCCGAGGCGGCGGTCCGCGGCGCGGCGACGCTGGACGAGCTCGGCCTGCGCGTGCGGGCGATTCCGTCGCATGCCGCGGTGGCCGTGGAGTCGGCGGCCGGCCTGCTGACCGACGAGACGGTGACGGCGGTCGAGCGGGTGGCGTCGGACCTCGGCCTGCGCGCCGAGCCGGTGCTCTCGTACCTGGCCAACGAGCTGCGCAGCGGGGAGCGGATCACGCCGTACTCCGTCATCACCGCGCGGAGCCTGTCGGCGGTCGGCGCGGCGGACGTGCCGGCCGACCCCGGCGGGGCAACGCCCGTCATCCTGAACCGGTGGACAGCGGACGATCTGCAGGTCGGGCCCGGCGATTCGGTGACCATCGAGTACTACCTGTGGGCCGGCGAGGGACGACTGACGACCCACGAGGCCGAGCTGGCGGTGGCCGGTGTCGTGCCGATTGCGGGCGCCGCCGACGATCCCGACCTGACGCCCGACTATCCCGGGATCACGGAGGCGACCAACGTCATCGACTGGGACCCGCCGTTCCCGGTCGACCTCGGCCTGATCCGGCCGGTGGACGAGACCTACTGGGACGATCATCGGACCACGCCGAAGGCGTTCATCCCGCTTTCCGCCGGACAGCGGTTGTGGGCGTCGCGCTGGGGGCAGGTGACGTCGGTCCGCCTGTACCCGGCCCCGGGAGAAGACCTCGCGGGCGCCCGCAACCGTTTCGAGGACGCGCTGCGCACCGCGCTCGATCCGCTGGCCCTTGGATTCGTCGTCTATCCCGCCCGGTCACTGGCCCTGGAGGCTTCGGCCGGGGTCACTGACTTCGGGCTGTACTTCATCTACTTCAGCTTCTTCCTGGTGGTGTCGGCGCTGCTGCTGGCGAGCCTCTTCTTTCGCCTGGGGGTCGAGCAGCGCCTGCGCGAGCTGGGCCTTCTGCGCGCCATCGGATTCCCCGCGCCCGCCATCCGCCGCGTGTTCCTGACCGAGGCGGGGATCCTGTCGGTGGTCGGGAGCGCGCTGGGCGGCGCCGGCGCGGTGCTCTACGCGGAGCTCATCATGCTGGGCCTGCGGACGTGGTGGGTCGATGCGGTGGGGACGACGCGGCTCGCCCTCGACGTGTCTCCGGCGATGCTGGCCGCCGGCGGGGCGGGCGGCGTGCTGGCCGCGCTCGGGTCCATAGGCTGGACGCTGCGCGCGTTGGCCCCGGCCTCGCCCCGCAGTCTGCTGACCGGCGCGGTGGCCGAGGTCACCGGGGTCGGGAAGGTCTCGGCCGCGGCGCCGCAAGGCGGATCGCGTGCCTGGCGGGCGGGCGCCGCGCTGATCGGAGTCGGAATCGTCCTGGTGGCGGCAGCGGCAGCCGATCTGATCGGCGCCACCGGCGGGTTCTTCGGCGGCGGGCTGACGTTGCTGGCGGCGCTGCTCGTCCTGGCCTGGGCGTGGCTGAGTCAGCGCCCTGCCCGTCATGCGGACGGTTCCTGGTCCGTGTCGCAGGTGGGGTTCAGGAACGCGTCGTACCGGCCCGGGCGCAGCGTGCTGTGCATCGCGCTGATCGCATTCGCGGCCTTCATCATCGTGGCCGTCGACGCGTTCCGTCGCGAGGGCGGCGGCGACGTGCTGGATCGGGCCTCCGGCACGGGCGGCTATACGCTGTTGGCGGACACGCTGCTGCCCGTGGTGCACGATCCGACGACCGCGGAGGGACAGGCGGAGCTGTTCATCGAGGATCTGTTCGCGGAGGGTGAAGCGCTGGCCGGGGTGACCTTGTCGCGCTTCCGCCTGCGTCCGGGCGAGGACGCGAGTTGCCTGAACCTGTACCAGGCCAAGGATCCGCGCGTGCTGGCCCCGTCGGCGGCGTTCGTGGCCGAGGGCCGTTTCGGCTTCGGCGCCACCGCGGCCGCGACCCCGGAGGAAGAGGCCAACCCCTGGCTGCTGCTCGACCGCGAGTTCGAGGACGGCGCCATTCCGGCCATCGCCGATGCGACCTCGCTGGCCTACGCGCTGCACCTGTCCATCGGTGACGATTTCGTGCTGAACCGCGACACCGACCGCCCGATCACGTTGCGCATCGTCGGGGCGCTGTCGGACAGCATCTTCCAGCGCGAGCTGCTGATTGGCGAACGCCACTTCGAGCGCGTGTTTCCCGACTACGACGGCCACCGTTTCTTTCTCATCGATGCGCCGCCGGACCGGGCGCCGGAGGTCAGCGCGGCTCTGGAGGACCGGCTGGCCGACTTCGGGTTCGACGTCGTCTCCGCCGCGGAGCGTCTGGCCGCGTTCCACCGCGTCGAAAACACCTACCTGGCGACGTTCCAGACGCTGGGGGGGCTCGGTCTCATCCTGGGCACGTTCGGACTCGGCGCCGTGCTGCTGCGCAACGTGCTGGAGCGCCGTCGCGAGCTGGCCCTGATGCGCGCGGTCGGCTACAACGCCGGTCACCTGTCGCTCATGGTGTTGGCGGAGAACGCGTTTCTGCTCTTCGCGGGGCTGGCGATCGGCGCCGGCTGCGCGGTCGTCGCCATCGCTCCGGCATGGCTCGAGCGGGGCGGGGGCGCACCGCTGCTCTCGCTCGGCGGCCTGCTGTTCATCGTCATCGCCACCGGCCTGGCCGCGTCGCTGGCCGCCACCGTCGCCGCCGTGCGGTCGCCGCTGCTCGGGGCGCTCCGGGCGGAGTAGCCGAACGCACGATGTATATTGGGAGGTGGGCCTGTGCAGTCCGGCCGCGTGAGGCAAGGCTGCGCAAGCGCCGGTGCGAGGATGCAGGGCACGGAGTTCTCGAATGATCACCAGCGAGTCTCGTGATCGCGTGACCATCGTTCGACTCGAGCACGGCAAGGTCAACGCGTTCGACATCGAGTTGATGAGAGGCTGGATCTCGGAGCTCGCGCGACTCGAGCAGGCGGACACGTCCGCCGTCGTCCTGACCGGCACAGGGAAGGTGTTTTCGGCCGGCGTGGAGCTGCGCCGGCTGACGGAGGGCGGCCGCGCCTACGTCAAGGCGTTCCTGCCTCTCCTCGGGGATGCCTTCTTCAAGACCTTCACCTTCACGAAGCCCCTCGTCGCCGCGGTCAACGGGCACGCCATCGCCGGAGGCTGCGTCCTTGCCTGCGCCTGCGACTACCGCGTGATGGCCGAGGGCGCCGGGCGCATCGGCACGCCCGAGCTGTCGGTGGGCGTACCGTTTCCGAGCATGGCGATGGAGATCCTCCGGCTCGTCGTGCCGGCGCATCGGCTCCAGGCGGTCATCTATCAGGGACTCACCTGCACGCCGGACGATGCGCTCGCCAACGGCTTCGTCGACGAGCTGGCGGCCCCGGATACGCTCCTCGACCGGGCGGTCGAAGTGGCTGCGCACCTGGGGTCGTTGCCCCGCGCCTCGTTCTCGCTCACCAAGCGCATCATCCGGCAGCCCAGCCGGGATCGCGTCGTGCGCTACATGCGGTCGGTGGACGAGGAAGTGCAGGAGGCGTGGATGTCCGCCGCGGTGCAGGACGCCGTCCGCGCGTACGTCGAACGCACCCTGAAGAAGTAGTCGGCGGGTTCCATCCTCCGGGCATCCGGAATCCCGGCGCACGAGACGGGTGATGCGATGGTGTGTTGGCTGCGGGGGGTGTCGCTCCGCGACGCTCCATAACGATTCGTCTCGTCGCGACCGAAACGACGCACGACTACGTAATGTTCGAGGCAGGATGCGTACGGTTCGCGTCCCGCCGTGACCCGGGAGGCAAGATGCTCCGACGATTCCTGGTTTCGATGGTGGGCTTCGCCAGCGTGCTCGCGGCAGCGGCGATGCCGGCGGCAGCGCAGACGAAGCTGTTGCGGTTCCCCGACATCCACGGCGACCGGGTGGTGTTCAGCTACGCCGGCGACCTCTGGCTGGCATCGACCGCGGGGGGACTGGCGACCCGCCTGACCGCCCACCCCGGGCTGGAGCTGTTCCCGAGGTTCTCGCCCGACGGATCGCGCATTGCGTTCACCGGGCAGTACGACGGCGACGAGCAGGTCTACGTCATCCCGGCGTCCGGCGGCGTTCCGCGGCAACTCACGTACTATCCGGCGCGCGGCCCGCTGGCGCCGCGCTGGGGCTACGACAACCAGGTCTACGACTGGTCGCCCGACGGGCAGGCGGTCCTGTTCCGGTCGCTGCGCTACAGCACGGACCTGTCCGACAGCCGGCTGTTCCTCGCGGCGGCCGACGGGGGTCTGCCGGTGCCGCTGCCGATGCCCGAGTCCGGGGCGGGCGATCTGTCGCCGGACGGGACGCGGGTGGTCTACTCGCCGCTGTTCCGCGACTTCCGGACCTGGAAGCGCTACGAGGGGGGCTGGGCGCAGGAGCTCTACATCTTCGACCGCGAGACGCACGTGGTCGAGCGGGTGACGACGCACCGGCGCGCCGACCGCGACCCGATGTGGATCGGCAACGCCATCTACTTCACCTCGGACCGGGACGGCACGCTGAACCTGTACAGCTACGACCTCGCCTCGCGCGAGACGACGCAGCTCACCGACAGCGACACCTGGGACGTGCGCTGGCCGGGCGACGACGGCGCCGACCGTATCGTCTACGAGCTGAACGGCGAGCTGCAGATCTATTCGATCGGCGCCGGCACGTCGCGGGCGATCTCCATCACGGTGCCGGACGACGGCCTGGCGATGCGGCCGGCGCGCGTGTCGGCGGCGAGCCTGATCGAGGATGCGGAGCTGAGCCCGAAGGGCGAGCGGGCGCTGTTCGTGGCCCGCGGCGACGTCTTCACCGCTCCCATCGAGAACGGCCCGACCCGCAACCTGACGCGCAGCTCGTCGGCCCACGACAAGTGGGCGCGCTGGTCTCCGGACGGCCGCCGCATCGCCTACGTGTCGGATGCGACCGGGGAGGACGAGATCTGGCTCGTCGCCCAGGACGGCTCCGGCGAGCCGGAGCAGCTCACTTCGGGCGGGCAGGCGATGTTCTACGCGCCGGAGTGGTCGCCGAACGGGAAGCACCTGGCCTACGGCGACAAGGACGGCAGGCTCCGCGTCATCGACGTCGAGACGAAGGAGGTCGTCGAGGTCGCCGACGAGGCGCGCGGTCCGCTGCGCGACTACGTCTGGTCGCCCGGCGGCGGCTACCTGGCGTTCTCGATGACCGACCCGACCGAGTTCAGGTCCATCTGGGTCTGGAGCCTGGCCGACCGCGCGCTGCACCGGATCACCGACGAGCTCTTCCACGAGTGGAACCCGGCGTGGGATCCGGACGGCGACTACCTCTATTACCTGTCGGACCGGCAGTTCGCGCCGCAGCTCGGCTCGTTCGAGTGGAACTACCTCGTCGATCGCGAGACCGGCATCTACGCCCTGGCGTTGCGGAAGGACGTGGAGCACCCGCTGCCGCCGGAGAGCGACGAGGTGGAGGTGACGGCGGACGACGACGAAGCGGACGAGGACGCGGGTGACGACACACGGACGGATGCTGCGGAGGACGCGGCCGGCGACGGTGACAGTGACGGGGAAGAGGCCATCGCCATCGAGTTCGACGGGCTGTCCCGGCGCGTGGTGCGGCTGCCGGTGACGTTCGACAACTACGTCGGGCTGAGCGGGGCCGACGACGGCGTGTTCTTCATCCGCGGCGGCGCGCAGTACTACGGCCGGGGCGGCGACGTGCAGCCGGCGCTGCAGCGCTTCACGTTCGAAGACCGCGATACGACGACCATCGCCTCGGGCATCGGCGGCTACGCCGTGTCGCGCGACGGCGGGAAGGTGCTGGTGCGCGAGGGGGGCGGCTGGAACGTGTACCCGGCGGGCGGCGGCGACGCCGCCGCGGTGTCGACCCGCGGCCTGATGGTCGATCGGGTGCCGGCCGAGGAGTGGGCGCAGATCTTCGACGAGGTCTGGCGTCGGTTCCGCGACTTCTTCTACGTCGAGAACATGCACGGCTACGACTGGAAGGCGCTGCGCGACCGCTATCGCCCGCTGCTGGAGCACGTCGCCCATCGCTCGGACCTGAACTACGTCATCGGCGAGATGGTGGCGGAGCTGAACGTCAGCCACGCCTACATCGCCGGCGGCGACTGGGAGACCCCCGCCCGGCCGCAGGTCGCCCTGCCGGGAGCGGTCTTCGAGCTGGACCCCGTGTCCGATCGCTACCGCATCGCCGAGATTTTCGGCGGCCACAACGAGGAGCCGCGCTACCGGGCGCCGCTCACCGAGATCGGCGTCGACGCCCGCGTCGGCGACTACGTGCTCGCGATCGACGGCGAGGAGCTGCTCGGGTCCGAGAGTCCCTACCGCGTGCTGCGCCACCGCGCCGACCGGCCGGTCCGGTTGACCCTCAACGACGAGCCGACCTTCGAGGGGGCGCGCGAGGTCGCTTTCACGCCCGTCACCGAGGAGCGCAGCCTGCGCTACCTCGCCGAGGTCGAGGCCAACCGCCGCAAGGTGTCGGAGCTGACCGGCGGCCGCGTCGGCTACCTGCACATCCCGGACATGGGCGCGCAGGGCATCCAGGAGTTCGTCAAGTGGTTCTACGGGCAGGTCCGCAAGGATGGCCTGGTGATCGACGTGCGGGGCAACGGAGGCGGCAACGTCTCGCAGATGCTCATCGAGCGCCTCGGCCGCCGCGTCCTCGGCACCAGCTTCGCGCGGACCTACGACACGCCGGGCACCTATCCGGCCGTCGCGTTCCACGGCCATCTGGTCTGCATCCTCGACGAGGACTCGGCCTCGGACGGCGACATCTTCCCCTACCGCTTCCGCGAGGCCGGCCTGGGGCCGCTCATCGGCAAGCGCTCGTGGGGCGGCGTCATCGGCATCACCAGCCACGGCCCGCTGCTCGACGGCGGCTCGGTCAACGTCCCGCAGTTCGGCACCAACGGCGCCGACGGAAGCTGGGTGGTCGAGAACGTCGGCGTGGAGCCGGACATCGAGGTCGAGAACGACCCCCGCTCGGTCATCGCCGGCCGCGACCCGCAGCTCGAGCGCGCGGTCGAGGAGGTGCTGCGCATGATGCGGGAGGATCCGAGGGCGCTGCCCGAGCGGCCGGCGCCGCCGGTGAAGACGCCCTAGGGGCGCGGTCGGGGAGTAGCCGTGCGGGCCGCACTGGAGACGTCATGGGGCTGACGCGCGTCGAGCTGGAGAACTTCACGGCCTTCAGGAGCCTGTTGATCCGGAATGGCACGCTGCAGTCAGGGTCCGTTCTGTTCTGGGACGAGCCGGAGACGAACTTGAATCCAAAGCTGTTCAGCGTCGTGATGGACGTGCTCTTGGAGCTGCAACGCGCCGGCGTGCAGGTCTTCCTGGCGACCCACGACTACGTCATCCTCAAGGAGCTCGATCTTCGCACGACGGACGCCGACAAGGTTGCCTGCCACGCGTTCTACGCAGGGGAGGAAACCGGCGGGGTCGGCTGCGATACTACTTGCAACTACCGGGACATCCATCCGAACGCGATCGCGGATACCTTCACCGATCTCTACAATCGCGAGATCAGGCGCAGTCTGCGGGGCGGCGTTGGTGCCGGTCCTTGAAACACCGGAACAACGCCATGAGCGTCAGACCAGCGGGATCGGCGGGTACGCATCGTGGCGCTTTCGACACCAGTATCCGCGACAGGGTGATAGGGAATCGGCGACGGCGGCTGGCTGCTGAGCAGGCCGAGCTGCTTTCTCGTGTTCGTCAAACCTTGTTGAAGCTTCAGGAGCCGCTTGGCATTCGGAGCGCCTACATCGTGGGAACTGTGCTGTCCCCCGCATTATGGCGGGAGTCCTCGGACGTAGACGTCGCCGTGTCCGGATGCTCCCACGCCGCGCTCGACGTCATGAAGGCACTGGAAGACGCGACCGGCAAGACCGTGGACGTCATCGACCTCGATCGGCATCCGGCCCCTGAGACCTTCGTCCGTTCCGGAGTCAGGGTGTATGGATGAGGGAGCGTTCTCGGTTCTCGACGCGGAGTTGCGCGCGCGCTGTCGGGATATCGACCGCATCGCCAATCGCATCGAGGAACGCCGGAGGACGTTCGATCAGGGCGTCGCTACGGAGGTGGATAGTATGGGCTACCAACTCCACAACCTCTACGGCGCGTTCGAACAGTTGTTCGAGGAGGTCGCACGGTTCTTCGAGAACCGAATCGATGAAGCCCGGTATCACTCGGACTTGATCAGGCGCATGCAGCTCGAGATTCGCGGCATCCGCCCGGCGCTTCTGTCCGAAGCGACGGCATTGGACCTCGACGAACTTCGGCGATTCCGTCACTTCTTTCGTCACGCTTATGCCACGGAACTGGATCCGCGCAGGGTGGCGGAGCTGGTTGCCAAGGTGTCCGGCATCCGCCGCTCGTTCGGTCTGGACTTCGAGCGCTTCCTGACGCGATTGCAGCCGGACTGACCTGAAAACACACGCTCGGTCCAGGTTGCTTGCCTGCCCGAAAGATCCGCACTTGGGTGGTGGCGCGACTGGCCCATGGGCGATCCCGCCCGCGGCTGCGACGAACGCACGGCGGTCGCACCCGTCGGCTTCACGGTCGTGTCGTTCTAGCCCGCGACCCGGCGTGCGCCGGACGTGGCCCTCCGAGAGCTACTGTCCTGGTACGTCGTGGAACAGCCCCGTGTAGAATACCAGTGAGCTTTTTATGTCTAGTGCAATCAACTTTAAGCACCCGTGTCGTGGGGCGACCTTACCGCCAAATCGCCACAAAAGGAGGGGAAAAGCCGTGGGCGGTTTTATGCCATTTTTTGACTTGTTCAGCGCTCATGATACCATTTGATGCGTGGACAGCCTTCGCTTGGAGCGGCTGCCGGAGACCATCCGCGGGGAAATCAAGACGGCGCGTCGCGAGCTCGGCTGGAGCCAGCTCGAGCTGGGCAGACGGGTCGGACTCGCCCAGCGTCACGTTTCGGGCATCGAGACCGGCAGAATCGTGCCGCGCTACGACACTCTGATCGACCTCCTGCGGACGTTGAACCGGGATCTCGCGCTGGTGCCGAGAGAGCTCGTGCCGGTGGTGCAGTCCCTTGTGAAGGACTATCGGAACCGGGACTCGCCGGGCGGCGTTCGCGATCGGCCGCTCTACGCCGTCGGTGGCGACGGCGATGACGATGACCAGGAGGAAGAAGACACCGATTCTCGGCCGGAGTCCGGCGGATGACGGCGCAGACCGGCCGGGCGCCCTCCGCGCTTGCGGTGCTCCTCCACGGCCGGCGGGTCGGCGCCATAACCCGTCTCTACGGCGACCGGCACATCTTCGCATTCGACGGGGAGTACGTCGAGGATCCCGGCCGCGCGACCCTCGGTCTCGCTTTCAAGGCTGCGTCCGGTCGGCTCGTCACGGACATACAGGCGTACCGGGTGCGCGTTCCACCGTTCTTCTCGAACCTGCTGCCGGAAGGCCATCTGCGTGACTATCTCGCTGCACGGGCCGGCGTCAGGCCCGAGCGGGAGTTCTTTCTGCTGCACGCCCTCGGAGCCGACCTGCCCGGCGCGGTGACCACTGCTCCCGCGGACGCCGAGACTTCCAGCCGGGAGAACGCGCGTTCCCAAACTGCGGAGGACGATCCGGCTGCGCGCGGCCCGCTCCGTTTTTCGCTCGCGGGTGTGCAGTTGAAGTTCTCGGCCGTGATGGAAGCCGCGGGCGGTCTGACCGTACCGGCGAACGGCATCGGGGGCGCCTGGATCGTCAAGCTGCCGTCGGCGAGGTTCCCCGCGGTCCCGCAGAACGAGTTCGTGGCCATGGAATTGGCGCGGCGCATCGGGATCCGCGTGCCCCGGATCAAGCTGGTGCCCGTGCAGGAGATCGCCGGACTCCCGGACGACGTGGCCGCACTGGACGGCCACGCCCTGGTGGTCGAGCGCTTCGATCGCGGTCCGGGCGGGCGTCGGATCCACATGGAGGATTTCGCACAGGTGTTCGGACTGTTCCCCGAGCGCAAGTACGAGCGCCGCAGCTACGCCAACATCGCCGCCGTCCTGTGGGCGGAAGCGGGGCCGGCCGCGGTCGACGACTTCGTGCGTCGTCTGGTCTTTTCGGTGCTGATTGGGAACGGCGACATGCATCTGAAGAACTGGTCCCTGGTCTACGAGGACGGCGTCACCCCCGCGCTGTCGCCTGCCTACGACCTCCTGACCACTGTCGCCTACCTTCCCGGCGACCGGCTTGGGCTCACGTTCGGCGGAACGAAGGACATGCACGGCGTCACTCGCGAGCAGACTCGCCGGTTCGCGGACAGGGCGGGTCTGGCCGTGGGCCCGCTCTGGCGCCTCGTGCGGGAGACGGTGGACGCGACCGCCGACGCATGGCGCCGGCACGAGGAGAGAGCCATCCTGCCGGACGAGATCCACGATGCCCTCGACCGCCACCTGAATGGCGCGGCCGCGCGCACGCTGGATGGTTGACGGCCGGGAGCTTGAGCAGCAGAACGCAACGAAGCGAGTTCTGAGGCGCCAAGGTCCTGGGGCGGGGGGGCTGGGGCCGAACACGGAGCCCCGCGACGGGTTTGGCGGCGTTAGAGTAGAAGGATTCATGTCGCTCGCTTCCCAGCTCCGTCTCTTCTTTCGCCGTGTGCGGGCGAACCCGGGGTTCACCCTGCTCTCGCTGCTGACGCTGGCGATCGGCGTGGGCGCCAACATCGCCATCTTCGCCATCGTCTACGCGGTGCTGCTGCGCCCCCTGCCTGTCCCCGACTCCGAGCGGCTGGTGGTCCTCCGTCACGCCGCGCCGGGGCTCGCACAGCTCGCCGAGCTGCCGATGTCGGACGCGCTCTACTTCCTGTATGCCGAGCAGGTCCGGACCCTGGAGAGCGTGGCGGTGTACCGGGAAGAGCAGGTGAGCTTCACCGGTCCGGAGAACCCGCAGCGCGTGGCGGCGTCGAGCGTCACCGCGTCGTTCTTCGACGTGCTGCGGACGGCGCCGCGTCTCGGCCGTTGGTTCACTCCCGAGGAAGATCGGCCCGGCGCCGCGCCGGTTGTCTTGCTGAGCGACGGCCTGTGGCGCAGCCGGTTCGGCGCCGCGCCGGGTGTAGTGGGACGAATCGTCGAGCTCGACGGGGAGAGCGCGGAGGTGGTCGGCGTCATGCCGCCGGGATTCTCCTTCTCGCAGCAGGAGATCGACTTGTGGCGGCCGCTCCGGCTCGACCGGGAGAACGTGCAGCTCGGCGCCTTCGGCAGCAACGGCGTGGCGCGCATCGCGGACGGCGCCACGCTGGGACAGGTGCGGGCCGAGCTCGAGGCGCTGCTGGCCAACCTCACCGAGCTGCTGCCGGACGAAGGTGCTGCGCCGATTCTGGCGAACGCCGGATTCCGGCCGCTGATCGACCGCGCCCGCGAAGCGGTGGTCGGCGACATCGAGGCGACGCTGTGGATCCTGCTCGGCGCCGTCGGGTTCCTGCTGCTGATCGCGTGCGCGAACGTCGCCAACCTGTTCCTGGTGCGATCCGAGGCGCGGCACGGCGAGGTGGCGATTCGCGCCGCCCTGGGAGAGAGCGGCGGGCGGCTGGTCGGGTCGGTGCTGTTCGAGAGCCTCGGGCTCGGGGCGGCGGGCGGCCTCGTGGCGTTGCCGTTGGCGCTGGGGGCCGTGCGCCTGCTCGCCGCCTTCGGTCCGCGGGACTTGCCGCGCCTGGAAGAGATATCGGTCGACGCGGCGGTCGTGCTGTTCGGAATCGCCGTGTCGGTGGCGGCGGGACTCCTGTTCGGGCTCCTGCCGGCTCTGCGTGCAGGTGCGGTGGCGGCGGCCGGCCACATGACGGCCGGCGCGCGCGGCGCCACGGCGGGTCGTCAGCGGCAGCTCGCGCGGCGGGGACTCGTGGTGGTCCAGGTGGCGCTGGCGCTGACCCTGCTGGTCGGCTCCGGACTGGCCGTGCGCTCGTTCCAGAGGCTGGCCGCGGTCGACCCGGGCTTCGATCCGGTGGACGTGCTGGCCTTCGGGCTGGCGCTACCCGCGCGCGACTACGAGACGCCGGATGCACGGCTCAATTTCCACCGGGAGGTGGTCGACCGCCTGCGCGGCCTGCCCGGCGTCGTGGATGCCTCGGCGGCGTCGACCGTGCCCCTGAGCGGCGAGGTGTCCGGTTCCGGGCACAGCATCGAGGGCCGCCCGCTGGCCGGCGACGAGGTGCCGCCGGTCTTCATGATCAAGCGCGTGGCGCCGGCGTACTTCGACACGCTGCGTGTCGAGGTGATCGAAGGCCGCGTGTTCGACCCGCTCGACGGCGAGCGGGAGTCCCCGGTGGTCATCGTGTCGCGGTCGCTGGCGCGCACCCACTGGCCGGGGGAGAGCGCGCTGGGGAAGGGCATCCGGCTCGGCGGTCCGCCCGACGAGGAAGGCGAGCAGTGGTCCCGCGTCGTCGGCGTGGTGGGCGACGTGCACGAGATCAACCTGCACGAGGACCCGCCCGAGATGGCGTACTACCCGCTCCCCGGGGTTACAGGCGGCGAAGGCGTACCTGCCGCCATGCGCTACGTGGTGCGCGCACCGAACGCCGCGGCACTGTCGGGCGCGGCGCGCGAAGCGGTGCGCGGGCTCGATCCCACCCTGCCGATTGCCGAGATCGAGACGCTGGAGACGCTGGTCGGGCGCGCGCGCGGCGAGCGGGCGTTCGTCATGATCCTGCTTGCGATCTCCGCCGGGCTCGCGCTGCTGCTCGGCTCGGTCGGGCTCTACGGGGTGGTCTCGTACATGGTCGCGCAGCGCCGGCGCGAGATCGCGGTCCGGATGGCGGTGGGTGCGCAGGTGGCCGACGTGCGCCGCCTGGTGCTGACCGAGGCGGGCGGTCTGGCGCTGCTCGGCGCACTGCTCGGGATCGGCGCTGCCGTCGCGCTGACCCGCCGGTTGCAGGCGCTGCTGTTCGAGACCAGCCCCCTCGATCCGCTCGTCTTCGTCGCCGTCTCGACGCTGCTGGTCGGGGTCTGCCTGCTCGCAAGCTGGCTGCCCGCGCGCCGTGCGGCGCGCATCGAACCGCTGGCGGCGTTGCGCGCGGAGTAGGATCCGCAGGCCATGTCCGCTCCCGTCGCGCCCAGGCGTCCGCACCGCCACGAGAAGCACGGCGACGTCCGTATCGACGACTACTACTGGCTGCGCGAGCGCGACAACCCCGCGGTCCGGGAATACCTGGAAGCCGAGAACGACTACGTCCGGAGAGTGATGGCGGTACGGCCGCCTTCGAAGAACGGCTGTTCGAGGAGATCAAGGGGCGCATCAAGCAGACCGACATGTCGGTACCGTATCGCGAGGACGAGTACCGCTACTACCGCCGCTACGAGGAGGGCCGGGAGTACGAGATCCACTGCCGCCGGCGGATTGCGGACACCGGCGAGCCGGACGCCCCCGCGAACGACGAACAGGTGATCCTGGACGTCAACCAGGTGGCCGCGGGCCATGAGTTCTGCCAGGTGGCGTCGCGCCCGGTCAGTCCCAGCCGGCAGTTGCTCGCGTATGCCGTCGATACGGTCGGGCGGCGGCAGTACGCCATCCGCCTGCGCGATCTCGCCACCGGAGCGGACTTGCCGGACGTCATTGCCGACGTCACCTCCAACATCGCCTGGGCGGCCGACAGCGAGGCGTTCTTCTACGCGCGGCACGATCCCACCACGCTGCGCCCGTATCAGGTCCTGCGGCATCGGCTGGGCGACGACCCGGCCGCCGATCGGCTCGTCTACGAGGAGACCGACGACACGTTCTCGTGCGATGTCTGGTTGAGCCGGTCGAAGGAGTACGTCCTGATCGGGTCGTACCAGACCCTGACCACCGAGTTCCGGTACCTCGACGCGGCGGACCCGGACGCGCCGCTGAAGACGTTCCTGCCGCGGCAGCGGGGTCACGAGTACGACATCGACCACTACCGCGGGCGGTTCACCATCCGGACGAACGACGGCGCGCGCAACTTCCGGCTGCTGGAGGCGGAAGGGGACCCGCCGCCGCCGGACGCCTGGCGAGAGCTGATTCCGCATCGCGACGACGTGCTGATCACCGGCTTCGAGCTGTTCCGCGACCACGTGGTGGTGGCCGAGCGGCAGGACGGGCTCACCCACCTGCGGGTGCGGCGGTGGGACGGCGCCGAGCACCACATCGCGTTCGACGAGGCGGCCTTTGCCGTCTCCATCGGCACGAACCGCGACCCGGCCACCGGCACCCTCCGCTTCCATTACAGCTCGCTGACCACGCCGCCCTCGGTCTACGACTACGACATGGAGACGCGCAACCGCACGCTGCTCAAGCAGGAGGAGGTGCTGGGCGACTTCGATCCGGCGCGCTACGAGACCGAGCGGCTGGTGGCGACCGCGCCGGACGGCGTCGGCGTGCCGATCTCTCTGGTCCGGCGGAAGCGAGAGGTAGCGGACCGCGGTGTGCCGGGCGACACCGGGCGTGCGCCGGACATCGGCAGCGCACCGGACGGCGCCGATCCCGCGCCGCTGCTGCTCTACGGCTACGGCGCCTACGGCATCAGCATGGAGCCGACGTTCCGGTCCTCGCGCCTGAGCCTGCTCGACCGCGGGTTCACCTACGCCATCGCCCACGTCCGCGGCGGGGAGGAGCTCGGCCGCCGGTGGTACGACGACGGCAAGCTGCGGAAGAAGAAGAACACCTTCACCGACTTCATCGCCTGCGCCGAGCACCTCGTCGCCGAGGGTCACGCGGTTCCCGAGCGGCTCTTCGCCATGGGCGGCAGCGCCGGCGGCCTGCTGATGGGCGCGGTGATCAACCTGCGCCCCGACCTCTTCCACGGCGTGGTCGCGCAGGTGCCGTTCGTCGACGTCGTGACGACGATGCTCGACGAGTCGATCCCCCTGACCACCGGCGAGTACGACGAGTGGGGCAACCCGAACGAGCCCGCGGACTACGCCTGCATCCGCTCCTACTCGCCCTACGACAACATGGAGCCGGTCGTCTGGCCGCACCTGCTGGTGATGACCGGCCTGCACGACTCGCAGGTGCAGTACTGGGAGCCGGCCAAGTGGGTGGCCCGGCGTCGCGCGCTGCGACCGGACGACGGCCGGCGCCTGTTGCTGAAGACCAACATGGACGCCGGGCACGGCGGCGCATCCGGGCGCTTCCGGCAGTACCGCGAGATCGCCCTCCAGTACGCGTTCCTGCTGGACCTTGTGGACCGCGAGTCGCAATCATCGTGAAGGAGCCGCAGCATGCAGATCGACCGCAGGGGATTCGTCAGGACGTTGGGTGCTGCCGGGGCCGCGGCCGCGGGCGGGGCGGCGGCGGGCGGCTCGCTGCGGGTGGCCGGGGCCGGACTTCCGCCGCCGGCGGTCGCTGCGCGGCGGCAGGCCGATACCGTGGAGGGCATCGAGGCCTTCGCGTTCGACGCCTACGGCACGTTGTTCGACGTCTTCTCGGTGACCGCCCTTTGCGACGAGCTGTTTCCGGGCAACGGCGACGCCCTGGCCCAGCGCTGGCGCGCCAAGCAGCTCCAGTACAGCCTGCTGCGCAGCCTCATGGGCCGGCACCGCGACTTCTGGCTGGTCACCGAGGACGCCCTGGTGTACGCGGCCCGCAGCCTGGACCTCGATCTGACCGACGCGCGGCGGACGCGGTTGATGGACGCCTACCTGTCGCTGGAGGCGTTCCCCGACGTGCGGCCGGGGCTGGAGGCGCTCAGGGCGCGGGGCGTGCGGCTGGCGATCCTGTCGAACGGCGAGCCGCGGATGCTCGAGGCGGCGGCCCGCAGCGCCGGCATCGACACGCTGCTCGACACGATCATCAGCGTCGAAGATGTCAAGATCTTCAAGGTCAGCCCGCGCGTCTACAACCTGGGGCCCGAGCGGCTCGGGGTCGGCCGCTCCGCGCTGGGGTTCGTCTCGTCGAACGCCTGGGACATCGCCGGGGCCGCCTCGGCCGGCCTGACCACCTTCTGGATCCAGCGCAGCGCCGCCGAGCCGCCCGACGAGCTGGGGTTCGCGGCGGATCGCGTGGTGTCGGCCATCACCGACCTGCCGGGGCTGCTGGGATCCGCCGGCTGAGCTCCGCGGCGGAGGCGAGGGCGGCGGTCGCGTCGGGGTATGCTGAACGGATGGACATCCGGATGAACGGAGAGCGATTTGCAGGGACATTGCTGGGGCTGGCGCTGGCGGCAGTGGCCGGGTCGTCGGTCGGCGCCGAGGGGCAGGCGCCGGGTGGTTCGAGGAGCACCGGCGCCGGCGGTTCCGCTGCCGAGATCGCGATGACGCAGGTCGACGTCGGCGACTTCACCTTCGACGTGCGGACCGCGGGTCCGGACGACGGCGAGCCGGTGATCCTGCTGCACGGGTTTCCGCAGACCTCCTGGGAGTGGCGTCATCAGATCGCGGCGCTGGCCGGGGCCGGGTTCCGCGTGGTGGCGCCGGATCAGCGGGGCTACTCGCCGGGCGCCCGCCCGCCGGACATCGCCGACTACGCGCTGGCGCTGCTCGTGCAGGACGTTGTCGGCCTCGCCGACGCCGTCGGCGCCGAGCGCTTCCACATCGTGGGCCACGACTGGGGGGCGGTGGTGGCCTGGGCCGTCGCCGTGGCCGCGCGGGATCGCGTGATAACCGCCAACCCGGTGTCGGTTCCGCATCCCGACGCGTTCGCGCGCGTCCTGAACGACCCGACGTCGTGCCAGCCGCAGGCGTCGTCCTACTTCGACGTGTTCGTCCAGCCCGATTCCGAGGACGCCTTCCTGGCGAACGACCGGACCCTGTTGCGGGCCATCTACGCCGGTATCGACGGCGCGGCAGTGGACGAGTACGTGCGCGTGCTGGGGTCGAAGCCGGCCCTCGGCGCCGCCCTGAACTGGTACCGCGCGAACATCGGCGACCGCAACCTGCAGGGACCGCGGCTGGGGCCCGTGGAGGTGCCGACGATGTTCACGTGGAGCGACGGCGACACGGCGCTGTGCATCGACGGCGCGCTGCTCACCGAGGAGTACGTCAGCGGCCCGTACCGTTTCGAGGTGCTGGAGGGCGTCAATCACTGGATTCCGGATTTGGCGGCCGAGGCGATGTCCACTCTTCTGTTGGAGCACTTGAACCGATATTCAGAACGTTGAGGCGTTCGGGCGCCGCCTGAGGGTCGGCGGCCGGCCCGGTGCGGGTGGCCATGTTTGTCGGCAACGCTTCGTTCCGTGTCTCGAACGCGAGCCGCTCGCGGCTCGGGTGGCGCGCCCGCCTCGCGTTGGCGTGTGCGGTCGCTCCGGTTGCCCTCGCCGCGCTCTCCGCGGAGCCCGGCAGCACCGTCGAGCGGCTGCTGACGGCGCGGATGGGTTTCTCCGCCGACGACGTGCGCGAGCTCGAGCGCGGCTCGGCCGTCACCCGCAGCCTCCGCACGCGCGTCCGGCAGGAGGTAGCCCACGTCGCGGCGGTGTACCTGGAGGTGCCGCCCGACGAGTTCGTCGCGCGGTTCCGCGACATCGAGGAGTTCGAGCGGGGTCCCGGCATTCCGCAGATCGGCCGGTTCGGCGTCCCGCCGCACATCGAGGATCTGCGGCCGCTGACGCTGGACCCGGAAGACGTGGCGGAGCTGTCGAGGTGCCGTCCCGGCGATTGCGAGGTCAAGCTCTCGGCGCACGCCATGACCCGTTTTCGTGACGAGGTGGACTGGTCGTCCGAGGATGCCGGCGGGCAGGCCGGCGAGGTCGCCCGCTCGATGGTCCTCGACCTGCTGCGGGCCTATCAGGCGCACGGCAACGCGGCCCTGGGGGTGTATGTCGACGGCAAGCGGCCGCTGGCGGTAGCGGATCACTTCCGCTCGCTGCTTGCCAGCCGCGATCCCCTGCCGGCGCCGGCCCCCGCGCTGCTCGCCTACCTGGACGGCTATCCGCACGGCTTGCCGGACGGCGCCGACGAGTTCTTCTACTGGACGGTGGTCGACTTCGGCATGAAGCCGACGATCCGCCTGAACCACGTAACGATCTGTCCGCTGCCGGATCGGCCGGCGACCGGCGTTGCCTACGCCATCGCCACCAAGCAGCTCTACGCGAGCCACTACTTCCACACGACGCTGGAGCTGCGCTTCCTGCTCGACCGCACCGGCGCCGAGGGGCGCGAGGGTTCTGCGCTGATCTCCATCACACGCTCCCGCAACGACGGGATGACCGGCTTCCGCGGGCTCTTTCTGCGGCCGATCATCCGGCGGCGCTCGCGCGACGCGGTGCGCAACTACCTGGAGCACGTCAAGCGGCAGGTCGAGCGGCCTGCCGGCGAGCCGATCGAGACGCCGGCACGGGGCGGGCTCGCTCACTGACGGGCGATCGACCCGTCCGCGTTGCGCGTCCCCGAGCCGGGGCTTGGCCCGCATGCTATCCCCACGGACCCGACTTCCGCGCCGCCGGGTCTCACGGCGAGTCGGCCCGGTTGCTGCGGCGCAGGTTGCTACGCGCGGCCGAAGACGATCTTCTCCTGTTGCAGCAGCCGGGAGGTGAGGGCGAGCAACAGGACCGCGAGCAGGGTTGCGGCGACGGCCGAGGCCGCGACGCTCAGGGTCGTGACCGGCTCGCCGCCCATGACGTCGACCAGCAGCAGGTGGTGCGACAGCGCGGGGACCAGCATCATCCACCCGGTGGGCTGCAGCGGGTAGAACTGCAGGACGGTGCTGGGAACTATCGGGACGAAAATCAGCAGGCTGACGTAGGTCTGCGCCTCCTTGAAGCTGCGGGCGAAGGTCGCCACGAACATCTGCAGCGCGGATGCCAGCAGCACCAGCGGGGCGACGGCGACGGACATCAGCAGGAGCTGGCGCGCGCCCAGGCTGAGCTGCACGTCGAGATCCTCCAGCGGCACGAAGCGCATCATCAGCACGAACGTCAGCAGGGTCAGCACCGTCGCCACGAGTCCGAACAGGCAGGTCGTGATCCACTTGCCGGCGGTCAGGGCAGGGCGCGACACGGGATTGACCAGCAGCGGCTCCAGAGACTGGCGTTCGCGCTCGCCGGCCGTGGTGTCGATGGCCACGTTCATGCCGCCGATGAAAGCGACCATGATCAGGAACATCGGCAGCATGGCGAAGAAGCGCGCGGCCGACTGCGCCGGCGTCGCCAGGTCGAGATCGTCCACGCGCACGGCCTGGATCACCTCGGGACTGACGCCGCGCGCCATCAGGCGCAGCACGGCCACCTGGCTGCCGTACCCGCGCAGCAGCGTGCGGATGCGGCCGATGGTCCGGCGCGACGCGGTCCGGGAGCTGTCGTGCACGATGCGCACCACCGCCGGCCGCACCGACCGGAACTGCTCGCCGTACTCCTCGTCGACGATCAGCACGAGGTCGACGTCGCCGGCGCGCACCGCGGCCTCGGGGTCGGCGGGCGGATCCCGTACCACCACGCCGCGCTCTTCCAGCCACGCGATCAGGTTGGGGGCGTGCTCGCGGCCCGCGACCGGCGCCTCGATCGGCTGGTCGTCGCTCAGCGTGCCGGCCAGCGTGCCGAACATGACCGTAATCATCAGCGGCATGATCAGCGGCACGATCAGCGCCGACATCAGCGAGCGCCGGTCGCGGAGGGCATCGGTGAGCTCCTTGCGCCAGACCGCCCGCACCTGGCCGCCGAAGCCGATCCGGCGCGCGCTCATTGCAGCCCCTCGTCGCTGCCGATGATCCGCACGAACGCCTCCTCGAGGTCGTCCTCTCCGGCCCGCTGGCACAGCTCGGCCGGCGTGCCGTGGGCGACGGCCCTGCCGCGGGCGACGATGACGATGTCGTCGCACAGCGCCGACACCTCCTGCATCACGTGGCTGGAGAAGAGCACGCACTTGCCGTCGGCCTTCAACTGCCGGATCAGGGTGCGCATGGCGCGCGTGCTCATCACGTCCAGCCCGCTGGTCGGCTCGTCCAGCAGCAGGTTGGGCGGGTCGTGCACCAGGGCGCGGCCCACCGCGACCTTCATCCGTTATCCGGTCGAGAAGCCTTCCACGCGGCGGTCGATGATCGCGCCCATGTCCAGCAGATCCACCAGCCGATCGACGGAAGCTCACGCCGTCCACCGCCACGACCTCGCCGAAGCGGCGCTCGAGGCCGCGCACCTCGATCATGGATCCGTCCCCGCGGGGGAGAGCAGGAAGGGCGGCCGCCGGATCGCCTCCAGGCAGCTCGCGTGCAGATCCGCGTGGCTGCCCGTCTCGATGAACTCGGCGACGAGCTCGTCCGCGCAGCCGGCAGGTCGGCGGCCGGCCAGACCGTGCAGGCGTCGGCGGTGAACTCCATCATCAGGCGGCCGAGAATGCCGTCCGCGGCCAGCCGCCCGGCGGCGCCGGCGGCGAGCTGCGGCACGTCCTCGGCGCAGACCACCGAGAGGAACAGGCCCAGGTTGAGGGCCTCGCCGACCTCCGTCATGGTGACCATCTGGGCCAGGTACGGTCCGAAATCGCCCGCGGCGGCGCGTGCGACGGTGTACGGTACCAGGCTCGCGACGGTCGGGGCGTAGAGCACCCCGCGCAGGACGCCGGCGAAGCTCGCCGCCGTCAGCGTCAGCTCGAACGGCTCGCCGGTCCGCGGGTGCGTCGTGTCGAACGTGCGCGGATTCGCCTCCAGCTCCGCGATGACGCCGGCGAAGGTCCGCGGCAGGTCGGGAAACGCCTCGCGGCAGCCCGCGTCGGCCGCGCAGTCGGCGAACAGGCGATCGAGGGCGCGGTGGGCGTCGGCGTTGACGGTCGAGGGCAGGGCCATCGAGACCGGGGCGAGGCCGTCGAGCACCGCCGCGCGGACCCGTTCCGGGTGGCGGCGCATGTAGACCAGGCCGGCGCGGGTGCCGTAGGAGCCGCCGTACAGGTTGATCGTCTCGTAGCCGAGCGCGGCGCGCACGTCGTCGAGGTCGTCCATCGCGACCGGCGTCGTGTACAGGCGCGGGTCCGCGGCCGCTTCGATCTCGGCCAGGCATTCCCGCAGCTCGTCGAGGTGGAGCGTGTCGACCTGCAGCGACTCGCCGAGATCCTCCTCGGCCACCTCGTTCTCGAAGAAGGCGCACGTCAGCCGCCCCGAGCCGCCGGTGCCGCGCTGATCGACGAAGACGAGGTCGCGGTTCCGGCGCACGTCGGCGAGCAGCGGCAGCATCGGTTCCGCCAGCTCCGTCGCGGCCTGTCCGGGACCGCCGGCGAGGAAGAAGAGCGGATCCGGCTCGGGGTTGTCGGAGACGGCCGGGATGACGACGATGTTCAGGTCGATCGTCCTTCCGTCACCCGCCGCGCGGTCCTCGTGGACGGTCAGCGAGCCGCAGCGGGCGGGAACCGAGACGCCGTCGAGCCGGCAATCCTCGAGCTCGATGCCGGGCTGTGCGGCCGCGAACGGCACGATGACCGTCCCGCCGAGAACCAGGATGCCGAGGAGCGCCCGCCGGAATCGGGTCAATCGCCTCGCGTGGAGCATGGTCGAGGGAACATACGCGCCATCGCGGTTTGCGGTTCGGCAACACTCCACCTGCGCGCGCGGGCAAGTGTACCGTGGCGGTCGGCGCCCCAACCTTGATGATGCTCTATCCTTTACCACGCATCAAGCGTCGCGAGAGCTTGCAGCACCGCCCTGGCCGGCGACGCCCGCGCCGCCCGGGATTGCGACGCCGCCGACTTCGCGAGAGTTGACATCAGGCCGATCGGGCGGTCAGGAAATGGCTGCTTGCGGGCCGGATGCACTGCAGGCAGGCCGAGGAATATCCGCCGGAGGACACCATGCGTTCGCAACCGATCGTTGCCGGCTCGTTCGCGCTGCTGCTGGCCGTGACCTCGGCCGCCGGGGTCGCGGGGGCGGAGAACTGGCCGGCCTGGCGCGGGCCGACCGGCGACGGCGTCAGCACCGAGACGGACCTGCCGGTCGAATGGGACACGGAGCGGAACATCGCCTGGAAGCTGCCGATGCCGGCCTGGTCGGGCTCCACGCCCATCGTCTGGGGCGACGTCATCTTTCTGAACGTGGCGGTGGACGACGACAACATCGAGCTCTGGTGCCTCGACCGCGACACCGGTCAGCCGATCTGGCAGCGTCACCTGAGCGACGGAAACCGCCGGCTTCGCAAGCAGAACATGTCGTCCCCGTCGCCGGTGACCGACGGGGAGCGCGTCTGGGTGATGACCGGCACGGGCATCCTCAAGGCGTTCGATGTCGGCGGCGACGAGCTCTGGATGCGCGACATCCCGGCCTCGTACGGCCCGTTCGGGCTGAACTGGGGCTACGCCTCGTCGCCTCTCCTGCACGACGGCGCCCTTTTCGTGCAGGTGCTGCACGGCATGCGGACGGACGACCCGTCCTACGTGCTGCGGATCGATGCGCACACTGGCGAGACGGTCTGGCGGGTCGAGCGGCCGTCGCTGGCCGTGCGCGAATCCCCGGACGCGTACTCGACGCCCGCGCTGCTGCAGTACGACGGGACGACGGAGATTGTCATCACGGGCGGAGACGCGGTGACCGGGCACGATCCGGAGACCGGGCAGGAGCTGTGGCGGGCCGACGGATTGAACCCCACGCGGCAGCGCGACTACCGCATCGTGGCCTCGCCGCTCGTGCGCGACGGGTTGATCTACGCGCCGACGCGGGTCCGGCCGCTGCTGGCGCTGCGGCCCGGCGGACGGGGCGACGTGCTCGGCACGCACGTCGTCTGGTCGACCGACGACGGGCCCGACGTGCCGACGCCGGTGACCGACGGGGAGTACTTCTACGTGGTCAATGACCGCGGCATCGTCTACGTGACCGACGCCAAGACCGGCGAGCCGGTGTACGGCCCCGAGCGCATCCGCCGGGGCACCTACAGTGCGTCGCCGGTGCTTGCCGACGGCAGGATCTACGTCACCAACGAGAGCGGCATGACCACCGTCCTGCGGTCCGGGCCCGAGTTCGAGGTGCTGGCCGAGAACGACTTCGACGACTACGTGCTCAGCTCGCCGGCGGTGTCGGAGGGGCAGATCTTCATCCGGACCACCGGCTACCTGTACGCCATCGGGGACCGCCGGCCGGAGCCTGCCGCAACGGAGCAGCTCGCGGCGGGGGTGGCCGCGGCGGCGGAATCGGTCGCCGAGGTCGACGGCGCGGGGGCGCGGGATTCGGTCGTGCAGGATGGAGAAGCGCCGCCCGCTCCCGAGGAGCGGAGCTCGATCAGGTTGACCGTGTTGGCGAGTGCGGCGGGCGTGCTGGCGGCGTTGGCGGTCGGGGGGTGGAGATGGCGCGCGCGGCGGCGACAGAGCAACGGCCCGGGCGGCTGGTGAGTCCGCCGGCACGCTGCCGGTCGACTCCGACGGCGCCGGGGCGACGCCGGCGCGCCGGGATGAGAGCGCGCCGGCCGGGTGACGGCACCGGGCCGTCGGCGGTCCAGGATAGGCGGGAAATCAGCGGAACGCACGTCAGGAGGTCATCATGCAGGTGGAGAGAATCATGCGGACGGCGCGGATCGTGGTGGCGGTGGTCGTCGTCGGACTGTGCGGCAGCAGTGCCATCGAGACCTACCAGCACGCCCGCGCGGTGGACGAAATGACCGGTGCGGCCCGGGCGCTGCTGGCGTCGCTCTCCGACGAGCAGGCCGAGAAGGCGACCTTCGCCTTCGATTCGGAGGAGCGGTCGCGGCATCACTTCATCCCGCCGGAGGTGTTCGAGCGCCACGGGATGGTCTACGCCGACATGGACTTCGAGCAGCGGGTGCGCGCCCTCGACCTGCTCCGCTCCGGCTTGAGCTACAACGGGTACCTGACGGCGCAGCAGATCATGGAGGTCGAGGGGATCCTGGGCGTTCTCGTCGAAGGCGAGGGTCGCCGCTTCGCGCGCAGCCAGGACGAGTACTGGGTCTCGGTGTTCGGTACGCCGGAAGCCGGCGGCACGTGGGGCTGGCGGTGGGAAGGTCATCACCTCTCGCTGCACTACACGATCGTGGACGGGGAGATTACCGTCAGCACGCCCACCTTCCTGGGCGCGAATCCGGCGACCGTGCCGTCCGGGCCGCGGCGCGGCATGCGGGCGATGAAGGAGCAGGAGGACACGGCCCGCGCGCTGCTCGCCTCGCTCAACGCGGATCAGCGCGAGGTCGCGATCTTCGACGACGTGGCGCCCACCAACGTCGTGACGGGCGCCGACCTGGTCGTCGACCCGCTCGACCCGATCGGGATTCCGGGCTCGGCCCTGACCGGCGCGCAGCAGGACCTGCTGATGGCGGTCATCGAGTCGTACGTCGGCATCATGGCGGACGACATCGCCGCGTTGCGCCGCGCCTCGATCCTGGCCGGCGGCATCGACGACGTCCGCTTCGCCTGGGCCGGACCGACCGAGCGCGGCAAGGTGGCCTACTACCGCGTGCAGGGATCGGAGTTCCTCATCGAGTTCGACAACACCCAGGAGGACCCGAACCACATCCACGCGGCCTACCGGGACTTCGACGGCGATCTCGGGCGGGATCTGCTGCGCGAGCACGTCGCGCGGATGCACTGACGACGGCGTCTGCGCCGCAGAACGCAACGCAGTGAGAGTTCTGCGGCGCAGACTCCTAGACCGCGCCGTTCGCGCGGAACGCCGCGATCTGCGCTTGCGAGTAGCCGGCCTCGCGCAGCACGGCGCCGGTATGCTCGCCGAGCAGCGGCGGGGCCGCGTCGATGCGCGCCGGCGTCTCGCCGAGCTCGATCGGCTGGCCGATCATCTGCACCGTGCCCGCCGTCGGATGCGGCCGCTCCACCACCATGCCGCGCTCGACGAGTTGCGGGTTGGTGCACACCTCGGCCACGTTCCGGATGCGGCCGCAGGGGACGCCGGCTGCCCCGAGCAGGTCCATCCACTCGTGAACGGTTCGCGCGGCGGTGAGCTCCTCGATGATTGGGATCAGGGTCTGCCGGTGCTCGACACGCGCCGGGGCGGTCGCGAAGCGCGGGTCGTCCCGCAGGTCCGGGCGCTCGACGGCGTCGCAGTAGCGCTTCCAGAGCGAGTCGTTCGCGATACCGAGGTTCATCCAGCCGTCCCGCGCGCGCAGCGTCTGGTACGGCGCCACCGAGGGATGGTCGTTGCCTCGGCGCGTCGGGCTCTCGCCCGAGGCGAAGTAGATGCCGGTGTTGTAGGTCAACAGGGACGCGACGGCGTCCAGCATCGCCACCCGCACGTGCTGCCCGCGGCCGGTCGTCCGGCGCGCGTACAGGGCGAGCAGGATGCCCTGGGCGGCCATCAGGCCGGAAGCGAGATCGGCGATGGAGGTGCCGACGCGCGTCGGCGGTCCGTCCGCCTCGCCGGTGACGTCCATCAGGCCCGCCTCCCCCTGGACGATCAGGTCGTAGCCCGGCCGTGTGGCGTCCGGGCCGCGGTCGCCGAAGCCCGAGATCGAGCAGTAGACCAGCCGCGGATGCGCGGTCGAGACCGTGTCGTAGCCGAAGCCGAGGCGCGCCAGGGCGCCGGGCCGGAAGTTCTCGACCAGCACGTCCGCCCCGTCCAGCAACCGCCGGAGAATGGCCTTGCCCTGCTCGTGCTTGAGGTTGACCGTGCAGCTTCGCTTGTTGCGGTTGATGGAGAGGAAGTAGGGCGACTCGCCGCCGTGGAAGGGCGGGCCGAAGGCGCGCGATTCGTCTCCGCGCCCCGGTTCCTCGAGCTTGATGACGTCGGCTCCCATGTCGGCCAGGGACATGGTGCAGAACGGGCCGGCCACGACCCGGCTGAGATCGATTACGCGAATGCCGTCGAGCGGTGACATGGGCAGAGAGTATCGCCCAGGACGCCCCCCTTCGCATTCTTGCGCGACTGAGTCGCATTCTCACCCCTGCGCAGGTTCGGGTAGTAGCGTTGAAGAAGAATGCGGACGTCCGCACGACGACGACGTCAGGGAGGAGAGCCATGAAAGGTCAATCCGAGGTCCTCGCCGGACTCAACAGCGCGCTCACGATAGAGCTCACGGCGATCAACCAGTACTTCTGCCAGTCGAAGATGTGCGCCGACTGGGGCTTCCACGACCTGGCGCACAAGCACCGCGAGGAGTCCATCGGCGAGATGAAGCACGCCGAGAAGCTGATCGAGCGCATCCTGTTCCTGGAGGGGACGCCCGAGATCGCGCGCTACGACGTCATCCGGGTCGGGACCGACGTGCAGGAGCAGTTCGAGAACGATCTCGAGCTCGAGATGAAAGGCGTCGCGTTCTACAACGAGCTCGTGGAGTTGAGCGTCAAGCTCGGCGACAACGGGACCCGCGAGCTCGTGGCGCCGATCCTCACCGAATCGGAGGAGCACGTCGACTGGCTGGAGACGCAGCTCTCCCGGATCGAGAAGGTGGGGATCCAGAACTACCTGGCGGAGCAGATGGGCGGACACGACGGCTGAGCGCCGCCGTCGAGGTACTGCCGCAGCACGTCGTGGCAGGCGGTGCAGCCGTCGCCGGCGCCCAGGGTGCGGCGCAGGTCGCGGAGCGAGCAGTCGGGCTTGTTGGACAGCGTGTCCAGCAACTGCCGCTCTGTGATCCGCAGGCACGCGCACACGAAGCCGCCCGATCTGAGCGGAGGCCGTGACGGCGGGTCGACGGTGGCCGGCAGCACGAGCGGATTCTACCCTTTCTGCAATTGAGACGCAATCTCATGCGACGCGCCTGCTGCTAAAATCAATGCGGTAGCGGTGCGAAACGACAGGCTTGGGGGCGATCCGTGAGGCGACACGTTGGCGGGATGGGCCTGCTGGTACTGATGGTGGGGTTGGGCGAGGCGGTCGCGCAGCCCGGCGGGGTCAGCGGCGGCGTCCGCGACGAGACCGGCGCCGTGCTGCCGGGAGCGACGGTTTCCCTGAGCGGCCCGGAGGGCTCCCGCGTGACCCAGTCCGACGGCGACGGGGAATTCGCCTTCGCCGGGGTCGCCGCCGGTGACTACGCTGTGACGGTGGCGTTGCCCGGCTTCTCGGACGCGACGGTGGAGGACGTCGTCGTCACGGACTCCGCCGTCGAGCTGCCGCCGGTCACGCTGTCGCTGGCGAGCTTCGGCGACACGGTCGTCGTGACCGCGTCGCGGACTGAGGTCCGGGTCGTGGACGCGCCCGTAACGACGTCGGTCGTCACCGGCGACACCCTGGCGACGACGGCGAGCTCCAACGTCGGCGACGCCCTCCGCTCGGTGCCCGGCGTCAACGTGATTCAGCTCTCCGCGCGCGACGTGCAGGTCACGAGCCGGCAGTCCACCGGGACGGTGACCAACTCGCAGCTCGTGCTGATGGACGGCCGCAGCATCTACCTGGACTTCTTCGGCCTGGTCATGTGGGACCTGCTGCCGGCCAACCAGGGCGACATCGAGCAGATCGAGGTGGTGCGCGGGCCGGCGTCCGCGACCTGGGGCGCCAACGCCATGACCGGGGCCGTCAACATCATCACCAGGCCGCCGCGGCAGTCGGTGGGGACGACGGTGACGATGAGCGGCGGCTGGATCGACCGGGACGCGGGCTCGACGGCGGGTCAGGGCGTCGGGTCGGTGTTCGGCACGAACGCGACGGTCACGCGGGCGCCCACCGACCGGCTGGCCTATCGCATCAGCGCCGGCTACTTCCGGTCCGATGCCTTCCCGCGTCCGACGGGGCGCATTCCGGTCATCGAGGATCCGCGGGTGCCGGGAGCCACGGTGGGCGGTGCGCTGTATCCGGAGGACCGCGCCGACACGTTCGGCGGCGCCTTCGCCAACCGGGGCACGAGCCAGCCGAAGTTCGACGTGCGGGTGGACCAGGATCTGTCGGACGGCCGGATCTCCTACTCGGGCGGCGTGGCCGGGACCGAGGGGCTGGTGCACTCCGGGGTGGGTCCGTTCGACGTCCAGCGCGGGTCGTACATGGGCTACGCCAAGGTGGGGTACGAGCGGGGCGACCTGCGGGCGCAGGTGTTCACCAACCTCCTCAACGGCGGCGCGCCGAACCTCCTGCTGCCGGATCCGGACACCGGGCGGCCGGTCCATCTCGGGTTCAAGTCCCAGACCGTCGATGCCGAGATCGGCCACTCGACGTTCGTCGGCCAGCGGAACCAACTGACCTACGGCGGCAACGTGCGCCGCAACACCTTCGACATCACCATCGGCCCGGACGCGGCCGACCGCCTCGAGCTCGGCGCATACCTGCAGGACGAGATCTTCTTCGACCGCTTCCGGCTCGTTCTGGGCGGGCGCGTCGACAAGTTCGGCAACCTGGCCAAGCCGGTGTTCTCGCCCCGCGTTTCGTTCATGATGAAGCCGGGTGTCGATCACTCGGTGACGCTCTCCTACAACCGGGCGTTCCGCTCGCCGTCGATGATCAACAACTTTCTGGACATGCAGGTCGTCCAGCCGGTCGATTTGAGCGGGCTCGCGGTGTTCCGGCCGTTCCTGCCGTTTCTGCTGCCGCCCGGCCTGCCGCCGGCGGTGGCGCAGGGGGCCGTGCAGCAGCTCGAGCAGCAACTCGACCAGACCACCGGACAGCCGTTTCCGCTGGTGGTCCGCGTGGCCGGCAGCGACGTGCCCGTGGGAGACACGGCGCGTGTCGGGCTCACGGAGGAGTCGCTCACCGCCTACGAGCTGAACTACACGGGCACGTTCGGCCGGCGCACGACGGCCGGAGCCGCCGTCTACCTGAACCGGCGGGACAACCTGATCAGCCTCGTCTCGCTGCCGACCGACATTGACCCCTACACGGCGCGGAACCCGCCGCCGGGATGGCTGCTGCCGCCGCAGGCCCTGTCGTTCATGGCGTTGGCCGGTGTCACCCTGCCGCGGACGGCGTACACCTACGTCAACCTCGGGCCGACGCGACAGGTCGGCGCCGAGCTGTGGGTGGATCACCGGTTCTCGCGATCGATGTCCACCTGGTTCAACTACTCGTGGCAGGACGACCCGGAGATCCTCGAGTCCGACAACCCGAACCTGCCGACGGAGCTCACCCTGCCCCCGACCCACCGGGTCAACGTCGGCGCGTCCCTGGACGGATCGCGGTTTCTCGGCAACCTGTCGGTGAGCGCTGCGACCGCCGCGCTCTGGTCGGACGTGCTCACGCCGGAGTATCACGGCTACTCGGACGGCTACGCGATGGTGAACGGCAGCTTCGGGGTGAAGTGGAGCGGCGGCGCGACCACGACGCTCGTCAAGGTGACGAACCTCTTCAACCAGAGCATCCAGCAGCACGTATTCGGCGACATCCTGCGCCGCACCGTCGTCGGCGAGGTGCGGTTCAGCATGTAGCCCGCGCGCCGCCGCCCGGGGTCGCGGATTTCCGCTCGACCGGGCCTGCCTGGGAGTCTGCCCCGCTGCCGCGGCCCGGACTCCCGACCGAGAGGGGCTGCCGAGGAGGGTCGCTACCAGTCGTAGCCGAGAGAGCCCACGACGCTGGCGCCGGGGCTGGAGTAGCGATCGATCACCGGGTCGTTCGCGTTGCGTCCCCGTACGTTCCACCACTCGAAGTACTTCGCGTTTGTCAGGTTGAGCAGGCCGAAGCGGAGCGTGAGCGATTCGGCCGGCGAGAGGAAGCCCACCAGGTCGACCACCGCGTAGCCGTCCGGCTCGAACCAGTCCTCGTCGTGCCGTCCGGCGGCGGACTCCACCAGCCGCACGGAGAGCTCCTGGCCCCAGCGGCCCGACGGTCCCGCGTAGCGGAAACCGACCACGCCCTCGTTCGGGGCGACGCTGCCCAGGGGAGTCGACTCGGCGATGGCCGCGGTCGCGGCGTCCTGGACGATTTCGACGCCTGCGATGCGTGCGTAGCTGCCGCGCAGCGTGACGCCGGCGCCCAGCCGGGCCTCGGCGCGCAGCTCCAGGCCGGAGATTCTCGCCGCCTCCAGGTTCTCGCTACGGAATTCCAGCAGCCGGTTGGTCGGATTCTCACCGAGGGTCTTCAGCTCGATGAAGCCGTCGTACCAGTTCGAGAAGACGGTCGCGCCCATGCTCGCCAGGTCGAAGCCGGCCCGCACGCCGAGCTCCAGGTTGTCGCTCCGCTCAGCGCGCAGGTCCGGATTCGGCAGCGTCGTGTACCCGCCGCGCAGGCTCGTGAAGCCGGTGTTGATGGCGCTGTAGGGCGGCGCCCGGAACCCGGCCGCGTACTGTCCGTGCAGGGTCAGGGTGTCGTTCAGCCGGAGCGTGCCTCCCACCTTGGGCGAGAGCGCGGCGTCCCCGAAGTCGACCGCCTCGGGGTTGAGTCCCGCAAGGTAGACGGGATCGTGCTGATCGGCGTCCAGCGTGAAGCGATCGTACCGCAGCCCCGGCACGAGGGTGATACGCCCGAGCAGGAACTCGGCCTGGAGGTAGGCGCCTGCCTCGGCAACGCTGCTCGCCGGGAAGTACTTGGTGGGGAAGATCAGGTCGGTCGGTACCGGCTCGCCGCTGCCCGCGCGCGTCTCGGTGCGGTCGCGGAGAATGTCGAACCGGTCGCTCGTGAGGCTGCCGCCGGCCGTGAGCAACACGCCGTCGCGCGGGCCGGCCAACTGCTCCCGGATCTGCAGTGAGCCGCCGTAGCCGACCTGCTCGTAGTCGAGGGTGCCGTGGCGCAGCGTGGGCACCAGCGCGCCGTCCACCAGCGTCAGACGCTCGCGATCGATGACCTGCGACGTGTCGTTGGCCTGGCCGTGAATGCTCCAGAAGACGTGATCGAGACCGCGGCCGGCCAGCGTGTGGTCGAGTGACACCCGCAGGCGACTCTGCGTGTCGAGCGCGTCCGAATCCAGCGTGTCGTAACGCAGGCTCCCGAAGGCGATTCGCGCGCGGTCCGAGAACCACTCGGTCTCGACGCGGGTGTCGTAGACCTCTGCCGTCGTCCGCAGCATGTTGCCGGGGGAGGGCGTGGCGACCAGCTTGGCCAGGAACTGCGAGCCGGCGACGTCCTGCGGATTCGGGACCGTGCGGGTGTCGTCGGTGGCGGCCACGGTGCCCCGGTTGCCGATCTCGTGACCGCGGTTGACGCTGGCGAAGAGCGATCCCTGGATTCGCTCGGTGCCGGCCGCCAGGGCGACCTGGGCGCTCATCTCGCCGGCGCGGCCGTCCCACGTGGTCTTGGCGCCGAGGTGGAAGCTCCGGCCCCCGAGGTAGTCCGCCGGGTCCTTGGTGAACAGCGACACGACGCCGCCGAGGGCGTCGCTGCCGTAGAGTGCCGAGTTGGCGCTGCGTACGATCTCGACCGATTTCAGGGCGTCGACGTCGAGGCCCGCCTGGTGGATGCTGAAGGGGCCGAACGCGAACTGCTCGGCGGTCTGGACGCCGTCCACCTGCGTCAGCACGCGGTTGCCGCCGATGCCGCGGATGTTGAAGCCGTTGAGTCCCAGCCGGGTGACGTTGTTCTCCACGTAGACGCCCGGCTCGTACTTCACCAGATCCGCAAAATCCTGGACGAGGCGTTCCTCGATGGCCTCGTCGTCGATGATCGAGACCATGCCGGGGGTGTCCTGCACCGGCGCCGGACTCAGGGTCGCGGTGACGGTCACCGCGTCGAGGAAGGTCAGCGGCTCGTCGCCGGACTGCACGTTCTCCTGAACCGGCTCGCCCGGCGGCCGGTCGGCCTGTGGTTGCCCCGCGGCGTCGTCCTGGGCCAGGGCTGCAGAGGGGCGGAACAGGAGCAGGATCGTCAGCGCCAGCACGGGAACGGCGCGGTTGCGGACACTGTGGCGCATGGATCGGTACGGAGCCATTGTTCCATGGTTCCGCGTCGATGCGCCACGACGCGGACTGTCAGTGCTCCGTTGCCTGCAACAGCACCCACTCGGACAGGCGTTCGTCCGGCAGCAGCGCCTGATCGGCCATCCGGTACGGCAATCCTTCCAGCCGCCGGCGGATACCGGTCTCGATGCCGCCGTAGGACAAGAGCAGCGGCACGATCAGGACCGACTTGCCTTCGTCGGCGGCGTTCTCGACCACGGCGCGCAGCTCCGCGGTCGCCTGGTCCCGAACCGGGTCCGATGCGTCGTCGCGGACCGTCAGGTATTCGATGCGGCTGAAGCGCGTGCGGGGACGCATCCGCTCGATCAGGACGTCCATGTTCTCCAGCCAGAGGGCGTTGTCCTCCTCCGAGCTCGGGCCGTGCGCGACCACCACGGCGACCTCTTCTTCCTGCGTCCGGCTGACGTCCTCGGCGCGGGAGAGCAGAATGTCCGCAACCAGGGTATGGCCGTCGAGCGCCGTCGTGACCGAGATGGGTACGGTCGTCTCGAGCGGCGTCGTCCCGTCGAAGTCCGCATCGTCACCGGCGCCGTCCGCGCCGCGACGGGCGCCCATGCGGGCGCCCATGCGGGCGAAGGCCTCCAGTTGCGGCGGTGCATCGTCGCGGCTTCCCAACAGGTACTCGGTGGCCCGCATTACGCTGCTGTGCGACGAGATGAACAGCGGAACCGCGACGATTTCGGTGACGTCGCGTTCCGTCAGGCGATCCACCGCGTCCTGAATCGTGCGCTTGTTCGCCATGCCGAACGCCACCTCGACCGGCAGGGTCGGGTCGACTTGCGAGGCCAGCTCGAGAACCTCCCGGTTCCAGTCGTCGCGGCCGCCGTGCGCGAGCAGCAGGATTCCCTGGGCTTCGACGATTCCGGGCGCCAGCAGCGCGGACACGAGTGCAAGCAATGTTCCCGTTCGGGCTCGTTTCGTCATGTCTGCTCCTCCGTACCCTGGTGCGTTAGTGCGTCGCGCACGTGCGCAGGGCCTCGCGGGTGCCCAGCCGGATGTGGGCTTCGCCGACGAGCGTCGCCAGCCGGCTGAACTCCTCCGGCTTGAGCGTCAGCGTCACGCGGTTGACGCGCAGGTGGAGCAGCCCGTGCCCGCACTGGTACACGGCCAGCTCCGCCCTCCTGGCCAACGTTTCCGACTCACCGTTGCCGTGCATGGTCGACTCCATTCAGCCACTTCCCTTCAAGCCAATGACAGGAGGCGCGTCCCGTCGCGCCTGCGCCGCCGGTGTTCCGTCCATCTGCTACCAGTCGTACCCCAGCGACGCGACGAAGCTGACCCCGGGGCTCGAGTACCGGTCGATGACCGGATCGTTCGCCGGGCGACCGCGCACGTTCCACCACGCGAAGTACTTGGCGTCCGTCAGGTTGAGCACCCCGAGGCGCAGCCGCAACGATTCGGCGAGCGACGCGAAGCCGACCAGATCGACGACCTGGTAGGCGTCCGGCGCGAACTGTGCTTCGCTCCCGTGCGCGTAGGACTCCACCAGGCGGACGGAGAGATCGGTGCCCCAACGGCCCGACGGCGGGACGTAGCGCAGGCCGAGGACCCCTTCGTTCGGCGCGATGGACTCGAGCGGCGTCTCCTCGGCGAGAGGCGGGTCGGCGACGTTCTTCAGGATCTCGTTGCCGTTGTTCCGAGCATAGCTGCCGCGAAACACCACGCTGTCGGTCAGGTACGCCTCGGCGCGCAGCTCGACTCCCGTGATCTGCGCCTCTTCGAGGTTCTGGCTCTGGAACTCCAGCAGTTGCGTCCGCGGGTTGAAGCCGAGGGTGCTCAGCTCGATGAACTCGTCGTACTGGTTGGAGAAGGCGGTGACCCCGAAGCTTGCGCGTTCCAGGGCGGCGCGGATGCCGACCTCGACGTTCTGGCTGGTCTCGGCTCGCAGGTCGGGGTTCGGAAGCGTCGTGTAGCCGCCTTGCGGGTTGGTGAACCCGGTGTTGATGTCGCTGTGGGGCGGCGACCGGAATCCCCGGGAGTACTGCGCGTGGGCGGTCAGGGTCTCCGACAGTTGCACGGCCATGCCGAGCTTCGGCGACAGCGCCGCGTCGGAGAAATCGGCCGCCTCGGGGTTGAGGCTCGCGATGAAGACCGGATCGTCCTGGTTCGCGTCGAGAGAGAAATAGTCGTAGCGCACGCCCGGCACGAGGCTGAGGCGGCCGAACTGCAGCTCGGCCTGCAGGTAGGCGCCGGACTCGACGACCGTGCTCTCGGGGAAGTACTTGGACGGAAAGATCAGGCTCGTCGGCACTGGCGCGCCGGTGATCGCATGCATCTCGCTCCGGTCCCGGAGCATGTCGAAGTAGTCGTTCTTGTAGCCGGCCCCGGCCGTGATCAGCACGCCGTCGTCCGGATCGCCCAGCCATTTCTGTCCCTGCGCCGACAAGCCGTAGCCGCCCTGCTCGTGGTCGACCGTGCCGTGGCGCTGCGACGGCAGCGGGGGGCCGAAGCCGAAGGTCATCCGCTCGCGGTCGACGACCTGCGACGTATCGCTGAACTGGCCGTAGACGCGCCACGAGAACTGGTCGAGACCGCGGTCCACGAGCGTCTGGTCGACCGACAGGCGCATGCGGTCCTGCGTGTCCAGGGCATTGGAATCGGTGTTCTGATACCGGAGAAACCCGAGATCGACCAGGCCCTGATCCGAGAGCCACTCGGTCTCGATGCGCGTGTCGTAGACCTCGGCCGCGGTGCGCAGCATATTGCCGGGCGACGGCGTGAACACGAGCTTGGCCAGCAGTTGCATCCCGTCGACATCCTGTGGATTGGGTGCCGTGCGGGTGTCGTCGGTCGTCTCCACGGTGCCCTTGTTGCGGATTTCGTTGCCGCGGTGGACGCTCGCGAACACGGAACCCTGGACCCGCTCGGTGCCGGCGGCCAGGGACACGTTGGCGCTGACCCCGTCGGACCGGCCGTCCCAGGTCGTCTTGGCCCCGAGATGGAGCTGCCGGCCGAGCAGGTAGTCGGACGGGTCCTTGGTGAAGAGCGATACGACGCCGCCGAGGGCGTCGCTGCCGTACAGCGCCGAGTTCGCGCTCCGCACGATCTCGACCGACTTCAGTGCGTCGACGTCGAGTCCCAACTGATGGACGTTGAACGGCCCGAAGTCGAACTGCTCCGACGTCTGCACGCCGTCCACCTGCGTCATGACCCGGTTGCCGCCGATGCCGCGGATGTTGAAGCCGTTCAGGCCGAGCCGGGTCACGTTGTTCTCGACGTAGACTCCCGGCTCGTACTTGACGAGGTCGGCGAAATCCTGGACGAGCATTTCCTGTATGGCCTGCTCGTCGATGACGGAGACCATCCCCGGCGTCTCCCGCACGGGCGCGGGCCGGAGCGTTGCCGTGACGGTCACGGAGTCGAGAAAGGTAGGGGGATCGTCGGCCGGCGGTGCGCCGTCGGTCTGCGATTCGGCTTCGGTCTGGTCGACAGCAGCCGGAGCCGCCGCGTCCTGCTGTGCTCTCGCGGTCGGCGGGCCGAGCAGGACTGGGCCCAGCGCCGCGAGAATGAGGGCCAGCGCCCGGTGGGCGGCGCCGGCGGTTGCCTGAACTTCGAGGGCGGGTCGCATTACCTATACTCCCTGTGGGTGTCCGGCGGCGCACCATGCGTCGCCGGGGCTCGTCCGGGCGTCCTCGCGCGGTTTCCAGGCCATGTGCGGGGACGCCCAACTGCGTACGTCGATCCTCTGTGCGTTGTTCGGTGTTCCGGTCCGACAATCGTCGCCTGCGGCTCCGATTGCCACGCCACGGACTGCTAGCGCTCGGGCCAATTTCCTCCGGCCGCCGGTTCCGCGCGCGCGGCAGGCCAACCGGCGGCCTGCACGGTGCGCAGCATCTCCCTCTGCTCGGTCGTAAGCTCGGCCAATATGGCCTCGCGAAACTCTCGAATCCGTCTGCGGTACTCCTGCATGACGTTCCGGATCACCTGTTGCTGCGCATCCTCGAGCGTCAACTCGACCGACATATGTGCGAGTGATCTCTCCAGCTCGGCAAGGTCGAAACCGGTTGGCGGGCGCCGGGCCCTTCCGGGACCGCCTGCCCCCCGCCCGCGCAGGCCACGAACGCCTGGGCCGCGACCGGCGAATGCGCCGGCCCGTCCGCCCCGGCCTCCCGGCCCCGCATTCGGCCCGCCGCCGTGACCGTGTCCGTCGCGCCCGCCACCCATGCCCGGCCCGCCGTGTCCCATGCCGGTGGCGGGGCCGCGTCCCCGACCTGCCTCGGCCGGCCCGAGCCCGGCCCCGCCGTCGGTCGCCAACGCAGGGTTCGTTCCCCTCTCGCTGTCAGGCGCGAGGGCATAGCCAGCCACACAGCCCAGAGCGGCGCTAGCGATGGCGGTCAGTATCAGGTTGCGCATTTCAGTCCTCCCCCTCGTCTCGGCCGGCGGCGCGCAGGACGCCGATCCGGGGCGCAAGCATGGGAACGTCCGGTCCACCGGCGCCGGCTCCCGCGCCGGACAACGGTCCGGCCGCCTCTTCGGACGTCTGGCCGGCTGTGGCGGCAGCGGCGCGCGTACGCCCCCTGATGAGCTTGAGCAGGAAGCTGACGACGCCCGAAAACGTCATGACGGTCGCCAGCGCCGTACAAAGCAGCAGCACGGCGAGGTACGCCGGTGCCACGTTGCGGCCGGTATGCAGCGGCACGATCAGGCTGTACAGCCGCTGCCCGACGGGAAGCTCGTCGAAGCGCGCCTTTCCGATCAGCGCCGACTGCCGCGGATCGATGAAGACCCGGCTCCCCGCCATGCCGACCCAGTCGCCGTCGGTCACGAAACGGAACTGCACCGCGGAAGCCGGATCGACCACCCCGTACTCGAAGTCGACAGGGCCGGCCTGCCCGCCTCGTCTCCTCGGGAACGCGATCACGGTCAGGTCCCCATCCATTTCCTGTTTGGCCAGCTTCAACCAGGTCTCCCAGTCGCTCGCGACGTAGTAAGGAAACTCGCGGAAACCAACGTCGCCGATCTGGCTCGCATCGAGGGTCGCACGCGTGACCCCGCGATAGGTGATGGCCGCTCCGGTGACGCAGAGCAGTACCACGGCCACGACGGTCACCACGCCGGCCGTCATGTGCGATCGGAACATCTCGCTGCGCGTCCAGCGGAGCGGCACCATCCGGCGCCACCGGAAACTGCGGCGGAACGTCCACCAGAGCCAGATGCCGAGCAGGCTCAGCACCATGGCGATCAATCCGACCCACGCGACGGTGTCGGCCCCGCTGATGCCGACCGCCCCGCCCTGCCTGCCGAGCAGTAACGTCCGATGCAGCCCGAGCGCCAGTCGATAGAAACCGCCGGAAGACACGCGCTGGTCGATCGGCTCGAGATCGCCGATACGGTAGGTCCTTGCTGCGCCCCGCGCCCGTGCCTGGTAATAGGGAGTCCACGTGGTCGGCAGCAGGGCCTGGAACATCCGGGGCATCTCGCGCGTCATCAGCTCCAGCGCGCGCGCGTCCTCCTCGATGGACGTTTCGCGGTACGTCTGGCCCTTGCCGTCCACCGCCCGCAGCAGGTCGGCGCCGCCGACGATCAGTCCGCTCACCAGCGCTAACAGAAAGAGAACCCCGAGCGGGAGTCCGACCCACCGGTGCAACAGCGTCACGAATCGCTTCAGCATCGGTGTCCTCCTTAGAACGCGAACTCGAGCGTCAGCTTGACGTTGCGCCCCGGCTGGTAGTAGGTCAGGTCCTGCGGCCGGCCGTCCAGGTCGATGGAGAGGTTCCGGTAGCGCTTCGTGTACAGCTCGTTTGTCAGGTTCGCGGCGCGCGCTCGCAGAATCAGCGCGCCGTTGAGCTGGTACATGCCGAACAGGTCGAAGGTCGTGAAGCCGATGCGGCTGAAGCGCACGTCCGGTTCGAAGAGCTTGTCGGCGCGGCGGCTGACGTCCAGGCCGATACGCGACCGGTGGCCGAACAGGTAGGCGCCGACGCTCGCGTTGACGCTGGCCGGACTGACGTCGCGCAGGTCCTCGCCGGTCTCCAGGTCGAGTCCCTTCAGGTTCTGGGCGGTCAGCGCCCCGAACCAGTGGTTGCCCGCGTAGTTGACCGACGCCTCGAACCCGTTGATCTCCGCGCGGTTCACGTTGCGGAACGTGTTGATCGAGGTCAGCCGGTCGTTGATGGTCTCGACCCCGGTGTCTTCCCGGACGATGAGGTTGTCGATGTCGCTCTGGATCCAGGTGAGACGGAACGTCAGGTCGCTGCGCCCGCCGCGGGCGTACGAGAGGCCAGCCTCCCAGCTCCTGGAGTCCTCGCCGTTGAGATCGGGATTCGGACGGGTCAGCGAGCAGATTTCGTTGCGGCCCCGTACCACGCAGAACTGCACGTCGCTCTCTCCGCGCCCGAACACCTCGTGCGCGGAGGGGGCGCGGAAACCGGCGCCGGCGACGACGAACGCCGACAGGCCGCGCGCCGCTGTCCGCTCGAACGGCCGCCAGTAGGCGCCCACCTTCGGAGAGACCGCGGTGCTCGATGCATCCTTGGTCCCCGATTGCAGTCCGACCCGGTCGTACCGCAGGCTGCCGACCAGCTCCACGCTCCGGCCGACGAGTACGGTTTCGCTCAGGTAGGCGCCGAGCTGAGAGCGGCCCCGCTCGATCTGGCTGCCGTCCTGCGCCAGATACGCGCTGAGTACATCGTCGTTGGTGTAGTCCGCTCCGTAACGGAGCGTATGCAGCACCGGGCCGCCCTGAGCGAAAGTGCTCGTGTTGGCGAACTCGAGGTAGCTCGTGTCGACACCCCACGTCGAGATGTCGGCGCTCCCGTCGCTGCGCCGGTCCCGCCCCGTCCTGTGCAGGCTCGCCCGGACGTTCATGTCGAACCAGAGTCGATCCGGAGGGTTGAACGCGTACTGCGCCGTATACGTGTCCTCCTGCACGTTGGTGAACTCGTCGACCGAGCTGACGAAGAGTCCCCGGGACCGCCCGCCCCGAGCCGTGTAGTCCTTCCGCAACCCGACGTAGCTGAGCTCTAGCCGGCCGGCGTCGGCGGGTGTCACCGCTCCCTTCAACAGAACGTTGTGGTCGTCGGTGCCCGTCGCGCCACCGAGCGAGAGATTCCCGGCCCCGTCCCGATACTGCGCCGTGTCCCGGCGCGTATAGGTTGCGTTGACCGCGAAGGTCTCGTTGAATCGGTACGCGGTATCGCTGCTGACGTACAGGCTCTCGCCGTTGCTCTCATACCCGGTGCGGACGTTGGCGCCGTGCGCCGCGCCGGGCCGTATGACGTCTTCCGGGTCCTTCGTTTCGAGCAGGATGACCCCGCCGAGGGAACCGTTGCCGTAGACGTTCGACGCTACGCCCGGCACGACAACCAGGCTCTTGTAGATGTCGGGCTCCAGCCAGACGGTGCCCGCCCCGCCGTGGCGCGCCTGATTGAAGTTCTTCGGCGCGCCTTCCACGCGCACGCTGACCTGGTCCTGACTCAAGCCGCGGATGATCACCAGGCTTCCCTGCTGGCCGCCTTCCTCGTCGACCTGCACGCTGGTGGTCTTGCGCAGCGCGTCGGCCAGCGTGCTCGCCTGCTGCGCCTTCATGTAGTCGGCGCTGATGAGTTGCGCGCCCTCGGCGGCCCCTACGCGTTGGCCCTCCGCCGCGATCAGGCGATCGACTTCCGGCAGGCTGGCGGTTACCTCGACGGTCACATCGAGGGTGGGGGGGCTGGTGTCCGGTTCGGCTGCCTCCTGGTTTACCGGCTCCCGGCTAGCGGTGGACTCCTGCTCCGCGGCGGCGAACGAAGTCGACAGAAGCAGGATCGAAACCAGCGGCGCAACTGCGCGGAGCGCCCGGTCTCGACCACCACTCCCGGACCCGGTTGGGTGGGCGAAACGCATTGCCTATACTCCCTGTGGGTGTCCGGCGGCGCACCATGCGTCGCCGGGGCTCGTCCGGGCGTCCTCGCGCGGTTTCCAGGCCATGTGCGGGGACGCCCATTTTCGAGGGTTCCTGTTGCTTCCGCAGATCGATGGGCTGATGCGCCGGGGCGAACTTCACTCAGCCGTTCGCCCGACGCGGATCACCTCGGTTCCCGCGCGGATGACGATGGCATCGTCGACCACCGCGAATCCGGTGACCGGCGCGTCGACCGACAGGCGGTTCGTCGCGACCACCTCGGGCGCCTCGTCCGACGCGCGCAGGACCTGCGTGACGCCGTCGGTCGTGAAGAAGTAGACGTGGTCCTCGTGGCCGAGCGGCGTTGCCCAGATCGAATTGGGGAGCCGGTGGGTCCAGCGGACGGCGCCCGACTCCGGCGTCAGGCAGCGGGCCGCCCCGGCCGGATTCACCCAGTAGACGCAATTGCGGTAGACGAAAGGCGAGGCGAAGTTCGATCCGGATCCGGCCGTCCACGCCACGTTGCCGCGGTCCAATGCGCCGGTGCGTCCCCGACGCAGCGCCAGGTTCGCCTGGACGGCCATGCCGCCGACGATGACCAGCTCCTCCGTGAACGTGGGGGAGGGAACGTGGTTGCCCCGCAGGTCCTCGAAGAACCAGCGCCGCTCGCCGGTGCCGGCGTCGAAGCCTTCGATGCGTCCCGACGCGCTGACGACGATCTCGCTGCCGTCGGGGGTGAGCGCCGGCGTGCTCCACGCGACGCCCGGCTCGCGGTCGGCCTTCCACAGCGTCTCGCCGGTGGCCGGATCGACGGCCAGCAGGTACGAATAGGTGCGGCGCGTCAGCAGCACCACCACCGCATCGTCGGTGAGCAGGACGGAGTTGCCGACGCCATGGTTGCCGCCCACCGTCCCGTACTCGGCGCCCAGCCTGCGGTGCCAGACGGTCTCCCCAGCGTGGGTCAGGGCCAGCAGGTCGCCGCTGTCGAAGAACACGTAGAGCCGCTCGCCGTCGACGGCCGGCGTGGGCGCGCCCTTCGACACGTAGTCGTTCCACTCGAACGCTTCCGCGGCGTCGAAGGTCCGCCGCCAGCGCTCGGCGCCGTCTTCGAGGCCGACCGCGGTGATGAACAGGGTCTCCTTCGTCGCGCCTTCGAGGGACGTGAGGAAGACCGTGTCGTCCCAGATCACCGGACTCGACTGGCCGAACCCGGGAGTCGTGATCCGCCAGGCGATGCTGTCGTCGGACCAGGTCAGGGGCAGGCGTGCGGCCCGGCTGACGTTGATGTCCCGTCCGCCGAGAAAGCCGGGCCAGCGCGTGGCGCCTCGTTCGGGCGCCCTGTTGCCTGTCTGTCCGTCCGCTGCTTCATCGCCTGCGGAGATGAGGTCCGGCGGGCGCGCCGCGCCGCCCGGCGTGTCCTGTGCGCGGATCGGCGCGGGGGAGAGCAGGATCAGGACCCATGCGAGTCCTGCCAGGAACGACGGAGCGGAACGAGTCATGGCGTCTCCGTTGCACGTCACGACGGGGGTCGCCTACACTCGCAACGGGCGAGCGCCGTCATGCGTGCTCTGTGTGATGGGTCCGCGCTGCGGACCGCGCGCTCATCCGGCTCGCCGGGTGCTGCACCACCCGGCGAGCAACTTTGGGTTGAACTGAGATTGAGTCTCAGTTTCAGTCTTGGTTGAAGATATATCCGACCAATTCGGTCGGTCAAGAGGGAAATCGCGAAAACCGATGCGAAACTGGCTGCTGGCCGCCGCCGTGCTCGCCCTCTACCTGCTGCACCAGGATTTCTGGTTCTGGAATGCGGCGCGTCCGCTGGTCTTCGGCTTCCTGCCCGTAGGCCTCTTCTATCACGCCCTCTACTCGCTCGCGGTTGCCGCGCTGATGTGGGCGCTCGTGCGGTTCGCCTGGCCGGCCCATCTCGAAGCCGACGATCACGCGGCGACGACCGCCTCCGACCCGCCCGCCGGGGCCGGAGGGCGCACGTGATCCCCGCTGTCGTCGTCTTCCTCTACCTGGGCGTCGTGCTGTACATCGGGATCTTCGCCTTCCGGCGGGCCGGGGGCCGCGAGGAGGCGGAAGGCTACTTCCTCGCCAATCGTTCACTCGGGCAGTACGTCTTCCTGCTGTCGCTCTTCGGCACGAACATGACGGCGTTCACCATCCTGGGTTCGGCCGGGCATGCCTTCTCCAACGGGATGGTGACCTACGGCCTGATGGGCTCGTCCTCGGCGCTCGTCATTCCCCTGACGCTGTACCTGTTCGGCACGCGCGTCTGGGCGCTGGGCAAGCGTTTCGGCTTCATGACGCCGGTGCAGATGTACCGCGACCGGTGGGAGTGCGGGCATATCGGGACCGCCATCTTCGCGGTGCAGGCGACGCTGCTGGTGCCCTACATCGTCATCGCGGTGATGGGCGGCGGCACGACGCTGAGCGCCTTGAGCGGGGGCGCGGTTCCGTACTGGTTCGGCGGCCTCATCGTGGCGGCCGTGGTGATGAGCTACGTCTTCTTCGGCGGCATGCAGGGGACGGCGTGGGTCAACACCTTCCAGACGGTGCTGTTCCTGACGTTCGGGGCGGCCGCCATCGTCTTCATCGGCGTGAGCATCGGCGGCTTTCCGCAGGCGATGGAGCGGCTGGCCGACGCGCCGGAGACGGCGGCCCTGCTGACCCGCGAGCACGTGCCGCCGAAGTTCTTCTTCAGCTACATGCTGATCCCGCTGTCGTCGATCATGTTCCCGCACATCTCCATCTTCTGCCTCACCGCGCGGCGCATGGGGCAGTTCCGGAAGACCGTCGTCTTCTACCCGCTCTGCATCCTGGCGATCTGGCTGCCGTGCACCTTCCTCGGCCTCGCCGCCAACGCCATGACGGACGTGCCGGGCATCGAATCGAAGCTCGAGGCGCGGGCCGCGCTCGCGGCCGAGCGCGAGACCCTGTCGCCGGCGGACACGGCGGATCTGCAGCGCGAGGCGGCCGGCGACGACGTCATCATCCTGATGCTGGAGCACTACGCGCCGCTCTGGCTGGCCGGGCTGCTCGGCGCCGGCATCATGGCCGCGGTGATGGCCAGCGACTCGCAGATCCTGGCGCTCTCCACGATGTTCACCGAGGACGTGTTCGCGTACTACGGCGGGAAGACCAGGTTCGGGTCGGCGGTTCAGGTGCAGACCGGGAGGCTGTTCGTCGTTCTGATTGCCCTGGTCGCGTACGCCATTGCCCTGCAGGCGCCGCCCGGCATTTTCGGCATCGCCGTCCAGTACGCGTTCTCGGGGTTCACGACCCTGCTGCCGCTGCTGGTCGCGGCGCTCTTCTGGCGCGGGAGCACGAAGTGGGGCGCGCTGGCGGTAGTCGTCTGGACCGCCGCGACGATGACGGCGATCGCCGTCCTGCAGGCGGTGGTGCCGGCCCCGCCGCCGGGAACCGTCGTGCCGGTCTGGACGGTGGCCGGGGCCGACGTCATCACCCGCACGCCCGGCGGGACCGCTGTCCTCGGCTACATGCCGGTATTGCCGATGCTGCTCGGATCGTCGCTGCTGATGGTGGCGGTGTCGTGGCTCACCCCGAAGCCCGCGGCCGCAACGCTGGCCCGCTACTTCGCGCCGGAGCCGCGCTCGCAGGGGAATTGACGGCCACGCGGCGCTTCACCGCGGACTCGTGGGTAGTGTCTCAGTTTGAAAAATGACTGGCATGGGTTTTGATTTTGCGGAGTGCGCCCACTGGGGATTCCGACCGATCTGCCCAGTCGCAGGTCGAAGGTTCACGGGGTCGCCGAGTGGGGCCGGCTGTTGGTGGCAGCCGACCCCGGTCACTCAGGTGCCAAGGGGTCGTGTTCTATCCAGTCCTTGGTCACTTGGCGCACCTCCTCTCCGGGGCGCACCTCCGCAATACAGTCAGTCTAGCGTGGTTCGGCGGTGCGCGGTCGCCCACACAGATCGGTCAGGCATATCGTGGTATCCTGTCGAGGATGTCGGATCGCGGAATCACCATCGGTACGGGCATCGGCTTGGCGACCCTCATCTTGACGATGGGCGGGTCCATGTGCCAGAGCACGAACCGCCAGATCGATGACGTCGACGGTGACGTGCAGACCCTCCGCAACGAGATGATCGACAGGATCGCCGACGTTGACGGCGACGTGCAGACCCTCCGCGGGGACATGAACCGCCAGTTCGACCGACTCTACGAGCTGATCAACGGCCTTCGCGACGACGGCCTCCCGGCCGACGATTGATCCCCTGTCTGCGAGCCCGCGGCACGGCTCTTTTTTCTTTTTTCAAACTGAGACACTGCCGACTCGTGGCAACCGATGCGCAGGGTGGATGCGGTCGGCTTGTGGTGTGCACTGGGATACGCCGCCCTGGCGATCCTGGCGCGGCGGGCCGGCGAACCCGACCTGCCGGCGTTCTTCATGGCCGTGGCCTGGACGGGGCTGCCGGTCTTCGTTCTCTACCGGCGCTTCCATGGCCGCGGCGACCCGTTTCCGGTGGGCCGTCTCGTCCTGTGGGCGGTGGTCTTTCGGGCGTGCGGACTGGCCGGCGGCCCCTTCTACGAGGACGATTTCTACCGCTACCTGTGGGACGCCTACCGCTTTGCCACCGCCGGCACGCCGTACGGCGCCGCCCCGGAGGAGTTCTTCATCGATCCGAGCGTGCCCGCGCTGTTCCAGGGTGTTCTCGACGGCATCAACTACCCGGAGCTGCCCACCATCTACGGCCCGACCACGCAACTCGTGTTCCTGCTCGGCTACTGGATGCAGCCGGCCAGCGTCACCGCGCTGCAGGCGATCCTGATTGCGGTCGATCTGGTCACCATCGGGCTGCTGCTGCGCCTGACGACGCCCGCCAACGTGCTGCTGTACGCGTGGTGTCCGCTGGTGGTCAAGGAGATCGCCTTCACGGCACACCCGGACGGCGCCGGCGTCTGCCTGCTGCTGGCCGGCATCGTGCTGGCGCGGGACCACCGCTGGCGGGGCGCCGCCGTCTGTCTGGGCCTGGCCGCCGGGGCCAAGACGTTCGGGCTGGTGCTGGCGCCGCTGGTGCTTGTCCGCGCGCGATGCAGGCACTGGCTCCTGTTCGGCGTCACGCTGGCCGCGCTCTACGGGCCGTTCGCGCTGCAGGGCGGCACGGACCTGGAGTCCCTGCAGGTCTTCGCCCGGGAGTGGGAGTTCAACTCGGCGCTGTTCGGGCTGCTGGCGACCGCAGCGCCCCGTTCGGCGGCCAGGATCGTCCTGGGACTTGCCTTTGCGGCATTCTGGATTTACGTTTTCGTCCGCGCACGCACAGACGCCCGGCCGGCTCCTCGGGGCGACTGGATCTACGGCGCGTTGCTCGCGGCGTCGCCGGTCATCAACCCGTGGTATCTCCTCTGGCTCCTCCCCTTCGCGGCCATATATCCCAGCGTCTGGGCCTGGACGGCTTCCGGCGCGGTTCTTCTCGGCTACGTCACCGGTCTCAACCTGCAGGACTACCAGATGCATCCCTACGCGCAGCCGCTGTGGGCGCGCTGGCTGGAGTTCGGCCTGATCGCGGCCGGGCTCGGCTGCGATCAGTTCAGGCGCCGGTGGGCCGACCACGGCCGCGGGGACGGCGCGTGACGCCGACTGCCGAATGTACGAAGGCATGACCGTCGGTGTCGTGATTCCTGCCCGCGACGAGGCGGGCAACATCGGCGAGGTGGTCGGCGGACTGCTGAAGTTGCGCGCGGACACCGGGGCACGGATCGTCGACGACCTCGTCGTATGCGACAACGGTTCCACCGACGCCACGGCGGAGCGGGCGCGCGAGGCGGGTGCGCGCGTGGTCGGCGAGAAGATACCCGGCTACGGCCGCGCCTGCCTGGCCGCCCTCGCGGCGCTCGAACCGGTCGACGTGATCCTGTTCGTGGACGGCGATCGGTCCTGCGAGGTCGGACAGGCCCGCGACCTGTTGCGCGCCATCGCCGCCGGAGCCGACCTGGTGATTGGTTCCCGCCCGCTGGGGAGGATGGAGCCCGGCGCGTTGTCGCTGCCGCAGATCGCCGGCAACCGCGTGGCTTCGATTCTGATTCGTTTGCTGTGGGGCCGCAAGGTGACCGACCTCGGGCCGTTTCGGGCCATCCGGGCGGACGCGCTGCGGCAACTCGGCATGCGCGACACCGCCTACGGCTGGACCGTCGAGATGCAGATCGAGGCCATCCGGAATCACATGCGGATCGTCGAGGTGCCCGTCGATTCCCTGCGGCGGCGTTTCGGTCGCTCGAAGGTCGGGGGGACGGTCAGGGGCGTCATCGGCGCCAGTGCCGGCATTCTCGGCACGATTGTTCGATCTCGCATTCGTGAGCGTCCGGATGAGTAGAGCTTCCGGCGGCGCCATGACGGACATGCCCGCAGCCGGCCGGGTGCCGGTCCGGCCGGGCGAGCACGACAAGCCCCGGGTCTCGCGGGCAGCGCCGGTTGGCAGCGGCCTGCCGGAGCACGGGGCAGGGCTGAGCAACGGTATAGTGGCAGCGCGAATCCCGACCGATGGTAGACTTAGTGGAGACGCTATTTCGGTTCGGGCAGGGATGCAGAAGAGCGCCGGCAGGAAGCGGAAGATGCAGGGTAGTTCTTCCTTCCCGCGTCCGGAGTCGCTACCGGGAGAGGAAGAGCGAACGATGAAGACGTATCGGACGAGGGGCACCGCCGGACAAGCCGCTCTGCGCTGGCGGCCGTTCGCAGCACTGCTCGGCGCGCTGCTGTTCGCCGCTGCCTGCGGTGCGCCGGAGCCGGAAGAAATCGAAGGGTGGGACGCCGGCGACGAATCCAGCGTCGAGCGCATCGATCATGCCGCCTGGCAGGACATCCTGGCCGCCTACGTCGCTCCTGATTCGTCGGGCGTCAATCTCGTCGACTATGAAGCCCTGTCGGCCGACGCCGAGGACGCCGCGAAGCTGGCCGCCTACCTCGACCGCCTTCAGGAGCTCGACCCGCGCGACTACAACCGCGCCGAGCAGATGGCCTACTGGATCAACTTCTACAACGCGCTGACGGTCAAGGTCGTGCTGGACGGCTATCCGGTGGACACGATCCGGGACATCCACGAGGGCGTGGTCCCCTACACGGGACCCTGGGACGACGTGCACGCCAGGGTCGCCGGCGAGGACCTGACCCTCAACCACATGGAGCACGGCATCCTGCGCCCCATCTGGCAGGACGAGCGGATTCACTACGCGGTGAACTGCGCGGCATACGGCTGCCCGCATCTGCTGGCTACGGCCTTTACCGCCGACAACACCGAGGATTTGCTCGATGCCGGCGCGCGGGACTACGTGAACAACCCGCGGGGGGTGGATGTGGTCGACGAGGACTTCATCGTCATCTCCAGCATCTATGACTGGTACAACGAGGACTTCGGCGGCACCGAGGAGTCCGTGAAAGAGCACCTGATCGAGTACGCCGAGGGCGATCTGGCGGCGTTCCTGGAGGGTTTCGAGGGCTTCATCGAGTACGACTACGACTGGAGCCTGAACCGGCAGGGGCGTTGACCAGCCGTTACCGGGATCCCCCCCTGGAAGTTTTCGGCCGGAACCCGGATCGGTGCCGGCAACCGGAGGAGGAATGAGATGAGACGGTTCATGTTTCTCGGCGTGCTGCTTGCTGCCGGCATCCTGCTGCTCCACGGGTGGGCGGAGGCATCCGGCTCCATCGGCACCGGCGCCGGCAAGGTGAGTCCGCGCGCCGCGTATTCCCAGGGCAAGGCGCTCACGTTCGACACGCTCGTCTGCGGCGACTGCCCCGTCCAGCGGCTCGACCGCGGCCGGGCCGAGAGCCTGAGAGCCGATCTCGAGGCGGCGCATGCGGCAGGCGACGCCACGGCGGAAGTGACGGCCCTTTGCGGCGGCGCGGCCGTGCAGGGCGACGAGTGCACGCTGAGGCTCGAGTTGGTCTACTACTTCCTCACGCGCCGCTACAAGCTCGGCTAGCCGGCCAGCCGGGTCTTGTTCCCGGCAACCCTGACTCGATCCGATACCAGGAGAACGGTTGAATCGATGTTCCCTCACCTTCGTTCGTTCATGATCGTCGTCTTCGGGGCCGCGTTGCTCGCGAGCTTGCCGGCTCAACCTGCGTTCGCCCAGGGCACCCCCTGGATCGCCGAGCCGGGGACGGGCACCATCAGCTTCACCTATGCAAACCAGAGCGCCAAGGAGTTCTGGCGCCCGGTGGACGGCAACGTCACGAAAGTGACGGGTCCGCTGGGGCCGACCGGGGCCAGCCTGGCGCAGAACACGATGTGGTTCGCCGCCAACTACGCGGTGAACGACTTCGTGGCCCTCGACGTCCAGTCGGCGTTCGCGTCGAGCTTCGTCAGCGGAGGTGTCGGCCCTTCCGGCGGACAGGAGAGCTACAGCGGCCTGTTCGACTCCAACGTCGCCCTGACCTTCCGGCTCGTCGACGAGCTGATCAGCGATGCGCCGAGCGTCGCCGTGCGGGTCGGCGGCATCCTGGCCGGCGCGTACGACACCGGCTACATCAACTCGCTGGGCGACGGCGGCCACGGGGTCGAGACGTCGCTCATCGTCGGCAAGTTCGGCAATGCGGCCGGGTTCTCGGCCGAGCTCGGTTTCCGGGTCCGCGGCAGCACCGAGGTCAACACCCAGGCGGTGGGCGGAGCCATGGCGGCCGGCGAGACGGTCGACGTTCCCAACGACATGTTCGTGAACCTGGGCCTGTTCATACCCGCCGGAAATGCAGTCACGCTCGGCGTCGACTACCGGATCGTCAACGCGCTGTCGGGCATCGACATCGGCGGGCCGGGCTTTTCGCCCAGCCGGTTCCCCGGGTTGGAGGAAGACGCCCACCTCGTGGGCGGCCGCGTGTTGATCAACGCCACGGACGTCGTCAGCCTGAACGTGTTCTTCGGGCAGGTCGTCAAGGGCAACAACACCGCTGTGTCGAGAGTCTTCGGCGGCGGCCTCAGCTTCGGCTTCGGCGGCGGCGACTTCGAGTTCTAGGAGCCTCCTGGGGGCCGGTTGCTCGTGAACCTCGTTCTCGAGGCCGAGTCTGGAGAGGGCGTCGGTTGGAGCAGCGCTCGGTGCGGTGCCCTCTCCTCGTTCCGCATGTTGTCCTGCCTCCCGGTCTATTCCCGTTCGGCCCTGAGCTGCCGCACCAGGCTGTGCAGATCGCCGAGAATCCAGATGTCGGCGATCCGACCGTCGCGGGTCTCGAAGCGGGCGGCTCCTTCGTAGATGATCAGCCGGCCCGTGGCCGGCAGGCCGAACAGCGCGCCCCGATGGGTCCCGCGACAGCGCAGGCGGACGAACGCGGAGCCGCCCACGGCGTCCACATCCATCTCTTCGATGGTTTGCTCGAAGTCCGGGAACGCGCCATGCACCAACTCCAGGTAGTCGGCGAACGCGGCGTGGCCGGCCGCGTGGCGGCCGAGCGCGCCCCGTACCGTCACGTCCTCGGTCAGCAGGACCGGAATGAGAGCCGTGTCGAACCGGTTCCAGAGGTCGTCGTAGAAGCGCCGGACCAGCGTCTCGATCGTCACCGGCAAGGCCGCGGACGTTGTGCGTGTCCTCAAGACGGCAGCACGGATTGCCGGAAGCCGCCAAGACCCGCATACCGCGCCCGGTCGCCCAGGTCGTGCTCGATGCGCAGCAGGCGGTTGAACTTCGCGGTCCGTTCCCCGCGGCAGCCCGAGCCGGTCTTGATGTGCCCGCAGCCGGTGGCGACCGCGAGGTCGGCGATGAAGGTGTCCTCGGTCTCGCCCGAGCGGTGCGACATGTAGGCGCCGTAGCCGTTCCGCTGCGCCAGGCGCACGGTGTCCAGCGTTTCCGAGACCGTCCCGATCTGGTTCAGCTTCACGAGAATGGAGTTGGCGACGCCGGCGTCGATGCCCCGCTGCAGGATCGCGGGGTTCGTGCAGAACAGATCGTCGCCCACCAGCTCGATTCTCGATCCGAGGGCCGCCGTGATCCGCGCCCACCCGTCCCAGTCGTTCTCGGCCAGCGCGTCCTCGACGAGCACGATCGGGTAGCGGTCGATCCAGCCGTTCCAGAGCTCGATCATCGCGTCCGTGGTGCGGGCGGCCTGGTCCGACTTGAAGGCGACGTAGCGGCCGTCGCGCCACATCTCGCTGGTCGCGGGATCGAGACAGATCGCAATGTCGGTCCCGGGGCGGTAGCCGGCCTTCCCGATGGACTCGAGAATCAGCTCGACCGCCTCCTCGTTGCTCGCCAGGTCGGGGGCGAACCCGCCCTCGTCGCCGATGCCGGTCGACTTGCCGCGGCGCTTGAGGAGCGCCCGCAGGGCATGGAACGACTCGATTCCCATGCGCAGCGCCTCGGCGAAGGACGGCGCATTGTGCGGGGCGATCTTGAACTCCTGGAAATCGACCGTGTTGTCGGCGTGGCGGCCGCCGTTGATGACGTTGAGGCAGGGCACGGGCAGGACCGCCGCGTCGGCGCCGCCGAGGTGGCGATACAGGGGCACGCCCGCCGCCGCCGCGGCGGCCCTCGCCGCCGCCATGGATACGCCGAGAATGGCGTTGGCGCCCAGCCGCGACTTGTTCGGGGTGCCGTCGAGATCGATCATCCGTCGATCGAGCCCGCGCTGGTCGCCCGCATCCTGTCCGGCGAGGGCCCGGTGGATCTCGCCGTTGACGTTGGCCACCGCCTGCTGCACGCCCTTGCCGCCGTAGCGCCCGCCGCCGTCCCGCAGCTCCGTCGCCTCGCGCTCGCCGGTCGACGCGCCGGACGGCACGCGGGCCTCGGCCACCGTGCCGTCGTCGAGGTGAACCCGGGCCTCCACCGTCGGGTTGCCGCGGGAATCGATGACCTCCAGTGCGTCGACCGCCCGAATCTTCATCGCGTCCGTTTCCTCCGTCGCCGCCGGCGAGCCTCAGGCGTGTTCCCGGGCCAGCGTGTCGTTGAGCGTGGTGCCGAATCCGGGCCCGTCCGGCACCTGCAGAATCCCGTTGGCGAAACGCTCCGGCGGGTCGACCAGGTCGCCGCGCCATGGCACCTCGTTCCACTGGTACTCCAGGATGTCGAAGTTCGAGAGCCCGGCGCAGACGCCGGCCGAGATCATCGTGCTGACCGGCCCGCTCGGATTGTGCGGCGAGACGAGCACGTCGTGCAGCTCGGCGACGGTGGCTATCCGTCCCAGCTCGGCGACGCCGCCGCAGTGCTTGACGTCGGGCATGATGATGTCCACCGCCTGCTCGCGGCAGAGCGGGGCGAAGCCCTCGACGCCGAACAGGAACTCGCCGCCCGCCATCGTCTGGCTGATGCCGTCCTTGATCGCCTTCGTGCTCTCCAGATCGGTGGGCGGTACCGGCTCCTCGTACCACGAGAGGTTCTGGGGCTCCAGCCGCCCGGCGACCTCGATGGCCAGCGGGATGTCGAAGAAGCTGTGGACGTCGATCTTCAGATCGACGTCCGGCCCGATGGCCGTCCGCATCGCCTCGATGCAGGCGATGCCCAGCTCGGTCGCCGCCTCGACCTCGGCGGCCGGGCCGTCGAGCGGCGGGAACCCGTCGAACGGCGCGGCCTTGATGGCGCGGAAGCCGTCCTCCACTGCCTGCCGCGCGTTGGCGGCGAAACCCTCCGGCGTGCGATCCGCCGTGGCGCGGTTGATGTTCGCGTAGGCCGGCAGCTCGCTCCGCAACGCGCCGCCCGTCAGGTCGTAGGCCGGCGCCTGCAGCGCCTTGCCGACCAGGTCCCACTGCGCCTGCTCGATCGCGCTGAACGCGGTGGCCAGCCGGCGGTCGCCGGCCGCCGCCCGGGCACGGCCCTGCTGCCGGTAGCGCTGGATCTCGAACGGGGAGCGGTCGCGGACGAGCGCGAAGAACTCGGCCAGCTCGGGCAACTCGGTCAGCCGTCCCATCGACGCCTCGCCCAGGCCGGTGGTGCCGTCGTTGGCGGCCAGCCGCACGAAGATCCAGTTCGTGCGGGCGGTGGCGCGCACCACGATCAGCTCCATGCCGGTGATGCGGAGGCCGAGCTCGGCCTGTCCGAGCGGCAGGCGCGGGGCCGGCGCGGCGGAAGCGGCAAGGGAAGGTACGGCGGCGACCGCGGGCACGCTGCCCAGAAAGGCGCGGCGCGAGAGGCGTTTGGTCATGGGGTCGGTCTCCGGGTTGGTTGCACTCGGGCAGGCGAGGGCAGTGCGGTCCATGCCGCCCGAGGAGAGTCAGCGGCTCATCGAGTAGAGCACCACGTTGATGCCCAGGCCGTAGCCGTCGGGCGAGAACTGCTCGAAGAAGCGCGGGTCGTCGGCTTCCCGCTCCCACGCGTCGGCGACGTCGGTGTTGTGGGTCATCACCACCAGGAACCGGCCGTGCTCGTCGCTGATCGCCCGGAAGTGGGGCACGTCGCTGTCGCGGCCCCGCTCGGAAGTCGTCCGTCCCCGCGCCCGGTACCAGAACTGGATCGACGTGATCTGGGGCACCTTCTCGACGTGCGTCAACGCGCGGAACACGGGATGATCGAGCGGCACGTCCCAAATGGGGTACTGCGCCGGCGGCAGCACGCGGGAGATCTCGCCGACCCAGTGGTCCCAGGCGCGCGGCCCCCAGAAGTCGTCCACCCAGAGGAAGCCCCCCTTGAGCAGGTACTCGCGCAGCCGCGACGCCTCCGCGGCGCTCATCCCGATGGTGCCGACGTCGGCCGCCATCACGAACGGGCAGTTGAACAGCTCGTCGTCGGTCAGCCGCACGACCCAGTGGTTGGGATCGCCCCGGCGATCCTTGCTGATCTCGGTCGTCGTCAGGTCCTCGATCCGGTGCATCAGGTTGATGCCGGCGTAGGGATAGTCGGTCGACCAGCCCATGCCCAGGGCCTCGTACCGGACCTGGTCGTACATCAGCTTGCAGAAGGTGAAGCCGCGGTCCGGCATCGAGGCGGGCGGGAAGCGCACGGGCATGTTGCCCTCCCCGACCCCCCAGCCCCACTGCGCAGCCGCGGCGGCCAGCATGCCGGACAGAAGGAGCGCCGCCACCGCGAGGACGGGGACCCGGCGCGTCATGGTTCCCACAGCATACCGCACTGTCACAGCGGGTGCGGAATGCCCTCGGGACCGGGCAGTTATGATTGGAGTTTCGACCAAACCCCGACCAGAGGAAACGAGAGTCCGATGACCACACGCAAGTCCCGCTCCGCATTCCCGGTTCTCTTCTTCGCGGCGGTGTGCGCCTTTTTCGCCGCGCCGGCGCTCGCGCAGCACGACCACGGCGGCAGCGGGGCCGGAGAGGCCTCGGCGGACCTTCCGGAGAGCTTCAGCGAGCCGATGCCGCTGTACGAGACGGCGCTCGGCGACCACCACCACCCCATCTCGTCGGACAACGAGAAGGCCCAGGCCTATTTCGACCAGGGCTTCCGGCTGATGTACGCCTTCGGCAAGGAGGGCGCGGTCCGATCCTTCCGCGAGGCCTGGAAGAACGACCCGGACTGCGCCATCTGCTACTGGGGCGAGGCCTGGGCCTGGGGCTCGTACCTCAACGGCCCGATGCGCCCGTTCGAGGCGCCGCACGCCTACGCGGCGATGCAGGAGGCCGTGGCCCGCATCGCCGGCGCGAGCGAGAAGGAGCGGGCCTACATCGAGGCCATCACCACCCGCTACGTCCAGGACTTCGATCCCGCGCAACGGCGCGACCAGGACGAGGCCTACGCCGAGGCGATGCGGAAGCTGTCCGAGGCGTATCCGGATGACCTCGACGCGGTGACCCTGTACGGCGACGCGCTGTTCCTGCTCGAGCCGCGCCGCGGCACGCGAGACCTGAACGATCCGAACGTGCAGCGGCTGCACGGCGTGCTCGAGAGCGTGCTCGACCGGAACATCAGGCACCCCGGCGCCTGCCACCTCTACATCCACGCCACCGAATCGACGGTCGATCCGGGGCTGGCGTCGGGCTGCGCCGAGCACCTCGGCAGCGCGATCCCCGGGGCCAGCCACATCAACCACATGCCGTCGCACACCTGGAACGAGATCGGCCGCTGGGCAGACGGCGTGCGGGCCAACCTGGACGCGTGGCACTCCGATCTGAAGGCGGAGGTGGGCGAGGGGGTGGCCATCTACCCGAGCCACAACCTGCACATGCTGCTGTTCGCCGCATCGATGGACGGACAGGGCGCCATCGCAATTCAGGCCGGGAAGGACTACGCCAAGCTGACCGGCGACAGCGTGTTCCACGTGCTGACACTCGTTCGCTTCGGCCGCTTCGACGAAGTGCTCGAGGTGACGGAACGGCCCGAGCAGGACGGTCCGGGCGGTCTCTGGGACTTCGCGCAGGGCTACGCGCATCTGCACACCGGCGACGCCGACTTCGCGCAGGTCTACCTCGACCGGGTGCTGAAGCTCGCCGACGAGACGAATGCGCGTTTCCGCTTCGACTCCGCCGAGCTGCTGCTGAAGACGGTCGGCGGCATCCTGGAAGGCGAGATCCGGCGCGCCGACGGCCACCTGCACGCGGCCATCGAGTCGTTCGAGCGGGCCGTCGAGGTGGAGGACCAACTGGAGTACTCGGAGCCCGAGCCGCTGCCGTTCGCCGCACGCCACTGGCTGGGTGCGGTGCTGCTGGAGGCCGGGCGTTTCGCGGACGCCGAGCGCGTCTACCGGGTGGAACTGGAGGACCATCCGAACAACGGCTGGTCGCTCTTCGGTCTGCAGCAGGCGCTGCGGGCGCAGGGCAAGGCGTCGGGGGACGTCGATGCCGAGTTCGAGGAGAGCTGGGCGCGATCGGACACCTGGATGGCGGCGTCGCGGTTCTAGGTAGCTGGTGATGGAGCACCCCGCCGATTTTCCAGACGCGCACCGTCGACACTGGGAGGATGCCGAGTTGCTGCTCGCGCGCGGGCGGCTCGCCAACGCCGACCACTTGTACGGGTTCAGCGCAGAGTGCGGCCTGAAGGCGGCTATGCAGTCCCAAGGCATGCCGGTCGATGCGACTGGGACGCCAACGCAAAAGGGACACAGGAAGCACGTGCATGAGCTGTGGCAAACGTCGAAGGCGTTTCTGAAAGGACGCCTTGCACGTCAGTATCTGCAGTTGCTGCCAGCAGGTACACCGTTCGCCGACTGGCATCACAATAACCGCTACGCGCACCGAGGACACGCCACCGGAGCGAACCTGAGTCCGCATCATCAGGCAGCGCGGGCGATCCGGAACCTCGTGCAGAGAATGGCCCAGGATGGTCAGCTATGACCGAACCCTTCATTCCGTTCGACGCTGTTTGGAGACGTATCGTCGAGATCGTCGGGTCAGGCGAGGAGATTCCTGAACAGGCTCGACCTGTTTATCTCGTTCGGAATCTCTACGGGCAAGTAGGTGTCTCCGTGTCTGACGCCGTGGAGGAGGACCTGTCCTGTCGAGACGCGTTGCAGCGTTTAGCCGATCGCCTGCATGATGTCCTGGGCCCGCACGGCCCGTCTCCGAAGACTGGCGTGCTGTTCGTGGACCAGTCTCTGTTGACGAGTCTGGACGGCACTGCCCGCGAAGTTCGACCCGGCGTGGGTGTGTATCTGGCTGATCGTTTGGTAACTGGTGGCGATTGGTGGACGGTTGGAGATCGGAGGGCGAGCCGGGATGTGCGGCGCTTCACCCTGTTCTCGGTGAAGGGTGGAGTCGGGCGAAGCACGACCGTGGCCGTGCTGGCGTGGCATCTGGCCCGTCGTGGCGAACGTGTGCTGGTGGCAGATCTGGACTTGGAGTCTCCGGGTTTGTCTTCGGCCATGCTGGATGAGGCATCGCAGCCGGATTTCGGTATCACCGACTGGTTCATCGAGGACTTGGTCGGGCAGGGAGGGCATGTCGTCGATCGGATGCTTGCCGCGCCGTCGTGGACGGAGGATCTGGACGGGGCGGTGCACGTCGCGCCGGCCCATGGTCGGGACCCGGGCGAGTACTTGGCCAAGCTCGGTCGCGTCTACATGGACAATCGAGTCGGCTGGACCGCCCGGCTGATGGAGATGCTGACCCGGCTCGAGGAAGCCGTAGAGCCGACCATCGTCCTTCTGGAGAGCCGCAGCGGGCTTCATGACATCGCAGCCGCTACGGTAACCGATCTCGACGCGGAGGTTCTGCTCTTCGCAGTTGACGCCGTAAGCCATTGGACTGACTACGACATCCTTTTTTCGCACTGGCAGAACCTCGACTTGGCGCGGAAAATCCGCCAGCGCGTGCGGATAGTCTCCGCGTTGACACCCGGTAGCCATCCGGAGCCCTACCTGCGCCGGTTCCGCGAGCGGTCATGGACTCTGTTCAACAACCACCTGTACGACGATGTGGAGGTATCCGGGGACGCAACGGCCGCGTTCTCTTTCGATCTGGCCGATCGTGATGGTCCCCACGATCCGGTCCCGGTCCTTTGGACGGTGGGGTTCGCCTCAGGCGCGTCCCTGCGCTACCTGGAGCCATCGACAGTAACACCGGCCTACACGCAGTTCTTCGAGCGGTTCGACGACATCATGGGCTCAAGCGTCGAGGGAGCGGAGCCGTGACGGCGACGGAAGTCGTGGCAGCTCGCGAGGCGATCGCGGGTCTTCCCGAGGGGACCAGCTACGGAGCGCGTCCACGAGCGGCGCAAGTGTATCTGCCGCGATCGCATCTGCGAGCGATGCATCCGGACAACCTGCTGGTCACCGGTGTGCGCGGGGCCGGGAAGACGTTCTGGTGGAGCGCGCTTCAGGAAGAGGCCGTGCGCGATCTGGTCGGCCGGTTCGCCGACCCACCCGCTTCGCGGATGCTGAGCGGGAGGACCGATGTGCGCGCCGGATTCGGCTTCAGCGCCGCGCCGGACGAGTACCCGGGGAAGGACGCTATTTCCGGCCTGACGAGAGACCGCATCGAGCCGCGTGTCGTCTGGCGCACCGTATACGCACGTCATTTGGCGCCGGAGGGTCATCCGCTCCGGTCGCAGACAACGTGGAGGGATCGCGTCGCCTACGTGGCTGACCACCCGGAGCCGATCGAACGCCTGTTCCACGAGCGTGACACTGAATTCGATGCGCGAGGCACGCACTTTGTGGTTTTGTTCGATGCGCTTGACCGTTGCGCTGACGATTGGAAGGACTTGTCCCGGAACGTGCGTGGTCTGCTGCAGACGGCGCTCGATCTGCGTGCGCACCGCCGCCTGCGCGTGAAGATCTTCCTGCGCTCCGATCAGTTCGACGAAAGGACCCTGACTGACTTCCCTGATGCGTCCAAGCTGCTGGCTTCCTCCGTTGCGTTGAACTGGCCGCGCCACGAGTTGTATGGGCTGTTCTGGCACTGCCTGGTGAACGGCCCGCGCGGCCTCGTCTTTCGTGATCTGCTCGATTCGGCTCCCGGAGCGTGGAAACCTGTTCACGCAGGCGTAGAGTCCGTGTACTCAGTCCCGCGACCGCTGATCTTCAGGGAGGAGCGGCAGCGCAAGAAGTTCCACCTCATCGCAGGCCGATGGATGGGTAGCGATCGCCGACGCGGGTTTCCGTACACCTGGATCCCGAATCACCTCGGCGACACGGAGGGCCAAGCGAGCCCGCGCTCGTTCCTCGCGGCACTACGTGCGGCCGCGGCGGACACGGCCGAGCGACGTCCCGAGCACCCCTACGCCCTGCATCACGAGAGCATCAAGCGCGGCGTGCAGGAGGCGTCCAGGATACGCGTCCGTGAGATCCAGGAGGACTATCCCTGGATGCACCAGGTTCTGAGTCCCCTGGGCGGCATGTCGGTACCCTGCGATTTCGAGGAGATCGCCGTGCGTTGGCGGAACGAAGGTGTCCTCGATCACCTGTCAGACCGGATGCAGGAGGACGATGTGAAGCTGCCCCCACGCCACATCGACCAGGGACCGGAAGGAGTGCGTCGGGATCTCGAAGCGCTGCGTGTCTTCTACCGGATGCTCGACGGCCGTGTGAATATCCCGGATGTCTTCCGGGTGGGTTACGGCCTGGGGCGCAAGGGCGGCGTGAAGCCGGTGAAGTGACAGGGCGTGAAGGCGGTGCCGGGACGCAATGTGCCCCGGCACCGCCTTCCCGCCGATTCGGCCGGCGCTACTTGATCTTCGAGTAGTCGGTCGCCTCCAGCCACAGCACGTCGACGCTCTCGACGATCCGGCCGTCGCGCTGCGACTCCTCGGACACCTGCGCCCACTCGGGATCGGCACGGAACGCGTCCCAGCTCGCCTGCCCCGCCTCGCGGCTGTCGTGCGCCAGGATGTAGACCAGCGTGTTCTCGGCCAGCGGCGCTTCCTGCGGCGTCCAATAGCCGATGTTGGTCATGCCGTGCTTCTCGAAGATCCGCGTCGTGTGGTTGCGGAACCGGGCGTTCAGCGCGTCGAGCCGGCCCGGGAGCGCGGTGTAGGTGCGCATCTCGAAGATCCGCTCGCCCTGCGCCTGGGCGACGCTCTCGAACGCGGAGAACTGGCCGGCCGCGTAGCCGAGGCCGAAGACCGCGAGACCGAGGATCGCAACGAGGTACCGCTTCTGCTTCAACATCGTGTCACTCCTTCATCCAGACAAGTGGGACGCACGGGGTTGCATTCTACCGGGAAGCGTAGCGCGCGATGAGCCGCCGGTGATCGCGCTCGGTCAGGCGCATGTACTCCGGCCGGTCCACGGCGAGCTCGTGGGTGCGGCAGGGGCCGCACATCAGGGTCGTCGGATCGCGGTTGTGGCGCAGCCCCAGGGTGTGCCCGATCTCGTGCGCGATGATGTTCCGCGCGATGTTCGGGTTGACCGCCATCGCGGTCCGATCTTCCTCGATCGCCACGAAGTGGCCCGGATAGCGCGGCAGGGGCCAGGCGAAAGACATCAGGTCCTGGCGCGAGAGGAGCAGGACGGCCTGGACGCCGAAGTCGGTGATCTCGGCCGGCGCGTCCGGTTCGCCCGGTCCGCCTCGCAGGCGCCCGGCCCGTTGGGAAATCGACCGCGCGTAGTTCTCCAGGGCACGCGTGACGGGCGAGGCGATGTGGAGCTCTTCGATCAGGCGGACGTTCAGGCCCAGCTCCGCCATGACGTCGTTCCAGAACGCAATCGCGTCCAGGGCCATCGGCAGCCGGACGTCGTTGGTGTCGTAGGCGATGATGACGACGCGGTGCTCGACCGGCTCCGCGTACGCGGAAGCGCCCAGGGCGAGGAGCAGGGGGAGGAGCAGCAGCGCCGGCGGCCGCCAGCCAGGTTGCCGAGGCGTCGCCGGCCACCATCGCTGACCGCACGTAGGCTGCGTGCGCAGTGTTTTCATGAGGTGTGATGCGCTCGCCGCTTCGCCGGGAACGCTATCACATGCCCACGGCTGCGTCAGTCCTGCCTCTGTCCAACGTTCGACGGCGCCCGCGACTCCACGACGAGCAGGAGCAGCAGCGCGAGGCCCGTCAGTGCCACGACCTCCGAGAAGACGAGCAGCCAGACGAGCGCGACATCGACCTCGCCGCCCTGCTGCAGGATCTCCATGCGGAGCGCCAGCGCCCGCCAGCCGTTCGCCCCGCTCCACGCGTATCCGGCGCACAACACCCCGGGGGCGAGGCCGGGACGGGCGCGCAGGGACGCCAGCGCACCCCAGAGCAGCAAGGCGAACCCGATCGCGTCCACGAGATAGAACGGGTTCGTCAGGGCTGGCCAGGAGGCCCACGTCTCCAACGGCGCATAGACGACCAGGAGGACGAGCGTGAACCGCGCTACGGCCGTCTCGACGCTCCGTGGTGTCATGAGCCCGCAAGTGCGCCCGCCTACGCCTCGCGCAGGAACTCCAGCAGCAGCCGCGTCGTCTCCTCCGGCTGCTCCTGCTGCACCCAGTGGCCCGCGCCGTCGACGAAGTGCACGCCGCGCATGTCCGTGCAGGCGCTCTCCTGCATCCGCTCCAGCGAGCCGGGCCGCTGGTAGGCGCCCCAGTCGCTCGAGCCGGCGATGAACAGCGACGGGATGTCGATGGTCCGGCCCGCGAACGTCAGCGGCTCGTCGTTGATGACGCCCGAGCGGTACCACTGCAGGCCGCCCTGGAAGCCGTTGCGCTCGTACTCCACCGCGTAGACGTGCAGCTCGCGGTCCGGGAGCCACCGGTTGGCGGCGATCTCGGCCGGCGTCGGCATCTCCTGCGCCACCGTCTCTGCCATCCCCGGCTCGAGATCCATGATGTAGTAGGTGGGCATCCTGGCGACCTCGGTCGCCGTCCACCCCGCCAGCCGGTAGGGCCGGTTCTCCTCCCAGTCGGCGCTCTTGTGGTGGTAGTAGGCGCGCATGAAGTCGTGCACGCCCTGCGGCGCCCGCCACATGTTCTCGTTCGCCTCGCGCGTGCGGTAGTAGCGCTGGTAGTGCTTGCGCGGGCGCGGCAGCCGCGCCATCTCCTCGTAGATGTCCGGAGCGGCCGGCGGGTCCGACAGCGGGCCGTCGTCCGCGGTGTCGAACGGGAACGTCGGGGTGCCGCCGAACGGCGCGCTCATCAGGGCGACGGCGCGGAAGACGTCCGGCCGCGCCACCGCCGACCAGGCGGCGATGGGGGATCCGAAGTCGTGGCCGATCACCGCGTCCACGGTGCGGTAGCCGAACGCCGAAACCAGGGCCAGCGCGTCGCGCACGGCGTTCAGTCGGCTGAACGGGCGCAGGCTGCCGTCGTAGTCGGCGCTCCAGCCGGTGGTGCGGCCGTAACCGCGCTGATCCGGGGCGATGACGTGGTAGCCGGCGTCGGCGAGCGGCGCCATGACGTGCCGCCAACTGTAGGCCAGCTCCGGGAAGCCGTGGAGCAGGAGCAGGGCGGGACGCCCTTCGGTCTCGAAGCCGGCCTCCAGGACGTGCATCGTCAGGCCGTTGATGTCGTGCACGAAGCGCGAGCGGACGCCGTCCGGCAGCCAGCCCGGGTCGTAGGGGCCGATCGCTTCGGCCTGCTCCGCCGACGTGAGGGCGTTCTGCACCGGTGCGGGGCGCGCGGCGGCGTTTCCCGGCAGCTCCCGCATCACCGCGGCGGATCCGAGGACGGCTCCGACGCCGGCCAGCGCCTGGCGGCGCGTGACCCGTCCCTGTGCAACCGGCTCACCCGAGGTGCTTCCCATCGTGGCCATTCTGTCTCCTGCCTCTCTGCATGCGACGTGCGTTGTCAGGCTCCATCCGCTCGTTGATGGCCTCGGCGCGGTTCCCGATGCCTGCCTCTCTGCATGCGACGTGCGTTGTCAGGCTCCATCCGCGGGAGCCTCTTGCTTCCAACCCTGACAGGGCGTGCGCTTCAACGCGACAGCTCTCCCCGCTCCAGGAGGCCGATCAACGCCTCGGCCCGCGCCAGCGGTCCTTCCTGCCGCAGCAGGTCCAGCCGGTCGAGGGCGCTCATTCCCAGGAACTGCGAGAGCCCGTTCACCAGCACCTCGTCGGGCAGCGCGTCGGGCGTCGGAGCCTGGTCCGCCTGGTCCGGCGCGATGGACGCCAGCAGTTGCATGAGCAGCGGGCGGTGTCCGCGCAGCGCGTCGCGGCCGGCGTCGTCCAGCGGTTCCGGAAGCGGCTCGATCTCCGCCACTCGGTACGAGCGGCTCTGGTCCTCGCTCGTAATCCGGAACCTCACCAGCCCGCCGAGGACGATGTTGTAGCGGCCGTCCTCCAGACGCTGCACGTTGGTGATCACGCCCGCGCACCCGATGTCGTAGATCGGCGGGTTGCCGGCGTACTCGTCCTCGTACCCCGCGTGCAGCATGACCATGCCGATGATGCGGTCGCCCTCGAGCGCGTCGGCGACCATCTCGCGGTAGCGCGGCTCGAAGATGTGCAGCGGCCGCGACGCGTTCGGGAACAGCATGACGTCCTGCAGCGGGAAGATCGGAATCGTCGGCGGCAGCGCAACGGCGGGATCGACCGCCTGTGCAGCGGATTGACCCGGCGCGGCGGCCGCTGCGCACAGAAGGCACCACAGGACGATTCCGGCCTGGAAACGACGCCAGGAGAATTCTATGGGCATGGATGCCCCATCATACCGCCGCGGGCGCCGACAGAGTCGGCGAGCCCGGCCCTCGGCCCGCGTCGCGGAGCAGTCGCCGCAACTCGCCGGCCGTCTCCTCGCGAAGCCGCGCGCGGACCCGGTAGTGCATCGTCGCTTCCTCCGGGTTCAGGACAAGCCACCCGCCGCATCGTGCGGGACGGCGGCCGCGACGGGGTATTCCTGCGCGTGCGCGCGGAGGATCTCGAGGAACGTCTCGCCGTAGCGCTCGAGCTTCGTTGCGCCGACGCCGGTAATCGAAGCGAACTCGGCGAGCGAGCCCGGCCGGCGGGCGGCCATCTCGACGAGGCTCGCGTCGTGAAAGATGACGTACGGCGGCACGCCCTGCTGCTCGGCGAGCGCGCGCCGGTGCGCCCGCAGGGCGTCGAAGAGCGCCTCGCCGCCTGCGCCGAGCGCGGCCCGCGCCAGGTCGCGCGCCTCGCGGTCGCGGCGCGCCTTGCGGGCCGGCACGGCGTCGCGGCGCATCTCGACGCCGGCTTCGCCGCGCAGCACCGGTCGCGCCGCGGGGGTCAACTGGAGCGAGCCGTACTTCTCGACGTCGACGCTGAGCAGTCCGCGGGCGACGAGTTGCCGGAAGACCGATCGCCACTGTCCGGCGTCGAGGTCCGTGCCGATTCCAAACGTCGAGAGCCGGTCGTGGCGGAAGCGCCGTATCCGCTCGTCCTCCTTCCCGCGCAGCACGTCCACCACATAGGCGACCCGAATCGTTGTCCGGTGCGGTACACGCACGACAGCGCCTGCCGGGCCGCCTCGGTCGCGTCCCAGGACTCGGGAGGCTCCAGGCAGTTGTCGCAGTTGCCGCACGGCTCATCCAGCGTCTCGCCGAAGTGGGCGAGCAGCGTCTGCCGCCGGCACGTGGTCAGCTCGCAGTAGCCGAGCATCGCGTCCAGCTTGCGGATCTCGAGCCGCTTGCGCGCCTCGTCCGCCTCGGAGCCGTCGACCATCTGCCGCAGGGTGATGACGTCCTGCAGTCCGTAGGCCATCCAGGCGGTTGCGGGCAACCCGTCGCGGCCGGCCCGCCCGGTCTCCTGGTAGTACGCCTCCAGACTCTTCGGCAGGTCGAGGTGGGCGACGAATCGGACGTCGGGCTTGTCGATCCCCATGCCGAAGGCGATGGTCGCGACGATGACGACCCCCTCGCCGCGCACGAATGCGTCCTGCGCGTGCGCGCGCTCCCGGGCAGCGAGACCGGCATGGTAGGGGCGGGCGTCGATGCCGCGCTCTCGCAGCCACTGCGCGGTCTCCTCGACCCGCCGTCGCGAAAGGCAGTACACGATGCCGGCGTGCCCGCGGTGCTCCGTGTCGAGCACCCGGACGAGTTGATCCCGCGGGCTCCGCTTCGGCACCACCCGGTAGCGGATGTTCGGGCGGTCGAAGCCGGCGATGAACACCCGCGCCTCGCGCAGCTCCAGCCGTTCCCGGATCTCGCGCCGCGTCGGCTCGTCGGCGGTCGCGGTCAGCGCGATCCGCGGCACGCCGGGGAACCGCTCGTGCAGCATCGAGAGCTGCAGGTACTCCGGACGGAAGTCGTGACCCCACTGCGAGACGCAGTGCGCCTCGTCGATGGCGAACAGCGCGATGTCGATCTCGTCGAGCAGCGCCAGAGTACGCTCCCCGAGCAGGCGTTCGGGCGCCACGTAGACGAGATCGATCCCGCCGGCGCGCAACCGCGCCTCGACGTCGAGCACGGTCCGGTAATCGAGGCTCGAGTTCAGGCACGCGGCCCGCACGCCGGCCTGGACGAGTCCCTCGACCTGATCGCGCATCAGCGCGATGAGGGGCGAGACGACGACCGCCGTGCCGGGTCGCGCGAGCGCCGGAATCTGGTAGCAGAGGGACTTGCCGCCACCCGTCGGCATCAGCACCAGGCTGTCGCCGCCTGCCATGGTGTGCTCGACGATCGCTTCCTGCTGGCCGCGGAACCGCTCGTAGCCGAAGACGCGACGCAACAGCTCCCGCGCCGAGGCGTCCATTCGGCCATCGTACTACGCGCGTTCGGACGTTCCGTTCGACGGTGACCGGGCACAAAGTTCGCTCAAACACGAATTTAGCAGGCGTGATAGGGCTGTTGGCTCGGCGCGCGACGCCGCCGGACGCCTGCCGGTAGCCGATTCCGGCGGACACGAAGGCGGGGAATAGGTATCATTTCGGAATGACGAACATCGCGCGTATGCGTGCCGGCCGGTGCTGGACCGCGGTCGCGGCGTTTCTGCTGGCCGCGCCGGCGGTCTCGGCCGCGCAGACCGAGTTCCACTATCAGTACGGCAAGCTCGCGAATCCTTTCGCTCGGACGCGCCACTTCACGCACATTCTGACCGTCCAGCAGGCGTCGAGCTGGTCGCTCGGCGACAGCTTCGTCTTCATCGACATCCTCGATGACGGCGTCGCGGACGGTTTCAACGACCTGGAGTTCTACGGCGAGTGGTATCCGACGCTGAGCTTCGGCAGGCTGGCGGACCGGACCGTGGGCGGCGGGCCGGTCCGGGACGTGGCGCTGATCGGCGGCATCAACTTCGACGGCGACGCCAACGTGCTCAAGTGGCTGCCGGGCGCCCGGCTCTCGTGGGACGTGCCCGGCTTCGTGTTCTTCAATACCGACCTGACCGCCTTCATCGACGCCAGCAGCGGTCTCGAGCGGGGCGGGGCGCCGCGGACCTCCGACAGCTTCATGTTCGACGTCAGTTGGGGCGCCGCTTTCGATCTCGGCAGCCAGTCGTTCTGGTTCACCGGCCACGCCGAGTACATCGGGGCCACGACCAACGAGTTGAACCAGCCCGTGAAGGGATGGATCCTCGCCCAGCCGCAACTCGGATGGGACATCGGCAAGGCGATGACCGGCAGCCCGAACCAGCTCTTTCTCGGCGTGGAGTACCAGTACTGGTGGAACAAGCTGGGTGCGGACGACGACGACAACGTCGCCCAGTTGTGGGTGATGTGGCGCCTGTGACGTCCCCCCGTCGCTCGGGAGCCTGAGATGAACCGAATCGTGACGCAAGCACTGGATGCGCCGAGCACGGAGATCCGGGTGATGAGGAAGGGACTGCGCCTGGCGGTTCGGGGCTTCCTGGCGCTCGCGGCGCTGCTCACCGTCACGATCACGACGACCTCCGCCACGATGCTCTACAACTCCGCCATCGCACTGCGCGACGAGGCGGAGGCGGCCGCCGTGCACCTGGCCGAGCTCCTGTCGGCGAGCTTCGCCGACATGGGCGAGATCTCGCTGGCCAACGTTGCCCGTACGCTCGACGCGACGCTCGACGACCAGATGACGGCCCAGGCGCGCATCGCCGCCCACATGGTCGCCGCGGCCGAGGCGGCGGGGCAGGATCCGCCGCGCATCATCGAGACCCTCGACGCCATCGTGGCGACCACGGTGCTCGACGAGTTCTGGATCACCGACAGCGTAGGCTTCTCGTACCTCACCAACGTTCGGGACGAGAACGGGGACTTGGTGCCTTTCCGGTTCGATCCCGACCCGACGGTGCAGCCGCAGGCATCGAAGTTCTACGTCCTGCTGGGGTCGGACGTGGACGACGTGATCACCCAGCCCGCGCAGGTCCGGGAGATCGACCAGGAGGTCTACAAGTACGTCGGCGTCGGCGGAGTCGATCAGGAGCGGATCGTCCAGATCGGCAACGCGCTCGTATTCGGCGAGCAGGAGATCCTGACCAACGTCTACGCCACGCAACGCGCCGACGTCTCGGCCGTGGTCGAGGGGATCGTCGGCCAGCAGATGCAGGTGCAGGCGACCGTCCTCGGCCACTTCGTGGCGGCGGCCGAGGAAGCAGGGTGGTCGACGGAGGAGATCGAAGGCCGGCTGCGGCGCATCGTCGATTCCACCGTGATCGGCGAAATCCGTGTCGTGGACACGGACGGCTCCGTGGCCTACTCCAGCCTGCTGCCGCCCCTGGCCGGCGGTTCCGGCGTGGGCGTGCCGCACGTCGACCGGCTCGCTCCGTTGCTGGAGGGCGCGGAGCGCAACCTGGAGTTGGCCACCGCCCCGCGCGAAGCGGACGGCGAGGTCTACAAGTACGTCGCCGTCGCCGGGGCCGGCTCTCCGCGCGCCGTGCAGGTGGGCATTCCCATCGAGGGCAGCGCGGGCAACCTGCTGTATGCCGTCTACCAGCGCGAGGCGGATCTGCTGGTCCGCTCGCGCAATCTCGAAGCGCTCTGGGTCGTCAACCTCGATCGCGAGCTGGCCGCGGCCGCGCCGCGGGCCGGGCAGGCCGGAACCGGGACGGTGGACGCCGCCGGCAGCTTCTCGCGGCGGGCGGAGGCGGTGGTGGCACAGGCCATGGAGCGGGGACAGGTGGTCAGCGAGACGAGCCTGAGCTGGTTGTCGCCCGCCGACCGCGGCATCTGGGTCGCATCGCCCATCATCAACGCCGGCGGCATCCCCATCGGCGGTCTGGCCCTCGCCGTCAGTCTCGACGAGATCGCGAGCACGGTGCAGACGGAAGCCTTCAACACCACGTTGATCGCCTTCGTGCTGCTCGGCTTCACCGCCGCCGCGGCGCTCTGGGGCACGCGCTGGCTGACGCAACCGATCGAAGTAATCGCCTCGGCGGCGCGGCAGGTCGAGGCGGGCAAGCAGCCGGACGAGGGCCCGCTCGAGGACGTGATCAAGCGCACCGACGAGCTGGGCAGCCTGGCCCGCGTGTTCGAGGCCATGACGGTGCAGGTCTTCAACCGCGAAGAGCAGCTCGAGATGATGGTCTCGGCGCGAACCGAGGAGCTCCAGCAGAGCAACCGCAGCCTGCGTGTCGCCCAGCGGGCGTTGGAGCAGGACCTGGAGATGGCCAAGGTGGTGCAGGCTGCCCTGGTACGCGAGGGCAACGTGGACATGGGCGCCTTCGCCGCCTACGCGCGGATGACGCCGGCACAACAGGTGGGCGGCGATTTCGTCGACGTGCTCGAGCCGTCCGGCGGCAGGCTCTTCTTCACGGTGTGTGACGTCTCCGGCAAGGGGGTGGCGGCGGCGCTCTTCATGGCCGCTTCGCAGGGCGCCATCAACGCGGCGGCCACCCAGAGCCCGAACGGCGACGTCGGCGCCATCGCTACCGAGGCCAACCGACGGCTCTGCGGCGAGAACCCGATGGGGCTGTTCGTCACCGGCGTGCTCGGCATCGTCGATCTTCAGCGTGGAAGCATGCAGTACGTCTGCGCCGGCCACGAGCCGGCCTTCCTCGTGGCGGCCGACGACTCGCGGCGGCCGCTCCCGATGACCGGGGGGGTGGCGATGGGCGTGCTGGACGACTTCGAGTACGAGAGCCGGGAGGAGGAGCTGCGTCCCGGCGATGCCCTCTTCCTGTACACGGACGGCCTGACCGACGCGGTGAACCTCGGCGGCGAGCTGTTCGGCAAGGAACGGCTCGAGTCGACGCTGGACGGTGCGTCGTCCCGCTCGCCCGAAGAGATCGTGGACCACGTCTGGAGCCGGATCCTCGGCTATTCCGCGGGCGCCCCGGCCGCCGACGACATGACCTGTCTCGTGCTGCGCCGCCGCCGATGATTGCACGGGTGGACTTGCGGCACGCCGGTCGGAGTTTGCTACAGTATTGGGTCCTCCGGGCGAGCGCGAGTTTCAATGCCTGAAGAAGAGTTGAAGGTAACGATACCGGCCCGGCTGTCGGAGGTCCGCGAGTTGTCGAGCATGGTGGAGGCGTTCGGAGACGCCAACGGCCTGCCCGATCCGAAGGTGTTCGTCATCAATCTCGCGCTGGACGAGCTGATCACCAACACGGTCACGCACGGCCTCGAGGACAAGGCCGACGCCGAGATACAGATCCGGATGCGGGTCCATGCGGACACGCTGACAGTGGTGATGGAGGACAACGGTCAGCCGTTCGATCCGACTCAGGAAACGGACGCCGACGTGTCGTCGTCACTGGAGGAACGCGCGATCGGCGGACTCGGGTTGCACTTGGTGAAGAGCTTCGCCGACCGCGTTTCCTACGAGTTCGTGGAAGGCAGGAATCGCCTGACGATGGAGCACGACCTCAGGCCGCCGGACTGACGCCGTCCATCTCGTCCGAACAACCCGGCGTGCACGTGGAGACTCGATGGATATAGAAGTTGCGGAGGAACGGGACGGCGGGGCGCTGGTCCTGCTGCCGGTCGGGCGTCTCGACAGTGCGAACGCGCGCTCGTTCGAGTCCATCGTCATGGAACGCGTCGGCAGCGGCGAGCAGCGTCTGCTCGTCGACTTCAGTCGTCTGAACTTCATCAGCAGCTCCGGCATGCGGGTCCTGCTGATGGCTGCCAAGAAGCTGCACGCGAGCCAGGGGAAGCTGGTGTTGTGCTCCATGCCGGACCATATTCACGAGGTCTTCCGGATCAGCGGTTTCGATCAGATCATTCCGATCCGGGATACGCGGGAGTCCGCCCTGGCCGAGGAGGTCTGACCGGTCGCATGGCGCCGGGCGGCCCCAACCTCTCCCGAGAATTCTTGTGATGCAACTACGCGGCTGCTACAGTTGCGCGGCCCTTGCGAGAGGACGACCACCGTGGCAAAGATGGATGAACTGCGCGTCTCGCTGTCACCGAGACTGTCCGCGGTCCGCAGCCTGGCGCAGATGGTGGAGGAGTTCGGCGACGCAAACCGGCTGCCGGATCAGCAGATCTACATGATCAACCTGGCTCTCGACGAGTTGATCACCAACACCGTCAGCTACGGTCTGCGGGGAGTAGCCCGTCCGAGGATCGAAGTCGCCCTGCGGGTCGACGATACCGTGCTGGTTCTGACCATGGTGGACAACGGCCAGAAGTTCGATCCCACGCAGGATACGAGTCCCGATCTCACGTCGGCAGTCGACGAACGGCCGATAGGCGGCCTGGGTCTGCATCTGATCAAGACGTTCGCGGACCGAATCGACTACGAGTACGTTGACGGCAAGAACCGGTTGACGCTGGAGCACGATCTGACACCGGAGGTCCGGTGAGGGTCGTTTAGCGACGAGGTGCATCGATGGATATCGAAGTGGCGGAAGAACGGAAGGACGACGTGCTGGTGTTGTTGCCGGTCGGACGGCTGGACAGCGGAAACGCCCGCTCGTTCGAGTCGGTCGTGATGGATCACGTCAGCAGCGGCGAGCGGCGACTGGTCGTCGACTTCAGCCGGCTCGACTTCATCAGCAGCTCGGGCATGCGGGTGCTGCTGATCGCCGCCAAGGCGCTGAAGGCGGGGGAGGGTACGCTCGTGCTCTGCTCGATGAAGAACCACATCGAAGAGGTGTTCCGGATCAGCGGCTTCGATCGGATCATACCGATCAAGGATTCTCGCGAGTCGGCTCTCGCCGCCTCGTCCTAGCAATCGTCGCCTGCGGCTCCGCTTGCCGCCCAACCGCCGTCCTTTCCGGAGGTCTGGCCGCGTCGCGGCGCAGACCTCCGGCGCGCGCCTGAAGCCGATCACGCCTCGTAGGACTTGATCACGTCGAGCATGGCCTGTTCCGCATCGTCCCAGGCCGTCTGAATCGTTCGCAGCGCAGCCGTCGCCGTCGGCGCCTGTCTGGCGAGCGCGCGGTTCGGCGCCAGCAGCAGCCCCCGTGCGACCGCGTGATCGAGAAACTCGAACAGGTGGTCGTAGTAGCCGTCGATGTTGGCGAAGCAGCACGGCTTCTCGTGCAGCTCGAGCGGGCGTTGCGACCAGCAGAGGGCTTCGACGATCTCCTCCAGCGTGCCGAACCCGCCGGGCAGGGCGATGCAACCTTGTGAAAGCTGCTGCATCAGGTGCTTGCGCTCGTGCATCGTGTCGACCTCGAGGAGACGACTGAGTCCCTCGTGGGCGAGCTCCTGGTACGACAACTGCCGGGGCACCACGCCGGTGACGAAGCCGCCGTTCGCCAGCACGGCGCTGGCCAGGACACCCATCAGTCCGACGCGGGCGCCGCCGTAGACGAGCCCGACGCCCTCGGCCGCCATCATGCGGCCCAGGGCGTCGGCTTCGTCGATGTAGCGTTGCTCGCGCCCGAGGTTCCCGCCCAGGTAGACGCAGATGTGTTTTCCGCTGGGCGGTCCCGCGGGTTCTCCCGGGTTGGTTTCCACGTCCAGTGCCTCGGCGTCCGGCATTCCGTCAGTCTCTCTTCGGTCCAAGAATCGTCGCCCTGCGGCTCCGCGCTTCGCTCGACGACCCTCTTCGGCAGTCCAGGCCGTTCTGCGGCATGGACTGCTAGTCCCTCTCCGGCATGAGCACGAACTCGGGATACGCGTCGATGCCCAGCTCCGCGACGTCCTGTCCCATCTCCTCGACCTTCCGGGACACGCGCGCGCCCATCGTCTTCTCGATCGCCATCCACGTCAGCCACGAGGTCACGAACGCGAACGCGCCGATGGAGACCACGCCGAGGAGCTGCACGCCGATGTCGGCGCCGGCCGCGATGGTAGTAGCTATGGTACCCCATGCGCCGGCGAACAGATGCGCGGGCACCGCGCCGACCACGTCGTCCACCTTCAGCTTCTCCAGCAGCTTGATGGCGGCGGTACAGATGATGGCGCCGATGGCGCCGATCACGATGGCCCAGTAGTGGCCGGTGAGGTCGGGCCCCGCGGTGATCGAGACGAGTCCCGCGATGGCGCCGTTCAGGCCGGCCAGCAGATCCACCCGCCCGAGAATCGGCCGCGAGACGGCGAGCGCCGCGATGACGCCGGCGGCGCCCGCCAGGTTGGTGTTGACGAGCACGTGGCTCATCGCCAGCACGTCGGCGGCGCTTCCCATGGCGAGCTGCGACCCGCCGTTGAAGCCGAACCAGCCGAACCAGAGGATGAACACGCCCAGCGTCACCACCGGGATGTTGGACGGAGGGGTGGCGGTGACGACGCCGTCAGCGCGGAACTTGTTGTGCCGCGGCCCGACCACCAGCGCGCCGGCCAGGGCCGCGGCGCCGCCGGTGCCGTGCACGATGGTCGATCCGGCGAAGTCCTGGAAGCCCATGGCGCTGAGCCAGCCGCCGCCCCACGTCCAGGCCCCGACGATCGGGTAGATGAAGGCGGTCAGCACCAGGGTGAAGACGAAGAACGACCAGAGCTTGACCCGCTCGGCCAGCGCGCCCGAGACGATGGAGGCGGCGGTCGCCACGAAGACCATCTGGAAGAACCAGTCGGACATGACGGCGTAGTCGGCCGCGATCACCGCCTCCCGTGCGCCCTCGGTACCCGCCAGCAGTGCGAGCTCGTCGGACGACGGTTCGCGGAGGAACCTGAAGGAACCGATCAGGCTGTCCACGTCGACGTACATCAGGTTGTAGCCGATGACGTAGTAGGCGATGCCGGCGACCGAGTACAGGCCGATGTTCTTCAGGCAGATCACCGATGCGTTCTTGGTGCGGACCGAACCGGACTCGAGCATCGTGAAGCCGGCCGCCATCCACATCACCAGCGCGCCCCAGAGCAGGAACGAGAACGTGTTGAAGATGAACTGAAGCTCGCCGCTCGACAACTCGGTCATGTGTCACCTCTGGGTAGATATCGGCCGGCGCCGGGCCAGGATGTACGAACCGCCGCCCGCGGCTTCGGGCATGCACGTATACTACCGCACCGGCGCACCGTCCGGATCGTAGTTTACGTGCGCAGCCATCACGAGATCGTGGAGGTCGAGACACTGCGGAGCGAGCTGCCGCAGGCGGTCCGCGTGGTCTTCCAGACCGGGGACACCGGGCCACGGCCGATGGGTGGCGGACGTGAGGTCGCCGGCCAGCCGTCTCGCGGCGCCGGAGGGACCTGGCCCGAGCGCGAGCGCGGCAAGCGTCTCGGCCGCCGAATCGACGGCGCGACACAGGGAGCGGGGCAGACGCGGATCATCGACGAGGAGGTCGAGCACCCGCGCCGGCCGCATCTCCGCGCCGTAGTGGCGCTTGTAGGTGTCGAAGGCCAGACAGACCCGCAGCAGGCTCGACCACTCGCTGTCGGGTGCTTCTTCGTACGCTCGCACGCCGTCGAGATGCGCCAGCAGCAACGCGATCGTGAATTGCGCACGTTCCACCAGCCGTCCGAGCTGCAGGAAGCGCCAGCCGTCGTCGCGGTACAGGGTGGTGTCCACCACCCCTGCGAACAGGTTCATCTCGCGGGCCAGATCCGCGTAGAACTCTTCCGGGGCGGCCTTCCAGATGTCCTCGATGTGCCGCGTGCCGAGCCGCAGCCACGCCAGGTTGAGGCAGGTCCACATCTCGGCGCTGATGCAGTGGCGCATCTGTCGCGCGTTCTCCCGGCCGTTGGAGAAGCTGTTCAGAATCGACCCCGGATTCGCGCGTTCGAAGGTGACGTCGTCGGCCAGCGTGTACGAATCCGCCAGGGCGTAGTCGTCGTCGCCTTCGGTCACGCCGAGGGCCGGCCCGGGCGGCCGCCGGCCGAGGACGCCGTAGATCCGCCGCCAGCCGAAGTCGATCTCCCGCACCGGCCGGTCCACCAGGGCACCCATCTGCTCGCGCAGCAGGCGGCACAGATCCTCGGTCCGCTCGACGTGGCGGCCCAGCCAGTACAGGCCCTCCGCGCTGCGCGCCAGCATGTCAGGACTCCAGCACCCAGACGTCCTTGCCGCCCCCGCCCTGGCTCGAGTTCACCACGAGGCTCCCGCGGCGCAGCGCGACGCGGCAGAACGCGCCCGGTACGATGCGGGTGCTGCGGCCCCGCAGAACGAACGGCCGCAGGTCCACGTGCCGCGGCTCCAGATGGTCGTCGACCAGGCACGGCGCCCGCGAGAGCGACAGCACCTCCTGCGAGATGAAGTCGGCCGGATCGGCCCGCATGCCGGCGGCGTAGGACTCGCGCTCGGCCGGCGTGGCGTGGGGACCGATGAGCATGCCGTAGCCTCCCGCCTCTCCGACGCGCTTGACGACGAGCCGATCCAGGTTGTCGAGCGTGTACTCGAGATCCTGCGGCCGGCGGCAGATCCGCGTCGGCACGTTGGCGAGGAGCGGCTCTTCGCCCAGGTAGTAGCGGATCAGGTCCGGCACCCAGGCATATACGCTCTTGTCGTCGGCCACGCCGGTCCCGGGCGCGTTCGCCAGCGTCACGTTGCCGAGCCGGTAGGCCTGCAGCAGTCCCGGCACGCCGAGCAGCGAGTCGGATCGGAAGACGAGCGGGTCGAGGAAGTCGTCGTCCACCCGCCGGTAGATCACGTCGACCTGCCGCAGCCCCTCGGTGGTGCGCATGTAGACGAAGCCGTTCCGCACCAGCAGGTCGCGGCCCTCCACCAGCTCGGCGCCGAGCTGGTGGGCCAGGAACATGTGCTCGTAGAAGGCCGCGTTCCACACCCCGGGGCTCAGCACGGCGATGCACGGATCCGAGCGTCCGGCCGGCGCCAGCTCGCGGAGCGTCTCCAGCAGCAGATCACCGTAGTGCTCCACCTCCCGCACCCGGCAGCGCCGGTAGAGGCGGGGCAGGTTCGACTTCACCGCCTTGCGGTTGGCGATCATGTAGGAGACGCCGGACGGGACGCGCAGGTTGTCCTCGAGCACGGCGAAGCCGTCGTTCGTGCGTACGACGTCGGTGCCGCAGATGGCCACCCAGGTGTCGTGCGGCGGGCGGACGCCGCGCATCTCGGCGCGGTACTGCGGGCAGCCGCGCACGATCGCTTCGGGAATCACGCCGTCGGCGATGGCGCGGCCGTCGCCGTAGACATCGGCCAGGAAGCGGTTCAGGGCGAGAATGCGCTGCTGCAGGCCCGCTTCCAGCTCGGCCCACTCCGCGGCCGACAGGATGCGGGGTATGCAGTCGATGGGAATGATCCGTTCGTCCGCCGCGCCGTCGCCGTAGACGGTGAAGGTGATGCCCTCGTTGAGGAACGAGCGCGTCACCCGCTCCTGGATCTCCCCGAGCTCCGCGCCGGAGATCGCGGTCAGGGCGTCGTGGAGGGTCCTGCAATGCGCCCGCGGCGCGCCGTCGGACTGCAGGACCTCGTCGTAGAAGTCGGCGTCGAGCCGGTAACCGCTGAAGTCCATCCGCGCGGACTCCGAATGACTTTCGATCGTCGGGGAAACCGCGCCGGGTCCTCGCCGGAGAGGAGGCATCGCGCGTCCCGCGCCAGTGTGTCACGCGCGGTGGCGAACGGCAACACCGTTCCGTCTCCGTATGGCCGCGGATGGCCGCGTAGCGCGGGTCCAGGGTGATGTCCTCGAGGTTGTTCAGCCCGGAGAACGGGCTCACCTTCGAGCAGACTGCATTGCATCACGACCCGGAGGTCGTTGCGGCCGTCGTTTCCGGAAGTCCACGCCGCGCTACGGTGCAGGCTTCCGGGGCGTTTCCCGGTTCGCGGCCAACACGCCGCCGAAGACCGCGACCCCCGCCACGTCGAAGAGGGGGACGCCGAAACTGCCCAGGTCCAGCGACGGGCCCGGCGCCAGCAGCAGCGCGGCCGCCCCGAAGATCGCCAGGCGCAGCCCCAGGCCCAGCGGATGCCGGAGCTGCCCGGCGATGCCGGCGGCGAAGCAGGTGACGCCGAGCGTGGCGATGGCGACCGGCAGCAGCATCTGCAGCCAGCCGGCCGGCTCGCCGGAGGCGGTCAGCATCAGCAGCTCCGGCCGGTAGACGAACATGTAGGGCAGGGTGAAGCCGACCAGCGCGAAGCGGAACGCGGCGAGGCCGGTCGGCATGATGCGCGTGCCGGCGATGGACGACGCGGCGTAGGCGGCCAGGGCCACCGGCGGCGTCACCATCGACATCATGCCGAAGTAGAAGATGAACAGGTGGGCGGCAAGCGGGATTACCCCCAGGTTGCCGAGCACCGGACCGATGAGCGTCGCCATCAGCAGGTAGCAGACGGCCGACGGCAACCCCATCCCGAGGACGATGGACGAGACCATGATCAGCACGAGCGCGAGGAACAGGCTCTGCTCGGCCAGAGGGATGATCGTCGCGGGCAGTCGCGTCCCGATGCCGGTAAGCGTCACGATGCCGATGATGATGCCGACGCACGCCGCCGCCGCCACCAGCGGCACGACCCCGCGCGCCGCGGTGACGAGGCTCATGACGGTGAAGCGCCAGTCGAGGCGGGTCGCCTTGTTCAGGCTGCTCACCACGACGATCACGACCAGCGACAGCGTCACCGCGCGGAACGCCGTGTAGCCGAGCACGAGGAACAGGATCAGGCTGCCAAGGGCGGCGCCGAAGACCATGCCCGCCGCCCGCGACCGCGCCGCGGCATCGGCCGTCTCCTCGCCGGCCGGCACGGCGGCAACCTGTGCGCCGCCGGTCGCAATCGACATCCGCCGCGCGTGGAAGTGCACGATCAGGATCAGCGACAGGTAGTACAGGAGCGCCGGAATGAGCGCCGCGCGGATGATCTCCAGGTACGTCACCGGCGGGTCGACGATCTCCAGCATCATGTAGGCGCCGGCGCCCATCACCGGCGGCATCAGCGCGCCGCCCGAGCTGGCCGCCGCCTGCACGCCGGCCGCGGTCACCGGCTGGAAGCCGGCGCTGCGCATCATCGGGATGGTGAACGTCCCGGTGGTGGCGGTGTTGGCCACCGCGCTGCCGGAGAGCGAGCCCATCAGGCCGCTGCTCAGCACGGCCACCTTCGCGGGGCCGCCGGAGCTGCGTCCGAACACCCGCTCGGCGAAGTCGACGATGAACCGCGTCGCGCCCGTTGCTTCGAGGAACGCCCCGAAGATGACGAACAGGAAGACGTAGGTGAACATCACCCCCAGCGCCACGCCGAAGATGCCCTGGCTGTGGAGGAACGTCTGCGCCACCACGCGCGGGACGGTGTAGCCGCGGTGCGGGAACAGCCAGTCGGGAAACGCCGAGCCGAACAGCGCGTAGAGGATGAACGCCCCCGCCAGCAGCGGCAGCGCGAGGCCGAGCGACCGGCGGGCCGCCTCGATGATCAGGAGCAGGCCGAGCAGGCCGATGGTCGTGTCGAGCGCGGTCTCGAACCCGGCGCGGTTGCCGAGCGCCTGGCCGTCGACCCACCACCCCGCGAACAGCGGATCGGTCTGCACCACGATGTAGCCGCAGCAGATCGCGGCCAGCACCGCCAGCACGACGTCACCGGCTCGCGCGCGGGGATCGTCCTTCAGCGACGGGTGGATCGGAACGTTCAGGAAGCAGAGCGTCAGACCTACCAGCGCGAAGAACGCCAGGCGGCTCTGCGGGGCCAGCAGCGGGTAGTTGACCTCGACGAGCGTGAAGACGCACAGCAGCACGCCGAGCCCGCCGCCCGCCAGCAGCCGAACGTCGCGCGGAAGCGGTGTTTCCGGCGTCACGGCGCGGCCTGTTGCGGCCAGATTCCGGCTTCCTCGTAGAAGCGGATCGCGCCGGGATGGAACTCGGTCCCCGTGTCGCGCACGACGTTGTTCGGGTTGATGGCGCGGCCCGCGGCGTGCTTCTCGACCACCAGCTCCCGGTTCTCGTAGAGCAGCTTCGTCCAGTTGTAGACGAGGTCGTCCGGCGCGTTGGCCGACGTGATGACGTGCATCGATCCGACGTCGAGTCCCTCGAACGGCTCGGCCTGTCCGCGATAGGTCTCGGCCGGGATGCTGGCTGGGCGGAAGAAGAGGTATTCGTCGATCAGGGCCTGCTTCTCCTCGTCCCCGTACGGAATGAAGGTGAGCTCCATCGACGCGGCGGCCTGGGTGATGGACGCGGTCGGCACCGCGCCGCCGAGGAACGTCGCGTCGGCCGAGCCGTCCGTCAGCATGTCGACGGCGGCCTGTTGCGTCGCGTTCAGCGGCGAGAAGTCGTCGTAGGAGACGCCGTGCGCCTGGAGCAGCGGGCCGACGAAGTACTCGAAGCCCGCCCCGGCCGGCCCGACGGTGACCCGGTGGTCGCGCAGGTCGGCGATGCTCGCGATGCCGGAGTCGGCCTGCGTGACGAACAGCGCCACGTTGGGGGCCAGGGTCATGATCGAGCGGACCGGATACGCGCGGTCCCAGCCCTCGCTGCCGCGCACCGCGAAGTAGGTGATGGCCGCGTTCGACAGCGCGAAGTCGAGCTCGCCGCTCGCCAGCCGCCGGATGTTCTCCTGCGAACCGCTCGTCGCCTCGGCGGTGACGTTGTAGCCGAGGCCGCCGCCCGTTTCGTTGACCACCTCCGCCAGCGCGCTCCCGACGACGAAGAACGCGCCCCCGGGCGGGGCGGTGCCCATGCTGAGGAACTGCCGCGCCGGCGCCCCGTCGCCCGCATCGCCGCCGCCGCACGCGGCTACGGCCAGGCACAGGACGGCGCCCGGGACACCTGCCAGCCACCGAGAGATGGATCGACGCACGAATACTCCTCCTTGAACGCCGCTCACGCTGCCTTGAACCCGCTCATGCTACTACGCTTCCTCATTCCGGTCCGAAGATCGAGAGCAGATGCCCGTCGGGGTCGCGAAAGTTCGCCGCCCACGAGTCGCCGGCGACGTTGGCCGGCTCGCGCAGGAACTCGACGCCGGCGTCCTTGAGCGCGGCGTAGGCGGCGCGCACGCCGGCCACCGCCAGCACGACTTCCGAGGGCCCCGGCTGGTCCGCCAGCCTGGCGTGCGCGGCGCTGAGGGTCAGCGTGACCGGTCCGGTCTCCAGGAAGACGAAGCCGGGAATCTCCTGCTTGACGGTCAGGCCGAGCTTGTCCCGGTAGAACGCGCGCGAACGGTCGAGATCCGACGCGCCCAGCATGACGTTGGCGATTCCGGTGATGGTCATGAGGCCTCCTGGCTGTTGCGGACGGAAGCGGGCGGTTGCCTTTCCCTGGGGGACGTGGACGGTCCGGGCGGGGACGTTGCGCCCGCGAAGACGAAGCGGCGCGCCTTCATCTCGAAGCGCGGCAGCACACCGGCGGATACCGGGACGACCGGCACGTTCAGTCCCAGCGCGCCCCGCAGCCGGTCCGCGGCCAGGGCCGCCGCCGCTGCCGGCGCCGCGCCCGATGCGACCTCCACCTCGACCGCCATCGCCCGCAGCGATCCCTCCACCCGCACCGTGCAGCGGTACTCGGCGACCGCGTCGATGCCGCGCAGCACCGCTTCCACCGCGGCCGGATAGACGTTGACGCCGCGCACGTTCACCATGTCGTCGGCCCGCGCGACGATCCCGCCGGCAAGTCGGGCGAGGGTACGCCCGCAGGCGCAGGGCTCGCGGGTACGGACCACGAGGTCGCGCGTACGGTAGCGGATGACGGGACTCGCGGTCCGCCCGAGGTTGGTGATCACCAGCTCGCCGCGTGCGCCGTCGGCCACCGGCTCGCCCGTGACCGGATCGACCACCTCGGCGATGAACTCCCGTTCGTTGACGTGGAGGAAGCCGGGTGCGGCCAGGCACTCGAAGCTGATCGGGCCGACTTCCGTCAGGCCATGGTGGTCGATGACGCGCGCGCCCCAGCCGCGTTCGATCCGCTCGCGGGTGGCCGGGATGCTGCCCCCGGGCTCCCCGGCGACGATGATCACGCGCACCGTGCCGTCGGCCGGCGTCTTGTGCCCTTCCGCTTCGCGCGCCACGTCGAGCAGGCGCAGCGCATAGGTCGGTGTGCAGCAGATGACCGTCGGCGCCAGCGTGTCCACCAGGGCGAGCCGCTGTCCGCTCGTCATGCCGCCGGCGGGGATCGCGTGCGCCCCGATCTCGGTCGCGGCGTCGAACGCGGTCCAGAAGCCGAGGAACGGCCCGAACGAGAACGGAAATAAGACGCGGTCGCGCGCGGTGACCCCGGCGGCGCGGTAGACCGCCTTCCAGCAGTCGAGCATCCACTGCCAGCTCTCGGGCGTGTCGATCCAGCGCAGCGGTTGACCGGTCGTCGACGACGTCTGGTTGTAGCGCGTGTAGCGCTCGAGCGGTTCGGTCAGCGCCGTGCCCCAGGGCGGCGACTGCGCCTGGTCGGCCACGAGCTCGGCCTTCGTGGTGAACGGCAGCGCCGTGAGGTCTTCGGGGAATGTCAGGCCGGCCACGTCGAGGCCGGCGGCGGCGAGCTTCCGGTCGTAGAAGGCGTTCCGGCCCCGCAGATTCCGGAGCAGCCTCGCGAGCCGTGCCCCCTGCCGCGCCTCGAGCGCGGCGCGGGGCCGGCATTCGTCCTCCGGCGGCTCGCCCGGCCCGCCTGGCGCCGGCGTGGAGTGCGGGACGTTCCTGCGGTCGGCGGTCATGCGTCTGGGGAGAGGAGTGCCGACGGTCACGTATGGTCTGCGGTCAGGCGTCCGGGGGCGGCGATGCGACCCCCAAACGGCCGGCGATCTCGGGCGGGATGGCCGTCGACCGGAGCGGCGCCCCCGCCCGCTTGCAGATGCACGCGATGGCGAGGCTGCCGGTGGCGATCGCGGCGCCGTCCTTCGTGACGTGCGCCGTGTAGCGGATCGACCGTGAGCCGATGGCGGCGATCCGGATGTGCACCTCGAACTCGTCCTCGAACCGCAACGGCCGGTGGAAGTCGAACGACGCCGCGACGCGCGGGAAGCCCACCTCGGCGTCACGGGGCGCGATGCTCAGGCCGGCCGCGCGCCACAGCGCGTGCTCGGCCTCCTCCATGTAGCGGTAGAACCAGGAGAAATGAACGATGCCGGCCGTGTCCGTCTCGTAGAACTGCACCCGGCGCTTCAGCCGGTACTCGCTGATCACCGGCACATTCTATGCCGCGGCGCGCGGCCCGACGTTGCCGCTCTCCCTCCCGATCACCGCCTGCGCCGGCGCGGCGCGGCGGGGCGTTGCCGGTCACGACCCACTGCCGGCCGGTTGCGCCAACTCGGGCCGTGACGTCCGCGCCGAGAACTCCTGCAGTGCCTCGAACAGCGGCCCGAGATCGGCGAACACGTTGCCGACCAGCGCGTCCACCAGCCGCGGGTGCAGATCCGGGTGGGCGCGGATGAAGTCCCGGAAGCTGAACGTCTGGTTGTAGAACGACAGGACGAGCTGCCGGAACTGATCCAGCGCCCAGCGCATGTTGCGCTCGTAGTCGACGAACGTCTCGGCGGTCACGCCGCCGGCGTCGAGGCCGCGGTGCACGGCGTCGGCCGCCATCTCGCCGCTCTTGAGCGCCATGAAGACGCCGGTGGAGAAGACGGGGTCGAGAAACGAGAACGCATCGCCGGCGAGGCAGAAGCCGTTGCCGCCGATCGACTCGGCGCGGTAGCTGAACTCGCCGGTCACCCGGACCGGCTCGATGCGCGTTCCCGTGCTCAGGTGGTCGGCGATCCAGATGCAGTCGGCGGCTTCCCGCGCGAAGATCGCTTCCGGGTCGCGCGTGTCGCGGTACAGGTAGTCGGCCTCGGCGACGACGCCGACGCTGACTACGTCGTCCGGCAGCGGGATGTACCAGAACCAGCCCTTCTCCGGGATGTAGGCGACCGTCGTTGCGCCCTCGTCCAGGCCGGGGTCGCGCCGGGCACCGCGGTAGTAGCTGAAGATCGCTATCTTCGTCAGGTCGGGGTCGCGCCGCTTCCAGCCGAGCTTCGAGGCGAGGAAGGTGTCGCGGCCCGAAGCGTCGATGACCGCGTCGGCGCGTAACGTCAACGGTTCGCCGGCGGGCCCCGCGGCCCGCGCGCCCACCGCGCGATCGCCGTCCATCAGTACTTCGCGGACCACGGTCCCCTGCCGCACGTCGGCGCCCCTGGCCCTTGCGTTGTCCAGCAGCATCCGGTCGAAAGCGCTGCGCAGCACCTGCCAGGTCGTCGAGCAGGGGTGCTCGATCGTCTCGAAGAAGTAGAACGGCTGCGACACCTTGCCGGTGGTCGAGACGAACTGCACGCTGTACTTCTTCGGGCACGCCGCCTTCTCGAACCAGTCGAGCACGCCGAGCCGCTCGAACGTGAACCACGTGTACGGCATGAGCGATTCGCCGATGTGATACCGCGGGAAGGCCTCGCGCTCGAGAATCGCCACGCGCCGGCCGTGCTGCGCCAGCACGGTCCCGGCCGTTGCGCCGGCGGGACCGCCGCCGATGACGATGCAGTCGTAGCGTCCGTCGGTGTCCATCCTGCTCATCGTATTACCAGCGGCAGCACCTCGACGATGTCGCCGATCTCGTCTCCGTGCCGCACGATTTCGGTACGCCGGCCGTAGAGGACGCGCGGCTCGCGCATCCAGAAGACGCCCATCATTTCCGGGTTCGGGGTGACCGCGAGGTACGCCCGGACACGGCTTTCGTACTCGAACCGGCCGTCGCGAAGAATGCGTCCGAGCGGCACCTCGTTCTCCAGGATCTGCCGGCGGATCTCGTCGTCGAACGCGTCGAGCTGCATCCGAATCGCTCCCATCTCCACCGGCTGGCCGGCGTACTCCTGCACCAGCAGCACGCGGCGGAAGTAGGAACCGCCCTCGGTGAACGTCGACAGCGGCCGCAGCACCACGCGTCCGCCGAAGTGGCGCTCGAGCGTCAGCGTCATGTCGATGTCGTGCACCAGAAGCGAGCGATAAGGGAGCGGTATGTCGTCCGGCTGGACCACCTCCACGCGCGGGACCTCGATGCCGGCCCGCTCGTAGACCAGGTCGAGAGGGTAGAGCAGATCGTCCGCCAATTACGTGTACCGGATGTCGGTGTGCGCCGGCAGGAAGAACCGCGGCAGGAGACTGTCCACACGAAGCAGGCCCTCGCGCGACAACCGGACCCGCTCCGGCGACGACTCGGCCAGGTAGCCGTCGGTGGCCAGTGATGCGAACGGGTCGGTGAAGCGCTCCTGCACATCCACGCCGTACTTGTCGCGGAAGTAGGCGGGCCGGATCGAGCCGAGCTTGAGCTGCAGCACCAGCTCGCGGATCAGGCGTTCCTCGTCGGTCGGTCGGTAGGCCCGGTTGAGCGGTATGCGTCCCTCCTGTACGGCCTGCGCATACGCTCCCCACGAGTCGAGGTTCTGCATGTGGACGCCGCTGACGTGTCCGAACGACGCCACGCCGAGGCCCGCCAGGTCCGCGCCCTGCCAGAGGCGATCGCGATAGACGAAGCTGGTGCGCCCGGGGTGCTTGACCGCGGTATAGGCGCTGCCCACCGTGTAGCCGGCCCGTTCCAGGGCGGCGAACGCTTCATCCACCCAGCGGCGCTTGGTCGCCCAGGGGGCGACCGTCTCCTGGAACTGTCCGGTTCCGTGCAGCCGGTCGCCGCTGATCGTAGTGTTGAACGGCAGCTCCATCTGGTAGATGGTGACGCTGTCCGGGTCGAGCGCCACGGTCCTGCGGACCGCGTCCCGCCACTTCTCGTCCGTCTCACCGAGCATGCCCGCGATGAGGTCGATGTTGATCTGCGGGAAATCGATCGAGCGGGCGAACTCGTACGCCCGGAAGATCTCGGCTGAGCGGTGCGCGCGCCCGTTCAGCTCCAGGATATGGTCGTCGAAGTGCTCGACGCCGAGGCTGAGCCGCGTCACGCCCATTTCGCGGATGGCGCGCAGCTTCGATTCGGTCAGCGTGCCGGGCTCGCACTCGAACGTGATCTCGCTCGCGGTCGACCAGGGCGTGACGGCCGCGAGCCGATCGACCAGCCCGCGGAGCTGCCGCACCGACAGGAACGACGGCGTGCCGCCCCCGAAGTAGATGAAGTCGAGCGGCCGCCCGGCGATGGCCGGCTGCTCGGCGTACAGCTCCCACTCGCGGCCCAGCACATCCAGGTACGACTGCACCTCGGCCGCGTTCTTGTCCGTGTAGACCCGGAAGTAGCAGAAGTGGCAGCGCTTGCGGCAGAACGGAATGTGGAGGTACAGGCCGAGCGGGACGTCTGCCGCCCCCGGCGCGGCGAGCGCGGGCCGCGCAGCATCGGCAACCGCGTCCGTTGTCCACGTGGAGAACGGCGGGTAGTTGGCGACGAAGTAGCTGCCGACCTCCGTCTCGTTCGGGGGCGCCGGTGCTGCTGTTGCCGCATCGGTCATGACATTGATGATACCAGCCCACCGCACCGCGACAGGAAGGCAGGTGCCGACCTCCGTCGTTTCGGTCCGCGTGGCCGGCTGGCGTTCCCGCGCTGCTCGCCGGCACGCGTTTCGCATCGATGGCGTACCAGGGTCTGTGCCGCATAGGCGGTGCAGACCCTGGAGAGCCTGGTTGGGCGGAAAGCGGGCTGCACAGCGAAGGTTTCCGGGCTACGATGGCGCCCATGCAGGACGTACAGCCGCGGTTCGGCTACAGCGACCTCCTGGTCATGCCGGACGACGGGCGCCGGTACGAGATCCACGGAGGGGAGCTCGTCGTGGTTCCGTCCGCGCTGCCGTGCCACCAGATCGCGGTCCGCGTGCGCCGGCGCCGTCCAACGATTTCCGATGCGTGTGTCACCCGAAGCAGTAGAGCACCCCGTCCTGCGAGCCGATCACCACCTTGCCGTCGGCGATCGCCGGGGACGCCGACAGCGGCGCGCCGGTATCGAACTCCCAGCGCTTCTCGCCGCTCTCCAGATCGAGGATGTAGAACCGCCCGTCGCCGGAGCCGATGTAGACGCGGCCGTTGGCGGCGGCGGGGGAGGAATCGACGCGCGCGCGGGTCATGAACGTCCAGCGCATCTCGCCGGTCCCGGCGTCGATGCCGTGGACCATGCGGTCGCGGCCGCCGATGACGACGGTGCCGTCGACGTTGAGCGCCGACGAGTAGAACGGGAAGTGCCGCCGCGGGTGTTCGTAGCGCCAGACGATGTCGCCCGTGCTCAGGTCGAGGCTGACGACCTCGTTGTCGAAGGTGCCGAAGTAGGCGTGCCCGTCGTGGATGGCCGACGACGCGGCGGTGTAGGCGCCGGCCGGCACGCTGGTGATCTCGGTGCCGTCCGAGATGCGGACGCCGTGGAACGTCTCGTCGCAGCCCCCGAAGTAAGCGATGCCGTCCGTGACGGCGGGAGTGGCGTGAACGTAGTTCTGCGTCTCCACCTGCCACGCCAGCTCGCCGGTCGCGGCTTCCAGCCCGTACAGGTAGCCGTCGTACGACCCGATGAGGACGCGGCCGCCGGACAGCACCGGCGACGACTTGATCTCGCCCTGCGTTGCATAGGTCCAGACCTCCGCGCCGGTTTCCGCATCGACGGCGTGCAGCACGCCGGCCAGATCGCCGACGAAGACCAGACCGTGCCCGACGGCCGGCGACGACTCGCCGATGCCCATCCGCTCGCTCGCCCGGTAGCGCCACTTCAGGTTGCCGGTCTCGAGATCGAGCGCGAGGAGCTCGCCGGTATATGTGCCGACGTAGACCGTCCCGTCGGCGATGGCGGCCGACGAATCGATCGACTCGCCCGCCTCGAACGACCAGAGCAGCCTCGGGTTCTCCGGCACGGTGGCCGACGAGACGCCGGTCAGGCCGGCCGTGCCGCGGAACTGCGTCCAGGCGTCCGGCGGCGCCGCCTCCTGGGCGGCGGCCGTCCCGGCGGCAGCCAGGGCCATGGAGACGACCAAGGCGGCGGTTGCGGCGACAGTCGCCGCGAACGGCTTGCGGTGTGACCGATTCAGTAGGCGCATTGATAAACCTCCAACGCTTCGCGCGCGCCAAAAGGCCTCGGATTGAACGTGCCGGTCCACTGCGTGCCAGCGGCCTCGGCGAGGGTCGACAGATCCTGTTCGGGTACGCCGGTCGTCCGCAGGTCCGCCGGGAACCCGCCCGATCTGCCTATCTCGATCAGACGAGCGGCCAACCGTTCCCCGGCCCCGCCGGACGCGGCGGCCGGGGGCATGCCGTTGACGAGGTCGCGGTAGAGATCGTCCGCCGCGTGCGCGTTCCACCGCACCACGTGGGGCAGCAGGATCGCCAGCGCGACGCCGTGCGTCATGTCGTAACGCGCGGTCAGGGGATTCGCGCACGCGTGGGCCGCGCCGAGCATCGACTGCTCGATGGCCACGCCCGCGTAGAACGCGCCGAGCTGCATCGCGCCCCGCGCGCCGACGTCGTCGGGACTCTCGATCACCCGTTCGTAGTTGGCGTCCAGCAGGCGAAAGGCCTCGCGCGAGAAGAGCGCCGAGATCGCGGTGCGGCGCTTCGTCACCGCGGTCTCCACCGCGTGGGCGATGGCGTCGAATCCGCCGGCGGCGGTGACCGCGGGGGGTTGCGACCGGGTCAGATCGGGGTCGAGAAGGGCCACCCGGAAGGCGAGTTGCGCGTCGCCGCACGCCATCTTCATGTGCGTGACGGCATCGGCGATGACGGCGTAGCTCTGCGCCTCCGAGCCGGTGCCGGCGGTGGTCGGGACGGCGATCATCGGCAGCAGCGGCTTGTGGGCGTGGCCGTAGCCGCGGTAGTCGGCCATGGCGCCGCCGTTGGTCAGCAGCAGGTTGATGCCCTTCGCACAGTCGAGGGAGCTGCCGCCGCCGAGTCCGATGATGGAATCGGGCCGGTACTTCCGCGCGAACGCGACGCCGCGTTCGACCATCGCCGCGTCCGGGTTCACGTCGAAGTCGTCGAAGACCTCCACCTCCAGCCCGGCGGCGCGCAGCAGGCCGAGCGCGCGGTCGACGTGACCCGCTTCCTCGAGGCCGCGGTCGGAGACGAGCAGCGGTCGCGCGAGGCCCAGGTCCCGCGCCAGCGCCCCGAGGCGGTCGAGGGTGCCGGACCCGAAGACGAGGCGGGTCGGCACGTGGAATTCGAACGGCGTCATCGCTCGAAACTTCGGCATGGCTCCGGATGGCGTCGCGCCTGCTACGGCAAGCGAACGGAAAATGATAGCGCGGCCGGGGCCGGTCCTGCGCGCCGGTGCTCGCCGGCGGTTGCGAAGTCGACCCGAGCGAACTGAACTCACCGGTTTCCACGTGTCGCGAGGCGTTCGCGCGCCGCCGCGGATCGGCGCGCCGCCGCCGAGTAGAATGGGAAAGAAAGTCGTGACGCTTGTCGGACCGGAGATGCGCCATGGGCGAGATCCTCGTTGACGTCGAGTTGGAGAACGTGACGGACCGCGTGCTGGTCAGGTCCGGTCATCGCCGGGCGGCCGATGTCCGGCGGGCGACCGTCCGGGCCGTCGCTGACACGGGCGCAGTGATGCTCGCGCTGCCCGAGGACGTCGTAGAGCGGCTCGGGGTGGAGGTGGTGGGAAGCGCGACCTTCACCTACGCCAACGGGCAACGGGGAGACCTCCCCATCGCCGGTCCCTTGGCCGTCCGTATCGGCGACCGTTCAATGTTCACCAGTTGCGTGGTCGTGCCGTCGAGCGCCGATGCGCTGGTGGGCCAGGTCGTCATGGAGCAGCTCGATCTGGTGGCCGACTGCGTGAAGCAGACGCTGGGCCCCCGGCCGGAGTCGCCGGATCGACCGCTGCTGCGATTGTGAGATGACCGGGCGAGTGCTCGGGATCGTATAGTCCTCGAATCTCATGTCGCCGTTTTCCTCCATGGGCGCCGTCAGCCACATGATGCGGCCGATCGGGCGATCTGACCCTCCTACGCTGCGCGGTCGACGTCGAACTCCCGCAAGGCGTCCGGAACCGCGTCGACGAAGCGCATGGCGCGCGTGTACAGGGCGTGAATTTCCGCCGTCGTCTTTTCCAGCGGGAAGGTACCGAAGTCGTGATGCACGAGGCGATTCCGTTCCCTTCCGAGCTCGAGGAACGCCCGGACGGCGCGGTCTAGCTCGTCGTCTTGCCTCACTCTCTGCTTCATGAAGTCGCGAAAGTCGTTTCCGAACAGCCCGAAGAAGCTGTTCGCGTTGCGGCCGTCCCACTCGAACCACGTATGGTACTGGCGGCTTACCGCCTTCTTGCGCACGAGCGACGCGACCAGCACGTTGCCGTTCGTCGCGTGTTCGACGAACGACATCACCGTGTCCGTCATTCGCCGCTCGAAATAGCTCGCGGCGGCGAGCAGTAGCGATTTCCGGAAGTTCTCGCCCGCGACGGCGCGCAACGAGACCTCGCCGGCTGCGTCGAGGACCGAGAGCAGGCCGGAAAAGCTCTCGTGCAGCTCATCGACCACGGTGGCTGGCACGCCGTCCACTCCCTTCGGCCGTTACAGGGCGCCGACGACTTCACGGGATCTGGACAGACGCTTCTTGACGTTCGCCGTGCTCGTGGTGTCGAAAGCGGACGCCGAGGTGAACTCGCGATCCTTCTTCAGCGCTCGCACGCGGTCCGGCGTCAGCTCGCCGTCGACCCGGCGGCGCTCGGCGAACGCTTGTCCGCAGGCGGCCGTGAAGACAGCCTCGTACAGCATTATGTTGAAGCGCTTGTCGTGCGGGTTCCGAAACGCGTCCTCGGGCAGGTTGCGGCACGCGTGCAGAAAGGACAGGAACAGTTCCTTGAGGTACTCGTTCTGGTCGCTGTCGTGCGTCCTGCACTTCTTGGAGAAGCGGTTCAGGAATTTGAGCATCGACGGCGAGTACGTCTCGCCGTCCACGAGCATGGCGAAACCGCGAAGGAGAACCTCGATGTCCTTGAGGTGGAGATCCGGTGGCGCCCCGAGGAGCGCTCGCCACTTCGTTTCGCCGTTCATGTCGTACAGCATCGTGTAGAAGCAGGAGTGGTACATGCTGGTGCGGATCTCCTGGGGGCGAAGGTTCATCCCCCCGGTGTTCAGTCGGTTGAAGATCTCGAATATCGACGAGTCGTCGTCCGACGGCGATACCTGCTTGACGATGATGTTGCGGAGCGGACGCAGGTCGAACTGCGATTGGTACTCGCCGAGCGAATCGTAGTCGAAGCCGTCGAACCTGCTCGCCCGGTCGGAGAACCGCCCCGACAGGCGCAGCTTGAATGGCCGAAAGTACTTGTCGTCGTTCAGCACGTTCTCCGGAATGTGTCCGAGGTCGTCGAAGACGGTCCGCAGTTCCCGACGGCGTTCCTGGCGCGGGAACCGCCGCTTGATGAAGTAGTAGATGGACATCAGCCGTTGCTGGCCGTCGATGACGAGGAATCGGTTGCGGGATTCTTCGTACAGGAACAACTGCGGCACGGGCAGGCCGAGGATGAGCGACTCGATGAGCCTGGACGCGCGGCGAAGGTCCCAGACGAAGTGTCTCTGAAACCCGGGAATCCTGACGGCGCCGCGGTCGATGAAGCTACCGAGCGTCACCAGATTGAAATCGTTCGGAGAGGCGGTGATGTCGTACTGATCGATGTGGACTCCCGCGTCGTCCTCCGCATCGTCTGCGAACCACGTGCTCGGCTGATTGTCCATTTCCGGCTCCGGCCTGTCGACGGTGTGTACGTTCGTGTACTGCTGTGGCGCCCGGCGTCCGGGGTCGTCGGGGCTCTATCCATCGTACCGGAGATCGGCGCTCTCCGCGGCGGCCAGCGCCGCAAGCCCGAAGGTCCACGGGTACAGTTTTTCGGAGTACCACAGCTTCGCGAAGTAGAGCCCGATCGGGGCGGTTGCGGCGCGCCGCCCGCCGTCGGTCGCAGAGGCCAGCCATTGCACGCCGCGGGAGATGGCGTCGTCGATGCCGCGAACCGGGGCGGCGCGCGGGAGCCGCCGCCAAGTTGCCAGGGCCGAGACTGCGACGGCGGTTTCTTCGATGGAGGGCGAGACGCCCGGTGCGCCGCCCCAACCGCCGCCGTCTCCCTGCGCGTCGACAAGCCAAAGTGCCGCGCGGTGCTCGGAAGCGGGGATCGTCTCGACGTCGGACAGCGCGGCGAGCCCCTCGAGCACCCGCGCCGTGCCGTAGACCGGGTTTGCCTCGTCCGGGGCGCCCTGGTTACCGAACCAGAGGGGAATCCACGATCCATCGGGCTGCTGCGCCTGCTCGAGAAACCGGACGGCGCGCGTGATGGCCCGCTCGGTGCGAGCCCGGAGCGGGTCGGGCAACGCGGGACGCCAGGCGACCCATGCCCGTAGCGCGTGAGCGGTCAGGTCGGGGCTGCTGCGGTCGAACGGCAACGCCCCCCAGCCGCGGCAGAACGTCGGGATACCGCCGTCGGCGTTCTGCAAGTCGAGCAGCCAGCCGATCCCGGCGCAGGCGGCCTCCCGGTGCTCCGCGTCGTCAGCACCGAGGGCATGCAGGGCGAGCAGCGCGCCCGGGGTGTCGTCCGCGTCCGGCACGCCGCCGGGCAGGTCGGTCCAGGCCCAGCCGCCGGGGTCGGCATCCGTGTAGACGTGCCGCTCGCGGTACTGCTGATCGAGCAGCCAGCGGCGCAGGGCCGCACGGTCGGCGGGTCGAAGGAGGCCGCGCCAATCGGGTCGGCGCGCCAGCGCATTGATGCTGAGCGTGGTCACCCAGGTGGCGAGGTTGGTGTCGATGGGCCAGCTTCCGTCGGCCCGCACCGAACGTTCCAGAAACGCCACGCCGCGATCCACCACGGGGTGCGTCGACTTCCCGGCGGCGACGAGGCTCATGACCACGAAGCTCGTCAGCGGCGTCGCCTCCAGGAAGCCGCCGCCGGGGGGTTGAATCGCTTCCAGCCGGCGGAGGGTCTGTGCACGGGCCAGGTAGCGCACGAGGCGTGTCAGCGGGTTGCGCGTGGGTCGCTGCCGGTGGCGGGCCTGGCCGATGGCGATCAGGGCCGGCAGGGCATAGCTGACCACCGGAAGCCGCAGCCAGCGGTACCAGGACGGTGGAACCACGGCCAGCTCGAACGGGAGTTGCGGAACGTGCTTCCAGCCGCTGCCGATGGTGCCGCTGCCGCCGCCTTGCTCACCATGGTCGTCGCCGGCGCGGCCGCTGGCGTTTCTCTCGCTGCCGGCTCGGCCGCCCCCCGGCGATTCTCCGCCGCTCGGCGCCTCGGCGTCGCGCCCGTCGGCGTCGAGGAGTCCGGCCAGGGCCAGCACGGTGAGGATCGGTACCGAGAACGTGCGGTCCTTGCCGTAGCGCCGGCTGATCGTGTCGGCCAGAGGCCGCGGCTCCAGGCTGCCGGCGGCGCGGCGCATGAAGTGGCGCACTCGATCGAGCGCCGCGACGCACGGCGGATCGTCCGTGCCTGCAATGGCGAGGGCCGCCCAGCAGAGCGCGGTGGTGCTGACGTTGCTGGGGCTGTCGGTCGTGTCGCCCCAGCCGCCGTCCTCGTTCCGGGTCTGGATCAGCCAGGCGACGCCGCCGCGGACGAGGGCGCCGTACGCGGCCGGCGGCCGATGCCGGTCGACCAGGGTGAGCGCGATGACCGCGACCGCGGTGGACAAGGCCGACGACGACAATTCTCCGGCCCAGTGGCCGTCCGCGGTGCGCGCCGCGAGCAGGCCCTCGGTGAGCCGGTCGAGCGTTGCGCGCCATTCCTCGCGGCCGTCCGGGGCCGGGGAGATCGGCTTCACCGCAGACGGACTCTCTGCCGAGGGGCGATCCGGGCGCATGCTCACAGGCTCAGGTGGCCCAGGGCGAGCAGGGCGTAGAAGGTGTACTCGCAGTCCTGCACGTCGTCACCCCAGCTTCCGTAGAAACCGCCGGAGTTCGTCCACAGGCTGTCGATGAAGTCGAGGCACGGTTCCTGGAACGGTGCAAGGGGCACGTGGGCGCCGGAGAGCGCGTGCAGCGCGGTGGCGGTCGAGAGCAGATCGGGGAGCGGCGTCGACGGCGACGCGCAGAACCCGCCCGCCGGCAGGTGGCGCGCCCGGAGCCAATCCGTCGCTTCACGATCCGCCGGCCGCGACAGCCGCCGCTGAATCGTCACCGCCGCGGCGGTCGGCGGCGTCAGGCCCGCCGGCACGCCCGGCTGGTTGCCGTATCCGCCGTCCCCGGCCCGCAGCGTGGCCAGGCAGTCCACGAGCCGGTCGGGATCGTCGAGCGTAGCGCCCAGGTCCTCGTACGCTCCCAGGGCCAGAAAACAGCCGTACGCCGTGCCGTGGCGCGCGTCGTCCGTCGGGCTGTAGCCGCCGTCCGGCGTGCGCCAGGTCTCGATACGCGCAAGCAGCGCCTCGGCCGGCGCCTCGTTCGCGGCGCCGATGTCGGCCCAGCAACGGGCGAGGCAGGCGGTGTGCACGAAGTCGAGAGCGGCGGGATCCTCGTGGCGCTTCAGATACCGCCGGACATCGGCCGCCGGCAGGTCGCGCTGCAGCGCCGTCAGCGCTTCGAGCCCGAAGACCGTGTAGTAGAGGTCGCTGGCGCCGTCGCGATCCTGGAAGCCGCCGTCGGGATTCAGCCGGGACGAGAGAAAGTCCGCCGTCAGGTCCGCCGCGTCACCCAGCAACGTCGGCGACAGCCTGGCTACCTGCAGCATTTCGAGCCTCGAACTCACTGCACCAGCCCTGAATCTCGACGCTGAAGATCTTGCCGATGACCCGGCGCAGCAACCCCTTGAGGCTGGGGTTGGTCAGGCCGGGCAGAGAGCGGATCGCCTCTTCCTTGTAGCCTTCCATCAGGCGGCGGCTGCGGTCCACGGCGTCGAAGCGGGACAGCAGCTCGCGTACTTCGTCGGAGCGGCCGTCGAGGGCCCGCTCGCGGCGCCACGCCGCCTCCAGGATGGAACGCGCTTCCGGTTCGGACTTCGCCTGCTCGTATCCGACGGCGAGCGGCAGCGACGGACGCAATGCCGCCACGTCATCCGGCGCGTCGGCGGACGGTTCGAGGTCGTCGAGGTCGTCCCGGATCTGGTAGGCGATGCCGAGCGCGTCGCTGTACGCCCGCAGCCTTTCGAACACGTCGTCGCCGGCGCGGGCGCAGGCGGCCCCGAGCTCCAGCGCCACCCCGAACGCGGGGGCCGTCTTCTGGCGGAAGATCTGCAATACCTGCTGCGAGCCGAGCGGTCGCGGGTTGCGCGCCCACGCCAGCTCCTCCCCCTGCCCGAGGCAGAGCGTCCGGTGGCCGCGAGCCGCGATAGCGATCATCGCTGCACGGACGTCGGGTTCGAAATCGCTCTCCGCGAGCAGTCGGTAACCCTCGCCGATGAGGAAGTCCCCGACGTTGAGCGCTGCCGGGATGCCATGCGAGGCGTGCAGCGTGGGCTCGCCGTAGCGGCGCGCGTCGCCGTCCTCGATGTCGTCGTGGACCAGCGAGGCCTTGTGGAAGCACTCCACCGCCACCGCGACCTTGCGCAACGCGTCCGGCGCCGTCGCGTGCGGGTCGTCCTGCAGCGCCTGGTGCACGCAGACGGTGAGGAAGGGCCGCCAGCGCTTGCCGGCCCGGGTGAGCTCGGCCCGCGCGAGCGTCTCGGTCTCGCCGGCCGGCGGTCCGCCGAACAGCGTGTCCAGCGCCGCGGGCTCGAACCAGCCCTCGACGTCGCGCCGTAGCGCGTCCAGATCGAGCCGTCGCGTGCGGTCGTCGCTCGTTGCGTGGATGAAGTCCCAGACCCACTCGACGTCGACCCCGGTGTCCTTGCAGTCGTCCTGCAGCAGCGGAATCGCCACACCCGGAATCGCGGCCGCCTCCATGTAGGGGAACGCCCGCTCCAGCACCGAGAGGCAGCTCACGCCGACGATCGCCTCGATCTTGCCGGTCTGGATCAGCGCCATCACCAGCGCCGAGCCCTCGGCGACGAGCACCGCGTAGCCGAGCTTCTCGGCCTCTTCCTGCAGGTCCTGGATCGTGCACAGGCCGCACTGCTTGCAGAGCAGGCCGAACTCGTCGAACGGGGCGGGGCAGCGATCCTCCACGCGCAGGCACTTGGGCAGCAGCAGCAGGCGCCGGTCGTAGGGGACGGCGGCCAGGTGCTCGCGCCACGTCTCGTTGGCGAGCAGCACGCCGACATAGTCGATGTACTTGGAGTCGATGCCGTGCCCGCGCACGATCTCCTCGGACCGCGCCCGCAACTCGTCGAGGACCAGCGGCGGCGTGATCTCGCTCTGCCGCGCCGCGACGTAGGCCTGGACCTGCCGCAGCATCACCTCGCGCTCCGACCGGGTCTGCGGGATGGTCTCCTGCGGCGGCCGCATGGCCACGGGCGGCACGGCGCGCGGGAGCGAAACGACCGGCAGTTGGTAGCTCACAGGAATCTCTTCCGTTGATATCAGCGTGGTCAGTCGGTGATTGGCGCCGCAGGAATCCCGCTTCGCACGTCAGCTATAGGCCCCGAATCCGAAGAACCAGTGCTTCTTGGCGAAGGCGTAGGCCCAGTGCTCCTCGGGGATCTCGTTGCCCGGGTCGTACTGGCTGCTCCGCGGCGTAAGCTGCGCCAACTCCACGGAGGCCGTCTGCCGCTGCGTCGTGTCACGCGCGCCGTGGCGCTCCACGAGCTCGCGGACGAGATCCGGGCGTTCCAGCACGATGCAGCCGCGCGTGGTTTGCGCCGCGGTCTCCCGAAAGTCCTTGAGGAACGGCGAGCTGGTCATGGTCTCGTAGACGCTCGGCCGATCATAGACCGTTTCGGTTGCGAACTGGATGATCGGGCACGGCTCGATGTCGCCGTAGGGGCTGATGTGGTGGCTGACTCCCGTGGCCATCGGGCACAGGGCCTGCCCCTCGTCGTCCCAGTACGCGTCGATGATGGCGATCGGCAGCCGCGCGCGCATGCGCACGATGAATCGGCGCACGCGCAGCACCTCCTCCGGGGTGAGGGCGATCTCCGCCGTCGGCTTCGGCCCGACGACCCGGTAGGTGTGGAACCACGCATAGTGCGCCCCGAGCTCGATGAGCCGGCGCAGCCACGACTCCTGGACGAGATCGTCGATGTTCGTCTTGCAGACGCTCGTGGCCACCCCCGTGACCAGCCGGTTCCGCGTGCAGGCCTCGAGCCCGGCGAGCGACTTGTCGAGAACGGCGGTCCGGCCGCGGCGCTCGTCGCTCACCACCGAGGTGCCCTCGATGCTGACGAGCGGCGTCACGTTGCCGAGGCGGCGCAGCTCGGCCGCCTTCGCGTCGTCGATCAGGTGGCCGTTGGTGAAGAGCTGGAAGTAGCAGTCCTGGTGCGCCGCGAACAGGTCGAACAGGTCGGGGTGCAGCAGCGGCTCGCCCCCCAGGATGCCGAAGTAGCTGTTGCCGTGCCGCTTGGCGTCGCCGACGATGCGGTTCAACTCGTCGATCTCGATTTTCCGGCTCGGCGCCTCTACGTCGACCCAGCATCCCTGGCAGCGCAACTGGCAGCCCGAGATCACGGAGATGAAGAGGAACGGCGGGAAGTGCTCGCCGCGCTTGATCCGCCGCTTGTAGCGCTGCACCGAGCGGACGCCCTTGACGCCCATGTTCCAGACCAGCTTGCGCAGGGCGCGCGGGTCCGGCTCGGTGAGCATCCGTCTGGCCAGTCCGAGCACCACGTCGTCAACCCTCCTGCCGCGCGGCGGCGGCGTCGATGGCGGCCTGCGCCCGGGCCTTGGCGGCCTCGGCCTTGGCCTGGATGTCGTCCAGAGTCGGCAGGCTGGCCAGCACCTCGGCTGGGATGTCCAGGTTCTTCTGCAGCTTGACGAGGCACTTCTGGCGTTCCTTCAGCGCCCGCTCCTCGTCGCGCTCCTTCGAGAAGCGCGACTTCGCCTTCGTGCTCCGGTCGCGCAGCGCGGCGTAGATGTCGCCCCCGAGCAGGGCCGAGATGTCGACCTTCATCGCCTCGCGGCGCACGTCGTCCGCCTGAATCTCGCCACCGTGGATCGGCCCGTGGCGGTACTTGGGGAACAGAATCGCCACCTCGGGACAGACCCGCGAGCACGCCGGGCAGTCGGTCTTGCAGTTGTCGTGGTTCTGCACCTGGATCTGCCCGCCCTTCGAGACGCCGTAGACGTCGAAAAGGCAGAAGCTCAGGCACTGCATGCAGTTGGTGCAGCGGTCGAAGTCGATGACCGGGAACCACGGCTTCCAGTTCCCGGGTTCGCGGGCCTCGCACTCGGCCCGGATGGCGTCGACCAGCGCCGCCACCGCGTCGGGCGTCTGGTCGCCGATGTCGCGGAACCAGACCCGGCCGCCGGAATCGGCGCCGACCGCCTCGGCCGGCTGGTTCTCCGTGAAACGGCCGAGCACGGCCAGCGCGTTGCCGTCGTCGGCGCGGCCCGCGCCGGCCGTCGCGCGGCCCGCTGCGACCCGCGTCACCCGGTAGCCCTTGTCGAGCAGCGTCTGCAGCAGGGCGAGCCGGCGTGCTCCGTCCAGCGGCTCGGCGCCGCGCCCTTCGTACAACGCCACCCGCAGCACGGGCAGGGACAACGCGCCGGCGCCGCTCATCGCTCACCTCCGTCACCGGTTCGGGGGGCACCGTTCGATGACCGGCTCGGGTCCTCCGCCGACGGCGCGTCCGGGACGCCGGCGCCGATTGTTCCGGGACCCTTGCCGCCGGGCGCCAGCATCGCTTCCGCCACCGCTTCGGCCGTTTCCTCGCGCATGTTCAGAATCCTCACCCGCTCCTTGTCGAGCGGCGCGCCTGCCGACGAGAACAGCCAGCGCACGGCCCGCGGATAGCAGGCGGCGATGGTCACGTCCTTATCCGCCGCGATCTCCGCCAGCCGGGGGTCCTTGCGGGCCGACATCTCGCACAGATCGGGCACCGCGTCGAAGTCGACACCGGATCCGGCCAGCGCCTCGAGCACGCCGTCCTTGACCGGGCGGGGCACCACCCGCGCGTACGTGCAGCGGCAGTAGACCAGGTTCGGGGCCGCCGTCGTCGAAGTCTCGGTTTCGCTCATTACGCTGTCGCCATTCGATGGGTCGGGGTCGGCTTGGCCGGCCGGAAGTGCTCGATGTGCTCGACGGCCGCGCGGCGGCCGCTGCCGGCCGACTCCCATGCCGCCAGCGCCCCCAGCGCCGCGTCGTTCAGGCGCTCCGGGTCTTCCTCGGCCCGCAGGTTGACGATCAGCTCGCCCGCGTCCACCGGCGCCTTCAGCGTGTGGGCCAGCTCCGCGCTCCGGTCGCCCGCCACCAGATTGAGAACCGCGATGTCCGAGGACAGCTCCTCCGCCGTCAGCGTCATCTTCAGGTGGGCGATCTCCCCGCTCCCCACGGCGTCCGCGATGTGCGCGGCGAGGTCCCGCAGCATGGCGTTGCCGTCGAAGGGGTCGCCGCAGGACACGCGCACGGTGGCGTTCAACCAGCCGAGGAGCGCCTCGCCCTCCGCGTACACCTCGTAGTCTACGTCGGGGGACATCCCTACACTCATCGCGCCGCGGGTCACCTGCTCGAACCAGGATGTCATTCCGCTTCCGTCCCGGGCCGACAGCGCCAGCACGTCGGCCCGCGGATACCGGGCCGCCAGTGCTTCGCGCAGCCTTTCCAGCCGCGCCTCGTCGAGCAGGTCGATCTTGTTGACCACGATCACGTCCGCCTCGGCGAGCTGCCGATCGTAGACGTAGAGCACCTTCTCCGAGAACGACCGCCCGGCTTCCAGGCCGAGCACCCGCAACGCCCGCAGGGGATCGACGAGCACGCTCAGCGGCGCGATCTCGAAGGCGTCCCCGTACATCCGGCGCAGCGGATAGCTGACCGCGGCCCGCAGGTCGGTGCAGCTTCCCACCGGCTCGGCTATGAAGACGTCGGGCCGCGCCTCGGCGTTCAGTCGGTCGGCCGCGTCCATCAACGTGTTGAACCGGCAGCAGAAGCAGCCGCCGGTGATTTCCTCGACGGGGAATCCCTGCGCGCGGGCCAGCGTCGTGTCGACCAGGCCGACGCTCTGGTCGTTGGTGATCAGCCCGACCCGCCGTCCCCCCTCGGTCAGGAACCGCGCCAGCCGGAGGATCGCCGTCGTCTTGCCGGCCCCGAGGAAGCCGCCGACCATGATGTAGCGGGCCCGCGCGCCGTCCGACCTGCTCGGTTCCGGTTCGAAGCCAGCGCCCCGAACCGGCGCGCCTGGCGCGGCGGTTCGGCCCATCCCCCCCGCTCCATGACCTTGCGTCGCAGAAACTCCGCTTCGCTCCGTTCTGCGGCGCAACTTCCTAGGCATCCTTGTCACCTTCGCGGCGGCTTGCCAGCATGCGATCGACGGTCGCGTCCAGCACGTGCACGTACTCGTCGACGTCGAGGCTGTCGGGATCCGCGGTGCCATCGACGGCGTAGAGCCAACCCTCGCCGTACGGGGCCGATTCGACCAGCGTTATGTCGGTGTCGAGGCCCTCGTTGGTCCCGACGAAGCGTCCCGACGCTACCGCGTAGACGTCGGAAATCGCCTTGAATCCTTCGATCGAGCCGATCGCCTGGCCGATCTCCACCGACTCGCCCGGCTCCACCGCAAACGTGCATTCTACTAGGTCGCCCAGCATGCGGGTGGCGAAGGTCGTCAATCCGATCCGCCAGAGCCCCGCGTCGTCCCGTTTCAGCCAGTAGTGCGACCGCGTGTAGCGGTGGTCGACCGGCAGGCGGGTGGCGAACCGGGACCGCCTGTAGCGGATGAAGGAGCCAGCGCGCGGCGTCGTCATGATGACCGGGGCACTGCGGAGAGGGCGCCGGCGAGGAGTGCGCCGGTGAGCGCCTCGAGGTCGGGCATCTCGGAGAGATGACACCAGGAGAGCCGCACGGCCCCGGCTTCGTCCTCCGCGGACAGTTTCATCGCCGCGAGCACATGGCTGCAGGTGTAGGACTGCGAGGTGCAGGCGGCGCCGTCGGAGATGGCGGCCAGCCCCGCCCAGGCCTCGATGAGCGTCTCCTTGTCCCAGCCCGGAATCGACAGGTTGAGGATGTAGGGCAGGCGCCGGCCGGAATCGCCGTGCACGCGGGGAGCGAGCGGCGCGAGTCCCGCGAGCAGACGCTCCTGAAAGGCAGTCACCGTCGAGAGGCGGGTGTCGTACTCGTCGATGGCCAGCTCGGCCGCCTTGCCGAACGCCGAGATCAGGGGGACCGGCAGCGTGCCCGGCCGGAGTCCCAGCTCCTGTCCGCCGCCGTGGAGCAGGGGCGTCAGCGGCGGGCGCGTGCCGTTTCGATGTCTTGCGATCAGGGCGCCCGTACCCTTGGGGCCGCAGATCTTGTGGCCGCTGACGCTGGCCAGATCGACCCGTGGGTGCCGGAGCGCATCGAGCGCCTTGCCGAATCCCTGCGCCGCGTCGACGTGCAGGAAGGCCGGCGATCCGGCGAGGCGGTCCGCGATCTCAATGACCGGCTGCTGGATGCCTGTCTCGTTGTTGACCTGCATCACCGAGACGAGCAGCGTGTCGGGCCGCACCGCGGCGGCCACGCGGTCGGCATCCACCCAACCGCCGGGTTCCGGGTCGACCAGCGTCAGCTCGAAGCCGCGGGAGCCGAGCACCCGCAGCGGCTCCAGCACGGCGTGGTGCTCGATCCTGGTGCTGACGAGGTGCATGCGACGTTGGGCGCGTCCGTGGGACTCCAGGCCGAGGAGCGCCAGGTTGTTCGATTCCGTAGCGCCGCTGGTGAAGATGACCTCGTTGCGCCGAACGTCCGCGACCCGGGCCACGTGGGCGCGCGCCCGCTCCACTGCCTGCCGAGCGGTCCGCCCGTAGTCGTGCGTGCGGCTTCCGGCGTTTCCGAAGTCCACTTCGCTGAAGCGGCGGAGCTCCGCCTGCACGCGCGGGTCGAGCGGGCAGGTCGCCGCGCAGTCCAGATAGACTGGCCCAGGGTTCTTGGGTGTTGGCACGGTGAATCCGGATTGTACCTGGAACCCTCGCGCCGCTGCCTCGCGGCGAGCACCGTGTCGAGCCTCTCGGGACTGCACGTTCGTCGTCAACCAGCCAGACATCGTGAAGCCGACGCCCATGCAGGTCGAGGACCATGGTTTGGTTGCGCCCGAGCGCGGCCTGAAGCTCGAAATCGAGGCGCTACGTCGCCTGGAACACGATGCGCGGCGGGGTATGGACCCGCGAGCGAAGTCGCGCGGGCGAACACAGGAAGCAGCGGGTGACATTACCGCGTCGGCGGCCTCCGTCGAGCGGTTGCTCATCTGGGAGTCCGCCCGGCCCGCGGTAGTACTGCCCCGGAACGGCAAACCTGAAGCGTGGGTACGAGTGCCCGCGTGCGCCTTGCGAGAAGTGCCGTTGCTGCGCCGGGAATCGGGCGGCGGCGCCGTCGTGGTCGGTCCGGGCTGCCTGAACATCGCGCTCGTCCTGTCGCTCGATGAACGTCCCTGGCTGGCCGATGTCGAACGCAGCTACGAGTGGCTTCTCGGCCGGCTTGCCGGCGTCCTGGCCGTCCGCGGCACCGCGATCCGCTCGACGGACCTTGCCATCCGCGAGCGAAAGTTCGCCGGTCACGCGCAGCGGCGGGTGAAGGGGGCTCTGCTACATCACGGGGTTCTTCTCTATGACTTCGATCTCGAGCTGGTGGACGCGTTGCTGCCCGAGCCGCCGCGCCGCCCGGCCTGGCGGGGCAATCGGACGCACCGGGAGTTCCTCACCAGCGCGCCGCTGGCGCGAGACGAGATCGTCCGCCGTCTCGGCCGGCTCCCGGCTTCGCTGGAGGTAATGAGCCCCGGCGTCCCGGTAGCAAGCGCACTGCCGTTCCCCAACGGGAGCAGAAGCAACTCACGCCGGGGAACCCGGGAGCTGTTCGAGCCCTCGACGTGAACCAGCAGCCGGGACATCGAGTCTCCACCGACGCCTGCTTGACGAGCCCCGCCGAAGCCTTCAACGGTGACCCGGTCGAGCGCGGCCATGGGAAGCTGATCCGCTTCGCCCCGATCGCGGAGTTACGGCTGCTCGCCGGCACTGTCGGCGGCCGCTCTCCCGAGCGGGACGTCTATCCATGGTGCTTCTCGATCTCCAGGAACAGCGCCAGCAGGGCTTCCCACGGTCGGGCGTGGAGGTTGAGCGCCCCGGCGGTGTTCTCCCAGCGGCGTACCGACGTCGGGGTAACCTGCAGCAGATCGGCGAACTCGGCGATCGAGCACCCGCATCGCTCGCGCAGCTCCGCTACCAGCTCGCCCGTAGGCTCGAACGAGACTGCTTCCTCGTCCCTGGCCGGCGCGGAGCGCGGGAGTCCGGCGGCCGGAATCGGCGGCCGGTACGTCAGCGTCTTCTTGACCCTGCGCGGCGGTGTTGCGGTGTCGGTCGCGCTCGGCGACTCGGCCGACGACAACTTGAACGCCGTCAATTCGTCTGCGGCCGGTTCCGTCAGCGCAGTCCCGTTCGGCGTCGTCCCGTTCCGCATGGCCGGCTCGGGGGCGCCGGCCGCCGCCTGGTCGCCTGCCGGCGCGGATTCGGTGGAAATCAGCTCGGCTTCGTTCACCCCGCGCAGCAGGAAGAGCAGTTCAGGGTTGTCGTCGAGCCGGCTGCCGACGCCGGAGAGGACCGCAGCCGCGTGCTTGCACATCGTCGCCCGGTCCTGGCATTCGCAGGACGGCACGATTTCGCCGGGTTGCGGAAACAAGCCGGCGTCGCGATCGGTGATGACCGCGGCGACGTCGTCGGGCAGCAGGCCCTCGTGCAACTCCGGCACCGAGCCTATGCGGCCTGCGCACGCCCTCCTGATGGCCGCCCAGTCCGGGCTCCCCAGTCGCCGGATGCGAATCGATACGTGGTAGAGGGCCGAACCGACGACCATCGCGTCCACGGCGCCCGGGTCTATCGCGAGGTGACAGATGGAGCCGTTGCGCACGTAGGACCTGCCGTGCGACAGACGGGCCGCGTATTCGGAAAACGACTCGAGATGCTCGCACCAGCGCCTGCCCCAGAAGTTGCGGGCGATGGTCCGTCCCCTCAACTCTATTGGCTGCACCGTTACGCCGCGCGCGCGCAGACCCTGTATCTCGGATACGGTTCGCGCCCGTTGCTCATCGACTGGTACGTAGCGTGGATACCAATGCACTGTTCAGATCCTGTAGTCCCTTTTTCGTCGTTCTCACTGGTGGGAAGAAAGTTGCCACGGCCATTGCGGTCGCTGAGAACGTACCGCTTACGCCGGGACAGCGAATCGGTTCCCGCTTCCGGATACGGCCGGGCGCTTGCTGCTTTCCGCAACATCGGGACCGCCTGCTCCTTGTTGAGGTGGATGCCGCAAGAAGGCGGTGAGCGCACGATGTTGCCCGTGAGGCGTGCGGGCCTTGGCAGTCCGTGGTGAAACCGCGCGTCGCACCGAGAGCGGCGAGGCGCCCGCGTGGCAAGGCGCGACGAGGAAGCATATCGGCCATATTCGACCGAGGAGCAACGCAGTCCACGCGGGATGCATCGCCGCTCGAATGTCGCGGGGATTTCTCCTCGGGCTGTTAGTCCGCGCACGAAGAAAGCCTCACGATACCGCTTCATATCGACATTCCACGTTGCGGATAAGGCGACTTGCGATGAGCATACGCGCACAGGCGATGCGGCGTGCTCCGCACCCGGCAGGGCCACACTACCGGCCCTGCCTGCCTTCGTTGTCGAGTACCGGGCAACGCGCTGCTCTCTCGTCGTGACTCGGCCTGCGAAGCCCGTGAGCGCAGACGCTCAACTCCCGAGGTCGAGCACTCGGCCAGTGGATTCCGCTACGGACCAACGACAGTCTACCATCATCGGCGCCTCGACAGGACGGACTCGGCCCCGAGCGCCTTCCCGGTTCGCCGACCGGCTCGCGCTCGTTTCGGTATTCGGAACACCTCCCGGCGGGACTACACGTCGAGATCCAGCGCCTCGTCGGCTCGCTCCATGATGAAGCGGAACCGGGCCGACGCGTCCTTGCCCATCAGGTCCGTGATGACGCGGTCGGTCAGCAACTGGTCGCTGACCGCGACCCGCAGCAGGCGCCGCGTGTCCGGGTTCAGCGTCGTCTCCCAGAGCACTTTCGGCATCATCTCGCCCAGCCCCTTGAAGCGGGTGATCTCGGGCGCCCCGCGGCCGTTGGTATGCGCTTTGACGATACCGTCGCGCTGCGCGTCGTCGAGCGCCCAGAAGGTCTCCTTGCCGACGTCGACACGGTAGAGGGGCGGCTGGGCCAGGTACACCTTCCCGTGGGTGATGAGCTGCGGAAGGAACCGGTAGAAGAAGGTCAGCAACAGCGTGGCGATGTGGTTGCCGTCCGAGTCGGCGTCGGCGAGGATGATGACGCGATCGTAGCGCAGCCTGCCGATGTCGAACGTCTTGCCGAGGCCGCAGCCGAGCGCGGTAACGACGTCGGCGAGCTCCTTGTTCGCCAGCACCTTCGATGCCGAGGCGCTCTCGACGTTCAGCACCTTGCCGCGCAGCGGGAGGATGGCCTGCCGGGTCCGATCGCGTCCCTGCTTGGCCGAGCCGCCGGCCGAGTCTCCCTCCACGATGAACAGTTCGCTGTCGCCGCGGGCGCTTCCCGTGCAGTCGCTCAGCTTGCCGGGCAGGTTGAGCCGGTTCGAGGTCGCGCTCTTGCGCGAAACCGCCTGCTGCGCCGCCCGGCTGGCCGCGCGCGCGCGGGCGGCCAGGACGATGCGCGCGACAATCGCCTCGGCCACGCTGATGTTGTGGTTCAGCCAATGCTCGAGGGCGGGTCGGAGCGCCCCGTCGAGGACCGGCGCGAGCTCGGGATTGTTCAGCCGGTCCTTTGTCTGACCCTGGAACTGCGGGTCCGGGACGAAGATCGAGACGACGCCGGCGAGTCCCTCCCTGATGTCGTCGGCGGTCAGGGAGACGCCCTTCGGGGTGAGGTTGTGCGTTTCGATGAAGTTCCGCACGGCCTTGCCGAGGCCGGCGCGCACGCCGTTCTCGTGCGTGCCGCCGGACGCGGTGGGGATGCCGTTGACGTAGCTGCGCAGGTGCTCGTCGGTTGCTTCCGTCCACTGCAGCACGACCTCGAGCCGCGAGCCCGTGTCGGCGTGCTCGCGCGCGAGGACGAACGGCGCCTCGTGAACGGGGTTGGCGGTCCGTTCGCTCACGATGCGGGCGAGGTAGTCGGGCAGGCCGTTGTCGTGCCGGAACTCCTCCCGCGTGTCCCGGGCCTCGTCCGCGAACACGAACCGCACGCCGCCGTGCACGTAGCTGGCGATTTCGAGCCGCTGCCGGATCAGGCTGGGGTCGAACGTCGTCTTCGGGAAGATCCGCGGATCGGGCCGGAAGCGGATGGTGGTGCCGGAGCCGCGCGCCGGCTTCAGCTTCCGCAGGGCGGCCATCGGCTGGCCGCGCCGGAACGTCTGCTGCCAGAGGAAGCCGTCGCGCTTCGACGTGGCGACGAGCTCCTGCGACAACGCGTTCACCACGCTGGCGCCGACGCCGTGCAGGCCGCCGGCCGTGCGGTAGGTCCGGTGCTCGAACTTGCCGCCGGCGTGCAGGGTCGTGAAGATGACCTCCAGGGCGTTCTGGCCGGTCTTCGGGTGCCGGTCGACCGGCATGCCCCGGCCGTCGTCGACGACCGTCACCGACGATCCGTCCGCGTGCAGCGTCACCTGGACGTTCGACGCATGCCCGTTCATCGCTTCGTCGACCGCGTTGTCGAGGATCTCCCAGACCAGGTGGTGCAACCCGGCCGACCCGACGCCCCCGATGTACATGCCGGGACGCTTGCGGACCGGCTCGAGGCCCTCGAGTACCGTTATGTCCTTGGCCGAATACGAGCTCGCCATGGTCTCCTGGGCGACCCGGCCGGGCTCCAGGTCGCATGTCGTTCGTTGCGCACCGCAACGCCGGTGGCGGCAACGGGCTGCGCAGGTGGGAGCCCCAGTGTAGCATGGGGCATCCGCGCGCCGGGGCGACGGCAGGCGACCGCCCGTTGCCGCGGGCGCACCGCCGGCCGCGGGCGCCGCCCCAGGGAAGAGGGAACGTGGCAGCAGAACATCGCGCGACGGCGATTGAGCGGATCGAAGCGCTGCGAGACCTGCTCGAGTCGCAGGCGAACGCGGCGGACCTCTCGCCGCTGGTGGAAGAGTGCGGGCATCTGGTCAGTGCCGTGCGCGCGTTTCACATGGAGGCGATCCGGTTCCGGATGTACGGACTCGACCGCCGGATGAACCGCGGCGGGCACACGCTGCCGCGCGAGGCGGTCGCGCTGCTCGACGAGGCGCGGGCGGCGCTCGAAGCCGCGGGCTTCGCAACGAAGTAGAGAACTACAGCGTACGAAGGTACGACGCCATCACCGGATCGACGAGCACCCAGCGTCCGTCGTCGTCCCGCCGGATCAGGTCCTCCTGCTCCAGCACCTCTTTTTGCCGGACACCATCACGGCCGGTAGCGTTCGAGCTCGCGCCGGACGATGGGGGCCATCAGGTACAGCCCGATCAGGTTCGGGATGGCGACGACGAAGACCAGGGCGTCGGACAAGTCGATGAGCGCTTCGAGATTGATGCTCGCTCCGACGACGACGAACGCGCAGAAGGCCGAGTTGAAGCCCAGGCGCTGGAGGCGGCCTTCGCCGGCCAGATAGGTGAACGCCTTCAGGCCGTAGTAGGCCCAGGCGATCATCGTCGAGAAGGCGAACATGATGGCGGCGGCGGCCAGCAGCAGCGGCGACCAGGGCAGGGTGGAGGCGAACGCCCGCGTCGTCAGCTCGATGCCGGTGAGGTCGCCGGTGGCGAGCGCCGGGTCGTAGACCGTGGTGGTGATGACCAGCGCCGACAGCGTGCAGATCAGCACCGTGTCGATGAACGGCTCCAGCAGCGCTACGAAGCCCTCGCTCGCCGGCTGCGGCGTGCGGGCGGTGGCGTGGGCGATGGCGGCGCTGCCGAGTCCCGCCTCGTTCGAGAAGACGGCGCGCCGGAAGCCGATGACCAGCGCGCCGAGCCCGCCGCCGGCCATCCCCTGTGCGGTGAACGCGCCGTTCCAGATCGCGGCGACGGCCCCCGGCAGCCGGTCGGCGTTGAGGATGATGACCAGCAGCGCGAGCGTCACGTAGAGCACGGCCATCGTGGGCACGAGCTTCACCGTCGTCCGGGCGATGGACTGGATGCCGCCGATGATCACCAGGGCGACGACGGCGGCCAGCAGCAGGCCGATCAGCCAGCCGCGTCCGGCGAAGAAGCTGGCGTCGGCGCCGGTGATGTCGATGAAGATTGCCGCGGCCTGGTTCGACTGGAACATGTTCCCGATGCCGAGGCAGCCGAACACCATGGCCGCCGCGTAGAAGAGCCCCAGCGCCCGGCCCAGCGCCGGCCATCCGCGTTCGCCGAGGCCCCGTTCCAGGTAGTGCATCGGCCCGCCGGAGACGGAGCCGTCCGGGTTGCGCCGCCGGTACAGCACCCCCAGCGTGCACTCGGCGAACTTGGACGACATGCCGAGCAGCCCGGCCACGATCAGCCAGAACGTGGCGCCGGGGCCGCCGGTGGAGATGGCGACGGCCACGCCCGCCATGTTCCCGATCCCGACGGTGCCGGAGACGGCGGTGGCGAGCGCGCTGAACTGCGAGATTTCGCCCGGGTCGCCCGGGCGGGCGTAGCGGCCCGAGACGATGCGCAGCGCCTGCGCGAACCCCCGCACGTTGATGAAGCGCAGGTAGACCGTGAAGAAGAGCCCGCCGGCCACCAGCCACAGCACGATGAGCGGCATCTCGGCGCCGAGCAGCGGAACCGGGTAGAAGATGAAGCCGGACACGGCGTCCGCCACCGGGCGCATCATCCGGTCGATGAGTTGGTCGATGCCCATGCGTGCAGGCTTCTCCGGTTGGCCGGCGCGGCGGTTCGCTCAGTGCGCCTCGATCTCCGGGGTTCCAATCGGCCTGGGAACGACGCGCGTGAACTGCCCGCGCTGCAGCAGCTCCCGGCCCTTGCCGCCGCGGCGTGCCCGATCGTACTTCGCCGTGCTGATGGTCTGCTCGGCGCCCCGACTCGTCTCCACCGTCAGCAGATCGCGGTCGCCCCGCGAGGCGATGAAGCCGATGACGCGATCGCGGTCCTTCGCCAGCTTGATGAGCAGCACGCCCTTGCCCGGGCCGGACAGGAAGTTGATCTCCCCCGCGGGGCAGAGCATCGCCCGCGCCTCGCGCGTCGCCGCGATGAGCGTCTCGTCGCCCGCGATTGCGGCCACGCCGACTATCTCGGCGCCCCTGGCGGGCCGCGCGAACCGGCGGCCGGCGCGCGTGCTCGGCTCGTTGAACGATTCCAGGCCGAACCGCAGGCCATAGCCGTCGCTCGAGACCGCCACCGCGTGACACGGCGGCTCGGCCTGCGAAGGCGTTGCTGCGATGGCGCCGGTGACGCGGGGGTCGAGGCTGAGCACGGTTACCACCCGTTCTCCGTCCTTCAGCTTGAACAGCCGCTGGATGGGCTCGCCGTAGCCGGTCGTGGCGGGGATGTCGATCAGCCGGCAACTGTAGGCGACCCCGAAGTTGGTGAAGAAGGCTACCGTGGCGCGCGTGCTGCCGGCTACCGCGGCCAGCAGCGCGTCGCTCTCGCGCAGCCGGGTGGCGGCCGGATCGCGGACCTCCCGCTGCCGCTTCACCCAGCCGTCGCGCGAGACCAGCACCACCGCGTCCTCGTCGACGATGAAGTCGTCCGCGCTGAACGCCATGTCGTCGTCGGGGGGACCGTCGATGGCCGTGCGGCGGGGCTCCCCGTAGGTGTCCCGCATCTCGACGAGCTCGTCGCGCACGATCTGCCAGCGCCGGTCCTCGTCGGCGAGCTCCGCGTCGATCCGCTGCGCCCGCTCGCGTTTCTCCTCGAGCTCCTTGCGGATGATCAGGATCTCGAGCCGCGCCAGGCGGTAGATCTTCAGCTCGAGGATCGCGTCGGTCTGCTCGGCGTCGAGCCCGAAGATTTGCATGATCCTGGCCGCCGCGTCCGCCTTGCCGTCCGACTGGCGGATCATCGCGATGATCGCGTCGAGCGCATCGAAGACCTTCTCGAACCCTTCCAGGATGTGGATGCGCTTGCCGAGGGCCGTGCGCTCGTGCTCGAGGCGCCGCGTGACCACCTCGAGGCGAAAGTGCAGGAAGTGCCACAGCATCTGCTGCAGGTCCAGCCGCTCGGGCCGGCCGACACCCGGCTGCTCCGAGGGCACCAGGCAGGTGAGGTTGACCGGGAAGGTCGTCTGCAGCGGCGTGTGCTTGAACAGGTAGGCCAGGACCATCCGCTCGTCGGCGTCGGCCTTCAGCTCCAGCTCGATGCGCACGTCGTCGGTCGAGACGTCCTTGACGTCGAGCAGCGGCGGAAGCTTGCGCCCGACGACCACTTCGGCGATGCGCTCGACGAGCTGCGCCTTGTTGACCCCGTAGGGAACGCTGGTGACGTGGACGGTCTTCGAGGAGCGGCGGCGGTCGCCCGGCTCCCACGTGGCGCGCACGCGCACCGTGCCGCTGCCGGTCGTGTAGATCCGGGTCAGCTCCTCGGTGGTGTTCACCAGTTGCCCCCCGGTCGGGAAGTCCGGGCCGCGGACGTCGCGGGCCAGCCGGGCGCTGGTCAGATCCGGGTCGTCGAGCAAGTTGACCAGCGCCGTGGCGACGTCGCCGAGGTTGTGCGGCGGGATGTTGGTGGCCATCCCGACCGCGATGCCGGTGGCGCCGTTGACGAGCAGGTTCGGCACGCGGGCCGGCAGCACCACCGGCTCCTGCCGGGTGCCGTCGTAGTTCGGCTGGAACGGAACCGTCTCCTCGTCTATCTCCCGCAGCAGCTCGGCGCTGATCGCGGCCAGACGACACTCCGTGTAGCGCATCGCGGCGGCCCCGTCGCCGTCGAGCGAGCCGAAGTTGCCGGAGCCGTCCACCAGCGGCGCGCGCACGGTGAACGGCTGCGCCAGCCGGACCAGCGTGTCGTAGATGGCCGCGTCGCCGTGCGGGTGGTAGCTGCCCATGACGTCGCCGACCACCTTCGCACACTTGCGCGGCTTGGCGTCGGCGCGCAGCCGCTGCTGCCACATCGTGTAGAGGATGCGCCGCTGCACCGGCTTGAGGCCGTCGCGTACGTCGGGCAGCGCCCGCGACGTGATGACCGACAGCGCATAGTTGAGATACCGGGCCTGGGCCGCCTCGTGCAGCCCGACGACGGTATCGCCGTTGCCGCGCCGCGCGAGGACGTCGATGCCCTCGCCCGCCGCGTCGAGCAGCGGCGCCTCGCGCGGGCCGCGCGTCCGCTTCCCGGTGCGCCTGGTGGTCCGTTTCGCCATCGGATCCGATCTCCTCGTACCGTTGCGTCGTTGCGGGCGGCGTCCGGGAGCGCGCCGCCGGGGGTGGGCAGGGAGTGGCAGGGCCGCGAACGGCTGCCGTCAATCTACCATGAACGGACCCTGTGCCCGTGGTGTCGCACCAGTTCGACATGCTTCGGGAAGGGCAGTGGCCCGGTCGCCCCCGCCAGCCGCCGGCAAGGCCGTGCGGCGCGCGCGCCCCGCCGGTCACCACGGGTTGCGGGGGCCGAGATCCAGCATGGCGAGCAGCTCGGCCAGCACCATCGCGGTGGCTCCCCAGACCCGCTCGTTGCACACCGCGAAGTACGGGACGTCGCAGTGGAGATCGTCGCGCCGGCGCGTGCCGCGCCGCAGGTTGGCCGGATCGGCGAGCGCGGCCACCGGCACCGGCAGGAGCCGCGCCACCTCGGCCGCCGATCGGCGCAGGCGCGGCGCCTCCCGGGCGATGCCGGCGACCGGATGGATCGCGAAGTTGCTCACCGTGATGTAGAGCGGCGACAGCGCGCCGACCACGCGTACCGCGGCCGGCTCCAGGCCGACCTCTTCGAACGCCTCGCGCAGCGCGGCTTCTTCGATCGACTCGCCGTCGTCGATCAGGCCGCCGGGAAACGACACCTGGCCGGCGTGTTTTCCGAGCCTGCCCGCCCTGACGGTCAACAGAACGTGCGGTTCGTCGTCTAGAGAATAGAGGAGCACGAGGGCGGCGGCGGGCGTGGCGTGGTCCGGGACCTCGCCGGGCCGCCAGCCGGGGCGCGGCTGCGGCGCGAGGAGCCGGTGCGCATCCCCGTCCGGCAGCGGCGCCCGGCACGCCGCCCGGAGTCGAGCGTCGATCTGATAGAGTGTCGGAGATTCGACCGGCACGGTAAGGCTTCCGATCTTACTGCGGCCCGCGCCGACCTCCCTTTTCCATGAGCGCCAAGGGCCGCCCCCAGAAGACGTTTGATCGCGCGATCGTCGAAGGGCCGCTCGGCCGTGCGGTCTGGAGGCTCGCGTGGCCGACGATGCTGCAGAACGTCTTCGGCGGCATCCAGGGCATCGTCGACCAGGCGATGGTCGGCAACTACGTCGGCCACATCGGCAACGCCGCGATCGGCGTCAGCGTCCAGATCTTCATCCTGGTCATCGTCTTCGTCGCGTCCGTCTTCAGCGGCATGGGCGTGCTGGTGGCGCGCTTCGCCGGCGCGAACGAGCCCGACAAGGTCAACCGGACGGTCTACCAGGCGTTCCTCACCGCGGTGTTCATGGCGCTCGGCATACTCGCGCCCCTCGGCTACGTGCTCGCCCCGACGCTGCTGGAGGCGATCAACGCCGCCCCGGAGGTGCAGGGCGAGGCGCTGACGTACATCCGCATCATGTTCGTCTTCAGTATCGGGATGCTCATCTTCTTCATGATGAGCGGGGCGCTGCGGGCGGCCGGTGACGCGCGCACCCCGTTGCGGCTCGGCGTCGCGATGACGGTGCTGAACATCGTGCTCAACGTCGTGCTGATTCGCGGGCTCGGGCCGATCCCCGCGTTCGGCACGGCGGGCGCGGCGATGGGCACGGCGATCGCCAGCGGGCTCACGGCCGCGGCCTTCCTGTGGCTGCTCTTTTCGGGTTCCCTGGTCGTCCGGTTCTCCTGGCGCATGTCGTTCGCCCCGGACTGGCGGATCATCCGCGAGCTGTTTCGCTTCGGGCTGCCGACGGGTTTCCAGGGCATCGTGATGAACCTGGCCGGCGTGCTCCTGCTGCGGTTCATCGGCTCGCTGGAGCACAGCGCCGAGGCGCAGGCGGCCTACGCGGTGGGCTACTCGGAGCTGTTCGCGTTGATTACCTGGACGTCGGTCGGCCTGATGGGGGCCACCGCGGCGGTCGCGGGACAAAACCTGGGCGCCGGCCGGCCCGAGCGGAGCCGACGGGCCGCGCTGGTGGCGTCGTCGATCGGCGTCGGCGTGGCGTGCGTCATCGGCCTCGCGTTCCTCACCGTGCCGCGCGCGCTGCTGGCCGTCTTCGGCATGGACGACGGGATCCAGTTCGAGCTGGGCCGGCAGCTTCTCGCCTACCTGGCCGTCTCGGGGCTGTTCGTCACCGTGGCGCTGGTCTACACGGGCGGCCTGCAGGGGACCGGCGACACGCGGAGCCCGCTCTACATCTCGATCGTCTCGCAGGTCGTCGTGCCGATCGGCCTCTGCAGCTACCTGCAGATGACCCGCGGCCTCGAGGCGCCGGACATCTGGCTGGCCATCGTGCTCGGCCACGTGGCGCGCGCCAGCCTGAGCGTGATCCGCTTCCGTCAGGGCAAGTGGCGCGACATCACGGTCGACATCGGCCCGGCGCGCGCCTAGCAGGAGTCCCTTGCGGCGCCCGGTCAGCCGGCGTCTCGCAGACCTGGTGTGCCCGCGCCGCGACCGGACGAATGCCGTCACGCGGCGCGAGGTGGCGGCGGAGCCCCCGCTCGCGCCGCTGTCCCGTTCCCCGGAGGTTTCAGCATGTCCCGCTTCCCACCCGAGCAGAAACCGTCCACGCGCGCGGCACAGGCGCTCGGCTGGACCGATCCGGCGACCGGCGCGCTCGTGCCGCCCGTTCACCCCGCCGTGCAGTACGAGCGGACGGCGGAAGGGACGCCGACCGGCGGCCGGGTCTACACCCGCGACCAGAATCCGACCTACGAGCAGGCCGAGGCGTTGCTCGCGTCGCTGGAAGGGGGGCGGGCGGCGATGCTGTTCAGCGCCGGGATGGCGGCGGCCGCCACGGTGTTCGAGACGCTGGACGCCGGGGGCCACGTCGTCGCACCCGAGCAGATGTACTGGATGCTCCGCCGCTGGCTGCAGGACCGGGCGGCGCGGGGGCGTATCGCGCTCGACCTGGTGCCGAACGGCGACATGGCGGCCCTGCGCGCGGCGCTGCGGCCGGGCGTCACCAGGATCGTCTGGGCGGAGACGCCCGCCAACCCGATGGGGGCCGTCACCGACCTGGCCGCCGCCGCCGCCGCCGCGCACGACGCGGGGGCGCGCCTGGTGGTGGACAACACCGTCCCGACGCCGGTGCTCTGCCGCCCGCTCGAGCACGGCGCCGATCTGGTCATGCACTCGGCGACCAAGCAGCTCAACGGACACTCCGACGTGCTGGCCGGCGCGCTGGTCACGGCGCAGGAGGACGACCTGTGGAAGCGCTGCCGCCGCGAGCGCGCGTTCCGCGGCGCGGTGCTCGGACCGTTCGAAAGCTGGCTGCTGCTGCGGGGCATGCGCACCGTCTGCCTGCGGGTCGCTGCCTCCGCGCGCAACGCCCAACGGATCGCCGAGGCGCTCGATGGACACCCCGCGGTATCCGCCGTCCTCTATCCGGGGCTGCCGGGGCATCCCGGCCACGAGGTCGCGGCGCGCCAGATGGACGGCGGCTTCGGGGCGGTCGTGTCGCTGCGGATGCACGGCGGCGCCGATGCCGCGCGGCGGGTGGTGCGCGAGTTGCGCCTGTTCCACAACGCGACGTCGCTCGGCGGGGTCGAGAGCCTCGCGGAGCCCCGCGGCCTGGTCGAGGGCGCCGGCTCGCCGGTGCCGGACGACCTCGTGCGCCTGTCCGTCGGGATCGAGGACGCCGGCGACCTCATCGCCGACCTCCGGCAGGCGCTGGACGCCGCGGTGCCGCGGGGCGAAGATCGCACGGCGAACCCCTGATCCCGCCGCGTGCGCGGTCTCGCCGACACGGATGACAGGGTTGGCCCCGTGCTCGATCCCGTACGTGCAGAACATTCCCTGGCACCGGGTCGGCGTGAGCGAACTGTTCGCAGATCGAGCTGATCAGCTCCTCAACGGATCCACCGTCTCAGGCGCAGCCGCGGGAAGCTCTTGATCCCTGTGGAGGCCGTCATGGGGTGCTCCTGTCATCCGCGCCGTGGTCGTCGTCGTGCTTCGCGGCGTAGATCGTCAACTTCGTCGCCTGTCCGATCTGTTCCAGCTCGGGGCGCCGGCCGGAAAGCTGCTCGCTGTCCTTGACGAGGTTCAGAAAACCCTCGCCCATCGCTTCCATGAAGTGGCCGCCGGTCACGGTGCTCCTGTAGCCGCGCATGAAACCGGCGAGGAGCTGGTTGCGACGGAAGGGCTGGCAGCCGGCATACAGGTTTTCCACGGTCAAGGTGTTGTAGAGCGCTCCCGGGTTCTGGAATTCGATGCGGTTCGGGAACAGCCGGATGATGATCTGCGATCCCTGCACCTCGTAGTCCCGGTGGACGACGGCGTTCACGATGGCTTCCTGGAGCGCCCGATCGACGTAACTCGGATAGTCGCGGCGACCCCATCCGTCCTTGCGCGAGGCGGTGGGATTCAGGGGAGAGACCTGAACGTACGTCAGCGCCTGCACGATCTGCGACGGCAACGGCCCGGTGATCTGCTGCCTGTCCGCCGCGGCGCCGTCGAGCGTGTCCTGCTTGTAGGCAGCGACGTCGATATAGGCCCCGCGGACGTACTGCTCCGGTCGCTCGGCGAAGAGGAGTATGCCGAGGTACGTGGGCGCCACACCGGAATCGGTGACTGCGGCCAGCTTGTGGGCCACGAGCATGGACGCCCAGTCATCCGGCGGAGACCAGTCCTTGAAGCGCGAGCGAAAATACTGCTTCAGGAGGATCGGGTCCAGCGCATCCAGACTGCCGCCGGACACGGGCCTTTCCTCCACAGGACTGGTCATCCGCCGTGCGCTGAACATCCGCGCGAGTCGTTCGGCGGGAATCAGGTGGCGGTGGCTGCCGATGCGTTGCAGGAATCGCCCGTCGCCGGTCTGGTGGACGTCGAATTGCGATCCCGGGACGTCGATGATCAGGCACAGCTTCGGTTCGTCGCCTTCTCCCGGCAGGTACTCCCAGTTCAGCGCCGGCACGATGAGGGGATTGCAGTTGGTGGTTGCCACGTTGACGACGAACTGCTCCAGGAGAGCGCGCTTGCGGGGATCGACGCCGACCACGACCCGGTCGGCGTCGCGGACCCCCATGACGAGGGTTCCGCCGCGGGTGTTCGCCATGCTGACGAAGACCTCGGCGAGCTTCGACGCGGCGCGGCCGGTTTCCGATCCGAACGCGATCCGGTCTCCCCGGAAGACGACCTCCTTCAGTTCCAGCTCGGTGTCTTCCCCGGCCCGAATGGAGGACATGAGCGCCTGCGTATCCATCGTTCTCCTGCTCAAGCCGGCTCCGCGGCGTCGATCGACGACCGGTGGGAAATGACGTGGAAGGACGCGGTCCCACCGTCGCCCGCCGACGTGCACGCGCGGAGCCATGAGGTAATCTGTAGTGCACGATGTCGCCAGCGCCCGACCTGCCGCGGATTGCCGCCGCCACGCCCGCCGATGTCCCGCTGATCCTATCGTTGATCCGCGAGCTGGCCGACTACGAGCGGATGGCCGACCAGGTGGTGGCGACCGAAGCGGACATGGAGCGGGCGCTGTTCGGGGAGCGCCCGTGCGCCGAGGCGGTAATCGCACGGGTGGGTGAAGAGGCTGTCGGGTTCGCGCTCTTCTTCCAGAGCTTCTCGACCTTCGTCGGGCGGCCGGGCCTGTACCTGGAGGATCTGTACGTGCGTCCCGCACATCGAGGGCGGGGCATCGGGCGCCGACTGCTTGCGCATCTGGCGGGCATCGCGGTCGCGCGGGGCTGCGGGCGGTTCGAGTGGTCGGTGCTCGACTGGAACGAGCTCGCGATCGCTTCTTACCGGCGCGCCGGTGCGGTCCCGATGGACGAGTGGACGGTCTACCGGCTGGCCGGCGAGCCGTTGCGGGCGCTGGCGGCAGAGGCGGCCGGGCCGTGAAATTTTCCGATCTCGGCCGGGAGCGTGGCATTGGCGCCGTGAAATCGTCCGGCGCCGCCGAGGAACAGCGCGTCATTGCCGATCAGGTGGCGTACTACCGGGCGCGGGCGCCGGAGTACGACGACTGGTTCTTTCGCCGCGGGGAGTACGACCACGGCGCGGAGTGGAACCGCCGCTGGCGCGCGGAAGTAGAGGAGTTGCGCTCGGCGCTCGACGCGGTGCGTCCTTCCGGACGGGTGCTGGAGCTCGCCTGCGGCACGGGACTGTGGACCGAGCGGCTCGTACCGCGCGCGGCCGAGCTGACGTGCGTCGATGCCTCGCCCGAGGTCATCGCGCTCAACCGGGAGCGGGTGGGCGCGGAGCATGTCGAGTACATCCGTGCCGACCTGTTCACGTGGCAGCCGCCCCGGCGCTACGACTTCGTTTTCTTCGGCTTCTGGCTGTCGCACGTGCCGGCCGGCGCGTTCATTCCGTTCTGGAGCATGGTGGCGCGGGCGCTGGCCCCCGGCGGGCGGGCCTTCTTCGCCGACAGCCGCAATCATCCGGCCGCGCGGGAGGGCGGCTACGCCGAGTGGGCGCCCGAGACGCCGCCGTCTCGCAGCCGTCGCCGCGTACGGGACGGCCGCGAGTTCGAGATCGTGAAGATCTTCTACCGGCCCGACGATCTGGAGACCCAGTTGCGGGCGCTCGGCTGGCGGGTCGCGGTCCGCGGGACCCGGACGTTCTTCCTGCACGGTCTGGCGACGCGTGACGACTCGCCGGCGGCGGCCGGGCCGGTCGGCTAGCAAACCATGCTGAGCTACCAGGTGACCGCGTACGGCGGGCCGCTGGAACGAAGGGAAGCCGCGTTGCCCGAGCCGCGGGGCGAGCAGGTGCTGCTGCGCGTCGGGGCCTGCGGCGTTTGCCACAGCGACCTCCACTTGTGGGACGGCGCGTTCGACCTGGGTGACGGCAAGCGGCTGGATCTGACGCCGGGCCGCGATCTGCCGCACACCCTGGGACACGAGATCGCCGGCGAGGTGGTCGCGGTCGGCCCGGAGGCGATCGACGTTGCCGTCGGCGATCGACGCGTGGTCTACCCGTGGCTCGGATGCGGGGCATGCCCGCGGTGCGCGGCGGGCGACGAGCATCTCTGCCTGACCGGTCGGCCGGTGGGGGTGGGGCGCGCCGGCGGATTCGCGGACCACGTCCTGCTGCCGCATCCGCGCTGCCTCTTCGATTACGCGCCGTTGGGCGAGTCGCTCGCGGCGACGTATGCCTGCTCCGGCCTGACCGCGTTCGGCGCACTGCGCAAGGTGTCGGCCGGGGCCGCGGGCGCGGAGCTGCTCATCGTGGGCCTCGGCGGCGTCGGGATGGCGGCGCTGGGGTTGGCGCCCTCGCTGGTGGACGCACCGGTGCTCTGCGCCGACGTCGACCCGGCGCGGCTGGAGGTCGCTGGCGGGCGGGGGGCGGCCGGGACTTTCGATGCCGCGGCCGCCGACGCGGTGAAGCAGATCAAACGGCGCACCGGCGGCGGGGTGGCGGCGGCCATCGATTTCGTCGGATCGGAGCGGTCGGCCGCCCTCGCCTTCGGGGCCCTGGCGCCCGGCGGCACCCTCATCGTGGTGGGCCTGTTCGGCGGCGCCCTCCGACTCGCGTTGCCGTTGTTGCCCCTGAAGCAGGTCACCATCCGCGGGTCGTACGTCGGCAGTCCGTCGGAGATGGCGGAGTTGCTGGCCCTCGCCCGCTCCGGTGCGGTCCCCGAGCTGCCCATCGACGAACGCCCCCTGGCCGCGGCGCAAGCGGCGCTCGACGACCTGCGGGCCGGCCGTGTGGTAGGCCGCGTCGTCCTGCGGACGTGACGGCGGGCTGCACGGCAGACTGCGTCCGCGGCCTGGACGAAGTGCCGGCCGTGCCGGGCGCGCCACCAGTCTTCCAGCAGGCCGGATACGAAAGCGTTGGCAACAAGATGGTTGGCAATGGTGCGGTTGTCGAATTTGAAGATCGGTCGCCGGCGTAGCATCTCCAGCGTCCGCGCCGAGTCGTCCACCTGCTTGCCGGCGACGCTGGCAATGGTTCCTGCCGTGCGCAGGCCGGCTCCATCCTTCCGGATCGCGTGCGCGTGCGCGCCGGCTACCGGTACGGCTCGCCGCAGTGCTCCGAGATGAACTCCCGCGCCTCGTCGCGCAGCCGGACGATCTCCGACCAGTCGGATCCCGACGCCCGAAGCGGCTTCCCGAAGGTCACCGTCACGCGGCCCCGGCGCAGCAGCCACGTTCCGGCGGGCCAGATGTGCCGCGTGCCGCGGATCGCCACCGGGACGACGGGGCAGCCGGCGTCGACCGCGGCCCGGAAGGCCCCGAGCCGGAACGGGAGCAGCCGGGGCGCGGCCTGGAAGGTCCCCTCCGGGAAGACGAACAGCGGGGTGCCGGCGTCGAGCGGGGCGCGGAGGGTGCCGGCGTTCTCCACGCGCTCGGACTGGTCGCGCTTGCCGAGCGGAATGTGGTTTCCCTTGCGGATGGCCAGGCCGATGAGCGGGTAGGTCGCCAGGCGGGCCTTGACGGCGAAGCGGACCGGGACCGGCAGCGTGCTCATCATTATCGGCGAGTCGATAAAGCTGGCGTGGTTGGCGACGAAGACCACCGGCGTATCGACCGGCACGCGCTCGCGGCCGACGATCTCGAGCCGGGCGCCTGCGAGCCGCATCACCAGGCGGTTCCAGCCCCCGACGATCCGGTCGGCCCCGCCGCCGCGCGGGATGACGAGCAGCAGCCCCCACCCGATCGGGGCGGTGGCGAGCACGACCGCCTGCACGTAGCCGGTGAACAGCGCCCGCGCGGCGCGCGACGCCCACCCGGCCAGCGTGGCGCAGGCCCATCCGGCGCCGAGCCGCAGCCACTGCCCCGCCACGCCGGCCCGCCCGAGGCCCCCCGCGAGCCACGCATCGCGGGTCGCACCGCGGCGGATCTTGCCGCTCGAGGTCTTGGCCACCGATCCCGGCGGCGCCAGCACCACGCGGTCGGGCGCCACCCCCAGAGCCAGGCCCACCTCCCGGCTTACGGCCTGCGCAAGAGCGGCCCGCGCGGCGTCGTCCGTGGCGCGCGTCTCGGCAAGGATGACGAACTGCTCCGTGCCGCGGTCGGGATCGGTCACCCCGAACGCGGCCACGCATCCGGTGCGGACGCCCGGGACGCCGCCCGCAATCGCTTCGGCTTCATGGGGATAGAAGTTGCGGCCCGCCTTGATGATCAGGTCCTTCGCGCGGCCGGTCAGGAAGAGGTCGCCGTCGGCGACATAACCGAGATCCCCGCTGTCGAGCCAGCCGTCCGCGCCGACCAGATCGCGCGTTGCCTCCTCGTTGCGGTAGTAGCCGCGGGTCGTCGACGGGCCGCGGAAGCGGACGCGCCCCTGGACGCGCTCGGGCGCCGGGCTCCCGTCGTCCCCGAACACCTTCAGCTCGTGATCGGGGAGCGCTCGGCCGCAGGAGACGAAGCGCAGCGCGTTGGGATCGCCGTCCGCCGCCGACTCGGCGCGGCCCGACGCCTGGAACCGCGCGCGCCGCACGCGGTCGATCCTGATCGCGCTGCCGAGCGCCGGCGTCGAAAGGCCGAGCGAGCACTCGGCGAGTCCGTAGACCGGATAGACGGCGCCGGGGTCAAGGCCGCAGGGCGCGAAGCGCTCGATGAACCGGTGCAGGGTCTCGGGAGATACCGGTTCCGACCCGTTCAGCAGGACCCGCACGCAACTCAGGTCGAGCCCGTCGAGCTCCTCGTCCGCGATGCGGGTGGTGCAGAGGTCGAAGGCGAAGTTGGGAGCGGGCGACAACGTGCCGCGATGGGCGTCGAGCGCCTGCAGCCAGCGAACCGGCCGGGCGAGGAACGCGAGCGGCGACATCAGGGCCAGCGGCGCGCCGAAATAGAGCGGTCCGAGCCAGGCGCCGATGAGTCCCATGTCGTGGTACAGCGGGAGCCAGCTCACCCCTACGTCGCGTGAGGTGATGTCGAACCGCTGCACTATCGACCGGATGTTGGCCAGCAGGTTGCCGTGCGAAAGCAGCACCCCCTTCGGCTGCCCCGTGCTGCCCGAGGTGTACTGGATGAGGGCCGGGTCGTCCGCCGCCGCCGGCGCCGGACGCCGGGGCTCGCCGTCCACGTCCGCGGCGGTCGCCACGGAGTCCAGCGACGGAACCTGCCGCACGAGCAACCCGCCAACCCGTTCCACTTCCTCGAAGGTCAGGAGGATGCGCGCCTCGGCGTTGCGGAGGATGGCCACCTGGCGGTGGACGTACTCCTCGATGCGGTCGAGGCGAAAGGGCGGGTAGAGCGGCACCGGCACGCAGCCCGCCATCAGCGTCCCGATGAAGGTCGGGAAGAACCGCTGCTCGGTCCGCAGCATGATGGCGACCTTGTCGCCGCGCCCGAGACCGCGCTCGGCGAGGCCGCCGGCGACCGCCTGCGCCACGCGCCACAGCCAGCCGTAGGTGAGGGGCGTCTCGTCGCCGCTGTCCTCCCGCAGGTGCATGTGGACGCGGTCCGGCACGCGCTCGGCGTGCCAGGCCAGCGCCTCGACGATCGTCTTCGCGGTTGCGGGCGACGTGCTCGCGGGCGCTTTCGCGGCCCGCCGTTCCGGTTGCCGTTCCGTGGGGGCGTCGTCCGCCTCCGCGATGGCGGCGGCCAGATCGGCGGGCGTCTCCGCTGTCGCCATGGCCGCGTCGCCGAGGCGCACGCCGAACGCGCGTTCGAGCCGGATGAGCAGCTCGACGCGTTCGAGGCTGCTGATGCCGAGGTCGTCTTCGAGTGATTCGCCGCGCCCCACGGAGGCGGGCGCGCCTGCCCGCAACTCGGTCACGAGCTCGGCGACGACGTCGAGAACCTTCTGCTCGAGGCCGGCGTCGACGGAGGCGGGGGACGGATGCGCCATCGCCTCCTATTGTCGCCCGGATTGCCCGGCGGCCCGAGCCGTGGCCCGGAGCCGCCGCACGCGATGCGAGGCCGTTGCCGGCGGCCGCTACGGATCGACCCGGCGAATCGTACGGATGACGACGTTCTCGCGGGGCACGTCGTTCATGCGGTCCACCCGGGTGGTGCGGACGCGCGAGATGTCGTCGACCACGTCCATGCCGTCCACGACCCGCCCGAAGACGGCGTAGCCGAAGCCCTCCCGCGTCGTGTTGCGGTGGTTGAACATGTCGTTGTGGCCGACGTTGATGAAGAATTGCGCCCGCGCGGTGTTCGGCTCGCCGAGACGCGCCATCGCGACGGTGCCGCGCCGGTTCTGCAGGCGGTTGGTCGCCTCGTTCAGGATGGGGCCGCGGAGCCCCTCGACGCGCGGCGTGTGATTCTGCTCGAGCCCGCCCCCCTGGATGATCAGGTTGCGGAGCACCCGGTGGAAGATGGTGCCGTCGTAGAAGCCGGCCTGCACGTAGGTCAGGAAGTTGACGACCGAGACCGTCGCCTGCGGGCGGAACAGCTCGACGGTGATGTCGCCCATCGACGTCTCGATGACGACGTGCGGGTTCGGCGGCGCGTCCTGGGCACGAGCCGCGGCGGGCGCGGCCAGCAGGACGGCGGCGGCTACGGCGGCGGCAAGCGTTCGCAGCATGACGGCGCCACTCCTACTGCACCGTGACCGAGTTGATCACGACCGGCTCGGCCGGCACGTTCTGGTGCGGACCCTGCCGTCCGGTCGCCACGCCGGAGATCGCGTCGACCACGTCCATGCCGCCGGTCACGCGGCCGAAGACGGCGTAACCGTAGTCGCGGGGCGAGGTGCCGCGGTGATCCAGGCTCCGCCCGTTGTCGACGGTGTTGATGAAGAACTGCGCGGTGGCGCTGTCGACGACCTGCGTCCGGGCCATCGCGATCGTGCCCCGCTCGTTGCTCAGCCCGTTGTCCGCTTCGTTGCGGATCGGCGCGCGGGTGGACTTCTCGGAGAGATTCGCCGTCAGGCCGCCGCCCTGGATCATGAAGCCCGGGATCACGCGGTGGAAGACGGTGCCCGCGAAGAAACCGTCGTTGGCGTACTGGAGGAAGTTCTCCACCGTGACCGGGGCCGCATCGGGACGCAGCTCGATCGTGATGCTGCCGAGGGTGGTCTCCATGACCACCACCGGGTTATCCTGCGCCGACGCGCCGAGTGTTCCTGCCGTCATGATTCCTACCATTCCGAGAATGCCGGCCAGCATGCGAAACGACATCGGGCTTGCTCCTTGCGATCGCTCCCGACCGCGCCGTTGCTCCAAAAATCTGGGATTCCGGATCCAACAATCGGGATCCGGAACGGTGCCCGCGAGACGAAGCGTTGATGTTGAGCGGCTGAATGCGGGATTTTCCGGGGTCCGGCTCGCTGCAACAAATCCGGTCCCGAGTATGCATAATCCTCCGAAGTCTGTCCACCCATCCGAGTCATGAAGCTGCTCGAACGACTCCGTGCCCAACCGGCCTGGCAGAGCGAGGATCCCGCGGTGCGGGTCGCCGCGGTACGCGATCTGCCCGACGACGACCGCGACCTGCTGCTCGAGATCGCCCGGGGCGATCCGGCTCCCGGCGTGCGCCGCGCCGCGGTCGAGCGCATGCCGGACCTGGCCACGCTGGTTGCCTTTCTCCGGGACCCGGGGGACGCCGGCGACGCGGAGGACGACGCCTGCGTCGAGGCGGTGGCCGCGGTGCGGGACACCCTCATCGAGGCGCAGGACGCCGCGGCGGCGGTCGGCGCGCTGGACGTGCTCGCCGACGAGCGCGATCTGGTGGCCGTCGCTCGCACGGCGGAGCAGGAGGCGGTGGGCCGGGCGGCGCTCGAGCGGTTGTCGAGCGACAGGATGTTCGCTGCCGTGGCGCGGCGGGCAGGACGCGTCGAGATTGCGCTGGACGCCGTCGGGCGCTTGACGGATCGCGACGAGCTGCTCTCGGTGGCCGTGAAGGCGGACGACAAGGCGCCGGCGCTCGCCGCGTGCGAGCGCTTGCTGGACGGCGACGAGATCGACGACTCCGTATTGGAGACGATGTCCCGCCAGGCCCGCCACAAGGGCGTGGTGCGGCGCGCGCGGGCCGCGCTGGAAGCACGGTCGGCGGATCGGGCCGCGGAGGTCGCAACGCAGCCCGGCAGCGACCTGTGCCGCCAACTGGAGGCGCGGGCGGCAGCCGTCGTCTCGCTGGAGGAGGGCCGCCGCGCCCTGGACGAAGCCGTGCAGAGCTGGGCCGCCATCGAGGAGCCGATCGAGCCCGCGGTCGCCGAGCGGTTCGGGGCGGCCCGGCGCGCGATGGAGGATCGGTTGCTGGCGCTGGATGCCACCACGGTCGAGGCGCAACGTGCCGCGGCGGAACGGTCCGCGGCGGAGTCGTCGCGAATCGCGCTGTGCGAGCGGGTCGAGGGTCTCGAGGGCAGCGCCGCGCCGGAGGGTCTGCGGCAGGCCCGCGCGGAGTGGGAGGCGCTGCAGTCCGGTCCGGATGTCGATGCGGAGACGCGGGCCGCCGTCGATGCCCTCGAGACCCGCTTCGAGGCCGCGGCGGCCGCGTGCGAGGCCCGCCATGCGGCGTTCCTGGGGCAGGGCGAGAGACTGCGGGCGCTGGACGGCCTGGTCTCGGAGCTGGAGCAACTGGTTGCGGGCGACGAGTCGGCCGAGCGGCGCAACCGCTGGAAGGTCGTGGAGTTGGCGTGGCGGCGCGAGCGGGCCGTGCTGGCGCAAGAGGAGGGGGCGCCGGACACGGGGACGGCCGAAGCGCTGGCCGCGCTGGAGGCGCGCAAGGCCGCCGTCGACGATCGGCGGCGGGCGATCGAAGCCGACGCCAGGACCGAGCGCGACAAGCAACGGCAGAAGAGCCTGGCCCGCGTCGCCAAGCTGGTGGAGCGTGTCGAGGCCGCGGTCGCAGACGACAAGTTGACGCTCGCGGAAGCCGAACGGCAGTTGCGGCTCGCGCGTCAGACCCTGGACAAGCCGCCGGCGCTTCCCTCGCGCCGCGATCACGATCAGATGACGCGGCGGTTGAAGGAGGCCGCCGGTGCGCTGCTCGGCAGGGTGCGCGAGTTGAGAGATTTCGCCGACTGGCAGCGGTGGGCCAACCTCGGGGTGCAGGAAGAGCTCTGTCAGGAGATGGAGGCGCTGGCCTCTCCGCCGGACGGCGCGCCGGAGATGACCGACGAGGAAGTCTCCCGGGCGTTCACCGACCTGATGAAGCGTTGGCGGCAAGCCGCCGACGTCCCGCAGGACAAGGGTCAGGCGCTGTGGGAACGTTTCAGGAAGGCGCACGATCTCGTGTACCCGCGGTGCGAGTCGGTGTTTGCGGCGCAGCTCGAGGAGCGGGAGGCGAGCCTGGCCCGCCGGGTGGCGCTGGTCGAGGAGGCAGAGCGACTGAGCGAGTCGACCGACTGGCTGAAGACCGCTCAGCGCCTGACCGCGCTGCAGGCGGAGTGGAAGACCCTGGGGCCGGCCCCGCGCAAGGAGCAGCAGGCGTTGTGGGGACGTCTGCGGCAGGCGTGCAGCGCCTTCTTCACGCGGCGGAAGGCCGACCTGGCGGGCCGCAAGCAGGAGTGGGCCGCCAACTACGAGAAGAAGGAAGCGCTGTGCGTGCGCGTCGAGGCGCTGCTCGAGGCCGAAGACCTGAAGGCGGCCATCGAGGAGGTCAAGCAGATCCAGCGCGAGTGGAAGACCGTCGGCCCGGTGCGGCGCAATCGGTCCGACGCCATCTGGCAGCGGTTTCGCGCGGCATGCGATGGCGTCTTCGATCGATTGAACGAGGGGGCGCGGCAGGCGGTGGCCGAACGCATCGTGGTGCGCGAGGCGCTGTGCGCCGAGCTCGAAGCGCTGGCGGCGGAGACGGTCGCCGAGCCTGCGACGGGGGCCGGGTCCACGGAAGTGGCCGTTGAAGCTTCCGCCGGTGACACCGGCAGCGCCGACGCCGCCCCGGCCGCCGCTCCCGAAGATCCGGTCAAGACCGTACGGGACATTCAGGACAGGTGGCGGCGCGCGCCCGAGGTGCCGCCGGAGATCAAGCGGAAGCTCGCGGTGCGGTTCAGTCGCGCCATCGCGCGCGTCGTGGAGTCTCACGCGGAACGGTTCCGGGGCACCGACTACGATCCGGCGCAGCGTCTGAAGCAGCTCCGGCGACTGTGCGAGCGCGCCGAAGCCCTCGTCGAGTCCGAGTCCCCGCGCGATGCCGCCGTGTCGCCCGCGGAGCTCCTCGCCCGGAAGTGGCGCGCGCAGATGGCCGCCAATACGATGGGAGCGCGCGTAGACGACGAGGCGAAGCGCCGCGCGGCCCGCGAGGACGTCAAGCGGCTGCAGGCGGAGCGCCGCCGGCTGGGCGCGCTGACCGGCTCGGAGGCGGATGCCCTCCAGGCGCGGTTCCAGCGGGCGTGCGACCGGGTCTACCGCGAGAATCCCGGTTGACGGCTCGACGACTTTCATTCCACCTGCGGCAGTCGCCTGAAGGCTCCGCGTGGCGGGAGACCGGCGCGTCGGTTCCCCCCGAGTTGCGTTCCGGCTCCATATCGGTCAGCATGCTGGCGGGAGGCTGTCGATGGCGTTGCGGATCGGCCGGCGGGACATCGGTCCTGTCACGGTTCTGGATCTCACCGGAAAGCTGGCCGGCGAGGCGAACGAGACGCTCGCGGATCGCATCGAAGATCTCATCGACACCGGACGTACCAGCCTGATCCTCAATCTCCGGGACGTGTCGTTCATCGACAGCGCCGCCCTCGGCGGCCTGCTGTCGACGCGCTCGGCGGTCATGAAGGCGGGAGGCCGGCTCCGACTGCTCAATCTGACCGACCGGGTCTGGGACCTGATGGTGACGACCAAGCTCGAGCTGGTGTTCGAGACCTTTCGCTCGGAAGCGGACGCCATGGAGGGCTTCGCGCCGCGTTGAGCGGCGGGTGAGTTTGGAGAACGCTTGTCGAGTCGAACCGATTCACCGCCGGTGCGCGTGCTGCTCGTCGACGACGATCCGAACGACGTCGTTCGTGTGAACGCGGTTCTCGACAAGGCCGCGGCCTCGTCGTTCACGGTCAGGACGGTAGCCGCGGCACCCGCCGCGGCGCATGAGCTTGCCGCGGAATCGTACGACCTGGTCCTGCTGGGGCTGGCTCGCACGGCGCTCCGGGACGGGAGCGGCTTCGAGGCCATCCGGGGCCTGGGAAAGGCCCTGCCCGTCATCGTGCTCAGCGGTTACGACGACGAGGACATCGCCGTCAAGGCAGTGCAGCGCGGCGCGCAGGACTACCTCGTCAAGGAAAGCCTCACCGTCGATCTGCTCGTTCGGAGCATCCGCTACGCGCGCGAGCGGCATCGCCTGCTCGCGGAGCAGAACAGGCGGCTCGAGCACGAGTTGAAGATCGCGGCGTTCGTTCAGCAGTCCTTCCTGCCGGGGAGCGTGCCCGAGGTTCCCGGTCACGACATCGGCGCGCACCTGGACACCAGCGGCCAGGTGGGCGGCGACTTCTACGACTTCATCGACCTGCCGCCGGATCGCGTGGCGATCGCCCTCGGCGACGCGTCGGGCAAGGGGATCCCGGGGGCAATCCTCATGGCGGAGACGCAGGGCATCCTGCGGGCGGAAGCGGCGACTTGCGCGACGCCGCTCGAGCTCGTGAGCAGGCTCAACCGCGCGCTGCTGCGCGACCAGAGCCAGGACCGTTTCGTCACGCTCTTCTACGGGGTGCTGGCGATCCCGACGGGACGGTTCACCTTCGTGAACGCCGGGCATCCCCGCGCCCTGCTGCTGGACGGCGCGACCGAATCGGCCCTCGTCTCCACGGGACCGCCCGTGCGGCTCTTCGCCGATGCGGCCTGGGAAGAGCAGACGGTGACGCTCGGCGCCGGGTCCCGGCTCGTCATCTACAGCGACGGTGTGACCGAGGCGCAGGACACCACGGACGAGTTCTTCGATCTGGCGGGGGTGCGCGGCGTGCTGAGCGAGCACCTGGATTGCCCGGCGGCCGAGCTGGCCAGGAACATCTGCCACGCCGCCGAGGAGTTCGAGCGCGAGAGCGGCGACCCCGGCGACGACAAGACCGTCGTCGTCGTCCGTGCGGTGGGATCCTGAACCGAGCGCGGCCTCAACTCCGCCGCTTCAGCAGGGTTACCCGGTTGCCGGTGTCGCTGTACTGCACGTCGTCCAGGAACGTCTTCATCAGGAAGATGCCCCGGCCGCTGGGCCGCCCCAGGTTCTCGGGCAGCGTCGGATCCGGGACGGCGCCCGCGTCGAATCCCCGCCCGCCGTCCTCGATGACGAAGCGCGCCGCTTCGGCGGTCAGGTTGACGCTGACGCGGATCCGCCGATCGCGGTAGGGAGGAACCTGCCGGCGTTGCTCCGCGAGCCGGCGGTAGGCGCGCGCGTCGTGCTCCCGGATCTCGGACCGCACCTCGAGATTGCCGTGATAGTAGGCGTTCGTCAGCGCCTCGTCGAGGGCGGTGGAGATCCGCTGGCACGCCGGCACGTCGAACATGCCGGAGTCCCGCAGCACCTGCGTCAGGTAGCTGACCAGAGACGAGATCAGGTCGAGGTCGTTCTCGAGCACGAACGTCGCGTCCCGCAGCCGGCCGAGCAGGCGGGTGTAGCTCTTGCGCTCGCGCGACGCGTCCAGGATCCGCTGCACCAGATCGACGAGGTCGCGGACGAGCACCTTCTTGGGAACGTAGCTGGAAGCGCCGGCCTCGAGCGCCCGTACGGCGATCTCCTCGCTGCCGCGGGCGGTCATGAGCACCACGGGAACGAGCGGGTGATCGAGCTTCGCCTGTTCGACGAACGCCAGCCCGTCCAGGTCGGGCATGACGAGATCCGTCAGAGCCAGGTCCACGTCATGCTCCCGCATCCGTTCCAGAGCCTGCCGTCCGTTGTCGGCGTAGACCACGTCCCAGGACTGCCGCGCCAGCAGGTGTCCCGCCATCTCGCGGTCGGCCGCCGAATCGTCCACTACCAGGATGCAGGCCACGATGCGGGATGTCCTACCGCTGGTTGCCGACTCGATCCCGGAGCTCCGTCATGACCTCGGCGAGCTCCGGATCGAGCGCGCGCCAGGCTGCCTCCGCCCGGTCGGCCGAACCCTCGCGGCAGCGATCCTCCAGATCGTTGGCGAGCGCGACGACCCTGGCGCCTTCGAACGATCGGAGCGATCCGCCGATGGTATGGGCAGCGCGCTGCACCACCGGCAGGTCGCCGGCCGTGAGCGCCTTCCGGAGCTCGGTGACGAGGGCCGGCTGCTGGCCGACGAATCCTTCGATCATCTTGCCGAGCAACTCGCGATCGCCGTCGACCGTCTCGAGCGCCGCCCGCCAGTCGAGTCGGCCTCCCGCGGCCGAGTCCGCCGGCGTTGCCTTCTGTCCGGCGGCGGGGACCGAGGCCGGCACGACCGCGGCAATGGCGTCGAGGAGCTCCCGCGACCGGTACGGCTTGGCCAGATAGCCGTCGAACCCCACGGCGCGGCAGAGCTCCTCGTTGCCGCTCGACGCCCGTGCCGTCAGGGCCACGATGGGCATCTTCGCGGCGCCCTCGTCGTGCTCGCGCCGCCGGATGGCGCGGGTCGCCTCGTAGCCGTCCATCCCGGGCATCTGGAGGTCCATGAGGATCACGTCGAACCGCTCGTCCGCGCACGCCTCCACCGCCGCCGCACCGTTGGGAACGATCCTGACGGTGTGCTGCAGCTTCCGGAGCATGCCGGCTCCGACCCGCTGGTTGGCCACGCTGTCCTCGACCAGCAGCACGTGGAGCGGCGGAAGCTCGACGTCCGGCTCGGCGGGACGCGGCGCTTCGGCGGGGGCGGCCGCATCCAGGCCGAAGTGGGCCGTGAAATGAAACGTGCTGCCCGTTCCCGGCTCGCTCTCCAGCCCGATCGCGCCGCCCAGCGCGTCCACCAGCCGGGACGCAATCGCCAGCCCCAATCCCGTGCCTCCGTAACGGCGCGTCGTCGAGGCGTCGGCCTGCACGAACTCCTCGAAGATGACCCGCTGCTTGTCCGCCGGGATGCCGATGCCGGTGTCGGCGACCTCGAAACGCAGGGTGACTGCATCCGTGGTCGACTCCTGTACGCGCACGCGCAGCACAATCTCGCCCCGCGCCGTGAACTTGATCGCGTTCGACAACAGATTGGCCAGCACCTGCCGCAACAGGCGGGCGTCGCCGAGGAAGGCGTCCGGTGCGTCGCCGGCGATGTCGATCCGCATCGCGACCGGCTTGCCGTGCAGGCGGGGCGCCAGCGATTTCACCAGGTTGCCCAGGCGGTCGCGCAGCCGGAAGGGACGTTGCTCGCTCTGCAGCTTGTCCGCCTCGATCTTCGAGAAGTCGAGGATGTCGTTGATGATGTCCAGCAGCGCCTCGGCCGATTCGCGTATGGCGTCGAGGTGGTCGTGCTGGACCTGCGTCAGCTCGGTGTCCTGGAGCAATTCCGCCGTGCCGATCACCGCGTTGAGCGGCGTCCGGATCTCGTGGCTGACGTTCGCCAGGAAGGTGCCCTTGGCCCGGTTGGCGCGTTCGGCCGCGTCCCGGGCGTCCTGCAGCTCGGCCGCATGGCGCCGCAGATCCTCCTCCGCGCGCTTGAGCGCGGTCACGTCGGTGTGGCAGCCCAGCAGGCGGATCGGCTCCCCGCGCTCGTTGCGGACCGCGAGCCCGCGGCAGCGCACCCATACGGTGCTGCCGTCGCGGTGGCGGTAGCGCACGATCTGGTCGTACGGATGGCCGCGGTCCGCCAGGTGCTTCGCGAAGTTGTCGAGGGCGACGTCGCGGTCCTCGGGGAAGATGTTGGCCTGCCACCACTCGGAGGTGTTGGGAATCTCGTCGTCGCGGTAGCCGAACAGCTCCTTGAACCGCGGGCTCATCCACTCCTGGTCCTGCCGTTCGACGTCCCAGTACCAGATGCCGTCGAGCGAGCCGGCCTGCAGGAACTCGAAGATCGCCGGATCGCTGCGGACCAGCTCGTAGAGCTCCTGCTTGAGATAGTGGTCTTCGTGGGGCATGCGGCGCTCCCGTCCGGTGTTCAGGCCATCCTATCGCGAGCGCCGCTCCGTGGATCGCATTTCCGCCTGCCGGCCATTCCAGCGAAGCCGCGTGCGACTGCGACGTTCCGCGCCGGCGCCCGTCCCGGCCGCGAGGAACCCCAGCCGGGAAGCGAGCTCGGAAGCCCGGCGCGCGGGAGTGCTTCAGAGTTACACTTCCGAGTAATGGATCTCGCGGAGACGCTGCGCAAACCGGAGGGCAAGACGCTGGAGTTCAAGCGGGACCTTTCGTCGCCGGACCGGTTCCTGCGCACGGTCGTCGCCTTCGCCAACACCGCGGGCGGCGTCATCCTGATCGGGGTCGAGGATCGCTCCGGGTGCGTCCTCGGCGTTACCGATCCGCTGGTCCTGGAGGAACGGGTGGCGAATCTGATCAGCGACCGGGTCAGACCCCGCCGCCGACGAAGGAGAGCCGGACCTTGTCGGACACCCTGACGAAATTCCGGATCCAGTCACTCTGCCTGCACCCCTCTCGCCATTGGACGTTCCTGCAAGTCGAGGATTGCCTGATCTCGCGGTGGGGAGAATTCGTAGCCGGGCCGGGACGGTTCGCGGAAGGTGATCGCATCGTAATAGTCGTCCAGCGGAATGAAGATACCGTGGGTTTGCGCCCATACGCGCATGCCGCGATTGCACGAGTGCTCCCACGACAGTACCTCGATGCCCCAGCCTCGTCCGTGCATCCGCTCCAGAGTGCGGTGGAATCCTCGACCATGCGTGTAGCCGGCGCCATCACCAGTGAGCAGCACGACGACTCCCGGATGGCCGTTGTGATCCAGCCCGTCCTCCAGCATGCGCAACTGGAGCCACTGATCGGGTACGCCCTGCTCACCCTGGTCGCGTGTGCCGCGGTCGAACAGATTGACCTCGACACCTCGGTTCTCCATCCGGTTCCAGAGCTGCTGCATTTCCGGCGGAATGGACCCGGCGGCCACCGCCCTCGTCACCGGGCGGTCGGCGTGGGCCAACCGAAGCAGGTTATCGAAATGTACGCGTACCAGGTAGCGCGCGCCCGGCGTGCCTTCCTTCTCATCGGCCAGCCGTTGCGCCTCGTGGTAGATGTTCGAGTTGTCCCAATAGACGAAAACCATGAATTGTCCTCTCCGGCCGGGTTCCCTCGGTGCGCGGATCATCAGTGTATCGGAAGTCTTGACCTTGGCCGTCGAGTAGTCAGGAATCCGGTGCATGAGGAGGCATGAGGGGTTGTCTGACCGGGGCGAAGGCCATGCCTGATCCAATGCCAGATCCCGCCATGTTTCGTTCCTGGGGCGTCGTCCTGACGACCGTGGTCGGTGTTGGCTGCTGCCGCCCTCGGGCAGGGTACGCACCGGGTATGCGCCAGTGGGCCGACCCCGGCCTGCTGACCCGTTGCGCCGGTTTCTCGCCTTGCGTGATCGCATCCATATGCAAGACGATTCCTTGAAGAACTGGGAGAATCCGTGTCAACGTCCTTTCGCTCGAGCTTGGCTCGCCGCGCTTGCTGCGGGGACGACGCTGGATTCGGTAGAGCGTCTGGTGGCTGTCACTACCTGATGTCCAGGCCCGTTTTGGCCAGCACCGCGGGGTGATGCTGCCGCTTGCAGCACATGCCGGCAGCTTCTATCCGCCGAAGAGAATCCGCGCAATGACTTCATCCTCACCCGCAAAGCCCAGTGAGCCCGGCGGTCGGGCAGGCGGGTGGATGCCAGGCTTCCATCCCCTCACCGCGACCTGGTTCCAGCAGCGGTTCGCCGCCGCGACCCCCGCGCAGCTCGAGGCGTGGCCGCGAATCAAAGCGGGCGGCGACGTCCTCATCTCCGCGCCGACCGGTTCCGGCAAGACGCTGGCGGCGTTCTTGAGTTGCCTCGACCGGCTCGTGGCGCTCGCGGCGGGCGAGGCTCTCGAGGACCGCACGGCGGTCGTCTACGTGTCCCCGCTCAAGGCCCTGAGCACCGACATCCACCGGAACCTGCAGGCCCCGCTCGGTGAGATAGCCGAGCTGGCGGAGCGTGGCGGGCGGCCGTATCCGGAGATCCGCACCGCGATCCGGACCGGCGATACCCCCACCTGGGATCGCGAGCAGATGGTGCGCCGTCCGCCGCACATCGTCGTGACCACGCCGGAGTCGCTGTTCATCCTGCTGACGGCCGAGCGGAGCCGGCGGATGCTGTCGACAGCCGAGACGGTGATCGTGGACGAGATCCACGCCCTCATCGACGACAAGCGCGGCTCCCACCTGGCGCTCAGCCTGGCGCGGCTCGACGACCTGGTCGTCAAGTCGGGCGGTGCGAAGCCGCAGCGGATAGGGCTGTCCGCGACGGTCAAGCCGATCCGCGAGGTGGCGCGGTTCCTGACCGGAACGTCGAGCGCCGGACCGGCGACGATCGGCTCGGGCCAGAACGACGCCGCGGAACGGGGGCAGGCGGAGCCGCCGCCTGCGGATTCGTCGAACGGGTCCGGGGACGGCTGGCCTGCGGTCGACGTGGTCGATTCCGGGCACCGCCGCGAGCTCGACCTGGCCGTGGAGGTGCCGCAGGACGAGCTCGGCGTGGTCGCCACCAACGAGATGTGGGGCGAGATCTACGACCGGATCGCCGATCTCGTCCGCGCCCACCGCACCACCATCGTCTTCGTCAACACCCGGCGCCTGTCGGAGCGGGTCGCCCACCACCTCGCGGAGCGGCTCGGCGAGGAGGCGGTGCTGGCGCACCATGGCAGCCTGTCGCGCCAGCTCCGGCAGACGGCCGAGGCGGCGCTCAAGGAGGGCCGGCTGCGCGCCGTCGTCGCCACGGCGTCGCTCGAGCTGGGGATCGACGTGGGATCGGTCGACCTGGTGTGCCAGATCGGCACCCCGCGGTCGATCGCAGTGGCCCTGCAGCGCATCGGACGCTCCGGTCACAAGGTGGATCGCGCGTGCGTGCCGAAGGGCCGCTTCTTCGCGACGACGCGTGACGAGCTCATCGAGTGCGCCGCGCTGGTGCGTGCGATGCGGCGCGGCCTGCTCGACGAACGCCGGCAGCGGCCGTGGCCGCGCGACGTGCTCGCCCAGCAGATCGTGGCGGCGGCGGCGACCGAGGCCTGGCGCGAGGACGACCTGTTCAGCCTGGCGCGGAGCACGGCGCCGTACTCCGACCTGCCGCGCACCGAATTCGACGCGGTCGTGACGATGCTGTCGGACGGGATCGCCTCTCCCCGGGGGCGGCACGGCACCTGGCTGCACCGCGACCGGGTGAACGGTGTGGTACGCGGCCGGCGCGGAGCACGGCTGGCCGCCATCACGTCGGGCGGGGCGATTCCGGACAACGCCAACTACCTGGTCGTGGCCGAGCCGGAAGGGACCACGGTCGGCACCGTCGACGAGGACTTCGCCGTCGAAAGCATGGCGGGCGACATCTTCCTGCTGGGCACGACCTCGTGGCGCATCCGGCGCGTCGAGTCGGGACGGCTGCGGGTGGAGGACGCGCATGGCGCGGCACCGTCGGTGCCGTTCTGGCGCGGCGAGGCGCCGGGTCGCACGCGCGAGCTCTCGGACGAGGTATCGGATTTGCGCGAGCGGCTGGCGGCGCCCGATGCAGCGGCTGGCGGCGGTGACGACGCGGTCGCATTCCTGGTGCGGGAGTGCGGCCTCGACCCGTCCGGCGCCGAGCAGGCGGCGGCCTACGTCCGGGCCGGCGTCGCCGCGCTCGGCGCCGTGCCGTCCGGGCGGACGCTGGTGGCCGAGCGTTTCTTCGACGAGGGGGGCGGCATGCAGCTCGTGCTGCACGCCCCGCTCGGGGCGCGCGTCAACCGGGCCTGGGGGCTGGCGCTGCGCAAGCGGTTCTGCCGCAGCTTCAACGTCGAGCTGCAGGCCGCCGCGACCGACAACGGCATCGTGATCTCGCTATCGGAGCAGCACAGCTTTCCGCTGGAGGTCGTCTTTCGCTTCCTGCACCCGGAGACGGTCGAGGAGGTGCTGACGCAGGCGATGCTGCCCGCGCCGATGTTCGGGGCGCGCTGGCGCTGGAACGCGTCGCGGGCGCTGGCCGTGCTCCGCTTCTCGGGCGGACGCAAGGTGCCGCCGCCGATCCTGCGCATGCGCTCGGACGACCTGCTGGCGGCGGTCTTTCCGGACCAGGTGGCATGCCAGGAGAACCTCAGCGGTGACATCCGCATTCCGGACCATCCGCTGGTCGACGAGACCATCCGCGACTGCCTGCACGAGGCGATGGACATCGACGGCCTCCGGGCGGTCGTCGCGGGCATCGAGCAGGGGACGATCGCGACGCGGGCCGTCGATACCGCCGAGCCGTCCCCGCTCGGGCACGAGATTCTGAACGCCAATCCGTACGCCTTTCTCGACGACGCGCCGCTGGAGGAACGCCGGGCGCGGGCGGTCCAGCTCCGGCGCACGCTGGGCGACGACGGGGCCGGGATCGGGGCGCTCGACCCCGAGGCGATCGCGGAGGTGGCCGCCGAGTCGTGGCCGGTGGTTCGCGATGCCGAGGAGCTGCACGATGCACTGCTGACGCTGGGGCTTGTACCGCCGCGCGAGGAATGGCGGTCCTGGTTCGAGCGGTTGGTCGAGACCCGCCGCGCGGCCTCCTTGCACTTGCATGTCGCTGACGCGGTCTTCTGGGTGGCGACCGAACGGACCCGCACGGCGCTGGTGGTGCATCCGGACGCGCGACTCGATCCTGTCGTCCCGCAAGTCGAGCAACCCACGCCGGACGGTTCCGATGCGGCGGCGACCGAGGTGCTGCGCGGCTGGCTCGATTCCAGCGGCCCGCTCCGCGCCTCGGACCTGGCGGCGATGCTCGCCGTGCCGGCTGCGCGCGTGGACGCCGGGCTGGCCCGCCTGGAGGGCGAAGGCCAGGTGCTGCGCGGGCGCTTCACCGCCGCCGCCCGGGACGAGGCGGCCGAGATCGAGTGGTGCAACCGGCGGGTGCTCGCCCGTATCCATCGGTTGACCCTGGGGCGCCTGCGCCGGGAGATCGCGCCGGTTTCGACCGCGGATCTCGTGCGGTTCCTCGCCCGCTGGCAGCGCCTCGCGACCGGGACGCGGCTGCACGGGGCGAGCGGGCTGCTGCAGGTCGTGCGGCAGCTTCAGGGTTGCGAGGTTTCGGCCGCGGCGTGGGAACGCCATGTGCTGCCCGCCCGCGTGGAGGGCTACGAGCCGGAGATGCTGGATCAGCTCTGCCTGTCCGGCGAGGTGATGTGGGGACGCCTGTCGCCGCACCCGGCCTTCGAGGGTGTGGAGGCGGCTGCCGCATCCGGCGGATCGGCGGACCGGCGGCGGCGGGTGCGGCCGACCCGGGTCGCGCCGGTCACGCTGTTCCTGCGAGAGGACCTGGAATGGCTGATGCCGCCGGCGGGCGCCGCCACGGGTGACGGGGGCGAGGCGGCGGGCTGCGTGCTTTCTCACCCCGCCGAGGCGGTGCTGGACGCGCTGCGTTGCCGTGGTGCGTCCTTCCTCCGCGAGCTGGTCGCCGAGACCGGGCGGCTCGCGAGCGAGGTGGAGGACGGGTTGTGGGAGCTCGTGGCGGCGGGGTTGGTCACCGCGGACGGCTTCGACAACCTGCGCGCCCTGATCGATCCGAAGCGCCGGCGGGGTGAGGGAAGGTTCCGCGCCGCCCGTCCGCGCCATGCCGCGGGTCGCTGGGCGCTGCTGGCGCCGGCGGCGGGAGAGGACGCGAGTTCGGGGGATGGCGGGCGGCAGGAGCGTGCGGACGCTTTCGCCCGCCAGTTGCTGGAGCGCTGGGGCGTCGTGTTCCGGGACCTCGTGCGGCGCGAGTCGCTGATGCCGCCGTGGCGCGACGTGCTCGGCGCCCTGCGGCGCATGGAGGCGCGCGGCGAGGTGCGCGGGGGGCGCTTCGTCACCGGTTTCGTCGGCGAGCAGTTCGCGCGACCGGACGCCGTAGAGCTGCTCCGCATCGTGCGCCGGGACGGGTCCGGTGAGGAAAGCGTGCGGGTCGCCGCCGCCGATCCGCTGAACCTGGCCGGCATCGTCACGCCGGGGCCGCGCGTCAGTGCGCTGTCGGGCGAAGTGGTCGATCTCCTGTCGCCGGCAGCGGCCCTGGCCGGCGCCGCCGCGTCCTGACGCCGGACCGCGAAGGACACCATGGCGGACGCAATCGGGTAGAGTGGACAGCATGCGTCCGCTTGTCCTGCCCTTGGTGCGTCCAACCGTTGCCGCGATCCTGTTGACGATTGCGGCCGCACCGGTGCCGGCGCAGCGGACCGAGCCGCCGAGGCGGCCCGCGGGCCATCCGGATCGCGTGTCCCGGACGCCGGCCGTGCCTTCCGGTGCGCTGCGGGTCGTCGGAGCCGCCTGGTACAAGGGGCGGGCTGCCATCTGCGCCGAGGAACCGGGGCCGGCGGTGGAGTGGGCAGGACGCGCCATCGCCCGCACACGCGTCTGGGTGCGCGACGGGACGGCCACGCGGCAGGTCGCGCTCGGTCCCGGAGCCTGCGATCCGGCCTGGTCGCCGGATGGAGATCGGTTGGCGGTGGCGACCCCGGGCGGGCTCTGGGTGTTGTCCGCCGACCTCGGTCGGACGACCCATCTCGTCGATGTCCGCCGCCCGGACGGGCCGCCCGGCGGATTCGAGCAGCGCCTGCTCAGCCGGCCGGCGTGGGCGCCCGACGCCGCTGCCCTGGCGTTCCTCGCCTCCAACGGCCGGACCACATGGGTGGAGGTGGTCGACGTGCGGACCGGAGCGCACCGCTACGTGTCCGACCCGGAGACTTACGAGTTCGAGTGGGAAGCCGATTCCCGCTCGTTGCGCTTGGGAACACGCGTGGTTCGGCTCCCGTGAGCCGGCGCGCCGGAAGGGCCGATACCAAGGAAGCACCGATGCCATCGACCATGACGCGTACCGCTTTCGTATTGCTGCTCGTGTCGCTCGCCGCCGCCGGGAGCGCCGCGGCGCAGGAGCCGGCGTCCCCCCGGGCGATCGTCGAATACCTGGCCGACGACGCGCTCGAAGGGCGGCTGACCGGGTCGCCGGGCATCCGCAAGGCGGCCGATTACATCATCGAGCAGCTCGAGGCCATCGGGGCCGAACCGCTGCCGGGAATCGGTGCCTTCCGGCAGGCGTTCTCCTATACGGCGGGCGTGACGGACACCGGCAGTGCGCTCCAAATCGAGAGTACCGGATCGACGCGCGTTGCGGGCGGGCTGGAGACGACCAGCATCGCCGTCGCGTCCAGCGGCACGGTGTCGTCGAACGAAGACCCGGCGCCCGTGCCGCCTGCTCCCCCTGCGCCCCCGCCGGGAGCCGCCGGCCCGGCCGCGCCAGCCGCGCCCGCGGTTCCGGACACGCTGTCGATCCGCGCGCTGTCGTTCTCGGACACGGGCAGGGCGGAAGGACGGTTCGTCTTCGCCGGCTACGGTCTGTCGGTGCCCGAGACGGACGACTTCTCCTACGACAGCTTTGCCACGCTGGACGTCGCCGACAAGATCGTCGTCGTGTTCCGCTACTTTCCCGAGGATACGGAGGGTGAGCTGCGGGCGACGTTGGCGCGCTACGCGGGTCTGCGCTACAAGGCGCTGGCGGCGCGCGAGCGGGGCGCGGCCGGACTCGTCGTCGTCACCGGACCGCGGTCGCCCAACGCCGGCGCCCTGGTGCCGCTGACCTTCGATACCGCGGTCAGCGATTCCGGCATCGTGGCCGTCACGGTGAACGGCAAGCTGGGTGCGGCGATCATCGAGAGCGCCGGTGAGTCGATCGAAGCGGTGCAGGCATCGCTCGACACCGCCAACCCCCACGTCACCGGCTTCGACCTGCCGCTGGAGGGGTCCCTGGACGTCAGGCTGGAGAAGCGGGAGGCAACCGGCCACAACGTCATCGGCTACCTCCCGCCGACCGGGGGCGCGGCGCTCGACAAGCCGTACGTGCTGCTCGGCGCCCACTACGACCACCTTGGCCGCGGGCGCGGCGGCGACTCGCTGGCCCGCGGCGACGAAGCGGGGCAGATCCACAACGGGGCCGACGACAACGCCTCCGGGGTGGCCGCGGTTCTGGCGGCCGGCGCCCGGCTGGCGGCCGCCGAGCGTGGCCGGGGAGTCATCCTCGCGTTCTGGTCCGGAGAAGAGCTGGGCCTGCTCGGGTCCGCGGATTTCGTCGCGCAGGCGCCGGTGCCGATGGATGAGGTCGCCGCGTATCTCAACTTCGACATGGTCGGCCGGCTGGAGGACGATCCGCTCAACCTGCAGGCGGTAGGCAGCAGCTCCATCTGGACCGAGCTCGCCGAGGAACTGAGCGGGCCGATCGGGATCGACCTTACCTTCGTCGCCGACCCCTACCTGCCGACCGACGTCGGCAGCCTGAACGCGGCCGAGGTGCCGAGCCTGAACTTCTTCACCGGGAGTCACGAGGACTACCACCGGCCGACCGACGACGCCCATACGCTCGATTACGAGGGGATCGACCGCATCGTCGATCTCGCTGCGGCCGTGACATCGAATCTCGTGAGCCGGCCGGATGCGCCCGATTTCATCCGGGTGGAGCGGGTGCAGCAGCGCGGCGGCGGCGCGACGATGCGCATCTTCACGGGCACCATTCCCGACTACACGCAGGAGGTCGAGGGCCTCTCGCTCTCGGGCGTCATCGGCGGCGGCCCGGCCGAGGCGGCCGGCCTGCAGGGCGGGGACGTCATCGTAGGGCTCGCCGGACAGGCGGTCACGAACATCTACGATTACATGTACGCGCTCGACCTTCTCAAGGTAGGCGAACCGGCCGAGGTGGTATTCCTGCGCGACGGCGAGCGGATGGCCACCGAACTGATTCCGCGGGTACGGGATTAGGTCAGGATTAGGTCGGTGGATGGGCCGCTCTGCTGGCGGAGTCTGGATCCAGTCGGCGCCGGCAGCAGTGAATGGTCATGTTTGCACAGTACGCTCCTGTTCTGATTCTACAGCCACGCGAGCGTTGGCAAAGGCGCGCTGGATGTGTCGTGACGTCCTCGTTATGGATCGTCCCATGCGAGTCCAGGGAACCACCTGTCCGCCACGGGTTCCTATTCGTCCGCGAGGCACCAGCACATGACGATGGAATTGTCGGCGATGGGCATCAATACCGGTGCCCCTCGTGAAGCGAGTTCATCAGTTCCGTCAGCGGCGCTCGCTTCAGACGGTTGCGGTGTTCGAGGATCCGTTGCGCCGCCCGCCGGGCACGCTCCCGGTCGTCGTCCTCGACCGGCACCAACCGCGCCACCGGGCGACCGTGGCGAGTGATGGTCAGGCTCTCGCCGCGCGCGATTCGGTCCAGCAGTCTGGGCAGATGCGTCTTGGCTTCGTAGGCTCCGATACTCTCCATGACCTTGACCCTCATTGGGTTGGACCAGTCGAAACGACTGGTCTCGAGCCGGTGGTATTGCGGAGGAACGCCGCCGACGGTCGACTATCCGAAGTAGTCGGGTTCGTTGCCCGGCTTCCACTTGATGTTGCAGCCGATGCTCGGCTTCTGATCACCGGCGGGCGCCTGGCCGGCGAGGACAGTGTCCACCGCCGCGCGCAGGTCGCGACCGGTCACGGGGGCGTCGCTCTCGGGCCGGCTGTCGTCGAACTGCCCCCGGTAGATGAGGCGCAACTCCGCGTCGAAAACGTAGAAGTCGGGGGTGCACGCGGCGCGGTACGCCTTGGCGACCTCCTGCGTGGCGTCGATCAGGTAGGGAAACGCGTAGCCGAATTCGGCGATGTCCCGCACCATCGCCTCGCGGCTGTCCTCCGGATGCGCCTCGGCGTCGTTCGAATTGATGCCGATGACGGCGACCTCGCGCGTGGCGTACTCGCGCGCAAACTCCGCCAGCGCGGTTTTCAGGTGCTTCACGTACGGACAGTGGTTGCACATGAAGACGACCACGGTGGCCGGCGCGCCGGCGAACTCCGCCAGCGCGACAGGGTTCCCGTAGGCGTCGGGCAACGTGAAGTCGGGCGCGCGCGTCCCGAGATCCAGCATCGTCGACGGCGTCAGCACCATGGGCGGTGTCCTTGCATCAATGGCGTCACCGGTCCGGCCAACCCTCCGGCAGCACGAGCCGCGGCATCAGAACGGCTCGGACTGCGCGCCTTCCTGGAACGCCCAGATGCGGTTGCGGGTCAGGATGTAGAGCACGCCGTCCTTGGTGACCGGCGTGCAGTAGACGGCGGCGCCGAGGTTGTACTCGCCGATGAGCTCCATCTCCCGGCCGGCTCGCAGCACGACCACGTCGCCGTCCTCGTCGCCGAGGAAGACCTTGCCGTCCACCACGAAGGGCGAGCCCCAGACGGCGGCGAAGGTGTCGTAGGTCCAGAAGTGCTCGCCGGTCTCCGGGTCGAGCGCGTGCAGGAAGCCGGAGAGGCTGGAGATGTAGAGCACGCCGTCGGCGATCGCGGCCGTCGACATCGTGCGGTAGAAGTCCTCGCCGCCGCGGTGCCAGACCATGTGCGTGTCGGTCACGTCACCGGTGCCGGTGGCGTCGATCGCGAAGAAGTGGCCGGGCGCCTCGCCGTGCTCCGGATCCTGCCCGACCCCGATGTAGACCTTGTCGTCGTAGACCACCGGCGTCGCCAGGATGTTGTTGCGCGTGCCGCGGCCGCCGAGGATCCACTCGGAGTCCTCCGGGTTGCAGTCGAACTGCCAGATGAGCTCGCCGGTCTCGGCGTCGAGGCTGTAGACCACGCCGTTGCCGCCGGGGAAGATGACCTGCCCGCGGCCGTCGATCTCCGCGTAGGCGGGATTCGTCCAGGCGCCGTGCAGGACGGCTTCGCCGACCGGGTTGCTCTCCCACAGCAGCTCGCCGGTGTTCTTGTCGAGCGCGATGAAGTCGGGCGAGAAGGGCGACGGGATGTTGACGTGCCCCTCGTCGACGCCGTTGCTCGTCACCGTGTAGAGCACGTCGCCGATGACGAGCGGCGAGCCGGTGGCGAGGTTGTGCGGGAAGACGTCGAGCTCGTTGATCATGTCGTACGACCAGATGATGTCGCCCGCCATCGGCCCGGTCTCGATCTCGTCCATGAAGGGGCCGTCGTTGCCGTCGGCCAGTCCCTTGGCGTCGAGGCAGACGACGTGCGCCTCGTTCGACACGTAGTAGATGCGGTCGCCTTCCATGAAGGCGGTCGAGCAGACCCCCTGCAGCGGCCAGTCGTTGACGCGGCCCGACGACAGCTTCGGGTGCACCATCTGCCAGATGAAGTCGCCGCTGGCCGCGTCGAACGCCATGACGACGCCCTTGTCGCCCTCGACCGACGGGTCGCGGCGCCCCTCGTTGTTGGTGCCGACGTAGACGCGGCCGTTGGCGACGACCGGGCCGCCGTAGGCCTGCGAGCCGACCGGCTGCGACCAGAGCACGTTGCTGCCGGTGTCGACGTCCCATTCGCTGACGATGCCGGTGTCGTCCGACACCATGTTCCGGGACGGCGTGTTGCCGAACATCGCGACTTCCTGGGCCGCCGTGGTGGCGGCGCAGGCGAGCAGGAGGGCGGTGGCGAGAATCAAAGCCTGTCGAGTCATGGGTTCTCCATCACGCGGACGTTGTCGTAGTAGATGTCTATCGGCGAGTAGCCGATGAGGCCGGGGCTTCCCTCGCGCACCGGTTCCGGATCCTCGACCGTCACCGTCCAGTCGTCGGGCTCGGCCTCGTCGCGCGGCCAGACCTTCCCGCGGATCAGCGCCCGCTCGTCGTCGGTGTCGACGCGCAGCTTGATCGTGTACCACACGTTCGGCTCCCACGCGAACGGGAAGCGCTGGGCCATACGCAACTCGGCGGCCCACGAGCGGACCTCGATCCGCTGGTGGTTGCCCTGCATGTCCATCGTGTAGCCGCTGTTGATCAGGCCGATGTCCGGGCGCCGGCGGCCTCTCTGCGTCGACATCACGTCGGCCTGTACCGTGTAGTTCGACAGGTACGACGGACCGACGTAGATCGCATGCCGGTGGATGCCGGTGCGCGACGCGCCCTTGCGGAAGACCTGGTCGCCGTCCAGCTCGACCGCGGCCAGGCTGCCGCCGCCGCCGATCCAGTGCGGCGGGCGCCCGTTCTCGAAGTTCTCGGTCCAGGGCAGCGGGGAGAAGACACGTACGCGCGCCGCGGCGGAAACGTCCCCGATTGTCGCCACCACCTGCCCGGCCTGGTTGGAGGACTGCGGGCTCGACTGGAACTCGCCGTTGACGCGCAGCCGCGAGCCGGTCAGACCGTCGAGAGTCCAGGCGGCGGAAGGCGGGTCCACCGGCTGCCCGTGCTCGTCGAAAGCCAGCAGCCGGAAGTTGATGGTCTCGCCGGCGGCGGCGATCACCTCGGCCGGCACCACCTGCAGGCTCGCCACCGTGCCGGTGGGCGCGGTCTCGGCGCCGAGGTCGGGGCTGACGGCCGGGGTCGCGGAGAACGGCGCGTTCGGATCGCCGATGCTGTAGATGCCCGACTCGGCGGTGACGTAGAGCCGCCCGTAGGCCGGGGCGAACGATCCGTAGATCTCGGCGTACCGGCCGTCGGCCACCGCGAGCTCGTCATGGTCGAGCGCGGTCGGGCCGTCCGGACCCGGGCGCAGGATGTGCACGTTGCCGTTGGTCTCGGTCAGGTAGAGCTTGCCGTCGGCCCAGACCGGCGACGCCTTGCCGACGTTCCCAATGCTGTACTCCCACTGGATCTCGCCGCTCCCGGCGTCCAGGGCGACGAGGTTCGCGGAGTTGTCGATGACGTACAGCGTGCCGTCGTGAATCAGGGGCGACGAGAACCCGACCGCCAGGTCGTTGACGCGCCACAGCTCTCCGGTCGATGTGATGTCGCCACTGCCGGTCGCGTCGATCGCCACCACGCGGCCCATCGTGCCCCGGTCGATGTTCTCCTCGCTGTGCGCGACGTAGACGGTCGTGCCGTCGATGACCGGCGAGACGTTGATGCCGCGCTGGCTCAGGTGGAACTCCCAGACCTTGACGCCGGTGCGCGCCTGAATGGCGTAGACGTGCCCGTCGGCGTTGCCGTCGATGATCAGCCGCCGGCCGTTGACGACGGCGACGATCGGCACCGACTGCGTGTTCATGTCGGCCGGCTGGCCGCCCGGCGTCGACACCCAGCGCACCCGGCCGGTCAGCTTGTCGAAGGCCACGTAACGGTGCCGCGGGGGACCGCCCAGGCTGCCCCAGGCCGAGCCGATCACGCCTAGAATCAGCCGATCCTCGTCGATGATCGGCGTCGAGGTCCGCCCGCCGTAGCCGGACGCGCGCCCGAGGTCCTCGGCCAGGCGCCAGCGCCAGACGATGTCGCCGTCGCGGTCGAAGCAGTGCAGGTGGCCGTCGACGTTCAGCGCGTACAGGTGCCCGGTCTCTGGATCCCCGGTCACGCTGCCCCAGCCGACGCGGTTGAAGGGGACCGTGGTGTTGAGGACGCTGAAGGTGTGCTCCCACAGCTTGGAGCCGTTCTCGGCGTTCCAGCAGGTGACGATCTCCTTCTTCTCGACGCCGTCCCCGGTGCGGCCGTTGGCGCACACCCGCCCGTCGAAGACGGCCGGCGTCGAGCGGGCGATATACTCCTGGAACCAGATCAGGTTCTCGCCGTCGACCGACCAGCTCGATACGAGCCTGGTCTGATCCGAGACGCCGGTCTGGAGCCGGCCGCGCCAGCTCGGCCAGTCCTGGGCCGCCGCGGTGCCGGCGAGCAGGAAAACAACGCAAGCAACGAGGACGGCCACGCGCAAGGCGCCGTGAGCAGTCTTGGTCATCCGGCAATCCTTCATTGATGTGGACGATTCGATCTGCGGCGGACGGAAATTTTATCATGCCGCTTCCCGTGCCGGCCGCCGCGGTCCTTGACCGACCGATTCGGTCGGATATAGACTGCGCCCCTGTTGTGAGACTGAGACGCATTCTCACAACAAGCCCGATCCGCACGTGTCGGCATCCGTTCCTGGAGCGGGAGACGCCCTTCGCCGGCTGGCCGAAGACATCGGAAAAGGTCGCGGCGCGGCGGGCGCTCCCCGTACCGTAATATCGTGCAGTTCCGTCGCGGGAGAACACGGCACGCCGGCGACTAGGAGGTTGCGCGTCTTGAGTGAACGTCATGTGTATCGGGGGGCGGGCCGGTGAGCGTCTTCGACCGGATGAAGGCGCGCTGGGGGGTCGGCTTCTGGGGCATGATTGCCGTCCTGACGGCGTTCTCGCTCGCCGGCATGACGACCCTTCGCCTGAAGGGGCCCGTGGTCGCGTACATCCTGCCGGAGACGGCTCCCGGCTGGGTGCAGTGGACGGTCTATCTGATCGTGATGCTCCCCATCTACCAGGTGCTGCTGCTCGGCTACGGCACCCTGCTCGGGCAGTTCGACTTCTTCTGGAGCAAGCTGAAGGCGGTGGGGCGCCTCGTCAGCGGCCGGCCCGTCGGCGCATCCGGCTGACGACGAGGACGGTCCACCCGGCCGGTCAAGCGAAGACGCGCTCGACGGCCCAGACCAGGCCCGCCAGGGCGATGCCGGCCGAGGCCGGCACGACCAGTCTTGCCCGGTACCACGGCGCCGACCGGAACCAGCCGCACGCCAGCGCGGCGGCGGCGATTACGGCGAGCTGACCGAGCTCGATCCCGGCGTTGAAGCTGATCAGCGCCAGCAGGCGCTCCTGCTCGGGGAGGCCCAGCTCGCCGAGCACGCCGGCGAAGCCGAGCCCGTGCAGCAGGCCGAACCCGAAGACGACGGGCGGCCGCCAGCGGGTCATCCGGTCGGTCAGCACGTTCTCGACCGCCACGTAGACGATCGACAGCGCTATCAACGGCTCGACGAGGCGCGGCGACAGCGCGACGATGCCGAGAGCCGCCAGGCTCAACGTCGCCGCATGGGCCGCGGTGAACGCCGTCACCTGCCAGACCAGCGGCCGCAGCCGGGCGCTCAGCAGGAACAGTCCGAGCACGAACAGGATGTGATCGAGCCCCTCCGGGACGATGTGGATGAACCCGAGGCGCAGGTAGTCGCGCGCCACCTCCGCCGCGCGGGGCGGCGCGGCCGGCGCGGTCAGGTCCAGGGGGTCGCTGCGGGCGCCGGGCTCGAGCACCGAGCGCGCCTCGATGCCGCGCGCCGGGTCGCGTATCGTCAGGTGCACCTCGCCGAACGCCCGCGACGCGAAGAACCCCACCGTGGCCGCCCCCTCGGGGGCGGTGCCCGCGAGCCGCGCGGTCAGGCCGAGGACGGTCGGAATCTCCGCCTCCGTCGCGCGGGGCGTGCCGTGGTCGGGAAACGACACGCGGAACGGGACCGGATTCCCGTCGAACCGGATCCGCACGCGCCGCTCGAACAGGCGTCGCAAGCGCCCCAGACGCGTCTCGAGCTCGTCGGGGGAGAGGCCCTCCAGCGTTGCGACCAGCTCCGCGTCGTCGGTGTCGAGGGGGGCGCCGAGCGCCAGGGCGTCGAGGTCGTAGACGAGATCGGCCTCGAAGGCGCCGCCGGCGCGGAGCGTCAGCGTCACTTCGGTGAACGACAGCGGGTGGGCGAGCGCGCCGGGTCCCCCGAACAGCCACACCACCGTTGCGAGCATCGCGGCCTGGACAAGAGGGGATCGCGGAAGGTTCACCATGGCGAGGATATCGTGAGGCCGCCCTGGACCGTCCGATCGGCCAGGGAACGGAGATCCGCGGCGCGCCGGCAGTCACCGCGATGTGAACGCGTCAGCGGCGGAGCTTTATGCGGTATGGACGGCCCCGCCGCAGGAAGTTGATCTGGGTGTCGCTGTCCGTGCCGACGGCGGCCAGGCGCGTCCCGGCATCGTCGGCGCCGGGAACGTCGACGCCCGCGACGCGGTAGATCATGTCCCCCGGCCGCACGCCCGCGACGGCCGCGATGCCGCTGTCCACCACCTCGACGACCAGTGCGCCGGCTCGGATCTGCAGGTTGTCCGGTTCGGCGCGCTCGGCCAGCCGCGGCGTCGGCTGCGAGTTGCACATCTCGATCCCCAGGATCGCGACCTCGACCGTTCGCTCGGTCTCGCACCGGTACAGCGCCGTCTCCGCGGGTTGGGCGGCGAGCGCAACGGCGGTCGGCCCCAGGACACCGCATGCGACAAGCAAGGCAACCGCGCGACGCATTTCCATGAGCGGAGAGTATATGCGGCCGGCTCGTGACGGGATGCCGCGGGCCGTCACTTTCGGCCGGCGGAGCCGAAGAAACGGCGCCAGCTCATCGCGAGACCGGTCCAGACCATCACGGCGACTCCCAGGGTCACGACGCCGGCGATCGACTGACCGACTACGCCGTACACCTCGCCGGTGTGCGCGAACCGCAACCAGCGGCGGACCTTGAAGCCGCGGGAGAACGTCGGATAGCCGGCGCGCCGGACCAGCTCGCCGGTCGCCCGGTCGAACAGAAGATCCTCGCTCTTCGACGGCTGGCGGCCGTTTCCGCGGTCGACCGCGACGACGACGGGCTGGTGAATCGACGCGGGAAGGTCGACCGTGAGGGTGCGCCATCCGGGCGTCTCGGCGCCGGCCCTCGCGACGAGCGCCTGCAACCCGGCCAGAGGGGTGGCCGGGTCCCGCGTGACCGCCGGGTCGTCCCGTGCGTCCGACGCCCACGGCCGCGGCGACTGCTGAAACGGCGGCGTGTCGCCGGCCAGCCGATGGACGAGGTCGGCGGCCCACTGATACGAGATCATGGCGCCGCTGAAGACGATGACGGCGAGCGGGACGGCCGACCAGAAGCCGATCACGTTGTGCCAATTGAAGTCGCGCGTCCGTCCCCTGAGGCCGGTGCGGAACCACAGTGCGTTTCGCCAGGCGGCGCGGCCGCGGCTCGACGGCCACCAGAGGTAGATCCCGCTGGCGAGCAGGAACAGGAACCCGAGGTTGGCGACTGCCACGATGGTCCGGCCGATTATCCGCTGCTCGCCGTCCAGGGCGAACCACCGGTGCCAGTACAGGACGCTCTGAAGGAAGCGCTGCATTCGCGTGTTGCCGTCGCCAAGCGCCTCGCCGGTGAAGCGGTCGACATGGACGGTGTCGCCGTCGTCGAGCTCGACGACGGCCGGCTCCCGGGGATCGCGTTGCAGAGCGACGGACGTGACAGGCCCGGCGGGCTGCCGCCCCTTGACGACGCGCTCGATCAGCTCGTCGAGTTCGAGCGGGACGGCGCCCGGGGCCGGCGGATCGGCACGATAGTCGCGCAGCGCCCACCGATTGAGCTGCGCCTCGTAGGTGAGGATCACGCCGGTCACCGCCAGCATGAGGATCACGACAGCGCCGGTGACGCCTACGGCCAGATGGGCCCAGAAGATCGTCTTGCGCAGGGACATGTCCGACGCTCCCCGGACCGAAGCCCCGGATGCAGGAAACCGTGGCGATACGGGGTGGCGCCCGGCGGGCGCCACGGCACGCGCGCCGGAAGGAGCCGCATTGCCGGTTCGCGGGCGCCCCATTCCGACCGGAACGCACAGGCGCAGTCCCTGACCCCGGACGATCTCTGCCTGGGGCTCCGCCTGCCGCTCAACCGGGCCTGACCAGGAGCCTGTGCCGTCTACGGCGCAGCTCCTGGCGCTTCCTACTGCTGGCGGTCGGAATCGGTGGCCTGATCGGAGTCGGTGGCCTGATCGGAATCGGTCGCCTGGTCGGAATCGGTCGTCTGGGCGCCGGCGTCGCCGCCTCCGTCGGAGTCGGTTCCACCCGGACAGGCCGCGGTCAGGGCTGCCGCCGCCACGATGGAGCCGGCCGCGACCGCACGCGAGAAGAACGAGCGGCGATCGACCGAAACGGTGGTGATGTCTTCGTCTGTCAGCGACGCCGGCGTTCCCGGACGATTCTCGCCGGGCTTCCCGTGGTCCGGACTGCTCATGGCACTCTCCTGAACTGTAAACTGATAACGAGTCTCAGTATCCTAATGGCCCGTGCCGTGGTTGTCAATCGGCGACACGACCCGCAAGACCGTCGCGCGACCGGGAAGCACGATCGGTCGCATCTTCCGGAGCTGCCCGCATGATGAAGAACCAGACCGGGCCGGGAACGCCAATCGACCGCGACTGGTACGCCTGGCTCATCGACCCGCTGCCGGCCGCGGAGTTCGAAAGTGACTACTACGAGCAACGTCTCTGTCACATGCGGCGCCGGGAGCCCCGGTACTACGCCGAGCTCCTCTCGGTGGCCGACCTCGACATCGTGCTGGGCACCCACGCGGCGAGTCATCGCGACGTCAAGCTGGTCCGGGGCGAGGGGGATGTGGCCCGAGGCGAGTACACGAACGACGCCGGCCGGGTCCGGCCGCTCGACGTCGCGAAGCACTTCGACGCCGGGGCGACCGTCATCTTCAACCACCTCCACACCCGCGTGCCGACGCTGGCCCGGTTGTGCGTCGCGCTCGGGCGGCGCTTCTCGTCGCGGGTCCAGACCAACGTGTACCTCACGCCGCCCGACGCACAGGGATTCGCTCCGCACTGGGACACACACGACGTCTTCGTGTTGCAGGTCAGCGGCACGAAGCGCTGGTCGATCTACGACACCAAGGTGAGATTGCCGCTCCGGGGCCAGGGCTTCGAACGCGGCACGCCTCCCGGCGACGTCAGCGAAGAGTTCGAGCTCGGCCCGGGCAGCGCCGTCTACCTGCCGCGCGGCCTGATGCACTCGGCCCGCTCCACGGACGAGGCGTCGCTGCACATCACGCTCGGGCTCACGGCGTTCACCTGGGCGGAGTTCCTCGTCGAGAGCGTCACCGCGGCGGCGCTCGAGGAGGAATCGCTGCGCCGGAATCTCCCGCGGGAGTTCGCACGCGCGGGATTCCCTGCCGCCGAGCGGGAGCGTCTGTTCGCCGAGAAGCTGGCGTTCGTGCAGTCGCGGTTCGATCCGGAGGTCGTCTGGCGCCGCTTCACGGACGAGGTCCTGGCCACCGGCGTGCCGCTGTTCACCGACCTGCTCGGCGAGCGGCTGCGGGGCGACCCGCTCACGTCCCGCTCCCGGGTAAGACGCCGCGCGGGGCTGCTCACCGAGGCCGCGGCGGAGGGCGAGGCGTGCCTCCTCCGATTCTGCGGCCGGGAGCTGAGGCTGCCGGTCGCCGCGTGGCCGGCGCTGCGGTTCGCCACGGCGACCGACGAGTTCGCCGTCGAGGAGTTGCCCGACTGCCTGGATGCCGCGGGGAAGCTGACCCTGGTGACGCGCCTGGTCAGGGAGGGTGTCCTGCAGCGAAGCTCGGGCTGACTTCCCGCCGGAAGTCTGCCTCCGCGTCGGGACGGGCGGTGCCGTCGGGAGCAGCCGCCGGCCCGCCCGCCCGCGGGCCACGCGGCGCGTGGGAAACGGGCGGCCGAGCCGGCGCGACGTCGGGGCTACGACTCCAGGACGGCGTTCAGCGAGATCTCGGCGTTCATCAGCTTCGAGATCGGGCAGCCAGCCTTGGCGCCATTCGCTTTCTCGTCGAACGCGGCCTGGCTGATACCGGGCACCCTGGCCGAGCACTCGAGGTGGATCTTCGTGACCGCGAATCCACCCTCGACCGCCTCCAGCGTCACCGTGGCGGTGGTGCTCACGTGGTCCGGCGTGTTTCCGCCCGAGGCGAGCTCGTGCGACAGGGCCATCGAGTAGCAGCCGGCGTGCGCCGCGGCGATGAGCTCCTCCGGATTCGTCCCCGCGCTGCCCTCGAACCGCGTGGCGAACGTGTACGCCGCGCCGGACAGGACCCCGCTGTTGGCCGAGATCGTGCCGCTGCCACCCTTCAGGTCGCCCTTCCAGACCGCCGATGCCTTGCTGTCCATGCTTCCTCCTGGCTGCCCGGCCGCCGCCCGCGCGGCCCAGGCCGGGTATCGTCTGCGTCAACTGCGTGTGTGTGCGGTGCACCCGGAGCGCGGGAGCCGAAGTGCACAGGACTCTAGATCGACCCATTCACGGGGCGCAACACCGCGGGTGGGCCGTCCCGCGGTGACGCCGCCGCCCGCCCCTGCCGGTCCGCGGTCGCATTTCGGTGCGTCGGTTCAGGATCGCGTGGTGTGAAGTTACAGCATTTGCTGGCATCTGCCTCACAAGGGGGCTCGGATATGCCGACTGTCCAGGTGAGTGCGCGTATCGATGCTGCGATCCAGCGGGCGCTCGACGACTACTGCCGGAGGCACGGTGTCGTCATGAGCCACTTCATCCAGGAGGCGCTCCTCGACCGGTTGGAGGAGCTGGAAGACGTCGAGGACCTGAAGAAGATCCGCCACGAGCCGACACGGCCCTTCAGCGACGTCCTTGCCGAGCTCGATCTCGATGGCAAGGTATAGGATTCGAATCTCCCGCACGGCCGAGCGCCGGATCGAGAAACTGCCGCTGGATGCTCGTGCGCGGGTGTGGTCCTGAAGGTCGGCCGCCGCAGGAACGTGTATCGTTGATCGCTCGATCACGCCTCCGCCAGCGCCGGTTCCGGCGATTCCCGGCTCCCCAACCCGGTAGGCCGCAGCATGCGCAGGCCGTTGCAGGTAACCAGCAGCGAGGCCCCCATGTCGGCGGCCACCGCCATCCACAGGGTGGCGGCCCCGGCGGCCATGAAGGCGAGGAAGACCGCCTTGGCGCCCAGCGCCACGCTGACGTTCTGGATGATGACCCGGCGGGCGCGGCGGGCATGCTCGACAAGGAACGGCAGCTTGCGCAGGTCGTCGTGCATCAGCACCACGTCGGCCGATTCGGCGGCGACGTCGGTCGCGTTGCCTCCCATCGCGACGCCGACAGAGGCCGTCAGCAGCGCCTGGCTGTCGTTGATGCCGTCGCCGACCATGGCGGTCGGCCCGTGGTGCGCGATGAGCTCGCGGATGGCCTCGGCCTTGCCGTCGGGCAGCAGCTCGGCTCGCACGTCTGCGATCTGCACGCGGGCGCCGACGTTGTGGGCCGTCGCGTTGTTGTCGCCGGTGAGCAGGACCGACCGCAGGCCCTGCCGGTGGATCTGCGTCACGCTGGCGGGCGATTCCGAACGGACCGGGTCCGTCACCGCGACGAGCGCCCAGACGTCGTCCCCGGCGCCGCAGACGACGATGGTCTCGTCGGTGCGCTGCATCTTCGCCAGCTCCGGCTCGAACGGTTCGAGGGTGGTCTGCTCCCGGGCGAAACGCGTGCTCCCGACCCAGAACCGCCTGCCGTCGATGACCGCCTCGGCGCCCCGACCCTCGAGGGCGGCGAAGTCGGTCAGTTCGGCCGGCGCGACCCCGCGACCGCGGGCGTAGCGGACGATGGCGCGCGACAGCGGGTGCTCGCTGAGCAGCTCGATGGACAGCAGGCGGGCCAGCACCTCGTCCTCCGAGCGCCCGTTGACGGGCCGCAACTCGCGCACGTCGGGCTCGCCGTGCGTGAGGATGCCGGTCTTGTCGAACGCCACCGCGCGCAGCCGGGCCAGCTCCTCCAGGTGCGAGCCGCCCTTGATCAGGACGCCGTGCCGTGTGGCCGACGTGATGGCGGCCGCGATGGTCACCGGCGTCGAGATCACGAGCCCGCACGGGCACGAGATGAGCAGGATGAGCATCGCCTGGTAGAACCAGTGCTCCCAGTCGCCGCCGAGCAGCAGCGGCGGGACGGCCCCGACCGCGAAGGCCACCGCGAACATCAGCGGCGTGTAGTAGCGCGCGAACTGATCGATGAAGCGCTCGGTCGGCGCCCGGTGGTGGTGGCTCTCGCCGACCATGCGGGTGATGCGGGCCAGCATGGTGTCCGACGCGGCCCGCGTGGTGCGCAGCTCGACGACGCCGTGGCCGTTCACCGTCCCGGCGAACACCTCGTCGCCGACCGTCTTCCAGGCCGGCACCGACTCGCCGGTGACCAGTGCCTGGTCCACGTAGGAGCTGCCGTCGGTCACCACGCCGTCACACGGGATGCGCTCGCCCGGCCGCACCCGCACGTGCGCACCGACCGCGACGCGGTCCACGGGCGTCCGGTGCTCGTGGTCGCCGTGCACCACCGCCGCCGTCGCCGGGGTGATGCGCAGCAGCGAGCCGATGGCGTTGCGCGCCCGCCGCGCGCTCCAATTCTCCAGGAGGCCCGACAGCCCGTAGAGAAAGGCCAGCACGGCCGCCTCGGCCCACTCGGCCAGGAACAGGGCGCCGATGACCGACACCAGCACCAGTGCGTTCATGTCCGGCCGCAGGCGCACGAGCGACGCCACCGCCTTCGGTGCGGAATGGAAGAGGCCCGCAAAGATGCCCGCGAGCAGCAGCAGCACGATGGAACGGTCGATGCCGTGCGCCCCGTGGGCGTGGGCGAACAGGGTCTCCAGCACGCCGCCGCCGGCCACCAGGACGTGCAGCACGAACCCGGAGAAGAGCGCCAGTCCGCTCGTGGCCACCAGCGCGTGGCGGCCATGGGCCTCCCACCACGACTCGACGCGCGGCGCCGCGTCCCAGGGTTCGGCGCGCATCCCCAGGCGGGAGACGGCCTCGACGACCCGCTCCGGGCCGAAGGTGTCCCTGTCCGCATCGATCGTCATGCGACCGTCGACGACGTGGAACGAGACGCCGTGGACGCCCTCGCGATCCGCCAGGGCGTCGCGCAGCAGCCTGGCCTCCTCGTTGCAGTCGAGGCCCTCGACCCGAAAGTCCAGTTGTTGCCGAATGGTGTGCTCCTGGTCAGAGGCGGACGACCCGCCAGTCTCTACCATCATGACCCGAACCGCGGCTTCGCGTCGATGGCGCCGTTGGTTCTTCACCCGGACCCGCCGCCTGCGGGACGCTCAGGGTAGCCAGCCGCGGGGGCTCTTGCCGCTGGCGTTCGCGCCCACGATGACGGTCAGCGGACCCATGTGCAAGGTCTCGTCGCGGAAGTTCTTGAAGTCGACGAGTCGGAGCGAGGTGAACATGCGAGTCCGCCCGCGGGGTCGAATCAGTAGCGGAACAGGTACGACAGCTTTCCGAAGAACGCCCGGTTCGTCCGCTGCAGCGACGTGAACGGGAACAGCAGGCTGTCGATGCGGTTGCCTTGCTGGTAGCGGTCGTCGTAGCCGAGGAACAGCACCGTGCCCGCGTTGATGCGGTAGGTGATGAGGACGTTGTTGCCGACGGTCACCGACTGCGTGTTGTGCTCGGCGATGTGGCGCGCGAGCAACCGGTCGGTGAACTGGTAGGTGGTGCGGGTGCGGAAGATCTTGACGTGGAAGATGCCCGCGCCGTCGAGCGGGTTCACGAAGTCGCTCGACACCATGTTGAACTCGGTGCGCAGCCGCGAGGTGGGCTGGAAGCGGAAGTTCACGTTGCCGATGGTCGAGCGGCCCAGATAGGGGTCGTCCGCGTAGAGGATGCCGTCGCCCCAGTTGTAGCCGCCGTAGATGGAGAGGATCCGCGCGCTCATGACGCCGAAGAAGCCGTAGCCGGTCTTGCGGAAATCGATCTGCCCGTAGCGTTCCAGGTCGCGGTTGACCATGCCGGTGATGGCCATGTTGTTGCGGAACGAGAAGCTCGCCATGCCCTGGAGCTGCTCGTCCTGCAGGATGCCGCCGTGGTCGTAGAGCCGCAGGTAGGTGACCGACGGCCCCCACGTCATCAGGTTCGATTCGGGCCACCAGCGGTACGACACGGTGCCGCTGGTCTGCTGCAGGTCGACGCGCGGCAAGAAGCCGGTGCCGGTGTGGAATCCCGGATCGATGCTGCTGTAGGCGGCGTTGTAGCTGAGATTGCGTCCCTGCCTCGAGAAGTCGGCCTCGATCGCGTTGCCCGCGAGCGAGCCGAGCGCCTCGTCCCGCGTCTCCGACCCCGCGGCCAGGAAGCTGACGCGATGGGTCCGCCCCAGCCGGAACCGGCCGTCGACGCCGGCCACCCGGTTGAAGTCGGCCCCGAACTCGCGCGCCGTGGCGATGGCCCCCAGATACGACTCGGCGTAGAAGTCGTAGCGGGCGCGTCCGAGGACGGTCTGCGCGGTGGCCCCGTACTGCGGATGCGTCGTGTCGTCGAGGAAGCCCGCCGCTTGGTCGTCGGCCACGACGACCCCCAGCGTCGAGTTGCCCACCTTGCCGGTCAGCTTCCCGCCGAAGCGCGGATCGACGATCGTGCGCGTGTGCACCAGGGTCAGCGGCGTCGCGGTCTGAAAGATCTCCTGCCCTTCGAGGAAGAACGGACGCTGCTCGGGGTAGAAGAGCGCGAAGCGCTGGTTGGTCTCGATCTGCGGCCGGTCGGATTCGATCTGCGAGAAGTCGGGGTTGAACGTGACATCGGCGGTCAGGTTGGGCGTGATGCCGTACTTGACGCCCATCCCGAGCTCGCCCTTCGGATCGCCCCGGTGGAACGCGCCGGTGTCGGTGTCGAGCGAGCCGAGCCGGAAGCCGGTCAACTCCGGCAGGAACTCCAGGTTGCGGCTGCGCGACATGTCCGACAGGCCCTCGAGCACGCCGAACTGCGTGAGCTGGCCCGCCACGCCGCGCGAGATCGGCGACCACGACTGCGCCTCCGACTTGTCGCGGATGACGCGGGTGATCTGGAAGCCCCAGCGGTGCTGCTCGCCGGCCGCGCGCGACGGGTAGCGCAGGCTCTTGAAGGGGATGCGCATCTCGGCCGTCCAGCCGTCCTCGACGACCTGTCCGCCGGTGTCGAACAGCGCGTTCCACGAATCGTCGCCGCGGATGCCGAACTGCCCCGACTGGCTCATGCCGCTGCCGCTCCGGCGTGGTCCGCTGCCCCGAGAGGCCGACGAACTGCCGCTCGACCGCGAGAAACCGGTGCTGCCGTCGGCGTTGACGAGCGAATCGGCCTGCACGCCGTAGCCGTTCACCTCGAACTGATAGGCGCGCTGCTGGTCCAGGAACGGGTCGAACAGCACCGACATCCGGTCGTCGCCGCGGATCTCCTCGCGGTCGGCCCGGTTGATGCGCATCGCCTCGGGCCGCGTGTAGTGGGCGTAGAAGGCGAAGTAGAGATGGTCGTTGTCGTACGCCATCCATACCTCGGTCTCCTCCGTGCCCGGGGCGCCCTCCACCGGGGCGATCTGGATGAAGTCCGTAATGTGAGTGGCGGTCTCCCAGGCCGAGTCGTCGAGCCTGCCGTCGATCTGGGGCGGGTTGCCGGTCCGCCCGATCACGACCGTCGGCTGCGCCCGGGGTATCGGTGCGAAGCCGCCCCCGCGGCCGCCCGGACGCGAGGGGCGGCGCTGCGCCAGCGCCGCTCCGCCGCCCGGTTCCCCGAACGACAGTGCGCCGGTGACGTTGCGTTCCGGCCGCGGGTCGGCGCGCCCGGGATCGGCGGCGGGCCGTGTCGCCGCCGCCGCGCCGATCCGCTCCTCCAGCGGTTCGCGCAGGGCGGAGACGCCGGCCGCAGGCGCCGCACGGCCCGGCGGCGGGGCCGGTCCGCCGGGAGCGCCGGCCGGGAGGCCAAGCGTCCCGGCCGCGGTCGCGAGTCGTGCGACGAGCGCCGCGCCCACCTCGTCCTGGAGGTCGAACAGGTTGCCGAACGCGCCGTCCACGCGGGTGGTGAACGTGGTGGAGCCGGTTGCGACGTCCACGATGCGCGTCGTGACCCGCAGCCGATCTCCGATGCGTTGCAACCCGCCGTCGACCAGCCAGGTCACCCCGCGCCGGCGATGGACCTCGAGCTGGTCCCCGGCCGCGGACCAGCCGTTTCCGTTCCCATTGCCGTTTCCGCTCCCACTGTCGGCCGGCAGCGGATCGAGGGAGTCGCCCGCGGGATGGGCGACCACGCTCAGTCCGCCGTTCCGCAGGTCGGCGGCGATGGTCTCGGCGAGGCCGGTCCCGATCCAGTCGTCGGCCGGCTGGCGGCTGACGTTGGTGAACGGCACGACGACAATCGTGCCGGCCGGTTGGGCCGACGCGGGCGGCAACGCGCACAGCCACAGGCTGGTCACGACCAGCGCGGCCGCGTCATGGGCTCTTCTGGACATGTAGGCGGCTAGTCTAGCCTGACAATCGTCACCCGCGGCCCGGATTCCGGCCCAATCGGCCCGTGCGGCAACTCGATTGCCGCGCCGGGAAGTCGGTTCGTGCGGGGCGCGCGCTCGACCGCGCGGGTCGATTCGGTCGCGGACGCGGGCGCTCTGCCTCCTACCAGCCGACGCCGATGGTGGACAAGCTGGAGGCCCGCTGACGCCAGAACTCGGGCGTCATGGCGTTCACAATCTCGTTGTGGGTGGGCGAGCCGTACGCGATGGCGCCTCCCGTCCGGCCGCCGAGACCCGACGTCCAGCTCTCGACGTTGAATCCCTCGAGTACGGCCACCGCCTGCGCGCGGGCGTACACGTTGATCCGGGTCGTCAGCCGCAGCAGCAGCCGGTCCTCTTCGTCCGGGAGGGCCGCCAGGCGGCGCTTGATGCGGTCGAGCGAGACCGGCAGCGTCCCGCTTTCCACGCGCGCTTCCTCGCCGGCGGCGGACGCCTGTCCGGCGGCGGCCGGTGTGGCGAGCCCGACGACAAGGAGGGCGATGCAGGCGATCGGTGCGACTCGCATGGGGTCACCTCGTTGCAGTCCTCACGCTACGGTCGCGCGCGCCGGCTGTCAACCTCCAGGCAGACGCCGGCATCGACTTTCGCGCTGCTGCCTGCACTCGACGGTTGACAGCGCAGGGATCGGCCGTAAGGATAGGGGTGATGCCATACCGCATCGCTCGCGTACTGCTCGCCGCGGCGCTGGCGTCGTCCGGTGTTTCGGCGCCGTTCCTGCACGTGCACGCGCACGGGCCCCATGGGGCGTCGTCGCACGCCGATGGGATCGACGAGCATTGCGCGCACCATCATGCCGAGGGTGTGCACTGGCACCCGACCGGGAGTGCTGCTTCCGATAGCGGCAGTACTCTGGCGACGGCGGGGGCCGGACACCGGCACGCCGCGGTTGCGCTGTCGGCGGCTGCGATCGAGAGCTCGTCGGTGGACGTCGGCCGGTCACTCACTCCAATCGGGGCGCCCGAGGCCGGCGCCCCGCCCGTGCAGCGCGCGGCGCGCACGCCCGTCGATCCGACCGCGGGCCCAGACCCGCCGCCCCGCACCGTCGACGCCGCCCGCGCCCCGCCCGTCCGCTCCTGACGTTCCGTCCGCCGCGGCGTGCCTTCACCGCCGCCCGCGCGCGGACGTTCCGCAACAGGAGGAATCCGTCCGCCCTACGGCCGGACGGGTGTCGCGAAAGGGCACCACATGCGTCGATCGCTGTTGCTGCTGTCCGGTCTCCTGGGGGTGCTGCCGCCGGCCGTGGCCGGTCAGCCGCTGACCGAGGAGCAGGCGTTGGAGCGGATGCGCGCCGGCCATCCGTACCTGGAGGCCCTGCGCCTGGGCGTCCGGGAGGTCGAGGCGGAGGCTCGGGAGCGGAGCCTGATCCCCAACCCGACCGTCGGCTACACGCGGGAAGACAGCGGCCTGGGCGTCGACGATTTCCTTCTGCTCTCGCTGGAGCTGCCGTTGCGCGGCCGGGCGAGCCTGCTCGACGAGGCGGCGACGCAGGCGGCGACCACCGCGGATGCGCGCGCCGACGCTTCCCGGCTGGATTTCGAGGCGCGCCTGCGGCTCGCCTTCACGGATCTGCTTCTCGCGCAGGAACGCGTGGCGGTGCTGCGGGCCGGCGCGACCGAGCTCGGGCGCCTGATCGACGTCCTGCGCGCCCGCGAGCGGGAAGGGGAGGGCTCCCGGTTCGACCGGCTGCGCACCGAGCGCGAGGTGGCCGACATCGAGACGGACCTGCGGGAGGCCGGCATCGAGCGGTCGCTGGCGCGGTACGGGCTGGCCTCGTTCCTTGCGCCGGGCACCGCTCCCGAGGGGTTGTCGGCGGTGGGCCGGCTGCTGGAGGGCGGCGTCGTTCCGAGCGTCCCGGACCTGCTGGACCAAGCCCTCGACCAGCGGTCCGACCATCGGGCCCTGACCCTGGGCGAAACCCGTTGGGAGACCGAGCGGCGCGCCGCCGAGCGATTGCGGTTGCCGGCGCCGGCGGTCACCGCCGGACTGAAGCGCAGCAGCACGTCGCTGGCGCGCGAGTCGGGTTACGTGATCGCGGCGACGCTGGCGGTCCCGCTCTTCAATCGGGGGCAGCAGCAGGTGATGCGGGCGGAGGCGGCGCGCACGCGGACCGTCGCCGAGCGGGATGCCCTGCGGATCCGCATCGAGAGCGAGGTGCGCGCCGCGCACGCGGAGGCTTCCCGGTACCGCGCGCTGGCGGATCGCTACCGCACCGAGTCGGTGGAGCCGGCGGCCGAGCTCGCGGCGATCGCGGCCACGGCGTACGAGGAAGGCGAGTACGGCATTCTGGAGCTGCTCGACGCGCACCGGGTGGTGCTGTCCGCCGGGCTCCGCCTGTTGGAGCTGTCCGCGGCGGCGCGTCGGGCCGCCATCAATCTCGACTTGGCGGTGGGAAGGGAGGTGGCCCCATGACCTTCACGAACCGGATGCGTGTCTGCGGCGCGGCCGTGTTGCCGGCCTGCCTCGCGCTCGGGTGCGACGGTGGGGCGGGTGCGATCGAGGCGGTCGACGAGGAGCTGCCGCCGGTGGTCGAAACGCGCTGGACGGGGCGCAGCGAGCTGTTCATGGAGTATCCGCCGCTCGTCGAGGGCGAGACCAGCCGGTTCGCCATCCACTTCACCGATCTGGCCACGTTCGAGCCGCCGCGGGCGGGGCGCGCCGAGGTCCGGCTGGACGGCGCCGGGGGAGAGGCCTTCATTGTGGACGCGCCGGGGCGCCCCGGCATCTTCGGGGTCGACGTGACGCCGGCGCGGGCCGGCCGCTATCGCCTCTCCATCGTGCTGGACGCGCCCGGGCTGGCGGATCGCCACGACCTGGGCGCGGTCGCCGTGATCACGCCGGCCGCCGCCGAGGCGCTCCACGCACACGCGGACGAGGAGGACGGCTCGATCGCGTTCCTCAAGGAGCAGCAGTGGACGCTCGACTTCGCCACGGCGCCGGCCGGCGAGCGCCGGATCGCCGAGAGCCTGGTGATCGCGGCCGAGATCGAGCCGCGGACCGGTGGCCGCGCCGACGTGGCCACCCCGGTGGCGGGACGGCTGGCCGGCGACCTGCCGGCCCGTCCCGTCGGATCGCGCGTGTCCCGCGGCGATCCCCTGGCGGAGATCATTCCCCACAGCGGCCATGGCGAGGACCGGCCGGCGCTGGAGCTCGCGGTGGCCGAGGCGCACAACGTGCTGGAGCTCGAGCGGGCGGAGCGAGCCCGGGTGGAACGGCTGGTCGCGGCCGGGGCCCTGCCCGAGCGGCGGCGTCTGGAGGCCCGGGTCGCGGAGCGAACGGCCGAGGCGCGCGTCGCGGCGGCCGAGGCGCACCTCGCGCAGCTCGACGCCACCCGCACCGGCGAGGGAGAGGGCGGGCGCGACACGCGCTTCGTGCTGCGGGCGCCCATCAGCGGCGTCGTTGCGGCGTCCGATGCGACGCCGGGGGCCAGCGTCGAGCAGGGGACCCGGCTGTTTCGGCTCATCGCCCTCGACAGCGTCCACGTCATCGGGGCGCTGCCCGAGGCGGCCCTGCCGAGAATCGGCGAGCTGACCGGGGCCGAGCTCGACGTGCCGGGCTTCGGCGCTCCGATCGCGCTCGACCGGCTGGTCGCGGTCGGCCGCGTCCTGGAGCCCGAGGCGCGCACGGTGCCCATCATCTACGAGCTGCGCGATCCCGATCGCCGGTTGGCCGTCGGCCAGGCCGTTTCGCTGCGAATCTTCGCGTCCGACGCCGTCGAGGCGGTGACCGTGCCCGAGAGCGCGGTCGTCGACGACGCCGGACAGCCGGTGGTCTTCGTGCAGGTGGGCGGCGAGAGCTTCGAGCGACGGCCGGTGCGGCTCGGCAATCGCGAGGCGGGTCACGTGCAGGTCGCGGGCGACATCGCACCGGGCGAGCGCGTCGTCGTCCGCGGGGCGCCGCTCATCCGGCTGGCCGCGCTGTCGCCGCAGGGGCCGGCGCACGGGCACACGCACTGAGCCATACCTGGAAGAGGGCGGACACCATGCTGCTCGATGCACTCATCCGCTGGTCGCTGCGCAACCGCCTGCTGGTGGTCGCCGCCGCCGCCGCCTTCCTCGTCTGGGGTTCCTACGTGGCGGTACGGATGCCGGTCGACGTCCTGCCGGACCTGACCGCGCCGACGGTGACGGTGCTGGTCGAGGGGCACGGGATGGCCCCGACGGACATGGAGGCGCTGGTCACCTTTCCCATCGAGGCGGCGCTGAACGGGGCGTCGGGCGTGCGCCGGGTGCGATCGTCGACGGCGGTCGGCATCGCCGTCGTCTGGGTCGACTTCGACTGGGGTGCCGACGTGCGCCTGGCGCGGCAGACCGTGAGCGAGAGGCTGGCCACCGTGGCGGCGACGCTGCCGGACGGCATCGCCGCGCCGGTGATGGCGCCGCTGGCGTCGATCATGGGCGAGATCATGTTCGTCGCCGTGCAGTCGACCGTGCACACCCCGCTGGAGGTGCGCGCCACGGCCGAGAGGCTGGTCCGCCGGCGGCTGCTCGCGACACCGGGTGTCGCGCAGGTGACGGTCATCGGCGGCGAGCGGCGGCAGTTCGAGGTACTGGTCGAGCCGGGGCGGCTGGCCAACTACCGCATATCGTTGAGCGCGGTGGAGGCCGCCCTGCAGCGCGCGAGCCGCAACACGTCGGCCGGGTTCCGTCGCGCCGGCGGGCAGGAGTACCTGATCCAGGGGGCCGGCCGGGCGCACGACGTCGAGGGCATCGGCGCCACGGTCATCGCGACCCGCGACACCCGTCCGATCCGGGTGCGGGATGTGGCGACCGTGCGAATAGGCGAGGCGCTCAAGCGCGGCGAGGGCTCCCGCAACGGGCAGCCGGCGGTGATTCTCGGCATCCACCGGCAGCCGGACGTCAACACGCTGGCGTTGACAGCCGATCTCGACCGCGTGCTCGACGCCATCCAGTCGGAGTTTCCGGTGGGGATGCAGCTCGACGCGCGCCTGTTCCGGCAGGCCGACTTCATCGAGCTGGCGCTGGCGAACCTGAACGGCGCGTTGCGCGACGGCACCTTGCTGGTGGTCCTCGTGACCCTGGTGTTCCTGGCGAACCTGCGGGCCGGGGCGATCACCCTGCTGGCGATCCCGCTCTCGCTGCTGGCCGCGGTGGTCGGGGTGCGGCTGGCGGGCCTGTCGATCAACAGCATGACCCTGGGGGGGATGGCCATCGCGGTGGGCGCGCTGGTGGACGACGCGATCGTCGACGTGGAGAACGTCGTCAAGCGGCTGCGGGAGAACGCGGCGCTGCCGGAGGCGGCGCGGCGGCCGGTGCTGGAGGTGGTCTATCGGGCGAGCCGGGAGATCCGCGCGTCGATCGTCTACGCAACGCTGATCGTGATGCTGGTCTTCGTGCCGCTGTTCTTTCTGGCCGGGGTCGAGGGGCGGCTGCTGCAGCCGCTCGGGTTCGCCTACCTGATCGCGTTGGCGGCGTCGCTGGTGGTGGCGCTGACGGTGACGCCGGCCCTGTGCGCGTACCTGCTGCCGGCTGAAAGGCGCATCCGGGAGGGCCGCGAGCCGGCCCTGGCGGCCGCCATGCGGCGCGGGTACGGGCGCCTGTTGCCGGGGGTGCTGCGGCAGCCGGAGCTGGTGCTGGCCGCCGCCGGCCTGCTGTTCGCCGTGTCGCTGGCCACGGTTCCCCGGATGGGGCGCACCTTCCTGCCGGCCTTCAACGAGGGGGCCCTGGTCATCAGCGCGGTAACGCTGCCGGGTACGAGCCTGGAGGAGTCGGATGCGCTGGGGAGCGCCATCGAACGTCTGTTGCTGGACGTGCCGGAGGTGGCGGCCACGGCGCGGCGAACGGGGCGGGCGGAGCTGGACGAGCACGTCCAGGGGGTCGAATCGGCGGAAATCGACGTGCGGCTGACGCCGGGCGGCCGGCGGCAGGACGTCGTGCTGGAGGAGATCCGCGGGCGGCTGTCGCTGGTGCCGGGCACCAACATCACCATCGGGCAGCCGATCTCGCACCGTATCGACCACATGCTGTCGGGGGCGCGCGCCAACATCGCCGTCAAGATCTTCGGGCCCGACCTGTCCGTGCTGCGGGGGTTGGGAACGCAGAGTCTCGCGGCGGTGCAGGGCATACCGGGCCTGGTGGATGCGGCGCTGGAGCCGCAGGCCGACATTCCGACCGTGCGGGTCGGCTTCGATCGGACGGCGCTGGCCCGCCACGGGCTGCCGGCCGGGGAGGCCGCGTCCACGCTGGAGACGGCGCTGCTCGGCCGGCGGGTGGGGCAGATCATCGACGGGCAACTGGCGGTGCCGCTGGTGCTGCGCTATGCGACGGCCGACCTGACCGATCTGGAAGCGATGTGGCAGACGCGCCTGGACATGCCGGCGGGGGCGCGGGTGCCGCTCGGCAGTCTGGCCGAGATCGTGGAGGACCGCGGCCCGAACTTCATCGGGCGGGAGAACGCGCAACGACGGATCATCGTCACCGCGAACGTGGCCGGCCGGGACCTGGGCGGCGTCGTGGCCGACGTGCGCGAGCGGGTGGCGGCCGGCGTGACCCTGCCGGAGGGCTACCGTGTCGAGTACGGCGGTCAGTTCGAGGCCGAGGCGCAGGCCGAGCGCCTGTTGCTGGGCCTGGGCGTGGGGGTCGTGGCGGGCATCTTCCTGATCCTCTACAGCGCGTGCCGCTCCACGCGCGATGCGGCGATCATCATGCTCAACCTGCCCCTGGCGTTGATCGGCGGCGTGGCGGGCGTCTTCCTGGGCGGCGGGGTGCTCTCGATAGCCGCGCTGATCGGATTCATAGCGTTGTTCGGCATCGCCACGCGCAACGGGATCATGCTGGTGTCGCGCATCCGGAGCCTGTGCGAGGAGGAGCCCGGGCTCGAGGTGCACGAAGCGGTTGTCCGCGGCTCGGTCGATCGCCTGGTGCCGATAGTGATGACGGCGCTGTCGACGGGGCTGGCCCTGCTGCCGGTGGCGCTGCGGTTCGGGGTGCCGGGCAGCGAGATCCAGGCCCCGCTGGCGCTGGTCATCGTCTGCGGGCTGTTCTCGTCGACCGCGCTGAACATGTTCGTCGTGCCCGCGGCGGTCTTCATGCGCTCCCGGCCGCGTCCGGAGGCAGCGGCGTAGTGCACGCGGCGTGCCGACCTTCGAGAGAACGCAGCAGGCCTCCGGCGGGGTCGGACCTGTTCCCCCGAACCGGAACGGCTCTCTCTATGGCGGACCCAACTGCAGACCGATGCTCGCCGTGAATCCCTGCAGCCGTTCGCCGTCGGAACCCGCCTTTCCGACGAAGCGATAGCCGGCGCCGCCCCCGACTCGCAGCCAGTCGGTCACGTTCAGGTGCACGGAGAGCTGCGGGTCCGCAATCAGGAAGTTCTCGCGGTAGCGGAACGTGACCGAGCGCGGCCATTCGATGTCGTGCCATCCCGGATGGGTCTGGCCAGGCCAACGGCCCCGGTACCGGCCCCGGCCAGGTCCACCGTGGAACGGCCGGCCGGCGTGGAACGCGTCGAAGGCGGGTGTCTCGAACGTGGAGGCGAGCCTTGCCTGACCGGCTCCGAACAGGCTCCGCACGCTGAAATCCACCCGTCCGCCCGGGTTCGCGAACCACTCGACGAGGCCGCCGCCGTACGCCATGTCGACCCCGGCCGGTCCGCCCGTCAGCCAGTAGGCGCCGGCCCCGACGAGCAGACGGCGGTCCGTGATGAACCCGCCGTACAGACCCGCAACTGCCCCGGCGTCCCCGTCGATACGCGTGAGCCTCAGGTCGGGCGCGATGACCAGGCCGCTGCGGATTCTCTCCACCGTCAGGCGACCCTCGGCCGCCGGCTGCTGCGCCGAGGCCGTGACGCTGCCCAGGATGCCGCCCAGCGCCAGCATCATGCACAGGGCGCGACGGCTTCGCCGAGCCTTCGTGCGCCGGAGACGCCCATCCCGGTCATCCCACCGCCCTTGTCCGCCGGACCGCGTGCTGCACCGCATCGTCGCTCCTCCCATCTTCCATTCAGAACCGCGCATCACTGCTCCTCCACCCGCGGCAGGCTCACGTTGAGGACGGTCTGCTCGCCCGGCAGCACCTCCACCTCGGCGCTGTAGGTACGGCGACCGTCCCGGGCGACTTCCACCTCGTGGATTCCCGCGCCCAGATCGAGAACGAGCTCCCCGAGGCCCTCGTGCCCGACCCAGCGCTCGCCGTCGACCGTCACGACGGCATCGAGCGGGCGGATCCGCACGACGAGCGTGCCGAACTCATCGATGCTGGTGGGTTGCACCAGCGGGGCGGGCGCGGGGCCCGCGGCGGTGGGTGGGGGAGCAATCGGCTCCGGGCGCGACGGTTGCGGCGCCCCGTCTTCGAGCGGCTGCATCTCGTGGCGGATGCGGTAGGTCTCGCCGGGCGCCAGGTACAGCGTGTGCCGAATGCTCTCGTAGCCTTCCAGGTAGAGCTCGATCTCGTGCTCGCCCGGCGGCAGGCGCAGGCGCTGCAGGAACCCGTCGTAGCTGTCGACGATGCCCGTGAAGTACCCGTCGACGTAGACCTCGGTCTCCTCCGGCTCGACGTCGAGCCGGATCGCGCTGCTGTAGGCGTACCCGCCGTAGTACGAAGCGAGGTGGGAAGCGTAGCCGTACGGGAAGGCGTACGGTCCGAAGAACGGATCGTAGAAGCCGGCGTACAGACCGTACGGGCGGTAGAAGCGGCTGCCGAGCACCAGCGGGCGGGCAGGAATCGGGGCGCGAATCGGGCGCGCCGCCTGCCCCGGTGAACGCGCCACCGCCCGCCCCGCGGACGGGGCCGGCGGCCGGCGCTCCTGGGCTTCGACGGCAGCCGGAGCTCCCAGGACGCCGCCGAAGGTCACCGCGGTCACCAGGATCGGAGTGACAAGACACCGTGGGGTCGTCATCGAACCTCCTCTACTGCGCAACGCGCGCAGAAAATCGAACTCTGCAATCCCGATAGCAAGAGACGTGCCGAATACCGACGCCGTCGAGATCCTCCATGTTATCGCCCTTTCTCGGCGCCCTGGAGGTGCAGGTGTGTCACCTGTCGGCTACTCGTGTCCGCCACGGAGGACGAAGTTTCGACGCTTCCGCCGGCGCCGTCCGGCGGCGACACCGAGTCGTCCCTTCAGGTGGTCTCCATTGTGATGCTCTCCGGCATGCCTTCAAACTCGATTTACCGTGCTCGTATCCGTTGCCGAGATTCGATTTCACGATATTCGTAACCGAAGAAGAAACGGAAACAGTTACTGAGTCTCCATCTCAGGTTGGAACATGCGTGATTCGCTGTGATACAAAGAAGGACCGTTGCACGCTCGTCGGCCCTCGGGCCGATTCGAGGCCCACGTTTGCCGTTCACATCGCCGGTCCCGGTACGGAAGGGGGGCACCATGGTGTGTCGAGGAGTGCGCCTGTTGGCGGCTATTGCGCTCGCCGCGGCGCTCGGGTGCGACGGCGATTCCACGACGCCGGTGGGCCCGAGCGGGCCGGTCAACCGGGCGCCGGAGACGTCGCAATCCATCCCGGATCAGACTGTGCCCCTGGGCGGCGAGATACGACTCGACATGCAGAGCTACTTTGCGGATCCGGATGGCGACGCGTATCTCCGGCGATGGCGATGGTGACGGCGATGGCGATGGTGACGGCGATGGTGATGGCGACGGCGATGGTGATGGCGATGGCGATGGTGATGGCGATGGCGATGGCGATGGCGATGATGATGATGATGATGATGCGGGTGGGGGCGAGCCGCAGGCTCTCGTCCCCCCAGCTCACTGCCAGGCCGACCAGCCCGCGGGCGCGGTTGGAGAAAACGCGGGACAACCGGCGGGAGGGAACCGGCTGGAAATCTGTGGCGACGCACACCTCGATGACGTCGCCTCTCCGTGCGCCCACCAGCCGCGGGAGCGCGTTCAGGCGGGCGCCGGCGAGCCACCCGTCACGTTGCGCGGCGCCGTCGCGGCGAACGCAATACCAGATCGGATCGGCCGGCCGCGTGCCGGTTGCACCGTCTTGCTGCACGTGCGGGGCGATGTCGACCTCCGGGAAGGCCCGGGACCGCGGGTTCGGCTCGACGCTCGACGCGCGGATCATCATAATCGTCCTGCCGGCGACGCCGATGGGCGGCGTCGAGGGGGCTGAGCATGAGCGTCCACGTCATGAGAATGCGGATTCTCGCTCTGGCCGCGGTGCTGCTCGCTCCGGGCCTCTCCGCCGCACAGATCCCGGACCGGGACCGCCGCAACACCGAGATCCGCCACACCGACCGGCACTACGCGATGCCGTCCTATACGCGGGCCGAGTGGGAGGAGCGGGCGGGGTTCCTCCGCAAGCAGGTCCTCTTCTCCGCCGGCCTGTGGCCGCTGCCGGAGAAGACGCCGCTGAATCCGCGATCCGGCGAGCGGATCGTCCACGACGACTACTCGGTCTCCGCCGTCCTCCTGGAGACCTACCCGGGGTTCTTCCTGGGCGGCAACCTGTACCGGCCGGCGGGGAAGCCGGGTCCGTTCCCGGCCGTCGTCTCACCGCACGGCCACTGGCGCTACGGCCGCTTCGAGAACTCGGAGATCAACTCCGTGCCGGCGCGGGCCATCAGCCTGGCGCGCCAGGGCCACGTCGTCTTCGCCCACGACATGGTCGGCTGGAACGACACGCGACAGGCGCCGCACGGCTTCGCGAGCCCGCGCGAGCAGCTCTGGCTCATCGGCACGCTCGGCCTGCAGTTGTGGAACAGCATCCGGGTCGTCGACTACCTGACGTCGCTGCCCGAGGTGGACGCCGGCCGCATCGGGGTCACCGGCGCTTCCGGCGGCGCGACCCAGGGCTTCCTGCTCGCCGCCGTGGACGACCGGATCGGCTACTCCGCCCCGGTCAACATGGTGTCGTTCCTCATGCAGGGAGGCTCGCCCTGCGAGAACGCGCCGCTGCTGCGGATCGACACGCACAACGTCGAGCTTGCCGCGGCGTTCGCCCCGAAACCGCAGCTCCTGGTCTCGGCGACTGGGGACTGGACCGTCAACACGCCGGCCGAGGAGTTCCCGGCGGTGCGGGGCGTCTACAGCCTGCTCGACGCCGAGGCCAATGTCGAATGGCGGCAGTTCGATTCACCCCACAACTACCACCGGGCCAGCCGTGAGGCGGTCTACCGGTTCTTCGGGAGGCACATCCTCGGGGACGCGGACGCCTCGCATTTCGTCGAGGGTACCTTCAGTCCCGAGCAGCTCAGCTCGCTGCTGTACCTGTGGGGGCGGACCCTTCCGGACGGAGCGATCGACCTGCCGGGACTCTTGCGGCAGCGCATCGCCGCCGCCGAGGCGGACACCGCGGCGCTGGCGGTCGGCGACGCCGCCGCGCTGGAGCGGGCCCGGTCCGCCTTTCGCGAACGGCTGGGCCTGTCGATCCATGCGCAGGTACCCGCGCCGGACCGCGTGGTGGTGGAACGCCGGCCGGACGGGACGTTGCTGCTGGGCCGTCAAGGAGCCGGCGACCGAATCCCGGCGAAGCTCGTCGACAGGAGTCCGGACGCCGAAGAAGGTACGGGGCCGGGCGCGGAGGCTGGTACGGGCCCGGGTATGAGGGTCGGCAGCGACGCGAACGTACCGACACTGCTCGTGCATCCCGAGGGCGCCGAGGCCGCGGAACGGTCTGCGTTGGGCCGGACCCTGGCCGCGCGTCGTGCGCCGTTGCTGTTGGTCGACGCCTTCCAGACGGGCGCGGCCACGGCCGAACGGGACATCGCCGGCGCCGGCCGGAGCGCCGAGGCGTACTACCACGTGTTCAACCGCAGCGACGACGCCAACCGCGTGCAGGACGTGTTGACGGCCATCGCCTTCCTCCGCCGGCACACGGGTGCCGGGACGATCAACGTGGTCGGCACGGGGCAGGCGGGCCTGTGGGTGCTCCTCGCGGCCGCACTCGACCCGGGCGAGCTGATTGTGGCGGCCGACCTCGACCGGTTCGACGCGTCGGACGACGAAGCCTACGTGAACAGCCTGTTCATTCCCGGCCTGCGCCGGGCCGGTGACGTGCGGGCGGCGGCCCCGTTGCTGTCGCGCGGCCGGCTGCTGCTGCACGCCGTCCATCCCGGGTTCCCGCTGTCGTGGTTCGAGGCCTCCTTCGAGGCCGCCGAGCGGCCGGGGAGTCTGCGCATCGACGAAGAGCGGGTGTCGGCCGATGCGCTCGTGGCCTGGCTGGGGCCCTGATCAGTCCCTGATCAGTCCTTGCCGCTTGGGGTTCTGGGTGGCGTCTGTTCTGCGGACCGGCTGCGAAGCACAGCCGCGCCGATTCCGATAACGAGGAGTAGTATTGGATCGGTCATAGGCGCACGAGGACGAGAGCGTGCGCCGGGAGGAAGGGAAGATGAGTCATCGATATCGGGCGGCGGCGATTGCACTGATCGCGGGCGTGGCGCTCATGCCGATGTTCGCCGCGGCCCAGTCGGCGGACGCCACCGGTCCCCGCACGCCGTGGGGCCATCCCGATCTCCAGGGCACCTGGGACTACCGCACGCTCACCCCGCTGGAGCGGCCGGTGGAGCTCGGGGACAAGGCGTTCCTCACCGAGGAGGAGGCGGCCACCCTCGAGCAGGAGACCCTCGCGCGCAACGAGTTCCTGTTGAACCGCGCCCCGCAGACCACGTCGGCCAGCGACCAGGTCGACCGGCGGGCCGACGGCACCCCCGGCTTCTACAACAACTTCTGGCTGGATCGGGGCACAACGGCCATCGCGACTCGCCGCACCTCTCTGATCGTGGACCCGGCCGACGGGCGGCTGCCGGCGCTGACCGAGCCGGCGCGGCGCCGCGCCAACTCGCCTGAAGCGGAGCGCCTCGAGGGCGTGCGCCGCGGGCGGCTGCCCGCCGCCTCCTACGAGGATCTGGACGCCGGAGACCGCTGCATCCAGCACGCGAAGGCCGGCCCGCCGCTGAGCACCGGCGGCTACAACAACAACATGATGCTGTTCCAGACGCCCGACTACGTGGTGATTCTCGCCGAGCAGAACTACGACGCCCGCGTCATCCCGCTCGACGGCCGGCCCCACGTGTCGTCGCGGTTACGGCAGTGGATGGGCGACTCGCGCGGTTACTGGGAGGCCGACACGCTCGTGGTCGAAACGGTCAACTTCAACGGGAAGCACGACCAGATCGGCCGGCCGCTGTTGAGCAGCGGCGAGAACCTGTCGCTGGTCGAGCGGTTCACGCTGATGGATGACGAGAACCTGATGTACGAGTACACGGTCAGGGATCCCAGCATCTGGACGCGCTCGTGGACCGCCCAGCACCCGATGAAGCGGAACCCGGACCTGATGTTCGAGTTCGCCTGTCACGAGGGCAACTACGGGATGCACGGCATCATGGCCGGCTCGCGCGTGCAGGAGGCGGCGGCCGCTGCCGCGCGGTAGTTGGATAGCGTCCGCCGATCGAATACTGCCCGCATCGCTGGGAGTCGAACCTGATTCGACTGTCGAGCCTGTTCGGACCGGCAGGACGGCCACGGTTCCGTCCTGCCGGTCGTCTACCGGTCGAAACGGGAAGCACAGCTCCACTTGTTGTAGTCACAACGTCAGCAGCCTGTGAAGGGCCGTGCACAAACGAAGCCTTCAGTTGGCTATGGTCATTACATCTTGAGATGAACACGCTATCGGTCGAGACATCCTCCTGAACCAATGACCAACCGCGATGAAATCGCCGGAAGCCGTGCGTCGCAGCCGCTCCACACCGTCGAGGTTGTGAACCCGGGCCGGCCCGACGCGGGTTGAACCGGTGGGATCGAGGAGTAGCATCGGGATCCGTCATGGGCGCATCGGGGCATGGAGCACTTCCGTTTCGGGCCGACCGGGAGCGGGCGTGAGCAGGCGCCGGCTCCCCATCGGCATCCAGACCTTCCGGCAGATCCGGGAAGAGGGCTTCTACTACGTGGACAAGACCCCGTACGCCCGCCGGCTCGCGGACGACGCCGGCAAGCACTACTTCCTGTCCCGTCCCCGGCGCTTCGGCAAGAGTCTCTTCGTGGATACCCTCAAGGAACTGTACGAGGGCAGCGAGCCGCTGTTCCGTGGTCTGGCCGTCCACGACCACTGGGACTGGTCGCGGCGCCACCCGGTGGTGCGACTGAGTTTCGGCAGCGGCAACTTCAAGCGGCCCGGCGCCCTTGAGGAGATCGCAACGGCGCAGATGGAGGACATCGGCGCGCAGGCCGGCATCGGCTCGCGGGAAGGCAGCGCCCCGGTGCGCTTCCGGCGCCTGATCGAAGCGCTGAGCTCGCGCGCGGGCAGGCGCGTCGTGGTGCTGGTGGACGAGTACGACAAGCCGATCCTGGACGCCCTGACCGAGCCGGCGCTCGCGACGGCGAACCGCGACGATCTGCGGGGGCTGTACGGCACGCTCAAGGACTGCGACGCCCACGTGGAGCTCACGTTCATCACCGGCGTAAGCAAGTTCAGCAAAGTGAGCCTGTTCTCGGACCTGAACAACCTCATCGACCTCACCCTGGACCCGGACTACTCGGCGATCTGCGGTTACACGGAGGAGGACCTGGACGCGGTGTTCGCGCCGGAGCTGCCGGGGCTGGACCGTGCCGACATCCGCGCCTGGTACAACGGCTACGGCTGGCTGGGAGCGCAGAAGGTCTACAACCCCTTCGGCCTGCTCAAGCTGTTCCGCAGCCGCGAGTTCAAGGCGCACTGGTTCGAGACCGCGACGCCGCGGTTTCTCGTGGACGCCGTGCTGGCGGGTGGCATCGCCGCCCCGGACCTGGAGAGCGTCCACGCCAGCGATGCCCTTCTGTCGGCGTTCGACGTGGACGCCATGGCTCCGGAGGCGCTCCTCTTCCAGACCGGCTATCTCACCGTCCTGGGCGTGGTCCGGCGGGGCGGGCGCACCGTATACCGGTTGGGCTATCCGAACCGGGAGGTCCGCCAGAGCCTGAACGAGAGCCTGCTGGACCGTCTGCTGCCCGACCCGCGCCGGGAGGAGCACCGGGCGCGGCTGTACGATCTGCTGGAGGCGGGCGATGCGACAGGGTTGGAGGGGTTGTTCGGGTCGCTGCTGGCCGGCATCCCGCACGACTGGCACAGGCGGAACGACGTCGCCCGCTACGAGGGCTACTGGGCGAGCGTGTTCTACGCGCACTTCGCCGCGCTGGGACTGGACGTCGCGGCCGAGGACAGCGCCAGCCGCGGCCGCCTGGACATGGTAGTTCGATGCGGGGAGAACGTGTACCTGTTCGAGTTCAAGATCGCGGAACGGTCGGAACGGGGTGCGGCGCTGGCGCAACTGAAAGAACGCCGCTATGCCGACAAGTACCGCGCTCCCGGCCGCTCAATCCATCTCGTCGGCGTAGAGATTAGCGGCGAGTCCCGCGATATCGTCGCGTTCGACACCGAACCGGCCTGAACGTGCACACCATGCGAGCGCAAGCGATGGAATCCGGGCCGTCGGTGCGGGGAACCGACGGCCCGGGCGCGTGTCGCGGGGTTATCGGTGTACGTTACCCATTCTGCGCCATCGCCCGCCAAGCGCGGCCGGTCATGCGACAGGCACGCGTCGACGCAGGGCGACGGTCACGGCGGACTGCGTCGATGTGCCGCCTGGAAGGTTCACGGCGCCGGCTCGATGCGCAGCAGCGCGCCGGCGTCGACGTGATCCGTTAGCACGTAGAGGAACCCGTCGGGTCCCTGGCGCACTTCCCGGATGCGTTGCCGCAGCTCGGTCAGCATCAGCTCGCGCCGCAGCTCCTCCATGTGCTCGTTGAAGACGATGCGCTGCAGGTGGCCCGTGCCCGGGATGCCGCCCATCTGCAGGGAGCCGACGAACAGGTTGCCCTTCCACGCCGGGAACTCGTCTCCGGTGTAGACGGTCATGCCCGCCGCCGCGATGGCGGGCAGCCAGACCACGAGCGGCGACTCGTAGCCGTCGCGGGTCGGGTGCGGGGAGACCCGCGCGCCGGGGTAGAGGCGCCCGAAGCTCATCAGCGGCCAGCCGTAGTTGCGCCCCGGCAGCAGCTCGTTGAGCTCGTCGCCGCCGTTGGGACCGTTCTCGTGCTGCCAGATGCGCCCGGTCTCGGGATGCAGGATCAGGCCGAGCGTGTTGCGATGGCCGATGGTGAAGATCTCCGGCCGGTGGCCCGGCTCGTCCACGAACGGGTTGTCGTCCGGTACCGAGCCGTCGTCGTTGAGGCGCAGCACCTTGCCGCGCAGGCTCATGGGGTCCTGCGGGGCCTCGAGGAGGTCACCGGCCAGGTCTCGGATCCGGCCGCCGGTGGACATGTAGACCTTGCCGTCGCTGCCGAAGGCGACCCGTCCGTTGAGGCCCGAGTTGCCGTCGAAGGGCTCGGTGACCACGAGGTCCTTCACGTCGTGCAGCCCATGCCCGATCAGCCTTCCCCGCGCCAGGGCCGGCGAACCGCGGCCGTCGTCGTGCCGCTTCGTGTACGTGAGGTAGACCAGCCCGTTGTCGGCGAAATCGGGATGCAGCGCCACGTCCATCAACCCGCCGTTGCCGTCGGTCCGCACCCCCGGCACGCCGGTGATGGGCCGCGGGTCGAGCTTGTCGTCGCGAACCACGCGCAGCCAGCCGTCGCGCTCGACGATCAGCATCCCGCCGTCCGGCAGGAACGCGACGCTCCAGGGATGCGACAGCCCGCCGGCCACGACGCTGACGCGGATCTTGTGCTGCTCGGCGGTGTCGATCACCCAGGGGCCGCCGCCCAGCGGCGCCACCGGCACGCCGATGGGATCTTCCTCTTGCGCATAGCCGACCGTGAGCAGGCAGAGCACCAACGGCGCCGCCAGGAGAATCGAACCTCTGACCTTCATGCCAACCTCCCGCGCGAGCCGATCCCGGCTCGAAGTCACATCCGATACTGCGCCGGGTAGTCCCCCGGTCGTCTCCGGCCCGCGCGCGGTGGCCGTGCCCGACCGCCGCGCACGAGACCGCGAGCCCGTACCGCTCGCTACCCGGCCTCCCTCTACTCTCTCACTCCAGCGGCAGGAGCGGTTCCACTCCCTCCGGCAGTTGCTGGTCGAAGGCGGCCAGCACGGCGGCGTCCGCCGCGTGGGCGCCCATCAGCCCGACGATGTCCACCAGGTCCTGCACGCCGAACGCCTGCTCGGCGCGCGCGTAGGTCTCGGCGCCGACGTTGTGGTCGCCGAACAGCTCGCGGCCGAAGGCGATCAGGACAGCGTCCTTCTCGTCGACGCCGTCCAGCGGCCGGTCGTGGCGGACGATGTCGATCAGCTCCGGCTCGAGGCCCGCTTCGAGCGCCTTCGGCTCGTTCAGCGTCCAGTCGTACTGCGAGTCGTGCGTGCGCGCCGTCACCAGGATGGCGAGCTGCATCAGCCGGCGTCCGACCCGGTCCTCCAGCGTTTCCTGCCCGGCGCCGTAGCTGCGGATGACCCCCGGCCCGATGCCCGACGGCGACAGCATGCGGCCGTAGAGCTCGGCCACCGAGGTGCGGCTCGCCGCGCTCCGTAGCGGCAGGCGGCTGCGCGAATCCGGATGGATGTCGTCCGGATGGGTGAAGGGCAGCGGCAGCGACTGGCGCCAGCCGGCCGGCATCCGCTGGTTGAACCCGGTCAGCGTGGCGGCGGTGCTCGCGTAGCGGCCCATCACGTCGACGATGTCGACCAGGTTGGTCTTGCCGTGCAGGGCCAGCGCGCGCGCGTAGGTGTCGGCGCTCAGCGCCCGCGTGCCGAACAGCTCCCGGCCGACCTCGATGATGATCGCCTCGCGGTCGCTCATGCCGGCGATCGGCTTGCGGTGCCGCACGACGTCGATGATCTCTTCGTCGAGGCTGACCGCAATCGCCTCCAGCTCGTGCAGCGCCCACTCGTAGGGCTGGTCGTACTCGCGCGCGGTCGTCAGAATCGTCAGCTCGGTCAGTTGCCGTCCCATCGGCGCAGAGAACCGCAGGCTCGCCCCCGATCCATGCAGCCGCAGGGCCGCGGCCCCGGTGGGGACGCCGGCCGGGCTCGCCGCCGCGGCGTCGTACGCCTCGCGGCGCACCGGATCGAGCTCCTCCCGGTCGATCGGCGGCAGGCGGCTGCGCGACTCGGGATTGACGTCGTCGGGCAACTGCCCGGCGTGGGCGACCGGCGACCCGGCCGGCAGCAGGCAGACCGACGCAAGCACGACCGCCGTCCGAACCGTTGACCTCATGCCCGCCTCCTCATCGTCTCGAACGGGGGTTTGACGGCTAAAGAGGGCCATCATACCGTGCCTCGACCGGCCGGCCATGGTCCGGCAGCCCGTACAGGGACTGCTAGAGCTCCTCCCTGCCGTCGAGCCAACGCACGAACCACCGCGGCGGCACGAGCCGGATGCCCTCGTAGACGTCCATCGCGAGCAGTTGCGCATCCGCGGACACGACGACGTCGGCCTCGGCCCCGGCCGCCGTGGCCAGCACGAGGTCGCCGCGCTCGTCGCCGCACACCCGCGCCGGCAGCGGCGCCGGCTCGACCAGCCGTACCTGGCCGCGGAGCTGGTGCAGAAAATCCTCGACGGGGTGGGTGATCGCGAACCGGGAGCGGAGCGTCGACTCCATCTCGTCGAGCAGCGCGGGCGACGAGGCGAGCATGTCGTGGCCTATCGTGCGCTCGAAGCATTCGTGACAGAGGCCGCTCGAGAGCAGGGCGGCGGCCAGGACGTGGGTGTCGAAAACGGCGGTCACGTCAGGAACCGGAAAACGTCTTCGTCGGTGTAGATGTCGCGTTCCCGGGCCTGCAGCAACAGGTCGGCGCGAGCCGTCTCGAGTACGCTCACCCGGTCCGCGGTGTTGATGGCCTGCCAGACGTACTGACTGAGGGTCAGCCCCTCCAGCTCGGCCCGCGCCTCCAGACTGCCGCGGGCGCCCTCGGGCACGCTGATCGCGATGATCTCGTGCATCGAATGACTGTGCCAAACCCGGGGGGCTCCGTCAACCCGGGGTGGATAGCGCTACACCGTGATGTGCTAGCGTAAGCGCATGCGCATGCACCTGTCGCCGGAGGACGCTCCGGCGGTACGGCTGGACCGGGCCGGCGCGATTGCCGGGTGCGGCTCGCGGCGGGCGATGGCGGGCTGGCCGGCGTGACCTGTCCCACCTCGACTGCCCAGTGGTCGCTCGTCGTGCACCGCGTCACCCGGATCTCGGTGGAGGTCTGGGTCGGCACCCTGTTCCCGACCCTGAAGATGCCCGGTCGGGCCCGGGTCCGGCTGCTCGACGGCGAGCGCGAGGTCCGCACCCGCCTCATCCGGCGCGAGGACTGGCGGCGCCCCTTCCGCGAGATGGACCGGCGCTTCTACTGCCTGCTGGCGTTCCGGGGCCTGGCGTCGGGAAAGGACTACCGGCTCGTGTTCGAGCGCTGGGTCGAGGAAAATCCGGAGATCGGTATCGCCCCGCACTGGCAGCGGCTCCGCGCCGGCCGGTTCCGGACGTTGCCCGCCCGCCTGCCGTCGGCGCCCGGCGAGGCGTTCACCATCGGCTTCGGGAGCTGCTTCTACAACCACCGGGACGGCGGACGCGTCGCCGCCGCGTACAAACGGCTCTACTCGCGCGGCGATTCGGCGGCGCGGCCCGACGTGACCATGCTGGTCGGCGACCAGGTGTACCTGGACATCGGCTTCGACTCGCTGTCCCTTGATCCCGGCGAGATCCGTGAACGCATCGCCGACGACTACGCGCTCCACTGGCAGGCCCTGGGCAGCATGCTGGGCCGCGGCGGCACGTGGATGCTGCCCGACGACCACGAGTACTGGAACGACTACCCGTTCGTGGACTCGTTGCTGCCGCCGCTGCTGGCCCTCAAGCTCCCGCAGGTGCGCGAGATCTGGACGCGTGCCGCCCGCGACGGGGTGGAGAACATCCAGCGCTCGCCGGTGGTCGAGTCGTTCGGGTTCGACAACGACCTGACCTTCTGCCTCGCCGACGTGCGCTCGCACCGCTCGGAGAAAGGCTTTCTGCCGGCGCGGGAGTTCCGGAAGCTGCTCCACTGGGCGCGCCACCGCTCGTGTCCGGCGGTGCTGGTCATCACGCAGCCGCTGATCGTGCTGCCGAGCACTGCCGAGCGGAACCTGCGCAGCTTTCCGAACCAGTACGCGCGTCTGCTGGAGGCCCTGGGCGCCGCGCCGCACGATGTCGTCGTGCTGAGCGGCGATGTGCACTTCGGCCGCATCTGCCAGGTTCGCCTCGGCGCGGCGGGCGCGCGGTTGATCGAGGTCGTCTCGTCACCGCTGTCGAACCTGACCGGCCTGAACGGCCTTGCCGCCAACGTGGCCGTGCCGCGCCCCGAGAGGTTTCCGGCGCCGTCCGTCGCGGCCGAGCTGGGCTGGGAGTCCCAGCCGGTCGACTACTTCCGGAACGAGCGCTTCGCCACCCGGTTCTTCGTCAGTCACGACCGGGGACGCCTGTGGTCGGCCTACCCGAAGCGCCGGACGCGGGAGCACTTCATGACGGTCGGGTTCCGGCGGCAGCGCAAGGGCGTCGAGCTGGAGGTCGAGGCGTGGCTCGTGCGGCGCCGCGCGAATCGCACGAACCTGCCGGCGCGCGACTTCGCCGAGCCTTTCCGCACCGTTCTGCGATAATTCTCCTGGTTTCGGGCTGGAACGCTATCCGGGAGGCGATCATCCAGGCACGGCAGGCTGGCGCGACTCCGTCGAGCGGCGCGCCCTACGTCGAGTTCGAAGGAGTCGGCAAGAGCTTCGACGGCCGCACCCGGGTGGTGCGCGACCTCGACCTGCAGATCCGCAAGGGCGAGTTCCTGACCCTGCTGGGGCCGTCCGGCTCGGGCAAGACCACCTGCCTGATGATGCTCGCCGGCTTCGAGACGCCGACCGCGGGCGCCATCCGCATCGGCGGGCGCGCCATGCAGCAGGTGCCGGCCCGGCAGCGCGGCATCGGCGTGGTGTTCCAGAACTACGCGCTGTTCCCGCACATGACGGTGGGGGAGAACCTGTCGTTCCCGCTGGAGGTGCGCGGCGTCGACCCCGAGCGGCGGGGCGAGCGGGTGCGGCGCGCGCTGCGGCTGGTGCGCCTCGACGGGTTGGAGGGCCGGCGCCCGGGGCAGCTTTCGGGCGGCCAGCAGCAGCGGGTGGCCATCGCCCGCGCCCTGGTCTTCGAGCCCGAGCTGGTGCTGATGGACGAGCCTCTCGGCGCCCTCGACCGGCGCCTGCGTGAGGAGCTGCAGTACGAGATCCGGCGCATCCACCGCGACCTCGGGGTCACCGTTCTGTACGTCACCCACGACCAGCAGGAGGCGATGGTGATGTCGGACCGCGTCGCCGTCTTCCGGGCGGGACGCATAGAGCAGATCGCTTCGCCGGAGGCGCTCTACGAAGAGCCGGCGCGCGCCTTCGTGGCCCGCTTCATCGGCGAGAACAACCGCCTGCGGGGCCGCGTCGCGAGCATGGACGCCGACGGCATCTGCACCGTCGACGTCGGCGGCGAAGTGGTGCGGGCGCTGCGGGTCGCGCCCTGCGAGCCCGGCGATCCGACCACGCTCTCCATCCGTCCCGAGCGGGTGGCAATCGCCCCCGAGCCCGGGCTGTACACGAACGAGTTCGACGCCGGCATCGAGGACATCACCTTCCTCGGCGACCACCTGCGCCTGCGGTTGGCCGTCTGCGGCCGCTCGGACTTCGTCGTCAAGATCCCGAACATGGTGGGACACGGGGCCGTGATCGAGGGCGATCGAATCCGCATCGGCTGGACGCCGACCGACTGCCGGGTGCTGGACGCCGACGACGAGGAGGCGCCGTGACCGCCCGTCCCGCGACGTGTCTCGCCGTGGTCTCGGTGTTGGCGCTGCTGGCCGCCGACTGCGCCCCCGCCGGCACGACGCTGACCGTCATCTCCTGGGGCGGCTCCTACGGGCGGGCCGTGACCAGGGCCTACCTCGAGCCTTTCGCGGCCGCCACGGGCATCGACGTCCGCCTCGACGACTACAACGGCGGGCTGGCCCAGATCCGCGCGCAGGTCGAGACCGGCAACGTCCACTGGGACGTGATCGATCTGGAGATGGCCGACGCGGTGGCCGGCTGCGACGAGGGCATCCTGGAGCCCATCGACCCGGCGCTGCTCGACCCGGCGGCCGACGGGACGCCCGCCGTCGACGACTTCCTGCCCGACACCCTGCAGGAATGCGCCGTCGGAACCACCTTCTATTCCACCATCTACGCCTACGACGCCGAGCGCCTGGAGGGCGCGGCCCCGACCACCATCGACGATTTCTTCGATCTCGAGCGCTTCCCCGGCCGGCGCGGCATGCGCCGGGTGCCGTTCGTCAACCTGGAGTTCGCGCTCATCGCCGACGGCGTCCCGGTGGACGAGGTCTACGCCGAGCTCGACACGCCCGCGGGGCTGGACCGCGCCTTCCGCAAGCTCGACACCATCAAGGACCAGGTGGTCTGGTGGGAGGCCGGGGCGCAGCCGCCGCAGATGCTCGCCGACGGTGAGGTGGCGATGAGCACCGCGTACAACGGCCGCGTCTTCAACGCGCAGGTGCTCGAAGGGCAGCCGTTCGAGATCGTCTGGGACGGGCAGGTGCTCGACGTCGGCCCCATCGGCATCGTCGCCGGGACGCCGGACCTCGAACCGGCTCTCGAGCTGGTGAAGTTCGCCACCCGTGCGAGCTCGATGGCCGCCATCGGCCGCTACATCGCCTACAGCCCCGTGCGCCGCTCCGGCCTGCCCCTCATCGGCCGGCACGCCGACACGGGCATCGACATGAACCCTCACATGCCGACCTACCCCGCGCACATGCGCCGCACCCTGCAGAACGACTGGCTGTGGTGGAGCGACAACCTCGACGAGATGAACGAGCGCTTCAGCGCATGGCTGGCCCGTTGACCCGGCCGTCGTTGCGGGCGGCGGGACTGGCCCTGCCGCTCGTCGCCTTCATCGGCGTGACGTTCGTCGTGCCGCTGGCGACGATGCTCTTGCGCAGCGTCTACGACCCCGTGGTGGCCGACGCGTTGCCCGAGACCGTGGCGCTCCTGCGCGAGTGGGACGGCGCCTCCGACCCCGGCGAGGTGGTCTATGCCGCGGCGGCGCGTGAACTGGTGCGGGCGCGCGAGGAACGGATCATCGGTCGCGTCGCCAGCCGCGTCAACCGGATTCGCGGCGGGCTGCGCAGCGTGCTGGTCCGCACCGGGCGCCGGCTGCTCGAGGTGGAGGCCGGCCCCTGGCGGGAGGCGCTGATCGACATCGACGCCGACTGGGGCGATCCACGGACCTGGCACGCCATCCGCACCGCGGGTGACCGCTTCACGACCCGGCATTACCTGAACGCGGTCGATCTGCAGCGCCTGCCGGACGGCTCCATCGCCCCGCAGCCGCCGGAGCGGCGCATCTACGTGCGGCTGTTCGGGCGGACGTTCGTCGTCAGCCTCGGCATCACCGCCCTGTGCCTGCTGCTCGGGTACCCGGTGGCGTATCTCGTCGCGCACGCGCCGCCGCGCCAAGCCGGTCTGCTGCTGGCCCTCGTGCTGGTGCCGTTCTGGACGTCGCTGCTGGTGCGGACCACCTCCTGGATCGTCCTGCTCCAGAGCCAGGGGGTCGTCAACGACCTGCTGGTCGCACTCGGCCTGATCGGCGACGACGGCCGACTGGCGATGATCTACAACATGACCGGTACGGTGGTGGCGATGACCCACGTGCTGCTGCCGTTCATGGTCCTCCCGCTCTACTCGGTGATGCGCACGATTCCGCCGCAGCAGATGCGCGCCGCCGAATCGCTGGGCGCGAGCTTTCCCCTCGCCTTCCGGCGCATCTACTGGCCGCAGTCGCTGGCCGGGGTGGGAGCCGGGTCGCTGCTGGTGTTCATCCTGGCCATCGGCTACTACATCACTCCCGCGCTGGTGGGCGGGCAGAGCGGGCAACTGATCTCGAACTTCATCGCCTACCACATGCAGACCTCGCTCAACTGGGGCCTGGCGGGCGCGCTGGGCGGCATCCTGCTGGCGTGCGTGGTCGGGCTCTATCTGCTCTACGACCGGGTGGTGGGCGTCGAGCGCATGAGGCTGGGATGAGCCTGGCGGATACCGCGGCCCGGTTCGGCGTCGGCCGGCTCGCGCACCGCGTTGCCTGCGGGCTGATCTTCGCGTTCCTGGTGGCGCCGATCCTGGTGATCGTCCCGCTCAGCTTCAATGCCGAGCCGTACTTCACGTTCACGGAAGGAATGCTGCGCTTCGATCCGGAGGCGTACTCGCTGCGCTGGTACAGGCAGGTCCTCGACGACGCAGCATGGGCGCGCGGCCTCGCCAACAGCCTGTTCATCGGCGTCGCCGCCACGCTGCTCGCGACCGCGCTCGGCACCCTCGCGGCGCTGGGACTGGCGAGCCGCGCCATGCCGGCCCGCCACGTCGTGATGGGGCTGCTCATCTCGCCGATGGTCACGCCGCTCATCATCTCGGCGGCGGGGATGTTCTTCTTCTACTCGACCCTCGGGCTGTCCCAGACCCACCTGGGCCTCGTCCTGGCCCACGCCGCGTTGGGCACCCCGTTCGTGGTCATCACCGTCACCGCGACGCTCACCGCCTTCGACGCGAACCTGACGCGGGCCGCGGCCAGCCTCGGCGCGGGGCCGCTGACCACCTTCCGCCGCGTGCAGCTTCCGCTGATCGCGCCCGGCGTCGTCTCCGGCGCGCTCTTCGCCTTCGCCACCTCGTTCGACGAGGTGGTCGTGGTGCTGTTCATGGCGGGCGAGAACCAGCGCACCATCCCGCGTCAGATGTGGGCCGGCATCCGCGAGCAGATCAGTCCCGCGATGCTTGCCGTCGCGACCTTCCTCATCGTGTTCGCGGTGCTGCTGCTGTGCACGGTCGAGTGGCTGCGCAGGCGGGCGGGCCGTCCGGCAGGCGCGTGAGCGGTCCGAACACACCTGCCCTGACGGCGGTCCACCCGGTAGACTGACGCCGAGGGTTGCTCGAAGGCTCCTGGCCGGCCGCCGCGACCGCGACGCCGCCCGAGCGGCGCTCATGCGGCGAGCGTGAGCAGGTAGAACACTCCGGTTCCTCCCAGCAGCACCAGGCCCACCCAGGAGAGGACCACCATCGCCCGGCCGGGTCGATGTTCCCGGGGCATCTCCTCCGCGCCGACCGCCCGCAGGTTCAGGTAGCCGAGCACCGGGCTGGTGAGGAAGGTGAGCGTGGTGGCGAAGTCGATCATCGTCGTCAGGTTGCCGATGAACAGGGTCAGGATTACCAGGGTGATCAGCACTACGCCGGCAAGGCTGCACCAGTAGATCGGGCCGCCGGCGGCCACGGGCGCACCGGCTGCCGGACGCGGGTCGATCTCCCTCGCCCGCAGCACCAGCAGCGAGCGCTCGATGGCGCGCGGCCCGCCGTCGAGCACGGTGAGCGCCGTCGACAGCATCGTCGTCACCACCGCCACCAGCACCACGGGCCGCGTCCAGGCGCCCAGGGTGGTGCTGTACAGGTCGACGAGCTGGGTGGAGAACACCGGTCCCTGCGGGGCGAACGTCTCGTCCGAGCCGTACATCACCCCCGCCCCCAACGTCAGGAAGGCGAAGGCCAGCAAGCCCGTGCCGGCGTACCCGACGGCGAAGTCCTGCCGCGCCGTCTCCACCGCGACCGGCTCGCCCGCCGCGTCGTTCTTGGCCAGCGTCCACAGCGAGCTCCAGACCGCGCTGTCGACGCCGGAGGGCATCCAGCCGGCCAGGGCCAGCAGGAACACGAAGGGGACGGTCGTGCCGACCGCCTCGGCGGGCCACAGCGCCAGCGTCGACAGCTCCGTCCGCGGCAGGCTGACCGCCGCGGCCAGCAGCGTCGACAGCGCCAGCAGCGCCACGATCAGCTTGATGGACAGGTCCAGGCCCCGGAACCGCCCCCACCAGAGCAGCGCCGCCACCGGCGCCATGACCGCCGCGGCCAGCACCGGCAGCGGCCAGTCGAGGCCGAAGGTGAAGCCGACGAGATACGCCGTGAACATGACCACCGCGGGCGGGACCGAGACCATCGTCGACACGGTGATGGCCAGGTACAGCCACAGCGCCCAGCGGCCGATGCGGGCGTAGCCTTCGATCAGGCTGCGGCCGGTAGCGGCGGCGTAGCGCGGCCCGTACTCGAAGAAGGGGTACTTCAGGACCAGGGCGATCAGGATGACGCCGGCCAGGGCGAAGCCGGCCGACGCCCCGGCGCGCGTCGACTGCACCAGGTGCGAGACCCCGATTGCGGTGGCGGCCCACAACAGTCCCGGACCGAACGCGGCCCGCAGCCGGCGCAGAGCGGCTGCATCCACGACGCGCCAGGAGCTGCTCGAGCCGTCCAAGACGGTTCCCACCCGCCTTCAGGCGTCGTAGGAGACGCGCCGCAGGGACCGCTCGTACCAGCCGTTGCCGACCGGGTCGAACGTGTTCATCTCCATCAGCTCGCCGCCGAAGGCGTGGATGGTCAGGCACGGCCGGTCGGTCAGGTCGTTGGTCAGTGCGTGGTACTCGAACGGCGGAATCAGGAAGTTCGCCTCGCCGGCGACCACTCGGTGCGACTCCACCGGGGCGAACTTGCAGCGGTGCGCTTCCTCCTTGATGGGGGCGTACTGGGTCACCTCCAGCTCGCCCTCCAGGACTCCCTCGACGCTCCACAGGTTCGGGTGGTCGTGGATCGGCGTTCCCTGGCCGGGCGCCCACGCCAGCACGAGGACGGTGTAGCGGCGTGCCGGATCGCGGTGCAGCAGGCGCCGGGCGTAGTGGTCGGGCAGCGTCTGCCGGAACCGCTCGTCCAGCCGGAGCCGGCCCGGCTGCAGGACGTTCTCGATCTCGCTCTGGACCTGCCGGGTGATCGTCTCCACGTCCCCGGCGCTGACGGCCGCATCGAGCCGTCGCACCAGCTCGTCCGCTCCGATGGCGCTCATCGACATTTTCCTCCTTGCGGGTCAGTCTACCCGAGGCTGCGCGAAGACCGACCGGCCGCGCGAGAAGGTCTCGACCACTTCGATCTGCTCCAGCTCCGCGGGATCGACCTTCAGGGGGTTTTCCGCAAGGATGACCAGGTCGGCCTGCTTGCCGGCGGTGATCGAGCCCTTCGTCTCCTCTTCGAAATACTGATAGGCCGCCCCGAGGGTGACCGCGTGCAGCGCCTCCCGCACCGTGGCGCGCTGGTGCGGACCGAGCACGTGTCCGCTGCGGGTCTTCCGGTTCACGGTAATCGACACCAGCCGCAGGATGTCGGGGGGCACGATCGGCGAATCGTTGTGCACCGTGAACCGTACGCCGCGCTCTATCGCCCAGCGTACCGGGCTGACGTTGTTGCCGCGCGCCTCGCCGAAGCTGCGGCGGTGCCAGTCGCCCCAGAAGAAGGCGTGGGCCGAGAAGAACGACGGCACCACCCGCAGGGCGGCGGCCCGGTCGAGCTGGTCGGCGCGCATGAGCTGGGCGTGGATGATGACGGCGCGGTGATCCGGCATCGGCTCCAGGCCGGCCACCGCGTCGTCGATGCCGTCCAGCATCAGATCGATGGCCGCGTCGCCGTTGGCGTGCACGATGATCGGCACGCCGCGACGGATGAGCTCGGCGGCGCCCGCCCGGTAGGCGTCCGGGTCGAGCGTGCCGTAGGCGCGGTAGTCGGGCGGCGCCCCCGGCGGCCCTTCCGCGTACGGCTCGGTCACCCAGGCGGTGCGGCCCTGCGGCGAGCCGTCGAGGCTGAACTTGACGCCGGCGACGCGGAAGCCGTCGCGGTAGTCCGGCTCGTGGACCACCCGCTCGGCGTCGGCCAGGGTGCGGAAGCGCGGGAACACGGCGACGTCGGCCGCGAACGGCTCCCGCTCGGCCGCGGCGCGCAGCGCGTCGATGGTCTCCCAGCCGGTCGAGCCGTCCTGCACCGTGGTCGTCCCGTGGCGCACGTACTCGCCGACGGCGCGGCGGGCGAGCGCCTCGGTCTGCGCCGCGGTCGGCGAGAACAGTCCGCTGGCTGCGACGAGCCCGCCCGCGGTCTCCTCGAGCACCCCGTCCGGCTCGCGCGAGCCCGCCCGGCGGCGGATGTGACCGCCCGGCGGATCGGGCGTCGCGGCGCTGACGCCGCCCGCCGCCAGCGCGGCGGAGTTGGCGGTGCGCAGGTGTCCCGAGACGTGGGTCAGCACGATGCGGTGCGCGGTCGACGCCCGGTCGAGGTCGTCGCGCGTCGGGTGCCGGCCCTCGGCGAGCAGCGAATCGTCGTAGCCGCTCCCGACGACGAGGCCGCCCGGCGGGATCTCCCGCTCCGCGATCCAGGCCCGGATCTTGCGGACCACGTCGTCGATGTTCCGCACGTCGCCCACCGGCGGCGGGTGCAGCGAGAGCGCGTCGAGACCGCGCCCGACGGCCAGGAAGTGCCCGTGCGCGTCGATGAAGCCGGGCAGCAGCGCCCGCTCGCCGAGCTCGACGACGCGCGTGGCCTCGCCGCGCAGGGCGAGCACCTCGTCGCGCGGCCCGGCCGCGGCGATCGTCTCGCCCCGCACCGCCACCGCCTCGACGGACGGCTGCGCCGGATCCATGGTGACGATGTGGCTGCCGAGGAAAACGATGTCCGCCGGTGGGGCCGCCTCGCCCGGCTGCTCGGCGGCGATGGCCGCACCGTCCGGCGCTCCTCCCGCGGCGCACAGGAGAACGATGAAGGTCAGTCTCGTCAGCTTCATACCCGTAACCCTCCGGCGTTCACGGCAACTTCTCGTCGAAGAACGCCAGCACGCGCCGCTCGTACTGTTTCGGGAGCACTTCCGACACCCGGTCGTGGCGCGCGCCGGGGACGATCCACAGGTCGTGCACGGCCGGTCCGGCCGCGGCCGCGATGCGCCGGGCGTGATCGACGGGGATGAGCCCGTCGGCTGCGCCGTGGATGATGAAGAGCGAGCGGGGCGGCAGGCCGGCCACCGCCTCCACCGGGTTCGCGATCCTCGCGTCGGCCCCGAACAGGGTGCGCGCGAAGAACAGGATGGGCGGGTTGAAGAAGCCGGGCAGTCCGCTGGCCCGCGGCAGCTCCTTGCCCAGCAGGTCTTCCAGCCGGGCGAAGCTGCTGTCGGCGACGATGGTGCGCACCGCCGGCGAGACGGCGGCGGTCAGCAGGACGGTGGCGGCGCCCATCGAGTGCGACCAGAATCCCATCCGTTGCGTCGCGAACCCGCGGTCCTGCAGGTAGGCGACTGCGCCGAGCACGTCCCGCTGCTCGGCCGTCCCCAGGGAGTAGCGCACGCCGCCGGACTCGCCGTGCCCGCGCAGGTCGAACAGCAGCGCGTTGTAGCCGTGCGCCACCAGTGCCGCGGCGTGGGGCACGTACTGTCCGTCGTCGCCGGTGCGGTTCGAGTTGCGGCCGTGGACGATCAGGACCACCCGGTCGCTTCCGGGCGCCGGCAGGAACCAGCCGCGCAACGGGATGCCGTCGCCCGTGCTGGCAAAGGTCACCTCTTCGTAGACCAGGCCGAAGGCCGCCGGCGACGTGGCCAGGGGCCGCCGGTAGGGCTTCGTCAGCGACTCGGCGACCACCAGCGACACGCCCGCGCAGGCGAGCAGCGCCACCAGGAGAACGGACGCCGCGGCAAGGAGACGGCGTTCCCGCCGGGTACCCGCCACGCGAAATCCAACCATGACGTCAGCGTACTCCAGCGGGCCCCGGGCGGGCTCCCGAACCGGTGCGGATTCTCGACCCGGCCCTTCCGGCTGCTATATTCGGGTCACGCTCGACGCAGCGGTGCCGAGCGGGATCACGCAATGACGATCGCCACCTGGAACGTCAACGGCCTGCGGGCCCGGCTGGATTTCGTGCGGCACTGGCTCGATGCGCGCCGGCCCGACCTGGTCGGCATTCAGGAGCTGAAGCTGACCGACGACGAGTTCCCGCGGCAGGCGTTCGAGGACGCCGGCTACCGCGCCGAGCCGTACGGCCAGAAGGCGTGGAACGGGGTGGCGGTCCTGTCGCGCGAACCGGTCCGGATCGTGCGCCGCGGGCTGCCGGGGCAGGAGGAGCTGGGCGCGCGCCTCCTCACCGCCGAGGCCGGCGATCTGTCGTTCACCACCGTCTACTGCCCGAACGGAAAGTCCATCGACCACGCCGACTATCCCCGCAAGCTGGCCTGGTTCGAGAGCCTGCGGCAGCACCTGGCCGAGCAACACGATCCGCGGCGGCCGACCGTGCTGTGCGGCGACTTCAACGTCGTGCCGGCGGCGCTCGACAGTTGGGACGAGGCGGCGCTTCACGGGAGCATCCATCACACCGACGCCGAGCGGACCTGCTTCCGGCGGCTGCTCGACTGGGGGTTCATCGACCTGTTCCGCCATCACCTGCCGGATACGCGGGCGTTCTCCTGGTGGGATTATCGCGGCGGCGCCTTCCACCGCAACCTCGGCCTGCGCATCGACGTGCTGCTGGGCACCGAGTCCGTCGTGTCCCGCCTGCGGCGCGTCGAGATCGACCGCGACTACCGCAAGAAGAAGGACGGGCTGATCGCATCCGACCACGCCCCGGTCCTCGCCGAGCTGGCGTGAGCCCGCCGTGCCAGCACCCCTGTTCGACCTGCTGCCGGCCGGCGATGCGTCCAGCGACGATCTGCTGGACCGCTTTCTCGACTACGTCGACCGGCTGGGCCTGACCCTCTATCCCGCCCAGGAGGAGGCGATCCTCGCGCTTCTGGAGAACAAGCACGTCATCCTGAACACGCCGACCGGCTCGGGCAAGTCGCTGGCCGCGTTCGCCCTGCACTTCGCGTCGCTCGCCCGCGGGCGGCGCTCGGTCTACACCTGTCCCATCAAGGCGCTGGTCAACGAGAAGTGGATGGCGCTGTGCCGCGAGTTCGGCCCCGAGAACGTGGGCCTGGCCACCGGCGACGCCACCGTCAACCGCGACGCGCCGCTGTTGTGCTGCACGGCCGAGATCCTGGCGAACATGGCGCTGCGCGAAGGGGAGCACGCGCCGGTGGACGACGTGGTGATGGACGAGTTCCACTGGTACGCCGACCGGGACCGGGGCGTGGCCTGGCAGGCGCCGTTGCTGACCCTGCCGCAGACGCGCTTCCTGCTGATGTCGGCGACGCTCGGCGACGTGACGTTCTTCGAGCAGGAGCTCACGCGGCGCAGCGGACGGGAGACGGCGGTCGTCACGTCGAGCGAGCGGCCGGTGCCGCTGGAGTACGCCTACTCCGAGGAACCGCTGGCCCTGGCCGTGGAACGGCTGGTGGAGGCGGACCGGGTCCCGGTCTACGTGGTCCACTTCACCCAGAAGGACGCCGCGGCGAGCGCCCAGAGCTTCACGAGCCTGCACATCGCGGCGCGCGACGAGAAGCGGGCGCTGGCCGCGGCCGTCGAGGACGTGCGCTTCTCGACGCCCTACGGTCCCCGGGTCCGTACCTGGCTGAAGCACGGGATCGGCATCCACCACGCGGGCCTGCTGCCGCGCTACCGCGTGCTGGCCGAGCAGCTCGCCCAGCGCGGCCTGCTCAAGGTCATCTGCGGCACCGACACGCTGGGGGTCGGCGTCAACGTGCCGATTCGCACGGTGCTCTTCAGCCGCCTGTCGAAGTACGACGGCGAGAAGACGGCGGTGCTTTCGGCCCGCGACTTCCACCAGATAGCCGGCCGCGCCGGGCGCAAGGGCTTCGACGAGCGCGGCTTCGTCGTGGCGCAGGCCCCCGAGCACGTCATCGAGAACCGGCGGCTGGCCGAGAAGGCGAAGGCCGGCAAGAAGGTGGTCCGCCGCCAGCCGCCGCGCAACTTCGCGCCCTGGGACCGGGCGACGTTCGAGCGGCTCGTCCGCGCCCGCCCGGAACGGCTCAGGTCGCGCTTCGCCGTCTCGCACGGCATGCTGCTCAACGTGCTGTCGCGCCGCGGCGACGGCTGCGCGGCGATGCGCCGGCTCGTGCGCGACAGCCACGAATCGGACACCGCGAAGCGGGCGCACCGGCGCCGCGGCTGGCAGCTCTTCCGGTCGCTGGTGGCGCGCAAGGTCGTCGAGATCGTGCCCCGAACCACCGACGGCTCCCGGGTGCAGGTGAACGTGGATCTCCAGGACGACTTCTCGATGGACCAGACGCTGTCGCTCTACCTCATCGAGGCGATCCCGTTGCTCGACCCCGACGCCGAGACCCATGCGCTCGATCTGCTCACGCTCGTCGAGAGCATCCTGGAGAATCCGGACGCCATCCTGCGCCGGCAGCTCGACAAGCTGAAGGGCGAGGCGGTGGCCGAGATGAAGGCGGCCGGCATGGACTACGAGGAGCGGATGGAGGAGCTCGAGAAGCTCGAGCATCCCAAGCCGCTCGCCGACTTCGTCTACGCGACCTTCAACGATTTCGCCGACCGGCACCCGTGGGTCGGCGAGGAGAACGTACGGCCCAAGTCCATTGCGCGGGAGATGTTCGAGACCTACCTCTCGTTCTCCGACTACGTCCGGGAGTACGGCCTCGAGCGGATGGAGGGCCTGCTCCTGCGGCACCTTTCCAGCGTCTACAAGGTGATCCGGCAGACGGTGCCCGACGGCATGAAGACCGACGAGGTCGTGGAGATGGAGCTCTATCTCTGCGACTTGGTGCGCCGGGTGGACTCGAGCCTGCTGGAGGAATGGGAGCGGATGCGCGATCCCGACTTCCAGCCCGCGCCCGCGGGAGCGTCGGAACCGGCCGTGCCCGGCCGTGACGAGCCGGTCGACGTGACACGCGATGCGCGCGGATTCACTGCCGCGATCCGCACGCGCGTATTCGGCCTGCTGCGCGCGTGGTCGATCGGTGACGACGAGGCGGCGCTGGAGGTCCTCGACACGATGGGCGACCAGGGCGGGCAGACCTGGACCGCCGAGCGGCTGGCGCGGGCGCGAGAGACGTTCACGGCGGAGAACGGCGGCCTGCGCCTGGACCCCGAGGGCCGCAACCGGAGGCACACGTACACCCAGCCGTCCGACGACGGCGCGACGTGGCGGGTCGAGCAGATGCTGGTGGACACCGAGGGGCACAACGATTGGGTGGCGGAGTTCGAGGTAGACCTGGCCGCCTCGCGCGCCGCCGCCGAGCCGGTCGTCCGGCTGCTGCGCCTGGAGGGCCTGACGTCGTAGCCCGGCGCAGACTCTCAGGCGGGCGGTGAAGTAGTCTGGTCGCGTATTCCGCCGCCGGGAGATCCTGGTGCCGCGGCCGCTCCGCGTCGTGCGTGGGAGTACGTTGGGAGCAAGGAGAGAGCGTCATGCGTGGATTGGGCCGTGAAACTGTGACCGTGCTGGCGGCGGCAGGAATCGTCGCTTCTCCGGGCGCGCAGGCGCAGGAAGGGCCGGAAGCCGAGCACGAGACGTGGCGCAGCAGGGGCGACGGTCGAACCACCCTGCCATAGGCGTACCGTGGCCATGACCAGACGCAGACTGCCCGTCGGCATGCAGACTTTCCGCGAGGTTCGGAGAGCAGAGTGCTACTACGTCGACAAGACCGCCTATCTCCGGCGGTTGGTCGGCGAAGGGAAGCACTATTTCCTGTCGCGTCCGCGGCGCTTCGGCAAGAGCCTGCTCCTGGACACGATCAAGGAGCTGTTCGAGGGCAACCAGCCGCTGTTCGAGGGGCTCGAGATTTGCGACCACTGGGACTGGTCCGTGCGCCATCCCGTCCTGCGGCTCGACTTCGGGGCCGGGAGCTATCAGGAACCGGGCGGGCTTCACGAGGACGTGATGGCGCAGTTGGACGATGTCGCGGAGATGGCCGGCTTCGAGTCCCGCTACGACACGGCGCCGGTCCGTTTCCGACATCTGATCCGCGCGCTGCAGCGGCAGGCCGGGCGACCCGTCGTCGTGCTGGTCGACGAGTACGACAAGCCGATCCTGGATGCGCTCGAGACCCCGCAGATGGCCCGGGCAAACCGCGACTATCTGCGCGGCCTGTATGCCGCAATCAAGTCGAGCGACGCGCACGTCCGCTTTACTTTTTTGACTGGTGTGAGCAAGTTCTCCAAGGTGAGTCTCTTCTCCGGGCTCAACAACCTCAAGGACATCACCCTGGACCCGCGCTACTCGGGCATCTGCGGCTACACCGACGCCGACCTCGACACCGTGTTCGCGCCCGAGCTGCCGGGGCTGGACCGCGACCGCATCCGCGACTGGTACAACGGCTACGGCTGGCTCGGCGAGGAGCGGGTCTACAACCCGTACGACATTCTGCTGCTGTTCGACAGCCGCCGGTTCGACGCGTGGTGGTTTGAGACCGGCACGCCGACGTTCCTGGTCCAGATGCTGTGCAAGCGCCATGTAAGCTCTCCGGCGCTGGGCGAGCTGACGGCGAGCAGCGACCTGCTGTCGACTTTCGACGTGGACGCCATCGCGACCGAGGCGCTGCTGTTCCAGACCGGCTACCTGACCATCCGGGACGTGGAGAACCTGGGCGGCGAGTTTCTGTATCGACTCGGCTATCCCAACCGGGAAGTGCGGGTGAGCCTGAACCGGAGCCTGCTGCGTCACCTGGTGCAGGACGCGTCGCGGCAGACCGCCAACGGCGTCCGTCTGTACCGACTCCTGGAGGCGAACGACTTCGCGGGGCTGGAAACGCTATTCCAGGCTTTCTTCGCGAGCATTCCCTACGAGTGGTACACCAATAACGAGATCGCCAGCTACGAGGGCTTCTACGCCAGCGTGTTCTATTCGTACTTCGCCGCTCTGGGGCTGGACGTCACGGTCGAGGACAGCACCAGCCACGGCCGGCTGGACATGGCGGTGCGTTTCAACGACGCCGTCTATCTGTTCGAGTTCAAGGTGGTGGAGATGGCCCCGGAGGGTGCGGCCATGGCGCAGTTGAAGGAGAAGGGCTACGCGGACAAGTACCGCGCCCTGGGCCAGCCGATTCACCTCGTGGCCGTCGAGTTCAGTCGGGACGCCCGCAACCTGACGGCGTTCGAGGTGGAGCGCGCGATGTGATTGAATGGGAGGCATCATGCCTGCACTCTTCAAATCCCGTACGTTCATCCTCCTCGTCGCTTTCGGCGCCGTGCTGCTGACCGCCGCCACCGCGCCGGCGCAACGGCTGACCGGCACCGAGAACGGCGAGTGGCGCTACCTCGGCGGCGACGCGGGGCACACGCGCTCGTCGGCCCTCGACCAGATCGACGGCGACAACTTCTCCGACCTGGAGGTGGCCTGGATCTGGCGGGGCGACAACTTCGGGCCCAACCTCGACTACTTCAACCGCGCCACGCCGATCTACGTCGACGGCGTCGTCTATACGGTGGCCTCGCCCCGGCGGCAGGTGGTGGCGATCGATCCGGGCACGGGCGAGACGCTCTGGACCTTTCGCGAGCCCGAGTCGGTGCGGCACCTGCGCTCGCCCCGGCAGGCGTACGGCAAGGGGGTCGCCTACGCCGAGGTGAACGGTCGCGGGGTCATCTTCGTCACCAGTCCCGCCTTCTTCCTCTGGGCGCTCGACGCGGAGACCGGCCGCCCGCTCGAGAACTGGGGCCGTCCGATCCCGCTCGAGGGCTTCCCGCAGTCGGGCGGCCTCGACCTGATCCCGCCGCTCGTCGAGGACTGGGGGCGCTGGCTGGACCGCGCGGCCAGCTACGACCCGGGCTACGGCATCCCGCGCGAGCTGGGCATGGTCACCAGCTCGTCGCCGCCCATCGTCGTGAACGGGGTGGTCGTCGTGCTCGTCGGGCACCAGCCGAGCTACGGCCAGACCCGCATCGAGAACGTCCCCGGCGACATCATGGGCTTCGACGCCGCCACCGGCGAGTTCCTCTGGAAGTTCCACACGATCCCGCGCCCCGGCGAGTTCGGGCACGAGACGTGGCACAACGACGCCTGGCAGTGGTCGGGCGACATGTCGACGTGGGCGCCGGCCTCGGCCGACCCGGAGCTGGGGCTCGTCTACCTCGTCACGAACGCCTCGACCGTCCAGAGCTACGCCGGCCACCGGCCGGGCGACAACCTGTTCGGCGGCTGCGTCCTCGCGCTCGACGTCAGGACGGGAGAGCGGCGCTGGCACTTCCAGATCCACCGCAGCGACCAGTGGAACTACGACCTGCCGACGGCGCCCATCCTGATGGACCTGACGGTGGACGGCGAGCGCATCCCGGCGCTGATCCAGAACACCAAGCAGGGGCTCGTCTTCGCCTTCAACCGCGCGACCGGCGAGCCGATCTGGCCCATTGAGGAGCGCGAGGTCATCCAGACGGAGGTCCCAGGCAACTACACGTCGCCGCGGCAGCCGTATCCGACCCGGCCCGAGCCGCTCGATCCCATCGTCCGGGACGGGCTGACCGAGGAGTTCGTCATCGACTTCACGCCGGAGCTGAAGCAGCGGGCGCTGGACATCCTGAGCCACTACCGCATCGGCGGGCTCTACGTTCCCGCGCTGCCCGAGAACCACCACAACGAGTTCTACAACAACGTGGGCTGCCGCGGCGGCGGCAACATCATTCCGCACCCGCCGGTCGCGGACCCGAGCACCGGCCTGATGTTCAACTCGCACCGGCGGACCTGCAGCGCCCCGTCGTTCATGCGGGCCACGGGCGGCATCGACCGGGACAATCCCGAATACGCGCGGCCCGGCGCCGGGGGCGCCACCCCGAATTCGACGCCCACCACCGGCACGACGGTCGCCGCGTGGCTGCCCGGCGGGTTCCGCCGGCCGACTCCGGAGCAGGAGCCGTTCGTCTCGGTGACGGGCCTGCCCACCATCGACGGCCTGCGGCTCTACAAGCCGATGGACAACCAGCTCTCCGCAGTCCAGATGAACACCGGCGAGCGGGCGTGGTCGCTGCCGGTGGGCGAGACCCCCGAGGTCATCCGTAACAACCCGCGGCTGGCGGGGCTCGACGTCCCGAACTCGGGGGGCGCCGGCTTCTCCATCCAGATGGTGGCCGGCGACCTGCTGGTGCAGACCCGCGCGCTCAGCGAGGGGACGCGGCAGATCGTGCCGGATGCGCCGCTGCTGCTGCACGGGCGGGACAAGCGCACCGGCGAGATCCTCGGCAGCGTCGAGCTCCCCGCGCCCGGGCAGTACGGCATGATGACCTACCTGCACGAGGGGAAGCAGTACATCGTCGTGCAGATCGGCAGCATCCAGACCAGCTTTCCCGGCTCATTGGTGGCCTACGCGCTGCCGTAGCCAGCGCGTCACTCGCGCACGCCGGGAACGAGGAACGCCGAGAGATGCTTCACGGGAAGTTCACGAGAAGCTCCCGCACAGTCTCCGTCGTGAGCGGAGGCTGGTCCTCCGGGGCGGCGAAGATCATCGCCCCCGTATCGGGGCAACGCACGAGACTTGGCGGGCTGGGCGTGGGCATCGGAAGGATCCAATCGCTCGCTGATCGATTTGGTACCGTACGATGTACGCAGCCAAGGCTGACGATCCGCCGACTGACCCATTCTAGCGCTACGGGGGCTCGGCAGCACGCTTTGGGCGGACGAAGGGGCCGACGCCTACGTCTCGCGGCTTCGTGAGGGTTGGTCGTGAGCCGGGTGTGCTGGGACACGAACCTGTTCATCTAGCGTTTCTCTGACCGGTTTCTCGGTCCGCATCCGTCACGCCGCCTCACGGGAGCCGGAAGACCCAGAGCATGTTGCCGCGCGGCGGCTGCCGGATCTCCGGCGTGACCATGCGGTATTGGACGCCGCCCCCGGCCGCGATGGCGACGTACTGCACGCCGTCGTGCATGTAGCTCACCGGGAAGCCGCCGGCGCTGGAGTTGAGGATCCGTTCCCAGAGAATCTCGCCGGTCTCCGCGTCGAACGCCCGGAAGCGGCGCGCGTCGTCGGTCACGAACACGAGCCCGCCGCCGGTGGTCAGCACCGAGCCGCCGATGCCGGCCCGCTGGCGATGGACCCACCGCGTCCCGCCGGTGGCCAGGTCCATCGCCGTGAGCATGCCGACCTGCCCGTCGACGTCCGGGGCCACCTCGCGCGTGGCCCGCGCCGACCCGTGGTGGAAGCCCGGGCGGTTGCGGAACTCGTTGAGCGTCAGGGTCATGCAGACGTTGTTGGTGGGCGCGTACAGGGCGTTGGTGCCGGGGTGGTAGGCGGTCGCGTTCCAGTTGATGCCGCCGGTCAGGCTCGGGCAGACGAAGACCGGCTCGCCGACCTGCGGAAACTTGAGTTCCTCGTTGAGGAGCACGCGGCGGCTCTCGGCGTCGACGTCGGCGACCACGTTCTGCCGGTTCGTCGGCTCGGCCCAGAGGAACGCCCCGGTCGCGGCGTCGAGCGCCCAGACGATGCCGGTCTTGCCGGGGATGCCGGTCACGATCTTGCGGCGCGAGCCCGGGATGATCCCACCGTTCAGCCATTCCACCGCGTCGGGGTCCGGCGAGACCTCGGTTTCGACCACCAGCCGGGCGTAGGGATGGTCGAGATCCCATTCGTCGTTCGGCGTGTGCTGGAAGTACCACACGATCTCGCCCGTGTCGGCGTCGAGGGCGAGGGTGGAGTTCGTGTAGAGGACGTCGCCGTCGCCGGTGCCGCGCTGCACCGAGCCCCACGGAATCGGCACCCCGACGCCGGCGTAGATCAGGTTCAGCTCGGGGTCGTAGCTCGGCGCGTTCCACGAGGAGCCGCCGCGCCGCAACTCGTCGGGAATGTCGCCCCACGAGTCGTAGCCGAACTCGCCTTCCCGGGGAATGGTGTACGTGCGCCACACCTCCGCCCCGGTCTCGGCGTCGTGGGCCGAGATCCAGCAGCGCGTGTTGAGGTAGTAGCAGCCCGACATCCCGGCCACCACGCGGCCCTTGATGACCTGCGGCCCGCCGGAGTAGTGCTGGCCGACCTCCCAGTCGCCGACCGTGACGTCCCACACCACCTCGCCGGTGCGCGCGTCCAGCGCCACCAGGTGGGCGTCGTGGGTGCCGATGAACAGCTTGTCCTCGTAGAGGGTTCCGTTGCGGTTGGCGCAGGCCAGCGTGGCGCCGTGCTCGACCCGCGGCCGGCGGTACTCCCACAGCCGGGTGCCGTCGCGCACGTCGAGCGCCTCGACGTAGTCGCACGCCTGCACCAGGAACATGACGCCGTCGTGCACGAGTGGCGTCGTCTCCTGCAGGCCTTCGGCCATGGTCCAGGCCCATGCCAGGCGCAGGCCGCCCACGTTGGTCGTGTCGATCTGGTCGAGCGGGCTGTGACCCCAGTGGTTGTAGGTGCGCCGCCACATCGGCCAGTCGCCCGCCGGCGGGTCGACCAGCATCTGCTCGGTGACCGGGGTGTACTCGTCCATGGGCGGCTGTGCCGAGGCGAGTGCTCCCGCGAGCAGGAGGCTCGCTGCGGTCAGGCCGGAGACGGTTCGGGGGAGTTGTCGCATCGGTTCGGTTCCTCTCTCGGTGCGTCAAGTGTCGCGTCGGTGGAGCGACGACTAGGCCCCGAGGCGTCAGGACCGACGCGCGACGCTAGTCTAACCGTTACCGATGTGCCCGCAGCGCGGTCGCCTTGCGCGAACGGGTCGCCGGAGGTATATCGTGGTGCAGCTAGCGGAGCTAGCGTATGGCCATCGAAGAGTGGGCGAAGAACCAGCAGGAACGGCGCCGCCGGTTCGACGACGAGGTGCGGGCCTGCAAGCTGAAGCCACCCGAGGCCTTCAGTGACGAGCCGGCTCCTCCGGAGGCCTTGCGGAGCCTCTGTCCCGGTCTCGATCCGGTGCTCACCGGCCGCAGGAGCCATGCCGTGCAGTGGCGCATCGCGCGAAGCTGCTGCGGCTGGGGACAGCCGCCGACGACCGAGGAGTTTTACGACGCGTTCCGTACGGACACGCCCGACCAGCGGCAGAAGAGCATCATCTACATGTGGGGAACGGAAGCCACCTTCACGGAGCTCTTCGAAGCCTGGGCGCAGCACGCCTACACGTTCCGCGACCTGGTCCGCGCGTTGCGCCTAGCCGACTTCCCGTGGCCCGACCGGATCGCGGAGATCAACCAGTGGGCCGATCCCAACTATCCCGAGCAATAGCGACGGTAGTTCGATATGGACCGACTGACGCTCCCATTGCCCGCCAGAGGCATCTGGCTGCGGGTCAGGAGTCTGCTCGAACCGGCTCTTGAGCGTCTCGGACCGGAAGCAGGTCCCTGGAAGATCGGGGGCGGGACCGTGCTCGCGGCCCGCTGGAACCATCGCGAGAGCACCGATCTCGACCTCACCGTAAACGCCGGCGCCGCGATCCCTGCTCTGTTCGCCGGACCCGACGACGACTTCAAGGCCGAGATCCGACGGCGGGGCGGTCACTCGATTGCCTTCGACCGCGACCGGTGCACCGTCGGGTTCAGCACGGGCAAACTGGACCTCTGTGCTCTCGACCCCATGCCCCGTGAAGGCCATGCCGACGCGCTCGTCGACGGTGAGCCCGTTGTCGTCCTGCACAATGCTCAGATCCTTTGCGGCAAGCTCCGGCGAGCCAACCGCAGCCCCGTGCGTGACGTGTTCGACATCGTCGTCGCCGAAAAACTCGACCCGCACGCCCTGGCGGTCGCTGTGAACACCAGAACCGCACGGGACATGGAGGCGATCGCCGCTGCCTGGAGAAACTCGAACCCCGTCTTCGCGTACAACGCACCGCTCGACCTCAGCCGCGTGCAGCCGGAGTTCGCGGTCGACCTGACGAGCCTCGGAGACGCGGCTGCCGCTGCCCTGACCGGAGCGCGCTACGAACGGGTCAGGATGTACACCGATGGGGACGTCGGCTTCGTGGAGACGAGAACCCGACAGGGCGCCGCCAGGAAGCTCGCGGTCGATCCCACCCGCATCGACGAGTTGTTCGAAGCCAACGGGCTCAACCACTATCTGCCGCAAACCGGTGCGCGACCCGTCGACATCCGCGAGCGAATGCGAACCGCATTCCGCAAGGGCGCAGAGTTCGTGCACGACACCGCGTCGAGCGCGACGCCAGGTCAGACCCGCATCGCCGAGTAGACCGCCATGTGCGCGTCCACGATGCGCTGCATCGCTTCCTGATTGGGCTCCCGCGACCACTCGCCCCGCTCCGACGTGCCGCCCAGGACGATGCCGTCGCGGCGCGGCTGCATATGGATGCCGAGGAGCCCGCGGGTATCGCCGTCGGGAGGGTCGCCGCCGAGGCCCCAGTCGACGTCCTCCTGGGGCACGAGCACGGTAAGCTGCCCCTTCGCCGGCAGCAGATCGTCGTCGCCGAAGAGGTCGCGCGCGCCCAGCCCGCTGCAGTTGACGACCAGCGGCTCGCTCAGCTCCACCAGCTCGCGCGGCTCGGTGAACTCGCGGATCTCGATGCGCCCGCCGAAGTCGATGAAGTCGTGAACCAGTGCATCCAGGTAGATGGATGGCTCGATGCGCAGTTGGTTGCTCCGGATTGCGTAGCGGCTGGGAAAGGGATGCTCCCCGGGTTCCAGCGTGAGCTGGCCGGAGCGCAGATGGGCGGGAAGCAGCGGCTCTCGGTCCTCCTCGGCATCCTCCTCGGCGGCGCCAGGAGGCGTGTCGCGGAGCGCGTAGCGGTCGATCCAGGACACGCCGAATCTGGTCCCCGCCAGCAACTGCAGTTCGCGGTAGGAAATCTCGGCCGCTTCGCGGAACTGGGCGTCCCAGGCAGATGTCCTGAGGTCGTCGTCGACCAGCCCCGCGGTAGGGGTGAAGCCCGCGAACGACATGTTCGACGTCGTGTTCGGCGGCACCGACATGGCGTAGATGGTCACCGCGAACCCGCGCCGCTGCAACTGGCGCGCGGCGGTGAGGCCCACGGCGCCGCAACCGATGACCGCCGCCCGGCGGCTGTCGTGGCCGAGAGCCAGTTCGGCCGCCATCCGGCCCGTGCCCCACGAGAGCGACATACCGGAGCCGCCGTGGCCGTAGTTGTGGATCACGGTCGTGTCGTCGAGCCGGTCGGCGCGCAACACGAAGCCGGAGGGGCGGTGCGGGCGCAGCCCGACCGTGGTGCGGATGATCCGGTCCCTTTCGGCGCGCACGGGCGCAAGCCGCAGGGGCGGTCGCCGCGTCGGCGTCGGCGTCGGCGCCGACCGCGCCGCGCAGCCGCCCAGGCCGACGCCCACGAGGCCCATGCCGCCCAACTTCAGGAGCGTTCTTCGATCCACCATCGCCTCGGAGTCCGAATCGGTTTCATGGCTGGCATCGTCGACAGTGCCGGGGATTGTCGAAGGCGCCCTGGCTGATTCGACCGAGACCGCGGACGCGTCACCGTCCGATCGGTGCTGGTGGCAGTAGCCGGAGCAATGCATTGAGAATCGTTGTATCAAGCTCTCCGTTCGGGTGGCTCGGGACGGGACCGATTTCTGCTCCCGGGCATTGCGTGAGAATCGAGCGGATGGCCGGGACTTCGAAGGACGCGCGCTGACCAGCCGTCCGCACGTCGATTCTCGACGCGGCGACGAGCATCGCCAACGTGAAATCGAGCCCACGACCACGAGCGATCTGAAGGGATCGCTCGCCGACCTGGGCGACCGGAAAGCGATGGCTCACGCGTGGCCTGAAGATCCAGCCAGGTTCCGAATCCGACACATGCCCGACCATTAGAGCACCGCTGGCTGCTTCGATCGGCTCGGCAAGCACGAATCCCGCGTCGACGCGGGATTCCGAGCACCGGAGGAAGAGCGCGTCCCCCTCTGCGTTCGTGAGCCGAAACTCCACGCCGCCCTGGACGAGTCGCTCCTCCCGCTGTGCCTGTCCCGCGGCCGGCTGTGCGCCCAGTGTTGCCAGGATACCGAACACCGCCGGTATCGCTGTGATTGCCTTCACGGTTCCTCCTCGGGCGACTCGCGCCGACGATCTGCTGAAACAGTATCGAATAGCCTCCCTGCTCGCAACTGACGTTCTGCGATGCCGAATCGTCGGTCGGGTTGGGAGGACACCGAACACTGTGGTTGAATGGACGTTCAGAAGCGCAATGGCCCGCGCGCTGCCGTAACGACGCGCCGCGGAGACCGGAGAGAGGAGGGCGCCATGCCTCGCAGTCATCGCTCGCTCGTTGCCGCGGTCGCGTCGGTGATCATGTTTGCGGCGCTCGCCGCCGGCCTCGCCGGGCAGGAGGCAGAGCCGGGCCGCGGCTATCCCTCGACGGACTGGCCCTTCACCGGAGGGGACTGGTCCAGCTCGCGCTACTCGACGCTGGACGAGATCGACGCCGACACGCTCGACCGCCTCGGCGCCGCGTGGATGACGCCGCTTCCCGGCGGCGCAGCGTCGCGCTCGACCCCGGTGGTGCAGGACGGCGCCATCTACCTGACGGGCGGCGCCAACGTCTTCGCCTTCGATGCGCGTACGGGTGAGACCATCTGGCACTGGCAGCCGGACCCCGATGCCGGACGGGTGGTGTCGTGGCAGGGGGTCGTCGTGGCCGGCGACCTGGTCGTCTTCGGCACGCGCAGCGGAGAAGTGCTCGCGCTTGGCCGCGACAACGGCGAGCTGGTGTGGGCCACGCGGGTCGGGAGCCCGGAGCAGACCCGCGGCGAGGTGGTGACGACCGCGCCGATGTACGCGCGCGGCAAGGTCTTCGTGGGCCTCGCGAACGGCGACATCGGCGGGCAGGGCCGCGTGCTGGCCCTGGACGCCGCCACCGGCGAGGTGGAGTGGATCTTCTTCGTCGTACCGCGCCCGGGCGAGTTCGGCCACGAGACCTGGCCGCAGGACAGCGACTCGTGGGAGTACGGCGGCGGCGGCGTCTGGCTGGTCGGCACGGTCGATCCCGATCTCGGGATGGTCTACTTCTCGACCGGCAACCCCGTGCCGATGTTCGGGGGCGAGCTCCGCGAGGGGGACAACCTGTTCACCGCCTCCGTCCTCGCGCTCGACATGGAGACCGGCGAGCGGCGCTGGCACTATCAGGTGGTGCGCCACGACGTCTGGGACGCCGACATCGCCACGCCGCTGCTGCTCTACGACACGACGATCGACGGCGAGCCGGTGAAGGCGCTGGCCGCGATGCGCGCCGACGGCTACCTGTTCCTGTTCGATCGCGAGACCGGCGAGCACCTGCTGCCCGTCGAGGAGCGCGAGGTGCCGCAGGATCCGCACCAGCTCACGGTGCCGACCCAGCCGTTCCCGGTGCAGACCGAGACCATCCTCTTCGAGTGCTCGTACTGGCGCGACCGGGTGCCGCCGCCGTTCGAGCTCAGTTGCAGCAGCTACACGCCCCCGTCGGTCGATGAGCAGACGGTGGTGGCGCCGGGGTTGCCGATTCCGCGGGTGCGGGTCACGCCGATGGCGTTCTCGCCGCAGACCGGCTACATCTACGCGCAGGGGCGCGCGCACGTCGGCCGCGCCCGCCGCTTCGAGGATCCGTTCGTCTGGAACACGTCCCAGTTCCACCTGACCCTGCCCGACGCGGTCGGCATCCTGGCCGCCGTCGACCCCGGCACCGGCCGCGTGGTGTGGCGGAAGGAGATGCCGAGCGCGTTCCTCGGTGTCAGCGGTCCCCTCGTGACCGCCGGCGGCCTGCTGTTCCGCGGCTCGCCCGGCGGACAGGTGGAGGCCTACGACGTCCGGACCGGCGACCGCCGCTGGGCCTTCCGCACGAGCGCGGAGGGGTCGCGGCTGCGTCCCGGCCCGGCCTCGACCTACGAGCTGGACGGCACGCAGTACGTCGCCTTTCCGATGGGGCCCGCGCTCTGGGCGTTCGCGCTCGACGGCGAGGTGCCGGCCCGCGGCGAGCCGTCCCCGGATCCGCCGGTCGACGATCAGCCTGCCGGTCCCGCCCCGCGCGAGACCGACGAGATCGAGACCGCGACCCTGCTCGAGAACCCGCGCGGCGCGGTCGGCGGCCGGCGCTATGCGTTCGACGAGTACAACTTCAACCCGCTCCGCGCGCGGGTCAGCGCGGGCACGCGCGTCCGGTTCACCAACAACGGCGAGATCCCCCACACGCCGGCCGCGCGCGACGGAAGCTGGAGCACCGGCACGCTGAATCCGGGCCTGTGGGGCTTCGTCACGTTCGACGAGCCGGGGACGTTCCTCTATCACTGCGAGGACCATCCCTGGATGGTGGGGGAGATCACCGTCGATCCGTAGCGGGTCGCAATACGGATTACGATGCCGTCGGGACGGTGCGCCCGCTCCGCCGCTCACGTCCGGGCGGCGGACGCGCGGTGCTCCCTGCCCTCAGAGCCGTCGCAGGTAGATGAAGGACGCAACGATACTCATCGCAAGCGGAATCATGGTCCCGCCCATCATCCACGAGGCCGTCCTGTCGAGCGGCCATTCCGGGACGGTCCACCACAGAACCAGGTTGAAGCAGATCGATATGACCGCGGCGACAAGCATGAACCAGCCTGCCGCCCGATTGGCCGGGTACCAGACATCCTGCGACGAAAGGGTCTTGGGCGTCCTGAAGCCGTATACCCCGTTGGGACGTACCTTGCCCAGGATCATCGGTACGGACACCGCCAGGATCACCAACGGAACGATGTAGCCGGTCAAATGTCTGGCCATGTTTGCTCCAGGCGTTCACATCGGATCCGGCGCCCGGCTCGACTCCGACGGAGCGCTGCGCACTACGGTACGATAGCTGACTTGACGTGGGCGGTGGGCACCCGCCCGTGGGGGAAGAACGTGCATGCGAGAACGGCGGCTGGATTGATGCTCCTGGCGACGCTGGTGCTGGCCGCGGCCGGTCCCGGTGCCGCCGCCCAGGACACGGCGCTGCTCGACGCCGCCCGGGCGGAGGACGCGACGGGTGTGATCACGCTGCTCGAGCAGGGCGTCTCCGCGGATGCCCGGCAGGCGGATGGCGCGACCGCCCTGCACTGGGCCGCCCATTGGGACGACACGGCGATGGCTGACGCCCTCCTGGGGGCCGGCGCCGACGGCAACGCGGCGAACGACTTCGGCGCCACGCCGCTCTGGCTGGCCTGCCTCAACGGCAGCGAGGCGATGGTCGCGACCCTGCTGGCGGCCGGCGCCGATGCGAACGCCGCGTTGCCGTCGGGGGAGACGGTGCTGATGACCGCGTCCCGCACCGGGTCCGCAGAGGTGGTGCGCTTCCTGGCGTCCCACGGGGCGGATCTCAATGCCCGGGAGCACACGCGGGGGCAGTCGGCGCTGATGTGGGCAGTGGCGCAGCAGCATCCCGACGTCGTGGAAGCGCTGGTCGCGCTCGGGGCCGACGTCCATGCCCGCTCGGCCCCGCAGCCGCGGCGCATCCACACGCGGACGGCCGGATTCAACCCGAGCGGGGTGATCGATACCGTGCTGGGCGGCAACACGCCCATGCTGTTCGCGGCCCGGCAGGGCAACCTCGAAATCGCCGGGCATCTCGTGGCGGGCGGCGCGGACGTGAACGACACGGCGGCGACGGGCACGAGCGCGCTCGTCGTCGCGGCGCACAGCGGCCATACCGCGCTCGCCCTGTTCCTGCTCGAGCAGGGTGCGGACCCGAGCGCGGCCGGGGCCGGCTACACCGCCCTGCATGCCGCCACGCTGCGCGGCGACGAGACGCTGGCGGCGGCGCTGCTCGCGCGCGGCGCGGACCCGAATGCACCGGTGGTCCGCGGCAGCCGGGGCCGGCGCAACAGTCCCGATTACGTGCTGGACCACGACGTGGTCGGCGCCACCCCCTTCTGGCTGGCCGCCCACTTTGCCGAGCCCGGCATCATGCGGGTGCTGGCCGACGGTGGAGCCGATCCGCGGTTCGTCATGGAGGACGGCACGACGCCGCTGATGGCGGCGGCCGCGGCCCGCCGCCGCCGGGAGCCGGGACTGGCCCCGAACCCGGCTGAGGACGAGCGGCTCGTGCTGGAAGCGGCCCGGGCGGCGATCGAAGCGGGTGTCGACGTCAACGCGGCGGACGCGGCAGGCAACACGGCGCTGCACACCGCTGCGGCGAGACGCCTCGACACCGTCGTCCAGTTTCTGGCCGACAGCGGCGCAGACCTGCATGCCCTGAACGACCAGGGACAGATGCCGCTCGAGGTGGCCGGCCAGCGCGGGGGCGACGACAACAGCACCGTCGAGCTGCTGCGTCGCCTCGGCGATGAATAGCCGGTCGCCGCGTACCTGCTCGTCAGGCAGCGTTGCGGTCGCGCCTACCTTCGCGTCCCCGTGCCCTCGCAGGAAGTCGTCTTCATGCCCGCCCTCGTCCGGCCGGTTTCCCGGCCGCGACCGCCTCGCGCAGTCTGGCGAGTTCGGACGCGCAGCGCGCGGCCTGCGCGCCGCCCGGCGCCGAACGGACCAGAGACTCCAGGTGAGAAACGTCCCCGGCGTACTCGGCCAGCCGGCGCTGGTGGCTGGCGCGGTTCTTGGTGCACACGAGGGTATGGGGCCGGCCCTTGTGTTCGGTGACGGGCGCGATGTCGAGCCGGCGCGTGCGGATGATCATCTCCAAGTGAACGCGCAACTCCTTGCGCAGCGGGAATCGCGCGACCCTGGCGTCGGGATTGTCGCAGAAGGCCCGGAGTTCCTTGCAGTGTTCGCAACCGCAACCGGTGTCGGACGCGATCTGCCAGTCCCGAGGCTCGTGGGGCGGCGCCGCGCTGCGCCCGAGCAGGCTCTCCGCCGCGCAACCCCACAGCGCCGCGTAGGGGGCAGTGTCCGGGAAGCCCTCTTCACGGTGCAGATCGCCCAACGCGGCGGGGAGCGTGCGGTCCGGCGCGACGACCTCCGGCAACCCGACGATCAGGGTGGCGGCCCGCGCGGCGTCGGCGGTCAATCCGCAACGCCAGGCCAGCGCAAGGGCATCGCGGACGGTCGCTTCGTCGAGCGACCAGGCGGTTCGGCGGAAGGCGCCTCCCGCTCGGGACGCAAACAGATTGCGAAAGGTGTCGGCCAGCGACTCCGACGGCCCGGGTTCCGCCGCCTGCGGATCATCGTCCTCCTCGGGCCAATCTTCTTCCACCCAATCCTCGTCTTCGAGGGCGGTGCCTTTGATGGCATCGAATGCTGCCTTCGGCTCGTCTTCGTCGTCGTCTTCCGTACGCGCCGCCAGCGCTTCGCACAACGTGAGCACGGCGGCATGAACGCTCTTCCGAAGCGCGTCGCCCCACGCCGCCGCGGCCGATTCGCGGCCCTGCTGCTGGATGACCCGGAGGAGCGCGAGCACCGCGCGGGGATGCCGGGTGACGTGTGCGGTCGCGAGATCGGCAAGGAAGCGTTCCGCGGCGTCCGGCCCGACGATTCCGATCGCGGCGGGCAGATGCTCGTTGTCGCCGGGCCGGTAGCGTGACAGCACGACATCGCGCAGAAAATGCTGCGTGCGCGCCGCGTCGCCGATTCCCGTCAGCAGGTCGAGCACGCGGCCGCGGGCCGCCCGATCGCGCTCGTGGTCGCCGTCGGTCGGCCAGAGACCGATCAACTTCGTGAAGAGGTGTCCGATCCGCTCGTCCGCCGTTCCCCTGTTGCCATCCAGCTCCGCCGCCACCCAGTCGACGGCGCCGTCGACGCCGGTGCTGGCGATGACGTCCAGTGTCCTGGACCGCGGCCAGATCACGAAGGCGGCGCGGTGGTAGGCGCGCTCCAGAGTGACGCCCTCGTTCCCCGTCGCTTCGTGCAGCCACTGATTGTCCGGCTCGGCATCGTCGAGCGCGCCCGAGGGCAACAGTTCCCCGGGAAGCACCGGGACTTCCTCGAAGGGCGGCCGGCGGCTGTCCCGACCGGCCCAGCCGTCCAGCCACACGCGACTGTCGTACGCCTCGTCCATCTCCAGGTCGCCCGCATCTTCGTCGTCCCAGTCTCCCCAGCCATCGACATAATCGCCGTCGTGCGTCGCGGCGCCGCGCGCCGTCGCGTGCACGATGGCCGCGTACAGCTCGCAGTCGGCGCGCGCCGCGGCCGGCGCCAGGGTTTGCGCCAGCGCGGCGTCCGCGTTCTTCAGGGTGTCGAACGACAGGCCGGCCTGGCTGTAGTCGTGATCGAGGACCCACACCAGTTTGTCCGACGCGCCGGGCCGGTCGCGCCACGCCGCGAGCCGCGCCGCTATCCGGTCGGCGTGGCTGGTGAAATCCGGCGCTTGGCGCGGCGTGTCCTCGTCGCCCGCGCGGACGCACAGGTTGAAGACCAGCGACAGGCGGTGGCCTTCGCGGACCGGGCGGACCTCGTGGGCGCAGTCGGCGTAGAACGCGGCGAACGCGAGCTCGGACGGTTCCTCGGCGTTCATGTCGATCGCGACCTCGCGCTCCCGGTGGCGGACGATCAGCTCACCGCCGGCGCCGGCGACCGGCAGCGAGATCGTCAGCGTGGCGATCATGCCGTCGGTCTTCTCCGTATCGCGGTGCGCCGCGAAGAAGCCGCCGGGTTCGTAGACGAGCAGTTTGTAGAGCCGCGCATCGAGCCGCTCGGCCCGGCAGCCGAGACTGGCGGCCGCCGAGTCGAGAATCCGCTCGAAGGTGTCCTGCCATGCGCCGCCGGACAGGTGAATCCTCGCCGCGTCGATCTGCCGGCAGTCGCGCACCGACGTGTCCACCAGGGTGTCCGGTCCCCGGCCGTAGGGCGCGCGCTCGGCGGCCGCGATCAGGGCGCGGACCTGCATGTCGGGCACCGGAAAGGAGAGCAAACCGACCCCCTCCACCTCCAGCCGCGGCATGGGTGCGAACAACTTGCCGTGCGCGCAGAAGTCGCCCGGACGGTCGATAGACAGCAGCAGCTCTTCGAGCGCGCCGTTACCCGAGTTGTACTCGATGTCGAGGACGGCCATGGTCGGTCGGCTCCCGGTCCGGCGGATCGGCCGAACCCCTGGATGTGATGGGTCGGGTGCGCGTCAACGACCGTGACCCGAGGCGGAAGGACGGCGGCCGATGCGCGGGCATCACAACGGTGATCCTGCGCCCGAATCCGGTCCGGCGTCAACGACTCGGAGGCGTGTCGGTCCAGGCCGGCCCGGCCGGCGCCGCTACCTCGTTCGAGCGGCCCCACACTCGGGGTGCGGCGCGCGCTACCCGCCGGCACGGCGTCGGACGCGGACGCCGGGGGACGAAGGGCATCGCGTGGTACCATGCTGTCGTGTTCGACCCGGCCGGTCCGCCCCGTGCGGACGCCCGCCCTCGAACCGCGGTGACGCCGCCGCGCACGTCAAGACCCGAGCGGCGGCCGTGAGTACCCCATGATCGCGCCCGCCGCCCCAGCCAGCGCCCGTAGCGCCCCGGAACGGAATCGTCTCAGGCCCGAAGACCGCGCCGTTCACGATTGGTACCGCTTCGTCCTCTCGTTCCCGTCGCACCTCGTACGCGACTACCTCGACGCATTCGGGGTCGATTCGACGCAGCGGGTGCTGGATCCGTTCTGCGGGACCGGAACGACGCTGGTCGAGTGCAAGAAGCTCGGCATCCCGAGCGTCGGGATCGAGCGCAATCCGATGGCCGGCTTCGCGAGCCGCACCAAGCTGGACTGGAGCGTCGATCCCGACGCGCTCGTTTCCCACGCGAGGGCGATCGCCGGGCTGGCGCTGGACCGGCTGCGGGGTCAGGGAATCGACGACTATGGGTCGGCGCCCCTGTTTCAGGCTGGGGACCCGCCGACGGCGGACCTCCTGACGCTGCCGCCCGGCCATCTGAGCCTTCTGCTGAAGAACTCGATCAGCCCGCTGCCGCTGCACAAAACGCTGCTGCTGCTCGACGCCTTGGAAGGGCGCCGCGACGACACGGTGTACGCTCACGAGCGGCTCGCGCTCGCCGCCGCATTGGTCTCGGACATCGGCAACCTGCATTTCGGCCCGGAGGTCGGTGTCGGCCGCATTCGGGAGGACGCGCCGGTCGTCCGTCCATGGCTGGACCGCGTCAGGACGATGGGCGACGACCTGGTGAGGTTGGGGAAACAGGCCGGGACGGAAGCCACCGTCCACTTGGCGGACGCGCGCCGATTGGAGGAACTGCTGGAGCCGCGGTCCATCGACGCCGTCATCACGTCGCCGCCGTATCCCAACGAGAAGGACTACACGCGAACGACGCGGCTCGAGAGCGTGCTGCTCGGCTTCGTCCGCGACAAGCAGGACCTGCGGCGCCTGAAACAGGGACTCGTTCGATCCAATACGCGGAGCGTGTACAAGACGGACGCCGACGACGCCCTGGTTGCTGAGCACGAGGGCATTCAACGCATCGCCCGGCTCATCGAGGAGCGGCGCATCGAGTTGGGCAAGACGTCGGGCTTCGAACGGCAGTACGCCCGCGTCACCAAGCTGTACTTCGGCGGCATGGTGCGGCATCTGGCCGGCCTCCGGAGCAGGTTGCGTCCCGGTGCGAGACTGGCGTACGTCGTCGGAGACCAGGCATCGTACCTGCGGGTCATGATCCGCACCGGCCGGATCCTGGGCGAGCTGGCGCAGTCGCTCGGCTACGAGTTGACGGCCATCGACCTGTTCAGGACGCGGATTGCGACAGCCAGCCGACAACGGCTTCGCGAAGAGGTCGTCCGGCTCCGCTGGGCGGGTTGATCCCGACACGGCTGCGTCTCATGTCCAAGTCGAACGTGTACGCCGCGATCATCGAAGAGATCTTCGAGTCGAAGTTCAAGCAGGGGATGACTCAAGTCGATTTCGAGAGATCGGACATCACGGCGGCGGCCAGGCGGCGGGGCGTTCGACGTCCGAGCAACGTCGGGGATGTCGTGTACAGCGCGAGGTATCGAGGGGCGCTACCGGGATCCGTACAGTCTACGGCCACCGGCGGCCGGGAGTGGATCATCCGCGGTACCGGGCCGGGGCGATACAGCTTCGTCCTGACTCGGCCGATTCGCTTGGCTCCCAACGAGCAGATGGGAGCCACCAAGGTGCCCGACGGCACGCCGGGCGTCGTCGCCATGCACGCGCTCAACGATGAGCAGGCCCTTCTGGCCGTCGTGCGATACAACCGGCTGATCGACATCTTCACGGGCGTCACGTGCTACTCGTTGCAGAATCATCTCCGGACGGCGGTGCGCGGCATCGGACAAGTCGAGACGGACGAATTGTACGTGGGCGTCGACACCAAGGGCTGCCAGTACGTCATCCCGGTGCAGGCCAAGGGCGGGCGCGACGAGCTGAACATCGTACAGATCGAGCAGGACATGGCACTATGCGAGTCCAGGTTCCCTGATCTCATCTGTCGGCCGGTGGCGGCGCAATTCATGCATGACGACGTGATCGCGCTCTTTGCCTTCGAGAAGATCGACGGCGAAGTGAAGATCCTCATGGAGCGCCACTACAAATTGGTGGAACCCAAGGAGCTCACGCCAGAAGACTTGGCAGCGTACAAGAGGCGCACGTGAACCCGGAAGCCCACACTCACTTCCAGCGGGTCCGCCCGGTGGAGGCGCTGCGGGTCGACGCGTAGTCGGTGGGGCGGTCCTGCTTGTGGAGGGGTTGTCCGGGACTCCGGCGAACTTCATCGACGGCCGCGCTGCGGACCGGACACCACCGTTCAGTCGTCGCGCGCACCACGCCCACCGAAGTCATCCTCGGCCGCCGACAGCCTGCGGGGCGGGCATTCGACGTAGAGCAAACCCGACTTGGCTTCTTCCGCCTTGATGTGTCGGAAAATGGCGTCCAGGTCGTAGTCGAACCGGGCTGCGAGCCGGTCTCGCACTGCCCACAATTCCGCCAGGATGGGATCAGCGTTCATCGTCCTCCACCTCCACGTCGATGAGCTCTTCAGGAGTGTACGGCACAGGGGGTTCCACGCCGGATCGACGGCAGACCGACTCGGATCCGCGGTCCGGATGTGGCCGTGGACCAGGATTGGGCGGCAGGCCAGCGGAGCGCCCGGCGGCGCGACGCGATTCACGAACTCGATGCTGCCTTGCAGTTGGTCGGCTACGTGGGAGGCGTTCAAGCCGCCGCTCTTGAGTTCGATGGGTGCGCTGACCAGTCGGAGCGGCGCAGCGCCGAGCAGGAAGAGCACGCGGTCGCAGCGAGGGCCCTCGAGCCCGTGTGCGGGAAACGCCTCGTCTGCGTCCACGATAACGTACGGGGCGGGCACGCCGGCCATGTCCACGCGGCAGCCGCGGCCGCCGCACTGGACGAGGCGCGGCTGAGCCGGATGTCTTCCGTCGCTCCCTGCGGCCGGTAGATGAACTCCGGATCTCCCGCCGGTACGAGCCGGCGCGCGCGGATCTCTCCATGCAGCGGATCACGTTCGAGATCGTCGGCGAGGACGCGAATCGTCTCGTCGAGGGTCGTCCGCTCCTCGTAGAGGATGAGACCGCGGATGAAGTCGGTCGTCACGCCGGACAACGTCGGCAGCTCGCCGCCGCGCCGGGAGCCGGTCCGGCTCAAGCGCTCGACGAGCGAGCCCGCGATGATGCGCTGGCTCTGCAGCATGCCGCTTCTCGCGGCCGGCAGATGGTGCACGCGCGGCGGCCTTCCGGTTCGCGCGGCGTGATCGATGAGATGCTCGAACAACGCCGCCGGGTTCTGTCGGCTTCTGCCGGCCAGGGTGCGCCGTTCCGCGTCGGTGGCGTCCGCTCTCACGAGCACCACGTCATTGATGACGCCCTCCGCCGTCTCGCCCCGAGGCGACACGTCCATCGTGACGTGCCAGAGGTCTTGTCCCCCTTCGCGGAGGCGCAGCGATACGTGCATCTCTCGGCGCCGGGCCGTCGACCGAATCAGCTCCGTGCAATCCTCAACGTCGAAGAGGCGCTTGATCTCTTCGGCCAGGTCGACCGCAACGGAGTCGATGATGTCGCGGAACCTCGCCCGCACGTCGTCGGGGAGGTCGCTGCACGTGATTGGTCTGCCGCGGGTGAGCAGGTTCTCCCGAACGGCGTCCGTCGCTCCCGGGACCACCGGGATGCGCTCGGTGATGAACAATCCTCTCGGAGGTATTCGGGGGAACCCTTCACAGGCTCGATGCAGTGCCGAGATCAGCGTCGCCAGGTAGGTCTTCCCGGCGTTGCTCGGTCCGACGAAGACGGTGAGCGGTCGCAGATCGATGGCCGCGTGGGTGAGCGGCCCGAAGTCTCGAACCTCGATCGTGGTGTCCGGATGCGGCATTTCGCGGGTAAGTTGGACTACACCCCCGTCAGACGCTCCACGCTGAGCCTGCCGTCGCTCTTCCCCAGCCGCTCGACCGGTACGCCCAGCTTGTCCATCAGCGTCACCAGCAGGTTCGGCATCAGCGGGTCGCCCTCGTAGCGGATGTGACGTCCGCCCTCGAGCTGTCCCGCGCACCCGCCGAGCAGCAGGACGGGCAGGTCGAGCGGGCTGTGGGCGTTGCTGTCGGACATGCCGCAGCCGTAGAGGAGCAGCATGTTGTCGAGCAGCGATCCGTCGCCGTCCGGCGTCGCGCGGAGCTTCGCCAGGTAGTCGGCGAACATCGACGCGTGATACGCGTTGATCTTGGACATCGACGCGATCTTTTCCGGGTTGTACTCGTGGTGGGAGAGCGGGTGGTGCGCGTCGGCGATGCCGATCTCGGTGTAGGTCCGCGAGCTCACCTCGCGTCCCAGCATGAACGAGGTCACGCGGGTCAGGTCGATCTGATGGGCCAGCACCTGCAGGTCGAACATCAGCTCCACGTGCTCGGCGAACGTGGCGGGAATGCCCTCGGGCTGGGCCAGCTCGGGCACGTCGAAGTCCTGCCGCTGCTCGGCCCGCTCGATGCGCCGCTCGATGTCGCGCACGCCTTCCAGGTACTCGTCGACCTTGAGGCTGTCGGCCGGCCCGACCTGGCGCTTGAGCGCAGCGACCTTCCCGGTCACCGAGTCGAGAATCGAGCGGTCGCGCGCCATGCGGGCGCGGCGGACGGCGGGGTCGGTGCTGCCGCTGTCGCCGAACATCTGCTCGAACACCACGCGCGGGTTGTTCTCCATCGGCAGCGGCGTCGTCCGGCTGCGCCAGCAGATGGTGTTGGTGTAGACGCAACTGTGGTTGCCGCTGCACTGGCCGGCGTTGGCCCGGCTGTCGATGGCGAGCTGGAGCGATCCCAGCTCGGTGTGCCGGCCGTACTCCCGGGCCAGGAGCTGATCCATGGAGATGTCGGCTACCGGCGCCGTCTCGCCGGCGACGCCCGCCGCCCCGGTCAGGAACGTCGTCGACGCGCCGGCGTGGGCCGGGGTCCAGTACCCCCGGAGACCGGAAACCACCGTCAACTGGTCCTTGAAGGCCTGCAGCGGATGGAGAATCGGGGTGAGCTCGAACCCCCGCCCCTCCTCGGCCGGCGTCCAGTACTCCATCGCGATGCCGTTGGGCACGTAGACCACGCCGAAGCGCCGGGTGGGCGCGGCCGCGGTTCGCGACAGCGCCGACGCGGCGGGGACCATGGCGTCCAGCAGCGGCAGGGCCACCGCGGCGCCCAGGCCGCGCAGCACGGTTCGGCGGGGGAGCGACGTCTTGGAGATCATCATGATGTGAACCTTGCTCGTCGGATTGGAACGCTAACTGTCAGCGACCGTCAGAGGCCGGCCCGCCGGCCACCAGCGCCGGCTCGTCGACGCGCGCGCGCCGCCACTGAAACGGCGTGCTCTTCACGATGCCCTGCACGATCGACGACCAGCGGTAGTCGTCGGCCGCGGCGTCGCGCAGGATCCGCCGCACGGCGGGACGGTCGGTGTACTCGAGCCCGCGGCCGAGCGCGTAGGCCAGCAGCTTCTCGGTGACCGTGGCGGCGAAATCGTCGCCCCGGTTCAACAGCACGCGCCGCAGGCCCGCCGGCCCCTCGAACGCGACGCCGCTGGGCATCGTCGCCGACGCGTCTATCGGCTGGCCCGCCTCGCTGGTGTCGCGCCAGATGCCGATGGCGTCGAAGTTCTCCAGGGCGAAGCCGAGCGGATCCATCGGCGCGTGGCAGCCCGCGCAAGCGGGATTGGCGCGATGCCGCTCGAGCCGCTCGCGCACCGACGCCGGCTCGCCGCCTTCGCCGCGGTCCGGCAGCCCCGGCACGTTCGGCGGCGGCTCGGGCGGCGGCGCCCCCAGGATGGTCTCGAGCAGCCACTTGCCGCGCACCACCGGCGACGTCCGGTTGGGATAGGAGGTCACCATCAGCAGGCCGCCGTGACCGAGGAGGCCGCCGCGCGGATGGTCGGGGTCCAGCGTCACCCGCCGGAAGCGATCGCCGTAGACTCCCGGGATGCCGTAGTGCCGGGCCAGCCGTTCGTTGACGAACGTGTAGTTCGCGCTCAGCAGCTCCAGGAGGCTCCGGTCCTCGCGGATGTTGCTCTCGACGAACAGCTCGGTCTCGCGCCGGAACGCCTCGCGCAGGTTCTCGTCGAACTCGGGATAGTCGGCCGATTCGCGCTCCTGCGACTCGAGGTTGCGCAGGCGCAGCCACTGGCTCGCGAAGTTGTCGACGAGGGCCTTCGAGCGGGCGCCGGCGAGCAGCCGGCGCGTCTGCCGCTCCAGCTCCGCCGGGTCGCCGAGCCGCCCGCCGGCCGCGGCTTCCAGCAGCTCGTCGTCGGGGATGCTGCTCCACAGGAAGAAGGACAGCCGGGACGCCAGCTCCAGATCGCCGAGCCGATAGGGGATTCCCGGCGCGGCGTCCTCCGGGTCGCGCTCGATGCGGAACAGGAACTCGGGATCGACCAGCATCCGTTCCAGCGCGAACTGGATGCCGTCGTCGAAGCCGCCGTCGCGCCGCCCGGCGCGGAAGAAGTAGAGCAGCGCGTCGATGTCCTTGTTGTCGACCGGCCGCCGATACGCCCGGCGGGCCAGGTTGCCGAGAATCCGGCCGGCGCAGGTCTGCTCCTCGTCGGCCGCGGCGCCCGCCGCGGGCCGGCAGACGAAGATCTCGCGGCGGCTCGGCGTGTCGCCGGGACCCTCGACCGCATAGGGGCCGCCAATCGCGACCTGCTCCACCGCCGCGTTCTCGTCGTAGCGTTCGTCGACAAAGCGGCCGTAGCCCCGGTTGCGCGGCTGCAGCACCCCTTCGAGTTCCGCGAACCGCCTCACGAAGGAGACGCCCACGGTCCGCTGGCCCGCCCGCGCCGGGAAGCGGACCTCCAGGTGGGCGTCGCCCGTGTTCATGTAGTACTCCCACTCGGGATCCCCGGCGATGTTCCCGGCGAAGCTCAGCGGGGCCATCTGCCCCACCGAGTCGGCGTCGCCGACCGGGAACCGCGCGACGCGCTCGCCGTCCACCCGCACGTCGAGCTCCTGCGGCGCCGCGTAGCCGATGATGTAGTCGGAGAAGTTCCGGTGGAGGCGTATCCGGATCGTGTACTCGCCGTCGACGGGAAAGTAGTGCGGAATGGCGATGCCGCCGCGGGAGCCGAACGACAGCCGGTCGTCCTGCCGGTCGTCTTGCAGCAGGGCGGGATGCACCCGGTAGGTCGCGACCGTCGGACCGATCGGGGGAATGCCGACGGCGAGGCGGCTGATCCGGCGCGCGGCCGAGAGGTACCGCCCGACCAGGTCCGGCGAGATCGAGAGCACGTCGCCGTTGTTGTCGAAGCCGTGCTCGTAGGTATCGTCGGCCGGCAGCAGGGCGGCGACGTCGACGTCGACCGCGAGCAGGTCGCGGACCGCGGCGCGATACTCGGCCCGGTTCAGGCGATGGAACGTCTCGCCGCGGCCCGGGTCCGGACGGGCCAGGGCCATGGTGTCGATTTCCGTCTCGAGCCAGGAGGCGACGGCGCGGTACGTGGCCTCGGGCGGCCGCGGGCTGCCGGCCGGCGGCATCGTCCGCGTGCGAAGCTTGACGATGACCCGCTCCCAGGTCTCGGCGTCGGCGCCGACGTGCGCGAGGTCGCGGGTGTCGAGGGCCAGCCCGGCCGTGCGCAGCCGGTCGTTGTGGCAGCGCACGCAGAACCCGTCGAGAGCCGCTCGGACCGACGCGGCGGATGCCGGCGCCGCGGGCTCCGGGGCCTGGGCGGCGGAGATCGGCGTGACTCCGGAGGCGACCGCCACGCCGATCAGGACCACCAGCACTCGGACCATCGAACCGGCTCCGGCCGCCATCAACGCTCTCATGCCGCTCATGATAATGCTGTGGAGGTCGCCATCGGAAGCTTGGCCCGCAAACCGGCCTGCGGTACACTGCCGCGGTCGATTATGCAGACCCGGATTCGGCCGCTGCCGCTTCGAGACGCCGCCGTCCGGTTCGTCCTGCCGAGGGCTCTGAGCGCCGTTCTCTTGCTGGCCGTCGGCGTCGCCGCGCCGGCGCGCGGGCAGGAGCTCCCGCCCGCGGATCTGGAGCACTTCGAATCGAGGATCCGGCCCGTCCTCGCCGAGCGCTGCTACCAGTGTCACGGCGCCGATCCCGAGCGCATCTTCGGCGGACTGGTGCTGGTGGACGCCGCCGGGGTCCGCGCGGGCGGCGACAGCGGCGCCGTCGTCGTGCCCGGCGCGCCGGACGACAGCCTGCTCATCGACGTCATCCGCTACGACGGACCGATCAGAATGCCGCCCGACGGCCGGCTGCCGGCCGCGGTGGTCGCCGACTTCGAGCGTTGGGTGGCCCGCGGCGCGGTGGATCCGCGGACTTCCGCTACGCCGGTCGTTGCCGCCCGTTCCGACAGCGGCGCCGACTACGACTTCGGTCCCGGACGCGAGCATTGGGCGTTCCGGCCCATGGCCCGCCCCGAACCGCCCGCCGTCGGCGACGAGGCCTGGGTGCGCGGCCCGATTGACCGGTTCGTTCTCGCCCGGCTCGAGGCGGAGGGCCTGACCCCGGTGGCCCCCGCCGGCAAGCGGCAGTTGCTGCGGCGGGTCACTTTCGACCTGACCGGCCTGCCGCCGACCCCGGCCGAGATCGACGCGTTCCTGGCCGACGAGCGGCCCGACGCCTACGAGCGGGTGGTCGAGCGGCTGCTGGCGTCGCCGCGCTACGGCGAGCGCTGGGGCCGGCACTGGCTGGACGTCGCCCGCTATGCCGACTCGAACGGGCTCGACGAGAACATCGCGCACCCGAACGCCTTCCGCTACCGCGACTGGGTCATCGACGCGTTCAATGCCGACAAGCCCTACGACCGGTTCGTGCAGGAGCAGATTGCCGGCGACCTGCTGCCGGCGGCCGGCGACGACGAGCGGTTCGAGAGTCTCGCCGCGACGGGGTTCCTGACCCTCGGCGCGAAGGTGCTGGCCGAGCAGGACGTCGACAAGATGGTCATCGACATCGTCGACGAGCAGGTGAACGTCATCGGCCGGGCGTTCCTCGCCGAGCCCGTCGGCTGCGCCCGCTGCCACGACCACAAGTTCGACCCGATTCCCACCGCCGACTACTACGCGCTGGCCGGCATCCTGCGCTCGACCCGGACGATGGTGGGCGAGAACCGCGTCGGCCGGTGGGTCGAGCGGCCGCTGGCCGACGAAGAGACCGTCGCCCGCTACGAGGCGGCGCAGGCGCTGGTCGAGGAAGCGCAGCAGGCGGTCGACGATCTCGTCGATGCGCAGAACGAGAACCTGCGGCGGCCGCGGCGGCAGGCGCTGGCCGCCTATCTCCTCGCGGCGGAGGAAGCCTACCCGGCCTGGGGCGACGACGAGGCGAGCCAGCGCCGGGGGACCGAGGAGATTGCCAGGATCGCCAGCCGCGAAGGTCTCGAGGCGGCGGTGATCGAGCGCTGGGTCCGGGCCTTCTTCCGCTATCGCGAGGGTCCTCCGGTGCAGGGCGACGGGCCCAACCCGAGCGTCGTCTTCCAGATCTGGAACGCCTACGCGGCGGCGTCGCCGGAACGCTATGAGGAAGTCACCGGCGAGCTGCGGGCCCTGATCGCCTCCGAGAAGGTGCTCATCGCGCCGCTGACCCGGAGCCTGGTCCGGGGGCCGGCGCCCCGCAGCCTGGAAGAGGTCGCCTGGCGCTACGCCAGCCTGTTCGCGGTGATCGAGATTGCGTGGGACCAGCACCTCCAGCGGCTGGGCCTCGAGGACGAGGAAGCGCTCACGCCGGCCGACTTCCGGCTTCCCCGCGAGCAGGAGGAACTGCGCCGGCTCGTCTACGACGGGCGGCTGTGCATCCTCTGTCTCGACCAGAAGACGGAGGAGGCGCTCTACCCGGCCGAGGCGGTGGCCGAGCTGGCCCGGCTGCGGGCCGTCGTCGAGGAGCGCGGGGCGGCCTCGCCGCCCGAGCCGCCCTACGCGATGTCGGTCGAGGAGGGCGAGATCGTCGATCTCCCCGTCCACATCCGCGGCAGTCATCTGAACCTGGCCGACACCCCGCAGCCGCGCGGGTTCCTGCGCGTCACCGACCACATCGTGCCGCCGCCGCCGATCCCCGCCGACGCCAGCGGGCGGCTCGAGCTGGCGCGCTGGATCACGCATCCCGAGCACCCGCTCACGGCGCGGGTCATGGCCAACCGCGTCTGGCACTGGCACTTCGGGCGCGGCTTCGTCGACACCCCGAGCAACTTCGGCGCCACCGGCTCGACCCCCACGCATCCCGAGCTGCTCGACTGGCTGGCCCGGCGCTTCGTCGACGGCGGCTGGTCGGTCAAGGTGCTGCACCGCGAGATTCTCCTGTCGAGCACCTACCGGCTCGGGGCCGGCTACGACGAGGCGAACGCGGCCGTCGACCCCGACAACCGGCTGCACTGGCGGATGAACCGCCGGCGGCTCGAGGTCGAGCCCATCCGCGACGCGCTGCTGCAACTGGCAGGCACTCTCGACCTGACGATGGGGGGGCGCGTGGACGAGTACGACCAGCGCGGCTACGTCTTCAGCGAGGGCAACACGTTCGGGCGTTTCGACTTCTACGGGGCCCCGCGCCGCTCGGTGTACATGCCGGTGGTGCGCAACGCCATCTACGAGATCTTCGCCGGCTTCGACTTCGGCAACGCCAGCGACTCGGTCGGCGCCCGTCCCGTCACGGTGGTGCCGTCCCAGGCCCTGCTCATGATGAACAGCGCGTTCGTCGAGGAGCGGGCGGGCGAGTTCGCCGGGAGGCTGCTGGCGATGCCGCTGGAGAGCGAGGCGGCACGGGTCGAGCGGGCGTTCGTCGAGGCCTACGGGCGGCCGGCCGCCGAGGTCGAGATCGAGGAGAGCCTGGCCTTCCTCGCCGCCATGCGCGAGACCGCGCCCGACGGCGGGGAGGAGAGCTTCGCGTGGACGCGCCTGTGCCACGTCGTCCTGGGCGCGAGCGAGTTCATCTACGTCGATTGAGGGACGGTAGAACGATGCGCCATCCGCACTACCAGGCACCGCCGGTGACCCGCCGCGACATGCTCAAGGCTTGCGGCTGCGGCTTCGGGGGGGTGGCCCTCTCGTCGCTGCTGCAGCAGGACCTGCTGGCCGCGCAGGACAACCCGCTGGCCCCGCGGGCGCCGCACTTCGCGCCCCGCGCCAGGCGCATCATCTTCCTGCACATGCACGGCGGCCCCTCGCAGCACGACCTGTTCGAGTACAAGCCGCTGCTCGTCCGCGACGACAACAAGCCGCTGCCGTTCGCCAAGCCCGACGTGCAGTTCAACGAGACCGGCAACCTCTTCAAGAGCCCCTGGGAGTTCCGGCGGCACGGGCAGTCGGGGCACTGGGTGAGCGAGCTGCTGCCGAACCTCGCCGGCGTGGCCGACGACCTCTGCTTCGTGCGCTCGATGTACGGCACCAACGCCGCGCACGGCGGCGCCATCCTCGCCATGAACACGGGCAGCGACCGCTTCGTGCGGCCCTCGATGGGGTCGTGGATCTCGTACGGGCTGGGGACCGAGAACGAGAACCTCCCCGCGTTCATGACCATCTGCCCGTCGTACCAGCACGGCGGCGTGCAGAACTACTCGGCCGCGTTCCTCCCGGCCGCCTACAACGGCACGGCGATCGGCAACACGCGGATGAACACCGCCGAGGCCACCATCGACTTCCTGGAGAACCAGGCGGTCAGTCCCGCCGTGCAGCGGGCCGAGGTCGACCTGCTGCAGCGCTGGCAGCGGCGCCAGCTCGCATCGACGGGACCCGATCCGGCGCTGGAGGGCCGCATCGAGTCGTACGAGCTCGCGTTCCGCATGCAGACCGAGGCGCCTGAGCTGATGAGCGTCGAGAACGAGTCCGAGGCGACCCGGCGGCTGTACGGTCTGGACGACCCGGTGGCGGGCGACTTCGGGCTGCGCTGCCTCCTCGCCCGGCGCTTCTCCGAGTCGGGGGTGCGCTTCGTGCAGGCCACCCACGGGCCCGACACCAAGTGGGACCACCACTCGGGGCTGATCACGGGGCTGCCCCGAAGCTGCGCCGAGATCGACCGGCCGGTGGCGGGGCTGATCACCGACCTCAAGCAGCGGGGCCTGCTCGACGAGACCCTGGTGCTGTGGGGCGGCGAGTTCGGGCGCACGCCCGGCGCCGAGGCCGGCGCCCGCAACGGCCGCGACCACAACCCCCACGGCTACACCATGTTCATGGCCGGCGGCGGCGTGAAGGGGGGCCACAGCCACGGCCGCACCGACGACTACGGCTACTACGCCATCGAGGACAAGGTCCACATCCACGACCTGCACGCGACCATCCTGCACCTGCTCGGCCTCGACCACGAGCGTCTGACCTACAGGAGCCAGGGGCGCGATTTCCGGCTCACCGACGTGGCCGGCGTCGTCGTCGAGGACATACTGGCCTGAAATATGACCTTGCTCCGACGGTGGACGGTCGCGGCGGCCGCGGCCGTGTTCCTGGTGCTGGCTCTCCTGCCTGGCGCCCTTCCGCCGGCCGCCCAGCCGGCGGGCGGAACGGCGCCGCCAGCGACCGACCGCCCGAACATCCTGTTCCTGTTCGCGGACGATCAGCGCGCGGACACCATCCGCGCGTGGGGCAACGAGTGGATCGACACCCCCAACCTCGACCGGCTGGCGGCGGAGGGCCTGAGCTTCGAGCGCAATTACACGTTTGGTTCCAACAGTGGCGCGGTGTGCGTGCCGAGCCGGGCGATGGTGCTGACCGGCCGGAGCTGGATGCGCTCGCCGAACGACATGCGGGGTGTCCCGACCCTGCCGCGCGAGCTGGCGGCGGTGGGCTACCGCACCTTCATCACCGGGAAGTGGCACAACGGCGAAGAGGCGCTGCTGCGCAGCTTCGATCACGGGACGGCGGTGTACCTGGGCGGCATGGCCGATCACACGAAGGTGGAGGTGCAGGACATCGAGGACGGCGAGCTGGTCCGCCGGCGCGTCGGGCGGGAGTTCTCCAGCGAGCTCTTCGCCGATGCGGCGATCGACTTTCTGGACGAGCAGGCGCGCCTGGAGGAGCAAGCGCGCTCGGCGGGGCAGGCCGGGTCGAACCAGCCGTTCTTCGCCTACGTGCCGTTCACCGCGCCGCACGATCCGCGCCAGCCGCCGCCCGAGTACCGCGAGCGGTACTACCGCCGTAACCTGCCGCTGCCGGCCAACTTCATGCCGCAGCACCCGTTCGACCACGGCGCCCTGATCCTGCGCGACGAGAACCTGGGCGCCTGGCCCCGGACACCGGACGTCGTCCGCGACCAGTTGGCCGAGTACTACGGCCTGATCACCCACCTGGACGAGCAGGTGGGGCGGATTCTCACGGCACTGGAGGAGAACGGTCAGGCCGACAACACCGTGGTCGTCTACGCCGCCGATCACGGGCTGGCCATGGGCAGCCACGGACTGCTCGGCAAGCAGAACCTGTACGAGCACTCGATGCGCTGCCCGCTGATCATCCGCGGCCCGGGCATCCCGCGGGGCTCGACCGACGCCTTCACCTACCTCTACGATCTGTTCCCGACCCTGCTCGGCCTGGCCTCCGCGGAGACGCCGCCCGGGATCGACGGCCGCGACCTGGCGGCGCTGTGGTCAGGCGAGGGCGCTACGGTCTGGCGCCAGAGCCTGTTCCTGCCCTACCGGGACCTGATGCGCTCGGTGCGTGACGAGCGATACAAGCTGATCGTCTACCCCAAGGTGAATCACCGGCAGTTGTTCGATCTCGCTGACGATCCCGACGAGTTGCGCAATCTTGTAGCCGACCCCGCGCACGGGCAGACCCTGGCGCGTATGGAAGCGCTGCTGGAAGGCTGGAGAGCGGGGCTGGCCGATCCGGCGCCGCTCGCAACCTCCGCTCCGGCGCCGCTCCGGCGCGATCTGACCGGTCAGGCGCGCGAGCCCGACCGCTGGCAGCCGCGGTGGATCGTGGACAAGTACTTCGATCCACCGGCCTCGCGCGACCCCAGGTAGTTCAGCGCGAAACAGTGCATAAAGTGGATGCATACTGCGACACGGACAACCGTTCCAGTCGCCGTGACGGACTTCCTGGAGACGAGACGATGACACGCTGGACACTTGCGGCGGTGCTTGCGATCGGGTCGTCGACTGCCACGCGGACCGCGGCGATTCCAAGTCGGTCGTCGTGTGAACCCGCCCTCGCCGTCCAGGACCTCCCCCGACGCCAGATGTTGCGGCAGGCGAGGTGGTGCGGTGGGAGGATGTCGAGATCGACCCGGGCGTCGACGCCGTCGTGGCGCGGCGCGAGATGGAGGCCCGCTTCGCCGGCCAGTCGGGCACGTGCCTTGCCGTTGAGCGGCGCGATGCGGTGTCAGGCTGAATCAGCGCGCCCCTCGTGACCCTGACGAAAGCAGGAGCGAGTCGCGGCTGGAGGATTCCGGTGGCACCGCTTGACCACGACGAGTTGAGAAGCTGCGCCGGCAGCGACTGGGGGCTGCCGGAACGGCTGGCGCGCAAGCAGCGGACGAAGCTGCCGGTTGCGCAGAAGGTACGGCTCGCTATCGATCTCTACGAGGCGGTGCGTGTCACCCGACCCGAGTGGCCGAGCGACTCGATTCGCCGCGCCGACCTGGCCACCCACCAGCGCGTGCGTGCGCTGCTCGAACGCGCTTCCCATGTCGGCCGTCGCTGAAGTCCTCGACGTCCTCCGTCGCGTGCTCCCCGTTCGCTCATGGCGTCCCGTTCCAGACAGACTCCCCTCGGCGCCCCGTCCACTTCGATTCCGTCGACCGTTTGGCGGGCGCTCGCTTCTTCAAGCGCGTAGAGGGGATCGAGCACGCGCGCGGTCGTCACCGACTCGTGACCGGCAAAGCGGATCCGCCACTGCAGGCGGCCGTCGAAGGTATCTGGCACGACCATCACGCAGGCGAAGCGCTGCCGCCCCGGCAGGAACACCTTGGGCTGGTCGCGGTCGGCCGCGTCGGGGATGAACGCGTTGTCGTCCCCGGTAACCGTCACCTCGACGCGGTTCACGTTGTAGTAGCCGAACGCCAGCGTCAGCGATCCGTCGGCGTTCGCGATGAAGCCGTCGTAGATGACGTAGACGGGGTGGCGCGGCTGGGCCGCGACGGCGGCCTCGCCGACGGTGGGCCATGCCGCGGCGGCAGCAGCCGATACGGCGGTCGCGGCAACCGACACCGCGATCGCGGCCGGCAGCGCGAGGAAGCGGGCAGCGCGGAGCAAGCGCCTACTCCTCGGCCTGCAGTGCGGCGTACTCCTCCTCCGAGATGTGGAAGTAGTCCAGCCAGCCGATGTTCATCTCGTCGATGGTCCGTTGCCCCCAGCCGACGGCGGCCGTCGGATCGGGGTTCACCCGGTTGGCGGCCGAGTTGTCGTGGTACGCGGTCACGTGCATGACGGTGCCGGCCGGCAGGGTCAGCGGCGTCTCGTACACGTAGGTCGGCTGCCAGTCCCACGCGAACCGGTCGATGTCGGTCAGCAGCTCCGGCCGCGCGTCGTCCGGGCGGATCGCCTCCAGGGTCATCGCCTTGCCGCGGTAGTGCATGTGCGGCTGGAAGCTGATGATGCGGGTCGGTTCAGGCAGGGTGAAATAGGCGTCGCTGCGCGCGTTCGCCGCGCCCGGCGGAATGATCAGGTCCTGGCGGTTCGATACCGCCCTGGTCGTGACCACGTAGTCCGGCTCGTAGCCCGGAGGGTAGAACTTGATGCCCACGCTCGTTTGGTCGGTGAAGCTCCGCTCGTCGTCCGGCAGGTAGTGGAGCTGCAGCCGGATCCGGTCTTCCTTGCGCAGCAGCCGGGCGTAGCCGTCCTCGAACCAGTCGCCGACGAAGTCGCCGCGCGCGCGGTTGGCCAGCAGCTCGCGCACGCCGCGCGGGCCGCCGCCGGCCGCCTCATCTTCCTCGTCCCGCACCGCGTACACCAGCACGTGGTGCACGACCCGCGACTCCCCGGGCATCACCTGGATCCACTTGATGTAGCGATCCTCGGTGAGGCCCGTTTCCATATCGGGTTCCGGATAGGTCTCGATGGAGTTCGGCGGCACCACGACCGGCGGGCTGGTGACGACCAGGTCCGGCTCCTCGCCGTGGTACCACGTGTCGACGGCCGGCCACTCGACGGGCAGCGGTGCGTCGGCCGGGTTGCCGCGACGGGCGCCCTGGTCGACCCAGCGTCCGATGGTGGCGATCTCGGCGTCGCTCAGCGACGGATCGTCGCGGTATCTGCCCACCGTGCGGTCCGCGAACCAGGGCGGCATGACGCGCGCCTCGACCCGCTGCTTGATCGATCGCGCCCACGGCCGGACCTCCTCGTAGGTCAGCAGCGACATGGGCGTGAACATGTCGGGCCGGTGGCACACCTGGCACGAGCGCTGCAGGATGGGGAGCACGTCGCGGGTGAACGTGGGGTGCTCGGGCCCGACGTCGCCGTCGTTCGCGGCCGCGCCGGCCGGATTCGCTCCCACCAACGCAAGCAGCACGATGGCGCCCGCCGAGACCTTCGACAACGGTATTCTCAACTGCCTCACTCCGTCACCACGAACGTGACGTCCTCGTAGGTTCCGAGGCCCCCGTCGTGGGCGATGCATCGCAGCACGTAGGTGCCGGGCTCGCTGAACGTCGCCTGCACCACCCACTTGTCGTCCGGGGGCGGCTCGGGCGTTTCCCAGCCCGCGCCCCAGGGCGAGTTGGAGTTCGCCCGCGTGTCCTCCCAGACCTTGGCCTGCACGGGGTCGAAAGTCACCGGCACGCCTCCGCGATAGACGAACCAGGAGAGCCGCAGGCCCCTCGCCGCGATCGGGGTCAGGCTGGTCGGTCGGGCCGGGTCCACGGGACGCATCGCCCGCGGCGTCGGCAGGCCGTCCTCGTCGTGCGCGACCGCGGTCAGGGTGACCGGCTCGTTCGCCTTGACTTTCCTGGTCGACTCGCCGTGCACCTCGAGCGTCGGGCCCACGTTCTTGAACAGCTCTCCGGAGACGCCGGCCCCGTTGTTCGCCATCCGGACGTTGTTGTCCATGTAGTAGTCGGGCAGAAGCGTCCCGTAGGCGCGCTTCGTCTCGCCGTTGGGGCTGGTCAGCGTCCACACCAGCTCCTTGTCGCCGAAGTCCGCCGGGACCCGGATCCGGAACAGGAACCGGTTCCGCCGCGGCAGGAACCAGGTCGGTTGTCCCTGGTCGGGCCCGCCGGGCTCGATGCCGTTGTCGGGGCCGATCGGGATGTGGAGCTCCTCCTCCCAGTTCCGGTTCAGCGTCCCGAACACCAGGTTGAAGGACCCGTCCTCGTTCTGCTCCCACCCTTCGTAGGCGGGCACCACTTCCTGCCCGAAGTCGTACGCCCGCCGCATGCGCTGCGCGTTGGCGTCCTGCGCGGTCAGGCCGACGAGCAACCCGGCCAGGAGAATGAGCGCGAGCGGCCCACGGGGCAGCCGCGCTCCCGCGGCTCTCACTGTCCGCCCCCGGCGTCGCCGACCGGCTCCACCTCGACCGTGCCGCAGAGCGGACAGCCGATGGTGACCTCACCGTCCGCGAGATCGAGGTTCGCGCGCCGCTTGGCCATCTCGGCCGCGAACTCCTCGTCGGTCATGTAGACGCCGCGCATCAGGTTGATGAACATCTGGTCGACCGAGCGGTGGCCGCCGCCCGACCAGTTGCGCGGGTCGGGCACGTTGGGGTTCGAGGGCGAGTTGTCGAAGTAGCCGGTCATCCGCAGGATGGTGCCCTTGGGCAGCAGCGGGGCCGCGTCGTCCTCGTAGTTGTAGACCCGCACCCAGCTATGGTCGTAGCCGGCGCAGTTGAGCGTCTGCACGTGGTGCCCCCAGATGGCGTCCAGGCACATCCGCACGCCGGGCGCGTGCATGTGGGGCTCGAAGATCGTGATCAGCGTGTTCTCCGGCAGCGTGAAGTAGGCCTCCATCTGCTGGTCGGGATCCATCGCCTCGATATCCAGGTCGACCCCGTTGCCGAAGGACATGCGCACCCACTTGCGGGTCGGCTGGTAGCCGCGGGGATGGAACTTGAAGCCCACGTCCAGGTGCGCCCGCGTGTCCGCGCCGTTGGCGTGCAGGTGCATCGAGTTGAACTGAAGACTCGATCCCGCTTTCATGATCTTGCCCGCCTCGGGGTCGAAGACGTCGGCGTTGCGCCCCACCTCGTGGGTCGGCCAGCGGCGCTGCGCGGCCAGCGGATCGTCCTCGTTCGGATCGGGGTCCGGATCGGTCACGCCGAGCGTGGCGTGGTGCACCACGAAGAGCCCGCCGACGGTGGCGCGGGTTTCGCCCTCGCTGCGCTCGGTGATCTCCTTGTACTCCATCGCGGCGACGTAGCGGTCCTCGGTCAGCCCGGTCGGCACCTCGCCGATGGAGCCCCACCAGTCCGGTGCGTCGCCCGCGACCTCGAAGCTCGGGGACGACACGATCAGGTCGGGTTGCCCGATCTCCCATTCGTCCACGTCGATGAACGGCACCGGCGGGGGCAGGTCGGCGGGATTGCCCCGCGGGGCGCCGTTGTCCGCCCACCTCGCGATCAGGGCGATCTCGCGGTCGCTCAGCGACGGATCGTCCTTGAACTGCTGGATGCCGATGTCCTTCTCGATGTACCAGGGCGGCATCACGCCCGGCTTGTCGCGCAGCCCCGTGCGGTACTTGATGGCGCGGGCCCAGGGCCGCACCTCCTCGTAGTCGATCAGCGACATCGGGGCCAGCGAGTCGGGCCGATGGCACTTCTGGCAGCTCCGCTGCAGGATCGGGGCGATGTCGCGGGTGAACGTGACCTCGTCCGTGGCCGCGGCCTGCGCGGCCGCCGGGGACGGCAGCGCGACAAGCGCCGCGACCGCCGCGGAGAGCAACACCTGCCAAGCGAACGTCCGCCGCCGGTTGCGCGTCGTCGTCATCTCCGGCCTCCTCGGTGCGAACGCGGTTTCGAGTCGGAATCGAGATTCCCATTCTAGGAGTCTGCGCCGCAGGACGCAACGGAGTGATTTCTGCGGCGCAGACTCGTGGGGCGGTGGGGCGGGGGCCAAGCACGGAGCCTGCGACGGGCTTGGCGGCGCTAGGAGCCCATTCGGTAAACCGCAATGAGATCATCCGCGGCCGACGGCCCGCCTGGTCCGGCGGCCGTGGCGAGCACCGGCGCCGTCTGGCAACGAAGGCCGGCGTTGCCTCCGGCGACGGGTTCGGCGAGGAAGACACGTGCATATAATCGCGGCACCGGCGGGCGTTGCGCCCGGAGGAGGGATCATGCATGCACGGTCGACGATTCCCCGAACCTGTTCTTCGCTGCTGGCGTGCGCGGCGCTCGTCGTCGCGGCCGATGCGCCCGGCCGGGCGCAGGACGAGAGCTTCGTTCCGGTCACCGATGCGATGCTGCAGGACCCCGATCCGGCGGACTGGCTGATGTGGCGCAGGACGCTCGACGGATGGGGCTACAGCCCCCTGGACGCGATCACGCGGGAGAACGTGGGCGACCTGCGCATGGTCTGGTCGCGCGCGTTGCTGCCCGGCACCCAGGAAGGGACGCCGCTCGCCTACGACGGCGTGCTGTACATGCCGAACCCGCGCGACGTCATCCAGGCCATCGACGCGGTCACCGGCGACCTCCTCTGGGAGCACCGCCGCGAGATCCCCGAGGATGCCGAGGACTACATGTTCGCGACCGCGACCAACCGCAACATCGCCATCCACGGCAACCTGATCATCGACACCAGCGCCGACGACCACGTCTTTGCGCTCGACGCGACGACGGGCGAGCCGGTCTGGGAGACGCTGATCCTCGACTACCGGGTGAATCCGGCCAACCAGACCTCGGGCCCCATCATCGCCGACGGCAGGGTGGTCTCGGGCCGCAGTTGCATGCCGCAGGGCGGGCCGGACGCCTGCGTCATCACGGCCCACGACGCGGCGACGGGTGCGGAGCTGTGGCGCAGGCGGACGATTCCGGCGCCCGGCGAGCCGGGCGACGAGACGTGGGGCGGCGTGCCGTTCGAGCAGCGCACGCACGTCGGCGCGTGGATGGTGCCCAGCTACGATCCGGCGCTGGACCTGGTCTACATCGGGACGTCGGTCACGTCGCCCGCCCCGAAGTTCCTGCTGGGCGGAACCGACAACACGCACCTGTACCACAACTCGACGCTCGCGCTCGACGGCGCCACGGGCGAGATCCGCTGGCACTACCAGCATCTGAACGACCACTGGGACCTCGATCACCCGTTCGAGCGCCTGCTGGTCGACACCGCCGTGGCGCCGGATCCGCTGGCGGTCAGTTGGATCAATCCCGGCGTGCGGGCGGGGGAAGTGCGGAAGGTGGTGACCGGGATCCCCGGCAAGACCGGCGTGGTCTACACCCTCGATCGGGAGACCGGCGAGTTCCTGTGGGCGACCCCGACCATCACCCAGAACGTCATCAGCGACATCGACGGCGCCACCGGCGCGGTGCGCGAGAACTCGGAGCTCGTGTTCACGGGCATCGGCCAGGAGGTCCTCGCCTGTCCGACCTGGCTCGGCGGCAAGGACTGGGAGGCGGGTGCGTACAGTCCGCTGACGAACACGATGTACTTCCCGCTCCGCAACGCCTGTGCGCGGATGATGGCGACGCCCGCGCGCGAGGACGACGGTGTGGGGGAGCGGCTGTACTCGCTGGCCGTGCGCAACCAGCTCGCGCCCGGCATCGACCAGCTCGGCACGATTCGCGCGATCTCGGCCGAGACCGGGGAGACCGTCTGGCAGCACGACCAGCGCGCGATGACGATGTCGCTTGTCGCCACCGGCGGCGGCCTCGTCTTCGGAGGCGACGCGAACGGCCGCTTCCGCGCGCACGACCACGAAACGGGCGAGGTGCTCTGGGAGATCAACCTCGGATCGCCGGTCACCGGGTTTCCCATCACGTATGCCGTCGACGGGCGGCAGTACGTGGCAGTGAGCACCGGCGTGGCCGGCACGGCGATGGGCCTGTTGCTGCTGACGCCTGAGCTGCGCCCGAGCCTGGGGAACAATCTCTTCGTGTTCGGTTTGCCGTGAAAGGCGCCAACCCTCAGCGGGTGCGAATCCCGCCCGGCAACTGTCGCTCCAGCCGGTAGCAGTCGGAGCGGACGATGGAGGTAACGACATCGGCTGAAGTACTCCGAGGACAAAGGGCCGCCTTGGGCGGTTCAGCGACCACACGGGCTGCAACGCGAGTGAACGCCGAGCAGGCCTCGAAACAGGTAATGCGGAAGCCGACCCGCCCGAACACCGGGGAAGGCTGTCACCGGTCGGGAAGCGAGCGACGCGAGCACCGAGCGGTTCCGCCGGGGTAGTGGCGGTAGCACGTGTGGAAGAGGGGGATGGACGCAACACGGGAAGCCCTGCCGGTGGCGTGGCACGCGCCAACTGACAGCCCGCGAGGGTCAGGTTGGGCCGGCGAGGGTGGCGGAGAGGCCTGTAGTACCGGGGAAGCCGGGTAACGCCGGTGGAGGGAAGGGGCCTTGGTTCGAGAGCAGCGCATGACGGAGGAAGGGACGTGGGGACTGGCCCGGGCCTAGCAGCCTCAGAACGTGTTCAGCGACTCCAGACGGCGCTACATGCGAAAGCGAAGGGAGCACCTGACTTCCGGTTCACTACTGTCCCACATTTTCAGCCCCAGAGCAGCATCTGAGGACTTGGAGGGGTTCGGGAACCGGGTGGTGCGGGCGGCGTGAACAACTCCACCAGTGGACGGCGGTCGAACAAGTTGAGCTGCAGAACCTGTAGCATCAGGTGCAGGGTCCAGCTCAACCGCAAGACGAACTTCAGGTACGCCAACAGCAGGTACATGCACGTGGCCACCCACAGTTGCGACAGAACCGCGTTCTTCGAGCGGCCCACGAAGCGCTTCACCTTCAAATTCTGCTTGATCCACTTGAAAAACAGCTCGATCTGCCAGCGCGACTTGTACAGGTCGGCAATCGTCTTGCCCACCCACGTCGTGTTGTTCGTCACAAACACGTAGCGCCGCTTCGTTTCCTCGTCCCAGTAGCCGACCCGCCGCAGCGTGTCCGGATACGCCTTGCGGCCACGCGCACTGGTCAACTCGATCGTCTGGTCGCTCATCACGCCGGTCCCGATGTTGACGTCGTGGTCGTGCAACACCCGGTATTTCACGCCCCGCTTCAGCCGGGTCACGAAGGTCACGCCCTGTTCCTGCAACCGTCGGAGCCACTGGAAATCCAGATACGCGCGGTCGGCCACCACCACGCTGCCGGCCGGGAACGTCCACGTGCGGGCCACCGTCACATCGCCCGCCTTGCCGTCGGTCACGCTGAGGAAGCTCGGCAGATGCCCCGCCTGGTCCAGGCCGACATGCAGCTTGATGGCGCCCTTCGTACGCCGGAACGACGCCCACGGAAAGGCCGCCAGGCACAGGTCGATGGTCGACGCATCGACCGCATACAACTTGCTCTTGAACCGGAAGCCGTGCCGCGGCGCCCGCTGCTGACAACGAGCCAGGAGGCGTTGGAAGAGCGCTTCATAGAGCGTGTACGGCTGCTCGGCGTTGACCCGCGCCAGCGACGAGCGGCTGACGAGGACCTGTATGCCGAGGTGATAGAGCTTGTGGGATTGGGCGCCCAAGCTGCCGACGATGTCGCGCAGGCTGTGCAGGCCGGCGAGTTGGCCGAGACCGAGGGCGACGAACTGCGCCCAGCGGCTCATGACGCGGAGTCGTTGGCCCTTCTGGTGCTGCCGGGCCTCGGCGTCGAATTCATGTCGGGGAAGCAAATCGAGAAGCTGGCTGAAGACTGTGCTATGATGGGCCACGGCTTGGATCTCCTGTCTTTTGAACGATTTGTGGACAACTCATTCTATCAGACAGAGAGATTCCAAGCCGCTTTGATTAGGAACTCTGTGGGACAGTAGTGCTTCCGGTTCTACTCGCTGAGCGACAAGGTGTGGCGCGAGGACGTGCTCGCGGTCGCCTGGCAGGCTGTCCGCCGCAACGGCGGCGCGGCCGGGGTGGACGGCGAGACGGTCGCGGCCGTCGAGTCGCAGGGTGTGGACGGATGGTTGGGCGCACTGGCGCGGGACCTGAAGGCGGGGACCTACCGGCCGCGCGCGGTCCGGCAGGTGCTCATCCCGAAGAAGCAGCGCGGGCAGTTCCGGCCGTTGGGCATTCCGTGTCTCCGGGACCGGGTGGCGCAGACGGCGGCGATGCTGGTGTTATCGCCGATATTCGAAGCGGACCTGGAACCGGAGCAATACGCCTACCGGCCGGGCCGAGGCGCGCATGACGCCGTCAATCGCGTGCATCGGCTGCTGACGACCGGGCATCGGGAGGTGGTGGACGCCGACCTGACGAACTACTTCGGCGAAATCCCGCACGCGGACCTGCTGAAGTCGATTGCCCGTCGCGTGAGCGACGGCCGGCTGTTGGGGTGGGTCAAGGCGTGGCTGGAGATGGCGGTCGAGGAGGACGACGGTCGGGGCGGTCGCCGCCGTACGAACCGTGCGCGACGCGACCGGAAGGGTACCCCGCAAGGGGCACCGATTTCGCCGCTGTTCAGCAACGTCTACATGCGTCGCTTCATTCGGGGTTGGAAGGTGCTGGGGTACGCCCGGCGCTTCGGGGCGGAAATCGTCAACTACGCGGACGACTTCGCAGTGCTCGGCCGAGCGCCGGCGTCGGTGATGCTGGCCGCGGTCGAAGGACTGATGAAGCGGCTGAAGCTGCCGATGAACGCCGAGAAGACCCGCTGCTGCCGGCTGCCGGAGGAGCCGATGACGTTCCTCGGCTACCGGATTGGGCACAACTACCGGCCGGACACGGGTGCCGCCTACATCGGCACGCGCCCGAGCCCGGCCAGCGTCCAGAGCATCTGCCGTCGCGTGAGCGAGCTGACCACGTCGCGAAACGGGCTGCTGTCGCCGAAGGAGATGGTACGGCGTCTGAACCGGGCGTTGACCGGTTGGGCGAACTACTTCACCCTTGGGCAGGTCAGTCCGGCGTATCGCGCCATCGACCGGCACGCCACGCGACGGCTGCGCCAGTGGCTCGGTCGCAAGCACAAGGTGCGGTCCGGGAAGTCTGTGCGCTTCTCCAACGAACGACTGTGGAACGACTACGGTCTCGCGCGCCTTGCACCGCGAACGACGAGCCTTCCGTGGGCGAAGGCATGATCTCGTCCGAGAGCCGGATGCGGGAAATCCGCACGTCCGGTTCGATGAGCGGCGACTGGAAACGGAGCCATGGCGAGGAGTGAGGCACCGGCATCGGCGAAAGCCGCCGGGAACAGCGACCCCCATCGCCTACCGCCACCGCGCCAGTCGTCGACTCTACCCCTACAGAACGGAAATTGATGCAACCTATTGATAGAAATATCGTTTTACGGAGATACAGGAATGACGCTTACCACGCGGGTTACCATGATATTGGGATCGCCGAACTGAGGTCCACGTCAGTTCCGGCGTCCCGCATCGCCGCATCGCTGCATCGTGACAGCTTGACAGTCTGGACAGCTTGACAGCTCGGGTCCACAGTCACCTCGCGGAGCCGCCCGATGTTGTTGACGTAGAGGCCGCTGCGCAACGGCTCGTTGTTGTGAAGTGCCCCTTGGACGTTGACGGTGCCGGCCGGCACGTCTCCGAGCGGGACGTGCGTGAACGCGGATCGGTGGCGACAAGCAGTCATCCACTCCGCGTCGAAGCCCGCCTGCGCTACCTTGCCCCGCCTGGTGAAGTCGTGATCGTCGAGCACAAGGAGCCTCCGCCCCGGGCCGGTGGCCACCCCGATCCCGGCTCGGTCACCGCCGCCGGGCATCCGGGAAGGACGCCATTGCACGTCGACAAGGACGAGGACCAGATCCCGCGCGCGGGCAAGGAGGCGTATCGGCGGCTGTTCCCCGAGCGGGCGTGCCCCGATTGCGGCGGCGTTCGGCTCAACCCCGCGGCGCGCGCGGTGGAGCTGGCGGGCGGCCGGACCATCGGCGGGCTGGTCGAGTGCGAGCTGACCGACTTGGACCGCGTGCACGGTGTTTGTGATAACGCCTCGCAACTTTCTTGATCGCTATTGAAATTGATAGAAAATGACCGTCGGGAGGCCAAGTCTGACTCTATTTTATGGCGCTGTCTACCTGCCATTTACGAAATTAATAGTAAGGAGTCCCCAAACACCGCCGGCAGCAATTTGACAAACACGATCAGTCGATGCGATAAGTGCTCGTCTGCGCCCGCTGCCGCCCCGATTGGGGTGACGAATATCAAGCTGCCGAGGCCTTGTTTCGGGCGCACGAACCCTGTCGAATGCGATGAAGGTCGTGGTTCGTTGTTGGCGCTTTCCCGGAAGTCCGGACGTTCTCCATCACAGCGGTGAACGCGCAGGGCGAAGGTGCCCTGCGCCGCCGGAACGCGCACAGACACGGGGACTCTACATCCATGCGGACGGCAGGGTTGCCCCGCTGAACGAAGGCCCCTGCTCCACCACCGTCGTGGAGCGTAGCGGTGCGGGGTAGCCGGTCGCGCAGGCCGGATGGCTACCCGACTTGGGGACAGGCGTGAACATCCCGTCCTGCTACGTCGACGGCTACGAGATCGCCCGCAAGCTGGATGCCGTATTGGCGAAACGGTACATCCGCCATACGACCGCCGGGGACCCGGTCGCGGATGCCGTGGTCGCGGAACTGGCCAGGACATCGAGTCCGGCGTATGTGCACCGCATCATTGCGACGGCGCTCGATCACCACAACGACTTGCCCGCGGGCACCCCGGAGGCGCTGCGGAATCTGATTGTCGATGCGGGAGTGGCGCCGGACTGGTTCGACCGGGAGATGGCTCGCGATGCGACGCGGGGGTTCCTGCGCAACTCCGAGATGGTGCTGGGCGCCCTGGTGGGAGGCGCCATCATCGAAGGTTTCTCCACGCTGATAAGCAAGTCGTTCCGCATCCGGAGCCGCATCATGACGAACGGCGTGCGGCGGCTCAAGCAGAATCTGCTGCAACTCCTGGAACAGTATCTGCCCGGAGGCATCGAGCCGGGCGGCGACGGATGGAAGCTGAGCTTGAGGATCCGGCTCGTCCATGCACAGGCGAGACGCCTGGTCGCGGCTTCCGACGAATGGGACCAGTCGGTATACGGGCTCCCCCTCAGCGCGGCGCACATGCTGCTCGGCGCCGCCGCCTTCTCGGGGAGGCTGATGCAACATGTATCGAGCCTCGGTGGCGACTTCAGCGATCGGGAACGTGAAGCGTACATACACGTCTGGCGGTACACCGGCCGGCTCATGGGGATACCCGACGAGATAATGTTCCGCGACTTCGCTTCGTCGGTCCGGTGGTTCGAGATCGGGGCCCTGTGCGAGCCGCCGCCCGACGAGGACGCGATCATCATGGCGAACGGCATCGTCAACAGCGCGCCGATCGTTCTCGGGTTCACTGAACCTGCGGAGCGACGCGCCATGGCGAAGTACATGTACCAGGTGTCCCGGGAGTTGATCGGCGACAGGCTGGCGGACGAGTTGAAGTTCCCTCACGGAAGACTGAAGAGGGAGCTCCCGTTGCTGCGGCTGCGCAATTTCGGCGACAGGATACTGCGCAGGATCGCGCCGCCTTTCGCGGCGTACCGGTCGCGGTCGCGGTTCAGGAGTCTGCTCGACGTTTCGAATCTGGGCGAATACGAGCACTCCTACAGCCTGCCGACCTCGGTGTTCGAGGAAGATTCGCGCGAGTGGTAGGAGGAAGTTGTTGGGGGACATGGATAGCCGACAGCGTCCGCCGGGACGAGTCGACGAGGTGGTGACGCCGGCGAGTCGCTCGAGCATGCGGACGGCCGCGATCCGGGCTGCCTTCCTGCCCCTCGCGGGGTGCCTGTTCGCCGCCTGCGCGTTCGTGCCGCAGCCGTCGCTTCCCGATACGGTTCCCGATCCCCCTGCGGCTGTGGCCGACGCGCTCCCCGGCGACTTCGCCGGGAGCCTTCCGAGCGGTCCCCATGAACCGCTCGAATGGTGGCGGGCCTTCGCGGATCCGGTGCTCGACAGGGTTGTGGACGCCGTGCTCGCCTCCAACTTCGACCTGGCGGAGGCGGTCGCCCGGGTTCAGCAGGCCAGGGAGACGGCCCGCCTGGCCAGGGCCGCCATCTTCCCGGTCGTCGGGGCGCGGGCGTCCGTCGACGACTTCAGCTCGCCCACGAACGCCGGCATCGGGGCGCAACTCCAGGAGCTCGGGTTGGAGCAGGCGTTCGGGGACGCGGCCGAGGACTTCAGTCTGCCCGACCGGCTGGGCCTCACTACCTACGCGCTGAGCACGGATGTGGCGTACGAGCTGGATTTCTGGGGGCGCGCCCGCAGCGAACAGCTTGCCGCGGGAGCCGGGTACCTCGCCTCGGAGTCGGACTTCCAGGCGGCGCGCATAGGCATTCTGGCGGAGACCATCGCCTCCTACCTCGAGATCGTCCACTTCCGGCAGCGGACGGCGCTCGCCCGCGAGGCGGTGGAGATCCTGCTCGAGCGCGAGGAGGTGGCCGCGACCCGCTACCAACGCGGACTGGCCGACTCGCTGGATCTGTACCGCGTGCGTCACGAGCTGCGCGACGCGCAGGCGGGGCTGCCTCGACTGGACAACCTGCTGGCCGGTGCGGAGGGGCGTCTCGCCGCGCTCCTGGGAGGCTACCGGGAGGATCTGGGGGCCATCCTGCCCGACGTGCTCTCCCCCGCGCCGCCGGCCGACCCCGTGCCCGCCGGGGTGCCGGCCGATCTGCTGCTTCAGCGCCCGGACGTACGGGGGGCCGGACACAGGCTGGAGGCGGCCGGCCACGCCGTCGAGGCCCGCCGTGCCGAGCTCCTGCCCTCGCTGTCGCTCTCGGGCACCATCGGACTCCAGAGCTCGCGGATCGCGGGGCTCTTCAACGTGCGGCAGTGGTTCACCAATCTCGCGGCCAACCTGCTCGATCCGGTCTTCGACGGCGGCCGGCTCAGGACCCGCGTCGCGCTGGCGGAGGCCCGCTTCAACGAGCTGGCCGCCGCCTACGGGCGCACCGTGGTGACGGCCGTCAACGAGGTCGAAGCCGCCCTGGCCGGGCTTGAGAACGAGGGCCGGCGCCACTCGTTCCTCGTTTCCCGGCGGCAGGAGGCCGAGGCCGCCGTGGATCTGCGATCGGAGCGCTATGCCGCGGGGGTCGGCGGCTATGCGGATTTCCTGGACGCATTGCGGACCCTCGTCAACGTGGAGTCGGCGCTCGCCGGCGCCGGGCGCGACCTGGCCCTGGCGCGTCTCGCCGTGCATCGCGCGCTGGGCGGCGCCTGGGTCGCGCCCGACATGCCGCAGGGGCAGCCGAGCGCCTCGCGCACCGTCCAGCCCGTGGGGTCGACCGGACGAGGGGTCGAGTAGGGGATTGGCGGAACACGACAGATGAGCAGAGGATTGAGCTTCGTCACCGCAGGCGCCATCCTGCTCGGAAGTGTCGTCGTGGCCGGCGTCATGGTTGCCCGCAGACCCGAGCCGGCCCGCCGGCCCGTCCCTTCCCGCGTCCCGTTCGCGACCACGGCCCCGGTGGTCGCCGGCACGGGCGCCATTCCTGTCTTCGCGGCCGGAACGGTTCGGCCGCGGGCGGAGATAGACGTCGCCGCCGAGATCAGCGGCAGGGTCGTGTGGGTGGCGTCGGCCTTCCAGAGCGGGGGACGGGTCCGGAAGGGACAACTGCTCTTTCGCATCGACGACGCGGACTACCGCAACCAGGTGGAGCAGGCGCGGGCGAGCGTGGCCGTCCAGCGGGTCGAGCTCCTGCGGGTCACCGAAGAGGCCCGTATCGCACGCTCCCAGTACGAGCGGTTCAGGCGCCGCCGGGAGGCGGCCGGGTCCCCTGACGACACCAGCCCCCTGGCGCTGTGGGAGCCGCAGCTCGCGGCTGCCGAGGCCGCGCTGGCCAGAGACCGCGCCGCGCTCGCGGAGACCGAGCTGCAGCTCGCACGTGCGGAGGTCCGGGCTCCCTTCGCCGGCGTCGTGCGAAGCGAGTCGGTGGACGTCGGGCAGTTCGTGGCGGCCGGCGAGGGGGTGGCGCGGCTCTACGCGGCGGACGCGGTCGAGGTGGTGGTGCCGCTCTCCGATGCCGACGCCGCGCTCGTCCCCGGCCTCTGGGCGCTGGAAGCGGGCAACCCCGACCGCCGGGTCGGAGCCCGCGTCGTCGCCGCGTTCGGCGACCGGCGCCACGTCTGGGACGGGTACGTGGATCGCGTGGAGACCGCGCTCGACGAACGGACTCGGACGCTCGACGTGATCGTGCGCGTTCCGAATCCGTTCACCGGCGGCCTGCCGGAGCGTGTGAGCGGCGACGGCGCGGAACCCGGGTCCGACCGCGATGACGACGTCCGCGCCGTCAATCCGCCGCTGCTCCTGGGCATGTTCGTGGAAGTGCGGATTCAGGGCCTCGCCCCGGACGAGTACTTCAGGGTGCGGCGCCCGGCCCTCAGGCCCGGTGACGAGGTCTGGGTCGTGCGCGACGGCGCCGTGCACATGGTGCCGGTGCGCGTCCTGCAGCGCGCGGACGATGACGTGTACGTGACCGGTGCGCTCGAGACCGGTGAGGCGACGGTCGTAGGCGGGATTCCGATAGCGACCGAAGGCATGCCGGTGCGTACCGAGGCCGGGGGCGGCTCATGAGCCCCGACGACGGTCTCGCGCGCGAAGCGCGCGGTCCCATCGCCTACATGGCCCGGAACGGGGTTGCCGCCAACCTCCTGATGTTCTTCATCGTGGCGGGCGGGCTCGTCTCGATGAACGGCCTGGTGCAGGAAGCGTTTCCGGTTCTCTCCTTCGAGTACATCGAGGTCTCGGTGTCGTACCCCGGCGCCACGCCGGACGAGGTGGAGGAGTCGATCGTTCTGAAGATCGAGGAGCAGGTCGCGGCGCTCGACGGGGTCCGCGAGGTCTCCGCGGTGGCGACGCAGGGACACGCCTCCATCATGGCCGGGCTGAAGAGCGGCACGGACATCGGCCGCGCGTTGGACGACATCGAATCCGCGGTGGGTAGCATCGAGACGCTGCCTGCGTGGGCGGAGCGTCCCGATGTCAGGCAGATGACCAACCGTCAGAGCGTCATCCGCCTGGTGCTGTACGGCGACGTGCCCGAGCGCACGCTCAAGGAACTGGCCTACCGCACGGAGGACGAGATTGCCGCATTGCCCGGCGTGTCCTACGTGGAGACGAGCGGTGTCCGCCGCTACGAGATATCGATCGAGGTGCCGCTGCAGCGCCTGCGGGCCCTGGGCCTCACGCTCGAAGACGTTTCCGACGCGGTGCGTCGTGCGTCGCTCGACCTCTCGGCGGGCAGCATCGAGACGCGGGACGCGGAGGTACGCGTCCGAACGACCGGCCGGCGCTACGACCAGCACGACTTCGAGGAGATCATCGTTCTGAGCCGGAGCGACGGCACGGTAGTGCGGGTGGGCGACCTTGCCGACGTCCGCGACGGCTTTCAGGACGTGGGCCTGATCACCCGCTACCAGGGCCGGCGGGCGGCATTCGTCGAGGTCTACCGCGCCGCCGGCGAGCAGGTGCTCGACGTTGCCGCGGCGGTGGAGGAACACCTGGAGCAACAGGTCGCGCCGTCGCTCCCCGCGGGCGTTGCGGCCGACATCTGGAACAACGACGCCGAGGTCTACGAGGGCCGGTTGGCCCTGCTGCTGGAGAACGGGTTTCTCGGGTTGCTGCTCGTGCTGGCGGCGCTCGCTCTCTTCCTGGAGATTCGGCTCGCCCTGTGGGTCGCCACGGGGATCGGGATTTCCTTCGTCGGCGCCCTGGGCGCGGCCCTGGCCTTCGACGTATCCATCAACACAATCTCCCTGTTCGCCTTCATTCTCGGGGTCGGCATCGTGGTCGACGATGCCATCGTCGTGGCTGAGCACGTGCATGCCGAGCGCCAGAAGGGCACGCCGGGGGTGGAGGCCGCGATTCGCGGAGCCCGGCGCATTCAGAGGCCCGTCATCTTCGCCGTCCTGACGACGGTGGCCGCCTTCTGTCCGTTGCTCTTCCTCCCCGGCCCGCTGGGCACGGTGATGGGCGCGATTCCGATCATCCTGATCTCGGTCCTGATGATCTCGCTGATCGAATCGCTTCTGGTCCTGCCCAACCACCTGTCGCATCTGCCCGGGCCCGAGTGGAAGCCCGCCAACCCGGTGGATCGGGGCTTGCGCTGGATCCAGAGCCGGGTGGACAAGGCGCTGAGACGGTTCGTGGACGGTCCTCTCGACCGGGGGCTGCGGTTCGCCACCAGCCACCCCGCCGTGGTGATTGCCGGGGCGTTGGGCATGATCGTCCTCTCGGTCGCCCTGATTCCGGCCGGCATCCTCGGTGTGATCTTCACCCAGGCGGTCGAGTCCGACATCGTGACGGCCAGCCTCGAAATGCCGGAGGGTACGCCGGCGCGGCGGACGGGGGAGGTGGCCCGGGATCTCGAGGCGGCCGGACGACGCGCCGTCGACCGGCTGTCGGTCGGCCGGCCCGAGGAGGCGGAGCCGCTGCTGAACGCGGTGAACCTCGCGGTCGGCATGAAGGCGCGGCCCCTCGGCGGGGCGATCGTTCAGGAGCCCAGCCTGAATCCGCGGGCGAACATCGCCGCCGTCGAGTTCAAGCTGCTCGAGGCGCAGCGGAGGGATGTCAGCTCCGGGGCCTTCGTGCAGGCTTGGCGGGACGAGGCCGGGGTCGTGCCCGAGGCACGCAGCCTCACCTTCTCCGCCGATCTGCTCGACCTCGGCTTCCCCGTCCAGGTCCAGTTGTCCCATCCGGATCCCGATCGGCTTGGCCCGATCGGCGATGCGGTCGTGGCGCATCTGCGCGGGTTCGAGGGCGTGTTCGACGTGCAGTCGGACCATGACGCCGGATTGCAGGAGATCGAGATCGAGTTGCGGCCGGAAGCGCGCACGCTCGGGATCACGCTGGACGGGCTGGCACGGCAGGTGCGTGCCGCGTTCTTCGGGGACGAGGCGCTACGGGTGCAGCGCGGGCGGGAGGACGTGCGCGTCTACGTGCGCCTGCCGACGGCCGAACGCGACTCCGTCGCGGACGTCGAGCGGTATCTGATCCGCACGCCCGCCGGGGCCGAAGTGCCCCTGAGTCGGGTGGCCGTGGCCAGTCTGGGAAGCTCGCCCTCCGCGATCCGGCGCAAGGACGGGCAGCGCGTGGTCACGGTCATGGCGGATGTCGACCCCACGGTGATCACGGGCGGCGAGGTCACGGCGGTTCTCGCGAGCACCGTCCTGCCGGAGCTGGCGGACGTCCATCCCGGCCTGACCCATGCGTTCGGGGGCGAGCAGCAGCAGCAGATCGAGTCGTTCGATTCCCTGGGACGCAGCTTCGTCCTGGCCCTGCTGGCGATCTACGCGCTGCTCGCGATCCCGTTCGGGTCCTACACGAAGCCGCTCATCGTCATGGCGGTCATCCCGTTCGGGATCATCGGCGCCATCCTGGGTCACCTGATCATGGGCCTCAGCCTGAGCATCACATCCATGTGGGGCATCATCGGGCTCACCGGCGTGGTCGTGAACGACTCGCTCGTGATGATCGACTTCATCAACGAGCGCCTGCGGCAGGGGGCGCCCGCCCGCACCGCGATCATCTACGGCGCCAAGGTGCGTTTCCGCCCGATCTTCCTGACGTCGTTGACGACGTTCCTCGGCTTCGCGCCCTTGATCTTCGAACGCAGCGTCCAGGCGCAGTTCCTGGCCCCCCTCGGCGTGTCGGTCGGCTTCGGAATCGTCTTCGCGACCGGCATTCTGATGCTGGTCGTACCTGCCCTGGCCACCGTGTACTTCCACGTGACGACGTTGCGGGCGGCGTCAGGCACATCCACGGGGAAAGAGAGAGCCGCCGGCGCGGGCGTCGCCGGCGGGGCGCGCTGACGGGGCGGGGCGGGTAGCGGCAAACGACGAATCACGAGGAGTCCGATGAGCAGATCCACCAGCGGCAGCCCACAGCCACCACCCGGTCCCCCGGGACGCCGATTCCGCAATCTGCGCGACCGGTTGTCGGCATGTGAACAGCTCCTGCAACGGCTGAACGCGGAGTACGGCGAGGTCGTTTCCTGGAAGCTCCCCGGCATGGACTGCTGCGCCGTATTCGATGCCGACATCATTCGGGAAATCCTGCTGGACAAGCGGCCGAATTTCCCGCGGATGTTGAATCTGGCGACCCAATGCACCCTGATACCGAACGCGGGCCTCGCCAGGGTCAACGACGAGCGTCACCACCGGAAGCTGGACCTCGTCCACTCGGTGTTCACCCGCGAGCGCCTGGATGCCGCCGCCGGGGGCATGCTCGACAACATACGCACGGCGCTGGATTCCTGGCTGCCGGGCCGGACCATCGACGCCAAGGAGGAGGTCTACCGCCTCACGGCGCGGATCATGGCGGACGCCTGCGTCGGGCGCGACATGCAACTCGACCAGGGCCTCGTCAGGGCGGCGCTGAGCGGCGCGAAGTGGGACTATGCCCTGGAATACCTCCCGCTCCGGTCGCTGCTCAGGAAGCTGCCGCTGCCGCCGAACCGGCGCGCCTGGCGGGCGTTCGACGCCCTCCACGAAACAGTCGACGAGTCGATGCGCAGGGCCCGCGGTGCATCCGACGGCCGCGCGGACTGGATCTCGCAACTGGTCCGGGGGCAGGCCGAGCAGGCGGTGGAACCGCGCTTCGGCGACGAGGAGATCCGCGACGAAGCGATAGACCTGCTGGTCGGCAACCTCGATCCCCTGGCGGTGCCGCTCACCTGGTGCCTCAGCTTCATCGCGCGGAATCCGGCGGTCGGAGCGCGGCTGGAGAAGGAAGTCGACGATGTGCTGGGCGGGCGTCCGATCACTGTCACAGACTACGACCGTCTTCCCTACGCGCGGGCGGTGTTCCACGAGACCCTGCGCCTGGCCCCACCAGCCTTCTTCATGGAAAGGGAGGCGCGGGCGGACTGCGTGCTCGGTGGCCGGTATCTGATCCCGAAGGGGACCGTCCTGCAACTGTGCATGGGCATCGTCCACCGCAAGGCGGGCTACTTCGAGGAGGCCGCCGAGTTCAGGCCGGACCGCTGGCTCGACGGGTCCGCCGCCACTTGTCCCACGCACGCCTACATGCCCTTCAGCTACGAGCCGCGCCGCTGTGCCGCATGGGAATTCTGCACGATGGAGGGGGTGTATCTCGTGGCGAGCATTGCCCAGCGTCTGCGGATCGAACCTGCTTCAAACCGGTCCGTCGAGTCGGACTTCAAGATCATCTACGACGTGAAGGGTGCGCTGCCGCTCCTCGTGAGGGAACGCAGCCCCGGAGTGCCGTCGCAGAGCTGATCGGCATTGACCGGAGCGAAGCATGACGCCCGCGTTGGAAGAGGCTCGAGCCAACGACCTTGCGTACCAGGCTGAAATCCTGCAAGGAGTGTCGCGCACCTTCGCTCTCACGATTCCGGAGCTCCCGGACCCGCTGCGCGCCGTGGTAGGCAACGCCTACCTCCTGTGCCGCATCACGGACACCATCGAGGACGAGCCGGCCCTGTCCGCCGGGCAGAAGCAACGGTTCTGGCGGCGCTTCGTCGACGTGCTCGCGAATCGGGACGACGCAGGGGATTTTGCGCAGGAACTCCGCGCCCTGCTGTCTGCGTCGACCACTGCCAGCGAGCACGACCTGGTGGCCAACACCCCCCGGGTCGTCCGCATTACCAACGGCTTCCGCCCCGGCCAGCGCCGCGTCCTCCAGCGCTGCGTGTGCATCATGTCACGCGGAATGCGGGAGTTCCAGCCCCTGGATGCATCCAGGAGGGGCCTGGCCAGTCTGATGCAGCTCGACCGCTATTGCTACTTCGTCGCCGGGGTGGTCGGGGAAACGCTCACGGAGCTCTTCTGCGACTACTCGGCCGAAATGAAAAACCGTCGCGACGAGTTGCTCCCCCTGGCGGTCTCCTTCGGACAGGGACTGCAGATGACCAATATCCTCAAGGACGTCTGGGAGGACAGGCGGCGCGGTGCGTGCTGGCTGCCGCGGGACATCTTTGTCCGAGCCGGTTTCGACCTGTCGTCCCTGTGTCCCGGGCACAACGATCCCGCCTTCGCCAAGGGGATGGCCGAGGTTGTGGCGATTGCCCGCCGGCACCTGGCCGAGGGTCTACGGTTCATCGAGCTGGTTCCCACTCGCGAGACCGGGATCCGCCGACACTGCCTGTGGGCTCTTGGACTGGCCGCGCTGACGCTGCGCCGTATTCATGCGAACCCCATGTTCAGGAGTGGGCGGGACGTGAAGGTCTCCCGCCGCAGCGTGTGGGCCATCACCACGACTACGAGCATCCTGGCACGCTTCGACGTTGCTCTCCGTCTCCTCTTCGGCGCCCTGGTCTGCGGTCTGCCTCTTCCTCGGATGACCCATCGTTCGAGTAGACCCGGGACGAGGTCACTCGCGGCAACCGCGTGGTACGGCACAGGGCTGACGGAAGAGCCGGATGAAGCCGCTGCAGGGGAAGCAATGCCGATTCTGCGAGTCCTGTTGGCGCAGCCGCGAGGCTTCTGTGCAGGTGTCGAGCGCGCCATCGACACCGTGGAGGCGGCGCTGCAGAAGTACGGGGCGCCAGTCTACGTGCGCCACGAAATCGTTCACAACCGGCACGTCGTCGAGAAGCTGAAGGCCAAGGGCGTGCGGTTCGTCGAGCACATCGAGGACATTCCCACCGGCATGGTGGCCGTGTTCAGTGCTCACGGGGTGTCGGCGAGGGTGGAGCAGGATGCCGCGGTGCGGGGGCTGCGGTCAATCGATGCCACCTGCCCGCTTGTATCCAAGGTCCACGCCGAAGGACGGCGGTACGCGGCCGACGGCTACGACATCGTGCTGATCGGCCACGAGAACCACCCGGAGGTCGAGGGCACCGTAGGGCAGATTCCCGGGCGGGTTCTCGTCGTCGGCGGCGTCGAAGGCGTGAGCGCTCTCAGGGTGCGCGATCCGAAGAAGGTCGCCTACATCACGCAGACCACGCTCTCGGTCGACGACACGCGGGAAGTGATCGCCGCCCTTCGGCGGCGGTTCCCGAAAATCGTCGGGCCCGACGTCAAGGACATCTGTTACGCGACCCAGAATCGCCAGTCGGCCGTGCGGAGCGCGGCGTCCATCGTGGATCTGGTGCTGGTGGTGGGCGCTCGGAACAGCTCGAACGCGAACCGGCTGTGCGAGGTGGGTAACGACGCCGGCGTGCCGACCCACCTGGTCGAGGAGCCGTCGACGCTCGATCCGGCGTGGCTGGAGGGCAGGAAGAGCGTCTGCATCACGGCGGGTGCGTCAACACCCGAGGACCTGGTGCAGGACGTGGTCGAGAGGTTGAGAGAGTACGCGCTGCTGCAGATTTCGACGATGGACGGGATCGTCGAGAACGTGCAGTTCGGGCTGCCGGTTGAACTCGGTCCCGGCGTGTCGGGAGCTCGGAGGCGAGCACCTTGAAGGCCGGAACAGGGAAGTCGGCACGAGTGCCCGATCGCGTTCCTTCGTGGTAGCAGCGCTCAGGCGCCTGGATCAGCCGGCAACGAGTAGCAGACAGGAGAACAGGAGTGCGCCCTGCCACATTGGCGTTGTTGACTCTAGCCTGCGGTTCTTGCGACACGGAAGTGTGGAGACCATTCGGCATGGCCCGTGCTCGGGAGGCTGGTGGCGAGGCTTGACGGATGCGAAACCGCCTGTGAGCGGGCGGACACCTGGGGGGCAGCCCGAATATCGTTTGCGACGAGAAGGGGAACACGCCGCTGCATCTGGTGCTGAGGCGTAGTGCGCCAGCATCAGGCCGTGCACCTCCTGCAGCACCAAGTCCGGTGTCTTGCTGCGCAGGATCGCGCCGGACCCAGGATGTGGGTCTTGACCTCGTCGTAGGCGGTCTCCACCTCCCAACGTTCGTGGAAGGCGGAGAGACTCTCGACCATTTCCTCGATCAGTTCCCGTCGGTGTCCAAGGAACAGGCGCTCGCTGCGCTGGACTTGGCGCGCGATTTCATTCTGGCCCGTGCGCGTTCTGCTTGACGAGAATCTGCCATGGGCACCTGCGGCCACTCGTCGACAGCATCCTGCAGACGCTGGCCGCGATGTCGCCCGCCCAGCTATGCGAGGTCGGAGGCTGAGCCGTGCAGTCGGCATCCCGCGAGACCTCGACGCTGCGCTGCAATGCTCCGTGAGGTCCACGGGGTGCCGGCGGTCCGGTCGGTTCACGGATAGACGTAGGCGCCCTGAATGCCGAGCGGCAGGCCGACCAGCCAGTAGAAGACCAGGAACAGCGTCCAGGTGACGAGCAGCACGGCCGAGTACGGCAGCATCAGCGACACCACGGTGCCGATGCCGGTCGACTTGACGTAGCGCTGGCCGAACACCACCACCAGGGGGAAGTACGGCATCAGCGGGGTCACGATGTTGGTCACGCTGTCGCCGACGCGGTAGGCGGCCTGCGTCAGCTCGGGGGCGATTCCCAGGTCCATCAGCATCGGTACGAAGATGCTCGACAGCAGCGCCCACTTGGCCGAGGCCGAGCCGACGAACACGTTGACCACCGCGGTCAGCAGGATGATGCCGACGATCGTGACCTGCGGGAACAGGTTCAGGTCGCGCAGGAAGTTCGCTCCCTTCAGCGCGATCAGCAGGCCGATGTTCGAGCCGTTGAAGGCGGCGATGAACTGCGCGGCGAAGAAGACCATGACCAGGTAGTAGGCCATCGTCCCCATCGCGTCGGTCATGCCGGCGACCACGTCGCGATGGGTCTTGACCGTACCGGCGACGTAGCCGTGCACCACGCCCGGAATCACGAACAGGACGAAGATCAGCGGCACCATCATGCCCATCAGCGGCGCCCCGACGCTCGTCAGCGACCCGTCTTCGGCGCGCAGCGGCGACTCGCCGGGCAGCATGGCCAGCGCCAGCAGCCCGAGTCCCGCCAGCAGCGCCGCCGCGCCGGCCTGGAAGCCGCGCCGGTCGTCGGCCGTCAGCGCCTCCATCTTCGGCATGCCGTCGGGATCGCCGTCGACGGCCGTCGCCCGCAGGCGGGGTTCGATCACCCGGTCGGTCAGGTACCAGCCGACCGCGATGACGAGAATCGACGAGGCGGCCGTGAACGCCAGATTGGACAACGGGTTGACGAGCCGTTCGGGGTCGAGGATCTGCGCCGCCGATTGGGTGAAGCCCTGCAGCAGCGGATCGATTCCGGACGGGATGAAGTTGGCCGCGAAACCGCCGGAGACCCCGGCGAAAGCCGCCGAGATGCCGGCCAGCGGGTGCCGGCCCGCCGCGTAGAAGACCACCCCGCCGAGCGGAATCACCAGCACGTAGCCCGCGTCGGCCGCCGTATGGCTGGCGATGGCCGCCAGCATCAGCATCGGCGTCAGCAGGCGCTGCGACGTCACGCCCAGGATCAGCTTGAGACCGGCGTTGATGAAGCCCGTCTTCTCGGCCACGCCGACCCCGAGCAGGGCCACGAGCACCACGCCCAGGGGCGGAAACGCCGTGAACGTCGGCACCATCCGGACCATGAACTGGGTCAGCGCCGTGCCGGTCAACTGGTTCTGGATGCGCACCGGCTCGCCGGTCCGCGGGTGCGTTTCCGTGAACTCGATCGGCGACAGGACCGCCGAGGCGGCCCAGGTCAGCAACAGCAGCAGCAGGAACAGGATCGCCGGATCCGGCAGCCGGTTGCCCACCGCTTCGATGCCGCTCAGGAAGCGGTCGATGAAGCTGCGGCGCTCGTCTTCGTCGGGGCGCTGATTGTCTTCGGTCCTTGCCTCGGCCATGCGATTCGTCCTCCTGCGGTGCGGTCCAGACTATACCTGCATGCAGGGCGCCGCCATCAACCCGCTGCCTGGATTGCCGCGTCCACGGGCAGACCCCCGTAGCGCCGCTCGCGGCGACGGAACGTCTCGATCGCCCGGCGCAGGTCCTCGCCGTCGAAGTCGGGCCACAGCGTGTCGATGAACAGGAGCTCCGCGTAGGCCGACTCGAACAGCAGGAAATCGCTCAGGCGTTGCTCGCCGCTCGTGCGGATCACCAGGTCGACCGGAGGTGTCGCCGGATCGGAGTGGCACGCGCGGTTGACCCGCCGCAGGAAGCCGTCTTCGTCGCAGCGTTCGTCCGGCCGCACCGTGCCGGCCGCGGCGAGGATCGCCGAGCGCGCCGAGTAGTCCACGGCCAATCGTAGGTAGAGCCGGGCGCCGTCGCGTGTCGCGCGCTCCGTCTCCTCGATCGCGCGCAGCAGCGCCGGCGACAGGCGGTCTCGCCGGCCGATCGACGCGAGCCGAATGCCGTGCCGGCGGCAGTTCGTGACCTCGCGTACGAGAAACGACTCCAGCAATCGCATCAGCGTCGACACCTCGGCGGCCGGCCGTTTCCAGTTGTCGGCCGAGAAGGCATAGAGCGTCAGCGTCGTTATGCCGAGCGCGGGCGCCGCTTCCACGGCGCGCTGCACGGCGTCGGCCCCGCGGCGGTGCCCCTCCGTGCGCGGAAGCCCCCGCGCGCGGGCCCAGCGCCCGTTGCCGTCCATGATCAGGCCCACGTGGAGGCCGCCGTTCATCGCTCGATCCATGTCATGCCGCCTCTCGTGGGACGGTCCCTGCCCGGCGCTCGCCGCCGCCGGGCTGCCAGGCGTGCGGACGGCGCGCACCCGTCCAGCTCGGTTTTCAGCCGGCGATCGAAAGGGACAGTCGCTCGACGAGGGTGGCGACGACGAGGAACGACAGCCCGAGCAGCATGAGGGCGCCGATGGCGAAGATCATCCGCAGGGGGCGGCTCTCGAAGGGGGCGGCGGCGGCCAGGCTGCCGAACTGCGTGGCCACGCGGACCGCGACGTACAGCGCGATGATCATGGCGGCTATCTCGAGCGGGGGCGCGTCGTCGATCCATGCCGACCCGACGAGAGTCGCGGCGACGAATACCCGCATCAGCCAGGCGAAGAAGATGTCCTCGGCGGGAACCAACCGGGCTTGTAGAGAGCTGAGCGCTTGTTGCATCGTTCTCACTCCTTGTCGGCGGGCAGAGCCGCGATCCGATTTCGTTCGCGGCAGTATCGGGGGAAGCCCGGTCCCGAGACATGAGCGGGATGTGAGGGTTCGGTGATATTCCGCTGAGTGCAGCCGAGGCGGGTCCGGGAGGCTGCACCGCAGCACGGTACAGGTTCCCCATCAGGGTTGGTTGGACGGCGGGCGGAGCCGCAGGCGACCCCGGCTCAGCCGGGCCTCCTGGTCAGCCCGGCGGCCAGGCCCGTTCCGAACATGAGACCCTCGAAGGCGCTGATCGCGACTCGCGTTACGACCCCCGGCTCCAACTCGCCGAGCAGGCGGGCGAGGGGCGCCAGGCCGACCTGCGAGCCGGGGAAGCTCTGTGCCATGAAGTCGAGGCTCATCGCCCCGAGGAAGCGGCCGCTCCAACCGAGCAACCCGGCGGCCAGCGCGCAGGCGAGCCCCGTCAGGAGCGCGACGCGGAACCGGGCGAGCCCGTGCGGGGTGGCCATGCCCCCCTCCACGGTCGGCGTGGCGAGCCCGTAGCCCAACCCGACCGCCCCGCCCAGGACCAAGCCTTCCACGGCGCCGGTCAGGGGCGAGAGATCGCGGCCGAACAGACCTTCGAGCACGAGGCGTCCCAGCAGGTGGGCGGTCGCGCCGATCGCCAGGCCGCTCGCCGCTCCGGCCACGGCGAGCGCCAGCCGCCGCCGCGCGCGGAAGGCGGCTTCCGCGGCGGCCAGACCGGCTCCGACTCCCGCGGCCGCGACACCGCCGATCGCGGTCCCTAGAAGCGGCAGCATCGCCACCACGCCGTCGCCCGCCGTCGACCCGGGTCCGAAGCGCAGGACGAGTCCGCCGAGGAAACCGCCGATCGCCCCGGCGGCCGCGCCACCGGCGGCCGCGGCCGTCCACCGGCGCCCGGCCAGCCGCGCCCCGCGTCGGATGCGAAGCAGGAACAGGACGGACGCGGCAGCAAGCCAGCCCGGATGTCCGAACAGCGGAACCTGTCCCGCACCCGGGACGTCCCAGCGCGTGTCGCGCAGGTAGGCGCGGGCTACGGCGTGTCCTTCCCTGTGGTCCAGCCGGTCGAGCGCTTCTGTCGTGCCGAGCTGGTGCAGGGTCTCGGCGGCTTGTCGCCGGCGGACGTCCGTTGCGTCGGCATCGCCGCGATGGTCGCCGAGCAGCGTCTCGAGTGCCTGGTCGAGGGCGGCGTCCGCGTCGGGTTCCGTGGAAACCCGCACGGGCTCCGCCGCGGGCGGCACGGGCTCCGCCCCGGCGGCTCGCACGGGCTTCGGCGGTCCTTCGTCCGGCTCCTCGACGACGTCGTCGCAGACGAAGCGGTAGCCGTGCCGTTGCACCGTCCGGATGAAGGTCGGCGCGCGTGGATCGTCGCCGAGCGTGCGTCGGAGGATCCGCATGGCTTGGCTCAGAGCGCCGTCGGTGACCACCACGTCGCTCCAGACCGCGTCGAGGAGCTCTTGCCTCGACACCGCCTCGTTCCGCCGCTCGACGAGCAGGACGAGCAGGTCGAAGCAGCGCGGCATCAGCGGCAGCTCGCGACCCTTGCGGACGAGCGTCCTGCGGGCGGGGGACAGGATGTGATCGGAGAACCGGTAGCGGGGTGTGTGTGTGGGCGAGCGCATCGACGGTCGGCAGTATATGCGGGCCCGCGGACCCCGCCGCGCGGCGCGCCACCCGCCCACTGGCGGCTCGACGCCGTCCGGCAGGCGTGCGTCCTGCCGGACGGCGCGCGTCCTACCGGCAGGCGTGCGTCCTGCCGGACGGCGCGCGTCCTACCGAGCGCCGCCGCCGCCGGTCGTGGTGTCCAGCGAGAACGGATCCGGGCCGAGCCCTTCGGCGAACTCCTGCTCCATCATCCGGTGGCCGATGAACATCGCGGGCAACCCGTAGTTCCCCTCGTGGCACCGCGGCTCGTAGTAGATCCGATTCTGCAGGTCGCTCTGGCGCTTCAGCTCCTGCCGGACGGTCCACGGCGCCGTCCAGACGGTCGGATCCTCGATGGTCATCTCGTAGGCGAGCGTGTCGGCGTCGACCACGGTGTACCGCTCGACGAGCCTCCGGTTCACGCTCGAGCTGCGATACGGGAACTTCGGGGAGAAGTTCGTGGTCTCGATGACCAGCGTGTCGCCCTCCCAGCGCCCCCGCGAGTCGCCGTGGCGCAGACGGACCCGGCTCGCCGGGTGGCTCCCGCTCAGGTTGACGATGCGCTGGTAGCCCTGGCCCTGCCCCGTGTCGTAGGCGATCGCGACGGCGTCCCCGCCCTGGACGATGCGCCGGTGCCCGTTGAGGTCCGGCGTGGCGCCCAGCATGCACCGATCTCCCAGGCTCTGGTCCTCGGGGCCGTCGTGGCGGTTCATCCGCAACGTGTTGTAGAAGGGCGGGATGTCGAACCGTCGCGGGGACACCGGCCCGTATTCCCCGCCTTCGCAGCCGGGCGCCTGCTGCTCGCAGGTCGGCGTGTTCCGCATCAGCATGCGCCGCCAGTCGCGCTTGATGTCCTCTTCCCGCTGCGCCTCCGGGGTCAGGGCCGGGATGCGCCCGTTCGGCGGATCGACGACGAGCGACGTGCGCGGACCCGCGGGCTTCGCCGAGCTGAAGACGGCGTTGTAGGCCCCGGAGACGTCCTGCGCGCTGCCGCGTGGACCGCGGATGTTGCGCCCCGGGTCCGTCGTGCGCGCCCGATCGCGGGCGGCGCGCTCTTCAGCGGTCGCGAACTCCCGATCGCCCAGTTCGGGCGCCCGCTCGAGGGGCGTGTCGTAGACGTCGAGCCAGATCCCGTCGAGATCCGGATGTCCCGCTGCGGTCGTGCCGGTCTCCTGCGCCACCACCGGGACCGTGGCGAGTTGGAAGATCACCACGACGGCGGCCGGCGCCATCGCGATACCGAGTGAATCGAGCAGCCGTCGCTTCATGTCCCGACCTCCTCGAAACGGCCGTGTCGCCGGCCCGCGAACTCTACGCGGCGGGGAAAGTTGACCCGACCATCATAGTGCTCCGCTCCCGGTTGGACAATCGTGCTCGGTCATCCCTTCAGCAGCGCGCGCCGCGACCGGCAAGGCCGGCGGCGGCTGCCTGCGGCGGCAGTGGAACGCCGGTGCACCGAACCGCGCGCATCGTGGGCGTGTGGTCCAGCGCGTCGGCCGCGATCCATGGGGCGCGCAGCTTCAGGTGGGCGAAGATCCGCCGCCGGCCCGGGAGGGGACGGAGATTGCCGTCGGGGCCGTCGGCCGCAGGAAGCAGCTTCAGGCTCACCGCGCCGCGCACGTTGCCGCCGATGGCGAGAATCCGGCGGCGGGACGGCTCCACCTTCACGACGACGTCGCAGTGGGTGCGGGCGCCGACGCCCATCTGGCGGCGCCGCTCGGCGACCGACCGGTAGGCGGGGCGGCGCGCGCTGCACAGCAGATCGCCCGGCGCGATCGGCGCCTCGCCGACGTCGTAGGCCGCGAACGCCGCGGCCGGCTCGTCGGCGCCGCGCGCGCGGATGGCCTGGTCGATGTAGACGTGATGCGCCACGGCGCGCTGGAAGAGAGACGCTTCGCCGAGGCCGGCCTCGCACATCACCCACGACACGAAGGCCGCCGACCACGGATAGCGCCAGCGGGCGCCGACGCCGCGCGGCCCGCGCCAGGTGCGGTTCTGGGCGTCGAGGATCCAGCCGCCCTGCGGCGTGACCGTCCAGTAGCCGGCGATAGAGTCCGCCACGCGGGCCGACTCGGTCCGGCCCGGCCGCCGCCAACGGCGCCGACTCGGCCGGCCCGGTCCGGACGTTCGGACGAGTGTCTGGTCCACGACGATGAATCCGAAGAATGCCCACTCCTGCGCCGCCAGATCGACGATGCGCCGCCGGATCTCGTTCATCGGCGCCGTGCGGCACGATGTGCGGCGGATCTTCATGGCGCCGGGTGCGCCGGTGACGCGCGCCGACGGCGCCACGGCGTCGAGAACGTCGGTCGGCAGGCGGTCGAACGCGGCCTGCTGCGCGCCGGCGGTCGCGGCGGACGCGACGGCGAGCAGCACCAGGAGCGGCTTCATCGACATCGGACTCTCCGGTTCGGTAGTGCGTCGGGCACAAAGACCGGCAATCCTATCATCGCGAGCGAACGTGGCGACACGGCGCAACTCAGAAGCGGAACTGCCGGGTGAGCTTCACCACGAACGCGCGGTTCTCCAGAATCGGGAAGCCGCGGTTCATCCACGCGTCCCGCTGATCGTTGTAGACGACGAACAGCTCGCTCCCCGGTTGATACTCCCAACGCAGGCGCACGTTCGTGCTCAGCACGTTGTTGGTCGAGTTGTACTGCAGCAGCGCGCTGGCGAACATGCGGGGCGTGAAGGTATAGGTGAGCCGCGTGGTGGCCACCCGGGCCGTGAATTGCCCCTGCGGCAGCGTGATCCGATTGAACGAGATGCCGGGCTCCACCGCGAACTGCCGCGAGACCTCGATGCGGCCGCGCGAGTAGCCGACCGCGGTGATGTCGCCGTCGAAGAACTCGCCGTGCTGCAACGACAGGCCGCCCGCCAGCCGGCGTTGCGGTCCCATGCGATAGGACACCTGGAAGTCCTGGAACTCGTAGCCGCCGACGGGGATGGTCACCTCGTCCGTGATGTCGAAGGGCCGGGCGAGAAACTCGTAGTCCCGCTGGATGTCCGCGCTCAGGCTGTCGCTGTTCTCGAAGGCGGTCTGAAAGCGTCCTTGCAGGATCCGGGTCTCGAGCTGCCCCGAGCCGTTCTCGATGTAGTCGAAGCTGCCGCCCCAGGTGAACTGACGAACCGCCGCAAGGCCCGCCGGCCGCGGGCTGAACTGCCCGGATACGAAGGTGCGCCGGAAGTCGCGGCGACGCATGAAGCCCACCTCCGGGTTGAAGTTCCTGCCGACGAGCAGATGATCGACCTGCAGGCCGTAGAGGTCGTCGTCGTAGGAGAACGCCGCCTGATAGCTCTCCGCGTCGCCCTGCAGACCCGGCGTGTTCGTGCGCGCGTAGTAGCCGTAGAGGTTGACGTCGTCGTAGAACGAGAAGGCCCCGTCGACGCCGTACGCCTGGTTCGCGCCGTCGCCCGTGAGCGAGACCGAGCGGTTGGTGAAGATCGCGCCGATCCGACTCCGCCGGAGAATGTCGCGCTTGACGCGGAGCACGCTGAAGTTGGTCGGGACCGCGTCGGCCCCCGGCGTGTCGTCGGTCTGGATGTTGATGGCCCCCACGCTGAAATCGCCCACCTTGCCGGTCAGGCGTCCGCCGCCCAGAATCGGCACGGTGCGCCCCTGGTCCAGGCCGATCCGCCGGCTGAAGAAGATGGTGGGGGCGTCCCCGCTTCCAAAGAAGCCCGACGCGCCGATGCTTCGCCGCGCGGCCCCGCCGCCGCCGGCGCCCGGTGCCCGCCCGAAGTCGAAGATGCCTTGACTCTCCAGAAAGAACTCGCGCTTCTCCGGGAAGAACAGGCTGAACCGCGTCAGGTTGATCTGCTGCTCGTCCACCTCGACCTGCGCGAAATCGGTGTTCCAGGTGAAGTCCGCCGTCAGGTTCTCGGTGAGTCCGTACTTGACGTCGCCGCCCGCCTGCCCGTCGCCGTCGTTCGAGATCGGGGGCACGACGGTCCGGTCGGTGGCGAGCGAGCCGATCACGTAGGGCTTGACCTCGAACGTGCGGTTGCCCTCCGGCACCTGCAGACCGGTGAGGGTGCCGGCCGCCGACACGCGGAACTGTCCCGGCCCGGCCGAGATCGGCACCGCCGTGAGGTACGCCTCCTCGAAGCTCGACCGGATGTCCCGGCCCAACTGGATGCCCCACAGTTGCTCGGCCCCGGGCCGGAAGCGGAGCGACTTGAACGGGATCGCCATTTCGACGGTCCAGCCGCCGGCGAAGCGACCGGTGCGCACGTCCCAGACCGGATTCCAGTCGGGATTCGGGTCTCCCTCGTCGGTGATCTGCCGGTCGCTGAACCCCCCGATGGGATTGACCCGGAAGGCGAAGCCGTTCCGGCGGTCGTAGAAGGTGTCGAACACGACGATGAATCCGTCGTTGTTGATGAGCTGAAACGAGTCGCGCTGCATCTCGTTGGCGATCCACTGCGACTCGGGAACCGACTCGTACACGCGGGCCGCGACGTAGATCGACTGATCGTCGAAGAGGATCCAGGCGTCGGTCGGCTCCGAGGCCGGCGCCCCCTCGTCGGGGGCCTGCTGTATGAAGTCGCCGAACGGCTGCACGCGGTCGTAGATCGGCTCGTCGAGCACGCCGTCGAGCCGCCAGGGGCCCTCGAGGCGGACGGCGCGGACCGTCGCCCTGCCGTTGGCGTCGCGGTTGATGGTGGCTGGCGGCACTGGTGCCGGCGGACCGTCGATCGACGGGCCCGCGGGTTGGAATCCCGCCGGCGGGGGTTGCGCCGGCGCCGCCAGCGGCAGGACCCAGAACGCGAGCGTAGTGGCGAGCCTCGCCGCCGTGTGACCGGCGGCGGTCTTCCCGTGGAGCTGTGGCGGCGACATGTGGCGGAGTTTATCCAGTCGCCGGCGATTCCTGGCGGTCTCGGCTCAGAAACGGAACTGCCGGGTGAGCTTCACCACGAAGGCGCGGTTCTCCAGCATCGGGAAGCCGCCGCGGTTCCTGAGGTTCATGAAGGTGTCGCGCTGGTCGTTGTAGACGATGAAGAGCTCGCTCCCCGGCTGGTACTCCCAGCGCAGGCGCACGTTCGTGCTGAGCACGTTGTTGGTCGAGTTGTACTGCAGCAGCGCGCTGGCGAACATGCGGGGCGTGAACCCGTAGGTGAGCCGCGTCGTGGCTACCTGGGCCGTGAAGTTCCCCTGCGGCAGCGTGATCCGGTTCCATGAGATGCTGGGCTCTACTGCGAACTGCGGGGAGACCTCGATGAGGCCCCGCGAGTAGCCGACCGCGGTGATGTCGCCGCCGAAGAACTCGCCGTGCTGGAACGAGGGGCCTCCGGCCACGCGGCGGTGCGGTCCCATGCTGTAGGACACCTGGAAGTCGGTGAACTCGTAGCCGCCGACGGGGATGGTCACGCCGTCGATGATCTCGAAGGGCCGAGGGAGGAACTCGTAGTCCTGCTGGATGTCCGCGCTCAGCCTGTCGCTGTTCTCGAAGCTGGTCTGGAAGCGGCCCGACAGGATGCGGGTCTCGAGCTGCCCCGCGCCGTTCTCGATGTAGTCGACGCTGCCGCCCCAGGTGAACTGCCGCACCGCCTCGATGCCTTCCGGCCGCGGGCTGAACTGCGCGTAGACGTAGCTGCGCCGGAAGTCCTCGCGGCGCATGAAGCCGATCTCCGGGTTGAAGTTCCTGCCGACCTGCAGGTGATCGACGAGCAGTCCGTAGAGGTCGCCCTCGTAGGAGAACGCCGCCTGGTAGCTCTCGTTCTTTCCCTGCAGGCCCGGCGTGTTCGTACGCGCGTAGTAGCCGTACATGTTCACGTTGTCGTAGAACGAGAACGACGCGTCGAGTCCGTACGCCTGGTTCGCGCCGTCGCCCCTCGTCGAGACCGACCGGTTGGTGAAGATGGCGCCGACACGGCTCCGGCGGAGAATGTCGCGCTTGACCCGGAGCACGCTGAAGTTGGTCGGGAGGGCGCTGCTGGCCTGCGCGTCGTCGGTCTGGATGTTGATGGCGCCCACGCTGAAGTCGCCCACCCTGCCGGTCAGGCGTCCGCCGCCGCGAATCGGCACGGTTCGCCCCGCCTGGTCCAGGCCGATCCGCCGGCTGAAGAAGAGGGTGGGCGCATCGCCGGGCGGGAACACGCCCGGCGGCGCGTTGAGGATTCCCCGCGCGGAGCCGCCGAAGCCGCCGAAGCCGGCCACCCGCCCGAAGTCGAAGATGCCCTGGCTCTCGAGGAAGAACTCGCGCTTCTCGGGGAAGAACAGGCTGAACCGCGTCAGGTTGATCTGCTGCTCGTCCACCTCGACCTGCGCGAAGTCGGTATTGAAGGTGAAGTCCGCCGTCAGGTTCTCGGTGAGGCCGTACTTGACGTCGACGCCGCCGTTCCCGTCGCCGTCGTTCGAGATCGGCGGCACGACGGTCCGGTCGGTGTTGAGCGAGCCGATCGCGTAGGGCTTGATCTCGAACGTGCGGCTGTCCGCCGGCACCTCCAGGCCCACCAGGGTGCCGGCGACCGACAGGCGGAACTGTCCCGGCCCGGCCGAGATCGGCACCGCCGTCAGGTACGCCTCCTCGTAGTTCGACCGGATGTCCCGGCCCAACTGGATGCCCCATACCTGGTCGGGTCCGGGGCGGAAACGGAGCGACTGGAACGGAATCTCCATCTCGACGGTCCAGCCGCCGTCGAAGCGGCCCGTGCGCACGTCCCAGACGGGATTCCAGTCGGGATTCGGGTTGCCCTCGTCGGTGATCTGCTGATCCTGGAAGCCCCCGATGGGGTTGACCCGGAAGGTGAAGCCGTTGCGGCGGTCGTAGAAGGTGTCGAACACGACGATGTAGCCGTCGTTGTTGATAATTCGGAACGAGTCGCGCTGCATCTCGTTGGCGACCCACTCCGACTCGGGGACCGACTCGTAGACGCGGGCCCCCACGTAGATGGACTCGTCGTCGAAGAGGATCCAGTTGTCGGTTCCCTCCGTAGCCGGGGCCCCCTCGTCGGGGGACTGCTGGATGAACCCGCCGAACGGCTCGACGCGGGCGTAGATCGGCTCGTCGAGCACGCCGTCGAGGCGCAGGGGTTCATCCAGCCGGACTGCGCGCACCGTCGCCCCGCCGCCGGCGTCGCGGTTGATGGTGGCCGGCGGCACCGGGGCGGGCGGACCGTCGATGACGGGGCCCGCGGGCTGGAATCCCGCCGGCGGGGGCGTGGCCTGGCGTGGCTCCCTGCCTGCGGGCTCCTGTTGCGCGGCCGCCGGCGGCGTCGCGCCCGCCAGTGGCGCGACGCACACCGCAAGCGCGGCAGCGAGGCGGACAATCTGCTCGACGCCGGCCGATTTCCGGTGGAGCTGCTCCGGTGACATGCTGTGGAGTTTACTTGGGATGGCTCCTGCGCCGGGATTCCGTCCGCCGGACCGCCGGGCGGTCCGGCGGCGGAGTCGCCCGTCGATCGCGTCGAGCCCGTGCGCTAGTGCCGTGCCGCCGCGGCGTCGATGAACAGATCGAGCACCTCGCGGACGACGCCGTTGTTCGCCCGGGTCAGGTTGATCAGGCCGACCACCACCACGCGCGACCCGGGCTCCATCACCATCAGCGACGTGCCGCCGACCGAGCCGCCGGAGTGGGACAGCAGGCGCCGCCCGTCCTCGCGCGTCCGGATGAACCAGCCGAGGCCGTATCCCACGCCCTCGCCGTCGCGGGTCCGCTGCTCGGTGAAGAGGAGCTTGCGGGACGCCTCGGACAGGAACCCGTCGTCCAGGTGCGCGTTGGCGAACGCCAGCACGTCCTCGGTCGTCGAGAGGAACCCGCCGCCGGCCCACTTGTAGCTGTTGTCGACCCACGGCGCGTTCACGACGCGGCCGGCGTCGTCGCGCACGTAGTAGCTCGTCCGCCCGGGGATGATCGGCGTCACGAAGTCGGCGACCGTGTCGCGCAGGCCCAGCGGGCGGAAGACGGCCTCGCGCATGTGGTCGAGAAACGGTTTCTCCGCGGCCCCCTCGACCACGGCGCTGAGCAGGTTGAAGCCGTAGCTCGTGTAGGTGAACGCCGTGCCCGGTTCGTGCAGCAGCGGGTCGTCGGCGAAGATGGACAGGCCGTCGAGCACTGTCGGGTACGGGTCGCGGATGAAGTTCTCGTTCCCCTGGTAGTGCCGGATCCCGGCCAGGTGGCCGCCGAGCTGCCGCGTCGTGATCGGATGCGTCTTCTCCGGGAACGAGGGGACGTACTCCTGGATCGGCGCGTCCAGGTTCAGGCGGCCGTCCTCGACCAGCCTCGCCACCGCCGCCGCGGTCAGCGACTTCGAGATGCTGCCGACGCGGAACTTCACCGACGGCTGCATCGGGACGCGGTGCTCCAGGTTCGCGTAGCCGAAGCCCTCGGACCAGACCGTCTCGCCGTCGACCGACACGGCGATGGCGATGCCGGGATAGCCGCGGGCGATCAGGTCCGCGCGTACGCGGGCGCGCGCCTCCTCGACCACTTCCGCGTAGCGCAGCGGGGCCGGTGCCGTCGCGGGGGCGGCCGTCGGGTCGCCGACCGATTGGGCCGACGCGGTTGGCGTCCCCAGGCCGATGGCCAGCCCGGCCACCAGCAGGAGCACGCGGAAACGGCGACATCCCGTCATCGCGGACTGCTTCGCTCCGGGTTTCGGCAGGCCGAGCCGAGCATCTCGCGTCATCGTCTCGTCCCCTCGATCTCGGTGCGCAGGCTGAACACCGTCTTGCCGGCGGTGACGTACAGGGTCCGCAGGTCCGGTCCGCCGAACGCCGCGTTCGTGATCGTGTCCTCCGGGATCGGGATGTGCCGGATCAGCTCCCCGGCCGGCGAGATGACGTGGACGCCCGCGACCGTGTCGAGCGTCTCGCTGGTTCCGCGCAGCCGGTTCAGCCCCGCTGCCACGTAGAGGTTGCCCTGGCTGTCGATGGTCATGCCGTCCCCGCTCCGTCCCGGATAGAAGTCGTGGAGCACCCGCATGTTGCCGGCCGTCCCCTCGGGGCTGAGGTCGAAGGCGCGGATCATCCGCGGCCCGCCCTCGGCCCGATCGATCTCGATGACGTACAGCGTGGTGTCGTCGGGCGAGATCACGATACCGTTGGGGCGCAGGACCTCGGGCTCGGTCAGGATGCGCTCGATCGTTCCGTTCGGGTCGATGCGGTAGACGCCGTGCACCCCGGTCTGTTCCGGCGTCCGGTTCGGGCCGGGCCGGTCCGTGAAATAGATGCGGCCCTGGCCGTCGATGGTCAGGTCGTTGGGCCGATGCAGCTCCCTGCCTTCGTAGGCGTCGGCGAGCACCTCGACCTCGCCCGTCTCCATGTCGGTGCGGGTGACGCGGGGGAGGCCCGTCTCGCCGTCGCCGCCCTCGCAGGCGAGCAGGCGCCACTCGCTGTCGAAGATCAGGCCGTTGGCGTCGTTGCTCGGCTGGCGGAAGGTGGAGAGCTCGCCGTCGGTCGACAGCCGCATGATGCGGTTGTTGCCGAGATCGGTGAAGTACAGCGTGCCGTCCTCGGCTACCGTCGGCCCTTCCGTGAAGGCCACCGTGGTTGCTACGGTCACCTCGGCGCCCGCCGGGCCGCCGCCCGCCGGCGCCGCGTCCGCGCGTCCGGCCGCCTCGAGTGCTCCGACGCTCTCCTCGAGCGCTCCGAGCCGGTCGATCACGGCTTCCTGCTGGCTCTCGAGCGATTCGAGCACCCGCAGCACGTGAGCGGTCCCGACCACCCGCGGCTGATCGCCGCCGCAGGCCGTCATCACCGGCAACAGTATCGTCATCATCCACACGGCGTGTTTCTTCATGCGGTTCTCCTCGGTGTTCGCACGGGGCCCGGAAAGCGTCAGGGCCTGTTCGATCTTCGCACGACCGCGGCCTTCGACGGCCATCATCTTCCGTGCCGGCTCATGATGGACTCGGAGGCGTTCGGGTGCAAGCGGACCGCCGCCGTTGACGGGGTCGGGAGTGGCGTGGCCGGGAATGGTGCCGAAGCAGACGAGGCCGTGCTAGCCTGTGGTCATGGCGGTGGTTGATCGGCGCCCGCGGCCGCCGGCGTTGGCGTTGGAATTGCATATGCAGCCGGTCATCGACATGAGCCGGGAGCAGTTCCTCCGGTTCTGCCAACTGAACCGGGACGTGCGCATCGAGCGCAACGCGGAAGGGAGCATCGCGGTCATGGCGCCCACGGGAGGGGAAACGGGCGCGCGGAACGGCCGCTTGTTCGCTGCCGTCTTTCGCTGGGCCGAGGACGAGGGGAGCGGTGTGGCCTTCGATTCCTCCACCGGTTTCGAGCTCCCCGACGGGGCAGTGCGTTCGCCCGACGTGGCCTGGATCCTCCGGACGCGCCTCGCGCGGCTTCCGGCCGAGGCCAGACAGGGATTCCTGCCGCTATGTCCCGACTTCGTTGTCGAGCTGGTGTCACCGTCCGATTCCCGTGGCGTGCTCCGCCGGAAGATGGAGGAATACCGGGACAACGGCGTCCGCCTCGGCTGGTTGCTCGATCCGGGTCGGCGGCAGGTCGTCATCTATCGTTCGTCGGGTGGCGATCCGGAGCAACGTACGGGAACGGGTGTCCTGACCGGAGAATCCGTGCTCCCGGGATTCGAGCTCGATGTCGCCGCCGTCTGGGAACCTGGTTTCTGACACAGGCGGACCCTGGTCATTGGGCGCGACCCGGAGTTGCCTGCAAGTAGAGGACCCGTGGGGAAGGTAATGACGAAATCGGGACAGGGCGCCGCGTCGGCGGTGAGTGCTCGCCAGGCGCCGGGTGTGCAGCGAACCGACGGCGCTGTGTTCGAAGAGGGCGCCGCCGGAACGAGGGACCGCGACGTCATCCGCCGGCTCTTCGAGACCGGGGAGTACCCCTACAAGAAGAAGCTCGCCCGCAAGCCCTACGAGCGGGAGAAGGCCGCGCTGCAGGTCGAGCTGCTGAAGGCCCAGGACTGGGTGCGGGCGACGGGCGGGAAGGTCGTCATTCTGTTCGAGGGCCGGGACGCCGCCGGCAAGGGCGGGACCATCAAGCGGTTCACCGAGCACCTCAATCCGCGCGGCGCGCGGGTGGTGGCGCTCGACAAGCCGACCGAGAGCGAGCGGACCGAGTGGTTCTTCCAGCGCTATGTCCGCCATCTGCCGCACGGCGGCGAGATCGTGCTGTTCGACCGCTCCTGGTACAACCGCGCCGGCGTCGAGCGGGTGATGGGGTTCTGCGGCCCCAAGGAGTACCTGGAGTTCATGCGCCAGGCGCCCGAGCTCGAGCGCATGCTCGTGCGCAGCGGGATCCGGTTGTTCAAGTACTGGTTCTCCGTCACCCGCAAGGAGCAGAGGCGCCGCTTCGAGGCGCGCGAGCAGGACGCCCTGAAGCAGTGGAAGCTGTCGCCCGTCGATCGGCAGTCGCTCGACAAGTGGGACGATTACACCGCCGCCAAGGAGGCGATGTTCTTCTATACGGACACCGCCGACGCGCCGTGGACGATAGTCAAGTCCGACGACAAGAAGCGCGCCCGCCTGAACTGCATGCGGCACTTCCTGGCCGCGCTGCCCTACACGAACAAGGACGCCCGCGTCGTGGGCCGGCCCGATCCGTTGATAGTCGCCAGCGCGGACATGATCGGCGCCGGCGATTCCGTCGCGGGAAAGCAGGGGCCGTCCGACTGACGCCGCCGCCGCCACGCGAGGGGCGCGGACGGCGGGACTGCTCGCCTGCACTCCTGCTTGAAGGCTTTCCCCCATTGGTGACGCGGCTGCCTCGGCGTGCAGGGGTGTTATGCTGCGCGCGCATGGACGACCGCACCGTCGGCTTCATCGGGCTCGGCAGAATGGGTTCGGGAATGGCCCGGAACCTGCTGAAGGCAGGCGTGCCGCTCGTGGTGTGGGACGTGCTGCCCGAGTCCGTGCAGGCCGTGGTGGCGGAGGGTGCGGCGGCCGCGTCCGATCCCGCTGCGCTGGCCGAGGGCGCCGAGCTGATCTTTCTCTGCGTGCCGTCGGACAAGGAAGCCGAGGCGGTGCTGTTCGGCGAGCGCGGCCTCGTCGAGGGCGGCAAGGCCCCGTCGGTCGTCGACACCACCACCATGAACCACCAGGCGGCGCGGCGGCTGGCCCAGCGCGCCCGTGAGGCCCGGACGGCCTATGCGGATTGTCCGGTTTCCGGGATGCCGTTGCGGGCCGAGCGGGGGACGCTCACGATGATGTTCGGCGGCGCCGCCGAGCTGTTCACGCTGTCGAAGCCGTATCTCGACGTCATGGGAGAGCACATCGTGCACTGCGGCGACGTCGGCATGGGCCAGCTCATGAAGGCGGTCAACAACATCGTCTACGACGTCAATATCGCCGCGTTCTGCGAGATTCTGCCGTTCGCGGTGAAGGCCGGGCTGCGACCGGCCCAGCTTGCCGAGGTCCTCACCACCGGCAACGCCCGCAGCTTCGCCGGCGAGCACTTCGTGCCCCGCATCATGGAGCGCCGCTTCGAGGGGGACTTCTCGCTGCGGGCCGCCTACAAGGACATCGTGAACATCCAGGAAGCCGCCGCGCAACTCGACGCCTCCCTGCCGCTGGTGGAGGCGATGGTGAAGACCTACCGCGCGGCCATCGAGATGGGGTTCGGCGACGAGCCGAAGAGTGCGATGGTCAAGGTCTACGAGGAGCGGATGGGCCGGGAGGTCGGGACGGACCGCCAGGCCACCTGATACGCCGCAACGAAGTCTGCCGGCGGGCAGGGAGCGGCGATCGGGCCGGGCCACTCGGGGGCGGTCGATCTCCGCGGCGCGTCCGCTGGTGAAGGCACTTGGCTGACGAGCAATCGGCGGCGTGTTTCGCCGGCCGCCTCCTTGCCTGGTGGGACGTCCACGGCCGCAAGAACCTGCCGTGGCAGCGCCGGCGCACGCCGTACCGGGTCTGGGTCGCCGAGATCATGCTGCAGCAGACCCAGGTGCGCACGGTCGTTCCCTACTTCGAGCGGTTCATGGCGCGGTTCCCCGACGTCGAGAGCCTGGCGCGCGCCGACCTCGACGAGGTGCTGCACCTGTGGAGCGGCCTGGGGTACTACGCGCGGGCGCGCAACCTCCACCGGGCGGCCGGCGTCGTCATGCGGGAGCACGGCGGCGTCTTTCCCGACGAGCCGGAGCGCATCCGGCGGCTGCCGGGGGTCGGCCGTTCCACCGCCGCGGCAATCGTCGCGCAGAGCCTCGGCCGGCGGGCCGCAATCCTGGACGCCAACGTCAAGCGGGTGCTCGCGCGGCGGCACCGCGTTGCCGGAGCGGTCTCGTCGTCGGCGACCCTGGACGAGCTGTGGCGGCTGGCGGAATCCCACACGCCGTCCGCGCGGGTAGCGGACTACACGCAGGCCGTCATGGATCTGGGCGCCACGGTATGCCGCCGCACGCGGCCACGTTGCGCCGACTGTCCCGTGCGCGCCGACTGCCGGGCGTATCTCGCAGGCGATCCCGAGCGGTACCCGGAGCCGGCCCCGCGCCGGGAGCGCCGCCTGGAGCGCAGCCGTTTCTTCGTGGTGGTCGACCCGGACGGTGCGTGCCTCGTGGAGCAGCGGCCGCCGGACGGCGTCTGGGGCGGCCTGTGGTCACCGCCGGAGCGCGCCGCCGGCGAGTCGTTGCGCGTGTTCCTGGAGCAGGCCGGCATCGGCGCGGAGCTGGTCGACGGAGTCCAGGAGGCCGGCGTGTTCCGGCACGGGTTCACCCACTTCGACCTCGACGTCGAACCGGTCTACGTGCGGCTCCGGGCGCGGCCCGCGGCGGTTCGCGAAGGCGCGGGCCGCTGGATCGATCCGGCCGATCACCGGCTGGGGCTCTCGACCGTTGCGGCGCGGCTGGTCGGCGTGACCACGCTGTTCGACACGCCGCGGCCCGGCGCGCGGCGTCCGTAGTCCGGTGTGCCGGTGGCGCCGGAGCGATCCTGTCGGACGCAGCTCGAAGGGCACTCGACCGGCTGGTTCGCGAGGTCCGTCACCTGCACGCCGCGCAGCGGCCGAAGAGAATCAGCTCGTGGCCGTCGACCTCGAAGCCCTCGGGCGCCAGCTCCTCGACCTCGTCCGGGCAGCGATGGACGTCGAACGCCTGGTCGCAGGAGCGACAGAGAAAGTGGTGGTGATGCGGGCGCTCGGCCAATTCGTACCGCAGCCCGCCGCCGGGAAGCTCCACTTCCGACAACCACCCCTCGGCAGCGAGGATCTTCACATTCCGATAGACCGTCGCCAGCCCGAGCGACGGCACGATCCGTTGGCCGTGGGCGAGGACCTCGTCCGGCGTGAGAGGGCGCTCGACGCGCATGAAAACGCGGCGGATCGCCCTGCGCTGAGGTGTGTCTCGTTGCATTGCACGATACCGACCGCGGGCCCGAGCGACCCGTCCCGACGACCGGAGGACGGCTGCCGTCAGCCTCCTCGATCCGGGCGGTCCTCGTCGGCGCATGCCGAGCACGCGCCGGCCTGGCAGACACGCGCACTCTGCAAGAGAGCGCCTGCGAGGGTCAGGCTGCCGGCGGCCGACGTCGCGGTCTCGGGCAGCGGCTCGAGCCAGCCGGCGAGGGAGGCTGCCCAGAGCGCGGCCCCCCCGAGAAAGGCGAGGATAACGACCGCGTCCTTGCGGGCCGGGCCCAGGACGAGCATCAGCGCCCCGAGAAAGACGGTTCCGACCCAGACGGTTCGCTCGACGCCTTCGGAGAGCGCGAGTGCAGGCGCCGCCACGACCAGGAACGGTGTGAGCGCACAGTGCAGGCCACACCAGGCCGCAGCGCAAGCCGCCAGTCGCGATCCGGAAGCCAGATACGCGCTGGGCGGGACGGTTGCGAGCGTGTACTTCATGGTGTTTGCATCGACGCCAAGCGCACGGTGAGCAAGGTTCCAGCCGACGCCGTCATGATAATGGATTCTCACGTCCGTGTCACGGAACTCAGCGACCGCTGTCGCCGACCAACTGTTGCGCTTCGGCGTGGCCCTGTGCGGCGGCCAGACGGTACCAGCGCGCCGCTTCCACGAAATCCCGGCGTACGCCCCGGCCTTCCAGGTACATGACGCCCAGGTTGAACTGCGCCTGGACGTGGCCCTGCTCGGCCGCGCGGCGATACCACTGGAGCGCTTCCGCGTCGTCCTGCGGCACGCCACGACCGCGGTCGTACATGAAGCCGAGGTTGAGCTGCGCGAAGTCGTGCCCGTGCCCGGCGGCCCGCCGGAACCAACGGACCGCCGCCTCGTCGTCGCGCGCCACGCCGCGGCCGTCCCGGTACAGCTCGCCGAGGCTGTTCTGCGCGAAGCCGTTGCCCTGCTCGGCGGCCCGCCGGAACCAGCGGGCCGCCGCCTCGTCGTCGCGCGCCACGCCGTGGCCGTCCCGGTACTGGATGCCGAGGTTGTTCTGCGCGCGGGCGTTGCCCTGTGCCGCGGCCCGGCGGTGCCACGCCGTCGCGACTTCGTCGTCGCGCGCCACGCCGCGACCGGTGCTGTACAGGAATCCGAGGGCTGCCTGTCCCGGTGCGTATCCCTGGTCAGCCGCCCGCCGGTACCACGACACGGCGGCACGGTAGTCCTGCTCCACGCCGCGACCGTGCTCGTACCGCGCGCCGAGCTCGACCTGCGCCCGCGCGGCTCCCTGCTCGGCGGCGCGACGGAGCTGGGCGACGCCGAACGCGGCGACATCCGCCGGCGCGGTGTCAGGAGGCCGTACCGCAGCAGGCGATTGCACCGTATCGACGGCGGCTGCGCACTGCATCAGGACGAGCCCCGACAGCGACACGACGAGCAGCCTCGCGGGCCTCATGCCGTCGATCTCCTTCCGCCGCCTGCACCCCGGCCGATTGGCGGTCGCGCTCCCCTGCATGGCGCGCTGGGAGTCTCGCCGGCGCGCGGGCGTCCTGCACGTCGCCGGGGCTCGGGAACTATTTGCGTGTGCAGGTTGCCATGAATCGTGATTCTATTCCGGCGGCGGCAAGGACGGGCTTATGATAGGAGCCTCGGTTCCGGTGAGTTGGGGAGGTAACTGACATGAAGTCACGATTGATCGTCTTGGGCATCGGCACTCTGTTGGCGGCGGTCCTGGTATGGGCGCCGACCGACAGCGGTGAGGTCGGGGCGCAGGGGATGGTCCCGAACGCGCCGCTGTTCGAGGTCGACCCGTTCTGGCCGCAGCCGCTGCCGAACAACTGGCTGCTCGGCTCGACCATCGGGGTTTCGGTCGACGCGCACGACCACGTCTGGATCGTGCACCGCGGCAACCTCGCGCCGAACGAGATACCGGCCGCGCTCGACCCGCCGTTCGCGGAGGCGTGCTGCCATCCGGCCCCCCCGGTCCTGGAGTTCGACCAGGAAGGCAACCTGCTGCAGCACTGGGGCGGTCCCGGCGAGGGCTACGACTGGCCCGAGTCGAACCACGGCATCTGGGTCGATCCGATGGACAACGTCTGGATCGGCGGCAACGGCGGCGATGACTCGCACGCCCTGAAGTTCACCCACACCGGCGAGTTCCTGCTGCAGATCGGCGAGGACGGCCATCCCGAGCCCGACAGCAACTCGACGACGCGCTACTCGCGGGTCGCCAAGGTCACCTTCGACGCCGAGGCCAACGAGGCGTACCTGGCCGACGGCTACGGCAACCGGCGCGTGGCGGTGGTCGACGGCGATACCGGCGAGCTGAAGCGCTACTGGGGCGCCTACGGCAACACGCCGAGCGACGACGAGCTGCCGCGCTACGACGCGGCGAACGCGCCGGCGCACGGTGCGGTCAGCAGCGACAAGTCCGGCGACCAGCAGTTCCGCAACCCGGTGCACTGCGCCGACCCGACCAGCGACGGGCTGGTCTATGCGTGCGACCGTCCCGGCAACCGCGTGCAGGTGTTCACCAAGGCGGGCGAGTTCGTCGAGGAGATCTACCTGATGACGAAGACGCTCGGATCCGGTTCCGCCTGGGACATAGCGTTCTCGACCGACCCGGAGCAGACCTTCGCCTACGTCGCCGACGGCGTGAACCAGCAGGTGCACGTGCTGCGCCGCAAGCCGCTGGAGTACATCTACAGCTTCGGCAGCGGCGGTCGCATGGCGGGACAGTTCTTCGGCAACCACAGCATCGCGGTCGACTCGAGCGGCAACGTCTATACGACGGAGACCTTCGAGGGCAAGCGCGTGCAGCGGTTCAACTACAAGGGCATGGGCAACGCGAAGGGCGACGTCGGCGTGCCCTGGCCGAGTGACTGAACCGTCCGGTCCGTCAACCCCTTTCGAGCCCGACCCCCGACGTCATCCGGGGGTCGGGTCGCGCGCGTCCTGCCCCGAGCCGACGTTCGTGCGTTTGCGTGTTCAAGCCCGTCATGAAGAGGTCGGCGCCCGGATGCCGAGGACGAACCGGCCTCATCCTGTTGCCGGTCCTCTTCTGCCTCGGGTGGGTTGTCGAGGGCAGCGCCCAGACGGCCAGGACACAAGGGTGGACGCTGGGACTGGAGTCCGGGGCGACGACCGTCTCCTTCGGGAGCGAGCCGGGCGACGGAGCAGTGCTCGTGGGCGTCCGGATCGGACATGGCCTCAACCGCATCGTCACCCCGTACCTGGGCATGGCCTACGGGACCATCGACACCCACGGCCTGGAGGCATTCGACACGGTGAAGTTCGGCCACGTCGATCTGGGTGCGAGGCTGCACCTGACCGACGGCCGCCGCCGATGGGTCCCGTACGGCGACCTCGCGCTGACGTTCTGGCTGGTGACCGATGTCCTCGAGAACGGCAAGTGGACCACTACCGACTTCACGAGCAAGCCGACCTTCACTGTCGGGGGCGGAATCGCCGTCTACCTGTCCGAGGCGTGGGCCGTCGATGTGAACGTCAAGGCGGGAAAGGGCACATTCAAGGACTTTCCCGTGGGTAGCATCCCGACGCGCGGGACGAGCGGGCGCCGGGGCACCCTGCCCGACCTCGACGCGGTGTCGTTCCGTCTCGGCGTCGGCGTTTCGTGGTGGCGGTGACGAACGGGCGTCAACCCTCCGGATCAGTAACGGGCAGCGCCAGGGCGATCAGCTCCGGTACGCGGCCGCCGCCGACGGTCAGCGCGATGTACTGCCGCCCGCCCGACAGGTAGGTCATCGGCGTGCCGATGGCGCCGCCCGGCAGATCGACGGAGGCGACCTCCTCGCCCGTCGTCTTGTCGAAGGCGACCAGCCGCGGCCCGTCGCCGGTGCCGCCCGCGGTCAGCGCGTGGATCAGCAGCGTCTTCGTCAACACCGGGCCGATGCGCCCGCTGTCGCCGCCCAGCGGCGGCAGGTCGAGGTCGCGCAGCATGGGGAGGTTGCGGATCCGGTCGCCGTCGCCCAGCGGCCGCATCCACACGTGCTCTCCGGTGTTCATGTCGATGGCCGTCATCCGAGAGTAGGGCGGCTTGAACAGCGGCAGCCCCTGCGGCATCTGCGGGCGGTGGGCCTGCGCGCCGCGCGCCTCGAGCACCGCCAGGGTGCTGTCCTCGCCCGGCTCGGACGAGCGGAAGTGCTTCACCGTGTAGCGGTTGCCCGACGGCACGTACAGGATCCCGGTCTCGGGATCGACGGCCGCGCCGCCCCAGCTTCCGGCGCTGAACCCGGGCCGCACGATGGTGCCGCGCAGGCTGTGCGGCGTGTACAGGGGGCCGATGCGGTACGGCGCGACGGCCTCGATGGCCATCTGCCGTATTTCGGGCGTGAAGTCGACGAGATCGTCTATGGCCACGCCCTGGTAGTCGAACGGCGCCGGCCGGGTGGGAAACGGCTGGGTCGGCCACGGCGTCTCGCCCTCGATGTCGGTGTCGGTCGGCACCGGGCGCTCCTCGATGGGCCAGACCGGCTCGCCCGTCGCCCGGTCGAAGACGAACGTGAAGCCCTGCTTGGTGATCTGCGCCACCGCCTCGATGCGCCGGCCGTCCACCGTGATGTCGATCAGGTTCGGGGCGGCGGGCAGGTCGTAGTCCCACAGTCCGTGGTGGACGACCTGGAAGTGCCAGACCCGCTCGCCGGTCTCCAGGTCGAGGGCGACGAGGCTCTCGGCGAACAGGTTGGCGCCCGGGCGGTGTCCGCCGTAGTAGTCCGGGGCGGCGGTGTTGAGCGGCAGGTAGATATAGCCGAGCTCGGGATCGATGCTCATCATCGTCCAGACGCCCACCTTGCCGGTCTCGCGCCAGGAGTCGCCGCCCCAGGTCTCGTTGCCGAACTCGTCGCCCTGCGGGATGGTGTGGAACGTCCAGCGGGTGCGGCCGCTGCGCACGTCGAAGCCGCGCATCCAGCCGGGCGGCATCTCCTTGCGGATGTTGTAGCTGGAGATCGACATCGGCGTCACGACCGTATCGCCGAACACGATGGGCGGGGACTGGACGGAGTAGAGCAGCGCGTTCAGCCAGTCGCGCTCGCCGCGCGTGGTGCGCGGGATGTCTTCCATCAGATCCAGCCGTCCGCCGTCCCCGAAATCGGCGCACGGGCGGCCGGTCTTCGCGTCGACGCAGACGAGATACCCGTTGCCGGTGCCGAAGAGGATCCGCTCGTCCGTCCGGTCCGGGCCGTTCGACCAGTAGGCCACGCCGCGCTGGTTCCAGCGGGCGGACATCGTGGTGGTGCCTTCCTCGTAGCTCTTGGGGTTGTGGACCCACAGCGTCTCGCCCGTCCGCGCGTCGATGGCGGCGGCCGCCGACGTCGGCATGTTGATGAAGAGCCGGTCGCCGACCATCAGGGGGGTGGCCTTGAAGTTGGTGATGGTGGGCGGCTGGGCGTCGCGCCACCGCTCAGGATCGCGTCGGTTCAGCTCGGCGAAGACCAGCCGCGAGTCGGCGCGCCATTCCGAGCCGTCCGGCATGGTCAGGCTCAGTACGGCGTCGGCGGATCGCCAGCGCCACGCGATCTCGAGGTCGCCGAAGTTGTCGCGGTCGATCTGATCCAGGGGCGAGTATTTGGTGCTGCCCAGGTCGCCCCCGTAGGTTGGCCACTCGCCGTTGGCGGGCGCGCCGTGCTGGGCCGCCGCGGGACCGGCCGCGGCCAGCGCGATCGCCACGACCACCAGGCAGGCCGCCAGCCGACCGAAATCGTGCGCACGCTCGAAAGTTCGCCGCATGAGTCCTCCGGCCGGGCGTGCTCGTGGCGCGTGCAGCGCCTGTCACGCCGGGCTGCCGCCAGGATAGCAGTGCCTGCTGCTACTGCTCCCGCTCTTGCTCCCCCGCCGCGTCCTCGACCAGCCGTACGTGGCTGTCTATCGCCGCGAACATCTCGCGCCCCGCGTTGAGCAGCTCGTCCAGAGCCTCGTCGGTCCGGTTGCCGTCGTTCCAGATCCCCGGGTCCGCGGCGGCTGCCGCGGCGCGGTTGGCGCGCGCGGCGGCGCGGGTCACCTGGCCGGCCCGTCGTTCTGGCGATTTGTCGTCGATCAGGTGTCCGGCGGCCGTCGAAAGCGCTCGCGCGGCGCGGCCGAGCGCGTCGAGGGCGGCGTGGTTGGCGGCCACGTGCGCGGCGATCGCGCGGTCGTGGAGAGCGTTGTGAGAGTCGTTCTCGGCGTTGGACGCGCGGATGAGGACCCGCTGTCTCGCCAGCATGTGGTTGCTGTTGCCCCGCAGGCGGGGCATGTGGATGGCGTAGCGCCGGAACCGCGCGGCGCGCCCGCGGGCCTCGGCGGCGCCGGCAATGCCGACCGCCTCGACATAGGCGGCGTTGGCGGCGGCCAGCCCCGACCGCGCTTCCCAGACTCTGGCATACGCGTCGACGAGGCCGTCGAAGTAGACCACGCCGGTGTTGCCGCGCGCGTCCGCGCCACAGGGGTAGCCGTTGTCACAGCGGACCGCGAGCGCATCCACCTCGCGCAGCGCCGCCTGATACCGTGCGTAGGCGCCGTCACGGACCTGAGCGCTGGCGTTGAAGGCGTTCAGGGCGCCCTCGGCGGCGTCGAGGATCCCTTGGCCGGCCCGGATTATCTCGCTGCGGCCGGCGGCGTTTTCGAGCCCGGCGATCGCGCGGTCGACGGCGTCGAAGCCCGGCTGCCCGGCGCTGGGCGGTTGCGCGACGGCGGCCGCGGCGGCCAGCAGGGCAGCGGCTCCGATCGACGCGGCGGCAGAGCTCGGAGGGCAGGTCATCGTCGTTCCCCCCTCTTCGGGTCGGTGGGTCAGTGCGCCGGCAGCGTCTCGATCCAGGCCACGATATCAGCCGCGTCGCCTGGGGTCAGGTCCGCCACGCTCGCGCGCATGGAGGCCCCGGACGTGTCGTCGGGATGCGAGCCCCGGATGCCGTCGGTGAACTTCCGGAGCTGCCGCACGGTGTACCAGCTCGCCTGCCCGGCGAGCCGCGGCGCCCCGAGGACAGAGTTGCCTTCCCCGGCTCGCCCGTGGCAAACCGCGCACGCCGTGTAGAGCGTCTGCCCGCGCGCCGGGTCGCCTCTCGGCGTGTCGGCGCCGGCCGGCGCCGGGTCGCCGACGGGTCGCGGCGTGGACAGCGACCCAAGCCACGCCGCCACGGCCGCGAGGTCCGCGGCGGCGAGCCCCTCGACCATGGGGCGCATCTCCAGGCCTTCGCGGTCTTCGGGGTGGCGGCCCCGGTAGCCGCGGCGGAAGCCGTCGAGCTGCCGTTCGAGGTACGCGGCGCTCAGGCCGGCGAGCACGGGCGCGTCGATCCGCGGATTGCCCCGTCCGTCGGTGCCGTGGCAGGACTCGCAGGCCGCCACGTACAATGCTCGGGGTGCGGATGGGCCGTCGTCGGGGGCCTGTGCCGCCGCCGGCCGTCCTCCGGCGGCGAGGACCGCCAGCACCAGAAGCGCCGCCGCAACGCTCGGCCTCGAAGCCGGGAGTCCGCGGCGAAATCCCCGCTGCATTGCCTTTCCGGCTCCTCCTCGCCTTCTCAGCCGGCGGCTGCCGCCTCGCGCTCGCGCCGCTCGATGTCCCGCAGGGCATGGTAGGCCGACTGGATGGCGCCTTCCTGCCAGCCCGGGTGGTAGCTGATCTGATCGCCCACCATGTAGTGCCGGCCGGCGGCGTTCTGCAGCGCCGCGAAATGGTCCCGCATCGCCTCGTCGGACCAGCGGGTCGAGCAGCCGAGCACGTGGTTCATGCGGTACCAGGCCACGCTGATGCCCCGTCCGACGTGCTGCCGGTAGTCGGCGTGGACCTTCTCGCCCTGGACCAGTGCCGCTTCGATGCGCTCGGCCGGCGACAGCCGGGTGAGCCGATAGCCGGGTTCGTCGTCGAAGGCGTAGGCGCCGAGAATAATCCCGGTACCGGTGTGGATGCCGTGCGGCGGGTACCAGATCTGGGTGATGTCCTGGTTGGTCCAGGAGATGCCGCCGTAGATCTGCTCGTCCTCCCAGAACCGGCGCCGCGCCTGGAACGCCAGCTTGACGAGCCTGCCGCGACCGGGGGCCGACAGCGCCCGCACGTATCGCGCGGGCAGGTTGTGGCGCAGGCCCACCACCAGGTGGGCGGGCATGCTGTTGAGGCAGTAGTCGGCCCGAATCGCCCGCACCTGGCCGCGGGCGCCGGTGTACGCGACCTCCACGCCGGTCTCGCGCAGCCGGATCTCGCGCACCGCCGCCCGCAGCTCGACCGCATCGCCCACGCGGCGCATGAAGCCGTCTACGATGCGGTCCATGCCGCCGACGGGCTGCAGCATGGGCGCGGCCTGGTCCGCCAGCTCGCCCCAATGCATGTACTCGCGCCAGAAGTTCGCGCGGAGCAGCTCGGAGAAGTCGTGCACCGGCTTCTTGACGCCGGGCGACGTCATGCCGCCGCGCGCGTAGCCGGCGCGGTCCGACCCGCGATAGGTGCGCGTCTCGTCGAGGTCGCCGTACGCCCGCGCGAACTCCCGCAGCCGCTCGTGATCGTCGGCGTCGAGAAGGGCGTCGAGGGCGCGCGGGTCGACGGACTTCGCCAGCAGCTCGGCCAGGAAGCCGCGGGCATCCGTCCTGTACTCGCGGCTGCGGATCGGCCGGCCGCCGAACGCGGCGTCGTCGTGGACCCAGGCGTTGCGGTTGTCGTTGACGAAGATCTCGAGCGGGACGTCGAGCTCGCGGCAGTAGCGCAGCAGGCTCGCATGGGTGCCGGGAATCCGCGCCGGGCCGGCGTTGAAGTACAGATGGGGCTGGTCGTCGAAATCGCAGACCTGCCGGGCGCCCAGCTCGTCGACCACGTCGCCGCGCCGCAGCGTGAGGCTGCGTCCCCCGGGACGGTGCGAGGCTTCCAGGACCGTGCAGCGGTGGCCCGCCTTGCGGAGCTCGTACGCCGCCGTCAGCCCGGCGATGCCGGCGCCGATGACGACGACGTGCCGCGCCCGGTCGCCGGCCGGGCTGAGATCGAGCTGGCCGGCCCGAACGACCGCCGGCACCAGTCCCAGGGCAGTGGCCGCGGCGTGCACGGCGGCCGCCCCTCCGGCCGCGCCCACCGCGTTCAGCAACTCGCGCCGAGAGATGCGTCCGTCCATCGGTGTCACTGTGCCCCGGACAGCCCCCTGAACGTCAGCTTCTGCATGCCCGCGCCCGTATCGAAGACGACGACCGGCGCCGCCGCCGTCGCGTCCTCCTCGGCCGAAAGCGTCAGCGGGCGGTGCAGGACCCAGACGTTGTCCTCCGCATCGATGGCGATGCTGGACGGAGCGCCGAGCCGCATGCCGTCCGGCACCGAAGGCCACGACGGGTCCACTTCGAAGACCGGCAGGCTCCTGCCTTGCGCTGTCGCCGTCCCGGCGGCCGACCCCGAACCGGACAGCCACGCCGGCGCCGCCGTGGCGCCCACGGCCACGAGCAGTGCCATGAGAACCGCACGACGCAGCCGTTTGCTCCGCATGATCGTTTCCCCCTCGTCGCGCCTTCCTCAGCCAGGCGCCGCGCCGCTGCCGGCAAGGATGGGGCGACGACTATAGCACGGCGTTTGCAGCGACCGGCGACGGATTGACACGCCCGAGCGCATCCGTAACCATCCTGCCTCCCACGCGCGCCGGCCGGTTAGCGGGTCGAATGCGGTGACCCGGCCGCTGGGCAGCTCGCAACAACTGCGAGCGCACTTGCGGGGATTCCCATCGCAGATTCACCTTGCTTATCGAGAAGAGTTGCGACACTCTGTTCACGGTAACCGAGAGAAACGTCCGATGACCAGGCCGTCGAACGTGGCGCCGGGGACGTCCGCTACGGTCTGCGGCTGTTGCGCCGGTTTCCCGGCTTCACGGCCGCCACGGTACTGACCCTGACGCTGTCGATCGGCGCGACGACGGCCATCTTCTCCGTTGTCGACGCCGCGCTTCTCCAGCCGCCGCCCTTGCCCACCGATCACCACAACCCCAGCACGCGCCACCACAGGCTCCCCGCCCCCAGCCAGATCACGATGTTCACGACGCTGATGAGCGCCCCCAGCCTCCACCAGTCGCCGATCTCCACGTTCCCCGACCCGAACAGGATCGGCGCCGGCGCCGTGCCGTAGTGCGTCATCGACGCGAACAGATTGCTGAAGAAGGCGAGCACCAGGGCGGCGAGGACGGGGGGCGTGCCGACCGCGATGGCGAGGGCCAGGAACGGGGCGTACATGGCGCTGACGTGGGCGGTGTTCGAAGCGAAGAAGTAGTGCACGTAGAAGTAGATCAGGCTCAGGCTGAGAAAGGCGGGCAGCCAGTGCCCTTCGCCCAGCACCCCCGAGACGCGGTCGGTGAACCACGCCAGCAGGCCCAGCTCGCCGAGCTGGGTCGCCATCATGACGAGCACCGCGAACCAGATGAAGGTGTCCCAGCCGCTGCGTTCCTCAAGGACGTCCTGCCACGCCAGGGCGCCGGTGGCGAGCATGGCGGCCACGCCGGCCAGCGCCGTCGCGGTGGCGTTGACGCCGAGCGCGCCGCCGAAGATCCACAGCGTCAGGAGGAAGACGAACACGGCCAGCAGGACCCACTCGTCGCGCGACATCGGTCCCATCTCCCGCAGCCGCTGCCGCGCCAGTTCCGGGGCCTCCGGGGTGTGGGTGATCTCCGGCGGATAGAGACGGTAGATCAGGAACGGCACCACCAGCAGGCTGAGCACTCCGGGGATGAACCCCGCCACGGCCCAGAGCGCCCAGGAGATCTCCACCCCCTGCTGCGCGGCCAGCGATGCCGCCAGCGGGTTGGCGGCCATCGCGGTGAGGAACATGGCGCTCGTGATTACCACGCCCTGGTAGGAGGTGAACGTCAGGAAGCCGGCGATCCGGCGCTGGGTGCCGAGCGCGGCGTCGCTGCCGAGAGAGACGCAGAGCGACTTGAGGATGGGAAAGATGACGCCGCCGGCGCGGGCCGTGTTGCTCGGGATGGCCGGGGCCAGCACCAGATCGGTGACGACGAAGCCGTAGGCGAGTCCGAGGCTGCGTTTCCCCAGCAGGCGCATGAAGTGGTACGCGATGCGCGTGCCGAATCCGGTCTTGACGAACGCGGTGGCGATGAAGAACGCGGCCACCACCAGCCAGACCACGGTGCTGCCGAAGCCGCCGGTCGCCTCCCCGATGGTGAGGGTGCCGGAGAGCACGGCGAAGGAGACCGACACGAAGGCCAGGGCGCCCATCGGCAGCGGGCGCAGGATGATGCCGACCATCGTGGCGACGAAGACGGCCAGAAGCTGCCACGCGCGCGGCTCGACGCCCTCCGGCGTCGGCACGAGCCAGAGGAGGACCCCGACGAGGACGACCACGCCGAGCCTGGTGGCGTCCACGCGGGCCGGGCGGGAGGATTGCCGCGGTGCTTCGTCGGTCATCGGGTCGTACTGTATACGAGGAGCGTCAGCGTAACGTGCAGGTCCGGGACGGGGCGGATGGAACGATTACGTGTGGCTTGGGACGAGAGGATCTACCGCCGCGCGGCGCCGGTCGAGCCCGTCGCGGCGCCGGTCACCTCCTGGGGCGTGTAGTGGCCCCGCCGCCGCGTCCGCGGCCTGCCCTACTGCTTGATGTACTTCCGGATTCTCTGCGGGCCGACGTCGGCGGCGTAGACGTTGCCCTGCCGGTCGGCGGTGATGCCCGACGCGCCGGAGATGCGCCGCTCGTCCTGGAACTCGACGTCGGGATCCGGGATGTAGGCGTGCACCGTCCCGTCGACGGCGCTGCCGATGTAGATGCCGCGCTGGAAGCCGGGGTTGTTGCCGGAGTTCGAGGTCGAGTCGGTGACGTACAGCACGTCGTCCTCGTCGATGAACATGCCGCTCGGCCGCCCGAACTGCTTCCACTCGGCGACGAACGTGCCGTCCGGCTCGAAGATCTGGATGCGGCTGTTCGACCGGTCGCCGACGAACACCCGTCCGCGGCTGTCCAGGGTGAGCGTGTGCGGCTGGTCGAACTCGCCGGGGGCGTCGCCCGGGCCGCCCCACGTCATGAGGAACCTGCCGTTACGGTCGAACTTCACCACCCGGTTGTTCGGCCCGTGGCCGTCGGTGACGAAGATGTCGCCGTCGGCGTTGACCGCCACGTCGCTCGGCCGGTCGAAGGTGTCCGGCCCGTTGCCCGCGACCCCCGCCTTGCCGAGCGTCATGAGGATCTCCCCGCTCGGGTTGAACTTGAACACCTGGTGGCCGCGGCCGCCGGCCGGCATCCCGAGCACCGTCTCGCTGCCGTTGTAGTCGGTCCCCCAGAGGTTGCCCTCCGGGTCGATGTGGAAGCCGTGCGGCGCCGCGAAGACCCCCTCGCCCCAACTGTCGATGAGCTCGCCATCGGGGCTGAACTTGACGACGGGCGGATCGTCGTCCCGGCCGACGCAGGTGGCCGCGCCGGGCGGCTGGTTGTTGAAGCAGCGGTGGAACACCCAGATGTTGCCGTCCGCGTCGCGGTCGACGCCGATGGTCTCTCCCCACCTGCCGCCGTTCATGTGCGCCGGCAGGTGGGGCCACTCCTCGACCAGGGTGTAGGGGGTCGGGAGCGATTGCGCCGCAGCTCCGGCCGGCACGCACGGAAGGGCGGCGAGCACGAGACCGATTGTGGCCATCCGCAGCCTCGATGCCAGTGTTCTGTCAGCCATGCTTCTCGTCCTTCATGGTCACGACCGGCGTCCGTAGCAACGAGCGCGTGCCAAGCCGGTTCGTCACAGAGGTCGAACCGGCTCCGTCACTCTTGGCATTATCGGAGTAGCCCGAGCGCGTGCCAAGCCGGTTCGTCACAGCCGCGCCGCCGAGGCCGGCGAGCGCCACGCCCCTGACTCGGCAACGAGCGCGTGCCCGACCCGCCGCGGTGGTCACAGCGAGTCCAGAAACTCGAGCACCAGCCGGTTGACCTCCGCCGACCGCTCCTGCTGAACCCAGTGTCCGGCTCCTTCGAGCAGATGCAGGCCCCGCAGGTCGGTGCAGGCCTGCCCGTCCATCCGCTCCAGGGCGCCCGGCCGCTGGTGGATGCCCCAGTCCCGCGCCCCGGCGATGAACATCGACGGCTGGTCGATGGTCCGCCCGGCGAACACCTGCAGGTCGGCATTGATCCCGCCGCCGAAGATGGACGACACCGACTGCACGCTGCGGTACCACTGCAGCCCGCCCTGGAATCCCGTCCGTTCGTACTCGGCGCTGTAGACCCGCAGCTCGTCGTCGGGGAGCCACTCGCAGGCCGCGATCTCGGCCGGCGAGGGCATGTGCTCGGCCACCGTCTCGGCCATGCCCTTGCCGAGGTCGAGGACATAGTAGCGGGGGAGCCGGGCCAGCTCGGCCGCGGACCACTCGCGGAGCGGCTCCGGCCGGTTGCCGTCCCAGTCGCCGCTCTTCATGTGGTAGTAGGCGCGCAGGAAGTCGTGCACCCCCTGCGGCGCCCGCCACAGGTCGTCGTTCGCGCCCCGCGTCGCATAGAAGCGGCGATAGTGGTGGCGCGGCGGGTCCAGGCCGGCGAGTTCGGCGTCGATGTCGGTTACGGCGCCCGCCGGCTCGGAGGCGGACGCCGGCGGAGCGTCGGCCGGGGCCGCGGATGCATCGGCGGTGTCGAACGGCAGCGTCGCCGTTCCCCCGAACGGCGCGCTCATCAGCACGACAGATCGGAATACGTCCGGACGGGCCACCGCGCACCACGACGCCACCAGCGAGCCGAAGTCGTGTCCGGCCAGGTGGACCTGGCGGTAACCGAACACCGACACGAGCGAGAGCATGTCCCGTATCTCGTTCAGCATGCGGAACGGACGCAGGTCGTCGTCATAGCCCACGCCGGTGCCGTCGGTCCGGCCGTAGCCGCGCAGATCCGGCGCCAGGACGTGGTAGCCGGCTTCGGCGAGCGCCGGCAGCAGCAGCCGCCAGCTATAGGCGAGCTCGGGGAAGCCGTGCAGCAGGAGCACCCCGGCGCGGGCTTCCGCCCGCGACCCCGCCTCCAGCACGTGCATGCGCAGGCCGTTCACGTTGGCGACGAAGCGGGAGCGGACGCCGGTCGGCAGCACGCCGTCTTCGTACGGCCCGATGTCGTCGGGCTGCGTCATCGCGTGGATGAAGCTTCCGGCGCCCGCACTCGTGGTGGTCGCGGCGATTCCGGCGCCGCCGTCGCGGGGGGCGGTCGCGGCCGCGGCGATTCCAGCGGCGGCGCCCCGCAGGAGCTGGCGGCGCGTGAGCGATGGAGAGGGCATTCGGCCGCATTATGTCACCTGCGGGGAGGAGCCGCGTCTCATGCAGTGCCCTGCCGCAGGGTCTCGCCATCCGGCGGGCGTGCCGTCCCGGAGGTCGCGTTTACGGTTCCTCACTCCTCGAGAAGCCGGGCCAGCATGCGACGACGGTGGTCCTGCCCGCCGAAGAACACCGCCAGCAAGCGGACTGTCCGGCGCTCTTCGTCGACATCGAACCAGTAGATCGCCCGTCCGATCGTCAGATGCCGCAGGCCGGGCAGAATGTCGTCATGGCTTTCACCTCGGTGGGGCGCCGTCAGGATGCGGTTCACGGCCGCGCGGATGTCCAGCACCCGCGCTTCGGCATGATCGAGCGCGGCTTCCACACCCTCGCCGAAGGCGCGGTAGCTGTCGAACAGATGGTCGAAGATCAGTTCGAAGTCCCGTTCGGCCTCTGCGGAGAACTCAAGACGGAAGTCCATGCGAGCGGCGCTTCGTGGCGATCACGTCGGCCAATCGGCGATCCATGCGCTCCGCGGTAACGAACTCGCGCTTCCGGCGGCGGGCCAGAACCTCGCGCAGCGCCGTGCGTTCCAGCTCTTCGTCCTCCAGGCGCCGACGCAGCAGGTCGAGGCCCTGTTGCAGCACGGCGCTGACACTGGAATAGCGCCCGGCGTCCACCAGAGTTCTCGCGAAAGCGTGTTGCTGGTCCGTGAGCGAAACCGAGGACTTGATCGTCATGTCGATCCGTTCAACGGCAAGGTAGCACCTGGTAGCACTGCTGTCAAAGCGAGATGCGACAGCCGTCGTCCGTTCTGCGGGTGCGAGAAAACGAACCGACTTCGAGGATGCCAACCGGACACGGTGATATCCTGTCGCCAGTTCTATCCGGGAGGAGGACGTCATGCGCGCGGCAAGGCTGGCGGCACTTGGATTGGTCACGATTGCGGTGGGCTGCGGCGGGTCCGCGCCGGAGCCCGCGCCGGAACCCGCCGCCGAGGCGGCCCCGCAGCCGCCGCAGTTCGCGGTCACGGGCGAGCACCCCTGCGACCCGGTGGGCGACGTGCAGTTCATCTGCGACATGGTGAGCCCCGAGGACATCGTGGTCGTCCCCGGTGCGGAGTGGGCCATCGTGTCCGGCGCCCGGGAGGGCGGCCGGCTCAACGTCGTGAACGTGAGCGACAAGACCGCGACGGTGGTGTTCCCGACGCCGGACAGCGAGCAGCGGCTCGACGCCGAGGCCTATCCCGACTGCCCCGGTCCGCTCGACCTCGCGGACCCGGCCGGGTCCGTGTACCACGGGCTCTACCTCGCGCAAGGGTCCGGCGACGCCCACACCCTGCTGGTCGTTCATCACGGTTCCCGCGAGTCGATCGAGTTCTTCGAGGTCGACGCCGGCGACGGTCCGCCGAGCCTCGCCTGGACCGGGTGCGCCGTGGCCCCCGAGGGGGCCCGCCTGAACTCGGTCGTCGCCCTGCCCGGCGGCGGCTTCGCCACCACGAACGCCGGCATCGGGGTGTGGGAGTGGCAGGCCGACAGCGGGTGGGCGGTGCTGCCGGAGAGCGAGGACACAGCGCCGAACGGCATCGAGGTGTCCGCGGACGGCGAGACCCTCTACATCGCCGGCTGGGCCGAGGAGAAGCTGACGCGCCTGTCGCGCGGCGTCACGCCGGTCGAGAAGGACGTCATCCAGCTCGGGTTCCGGCCCGACAACCTGCGCAAGGCCCTCGACGGCTCGGTCATCTATGCAGCCGGCCACACCGACAGGGACGGCAACTCCATCACCCTGCCGCGGGAGCCGACGCTGGAGACGAGCAACGTGGCCGCCATCGATCCGGAGACCCTCGAGTTCGAGCGGGTGTTCGTACACCCCGCTATGAACGGGTTCGTCTCGTCCACCACGGCGATATGGATCGGCGACGAGCTGTGGTTGGGGTCGTACCGCGGCGACCGGCTCGCCTGGCTGCCGATGCCGGAGTAGGCGCCGCCAGCGCACGCTGGGGACAAGAGCCCGCGGGATCGCGCAGCGACCGTGCACGCCCGCGGTGCCAACACGCCGCCACGGTGATTCGGCTCGGGGGCGAGTTGGGCTTGGTTCGTATCGCGGCGATCGGCTCGCTTGTCTGCCGGTGCCCGTGCAGCGGATTGCGCGCGTGTCGACGTCGGTGCCTACCCGGCCCCTTCCAAATCGGATACCGAGGGGTCGGCGAGGATCTGCTGTCCCGCTTCCTGGAGACGGTCCCGCCAGGCGAGCTTTGCGAGCCAGCCGTCGGGAATGGCGCTCAGGCCGTAGAGGGCGCCGGCGAGCTGCCCCGTCACCGCCGCCACCGTGTCGGCGTCGTCGGCCAGGTTGGCGGCGAGCAGCACCGCGTTGCGGAAGTTCCCGGTGCGGGCCACGGACCAGATGGCTGCTTCAAGGGTATGTATCACGTACCCGCTGGAGTGGATCGTGTTCCTCGGACGTCCGCGCCAGCTACCGGCCATGATCTGCGCCACCGCCGGCGCTCCCTCGAATCCTCTCGGCGCCAGAAGATCCGCGCGCGGCGACCCGGCGATGGCGTCCGCGAGCAGCGCCGCGAACGCTTGGCAGGCGTCCACCGCTTCCTCCGCGCCGTGGGTCGTGCGGGACTGCTCAGCGGCGCTGGCGATCAGGCGCGGCCGGTCGTGCCAGAACCGGAGGGCGACCGGGGCGAGCCGCATCAGGGAGCCGTTGCCTGCACTTCCCGGGTCGGTCGAACCGGCGAGCGGATCTCTGGTCCGCAGATACCGGTCGAGCGAGGCGCGGGTGGTATTGCCGATGTCGAAGCAGTGCCCGCGGCACGAGTAGTCGCCGTGCTGTCGCCACCGCACGAAGCGGTCCATCAGATCCCGGCAGTCGAGCGCCCCGGCGGCCGCCAGGCTGTCGGCCAGCGCCAGCGCCATGCTCGTGTCGTCGGTCCAGTGGCCGGGCGGCAGCCCGAACGGGCCGCCGCCTTCCATGTCCTCCACGCGGGGCTGGGCGTCGCGGCGGCGGAACTCGAGCGTCGTGCCGACCGCGTCGCCCACCGCCAGGCCGAGGAAGGCGCCGAGCGCCCGGTCACGGGTGCTTTCCGCGTGCTTCGGTGGAACCGATGGAGTGCGCGGCGTACACTGCGCGACGTGGTCCTCCTGGGGCCCGCGTTCGATGGCTCCGGGCCGGACCTTTCGCACGCGGCGAATCGCTTCGTCCGGGCGCTCGCCCAGCTCCACCAGCAGACGGGCGGCGATGGTCCCGGCGCGCCCCAGACCTCCACGGCAGTGGACGAGCACGTCGAAGCCGAGGCGCAACCGGTCCCGGAATGCCTCGCCTGCGACCGCCCACCTGTCCTCGAAGCCCTGTGCCGGCGGTGACTTCCCGTCCCGGATCGGCAGGTGCCACCACTCCATGTGCCGGTCGCGGACCTTCCCCGGGAGGCCGCGCACCGACAGCAGTTTGAACTCGTGCTCCTCGATCAGAGTGACCACCGCGGTCGCTCCCCACCGCTGGATTGCATCCAGGTCGGTTTCGAGGTCGCGCGCCCAGGCTCCGGACATCCCGTAGGGATCCCTCTTGCCGGGGCACAACGTGATGCCGATCCGGCCGTGCCCGTCCGCCGGAGTCACGGCGGCGATGCGAAGCGGGCTGCTCTCGCTGGTCTTCGGTGTCGGCATGGAGATCAGATCGTACAGGGAGCATCGCGAACTCCGGAGACATAGTCCCGCGGCCAGGTCGCCAGTATGAGAGAGACCGGCGGCAGGACGCGCAACCCGAGCCCGCGGCGGCGGAAGATCCCGACAATTGGATCGACATCGGCAGGCATCCGCTCGAAGAGGTAAGGAACGCGCATGAACGGGTTCCGGCACCGCAACCGGAACCCCCGCCGGGTCCGGACGATGATCCGATTCGGACCGAAGCGCGCAGCAGATCTGGAGCCGATTGGCGACCCTCACCCCTCCCGCGGCGAGCGCGATGATGCCGCGCACGCGGTCGCGCGGATCTGGAGCCGATTGGCGGCCCTCACCCCTCCTGGTCGGTAGCCGGATCTCCGGCGACGCTGAACCGCTCGAACCACGACCTGAGATAGAGCTGCACCCGCAGGAAGTTCGTCGGGGGCAGGTTGCGGCTGTGCCAACTGTCGGTCAGCCGGATCATCGCGGTCGGCACCTTGCGCAGCTTGAGCGCCCGGTAGTACTGCTCGGTCTGCTCCATGGGCGTCCGCAGGTCGCGCTCGCCGGTCATCAGCAGGGTCGGCGTGGTGACGTTGCCGACGTACATCAACGTCGACCGCCGCAGGTGCTCCTCGGGGTCCTCCCACGGCAGCTTCTCGAAGTTGCGGTACCAGCTCGACCCGTCGGTGGTGCCGACGAAGCTCAGCCAGTTGGTGACCGGCGCCTTGACCACCGCGGCGGTGAAGCGTCCGGTCCGCCCGACGATCCAGGACGTGAGCACGCCGCCGCCGCTGCCGCCGTAGACGAACAGGTTCCGCTGGTCGATATAGCCGCGGGAGAGCACCTCGTCGACGCCGGCCATCAGGTCGTCGTAGTCCTGGCCGGGATACGCGTTCTTGATCTCGTTGCCGAACGCGCTGCCGTAGCCGCTGCTGCCCCGCGGGTTCGTGTACAGCACCACGTAGCCGTTCGCCGCGTGGTCCTGGTTCTTGAAGTCGAAGCCGGCGTTGTACATCGCGTGGGGGCCGCCGTGGATGCGGAGGATGAGCGGGTACTTCCGCTCCGGGTCGAAGTCCGGCGGCTTGACGATCCAGCCCTGGATGTCCAGCCCATCGGGCGATTGGTACCAGATCTCCTCGACGGATCCCAGGCGGACGTCGGCGAGCAGCCCGGCGTTGGTCCGGTGCAGCGTCCGCACCGCGCCGGGCGCGTCGATGTCGAAGGCGACCAGGTCGCCGGGGACGTGGTAGCTGGAGACGACGCCGACCGCGGTCCCGTCGTCACTGATCGAGGAGACCGAGAGCATGTGGTTGCCGCTGCTCACGGGGCGGACCTCGCCGTCCACCGACGCGAAGTGGAGGTTGCTCGTCCCCCGGAGCTGCGCGTTCAGGTACACGCCGCTGCCGTCTTCGGCCCAGCCGACGATCGCCGGTCTGCGTCCCATCTCGGTGGCGATGACCCGGGACGCCGAGCCGTCGGCGGCCATCACGTAGAGGCCCTCCTCGCGGTAGGTGTCGGTCGTATGGTCCATGCCGGTGTAGGCGATGGCGCGGCCGTCGGGGGAGGGGACGGCGTTGGCGTCCGGTCCTTCCCGGCTGGTCAGGGTGCTGAGCTCGCGGGTCGCCAGGTCCACCCGGTACACTTCCGACTCCCGCCACGCGTACTCGGCGTCCGGTTCGCGGAGGCCGGAGAAGACGATGCCCCGGCCGTCCGGCGTGAACCGCGGATCGTCGTGGTGGAAGTCGCCGCCGGTCATTTGCCGCGGCGCCCCGCCGTCGGCGTCGACGATGAAGATGTGGCGATATCCGGCCGGCGTGTATCCGGACCCGTCGCGCCGGTAGTTGAGCCGGGTGACGATCCGGGCCGGGCCGGTCCAGGTGGCGCCCTCCGGCGCCTTCGGCATGTCGATGACCCAGTCCGGGTCGGGCGCGGGGGAGACCACCGCGCGGAAGGCGAGTGCCGTGCCGTCGGGCGCCCACCGGATCTGGGACGGCGGATTCTCCAGCCGGGTTATCCGGCTCTCCGCCCCCTCGGCGTCCATCCAGCGGACGAAGATCTGCGATCCCAGGGGCTCGACGGAGCGTGTGAAGGCGATGCGGGTGCCGTCCGGAGACCAGCGGGGCCCGGCGCCCTCGGTGAGGAACCGGTTCCGCGAGCCGTCCGCGCCGATGACCCAGAGCTCGGTCCGGATGCGGTCCGCCATCGAATCGACGAACCGGCGCTCGTAGACGATGGTCGTGCCGTCCGGGGAGATCCGCGGGTCGCCGACGGTCTCCCAGGAGAGGTAGTCGGCGAGCTCCAGGTTGCGCCGGCCGTCGTCCCGGCCGGCCCCGGTCGCCGCCGTCTGGCCCGCCGCGGTCGACACCGCCAGGAGGGCCGCCAGCAAACCGCCGCCGAGCCGCCGCGCGCCGAGTTGCCGCGCGCGATACCGCCATGCGCCGAGCCGGCGCCCGGGTCGCAGCGAGCTGTGCCCCGGGAGCTTGAACGCCGCGCGGATTTCGCCACGGGCTTCCGGGATGCCGCCCTTTCGATTCGGAGTGGTTCGCATCATGCTTCTCCGCCTGCTGCCGGGACCCGCGGGAAACACCACCCCCGGAGTCGCGCCAGGCTGCCGCCCCAGACTACCGGTCGCGGGAGCTGCAGATCAATCGAGGCCGGCAGTCAGTTCCCGGTATACGCGGCGGACGGTCATCTCCATCGCCCGCGAGTAGCCCTGGAACCGGCGGTATTGCGAAAGGTCGATAATTGGCCACCGCCCGATCCGCCGTGGGCCCTGCTCGACTTGCTCCCGGACTGCCTGCCGCACGACCTGGATGCTCCCGGCGCCACGCGGCGTTTCACCACGGGCTCCGAGGCTTCGTTCGGCCGCCGGGCACGACACGTCTTCGGCCTCCGGGTAGGCACGCCGCTACCAGGTCGGAAGGTCCGGCAGGACGATGCCGCCCGGGCTGAACTTCAGCGAGCCTTCGGCTTCCGTGGACAGCAGGCTCAGCAGGAACGGATAGACGGCTTCCATGCGGAACGCCGTCGACGCGCCCGCCTTCCAGCGGAGCTCGTCACCCGTCGCGAAGCCGGCTGCCGCCAGCGGTTCCGGAAGGGCCGGGATGTCGGTCACCACATGCAGGGCGACGTCGTTGCCGCCCTGCCCGTCCGTGATGAACGGCGGCTGGTGATCGCCGAGAATCAGGGCGATGAATCCGGGTTCGACGCGCTGCCGGAACACGTCGAGCAGCAGCTCCCACTCGTAGGCGACGGTGACGAAATAGTCGCGCTTCCAACCCTGCGGAACCGTCAGGGCCAGCTCCACGTAGTCCGGCCGGGTTTCCAGGAACGAAGGCTGCGGTTCCTCCAACGCGGCGACGTCCTCCGTAATGCGGGGCGGCGGATCCCACGCGAAGTGCGTGGACACGGAAAAGAAATGCAGGAGGCGGGGCCGCGGGTTCCGGCTCCAGTGGTTCGTGAGCGCGTACTCGAGGGCCCACTGGTCCGGCACGTGGCCGAACCCGTAGAAGGCGCCGTCGTACGAGAAGTCCTGTCGAATGATGACGTCGTCGTAGCCGTAGAGGTCTTCCGCCCACGTGGCGCCGGGCTGAACGGCCAGCGTGTAGTACCCCTGGCGCTCGAGGTACGAAATCAGATGCGGATAGCGGTCGGCCAGGCGCTTCCACGCCCAGTACATCGAATGGCTGGTGATTCCTATGCCGCTCAACGCCGATGCCGTGCTCATCCACGATCCGCCGCCGTGCACCGGCGCGGCGGCGAAGCGCGTGAACATCGGTAGCTGCAGCTCGTCCAGCTCTTCCCGGACCCTGCGCATCAGCCCCTGCCGCGCGACCAGGTAGTCGTCGTCGGCCCACAGCGCGGCCCCGTACGATTCGACCGAGAACAGGAAGATGTCGGGACGGCGCACGGGCGTCGTCTCCGCCAGGTTGGCCGCGGCCTGCACGACGGAGTCGTCCAGAGCCCGGACGGTGGCCAGCACGTCCTGCGACCGCTGCCAGTTCCGATACACATGCTTGGCCTGGAGCTGAATGACCGGATCGTCCCGCTCCATGCCGAACCACGACAGCGACAGCAGGCAGTAGGCGTTGACGAGTACCCAGCCGGCGGCTGCGCGCCGCGGGTCGAGACCGGCGCCCCAGCGCCACGCGGCACGGAGATAGCGGGCCAGCAGCATCCCGAAACCGGCGGCTGCGCCGAGCAGGGCGACGGCGGTGAGCATGTCCACCGGCCCCCACGTGTCGCGCACGAAGATCCATGCGCTGCCGAGCATGAGGACATCGTCGAGGAGTGTGCCGGGCCGGTCGAAGAGCAGGTGGATGAAGCCGCTGTAGGCCATGAACGCCAGCAGTACGGCGTACGCGAGCCACGCGAACCCTGCCAGCGTCGGCCGCCACCGGTTGCCGGCGAAGCGGCCGGCGAGAACCAGTGACGAGAGAATGAGGACCCAGTCCGCGCTGACCCGGAAGATGTCCAGGTTGTAGCGCCGGACGAACAACTGCAGCGTGTATTCGTACGTGCTGCGGCTCAGACCCGCCCAGCTCCAGTCGTACGGTCCCCGCGGATGTTCCGCGGGAAAGAAGGGCCAGAAGTCGTGCTGGGCGGAGACGATGAGGTAGAGCGGGACGAACAGCAGCAGGTTGAGCGCGAAGAACCCCGCGGCGACGATCGCGCCTGTCGGAAGCGACGCTGCCGACATCCAGGATGGGATGCGCAGCGTCAGACGGATTTCAGGAATGCCCAGCCTCCCGTGAGGAACGGACTATACATCTTGCGCGGCGGCCGCGACCGGCCCATGGGCGGAATCCCGGCCGCGTTTGCACCGGCAGTACATTGCCGCCCCGCCTGGTTGCCCCTCGTTCACATGCCGCAGGGGAAGAGCACGGCCCGCCGGCGCCGGCGCGGTTCACTCACCCTTTGCCGGGGCGCGCTCCCAGACGTACGGCCGCCCGGTCACGTGCCGCTCGAACCAGTCGAGCTCGACGTTCATCTTGAAGAGCTGGTGCCGGAGCTCGCGCCATCCGTGCCCCTCGCGCGGCGCGACGTAGAGGTGGGTGGGCACATCGAGGCTCTTGAGCGCGCGGTGCATCTCGACCGACTGCGGCAGCGGCACGCGCAGGTCGTCCTCGCCGACCAGGAAGATCGTCGGGGTGGTCACGTTCGACACGTGCTTGAGCGGCGAGTGCTCCCAGTAGAGGTCCGTCGGGGCGTCGACCTGCCAGGGCGTGCCGCCGAACCACGGGGTGCGCTGGCTGCGCGTGTCGCTCTGCGCGTACATGGAGATCCAGTTGGCCGCGCCGGCTCCCGAGGCCGCCGCCTGGAAGCGGTTCGTGTAGGTGATCACCTTGTTCGTCATGTGGCCGCCGCCGCTCCAGCCCATCTTCGCCATCCGCTCGCCGTCGACCAGGCCGGCCGCGATCAGGTGGTCGGCGCCCGCGATCACGTCCAGGTGGGCGTTCTTGAAGTAGCCGCCCACCATGTCGCGCAGGAACGCGTCGCCGTAGCCGGTGCTGCCGCGGTAGTTGGGCTGCAGCACGACGTAGCCGAGCGCGGCCAGCACCTGGATGGAGTTGCGCGGCGCCCCGAAGCCGAACTTGTCGGAGGCCTGCGGACCGCCGTGGGTCTGGATGACCAGCGGATACCGCTGCCCTTCCTCGTAGTCGAGCGGATAGAACAGCAGCCCTTCCACCGTGACCCCGTCGGTCCCGGTCCACTGCGCCTTCTCCTGCCGCGGCAGCCGGAAGTCGTCGCGCAGGTAGTCGAAGACGCGGGTCACGCGCGCCGGCGTCGCGCCGTCGCGGGTCGCCATCAGCCAGACGTCGCCGGGGTTGTCGGGTTGCCGCAGGGTCAGCACGTGCCGGCCGGCCGCCGTCTCGAGGTTCCAAGCCCCGATCGAGTGCCGGCCGTCGGTCAGTTGCTCGGCCTCGCCCGTCGCCGCGTCCAGCCGGAACAGCTCGCTGTGGACACCCATGTTCACGACCGCGAAGATCGCGTTTCCATCGGCCGACCAGGCCGCATCGCTGAGCTCGTAGGGCAGGTCGGGAGCCAGTACCCGGGCCGGACCCCCGTCGGCCGGGGTCAGGAAGACGTTGCTGTTGTAGTACTTCTCGAACCGTTCGTTGGCGCGCGACAGAAACAGCACCCGGGAGCCGTCCGGGGACACCTGCGCCCCCGACTCCGGGACGGCGTTGGTGGTCAGCCGGCGCGGATCGCTTCCGTCGGCTTCCATCACCCAGACCTCGCTCGCGTCGCGATACTCGAGCACCGGATTCGGAGCGCGATGCAGCGCGATCCGCGTGCCGTCGCGCGAGAGGTCGTAGTCGACGATCGAGTAGTCGCCCTCGGTCACCCGCGCCGTTGCGCCGGTCGTTACGGTGACCGTCCACAGGTGACGGTGCTGGAAGTTCTCTTCGAAGGCGTAGACGTCGTCCTTCTCGGCCTCACGGGCCTGCTGCTCCGCCGACTTTTCGTCGGAGGCCAGGAAGTAGATGGTGCCGCCGTCGGGCGACCACGTGATTGCCGAGACCGCCGTCGGATGATTGGTGAGCCGGCGCGCCTCGCCGCCCCGATTGCTCAACAGGTGAATCTGTGTGGCGTGCTCGGTTCCGCGTGCCGCCAGGAACGCCACCAGGTTGCTGTCCGGCGACCAGCGGGGATTCGTTTCCCCGTCCTCCCCCTGGGTCAACTGGACGGTATTGCTGCCGTCGGCATCCGCCCGCCAGATATGGCCGATGGCCCGGTTCGCTTCCCAGTCGGCCTCGGCGAGCACGTACAGCACTTGACGACCATCGGGAGACAGTTGCGGATCGCTCAGGCGCGGTACCTCGAGCAGATCCACGAGCGTCATGTCTTGCTGTGCCTGTCCCCCGGCCGCGCCGCCGAGGACCAGGCATGCAGCAGCCGGCAGCGCCGTGAGCATTCGCAGTCGCGTCATCTCGCACATCCTTTCCGGAACATCCCTAGAAGCTGAGCGCTGCGAGCGCGACGCCGCCGAGCGCGCCCAGCGCCGTCCCCTGGACGAGGGCATCGGAGCGAGAGCGGTCGCCGAAGGCGAACGCCACGGCCCAGACGACAAGGGCGGCTGCTACGGCCAGGCCGCTGCTGGTAAGCAGCGGAGCCGCTGCAGAGCGGGACCAGGACGCCGGGCCCGGGCCGGCGGGCGGCGCTGCCCAGAGGAGCGACGGAACCGCGGCGCCGGTGGCGTACAACCACGCGGAGACAAGACCGAACGCCAGGGCGGCGAAGGTGAACGCGGCGAAGAACGCCGGCGAGAGGGGCCGGTCGAAAGAAACGGCCCCGGCGTGCTCGAGCGCGCCCGAAGGCGACGGTCGCCGGCCGAGCGAGAACCTTGGCAAGTTCAGGCCGATCATCGGAGGCCCTCTCGATCGGGAACCGAAGCAATGCCGCCGGAACCGCGAGCCGGATCGACAAGTTGGTGAAAGTAGTAGCAGAGCCCGTCGGGGGCGACCACGAAGAAGACCTGATACTTCTTTCCGTCGCGTTCGTCCACCCGCCAGTTTGCGGTCTTCACGCTTCTGGATTCCAGATCGTCGCGGGCTCGGTGGATGTCGCTGACGAGAATGGCGGCGCCCTCCTGGCTCGGGTCGCCGCCATTGACCGCAAAACCGATGCGGACGCCGTCCCGCTCCATGATGACGGTCGGGCAGGGGGCCGTGCGCCGCTCCACCTCGGTGAGGCCGAACCTGGCGGCGTACCATTCCGCCGCCCGATCGATGTCCTCGACGGGTAGCGCCAGGACGTCCTGGGCGAACGGGAACGCCGCCTCGTAGAGTCCGGATGGAGCCGCGTCGCCAGTCATCGGCGGTCCGTCGCGACGGCGCGGTCCCCTCGGTGTGGTTCCTACACGCCCGACAGCAGCGGCAGGCGCCCGGTGCTGTCGCCGAACTGCTCCACGCGCACGCCGAACTTGGCCATCAGGCTGAGCGACAGGTTGGCCAGCGGCGTGCCCTTCGGATACACGAGGTGGCGGTTCCCCTGCAGGCCGCGCTCCGGCCCGCCCACGACGACCACCGGCACGTTGTAGTTGTTGTGGATGTTGCCGTCGCTCATGCCGCTGCCGTAGAGGACCACGGTGCCGTCGAGCAGCGAGCCGTCGCCGTCGGGGATCGCCTGCAGCCGGTCCAGGTAGTAGGCCAGCGTATCGACGTGGTAGGTGTTCAGCTTCGTGAAGTCCTTCATCTTGTCCGGGTTGTTGCCGTGGTGCGACATCGAGTGGTGCGCCTCGGGCAGCCCGATCTCGTTGTAGGACCGGTTGATGTTCTCGCGGGCCATCATGAAGGACGTGACGCGCGTGATGTCGGCCTGGAACGCCAGGACCTGCAAGTCGAGCATCAGCTCCGCGTACTCGCGGAAGGTCTCGGGCACGCCGACGGGGCGCTCGGGGACGGCGAAGTCGGTGTTGGTCGATTCGGCCCGCGCGATGCGCTGCTCGACGTCGCGGATCGAGTCGAGGTACTCGCCCAGCTTGGTGCGGTCGTGTCCGCCGAGCCGCGTGGAAAGCGCCGCGATCTCGCGCGTCAGGCCGTCGAGGATGCTGCGGTCCTCTTCCACGCGCAACTGCCGTTCCTCGGCGGTGTCGCCGGTGCCGAAGAGCCGCTCGAACACGAACCGGGGGTTCGTCTCCGCCGGCAGCGGCATGGTCGGCGTCTTCCACGACAGCGAGTTCATGTAGGCGCACGCATAGCCGTGGTCGCAGGCGCCGACGACGTCGTTGCGGTCGACGGAGACCTCCAGCGACGGCAGCTTCGAGTCGCGGCAGATCAGCTCGGCGATCATCTGGTCGACGGTCGTGCCCGCCTCCACGTCCGCGCCCTCGGTCTGCTTCGGGTGCACCGAGCTCATGAACGCGGGGGCGGCGCGGGGATGCTGCCCGCCGGTGTCGCCCTGATCGGTCGCCGGGTAGTTGTCCAGCCCGCTCAGGATCAGCGTCCGCTTGCGAAACCGCTCCAGCGGCTGCAGGATGGGGGAGAGCTCGAACCCGACGCCCTCGGTCGGCGGCGTCCAGTCCCACATGTTCATGCCGTTGCCCACGTAGACGGTGGCGAACCGCGGCGTCCCCGGCGCGCGCGCCGACATGGCCGGCACCATCGCGTCGAGCAGCGGCAGGGCCAGCGTCGCGCCCATGCCGCGCAGGAAGGTTCGTCTCGGCAGCGCCTGCTTCGTGATCAGCATTGCGTCTCTCCCGTGGATCCTGCGTCAGATTATCACGGTCTGCGTCGGCTGATTGAAAGATCGTCCGTCGGCCGATTGAAAGGTTCGAGACCGTACGAACCGGTCAGTTCGTGCGATCCTGCGCCATCCGCATCCGGAACGGCGGGCTCTCGACTACCCCCCGGACGAGCGCGGCGAAGCGGTGGTCGTCGTCCGCCGCGTCGCGCTTGATCTGCCGCACGTTCGGCATGTCGGTCGCTTCGAGCCCGCGGCCGAGGGCGTAGGTGAGCAGCCGGTCCACCGCCGTCGTCAGGAAATCATCGGCGTGGCTCAGCAGCAGCTCGCGGAGCTCGTTCGGGCCGTCGAACGTCGTGCCGTCCGGGAACTCCGCCGACGCGTCGATCGGCAGTCCGGAAGCATAGATGTCGCGCCACTCGCCGATGGCGTCGAAGTTCTCGAGGGCGAAGCCCAACTGGTCCATCTGGGCGTGGCACGCCGCGCAGACCGGATTGGCCCGGTGCACCGCCATCTGCTCGCGCATCGGAAGCACCTTGCGCGGGTCGCGCTCCTCGACGAGGTCGGGGACGTCGGGCGGTGGCGGCGGCGGCGGGGTACCCAGCAGGTTCTCCAGGATCCACTTGCCGCGGATGACCGGCGACGTGCGGTTCGAGCGCGACGTGCCGGTGAGGATCGAGCCCTGTCCGAGCAGGCCGCGGCGCACGCTGTCGGCGGGCAGCGGGACGCGGCGGAACCGTTCGCCGTACACCCCCGGGATGCCGTAGTGCCGGGCGAGCCGCTCGTTCAGGAACGTGTAGTCGGCGTCGAGCAGGTCGAGCACGCTGCGGTTCTCGCGGACGATGCTCTCGAAGAACAGCGTCGTTTCCTGCTCGAAGGCCTGCCGCAGGTTGTCGTCGAAGTGGAACAGCAGCTCCGGGCTCGGCTGGAACCCGCCGACGTTGCGGATGTGCAGCCACTGGCCGGCGAAGTTGTCGACCAGGGCCCGCGAGCGTGGGTCGGCCAGCATCCGTTGCACCTGCCGCCGCAGCACGTCCGCTTCGTGCAGTCTCCCCGCGACGGCCAGATCCAGCAACTCGTCGTCCGGAATGCTGCTCCAGAGGAAGAACGACAGGCGCGAGGCCAACTCCAGGTCCGTTATGGGGTAGGGCGTACCGGGCTCGACCGACGCCGGCTGGTCCTCGAACCGGAACAGGAAACGCGGGCTGACCAGGATGCCGCGCACGGCCAGCTCGATGCCCGCCTCGAAGCCGCCCCGGGCCGCGCCGTCGCGGTACAGCCCGAACGGGATCTCCAGCTCGGCGTCGGCCGCCGGGCCCCGCCAGGCGCGCCGCGCCAGCGTCGAGAGGATGGTCCGTGCGCAGGGCTCCTCCTCGGCCGCGGCGGCCGGCGTGCAGACGAGCAGCTTGCGGCGGCTGGGCGACTCGCCGACGGTGACGGTGTCGGGAAGCGGACCCGTGATCGCCACGCTCGAGACGACGGGCTCGCCGTTCGGCGCCCGATAGGGATCGCGGCGCAGGTCCGGGTCGAACAGGTCCTCGACGTAGGCGGAGGTCCTGGCGCTGAAGTACACCTGCACGAGGCGCGAGCCGGCCGACACCGGCGCCTCGAACCGCATGCGCTCCAGGATCAGCCGGTTCCGCTCGTTCCCGCGCACCCCGGGCGGGCGCTGCACGATGCCGGTCCAGACCCGTTCGCCGTCGATGCTCACGTGGAGCTCGTGCGGCTCGTCGGTGACTCCTTCGAAGCCGCCGGCGACGCCGCTCTCCTTCGGCCGCATCTGGAAGCGATACACTCCGGCGGCGGGGAAGTAATAGCGAAAGGCGGTGCCGCCGCGCGAGCCGAACGGCAGGTCTTCGCTCACCCGCGTGCCCTGATCGCGGTCGGTCGGTACGAAGAGGGTCTCCGGCGCCGGCGTTCCCCGCGGCCTCCCGAGTGCCATCTCCGCGATCCGCGCCGCCGCGCCCAGGTACCGCTCGGTGAGCGCCGACGACAAGGTCAGCGCGTCGGCGTTGTTGTCGAAGCCGTACGCCGCGTTGTCTGCCGGCAGCAGCGCCGCGTCGATGTCCACCGCCAGCAGGTCGCGGACGGCGTTGCGGTACTCGGCGCGGTTGAGACGGTGCAGCGTGGGTCGGCCCGGGTCGGGGTTCGCCAGCGCCGCGCGGTCGAGCTCGGTCTCGATCCACGCCACCACGGCATCGTAGGTCGCCTTGTCGGGACGCGGCCGCCCGGCCGGGGGCATGGCGCCGGTCCGCAGCTTGCGGATCACGGCTTCCCAGACCTCCGGGTGCTCGCCCGCCCGGGCCATGTCCAGGACGTCGAGAGCCAGTCCGGCCGTCAGGGTGCGCTCGTTGTGGCAGGCGAAGCAGTAGCGCTGGAGGACGGCGCGGGGAGCCGTTTCGGTTGCCGCCGTGCTCGCAGCGGTGTTCCCCCGCGTGCGCGCATTCTGTGCCGGCGACGCTGCAGAGCCGGGCGCCGGCGGCGCCGCGTGCAGGGGGACGCCGCAGGCGACTGCCGCGAGGCCGCCTGCCATGGCCGGCACGAGCGCCATTCGCCGCACCCGACGCATCGACGCCGCGTTCAGGCCCCTCATCGCTTCAGCGCCTCCTCCGGTATGGCCGCCGCGCAGGGCGCCGGACACTCGATTTCCCTGGCGCCGAGCTCCCGCAGCAGCACGGCCGTGTGGGGATGGGCGGCGAACGAGTTGCCGTACTCGACACCGTCCGCGACCCGCAGCGGCGTGCGGCCGTCCAGGGCCACCACGTCGAGCTTCGCACCCTTGTCGAACAAGTATTGGACGACGCTGTTGGCGCCGCGGTATGCCGCCGCGTGCATTGCCGTCTCGCCGACGTCGCTGACCGCGTTCACGTCGGCGTCCAACTCCTCGACGATGAGCTTGACGGCCTCGAGCACCTGCGCCTCGCTGGCGCGGTCCTGGTTGGATGCCCACGAAATGCCCGCCGCGGCCATCAGGGGCGTGATGTTGTCCTCGGTGTCGATCGTCGGATCGGCGCCGTACTCCAGCAGCAGGCGCAGCACCTCCACGTCGGCGGACTTGGCGGCCAGCATGAACGCGGTGGCGCCGGTCATGTGGCGGCGGTACCGCGCGCCCGACCAGCGCGGCTCCTCCATGGTGTTGCGCCCGTTGACGTCGGCGCCGTAGGCCAGCAGCGACCGCAGCACGCGCATCCGGTCCAGGTTCACCGCGATGAACTGGTCGCTGATGTGCCAGTTCGCGACGTGCACCGCCGCCTGCAGCGGCCGGCCGAAGATGTTCCCGCGGACGATGCCCTCGGACTCGCGCTCGCTGTAGCCGAGCTTGCGGACTGCCAGGGGCATCGCCTCGGCGCGCATTCCCTGCACGGTCAGCCGCGTGGAGCCGCCCTCGGCGTTGGGGTCCGCACCCTCCGCGAGCAGCAGGTCGACGAGGTCTTCGTGTCCGTTGACCACCGCCACGAGCAGGGGGGTGGCGCCGTCGGGCCGCGACTCGTTGACGTCGGCCCCCGCCGCGAGCAGGGCGCGCACGGCGCCGATGCTGCCCTTGCGCGCGGCGAACAGAAGCGGCGTCGCGCCGCTGTTCGAGCGCGCGCGGATGTCGGCGCCCAGGGCAATCAGGGTCTCCACCAGCGGAACGTGCCCCTCGGCTCCCGCCCACATCAGGGCCGACTGGCCGTTCCAGGATTCCTGTGCATCGAGCTCGGCGCCGGCGTCCGCCAGCGTCTCGACCGCGTCGACCTGCCCGGACCGCGCGGCGAGCATCAGCGGCGTCTCGCCGGCGTTCACGGCGTGCCGCGGATCGTTCGGATCGACCCCGGCGGCCAGCAACTGCGCGATGATCTCGGCGTTGCCGTTGCGCGCGGCGAGGGCCAGCGGCGTCACGCCGAGGTCGTTCGCGGCCCGCACGTCGGCTCCCGCGCCGATCAGCGTCGCCGCCGTCGCTGCCTCATCGAGGTACGCCGCCCAGTGCAGGGCAGTGGTTCCGTCGCCTTGTCCGGCGTCGACGTCGACGCCCAGCGCGAGCAGCGACCGCACGGCCGCCCCGTCGCCGCGCTGCACGGCATCCGCAAGCGGGGCCTCCTGGGCCGCAGCCTCGGGAGCGGAGCCGGCAACGAGCAGGCCGGCGGCGGCAAGCGCGATCGGGAAGCGTCGTGGAAGCGCACCTGGTACCGGCATCGTGACTGTGACCGATGGATGCCCATACTACACCGCGCCGCCTTGCGACGGGTGATGGCGGCGCTGCGAGCTCCTGCTGCGAGCTCCTAAACGAGTCGTCCCGACTTCCTCGCGCGCACGAGGGCGAACATGTACCGGCCGGCCGCCGCCTGCGCCACTTCTTCCGCATCGTCGCCCGAGTTTGCCAGCAGGGCGCTCATCTCCGCGAAGGCGTAGATCCGGGCCGGCTCGACCTCGATGGCCTCGAATCCGGCAGCGGCGAGGTGGCTGCGGAACCGTTCCTCCTCCAGGGCGCCGGCCAGGCAGCCGAGCCATGTCGCCACGCGCCGGCGGATGCGGATGTCGAACGGGCCACGGACCAGGGTGTCGGACACGCTCAGCCGTCCGCCGGGCCGGAGGACGCGAAACGCCTCGGCAAGCACGCGCGGCTTGTCGGCCGACAGGTTCATGGCGCCGTTGGAAAGGACGACGTCGACGCATCCGTCCGGCAGGGGGATGTGGTCGATCGGGCCTTGCAGGAACTCGGCGTTCACGACGCCGAGCTGCGCCTGGCATGCGCGCGCCAGATCCAGCATCTCCTCAGTCGCCTCGAGCCCGTAGACCTTGCCGGTCAGACCGACCCGGCTGGCCGCGAACAGCACGTCGATGCCGCCTCCCGATCCGAGGTCGAGCACCGTCTCGCCGGGCACGAGGTCCACCAGGGCCGCCGGATTTCCGCAACCGCCCGACGCCGCCAGGGCCGCCGCCCGCACGTCGTCCGGCTCGGCGTGGGGCCGTGTGTCCGCTGCCTCCTGCATGGCGTCCTTGCCGGTGTGGTCGCGGGCGGGGGCGCGCGCAGCCTCTGCCGCGTCCGGCGCGCCGGTCTGCTGCCTGTCCGCTGTGGTCGGGCTCATCGCACCTCCAACTGCAGTCGAATCGGGTGTCGCGCGCCGGTCCCGCGCTGCGCCGGCATCCGCGCTGTGCAGTCCGGCTGGACCGCGCCGCCGGTGATCCTTTACGGTGAGGCGTCGGGCGCGGTTCGTTCGGTAGCGGCCCGCTCGGCACTGTGCATGCACGTACCATTGAACACCGTTCCCGGCGCGCGTGCGACGACAGACATCAATGCCAAGCTTGCCGCGCCGCCGCTTCGTGGAGCCTGGTCATGACTGGACACACTTGCCGCCGGCTCGCGGGTCTGCTTCTGGTGCTCGGCCTCGTCCTGCCCGCGGGCGCGCCGGCGCAGCCGATCGACATCACCACGGCCACCATCGAGGACCTGAACCGGGCCTTCGACGCCGGGACGCTGACCGCGGAGCGGCTGGTCCGGCGCTACCTGGACCGCATCGCCGCCTATGACGACGCCGGCCCGGTCCTGAATGCGGTCGTCACCCTGAATGCGCGGGCGCTCGACTGGGCGCGGGCGCTCGACGCCGAACGGGTCGCCGACGGCCCCCGTTCGCCGCTGCACGGGATTCCGGTGGTCCTGAAGGACAACCTCGACACGGCGGACATGCCGACCACCGCCGGCTCCGTCCTGCTGCAAGGGTCGCTGCCGCCGGACGATGCCTTCCTGGTGCGGAAGCTCCGCGCGGCGGGCGCCATCGTTCTGGCCAAGGTCAACATGAGCGAGTTCGCTTCCGGCGGCGCATTGAGCTCGTGGGGCGGACGCACCCGCAATCCCCACGACCTGACCCGCAGCCCTTCCGGCTCGTCCGGCGGCACCGGGGCGGCTATCGCCGCGGCATACGCGCAGGTGGGGTTGGGCACCGACACCGGCGGCTCGGTGCGCGGTCCCTCGACGGCCAACGGCATCGCCGGGCTGAAGCCCTCCTACGGGCTGCTGAGCCGCGACGGTATCGTGCCGCTGGCGCTTTCGTTCGACACCGCGGGCCCGATGGCCCGCCACGTCTACGACCTCGCCGCCGCGCTCGGCGTGATGACCGGGGTCGATCCCGACGACGACGCCACCGCCGCCGGCGCCGGCCGCTTCGAGACCGACTACACGCGGTTCCTGGATCCGGACGCGCTGCAGGGGGCGCGCATCGGGGTCGCCCGCGACTTTCTGGGGCAGGACGCCGAGGTGGACTGGATCGTCGAGGCGTCGCTCGACGTGCTGCGGGCCGCCGGGGCCACGGTCGTCGACGTACGGTTTCCGGAGTGGCTGCTCGACGCGCCCGGCCACTTCTACGCGCCGATCCGCTACCGCGAGTTCCGGGCGCAGATCGCCGACTATCTGGCCACCCTGAAGCCCGGATTCCCGGCCACGCTGGCCGGGCTGATCGAGGGCGCGGTGCGCGTCAATGCCCGGGCGAACGGCGGCGTCATGCCCAACCCGGGGCGCTGGCGTCTGATGCGCGAGGAGGAGGCGAGCGGCGAGCTCTCCGATCCCGAGTACCGCGCGGTGCGCGAGCACGGCCTGCCGCTGGTGCGAGCCGCGATCGAAGGGATCATGGATGCCGAGAACCTGGCCGCCATCGTCTACCCGACCTCGCCCCGGCGGCCGGGCCGCGCCGATATCGCGCCCGCGCCGTCCGGCGGCGGGGGGCGCTCGGCCACCCGCTATGCGAACCTGACCGGTTTCCCGGACCTGATCGTGCCGGCCGGCTTCACCGGCGAGGGGCTTCCCGTCGGGCTCTCGTTCCTCGGCCGCGCCTTCGACGAGCCGCGCCTGCTGGCCCTCGGCTACGCCTTCGAGCAGGCGACCGGGGCGCGGCGGCTGCCCGTGCATACGCCGCCGCTGGGGCCGTGAGGGTTCCGCCGGTTGACACGCCGCGCCGTGGACGCACACGATGAGGACGCATCGTCAGGGAGGACACACATGCGCATGACCCGCCGCCAGTTCGTCTCCGCCGCCGCCGGCGCGGCGCTCGGCTCCCGCGCGGCTCGCCCGCGCGCGGCAGGCTACGACCTCGTCGTTCGGGGCGGGCGGGTCATCGATCCGTCGCTGGGGATCGACGCCGTTCGCGACGTGGCGATCGCCGGCGGGCGCATCGCGGCGGTGGAGCCGGTCATCGACGCGGGCGACGTGCGGGTGGTGAACGCCGCGGGCCGGATCGTCGTACCCGGACTCATCGACGTCCACACCCACTACGCGCGCGAGGCCGAGGGGCCGCGCATCTGCCTGGAGGACGGGGTGACCGCGTGGGTCGACGCGGGGTCGGCGGGGGCCGACGCCATCGCCGGCCAGGTGGCCGTGGCGCGCGCGGCGCCGCAGCAGGGGCGGGTGCTGGTGAACATCGGGCGGCAGGGCATCCTGCCGGGCGGCGACACCATGGATCTCGACCTGGCGGACGTCGGGGCGGCGCGGGACGCCATCGCGCGGCACCGCGACTACGTGGTCGGGGTCAAGGCGCGGCTGTCGCGCAACGTGGCGGCCGACGACGTGGAGGTGCTGCGCCGCACGCAGGCGGCGGCCTCGGTCTTCGACCTGCCGGTGATGATTCACATGGGACAGACCGTCTCGCCGCTGTCGACCCTGTTCCCGCTGCTGAAGCCGGGCGACGTCGTCACCCATATGTACGCGCCGCCGCCCAACGCCATCGTGGGCGACGACGGGCGCATCCGGCCTGCAGTGCTCGAAGCAAGGCGCCGGGGCGTCCGCTTCGACGTGGCCAACGGCCGCCGGGGCCACATCCGCTGGGACACCTTCGACCGGATCATGCAGACGGGTTTCCTGCCCGACACCATCTCCACCGACGGCAACACGACCAGCCGCAGCGTCCCGGGGGTGGTGGACCTGCCGAACGTGATGTCGAAGTTCCTCGACGCGGGAATGAGCCTGTCGCAGGTGGTCGCGTGCGTCACCACCAATGCGTCGCGGGTCTTCCCGCACCTGAACGACCGCGGCACGCTCCACGTCGGGGCGCGGGCCGACCTGGCCCTGCTGGAGCTGCGCCACGGCCTGTTCGATTTCGTCGACAACTACGAGAACCTGCGCACGGGCGGCCAGCGCCTGTTCCCGCGCGGGACGGTGCTCGGCGGCGAGTGGCTGCCGCGCGCCTGAGCCCGGGGGTTCCCCCGGTAGCCGCGGGGCGCCCCGCCGGCTTGCGAAGCGGGTGGGGCCCGCGGGAGCGGACGCGACCGGAAGGGGGATGGAATGGCACTCGGTTGGCAGACGGCGGCATCGGCAGGTTTCGTGCTGGCGGTCGGGTTTCTGGCGGCCGGCGGTGCCGGGGCGCCGTCCGCCGCCGCCCAGGAGGGTGAGGCCGGCGGGCCGCGCTTCGTCACCCACAGCATCGACGGCGAGCTGACCAGCGGCTACCAGCCGGTGGTGGCGGACCTGAACCGCGACGGGCGGCCGGACGTCATCGGCCTGTCGACCCGCATCGGCGAGCTGGCCTGGTACGAGAACCCCGGCTGGGAGCGCCACGTGCTGACCACCGGGCTGAACCGCTCCATCAACGCGGCGGCGCGGGATCTCGACGGCGACGGGATTCCGGAGATCGCGCTCGCCCACGAGTTCGGAACCACGCACGGGAGCAGCCTCGGCATCCTCAGCCTGCTGACCCACAACGGCGATCCGACTGCGCCGTGGAGCATCCGCGAGGTCGATCGCACGCCGACCGTGCACCGCATCCGCTGGGCCGATCCCGACGGCACGGGCCGCCCGGTGCTGGTGACGGCCCCGCTGTCGGGACCGGCCGCCGAGCCGCCCGAGTACCGCGACGCGGTGCCCGTCTACTGGTACCGGCCCGACGATTGGCGGCGGCGCAGCGTCACCGATGCGGGGCAGGGGGTGGTGCACGGCCTGCTCGTCAAGCCCTGGCGCGGAGGGCCGGGCGACGCGGCGTTCACCGCCAGCTTTACGGGTGTCCACGTGCACCGCTATCTCGACGGCGCGTGGAGCCGCGAGACCGTGGCCGCCGGCGATCCGGCACCGTGGCCGGCCAGCGGCGCGAGCGAGGTGGAGGTGGGCCGTCTCGGCGCGCGCGACTTCGTGGCGACGATCGAGCCCTGGCACGGCCCGCAGGTGGTCGTCTACCGCGAGGACGGCGGGGCGTGGGAGCGGCAGGTCATCGACGAGATCGGCAGCGGCCATACCATCGTGACCGCGGACTTCGACGGGGACGGGCGGGACGAGATCGTCACCGGCGACCGCGGCGACACGCGCCGGCTCTACCTGTACGCGTCGGCCGACGCGAACGGCGCGGCGTGGTCGCGGAAGGTGCTCGACGAGGACATGTCCCCGTCGGGATGCGCGGTGGCGGACCTGAACGGGGACGGCCGGGTCGACCTGATCTGCATCGGCGGCCGCACCGCCAACCTCAAGTGGTACGAGAACGCGGCGCCGTAGGTGCGTTCAGGGCGACAACCGGCGTGGAGCGGGATGGCCCCTTTTCCTGCCTCAGCCGGCTCGGGCGGCGAGAGAGAAGGTCGGCAACGGCGCGGAAGCCCGCAGCAGCCAGACGAGGGCCACGGGGGCGGCGAGCGCCCAACCGCGAATCAGGCCGGCATGCGGGTCGAAGCCGTAGTGATGGGCGAGCTCCCCTACGGGGATCGTGAGCAGCGCCTGGGTCACGGCCAGGAGTGCGAGGCCGAGTAGAGCGCCGGGCCACCCGTTGCGGCCCGCCAGGGCGGCCCACAGGGCTGCGAAGAGACCCAGTTGGAACGCGGGAACCAGTATCCAGGCTCCCTGGTCGTCCACGAACGCATGCCCGGCGTGGCCGAGCAGGGCCTGCAGTCCGGCCGCGGCGTTGCCGAACACCGCGCCCCAGAGCGGCGCACCGACAAGGGCCGCCGCGACACCCACCCCCAACGCCAGCACCGCGCGGGTGGCCGCGACGCGCACTCCGGCCGCCGGGCCGGCCGCATGCACAGCCGCGAGGCTGACCAGAATCAGCGCCGCCAGGGTCTGTGAGAAGGCGTGCACCGCGATCGAGTAGGAGCCGATCACCGTCGCCGGCACGGCCAGCACCAGCAGGCGCGAGACGCCGAGGCCAAAGAACACGACCGGCGTGGCCGCCAGGGCAAGGCTGCGGCGCCACGGGGCGAGGGGGGCGCACAGCATCCCCGCGATGTAGAGCGGAATCAACGGCGTGAAGATGCACTCCTGCGTGACCCGGAAGCCGCCGTGCGCGGTCCGGATGACCGGTCCCGAGACCGTCGTGGCGGTGCCTGCCGCGGTCAGGATGGCCCCGCCGGTCGCGGCGATCCAGCGCGCGACGACATCCACGAACGGACTCTCGTAGAAGAACGGCGCCGTCGCGAAGTACAGCACCACGAGGACGGCAGCCAGCAGCAGGAAGCGCCGTGCCGCGCCGCCGAGGACGAACCCGTTCGCTCCCCCGGCGGCGTTCCCGCCGGCCGGCGTTGTGCGTCCCTGACGGTTCATCCAGGCGAAGACGTAACAGGCCGTAGCCAGTATCAGGAGACCCGGCCAGACGTAGATGTGCAGCAGGTGGAACAGGTCCTTGTCGGCCGCCACCAGCGAGAGGTTGCCTATGCGCACCACGTTGAGCAGCACGATGGCCAGCAGCCCCAGCGCCGCGCCGCGCAGCCGCGAGCCCCACGCCGCGGGGTAGGCCAGGATGGCTCCGGCGCACAGGGCCATCGGATCGCCGCCGCTGCAGCTTGCGTTGAAGACCAGCAGGTCGGTGTGGGCGCCGGTGAGCTGGTCGGCGACCTGCTGCTGGATCTGCGCCAACGGCGTCAGCAGGTTGTCTTCCACCCAGTCGAGCCGCATCAACCCGAACAGGCCGACGAAGTAGGCACCCAAGGTCAGCACGAAACGCGTGCTGCCGGTAGCGGCGTTCGGCGCGGGAGTGGATTCCGTCATGCTGTACCTGCAAGTATATCGACCGCCGGGCTCCGCCGGTTCATGCCTGCGGGCGTACCCCGACCGAGGCGATGAGGTACCCATGCCGGCGCAGCCACGGAACGCGGCGCGACAACAGGTCGAACGGGGCGCACAACGCGCCGGTCAGCCGGGCCAGGGGGCGCAGCCACGCGTGACACGCGAGGTCCAGCATCCGCAGCCAGCCCGGTATGAACAGAATACCCGTTTCCGCCGTCACCTCGAAGCCGGCCCTCTCCAGCATCTTCCGTAGCGAGCGGCGCGAGTAGGACTTCTCGAAGCCGTAGCCGTACAGCCCCAGATAGTAGAGGAACACCACCAGCAGCGGGCGCAGGAAGGGGTCGTGCCGGTTCGGGACGCCGATGATGGCCCGCCCGCCGGGGCGCAACACGCGGAAGATCTCGCGTACCGCCCCTTCGGTGTCGTCGAAGTGCTCGATGGTTCCCATCGAATAAACGGCATCGACGCTGCCGGTCCGGAACGGCAGCGCGCGCACGTCCCCCTGCACGCCGAGCAGCCGTTGCCCGTCGTCGGTGAAGCCCCGGCGCGCGTCCTCGACGATGGCCGGCGAGATGTCCACGCCCACCGCGTCGGCCCCGCGGGCCGCGCACCAGCGCAGGATGTGGGTGTTCTTGGCTTCGTCCCAGAGGTCGGTCTTCAGGATGCGCTGCCCGGCGATCTCGGGCAACTGGCTGCTCACGAGCCATTGCTCGTCGTTGCGGTACTGTTCGGTCGAGCGGGCGCCGGCGAGGATCGGAAAGTTGGCTCCGACGTCCGCCCAGAAGCCGCGGTACTGCTCCTCGTGGTCCTGCTCAGCCACCGGCCGGCCCGTCTGCGACCGACAGCTCGCGCCACGCATCCGAGCCCGGCGCGAAGCAGAGCCCGGCCAGCGCTTCGCGCAGCCGCTGCGCCTTCTCGCGGTTCGAGTCGCGGTAGTCGCAGATGTGCAGGTCGATGGTGGCGCGGCCCAACTCGGGCCAGAGGTGCATCACGAGGTGCGACTCGGCCAGCACCCAGACCAGCGTCGCGCCGCCCCCGGTGAACGGCACCGCCTGGTCCGCCACTATCTGCAGGCCGGCATCGCGCACCGCGTCGGATACCGCCGTCAGGAGCTTCGGGTCGTCGCCGCTGGTGGTCTGCAACCGGTCGGAGTAGTCGCCTTCGCCGATGAAGTGGTGGGCCGTCACGAAGTAGTTCCCGCGCGCATTGAGGGCCTGCGCCCCGGTGAATAAACGCGGCAGTGTAACACGCGCCGCGGGTGATCGGTCAAGCGGTGGTTCGCCTGCCGGGTTGATCGCGCGGGCCGGCCCGCCCTGCGCGCTACAATAACCGGCATGCGTTTTCGACATCTGCTTGCCGCGGCGCTCGGCGCCGTGCTGCCGGCCGCGGTTCCCGCTTTCGCCGCGGCGCAGGATCACCCCGGCGCGCAGGCCTACCGGCAGGTGTGCGAGTTCTGCCACGGGACGGCGGGGCGCGGCGACATCGCCCCGGCGCTGGTTCCCTTCGGCTTCGACGCCGAGTACGTCCTGGCCGTGGTGCGCGAGGGCTACGGGCAGATGCCGCCCATCTCGCGCCGCGAGCTCGACGACGACGCGGTGCGGCAGGTGGCGGGCTACCTGGAGGCGCTGACCGCGCCGCCCGCCGCCGCGGCGGAAACGGCGGCCGCCGAGGCCGAGCCGGCGGCGGGCGCGGCGTTTGCGGCCGAAACCGGGGCCGCAGCAGCGGAGCCGGCAGAGGAAGCAGCGCCGGGACGGGAAGCGGAAGCCGAGGTCGCCTACGACGGGCCGCGCACGCCGGAGGGACAGCCCGACCTGAACGGCATCTGGCAGACCCTGAACGCGGCGTCCTGGGACATCCGGCCCCACAACGCGCAGGACGGCGTCCCGGCCGGTCTCGGCGTCGTCGAGGGGGGCGAGATTCCTTACCAGCCGTGGGCGGCGGCGCAGCAGCAGGAGAACTACGCCAACCGGCTCACCGACGACCCGGTGCGCAAGTGCTACCTGCCCGGGGTGCCGCGCGTCACCTACATGCCCTTCCCGTTCCGCATCCTGCAGACCCCCGACCACGTGGTCGTCACCTACGAGTACCAGCACGCGGTGCGCATCATCTATACCGACGGCAGCCCGCACCCGCTGCCCAACGACTTCTGGATGGGCGACTCGCGCGGCCACTGGGACGGCGACACGCTGGTGGTCGACACGACCCACTTCAACGGCCTGACCTGGTTCGACGCGGCGGGCAACTTCCACAGCGACCAGTTGCACGTGGTCGAGCGCTACACGCCGCTCACGCCCCATCACATCGACTACGAGGTGACCGTCGAGGACCCGGCGGTCTTCACCCGTCCCTGGACCATGCGCATGCCGCTCTACCGCCGCCTGGAGGACGGGCTGCAACTTCTGGACTACGACTGCGTCGATTTCATCCTGCAGGCGCTGTCGGCGCCGGAGGGAGGTGCGCGGTGACACAGCGAGGAATCGGTTTCGGCACCCGCGGAGCCCTGGTGGCGCTCGCGGCGCTCGGCCTGCTCGGGCCGGCCGCGCTGCCCGCCCCGGTCCAGGCCCAGGGGGGCGGGCCGGTGGACTTCGAGCCGCCCCGCACCCCGTGGGGCGACCCCGACTTCCGGGGCTACTACCTGCCCGGCGCGTCGCAGCCGCTCGAGACGCGGGCGAGCGACGAGTGGCGGCAGGAGGAAGGCGTCAACCGCGGCCAGGGCGCCGCGTTCTCGCGCTTCTTCGAGCCCGATCCGGACGCGGCGCCGCGGCCCGCGCGGGTGACGCGGCCGATGATCATCGATCCGCCGGACGGTCGGGTGCCGCTGCAGCCGTGGGCGGCCGAGCAGCGCAACGAGATCATGGCCCGGCAGGACGAGCTGGCCCACCTGGATCCCCGGGTCAAGTGCCTGCCGTCGGCGCTGCCGCGGGCGCACCTGCCGGTCGGCTACAACACGTACCAGATACTGCAGATCCCCGGTTACGTGATCATGCTGTACGAGTGGAACCACCTGTACCGGTACATCCCGCTCGACGGCCGGCCGCACCTGCCGCCCGACATCCGGCTCGGCATGGGCGACTCGCGCGGCCGCTGGGAGGGCGACACCCTGGTGGTCGACGTGACCAACTTCACCGCCAACACCTGGCCGGTCGGGCACGGCGCGCCGCCCGAGGGCGCGCCGGGCAGCGCCCTGACCACCGGGCACGGCGTTTTCCACAGCGGCGATCTGCACGTCGTCGAGCGCTTCACGTTCGTCGACGCCGACACCATCCGCTACACGGCGACCATCGAGGACCCGAACGTCTTCACCCAGCCGTGGACCATCGAGTTCAACGCCCTGCGGCGGGCCCCCGAGGGCCACATGCTGTTCGAGTACGCCTGCCACGAGGGCAACGGCCGCAATATCGAGCTGATGACCGGCGTGGACGTCGACGCCGCGCGGGTGCAGGTCAGGTAGCCGCACGGGCGGGCGAGGCAAGAGACGATGCAAACGAAGCAGGCTACGGCGACTTGGGTGAGCGCGGCGACGGCGAGCGAACCGGGCGTTCCCGCGCTGGCCGGGATTCTCGTGCTCGGGTTGCTCGCGGGGGCGGGACCGGCGGCGGCGCACCATGCGTTCTCCGCCGAGTTCGACGCGGGCCGTCCGTTGCGGCTCGTGGGCACGGTCTCGAAGACCGAGTGGATCAACCCGCACTCTTGGATCCACATCGATGTGGAGGGTGAGGACGGCATGGTCGTGACGTGGGCCATCGAGTGCGGCGCGCCGAACGCGCTGATGCGCCGCGGGCTCAACAAGAACTCGATCCCGGTCGGGACCGAGCTGGTCATCGACGGCTTCGGCGCCAAGAACGGCTCGAACACCGCCAACGCGCGGGACATCACGTTCCCGGACGGCTCGCAGTTCTTCGTCGGCTCGTCCGGTACGGGGGCTCCCTACGAGCGGCGCTAGTCGCGTATCGGAAGCGGAGCGGCCGCGGGCATCCCATCTGCGCCGGAAGAGACGGTGTCCTTCAGTTGCTTCGCGATGCGCGCTCTGACTACCGAGCGGGCCGAGATCGTGATGGCCTTGCCGGTCGCGGGATTCCGTCCGGGCCGCGCTTCCCGCTTGTGCAGCTTGAAGGTTGCGATGCCCGGAATCGTGAACTCGCCGGCTTCAAGGAGCTGCCGGCTGCACACCCGTCGCAGCTCCTCGAAGACCTCGCGCGCGTGAGCGCGCCGAAACTCGATATCGGAAGTGGAGAAATGCTCGACATAGTGCGCGAGCAGGTCGGTCTTGCGCATCTTCCGCACCTTGGTCATCGGTGAGCCTCCTCTTGTCGCGCACTGCCATCTCTGTCGCGCACTGCCATGCGCCGTCTTTGGGATCTTTCCAATGTAGGTACAGCCATGGTACGTGTCAACGATTGGCCTGATGCATTCCAGCGGCAAGTGAGCCCAGGCCTCCTCAGGTGGAGTGGAGGGCATCGATTTCGGGGAGCCGCCGGCGCAAAGCGGGGCCGGGGGCGTAACGGCCGCCGGGAGCCGGTGCTCCGGCAGTGTCGCGCCAGCCTTCGATCGCCGCTTCTGAGGTAGGCTCGCCGCGAGGGCGGGCGGCGCATCGGCCGGCGGCGGACCGGATGCTGTGCCGTTGCGCAGACTGCTGTGGAGGGTTCGACCGGCCGGCCGGCCGAGCCGCAGGGCGAGCGTATCCGGGCGGAGAATGGAGAGGTGGAAATGAGCTGCAGGGCGATCGGGTCGATGGGGGCGATGGTCGCGGGGCTGTTGGTGGCGAGCCTGCTGCCGGCCGCGGTGCTGGGGCAGGTGGGGGCCGGCGATGGCTGGACGGCGCCACCTCGGACCGCCTGGGGCGATCCGGATCTGGAGGGGCTCTGGACGTCGGCGACGCTGACGCCGCTGGAGCGGCCGGCCGGTCAGACGGACCGCGCGTTGCTGACCGACGAGGAGGCGGCCGCGATCGAGCAGGAATCGGCCGCCCGGCGGGCGGCTTCCGACGGCAGGTCCGCGCCCGGCAGCGTCGGCGGCTACAACCAGGTCTGGCTGGACGCCGGCACCCGAATCGTGGGCGACCGGCGCACGTCGCTGGTCGTCGATCCGCCGGCGGGCGTCATCCCCTGGATCCCGGAGCGGAAGATCGAGAGCGATCGCGAGCGGGCCCGCTACGGCGTCGGTCCGTTCTACACCTATACCGACCTCGACACCGGCGAGCGCTGCATTACCGACGGGCTGCCCAACATGGTGCCGCTGCAGCCCTACAACATGAACATGCGCATCTTTCAGACGCCGGGGCAGGTGGTGATGCTGCACGAGATGTACCACGAGCTGCGGATCATCCCCCTCGACGACCGGCCCCTTACCGGCATCGCGCAGTGGACGGGCGAGGCGCGGGGGCGCTGGGAGGGCGACACGCTCGTTGTGGAGACGATCAACTTCGTCGACAAGCCCGAGACGTACTGGAGCGCCCCGTGGCGCGCCGCCCGCCCCGGCCTGCGCCTGGTGGAGCGATTCACGCGGGTCGGGCCGGAGACCATCGACTACACGTTCACGCTGGAGGACCCGGCGTCCTTCACCCGGCCGTGGACCGCATCGGCGCCGATGACCACCGACCAGGCATCGCGCGGGGTGACCGCGGGCGAGATATGGGAGTACGCCTGCCACGAGGGCAACCACGCGATGATCAACATCCTGGGCGGCGCCCGCGTGGAGGAGGCGAAGGCGGCGGCCGGCAAGTGAAGTGCGGGCGGCGCCGAGGCCGTGCGGGTGCGGTTCCCGGTTGCGCGGGACCGGCGGCGGGTGCATCATGGGCATGAATCCGGAAATCCGGAACGCGCCGGCGCGCGCGATATTGAGGAGGGTGCGATGAAACGTCGATATCTCGCTGTCGTGTACACCGCGGTAGCGGTCGCGGCGCTGGCGTTGTCGCCGGCGGCCGCCCAGGCCCAGGGCGAATCGGGTCCGCGCACCGGGTGGGGCGATCCGGATCTGCAGGGAGTCTGGAACAACGCTACCCTGACGCCGTTCCAGCGGCCCGTGGAGCTGGGCACGCAGGAGTTCCTGACGGAGGAAGAGGCCGCCGCCGTCGCGCAGCGCAACGTCGACCGCAACGCCGAGCTGTGGGATGCGCCGGCGCAGCGGACCGAGGCGGGAGGCAACGTCGGGGCCTACAACAACTTCTGGATGGAGCGCGGCCGGTCGGTGGTCCCGACCCTGCGGACGTCGGTCATCACCGATCCGCCGAACGGGCGCCTGCCCGCGGTCACGCCCGAGGTGGAGCGCTGGCTGAGCTCGGACGAGGCGGCCCGCCGGACGGCGATGCGGCGCGGCGATCTGCCGGTCGACACCTACGAGACGCTCGACGGGGGCGACCGCTGCCTCTGGTACCGCGGCGTCCCCTCTTTCCCGACCGGGTACAACAACAACTACCTGATCGTGCAGAACCCGGACTTCGTGCTGATCCTGCAGGAGCACATCCACGACGTCCGCTACATCCCGCTGGACGGGCGGCCCCACCTGCCGGCGTCCCTGCGGCAGTTCGCGGGCAGCTCCCGCGGCCGCTGGGAGGGCGACACGCTGGTCGTCGAGACGCGCAACTTCAACGACCACGCGTTCATTCGCAACTTCAACGCGGACCTGACGCCCGACCTGGTGGTGGAGGAACGGTTCACGCGCGTCGCGGACGACATCCTCGACTACGAGTTCACCGTCAACGATCCGAACGTCTGGACGCAGCCGTGGAAGGGGTCCCTCCCCATGTGGCTCAACTCGGAGCCGCTCTACGAGTACGCCTGCCACGAGGGCAACTACGGACTGACGAACATCCTGGCCGGCTCGCGTGCCGAGGAGGCCGCGGCGGGCCATTAGCTGCCTTGTCCGGCCGCACTGCGGATCTTGTACAAACTACGTCTGTTGGCGGCGCAACATCGCAGCTTTTCAGGTTTACCTGGTTGGCATTGGCCGCCAGCTCGGTAGTCGTTGCCCGGCGGCCAACCGGGCTTGGCGGGGAGCCCGCGCCGTTCCGCGGCGCGGACTCCTAGAATCCCAGCGAGGCGGCGACCCGTCCGCCGCCGGGAAGCGGCGTCAGCGTCAGGTTGCGGGCCTGCGCCTGCGGCCAGAACAGGCCCAGCAACGCGCCTGCGGCCAGCAGGCCCGCCCCGGTGAAGCGCAGCAGCTTCGGGTCGCCGAACGTCTCCCGCACGTACGAGGCCGGCTGGAAAGCGCCCTGGTAGACCACGAGGCCGTTGGCGTCCAGGATGCGGATAAGCTCCGTCTGTCCGGCCGCGAAGCCCTGTTCGTGGCCGGACACGAGCCCCTCGTACCGGCCGGCGTCATGGCCGTCGGTGAAGCCGTAGGTGTACTGGTCGACGAGCTCCTGCGCGGCGATGCTGCAGTGGGACGCGTGGTTCGGGCAGCCGTAACCGGTTCCGAACGCGTTTCCGCGCCGATACACCAGCTCGTAGCTATGTCCGGGGTAGTCGCCGGCGCCCAGGTACATGCCGAGGTCGACGCGCCGCGGGGTGTTTCCCGGGGCGAACCGGGAAGGCACGTAGCGGGGGTTGCCGGCGAGCACCAGGCCGAGCCCGCCGCCGACGAGGGCGAGCGTGGTGGCCCGCCGCCGAGTCCGGCGCTTGTCCGTGCCGGCGTCCGGCGGCGGCTCGACCGCGGCGGCGCGCCGCGCGGCGTCCCCGAGCAGGTCGCGATCCTGGGCCGTACCGACTCCCGGCGCGGCCACCAGCGTCGCCAGTCCCGCCGCGACGATTCTCCGCGTGATTCTCGACGCTCCGGGCGGCCTGCCGCGCGGCGGCCTCGCCGCGCTCGGTGCTGCGGGTCGTTTCACCACGGTCTCCCTGGTCAACACTGGCAATCGATCGCGAACGCCACCACGTGCGTATCGGCGTCGGGGAAGCTCGGGCGCGGCGCGAACTGCACGGCCACGTACTGCACGCCGCGAACGGCGTAGGACATCGAGACGGCGGCCGGCCAGTGGCGCTCGGCTTCGTGCATCCAGAGCACCTCGCCGGACCGCGCGTCGAAGGCGCGCAGGATGCCGCCGCTGTCCGCGAAGACCAGCTCGCCGCCGGTCGCGAGCACGGAGCCGACGGTGGTCGGGAACTCCCGGATCCAGGCCCGTTCTCCCGTGTCGAGGCTCCACGCCTGCAGCTCGCCGACGTGGTCGGTCCCCTCTCGCCGGAACTCCTCGACGGCCGCGCCCAGGAAGGCGTGGCCGGCCTGGTAGCGGGCAGGCTGACCCTCCATGCGCGAGCAGTAGTTGTTGATGGCGGGCAGGTAGAGCAGGTTGGTCTGCGGGCTGAACGCTTCGGGCCGCCAGTTCCGGGCGCCTCGCATGGCAGGGCAGAACTCGACGTGCTCCCCGATGCGGGGCACGCGCTCCGGGTCGTACGACGGCCGCCCGCTGGCCGGATCCAGGCTGGTGAACACGTTCTGATGAACGTACGGCGCGGCTTCGAGGAACCGCATGGCGCCCCCGCTCCGGTCGAGCAGCCAGAGGTAACCGTTGCGCCCCGCGTGGGCGAGCGCCGGAATCGTGTCGCCCCCGCGTTGCACGTCCACGAGCAGCGGGGCGCTGGCTTCGTCCCAGTCCCAGGAGCCGTTCCAGTGATACTGATAGTGGTTTCGCAGCTCGCCGGTGTCGGCGTCGAGCGCGATGGTGGAGTTCGTGTAGAGGTTGTCGCCGGGGCGCGCATCGCCGGTCCACGGGCCGCCGTTGCCGACTCCCCAGTAGGTGAGGTTGTGGGTCGGATCGTAGGTGCCGGTCAACCACACCGGTCCGCCCCCGGTCCGCCACGAGTCGCCCTCCCACGTGGCGTGTCCGGGCTCGCCGGGAGCGGGAATCGTGTACCGCCGCCAGATCTCCGCGCCGGTCGCGGTGTCGAGGGCTACCACGAAGCCGCGGACGCCGAACTCGCCGCCGGATGTGCCCACGATGACCTTGCCGTTCACCACCAGCGGCGCCAGCGTGATGTAGTAGACGTGCCGGTAGTCCGCGACGACCCGCTCCCAGACCACCTCGCCCGTCGTCGCCTTGAGCGCCACCACGCGCGCGTCCAGCGTGCCGACGTAGACCAGGTCGCCGTACAGCGCGACCCCGCGGTTGGTGGCGTGCGGACGCCGCATCCGGGGCGGGAAGGCGTGGGTGTGGCGCCACCGCGGAATGCCCGTGGAAGCGTCCAGCGCGATCACCTGCTCCGCCGTCGTTACGAACATCGTCTCGCCGTTGACGATCGGCGGCGCTTGAGGCTGTCCGTCGTACCTATTTGTATCGAAGTGCCAGGCCGGCGCCAGGTCCGCGACGTTCGCGGTGTCGATCTGGCTCAGCGGGCTGTATCCCCAGCCGTCGTAGGTGCGCCGGTACATCAGCCAACTGTCGGCCTCGGGCGCCAGCAATCGCTCGTCGGTCACGGGCACGTAGTGCAGAAGGACGCCCGGGACGGCAGGCGGCAGATCCTGTCCCGGCAACCCCGGCGTCGCCGCCGCGGTGAGGCCCCCCGCCAGACAGGCGATGGCTGCCAGACGGGCGAGCAGGGATCTGCGCATGACCAATCAGTGTAACAAGCGGCGCGGGCGGGGCGGAGTGCCAGGCCGGAGGCTTCCGCACGGACTCAGTTCTCGATGACGGCGGCCGCCGTCCCCGTCAGCTCCACGATGTGCAGCCCGGTGTCGGCGCGGTCCGCCAGGTAGATCAGCCCGCGGTCGTCGACCTCCACGTTGTTCGTCTGGATCGCCACCCGGCAGGTCTCGACGCCGTCGATGGTGGCGCAGCGCTCGTCCGTCCGGTCGGTGGTGGCCGGGATGTAGTACGCCACCTCCTGCATGTCGAACGGGTCGCGCACGTCGATGATCCGCGCCCCGGCGTTGAACCACGAGACCACCATCAGCTTCCCGTAGAAGGGGGGATCCATGGACCACTGCGGGGCGTGCGGGCCGAACCGGCCGCCCCGGCCGCAGAAGCCGCCGCTCGACTCCGGCACCTGGAAGGTCCCGATCGGCAGGGGATGGGCCTCGTCCGTGATGTCGAGCATGAGCGTGACGTGGCGCGTCTCCTGGCAGGCGTTGGCGACCGATTCGGAGACGACGAACAGGAAGTCGCGCGTGGCGTGGTCGCGGTTGCCGGCGTAGTCGGCGATCTCGACGCCGAGCAGCGGCATGGCGGTATGCCCGCCCCAGAACGACGGCAGGTCGATGCGGCCGATCTGCGGGTAGGCCAGCGCGGCGGGGCTGGCCGCGAGTGGCGCCGCGGCGTCCGGATCGCCGTTCAGCAGCCGGTCGCGATCGAGGATCTGCACCGCGCCGTTGTTGGACGTGCCGTACGCCAGGTAGACGCGGTTGCCCAGGCGCACCGCCTCGTGCACGCCCGAGCCGCCGGGAATGGGTCCCGCCGCGTCCGGCTGGACGCCGGGCAGGCTGAAGTCGCGAATGCGCCGCGGCGCGGCGGGGTCGGCGAGGTCGAAAATCTGCAGGATGCGCGGCGCGCGCCAGCCGTCCACGGTACCGGCCAGGTAGGCGACGCCGGTGTCGCACTCCCACCAGTTCTTGTGGGTGTGCTGCTCGCCGGTCGGGGTCCGGCCCATCTCGGCCGCCGTCCTCACGAACCCGGGGGCGGCCGGATCGGTGACGTCCCACACCTCGTGGCTCCGGTTGCCGTTCGACCGCAGCAGGTAGAAGCGGCCGGCATCCCCGCCCGGGAGCCGGTCGCCCCCGCACACCTGCACCATCTGGGCGCCGCTCGCGCCGCCGGTGGCGGGGATGTGCGCCAGGTAGACCGGCGCGGCCGGGTCGCTGACGTCGACCACCGACGTGCCGTTGGGCTCGACGGCGCCGGTCAGCGGGTTCAGGCGTTCCCCGGCGTGGTGGCCGACGTACACGATGCGCCGCTCCCCCTGCCGGACCGGCAGGGGCTGGTAGGCGGAGCGCGCCTGCAGGTCGTTCATGCCGACGAGCCGGGTGTTGAAGCGCTCCTCGCCGTGCCCTGTTTCCGCGGTCTGCGCCGAGGCGGGACCGGCGGCGGCGATGACGACGAGCAGAGCGGCGGACGACAGGGAAATCCCGCGGTTCATCTTGAGCCTCCCGGTCAGCGGGTCATGCACGGCGATCTGCCTCCGGGACGAGAGACCTGCGGTGTCGCACGGACATCCCGGGCGGGCGGTCACATCCCGCGCGCTGGCGGTCAGATTACCCCGAAGTCTCAGCCCGCGTGTTCCCGGCGGTGCACGGCGGCATGTCCGCGTCGGGCTTCGGCCGCGCCGATGCGCGGTTGCGGCCCGTCCGCCGAGGGCGTAGCATGGGCGCAACGTCGCCGGTTGCGGGGAGGAGGTCGGAGCGCGATGCCCAAGGGGTTCAGGATGCGAACAGTCGGTCGCCACGGGCGGCCCGGATGGGTCGCGGCGGTCACGGCGGCCGGCGCGGTGGTCGTGGTTCTCTGGCTGTCGGTCCTGCCGGCCGCCGCACAAGGTTCCCTGTACCGGGCGCCCCGGCTTCCCGGGACGTCGAATCCCGACCTGTCCGGGATCTGGCAGGCGTTAGTCACCGCCAACTGGAACCTGGAGGACCACGGCGCCGAGGCGGGCCCGTTCCCCGAGCTGCTCGGCGTGTGGGGCGCACAGCCGCCCGGCCAGAGCGTGGTCGTGGGCGGCGGGATACCCTACCGGCCGGAGGCGCTGGCCAGGCGGGACGAGAACGCCCGCAACCGCCTGACCGTCGATCACGACAACATCACCACGGTCGGCGATCCGGAGGCGAAGTGCTACATGCCGGGGGTGCCGCGCGCCACCTACATGCCGTTCCCGTTCCAGATCATCCAGAGCACCGACCGCATCGTCATCGCCTACCAGTTCGCCAACGCCAACCGCACGATCCCGATCGGCGCCACGACGCCGGCGCCGGTCGATTTCTGGATGGGCTGGTCGAACGGCCGCTGGGACGGCGACACGCTCGTGGTCGAGGTGACGGGTTTCCACGACCTGTCGTGGTTCGACCGGGCGGGCAACCACCACAGCCCCGGGCTGCGCGTCGTCGAGCGCTACACGCCGATCAGCCCGTACCACATGCAGTACGAGGCGACGATCGAGGACGACGCGGTGTTCACGCGGCCCTGGACCATCCGGTTCCCGCTGTACCGCCGCATCGAGGAGAACGTGCGCCTGCTGGAGTTCAAGTGCGTCGACCTCGCCGAGGTCTACGTGTACGGGGGGCTCGTCGACGAAGCGGCCCGGTAGAGGCGGCCCGCCGGGGAACATGGCGCCGCGGGGACGACGCCGGTGCGGACGACGCTGGCCGGGGAGTCCATGCACGGGCTCCCGAGGAGGTGCGAAGGTGAGAATTCGAGTGCTGGCGGCGGCGCAACTGCTGGCGTTCGTAGTGGTTGTCGGCGGGCTGGCGGCGGCGCCGGCCGCCGGACAGGCGCAGGACGGCTACGAGGTATCGCGGACCCCGTGGGGGGATCCGGATCTGCAGGGCCTGTGGGACACGCGGACCTACACGCCGCTGGAGCGGCCGCCGGAGTTCGGCGACCGCGAGTTCATGACGGCGGAGGAGGCGGCCGAGCGCGAGCGGCTCGGCCTGCGCCGCATCGTCAGCGACGACGACGACGACCTGCTGGCGGCCGAGCTGGTCGAGCAGGACGTGCAGCGCTACGCGCGGTCCGACCGGCCCGACGACGGCCGGCCCGGCTTCCGCATCCAGGGAGCGGAGTACAACGCCTTCTGGAGCGCCGATCCCACCGCGCCGCGGCTGTCGCTGCGCACCTCGCAGATCATCGAGCCGCGCGACGGGCAGATGCCCTCGCTGACGCGCGAGGCGCTGCTGACGTGGGAACGGCGCGAGGCCGAGCGGCGCGAGCGCACCCAGGCGGACGACTGGGAGGACCGGGGCCTCTCGGAGCGCTGCCTCACCCGCAACGGCCTGCCGGGCGAGATGCTCGGCAGCTCGCAGCAGCCGGTCAAGGAGATCGTGCAGACGCCGGGCTACGTCTCCATCGTCATGCCCTACGGCTACGTGCGGATCATCCCGGTCAACGATCCGACGCCGATCGGCTCGGACATCCGCCAGTGGAACGGCTACTCGCGCGGCCGCTGGGAGGGCGATACGCTGGTGGTCGAAACCGCCAACTTCAAGAACACGGTCGACAACGTCGCCCCGGCGCACGGCGGCCCGTTCGGCGGGTCGGCCCACGTGCACTATTACCTGGGCACTGGCGAGACGCTGCGGCTGACCGAGCGCTTCACCCGCATCGACGACGAGACGCTCGAGTACCAGTACACGATCGAGGACCCGGCGGTGTTCGTGCGGCCGTGGACCGCCGTCAACTACTTCACGCTCGATTCGTGGAGCCAGGCGGGCTTCCAGGACCGCATCTTCGAGTACGCCTGCCACGAGCACAACTACGGCATGATCAACGCCATCCGCGGCGCGCGCGTCGACCCCGCCTGGGCGCTCGACGAGGCGTTGCGCGAGGCAGGCGTCCGCGAGGGCGAGCTCGAGGAGAAGTGGGAGCAGTTCCGCACCTGGGAGGCCGCGAGCCAGGAGGGCCGTTGAAGCGTGCCGGGGTGCGGGCAGGCATCGAGGTGGAACCGTGCCCAAGGTCGATCCGGACACGCTGCGTCAGGTACGCAGGGCGCTGGAACGTTACGAACAGGAAGTACATACCGCTCGACAGACAGGTCGCCTGAAGGAATCCACCGAATCGACGTACCTGCGCCACGCCCGGGCTTTCGTGCGCTGGCTCGATGACGACTTCGATCCCGGCGGCGGAAGAGAGTAGCGCGTGGGAGGACGGACGACGCCGGCGGTTGGGGGACCGGCATATCAGGAGGGCAGGACGATGCGAGCCGCACATGCACTCGTCGGGATCGCCGCCGGCGCGCTGCTGGCGATGGCCGTTACCGCGCCGGCGGGGGCGCACCACGCCTTCGCGGCGGAGTTCGACGCGAGCGCCCCGGTGGAGCTGACCGGAACCGTGGTCCGGATGGAGTGGGTCAATCCCCACACCTGGATCCACATCGACGTGCCGCAGGACGACGGCACCGCCCAGCGCTGGATGATCGAGGGCGGGCCGCCGACCTCGCTGCTGCGGCGGGGCTTCACCCGCGACTCGCTGCTCGCGGGCACCGCGGTGTTCGTCGAGGGATTCCGGGCGAAGGACGGCTCGCAGAAGGCCAACGGCCGCGACGTGACGTTCGCCGACGGGAGCAAGCTGTTCCTCGGCTCGTCGGGCACCGGCGCGCCGCGCGACGGGCGGGACCCGACCGAGCCCGAATAGCGTCGGCGTCCTCGGTAGCGGCGGGACTCACGGAGGGTAAAGATGAAGGTCCGATCTCTCGTCGGAGCGTTTGTACTCGTGTGCGCCGCCGCGGTCCTCGCGCCCATCGCGCGGGCCGGTCAGGAAGCCGTGCCGCGCACGCCGTGGGGCCATCCCGACCTGCAGGGCACCTACACCAACAAGACGATTACCCCGTTGCAACGCCCCGCGGAGCTGGCCGACCGGGCGCGGCTGACCGCCGAGGAGGTGGCGAACCTGGAGCGGGAGGTGCTCGACCGCAACGCCGAGCTGCTGGCGCGGCCGGCGCGGCGGACCGAGGTCACCGAGAGCGTGGACGTCGGCGCGGACGGCGCGCCCGGCTTCTACAACAACTTCTGGCTGGACCGGGGGACCACGTCCACCGGGCGGACCTCGATCATCGTCGACCCGCCCGACGGCCGCCTTCCGCCGTTGACCCCGGAGGCGCAGCAGGACGAGGATGCGCGCCTGGCCGCGCGCAGCCTCCGCGGCCCGGCCGACACCTGGACGGATATGGATCTGAACGACCGCTGCATGCTGTGGTCGGTGGGACCGCCCATGCTGCCGACCGGCTACAACAACAACTACCTGATCCTGCAGACGCCCGACACCGTCGCCATCCACGTCGAGATGATCCACGACACGCGCATCATTCCCCTCGACGGCCGCCCGCGCCTCGGCCGGCCGATTCCCCAGTGGCTGGGCGAGATGCGCGGTCGCTGGGAGGGCGAGACGCTCGTCGTCGAGACCCGCAACATCGCCCGCAGCGAGGAGGGCTCGTCGTTCGGCAATGACGTGGTCCGCATCCGCGCCGCCAACGGCGGGCGCACGGAAGGTCTCCGGGTCGTCGAGCGGTTCACCCGGGTCGACGCCGACACGCTCCGCTACGAGTTCACCGTCGAGGATCCGACCCGCTGGACCAGCCCGTGGTCCGGCGAGCTGCCCCTGCGGCGGATCGACGAGTCGCTCTTCGAGTACGCCTGTCACGAGGGCAACTACAGCATCGTCAACATGCTGAGCGGGGCGCGGGCCGAGGAGCGGGGAGGAGCGCCGCGCTGAGTACATGAACATCCTGAAGATGGCGTGGCGGAACATCGGCCGCAACCGCCGGCGCACCGTCGTCACGGTGGCCGCGATGGCGTTCGGCTTCTTCGCCATGGTCGTCTGGTTCGCCATGCTCCAGGGCCTGCTGGCGGACATGGAGCGGACGGTGATCGACGTCGAGATCGGCGACCTGCAGATCCACGCGCCGACCTACCTGGACGACCCCTCGCTCTACACGCGGATCGATGACGTCGACGCCCTGATCCCGGCGCTGGAGGCGGCGGGGTTCCGGGCGAGCGCGCGGCTCGTCGGCGGCGGGCTCGCCGCGGCCGGGGTGTCGGCGGCCGGCGCGTCGCTGCAAGGCGTGAACGTGCGGGACGACGCCCGGGTCAGCGCCATCTCGACGCGCTTGGCCGAGGGGGCCTGGCTCGACGGGGACGATCCGTACGGCGTCGTCGTCGGCCGGCGGCTCGCCCGCTCGCTCGACCTGGAGATCGGCGGCGAGCTGATCGTCCTCAGCCAGGCGGCCGACGGCAGCATCGCGAACGATCTCTACGCCGTCCGCGGGATCCTGCAGAGCGTGAGCGACGGCGTGGACCGCTCGACGGTCTTTCTCACCGAGGCGGCGTTCCGCGAGCTGTTCGTGCTGCCGTCGGGCGCGCACCGGATAGTGGTGCGCAAGCCCGACGACCTCGATCTGCCGGCGGCGGTCGAGACGGTGCGGGGGCTGGCCCCCGGCCTCGACGCGCGGTCGTGGCGGACGCTGCTGCCGACGCTGGCCACCTATCTCGACTCCGCCAGCGCGTCGATGCAGATCGTCTCGGCGGTCATCTACATCGTCGTCGCGATTCTCATCCTGAACGCGATGCTGATGGCGGTGTTCGAGCGCATCCGCGAGTTCGGCATCCTGAAGGCGCTGGGCGTCGAGCCGCGCGAGGTGCTGGCGCTCATCTTCGTGGAGAGCGGGCTGCAGGCCGGCCTCGCGCTGGCGGTGGGCGTGGCGCTCGCCGTCCCGACCCTGTGGTACCTGGTGGAGTTCGGCATCGACACCGGCGCGCTCGGCGGCGTGCAGGTGCTGAGCGCGACGATCGCCACGGTCTGGCGGGCGGCGGTGACGCCGGCCACGTTCGCGGCCCCGACGGCGAACCTGGTCGTCCTGGTGCTGCTGGCGGTGATCTACCCCGCCCTGAAGGCGGCCCGCATCAGTCCGGTGGAGGCGATGCGGCATCAATAAAGGTCGGACCGATGAAAGGCAGCAGTCTCGCGACGATGGCGTGGCGCAACCTGTGGCGCAATCGCCGCCGCACGTACATCACGCTCTCGGCGATCGTCTTCGGCGTCTTCCTCGCCGTCATCATGATGGCGATGCAGGATCGCAACTGGGCCGACATGATCCGGCTGGCGGCCCGGCTCGGGGCCGGGCACGTGACGATCCAGCATCCCGAGTATCTCGACACCCCCACGCTGACGCGCACCGTGCAGGGGACGGATACCCTGAGGCGCCTGGCCGCGGACGACCCGCACGTCATCCGGGTGGTCGAGCGCATCACCGGGTTCGCCATGCTCGCGACGGCGCGCGAGAACCTCGGCGCCGGCTTCATCGCGGTCTCTCCCGAGCAGGAGGACGACGATACGCTGTCGCTCCTCGAGGCGATCGTCGAAGGCGAGTTCTTCGGCTCGTCGACCGCCGGCGGCATCATCCTGGGCGAGAGGCTTGCTTCGAACCTGGACGTCGAGCTCGGATCGAGGCTGGTCTACACGCTGGCGGACAGGGAGGGCGAGATCGTCAGCGCGCTGGCGCGCGTCTCCGGCATCGTGCGCACCGGCTCGCCGAGCGTCGATGCGGGCATCTGCCTGCTGCCCATCGACGCCGTGCGGGAGGTGGTCGGCTTCGCCCCCGACGAGGCGATCCAGATCGCCGCGTTCGTCGACGATCAGCGGGCCAGCGACGCCGTGGTCGCCGCGCTCGCCGCCGAGGCGCCCGCGGACGTCGCCGTGCTGCCGTGGCACGAGCTGCAGCCGGACCTGGCGGTCTTCATCGCCATGAAGGTGGGCGGCGCCAAGGTGATGATGCTGGTGCTCGCCGTGCTCGTGGCGGCGGGAATCTTCAATACGCTCTTCGTCAGCGTGATGGAGCGCCTGCGCGAGTTCGGCATCATGCTCGCCGTCGGCTTCAGTCCCGGACAGCTCTTCCGGCTGATCATGCTCGAGAGCGCCTGGCTGGCCGTGATCGGTTTGACCGCCGCCGCCGCGGTCACCGTCGGACCGTATCTCTATCTGGCGTCGACCGGCATCGACATCTCGGGCATGATCCCGGCGGACCAGATGGAGGTGGCCGGCGTCGGCATGTCGACCGTCATGCAGGTCGGCATCTATGGCGAGAGCGTGGCGCTCATCGGCGTCTCGGCGCTCGCCGCCATCCTGCTGTCCGGGGTCTATCCCGCGTGGCGGGCGGGGCAGGCCGACCCGGTGGAGACCATTCGGCTGGTATAGGAATTCCATGAACAGTGGCGACGGCGATACTCCCGTGGTGGCGCTCGAGGACGTCACGAAGGTCTACCGCCAGGGGGATCAACACGTCGAGGCACTGCGCGGCCTCACGATGACGGTGAACGGTGGCGAGTTCACGGCCGTCAGCGGCCCGTCGGGCTCCGGCAAGACAACGGCGCTCAACCTGATCGGCGCCCTCGACACCCCAACGTCCGGCACCGTCCGGCTCGAGGGCGCGGACCTCGGGACGCTCACCCGCAAGGAGCTCAGCCGCCTGCGCCGCGACCGGATCGGCTTCGTGTTCCAGGCCTACAACCTGCTGCCGGTCCTCAGCGCCTACGAGAATGCCGAGATCGTGATGGCCGTCCAGGGCGTCGCCGAGGCCGAGCGCCGCGACCGCGTCATGGAGCTGCTGGCACAGGTGGGGCTGGAGGGGATGGAGCACCGGCGCCCGGCGGAGCTGTCGGGCGGCCAGCAGCAGCGCGTCGCCATCGCGCGGGCGATCGCAGCCCGCCCCGCCGTCGTGCTCGCCGACGAGCCGACCGCCAACGTCGACTCCGCCACCGCCGAGGCGCTGCTGGAGATGATGGAGACCCTGAACCGCGAGCAGCAGGTCACCTTCCTGTTCTCGACCCACGACCCGCGGGTCATGGCGCGCGCCCGCCGCCTGGTCCGCCTCGTCGACGGCCGCATCCAGAGCGACGACGCCCGCGGGTGACCTACGCCGCGCCCGGCACGTGCGCCAGCCAGCGGCGCGGGTTGTCGATCAGGATCTTGCGAATCGTCTCGTCCGGTACCCCGTAGTACCGCAGCTTCGGCACGAACTGCACCAGGACGGTCGAGAAGCCGTTGCCCCAGTTCGCCTTGATCTGCGCCGTGTTGGCGAAGTCCGACGACAGCAGAATGTGGTCCTCGTAGCCTGCCTCCAGGGCGTTGAGGACCATATCCACCTTCTCGCGCTCGGGGATGAACGACGCGCTCATGCGGTGGCCGACCGTGTCGAAGCCGATGAACGCGCCGCGGCCGGCGATCTCCTTGTGGGTCTCCCAGCCGGGGTCGTCCGCCCGCCGGATGGTCGACAGGTGGCCGATGCACAGGTGCCGCATGTCCACGCCCGACGACTCGTAGAGGTCGATCTGCTCGATGGCGCAGGATGGACAGCTCTCGTGGGGGACGTGGGTGAAGATCGGCAGCCCGGTCCGGCGGTGGACCTGGCTGACGGCGCGGATCATCCGGCGCTCGTCGTCGTGCATCGCCGGGAACGAGCTGCCCACCTCGCCCAGGGCGCCCCACCGCTCGCGCGCCGCCTGCTCGATCAGGTGCGCCGCGAGCGCGTCCTCGTCCATACCGGCTATCTCCTCGGGGTAGCGCGGCTGCAGGAAATAGCTGCCGCCGGCCACGACGTGGACGCCCGAGCGGGTTGCCATGGCGGTCAGGTTCGCGAGCTGCTGTGCGGTGCGCGGCCCGATGGACGAATCGACGATGCAGCTCACCCCGTCGAAGGCGGCCATGCGCAGCTCCTCGACGAGCAGGTCGACCATCTCCTCGTTCGTCGGGGACGGGGGAGCCGGCGTTCCGGGCCGCCGCGGCTCGGCCGGCGGGCTGGCGTAGTCGAAGGAGAGGTGCTCGTGGAACAACGTGGCGCCCGAGCCGATCTCGACCGGTTCGACGTCGGCCAGCACGGTGCGCACGACGGCGCCGTCCGGGAACGCGACGGACGATACGCCCTGGCCGGTTGCCTGCCGTCCGGCCGCTCTCAGGCTCTCACCCCGGCCCCAGGCGGTGGCCACGCCGATTCCTGCCCCCGCTCCCAGCAGGCGCACCGCCCGGCGACGGCTCATCCCGGCCGCCTGCGCATTCCGTCCAGTCATGCTCTCCCCCCTGGTCAGCGCTCCTGCTCCTGCGCCCGCGCGCCGGCCAGGATGCCCTCCATCGCGTAGTTCCCCTCGTGGCAGGCGTACTCGAAGATCGAGACGTGGTCGGTGATGCGGTTCATCGGCCGCACGACCGTCCACGGCCGCTGGAAGGTCTGCGGATCGTCGATGGTGAACCGGTAATCGATGGTGTCGTCGCCGACGCGCGTGTAGCGCTCGGTCAGGTGCAGGGTGTCGCGCGACCCGCGGAAGTTGGTCTTCGGCGTGAAGTTGGTGGTCTCGACGACCAGCGTGTCCCCCTCCCAGTGCCCGCGCGAATCGCCCAGCCACTGGCGGATCGACTCGTGGACATGCGGTCGGCCGTCGAGCGGGATGATCCGCGGCTCGTGGATCAGCTCCTGGTAGACGACCACGTAGCCCGGCACCTGGAAGATCTGGTAGTTGCTGCTGTACCAGCTCCCGATGCCGTTCCAGCCCCGGGAGATGCAGCGGGTCCACTGGCTGAGGTCGCTGTAGGTGTCCGGCGAGGTGGCCGGCCCGCGTTGGCTGCGTTCCGCCTGCTCGGCGGCGATGCGCGCCTCCCCCGCGGCCGACAGCGGCGGAATGCGGCCGTCCGGCGGATCGACGATCAGCGACGTGCGGGTGAGCGCGGTGCCGACGTCCCGCCAGAACGCGTTGTAGTTGCCGACGCTGCCCTCCCGGGGCGGCAGGTCGAAGGCCGCGCGGTTGGTGTCCTCGATGGCCTGGGCCTCCGCCGGCGACAGGTTGTCGGTCTCGGCCAGGCGCCCTTCGAGGGGGCGTTCCAGCGGGGTCGACGTCTGGCTGTTCCACTGCCCCTGCAGGTCCGGGTCGCCCCATGGCGTCCGGGGCGCCGTCCAGCCTTCCGGCGCGCCGCCCCGGGTCTGGCCCGCGGCGGGCGCGGCCGACAGCGATGCGAATGCGACGAGGAACGCGGCGGCGACGAGGAATCGGCAGCGCATGTGACCCTCCCGCGTGCTTATTTCCGATCCGACAGAGGGAGTATATTGGGTCGATTCGACACCACAACAGGGGGTTCCGATGCGCCATCGAGTTCTTGCGTCCGTGAGCGCCGCCGCCGTGCTGGCCGCGGCCGTGCTGCTGCCGGCTCCGGCCATGGCCCAGACCGAGCTGCGGACGGGCTGGGGGGATCCGGATCTGCAGGGCATCTGGGACTTCCGTACCATTACGCCGCTGGAACGGCCGGAGGAGCTGGGCGACCAGGCGTTCCTGACCGCCGAGGAGGCCGCCAACCTGGAGCAGGAGGTCGTCGACCGCAACACGGAGCTCGCCAACCGGGCCGCCCGGCGCACGACCGTCACCGAGAGCGTGGACCGCGGCGAGGACGGGGCGCCCGGCTTCTACAACAACTTCTGGCTCGACCGCGGCACGCGCACCGTGGGCACGCGGCGCACGTCGCTCGTCGTCGATCCGCCGAACGGCCGTCTGCCCGAGATGTCGCCCGAAGGTCGGGAGCGCACCGCGGCGCGGCGCGCGTACCTGCGTGATCATCCGGCCGACTCGTGGCTCGACCGCAGCGCCTACGACCGCTGCATCCTCGGCTTCAACGCCGGACCGCCCATCACCCCCGGGGGCTACAACCAGAACCTGCAGGTCTTCCAGACCCCGAACGAGGTGGTGCTGGTGACCGAGATGGTCCACACCGTGCGGGTCGTCCCGCTCGACGGTCGGCCGGGGCTGCCGGACCACGTGCGCCAGTGGTCGGGCGACTCGCGCGGCCGCTGGGAAGGCGACACCCTGGTGATCGAGACCAGCAACTTCAACGACCAGCGGCGCTGGCGCGGGACGACCCCCGACATGACCCTCGTCGAGCGCTTGACAAGGGTCGATGCGGACACGCTGGAGTACACCTACACCGTCACCGACCCGGGGACCTGGACGCGCCCGTGGACGGCGTCGATCCCGATGCAGCGGACCGACCAGCCGCTGTACGAGTACGCGTGCCACGAGGGGAACTACAGCATGCCGGGGATTCTGGGCGGGCATCGCGTGGAGGAGGCGGAGGCTGCCGCGGCCGCGGGCCGGTAGTCGTTGGCACGCCGATCGCGGGGCGGCACCGTCGCCACGCCGATCGCGGGCCGGTACCCATGTCGTGTCGGCGCGGTTCCGTTCGACCGCATGCCGTCGTACGCCGGAGGGAGAAACGATCGCCATGAGAATCGATTTGCGCCGCTCGACCGTAACCGCTGTCGCCAGCCTGCTCGTCGCGGTCCTCGCCGCCCCCGCGGCCGCTCAGCCCGACGGCTGGGCGCGGCCGTTTCCCGGCCACCGGGTAATCGGCAACCTCTACGCCGTCGGCACCTACGATCTGGCCGTGTTCCTGGTCACCTCGGACGAGGGGCACTTCCTGATCAACACGGGGCTCGAGGATTCCATTCCGCTCATCCGCGACAACATCGAGTCGCTCGGGTTCCGGCTCGAGGACGTCAAGGTGCTGCTGCAGATGCAGGCGCACTGGGATCACACCGCCGCCCTGGCCCAGATCAAGGAGGCGGTCGGCGCCGAGATGTGGGCGACGGCCGAGGACGCGCCGGTGCTGGAGGACGGCGGGTTCAGCGATCCGCACTTCGGCGGCCGGCAGTCGTTCCGGCCCGTGTCGGTCGACCGGATCATCGAGGACGGCGAGGTGCTGCAGTTGGGTGAAACGCGCCTGACCGTGATGCTGAGCCCCGGACACACCGCCGGCAGCTCCAGCTACCTGATGACGGTAACCGAGGGCGGCCGCGACTACAACGTCGCCATCGCCAACATGGCCACCATCAACCCCGGCAAGCAACTCGTCGTCGACCCCACGTATCCGGGCGTGGCCGAGGACTTCGCCGAGACGTTCCGCCGGCAGAAGGAGCTGGACGTCGACGTCTGGGTGTCCGCCCACGGCGGGCAGTACGGCCTGCACGACAAGTACGAGCCGGGGCAGGAGTACAGCCCGGACACGTTCGTCGACCCCGAGGGCTTTCGTGCCGCGGTCGAGCGGCTGGAGCAGCTCTACCTGGCGCAGCTCGAGTCCGAGCGGCAATGACGTCGACCTCGGTACAATCGGTCGGCACGGCGTTCGACCATGGAATGGCATGAGGTCCAGCGCCGTATCGACGGCGGGGAGAATGCGCGGACCGAGTTCAAGCGCGACGCACGCAGCCTGACCGGGATCGGCAAGACGCTGTGCGCGTTCGCCAACGGCGACGGCGGCCTGCTCGTCATCGGGATCGACGACGGCGGCAAGGTGGTCGGGGTCAGCGAGAGCGCGGATGCCCTGCAGGAACGGCTGACGAGCTTTCTGCAGAACGGCTGCGGCAAGCCGGTGACCGCCGCGTGCGGCAGACAGGACGCCGGCGGGAGGTGGGTGCACTGGGTCCACGTGCATCGCCACCAGCGCGGCTACGAGCCGTTCTCGCATGACGGCCGGTTCTGGATCCGCCGCGGCCGGGCCACCGTCGCGCCGTCGCCGTCGGAGTTGCAGGAGCTGCTGAACGCGTTCGGGCTCGTCCTCACCGAGAAGCAGATCATTCCCTCGGCGACCGTCGAGGACATCGACTTCGGCGCCGTGCGCGCCTACATGCGGGTACAGGGGCTGGACATGGACGCAGGCCCGCAGCCGGCGCGCGAGGACGATCTGCGCAACGCCAGCGTCGTCGACGAGCTCGACGGCGTGTTGCGGCCGACCCTGTACGGGCTCATGACGTTCGGCCGGGATCCGCAGTCGTTTCCCCACACGCTGAGCCTGTTCGTGCAGTGCGCGGCCTACGGCGGCGCGGACCAGGCAGCCGAGGTGCTGAGCGCCGGAGAAGGAAAGGGACGGCTCGAAGATCAGGTGCAGCGCGCCATGGGCTGGTTCCGGAGCCTCGGCCGCCGGGAATCGTACGAGGGGCACTACCGCAGGGACACGCCACCCGTGCCCGAGCCGGCGTTGCGCGAGGCGCTGGTCAACGCCGTCATCCACCGGGACTATGCCATCACGGGGTCCCAGGTGCTGCTCGAAGCGTTTGACGACCGCATCGTCGTGACGAGTCCGGGCGCGCTGCCGAACTACATGACCGTCGAGCAGGCGCGCCGGGGCGGGGCGCCGCGTTCGCGCAACGAGATGATGGCCAACGCCATGGTCGTCAGGGGGCTGAGGGAACGCCGCGGGCGCGGCTGGTTGACGATGCGCCAGGCGATGCGGCAGTTCAACGGGACCGAGCCGGAGCTGGTCAGCGACGAACGCAACCGGCTGGTGCGGGTGACGTTCCAGCGGAGCGACAGGAACGAGCCGTCGTGACGAATGCTCCCGCGCGCCTTGCCATTCGGGCCCGTCGGCGCTTCTCGTGCTGACGGCCGCTCGGTCGGCAGAGATTCGCGGCGGCGTCCGTCTACGTGAAGATGATCCATCAGCTTGACGGGAGCGACTAGCTCCAGGCAGCTCTTGTCGTGTGGTTTTTCGGCCCGTCTGACCAGGACCTCCTGGGTTACGCCTGGCACGGAGGCCTTCGCTCTGTAGTAGTAGTACCCGCCGCGCTTCTCGGGGATCCGTTGGCCGCTCGGATGCTTGACGTCCTCTGGTCGCTCGCAGAACAAGGCTCGCATAGCGCTCAGGTCGTCAAATGTTCCACCTGCTACCTTCAGGTTGAGAGTGCCGCAGAAAACGCACTCCCAATCGGTCTCTTCCTTTATTCGACGCGTGCGCTGCGGATTGCACTTGAAGACGTCGCTCTCGCCCGCCACCTCAGGTTGCCTGGGGGGAACAGCTGAGCTCCGTCGGTACACCTTGCCCTTGAAGATCACCGCGATCTCCCGTCTCGAGTACAGCGCTTGGTACGAGCGCAAGATCGGCAGCGAAAAAGCTGGCTCATGACATCTCTTGGGACTGTACCGAACGCGACGGCGGAAAGCGCTACAGCGTCTACAGCGTGCCGGCCGCATTGTCTACGTAGCGGCAAGTATATCTGCCCGGTTCTTCTTCCTCAAGAAACTCAACAATCTCAATACACACGTCGAAATTGTCTGCCCATCCATGAATGGTAGCGACGTGCTGCCACTCACCAGGATTGACGGCACTCGACTTGTAGATTCCAACGGCATCCGCCCTCTGCCTCTCTGGAACAAGGCCCGCGCCCGCGCTGCGGGCTGAGACCATGCCCAACAAGACCATCATCAACGTCAATGCGCAAGTCTGTCTCACAGTGGACCCCCGAGAACAGTGTTCCGAACTGTACGCAACGGACATGTGAACCACGCTGCGAATGTCAGCCGAGCAGCCGGAGTGCCGCGACAACGAGTCCGCCAACCGCAAGCATGCGCCATGTGAGATCGGCGCGGAGCGTCGCGATCTCGGCGCGCAGCACGTCGGGCGTGACATGCTCGCCGTGCTCAGCGGCCTGACGAACGGCGTCCGTGATGGCGTCGGCCTGTTCGGACGTGAGCTTGGCGGCGGTCAGTGCGCGCGCGATGGCGTGGGTGTCGAACATAGACCCATAGTACTACGGGTCGTCCCCCACGCGACCGAACGGCTGCCGTCGCGATTCGTCAACTGGACGAGGAGCGAAGCGGGGCCCGACGCCGACCCGTTCGCAGCCGGCGTTCGCGGTCCGCTGGAATCCGATGGGCAACGATGGACACAACGACAGGTGCTCGAGAAGTGCGTAAGCCAATTATTATCAGCATGTTACGAGGTTTTCGTGCCAGAGCTCCATGCTCCGCCACCCTTCAGCGCTTCGCTGGCAGCGCCGTCGGGCGGGGCGAGTTGGACGTTCGGACGGCAGCGTCCCTTCGGATCGTCGCGATCCTTGAAGTCGAAAACCATCGGCAACCCGAACGCGGCGCGCGGATAGAAGCCGTCCACGGCGTGTTTCGGCTCGTGACGTGGGGTCCACTGGCCCGTGAGACGGCGGATAGCGTCCGATTCCGGCCAGCGGCTGCGTCCCGGGCGGTTCGGCCTGCTGTCGGGATTGCGCCCGAGCCCGGGACCCTGTCGGAAGTCCTTCAGAGTTTCGACCGCACGTTTCCATGCGGCGATTGGCTCCGTCCTCGGTTGGAGGGACATCTCGCCGCCTGCTTGGCGACCTCTTCGCGCGAAACCGGCGTCACGTCTGCCACGTCGCTCGTCACCGCGACCGTGCCCAGTCCGCGGCGCGTGCGTACGCCCACGCCTCCGAAACTCGCCCACCACCGTAGCGCCTCGACGACCTGTGCTCGTTGCGCCGGTTGCGTCTGCCGGTCGAGGCGCAAGGTCAGGTCGAATTCGTAACCGGGCGCCAGGACGTCGGATATATCGTCTTTCTCGAGAATCAGGGAAGGCGCGCGCGGCGGAGGACCGCCTGCGGCGCGTCCTGCTGGCCGAGGACGGCTGGCTGGAGTGAGCGACGGTGATCAAGATCAACATCGCCGCAGCGAAGAGGACACGACGCGGCCCAGAGGTATACTGAGACAATGCTGGCCAAGTCGCAGATTCAGAGACAGGCCCTCAGCCTTCCGCCGCAGGAGCGCATTGAGCTCGTGGTCGAGCTTTGGGGACAGTCTGGCGCCGGAAGAGATTCTCGACAGGCAACATACGGGAGACGGCTGACGTGTTCGGATGCTGCGGATCGCGAGCGGCGGCTGGTTGCCGTCGGCGGACGGTGAAGCTGCTCCTCGACCAGAATCTCTCGCCGCGGCCGTGCGACCGCCTTCGCGACGTCCGGACCGATGTTGTTCGCGTTTGATCGCTCGGGTCCGACGGCGCCCCGCGGGCTGTTACGAAGCGGCCCGCTCGGCCGCTCGGTGCAAGTCCCAATCCGCCTGGAGGCGCATCCAGAACTGGGGGGAGGTGTCGAGTAGCCGCGAAAGTCGCATTGCAGTGTCGGCGGTGATCCGCCGTTTGTCGAGAAGCACCTCGTTCAGGCGGTTGGCCGAGATCCCGAGGCGTCGCGCGGCGTCTACCTGCCGGAGTCCAAGCGGCTTGAAGAACTCTTCGCGCAGCATCTCACCGGGGGAAATGGCCGGTCCCGGCCAAGCCGGGTTTCTAGTGATAGTCTTCGACGCCGACCTCGTAGGCATGGCCGCTCTCCCACCGAAATGTCACGCGGTACTGATCGTTGATCCGAACGCTGTGCTGCCCGGACCGCGTACCCTTCAAGCGTTCCAGTCGATTGCCGGCCGGGCTTCGCAGGTCGTCGAGCCGAGCGGCCGCGTCCAGGGCCTTGAGCTTGCGCTGAGCCACGCGCCACAGATCTCGCGGCAGTCGCCGGGCGTGGCGCGTATTCCGTTCGCGAAACAAATCCACGGCAGTCTCATCGGCGAACGACTGAATCATGCAACCGACGAACTACATGATACACGTGTGTTCTGTAGCGTTGGTCGAGAAGACGCTCCAGAGCTCCTCCATGGTGCGGACGTCGCAGGCGGCCGGCTTGCCGGTGTGATGGCGACGCCGTTGGCGACGACGGGGCCCGCGTTCTGGCGGAAGCCCTGCGTGTAGTCGTCCTCGACCGTCCGCCACACCTCCTCGCCGGTGCTCGCGTCGAGGGTGACGAGGACGGCGTCGGCCCCGAACGGACGCCGTTGCCGGGCTACCGCGACACGACCAGCAGCACCCCGGTTACGACGACGGCCGAGCAGCCCAGCGACCAGAGCGTCAGCGTCTCGCCGGCGAGCAGATAGCCCAGGAATAGCGCGATGACCGGGTTCACGTAGGCGTAGGTGGCCGCCTTCGTGGGGGTCGACGCTTTCAGCAGCCACAGGTAGCAGCCGTAGGCCACGGACCCGAACGCCGCGACGTAGACCCAGGCCCCGAAGGCGGCGGGGGAGACGGTGGACCAGTCGAGCGTCGTGAACTCGCCGGATGCTGCCGACAGCGTCATCAGGACGGCGCCGCCCCCGAGCATCTGCATGCCGGCCGACAGCCAGTGCGATGCCGGCTGCGGCGCGTGACGGGAGTAGACCGAGCCGGTCGCCCACAGCAGGCTGGCCACGACGATGGTTCCCGCGCCGACCAGGTCGAGGGTGCGCGCGCCCGCGATGTCCGTCGGATTGACGAGCAGCACCACCCCGCTGAAGCCGAGCGTGAGCCCGAGAATCACGTGTCCCGGCGGCCGCCCGCCGCGGGGCCGCAGCCAGTCGATCAGCGCCACCCAGAACGGCACCATCGAGACCAGCAGCGCGCCGATGCCGGACGGCACCCGTTGCAGCGCCCAACTGACTCCGCCGTTGCCGCCGGCCGCCATCAGCGTGCCGATGAGCCCGGTGGTGAGCCAGTCGCGTGCCGTCGGCCGCGCCGCGCCGCCGCGTACGCCCAACGCCGCGAAGACCAGCCCGGCGCTGAGGAAGCGCCCGCCGGCCATCAGGAACGGCGGGATTTCCGCCACGCCCCAGCGGATGGCCAGGTACGTCGATCCCCAGATGATGTAGACCGCCGCGAAGGCGGCCACGAGCGAGACGCGCGACGGGTGGGTCATGGGACCACGGTTGAATCGGCAACCAGTGAGCAGGGGAGAAGCCGGCAGGGCGTTGCGGAGACCGGGAAGTGTAGCATCCGGGGCCTCGGCGCCCATGGGATCCATTTTCGACCCGCGTGGGGGCAGGTTCGTTCCGTTCGACGGCGTCTTCGTCGCATGCCCGTTTACCCGTCCTGCCTCCGCTGCCTACCTTGATCGAATGATCCGTGTCGGAACCCTCGTCCGGAGCCGCCTGCTCCCTTGCACCGGCGCTCTGCGGATGGCCCTGGTGGCCGCCCTGCTGCTGCTTCCCGGCGTGGTCCCGGCGCGTGCGCAGGAGCCGGCGCCGGCCGGCAGCATCCGCGGGCAGGTGCTCGCCGCCGCGACGCGCCAGCCGCTGGCGGGCGCCGCCGTGGTGGTTCTCGATCTCGGTCTCGCCGAGTTTACCGGCGGCGACGGCCGCTTCGTCGTGGGGGGTGTGCCAGCGGGACTCCACCGCGTGCAGATCGTGGTGACCGGCTACGACCCGGCTATTCTCCACGATGTCGTCGTGCGGCCGAACCGCGTCACGCCGCTGGCGGTGGAACTGGACGCAGCGGCCGGCGTGCGCGAGGTGGTCGACGTCACCGCCGACTACTTCTCCGCGGTCGAGGAGGAAGTGGTCGGCACGGTGCGCTTCAACTTCGAGGAGATCCGCCGGTCGCCCGGCTCCGCCGGCGACGTCAGCCGGTTGCTGCAGGTCCTGCCGAGCGTCGGCATCGCTACCGATCAGCGCAACGACCTGATCGTGCGGGGCGGGAGTCCGGCCGAGAATCTCACCGTCGTCGACAACATCGAGATTCCCAACATCAACCACTTTCCGACCCAGGGGACGTCGGGCGGGGTCATCGGCCTGCTGAACACCGACCTGATCGCCGACGTCAGCTTCTCGGCGGGCGGTTTCGGGGCCGAGCACGGCGACCGGCTCTCGTCGGTGATGGTCGTGACGCAGCGCGAGGGAAACCGCACGGAGCTCGACGGCGAGATCTCCACGAGCATGGCCGGTGTCGGCCTGCTGCTGGAGGGGCCGCTGGACGGCGGGCGCGGGTCGTGGGCGCTGTCGGCGCGGCGCAGCTATCTGGATCTGATCGCCGGCGTCGTCGGCGCCATCGGCACCGGCGGCGCCGTGCCCCGGTACAGCGACGTGCAGGGCATGGCCACCTACGACCTGAGCCCGGCGCATCGGCTGCAGGTGCTCGGCCTCGGCGGCTTCGACGCCATCGACCTCTCGCTGGACGATCGGGAGGGCGCCGACGTCGTCTCGCGCGCCCGGCAGTCGGTCGGCGGGCTCAACTGGCGCTGGCTGTGGAGCGGCGGCGGCTATGCGGAGACCTCGATCGCCCATACCCGCGCGCAACACGGCGTGCGCGTCACGGAGGCGGCGGGAGACGGGACGCAGGTCCTGTTCGACAACGATTCCCGCGAGCAGGAGGTGGTGCTGCGCAGCAACTGGCGCTACCGGCCCGGCCCCGGGACGGCGCTCGCGTGGGGCGTGACCACCAGACGGCTGTTCGGCGATTTCGACCTCTTCGACGGGCCCGACCGTACCCGCCTCGATACACGCGACGAGCTCCTCGACGTGCGCGCCTCGCTGGCGGGGCACAAGGCGGGGGTCTTCGCTTCCCTGGAACAGTCGCTCGGTCCGCGCCTGACGGCCACGCTCGGGGGCCGCTTCGACTACTTCTCGCTCAACGCGCGGGGCGCCTGGTCGCCGCGCCTCGGGCTGGCCTACGACCTCGACTCCCGCACGACGCTTACCGCCGTGGTCGGCGTCTACTACCAGACGCTGCCCGCCTGGCTGCTCGTGCAGCACCCGCACAACCGCCGCCTCGACAACCAGCGGGCGAATCACTACGTGGCCGGCGTACGGCGGCGCCTGACGCCGAGCACGCTGCTGAGCGTGGAGGCGTACCGCAAGGACTACCGCGACCTGCCGTTCGACCCGGACGATCCGACCGCCCTGGTCGTCGATCAGTTCGCCGACTTCAGGACGCCGGCCCCCGGACGTCTGGCCGGCGGCGGACGGGCGCGCTCGCAGGGAGTCGAAGGGCTGGTCAGGAAGAAGCTGGCCAGGAACGTGTACGGCCTCGCGAGCTACGCGTACTCGGTGTCCCGCTACACGGACCTGGCTGGGGTCGAGCGCAACCGGGCGTTCGACCACCGCCACGTCGCGTCGGTCATCGTCGGCTACCGGCCCGGCGACCGCTTCGAGTTCAGCGGCCGCTGGCGCTTCGCCGGCGGGCGGCCCTACTCGCCCTTCGACCCCGTGCTGTCGGCGCAGGCGGGCGCCGGCATCGTCCGCCGCGGGCGGATCAACGCCGAGCGCCACGCCGCCTACCATCGCCTCGATCTGCGCTTCGACCACCGCCGGCACTACCGCAACGTCACCGTGGTCAGCTTCTTCAGCGTGCTCAATGCCTACAACCGCGACAACGTCTTCCACTACTACTGGGATACGGACGACAATCGTCCGCGCCGCAGCACGCAGTGGGGATTCCTGCCGGTGGGCGGCTTCGAGCTCGAATTCTGATCATGGTCGTCCGGCTGAAGGTCATGGTTGCCCGGCTGAAGGCTTCGATTCGCGCCCATCCCGGCCGCTGGGGTTGGGTGCTCAACGCCGCGTTCTGCGCGGTGGTCGGCGCCGTGCTGAGCCTGGCGATGTTCGGATCATTGGTGCCGGCCATCTTCTCGGTCAGCTACGGTTGCGGGTTTTCCATCCATCTTTTCGTCATGTGCGTGCACCGGTACGAGCCTTCGTGGCTGCCCCGGTGGGTCGGTGAAACCGTTGCCGCGATGTGCGGGATGAGTCTCGGTCTCGCGCTCGGCGGCGTCGTCCTGGAGGGCGACCCCTGGTTTCTGCTGGGCAGCAACGTCTCGCTGCTGATCGGCGTCCTGCTGAGCGGAATCGGTCTCGCCGGGTCCGCCGCGGTGGAGCGCCTGTGGGAAGTGCGCAACCGTCTGGCCCGGGCCGAGCGGGATGCGCTGGCCCGCGACAAGGCGCTGGCGGAAGCCGAGCTGCGGGTGCTCCAGGCGCAGGTGGAGCCGCACTTTCTGTTCAACACGCTGGCGAACGTCATCTCGCTGATTCACACGCAACCCGACCGGGCCGCGCGGCTCCTGGAGCGATTGACGTCGCTGCTGCGCGCGTCGCTGTCGCGCACGCGCCGCGCCGACGGGACGCTGGGAGACGAGCTCGCGGTGGTGCGCGCCTATCTCGACATACAGGCGTTGCGCATGGCGGGGCGGATGACGTACGAGGTGGACGTGGATCCCGGCCTCGAGGTCGTGCGGATGCCGCCGCTCCTGCTGCAGCCGCTGGTGGAGAACGCGGTGCTGCACGGCATCGAGCCGTCGGCGGCCGGCGGGCGTGTCGTGGTGCGCGCGGAACGGTCGGCCGGGCTGGTCCGGGTCGGGGTAACCGACGACGGTGTCGGGCTCGATCCGGATACCGCCGGGGACGGCGTCGGGATCGCCAACGTGCGGGAGCGGCTGCGGGCGACGTTCGGCGCGCGCGGCCGGCTGGCGCTTGCGGAGACGCCCGGCGGCGGGGTCAGCGCGGAACTGCGATTTCCCGTGGTGCTCCCGGCCGCAGCGGAGGCGCGGTGAGCGCGGCCGGAGCGACGGCGCTGATTGCCGACGACGAGCCGGCGCTGCGGGCCGAGCTCGAGCGGCTGCTTGCCGAGGCGTGGCCCGAGCTGGTCGTCGCCGCGTCCGTGGGCGACGGCGCCGCGGCGCTCGACGCCGTCGAGCGCCTGAAGCCGGACGTCGCCTTTCTGGACATCCGGATGCCGCCGCCGTCGGGGCTCGACGTCGCGAGGCGGGTCGGCGGAGACACCGCCGTCGTGTTCGTGACGGCATACGATGCGCACGCCGTCGAGGCGTTCGAGCGGGCGGCCGTGGACTACCTCCTCAAGCCGGTTGTCGCATCGCGCCTGCAGGAGACCGTGGACCGCCTGCAGCGGTGGCTGGCTGGCGGGAGCCACAGGGGGCCGGATCCGCGAACCCTGGTATCGCTCATCCGCCGCCTCGGGAGCGCGCCCGCCTACCTGCACTGGCTGCGGGTCGGGCACGGGGAGCGGGTCGAGCTGGTCGCCGTCGGAGACGTCTGCTTCTTCCGATCCGACCGCAAGTACACGACGGCGGTGACGCGCGACCGGGAGCATCTGGTCCGGATGCCCATCACGGCGCTGGCGGAGCGGCTCGATCCCGAGCGGTTCTGGCGCATCCACCGCGGCGGTATCGTCAACGCAACCGCCATCGCGGCGGCGCGCCGCGATCTGCGCGGCCGCTATCGCCTGACGCTGAAGGAACGCCCGGAGGTGCTGCGGGTGAGCGCCGCCTACGGGCACCTGTTCCGGCGCATGTGAGGTCGTGATCGAGTTCGCCGCTCCCCGCCGCTGAACGGGCGGACCCGGGGGTGCACCGGTTATCCTGGGCACCGATGCCTTCAACCGCCGACGCCCTGGCGCTTGTTCGGCAGGCCTGGACTCTCCGTTGTGACAAGTTGACCGCACCCTCCGCCTCGGAGGCTGCGGCCCTGGCCGTCGCCGAGAAGGTGCGTGGATATCTTGTCGAAGCGGTCGCCATCTGCCGTGCAGCCGGTGCCGACCGGGAGCTGGTGACCGCGCTCGGAAGGCTCGGGCATGTCGAAGAGGACGTCGGGTGCCACGATGCGGCGCGCGTCTGCTACGAGGAAGCGGTTGCGGTGGCGCGCGCGGTCGCCGACCCGCTCCGACTGGCCCATGCCGTCCGGCATCTCGGAGATGTTCACCGTCGGGCCGGGCGATTGTCGGAGGCGCAGGCGTGCTACGAGGAGGCGCTGTTGCTGTATGGCGAGGCCGAGGTGAGCGCGGCGAGGCTGGACCACGCCAACGCGTTGCGCCCGATGGCCATCCTGAAGGAGGAGTTGGGGCAGGTCGAGGAGGCACGCGCGCTGTGGAGGCGTGCTCGAGAGCTGTACGGCGCCGTCGGGATCGAGGCGGGGGTGGCCGAGTGTGCCGACCGTCTGGCCCGGCTGGATGGCTAGGAGCTGCGCGACGTCTCATGCGACGGGCTCCTGGCGCAGGCCCCTACCGAGCGTTCGTGCGACCGCGTAGAATGCTGGTGAAACGGGTCGAATTGGTGGAATATGAGACGAGTTGCGGTCGTCACCGGCGCGTCGAGCGGGATCGGACGGGCGCTGGCTCTCGAGCTGGCCCGTGAGGGATACGACCTCGGCCTGACGGCCCGCCGCCCGGATCGGCTGGAGAGCCTGGCCGCGGCGATTCGCGTGACGGGCGCCCGCGCCGAATGCGTGGCTGCCGACGCCGCGCGGCGAGACGAGATGCGCGACGCGATGTGGACCCTCGCCGAGCGGCTGGGCCCCATCTACCTGCTCGTGGTCAACGCGGGCGTCGCTCTCGGTACGGACGCGCTGGAGCCCGACGCGGACGCCCTCGAAGCCGAGTTCGGCGTGAACCTCTTCGGGGCGTTCTACGCCATCGAGGCGGTCCTACCGTCGATGCGGGAGCGCAGGGCCGGCCACGTGGTCGCCATCTCGAGTCTCGCCGGATACCGGGGACTGCCCGGCGCAGCCGGTTACTGCGCTACGAAGGCGGCCCTGTCGCGACTGATCGAGGGCCTGCGGCCCGACTGGGCGCTGGCCGGCATCCGCACGACGCTCGTGCATCCCGGGTACGTCCGCTCGGAGATGACGGACCGGAACCGCTTCCGCATGCCCTTCCTCATGGAGACGGAGCACGCTGCCTCGCTGATAGCCCGGGCGATTCGGCGGAAGAAGAAGGTCTGCGAGTTCCCCTGGCGGATGTCGATCCTCGTGCGCCACCTCGTGCGGCACCTGCCGGATCGGCTGCTGGTGACCAGGGTCCGTGCGGACAAGCAGCGCGCCCGGCTCTAGCAGCCTGCGCCGCAGAACGCAGCGCAGCCGAGTTCCGGGACGCAAGGTCGTGGAGCGGGGGATGGGCCGAAACGCCGAGTCGGCGGGGCGTCTCGGGGCGGAGTCCGCGACGCAGCCGCGCGCCGCACCGAGAGCCGCGAGGCTTCTCCACCGGCTGCCGGTCCTCGTCCTGGCGGCTCTATGGCGCTTCCAGAAGCTCCGCCAGCTTGAGGACGGTTCGGTGGTTCCGAACGGTGACCTGCTGGTAGACCGGAGCCGCGGCCAGCTTCATCCACGTCGTCCGGGTCTGGTGCCGCTTCGAGATGGACCAGAAGATCACGCCGGGTCCGCTGGCCAGCGTTTCGATCCGTTCCCTCGGGACGGGCAGTTGCTCGATGACCCGCCGCGGCGTGATGCCGTGCAGCGTGAACAGGGCGTTGTGTTTCCGGTCGTCGTCCCGGCCCCAGTAGTCGGGCGCGGCCGCGACTGCCTTCCGGTAGCGCGAGCGGGCGAGGACCACCGCTCGCACCCGGTTCGAGAGCCGCCCGGAGAGCGCTGTCTCGATGGCGCGGGTCAGCGTCGCCACGCGCGACTCGTCCGAACGGAACAGCACGTTGCCGCTCTGTATGTACGTGCGGACGCCGTCGAACCCGAGATCCTCGAAGCAGCGGATCAAGTCGTTCTTGCCGATGACGTTCTGCCCGCCCACGTTGAGGCCGCGCAGCAATGCAAGGAAGTGCCGTGCGTCTTGCGGCATGACTGTGCTTCATGCGGCACGGGCGGGTGGCATCCTGGGCAATCCTGTTGCCGCTATTCACGGGCGTCAGCGGTGACGTGAACGACAAGCCTCAGTTCGGTTTCCAGGACCGAATCGCTCGCCCGCAGCTCCAGCGCGTAGGTGCCCGGCGTGTCGAAACGGGCCAGGGTGCGCGGCTCGTCGGGCGCGGAGAACGTCACCCGGCCCGGGCCCTCCACCATCCGCCAGGCGCTCGTCAGGGTTCCTTCGCGAGGCAGGCCCTCGTCGCGCACGCTGCCGAACAGCTTGAGGTCGGCGCCGACCGCCGCGGACGCCTCGGGTGGCTCGCCCTCGGGTCCGCTGCGCGGCGCGGGCATCGCCGCCGCGGCGGCGCCCAGCCCGGCGAGGGCTGCCAGTGGAAGGAAACGATGGACGATCATGGGCATGCTCCTGGACGATCCGAGCCTGGGCGTCGTCTGCGACAGCGCCACTTGGCGCATCGCGGACAGCCACGAGCTGCCGGACCCTGGTCGCGTCGGCGCCGGCATTCCCCGTGGCGCAGACTCCGAGTACACTGACGAGAATAGCGGGGGAATTCAAGCGGCGCCGACCCGCGCGGGCCGTGCCGGGTGAACGGGGGGAAGCAGCCATGCGTCGAGTCTGGAGTCTCGTAGCTGTTTGCGCGGCGTTCGGGTTCCTGCCGGCCGTATCGGGTGAGGCGCTCGCGGCGGCCGGCGGCGAAGAAGTCGGCGAGACCCCGCGGGCGGAGTCCGCGGGGCAGGAAGCGCCGACGTTCACCCGCGACGTGCTGCCGATCCTGCAGTACGCCCGGCGCGTTGCCGAGCGGGAGGCGCGGGCGAACGATGAGTGACATCGGGGCTGCGCGAGTGCTGTTCCAGCGGCACGAGCCGCTAGGCGATGCGCCACCGGGATACTGGGACCACCTTGCCGCGACCCGGGGCCGGAATCTGCTGCTGGCGCTGCTCGGGGCGCTGGGTGCGGGCATCGCCTGGTGGACCGAATCCCATCGCTTGGTGCAGTCCTTCTTCTCCACCGTGGGCGGCGTGGGTCTCGTTCAACTGGCCCTGGGGGGTGGGGTCGTTCTCTGGAGGTCGCAACGGTCCCGCGGCGCAGGCTCCTAGCCGTTGCGACGGCCGGCCTTCGTGGTAACCGGTTCGCCGCGCCCTCCGTCGCGCGCATGCAAGAACGTGAGCAAGGACGATTTGATCGCGGCCGCATTGCGTCAGCCGGCGGGTGCCGAGTTCCGCAGGTGCGCGTTGCAGGTCAACCCTCGTCACTACTCCGAGACGTATCGGGGCCGGCCGTCGACGACCGACGACGATGCCGGGTACGCCCAGGCGCTCATCGACAAGGCGGAGGTTCTCGGGGTCACGGTGCTGGCCGTTACGGATCACAATCACGTGGGCGGGATAGCGCCGATTCGGACCGCCGCGCAAGGGCGGCCGGTCCGTGTGTTTCCGGGCTTCGAACTGACCTCGACCGAAGGCATACACGTGCTGTGTCTTTATCCTCCCGACTTTACCGAAGAGCAGTTGGGGCGCTGTCTCGGAGAGTTCGGCGTTCGAGCGACGAAGACATCCAGTGACGTCTGCGACAAGCCGTTCTCGGACCTGCTCGCCTGCGTTCGCGACCAGGGTGGGATCTCCATCGCGGCGCACGTCACGAACAAGAACGGGCTGTTCCAGGCCCTGCACGGCCAAGCCAGGATCCGCGCCTGGAAGGACGCGAATCTCTGCGCGATTCAGATTCCCGGCTCGGTTCACGACCTCCCGGAGGATTTGCGACCGATCGTCGAGAACAGAAACCACGACTACCGCCGGCAGCATGCACCCGAACCGGATCTCGCCGTTGCGGTTCTGAACGCCCGCGATGTGCAGTCACCGGACGATCTCGAGGATCCGGCTGCGACGTGCTGGGTGAAGATGTCCGACGTCGGTATAGAGGGCTTGAGGCAGGCGTTTCTCGACCCCGGGTCGCGCATTCGCTTGCAGACTGATCCGTCGATGGATGAGCACGCCGAACTGGTCGCGATGACGTGGCAGGGCGGCTTCCTGGACAACACGGCAGTTCGCTTCAATCCCAATCTCAACGTGCTGGTTGGTGGCCGCGGTGCCGGCAAGTCGACGGTCATCGAGAGCCTGCGCCACGTGCTGGGACTGGAGCCGCTCGGCGAGGACGCACGGGCGGTGCACAGGGGAATCATCCGCAACGTGCTCCGAAGTGGGACCAAGGTGTCGCTCCTGGTGCGTCGTCATCGCCCGAGCCCCCGTGACTACCGAATCGAGCGCACAATCCCGAATCCCCCTGTCGTGCGCGACGGGCAGACGGGAGACATTCTCCACATGGCGGCGTCGGATGTCTTTCCGGGCGTCGAAATCTATGGTCAGCACGAGATTTCGGAACTCACCGCCAGCCCGGAGAAGCTGACCCGACTGCTTGCGCGTTTCGTGGAGCGAGACGACTCCGGGAGCGCCCGAAAGCAGGAACTGTGTCAGGAACTGGACCGCTCGCGCAACCGGATACTCGCTGCCCGCCGGGAACGCGCTCGGATCGACGAACGGCTGGCTGCCTTGCCGGGGTTGGAAGAAACGTTGAAGCGATACCAGGACGCGGGCCTCGAGGAGGATCTGAAGGAGCAGAGTCTGCTGGTGCGTGAGCAGCGCGTGCTCGAGACCGTACCGGAGCGTCTGCAGCCGTTCCGCTCGTGCCTGGAGGAGTTGCGGCAGGCGCTCCCGATAGACAGAGCATTCCTTTCGTCACGCGCGCTGGAGGAACTTCCTGGGAAGGAGATTCTGGCCGACGCCGACCGGGTGCTGCACCAGTTGAGTACGGACCTCGAACGGGTGCGGGAATCCCTGAACGCGGCGCTGGACCGGGCCGATCAGGGCATGGAGCAGGTACGCGAGCGGTTCGAGGCCCGCCGTGCCGCAGTGCAATCGGCGTACGAGAAGAAGCTCCGGGATCTCCAGAAAGCTCGCATCGATGGCGAGGAGTTCATTCGACTCCGGCGCCGAATCGAGGAACTGCGTCCCCTCGAGGAGCGGCGGGCGGCGTTGACTCGGACGGAGGCGGACGAGGGGCAACGGCGACGGAGCCTGCTGGCCGAATGGGAGGACGTGAAGGCGAGCGAGTTCCGTGCACTCGAGCGGGCCGGCAAGCGCGTGACTCGCAAACTTCAGGGCCGCGTCCGAGTGCGAGTCGACTTTGCCGGGAATCGCGAGTCGTTGTTCCAACTCCTCCGCGACGAAATCGGTGGGCGCCTGTCCGAGGTGATAGATACCCTCCGGCGGGCCGAAAGCTTGTCGCTCGGAGCGTTCGCGCAGGCCTGTCGTCGGGGCTCGGCGGCGCTGCTGGTCGCGTTCGACATTTCCGGCGTCCAGGCGGATCGTCTGGCGCAGGCGTCCGAGGCGACGCTCATGAAGGTCGAGGAGCTCGATCTGCCATCGACCACCCGAATCGAGCTCAACACCGCATCTTCGAGGGAGACGGAGAACTGGCAGGCACTCGATCGGCTCTCCACCGGCCAGAAAGCTACCGCTGTGCTGTTACTCCTGCTGCTCGAGTCCGCAGCCCCCCTCGTGGTCGATCAGCCCGAGGACGATCTGGACAACCGCTTCATTTCGGAAGAGGTGGTGCCGCGTATGCGTGCGGAAAAACGTCGCCGCCAGTTCGTGTTCGCCACTCACAATGCGAACATCCCGGTGCTCGGAGATGCCGAGCTCATTCTCGGCCTCAACGCTTCGGGTGAAGCAGAGTCAGGGAGCGCGAGAGCGGTCCCGGAGCACAGGGGCAACATCGACGACCGCCCTGTGAGGGAGCTGATCCAGGAGCTGCTCGAGGGCGGCGAGGACGCGTTCGAGCGGCGGCGTCGCAAGTACGGGTTCTGAGGTGTGGCGGTGACCACGACACGGCTTCGCGAGTTGATCGCGAACGGCGAGAGCTCCCGCGTGGACTTCAAGCGGGACGAGATCGAGAACCACAAGCTGGCGAAGGAGCTGGTCGCGTTCGCCAACCTGCAGGGGGGATGCGTCCTGCTGGGGGTTGACGATGACGGGAGCGTTCGCGGGCTCGCCAGGGAGGATCCGCCGGCCGACTCGAGGTACGAGGAGCGACGGCGGCGTACGTACGAGCACCTCGAAAAATGGGTGATGCAGGCCTGCCGGGACAAGATACGGCCCGAGCTCATTCCCTATTTCGAAATCCTCCGCGACGTCGAGCCCGGTCGCGACGTGGCCGTGGTCCAGGTCGAGCGCGGATGGAGCGTGCACCACGTCTGGCACAACCAGCGGCGCACCTACTGCATTCGAGTCGGCAGCTTGAGCCGCGAGGCGAGCCCGGAGGAGTTGGCGCGACTGTTTCAACAGCGCGGCACCTTCCGTCCGGAGCTTCGACCGGTGTCGGGCACGTCCATGGCGGCTCTGGATCGCCGTCGCCTCGAGGATTACTTCAGGCAGGTCCGGCAGCAGGACGCTCCTCCATCAGTGCCGTCGGACGAATGGCGAGCGGAAACGGCGGCGTGGGCGCGCAAACAGGACGCCGAGCATTGGAAGTCTCTCGTCGACAACAAGGAACAGGAATGGCGCGCGGCGCGGGAAGCGGAATGGGTCTCGCTTCTGGTCAACACCGAGTTCCTTCACGATAGCGACCGGCAGCCGACGACCGTCGCCGGGCTGTTGCTCTTCGGCCGCGAACCCGCTCGCTATCTTCCCCAGGCCAAGATCGATGCGGTCGCCTACTTCGGGGCAGAGAAGGACTATGACGCCAGGGAGCGGCGCACGCTGCGCGGGCCGATCGTGCTTCTGAAGGGTGCCGCCGGCGCCGTGCTCGAGGAGGGGCTCGTGGAGCAGGCGATGGCGTTCGTAAGGCGCAACATCGAAACGGTGATTCTGGAGGACGGGATACGGCGACAGGAGCGATGGGACTATCCGGAGGAGGCGGTTCGCGAGGCGCTTGTCAACGCCGTCGTGCATCGTGACTACCTGCTGTCGGGAACGGACATCGAGTTGAGCATCTACGCGGACCGGCTCGAGGTCGTGTCGCCAGGCCGCTTGACGAACGGGATAACGCCCGCCCGCATGCGGAGCGGATGCAGAAGCGCCCGCAACGAACTGTTGAAGGACGTGATGCGGGACTACGGGTACCTCGAGCACATGGGGATGGGAATCCCGCGGAAGATCATGCGCAGCATGCGGGAGCACAACGGGACGGATCCCGAACTGATCGAGGAAGATGAAGGATTCACTCTGAGATTGTGGAAGGACCCTCGCGCGTCGTGATGCGGTTCGCGTGGCGTTTGACGTTCGGGGATGGGCGGCGCTGACGAACGGACGGCAAGAGGAGTGATTCATGTTCCGGAAACCGGTCTTCTGGGCGGCGTTCGCCGCGTTCTCCGTCGCGTGCGCCGCGTTCGCGGTGGCCAACTTCCCGCGCGCCTTCTCCATCGTCGAGCTCGACCTGGAGATGGACCGGGCCACCGCCCTGTCCGAGGCGCGGCGGCTCGCCGGCGAGCTCGGCTGGGGGCCGGCCGGCTACCGGCAGGCCGCGAGCTTCAGGGTCGACGACCGGGTCCGCAGCTTCGTCGAGCTCGAAGGAGGCGGTCCCGCCGCGTTCGCCGGGTTGCTGGCCGACGGTCCGTTCCATCCCTACCAGTGGGTCGTCCGGCACTTCCGCGGAGGCGAGGTGCGCGAGGCGGAGGTGCGCTTCCGTCCCGACGGCGCGCCCTACGGCTTCCGCGAGCGGCTGTCCGAGGACGAGCCGGGCGCCGCGCTGGAGCCGGACGCGGCCCGTGCCATCGCGGAGGGCGGGACCGGCGCCCCGTGGAACGTGGCGCTCGACCGCTACGAGCCGGTGGAGGCGTCCGAGGAAAAGCGTCCGGGTGGGCGCGTCGACCACACGTTCGTCTACGAGCGGACCGACGCGCGGGCCGGGGAGGGCCGCTTCCGCCTGCGCCTGGTGGTGAGCGGCGACCGGCTGACCGAGCTGACGCACCTGCTCCAGGTCCCCGAGGCCTTCGACCGCCGCTACGAGCAGATGCGCTCGGCCAACGAGGGCATCACCATCGCCGGCAGCTTCGCGATGCTCCTGATCTACGGCGTCGGCGGCATCGGCGTCGGGCTTTTCGTGCTGCTCCGGCAGCGTCGGGTGCTGTGGCGCATGCCGCTCGTCTGGGGCACGTCGATCGCCTTCGCGCAGCTTCTGGCCGGGCTCAACCAGTGGCCGCTGTTCTGGATGGGCTACGACACGGCGACTTCCGAGACCAGCTTCGCCGTCCAGCAGGTAATCGCGCAGGTCGCCGCGTTCCTGGCGTTCACCGGCGTGTTCACGCTCTCGTTCATGGCCGCCGAGAGCCTGTCGCGGCGCGCGTTCCCCGAGCACCTGCAGTTCTGGCGCGTCTGGTCGCGGGAAGGGGCGCGCTCGTGGACCGTGCTGGGCCATACCGTGGCCGGCTACCTGATCGTCGGCATCGACCTGGCGTTTCTCGTCGCGTTCTACTGGCTTACCATCGGCTACCTGGGCTGGTGGTCGCCGTCGGACGCACTGGTCAACCCCGATTCGCTGGCGACGCTGCTGCCGTGGCTCAGTCCCCTGGCCATCTCGCTGCAGGCGGGATTCTGGGAGGAGTGCCTGTTCCGGGCCGTTCCCCTGGCCGGGGCCGCCCTCATCGGGGATCGCTTCGGCAACCGCCGGGCCTGGATCGCGGGCGCATTCGTCCTGCAGATCGTCATCTTCGGGGCCGGTCACGCCGCCTATCCGACGCAGCCGTCCTACGCGCGGCTCATCGAGCTGGTCGTGCCGTCGACCATCTTCGGCCTGTTGTACCTGCGCTTCGGTCTGCTGCCGGCCATCGTCATGCACTTCGCGTTCGATGCGGTGCTGTTCGGCATCCCGCTGTTCGTGTCGTCGGCGCCGGGCGCGTGGGTGGACCAGGGCGTCTTCGGGTTGATCTTCCTGACACCGTTGTGGGTGGTCGCCAGGGCCCGGTATCGCGGCGGCGGGTGGATCGAGGCGCCGGCGGCGCTGAGAAACGAAGCCTGGAGCCCGCCGGCGGCCGAGGCGCCGGTGGAGCCGGAGCCTGCGCCGGCCAGGAAAGCAGTGGGCCTGCCGGCCCTGCCGGTGGTCGCCGCGGTCGGCATCGTGGGGCTCGGGCTCTGGGCTTACACCGCTACCGCGCCGAGCGAGTCGCCGCGGCTCGAGGTGGGCCGGGCCGAGGCCGAGGCTGCCGCCCGCGAGGTGCTCTCGGCGCAGGGTGTCGACCCGAGCGAGTGGACCGAGGCGAGCCGGGTGGCGAGCGGCATCGGGCTGCAGCACCGCTTCGTCTGGAGCGAGGCGGGAGAGGAGCGGCACCGCGCGCTGCTCGGCGAGTACCTGGGTAGGCCGCGCTGGCGCGTGCGGTACGCCCGCTTCGAGGGGGACGTGGCGGTGCGCGCCGAGGAGCACATCGTCTGGATCGGTCCTGACGGCGCACCAGGGAGGCGGGAGCACCGGTTGCCCGAGGATACCGCCGGCGCCGCGCTGTCGGAGGAGGACGCGCGGACGTTGGCGCGGGAGGCGCTCGCTGCCCTCGGCACGGCGGACGGCCTGGTCGAGGTCTCGGCGGAGGAGTCGCGCCGGCCCGCCCGTGCCGACTGGACGTTCACCTTTCGCGACGAGACCGTCGGCGACCTCGCCGGCGGCGAGGCGCGGGCGGCGGTGGAGATTGCCGGCGAAGAGGTGGTCGACACCCGCCGGTACATCTTCCTGCCCGAGGAGTGGCGCCGCGCCGACGAGCAGCGCCGGACGACGCTGTCCATTGCCGGTATCGTGTCGAACATCGTGCTCGGCCTGCTCCTGGTGGCGGGCGCGGTCCTCGCCGTGGTCCGCTGGGCGCGCGGCGCGTTCGACCTCAGGGTCGCGCTGGCGGTGGCGGGGCTCGCGCTGGCCGCCGCGGTCGTCACGATGGCGAACAACTGGCCGTTGCTCATGAGCGGCCTGTCCACCGCCCAGCCGCTTCCGCTGCAGCTCGGCATCGGTCTGGCCGGCGGCCTGATCGGCGGCGGCCTGATCGCGACCCTGCTCGGACTGTTGGCCGGGCACACCGCCGTGCCGGCAGCCGCGGAATCCGGAGCGGACCGCACGTCCGCGGTCCTGACGGGGCTGGTCCTGGGGCTGGGGGCGCTCGGGGCGCTCGCGTTCGCCGGAACCGCGTTCGGTGGCGCCCTGCCGCCGTGGTCCGCCTATGCTCCCGCGTCCGCGATGGCTCCGTGGCTGGCCGCTGCGATCGGACCGCTGCAGGGTTACCTCACCCTTGCATTGCTGGCGCTCTTGGTGGTGACGTGGGCGAACACGCTGACCGCGCACTGGACGCGCCGGCGGGCGGCCGTTGCCGTCGCGCTGGTGCTCGTCGGGGCCCTGCTGGCGCCCGGCACGTCGCCGGACGACCTGTTGTCCTGGGCTGTCCTGGGCCTGCTCGGCGGCGCGCTGCTGCTGGGCGCCTACGTCTGGATCCTGCGGGACCGCCCGGCCCTCGCGGTGCTCGCAGCGGCGGCCATTACGGTGCCCGGCGTTCTGGAGCGCGGGTTGGAGCAGGCTCATGGCGGCGCCTTGCTCGGGTCGTTGCTCGGCGCCGCCCTGGTCTCGTACATCGCCTGGCGCTGGTTCACGCACCTGACGCCGGCGCGGTAGCAGGTTCTTTCTGCGCCTGATTCGAGGAAGCATCATGAGCAGTCTCTCCGTCCGCGCACGCGGAGACCGCCTGATCACCCCGAAAGCAGGAAAACGATCGCCGAGGACCACTCCGCGGGGACAAGGTGCGAAATCGTCGGCCGTGGCGGTGTCTGGGATACGATGGCGCTGGAGCGAAATGAGGGGGACGCTGATGCATCGACGACTATTCGGCCGGCGTGCGAACGGCGGCGTGTGGGGAAAGCTGGTTGCCGCGGCGGTGATGACCATGCTGCCGGCCGCCGCCTCCGCTCAACTCGCGTCGGCGTCGTACACCGCCGCGGAGGCCGAGGCGGGCCGGGCGCTCTACGACCGCGAGTGCGCGGCATGCCACATGCCGAACCTGCGGGGATCGTTCGAGGCGCCGGAGCTGGTCGGTCCGACTTTCCAGGGCGGGTGGAGCGAGCTGGAGGTCGAGGACCTGATCGAGCTCATCAGCGTGACGATGCCGCCGGGGGCGGGTGGCACGCTCGCGCCGGAAGAGTACGCCAGCATCGTCGCCTACATGCTGCAGCAGAACGGCTACGAAGCGGGCGCCGTCGCGCTGGGCGGGGTGGTCACCGCGCCCCCGGCGGGGCAGGCTTCCAGCGGACAGCCGCTGGCGCGCGCGGCGGCGGCCGGATTGCCGGGCGGAACCTACACCTTGCATCCCATCGCCGAGCGCGCCCCGGTCACCGACGCGATGCTGCTGGACCCCGACCCGGAGGACTGGCTGATCTACCGGCGCACCTACAACGGCTGGGGGCACAGCCCGCTGGACCAGATCGACCGCGACAACGTCGGCGAACTGCAGTTGGCCTGGGTCTGGTCGATGGCCGACGGCCGCAACCAGCCGACGCCGCTGGTCCACGACGGCGTGATGTACCTGGCCAACCCCGGCAACGTGGTGCAGGCGCTCGACGCGGTCACCGGCTCGCTGCTCTGGGAGTACCGGCGTCCGCTCCCCGAGGCGCTGCGGGGAGCCAACAGCCGCAACCTTGCCATCTACGACGACAAGATCTACATGGGGACGCGCGACGCCCACGTCGTCGCGCTCGACGCCCACACCGGCGAGCTGGTCTGGGAGACCCGGATGGCCGACTACAACGACGGCTACTCGAACTCCAGCGGGCCGATCGTCGCCGGCGGGCGGGTCGTCAACGGCATCAACGGCTGCTCGCGGTTCATGCCCGACAGTTGCTTCATCACCGCGCACGACGCCGAGACCGGCGAGGAGCTGTGGCGCCGCCTGACCATCGCGGCCCCCGGCGAGCCGGGAGGCGACTCGTGGGGCGACCTGCCGCTGGCCCTGCGGGGCGGCGGCGACTCGTGGATTCCCGGCAGCTTCGATCCCGAGCTGAACCTGTTCTATTGGCCGGTGGCGCAGGCCAAGCCGTGGGTGCCGGCGAGCCGCGGGCTGACGGTCCACGACCCGGCGCTGTACACCAACTCGACCTTGGCCCTGGAGCCTGCCGACGGCTCGATCCGCTGGTACCGGCAGCACGTGCCGGGCGAGGCGCTAGACCTCGACGAGGGCTTCGAGCAGGTGCTCGTCGACAGCAGTGGGCGCAGGGCGCTGCTCACCATCGGCAAGCACGGCGTCCTCTGGAAGCTCGACCGGGAGACGGGCGAGTACCTCGGGCACGTCGAGACCGTTTTCCAGAACGTGTTCGAGCGCATCGACCCGGAGACCGGCGTCGTGACCTACCGGCAGGACATCGCCGACATGGGCATCGGCGACTGGGTCTCCGTCTGCCCGAGCACCGCGGGGGGCCACAACTGGCACGCGTCGGGCTACAGCCCGGAGACGCGCTCGCTGATCATCCCGCTGAGCCAGAGCTGCCTGGAGATCGCCGGCCGCGAGGTGGCGCTGGAGATCGGCTCGGGCGGCTCGCAGGCCGACCGGACCTGGTTCGAGATGCCGGGCACCGACGGCAACCTGGGCAAGCTGGCCGCCTACGACATCGACACGCTCGAGGAGCGCTGGAGCATCGAGCAACGCGCCGCGTTCATGACCGCGGTGCTGACCACCGGGGGCGGGCTGGCGTTCGCGGGCGACGTCGACCGCTACTTCCGGGCCCACGACGCGGCCACCGGCGAAGTGCTCTGGGAGACGCGGCTGGGGACGTCCGTCCAGGGGTTCCCGGTCAGCTACGGCGTCGACGGCACGCAGTACATCGCCGTGTCGACCGGGCTCGGCGGGGGCAGCCCGCGCCGCGTGCCGGCGCTGCTGAGCCCCGACATCGTGCATCCGGACACCGGGAACGCGCTGTACGTCTTCGCGCTGCGGCGGTAGAAGAGAATCCGGGGCGGCCAGGAGTCTGCCGATGTACCAGACACCGAATCCGCAAAGAACGCTTGGCGTTCACGCGCCGGCTGGTCCACAATAATCAGCCGGCCGCAAAAAAGGCTGCGGCTGCGTACTCGCTTCGTGTGCACACGCCAGCCGGCCGCGCAACTGTTACGGTGCGCGCTCGCTGCAACACGCTCGGCTCTGGAGGCTTCAGATGTCACGCACAACCGGTTGCCGATTCGGTCTTTCCGCGGTCCTGCTCCTCGCGCTCGGCGTCCTCGCCGCGCCGTCGGCCGCGGCCGCGCAGGGCGACGCGCAGGTCACGTTCACCAGGGACGTCGCGCCGATCCTGCAGCGCTCCTGCCAGGAGTGCCACCGCACGGGCTCCATCGCCCCGATGTCGCTGCTGACCTACGAGGAGGCGCGGCCCTGGGCGCGGTCGATCCGGGAGAAGGTCGTCACCCGCACGATGCCGCCGTGGTACATCGACCGCAACATCGGCGTCCAGGGCTTCAAGTACGACTACTCGCTGAGCGACGAGGAGGTCGCCACGGTCGCGGCCTGGGTCGACGACGGGGCGCCGCGCGGCAACCCGGCGGACCTGCCGCCGCCGCGCGAGTTCCGGGACATCGCCGAGTGGAAGATCGGCGAGCCCGACTGGGTCGTCGAGATTCCCGAGCCGTTCGTCGTTGCGGCCGAGGCGCCCAACTGGTGGGGCAACCTCGAGTCCGAGTCCGGGCTGACCGAGGACCGCTGGATCAAGGCGGTCGAGACCAAGCCGTCTATCGAGGGCTTTCCGGTGGTCCACCACGCGGTCACCGGCATGGTGAACGAGGACACCGAGGACACCAGCGGCATCGGCGAGTTCCTCAACGAGTACGCCCTCGGCAAGAACGGCGACATCTTCCCGGACGGCACCGGCCGGCTGATCAAGGCCAACTCGAAGATCCGCTTCAACATGCACTACGCCGCGATAGGGGTGGAGACGACCGACCGCACGCGGGTCGGCCTGCAGTTCTACCCGCGGGGCGTCGTGCCGGAGCGGCAGTTGATCTCGGCCCACGTCGGCGACGACGAGGACCTCGACATTCCGGCCGGGGCGTCGAACGTGCGCCACGACGGCTACTACCGCCTGAAGGAGAACTCCCGCATCACGGCGTTCCAGGCGCACCTGCACAACCTCGGCAAGCGGCAGTGCCTGGAGGCCATCTACCCGGACAACAGCAAGCAGATCCTGAGCTGCGCCGACTGGGACTTCGGGTGGCACATCGTCTACAACTACGAGGACGACGTGGCGCCGTTGCTGCCGCGCGAAACCATCCTGCACGTGACGAGCTGGCACGACAACTCCGAGGCGAACCGCTGGAACGACGACCCGACCAACTGGGCCGGCTTCGGGCAGCGCTCGAGCGACGAGATGAGCTTCGCCTGGGTGAGCTGGTACGAGATGGACGACGAGGACTTCGAGAAGGAGCTCGCCGAGCGGGAGGCCCTCGACGCCGACAACGACGACTAGCAGGGCGCCGCGAGGCCCCGGCACGTAGATTCGGACGAAGCCTTCGCGGTCGCGGATCGCGGAGGCTTCGATCCTTTGGGTGGTGGCGGAGTCCGTGCTGCGGAACCACGGGAACGGACGATGCCGGTGAGTATCGGGTTGGAGAGAGCGCGGGAAGATCATCATGAGTTGTGAGAGTCGCAGGGTCGGGGCGGCATGCGTGGCCGCGTTGCTGGTCGTGTCCGTCGGCGCGTCGGCGTCGGCGCAGGAGCGCTGGAACCGGGGACAGAACGTGCAGCCGGTGTTCGAGGGCTGGGAACGGAACGACGACGGGTCGTTCACCATGGTCTTCGGCTACCTGAACCGCAACTACGAAGAGCAGCCGATCATCCCGGTCGGGCCGAACAACTTCTTCGAGCCGGGGCCCGCCGATCGCGGGCAGCCGACCCACTTCTACAACCGGCGGCAGCAGTTCGTCTTCACCGTGCGCGTGCCGGCCGACTGGGGGCGGGAGCAGGATCTGGTCTGGTCGGTCACCCACAACGGACGTACCGACTACGCGTACGGCCACCTGTGGCCGGTCTGGGAGATCGACGCGGGCGTGCGGCGGCTGAACCGCGGCACGGGCACCGCGCAGGGCTACGCCGACAACCAGCGGCCGTTCATCAGCCTGGAGGGCGCCGGCGAGCTGGAGGTGACCCTGCCGGATTCGATCGAGATCGCCGTCCTCGCCGGCGACGACGGCATCCCGCCGCCGAACCCCGGCCTGGCGGAGCGCCGGGCGCGCCGCGGGCCGAAGTCGCAGGCGGTGGTCGATCCGCGCAACGCGGCCAGAACCGGTCTGGCCGTCACGTGGCTGCACTGGCGGGGACCGGGCGTGGTGTCGTTCGACCCGCGGGTGCCGGAGATCGGCGACGACGGCCGGGCCGTCACGCGGGTCGGCTTCACGGAGCCGGGCACCTACGTGCTGCAGGCGGTGGCGGATGACACGGTGCACGTCGTCCCGATCAACGTGACGGTGAACGTGAGACCGGCCGCCGACGCGCCATGACGCCCGCGGAGCTTCGGGAGCGCATGGCCGGGCGCTGAGCGGATGGGCCACGGCGCCGGCTGGGGAGAAGAACGGTGACACTACTCGACGGATCGCCGGCGGCGTGGCGCAACAGCGGGAGCGCGGCCGCGGTCGCGGCGGTCCTGGCCGTGGGCGCGGGGTGGATGGCCGGTGCGGCGGGCGCGGCGTCGGCCGAACAGTCGGACGACCGCCCGCGGGCGGTGGCCGACACGCCGACGCGTGCGAAGACGGCCGGCGGCGAGTACATCTCCTGGCGCGAGCACATCATCGACGACCTCGCGGTCGGCGGCGTCGCCCTGGCGGGGAGCGACGGGCTGGAGATGGCCGACCTCGATCGCGACGGCCATCCGGATATCGTCTCCGTGCACGAATCCGACACCACCTACGACGGCGTGCCGGACGGGCACGTGCGGATCGCCTACGGCTCGGACGACCCCGACACCTGGGACCTCTACACGCTTGCCGAGGGCGAGGAGGCGGGCGCCGCCGAGGACGTGGCCATCGGCGACATGAACGGCGACGGCTATCCGGACGTGGTCGTGGCGTGCGAGCTGTCGCACCTGATCTACTTCGAGAACCCCGGCGCGAAAGGCCGGGCCGAGCGCTGGAAGCGGGTGATTCCCGCCTCGACGCTGGACCGCGGCTCCTACATCCGTGTCTTCCTCGCCGACTTCGACGCCGACGGCCGGCCGGAGGTGGTCGCCGCCAACAAGGGGGGCCAGAACCCGCCGCGCGGCACCTCCGAGAAGCACCCGGTCTCGTGGTTCGCCGTTCCCGACGATCCGCTCGACGGCGACGCCTGGGTCGAGCACGAGCTGGCCCGCGTCATCGTCCCCATCAACTCGCAGCCGTTCGACCTCGACGGCGACGGCGACCTCGACGTCATCGGCGGCTCGCGCATGGAGCAGCGGATCTTCTGGTTCGAGAACGTCGGCAAGGAGGAGATCGCGTTCGTCGAGCACCGCATCGAGATCGAGCCGGAGGCGGTCGTCACCGGCTTCAACATGGAGTTCGTCGACCTGAGCGGCGACGGGCGCATCGACATCGCCATCCGCGACGAGCGCAACGGCCTCTCGTGGCTGGAGCAACCGGCCGACTTCGCCGACGCGTGGCGTCTGCACGTCATCGGCGGCCTCACCCCCGACCGCCTGGTCGGGTTCGCGCTGACCGACATCGACGACGACGGCCGCCTCGACGCCTTCTCGGGGGCCTACAGCCAGGCCCCGCGCGACGTCGACGCGACCGACCTGTCTCCGTCGCACAGGGCGGGCCGGCTGGCGTGGTTCGAGCAGCCCGAGGATCCGGCCGGAACCTGGATCCGCCACGACGTGTCGCGCCGCGTCCGCGGGATGTTCGACAAGTTCCTCGTCCGCGACATGGACGGCGACGGCGACGTCGATCTCATCGGCACCCGCGGCAACTCGATTCCCTACGACGGCGTCTTCTGGCTCGAGCAGGTGCGCAGCGCCGAGCCGCGGCCCACCTTCGACCAGGCGCGCGAGAAGGAGAGCCGCCAGCTTCCGCTGCCGCAGTAGTCCGTGGCGCCTGTGCCGCGGACCGGGACTGTGTGCGATGCAATACCGCCAGGTTTGCCTGGAGAGACGCATGAGAGAGGTGATGCTCGTTCTGGACGACGATACGCTCTACAAGACCATAGAGACGGAGGCCAAGGCGACTGGACACACCGTCCAGGAGGTGGTCGTGCAGGCTCTCAGGCAGTGGCGGGAAGATGTCGAGCTCGATGCTGCCGAGCGTCATGACCTCGCGGCAGCCCGTCGCGAGTGGCAAGAAGAGGGCGGTACGGAGGCGCATGTCTTCTTCGAGCGTTTGCGAGAAGAGGATGCCGGTCCCGGCGGATGAGGTTCCGCGTAGAGATCTCGCCTGCGGGCCAACGCAACCTCAAACGAATTCCTCCTCGCATCAGAGACCGCATCGAAGCGATCATCTATCGTCTGGCCGACGATCCGCACCCGCGCGGCTCCATCAAGCTGCAAGGTGAGGAACGGACATGGCGCGTCCGTGCGGGGCGCTTCAGAATCATGTACGACGTCTACTCCGACAGGCCCTTGGTGGTGGTCCTGAGGGTGGTCGCACGCAACGAAGCCACTTATCGAAGGTAGTTCGCACGAGATGCCCGATCCTCTGCACGGCATCCGCGTCCTCGACTTCGGCCGCTTCATCGCCGGCCCGTTCTGTGCCGCGTTGCTTGCGGACCTCGGCGCCGACGTGATTCGGGTCGAGAAGGTGCGGGGTGGAGAAGACCGCTTTCTCATGCCGGTGACCGATGCCGGCGACGGGGCCTTCTACTTGCAGGTGAACCGCGGCAAGCGGGGCATGACCCTGGACCCGCGGGCGCCGGAGGGGAAGCACGTGCTCCAGCGCCTCGTGGCGACGGCGGACGTCGTGGTGGCGAACCTGCCCGACGCGGCGCTGAAGGCGCTCGGGCTCGACTACGACGCACTCACCGCCATCAAGCCGGACGTGATCCTGACCAGCGTCTCGGCGTTCGGGGCCGGTGGACCGTCGTCCCACCGGTTGGGTTTCGACGGGGTCGGCCAGGCGATGTCCGGCATCATGTATCTGTCCGGCCGCCCCGGCGAGCCGACCAAGGCCTACTGCCCGTACGTCGACTTCACGACCGCGCTGGTGGCGACGGTCGGCACGCTGGCGGCGCTGCTGGTGCGGCGCGACACGGGTCGGGGGCAGCAGGTGCGGGCGTCACTGCTCGCCTCGGCGCTCACCATCGCCAACGGCATGCTGATGGAACAGGCGATGATCCGGCCGGACCGGGCGGCGACGGGCAACCGCAGCCAGACGCAGGGACCGTCCGACGCCTTCCGCACCCGCGACGGCTGGGTGCTCGTGCAGTGCATCGGGCAACCGCTGTTCCGGCGCTGGACGGGGCTCGTCGGCGAGCCGCACTGGCTCGACGACCCGCGCTTCGCCAATGATCGTGGCCGTGGCGACAACGGAGCGGCGATCAGCGAGCGGATGGCCGCGTGGTGCGGGGAGCGGACCACGGGTGAGGCGCTGGCCGCCCTCGACGCCGCGCGCATCCCCGCCGGACCGGTGCTCTCGCCGCAGCAGGTGCTCGACGACGCGCACGTGCAGGCCATCGGCTTCCTGCGTTCGGTCGCGTCGCCCGGATCCGACGCGGCGGCGCCGGTGGCGGATACGCCGTTCTCGCTGTCGGCGGCGCCGGCCGGCATCCGCGGCCGCGCCCCGGCGCTCGGCGAGCACACCGACGCCATCCTGACCGGTCTGGGCTATTCGGCGCCCGCCATAACGGCGCTCCACGATCGCCGCGTGGTCTGAGCGCCCGTGCCGCGTCGGCAGGGACCGTGACGCGCGCGGCCGCGGCCCGCGGCGAGCGCGGCGTGGTTCGATCTCCGGCCGACCCATCCGCCGGCAGATGCCGGTCGGCCGTGCGGCGCTCCTCGTCGCACCGCGCTGCCGCACCCGGTGGGCTGCACCCCGTTGCGGGCCGGCCACTATACTTCTGCGCGATGCGTGCCCTATCCGACGACCCTGGCGGACCCGTGCTCGTGGTCTCCTGCTCGCTGAACCCGGCCAGCCGCTCGCACACGCTGGCCCTCGCCGCCGGACAGGCCCTGGACGCCGCCGGCGCGCCCCGCGAGCTGCTCGACCTGCGCGAGTGGGACCTGCCGATCTGCGACGGCAAGGCCTGCTACGACCACCCGTCCATCGGGCCGGTCACCGAGAAGGTCGCGGCCGCCGCGGCGATCCTGATCGCCTCGCCGGTCTACAACTACGACCTGAACGCCGCCGTGAAGAACTTCGTGGAGCTGACGGGGCAGGCCTGGGGGGAGAAGCCGGTCGGGTTTCTCTGCGCGGCCGGCGGGCACCGGAGCTACATGTCGCCGATCGGGCTCGCCAACAGCCTGATGTTCGACTTCCGCTGCCACATCGTTCCGCGCTACGTCTATGCGACGAAAGAAGAGTTCACGCCGGCGCACGAGCCGGGACCGGAGCTCGCCGGACGCATCCGGCAGCTCGTGCGGGCGACGGTCGATCTGGCCGCCGCGCTGCGCTGGGTCGCGAGCCGGCGCAACGGGGGAACGGGCGGCCACGACGGAGGGGATTGATGCCCGTGACGACCGCCGCGGCCCCGACGGCGCCCAGCCGCACCGCCGACTTCGACCTCACTCCCGAGCAGCGCCACGTGCGGGCCGCGGTCCGGGAGTTCGCCGAGCGCGAGATCCTGCCGTTCGTCGAGTCGCACGAGCGGGAAGAGCGGTATCCGGCCGAGCTCATCCGCAAGCTCGTACCGCTCGGCTACCTGACCCCGCTGCTCCCGGAGGCCTATGGCGGGGGCGGCTCCGACGTGGTGACCTACGGGGTGATCTGCGAAGAGCTGGCCCGCATCGACTGGGTCGTGGCGTCGGTGGTCTCGGTGACCAACTCGCTGGTCGCCGGGTCCATCGTCCGCTTCGGGACCGAGGCGCAACGCGACCGCTGGCTGCCGGGCATCTGCGACGGGTCGGTGCTGACCGCGGCCGCCCTGACCGAGCCGGGCGGCGGCAGCGACCTGGCCGCGGTGCAGACCCGGGCGGAGCGGACGGCCGGCGGCTGGTCGCTGAGCGGGTCGAAGGTGTTCATCTCCCACGCCGCGCACGCGGGCCTGCTGCTCGTGGCGGCCACCGTCGATCCCGCCGAGCGCCACCGCGGCGTGACGGTCTTCCTGGTCGACCCGCGCACCGCGGGCGTGGAGACCGGCGATCTGCCGATGCGAACGCTGAAGCGCGACAACCTGGCCACCATCCACTTCGACCGGGTCGCCCTGGGGGACGACGCCGTGCTGGGCGAGGTGGGCCGGGGATTCCCCATTCTCGGCGCGGCGCTCGACATGGGGCGCTTCTCGGTGGCCGCACGCTGCGTGGGGCAGGCGCAGCGGGCCATCGACCTGAGCGTGCCGTACGCGGCCGAGCGGGAGGCGTTCGGGCGCCGGATCGGCGAGTTCCAGATGATCCAGCAGAAGATCGCCGACATGATCTGCCGGACCGAGTCGGCGCGTGCGCTCGTCTACCGCCTCGGCCGCATGAAGGACGCCGGCATCGAACGCTGCTCGGTGGAGGCGTCGATGGCCAAGCTGACCGCGAGCGAGGCGGCGACCGCCAACGCCCTCGACGCCATCCAGATTCACGGCGGCTACGGATTCTCGGCCGAGTACGAGGTCGGCCGCCTGCTGCTGGAGGCGAAGACCCTGGAAGTCGGCGAGGGCACGAGCGAGCTGCACCGGCGGGTGATTGCGGAGCACGCGCTCGGCTTGCGAGGGCGATAGCGCCCCGAAAACGCCTCGTTCTCTCGGCGTTCGGCCCATCCTCCCGCTCCATGACCTGGCGTCACGGAAACTCCGTTGCGCTGCGTTCTCCGGCGCAAGCTAATGGCCCGTCCATCGTCGCCTGTGGCGTCGCATGCCGCCCGACCAACCGCGCGGGGGCTGCAGCTTTCAATCCGCAGACCCTGGGTCGGTGAAACTCGGCGCTACCCGCCTGCGTAGGGACTCCTGTAGAGGGATGATCGAGCAGGAGGGAGCTTTGGCCACCTACAACAGCAGACGTCGCATCGGAGCTGTCGCCGCGGCGTACTGGATCGGATTGCTGGCGATCGCCGTGGCGCCCGCAGGCGCTCTTGCCGGTCAGCCGGCGCCGGCCGCGAGCGAACCCGCCGCCACGCCGGAGCAACCGCCGGAGCCGTCGCCGACAGCGGGCGAACCCGCCGCGACCGCAGGGCAGTCGGCCGAGCCGCAACGTTCGGACGATGCCCCCGTCGCCGCCGAGCCCGGCGCGGTCGAGTCCGATGCCGCCGACGACCAGGCCTCGGTGCAAGCCGCTGCCGAAAGCACCGCAGGGCAAACCGCGACGGCCACCGCGGCGGTGGAAGCCGCGGCCGAGCAGCCCGCGGCAGCCGAGCAGCCTGTTGCGGCCGAGCAGCCCGCGGCCGAGCAACCTGCCGCTGCCCCGGAAGCGCGTGCCGACGAACCGGCGCTCGATTCCCCGGAACCGCGTCGGATCACTCGAGGAGAGGTGGTCCGCGTCGGTGGCTCGGTCACGATCGAGCGTGACGAGCGGGTAGAGGGCGACGTCGTGGTGATCCTCGGCGGGCTCGACGTGGACGGGGAAGTGGCCGGCGACGTCGTCGTGGTCGCCGGGTCGGCCCGCTTCGGTCCGCAGGCCGTGGCGGGCGGCGACGTCACCGTCGTGGGCGGATCGTTGCAGCGTGCGCCCTCGGCCGTGCTGTGGGGCGCGGTGACGGAGGTCGGCTTCGGCGGCGTCCGCGGCTTTTCGGACTCCGGCTGGTGGCAGGTCGGATTGCCGCGCGGGAACTGGTTCGGCAGCCGGGATCTCGCCGGCACGGTCATGCGGCTGTTCATCCTGGGGCTGTTGGCGTCCGGCCTGGTGCTCGTGGTCCGCGCCCCGGTCGAGCGCATCGCGCGGCGGGCGCTCGACGAGCCGCTGAAGGCCGGCGTCGTCGGCATGCTGGCGCAGATGCTGGCCGTGCCCGCCCTGGTGCTCGGCATCCTCGGGCTGGTGATCTCCATCGTGGGGATACCGTTCCTGCTCCTGCTGCCGTTCGTCGTCATGGCCGCCGGGCTCGTCATGCTGGTCGGGTTCAGCGGCGCCGTGCTCGGGGCCGGCGAGTTGGCCCGGAGCCGCATGGGCGCGCCGGGCTCGGCCGTGTTCGCCAGCGTCTGGGCCGGCCTTGCGCTGATACTGCTGCCGACCATGGCGGGCGAAGCGGTGGGCATGGCCGGGGGGCTCTTCGGCGGGCTGGGCCTGCTGCTGGTGCTGGCCGGTTTCCTGGTGGAGTATGCCGCCTGGACCGCGGGGCTGGGGGCGCTGATCCTCAACCGGTTCGCGCCGCTGTCGCCGTCGCCGGGTGCTTCCGCGCCGGGCGGTCTTCCCGCGCCGCCAACGCCGCCCCCGGCCGCGCCGGTACCGCCGCCGCCCGCGGCGCCGGTTGCACCGTCGCCCCCGGTACCGCCCGTCGATCCGGTCGATACGGCGCCCGCTGCCGATCCGCCCGCGCCGCCGCCGCTCGAAGACGGGGCGCCGCGGGGCGGTCGGGACGACCGTTGAGCAGGGAGCCCGGGAGCAGTTGCTCGAGGCGCGGGCTCCCGGCCCGACAATCGCCGCCCGCGGCGCCGCTGTTATCATCTGGTTTCCCGACCCGACCATGGTGCAGACCGTCACCCACGAAACGCAGACGTCCGGGCAGGGCGACGTGCGCGACATCACGGCGGTGGTGTCCGCGGCGGTGGCCGACTCCAGGCTGTCCGCCGGCATCGTGACCGTTGCCGTCGTCGGGTCGACCGCGGGCATCACGACCATCGAGCACGAACCGGGGGCGGTGGCCGACTTCGGCGCGATGTTCGAGCGTCTCGCGCCGCGGGCCGGCGCGTACAGGCATCACGAGCGGTGGGGCGACGACAACGGGTCGAGCCATGTGCGCGCCGCGCTGCTCGGTCCGTCCCTGACCCTGCCGTTCACCGACGGGCGGGTAAGGCTTGGCACGTGGCAGCAGATCGTGCTGGCTGAGCTCGATACCCGCCCCCGGCAACGCCAGGTGGTCGTGCAGATTCTCGGGGAGTAGCAGCCTGCCGTGCCGCCGGACATCCCCCATGTGAAGGTCAGCCTCGACAACGGGCTCGACGTCATCGTGCACGAGGATCACCGTTGCCCGATCGTCGCGGTCAACGTCTGGTACCACGTCGGATCGAAGAACGAAAGGCCGGGCCGGACGGGTTTCGCGCACCTGTTCGAGCACCTGATGTTCGAAGGGTCCGCCCACCACGACAGCGGGTACTTCCGCCCGTTGCAGGAGGCCGGGGGCACGCTGAACGGGTCGACCAGCGCGGACCGCACCAACTACTGGGAGGTCGTGCCGCGCGGGGCGCTCGAGCGGGCGCTGTGGATGGAGTCGGACCGGATGGGGTACCTCCTGCCCGCCCTGACCCGCGAGAAGCTGGACACGCAGCGCGAGGTCGTCCTGAACGAGCGGCGCCAGAGCTACGAGAACCGGCCGTACGGGCTCGCCTCGATGACGTTGATGGCCGCCCGGTATGCGCCGGAGCACCCGTACCACTGGCCGGTCATCGGCTGGCCCGACGACGTGCGCGCGGCGACCCTCGACGACGTGCGGGAGTTCTTCGCGACGTACTACCATCCCGCCAACGCGTCGCTGGCGATTGCCGGCGACGTGGACGCCGACGACGCCATCCGGGCGGCGCGCGCGCACTTCGAGGAGATCCCGGCAGGATCCGAGCCACCCCCGTTGGCGGCCGTGGCGGCCACGTCCGACGACGGGCCCGCCAGGCTGTTGCTGGAAGATCGCGTGGAGGCGCCCCGACTCTATCTCGGATGGCCGGCGCCGCGGCTGTTCGGACCTCGCGACGCCGAGCTCGATCTGGCCGCGGCGGTGCTCGCGGGAGGCAAGTCGTCCCGGCTGTACCGGGCCCTGCTCCAGGATCGGCGGCTCGCCATCGACGTGACGGCGCACCAGTCCTCGATGGAGATAGGGGGGCACTTCACCGTGGTCGCGACCGCGGCTCCGGGCCGGGCGCTGGCCGAGCTGGAGGCGGTCATCGACGACGAGATCGCGCGGCTGGCTGCCGACGGTCCGACGGACGGCGAGCTCGAACGCGGCCGCAACCTGCTGGAAGCGGACTCGGCGCGGCAGCGGCAGTCGGTCGGGGGGTTCGGCGGCCGGTCGGACCTGCTGAACCTGTACAACGTGTACGTCGGCACTCCCGCGTACGCAGCGGCCGATTTCGAGCGCTACGTGCGGGCGAGCCCGGACAGCGTGGCGGCCGCCGTGCGCGCGGAGCTCGACAGCGGGTCGCGCCTCGCCCTCAGCGTGGTGCCGGCCGGCCGCGGCGAAGCGGCCCTCCCCGGCTCGACTCCGGTGGAGACGCGGTAGTGGCGGTCGATAGACGTCGGCTGCCGGCCGTCGGTGCGCCGGCGCCGTTGCGGTTCCCCGCCATCGAGCGCCGGATCCTGTCGAGCGGCGCCCGCGTCCGGACCGTCGCGCACCGCGAGACGGAGCTGGTCAGCCTCGTGTTGCTGGTGCCGTCCGGATCGGGGGCCGATCCCCCCGGGTGCGAAGGACTTGCCGCCTTCACCGCGGACTTGCTGGACGACGGCACGCGGCGGAGGACGGGCATCGACCTGCACGACGAGCTTGGCCGCATCGGGGCGCGCCTTGCGACCGACGTCACGAGCGACGCCACCGTGCTGTCCATCACCGCGCTTGCGCGGCATGCCCGCGACGCGCTCGGGTTGCTGATCGAGCTGGCGACCGAGCCGCGCTTCGACCCGCAGGAGGTGGAGCGGGTGCGGGCGTTGCGGATCAGCCGGATCGCCCAGCTTCGGCACGTTGCCGCCGCGGTGGCGGAGAGGGCGTTCCTGCGCTCCGTCTATGGGACGGATCTCTACGGCCACACGCCGGCCGGAGCCGAGACCGCGCTCGCCCGGATCTCGATCGATGAAATCCGGGCGTTCCACGCCGTTCGCTATGCGCCGGACCAATGGACCCTGGTGGTCGCCGGCGGCGAACGCCTGCGGAGTTCGGAGCTGGCGGCGGTCGCTTCCGCCGCGCCGGAACCGGCGGCTTCGTCGAACGGCGCCGCGCAGCCTGGCAGTGGGGACGATCTGCCCGCCGCTCGGCCGTCGCCCGGCCGCCTGACGTTCGTGCCGCGTCCCGGCGCCGTGCAGTCCGAGATCCGCATCGGACACCTGGGCATCGAGCGGTGCGCCGCCGATTACCCGGCCGTGATGGTCATGAACATGGTGCTGGGCGGGCAGTTCGTCAGTCGGCTCAACGTCAATCTCCGCGAGACCAGGGGGTATACGTACGGCGTCCGGACGGTGTTCGAGGGCCGCCGCCGTCAGGGGCCGTTCACGCTGCAGACCGCGGTGGATGCGGCGGTGACCGCCGACGCGGTCCGGGAGGCGGTGCGCGAGATTGCCGAGATCCGCGATGTCCGTCCGGTGACCGAGAGCGAGCTGGCGGCGGCCCGTCCCGCCCTGACGAGCGGGTACGCGCGCAACTTCGAGACGCCCGGGCAGTTGGCGCACGCGGCGATGCGCCTCGCGCTGTTCGGGTTGCCCGATGACGAGTACTCGACCTTCGTCGCACGGGTGTCGGGCGTCGACCCCGAGGCGGCGGCCCGCGCGGCCGGTCGGCGCCTCGATCCCGACGCCCTTCGTGTGGTGGTGGTGGGTCCGCCGGAGGTGCGGCCGGCGCTGGCCGGACTCGGCCTCGGCGAGCCGGTCGAGGCGACGGCAGACGAATTTTTTCGATGACGGCATAAACCGTAACGCGCGCTCGTTCGTCTTATAGCCGAGGCGCCTGGATCCATGTCACTCGCCCGTTTCAGCATGAGCCTCGTGGGGATTGCCGGCCTGCTGGCCGCCGTTCTGGCGGCCGCGACGATCTGGCTGCTGTTCACCGAGCCGGTGACCGTGGCGGACGCCGTTACCGATGGTGACGTGACGCCCCTCGTTCGCGAGCTGGCCAGCCTGCTCTACGAGGCGGTCTGGAGCCTGCTGCGCTATCTCCACGTCTGGATGTAGCTCCGCGATTCGCAGCAGCGGCGGCTACAACGCCCGCCGCAGGAAACGTACCAGCACGAAGCCGTCCAGCCAGTTGAAGGGCGCCAATCCCGTGCTGTAGTGGCCGCACGGCAGCACGAAGACCTCCGGATCCATTCCCCGCGCGCGGAAGTCGGCGACCAGGCGACGGGAGAGCCGCACGGGGAACGACAGGTCGTAGCGCGCGTAGACCAGCAGGGTGCGCGTTCCCCGCATGCGGTCGATGAAAGGCGCGGGGCTGATCGGCAGCCACAGGTCGCGCAGCAGCTCCAGGTCGATGGCATCTTCGAGTCCGGCCCGCACGTGCGCCGTCGACAGCCCTTCCCAGACGACGTCGGCGAAGTACGGCGAGATGTGGTTGAGCGCCGCGGCCGAGACGCGCGGATCGTGGGCCGCGGCGAGCATCGCGAGGCACGAGCCGAGGCTGGTGCCGACGATGCCGATCCGCTCGTAGCCGCGCGACCGGAGCCAGTCGACGGCCCGGCGCGCGTCGAGCACGGCCTGCCGGCAGACCTGCGCGGTGCGGCCGACGTTGGCGCTGACGATGTAGTCGGCCCGGTGCAGCTCCGGCGGCATGCGTTCGTCGTGGTAGGGCAGGCTCAGGCGGACCGCGCTGATCCCGAACCGCGCGAGCAGGCGGGCGAGCACGACGTGGCTGTCGGGGTCGGCGTTCCAGTGGGGCAGCACGACGACCCCGCGCCGCCGTTCGCCGGGGCGGAACGACGCGGGGAAGTAGCGCGCGTGAACGGTGTCGTTCTCGGGATGGGGCGTGCGCAACGCGCTCGGGAAGCGCAGCCGGTGACCGTCGAAGTGGAAGTCGCGGCCCGGCGGCGCGGCGTAGAACCGCTCGCTGTGGGCGGTGGCGTCGGCGGCCCACGCACGCAGGATCTCCGCCGGCGATTCCCGTCCGCCGGCCCCGTCCGCCGGTGGGTCGCCTTCCGGTTGGGCGTCCCGGACCCAGTCGAGGCCCCATTCGAACGGCCGGACGACCCGGTCGGTCGTCACCGCGACGAGGCGGCGTTCCCAGTCGTGAAAGAGCCGTGCGATCAAGCCGGCAATGCTACTATGCGCGGTCATGAGCGTGAAACACGTCGGCGTCAAGGACGCCCGCGCCCTGCAGACCGACGAGGGTTACACCTACATCGACGTCCGCTCGGCGCCCGAGTACGACCAGGGGCACCCGGCGGGCGCCATCAACGTGCCGCTGCTGCACTTCGACCCGGCCACGCGCCAGATGCAGCCGAATCTCGACTTCCTGGCCGTTGTCAAGGCGACCCAGGCTTCCGACGCCAGGCTGCTGGTCGGCTGCCAGATGGGAGGCCGCTCGGCGCGCGCCGCCGAGATGCTGGCCGCGGCCGGCTACAGCGACGTCAGCAACGTGCTAGGCGGCTTCGGCGGGGCCCGCGACCAGTTCACCGGCCAGGTGCTGCACGAGGGTTGGGCGCCGGCCGGACTGCCGGTCGAGTCCGCGGCGCCGCCCGGCGGCAGCTACGAGGAGCTGCGGGCGAAGGTCAAGGGCGGCCAGGAGTCTGCGCCGTAGAACGGCGCTGATTCCTGGAGCGGGGGGGGGGATGGGCCGAAACGCCGAGCCGGCGCGGCGTTTCGGGGCACTATGCGTCCGCGCCGCGGAGCGTGCCTTCGCAGGCGGCGGCGAGGGCGAGCAGGCGGTCCGTCTCGCCGCGCCGCCCGACCAGTTGCACGCCTGCCGGCAACCCGCCCGCCGTGCCGCACGGCACCGAGATGGCGGGGTGTCCGGTCACGTCGAAGAGCTGCGTCAGCCGCAGGGTCAGCGCCCGGGTGGTCTCGGTGACGTCTTCGATGGCGATCGACTCGGTGCCGAGGCGGGGGGGCACGATGGGCAGCGTCGGTAGGAGCAGCGCCGCGCGGGGCGCGAGCGCCGCGTCCACCTCCGCAGCGAGGACCTGTCGTCCCCGTTGCGCGCGCACGTAGTCCTCGGCCAGCACGTAGCGGCCCAGCTCGAGCCGCAGCCGCACGCCCCGGCCGTACCCCTCCGGTCGGTCGTCCAGGTCCGCGCGATGGCAGTCGGCGGCCTCGGCGAGCTGCGTGTGCAGGTAGATCGGAGCGGTGTCGGCGGCGTGGGGCAGGTCGACGTCGTCGATCCGCCATCCGGCCCGCCGCAACCGCTCCACGGCGCCGGCGAACGCGTCCCCTACCGCCGGCTCCAGCAGGTCGAGGAAGTACCGCCGGGGGATGCCGAGGCGTTGCCGCGGATCCAACTTCGATTCATCCGGACCCGCGGCGTCGCGGCCGCCGTCCGGTCCGTCGCGCAGGATGCGGTACAGCAGGGCCGCGTCGCCCACCGAACGGGCAATCGGACCCACGTGGTCGAGCGACGGCGCCAACGGTACGACCCCGGCCGCGCTCACCTCGCCGTGGGTCGGCTTCAGCCCGACCACGCCGCAGGCCGAGGCCGGAATGCGTATGGAGCCGCCGGTGTCGGTCCCGATCGAGGCCAGCGTCATCCCCGCCGCGACGGAGACCGCCGAGCCGCTGCTCGACCCGCCGGGGATGTGGGCCGGCGCGTGCGGATTGCGCGTCGGGCCGAACGCCGACTCCTCGCCGGTGGTCCCGAACGCCAGCTCGTGCAGGTTGCATTTGCCGATGAAGACGGCGCCGGCGGCGCGCAGGCGTGCGGCGACCGGCGCGTCCGCCGTCGCGCGGCGCCCGCCCCGAACCCGGGAGGCCGCCGTCGTCGGCGTGCCCGCCAGGTCGATGATGTCCTTCAGCGAGATGGGGATGCCGTGCAGCGGACCGCGGTCGATGCCGTGCGCCAGTTCCTCGTCCAGCGCGCGCGCCTGTTGCCGCGCTTCGTCGGAGAGCACGGCGACGAAGGCGTTCAGCGTCGCGTCGTGCTCCGCGATCGCCGCGAGGCACTCGTCCACGAGTGCGGCCGCGGTGAGGGTTCCCCGGCGCAGGGCGGTTCCGATATCCGCGATGGTCGTTCCGGGCGACGCCGTCATCGTCGCGGGCGGCGCGCGCCGGCGGGGTCGGACGACGCGCCGGAGCCCGGGCCGCCCGCCTCGCGGCCGACGGTCGCACCACCGTCGCCGGCCGCATCGTGACTGCCGGTCGCGCCATCGTCACCGGCCGCCGCGGCGTCGCCGGCCGCGCCGGCATCGTCGGTGCGCGCCCAGTCTGCCGCCCGGAGCGCGCGGGTGGCCCGGAACAGCATGTCGAGCAGCGGCTCGAGATCCGGCAACCCCCGCCGGACGGCGTCCCGCCGCGCGTGTTCGAGCCAGTCGTCGAGCTGCATGCCGCGATCAGATCATCGCGTCGTCCCGGAACGTCTCGCCGCGCGCGAAGCGCCCGGGATCGAACGCACTGATGTCGAGACGGGTCGACGCGCCGGTCGTCAGCAGCTCCGCCAGGGCCGCTCCCGTCGCCGGGGCCATCATCAGTCCGTGTCCGCTGAAGCCGTTGGCGAGATGGAAGCCCGCCAGCTCCGGATGCTCGCCGAGCAGCGGGTTGTGGTCGGGCGTCATCTCGTAGAGCCCGGCCCAGCCTTCGACCAGCTCGGCCGCCTCGAAGGCCGGCAGGCGGGCGACGAGCGGCGGCCGGAAGTCGGCGGTCCACCGCTCCGAATCGCACTCGAAGTGCTCTCCCGGCGGCTCGTCGAGCTTCGTGCGGGCGACGATGATGCGATCCGGGTCGCCGGGGGCGACCGGATCGTCGTGGCGCCAGTGGACGCCGCCCGGATCGACCACCACGGGGAAGCGGTGGGGCCAGCGGTGCGGCAGCGCGCAGCGGAACAGGTGTTGCCGGACCGGCTCCACCGGCAGCGCGAGGTCCGCGAGGGCGGCGAGTCTCGCCGCGAAGGGCCCGGCCGCGTTGACCACGGCGCCCGCGTCGAGCCGCGTGCCGTCGTCGAGCGTCACGCCGCGCACCCTTCCTGCGGCCACGCGGAGCCGCGTGACCTCGCCGATCACGTAGTTCGCCCCGGCCGCCGCCGCCGCGTGCCGGAACCCGGCCAGCACCTCGCGCGGGTTGGCGTAGCCGTCGTCCGGGCCGAAAATGCCGAACCGGATGTCGCCGAGGGCCAAGTCGGGAACGAGCGCGCGGATGGCATCGACGTCGAGGCGTTCGACACGCGCGCCGAGCGTGCGCTGCCGCTCGTAACGGCGCTCGAAGCGTGCCGCATCGTCGTCGTTGGCCAGGAACAGGTAGCCGCGCTGCCGGAACCACGCACGCGGCTGGTGGTCCGGCGCCCGCATCGCGGTGTCGAACCGCTCGTAGAACCGGATGCTGTGTTGGGCGAGCCGGATGTTCGCGGCGGACCCGAACTGCTGCCGCACGCCGCCCATGGCGAGAAAGGACGAGGCGCGCCGGTACGTCGGATCGCGCTCGACGACCACGACCTCGCCTTCGAAGCCGCCGGTCCGCAGATGCCAGGCGATGCTGGAGCCGACGACGCCGCCGCCGACGATGACGATGCGGTCGAAGGGCATTGCGCTCGGAGTCGGGTCGGAGAGCCTCGCGGGTGGTCTGCCCGTCTACCCCCCGCCCGAGAGGCTGCCGGCGGGCCGTCGCGGCGCCGCACCGTCTTCGATGTACTGCTTCAGTGCGTCGAGCGACACCTTCCACCCGGTGGTCATGTCGTCCTGGTAACGTTTCCAGCGCGTACCGCGGTCCGTGCCGCTCTGCCGGACCCGCAGCCGCGTAGCCGGTCCGTCGATGCTGCAGGTGACTTCCAGCCCCATCGGGCCGAGCGGATGGCCGCCGGTAGGCAACCAGTAGGCGTTGGCCACGAACAGCTCCCGGCCGGCGCGGTACTCCATCACCGTCCCGTGGAACACCCCCCCGGCCACGCCGTTGGCGGTTTCCCACTCCAGGGCGTAAACGCCGAGCGGTCTGGGCGTGGTGACCGAGCGGAGCACGCCCCACCAGGCAGCCAGGGCCTGCGCGTCGAAGAACGCAGCGAGCACGCGGCTCGGCGCCCCGAAGATCCGGACTGCGCTCTCGACCCGCAGGCCGTTGGATTCACCCATGAGCCGAATCTGAAATCGTATCACTCCCGCGTCCGCTCCAACGGCGCATGGCGGCGCATGGACGAACCCCGGTTGGGGTCGCAACGAGTCGCGTGGCCGGGTTGGAGGGACGCAAGGGCGCCGGGCGGCTCAGTACAGGAGGAAATCGCGCCGGAGCGCCTCGAACCCCGCGAGGTCGGGTTCCCAGGCCGCGGCGATGTCGGTCGCCCGACGTCCGGCGACGACGTCCTCCCGCAGGGCGGCCGATCCGGCCAGGATGTCGATCGGCAGCTTGTCGTGCTCGTACTCGTACGGCGGCTCGCGCCAGCCGAACCGGTCGCCGAGCGTCTCCCGGCACGCCGCGATGGCGGCGACCCCGGCCAGCACGGGCCGGAACGCGCGCCGGTCGGTCACGTGGATCTGGCACCCGCCGCAAGGGCGTCCCGCGTGCTTCTGGAACGTCGGCTCGAACGTCACCGGCCGGAAGTGCATGCCGGGCAGGTCGAGCGCGTTCAGGCTGCCGGCCAGGCCCTCGGGATCGATGCCGGGCGCGCCGAACAGCTCGAACGGGCGCGTCGTGCCGCGGCCTTCGGACAGCAGCGTCCCCTCCAGCAGCACCGCGCCGGGATAGACGATCGCGCTGTCGAGCGTCGGCAGGTTGGGCGACGGGATGACCCACGGGGCGCCGGCGTCGTCGTGATACATCGACCGGGACCACCCTGCGAGCGGGATGACCTCGAGTGCGGCGCCGATGTCGAAGCGGTCGTTGAACAGCCGCGCCAGTTCGCCGATGGTCAGGCCGTGCCGCAACGGTATCGGGAACTGTCCCACGAAGGACGCGAACGCCGGGTCGAGGACGGGACCCTCCACCGCCTCGCCGCCGATGGGGTTGGGCCGGTCGCAGACCAGCACCGGCAGCCCGTGGCGGCGCGCCGCCCGCAGGCAGTTGGCCATCGTGTAGATGTAGGTGTAGACGCGCGTCCCGACGTCCTGCAGGTCGATCACCAGCACGTCGAGGCCGTCGAACATCTCCGCCGTCGGCTCCCGGGTATCGCTGTACAGCGAGTGGATCGGCACGCCCAGGCGCGGATGCCGCGCGTGCCCGGTTTCGATCATGTTGTCCTGCACGTCGGCGTGGAAGCCGTGCTGCGGCCCGAACAGCGCGGCCAGCACCACGCCGGGTTGGGCGGCGACGCGATCCACGATGTGGCAGAAGGCAGCGTCCACCGAGGCGGGGTTCGACACCACCCCGACGCGCCGGCCGGCGAGCATGCCGGAGGCGAGGAGGCGTTCGGAACCAAGGGTTACGGCCATCGGATTACCTGCGCCTGGTCGAATCAGTCGTCCGGCAGGCCGAAGAAGAGCGTGAGCCAGCCCTGGAGGTCCTCATACGCCACGGCCTTTCCCGTCGAATGCAGGTAGGCGCGCATGTTGTCCGAGAATCCCTGTCCGGCGAAGACCACGATACCCGGAATGGGCCACGCGGCGATGTCCTGAATCGTCGCCGGAATCTTCTCCTCCGCGGAGCCGCCGACTCCCTGGTACTTGCATTCGACGCCGAGGCTGCGGCCGAAGTCGCCGAGACGCAACACCAGGTCGATACGGCGCTCCGCGCCCCACAGTCTCCGCCCGACCCTGATCTGGTTGCCGACGCGAAGTCCAAGCCGTTCAGCAAGGCTCGCCACTTCTCGTTCGAGGTCCGAACCGCTCGATATGGCCGCCCGCCCGCCGGCCATCTACCTCGTCCGCCTCGGTACGTTGGTGATGATGTACTCGAGAACGTGGCCTCTCCGGGAAGCCTTGGAGTTGATGGCGCGCCGGGCCGGAACCTTGTGGGCCCGGAGCCCAGCCTTCTCTGCATCTGCGTTGCCGTCGTACAGGCAGGCTATCTGGGGCGCCGTCGAGTTGCTCAGCAGCACGTGGCACTTCCTCTTCGCCAGTTCGATCAGAACCTGCTGAAGTCGTTGCTGGTCTTCCACTCCGAAGCCGTCCGCCGTATAGGACGTGAACTGCGCCGTCGCGCTCAGCGGAGCGTACGGCGGATCGAAGTAGACGAAGTCGCCCGCCGACGCACAGTGCAGCACGGCATCGAACGAGGCATGTTCGATCGTCGCGGACAGTGCCGACAGCGTCGACGACACCCGTCGCAGGTTGGCCTCGTCGCAGATTCGGGGATTCTTGTACCTGCCGCGGGGGACGTTGAACAGCCCGGTCGAGTTCAGACGGAAGAGACCGTTGTAGCCGGTGCGGTTCAGATAGATGAACCTGGCCGCCAGGTCAGCGGTATAAGCCTCGGCCCGGAGACCTGTCCCGTTCATGATCTCGCTGCGCGCCGGATTGAACTCGTCGTTCCGGACCCGGTAGAAATGATCGAGCGGCGCCTCGTAGTAGCCGGCCTCGAGCTCCCGCAGTCCGGCGACGACCGCGTCCGGGTCGTCGCGCAGCCGCAGCCAGCAGCCAATCAGGTCAGCGTTGACGTCGGTGAGGTGGACCCCGCCGTTGGCGAGCCCGCCTGCGAGATCGAAGAAGACCGCCCCGCTTCCGAGAAACGGCTCGTGGTACGCCCCGAACCTGTCCGGGTAGAAGTCCCGCAACGCGGGCAGAAGCTGCCGTTTCCCGCCGGCCCACTTCAAGAACGGGCGAGCCACCGAATCGACGCCGGAACGGTTCCGGCGGGTCTGGTCAAGGGCGGGCATGGAAAGCGGCCGGACGCCGGTGCCGAGGTGCGGAGCCGAACCCATCGGGACGTGGTACAGGATCCCCGGCATCTTAGCACGCCGCAGATCGCCCGGCCGATAGACCGCTCGATGCTTGGCCGCCGGGCGCGAACGATGCTGCGCTGCGTCACGGAAAGACGTTCCTGAACTCGTCGCAGGCGGCGACCAGAGACGGTGGAGCGGGTCGCCGCAATCGTCTGCGACTGCACATGTCCGCGAGCGTGCGGACGTGCGTCTTGCAGTCGCTCTGTCGGTCGAGCTTCGGATAGCGGGTCGTTTCGTTCACGGTGTCGCCCTCCAGGTACTTGATCCACGTGTCGATGCTTCGCTTGGGAACCAGAACGACGACCCGATCCCCGGCGTTTCGCGGCGTGACATCGAACTGACGACAGGAATCGTCCAACTGTTCCATTCGCCTCGGTAAGGGATTCTTGTCACCGTCGATCATCACAATCAGCACGGTAGCAACAGTGGCCGCACGCAGCGCCCTCAACTCCTTCGGATATTGCTCACGCACGAACTGTTCGGCCGAGCCTTTACCCTGAGGCGCCGACACGAAGCGGATCGGGTGGTTCGTTCTCGGCTTCATGAAGCGACGAACGAAGACACGTTGTTGCTTGTCTTCGCAAAGGACGATGACCTGCGCCGGCTTCATGGCGCCCAACCCCGTGCGTAGATTTCCGACATCCGCAGGCCGGTGTCGTTCTTGGGTTCCACAATGCGCGTGTGGCTCTCCGGTTCACGGGCAAGCCAAACCGTGTTTTGGGCCAGGAAGTCGATAGCCTCGGGATGATGCGAGATCAGCACCACTTGTGGCAGCGTATCTCCGGCGCCGTCTTCCAGCTCGGCAAGCCACGGTTGCAACTCGGGGAGTGTGACGTAATTGTCAGGCTCGTCGAAGAAAAGCGTGCGTGGCATGCCGGAACCATCCGGCGAACCGGAGTCCGGAATGGTGGCGAAAACCAGGGAGTACAGAACGATCAGCGCTCGTTGGCCGTCGGAAAGCTGCTCGAAACTATAGGAACGGGATGTTCCATTATCTCCCGGGGAGAACGTGGCGAGAAGTTCCCTGTAGTCACCGATTCGCGCGGACAGCTTCAAGCCGGCGAATCCCGGCAGTATTTCGGCCAAGCGACGTGTTGCTTGTTGGAGCTGGTGCGGGTCGTTCAGAATCTGGCCACGGTACCAGGCGGCGAAGTTCGTGCCGTCGGCAATCAGCACGTCGGATTCGCGCTCGGATCCACTGTCGATCCGGCCGGGCGCCAGGCAAAGTGTCTGAAAGTTGGATACGAGGTCGCGAAATCGATGCAGGCGCGAATAGAGGCGTTCGTCGGACTCCGTCGCCAACGCAGAGCGGTGCTGGCCAAAGGGATAGGCGGAACCCTCGCGGTCTTCCATTAGCGCATCGCCGGGCAATGAATACGGGGGGAAATGAGGCGCGGCGGGTCGAAGCTCCCTGTCGAAGTGCCTCCGATTTGACGGGCGGTTCTTTGGCGGCGAGTTGCACTGCATACCCATCGCTACTGCCGTCTCAATTCAAGGCGCGGCGGAACAAGGCCGGGTCCGAGACGGCTTGGGTGCGCCGGCCCGTTCGCGGCAGCGGGCAGCCCGAAAGCGAGGGTAGGCGAGAGGTGTCGTGCCGGCGCCGCCGGCCTCAGGCCCCGCGCAAGAATAACTTCCGTTTTTTCGTCACATGGGTTCGATGGTGTAGTTCCATTTGGGCAGGGAGCTGTCGGGTGTGATGCGTAACTCCTGCATCTGCGCGTCGGTGACCTTGACGCCGGTCTTGTAGGTCTTGCGGACCAGGTGCGCGCGCACCCGCAGTCCGGTGGCGGTGCGTGTGGTGCGCAGGTACTTGAGGATGGACTCGTAGCTGTCGAGCGGCCGGCCGGCCCAGTTCTTGGTGACCTCGCAGAACATGCGGTGTTCGATGGGATTCCACTTCGACGTGGCCGGCGGGTAGTGGGCCACACGCACGCGCAGGCCGTGGCGGTTGCAGAGGCGGTGTTGCAGGTTGAATTTCCAGGCGCGCGCGGTGCAACTGTTGCTGCCGCCCCCGTCGGCCAGGATCTGCAGAGCTTCGGCCTCGGGATAGTGCTTGCAGCCCTCGGTGCGCCACCATTTCTCGATGCAGTCGACGGCGAACGCCGGGGTGTCGGCGGTCTGGCCGACGAAGACGGTGCCGGCGTTGGCCCGGGTGTCGTAGATGCCGTAGGGGATGGCGAGGCCGTCGGCATCGGAGCGGAAGTCGTGGTCGTTGACCAGCTCGGGTCTGCGGTCCCACTTGGCGCCGGGATTGCGGAATGCGCCGACGAGCTCCTTCTTCTTGGTGTCGACGCTGATGACCGGCGTGTTGTCGGCGGCGCACCGCTCACGCAGTTCGGCGATGTGGTGGAACTGGTCGTCGCGGTTCGGGTGCGAGGCGCCGGCACGCTTCTTGTGGTTGACGCGCAGCGAGAATCCCATCTTCTTGAGAAGCCGGGCGACGGTCCGCGCGCAGATGTCGGTCCCGAGCTTGCGCAGTTGGGCGGCGACCTTGGCGGTGGTGCGGCGTGTCCACTTCAGGCCACGGACCGGGTCGCCGGCCGTCTCGTGGTCCATCAGGTCTTGGATGTGGGCGATGACTTCCGGCGTTTTTTTTCCGCTGGCGGCCGCCCGCCCCCGACGCGTCGCACCCGGTCGATCTCGACGTCGCGCTCGACGAGTTGCCGTCGGCCGGCGGCGACCGTCGACGGGTCGATGCCGAGCAGTTCGGCGATGCGCCGGTCGCCGCCCCACCCGCACTTGAGCGCTTCGAGGCCGGCGAACAGCCGCCGCTGCCGCTCGTCGAGCAGGCTGGCGAACAACACGATCGCGGCGCGCAGTTCCTCCGGCATCAGGTCGGCCTGTGGCAGGGGCCGCACGAGTCCGGGCGTGGCCATCAACAGGCGCCGCGCGCGCAGTTGGTGGGCCTGCTGCGCGCGGTCGGCCGCGCAGTAGAGGAACTGGCCGGCGAGCTTGTGCCGCGTCAGCCGCCCGTTGCTGACGAGCTTGTGCAGCGGGTCCTGGGTGCCGACCGCGAGCAGGTTGTCCAACTCGTCGACGAAGTATCCCGCCTCGGCGTGGTTGACGAACGACTCGGCGGTTGCGATCAGGGTGCCGACGCGGGAGAAGCGGACCCCGGCGAAGGACCACAGGCCGTGCTCGTCGAAGTCGGCGAGTGCGTCGAGGGTGTAGTAGCCACCGCGATGCGAGTAGCTGGTCCGGGCGTCAAGGTCCTTGAGCTTGCGAAACGCGGTGCGCCTGCTGGCGCGGGGCCCGAGGGCCGCGATCACCTCGGGCAGCGTGGCGATGGTCTGCTTGCGGAGCAAGGCGATGATCGTGTCGGCGGAGAACGCGGTTGGTCTCATTATGGCACCATTACGGATCACGGTTTCCGCAATTATGCCATAAATCTGGACAGGGCTCTGCTCCCAGAATCCAGAGAAACCTTTGCCTTGACGAGACTGTCGACGCCACGAACGTTGCGGGACCGGCTGTGCTCTATAGCGAGACTACAGGCACTTCTAGGAAGTTATTTTTGCGCCGACCCTCAGGACGGCGGCGGCAGCGCGAGTAGGTCGGGAACGATGGGCGTGGGGGCGCGCAGCATCGTCGTGATCAAGTCCGGCAGGTCCAGCTTGCGTTGGCGGGCGGTGCGCACGACGCTGGCCAGCACCTGCTGCGTGTCGGCGCCCTTGCGTGATGGGGTGGACGCCTCCTCAGCGGCATCGGAATGTGCCAAGGTGGAGCTGTTGTGAAGCATCACCTGGAAGAGGAGGCATCCAATGGAGCACGCTACCATCATCGGCATCGATCTGGCGAAACGGAGTTTTCAGCTGCACGGCGCCTGCGCGGACGGGTCGGTTGCGTTCCGCAAGAAGCTGAGCCGGGACAAGGTGCTGAGCTTCATGGCGTCGCAGCCGCGATGCATCGTAGCGATGGAGGCCTGTGGGAGCTCGCACCACTGGGGCCGAGAGATCGGGAAGCTCGGTCATGAGGTGAAGCTGGTCCCGCCGATCTACGTCAAGCCGTTCGTGAAGCGGCAGAAGAACGACGCGGCCGACGCGGAGGCGATCTGCGAGGCGGCCTCGCGGCCGACGATGCGGTTCGTGGCGGTGAAGACGCGGGAGCAGCAGTCCCAAGGCATGCTGTTCCGCACGCGCGATCTGCTGGTTCGCCAGCGCACGCAGACGATCAACGCGATGCGGGGACACTTCGCGGAGTTCGGCGTCGTCGCGCCGCAAGGGCCTGCGCACGTGGAGCGGCTGGCAGAGGCGATTGAAGATGCCGATTCGCCGCTGCCGGGCTCGGTTCGGGAGCTGGGCGCGCTGTTGTTCGTTCAGATCGGCGACCTCAACGAGAAGATCGCGGAGTTGGAGAGGGACCTGCGTGAGCGGGCGCGCGAAGACGAACAGACGGTGCGGCTGATGAGCGTGCCGGGAATCGGACCGCTGTGCGCGATGGCGGTCCAGGCCTTCGCGCCGCCGCTGGAGAGCTTCCGGTGCGGCCGCGACTTCGCGGCCTGGCTGGGCTTGGTTCCCCGGCAGAATTCGACCGGCGGGAAGCCGAAGCTGGGCAGGATATCGAAGATGGGTCAGCGCGACCTCCGGCGGCTGTTGGTCAGCGGCGCGATGGCGACAGTCGGCTGGGCGGCGCGGCGCGGCACGAAGGACCCGTGGCTGGCTCGAATGCTGGCGCGCAAGCCGCGCATGCTGGTCGCCGTGGCGCTGGCCAACCGGATGGCGCGCATCGCCTGGGCGCTGATGACGAAGAACGAGTACTACCGCGCGCCGCTGCCGACCGCCTGAGAAGGCAGGAGCCGGGGCGGCGCCGTCGGGAATGCGAGCAGGTCGGAAAATGGTAAGGGCAAACGGTCAACGAGACGGGGTCGAGAAAACCAGTGACTGCACCAGTGCCTTCGAGCACATTTGCGCGATTTTGGACTCGACCCGCGTATCTCCATACGGGCCCGCGGCGCGTGATATGCCGCAATCAATGAGGCCGGACACACGACAGCACCTGACCGCATGCACCGAACCATCCGACGAAATGGAGCTTCCTGAAACGGCGGTGCACGGCTTCGGACGTGCCCAACGGCCCTCGCTTTGCTCGGAAGCGTCTACCTCGCGCACGGTCGCCCGCGGCTGTCAAGCCGCTGCGCGGCTCCTCCACTCCGTTGCGGCCCTGCGGGTGACAGCCACGGCCGACCGTGCGGGAAGTCCTTGCAGGCCAGCCAGAAGGCTGGCCCTCGTTCCACGGGAACAATCGCGGCGCTGGGGAGCCGCTCCGCTGTCGCGGAGAACCGCTGGAGCAAACTGATCGCAGAAGGAGAGCTTCAGAAAAAGGCTTGCATTTTCGGAGGCGTCCACACACGTGCGGTTGCCGCCGCAGACCTTGCGCATGACCACCGCCGGCCGGATGGCCTGCTCGGCGCGCCAGTTGGTGGCGTCGATGGACGGGTCGCACAGGAAGAGGAACACGGCCGGAAACTCGTTGGCCAAGTGTTTGGCGAAGCGCTCGGCATCCGGCAGCGGCGGCGGGGCGTCGATCAGCCGGCCCAGCCGCGCGGCGAGCCGACCGCGGGCCGATGCCAGACCGTGCTCGCTGACCTCGCCCGCGTTGCAGCGGTCCCGCAACGCGAGGCCGTCCTGCAGGACCGCCTGCACCGCACCCGCCCACATACTGTCGGGATGGTCCTCCCGCAGTTGCTTGCAGCGGCGAAGCAGATGGGCCAGACAGCTCTGGGGCGTCGCGTGCTTGAAGCCGCGATACGCCACCCACCCGTCGCGCACCAGCACGCCGGCGAAGTCCTCGCCGAGCACCGCCGCGGCGTCGTCGAACCCGCGACCGTCGCAGATCGCGTAGACCGTCGTCTCCCGCGTGGTGAACGCCCACAGCCAGTGGCGGACCGCGTTTATCCGCCAGCCCGTCTCATCGGGCGTGACCACCGGACTCTGACGGATTTGCTCGCGCAGAGCCGCATACGCGGGCGCCGCCGCGGCGGCCGTGCGGTGCAGCAAATGCACCAGCCCGCCCGCGGTCACCGACACGCCGAACTGCGTCCCCAGAACGCGGGCGACCTTCGCCAGCGGCATCCCCAGCTCGGTGTGCAGTTCGACGACCAGCGTGGCGATGTTCGGACCCAGTTGGACGCCGGCCGCGCCCAGCGCATCGGACGTCTGCAGAGGGTGCCGGCCCTGGACGCGCCGCTGACACCGAGTGCAGTGGCCCACCGCGACCCGGAAGTGCCGAATGATCGGCTCGACCTTCGGGAGCTCTTCCTGATACTGCGACGCCACATGGCTCGTCGCAACCGCCCCGCCGCAGTCGGGACACGACGCCGGGACCGGCGCCGAGTGCGTCTCGTCGACCTGCGGCGGGCGACGGCGGCACCCGTGCCGGCCGTAACGCGCACCGGGCCGCCGTCCGGGACGACCACCGCGACCCTGCGGACGGTCCTTGGCGAACGGGGCCGCTTGCCGACGCCCGGCGCGGCGCTCGGTCTCCAACTGCTGTTTCAGATGGTCGTTCTCGCGCTTCAGCCGCTCGATTTGGCGTTGCAGGCCGTCGATCTGTCGCTGCTGGCGATCATGGTGGAGCTTGCTGTCGCGCTCGCGCCGCGTCAGCTCTGCGCGGAGTCGGTCGAGCTCGCGCTGCAGGTTCTCGTGCGGATCGCGGTCCCCGGCCTTCACGCCAAGGTTATGCCACAGTTCCGAAATTTGTACAAGTCAAAAATTTGACACCCGCCCTCGGCACCCGCTAAATCAAGACCCCTCGCGGTCATCGTCGCGATAGAGTTGCAGCTTGCGGTCGCAGGACGACAACACCGGCTTGCTGTTGTACAGAAGACGCTCGCTCGTGACATGGGCGCCTCTGTCGTTGGGTTCGTGCTCGATGGCAAGATTGTATGTGAAGACGCCTCCGTCCACGGAGAAATCCAGCTCGAAGCGCTGTTCCCTTTTGGTCGACCATCTGGTGAGGCCGTCAGCCGGAAACAGCTCGTCGATACGCTCGTCGCAGGCGAAGTCGCGCAGCCTGCTCACTACTTCGAATACGGCTGACTTTCCGCAACCATTCGCTCCGGCCAGCAGCGTCAGGTTGTCCAGGCGCAGGTCGAAGTTCGTGAGGCACTTGTAATTGTCGATGTGGATGCGCGTCAGCATGCAGGCTCGATTGTAGCAGGCGGGAGAGGGGACTGCCCGTTCAACCGGGGTGACCGTGCGGGGGTGGTCCGGGAAAACCGGCGAGCCGCTCCGGGCACTTTCGTCAACAGCGGTGTGCCGTTGGGCGTTTGCCTTCGCGGTGTCCGGGACGGGACAATGTGCGTTGCACGAAGGAGGACCGTGACCGTACCTGACGTCGAGCTGCACCACGACCTGCGAAGCGCCGTCGGCGAGCTGTGCCGGCGGTTTCCCGATTCCTACTGGCGCGACCTCGACCGTGAGGAAGCCTATCCGGAGGAGTTCGTCCGCACGCTGACCGAGGCGGGCTACCTCGCCGCGCTGATACCCGAGCAGTACGGCGGCTCGGGGCTGGGGATCACCGAGGCGGCGATCATCCTGGAGGAGGTCAACCGTTCGGGCGGCAACGCGGCGGCGTGCCACGCGCAGATGTACATCATGGGCACCCTGCTGCGGCACGGATCCGACGCGCAGAAGCGCCAGTACCTGCCGAAGATAGCGAGCGGCGAGCTGCGGCTGCAGGCGTTCGGGGTGACCGAGCCGACCACCGGCACCGACACCACGCAGCTCCAGACGATGGCCGTGCGCGACGGGGACCGCTACATCGTCAACGGCCAGAAGGTGTGGATCTCGCGCGCCGAGTACTCCGACCTGATGCTGCTGATCGCCCGCACGACGCCGCGCGAGGACGTCGTCAAGAAGACGGACGGGCTGTCCGTGTTTCTCGTGGACCTGCGCAACGCGGTCGGCAACGGCGTCACCATCCGGCCGCTGCGCGCGATGATGAACCACGCGACGACCGAGGTCTTCTTCGACAACCTCGAGGTGCCGGCCGGGAACCGCGTCGGCGAGGAGGGGCGGGGCTTCCGCTACCTGCTCGACGGGCTGAACGCCGAACGCATCCTGATCGCCGCCGAGTGCGTCGGCGACGGCCGCTGGTTCATCGAGCGCGCCGTGCGGTACGCCAACGAGCGCATCGTCTTCAACCGGCCCATCGGCAAGAACCAGGGCGTGCAGTTCCCGATTGCCCGCGCCCACGTCAACGTCGAGGCGGCCGACCTGATGCGGGCGCGCGCGGCCGCGCTGTTCGACGCCGGGAAACCCTGCGGGGCCGAGGCCAACATGGCCAAGCTGCTCGCCGCCGACGCCTCGTGGGAGGCGGCCAACGTGGCGCTGCAGACGCACGGCGGCTTCGGCTTCGCCGAGGACTACGACGTCGAGCGCAAGTTCCGCGAGACGCGGCTCTACCAGGTGGCGCCGATCTCGACGAACCTCATCCTTTCCTACATCGCCGAGCACGTGCTCGGCCTGCCGCGCTCGTTCTGATGACGCCGCCGCCGGTCGCGCCGGAACCCGCTGCGTCGCGCCGGCCTCTCGACGGGGTGACGGTGGTCACTCTGGAGCAGGCCGTCGCCGCGCCGTTCGCCACCCGGCAGCTCGCCGACCTCGGCGCGCGGGTGATCAAGGTGGAGCGTCCGGTGGTGGGCGACTTCGCGCGCGGCTACGACGCCGCCGTCAAGGGGCTGTCGAGCCACTTCGTGTGGCTCAACCGCTCGAAGGAGTCGCTGACCCTCGATCTCAAGCGGCCGGAGGCGCGCGAAGTGGTGGCCGGGCTCGTCGACCGGGCGGACGTCTTCGTGCAGAACCTGGCGCCGGGCGCCGCCGACCGGCTCGGGCTCGCCGCCGGCGCGCTGCGCGGCCGGCGGCCGCGGCTCATCGTCTGCAACGTCTCGGGCTACGGCGCCACCGGTCCCTATCGGGACAAGAAGGCGTACGACCTGCTGGTGCAGGCCGAGGCGGGGCTGGTGTCGATAACCGGAACGCCCGATCAGGTGGTGAAGTCGTCCATCTCGGTCGCAGACATCGCGGCCGGCATGTACGCCTACTCCGGCGTGCTGACCGCGCTCTTCCGCCGCGAGCGCAGCGGGGAAGGGGCCACCATCGAGGTGTCGATGCTGGAGGCGCTCGCCGAGTGGATGGGATTTCCGCTCTACTACACGCTGTACGGCGGGAAGCCGCCGGCCCGCAGCGGCGCCCGGCACGCCGCCATTGCGCCCTACGGCCCGTTCGCGGGCGCCGACGGCGAGACGGTGTTCCTCGGGCTGCAGAACGAGCGCGAGTGGGTCCGCTTCTGCGCCGAGGTGCTCCAGCGGCCGGAATTGGCCACCGATCCGCGATTCGACGCCAACGCGAAGCGGGTGGCCAACCGGGACGCGCTCGAGGCCGCCATCCGCGACGTCTTCGAGATCCTCACCGCCGAGCAGATCGTCGCCCGCCTCGACGCGGCGCAGATCGCCAACGGCCGCATGAACTCCGTCTTCCAGCTCGGCGAGCATCCGCAGCTCCGGGCCCGCGACCGCTGGCGCGACGTGCCGTCGAGCGCCGGTCTCCTTCGGGCGACCCTGCCGCCGGCCATACTCGACGGCGGCGAGCCCCGCATGGACGCGATCCCGGAGGTCGGCGAGCACACCGAGTCGATTCTCATCGAGCTCGGCTACGCGCCGGATACCGTCGCCGCGTGGCGGGAAGCGGGCATCGTCTGATGCCGACGGTGCCGGCATGCCCGGCCCCGGCGCGGGTGGGGGGTATACTGACTGACGGTTGTGGAGTGGCCGCCCTGGGTGACGCCGGCGATGATTTTCGCCGCTGCGCTGTGGATCGTTCGCGAGATCCGCACCCTTGGCGAGCGCCTGGCGCACCTGGAGGGCCGAATTACCGGCTGGCAGGACCGCAGCGCCGGCGCGCCCACGATCCGCAGCGACAACTAGCGCCCCGAAAACGCCGCGCCGGACCGGCGGTCGCCGTGGCCGGAACCGCCGTTGCGGTCGGCATCCCGCGGTTGCTCGGACAGGGTGCTGTCGGTCCGCCGCGTTGGCGCCGATTTCCAGGAGAGAGCCCAATGCCCGTCAAGGAAGGTTGGACCGGCCGCGTCTACGAGGATTTCGAGGTCGGCGACGTTTACGAGCATCCGCTCGGCCGCACCGTGCTCGCCGCCGACAACGTGTGGTTCACGCTGCTGTCGCAGAACGTCAACAAGATCCACTTCGATACGGCGTATGCCGAGAAGACCGAGTTCGGCCAGCGGCTCGTCGACTCGACGTTCACCCTGGCCCTGGTGACCGGCCAGTCGACGATGGACCTGTCGGTCAACGTGATGGCCAACCTCGGCTGGGACGAGGTGCGGCTGCCGGCCCCGGTCTTCGAGGGGGACACCATCTACTCGGAGAGCGAGGTGCTGGACAAGCGCGAGTCGAAGTCGCGGCCGAACGTCGGCATCGTGACCGTCCGGACGCGCGGCTTCAAGCAGGACGGCACCGTCGTCATCACCTACAAGCGGACCTTCATGGTCTACAGGCGGGGGCACGTGCCGGAATACGCCAGCGCGCGGCCGCAGGTGAAGTCATGACCGCCGTCAACCGATTCGCCGCTTTCGTCTCCTCGGTCGACGTCCCGGCCGCCGCCCGTGCGGCGGCCCGCGACGCGGTGCAGGACACCGTGGGAGTCGCCCTGGCCGGCGCCGGCGAGGCCGCCGCCCGCATCGTGCAGCAGGTGGCGCAGGCGGACGGCGGCCCCGGCGCGTGCAGCGTGCTGGGAACGGACCTGACCGCGGGTCCCACCTGGGCCGCGCTGGCCAACGGCACCGCCGCGCACGCACTGGACTTCGACGACATGTGCTGGGTGTCGCTGGCGCATCCGAGCGCGCCGCTCGTCGCCGCCGGCCTGGCCGCGGGGGAGGCGGCCGACGCCTCCGGACGGACGCTGCTGGACGCCTATGTCGTCGGCTTCGAGGTCGAGTGCGCCCTCGGCGTGGTGATGAACCCGGCCCACTACGAGCAGGGCTGGCACTGCACGTCGACCATCGGCGCCATCGGCGCGGCCGCCGCGGCGTCCCGCGTCCTGGGGCTCGACGCCGGGACGACGGGACGGGCGCTGTCCATCGCGGCGTCGGAGGCGTGCGGTCTGAAGGAGAGCTTCGGGACCATGGTCAAGCCGCTGCAGGGCGGACTGGCCGCCCGCAACGGCGTCCTGGCCGCGCTGCTCGCGCGCGAGTCGTTCACCGCGTCGGAGCACGCCATCGACGGTCCGCAGGGCTTCCTGGTGGCGATGGGGAGCGCCGGACGGGATCCGTCGGCGGCGCTCGAGCCGCTCGGCCGGCGCTGGGAGATCGTCGAGGGCGGCATAACCGTCAAGCTGTATCCCTCGTGCGCGGCGACCCACCCCACCATCGACACGCTGATCGACCTGCGGCGCGAGCACGGCATCGATCCGGCCGGGGTCGAGGCGGTGGAGATCGACGTCGATCCGGTGACCCCGACGGTGCTCATCCATGCCCGGCCGGCCACCGGGCTCGAAGGGAAGTTCAGCCTGCACTACTGCGCTGCCGCGGCGCTGGCGTTCGGGCGGGTCGGCATCGCCTCCTTCGAGGAGGAGGCCATGCGGGCGCCGGAGGTCGCGCGGCTCGTTCCGCGCGTGACCATGCGGGCGGACGAGCGGCTCGGCCGCGAGTCGCCCCCGCTCACCGAGGCGCGGGTGGCCGTACGGCTGTCCGACGGGCGGACGTTGGAGCGGTTCGTCCGGGGCGCCCGCGGCTATCTCGCCCGCCCGGCGTCGCGGGACGAGCTGGACGCCAAGTTCACCACCTGCGCGCGCCGCGCCGTGCCGGCCGGCTCGGCCGCGGCGGCGCTCGACTACCTGCGGGCGCTCGACGGCGCCGCCTCGGTGCGCGACCTCGCCGGCCGGTTGGCTGTCGCGTCTCCCGAGCCCCAACCGGCTTGACGGTCCATGGTGAAACCCCGCGTCGCACCGGGAGCGGCGAGGCGCCCGCGTGGCCAGGCGCGACGAGGGAGCCTGTGAAGCCCGCGTTCCGGGTGCGCCGCAGCCTGCTGTTCGTTCCCGCGGTCCGTCCCGACCGCTATCCCAAGGCGCTCGCCACCGGCGTCGACGCGGTCTGCATCGACCTGGAGGACGGCGTGTCCTTCGCGGCGAAGGACGAGGCGCGGGAGAAGGCGCTGGCCCTGTTCGCCGCGCGCGAGCCGGTGCGGGTCGAGGTCAGCCTGCGCATCAACGACCCGAAGACCGAGCTCGGGCAGCGCGACCTCGACGCGGTCCGGCGCGCCGGCATCCGGCCGGATGCGCTCATGCTGCCGAAATGCGACGGGCCGGAGGAGATCCGCGACGTTGCGCGGGCGCTGGGCGACACCCTGCCGGACCTGCCGCTCATCGTGATGGTCGAGACGGCGCGCGGGGTGGCCGCCGCCGAGGCGATCGCCGCCGCGACCCCGACCGTGTCGGCGGTCTTCTTCGGCGCCATCGACTTCGCGGCCGACGTGGGGTGCGAGGTCGGCTGGGACGCTGCCCTCTATGCCCGCTCGCGGGTGGTGGTAGCCGCCGCCGTTGCCGGGGTCAGCGCCCTCGACTCGCCGTTCATGGACGTGCCGGCGCTCGACAGGCTGGCCGCCGAGAGCCGCCGCACGCGGGGGCTCGGCTTCGACGGCAAGGCGGCCATCCATCCGACGCAGGTCGCGGTCATCCAGGCGGCGTTCTCGCCGGCGGCGGAAGAGGTGGCCTGGGCGCGGCGCATCGTGGAGGCCTACGACCGCAACCAGGGCGGCGTGCTGCTGGTCGACGGGAAGCTGATCGAGCGGCCGGTCATCGCGTCGGCAAAGCGGACACTGGCCGTCGCGGCGGCGTGCGGCCGAGGAGCCCGGTCAATCGAGTAGACGCGGCACGGCGACTGCGGCCGCGGCAACCGCGGTCACGGGATACGCGTATCACGGGCCGAGCGGCCGTCCGTCAGCTCGCGCGCGCCGCCGGGACCTCTTCCCGCGGCCGGTCGTCGAGCGCGACGCTCGCCGGGACGGCGGTCGCACCGCTGACACGCCGCGCCTTGCGCATCCCGTCCAGGCGGTCGTGGGCGAGGGCGTTCTGGATCAGCGGCAGATAGAAGGCGCCGTCGCCCTCGATGGCGATCAGGTCCTCGTCCACGGTCGCCCATTCCAGATCGACCAGTGCATCCCACACCGGACGGTGCTCCTCCACCGCGTCCCGCCCGACCAGGCCCAGGTAGCGCCGGCGATCGACTGCCAGGCTCTGCAGCTCCTGGAACAGGAGATGCAGCCGCAGGTCGGCCTCCGAGTACCGGAAGCCGCGCATGACCGGGAACCGGCCGGCGTCGAGGTCGCGGAAGTAGTCGTCCACGCGGGTCCGGTTCATGTAGGCCCAGCCCGGATCCCGCGGCGTGCCGAAGAAGAACGAGATGCCGGCGAATCCCCAGCCCCAGGCGTCGTACCCCACGAGCTGCCCGTCGTCTTCGCGGAACGGCTGGCGGAACAGCTCCTCGTACAGGTAGGTGCTCGGCAGCGGGCCGTTGCGCTGGAAGTCGTAGGGCGTCACCTGCGTGAACCCCTCGGACACCAGGTAGTCCCGCCCGATCCGGTACATCTCCAGGTTCTGCTCGGTCGAGGGCAACTGGTCGCGCCGGTTGCGCGCGAAGTCGGTGCGGCCGGCGACGTTGAGCTCGTAGTGGGTGAGGTGCGTGATGCCGGCCTCGACCAGCGCCTGCAGATCGCGCAGCATGTGGTCCACGGTCTGCTTCGGCCAGCCGAAGATCAGGTCGACGCTCACCGGCAGGTCGAGGGTCCGGCACGAATCGAGCGTGCGGAAAACCTGCTCGGCGGTCTGCTTGCGGCCGCTCGCCTTGATCAGCTCGTCGTCGAGCTGCTGCGCCCCCATGCTGATGCGGTTGATGCCGCACGCCCGCATGGCGGCCAGCTTCTCGTGGCTGAAGGTCTGCGGTATGCCTTCCAGCGTCACCTCGATGTCGGACGGCACGTCGAAGACGCCGCGGACGGTGTCCATCAGCGCGGCGTACTGGTCGGCCCGGTAGAGGTTGGAGGTGCCGCCCCCGAAGTAGATGCTCGCCAGCTCGGCGCCCTCGAGGTAGGGGCGGAACATCTCTCCCTCGCGCCTCAGGTAGCCCAGATAGGTCTCGAGTTGTTGCCGATCCCGGTAGATCTCGGTCGGAAACAGGCAGAAGCCGCAACGTCCGGGATCGGTCGGCAGGCAGTACGGCGTGCCGACGTACAGGTTTATCCGCTTGCGGACGCCGCTCGCCGCCCGCCCGCGATTCCGCATGACGGCAGGCACCGAGACGTCCCGATCGAGCCAGAAGACGGGCGACGGATGCCCGTGCAATACCTTGTTGCTCTGCCGGCGTTGCCGGTGTGCGTCGATGTAGGTGCGGACCTCTCGTATGTCACGCATGGCGGATGCGCGCCGCAGGATCCGTGTGCCGGCGTCGCGGATAGTCCATTGTATCCCACCGGGCCGAGGCGGACTCCCGGCCCGGAAATCGTCGCCCGCGTCTCCGCTTGCCGCCCAACCGGGCCTGGGCGGGAGTCTGCGCCGTTGCACGGCGCGGACTCCTAGCGGACGTGTGCGAGGACGCCGTGCAGGTAGTTGAACTCGATGCGGGTCGGCTCGGCGGGAATCGGGATCTCCACGTCGACCTCCGGCCGATCGACGAGGATCCGCCGGACCAGCGGATCGTGGCCGCGGAACTCCAGGCGAATGGGGACCTCCGCCCGGAAGCCGGGCGGCACGTCCTCCTGCCGCACGGTGCCGTGCAGCACGAACGGCTCCCGGGCGTCGCGCAACGGTGAGACGTCGAGGTCCGGACGGTACGTCGGCACGTCGACCCCGTAGACCCACTGATCGAAGAACCAGTCCATCGGTTCGCCGAAGGCCTCGGTGACCGCCGCCTCGAACGACCGCGTGCTGGCGACCCCGCCCACGTGATCGCGCATGAACCCGCGCATCAGGTCGCGGAAGCGGCGGTCGTCGCCGGTATCGAGGTCCATCAGCAGCATCCGGAGCATGTGCAGGATGAACGCCCCCTTCTCGTAGACCAGCAGGCGGTAGTCGAAGGGCGTGTCGGTGGTGCGCAGCCGGAAGCCCACGACCAACGCCCCGGATTCGTTCCCATCGCTCTCGCGGATCACGGCCGGCACGAAGCCGTACCGCTTGCCCAGCCCCTGGCCCACGCTGACCTCTCCCAGGGCGTCCAGCCGCCACGCGTCGAGCATGTCGCGGAACTGATCCTCCTCGCCGAGGCCGGCCAGCACGTAGAGCGCGGCCGAGTAGTTGGCGAAGCCCTCCGTGATCCACTGGTCGCGGTACGATTCCCAGTCGGCCCCGGCCCCCCACCACTGGTGCGCCACCTCGTGCGCGCGGAACAGCTCGGACTCGCCGGTGTGCAGCCCACCGAAGACGTGGAAGGTCAGCAGCACGAGTCCGGGGAACGCCTGCCCGCCGGTCGTCCGCGTCTCGGTGACGAGCAGCGAGTCGAACGGATAGGGCCCGAAGTAGTCGATGTAGGTGCGCAGCGATCCGACCAGGTCGTCGAGGGTCTTCTGGCGGTTGCCGGGCGCGAAGCCGAGGTGGTTGCGGTCGGCGTAGACGGCGATCGGCGGCAGGTCGTCGTACGCTACCTCGTCCACCTGGAACCGTCCCATGTGAAACGACATCGTGCCCCGGACCGGCCGGTTCGTCACCCAGCGCATGATGCGGGTGTCGTCCTCGACGCGTTCGTCCATCAGCGCGCCGCCGCTCGCGATCCGGTACCGTTCGGGCACCCGGAACGTCAGGTCGAAGCGCCGCCGCCGGTTGTCCGGATGCCGCGGGATCCACAGGCCGGTGTCCTTGAGCAGGTAGCCGGAGGCGTCGCGCAGCCGCTCGATCAGCTCCGCTTCGTAGGCGATCTCCAGGACGAAACGCTCGCCTGCGGCGACCGGGCGCGGCAGCACCACGGTCAACCACGGGTCGTGCAGGTCCTCGGAGAAGCGCCGGTCGTGGGTCGCCTGTACGTAGTGGAGTTGCTCGCCGGCAATGGGGGCCGGCTCGTCGGGACCGGGCGGCTCGTCGTCCTTGTCAGGGTCGCGATCCGCCACGAGGTCCGCCGGCGCACGGTCCGGGGCGAACAGCGCCACGCGCGTCGCGTCGTCCACGTCCGGCGGCAGATCGGTCCGCCAGCGCACGTCGGTGACGTCGGCGAACGGCGAGATGGCGAGCCGCAGCGCGGCCAGCGGCACGAGCGGCTCCATGACCAGCGCCACGCTCGCCACCGCGTCGCCGTTGCCTTCGATGGCGAGGTCGACGTCGGTCCGCGACACCTGCACCCGCGGGCGCCAGCGCTCTTCATCCGGCAGGAGGTAGCGGGGAGACAGGCCATAGTCGCGGAAGCTCCACTCGTCGTCGTCGCGCTCGGCCTCCGGATCGACGGGTCCTTCGGCCTCCGGATCGCGGGGGAAGCGGCCGAGCGTCGGAGCGACGGTCGCCGGCTCGAACTCGCTGAGCTCGTGAAAGCCCATCCAGTAGTCGGTGAGCTTGCGGCGCCGGTCGAAGGTGCCGATCGAAACCTCCTCCAGCTCACGGGGCTCGATCTCGATCGAGAACCAGTCGTGCTCCCGGCCGTCCAGCTCGCCGAAGAAATAGGGGCGGTCGGTGGGCTCGGCCAGCCCCGAAGCCCCGCGCCAGAGGTCGAACGCGACGCGGGCGTCGGGATTCCGCAGCCGGTCTTCGAGCAGCGTTTCCCGGCGGTCCTCGAGCAGGTCCGCTGCCCGCTCCCGCTGCCGCCGCACCCGGCGTCCACCGCCGGCCGCCGGCGGGTCGGTGACCAGCGCCCGCAGCCGCTCGTCGAGGTCGCCGGTCAACCAGAAGACGAACCGCTCGAACTCCTCCTCCAGGTAGTCCTCGTCGATCAGCTTCCGGAGTTGCTGGTGCTCCACGCCGTCCGGCGGCCAGGCGCGCACCGTGCCCCGGCCGAGAAACACCGCGACGTGCGAGTGCCCGCCGACCGGCGGCGTCAGGTAGAGGTCGCCGCGCTCGATCTCGATCTCGAAGCGGTCAATCCACAGCCGCCCGCCGCGGATGTGGCCGGCGGGCGCCGGCTCGGCTTCACGCAGCTCGTCGTACAGGGGCGGCGGTCCGAGGCCGGGTTCGTCGTCGTCGGCGAGTGCGACGCTGCCAACGACGAGGACGCACATCGCCACGAGGGAGGCGACGATGATGCGCCGCACACTCCGCGAGGTTCGGAAGGGACAGTGCACGCTCGGCATCATGCCCGTTTTCCGGGCCGGCGTAAAGATCGTGCGTGGCGGATCGCTAAATCAGCCGCGGCCCTGCGAGCTCGCCCTCGGGCAGGAGGTGCCGGGCGATCTCGACGCTCCAGGGTTCGCAGATCCGTCCGTCGTCGATGTCGGTCGCAAGCTGGTGCGGCGCGACGAAACTACCGCTGAGTGAGGTTCCCCGGCGTTCGAAGAATTCCGTGGCGCTGAGGGCGACGGCCACGTCGTCGGTGCGGGCTCGCCATTCGTGGACGATGGCGACGTGGCGGCGTGTCCTGTCGCCGTCTCGGCCCCGGATCCAGACCGCGCCGAGTATCCGCAACTCCCCTGGTTCGACGCTCAGACGGAGCTCTTCCTGAAGCTCACGAGCCGCGCCGTGGCCGATGGATGGCCCATTGGCGCCGTCCTCCCGTCTGACGTGCCCGCCGGCCCAGATCACGATCTTGCCGTGCAGCGGGTTGTCCTTGCGCTGCTCTCTGCGCTTCAGTCGCAGGAGATCGCCGCTCCGGTTGCGCACGACCACGACCGGCAGAGCCTGGACCAGCGTGACATCGGACTCCACGGTCTCGCGACTTCTGAACGTGCCCTTCGTGGTGAACAACTCGACAAGCTGTTCCGCTGCGGTCTTGCCAATCCAGGTCCCCGTCCTGAAGAGCGGCGCCACCGTGTCCGCGGGGAGAAACAGGATCTCCTCTTCGAGTTGTTCCTCGATGAGTTGGAGGACGAGGTCGGCCACCTCCTCCGCGGTCGCCTGAGGGCCGGCCGAAGCACCCCGGGAGGTGTCGAACCGCTCGGCGGCCGCTTCGGCGCGTTGCTGTCGTGCTGACTTCATCGAATCCGCTCGATCGTATTGGGGAGGGTCGTTTCAACTGGCAGTTTGACAGATCGGGAACGGCGTCGCGACGGTCCTGACGCGTGGTCGGGTCGCGTGCCGGAGCGTGCCGACGAGACCGAGTTCTGCAGGTATGGTGCGGAAGGGGGGATTTGAACCCCCACGGGCCATTGGCCCACCAGCCCCTCAAGCTGGCGCGTCTGCCGTTCCGCCACTTCCGCGATTCTGGGCGGGCGTTCGAAGCCGGGGCGTCCCGGCGCGGCTACTGCGGTTCCTCGGCCGACTCCGTGTCCTCGTCGCCGGAGGTTTCTTCCGCGACGGCCGGCTCGGGCAAGGTCGCCGGCTCCTCGACCGCGGCCGGCGCCGTCTCCGGCGCGTCGAGGCCGCCGAGCACGGAGCTCGGCCCCCGCTGGCCGATGATCGCCAGCAGCAGCGAGCCGGCCATGAACAGCGTGCCGAGAACCGTCGTCACCCGGGTGAGCAACGAGGCCCCCGCGCGCGCGCCGAACGCCGCCTGGGTCCCTCCGCCGCCGAAGGCGGCGGCGATGTCGCCCCCCTTGCCCTGCTGCAGCAGCACGACGACGATCAGCAGCAGGCAGGCAATCACGTACACGCCGGAGAGGATCATGCTCAGCACAACAGTTGATGATACTCCAAGTGGCGCCGTGCCGGCGGCGGCTGCCGGTGCGGAAGCGCCAGGTCGAAGAATGCCGGCGTCCGGGACCGGGTTCGGGTGCGCGGCACCGCAAGTCGTCCGCTACCCTGTGACGCCGGGGAGGAAGGGCGCGCCGGGATCAGATCCGGGGCCTGCCGCCGGCGACGATCTCGGCGAAGCTGTGCGGGTCGAGGCTCGCGCCGCCGACGAGCGCACCGTCCACGTCGGCCTGCGAGGCCAGGGCGGCGGCGTTGGCGGGCTTGACGCTCCCGCCGTACAGCAGGCGGCAGCGGTCCGCCGCCCCGTGGTCCGCGACGGCGGCAAGACGCGCGCGGACGTGGGCGTGGGCCTCCTGCGCCTGCGCGGGTGTCGCCGTGCGGCCGGTGCCGATGGCCCAGACCGGCTCGTAGGCGATGATGACGGCGGCGATCTCGTCCGCGGCCAGGCCGGCGAGGCCGCCGTCGATCTGCCGGTCGAGCACGGCCGCCGTCTCGTCGGCCTCCCGTTCGGCCAGGGTCTCGCCGATGCAAACGATCGGGATCAGGCCCGCCGCGAGCACCGCTTGCGTCTTCCGGTTGACGGCAGCGTCGTCCTCGCCGAACAGATGGCGCCGTTCCGAGTGGCCGACGATGACGTGGCTCGCCCCGGCGTCCCGCACCATGGCCAGGCTCACCTCGCCGGTGAAGGCCCCCTGCGCCTCCCAATGCACGTTCTGCGCCGCGACGGCCACGTTGCTGCCGCGGCACGCGCCGGCCACCGCCGCGAGCGCCGTGAACGGCGGCGCCAGCACGATCTCCGCATCGTCGACGCCGGCCGCCAGGGGGAGGAACGCCGTCGTGAAGGCGGTCGCCTCGGCGACGGTCTTGTGCATCTTCCAGTTGGCGGCAAGTAGCGGCGTGCGCATGCTGATCAGTCCTTGGGTTCCGGGGCATCGGAAACGGATGCCCGGGCCGACGGCGAAACGGCGTCGGCCTGCGGCCGGCGCAGGCCGAGATACAAGCGTCCCGTGGTGGTCTCGTGCCAGTTACTCACGGTGTAGCCGAGGCGGGTCATGGCCGCGACGACATCGTCTTCCCAGCCCCGGGTGCGATACGCGACGTACCAGGCCCTGTCGGGTTGCGACGCGTTCAGGAATCCGGTGACGAGGCGTTCCTGTGAGCTGTTCATGGGCAGATGAAGCGTTCGGTCGCGCACGAGCGTCACTGCCGTTCCATGGCTGGCGTCGTCGGCGGCGGCCACCGTGGCGGGCCAGGTTCCGTAGAACGCCGTCAGAAAGATCCCGGCCTGCGAGAGGATCAGGCCGTCGCCGGGTCGTGCGACGGATGAGACGACCGTCGCGAGGGGGGCGTCGTCCGTGTCCAGGTACGCCGCACCCGCGGGCCGCGCCAGGGCGAATGAGACTGCTGCAGCGGCCGCCGCCAGCTTGACGGTGGCGGTTCTCGGGAACGCTGCCGTCGCAGCGTGTACGCCGGCCGCGAAGAGGCAGATGGCGACCGGAAACGCGAAGATGTCCACGCGGCTCGCGCCCAGGGGGTAGATCCAGAGGGCGCTGGCGACGAGGCGGGCGGCGAAGAAGGCGACGACGACCATCCCGAAGAGCCGGGTCTGCTCGCGCGCCAGGAGCCAACCCAGTCCCAAGCCCACGAACGGAAGCATCCAGGACACCGTCCCCGGACTCGAGCCCCATGCGGGCAGGCTCGCATCCACCAGCCGGAGGCCGTTGTCCGCCAGGAAGCCCAGCATCGCGCCGGTCGAGTCGGTCGGCATGAAGCCGGCGGCCCAATAGTCCTGAAGATGGACGTTGGAGCGCTGTCGAAGCAGGAAATAGGCGCCCAGCACCGTTGCGTTGTACATCGCGGCGCTGGCGAGAATCGTGGAATCCGGACGCCGGCCGTCCATGAACCAGCCGCGCAGAGCCGAGGCCGCGCCCAGATTCATGATGGGGAAACTGATGAAGACGGACGGCACCGAGAAGAAGGTCCCCAGACCTCCCAGCAGTGCGGCTCGACGAAACCTCCGCGGATCGATTCCCGGTCCACCGTGCCGCAACCCGGCTGCCGCCAGCAGGAAGAGCGCGGTTATCAGGAATTCGGTGGCGAACTGATGAACGAACACCGAGTACCGCGCCAGTAGCGGGTTGAGCGCCGTAACGGCCGCCGCGAGCACCGCCAGGGAATCGTCTCTCGTCAAACGGCGCACCACAAGCGCCATGACCGGAACGGCGGCGATGGCGCTGGCGAAAGGGAGGAGCTGAAGCGACCACTCCGGATCGGGAAACAGGGCGTACAGTGCCCGCCAGACGACGAGCAACCCCGGGCCGACGTGCAGCGGGACCGTGATCAGATCCCACAGGTCGGCGGTCCGGATGCTCGCCGCGTAGACGATGTCGTCGTACCACAGGGACCGGGGGTTCCATCCCGGCAGCCGAGCCATACCCGCACCCGACGCGACCACGAGCACCGCCAGCACGAGGGCGGCCCGAAGACCCGTGCGGCACCGCTTGCCGAGAGAGGAGTCCTTTCCTGTGCGGGCAAGGATGGCGGGCCAGGTTCTGGCCAGCAGCAGCGGAACGAACAGCAGGGGCAAGGCCCAGACCGCAGCGACGATACGTGTGAGCCACGCGACGTGGCGCGCCCGGCGCACGTCCTCGGGGCCGGGCGGCCGGGGAAAGAGCTGATGAGCCGGAAGACCGCGGGGGCGCCCGCCGCGGGGCTGCCATTGGAGACGCAGGGCGCTTGCCCCTCCGTGCTGCTGGTACTCCACCAGGATCTCATGTGCGCCCGCTTCCAGCGTGACCTCTCGAGTGGCGGTATGCATGTCGGCCGGCGGCGTGCGGCGGAGCATCAGCTCGCCGTCCAGCCAAACGTCGAGCCGATCGTCGCCCGCGCCACGAAGGGTGACCGTACCTGCCTCCGGTACGTGCCAGAACCCGTGCCAGCGCGCGCTGAAGAATCGTCGCGGCAGCTCGGGGTCGTCGTCCAGGAAGCCGAGCGTGATCCGGGGACTGACATCTGCCAGGACCGGCGTTCCGGCGAAGCCGACATGGGGAAACACCCGGCGGTTCAGGCCTGTGCGGCCGGATGAGGCGGCCACGACGGTGAACAGGAGCACGCTCAGCAGACATGCCGTTGCGAGGTAACCGACTACCCACCACCGGTTCGGTCTCAGGCGAGCGAGGTATCCTGCAGTCTGCATCGACACGGCGCCCTCAATCCCCGAGGCGGCGCCGGTCACCCCTTGGGCTGCAGTTCGGGAGCGCTGCGACGCCCGGCAGCGTGCGGCCTCCCAGAAACTCCAGCGACGCCCCGCCGCCGGTCGAGATGTGCGTCACGCGGTCGGCGACCCCCGCCCTGGCCACGGCGGCGACCGAATCGCCGCCGCCGACGACGGTCTTGGCTTCCGTCGCGGCGACCGCCCGCGCGACCGCCAGCGTCCCGTGGCTGAACGCGTCCAGCTCGAAGACGCCCAGCGGTCCGTTCCACACCACCGTCCGGGCGGAACCGATGACCTCCGCATAGGCGGCCTCGGTCGCGGGGCCGATGTCCACGCCCAGCCGTTCGCCGATCGCCGGGTCGTCGACGGCCAGGCACGCGTGGTCGGCGCCGGCCTCGAGCCCGGTGGCGACCACGTGATCCACCGGCAGCTCCAGCCGCACGCCCCGCTCGGCCGCGGCGCGCTCGACGGCCCGCGTCGCCTCGACCAGATCCGGCTCGACGAGGGAGCGGCCCACCGGCAGCCCGCGCGCCCGGAAGAACGTGTAGGCCATCGCGCCGCCGATGAGCAGCGCGTCGATGCGCGGCAGCAGGTTCTCGATGACCTCGAGCTTGCCCGACACCTTGGCGCCGCCGAGCACGGCGACGAACGGTCTGGCCGGCGAGGCCAGCAGGGCGCCGAGATGCTCCAGCTCGCGGTCCAGGAGCAATCCTGCCGCCGCGTCGGCGACGTGCGCGACGATGCCCGCGGTCGAGGCGTGGGCGCGGTGGGCCGAGCCGAACGCGTCGTTGACGTAGACGTCCGCCAGCGCCGCCAGTGCGGCCGCGAACTGCGGGTCGTTCGCTTCCTCTTCGGAATGGAAGCGGAGGTTCTCGAGCGATGTGATCCCGCCCGCGCCGGCCTCGGCGATCGCCTGCCGCGCCGCTTCGCCCACGCAGTCCGAGGCGAAGGCCGCCGGCCGGCCGAGCAGCTCCGACAGCCGGGCCGCGACCGGCCGGAGGCTGAGCTCGGGCTTCCGCTCGCCCTTCGGCCTGCCGAGGTGCGAGGCCAGCACCAGCGACGCGCCCGCATCGAGGGCGTGCCGCAGCGTCGGCAGCGCCGCCCGCACGCGGGTGTCGTCGGCCACCGCGCCGTCGGCCAGCGGCACGTTGAAGTCGACGCGCACGAACACGCGCCGGCCGGCGAGGTCGAGATCGCGAATCGAGCGCTTCGCCACGCGGTCCCCTACGCTGCCTTCTCGGCGATCAGCTTCACCAGGTCGACGCAGCGGGACGAGTAGCCCCACTCGTTGTCGTACCACGACAGCACCTTGATGAAGTCGCCTTCCATGACCTTCGTGTACGACGCGTCGACGATCGACGAGTGGGGGTTGCCCTTGAAGTCGATGGAGACGAGCGGCTCCTTCGACAGCTCCAGAATCCCGGCGAGCGGTCCGCCGGCGGCGGCGCCGAACGCGGCGTTGACCTCCTCGGCGCTGGCCTTCCGGTCGACCTCGGCCACCAGGTCGACCACCGACACGTTGGGGGTCGGCACCCGCATCGCGATGCCGTCGAGCCGGCCCTGCAGCTCGGGCAGCACCTGGCCGACCGCCACCGCGGCCCCGGTGGTGGTTGGGATCATCGACACGCCGGCCGCCCGCGCGCGCCGCAGGTCCTTGTGCGGCAGATCGAGCAGCTTCTGGTCGTTGGTGTACGAATGGACCGTCGTCATCCAGCCCCGCCGCAGGCCGAAGCTCTCGTGCAGCACCTTCGCTACCGGGGCCAGGCAGTTCGTCGTGCACGAGGCGTTGGAGATGATCCGGTGCTGCGCGGGATCGTACTGGTCGTCGTTCACGCCGAGCACCAGGGTCAGGTCGGGACCCTTGGCCGGTGCGCTGATGATGACCGTCTTCGCGCCCGCCGCGAGGTGCCTGGCGGCGTCGTCCCGCTTCGTGAACAGGCCGGTCGACTCCACGACGATGTCCACGCCGAGATCGCGCCAGGGCAGGGCGGCCGGATCGCGCTCGGACAGGACCTGGAACCGGCGCTCGCCGACCCGCAGCCCGTCCCCGTCGACCGCCACCTCGTCGGAGAGGTTGCCGAGCACCGAGTCGTACTTGAACAGGTGGGCCAGCGTCTCCGGGCTCGTGATGTCGTTGACGGCGACGAAATCGATGTCGCGCTCGCCGCTCTGCAGGGCCGCGCGCATGATGTTGCGCCCGATCCGCCCGAAACCGTTGATTCCCACCTTGATGGCCATTCTCCGCTCCCCTTGCGGAACGTCGTTCCGCATCTGCAATTTCAACAATGTGTCGATAGTGCGACGGCCGGCGACAGTGCTCGTTCCCCGGCCCGACCCGGCGCGGGGAAGCAAAACGATTGATTCTATCGATGGCCGCGCGAACCGGTCAAACCTCGGCCCGGGGCCCGCGGCATGAAGCCGCGCAGGCCGTCCGGCCGAGCCCGTGAGGCGTTTCGGGGGCTAGTATCTAGGCGCGTCCGGCGTTGCCATGTACCTCGTCTACAGCGCGCTGCTGTTCGTCTACTTCCTGATCGCGCTTCCGTCGACCCTGTACGGGGTGTGGCGCCGCGGCAAGGCCGCCGGCAGCCTGCGCGAGCGGTTCGGCCGCCTGCCGGTCGCGGTCAATCCGGAACGGCGGCCGTCGATCTGGCTGCATGCCGTTTCCGTGGGCGAGGCGCTGGCCGCGCGGCCCCTGCTGCGGGCGCTGCGGAGCGCGTACCCGGAACATCGTCTCGTCGTGTCCACCACGACCGCGACGGGGCAACGGGTGGCGCGCGGCTTCGACGGCGAGGTCGATGCCGTCTGCTACGCGCCGTTCGACTTCCCCCGGTTCGTCAACCGCGCCCTCGACCGGATCGCGCCGCAGTTGCTGCTCGTGGTCGATACCGAGATCTGGCCGAATCTGCTCCGCGCCTGCCGGCGGCGCGGGGTGGGGGTGCTGATCGTCAACGGCCGGCTGTCCGACCGCTCGTTCCGGGGCTACCGCCTGGTCCGTTGCTGCATGCGGCGCGTGCTGGCCGACGTCGGTCACGTCTGCGCGCAGACCGGGGCGTGGGCGCGGCGATTCGTCGCGATTGGCGCCGACCCGGCCCGCGTGACGGTCACCGGCAGCCTGAAGTTCGATGCCGTCGCCGGTTCGTCGACGGGGCCGGAGGCGGGCGGCACGGAAGACGCCGGCGGCCTGCGGGCGGCGTTCGCGTTCGCGCGCCAGCGGCCCGTCGTGATTGCCGCGAGCACGTTGCGTGGAGAGGAGGAACCGGTCCTGCGCGCGTTTGCCCGCGTCCGGCAGGCGAGTCCCGACGCGCTGCTGGTGATTGCGCCGCGCCATCCCGAGCGGTTCGACGAGGCGCGCGGGATCGCCGAGCGCGCGGGGCGTCGCGCCCGGATGCGGAGCGATCTCGAGCCCGGCCGCGACCCCGGCGCCGATGTCGTCATCCTGAACACGCTGGGCGAGCTGAGCCGTCTGTTCGACATCGCGTCGGCGGTCTTCGTCGGCGGCAGCCTCGTGCCCGCGGGCGGCCACAACCTGATCGAGCCCGCCGCGTTCGGCAGGGCCATGGTCATCGGGCCCCACATGGAGAACTTCGCCGACGTGGCGCGCGAGTTCGTCTCGCGCGGCGCGGCGATCCAGGTGCGCGACGCGGCCGCGCTGGAAGAGGCGCTGGCCGCGCTGATGCGCGACGGCGAGCGCCGCGCGCGGCTCGGGAGGGCGGCTCGCGCCATCGTCGACGCCAACCGGGGAGCGACCCGGCGCACGCTCGACCGGGTGGCGTACCTGCTGCCGTCCGCCGTCAGCGCGGGTGCGCACCCGGCCGGCGGGGTGGGCGGCGACGGGGCCGCGGCATGCTGATGCGGCGGGTTGCCGGGAGGATCAGGGCGTGCTGAGCGCCCTGTACGCGCGTGGCGCCGCGTGGCGCCGGCGTTGGTACGAGCGCCATCCGCAGGCCCGCCGCCGGCTGTCGCGGCCGGTCGTCAGCGTCGGCGCGCTGGCCGCCGGCGGCAGCGGCAAGACGCCGGTGGCCGCCCTCGTCGCCGAGCTGCTGCGCGACGCGGGGGAGAGGCCGTCCGTCCTCAGTCGGGGCTACCGGCGGCGCGGGCGCGCCCGTGCCGTGGTCGTCGTGCGCGAACCCGACGGCGTGCGGGCGGACGTCGACGCCGCGGGCGACGAGCCGCGCATGCTGGCCGAGCGCCTCGCCGGCGTGTCGGTGGTGGTCGGCCGCGACCGCTACCTGGCGGGCCGTCTGGCCGAGACGCGTCTGGGCGCCACCGTGCACGTGCTCGACGACGGCTTCCAGCACCTCGGGCTCGCCCGCGACGTCGACCTGGTGCTCGTGCGCGAAGACGATCTGCGGCAGCCGACGTTTCCGGCCGGGCGCCTGCGCGAGCGGCCGGAGGCGGCCCGCCGGGCCGACGCGCTCATCGTCGAGGCGCCGGCCACGGTCGCGGCCGGTGCGGTCGCCGACCGCTTCGGCGTGTCCACCTGGTTCCGCCAGCGCCGGTCGCTCGGGGCGCTGCATCCGGTCGCGGCGTCGCGGGCGGCGTCGCGGGGCCGGGTGCTCGCGGTGGCGGGAATCGCCGCTCCCGAGCGGTTCCCCGCGGCGCTGGCCGCCGCCGGATTCGAGGTTGCCGGTGCGCTCGCTTTCGCGGATCATCATCGCTTCACGCCGGCCGACGTGCGCCGCATCGCGAGGCAGGCCGCCGCGCACGACGCCGGCCTGGTGCTGACCACCGAGAAGGACGCCGTGCGTCTCGCACCGCTCGCACCTTTCGACTTCGCCGTTGCCGCGGTACGGCTGCGCGTGGCGGTGGAGCCCGCCGATCGCTTCCGCGCCTGGCTGCTGGAGCGTGTCGCCGCCGCCCGAGGGCGCCGATGAGCGTCTCTCTCCGGCACCGTTTCGAGTACGGCGTGGTCCTCGCGGTCCGCGCGCTGGCGAGGACGCTGCCGCGGCGGATGAGCCTGGCCGCCGGCGCCGCCCTCGGGGCGCTGTTCCACCGGTTCCACGGCGCCCGCCGCGAGCTGGCCGTGGCCAACCTCCGGGCGGCCTTTCCGGAGCGGACCGAGGCGGAGTGCCGGGACGTCCTGCGCGCGGCGTTCGCGCAACTCGGCCGCCACATCGTCGATTTCCTCTGCTTCGATGCGATGAGCCTGGAGCAGATGCTGCCGCTGGTCGACATCGAGGGGGACGAGCACGTGCGCCGCGCGGCGGCCGGCGGTCGCGGCGTCATGTACTTCGCCGGACATTTCGGAAGCTGGGAGCTGCAGATCATGGTGCATGCGCTGCGCTTCCAACCGATCCTCATGGTCGCGCGCACCCTCGACAACCCGCTGATCGAGGGGCTCATCGAGCGGATTCGCACCCGTGTCGGCACGCGTGTGCTGCCGCGCCAGGGGGCGCTGCGCGAGCTGCTCCGCGAGCTCCGCCGCGGCGGATCGGTCGGCATGATGATCGACCAGCACATCCAGGATCGCAGCGCCGTCGCGGTCGAGTTCTTCGGGCGGCCCGCCGCCACCACCTCCGCCATCGCCTCGCTGGCGCTCCACACCGGCGCGTCCATCATTCCGGTGTTCGCGCTGCCCCTGCCCGGCAACCGCTACCGGCTGATCTACGAGGCGCCGATCGCCCCGCCCGATCCGGACGATCCCGACCCCGTCCGCACGTATACGCAGCGCTGCACCCATCTGCTGGAGCGCTACGTGCGGCACGACCCGCACCTCTGGCTGTGGATGCATCGCCGCTGGCGCGCGCCGGCCGCCGCCGCCGTCCCCGGTGAGACGGAGACGATGCGATAGCGCCCCGAAACGCCTCGTCGACTCGGCGTTTCGGCCCATCCCCCCGCTGCCGGATTCTGCGCCGCATTTCCTGCTCCGTTGCGTTCTGCGGCGCAGAATCCTAGAATCCAGGCGCCCTACCGTGATTTCATCGCCTGGAGCGCACCCGCGGCAACGTGAAGCCGACCTCCGGCTCCGGCTGATCGGCCTCGTCGAGCGGTTCGCCGGCCGGCGGGTCGTGGTGATCGGCGACATCATCGCTGACGAGTTCCTCTATGGGCGTCCCGCGCGCATCTCGCGCGAGGCGCCGGTGCTCATCCTCGATCACGATTGCACCACCGTCCGGCCCGGCGGCGCCGGCAACGCCGCGAGCAACGCCGGCGCCCTCGGCGGCGACGTACGGCTCGTCGGCCTCGTCGGCGCCCGCGACCGGGAGTTGATGGAAGGGCTGCGGGAGCGGGTGGACACGTCCCGGGTGCTGCGGCCGGACGGGTACCGGGCGCCGGTCAAGACCCGCATCCTGGCCGGCGGGTTGCATACGGCGCGCCAGCAGATCGTGCGGGTGGATCGCGGGGCGGCCGTCGACCCGGGCGCGGCCGCCGCCGACTTCGAGCGCGCGGCGCTCGACGCGGTGGACGGCTGCGACGCCGTGCTCGTCTCGGACTACGGACTCGGGTTGGTCACGCCGGCGCTGTTCGCGAGGCTGCGGGAGCGGCTAGGCGCCGGCGGCGGCCGGCCGCCCGTTCCGACGCTCGTCGATTCGCGCCACCGCCTGACGGACTTTCGGGGCTGCACGGCTTGCACCCCCAACGAATCGGAGGCGGAGCAGGCGCTCGGCGCCCCGATCGGCGACGATCCGTTGCGCCTCGAGCGCGCCGGCAGGGAGCTGCTGGCCCGGACCGCGTCGGGCGGCGTGATCGTGACCCGCGGCAGTCGCGGGATGGCCGTCTTCGTCCCGGACCGGCCGACCGAGCACATCCCGATCTTCGGGTCCGACGAGGTGGCCGACGTGACCGGGGCGGGCGACACGGTCGTCGCGACGCTGGCGCTGGCGCTGGCGGCCGGCGCCTCGTTGTACGAGGCGGCGCGGCTCGCCAACTACGCGGGCGGCCTGGTCGTCATGAAGCGCGGCACGGCTACCGTCACCGGCGCCGAGCTCGGCGAGGCGATCCGGGTCGATCCCGGCCGCGGGGAAGGGAGCTGAAACCGTTGGGCATGGTCGTCTCGCACGATCGGGCGGCCGGGCTGCTTGCCGCGGACCGCACCGCCGGACGTACCGTCGCGCTCGCCAACGGGTGCTTCGACCTGCTGCACGTCGGGCACGTGCGCTACCTGCGCGGCGCCGCGGCCGAAGCCGATCGACTGCTCGTCGCCGTCAACGCCGACCGGTCCGTGGCGGCGCTCAAGGGAGACGGCCGGCCGGTCCAGGGGGCCGCGGAGCGCGCGGAGATCGTGGCGGCGCTGGAGATGGTCGACTACGTGGTCATCTTCGAGGAGGCGACGGTCGCGGCGCTGATCGAGTTGCTGCGCCCGGATGTCCATTGCAAGGGGACGGACTACACCGTCGACACGGTGCCCGAGCGCGAGGTCGTGCGCGCCTACGGCGGACGCACCGCCATCGTCGGCGATCCGAAGGACCACTCGACGCGCGACCTGCTGAGCCGGATTGCCGTCCAGCGTTCCCGCTGAGCCGCCCGACCACGATGCGTGTCCTCATCGTCCGACTGGGTGCGCTCGGCGACATCGTCCACACCGTGCCGCTGGCGGCCGCCCTCCGGCGCGGGCTCCCGAGCGCGGCGGCCATCGACTGGGTGGCCGACGAGCGCCATGCCGGCCTGCTGGAGATGGTGCCGGGTCTCGACCGTCGCATCGTGCTGCGCACCCGCAGCGTACCGACCCTGGCCGCCTGGCTGGCGCTCGGCCGTTCGCTCCGGGCGGTCGCCTACGATGTCGCCCTCGACGTGCAGGGGCTCGGCAAGTCGGCCCTGGTGGCGCGGCTCTCCGGCGCGCGCCGGGTCGTCGGCCTCGGTGCGCCGTTTCTCCGCGAGCGCTGGGCGCGCTGGCTCTATACCGAAACCGCCGATCCGGGGCGCGGGCCACACGTGGTCGACCGCAACCTGGGCATCCTGGGCGCCTTGGGGCTGGACGACCGCGAGTGGGCCTTTCCGCTCCGGCTGCCGGCGCCGCCCGCGATCGAGGCGCCGCGGGGCGCCTGCGTCGTCCTCAACCCCAACGCCGCGTGGTCCACCAAGCGCTGGCCCCCGGAGCGCTACGGCGCGGTCGCCAGGCACGTGCGCCGCGTGCACGGCCTGCCGTGCGTCGTGATCTGGGGACCGGCGGACGAAGCCCGCGCTGCCGCGGTGGTGGCTGCGTCGGGCGGGACCGCGGTGCCGGCGCCGCGCACCGATCTGGTCGAGTTGGCGTCGCTGCTGCGGTCCGCGGCGCTCGTGGTGTCCGGCGATACGGGGCCGCTGCACCTCGCCGCCGCACTCGGCACGCCGGTGGTCGGCCTGTACGGACCGAGCGATCCGGACCGCAACGGGCCGTGGTCGCCCGCGGACGAGATCGTCTCCGCGTTTCCCGACTGCGTCTGCGCGGCGCGGCGGGCCGCGGGCGGGCGCGCCGTCCCCATGGTGCGCCGCTGCCGTGCGGGCGTCCCCTGCCTGCATGCCCTGCCCGCGGATCGGGTCTGCGCCGCCTTGGATCGGCGCCTGGGGAGCATCTCACCGCATGCTTGATCTCGACGCCGATCCGTTTCTCCGCTTCCTGTTTCGCATTGCGCGCCGCCGCGTGGTCCTCGGCTTCGTGGTGGCGGCGGTGGCGTTCGCGTACGCCCGTCCGTCCTGGCGGTCGCTGGCGGCCGGGGTTCCCGTGGCGCTGCTGGGGGAGGGCCTGCGCATCTGGGCCGCGGGCCATCTCGTCAAGGGGCGCGAGGTGACGATGTCCGGTCCGTACCGCCTGCTGCGCCATCCGCTGTATGCCGGGTCGGCCGTCATCGGGGTCGGCTTCGTCGTCGCGGCCGCCTCGCCGCTGGTGGCGGGCGTCGTGCTCGGTTATCTCGCGGTCATGACGGCGGCGGCGATCCGGCTCGAGGAGGCGACCCTGCGGGCGGATTTCGGCGACACCTACGCGCGCTACGCGGCCGGTGAATGCTCGGCGCCCCCGCGGCGCTTCAGTCCCCGGCGCGCGATTGTCAACGGCGAGCACTTGGCCGTGGCCGGGTTTACCGCCGCGGTGCTGCTGCTGTGCGCCAGGGCCTGGCTGGCCGCGCAGCCCTGAGCGATCGTCGAGGGTCGGCATTCACGCCCCGAGTCCGGGCCGTGGAACGGCGTAGACTGATAGTCGGCCCGGTTGGGCGGCAATAGACTGCCGGCGACGATTGCCGGGCTGTATCCACGACTCGACGGTCGCTCGCGCCGGAAACGTGTCGGGGCGGTTAGCTCAGGGGTAGAGCGCCGGTTTTACACACCGGTTGTCACAGGTTCGAATCCTGTACCGCCCACCAACCCCACCGGACCGGCGCGCCGCCGGCCGGGCCGGGGCGGGCGCAAACGCATGGAACTGAGTCGACGGGCGTTCATCGAAGCCTGTCTCGCCGGCACGGCCGCCGGCGTACCGGCGCGCGGCGCTGCCGCGGAGAGATTGCCGCGCCCTGCCCGGGCACTGTCCGCGGCGCTGCGGCAACCAGTCGCCGAAACCGTTCCCTGGGAGGCGCTGGGGGAGACGCTGCGGCAGCGCTACCGCGACCCGCGGCGGCACTTCGTCTTCGAATACTATCCCTGGTACGCATCCGATCCGGTTCGCCACTGGGACCAGTGGGGCCGCCGCCCGCCGGTGGACATCGCCGCCAGCAGCATGCCGCTGCTGGGGCCCTACGACTCGCGCGCGGCAGCCGTCATCGAGCAGCACGCGCGCTGGATCGCCGACGCCGGTGTGGGCGTCGTGAACCTGAGCTGGTGGGGTGTCGGGAGCTATACCGATCGCGCCGTGCCGCTGGTCATGGACGTCATGCGGGCCCACGACGTTCATGTGACCTTTCACCTCGAGCCCTACGGGCCGGAGCGCGTGGAGCGCACCGTCGACGACCTGCGCTACCTGATCCGCGAGTACGGCGACCGGCGCGGCTGGGACGCCCTGTTCCTGCACGAGCGCGCGAACGGGTCGATGGGTCCGGTCTTCAAGTGGTTCCGATCGACGCTGCCCTCCAGCGAGGTCGACTGTCACGGCGTGAACCGGAACGTCCCGGACCATACCCCGGACCTGACCTGGCGCAGCGTGCTCTACGAGGCGCGCAGGGAGTTCCTGGGCACGTTCGACCGGGTGACGCTGCTGGCGGACACCACCGACGTCTTTCGCGCGGCGCGTGCCGGCTGGGACGGCATCGCGGTCTACGACCCGCGGGTCGAAGCGGCGGAATGGTCGGCGGTGGCCGAGCGCGCGACCGAGTACGGGCTGGCGTTCACCTTTCCGGTCAATCCCGGTCTCGACATGATCGATCCCCGGAAGCCCGAGAGCGACTGCCTGTCGCGGGTCCCGCCCTTCGTCCCGGACGTCGGACCGCTCGACTGGTCCCGGGAAGACGATCGGGAGCGTGCGCACGCGGCGGCAGTGGAGCGCGTCGAGGAGACGCTGGGGTGGAATCTCCGGTTGCAGTTGGACGATCGCCTGGAGAACGTCGAGGACGGGTTCTTCCTCGTCTACATCGTGACGTTCAACGAGTGGCACGAGGGGACGCAGTTCGAGCCGATGCTGCCGTACGGCGACCTGACCGGGGCCGAACGGGCGATCGGTTACCACAACCCGGCGACCGGCGGATTCGCGCGTCTGGACCGGTTGACCGCGCTGTTCCACCGCCTCGGAATCTGACCCCGCTCGGGGGCGGTGGGAATGCGATATAATCTACATCCTGCGCTGTACGTCGCGCACTGACCTTGCGGGGTCGTAGTTCAGTTGGTTAGAACGCCGGCCTGTCACGCCGGAGGTCGCGAGTTCGAGTCTCGTCGGCCCCGCCATCCATTCCACTGACGACGGTCCGGGTTCTCCGGTCGATTCGACGGCTGTCACGGCGGTCCGCCGCCCCGAAGCTCCATCGCGCCGACCGCGACGCCCAGTCTCAGGCCCGGCGTGTCTTGCGCCAGGTGCACGTTGCTGTGCAGCTCGATGACGGCGGGGGAGGAATCCAGGCGGCAACCCTCCAGCGGAAAGGTCCGTTCCCAGCGTCCGAAGACGGGGCCTTCGAACAGCAGGCACCCGTCCATCGCCAGCCGCAGCCGCTTCTGCGGGCCGGTCGTCAGAATCGTGAGGCTCAACGCCGACGGCGGGGAGCGCGGGTCGATTGGGACCGCGAGCTGCGCCGTGCCGGTCGTCCAGCGCAGGTTGCCGTGCCCGGTCGACTCGGTGGGCAGCAAGCCGGACGAGGCGACGCCGTGGGTCGCCTCGGCGAGCTCCGCCGCCAGGTTCGCCGGCTGCCGGAAGGAGGCGAGGTCGGTGGCTTCGTCCAGCCGCGCCGCGCCGTCGCCTGCGCTGCGGACGGCGAGGACGCGGACCCGGTTCGAGCCGTTTGCGAGCCGTTGCGGATCGACGGTGACCTCCCAGGGCACGGCATGCCCGAAGGCCCGGAAGGAGTAGGGGCGGGTGACCGCCGCCACCGTCCCGTTGAGCGCCACCGCCAGGATCGGGGCGTCCGCGTCACGGTCGAGGCCGACTATGCCGCCGGTGATGCGTGCCGGCAGGAGCTCGGCGTCCCGATCGAGGTCGTTCAGCAGGTCGGACCCGTTGACGATCACGTCGAACCCGGCCCGCCGGCCCGATGCCAGCTCGGCCACGGCGGCGCCCACCAGATCGTCGTGAACGCCCAGGCGGGGTTTCGTCGGATCGCCGGACGCGAACCGCTCGAGCTTGTGCGCCACGGCCTCGGCGAGGTGCTTGCGCAGGTCGCCCGGCCCGTGCAGACGATCCTTCTCTCCCGGAAGGAACAGCGTCTTCTCCGGACGTGCGCCTCGACCGGCGGAGAAGAGGTGCGAGCCATCCGTGGCGTGGGGCAGCGGCAACCCGATCTCGCCGGTGACGGTCGGCAGGATGTCGATGGTCTCCACGTTCTCCGCCGAGACACGTGCGTGGCGCTGGCCCGGCCGCTTGACGAGCAGCGGCACGGCGGCCACCTCCGCGAAGGTCTCCGCGGTAGGCAGCCGAAACGGCAGGCCGGGGCGCAGGCTGGCCCCGTGGTCGGCGGTCACGACGACCAGTGCGTCGTCGTAGAGACCGACCGCCCGCAGGCGTTGCAGCAGGTCCCCGAGCAGGCGGTCGGCGAACTGCACCTGCAGCAGGTGCCGCTGGTACTCGGCGGTCACGGCCCAGGCGTCGTCCCGCCAGTGGTCCCGCACCCCGCCGAGGATGCGCGGGTTCAGCGAATGCCGTTGGCCCGTCGGCAGATGCACCCACGGCTCGTGCGGCAGGAGCGAGTGCAGGAAATGGAGGGCGGGACGGGCGCCGGCCGCGATCGCGTCGATTCCCGCGATGAACCCGGTGGCGGTCTCGCGCCGGTCCTGACCCCGACGCGCATTCCAACGGCTGTTGAGCGCATCCTCGGGTGCGAAGTCGCGCCAGCTCTGCGTGACCGGAGGCAGTTCGGCGGCGAGCGCGTCCGGCAGCACCGTGTGCAGGTAGACGACGGTCAGGTCGCTCAGCACCGCGGCGTACCACCCGGCCGCTCCCGCGCGCTCGGGTGGGCAGAGCGCTGCGGGGCACAGATCGGTCAACGGCTCGGCGACATGCAGCTCGTAGTGCGGAGCGAGCAGCGTGAACAGGTTCGCGGGATGGTCGTCGGCCGTCGGCAACCGTCCGGGCCGCGGGTAGTTGCCGCTCAGGATTGCGGGCAGGGCCGAAGCCGTCCAGCCGCTCACCGCGCTGGCGTTGCGGAACCAGGTCGCTTCGTCGGCCAGCGCGGCAAAGTGGGGATAGAGCGCGCGGTCGAGCCCGCCGTCGGCCCCGAGCAGCGAGACCAGCGGCAACTGATCGAATACGACGACGACGATCGGCGCCGGCCTGTCCGGCGCGGCGGTCTGCAGCAGGCCGGCGCCGGCGTCCGTCCTCGACAGCAACGGCGCTATCCCCGGCTGCGCGAGAAACAGGGCGGGAGCCACGACCGCCGCCGGCGACAGCAGCGTGGCGAACAGCCGGACGGTTACGATGCGGAAGTAGCCGCAGGCGCACAGCGCGGCGCACAGCGCGGCGATGGCGAACGACGGGGCCGGGTCCCACCCGGCGGCCTGCTTGATCGCGGCCAGCGCGAACGCGGCGGCGAGCGCGCCGACCGCGACGGCCGCGGCCAGGGCGTGCAACCCTGCTCCCAGGCGCCGGGCGATCCGCAGGATCCCGAGCCAGCACGCCGGCCCCCCCACGCAGAGCAGGATCGTCAGGCCGAGCAGGCCGCCGGGTCGCGTGTCGTGGGCGACGAAGAACTCGGGACTGCGTCCCAGCAGGTCGAAGAGCGGCTGTGCCACGGCCACCGTCCACAGGCCGGCCAGATGCAGCCCCTCCAGCCACCACGGCTGCTCGTCGAAGGTGGCGCCGAGGCGGACATCCCGCGCGCGTGCGGTCTCGGCGGCGCCGCCGGCGGGACGGGATGGCGCGTTACCGGTTCCCATGGTCGGCCGGCCGGCAGTGGTAGACGGTGCGCGTGCCGGACTCCAGCGGCGCGCGCGCCACGACGTGGAAACGGCTTTCGAGAGCGGCTTCGGCCGCCTCGCGGGAATAGTCGATTGCCTGCCCGCGCCGGTTGCGCAGCAGCCGCTCGACCATCGGGTCGCCGCGATCGACGAACTCGAGGATCACGTCGGCATCGAATTCCGCGAGCCACGCGATGAAGTCGCTCAGCGGAACGTTGCGCCCGATGACGACATGGTGAACCAGCGCGAGGCACAGCAGCAGATCCGGGGCGCCGCGGTCGGCGAGCGGTCGGCGCTCCTGCCCGCGCCACCCCAGTCCGGGCGACGGATCGGTGACGTCGGCGACCAGCGGCAGGATGTTCGTACGGTCTTCGTTCCGCAGCGCTCGGTAAAGGCCCTCGATGACCACGTGGTCGGCGTCGAGGGCCAGAACGTAGTCGGCATGCTCGGCGGCCAGCCGGGAATAGACGCCGGTGTTGCAGCCGATGTCCCAGGCGAGGGACCAGCGCCGCGTCCGCAGGACCTGCCGCGCGAAGTCGGCCTTCCGTTGCAGGTCGGCGTCGTCGTAGGTATGCGTCCGCTGGTAGTCCGACCAGGTCGAACGCGTTGGTGTCCAGCGCAGGCCTTCCACCGTGCGGCGCAGGCGGGAGATGTTGTTCCTGATGAGCGCGGCGCCGAAGCCGGCCGCGTGCAGTTCCTCCGCGACGTCGACGTCCGAATCCTGGTAGCGTGCCTGCGCCCTGGCCTGAAGGTAGACGTGGGTCAGGACGCCCGGCCGCAGGCAGTCGCGCGTGGAAAGGAACGATCGGCATTCCTCGGCGCTCATCCCGTCGAGGCGGCCGCGGAGCCAGGGATGGAACGGGACGTTGCGATAGGCCTGGAGAAGGAGCGGGTACAGGAACGTCTCGCAGAACTGCCGGTATCCGGCCCATGGCGCCCCGGGTTCGTACGCCGTGAAGGAGCCGACGTCGATGAACGTCGGACGCGAGCCGAGCCATTGGACGTTGAACGGCGTGGCATCCTTCAGGGTCATGCCTTCGTCGAGCGCCGCCAGGGTGAGGTCGAGCTGCAGGAGCGCGGCGTCCTTCAGCATCGAGAACGGCCACTCGTACGGGTACGAGACCACCGGCAGGCGCTCGTGCTCCAGCACGGCGGCCCAGTTCCCGGCCAGCTCGGGGAGATCGTTCCGGCCGTTCGTCTCCCGCGTGCCGATCAGGCGGCCCTGTCCGGTGAGCCGCCGGTAGAAGCGGGTGTGCGCGAGTTGCCGCCAGTCGGTCAGGGCACGCTCGCTGAGGGCGCGGAACACCGCGCCTTCATGGTGGAAGACCCGCGTGTCGGGGTCCCGGAACGAGCCCGGCTCGAAGTGCGCGAGGCCCCTCGGCGCCACGGTCAGGGCCTGTCGCGCTCGGGGCCTCTTCGCCGGAAGGCGGCCGTCAGGCGATGCCAATAGAGCCTGGCCGCGACGCCGACCGCCGCAAAGCCGCCCAGCAGCACCTGGAGCAGCATGCTCCCGCTGCCGGGATCCAGGTAGGCGTGGGCCGGCCGCTCGAGCACGAGCAGAACCGCTGCGACGATGGTGACGAACAACGCCAATCGGAGCATCGGGGCATCTATTCTTATCGAGAATGTGTCGGTTTCGCAACAGTCGCGCAACGCACCGTTAACGCTGCCGGCAGTCCGTGCCGTGGAACGGCGTAGACTGCCGGTCAGGCCCGGCGCCGTCGGGCCGGCCCGATGAGACCTGCGATCTTCCTCGACCGGGACGGTACGCTCAACGAGGACGTCGGCTACCTGGACCGCCTCGAGCGCTTGATGCTGTACCCGTGGAGCCTGGACGCGGTTCGGCTCCTGCGCCGCGCCGGCTACGCCGTCGTGGTGGTCACCAACCAGGGCGGCGTGGCGCGCGGCTTCGTGACCGAGTCGTTCGTCGAGGAGGCCCGGCATGTCATCGAGCGCCGGCTTGCCGCCATCGGCGAGCGGCTCGACGGTCACTACTGCTGTCCCCACGAGCCGCATGCCGCCGTGGCGGCGTACCGGAAGGATTGCGACTGCCGCAAGCCGCGCCCCGGCCTCGTGCTCCGGGCGGCCCGGGACCTCGACCTCGACCTCGGCCGGTCCGTCGTGATCGGCGACAAGTGGAGCGACGTCGGGCTGGCGCGCGCCGCCGGCGCGCGGGGCGTGCTGGTGAGGACCGGCTACGGCCGCGGCCAGGAGCGCCGGCCGCCCCCGGGGCTGCGGGCCGACGCCGTCGCCGATACGTTGATGGACGCCGCGAGCTGGGTGCTGCGCCACCCCCCGGCGGAACGGGGCTGACGGGAGCGGGCGGGGCAGGGGCGCCCGGCGGGCGGCCTCCCGGAAGCCCTGTGCTACGATGCCGGCCAGGAGCTTGCGCCGGAGAACGCAGCGAAGCGAAGCGCCGCGGCGCAAGCTGGCGCGGGGGGATGGGTCGAAACGCCGAGCTGGCGGGGCGTTTCGGGGCGCGAGGTCATGCCGTTCGACGAAATCGTCGGTCACCGTGCCGTCATGGCGCGGATTTCCAGTGCCATCGCGCGGGATTCGCTGCCGCCCAGCGTGCTGCTGACCGGTCCCGAGGGGGTCGGCAAGCGGCTGCTGGCGACGGCCGTCGCACAGGCGTTCAACTGCGCCGCGCCCCGGCGGAACGCGTCGGACCTGGCGATGGACGGGTGCGGCGGCTGCTCCCCCTGCCGGCGCATCGCGACCGGCGCCTACCCGGACGTCCTCTTTCTGGAGCCCGGCGAAAGCGGGTCGATCACCATCGACAAGGTACGGGTGGCAATCGAACAGGTGGGTTACCGTCCGTTCGAGGGCCGGCGGCGGGTGATCGTCGTCGATGACGCGGATCTGCTCGTGCCGCCGGCGCAGAATGCCCTCTTGAAGACGCTGGAGGAGCCCTCCCCGTGCTCGCAGTTCGTGCTGGTGACGGCACGTCCGGACATGCTGCTGGACACGGTCCGGTCGCGGTGTCCCCGGCTGCGCGTGGGCCTGTTGGGCGTCGAGGAGATCGTGGAGATTCTCGAGCGGCGCGGCAGCGGCGAACGGGCCGCCCGGGCGGCTGCCGCGGCGGCCGGCGGCAGTGCCGGCCGCGCGCTGCGGATGGCGTCGCGCGACCAGGAGCGCACCCGCGATGCGGCGGTCGGGCTGCTGCGCTCGGTATCGACGGCGCGCGATGCCCGCGCACGCCTTGCCGGCGCGAAGGACTTCGCGGCCGGCAAAGGCTCGAAGCGGGCCCCGGCCGCCGACCGGCAGGAGCTGCGCGAGCGCCTGCGGGCGGTGGCCGCGCTGCTGCGCGATGCGGCCGCGCTCTCCGCGGGCGCCGGCGCGCAGCTCGCCAACGCCGACATCGACGGCGCCCTGCGCGAGCTGGCCGCCACCTGGGGCGGCGCGCGCGGTCCGCGGGCGTTCGCCGCGGTAGCCGAGGCGCTGGACGCGTTGGACAGGAACGTGAGCCCGAAGGTCGTCGCCGACCGGGTGGCGTGCCGCCTCTAGAGTCTGCGCCGTAGAAACGGCGTAGACTCCTGGTCAGGCCCGGTTGGGCGGCAAGCGGAGCCGCAGGCGACGATTGTCGGGCCGGGACGCAAGCATGAGCACGACCGCGCCGCCCTTCGTCAGCGTCAAGTTCGACCCGGTGGGGCGCGTACGGCGTTTCCTTCTCGAGGGAGTGGAGTTCCAGCCGCCGCTGAAGCCCGGCGACGAGGTCGTCGTCGCGCGGGGCGAGCAGCGCGCGTACGCCACTGTCGCGCCGACCATTCCGCAGATTGCCGAGCGGGTGGCCCCGCCTCCGAAGTCCACCGACCGCGTGATCCGCCGCTCGACGCCGGAGGACGTCGGCGCCCGGGCCGAGCACCGGCGCCGCGAGCAGGAGGCGCATCGCATCTGTGCGCTCAAGATCAGCGAGCACCGCCTGCCAATGAAGCTCATTCGGGCCGAGCAGCAGCTCGACCGCGCCCATATCGTGTTCTATTTCACGGCGGACGGGCGGGTCGACTTCCGCGAGCTGGTCCGCGATCTGGCGACGCAGTTCCACTGCCGGATCGAGATGCGCCAGGTCGGCGCGCGCGACGAGGCGAAGCTGCTCGGGGGATACGGCTCGTGCGGCCGCCCGCTGTGTTGCACGACGTGGCTGCGCGGCTTCGAACCGATCTCCATCAAGATGGCCAAGCGCCAGAACCTGAGCCTCAGCCCGTCGCGGCTGTCGGGCCTGTGCGGGCGCCTGAAGTGCTGCCTGCGCTACGAGCTTCCCAACGCCGCGGGCGAGCAGTTCGCCGGGTGCGCGCACGAAGGCTCGTGCAGCCGTACCGGCTCGTGCGGCGGCGGCGGTTGCGCCAGCGGTGGTTGCGGCAGCGGCGGCTGCGGCGGGGCGTGAGCGGCGGCCGGTCCGAGCGCATGACTCTTCCCCGCATCGGCATCACCATGGGCGATCCGGGCGGCGTCGGTCCGGAGGTCGCCCGCAAGGCGGCGGCGGACCCCGCCGTGATCGAGGTCTGCGAGCCGGTGCTCTACGAGCCGCCGGCCACCGGTTTCCGACCCGGCGCCGTCTCCGCGGTGGCCGGCCGGGCCTCGTACCAGGCGGTCGTCAGGGCTGCCCGGGACGCGCTGGCGGGGCGCATCGACGGCCTGGCCACGGGTCCCGTGAGCAAGCAGGCGTGGGAGAAAGCCGGACTGCGCTGGCGGGGGCACACCGAGCTGCTGGCCGAGCTCACCGGGGCGGACGCGGTGCGGATGATGTTTCACGCCGAGCGCCTCTCGGTCGTGCTGGCGACCGTGCACGTGCCGCTCGCGCACGTGCCGGGGCTGCTGACCCGCGAGTGTCTGGAGACGACCATCACGCTGGCGCACGCCGAGCTGCCGCGGTTCGGCGCGGCGCGGCCGCGGCTGGCCCTGGCCGGCCTGAATCCGCACGCCGGCGAGGACGGCCTGATCGGCGCGGAGGAGCGCGAGGTCTTCGTGCCGGTGCTCGAGCGCTGCCGCGCCGCCGGCATCGACGTCGCCGGGCCGTTCCCGGCCGACTCGGTGTTCCGTCGCGCCGTCGAGGGGGAGTTCGATGCGGTCATCGCGTGCTATCACGATCAGGGCCTGGTGCCGATCAAGCTGATTGCCTTCGGCCAGGCCGTCAACGTCACCCTGGGCCTGCCGATCGTGCGGACCTCGGTGGACCACGGCACCGGCTTCGACATCGCCGGCCGGGGCATCGCCGATCCATCCGGCATGATTGCCGCCGTCCGGCTCGCGGCGCGGCTGTGCGCATGATGGCGGCTCCGACGAACACGGACGGCGGGGACGGCGGGGACATTCGCCTGATCGCCGACAACCGCAAGGCGCGCCACGAGTACCACATCTTCGACACCTACGAGGCCGGTCTCGTCCTGCTCGGCACCGAGGTCAAGGCCATCCGCGAAGGGCGGGTCAACCTGCGGGACAGCTACGGGCGCCTCGAGGCCGGCGAGGTGTTCCTCCACAACCTGCACATCAGTCCGTACAGCCATCGGGGGTACAGCGAGCACGAGCCGCTGCGGCGGCGCAAGCTGCTGCTGAACAAGCGGGAGATCCGCAAGCTGATCGGCAAGCTGGTGGAGCGCGGGTTCACCCTGGTGCCGGTCCGGATGTACTTCAAGAGGGGGTTGGTGAAGGTGACCGTCGGCGTCGCCAAGGGCAAGCGGGTCTACGACAAGCGGGAGAGCATCAAGCGCCGCCAGATCGATCGGGAGACCCGCGCGATGGTGAAGGAACGCTCGCGGTGAAGGTGCTGGTCACCGGCGCCGGCGGACAGCTCGGCCGGACGCTGGCGCGGGCGTTCGCCGCCGAATGCGACGTCGTGCCGCTCGCCCGCGTGGATCTCGACCTGACCGACGATGCCGCGGTACGGGCCGCGGTCGGCGAGACACGGCCGGACGTCGTCCTCAACTGCGCCGCGTACAACGCCGTCGACGGCGCCGAGGACGATGCGGTCACGGCGCTGGCCGTCAACGCCTTCGGCGTCCGGTCGCTGGCCCGCGCGGCGGCCGGCGTCGACGCCGTTCTCGTTCACTACGGCACCGACTTCGTCTTCGACGGAACGGCGGCCGAGCCGTACGGCGAAGACGACGCGGTCAACCCGCGGAGCGTCTATGCGATGTCGAAGCTGCTGGGCGAGTGGTTCGCACAGAGCGCCCGGCACTACGTGCTGCGGGTCGAGAGCCTGTTCGGCGGAGCGGCGCTCGACCACGGCGCCGGCGGCCGCCGCCTCGGCAGCAGCCTCGATCGAATAGCCGACGCGCTGCTCGACGGACGCGAGGTCCGGGCGTTCGTCGATCGCGTCGTCTCGCCGAGCTACGTCGACGACGTCGCTGCGGCCACGTTGGCGCTGGTGCGCCGGGCGCCGTCGCACGGCCTCTACCACTGCGTCGGGTCGGGGCACGCCACCTGGTACGACGTGGCGACCGAGCTGGCCGAGTGTCTCGGGGTGGAGCCGGCCATCCGGGCCATCACGCTCGACGAGCTGAAGCTGCGCGCCCCGCGCCCGCGGTTCTGCGCCCTGTCGAACCGCAAGCTCGCCGCCGCCGGCATCGAGATGCCGCACTGGCGGGACGCGGTGGTCCGCTACGCGCGGGTCCGACTGGGCGCGGCGACCGGACATACCGCCCCCGGCCGCTCGGGCGCTGCGTGATATCCTGTGAAACATGGCCTTCGACACGCACGCGGCCGTCAAGACGTTGACGAGCGCGGGCGCCAAGGAAGAGCTCGCCGTGGCCGTGGTCGATATCGCCCGGCAGGCCAGCGCCGAACACGACCGAGACCTTGCCACGAAGGCCGATTTGGCCAACCTCAAGGCCGATCTGACGTGGCGTCTCGTGGCCGCGATGGCCGCGATCGGTGCCATTCTGAGATTCGTCGGCTGACGATCGGGCTCCTGGCCTCCCGCCGTCCGCGCAGTTCCACTGCGTCCCCCCGATCACTTGAGCGTCTCGTCCACGAGGTCCGCGACGCGCTCGGCGATGGCGAGCGACGCGGTGAGGCCGGGGGAGTCGATCCCCGCCGCGTGCACCAGGCGGGGCTGGTGGCGGTCTCGCCGGACAAGGAAGTCGGAGAAGGTCTGCTCCGCGGGCGCGCTACGGGCGCGAATGCCGCTGCCGCCGGGGCGGAGCTGCTCGAGCGCCAGTCCCGGCAACAGGCGCCGGGCCGCGGCGTGGAAGCGGGTGAGCGGCTCGCGGTCCGACTCGTAGTCGTCCTTGCGGGCCTGGTAGCGGGCGGTGGGCCCGAGCGTGACGCTGCCCCACGTCGTGCGGGTCAGGTGCACACCGAGGCCGTGCCCGCTCGGATCCGGCAGCGGATACACGGGGCCGTTCACCAGGTACCGCGCCGGAGGGGTCAGCTCCGCGTAGTCGCCCCGGACCGGATGGATGGTGAACGCCTCGCCGCCCAGGGCGGCCGAGACGTCGTCGGCGTAGAGACCCGCGGCGTTGACCACGGCGCGGGCGAGGATGGTCTCGCGCGCGGTCCGGACGGCGATGCCGTCGGAACGGACGCTCCCGCCCTCGACGCCTGCGCCCGGCAGCAGCGCGACGTCGCGGGCCGCCGCGACCTTGGCCAGGGCGCGCACGAACGCTTCGGCCTCGACGATGCCCGTCGACGGCGACCAGATGCCCGCCGCCGCCTCGACGTGCGGCTCGCGCCGCCGGACGAAGGCGCGGTCGACCAGCTCCAGGTCGGTCACGCCGTTGGCGTGGCCGCGCGCCGCGAGGGCTTCGAGCGCCCCGATCTCCCCGGGGTCTCCCGCGACGATCAGCTTGCCGCAACGCTCGCACAGGACGCGGTACTCGTTGCAGAACGCGTAGAGCCGCTCGCGGCCCTCGACGCACAGGACGGCCTTCAGCGAGTCGCGCGGGTAGTAGATGCCGGCGTGGACGACACCGCTGTTGTGCGTGCTCGCCTCCAGCCCGGGCCGCGGCAGGCGCTCGATCAGGCAGGTCGTACGGCCGCGCGCGGCCACCGCGCAAGCCGCTGCGAGCCCGACGACGCCGCCGCCCACGATGGCGGCGTCGATCTGTTCCGGCGGCGGGTCGGTCATCGGCGGTGGGAGGGGCGCTCGGGCGGATCGCCGTCAGCTTACGGCAGCCGGATTGCCGACGCCAACCGCCGCTTCCGCCGGCCGGTCGCGAAGCAACCCATCGCGTTCCCTTCCACGCCGGTTTGTTGCACCGCGCGGCGATGCTGCATACTCTCACGCCGTGGCCGATCCCCTGCTCCAGCGCCTTGCCGCGCGCGAGGTGCGCGTCGGCGTCGTCGGGCTCGGCTACGTGGGCTTGCCGCTCGTCGTGGCATTCGCCCGCGCCGGGGTGCCGGCAGTCGGCTTCGACGTCGACGGCGAGCGGACCGCGGCCATCCTGCGCGGCGAGTCCTACATCGCGGACGTGAAGGAAGCCGACGTGCAGGCGGCGGTCGCGGCCGGCCTGCTCACCGCGACGAACGACTTTACCGCGCTGGCCGGTGTCGACACGGTCAACATCTGTGTGCCGACCCCGCTGCGCAAGACCCGCGATCCGGACCTGTCGTACGTCATCGCCGCCGTCGAGCAGGTCGCCGCGCACCTGCGCGCGGGGCAGCTCGTCGTGCTGGAGTCGACCACCTATCCCGGCACCGTCGACGAGGTGGTCCGCCCCCGGCTCGAGGCGGGCGGATTGCGGGCCGGCGTCGACTTCTTTCTCGCGTTCTCTCCGGAGCGGGTCGATCCGGGCAGCGCGGAGTGGACGACGCGCAACATCCCGAAGGTGGTCGGCGGCGTCGACGCCCGGTCCACGGAGACGGCCGCGGCGCTCTACCGGCTGATCGTCGACACCGTGGTGCCGGTCTCGTCGCCGCGGGTGGCGGAGATGGTGAAGCTGCTCGAGAACACCTTCCGGGCCGTCAACATCGGGCTCGTCAACGAGCTGGCCCTGATGTGCCGCGACCTCGACATCGACGTCTGGGAGGTCATCGACGCCGCGAAGACCAAGCCGTTCGGCTTCATGCCCTTCTACCCGGGACCGGGCCTCGGCGGCCACTGCATTCCGATCGATCCGTTCTACCTGAGCTGGAAGGCGCGCCAGAGCGGGTTCGAGAGCCGCTTCATCGAGCTGGCCGGACACGTCAACGCGGCGATGCCGCGCTACGTGGTCGAGCGCGTGGCCGAGGCGCTGAACAGCCGCTCCCGCGCGGTCCGCGGCTCGCGGGTGCACCTGTTCGGGATGGCCTACAAGCCGGACGTCAGCGACGTGCGCGAGTCGCCCGCCCTCGACGTCGCCGAGCTGCTGCTGCGGCGCGGCGCCGAGGTGACCTACAGCGACCCGTTCGTCCCGGCGGTCCGGGCCGGGGCCGTGTCGATGGATGCCGTCGCCGCCGAGCGGGCGTTGGCCTGCGGCATCGATTGCGCGGTCATCACCACCGATCACCGCGGCGTCGACTACCGGGCCATCGCCCGCGACGCGCCGCTGGTGGTCGACACCCGCAACGCGCTCGCGGGAGTCGACGCGGCGCACATCTACAGGCTGTAGGTCCGACGTGTCGAAACGCGCAGTCATCACCGGCATCACCGGCCAGGACGGTTCGTACCTCGCCGAGCTGCTCCTCGAACAGGGCTACGAGGTGGTCGGCGTCACGCGCCGCCTCAGCGCCCCGAACCGCTGGCGCATCGAGCACCTGCTCGACCGCATCGAGCTGCGGCCGGCGGATCTGCTCGACCAGTTGTCGCTCATCCGGCTGGTCGACGACGTGCGGCCGCACGAGCTGTACAACCTGGCCGCGATGTCGTTCGTGCCCGCGTCGTGGGACCAGCCGCTGCTGACCGGCGAGTACAACGCGCAGGGCGTCACGCGCGTGATGGAGGCGATCCGCCAGGTCGACACGTCGATCAAGGTCTACCAGGCCTCGTCGAGCGAGATGTTCGGCAAGGTGCGCGAGACGCCCCAGACCGAGGCGACCCCCTTCTACCCGCGCAGCCCCTACGGCGTCTCGAAGGTCTTCGCGCACTACATCACGGTGAACTACCGCGAGAGCTACGACCTGTTCGCGGTCTCCGGCATCCTCTTCAACCACGAGTCGCCGCGGCGGGGCCTGGAGTTCGTCACCCGCAAGGTCACCCGCGGCGCCGCGCGCATCAAGCTGGGGCTGACCGGCACGCTGTCGCTCGGCAATCTCGACGCCCGCCGCGACTGGGGCTTCGCCGGCGACTACGTGCGGGCGATGTGGCTGATGCTGCAGCAGGACGCGGCCGACGACTACGTGATAGCCACCGGGAAGAGCCACTCGGTGCGCGAGCTCGTGGAGATCGCCTTCTCGCACGCGGGCCTCGACTGGCGCGAGCACGTGCGCACCGATCCGGCGCTGCTGCGCCCGGCCGAGGTGGATCACCTCATCGGCAACCCGGCGAAGGCGGAGCAGGAGCTCGGCTGGCGGCCGAGCGTCGACTTCGCCGGGCTGGTGCGGATGATGGTGGACGCCGACCTCGAGCGCCTGCGCCAGGTTCGCTAGGTGCCGACCACGCCCTCGAGCGGGCTGCTCGCCGTGGCGTAGCGCTTGCGCGGGATCCGTCCCGAGACGTACGCCAGCCGGCCGGCCTCGACGGCCAGCTTCATGGCCGTGGCCATGGCGACCGGGTCGTCGGCGCCGGCGATGGCGGTGTTCATGAGCACGCCGTCGGCTCCCAGCTCCATCGCGACGGCGGCGTCGGAGGCGGTGCCCACCCCGGCGTCGACGATCACCGGCACGGAGGCGAACTCCTTGATGATCCGAATGTTGTTCGGGTTCTGGATGCCGAGCCCGGAGCCGATGGGGGCGCCGAGCGGCATGACCGCGGCGGCCCCGGCGTCCTCCAGCTTGCGGCAGACGACCGGGTCGTCGTTCGTATACGGCAGGACGACGAAGTCCTCCTTCACCAGCACGTGCGTCGCCTCGACGAGCGCCTCGTTGTCGGGAAAGAGCGTCCGTTCGTCGCCGATCACCTCCAGCTTCACCCAGTTCGACAGGCCCGCCTCGCGTCCGAGCCGCGCGGCCCGCACGGCGTCGTCGGCCGTGTAGCAGCCCGCCGTGTTCGGCAGCAGGGCGTAGCGGCTGGTGTCGATGTAGTCGAGCAGCGATTCGCGCGAGCGGTCGGACAGGTTGACCCGCCGCACCGCGACGGTGACCATCTCGGCTCCCGACGCCGCGTGCGCCTCGGCCATGACGGGCAACGAGGCGTACTTGCCGGTGCCCACGATAAGGCGCGAGCGGAAGGTCCGCCCCGCGATGGTCAAGGACGTATCAGGCATGCTGGTTCGGTTGGCGGCGGGTCAGCGTCTGCGCCGGTTCCGGGCGAGGCGCGAACTCCTAGCCGCCGCCGACGAAGTTCACCACCTCGATCTCGTCACCCGCACCGACGACCGTCGAGTCGTAGGCGGCCTTCCTGACCACCAGCCGGTTGTGCTCTACCGCCACGCGCCGCGGGTCGATGTCGAGGTTCGCCAGCAGGCGGCTGACGCTGAGCGGACCGGAGGTCTCGAAGGCCTCGCCGTTGAGCTGGATGGTCACCGAACCGGGAGGTTACCGCCGGCGGATCACGGGCGTCAAGAGCAGGGTTGCAGCACGGAGAGGGTGCGTCCGCGGGGCGGTCGCTCACGGTTGTATCCGGGGTCGCCGCGCTATCATGCTTGCCGAGTGTCAAGTCGGGGAGGGCGGTCTGCCTCGGGGTCAGACAGCGCGGCAGGCCGGGTCCCGACGGGCACACGCCGGTCCGGCGGATCTGATCGCGGAATGGAGGTGACGATTTGGCAGAGGCGGACGCCGTGAAGCGGCGAAGGTCGCGATGGCGATGCCGTCGGCTCGCGGTCACGCTGTTCCTGGCATCCGCGGCGGCTGCATGCGGCGGCGGCCATCCGGACCGACCGCCTTGGCTCGACTCGTTCGCCTATGGCCGTACAGTGCAGTCGGTCGCCACGGCGGAGCCCATCGTCGCGCTCACGTTCGACGACGGGCCGAACGAACCCTATACGAGTCGGATTCTGGACGTTCTCGCGGAGCAGGACGTCAAGGCGACGTTCTTCGTCGTAGGCGTGAACGCGACGCGTTTTCCCCGGACGCTGTTACGTATCGTGGCGGAAGGACACGAGGTGGCCAACCACACATGGTCGCACACGAACTTCAGCAGGCTGCCGCCCGGCTGGATGCGGGCCGAAATCGAACAGGGGGCCGACGTATTGGAGGCGCTGTCGGGGGTTCGTGCACGGCTGTTGCGCCCACCCGGCGGCGATTCAGGAGACCCGGCGGAGCTGCGTCGGACGTGTCAGGAACTGGAGTGTCTGATTGTCAAATGGTCGGTGAGCGGACAGGATATCGACGACTTCAGGCCGGTTCCCGGCATGATAGTCGACAGCGTTCTGGAACAGGTGGAACCCGGCGCGATAGTGCTTCTCCACGACGGCGACGGGCTTGAGGTCGCGGCTGACAAGGGGGCGACGGTGCAGGCCCTCGGCAACATACTGAAAGGACTCGCCGCGCGAGGCTATCGGTTGGTCACCGTGTCCGAGCTGCTGGACCGCGCGCGTCCATGAGCGCGCAACGCAGCAGGAACAAAGTGGTGCGGGGGCGGTACGGTCGCCTGCCGCGCGAAAGTCACGTGGCGAGCAGGTACTCCTGGTTGGTGACGAGGACGTCGCGCACGAAGGGTACGTGGTGCAATCGGGCAGTGAAGAGGGCCGGGAGGCAGCGGGTCGCCAGTCGGCTCACCTCCAGGTCCTCGCGCACGATGCGGAAGCCGGCGGCCACGATTGCCTGCCGCAGATTGCGGACTGTGACCAGATAAAGGAGATCGTCGACCTTGGTCTCGCCCCGGCGCGCGGCTGCCCGGAATGATGACCCGTCCGGTGAAGCCGCCAGCCATGCCGGGCGGTTGGTGGCGATCCACCGCAAGGCCCGGAATGCCGCACGCCGCCCCATGAGCAGGTGCAATGGCACACGGACCTTCAGGCGGGGCAGGTGCACTCCGGACATCGACAGATAGGGCGCCGTTTGCAGGTAGAGGCTGCCGCCCGGCCGCAACACTCGCCGCGCGTGGCGGAGGTAAGCGGCAGGATCGGCAACGTGCTCTATCACTGCGTGCGACAGGATCGTGTCGAATGTGGCGTCCGGGAACGGCAGGCGGCATCCGTCCGCCTGCACGAACGAAACGTTGCCCACACCGAGTTCCGAGGCAAGTCGAGTACCGGCATTCGTGAAACGGGCGCTCAGGTCGATACCGATCACGTGGTCGGCTTCCTCCGCGAGCGATACGCACATCCCGCCCCCGCCGCAGCCGTCGTCGAGTACCCGGCCGAACCGGGTGCGGCCCGACCGCTCGAGGTACCGGATGAGTTTTGCACTCCGCCAGTACTCGAAGAACGCATAGTGGTACTCCGACCGGAATCGCGTCGCCGCGTGGCGCGCAATCGCGCTGCCATCGACGTTTCTCACGGCTTGGCCCCACTTCGAATGATGTCCCGCACCGGGCCAATGCCTACCGCATGCCGCCGTGGGTGGTACTCGGACCGGTATCGAGACTTCGCATGGCGCGCCACCGCACTGTCATCGAGCGTTCTCAAGCCGGGACCCCGCCTTGAGTCATTTCGATGCCCAGCGTACAGTACTTTCCGGGCCGCGCGGCCGCCGTGTCCGGACCGGTTCCGGGCGCGACATGGACTGCCGATGGCTGTTCGGCAATCATGAGGCAAGCAGATGCAACTGGTAGTTACCGTCGATACCGAGGCCGACAACCAGTGGGACGTCGCGGCGCCGCAGACCGTCGCCAATCTGAAAGCAGTTTCCCGGCTACAGCGCCTGTGCGACGCCCATGGATTTCCGCCGACGTATCTCTGCACCTACGAGGTGTTGACGAATCCAGCGTTTGTCGAAGCCATTGGTTCGGCCCAGGCCGGGGGGCGAGCCGAGGTCGGCGCCCACCTGCATCCGTGGTCGACACCGCCGTTCGTCCGCGAGTGGGACGCACCGGGAATTGCGAGACCCTATCCGTCGGAGCTGCCGCGCGACCTGTTGGTTCGGAAGCTGGAAGCGCTGACGTCGGCGGTCGAGTCTGCCACCGGACAGCGGCCTACGAGCTATCGCGCCGGCCGGTGGGGCTTTTCCGCTCCGCAGATTGCGATGCTGACGGCACTCGAATACGAGGTCGACTGCTCCGTGACGCCCGGTGTGTCCTGGCGCGCGGACCGCGGACTGCGAGAGGGCGGACCGGATTTCACCCAGGCGCCCGTAGCGCCGTACGAGCTGGCGGCGGACAATCCCTGTCGTGTGGGGGACTCTGGATTGCTGGAGGTGCCGGTTACGATCGTGCACACGAGCGTGCTCATGCGCGCATGCAGTGCCCTTCGCCGGTCGTACCAGCGTCACCGCCGGGTTTTGGCGTGGCGCGCTGCGAATCGCCTGCTGCGGGTGGCGCCGCAGTGGCTGCGGCCGGCTCCCGACATGACGTCGCAGCGGCTGATCGCAGTTGCCGAGACTGCTCGAGTCCTCGGCCTGCCCGTGCTGGAATTGATGCTGCATTCCTCCGAGTTGCTCCCGGGCGCGTCGCCGTCCAATCCCACAGCCGAAACGGTCGACCGGGTCTTCGTCCGGCTTTCGCGCCTGTTCGCCCACCTGGCATCACGCGGCGTGACAGGGGCGACCCTTACGGGGTACGCCCGGAAGTGGCGGGCGTCTGCCTCATGAGCAGCCGTACCGGTGCCGCGAAGCTCGTCATGCGCCTCATGCGCCCGAACGAGTCCAGCGTTCTGCGGTGCTTTCTGGCCGCCCACTACCTGCCCGAACGTCCGCAACTTCGCCCCGGTTGCCTGGAGTGGCAGTACCGCGACAACCCCAGCGGTTGCGACGTCAGGTTCATTCACATCGATGGCCGTCTGGTCGGTGCATCCGGCTTTCTGCCGTGCGACATCGTCGTCGACGGTGTTCGGCGACGAGGAGCTTTCTCGACCAACACGTTCGTCGATCCGTTGTTTCGTGGCCGCGGGATCGGAAGGGCGATTCACGAGTCGCGGCTGGCGGACTACGCTTGGGCGCTCTCGTCAGGTCAATCTCCCGCTAATGCGCAACTGTATCGAAGGCTCGGGTTTCTGATCGTGGGGCGGTATCGGCAGTGCCTCGCTCAGACGAGGTTGCCGCGGCCGAGTTGGCGCCCGCGCTTCGCACGCGAGACGGCGTCTTGGTTGCAGTGGTGCACGTCTGCGGGACCCGATGCGGGTCTTGACGTCCGTATTGACGAGACCCTGCCGGACGTTCCGGCTGAATGCTACACGGACCGGTTCGCGGACGTCGCCGTCGGGCCCACCTGGACGCCCGAGCACGTTGTGTGGCGTTACGTCAGGCATCCCTACTTCGAGTACCAGTTCGCCGTCGTCGTCCGCGCTTCGTCTCCGCTCGGCTTCGCGGTCGTCAGGCGACACGGCGGTCGGTTTCTGCTGGTCGATCTCTACTCGCCCCAGGCCGAACAGGTCAATGTGCTGAGCGCGGTGGCGCGTGCGCTGGGGCCGATCGCCGGGCAGTTCACCGGCGCGGCACTCGACAGAGTCTTCCGCGCAGCGGGCTGGACGACTTGGCCGGGCTCGAGCCGCCTCATGGCCAAGTCCAGAGATCCGTTTCTTCACCTCTTGCTCGAGCAACGGAGCTGGTGCTTTTTTGGTGGGGACTCCGACGCCGACCGATGAGGGCGCTTCCTACTTGTACTTCAGGCCTCGCACGTGGTCGACGACGCGTTCGACAATCTGGGGGAGCGCCAGCGTTGGATTCCAGCCGATCAGTTCCCGAATCTTCGTGATGTCCGGCACCCGCCGCGGCATGTCCTCGAAGCCGGACTCGTAGGCCTCGTCGTACGGCACGGTGACGATGGTTGACGCGCTTCGGGTCGCCTGCTTCACCAGCTCGGCCAATCCGCGGATCGAGGTTTCTTCCGGGTTGCCGATGTTGAAGACCTCGCCCACCGCTTTGGGATGGTCCATCAGCCCGGCCAGTGCCCGCACGACGTCGCTGACGTCGGCGAAGCTCCGAGTCTGCGAGCCGTCGCCGAACACGGTCAGCGGATCACCGGCCAGTGCCTGCCGCACGAACGTCGGCAGCACCATCCCGTAGCGCCCGGTCTGCCGCGGCCCGACGGTGTTGAAGAGCCGCACGATCACTACCGGGAGCCGCTGCTCCTTCCAGTAGGCCAGCCCGAGGAACTCGTCGAGCGCCTTGCTGCAGGCATACGCCCATCGATTGTGATGCGGCGGTCCGATCAGCAGATCCGAGTCCTCCGCGAACGGGACCGACGTCCGCTTGCCGTAGACCTCGGATGTGGAGGCGATGAGCACCCGCGTCCCGTTTCGGCTCGCGTGACGCAGGACGATCTCGGTGCCTGCGACGTTCGTCTCGATCGTGCGCACCGGCGTGTCGATGATCAGCTTCACTCCCACCGCTGCGGCGAGATGCACCACGATGTCGCAGCGGTCCACCTGCTTCACGAGTTCTGCCTCATCGAAGATCGAGGCGACGACCGGCGTGAAGTCGGAATTCGACGCCAGGTGGTCGATGTTCGCGGTGGTTCCCGTCGACAGATCGTCGAGTACCACGACCCGATGTCCGTTGCCGAGGAGGTGGTCCGCAAGATGGGAGCCGATGAAGCCGGCTCCCCCGGTGATCAAGACGTTCATGGGCGGCAACTATAGCCGACCCGGACCGGCGCTCAGGGCTCGGCATCCTCCAGGCACCAGGCGGTCATTTGCTCGTGGATGTGTCCCGACCTGATGTCGGCCTCTACCGTGTCGAGGTCGATAGCGCCGGCCAGATAGGCGCTGCGCAAGGCTCGCCGGAACACGTGCTCGTGGCGGTGCCCGGTCCGTTTCCATGGTTGGTTCGGCAGATCCGTGTAGTGGATGATCTTCGTGCGGTGCGGGTCGTAACGGTCGAGATCGTTGAACGCCGGAGGCAGATCTCCGCGGCGTTCGGCGGTCTTCGTCCCCGGAAGGCACCACATCACGTCTCGGTAGAACGTCTTGTCGCGTGCCGCACGCTCGCACCAGGCGGCGAAGTTCCAGCCCCGCGCCCGCGCGCAGTCGATCACCATGACCGATGCGTACGCTCCGCCGAGGCGTTGGAGGCGCCAACGGCGGAATCGGAACGGCGGGCGTGGCCGGCAGAGATGGGTGTGGTTCTCGAGGGGCATCTCCCACAGCTCCCGGATATCGCACAGCACCACGATGTCGGCGTCCAGGTACAGGGCACGGCCGGCGAAGTCGCAGAACAGCGGAATGCCCCAGCGGTAGAAGCTGAAGCCGGTGTAGAAACGGTCTTCCAGGCCGGTCTCCAGGTTGCACAGCTCCCTGAACTCGACGCTCGTGTCGGTCCGCGAGAGGATGCTGTGCTTCAAGACGGCGGTGGGGACCGTCTGCGTGTCGTCCGTGCCGATGAAGACTCGGATCGGTTCGGTGGTCAACTCTGGTTCTCCGTTGAATCGCAGCGGGTCGCGGTCGACACGGTGCGGCGACGAAGGCCGAGGACTTCCCGCATCCGCGCGATCTCGGTTCGGCGAAAGAAACCCAGGGCGAGGAGAATCGCCGGGTAGCCGATCGCGACGAGAGCGCCGCGCGCGAGCAGGCCGCCGACGGCGTCGTTCGCGGCGATCGGTGCGCTCGTCGCGACCCCGTACGTTGCCAGACCGGCGGTGACGATCTTGAGCAGGCGCGCCCACTCGTACCGTATCGGGTATTGCCACTGCGAGAGCGTCATTCCGGAAACCGCCAGGATGCCGTAGGCGATTGCGTGCGTGTACGCGGCGCCCATGATGCCGAAACGCGGTATGAGCAGCAGGTTGCCGCCGAGGCTGCCGGCCAGTGTCAGTCCGGTCGCGATCGGATAGTAGGCGGTCCGCTTCGTGATTGCGAGACCCACGGAGGTGAGCTGGTACGCACCCTGCAGTACGGCTCCCATCGCGACCCATGGTACGACCTGCGCAGCGCCGTGGTAGGCAGGGGCGGTCGCGAGCTGCAGCAGGTCGTCGGCGAGCGCGGACAGTCCGGTCGCCATGAACACCAGCAGCAGGAAGGCGTGGCTCGTCACCGTGCGGTACGTATCGCGCGCGTCCGCCTTGTCCATCATCTCGTAGAGAAAGGGCGACCAGGCGGTCTGAAAGGCCCGGAGGAAGTACTTCACGCCGAGACCCAGCGTCGCCCCGATGGCGTACACGCCGACGTCGCTCACCGTCGCGTAGCGGCTGAGTATGTACCTGTCGCTCCACGCGATCACGAGGTGGGCGAATCCGTGAGGGAGACGGGGCAGTCCGAAGCGGAGCGCTTCGGCGAGCATTTGCCGCGAGGCGGTCGGGCGAATCAACTGCGCGCACCATCGACCCAGGATCACGCTGAAGACCGCGGTGACGAGCAGGTTGGCGAGGAAGAAACCGAAGACGCCCATTCCGAGAAACACGACCAGCAGCAGCCGAACGCAGAGAGTGATGACGCCCTGCGAGAATCTCACCTTGGCGAAGCGGGCCGACCGGCGCTCGATTCGCAGCAGCGCCAGCGGAATGAAGAAGAACCCGTTGACGAACGTGTTGACGACGACGAGGCGCAGAGCGCCGGCATGCGCCGGCAGGTCGAGCAGGCCCGCCGCAATGCGGGGTGCCGCAAGAAGTCCGAGGACCAGCAGAATCCCATTGGCCGTCAGGAGGAACGCGAAGATCGAGCTGGCGAGCCGTCGTCGGTCGAGCAGGTCCTCGCAGTCGTAGTAGAGGCGCATGAAGGCGCTGTCCACGCCCCAACGAAAGACGACGTTGGCTGCGGCCTCGACCGTAAGCAGCAACGCGATCGCGCCGTACTCGGCCGGGGTGAGATATCTCGTGAAGATTGGGAGCAGCAGCAGGCTCAGGACTGACGGTGCCGCGCCGCCCACGCCGTACACGGTCGCGTGTTCGAACAGGGTCTTGAGTCGGTCGAACATCAGCCGCGTTCGGTTCGCTCGGTGCGTTCCAGGAGTCGCACGATGCTATCGGTCGCGCGCCGGACCGCCCCGCCGTCGGATCGGATGGCGTAGCGCGCGAGAAACGCCTTGGCACGGTCGGCCAGCGCCTTGCGGCGAGTGTCATCATAGAGCAAGCCTTGGAGTGCCGGCGCGATCGGCTCGTCAGGCTGCAGACCGGCCATCGCTCCGCCGTCGACGAACGGGCTGAGATTGTTCGGCATCTGCAGCGCGAGGGCGGGGATCCCGAGCGCCATCGCGTGGAGCGCCAGGGTTGAGTTGACGGTCACGACGAGCTGCGACAGGCGAAGGAGCGCCGCGAGGCTCGTGTCCGATTCCAGGACGGTCAGGTTCGGGGCCCTACCGCCTTCGCCCGCATAGGCCTCCGGACCTTCGGCCGGGTGGCACTTCACGACCGCCCGCACGGCGGGGAGATCGCGGAGGGCGTCTACCAGGGCACGATACACCGGCCGGATTTCGGTGAACTTGGACAGGACGAGAACGACGGCCTGGTCGGAAGCTGCACCCGCGACCGTACGCGCTGCTTCGATCTGCTCGGCTGACAGGTTCGCCATGTCGGCCGACAGCGCGTCCAGCTCCGGGCTGCCCGTGACGCGCAAGGCGGACGGGGGCACGTTCCCCATTTCCTGCAGGCCCGCTGCCGCGTAGCCGTCGAACAGAAGCGTCAGGTCGGGCAGCGGATAGCCAGGGTCCGAAGCGTTGTCGGCGGACGGCAGCATCTCGTCCGGCTCGTGGCGGTAGTTCAACCAATGCCGGCCGATGAACCCATGCTGCACGCCGATAACGGGGATCCCGCGCCGCCGCCCCTCGATAACCAGTGCGCGTCCCCAGGCCCCCGCCTCGGCGTAGGTGAGCGCAAGGCGAGGCCGGAGGACATCGAGGGTGGCAGCTACCTCGTCCATGGCGCGTGCCGACCAGGGGACGTGGACGCGCAAGGCGTGGGCCATCGTTTCGAGAAGTACCGGTGACAGGTCGCAGCCACGGACGTTCATGGACTGCCTGAGCTCCGGACTGGCCAGCGCCGCACGCCACATCGCGTTGCGCTTCAGCCAGACCTGCAACGACGGCCGTACGGCTCGCAGGGGCGCATAGCGCTCGATCTGGTGAAACGGGGGCGGCTCCTCCCGGGGCGTTCTCGGCATACGGCGGGCACTCCGCATCTGCCACGTCGTGCGCGGGCCGATCCCGACGAGCTCCATATCGCCGGGCGGCAACCTCTCCCGGAGCGCGCGAATGATCGGACCGAGATAGCGGTCGCCATGTGTGGACCTCCAGAACGCGGTGTGCACGAAAATTGCCAGCCGAACATCGTGCCGCGGGGGCCTGGGCGCCGGTCGCAGCCTTGCCGCCAACGTTTCTCCCAAGTGAAAGCAGGTATCGTGCCGTCGCCGCCCACCGGGTCGGGGCAATCCTCCGGCGACATTGCAGGGGACGTTGTGGAGCCGCGCGATCGAGCGCGCGAGCGTGCGAGTGACGTGATCGCCGCTGACGACGGTCAGGGCGCGGGGCGACTCCCGATCGAACAAGGCCTCAAGTGCCGCCAGCGTCTTGAAAGCCGAGACGGCCCCCTCCTTGGCAAGTGCCAACTCGATGAACCACCAGAAGGAATCACCCCGGTACGTAAAGCGGTCTCGCAGGCGTTGCGCGCCGACGGTCACGTGTCGCAAGGACTTGATCCACCTGTTGCCTTCCTCGGTTGCGCGTTCGATCGTGGCCGCGTCGAGATAGGTGGAGAGCTCCACGGCCTGCGGCCGGTGGTCGATCCGGAGCATGCCGACCACGGGGTCGTCCGAGCGCCTCGCCCTGGCCATCACCGTTGCATCGACGCCCCGGAACCGTTCATGAGCTGCCCATAGAGCGCACCGAAACGGCGGAACACCGTTGCGGGGCGCAGCTCCCGCTCTATACGTTCCCGGGTCGAGGCCGACGTGCGTCGCGGGTTGTCGAGAAACACCGCCAGCGCCCGGGCGAGCGCGGACGCGTCCGCGCACGGCACGAGGGTCACGTCGTCGGCGAACAGCTCCTTCAGCTCGATACCGCCGGGGTTGTCCGTACTGATGACCGGCGTGCCGCAGGCCAGGGCTTCGAACGCTACGGTTGGTGCGGCTTCGAGGAGTGAAGGCAGCAGAAAGACATCCGCGGCGGCGTAGTAGGCCGCGAGCACCCGGTTGTCGACCAGACCTTCCAAACGGACGTGGCCGGCGATACCCAACTCGTGCGCTTGCGCCTCGAGATCCGTTCGTAGCGGGCCGGTGCCGCAGATGACGAGCTGCACGTCGCTGCGTGAGCGGAGGAGTCCGGCCAGCGCATCGATGGCGTAACGCTGGCCCGCCAGCGGGTGCAGCCGCTTGACGTTGAGCACAATGTGGGGAGCTTCCAGCCCGAGCGCCGACCGCGCCTGACGGCGTCGTTCGGCATCGCTCCACGTGAACGTGCCGGCCACGGGGGGATATATGACGACCGCATCGTCCTGACGCAGTCCGAGCTCCTCGGCGCGGCGCCGCAACCCTTGGCTGTAGAAGCTGATGCAATCCGCTTCGTGGTAGGCGCGCGTGAACAGGTCGATCGGCCAGCGGCGTCGGTAGTGCCAGATTTCGGTCCCGTAGAGCGTGAGCAGGGTAGGTTTTCGATGCCGTCGAGCTACCCGCGCCGCGATTTCGACGAGCAGGCCGTTGCTGTGCAGGTGCACCATGTCGGCGCCCCGCACGATTGGGTCGATCCGCTTCATGATCCGGAAGGCTTGACGCGCGCTCTGCAGTTTCTGCACGACCCAGGGTGCGGGGCGGCGGTCGCGCCACGGAACCCACGTCACGGAGCCCGGCAGGCGAGACGCCTCCGAAGACCAGCGGGGGGGATGGGCAACGTAGGTCGTCTCCTGACCGGCTTCTCTCGCCCAGCAGCCGAGATGAAACGGCAGCAGCGCGTTCGCCGACTGATCGGGCGGCAGGTGAGGGGTGACGTGGCAGATGCGCATCTGTCTTCGCGGCCGCGTGCGACCGGGAGATTGTAGCGTCCGGGCTCTGCGCCGTCCTTCGCCGCTTCCGCTATAGTCCGGCCGTGGCGCTCGCTGGTCTACTGAACGGCACGGGCGGCGGACGAGCCGGCTGGGTGGTCCTGGTGCTCCTGTTCGTCGTCTCGCTGCCGGCGGTCACGCCCCGGCTCTACGCCTCCGACGAGATCGAGTACTTCGCCTACCTCAGGTCGCTGTGGTTCGACGGAGATCTGTCGTTCGAGAACGAGTACCGCTACTTCCACGACCGAGGGATTGCCCGCGACCACGGGTTCGAAAGGACCTTCCTGGAGCTGGAGACCGTCACCGGCCTGCGGCTGAACTTCGCCACGATCGGCCCGGCCCTGCTGTGGGCCCCTTTCTACGCAGTCGGCGACGTCGCGGCCCGGCTGCTGCATGCCGCCGGGGCGGAGGTGGCGGTCGACGGCTTCTCGAAGCCGTACCTGCTGGCCGTCACCTATGGTTCCGCGACGTATGCGTTTCTCGCGATCTGCATCGCGATCGCCACGGCGCGCCGCCTGTTCGGTCAGGGGCACCTGGCCGGTCTCGCCGTCTGGGCCGGAACGCCGCTGCTCTTCTATGCATACTTGGCCCCCGGCTTTGCCCATGCGTGCTCGGCGTTCACCGTTGCGCTGTTCGTAGGCACGTGGCTCGTCGTCCGCGATACCTGGTCGCTGCGCGGGCTGATGGCGCTCGGCGCCTGTGCCGCGCTCATGGTGATGGTCCGCGAGCAGGACATGTTCTTCGTCGTGGGGCCCGCCGTCGACTTCGTGTGGACGGTCGTCGAGGCCGGCCGCGGCGGCGCGCACGAGCGCACCCGTGCCCTGCTGGTGCGCGTTGCCGCCGGCGCGGCGACCGCGTTCATCTGCTATCTGCCGCAGGTGGCGACGTACCTCGTGCTGTACGGCCACGTCGGCCCGGCTCCGGAAGTGGCGCGCAAGATGGTCTGGTTCGCGCCCTACGCGGCGGGCGTGCTGCTGTCCCCCGAGCACGGTCTGCTGGTGTGGACGCCGCTGGTGCTGGTGGCGATCGCCGGCCTCGTGGGATACACCCGCGCCGGTGCGGTCGCTCTTCCCGACGCCCGCAGGATCGGTGTCTGCCTGCTCGCGATGTTCGCCGCGCAGGTCTACATATCGGGCAGCGTCGAGAGTTGGACGACCGCCGGTTCGTTCGGCGCCCGGCGGTTCGTAGGGACGTCGATGCTGCTCGTCGTCGGCCTGGCGGCCGCCATGAGGCTGGTCCGGGAGCGACTGTCGCGCGCGGCGCTTTTCGTGGGCGTCGTCGTCTGCATCTGGTGGAACCTGGGACTGACCGTGCAGTACGGCGCCGGGCTGATGGATCGGCGCCGCCTCGAGCCGATCCGCAACGCACACACCACGTTCGTCGTCCTGCCGCGTCTGTTGCCGGATCTGGCCTATCGATACCTGTTCGACAGATCGTCGTTCTATCGGGACCCCGAACGCTATCTGGAGTCGTCCGGCCGGGTCGACGACGTTGGCGGAGTACCGGAAGACGCACGCGTCACCTTCCGGAGGCGGAACCCGTGACCATTCTGTACGTCGCGACCGATCAGCGCGTCCCCGGCTGCGACGGCGGAGCGGTGCACGTTGCCGGAGTGGCCGCCGGCCTCGCGGCGCTCGGGCACGACGTCCACGTGCTGACGACGGCGGGGCATGGCGGCTTTCCCCGCGACCTCGTGCACTGGATCGATCTGCCGCCGCCGTTCGGCGCGCGCCGGTTGCGCTGGTGCCTGGCGCCGCGGGTGCGGGAACTGGCCGTGCGGATTACGCCGGACGTGGTCATCGAGCGGTACTACAATTTCGGCGGGGAGGGCATGGTGGCGGCGCGGGCGGTCGGCGCGGTGGCCGTGCTCGAAGTCAACGCGCCCGTCATCGATCACCCCGGCTCGCGGAAGCGATGGCTGGACCGGGCGCTGGTCGTGGAGCCGATGCGCCGGTGGCGCGAGTGGCAGTGCCGGCAGGCGGATCTTGTCGTTACGCCCAACGCCGCGGTTCTTCCTCCGTCCGTCCCTCCCGAACGGATCGTCGAGCTCGAATGGGGCGCCGACACCGTGCGGTTCAGCCCCGACGCCGCCGGTGAACTGCCGTTCGAGCGCCGGGCGGGCCGGACCCTGGCCGTCTTCGCAGGCGCGTTCCGCGCCTGGCACGGCGCCGTGCACCTGGTCGATGCGATTCGGCGCTTGCGGCAACAGGGCCGCGACGACGTCGACGCCGTGCTGATCGGAGACGGCCCCGAGCTCCCCCGCGTGCGCGCGGCGGGTGAGCGCATTCCCGGCGTGTCCTTCACCGGCGCGGTTGCGCACCACGGCATGCCCGCCTGCCTGGCCGCGGCAGACATCGGCGTGGCGCCGTTCGACGTGGAGGCGCACGCCCCGCTCGCGCTCGGCTTCTACTGGTCCCCGCTGAAGCTGTTCGAGTACATGGCGGCGGGTCTTCCGGTGACCGCGCCGGCCATCGATCGGATTGGGAAGCTCGTTCGCCACGGACAGGAGGGCGTGCTGTACGATGCGCGAGATCCCGGGGCGCTCGCGGGGGCCCTCTGTTCGCTGCGCAACCCGGAACTGCGGCGGCGTCTCGGCGCCGCGGCGCGGATGCGTGCCGTGCGCGAGTTCGGCTGGGACCGCCACTGCGAGAGGCTGTCGTCCGCACTGCGCGCCGCGCTCGCCGGACGCGGCCTCGGCCGAGCGACATGCGCCTCCTGATTGCCACCGACGTGTTTCCGCCGGTCTGCGGCGGGAGCGGCTGGAGCACGTACGAGTTGGCCCGCGGGTTGCGGGCGCGCGGGCACGACGTCACGATCGTGCTTCCCCGGTTGGGTCCCGCGCCCGCCGTCGGCGATGTCTTCGACGGGTTCAGCCCGCTTGAGTTCCGTGCGTGGGCGCCCGAGGTCCCGTTCGTACGGAACTACTTCAAGAACGAACGCCTCTACCGGCGCTTCGCGAAGTATCTGCGACGGCTGATCCGCGAGCGGGGCATCGATCTCGTGCACGCCCAGCACCGGTTGACGGGCCCGCCGAGCGTGGCGGCGGCGCGCGCCGCCGGCCTGCCGGTAGTCTGCACCGTGCGCGACTACTGGCCCGTGTGCTACTGGTCGGACCTGATTTACGATCCGTCGGCCGAGGAGTTGTGTCCGGCCTGCACGCCGTCCATGATGCTCCGCTGCATCCGCCCGCGGGGCGGTCGGCTCTGGCCGCTGGCCGCGCCGCTGATTCCGTACATGCGCGCGAACCTGCGAAGCAAGCACCGCGCCCTCGCGCGGGCCGGCGCGGTGGTGGCGGTCGGCTCCGCCATCGCACGGGATCTCGTCGCCCGCTGTCCGGGATTGGCGGCGGACCGGGTGCAGGTCATCCCGAACCCCGTCGGCGTGCGTGGGATTCGAGAGGAGGCGGCAGCGCAGCCCCCGCCAATCGACCGCCCGTACGCCGTGTACGTCGGCAAGCTGGAGACGAACAAGGGTGCGTCGAAGCTTGTGCCGGCGATTCTGGCCGCGGACCTCGATCTACCGCTCGTCGTGGTGGGCGACGGCGCGGCGCGTTCGCGGCTTGAGGCTGCGGGACGCCGCTCCGGACGCGAGATCCGTGTCATGGGTTGGCGACCGCACGCCGAGACGTTGGCCTGGATGCGGCATGCCGAGCTGTTGGTGTTTCCATCCCACTGGCGGGAGCCGTTCAGCCGCGTGCTGCTGGAAGCGAGCGCGCTCGGTTGTCCTATAGCGGCGATGGAAACAGGCGGCACGAGTGACATCGTGGTCCATGGACAGACCGGTTTGCTCTCGCGAAGCGTCGACGGGCTGGGCAGGCACGTGGCGATGCTGCGACGTGATGCAGCACTTCGCGCGCGGCTGGGCGGGGCGGCTCGGCGCCGCGTCGAGCGGACGTTCGACACGCCGGTGGTCGTGACGCAGGTCGAGGCGCTGTACGAGCGGCTGCGGCGTGCCGCCTGATGTCCGTGCCTGGGCCCTGGCGTCACAAGCCACGGCCCGCGTCAACCTCGGTTGTCGCACCTGGTCGCTGCAACGGCACGACCGCGCCGACGTTTCGATGGCGGACCGGCCGCAGATCGGACCTGTGGCGACTGGTGAGATTCATGCTTGGATACTCGACCGGAACGCGCGGTGCAATGCGTTGATCAGGCCGGCGGTTCCGCGCATAATCGGACATATCGAGAGTTGAAGGCATGACGACGAACGATGCGCCGCCGCGCCCCGCCCGCGGCAGGGGATTGCAGGTAGCCACCATCGCGCTGCCCTTCCAGATCGCACTCCGATTGGGTTGACGCGCTGCGGATTCTCATTCTGACCCGCGCGGTCCACCCGCTGCACGGTGTCGGCGGGCTGGAGCGGCACGTATACGACCTGTCGCGCCATCTTCTGGGGCGGGGCGCGGCGGTGACGCTGGTCTCGCCGCCGCCCCGGAAGCCCGTCGGCTCACCCGACCCCGAACATGCGGTGTTCGGCCACGAGCGGTTGACCACCCGCTTCGTGCCGTACCGGACGTTCCCGTTCGCGGGGCGCCGCGGAACGACCATCCTCGATCGCAATACCGCCTATCCGCTCTTCGGCTGGCGGGCCGGCAGGCTGGCGCGGCGGCTGGTGGCGCGAGGGGCGGCGCAGATCGTCCAGGGTTACGGGGCGGCCGCGCTCGGCTACGCGCTGGCGCGCGCCCGCGACCCGCTCGAGACCGTGCCGTTCGTTTTCAATCCGCAGGGGCTGGAGGAGTTCGGCGGGACCGATCCGGCCCGCGCGCCGCTCAAGCGGATCGCCTACCGGCCCTTGCAGGCAGCGGTGCGCGCCTGCGCCCGGTCGGCCGACCGGGTCGTGGCGACCGACGAGGCGCTCGTGCCGGTGGTGACAGCCCATCTCGGGGTGCCGCGTTGGAAGGCGCCGGTGATCCCCAACGCGGTCGATCTCGACTGCTTCGCTTCCCGGCCGGCCGACGAGGCGCGCGGCCTGCGTGAGTCCATCGGTGCGGGCCACGCCGACAGCGTGCTGGTCGCAGTCGGCCGTCTGGAGGCGAACAAGGGATTCCACGTGCTCATCGAGGCGCTGGCGCGGCTGGCGCGTGCGCCGGCGCCTGCCCCCTGGCGCCTGGTGGTGGTGGGCGACGGTCCGCGGCGCGCGGTTCTGTCCCGGCAGGTGCGCGAGGCGGGTTTGCGGGAACGCGTGCACCTGCTCGGGCGGGTTCCGGACGACACGGTCCATGCCTGGTACGCCGCGGCGACGCTGTTCGTCCATCCGACGCTGTACGAGGGCAGCTCGCTGGTCACCCTGGAGGCGATGGCGCACCGCCGGGCGGTGGTCGCCACGGCGGCGGGCGGAATTCCCGACAAGGTCGTTCCCGGTGTTACCGGCTGGTTGGTACCGCCCGGCGACGCGGCGGCGCTGGCCGGCGCACTGCGCGCCGCTTTGGCGGCGCGCGAGCGGCTGCCGGCGATGGGCGAGGCCGGTCGCGCGGTCGTCGAGCGGCGGTTTTCCTGGCCCGCGGTCACAGATCGCCTGCTGGCACTCTACGCGGAGGTGCTCGGCGGCGGGTGAACGTTGTCGGGGGCACCGCCGGAGGTCAGCAGGTCCAGGGCGGCGCCGACGACGGCCTCGACGCTCACGCCGGTGAGACAGTCCGGCGTCACTCCGCGGCAGCGGGCCGGCGGCCGTCGCACGCGGTTGCACGGCCGGCACCACAGATCCGCGTGGACCACCGTCGAGCGCGTGTGCAGCGGTGCGTAGCGCTGCGGATCGGTGGGCCCGAAGATGGCGAGCACCGGTGTGCCGACCGCCGCGGCCAGGTGCATCGGGCCGGTGTCGCCGGTTATCAGCAGCGTCATCCGTTGGAGGATTGCCGCCAGATCCACCAGTGGCGCCTCGCCGACGAGATCGACGGGGCGGATGCCGGCCGGCAGCGCCCGCGTGACCGCCTCTGCATGGGGCCGTTCGGCCGCTGAACCCAGCAGGACGAAGGTGGCTTGCGTCCGTTCCGCGAGCCGGGCCGCCGTCGCCGCGAAGCGTTCGGCCGGCCATTCCTTCACGGCGCGACCGGCGGCGGGGTTGATCCCGATGAGGGGTCCCGGACCGTCGCGGGCAGCTAGCAGCCGTTGGGCTCGGGCGTGGGCCCTCTCGGGGATCCGCAGCGGGCTTGAAGCGGCGGGGGGAGCGCAAGGCACGGGCGACTCGTCCGCCTGCCCGGTCGCATTGGCGCGGCCCCTGAAGGGTGGCAGCGTCCGCTCCACCAGCCGCAGAGCATTGGCTGCGACGTGAGCGGACGGATCGTACGGGTGGGAATGGGTCAGGAACGCGCCGCCCCCCTTCGAGGCGAAACCCGCCCGGCGGGCTGCGCCGCTGGCCGCCGCGAGAAGGTTGCTGCGGATATCGGGCTCGAAGTTGATGGCCAGGTCGAAGCCCTGCCGGCGCCAGCGCGCGGCCTGCGCGGCCAGCGAAGCCAGGGAGCTCGGCGCCCGCTCGCGCGCCAGCCACGGTACGTCGAGAGTCTCCACGTGATCCACCGCGGGTATGAGGCCCGCCAGCTCGGCGTTCCAGCTTCCGACCACCAGATGCAGCTCGCCGTCGGGAAGAAGGCGACGGACCGCGCCGATCGCGTCCAGGGTCATCAGCAGGTCGCCGATGCGTTCCAGGCGGAACAAGAGCACGCGTCGTGGCGCACCAGCCGGGGCAGCCCGCCGCCAGCCGCCGATGTCGCCGAACGGCTTCAGCAGCAGATCCGCGCAGCCAACGAGCCAGCGCTCCGAGCGGTCGTCGATCTGCAGGTGGTCGAACACGCTATCGGGCCGCCTCCGCCGGCCTTCAGCGGACCTCCACCCGATCGAGCATCACCCCGAGCGCGCGCGCATCGGGGACGCCGAACGCCTCCTGCGGCACCCATGTCTCGGTCTCGATCCGCAACTCGGAGGTCCGCGGCCGGTCGGCGACCTGCCGCGCCAAGTCCGGCGGAATCGCCAGCGAGTAGGCGTCGAACCGATCCAGGGCCACGGTCACCGCGCCCAGCGGCCGGTCGTCGAGAAACACGCGTACTACCGCGCCCCCGGTTGCGGGCGTCGGGCGCGCCCCCTTGCTCATCCGCAGCGTCAGCGTCGCGGCGTCGGGCCGCGTGTCGACCAGCCGGACGAACGCCCTCTCCCGGGTCCAGCGATAGGTGACGCCGCGCGGGTCGACGTCTTTGGGATACATGCCGTAGACGTGCAGGTCGTCGCCGGCGCCGACGTCGAGATCGAACCGCTCTGTGTGGGCCGACGCCGGCACGAACTCGTAGATGCCGTAGTCGAGCTGCCAGTCCACTACGCCGTTCGGATAGGCGTTCAGGGCCCGTTCGTAGTGGGGAACCTGCCGGCGCTCGCTCGCGAGCAGCCTGGCCGCGGTGCGCTTCGACAGCAGGTCGGTGCCGCCGCCGCCGAGGAACAGGACGCGGGAGTAGCGTTCGCGCGCCCAGTCGAGGAAGTCGCCCAGAGCCTCGGTGTCCGGCGCCGCGCTGGCCAGGGGCAGAACGTGGCGGTTGTGGATGTAGGCCAGCGGCAGCGCCGCGACCTGTATGTCCGTGGTGTTGCGCGGCCCCACCAGCAGCAGGTCGTCCGGGGCCAGCCGCGCGGCCAGTTCCTCGACCAGCGGGATCATCCCGGCGTGCTCGACGTGCCTGAGTACCGGGCTCGTTGCCTGCCAGTACGACCACCCCAGCCCCGCGACGAGCATCGCGCCGGCCGCGGTGCGCGCAGCGCCTAGAGTGAGTCTCCCGAGCCCGGGCAGTCGGCGCGGGTCCAGCCGCTCCAGTGGCGTGAACGCCGCGGCGCCGACCAGCAGCAGGGAGATCGGCAGGATGATCAGCACGTAGCGCCGGGCCGTCCAGAACTGATCGGGCGTGATGCGGGCGTTGTAGAAGATGAAGACGGCGTAAGTGGCGGCGACGATGAAGAGCGTCGATGCGCGCCAGAATCGCCGGCCCGAGACAACCGCCCAACCTGCAAGCGCGGCCGCGAGCCCCGCCGGCCGCAGGTAGAAGTCCGTATAGAGACGCAGCCAGTAGGGATCGATCTCGGGATTACGGTTGCCGCCCTCGCGGACCATGAGCGCGTAGGCCGCCAACAGCCACAAGGCCCCGACGAGGACGCGCGGCAGCCAGGTCCGGGCGATCGCTGCTACCTGTGCACGGCCGAGCGCGACGAAGGCCGCGCCGGCGACGAGCGTGCCGCCGGCTGCCGGGAGAACGTGGAGCGGCCCGAGCGTCGCCAGGGTGTAGGGCGCCAGCACGGTCAGGTAGTAGGCTCCGGCAACTGCCGTGACCGTGGCGAGCGGCGCCCCGAAAGACGCGAGTACAGGCTGCCCGTCGGCCCGTCCGACGAGCGCGGCCAGGCACGCGGCGCCGACGATCAGTACGCCGAGGATGTGCGCGAACAGGGTCAGGCCGAGCAGGAAGGCGGCCACCGGCGCGAAGAACCGGTCGCCCTCAGCCTGCGCGCGGGCGTGGGCCAGCACGCCGGCGAAGACCAGCGGCTGCACGATCATCTCCGCGCAGAAATAACGCGCGAACCAGACCTGTGCGACGTGCACGGCCAGCAGCCCCGCGCCCGCCAACGCGGCCGCCCGGCCCAGCGCGAAGGCGCCCGCGAAGTAGACCGCCAGGACGCCGAGCACGGCCCACAGCCCGTGTACGTAGCGCGCCCCGGTCAGCCCCAGCGTGTCGTAGGCGACGGCGATCCAGACGGGGTACAGATGCGGAAACTGGCCGACCACCGTACCGGCGTCCTGGTCGACGACGAAGAACCCCAGGAACCGCAGGCTGTCGAACGCCGCGGACGGCGGCTCGGGACGGAAGAACAGCTCGCGGGAATCCGAGGGAATCGAGCGAACCAGCGGATCGTCGACGAAGACCGATCCTTGTTGGGCGATCTGTATTCCGGAGTTGAAGTAGACCGCCGGATCCCGCCCGCCGTTCACGTACTCGGCAGGCGGCACGAAAAAGAAAAGGCCGGCGGCGAGCACGAGCAGCGCCAGCGGCGCCGCGGCGGTGCGCGCAGGCCCGGGCGCCTCCGTGCCGAACCGCAGTCGCGCGCGCCATCCGAGCGCGATTCCCAGGCAGACGGCTCCGTTGAGCCAGAGCAACCGCTCGAGTGCATAGGTGCCTGCGACCGCCAGACTCAGGGCGCCGATGGACGACAGGGCGGCGCTGAGCACGACACCCCAGAAGACCCGCTCCTCGGCAGTCATTGCCGCACGGCGCGCGCGGTGGAGCAGGGGGACGCGGAAGAGCAGGGCCCCGGGCAGGTAGGCGATCAGCAGGACGACGAGCGCCGTGCGCAACATCGGGCCGGAGCGTACCACGCGCTCGGCAACGCCAGCAATGCAGGGCGTCGTCGAATCAGCGGGTTTGTGCGTGCTCGGCGGCCAGCTCGTAGGCCGTCTCGAAGCGCTTGGCGACCCGTTCCCACGTGTGCTCGCGTCGCATCCGTTCGCGGGCCGCGTCGCCGATCGCCGCGCGGAGCCCCGCATCGCCGAGCAGCGCTTCGATGGCGTCGGCGAGAGCCCCGGCGTTCCTCTGCGGTACGACCAGGGCGGTCTCGCGGTCGACCGCGACGGAGGCGATGCCGCCGGCGTGCGTCGCGACCACCGCGGTGCCGGTGGCGAGCGCTTCGAGAATCGTGTTGGGCAGGCCGTCGACGTTGCCGGCGTCGTCCACCACCGACGGCAACGCGACGACGTCTGCCGCGGCCAGCCACTCGGCGACCTCCGTCTGCGGAATCGCTCCGAGCCACGTGACCCGGTGGGCAATGCCGCCGGCAGCGGCCCGCGCGCGCAGTTCCTTGTCGAGATCGCCGCTGCCCGCCAGGATCAGGCGTAGCCGTTTCCAGCGGGTAGCGAGTGCCGCGACGGCGTCGACGAGGTATTCGAAGCCCTTCTTCCGGACCAGTCGCCCCACGGCGAATACCACCGGATCGTCGTCGGCCAGATCGTGCCGCGTGCGGACTCGCCGGCGAACGTCCGGGTTCGGTGCGAACCGCTCGACGTCCACGCCATAGGGAACGACCTCCGCGCGCGCCGCATCGGCGCCGACGGTTTCCGCCCGTGCCCGCAGGTCTTCGCTGCAGGCGGTGATGCGATCCGCGCGGCGGAACGCGAACCGCGCCGCCCTGCGAGCCAGGGCATTCCGTTCGGCGACGAAGACGTCGGAGCCGTGGAGGCTGACGACGAGCGGCAACGACCCGGCCGCCGCGGCTGAGACGACACCGCCGGGGATGACCCAGTGCGCGTGCAGCAGGGTCGCCCCGTGACGGCGGGCGACCCGCCGGGTTGCGCGCCAGCCGGCCGCCAGGGCAAGGGGTGCGGCCGCGTAGGCCGCCGGCCGGAGACTGACGTCCGCCCGCAGCGCGCCGGCGTAGCCGAAGACGTTCAGGGCCCGCAGGGGGGCGTAGCGGTAGAAGTGGAAGCGGACGCCTCCCTCGCGCGCTGGCCGCCGAACAAGAGGATGCCAGGGCGCGACGACGTGCACGGCGTGTCCGAGAGCCGCAATCCCGTGCGCGATCGGCTCGAGGAACGTGCCCGTCAGGTCGCCCGGGAAGCGGGGGTACGACGACGTGACCATCACGACGGTCGCCGGCTTCATTCCCGGTGGTCGCCCCTGCCGCCCATTCGCAGCATCGCTATCTGATCGGAGACCAGACCGACCAGGAACACGAGCACTCCGAGAACGGTCAGGAGCACCGACGTGTTGGTCACGTGCATCTCGGTCGCTATCGTCCAGGCGGCGTAGCCGACTCCGCCGGCCAGCGACGACAGGCTGACGGGGATGAACACGCGCAGCGGACTGAAGATGGTGATGACGCGCACGACGATCAGCAGCATCTTGGCGCCGTCGCGCACGAAGCGGATTTTCGAAGTCCCCTGTCGCGGCCGGGCGGCGGTCGCTTCGAATGCCACGTTGTAGCCGGCGCGGAGAAAAGCGAGCGTGGTCGTGGCCGGCGTGGAGAAGCCGTTGGGCAGCATGTGGACGAACTCGCGGAAATGGACCGTGCGCGCCGTCCTGAAGCCCGATGTCAGATCCTCGATGGGGAACGCCGTAAGCCAGGTTGCCAGGCGATTCAGCAGCGCGTTACCGAGCCGGCGGCCTGTGGTCGCCTGGGTGGAGGCCGGGCGGGCCCCGACGACCAGGTCGTACTCGCCCAGCCTCCGCAGGAGGCGCGGTGCGTCCTCGGGCCGATGCTGTCCATCCCCGTCCAGGACGAGCAGGTAGGTGCCGCGGGCCGCGCGGATCCCGGTCTTGACGGCGGCGCCGTTGCCCTTGTTGTACGGGTGGCGAATCACCGTGGCGCCCGCTTCCCGGGCGCGCGCCGCCGTATCGTCGGAGGAACCGTCGTCGATCACCAGTATTTCCTGCCACGCTTCGACCTTCGCGAGATCGCGAACAACGACGCCGATGCCGACTGCCTCGTTGAACGCCGGGATCACTACCGAGGTCTTCGACGGCTCAGCCATGCCCGCTCCCGGCGGCCGCGCGCTGCGTTCGACCCGTCGATTCGGTCCCGGCCTCTGTCGCGGCGGCCGTGGCCGGGTTCGTCGCCTCGAGCGCGCGCACCCGGTACAGCAGCTCCTCGGTCAGCCTGCGGGTGACGGAGAAGGCGTCTGCCAGCAGGCCCATCAGCAGCACCTGGAATCCGACGATCATGAGCACGGCCGCGAGGACCAGCGACTGCACGTGGCCGTCGCCCTCCCCGCGAAGGTAGAAGTAGAGGAAGCGCGTGGAGACGGCGAACCCGCCGCCGAAGGTGAGCAAGCCGATGGACACGAACACCTTGAGCGGCTCGTAGAGCGTGTAGATGCGCAGGATCGTGGCGGCCGACCTCTTGACGTAGGTGAAAACGCTGTCGAACAGGCGCGACGGCCTCGTCGCCTCGTTCGTGGCGATCGGGACATGCGCGATGGCCATCCGTCTCTTGCCGGCCTGGATGATGGTCTCCAGCGTGTACGAGAAGTCCGACACCACCGTCTGGCGCAGCGCCGCCTCCCGCGTATAGGCGCGGAACCCGCTGGTGGCGTCCGGCACCTTCGTGTTCGATACCTGGCGCACCACCCAGCTTCCGAGGCGCTGCAGCCAGCGCTTGAGCAGCGGCATCCGCTGCAGGGTGGCGACATTGCGGTCGCCGATGACGATGTCGGCGGAGCCGTCGAGCAGCGGCTGCACGAGCGCGGCGACGTCCGTCCCGGCGTACTGGTTGTCGGCATCGGTGTTGACGATGTAGTCGGCGCCGAGGCGGACCGCTGCATCGAGTCCCGCCATGAACGCCGCGGCGAGTCCCTTGTGGGTGCGGAACCGGACGACGTGGTCGACGCCGTGCGCCCGCGCCACCTGTGCGGTGGCGTCGTCGGAGCCGTCGTCGATCACCAGCCATTCGATGCGGTCGATGCCGGCGATCCCCCGCGGCAGGTCGGCCAGCGTGGCGGGCAGCGTCTCGGCTTCGTTCAGGCAGGGAATCTGGATGATGAGCTTGGACACGCGACGGCCATGGTACCAAACGATCACGGGCGCGTGGCGATGGCCGCGTAGTCCATGCTGGAGAACAGCAGGCTGTTGAGGCGGTCCACGTTGTGGTTCACGGCCAGCAGGCCGGGGAGCAGCCGCGCGTCCACGGACGTCCCGGTGGCGGCGTCCGCCAGCGGTACGCGCTGCAGGCGGTCCTTCTCGGAGACCGGCGACCGGAACCGTATCGCGGGACTGTGATAGCCGCTCGCGGCGAGCAGGTAGCGCAGCGTCTCGGGATGCAGCGGCTTGACGTGCGTGAAGTCGCGCAGGTACGTCTCGAAGAACGCGAGCCAGCAGGACGGGTTTATCGTTTCAATCGCGATGGTGGAGCCGGGCCGCAGCTTGCGCCACGCCACGCGGACCAGCCGGATGAGTGTATCCGGCAGCAGGTGCTCCACGACCTGCGCGGAGAAGAGGCCGCCGAGCGAGCCGTCCGGCAGCGTTTCCAGAAACGCGAGCGCGTCGCCGGCCGTCGCCGTCAGCCCCCGCTCGCGGCACGCCGCGACCATCTGCGGGTTGGCGTCTACGCCGCGGGCCGCGATTCCCGCCTCGCGCAGCAGGTCGAGAAACTCGCCCCGCCCGCAGCCGACGTCGAGCACGTCGGACGCTCCCTCGAAGAGCGGAACGTAGTCGCGCTGGCGGTCCCGGATGGCCTCCCACGCGCCCCGATAGCGGTCCTCGAAGCCTACGTAGGAGTACGCGTCCACGGACGCGTCGATGCCCTCGGAGTCGGGGCGGGGTGCGGGGGAGGCGGCGGCCGCGGGGGGCGAATCCGTCGGGGATGGCGCGGGCGCCGCGGCCCGCGAGGCGCTGCCGCGGACGGCGAGCACCTCGTGCTGCAGATGGGCCACGGTGGTGTCCAGCCCGGCCAGCGTCTGTTGGCGGCGGTCCAGGGCGTCGGTCTGCTCCGCCACGTCTTCCGCGATCCGCCGCGCCAGCCCCGACGCCTCCCGGTCCTTGGTGTCGACGTAGGGCGTGATCTGCTGCAGGTACTGGATGAGGCGGGAGTGGAACGTGGCCACGGCCTCCAGATGCCCGTCGAGGGCGTGGACCACGGCGTCGAGCGCGCGCCGTTGCGCTGCCTCGGCCGCGGCGGCGCGTTCGAGGTGTTCCACCACCAGTGTATTGAAATGCTCCTGGCGCTTCACGATGGGCCCGACGATGCGCCGCACGGCGGCTCGCAGTCGTCCCCGCCAGCCGGCCCCGGGAGTCGGTCCATCCGTGTCCAGTTGCCGGCCGGCCCGCAGCGCGGCGAATCGATCGTCGTCCCCGGCAGGCGGGCGCGGCAGCAGCGGCTGTTTCGGGAGCGCTCGGTCGAGCACCGTAAGGGCTTCGTTGTAGGCGCGATCCGCTTCTTCGCGCGCACGCTTCAGGTACGCGAGATCGTCCGCGCTTACGGTGCGTTCGAACATGGTTTCCTCGAGATCTCACGGGGCGGGCGGCAACTCGGTGACGACGGTGGGCGTCGGCGCCTCGGGATGCGGCAATATCGGCGTCAACTCGATGTAGTCGATCAGCAGATCGACCCCCGGGGTGGCGAGTATCCTGAATTCCACGTTTTCGAGAGCTTCGGCGCTCTCGAAGGTGATCGCCGCCAGCGACCACCTGCCGTCGTCCCGCAGGTGCGACGCCGGAACGTTCACGGCGGCGATGCGCGACCTGTTCCTGACGATCTCGAAGATCGCGGCGCGGCCATCGGCGGGGGAGTCGAGCCGGAGCGCCGCGGTCGCGCGGTAGCGACCGGGACCGAGCTCCAGGTACGGGCCGAAGACCACCACGCCGTCCTCCCTCGTCGATCGGGCGGCGGCGCGGACGGCCCCTGCGCTCGCGGCGGGATCCGCCAGGGTCGTGACCGCGGCAGTGGACATCGGCCACAGGCGTTCCGCTTCGAAACGGCGCGCGATGGAGCTGTACAGGGACAGGGCGAGCGCGTCCTCGCGCCGCTCGTCGGCGGCCGACATCCGATCCGCGGCGGGCTCCACCGGCAGCAGCAGCGCCGCCACCGCCACCCCGGCCGCCCACACGCCGCGGAGCCGGCCCCGCGCCGCCGGCGACGTCCACAGAACGCCGGTAGCGACGAGCAGCAACGCCGCGAGCGTCCAGACGACGTTTGGGAGGTAGTCGAGACTCGTATCGTAGAAGTGCGGCAGCGAATAGCGGATCGGCACCGGAAACAGCGAGTTCCGGCTCCAGACCAGCTCGTAGGTCCGCGGATGGAACACGGAAGGGTCCGGCAGCCAGCGGACCGCGAGCGCGGCCTGGTAGGCGAGCGCACACCACACCGTGGAACGCAGGTAGGGGACCACCGTCCTGCGCTCCGCGTCGATCCAGATGCCGAGCGGAACCAGCCAGAGCCACATGGCCGCCCAGCCGAAGCGGCCGGACGGACCGGCGCCGCCGTACTCGCTGTAGGTGTGCAGGGCGGTCGGTACGAGCAACGAGAGATAGAGCGCCAGCCACGGCAGCGTGAACGGGTGGCGGCGCCGGATCATCCAGCCGAGCCCGACGAGTCCCGGAAGCAGCAGCGGCTGCTGGAAGAACATCCCCTGGGCCTGATCGAGATGCAGGCCCAGGAAGACCCGCAGCGCCTTGTCCGGCGGCGCGCCCAGCTCGGTGCGCAGGCGCCTGACGAAGATGTCGGCGAAGTCGGCGAGCAGCCAGACGGCGACGAGCGCCGCCCCGGCGGCCGCGACGGCCATGGCGATCGCCCCGCTTCGGGGAAGCCGCCGGCCGGTGGTCCCGATGCCGCCTGCTCCGCGTTCGCGCCAGACCCGCCAGAGTGCAAGCGCCGTCAGGAGTCCTGCCGCGGCGACGTTCTTCGGGTGCAGCGCGCAGAGCAGCCCGACCACCGCGAGCAGGCAGGCCCACTCCAGGGTGGAGCGCAACGGCGCGGACAGCAGCCGCACCGCCAGGGCGGCCAGGAGGGCGCCGCCGAGCAGGTCGGGGTAGAGGTAGCCTCCGCCGGCGACCACCGGCGCAGACAACACGATCCCCGCGGTGACCAGCGCGGTGTCCGGCGGCGACAGCCGATCGCGGGCCCAGACCCAGCCGGTCCATCCGAGCACTGCCGCCGCCAGCAGGGCGAGCGCCACGCGTGCGCCGGCGATTCCGCCGACGCCGAACGGCGCCGCAAGCAGCAGTCCGAGCCCCGGTGCGTGGAACGAGCGCCAGCCGTCCGCCGTCCGCCAGGCGTGCGGTCTGAGCGGGCCGTAGATCTCACGGGTCTCGGCATCCTCCCGATAGTTGTTGCGGACGTCCAGATCGCGGTCCCGCAGCAGGCTGGCCGCGATGATCAGGTAGTGCGGCTCGTCGCCGGTGATGCGCGCGCGGTCGATCGCCGTCCACCAGGCCGTCAGCCCGGCTCCCAGCACCATCGCGCAAATCGTCGCGGCGAGCGCGCCCCGCCATGCCCCCGCCGGATGCGTCCGCTGCCCGGTCGCCATGCCGGGTTCATCTTACCGGCACCGAACGCCGCGAGCGGTTCGCGGTATCCTTGAAGGGTCGGACGTATGCCCCGCCACACGATCACCCGCGGCTTGGACCTTCCCATCACCGGAGCGCCGACCGATTCGGTCGACGACGCGCGGCCGGTGCGTCACGTGGCGCTGGTGGCGGCCGACTACGTCGGTCTGCGGCCGACGATGCACGTCGCGGTGGGCGACACGGTTGCGCGCGGCCAGGCTCTCTTCGAGGACAAGACGATGCCGGGGGTGCGCTACACCGCCCCCGCGGCCGGGACTGTGCGGGCCATCCATCGCGGCGCCCGGCGCGCGTTGCAGTCGGTGGTGATCGAGGCGAGTCGGGCCGAACGCGAGGGCCGGACGCCCGAGTCGGCCGATTTCCGCGCGTGGTCGGGGCGTCACCCGAGCGGCATGACCCGGAGCGAGGTCCGCGACCTGCTTCTGGAGTCGGGCCAATGGACGGCGTTGCGCGCGCGGCCGTTCGGCCGGGTGGCCGATCCGGCGACGCGCCCGCACTCGATCTTCGTCACCGCCATCGACACCAACCCCCTGGGGCCGGACGTGGCCTTCATGCTCGCAGGCCGCGAGGGCCCCTTCGAGCGGGGACTCGAGGCCCTGGCGCGCCTCACCGGCGGACCGGTGTTCGTCTGCACGGGGCCGAATCAGCGACTCCAACCGCCGCCGTCGGCGAGCAACCAGATCCGCCACGAGGTCTTCGACGGCGTGCATCCGGCGGGGACCGTGGGCGTGCACATCCATACGCTAGATCCCGTCGGCCGCGGCAAGGTGGTCTGGCACATCGGCGTGCAGGACGTCATCGCGACGGGCCGGCTGTTCGAGACCGGGGCGCTCGACGTAGCCCGGGTCGTGGCGCTCGGAGGGCCGCCGGTGGCGCGGCCGCGGCTGCTGCGGACGCGGGTCGGCGCGTCCACCGCGGAGCTGGTGGACGGGGACGTCGACGGCGGGGCGGAGCAGCGGGTCATCTCCGGCTCGGTGCTCTCCGGGCGCGCCGCGATGGGGGACGTCCACAGCTACCTGGGACGCTATCACCAGCAGGTGTCGGTGCTCGCCGAGGGTCGCAACCGCGATTTTCTGGGCTGGCTCGGACCCGGATTCGACACGTTCTCGACCGTGCGGTCCTTCGCGTCCGGACTGTTTCCGGGCCGCCGCTTCCCGATGACGACGTCCACGCACGGATCCCCGCGCGCGATCGTGCCGATCGGGATGTACGAGCGCGTGATGCCGATGGACCTGCTGTCCACGCCGATGCTGCGGGCACTCGTCATGCACGACGTCGAGCGGGCCGAGGAGCTCGGCTGCCTCGAGCTGGACGAGGAGGACCTGGCCCTGTGCACGTTCGTCGATCCGGGCAAGACCGACTTCGGGCCGCACCTTCGCAGCGTGCTGGACACGCTCAGGACGGAAGGTTGAGCGCCGCTCGATTGACTTGCGTCCGGGGCGGCGGTACGATGATCGAGAGTTCGGGGGCGGGTCCCCGTCTTTTTTTGACGCTGCGCTTGAGAAAAAAATCACAAGCACTGTGCGGCCCAGCTTGTGAAGCGACTCCCGCGCGGCTGCCGTGCTCGAGAAGCCGGGCGCGGATCGTGCCATGAAGCTGTTAAGGCGTCTGCTCGACTCGCAGGCGCACCACTTCGAGCCGGGCGGCAAGCTCGAGCGCCTCTACCCGCTCTGGGAAGCACAGGACAGCTTTCTCTATACCCCCGGCCAGGTCACCGCCGGTCCGTCGCACGTCCGCGACGGCATGGATCTGAAGCGGATGATGATCACCGTCGTCATCGCGCTGGCCGGGTGCATCTGGATGGCGCTGCACAACACCGGCTACCAGGCGAACCTGGCCATTGCCGCCGGCGCGGCGCCGCTCGCGACCTGGCAGACCGGCGTGATGGAGGCGCTGGGCGTCGGCTTCGCGCCCGACGACCTGGTGAGCTGCCTGGTGCACGGCAGCCTCTATTACGTGCCGATTCTGCTGGTCACCTTCGCGGTCGGCGGCCTCTGGGAGCTGCTGTTCGCGGTGGTGCGGAAGCACGAGCTGAACGAGGGCTTTCTCGTCACCGGCATGCTGTTCCCGCTGGTCCTGCCGCCGACCATTCCGCTCTGGCAGGTGGCGCTGGGCATCTCGTTCGGCATCGTGGTCGGGAAGGAGATCTTCGGCGGGACCGGCATGAACGTGCTGAACCCGGCGCTGGTGGCGCGCGCCTTCGTGTTCTTCGCCTACCCGGCGGAGATGTCGGGGGACGCGGTCTGGATTGCCGCCGACACGTCGACCGACGCGGTCAGCGGCGCCACGGCGCTGGCCACCGCCACCCTCGGGGGGACGGCGGACATGGCGGCGGACTTCGACTGGGGGCAGGCGCTGGTCGGCTTCGTGCCCGGCTCGATGGGTGAGACCTCGGTGCTCGCCTGCCTGGCCGGGGCGGCGCTGCTCGTCGGAACAGGCGTCGGCTCGTGGCGCATCATGCTGAGCGTCACGGCCGGTACGGTCCTGATGGCGGCGGGCTTGAACGCCATCGGGTCGGCGACGAACCCGTTCTTCGACGTGAGCCCCGTCTGGCATCTCGCGATCGGCGGCTGGGCGTTCGGAACCGTGTACATGGCTACCGACCCCGTGTCGGCGCCGTCGGTGCCGGGCGGCCACTACGTCTACGGCTTTCTCATCGGCGTGCTCACCGTGCTCATCCGCGTCGTCAACCCGGCGTATCCTGAGGGGATGATGCTCGCCATCCTGTTCATGAACCTGTTCGCGCCGCTCATCGACTACGCGGCGATCCGGATGAACGTGCGGCGACGGAGGGCGCGCCATGCAGGGTAGCGTCGTCTACAACCTGGGGTTCGCGGCCCTCGTCTGCGTGGCGTGCGCCATCGTGGTGTCGTCGTCGGCGGTGGCCCTGCGCGAGCGGCAGGTCATCAACCAGACCCTGGACATGCAGCGCAACGTGCTGGTGGCGGCCGGCCTCGCCGCCCCGGACGAGGCGCTCGAGCCGGACGAGATCGAGGCGCGCTTCGCGCCGATTCGGCAGGTGGTCATCGAGCGGGAGACGGGCGGTGCCACCGGCGTGGATCCGGAAGGTTTCGATCCGCGGGCCGCGGCGGCGAATCCCGACACGAGCCGGGCCGCCCCGCCCAACAACGCGGGGCTGCAGCGGGTGGCGGACCAGGCGCTGGTTTACGAGCTGCGCGACGGCGCCGGCGCGCTCGACCTGGTGGTGCTGCCGGTCCACGGCCTCGGCCTGTGGGGCATCCTGTACGGCTTCGTGGCCCTCGACGCCGACCTGGAGACCATTCGCGGGCTGACCTATTACGAACACAAGGAGACGCCGGGCCTCGGGGGCGAGGTGGACAACCCGCGCTGGAAGAGCCTGTGGAACGGCCGCAAGGCGTTCGGCCCCGACGGTGTGCCGGCCATCGAGGTGATCAAGGGGCTGGCGGGGCCGCCCGCGGACGATCCGTACCGGGTGGACGGTCTGGCCGGCGCCACCATGACGAGCCGCGGCGTCACCAACATGCTGCGCTTCTGGCTCGCCGAGCAGGGCTTCGGCCCCTACCTGGAGGCGCTCCGGACGCGGAGGGACGGCTGATGGCGAAGACGCGCGACGCGCTGATCGACCCGCTGTTCAACAACAACCCCATCGCCCTGCAGGTGCTCGGCATCTGCTCGGCCCTGGCGGTGACCACCCGCATGGACACGGCCCTGGTGATGAGCGCGGCGGTGGTGGTCGTCACCATGTCGTCGAACTTCTTCGTCAGCGCCCTGCGGAACCAGATCCCGACCAACATCCGCATCATCGTGCAGCTCACGATCATCGCCTCGCTGGTGATCGTGGTCGACCAGGTGCTGAAGGCGTATCTGTTCGAGCTGTCGAAGCAGCTCACCGTCTTCGTCGGCCTGATCATCACGAACTGCATCATCATGGGGCGGGCCGAGGCCTACGCCATGCAGAACCCGCCCGGCATGAGCCTGATCGACGGGCTCGGCAACGGCCTGGGCTACGGCGCCATCCTGATGATCACCGCGTTCGTGCGCGAGCTGCTCGGCTCCGGGACCGTGTTCGGCACGACCGTGCTGCCGCTGGCGAGCGAGGCGGGCTGGTACACGCCCAACGGGCTGATGGTGCTGTCGCCCGCCGCCTTCTTCATCATCGGGTTCCTGATCTGGGCGCTCCGTAGCTGGAAGACCGATCAGGTGGAGGCCGAGTGATGCTCGAGCACTACCTGAGCCTCGCGGTCAAGGCGATGTTCGTCGAGAACATGGCGCTCGCCTTCTTTCTCGGCATGTGCTCGTTCCTGGCCGTCTCGCGGCAGGTGACGACCGCCATCGGGCTGGGCGGCGCGGTCATCTTCGTGCTGATGATCACCGTGCCGATGAACAACCTGATCTACGCGCACCTGCTGAGCCCGGGCGCGATGGCGTGGCTGCACCCGTCGCTGGGGGCCTACGACCTGTCGTTCCTCGGCTTCCTCTCCTACATCGGGACCATCGCGGCGATGGTGCAGATCGTCGAGATGGTGCTCGACCGCTTCGCGCCGCCGCTGCACGCCGCGCTGGGCATCTTCCTGCCGCTCATCGCCGTCAACTGCGCCATCCTGGGCGCGTCGCTGTTCATGGTGGAGCGCAGCTACACGCTGGCCGAGAGCGCCGTGTTCGGCCTCGGCTCGGGCATCGGCTGGGCGCTGGCGGTGATCGCCCTGGCCGGCATCCGCGAGCGGTTGCGCTACTCGAACCCGCCGGAGGGCTTGCGGGGACTGGGGCTGACGTTCATGCTGGTGGGGCTGATGGCGCTGGGGTTCATGGCCTTCGCCGGCGTGCAGCTCTGATGGCGGCCGCACGCCGGTTGACGCGTCGGCGGTGTCGTTCTATCGTGAATCTTGCGGTGGTGAGGTGAGTGATGAGTCGACGAGTGATCGGCCCCAGCGTGTTTCTGGACACCCTGCGGGAGGAGCGGATCAAGCGGCAGAACCTGAAGCAGATCAGGTCGCGAGTGGAGACGAAAGGCGTCATGCCTCTGCGTGATCTCGTGAACGCGAGCACGTCGGACGCCGATTTCCGGCGCACGGTTGCCGGGCTCGAAGATATGGGGCTTGAAGTCGTGGTCCAACAGGCGCAAGGGGATCGTGCGCGGTCCGGCGCGTCCTGAATGCGATTGCGTTCGCAAACACGGTCCGGCTGCGCCGTGATGGTGGAGTTCCCGATCCAGTTTCCGTCCTGACGCGTCCTTCCTCGACACATGTTCGGAATCCGTACGGAGACGCGTCCAACGCATGCTGTACTACGTCGTCGTCGCACTGCTGGCAGCCGTCGCGGGAGCTGTCGAATTGGTGGCGCGGTATCGGGACGCACCGGGCGACGCCCTGCGCCAAGGGCCGGCTGTTCTCTACGTCACGGTCAACGCGTTGGCTGGCATGACTGCACTGTTGGTATTCGATTCGTTCGGCTTGAGGTTCGGGGCCCCGGATGGGGCCGAACATCTGGTGCGGACGGCCGCCGCCGGCTTCGCGGCGATGACCATGCTTCGCAGCGGTGTGTTGACCATCCGCGTCGGATCCAATGATGTCGATGTCGGACCGAACTGGGTGCTCAAGATCATTCTCGGTGCAGCGGACCGCGCCGTGGATCGAGCGCAGGCGCACCGCCGGAGCACCTTTGTCGGAGAGATCATGAGCGAGGTCGACTTCGACAAGGCAAGAGCTGCGCTGCCAAGCTATTGTCTGGCTCTGATGCAGAACGTGACGGAGGAAGAGCAGCGCGATATCGGACGAGTGGTTGCGAGCCTGGAGGCGGACGAACAACTCGGCCCGGAGGCCAAGACGCGCAGGCTGGCGCTGGTGCTGCTCAACGTGGTCGGCGAAGACGTCCTCCGCGCGTCCGTCGAGGCGCTCGGCGACGAGATCAGGTAGACACGCAGATGGTCACCGTCACCCTCGGCGTCGCGATGTTCACGTTCGTGATCGTGTCGCTGGTCGGCCTGCTGATGGCCGCCCGGCGGCAGCTCGTCGCCACCGGCGAGGTGACGATCACCGTCAACGGCGACGCCGACAAGGCGCTCTGCACCGCGGCCGGCGGCACCCTGCTGGGCACGCTGGCCGACAACCGGCTGTTCATTCCCTCGGCATGCGGCGGCAAGGGGAGCTGCGGCGTGTGCAAGGTGACGGTGTGCGACGGGGGCGGCGCCGTGCTGCCGACCGAGCGGAGCCACCTGAGCCGCGGCGAGGAACGCGAAGGAGTGCGCCTGTCCTGCCAGGTCAAGGTGAAGCAGGACATGGCGATAGAGCTGCCGGCGGAGGTCTTCGACATCCGCCAGTGGCGCTGCAAGGTGCGCTCGAACCACAACGTCGCCACCTTCATCAAGGAGCTGATCCTGGAGCTGCCGCCCGGCGAGGAGGTGCCGTTCCGGGCCGGCGGCTACATCCAGATCGAGGCGCCGACCGGCACCTACGACTACGAGCTCTTCGACGTCGAGGACGAGTACCGGGCCGACTGGGACAAGTTCAACCTGTGGCGCTACACCGCGGTGCTCGACGAGCCGGTGACGCGCGCCTACTCGATGGCGAACTATCCGGAGGAGAAGGGCGTCATCATGCTCAACGTCCGGATTGCCTCGCCGCCGCCGCGGGCGCCCGAGGGAACGCCGCCGGGCAAGATGACCAGCTACATCTTCAGCCTGAAGCCGGGCGACGAGGTGACCATCGCCGGCCCGTTCGGCGAGTTCTTCGCCAAGGAGACGCCGGCCGAGATGGTCTTCGTCGGTGGCGGAGCGGGGATGGCGCCGATGCGCTCGCACATCTTCGACCAGTTCCGGCGCCTCGCGACGGAGCGCAAGGTCAGCTTCTGGTACGGCGCCCGCAGCCTGCGCGAGGCGTTCTACATCGACGACTTCGACGCCATCGCGGCCGAGCACGACAACTTCGAGTGGCACCTTGCGCTGTCGGAGCCGCTGCCGGAGGACGACTGGAAGGGAATGACCGGTTTCATTCACCAGGTTCTCTACGACAACTACCTGAAGGACCACCCCGCGCCGGAGGACGTGGAGTACTACCTGTGCGGCCCGCCCATGATGCTGAAGGCGTGCATGGACATGCTCGACAGCCTCGGGGTCGAGCGCGACAACATCCTCTTCGACGACTTCGGGTAGTCGACACGGCTGTCCGCGTCGTTTCTCGCCGCCCCTCGGTCTCGTCGATGCGGAGCGCTGACCCCTTGTCGAGGACGAATGCTGCGCTGGTCGCGGTGGCCGTGCTCGCGACCGCATGCGGCGAAACGGCGCGGCCGGCGTCGCACCCGGTTCCTCACCGCTGGACGTTCACCGGGGCGACGATGGGGACGACGTTCAACGTGACCGTCGTCTCCAGTGGCGGTCCGGCCGGGCGAGCCTATCCGGAGACGCGCGTACGTCCCGCCCCTCCGCATATCGGCCGGCGGCTCGACCACCGCGCCGTCGAGGCGGAGGTGCGACGGATCCTCGAACGGATCGAGGGCCGTATGTCCCACTATCGCCCCGACTCGGAGCTCTCGCGCTTCAACCGGGCGGCGACGACCGAGCCGCAACCGCTGTCCGGAGAGACGCTCGGGGTGGTGGCCGAGGCCCTGGCGGTCAGCCGGGCGAGCGGGGGCGCGTTCGACGTGACCGTCGGTCCGCTGGTGGATGCCTGGGGGTTCGGACCGCCGGGACGCGCGCCGGAGGCGCCGGACGAGGCGACGCTCGCCGCGCTCCGGGCGCGGGTCGGTTCCGATCTGCTGGAGGTGGATCTCGCGGCATCGACGTTGCGGAAGCGTCGCGCGAACGTGATTGTGGACCTGTCGGCCATCGCGAAGGGCTACGCCGTCGACGCCGTGGCCGCCCTGCTCGCCGAGCGCGGCTTCGGCGACTACCTGGTGGAGATCGGCGGCGAGCTGCGCGCGGGCGGCCGCAACGAGCGGGGGAAGTCCTGGCGCGTCGCCGTCGAGCGGCCGGCGCCGGGCGCCCCGGCGGCGCAGCGCATCGTGTCTCTGGTGAACGCTGCCCTGGCCACGTCCGGCGACTACCGCAACTTCTACGATCTGGACGGCGCCCGTGTGTCCCACACCATCGATCCACGCACCGGGCGTCCGGTGACGCACGGGCTGCGGGCGGTGAGCGTCATCGCGGACCGGTGCAGTCTCGCCGACGCGCGCTCGACCGCTCTGAACGTCCTTGGTCCCGAGGATGGCTACGACTTGGCGGCGGCACAGGGCTGGGCGGCGCTGTTCGTTACGGACGACGGGACCGGCCGGCTGGTCGAGCGGGAGACCCCGGCGTTTGCCGCCGCCGTGCGTGGACGGAGTGTGATTGACAGGGCCGCCGAACGCGCGGCACGATGAATGCAGAGGTGATGTCAAGACCTCCACTACGACGAGGCGATTCGCGCGGCGGCGCCGAACGAATTGCAGTGGAGCGCAACCCGTTGAGCACCGAGAGAACGAGATGGCCCTCTTCCTGCTGAGCGCGGGGCTGATCGCGGGCGTCATGCTCATCATGGCGGTGGGGCTGCTGTTCAAGTACCCCTGCCTGCGCGGTTCGTGCGGCGGCCCGGACGTGGTCGATTCCGAGGGCCGGTCGTTGCGTTGCGACACTTGCCCCCGGCGGACGGTGCGGACTGACACGCCCGTCTGATCCTGACCGTTGCCGTCCGGAAGCGGCACGCTCGCGGGCAAGACCGACGACGCCCTGCGCGACCGCCTCGGACCCTGACCGTCGCCGTCCCGGAAGTGGCACTCGGGCCTTTTCCGCCGTCAGGTGCGGTTCTGCGCGCGGGCGGCGTTCGCGACGGCCTCCACCAGGTCGTGGTCGTCCCGCGGGTCCACCGTCCGCAGGTCCAGGAGCAGCCGATCGTCGGCGATCCGGCCCACCAGCGGGGGAGAGCCCGCGCGCAGCACGGCGGCGAGCGCGGCGGCGGAACAGTCCGCGACCTCGACGACCAGCGCCCGGCTCGGGAGCGTGACCCCCGGCGTGCTGCCGCCGCCGACGGTCGCCTCGGTGGTCGTGACGGCGACCGTCAGCCCGTCCATCTCCGCGAGCCGGGACCGCAGGGCTTCGGCCCGCGCCTCGAGTCGCGCCACCGGTTCCTCGATCATGCGCACCACGGGAACCGCTTCCCCCGCCCACCCGGTGGCGTGCTCGTGCAGCGTCGCCTCCAGCGCCGCGTAGGTCAGCTTGTCCACCCGCACCGCGCGCATGAGCGGATGCGTCCGGATGTGGTCGAGCTCGGTGCGCCGGCCGGCGATGACGCCCGCCTGCGGCCCGCCGAGCAGCTTGTCGCCGCTGAAGGTGCAGACCGCGACGCCCGCCGCGATGCTCTCGCGCACCGTGGGTTCCGAGTCGATCCCGGCAATCGCGCTCAGGCAGCCGCTGCCGAGATCCTCGACCACCGGGATCCGGAAGCGCTCCCCGAGGCCGGCGACCTCCGCCAGCGAGGGCCGCTCGGTGAAACCCTCGATCCGGAAGTTCGACGGGTGGACGCGCAACAGCAGCGCCGTGCGCTCGCCGACGGCGGCGGCATAGTCGTCGGCGCGGGTTCGATTGGTGGTGCCGACCTCCCGGAGGATCGCGCCGGACTGCCGGAGCACGTCGGGCACGCGGAAGCCGCCGCCGATCTCGACCAGCTCGCCGCGCGAGATGATCACCTCGCGCCCCGCCGCCAGCGCCGCGAGCGTCAGCAGCACCGCCGCCGCGTTGTTGTTGACGACGACCGCGGCCTCGGCGCCGGTCAGGCGCGTGACGAGCGTGGACGCGTGCACCGTCCGTGAGCCGCGATGCCCCGCCGCCAGGTCGTACTCGAGGTTCGTGTAGCCGCCGGCCAGCGCTGCGACACGGTCGATGGCGGTGCGGCCGAGCGGCGCCCGGCCGAGGTTCGTGTGAACGATGACGCCCGTGGCGTTGATCACCGGCCGGAGCGAGGGCGAGATCGCGGCGGCGATCCGTGCGGCCAGGCCCGCCTCGATTCGCTCGGCCGCCTCCGCGGCGTCGCGCACCGTGACGGTATCGTCCGCGAGCTGCCGGCGGAGCGCCGCCGCCTCGTCGCGCAACGCGTGCACGGTGATCTGGCGGCCGTACCGGACCTCGAGACGCTGCACCGTCGGGCGCTGCCGCAACTTCTCGATGGACGGAATGAGGCGCGGATGGGACGGCATCGAGGAAGGAGCGCGCGGCATGCGCACGACCTGTGCGAGATCCGGGCCCGCTTGCCGGAGCCCGACCGTTCAGCATACCATCGCGGCCACTCCCGCCATGAGCGACAGTCGGATTCCCAAGGGGTACACGCCCGGCGAGCCACCGGCGCATCGGCCGAGCGAGTCTTTCTGGCCTTATGCAGACGTGCCGGAGGAGCCGACGCCCGAGGAGCTGGCGGCGCTCGATCCCGAGCTGCACGAGGCGCTTTTCGGGTACGAGGAGCGGCCCTTCTCGATCACGTTGAGCTTCCGGCCGTTCGACGGTTCCGACGGCGAGCGGGCGCTGGCGCTCGCGCGCGCGTCGGCCGAGTACCGCACGACGGGGTCCGGTGCGACGCTCCGGCACCGCGCCCGGTTCCATCCGGACGAGGCGGCGAAGCTCCATGCGCTCTTCCAGCTCGTGGACCGGCGCGGGGAGTGCGAGGTGTTGATCGACGATCGGCCGTTTCCCTTCGCCCGCGAGCTCTGGCTGCCGCTCGTATGGTGCGTGCTCGCGGCGGCCCGGAACACGGTGGATTGATGCGTGCCCTCCTGAGCGTCTCGGACAAGACGGGTCTGGTCGACCTCGGCCGCGCGCTGGTGCGGCGCGGAGTCGACCTCGTATCCACGGGCGGTACCGCGAAGGCGCTGGCGGCGGCCGGACTGCGTGTCACGGCGGTGTCCGAGGTGACCGGGTTTCCCGAGCTGCTGGACGGACGGGTCAAGACGCTGCACCCGGCCGTTCACGGCGGAATTCTCGCCCGCCGCGGCCGGCCGGACGACCTGGAGGCGATTCGCGCCCAGGGCATCCGTCCCATCGATCTCGTCGTCGTGAACCTGTATCCGTTCGCGCGCACGGCGGCGTCGGAGGCGTCCTTCGACGAGCTGATCGAGCAGATCGACATCGGCGGTCCCAGCATGGTGCGCGCCGCCGCGAAGAGCTTCCGGGACGTGCTGGTGGTGGTCGATCCGGCCGACTACGACCGCGTCCTCGAGGCGCTCGACGGCGAAAGCGGTCCGGATCGCCGATTGCGCTTCGAGCTCGCCCGCAAGGCGTTCGCCCACACGGCGCAGTACGATGCAACCATCGCCGCGGCGCTGGACGCCGTCGACGCCTCCGGTCCCGACTTCGCGCGCGCGCCGTTCGCCATGGCGGGGACCACCCCCGACCACCTTGCGGTCCAGGCGTCCAAGGTGCGGAACCTGCGTTACGGCGAGAACCCGCATCAACCCGCGGCGTTGTACTCGGACGGCGCCTGGGGCTTCGGGCGGGCGCGCATCCTGCAGGGCAAGGCCCTGTCGTTCACGAACCTGCTGGATCTCGACGCCGCCGCACGGCTGGTGCTGGAGTTCGACGCGCCGGCCGCGGCCGTCATCAAGCACACCAATCCGTGCGGCGTCGCGACGGCGCCGGCGTTGCGCGACGCTTACGTGAGCGCGCGCGAGGTGGATCCGCTCTCCGCGTTCGGCGGCATCGTCGGCCTGAATCGAGCGCTCGATGCCGGGACCGCCGGCGCCATCGCGGAGACGTTCATCGAGTGCGTCGTGGCGCCCGGGGTCGAGGACGACGCCCGCGAGATTCTGGCCGGCAAGAAGAACCTCAGGCTCGTGGCGGCCGACTTCGCCGGGGGCGGTGACGCCGCGCGGCGCGATGTCCGCTCGATTCTGGGCGCGTGGCTCGTGCAGGAGCGCGATCGGGTCGTCGAGTGCGCCGCGCCGTGGACGGCCGGCGCCGAGGCGGCACCCGGCGCGGTGCTGCGGGTCGTCACCCGGCGCCGGCCGACGGACGACGAATGGACGGCGTTGCGGTTCGCCTGGCGGGTGTGCGCGCACGTCAAGTCCAACACCATCCTCTTCGCGCGCGCCGACTGCATCGCCGCGGTCGGGGCCGGGCAGATGAGCCGCGTGGACGCGGTCAACGTGGCGAAGATGAAGGCCGGCGGCGGCCTCGCCGGTACGGTCGTGGCGTCCGACGCCTTCTTTCCCTTCCGCGACGGGCTCGACGCCATCGCCGCGGCGGGTGCGACCGCCGTCGTCCAGCCGGGCGGCTCGAAGCGCGACGCGGAGGTCGTCGCCGCCGCGGACGAGCACGGCTTGGCCATGGTCTTCGCCGGCCGCCGCCATTTCCGGCACTGAGCGCGCCCGCCCGCCGCTTTTCGCCCAGCCGCGCGAATCAGAACCGCAGGCGGACGCCGAACGACGGGATGATCGGGAAGCCGGCGGTCGGGCTCTCGACGATGCGCGGCAGTGCGCCGCCGGGGTCGTGGGCCAGACTCGTTTCCAGCTCCACCGGGTTGTCGCGGTTCAGCAGGTTGATCACCTCGATGTACCAGGACCAGCGGCCGGAAGGTCCGCCGGGCTGATTGGCGATGCGCAGGTCCACGCGGGCGTAGTGGGGCAGGCGTCCCCGCTGCAGGGCCTCGAGGCCGCCGAGGTCGACCGTGTAGACGAGCGCGCCGGCCGCATCGCGCGCGGGGACGAGGCGGCCGCGCGGGTCCTCGTCGGCCGCCACCCGCACCCCGACGGCCGGGGTGTAGGGGAAGCCGGTGGCCGCCTGCGCGGTGGCCGCGATGCTCCAGCGGTCGCCGAGCCGGTAGCGGCCGACCGCGTTGAACGCGTGGCGGCGGTCGTATTCGAACGGGTAGCGCAGTCCGTACGTCTCGCGGTCCGCGCGACCCCAGGCGTAGGACAACCAGCCCGCCAGCCGGGCCCCCGGATCGCTCCGGACGAGGTAGGCATCGACGCCGTACGCCGTGCCGCCGCCGCCGTTGACCGGGGCGCTGGTGATCCGCGCCGCCGCCCGGACGTCGGCCCGCAGCTCCGCGGGGAAGTCGTAGCGCGCGAGCCGGGCAAGCCGGTCGGCCTCGGCCTCGAGACCGCCTACGATGAGGTCCGCGAAGGTCTTGTAGTAGCCCTCCACGCGGAACAGCGTGTCGGCGCCGAGGTCCTTCTCGAATCCGGTGACTAGGTGCGTCGCGCGCTCATGGCGCAGATTTGCGACGACGGCCGGCGAGAGATCGAAGAAGTAGTCCGACTGGATGAGCTTTTCGTAGCCCGGGCTCTGCGTGTAGAGCCCGCCCGCGACGCGCAGCCGGCTCTCCCATCCGAGCGCCAGCGTGGCCGCGAAGCGCGGCGACAGGACGGCGCCGCCGTTGACGGTGCTCCACTCGAGCCGCAGGCCCGGCTCGATCGACAGTCGTGGAGTGACGGTGTAGCGGTCCTGCACCCAGGCCCCGCCCCGCGTGCCCCCGAGCGACGAGTCGAGGCTGTCGGGAAGTCCCGTCCCGCCGCGGATGCTGGACGGGTTCGCGACCGTTTCGTTGCGATCTCCGGTGATGGACAGGCCGGCGCCGGAGGCCAACCGGTGCAGCTCGACCCCGGTGTCGATCGTGTGCCCGGCCGACAGGGGGAATACCAGCTCCTGCCGTACGGACAGGTCGCGCACCGACAGATTGCGGTCGAAGACGACGTCGGTCAGGCCGACGGCGACCTGCTCGTCCGCCGCGTTCGATCGGCGCGCGTCCGATTCGAACGTGGCGTTCACGCCGAGCAGATCGGTGTTGCGGTACCACGAGACGATGGTCCGCGACGTCGCGGCGCCGCCGAGCAGCGCGTCGAGCCGCAGCGAGGCGAGGTCGTTGCCGGCCTCCGAGAACAGGCGCCCAGTGTCGCGCGACGATTCGTCGTCCTCGTCGTCGAACCGGAAGTCGGCGTTCTCGCGGCTGGTGAGGCCGAACAGGGACAGCCGGTGCCCGGGGCCGAACTCCCACCCCGCCTGGACCTGCACGTCGGCGAACGCCGGCAGGCTCTGGTCGGTGACGAGGCCGGCGACCAGGTCGTAGTAGGTCCGCCGGCCGCTCAGCAGCCACGAGCCGCCGCCGGGCGCGGCTCCCTCGAGCACGACGTTGGCGTCGGTGACGCTCGCCGACGACGATCCGCTGAAGTCGCGCTCTCCGGGGCGGTTGTCCACGATGAGCAGCGACGACAGGCGGTCGCCGTAGCGCGCCCCGAAGCCGCCTGCGGTCAGCTCGAAGCGCTCCACGGTTTCGGGATTGAACGCGCCGACCAGTCCGAAGAGCCGGTAGGGATTGTGGATCTCCACCCCGTCCATCACCGTGAGGTTCTGGTCCGGCGTGCCCCCGCGGACCGCGAGGCGGCTGCCGAAGTCGCCGGTCGACGCCACGCCCGGCAGCGTGTCGAGGGTGCGGAAGATGTTGTCGAGGCTGCCCGCGACCTCGAACACCTCCTCGGCCGCGATGGGTGTGGCCGAGGGGCGCTCCGGCATGTCGCGCGGTGCGGAGACCACCTGCACGGTTTCGGCGAACGTGTTCCGGAACAGCAGGATCTCCAGCTCCGCGCCGGTTCCGGCGACGGCAGCGTCCAGCGCGACGGTGGTTTCCAGGTAGCCGTCGGCCGCCACCCGCAGCTCGCCGTCGTCCGCGCCGAGCGTCATCGAGAAGCGTCCCGCCGCGTCCGTCACCACGCGCTCCGCGCCGCCGGCGACGGTCGCGCCGGCGATCGGCGCGCCGCTGGCGCCGTCGATCACAACGCCGCCGATCACCTGCGGCGTGCGGGGCTCGGCGGGGGGGACGGCAGCGGTCTGCGCCGCGGCTTCGCCCCCCGGCAGCAGCGCCGGCAGGAGGAGCCCGAGCAGCGCGGTACCGAGACGACGCGACGGGCGGACACGGCGGAAATCGACGCGGATCGGCGAGGTGCGCATGATGTACAGGACGTTCAGAACGGCCGCATCGCCCGCGCCTGGATCAGATGCGCCGCGGCGGGCCCGCCGCGGCTGCGGCCGGAAGGCTGACGAGAACGAGAAACAGCATCAGGAATTCGGAGTCGCCGAAGTTGTATTCGAACATCCCGGCCGCGAGCATGGCCGCGAGGCTGGCCAGACCGGCGACGGTGAGCGGGCGTGACTCCGTATTCCGAAGCCGCCGCCCGAGATCGAGCGCCGCGGCCACGATGAACCAGCCCCACAGCGCGAGTGCCGGCAGTCCCCGCTCGGCCGCGATCTGCAGCGGGACGTTGTGCAGGTGCGGGTTGCCGGCGTTCACCGCGCCGGCGGGGCGGTAGTCGCCGTAGGCCGTCTCGACCTGTCCGGGCCCGACGCCCGCCAGCGGATGGTCGCGCACCATGCCGGCCCCGGCAGTGACCATCGCCAGTCGATCCCGATTGGCCGGATCGGTCAGGTCGAAGATGCTGTACACGCGTCCGACGACTTGGTCCGGGGCCAGCGCCATGAACAGCGCGACGGCTACCGGCGCAAGTGCGAGCAGGCGCCGATCCCGCAGCACCAGCACCAGGCCGGCTCCGATTGCGCTGCCTACCCACGCGTTGCGTGTCAGCGTGACGACCAGGGCCGCGGCGAGCGCGGCGAGCGCGGCAAGCGCCCAGCCGCGTTCGCGTGCATCGAAGGCGAGGCGGGAGAGGGCGGCGCCGATCAGCAGCATCAGCACGCCCGCGTAGGTCATGTAGTGGCCCATCGAGCCGGACGGGCGCTGGCCGAGATGGTCGTAGCCGAAGAACAGGTACTGTGCGATGCCGATGACCGCGGCCGCCGCGCCCGAGGCCAGGGCCGCGCTGACCAGCGTCCTCGCGCGCTCCCCGTGTGCGAGGGCATGGACGATCGGCACGACCAGGAAGAGCAGTACTTCCCTGGATTCGACGAGGCTGGCCACCCGCGCCGGCGAGAACGGCACGCTCACCAGGAGCGTCCAGGCGGCATAGGCCATCAGCGGGCGGAAGTACGCGGGCGCGGCGGGCTTGAGCGCGTACGGCGCGCCGGCCGCCAGCCAGAGGACGACCAGCACCGCCAGGAAGATCTGCGAGACGGCGATCGAGAGCGGCAGGGCGAAGGCGAAGAGCAGCAGGACGGGCCAACCGGCCGTGCCCCAGATTGCCGCCGCCGCTGCCGGCGTCCTGCTGTGCATGGGTGTGGGCGGCGCGCCGGCGACGGGGATCAGGGCTCCACGGCGGCTTCGTCGATCAACATCACCGGAATGTCGTCCTTGATCGGAAAGACGCGGCGGCAATCGCCGCACCGCAGTCCGGTTCCCTCGTTCACGAGCGTGACCGGGGTCTTGCAGGCGGGGCAGGCGAGGATTTCCAGCAGCTCCGGGTCTATGGCCATGTTCCGATTTTCACTATAGCAGAACGGCCCGCGGTGCCTCCTGCGCGTCCCGGAGCCTGATCTTCCGTCTTGTCGCGACGGCCGACCTGTGGAAGAATCGCGACTTATGTGTAACGTGGCCCGCGTTGTCCCATTGGCTGTCCTGCCGGTGCTCGTCACGATGATCGCGGGGCCTGCCGCCGCGCAGGCGCCCGCGGAGTCGGACTCGTCGGCGCGTGCCGAGGCGTACGCCCGTTTCATGATCGGCCGGCACCTGGAAGGAATGGAAGACCTGGACGGCGCCACCCGGGCGTTCCGGGATGCCGCCCGTCTCGATCCGGAGGCCGGAGAGCCGCTGGCGGAACTGGCCGCGATGTACGCGCGGGCGGGCCGCGCCCAGGATGCGGTCGCCGCCGCGGAGGAGGCGCTGGCGCGCGAGCCGGACAACCGTTCCGCGCACCGCGTGCTCGGGTTGGCCTACGCGGCGGCGGCGAGCACGCGCGAGGGCACGCGGGAGGACGTCGAGTCGGCGGTCATGCACCTGGAGCAGGCCCGCGGGGCCGTGGTGCCGGACCTGCAGGTGGAGTTGACACTGGGGCGCTTCTACCTCAGGACCGCGGCGACGGACGAGGCGATCGCGCTTCTCGAGGATCTCTCCAAGGACCAGCTCGCCTACGCGCTGGCGAGCGTCCTGCTGGCCGAAGCCTACCAGCAGGCGGGTCGGCACGACGACGCGCTGCGCACGCTGGAAGAGACGGTGGCGAGCACGCGGCCGACGTACCGGATGATGGCGCGTCTGGGTGAGCTGTACGAGCAGGGCAGGCGCTGGCGCGATGCCGCCGAGGCCTACCGCGGTGCGGTGGCGCTGAACCCGCGTGCGGCCGGGGTCCGGCGTCGTCTGGCCGCGGTGTGGCTCGAGGCCGGCGAGGCGACCCTGGCGCGCGACGTGCTCGGGGGGCTTCTCGAAATGCGCCCGCGCGACGCGGTCGGCCATCAGATGCTGGCGGAAACGGAGATCGCGCTCGGCGACTTCGACGCGGCCGAGTCGGCGGCCCGCCGCCTGATCGAGCTCGAGCCGGATGGTTTGCGGGGACCGTACGTGCTGGCCCAGGTGTTCGAACGCCGGCACGAGTACCAGCGCGTCGTCGCGACGCTCGCGCCGGTGCTCGAGCAGGCCCGCGCCATGCGTCCGAACGGGATGCTCGCCGAGATGCTGGATCGGCTCGGGCGCGCCTATCAGTGGCTGGAGGACGCCAGCGGCGCGGCCCGCGTGTACGAGGATGCCATCTCGCTGATGCCGACCAGTCCGGGGTTCCAGGCGCGGCTGGCGCAGGCCTACGTCGATGCCGAGCGGCACCAGGATGCTGCACGGCTGCTGGCGCGGGCGCGAAGCGCCAGCCCCGGGAACCTGACGCTGGCCATCATCGAAGCCGATCTGCATGGCCGGCGGGGTGACGCGGACCGGGGCGAGCGGCTGCTGCTGGACATCCTTGCCGAGAACCGCGAGGCGCCGCGCGCGCACCTGGCGTTGGCGTCCTTCTACAGCGAGCGCGAGCGGCTCGACGAAGCCATCCTGGTGCTCGAGTCGGCGCAGCAGCAGTTTCCCGGCGAGACGTCGATCCTGTTCCTGCTCGGCGCCGTGCTGGAGCAGAGCGACCGGTTCGCCGATGCCGAGCGCGCATTCCGGAGAGTGATAGACCGGGACCCGGAGCACGCGCAGGCGCTCAACTATCTCGGCTACATGCTTGCCGACCGGGGGGAGCGCCTGGATGAATCGGTGCAGCTCATCGCCCGCGCGGTCGAGAAGGACCCGCACAACGGTTCGTACCTCGACAGCCTCGGCTGGGCGTACTTCAAGCTCGATCGCCTGGATCTGGCCGAACCCCCCTTGCGTGCGGCCGGCGACCAGTTGCAGCGCAACTCCGTGGTCCAGGACCATCTCGGCGACCTGCTCAACCGGCTCGAGCGGTATGCCGAGGCCATCGCGGCGTGGCGGCGCGCGCTCGATGGAGACGGCGAGGAGATCGACCGCGCGGTGATCGAGGGGAAGATAGGCGACGCGCAGCGCCGTCTCGACCGCTAGCGCCCCGAAACGCCTCGCGGGCTCGGCGTTTCGGCCCATCCCCCCGCTCCATGACCTCGCGCCGCAGCACTTCGCTTCGCTTGCGTTCTGCGGCGCAAGCTCCTGGCAAGTCCGTGACCGCTCGTGCTCCTGCCGGGCCCGGGCGTTTCCGGGTCCTTGCGCTCGGTGCCGCCGCCTTGCTCGCGGTTGCATGCGCCCCTGCGCGCCGCGGCTTCGAGGCGCCGGACGGGGCGGGCGCGCCGCTTTCCGACCACGGCTCGTTCTGGGAACCGGTCGCCGCGCCGTGCCGCGGCGTCCGCACCATGGAGTTCCTGCTCGTGCTCGGCGGGCGGTCCGGCGATACCGCGTTGCGCCGGACGCGTATGCGGGCCGCGGCGGAACGTCCCGGGGCACTCCGCATCGAGGCGCTCGCTCCCTTCGGTGCGCCGGTGTTCGTCTTCGTGGCGCAGGACGATCACGCGACGCTGTTGCTGCCGCGGGATGGACAGGTGGTGCGCGGCGAGCGGCCCGCGGACGTGCTGTACGCCCTGGCCGGCCTGGCGCTCGGGCCGGGCGACGTGCACGCCCTGCTGACCGGGTGCCTCGAGCCGGACCCGGTCGCCACGGCGGCGCGGCGCCATCCCGACGGGTTGGTGGCCGTGGAGCTGCAGGGCGGTACGACGGCCTGGGTGCGAGACCGGGGCGGCGGACCGGTGGTCGTCGCGGGTCGCCGGGGTGGCCTGACCGTCGAGTACGCGGAGCATGTCCGCGGGCTGCCGCGCCGGTTCCGGATCCAGGTGGACGGACCCGGGGGCGGGACGGATCTGACCGCGACCCTGTCGCGGGTCGCCATGAACATCGAGCTCCATCCGGCCGCCTTTCTCGTCGACGTGCCTGCACGATATGTACAGGTCACCCTCGCCGACCTGCGCGGCGGGTCGCCCCTCGAGGAGCGGGCCGCCGCGGCGGCGGAGGCCGCTCGGAGACCGTGAACGGGCGGGGGACGTCCTGGCGCGTGCGCGTAGGCGCGCCGGCCAAGATCAACCTCGACTTGCGGGTTCTGCGGCGGCGTGCGGACGGGTTTCACGAGGTGGCGACGATCCTGCAATCGATTGCGCTGCACGATACGCTGTCGATCGCCGAACGGCGCGGGCCGCTGACGGTACGCTCCGTTGCGTCCGCGGTTCCCGCCGATCGGGACAATCTCGTCTGGACCGCCGCCGCGGCCCTCTGGCGCGCACTCGGGCGCACCGGGGATCCGGCCGGCGCCGCCGTGGTCATCCGCAAGCGAATCCCGGCTGCGGCCGGCCTCGGAGGCGCGAGCAGTGATGCGGCGTCCGCGCTGCTGGCGCTGAACCGCTGCTGGGAGCCCGCGGCGAGTCGGCCGCTGCTGGAAGAGGTTGCCGCAACGGTCGGATCCGACGTCCCGTTCTTCCTTCGCGGCGGTACGGTGCGGGCGACCGGGCGGGGAGAGCGGCTGCGGCGGTTGCCGCCGCCGCGGCCCTACTGGGTCGTGCTGGCGGTTCCCGACTTCGGCGTGTCGACGGCGGATGCGTATCGGTGGTGGGACCGGGACGGGCAGAAGGACGTCTCCGGGGCGACGGTCCCGACTCCGTCGGGCTGGCGCCGCGATCCGGGCCGGTTGCGGAACGACCTCGAGGCCCCGGTGGCGCGGCGGCACCCGGAGATCCGCGCGCTGGCCGCGCGCCTGCGCGCCGCCGGGGCGCTGCACGCGGCCCTGACCGGGAGCGGATCGGTCGTCTTCGGACTCTTTGCGTCACGGGCGAGGGCGTTCGGGGCACGCCCGGCGTTGTGCGCCGCGGGCGGCCGGGCGCTCGTGACGCGGACCATCGATGCGGGCGCCTGCGCGCGTCTTGCGGCTGTCGCGCGCATCGACTAAACTGCCCGTTCGGGCAACGCGCGCGGGGCGTCCGCGTACGCCGGGGCGCCCGCGTTGCGCAGGCGGCGAACCGCCGCGGGCTGCTACCGATGGGGCGTGGCCAAGCGGTAAGGCGCGGGACTTTGGATCCCGTATTCGAAGGTTCGAATCCTTCCGCCCCAGCCACTTGCACGGGGAAGCCGGACGAATCGCAGCGGCGAGGAAAGTGCCGACTCACAACGGAGATCTGAAGCTGTTCTCGGGCAGCGCCCATCCGGCGCTGGCCGAGGACATCGCCGACGTGCTCGGGGTGCCGATGGGCCGCGCGGCGTTGCGGCGTTTCTCCGACACCGAGGTGTCGTTCCAGATCGACGAGAACATCCGCGGCACCGACGTGTTCGTGGTGCAACCCACGTGCACGCCGGTCGACCAGCACCTGGTCGAGCTGTGCGTGATGATCGATGCCTTCCGCCGGTCGTCGGCGGCGCGCATCACGGCGGTCATGCCGTATTACGGCTATGCACGGCAGGATCGCAAGGACAAGCCGCGGGTGCCGATCTCGGCGAAGCTGGTCGCCAACCTGGTGAGTGCGGCGGGCGCCAACCGGGTGTTGACCATGGACCTGCACAAGGCGCAGATCCAGGGCTTCTTCGACATTCCGGTCGACCACTTGTTCGCCACGCCGGTCTTCATCGACTACCTCTCGCGCGCCGGTTACCGCGGCCACGTCACGATCGTCTCCCCGGACGCCGGCGGCGTCGAGCGCGCCAGGGCGTACGCCAAGCGCCTGGACGCGGACCTGGCGATTATCGACAAGCGCCGGTCGGAGGACGGGCACGCCGAGGTCATGCACGTGGTCGGCGAGGTCCGGAATCGCGTCTGCGTGATTCTCGACGACATCATCGATACGGCGGGCACGCTGCAGCAGTCGTCGCGGGCGCTGCGGGAGGCCGGCGCGGCGAGCATAATGGCCTGCGCGGTGCACGGCGTGCTGTCCGGGCCGGCCCTGCAGAGAGTGGAGGACTCGCCGCTCGAGAAGCTGATCGTGACCAACACGATTCCGCTCCGCAAGGAGTTCCAGCAGTCCTCCAAGGTGAACGTGCTGTCGGTCGCCGGGTTGCTCGGGCGGGCCATACAGAGCATCCACCAGGAGACGTCGGTGTCGTCGCTGTTCGTGTGAGGCCCGGTCGCGAGCGCACGAGGGGCGACCGCAGGAGAAGGAACAAGAGATGCAAGCCACTTTGGCCGCCGCGACTCGGAACACGCGCGGCAAGAACGAAGCACGCCGGCTGCGGCGCGCGGGACGGCTGCCGGCAGTCGTGTACGGTGGAACGCCGGTCGATAGCCGGTCCGTCGAGGTCGACCCCAAGGCGTTGCTGCGTATTCTGCACTCCGAGTCGGGCATCAACACGCTGGTGGACTTGCAGGTCGACGGCAGCGCGTCGGGACAGGTGCTGATCAAGAACATTCAGCACGACCCGCTGACGGACAACCTGCTGCACGTCGATTTCTTCCGTCTGGCCATGGACAAGGCGATTACGGTGACCGTGCCGGTGACGCTCAGCGGAGAAGCGGCCGGCGTCAAGCAGCAGGGGGGGCTGCTCGACTTCGTGACGCGCGAGATCCAGGTCGAGTGCATGCCGGCCGACATTCCGGAGCACGTCGACGTCGACGTTCGCGAGCTGATGATCGGCGACGGCGTGCGGGTTCGGGACGTGGCCGTGGACACCGGGTGGACGCCGGTGAGCGATTTGGACACGCTGCTGGTCCACGTGACGGCGGCCAAGACCGGTTCCGAGGACGAGGACGAGGAAGCGGACGGTGAAGAGGAGGCGGCAGGCGCGGAGGGCGACGCCGGCGAGTCGGACGGATCGCAGTAGCCGTCGAGTGGAGGCCGCGTGCGACTCATCGTCGGCCTCGGCAACCCGGGACCTCGGTACCGGGGAACACGTCACAACGTGGGGTTCGAGGTGGTCGATGTCCTGGCGAGGCGGTTCGAACTGCAGTTCGAGAGCGCGCCCGCCGATGCACTGCTGGCCCGACAGCGTGGCCCCGGGGCGCGGGTGATGCTTGCCAAGCCGCTTACCTACATGAATCGGAGCGGGGGAGCGGTTCAGGCGTTGCACCACTACTACCGCATCGAACCGGGAGCGCTGCTCGTCGTGGCGGACGACGTGAACCTGCCGCTGGGCCGGCTTCGGGGCCGTAAACGCGGATCCGACGGCGGACACAACGGGTTCGCCTCGATAATCGCCTCGCTGGGGACCGGCGAGTTCGCCCGGTTGCGGGTCGGCGTGGGGCGCGGCGATACCCGACGCTCGTTGACCGCCCACGTGCTGGCCGGGTTCCACGAGGACGAACGGGAGGAGATGGAGGCGGCCGTCGAGCGCGCCGCGGATGCCGTCGAGACGTTCGTCGAGGACGGCATCGACAGGATGATGAACCGGTTCAATTGAGGCCGAGAGGCTCCTTGCTGCCTGTGCCGGCGGCCCTGCAGGGCTCGTCGCGATCCGGCGGCCGCAGAGTCCGAAAGGAGACCAATGAGCGAAACGCGACAGTACGAGTTGGTGTACGTGGTCAGTCCGGAGATCACCGACGAGGGGGTCACCGAGCTGCACGAGCGAATTGCGGAAATCGTCGGCCAGTTGGGCGGCGGCATCGACAAGACCGACAATTGGGGCCGCCGCCGGCTGGCCTACGAGATCGACCGCCACCGCGAGGGAACCTACGTCATCGAGCTGATCACGGGCCCGGGCACGCTGGTAACGGAGCTCGAGCGTCGCCTGCGGGTCATGGAGCAGCTCCTCCGGTACCTCGTCGTGCGCGTGGACGAGGATCTGCGCAAGGCGCAGCGAGCCCGCGACCGACGGCAGAGCCGGCAGCAGCGGCGTTTGGCGAAGAGAGGGGCAGTCGCGTCTGCCGCGGCGACTGCACCGGGGTCCGCGGCGGCGGCTGCGCCGGAGTCCGCGGCGGCGGCTGCGCCGGAGTCCGCGGCGGCGGCAGGTGTTGCCGCGGCATCCGGGTCCGCGGCGGCGGCGGAGCCCGCTCCCGCGGGGGCGCCGGATGCAGGGGCGGTTGGGGAGGCGGCGCCTGCGGCCGCAGCGTCCGAGCCGGCTGCGCCGGAGCCTGCTGCGGCGACGGCTGCGCCGGAGCCTGCCGAGCCGGCCGCCGCGGACGAAGCGGCGGCAACCGGAGAGCCGGCAACGGCTGCGTCGGAGTCCGCTACGGAGCGCGGCGCGGACAAGGCGGACGAGACCGCGGAGAAGACCGATGAGTGAAGATCGAGACGACCGGCGCGGTGGACGAGGCGGGGGCGGCCGGGGCGGCGGGGGGCGCCGCGGCGGCGGTCGCCGGCGCAAGGTGTGCCGCTATTGCGTGGACAAGGTCGACTACATCGACTACAAGGACGTGCGCCTGCTCATGATGGCGATCGCCGAGCGCGGCAAGATTCAGCCGCGGCGGATCTCCGGCACGTGCGCCAAGTGTCAGCGGAAGCTGACGACGGCCATCAAGCGCGCCCGCCAGCTCGCGCTGGTGCCGTACGTGCTCGACTAGGCGGCGGGGAGCGAAGCGATGGAAGTCATCCTGCGGGATCACATCGACAACCTGGGTCGCCGCGGCGAAATCGTCAACGTGGCCAACGGCTATGCGCGCAACTACCTGTTGCCCCAGAAGCTCGCCCTGCTCGTGACCCCGGCGAACCGCCGGCAGGTCGAGCGCGAACGGGTCGTTGCGGACGCGCGCGAGGCGGACGAGCGCGCGCGCGCCCAGAGCTTCGCCGAGCGCCTGCAAGCGGTCGAGTGCGTCATCGCGAGGCGGGTGGGCGAGACCGGCACCCTGTACGGATCGGTCACCTCGGCCGACATCGCCGATCACCTCGCCACGCGCGACATCGAGGTCGACAAGCGCAGGATCCAGCTCGCCGACCCGCTCAAGGAGCTGGGCGAGTTCCCGGTGACGGTCAAGCTGCACCGGGACGTCGCCGCGGAGCTGACGGTCAAGGTGGTCAAGGAAGAGACCGGCGCCGAACCGTCCGAGGCGGACGCCGAGGCCGGGGACGCGGCGTCATAGGCGACGCGGGAAGGCAGGCGGTGCGGCGGCCGGGGGACTGAGAGGTGGCGGAGCCGGCGGTTCCCGCGAGCGAGAGGGCGCTTCCCCACAACCTGGAGGCGGAGCGCTCCATCCTGGGCGCGATTCTCATCCGCAACGACACGTTCAACGTCGCGGCGGAGCTGATCGATGCCGACGACTTCTTCCGTGACGCCCACCGCCGTGTCTTCGACAAGATGGTCGACCTCAACGAGCGGGGTCAGGCCATCGATCTGGTCACGCTGCGCGACGAGCTGAGCCGCTCCGGCGATCTCGACCCGGTTGGCGGCCCCGCCTACATCTCGTCCCTGGCGGACGGCGTTCCGCGCTCGACCAACGTCGAGCACTACGCGCGGATCGTCAAGGAGCGCGCCACCCTCCGCAACCTGATCGCGGCGGCCAACCGCATCGTGGCCGAAGCCTACGCGGCGCGGGAGGACGCCTCGGTCGTCCTCGATCGCGCCGAGCAGGAGATCTTCTCGATCGCGGAGGGGCGTATCCACACCGGCTTCGTGCCCCTCAGCGAGCTGGCCGAGGCCAGCTTCAGCACGATCGAGCGGCTGCAGAGCGTCCAGAGCGCCGTGACCGGCGTGCCGACCGGTTTCGCCGATATCGACGAGCTGACCGCCGGACTGCAACCGGCCGATCTCGTCATCGTCGCCGCCCGCCCCTCGATGGGCAAGACGGCGTTCGCCCTGAACATCGGCGCGCACGTCGGGACCACCGGCGAGCGAACGGTCGGCGTGTTCAGCCTCGAGATGTCGAAAGAGCAGCTCTTCATGCGCATGCTGACGAGCGCGGCGCAGATCGACTCGCACCGCTTCCGGACCGGCCTGCTGACCGAGTCGGACTACGGCCGTCTGTCGGACGCGATGGGCGTGCTGTCGGAAGCGCGTGTGTACATCGACGACACGCCTTCGATCGGCGTGCTCGAGATGCGGGCGAAATCGCGCCGCCTGAAGGCGGAGCACGGGCTCGACCTGGTGGTCATCGATTACCTGCAATTGATGCAGGGGCGCGGCCGATTCGAGAACCGCAACCAGGAGATCGCCTCGATCTCGCGTTCGCTGAAGGCGCTTGCGAAGGAGCTCGACGTGCCGGTGGTGGCGCTGTCGCAGCTCAGCCGCGCGCCCGAGTCGCGCGGCGACAAGCGCCCGCAACTGTCCGACCTGCGCGAGTCGGGCGCGCTGGAGCAGGATGCCGACGTGGTCATGTTCATCTTTCGCGAGGACATGTACGAGGAGACGCCGGAGAACGCCAACGTGGCCGAGATCATCATCGGCAAGCAGCGCAACGGGCCGACCGGAACGGTGAAGCTGGCCTTCCTGAAGCAGCAGACCCGCTTCGAGAACCTGAGCCCCGACTACCAGTAGCCCCCGCTCCGGCAGGATCCGTGGTTCGCCCAACGCACGCGGTCGTCGATCTCGGCGCTCTGGTCGCCAACTACCGCGCGATTCGGGCCCTGCTCGACGCCGGCGCGGCCGCCTCGGCGCCGCGGATTATCGCGGTCATCAAGGCCAACGCCTACGGCCACGGGGCGGTCCGGGTGGCACGGGCGCTCGAGCGGGAGGCGGACGCCACCTCCGCGGCGCCGCCGATGCTCGCCTGCGCGGACATCGAGGAGGGGGTCGAGCTGCGCGGGGCGGGCGTCCGGGCGCCGATCCTGGTGTTCGGCGCGTTGAGCGTCAGCGATCTGGACGGCGTGTTCGCGCACGGCCTGACCCCCACCGTCTCGTCGCCGTCCGCGGCGCGGGCGCTGCAGCAGGCGGCCGCCGCGCGCGACGTGCGCCTCGGCGTGCACCTGAAGATCGACACCGGCATGAACCGCTTCGGGTTCCGGCACGACAACCTGCGGGCCACGCTGCCCGCGGCGTTGCGGTCGCCGCATCTCGCGGTGGAGGCCGTCTACACGCATTTCGCGACGGCGGAGGACCGCGGCCACCCCCTGTTCGCGCGCCAGCGGGAGCGCTTCGAGGCCGTGCGCGCGGCCGCGGCGGAGCTTGGACTCGCAGGCGCGTGGTGGCACGCGGCGAACAGCGCGGCGCTGCTGCGGGACCGCCGCACGTGGTACGACGCGGTGCGTCCCGGCCTGCTGCTGTACGGCATCGCACCGCCGCCGCTCGTTGCGGACCTGCGCTTGCAGCCGGTGATGTCGCTCCACAGCCGCGTGGTGGCCGTCAAGGGCATGCGGCCCGGCGAGACGGCGGGCTACGGCGGGCGCTTCGTCGCGGACCGGCCGCTGCAGGTGGCCCTGATCCCGGCCGGCTACGCGGATGGTCTCGATCTCCGCCTTGCCGGGCGGGGCGTCGTGCTGGTCGGCGGGGTGCGGGCGCCGGTCCTGGCGGTGTCGATGGACTCCCTGATCGTCGACGTCACCGCGGTCGAAGCACGCCCGGGCGACGCGGTCGTCCTGCTCGGCCGGCAGGGAACGGATCTGCTCGCCGCCAGCGACGTGGCCGGGTCCATCGGCACCGTGCCGCACGAGATCCTGTGTCGCATCGGGGCGCGGATAGAGCGGACCTATAATTCCTGACTCACCCTCCTGCACCATGTCGAAGGCAAGAGCCGAAGCGCGGACGGTATTCGTCTGCCAGGCGTGCGGAAGCCGCTCCCGGAAGTGGACCGGGCAGTGCCCGGACTGCAGTGCCTGGAACTCGATGGTCGAGGAGCCCGAATCGGTGTCGCCGCCGGCGGCGGGCGGAGAGGCGCGCTACGGTGCGGCGGCCGGGCGGGCCGAGGTGCGGCGTTACGCCGAGATCGACATCGCGTCCGCGGCGCGCGTGTCGAGCGGGTACGGGGAGTTCGACCGCGTGCTCGGCGGCGGCATCGTGCCCGGATCGATGGTGCTGGTCGGCGGCGAGCCGGGCATCGGGAAGTCGACCCTGCTGCTGCAGGTGGCGGCCCGGGTCGCGGCGACGGCCGGCCCCGTGCTGTACGCGTCGGGCGAGGAGTCGGAACAGCAGGTGAAGGAGCGGGGGGAGCGTCTCGACATCGGCGGCGCCGCGCTGTTCCTGCTGGCCGAGACCTGCCTCGAGCGGTTGCTCGAAGCGGTCGAGCGGGTGCGGCCGGCACTGCTCGTGGTCGACTCCATCCAGACGATGTACTCCCTGCAGCTCGCTTCGGCCCCCGGCAGCGTGGGGCAGGTGCGCGAGGCCGCGACCCACCTGCTGTTCAGCGCCAAGCGCGGCAACCTGCCGACCATTCTCGTCGGCCACGTCACCAAGGATGGGAGTCTGGCCGGCCCGAAGGTGCTGGAGCACGTGGTCGACACGGTGCTCTACTTCGAAGGGGAGCGCCACCATGCGCACCGCGTGGTGCGGGCGGTGAAGAACCGCTTCGGGGCGGTCAGCGAGCTCGGCGTGTTCGAGATGACCGGCTCGGGGCTGCGGCCCGTGTCGAACCCGTCGCGGCTGTTCCTGTCGGACCATGCGCCCGGCGTGCCGGGGTCCGTGGTGCTCTGCGCGCTGGAGGGGACGCGGCCGATCCTGGTGGAGGTGCAGGCGCTGGTCAGCACCGGCGCCTACGGAACCGCCCGGCGCACGGCGAGCGGCATGGACCCCAACCGGCTCTCGCTCCTGCTGGCGGTGCTGGAGAAGCGGGCCGGGTTGGGGCTGGCCGGCGAGGACGTCTTCGTCAACGTCGCGGGCGGACTGAAGCTGGACGAGCCGGCGGCCGATCTCGGCGTGGTGGCCGCGGTGGCCTCGAGCCTCCGGGGGCGCGGCGTGCAGCCGGGTACGGCGGTCTTCGGCGAGGTGGGACTCGGCGGGGAGATACGCGGGACGCCGCAGGCCGGCCTGCGGGTCAGGGAAGCGGCTCAGCTCGGGTTCACGCGCTGCGTCCTGCCCGCGGCGAACCGCGGCCGCGATACGGCGGCGGCAGGCTGCGAGACGATCGGCGTCGAATCTGTCGAGGCGGCGCTCGATACACTGCTCGACGCCTCTTGAAGCGGACCGGACGATGCCTTCCTTCCACTGGTGGCGGACCGTGTTCTGGCTGATCCCGGCGATCTCCGTCTACACGATCGTGCTCGGGGCGGTGTCGCTCGCATCCATGCTCGTCGATCGGCGGGGTCATGCGGCGCACGCGTGCGCACGGCTCTGGTCGCGGCTGATTCTCGTCACGACGGGCGTGCGGGTGCACGCCGGGGGAGGCGAGCTCGTGGCGCCCGGCCGATCGTACGTGTTCGTGTCGAATCACCAGAGCATCTACGATTTCCCGGTTCTGATCACGTCGATTCCGTTCCAGCTTCGCATTCTCGCCAAGGCGTCGCTCGGCGCCTTCCCCGTGCTCGGCTGGCACCTGCGTTACACGGGACATCTGCTGGTCGACCGGGCGCGAGCCGGTCGGGCCACGTTGAACAGCGTGGCCGCCATGATCCACCGCGGGCATTCGCTGATCGTGTTTCCCGAGGGGACCCGCAGTCGGGACGGCCGCGTCGGGCCCTTCAAGAGAGGGCTCTTCCTGCTGGCGATCGACGCCGGGATTCCCGTGGTCCCCGTCGCGCTCAGCGGCACGCGGCACGTCATGCGAAAGGGGATGCTGACGACACGCCCCGGCGAGGTCGGCCTCGTCCTGCACGCGCCGCTGCCCACCGCAGGGCTCGCCCGCGCCGACGCGCCGCGGCTGGCCGAGCGCGCCCGCGACATCATCGCGGCGACCGTTGCCGAACGGGAGGGTCATGCCGAACGCGGTCCGGAGGGAGGCGCGTCAGGGGCCGTTCACGCCCGGCGGGGGAAGGCGTCATGCGGGTAGCGGCGATCATCGCGGCCGGCGGGCGCGGCTTGCGCGCCGGCGGCGGCGTGCCCAAGCAGCTCCGGGTCATCGGCGGCCGCACGCTGCTGGATCACGCGCTCGCGCCGTTCGACGGTAGTGGACGAGTGGAGGAGCTGGTCGTGGTGCTGCCGTCGGACCTGGCCGCGGACCCGCCGCCGGGTCTCCGCTCGGTGCGGACGCCCCTGCGCATCGTGGCCGGCGGGTCGCGGCGGCAGGATTCGGTTGCGGCCGGCCTGGATGCCGTGAGCGACAGCGCGTCGGTGGTGCTGGTCCACGATGCGGCGCGGCCGTATTGTACGGAGGCGCTCATCGGCCGCGTCATCGACGCCGCAACCGAGACCGGGGCCGCGGTGCCGGCGGTGCAGGCGACCGATACCGTCAAGCAGGGCAGCGACGCGGGCGGGCACACGGTGGTCGCCTCCACCCTGCCGCGCGATCGCATCTTCCTGGCACAGACTCCGCAGGGCTTCCGCATCGACGTGTTGCGGGCCGCCGTCGCGCTCGGGAAGAGCGGCATCCGGGCGACGGATGAAGCGCTGCTGGCCGAGCGGGCCGGCCATCCCGTCCGGCTCGTCGAGGGGGATCCGGAGAACGTGAAGATGACCACCGCGGCCGATCTGGCTCGCGCGGCCGACCGCTTGTCGCGCGCCGGCGGGGCGGGCATCGGAGGCGTGCGCGTGGGCATCGGATACGACCTGCATCGCACTGCCGCCGGGAGGCCTCTGGTTCTTGGCGGCGTTCAGGTGCCTCACGACCTGGGGCTGGATGGCCATTCGGACGCCGATGCGGTCTGCCACGCGCTGATCGACGCCATTCTGGGGGCCGCCGCGGCGGGTGACGTCGGCCGCCATTTCTCCAACCGGGATCCCCGTTGGAAGGGCGCCTCGAGCATCGACCTGCTGCGACGGGCGGTGGCCATCGTGCACGACCGCGGATTCGCCATCGGCAACGCCGACGTGGTGGTCATCGCCGAGCGCCCGCGTATCGGCCCGCACGCCGACGCGATGCGGCAACGGTTGGCCGCGACGCTCGACGTGCCGGCGGAGGCGGTCAGCGTCAAGGGGAAGACCGGCGAAGGAGTGGACGCGGTGGGGCGCGGCGAGGCGATCGCGGTGCATGCGGTCGCGACGCTGGTGCCCCGGGGCCCCGCATGCTGATTTTCGGCGTCAAGCCGGCCGTCGAGGCGTTGCGGGCCGGGCGGGTGACCGAGCTGGCGGTGAGCGACCACCGCCGGCGGGGCCTCGACGAGCTGCTGGAGCTGGCGGACGGCCAACCGGTGTCGGTCCGTCGCGTGGAACGCGCTGCGCTCGACCGGCTGGCCCGCGGCGCGGTGCACCAGGGGGTCGTGGCCACGGTACGCGCCCTCGACACCAGCTCGGTCGGCGATCTGGTCGCGGTCCGCACCCCGCCGCTCATCGTCGTCGTCGACGGCATCGAGGATCCGCGCAATCTGGGGGCCATCGCCCGCACGCTCGATGCGGCGGGCGGGTCGGGGCTGATCCTGCCGGAGCGGCGGTCTGCGCCGATTGCCGGCGCCGCCGTCAAGGCCTCGGCCGGGGCGCTGATGCATGTGCGCGTCGCGCCGGTGGTGAACCTGGCGCGCGCGCTGGAGGAGCTGAAGGCCCTCGGCGTGTGGACGATCGGCCTCGACGCGGGGGCGGACTGCTCTCTCTACGATCTCGACCTGCGCCTGCCGACCGCGCTGGTCGTCGGCCGGGAGGGCCGCGGGCTTCACCGGCTGGTGCGCGAGCGGTGCGACTGGCGCGCCGCACTGCCGATGCAGGGGCGGGTGTCGAGCCTCAATGCGTCCGTCGCGGCCGGCGTGGCGCTGTTCGAGGCGGTGCGCCAGCGGTCGGCCGCATTGCCCGCGGGCTGAGGCGCGTCGAGCGCGGGTGTATCGACCCTTGTCGGGCCGCGCCGTACCTGGTATACTCTCCAATTCGTCCGGCTGGCGTAGCTCAGTCCGGTAGAGCGGCTGATTTGTAATCAGCGGGTCGGGGGTTCGAATCCCTTCGCCAGCTCCACAGGCATTGAACACGCGATCCAATCCAACCCGGTTGACGTGCAGTTCGGGCACGGTAGCGCCCGGTGGGACGGGTTCCGGACGAGGAGCGAATTCGGCGAGGTTGCGGAGCGGTCAAACGCAACAGACTGTAAATCTGTCGCCCAAGCGGCTTCGGAGGTTCGAATCCTCCCCTCGCCACCACGTCGAGCGGCAGGCGGTGTCGGGCAGCGGACGCGGGCGGCGGATGCGCGGGAGTAACTCAGTGGTAGAGTCACAGCCTTCCAAGCTGTTGGTCGCGGGTTCGATCCCCGTCTCCCGCTCCAGCCCGCGCGGGCGTCGGTGCGACGCGTCGAGGGCCGGCCTTCGGCGTGCGCCGGCGCGGTGGCCCGGGCGCAGGACGGCTGGCCGGACCGGATCCCGGATTCGTGATCGGGCCGATGTAGCTCAGTGGTAGAGCGCGTCCTTGGTAAGGACGAGGTCACCGGTTCAAGCCCGGTCATCGGCTCCACCGCGGTGATGGAGGACAGCGAGCACTCGCATCTCGAACAGGAACTGTCATGGCGAAAGAGAAGTTCGACAGGTCGAAGCCTCACGTGAACATCGGCACGATCGGGCACATCGATCACGGGAAGACGACGCTGACGGCGGCGATCACGCAGGTGATGGCGAAGCACGACCCGACGAACGCGGTGCGTTCGTTCGACTCGATCGACAACGCGCCGGAAGAGCGTGAGCGTGGCATCACGATTGCGACGGCGCACGTGGAGTACACGACCGAGAACCGCCACTACGCGCACGTGGACTGTCCGGGCCACGCCGACTACATCAAGAACATGATCACGGGCGCGGCGCAGATGGACGGAGCGATTCTGGTGGTTGCGGCGACCGACGGGCCGATGCCGCAGACGCGGGAGCACATTCTTCTGGCGCGCCAGGTCGGGGTTCCGTCGCTGGTGGTCTTCCTGAACAAGTGCGACGCGGTCGACGACCCGGAGCTGCTGGAGCTGGTGGAGCTGGAGGTCCGGGAGCTGTTGAGCTCGTACGAGTTCCCCGGGGACGACATTCCGGTGGTCCAGGGTTCTGCGCTGAAGGCCCTGGAGGGCGATTCGGCGGGCGAGGCGTCTGTGGACAAGCTGATGGAGGCGGTCGATTCGTATGTTCCGCTTCCTGCGCGTGACATCGACAAGCCGTTCCTGATGCCGATCGAGGACGTGTTCTCGATCTCGGGGCGCGGGACGGTGGTGACGGGTCGTGTGGACCGCGGCAAGGTGGTGGTAGGGGAAGAGGTCGAGATTGTCGGTTTCGCGGAGACGCAGAAGAAGGTGGTGACCGGGGTGGAGATGTTCCGGAAGCTGCTGGACGAGGGGGTTGCGGGGGACAACATCGGGGTGTTGCTTCGGGGCACGGAGAAGGACGACGTGGAGCGGGGCCAGGTGTTGGCGAAGCCGAAGACGATCACTCCGCACACGAAGTTCAAGGGCGAGGTGTACGTGTTGACGAAGGACGAGGGAGGCCGTCACACGCCGTTTTTCAACGGGTATCGGCCGCAGTTCTACCTTCGGACGACGGACGTGACGGGGGTATCGAACCTGCCGGAGGGCGTCGAGATGGTGATGCCGGGCGACAACGTGACGATCAGCGTGGAGCTGATCACGCCGGTGGCGCTGGAGAAGGGGCTGCGGTTCGCGATCCGGGAGGGCGGCCGCACGGTGGGCTCGGGCACCATCACCGAGATCGTCGAGTAGCTCTTCCGGCCCGGGAGCGAGCCCGGAGAAGGTCACGACATGCGCGATATCGTCATTCTGGCGTGCACCGAATGCAAGCGGCGGAACTATACGACGACCAAGAACAAGCGGAAGACCCCGGATCGGCTGCAGCTCAAGAAGTACTGCCGCTGGTGCCGGGCGCACAAGCCGCACCGGGAGACGAAGTAGCGCGTGCACCAGTACAGGCCAGTAGCTCAATTGGTAGAGCACCGGTCTCCAAAACCGGGGGCTGGGGGTTCGAGCCCCTCCTGGCCTGCCAAAATCCGCGGCGACGGTCGGTGACCGTCGCGAGGGACACGACATCGTGACATCGACCAAGCTGGAGAGCGTACGCGAGGCGTCCGCGGGGGGCGTTTTCGGCTGGTGGGGCAGATCGCGCACGTTCCTCGCGCAGGTGCGCAACGAGCTGTCGCGGGTGACGTGGCCGACCCGCCGGGAGGTGCAGGCGACGACGTTCGTCGTGATCCTGACGTCGATACTGTTCGGGCTGTATCTGTGGGGCATCGACCTGGTGCTCGATCGACTCGCGCGGGCCCTGTTCCAGGCGTTTGGTGTGTGATGACGGACGTCGTTACGAAGCAGTGGTACATCGTCCACACCTACTCGGGCTTCGAGAACAAGGTGGCCGAGTCGCTGCAGCAGCGCGTGCAGGCGTACGGCATGGAGACGGACATCGGCGAGGTTCTCGTGCCCACCGAGGACGTGGTGGAGATGCGCGGCGGCCGGCGCGTGGTCACGACCAAGCGGTTCTTCCCCGGCTACATCCTGGTCGAGATGAACATGTCCGACCGGGCCTGGCACGTCGTGAAGAACACGCCGAAAGTCACGGGCTTCGTAGGTGCGGGCGCGAAGCCCACGCCGCTGACCCGCGAGGAGGTCGATCAGATTCTCCACCAGGTGACGGTGGCGGCCGAGCAGCCGAAGCCCAAGTACACGTTCGACAAGGGCGATCAGGTGCGGATCAACGAGGGGCCGTTCACCAGCTTCAACGGGGTGGTCGACGAGGTGAACCTCGATCGGAACACGCTCAAGGTGATGGTGACGATTTTCGGACGCTCCACGCCGGTGGAGCTCGATTTTCTGCAGGTGGAGAAGCTGTAGCCTGCGGACGAGGGAGGTCGGCGCGCCCGGCCTCTGGCATGCATGGCGAAGAAGATCATCGGACAGGTGAAGCTCCAGATAGCGGCCGGCAAGGCGACGCCGGCGCCGCCCGTGGGTACCGCGCTCGGCCCGCACGGCGTCAACATCATGGACTTCTGCAAGGCGTTCAACGCGAAGACCGCCGCACAGGAAGGGCTGATCATTCCGGCGGTGGTGACCGTGTACGCGGACCGTTCCTACAGCTTCATCACCAAGACGCCGCCCGCGGCCGTGCTGCTGAAGCGGGCCGCCAACATCGCCAAGGGGTCGGGCGAGCCGAACCGGACGAAGGTCGCCAAGGTGACGCGGAAGCAGGTGGAGGAGATCGCCGGCGTCAAGATGCCGGACCTGAACGCCAACTCCCTCGACGCGGCGGTCGCGATCGTGGCCGGGACGGCGCGCTCGATGGGCATCGAGGTCGAAGGCTCCTAGTGCGGCGGGAGCGGGGGGCGAACGCGGCGCCTTGCGACGGGTCGGCGGCGACAGGCCGGCGTCGCGGCTGCCGGCGAGAGTGATCATGGGCAAGAACGGCAAGCAGTTCGAAGCGGCGAAGGCCAGGGTGGGTCAGGGGCCGTACCCGATCGAGGAAGCGGTGCCCCTCGTGCAGAGCCTCACCTTCGCCAAGTTCAACGAGTCGGTCGAGATGGCGATGCGGCTCGGCGTCAATCCGAAGCACGCGGATCAGATGGTCCGCGGCACGGTCGTGCTGCCGCACGGTCTCGGGCGCAGCAAGAAGGTGCTCGTCATCGCCGGCGGCGAGAAGCAAAAGGAAGCCGAGCAGGCCGGGGCGGATGCGGTCGGCGGCGAGGAGATGGTCGAGAAGATCCAGGGCGGCTGGATGGACTTCGAGGCGGTCGTGGCGACGCCCGACATGATGCGTTCGGTCGGCAAGCTGGGGCGGATCCTCGGGCCGCGCGGCCTGATGCCCAATCCGAAGACCGGAACCGTCACCCCCGACGTCGCGAAGGCGGTTGGGGAGATCAAGGCCGGCAAGGTCGAGTACCGCGTCGACAAGGCAGGCGTCGTGCACGCCGCCATCGGCAAGGTGTCGTTCGAGGCGCAGCAGTTGCTGGACAACGCGAGCGCGTTGGCCGCGAGCGTGATCAAGGCGAAGCCGGCGGCCGCCAAGGGCCGGTACATCAAGAGCGTGCACCTGTCGTCGACGATGGGGCCCGGTGTTCCGGTCGACACGGTCAGCGTCGAGGCCGGCGCGAAGGCATAGGGATGGCACTCAGCAGGGCAGGCAAGGAAGAGCAGCTCGCGCAGCTTCAAGGCGAGTTCGGCGCCGCGGACAGCGTCGTGCTGGTGGACTACAAGGGGCTCGACGTGCCCCGCGTCACCGAGCTGCGGCGGAAGATCCGCGACGCCCGGGCGAGCTATCGGGTCGTCAAGAACTCCATCGCGCGCCGGGCCTTGACCGGCACGCCGTTCGAGGTGCTGCGGGACCGCATCGAGGGTACGACCGCGGTGGCCTGCAGCCGCGACGATCCGGTCGCGCTGGCGAAGACCCTCGTGGACTTCGCGAGGAGCGAGCCGGAGCTGCTGGTGAAGCTGGCCGTCGTGCAGGGGCAGACGGTGGAGGCGGACGGCGTCAAGGAGCTGGCGGCGTTGCCCGGCAAGCCGGAGCTGCAGGCGAAGCTGTTGATGGTGCTGCAGGCGCCCATGGCGCAACTGGTGCAGGTGCTGAATGCCGTGCCGCGCGACTTGATGAGCGTTCTGAGCCAGGTCGAGAAGAAGAAGTCCGAGGAGGAAGGCTGAGCATGGCTGACGTTACCCAGGACCAGGTGGTCGATTACATCAAGGAAATGTCCGTACTCGAGTTGTCGGGACTCGTCAAGCGCCTCGAGGAGGAGCTGGGGGTGTCGGCGGCGGCCGCCATGCCGGTTGCGGTTGCCGGCGGCGCGGCCCCGGGCGGCGCGGCGGCGGCAGAGGAAGAGCAGACGGAGTTCACGGTCACCCTGACCGAGATCGGGCCGAAGAAGATCAACGTGATCAAGGTGGTCCGCGAGGTCACGAGCCTCGGCCTCAAGGAAGCCAAGGATCTGGTCGAGGGCGCCCCGAATCCGATCAAGGAAGCAATCCCGAAGGACGAAGCCGAGGCGCTCCAGAAGAAGTTCGAGGAAGTCGGCGCCAAGGCCGAGATCAAGTAGCTTCCGCCGCACGTCGTGGTTTGGCGGGTGTCTGCAGCCGGCCGCTCCCGGCGGTGCGCCCGCGTCGCACGCGGCCGGCTCGGAGCCGGCCGCGGGGGCTTGGCGCGCGGCCCGCACGGGTCGCGCGCCGAACGCTCCCGACGCGTTTCCCGATCGACGGAAAGGGCTTCAACCGTGCAGCACATCCTGCCCAAGAACGTGTATCGCGAGCGCATCGATTTCTCGAAGATCCGCGCGGCGGTTCCCATCCCGAACCTCATCGAGATCCAGAAGAAGTCGTACGAGCGTTTCCTGCAGATGAACCGGATGCCGGCCGAGCGCGAAGACGCGGGCCTGCAGTCGGTGTTCAAGTCCGTCTTTCCGATCAGCGATTTCCGGGAGAACTCCTCCCTGGAGTTCATCGAGTACTCCATCGGCGATTGGGAGTGCAAGTGCAAGCGCTTGAGCGGGCTGCAGCATCTGCGCCAGCCCTGCTCGCAGTGCGGCGCGATTCTCGAGGCGGATCCGTACGGCGAGCAGGAGGTCATCTGCCGATCCTGCGGGGGCGAGAACAAGGTTCGCGGCACGATGTGCGACGTGTGCGGCGAGACCGTCGGCCTGCGGCTGAAGTACGACGTGCAGGAGTGCCAGGAGCGGGGCATGACCTATTCGGTGCCCCTCAAGGTGACGATTCAGCTCGGGGTCTGGAACAAGGACCCCGACACGGGAATCAAGTCGATCCGGGACATCAAGGAGCAGGAGGTCTACTTCGGCGAAATCCCGTTGATGACCGACAACGGGACGTTCTTCATCAACGGCACCGAGCGCGTCATCGTGTCGCAGTTGCACCGCTCGCCGGGGGCGTTCTTCCACTCCGAGGACAAGGCCACGTTCGTCGCCCAGATCATTCCGTACCGCGGCTCCTGGGTGGAGTTCGAGTACGACGCGAAGAACCTGCTGTACGTGCGCATCGATCGGAAGCGGAAGTTCCTGGCCACGGTTTTTCTGCGCGCGCTGGGGCTGCACGAGCCGGATGACGTCATCCGCACGTTCTACACGGTGGACCGCATCGTCACCACCGGGTCGACGCTCGCGTGGGCGGTGGCCGACACGCTGGTCGGGCGCAAGGTCGCGACCGAGGTGACGGGAGCCGGCGGCGATGTTCTCGCCCGGAAGGGGCAGAAGCTGACGCGCACCCGCATCGAGGCGCTCAAGCGCGCGGGCATCGCCTCCATAGAGTTGGCTTCCGACGAGCTCACCGGCGCCTTCGCGGTCGCCGACATCGTCGATCCGGAAACCGGCGAGGTCATTCTCGAGGCCAACGAGGAGATAACTCCGCGCATCGTGTCGATGGCGCAGGAGAAGGAAGTCGGCGCCGTCGAGGTGTTCTTTCCTGAGCCGGACGAGATCGGCCCGGTGCTCTCGGCCACGCTGAAGAAGGATCCGATCAAGACGCAGGAAGAGGCGTTGATCGAGATCTACCGGCGCCTGCGTCCCGGCGACCCGCCGACCCTCGACAGCTCGCGGGCGCTGTTCGAGAGCCTGTTCTTCAACTCGCAGAAGTACGACTTCTCGCGGGTGGGGCGCCTGAAGCTCAACACGAAGCTCGGTCTCGATACGTCGCTCGACGAGCGGGTGCTGCAGCCGCAGGACTTCTACGAAGTCATCCGGTACCTGCTGACGCTGCGCCGGAACCCGTCGAACGTGGACGACATCGACCACCTCGGCAACCGGCGCGTCCGCTCGGTCGGCGAGCTGCTCGAGAACCAGTTCCGGATCGGTCTGGTGCGGATGGAGCGGGCCATCAAGGAGAAGATGTCCGTCTACCAGGAAATGGCGACGGCCATGCCGCACGACCTGATCAACGCCAAGCCGGTGATGGCCGCGATCCGCGAGTTCTTCGGTTCGTCGCAGTTGTCGCAATTCATGGATCAGACGAACCCGCTGTCGGAGATCACGCACAAGCGGCGGTTGTCCGCGCTCGGGCCGGGCGGGCTGTCGCGGGAGCGGGCCGGGTTCGAGGTCCGCGACGTACATCCCACGCACTACGGACGGATCTGCCCCATCGAGACGCCCGAGGGACCGAACATCGGTCTGATTTCGTCCCTGTCGTGCTACGCGCGCATCAACGAGTTCGGTTTCATCGAATCGCCGTACCGCACGGTCAAGGAAGGCCGCGCGGTCGACTACGTGAAGATCACGAACGCCGGCGGCACGCCCCACAAGGTGGGCGACGTCGTCGAGGTGGTCGAGGCCGAGGCCGGGAACGCCGCCGCCACGCGTCGCGAGAAGCGTCCGGCGGAATACGAGCCGCATTCCTTCTATCTGTCGGCGTGGGAGGAAGACAAGTACGTCATCGCGCAGGCCAACGCGCGGCTCGACGAGGCCGGCGGTCTCGTCGACGAGCGCATCAACTCGCGGGAAGCGGGCAACTTCGTGCTGGCGGAACGCGACAAGGTCGACTTCATCGACGTCTCGCCGAAGCAGTTGGTTTCGGTGGCCGCGTCGCTGATCCCGTTTCTGGAGAACGACGACGCCAACCGCGCGCTGATGGGCTCGAACATGCAACGGCAGGCGGTGCCGCTGCTCCAGGCGCGGGCCCCGTACGTCGGCACCGGCATGGAGTACATCACGGCGCGCGATTCCGGCGCGGTGGTGACCGCGCGCCGCACCGGCGTGGTCGACTTCGTCGATTCGCAGCGAATCGTCGTGCGGGTCGAGGGCGAGAAGGCGACCGGCGGCGGGTCGAACGAGATGGGCGCCGACATCTACAACCTGACCAAGTTCCGCCGGTCCAACCAGAACACCTGCATCAACCAGAAGCCCATCGTGCGCGTCGGGCAGCGGGTGGAGAACGGGCAGGCGCTGGCGGACGGGCCGTGCACGGAGCTCGGCGAGCTGGCCCTGGGCCGCAACGTGCTCGTCGCCTTCATGCCCTGGCGCGGCTACAACTTCGAGGACGCGATTCTCGTCTCCGAACGCCTCGTGAAGGAGGACTACTACACCTCCATCCACATCGAGGAGTTCGAGATCGAGTCGCGCGACACCAAGCTGGGTCCCGAGGAGATCACCCGCGACATTCCGAACGTGTCCGAGGGGTTCCTCAAGGATCTGGACGAGAGCGGGATCATCCGGATCGGCGCGTACGTGAAGCCCTCCGACATCCTGGTCGGCAAGGTCACTCCCAAGGGCGAGACGCAGCTCACGCCGGAAGAGAAACTGCTGCGGGCCATCTTCGGCGAGAAGGCGGGCGACGTGCGCGACGCGTCGCTGCTCTGCCCGCCCGGCATCGAAGGCATCGTCGTCGGCGTACGGATCTTCTCGCGCAAGGGGATCGAGAAGGACGAGCGCGCGAAGGCGATCGAGGCCGAAGAGCTCGAGATGATGGAGAAGAACCTGCAGGACGAGATTCGGATCCTGCACGACGAGGTCAAGAAGCGGCTGCTGGTCCTGCTGCAGGGCCAGACGCTGGCCGCGGATCTGTACGACGAGTACGGCACCGAACGGCTCCTGGAAGAGGGAACGGTACTGACCGAGGAGACCATTCGGGGCCTGCCGTTCATCGAGCTGGCGCGGGTGCGCATCGCGACCGACGACGCCGCGCTCGAGAAGGAGCTGCAGGATCTCGAAATCCGGACCGAGCGGCAGGTCGAGGTGATCCGCCAGTTGTTCGAGGAGAAGAAGGAGAAGATCCGGCGGGGCGACGAGCTGCCGCCCGGGGTGATCAAGCTGGTCAAGGTCTACGTCGCCATGAAGCGCAAGCTGTCGGTCGGCGACAAGATGGCGGGCCGCCACGGCAACAAGGGCGTCATCGCGCGGATTCTGCCGGAGGAGGACATGCCGCACCTGCCCGACGGAACCCCGGTGGAGATCGTTCTCAATCCGCTCGGCGTTCCCTCGCGGATGAACGTGGGGCAGATTCTCGAGACGCACCTGGGCTGGGCGGCCCACGAGGCGGGCAACGAGGACAAGTTCGGGAACGATGCGAAGCCGTTGTACTTCGCCTCGCCGGTCTTCGACGGCGCCCGCGAGCCGGAGATCAAGCAGTGGCTCGACAGGACGGGGCTGCCTGCCGGGGGGAAGACGGTGCTCTACGACGGCCTCAGCGGCGAGCCGTTCGAGCAGAAGGTCACCGTCGGCTACATCTACATGCTGAAGCTGTCGCACCTGGTCGACGACAAGATCCACGCGCGGTCGATCGGGCCGTACTCGTTGATTACGCAGCAGCCGCTCGGCGGGAAGGCGCAGTTCGGCGGCCAGCGCTTCGGCGAGATGGAGGTGTGGGCGCTCGAGGCCTACGGCGCCGCGCACATCCTGCAGGAGCTGCTGACCGCGAAGTCGGACGACGTGACCGGCCGCGCCAAGATCTACGAAGCGATCGTGAAGGGGGATGCGTCGTTCGCACCCGGCCTGCCCGAGTCGTTCAACGTCCTGATTCGCGAATTGCAGGCGCTGTGCCTCGACGTGGACCTGATCAAGACCCGGGTGCCGCCGGTCGAGGCCGTGTCGAGCGAGGTCGAGCCCGGCGCCGATGACGACGATGCGGGCGAAGCGGCGATCGACGTCGCCGCCGCCGTGCTCGAAGGCGCCGACGGCGAGGCGTGAAGGGAAGGAACTCCATGCGACCCAGCTTTGCAGACCGAAGTTCCCTGACCGTCGATTTCGACGCCATCCGGATCACCCTTGCGTCTCCGGAGAAGATCATGTCCTGGTCGCACGGCGAGGTGACCAAGCCGGAGACGATCAACTACCGCACCTTCAAGCCGGAACGGGACGGGCTGTTCTGCGCGAAGATCTTCGGCCCCGTCACCGACTGGGAGTGCCTGTGCGGCAAGTACAAGCGGATGAAGCACCGCGGCGTCATCTGCGACAAGTGCGGTGTGGAGGTCACCCAGGCCAAGGTGCGCCGGGAGCGTCTCGGGCACATCACGCTCGCCACGCCGGTCAGCCACGTCTGGTTCTTCAAGGGGCTGCCGAGCCGCATCGGCCACCTGCTCGACATCTCGCTGCGCGATCTGGAGCGGGTGCTCTACTTCGAGGCGTACGTCGTCATCGATCCCGGCGACAGCGGCCTTGCGCAGAACCAGCTCCTCACGGAGGAGGAGTACCGCAAGGCGCTCGAGAACCACGGGACGTTTCACGCGCAGATGGGCGCGGAGGCCATCAAGGAGCTGCTGCGCACGGTGGAGATCGAAGACCTCGCGGTCGAGCTCCGGCAGAGGATGCGCGAGGAGACCTCGGTCCAGAAGAAGCTGAAGTACGCCAAGCGCCTGAAGGTCGTCGATTCGTTCCGCCGCTCGACGAACCGGCCGGAATGGATGATTCTGGACATCATACCGGTCATCCCGCCGGAGTTGCGGCCGCTCGTGCCGCTCGACGGCGGGCGGTTCGCCACGTCCGATCTCAACGACCTCTATCGCCGCGTGATCAACCGCAACAATCGGTTGAAGAAGCTGATCGAGCTCAAGGCCCCGGACGTCATCATCCGCAACGAGAAGCGGATGCTGCAGGAGGCGGTGGACGCGCTGTTCGACAACGGCCGGCGCGGGCGCGTGCTGCGGGGCGCCAACAACCGCCCGCTGAAGTCGCTGTCGGACACGCTCAAGGGCAAGCAGGGACGGTTCCGTCAGAACCTGCTCGGCAAGCGGGTCGATTACTCCGGGCGTTCCGTGATCGTGGTCGGGCCGGAGCTGAAGCTGCATCAGTGCGGGCTGCCCAAGAAGATGGCCCTGGAGCTGTTCAAGCCGTTCATCTACAACAAGCTCGAGCAGCGCGAGATGGTGGCGACCATCAAGCAGGCTCGCGAGATGGTCGAGCAGCACGAGCCGGAGGTCTGGGACATCCTCGAGGAAGTGATTCGCGAGCACCCGGTGCTGCTGAATCGCGCCCCGACGCTGCATCGGCTCGGCATCCAGGCTTTCGAGCCGGTGCTGGTCGAGGGCAAGGCGATCCGGATCCACCCGCTGGTCTGCACGGCGTTCAACGCGGACTTCGACGGAGACCAGATGGCGGTGCACGTTCCGCTGTCGCCCGAGGCGCAGATCGAGGCCTCGGTGCTGATGATGTCGTCGAACAACATCATGTCGCCGTCGAGCGGCAGGCCCATCGCGGTGCCGTCGCAGGACATCGTGCTCGGGTGCTACTACCTGACCAAGGAAAAGACCGGAGCCAGGGGAGTCGGCCGCGTCTACGGGGTCGGGAAAGGGGCAGGCGGCGCGGCGGCGTTGCGGGCCGCGCCGGGCGGGTCGGGCGGCGACGGCAACGGCGACTCGTTGCCGGAGCACGCCGGTTTCCGCGTCTTCTCCAGCGAGGACGAGGTCCTGCTCGCGCTCGAGTCGGGCGACGTGGAAACGCTGACCCCGATACGGTTCCGGCTGAGCGGACCGTACATGGACCTGGCGGCGGGGCGCGACGATCAGGACGTGCTGCATGCGGAGGTCCGGGACCTCGATCGGGAGATCGTCAAGACCACCGTCGGACGCGTGGTCTTCAATCACGCGCTCCCGGACGAGATACCGTTCGTGAACGGGCTGCTCAAGAAGAAGGGCCTGCAGCAGCTCGTGGAGTACAGCTACCTGCGGCGCGGGCTCGAGCTGACCGTGCAGATGCTCGATCGCCTCAAGGAGCTCGGTTTCCTCTACGCGACCAAGTCCGGAATGTCCATCGGCATCGACGATCTCGTCATTCCCGACGAGAAGACCCGCATGGTGGACGAGGCGCGGAAGAGCGTCATCGAGGTCGAGACGCAGTACAACGAAGGCGCCATCACCGACCGCGAGAAGAAGAACAAGATCATCGACATCTGGTCCGGGGTCACCGAGAAGATCGCCGACGAGATGTTCGTGGGGATGGAGACGCTCGACGACGACGGGCAGGCGTTCAATCCGGTCTTCGTCATGGCCGACTCGGGCGCCCGCGGCAGCAAGCAGCAGATGCGCCAGCTCGCGGGCATGCGCGGGCTGATGGCGAAGCCCTCGGGAGAGATCATCGAGACGCCGATTACCTCGAACTTCCGCGAAGGCCTCACCGTGCTGCAGTACTTCATCTCGACCCACGGCGCGCGCAAGGGGCTGGCCGACACCGCCCTCAAGACCGCCGACTCGGGGTACCTGACGCGGCGCCTGGTGGATGTCGCGCAGGACGTCATCATCTCCGAGATCGACTGCGGGACCATCGACGGCATCGAGGCGGAGGCGATCGTCGAGAGCGGCGAGATCATCGAGCAGCTCCGGGACCGCATCAACGGCCGGGTGTCGCTGGAGCAGCTTCGCGACCCGGTCAGCGGCGAGATAATCGCCGAGGCCAATACCGAGATCGGCGAGGAGCTGGCTTCCGATATCCAGGAAGCGGGCATCGAGAGGGTCAAGATCCGTTCGGTGCTGACCTGCGAGTCCCGCCGCGGCGTGTGCGCGCGCTGCTACGGGCGCGACCTCGGAACCGGAAAGCTGGTGGAGCTGGGGCTCGCCGTGGGCGTCATCGCGGCGCAGTCGATCGGCGAGCCCGGCACGCAGCTCACGATGCGGACGTTCCATATCGGCGGCACCGCGTCGGGGTCGGAGCAGTCGACGCACGTGTGCAAGCACGAGGGAACGGTGGATCTGATAGGCGTGCAGGCGGTCTGGTTCGATGCCGCCGGCAACCCGGTACCGGCCGACAGCCCCACCGCGCGCGACGGCGTGGTGATGAACCGCACCGGACAGCTCGTCGTCCGGGATGCGCAGGGGCGCGGCCGCGAGCACTACGAGCTCGTCTACGGCGCGCTCCTGAAGGTACGCGACGAGGAGACGACCGAGATCGGCGAGACGCTCGTGGAGTGGGATCCCTACACGCGCTCGATTCTGACCGAGCAGGCGGGGGTCGTGCGGTTCGAGGACATCGAGAAGGACGTGACCTTCGAAGAGAAGTTCGACGAGGCGACGGGGCTCACCGAGCGCATCATCATCGACGGGCCGGAAGAGAAGCAGCCGGCGATTCGAATCGTCAGCAGCAGCAAGCCGCTGCCTCCCGGCGCGGCGTTGCGGGTGAAGAGCGGCGACGAAGTGGTCGCCGGCGCCGTGCTGGCCGTCCGCTCCGACGGCACGCCGATGATCGCCACCGGGCCGGGGAAGATCCGTTTCGAGAACATCGAGAAGAACGTCGAGACGCGGGTCGACGAACAGACCGGCGAGAAGCGACGGATCATCGTCGACGCGCCCGACGAGAAGAAGCCGCCGGTCGTGGTGATCGCGATCGACGGTCATCGCTACCCGCTGCCGTCGCGCGCGCATCTGATGGTGAGCGAGGACGACGAAGTCAACGCCACCGACGTGCTGGCGAAAATCCCGCGCGGGACCACCAAGACGAAGGACATCACCGGCGGCCTGCCGCGCGTCGTCGAGCTGTTCGAGGCGCGGAAGCCGCGGGAGCCGGCCATCATCAGCGAGATCGACGGGACGGTCAAGGATGGTGGAATCGTCAAGGGGAGCCGCAAGATCATCATCGTGGCGGACAGTCTCGACGCCGATCCCAAGGAGTACGCGCTGCCGCGCGGCGTGCACGTCAACGTGCAGGAGGGCGACCGCGTCGTCGCGGGCGATGCGTTGATGGACGGGCCGCGCGACCCGCACGACATCCTGCGGGTGCTGGGCGAGAAGGCGCTGCACCGCTATCTCGTCAACGAGATCCAGGAGGTCTACCGGCTGCAGGGCGTGGCCATCAACGACAAGCACATCGAGGTGATGGTCCGGCAGATGATGCGCTGGGTGAAGATCGAGGACGTGGGAGACACCGAGCTTCTCGTCGACGAGCAGGTCGACAAGTTCCGCTTCGCAGCGGAGAACGAGCGTGTTCTGGCCCAGGGCGAGCAGCCCGCGACCGGCCGGCCGCTGCTGCTCGGGATCACCAAGGCGTCCCTGTCGACCGAGTCGTTCATCTCGGCCGCCTCCTTCCAGGAAACGACCCGGGTGCTGACCGAAGCGTCGATCTCCGGCAAGGTGGATCACCTGCGGGGCCTGAAGGAGAACGTCACCATGGGACGCCTGATCCCGGCTGGTACCGGGTTCGACTACTACCGGCGGGTTCGCATCGAGGCGGACGAGCCGCCGCCGCTTCCCGTGCCGGACGATCTGGAGTTGGACGGCGAGATGGACTACTTCGTCGACCCCGATGAGCGGAGCGTGACCAGGAGCGGGATGGGCGCAATCGACCCGCTGAGCCCGCTTGCATCGCGCGAGGCTGCCGCGCCGCGGCGGGAGGACGGCTAGCAGCCGGCAGTCTGCGCCGTGCGCAGCCGCCGGGCGCCTTGTCTGCGTATCCGGTTTGGTGATAGTATCCGTGGGTTTTGTCGGGGTCGGGATACCCTATCTGGCCTTGACCCGTCCGAAAGAGGCGCGCGGTCGGACACGATCCTCTTTCCAGCGCTGGGCGTCCCGTCGACGAGTCGTCGGGGACGCCTGCACGGCGAGCAAATCGATTTAGGGTCAACTGGTCGAGGCGCCAAGCGGCCGGGGTGGTCGCTTCAAGGTCTTGGCCGCAACTTTCGGGTGTCGGGCGTGCCGCCGCTGCCGGCGGGCGTGACGTCAAGCGAGGGAGTACCGGTGCCGACGATTAGCCAGCTTGTTCGCAAGGGACGGGAGCGGGTCGTTAACAAGACCAAGAGCCCGGCCTTGCAGGGCTGTCCGCAGAAGCGGGGCGTCTGTGTCCGTGTGTTCACCCAGACGCCCAAGAAGCCGAATTCGGCGCTCCGGAAGGTGGCTCGGGTCCGGTTGACGAACACCATCGAGGTGACCAGCTACATCCCAGGCGAGGGGCACAATCTGCAGGAGCACTCGCTGGCCCTGATCCGCGGCGGCCGCGTGAAGGATCTGCCCGGCGTGCGGTATCACGTGGTGCGGGGGACGCTCGATACGGTGGGCGTCGCGGGCCGCAAGCAGAGCCGGTCGAAGTACGGCGCGAAGCGCCCGAAGTCGTAGTCCGGGCGGGGAAGTCCGCGCCGCGGGGCGTGGATTCCCGCGGAGGATTGGTTGGGCGGAAAGCGGAGCCCGGGGGCGCCGGTTTCCGGGCGGGGAGTGGAGACGAATCCGGATGCCACGCAGACGAGAAGTACCGAAGCGCGAGGTGCCGCCCGATCCCGTGTACAACAGCACGCTGCTCACGAAGTTCGTACGCATGATCATGAAGAGCGGCAAGCGCAGCGTCGCGGAGGGCATCGTCTACGGCAGCCTCGACATCATCAAGGAACGCACCGGCGACGACCCGATCAAGATCTTCAAGCGGGCGGTCGACAACACGAAGCCGAGCCTCGAAGTGAAGTCGCGGCGCGTCGGGGGGTCGAACTATCAGGTGCCGGTCGAGGTGTCTCAGAACCGGCGGCTGTCGTTGAGCATTCGGTGGCTGACGTCGTATGCGCGCAGTCGCGGCGACGGCAAGACGATGCGCGAGAAGCTCGCCAACGAGCTGGTCGACGCGTCGAACCTGCGGGGCGGGTCGGTCAAGAAGCGCGAGGACACGCACCGCATGGCGGAGGCCAACAAGGCGTTCGCGCACTATCGGTGGTGAGCGCGGAAACGGAACGACGGTGAGCACGGCTGATTCGACCATCGCAACGCCGAAACACGTGAAGTCGCGGTCCGCTCCGCGGCGAGCGGCAGACGACATGTCCAGAGCGGTTTCGCTCGATCGAACCCGGAACATCGGCATCATGGCGCACATCGATGCCGGGAAGACGACCACGACCGAGCGCATCCTCTTCTACACGGGAATCACGTACAAGGTCGGCGAGGTTCATGACGGCACCGCCGTGATGGACTGGATGGAGCAGGAGCAGGAACGCGGGATCACGATCACGTCGGCGGCTACGACGTGTGTCTGGCGGGATCACCGGATCAACATCATCGACACGCCCGGCCACGTCGACTTCACGGCCGAGGTCGAGCGGTCGTTGCGGGTGCTCGACGGTTCGGTCGCGGTGTTCGACGCCGTGGCCGGTGTCGAGCCGCAGACCGAGACGGTCTGGCGGCAGGCGGACAAGTACCGCGTTCCCCGCATCTGCTTCGTCAACAAGATGGACCGCGTGGGGGCCGACTTCGTTCGCACGCTCGAGGACATCCGGACCAGGCTCGGGGCCAATCCGGTGGCCCTGCAGCTTCCGATCGGGGCGGAGGACGGCTTCGAGGGCGTCATCGACCTGGTGCGCATGAAGGCGGTGCGGCATGCCGGCGTGCTCGGGGCCGATCCCGTGCTCGGGGAGATTCCGGCCGAGCTGCGCGAGAAGGCGATGGAGTACCGGGAGCAGTTGGTGGAGAAGGTCAGCGAGGTCGACGACGACCTGCTGAGCCGGTATCTCCGCGGCGAGGCGCTCCCCGAGGCCGAGATTCGCGCGACGTTGCGGCGGCGCGCCATCGAGTCGTTGCACGGCGAGGAGGCGCCGTTCGTGCCGGTGCTGTGCGGGTCCGCCTTCAAGAACAAGGGCGTGCAGCCGCTGCTCGACGCCATAGTCGACTATCTGCCGTCGCCGCAGGACGTTCCGTCGATTGCCGGCACCAATCCCCTGCGGTCCGAGGCGGACGACGGCTATCTGGTCGAGAGGCCCGCGGACGACGCCGCGCCCTTCTCCGCGCTCGCGTTCAAGGTGATGACCGACCCGTACGTCGGGCAGTTGACCTTCGTCCGGGTCTACTCGGGGATCATGAAGACCGGGTCGACCGTGCTCAATACGGGAAGAGGCCGCAAGGAACGCATCGGCCGCCTCCTGAAGATGCACGCCAACAAGCGCGAGGAGATCCGGCAGGTCTACGCCGGCGACATCGCCGCCGCGGTCGGTCTGAAGAGCGTCGGGACCGGCGACACGATTTGCGACCCGCAGCACGCGGTGTTGCTGGAATCGATGGAGTTCCCGAGCCCGGTCATCAGCCTGGCCATCGAGCCGAGCACGAAGGCGGATCAGGAGAAGCTGGGGCAGGGGCTGGCAAAGCTCACCGCCGAGGACCCGACGTTCCAGGTGCGGACGGACGAGGAGGTCGGGCAGGTCGTCATCTCGGGCATGGGCGAGTTGCATCTCGAGATTCTCGTCGACCGGCTGCGGCGCGAGTTCGGCGTGGACGCCCGCGTCGGGCGCCCGCAGGTTGCCTACAAGGAGACGCTCACCCGCCCGGCCGAGGGCGAGGGGCGCTACGTCAAGCAGACGGGTGGGCGCGGGCAGTACGGGCACGTGAAGATTCGCGTGACGCCGGCCCAGCCGGGCGACGGCTTCGAGTTCGTCAACGAGATCGTCGGCGGCGTCGTGCCGCGCGAGTACATCCGGCCGGTCGAAGCGGGAGTCCGGGACGCCATGACGACCGGCGTGCTCGCCGGGTACCCGATCGAGGACGTTCGCGTGTCGCTGTACGACGGCTCGCATCACGACGTGGACTCGTCGGAGGGGGCGTTCCAGATCGCGGGTGTGATGGCGTTCCGCAACGCGGCGCAGCGGGCCGGCGCCGTGCTGCTCGAGCCGGTGATGCGGATAGAGGCGGTCGTGCCCGAGGAGTACATGGGCGACGTCATCAGCGATCTGAACTCGCGGCGCGGGAAGGTCCGCTCGATGGAGGCGCGGGGCGGCAGTCAGATCGTGAACGCGCGCGTTCCGCTGGCCGAGATGTTCGGCTACGCCACCGAGTTGCGCTCGCGGACTCAGGGGCGTGCGACGTACACGATGCACTTCGATCGGTACGAGCCGGTGCCGGGCGACGTCGGCGAGCAGATCGTCGCCCGCATCCAGGGGAAATGAAACAAGGATCTCGAATCGATGGCGAAAGAGAAGTTCGACAGGTCGAAGCCTCACGTGAACATCGGCACGATCGGGCACATCGATCACGGGAAGACGACGCTGACGGCGGCGATCACGCAGGTGATGGCGAAGCACGACCCGACGAACGCGGTGCGTTCGTTCGACTCGATCGACAACGCGCCGGAAGAGCGTGAGCGTGGCATCACGATTGCGACGGCGCACGTGGAGTACACGACCGAGAACCGCCACTACGCGCACGTGGACTGTCCGGGCCACGCCGACTACATCAAGAACATGATCACGGGCGCGGCGCAGATGGACGGAGCGATTCTGGTGGTTGCGGCGACCGACGGGCCGATGCCGCAGACGCGGGAGCACATTCTTCTGGCGCGCCAGGTCGGGGTTCCGTCGCTGGTGGTCTTCCTGAACAAATGCGACGCGGTCGACGACCCGGAGCTTCTGGAGCTGGTGGAGCTGGAGGTCCGGGAGCTGTTGAGCTCGTACGAGTTCCCCGGGGACGACATTCCGGTGGTCCAGGGTTCTGCGCTGAAGGCCCTGGAGGGCGATTCGGCGGGCGAGGCGTCTGTGGACAAGCTGATGGAGGCGGTCGATTCGTATGTTCCGCTTCCTGCGCGTGACATCGACAAGCCGTTCCTGATGCCGATCGAGGACGTGTTCTCGATCTCGGGGCGCGGGACGGTGGTGACGGGTCGTGTGGACCGCGGCAAGGTGGTGGTAGGGGAAGAGGTCGAGATTGTCGGTTTCGCGGAGACGCAGAAGAAGGTGGTGACCGGGGTGGAGATGTTCCGGAAGCTGCTGGACGAGGGGGTTGCGGGGGACAACATCGGGGTGTTGCTTCGGGGCACGGAGAAGGACGACGTGGAGCGGGGCCAGGTGTTGGCGAAGCCGAAGACGATCACGCCGCACACGAAGTTCAAGGGCGAGGTGTACGTGTTGACGAAGGACGAGGGAGGCCGTCACACGCCGTTTTTCAACGGGTATCGGCCGCAGTTCTACCTTCGGACGACGGACGTGACGGGGGTATCGAACCTGCCGGAGGGCGTCGAGATGGTGATGCCGGGCGACAACGTGACGATCAGCGTGGAGCTGATCACGCCGGTGGCGCTGGAGAAGGGGCTGCGGTTCGCGATCCGGGAGGGCGGCCGCACGGTGGGCTCGGGCACCATCACCGAGATCGTCGAGTAGCGGACGAGAGGTCGAGAGGTCCGAATCGTCAAGGCAGGGTGCGCGCGACATGGCAACGTTCAGCGACAAGATCCGGATCCGACTGAAGGCGTACGACCATCGCCTGCTCGATCAGTCGACGAGCGAGATCGTCGAAACCGCGCGGCGGACGGGCGCACGGCTCGCGGGGCCGATTCCCCTGCCGACCGACAAGAACAAGTGGACGGTGCTGCGTTCGCCGCACGTCGACAAGAAGTCGCGGGAGCAGTTCGAGATTCGGACGCACAAGCGCCTGATCGACATCTTCGAGCCGACCTCGCAGACCGTCGATGCGTTGATGAAGCTCGATCTGCCCGCCGGGGTGGATGTCGAGATCAAGGCGTTCGGCAAGGAGCACGCTTGAGCCGTGCGTGAAGCGCTGCAACACCGCGCACCGAGAGCGCGCAAGACCGCACCGGGCGGATCGGGAATCGAGCGATGGTGACCGGGATCATTGGGCAGAAGATCGGGATGACCCAGGTGTTCGGAGCCGACGGCGCGGCGCGGCCGGTGACCGTCCTCAGGGCCGGGCCGTGCGTGGTCGTCCAGCGCAAGCAGGTCGACCGGGACGGTTACGATGCGGTCCAGCTCGGCCTGGTCGAGGATCGGCCGGCGCGCGTTACGAAGCCGGTGGCCGGCTTGTATGCGCGGGCGAACGTGCCGCCGACGCGGGTGCGCCGGGAAGTGGCGCTCGACGGACAGGGCGACGAGCCCGCCGAGGGCGACCACGTGTCGGCGTCGCTCTTTGCCGAAGGCGACCAGGTGGACGTCGTCGGGGTCAGCCGCGGTCGCGGCTTCCAGGGCGTCATGAAGCGCCACGGGTTCGGTGGAGGACGGGCGACGCACGGCTCGATGTTTCATCGCGCGCCGGGCTCGATCGGCCAGTCGTCGTACCCGTCGCGGGTTCTGAAGGGGATGCGTGCGCCGGGGCGCATGGGAGGGGACCGGGTGACGGTCCGCAATCTGCGTGTCGTCACGGTGGACGCCGAGAGCAACAGGCTGATCGTAACCGGCGCGGTGCCCGGCGCGGCGGGCACGTACGTGATCATTCGCCGGGCGGTGGCGCCGCGCCGCGAGCCGGTCGTGCAGCCGGTCGAGAAGAAGAAGCGGTGACGATCGATCCGGGTCGTGGTTGAACCCGGCGTGGTTGAACCCGGGTACTGGTTGAAGACGATGACGTGTGACGTGGTCAACGAGCACAACGAGACGGTCGACTCGCTGGAGTTGAGCGACGACCTGTTCGAAGGACCGATCGCGGCCGGCCTCGTCTGGGAGTCGGTGGTCCACGAACAGGCGGAAGCCCGGCGCGGCACGCACGCGACGAAGACGCGCGGGCGCGTCAGCGGGACCGGCCGGAAGCCCTGGCGCCAGAAGGGTTCGGGGCGTGCCCGGGTCGGCGAGGCGCGCAATCCGCTGTGGCGCACCGGCGGCGCCGTGTTCGGACCGCAGCCGCGCGACTACGGCTACCGTCTGCCGCGGAAGGTGGCGCGCGGCGCCCTGTGCGCGGCTCTGCGCGCGAAGTTCCAGGAGCACGCCGTCGTCGTCTTGTCCGCGTTCGCCATCGCGGAGCCGAAGACCCGCCTGGCGGTGGAGTTGCTCGACGGTTTGGGAGTGCCCGGCAAGGCGCTGCTGATCGATGTGGCTCCGGACGACAACCTGGTGCGTGCCGTTCGCAACCTGCCCGACGTGACGGTGGTGGCGTCGAGCCGCGTGACCGCGCGCGACGTGGCGAATGCCGGTCGGCTCGTCGTGAGCCGGGCCGCGGCCGAGCATCTGGCGCGGGTGGTGACGTCATGAAGCTGACCGACGTGATTCGGCGGGCGCTGGTGACCGAGAAGACCACGTTGATGCGCGAGGGCCGCATCATCGCCTTCGAAGTGGCGCTGGGAGCGACCAAGGTCGACGTGAAGCGCGCGGTGGAGCAATTGCTCGGCGCGAAGGTGGCCGAGGTGCGGACCTCGATCGTGCACGGCAAGATCAAGCGGCAGGGGCGGTACGCGGGTCAGCGACCGGACTGGAAGAAGGCCTACGTCCGTCTGCGTGCCGGAGAATCCGTGCCGGAGTTCCTCGAGGGCGCAGGCGCATGAGGCCCTTCGAGGGCGCATAGGGAATCGGGAAGCGAGCAATGGCGATTCGCAAGCACAAGCCGACGTCGGCCGGCCGGCGATTTCAGAGCGTGCAGACGTTCGACGAGATCACCGCGACGCGGCCCTACAGGCCGTTGACCGAGCCGCTGAAGAAGTCGGGCGGCCGGAACAATACCGGATCGATCACCATCTGGTGGCGCGGCGGCGGACACAAGCGCGCCTACCGGGTCATCGACTTCAAGCGCGACAAGATTGGCGTGCCCGCGAAGGTGGCGACCATCGAGTACGACCCCAACCGCTCGGCCCGCATCGCCCTGATTGCCTATGCCGACGGCGAGAAGCGCTACATCCTGCATCCGCTCGGGCTGAAGGTGGGCGACACGATCATTGCCGGCCCCGACGCCGACATCCTGCCGGGCAACGCCCTTCCGCTCGGCAACATTCCGCTCGGCACGCAGGTTCACAACGTCGAGCTGCGACCCGGCAAGGGCGGGCAACTCGCCCGCAGTGCCGGCGCGTCCGTGCAGGTGGTGGCCAAGGACGGGAAGTACGTCACCGTGCGCCTGCCCTCGGGCGAGACGCGCCTGGTCATGCCCAGGTGCGTCGCGACGATCGGCCAAGTCGGCAACGTCGACCATGAGAACGTCCGCATCGGGAAGGCCGGACGGCAGCGCTGGCGCGGCCGGCGTCCGCACGTCTGCGGAAACGCGATGAACCCGGTGGATCATCCGTTGGGCGGCGGTGAAGGACACGCGGCGGGCGGACGGCACCCGGTGTCGCCGTGGGGTGTCCCGGCCAAGGGCTACAAGACGCGCAAGCAGAAACCGTCCGATCGCTTCATCATCTCGCGCAAGAAGAGGCGATAGTCAGGAATCGAGGTCATGAGCCGCTCGCTGAAGAAAGGCCCGTTCGTCGATCTGCCGCTCCTCGAGAGGATCGAGGAGATGAACCGGAACGGCGTCAAGAAGGTCATCAAGACCTGGTCGCGCCGGTCGACGGTGGTTCCCGAGATGGTGGGACACACGGTGGCGGTTCACAACGGGAAGAAGTTCGTGCCGGTGTACGTCACCGAGAACATGGTCGGACACAAGTTCGGCGAGTTCGCGCCGACGCGCCTGTTCCGCGGGCACCCGACCAAGAGCGAGAAGTCGGCGTCGAGGGGAGGCGGGCGGTGATCGAAGGGCGCGCTACGGCACGGTACGTCCGCACCTCGGCCCAGAAGGCGAAGCTCGTCATCGATCTGATTCGCGGCAAGGACGTCGACAGCGCGCTGGCGACGCTGCGCTTCACGCGCAAGGGCGTGGCGAAGGACGTGGAGAAGGTTCTGCGGTCGGCCGTTGCGAACGCCCAGCAGGCGCAGGGGCCCGGCGACGAGGTCGAGCGGCTGTACGTGCGCGAGTGCTATGCCGATCAGGGGCCGACCCTGAAGCGAATCCGCGCCGCGCCCATGGGGCGTGCATTTCGCATTCTGAAGCGGACGTCGCATCTGACGGTGATCGTCGAGGAGCGGCCCGACGGGCGGGTGTCGCGGACCCGGCGGCGGGGGCGGGGCGGGGCGGACGGCACGGGTTCCGGCGGCGCCGGCGGCAGGCGGAGAGAGCCGGCCGCCGCCTTGCGGGCGCCGGAGACGACCTCCGAGCCCGAGGTTCCGGAAACGGGGACGCCGCCGGAGGCGCCCGAGCCCGAGGTGATCGAGACCGACGCGATCCCGGAGCCGGTCGAGCCCGAGCAGGAATCGGATGTGCCGGAGCCGGAGGAGCCGGTGTCGGAGGACCGGTCGGACACGCCGGAGCCGGGCGGGGAGCCCGAGCCGGACGAGAAGCCCGAGCCGGACGAGGAACCGCCCACGCTGCCGCCGGGCGGCATCCTGGGCATCAGGTGACGCGGGGCGAACGGGAAGAGTCTGAGAGCATGGGGCAGAAAGTTCATCCGTACGGCTTCCGTCTGGGCTACAACAAGACGTGGCGATCCCGCTGGTACGCGGACCGCGACTACGCGAAGCTGCTGCACGAGGATCTCGCCCTGAAGCGCGATCTGAAGAAGCGTTTCTCGCACGCCGGCGTATCCCGGATAGAGATCGAGCGGGCCGCCAACAACCTGAAGCTCGACATCTACACGTCGCGCCCGGGCATCATCATCGGCCGCAAGGGGACGGAGGTCGACAAGCTGAAGACCGAGATCCAGAAGCGGACGAACCGTGAGGTCTTCATCAACATTCAGGAGATTCAGAAGCCGGAGCTCGACGCGCAGCTCATCAGCGAGAACGTTGCGCTGCAGCTCGAGAAGCGGGTCGCGTTCCGGCGTGCGATGCGCAAGGCGGTCGAGGCCGCGTTGCGGTTCGGCGCACGGGGCATCAAGGTGCGGGTCGGCGGGCGCCTGAACGGGGCCGAGATAGCGCGCTCGGAGTGGTACCTGCACGGCCAGCTCCCGCTCCAGACCCTGCGGGCGAACATCGACTACGGTTTCGGCGAGGCGCGCACGACCTACGGGGTAATCGGCATCAAGGTGTGGCTCTACAAGGGTGAGCGCCTCACGCCGCTGGTGGGTCGCGAGGAGGAGTACCGCGCGCCGCGCCGCGGCGCCCGCGCGTAGGCGACGGGACGCGGGAAAGGAGTGACGCATCATGTTGATGCCCAAGAAGGTCAAGTACCGCAAGCAGCACCGCGGTCGGATGGCCGGCAAGGCGTGGCGTGGCTCGACCGTGTCGTTCGGTGACTACGGGCTGCGGGCGATGGAGCCGTGCTGGATTACGGATCGGCAGATCGAAGCGGCGCGTGTCGCCATGACGCGGTTCGTCAAGCGCGGGGGCAAGATCTGGGTGCGGGTGTTTCCGGACAAGCCGATCACCAAGAAGCCGCAGGAAACGAGAATGGGAAAGGGCAAGGGCGCGCCGGAGCAGTGGGTCGCCGTCGTGCGTCCGGGGCGCATCCTGTTCGAGATGGAAGGCGTGAGTGCCGCCGACGCGAAGCGCGCGATGGAGCTCGCCGCGGCGAAACTGCCGATCGCGGCTCGTTTTGCGACCCGGTTCGGTGAGGCGGGGGCGTAATGGCGAAGGTGTCCGAGCTGCGCGATCTGGGTACCGACCAGCTCGAGCAACGGGTGCAGGAGCTCGACGACCAGGTGTTTCGGCTGCGGCTCCAGAAGTCGATGGGGCAGTCGGACGCCGCGCACAAGATGCGGGGCATACGCCGCGATCGGGCCCGGGTGAAGACGCTCTTGCGGGAGCGCGAGCTGGAGGCGTCGCGCGGCGTCGCCGCGGAGTTTCAAGTGGCCGGCGGCGCCGCCGCGGAGCCGGAGTCGGCCGACTGACGGCGTGAGTGAATCCGATGGGGAACCAACGCGAGGTCGTGGGCATCGTGGTTCGGGACAAGATGGACAAGGGCGTGATCGTCGCGGTCGAGCGGCGCGTGCGGCACGACGTCTATCGCAAGATCCGCCGTCGGACGCGGACGTTCATGGCGCATGACGAGGAGAATGCCGCGCAGGTCGGGGACCGCGTCGCCATGCGGGAGTCGCGCCCGCTCAGCAAGCGCAAGCGCTTCGTCGTCACACGGGTGATCAATCGGGCCGAGACGGTCTAGGGAGAGAGCGGTTCGATGATCCAGATGCAGTCGATTCTTGACGTCGCGGACAATTCCGGGGCGCGCAAGATCGCCGTGATCAATCCGCTCGGCGGCGCCACCGGCCGGTATGCGCGGCTCGGAGATCTGGTGACGGCCGCGGTCAAGGAAGCGGCGCCGGACGCGACGGTGAAGAAGGGGCAGGTGGTGAAGGCGGTCATCGTGCGTACCAGCAAGGAGCAGCGGCGCCGCGACGGCAGCTACATCCGCTTCGACCGGAACGCGGCAGTCCTCGTCAACGATCAGAACGAGCCGGTCGGCACGCGCGTGTTCGGCCCCGTGGCCAGGGAGCTGCGGGAGCGGAAGTTCATGAAGATCATCTCGCTCGCGCCGGAAGTGCTGTAAGGATTCGAGACAGGAAAGAGCCAGGAGCATGTCCCGACTACGCACTCCGGTGCGCAAGAACGACAACGTGGTGGTCATGGCCGGCAGGGATCGCGGCAAGCGCGGCCGTGTCCTCAAGGTGTTTCCCGACCGCAATCGCGTGGTGGTCGAGGGCGTGAACTTCATCAAGCGGCACACGCGGCCGAACCCGCGGGCGAACGTCAAGGGGGGCATCGTCGAACGCGAAGCCTCGGTGCACGCTTCGAACGTGCAGATCGTATGCCCGGAGTGCGGCGTGCCGACGCGGATCGGCCGGCAACTGCTCGGCGACGGCCGCAAGGTGCGCATCTGCCGCAAGTGCGACGGAGCTGTGGACAAATGAGCCGCTTGCGCGAGCGCTACTACTACGACGTCGTCCCGGGTCTCCGCAAGGAGTTCGGCTACAAGAACGTGATGGCGGTGCCCAGGATCGAGCGCATCGTCGTCAACATGGGCCTGGGAGCCGCGACGCAGAACTCGAAGCTGATCGACGTCGGCGCGAAGGAACTCAGGCTCATAACCGGCCAGCAGCCGGTCACGCGCCGCGCGCGCAAGTCGGTCGCGCAGTTCAAGGTGCGGCAGGGAATGCCGATCGGCGTGATGGTGACGCTGCGCGGCACGCGCATGTACGAGTTCCTGGACCGGCTCGTCTCCATTGCGCTGCCGCGCGTGCGCGACTTCCGGGGCGTGTCGCCCAAGGGGTTCGACGGCCGCGGAAACTACACCCTCGGCCTGAAGGACCAGTTGATCTTTCTCGAGATCGACTACATGCAGGTCGATCAGGCCCGCGGAATGAACATCTCCGTGGTGACGACGGCGGGCACCGACGAGGAAGGTCGCAAGCTGCTGCAACTGATGGGGATGCCGTTCCGCAAGAACTGAGACGGACGAACAGCCTATGGCCACGACTGCGAAGATCGTCAAGGAGAAGAAGCCGCCGAAGTTTCGCGTGCGGCTACGGAATCGCTGCCGGCTGTGCGGGCGCCCGCGCGGGTACCTGCGGAAGTTCGGGCTCTGTCGCCTCTGCTTCCGGAAGCTGGCGCTCGAAGGCGAGATCGCGGGTGTGATCAAGAGCAGTTGGTAGTGGGCGCCCGCATGACGCGACTCGACCCCGGAGGCGCGGGTCGCGCTCGATGCGGCCTGTCCAGCCCGAAAAGGCGGGAACGAAGAAAGCATGGCTGATCAGATTGCCGACATGCTGACGAGGATTCGCAACGCGACGATGGGGCGCCGCCCGCGTGTGGACGTACCCGATTCGCGGCTCAAGGCCAGTATCGCGCGGATTCTGGAGAGCGAGGGCTACATCGCCGGTTTCAGGCAGCTCGAGTTGCGGAACCCGCGCGGCGACCATCCGTTGCGGGTCCTGAGGTTGTATCTGAAGTACGGTCCGCACGGCGAGCGCGTCATCTCGGGGCTCAAGCGCGTCAGCCGCCCGGGGCGCCGCGTCTACTACGGCCATGCGAAGGCGCCGCCGGTCCTGGCGGGTCTCGGCACCAGCATTCTCACGACGTCGCGGGGCGTGATGACCGGCCGCGATGCCGCCAAGGCGGGCGTCGGCGGCGAGGTGTTGTGCAATGTCTGGTAGGGGGATCGGCGTTCCGGCAGCACGAGGGGCGAGATGTCGCGCGTAGGCAAGAAGCCGATTCCGATCCCGCCGGGCGTCGAGGTCGACGTTCGGCCGGAGGCGGTCGAGGTCAAGGGGCCGAAGGGGACGCTGATCCAGCCGTTGCCGCCGGGTGTGCGTGTCGAGACTTCCGGCGGCCGGTTGCTGGCGCATCCGGTGCGCGAAGACGCGTCGCTGGGGAAGTTCCACGGGCTCGGCCGCAGTCTGGTGGCGAACGCCGTGCACGGCGTGTCGGAAGGCTTCAAGAAGGAACTCGACATCGTCGGCATCGGGTACCGCGCCGAGCACACCGGCAAGCAGGTGGTCTTCTCGCTCGGCTACTCGCATCCGATCGAGTTCGACATTCCGGCCGACATCGAGATCGCGGTCGAGAAGCAGACGCACATCACCGTCAGCGGGATCGATCGCCAGCGGGTGGGGCAGGTGGCGGCTGACATCCGCGCCCTCCGCAAGCCCGATCCGTACAAGCAGAAGGGTGTGCGGTACACCGGCGAAGTCCTGAAGAAGAAGGTCGGAAAGACCGGCGCATAGCAATGAGAGTCAAGACGAAGAAAGACCGCCGCACGCGGGTGCGGCTGCGCCAGCGCCAACGCATCAGCGGGACGGCGGAGCGCCCCCGGCTCGCGGTGAGCCGCAGTCTGGTGCACATCTCGGTGCAGGTGATAGACGACCGCGCCGGGCGTACCATTGCGTCGGCATCGAGCACCGAGCCGGTCGTCAGGGCGCGCTTCGAGGACGGCGCGCGGGGCGGGAACAAGGCCGGCGCCCGGATCGTCGGATCCATCGTGGCGGAACGGGCGCTGAAGGAAGGCGTCAAGCGCGTCGTCTTCGACCGCGGCGGGTTCCTGTACCACGGGCGGGTGCGTTCGGTCGCCGATGCGGCCCGCGAAGGCGGGTTGGAGTTCTAGGAATCCCGGTAGCGAGGTCGCAGAACCGATGCGCGAATCACGAGCCAAGATCGACCCGACCATGCTCGACCTGAAGGACGCGGTCGTCTCCATCAACCGGGTCACCAAGGTCGTCAAGGGCGGCAAGAACCTCAGCTTCAGTGCGCTGGTCGTCGTCGGGGACGGGGCGGGCCACTGCGGCTTCGCGGTCGGCAAGGCCAAGGAAGTGCCGTCGGCAATCAAGAAGGGTATCGAGGCGGCGAAAAAGGCCCTGATCCGGGTGCCGTTGCAGGCGACGTCGATTCCGCACCCGATCCTCGGACGGTTCGGGGCCGGGCGCGTCCTGTTGAAGCCGGCGCCGGAAGGAACCGGCATCATCGCCGGGGGCGCCGTGCGGGCGGTCGTCGAGCTGGCCGGGATTCACGACATCCTGACGAAGTCGCTCGGATCCGACAATCCGCAGAACGTCGTGCGCGCCACGTTCGCCGGGCTCGGCGGGCTCAAGGATCCGGTTGCGGTGGCCAGGCTGCGCGGGCGGGAGCTGGAGGAGCTCACCGCCTGAGGCGCGCGGGGGCGTGGGCGACGCGGAGCGACGACATGAGACCACCAGCCAAACGCAACGACGAGGCCCGACGCGTTCGCGTCACCCTCGTCAAGAGTTGGATCGGGTACGAGAAGCGCCAGCAACGGATCGTCCGGGGGCTCGGGCTGCGCCGGATCGGCCATTCGGTCGACGTGGTCGACAACCCTTCGATCCGGGGCATGATCCGGGCGGTGCGCCACCTGGTGACGACGACGGAGTGCTGACGATGGCGAGGGACAGGCGACCGATGGATCTCAGCACGCTGCAGCCGCCGAAGGGCGCGCGGCGCAACCGGAAACGGGTCGGCCGCGGCGAGGGCGGCGGCACCGGCGTGACCGCCGGCCGCGGGCACAAGGGCCAGCAGTCGCGGTCGGGATACTCGCGAAAGCGGGGCTTCGAAGGCGGGCAGATGCCGATTCATCGGCGCCTGCCGAAGCGCGGCTTCCACAATCCGTTCCGGGTTTCCTACGAAGCGGTCAATCTCGATACGCTCGAGGCGCGCTTCGAGGCGGGCGCCGAGGTGACCCCGGAGGTTCTGCGCGAGAAGGGACTGCTCAGCCGCAACGGGCTGGTCAAGGTGCTCGCGCGCGGCGAGTTGACCAAGGCGCTCGTCGTGACGGCGCACGGTTTCAGCGCCAGGGCGAGCGAGCGCATCGCGGCCGCGGGCGGCCGTACGGAAGTGGCGCCGCGCGTGCGGCCGAAAGCCAAGGAAGCCACGTAATGCTCGACAGCGTCAAGAACGTCTTCGCGATTCCGGAGTTGCGCAAGCGCGTGCTGTTCACGCTCGGGATACTCGGCGTGTACCGCATCGGCAGCCACATTCCGACGCCGGGCGTGAACACCGAGGCGCTTCAGATTCTCGTCGAGCAGGCCGGCAATACCATGTTCGGCCTGTACAACATGTTCTCGGGCGGCAACCTTGCCCAGGCGACGATCTTCGCGCTGGGCATCATGCCGTACATCAGCGCGTCGATCATCCTGCAGTTGCTCACCGTCGTCTGGCCCTATCTCGAGCGGCTGTCGAAGGAAGGCGAGCTCGGCCGCCGCAAGATCACGCAGTACACGCGGTACAGCACCATCCTGCTATGCGTCATCCAGTCGATGGCGATCGCGATCTTCCTGGAGCGGCAGACCAACATCGCGGGCGGCCTGCCGCTGGTCTACGAGCCGGGCTGGTCGTTCCGGCTGATGACGGTGCTGACCCTGACCACGGGGACCGCCTTCATCATGTGGCTCGGCGAGCAGATCACCGAGCGCGGCATCGGCAACGGCATGTCGCTGATCATCTTCGCGGGAATCGTCGTCGGCCTGCCGACGGCGGTGCTCACGACCCTGGATCAGATGCGCAGCGGCGCAATCGGCCTGTTCACCTTGATCGCGCTGGTGGTGGTGATGGTCGCGGTGATCGGTGCGGTCGTGTTCATCGAGCGCGGACACCGCCGCGTGACGGTGCAGTACGCCAAGCGGGTCGTGGGGCGCCGCATGTACGGCGGCACCAGCACCCACATCCCGCTGAAGGTCAATACCGGAGGCGTCATCCCGGTGATCTTCGCGTCGTCGATCCTGGCGTTTCCGGCGACGGCGGCGACCGCGTTCCCGGTGGGCGGCTGGTTCCAGACGGTGACGGATCAGTTGCAGAACGGGATGCCGGCCTACTACATGCTGTTCGTCGGCGGCATCATCTTCTTCGCCTACTTCTATACGGCGATCATCTTCAATCCGGACGACGTCGCGGAGAACATGCGCAAGTACGGCGGGTTCATCCCCGGCATCCGCCCGGGCAAGCGGACCGCCGAGCACATCGACACGATCCTGACGCGGATCACCTTCGCCGGCTCGATCTACCTGGCCCTGGTGGCGGTCATGCCCGACCTGATGATCACGGGATTTCGAGCCGACGCGGTCCCGTTCATCGGGGATCAGCTCGACGTCATGCTGCCGGCGTTCATCACCAACGGTCTCGGCGTGACGTTCTATTTCGGCGGCACGTCGTTGCTGATCATCGTAGGGGTGTCGATGGACACGGTGCAGCAGGTGGAGTCGCAGTTGATCATGCGGCACTACGACGGGTTCATGAAGAAGACGCGGATCCGGGGGCGGCGCGCATAGGGGGCGCCGGAGAGATGGGAGAACCGCGCGCGGGACGCAGGAGCGGCGCGGCGGCCGCGCCCGTGCGAAACACCGAGGAGACATGTTGGACGTTCGCGAGCACGAGGAGGATGGGGCAGCACCTGGCGGGAGACCGAGCCGTTCGAACGTCACCGAGCTGGTGCCCCGGGGCAGCCGAAGGCCGATGGCGTTGAATCTGATGCTGATGGGGCCGCCCGGAGCCGGCAAGGGCACGCAGGCGCGTCGCTTGGCCCGAGGGTTTCGGGTGCCGCATATCGCTACCGGGGATATTCTGCGCGAGGCGGTGGAGGCGGGCAGCCCGCTCGGCCGCGCCGCGGCGGCGATCATGGATGCCGGGCAGCTCGTCGGCGACGATATCGTGATCGGGATCGTGCGGCATCGGCTCCAGCGGCCCGACGCGGCGACCGGCTTCGTCCTCGACGGGTTTCCGCGCACGGTTCCGCAGGCCGAGGCGCTCGACGCCATGCTCGGCGGTCGGAGTCCGCTCGTCGTCATCGACATCGCGGTGGGCGACGAGGACATCGTTCGCCGTCTGTCGAGCCGTCGCGTGTGCTCGGCGTGCGGGACGATCGTCGGCGCGAAGGACGGGATTCCGCCGGCCGCATGTCCGGACTGCAAGGGCGTGCTGGCCCAGCGCCGGGACGACCGCGAGTCGGTGGTGCGCGAGCGCCTGGCGGTGTATCGGGAGCAGACGGCGCCGCTGATCGGCTACTACCGCGATCGTCCGACGTTCCGGTCGGTCGACGGCAGCCCGACCGAGGACGAGGTGGCCGCCGCGGTGGCGGAAGCGGCGCATGGCAGGTCGGTCGAGCGGCGGACCGCGTAGCCGAGAGAGCGAGTTGGATGATCTCCTGCAAGAGCCCGGCCGAGCTGCAGCGCATGCGCGCCGCCAATGCGTTGGTGGCCGCGGTGCTGGGCGAGTTGCGGGAGGTGGTCGGCGACGGGGTGACGACGCGCGAGCTGGACGCGATTGCCGAGGACCGCGTGCGCGCGGCGGGGGCGATTCCGGCGTTCAAGGGTTATCACGATTACCCGGCGACCCTCTGCACCTCGGTGAACGAGCAGGTGGTGCACGGGATCCCGTCGGGTCGTCGCCTGCGCGACGGTGACATCGTGTCGATCGATCTGGGGGTCGTGCTGGACGACTACTACGGCGACGCGGCGGTGACGCTGCCCGTCGGCACGATCAGCGAGCATGCCGAGATGCTGCTGCACGTGACCGAGCAGGCGCTGGCCCGCTCGATTGCCCAGGTTCGGCTGGGCGGGTACGTCTCGGATCTCGGGCACGCGGTGCAGCGCCACGTCGAGGCGCACGGTTACTCCGTCGTCCGGGAGTTCGTCGGACACGGCATCGGAACGAGCCTGCACGAGGAACCGCAGGTGCCCAACTACGGGGAGCCGGGGCAGGGGCCCCGACTCCTGGAGGGCATGGTGCTGGCCATCGAGCCGATGGTCAGCATGGGCAAGCCGGCCGTGAAGGTGCTTCGCGACGGGTGGACCGCCGTCACGTGCGACGGCAGTCTGGCCGCGCATTTCGAGCATTCGGTGGCGGTTACCGCGGACGGACCGCTCGTGCTGAGTCGCCCGCTGCCGCAGGTGGGGGCTGCCGGTGACGGCGCCGCCATGACGTGGGCGCTTGGCGACGGCGCCTGAGTGAATCGTCGGATGTCGCCGATCCACCACGGAGAGAGAACGTCATGAAAGTGCGGGCGTCGGTCAAACGGATGTGCAGCAAGTGCAAGATCGTGCGCCGCCGGGGTGTGGTGCGCGTCCTCTGCACCAACCCGAAGCACAAGCAGAGGCAGGGGTAACCGCTCATGGCACGCATCGCTGGCGTTGATCTGCCGCGCACGAAGCGGGTTGAGGTCGGGCTGACCTACATCTTCGGCATCGGGCCGGCGCGATCAGGCGAGATCCTGGGCGCCGCCGGGGTGAGTCCGGACACGCGCGTCAAGGATCTGACCGAGGAAGAGGTCCGGCAGATCGGCCGCGCCATCGAGGAGCACGGGCGGGTCGAGGGTGATCTGCGCAAGGAGATCTCGTTGAACATCAAGCGCCTGATCGAGATCGGGTGCTATCGCGGCCTCCGCCACAGGCGCAATCTGCCGGTGCGCGGCCAGCGCACGAACACGAACGCCCGGACCCGCAAGGGCCCGCGCCGCGGAGCCGTCGCCAAGAAGAAGACCAGTTGACGAAGACGCGATTATGGCCAAGAGCGACAGCGTTGAATCGGGGAAGAAGCCGGCCGGACGGCCGGCGCGCCGGAAGAAGACGTTCAAGAAGCGCGGCGAGAAGCGGGTCGTCCATCACGGGGTGGTGCACATCCAGGCGTCGTTCAACAACACCATCATCACCGTGACGGACAGCACGGGCGCCGTGCTGTCGTGGTCGAGCGCCGGCGGCATCGGCTTCAAGGGGTCGCGCAAGGGCACTCCCTTCGCGGCCACCCAGGCGGCCATGGCGGCGGGGCACGCGGCCAAGGCGTTCGGCGTGCGCACCGTTGAGGTCAGGGTGAAGGGGCCGGGGGCCGGCCGCGAGTCCGCGATACGAGCGCTGCAGACGTCGGTCGGCCTGGACATCAAGTCGATTCGCGACGTGACGCCCATCCCGCACAACGGATGCAGGCCGCCCAAGAAGCGGCGGGTGTGACCGGCGGAGCAGGATGCGGGGTACGGGTCCGGAATAGTAGCGGCTGAGTGAGGGGGATCTGAGAGCATGGCACGGTACGCTGGTCCGGTCTGCCGCTTGTGCCGGCGGGAAGGCATGAAGCTGTTTCTCAAGGGTGAGCGCTGCCACGCGGAGAAATGCGCGGTCGAGCGGCGCAACGTGCCTCCCGGGCACCACGGCAAGGGCCGCAAGGCCAAGCTTCAGGGATACGGGCTGCAGTTGCGCGAGAAGCAGCGCGTAAAGCGGATGTACGGTGTGCTCGAGCGGCAGTTCCGCCGGTACTTTCACGAGGCCGACCGCCGCAAGGGAATCACCGGCGAGACGCTGCTGCAATTGCTCGAGAGCCGGCTCGACAACATCGTCTATCGGCTCGGGTTCGCCACCTCGCGGCCCCAGGCCCGCCAGTTGGTACGGCATGGGCATTTTCTCGTGAACGGCCGGCGGGCCGACGTCCCGTCGTACTCGCTGCGGGCCGGTGATCGGGTGAGCGTGAAGGCGAAGAGTGCGGGCAACCCCGCAATCGCGTACGCCCGCGAAGAGGTCAAGGGGCGCGGCATTCCGGAGTGGCTCGAATTGGGCGTCGACGGGCAGGAAGGGCGGTTCACGGCCGTACCGACCCGGGAACAGTTGAACCTGCCGGTGCAGGAGCAACTGATAGTCGAGCTCTACTCGAAGTAGAGCCCGCCGGCGCAGTCATCACCCGCGTACTGCGCGGAAAGGACTGAACTCGATGTTGTGGAAAGGCTTCCAGCGACCGAAGGTCCTGGAGTACGACCGCGAAACGCTCACCGAGCGGTACGGGCGCTTTCACGCGCAGCCGTTCGAGCGGGGCTTCGGCACGACGATCGGGAATGCGCTGCGGCGCGTGCTCCTGTCGTCGATTGAAGGCGCGGCGGTGACGGCGGTCAAGATCGACGGCGTGCTGCACGAGTTCTCGCCGATTCAGGGTGTGGTCGAGGATGCGACCGACATCATCCTCAACCTCAAGCAGGTGCCGATCAAGATGCACGTCGACGGCGTGAAGGCCGTCTCCATCCGGTCGGACGCGCCGGGCGAGATCAAGGCGGGCGACATCCAGGCCGACGCCGACATCGAGATCCTGGATCCCGACGTCCACATCGCGACCGTATCGGAAGGCGGCGCCCTCAACATGGAGATGCGCGTCAAGCGCGGCCGGGGGTACGTCTCCGCGGACAAGAACTTCGATGAAGATCTGGGGATCGGCTGGATTCCCGTCGATTCGGTCCACTCGCCGATCAAGAAGGTCAACTACCTCGTCGAGGCGGCTCGGCTCGGCCAGACGACCGACTACGACAAGCTGACGATGGACGTGTGGACCGACGGCACGATCAGTGCCCGCGATGCCGTATCGCTGGGCGCGAAGCTGGTCCGGGATCACCTGAACATCTTCATCAACATCGACGACGACACCGAGGAGCTGGAAGAACCGGAGCCGGAGCCTCCGTCCGCGGCCGTCAACGAGCATCTGGACAAGAGCGTCGAGGAGCTGGAGCTGTCCGTGCGTTCCTACAACTGCCTGAAGAACGCCAACATCCGGACGATTCGCGAGCTCGTGCAGAAGAGCGAGCCGGAGATGCTCCAGACGAAGAACTTCGGACGCAAGTCGCTGAACGAGATCAAGGAAATCCTGCTCGACATGGGGCTGAGCCTCGGGATGCGGCTGGACCAGCCGGCGGACAACGTGCCCGCGCAGGCGGAGTGAGCGAGCCATGCGTCATCGCGTTGCACACCGGAAGCTGGGTCGGGTCACCGAACACCGTCTGTCCCTGCTCCGCAATCAGGCGCAGGCCCTGCTGCGTCACGAGCGGATCAGCACGACGGTCGCCAAGGCCAAGGAGCTCCGGCCCTTCGTCGAGCACCTGATTACCGTCGCCAAGCGGGGGATCGCCGACGGGGACGACACCATCCGCGCGGTGAATGCGCGCCGCACGGTGCGCCGGGATCTGGCGGATCGGGCCGTGGCCTCGAAGCTGTTCGATACGATCGCGCCGCGGTTCGCCGACCGTCCCGGCGGCTACACGCGCCTGCTGCGGATCGGATTCCGGCGCGGCGACGCCGCCGAGATGGCCCAGGTGGAGCTGATCGGCAGCGAGTACAACCCCGATCTGGAGAAGCCGAAGGGCGATCGCGAGCCGGAAGAGAAGCCCGAACGCCAGCCGGAGCAGCAGACGGGCGGACGCCTGAGCCGGATTTTCCGCCGCGGCGGGAAGAAGCGCTGACATCCTGGCCCGGCAAGCGTCGCCCGCGGCTCCGCTTGCCGGCCAACCGGGACCGACTGGAAGCCCACGCCGTTCTACGGCGCAGGCTTCCAGCGGCTACTCGTCGTCTGCTGCGTCGCCCTCCTCGGCCTTCGAGTCGGCCACGATCTTCGACTGCAGGTGCGCCGGCACCTCCTCGTAGTGGGAGAACTCCATGTGGTACGACCCGCGTCCACCCGTGGCCGACGTCAACTGCTGCTCGTAGGTGAGCATCTCCGCCATCGGCACCTGCGCCTTGATGACCGTCGACCCACCGCGCGGCTCCATGCCGCCGATGCGGCCGCGCCGCCCGTTCAGGTCGCCCATCAGGTCGCCCGCGAAGTCGCTCGGCGCGTAGATCTCGACGTTCATGACCGGCTCGAGCAGCGTCGGCCTGGCGCGTTCCATCGCGTCGCGGAACGCGAGCCGCCCGGCCATCTTGAACGACATCTCGTTCGAGTCGACCGAATGGAACTGCCCGTCGTGCAGGGTCACCTTGAAGTCGACCATCGGGTACCCGGCGAGATAGCCCTTCGTGCGGGCCTCCTGAATGCCCTTCTCGACGGCCGGAATGAACTGGCGCGGGATGGCGCCGCCGAAGATCTCGTCCACGAAGGCGAAATCCTCGCCGCGCGCGAGCGGCTCGACGCGGATCTTGCAGTCGCCGAACTGCCCGTGGCCGCCCGACTGCTTCTTGTGCCGGCCGTGCGCCTCGGTGGCGGCCATGATGGTCTCCCGGTACGGGATGCGGGGCAGCTTCAGGTTGACCTCGACCCCGAACCGCCGCTTCAGCTTGGCGACGGTGACCTCGATGTGCAGTTGCCCCTGGCCGGAGAGCAGGAGCTGCCGGGTCTGCGGGTCGCGGGTGTACTGGATCGTGGGATCTTCCTCCCGCAGGCGCTGCAGCGCGCCGCTGATCTTCTCCTCGTCGCCGCGGCTCTTCGGCTCGATGGCGTAGGAGAGGACCGGGTCGGCGAACGCGATCGGCGCGAAGCGTATCGGGCTGCCCTTCTCGGCGAGCGTGTCGTTCGTGTGGGTCTCCTTCAGCTTGGCGACGGCGCCGAGGTCGCCCGCCTTCAGCTCCGGCACCGGATGCTGCGTCTTGCCTTGCTGGATCGCCAGCGCCCCGAGGCGCTCGCTGCCGTCCTGCGTCAGGTTGTGCACGCTGGAATCGGCCTTCAGCGTGCCGGCCGCGACCCGGAACATCGTGATGCGCCCGGCGAACGGATCGGCGATCGTCTTCCAGACGAACGCGGCCGGCGAGGACTCGTCTCCCGCGTCGTAGGTCTGCGGCCCGCCCTCCGCATCGGTCGCCGGGAGCGGATGGTCGGCCGCGACCGGCAGATAGGCGAGGATCGTGTCCAGCAACGGCCCGACGCCGAGGTTGGCTTGCGCCGAGGTGCAGACCAGGGGGAACACCTGCCGGTTCCGGGTCGCGGCGCGCAGACCCCCCTCCAGCTCGTCCTGGCTCAGCGTGCCCTCCTCGAAGAAGCGTTCCATGAGGGCCTCGTCGGCCTCGGCGACCATCTCGATGAGCGCTTCCCGGGCCGTGTCGGCCGGGCCGGACAGCTCCGCGGGCACGTCGCCGGTCGCGGCGGCGCCGCTGCCGTCGTTCGGGAACGTCACGCCCTGCATGCCGACCAGATCGACGGCGCCCCGGAAGTCCCGCTCCGAGCCGATCGGAAGCTGGATCGGCACCACCTCCCGGCCCAGGCTCCCTTGCACCGATTCCAGAGCACGGTCGAAGCTCGCGCGTTCGCGGTCGAGCAGATTCAGCACCACCAGGCAGGGCAGCCCGAGCTCCTTCGCGATGCCCCAGACCTTCTCGGTCTGCACCTCGACGCCGGCCACCGCGTCGACGACGACCAGCGCCGCGTCGGCCACCCGCAGGGCGGCCCGCGTGTCGCTCAGGAAGTTGCTCATGCCGGGGGTGTCGATCAGGTTGATCTTCGTCGAGCGCCACTCGGCGAACGCGACGCTCGATGCCAGCGTGTGCTTGCGGTTGATCTCTTCCTCGTCGAAGTCGGTCACCGTCGTGCCGTCGTCGACCCTTCCGAGGCGGTTCACCATCTTCGCGCCGAACAGCATCGCGGACACGAGCTGCGTCTTGCCGGAACCGCTGTGCCCGACGACCGCCACGTTGCGGATGCTCGACGCGTCATAGACCTTCATCGACACTAGTCCTCCTTCGAACACGCCTCCGAAGGGCAGCCGGTCTCGCCGTCGTGCGTTCAGGGTTGTAGCGGGAACGCGATGCGGGCCGAGCGCTTCTAGCTGCCCCGGATCGAACCCGTAATCGTACCGCGACTGGCCGGCCGGCTCAAGTGGGCGCGCCTACTCGTAGCGCAGAGCCTCGATCGGATCGAGTCCCGAGGCGCGGATCGCCGGCACGATGCCGAACACGATGCCGACCGTCGCCGAGAAGCCGATGCCGATGGCGAACGACCACCAGGGCAGCGACACCGGGAACTCGGTGGCGTAGTGCACGCCCATCCCGATCCCGCTGCCGAAGAGAATGCCGAGAACGCCGCCGATGGCGGTCAGGAACACCGCCTCGAGGAGGAACTGCCAGAGAATCTCCCGGCGCCGCGCGCCGATGGCCTTCCGCGTGCCGATCTCGCGCGTGCGTTCCTTGACCGAGATGGTCATGATCGCCATGACCCCGATGCCGCCGACGAGGAGCGCGATGGACGATATGGCGACCAGGGCGAGGAAGGTCGCGCTGCTCACCTGATCCCACAGCCGCAACGCCGCGTCCTGGGTGATGAGATCGAAATCGTTCGGCTCGTCGAGGCGCAGCCCGTGGCGGATGCGCATCACCTCGGTGACGTCCCGCAACGCCTGTTCGCGTGCAACGCCTTCGTGCGGCACCGCGGCGATCATGAGGAACTGCAGCCGGCCGCGCCGCGATCGGGTGACGCGCGTTCCGAACTGCCTCGAATGAGCGCTGTACGGGATCAGCACGATGTCGTCCTGGCCGGCGTCGAGCGCGCCGATGCCGGGCCGCGCGCCGATGACGCCGATGACGGTGTACGGCTGGTTGCCGATCCGCACCGTCTTGCCGATCGGGTCGACGTTGGGGAAGAGCGCCTGGTAGGGCGTCTGGCCGAGCACCACGACGCGGCGCCGGTGGTGCACCTCCCCTTCGGTGAAGAAGCGTCCCTGCTCGACGGTGACGTGGAAGACGTCGGGATAGTTGTGCGTGGTGCCGGTGATCGAGAGCAGCTTCGTCCGCTCGCCCCGATAGTACAGACGGCTCCGTGTCGAGCCCGGTCCCCCGCCCTCGCCGATGGTGACGTTGACGTGCGCTATCGATTCGGCCTGGCGCTCGATGGCGCGGGCGTCGGCCGGCGTCAGGGTCGGCCGCTTGAGCAGCTCGTTGAAGTCGGCCCCGGACATCAGGCTGAAACCGGAGAACTGGGCCACGAAGACGGTGTCGGGGCCGATCTCGCGGATGCTGTCGCGCAGCGACTCGTCGAAGCCGCGGATGAGCGAGGTCATCCCGACGATGGCGGTGATGCCGATCACGATGCCGAGGATGGTCAGCCCCGAGCGCATCTTCTGCGTCCGGATGGTCGTGACCGCCATCACCACGATCTCCTGCAGGAGCGATCCGCGCATCAGTCGGCTCTCCCCAGCGCGTCGATCGGGTCCAGCGCCGCCGCCCGCGACGCCGGGTACAGCCCGAAGAAGAGTCCCACCGCGGCTGTCATCGTGATCGCCAGGATGACCGACCACGGATGCACGACGGCCGGTACCGGGGCGAAGCGATCGAGCGCGAGCGCCGCCGCCGCGCCGAGCGCCGTCCCGGCCGCGCCGCCGAGCACGGACAGCGCCACCGACTCGGACAGCATCTGCCACAGGATGTCCTGCCGCCGGGCGCCGAGCGCCTTGCGGAGGCCGATCTCCCGCGTGCGCTCCGACACCGCCATCAGCATGATGTTCATGATCACGATGCCGGCGACGACCAGCGCGAGGCCCACGACGCCGACCAGTACCGCGAAGATGCCGGTCGTGGCCTGGTTGAACAGGTTCAGCGCCGTCTCGGAGGTGAAGATGCCGAAGTTGTCGTCCTCGGTGGCCTTCAGGCGCCGTTCGATGCGCAGGGCGACGGTAGCCTCGCCGATTGCTCTGTCGATCTCGGCGGGATCGGCCGGCTGGACGCGCAGACCCAACGAGGAGCGGCTGCCGAAGAGCCGCTGGAACGCGCCGAGCGGAACGACCGCGAACTCGTCCTGCGATTGCCCGAACGACGAGCCCTGGGGTCGGCTGACGCCGACGACGCGGAACGGGACGCCGCGGATCCTGACCCGGCGGTCGATCGGATCCAGCGCCCCGAACAGGCGATCGGCGGTGTCCCAGCCGAGCACCGCGACGTTGCGCCTGCGGCGGACCTCGGTGGGAGTCATCAGCCGCCCGAGCTCGGCGTTGAACGTGGAGAACCGGATGAACTCTTCGGTGACGCCCTGAATCTGGACCGATTCGAGCACGTGCTGCCGATAGCGCACCTCGCCGCTACGGCGCCCTTCCGCCATGACCGCGGTGACGTTGGAGGCGAAACGCCGGATCGCGTCGGCGTCGTCGAGCGTGATCCGCGGATTGTTGCGCGTCCGTTCCAGGTCCTCCTCGCTCCTCATGATCCCGCGGCGGTCCACGAGGAACGCGTCGGCGCCCACCTCGGACAGGATCACGTCCTTGACCTCTTCGGTGATGCCCTGGATCAACGAGACGAGGGTGATGATCGAGGTGACGGCGACGATGTTCCCGAGGATCGTCAGGAACGAGCGGAGCTTGTTGGCCCAGATCGCGGTCAGCGCGATCCGGACCATCTCATGAATCAGAATCAGCTTCATTGGGATCCACCGGGTCGCCGTCGTCGAGGTTGCGGACCACCTCGAACGGACCGGTGATCACGAGGTCCCCCTCCTCCAGGCCGCGCACCGCCTCGAAGTAGCGCTCGCCGGCGATGCCGGTGACCACCGGCACGAACACGGCCCGCCCCTGCCGCACGACGAACACCCCTTCGCGTTCTTCGCGCGTCGTGACGCTGCCGGCCGGCGCCGGCTCGGAGGAGGCCGAGGCGGCCCGGGAGATGACGCCGGATCCGCCGTCGTCCGTCCGCCGCACGATGCGGCCGGCCGCATCCAGCTCGACCTCGCGCACGGTGGTCGCCTGGATGGGAACGGCCAGCGAGGCGGTCCGCGTCGCCGTGGTGATCTCCGCGGTGCACGTGAAGCCCGGGCGCACACCGGGTATGTCGCCGTCGATGACGGCCACGACCAGGAAGTTGGTGGCTTCCTGCGTGCCGCCGGCGGCGCCGGCCTGCGGCTGGATCGGGCTGTTGCCGATCTCGGTCACGAGACCGGTATAGGTGCGGTCGGGCAGCGCGTCGATTTCGATTTCGACCGGCTGGCCGAGGCGCACGGCGGGAATGTCGGTCTCGTCGACCTCGATCTCGGCTTCCAGGACGGAGAAGTCCGCGATGGTCAGCAGCACCGTCCCGGGATTGTTCATGGTGCCGATGACGACCGTCTCGCCTTCCTCGATGTTGCGGCGGGTCACGATGCCGTCGATCGGCGAGGTGATGGTCACCTGCGTCAGGTCGTAGCGCGCGCTGTCGAGCGTCGCCCGTTCCTGGAGGATGCGCTGCGCCGCCCCCTCCACGTCGACCTCGCGCGCCTTGAGCTCGGTCTCGCGGAGCTCGACGTCGGACGTCGCCTGCTCGTAGACCTCGCGGGAGACGAGGCGCAGCGACCACAGGTCCGCCTGCCGCTCCAGGTTCTCGCGGGCGACCTCGAGGTTGACGCGGGCCGTCTCCACGGCCACCTGCGCCTGCTCGTGGGCCGACACGGTAGCCTCCAGGGAGGCCTCGCCGCGATTTACGATCGCCTGCAGGTTCTCGGGATCGATCTGGAGCAGGAACTGTCCGGCCGTGACCCGTTCGCCTTCGTCCACCGCGAGGCGCGTGACCCGCCCCATCGTGCTGGCGCTCATGTCTACCGACAGTTGCGGCTGGATGGTGCCGGGCGCGGAGACTATCGCGACCAGATCGCGCCGCTGGATCGCCTCGACGTCCACCTCCGCCGCGTCGGAGCGCTGGAACAGGAGATTGGCGGCGACGAGCGCGACGGCGGTCAGGACGACGAGTCCCCCGATGAGCAGCTTTCTCGACATGTTCAGAAACCGAGGTTCGTGCGCAGCACCGCGATGATCAGGGCGATGCCGGCGTAGATGCCGAACAGGGTGGTGGCGATCGGGGCGGTCCGGCGCTTCCAGGCGACGGCCAGGCCGATCGACAGGATCATGATCCACCACACGTTGACGAGGTCGATGGTGCTCAGCAGCTTGTAGGCGAATGCGTCCTCGTCGAGCATCGGCGCGAACGCCGCCAGCGTCGTGGGCGACGTGATCGCCTCGCGCGCGTAGTTGAGCGGGACGGCCAGGAGCTGCTGCACCGGGAACACCACGCCGGCGTGCGCGACGACGGAGAAGACCTGCCCGAAGCTCGCGCCCGCGCCGAGCAGCCCGTAGCCGACGCCGTGCAGCATTCCGGCCAGGATCACGCAGACGACAGGCACCCCGACCAGCAGGAAGCCGAACGTGGTGTACGCCGCGGACTCGCCGCTCTGCTCCATCTCGGCGCGAACCTCGTCGGTCACCGCGACCCCGAAGGACTCCATCGTGGAGATCTGCTCGTCGAGCATGGCCCGCTGCGCGAAGTCGGTGGTCAGAAGCAGGCTGCCCAGCACCGCCATGGAGCCCACGCCCAGCGCCAGGATTGCGACCCAGCGCGGGTCGGCCATCACGCGCTCGAACGTCTCGCGCGGCGACGTGAGAATGCCGAAGACCCGGCCGCCGAGGCCGATGGGCTCGCGCGCCGCGGCTTCGGACCCGTCTACGGTCTGCATGAACCCTCCATTCTAACGCCCCGAAACGCCTCGCCGGCTCGGCGTTTCGGCCCAGCCGCCCGCTGCGTGACCTTGCGCCGCAGCATTCGCTGCGCTGCGTTCCGCGGCGCAAGCTCCCGGCGCCGGCCGGCCGCCTGCACTCGTCTGATACGTCCCCGCGGGGCAGGAAGTTTCACTCCCGCGGGCGCCTTGACACCCGTGACGCGTACCTTTAGGATGCGTCGCTCGTTACTGGGGCTGCATTCCAAAGCCCGGATTCCCCGTGTTTGGCCTGGTACCTCGCGAGCTCTTCTTCACGAAGGGCGTCGGCACGCACCGGGAGAAGCTGACCTCGTTCGAGCTGGCGTTGCGCTCGGCCGGAATTGCCGCCTGCAACGTGGTGCGCGTCTCGAGCATCTTCCCCCCGGGGTGCCGGATTCTCCCGCGGGAGGAGGGAATACAGCGCCTGCAGCCCGGGCAGGTGACCTTCGTCGTCATGTCCGAGGCGGCGACCCGGGAGCCGCAACGTCTCATCGCCGCCACCGTCGGCGTGGCGATTCCGCGCGATCCGAGCCTGTACGGCTACCTGTCCGAGCACCACAGCTTCGGCGAGGACGAGGAGACCGCCGGCGACTACGCGGAGGATCTCGCCGCCGAGATGCTGGCCACGACCCTGGGATTGAAGTTCGATCCCGACAAGAGCTGGGACGAGAACAAAGAAGTCTGGCGGCTGTCGAACCAGATTGTCCGGACCCAGCACGTCACGCAGACGGCGGTCGGCGACCGCGACGGCCTCTGGACGACGGTGATTGCCGCGGCCGTCATGGTCGGCTGACTCCCGCCGGCGCCCGTCACGCGCGGGTTGACATCGATCGACGGCGCGCTACAATGAAGTTACCCCCTGCTCACCTTCGGACCCCCGGGAAGAAGATGTCCCGGTGTCCATCCGTCTAGGCGAACTCCTACTCGAGAAGCAGCGCATCACACGGACCCAACTCGACGAGGCACTGGCGTTCCGCGACGCCAACGGCGGCGATCTGGCCAACGCCCTGGTGCAGCTCGGATTCCTGGCGGCCGAGGAGGTGGCCGCCCTGCGGGGCGCCCAGTACGGCGTGCGTTCGATCGACCTGTCGGGGTTCGAGATCGACGCCGCCCTGCTGGAGCTGATCCCGGCCGGCACGGCTCGCAAGCATCAGATCGTGCCGCTGCGGCGCTCCGGCGCGACGCTGACGGTCGCGATGACCGATCCGCGCAACGTCGCCGCTCTCGACGACGTGCGTTTCCGGACCGGTTGCACCGTCGAGCCGCTGGTGGCGTCGGAGGCTGCCGTGGCCGCGGCCATCGCCCGGCACTACGACGGCGGTTCCGGCGCGCGCGAGGGGGCCGGCGGCGGGCGCGGTCTCGATGCGACGGTCCGCGAGATGGAGGCGCTCGGCGGCGGACCGGACGATGGCCGGCTCGCCGAGCCCGCCCGGGAGATCGAGGTCGTCGCCGGGGACGAGTCTCGCGGGCAGGCGCCGGCCGTCCGGCTGATCAACGTCATCCTGACGTTGGCGGTGCAGCGGGAGGCCAGCGACGTGCACGTCGAACCCTACGAGAAGGAGCTGAGAATCCGGTTCCGCATGGACGGCGTTCTGCACCAGGTGATGACGCCGCCGCTGCACATGCGCGACGCCGTCACCTCCCGGCTGAAGGTCATGGCGAGCCTCGACATCGCCGAGCGGCGCATGCCCCAGGATGGGCGGATGCGGATCCGCTTCCGGGACGGCGGCTCGACCCGGGCCATCGATCTGCGGGTGTCCTCCCTGCCGACGCTCTTCGGAGAGAAGATCGTCCTGCGCCTGCTCGACCAGGCGAACCTCATGCTCGACATGACGAAGCTCGGGTTCGAGGAGGCGTCGCTCGGGGTCTTCCAGGAGAACATCCGGAAGCCCTGGGGCATGGTCCTGGTGACGGGGCCCACCGGGAGCGGCAAGACCAACACGCTCTACTCCTCGATTGCCACGCTCAATACCCCGGACACGAACATCGTGACCGCCGAGGATCCGGTGGAGTTCAACCTCGAGGGCGTCAACCAGGTGCAGATTCGCGATGCGATCGGCCTGCGCTTCGCCACGGTGCTCCGCGCGCTCCTGCGGCAGGATCCGAACGTCATTCTCGTCGGCGAGATCCGGGACGTCGAGACCGCCGAGATCGCCGTCAAGGCTGCGTTGACCGGCCACATGGTGCTGTCGACCCTGCACACCAACGACGCACCGAGCGCCGTCAGCCGCCTGCTGAACATGGGAATCGAGCCGTTCCTCATCGCCGGCTCGGTCAACCTCATCTGCGCACAGCGACTCGTCCGCCGGGTATGCCGTTCCTGCGCCGTACCGCTGGCGGCGAGTCCGGCCTCCCTGGTCGAGATCGGATTCACCGCCGCCGAGGCCCGCACGGTGACGCCGCGCAGGGGGAGCGGGTGCGATGCGTGCAACGGGACGGGCTACCGGGGCCGGATCGGACTGTACGAGGTGCTGGAGATGTCCGACCCGCTGCGCGAGCGGATTCTCGCCGGGGGCAGCGGGGGCGGCCTGCGGAGCGCGGCCGTCGAGGCGGGGATGGTGACGCTGCGCCGCAGCGGGCTGCGCAAGATCGCCGACGGCGTGACCTCGATCGACGAAGTGGCGCGGGAGACGGTCCGATGACCGCGCCGCCGACCCTGACGGAGCTGCTGACCCGTACGGCGCAACGGGGCGGATCGGATCTGCACGTGACTGCCGGTGTTCCGCCGCAGATCCGGGTGAACGGCGCTCTCGAGGCGCAGGCGGACCTCGGGCCGCTCGCGCCGGACGACGCCCGGCGCCTGATCTACGGAGGCCTGACGGCCGCGCAGCGGCAGCGATTCGAGAAGACGCTGGAGCTCGACGTCGCGTTCGGCATCGAGGGCGTCGCGCGGGTGCGCGCCAACGTCTTCCGTCAGCGCGGCGCCGTGGCCGCCGTGTACCGCCTGATTCCCGAGGCCATTCGGAGCTTCGACGAGCTCGGCCTGCCGCCGGCGCTGGCCGAGCTGGCTGCCCGGCCGCACGGGCTCGTGCTGGTCACCGGCCCGACCGGCAGCGGCAAGAGCACGACGCTCGCGGCGCTGATCGACCGCATCAACGCCGAGCGGCAAGGCCACATTCTGACCATCGAGGATCCGGTCGAGTACGTCCATCCGCACCGGCGCTCGATCGTCAACCAGCGCGAGGTGCACCAGGACACCGCCGGCTTCGCGCCGGCCCTGCGGGCGGCGCTGCGCGAGGATCCCGACGTCGTGCTCATCGGCGAGATGCGCGACCTCGAGACCACCGAGGCGGCCCTGCGGATTGCCGAGACCGGACACCTGACGCTGGCCACGTTGCACACGAGCTCGGCCGTGCATGCCGTCGGCCGGGTGATCGACCTGTTTCCCGCGCATCAGCAGCCGCAGGTTCGCACCCAGCTCTCGCTGGTGCTCGAAGGGGTGGTCTGCCAGTCGCTCGTGCCGGCCGCCGATGGCGGCGGGCGGGTCTGCGCCGTCGAGGTGCTGATGGTGACGCCGGCGGTTCGCAACCTGATTCGCGAGGACAAGGCGCACCTGATCTACGCCGCGATGCAGGCGGGACGGAAGCAGCGGGGCATGCAGACGATGACGCAGGCGCTTGCCGATCTCCACCGGCGGCGGCGCATCACGCTCGAGCAGGCCCTCGACCACGCCGCGAACCCCGAGGAGCTGGAAGCCCTGATTGCCCGTGGACGGGGCGCAGCGGAGTGGACGGCGCGCGAGGGGCGGGTCCGATGAAGGCCACGTTCGCGTTCACCGGCCGCACGCGCCGGGGAGAGCGGATCAGCGGAAAGCGTCGCGCCGCGTCCGTCGAGGAGGCCGTTGCCGCGCTCAGGCGCGACCGGATTCTGGTGACGTCGATCGATCCGGTCGAGCGCAGTGCGTCGTCGGCCTGGCTCATGCGTCCCAGGGCCGTCTCGGCGCGCAACCTCGCCGTGTTCACACGCCAGTTCGCCGTGATGATCGACGCGGGGCTGCCGCTCGTGCAGTGTCTCGACGCGCTGGGGAAGCAGGAAGAGGACGAGCGCTTCGCGGCCATGATTCGCGCGGTGCGATCCGACGTCGAGGAGGGTTCGACGCTGGCCGACGCGCTGCGGGCCCACCCGCGTGCGTTCGACCGGCTGTACACGAGCATGGTCGCGGCGGGCGAGGCGGGCGGCGTCCTCGATGCCATCCTGGAACGCCTGGCCGCGCACATCGAGAAGCAGGTCGTCCTCGGGGGGCAGGTGCGGTCGGCCATGATGTACCCGCTGGCGGTGCTTTCCATCGCCGCCGTCGTCGTCGGGGTGATTCTCTGGAAGGTCATTCCGACGTTCGCGGCGCTCTTCGAAGGGCTCGGCGCGGTGTTGCCGCTGCCGACGCGGCTGGTGGTGGCGGCCGGCGACTCGTTCGCCGGGGCCGTGCCGCTGCTCGCCGCCGGCGCGGTGGGCACGGGGTTGCTCCTTCGTCGATACTATTCGACAGGGAGCGGCCGGCGGGCAATCGACGGCGCCATGCTCCGTGCGCCGCTGGTGGGCGGCATCGTGCGCAGGAACGCGGTCGCCCGGTTCTGCCGGACCCTGTCGGCGTTGCTCGGCGCCGGCGTGCCGATTCTCGACAGCCTGGACATCACCGCCGGTACCGCGGGCAACGCGGTGGTCGAGGACGCGGTCCTGGCGACGCGCGCGGCCATAGAGCGCGGAGAATCGGTGGCCGGGCCCCTGCGCGACACGCGCGTGTTTCCGGTGATGGTGACGCAGATGATCGGCGTCGGGGAGACCACCGGGGCCCTGGACTCGATGCTGGCGAAGGTGGCGGACTTCTACGAAGAGGAGGTCGATCGGGCCGTCGCCGGCATGACGGCGCTGCTCGAACCGGCGGTGGTCGCCGTGCTGGGAATCGTCGTCGGCGGCATCGTGGTGGCGATGTACCTGCCGGTGTTCGAGCTGATTGGCCGGCTGGCGGGTTGAGGAACAACGAATCGGCGAAGACGGGAAACCGGGGGAGACGGAATGACGAGGCGGATCATGGAGGAGCAGGAAGGATTCACGTTGATGGAGCTGCTGATCGTCGTCGCGATTATCGGCATCATCGCGGCGATTGCCGCGCCGGGGCTGTTCCGGGCGCGGATGGCGGGCAACGAGGCATCGGCGATCGGGTCGCTGCGGGCGATCAACGGTGCGCAGGCGACCTACGCGGCGAGCTGCGGCAGCGGCTTCTTCGCGCCGACGCTGGCCAACCTGGCGACGCCGCCGACGGTCGGCGGCGGTGACGGGTTCATCGGCACGGATCTGGGCGCGGATCCGTCGATCAAGAGCAGCTACACGATCACGATGACCGGCGGGACCGCCGCGGCCGGTGCGCCCGCCTCGTGCAACGGCGTCGCCGCGGGCGGGGTCGTCTCCACCTACTTCGTCGGAGCGAACCCGAATCCGGGCGGCGGCACGCGCTTCTTCGGAACCAATCAGGGCGCGACGATCTACCAGGGGACGGCGGCGCTGCCGGTTACGCAGACCGGAGCGCCGGCCGGCGCCACGCCGATACAGTAGATCCATCTCGAATCCTTGACGGCGCGGCCGGATGCCTTTACAAGTGAGCAGCGACGGCGTGCGCCGGTGGGCGGGGCGTCTTGTGCGGGCGAGCAGGGTGGAGGAACCATGACCAGACGGACGCGGATATGGATGACGATACTGGCGTGCGCCGGTCTCGCGGCGGCGGCGACCTCTACGTACGTGCATGTTCGCATGCTCGCCGATCCGGGGTACGCCAGCTTCTGCGACATCAACGCCAACATGAGCTGCACGCAGGTGTACGAGAGCCGCTACGGCTCGGTGTTCGGCGTCCCGGTCGCGCTCGGCGGCGTCATCTGGTTCGCCGGGGTTCTGCTGCTGGCGTACGCCGGGGTGCGCGCCCCGCGGACCTCCGCGCCGCACGTCGCGGGCTACCAGTTGCTCTGGTCGACGGTCGGGCTCGCCGTGGCCATGTACATGGCCTATGCCTCCTTCTTCGTGCTCGGGACGGTCTGTCTGCTCTGTGTCGCCGTGTACGTGGCCGTCGTCGGGATATTCATCCTGTCCGGCGGCGAGGAAGCCACGCCGGCCAGGCGCTTGCCCGCCGCGATCGCGGGCGACCTGCGGGTCCTCGTCCGGGAGCCGGCGGGGCTCGCCCTGCTGGTGGTCTTCGTGGCCGGCTCGGCGGCGTCGGTGGGCTGGTTCACGTGGTCGCCGCCGGCGCCGGCGGCGCCCGTCCAGGCCGTGGAATCGACCGCGCCGCCGCCGGCCGTGACCGCGGATCAGCGGAGCGAGTTCGAGCGCTACTGGTCGGCGGAGCCGCGCGTGGAGCTGGCCCTTCCGGCGTCCTCCGGGGCGGAAGACGCAGCCGTCGTCGTGGTGAAGTTCAACGACTATCAGTGCCCCGCGTGCGCCAACGCCCACCGGGTCTACGCCTCGATCTTCGCGAAGTATGCGTCGTCGCATCCGGGCCAGGTGCGGCAGGTGACGCTGGACTATCCGCTCGACCCGTCGTGCAACGAGCAGGCGCCGCGTGGACAGCACCACGGGGCCTGCGCGGGGGCGGTGGCGGTGCGGCTCGCGGGAGCGGTCGGAGACGCCGAGCGCGCCGAGATGGAAGACTGGCTGTACTCGAATCAGCCGGGGCTGACGCGCGAGGCGGTCGTCGAGGCGCTGGCCGACGTCGCGGGCATCGACCGGGCGCGCTACGACGCCGCCTACGACGAGACGATTCTCGGGGTGCAGGCCGACATCGCGCTGGGCAACGGGCTGCCCGTCGAGGCGACGCCGACCTACGTCATCAACGGCGTCGTGGTGAAGGGCACGCTCTCGCCGCGGTACTTCGACGCGGCGATCGCGTACGAGCTCGAGCGCGCCGGAGGCGGCGAGGGAGAGTAGCCGGCGTACGCGTCGACCCAGGTGGGAACGCCGGCCGGCCGCGGGTACTTCCAGGCGACAAGCGCCATGCCGGCGGTTCGACTCCGTGCGCTCTCGAAGACGTTCCGCGAGGGGTTCTGGAGTCCCCGCGTTCATTGCGCTCTCGATAGGGTATCGCTGGACGTCCCGCAAGGCGCGGTGCTCGGCTACCTCGGACCGAACGGCGCCGGCAAGACCACGACGCTGAGGCTGCTGATGCAGCTCGTCCACCCGACCTCGGGCAGCGCCGAGATACTCGGTCGATCCGTCGAGGACGCGGCCGTTCGTCGGCGGGTCGGGTTCCTGCCCGAGGCGGTGCGCTTCTACGACTGCTGCACGGCCGAAGAGCTTCTGACGTACGTCGGGGGACTCTTCGGTTACACGGCTGCCGAGTGCCGCCGGCGTGCCGCGCTGCAGCTCGATCGCGCGGGCATCGGAGCCGAGCGCCGGCGCCGGCTGCGGACGTATTCGCGCGGCATGCTGCAACGAATCGGCATTGCGCAGGCGCTGCTCAACGACCCGGATGTCGTCTTCCTGGACGAGCCTATGACAGGGCTCGACCCGCTCGGGCGGCGCGACGTGCGCAACCTCATACTCGGGCTGCGGAACGAGGGGCGGACGGTGCTGATCTGCTCGCATATCCTGAGCGACGCCGAGGCGGTCTGCAGCCACGTCGCCATCCTGAACCGGGGGCGGCTGGCCGCCGCGGGGCGCATCGCCGAGCTCGATCTCGACGTGCGCGGCTGGGAGCTCGTGGTGACGGGCGCCGGCGAGTCGCTGCTGGCGGCGTGCGGGGCGGCGGATCGGCGCATGACCCGTGTCGCGGACGGCCGCTACGTGATCGACCTGCCCGTCGAGCCGCCTCCCGAGCGGGTCGTGGCCGAGCTGGCGCAACGCGGCGCCCGCATCGTCTCGCTCAATCCGAAGCACGAAACGCTCGAGGACTATTTTCTCAGGCGCGTGGACGAGACGGCGCCGGAGCCGTCCGCCTCTGCCCGGCACGCGTAGACGGGGAGCCGTGGAGTCGGCATGTCCGTTGTCGCCACCATCGCCCGGCACGTCGTGCGGGATGCCGTGCGCAGCCGGGCGCTGCACGGGGTGACGCTGGTCGCCGTGGGCATGGCGCTGGCCGCACCCGTGGCCGGCCGCCTGAGCGCCGACCAGGACCTGAAGGTGGTCAAGGATCTCGGTCTGGCCGCAATCCAGCTCGCGGGCCTCGTCGTTGCGGTCTCCATGGGCGTCCGGATGCTGGCCCGCGAGCTGGCGCGTCGCACCGTGGACGCGGTGCTCTCGAAACCGATCCGGCGTCGCGAGTTCATTCTCGGACAGTACGCCGGTCTCGTGGCGACCCTCGCGCTGGCGCTCACGCTGCTGGTCACCGTCCTGTACGCCGTGTTGGCCGCCGCGACCTGGTGGGTGGAGGACAGCGGCTTCACGCCGGCGCCCGCGGCTGCCGTCGATCCGGCGCTGCTGAAGGCGGTGTTCCTCATCTTCGTGCAAGCCGCGGTGGTCGCGGCGGCCGCGCTCTGCTTCTCCACGTTCGCCAGTCCGGCGGTGGCCGCGGTCGCGACCTGCGGGCTCTGGGTGGCCGGCCACTTCGGTGCGGAGCTGCGCCGGCTGGACGACGTCATTGCCGCACCGCTGGCTACATCCCTCGCCACCGGGCTGTCGTACGTCCTGCCGAACCTGGCGGCCTTCGACGTCAAGGCCGCGGTGGTCCACGGGGAGGCGGTCACCGCGTGGCACGTGGCGCTGACCACTGCTTCGGGTGCGGCATACATCCTCGCCTTCCTCGTGCTGGCCGTGGCCGCCTTCTCCCGGCGGGACCTGACGTGAACGATCCGCCTGCGCGCCCGGCTCGTGTGCCGCCACGTCCTATGGCTGCCTTCTCCAGGCGGGACCGGACGTGAACGGCCGCCCGGCAGTCCGGGATGCTCGGGGGCGTCTGGACAGGTCCGCCGCGGACTGCCGGCGGCGGCCGCCGGGTCGGCCCGTCCTGGCGATCGGCGTCGCGAGCATGCTGCTGGCGCTCGGGGCGGCACTGCAGTCGGTGCGTGACCGGGACGCGGAAACGGATCCGGTCCGGCATCGCACGTGGTCGGCGCCGCCGCCGGAGCTCGTGCGCCGGGCGGCGCTGTCGTTCGAGGCGGCGGTCGCCGACGTCTACTGGATCCGTGCGGTGCAGCACTACGGCCGCACGAAGCTGGCGGGCGGCGCGGCGCAGGATTACGACGTCCTCTACCCGCTGCTCGACGTGGTGACGACTCTCGATCCCCGCTTCGATGCGGCGTATCGGCTGGGGGCGGTGTTTCTGGCCGAGCCGCCGCCCGGCGGCCCGGGCCGGCCGGATCTGGCCGTGGCGCTGCTGCGCAAGGGGATCGGGAACGCACCGGCGCGCTGGCAGTACCTGCAGGACATGGGCTTCGTCCACTACTGGTGGTTGCGCGACGTCGAGGCGGCCGCCGGTTGGTTCGAGCGCGCCGCGGACGTGCCCGGCGCACCCTGGTGGCTCCGGCCGCTGGCCGCGACCACGATGGCCGAGGGGGGCGACCGCCGCGGCGCGCGGGCGCTGTGGCGGCAGGTGCGCGATTCGAGCGGCGATGCCTGGATGCGCGCGGAGGCGGCCCGTCGGCTGGCCCAGCTCGAGGCCCTGGACGCGGTGGATCGCCACCAGGACCTGGTCGACGCCTTCCGTGCGCGGGCCGGGCGGGCGCCGGCCTCGTGGAGCGAGCTTCTGGCTGCCGGTGAGATGTCCGGGATACCGGTGGACCCGACCGGCGTGCCGTACGCGTTGACGCCGCCCGATGGAACCGTCGCGGTGTCCCGGTGGTCCGCCCTGTTCCCGCTGCCCGCCGGCGGCTGGTTTCCGGATCGGCGGGCGCGGTGACCGATACGGGAACGGCGCTCGTCGTGGCCCTGCTCGGCCTGGCCGTCGGCAGCTTTCTCAACGTCTGCATTCACCGGTTGCCCCGCGGCGCGTCCGTCGTGGCCCCGGGCTCGCACTGCCCCGCGTGCCGCCGGCCCCTGCGCTGGCTCGACAACGTCCCCGTCGTCTCCTATCTGGCGCTGCGCGGGCGGTGCCGCGCGTGCCGGTCGCCCATCGGTCCGGTGTATCCGCTCGTGGAGCTGGTGACCGCGGGCCTGTTCCTGGTCCAGTGGCAGGCGCTCGGCCTGCAGCCGCTGCTGCCCGTCCGCCTGGCTTTCACGGCGGCGATGATCGTGCTGTTCGTCGTGGACCTGCGCCATCACCTGCTGCCGGACGCGATCACGCTGCCCGGCATCGCCGCCGGCCTCATCTGTTCGCTCGGCCTCGAGCCGGGCGGGCGCGACGCCCTGGCGGGAGCCGTCGGGGGCGGCGGAGCGCTCCTCGGGATCGCGAAGGCCTACGCCCTGGTTCGCGGACGGGAGGGCCTCGGCATGGGCGACGTCAAGATGCTGGCCATGATCGGCGCCTTCCTGGGGTTGCCGCTGGCGTTCGTCACGCTGGCCTGGGCGTCGCTGGCGGGTGCGGTCGTGGGTATCGGGATGATGCGGTCGACCGGCGTGGGCTGGCAGCACCCCCTGCCGCTCGGGTCGTTCCTGGCCGTCGCGGCGGTGGCCGCCTCGCTCGCCGGCGAGCCGTTTCTCGACTGGTACTTCGGCGCGGCCGGGCGCTTCCTGGAGGAGCTACTCGGCCGGGCGCTTGCGCCGCGGAACGCAGCGTAGCGAAGTGCCGCGGCGTAAGCGCCCCGTCGGCCGTTCCCCGCCGGCGCGCATTTTCCGCCCGCTGCCGGCCCGCCGGTGTGTGCGGATTCCGCCACCCGCAACGACTGGCACGGTGTGATTGCGGCTCGCTCGGTTGGCCCGGCTCTTGCTTCCGTAGCCTGCGTGCCTCGATCCCAGCACGGCTATGCGCTCGTCGAAACGCTGGTGGCCGCCGCCGTCCTGGTGGGGCTGGCGGCGGGAGTGGCGCAGGTCGCCCTGCTGACCGGCGCGGCGGTCCGGGAGAGCGGCGCGCAGGGGCGCGCACTGTTCCTCGCGGTCCAGAAGATCGAGCAGTTGCAGTCGCTGCTCTGGACTTTCGACGAGCGGCTGGAACCGGTGTCCGACGAAGCGACCGACCTGGCGCTCGATCCGCCGGCTACCGGTGGGCAGGGTCTCCAGCCGTCCGGCCCGCTCACCGGTCCCGAAGGCGACGTGGACTATCTGGACCGGGACGGACGCTGGGTCGGGACGGGCGCCCAGCCGCCGCCCGGCACGGCGTTCGTGCGCCGCTGGTCGGTGACACCGGTCGCCGCGCCGGGCGGCGATGCGCTGCTGCTGCAGGTGCTGGTGGTCGCCGCGGGGGTGCGGGGATCCGCCGCCACGCTCGACCTCCGGCCGAACGATCCGGGCGTCACCTGGCTCGCCGGCGTGCGGGTCCGGCACTGAGATGACACCGCCGTGCTGACCGAGCTGCTCGTCTCCGTCGCCATCGTCGTCGGCCTGCTGGGGGTCGTCTTCGAGCTGGTGGACCCGTCCGACGGCACGGCGGCCGTGCAGACGTTGGCGGCCGACGTGCAGCAGCGCCAGCGCGCCGCGCTCGCCGAGCTGCACCGGCATCTGCTTCTGGCCGGCAGCGGCCCGCATCCCGGGCTGAACGGCAGCGTCGCCCACCTGCGCCCGGCCGTGGCGCCGGCGCTGCGGGGCATGGCCGGTGACCGCTCCCCGGGAACCGATCGCTTCTCCGTGCTGTACGCGCCGCCCGGGGAGGCGGGCGCGCTGCTCGCCGGTGATGTAGCCTCCAGCCCCGCGACCGTCGGGCTGGCCCCGGCCGGCGCCTGCGCATTGCCGTGCGGGCTGACGGAGCGCGGCGGGGGGCTGGCGCTGGTCTTCGATGCGGCCGGCCGTTCGGACCTGTATCGGATCACGGACCTGACCGGCGCCGCCGCCGTGCTGGAGCATGTCGGCGGCGGCTCGCCCTCCTACCCCGCCGGCTCGTTCATCGCGCCGGTGCTGGTGCGCGGGTTCTATCTCGATCGGGACGCGGAGCGGCTTCGCGTCCACAACGGCGCGCGCAGCGATCTCCCGTTCGTCGACGGTGTGGTCGAGCTCACCGTGCGCTACTTCGGCGTCCCGCAACCGGCGCTGCCCCCGGCCGCGGGGCCGGGGGCAGTGTTGGCGCCCTGCCTGGCCGCCGCGGCCGCCGCGGCGCCGGTCGGGTCCGGGGTCGAAGTCCTGGACCAGGGGGTTCTCACGGACGACTCGTCATGCGGCGTGGAGGCGCCGTTCGACGTCGACCTGTTTCGCATCCGGCGGGTGCGGGTCGAGCTGACGCTGCGCGTGACGGATCCGGCGTGGCGGCGGCCGGCGACCGGACCGCCGTTGATGCCGCTGCGCAACGCGGCGATCCGTGACGTGGTCACGAGCCTCGACGTCGTGCCGCGCAGTCTGGCCGACTGGTAGCGTCATGGTCCCATCCGCCGCCCGCGGCGAGGCGGAACGCGGCATCGCCCTGATCGTCACGATGATGGCGGCGCTGCTGCTCGTCGCGCTGGCCGGGGTGCTGGCGCCGCTGGCCATGATTGAGACTGCGGTGGGCGTCAACCATCGCCGGTCCGTGCAGGCGCTCTATGCGGCAGAGGCGGCGCTCGAGCTGGCGACCGCCGAGCTGGGTTCCCTTCCGGATTGGAGCGGGGCGCTGGACGGCACGTTCCGGTCGGCGTTCCGGACCGGCGCGCTCGCGCCCGTCATGCCGGATGGCGAGCCTGTCGACCTGACCGCCGTCGCGGACCGGCTGCGTGCGGACGGCGCCGGGGCGAGCGGGGCGGGCCGGGGGCTGGCATGGCGGTTGTACGCCTACGGTCCGTTGACGGCGTGGGCACCGGTCCCGGCCGGGTACGGACCCTGGCTGGTCGCGGTCTGGATTGCCGACGACGCCGCCGACCCGGATCCCGATCCCGCGCGCGACGGCAACGCCGCCATCGCCGCCCACGCGGCCGCGTTCGGTCCGCGCCGGACCGCACGGGCCGTGCAGGCGACGCTCGTCCGGCAGACGGTGAGCCCGCCGCCCCCCGCTTCGCCGATCACGCGGGCGCGGTTGGTCTCGTGGCGCATCGTCCGCTGACGTCCGCGGGTGCGGACTACGGGCGCGCTCCCAGCGCGCACAGCGACTGCCTGAACTCGTCGTCGCTCACGTCGCTGACGATCCGGGTGGCGCCGATCCGCGTCGCAGCACGACGTGCAGGCGCCCCTTGCGGACCTTCTTGTCGCGCTGCATCGCTTCGATGAGCGCCTGCGCGGACAGATCGCTGATCGAGGGCAGCGGCCCCAGCCGCGCGATGAGATCGGCCAGCGCGTCGCGCTCCGCCTTCGCGAAGATCCGGCGCCGGACGGCGAGATCGGCGACGACGAGCATGCCGCAGGCCACCGCCTCGCCATGGCGGAAGCGCCGGTACTTCGTCACCGCCTCGATGGCGTGCCCGGCCGTGTGCCCGAAGTTCAGGATGCGCCGCAGCCCGCTCTCGCGTTCGTCCTCGGACACGACCTGCGCCTTGATGCGGCACGAGTCGGCTATCACCGGGGCCAGCGCGTCCTGCTCGCGCCGGACGATCGCGCGCAGATCGCGCGACACGCGGTCGAAGAGGCCGCGGTCGGCGATCATGCCGTACTTGACCACCTCGTAGAGACCGGCCCGGAACTCGCGCCGGGGCAGGGTGCCGAGCACCTCCGGATCGGCGAAGACCGCCAGCGGCTGGTGGAACGAGCCGATCAGGTTCTTGCCCAGGGGATGGTTGATGCCGACCTTGCCCCCGATGGAGCTGTCGACCTGGGCGAGCAACGTCGTCGGAACGTGCACCAGCCCGACGCCCCGCAGATAGGTGGCCGCCGCGAAGCCCACGACGTCGCCGACCACGCCGCCCCCGATGGCGACGATGGTGACGCTGCGCTCGGCCGCCATGCGAATCAGCGCGTCGTAGATCCGCGAGACCGTCTGGGCGTTCTTGGAACGCTCGCCGTCCGGAATCAGGATCTGCTCCACGTTGCCGAGCACCCGGGCGATGGTCTCGCCGTGCGCCTTCCAGACCGTGGGGCTCGAGACCGCGACCCGCTGGCCGCCGACGCCCGCCGCGTCGAGCAGCGCATCGAGCCGCCCGAGAAGGCCGGCGCCCACGTGTACGGGATAGGTGCGCGAGGTCGCGTCGACCTGGATGACGGTGGCGGGCATGCGCGCCGGTACAATAGCACCACCCGCGGCGGCGGGCCGGCGGCCGAGCGGTCGCGCCCGGCGGACGAAGAGCGGAACGAGGACAGGAGCAGATGGCGCCGAAACAACAGGCTTTCGTGACCGAGATCACCCCGCAGTCGGAGGATTTCTCGCGCTGGTACACCGACGTGATTCGCCGGGCCGAGCTGGCCGACTACTCGCCGGTGAAGGGCAGCATGGTGATCCGGCCGTACGGCTACGCCATCTGGGAGCTGATGCAGTCGGGGCTGGACCGGCGCTTCAAGGAGACCGGCCACGTCAACGCGTACTTCCCGCTCTTCATCCCGGAGAGCCTGCTCCGCAAGGAGGCGGCGCACGTGGAGGGCTTCGCGCCCGAGGTAGCCTGGGTCACCCGCGGCGGCGACGAGACGCTCGAGGAGCCGCTGGTGGTCCGCCCGACGTCGGAAGCCATCATCGGCACGATGTACTCCAAGTGGATCCAGTCGTGGCGCGACCTGCCGATCCTCATCAACCAGTGGGCCAACGTCGTGCGCTGGGAGAAGGTCACGCGCCTGTTCCTGCGCACCACCGAGTTCCTCTGGCAGGAGGGGCACACCGCCCACGAGACCGAGGCCGAGGCCGAGGCCGAGGCGCGGCGCATGCTGGGCGTCTACAAGGAGTTCCTGGAGACCGAGCTCGCCATGCCGGTGCTCGACGGGCGCAAGACCGAGAGCGAGAAGTTCGCCGGGGCCGCCCACACCTACTCGGTCGAGGCGCTGATGGGCGACGGACGGGCGTTGCAGGCGGGCACGTCGCATCACTTGGGCCAGAACTTCGCCAAGGTCTTCGACATCACCTTCCAGGCGCGGGACAAGTCGGTGCAGCACGTCTGGCAGACCTCGTGGGGCATGACCACGCGGCTCATCGGCGGCGTTATCATGGTCCATGGGGACGACAGCGGCCTGATCCTGCCGCCGCGGATCGCGCCGCATCAGGTGGTCATCGTGCCCATTCCGCGCGGCGACTGGCGCACCACCGTGCTGCCCCGCGCGCAGGAGATCGCGGCGGCGCTGAAGCAGGCCGGCGTGCGGGTGGTGCTCGACGACCGGGAGGAGTACAAGCCGGGGTGGAAGTTCTCGGAGTGGGAGATGCGGGGGGTGCCCCTGCGGCTGGAGATCGGCCCGCGGGACATCGAGCAGCAGCAGGTCCTGCTGGCGCGGCGCGACACCCGCGAGAAGCTCTCGGTGCCGATGGAGGGACTCGAGGCGCGCGTCGCCGAGCTGCTCGACGCCGTGCAGGCGGCGTTGTTCGAGCGGGCGGTGGCGTTCCGCGACAGCCACACCCTCCAGACCACCTCGGGCGACGAGTTCCGGCGCGCCTTCGAGGGGCGTCCGGGCTTCGTCATCGCGCCCTGGTGCGGGTCGGCGGACTGCGAGGCGCAGATCAAGGCGGACACGCAGGCGACCATCCGCAATCTGGCGTTCGAGCTGCCGCCGGCGACGGGCGACTGCGTGCGCTGCGGGCAGGCGGGGATGACGGATGCGTGGTTCGCGAAGTCGTATTGAGGCAGACTCTGAGGTTGACATTTGTCAGGTACGACTGTGCCGGCAACCGGAGGGTACCTGGACACAACTTGACATCTTTGTTCACGTGACTCACACTTGCGCAACTAGCCAAGTTCGGGTGCCTTTGATGCCACGGTCGGGAGGGAGTTCCGGATGAACAGAGTCCTTTTGCTGACGGGATGGGTCGCTCTGTCGCTCCTTTCCGCGACCGAATTCTCCTTCGCCCAGACCGTGCCGGCGGCAGAAGCACCGCAGGAGGCGCAAACTGCGGGCCAACTTGGGCTGGAAGAGCTGTTTGGCCCGCAGCCGTGTCGGTACCCCCTCGACATTTCGAGTGTGCGCAGACAGGAGCGCGAGAGCGTTACCGACGACGCCAGTGATGATCCGGATAACCAGGCATTGCCCATAAGGGCGCATCCCTTGCTTGATGTCCAGCTCAGGACCGATATCGCAGTGAGGGGCTCTTGCGTCTATTTCTTCGAAGATCCCAGCCCTCTGCTTTACGAGGAGATTCTGAGCTATGCAAGGAATACGCTTATCGAGGAAAGCAGAAGTATGCTGGAGGAGATACTTGTCGACAGGCGATTCGAGGAGACACTTCGGCAATCTATAGCATACGAAATGCGAAGAGAGCTCCTGGCATTGCACCGGGAGAATCGAGATTCCGTTCCAGAGGAGGTGGTAAGCGAAGACGCCGGTAGCGATTACGACGACAACGAATTCGACGTCGATGCCACTTGGCCGTCGAGTCCACCCTGGCCGTTTCCGGGCCCCGACACTCGCCGACTGCTGGTCGGGTCAGTGCTGTTTGCAGGCGGTGGATGGCTGAGTGCATCGAAGAACGAGTGGCCCATCGATGAGGGGTACATCGGTGTCGGTATCGCGGCCGTCGGGCTCGGTTTGATTTTTCGAGAGTTGGTGCCGGAATGGCGGGGGGCGAAGCTCGATGTTTCCGGCGCCAATCTCTCCATCTCGTGGTGACGCGCGGCTTCGCCACGACATGGACGATTCTGCTTTGGATGGTGCTTGCATGAAGAAGATCCTGCTGTACGGGACCGGGGCGGCGTTGCTGTTGCTTGCATCGGCCGGCCCGGCAGTTGCCCAAACGACCGAGGACGAAGAAAGCCAATCGCAGCGCGCTGATCAATTCGTACCGATAGTCGTGCACGACGATTTCTTTATTCTGGAGTTGGGCATTGGCATCGATCTGGAAATGCGTTGCGGCGATCAGGAAGCAGAAACTGCGGGCGAGGAGGTGACTGGCGCCGGTCTGGAACAATTAGAAGAAGACAGCGGGGTGGCAGAACAGCCCGACGGCGTTCGGCTCGGCTGCGACGCGCACGGGTTGCAAGTCAAGGCCGAGCGGCTGCTTCGGCAACTGGGGATAACGTCGGATCTTGCGGCACGGATCAAGGAGCGCATGGAAAGGAAGCTGCGGGAGGAAATTGTCGGGCGAGTCAAGGAACACATTGAGGAGCGCTTGCGAGAGAGACGTCCAGAGGGTCAGGAGTGAGGCCGGATAGAGGAGAAGATGGCGATGTGGAGATGGTTGCTGGCATGCGTCACCATCGTAGCGACAGTTTCTGTCGCGGGCGAAATCGAGCTCAGTGCGGGAGAGCAGGGGGACGTTCCGCCTGTCAATACGTATCGACTTTCCGGCTGGGTGTTTGGCTGTGAACGGGATCCGTACCACGAGGCGGGTATAGTATTCGAGGCAGTTGGCGACGAGGCCAACAGACCACGCTTTACAATCGTACAAACCAATCAGGGCTGGTTCGAGGTAGATCTTCCAGCCGGTTCTTATATGGTTCAGGTTGCCGAAAGGTCTACTCGCACTGAGGACGGCGGTATTAGGATTGACAGCCGGCCCATTCGCAGTGAAGGGATCGTGCTTGACGAGCAGCCCCCGGAAAAGATTATGGTCATTTGCTCCGAAGATCGTTCACGACTTGAGTATTCGCCATGGAGGAGGCTGGGTGCAACTACCTGGAGGTAGTGGGCACCAGGAATTCAACCTCCCAAGGTCCGACCCCCGCAACAGGGTTGCCGTCTTGCGATGTCATCGGCTCGTAGCGACACTGGTGGGCGGCGTCGATGGCGGCGTCATCGAGGACGGGTATCGAACGCAGCACGTCGATAACTTCTGGTACGCCGGCCCGATCGATCCGTAGCATGAGTACTACGGTTCCCTCTATGCCCGCCCGAAGCGCGGCGGGTGGATAGGCTGGTGGGCAGGGATCGCCAATCCGATTCGGGAAATTGTCGTCGTCGAGTTCGATCAACACCTCCGCAGGAGAATCGCTGCGTCCCGCAGGGGTACCGGAAATCAGGCGGAAGGGCGAGTGGTCGACGGTTGCGGCGTTGTCCGTTGACACCCTTCGTCCTGATTCCGACCGCGGTGCAGAAGGAGCGGGAGGGAAGGGGGAGTCGTCGACGATTGCGGTGTTGTTCTGTGGCCTGCTTCCTCCGGGCAGCGATTGCAGTGCAGGAGGAGCCAGTGGGAAAGGCGAGTCGTCTACAGTCACCGCGTTGCTCGCTGTTACACCTCTTTCGGGCGGCGATTGAAATGCAGAAGGAGCCGGTGGGAAAGGCGAGTCGTCTACGGTCACCGCGTTGCTCGGTTCCGGTTCCGGCCCTGGCTCCGGTTCCGGCCTTGGCTCCGGTTCCGGTTCCGCCGTTGGTTCCGGTTCCGGTTCCGGCCTTGGCTCCGGTTCCGGTTCCGCCGTTGGTTCCGGTTCCGGTTGGTTTGGAGGAACGACCATCACTCGGGGCGGTGCACCAGCCACAGGCGGAAGTCCAACCGGAAGGTCGTCGAGGAAGTACAAGAACATGCAGAAGCCCCCGTACAGCAAGGTGAGGGCGATAGGCTTCTTCATCGGACGTCTTCGCTGCTGTTGTCCAGAAGCGGCTCCAACACCAATTCGACGCTTTCGGCGTCGGCCTCCATGATTCTGTCGATGACTTTAACCAGGTGTTCGTAAGTAATCAAGGCGTCGCTGCGCAAGTGGACGGCGCTCGTACCCGTTATTGGCATTTGCGCTCGAAGCCGATTGGGGAGGTCTCTGATTGGGACGGATTCGCGGCCCAAGTGAACCGTGCACGCCGCCTGCTGGACCGTGCTTTGGTCCGTGCGGCAGGCACCAAAAGCACGCGGCACGGTCACGACTAGGACCTCCCGCGCGAGCGCCACGACGTTGCTGGCCTCGGGCAGTTCGACGCTGGTGCCCTGCTGCATCATCGGTGCCGCTACCATGAAAGCGGCAAGCAGCACGAGTATGACATCGACGAGTGGGAGGAGACTGACCCCGAGTGTGTCACGCATTGTGAAGAAGACCTTTCCTTTCGTCCAACTTGTCGGATCCTGCCGTTGTCTTCGTCGTTGTCTGTGGCCCTGGTTGCTCGTCCTGTTGTTGTTGTTTGTCCTTTTCCTTGTCGCTTTCCTTGATTTGTCGGCTGAAGATTGTCTTGAAGACAAGACCAAAGAACGCGATCAGAAGCCCAAGGCCAGTCGTCTCCAACGCAGAACCAAATCCGGGCGCCACAACCTCAGCGTTGATGACGTTCGTTCTCTCGATGTCCTGAAATACCTGTAGGATACCGAAAACCGTGCCGAGCAGACCAAGCAGCGGTGCTGTTTGCACCAGGAAGTCCAACATTCCGATGCAATTATTGAGTCGGTGCCCGCTCTGGACGGGCCGATCATTTGTGGGCCGCAGCTTGGGCAGCCTGAAAGTCAACAACGGGGAACAATCACATAGCCAAGTCACGAGCCAGTACATGCCACCAGCCGAAACAACAATCAGCGCCGCCGGATACATTGCCCTCAAAAGCAACAGCACGAAGCTGTTGCCGTGTTGGCTGATCAGTTCGAATACTCCGTTACCCCAGACCCATTCTTCTAGCATGGCTGTTCTTGTAGTCCTTGTGAGTTACTTCTTTGGTCCATCGAACTAGGAATTCGCAGTTCCAGCCGTACACGCCCGAAAGGCGGCAAGCCGCGACCTCGATAGGGTGTCTCGATGCGTGCTGCTTCGAGCTTCGGATCGCCCTCGCTTTCGTCCGGGTGTTCGCGCCGAGCCTTCGCTTGTTCTGATCCGTCGCTATGTGACCCCGTCACGCGTCCCCCCGGCTTGTGGTTCCGCAGCGTCGCACCGAGGTCATTTGGCTCGTGGGCTTGCCGGTTGGCGCAGACATCTGACCGGCGCCGAGAACCCCGAGTGTGGCGGCGGTGCGCCGCAGAGAAGCAAGTGAGCTCTTCATGGAGAACACCAAAGTACGCGATGCGTCAGACGAAGTCAACCGGCCGCCCAGCCGCGCGGACGTGCTGGAGTGGTATCGCCCGCATCGGCAGGTCAAACTGGTGTTCAAGCGCTTCAAGTTGCTGGCCTGGTTGGGGCACCGGCCGAAGTACGACGACGACGACAGCGCCAAGGCGTGGCTCTGTGGCGGGCTGTTCGTGGCGCTGCCCGTGGAGAAGCTGCTCCACCGCGCCCGCGCGATTCCCCCTGCGCTACAACGTGCCGCCGCCGGTGCCCGCGCAGCCCATGGCGCAACTTCAAGTTCGCGCCCAACTAGATCGCGCGCACGATTCGAACCGCAGCTCCCGCCTACCACTCAAAAACCGCTCCAATATGGCCACCGCCATGGAGTAGGCTGCCGTGGACGCGGCGGGTCCCTTCCGGCCAGACGAGATTGAGAACCGCCCCTGCTACGACCAAGGCAACTCCTGCGTGCCGCCACTGTTTCTTGTCTCTGAAAGTCTCTCCAACGTAAGACGCAGGGTCGAAGGGGCCGTCGTAGACCACCAGGCCTTCCGCGTTCATGATGCGGATCACGTCGGCCTGTCCGCGAGAGTAGCCCTGCGTCCAGCCCTCGCGATGGCCCTCAACTTGACCGGCGAAGTGGCCATCATCGTAACCATCCGTGTAGCCATTGACGTAGTTGTCGTATAGCCGCTCGTCTGTGATGGAACATGACGGCTCCCGGCACGACCACCGATGACCGTACCTTGGTCCACGGCGGCGCTGAAGTCGGTACGTGTGGCCGGCGTAATTGCCGTGGGGTAGATAACCTCGAATGTCTACGCGGTTCGGGTAGTTGCCAGGGATGAATTGGGGTGGTGTGTATTCGGGATCACCAACAACTACCGCTGCCGCGCCCGCCAGAATCAGGCCGAGTGAGACGACCTTCTTCGCGACGGATGATGGTCGGGACGGACCTGATCCGACTGTCACCAGCCGCTCTTCAGGCTCTTCAGGCTCTTCAGGCTGTCCAGGTTCTTGAGGCTGTCCAGGCTGTCCAGGCTGTCCAGAAGACGGGGAAACCGACACCAATAGGATAACCAAGACAGCAACGGCAGCCTTCACTTCTCGCCTCCCCACTTCCACATTCAGCACGACAACTCGCTTCCGGCTGGAAAGTGTCCCGTGAATAGTAGAAGATCGCCGACTAAGGGACTTTCCGGTTGCCGCCACCTGTTCGGCCCGTCCCTTGGCCAGCTAGTCCACCGGCACGCGACTGTTGACCGTGGATTCCTGACCCACGTGCACGGTCGCCCTCTTCTCCGCCTGTCGGACCGGACGAAGCTCTTCTCGGTCATCTTGAAGGCCTAAACGGATGGCTTGTTTTCAAGCCTCTTGACCTCGCGCGTCGGCCATCTTTCGACCTTCCACCCGGTACGTGAACGCCTGCGACGGTTGCCAGAGTCAACGGGTTGCCACACCAGACGCACGGTTGGCGGTGCATCCACCCGCGCGCGAATGGAGCCGCTTGGCCCGGCATGGCGACTCGCGCTGGGTCAAAGGGAAGCTCAATCGTCCCGGTCGATTGATTGACTTGCTGGCAAGTCTCAGGGTCGCCGCCGGCAAGCCGCAGGGTCGCGGATGTTCACTTGGTTATGAACCCTAGTCATTGCGCACGCCAGATCAATGATGTCAGTCTCCAGAGTGGAAATTCTTGAGTTCAAGTCGGTAACCGTATCGTTCAGGGCGTTCAGGGTTAGAACCGCTGCATCTAGACCGCCAACTCTAGTGTCTAGACCGCCAACTCTAGTGTCTAGACCCCGAACTCTAGTGTCTAGACCCCGAACTCTAGTGTCTAGACCCCGAACTGTAGTGTTCAGCCTGGGAATCGTCGCGTTCAGATCAGCGACCAACGCTCTCAGACCGTCAAAATCGCTCGCTGTCACGAAGTCGCTAAGATCATTCTTCGTGGCAGCCGTCTTTTTCAGGTTGGATAATGCCGTGCTCAGGTCATCAACTCGTTCATTTGTCGAGGATACGTCGATAAAGATCGGCACAACCGCGCCAACCGCCGCCGCGCCAACCGCCGCTATAACCGTGCAAATCGCAACGGATGTGTTATGTCGGCTATACATGTCAGTTAACCGGCGCTGCATCTCAGTTAACCGGCGCTGCATCATTAAAGATCGGAGTGGCATCATGAATTCTCCATGATCTTTCTCGGAACCTCACCCTCCCCACAAGCGGCGAGCCGACATATGGTCAGTGTTTCTTCCGCAAACCGAGACATATCAGCGGCCATCAACTCTTAGTCCCTCGCGCACTCAATGTCTACCAGTCCACGTAGCGGCCGGAGCGTCCAAAAAGTTCAGAGGACTCCACCACAGCCGAGTCTATTGAAACAGCAACATCACGTGGATGTCATTGACATATGTCAAGTGCGACACGGTCGATCGGAGATACTGTGCTGATTGCTGGATTGTGCGGGTGGGCGGAGTTCGATCCTCGGTATCCACGAGTCTAACTAGCGGATGCGCAAGTTTCGCGATGCGCCGTTCGTCAACCTAGCTCCGGACTGGGTGCGAGCTGCTCTCGGTCTCGACGCGCAAGCTCGATCTGTGCGGCCGCTGCCGGAACACCCACGCGATGCCGATGCTCAGACCGTAGAGCGCGATCATCCGAGCACCGCACAGCCGGGCAACCTCACGAAGCCAGTAGTCAGTCTGCTTGACGCGGGGTTGGGAACTTCCAGCATTGGGCGCGAGCGCCCGCTCGGCGTGCGCTTCCCTCCAAGAACCAGAAGTCATCGCGGGCGTTGACAGAAAGGTAGTCCCCGCCACTATCGAGCGTCCCCATGACAGAGACGAGATAGCAGACCCCCTCGCTCACCCTGATCATCTGGACCGGCGATGAGCCCTGGGTCCACTCGAATCGCTCAGGATGCAAACTCCCGAGGTCTAGAGCTTCGCCAGCTCTCTCGCTTGCCTCTCCGATCTTCAGGAGCGCGTCGTCACCAGCTTTCTGGATGCGTTCCAGTATCTCGTCGGGATTGAGGGATTCAAGCGTGCCCTTCAACTGGCCGATGTAGGCCCCTCCCGCCGCTACTGCAACGAACAAAGCCAGTAGGTTGATCCACTCAATTCTGGTCACCTGCACCCCCTAGCGGCATGGAAGGACATCCACCGACGAAGGGACAAGAACTCATCAAAGCGCACTGATCGCTGCCACTGCGTCGAGTGAATTGTAGTGCCCAGTTCGGAGACAGTACGCTGACACCTGCTGTGATTTAACCAGGAAACCGCCTTGATTGCACTGATATATGTCAAGCATGCAACAGCATAGGATCGGCGGTGTCTTTCCCAATCCCGGCGCCCGCTGAGCGAAGTTGCTCTCGGCCTCGACGCGCAAGCTCGATCTGTGCGGCAAGCGTCCGATCTACGCGCGGGAGGGAGTCGGACACCTGTGGCTGGTCGACCCGGTGGATCGCACCCTGGAGGCGTTCGAACTGCGCGACGGCGAGTGGGTGCTGATCGCGAGCGCGAAGGACGATGATCCGATTTCCGTCCGTCCCTTCGAGGCCGTCACGTTCGGTCTGGGCGGGCTGTGGCCCTGACCCGGATCAGTCGTCGGGATTGGTGCGCTTGGTGGCCTCGATGACGAGCCCCCGCAACTCGCGGATGTCGCTCACAATGCCGTCGATGCGGACGTTGAGGTCGTCGATGCGGGCGTTCAAGCCATCGAACCGGGCGTTGACGTTGCCGCTGAAGTCATCGAACCGGGTGTTGACGTTGGCGAACCGGTCGTCGACGTTGGCGTTTGCGTCATCGAACCGGGTGTTCATGTTGGCGTTGAGGTCGTCGAACCGACTGTTCATGTTGGCGTTGAGGTCGTCGATCCGCGTGTTCACGGCGGCGTTCTGCTGCACCATCAGGCCGGCGAGCATCAGCAACAAGGTCGCGAGGCCAATCCCCGTGCCGACGATGCTCCGCATGATCGCCCGCGCTTCGCCGGTTGTGATGGCAGCCAACCTGTCGGGCGTCTCGGGCGCGCTCATGTTCCTATCGTAGCACCCGTTCGGGCGGCGCCCGCGCTCTACCCGCGAGGCTTCGGAATCTGCTCGGGCAGCGCGCCGCGCTACTCCGACCCCCGCTGCCGGAACACCCACGCGATGCCGATGCTCAGGCCGTAGAGCGCGATCATCGGGCCCGCCATGACGGTCATCGTGACCGGGTCCGGGGTCGGGGTCAGGATCGCGGCGAACACGAAGCAGAGCAGGAACGCGTACTTGAAGTTGCGGATGAGGAACTGCGGCGAGGCGACGCCCATCCGGGCCAGGAAGAAGACCAGGGTGGGGAGCTGGAAGATGACGCCGCAGGCGAGCACCAGCCGGACGTACAGGCTGAACGCGTCCTGCAGCCGCGGCGTGAACTCGACGTACTCGTTCTCGGCGCCGAAGCCGGCGAAGAACGCCCAGGCGACCTGGAACAGGATGTAGTGGCCGAACAGCGTGCCCCCGATGAAGAAGAACGAGGCGAACCCGACGAAGGGGATCGCGAACTTCTTCTCGTGCGCGTACAGGCCGGGCGCGATGAACAGCCACACCTGCGACATGACGACCGGCGTCGCCACGATGAGGCCGACCAGCGCCGCCATCTTCAGTTGCAGGAAGAAGTACTCGGGCGCGTTGGTGTAGATCATCCGCACGCCCTCCTCGAGGACGGCGGCGAGCGGCTCCATGATGAAGTCGAAGATCGGCGCGATGAAGGCGAAGCAGGCCAGGAAGCCGCCGGCGATCGCCACGAACGAGGTGATGAGCCGCGTCCGCAGCTCGTCGAGATGGTCGAGGAACGACATCTTGCCGCCGCCGCCGTCCTCGTCGTCCTCGTCGTCGTCTTCGACGGGAGGCTCGCCGGGTCCCGACGGACCGCCCGGCGCCGGTGGAGCGGCCGGCGCTGGCGTCGTGGCCGGCACGGAGGATGAAGGCGCCTCGGGAACGGCGGCGGCCGGCACCGGCGCCGCGCCTTCCGGCGCGTCGGTCGGGTCGGACGCGTCAGGCTCGGGCTCGGGAGCCGACGCCGCGGTCGGCGCCGCGCCTTCCGGGGTGTCGGTCGGGCCGGGCGCGTCAGATTCGCGCTCGGCAGACGGCTCGACAGCCGCGCCGGCGGCGGTGGAAGCCTCCTCCGGGACGGTCGAGGCGGACGAAGACTGTTCGGAAACCGGAGCCTGGGCCATCGGGTTCGTTGTGCGTCAGGCGCCTGCGCTCGGTTCGGTCGGATGCGGGTCCGGCGTCGGCCCCGCGACGGCCGGCGCCTTGGACGCGGCCTCCGGCTTGGCGCTTGCGGTTGTGTCCGGTGCGGTTGCGTCCGGTGCCGCGGCGTCGTCCGGCGCACCGGCCGGGGGCGACCCCGAGGCCGCGGCCTTCGGGGCGGCCTCCTTCGGCGTGCGGCGCTCCTCGATCCGGATCTCCTCGTCGAGCGTGTTGCGGAGTTCGTTCGACGCGCGCTTGAACTCGCCGAGGCTCTTGCCGAGAGAGCGTCCGAGCTCGGGCAGCTTTCGCGGGCCGAACACGATCAAGGCAATCACCAGGATGATGACCATCTCCCAGATGCCGATCGGACCGAACATGGTAATGCTCCTGGTAGTGAATCTTCCCGTAACCCGTTCTGTGCATTATAGAAACGCGCGCGCCGGCCGGTCAAGGCGAGGGGGGCTTCCGGATCCGTCGAAGTTGTTGCTGCACAGTGGCTTATCTGGTAGCATCGACCCCATGCGAGCTGTGACATCTCTAGCGGCAGGGGTCGGCGCCGTCGTGTTGTCCGCCATCGCGGGCGGGTTGTTCGGAGGCCAGGCGCTGGCGCGCCAGGATTCGATGACCCGCCAGTACGAGGCGTTCGCGTCCGCGATCGCCGCCATCGAAGACAACTACGTCGACGAGGTGGACGTCGAGCAGCTCGTGACGCGGGCGATCGGCGGCATGCTGCAGACCCTGGATCCGCATTCGAACTTCATGGACGCCCGGCAGTACACCCGCCTGCGCGAGCGGCAGGAAGGGCGCTACTACGGGCTCGGCATCCAGATCAGCGTCATCAACGGCGGCATCACGGTGAACAGCATCTTCGAGGGATCGCCCGCCTACCGGCGGGGGATCCGGCGCGGAGACGTCATCGCGCGCATCGAGGGCGAGAACGCCATCGGGATGAGCAGCGACGACGCCGTGCGCCTGCTGCGGGGGCCGCGGGGCAGCGCCGTCAACATCGCGGTTCGCCGCGAGGGTTACGACGAGCTGATCGACCTGCGCGTCGAGCGGGACGAAATCAGCATCGCGACGGTGGAAGCGGCGTTCCTGATCGACGACGCGACCGGCTACGTGCGCCTGCGCGACTTCTCCGAGACCAGCAACGACGAGTTGTCGCGCGCGCTGGCGGCGCTGCAGGACGCCGGCGCCGCACGGTTCCTGCTCGACCTGCGGGGGAATCCGGGCGGGCCGCTGGACCAGGCCATCAGGGTCTCGAACCAGTTCCTGGCCCGCGGCGACATGATCGTCTATACGCGCGGCCGGGTCGCCAATTCCGACCAGGACTACCACGCCCGCGACGCCGGCCGGTACACGCACCAGCCGCTCATCGTGCTGGTCAACCGCAACAGCGCCAGCGCGTCCGAGATCGTCGCCGGCGCCATTCAGGACCACGACCGCGGGCTGGTGGTGGGGGAGACGACCTTCGGCAAGGCGCTGGTGCAGTCCATCTACCGCGTGAGCCACGGGGCGGGCCTCGCGCTGACGACGGCGCGCTACTTCACGCCGAGCGGCCGGATGATCCAGCGGCCGTGGGACACCGCCTTCGACGAGTACCTCACCTACTCCCTGCGCGAGCCGGAGACGCCGGTCCGCGCACCCGGCGATCGCAAGTTCACGAACGCGGGCCGGGAGGTCTACAGCGGGGGCGGGGTCGAGCCGGATCACTTCTTCACCGGACCGATCCAGGGCTTCGATCCGTCGCGCTTCGGGCGGCTGCTGGCGGCCCGGCGCGACTTCGTGTCCTTTGCGCAACGGTTCGTTATGGCGGGCGATGCGCGGGTGACCGTGGAGGGCAGCGATCGCGAGGTCATCGACCGGGAGTTCGTCGTCGACGATGCGATGCTCGGCCGTTTCAAGGAGCACGTCCGGGGGCGCGGCCTGACGATCGACGAGGAGATGTTCGCGGCGGACGCGGACTTCATCCGCGCCATGATCCGCTACGAGATAGACAAGGACCTGTTCGGCGAGATCGAGGCGCGCCGCAATCTCTTCCGCCGCGATCCCCAGGCGCAGCACGCGCTGACGCTGTTCGACGAGGCGGAGGCGCTGCTGCGTCTGTCGGCAGGCTCGGGCAGGGTCGCCTCCCGTTAGCCGCGGCCCGCGCCGCGGCCGGGCTTGCGGCCCGGCGCGGTTGGTTGCTAGACTACCGCACGACGTCCAGGCGTTCGGTTGTAGCGTTCCTGACCCGGCGTTGAGCGTTCCCAGCCGCTCGACAGGTGATGGTGGAGAAGCCAGTGAACCTGTTCGCGCGGCTGTTTGTACGTACCCCCACCCGCGGGATTCGGATGTTCTGATGCGACTCAATCATCTGGAGATCGCAGGATTCAAGAGCTTTGCGGAACGTGCCGCGCTGGCCTTCGACGATGGCGTGACGGCCATCGTCGGGCCCAACGGCTGCGGCAAGAGCAACGTGATCGACGCCATCACGTGGGTGCTGGGCGAGCAGAGTGCGCGCAGCCTGCGGGGCGAGCGCATGGAGGACGTCATCTTCAGCGGCAGTGACGCCCGTCGTCCCACGGCGGCTGCCGAGGTCCGGATTCAGCTCTCCGAGGTGACCGCCGCGCTGGCGAACGGCGGCAACGGCCAGGGGCTGCGCGGTCCCGGAATCCGTCCGGCGAACGGCGCGGGCAACGGCAACGGCCACGCCGCAGCCCCCGCTGGCGGGCCGTCCCCGCCGGCGCCGGCGAGCGCGCCGCCGCCGCCGGATCCCGACCTGCTCGACCGCGGGGAGGACGACGATTTCGCCGCGCCGTGCATCAGCCGCGACGTGGAGGTCGCCCGCCGTCTCTACCGGTCGGGAGAGAGCGAGTACCTCATCGACGGCCGCGTCTGCCGGCTCCGGGACATTCAGGATCTGCTGATGGATTCGGGGCTCGGTGTCAAGGCCTACGCCGTCATCGAGCAGGGGCGGATCGGGCAGATCCTGAGTGCCCGGCCCACCGAACGGCGGCAACTGCTCGAGGAAGCGGCCGGCGTCACGAAGTACAGGGTCCGGCGCCGCACCGCCGAGCTGAAGCTCGAGGCCGCGCAGCAGAACCTGACGCGCGTCGACGACATCATCTTCGAGGTGGAGAAGCAGCGCAGCGCGCTCAAGCGCCAGGCCGCCAAGGCGCGCCGCTACCGCCGGTTGCGCGAGGAATTGCGCCGCTGGCAGAAGGTCTCGTTCGCGCGCCGGAGCAGAGGGCTCGCGTCGGCCATCGAGACGGCCGCGCGGCGCCTCGACGCGGCGGCCGCCGGCGAACGGAGCGCTGCGGCGGCGCTGGCGGCATTGGAGAGCGCGCGGGAAGGTCTGCGTCTGGAGCTGGTCGAGGCGGATCGGGCGGCGACGGCGATTCGTGAGGATGCCCATCGTCGAGAGCTCGAGATCGAGCGCCACCAGCAGCAGATCGACTTCGGCAAGCGCCGCGCCCAGGAGCTCGCGACCGCGCTGGAGGAGGGCGGAGCGACGCTGGCCGCGCTCGAGGCCCGCCGCGTGCCTGTCGGCGATCGGTTGGCGGGCCAGCGGGAAGCGCACGACCGGTGCGTCGTGGATCGCGATGCGGCGCTCGATCGGCTGCGGGAAGCCGAGACGGCCCTCGCGGAGGGCCAGCAGGCGATCGAAGGGCGGGAAGGCGACGTGGAAGCCGCCCGCAGCGAGATGTTCGCCGCGGTGAACGCGGCGGCCGCGCTGCAGAACGTCATCGACAACGCAGCGGCCTCGCAGGGGCGGATTGCCGAGTCCGTGGTGAAGATCGATGCCGAGGCGGCGGATCTCGAGACCGAGATCACGCGGATCGGGCGCGACCGGGCGACCGCGGACGCCGCCCGGGACCAGGGGCGGAAACGGCTGGACGCGGTCCGCGCGGATCGGGAGGCGCAGGCGGAGGCGCTGGCGTCGGTGCGCGGCGCCGTCGAGTCGCGGACGCGCGATCTGCGGGAGCGCGAGCAGCAGGTCGCGGTGATGCGGGCGCGCGTGCAGTCGCTCGAGGAGCTGGAGGCCCGGCGGGCCGCCTACGGAGAGGCGGCACGGGACGTGCTGGCCGCGAGCAGCCGGGTCGCCCACCACGGATCGGTGGCCGATCACCTGGACGTGGAGCGCCGCGACGAAGCGGGGGTCGAAGCCTGCCTGGCGGACCTGTTGCAGGACGTCGTCGTGCCGTCGCGCGAAGACGCGCTGGCCGGGGTGGCGTTCGCGGCCTCCCGGAACCGGGGGCGTTGCGGCTTCGTGATCGCCGGCAAGGCGCCGGCGTCGCCGCAGGTTCGGCCGCCGCATCCGGCGCTGCGCGCCTTGACGGACGTGGTACGGGTCACCGGCGCGGGCGCGGCCGCGGTGCGCCGCCTGTTGCGACGTCGTTGGGTCGCGGCGTCGCTCGACGACGCGCTGGCGGCGGCGCGCAAGACCGACGATCCCGTCGCCACGCCGGACGGCGTGGTCGTTCGCGGGTCGCAACGGATCCTCGGAGGCGGCCGGCAGGGCGCCGGGGGCCTGCTCGCTCCCAAACGGGAGATCAAGGAGCTGCGCGAACGGATCGCCGCCCAGAGCGCGGCCGTCGACGAGGTCGGCCGCCGAATCGCCGAGGGCAGGGAAGAGGCGGCGCGGGGCGAGCAGGCTCTCGGTGCGCTGCAGCAGGACGAGCATGGGCTGGAGAAGGAGCTTGTCGGGCTCGACATGCAGTTGTCGCGGCTGGACGAGGAGCGGGCCCGGGTCGCGGACCGGCAGCGCCTCGTCGACACCGAGCGCGGGCGGTTGACCGAGGAGCGGGCCGCGCTCGAGGGGCGCGAGACGGAGGCGCGCGAGGCGATAGCGCGCCTGGAGGCTGAGCAGCGGGCGGCCGACGACCGGTTCATGGAGGCGGAACGCCGGCTGCACGATGCGCGCGCGAGCGTGGAGGCGCTCGGTCGGGATGCCGCCGGTGCGAAGGCGCGCCATGCGACGATGGCGGAACGCGCTGCCGCGATCGCATCCGACGTCGGGCGCCTCGAAGAGCAGGCCGCCGAGCTTCGAGAGCGGATTGCCCGCTGCGAGGCCGACAACGAGCGTGCCGTTGCCGGCCGGCGCGAAACCCTGGACGAAGTGGCCCGCCTGCAGCGGCAGCTCGATGCCGGCGTCGAGGCGTTCGACGCCCTCCGCAGGGAGATCGTCGAGCTCGACGACCGCGCCGGGGACCTGCGGCAGCGGATTGCCGCGCAGGACGAGGAGGTGCGCACGGCCCGTCAGGGGCTGGAGCAGGCGCGCGCGGAATCGGGAAAGCAGGAGGTGGCGCTGGCCACGGCGAAGGCGGATCTGAGCCATCTGACCGAGTCGTGCAGCGCGTCGCTGCAGGCCGGTCTGGAAGAGGTCCTCGCGGAGGTGGATGCCCTCGAGGCGCAAGGCCCGATCGAGCCCGACCAGGCGCTGATCGGCACGCGGACGCCCCACGACGTGGCGGGCGGCGAGGAGACGGCCGGGACCGCCGGGTCCGACGAACGGACCGGCGGCACGGACGGTTCGCGCGAGGAGGCCGGTGCGGCCGGCGTCGAGCCGCCGGCTGCCGGGTCGCAGCCGGTCGACGCGGAGGCCCTCGTCGATCTGCTGCAGGCGAAGGTCGAGCGCCTGGGCGCCGTCAACATGATGGCCATCGACCAGTTCGACGAGCTCGAGGAGCGGCACGGTTTCCTGACCGCGCAACGCCAGGATCTGATCGACTCGATCGCGGCCACCGGCGCGGCCATCAAGCGCATCGACGCCACCACCCGCTCGCGTTTCCAGGAGGCGTTCAAGGCGGTCAACGAGCACTTCCAGTTGACCTTCGAGACGTTGTTCGGCGGCGGGCGCGCCGAGCTCGTGCTGCTGGATGAGACCGATGTGCTCGAGAGCGGCATCGACATCGCCGCGCAGCCTCCCGGCAAGCGCCTCCAGAGCATTCAGTTGCTGTCCGGCGGCGAGAAGGCGCTGACCGCCATGGCGCTGATGTTCGCCATCTTCCAGTACCGGCCGAGTCCGTTCTGCCTGCTGGACGAGATCGACGCTCCCCTGGACGACGCCAACATCGGGCGCTTCGTGCAGATGCTGCGCGGGCTGCAGGACCGCACGCAGTTCGTCCTGGTCACGCACAACCGCAAGACCATGGAGATCGCGGACCGCCTGTACGGCATCACGATGGAGGAGCCGGGCGTGTCCAAGCTGATTTCCGTCAACGTGACGCAGACAGTCGGGTGAACGAGGGGAAGGCGCGTCGTTTTCACCGCCTGCGGCGCCGGAGCCGCCGGCTGGCCTTCATCGCGAAGGTCGGGGTCCTCGTCGCGGTTGCCGGCTGGTCCCAGCCGGTCACCGTCATCGAGGCGTTGCTGAGCGTTCCGTCCCTGCCGGCGGCGTTGCGGATCGTGCTCGGCGCCAGCACGCTGGCCGCCGCGCTCGGCCTCGCCACCGAGCTGGCGGCGTTTCCGTTCGTCATCCATGGCGAGTACTTCCTGGAGCGTCGTTTCGGGCTCTCCCGGCAGTCGTTCGGCGGCTGGATGGCCGGCTCGGTGCAGGCGATCGGCGCCCGCGTGGCCGGCTGGTCGACCGCGGCGGCAGCCGTCTATTCGGCGATCGGAATCTGGCCCGACACGTGGTGGCAGATAGCGGGGGCAGGCTATCTCGTGACGTCCGTCGCCCAGGCCGCCCTGGCGTCGGCCGCGGTGGCGAAGCGCGCCAGACCGCTGCAGCGACCCGCCCTGCAGGCGCGCCTGCACGCGCTGACGCGGCGGGCCCGGGCGCCGGTCATCGCCATCCACGAGTGGCGGGTGGGATCCGCCACGGACACCGCCAACGCGGCGGTCGTGGGCATCGGGCCGTCGCGGCGGATCCTGGTGTCGGATACGTTGCTGGAGGACTACAGCGACGAGGAGATCGAGGTGATCATCGCCCACGAGATCGGCCACCACGTGCACCGGGATCTGTGGCAGACCATCGTCTGCACTTCCGCGCTGGCGTTGGGGGCCTTCTGGACCGCGGACCGGGTGCTGGCGACCATGCTGCCGCTGCCCGGAATCTCCGGATTGTGGGACGTCGGCAGCCTGCCGTTGCTGGCGCTCCTCTACGGGGCGGTGACGGTGGCGACGATGCCGATCGTGAACACGCTGTCGCGTTGGCACGAGCGCAGGGCGGACCGCTACGCCCTGCGGGTGACCGGCAACCTCGATGCGTTCGTGTCGGGACTGCGGCGCGTGAGCGCGCAGTACCTCGCCGAGGACCGGCCGCCGCGGCTGGTCGAGTGGCTCTTCCACTCGCACCCGCCGCTGGCCGCGCGCATGGCGGTTGCCCGCGCGGCGGTTTCCAGGGGATAGCGCCCCGGCTCAGCGGCGTGCCGGCTCGCGGTTGCCGCGCTGGCGCGGGGGGCGAGCCCCGCCGCCGGGACCGCCGGATCCGCCGCGGCCACCGGCACGGCGCGGCGGGCCGTCGCCCTTGTCGCCGTTCTCCGACGTCCCGCCCGGGAGCAGCGCCTTGCGGCTCAGCCGGACCTTGCCGGAGGGGTCGACGTTGATCACCTTGACCAGCACCTGATCGCCCTCGGTCAGCTCGTTGCGCACTTCGTTGACGCGGTAGTGGGCGATCTCGGAAACGTGAAGCAGGCCGTCGATGCCCGGCAGAATCTCGACGAACGCACCGAAGTCGGTGATGCGCTGCACCTTGCCGAGATAGGTCTTGTTCAGCTCGGGGCTGGCGGTCAGCTCCTCGATGATCGCGATGGCCTTCTGCGCCGACGTCTCGTCCGTCGACGCCACGTTGACCCGGCCGTCGTCCTCGACGTCGATCTTGACGCCGGTCCGATCGATGATGCTGCGGATGGTCTTGCCGCCAGGTCCGATCACGTCCCGTATCTTGTCCACCGGGATCTGAATCGTCACGATGCGCGGCGCGTGCGTGGAGATGGACTCGCGCGGCGTCGCGATGGTGACGCCCATCTTCTCGAGAATGTGAAGTCGCCCGGCGCGCGCCTGATCGAGCGCTTCCCGCATGATCTCGGTGGTGATGCCGGCGACCTTGATGTCCATCTGCAGCGCGGTGATGCCTTCGCTGGTGCCGGCGACCTTGAAGTCCATGTCGCCGTAGTGGTCCTCGGCGCCGGCGATGTCCGAGAGGATGGCGTGGCGGCCGCCCTCCTCGTCGAGAATCAGGCCCATCGCGATGCCCGCCACCGGCCGTTTCATCGGCACGCCGGCGTCCATCAGCGCCAGCGCGCCGCCGCAGACGCTCGCCATCGACGAGGAACCGTTGGATTCGAGGATGTCCGACACGACGCGCAGCGTGTACGGAAAGTCCTCCTCGCCGGGAATCATCGGGGCCAGGCTGCGTTCCGCGAGGTGGCCGTGTCCGATCTCGCGACGCCCCGGCCCGCGCAGGAACTTGACCTCGCCGACGGAGAACGGCGGAAAGTTGTAGTGCAGCATGAACCGCTTGTAGATCTCTCCGTCCACCAGCTCGATCTTCTGCTGATCGTCCGCCGTCCCCAGCGTCGCCGACACGAGGGCCTGGGTCTCGCCGCGCGTGAACACCGCCGACCCGTGGGCCCGCGGCAGGACGCCGACGTCGCAGGTGATCCGGCGAACCTCGTCGAACGCCCGGCCGTCGAGACGGCGGCCTCCGCCGAGAACCTCGTCGCGCAGCACCTTCTCCTTCAGGTCCTTGAACACGTGCTTCGCGTCCGCGCGGCGACCCGGATCGTCGTCCGGAATCGAGGCCAGCAGGTCGTCGAGCACGCTGTCCACCCGGGCGTAGCTCTCCAGCTTGTCCTTGATGCGCATTGCCTCGGCGAGCGGGGCCAGCGCCTGCGATTCGAGCTCTTCCCGGACCTGCTCGTCGACGGCTTGCGCCTCGACGGCGATCTTCTGCTTGCCGACCGCCGCCGCCATTTCCTCGATGGCGTCGATGATGTCCCGGATCGCGGCATGGCCCGCCTCGAGGGCGCCGAGCATCACGTCTTCCCGCACCTCCTTGGCGCCCGCTTCGACCATGACTATGGCGGCCCGGCTGCCGGCGACGATGAGGTCGAGGTCGCTCTGCTTGCGCTCCGGGTACGTCGGGTTGATCACGAACGAGCCGTCGATCCGGCCGACGCGAACGGCGGCGACGGGGTGCGCCACCGGAATGGACGATATGGCGAGCGCGGCCGACGCGCCGGTCAGGGCGAGCACGTCGGAATCGTTTTCGGGATCGGCCGACAGGAGCAACGCGATGATCTGCGTCTCGCGCGTCCATCCGGCGGGAAACAGGGGCCGGAACGGGCGGTCGATGAGGCGGCTCGTCAGGACTTCCTTCTCGGTGGGCTTGCCTTCCCGCTTGAAGAACCCGCCGGGTATCCGTCCCGACGCGTAGGCGTACTCGCGGTAGTCGACGGTGAGCGGAAGAAAGTCGATGCCTTCACGGGCGCTCGCGGCGGCGCAGGCCGTGACGATGACGAACGTGTCGCCATAACGTACGGTGACCGCACCGTCCGCCTGCCTGGCCAGCTTGCCGGTTTCGATCGTGAGGGTGGACCGGCCGACGTTCACCTGGGCCGTATGCATGGGGATGGGCTCCAGTTCTCGGGACCGTTCCAGGTCCCTGCGCGTTGTGCGGAGAGGCGGGCGGCGGTCCGGTCGGGACCGTTCTTCGTCTCGCGCTTATTTGCGGATGCCGAGTCGCTTGATCAGATCGGCGTAGCGCTCGGAATCCTTGCCCTTGAGGTAGTCGAGGAGACGGCGACGCCGGCCGACCAACTGCAACAGACCACGACGTGAATGGTGGTCCTTGGCGTGGGTCTTGAAATGCTCGGTCAGATAGGTGATGCGCTCGCTGAGAATCGCGATCTGCACCTGCGGGGATCCGGTATCGCTGTCGTGCAGACGATACGAGCCAATCAATTCGGACTTCCGCTCCTTGGCCAGCGCCACGTGCAACTACCTCTCTACTCTTTACTTGACGCTCTGTTCAAACGACGATCCTACACCAGAACGATTGTCGGGTGCAAAAGACGGGCGGCGTCGGTCTTTGCGACGGCGATCAGCATGCCGTCGCCGTCGTACAGCTTCGCCACTCCCGTAGCGGAGAACGGCATGCCCGCGGTCCACGGTGCGCTCGACGAGATCACGTCGGCGGCGGTGAGGTCGTTGCCGTGCCGCGCCCGCCCGGCGCCGTGCTCGGTCAGCACCAGCCGCGGGACCTCGGGCAGCAGCTCCCCGAGCGGAACCATCCGGTCCGCGACGGCGGCACCGCGCGCGGCGAGCTCGTCCACCGGCACCGCGCCGCGCAGGTCGAACTCGCCGTTGCGTTCCCGCCGCAGCGTCTCCAGGCAGGCTCCGCACCCGAGGGCGGCCCCCAGCTCGTGGGCGAACGCACGCATGTAGAAGCCGGAATCGCAGGTGACCCGGCATCTGATCCGCGTTTCCTCCGCTTCCAGCACTTCAATCGCGTGCACGGTCACGTTGACGGGTTCGGGGGCGACCGGCTGGTTGCGGCGGGCCAGCTTGTACGCCCGCACGCCGCGGATCTTCTTTGCCGAGAAAGGGGGCGGCTGTTGCGGGCGGGTGCCGACGAACACCCGCACCGCACGTTCGAGCGCCTCCCGGTTCGGCGCATTGACCAGGCCGGTGCCCATCCGATCCCGGGCGTCCGCGGTCACCGTTCCGGTCGTGTCGTAGGTGTCGGTGGAGACGCCGAGCAGGATGCTCCCGTCGTAGACCTTGCGTCCCGCCGAAAGCAGCGACGCGAGTCGTGTCGCGCGTCCCACGACGAGCGGCAGCACGCCGGTGGCGATGGGATCCAGTGTCCCGATGTGTCCGACCCGCTTGACGCCGAGCGCGCGGCGGGCGAGAGCCACGACGTCGTGCGACGTCGGCCCGGACGGCTTGTCGACGATCAGCACCCCATCCATTTCAAGAGCGCGATCGGGACCGCCCCGCGTGCCGGGCGCGTTCTACCGCCGCCGCGGTGCGCGAAACAAGGAGCTGCTCGATCGCGGGCGTCGGCGCCTCCAGCGTGCAGCCGGCGGCATTGCGATGGCCGCCGCCCCCGAATGCCGCGGCGACCGCGCGGACGTCGACCGCATCCTTCGACCGCAGGCTGGCCCGTGTCACCCCGTCCAGGGTCTTGACCATGATCACCGCCGCGACGTCGCGGGCCGCCAGCGGAAGGTTGATCACGCCCTCCATGTCGTCCGGCGGACAGCCGGTGTCGCGGAGCAGCGCCTCGTCGACGCGGAGGAACACGATGCTGCCGTCCGCCTCGAGCCGCATGTCGTGCAACAGGCGTCCCGTGAGCCGCAGCTTGCCCAGCGAGCTGCTCTGGTAGATTGCCGACGCGAGGGCCGCGACGTCGACGCCGCAGGCAGCCACGTTCCGGCAGGCATCGAACGTCCGGGCGGTGATGTTGGCGTGCCGGAACGAACCGGTGTCGGTGAGGATGCCGGCGTACAGCGCCTCGCCGATCGCCGGGGTCAGCGCAACGCCGAGCGCGTCGATCAGGTCGTGGACCATTTCCGCGCACGCCGCGGCGCTCGGATCGAACCAGTTGAGCGCGCCGTACATCGCGTTTCCCGCGTGGTGATCGATATTGATGACGGGTTGGCGATCCAGCCCGGCGACCTCGGTGCGATCGAGGGTCCCGCATTCCAGCACGACCGCCGCGTCGAAGCCGTCGCCCGCGGTGTCGGCCACCTCGATGTCGGCCGCCCCCGCCAGCGAGTGCAGGTACGCGGGCGGCGGATCGCGGTTGACGATACGCACGGTCTTGCCGAGCGCCCGCAGCGCGTGCGCGAGCGCCAGTTGCGAGCCGATGGAGTCGCCGTCGGGTCGGGCGTGCGAGGACAGCACGAAACGCGTGCCCGCGTGCAGGGCGCCGGCGACGGCTCCGATCGCGTCAGGCGCCATCGGTGTCCTCCGTCCCGGCGGGGCCGCCCGGCTCGTTGCCGGAAGCGCCGGGCGATTCCCGCTGTTGCGCGATCTCGTCGAAGATGCGGGCCATGCGATCCTGCCGTTCGGCGGAATCGTCGTACACGAAACGCATTTCCGGAACCTGCCGGAGCTGCAGGCGCTGGCCGATTTCGCGGCGCAGGTAGGGTTGCGCCCGGCGGAGCCCGCGCGCCGCGGCGCGCCGGTCGCTGCCGTCGAGCAGCGTGTAGTAGACGCGCGCGAGCTGGAGGTCGGCGCTCATCCTGACTTCGGTGACGTTCACGCCCAGCAGGCCCGGATCGCGGGCCGAGCGGGCGAGCAGCATCGACAGCTCCGTTCGCACGCGCCGCGCGACGCGGTGGATCCGGTTTCCCTGCGGCATGTCGTGTCCGGTGGGCGTCAGCTCAACCACTGCAGGTCGGTCGCCAGCACCAGGCCCGGGTCGCGGCGCTCGATCTCGGTGACGACCCCGTCCAGGACGCGATCCACGTGGTCCCGATGGGATGCTACCGCCACGATGCCCAGACGCGCCCGCTGATGCGCGTCCAGGTGGTCGATCTCCGCGAGCGAGACGTTCAGCTTGCGTACCCGATCCTTGACGCTGGCCAGAATCCGCCGCTTGTCCTTCAGCGAGCGCGCACCGGGAAAGTGCAGATCTACGGTCAGCAATCCGACGGCAGGCATCGGTCCGGCGGCGCTCGACTGCGGCGCTCCTCCGTCGTCAGACGGTCGCGACCACCTTCTCCACGGTGAACGACTCCACCACGTCGCCGATCTTGAGGTCGGCGAAACGTTCGAACGCCAGACCGCATTCGAGGCCGCCCCGCACCTCGTTGACGTCGTCCTTGAAGCGGCGCAGCGAACCGATGCGTCCCTCGTGCACGACCACGCCGTCCCGCACGATCCGTGCCTGGGCTTCGTTGGCGCGGGTAATGACGCCCTCGGTGACCATGCAGCCGGCCGCCGTGCCGAACTTGGGAATCTTGAACGTCTGCCGGATCTCGGCGGAACCGAGCTTGATCTCCTTCGTCGTCGGATCGAGCAGGCCCGCGAGCGCCTTCTTCAATTCGTCGGTAACGTCGTAGATGACCGAATGGAGGCGGATGTCGACCCCTTCGCGCTCCGCCACGGCCGTGGCGTTGCGGTCGGGGCGCACGCTGAACCCGACGATGATGGCGTTCGAGGTCGACGCCAGCAACACGTCCCATTCGCTGATGGCGCCGACGCCGGTGTGGATGATGCGCGTCTTGACGCGCTCGTCGCCCAGCTTCCCGAGCGAGTCGGCCAGCACCTCGGCGGATCCCTGCACGTCCGCCTTGATGATGATCGGCAGCTCCTTGGCCTCGCCTTCCGTCAACTGCTGCTGCAGCGACTCGAGCGTCAGCCGCTGGCCGCGTCCGCCGAGCGCCTTTTCCTTCGCCTGGTTCTGGCGCAACACCGCGATCTGCCGTGCCTTCGCGGCCTCCGTGACGGCCTGAAAGGCGTCGCCCGGTTGCGGCAGCCCGGTCAGGCCGAGGACCTCCACCGGACTGGACGGGCCGGTTTCGTTCGTTTTCTGCAGCCGGTCGTCCAGCAACGCGCGGACGCGCCCGACCACGACGCCGGCGATGAAGTTGTCGCCGACCCGCAGCGTGCCGTCCTGCACCAGGATCGTGGCGACCGGTCCGCGGCCGCGGTCCACCTTGGCTTCCAGCACCGTGCCGGTGGCGGCTCGCTTCGGGTTGGCCTTCTGCTCCTCGAGCTCGGTCACCAGGAGGATCATCTCCAGAAGGCCGTCGAGATTGCCCCGCTTCTTCGCCGAGACCGGCACGGTGACCGTGGTCCCGCCCCAGTCCTCGGGGGTTAGCCCGCGGTCCGCCAACTCCTTCTTGACGCGGTCGAGGTTGGCGCCGGCCTTGTCGATCTTGTTGATGGCGACGATGATGGGTACTCCCGCCGCCTTTGCATGGTCGATGGCTTCCTGCGTCTGCGGCATCACGCCGTCGTCGGCGGCGACGACGAGGACGACGATGTCGGTCACCTGCGCGCCGCGCGCCCGCATCAGCGTGAACGCCTCGTGACCCGGCGTGTCGAGGAAGACGATCCTGCGGTCGTTCACCTCTACCGAGTACGCACCGATGTGCTGCGTGATCCCGCCGGCCTCGCCCTCGGCGACCTTCGTCTCGCGGATGGCGTCGAGCAGGGTCGTCTTGCCGTGGTCGACGTGTCCCATGACGGTCACGACCGGGGCGCGGACGATGAGGTCGTCGGGCTTCGTCTCCTCCGCCTCGATGACGACCATTTCCTCCTCGAAGGTGCGCATCTTCACGTCCGCGCCGAACTCCCGGGCGATGGTCGTCGCCGTTTCGGAGTCGAGCGTCGTGTTGATCGTCATCATCACGCGCCGTTCGATCAGCTTCTTGAGCACGTCCTTCGGCTTGACCTCGAGGCGCTCCGCCAGGTCCTTCACGGTCATGCCCTCGGCCAGCGTGATGGTCCGCGTGACCGGGGGCGGCGGCGCCGGGGTGGCCGGAGTCTGGGGCCTCGTGCGCCGGTACTGGGAGCGCCGTCCGCCCGGACGGTGGTGCGGCCGCGGAGGCGGACGATAGCCGACCGCCGGCCGGGGCGGCAGCGGTCGCGCGGCCGGGGGCCGGACCGGCTGAGACGGCAGCGGCCGCGGTCCACCGAGTGGCGGACGCACCCCGGGCGTGGCCGCGGCGACCGGCGGCGCCGGCCGGACGACGGGTGCCCTGGGTACGGTCGGCGGCGCCGAAGGCCGCGGTTTCGGCGGCTTCGGTTCCTCGATGCGCAGCCGCAGCCGCGGAGGCACTACGCGCCCGGTGGGGCGCAACGCAAGTCCTGACCGGGGCCGCACCCCGGCGGATGCGGCGGCGGCCGGTGGAATCTTCGGAACCTGCGACGGGACGGAAGGCGTGGCCGCGGCCGGTCTGTCGGCCGCGGGGCGCCTCTCCGCCTCGGGCGGCGGGGCTTTCGGTTCCACGGAGACGGCCACTTGCGCGGCGGCCCGTGCGGCATGCTGTTGCAACGGCTTCCCTTCGACCTGGACGCTGGGCGGCTCGACGGTCGCGCCCTTCGACGCGCCATCGGCGATGCGGGGCGGTTCGGCCTCGGCCGCGACCCGCGGGGACTTGTCGGCTTCGACGCCGGGCGGTTCGACCCTGGCGGCCGGCGCCTCCTCGACCGTGACGGCAGGCGGCTCGACCCTGGCCGGAGCCGGCGCCTCCTCGGCCGCGGCGGCGGGCGGTTCGACCCGGGCCGGCTTCGGCGCCTCCTCGACCGTGACGGCAGGCGGCTCGGCTTCGACGCGTGGAGCCTGCCTGGCGGCAACGTCCGGCCGAGGCGTCTCGACCTCCGTGCCGGGAGCTTCCGTCGCCGCCGCGGGCGGTTCTTCCACGCGGATGCGCGGTTCTTCCACGCGGATGCGCGGCGTCTCGACGCGGAGCCGCGGCGCGCCCTCGACGCGGAGCCGCGGCGCCGGCGGCAGCGGTCGAGGCGCCGCCGCGGGCGGCGTCTCCGAAGAAGTCGGCTGCGCCGCCTGCTGCGCGGTGGCCGGCGCAGGTTCGGGGGTGGCCGGCGGCGCCTCGGCGGTCGGCGCCTCCGCCGCCGGCGCAACCGGCGCGTCGGCTGCCGCCTCGGCGTCGCCGGCCGCTGCCGCCTCGGCCGCGGCCCTGGCGGCCTTCGCGGACTTCACGAGGCGGGGCGGGCCGAGCTTCGGCGCGGCGGGGGCGACCGGCTCCGTTGCAGCTCCCCGCTTCGTGACCGACCGTTGCGAGAACAGCGAGCCGGCCGGCAGCGTGACGTTTCGCTTGCGCGCGACCCGCTCGGCGAACTGTCGGGCCACGATCTCCTCCACGGTGCTCGATGCACTCTTCGCTTCAATCCCGTGCTGGGTGCGCAGCAACTGGACGACTTCCTGGCTCGGGATGCCGAGAACTTCAGCGATCTTGTAGATGCGAATTGTACCCACGGGCGCTCTCACTCTGCTGTCGGTGTCTCGTCGGGCGCGTCCGCCGGCGCCGGGGTCGTCGTGGCGGCCGGCTGGGTCAGCGAAGCATCGTCATCCATGTCGTCGGGTGTGCCGGCCGCTCTCGCGGCGGCGGCAACCTGTTCCCGGACGGCGACCTGCAGATCGCGCGCCGCGGCCTCGTCCACCCCCGCCACCTCGGCCAGCTCCGCGGTCTCGACCTCGAGCAGGCGGTCCGCCGTGTCGAGCCCGGCCTCGGTCAGGCGCAGGAGCTGCGTCTCGTCGAGCCCGGGCAGCATGAGCGTGCCGGCTTCCTCGCCTTCCTCGAGCTCGTCGAATTGTGCCTCGACCTCCCGTCGCTTCTCTTCCTCGCTCTTGATGTCGATCTTCCAGCCGGTCAGCTTGGCCGCCAAGCGGACGTTCTGGCCCTTCTTGCCGATGGCGAGCGAGAGCTGGCGATCCTCGACGACCACTTCGACGATCGACTCCTCGCCGTCGACGACGGTCACCCGCTGCACTCTGGCCGGGCTGATGGCGTTGGTCACGAAGACCACGGGATCTTCCGACCACTCGACGATATCGATCTTCTCGCCGCGCAGTTCGCGAATGATCGCCTGCACGCGGGTGCCCTTCATGCCGACGCAGGCGCCGACGGGATCGACGTCGCGTTCGCGCGAGTGCACGGCGACCTTGGCCCGGTCCCCGGCTTCGCGGACCGCGCCGCGTATGGTGACCGTCCCGTCGTAGATCTCGGGCACCTCCTGCTCGAACATCTTGACCAGCAGCGTCGGGTCGGTACGCGACAGGATGATCTGCGGGCCCTTCGTGTTCTTGTTGACCTCGCGGATGACCGCACGAATCCGGTCGCCGGTGGTGTAGTTCTCGGCGCGCGACTGCTCGCGCCGCGGAAGCATCGCCTCCACGCGCTCGGTGTCCACCACGATGTCACCGTTCTCGAACCGCTTGACGGTGCCGCTCACCACCTCGTTGACCCGGTCGCTGTACAGGGCGTAGACGTTGTCGCGTTCCGCTTCGCGCACCTTCTGGAAGATGACCTGCTTCGCCGTCTGCGCGGCGATGCGTCCGAGCACGTCGGTCGGCTTGGGGAACTCGATCTCCATGTCGACTTCCGCCTCGTCGCCGTAGAGCTCCTGTGCCTCGGCCAGCGAGATCTCCGTCAGCGGATCGGTCACCTCCTCGACGATCTGACGAACCGAGAACAGCTCGACCTGACCCGTCTCGTGATTGAACTTCGTCCGCAGGTTCTCGGTCGACTTGTAGTACTTGCGCGAGGCGGTCAGGACCGCGTCCTCGATCGCCGTGACGATGACGTCCGGCTCGATGCCCTTTTCCTTGGCCAGCGCCTCGATCGTCTGTTGCAGCGGATTGCTCATTACGTACTCTCGCGCGCGGGCTGCGGCCCGCGCCACGACTTCACAACTCCACTTCCAGCCGGGCCTTCGTCACCAACGCCCACGGAATGCAATGGGCACGCCGGCCGACGTTCACCACCACGCGGCCCGGCTCCCCGTCGCCCGGCTCGACGCCGGCGATCCGCCCGCAGATGAACTGCTGCCCGTCGACGGCCTCCGACAGCACGAAGCGGGCCAGCCGGCCCCGAAAGCGCCGGCAGTCTCCGAGGTGGCGCAACGGGCGATCGAGGCCCGGCGACGACACCTCCAACGTATAGGGGTGCTCGAAATCGAACTCGACGTCGAGCACCACGCCGACGTCCGTGCTCACCCGCTGGCAATCGTCGAGGGTGACCGCCTCGTCCGTCGCGTCGCCATGCTCCCCGGTCGCGCCCGGCGGCCGGTCGATGACGATTCGCAGCAGCCAGCCGACCGACTCGCGCCGGAGCTGGACGTCGAAGACCTCGAGACCGAGGTCGCGGGCGACCCGCTCCGCGATGGTCCTGACCTGCGCAACCCGGCCTTCACCGGGTTTCACCCCTGCCTTGCTCCACGTTGACCGTGCAACTGCGCCCTGAAACACAAAGAAGTGGGCAAAATGCCCACTTCTGCAGGACTTCGTTTCCCGTAGCCGAGAGAGTATATCACGCTCGCGGTCAGGGTGTCAGGCGGTAGAGCATGCGCGGGTAGGGGATGGTCTCGCGGATGTGTTCCAGTCCGCAGAGCCACGCGACGACCCGCTCCACGCCCATGCCGAAGCCCGCATGCGGGACGCTCCCGTACCGCCGGAGGTCCAGGTACCACTCGAACGCCTCCTGCGGCAGGTCGTGTTCGCGAATCCTGTCGAGCAGGAGCGCGTAGTCGTCCAGGCGTTCGCCCCCGCCGACGATTTCGCCGTAGCCTTCGGGAGCGAGCACGTCGACCGACAGCGACAGCTCCGGCCGCTCGGCGTCCGGCTTCATGTAGAAGGCCTTGATCGCCGCGGGAAACCGCTGCACGGCCACCGGAAGGTCGAAGTGGTCCGCGAGGGCCGTCTCGTCCGGGCCGCCGAAGTCGCCGCCCCACTCGAACGGCAGCCCGCGGGCCTTCAGAATCTCGACCGCCTCGTCGTAGGCGATGCGCGGGAACGGCGACCGGATCCGTTCGAGTGGCCCGGTGTCTCGTTCCAGCACCTCCAGCTCTCGGCGGCGCCGGTCGAGCACGCGTTCGACGATCGACACCACGAGTGCCTCGGCCAGGTCCGTCGCGTCGTCGAGGTCGGCGTAGGCCATCTCCGGCTCGACCATCCAGAACTCGGTAAGGTGCCGCCGGGTCTTGGACTTCTCGGCCCGAAACGTCGGTCCGAAGCAGTACACCCGCCCCAGGGCCATGGCGTTGGCCTCGTTGTACAACTGACCGCTCTGCGTCAGATACGCCGTGCCGTGGTCGAAGTACGGGACGGCGAACAGGGTCGTGGTGCCTTCGCAGGCGGCCGGTGTGAAGATCGGCGTATCGGCCAGTATGAAGCCCCGGCCGTTGAGGAAGTCGCGGATGCCGTCGATCACCTCGTGCCGCACGCGCAGGATCGCCGCCTGCCGGCGGCTGCGGATCCAGAGGTGGCGCCGGTCGAGCAGGTAGTCGACGCCGTGCTCCTTGGGGGTGATGGGGTAGTCGCTGGACTCGCCGATCACTGCGAGGGCTGCTGCGTCGATCTCGTAGCCGCCCGGGGCCCGCGCGTCCTCCCGTACGGTTCCCTCCACGACCAGGGAGGTTTCCTGTCCGAGGTGATCCGCCCGCTTGAACGTCTCGACGCCGACCGCGGCCCTGGAGACCACCGCCTGGATGAACCCCGTGCCGTCGCGCAAGGTGAGGAAGTGGATCTTCCCGCTCGAGCGCCGCCGGTGCAGCCACCCGCGGATCGCGACCTCCCGGCCGACGTGGCCTGCTATCGCATCGATGGTCGTCGTGGTCGCGCCCATGCCCCGTGTAGCGTACTACGAGCCGCCGTCCAGCACCGTGCCGAGCAGCTCGCCGAGGCGGCGCTGCTCCGGAGCGCGGCCAATCGCGTCGCGCGCGTAGGCGAGCGTGCGGGGGACTGCGTCCCGGTACCGCGAATTGCGGCGCACGCCGATCTGATAGCCGAAAGTCCCCAGGGCCTTGAGCGCCCGCTGCACGGTCGTGCGGACGAAGCGCCGTCGCAGAGCCGTACCGTCGCGCACGCCCGCGACCGCCTGGTAGTGGGTGAGCAGTCCGTCGACCTCGGCCGCCTCCAGCTCCACGTATGCGTCCCGCAGCAGCGAAACCAGATCGTAGGTGTCCGGGCCCATGCGCGCGTCCTGGAAGTCGATGACGTGCAGGCGGTTGCGGTGCAGCATGAGGTTGCGGCTGTGGAAGTCCCGATGGCAGAGCACGCGCGGCTCGGCCGCCATGGCGGAGGCCAGCGCGCGGAACTCCTCGTCCAGGGCACGCTGCGCCGGCGCCGTGAGCGTCTGCCCCCGGAGGCCCGCGACGAAATGCTCGACGAAGAACTGCAGCTCCTGCGTGAGCTTGGCGACGTCGAAGGCCAATCCGAAGGGGCCCGCCCCCGAGCCCGCAAGGCGGCGTCCCCCTTGTTGAATCGCCGCGACTATCTCCACCGCTTCGCGGTACCGCGCACCGCGCTCGACGGCCGGCAGCGCGGCGGCCGCGTCTTCCAGCATGGTGTCGCCGAGGTCCTCGACGACCACGATGCCCAGGGCGGCGTGCGCGCCGTGGATGACGGGCACCGGAACGGGAAGCTGCCGGAACAGCTCGGCGACACGGATCAACGGCAGCGTCTCGGGATCGAAGGGTCGTTCGTGAACGACCAGCACCCGAGACGGCCCTCCGGGCGGCGCCACCCGCACGAACCGGCGGTCGGAGGCGTCCGCGGCCAGCCGTTCCAGACGCGTTGCCGGCGGCAGCCCGGCGCTTCGCAGCCAGACCCTCGCGCGCGATTCGGGCGTGTCGACACCGAACGACGGGTCCGTCATCGGTCGGGCGCCCGCGGGCCGTCGAGCGGGTGGATGATTGCGTTTCCGAGGGTGCGCTCCCCGTTCCCGGCACCGGCGGTCCCGGCTCGCAGGCATATCCGGCGCCGCAGCGCCGTGCCGGGCGGCAGGCGGACCCCGTCGGTGACGATGCACTCGTCCAGGCGGCAGGCGGCCCCGACGACGGCGTCGTCCCAGACCGCCGTGCGCACGAGCGATGCCGTGGGATCGATGGTCGAGCCGGCGCCGGCCGGAATCGACTCGTGCCTCTCGCGGCGGGCGACCGCCAGCGAGGCTGCCAGGTAGTCCGCCGGCGTGCCGACGTCCAGGAACTCGTCAGCGACCCGGTGGGCGCGGATCGGCGCGTCCCCGCCGTGGTCGGAGGCGTCGAGCAGCCTGTTGTACAGGCCGCCGATCGTCGCCGCCGGCCGGCCGGCCGGAAGTCCTTCGAAGACCGCGGCCTCGGCGACTTGCAGGCCCACGAAGTGCAGGGTCCGTCCGCTGCCCGCCGGTGCGAAACCTCGTACCCGATGGTCGTCCGCGACGAGGACGCCCCCGTAGCGCGCCGGGTCCCGGTGCGGTGCGACGGCGAGCGTCACGGCGGCCCCGGTGCGTGCGTGGGTGTCGGCCAGCGCGCGAAGCGAGAGGGTGGTCAGCGTATCGCCGTTGACGATGAAGAAGCGCCGGCCGAGAAGCGGCAGCGCCCGGCGCGGTCCGCCGGCCGATCCGAGGACGACCGGTTCCCAGGAGTACCGTACGCGCACCCCCGCCGCCTTGCCGTGTCCCACCACGCGCGTGATCGTCTCCGGCCGGTGGTGCAGATTGAGCACCACGTCCTCGACGCCCTGTCCTGCCAGCCACTCCAGAATCCGCACCACGAGCGGCCGGCCGGCCAGCGGCACGGCGGGCTTCGCGCGGACGCGCGTCAGCGGGTGCAGGCGTGTGCCGAGTCCTGCCGCAAGCACGAGGGCGGGCGGGAGCGGGCCGATCATCTCGGTACGGGCGCTACTCGAAGACCATGTCGCCGGCCGGTCGTCCGCGTGCCGCGCAGTCCGACTCCCAGACCCGCCGGTACGAGGCGGTGATGTAGTCGCCGGGACTGCGGCCGAGGGCCCGGGCGAGGCGCGTGACGCCCGCCTCGCTGCCTTCCAGCTCGACGAACACGCCGCAGGGTGTCTCGTCGATGGCGACGATCGTGCCGCCGCTCTCGAATTCCTCGCGGTATTTCTGGTAGCGGAACCACACTTCGAAGCCGGCTCTGCGGAGCACTTCGAGCAGCACTTCGCCGTCGCCCACCCCGGTTTCCAGCTCTTCGCGCACCTTCATGACGTCGGGTCGCGGCGGCCCCTTGAAGGTGAGGCTGGCGACGTTCTCGCCGCCGCCGTCCGGCGCCTCGATGCGGACCCGCAGCGTGCACCACTCGTCCCGCAACCGGCCGGTGGTCGTGTCGAGAAGATGATCGTCCTGCAGACGGCGGGCGCGCAGCGGAGCCGCCCCCAGAACGGCGACCGCCTCGCGGGCCGCTGCGGCCGATTCGAAGGCCAGCTTGATCTCGCGTTCTATCCGCTCGCTCATCGGGTTTGCCGTTCGATTCTAGTCCGACAATCGTTGCCTGCGGCTCCGCTTGCCGCCCAACCGGGCCTGACCGGGAGTCTGCGCCGTTCCACGGCGCTGGCTCCTAGCGTGTGGCGCGGACGCGATAGGAGCAACCCGCCAGGGCCGGCGTTCCGACGCCCTTGCCGAAGATCATGACCTTGTGCGTGCTGCCCAGCCCGCCGGGCACGAGCAGCGACTTCAGCGCCAGCCGCCGTCTGAGGGCCGCGACGCGATCCGCTCCGGCGTCGGACGCACGTTCGATTGCGCCGAGTCCGAGCAGGAAGTAGGTCTGGTCCAGGACGCCGAGCGTGCGCGCGCCCGCTTCCTCGGCGGCGTCGCGCACCAGCGTGAGGTCCACGTGGGCGGTGATGTCGCACTCCCCGGGGTCGACGAGCCACGGGGGCGCGGCGCCGTCGGCGGCGTCCGCGATCCGCTGCCGCCGGTAGGTCGTGAGCGTGCCCGCGGCGTGGGTCGCCGAGTAGAGCTCGCCCGCCTCGTGGCCGTAGTCGATCAGCAGCAGGAATCCACGCGCCAGCGAGGAGACCGCGCCCCGCACCCAGTCTGCCGCGGCCGGCGCCACCTCCGCCCGCCAGCCGGGCTGCAGCGCAATGCGCCGGCTGTCGACGTGCGCCCGCACGCGTGCGCTCGACAGCGGACCGAGTCGCTCGACGAAGCTCCCCGTCGCGTCGTCGGCGTCCACGTACACCTCGCGGAGGCCGTCCGCGGTCATTTCCAGCACGTGCGGGGGCAGTGCGTCGAGCAGCTCGTTGGCGAGCACGGCGCCGTGGATCGCCGGCGGAAGGCTCGAGCCGGACGCTGCCAGCTTGCCGGCGTGCGGGCCCAGAAAGGCGGCCTGCGCGTCGCGGGCGGCGCGGCTCCGTTCGACCAGATGAAGGTCTATCGCGTCGTAGAAGGCCGGATCGTCCGCGGCGGCGGCGTCGAGCACATCCCGTGCAAGTCTCCCGTTGCCCGCGGCGGCCTCGACCAGGTCGAAGCGTGCGCCGGGGGCCGGCGACGCCAGAAGGCGCCACATCTCGGCCAACTGCGATGCGAGCAGGGCGCCGAACGACGGGCCGAGGTCGACGCTGGTGAAGAAGTCGCCCGTCCGCCCCGAGCGCCGCGCCGCGCGGGCGTAATATCCCAGGCCGGGATGGTAGAGAGCGAGCTCGGCGTAGGCGGCGAACGACAGCGGACCCGACGTCCGGATCCGCTCCCGAATCACCTCCCGCAGCGTCATCGCATCCTGCGCCGGCGGGGCGTGCCTGCCCGCGGGACGCTTCAGTCCTTCTCCACCTGCAGGAACACGCGCGTGTCGCGGCGCTGCACCAGCAGAAAAGCCGTTCGCCCCGACTCGATCGCGTTGAGCTCCGCGGTCGCTTCACCGGCCGATCCCACGTCCACACGGTTGACGCTGAGAATCACGTCGCCGGGCTGCAGACCGCTCGCCGCGGCGGTGGTGCCGCGGCGTATGTCCACGACGACCGCGCCGGCCGTGCCGGGCGGCACGCCCAGGCGGCCGACCACTTCCGGAGTCAGGTCCTGCAGCGTGATCCCGAAGCCTTCGCTGGTCTCCTCGGCCGCGGCCATCACCGTCCGGTTCTCGGCATCGAGGTCGAGCTCGCCGATGGTGACGTCGAGGGTCAGGGGCTCGCCGTTGCGGACGACGCGGACCGGCACCGTCGTTCCCGGCCTGGTGGCCACCACGCGGTTCTGGAGCTCACGGGTCTCGCCCACCGGTTCACCGTCGAACGCGACGATGACGTCGCCCGGCTCCATGTCGGCCTCATCGGCGGGCCCGTCCGGCTCGACCCGCTGGACCAGGACCCCGCCGTTCTGGCCGAGTCCGAGCAGCTCGTACTCTTCCCGCGGAATGTCGTCGATGCCGACGCCGATGACGCCGCGCGTCACCTTGCCGCCGCGCAGCTCGGGGAGCAGGTCGCGCACCGTGTTGATGGGGACGGCGAACCCTACGCCGGCGTTGGCCCTGCGGTCGCTCACGATCGCCGTGTTGATCCCGACGACTTCGCCGCGGATGTTCAGGAGCGGACCGCCCGAGTTGCCGGGGTTGATCGCCGCGTCGGTCTGCAGCATGTCGTTCCAGCGGCCCCGCGCGGCGGGCAGGGGCCTGGCGAGCGCCGAAATGACGCCGACGGTTACCGTGTGGCTCAGGCCGAACGGCGCGCCGATGGCCATCACCCAATCGCCGGGAGCCATCTGACCGGAGTCGCCGAACGTCGCCACCGGCAGCTCGCCCGCGGGCCTTTCGACGAGCTCGAGCAGCGCGCTGTCGGTCAGCCGGTCGCGTCCGAGCACCCGCGCCTCGTAGAGCTCGTCGTCGTCGCCGAAGAACTGGATCTCGATGTTCGTGGCGTTCTCGATGACGTGATTGTTCGTCAGCACCAGGCCGGCGCCGTCGATGACGAATCCGGTCCCGGTGGCCGCCCGGGGGGTGACGTCGTTGTCGTCGCGCTCGCGCTCCCGCTCCCGCTCCTGCTCCGGAGGCTGTCCGAAGAAGCGGCGGAAGAACTCGTCGCCCCCGAACAGCTCGTTCACGTTGTCCTGCTCCGGCCGCTGCGTCCAGATGGTGACCACCATCGCCGTCTGCGCGTCCGCGATTTCCCGGAACGTGGTCGCCGTCAGGTTGCCGGAGATGGGTGCGCTGTTGGAGGGCGGCGTGCTGACGGACTGCGCCGCCGACTGCGGCGCGAGGTTGAAGCGCGACGCGATCACCATGCCGAACGCCGTTGCAGCCAGGGCTATCAGCAGCGTGGAAACGACCGTGGTCCTCGATCTCGACATCATCTCCTCCAGCGGGGCGGCCACCCGCATCCTCGTCATGTCCTAGTGTAACGCCGCGACCTGCGTTTGCGGAGCGCGCGCCGGGGCGGGCCGGCCGATCAGCCGAGAGGCGCGATTTCCTTCTGCAACGGACCGGTGACGGCAGCCTCGACGCTCCCTACATGCATGTTTATTTCGGTCCTGACGCCGAAGTCGTCCAGATAGATGCCCGGTTCTATCGTGAAGCCGGTGCCGGCGATGAGCCGTCGCTCGTCGTGCGTCTCGTAGTCGTCCATGTGCACGCCGTTGCCGTGCACCTCCTCGCCGAGGCTGTGGCCGGTGCGGTGCACGAAGCGGTCCCCGTAGCCGGCCGCTCCGATCACCTCGCGGGCGGCGCGGTCGACCTCCCAGCCGTGGACCGGTCGTCCGGCCCGCACGCGGCCGGAGACGAGCGCAATCGCCGCGTCACGGGCTTCGCGCGCAGCACCGAAGACGGCGGCGGCTTCGGCCGGCACCGCGGATCCGGTGAAGCCGACCCATGTGATGTCGGCGTACACGGCGCCCGGGCGATCGAGCTTGCCCCACAGGTCGAGCAGGACGATCTGTCCGGGCCGGATCGGCCGGTGTTCCGACGCCGTGGGCAGGTAGTGGGGGTTCCCGCTGCTTTCCTGCGCGGCGACCACCGGCGGACAGTCGGTCACCAGGCCCGCCTCCCGGAACCATTCGACCATCTGCTGCTGGACCTCGTACTCGCTTGTCGTCCCGCCGGCGACGCGGTCCCGGATCAACTCGAAAGTGCGCTCCTTGATGGCGTGGAGGTGCCGCGATGCGTCGCGATGCGTCGCGAGCGCCGCCGGATCCCAGGCCGCTTCGAAGCGCTGCACCAGATTGCCGGAGGACACCACCTCGGCGCCGAGCGAACGGAGCCGTTCGACGGTTCCGGCGTCGACCCGCGACAGGTACGGGATCGCGCAGGCGGGCGAATACTCCATGGCGACCCGGCCCATGCCCCGCACCAGCTCGGCGAGTCCCATGTCCAGCTCTGCGCGTCCCGAGTAGATGCGGCGCCTCCCGGGCAGGTGCGCCAACGTATCCCGTTCGATGCGATGCACCAGCGCGCGCGGTTCCCCGGACGCCGGCACGAGATAGTACCAACGCCGGGTGGTCAGCTTCGCGGCGCCGCTCAGGCCGGCGATTCTCCGCGCGATGGGATTGGAGCCGTGGAAGTCGTAGAGCAGCCAGCCGTCGAGGTCGTCCTCGTCGAGCGCCCGCTGCACTGCCGACCGGTCGAATGCCATGCTTCGCGTTCCGTCCCTCGGCGGGCGCTCCGCCCTGCCTCCCGGCCCCTCGATCGGTCAGGACGCCGGGTTTCACAGGGCGATCTGCGACCCGGTCCGGGATCCGGTCCGATCAGGGCAAGGCCTCCCACGTGCGACCGGAGCCGGACGAAAACGAAAGCATGGACGAAGCGGAGCCGGGGAACCCGGACGCCTACCCGTTCCGGAGCGGGGAACAGTCGTACGCCGAGCCCGGCGGCGGCTCTCGCCTCCGGCGAGGCCTTCGGGCTCAGGCGCCCGCGGCCTCTTCGTCCGTCTCGGCCTCGGCGGCGGTCGGCATTCCCTCGACGGGGCGGAGGCACGTGAACTTGAGCGCGTCCGCGTCGACCAGCTCCTCTTCCTCTTCGGCTTCCGCGGCCTCTTCCTCGGCTTCCTCTGCCTCTTCGCCCTCTTCGACCTCGGGCTGGGGCGGGAACTCGATGTCTTCCAGAAGGGTCGCCTTGATGTCGCCGTTCTGATGGGAGAACTCGTAGTTGCTGCGGTCCATCGCCGAGACCACCGGCACCCGGAGCTCGATGTCGCACACCTCGTTGACCAGTATCGGCAGGCGGCGTCGCGCCTGGTCGCCGGTCACGGTGTTGCCGTCGCCGTCGTACCAGAACTCGTCGACCTGGAAGCCGGCGATCGCGTTCTGCGACAGGTTCCGGACGCGGATCGAGGTGATGTTGAAACCGCGATCGTCACCCGTGCCCCGCCGGGCCGTCGGCTGCGTGTAGCCGATCTCGGCCTGCCCGCGCTGGGTCGGCACGAGCGTGATTCCCTCGGCGAGTCTCGCCGCAAGCCGATCGGCCGCCGCTCTGGCCTCGGGACTAACCTCGATCACCTCGGCCTCGGCGGCTGCCGCTGCCGCTGCCGCCTCATCCTCGCCGCCGCCGCAGGCGACTGCCGCCGCCAGCACGACCACCACACCCAAGAGCAGTGCGCGGTTCACGGATTGCATCGCATGTCCTCCCGAAAGATCGTAGAGATGAGGCGGAAGTATAGCAGCCCGCGGCAATCGCGGCGCGTTACATTTCTCCGTTCCAGTCCTCCGGCTCCGCACTGGCCGAGCGGAAGACCTCCAGATGCCACTTCCCGCCGCCCCAGGGTTCGATGACCTCCGCGGCGACGACGTCGACCAGCAACTCGGCAAACGCCCGCCCCTCCGGGTCCCCTTCGAGGTGGTAGGCGGGGTCGTCCCAGGCGAAGGTCGGGTAGAGAATCAGGCTGAGGAACAGGTCGTAGCCGTCGTCGACGACGATCAACTGGCCGCAGGGGCGTTTCTGGGTGGCGTGGTACACGAGGTACTTTTCCGCGCTGTGGGCCCGGATGTAGCGCTTGAGCGCGAATTCCTGGGCGACCACGTCCTCGACCGCCATCTTCTTGGTCCAGCACTCGTGGCAGTACTTCTCCTCGCCGCGAGGTTCCGACACCTCCTTGGCGCCGCACAGGGCACACCGGGCGCGCGCGACCGAACGTGGAGCCATGGCGGGGATTCTAGCAGTCCCCGCGGCACGGACGTCGCGCGGGCCGGGCGCCTGCGCCGCGGAACGGCTACGATCGAGACATGCCGAACGGCCCGCTGACGTCCGAATCGACGAACCGCCCGCCGCACCGCGGCCTGCGGCATCTGGCGCTCCACGCAAGGAGCTTCGAGGCCATGAGACGGTTCTATACGGACGTGCTCGGCTTCGACGTGGAATGGGAGCCGGACGGCGACAACGTGTACCTGACCTCCGGCGCGGACAACCTGGCGCTCCACCGTGCACCCGCCGCCGCCGGTCCGGAGCCCGGCGGCGCCCTCGATCACCTGGGCCTCGTCGTGCGGCGCCCGGACGAGGTCGACGCGTGGGCGGACTACCTGACGCGGCGGGGAATCGCGCTCGACGCGCCGCCGAGGACCCACCGCGACGGTGCGCGATCGTTGTACCTCTCGGACCCGGACGGCAATCGCGTGCAGATCATCCACCACCCGCCCATTAGCGACAAGTAGGAGGCGCCGGCGGCGATTCAGCGTTCGCCCCACTTGAGCTTCTGCCGGAGCACCGTGAAGTAGTCGCGCGCTGCGGAGCTCACGAGTCGCAACGGCCTCGTCGAGCGTTCGACGACGATCAGGTCCCGGTCCTCGAGGGCGACGCTGAGCTGGCCGTCGAAGCTGGCGAACGCGTCCACGTGCGAGCCGGCGAGCTTCGGCTGCAAGGTCACCGGCTCCCGGGCGGGGATGACGACGGGGCGGTTCGTGAGCGTATGGGGCGCGATCGGGGTCACCGCCAGGGCGTCGACCGTCGGGTGCATGATGGGTCCGCCGGCGGCCAGGTTGTAGCCCGTGGACCCGGTCGGGGTCGACAGGATCACGCCGTCGGCGCGGCAGCTTGTGACGAGCCGGTCGCGCAGCATGATCGACACGTCGACGAGGCCGGAATCGGCCGCCCTTCCGATGACGACGTCGTTGAGCACGGTCCTGTCGGCGATGTCGCGCCCGCCGCGGCGGACGCGGGCCCGCACCGTGAGCCGTTCGTCGATGCCCGCCCGCCCGGTCAGCACCGAGTCGAGCGCGTCGTACATCTCGGGGCGGGTGATCTCGGTCAGGAAGCCCAGGCTCCCGCAGTTCACGCCGAGGATCGGCGTGTCCGGCGCCAGGCGGGCGACCGGGTGGGCGACGCTCAGCAGGGTGCCGTCGCCCCCGAGCACGAGGAGCACGTCCGCCGCGCCCGGCAACTCCGCCCGCGAAGTGGTCCGGTACCCGCTCAGGCCGGCCTGGCGCGCCGTCTCGGTCTCGATGACCACGGGGTTCGCGCGTCGCCCCAGCCAGGCCGCCGCATCGCGTGCCGCGGAGGTCGCGTTGGGAGCGCCCGGGCGGGCGACGATGCCCACCGTCGTGCGGCCGCCGGGACCCGCGGCATGGGACGCAGGCGCCATCAGGGCGAGGCCTTCCCGCAGCGGCGGAGGTGGACGAAGTACTCGCGGTTGCCGGCGGCGTTGCGCCTTGGAGCCGGGGTGGCGGAAACGTAGGCCAGTCCCGTCGCATCGGCCGCAGCAATCACCTGCCGGACGGTGCGGCGCCTGACCGCCGGATCGCGGATGATGCCGCCCTTGCACACCTCGCCGCGCGTCGCCTCGAATTGCGGCTTGACCAGCGCCACCACGTCGCCGTCGTCCGCCACCAGCGGCGGAACCACGGGCAGGACGAGCCGCAGCGAGATGAACGAAACGTCGATGGTCACCACGTCGACGGGGTGCAGGCCGTCCGGAAGCATGTCCGGCGACAGGTGCCTTGCGTTGACCCCCTCGATCAGGATGACGCGGGGGTCCGCCCGCAGCTTCCAGTCGAGCTGGCCGCGGCCGACGTCGAGCGCCACCACCCGGGTCGCCCCGCGCTGCAGCATGGCGTCGGTGAAGCCGCCGGTCGAGGCGCCGATGTCCAGGGCCGTGCGCTCCCGCATGGCGATGCCGAAACGGTCGAGCGCCCGGGACAGCTTGACGCCGCCGCGTCCGACGTAAGGATGGTCGGGAACGCGCAACGCTATCCGCGCGTCCGGGGCGACGGCGGTCCCCGCCTTCGTCTGGATGCTGTCGTCCACCTGTACCTGTCCGGCCAGGATGAGGGCGCGCGCCCTCGCGCGCGTCGTCGCCAGACCGCGTTCCACGACGAGCGCGTCCAACCTGCTGCGACCTGACATCGCGGTCCCGTCCGGGCCTACCGGTCGCGGCCGAGCACCCAGTCGGCGATTTCGGACAGGCGTCCGCCCAGCCCGGCCGCCCGGAGCGTACCCTTCGCTTCCGCTATCGACCGCGCCGCCAGGCGGCGCGACTCCTCGAGGCCGAACCGTGCCGGGTACGTCGGCTTGCCGGCGTTCGCGTCCTTGCCCGTGGTCTTCCCGATTTCCTCCTGAGCACCCTCGATGTCGAGGATGTCGTCGACGATCTGGAATGCCAGCCCGAGGTGCGTCGCGTAGCGATCGACCGCATCGGCCGTCTCGTCGGAGGAGCCGCCCATCAGCGCCCCGGCGACGGCGGCGGCGCGGATCAGGGCGCCGGTCTTGTGCTCGTGCATGACGCGAAGCCGCTCGGAATCGAATGCCGCGGCGGTCGTGCCGGTGGCCGAAATGTCGATGACCTGTCCGCCCACCATGCCCTCGGCGCCGGCGGCGGTCGCGACGCGTTCCAGGGCAAGCAACCGCCGCCGGCGCAGGCTCGCGGTGTCGGCGGCCGACCCCCGGGCCAGTACCCGAAACGCTTCGGTGAGCAGCGCGTCGCCGGCCAGGATCGCGATTCCCTCGCCGTAGACGACATGGGCCGTGGGCCGTCCGCGCCGCAGGGTGTCGTCGTCCATGGCCGGCAGATCGTCGTGCACCAGCGAGTAGGTGTGGATCATCTCTATCGCGCACGCGGCCGGGAGCACCTCCTCGTCGTTCGCCGTGCCGCCCGGCGAGACGCTGTCCGCCGCCGCCAGGGTGAGGAGCGGCCGCAGTCGTTTTCCGCCGGCGAATACCGTGTGGCGCATCGCGTCGGCGATCAACGCGGGGCAGGCCGGCGGCGACGGGAGCAGGCGGTCGAGCGCGGCGTCGACGGCGGACCGCCGGTTGCGCACGTAGTCGTCGAAGGTGGTTTCCCTCGCCGCGAGGTCAGAAGCGGATGTCATCGTCGGCTGGTCCGTCGCTGCTGCCGTCGTCCGCCGCCCGCGCTCCGGCCGGGGGGGCGGCGCCGCCGATCGCCGCCGGCGCGGGACGGGTCTCGCCGCGCTCGGTGAGCAGCTCGACGCGGCGTTCGGCATCCTCGAGGCGCGTGTGGCAGAAACGCGACAGCGCGATCCCGCGCTCGAAGCGCTCCAGAGACTGCTCCAGCGGAAGCTGTCCGTCCTCCAGCGTCTTGACGATCGACTCGAGCTCGGCGAGGGCGGATTCGAAGTCCTTGATGGTCGGGTCGTCCATGTTCACCTTTCCCTCGCCGTGACATCGCACCGCAATGCCCCCTCGTGCAGCGTGACGCGCACGGGATCGCCGACGGCGACATCCGCCGAGCGGCGCACGATGACCGTGCGATCGTGGTTCCAGCACACCGCGTAGCCGCGCGCCAGCACGCCGAGCGGGCTGAGCGAGTCCAGCTTCGCCGCGGCGGTCTCGAGTCGCTGCCGGGCGTCCGCCCGGCGGTCGCGCATGAGCTGCGCCAGGCGCTCGCCACCGATCCCCAACCGCTGCCGGCGCGCTGCGTGGCCGCCGTCGACCGCACGCGTCAGGCGTTCTCTCGCGACGGCGAGCCTGGTGCGCATGCGGGCGAGCCGCGGACCGACATCGAGCGCTTCGAGTTGCAGTCGCAACGCGGCCCGGCGTCGCTCGAGCCTACCGATGCCTGCCCTGGCGCGCTCGGTGAGGCGGCCCGTCAACTCGTCCACGCGGCGTCCGTGCAGGGCGAGCCGGGTCGGAAAGGAAGCCAGGCCCGGTCGATGGCGCGCGGCCTCGAGGAGCGTCCGGCGCCGCTGGATGCCGGCGCGGGCCGCCGCCTCGAGCCGACCGGCGGCTCGTTGCAGGCGCGCGGCCAGATCGGCCTTGCGCGCCACGACCAGCTCCGCTGCCGCCGACGGGGTCGGCGCGCGCAGGTCGGCGACGAAATCGCTGATGGTGTAGTCGGTCTGATGGCCCACCGCCGAGATCACCGGCACTTCGAGTGCGGCGATCGTCCGCGCCAGCCCTTCGTCGTTGAACTCCCAGAGGTCTTCGAGCGATCCGCCGCCGCGCGTCAGCATCACGACGTCGATCCCGGCGACCCCGGCGATGCGTGCGAGTGCGCCGGCGATTTCCCGGCCCGCGCCGTCGCCCTGCACGCGGGTCGGGCCGATGACGAGATGGACGTTCGGGAACCGCCGGCCGAGCACGTTCAGGACGTCGCGCAGCGCCGCCCCGTCGAGCGAGGTGACGATGCCGATCTTGCGCGGCAGCGTCGGGAGCGGGCGCTTGCGCGCCTCGTCGAACAGGCCTTCGCGCTCGAGCCGTTGGCGAAGCTGATCGAAGGCCAACTGCCGCGCGCCCAGACCGAAAGGCTCCAGGTGCTCGGCCACGAGCTGGTACTCGCCCTTCGGCTCGTAGACGCTGATCCGACCGCGGGCCACGATCCGCTGGCCGTCGGCCGGCTCGAAGCGCAGGAAGCGGAACGCCGATCGAAACATCACGCCCCGGATTTGGGCGGCGCCGCCCTTCAGGGTGAAATAGAGATGGCCGGTGTTCCAGCGGCGGCAGTTCGACAACTCGCCTTCGACCCAGACGGCCGGGTACGCCGATTCGAGCCGCAGCCGGATGCGGGCCGTGAGCTCCGGAACGGTGAGCACCTGGCGGCCCGGTCGAGCCCGCGGCGTCGGCGCCGTCTCGCCGAACGGCAGTCTCGTCACGGCTGCGGCCCCGTCCGCGGATCGAGTGCGTCAATCTCGTCGGCGGACAGATCCACCCGCGTGATGGAGCGGGCCCGGCCCGTTTCGGGATCGGCGGTCACGACGATGGCATTGACCCTCGGATTGCGTGTCGCCGTATCGAACTTGGCCGGCATGCCGTCGAGGAATCGCTTCAGGGCCGGCCGCGGATCGACGCCGATGATCGAATCGTGAGGACCGGTCATGCCGACGTCGGTGATGTAGGCGGTACCGTTCGGAAGGATGCGTTCGTCGGCCGTCTGCACGTGGGTGTGCGTTCCGGCCACGACGGTCACCTCGCCGTCGAGATGCCAGCCCATTGCCTTCTTTTCCGATGTCGCCTCGGCGTGGAAGTCGACCAGGACGATCCGTGCGCCGTGCTCGGCGCGAACCGTCTCGATCTGTTCCCGAACGACGTGGAACGGGTTGTCGAGCGGGTTCATGAAGATGCGGCCCATCACGTTCACCACGCCGATCGCGACGCCGCCCCGCGTGAGCGCGCTGCAATGGCCGCGACCCGGTACGCCGGCCGGATAGTTGCCCGGCCGCAGGAGGCGCGGCTGGTTCTCGATGTAGGCGATCGCCTCCTTCTTGTCCCAGACGTGGTTGCCGGTGGTCATCACCTGCACGCCGTAGTCCAGCAGCGTCTCCGCGATATCGCGGGTGATGCCGTTGCCGCCGGCCGCGTTCTCGACGTTGGCGATCACCAGGTCGACCCCGTGGCGGGCGACCAGACGGGGCAGCGCGAGCCGGGTTATCGCCCGGCCGGGCTTGCCGACGATATCGCCGATGAACAGCAGCGTGACCAGGTCCGGCATGTGCTCGAATGATCTCACAGGTTGCGGCCGGCCGTCCGCGTCGTCGCCTCCGGTGAGGGGAACGCGGCCGCGGATGTCGACCCCGCGGCCGTTCTTCGCGTATCCTAGTGGTCATGGACGAGCATCCCGAGTTTCTCGATGACGTTGCGGAGGCGGAGGACGCCGGAGAAGCAGCGTCGGACGAGGTGGAGTCCGATCGGGAGCCGGCCCCGCCCATCGAGAGCCGGTTTCTGTACGTCGACGTGGCCGCGCAGCGGGCGAAGCAGTTGCGACGGGGTGCGTTGCCGAAACTCGAGGAGTTGGCGGGCGACACGGGTGCGGACGGGACCGTGACGCCGCGCCACAAGCTCGAGCGCATCGCGATGCGCGAAGTGGATCGCGGCAAGATTCAGTACGACGTGCCGGCGCCGGCGCGTAGGGAGTGACCGTGGCGGATGTGCAGTCGCTCATCGGCGGGGCCGTTCAGACCCTGGTGGGGCTGGCCGTGTCCACCGGTTTCCTGCTGACGCTGTTCATCGGGTTCCTGGTCGTGGCCGGATTCACGAAGTTTCGGCAGACGGGGCGCGCGTCGCTGGTCGTGCGCAACCTCGTGGACCGGATGGAGGGCGAGCCGGTTCAATACCTGCCGCCCGGGGCGCGAAGCGGGCCGGCAGACCAGTTGAGGACCCCCGAGCTGCTCGAGCAGGCTGCCCAATCGGCCCAGGCGGGCGCTTCAGCCGAGCAATCGGCGGAGTCCTGAAGCCTTCCAGGCGTGTGCGCGCCGCGGGAACCTCACCCGCGCCGCCGGTGCCGGCCCGCGCGCCCTGGCCGGGGTCGGCGTCTCGACCAGTCTCAATCGCGGATGTCGGGGGCCTTGCGGTTCGGGGTGGTCGTGGACTCGCAGGCGTGCGCGAGGCGAAGCAGCGTCGCTTCGTCGAACGCCCGTCCCACCAGTTGCAGGCCGACGGGCAGGCCGGCCGCGGTGAAGCCTGCGGGTACGCTGATGGCCGGCAGGCCGGTCAGGTTGGCGCTCACCGTGAAGACGTCCCCCAGATACATCGCCAGCGGATCCTGCAGATGCTCCCCCAGCCTGAAGGCGGGGGCGGGGGTGGTCGGCATGGCGACCACGTCGACTCCGGGTCCCGCATCGCTGTCGAAGGCGCGGCTGTAGTCGCGGCGAATCAGGCCGCGGACGCGCTGGGCCCGACGGTAGTACGCGTCGTAGTACCCGGCGCTGAGCGCGTAGGTGCCGAGCATGATCCGGCGCTTGACTTCCGCGCCGAAGCCCGCGTCGCGCGTGCGGTCGTACATTCTGGAGAGCGCCGATGCTTCGCCGCCGCCTGTGGTCGCGGCGCGGGAGCCGTAGCGGACCCCGTCGTAGCGGGCGAGGTTCGAGCTCGCCTCGGCTGGGGCGACGAGATAGTAGACGGGCACCGCGTACTCCGCGTGCGGCAGCTCGATGTCGACCAGGACGACCCCCGCAGCCTGCAGCACGCCCATGGCCCTGCGGTACGCGGCGAGCACCTCGGCGTCGATGCCCGCGTCGGCGAGCTCCAGCAGGGCCCCCGGCACGCCTACGCGCAGCCCTTCCGGGTCCCTGCGCAGCGCCGCCGCGTAGTCGCTCACGGGTGCTTCCGCGGACGTCGCATCGCGTGGATCATGGCCTGCCAGCACGCCCAGGACGAGCGCCGCGTCGCCCACGGTCCCCGTCAGCGGTCCGATCTGGTCGAGCGACGAAGCGAAGGCCAGCAATCCGTAGCGCGAGACGCGCCCGTAGGTCGGCTTCAACCCGACGATTCCGCAGAACGACGCCGGCTGGCGAATCGATCCGCCCGTGTCCGATCCGATGGACACCGGGGCCAGGCCGGCCGCGACCGCGGCCGCCGCACCGCCGCTCGATCCGCCCGGCGTGCGCTCCGGATCCCAGGGGTTGCGACTCGGCCCGTACGCGGAATGCTCGGTCGACGAACCCATCGCGAACTCGTCGCAGTTGGTCTTCCCGACGATCACCGCGCCGGCTTCGCGAAGGCGGATTGCCGCCGTGGCGTCGTAAGGCGGCCGGAAGCCGGCGAGGATGCGCGAGGCGGCGGTGGTAGGCTCGCCCCGCGTGCAGATGACATCCTTGATGGTGACCGGCACGCCGAGCAGCGGCCGGTCGCGCCACTCGTCCCGGCGCCGGTCGATCTCGGCCGCCCGGGCCAACGCCTGGTCCTGGAACACGGTGGTGAGCGCGTTCCAGCGTCCGTCACCGTCCGCGATACGGTCGAGGTAGTGCCGGCAGACATCGACCGCCGACCGGCGGCCCGTCCGCACGTCGTCCCGGATTGAGGCGGCGGTTTCCATATCCGCCGGCTGCGACGCGCCCGCCATCACCCGATCACTCGCGGCACGCGGAAGAACCCGCCCTGCTCCGAGGCGCCGGCGGCGACTCCATCGGGGGCGTTCGACAGCGTCGCCTCGCGGTCGAGCGACGGCCGCACGGAGTCCGGCCGCCGCGGGCAGTCGGAACCGCCCGGATGCCAGACGTCGTCGGCTCCGCTCACGTCGACGGCCTGCAGCCGCTCGGCGTACTCCAGGATGTCGGCGAGCTGCGGCGTGAACAGATCGATTTCGTCCGGGGTGAGATCGAGATGCGCCAGCGCGGCGATCCGCTCCACGTCGGCGCGGGTGAGACGGTCGGGCATGGACACGACCCTACCACAGTCGCCGACAGGAGCCGCCCGCCGGAGTGGCCGGCGACAACGCGCGGGCCGGCAGGCGCGCGTGAGATCATGGGTGCGTGCGACGTTCGCTCTTCGGACGCCCCCGCGACGAGGTCGAGGCCGCCCTGCCGGATCGGGAACCGGTCGACTGTCCCCTGTGCGGCCGTGAGCCGCGGCCGTTCGGCGTCGACTTTCAGGGTCTGCACCTGGCTCGCTGCGGTGCCTGTCGCCTCGAGTTTCAGCATCCCCGTCCCGTGTTCGATCAGCTCGCCGCCGCTGTCTACGCCGCCGGCTACCATCCCGCGGGGCACGAGACGGTCGACCGCGGCCGCGAGCGAACGTTCGCGAGACAGATCATGCGGCTCGAACGCTGCGTGCGGCGGCGTCCCGCGGCAGTGATCGACGTCGGCTGCGGCGCCGGGGCCTTTCTGGGCTACGCGCGTGGACGCGGGTGGGAGGTTGCCGGCACGGACATAAGCGTCACGCAGGCGGCCCGTTGCCACGGCGCACGGCTCTGGGAAGGCCAGTTGCCGGAGATCGACTTCGGTGCCGTGCGCTTCGACGCCGTGCGTCTGAATCATGTGCTCGAGCACACGCAGGACCCGTTGCGGGAGTTGCGGCAGGCGCGCCGCCTCGTCGCAGACGACGGTGTGCTGCTGGTGGGCGTGCCGAACATCGCCGGGCTGAGCATTCGCCTCAAGAGCTGGCAGAGCCGGCTCGGACTGAAGCGCCGGCCCTGGAAGCACTATGGCGCGCTGCACCATCTATGGTTCTTCACCCCCGCGACGCTGGCGGCCCTCGTCGAGGCCGCCGGGTTCGCGGTAGCGCACTGGGAAACGCCGGCCGAGGACCGGCCGGGGCGATCCGGACGTATGCGGGCGCTGGTCAGGGGGCCGCTCGAGGCCGCACGGCTGGGCGGGATCCTGGACTTGTACGCGCGCCCGCGCTGACCCGGGAACGTCGCCGGGTCGATAGTCGGCGGTGCTCGTCGGCGGCTCGGTGCCGGCCGTGGATCAGTGCGCCCCGTAGTCGAGCTCACCGGCCTCGACCCGGACCGGGAGCCGGTTTTCCCGCGGCGGTAACGGACAGGTCGTGTGCGGATTGAACGCGCACGGCGGGTTGTAGGCCCGATTGAAGTCCACCGTCGTCGAGCCGTCGGGGCCCGGCGCGTCCGCGTACAGGAACCGCGCGGCCGGGTAGGTCTCGCTGCCGCTGGTCAGGTCGCGGAAGATGAACCACAGTCGGTTCCCGGAATCGACCGCGGTCATGCGCAGGTCCTCGCCGTCCAGCGACAGGGCGACCGAGCCGCTGGTGCGGAAGGTCTCGATGTCGCCGAGGATGTTGGGCAGCCGCATGGTGCGCGGCGCGTCGTGCGGGATGAAGCGTCCGGTCACCCGGAACGACTCGTCCACCGGATACCAGCGCAGCCCGGTGAAGTTGCGCCGTATCTCGCCTTCCCGGTCGCGCATGCGGATGGCCAGCCGGTCGCCGCTGTAGTGGCCGAACATCGACAGCGGACCGAGGGCGATGGTCGGTCGCTCGCGCCCCTCGTAGGGCCAGAGTTGCGCCGCCGCGACGTCGCGGCCGTCTATCGAGAGGGTCTCTCCCTCCGGAGCCCGCACCGTGATCGTTTCGTCCCGCAGGGTGAACACGCCCGCCTCCGCGGGTCCGGTCCGCAGCACGATGTCGTTGAGCGGCGAGGAGCCGAAGCTGCTGTCGCCCTCGTTGAGGAAGAAGAGGCCGGCCACCGTCAGCCACCCGTCGTCCGCCTTCAGGCGCTCCTCGCGGTCGACGCGCCACGCCTCGACCTCGGCCGCGTAGTCCTGCGCCACCGCCATCCCGGAACCCATCAGCACCGCAACCGCGAAGAACGCCGCGCGCCCCCACCGTCGGACTTCATGCCGCACACGCCACTTCCTTTCGCGAACCGACACCCGCATCGTAGCACGCGCACGAGCCGCTTCACCTCGTCTCGGAGACGCGCAAGTGCGGGCGCCGCCGGCGATAGACATGTTTGCGCCGCGTCCGGGACCGCGATCGTCCGCGGCTGCCCCCGGCGCCGGCTTGCGTCGCGGGCCGGTGGTGAAGGATCATTAACGGTTCGTCTGTCAGGAAGGTTCACCGCCCGGGAACGACAGCGTCAGAGACGATACCGGAGCTACAGCAAGAGTCCCCATCCATGAGCAACAATTCATTCGGTACTCGTCAGTCTCTGCCGGCGGGCGACGGAACCACCGTCGACGTCTACAACCTGCGCGCTCTGGAGGCGTCGGGTTATCCGGGCGTCGGGCGCCTGCCGTACTCGCTGAAGATCCTCCTCGAGAACATGCTCCGCCGCGAGGACGGCCGGGCGGTGAAGGCCGACGACATCGAGGCGCTGGCCCGCTGGGAGCCCGGCGTCGGCAAGGAGATCGCCTTCATGCCGGCCCGCGTCCTGCTGCAGGACTTCACCGGGGTGCCCGCGGTGGTGGATCTGGCTGCGATGCGCGAGGGCATTGCGCGTCTCGGCGGCAACCCCGGCCTCGTCAACCCGCTGCAGCCGGCCGAGCTGGTCATCGACCATTCCGTGCAGGTCGATCACTTCGGAACCGCGAACGCGCTCGAGCTGAACGCACGGCTGGAGTTCGCGCGCAACCGCGAGCGCTACGCCTTCCTCAAGTGGGGCCAGGACGCGTTTCGCAACTTCAAGGTGGTGCCGCCCGATACCGGCATCGTCCACCAGGTGAACATCGAGTATCTGGCGCGGGTGGTCTGCCGCGACACGTCGAACGGGCGCGTGCTGGCCTATCCGGACACGCTGGTCGGGACCGACTCGCACACCACGATGGTCAACGGCCTCGGCGTCGTGGGCTGGGGCGTCGGCGGGATCGAGGCCGAGGCGGCGATGCTGGGGCAACCCATCTCGATGCTCATTCCGGACGTTATCGGCTTCCGACTGGTGGGCGAGCTGCCGGAGGGCACCACCGCGACCGACCTCGTGCTGACGATCACCGAGCGGCTGCGGCAGTTCGGCGTCGTGGGGAAGTTCGTCGAGTTCTTCGGACCGGGTCTCGCGTCGCTGACGGTGGCCGACCGGGCGACGCTCGGGAACATGTCGCCGGAGTACGGCTCCACGGTGGCGATCTGTCCGATCGACGGGATGACCCTCGATTACCTCGCGCTGACGGGGCGCGACCGGGGACAGGTCGATCTCGTCGAGGCGTACGCGAAGACGCAGGGGCTGTTCGCTTCCGACGCGGACGACCCGGTCTACACCGACGTGGTGGAGCTGGACCTGGGCACCGTCGAGCCGAGCATCGCCGGGCCGAAGCGCCCGCAGGATCGGGTCCCGCTGCAGCGGGCGAAGTCGGCCTTCGCCTCCGTGCTCGGGGATCTCGCGGGCGGTCGCGAGCGGGTGGCCGCGGGCAGCGGGGCGGCCGGCGAGCCGGCCCGCGGCGACGGCGGGACGCCGCTGGAGGACGGTGCGGTGGTCATCGCCGCCATCACGAGCTGCACGAACACGTCGAATCCGAGCGTGATGATTGCCGCCGGGCTGCTCGCGCAGAAGGCGGCGGCGCGCGGCCTGCGGCCGAAGCCGTGGGTCAAGACGAGCCTCGCGCCCGGCTCGCTGGTCGTCACCGAGTACCTGCGCGCGGCCGGTCTGCTGGAGCCGCTGGAGAATCTCGGCTTCGGCCTGGTGGGTTACGGCTGCACCACCTGCATCGGCAACAGCGGTCCGCTGCCCGAGCCGGTCGCCGCGGCGATCCGGGAGCGCGACCTCGTGGTGACGTCGGTGCTGAGCGGCAACCGCAACTTCGAGGGCCGCGTCCAGCCGCTGGTCCGCGCCAACTACCTCGCGTCTCCGCCGCTCGTGGTCGCCTACGCGCTGGCCGGCCGGATGACGACCGACCTGACGACCGAGCCGCTCGGGCAGGACCGGACCGGCGACGACGTGCACCTGGCGGACGTCTGGCCGTCGGCCGCGGAAGTGCAGGAGGCGATGGCGGCGGCGGTCCGCACCGATCAGTTCACCGAAAAGTACGGTCAGGTCTTCGACGGCGACGACCGCTGGCGGGGGCTGCCGGCGCCCACCGGAGACCGGTTCCGCTGGACCGACGATTCGACCTACGTCCGTCATCCCCCGTTCTTCGAGGCGCTGACCCCGGCGCCCGCTGCGCCGGCGGACGTTGCCGGGGCGCGCGTGCTCGCACTGCTCGGCGACAGCGTCACAACCGATCACATCTCGCCGGCCGGCGCGATTCCGCCGGACGGCCCGGCCGGGAAGTACCTGATCGCCAACGGCGTCGAGCTCGGGGATTTCAACTCTTTCGGCAGCCGCCGCGGCAACCACGAGGTGATGATGCGCGGCACGTTCGCCAACATCCGGTTGCGCAACCGGCTCGCACCGGGCACCGAGGGAGGCTGGACGCGGCACCAGCCCGACGGCGAGCAGATGGCGATCTACGACGCGGCGATGCGCTACAAGGACGAAGGGACGCCGCTTCTAGTGCTGGCCGGCGCCGAGTACGGCTCCGGCTCCTCCCGCGACTGGGCCGCCAAGGGGACCATGCTGCTCGGGGTGCGCGCGGTCATCGCTTCGAGCTTCGAGCGCATCCACCGCAGCAACCTGGTCTTCATGGGGGTGCTGCCGCTGGTGTTCAAGGACGGTGACGACGTCGCCACCCTGGGGTTGACGGGGGAGGAGGCGTTCGACCTGAGCGGCATCGCCGAGGGGCTGGCCCCGCGCAGCGACGTGCGGGTCCGGGCCACCCGCGCCGACGGCACGGTGGTGGAGTTCGCGGTGACCGCGCGCATCGACACCCCGGACGAGCTCGACTACTACCGCCACGGCGGCATCCTGCCCTACGTCCTGCGGCAGCTCGCGGCTGCATAGACATGGGTTGGCTTCGTCTACAGCATTCGCGATGACGTGGTCATGCTCGACTACTGCGACTTGAGGCGGGAGCGCACGTACCGCCGGCAAGGGTGAAGATGACAACGACAGCGACAACCGAGCCCGCACCGCCTGCGCCGGCGCAGATCGAGTGGAACCTGGCGGAGATCTACGACAGCCTCGACGCCTGGCGGACCGACAAGGCGCGCCTGGAAACGCGGGTGGCGGATCTCGGCCGGTTCAAGGGCCGGCTCGGCGAGAGCGCCGCAGTGCTCTCCGAGGCGCTCGACGCGATCAGCACGACCGAGAAGGATCTCGTCCGCCTCTACGTGTTCGCGTTCCTCAAGGCCGACGAGGATCGGCGCGTCTCGGAGGCGCAGGAACGGCGCGGCGCGGCGACGCTGCTGCTGGCCGCTTTCGAGGAGGCGACCAGCTTCGTTTCGCCGGAGTTGCTGCGGGTCGGCTCGGCGACCGTGGAAGGCTACTTGCAGGCGGAGCCGCGGCTCGCCCGGCACGCCTTCAACGTCCGCAACATCCTGCGCAAGGAGCCGCACACGCTGTCGGACGAGGCGGAGGCGGTCATCGCCGGCACGAGTGCGATGCGGCAAGGACCGGAGCGCGTGTTCGCGATGCTCACCAGCTCGGATATGCCGTTTCCGACGGTCACGCTGTCGACCGGCGCGCAGGTGCGTCTCGACCAGGCCGCCTACGGCAAGCACCGCGCCTCCCGCGTGCGGGCCGACCGGAAGCTGATCTTCGACACGTTCTGGGGGACATGGAAGGGTTACGCGGCGACTTTGGGGCAGACGCTCGACACCCACGTCAAGGCGCACGTCTTCGAGGCCCGCTCGCGGCGCTACGCCGGCGCCCTCGATGCGGCGCTGGCCGGACCGAACATCCCGCCCGCCGTCTATCGGACGCTGGTCGCAGCGGCCAACCGGCACCTGCCGTCGCTCCACCGCTACTTCCGGCTCCGCCGGCGTATGCTCGGCCTCGACGAACTGCGCTACTACGACATCTATCCTTCGCTCGTCGCGTCGGAGCGGTCCTTCGATCTCGACGAGGCCGAGGCCCTGGCTCTGGCCGCCGCGGCGCCGCTCGGCGACGAGTACGTCACGCTGCTGCGCGATGGCTTCGCGGGCGACTGGATGCACGTCTATCCGCAGCCCGGCAAGGCGCCCGGCGCGTACATGTACGGCGCGATCTACGACGGGCATCCCTACCTGCTGCTCAACTACAACGGCGAGTACGACGACGTCACGACGCTGGTGCACGAGTGGGGCCACGCCATGCACACGGTGCTGGCCAAGCAGCAGAATCCCTACGAGACGGCGAGCTACGTGACGTTCACGGCGGAGATTGCGTCCATCACCAACGAGATCCTGCTGCAGGAGCATCTGCTTGCGCAGGACCTTTCCGACCGCGAGCGGCTCTTCTACCTGGGGACGGCGCTGGAAGGGATTCGCGCCACGTTCTTCCGCCAGGTCATGTTCGCGGAGTTCGAGCTGGGGATGCACGAGCTGGCCGAGCAGGGGGAGGCGCTCTCCGGCGACAAGCTGAGCGAGCGCTACGAGGGGCTCGTGCGCTGTTACCACGGCTCGGACGAGGGCGTGCTGGAGTACGACTCCGCCTACGCCGTGGAGTGGGCGTTCATCCCCCATTTCTACAGCAACTTCTACGTCTTCCAGTACGCCACGTCGATCGCCGGCGCGGCCCTGTTCGCCGAGCGGTTGTTGGGCGGGGACGACGGGGCGCGCGACGATTACCTGGCCGTCCTGCGGGCAGGCGGGTCGCGCTACGCCTACGAGCTGCTCCGCGAGTGCGGCATCGACCTGGCGACCGCTGCGCCGTACGATGCGCTCATCGGGCGAATGAACCGCGTGATGGACGAGATCGAGGCGATCCTCGACCGGGACGCAGGGCAACCCTGACCCGGCAGCAGGCTTCGAACCCCGGTTGCGCGGGTAGGGTGTCGGGCGCGACAATCGCGGCGTGAGCGCCATCCTGCCGATCAACCTCGACGACCTGCTCCACTGCCGCGGCGTGGAATCCGCACGTGTCGAGTTCAAGTCCGGCTGGAACCCGCAGACCACCGGCTATCAGGCGCTCAAGACGATCTGTGCGTTCGCCAACGACTACCACAACCTCAACGGCGGATACGTCGTCCTCGGGGTCGCCGAGGAGCAGGGCCGCGGCGTCCTGCCGCCGGCCGGTCTGACCGCGACCGAAATCGCCGCGGCAGGGAAGTGGATTCGCGGTCACTGCAACCGCCTCGATCCGCCGTACCAACCGGTCGTGTCTCCCGAGGTCGTCTCCGGCCGCCGCGTCCTCGTACTCTGGGCGCCGGCCAGCGACACGAAGCCGCACTCGGCCCCCGACGGCCCTCGCGGCGCCGCGAAGTACTGGATTCGCCTGGGGGCGGAGACGGTCGACGCGCAGGCCAACGGGCTGCTGTCCGGGCTGATGGCGCAGACAGCGCGCGTACCGTGGGACGACCGGCGGGCTTTCGATGCGCGGGTCGAGGACCTGCGCGAGGCGGCCGTACGCGAATTCCTGCGTGACGTGGGCAGCGGGCTGGTCGATGAAACGTCCGCGGGCGAGATCTACCGGCGCATGCGGTTGACGGTGCGCGCCAACGGCTTCGAGCTGCCCCGCAACATCGCGCTTCTCCTCTTCACCGACGATCCGGAGCACTGGTTTCCGGGCGCCCGGACCGACGTCGTCCTGTTTCCGGACGGTCCGGCGGGGGACACGCTACGCGAACACATCTTTCGAGGCGGCCTGGTGACCCAGTTGCGCGGCAGCCTCAGGTATCTGGAGAGCCTGCTGCAGACGGAGATCCGGAAGGCTCCCGATCGCGTACGATCGGTCTTCTGGACGAACTACCCGCTCGATGCGCTCCGCGAGGCGCTCGTCAACGCCCTCTATCACCGAGGCTATCAGCCGGATGCGGCCGAGCCGACGAAGGTCTACTGCTATCCCGACCGGATCGACATCACCAGCTACCCGGGTCCGGTGCCCGGGATCGAGCCCGACCACTTCCTCCCCGGGGCGGCGGTGCCCGCCATGCCGGCGCGCAACCGGCGCATCGGCGAGTTCTTCTCGGAGCTGAAGTTGGCCGAGCGGCGTCTGACCGGCGTACCGAAGATCTTCGACGCGATGGCGCGGAACGGATCGCCGCCGCCGCGGTTCGATTTCGACGAGAGCAGGACCTGGTTCCGCGCGACGTTGCCGGTTCATCCGGGGGAGAGCGCGACATCGTGACGCGGACCGATCATCAACTCGGGGAGACAGTAATGCGATCAGCAACCGGCCGGCGTCTCCGGGGAGCCACGTTCGGCGCGGCCCTGACGGCCATGCTCGTCGTGCCGAGCCCTTCCGAGGCCCGCGTGGTCCGGATCGAGATCGAACGCGTCGAATCGCCGACGTTCGAGGGTCAATCGTTCGGCGACGCGGGACCGTACGAGAAGCTGGTCGGCCGCGTTTTCGGCGAGGTGGACCCGGAGGCGCCTGAGAACGCGATCATCACCGACATCGAGCTGGCTCCACGCAACGTCCGCGGCATGGTGGAGTACGCCGCGGATCTCCTCGTTCTGCGGCCGGTCGACTCGTCGAGGGGCAACGGCCGCGTCTTCTACGAGCTCAACAACCGCGGCCGGATGCTGTCGCTGGGCCAGTTGAACGACGCGCGCTCGGGCGGGAACGATCCGACGACTCTGGCGGATGCCGGCAACGGGTTCCTGATGCGCCGCGGCTACACCTTCGTGTCGAGCGGCTGGGACGCGACCGCGGCGGCTGACGGCACGCGGCTGCGCATCGCGGCGCCCATTGCAGTGAACCGTGACGGCTCGCCCGTGGTGGGGCCGGCGCTGGAGGAGTTCGTTGTCGACAACCATTCGACCCTGACCGGGGCGCTCACGTATCCGGCGGCGAGCCGGGACACCGGGCAGGCGAGCCTGACGGTGCGCAGGCGCTACGCGGACATGCCCGAGCCGATCGATGCCGACGGGTGGGAGTACATCGACGCCCGCACCATCCGGTTGCGTCCCCCGGGCACGCGCTTCGAGCAGGGCCGCCTGTACGAGCTCGCCTACCCGGCCCGTGATCCGCAGGTGGCGGGGCTCGGCTTCGCTGCCGTGCGCGACGCGGTCGCGTTCCTGCGTCATGCCGCGACGGACGACGAAGGCGTCCCGAATCCGCTGGCAGGCGCGGTCGACCACGTCCTGGCGATGGGCATCTCGCAGGCGGCGCGGTTGCTGCGCGACTTCGTGCACCTCGGCTTCAACGCCGACGAGCGCGGCCGGCCGGTGTTCGACGGCGTGCTCAACTGGATCGGCGGCGCCAGCGGCGGTTTCTTCAACTATCGCTTCGCCCAGCCGTTCCGCACGCACCGCCAGCACATCGCGCGCCGGTTTCCGGAGCGCGAGTTTCCGTTCGCCAACCACCGGCTGACCGATCCGGTGACCGGGCGCACCGACGGGCGGCTCGAACGCTGCCGGGAGAGCGGGACCTGCCCCAGGCTGATGGAGGCCAACTCGGCCAACGAGTACTGGGTGAAGGGGGCGTCGCTGCTGCATACCGATCTGGATGGCAACGACCTGCCGGACCCGCCGGAGGTTCGGTTCTATCTGTTCTCGAGTCTGCCGCACGCCGCCGGCATCGGTTCCAGCGGATTCGGCATCTGCCGGCAGCCGCGGAATCCGCTGGTGGCCAACGCGGGCCTGCGGGCGCTGCTTGTGGCTCTCGATGGATGGGTGACCACCGGGGCCGAGCCGCCCGCCAGCCGGGTGCCGCGCCGGGCCGACGGATCGCTGACGATTCCGTTGCCGCGCGAGATGGTCGGGTTTCCGAACATTCCCGGCGTCGAGTACACCGGGCTGATGAGCACGGGCGACCTCTTCGAGTACGGCGCCGGCTTCGAGGAGGGCATCCTGACCACGCTGCCGCCGGAATCCGCCGGCTCGCCGTATCCGGTCTTCGTCCCGCGCACCGACGCCGACGGGAACGACGTGGCGGGCATTCGCCTGCCGGCGGTGGCGGCCCCGCGCGCCACGTTTACGGGCTGGGCGTTGCGGGCGCCGGCGTTCGGCGGACCCGACCTGTGCGATGCGGCCGGCCAACAGATCGATTTCCCGGCGACGCGCGACGAGCGGCTCGCCAGCGGAGATCCGCGTCCGTCGCTGGAGGAGCGTTACCCGGACGCGCAAGCCTACGTGGACGCGGTCGCAGCCGCTGCGGAGGGGCTGGCGCGCGAGCGGCTGTTGCTCGATGAGGACGTCGAGCGGATGGTTGGCGAGGCCGAGAGAACCGCGGCCGGGCGTTAGTTGGCCGGCGGCAGGGCGCGGGATACGTCGGGGTCGGCGGGTCACGCGGGTCGGTAGCACCTGTCGCGAGCCCGTTGCCGGCGTGGCCGCCGCGGAGGCTAGAATGGGCTGTTCCCGTTCGGAGACGATGCCCGAGAGCCTGCGCCACAGGAATAGTAGAGCCGGCGTGGACGTCGCAGCAAAAATGGGAGGTAAACCATGAATCGTCACATGCTCGCAACCCTGCTTGCCGTGCTGGCGCTCGCCGCGCTCATGCCGGCGCACTCCGCCGCGCAGACCGAAGCGTCGATGGAGGCGCCGCGCACGCCCTGGGGCGCCCCCGACCTGCAGGGCGTCTGGGACTTCCGCAGCCTCACCCCGATGGAGCGCCCGGAGGAGCTCGCCGACACCGAGACCTTCACCGCCGAGCAGGCGGCGGAGTTCGCCGAGGAGACCATCCGGACCCGCAGCCGCGACGCCGACACGTCGGACCGCGTGGTGCCCTACAACGACTTCTGGTTCGACGAGGGGACCTCGGTCACCACCGAGCGCACGTCGCTGGTCGTCGATCCCCCGGACGGGCGCATTCCTCCGCTGACGGACGAGGCCATCGCCCGGCAGCAGGCGCTGGAGGAGGCGCGGGCCGGCGTGGGCGGCCACGAGCCGACGGAAGGCGGGTTCGTCGAGGACCTCGGGCCGGGCGGGCTGCAGGTGCGCTGCATCCTCGGCTTCAACTCGGGCCCGCCGATGGCGCCGAGCGCGTACAACAACAACGTGCAGGTGTTCCAGACCGAGGACACCGTCGTGCTGTACAACGAGATGAACCACAACGCGCGGGTCGTGCCCCTGGACGGACGGGACCATCTGAATGCGAGCATCGGACAGTGGGTGGGCGACTCCCGCGGCCGCTGGGAGGGAGACACCCTGGTCGTCGAGACCACGAACTTCCTCCGCGAGACCAATTTCATGCGGGGGGCGACGACGCCGAACCTGACTCTTGTCGAGCGCCTCACGCGCGTGGATGCCGACACGCTGCAGTACGACGTCACCGTCGACGATCCGACGGTCTGGACGCGGCCCTGGACGTTCTCGGTGCCGATGCGCAGGAACGCCGAGCCGCTGTACGAGTACGCCTGCCACGAGGGAAACTACGGCCTGTACAACATCCTCGCCGGCGCGGTGGCGGGGGGATTGAACTAGCGCCTCTTCCGATCCGGCCCTTCGCCGCCCGGGCGGCGAAGGGCCGGCTGATACGTCGCGTGGCGCGTGGGAATCGGCGTGTCGCGTCCGATGGATTCCTCGGCCGCTTCGCTCAGGCTTGGTCCGCTTCCAGAAGCGCCTCGACGAGATCCGCCCGGCGGAAGGTGGCCGACAGGCGCTGCAGCGTCCGCTCCCTGCCTCTGAACAACGGATCGAGCACGTCGCCGATTTGCGCCTCGGCGCTGGCCAGATAGTCGTGCGACTTCTGCTGGACCAGCTCCCGCGCGTCGCCGAAGTTGCGGTGGTCGAGTTGCCCAAGCGAGATCCCCATTTCGTCCAGCAGACAGCGACCCATCAGCATCGCGATGAAGCGGGAACCGTACGCCAGGAAATCGGGCGCATCTTCCGGGGGCCGTTTCCGGTGGTTCTCGGCGTGTCGGTGCAACAGGGCGGCGATGATCGCCTGCGCGCCGTTCAGGTCCCTGGTAAAGATGGTGCCGTACAGCGCCCCGAAGTGCTCGCGGCTTCTGAACCGGGCCTGGTGCGGCCGGCGGCGCCAGACTGCAAGCACTGCTTCCGCAATGACCGCGCTCGTGAACTCGTCTGACGAAACCGGTCTGTCCTCGCGCTTGGCGCGGTAGGTGTATCCCAACTCCGCGATCGAGCGGCCGATGGCCTTCTGTTGTGCATCGTTCGCCTTGAGGTCCCGCAGGTCGACCGGGTTCTGGCTGTTCGTGGCGAACGTGATCGCTTCCACCAGCTCGGCGTCGTTCTGTTCGAGCTCGTACAGCCGGACGAGCACCTCTGCATCGCCGATCTGCGGACCGATGTCCTTCGCCACGTGCTGAACGGTGCGCGCCGTCTGTCCGCCGTTGACGATCTGAAGGTCGCTTACCTGGACGCTCAAGTCCTCTTTCTGGAGTGCGTTGTGGCGGAACTGCGAACAGGTGATCGTGATGCCGTTGTTGTAGAAGTAGAAGTTGGACCGCTGGTCGCCCGCCCGAAGGGTTCTGGGCGACCGCCTCGTTCACGCGGTTGCCGGCCAGTCCCAGGTAGCGGCGGATGTTCCTCTCGAACAGCCGGTTGTCGTACTGGTCGGTCAGCCGTGCGAGCTCGGCGACGGACATGCGCCCCGTCAGCACGCGCCGGAAGTCGAAGCTCTCGACCGTGGCGGCGCCGGTGAGCTTCAGGTCGGCGTCGATCGGCTTCCGAACCTGCAGGAGTGCGAGGAGTTCTTCGGCTCCGATGTGGCGCCATTCGACTTGCTCCCCGAACTCCCTCGCGGCGTGGGCGATCCGCTGTTCGGCCTGAACCGTCCAGCGTGCTCCGTTGTTGGCAGCTGCCGCGGTCACGCGGGGAATCGCACCATCCTTGACGAACGAGCGGATTTCCTCGATTCGCTCGTTCAGACGCCTGTTCAGTTGCACCGGCCGCGCAGGGTCGAACAGCGTTCCGATGGCGTCGATCATGCGGGCGATGTCGTTCTCGGGGAACGCCGAGTCTCCACCGATGTCCCTCCTGTATTTCCCTGTATCAGGGTGATGTGGAGCTCGCCGTCCGCAGGAGGTTGGAAGTACAGGGCGTCGATCCCGAAATCGTTCCCTCCGTCGACGATGCCGTCGATCGTCTGATCGTCGGTGAGATCGAACGCAGCCTTGGCGACCAGAAAGAGGAACGCGATCGAGCGCCGCCTGTCCTCGTCGGTCCGCAGCCGAAGCTCGTTGTCGAAGGTCTCCGATTGTTCCTCGACGATGCCGGACACCCTCTGGTCGATGATCTGCGCGGCGAGAGACATCGCTCCCATTATCGGCCAGTCGACAAACCCACGCGAGCCGTACGGGTCATCGCGATGCGCGGCGGTACCGCGATCTACAAGCTCGATGTCCTTTACAGATCCGTCGGGATGATCAGCATGGCGATCACGCTGATGATCGTACAGACGACCGCGACGAGCCCCGTGTAGCCGAGCACGTCGCCGAACTTCAGGCGGGTGACGGTCAGGATGGGCAGCGCCCAGAACGGCTGGATGAAGTTGGTCACCGAATCCCCGTAGCCGTAGGCGAGCACGGTGGTGGTCGCGGACACGCCGAGCTCCCTCGCGGCCGGCAGCAGGTAGGGCGCCTCGATCAGCCACTTCGATCCGCCGGAGGGGACGAACAGGTTCACGAAGCCCGAATAGACCCACACGATCAGGGGGTAGGTCTCTGCGGTGGCGAACGTGACGAACAGCTCGCCGAGCCAGGCCCCGAGACCGGTGTTGTTGATCACGCCGAAGATGCCCGCGTAGAACGGGAACTGCAGGATGACCCCGGAGGCGGTGCGCGCGCCGTTGCCGAACGCGCGCACGATGTTCGACGGCCGGCCCTGCAGCAGCAGCGCCGCCACCAGGAACACCGCGTTGTAGGCGTTGATGGTCCACGAGGCGCCGAAGCCGCGGGTGACGATGGAATAGCCGAGGGGGTAGCCGATGAGAATCGCGGCGAGGATGATCCAGCCGCGGAACGACTCCATGCGGGCCGCCGGCGACTCCGGCGCCCGTTCCTCGGGCAGCTCCGGCATCATCTCTTCGATCCGCTCGGCGCTCAGCGTCTGGACGTTCTTGCGCGGATGGAGCAGCATCACCATTCCCAGGGCGACCGCGCCGAGGATGGTGATGAAGATGAGGTTGAACGGAATGAACAGCGTCTCGGTCACGGGGAGCACGCGGTCGATGACGGGCTCGCCGCTCGCCGGGGCGAGCAGCGGATTGCCGGGGGTGGCCAGGATGAGCGGCGCCGACCCCGACAGGCCGCCGTGCCAGATGGTGCAGATGCCGAGGTAGCCGGCCGCGATGATCACGCGGATGTCGGCCTTCGGATTGCGCCGTGCGATGAACGGCACGAACAGCGCTGAGGCCACGACGCTGAGGGCCCAGTTCAGGTAGCCGGTGACCAGCGAGTAGGCGCCGATCAGGGCGATGGCCTGCACCGGCCGGTTCTGATCCGGCAGGCCGGCCAGCCAGTCGAGGAAGCGGTAGACCGGCCGGGACGAGACGCAGGCGTGCGCGGCGATCATGGCGATGGTGAACTGCATCGCCAGCTCGAGCAGCGCCCACATGCCGTTGCCCCACGCGAGCACCGACTCGTTGAGCGTTGCGTCCGCGCCGACCATCGCCAGCAGGATGGCGGTGACGGTCAGGATCATGCAGACGACCCACGAGTCGGGAATCCAGCGCTGGGTGAAACGGCAGAGGCGGTCTCCCGCGTCGCCGACGACGGCGATGACGCTTCCCATGCCGGTCTGCGATTGTTCGGGCATTGGACTGTCCGAATCCGATCAGGAGGCCTGCGCCGGCGCCTGCGGCTGCCTGGCCAGCATCAGCGCCCCGAGCGCGACGACGGAAAGCACGGCGGCAAGGTAGAACGCCATCTCGTAGTTCCCGGTGGCATCGTAGACGCGCCCCGCGATGACCGGGCCGACGATGCCTGCCACGCCCCATGCCGAGAAGAGCAGCCCGTAGTTCACTCCCATGTGCTTCGTGCCGTAGAAGTCGGCGCAGGTGGAGGCGAAGACGGACAGCAGCGTGCCGTAGCCGTAGTAGATGACGATGAGCAGCAGGTAGAAGAGCACCACCTGCTGGGCGAAGAGATAGAACAGCGGCAGCGCCACGGCGGACAACAGCACCATCAGCCGCAAGGTGTTCAGCCGCCCGAACGTGTCGGACATCCAGCCGGACAGCACGCGCCCGCCGGTGTTGCCGATGGCGCCGATCGTCAGTCCGAGCCCCGCCGCCGCCCCCAGGCCCGCCGCTTCGCCTACCGGAACGAGCTGGCTGATCACCATCAGCCCGGCCGCCGCGCCCAGGCAGTAGGCGACCCAGAGCAGGTAGAAGGTGGGCGTGCGGACCATCTCCGCCGTGGCGAAATCGCGCGATGCCACCGGTGCGGGCGCCTTCTGCGCGGCGCCGGCAGTCGGCGCCGGGGCCGCCGCCGGCGGCCGGTAGCCCTCCGGCGGGTTCTTGAGGAGGTAAGCGGCCACGAGCGTCATGACGAGGAAGATGATCGCGGATATCTGCATCGTGCCCTGCCAGCCGTAGGCGGGAATGAGCCATTCGCGGGCCAGCGGACCATAGATGCCGGACCCGGCGCCGTAGCCTCCCACCACCAGGCCCACCGCCAGGCCGCGCCGGTCGGGAAACCACTTCGAGCAGACCGGGATGGGGATGGCGTAGCCGAAGCCGTTGCCGGCGCCCGCGATTGCACCGAACGTGACGTAGAGCCAGATGAGCGAGTCCGTCTGGCTCGCCAGAAAGAAGCCGAGCGCGTAAAGAATGCCGCCGAACGCCGCGACCTTCTGCGGTCCGAAGCGATCTTGCAGGAACCCCGCGACGACGAACCAGGACCCGACCGAGAGGATGGCGATCGTGAAGACCACCGAGACCTGGGTGCGGTTCCAGCCGAACTCGTCGCCGAACGGCGCCACGAACACGCTCCAGGCGTAGATGACGCCGAGCGCCAGGTTCATGAGCACGCCGCCGATGAGCGGAAGCCAGCGGTTCGGCGGGGAATCGGCAGTGCCGGCAGTCGCGTCAGTCATTCGGGCGCCTCCTCTGATGACGACGCCCGGCGGCGTCGCGGTCTGGTTCCCGACGATGCGAACCGGCCAGGATCTGCCCGCGGTGGGGCAGGCGCGGGCCGGCCAGACATTCTACCCGCGTACCGGCCTTTCGATGACTCGCGGCTGCCGGGGGCTGCGCCGCAGGACGGCGGGGACCTGCTGTGGAGAGGCCTGGTCGAGCGGAAATCGGCGCCTCGAGGCGACGGTTTCCGGGCTGGTTGCGCCACCGCCCAAGCGCGGATCATTCGAGCGGAGACACTTGAGCAACGGTTTGTTTCAGGTCAGAATTGCGTCCGCGCCACGAGCGGACAGGAGCAAAGATGACGAGACGCACGCGACTGACAGCCATCCTGGGATTCCCGGTTCTCGCGCTTGCCGTCGGCCTCTCCGGCGGCGGCCTCCATGCGCAGTCCAACGTGAGCGGCGTCTGGCAGCTCGATCTCGACACGCAGACCGGCGAGCAGACCTGGATCGTCACCTTCGAGCAGAACGGATCGACGCTGGGCGGCGAGATCGACATGAACGACGGCGAGGGCACCCTGCCCGTCGAAGGCTCGGTCGAAGGCAACCTGATCGAGTTCGGTTTGCCGTGAAAGGCGCCAACCCTCAGCGGGTGCGAATCCCGCCCGGCAACTGTCGCTCCAGCCGGTAGCAGTCGGAGCGGACGATGGAGGTAACGACATCGGCTGAAGTACTCCGAGGACAAAGGGCCGCCTTGGGCGGTTCAGCGACCACACGGGCTGCAACGCGAGTGAACGCCGAGCAGGCCTCGAAACAGGTAATGCGGAAGCCGACCCGCCCGAACACCGGGGAAGGCTGTCACCGGTCGGGAAGCGAGCGACGCGAGCACCGAGCGGTTCCGCCGGGGTAGTGGCGGTAGCACGTGTGGAAGAGGGGGATGGACGCAACACGGGAAGCCCTGCCGGTGGCGTGGCACGCGCCAACTGACAGCCCGCGAGGGTCAGGTTGGGCCGGCGAGGGTGGCGGAGAGGCCTGTAGTACCGGGGAAGCCGGGTAACGCCGGTGGAGGGAAGGGGCCTTGGTTCGAGAGCAGCGCATGACGGAGGAAGGGACGTGGGGACTGGCCCGGGCCTAGCAGCCTCAGAACGTGTTCAGCGACTCCAGACGGCGCTACATGCGAAAGCGAAGGGAGCACCTGACTTCCGGTTCTACTCGCTGAGCGACAAGGTGTGGCGCGAGGACGTGCTCGCGGTCGCCTGGCAGGCTGTCCGCCGCAACGGCGGCGCGGCCGGGGTGGACGGCGAGACGGTCGCGGCCGTCGAGTCGCAGGGTGTGGACGGATGGTTGGGCGCACTGGCGCGGGACCTGAAGGCGGGGACCTACCGGCCGCGCGCGGTCCGGCAGGTGCTCATCCCGAAGAAGCAGCGCGGGCAGTTCCGGCCGTTGGGCATTCCGTGTCTCCGGGACCGGGTGGCGCAGACGGCGGCGATGCTGGTGTTATCGCCGATATTCGAAGCGGACCTGGAACCGGAGCAATACGCCTACCGGCCGGGCCGAGGCGCGCATGACGCCGTCAATCGCGTGCATCGGCTGCTGACGACCGGGCATCGGGAGGTGGTGGACGCCGACCTGACGAACTACTTCGGCGAAATCCCGCACGCGGACCTGCTGAAGTCGATTGCCCGTCGCGTGAGCGACGGCCGGCTGTTGGGGTGGGTCAAGGCGTGGCTGGAGATGGCGGTCGAGGAGGACGACGGTCGGGGCGGTCGCCGCCGTACGAACCGTGCGCGACGCGACCGGAAGGGTACCCCGCAAGGGGCACCGATTTCGCCGCTGTTCAGCAACGTCTACATGCGTCGCTTCATTCGGGGTTGGAAGGTGCTGGGGTACGCCCGGCGCTTCGGGGCGGAAATCGTCAACTACGCGGACGACTTCGCAGTGCTCGGCCGAGCGCCGGCGTCGGTGATGCTGGCCGCGGTCGAAGGACTGATGAAGCGGCTGAAGCTGCCGATGAACGCCGAGAAGACCCGCTGCTGCCGGCTGCCGGAGGAGCCGATGACGTTCCTCGGCTACCGGATTGGGCACAACTACCGGCCGGACACGGGTGCCGCCTACATCGGCACGCGCCCGAGCCCGGCCAGCGTCCAGAGCATCTGCCGTCGCGTGAGCGAGCTGACCACGTCGCGAAACGGGCTGCTGTCGCCGAAGGAGATGGTACGGCGTCTGAACCGGGCGTTGACCGGTTGGGCGAACTACTTCACCCTTGGGCAGGTCAGTCCGGCGTATCGCGCCATCGACCGGCACGCCACGCGACGGCTGCGCCAGTGGCTCGGTCGCAAGCACAAGGTGCGGTCCGGGAAGTCTGTGCGCTTCTCCAACGAACGACTGTGGAACGACTACGGTCTCGCGCGCCTTGCACCGCGAACGACGAGCCTTCCGTGGGCGAAGGCATGATCTCGTCCGAGAGCCGGATGCGGGAAATCCGCACGTCCGGTTCGATGAGCGGCGACTGGAAACGGAGCCATGGCGAGGAGTGAGGCACCGGCATCGGCGAAAGCCGCCGGGAACAGCGACCCCCATCGCCTACCGCCACCGCGCCAGTCGTCGACTCTACTGTTCATCGTGCCGGACCTCGACGGCGACATGCCGATCAACCTCTCCGGCGCGGTCGCCGGCGCCACCATCACCGGCGACGAGGGGCACTTCGTCTGGTACGGCTCCGGAAGCTGGACGGGCAGGAAACAGTAGGCGCGGGCTCCGCGCCGCGCGAACGCCGCTGCCGGCGGACGGCGTCAGGAGCCTGCGCCGTAGAGACGAGGCAGTCTCCCGAGCAGGCCCGGTTGGGCGGCAATCGGAGCCGGAGGCGACGGATTGTCGGGCTACGCGGCCAGCTCGATCAGCATCGCGGCCTGCATCATCAGGTTCAGCCGGAGCTGCTCGACCGTCACGAACTCGTGATCGCTGTGCCCGGTGTAGGCGGCGCCGGGCATCGACGGTCCGAAGTTCACGCCGTTCGGCAACAAGCGTGCCTGCGTGCCGCCGCCCACCGCGATCGGACCGGCGTCGTGCTGGCCTGTGTAGTGGCGGTAGACCTCGACCAGCACCGGCACATGGGGCGCCGACTCCGCGTAGTACGGGTCGCCCATCTCGATCCTGCAGCCGGGCCTTGCGCCCCCGCGCCGCGCCGTCCACGCGTCGACCGCGCCCTGCACCGCCGTCTCGACCTGCTCGCGGCTCCGACCGACCGGGCAGCGGATGTTGAGGCATGCTTCCAGGCCGCCGTTCCCGGTCGGGTACAGCCTGGTGAGCACGAGCGTGAGCGGGCCCATGAACGGATGCCTGCACGCCAGCTCGCCGAAGCGCTCGGCGCAGTCGCCCGTTCCGACGAGGTCGTCGACCAGCCGTACCATGCGGCTGGCGGCTGTCGGTGCCCAATCGCGGCGGGCCAGCAGCGCAGCGAGGTGCGTGACGGCGTTGCGGCCCTCCCACGGTGTGGACGAGTGGGCTGCGACGCCGTGCGCCCGCACGATCAGCCGCGCGCCATCCGCCGCCACGTCGAATCTGACGCCGTCTGCAGGAACGGCGCCGGCTCGCAGATCCGCCGCCAGACCCGGGTCCGCGTCTTCGATCACCGCGAGCGCTTCCGCCGGGACCCGGGTTCGCGCCTCGCCGCCGGTCAGTGAAAGCAGGCGGGCCCGGCGCCGCGGCGGGCGCTGTTCGTCGCCGGGATCGGGTTTCACGGTCAGGAAGATCGCACCGGTTCCTTTTTCGGCGATCACGACCGGGTACTTGGCGTCCAGAGCGACGTTGATCGGCGGCGGCTCCCAGCCGCGCAGGAACTCGCGGAACGGCGTCCAATCCGATTCCTCCGTCATCGAGACGATGAGCTCGATCCGGCGGCGCAACGGGACGCCGAGCTCGCGGACGCTGCGCATGGCGTGCAGAGCCGTCGCGATCGACGCCTTGTCGTCCTCGACGCCCCGGCCTATGAGTCGTCCCGGCTCGCTCGTCGTGTCGAGTGCGAACGGCTCGCTCCGCCACCGCTCGCGGTCCGCCGGCTGCACGTCTCCGTGGGTCAGGATCCCCAGCCGGTCTTTCTCCCGTCCCAGGCCGATGACGACCGCCGCCCCGTGGTCCTCGAAGTCGAAGCCCAACGCGCGGCAGGTGTCCGACAGGTAGGCCTTGAGCTCCCGGAAGGCCCTCAGTTGGACGTTGGGCGTGGGAGGGGCGGCCACGGTCTCGAAGCCGACGAGCTCGGCCAGCGTGGAAATGGTGTCGGCAAGCCGCGCCGCGGCGTGGTCCGCGGCACGGCATGCGGGCAGCGAGGGCTTGCTGCTCCCCGCCTCGGTCTCTTCGGGGTCCATGGCGCACATGAAGGGTGTCGGCGAGGGTCGGTCAATCCGGGGGCTGCGTCGCGTCACTCCTGCTGGTCATCTTGTGCCGGCTCCGTCCGATGCATGTCGCGGGCCGAGATTGCGCGAGTCCTGTTATTGTCCTCCGGCAACGCGAACGATGCCAGACTCCGCATCGGAATCGGCCGACCGCGGCTCGTACCGCCGCATCTGGGCGCTCGCCTGGCCCACCCTGGTCTACAGCATGCTGGAGCTCAGCCTGGGGGTGGCGGACTTCCTCATGGTCCGCGGTCTCGGCAGCGAGGCGACGGCGGCCATCGGGCTCAACCGGCAGGTCACGTTCCTGCTCGAGTCGGCTGCCCTGGCGGTGGCGACCGGGGTGATAACGCTCGTCAGCCAGGGGGTCGGGGCGGGGAACCGCGAGCAGGTCGACGGCGCCGTACGGCAGAGCTTCCGGCTGGTCGTGCTGCTCGGCGTTCCCACGACCCTGGTCGGCTACCTCGCAAGCCGGCCGCTGCTGGTCGCCCTGCAGGCGAGTCCCGAGACCCTCGCCCACGGCGTTCCGTACCTGCACATCTACTTCCTGGGCACGCCCTTCCTGTGGGCGAGCCTGGTGGCGGCCGCCGTCTTCCGGGGGACGGGCGACACGCTTACGCCGCTGAAGCTGGCCGCCGGCGTCAGCGTGCTGAACATCGGCCTCAACTACGTCTTCGTCTTCGGAGCCGGTGCGATTCCCGCGTACGGCGTAGCCGGGGCGGCCATCGGCACCGTGGCGGCCCGCGCGGCCGGCGCCGCGATCTACCTGCTCCTGCTCGTGCGCGGCACCTCGCACGCCCGCCTGCGGCTTCTCCCGTTGGGAGTCGACTGGGGACTGGTGCGGCGCATCCTGCGCATCGGCTGGCCGCCGGCGCTGGCCGCCATCGCGCGGAACGGCGCCCGCGTCGTGTACCTCGCCCTGCTGGGGCTCGTGCCGCTCGGCGCCTCGCTGCACGCCGCGGTCGGCGTCGGGCTGCAGGTGCGCCTGGTCAGCGTGTTGCCGGCGCTCGCGTTCCAGGTGGCGGCCGCGACGCTCGTCGGGCAGGCGGTCGGGGCGCGCCGGTACGATCTCGCGCAGGCGGTCGGCCAGCGTGCGGTGTTGCTGCTGGCCCTGATCATGGCGGGCGTGGTCGCAGTGACGTTTCTGTTCGCCGAGCCGCTGGCGGGGCTGTTCCTCGTCGATCCGGAGGTCGCCGCGCTCGGGGCCACGGTGCTGCGCTGGTTCGCGGTGGCGCAGTTCTTCAGCTCGCTCAGCATCGGCACGCAGGGCGCGTTGACGGGCGCGGGCGACACGAAGCCCATCTTCCGCTACACGGTCGTGACCCAGTGGGGCGTGCTGCTGGCTCTGACGGCGAGCCTGCTCATCCTGGCCGGTTGGGCGCCGGAAGGCGCGCTCCTCGCCTGGGTGGCTGCGCCGGTCTTGCAGCTCGTGCTGATGCAGCGGTTGTTCCGCAGCGGACGCTGGCGGAAGCTGCGCGTCTGACCGGGGCGCTTCGGCTCTCCCGCGATCTCCTGGACAACGTCCCACACCCAATAGGACACCTCCATCTCTTGCATCCCCTTGACGACGGTGGTATGCTCTCCCATTCACGGTTCACGGCGTTTTCTTCGGAACTACCAAGGAGTAGCCAAGATGACCTGGACGAAGCCCGAATTCAAGGCGATCTCGCTGTCGATGGAAGTTACGTTCTACGTGAACAGCCGCTAGGCGGGATTCCGCAGGGTCGTTCGCAGTGCGCGTTCGGATCCTGGGCTCGGCGGCCGGCGGCGGCCTGCCGCAATGGAATTGCCGATGCCCGAACTGTTCTGGAGTGCGTGCGGGGTCGCCTGAGATCTCCGCACGCACCCAATCTTCCCTCGCCATTACCGCCGACGGCGCTCGGTGGTTCCTCTGCAACGTTTCTCCGGACATCCGGCAGCAGATCCAGGCTACGCCCGAGTTGACGCCGGCCGGCGGCGGCGGGCGCGCGACGGCCATCGCGGGGTGCGTGCTGACGGATGCGGAGCTGGACCACATGTCGGGGCTGCTCCTCATCCGCGAGGGTTGCTCGTTTCCCGTCGTCTCGACGCGCCTGGTGCGGGAGTGGCTGACCGAGCACTTCCCGGTGGCGCCGGTCCTGTCGCACTTCGCCCCGCGCCCCTGGATCGATCTGCCGCTGGACGGATCGATCGAGATGCCGGCGGGCGTCGACGGCGCACCGAGCGGCCTCCGGCTGCGCGCGTTCGAGGTGGGGCGCGACGTGCCGCGCTTCGTCGTCGGCACCGAGGCGGCCGACGCCGTCGGGTCCGTGATCGGTCTGGAGATTACCGACGTCGCGCGCGGCACCCGGCTCGTGTACGCGCCCGGCGTCCCGACCGTGAACGACGCCCTGCGCGAGGCCGCCGACGGGGCCGACGCCCTCCTGATGGACGGCACCTTCTGGTCGGACGAGGAGCCGCGCGCGACGGGCATCACCGACATCACGGCGCGGGAGATGGGGCATCTGCCGGTCGACGGCGGGGGCGGCAGCCTGTCGTGGATCGGCGCGCTGCCCATCCGCCACCGCGTCTACGTGCACATCAACAACACGAACCCGATGCTGAACGACTCGGGCCCGGAGCGTCGCCTTGTAGACGCGACAGGGGTCCGGGTCGGCGCCGACGGGGACGTATTCGATCTCTGATACAGCAGGGGGCGGCCGCGGGCGGCGCAAGAGGTCGTCGCGGTTCGGTCGGGAGCAACAATGAAACCGTGGTCACGGGACGAGTTCACCGAGCAGCTACGGGCCATCGGGCAGGCCCGCTACCACGACAAGCATCCCTTCCACCGGTTGATGAACGACGGCCGGCTGAGCCGGGATCAGCTTCAGCTCTGGGTCGCCAACCGCTTCTACTACCAGAAGAACATCCCGATCAAGGACGCGATCCTGCTGTCGCGGTGTCCGGATCGGGCCATCCGCCAGAAGTGGATCCAGCGGATCCACGACCACGACGGCACCGAAAACGGTCCCGGCGGCATCGACAAGTGGCTGCGTCTGGCCGCCGCCACCGGCGTGGCCCCGGAGGAGCTCGAGGACGACCGCCGGCTGCTGCCCGGGGTGCGCTACGCCGTCGACGCCTACGTGAAGTTCGTCGAGACGCGCCCGTGGGTGGAAGGAGTCGCCTCGTCGCTGACCGAGCTGTTCTCGCCGAACCTGATGGCGACGCGGCTGGCGGCGTTCGAGAAGCACTACACCTGGATCGATCCCGAGGCGCTCGCCTACTTCCGGTCGCGCCTCACGCAGGCGCCGCGCGACACCGACCACGGGCTGGGGATCGTCCTCGACCACTGCGTGACGCGCCCGGAGCAGCAACGGGCGGCGACGGCGTTGCGCTTCAAGTGCGATCTGCTCTGGGCGCAGCTCGACGCCATCTATCATCAGTGCGTGACCCCGACCGACGGGGCGGCCGCGTGACGATGGAGACCGGCATCCGCTGTCCCCGGCTGGCGCCGCACGCGCGGTACCGCTGGGACAAGGTGCGCAACGAGCACCAGCTCGTCTTCCCCGAGGGGATGATCGTGCTGAACGAGCCGGGCAAGGCGATAATCGAGCTGTGCGACGGACGGTCGCTGGGCGAGATGGTGGCCGCGCTCAAGGAGAAGTTCCCCGGCGCCGAGCCGGAGGACGACGTTCGGGAGTTCCTCGGCCAGCTCGCGGAGAGAGGACTGGTACATGACGCCGCCGCCGACTGAGCTGCCCCGGCCGCGTGCGCTGCTGGCCGAGATCACCTACCGCTGCCCGCTCCAGTGCCCCTACTGCAGCAATCCGCTGGAGCTCGCCCGCTACAAGAGCGAGCTCGACACCGCCACGTGGGTGCGGGTGTTCGAGCAGGCGGCGGAGCTGGGCGTGGCGCAGCTTCATCTCTCCGGCGGCGAGCCGCTCGTCCGCCGCGACATCCTCGACCTGTGCCGCGCCGCGCGCGACTGCGAGCTCTACTCGAACATGAGCACCGGGGCCACGGTGGCCGACGAGAAGACGATCGAGCGGTTGCGCGAGGCGGGGCTCGACCACCTGCAGGTGAGCCTGCTCGACACCGATCCGGAGGCCAACGACTGGCTGGCCGCCGCCCCGTCCTTCGACCGCAAGCGCAACGCGGTGCTGGCGGCCAAGCGCATCGGGTTCCCGGTGACCCTCAACGTGGTCCTGCACCGGCACAACCTGGAGCGGGTCGGCGAGGTCATCGACACTGCGTTCGCCTGGGGCGTCGACCGGCTGGAGCTGGCCAACACCCAGTACACCGGCTGGGCGTTCCGCAACCGCGCGGCATTGATGCCGACGCGCGCGCAGGTCGAGCGCGCGCAGCGCGTCGTGGACGAGAAGCTGGCCGCGAGCACCGGACGGCTGGAGGTCGTGCACGTGCTGCCCGACTACTTCGAGGAGTTTCCCAAGGCGTGCCTGCACGGCTGGGGCATGGTCTTCATGGCCGTGGCGCCGGACGGCGCGGCCCTGCCGTGCCAGACCGCGCGCGAGATTCCGGGCCTCGAGTTCCCCAACGTGCGCGACTCGTCCCTGCAGGAGATCTGGTTCACGTCCGACGTCTTCCAGCGGTTTCGCGGGACCGACTGGCTGCCGGAGCCGTGCCGTAGTTGCGACCGCCGCGAGATCGACTTCGGCGGCTGCCGCTGCCAGGCCTACCTGATGACCGGCGACGCCAACGCCACCGATCCGGTCTGCCACCTGTCTCCGCACCACCACCTGATCGGCGAGGCGCTCGCCGAGGCGGACAAGCCGGCCCCCCCGCTCGCGTTCCGCGTCATGCGCGGCTGACGGGCGGCTCTACGAGTCGATCCCCGCCAGCCGCTTCGCGTAGCGCACGCGCGGCTTGATGTCGTGCTGCCGCCAGATGGTCATCTTCTCGGCCTCGATGCTGCCCTCGGCGTGTACCGCCAGCACCGCCTGGTAGCCGCCGAAGTCGGTGGCGGTGATCTCGGCGATCAGGTTCATCAGGCGCAGGCGGTCGCGGGCCGACCCTCCCGCCGCGCCCAGGTACTTGTCGATCAGCGCGCCCAGCTTCGGGTCGTCCAGGTCCTCGGCGCTCGGGCCGGTCGCGAGCAGGCCGCCGGCGATGTCCTGCACCCAGGCCAGCGCCTGGTGGTAGTTGGTCGCGAAATGCAGCTTGGCGATGTTGATGAGCTCAGCGTTCGGCACGGCGACGCCGTCGACGACGCCCGCCTCGCGGGCCGCCTCGCGGGTCATGCCGCGGCAGATCTGGGCATAGCTGATGAGCTTCGCCAGCTTGTCGCGGACGTGCCCGGCCCGCAGGATGCCGTTGTACTCCGCCATCAGGTGCGAGGCGCCGACGAACAGGTCGACGAGCGGCAGCTTGTAGCTGACCGCGGTGAAGCGGTGGAACTCGACGAAGGTCTTGGCGAGCGGTCCCGCCATGTCCACCTCGCCGTTGAGGAACACGCGGTCCCACGGCACCTTCACGTCGTCGAAGACGGTCAGCGTCTCCATCATCTTGTGCTTCGCGCTGATGGGGTTCTCGAACGCGTTGCCCGACCGGCCGTAGCCGCTGGCCAGCATCGTCAGGCCCGGCGCGTTGGCCGGCACCGCGCAGGCCACGGCGTACGCCTCCTCGCCCGCGGACAGGTTGCGGGTCGGCAGCACGATGATCTCGTGCGCATTGGTCGAGCACGACGTGTGCACCTTGGCGCCGCGCAGCGTGAGGCCGTCGGCGTCCTGCGCCACCACGCGCACGTAGTAGTCGGGGTGCTCCTGCTCCGTGGGCCCTTTGCTCCGATCGCCCTTGACGTCGGTCTGGGCCACCGCCACCGCGAGATCGCCGTCGCGGCAATGATCGTGGAACGCCTCGACGCGCTTCAGGTAGCTGGTCTTGTTCTTGCGGTCGAGGTGGCCGGCAATCAGCCGCAGGGCGAACAGCGCGTCCGTGCCGATCTCCTTGATCAGCACCACCAGGGTGCCGCCGAGCGCCGTCGCCCGCTCGATGAGCGCGCTGCGCTGGAGCAGATCCTCCGGGCTGCGGGGGATGGCGTAATAGCGCGAGCAGGGGCCGTTGGGTCCGTCGACGACGGCCAGAGGACGGTCCGAGGCGTCGTGGGCCATGCGGTAGTCGATGGCGGCGTGATCGACCGCGCGGCCGATCACCGGATGCGTCGCGACGTCGTCGACGCGCTTCCCGCGGTAGTAGACCGCCCGCCCGTCGCGCAGGCTCTTCTTGTATTCCTCGGCCGTCAGCAGTGGCATTCGTCCGTCCTCCCGGTCCGTGCGTCCCGTGCCGGCCGCCCCCGCGCCGGCCAAGCGATCCATGTTGTCACCCCGCCGCCCGGATGCCAAGTCGCCCGGTAGCCCGACCATCGTCGCCCGCGGTTGCACTTGCCGGCCGACCCGGCCCGACCGGGATTCCGCCCCGTTTCCCACGGCGCGGAATCCTAGCGCCGGGGCCGCTACACTGGTATGCTTTGCACTTTTCCGGGTGGCGCCGGCCGCGGAGCGGCCCGGTGCGCCGTTCCTCCGTGTGAAAGGCGGCTCGTACGAGCGATGACTGTCGAGACCAGACCGGCCGTTGATAGAGATCGCGCCAACGAGGTCGTGCAGCGCTTCCAGAGCGAGTCCACCAAGTGGCTGTACGGGCTCGACGACGCCGCGCGGATTCTCTCGTGGGCGTTCTTCACCCTCCTGCCGTACACCGACAAGCTGAGCCAGGGGAAGAAGCTGCGCCAGCCGCACATCATGTTCCGGGGGCCGACCGGCACCGGCAAGACCGACCTCGTCAGCGCCTGCGCGATGGCCATCGACGCCAGGTTCGAGCGCATCCAGGGGCTGCCCACCTACATGCCGGAGGACATCCTCGGCTACGAGACCATCGTCGAGGAGGTGGACGGCAGCCGCAAGATCCACTTCAAGCCGGGCAAGCTGATGGCCCACATCGTCCTCATCGACGAGGACAACCGCCTGTCGGGCAAGACCAAGGCGGCGGTGCTCGAGGGGATGGAGGAGAGCTCGGCGACGCTGAACTCCGACTACGGCGACATGGCCGAAGGGAAGATGCTGCCGCTCTTCCCGCTGTCGGGCGACTACAACGACATCGACGGCCCGCGCTTCTTCATGGTGATCTGCACCGAGAACATCTTCGGCGAGGAGGAGGGGACGTTCGCCAACCCGGTGGCCCAGCTCGACCGGACCACGCTCTCGATCAACATGATGGATCCGGAGAGCGAGGACGACGAGCTGAACATCAGCGCCCGCAACGTCGTCGGCAAGCACGTCGAGAAGCTGACCAACCTCCACGAGGTGCTCGACATCGCCCAGCACATCTTCGACACCGTGAAGATGTCCGACTACGGCCAGCAGTACAAGGTGCGGCTGATCCGCAACACGCGGCCGCACCGCGTGCAGGGGCGCGCCACCCGCACCGTCCGGGAGTACATCCGGGTCGGCATCTCGCCCCGCGTCCACTTCCATCTCGAGGCGGTCGCGCGCACGTTCGCCTTCTTCCAGGGCGACACGGTGATCACCCCGGACCACATCAAGGCGGTGGCCGAGCCGGTGCTCGCGCATCGCCTGGTGCTGCGCGAGGGCATGGAGTTCTCGGTCAACAAGGAGGACCTGCTCCGCCAGATCGTGGCGGACATGGAGATCCCCCCGTGGAAATAGAGGAGGTCTTCGCGCGGTTCCGCAACATCAAGCACGGAATCAAGACGCGCAAGAAGTCCACCTCGATCCACTACGGCGACCACAAGAGCGGGTTCAAGGGCGCCGGCTACGACATCGTCGGCGTCGATCAGTGGCGGCCGGGCCAGCCGCTGAAGGACATCGCGTGGGTGCTCAGCCTGCGGACCTACCCGGAGAAGCTCTTCCGCATCGAGCGGATGGAGCCGAAGGAGCTCCGCGCGCTCTTCGTCGTCGACCTGTCGTCGTCGATCCTGTTTCAGCTCTCGCAGGGCTCGAGCAAGGCGCTGCTGATGCTGGATCTGATCGGCAACATCGGGCTGACCCGCGCCAACGTCCGCGATCCGGTGGGGCTGCTCGGCTTCTCGGACCGCATCGAGACGTTCGTCAAGCCCAAGCTCGGCAACCCGCAGGTCTTCTACATCGCCAAGCAGATCTTCGACAAGATCGAGCTGCAGCGGCGGTTCCCGGAGAAACGCGCGGCGAACTTCACGGTGCCGTTCCGGTTCATCGCGTCGCGCCTGAAGAACCGCCACACGCTGATCCTGATCTCCGACGCCATCGACTTCGTCAACGACCGCGCGGCGCTCGATTTCAAGCTGTTGGGCACGCTGGCCGCGAAGCACGATATGATGATGCTCATCCTGGACGATCCCGAGGAATTCCAGGTCAGGAGCAGTCTCGGCTACATCCGGATCAACGACATGGAGACCGACCGGCAGACCGTCATCTCCGCGCGCAAGGCGGGCGCCATCCGGCGCACCATCGAGGAGCGGATGTCGGATCTCCAGTACATGCTCAAGCACAAGAGCGGGGTCGATTCCGTCGTGCTCACTCCCCAGAACCACGGCGACGCCCTGGCGGAGTTCCTGATCGCACGGACCGCCCGCTAGCTGGAACGGAAGGAAGCATGGTGAGACGCCTCGCCGTCGTGACGTTCGTTGTGTCCCTGGTGTTCGCCGGCTCCGCGGCGGCGCAGTCGCCGATCGCGGTCGAGACGCTGGAGCTCGAGCCGACCGTGGTCAAGACCGGGGACGTCATCTTGCAGACCTACCGCCTGCGCTTCCCGGATCTCATCTCCGAGGGGCGGGAGATCATCATCCTCGAGGATCGGATGGTGCCGGAGAACCTGCCGGTGCACCCCTTCGAGGCGGTGTCGCTCAACGTCGTGAAGCGGCAGATCGAGGACGAGCACATCTGGGACTTCGAGTACGGGCTGCGGATCATCGCGCCGGAGAAGGCGGTCTACCTGGTTCCGTCCTTCGCCTTCTACTATCTGATCCGCGATCTCGGCGAGGACATCGAGGATGCCGAGATCCAGCAGGTGGACGGCGGGCAGGGCCTGGTGCGCTACGTGTCGACGATGACCGACGTGCCCGTGCTGGACATCCGCGACACCATCGAGCTCGGCGAGTTCGGCGGCCGCGCCACGCTCTTCAGCACGGCGGCCTGGACCGTGGCCCCGCTGCCGCTGCTCGTGTGGCTGGTGTTCCTCGTGCGCCAGTGGCGCAAGAAGGAAGTGGTTCCCACCGAGGTGGCGCGCGAGCTCGAGGAGATCGAGCGGCTGGAGGCGCAGATTCCCGCTCCGCCGTCCATCTGGGACGCGCGCCGGACCCTGCAGGGTCACGTGCGCACGCTCGAGGCGGTCGAGGGCAACGGGGCGTTGGGAGAGCTCAAGCAGGATCTGGTCATCTCCACGCGGGAGTACCTGCGGGCCGAGCTGCCGGCGCTGCGCAGCGGCGACACGCCGAAGGACATCCTGCGGCACATCGAAGGACTCGACGACGGCGGACGCAAGACGGCGCTGGCGACGCTCGCCTCGCGGCTCGTCGAGCATCACGCGGGGCTCGAGCTGGGCGATGGGGCGACCATCGCGAACCCCAAGGAAGAGGCGCGGCTGCTGGAGGACGCGCTGGCGGCGTTGCGCCCGCACGTGCGTCTGTGGCGCGCGTTCACGGGCATGTTCGACCAGTAGGGGATGACCCATGCTGCAACCCTGGAACGAGTTCGTCGCGTTTCTGAACACCGGCCTGGTCGAGTTGCTGGAGACGGAGTTCGCCCAGGTGCGCTACGGCGACATCGGCATGGCGACGGCGCTCTCCATCGCCGTCGGCGTCGTGATGGTCGCCTCCGCGGCCCGGCTGATGTTCCGCCAGCGCAAGCACGTGCGCCAGCACTCGGGGCACGTGATCGAGCACCGGCACACCAAGCGCCTGTGGATCAAGACGGCGCACTCGCTGCCCAAGCTGCTCGTCGGCGGGGCCCTGGCCCTGATGCTCTTCGCCGCGGCCGACCCGTTCCTGACCGCGACCGAGGAGGTCAGCGGCTACATCGAGTCGCGGGTGCGCGTCGACCTCGTCGACACTTCGGGCTCGATGGCCTGGGAGTTCCCCGACACCGGCAAGTCGAAGGCCGAGGTGGCGCGCGACGCGCACCTGCGGTTCCTCGACATGCGCCAGGGGAAGAATGACCGCGTCTCGCTGTGGCTCTTCTCGACGTATCCCTACATGGTGGACGACTTCGTCATGGACGACGAGTTGTACTACTTCCAGGTGTGGGACGCGCCGTACGTGATGACGCAGCGGCTCGACAAGGCGATGGTGGTGCCGCCCGACAAGGTGCGCATCGTGCCGGCCGAGGGAGACACCAACATCATCCGGCCGCTGCAGTCGATCACGAGGCAGCTCGATCAGGACGAGGCGGCGCTGGGCGGCGACCAGGTCAACCGCGCCGTGCTCATCGTGACCGACGCGGCGGTCGACGAGTTTCCGGACGCGGAGTTCGCGGCGCTGAGCCAGCGCAACGTCACGCCCTACATCATCTACATCAACACCAGCGACATCCGGACCGCCATGATCGGCCATCCGAGCACGCCGCGCCTCATCGAGATGATCCGCGAGTACGGCGGCGACTACTTCGACGTGACCGACGAGGACAGCCTGCTCGCGGCCTACCAGGCGATCGACGAGCGCGAGGCGGTGCGGGTCGAGCAGCGCCACCGCGCGCTGAAGGTGCCGATCTACGGGCGGTTCCTGCTGCTGGCGATGGGGCTGCTGGTGGTGGGCATCCCGCTCGGTTTCGTGGCGGAGCTGTTCTGGGGGACGAGCCCGTAGGGCCGGTCACCGCGCAGGGGGGAATACAGACGTGGCACTGACGGACCTTCTCGACAAGGAACGGTCGTTCAAGTATTTGATCGGCTTCGTCCTGGCGGTCGTGTTTCTGGCGCTCGTGGCGCTCCCGTCGCGCAGTCTCGGGGGCTTCTACGCGAACCTCGACGCGCTGAGCGATTCGGTCGACCGCGGCGACTACGAGCAGGCGGATCTGCAGCTTGCCGAGGTGACCGGGTTCTACGAGCGCAGCCGGAACATCGGGCTCGGCTGGTTCTCCGACGCCTATCTCTTCGCGGACGCGTTCCTGCAGCAGGCGTCGTACAACTACCTGACCGGGGACTTCGAGGCGGTGGTCCGAGATCTGGCCGACGAGATCGACGACCCGCGCGCTTCGCACCTGCTGGCGAGCGCCAAGTTCCAGCTCGCGCGGCAGCAGTACCGGGCGATCCCCGACGACGACCCCGACGGACAGCTCAAGAAGGCGGCCATCATCGAGCAGGTGCTCGACGACGTGAACGCCGACTACGAGCGGGCGTTGCGGGCCGATACGACGGGCCGCTTCGACTTCAAGTGGAACTACGACCTGACCAGCGACCCCGAGGCGGTGCGGCGGGCGCTGGAGCCGTTGCGCGAGGCCGAGCCGCCGCAGCTCGAGCAGATGCGCGGCGAGGGGACGCCGGTGCGGCGCCGGCGCGGCTGACCGCCTGGGAGCGTTCGGGATGGGCGAGCTGCAATCCGCGCTGCGCGAGAGCGTCGAGTTCCAGAATCCCGAGTACCTGACGTTCGTGCCGCTCGCCGGGCTGCTGCTGCTGTTCGGCATCGGCATCTTCGCGCTCCGCCTGCGCCTGCGTCCGCCGCGGAGCCACGGTTCGTCCTACCCGCTCTTCGGACACATCAAGTTCTGGTTCCTGGCCGTCCTGGCGCTGAGCATTCTCAGCCTGGCCGCGGCGCGCCCCTTCTGGGTCTACGGCGGGTCGAGCTTCAAGCGCGGCGACGTCGACGTGGCCGTCATCGTCGACGCTTCGGCCTCGATGTGGGTTCGCGACCTCGGCCCCTCGCGGCTGGAGGTCGCGGTGCGCGAGGCGCTCGGCCTCTACACCGAGGAGATCCTGACGCCGGGCGACCGGGTCGCCCTGTTCGTCTTCGGCACGACCGCGTTGCGGCAGGTGCACCTGTCGTCGAACGCCGAGCGCTTCGTCGAGCAGTTGGGGCAGATCGCGCCGCCCGAGCAGCTCTCCGGCGACGCGTTCCCCTGGGACAGCGACATCGCGGCGGCGTTCGAGCACGTCTACCAGTCGCTCGACAATCAGGACCGCTTCGACAGCGGCGACGAGGACTGGCAGCCGGCGGAGCGCTCCGACCGGGTCGTGCTGCTGTTCACCGACGGCGACTTCGCCTCGGACAACGAGCAGATCTCCCGCCTCGACCAGGCGCTCTCGGAGTTCGGCCGGCGGGGGCTGGCCGTCTATCCGGTGGTGATCGGCACGCGGACGGGCGTCGACGTCGACATCGTGCTGCAGGACTACATCCGCGGCCTCGATTTCGACGAGACGCTCGAGGCCGACCTCGAAGGCATCCGCACGCGGGTCAACCCGGAAGGGGTCGCGATGTTCGACCAGCGCTCAGGGGGCGGTTCGTTCGTCCTGGAGAACATCGGCCTGTCGGCGGCGCCGTTCCTCCGCAACGCCATCGACGCCCACCGCGCCATCACCTTCCAGCTCATCCCGTCCGAGGATCAGCAGGAGATCTGGCAGTGGTTCGTCATCCTGGCGATCCTCGTCGTCGTCGTCGCGATGCTCTTCTACTAGCGGGCAGGACCTGCGGCCCCCTCGCCGGGTGGTAGCGACTACTCGCTGGCGGGGCAACTCGCTCGAATGCCGGTTCGGTTTCGTAACGCCGCCGGCGGCGCAACCTGCCATGAAGCCGAAGCTCATTCCGCTGCAGTATGAGAAGCCCTCGCTTCCGGAGGTCGCCGCGCGGGCGCGCAGCTTCTTCGAGGTGATGAACCGGCGCCGAACGGTGCGGGACTTCAGTCCGGCGCGGGTGCCGGCCGGGGTGATCGAGGATCTGGTGCGCGCGGCATCCACGGCTCCGTCGGGCGCGCACCGGCAGCCGTGGACGTTCGTTGCGGTCTCGGATCCGGATGTCAAGCGGCGCATCCGCATCGCCGCCGAGCGCGAGGAGCACGAGAACTACGGGGGGCGGATGCCGGACGAATGGCTCCGCGCGCTTGAGCCGCTGGGCACGGACGAGCACAAACCGTTCCTCGAGATTGCTCCCTGGCTGGTGGTCCTCTTCCGCCAGAACTACGGCCTGGGCCCGGACGGCGAGCACGTCCGCCACTACTACGTGTCCGAGTCGGTCGGCATCGCGGCCGGCCTGTTCCTGACCGCCGTGCACCAGGCGGGACTGGTGGCGCTGACGCACACCCCCAGCCCGATGGGATTCCTCCGGGAGATCCTGAACCGTCCGGACAACGAGACGGCGTGTCTGCTGATACCGGTGGGCTATCCTGCCGCCGACGCGCGGGTACCCGACCTGCGCCGCAAGCCGCTCGGAGACATCCTGCAGATTCTGCGGGAGTAGGATTTCGCCATTCCACGCCGCACCGTGGTTGCCGTGGATGACGAGCCGCTGCACCCGGTGGCGTGCCCCGGACGGCTCGATGTGCAGGTACAATCCGTTGCCGTCACAGTGTCGGCCGGGCCGGGCGACGCTGCGGACGAAGGCGCACGGGTAGAAACGGGCGTTCGTGGAGCAACGCAGTCCACACGGGATGCATCGCCGCTCGAATGCAGCGGGATCTTGCCACGGGCTGCTCGGCACGGAGGTCTTGATGCAGCGATGGATTCCGCGTGGCGGCCGGCTATCGCGCGTCGGTCCGGCGGTCTGGGCCGGCGCCGGGTCGGCCTTGCTGCTGCTGCTGATCGCGGCCGTGCTGTACGCCCTGCGCCCGGGCCTCGTCGTTCCGGCGCCGCCGCCGGATCTGGTTCCCGCCGGCGCCGGCGACTGGTTGCAGAGCCGCATCCGGCGCCTGCCGCTCACGGGCGGCGCCGCCACCGTTCGGGCGCCACGGCGCCGGACGTTCGCGTTCCGGCCGCCGCGCCTGCCGCTTCCGGGCGACGTCGGACCCGACTGGGCGGTGGTGGAGGAGTATCTGGAGAGGCAGCGGGCCTGGACGGATCTCGAACGCGAGCTTGCCCTCGCGGACATCCCGGCCGAGGAAAAGTGGCGCCGGCGGCAGGTCGCGTGGTCCGAGCGTCCGGAGACCCGCCGCGCCATCGCGGCGGCGACGGCGATTGTGGAGGCGGGCGGTGCGCAGGAGCGGCTGATCGAGGCTGCCGGGTTTCTCGTGGCGCACACGAACGCCGAACCGGACGCCGACTGGCACATGGCCGCGGGGGCACGGGCGCTGGCCGCCCACGCGCCCCGCTTCGAGGAATGGCCGCGCGTCATGATGCAGTTGGACGCCGGCCGGACGTTCGCGCCGAACGGGCAGTCGATGGCGCGGGAAATCGACGCGTTCTTCGAACGGATGGCGGCCAACGCTGCCGATCCGGCGGTGCGCGCCAGGGCGCGGTACTACGTGGCGGCCGGCCTGATGCGGTCCGCCAACGGCTTCTGGTCGCAGCCCAGCGTCCGCGAAACGAGGCGGCGGCGCGCGCTCGAGGCGGCGGCCGGTCTGAGCGCCGGGGTGGAGCAGGAGGCGTTCGCCCCGGCGCAGGAGCCGGGCAGTCCCTTCGCATCCATCCCACCGACCTTCGCGGCGGCGGAGGCGAGCCTGATCCACGGCATCCGGCACGCGACCGCCGGGGGTGCGTCGTCGGAGATGGTCGGCAGGCGGCTGGACGGGTCGGAGGATCGCCTGTCGGCCTACGCCGGCCGGGTGGTGCTGATCGACTTCTGGGCGACCGGGTGCCGGCGTTGCGCCGGCGAGCTGCCGGCGTTGCGGGAGCTGGTCGCCGAGTTGCCCGTGGATCGATTCACCCTGCTCGCGATCAGCGTCGACGAAGCGCCGGAGGCGGTCATCGAGCTCGGGCGGGACGAGCCGCTGCCGGGGACGAACTGGCACGCCGGCCCGGCGAGCGACCTCGTGCGGCGCTGGTACGTTCGCGACCTCCCCACCTACGCGCTGGTCGACCAGGACGGCGTCATCCTGGCCCGCACGGACGGTCTCACCGAGGCGTTCACGTCGTTGATCAGAAGGACGGTCGCTTCCGTCCGGTAGCGGGCTGCGTGCAGCGGGCTCGCAGCGCCTTGCGGTCCACCTTGCCCACCGCGTTGACAGGCAGCGATTCCAGGAAGCGGACCGCCGCCGGCGCGTGGCCCCGGGACAGCTTGCCGCGGACCACGGCGGTCAGCTCCGCGGCGTCCACCGGCTCGGCGCCGCGACGCACGACGAACGCCACCGGCGTCTCGCCCAGGTCGGCCGACGGTGCCGACGCGGCGTGCGTCCACGGGGTTCATCGTCGAGGTGCACGTGGCCTCGGACAACCCGTAGGACACGACCAGCGGCACGCCGAAGGCGGCCTCGACCTCCTCGTGCAGGCGCACCGTGATGGGCGCCGACCCGCAGCGGAGGAATCTCAGCGAGCGCAGCCTCGCCTGGTCGCGCAGATGCGGGAGCATCCGCGAGTACATCGTCGGCACGCCGGTCAGACAGGTGATGCCGTGAGCGGCGATCCGGTCCTCGACGTCCTCCGCCCGGAACCGCTCGTCGAGCACGACGGTGGCCCCAGCCAGCAACGGCGCGATGAGCTGGTTGTTCACGCCGTTGGTATGATGCAGCGGCATCACGTGCAACAGGCGATCCGCCGCGGTCAGCCTCGTCCTCTCGATGATGCCCGCCGCGTGCCGCAGCAGGTTGCCGTGGGTGAGCAGGACGCCCTTCGGCTGCCCCGTGCTACCCGACGTCAACTGCATCATCGCCAGGTCGGTGCGACCGAGCGGCTCGGGGATGATCCCGGCGCTTCCCGACCTGCGCGACTGGTGGAGCAGGTCCCTCGCGAGGTTGACCTGCAGGCCGCCGTGCTCCAGGTCGCGCGCCATGGCTTCCGACTCGTCGTCGAGCACGATCCGCCGCAGGCCGACCGCGTGCGCCCGGGCCAGCAGGGCCTCGGCGGTGAGGCCGGGCTCGACGAAGCAGGGACAGGCGCCTGCCTGCATGACGCCGAAGAAGCGCGCGACCGCGTCGGCCGAGCGCGACGCGGGCACGCCGACCAGGTCACCGCGCGCGATCTGTCGAAACGATCTCGCATGGCCATCGATTCGTGCACCCAGCTCCGCATACGAAACCGAGGCGTCCGGAGCGAGCAGCGCGGTCCGCCCGGCCCGCGCATGGCGCGCGACCGCTCGCGCAGCAGGCGACTCAGGGATGATGCACTCATGGCGCCGGTGTTCCAAAACAGCGTTGCTCCGCGCGCCCGGCCAAGCCTGTCCAGGAGTCCGCGCGGTTTCTGCGCCGCAGACTCCCGGCGGTGGCGCCGAGGGGCGCTACGCTACCGCACCGCCACGTTCGCGTCGCGCTCGAACTGCCCGGACGGGTCGAGCGCACGCAACGCGGCGGCTTCGCGGGCGCTCGGCAGCGGCGTCGGCCCGGCGCCCGCCGCGTCGAAGGAGAACCCGGTCCGCCGCCGCACCTCGTCGAGGGAGGCATCCGGATGCCAGGAACGCAGGGCGAGCCGGCCGTCGCGCTTCTCGAAGACCGCGATCGGCGTGACCACGCCGTGCAGGCCGCCGGCCGCGGTCACGAAGTCGAGCTTCTCCACCAGCGTGCGGGTCGAATGCTCCGTGCGCCACGTCACCGCGCGCCGCGCCGTCGGCAGCATGACCGCGCCCCCTCCGCCGCCCGGCAGCCGCACCTTCGGGGCGTGCCAGTCGCCGATCGCCGAGACGTTCGTGCGGCCGAGGCCGTCGACCTGCGCGGCCCCGAGGAAGCACAGGTCCATGCCGCCGCGGGTGCACAGGTCGTAGAAGTCCTCGTTGGCGAAGATCGCGGTCGAGCCCTCCGCCAACACCGGATCGGAGCTCGAACGCGGGACCGACGACGGGGTCGGTTGCACGCCCCCGGCGACGTTGATGTACACGAAGTCGAAATCGCAGGCCCGCTTGGCGAGCAGGCAGGCGAGCATCGGCGGCGTCGAGTTCACGCCGCTGAAGGTCACCTCGCCCGGCCGGATGAAGCGCGCGAGATTGGTGACCAGGTACGAGAACGCGGACCAGCGCTCAAGCATGGGCGGGCTCGCGACGTTCGGGCGCCGCCGCCAGGTGCGCTTCGGGCAGGCCTTCGGACCGCATGTACTCCTCGACGGCCGGGTAGTCCACCTCGTAGAGCGGCCAGCAGGACCCGGGCCACGCGCCGTTCGGGACCACCGATACGGCTTCGACCATGAAACCGGGGATGAGCGTCAGTTCCGGACGCTCACGGAACGACGCCACCGGCGAGAGCGTCTCCGCCAGCACGAACACCCGCCGGGCGGCGCGGCTGAGAATGCGGTCCCAGTGGGTGGTGCCGTAGACGCGCGCGTCGCCCTGCTCGTTCGCTTCGTTGACGTGGATGACGGCGACGTCGGGCCGGATGGCCGGGATGACCCACACGTCCTTGCCGGAGCCGTAGGGATCGGTAACGGAGGCCCACCGGTTCAGCGCCGGCAGATCCGAGCCGTGCACGCCGCCGACGGGTTGGAACGGCACGCCGTAGGCGGCCGCCCGCAGGCCGGCGGTGAGCGTCATGCAGGCATGCTCCTCCAGCTCGATCTCCTGCCGCTCGACCGCGCGGCGGTACGCGGGGGCCAGACCGAGATGGCCCTCCATGGCGACGATGCCGGCGCGCACCCGGGCCACCGCGCCGGCGCGGCACAGGATGTCGATGTCGTAGCCCGGCGACTGCTTGACGATCTCCAGCGATCTCTTGCGTTGTCTGATCAGCTCGCGTACGAAGGCGAATGGCCCCCGGTGGAGAAAGCTCCCGCCCAGGGCGACCGACGCGCCGTCGGACACGAGCGCGGCCAACTCGCCGAGCGGGACGATCTTGGAAGTCGGCATGCGGATCATGGTACCGTCGAAGAGCCGTGACGAGCCAGATCGACCGCGTGCAGTCGGCATTCACCCGGCAGGCGCCGGGATTCGGGGATCCCGGCCTTACCCTTGGCCGGGAGGAGCTTCTGCGCTGGGTGGTCGAATCCCTGCCGCTGACGCCGGAGACCCGTGCGCTCGACGTTGCCGCCGGCACCGGTCACCTGAGCCGCAAGACGGCTCCGCTCGTCCGGTCGGTCGCGGCCGTCGATGTCACGCCGGCGATGCTGGACGCGTTGCGGACCGAGGCCGAGCGGGAGGGACTGGACAACCTGCAGCCGGTGCTGGCGGATGCCGGCCGCCTGCCGTTCGCCGACGATCAGTTCGATCTTGTCCTGTGCCGCCTTGGACTCCATCACTTCGCGGATCCCGCGGCAGAGGTGGCGGAGATGGCACGCGTCGCGCGGGTTTCGGGTACCGTGGCGGTCGTGGATCTGCTCTCCCCGGACGATGCGGATCTGGCCGCCCGTTACAACACGTTCGAACGGATGCGGGATCCGTCGCATACGTGCGCCGTCACCGCCGGCGAGTTGCGGAAGCTGCTGGAAGCCGCCGGCCGTCCCATCGCCTGCTGGTCCGCGCGCGACGTGGAGGTGGCCCTGGATCCGTGGCTCGATCTCACAGGCACACCCGACTCCACGCGCCGGACGATCATTCAGGCGCTGGAGCGCGAGCTCGAGGGCGGCCCGCCCACGGGGATGCGGCCGCGCAAGCGCGGCGGCCGGCTGTCGTTCGTGCATACCTGGGCCCTTGCGCAGGCCGGCCCTCGGGGCTGACCCGCCGCCGACCGTATCTGGACCCTCTCGCGGCGACCCCGTATGATGGCCGGCAGACGCGGTTCCAGGCATGGCGCGTGGGGCGTGCGTTGCCTGCCCGTCTGCGGCCGGGCGCGGTTGACTGGAGGCTGATCATGAAGAAGACGGCTGCTCTCCTCGCGCTGCTCCTGGGGTTGGGGTCGAGCCCGGGGTCGGCCCAGACGGACGACGACCTGATCAACGACGCGCGGACCCCCGAGGACGTGCTCGTCCACAGCATGGGGTACGACCGCAAGAGCTACAGCCCGCTCGAAGAGATCGACAGGTCCAACATCCACCGGCTGGTGCCGATCTGGAGCACGAGCCTGATGAACCAGGCGGGCGAGCTGGCCGCGCCGGCCATCTGGGACGGGGTGCTGTACGCCATCAACGGGAGCTGGACCTTCGCCATCGACCTGGAGACCGGGCGGCAGATCTGGCGCACGCCGGTCGTCCTCGAAGAGGGATCGCGGCGGCGGAGCAGCTTCAACCGGGGCGGGCCCGTGATCTACGAGGGCCGCCTCTTCCGGGTGACGGTCGACAACCACGTCCTCGCGCTCGACATGGAGACCGGCGAGGAGTTGTGGAAGCAGAAGTTCGCCGACGCGGCCGAGGGCTACTACGCGACGGGTGCGCCGGTCGTCGCCAACGGCGTGCTGATCTCCGGCATGGCGGGCGGGGAGTCCACCACGCGCGGCTTTCTCGACGGCTGGGATCCGGCCACCGGCGAGAAGCTGTGGCGCCGCTACACGATCCCCGGGCCCGGCGAGCCCGGCCACGAGACCTGGCCCGCCGACAGCGACGCCTGGATGTACGGCGGCGCGCCGACCTGGCGCTCCGGCTCGTACGATCCCGAGCTCGACCTCGTGTACTGGGGAACGGGCAACGCCGAGCCGTACGACCCCGCCCCCCGCGGCGCACTCGACAGCCTGTACGCCTCGACCGTGCTCGCCATCCGGCCGAAGACGGGCGAGATCCACTGCTATTACCAGTACACGCCCAACGACGTCTACGACGTGGACGGCATCGACGAGCACGTGCTGGCCGAGCTGGAGGTCGACGGCGAGATGCGCAAGGTGATGATCCAGGCCAACAAGAACGGGTTCCTCTACACCCTCGACCGCACCGACTGCTCGCTGATCGCGGCGCACCCCTACGTCTACGTCAACTGGGCGACGCACATCGACCTGCAGACCGGCCGGCCGGTGCTGACCGACATCTACCGCGACTTTCTCGCCGGCGAGCAGGTCTACATCTGGCCGTCCCGCGGGACCAACGCGGTGCCCATCGCCTTCAATCCGGATACGGGGTTGATCTACTCGACCACGTGGCACGTGCCGCGCATCCAGCAGCTTCTCCCGGGGCCGCTGGAACGGGTCATCGGCGCGAGCTACACCGGGGTCACCAACCGCTTCCCGGTAGTCGAGCCCGGCGATCTGCTGGGGCACATCGTGGCCATCGATCCGCTGACCGGCGAGAAGAAGTGGGAGGTCCCGATGCACGATTTCCCCAGCTCGGCCGGCGTGCTGGCGACCGGCGGCGGACTGCTGTTCAGCGGGAAGATCACGGGCGAGTTCGTGGCCCTCGACGAGGAGACGGGCGAGACGCTCTGGGAGTTCCAGACCGGATCGAGCGTCAACGCAACCGCGATTACCTACACCCTGAACGGGCGGCAGCAGATAACGGTGGCGTCGGGGCTCGGGGGCGGGCTCGCCAACCGCTACGCGCGCGGCCAGGTGCCGGCCGGCGGCTCGATCTGGACGTTCGCGCTGATGCCGGAGTAGCCGGGGCGCGCCGACGCTTCGAGGTGCGGGTGCGACAGGCGTTCGATCCGTTCTCGAGGAGCTACGCGGCCGCCCGCGAGCGCTTCCGCGACGCCGCTCGCGGGGCGGCGGGAGTGCTCGAGCGCCACGTGCTGCCCGGCCGGGGCCCGGACGGGTGCGAGTTGACCATCGACGTGGCGCTGGTCGGCGCCCGCAACCCGCGCCGGGCGGTGGTCGTCTCGTCCGGGCTCCACGGCGTCGAGGGCTTCTTCGGGTCCGCCGTCCAGCTCGCGTGGCTCCGCCGGCTGCGCGAAGGCGCCGTGCCGCTACCCGGCGGCACGCTCGTCGTGCTGCTGCATGCCGTCAATCCCTTCGGCTTCGCCTGGCGGCGGCGCGCCAACGAGGACAACGTCGACCTCAACCGGAACTTCCTCGACGACGGCGAGACCTACGGCGGGGTACCCGAGCACTACGACGGCGTCCACGATCTGCTGAACCCGCCGACGCCGCCGGCGCGGCTGGACGCCTTCCGCCTGCGGGCGGCCTGGACCGTACGGCGTCACGGGTTGTCCGTGCTGCAGAACGCCGTCGCGACGGGCCAGTACGAACATCCGGCCGGTCTGTTCTTCGGGGGGCGCGAGGCCGCCGTGTCGACCCGTCTCGTCCAGGAGCGGTTCTGGGGCTGGACCCGGTCGGCGGAAGAGGTGGTGCACCTGGACCTGCACACGGGGCTCGGTGCCTATGCGGACTACCGGCTGCTGATCGAGCCGCCGCACGTTCACGATCTGGACTGGTACCGCTCGCGGTTCGACCCCGAGCGTGTCGCGGCGGTCGGAGGCGACACGCCCTATGCCGCCCGCGGGGTGATGGGAACGTGGCTCGCGCGCCAAGCCGGGGTGCGCCGTTACCGCTTTGCGTGCCTGGAATTCGGTACCTATGCAGCGCTCCGCGTGCTGGCCGCCCTGCGCGCCGAGAACCGGGCGGACCACCATTCCGTGCGCGGCGCCGCCGCGTACGAACGCGCGAAGCGGCAGTTGGTCGAGTGCTTCTGTCCCGCGAGCCGGCTATGGCGCCGGAAGGCGCTCGGACGCGCGCTGGAGGTCATCGGACAAGCTGTCGGGGCGGCGTGAGCACCGACGTTGCCGAGCAACCCGGGAGGCGCCGCTGAGGCTCTCGCAGGGGTCGTGCGACGCTCCGCTCAGACCGCGATCTCCGGCACGTCGCCGCTCGTGACCAGCGCCGGCTCGGTCGCCTCGCGGATCTCGTCGATGGAGACGCCGGGCGCGCGCTCCAGCAGATGCAGGCCGTCCTCCTTCACCTCGATGACGGCCAGCGACGACACGATCGTGTTGACGACCCCCTTGCCGGTCAGCGGCAGGCTGCACGCGTTGAGGATCTTCCTGTCGCCGCGCTTCGACAGGTGGTCCATCACGATCAGGACCCGCTTGGCGCCGGAGACGAGGTCCATCGCGCCGCCCGGCCCCTTGACCATCGCGCCGGGGATCATCCAGTTGGCGAGATCGCCGGTGGCCGAGACCTGCATGGCCCCGAGGATGGCGAGATCGATGTGCCCGCCGCGGATCATGGCGAAGCTCTGCGCGCTGCTGAAGTAGCTGGCGCCGTCGACGGCGGTCACCGTCTCCTTGCCGGCGTTGATGAGGTCGGCGTCGATCTCGTCCTCGGTGGGGTAGGGGCCGATGCCGAGCAGGCCGTTCTCGCTCTGCAGCATGATGCGCACGTCCGGCGGGATGAAGCTGGCGCACAGCGTCGGGATGCCGATCCCGAGGTTGACGTAGTCGCCGTCGTGCATCTCGCGCGCGGCGCGGGCCGCCATCTGTTCGCGTGTCAGGGCCACGTCGTCGCTCCTTCAGGATTGCCTGCGAGGGCGGGCGGGTTCCGCTGCGGTCACTGCCCGCCCCATCCTCTCCAGCGCAGTGCGCTACGCCGAGCGCGTCCGGCGGCGCTCGATGACCTTGGTCGGATCCTCGCCGACGACGATGCGGTCGACGTAGACCGCCGGCGTGTGGATCAGGTGCGGGTCGAGCGCGCCGGCCGGCACGATCTCCTCGACCTCGGCCACCGTCACCTTGCCCGCCTCGGCCATCGGCGGGTTGAAGTTGCGCGCCGTCATGCGGTAGACGAGGTTGCCCGCCTCGTCCGCCTTCCACGCCTTGACCAGGGCCAGGTCGGCGTGCAGGGCCGTCTCCAGCACCTGCCGGCGGCCGTCGATCTCACGGGTCTCCTTGCCCTCGGTCAGCGGGGTTCCGTAGCCGGTGGGGGTGAAGAACGCCCCGATGCCGGCGCCGCCCGCCCGGATGCGCTCGGCCATCGTGCCCTGCGGATTCAGCTCCACCTCGAGCGAGCCGTCCAGGAACTGGCCCTCGAACGTCTTGTTCTCGCCCACGTAGCTGGCGACCATCTTCCTGATCTGCCGGGTGTCGAGCAGCAGCCCCAGGCCGGCGCCGTCCACGCCGGCGTTGTTGCTGATGCAGGTGAGTCCGGTCACGCCCGAGTCGCGCAACGCGACGCACAGGTTCTGGGGCACGCCGCACAGGCCGAAGCCGCCGACCATGATCGTCATGCCGTCGTGAAGCAGGCCCTCGAGGGCGGCGGCCGAGCTGGGATAGACCTTGCCGGGCATTGGTGTCTCTCGGTTGAACCTGAGTCCTTTGGCGGTGCCGTCACGCCTTCATCGGTCCGCTGGGAACACCGGCTCCCTCCCGCACGAAGCGCGCCAGGTTCGACATGTCCTCGTCGCCGCGGCCCTGCGCGATGAGCGCGTCCTCGATGGTCGCCACCAGGCTCGCAATCGGCAGCGGCACCTGGAACTCGCGGGCCGTGTCCAGAGCGATTCCCAGGTCCTTGCGGTGCAGCCGGGTCCGGAAGCCGAGCGGGTAGTCGTCGTTCAGCATCCTGTCGGATCGATTGTTGAGGATCCAGGACGCGGCCACCCCGCCGCCGATTGCCTCGACCACGCGCTCCGGGTTCGCGCCCGCGCGGTAGGCGAGGGTCAGCGCCTCGGCCAGGGCCATGAACGTGCCGGTGATCGCGACCTGGTTGGCCACCTTCGCGATCTGGCCGCAGCCGACCGGACCGATCCGGGTCACCTTGGCGCCGATGATCTGCAGCACGGGCTCCGCGCGGGCGAAGTCCTCCTCGGTGCCGCCGCACATGATGGCGAGCGTGCCCTTGACGGCGCCTTCCGATCCGCCCGACACGGGGGCGTCGACATAGCCGATCCTCCTGGCGCGGAACCGCTCGGCGAGGCGCCGCGTCGCGGCCGGCGCGATCGACGAGCAGTCGATGACCAGTCCGCCTTCCTGCAGGCCCTGGATGGCGCCGGAACCGCTCGCGAGCAGCACCTGCTCGACGTCCGCGGTATCGGACACGCAGCTCAGCACGATGTCGGACTCGGCCGCCGCCGCCGCCGGGCTGGCGGCGCGCGCCGCGCCCAGCTTGGCGAGCGGCTCCTCGCGGCTCCGCGTCCGGTTCCAGACCGTGACCTCGCAGCCGGCCTTGATCAGGTTGGCGGCCATGGGCGCGCCCATCGTGCCCAGGCCGACCACCGCAATCTTCATTACGTCCTTACTCCTTCGCCGCCGATGCGGACGAAACGCGCGCGTGCACGATCCCCCGCCCCGACTGCGGGCGGTTGGTGACGAGCGCGACGAACTTCTTCCAGTAGCGAAAGGACGGGGTATAGACCGTTTCGACTTCGCTGAATCCGACGGATTGTAGCATCTGCTCCAGCGCCGTCAGGGTCGGCATGGCGCACAGCTCGCGGGAGGTCTCCCGCGCGCCCTCGTCGCCGGGGAAGAACGGCACCAGCGGATAGCGCTCGTGGACGAACGGCAGCAGGACGTGCGTCTCGCAGATCAGCAGCCGCCGGGTGACCCGTGCGATCCGCTCGAGCGCGGCCAGCGGGTTGCGCAGGTGGTAGAACACGCCGAGCAGCAGCACCAGGTCGAACTGTCCGATCTCGTCCGGGTCGAGCTGGTGGACGTCGGCCCGCCGGTGCTCGACCGCCGAGCCGAGCCGCTCGCGCGCCGTCAGGAACTCGTCCATGCCGAAGCGGTCCCAGGCGTAGCTGTCCACGGCCAGCACCCGCTCGGCCCCGCGCCGTTCGCACTCGAACGAGAAGAAGCCGTGCCAGGCGCCGATGTCGAGCACCGACCAGCCGGTGAGGTCCTCGGGAATGCCGAGCAGCCGCAGGCGGCGGGCGAAGCGGCGCCGGGTCCGCCCCTCGTACGACAGCGGCGACGCGCCGGCGTCCGGCCGGCTGACGATCTGGTGCGGCCGTTCGGGCATGGGAGGGAAGGATCGAGCGAACGTGGAGAATAGCACGGTGCCGCTACGGCCCGGGCGAGCCTGAGCGCTGGCATGCGACGGTTGGACACGGCAGGGTTGCATCGCCGCCGGCCGGTGCGGGCGCGCCGCCGCGACGTGGTAGTCTGGATCGATGCTCGTGCAGGAACACATGCAGACGGCGCGGGATTTCCTGGACGCGGCGGATGTGGAATTCGATGCCGGCGATGCGTTGCAGGGGTCGGAGAAGATGTGGGGCGCCGCATCGCACGCCGTGATGGCGGTTGCGCAGCAGCGCGGGTGGCCGTTCGGCAATCACAACGCCCTCAGAACCGCGGCTCGGCGTCTGACGGCCGAACGCAACGACAGCGTGCTGTTGGCCGGATTCACGACGGCGGAGAAGTTCCACGCCAACTTCTACCACGACTTCATGGAGCAGGGCGCGGACTTCGACACGTCCAGGGACGTCGTTCGCGAGTTCGTCACGCGAGTGCTCGATGCCGTCGGCGCGGGCCCGAACGGCGCCTCCGGCTGACATGCGCTCTGGTCAGTCGCTCCTCGCCTCGAGTTCCAGGCGCTCGCGCAGATGGTGGATGCGGTCGTCGACCGGCGGGTGCGTCGAAAGGTAGGCGGCGAGGCCCAGCGGATCGGACTCGCGTTCCAGGCGCCGGAAGCGTTCCAGCATGCGGATGCAGCCGTGGGGATCGAAGCCGGCCGCGCGCATCAGGCGTCCGCCCAGTTCGTCCGCCTCGAACTCCTGCTCGCGCGAGTAGGCCTTCTCCAGCCACTGGACGCCGACGCTGCGCAGCCAGGGCGCGACCGCGCGCCCGGCGGGAGTCGCCACGGAGACCGCCGCGATGGCCTTCTGGCTCCACTCGAGCTTGATGCGGTCGATCGCGTGCCCGCGGATCACGTGGGCCATTTCGTGCCCGATCGCGAAGGCCACTTCGTCGCGCTCCCCGCCGGTCAGATCCACCAGGGCCGGCGTCACGAAGATGTAGCCGCCGGGCAGCGCGAACGCGGTCGGGTGGTCTCCCGCCGCCGCTGCCACCTCGAAGCGGTGGAGGGGGTTGCGCACGCGGGCGGCGAGCGCCGCCGACAGATCGTCGAGCAGCGCCTGCACGGCCGGGTCGGCCGGTCCCGGCGCCTGTTCGCGGACCGCCGCCGCCATCTCCCGGCCCAGTCCCTGCTGGGCGCGGATGGCGTCGTCCTCGGCGCCGGCGACCGAGTCCCACATCCACTTCGCCTTGCGGAGCTGCTTGCCGGCCAAGCGGCCGAAGAGGTACGCGGTGCTCCTGGCCATGACGGACAGTGTAGCGCGGGCGGATCTCGCCCGATTTCCCGACGGTGCGCCGCCATCGGATTCGGTTCCGTGGCGGCCCCGCGTAGCGGAAGCGCCGCACCGTCGCTATATCATCGACGCAAGGCGGCGCCTTGTCGACCGACAGGGCAGTCTGGCGGAGACGGACGCCGGTCACTGCGGGGCGATCGGGAGGAGGCGCGTGATGAGAATCGGAACCCTGTCGATCCTGCTGGGCGTCGCCCTCGCGACGGGCGGAGCGGCCGTTCACGCGCAGGAGCGGCCGTTCACGCCGGTGACGCAGCAGATGCTGCTCGATCCGGATCCCGCCGACTGGATCAACTGGCGGCGCACCCTCGACGGGTGGGGCTACAGCCCGCTGGACCAGATAGACACGGAGAACGCGCACCGGCTGCAGCTCGCCTGGTCCTGGGCCATCGGGACCGAGGGCCGGCCCGAGCCGAATCCGCTGGTCTACGACGGCGTGCTCTACATCGCCAGCCCGTTCGGCATCGTCGAGGCGCTCGACGCCGCCACCGGCGAGCTGCTCTGGCGCTACCGCCACGAGCACGAGGCCGAGGAGCTGACGGGTATCGTCACCACCCGCAACCTCGCCATCTACGACGACAAGATCTACCTCACCACGGTCGACGCGCACGTCGTGGCGCTCGACGCCCGGACCGGCGACCTCGTCTGGAACGTGGCCGGCGCCGACTACCGGCTCGGGTTCCGTTACACCGCCGGGCCCATCGTCGTCGACGGCAGGGTCGTGGCCAGCACGAACGGCTGCGAGCGTTTTCACGAGGCCAAGGACGTGCCCTGCTTCATCTCCGCGCGGGACGCGCAGACCGGTGAGGAGGTGTGGCGGACCTCGACGGTGGCCCGGCCCGGCGAGCCGGGCGGCGACACCTGGGGCGACACCCCGCTGATGTTCCGCATCGGCGGCGACAGTTGGACCGCCGGCAGCTACGACCCGCACACCAACCTCATCTACTGGGCGACCGCGCAGGCCAAGCCGTGGGCGCGGTTCCAGCGGGGACACTCGGGCGACGCGCTCTACACGAACAGCGTGCTCGCGCTCGATCCCGCCGGCGGCGAGATCGTCTGGTACAACCAGCTCCTGCCCGGCGAGACCCACGACATGGACGAGACGTTCGAGAACCTGCTGGTCGACCACGGCGGCCGCCGGTCGCTGTTCAAGATCGGCAAGCTGGCGATTCTCTGGGAGCTCGACCGCGCCACCGGCCGCTTCCTGGCCGCCCACGACCTGGGGTACCAGACGATTCTCGACGTCCATCCCGAGACCGGCGCCATCACCTACCGGCCCGGCATGATCCCGCAGGAGGGAGTGGAGCTGGAGTTCTGCCCGAGCGTCGCAGGCTTCAAGAGCTGGCGGGCGATGGCCTACCACCCGGATACGCAGGCGTTCTACGTGCCGCTGCTCGTGAGCTGCGAGCGGACCACCTTCGGGCCCGGGCCGGAGCTCGTCGAGGGCGGAGGCGGCGTCGGCATTTCGCGCCGCACGCACCTGATGCACCCGGCGCGGCCGGACGGGGTGGGCGAGCTCGTCGCCGTCGACGTCGACGGCAACGTGCTGTGGCGCCACCGGACCCGCACCGCCGTCGACAGCGCCGCGCTGACCACCGGCGGCGGCCTGGTGATCGCCGGCGACTGGGACCGGAACCTGTACGTGCACGACGCGCGGTCCGGGGAGATCCTGTTCCGCACGCGGATGCCGAGTTCCGTCTCCGGGTTCCCCATCACCTACGCGGTGGACGGGCGGCAGTACCTGGCGATTCCGGTGGGCACGGATCCGTCGCTGTGGAGCGGCATCTCGGGGCAGTTGACGCCGGAGAAGCAGCGTCCCGCCGGCGGGCACGGGATCTTCGTCTTCGCGTTGGCGGGCAGGTAGTCGCCCGCGGCCTTCGCCGAACCGGTGTCGCGGGCGATGAACTTGATGTGCATCGGGCCGTTCGTTTCCGAGGCCGACCGCACAGCCGATTCCGGTGCCGAGCGAGCGCCGATGTAGACGTTGCGGCGTGACCTGAGTACGCCTAGCCAAGCCCCGACAGGTCCAGGGGATCAGGGCGAGTCCAGTCAGGGATCCGCTGGTTCCGGACAACCCACTTGACGCACTCGATCAGGATCACGATGGCCCACAGCGCCGTGGCCTCGGTCATGTGCACGTCCTCCCGGTCAGAACCCGATCCCGACACTCATCCGCGCCGCGTGGCCGACGTAGATCTCCTCGTAGACGTAGACGGCGAGCGTCGTGTACTGCGCCCGCGCGAACAGTCATTTCTGTTCTTCTCCCTGTCGACCCGCCCGCCCGACGAGCGGCAGCACGGTCCCGGCTGGTTCTCTTCCACCCGCCGCACCCGGAAGCCTGCGCGAAAAATCCTTCCATGATGTTATATATTCATCAGCGCGGACGAGGTGGAGGACCCGGAGGGAAGGAGAACGGAACCATGAACGACAAGCTGAGCGTCGCCGATCAAGCCTGGGTCGCCACGGCGCTGTTGCACAGGGAGCATCCCGACCGGGAGGATTTCGCGATGAACGAAATCGTCAGGCGGGCCGAACTGATTGCCGGTCCGGGGGCGCTGCGCGCCGGTGTCAGGCATCACATCTCCTACCACGCTGTCGCCCAGACGAAGCCGAATCCCGGACAGCACTGCCTGCTGTTCGCAACGGCTCGGGGGCGGCGGCGCCTCTTCAGGCCCGGCGATCCGCGCCACCCGAATCGCCGTGGCAAGGAGGTGCCGCTGAAGGACCAGCTCCCGCCGGCGTACCGCTCGCTGATCGACTGGTATCGCTCGGTGTACACGGCCAGGGTCGGTGATGTCCCGCCTGACCCCATTCTGGCGCTACGGGGACTTGGCAGGGCGCTCTGGGCAGACGAAGAGGCCGACGCCTACGTCTCGCGGCTTCGGGAGGGCTGGTCGTGAGCCGGGTGTTCTGGGACACGAACCTGTTCGTATACCTGATCGAAGGGACGAGTGCCCCAGCCGAGTCGGTGGTGGCGCTGCGGAAGCGGATGCTCGAGCGTGGCGACGAGCTGCTCACGTCGACGTTGACACTCGGGGAATTGCTCGTCAAGCCGGTCGAGATGGGCGATGAGGAATTACGGGATCGGTACTTGAAGGCGATGGACTCCGGCGTTACGGTACTGTCGTTCGATGCCCGCGCCGCGCTCCGATTCGCGGCAATCCGTGGTGACCGGTCGATCCGGGCCCCCGACGCCATTCAACTGGCGTGTGCAGCGGCCGGTGGCACGGACCTCTTCATCACGAACGATGATCGGCTGAGCAGAAAGAACGTGCCCGGCATCGGGTTCATTCAGTCCCTGAAGCGGACGTTCCTCTGAGAAGGCGGCCGTCGAAGGGCTGTTGCGGATGCCGAGTTTCGCGGTGCGGGCATGGACAACGCGCCACGCGGTGGATGCGGGCGTACCAGTGGGACTCGGCGTATCATGGGGCGAACAGGACTGCTACGGCCCCGCCAGGGCATTCGCGGCGCCCGCGCCGTGGAACTCCTCGGTATCCGGTCCGCGCACCGGCATGGTGATCAGGGAAACGGTGCCGGCGCGGGCGACCCTGCACTCGCGCAGGCGGGAAGCACGGAAGGGACGGAAGGAGAAGCAGCGAAATGGGGAAACGGATTCTCGTCGTCGCGCTGGCGGTGTTCCTGATCGGCAGTGCGGCGGGTCCGGTCGGCGCCGAGGGGCGCGTCGAGCACAACGTCGTGTTCGGCATGTACTCCGGGCTCGCGCTGCTGATGGACGTCTACTACCCGGAGAACCCCAACGGCTACGGCATCGTCTTCATCTCGGGCAGCGGCTGGACCCGCGAGCTGGGGTTGGACGCCACGCCGTTGAAGGAGAGCGGTCAGGAGGAGATCTACGCCGTGCCGTTGGCCGCGGCCGGCTACACGGTGTTCGGGATCAACCACCGCGCCGCGCCTCGCTTCCGGCATCCCGCGCATCTCGCGGACGCGCAACGTGCGGTGCGGTTCGTGCGGCACCATGCGGATCGTTTCGGGATCGATCCCGACCGCATCGGCGCGATGGGCGGATCGTCCGGGGGCCATCTCGTCAGCCTGCTCGGCGTCCTCGACGGCAAGGGAACCCCCGATGACGCGAGCCCGGTGAATCGGGAGAGCGCGAAGGTGCAGGTGGTCGTCGCCCGCGCCGCGCCGACGGATCTCACCCTCGCTGCGCCGGGGAGGGTCCTCCCGCTGTTTGGCTTCCGCCGCTCCGCGCGCACGGACTCGGTCGAGCACCAGCGCTTCGTCGCCGCGTCACCGGTGACCCACGTTACGGCTGAGGATCCGCCGGTGCTGCTCATCCACGGCGACGCCGACGACGTCGTGGCGTACAAGAATGCCGAGGTCATGCAGGCGGCACTGGAGAAGGCCGGCGTGCCGGTCGAGTTGCTGCGCGTCCCCGGCGCCGGGCACGGGCCGACCTTTCCGGGCGCCGTGAATCCGCCGGATTACATCGGCGCCATGATCGAGTGGTTCGACCGCTACCTGCCCGCGCGACCGTAGGAGGGAGGCATGCGGGGAACCCGGGCCCGGGGAGGGGTGACCAAGCACGGTCCGGTGCGGGCGGTCGCGGGGCGACCCGTTGCCGAGCCGACGGCATCGGACACGGGCAGCCAGCAGTCCATGCAGGTTGCGGGATTCGAGCCGGACCCGGTGGTCGAAGCCTACAAGCGCGACATCGACCGCACCTTGCTGCGGCAGAACCTCCGGCGGTCGGTGACGGAACGGGTCGCTAACCTGATGGCCCTCCAGCGGCTGGCGGTGGAAGCGCGGCGGGCCGGACGTGCTCGCGGGCGGGATCGGTGACCGACTTCGAGAAGATCGTCCGCCTCTTCAGCGAGGCCGGAATCGAATGCGTAATCGTCGGCGGTCTCGCGGCCACGATTCACGGGTCGGCGCGCCTCACGCAGGACATCGACTTCGTCTACGCGCGAGACCGCGCGAACATCGAGCGGCTCGTCGCCGCCTTGAAGCCCTACTCCCCGTACCTGCGGGGGGCGCCCCCCGGCCTGCCGTTCAAGTGGAGTGAGGCCACCATCGAGCGGGGGCTCAACTTCACGTTGACGACGGCGCTCGGGGACATCGACCTGCTGGGCGAGATCACCGGCGGCGGGGACTACCGCGCTCTCCTCCCCCACAGCGTGGACGTCGAGATGTTCGGTCGCCGGTGCACATGTCTGGACCTGCCGGGACTGATCCGCGCCAAGCGCGCGACGGGACGTCCGAAGGACATCGAGACACTTGCGGAACTCGAGGCGCTCCTCACGGAGCGCCTCCGGTGAGGTTCGTTACCGTCAGCTTCCCGCCTCAGCGCATTTCATGCCTTCGATCCGTCAGTGCTCGGTCTCCGCCGGGGCGAGCCGCGGGTCGGATACCGGCAGGGTGGGAAAGAGGTCGAGGAAGGTGGTGTAGGAGACCACGAACAGGCTCAGCACGCCCGCCGTGACGAGGATCTCGAGCAGGCCCAGAGGCACCCCTTCGCCGTGCCAGAGCGACGGGGCGACCAGGATGAAGCGTTCGAGCCACATGCCGGCGAAGACGACGGCCGCCACGGTCGTCAGTCCGGGGGCCCAGGTCTTGACGGCGCGGCTCAGCAGCACGACGAACGGGCCGGCGAAGGTCATGGCGAACACGGTCATCGCCACCGGCTCCCAGGCCCCGTGCATCCGGTGATAGACGAACTCGGTCTCCTCCGCGAGGTCGCCGTACCAGATGACCAGGTACTGCGACCAGAACAGGTACGCCCAGAGGATGCAGAACCCGAAGAGGAGCTTCCCGAGGTCGTGCAACTGGTGGCGGCCGACGTAGCCCGCGATGCCGAGCCGCCGGCGCCCGGTGGCCGTCACGAAGGCGAGGAAGGCCAGGCCGATCAGCAGGTTCCCGATGAAGTAGTAGCCGCCCAGCAGCGTCGAGAACCAGTGCGGCTCGAGCGCCATCACGAAATCGAAGGCGATCAGGGTGAACACCCAGCCGTAGGCCACCAGCACCGCCACGGCCCAGCGGCTCTGCCGGCGCTGGCCGATGGCCCGCTCGGAATCGATGCCCTGCCAGCCGGTGATGAGCCGCGCCGCCAGACCGGTGGCCCGTCGCGCCCCCGACTCGTGCAACATCCCGATGTCCGGTCGGACCGAGCGGTAGACGTAGCGCAGGCTGAGGCCGCTCAGAACCAGGAACGCAAGCAGCTCCCGGCTCACGAAGAAGGGAATGTTCAGCCAGGGCGCCTTCGCCTCGACCGGCTCGTGGACCCACGGCGCCCAGACGGCGGTGCCCGCGAGCAGCAGGAGCAGGAGGACGAACGCCACCGGCAGAAACGCCACCGTCGCCTCGGCGACCCGCTTGAGGGGGCGGCCCCAGCGGGCCGAGGTCACCTGGAGGATGCACGAGAGCACCACACCGGCCTGCGCCAGCCCGCCGAAGAAGAGGAAGTTGACGAGCAGCGCCTGCCAGGCGCGGATGCTGTCGAGCGCGAGGCCGACCAGGAAGGCGAAGCCTCCGAGGGCCGCGAGTCCGAGCAGGAAGCGCCGAACGCCCGGTGAAAGGAGCGGGGCGGACACGGGAACCGCGAGCGATGCACCGTTCACCGCGCAACCGCCTGTGGTTCCGGCTCCGTGGCGCCGAACGTGCGCAGGTAGTGCACCAGGGCCCAGCGCTCGTCGACGCTCAGGGCGTCGCCGAAGCGGGGCATGTTGCGGCCGCCCTCGCGGATGATGCTGTAGACGAAGCCGTCCGGATAGTTCAGGACGTGCCGGGCGGTCAGGGTCGGCATCCGGCGGTAGTGGCGGGCCAGCTCGCCGTCTCCGTTGCCTTCGTCGCCGTGACAGAGGGCGCAATAGACGTCGTACAACGCCCTGCCCTCTGCGAGCACGGCCGGGGTCTCGTCGAGCGGGTTGGTCAGCGCCGTGCGCGCCTCGCGCCGGTTCATGATCCGGGGCGCGTCGACCGCCATCGATCCTTCCGGGAATGCCCGCGCCTCGGTCTGCGGCAGGACCGCCGGACCGGTCCACATGTTGCGGATCCAGGTGCGCGCGTCCGGGTCGCGCGGCGTGTCCGCGGGGGCGCACGCCGCCACGGACACGACGACCAGCACGGCCGCCAAGTGGAAGCCATGACGGGGTCCGTGGACGCCGCCGGGGACGTCGACTGTTCGCCGGACACGCGAGCTGTCAGTCATCCGTGCGCACCTCGATGGCGCCGGCGTCGGCGAGCAGCGACCGCGCCGCCGCCGCCTGCGACTCCTCGCACATGATTTCCACACCGAAGCCGTTGTTGCTGAACCGCGGGTCGCCGAGGTGTCTGCGTTTGAGCCGCGGCAGGCCCGCCAGCAGGAGAAAGCCGAGCATGCCGAAGATCGCCCCGAACAGGATCGTCAGCTCGAACGCGATGACCACGAACGCCGGAATCGAGAGGAGCGGTTTGCCGCCGGTGATCAGCGGCCAGGACGAGACGGTGTAGATCGGCAGCGAGAATCCGATGGTGCAGCCGAGCAGTGCGCCGATCAGAATGAACAGCCGCACGGGGCTCACCCGCGCGCCCACGAGCTGCTCCAGCGTGTGGTCCGGGGCCGGCGAGAAGGCGTCGACCCGGGCCAGCCCGGCGTCCTGCGCCGTCGCCACCGCCACGGCGGCCTTCGCCGGCTCGTCGTATACCCCCAGGATGCGCATGCTGCCCAAGCTCCTCCCTTGCCGCGGCCGGTCGCTAACGTTCGTGCCTCGACTGCATGAACTCGATGCCCTCCGCCAGCGCGTTGCGCCAGGCGCGGTCGACGTCGCGGTCGAAGTGTCCGTCGAATTCCCGGACGGTTTGCATCAGCGACTCCAGCCACAGGTCGTACAGCTCGAAACCGATGTCCAGGTCGTGCTTGCCGTGCCGGCGCGCGACGCGGTCCAGCTCCTCGAGCTCGTCCGCCGGCGCGCCCGACATGCTGGTCATCAGTGAGAGCGAGTCGGCCAGCATCTTCTTCTGGTGGGCGAAGTCGGTGTGCCGGAACGCTTCCCGGACCCGCGGGCTCGAGGCGAGGAACAGCTCGTAGAAGCGGTCGAGGAATCCGTGCTTCGACAGGCACCGGGCGAGGCTGTCGTCGAAGACCTCGGCATGCGCCGAGCCCTCCTTCATCTCCGTGATCGACACGGCCGGGAAGTTCTTGATGAACAGGAGGAAGAGCAGGAAGAACAGCGAGAAGCTGCCGATGGTGATGGCCCCTTCCACCCAGGTCGGCTCGTACAGGCCGGTCCAGTTGGCCGGATCGAAGTCGTGCGACAGCGACGTGACGATGATGACGAAGCGTTCCAGCCACATCCCGATGTTGACGAAGATCGAGATGGTGAAGAGACAGGCCAGGTTCGTCCGGACGCGCTTGAAGAAGAGCAGCAGGGGAATGACGACGTTGCAGGCGAGCATGCCCCAGGAGAAGAGGCGGTACTCGCCGAACATGCGGTTGTAGAACGTTCCCTGCTCGAACGGGTTGCCGCTGTACCAGGCCACGAAGAACTCGGTCAGGTAGGCGTAGCCGACGATGAGCGACGTGACGATGATCAGCTTCGCCAGGTTCTCGAAGTGCCGGATGGTGATGTACTCCTCGATCCCCAGCAGCTTGCGCAGGGGGATAAGCAGCGTGATCACCATCGCGAGGCCCGAGAAGATGGCGCCGGCCACGAAGTAGGGCGCGAAGATCGTGCTGTGCCACCCCGGCAGGATGGACATGGCGAAGTCCCACGAGACGACGCTGTGCACCGAGACGACGAGCGGGGTGGCCAGGGCCGCGAAGAAGCCGTAGAGCGCGCCGTAGTGGATCCACTGCCGCGTCGAGCCGCGCCAGCCGAGGGCGAGGGCGCGGTAGATCGGCTTGCGCCAGTCGGTGCAGCGGTCGCGGGCGGCGGCGACGTCCGGGATGAGTCCCAGGAACAGGAACATCGCGCTCACCGTCAGGTAGGTGGTGATCGCGAAGACGTCCCACACCAGCGGCGACTGGAAGTTGACCCAGAGCTGCCGCTCGTTCGGATACGGGATCAGCCAATAGAAGAACCAGGGGCGGCCGATGTGGATGATCGGAAACAGTCCCGCGGTCATGACCGCGAAGACCGTCATCGCCTCCGACGCCCGCGCCACCGAGGTGCGCCACTTGGCCCGGAACAGGAACAGGACCGCCGAGATGAGGGTGCCGGAGTGGGCGATGCCGACCCAGAAGACGAAGTTCGTGATGTAGATGCCCCAGAGCATCGGGTGCTCGTAGCCCGCGACGCCGAGGCCGAGGCGCCACTGCACCGAGAACGCGTAGGCGCCCAGGGCGAGGCCGCCGAGGATCAGGGCCAGCGAGGCGAAGTACGCCCGCCCCGGCGGCTGCATCGTCCGCAGGATGTCGGCGTCGATACGGCCGTAGTTGATGGCGTGGTCCGCCACGCTCACGTAGTCACCTTCTTCAGGTAGGTCACGCCGGGCCGCGTATTGAGGACGCCGAGTGCGTGGTACCCGCGGTCGGCGGCGGAGAGCTGCGAGACGCGGCTCTGCGGATCGTTCAGGTCGCCGAAGACGATCGCCTGCGCCGGGCAGGTCTGGGCGCAGGCTGGGGTGACGTCGCCGTCCCGCACGGGACGGTCCTCGTCGCGCGCGCGGTCCTTGCCCTCCTGGATCCGCTGCACGCAGAACGTGCACTTCTCCATGACGCCGGCGCTGCGAACGGTCACGTCCGGATTGAGCTGCAGGTTGAGCGGCTCCGGGAACTCGGGGTCCCACCAGTTGAACCGCCGCACCTTGTAGGGGCAGTTGTTCGAGCAGTAGCGGGTGCCGACGCAGCGGTTGTAGATCTGCGCGTTCAGGCCTTCCTCGCTGTGGTACGTCGCGTAGACGGGGCAGACCGACTCGCACGGCGCGTGGTCGCAATGCTGGCAGAGCATCGGCAGGAAGCGCGAATCGACCCGTGCTCCGCCGTCCATCGCGGTTTGCGGCTCCACGAAGCGCTCGATCCGCAGCCACGACATCGTTCGGCCGCGCACCATCCTGTCCGCTCCCAGCACCGGCACGTTGTTCTCGGCGTAGCAGGCGGCGACGCAGGCGTTGCAGCCGTTGCAGGCGTTCAGGTCGATGGCCATGCCCCAGCGATGCGTCGGGTGCTCGTGCTCGGGATAGAGGCTGAAGTGCTCTTCCTCGGGGTGCACGTCACCCGCCTCCAGAGCCGTTCGCGATACCGCCTGGGCCAGCTCGCGACCCTGCTGATCGAACGTCCGCTGCAGGCGCGCCACGGGACGGTGCAGCGCGCGTGCGGTGACATCGACGCGGGTGCCGGCCCACAGCGGTCCTCCAGACGCCGCCTCGGGCGCCGGGTCGAGCAGCGCAAGGGGGTTGATGCCGCGGCCGGTGGCGTAGCGGCCGAAGTCGGTGTGGCCCTGGCCGATTGGAATCGCCACGACGCCCGGGTGCAGGTGCGGATTCAGGACAACCGTCGTCTCGACCACCCCATGGTCCGACTGGAGGGTCACAAGCTGCCCGTCCTCCGCCCCGATGGCGGCGGCGGTCTCGGGCGTCATCTCCGCCCAGCTTCCCCAGGCGGTCTTCAGCAACGGATCGGGAATCTCCTGCAGCCAGGGGCGGTTGGCCCCACGCCCGTCGAGGAAGTGCAGCGACGGGTAGGCCATCAGCGTCAGCGCACGCCGGTCGTCGCCCGGAGCATCGAGAGAAGTCAGGTCGAAATCGCCCAGGGCGGGGCTGAGCCGCATCGCTTGCGGCTCGGCCGCGGACCACCGCCCGCCCTGCCGGACCACGTCCGCCCAGAACGCCTCGAACTCGGCCTCCGCCGCCTGCCGGGCCGCGGCCGCGGCGCGCCGGGCGGCAGCCGCCGCACGTCGGGCCGCCGCGGGATCCGCCGGCTCCGCCTCGTCCGGCGGCGCAGCTTCCTCGGCGGGTTCTTCCGGCGGGTCCAGCGCGGCCTTGATGGCGCGCCACTCGTCCCGCAGAACCTCGTAGAACTCGCCGTCGGGAAGGGGCGGCGTGCCGGCGGGCGTTTCGATTCCCGCTTCGGCCGCCGCGGCGAGCGCGGTCCGGCCGGCGCCGAGCAGGATGTCGCCGAGATGCCGCGTGTCGTAGAGCGGCCGCATCGCCGGCTGCATCAGGCCGTGCTGGCCGGCCGCAGGACGATGGTCGCCCCAGGACTCCAGCGGCGTGTGCGCCGGCAGGATCAGGTCGGCGCGCGCCGTGGTCTCGTCCGGCCAGCTCGACGTTGCCGCGACGAAGGGAACCGTGTCGAGCGCTCCCGCAAAGTCGGCGGCGGCAGGCAGGGTGTGCACCGGATTGACCTGGTGCAGGATCAGCAGCTCTATGGCCCCGTCGCGCATCGCATCGGCCAGCTCGAGCAGGTCGGCGCAGGTGGAGGCAGTGTCCCACAGGCCGTCGGACGCGAACCGTACGGTCGAGCCGACGTTGCCCGCGACGGTGTTGAGCAGGGCGATGGCCACCTGGGCAGCGGTGCCGCTCGGTCCCGACACGGCCACGCCGCCGCCGGCGGCCAGCGTCCGCCCGGGACCGGCTCCGGGATCCGAGAACGCCCGGGCGAGCTGGACGATGCGGCCGGCCGGCACGCCGCTCCGCGCGGCGGCCGCCTCCGGGGTCCAGTCGGCGACCAGGGCGCGGATGCGGGCGAGGTCGTCACCGGTGATTCCGGCCGCCTGGACCCGCCCCTCCGCCACGATGGTGCGTACCATCGCAGCGGCCACGGCGCCCTCCGAGCCCGGCTCGACGCGGATCCACTCGTCCGCGCTCGACGCGGTCAGCGAGAGCCGGGGCTCGAAATGGACTGCGCGCACCGCCCGTCCGTTGTCCGGGCGGCGGGCCTCGGCGAAGGCACGCGACTGGCCCACGGTCGAGAGCCAGGTCTCCATGAAGTCGGCGCCGAACGACAGGACGAGATCCGCACGGCCGAAGTCGTGATGCGGAACAGAGGACCGGTCGAAGACCAGCCGGTGCGCCGCCCGCATCGGCTCGTAGGCGAACGCTTCGTAACGAAGTCGGCGCGCCCCGCCGAGGGCGGCGGTCCAGCGATCGACCAGCGCGTCCAGCGTTCCCGACAGCAGCGGGGTGACGACCGCGATGCGGTCCGCGTTGCCGCTCTCCACCAGCGTGCGGATGCGCTCGGCGAGCTCGCGTTCCGCCTCCTCCCAGTCCACGGGCTCCAAGACCGACTGTCCGGCCGCGGCATTGGTCGTGCGCCGCCGCTGCGGTCCGCGGAAGCGGTCCGGGTTGTACAGGCCCTGCAGCGCGGCCTGGCCTCGGACGCACAGTGCGCCCTGGTTGCCCGGGTGGGCCGGATTGCCCTCGATCTTGATTGCCCGGCCCTCGCGGGTGCGCACCCGGGTGCCGCAACCATTCGGGCATTCGCCGCACACGCTGGCGTACCAGGTCGCCACGCCCGGGACCACGTCGTCCGGGGGGACGACCAGCGGGATGATGTTCTCGGTGGGCACCGGCGAGCAGGCCGCCACCGCCGCGGCCGGGCCGGCGCCGCCGAGCACCTTGAGGAAGGTCCGGCGTCCTACGGTCTCCGTCAACGCGCTCAGGTCGGGGGGCATTTCACGCACCATGCGATCCGGTCGTCGTTCCAGGGGCTAGTAGTGGCACACCAGGCAGTCGCGGGACGCGTCGCGGGAGCTGTGGCAGTCGACGCACCACCCCATCGACAGCGACTCCACCTGGACGGCGATGTCCATCCGGGCGACGTCGCCGTGGCAGGCGGCGCAGTCGATGCCGCTGCGAACGTGCGCCTTGTGGCTGAAGCGGACGTAATCGGGCAGATCGTGCACCCGGAGCCAGGGAATCGGTGTCTCCTGCTCCCAGTAGTCGAGCACCTTCACGATCTCCGGCCGTTCGGTCAGGATGCTGCGGTGGCAGCCCACGCAACGCTCCACCGAGGGGATGCCGGCCACGGGGCCGCGTCTTGCGTAGGCATGGCAGAACTGGCAGTCGATGCCGGCCAGCTCGACGTGGCGGGAGTGGCTGAACGCGATGGGTTGCGCCCCGGCCGCCGCCGCGTCGGGGGCCGTGCCCGCCGCCGGAATCGAACCCTCCGGCTCTTGGGCCGCCGCCTCGTGCCAGACCACGGCCATCGCGACCCCCAGGGTGATGCCCATCAGGGTCAGAGCCGCATGAATCCACCGTCGCGCCGGGCAACCTCGAATCATCGTTATCCAGGAGAGGACGTGCCGAGCAGGGCGAACGGCACATTTTAGGAGCTTGCGCCGCAGAACGCAACGAACCGGGTTCCGAGGCGCATGCCCCTGGAACCCGGGGAGATGGGCCGAAACGCCGAGCCGGCGAGGCGTTTCGGGGCGCTGGTCCGCCTCGCTGCCCGTGCCAACCGCGCGGAGCGCACACGACGGGTGCGATCCGGAAGATGTCCGCCGCGGAATGCTGCATCCCCGACGGCGTCGATGGTATCGTTGGAAGGTTGACGGTGATCGATGACGATGCGGCTCCGCGACGCGGATACGCGTTCGGACCGCAACCCGCGGCCGCCTCGGGTCCCAACCCCGCCAGTCCCGCCGATGGTATCGTTGCGGCGTTGCCTGTCGATGTCTATCTCGTTCCTATCGGTCCGGCCGGCTACGAGCTGTTCTGCGAGTCGGCCGAGAGCGAGGACCTCGATCCCGTGGAGGATGGGCCCGCCGGAAATCGCTTCCATGCCCGGTTCCGGCGCATGATGGCCGAGGTGCAGGAACAGCGGCGAGCCCGGCGGCTGGCCGAGGTGCCGGCGGATCCCGCCGAGGCGCAGCCGTGGCTGATCCGGCTGCGCAACACCGTCGTCGGTTGGGTAGCCGAGGCGATTGCCGAGCGGCGGCTCCTGTGGCACCTGCGCAAGCAGGCCGCGCTGGAACTGGTGCATCCGGCCGACCTCGACGGGGAGCGGGCGCTGGCGGAGACCCGCCGCCGCCTCGGCCGCGACGCCGAGCATCATCTGCGGCGACTGTTCACCTCGTCGCTGCTGGCCGGGCTCCTCGGCCTGCTCTTCTTCGTGCCCGGGCCGAACGTCCTCGGCTACTACTTCGTGTTCCTGGCCGTCGGGCACCTGCTGGCGTGGCGCGGCGCCCGTCACGGCCTCGCGAACGTCCAGTGGCGCACGCGGGCGAGCGAGCCGCTCGGGGAGTTGCGCGGCATTCTGGACTTGAACCCGGACGAGCGGGCGGGCCACGTGCGCGACGTCGCCGCACGGCTCGGTCTCGACTACCTCGCGCCGTTCGTCGAGCGGATGGCGGTTCGACGGCGTTGAGAACCACGGCGCGAGAACCGTCCCCGGTGCTCGCGCGCCCGTCCGCCGGGATCGCGTCCCGGCATTGCGATCCTGGCGTGACGCGGGGGCGCGGCGTCGTCCTGCCCCTTCTGCTGGCCGCGCTCTTTGCAGGGGCTCCGCCCGCTGCCGCGCAGGTCATCGGCGGCCCCCGGCCCGTGCAGACGGCCGAGCGGAAGCTCGGCTTCCTGACCCGCTACCACGTCCACACGCAGGCCGCGAGCCTGCGGGGCATCGGCGACGCGCAGTTCGGCTGGGACACCGATCTCGGGGTCGACATGGACGTGTTCGACCTGCTCTTCGCGCGCGGCAGCGTGTTCTTCAATCTGGAGACGGGCGTCGGCGAGGAGCGCCGTGCGATCGACCCGACCCAGACGAACTACACGATGGACCTGTCGGTGTTCACGCGCCTGCCGCGCGGCGAGTTCGGCGTCACCTTCCATCACATCTCGCGTCATCGCGCGGATCGCGAGCATCCCGGCTCGCCCTCCTGGAACATGCTCGGGCTGTCGTACGGGGACCGGTTGGGCCTCGGAAGGTTCGATATCGAGATCATGGGGCGCTGGCTGGGGACGATAACCAGCTCGGAGGTCGACTACGAGCAGGAGGTCAACACCTACCTGCGCGTGCTGCGGCCGCTGAACGGACGCGTCTCGCTGATCGGCGAGCTCGACGGGGCGGCGGTGCTGACCGACGAGCGCATGTTCGGGCGCGACATCCAGTACGGCGGCTCGGCCCACGTCGGGCTGAGGTTCCGCGGGGGCGTCGGCGCGGGAGAGATTCTCATCGGCCGGGAGCGCCGCGTCGATCCCGACATCTTCGTGCGGCGGTCCAAGCGCTGGACCCGCCTGGCATTCCGCTTCGTGGTCGACTGACGGCACCCGGGCGACGGCGGCCCTGTGCCATAATCGCGGCATGCGATCCACCCATCGTGCGTCCCGGTGCGTGGCCGTCCTTGCGATGGCCATCGGCATGGCTGCGGCCGTTGCGGGGCCCGTCGACGCCGCGGTGCGGCCGACGAAGTTCGACTACCGCATCGCCACGCTGGACAACGGCCTGACGGTGATCGTCTCCGAGGACCGTTCCACCCCGATCGTGAACGTCCAGATGTGGTACCACGTCGGATCGAAGAACGAGCCCGAGGGCCGCACCGGCTTCGCCCACCTGTTCGAGCACCTGATGTTCAAGGGTTCGCACAACGTGCGCTCCGACGAGCACCTGTCGATGATCTCCAGCGTGGGCGGCGAGGGCAACGCCTACACGACCGAGGACGTGACGGTCTTCTACCAGACCGTGCCGGCGCAGTACCTGCCGCTCGTGCTCTGGCTCGAGGCCGATCGGATGGCCACGCTCCGCATCAGCCAGCGCACGCTCGACTCCGAGCGCGAGGTGGTCAAGGAGGAACGGCGCTGGCGGTACGAGAACCAGCCGTTCGGGCTGTTGTCGGAGATCCTGTACGACGAGGCGTTCACGACGCATCCGTACAAGCACCAGACGATCGGCTCGATGGAGGACATCGAGGCGGCGTCGATCGAGGACGTGCAGGAGTTCTATGACACGTTCTACGTGCCGGAGAACGCCACCCTGACGCTGGTCGGTGACTTCGACGCCGCCTACGCGCTGCAGTTGGTCGAGCACTACCTGGGCCGCGTGCCCAAGGCGAAGAAGCCGGTGCCGCGCAACCTGCCGCGCGAGCCGCAGGCGACGACGAGCCGCCGAGTGACGGTGGAGGCCGACAACTGGCCGCTGCCGGCGGTGGTGGTCGCGCACCCCATCACCTACGACGGGCACCCGGACGCCTATCCGCTGCACATCCTGTCGAAGATTCTGTCGGACGGCCAGAGCGCCCGCATGCACCGCAGCCTCGTCTACGAGCAGCAGGTCGCGGTTTCGGCCTTCGGGCAGGGCGTCATCATCGAGGACCCGAACCTGTTCTACGCGGTGGCCCTCGTCCAGCCGGGCCGCACGCCGGAGCAGGCGGCGGCGGCGCTGATTGCCGAGCTCGACCGCGCCAAGTCCGCACCGCCGGGCGACGGCGAGCTGCAGCGCGCCAAGAACCAGTTCGCGCGCGACTACGTCATCGGCCGCATCAGCGTCGAGCAGAAGGCGATGCACCTCGCCCACGCGCAGGTCATCCACGACGACATCACGACGGCCGACGCCGAGTTCGACATCTTCATGAACGTCTCGCGGGAGGACGTGCAGCGGGTCGCGCGGACCTATCTGCGCGACGACAACCGGCTGGTGCTGACCATCCTGCCGCGGGGCTCGCGGCGGACGGGCGAATGACGGGAGGCTTGCGATGAGTGGCAGGCGGCGTCCGCTACGCGTTTGCGCCCTGGTGCTGGCGATCGTCGGCGCGGTGCCGGCTGCATCCCCGGTCTTCGCGCAGCGGGTCGACTGGCCGCGCGAGCAGCCGCCGCCCCCGCTGCCGAGGCGCCATGTCGACTTTCCGGACTACCAGATCCGATCGCTGGCCAACGGGCTCCAGGTCGTCTACGTCGGGCATCACGAGCAGCCGGCGGTCAACGTACGGATGATCCTGCGCGCCGGCGCCGCGGCGGATCCGCCCGGCCAGCCGGGCATCGCCTCGCTCGTCGGACAGCTTCTGGATCAGGGGACGAACACCCGCTCGGCGCAGGAGATCGCGGGCGCCATCGACAGCATCGGCGGCGCGCTGAGCGTGGGCACGGCCCGCGACCTCGGGTTCGTCGACGTCCTGGTGATGAAGGACAGCTTCGACTTCGCCCTCGACCTGCTCGCCGACGTGGCGCGGCGGCCGGCCTTCGCGCCGGCCGAGATCGAGCGGCAGCGCAACCAGGTGCTGTCCGGCCTGCAGGTCAGCTACGACGATCCGGCGTACATCGCCAACGTCGTCTTCAATCGGCTGGTCTACGGTTTCCACCCCTACGGCCTGCCGCAGGGGGGCACCCCGCGGTCGATCCGCACCATCACCCGCGGCGATCTCGTGGCGTTCCACCGCACGCACTACCTGCCCAACAACGCCGTGCTGGCCGTGGTGGGCGACGTGACCGCCGCGGAGGCGTTCGCCGGCGTGGAGCGCGCGCTCGGCGACTGGCAGGCGGGCCCGCTGCCGGCGCCGGTGACCGCCGACAACATCCCGCGGCCCACGCGGCGCCTGGTCGTCGTCAACAAGCCGGGGGCGGTGCAGACCGTGATTCACGCCGGACACGCGGCGCTGCCGCGGGCGCACTCCGACTTCCCGGCGTTCGACGTGGCCATCAAGATCCTGGGCGGAGAAGGAGGCAACCGGCTCGGCAGCGTGCTGCGCACCGCGCGATCGCTGACCTACGCGGCCTCCGCCGACATCGCCGGACGGCAGATTGCGGGCGACTTCATGGCCAAGACCGATACGCGGTCGGCCGCCACCGCCGAGGCTCTGCGCCTGACCGTGGACGAGATCGCCCGGTTGCGGCGCGAGCGCGTTCGAGAGCGCGAGCTGCGGAGCGCGCAGGACTACCTGGCGGGCAGTTTTCCGATCGCCATCGAGACCCCGAACGCCATCGCCGCGCGGGTGCTCGAAGCCGTCCTGTACGGTCTCGACGTGGACGAGATCGAGTTCTACCCGGAGCGGATCAACGCCATCACCGTCCGCGACATCGAGCGCGTGGCCGAGGCCTGGCTGCAGCCCGCCAACCTGTCGATGGTGCTCGTGGGCGACGCGTCGGCGTTCCTGCGCGATTTGCCCGGTGTCGGCTTCGACCGGATCGAGGTGATTCCCATCGCCGAGCTCGACCTGGCGTCCGCCGACCTGCGCCGTCCTTCCCGCTTCCGCCGGTAACGACGAGTCGGCGCTGCAGCAGTTGTCCAAGGTTCTCATCTCCTGCGGGGAGCCGTCCGGCGATCTCTACGCGGGTGCCTTGGCTGCGGCCTTGCGCGACCTCGACCCGGGCACGCGCGTGGTCGGGCTGGGCGGCGACCACCTGCGTGACGCCGGCGCCGAGCTCGTAGCCCACTACCGGGGGCTGGCCGCCACGGGGCTGTCGGAGGCACTCGCGGTGGCGCCCCGCTCGTACGCGGTCTATCGAGAGATGGTGGCCCGTGCGCGAGCCGAACGGCCGGACGTGTTCGTGGCGGTGGACTATCCGGAGATCAACTTCCGGATCGCGGGAGCGGTACGCCGGCTCGGCATACCCGTCGTCTACTACATCGGGCCCCAGCTCTGGGCGTGGCGGCGGGGCCGGATCGGGACGATGCGTCGGCTCGTGGACCTCGCGCTCGTGATCTTTCCCTTCGAGGAGCACCTGTACCGGGAGGCGGGCATTCCGGTGGAGTTCGTCGGGCATCCGTTGCTGGAGCTGTCGGCGCCGAGCGAGGCCCGGGGGCCGTTGTTGCGCTCGCTGGGGCTCGACGGCGAGGCGCCCACCGTCGCCCTGTTGCCGGGCAGTCGCCCCAACGAGGTGCGGGCGATTCTGCCGGACGTCGCGCGTGCGGCGGATCTGGTCCGGAGGCGGGTGCCGGCGGTGCAGTTCGTCGTGGCTCGCGCACCGAATCTGGACGACACGTTGCTGGCGCCGCTCGGCTCCCTCGTGGCCGCCGGCGCCGCGGCGGTGGTCGAGGGTCGTACGGACGACGTCCTCGCCGCCTCCGATGTGGTGATCACGGCCTCCGGCACGGCGACCGTCCAGACGGCCATCCATCAGCGGCCGATGGTCATCGTCTATCGGCTGTCGGCGCTCACCTATCGCATCGTCAAGGCGTTCTCGCACGTGCGGCACGCGGGCATGGCGAACCTCATTGCGGGCGAGCGGGTGGTGCCGGAGTTGATCCAGGATGCATTCACGGCGCCCGCGGTGGCGGACGAGGTGGTTGCGTTCCTCACCGATGACGGGCTGGCCGAGCGAACCCGCACGGCGCTCGGACGCGTACGCCGGCGCCTCGGATCGCCCGGTGCAAGTCGGCGCGCGGCGAGGCGGATCCTGGCGATGGCGTCGCGACGGACCGGCTCCGGCCGGACGGTCCCCCGTGGCGGTCGGGAGTCTGCGCCGCGGAACGCAACGAAATGAGGGCGGTTGGGGGCAGGGGCCGAACACGGAGCCTTGCGACGGGTTCGGCGGCGCCAGTCGCTACAATGAGACGGTTGACGGCCGGCTGCGGCGGGATGGTGTCCGGCGTTGCTCCGCGCGTCGGCGATATCGGAGGAGTGACCAGCGTGAGGATGAGCACAACCGCGACGGTGGGTGGGCAGGTGCTGGCGGTGCTCTTTTGCCTGCTGGCGGCCGGCACTGCTTCGGTCGCAGGGCAGGCGAACAGCGGCACGCTGGAGGGCGTCGTACGCGACGAATCGGGCGGCGTATTGCCCGGTGCGACGGTGACCGCGACGCATGCCGAGAGCGGATTCTCGGTCCAACGGGTGACCGGCAGCGACGGGCGGTTCTACATGGCGTCGCTTCCCATCGGGGAGTGGACCCTCACCGCCGAGCTGCCCGGCTTCCGCCGCGTCGTCCGCACAGGCATCTTTCTCGATCTGGGCCGCACCCTGGACCTGGCGTTCCAGCTCGACCTGGGACAGCTCACCGAAGAGGTGACGGTGAGCGCTGCCGCGCCGCTGCTCCAGTCGACGACGGCGGAGATCAGCGACATCATCGACACGCGCGAGGTCGAGCAGATTCCGCTGAACGGACGGCAGTTCCTGCAACTTGCGCAACTGAGCGACGCGGTGGTGATTCCGCCGGGCGGGACGCGCGGCGCGGCGCTGCAGCAGGCGGGACCGCTGCCGAACGTAGGGGGTCAGCGCGCCGGCCACAACATCTACCTGCTCGACGGGGTGAAGGTGACCGACGAGCTGTTCAACAACCTGGTGATCAACCCGTCGGTCGACTCCATCCAGGAGTTCAAGATCCAGAAGTCGATGTACCCGGCGGAGTTCGGCGGCAAGGCGTCGGCGCTCATCAACGTCGCCACCAAGTCGGGCGGCAACCAGGTGCACGGCAGCGCCTTCGCGTTCGCCCGCGACGAGCGGTTCGACGCGCACAACTACTTCGACCCGCCCGGCGAGCCGGTGCCGCCGCTCGATCAGCGCCAGTTCGGCGGCAGCCTCGGCGGCCCGCTCGTCGCCGACCGCACCTTCGGTTTCGTCAGCTTCGAAGGCCAGCGGACGGCGCGGTCGCTCACCAGGACCTTCTCGGTGCCTTCGTCGCCGGTCCGCGGCGGCGACTTCTCCGGTCAGTCGCCGATCTGCGATCCGTTGACGCGGAATCCGGCGACCGGCGCCTGCGGCACGTACTTTCCGGGCAACCGGATTCCGGCCGGCAGGATCGATCCGGTCGCCGATGCGTTTCTCGGGGCCGTGCCCCTGCCGAACGGCGGCGGCGAGGTGCAGAACCTGACATCGGTCGAGCGGTCCGAGTCGGACATCAATCAGTTCAGCGCACGTATCGATCATCGCTTCGGACGCGCGGATCAGTTCTTCGCGCGCTTCTCGACGTTCGACGCCGAGGACCTGCAGCCGTTCGGTACGAGCGTGCAGCAGGAGTCGCTCATCCCGGGTTTCGGCCGTACGCTCACGACGCGCACGCGCAACCTTGCGCTGAGCTGGGCACGGCCGGTCGGCACGACGTTCCTGAGCGAGACCCGGTTCGGTTGGATGCGGGTGGACGGCGGGCAGGCGAGCCTGAACCGGGGCGTCGACTTCGCCGGCCCGGTCGGCATCGCCGGCGTGACGCGCGACCCGCGCGATGTCGGCTATCCGCAGATAAACACTGCCGGGCTGTACAGCCCGATGGGCGACCCCACCAGCTTCGTCTACCGGAACAACGAGCACTTCGAGCTGTATCAGAACGTGCTGATCGACCGGGGCTCCCACCACCTGAAGTTCGGCGGCTACTGGTTCCACCTCCGGTTCCGGCCGGAGAACCCGGACACGCCGCGGGGCCGCTTCGTCTACACGGGACGTTTCAGCGGCAACCCCTTCGCCGACTTCCTGCTCGGCTATCCGGTCTCCGCCCGCGCCGGCATCGGCGGTCGCGGCGACGAGGACGCGCGCACGAACTGGGTGCATCTGTTCGCCCAGGACGACTGGCGCGTACGCGACGGCCTGACGATGAACTTCGGGTTGCGCTACGAGCTCAATCAGCACATGCGCGACGTCGACAACCGGCTGTCGACGATCGATATGACCGTGCCGGGCGGGCGCTACGTGATTGCGAGCGACGACGCGGGGAACATTTCGCCGGCGGCCGAGGAGCTGTTGCCGCTCATCCCGATTCCGTGGGTGACGTCGGCGGAGGCAGGTTGGGATCGGAGCCTCCTGCGGCCGAGCAAGGTGCGGCTCGCACCGCGCCTGGGATTCGCCTGGCAGCCGGATGACAGCGGACGGACGGTGGTGCGGGGGGGCTACGGCGTCTTCCTGAACCAGTGGGCCTACAGCGTCCAGACCGCCTTCGCCCGCAATCTGCCCTTCTTCCTGCTGAAGCAGGTGGACGTGCCGGCCGGTCAGTTCGTGCCGCTGGCCGACACGCGGACGATCCTGGCTTCGGATCCCACGGGCAGCATCGGCGGCTCGATCATGGACTACGACTACTTCGTGGAGTACACGCAGACCTGGAGCGGCGGCCTGCAGACCGAGATGGGGCCGAGCCAGATGCTGGAGCTGTTCTACATGGGGTCGTACACCATCGGCGCCGACAACTCGACCATCCACAACGTGCCGGTACCCGGCCCCGGGCCGATCGGCGCGCGCCGCCCGATACCGCAACTCGCCGGCATCCGCGCCATTCGCTTCGACGGCAAGTCGATCTATCACGCCGTTACGGTCAAGACGGTCCGCCGCCTCCGCGAAGGCCTGGCGTTCGACCTCGCCTACACGTTGTCGCGCTCGGAGGACGACGCGTCGAGCCCCGGCGCCACCGCCTTCGAGGCGAACGTGCCGCAGGACGTGCGCAACATCTTCCCGGGCGAGGTGGCGCTGTCGAGCTTCGATCACCGCCACCAGTTCGTCGGGAGCGCGACGTACGAGTTGCCGTTCGCGGCCGGCGCCGGCGGCGCGCGCGAGGCGCTGTTGGGCAACTGGCGGCTGAACGGCATCGTCACCGCGCAGTCGGGCGCGCCGTTCACGGTGAACGTGACCGACGACATCGCGAACATCGGCGCCGGACCCGCCCAGCGGCCCGACCTGAGCGGCGACCCGAACCTGCCGCGCGGCCGGCGGACGCCGGAGCGCTGGTTCGACACCGGCGCCTTCAGCCTGCAGGATCCGTTCACCTACGGCACCGCGCCGCGCAATGCGGTCTTCGCTCCCGGCTACTTCAACGTCGACATGTCGCTCGCCAAGAACTGGCTGCTCGACGACGGCAGCCGGCTGGAGTTCCGCTGGGAGATCTTCAACCTCCTCAACCGGGCGAACTTCGACCTGCCGAACCGCTTCTTCGGGTCACCCAACTTCGGCCGCATCTTCAGCGCCCTGAACGCGCGCGAGATGCAGTTCGGCCTGCGATTCGCGTTCTGAGGTGCGCGGGTTTCTTGACCGCTGCAGACGTCAAGGCACTGGCGCGGGAGGCAGGGTTCGACCTGTGCGGCATCGCGCCGGCGGAGTCGTTTCCCGAGCTCCGGTTCCTCGACGACTGGCTCGAGCGCGGGTACGCGGGCGAGATGCGGTACATGTCGCGGACCGCGCGCCGGCGCTCGGATGTTCGGCAGGTGGTGCCGTCAGCGCGCTCGGTCATCTCGCTGGGCACCCTCTACAACACCGACCGACCCTATTCGACCGAGGTGAACGATCCGGACGCGGCGCTGATCTCGCGCTACGCGTGGGGCGAGGACTACCACGACGCTGTCGGCCGTCGGACGGAGGAGCTCCTGGGGCGCCTGCGCGCGGCTACGGACGAGCCCTTCGAGGCTCGCTGCTACGTCGACACGGGGCCCGTGCAGGAGCGCGTCTATGCACAACATGCCGGGCTCGGCTGGATCGGCAAGAACACCTGCCTCATCAATCCCGAGCAGGGGTCGTGGTTCTTCCTCTCCGAGATCATCACCAGCCTGCCGCTCGAGCGGGACGCGCCGCAGCTCGACCAGTGCGGAACCTGCACGCTGTGTATCGAGGCGTGTCCGACCGATGCCATCCGCGAGCCGTGGGTGCTCGACGCCACTCGCTGTCTGTCCTACCTGACCATCGAGCTCCGCGGCGCGATACCGGAGGCGCAGCGTTCCGACGTGGGGACGCGCATCTACGGCTGCGACATCTGTCAGGATGTCTGTCCGTACAACGCCGCGGCGGCCCGGTCCGACGACCCGGCGTGGCAACCGATGCCCGACCTCGAGCAACCGCGGCTGTCGGAACTGTGGCGGTGGTCCGACGAGCGTCTGGGTACGCTGCTGGAGCGAAGCGCGATGTCACGGGCCAGGCTGGCGGGCATGCGCCGCAATGTGGCTGTCGCGCTGGGCAACGGCGCGACGGCGGCGGCCGCAACGGCCGTTACCGAACCGGCATCCCCCGAGACGCCGTCGCGGAGCGAACCCATGGTGGCGGAGCACGTCGGCTGGGCGCGGCGGCGCCTCGCGGCCAAGACCGTGCTTCCGGGCGGCGCTACCCGTGGCGAGAAGCCCGACTGACCGTCGTCGGGAGGTTCTCGACGCTCCGCCGCAGGACGTGCAGGCAGAGCGGCGCGTAGTGACCAAACCGTCCGCGGCCGGCTCCACGACCCCGCGGGTCATGAGAGAATAGACCCCGGAGTCGACGCCCGGCGCGCGCCATGAGCCAACCCGACAAGCCGTATCCCTCGCTCGCCCCGTCCCTGCTGGTCTCGATGCCGCAGCTCAGCGATCCGAACTTCCAGCGGAGCGTGATCCTGTTGTGCGAGCACGGCGAGGGAGGCGCATTCGGCCTGGTGCTGAACCAGCGCACGACGACGCCTGCGTCCGAGGTGGTCCGGCTGACGCCGCCGGTGTCGTCCGGCAGCGCCCTGGAGCTGTGGATCGGCGGTCCCGTCGAGCCCGAGCGCGGCTGGATCCTGATGGGGAAGGAACCCACCGACGTCGAGTCGGTCCGCGTGTGCGACGGGATCTTCCTGTCGACCTCGCCGCAGCTTCTGCGGCGGCTGCTGGAATCGCCGCCGCCGCCGCGCACGCGCCTCCTGACCGGCTACGCGGGCTGGGCCGCCGGGCAACTGGATGTGGAGCTGGCCTCGTCGTCGTGGCTGCACGCCGACATCGATCTGGACATCGTCTTCGACACCCGCCCGGACGACATGTGGGAGGCGGCGATCCGCCGCATGGGCGTCGACCCGTCGTTCCTGCAGCCCGGCGGCACCGGCGCGGTGCACTGACTCCTCAGTCCTTCAGGCACCCGTTGAACCAGTCCAGCGCCATCTCGCCTGATTCCTCGAACGCCTCCCGGTAGAGGTCGCCCGCCATGCGGGTGCCCTCGCTCCAGATGTCGACGGTTCGGTGCAGCACGCCGTCGGGCAGCGTGGGACGGCGTTGCGCGGCCGCCGCGGGCGGCAGGACCAGCAGGACCGAGAGCAGGGGCAGCAGGACGGCACGCGGGGTGCTCATGGCAGTCTCCTCTGTTGGATGCAACGCGTCGCTACGGCTTTGGATGCGACGGCGGCGCTACGGCTCGTAACGGTAGACGACGCCGTCCCGCATGACGAAGCGGACCCGCCGCAGCGCGGTGACGTCCTCGAGCGGGTTGCCTTCGACCGCGATCAGGTCGGCGGTGAATCCGGGCGCCACGGTGCCGATCTCGTCCTCCAGGCCGAGCGAGCGCGCCGCCCGCGAGGTGGCCGAGACGATGGCGTCCATCGGGTTCTGACCGCCCTCGTCGATGCGGACGACGAGCTCTTCGGCGTTGCGCCCGTGCGCGCCGGCGGTGGCGTCGGTGCCGAACACGATCTGCACGTCCCGGTTGCGCAGGGTCTCGCGGAACCGGCGCATGCCGATGCGGCGGGCCCGGCTCATCTGCGCGAACCCCTCCGGCGTGTAGTTCCCGATGCCGATGAAGCGCTCGCGGTTCTCCGCGTAGTTGTCCCAGAGCAGTCCCAGGTGGAAGCCGAGGAACGTGCCGTGGTCGGCGAACAGCGCGAGCGTCTCGTCGTCGTAGCGGTTGCCGTGCTCCACCGAGGTGCAGCCGGCCCGGATGACGGAGCTCACGACCTCGGAGCCGTAGGCGTGCACGGCGACCCGCAGTCCCTGGGCCCGGCCCTCGTCGCAGGCCGCCTCGATCTGCGCGTCGCTCAGCGCCCGCACGCCCCCTTCGCGGATGCTGCTGGAGGCGAAGACCTTGATCACGTCGGCGCCGTCCGCCTTGAGCTGCCGGACGGCGGCGCGGATGGCGTCCGGATCGCCGGTGGCGCTCGTCACCGCGCGCAGCGAGGTCAGCACGCGCGGGCCGGGCACGTCGCCGCGGTCGATCGCGTCGCGCAGATCGGCGTCGAGCGGGTGGCCGAGGCTCTGCACCGTCGTGAACCCGGCCATCAGGGTGCGGTAGGCGTTGCCGACCGCGTACAGCATCGTCTGGGCGGGGGTTTCGCCGCTGCCCGCCTGATGCAGGCGGCCGTCGGCCTGGAAGTGCGACGTCAGATGGACGTGCGTGTCGATCAGGCCCGGCATGACCGTCAGGTCGGAGAGGTCGTAGTTCACGGACCCGCGCAGGCCGTCGATGCGGGTGACCGCCGAGCCGTTCACGAAGATGCGCGCGTTGGACCGGGAGTCGCCGGTCCCGTCGAGCAGCAGCCCGGCCCGGATGGTGATCGGCGCCGCTTCCTGGGCGAGGCCGAAGCCCGCGGCGGCGAGCGTGAGCACGACGGCGAGCAGAGCCGGACGCGGTGCGCGGCGTGGAGACATGACGGGGTCCTTTCAGGATTACTTGGGCATCTTGCGCACCGCGCGGTGCACGACCTTGGTGCGTTTCTTCTCCTCCAGACGGGCGAGCTCGTCGCGCCGCCGGTCGAGGAGCGCGCGTTCGTCCTCCAGGCGGAGATAGTGCGTCAGGCGAATGGCCGGGAGCGTGCCCGCCCGGACCGCCGCACGTACCGCGCATCCGGGCTCCTGCAGGTGCCGGCAGTCGCGGAACCGGCAGTCGGCGGCAAGGGCGTCGATCTCGGCGAAGGCGTCCTCGAGCGCGCGGTCGCTGTCCCAGAGCTGCAGCTCGCGCATGCCCGGCGTGTCGATGATGATGCCGCCGCCCGGCGCGGCGATCAGCTCGCGGTGGATCGTGGTGTGCCGGCCGCGGCTGTCCGCCGAGCGTACCGCCTGCGTCTTCTGCCGCGACTCGCCGAGCAGCCGGTTGATGATGGTCGACTTGCCGACGCCCGACGAGCCGAGCAGCGCCATGGTCCGGCCCGGCTCGAGATACTGCGCCAGGGCCTCGAGTCCGGAGCCGGTCTTGCAGCAGGTCGGGTGGATCGGGACATCCGGCGCCGCCTTGTGGATCTCCGCGACGCGCAGCGCCAGTTGTTCCTCGAGGTCGGCCTTGTTCAGCACGACGACCGGCCGCGCGCCGCTGTCGGCCGCCGCCACCAGGTAGCGTTCGATGCGGCGCGCACTGAAGTCGCCGTCCAGTCCGGCCACCACCAGCACGACGTCGATGTTGGCGGCCACCACCTGCCTGGCCGTCGGATCGCCGGCCGCCTTGCGGGAGAAGCTGCTCCGGCGCGGCAGTATGGCGCGGATGGTCGCGGTTTCGTCATGCCGGCCGACGCGGACCGCCACCCAGTCGCCCACCGCCGGCAGATCGTCCTGGCCGGCGGCGCGGTGCCGCAGCCGCCCCGCCGCCTGGGCCATGCGCTCGCCCCGGGAGGTCAGCACGCGATAGAAGTGGTTGTGCTCGATCCCGACCCGCGCAGGGATCAGCCCGCGGTCGCCCAGCGCGTCGAACGCTGCCGCAAAGCGGTCGTCCCAACCCAGGTCGCCGAGTGTCATTCGTATCGCCTCTCAAATCGGCTGCGCGTCGCATCCTACGGCAGATGGGCGGCGCCCGTCACCGTGCTCGATGATCGTCCGCCCTGCATTCCCCGGGCGGGCTGTCCCACAGCAGCGGTTCAGGCGACACGGCGGGGTCGGTCCGGGGGAGCAGGCCGTGCACGCCGACGCCGAGCAGCCTGACGGGGCGCCGTCCGGCGTCGGTGCGGTCGAGCAGCGTTTGCGCCCGGCGCGTGATGTCCGCGGCGTCGAAGGTGGCGGTGGGCCGGGTATCGCTGCGCGTGACGGTCTTGAAGTCGTGGTAGCGCACCTTGAGCGTCACGGTGCGGGCGGTCACGTCGGCGCGCCGGAGCCAGTCTGCCGCGCCCGCGGCCATGCGTTCGATCTCCGCCCGGATCCGATCGATTTCGACGAGGTCCTCGGCGTAGGTACGCTCGGAGCTGCGGGACTTGCGTTCGCGGTCGCTGACCACCGGCCGCTCGTCGATGCCCTGCGCGAGCCGCTTCAGCCAGTCCGCCTGGCGTCCGACGAGGCCGCGGAGCGTCTCGTCGTCCACCGTGCGCACGTCGACCAGCCGCTCGATGCCGGCCGCCCGCAGCCGGCGCGCCGTCACCGGGCCCACTCCCCAGAGGGCGTCGACCGGCAGTTTCCGGAGAAAGTGCTCCATGCGCTCCGGGGCCACGATCGTCAGCCCGTCCGGCTTGCGCCAGGCGGATGCGATCTTGGCCAGGAACTTGTTGGGGGCGACGCCGGCCGAGGCGGTCAGCCCCGTCTCGTCCCGGATGCGCGCCTTGAGACGCGTGGCGACGGTCGTCGCCAGCGGCTCGCCCCAGGCGTTCTCGGTGACGTCCAGGTACGCCTCGTCGAGCGACAGCGGCTCGACCGCCGGGGTTACGGCGCGGAAAAGCTCGAACACTTGTTGTGAAACCTCGCGGTACTTGCGGAAGTCCGGCGGCACGATGACCAGGTCCGGACACAGCCGCACCGCCCTCGCCATCGGCAGGGCCGAGCGCACGCCGAACTTGCGCGCCTCGTAGCTCGCCGCGGCCACCACGCCGCGTCCTTCCGGCCTACCGCCGACCGCCACCGGGCGCCTGCGCAGCTCGGGCCGGTCGCGCTGTTCCACCGACGCGTAGAACGCGTCCATGTCGACGTGGATGATCCGGCGCGCGGACTCGGCCACGGCGGAAGTCTACTACCATGAAAGGCTATGGCGACCGGCAGTAACACAACGGGGAAGCAGGCGGCCGACACGGAACAGGCGGAGGGCGCCGACACGCCGGAGAGGAAGCGCAAGCTGACGCCCGGCGCCTGGGAGGAGGCGCGCGCGCTGGTGCGGCGCTACCGGTCCCGGCTCGTGCTCGGACTGGTGCTGATCCTCGTGAGCCGCCTGACCGGCCTCGTCGTGCCGGCGATGATCCGTTACGTCGTCGACGTCGTGGTGCCCGCGGGCCGTAGCGGGGAGCTGCTCCTGCTGGCCGGCGTCGGCTTCCTGTCCGCCGTGGTGGCGTCGGCGACCGGGTTCGCTCTCTCGCAGGTGCTGGGCGTGGCGGCGCAACGGGCGATCACCGAGATGCGCAAGCGGGTGATGGCGCATGTCTCGCGGCTGCCGATCCGGTACTACGACTCCACGCAGACCGGCGTGCTGATCTCGCGCATCATGACCGATGCCGAGGGCATCCGGAACCTGGTGGGCACCGGCCTCGCGCAACTGGCCGGCGGCCTCCTCACGGCGTCGATCGCGCTCACGGTGCTCTTCTACCTGAACTGGCGGCTCACCAGCGTGACCCTGCTCATCCTCGTCCTGTTCGGCGTCACGATGGCCGTCAGCTTCTCCCGGCTGCGCCCGGTCTTCCGGGAGCGGGGAAAGATCAACGCGGAGGTGACCGGGCGGCTGACGGAGACGCTCGGCGGCATCCGCATCGTGAAGGCGTACGGGGTCGAGAAGCGCGAGCAGCTCGTGTTCGCGAAGGGTGCGCACCGCCTGTTCCGCAACGTCGCCAAGGCGGTAACCGGTGTCTCGGCCGTCACCGCGGTGTCGACGCTGGTCATGGGAATCATCAGCGCGCTGATGATCGTGCTGGGCGGCCGCGACCTGATGAACGGCACGTGGACCGTCGGCGAGTTGCTCCAGTACATCGTGTTCACCGGGCTCGTCATCGCTCCCGTCATCCAGATCTCGTCCATCGGCACGCAGATCACCGAGGCGTTCGCCGGCCTCGACCGGATCCGCGAGATCATGCAGATGGCGACCGAGGACGAGGAGGACGAGGCCCGCGACGCCCTCGGTCCGCTGGAGGGCGAGGTGCGGCTCGACGACGTCCGGTTCGAGTACGAGCCGGACGTGCCGGTGCTGAAGGGCGTTTCGCTGACCGCTCCGCCCGGCACCACGACGGCGCTGGTCGGATCGAGCGGGTCGGGCAAGAGCACGCTGATCAGCCTCGTCATGGCGTTCAACCGGCCGACCGCCGGGCGCGTGCTGGTCGACGGCCGCGATCTGGAGTCGATCAGTCTCAAGGACTACCGGGCGCGGCTTGGCGTCGTGCTGCAGGAGAACTTTCTCTTCGACGGATCCATCCGGGCGAATCTGAGCTTCGCCAATCCGCATGCGACGTTCGAGCAGATCCGCGACGTCAGCCGCATCGCGCACTGCGACGAGTTCATCGACGGCTTCCCCGACGGCTACGACACCATCGTCGGCGAGCGGGGCGTCAAGCTGTCCGGCGGCCAGCGGCAGCGCGTGGCCATCGCCCGCGCCATTCTCGCCGACCCTCGCCTGCTGATTCTCGACGAGGCGACCTCCAGCCTCGACAGCGAGAGCGAGGCGATGATCCAGGACGGCCTGCGCGCCCTGCGCCGCGGCCGGACCACCTTCGTCATCGCCCACCGGCTGTCGACCATCCAGAGCGCCGACCAGATCCTGGTGCTCGAGGCGGGCGAGATCGCCGAGCGCGGCACCCACGACGAGCTGATCGCCCTCGACGGCCGCTACAAGCAGCTCTACGACAAGCAGTACGGCCTCGAGCGGAACCGCTTCATCAACCCCGGCGAGGACTTCACGCCGGAGCCGGCGGGTGTCGAGGTGGCCGTAGGGCATGGCCGAGGCGATTTGTAGGCGTTCATCGGCAGCCCGAAGTCGTGCAGCACCGAGCCGCGGGCGCGCAGCGTGAACGTGTCGTCGTCGCGGGGGGCGTCCGCGAGCTCTACCTGGAGCTGCTCCAGACGCTCGAGCTCGTGCTCGATCTCCTGGGCGGCCAGGCGCCGCGCGAAGGCGCTTTCGGGTGTCACAGATCGACGCCCTCGAGTTCGGCGGATGTGAGCGAGGAAAACGCTACGGTCCATCGCAGGCAGTATACGCAGCCGGCCGCCTGCGGATTCGCCTCGAACGAGGCCGGTCCAGAGAGCGTAAGTGTAGGATCAGGACATCGGATCGACTGGGATGGTGAGGCTGCACATGCATCGTCGCAATCAATTCAATGAAGGCATCGCATCGCGAATCGGCATCGTCGCCGTGGTTCTTGCCCTGGTCGCGGGCGCGCTGGCCGCGTCGCCTGTCAATCCGGGCGGAGGCGGCGAAGGGCAGGGCAGCGGTTCCATCACCGGCCGCGTGACGCTGATCGACCCGCCCGAGCCGCGGATGGTCGCGGTGACGACCGACCAGGCGGTCTGCGGCACGGAGGTCGTGGACGAGGCGGTGGTGGTGGATGCCTCGGGCGGACTCGCGAACGCCGTGGTCCTCGTTGCCGGCGTGCCCTGGAGCGAGCCGCCGCCGGAGCCGTCCATCAACAACGCCGGCTGCTACTTCGTTCCGCGCGTGCAGGTGCTGCCTATCCGGACGGTCGTCACGATCAAGAGCGAGGACGACACGCTCCACTCGACGCACGCCTACGACGATCGGCAGCGCACCCTCTTCAACATCGCCATCCCGTTCCCCGGGCTGGAGGTCCAGCGGCCGTTCCGGCGCCCCGGACCGGTGCGGATAGAGTGCGACTCGCACGGCTGGATGCGCGGCTGGGTCTACGTTTCCGACGACCTCGGGACGGTGACCGGGTCCGACGGGACGTTCGAGCTGGCGGGGATTCCGCCGGGCACCTACCAGCTCACCGTCTGGCACGAGCGCTACGAGGGCGCCACGCGGCAGGTCACGGTCATGGCCGGCGGGACTGCCGAGGCGGACTTCGCGCTCGAGTAGATCGTGACCGTCAGTGTCGCTGCCGCTTTTCCGTTCGGGTAGATCGGCACGTCCAGTGACCCGACCGTTCGCCCGTCGGAGCTGCGCCTCGTGAGTTCCAGCGACGTCCCGTTCCGTCCCGCCGGCTCCTTCGTTGCCTGGGCCGACCGTGCGGTTGCCGCCGGCTGGTTCCGGCACGGCGTCACCGCGGTCATCGCGCTCAACGCCGTCGTCATCGGTCTCGACACCTCCGCGGCGTTGTCCGTCGCCTACGGTACCCTGTTCGAGGGCGCCAGCCAGACGTTTCTTGCCATCTTCGTGGTCGAGGCGCTGATCAAGATGGCGGCCCGCTGGCCGCGCGTCGGGAACTACTTCAAGGACGGCTGGAACGTCTTCGACTTCACCGTCATCGTGGTCAGCCTGCTGCCGAACACCGGCGAGCTGGCGACGCTCGCCCGCCTGGCCCGCCTGTTCCGGGTGCTGCGCCTGGTGTCGGCGCTGCCCGGGCTGCGGCTGATCGTCGCCACCCTGATCCGGTCGGTGCCGGGCATGTTCAACGTGCTCGCGCTGATGTCGATTGTCTTCTATGTCTACGGCGTCGCCGGCTACCACCTGTTTCACGAGATCGATCCGACGCACTGGCGCACGCTCGGCATCTCGCTCCTGTCCCTCTTCCGCATCGTCACCCTGGAGGACTGGACCGACATCATGTACGCGGCCCTGGAGCACCACTGGTGGGCGTGGATGTACTTCGTCAGCTTCGTCGTCGTCGGGACGTTCGTCGTCATCAACCTGTTCATCGCCGTGGTGATCAACAGCCTGGACGAAGCGAAGCAGGAGCGGCTGCACGACCTGAAGGCCCCGCCGACGCGCGACGAGCTGCTGGCGGAGCTGACCCGGACCCAGGACGCGCTGGCGCGGCTGCAGGAGCGGCTTGAGCGCGACGGGCGGTAGCGAAAGTGAGGTAGCCGGCAGCGATCGCCGATGTGGTTCATACTGATGTCGGAATTTGTCAGGCGCATCGGCTACGGATAGAGGTATGCCCATGGTGGAAGGCGCCGGCCGGGTGTCGGCGATGACGGTCGGCACAGGCGATCCCGCGCGTCGCCGGACGGCAGGGGCGGTCTGGACAGCCGGCTCGATGCCGGGACGGCGATGGCCGGAATCAGGAAACGCGGTGATGGCAGCCCGCCGCCGACCGGCGGCGATGCGACGAAGGTGCGGAGGCGATGGACCCCCTGATTGAAGCACACCGCTCGGAGATCCTGGCGCTTGCCGAGCGCCATGGTCTCCAGAATGTGCGCGTGTTCGGATCCATGGCCCGGGGCGACGCTACGGACAGCAGCGACGTCGACCTGCTGGTAACACTGCCGCCGGACCGAACGGGTCTGGCCCTCGGCGGGTTGCTGGCGGACGTGCAGAACCTGCTGCACCGCCGGGTGGACGTGGTCACCGAACGCGGTCTGCACCCGGCGCTGCGCGGCCGAATATTGAAGGAAGCGCAACGACTGTGAATCCCAATCCGGGTTCGGACGCCGTCCTGCTGGTGCATATTTGCCAGTGCATCCGCAGAATCCGGGAGTACACCGGCGAAGGTCGAAGCGCGTTCTTCGATTCCCGCCTGGTACAGGATGCGGTGCTTCGCAATCTGCAGACACTGGCGGAATCGACCCAGCGACTCAGCAGCGACCTCAGGGCCACCGAATCCGAACTGCCCTGGCCGGCAATCGCCGGCTTTCGGAACGTGCTTGCGCACGGCTATCTCACGCTGGATCTCGAAGCCGTGTGGAGCGTGGTCGAGCGGGACCTGCCGGAACTGGGCAACGCCGTCGAACGGATGCTCGCCCGCACGGCGCCGGGCCGTTTACCTGACACCTCGGGAGGCGGCGAGCGATGATGTGGACGCAAGCGGGCAAGGGCGCGGGCATGGGGCTGAGACGTTACGGCGCGGTGGCGGAGCCGACGCCGGGACGGCTTACACGTCATCCGCGAGCCGAGGCGCTACGATGCAGCGGTTATGCGCGCCAACTGAGCGAAGAAGCGTGCAATGTTCCTTATGGTTTTTCGCCGATCGTCGTCGAGCCCGTCGGGGTTGAAATGCGCCTTCCAGCCACTTGTAGCCTTCATCCATGTTCAATCTCCGTTCGTACGCACGACGGCAACGGCCGTTCCACCGGCAACCATGCCTCGGTGAAGAATACGGCGACTACTCCCGCGGCCCGTAGGTCCTGCTGAACCCGTTCCGGCTGTTCGTCACCGTGAACGAGCCGTCGCGGCGGGCGGACACGTGAATCCAGTGCGACGTGCCCATGTGCACGGGGCGGCCGTCCGCGAGCTCGGTGTCCTCTTCCAGGTTGGCGATGAACCGCTCCGGCCGGTTGTGGGCCTCGCCGCCGGGGATGGAGTAGTGGTTCTGCCACAGGTCGGGCGGGTTGTCGGCGGCGGCCAGGATCTCGAACGTCTGCACCGCGCCGCCCTTGCGCGGGCCGTTGTTCATGATGGCGGCCCGCGGCCCGATGGCGTGGACCAGCGCCTCGGACCCGGATGTCTCCGAGCCGTGGTGCGAGACCAGGTACAGATCGATCGGGCCTATCCGGTCGTCCGGGCACATCAGCGTGTGTTCCTTGTTCCAGTTCAGGTCGCCCATGATGACGCTGCGGAACGCGCCGAAGCCGACGAAGGTGCTGATCGACTGGTCGTCCTCGGCGTTGCCGTAGCGGCTGGTGATGTCCTCGCCGTGGAACGTGAAACCGTCGCAGTGCGGGTTGGCGCCGCCCGCGCCGTCGAGCGGGGCGTCGAGCACCGCGCCGCCGGAGGCGATGATCACCACGTCGAGATCACCGACCGGCAGCCGGTCGCCGGGCGCGACCATCCGGTGTGTGCCGCTGCTGCGCAGGTCCGTGTAGAGCCGGAAGGCGGCCAGGCGGTTCTCTCCTTCGTCGACGGTGGTGCCGTGGTCGATGAAGTTGCGGATCGGCAGCCGCTCGGCGAGCTGCACAGCGCCGCCCATGTGATCGCCGTGGAAGTGGGTCACGATCAGGTGGTCGATCTGCGTCACCCCGGCGTCGGCCGCCGCCGCCGCAATGCGGTCGGCGTCGCGTCCCTCGAAGCCGGGCCAGCCGGTGTCGACGAGTATCGATTCCCCGGACGGCGCCACGAAGAGGGTGGCCTCGCCCCCTTCCACGTCGACCATGTAGATCTGGAGCGTGTCGTCCGATCCGCCCTGGGCGGTCGGCGACGCCGCGGCGAGCGCGAGACAGAGCAGCAGAGACGCGATAGCACGCATGGGACACCTCCTGCGCGCCATTGTCGGACGCCGCGCCCGGCGTTGGCAATGGCCGGAGGCTGCGCCGCGGAAACGGTACAGACTGCCGGGCGGGCCCGGTTGAGCCGCAAGCGGAGCCGCCGGGCGACGATTGTCGGGCTAGGATCTCAGGATCATGCCGCCACAGTACGTCTACACGATGAAGGGCCTCGGCAAGCGGTATCCCCCCGACCGCACCGTGCTCGAGGACATCTGGCTGTCGTTCCTGCCCGGCGCGAAGATCGGCGTGCTCGGCGCCAACGGGGCGGGGAAGAGCACCCTGCTGCGGATCATGGCGGGGGAGATCACCGAGTTCGACGGCGAGGCGTTCCCGGCCCAGGGGCTTACCGTCGGCTACCTGCCGCAGGAGCCGCGGCTCGATCCGTCGAAGTCCGTCTCGGGCAACGTCAACGAGGGCGTGGGGGACATGCGGGCGCTGCTGCGGCGCTACGACCAGATCTCCAGCGACCTTGCCTCGAGCGGCCCGGGATCGATCGAGATGGAGGAAGCGCTCGAGGAGCAGGGCGAGCTGCAGACGAAGATCGACGCCATGGGCGCCTGGGATCTCGACTCGCGCGTCCAGATGGCGATGGACGCGCTGCGGTTGCCGCCAGGCTCGGCCGACGTGACGACCCTGTCGGGCGGGGAGCGCCGGCGCGTCGCCCTCTGCCGCCTGCTGCTGCAGTCGCCGGATCTGCTGCTGCTCGACGAGCCGACCAACCACCTCGACGCCGAGTCGGTCGCCTGGCTCGAGCGCTTCCTGGCGGATTACCCGGGGACGGTGGTGGCCGTCACCCACGACCGGTATTTCCTCGACAACGTCGCCGGCTGGATCCTGGAGCTCGACCGTGGCGCCGGGATTCCCTGGGAAGGCAACTACTCGTCGTGGCTGGCGCAAAAGCAGCAGCGGCTCGACGTCGAGGCCAAGCACGAGGCCAAGCGGCGCCGCACGCTGCAACGCGAGCTGGAGTGGATCGCGATGTCGCCGCGCGCCCGGCAGGCCAAGGGCAAGGCGCGCCTGAACGCCTACGAGCGCCTGCTGGCCGAGGACACCGCGCAGAAGATCGACGCGGTCGAGATCTACGTGCCGCCCGGCCCGCGGCTCGGCGACGTGGTGGTCGAGGCGACCGACGTCATCAAGGGCTACGGTGATCGCGCGCTCATCGGCGGCCTGTCGTTCACGCTGCCGCCGGCCGGCATCGTCGGCGTGGTGGGCCCGAACGGGGCGGGAAAGACCACGCTGCTGCGGCTCATCACCGGCGAGGAGGAGCCCGACGCTGGCGAGATGCGCCTCGGCGAGACCGTCCAAGTCGGCTACGTCGACCAGGGCCGCGAGCTCGATCCGCAGCAGACCGTGTGGGAGGCGATCTCGGACGGGCAGGACGAGATCACCCTGGCGAAGCGCACCGTCGCCTCGCGCGCCTACGTCTCGTGGTTCAACTTCCGGGGGAGCGACCAGCAGCGCAAGGTGGGGACGCTGTCGGGCGGCGAGCGGAACCGCGTGCACCTGGCGAAGCTGCTGCGCGGCGGCGCCAACCTGCTGCTGCTCGACGAGCCGACCAACGACCTGGACGTCGACACCCTGCGCGCCCTGGAGGACGCGCTCGTCGAGTTCGCCGGCTGTCTGGTGGTGGTCAGCCACGACCGCTGGTTCCTCGACCGCATCGCGACCCACATCATCGCCTTCGAAGGTGACAGTGAGGTGGTCTGGTTCGCCGGCAACTACGCCGCCTACGAGGCCGACCGCCGCCGCCGGCTCGGGCGCGCCGCCGACCAGCCGCACCGCATCCGGTTCCGGAAGCTGACGCGCGCCTGACTACGCCGCACAGGCGCTCAACTGTACCAATCGACGACATCGAGACCATCGACGCGGTCGAAGTGGCGGCGGTTGTGGGTCACGATGACCGCGCCGATGGCGAGCGCATGCGCTGCCATTGCCGTGAAATCGGGTGGGCCTCTCAAACGCACTCCGACAGACTCGACCGACGAGCATCGAGAAGAACGGGCACTACGAAAAGGCTACCGCCCATGACGGGACCTGCTGGCGGTGAGGCTGCCCCGAGTGGCCTGTGCCGGGTCCCGCGGCGGAGCCATCGACGTTGGACGAGATCAGTTCACCGGTTCGCTTCCCCCATCGTTCTGACGAGACGGCCAGCGCACCGCGACACTCCCGTCGTCGTTGCGCACGAGGATGTCGAACTCGCGGAGCTTGCGCAGCCAGCGCGGCGCGTTGCGGCGGACGAGCAGCGCCTCGTAGTCGGTGTCCGGGTCGCGGTAGGGGCGGCGGTCGCGGAGAACCGCGAATATGGAGCGCAGAAGCTTGTGCGCCGTGGCGCTGATCGCGCGCTTGTAGCCCCGACGCACCATCAACGCTTTGTGATACGCACGAAACTGGCAGTTGTGCGTGCGCGCGGCGGCATGCGCGCACTCGACGAGCACCGCGCGTAGCGTCTTGTTCCCGCGCCGTCCGCGTCCGGACCGGCGCTTGCCGGCACTCTCGTTGTTGCCGGGACACAGGCCGGCCCAGGCTGCAAGGCGGCGGGCGGCCCCGAAGACCGCCACATCGGGCCCGGTCTCGATCAGGATGGCGCAGGCCGACACACGGTCGATACCGGGGATCGTCTCCAGCAGACGACACGCGTCGGCGTGCGATGCCAGCGCCCGGTCGATGGACCGGTCGAACTCGCTCACGCGGCGAGTGAGCGTGTCGTGCTCGTCCAGCAGGTCGGTGAGCAGCATGCGGTCGGTTTCGCGCAGCTCCAGACGCAGCGCGTCGCCGAGCTGGTCGGCCTTGCGGCGGACATGTCCGCTCAGCGACGCGAGGATGACCTCACGGTCGAGCCTGCCCACCAGGCCGTCGAGGACGCGCCGACCGTTGGCGCCGAAGATATCGGACAGCACGGCTCCGATGCGGACGCCGCTACGATCGAGCACCTTCTGCACCCGGTTGCGAACCCGGCTCCGCTGCGCGACCAGCGACCGCCGATGGCGGCTGACGCAGCGCAGGTCGCGGAACTGCCGGGAGGGGATGAAGCTGGGCCGTCCCAGCCCGAACTGGCACACCCGCGCGAGCCAACGACTGTCCTCGACATCGGTCTTGCGGCCGCGCAGTTGCTTGACCTGACGCGCGTTCAGCAACTGTGCCTCGATGCCTGCCTCGGTGAGCGCCTCCCAAGGGGCTTGCCAGTAGACCCCGGTGGCCTCCATCGCCGCCGCTTCGACGCCGTGAGACGTCAGCCAGGCGACCAGCTCGGTCAGACCCGGCGCCAGCGCGCCGAAACTACGCGTCTCGCACGTCGGCTCGCCGCCGTTGTGTCCGCACAATCGTACGGTGGCCGTGATGTGCTGCTTGTGCACGTCGAGCCCCGCCGCGCGGGCATGGACTACGTGCAACTCGTCGTTCACCATGGAATGCCTCCTGTGAAACTGCGGTCAGCGGAGGCGGGGTGGCCGGTCGGACGAAAGAACTCACACCCTGCGGGTGCGGCACACGTTGCCGTACGTCCACGGCTTGATGCCGGGCACAATTCGGGGCTCGGAGCCGACCGGCCCGATCAGTTTAGGGTTCGGGGACAATGCCACCAATGAAACAACGACCACGGTCCCGCCTCCGCCGCCATTGTGCAGCCGCCTGCAACCGAACGACGCCGAACACGCTCCCATTTCATGTCGTCGGGGTGGCCGGGCGTTCCGCGGGCATGACCGTTTAGGGTGTCGAAGACGTCAATCGGAACGCCCCGACGCGACAGACTCGCGGCGAGCGTTCCGAACCGCCCGGCTGCCTCCGCGTCGAACGACGCGATTCGGATGGCGGACACGAAAGTGTCGACGAGCGCCGCAAGCCGGCGTGATCGGCGCAGGGCGATGCCGCGCCGCAACTCACCCAGGGTCAGCGAACTGAGGCACGTCTCGTGTCGTGGCGTCGCCCGAAAGCGAGTCGCCGTCTCGTCTTCGTCGCGCAGGATCGGCTCACCGTGTCGGTGTCGAGCATGAACGTCATTCGCCGCGGTCTCCGAACGGATCGCGAGATTCGGTGATTGGCGTCTGCTCCAGACGCGGCAGGTCGTCATTCAGCTTCCCGATACAGTCGAGCACCGCCTGCGGCCACGCGTCCGTCGGCTCCAGCACGACACGGTCCCCGTCTCGGCGGGCGATTACCTCGGCCGCGTCCCGCGGAAAGCGGCATTCGCGGGGAAGGCGAACGGCCTGGCTGCCGCCGGTCCAGAAGAGTTTGGCGCGGTGTGCAGAGGCCATCCTTCAAGTATATATGGGCCGTAGGTACACGGTGGGCTTGGCCGGGCGGGACGCGTGCATCCGATGCACCTTGAACCAGCAATCGGACGTGCCTCAAACCGGCAATCAGCCGCTTGCATAATCAGCAATCAGCCGCTCGGCTGTCCAGCAAATCGGGGCCGTCGCCGGCGGAAAGGCTGGTTGCCGGCGGCTATCCCGAACCGCTTGCCAGAACGCCGCGGCGTGCGCGGCAATGGCACCGGCAGTACCCGCAGAGCATTCATCGAGTGCGACATGCCGGGACGTGGCGCGGGTGCGGGACGTGAGCGAGCGTTTCCCGGAACCACACCCGGTCGAACTCGTGGTCCGCCCGCCGTCCGGAGCCGAGCCCGAAGTCGCCCTTGCCGACGAACTCGACGATCTTCCGCCGCCGTACCGTGTCCGGTTCGACGAGGCGGGTCAGGGAGCCGTTGAGGAAGCTCTGGCGCAGGCTGGCCAGCGGCCACGCCCCGTCGTCCTTCAGCGCGGGCGGCCAGTGAGCTTCGGCGTGTCCGGAATCGCCGCGGCGTCGCCCGGGGAGCAGACGCGCGGGATGGTGGCCCCGCGGTCGAAGTCCTCCTTGACCAGCTTGCGGATGGCGGGCCGGATCTCTTCTTCCTCGTCCAGGGACGCGCGCCGGTCGTTGACCACCTTCTTGATGGTCGGCCGGTAGCTGATGCGGAAGCCGTCCGTCCCGACGCGCCGGAGGAAGTAGGACCGCTCTTCCAGCGCCATCGCCGCCGCGTCGATCGACGTCGTGTCGATCGCCGGCTCGCCGAGCGCGAAGCGCAGCTCCGGCAGATGTGCCACCCGGTCGACCTGTCCGCCCGACGACTCGAAGAGCATCGTCGTTCCCACGCGGCGGTGGATGTCGCGCAGTGTCCCCTTGCTGTCGGCGTCCAGCGCCCGGGCGTGCGCCTGCGCGCCGGCGATGACTGCGCCAGCATCGCCAGCGTACCCCGCGTCTGCTGGAACTGCGGGAGTGCCTGCCACTTGCGCTGAAACACCGACAGCGCCGCCGGATGGAACGGGTAGCAGGCTTCGAATCGCTGCCGGAGATGCTCGCGCGCCTTCGTCTCCGTGGCGGCGCTGTCCACCAGCGTCCACTCCGGCGGAAGCTGCGCGCGGCGCCACCGACGCGCCGAAGATCATCGGCCAATCCGGGGCCATGCCGCGGGATGTCCTCCAGCATCACCTTGAGGATCAGGCACGCCACGGGGTTCAGATCGGACGCGAACGCCTCGCACCCGAGCCGCAACGCCTCCAGCGGGATCGATCCGCCGCCTGCGAACCGGTCCACTACCAGCGGCGCCTCCTCACCGTGCGCCGCCTGCACCAGGTTGCGCCCCACCTGCAGGTAGGTCGGATGCGCCGCCATGTCCCAGTTGGCGAACGCGCCGATGAACCAGAGCAGCGCCTTCTGCAACTCCGCATCGTTCTCCGGCGGCTGCCGAACGGCGCTCAGGATCTCTGCCGCCTGCCGTTTGAACCCCTCCGGACAATGCGGGTCGCACGGGTCCGGCAACAACAACGCCAGCAGTACTGCCCGGCTCGACGCCAGCGGCCGGCGCGCCCACCACAGATGCAGCGTCGACGGATGCCCGTGGCGGATCGATTTCTCCCGCGCCGCGTGCTTCGACACAACGGCGATGGGAAAGTCCACCTCGGCCAGGCGCTTGCACTCGCGCGGGATCACACCTGTTCCTCGGCCCACCGGACGATGATCTCGGCGATAGCGACGGCCTCGCCATGAGCCTCCGTGGACACCGGATCCTCGATGCCGGGATAGCGCATGGAGGTAGCGTAGCGCGTCAGCTCCGCCGCTCGCTCGAGGTTCTCGGGGATGGCCTGCCCGTCGGACTCCAGTATCCGGAGCAGTCGCGCGATGTCATGGATGTAGGGGAAATCGATCCGCCGCCTGGATCATCACGGCCTTGATTGCTTTCTCGGCGGCCTGTTGCGCGTCGAAGCAGCAGTCCTCCAGGTACGCTTCGGCGGTGACGATGCGGGCTCTCACCAGATTGCTTCGCGCGCGGTTCAGCCATTCGCGGGGGTCATCCGACGGGAATCGCTCAGGGGGCTTCATACACCACTCGCCCTTCCTGCAAGGCGGGCTTGATGATCAAGGCGTGGCTGTTTCGGTATCGAGCCACGTCGGCGGGTGTCACCACAATCGCGTCTACAGCCGCGTGCTCGCCCCGCAGCCGTCGATGAATGCGGTCCGTCACCGCCGAGCGATCCTCCACGTCGGCGATGACCAGGAGGTCCACGTCGCTGTGGGGTCCCATCTCGCCGCGGGCGGCCGATCCGAACAGGACGATCCGTTCCGGGCGGGCCACATCCACCACGCGCCGGATGATCTCCTCCAGGACGTGCGGGTCGAGCGTCGCGCCGGCCCGGCGTCGTCCGGCGCCGCCGTCGCCCTCGCCGCTCATGCCGTCTTCCCCCAGTGGCGCCCGACGTACTGGACAGCCTCCTTGACGGGAAGCGGCCGGGTCAGATTGCCGACGCGCAGGTAGAGGATTGCTTCGTTCCTGTGCTCCACGTAGATCGCGTGGTCGCTCGGCTCCACCGTGACCTGGCAGATGTCCTGCCCGTCGATCTCGTGGAAGTTCACGGTCAGGAACGACGATGACGCCGCCTCCCCGAGGTCGCGGGCGAGGATGTTCTGCAGGAACTCGTGCACGCCTATCCATGCCGGGTTGTTCTCCATCTGCGACTTCTGCCAGAAGCGGAACTCCTGGGTCTGCATGTTGAAGTGCAGGTCGAAGAAGAGCGACTCGCCCTCGTAGAACCGCGGCGCCTTGCCCTTGAACAGCACGTACAGTGTCGTCAGGCGCTGCTGTCCGTCTAGCAGCAACAGGGAATGCCCGTCGCGCGCCGTCTCGCCGCAGTTGGTGACCACGTACAGCCAGTAGCAGTCGGGGCGGTCCTCGGCGCCGCGCCGCTCGTTCGGGGTCAGCAGAATCGTGCCGGTGGCCGCTGCGAGACCCTTGACCTCGATCAGGCGCAGGTCGCATCCGGAACGGGGGCCGGGCTCAGGTCCCCCCAGCACACCCGGCTCGCATCGGCGCGGCTCGTCGCCGCCGGCCAGCTCCACCGCGAAGACCCGTTCATGCACGACGCGGCCGAGTCCGTCCACCACCCGCGCCCGGTAGAAGTCGATCCGCGCCGGCGTTTCGTGCGCCAGCGAATGAAAGGTGGCGCCGCGCGACAGTGGATCGAGCGACCGGTCGCGCGTATGGCGGCGGAGTGCCTCGAACAGCGGGTGGCCCGGCGTGACCCATTCCAGCGCGTGCTTCCGGGCCGTGTCGCGGTCCGTGCTGCAACGCGGATAGCGCATCGCCAGCTCCGGCAGCTTCCAGTCGGGTTCGCGCTCGTAACGGCGCAGGGAAGCCGGCGTGCGTTCCGGATCGAACGTGTGCGCCGGCCTGCCGATGAAATCGAGCTTCAACGGCGCCAGCGGCGCGGCCTCGCGCAGGAAGCGCGCGCTGGTCTCGGGCACGACCCGGCGCTCCCGGGCGCGGGCGCGCCGCTCGACCAGCATCTCCAGGTTCAGCTTCTTCGTCGCCAGTCCCTCCAGGGCGTTCCGGCAGATGTTGCGGAACCGGCCCTCGTCGACGTCCCGCAGCAGTCGGTCCTCCAGGTCCTCGTTGCCCAGCCGGCCGGCGTAGTAGTCGCGCAGCACCCGTTCCACCCGCGCGGCCGGCAGCACTTCGCCCACGACGTTGAACACCGCATCGTCGTCGAGTGCGTCGCGGATCTCCTCGAGCTTGTCGAGCAGGCGCTCGAGGACGCGCCCCTCGATGGTGTTCGTGGCGACGAAGTTGAAGATCAGGCAGTCCTTCTCCTGGCCGTAGCGGTGGATGCGCCCCATGCGCTGCTCGAGGCGGTTCGGATTCCACGGGATGTCGTAGTTGAACAGGATGTTGCAGACCTGCAGGTTGATCCCCTCGCCGGCCGCTTCGGTCGCTACCAGCACCTGGGCCGCCCCCTCGCGGAACTGCTGCTCGGCGTGGAGCCTGGTTCCCGGCTCCTCCCGCGAGCCGGGCTTCATGCCGCCGTGGATGGTCGCCACCTGGAAGCCCCAGGCTGCGAGCCTCTCGACGAGGTAGTCGAGCGTGTCCTTGAACTCGCTGAACAGGACCAGCCGCTGCTCCGGCTGGTCGAAGAAGCCCTGACTGCGCAACAGCGCTTTCAGCTTCGCGAGCTTCGCCTCGACGCCGGCGCGCTCGACGTCCCGGGCCTGGACCGACAGCGCCCGCAGCTCGCTCCCTTTCAGCACGACGAACGTCTCGTCGAACTTCTCCTGCAGCTCGCGCTGCCACTGGAACGCCAGGTTCGACGGCGCGACGATCAGGATCCGCTCGGCGAGGTCGCGCAACTGCAGCTCGCGGATCAGCAGCCCGGCCATGATCGTCTTCCCGGCGCCGGCATCGTCGGCCAGCAGGAACCGCACGCGGGCCAGCTTCAGGAGGTGGTCGTAGACCGCCTCCAACTGGTGCGGCAGCGGATCGACGCGGGAGACCGACAACCCGAAGTAGGGATCGAACTCCCAGGCGATCCCGAGCGCGTGCGCCTGCAGCCCCAGCCGCAGCAGCGCGCCGTCCCCGTCGTATCTACGCCGACGCGGCAAGCCGGGCGGTCGACGCTCAGCTTCCTGCTCGGCTGATCGTTCCGCTCGTCGCGCAGGAGCCGGATTGCGGCTTGTCCTTCCAGGCGGAGGCTGCGATCTGCGGGGCATTCTCCTCGCCGCCCGGCAGTCGCCGTGTCTGTAGCCAGCGATCAGCCGTTCCTGTAACCGGCAATCAGCCGCTTGCACAACCGGCAATCAGCCGCTAGGCTGACCAGCGAATGGACGCAGCCCGGCCGCTGTTTCCGCGCGCTCTGGCGTCCGCCGTTCGGGAAGCCCTGGCGGATACGCCCGTCGTCTGCCTGCTCGGCCCGAGGCAGAGCGGCAAGACCACGCTGGCGCAGCAACTGGCGCCCCGACGTACGTTCGTCAGCCTCGACGAGCCGAGCTACTACCGGACCGCCGTCGAGGATCCGGCGGGTCTCGTGGCCAGCCTGCCGGAGGCTGCGACCGTGGACGAGGTGCAGCGTGCGCCGGCTCTCCTACCCGTCATCAAGCACGCGGTGGACCGGGACCGGCGTCCCGGTCGCTTCCTGCTGACCGGCTCGGCCAATCTGCTGCTGACGCCGGCCGTCACCGAGTCGCTGGCCGGGCGCATGGAGATCGTGCAACTGCACCCGTTGACGGAATCGGAAAAAGAGAGCCGACCCGGTGGGTTCCTGAACGCGCTGCTGACCGGCGCTCTCGAACCGGGCGTCCGGCTCCGCGAGAAGACCTCGGGACCGTCGCTGGCGGATAGGCTCGTTGCCGGCGGCTATCCCGAACCGCTTGCCAGGACGCCACGGCGTGCGCGGCAATGGCACCGGCAGTACCTGCGGAGCATCGTCGAGCGCGACGTGCGGGACGTGGCGCGGGTACGGGACGTGAGCGGCATCGGCAGGTTGCTGGAGTTGCTGGCGTTGCGGAGTGCGGAGCTGTTCAACGCCAGCGGCCTGGCGAACGATCTCGGCCTGCGCCGGGAGACGGTCGAGCACTACGTCGCCGTGCTGGAACGGCTGTTCCTGGTGCGACGCGTGGCCGCGTGGCGCCGCAATCCGGCCAACCGCCTCGTCGCGTCACCGAAGGTGCATTTCCTGGACAGCGGTCTGGCCGCGACGCTTGCCGGTCTGACGGCCGACCACTGGCTCTCCGACCGCGACCGCATGGGGCACCTGCTGGAGTCGTTCGTGGTCCAGCAGATCGTCGCCCAGGCCGCCTGGACCGATCCGGATCTGCGGTTCTGGCACTACCGCGACAAGGATCGGGTTGAGGTGGACGTGATCGTGACGCGCGGCGCGAAGACCTGGGGCATCGAGGTCAAGGCCGGCGTCTCGGTCGGGGCGGGCGACGGTCGGGGGCTTCGCCGGCTCGCGGACCGCTGTGGCGACGATTTCGCGTCCGGCGTGCTGCTCTACGCCGGCCGTGACGTGCTGCCGCTCGGCGACCCGCGCATCCTCGCGGTGCCGCTAAGCGAGTTGTGGGAACGGTAGCGGACTGGAGTCCGCTGGAGTCAGTTACCGGTCAAGACGGTCAAGACTGCGAGAGGAACCGACGTGCCGACAAAGATTCGAATCGTGAGCGGCGCTCGCTCCTTGGGCACAGGATCGGGCATGACGTCCTACAGCGGCCAGTCGCGCAGGATCCGCTCCGTCTCCTCCAGGTGGCTGCTCTCGTCGCGGATGAAGTCCTCGAGCTGCACCGCGAGGCCCTTGTCGCCGTACGCCTCGGCCTCCTGCGCCCGCGTGGTGTAGCCCTTCATGGCGTGGGTTTCGGCCTGCACCACGGCTTCGAGCATCGCCCGGTTGCCTTCGGGCAGCGCCACCGCGCGGGGCACGGTGGTCGGCCGGCCGCCGAGCGAGACGATCTTGTTGGCGAGGAACTGCGCGTGCATCTGCTCGTCGGCCACCTCGGCCAGGAAGAACTGGGAAAGTTGCGGCCGGTAGGGACCGGTGGCGCGGGCGGCGTAGACCGTGTACTGGATGATGGCGCCGAGCTCGTCGGCGAGGTCTCCGTTGAGCTTCTCGATCAGCTCGTCCTTGGTCAACGTTGCTCCTTCGCTTTGGGGGCCTCGGCGAGGCCGTCGGCGGCCGCCCCGATTGGCGTCGTCGAGGTCAGCGGTGACCTGACCGTACTTGCATTGAGGACCGGCCGAGACACCTGCTCATCGTGAGGGGGGCGAGACGGCCGAACGTGCCGGCCGTCCCGACCTCCGAGCGCAAAATGCCTCAGTCCACGATCGCCTGGTAGACCAGCGACCGCACCTTCTGCTGATCGTCCAGGTTGATGGCCGGAATGATCTGCGTCAGGTAGACCACCACCATCTCCTCCTTGGGATCGGCCCAGTAGACGGAGTGGTAGGCGCCGGCCCAGGCGAACTCGCCGACCGAGCCGGGCAGGCCGCCGGCCGCCGGGTCGTGGGTAATCGAGAACCCGAGGCCGAAGCCCTGGCCGTCGCGGAACGCGATGTCGCCCATGTGATCCGAGATCATCGACTCCACCGTCTTGCGCGACAGGACGCGCGTGCCGTTCAGCTCGCCGCCATTCAGCATCATCTGCAGGAACGTGGCGTAGTCGGTGGCGGTCGACAGCACGCCGGCGCCCGCCGAGAACGCCTTGCGCGGGCCGTTCACATAGTGCCCCTGGCCGACCATGTGACCCGGGTCGGGCGCCCGCTCGAAGCTGCTGCCGTTGCCGACGGACGAGTACACGGTCGCCAGGCGGCCCAGCTTGCCCTCGGGCAGGAAGAAGTGCGTGTCGGTCATCCCGAGCGGGTCGAACAGCCGCTCCTTCAAGAAGTCGCCGAGCGTCTGGCCGCTGATCTTCTCGATCATCGCGCCCAGGATGTCGGTGTTGTAGCCGTAAATCCAGCGCTCGCCGGGGTGCGCGTCCATCGGCAGCTTCGCCAGGCGCGCCATCGTCTCGCCCACCGTCTCGTCGCGGTCGGCGAAGTACCAGCCGGTGATTCCCGCTTCCGCCCACGCGTCGGCGGCCGGCCCGCGGTTGGCCAGCAGGCCCATGCCGTAGCTGATGCCGGCGGTGTGGGTCAGCAGGTCGCGGATGGTGATCGGCCGGCGCGCCGGCACCACGTCGTAGCCGCCCGCGTCGTTCGGCTCGGCGACGGTCGTCTCGGCGAACGCCGGGAGGTACTTGCCGACCGGGTCGGTGATCAGCAGCTTGCCCTCCTCCTGCAACAGCATGACGCCGACGCTGGCGAGCGCCTTCGTCTGCGACGCGATGCGGAAGATCCCGTCGGACGGCATCGGCGCCTGGGCCTCCACGTCGCGGAAGCCGATCCCTTCGCGGTAGGCGATTTTGCCCTTGCGGACCACGATGGTGACCGCCCCGGCCAGTCGGCCCTCGTCGACGTAGCTCTCGAGCGCCAGGCTCAGGCGGTCGAGCCGCTCGGACGACATGCCGACTTCTTCGGGCGTGACCCGGACGAGTCCCTGCGCCAGCAGGGTCTGTGGAACGAGCAGCAGCGCGAACACGACGGCGAGCGCCGTCAGGCGAATGCGTGATCTCATGGTGTTTCCCTCAATCCTCCGTGACCTGGCCCGGCAATCGTCGCCGGCCGCTCCGATTGCCGCTCAACCAATCCTCTCCAGGAGTCTCTACGCGGCAGACTACCGGCTGCGGGTGCGAACGAGATGGAGCGCGATGGCCGCGCCGAACAGCACCAGTCCCATGATATCCGTGACCGTGGTTGCATAGAAGAGCAGCAGGCCCCCGGCGACCGCGGCGACGCGTTCGACCGGGTTGGCGGCCTGCCGCAGCCAGCCGCCGAGCCCCATGGCGAGGGCGCTGACGCCGACCGCGGCGGTCCCCACGGTCCGGACGATGTCGGGCAGCGGCGCCTGCAGCAGCACGCCGGCCCCCTCCGGGCTGACCGTGAACGCGAACGGCACCAGGAAGGCGGGCAGCGTGTACTTCCAGGTCAGCATCATCGTCTGGAACGGGTTGCCGCCGGTGATGGCCGCCGCCGCGAACGGCGAGAGCGCCGTCGGGGGGCTGACCTCGGAGAGCACCGCGTAATAGAAGATGAACATGTGCGCGGCGAAGTCGGGGACGCCGACCAGCGTCAGCGCCGGGGCGATCATGACCGCCGCGATGATGTAGGAGGCGGTGACCGGGACGGCCAGGCCGAGCATCCAGACGGCGACGGCGGCGTAGACGACGGTGAGGAAGATGTTGCCGCCCGCGAGATCGACGATGATGCCCGACAGCTTGAGCCCGAGTCCCGTCAGCGTCACCACGCCGACGATGACCCCGGCCGTCGCCGTCGTCGCCGCGACCGACAGCACGCTGCGCCCGCCCGCCTCGAGCGCCTCCACCAGCCGGCGCGGCCAGAGCGCGTTCTCGCGGTTGAGGAAGCTGAGCCCGACGGCCAGCAGCGTCGACAGGAAGACGGCCCGGAACGCCGTCATGCCGCTCACCAGCAGCACGACGATGGAAATGAGCGGCAGGAACTGGTAGCCGTGGCGGCGCGTCAGCTCGCCGACCGACGGAAGGTCGACGGTGACCGCCTTCGTGCCCAGCCGGCGGGCGTCCGCCTCGATCATCAGCACGATGGAAAAGTAGTAGAGGATGGCCGGGACGATGGCCATGACGATCACCTGCAGGTACGTGATCTGCAGGAACTCGGCGATGAGGAACGCGGCGGCCCCCATCATCGGCGGGGCCATGATCGCCCCGATGCCGCTCGCCGACAGGATGCCGCCCCCGATCTCGGCCGAGAAGCCCGCGCGCCGGAGCAGCGGCCAGACCACCGCGCCGAGGGTCACGGTCGTCGCGACGCCGCTTCCCGACACGGTGCCGAGCAGGAACCCCGACAGCGTCACCGTGCGGCCCGGCCCGGCCCCGCTCTCCGAGCGTCCGAACGCGGCCATCGTCCAGTTGATGAAGAACGGCCCGGCCCCCGACTTGGCCAGGATCGCGCCGAAGATGGTGAACAGGATGATGAAGGTGGCGCACACGTTCAGCGGCACGCCGAAGATGCCTTCGAGCGTCATGTAGAGCGTGCCGACGAGGCGCGCGGCGTCGTAGCCGCGGTGCGCGAACAGCTCGAGCCCGACCAGCTCCAGGTACGGCCCGTAGTAGCCGTAGAGGAGGAACGCCACCGCCGTCACCGGCAGGATCGGCCCGACCGTCCGGCGCGTGGCCTCCAGGACGAGCAGCGTCGTGACCATCCCGAGCACGAGATCCACCGTCAGCGGAGTGGCGGCGCGGTAGACGAACTGGTCGAAGTCGATGACCGGCCACGCCAGTGCCGCGATCGCGGCGGCGCCCAGCGTCCAGTCGAGCCACATCGGCCGCGCGCGCCAGCGCGGATGCGCCGGGAAGACGAGGAACGTCAGGACGAGGGCGACGAGGAGAAAGCTGACCCGGTAGATCTGCGGCTGGACGATCCCGACCACCCAGTACAGGGCGTACAGCGACAGCCCCGCGGACAGGACGGTGACCAGCTTCGCGGTCCAGCCCTCCAGCTTGCGGGTCGGGACATCCGCTTCCGGATCGTCGTAGACCGCGGTCGGCGAGTCAGGTGTCGTCAGCGCCGGCCCCCGTTCTCATCTCACTCGGACCAGGCGCCCTGTTCCTGGTAGTAGCGGATCGCGCCGTCGTGGAACGGGATGGGCGAGCCGGCAGTGGCGCTGTCGAGCGTCAGCACGGCGGCCATCGGGTGCACCGCGGCCAGCTCCTCGTGGTGGTCGAACAGGACGCGCGTCAGCTCGTAGGCCAGCTCGTCGTCCATGTCCGCGTGGACCACGAGCACGTTCGAGACGGCCACGACGGTCACCGTGTCTTCCATCCCCGGATACACCGACGGCGCAATCGGTGAGTTGTGGTAGACGAGCGAGCCGTACTGCTCCTGCAAGGTCGCGAGCGTCCCGCCGTTCGGCACCACCTTGATCGTGCGGCCCGGCGTGGAAGCCAGGTCCAGGATGGCGCCCGTCGGCAGCCCGCCGCTGAAGAAGAAGGCGTCGATCTTGTCGTCCTTGATGGCGTCGACCGACTGCGCCGCGCCGAGGCTCTGCCGGGTGATGTCGGTCTCGGGATTCACCCCCGCCGCCTCGAGGATGCGAAAGGCGCTCACTTCCGTGCCGCTGCCGGGCGCGCCGGTGGAGACGACCCGGTCCTTCAGATCGGCCACGGTTTCGATGCCGGTCGCGGTGACCGAGACGAGGTGGTTGTAGTTGTCGTAGAGGACGGCGAGCCCGCGCATCGGCACCGTGCCGAAGTCGGCGAACACGCCGCGCTGGTTCGCCGCGTCGTCGATGGAGTCGGCCAGCCCGAACGCCAGGTCGGCGGACCGGTTGGCGATGAACTTCAGGTTGTCGACGGTGCCGGCCGTCACCTCGGCGGTCGCCTCGACCCCGTCGACGTTGTCGCTGATGACCTTGGCGATGCCGCCGCCGTACGGGTAGTAGACGCCCCCGGTGCCGCCGGTCGCGATCGACAGGCGCACCGTCAGGCCGCCGCCCCCGGCGCCGTCCGGCCCGCCGCACGCCAGCGTGCCCGCCGCGATCGCCGCGGCTGCCGCCAGGACGAGCCATCGCGCACCGTGCCCTCTCCGACCCGCGTGCTCCAGGTGTCGTGTCGTCATCTGGCGTCTCCTGTTCAGCGGCCAAACCGACCGCGCAGCGTGCAGGCATTCTATCCCGACGTACCGGCAAGCCGACTCCGACGCTGCATATTTCTCGCGGTTCGCATGACAGTCCGCGGTGAAACCCGAGGGCTGCTATTCTCGGCGCATGCAATGGATTCGAAGGCGTGCAATGCCGGTTGCCGTGTCCCTCGCGCTGCTTGTCGCGACGGTCGCGGGCAGCTCCCAGCCGACCCGTGCGAAATGGGGGATGGTGGCCGCGTCGGACAGTCTGGCCGCGGAGGTGGGCCGCGACGTGTTGCAGGCCGGCGGATCCGCGGTGGACGCTGCGGTCGCCACGGCGTTCGCGCTCGCGGTGACGTTGCCCGCCGCAGGCAACGTCGGCGGGGGCGGGTTCCTCGTACACCGGGCGGCGGACGGATCCGCCGCGGCTTACGACTTCCGTGAGACCGCACCGGCCGCGGCCTCGCCGGAGATGTTTCTGTCCGGCGGCGCCTATGACTGGGCACGGCACCATGACAGTCACCTCGCGGTGGGGGTGCCCGGGACCGTCGCCGGGCTTCATCGGGCCTGGAGCGACCACGGCCGGCTGCCCTGGCGGCGCCTGGTGGAGCCCGCGGTCTCCCTCGCGCGCGACGGCTTCGTCCTCACCCACGCACGCGCCGCGTCGCTGGCCGGCGTGCTGCCCCGCATGGCTCGTTATCCCGCTGCGGTCGCTGCATTCTCCAACGAAGGTGAGCCGTACGCAGCCGGCGACCGGTTCCGCCAGTCGGACCTCGCGGCGACCCTGGAGCTGATCGCGACCGACGGGCCGGACGGCTTCTACCGCGGGCGGACCGCGGCGCTGCTCGCACGGGAGATGGCGGAGCACGGCGGCCTGATCACCGAGGCCGATCTGGCCGCCTACGAACCCAGGGTCCGCGAGCCCGTCCGGGGCGCCTACCGCGGCTACGAGATCGTGTCCATGCCGCCGCCCAGCTCCGGCGGGATCACCCTGGTCCAGATGCTGAACGTGCTGGAGGGCTACGACCTGCAGGCCGCCGGCTACGGCTCCGCCCTCAACGTCCACCGCATCGCCGAGGCGATGCGGCGCGGCTTCGCGGACCGGGCCCGGCACCTCGGCGATCCCGACTTCAACCCCGGCATGCCGGTGCTGCGGCTGACGTCCAAGGAGTACGCGGCGGGACTGCGTGCCACCATAGACGCGGATCGCGCGTCCCGATCCGGCCCCGACACGTTCGAGTGGCCGGCAACCGGGAACGAGACGACGCACGTCTCGGTGGTCGACGCCGACCGGAACGCGGTAGCGCTCACCACGACGCTCGAGCAGTCCTACGGCTCGAGGATCGTGGTGCCGGGCGCCGGCTTTCTGCTCAACAACGAGATGGGCGACTTCAACGCCGCACCGGGGCTGACCACCTCAACCGGGCTGATCGGCACGCAGCCGAATCTCGCCGAGCCCGGCAAGCGCATGCTGTCGAGCATGACCCCGACCATCGTGACCAGGGACGGCCGTCTCTTCATGGTGACCGGGAGTCCCGGCGGACGGACCATCATCAACACGGTGCTGCACACCATTCTCAATGTCGTCGACTTCGGGATGAACGTCCAGGAGGCGGTGGACGCTCCCCGCTTCCACCACCAGTGGCTGCCCGACGAACTGCGATACGAACGGCGCGGACTGTCGCCCGACACGGTGGCGCTGTTGGAGGCGCGCGGCCACGTGCTCGCGGCCCGCACGAGTCAGGGCGCCGCGCACGCCATCGTGCTCGACGCCGAGGCGGACGTGCTCGAAGGAGCGGCTGACCCCCGGCGCGCCGACGCGGCGGCGGTGGGGTACTGAGCACCCGCGACGTCCGGCGGAAGGTCTCGGTCGTCAGTCAGTCGCCCTCACCGCCCGCGGCGCGGTCGCTCGCCTCTCGGAGGCGCCGCGCGTTCTCCGGCGAGCGCAGGAGGTAGGCCGTTTCGATCCAGCCCGCCAGCTCTTCCGCGGCGACCAGCGCGACGGGCTCCTTGCCGCGCCTGCGGATCAGCACGGGTTCGCGGCTGTCGGTTACCTGGTCCATGAGCATGGCGAGGCGCTGGCGCGCCTGACTGTAGCTCGTCTCGCGGATCATCCCTGTGTCCTCTGAACGTACAGAATTACTGTACGCAGCGGGGGTCCGGCGGTCAACTACCGGGCGCCGTAGATCCGCTCGTAAGTGGCGTAGTTTGCGATCACCTCCCGCGCGAAATTGCGCGTCTCGGTGTAGGGGATGCTGTCGACGAAGAAGTCGTCGCGCAGGCCGCGCGCCGCGGCCCACCAGTCGCCGGCGAGATCCTCGCCCGCGTTGTATGAAGCAATCACCGGGAGGCGGGCGCCGCCGAACATCTGCAGCAGGTCCGCGTTCAGGCGCGCCGCGATGGCGATGTTGACGCGGGGCTCGGCCAGCTCCGCGTCGTCGACGCCGCCGGCCAGGATGTCGCCGACCCCGGCGCGATCCGCGAGCGCCTGCGCCGTGTACGGCATGATCTGGAGGAGCCCGACGGCGCCCACGGCGGAACGGGCGGCCGGATCGAAACGCGATTCGCGCCGCATCAGCGAAACAAGCAATACCGGGTCCGCGCCGTGTGCGCGAGCCGATTCGACGACCGTGTCCCAGAACGGCCGCGGGTAGGCCATCGACAGGAAGTCATCGGGCAGTCCCCGTGCCGGCCGGTTGAAATAGTCCGTGAAGTGACGGAAAAGGATGCGGGCGGCGTTCGCGTGATCGTTCGCCTGCGACGAGGCGCGGGCGGCAAGCAGTGCCAGGCCGCTGTCGCCGGGGCTCGTACCCAGGAGGCGGCGCAGGTACCACGCCGCGTCGTCGATCAGGCCGGCGCGCGCCAGGGCCATGGCGGCGCGAAACTCGGCTCGCTCGCGTGACGCGGGCCGCAGTGTGAGAGCGGGGAAGTCGAGCGGTGTCGGGGAGGGGATGCCGGCGTCCGGTCCGCCACGGATCTCGACCAGCCGACGTCGCGCGGTGAGCCCGTAGTAATGGTACGGGTAGCGCATCGCGAGCGGCTCGAAGACGCGTGCCGCTGCCTCGAGATCGCCGCGCTGTTCGTGGGCCGCGCCCAGCCAGTACTGTGCCGCCAGGGCGAGATTCCCGCCCGGTCCCCGTTCGATGAGGCCGCGCAGGTTGGTCAGCGCGCGTTCGTACTGCCCGGTGCGTACGGCCGCGACGCCGGCCCGCCACAGGATCGCGCGCTGGTCGTCGGGCGTCGGTGCGGTCTCGAACAGCCCGGGAAAGACGGCCAGGCCGCCCTCGACGTCCCCGGTCGCCACGAGGACCGCGGCCAGCAGCACGCCGGCGGCCCGCCGCTGCCCGGACGTGGCGCCGGGGACGCGGCCCTCCCACAGGGCGAGACCGAGACGGCGCGCGCGCGCCATGTCGCCCATGCGCACCGCCAGGCGGAAGTCGGTCAGGCGGATGGCGGGCGTCAGGCGGCTGGAGGCGAAGCGGTCGTAGAACGCCGCGCAGGCCGCGACCGCGGCCGCGTTGGCGCGTTGCGCGTAGAGCGTCTCGACCCGTTCGGCCGCAATGCGTTCTTGCGATGCGCGGCCGGGGAACGCCGCGGCCCATTCGTCGAGCAGCTCCAGGGCGGGTGCGAAGCGGGACGCGCCGCGCAGCCGGCGGACCAGTCCGCGGTACTCGGCTTCGGTGAACGGCGCCGGCGTCTCGTTCCGGATGCGCGTCAACCGCCGGAACTCGCGTCGCGCCGTCACGAAGGCGTCGCTCGTTCGGTGTCGGAGTTGGGCAGTCCGCAGCGTCGCGAGGGCCCCGGCGCCGCCGGCGGCTTCGAGAGCGGCCGCCAGTCCGAGACGCGCGGCGTCGGCGGCCGCGCCGGCCGTCGTGGCGCCCAGCACCTGACGGTAGAGTGCCGCTGCTCTGTCCGGCGCACCGACCCCGAGGTGCGCTTCCGCCACGCGCAGCACCAGGTCGCGATGGCGCACGGGATCGCTGCGCATCAGCTCCGCCAGGAAGGTCTCCGCAGCGGCCGGCGCGCCCCGATCGGCGGCGCTCTCCACGATGGCCCGCCGGGCGAAGGTCCGCATGAAGACCGCCCGCGCGATCACTGCCTGCCACTCGGATTCCGCTGCCACCGGTCGTCCTGCTTCCGCGAGCAGCGCGGCGCGCAGGATGGTGCGTTCCAGCGGCGGTGCCGCACCGCCGTCCGCGGGCGACTCCCATTCCAGCGCCGCCAGGCCGGCGCCGGCCCGGCCGGCGCGCAGTTGCGCCACCGCGACGGGATAGGCCGGGGGCGGCGGCCGGAGACCGTCGGCGGCGCCGGTTTCCTGCCCGAACGCGAAACCGGCGGCAAGGAGCCATGTGAGGGCGGCCAGACCGGCTGCGAGCGGGCTTGTCATTGTCAGGTCCACGGCGCGCACGTCCCATGGACGGCGCGGGAGCGTTATGAGTTTCCAGTATAATACCAGATGCTGTTTATGAGGATTGCTAATACCGGTAGGGCAGCCGCCCGCCGAAGGGAGTAGAGCCGAAGTGAAGATCACACCTGGAAAGCTCGCTGGAATGAAGGCGGTGTCGACGGTGGACGGTACCATCGCGGCCGCCGCGATGGACCAGCGCGGGTCGCTCAAGAAGGCGCTCGGCAAGGCGAGCGGCGGCGACGCCACGGATGCGATGCTCGAGGAGTTCAAGTCGATAGTGACCGCGGCGCTCACCCCGCACGCCTCCGCCATCCTGCTCGATCCGCAGTGGGGTCTCGAGGCATCCCGGCAGCGCAGCCCGAACGCCGGCCTCCTGCTCGCGTACGAAGAGAGCGGCTACGACAATACGCGGCCCGGCCGCCTGCCCGACCTGCTGCCGCACTGGTCCGTGCGCCGTCTGAAGGAGGCGGACGCCGACTGCGTCAAGGTGCTCATCTACTACACGCCCTACGACGCGCCGGCGGTCAACGCGGAGAAGCACGCGTTCATCGAGCGCATCGGGGACGAGTGCCGCACGAACGACATTCCCTTCTTTCTGGAGTTCGTCGGCTACGACCACGAAGGCGGCGACGAGAAGGGACCCGGGTTCGCCGGGCGTAAGCCGGACGTCGTGGCCGGCAGCATGGCCGAGTTCTCCAAGGACCGCTACGGGGTCGACGTGATGAAGGTGGAGATCCCGGTCAACATGAAGTTCGTGGAAGGCGCGAGCAGCTTCGGGGGCACGAAGGTCTACTCCAAGGAAGAGGCGATTCACTCGTTCCGGCAGGCCGCGGCGGTGGCGCAGAAGCCGTTCATCTACCTGTCGGCCGGGGTCAGCAACGCGGAGTTCACCGAATCGCTGGAGCTGGCGGCCGAGTCGGGCGTCGAGTTCGCCGGCGTGCTCTGCGGGCGGGCCACCTGGAAGGAAGGCATTCCGGTGTATGCCACGCAGGGCGGCGATGCGTTCCGCGAATGGCTCGCGACCGAGGGCGTGCGGAACATCGGCAACGTCAACCAGGCGCTGCGCGGCGCAACGTCGTGGTTCGGGGCGTACGGCGTCGAGTCGGCCCACGTGCACGCCTAGCTGGCCGCGCCGGGGCCAGGCATCGGCAACAGCCCGTTCGGCGCCGGAGTTGGCGTGCTCCATCGCTATCGGCCGGAGGTTCTCGAGGCGCTGGAGGCCCACGGCGTCCGGCCGACCCCCGGCACGCCTCCGCAACTGGTGCACGAGTTCGTCAGCGACCTGTACCGCTTCGAGTTGCGAAGGCTGCGTGCGCGTCAGGTGCGCGGCGAGATCCCGAGGCGCGAGTATTCGCGCCACGTCGTGGCCCTGCGCAAGCGGTACCTGCTGGTATCTCTGCCGTTGAGGCACTGGACCCGGGAGGCCTGAGAATCTGCGCCGTAGAACGGGCGTAGACTTCCAGGCAGGCCCGGTTGGGCGGAAACGCCGAGCCAACGAGGCGTTTGGCGCCGACATGATTTCAACATGGGGCGCGACCAGGCGTTTCGGGGCGCTGAGTGACGGGTGGGCTTTCGGTCGCCAGCCACCGCGGCGACCGGCGTCAGCGCCAACGGAACAGATTGCCGGTGGTGATGGCCCGCGGACGCCACTCCCGCGGCGTCGCGGCCTCCAGCATTTCGAGGTGGGTCGGTGAGCCGTACGAGACGGTTTCGCTGTCCAGATCGAAGTTCTGGAGGATTTCGATGGCCGGGGCCCGCGCGTAGACGTCCACGTAGTAGCTCAGGTTGAGCAGCCGGCGTCCGTCCCGCGGTTCCCGGGCCGCCGCCATGCGCCGCTTGATCCGTTCGAGCGACCCCGGCAGCGTGTAGGTTTCCGCGGCGGCGGCCGGCCCGTCCGTGTCGGGTTCACGCACGGCGGGGCGCCCGCCGGACGCTTCCTGCGCGGCGGGGGCGGCGGGCGTCGCCAACCCGATCCCGACCGCTGCGACGAAGGCGAATCGCGTCAGTTGCATCGCGCGTCCGATTGAAGCCAACTTCCAAATTACGACGCCGCGCCAGGGCTGTCAAGTTGGTCGTTCCCGCCGGTGGCGGGTGTCCCGAGGGACGAAACGGGAGTGGAATGAAGATCACTGCCGTGGTGGCCGGTTTCCCTCCTCGCGCAACCCTCCGCGCGCGCGCCCGCGGGGCTGCCGGGCTGCCGGGCTGCCGGTAAGATCGTTCCGTGTACCTTCTCGGCGCCGCCGGCGCTCTCGTGGTCCTGCTGCTCGTACTGCTCCTGGCAATGGTCTGGCGCCTGCGGGCGGCGCGAACGAGCGAGATCCGGACCCGTGCCCGATTGGCCTCTCTGTTGGAGAGCGCCGAGGCGGGGCTGGCCGTGTGGGATTCGGACGAGCGCCTCGTCGCCTGCAACGGGCGCTTTCGGGAATTCTATCCGGCGGTGGCCCTGAACCCCGGCCTCGAGTTCGAGGACCTGGTCCGCTACACGGCGACGCGGGCCGTGGTGGTCATACCGGAAGCGGAGATCGACGCCTGGATCGACGAGCGGCTCGATCGACGCGACGAGTCGGCGACCGAGACGCGGCGTACCCCGGATGGCCGCTGGTTGGAGATACGCACGCTGCCCACGGACCAGGGAGAGAGGCTTCTCGTCTACACCGACGTTACGGCGACGCGGACGGCGGCGACCGACCCTGTCGCCCCGGAATCGGCATCGAGCGGCCGGACGGCGGCCGGCATGCTGCAGGACGCCATGGTGCTCGGACGCGACGCGGTGTCGTTCCACCAGGCAGTTCGCAAGCTGACGCGAGTGTTGTCCGAATGGGATGGATGGGACGCCGGTACCGCGTATCTGGTGCCCGCCGGCGGCAGCGGAGCGCTGGTCTCGACCGGCGTGTGGCACGTCGGCGACGAGCGCATCGTGCCTCCGGAGACGCGTGCGGCCCTCGATGCGTGCTGCGACGACGCGGATGACCAGGTCCTGCAACGCGCGGTCGCGTCCGATGAATCGACCTGGATCGCGAACGTTGCCGTCGACCCGCGCCTGTCCGACGCCCGTCGCGCCGCGCTCGGGCGGATACGGTCGATCCACGCGCTTCCGGTAGCCTGCCGAGGGACGGTCGTGGCCGTGATAGAGCTCTTTGCCGGTGTGCCGACCGCCCCGGACCCGTCGCGCCGACGGCTCGCCGCCGCCGCCGTCGGCGAGCTGGCCCACGTGTTCGAGCGCGAGCGGATCGCCCTCACACCCGGGGGTGAGCGCGGCGCCGACGGGCGCGTCGGCCGGGAGTCTGCGCCGTAGCGGGGCCGGGCTGCCGGCCGTAGAGCGGCTCGGAATGCCGGCCGAGCCCGTTGCGCGGCATCGATGTCACCGGCGGAGATCTTCAGGAGGGTCCGGGCTCCGGACGACCACGCCGGGCGCGCACGCGGGCCAGCAGGGCAGCCAGGGACGCGTCGAGCGGTGCGGCGCCGTCGAGGGTCAGGTCCGCGAACCGTCGGGTCCGCTCGACGTAGCGGCGGTACATCGGCCAGACGGTGGTTTCCCACTGGCGGCGCACCGAGATCGGACTCCGCGCCCGCAGTCGCGTGTCTCTCTCCATCCGCCGCGCGAGCGCGGTCGCTTCGTCGATGCGAATGAAGACGGCCGTGTCGTAGAGGGTTCTGAGCGCCGGCCAATAGAGCGCCAGCAGGCCTTCGACCATCAGGTGGCGGCTGGCCTGCACCTTCCGCGTGGCCTGTGCGCGCCGGTGCGTCCGGAAGTCGTAGGTCGGGCGGTCTATCGAGCGTCCGGCGCGAAGCTCCCGGACGTGCGTCTCGAGCAGGGCCGCGTCGATGGCGTCCGGCGCGTCGTAGTTGACCGCTTCCAGCTCCTCCGCCGACGCGTGCGGGCGATCCCGGTAGTAGGCGTCGAGCGGCAGGACGGCCGAGTCCGGGAGGGCGTCGGCGGCGCGTCCGGCGAGCGTCGTCTTGCCGGAGCCGGAGGCGCCGGCGATCGCGATCAGATAGGGACGCGCCATGCAGTGCACGCCGAGTTGCGCTCTGTTGCAAGCGGTTTCGCGGCGGGGTCCCGCATGCCGTGCCGCTTTCTGGCGCGCCTTCCCACGCCGGCGCCTCGCCGCTCTCGGCGCCGCGCGGCGTTCCTACGGTTCCCGGCCATCAGTATAGAATCGCGGCGATGTCCGAGACGACGACCCCGCACGAACCCACCGTTGCCGGCGCCGGGCGGCCTGCCGCGTCCGGTCCGCCGCCGGGAGTCCCGGGACCGAGGGCGCCCCCGACCTGCGCGAGCACGGCGCACCCGTACGCGGCGTCCCGCAGACGTCGGACCGGCGGCTTTTCGTGCAGCTCCACGTGTTCACCCAGTGCCCGCCGCCGAACGGCGTCATCGCCGAGGTGCGGCGGAGCGGCCTCGACGCGGTCGTCTACGCGGACCTGAACGACCCGCGCGGCATAGGCGTGCTGCTGATGAGCGAGGATCCGGCGCTGTTCGCCGAGGAAGGGCGCAGGCTGCTCTCGAACATGCCCTTCAGCAGCCTGAAGCCGCGACCCGAGATGACGATGATCGGCCGTACGTACTCTTCCGGCCGGGAGCCCGATCTCGAGGACTTCCTGCTGCGCAAGGTGCCCCGCAACGCCCTCAGCCCCGACCACCCCTGGGCGGTCTGGTATCCGTTGCGGCGCATCGGCGCCTTCAATCAGCTCCCCCGCGCCGAGCAGGGGAAGATACTGATGGAGCACGGGATGCTGGGGCGGCGCTACGGCGAGGCGGGCCATGCGGTGGACGTGCGGCTGGAGTGCCACGGCCTCGACCGGGACGACAACGAGTTCGTGATCGGCCTCATCGGACCGGAGCTGTACCCGCTGTCGCGTCTCGTCAAGGACATGCGCTCGACCCGGCAGACGTCGGAGTTCATCCAGCAGATGGGTCCGTTCTTCGTCGGCAAGGCGCTGTACCAGTCTCTGCTCCCCGGCGCGCCTTCCGCGTGACGGCGGGCGGCCCGCGTCGCGGAACCACGCCGGCGGACGACGCTGTCCCAGGGGGCCGCGGGCGGTCTGATACGATTGCCGCCATGCCGAACGACCAGCCGTCCGCTTCCGCGCGATCCGGGTCCGCGGCGTCCGATGCGTTGAATCGGCTCCCGCTGCCCGACACGAACCCGCGCGGGCTGCTCCGTCACTTCGGTCCGGGGCTGATCCTGATGATGACGGGAATCGGCACCAGCCACCTGGTCACCGCGCCGGCGGCCGGCGGTCGCTTCGGGTACGCCCTGCTGTGGTGCATTCCGGTGGCCTACATCTTCAAGTACTACGGCTTCGAGATGGCCTTCCGGTTCACCAACGCGACGGGCCGGAGCATGCTCGATGCATACACCACCGCACCCGGCAAGTGGCCGGTCTGGTACGTGCTGATCACGACGATCATCCAGTGCGCGCTGGGGCAGGCGGGGCGGCTGGCGGCCGCGGCCGCGGTGCTCTTCTACGTCTTCTCCGAGTATCTCGGCCTCGGCCTGCCGCCCTGGTTGTACGGCCTCGGCCTGGGGGCGCTCTCGGTCGGCATAATCTTGTACGGCCGCTACGCCGCGGTCGAGCTGTCCACCAAGGTGCTGGCCGGACTGCTGTTCGTCTCGACGGTGGGGGTCTACCTGTTCGAGCCGGCGCCGATGTCGGCGATGGGCCGTTTTTTCGTCTTCGAGACGCCGGCGGGCTCGTGGCTGGTCATCGCAGCCTTCCTCGGCCTGCTGCCGACCGGCATCGACGTCTCGCTGCAGGCGTCGGAATGGGGGAAGGCGAAGCGGGTCGGCATGGGGCGCATCCGCGAGCAGCTCGAGCGGGACGGGCTGGCGAAGCGTTTCGATCCGTTCGGCTCGAGCAGCAGCAAGGACCTGGCGGTCGATGTCTCGAAGCTGCCCGAGCACGCGCAGGAGTACTGCCGGCGCTGGTTCCGGATTGGTCTCTGGGACTTCACGCTGGGCCATGTGGTGTCGTTCCTGCTTGCGGTGGTCTTCCTGCTGCTGGCCGCCGTCTGGCTCTATCCCAGCGAGGTTGCCGGCAATGCGGTGATCGGCGAGATCGCCCGCATCTTCACCGACAGCATCGGCCCCGGGATGATGATGATCTTCCTGCTGGGCGCGTTCGCGGCGACCTTCTCGACCGCGTTCAACTACTTCGACGGTTGGCCGCGCGTGGTGGCGGCCTGCTGCCGGAACCTGTTCCGGCCCACGGCCGCACTGTCCGGCATCGCCGCCGACCAGTTGACCGACGCCAAACGCCAGACGATCGCGTCCGAGTACAACATCTATCGCATCACGATGTTCTACTCGCTGATCGCGGCCGTGCTCATCCTGGCCGGCCTGCCGCGGCCGGTGTTTCTCGTCCTGGTCTCCTCGGCGCTGGCGTTCTTCATCGCGCCGGTCATCTTCTTCCTGAACGTGTATTACTGCGTGACGGTGATCCCCAGGACGGACACGGCGTTCTATCCGTCGCCGCTGGTGCGCGGGTTCGCGTGGTTCAGCCTGGCGGTGTTCACCGCCCTGACGGCGATCGTGGTCCTGGCGCGCGTGTTCGGAGTGACGCTCTTCGGAGGCTAGCGACCCTTGGTGAAATCTGGACGGCGGCCGATGTTCCATCGCGTGTCGTGGCGGCTCGCCGCGGTCGCGGCATGCGCGGTCGCAACTGCCCTGTCGCTCGGCGCGCCGGCGGCCGGGCAGGGCGGAACGGACCTGATCGTCAACGTCACGCACCGCGCGCGGGCCCTCCATCCCGGCGAGATCGTGCTCCTGCACGTACGGACGTCCGAGGCGCCGGCCGCGCTGGCGGCCCGGGCGTTCGACGCCGACCTGCGGTTCTTCCCGGCCGGGCCGGCCAACGTCTGGACGACGCTCGTCGGCATCGATCTCGAGGTCGAGCCCGGCGGGCACGCGGTCACCGTGCGGGCCACGGCGGTCGACGGCTCCGTGGACGAGGCCGTCCATGCGCTCGCGGTGGAGCCGAAGCAGTTCGCCACCCGCAGGCTCACCGTCGAGCCGCGCTACGTCGACCCGCCGCCGGAGGTCGTCGAACGCATTCTGCGCGAGCGCGATCTGCAAGCGGCGCTGTTTCCGGTTTCGACACCTGTGCGGTACTGGCGCGACGGGTTCGTGCGGCCGGTGCCGGGACGCGCCAACAGCGCCTTCGGCCGCCGCAGCGTCTTCAACGGCCAGCCGCGAAGTCCTCACAGCGGCGCCGATTTTCTCGCCGCAACGGGGACGCCGATCAAGGCGCCGAACGACGGCGTCGTGGTGCTGGCCACGAATCTCTACTTCTCGGGCAACGTCGTCATCATCGACCACGGCTGGGGTCTCTACTCGTATTTCGCGCATCTTTCCGCGATCGACGTCGCCGAGGGCGACCGCGTCCGCCGGGGCATGGTGGTCGGCAAGGTCGGCGCAACCGGTCGCGTGACCGGGGCCCACCTGCACTGGACCGTGCGCCTGAACGACGCCCGGGTCGATCCGCTCGCCCTGCTGGAGCTGTTTCCCGCCGCCGGGGGCCGCTGATGCGACGAGCGATCATTCTCCTGGTCGTTGCGGCTCTGACGGGTGGCGCCGGCCCGGCGGCGGCGCAGCAGGTCGGGCCGGCGAACGGCGCGCTCGTACTCGTGGGCGGGAACCTGCAGGACCCGGCCATCGTCGAGCGCTTCCTCGACCTGGCCGGCGGACCGGATGCGCCTGTCGTTCTGATCCCGACGGCGGGCGGCGCGGAGTCGTACGATGAGACGTGGCGCGGTGTCGATGCGTTTCGCGCCGCCGGCGCTCGCCGTCTCACGGTCTTGCATACGCCCGACCGCGATACGGCCGACACGGAAGCGTTCGTCGAACCGCTGCGCCGTGCCCGGGGCGTCTGGTTCGGGGGCGGCCGCCAATGGCGGCTGGCCGACGCGTACCTGCACACGCGGGTGCACGAGGAGTTGCGGGAAGTCCTTGCGCGAGGTGGCGTGGTCGGCGGGTCTTCCGCCGGCGCGACGATCCTGGGCTCGTATCTCGTGCGCGGCGACACGCGGACCAACACCATCATGATGGGGGACCACGAGGAGGGATTCGCGTTCCTCCGGAACGTCGGCGTCGATCAGCACCTGCTCCGGCGCAACCGGCAGTTCGACCTGCTCGAGGTGATCCGCGCACGGCCCGAGCTGCTGGGCATCGGCATCGACGAAGACACCGCCATCGTCGTGCGCGGCGATTCGTTCGAGGTCATCGGGCGCGGCTACGTGGCAATCTACGATTACGAGCGGCGGCTCGATTCCGGTGGGCTCTTCTACTTCCTGGCCCCGGGCGACACTTACGATCTGGCGACCCGCGAGGCGTTCAGGCCCCAGCCGGCGCAGCGCCCCCTGCAGCGCGTCGTGGCCGGCCCCTGGCCCGCCGCGGGTTCTCGATGAGCGCGCTTCAGGCGCGGATGGCTCGCGAGATCACATCGATCAACGCGTCCAGATCGCCGGCTTCGTTGTACAGGTGCGGTGCGATGCGAACGGCGCCGCCCCGCAGCGATACCGACACCTTTCGCGCCCGGAGGTCGCGGCCGAGTTGCGGGATGTCGACGCCGGCCGGCAGACGCACGCCGAACAGGTGCCCGGCGCGCCAGCGGGCATCCTCCGCGCGGCAGCCGAGATCGCGGAGCCGCTCGACCGCCGCGCCGCTCAGGCCGCCGGTGTGGGCCTGGACGGTCTCCGGTCCCCAGTCGAGAACCTGCTCCAGCCCGGCCTCGAGCATCGGCAGCAGCAGGAAGTTCGAACGTTCGCCGACGTCGTAGCGAATGGCGCCCGCCTGGTACTCGTCGCGGTAGTTGACCAGTTCGTTGAAATGTTCGCTGCCGCGGCGCGTGATCCAGTTCTCCTCCAGCGGCGTGCCGTCGTCGAAGGCCCGGCCGTACCAGGCGACGCCGATCGCGTAGGGGCCTGTCAGCCACTTGTAGCCGGCGCAGATCAGTGCGTCCGGGCGAGTGCGGGTGACATCGAAGGGCAGCGCCCCGATGGCCTGCGTGCCGTCGACGATGAACCGGGCGCCCACCGCCCGCGCCCGGGATCCGATGGCGTCGAGGTCGAACCGCAGGCCGTCGGTCCAATGCAGCGGGGGCAGCACGGCGACCGCCGTCCGGTTGTCGATCGCCTCGAGAATCGCGGCGTTCCACGCTTCTCCGCGTGCGCCGGCAGTGTCCGGCGCCGCGACGGTGCGCAGCGTGGCCCCGGTCTCTCGGCAGGCCCGCCGCCAGGTGTAGACCGCGCTGGGAAACTGCTCCTCGACCACCACGACGGTCCGCCCCGGGCCGAGCGGTGTATTCCGGGCTGCCGTTGCCATTCCGTAGGAAACGGCCGGCACGATCGCCACCCGGTCCGGATCGGGCGCGTTGACGAGTCGTGCGAACAGGCGGCGCACGCGTGTGCTCGGCTCGAAGAAATCGGCGGTCTCCAGGCGGCTCGGGATCTCGATACGCTCCAGCGCGCGTCGGCCGGCCGCCGCGACGCGCTTCGACGCCGGCGCCATGTACGCACAGTTGAGGTAGTGGAGGTCCGGCGGCAACGAGAAGAGCTGCCGGTACGGACTGCGACGCGCGCGATGTTGCGGGGCGGCTTCTGCGAGCCGGCGCGTGGAGGAGGCGAGCGAGCGATGGGATTCGAGGTGGGCTGCCATACGTACCAGCGTAGCCCGGAAACCGTCGCCTTGCGGCTCCGCTTTCCGCCCAACCAGGCCTGACTGCCCGTCTGCGCCGCTCCACGTCGCAGACGACCAGCCCGAAACCGTCGCCCTGCGGCTCCGCTTTCCGCCCGGTGATATCCTCATGCGTTTTCAGGAGTCTGCCATGGCTCGCACCACGACCGGAGCGTTCGTGTCGTTGCTCGCCGTCTCGCTGTCCGGAGGCTGCGGCCCGCCGGAGGAGCGGGAGCAGCGCGCGCTCATGGGGCGCGCGACCGCCGTCCACGAGCGCGTGCTGACGCTCGATTCGCACATCGACATCCCGCTCAACTTCGCCACCCGGGCCGTCGATCCCGGCGTGTCCGGCGACTTTCAGGTGGACCTGCCGAAGATGCGCGCCGGCGGCCTCGACGCCGGCTTCTTCATCGTCTACGTCGGCCAGACGGAGCGTACGCCCGAGAACGAGGCGCAGGCCAAGGCGGACGCGATGACGAAGTTCGAGGCGATTCACCGCATGGCCGAGGAGCTGTACCCGGACGATATCGAGATCGCGTACGCCGCCGCCGACGTGGTGCGGATTGCCGGCAGCGGCAAGCTGGCGGCGGCGATCGGCATCGAGAACGGCTACGTCATCGGCCGCGACCTGTCGCTGCTCGAGACCTACCACGAGCTCGGTGCGCGCTACATGACGCTGGCTCATGGCGGGCACAACGACATCGCGGATTCGGCGACGCCGCGTGACGCGCTGGGCGATGCCGCGGCCGAGCACGACGGCGTGAGCGCTTTCGGCGAGGAGGTCATCGCCGAGATGAACCGCCTCGGCATCCTGGTCGACGTCTCGCACATCTCCAGGGCGGCGATGCTCGATGCCGTACGCCTTTCGGAAGCGCCCGTCATCGCCTCGCATTCGAGCATGCACGCCCTGATGCCGCATCCCCGCAATCTGGACGACGAGCAGCTCCGGGCTCTGGCGGACAACGGGGGCGTGGTGCAGACCGTGGCCCTCGGCGCGTTCCTCTCCGAGACCGCCGCGCGCCGCGCGGCGGAGCTGCGGAACATCCGCGGCGCCTTCGGCATGATTCCCGGGCAGCCGGAGGAGGATCTCGGGGCCGAGCCGTACGAGGACTACGTGGGCCGGATCGAGGCGCTCGACGCCCGCTACCCGGACGCCACGGTTGCCGACTTCGTCGATCACATCGACCACGCGGTGAATCTCATCGGCATCGACCATGTCGGGATCAGCTCCGATTTCGACGGCGGCGGGGGCGTCCTCGGCTGGTACGACGCGAGCGAGACGCTCAACGTCACCGTCGAGCTGGTGCGGCGGGGATACGGCGAGGAGGACATCGCCAAGCTATGGGGGGGCAATCTCCTCCGCGTATGGGGCGAGGCCGAGGCAGTGGCGGCGCGGCTCTCCCGGTAGACGGCGCCTGGAGCGGCGCTACAGGAATGTCGAGCACGAGTCTGCCTGCGTCGCCGCGCTCGGCGCGCGCAACCCGGCGCGCCACCCGCGCACTGCCGTGGGCCCTGGACCCGCACGTGCGCCGCGGGTGGCTGTCGGCTGTCGCGAGCGGGGCGGCGGGGGTGTTCCTGGACTACGACGGCACGCTGACGCCGATCGCGGATCGGCCCGAGCAGGCCACGTTGAGCGCCTCTACGAGGGCGCGGCTCTCCCGTTTGGCCTCGTGCTGCCCCGTCACCATCGTCACCGGCCGGGACGTCGAGGTGGTGCGCGGCTTCGTGCGGCTCGACGAGATTGGCTACGCCGGTTGCCATGGTCTGGACATCGAAGGCGCCGCCGGCACCGGCCTGCGGTACCAGGCGGCGGAAACCGTGCTTCCCGCTCTCGACGGCGCGGAGGCCGACCTTCGGCGTCGCTTGTCCCCGGTCGCCGGCGCCCTCGTCGAGCGCAAGCGGTACAGCGTCTCCACCCACTACCGGCTGGTCGATGCGCACCGGGCCCCGGATGTCGAGGAGGTCGTTGCGGCCGTCGCACGGCACTATCCCGAGCTCCGCCGCGAGCGGGGCAAGAAGGTCTTCGAGTTGCGTCCGGATGTGGCCTGGGACAAGGGAAGCGCGGTCGCGTGGCTCATCGAGGCGCTTGCGCTGGATCCGGGGGCGGCCACCTACATCGGCGACGACGAGACCGACGAGCACGCATTCGAGCTGCTCGGTGGCTGCGGAGTCCCCATCGTCGTGGAGCAGGGGGACCGGCCGACCTGGGCGCGCTACCGCGTGCACGCGCCTCGCGAGGTGAGCGAGGCCCTCGATTTGCTGATCGAGACGCTGGCGGCGCGCTGACGTTTTCCTGCCGCGGCAGCCGGTCGGTTTACGCACAATTTACGGGTTCGTCACGACTCGGCAAACGGCGCCGCATAGGGTTGTTCCGACCCGGTCCGGCAACCTGGACGGTGTTGCGGTTCGGTGGGCGCTGGGATACCCTCGGGATGGAGTCTCGGACGAGGAGCGACTTGGATTCGGTTCATGGCGCCGTTCCCCGTGCCGCCGATGAACTCAACGAGTTGAAGACGCGCCTGCTCGCGATGGGCGGGGAAGCGGAAGAGCAGGTGCGCGCGGCGGTACGGGCGCTGGTCGAGAGCGATCTCGATCTGGCCGAGCGGGTCCTGTGCGGCGACGAGCCCATCAACCGCCTGCACATGGAGATCGACAGGCGCTGCTACGACCTGCTGGTCAACCATCGTCCCGAGGCGACCGACGTGCGGGTGATCGTGTCGGGCGTCAAGATCAACGGCGACCTGGAGCGCATCGGCGACGTCGCCGTCAACATCGCCGAGGCGACTTTCAGCTATCTGCAGCATCCGCCGGTCAAGCCGCTCATCGACATCCCCCGCATGGCCGACCATGCGCAGGGCATGCTGCGGGATGCCCTCAACGCGTTCGTCCGACACGCCACGGATCTGGCGTACGACGTGCTCGACCGCGACGATGCCCTCGACGGTCTCAAGGATCAGGTGTTTCGCGAGCTTCTGCGCTACATGCTGCAGAACCCGGCTACGACCGAGCCCGCGCTCGACCTCATCCTGATCTCCCGTCACCTGGAGCGGATCGGGGATCACGCCACCAACATCGCCGAAGAAGTAATCTTCATGGTGTCCGGCTGCGACATCCGGCACCACGCGCAGGAGGGGAGGAAACCCACTGAGAACTGAACCGCTTGCCACCGTAGCGCCCACCCCGAACCCCCCGCTCGCCGAGCCGCCCCCGACCTCCGACCGGACGGATCGAGTGCTCGTGGTCGAGGACGATCAGGACATCGCGGAACTGGTGGCGCACCATCTCCACAAGGCGGGTTACGCGTCCGAAATCCTGACTTCCGGCGCCGAGGTCATGCCGGTCGTCCGCGAGCGGCCGCCGGCGCTGGTCGTGCTGGATCTGATGCTGCCGGGCCGCAACGGGCTCGACGTGTGCCGTTCGATGCGAGCCGACCCGCAGACGTCGGGCGTGCCGATCATCATGCTGACGGCCAGGACCGACGAGACCGACCGCATCGTCGGCCTGGAGCTGGGCGGCGACGACTACGTCACCAAACCGTTCAGCCCCAAGGAGCTGGTCGCTCGCGTCGGCGCGGTGCTGCGGCGGGCGCGGCGCGAGCAGCCGCCGCGAAGCCTGCTCCGCTTCGGTGTCGTGACCGTCGACACCGACCGCCACGTCGTGACCTGCGACGGCCGCGACGTGCGGCTGACGGCGAAGGAGTTCTTGCTGCTGCGCTATCTGATCGAGCACCGCGGGCGCGTCCTTTCCCGCGACGTTCTGCTTTCGGACGTCTGGGGCTACACGTACACCGGGGGCACCCGAACCGTCGACGTGCATATCCGCCGCCTGCGCGAGAAGTTGCCGATGCTGGCCAGCGCCATCGTCACGGTCAAGCAGTTCGGATACAAGCTGGTCGAGGACGGCCCGCGTCCACCGTCCGGGTGATGAGACTTCGCACCCGATTGTTTCTCGCGGCGTTCGGTATCGCGGGCCTCAGCCTGCTGCTGGCCGCCGCGCTCGTCGCCTGGCTGCTCGAGCGGCAGCTCCTGGATCGAATCGCGACGGATCTGCTGGCCGAGGCGAGGTTGGTGGCCGATCTGGTCGCGCGCAGTGGAACCACGCCCTCGGTCGCGGAGCTCGATCGCGAGGCCGATTCGCTCGGCGGCAGCCTGGGCGCGCGGGTAACCATCATCGAACCGGGTGGGCGGGTCGTCGGCGACACGGCCGAGGACGGTGCGTCGTTGGCGGCGATGGAAAACCACGGCGCCCGGCCCGAGATCGAGCTCGCGCGGTCCGCCGGGGTCGGCGTGACCCGCCGTTACAGCACGACGGTCGAGCGCGACCTGCTGTACGCGGCCGTGCGGGTGGACCACCCGGGCGTGGCGTTCGTCCGGTTGGCGCTGCCGCTGACCGCGGTGGACGATCAGATTACCTCGGTACAGCGGGGCACGGCCGGCGGACTCCTGCTGGCCCTCGCCGGAGCCCTCGTGCTCGCCTGGGTCACCTCGGCGGCCATGAGCCGCCGGGTCAGCGCGATAGCGGCAGTGGCGCGCCGCTACGCGGCAGGGGACCTGACCCCTCAGACAGGCCCGTACGGGGACGACGAGATCGGCATCGTTGCGCGGGCTCTCGACGCCTCGGTGCAGGAGCTCGGCCGGCGTCTGGCGGAGCTGTCGCGGAACCGCCGGTTGACGGACGCGATACTCGCCAGCATGACGGAGGGCGTGCTGGTCGTCGACGCGCGCGGCCGCGTGAAGATGGCCAACGACGCGGTGCGAACGCTGCTGCAAATCGAGGACACGCCGGTCGACCGCCACCACGTGGAGCTGATCCGCCATCCGGAAGTGGCGAAGCAGATCGGACGGGCACTGGAGGCCGGCGGTTCCAGTCAGACGGAGATCACGCTGAGCACCGAGCCGGTCCGGGTTTGTCTGGCGAGCGCCGCCCCGTATACCGAGCAGGATGAGCCGGGCGTGGTCATCGTGTTGCACGACGTGAGCGACTACCGGCGCGCGGTGCAGATCCGGCAGGATTTCGTGGCCAACGTCTCCCATGAGCTGCGGACGCCGCTCACCGCCATTCGCGGCGCGGTGGATGCACTGAGCGACGAAACGGATGCTGCGGCCCGGCAGCGGTTCCTGGACATCGTTGCGCGCCATACGACGCGTATGGAGCGTCTGGTCACCGATCTGTTGCGGCTCGCCCGCCTCGATGCGGGACAGGAGGCGTTGCGCCTGGACTCGTGCTCCGTGGCGTCCGTTTTCGCGAACGTCGCGGCGGAGCTGGCCCCGGTGCTGCAGACCAGGCGGCTGCGGGTGGAGTCGCGAATCGACCCCGGCGCCGAGCGTCTGATAGTCGACCCGGCCAAGATGCACGACGTCATCAAGAACCTGGTCGAGAACGCCGCGCACTTCGCACCGGAGGACAGCGCGATAGAGCTCGATGCGGCGGCCGACGACGCAGGGGCCGTCGTGCTGCGGGTCTCCGATCGCGGGCCGGGCATTCCGGATACCGACCTGGCGCGGGTCTTCGAGCGCTTCTATCGCGTGGAGCACTCCAGATCCAGAAACCCGGGAGGTACCGGGCTGGGGCTCGCCATCGTCAAGCATCTCGTCAGCCTGCACGACGGAGCCGTCAGGGCTGCCCACCGCCCGGGCGGCGGGTCCGTCCTCACCGTCGTGCTTCCGAAACGTACGATGCCTTCCGGCGCCGTGGAGGCGCCGCACCAGCTCACCGCCCAGTCCTGATTGTCCTGGATGCGATGAACTCGCCAAGCTTGCGGAATGCCTTCCCGCGGTGGCTGACGGCCGCCTTGCGCTGCGCCGAGACTTCGGCCAGGGTGCAGCCGTACGGCGGATAGTAGAAGATGGGGTCGTAGCCGAAGCCCGCATCGCCGGCAGGGCGCTCGGCGATGCGCCCTTCGATCGTGCCGGTCGCCTCGAAGACGATGCGGCCCTGCTCGGCGGCCGCGACGGCGCAGACGAACCGCGCCGGGCTGGCAAGCGCTCGGCGGTTGCGCAATCGCGCGTGGATGACCTTGAACTTCTCGGCGTAGGCGGCGCCGTTGAAGCGCGCGGAGTGGACGCCCGGCTCGCCGTCCAGCCCGTCGATCTCCAGGCCGGAATCGTCCGCGACCGTCAGATGCGGCGCCACTCGCCCGTAGTGCAGCGCCTTGAGGCGCGCGTTCTCGGCGAAGGTGCTGCCCGTTTCCTCCGGCGCGGGTCCGGGGTAATACGTATCGATCGGTTCGATCGTCCAGGCGAGCCCGTCGAGAATGCGTGCGATCTCGACGAGCTTGTGCCGATTCGTCGTTGCAACGACCAGCGTGCGGGGGACCTGCGCGCGCACGACGTTCCGCGGGGGCCGCAAGCGCCGCCTCATTCGGCGGCCGGAGACAGGAACGCGCCGACGACTCCCCGCTGCAGCGCGACGAGCCGATCGATGCCGGCGCCGGCCAGATCCAGCAGCTCGTCGAGCGCTCCCCGGTCGAACGGCTGTCCTTCTGCGGTACCCTGCACTTCGATGAAACGGCCGTTGCCCGTCTTGACCACGTTCATGTCGACCTCGGCCCGCGAGTCCTCGGCATAGGCGAGATCGGCGAGCGGTCGACCGTCGACGATGCCCACGCTGATGGCCGCTACGTAGTCGTTCAGCGGCAGGCGCGCGATCCTGCCCGACTCGTGGAGCCTGTGCACCGCCAGGGCCAGGGCGACGAAACCGCCCGTGATGGACGCGGTGCGGGTGCCGCCGTCCGCCTGGATCACGTCGCAGTCGACCCACACCGTGCGCTCGCCGAGATCTTCCAGGCGGGTCACCGCGCGCAGCGAGCGGCCGATGAGGCGCTGAATCTCCTGGGTGCGCCCGCCGACCCGGCCTGCCGAAGACTCGCGCGTGGAACGCGTCGACGTCGAGCGCGGGAGCATCCCGTACTCTCCGGTGACCCATCCGGTTCCCTTGCCGCGCAGAAACGGCGGCACGCGGTCCTCGACGCTCGCGGTGCATATCACGCGGGTCAGGCCGGCCTCGATCAACGCCGATCCCTCGGCGTGCACCACGTAGTGGGGAGTGATGCGGGTCTCACGCAGATCGGCGGCGCTGCGGCCGTCGACGCGCGGTGCGTTGCTCGGAGTGCTCAAGGTGACCATGCGGTAGAGTCCAGCGCGTCGCCGGGTTCGGCCTCCGGAGACGCTTCGTCGTTCGCGCGAGGCAGGTCCACGACCCACGTCAGGTTCGGGGTCAGCGGCCGGCGCAGGTCGATGTGGCCCGCCAGCGTGTCGACCTCGCGGCCGTCAACCAGAATCTGTACGGCGCTGATCTCGGCGACGTTGGTGGTCAGCGCATTGACGAGAGCGTAGACCGTGAGCAGCTCGTCGAGCGAGCCGCCCGAATGTTCCGTCGTCACCTCACCGCTCAGATCGACGAAGAGGATGCCGTCGTCGGCCAGATAGACGGCGCGCAGTCGCGTCCCCCGCGGAAACGGCGACAGCAACTGCCGCGGGGCTCTCTCGAGTTGGCGTTCGGCGATGATCCGGGCCCGCGACAGCGTGTCGGTGGCGTAGGGAACCTCGGCTTCCCGGCGGACCAAGCCCCGGCCGTCGGCCGCCACATAGTACATGGTCGCGGTGAACGGTGAGATGCCGTCGCTGCCGGCGTCCGTGCCGTCCAGCGCAGAGGGTGTCCTCGCGGCGGACTCCCAGCGCTCGACCAGAATGAACGTCAGCGTCGCGGCGCCAATCGTCAGCGCGAGCAGCACGCCGCCGGCGGTCCGCCAGGCACGTCGATAGCCGCCGCGTCGCGCACGCCGTTGATTCGGGTCCGGCGATTCCATCGGTGTCCGAAGATTCTCTCGTTCGACCGCGGCACGCGGCTATTCGCGTTCCCGAGCGTTCAGGTCGCGGCCGCTCGGAATGTCGGCGCTGCCGTCGGCCGAGGGCTCCGCGCTCGGCGCGTACGGCCCGGTGGCAAGGTGGTCGCGGAACCTGATCACCCCCGCCACGATGGCTTCGGCGACCAGGGCCTGGAAGTCGGGCTGCGTCATCTGCCGCTCCTGGTCCGGGTTCGAGATGAACCCCATCTCCACGAGGATCGCGGGCATGTTCGCACCGACCAGAACCCGGAAAGGAGCCTCCTGGATCGGCCGCGGACTCAACGGGACGCGCCGGCCCAGCTCGTCGCTCACGAACGCGGCCAGATCGGCCGATGGCGCGAGGTAGCGCGCCTGGGCCATTTCCCACGGAATCATGTCGATCTCGCGCAGCCCCCCGCCGGACACCGGCAGATAGCGCCCGTCGCGGTCGGCGATCTCGCGCGCCTCCCGGCCGTACTCGTCGATGCTGAGGTAGTACACCTCCGCCCCCGTGACGACGTCGCGTTGCGCCGAGTTGGCGTGCAGGCTGATGAAGAGGTCCGCGCGGTCGTTGTTGGCGACGGCGGCGCGCCGATCGAGGGCGACGAAGGTGTCGCCGCTGCGGGTCAGGATGACGCGCACGCCCAGGCGGCGTTCCAGCAGCGCGCGCAGGCGCTGCGCGACGCTCAGCGTGACGTCCTTTTCCAGCGTTCCCTCGGGGCCGTAGGCGCCTTCGTCGTCGCCCCCGTGGCCCGGGTCGATTACGACGGTGCGAATCCGGGTGGGGGCCCCGAAGTCCGGGACAGGGAGGAGGTCGCTCGGCTCGGCGCCGGCCCCAGGATCCGCCGGCTCCGCCGGCCGCGTCTCGGCAACCGCGGGTGCCGCCGCTTCCAGATCGACCACCAGTTGCGTCGAATTACCCGATTCTCCACTCAGGATGCGGTGCGAGGCGTAGGACGGGCCCGGTTCGATGGCGAATCCCGGAAGCTCGTCGATCAGCTCCAGGGTCCTGATGGCGCTGCCGCGGGGTTGGGCCGAGCGCACGAGGTCGATGGCATCGGCGTCGAGGCGAATGAGGAGGCGGCCGTTGTCCTCGCTCACTTCATGTGCGGTGTTGGGAGTAATCTGCAGGGTCAGCCGGCCGGACTGCCCCCGTGGGCGGTACTGGGCCGATACGCGGGGAACGCGAACGTCGCCCACGAGCAGGAGCCGCGATCGTCCGCGCAGCTCGATCCGCTGGCCGTGAATGCGTGCGAGCGCGCTGCTTATGAAGTCGAGCGGGACGAACCACCGTCCGCCGACCCGGCGCGCCGGCGCGTCGAGCGACACGAGTTGCCCGTCGACCGATGCCAGGGGCTGGCCGGCCGTCAGCACGATGGGGCCGCCGCCGGTGTTGACGGTGAGCGTACGGTCTCCCGTATCCTCACCGATGTCGAGCCGGAACATCGCGGCGAGATCGTCGAGGGGAATCGCTTCGTCGCCCTGCACCGTGACCGTGCCGATCGGCCGTCGGCCCTGCTGTGTCACCAGCGTCAACCCGCCGGCCGGTTCCTGGGCGGCCAGCGGGAAGAGGCCGGCCGTGACGGCCAGGACGGTGACGGCCAGCGTCAGGGTGCGAGCGGCACGCACGGTGGAAGGCCGCGTCGCATGAGGCATGGAGCAACCATGATAGCACCGCCCGATGCGCAGTCCACTCCGGGAGCGGACGACTTCGAGCGCGTGGTCGGCCCGCTCTGGGACTACCTGGCGGTTGCCGATGCGCCGGCCCGTGCGGATGTCATTTTCGTCTTCGGCAGCCAGGCGCTCTGTGTCCCGGCCCGCGCCGCGGAGCTGTACCGGGCCGGCCACGCGCCCGTCGTCCTGGCAAGCGGCCGCTACGGTCGGATGACGCGCGACGTATTCGACCGGCCGGAGGCGCTCGTCTTCAGGGACCGGCTGCTCCGGGACGGCGTTCCGCGGGAGGCCATCGTCACCGAGACCGAGGCGGGCAACACACTGCAGAACGTGCGCTTCGGGTTGGCCGCGCTCCGCCGGAAGCGGATCACGGTCTGCTCCGCGCTGCTCGTGGCGAAGCCCTTCGTGATGCGCCGTTGCGCGGCGACGTTCGCCCGGCAGGCGCCGGACGTTCGCGTGCGGTGTTGTCCGCCGCGGACCGGCCTGATGCGATCGGTCGATCGCGCGCCGGCCTCGTTCGCGGCCCGTCTGGCGGCCGAGCTGGACCGCCTGGAACGGTATGCGGCGGCAGGCGACATCGCTCCCCAGAGAATCCCGGAACCGGTGCGGGCCGCCGCCCGGCGCATCGCTCTCGTCGGCCGCCGCTGATCGACCGGGATCCGTTCGCGTCCTCCGGCGCAGTCCGCTACGGTCTCGAGCGCCGCGCCATGATGACGCCGCAGCCGGCGAGGGCGCCGAAGAGGCCGATCATGGCCGGCGTCAGCCCCAGCACCCGCTCGCCCGCGGCCAGGACCTGGACCGCGACGAACGAGCCCACGCCGCCGGCAATCGCGCCCATCGCTTCCCGGGATCCGATGCGGCGGGTGTACAGGCCGCCGAGCACGGGGACAAAGAGGCTCACGGTGAGCAGGGTGTAGAAGAGCTGCAGCACGCTCGCTATGGACGCCGCGACGATCGCCAGCCCGGTGCCCAGGACGCCGCCGGTGACGGCGGCCCGGCGGGCGACGGTCAGGAGCTGCCGGTCGCTTGCGTCGGGATCGACGTACCGCCGGTACAGGTCCTGGGAGAGAGACGTTGCCAGCATGAACAGGATGGCGTCGGACGAGCTGACCTCGGCCGAGAACAGCGCGGCGAGCCCGAGTGCCCCCACGGCCGGCGGCAACACGTCCATCAGGAGTGTCGGCAGGGCGAGCTCGGGGTTGTCGAGCGCCGGTTCGACCGCGCGCGCGATCATGCCGAGCAGCGGGGGCAGCGCGGCGAAAATCAGCAGGACGGCGGCGTTGAGTCCGACACCCAGCCGCACGGCGCGGTCGTCCCGCGCCCCGTAGGTCTTCTGCAGAAGTCCCGGCGAGATGATGAATGCCGGACCCAGCATCACCAGGTAGAACCAGCCGGAGCTTCCGCCCTGCCAGACGTTCCAATAGTCGGCGTCGACGGTACGGGTGGCCTGGTGGATCTCGCTCCACCCCCCGGCCGCCGTCAGCGCCAGGGGCAGCGCCACGATGAACCCGGCCAGCAGCACGACCAGTTGCACCGCGTTGACCCAGGCGGCGGTCAGCAGTCCTCCGGCCGTGAAGTACACGATGACGACGATGCCGCCGATGAGGCACCCGATCCACGGCGGCAGCCCGACGACGACGTTGAGGACCCAGCCGATGCCGATGATCTGGGCGGCCAGGATGGCCAGGGTCCCCATCCACAGCAGCACCGTGATGGTCGCCCGCACCTGCTCCCCGAAGCGGTACTCGAGGTAGTCGCCGAGGGTGCGCAGCTCGTGTTCCGCGGCGATGCGCCGGATGCGCGGCCCGATCCAGACGGCCAGCACGATCGACCCCAGGCCGGCCGAGCCCACCCACCACCAGGCGCTCAGGCCGTCGGCGTAACCGAGCCCCGCGGCGGCCACCGTCGAGCCTGCCCCGATGTTCGCGGCGAGCATCGTGGAGAAGAGCAGGGAGGGGCCGAGCCGCCGCCCGGCGACGAAGAACTCGGCCGAGCTGCGCACCGTCCGCCCGATCCACAGGCCGATGCCCATGAGAGCCGCGGCGTAGACGAGAAGGACGGCGAGGTGCAGGTTCATGACGTCCGGCGCCGGGACCTGGCGCGAACCGGGACGTAGCGGAGCGGCGACACGGCGAAACTCGTGTGCATGGGACGCTGACGGCGGCGCCGTGGACTCGCCCCGGCGACGTTTATCCTCAGTAGCTTGACGGCGTTTACGGTAAACTGCAACTGTGTCGCGGGTGTTGGCTGTCGGCCGGGCGGGCGAACGCCGCAAGCACGGTCGATTCCAGGTGGTCGTCGGTGCGACAGGTCCAGACATGAACACAACCAGCATGCGCATTCTGGTGGCGGGCGCGGCGCGGCGGTTCCGATGTTGCGCGGCCCTGGCTGCGGCGTTTTGCCTGGCCGCAGCGTCTGCCGGCGCCCAGAGCGCGCCGGCGGGGAACGGCTCGGCGGGGAGCGATCCGGCGGGAAGCGACGCGCCCGTGGGGCGCGCGGTCGCCGGATTCGAGCTCGCCGCCCAGTCGTCGATCAAGGTGGTCCGCGCGGCTCGCGTGGAGCAGGAGCCCCGGATGGACGGCAACGTGCTGGGCGATCCCGTCTGGGCCGCCGCGCAGCCGGTGGGCGGGTTCCGGCAGACCTTTCCGGACGAGGGCCTGCCGGCGACGGAGCGGACCGAGGTGCGCGTCCTCTTCACGTCCGATGCCATCTATTTCGGCGTCGTCTGCTACGACAGCGACCCGGCGGCGATCATCATGAGCGACAGCCGGCGCGACTCGTCGATGACCGACGCGGACAGCTTCCAGATGGTCCTCGACACGTTCCAGGACCAGCAGAACGGCTTCATCTTCGGCACGACGCCGGCCGGCCAGGAATATGACGGGCAGGTCATCAACGAGGGGGGCTCGCGCGGGTCCTCGCGGCGGTCGGGCAGCGGCGGCTTCTCGCGGGGCAGCGCCGGCGGCTTCAACCTCAACTGGGACGGCGCGTGGCAGGTGCAGACGGCGATCTCCGACATCGGCTGGAGCGCCGAGTTCGCCATCCCGTTCACGACCGTCCGGTACCCGGCGCGGGAGTTCCAGTCCTGGGGGGTCAACTTCCAGCGCAACATCCGGCGCCGCAGCGAGATCTCCTATTGGGCCCCGCTGCCCCGGCAGTACAACCTGTACCGCGTGTCGATGGCGGGCCAGCTCGCCGGACTGGCCACCCCGGCCGGGCTCGCCAACAACCTGCAGATGACGCCGTACGCCATCGGCGAGACCGGCGTGCGCCACACCGCGGGTGGCGGGGCGTCCACGATGCAGGGCGACTACGCGTACGGGGCCGACCTGAAGTACAGCATCAACTCGGGCCTGACCCTCGACGGCACGTTCAACACCGACTTCGCGCAGGTCGAGGTGGACGATCAGCAGATCAACCTGGACCGGTTCAACCTGTTCTTCCCCGAGAAGCGGCCGTTCTTCCTCGAGAACGCCGGCATCTTCACCGTGAACAACCAGTCGGCGAGCGGCCGCCAGCTTGGGCAGACGGAGCTGTTCTTCAGCCGGCGGATCGGGATCAGCGACGCCGGGACGCAGATCCCGATCCAGGCGGGCGCCCGCCTGTCGGGCAAGGTCACCGACGATCTGACCGTCGGCGTGATCAACATGCAGACCGAGGCGGTCGACGGCGTCGCCGGCGCCAACAACTTCATGGTGAGCCGCGTACGCCGCGATCTGCCCAACCGTTCCAGCATCGGCGCGCTGTTCGTCAACCGGCAGGGAACCGGACCGCATTCGCTGCAGGACGACTACAACCGCACCTACGCGCTGGACGGCCGGTGGGGCATCGGTCAGAACGGCATGGTGTCGGGCTTCTACGGCGGCACCGAGACCCCCGGCAGGCTCGGCCGCGACCACGCCCTGAGCCTCTCAGGAACCTACAACTCCGAGATGTGGCGCATCAGCAGCGGCTACAAGGAGAACGGGGAGGACTTCAATCCCGAGGTCGGCTTCGTCACGCGCACCGGGTTCCGCAACTACGATCTGGCGATCCAGAACACGTCGCGGCCGGAGGGGTTCCTGAAGTTCCAGGAGTTGCGGCCGCACATGTCCTACAGCCACTTCTGGAACTTCGACGGCATCACGGAGACCACGTATCTCCACACCCACTTCCAGGGCGAGTTCGAGGACAGCTCGTCCGCCGGCATCGCCTACGACGTGCGGAGCGAGAACGTCTTCGACACCTTCTCGGTGTCCGGACTGGAGATTCCGCCCGGCCGCTACGACTGGGCCGAGGTGAGCTCGTCGGTCTACTACGACCGGTCGGCGCCGGTCAGCGCCGGGGTGCGCGCCGAAGCGGGCGGGTTCTTCGGTGGATCCATCGTGACCCTGCGGCCGTCGGTGCGCGCCCGCATCGGCGAGATCTTCAACCTGCAGCTCAGCTACAGCCGCAACGACATCGAGCTGCCCTCCGGCAGCACGATCACCAACCTGACGAGCGTGCGGGCCGGCTACAACTTCTCTCCGCGGGTGTTCCTGCAGACGCTGGTGCAGCACAACGACAGCGCCCAGCTCTGGTCGCTGAACTTCCGCTTCGGCTGGCTGCAGGACGCCAACACCGGCCTGTTCCTGGTCTACAACGAGACCGAGGGCCTGCTCGACTACGTGCCGATGGGCGCCGGCCGCAGCGTGATCGTCAAGTACAGCTACCTGTTCGACGTCCTCGACTGAGGCGCCCGGTTCCCGCCCTTGTCGAATTCATGACCCGCGGCCCGGCGCATCAACGCGGCTGCCAGACCGCATCCTCTTCTGCGGATGCGGTCGATGCCGCCATGCGTTGCCGGACTTCCATGGCGCTCCTGCGGATTGCGGCAGTCGTCGCGACGCTCGGTGCACCCGCGACGGGCGTCGCACAGTCGACGACCGAGCAGGCGTCCACGCGGCCGAGCGAGGCGGCGGCGTCAACGGCGGCCGGTTTCGAGATCGCCGCGCTCGGGGGCGTCCGCAGCACGACCGCGGTCGAGTCCGCGGTGGCCCCGGTGCTCGACGGCGCCGTGCTCGACGATCCCGCCTGGGCCAACGCCCCCCCGGCCACCGGGTTCGTACAGACGCAGCCGGACGAGGGGCGACCCGCTTCCGAACGGACCGAGGTCCGCATCGTCTACACCGCGGACACCATCTACTTCGGTGTCGTCTGCTACGACAGCGATCCGGCGTCGATCATCGTCACCGACAGCCGCCGCGACTCGTCGCTCGCCGACAGCGACAGCTTCCAGCTCATCCTCGACACGTTTCTCGACCGGCAGAACGGCTTCATCTTCGGCACCAGCCCGTCCGGGCAGGAGTATGACGGTCAACTCGTCAACGAAGGGGCCGGCGGCAGCGGCATGGGGTTCGGCGGCGGCGGCCAGATCGGCGGCGCCGGCGGCGGCTTCAACCAGAACTGGGACGGCGTGTGGCAGGTGCGTACCGCCATCTCCGACGTGGGTTGGACGGCGGAGTTCGCCATCCCGTTCCGCACCCTGCGTTTCCCGTCCGGCCGCGAGCAGACCTGGGGCGTCAACTTCCAGCGCAACATCCGCCGGCGCAACGAGCAGGCATACTGGTCGCCCCTGCCGCGGCAATACGATCTGTTCCGCGTCTCGCTCGCGGGCCAGTTGGGCGGCGTCCGGGCTCCCGAGGGGCTCTGGCGCACGCTGCAGATGACCCCCTACGTCATCGGCGAAACGGTCAATCGCGCCGACCGGCCGGGCGGCCGCACGCTCGCGCTGGGGGACTTCGGCGGCGACCTGAAGTACGGCGTGACCTCCGGGCTGGCGCTCGACCTTACCTACAACACCGATTTTGCGCAGGTCGAGGTGGACGACCAGCAGATCAACCTCGACCGTTTCCAGCTCTTCTTTCCCGAGAAGCGCCCGTTCTTCCTGGAGAACGCCGGGGCCTTCACGGTGACCAACAGCGGCGGGGCGGCGTTCAACGACCCCGGCCAGACGGACCTCTTCTTCAGCCGGCGCATCGGCATCGGCGACGCGGGACAGGCCATCCCCATCCTGGGCGGGGCGCGGCTGTCCGGCAGGGTCTCCGAAGACGTTACCGTGGGCTTCCTGAACATGCAGACGGAAGCAGTCGACAGCACGCCAGCCAACAACTTCACCGTGGCGCGGCTGCGGCACGATCTCCCGAACCGGTCGAGCATCGGCGGGCTGCTCGTCAACCGCCAGGCCACCGGACCGCTGGCCGGGGCCGACAACTACAACCGGACCTACGCCTTCGACGGGCGCTGGGGGTTCGGCCAGAACGGCCTGGTCTCGGGGTTCGCGGCCAGGACCGAGACGCCGTTCCGCGCCGGCCGGCACTTCGACCAGGATCACGCCTTCGATCTGGCGGTCGACTACAACACCGAGGCATGGCGCCTGCGCGGCGGCGTCATGGAGATGGGCAGGGACTTCAATCCGGAAGTCGGCTTCGTGCGGCGCACCGGGTTTCGGAAGGTGGACGCCGGGTTGTTCAACACGTCCCGCCCGCCGTCCAACCGGCTCCGGATTCAGGAGCTGCAACCCCACGTCACGTTCAACCGTTTCTGGGACATCGAGACCGGCTTCGTCCAGACCTCGCTGCTCCACATGGACAACGGCTGGGAGTTCGAGGACAGCTCGAGGGCGATTACCGCCTGGAACGTCCGCAAGGAAGGCGTGACCCGCCCGTTCACGATCTCCGGCGTGCCCGTGGCCCCCGGGTCCTACGACTGGCACGAGATCAACCTCAACTACAACTCGGATCGCTCGGCCCCGATGGGCTACGGGGTCCGGTTCCAGCAGAGCGGGTTCTTCGGAGGCACGCTGCAGGTGGTCGGTCCGACCTTCAACTTCCGGCGGGGCGAGGCGCTGAACGTCGAGCTCCGCTGGAGCCGCAACGACATCGACCTGCCGGCGGGGCACGTCGTGACGAATCTGGCGTCGAGCCGCATCGCCTACAACTTCTCCCCGCGCGTATTCGCCCAGAGCCTGGTGCAGTACAACGACAGCGCCAACCTGTGGTCGGTGAATCTCCGCTTCGGCTGGCTGCAGGAGGGCAACACCGGACTGTTCTTCGTCTTCAACCAGTCCGACGGCCTCGGCGACTTCATCCTGCCGGGCAGCGGCCGCAGCGTGATCCTGAAGTACACGCACCTGTTCGATCTGTTGCAGTAGGCGTTCGGGCTCGGAACGGGACCAACTTGTGCTGGTCTCGACGGCGCCGGCCGCGCCGAATCACGAACACCCGTTCCGATCGATTCCGGACCGCGGCGCTCAGTTGGCGCAAGCGAGGTCCGCCTCGACCGGCTCGAGCTGATCCAGCCAGTAGGCGTCGTCGTCGCGCCGGCGTACGAAGAAGCGGCTCAGGTCGCCGGGGTTCTTGGCCTGGTGGTAGCGCAGGTAGATCCGCTCGTCGTCGACGCCGACGATCTCCACCTTGCCGGTCTCGTGCGACATGCAGTACTTGGCGCGCCGGGCCAGCCCGGAGCCCCGGCGGAGCGCCTGCTGGAAGATGCGCCACCCGCGCACGATTGGGACCTCGTAGGGCTCGTTCCCCGCCGTCGGCCGGCCCTGAAACAGGTAGTAGGGCGGGCAGCCGATGTAGGAGAGCTTCGAGTACATCTCCGCGAGGATGTCCGGATCGTCGTTGATGCCCTTGATCAGCGGGCATTGATTCACGCAGATCAGGCCGTTGCGGAGGCACGCGTCGATGCCGGCAATCGCCGCGTCGGTCAGCTCGCGCGGGTGATCGAAGTGCGCCATCAGGTAAATGCGCTTCTCGGGCGTCGAGTACTTGCGGAACGCCGCCTGCAGGTCCTCGTCGCGCAGCACGCGCCAGGGGTCGAACGCCGGCATCTTCGATCCGATGCGGATGATCCGCACGTGCTCGATGCCGCGCAGCGCCTCGAAGATCTCGACCAGCCGCCGCGTGCTCATCAGCAGCGGGTCGCCCCCGGTCAGCAGGACGTTGGTCACCTCGGGGTGGTCGGCGATGTACTTCAGCCCGGCGCTGACGTCGTTGGTCACCTCGTCGTTGTCGTCCATGAACAGCCGCTTGCGGAAGCAGTAGCGGCAGTAGGCGCCGCAGACCTCGTTGCACAGCAGCAGCACCGTGTCGACGTACTTGTGCTGCACGCCGCGGGCCACGGTCACCGCGCTCTCGTTGCTGGCGTCGAGCCGGCCCCAGTCGTTCAACTCATCCTGGCGCGGGATGATCAACTGCCGGATCGGGTCGTCGGGATCGTTCCAGTCGATCAGGCGCAGGTAGTAGTCGTTGGCGCGGAAGACGTACTCCTCGGTCACGGGCTGCAGCCGGGCGGCCTCGTCCGGGGGAATCTCGGGCACCTGATCCAGTCGTCGGATGTACTTCACGCGTCGTCGATCGGACGGAGTCGACATGGTGGTCGTGTTCATGTGCCTTCCTCCGGCAACGCTACACGAGCGCGCCAAGAATCGTCCGCGGTGAGCCTGCGCTGCGAAAGCGTGGCGAAGGCCGTCGCCCGACACGCGCCTCACGTGTCACGTCGACACGTATGCCTCGCAACACCGGGCGGTTCGGACGCCTCGCCGACATCGGTGCAACGTATTGCCCACGCTCCACGGACTGGTTCGAGTCCGACGGATACGCTCGGGCCGACGCCGCTGACGCCGAGCCGCGAGCCGCAACCGGGGCCGCCGCGAACGGGCTGGCAGTCCCTTGGGGGACTGACAGTATCCCCCACGACGCACGTCGAGCGCAAGTGCTATTTGCGCTGACCCCAATGTGTTGGGTCTATTGTATCTGAAGGCACAACTGGTTGCGTTCATGCGCGCGGCGAACGGCAGCGACGGCCGGGGGCCGCCCGCGTGGCGGGCGGCAGCGTACGCGGCGTACCGAGACGCTACCGGTCGCGCTCGTACTCCCGGCGGAGAGCCGGTGACAGCGGGTAGACGTCGCGGAAGCGGTGCTCGCCGGAGCGCAGCAGATCCCGCTCGTGCTCTTCCAGCGCAGCCTGTTCCTCTGCTGCCCGGAGCACGTCCGGCACCAGCTCCGGCGGGAAGAACAGCACACCCGTTTCGTCCGCGACGACCACGTCGCCGGGCAGCACGGTGGCCGTGCCGATGCGGACCGGCGCGTTCCATTCGACGCCGAGCCAGCTCGTGGTCGTGACGTCGAAGAAGCGGGCGAAGACCGGGAAGTCCGCGAAGGCAGGTCCGACCAGCTCGGCCAGATCGCGGCTGCCGCCGTCGATGACGACCCCGGCCGCGCCGCGCAGCTTGATGCCGAGCGCACCCATGCCGCCGAACAGCACGTGACCGTCGGCACCGCCCAGCTCGGCGACCACGACGTCTCCCGGCTGCGCTTCCTCGGCAGCCCGCGCATAGTAGCGGCGGTCCCAGTCGCCCTCCGCTGCGAGCTGGTCTATCGCCGCCGCGAGGTCCGGCCGCGGTGGCAGGAAGCGCATGGTCAGAGCCCGGCCGGTCACCCGGCGGCCCGGCTGCGTCGCGCGGAAGCCGCGCACGTAGTTCCTCCGGTAGTCGCCGAGCGAGCGCCAGATGTCCTCGAGCTGCATCTCGCCGAGCCGTGCGAGATCCTCGTCGCTGACCTTCGTCTCGCTCCGTGTCGACCGGATGACGTCCATGATGGCGCTGTACGACGATCGGTTCGCGCGGAAACCGTCGGGCGGTGCGACGTCTCCGCCGCGGTGGGTTTCGTCTTCCTGGGCAGTGGCGGCGCCGCCGGCCAGCAGGGCGGCGGCGAGCATCATGATGCCGATGCGCATGGGGCCTCCTCGCGTGTTCCTTCGACGGAAATGGACCGATCCGGATGATACTGCCGGTCCCACTTGTTGCGGGGGGACGCGGGCGGGTATAAGAGAGCGACGCCCCGAGGGGGCGCGGAGGCACGATGGCTGATCTGTCGCGGCGTGAGATGCTCAAACGGGTGGTGGTGGCCGGGGCGGCCGCATCGCTGCCGGCTGCGCGGTCCGCGGGCGCCGCCGTCCAGGCGCCGGTGTCGTTCGAGACCCTCGCCGCCGGCGAGGGGGCTACCTTGCAGGCGCTGGTCGCGCGGTTGATTCCGGCCGACGGGCGTGGTCCCGGGGCTCTCGAAGCCGGCGCCGCGACGTACATCGACCGGGCGCTGGCCGGCCCGCTGGCCGGATCGCGCGACGCGTACCGCGCCGGTCTCGCGGCGCTCGACCGGTACTCGCAAGCGGCGCGGGGCGCGCGTTTCGCGGCGCTCGACGCGGCCGAGCAGGACGTGCTGCTCCAGGGCCTGGAAGCGAACGCCGCGCCCGAATTCGGACCCGGCGCGGCGGGCTTCTTCAACCTCGTGCTGACGCACACGATCCAGGGCACCTTCTCGGACCCGGCCCACGGCGGCAACGTCGACTTCATCGGCTGGCGGATGCTCGGCTACCCGGGGGTGCGCACGGTGGTCACACCCGATCTGCAGCGAATCGACCGGATGCCGCCCGCCCGGCAGGTATCGGCATACGATTTCCCGGCGTTCAGCGCCGCCCGCGAACGGAGGACCCGTGGCCGTTGAATTGCCCAGGCGGGACGTCGTGGTTGTCGGTCTCGGTGCCGTGGGCGGCGTGGCCGTGCTGCCGCTGGCCGAGGCCGGCCTGGACGTGGTCGGTCTCGAAGCGGGCTCGTGGCTGCGCGCGCGCGATCACGCGCCGGACGAGCTGTTCAACAACTACCGCGGCTGGCCCGAGTCGGTGCAGAAGGCGAACCGCGAGATCCCGGTGCATCGCCGCAGCGCGTCGTCGCCCGATTCGCCGCGCGGCGCGCTGCACCCGATGATGAACGCCGTCGGCGGCACGTCGCTGCACTACTGGGCGCAGAGCTGGCGGCTCAGCCCCTGGGACTTCGAGGTCGTCAGCGGGACGACGCGGCGCTACGGCGCGTCGCGCCTGCCGGTGGGCACGACGGTCGAGGACTGGCCGTTCGGACTCGCCGCGCTTGAGGACTACTACGACCGGGTCGAGCACGCCATCGGCGTCTCCGGGCAGGCCGGCAACGTCGGCGGCGAGGTCGACGAGCGCGGCAACGTCTTCGAGGGACCGCGGCGCCGGCCCTACCCGATGCCGCCCCTGCGCTGGACCGGCTTCATCGAGCAGATGGCCGAGGCGGCTCGGGGGCTCGGCTGGCATCCGTTTCCCGGACCGGCCGCGGTCAACTCCGTCCGCTACCAGAACCGCGCAGCGTGCGCCTATCACGGCTTCTGCGATCGGGGCGGCTGTCACCTCGACGCGAAGAACTCGACCGCCGTCTCGACGATTCCCCGTGCCCAGCAGACCGGGCGCCTGCAGGTGGTGACCGAGGCGCACGTCCGCCGCGTGGAGGTGGACGGCGAAGGCCGCGCCACGGGCGTCAGCTATCTGAAGGGCGGGGAGGAGTACTTCCAGCCGGCCGGCGTGGTCCTGCTGGCCGGCTACACCTACGAGAACGTCCGCCTGCTGCTCCTGTCGAAGTCGGCCGCGTATCCGGACGGCCTCTCCAACAACGGCGGGCAAGTGGGCCGGCACTACATGACGCATGCCACCGGGGCCGGCGTGACGGCGCTCTTTCCGCACCGCCTCAACCGCTGGTACGGGCTCCCGGCGCAAGGGGTCGCGATCGACGACTGGGCGGCCGACAACTTCGACCATGCGGACCTCGACTTCATCGGCGGCGGCAACCTGTGGGTCTACTCGGACCGCCGGCCGATCGCGGCGGCCCGCATGCCGACCTTCGGGCGGGCACCCCGCTGGGGCTCGGCGTGGAAGGCGTTCGTGGCCGACAACGCCGACTGCTGGACCAACTGCTACATCCAGAAGTCGACGCTGCCCTACGAGGACAACTACCTCGATCTGCACCCGGCGGTGACGGACCCGCTCGGCGATCCGGTATGCCGCATCACCGCCGACTTCAAGGACAACGAGCGCCGCATCGCGACCTTCGCGCAGGACCGTATGGTGGAGTGGTTCCGGGCGGCCGGCGCTGTCGAGATCATCCGCCAGGGGCTCGGCACGATGGGGCCGTCCACGCACGCCTACGGCGGCACCCGGATGGGGGACGACCCGGAGACGAACGTCGTCGATCGCTGGGGCTTCTCCCACGAGGTCCCGAACCTGGGCATCCTCGGCGCCTCGGTCATGGGGACGAGCGGGTCCCATAATCCGACCCTGACGGCCCAGGCGCTCGGGTGGCGCACGGCCGCGCACCTGGTCGACAACTGGTCTTCGATCGCCGAGTAGAAGGTTGGTCTTGCAAATCATCCATCTGCTGGACAAATTGCAAGGATGATCCCCGCCGCGTGCGGTCGCGCGTGGACCGCGCCCTCGGGTATCAGGCCGCCGGGACCAGGTGCGCGCCGCACCCCCGGCCCGGCAGCGCGCGGGCCCGACCTCAATGATGGTGGTGGTGGATCGCCTCGTGCTCGGCGACCTGCTTGTCCTTGCGGATCTTGGCCGCCTGCTTGCGGGCGGACTTCAGGTTCATCTCCCGCGTGCCGTCCGAACTGACGGCGAACATCGAGATCATCCGCTCCAGACGGTCGCCGCTCCCGCACGCGGGGCAGGCCGGCGGATCGCCGTTGGGGATGATCACTGCTTCGAACTCGTGGCCGCAGGCGCGGCAGCGGTACTCGTAGATCGGCATGAACACGTTCCTCCGCCGCCTCATTCTACGCGGATCGCGCCATGCCGCACAGCACGCGCCGTCGAGTCATCCGGGGAAGAACGCGATCTTGACGAGCAGGCCGATCGTGATCGGAAAGAACGTGAAGATTGCGAACTTCAGGACTGCAATCTCCGCTTTCAACTCCGCCTTCAACTCCAGGAGATCCTGCTTGGTGGCGAGGTTATCCTGGATCGGGATCACAGCCGCGGCAGCCCGCGCCTTCTCCTCGGGTGCGCCCGCGCTGATCAGGGCGTCGTACACTTCGCTGACGAGAACGCTCATTGCTTCTATTCCTCAGGGTTCGAGGAGCAAATCCATTGTAGCCGGCCCGCCAGCGGCCGGCAACGGGCCACGGTGGCCTTCAGCCCGTCATGACACCAGGAGCGACTGCAGCAGCACCGCGGGATGTTGCGCACGGACGCCGGTGAAGTCGTGGACCTGGTGGCGGCACGACGTGCCCGCGGCTACCAGGACGTGTCCCGATTCGAGTGCGCGGGCGGCCGGCAGCAGCCTTCTTTCCCCGATCTGCTGAGAGATGTCGAAGTGCTCGCGGGCGTAGCCGAACGACCCCGCCATGCCGCAGCAACCGGAGTCGAGGTCGGTGACCCGCGTGCGGGGGATCCGCTCGAGGAGCGCCTTGGCGGGGGCGACCAGGCCGAGCGACTTCTGGTGGCAGTGGCCATGGAGCAGAACCTGGTTCGGGCCGGGCTGTAACGGTAGCGACGCGCTGCCGTCATCCAGGCGCCGGTTCAGATAGTCCTCGAAGAGAACGCACGCGGCGGCGACCTCCCGAGCCCGCTGCTGCGCCTCGCCGCGCAGCAGATCCGGCACGTCGTCGGTCAGCGCCGAGAGGCAGCTCGGCTCCAGCAGCACGATGGGGGTCCCCGCCGCGGCCAGCGGGTGGAGCCGGCGGACGGCGTGCTCCGCCCGGTCGCGCGCCGCGGAAAGCAGGCCCTGGGAGATGAGCGGCCGGCCGCAGCAGGCGTGCGGTCCGAGCCCGACCGCGAGGCCTGCGGCCTCCAGGACGTCGGCCGCCGCGACGCCGATCTCCGGATCGTAGTAGTTGGTGAACGTGTCGTTGAACAGCACGGCGTCCGGAGCGTCGGACCGCGCGCCCCTGGTGACCCTGCGCCGCCGCCACGCCGCGGCCAGCGTGCGGTGCGCCCACCGAGGCAGCGATCGCCGCCGGTCGATGCCGAAGAGCCGTTCGTTCAGCCCCCGTACCCAGTCGCGGTCGAGCCACGGGTTGATCAACGGCGCGGCGCGGCTGGCCAGGGCCGACAGGCCGCGGATGTGGCCCAGGACCCGCGCCCGCAACGGCGTGCCGTGGCGCCGCCAGTAGTCGGCGAGGAACTCGCTCTTGAAGCGCGCCATGTCGACGCCGACGGGGCACTCGGTCTTGCAGGCGCGGCACTCCAGGCACAGATCCAGCACGTCGTAGACGCCGCGGTCGCCCAGTCCGGCGTCCGGCGGGCTGTCTCCGTTGCCGAGGCCGCTTCCGTTGCCGAGGCCGCCGTTCATCGCGAGCCGCAGCGTGTTGGCGCGTCCGCGTGTCGAGTGCGCCTCGTCGCGCGTAGCCATGTAGGAGGGGCACATCGTGCCGCTGAGGGTCTTGCGGCAGGCCCCGACGCCGCTGCACATCTCGACGGCGCGCCCGAGGCCGCCGTGCTCGCCGTGATCGAAGATTGTCTTCGGGTCCGGTGTCCTGTAATCCGGGCCGTAGCGCAGGTTGGCGGCAAGGGGAGGCGCGTCGACGATCTTGCCCGGATTGAAGAGTCCTTCGGGATCGAACGTGCGCTTCACGGTACGAAAAGCCTCGTACAACGCGGAGCCGAACATGCGCTCCATGAACGGTCCGCGCACCAGGCCGTCGCCGTGCTCTCCCGACAGGGCGCCGCCGAACTCGAGCACCAGGTCGGCAATCTCGTTCGCGATGGCCTCGAACTGCTGCACGCCCGCCGCCGTCTTCATGTTGACGACCGGCCGCACGTGCAGGCAGCCGACCGACGCGTGCGCGTAGACGCCGGCGGTGGTCCCGTGCCGGCGGACCACCGCCAGGAACCGTTCGATGAAGTCGCGCAGCTTCTCGGGAGCGACGGCGGTGTCTTCGACGAACGAGATGCTCTTCGCGTCCCCTTTCATCGCCATCGAGAGGCCCAGCGATGATTCCCGCAGCTTCCAGATGCGGGCCTGGTCGGCCGGCGCGACGGCGCATGACGTGTGCGTGGCGACGCCGCGGGCGCGGACGTTCGATTCCAGGCGGTTGAGGCGCGGCCGGATCTCCTGCGCGGAGTCGCCGTAGAGCTCGACGCACAGCAGCGCCCCGCAGTCCGTCTCGAGCACCGCGCGCCGCATCGCGTCCAGGGCCGGATTCTCCCGGGCGTGGTCGAGGATCGAGTGGTCCATCACCTCGATGGCGGACGGATTGTGGGCCAGGATCGCCGGCGTCTCGCCGAGCGCGTCGAGCAGGTTGTCGTACTCGATGGTCAGCACTGCCTTCGCCTTCGGCAGCGGCACCAGGTTGAGACGCGCTTCCAGGATCAGCCCGAGCGTCCCTTCCGACCCGACGATCAGCTTCGAGAGGTCGAACGGCTCGCCGGCGTCGATCCGGGCCGGCGTGAAGGCATCCAGGTTGTAACCGCCGACACGGCGCAGGATCTTCGGATAGCGCCGATCGATCTCGCCCGCCTGCTCCGCGGCCAGCCGGCGCACGGTGCGGTAGCAGGCGCCCTCGAAGGTGTCCGCCGCACAGGCGGCGTCCAGCTCTTCGCGCGTCAACGGCCGCAGGTGCGCGACCGAGCCGTCCGCCAGCGCGACGTGCAGGTCGAGCACGTGATCGATGGTCTTGCCGTAGCGCACCGACCGTGCGCCGCTCGAGTTGTTGGAGATCATGCCGCCGACGGTCGCGCGGCTGGCGGTCGAAATGTCGGGCGCGAATCGCAGCCGGTGCGGCGCGAGCCGTGCGTTCAGCTCGTCGAGCACGATGCCCGGCTCGACGCGCGCCCAGTGCTCCTCGACGTTCACTTCGAGCACGCGGTTGAAGTACTTCGACGTGTCGATCTGCAGTCCGGCGCCGATCGCCTGGCCGGCCTGCGACGTCCCGCCGCCGCGCGCCGTAATGGAGCAGCCATGGGCGCGGGCGCACTCCAGCGCCGCGAGCGCGTCCTCCCGGGAGCGGACGATGGCCACCCCGAGCGGCTCGATCTGGTAGACGCTGGCATCGGTGGAGTAGAGCGCGCGAGACACCGCGTCGAAGCGGACCTCGCCGGCGAGCCGCGCTTCGAGATCGGTCCGGAGGTCACTCATGCGGCGCAGTATAAATCGGGCCGGGCGCGGCGCTCCTGGGCGTTGGACGACGGCTGCCGAACAGCCCGCGACGGTCACCCGACATCGTGGGTACGCTAGATTAGCGTCATGTCACACGCCAGCGGACGACACTTTCTGCAGATCCCCGGACCCACCAACGTGCCCGACCGCGTCCTGCGGGCGATGGCGGCGCCGACCATCGATCACCGCGGCCCGGCGTTCAGCGAGCTGACGCGGGAGGTGCTCGCCGGCATGGGGGCCGTCGTCCAGACCCGCCACCCGGTCGTGCTGTTCCCGGCGTCGGGGACCGGGGCGTGGGAGGCCGCGCTGGCCAACACGCTGTCGCCGGGCGACCGCGTGCTGATGGTCGAGACCGGCCACTTTGCAACTCTCTGGAAGGGCATCGCGACCAGACTGGGGCTCGATCCGCAGTTTCTGCCCGGTGATTGGCGTCGCGGTGTAGACGCGAGGCAGGTAGAGGAGAGCCTGGTCGACGATGAAGCCCACGCCGTCAAGGCGGTCTGCGTGGTCCACAACGAGACCTCGACGGGGGTGACGAGCGACATCGCCGCCGTCCGCCGCGCCCTCGACGGCGCGCGGCATCCGGCCCTGCTGATGGTCGACACGATCTCGTCGCTGGCGTCCATCGACTATCGGCACGACGAGTGGGGGGTCGACGTCACCGTCGGCGCCTCGCAAAAGGGGCTGATGCTGCCCCCCGGCCTCAGCTTCAATGCGGTGGGGGACAAGGCGCTCGCCGCCCATTCCACCGCCCGCTTGCCGCGCAGCTACTGGGACTGGGGACCGATTCTGGCCGCCAACGAGAAGGGCTTCTTCCCTTACACGCCGGCGACGAACCTTCTGTTCGGCCTGCGCGAGGCGCTCCGCATGCTCCAGGCTGAGGGGCTCGACAACGTCTTCGTCCGGCACGACCGTCACGCCGAGGCGACCCGTCGCGCGGTGCGGGCGTGGGACCTGGAGTTGCTCTGTGTCAACTCCTCCGAGTACAGCTCGTCGCTCACCGCGGTCCTGACGCCGGACGGCCACGACGCCGCGCGGCTGCTCGACGTCATCCTCGACCGATTCGACATGGCGCTGGGCGTGGGGCTCGGCATTCTGGCCGGCAAGGTGTTCCGCATCGGTCATCTCGGCGACTTCAACGACCTGAGCCTGCTCGGCACGCTGGCCGGCGTCGAGATGGGACTGGGGCTCGCCGGCGTTCCGCACCGGTCCGGGGGCGTCGGCGCCGCCCTGGCCTACCTCACCGAGTGCGCGCGGTCCGCGACGGCCGAGCCCGCGCCGGCGTAGCGGGGAATGTCCCGACGTGATTTGTCCTTTGGCAAAGGACAAATCGGAAACCGGGCTCGCTATTCCCCCCGCAGCGCGTAGACGAACAGCCCGTTGCCGGCGGCGACCGCCACGTGCTGCCGGCCGTCGACGGCGTAGCTGATCGGGCCGTTGGCGATCATCCCGCCGAGCGTTTTCCGCCAGAGCAGCGTGCCGTCCCGCGCGTCGAAGGCGTGGAAGTAGCCCTCCCGGTTGCCGGTGAAGAGCACGTCGGTGGCGGTCGTCAGGATGCCGCTGCTCGTGACGTCCGTCATCTCGTACTTCCAGGCCTGCTCGCCGGTGGCCGGGTCGATGGCGATGACGGCGCCCGTGCCCGCGGACTCCGTCCAGGTGTTGATCGGACCGCGGGCGAGGCTCGGGAGCGCGCCGCCGGGCACGGGCGGGGCCGGCCGGCCGCCGAGGAACAGCCGTCCCTCCTCGTACTCGACTTCCTGCGCCTCGAAGACCGAGCCGTAGCCCTCCCAGGCCGACAGGTAGAAGAGCCGGGTCGACGGGCTGTAGGAGGGCGAGTACCAGTTGGTGCCGCCCTGTACGCCGGGATAGGTCGTGGTTCCCGGCTCCTGCGGGATGAAGATCGGCCGCCCGTTGTCGTCGAGACCCTCCGCCCAGGTCTGCTCGATGAACGGCTGCCCGTTGATGAACTGTCCGGTCTCGCGGTCGAGCACGTAGAAGAAGCCGTTGCGGTTGCCCCAGAGCATCAGCTTCAGCGTGCCGCCGTCCTGGGTCGGGAAGTCGGCGAGCACCGGGACCTGCACCGAGTCGTAGTCGTAGGGATCGTTGGGCGTGAACTGGAAGTACCACTCCAGCTCGCCGGTGTCGGGGTCGAGCGCGACCACCGAGTCGGAGTAGAGGTTGTCGCCCGGGCGCTGCGCCGGGTTCCAGTCGGGACCCGGATTGCCGATGCCCCAGTAGATGAGATCGGCGTCGGGATCGTACGAGCCGGTGATCCAGGCCGAGGCGCCGCCGTAGCGCCAGTCGTCGCCCTCCCAGGTGTCATGGCCGGGCTCGCCGGGGCCGGGGATGGTGTAGAACCGCCACTCCTCCTCGCCGGTCTCCGGATCGTAGGCGGAGATGAAGCCGCGGATGCCGTACTCGCCGCCGGCGACGCTGACGATGACCTTGTCCTTGACGATGAGCGGCGCCAGCGTCAGCGCGTAGCCGGCGCCCGGGTCGGCGACGCTGGTCTGCCAGATGGGCCGGCCGCTGACCGCGTCGATGGCGATGAGCTGCGCATCGATGGTGCCCATGAACAGCGTGTCGCCCAGGATCGCCACGCCGCGGTTGACGCGCCCGCAGCAGGGGCGCGACTCCTGCGACGGCGTGTACTCGTAGCGCCAGAAGACGCGGCCGAGCTCGGCGTCGAGCGCGAGCACGGTGTTGGGCGCCTCGGTGATGTACATGATGCCGTCCACCACGAGCGGCGTGGTCTGGAAGACCTGCAGCGACTGCGCCTGGAAGACCCACTGCAGCTCGAGGCGGTCGACGTTATCGACGGTGACCTGGTCGAGGGCCGTGTGGCGGTCGCTGTTGTAGTTGCCGGAGTAGGTGAGCCAGTTGTGCGGCTCGTCGACGGCGTTGAGCAGCCGCTCGAAGGTCACCTGCGCGGCCAGCGGATGCGGCAGCAGGGCCACGAGGGCGACGGCGGCGAGGGTCGGGGCGGCGAGCGTCGGCCGGGTCATCGGTTCATCCCCTTCAAGGTCAGGAGGAACGCCAGGACGTTGGCGCGTTCCTGCTCGGTCAGTGTCTCGGCGTAGGAAGGCATGGGCGACGTCGTGATCACGGTGTACTCGCTCAGGTCGTCCTTGACGAGCGAGACGAGCCGCTCGTTCTCGTCGATGAGCTGCACGGTGTAGGTGTCCTCGTTGAGCCGCCGCCCGGCGTGGACGGTGCCGTCGTTGCCCACGGCGCGGATGCTGCGGTTGCGGGGCAGCATCGCGGCGGTCGGATCGACGAGGGATTCGGCCAGCGAGCCGGCGGCGCGGACGGCGCCGATGTCGGTCAGATCGGGGGCGATGCGCGAACCCTCGCCGCCGATGCGGTGGCAGCTTGCGCAGTCTCCCTTGCCGCGGTAGATGGCCTCGCCGCTGAGCGCGTCTCCCACCAGCACGTCGCTCGGGTCGAAGTCGCCCATCGTGCGCAGATAGGCCACCAGGCCCGTGAGCTCGGACGCGGTGTAGTCGCCGGGCGGCATCGCCGTGTCGGGGATGCCGGCGCTGATGATGCGCATCATGTCCTGATCGGAGCCCGCCGAACGGAACTGGCCGGTGCGGAAGCTCACGCCGTCGACGGCGTCGCCGTCGGGGCCGTGACACGCGACGCAGGTCTCGCCGTAGACCTGCATGCCGTAGTTGATGTCGGCCTCCGCGTACTCGCCCGCGTGCGTCTGCTGGGCCGCCGCGCCCGTCGCCGCGAGCGATGCGGCCGCCGCCAGCAGCGCCGCCGTTCCCCATCCGTGTCCACGTCGTTGCACGCCGCTCCTCCTTGGTCGTTCTGCCCGTGCGCTCGGCCGAGCCTCGCCATTGTAGCCGTTCCGCGACACCCCACGCCCGCGGCCGCCGCTGCCCCGACCGGTGCACCGGCAAGCGCCGGTCGGGCCCGCCGCGCTGCGCGCATGCAACGGATCTGCGCCGCCGCTTGCCGGTGCGCGCTATGCTGGAGGCGCCATGCATCCACACAAGCGCTCGCCGTTCATCGTCCTCTTCCTGGCTGCCGCCGTCGCATCCGCCGCGGCGGGAGCCGTCCGGGCCCAGGAGTCCGCCCCGGACCACGTCGTGCGGTCGACTCCGGAGAACCTCGTCTGGGGCTGGTACCCCATCGACCGCGCGCCGGTGCTGACGATCCAATCCGGCGACACGGTGCGCATCGACACGCTCAGCCACGCCGGCACCACCCAGGCGGAGGAACCCGTGGGGTATCTGGGCGGGTTCGGCGCGTCGCCGGACGAGGTGCTGCAGGACGTGATCGACTTCTGGGGCAGCCGTTCCGACCGGCCGCGGGAAGGGCGCAGCGGACACGTCATCACGGGGCCGATCTACATCGAGGGGGCGGAGGCGGGCGACATGCTCGAGGTGCAGATCCTGTCGTTGCGCACCCGGGCGCCCTACGGGATCAACAACACGGGCCCGACGAGCGGGGTCTTCGGTTCCGGCTATCCCGGTACCTTGCCGGAGGACGAGCCGATGGACATGCCTGCGATGCGGCACTTCATCCGGACGGGAGACGTGGACGGCCGCGAGGTGGCGTTCTTCGCCGACGGCGTCCAGGTGCCGCTGGCGCCGTTCATGGGGGTGATGGCGGTGGCCCCGGAGAACCCGACGGTCGGGCAACCGGGCGTCACCGTGCCCGGCGTGCAGGCGTCGCGGCCGCCCGGCCCGTTCGGCGGCAACCTCGACGTCAAGGACCTCGTCGCGGGCAGCTCGCTCTACCTGCCGATCTTCCACCCCGGCGCGCGCTTCTACGCGGGCGACCCGCACTCGGTACAGGGCGACGGCGAGGTGAGCGGCACGGCCATCGAGCAGTCCTTGAGCGGGGATTTCCGCTTCGTGCTCCACAAGGGCCGGACCATCGACGGGCCGCGCGCAGAGAACGCGACGCACCACATCCTGATGGGCATCGATCTCGATCTCGACCGGGCGCTGCGCAAGGCGGTGGCGGCGACCGTCGACTTCCTTGCCGAGGAGCAGGGGCTGACCCGCTCGCAGGCGTTCTCGCTGGCCAGCATCGCGGTGGACTTCCGGGTCGCCGAGGCGGTCGACCTGACGCAGGTGGTGACGGCGTTCGTCCCGAAGGCGATCTTCCTGGAGCAGTAGCGCCGCCGGCAGGATCGCGAGGAGGCCGTCGGATCTTGTCGTGATTGCCGATGTACGTGATTTCACTTGACAGGTTTCGGCGGCAGCGGTAGTCTGGAAGCGATGGAGGTCGATTGGGGAACGGTCGTGGCCGTGGCCGGTGTGCTGTTGGCGGGCCTGGCCATGCTCAACCGGCGTATCGACCGCCGGTTCGACGCCGTCGATCGCCGGTTCGAGTCCATGGACCGGAAGTTCGAGTCCATGGACCGGAAGTTCGAGTCCATGGACCAGAAGTTCGAGCGTCGATTCGAGGTTGTCGAGCACCAGATTCGCGCCCTGGCGCAGGAGATCGGGAACCTCCGGCAGGACGTTGGCCGGCTGCAGGGCGTGGTGGAGCGCGCGTACGAACCCGACCGTTTCACGCAGGCGCCGGCCCGGGTCCGAGAGCCGCGGCCGCCTTACGGGGGCGAATCGCGGTCGGCGGGAGCAGCGGGCCAGGACGAGCCGGAGTCCTGAAGCGCGCCGGTTGTGCCATCGCGGGGGTGCCACTCGTCAGCCTGTGGTCCGATTCTCACTCTTGGAAGCGTCGAGTCACGTCGCCCAACCGGCGGACAGCGCCTCCGCCTGCTCCAGCACCGTCCGGGTCGCCGCCTCCTGCTTGTCGGGGGGGGGTAGCCGTGAACTGACGTTCTCGCGCCGCGTCCAGTCGATGGTCAGCTCCCTCAAGGGCGTAGTGTCTCACGGGTGAGCATCAAACACCTTCCGCCGCTCTGCGACGTTCAGGACGGCGGGGTAGCCGAAAATGGCCGCCCGCCGGCCGCGTCCCACGATGAGTGTCTTCACGACCCCGCCCTCGCACAGCAGATTCAGAAGCCGCCGGGCGGTCTTCGCGGGAATCCCGGCGTGGGCCGCGAAGTGGGCGCCCTTGAAGATCGGGTACTGGAAGATCCAGTCCAGCGTATGGATCGCGTAGCGGGAGCGGGTCAACTCGGCGACCCGGCGCTTCATGTCGTCGTAGAGGGTGAAGATGCCCCGCACCTTGGGTCAGGTTGTCTTCCGCCTGCACCCGCGCTCTTTGAAGGCGTCGGAGATGTACTTCAGGAAGATCAGGCCGAGGACGACGTGCTTGTATTCGGCGGCGTCCATCGAGCCGCGCAGGGCGTCGGCCATCGCCCACAACTCAACTTCGTGGCCGATGGTGGCCTCTCCGTTCGGAACCGCCCCCGCGTCGCCTGCCTGCTTTCCCGACCGTCGCGCCATGCTCGTGATTCCTGCCTGAAGAATCCCGGATTCGCGGGCCGATGCGGGAGAAGGCGGACCGTTCAAGGCTGCCGAATCGGCAGCGCGAAGGCGAAGATCGCGTTGCCGGCGGCGATCGCCACGTGCTGCCGGCCGTCGACGGCGAAGGCCATCGGCCCGGCGTGCACGCGCCCGCCGATGTTCTTGTGCCACAGCTCCTCGCCGGTTTCGGCGTCGAGCGCGAAGAAGAACCCGTCCGCCGTGCCGCCGAAAACGAGATCACCGGCCGTCGACAGCAAACCCGACGTCGTCCGCGAGTCGACCGGGAATTCCCACCGGAGGGCGCCGGTTTGCGGCTCGAGGGCGCGCACCGCCCGCACGTAGTTCTCCAGCGGCTCGGGCGACTCGCCGCCGCCGGCGCGGTAGCTCTCGCCCTCCTGGTACTCGACCGGCCGGATGAAGTAGCGGGTCTCCGCGTCGTAGGCCATGACGTAGATGAGGTCGGTGCGCGGGCTGTAGGTGGGCGACCACCAGTTCGAGCCGCCGGTGATGGCGGGGGCGACCACCGTCCCCTCGGGGGACGGCTCCATGCCGGGCACGAGGATGGGCCGGCCGTTGTCGTCGAGTCCCTCGGCCCACGTCTGCCGCGCGTAGGGCTCGCCGAGCAGGAACTCGCCCGTCTCGCGGTCCAGCACGTAGAAGAACGCGTTGCGGTTCGGGAAGAGCATCAGCTTGCGCTCTTCGCCGCCGAAGGTCGTGTCGGCCAGGATCGGGATCTGCGTCGAGTCCCAGTCGTGGATGTCGTGCGGCGTGAACTGGAAGTACCACCGCATCTCGCCGGTGTCGGCGTCGAGCGCAACCACCGAGTCGGAGTAGAGGTTGTCGCCCTCGCGGACCGTGCCGTCGTAGTCCGGACCGGGGTTGCCGGTGCCCCAGTAGATAAGGTTCAGCTCGGGGTCGTAGGAGCCGGTCATCCACGTGGCCGACCCGCCGGTGCGCCACGAGTCGCCCGACCAGGTGCGGTTGTCGGGATGATCGGGTCCCGGCGTCGTGTAGAAGCGCCATTCGCGAGCGCCGCTCTCCAGGTCGTAGGCGTCGACCACGCCGCGGATGCCGTACTCGCCGCCGGCCACGCCGGTGAAGATCCTGTCGCCGACGATGAGCGGCGCGGCGGTCTTGCTGTAGCCCGACGCCGCTTCCTGCACCTCGGTCTCCCACAGCACGCTCCCCGTGCGGGCGTCCAGCGCCACCAGGTGCGCGTCGAGCGTGCTCATGATCACCCGGTCGCCCTGCACGGCCACGCCGCGGTTGTTGCGGCCGCAGCAGATGATGATCCCGTCCGGCAACTGGTGCTCGTAGCGCCACCAGGGCCGGCCGGTGGCGGCGTCGACCGCGATGACGGTGCTCGGCGACTCGGTGATGTACATCACGCCGTCGACCACCAGGGGCGTCGTCTCGGCGCGGTCGAGGACGGCGAGCTGGTAGACCCAGGCAATCTCCAGGCCGGCGACGTTCCGCCGGTCGATCCGATCGAGGCGCGTGTAGCGTTGGGCCTTGTAGTTGCCCGAGTACATGAGCCAGTTGTGCGGCTCGTCCTCGGCGTTCAGCAGGCGCTCGGCGGTGACCGGTGCGAACGCCGGCGCCTCGCGCTGGCCGGTTTGCGTCTGTGCCCGTGCCGGGGCCGCCGCGAGGGCGGCGATCGCCGGGAGGATGGTGGCCGCAATCAGGTGACGCTGCGTCATTGTCTTCGCTCTCTTTGCACTCTTTCGGAACCGGCGGCTGCGGCTGCGCGTCGCCGCGCACGAGCGCCACGAAACGCCTCGGCGTCTCGGCCCATGCCCTCCGCTCCATGCCCTTGCGTCGCAGAACTCCGCTACGCTGCGTTCTGCGGCGCAAGCTCCTGACCGCACGCGGCGATCAGCATAGTCCATCGGCGGGCGGCGGCGGATGCGGATCACGCGGCGCCGTTGCCGGGCATGGGCGTCGCCGTTCACCGGTGCGGAGCCGCCCTTTGCCGATTGGTCCTGGCGCCCGCGCCGACCCGCGGTCAGACTGCATGTCCACGGTCATTCCAAGGAGGCATGGATTGACGGACACACTTGCGGGCAACGACGAAGGCCGGGTTCACGGACGCCGGCCCTCACGCAGGCTCGGGCCCCTCGCGCCCGGGCTGCGCGTGCTGGTCGGGTCGCCGGCTTTCGAGGCCGGCGTGCTCGACGCCTACCGCGCCCGGTCGGTCGTTCTGCCGGTCGCGGGGGTGCTGCTGTTCTGGTTCTCCGGCATGCTCCACTACCTGCTGATACTGCACGCAGCTTCCCGTCAGCCGGAGCGGCTACGCCAGGCTGAACGAACTGCTCCGGTAGTCTCCGTGGGCTGGCATGCTACCGCGCTCACGACGCTGCACCGCACCAGCCGGCGTTCTTCATGCTCCAGCAGTCTCCGTGGGCTGGCGTGCTACGGCGCCGCCCAGCCTGCCCGCAACGCCGTGCGGTCCAATGCCGAACCGCCGAGGTAGACGTCGGCGATCCGTCGCGTGTTCGTGATGTCGTCGAGCGGGTTCGCGTCGAGCACGATGAAGTCGGCGCGGGCGCCGGGCGTCAGGCGGCCCGAGTCGTCGAGTCCCAGGCGGTCCGCCGAGCGGCTGGTCGCGGTCACGATGGCGTCCATCGGGCTCAACCCGGCCGCCGCCATCAACTCCAGTTCCCGGTGCGCCGAGAAGCCGTAGAAGTGATCCTGGACGCCGGAGTCCGAGCCGAGGACGAGCGCTGCACCGGCGCCGTGGAGCTTCGCGAGGCTGCGTTCCATCTGTTCGTACGAGCGTGCGGCCCGCTCGGCCGCGTCGGCGGCGCGGCTCGCGAAGGTGTCGGTCGCGCGCGCGAGCACGGCGGGCGCCACCGTCTCGGCGAGGATCGGCGCGGCGAGCCACGGCGGCGACGCCGTATGCCGGCCGCGCTCCGAGATGCCGATGTTCGGCATCACGAAGACGTCGTTCTCGACGATGGCCGCGACGAGCGCGTCGTCCATCTCCCGGTCGCGGACTAGGTGGGCGAAGCCGTCGACGCCGGCCGCCACCAGCTCCTCGGCGTCGTCGTGGTAGAAGACGTGGGCGATCACGTCCAGGCCGTGACCATGCGCCTCGTCGATGATCGCCCGGTAGAGGTCGGGCCCGAGCTTCTCGACCGAGCCGCCGCGGTCGTCGACCCAGATCTTGACGAACGCCACACCCCGGGCCGCCAGCTCCTCGACGTAGCGCCGGCCCTCCTCCTCGCTCGATACCCCGTAGGCGGATGGGCGCAGAGCCGCCGCGCCGGGACCGGCGTTGGGCCGCGCCAGCCCGCGGCCGGCTGTGAAGAGGCGGGCGCCGCCGAGCGTCCCGGCCTCCTGATCGCGGCGGATATCGCTCCACAGGTTGCCTGCGTCCGTGCCGAGCGAGACGATCACGCCCACGCCGTAGTACGCGTACCGGTTCAGGTGGTCGACGACGTTCTCGCGGGTGTAGTTCGCGGCGTCGTAGGTGAGCCCCCGCTGGAACCCGACGTGGCCGTGCAGGTTGACCAGCGCCGGCATCACGGTCGTGCCGGTCAGGTCGACCACCGTGGCGCCGGAGGGTGACTCGACCTCGTCCCGCGGTCCGACGGCAGCGACGGCGCCCCCGTCGATCACGAGCCGCGCCACCTCGATGGCGGGTGCGCCCGTGCCGTCGATGACCCGCGCGCCGTCGTACACCACCGCCGAGGGCGCCTCCGTCGGTTCCGGAGGCGCTCTCGCATAACCGGCCGATACGGTCGCGCAGGCGACGAACGCGGCCAGGGCGACGCCGGGGGGCGCGGTACAACGAAGCCTGGATGTGCAGCCGGTCTCCGCGCGTGCGTTGATGACTTCTCGACGATGCATGGCTGCCTCCCGGAGCGCGCCGTTGCTCCGCAACGCGGCGCTCGTCGATAATACCGACTTCCGCGCCCGGCCATCACGGGCGCTCGCGACCATTGTTTCGACCATCGATGACAGTTCCTGTCACCGGCGCCGCCGGACGTGATGCATGACGGTTCTCGTCACCGGCGCGGCCGGCTACATCGGCAGCGTGGTAGCCGAACGGTTGCTGGAGCATGGTCACGCGGTCGCAGCGTTCGACGACCTCTCGCAGGGGCATCGCGCGGCCGTCCCGGCCGGGGCCGGATTCTTCGAGGGCGATCTCCGCGACCGCGCCCGGCTGGCGGAAGTGATGTCCGCGGTGCGCCCCGACGCTGTGGTGCACTTGGCGGCCGAGGCGCTGGTCGGCGCGTCGGTCACCGATCCGGCGAAGTTCTTCGAGGTGAACGTCACCGGCGGGTTCAATCTGCTGGACGCCATGCGCGGCGCCGGCGTGCACCGTCTCGTGTTCTCGTCTACCGCCGCGGTCTACGGCGAGCCGGACGAGATGCCGATTCGAGAAGATGCGCCGTTGCGTCCGGTCAACGCCTACGGCGCCTCGAAGCTGGCGTTCGAGCAGGCGTTGCCATGGTACGCGTCGGCGTACGGCCTGCGCCACGTCTCGTTGCGGTACTTCAACGCGTGCGGGGCGACGGCGGAGCACGGCGAGCACCACGTGCCCGAGACCCACCTGATCGCGATCCTGCTCGAAGTGGCGCTCGGCCTGCGGCCCGAGATCCGCATCTTCGGCAGCGACTACGACACGCCGGACGGCACGTGCATCCGCGACTACGTTCACGTCGGCGACATAGCCGACGCGCACCTGCTGGCGCTCGATCGCATCGACACGATCGAGTCGGGCGCATTCAATCTCGGCAACGGAAACGGTTTCTCCAACCGCGAGGTCGTCGAGGCGGCGCGCCGCGTCACGGGCCACCCGATTCCCGCGGCCGCGGCTGAACGGCGGGCGGGCGACCCCGCGCGGCTGGTGGCGAGCGCCGACCGGGCGTCCGAAGTGCTCGGCTGGTCGCCGCGCCATCGGGCTCTCGACGAGATGATCGGGACCGCCTGGGCGTGGCGGCGGACCCGCTTGCACCCCTACGCGGGTTGACGCAGTCCCGGCCGTTTCGACTGCCCGCGATCGGTGCGTCCCCGGCCGTCTGCGGCCGCCGTTACAGCCAGACGAACTTCACCGCGAACAGCAGCGCCACCGCGATGAGCGTCGGCGAGCATTCCTGCCGGCGGCCCGCCATCACCTTGATCAGCACGTAGGTGAGGAAGCCGAGCCCGATGCCGTCGGCGATGGAGAACGTCAGCGGGATGGCGATGACGGTCATGATCGCGGCCGCCGACTCGGTGACGTCGCTCCAGTTCACGTCCACCAGCGGACGCGCCATGAGACACGCCACGTAGAGGATGGCCGCTGCCGTGGCGTAGGGCGGGATCGAGCCGGCCAGCGGCGCGAAGAACAGGCAGGCGAGGAACAGCAACGATACGACGACCGCGGTCAGGCCGGTCCGTCCCCCCGCGCTGGCCCCCGCGGCGCTCTCGATGTAGCTCGTGACCGGCGAGGTGCCGAGCAGGGCGCCGCCCACCGTTCCCGTGGAGTCGGCGATCAGCGCCTGCTGCATGCGCGGGAGTTGTCCGCGGTCGTCCAGGAGCTCCGCCTGGTGGGCGACGCCGATGAGCGTGCCGGTGGTGTCGAACAGATCGACGATCAGGAAGGTCAGGATGACCGCGATCATGCCCGCCTGCAGAGCGCCGGCGAGGTCGAGGGCCAGCAGCGTCGGCGTCGGGTCCGGCGGCAGCGACGCGATGCCCTGCCATTCGGAGACGCCCAGTACGAGGCCCGCGACGGCGACGCCCAGCATCCCGATGAGCGCGGCCCCCGGCACCCGGCGCGCCGCCAGGGCCACGATGGCGCAGAACCCGAGCAGGGACAGCACCGGTCCCGGCGCGGCCAGCTCGCCGACGGTGACCAGCGTCGCCTCGCTGGCCTGGATGATGCCCGCGTTGCGCAGCGCGATGATGCCCAGAAACAGTCCGATCCCGGCCGCGATGGCCAGCTTCAGCCCCTGCGGAATCGCCTCGATGATCCAGCGCCGCACCGGCAGCACGCTGAGAATCAGGAACAGCACGCCGGAGACGAACACCGTGCCGAGCGCGACCTCCCACGAGTGGCCCATGCCGAGCACCACGCCGTAGGCGAAGAAGGCGTTGAGCCCCATCCCCGGCGCCAGCGCGATCGGATAGTTGGCGTACAGCCCCATCACCAGCGTGCTGAACGCCGCCGCCAGGCAGGTGGCGACGAACACGGCATCGAACGGCATGCCGGCGTCGGAGAGGATCTGCGGGTTGACGAAGGCGATGTAGGCCATCGTCAGGAACGTCGTCGCGCCGGCCGTCACCTCCGTCCGCACGTCGGTGCCGCGCGCCGCCAGTCCGAAGAAGCGTTCGAGAGTCGCAGTCATTGGTTCCTCTCGTTGATTCCCGATGTCTCACCCCGGGCAGATCGAAGGCGCGTGGTACTCCAGACCCAGCAGCCGGAAGTAGTTGCCGCCCAGGGCGACGTTCCGGAAGGCGTCGTCGTCCAGATGGCGGTGGATGCGGCCCGTGACCTCCAGCTCCTCCCGATAGACGTCCAGGTCCTTGTCGCGCGACGCCAGGAAGTCCGTGCCCGGAAGGATCCGGTCCGAGAACGCGTTCAGGAACGGCACGTACGCGTCCAGCCCCGCCGGCGTCGAGAAGTAGGCATCGTCGATCACCCGCCACGCGATGTCCAGCATCAGTTTCGGATGGCGTTCCAGCATCGACGTCATCAGCGCGACGTGGCGATGCGGATCCATGGTGGTCAGCTCCCGCGACAGCCCCATGTGCACCCAGACGATCGCGTTGTCCGGATACCGGCGTAGCACCTCCTCCATCAGCGGCAGGTAGCGGGTCGGCTCTTCGTCGCTGCCCAGGTCGGAGTGGATGGCCAGCGGAATACCGCGGTCGCGTAGCGCCGCCATGAAGCCGGTCCACTCGGCGATGGCTTCCGCGGGCACCGGCTCGTGGCCGTTGGCGTACAGCGCCTGCTTGACCAGGTTGACCTCGCCCATCCAGCGGAAGAGGCCCGGGTACTCCGCGTCGAGCAACGCCATGCGGGCGAGAACCGACTGCGGGTCGGCCAGGTCCGGGAACGTCATGGCGAGCGTCAGGTGCATGCCCTCCGGCGTCTTCGTCACGACGTCGGCGGCGTTGACGAAGTCGTTCTTCAGCGTCGGCGTCACCGGCGTGCCGGGGCAGTCCAGGTAGTAGGTGCAGGAGGACGACGCCGGCAGCATCTGGCCGATGCCGTAGACGTTGGCGAACAGGACGCCGGTCGCCTCGAAGTACCCGAGGATCTCCTCGAACGGGACGGCGGGCCCGCCGAACGGCCGGAAGTGGACGTGGGTGTCGACGACCGCGGTGTAAGACTGCGCCGACCGGTCGTAGCAGGGGGCGTCCGGCGTCCGGAAGGCGTCCAGCGTCAGTCTCGAGGGAGCGCCAATCGTCGCGGGTTCGGGGGAGCCGGCCGTCTGCGCCGCTCCGGCGGACGCTGAACCTGATGCGCCGAAGACACAGAGTGCGACGAGCACCAGGAGCGGCGCACCGCCCCGCGGATGTCCGGGGTCGACAGACCGCATCCCGCTCTGCTGGCCGTCTGCGCGGCAGAAGAGCGCACGGAACATCCCGCCGCAGAAGCCGACCGGGGTCCTGCCGCCTCCGATCAACTGAGCCAACACGTTTTTTTTCAGCATGTTATGGGGTCGGGAGGCCGGTCTGTCCAGTCCGCGATCAACTACCCATCAACTACCGGAAGCATCGTGTTTTCAGCATCTTACAGGTTCTTGGCGCCCACGCGGGTGCCGGTCTGTCAACTACCAGCCGAATCGAGCCTGCAGATTCTGGCGGTCCGTTCCACCCGCCGCGCGGATCGACTTCCTGTCAACTGAGGTAAGAAGCTTATTTTCAATAATTTACATGCACAAAGCGCGCGCTCCGACCGTCGCCGGTCAACTACCGGTCGGCGGGAATGCCGGCCCAGAACGGGACGTACTTTCGCAGTCTCGGAGGAGAGTTTTCGTCGAACGGCTTGATCGCGCCCGCAGCCACGGCCTCGCGGATGTACCGCGACACCGTCGCCTTGTTGTTCGTCTTGATGCCGAACCGCTCCCGCAGCGAGGTGTTGGTCAGGAAATCGCGCGTCACGTACTTCAGGCAGGCGTGCAGGTAGCAGGCGCGAACCCGTTCCCTGCTGTCCATGTCGGCCAGAGGTTTGCGAGCGAACAGAACAACGCGTGTGGAGCCGGGGGGGACCTCGAAGAGCGGAGCAGGAAGCTGGTAACGTTCGACCTGTTCCACCACCTTGTCGATTCCGCCGCCTCGTTCCTCGCAGATGTCGAACCGGCGCATGAGCGACGTGAGCGCCTCGTTCCGCGAAGCCGGTGGGCAGTCGAGGAAGCGCCGCGTGTCCACCAGCGGCTCGCCGGGATTCGTGATCTCGATGCGCCCGTCGAAGATCTCCACCATCGGCCCGGACCCGGTCACGGAGAAGTCCTGGTGCAGCAGCGCGTTGGCGACCAACTCCCGCACCGCGGGTGCGGGAAACTCCGGGATGGTCCGCCGAAGTGCCTGTCCGATGACCTCGGACGTCGGCAGCTTGGCGTTGACGTAGTCGATCAGTTCCTCGAAGCCGGAGGCGTAGCCCTTCGTATACTCACGCTCTCCCAGACCTTCGGTGCGTCCCTTGCCGCGGTACTCGATGACGCGTACCGACTTCCGCTTCAGCCGCAAGAAATCGCCGAGATTTCTGGCGAACAGGATAGCGCCCAGGTTCGTGATGTCGAAGCCGCCCGCCTCGCAGGGCTCGACAAGGTGGTCCCTCTGCAGGGCGTCGAGAATGGCGGCGCGCCCGTCGGGAGCGGTGTGCCGAGCAGATGGAAATACGCCGGGTAGTCAAGCTGAAGCAGGATATCCTCGTCGCTCACGCGCTGCGCCGCGGCGCCGTCTTCGAAGCGTACCTGATCGAAGATGCGCCAGAGCGTTCGTTCCTTCTCGGGAAAGTCCTTGAGCCTCTTCTTGTAGCTGCCGACGCGGATGTACTCCTGGCCGGCGAACTGTACCGGATGGCGTGCGGCCCGGGCGATCTCTTCCAGAACGACGGGCCCCGCCTCGGTGTCCAGGCGGAGAAAACGAAAATCGATCTTCGGATCGAGCAGGCGCAGGAGCCAGCTCTCCAGTGCCTCGTTGCCCTTCTTGGCGACCGTGGGATCGAAGGACGTTCCAACGATGGCGTGGTCCGAGTCTCGGACGCCCCAGACCAGATAGGCGGCAGCCTTCCCGACCAACGCCGCCGAGTTGGCGAGCGCAGAGATGTACTCACCGATCTCCTGCGGATCGCCGTAACTCTCCTTGAACTCCAGCCACTCGGTCTCGCGGGGTAGGGCACGGAGTTCCCGGAGCAGGCCGTTGAGGTACGCAGATGAGCGTTGGCCGTTCACGTCTCGGTTCCTTGCGTTCGTTCGAACTTGGCGCCGGCGGGGGACTCAGTTCGCGCGAGCTAGGCCTGCCCGTGCCCCATAACTTTTTGCTGGACTTCATGAGGCCACTTCGCTACGGTGGCCGGCATGGAGATTCAGAATCAGGTTTCACGTATTCTACGAGACCACCTCGCCCACCTGCGCGACGTGCTGGACGAGGCGGTCTCGCAGGGCGCCGGCAGCCTCGGTCAGGTCGCCGACCGCGTCTGTGAAGCGTTCGATTTCCGGGACGGGCGGGGCCGGTGGCAGCGGGCGAGCTGCTACCGGGCGTTGACCGACCTGCGTGCGGCAGGCCAGGTCTCGCTGCCTGCCGGTCAAGGTGCTCGCGGTAGTGGGGGTCGTGCGCGGGTGCTCCCGCACCCGATGGCGCCGGCAGTGGACGTGCCGGACACGGTCGGCGAGGTTGTGGGTCTGACCTTGGAGCTGGTGGAGACCGCCGAGCAGCGTCGGGTCTGGAACACGCTGATGGCCTACGAGCACCCGCGGGGGGCCGGTCCGTTCGTGGGTCCGCAACTGCGGTATCTGGTGGGTTCGGCGCATGGCTGGCTGGGCGGCGTGGGGTTTGCGGCATCTGCGCGGCGGCTGCGGTCGCGCGACGCCTGGGTGGGGTGGGACGATGCGGGCCGTCGCGCGCACTTGCACCGGGTGTTGGGCCTGTGCCGGCTGCTGGTGCGCCCCGGCATCGGGTGCCGCAACCTGGCCTCGCACGTGTTGGGGCGGGTGGTCCGGGTGGTCGGCGACGACTGCGAGGGTCTGTATGGCTATCGCCCCTGGCTGCTGGAAACGTTCGTCGACGAGGCTGCACAGACGGGGGCGAGCGTGCGCGCGGCGAACTGGGTTCGGGTGGGTGAGACCTGCGGCCGCGGTCGCGGGGACCGCAGCAACGCGGCGCCGGAAACGCGCAAGGCGGTGTATCTGTATGCCTTGGAGCCTGGGTGGCGCACCCGCCTCGCGGCGCCTGCACCGGTCGTGGAACCGCTGGCGGTTGGCGCCGGTCTCGACGCCGCGGTCTGGGCGGAGCACGAATTCGGCGGGGCGCGGTTGGGCGACGCGCGTCTGAGCGCGCGTCTGGTGCAGAGCGCGCAGCAGATGGCAGAGTCTCCGATGCGCGCCATCACCGGCGCCGCCCACGGCGCGCGCGCCCTGGTCAAGGGCCACTACCGGCTGATCGACCAGCCCGCCGACAGCGCGGTGACGGTCGGCAACATCCTGGCGCCGCATCGCGAGCGGACGCTGCGCCGGATGCAGGCGCACGAGCTGGTGCTGTGCATCCAGGACGGCACCCGGTTGAATTTCACCCGGCGCGGCCAGACGCAGGGACTGGGGGCCATCGGCTCGAACCAGACCGGGGCGGTGGCGCGCGGGCTGGAGTTGCACACGACGCTGGCGGTCAATCCCGACGGGGTGGCCCTGGGCGTGCTGCGGGCGGCGTTCGACGCGCCCGCCGACCCAAAGGAGAACGGCAAGGCGAAGCCGCGCGAGGAGCGCAAGTCGTTCCGTTGGATCGAGGGGTTGCGCGACTGTGCGCAGGCGGCCGAGCAACTGTCCGAGACCTGCGTGGTGTGCGTGATGGACCGCGAGGCCGATTTCCTCGACCTGTTCGTCGAGCACCGCACGGCTGCTCCGCAGGTCGACCTGCTGGTCCGCGCCAAGGCCGACCGCGTCCTGGGCAAGGAAAAGACGGCCGACGGGCAGACGCTCTCGCACCGTCTGTTCGATACCGTGCGCAACGCGCCGGCCCGAGGCGCCGCAAAGGTCGAGGTGGCGCGGCTGAGCGCGCGCGTGAAGGCCAGCAAACAGGCTCGCAAGGACCGCCGCGAGGAGCGGGTCGCCGACGTGACGCTGCGCTACCAGCAGGTGGAACTGCCCCGCCGCGGCAACGAGCCGCTCTCCCTGTGGGTCGTCCACGTGCGCGAGGAACAGCCGCCGCCCGCGGCCGAGCCGCTGGAGTGGTTCCTGCTGACCACGTTGCGTGTGAGCAGCGCCGACGACGCCACGCGCATCCTGCAATGGTACGCCCGGCGCTGGCGCATCGAAGAATTCTTCCGGGTGCTCAAGTCCGGCTGCAAGGTCGAGGAGTTGCAACACCACACGGCCGAGCGGCTCGAACGCGCCATGGCCATCAAGATGGTCATCGGGTGGCGCATCCAGTTGATGGTCCAGCTCGGCCGCGAGGTGCCCGACCTGCCGGCCGACCTGCTGTTTTCCGATGGCGAGTTGCGCGTGCTCGCCACCTTCGCCCGCTCACGCAAGCTGCCGCCGCCGACGCGCCTCGGCGACGCGGTCGGTCTGACCGCGCGCCTCGGCGGGTGGCTCGGACGCTCCCGCGACCCCCCCGGGGCGCAGTTGCTGTGGCACGGCTACACGCAACTGGTTGCCATGGCCTTCGCCTTCGAGCTGCGGGACGAATTCGGATGACCTCTGCTGATTGCAGTTCAGCCCCGGACATCCGGGGCACGGGCAGAGCTAGGCGCAGAGTTCCTCGAATCCGGCGGCTTGTGAGCCGTTCAGTGGTCGCATGGCTGTCCAATCGAGATTCAACCGTTGATCTCCTTGGCGGCGTCATTGCGTCGATAGCGCTGTGTGAACGGCTCGGTCCCTTCGTTCACGCCGCATGACGGTCCAGCGGTTTTCGAGATTCCAATAACGATGCCGGCTAGTGTAATTTTAGCCAGAAAAGTCAATAATGGCCCGTCCCCTGACCGCTACTTTGACGGGTCGAGGCCATGTGCAAAACTCCAATAGCAGTTCCCGTTAATGCAACTTAAGCCTAAAAAGTTGAATTGCGGTGTTCTGCGGAGTGGGCCAGGCGTCGGGACGGACAGCCCGCCGGCCGTCGGTCCTCCACCCCGGCATCGAGTACGGTCTGCGGCCACACGAGAGTGAGGCGCTGCCAGCCAGCCGGCTCACATCTCCCGACCGCTGCGCAACCGGGGCCGCCGGCGCCAGCGGGCCGTCGGTCCGCACCGGCAGGTTCACACCTCCGACAGATGCGCGATGGCCCCGGTGCTGTCCCCGATCGACTCGGCCGGCACGCCCATGTGGTGCAGCATCGTCAGCAGCAGGTTGGCCATCGGCGTCTCGTCCGGGTAGATCACGTGCCGTCCCGGCGTCAGGAGGCCGCCGCCGCGGCCGGCCAGCAGCGTCGGCAGGTCGTGGTGATCGTGCCGGTTGCCGTCCGAGATCCCCCCACCGTAGACGACCATCGCGTGGTCGAGCAGGGATCCGTCGCCGTCCGCGGTGTTGCGCAGCTTCTCCATGAAGTAGGCGAACTGCTCGACGTGGAAACGGTTGATCTGCGTCACCTTCTCGATCTTCACGGGGTCGCCGCGGTGGTGGGTCAGGCCGTGGTGGGCCTCCCAGATGCCGATCTCGCGATAGGCGCGGTTGCTCAGCTCGGTGGCGACCATCAAGGTGATGACGCGCGTCAGGTCGGCCGCCAGGGCGACGGTCATCAGGTCGAACATGAGCCGGACATGCTGGATGAAATCGCCGGGGAGGCCGGGCGCGGGCCGGTCGAGATCGGGAGGCGCCGCGTCGGCGTCCCGTTCGCTGCTCGCGATGCGGCGCTCGATCTCGCGCACGGAGAATAGGTACTCGTCGAGCTTGCGCCGGTCCGTCGGGCCCAGCGTCCCGCTCAGGCGGCGGGCGTCTCCCAGCACGACGTCGAGCACACTGCGGTCGTAGCGCCGCTGCCGGGCGCGGACGGCCGGGTCCCGCTCGATGTCCTCGGCGCCGAAGAGGCGCTCGAACGCGGCCCGCGGGCTCGCTTCGAGCGGCATCGGCGACGATGGCGTGCGCCACGAGATGCTGTTGCTGTAGGCGCAACTGTAGCCGCTGTCGCAGTTGCCGCCCAGCAGACCCGGCTCGCAGCCCAGCTCGAGAGAGCCGAAGCGCGTCTCGCCGCCGAGGTGCCGCGCGGCGATCTGGTCGGCCGAGACTCCGACCTGGATGTCGGCGCCGTAGGTCTTCTTCGGGTGGACGCCGGTGAGGTAGCTCGCCCCGGCGCGCGCGTGGTCGCCGGGGCCGTCGCCGAGCGCGCGGCCGCCGTTGTGGGTGAGCCCGCTCAGGATCGAGACGCCGTCCCGGTAGGGAGTCATCGGCTCCAGCACGCGGGGCAGTGCGGCCGGCAGGGGCGCGATAGGACCGGCGGTTGCGGGCGTCCACTGGTCCATGACGATGCCGTTCGGCACGTAGACGAAGACCATCCGGTTCGGCGCCGCGGCGGCGTGCGCCGAGCGCGCGAACGCCGGGACCATGGCGTCGAGGAACGGCAGCGCCAGCGTGGCGCCGACGCCGCGGAGGACGGTCCGTCGCGGAAGGGCTCGATGCATCGTCATGATTCGCTTCCTTGCTGTGTCTTTTCCCGAGGGCCGTGCCGGTCTACGGCGCGGACTCCCGGGGTTCGCCCGTCTCGGCGCGGCGCATGCGGAACGGCGCGCTCTCGACGACGCCGGTGACGAACGCCGACCAGCGGTCGCCGTTCTCGCGGGCCGTGTCCGCGATGGCTGCCACCGCCTCGCCATCGTAGTGCTCCAGCCCGCGGCCGAGGGCGTAGGTCAGGAGCTTCTCGCTCAGGTTGCGGCGGAACGCATCCGCGCGGTCGCGCAGCACCTGCTTCAGCTCGGCCGGCCCGCGGAACGCCGTGCCGTCCGGAAGCACGCCGGTGTCGTCTATCGGAGCCTCGCCCTCGTGCGTCCGCCAGGCGCCGGCGGCGTCGTACTTTTCCAGGCCGAAGCCGATCGGATCGATCTGGTTGTGGCAGACCGCGCAGCTCGGGTTGGTGCGGTGCGCCTCCATCTGCTCCCGCAACGTGGCGCCGGCGCCGGCGCCGCCGGTGGCCTCCAGGGCCGGGACGTCCGCGGGCGGTTCCGGCGGAGGTGCGCCGAGCAGGTTCTCAAGCACCCACTTGCCGCGCAGCACCGGCGATGTGCGCGTCGGGTAGGACGAGACGGTCAGGACGCTCGCGTGCGACAGCAGCCCGCCGCGCTGCGGTCCGTTGAGAGCAACGCGCTGGAACGCCTCGCCGTCGACCCCGGGAATCCCGTAGTGCCGGGCCAGCGGACCGTTGACGAACGTGAACGGCGCGTCGAGCAGGTCGAGCACGCTGCGGTCTTCGCGCACGATCTCCTGCAGGAACAGCTCGGTCTCGGTGCGCATGGCGTCGCGGAGCTCGTCGTCGACGGTCGGGAACCGCGCCGGGTCGGGCTTGGCGCGGTCGAGCGCCCGTAGCTGCAGCCACTGTGCTGCGAAGTCGGTGACCAATGTGCGGGCCTTCGGGTCGGCCAGCATGCGTAGCGTCTCTGCTCGCAGCACGGCCGGGTCGGTGAGCCGCCCCTCGTCGGCTATCCGGAAGAGCCGCTCGTCCGGCATGTCGGCCCAGAGGAAGTACGATAGCCGCGACGCCAGCTCGTGGTCGTCGAGGGCGCGCACGTCCTCGCCGGCCGCCGGGTCGCGCTCGATGCGGAACAGGAAGTTGGGGGAGAGCAGCATCGCCTGCAGAGCGAGCCGGACTCCCTCCTCGAACGAATCGCCCGCCGCCTGCGCCTGCCGCACCAGGCCGAGCAGCGGATCGACGTCGGTCGCGGTCACCGGCCGGCGGTACGCGCGGCGGGCCAGGTTCGCGACCACCTCGCGCGCGCAGTCCTCGCTGTGCTCACCCTGCCGATGCCGGCAGATGAAGATGCGCTCGTAGCTGGCGGGCCGGGCCGGGCTCGGGTTGAACGGCCCGACGATGTCCACGTAGTCGACGTACAGGACCCGCCGGCCGTCGTCCATCACGTTGTCGCGCGGATCCTCGATGTCGGCGACGTGCGGGTAGGAGATGCGGAAGTCGTGCATCCCGGCCGTCACCGGAACGCGCGTGACGAACTCCCCGCGCTCGTACCCGAAAGCGTTGCTCCCCTCAATGAGCTCCTCGCGAAACACCTGCCCGTCGAGCGTCGCGACCACCGGCACCGGCGGCTGGCTCTGCCGGGCGTCGTCGATGAAGCGGGCCAAGCGTTCCTCGGCCGTCATGCGCGCTTCGAGCGCCCGGTCGCGCCTGTCGCGCTCCTCCGCCTCGATCGCTCCGCGGGCGATGAGCTGCCGCCGGCTGTAACGGTAGTTGGCGGCCCGGAAGCGCAGCTCGTACTCGGCGTTCCACGGGAAGAGGTGCGAGCCCCACAGGGCGCCACGCATCGAGTAGGGCAGGATGTTCGCGCCGGTCAGGTGGTTGCCGGCGTCGTGCGAGCGCCTGCCCATGTAGCGGGCGAGCAGGGTCGGCTCGGCGGGCAGCGGCTCGCCGAAGATTGCGATGCGCGAGAGCCGCTTCGCGGCCGCGACGTACTTCTCCATCAGCAGCGGGGAGACCGACAGAACGTCGCCGATGTTGTCGAAGCCGTAGCCCGAGTCGTCGATCGGGAACTCGTCGGCCGGGCTGCCGTGGACGCCGAGCAGGCTGCGGACCGTGTTGTCGTACTCGACCCGGTTGAGCCGTCGGGCGGTCACGCGGCCGGGGTCGGCCGTTCTGCGATAGCCGGCGTCGGCCAGGTACGCTTCGATGGCAGCCGTGACGCGTGCAAGCGCGTCTTCCGCGGGGCGCGGTCGTCCGGGCGGCGGCATCTGCCCCCCGTTCAACCGGCCGAGCACCCGGCTCCAGGTGTCGACCTGCGGATCGGTGGCGGTGCCGGAAACCCTCGGTCCGGCGCCGGCCGCTCCCGGATCGAGCCCGGCGGCAAGCCTCTCCAGGTTCAGGTTCACCGTGCTCAGGCGGTTGCCGTGACAGACGACGCAGTGCTCAGTGAAGAACGGCGCGGCCTCGGCGTGCAGCGCGGCCGACGAGGCGTTTCCGGTCGCTGGTGTCTGCCCGGCGGCTGCCGGGACGCCGGCAATCGTCGTCGCGGCCAGGGCCAGCAGCAGCGATGCGCCGCCGAACCGCCGGGTGGAACCGAAACCGGGGCACGCCCGGAACCTGTCGCTCATGGTGCGGATCATTATGGCACCCATGTCGACCAGGGGATGGTCGACGCGGTTGGTTCGTCGCGCGGACGTCCGCGCGGGTGACGAGCGATTCCCGTCATGCCCACTTCGTCGCAACCAAGTTCGAGGCGCTGGCGACTCGGGTGTGATCTGCAGATTCCTGTCCGTCGCCTCAGCCCGAACGGGCGGTGTACGGCGTGTCCCCCTCGCGCACACGGACGCTGGACTGCTGTCGGCGACGCACGATTCGCGCCACGGCCTCCGTGCGCTCGTCGCGGTTCACGCTGAGTCGCACGTCGGCTACTGCCTCGCAGAGGTCGTCGGGCGTCAGGCTCTGGAGGACATGGAGGAGCTGAGTCGGCGGGGCGGGGTCCGTGGACGCAAGGCGAGTAACTCGGCTCGTGGAGCTCCGGAGCCCTCCGGATCCTGCAGCAGCCAGAGCTCCCGCACTTCCAGCTCCGCGTATCGCTCGATCTTGCTCTCGTCCGCGTTCGTGATCTCGACCTCGACCACGAGATCGGGGGCGTTCTCATCGAAGAACGCATCGGCGGCTTCCTTCCCGACTGCGAGCGCCTTGCGATAGGCCCTGGCCTTCGGACCGACGTAGAAGGCGCAATCCGGCTCCAAGCCGGTGCCGGGTGGAGAGTCCGGCTCTCGAAGGCGCGCGGACAACAGTCCCTTCACCGCGCCGGTGAGAGCGCTTGCGGCGATGTCCACGACGTGGTCGAGAGCGCTGGCCAGCTCGTCGTGGAGCCGTGAGGGGGCCATCAGCGTGATGAGACCCCGGATGGGGTCGAGGTAGACCCGCGGGAACGCCTGGTTCCAGTCGATGGCGGCGAGTGCGACTACGGTCTCCGGATCGGCGCGGATGACGTGGATGGTGGACCCGAGGGGCCCGGTGTGCATCGTGGCCTGACGCTCGGTTTCGACGCTTGCACGAGTGTCAGCCACGTCGTTCACGATAGCATGCGGCACCGGCCGCCCCTTGGCGGCCTGGAGGGTCGGCAGCGGCGATCGGTGCCCGTCAGGGAAACGTATCGAAGCGGATGTTGAACCAGGTGATGCCGTCCGTCTCGCGGATGCCGTGCGGCACGCCGGCGGGGATGAATACCAGGTCGCCCACGCCGATCTCCCGTTCTTCGCCGCCGCGGATGGCGGCGCCGCGTTGCTCGACCGGTTGTCCGTTCTCGTCGACGATCTGCCCGCCGGTGACGAGCGTCCCGGAGCCTTCCCGAACCACCCAGACGTCTATCGTCCGGGGATGCATCAGCGCCGTCTCGCCGCCCCGAATGCGGCGGATGTTGACGTTGTAGCTTCCGCCTTCCAGCAGCCGCACGGTCTGGCGCTGCTCGGAGTCCATCTCCTGCACGATCGCCTCGAGCTCGGCCAGCGGGAAGTCGGCCGCGCGGTCGGTGGGGGCCTGGTCGCGGATCTGCACTTGTGCGCCTGCGGCGATGCCGCCGACGAACGCGGCCAGGACGATGAGGCCGACGACTGACCCTGTGCGGGTGCGCATGAATGTTCTCCTCGAGATGTTCCGCTTCGGCGCCGGGACGGAAACGACAGGTCACCGGAGCAAAGCCCGGGACTTCTTGCGTGCTTCCTCCGCGGAGACCGGTCGCGCGTCTCCGCAATCCAGCTCGCGGCCGCGCTGGACCGCCTCCGGGAGCCACATCTGTGGAAGCCTCTTCTTCGGATGGGAGCGCGGGCGGGGCGCCGAGGCCCCGCCCGCCGTGGTCACTGTTGCCCGTCGTTGCCGGTGTCCTCCTCCATCAGGTAGTCCCAGTGCCGCGCGGCCTGGGCCAGGATGGGAGCCAGGTCCCCGGCCAGAAGATAGCCGTCGCTGACCAGCGCGAGGGCGGCCTCGGTCACCCGGCCGAGGTACTCGGCCCGGCTGCCGTAGCGTTCCGCGATGGACGAGCGCGGGTCGCCGGTGCGCTGGCGATCGTCGGCCGTCCGCGGGAACGGGACGTAGGAGCCCTGCATGCTCGACAGCACGTCGGTCGGTCCCGCCTCGGCGTGGAACAGGTTCCAGCCGGTGTAGGTGGCGAGCGGAACGGCGACCTCCGGCATCATCAGCCCGCCGGTCTCGTTACCGTCGGCGTCGACGCTCGGCACCAGGATCGGAAACGCCGAGAGCACCTGCGGCGGCTGCACCGAGGCGATGCCGCGGGTCCGGAACTCCGGCCCGTAGACCGCCCGGTAGGCCAGATGCGGTACGGCCGGCTGTCCCACGCCCGGCAGCTCCGGGAAGCCCAGGTTCTCGGGCAGTACGAGGTCGTCGTCGGCGATGCGCGGGTAGACGCTGGCGGGCGGAACCGACGAGTCGTCGTCGATCCAGCGGTCCATGGCCAGCAGCAGCGGGCGCAGGAACCAGGAGTAGTCGTTCGGGTTGCTCAGCTCCTGGCCGCTGGTGCGCCGGGGCGGAAAGCGCCCGGGGCCGTGCTGGCCGCCGGCGAACGAGTAGATGCGGACGTTGTCGAGCAGCGGCGCGTCCGACGTGCCGTCGACGGTGGTGTGGATCAGCGACGCCGCGCGGCCCCAGTACTCGTAGGACGAGTTCGTGTAGAAGACCTTCGGCATGTGCCCGGGCTGGATGCCGGCAAGCAGGCCGTCCCGCATGTCGGTCTCCGGGTCGTGCTGCACCACGTCGGTGAACGGGAAGATGTCGCTCGGGTAGAGCTTGTTCAGGAACGGGTGGCCGTCGCGCGAGGGCTGCGCGAAGCGGTGGTTGAAGCTGCCGCGGCCGCCGCCCGCCACGTGGGACATGATGCCGTCGAACGCCCGCCGGTTCTGCTCGTCGACGTTGTACCCGTGATGGAGGAACGTCCGCAGGAAGCGGCCGCTCTGCGAGACGCCCCAGGCGACGGCGTGCTCGATGGCGCCGGCCGGAAGGCCCAGCGCCGGCGTCGCCTTGTACTTCAGTTGCGAGATCATGTCGCGGACCGCCGCGGGTCCGAGCCCGACCAGGGCGGGATCCTGCGCGACGTAGACCACGTCGTAGATCTTGAACGGCTCGAAGCCGCCCTCCAGGTAGACGCGGGTCGGATCGTCGACCACGGAGCCGTCGTCGTTGCGCCGGGCGAAGCGCCACTGGTCGCGGGGCACGACACGGCGCGGCTGGTCGACGCCGTCACGCACCGTCATCACGTTGGCGGGGTCGTCCGGGTCGGCCACCGGATAGGCGATGTGGCTCCGGTCGGCGAGCGAGCGGTCCCAGGCGCGCTGGTTGACGATCACCTCGCTGCGGACCAGTCCCGTGATCGGGTTGCCGTCGTCGGTCGCCACCGGCGTGTGCAGCCGCATCTGCCCTTCTCGCACCGGCACGTCGAACTGCCAGCCGAGCCACAGCAGGGAGAAGCCGTTCTCGAGCAGGAACCCGTCGCCCATCTCCTCCGCGGATTGCGGGTCGCGGCTGCCGGCGGCGTTGTTGAAGTAGCCCAGCATCCCCTTGCCGCCGCGGTTCGACACCTCGTAGAGGACGGTGCCGTTGCCGCGCCCGGCGTCCTTCGGCTTCAGCAGGAAGAAGTTCGATCGGAACTCCACCATGCCGCGGTCGTTGCGCGGCGCGAACTCGATGTCGGTGACGACCCGGTTGGCCGGATTCGCCGGATCGACCTCGAGGTGGACCATGCCGGCCAGCTTCTCGTAGGGCCCCGCAAGGCCGTAGGCCATGCCGCCGGCGACGTCGGCGCGGCTCTCGACGTCGACGCGGACCACATCCGCCGAAGCGGTCGCGGCGACGCCGAGCGCAATCACGGACAGGGTCAGGAACGTTGCAACGAGGCGATTCATCGGTCCTCCTCGGTCATGCCGGGCACGCGTCCGGTTCACTACCACCAGTTGTAGTCGATGTGGAAATCGTACTGCACGGTCTCGCTGTCGAAGTAGCCCAGCCGGCCGCAGCGGAACCGGAGCTCCCAATCGAGCATCCGGAACGGGCCGGCGTAGAGCTTCCAGCGCGGCGCTTCGCCCGGCTCGGTCGTGTACTCGATCGTCGCGCCCTCGGTCGGACAGGTCAGCTCCACGGTCGGAGGGTAGTGGAACATGCCGCCCGGCGGGTCCGCGGTAGGCGGCGCGGCTGTCTGGTAGACCCCGTCCGGGCGGAACCGTTGCACCAGGTCGGCTTCCGGAATCTCGCCCAGGTCGCCGGTCGTCACGACCCATTCGTCGAGCGCCGCGCGCATGCGCGCAACCCGGTCCGCTTGGGCCGGATCGCCGGCCAGGTTGACCACCTCGTGCGGGTCGGTCTCGGTGTCGTAGAGCTCTTCCGCCGGCTTCGTCCCTGCCATGAAGTGGCGTTGCGGCCCCACCAGCTCGTCTGCCGCCGCCAGCCGCCGCCACGCCTGCATCGTCGGCATCAGGTCCATGTAGGCGATGGGCTGCGCATAGGGAAGCTCCGGGGCGAAGTTGCGTATGTACTTGTAGCGGCGATCGCGGACGGCGCGGATGCGGTCCCAGGTCTCGTCCATCCGGTCGCGGGTGAAGAACAGGTACTCGGGCTCCGCCGCTGCCTCGGCGCTGAGGAAGACACGGCCCTGCATGTGCTCCGGGACCCTGACTCCGGCGAGTGACAGCAGGGTCGGGGCGAAATCGATGAAGCTGACGAGCTCGCCCCGCGCCGTGCCGGGCTCGATGTGGCCCGGCCAGCGGACCAGCAGCGGCACGCGGAGTCCGGAGTCGTAGACCCAGCGCTTGCCGCGCGGCAGCCCCCAACCGTGGTCACCGTAGAAGAAGACCACCGTGTCGTCGGCCAGCCCGTCGGCCTCGAGCGCGGCGAGAATCTCGCCGGCCTTTGCGTCCATCACCGTAACCAGGTCGTAGTACCGCGCGATGTCCCGACGGACCTCCGGGGTGTCCGGATAGTACGGCGGCAGGGGGGCGCTGGCGGGGTCGTGGCGGGCTTTCGGCGCCAACCTCGCGGTCCGCTCGGCGAAACGGTCGTCCGGCATGCGGACTTGGCCCTCGTGCGACGCGCCGAGATTGAACACCGAGAAGAACGGCTGCCCGGGCGCCCGGTTGCGCCAGTGCGCGTGCTCGCCGTTCTGGTCCCACTGCCCGAGCGGCGCCTCGCGCACCGCCCGGCGGGTCTCGGTCGGCAGCCACGGCGAGAAGTTGTAGTCGGTCTTGGCGTTGTTGGTCGTGAAGTACCCGGCCGCCCGCAGCCATTCGGTGAAGCCCTTGACGTGGGGCGGGGGCACTGCGGTGGATCGCATGTGATGCGAGCCGATCGACGTCGGGTACATGCCGGTGATGATCCCGGAGCGCGCGGGGGCGCAGACCGGCGTCACCGCGAAGGCGCGGGTGAAGCGCGCGCCCTCGGAAGCGAGCCGGTCGAGGTTCGGCGTGACCGCGTAGGCATCGCCGTAGCTGCCGTGGTGGGGGCCGTGGTCCTCGGCCACGATCCAGAGGATGTTGGGCGGCGGGGGGGCGGCATCGGGCGGCGAAAGGGCAGTCGCCAAGGTATGCGGGGCCGGCTCGGAGGCCGCACCGCAAGCAGCGAGCGCGAGCGCAGGCAGCAGGACGCAGGCCCTTCGCATCATCTCTTCCGGCTCGGTGCCGAACGAACGGTAGCCGATTATCCTGCCGGGGTCCAACGGGCCGAGCGCGTTCCAACACGTCCTGCGCTGGTTGGCGCCGGGCTCCGCGAGCGCGGCTCGTGCCGTTGAAGAGCGGATGAGCTAAACGGCGGCGCTCGGGCCGGCGTCTACCGATGCATGCTGCATGCATCGCCGGCCCGGATCGCATTGTGCATCGTGATCGGGTGGCTCGCTTCCGCGGCGGTGCGGGCGCAGGTCGAGCCGCCGGTCGCGGTGGCCGTGCTCCCCTTCGTGAACATCAGCGGCGTCCCGGACGACGACTGGATCGGCGCCGGGATGGCGGAAACCGTGACGGCCGAGCTCCACGGGCGCGCGTGGCTTACCCCGATCGGGCGCGGAACGGTCCTGGAGGCGGCGCTGGCGCTGGCCGCATCCGGCGGCGCGGCGGATTCCGATGTGCGCTTCGTCGAGGTGGGCCGGGCCGTCGGGGCGCGCCTCGTGGCGGGCGGCGGTTACCAGCGCGTCGGCGACCGGATGCGTATCACGGCGCGGCTGATCGACGCGCGAAACGGGGCGACCGTAGGCGCGACGGTGGTGGACGGGGCCGTCGACGAGCTGTTCGCGCTTCAGGATCGCGTAGCGGCGGAATTGCTCGCCTTTGCGGATGCGCACGACGGACCGGGTTCTGCGCGTGTTGCGCGGGGAACGGGCCGGCCCGCGGGAGCGACGGCCTTCGGTGAAGGATCGTTCCAGACAGGCGCGCCGCTCGGGCGCAGACCCGCCGAACCCTTCAGCGCGCGAGCCGCGGGCGAGGTCGTCACCCCGGCGGTGCGGGAACGAACCGGGGGCGATTCGGACGGGCCGGCCGGAATGGTCGCGTCGCGGCCCGCGGAAGCGTCGCGGCCCGCGGCGGAAACGGTAGCGCCACGGCCGGCAGGCGCAGCGGCGTTTCCGTCCGCCGGCGTGGCCGGCTTCGAGACCGCGCGCGCCGCCCCCGGGTTCATAGACGGGCCGCCGCCGCCGCTCGCGCCGGACGTCATCCGCCGCGACGAGGCGCGGCGCGCCACGATCCGCGCCGTCGAGGTGGAAGCTCCGATCCGGCTCGACGGACAGCTCGACGAGCGCGTCTACTACACGGTACCGGCCATCACCGGCTTCATCCAGCAGGCGCCCGACGAGGGCGCGCCCGCCACGGAGAAGACCGAGGCCTGGATTCTGTTCGACGCGGACAACATCTACGTCGCGGGCCGCATCTGGGACTCGGCGCCGCCGAGCCAGTGGGTGGCCAACGAGATGCGGCGCGACACGCGCCAACTCCGCCAGAACGACACCTTCGCCGTCATTCTGGATACCTTCTACGACCGCCGCAACGCGGTGGCGTTCTACACCAATCCCCTCGGCGCGATCGCCGATTTCCAGATCACCAACGAGGGCAATCCGAACAGCGACTGGAACCCGGTCTGGGACGTCCGCACCGGGCGCTTCGAGGGCGGCTGGACCGTGGAGATGGAGATCCCGTTCAAGTCGCTGCGCTATCGGCCGGGACCGTCGCAGATCTGGGGCGTGCAGCTCCGGCGCAACGTGCGGCGCAAGAACGAGTGGAACTACATCACGCCGCTGCCGATCTCGGCCGGGTCCGGACCGGGAGGGATCTTCCGCGTCTCGGACGCGGCGACGCTGGTCGGTCTCGACGCCCCGAGCGGCAGCAAGAACCTCGAGGTCAAGCCGTACGGCATCGGCGGCATCAGCACCAACCTCGCCGCATCGCCGCAGATACGCAACGCCCGCGACGGGAACGGCGGCCTCGACGTGAAGTACGGCGTCACGCAGAACCTGACCGCCGACTTCACCGTCAACACCGACTTCGCGCAGGTCGAGGTGGACGAACAGCAGGTCAACCTGACCCGCTTCAACCTGTTCTTCCCCGAGAAGCGCGAGTTCTTCCTCGAGGGCCGCGGCATCTTCGACTTCGCGCGCGGCGGTTTCTCCGGCGGCTTCGGCGGTGCGCTGCGCCGCACCGGCGGCGGCTTCTTCGGCGGCGGCAACGCCCCGACCATCTTCTACAGCCGCCGGATCGGCCTGCAGAACGGCACGGTGGTGCCCATCGTGGGCGGCGGCCGGCTTACCGGCAAGATCGGCGCGTTCGACGTCGGCGCGTTGAACATCCAGACCGACGACGAGGTCCTGGCGGACGCGGAGATGACGAACTTCACCGTGGTGCGCCTCAAGCGCGACCTCCTGCGCCGCAGCAGCCTCGGCGCGATCTTCACGAACCGGTCGCTGTCGCTCGTGGGCGACGGCTCCAGCCAGTCCTACGGCGCGGATGCGACGTTCTCCTTCTACGAGAACGTCAGCCTGCTGGGATACGCGGCGCGGACCCAGGTGCCGGATCCCGCGCGGCGGGGGGACGACCTGAGCTACCAGGGGCGCTTCGACTACGGGGGCGACCGCTACGGCTTTCAGGCCGAGCACCTGCTGGTCGAGAAGAACTTCATCCCGGAGGTCGGCTTCCTCCGGCGCGACAACTTCCGCCGCAGCTACGCGCGGGCGCGGTTCAGCCCGCGGCCGCAGTCGCTGGCCAGCATCCGTCAGTTCCGGTTGGAAGGGAGCTACGACTACATCGAGACCGCCGATCTGGGAATCGTGGAGACCCGGCAGTCCCAACTCGGGTTCTCGACCGAGCTCGAGAACAGCGACCGGTTCGGCGTGTCGGTGGCGGAGAATTACGAGTTCCTCCACCGCGAGTTCACCCCGGGGCCGGACGACGTGGTCTTCCCGGTCGGCGGCTACAACTTCTTCGACGTCGAGGCCACCTGGTCGCCCGGCACCCAGCGCCGTCTGAACGGGACCTTCGCGGTGCTGGCCGGCGACTACTTCGACGGCAGCATCCGCACCGTCGCCTTCCGCCGCGGGCGCATGGAGGTGACCCAGCGGCTCTCGCTGGAGCCGAGCGTCTCGGTCAACTGGATCGACTCCCCGCACGGGTCGTTCCGCACGGACCTCGTCGTCTCGCGCGTGAACTGGACGTTCACGCCGCGGATGTTCTTCAGCGGGCTGATTCAGTACAACTCGAGCACGAACACGGTCAGCAACAACCTGCGGCTGCGCTGGGAGTACGCGCCCGGCAGCGAGCTGTTCGTCGTCTACACCGAGGATCGCGAAACCGATCCCCTGCGCCCGGACCGGTTCTCGGAGCTGCGCAACCGCGGCTTCGTGGTCAAGATGAACCGGCTGTTCCGCTTCTGAGGCCGGGAATACGGCGCCGCCGTGCGGGGTCTGATCAACAGACCCCAGCGCTGGAGGAGCGCCATGACCGCCGAGAAGTTCACGACCTGTACCGCCGGGATTCCGGATACCATGCTTCGACGCGCCATCGCCGCGGCGCTGGCCAACGGGGTTCCGCGGACGCCGGAGGAGTTTTCTCGCTTCCATGACGCCGTCGTGGACGAGCTCCGGTTTGCGATCTACCACCCGAGCGGGCGGGCGGCGTGAGCGGAATCGACGTACTGAACGTCCAAGCGATCACGAGCGGCCACAGCCAAGGAGCCTCCGGATGTCCAGTAGCAGCATGAAGAGCATCTCGGCCGGATTGATTGGCGCCGTCGCGCTCGGCGTTTTCCCGCCGGGAACCGCGGGTCGGGCGGCGGAGTCGGGTGCCGGCCAGGGCAACGAACAGGCGATCGCCGGGTCCTGGATCGTCAATGAGGACCTGAGCGACGAGTTGCGGCCGCAGCCCGGCGGGGGCGACCGGGACGGCGGGCGGCGCGGCCCCGGCGGCTTCGGCGATCCCGGTTGGGGGCCGGGCGGCGGCTTCGGCGGTCGCGGCGGTTTCGGCGGGAGGGGTGGTTTCGGCGGCAGGGGCGGCGGCTTCGGCGGGTTCGACGGCGACCCGCGGCAGATGGCCCGGATGCGGCAGGACATGCAGGAGGCGATGCGGGACCTGATGACCGCGCCGCGCAGGATGACGATTGTCGCGGACGAAGACGAGATAGTGCTGACCTACGACGACCGGCGCGTCGTCCGGTTGATCCCGGACGGCCGGGAACACGCGGGGCTTGCCGGCACGAGCGCACGGGTCACCCGCCGGACGCGGTGGCGCGGCGCGAGACTGGAGGCCGAGATCGAGCTGCAGTCGCGGATGGAGCTGCGCGTACGCCAGGCCTACGAGGTTCGGACCACCGAGTTCGGCGATCGCCAATTGATCGTGACGACGCGCATCGACGGCGGTCGCCGGGGCCGCGACCGCGAGCTGCGGCGGGTCTACGACGCCGAGTATCGCTAGCAGTCTGCCCGGACGGCGTAAACGAATGTGGCGTGCCGGGGCGTCTTCGACACCAGGATCCGACGAACAAATGCCCAGATTCCTCGCCGCCTTCCTTCTCGTCGCCGTGGGCGCCGCCGGCGTTCTCGTCTACCAGCGCGTAATGCCCGCGGGCGAGGCGGGTCCGGGGCGGCCCGGCGGGGGACCGCCCGGCGGGTTCCGGCCGGGTGGCGGCCGCGGCGCGTTCGGCGCGCAGCCGATGCGCGTGAACGTTGCGGGGGTTACGCGGGCCGACATCGCCGAGCAACTCCAGATCGTCGGCAACCTGACCGGCGCGGCGAGCGTCGAGGTGGCGCCGAAGATCAACGGCCGCCTGCGGGAGGTCGATCTGCGGCTGGGCGATCCGGTGACGCGCGGGCAGGAGGTGGCGCGGGTCGAGGACGACGAGCTCCGCCAGCAGGTGAGCCAGGCCGAGGCGTCGTATGAGGTGGGGCGGGCGACCGTCCGCCAGCGCGAGGCCGACCTGGTGCTGGCGCAGACCACCCGCGATCGGTCGCAGAGCCTGTTCTCCCGCGCGCTGGTGTCGCGCCAGGAGCTCGACGACGCCGAGGCGCGCTACCAGGCGGCCAATGCGCAGCTCGATCTCGCCCGCGCGCAGTTCGACGAGGCCGGCGCCCGTCTCGAGGAGTTGCGCATCAACCTGGAGAACACGGTCATGGTGTCGCCGGTCGACGGCTTCATCGGCCGGCGCTATCTCGATCCGGGCGCGTATGTGACGTCGAACACCGCGGTGGTGTCCGTGGTCGACATCAGCCTCGTGCGCCTGGTGGCGAACTTGGTCGAACGAGACCTGCAACTGGTCGAGCAGGGCGTACGGGCACGCATCGAGGTCGATGCGTTTCCGTCCGAGTCGTTCGATGGCCGCGTGGCGCGCATCGCTCCGGTCCTGGATCCGGCGACCCGCACCGCGGAGATCGAGATCGAGGTTCCCAACCCGGACTTCCGGTTGAAACCCGGGATGTACGCGCGCGTCAGCCTCGTCGTCGGCAACAAGAGCCAGGCGCTGGTGGTGCCGCGCGAGGCCGTGGTGATCCGCACTTCCGCCCGCGGCGTGTTCCGGGTGGAGGCGGGTGGCGGCGCGCCGACGGCGCAGTTCGTCTCCCTGGTCACCGGGCTGGAGGACGAGCACTATGTCGAGGTGGTGGAAGGCCTGTCGGAAGGCGAACGGGTGGTGACCACGGGCGCAGCGGGTCTACAGCACGGCGATCCGATTCTGCTGGCGGACGCGGGCAGGCCCGGCGGGGGGCCAGCCGGACGGGGCGGCCCGGCCGGACTAGGCGGGCGTCCCGGACGAGGCGGACCGCCCGGAGCGATCTCTGACGGTGGTGTGCCGCCGGGCGCCTTCCCTGGCCGCGGTACGGGACGGCCGGGCGCATCGGGGCGGCGGGGTGAGCCGCCCGGCGCCGTTCCTGGTGCCGACGCGCCGTTCGCGGCTGTCGCCGATCCGGCCGCGCGGCCTGGCGGTGGTCCCGACGGTGCCGCGGTGTCCACCGGCGCTCCCGCGGGCGTTATCGCGGGAGGTGGCGCGCCCGGAGCCGCCGGCGCGGGGCAGTCGGCGCCGGCCGGGATTCCCGTGCCCGCCCCTCGGAACACCGTGCTCGAAGCGCTGGGCATCGCGCCCTCGCCGCCGCCCGATGCCGCGGTCGGCCGTCAACCGCCGCCTGACGCCTCCGGGAGACGGAACCCGGTACAACGCCCCGCGCCGGCGCGCTGATCGACTTCATCGACCGGTACCGCCCGAATTGGAGCCGTCATGAGCCTGCCCAGACTTGCCGTCCGCCGCCCGGTCACGATGTCGATGATGAGCATCTCCATCGTGCTGATCGGCATCGTGGCGCTGTCCCGCCTGCCGGTCGACCTGATGCCCGACGTGACGTTTCCGAGCCTGACCGTCACGGTCAGCTATCCGGACGTCGGGCCGCTGGAGATGGAGGAGCTCGTCACCCGGCCCCTCGAGCAGACCGTGGCCGCCATCGCGGGGCTCGAGGAGGTGGTTTCCACCTCCCAGGAGGGGCAGAGCCAGCTTCGGCTGAACTTCGACTGGGGGACCGACCTGAACGAGGCGGCGGACGATCTCCGGTCGCGGATCGATCGCATGCGGGGGCGGCTGCCCGAGGATGCCGAGCCGCCGGTCATCTTCAAGTTCGACGCGGCCAACGCTCCGATCATGTTCCTGGGTCTCGAGGGCGATCTGACGCCGGTGGCGCTGCGCGAGATGGCCGAGAACGATCTCTCGCCGCGCCTGGAGCGCGTGCCCGGGGTGGCCACGGTGACCGTGCGCGGCGGCCTGCGCCGCCAGATCCGGGTCGAGCTGGCCAAGGACCGGATCACCGCTCTCGACCTCGCCGTGAACGAGGTCATCGACCTGCTGCGGATCGAGAACCAGAACGTGCCGATCGGCGAGCTCGACGACGGCGACATGACCTACCTGTTGCGCAGTCCCGGGCAGTTCGCGAACCTCGACGACATCCGCAACGTGGTGGTCATGACCCGCGGCGGCGTGCCGGTGTACATGCGCGACATCGCGGTGGTGAGCGACGGCACGGAGGACCAGGAGGAGCTGATCCGCATCAACGGACGGACCGCCGTCCAGATGATGATCAGCAAGCAGTCGGGGCGCAACACCGTGGAGGTCGCGCGGGCCGTGCGCACCGAGATCGACCGCATCAACACCGAGATGCCGGCGGTCCGGCTCTCCACCCGGATGGACTCGGCGATCTTCGTCGAGCGCTCGATAAACGCCGTCCGCAACGTCGTGCTGTGGGGCGCCATGCTGGTCATCGTGGTGCTGTTCGCGTTCCTGCGCAACGTCAGGACGACCCTCATCATCTGCACCGCCATCCCGATCTCCATCATCGGCACGTTCGCGCTGGTCTACTTCGCCGGCTTCACGCTCAACACGCTGACGTTCGGGGGACTCGCGCTCGGCGTCGGCATGATCGTCGACGCCTCGATCGTCGTGCTGGAGAACACCTTCCGGCACATGGAGGGAGGCAAGGACAGGATCACCGCCAGCGTGGATGGGACCGAGGAGGTCAGCGGGGCCATCGTCGCCTCGACCCTCACGCAGGTGGCGGTGTTCCTGCCGCTGCTCTTCCTGACCGGGGTGTCGAGCATCGTCTTCGGCCAGTTGGCGGTCGTGGTGATGATCGCGCTGGCGATGTCGCTGTTCGTGGCGGTGACGCTCGTGCCGGTGATGACGTCGCGCCTGCTGCGGCTGCCGCCGCCCGCGGACCAGCGGACGGGGGCCTACGGCCGGTTCCTGACGCTGAGCGAACGAGCCCTCGAGCGGCTGGACGAGCTCTACCAGAGAGGAATCCATCACGCGCTGGCCCACCGGCCCACGGTGCTCGTGGTCGCGGGCGTCCTCGTCTGGCTGACGGTGATGCTGGCGCCGACCATCCCGGTCGAGCTGACCCCGGAGGTGGACGAGGGCGAGGTGCGCATCTCCGCCGAGCTGCCGATCGGGACCCGCTTCGAGCGGACGCGCGACGTGATGCTGGAGCTGGAGAACCGCATCCGGGCCGAGGTGCCCGAGGCGGTCAACATCACGAATCAGGTCGGCGGCGGGCGCGGCCCGTTCGGCGGCGGGTCCAGCCACCGCGGCTCGATGACCGTCACCCTGCTGGACAAGACCGAGCGGGAGCGGTCGAGCAACGAGATCGCCATGGCGCTGCGGCGCTCGCTGAACACCGTTCCCGGCGCCATCGTCCGGGCGCGGGCCTCCGGGGGCAACCGGATGATGACGCGGCTGATGCGCAGCGGCTCCGGCGACGACGCGCGGCTGGCGCTGGAAATCCGCGGCCACGACCTCGACGACGCCCGCCGGGTCTCGGAGCGGGCCATGGCCGTCATGAACACCACCGAAGGGGTCGCGGACGCGGAGATGGCGTCCGAGCAGGGCCGGCCGGAGCTGGCCATTCAGGTCGATCGCGCCAAGGCCGCGCTGCTCGGCCTGCGCGTGTCGCAGGTCGCCGACGCGCTGCGCACCGGCGTGGCCGGCACCGAGGCCGCCTTCTACCGCGAGCGGGGCGACGAGTATCCCATCGTCGTGCGCCTGCGCGAGGAGGACCGGCTGCGGACGATGGACATCAACGACGTCCCGCTGAGCACGCCCGGGGGCATGGTCATCCCGGCGCGCACCGTGATCGCGGTGCGCGCCGAGTCCGGTCCGGAGCAGATCGAGCGCAAGAACCAGGAGCGGATCGTCCGCGTGAACGCGGAGATCGAGACGACGCTGAGCGAGGCGGTCACCGCCGTCAACGCGCGGATCCCCGAGATGGAGGCGCCGACCGATTTCTCCGTGGGCTTCGGGGCCGAGGTCGAGGAGCAGGCGCGGTCCTTCGGGCAGATGCAGCTCGTCCTGATCCTGGCGATGTTCCTCGTCTATGCCGTGATGGCGGCGCAGTTCGAGTCGCTGCGCGACCCGTTCATCATCCTGCTCTCGATCCCGCTGGCCGGCATCGGCATCGTTGCGTCGCTGCTCGTCACCGGAACGCCGTTCAGCCTCCAGGCGTTCATGGGGGTCATCGTGCTCGGCGGGCTCGTCGTCAACAACGCCATCCTGCTCGTCGACTACACCAACATCCTGCGCCGCCGCGACGGCATGTCGCTGCGCGCGGCGGTGGAGCGGGCGGGGCGCACACGGCTGCGCCCGATCCTGATGACCACGTCGACGACGCTGCTCGGCATGGTGCCGATGGCCCTCGGCATAGGCGAGGGCTCCGAGCTGCAGGCGCCGCTTGCGCGGGTCATCATCGGCGGGCTGCTGTCGTCGACCCTGGTGACCCTGGTCGTGGTGCCGGTCGTCTATACGCTGTTCGAGGAGGGGTTGCAGGGCATCCTGCGCCGGCCGGGCGTGGCGCCTGCCTCGTGAGGAGAGGCCGCCGCTGGCCCTCGTTCCCGCGCGATGATCTCAATGCGGTCCATGGCGTCCGGTTCATCGTCATGGCGGTACTCGGTGAGTTCGCCGATCGTCTTCACGCTCCCGACGCCGATGAGCACGCGCCGGCCAGTGTCTTCGACGAACGGAACCTGCTTTACATAGAAAAACACCAGCGACTGTTGGGGCTTCACATGGCGCCAGAAGCAGTCGAGCAACTTCGGGTCCTTGCAGACGGAGCCGTTCCAGCCGTTGTCATGCCACGGTACCCGAACGGAAACATGGCGGAGTGGATACGAGAGGTCGGACATGGATCAGTAGGGAGCCTCGAGTCCCTTGAACATCGGAAAGTGCTTCAGGTTGGTCGTCTTGAGCTCGGCATCGAGCTCCTGGGCCAGCGCGGCCACGATGAGGTCAGCCGCCTCGATGTCCGGATGCGAACGCAGGTAGCGTCGTCCCAGCGCGCCGGCAGCTTCCGAGACCGACTCGTCGACCTCGACCCACGATACCAGGCGCAGGAGATCGCGCGTCGCTCGCTCCTCGTCCGCGCGCATCCCCGTCAACAGCTCCGTCCGGACGATGCAGGAGCTCCACAGTTCGTCGCCGCGGGCGATGGCCTCGGGAATGAGCAGGGTCGCGGCCGGCGGCCTGTCCCGCAGATGATCGATGAGCACCGACGTGTCGAGCACGAGTCGTTTCACTGCCGTTCCGCCATCTGCGACAGTCGTCTCGATCCGCGGATGCGTTCGACGTACTCCGCACCGGTCTCCGGAAAGTCCTTCCAGGCACCGGCCGTTCGCCGGGCCACGCGTACCCGATCCGCCGTGCTCGGCTCGCGGCGCGGAGCGTACAGTTCGTCGATGGCCGCACGGATGAGCTCCGACACGGTGCAGCCGGTCGCCTGGCTCCGGCCCTTCAGAAGTCGTCCCTGTTCCTCGGTGAGGTAAATCTGCGTGCGCTGCATGGGATGTATGCATGATACATCCCATGTACGACGGATCAGGCGCGTTCGACGTCGAACGCCACCACGTTGCGGGTGTCCCGGCTGAACTCAACGGCGACGAGGTAGACGGTGACGCCCGCCGCGCGGTGCTTGTCCGCGTAGCGGCGCTCCTTCAACTGTGACATTGCCGCGCCTTCGGAAGCCAGCTCCACCACCTTGAACTCGAACAGGTAGACGTTGTCGCCGAAGCGCACCGCCATGTCCGCGCGCCCGTGACTGGTCGAGTCCTCGACCGTGACGTCCAGCCCCAGCGCCGCGAAGTAAGAATAGAACACGCTGGCGTAGTAGCCTTCGTAGCGGGCGATGGCGTTACGGGTGTACCACTCGTAGGGGATACTCGAGAAGAAGGCGTGGAACAGCGCTTCCATCCCGGTGAAGTCGTTCGCGGCCAGCAGGTCGTACAGGCGGTCGCTGTTGGCCTGCTGCCGCGCATCCTGCACCAGATGGCGCAGCAGGCTCCGGTTGAGGCTCTGCCGCACCTCCCGGTTCGGGTAGCCGAGCCGGTACTGTGTCTCGCCGCCCCGGTCGCGCGTGTGCTTGATGGTCAGGTAGCCGGTCTGGAACAGCAGCGCCTCGATGGCGATGGCCTCGACGTCGAAGGAGGAGAGCAGATCGCCGGTGGTGACCAGGCCGTCCAGTGCCGGTGAGCTCAACCGGCGTCCGATCAGCGTATCGACCAGGAACGTCGGCGTCGCGGTCTCGAACCAGTGGGCGGCGAACTCGCGCGTGTCGAACAGCAGCAGGACGTCGAACGGGTTGTATACCGACTCCGTCCCCCGCCAGTTGTAGCCGTTGTACCAGTCGCGAATCCGCTCCCGGTTCAGACTGGCCAGCTCTGCGGCGAACACGGTGTCCAGATCCGACTCGGTGTAGCCGCAGATGGCGTAGTAGCGCGGGTCCAGGGTGACGTCCTTGAGGTTGTTGAGGCCGGAGAAGAGGTTGACCTTGGAGAACCTGCTCACCCCGGTGACGAAGGCGAAGCGAACGTGGGCATCGGTGGTCTTGATGACGGCGTACAGGCCGCGCAGGTAGTCGCGATGGGCGCGGGCGACACCGGGGTTCTCCAGCGTGTCGAGAATCGGCTTGTCGTACTCGTCGACCAGCACCACCACGCGGCGCTCCAACTTCCGGTGGAGCGCCTGGATGAGGTGGCGAAAGCGCGCCGGCCCGGTATCGTAGCGCGCGGTGACGCCGTGCTCCTCCGCCAGGCTGTCCAGGTGCGCCATCACTTCGTCGTGCAGGCTGTCGGATGACCGGAAGTCGCCGCTGCCGAAGTCCAGGCGCAGTACCGGATGGCGTACGGACCAGTCCCAACGGTTGTGGATGTGCAGCCCGGTGAACAACGCTTCGTTGCCCTCGAACAGCTCCTTCACGGTGTCCAGGAGCAGGCTCTTGCCGAAGCGCCGCGGACGCGACAGGAAGTAGTGCGTACCTTCGTCGATCAGGCGCCCGAGGCAGGCGGTCTTGTCCACGTAGTAGCAATCCGCCTCCCGCAGTTTGGAGAACGTCTGCAGCCCGATGGGTAATCTGCGCCTGCGCATGCTCGATTTCACCGACGGCTGGAGCGCGTCGAGCCCGCCTCTCCGTTCCGGGGAGGGCGCGGCGCCGGCCGCGTGAGAGGCCGGCTGCCGTCGAACGTGTGGGTTCGACCGGCGGGCGCGGAAACCTCGCCGCCCGCCGGTCGGGCGTTCTAGTCCTGCTGCAGCGCGCGGGTGCGGTCGAGCGGCTGCACCGCCAACGTCCAGGTGAGCGGCACCGACTCGGGATTGAAGCAGACCTTGTCGTCGCACGCCTGGTAGTCGAGCCGGCCGGTCAGCGTCAGCGCGTCGATCTCGGCGAGCCGGGCGGTCGACTCGGGATCGCCCTCCACCACGATTTCCTGCACGAGCCGGAACGGCCGCTGGTACACCGGCACGCGCTCGTCGAGCGGCTCGAAGTGGTAGATCTCCGACGCCGGATACTCCGCCGGCAGCGCCCGCAGGTAGCTCGGCGTGTCCAGGCTGAGGCCGATCACCCGGTAGCCCATCTCGGCCGCGCCCGGCGCGTAGACGTGCATCTTCGCCTTGGGCGTGATGTCGAGCGCGAGATGGAAGCGGCTGCCGACGGTGATGTCCGGGTTGCTCTGCGACGCGGCGATCTCCAGGTGCGCGGTCTCGCCCGAGGAGCCCGAGATGCCCGAGAGCGGCGTGCCGAGCTTCAGCATGATGTTCGCCGCGGTGTTGCGCTCGCGGTAGAACTCCTCGAAGAACCGCGAGGTCACGCGCCCGTCGCGGTCGACGACGAAGGTGCCCGGGAACGGCGTGCCGACGATCATCGGGTTGGCGCCGAAGACCGAGACGTACTGCGCCACGTCGGCCTTGACGTCCGCGTCGTCCCGGTTGGGGCCGATGCCCTCTTCGGCGACGTGGTTGTAGATGCCGAAGGCGCGGATCGCCGACGAGTCGTCGTCCGAGAGCAGCGGCACGTCCGCGACGCCCTTCCGTTCCGCGAAGGCGGCCAGCACTTCCTGCGAGTCGTAGCTGATGGCGGCGACGCCGAGTCCCTGTGCCCGAAGTTCACCGAGACGTTCTTGCAGCTCCACGAGCTGCGCTTTGCAGTACGGTCACCAGTCCGCCGAGCGGTGGAAGACCAGCATCGCGCCCCGTTCGCCCATGATGGAGTCGAGGGTCCGGATGCGGCCGTACTGATCGGGGAGGGCGAAGTCCGGAATCTTCTCGCCCACCTGCGGGCCGAGCGACGAGACGTCGATCGCCTCCCGCTCCTGCGCCGACGCCGTTACGTGCGCCAGGAGCACGACGGCGGCGGCGATCGTCAACGCCTGAAGCATGTGTGTCATGCGACAAATGGTAGCACCGGCACGGAAGCGCGTAGTGAACCGGCTGCCCACCGAGCGCCTCGGCAGCCGCCGGTCGAATTCGTCTTCGGGGAGCAGCGAGACGGGAGCTGCACTCATGACGGCGGGTAGGATACCCGGGTTTGCACGGTTGCACCGCGGTTGCCGTCCCGGTGCGCGCACTACCGACCTTCCAGGCAGTCAACCGACCGTCCCCGGCCCGCGAGGGAGCATTCCCGTTGGCCGTGCGGCCGTCGCGGTGTCACTGTACACTTGCCCGATACCTGGGGGTGAGCATGTCCGGATCGCGGACGTTCGTCGCGCTTTTCGCCGTCGTCTTCGCCGCCGCGCAGGCGCCGGCTTCCGCCTTCGCCCAGACCGATCCGCTCGAGATCATCGATCGCGTCGACCGCATGCTGCGGGGCGACTCGAGCCACGGCACCATGACGATGGAGGTCGTGACCGAGAACTGGGACCGCAGCATGACGATGGAGGTCTGGTCGCTCGGCACCGACTACAGCCTGGTGCGCGTGCAGGCGCCCCGGCGGGAGGCGGGCACGGCGACGCTGAAGGCCGAGGACGACATCTGGAACTACCTGCCCAAGGTCGACCGCTCGATCAAGATTCCGGCGTCGATGATGGGCGGCTCGTGGATGGGCTCGCACTTCACGAACGACGACCTCGTGAAGGACAGCCGCCTCATCGAGGACTACGACGTCGAGATCGCCTTCGAGGGGGAAGCTGACGGCGTCGCGGTCTGGGACTTCCTCCTGACGCCGAAGCCGGAAGCCCCGGTGGTCTGGGGGAGCATCGAGTACCGCATCCGGCAGGGCGACTACATGCCGCTGTGGACGAGGTTCTACGACGAGGACGGCGAGCTCGCCCGCACCATGGAGCACAGCGCGTTCACCGAGATGGGCGGGCGCCTGCTGCCGGCGGTGATGGACATGTACCCGGCCGACAAGCCGGGCGAGCGGACCACGATGCGCTACGAGGATCTCGAGTTCGACATCGACGTCGAGCCGTCGTTCTTCTCCCTGCGCAACTTGCAGGGCGGGCGGGGCCGGCGCCGGTGAAGGAATCGCCCTGGCCGCGCATCGGCTGGCGCAATCTGGGTCGCAACCGCAAGCGGACCGCCCTGACCGCGCTCGGGCTCGGGGTGGGCTACTTCGCCTGCGTGTTCGTCGTCGGGTGGTCCGAAGGGATCATGTCCGAGCTGGTCGAGAACGCGACCTCGCTCGTCACCGGGCAGATCGAGATCCACGACGCCGAGTACCGGCCGGACCGGAGCCTGTACGACACCATCGGCGGCCGCGAGGGCGCCGACGTGGAAGCGCTGCTGCGCGCCATCGACGCGGACGAGGCGGTCGTGGCGTCGGCGCCGCGCGTCTACGCGGGGGGGCTGGTCAGCTCCGGCGAAGCGACCTCGGCCGGGATGTTCCTGGGGGTCGACCCCGAGCGCGAGGTGGCGTTGACCCGCTTCCTCGACACGCTGGTCGCAGGCGCGCTGCCGGTGGCCGGCCGCTACGAGCTGGTCATCGGCGAAGAGATGGGCCGGCAGCTCTCGGTCGGCGTCGGCGACGAGCTCGTCCTGGTGGGATCCGGCGCGGACGGGTCGATGGCGAACGACCTGTACACCGTGGCCGGCATCTACCGGACCGGGCTGGTCGAGTTCGACGCCTCGACCGTGGTGATGCGCATCGGCGACCTGCAGGAGTTCGTGGTGCTCGATCCGGATCGGATCCACGAGATCGCGGTCGCGACGGCCGAGCCCGACCTGGCCTCCGCTGCCGCGCAGCGCCTGTCCGGCGTGCTCGACGTGCCGGCGCGGCCGATCGTCGTCGCGTCCTGGGCGGAGCTGAACCCGGTACTGGAAGAGTACGTGGCCCTGGCGGAGTCCTTCTACTGGATCATCATCGTCATCGTCTTTGCAGTGGCCGCCTTCGGCATCGCCAACACGATGCTGATGGCCACCTTCGAGCGCCGGCGGGAGTTCGCGGTCATGCTCGCCCTCGGGTCGACGCCGCGGGCCGTCATGGGCATCGTGGTGTCGGAAGCGCTGGCCATCGGCGCCGTCAGCCTCGCCGGCAGTGCGGCGGTCACCTTTCCGCTGATGGTGTGGCTGTACAACGCGCCGCCCAGCCTGGAGTGGCTCTACGGCAACGTCACCCTGCAGGGCGCGCTGCTCACGCCGAGTCTGCGCGTCGGCTACAACGTGCCGGCCTGGACCTGGGCGTCGGTCGGGCTCCTGGTAACGGCCCTGGTCTCGGCGCTGTATCCGGCGGCCCGCGCCGCCCGCATCCCGCCGGCCGACACGCTGTCCGGGCTCTAGAGACATGCATGCAAGGGTTCTCGTCGTGCTCGCGATGCGCAACCTGCGCCGGCAACTGAGGCGGACGCTGCTGACCGCGTCGGCCATGATCATCGGCGGCGGCCTGCTGGTCTTCTCGCTCACGTTCGGCGACGGGAGCCACGAGCAGTGGATCGACTCGGGGGTGCGGCTGGGCACCGGGCACGTAACGGTCGAACGGCCCGAGTTCCGCGTGCGCCGCCGCATAGACGACCGCCTGTCCTCCGAGGTGCGGCGCACGGTCGAGGAGGCGTTCGCATCGCCCGAGCTCGCCCCGTACGTCGTCGCGACGTCGTCGAAGCTCAGCATCAACGGCCTGGCGAGCTCGGCCGCCGGAGCCCGTCCCGCGCAGATCATGGCGGTCGACCCGGTCGCGGAATCGAAGTTCGGGATGCTGGACGAGCGGGTGGTCGAGGGACGGTACCTGGAGGCGGACGACCGGCTGGCCGCGTTCGTCGGCGCCGAGATGGTCGAGAGCCTCGAGCTGCGCCTCGGCTCGCGTTTCGTGGTGCAGGCGCAGGACGCCGAGGGCGAGATCGCGGGACAGTTGCTCCGCGTGATCGGCACCTTCAGCAGCGGCGTGCCGGAGGTCGACCGTGCGCTGATTCACATTCCGCTCACCACCGCCGGCGAGTGGCTCGGATCGCGGCAGGACGTCACCAACGTCGGGGTCCTGCTGAACGGCAGCGCCGCCACCGGACGCGTCGCCGACCGGCTCGAGCGCGTGCTGGCCGACCCGGTCGCGCGCGGCGAGGCGCGGGTGATGCGCTGGCGGGAAGCGGATCCGGCGCTCGCCGCGGCGGTGGCCATCGACGACTTCGGCAACTATCTGGTCCAGGGGTTCCTGTTCACCATCATCGGGTTCGGCATCGTCAACACCGTGCTGATGTCCGTGATGCATCGCTACCGGGAGTTCGGCGTGCTGCAGGCGCTCGGGTTGACGCCGGGGCAGACGGGCACGGTCGTGCTCATCGAGGGGCTTTCGCTGACGGCGATCAGCGGGTTCCTCGGTGTCGGCCTCGGCCTGCTGGGCACGTGGTACTTCCTCGGCGACGGCTGGGATCTCACCGCGATGATGGAGAACCTGGACGAGATGACCTTCTCGGGCGTCGCCGTCGACCCGGTCATCGTGCCGCTGTTCACCGTGCGGCGCATCGTGCAGGTTCTCGTGTTCATCCTCTTCGTCGGCGCCATGGCCTCGATCTACCCGGCGTTGCGCGCCTCGAGAATCGACGTCACCGAGGCGATGAAGTTCGACCGTTGAGCCGGCCGGATCGCACCAATCCGGCCGGACCATCCCCGGACTGTTCAATGAGCCCCATCACCGATACGAACCACGCCGCCGTCCGGACCGCCGGAGTCTGGAAGATCTTCCAGCAGGAGGCCGAGGAGGTCCGGGCGGTCCGGGACGTCAGCCTGACCGTCGAGCGGGGCGAGTTCACCGCGCTCGCCGGACCGTCCGGATCGGGCAAGACCACGCTGCTCAACCTCATCGGCGGCCTGACGCGGCCCACGCGGGGGCAGGTCTGGGTGGCCGGGCGCGAGGTCGGCGGGATGTCGAACCGCGAGCTCGCGCGGCTCCGGCTCGAACAGGTCGGCTTCGTCTTCCAGGCCTACAACCTGCTGCCGGTCCTGACCGCGCTGGAGAACGCGGAGTTCCCGATGCTGCTGCAGGGCGTGGACCCCGCCGAGCGCCGTTCCCGCGTGCGGGAGCTGTTCGCGCGGACCGGCATGGACGGTCTGGAGGACCGGCGGCCGGGCAAGCTCTCGGGCGGGCAGCAGCAGCGGGTGGCGGTGGTGCGCGCGGTGGCGAGCAAGCCGGCCCTGGTGCTGGCCGACGAGCCGACCGCCAACCTCGATTCGCATTCCAGCGAGGCGCTGCTCGATGTGATGGCCGAGCTGAACCGCGACCTCGGGGTGACCTTCGTCTTCGCGACCCACGACGCGCGGGTCATGGAGCGCTCGCGGCGCCTCGTGCGCATGGTGGACGGAAACATCGACTCCGACGAGACGCGCGGGTGACGACCGTCCGAGACCGATGGGCCTGCGCGCGGCGGCGGCTCGGACCGCGGCGGCCGGCCCGTACGCGCCGGCTCGCACGAGGAGGCCGTCTGCCGGGCGCGCTGCTCGCCGCGTTGCTCGTCCTCGTACCGCACACGACGGCGGCCCAATCCGGTTGGCTCACCGGCTACGTGCTGACGGTGCCGCTGTTCAGCGGTTCGACGGCCCTGTCCGACAGCAACGCCAGCAACTTCAACCGCTTCCGGCTGTCCACCGAGCAGGGAGTCGGTCCGTTGTTTTTCGAGGCGGCGTACGAGCACGCCGTCACCTTCCAGCAGAACGCTACGCCGCTGAACCTCGGCCTCGGCGGGTTGACCGCCATCCAGAGCGGCGGCGAGTGGCTCGACCTGCAGGGCACGATCTCGCGCCGCGACCACGAGCACATGCTGTGGCGCCACCGCTTCGACCGGCTCAGCGTGGCCTGGGCGCCCACCGAGGCGATGGAGCTGAGCGTCGGACGGCAGGCGGTCTCGTGGGGCACGACTCAGATCTTCACGCCGGCGGATCCGTTCCCCGCCTTCAGTCCCACCGACCCGTTCCAGGTGTTCCGGGCCGGCGTCGACGCGGCGCGCCTGCGCATCTACCCGAGCGCGCTGAGCGAGATCGACATCGTGTTCCGGCCGAGCCGCACGGCGGTGGGCGAAGAGGTCACCGCCCTCGCGCGGGGCTTCGCCACGTGGAAGAACTGGGGGCTGTCGGCGTGGGGCGGCACGCTCTACGGCGACCCGACCGGCGCGGTGGGCGCGTCGGGCGGCATTGGGCCCTGGGCGGTCAATTTCGAGGCGGTCGTCCGCGACTACCACGGGACGGTCGTGGGGCGGGGCGCGATCGGGACGTTCCGGCTGTTCCAGGTCGCCGACCGGGATCTCACCATCGCGGTGGAGTACCAGCGTGACGGCCGGGGCGCGGACGGACCCGACGAGCTGCTCATCGTGCTCCAGTCCCGCGAGTTCCGCCGCGGCGAGTACCAGGTGTTCGGCCGGGACGAGGCGGCCGTCACCGCGGCGTACCAAATTCATCCCCTCTGGAGCGTCACCGGCACGGCGATCTGGAATCTCAACGATCGCAGCGCGCTCGTCTTCCCCGGCTTCTCCTGGTCGGTGAGCAACGAGGCGTCGCTGGCCGGCGGCGTGTTCACCGGCACCGGCGCCGGCGACTTCGTGCCGGGACAGCCCCTGCCGTCGATCTACGGCCTCGCGGGGGTCACCGGCTACCTCTCGCTGACCTGGTACTTCTGAGTCCATCCGGCACGCTGCGTCGTTGCGGACTCGGCCCTGACCGCACCTCCCGGTGTCTGCATGTTCGTCCCCGAGCGCGCTCGCGCACGGGTCTGCGGTGGTGCTTCCGGAATCGCCCGGCGACTCTCGGGTCGGTTCCTGCGCACGAGCCGGTTGCGCGCCGTCGGCGTGGCTCGTCGAGCCTGGGACGTGCTATATATCAATGAAACCTATCAGCGTGACATTCGTGGAGCTCCGGAGTCGGCAATGGCGACAACCGCAAAACTCTTCTGGTCCGGGCGGTCGCAGGCGGTTCGTCTTCCGAAGGCGTTCCGCATGCCGGGTGACGAGGTACGCATTCGCAGGCAGGGCCGGGCGGTGGTGCTTGAACCGATCGCGGACGACTGGGCGTGGCTCGACGACATCGCAGGCAAGATGTCCGAGGATTTCTTCGCCGATGGAAGGCAGCAGCCGGAGCAACAGCAACGACCCGAGCTCGACAAGCTGTTCGAATGATGAGCTACCGCCTGGACGCCAATGCCTGCATCGGCCTGCTGAACCGCACGAGTCAGTCCCTGTGGGCTCGCACACGTCGCCACGCGGCGTCCGAGATTGGCTTGCCGGCGCTCGTTGCCCACGAGCAGAAGATCCTTGCGTTAGACCCGCCTGCCGAGCGATCATGACGCGTCTCGGTCGGCCGAGGCACGGTGTGTTCGTGCGTCGAGTCGTCCTGGAGGAGAGGTAGATGCGCCACAGATTTCCTGGATCGGCAATCGTCGCGGCCGCGGCCGCGATCCTGGTAACGGCTGGCGTCGCCAGCGGCCAGTCCGGCGACGACAAGGCCTGGGAGCCGCCCCGCACGGCGGACGGCCAGCCCGACATCTCGGGCGTCTGGACCAACTTCGACCCGACGCCGTTCGAGGCGCCGGACGACGCAGACCTGGAGCGGCTGGCGCCGCTCGCGGCGTGGTTCCCCGGCAGCAACCGGCCGCAACGGGCGCCCGCGATGCCGGCTTCCGAGGCGGACAGGCGGCGTCCGCCGCAGGGGCCCTGGGGCGACGGGCCGGGCAGCGCGCCGCGCAACGCGCGCCGGCGGTCCATGGTGGTCGAGCCGTCCAACGGCCGGATTCCGGTGCGCGATCACGCGCGCGCGACGCGAGACTACAACCTCATCCACCTGACCGATTCCTACATGAACCACACGCCGTGGGAGCGGTGCATCACCCGCGGGGTGCCCGGGGGGATCTTCCCGCCGGGCTACGGCGCCGGCTACCGCATCCTCCAGACGCCGGGCTACGTCGTCATCCTCTACGAGATGATCCACGAGGCGCGGATCATCCCGATCGACGGCCGCCCGCTGCCGTCGGGGAAGATCCGGAGTTGGAACGGGGCGTCGCGCGGCCGCTGGGAAGGGAACACCCTCGTGGTCGAGGTGGGCAACTACAACTCCAAGGGCGCGATTGCGACGAACATCGCGACGCGGGGCGCCCGCGGGCTGCCGCGCACCGAGGATCTGCGGGTCGTGGAGCGGTTCACCATCGCCGGCCCCGACACCCTGGAGTACGAGGTGACGATCGAGGATCCCGCCATCTACACCGGCACCTGGAAGGTGGCGATGCCACTGAACCGCGACAGCACCTACACCCTGTTCGAGTATGCCTGCCACGAGGGGAACTACGGCTTGGCGAACAGCCTGAGCGCGGGCCGGGCCGAGGATCGCGAGGCAGCGGAGGGACGGTAGGCACATGACGTTCCAAGCGCGGCGCGAACGGAATCACCGGCGTGCGGCGGAGCCGCGCAGAAGCGCGTGGTGGTCGGCCGCGGTGTGGATGGTTGCCGCCGCCGTGGCGGGCGGGGTCTTCGCGGTCGTCGAGGCGGCCGGCGGGCCGGCGCCGGGTGAACCGGCCGCGGGCACGCCGCAGGCCGCCGGAGGACCCTCCGCGCAGCAGGCCTCGGCCGACCCGACGGCGGAGCCGCGCAGGATGTTCCGGCGGTACTGCATCGGTTGCCACAACGACCGCCTGCGGACTGCGGACCTCTCCATCGCGGCTCTCGATGTGGACAACGTCCCGGCCGATGCGGAGACCTGGGAGAAGGTGGTGACCCGGCTGCGGGCCGGATCGATGCCGCCTCCCGGACGTCCGCGGCCGGACGAGGGGACCTACCGGCACGTGGCGGGGTGGCTGGAATCCGAGCTGGACGGCGCCTGGGCGGCCGCGCCCTACCCGGGGCGGATCAACGCCATCCACCGCATCAACCGCACCGAGTACCGCAACGCCATCCGCGACCTGTTCGCGCTCGACGTCGACGTCGAGTCGCTGCTGCCGGGCGACGAGACCGCGGACGGCAGCTTCGACAACTTCGCCGACGTGCTCGGGCTGTCGACCGCGCACATCGAGCGCTATCTGTCCGTCGCGCGGCAGGTGACCCGGCTGGCGACGGGACTGCCGCCGCCGAGTCCCGGCGCCGACACGTTCGAGATCTCGATCCACGTCGTGCAGGACACCCGGCAGGGAGACGATCTGCCGCTGGGGTCGCGCGGCGGGGTCGCCATCCCGTACCAGTTCCCGGTCGACGGGGTGTACCGCGTCAAGGTGCTGCTGCGCCGCCAGTACCAGGACTACCTGATGGGAATGGGCTGGCCGCAGTGGCTCGACGTCCGCGTGGACGGCCGGCTGGTGAAGCGCTTCACGGTAGGCGGCAACGTACCCGGGCGACCGGTGGCCGCCAGCTATGCCGGCGACGGCGAGCCCGGCTTCGCGGGCGCCGTCGAGTGGGAAGCGTTCATGCAGCGCACCGGCGACGCCGACCTCGAGGTGGACGTGCCGGTCGACGCCGGCCCGCACGTCGTCGGGGTTTCGTTCGTCCGCCAGTTGTGGGAGCCCGAGGGGCTGCCCCAGCCGCTGCAGCGGGGCCGCGTGCTGACGAACGACCAGATCTACATGGGCTACGCGGCGGTCCGCTCGGTCGAGATCGGCGGGCCGTACCTGGTGGCCGACACGGTGACCGAGACGCCGAGCCGGCGGGCCATCTTCACCTGCGAGCCGAGCGATGTCGGCGAGGAGCGCGCCTGCGCCACCGACATCCTCTCGCCGATCGCCCGCCGCGCGTTCCGCCGGCCGGTGACGGACGGTGAAGTCGACTCCCTGCTGCGCTTCTTCGACGAGGGGCGGGCGGCGGGCAGCTTCGAGGCGGGCATTCAGTTTGCGCTCGAGCGGATCCTGGTCGATCCCGACTTCCTGCTGCGCGTCTACCGCGATCCGATCGACCTGGACCGGACCACGTATGCGCTGAGCGACCTGGAACTGGCCTCCCGCCTGTCGTTCTTCCTCTGGAGCAGCATTCCTGACGAGCAGCTTCTGCAGTTGGCCGAGGAGGGGCGCTTGAGCGACCCGGCGGTCCTGGAGCAGCAGGTGCGGCGCATGCTTCTCGATCCGCGCGCGACCGCGGCCATCGTCGAGGACTTCGCGTCGCAGTGGCTCAACCTGCGGCGCGTCGGCGAGGTCGTGGTCGACCCGGTGCAGTATCCGCACTACGACGAGAGCCTGCTGAAGGCGTTCGAGGAAGAGGTCATCCGCTTCGTAGCGAGCACGCTGACCGAGGACCGCAGCGTGCACGACCTGCTCGACGCCGACTACACGTTCGTCAACGAGCGGCTCGCGCGCCATTACGGTTTGCCGGGCATCTACGGCAACCGGTTCCGGCGGGTGACGTGGCCGAACACCGATCAGCGCGGCGGTCTGCTGGCGGCCGGGGCGCTGCTGGCCACGACGTCGTACCCGGATCGGACATCCCCGGTGCTGCGCGGGAAGTGGCTGGTTGACAACATCTTCGGGCTGCCGGTGCCGGCGCCGCCGGCCGGCGTCAACACGGACCTGGAGGAGACGCCGGGCGAGGTCCCGGCGACGATCCGCGAGCGTCTCGCGCGCCACCGGCAGAGCCCGACCTGCGCGAGCTGCCACGCGGTGATCGATCCGCTCGGCTTCGCGCTGGAGAACTTCGACGTGATCGGCGGCTGGCGCGAGGTCGACGAGCAGGGCCGGCCGATCGACAGTGCCGGCACGACCACCGGCGGGGTGCCGGTGAACGGGCTGCCGGGCCTGCGTGCGCTGCTGCTCGACGACCCGGAGCAGTTTCCGCGGACCCTGACCGAGAAGCTCCTGGCCTACGCCCTCGGGCGGCGGCTGGAGCACTACGATCGGCCCGCGGTGCGGCAGATCGTGCGCGACGCGGCGGCGTCGGAGTATCGTTGGTCGGCGATCGTCGCGGGCATCGTGCGGAGCCCGCAGTTCACGATGCGGGCCGGCCCCACGGCGGCGAACTAGCGGCCGCCCGCTGGCTGCGGCGGGCTTGGCCGGAAGTCGAGACGGCGAGTGACGGCACAGAGGAGACGGCGGACATGACCTTGACCAACAAGTCGTTGCCACGGCGGACCGTTCTCAGAGGCATCGGGGCGACGCTCGCGCTGCCGTTCCTCGACGCGATGGCCCCGGCGATATCCGCCGCGCGGGCCGCGGCGAAGCCCGCGCCGCGTTTCCAGGCGTTCTACGTCCCCAACGGGATGGCGATGCCGTACTGGACGCCGAAGGGAGAGGGGACGGACTTCGAGATATCGCCCATCCTCGAGCCGCTCGCCCCGTTCCGCGACCAGATGATCGTGCTCTCCGGGCTCAACGCAAGCTGGAACTACATCCACGCCGGCGCTTCGGGCTCGTTCCTGACCGGCATGACGCAGGGCGGCCGCAACGAGACGGAGATCCTCGGCGAGGTGTCGATGGACCAGTTGCTCGCGCGGCACTTCGCCCGCGAGACCCAGGTGGCGTCGCTCGCGGTCGCCCTTGACCGGCCCAACAACGCCGGCGCGTGCACCGGCAACCTGAGCTGCGTCTACACGCATACGATCTCGTGGCGCAGCAAGACCCAGCCGCTCCCGATGGAGTGGAATCCCCGGGCCGTCTTCGAGACGCTCTTCGGCGACAGCGGCAGCACCGACCGCGAGTCGCGGCAGGCCCGGATGCGCCAGCACAAGAGCCTGCTGGACGCGGTGACCGGCAAGCTCGCCGACCTGAAGCGCGAGCTGGGCGTGCACGACCAGGTGAAGCTGGACGAGTACACCGAGTCGGTGCGCGACGTCGAGCGGCGGATCCAGCGGGCGGAAGAGCAGAGCGACCTGGAGCTGCCCGAGATGCGGCAGCCGCAGGGCGCGCCGCCGGCCTTCGAGGATCACCTGGAGTTGATGCTCGACCTGCAGCTCCTGGCGTTCCAGTCGGACCTGACCCGGGTCGTCACGTTCATGATCGGCAAGGAGCAGAGCGCGCGCCCCTACCCGCAGATCGGCGTGCCGGAGGCGCACCATCCGCTGTCGCACCACAACAACCTGCCGGAGCTGGTCGCGCACATGTCGAAGATCAACCGCTACCACGCGGAGCTCTTCTCGAAGTACGTGGCGAAGCTGCGGGCGACCCCGGACGGCGACGGCAACCTGCTCGACCACACCACCATCATGTACGGGACGGGACTTTCGAACAGCACGCGCCACTCCGGCGACAACCTGCCCATCATGCTGATCGGCGGCGGCGCCGGCCGGCTGCCGAGCGGACGGCACATCAGGTACGGGAACGGGCCGTCGCTGGCCAACCTGCTGCTCACGTTGATGGACAAGATGGACGTCCCGGTCGAGCGTGTCGGGGGCAGCACCGGGCGTCTGCCGCTCGAGTCGCTCGCCGACCTGTAGGCGGAAGCAGCATCCGGGAGTTGCGTCGAGAGCAGGCGCCAGGAGGAGCACAGCGATGCGTACCAGCCTGTCCGTTGCCGCCGGTCCAACGCGGCGGGCGGTCGTCAAGCCGGGCGCCGGGCGTCGCGTGCGCGTCGGGTCGGCCGGTGCCGGCGTCGTCGTGCTCGCAGCGGTTCTCCTCTTCGCGGCGCTCGATGCGGCGGCGCAGGTCGTCGAGCCGGTGCCGGCCGATGTATCGGAATCCGATGCCGCGCCGGGCCTGATCGAGGCGGTCAAGGCGGGTGACGCCGCCCGGGTCCGGGCGCTGTTGGAGTCCGGTGTCGATGCCGATGCGGCCCAGTTGGACGGCTCGTCGGCGCTGCTCTGGGCGAGCCACCGCGACGATGTCGAGACCGTCCGGCTGTTGATCGAAGCCGGCGCCGATGCGAGCGCCGGGAACGATCTGGGTGCTACCCCGCTCTGGGCGGCCAGCGAGAACGGCAGCACCGCCGTCCTGCGCATGCTGCTGGAGGCCGGCGCCGACCCGAACCGCGAGCTCCTGAGCGGCGAGACGCCGGTCATGGTGGCCGCCCGGGCCGGCAGCGCGGAGGTGGTTCGGCAACTGGCCGCGGCCGGTGCCGACCTCGACCGGCAAGGCTCGCGGGGGCAGACGGCCCTGATGTGGGCGGCGGCGCAGCGCCATCCGGACGTTGTCCAGGCACTGCTGGACGACGGCGCCGACCTGAGCGTTCGCTCGGACGTCTGGACGCAGGTCATGGCGGTGCCCCCGCACAGCCGGCCGGAGTACAACCGCGAGATCCCCCACGGCGGCAACACCGCGTTGCTGTTCGCCGTCCGCGCCGGCGACCTGCCGTCGGCACGGGTGCTGGTGGCCGTAGGCGCCGACGTCGACGACGCGGACGCCTGGGGAGTCAGCGCGGTCGTGCTGGCGGCCCACGGCGGCCACCGCGGGCTGTTGGAGTTCCTCCTCGACAACGGCGCCGATCCGAACGCCGCCGATGCCGGCTTCGCGGCGCTCCACGACGCGGTGATGCGAAACGACAGCCGGATGGTCGCCGCCCTGCTCGCGCACGGGGCCGATCCCAACCAGCCGTTGCTGACGTGGACGCCGACCCGCCGCGCGTCGCGCGATCACCACTACCCGCCGCCGTTCGTCGGCGCCACCCCCTTCTGGCTCGCCGCCCGGTTCGCGCGTGTCGACCTGATGCGAATGCTCGCCGATCACGGCGCCGACCCGCACTTCGTGCACGAGGTCGACTACATCGTCGACGGCCGCATGCAGTGGCAGACCGAGCGCACCACGGCCCTGATGGCGGCTTTCGGGATGGCCGGCCGCCGCGCCCGCCCGTGGGTGCCGTACAGCGGTGCTCCCACGGCCGAATTGCGAACCCTCGAAGCCGTCATGTTAGCCGTCGAGCTCGGCATCGACGTGAATGCGGTCGACGCCACCGGGCGCACCGTGCTCGACGAGGCCGAGGCGCTGCAGTACGAGAGCGTCGTCGAGTATCTGGTCGCGGTGGGCGCCGAGCCCGGGGCAAACTAGGAACTGCGCCGCAGAGCGGCAGCCGCGAAGTCGCGCTGTTATCGCGGGTGGCGCTGCACGTATGCGGCAAGGGACGGGATGCCCGCCCGCCAGTCGTCCCCGCTCTGGGTCAGGAAGCCGTTGCCGACGATGATTCCCCGCGCCACGGCGGCGTCGTCGGCTGGGATGCCGGCCTGATCCAGAGCCCGGTTCAAGTCGGCGGTGCTGAGGGCGGCGCCGGGCGCGTCGATCTGGGCCGCAATGGTCTGCACGGCGGCCAGCATGGCGTCGCGGGGGATGCCGTCGCGCCGCGCCGCGTGCTCGAATTCATCGTAACGGTGGCTGTAGAAGTCGGCGCGCACGGCGTCCACGCGCAACCGGGCTGCCGCCAGGGATTCTCGATCGACCGTTTGCCGACCGCATCCGGCGTCCCACAGGGCCTGACCCCACAGCTGCAGGAACCACGGATAGCCGAGGCTGTCGGCGGCGGCGGCGTCCAGAACCGCGTCGTCCCGCCGCCAGCCCCGCCAGTTCGGCGCTTCCAGGGCCTCGCGCGAGGCGGCCGGCGAAAGCAGCCCCGGCACGATGAGCGGGGCGCGTTCGACGAACGAGGCGTTCACGGCGTCGGAGAGCAGAAACGGCCTGAGTCCGGGCGTGCCGGCCAGCAACAGGGTGACCGGCGCGTTGCCGCCGGCGCCGCACGCCTGCGCGGCGTTCAGCAGCACGTGCGCGACGTCGGCCGGAAGGGTATGCGCCTCGTCGATGACCAGCAGCCGGGGCTCTCGACGATTCCGTAACCGGGCGTTGATTCTCTGCTTCCACCAGGACAGGTCCGGGGCGCGCCGTTCCACGCGCAGGGCGCCGATGGTGGCCTTGGAGATGTCCAGCATGAGCCGGTCGACGGGGTTCGCCAGCGCGCGGGCAAGACACGGCAGATCGGACAGATCGGCGCCGGTCATCCAATGGACCGTTGCGGGGCCCGTCTGCTGCAGATCACGCAGCAACACCGTCTTGCCCATCCCGCGCGGCGCCTGCAGCAGATGGATGGGACCCGCGCACCGGGCGTGGAGATCCTCCAGGATGCCCCGCAGCATGCGGCGCTCCACTTCGCGGCCGGCGAGCACCGGCGGCCGGGTTCCCGGTCCGGGGGCGAACGGATTGCGCGGTGCGGCGGACGCCATCGGGGCAACCTTGTTCAACGTCGATGGTATGAATCCGCCGTGTCGACGTCAACGCGGTCGGCGCCGCCGGCCGATCCGACCGGTTCGATCATCGTGACAAGAACCGTAGTTGATCCGGGGGCGGGAACTTCAGAACCGGCCCGGAATGACCTCCCGCACGTTGCCCGGCGAGGCCCCGTATTTGCTTGGCGCAGAAACGCTGGGAGCCGATACCTTGTCCACGTACCGGGGCGGCCGCCGGTGTTGGGATATGCTCTGCACGACACGGGACGGGGGCCTGCGTGCAGACCGGACACGAGACGTGGGTGTTTCGAAGGCGGGGAATTGGTGACTGATCTGGAACAGGCCTTCGACGACGTCGAGAGCGCCGCCGCCTCGACGCTCGAGTCGGCGGCCGGTCTCGTCAAGCAGGCCCGGAGCCTGCAGAAGGCGGCCCGCGAAGGAAACATCGTTCGCTTGAAGCGGGCCCGGGCGGATCTCGACTCGTCCCTGAGCGGGCTCCGGCAGGCAGTTGCGAATGCCGTCGCATCGTGGGTTTTCCGGACGAAGAGCAGGAGGCGCGATACCTTGAGGAGCGGTACTCGGACGAGCTCCGGTCCGTAGCCGCCGGGAAGGGCCTGGAAATACACGAGCGGGACGGCAGGCTGATTTCCCATCCTTCCATCGTGCGCCTGCTGCCGCGCGATCGGGCGGTCAGGATAGACGGCAGGAAGGTATCCACCATCCGGCCGTCCTATCTGGCCGATCTGCTGCTGAAGAATCAGAACAAGAGCAGCCGCCACAAGTCCGACGCCTTCCTGGAATCGCTGTACGCGGTCTACGCCGACATCGTGCACGGCGAATCCTCGGGCCGCCTCATGGCCGACGACTGGCAGCGAGTCGTGCCCCTGGCCAGAATCTACAAGCTGCTGACCGCGCTGCCCGGTGCGGGCCGCGACTACGACAGAACGGACTTCGCCAGCGACCTGTACCGCCTGCAGGATGGTGGCCCCACGCGCACGAGGAAGGGGGCGACCGTCTCCTTTCCGGCTTCTTCCGGCACGCGGCAGGCCAAACGCGATCTGTTCACTTTCGTCGGACCCGACGGCCAGGACGTCGTGTACTACGGCATCCGGTTCACGAAGGGCGGCTGATGCCGAGCGGGTCGAGCACCATCCCGATCGACGACTGGCTGCGCCACGTCGATGGCGAGTACCTGTCCACGTTCATCAAGGATGGCGGATCCTCCGTCAAGTTCGCCGTGGTCCCGGACGACGCGCTGCCCGGGTTGTGCGAGGCCGTGGCGGGTCGCTGCGCAGCGCGCGATTACGTCTTCGTCTCGCTGGACGCGGCCAGGCTCCGCGTCCACATGCCGCAGGACATCTTCTTCGAGCTGGCTCGGCAGGTGCAATGGCGCCATTTGGCGCGCCGCGTGATTCTGCGCCTGGCCGCCGAACGGCACTACACGGTGGAAGGCATCGATCCGGGCGGCGGCGGCAACGTCTTCGACGCGATTGCCGGCGCCAACGACCTCGAGTCGCAGTTTCTGCTCAGCGAAATCAGGCCCGCGATACAGGAGCGCGTCTTCAGGAATCCGAACCTGGCCAGGGATTTTCGCGTGGCCATGACCCAACTCTGCCTGCAGGAGGGGAACCGCTTCGACGGCGAGTACGGCGGCCGGCCGTTGCTGGACTGGCTGACCGGCGCCAACACGCGCGTGAGCCCGGTCCGCCAGTTCTCCATCTATACGGGCATCAACCGCACCACGGGCAGGCACTGCATCGAATCGGCGCTCCACTGGATCCGCCAGGCGGGGCATGCCGGAACGGTGATGCTGCTGAACAACCGCCGCGTGACCGTGGCCCGCAATCCCAGGGACGGCCTGCGGTACTACACGCGCGCCATGGCCGTCGATCACTACGAATTGCTGCGCGAGTTCGTCGACGACGTCGACCGTCTGGCCGGGACGCTGATGCTGGTGGCGACCGGTCCGGGCTTCGTCGACGATGAGCCGGGCGCGCGTTCCAGGGGCTTCGGCATCTACGAGGCGCTGAAGACGCGGGTGATGGACGACGTGCGCGACAGGCACCGGGTCAATCCGGTCGCGGCGCTGGTTCGGCTGGCGTGAGGAGGTCGGCGGGAGACATGGCGGTTCACCGGGACGAGAGGCTGGCACGGCGGCGCGCCGTCGAGGCCCTGCGCAGCGGCGTGCCCAACCGGGATGCGGTGGCGATGCTGGGCTGCAAGCAGCCGCGGGCGGAAGAGGCATTCTCCGCGCTGCTGGCCGGGGCCGGGAATGCCGGCGGCCCGGCGGGCGACGCGCTGGGGATGCTGGTCTCCGGGGACTTCGGCGCGGGCAAGTCGCACCTGCTGGCGCATCTCGAGCGCCAGGCGCTCGCGCGGAGTTTCGTCTGCAGCAGGGTCGCGGTCAGCAAGGAGACGCCGCTCTACGACCTCGGGAAGGTGTTCAGGTCCGCGATCGAGAACGGGCGGATGCCGGATCGACAGGGGCGGTTGATCGAGGAGCTGGGTCTGGTGACGGACTGGCGTTCCCGGGCTGCCGCGGATTTCCTGCAGTGGGCCGATGCCGCCGCCTCCAGCGGCATGCTCAGCCGGATGTTTCCGGCGAGCCTGCTCCTCTACGGTCGATTGGGCGACATCGAGTTGAACGGCAGGATCGAGTCGTTCTGGGCGGGAGACCGGTTGAAGGTCTCGGAGGTCAAGAGCGGGTTGGCGTCGATAGGGCAGAAGCAATCCGGTTCCTTCCGGGCGCCCAGAGCCGCGGAGTTGCCGCCGCAGCGCCTGCGCTTCGCCATCGAGCTGATCAGGTGCGCCGGCTACAAGGGCTGGGTCGTGCTCCTGGACGAGCTGGAGCTGGTCGGGTCGTATTCCATCCTGCAGCGCGGCCGGTCGTATGCCGAGCTGGCGCGCTGGATGGGAAAGTCCGTCGAATCGTACCCGGGCCTGGTCGCCGTCGGCACGGTGACCGACGACTTCGCATCGGCCGTCATCAGTCCCGACGGCGGCAAGAAGGACCGCGACCACGTGGGGCCGCGGCTGGCGAAGAGCCGGTACGCGGGCATCGCCGCCCTGGCCGAGGCGGGCATGCGCCTGCTGGAGCAGTCGTGCCTGCCGCTGAACGCGCCGGCGGAAGAGGACGTGAACGACACGCTCGACAAGCTGCGGAAGATCTACAGCGAAGCCTACGACTGGGAGGCTCCGCGGCTGGAGGGCAGGACCGGCGGCGCCGGGGTTCAGGCCCGCATGCGCTACAAGGTCAGGGCCGCGATCAACGAATGGGATCTGCTGCGGATGTACCCCGGTTCCGCGCCGGATACCGTGGTGGACGAGTTTCGTGCGACGTACGAGGAAGACGCCGACCTGGAGCGGAAGTCCGGGGACGTTGCAGACGCGCCGGGCAGGGGACCATTGCGCCTGTTGCAAGAGCTGCGGTCCCGTGCCCGCGGGTGAGTCGTACTACGGCGTCGCGCGGATCCGCCGCGCGCGCGCTTCCAGCGGTCCGGCCTCGACGCCCCGGTTGGTGGCCCGCAACAATCCGGCGTATTCCTCCAGGACCTCGGCCAGCCGGACGTTGTCCGGTTCCAGCGCGAGTTCCAGAATTGCCAGCGAGCGTTCGTAGAGCGGTTCGGCCTCCGCGTGCAGCCCCTGCCGGTAGTAGACGGACGCCAGAGCGGCGAGGTGGACGGCAACGTCGGGATGCGCCCAGCCGAGCGCCGGCTCCATGATCGCGACGGCCTGCTCGTAGCGCGGCTCCGCCTCGGTGTAGATCCCCTGCTCGGCGTAGAACGCCGCGACCATGGCGAGATGGGCCGCCAGGTCGAGGTGGTCGGGGCCGAGCGCCGCTTCGATGACCTCGGTTGCCTGCCGGTAGAGCACCTCGGCCTCCGCGTGGCGGTCTTCCGCGACGCAGATCTCCGCCAGGTCGTTCAACGTCATCGCCCGCCGCAGGTCATCGGCGGGAAAGGCCGCAGCGTAGTCGGCCGCCACCAGCAGCAGCTCTTCGGCTTCGCCGTAGCGGCCGTCCTGGCGGGCGTGGTAGGCGGCCTCCATGTAGTCCTCCCATTGCAGTCCGCCACAGCCGATCACGCCGGAGAGAAGAACGAACAGCGCAACGATGGCCGGAGCGCACCGCACCGGGCGCCGTGTGCGCGGGTCGGTGGCCGAATCCCGCATGGCGACGCCGATTATGACATCCGTCACACCATGCAAGTGACGCCTTGCACTACCGGGCCGCCCGGCCCTGTCCGTACGATCTTTCGATGCGGCACATGTTATCCGCGAGTCGCCGGACTCGTATCACCGGCGGCATGATCGCGTGCAATCACGACAGGAGGATCGACAGCGATGTCCGATGAGCCACTCGCCGCGCTTGCAGGGGTGACTCACCGCTACGGCGACGTTGTCGCCCTCGACGCGCTCGATCTGGAGATCCGGCCGGGTGAAGTGCTGGCCGTGCTCGGGCCCAACGGTGCGGGCAAGACGACCGCGATAGGCCTCCTGCTGGGCAGTCTGCCGGTGCAGCAGGGCGCCGTGCGCGTGTTCGGGCGGGATCCCGGGGCGCGGCCGGTCCGGATGCGCCGCGGCGCGATGCTGCAGGTATCCGGTCTTCCCGACACGCTCACCGTCGCCGAAAACCTGGAGCTGTTCTCCAGCTACTATCCGGCGCCGCTGCCGGTGGGGAGGCTGCTCGCCATGGCCGGTCTCGAGGAGCTCGCCGCGCGCCGTTACGGCCGGTTGTCCGGCGGTCAGAAGCAGCGGGTGATGTTCGCACTGGCGCTGGCCGGCGACCCGGAGCTGGTCTTTCTCGACGAGCCGACCACCGGGCTCGACGTGGAGGCGCGCCGCAGCCTGTGGAACGAGATCCAGGGGCTGAAGAAGGCGGGTCGCACCGCCGTGCTCACCACGCACTACCTGGAGGAGGCGGATGCGCTCGCGGACCGGATCGCGGTCATCCACCGGGGGCGGGTCGTCGCCGAGGGAACGCCGTCGGAGATCAAGTCCCGCACCGCGGATCGCCGCATCCGCTGCATCACCGGCGTCGGTCGCGACGACGTGGCGGCCCTGCCGGGCGTGGTCCGGGCGGAGGTCAGCGGCCAGCACCTGGAGATTTTGACCGCGCGGCCGGAGGACGTGCTGCGGACGCTGCTCGCCGCGGATCCCGACCTGCGCGACCTGCACGTGACGGGGGCCGGACTCGAGGACGCCTTTCTCACCCTGGTGCGCGACGGTGACCCGCAGGGGGTGTCCTGATGACGACGGCCAGCGACGGCGCGCCGCGCCTGGGGCTCGCCCGCCACGCCTGCATCTACGTGCTGGAGGCGCGGGCCCAGTTCCTGAGCCTGGCGCGGACGCCGGGGTTCACCATTCCGACGCTGGTGTTCCCAATCATGTTCTACGTCTTCTTCGGCGTGGTCATGAGCTTCTCGCCGCTGGCGCCGACGTTCCTGCTCGCCACCTATGGGGTCTTCGGGCTGATCGGTCCTTCTCTTTTCGGATTCGGGGTCGGGTTCGCGACCGAGCGCGACAGCGGCGCCCTGCTCCTGAAGCAGACCACGCCGATGCCTGTCGCGGCGTACCTCCTGGCCCGGGTGGCGGCGGCGTTGCTCTTCGGCATGGCCATCGTGCTTGGCCTGTTCCTGCTCGGGGCGTTCGCGGCGGAGGTGACGCTGTACCGCTGGCAGTGGTTCGCGCTGGCCGGCGTCGTGCTGTCGAGCGTGGTTCCGTTCTGCGCGCTCGGCCTGGCGATCGGTGCGTGGGTGAAGGCGCAGTCCGCCGTCGCCATCGTGAACCTGGTCTACCTGCCGATGGCTTTCCTGTCCGGCCTGTGGATGCCGATCGCGCTGCTGCCGGCGTTCGTGCAGGATGTGGCCGTCGTCTTTCCCGCCTACCACCAGTCACAGCTTGCGCTGAAGGTGCTCGGCATGGACCAGGGCGGGTCCATCGGGATCCACGTGCTGGCGATGGGCGTCTTCACGGTGGTCTTTCTCGTCGTCGCCGCCGTCGGCTTCCGGCGGGTCAGCCGGAGCTAGGAGCGGAGCAGATGCCGGCGCGTAGAACGCCGAGCGAGGAGGTGGCGATGACCGGACCGGAGAGAACGGTGGCTCGCAGCGCAACGTACGCGGGTTTCGCGATTCTCGTTTTCATGGGCGTGCTCACCGCGCTGCCCGAGCCGGCGACCCCTGAAGCTGCAGGGGACGCGCTGCCCGAGACCAGCTTCGCAATCGTCCGCGTCAAGGTCTTCGACGGGGAGGCCTTCCGACCGGAACAGGACGTGTGGGTGGAGGATGGCCGCATCCGGGGCGTCGGCCGGTGGCTGGGACTGCCGCCGGATCTTCCCCGGATCGACGGCCGGGGCAGGACGCTGGCGCCCGGGCTCATCGACGGTCACGTGCATACGTTCGGCAGCACGCTGAACGACGCCCTGCGCTTCGGGGTCACCACCGTACTCGACCAGTTCAGCGATCCGCAACTCGTCGCCTCGAAACGGGCGGCGCGCGACACGCTGGCCCGCGGCGACGAGGCCGACCTCTTCTCCGCCGGGATGCTGGCTACCGCGGCCGGCGGACACGGCACGCAGTATGGCGTGCCGGTGGAGGCCGTGGGCGGCCCGGACGAGGCGTCCGCCTGGGTCAGGGCTCGCAAGGAGGAGGGTTCCGACTGGATCAAGATCGTCCACGAGGACGGCAGCACCTTCGGCATGGATATCGCCACGCTCGACCGCGACACCATCGGAGCGTTGGTCGCGGCCGCCCATGCGGAGGGCCTGCGCGCCGTCGTGCACGTGAGCACGCTGGAGCATGCCCTGGAGGCGGTCGCGCTCGGCGCCGACGGGCTGGTGCACGTCTGGCGCGACGCGCTCATCGACGAAGCGCAGGCGGCGCGCATCGCCGATGCGGGCGTGTTCGTCGTCCCGACGCTGTCGGTCGCCGCCTCCATCGGCGGCGACGCGCTGGACGGGGAGTTGGTGGCGGCCGCCGGCGATACGCCGTTGTCACCGATGCAGCGCCAGACCCTGGCCAGTCGTTTCTCCGGCGGGGACGCGGAGAGGATTTCGAATGCGAGGGGTGTGGCGATCGAGAACGTGCGGCGCTTGCACGCTGCCGGCGTTAGACTGCTCGCGGGTACCGATTCCCCCAACCCGGGAACCGCCTCCGGCCTCTCGATGCACGGCGAACTGCGACTTCTGGGCCGCGCCGGGCTGACCGGCGCCGAGACCCTCGCGGCGGCCACCTCCGTGCCGGCCGGGATCTTCGGGCTCGATGACCGGGGGCGCATCGACGAGGGTCGGATCGCCGACCTCGTGCTGATCGACGGCGACCTCGAGAACGACCTGTCGCTCAGCCCCCGCATCGTCGCCGTCTGGAAGGACGGCTACCTGGTCGACCGCCGCCGTATCGACCGGCAGCGGCAGGAGACCACGGCAGTGTCCGCCGCGCCCGAGACGACGCTGATCGCCGACTTCGAGGACGGCGTCGGCGCCGCCTTCGGCTTCGGCTGGCAGGTAACGTCGGACGGGATGCAGGGCGGATCGTCCACCGCCCGTCTGTCTGTCGAAAGCGGGGCGCTGCGGGTCGAGGGCGAGGTAGCACCCGGTTTCCCGTTCCCTTGGGCCGGAACCATCTATTTCCCCGGCGCGCAGCCGATGCAGCCGGTCGACTTTGCGGGTCGGGAGGTCCTACGTTTCCGCACGCGCGGCGACGGTCGGACCTATATGGTCATGCTGTTCGGCGCCGGTGGGAGCGCTTCCGTGCCTCCCGCCGTGCCGTTCACGACGTCCGCCGAGTGGACCGGGATCGAGATTCCGCTGGCGCGCTTCCCGACGGCGACGCCGGGCATCATCGGCGGTCTGGCGTTCGTGGCGCAGGCCCCACAACTCGGGGCCTTCGTCTTCGAGATCGACGACGTGGAGATCAGGTGATGGCGCTGGCGAGCAACTTCGGCCGCGCGGTCGGCAGGGCGTTTCTCGCGCTGCACCGGCGCCTGCTGCCTTCCGATCCGCGCATCGGCTGGATACCGTACCTGTGGCTGTTCTGGCTCATCGGGTTCTTCGCCAAGTGGTGGTTCGTGCCGCTGGAGCCGGTGGAGCTCACACTGGCCCTGCTCACCCTGCCGGCGTTCCTGGCCCTGTACTTCAACGGTTTCTGGCACGCCGGCCGACGTGTCTTTCTCAATATCGCCGGCATCCTCCTCATCGCACTGGTGTGGACGCCGTTCAACCCGAACGCGATGGGTTTCTTCATCTACGGCAGCGGGCTGGTCGGCCGGGCGGACCGACCGCCGCGCGCCTACGCCTGGCTGGTGGGTGTCGTGCTGCTGATCGCCATCGAGTGGCTGGCGTTCGACCTCCCGAACTTCGTCCTGCTCTTCGGCGGAGCGCTCTCCCTGCTGATCGGCGCGGTGGCCGTCCATACCGACGAGCTCGACCGCCAGGAGGCCGCGTTGAAGCTCTCGCAGGCCGAGGTGCGCCGGCTTGCGGCCGTCGCCGAGCGGGAACGGATCGGGCGCGACCTGCATGACCTGCTCGGGCACACGCTCTCGCTCATCACCATCAAGGCGGAGCTGGCGGGGAAGCTCGCCTCGCGGGGCGACCACCGCGCCGGCCACGAGATCCGCGAGGTGGAGCGTATCTCGCGCGGTGCGCTGCGCGAGATACGCGAGGCGGTGAGCGGGCTGCGGCGGGCGGATCTCGACGCGGAGCTGGCCAACGCCCGGCTGGCCTGCGAGGCGGGCAATGTCAGGTTGACGATCGACAGGCGGCCGTTCGACCTGTCGCCGGATCGTCAGGCGGTGTTGGCGCTGTGCCTGCGAGAGGCGATCACCAACGTCGTCCGCCACGCTGCGGCTGCCCAATGCCGGGCCAGTCTCGCTCGCGAGGACGGGTGGATACGCCTCACGGTGGAGGACGACGGTCGCGGCGGCGCGGTCCGCGAGGGCGCCGGCCTGGCCGGCATGCGCCAGCGGGTCGAGCAGGCCGGGGGCGCGATGACGGTCGAAACCGCGCGCGGCGTCAGCCTGACCGTGCGCATTCCGGCCGAGCCCCGGCGTCCGACATCCGGACTGCCCGCGTCACGGGAGGCCGTGGCTTGATCCGCGTGCTGGTCGCAGAGGATCAGGCGATGGTGCTGGGCGCACTGTCGGCACTGCTCGATCTCGAGCCCGACATCGAAGTGGTCGCACGGGCGCGCGACGGCGCCGAGGCATTGCAACTGGCCGAACGCCTGAAGCCGGACGTCGTGCTCACCGACATCGAGATGCCGCGGGTGACCGGGCTGGAGCTCGCCGCCCGGCTGGTCGAGCGCGGCATGCGCGTGATCATCCTCACCACGTTCGCCCGTCCCGGCTACCTGCGGCGTGCGCTGGACGCCGGGGTTCGCGGCTACCTGCTCAAGGACGCGCCCGCCGAGGAGCTCGCGCGGGCGGTGCGCAAGGTGCAGGGCGGAGGCCGGGCGATTTCGCCGGAGCTGGCCGCCGAGGCCTGGTACGAGGCCGATCCGCTGACCGATCGCGAGCGCCAGGTCCTGCGGCTGGCCGGCGACGGGGCGTCGGGCGCGGCCATCGCGGCGGAGCTCGATCTGTCGGAGGGGACGGTGCGGAACTACCTGTCCGAGGCGATCAGCAAGCTCGGCGCGTCGAACCGGGTGGAGGCGGCGCGCATTGCGCGGCAAAGGGGATGGTTGTGAGTCTCGCCATGCGCCCGAGTGCCGGGCCTCCGAAGTAGTTCGTGCCGACCACATTGCACGAGCAGTGCCCGAGTGGTAGCGTCGAAACATGTCGACGGCTGACCGCATCACGATAATCGTCGCGGCCGGTGCCATCAGCGCCACCCTCGGCGTCGGGACCTGCTCGACGAACGCGCGCATCGGTGATGTGAACGCACGCATCGACGACACGAACGCACGTATCGAGAGTGCGAGTTCGCAGCATCACGCACGCATCGACGACACGAACGCGCAGCTCAACGCGCGCATCGATGGCGTGAACACGCAGCTCAACACGCGTATCGACGACATGAACGCGCGCTTCGAGGCCCGCTTCGACGATGTACAGGAAGACATCCGGGAGTTGCGGGCTCTGATCGTCGATTTCATCAAGCGCGCAGAGTCCGCCGACTGATTCCCGACGACTGCTCACACCCCGGACGCGTCGTACAGCAGCTTGACGCCGATCAAGAACAACGAGGCGTGAACGACGCGGAAGAAGAGCTCGTCGTCCACCCGGTCGTGCAGGTAGCGGCCGAGGAACACCCCGACCGGAGCCAGCGGCAGCAGGACCAGCGACGTCAGCAGGTTGTCGGTGGTCCACTGGCCGAGCCAGTAGTACGGACCGACCTTGGACCAGTTGACCACGAAGAAGAACAGGACGCTGGTGGCCTGGAACGTCGTCCGGTGCATCCGCTGCGGCAGCAGGAACGCCTGCAGCGGCGGTCCGCCGGCGTGGATCGAGAAGCTCGTGAACCCGGCCGTGGCGCCCCAGAACACGCCGGGGCCGGCGCGCGGCGGACGGTTCCGGTCGTTCGGCCGGCGCCGGAAGTACTGCACCGCGTAGACCAGCGCGACGACGGCGACCAGCACGCGCAGGCCGTCGGCGGAGATGGCGCGGGCGGTCACGAAGCCGAGCAGTGTGCCGAGCATCGCCGCAGGCAGCAGGATCCGGAGGTTGCGCCGGTCCCACCGGCCCCAGTAGGCGCGCATCGCCAGAACGTCCATCACCATCAGGATCGGCAGCATGACCGCCGCCGCCTGGAAGGGGCTGACGACCATGGCCATCAACGGCACCCCGACCACGGCGATGCCCCCGCCGAAGCCGCCCTTGGCCATGCCGACGATGAGCACCGCGACGGTGGCGGCGAGATAGAAGTACGGATCGACGATCATCGCCGGAAGGGTACCGGATGCGGTCTGCCGCCGGGAAGGGTGGTCCGGCGCTTGAGACGCCCCGCGCGGCATAGGGTGGGCCGATGGCGAGCTGGTCGTGGTCGACGGCAACTTCGCGCTGGCCCGCGGCCCCCCGGTCGCCCGTCGTCGACCGTGAATGAACGAGCTGTCAGAGGACTGCCGGGGCAGGTCTGGCGGCCTGCGCTACCGTGCGCAGGCGCTCGACGAATACCGCGTGCTCGTCAGTCTCGATGCCGCGCCGCAGTTCGGCGAGAACCATCGCGACGTCACCGGCCAACAGCGCCTCGACGGCGAGCCGCAGGCCGGGGAAGACGGTGCTGTGGAGAACCCCGTCCGTGTCGGACTCCAGCCGCCGGTACTCGTCGACCGCCAGCACGAACCAGTCAACCTGCCGGTCGTGGACCCGCCAGACGACGTACTCCCGGACCCCGTTGCGGCGGTAGACACGCAGCTTGTCGTGCAGGTCGTGGCTGGCGTTGCTGGCTGCTATCTCGACGACCAGCTCCGGCGCACCCTCCAGGTAGTCGTCGTGGCTCACACGCGACTGGCCGCCCGCCCGCGGCTCGACGCGCAGCAGGACATCCGGTTGCGGCTCGTTGTCCAGGTCGAGGCGTACCGTGGCATTGTCCGCCGTGCGCACTCCGGGTGTCGACGCACAGTAGTTGACGAGCCAGGCGATGGCCAGGGAGTGCGGCTCTCCGTGGCTGGTGAGACGAACGGCGGCCGACAGGTAGACGACTCCTTCGATCAGCTCCGCCTTCTTGATGTCGGGCCTTGTCGCGTACCGCCGCTCGAACTCCCGGCGGGAGAGCCGGTCGCCGTTCTCCAGTGAAAGTCGGCGCACCGGTGCCGGTACATCCCTCTCGCTCTTGGAGAGGGGCGGAGATGCCGCCGAAACTACCTGGGCAGCCATGGGTAGTAGCCTATGCAACTCTCGCCCGCCGATCGTCGCCTGACGGCTCCGTTTGCCGCCCAACCAACCCTTCGGGAGTCCGCGCCGTTTCTGCGGCGCAGACTCCTACGCGCCGGCGTCCGCTTCCTCCCGGTCCTTCAGGAAGTCCTCGCGCGGCTTGTGGATGCGGTCGTAGCTGCCGGCCGCGACGACGTAGTACCAGCGGGCGAAGCGCGCGGCGAGGCGCTCGGCCTTCTCTCTGCCCTCGGAGACCCGGCGTTCCCACGACGCGTGGGCGTCGGTGTCCGCCGCGTCCGGCTCGGGCAGGGCCGCCTCGTCGAACTCGGCGGTGATGAAGACGTAGCGGTTCTCGCCCGGTCCGGCCTCTTCGTCGTCGCTCTCGTCGCTGCCGAGCAGGATGGCGTCGCCCCGGCCGTAGACGATCTCGCCGAAGCGCAGCGTGTACAGCACGCCCTCGGTGGTGCGGACCAGCAGCTCACCCTCGTTGGAGAGGAGGCCGCCCTCCGCGGTGGGGTAGAAGCCCTTGTTGATCAGGTCGATGATGTCCGCCTGGCCGATGCGGCCGGCCATGGCGGCGTCGCGCAGGTTGCCGGTCATCCCCGCCGGCTTGGGACGCACGCCGGCGATGCGCAGGCCGATGACGGCGCCGACCAGGCGGTTGACCTCGACGAAGTCGACTTCCTGCTCCTCCGGGACGCCGGAGCCGTTCCACGTCGTGTCGTCCACCTTGTCGAGGATGAACTCGCTGGGCGCCGAAGCCCGGCGGGTGACCTCGTCGACGGTGTACTCGTTGAGCACGATGTGGTTCACCTGGTCGCGCTCGACCTCCAGCAGGTTGCGCTCGATCCAGTCCTCGAAGCGGGTGGAGATGTCTGCCTCGAAGCGGGCGGTGTAGACGCGCTTCTGCTCGGGCATGCGCACGAAGCGGAGCCCGGGCCGGTTGGGAACGCGGTTGCCGACGATGAGGTCGGCGAGGATCTCGGTGTTCTGGTCGCGGACCGTCACGCGGGTGCCGCGGCCGACCAGGCTGGAGGTGGTCAGATCGGACGGGTCGATCACCCCGAGCGCTTCGTGGTCGGCGACGTTGTCCGAGCGGAAGTCGTCCTTGACGAGGCTGATGACGTCGGCGGCGATGTTGGCCAGCCGCTCGGTGCCGTCGGCCTGGTAGTCGTGGTGCGACGGAATCGTCCACAGCCCGCCCTGGTTGGTCACCTGGAACGGGGTGGCGGAGGCGGTCTCCTCGTCGAACTCCATCACCTCGAGGGTGGCTGCCGCTTCCGGGTCGGTGAACTCGGGGAAGAAGGGCTCCCCGACGTCGAAGAACAGGTCGGGCGCCGCCCGGCGCGGGGCGCTGGCGAACGCCACGACGCCGAGGACGAGGGCGATGCCGACGAAGGTGGCCGTCTTGTTGATTTCGTTCATGGTCGTGCCCCGGATCATATCGCCGGACGGCGGGAGAGTCCGCACCCCCGTGCGTCGCCGTCGGGTCCGCGCCCGAACGGGCGGGTGCAGCGTCGAGAGGTACCATGCGGCATGACTCTGTGTCAAGATTCTTGATTGCAAGCGACATTCGGGGCATATTTCACGTGGGAGCCACACGGCCGGGCGGGTTCGCATCGCCGGTCGCGTGCCGGGAGATCTGCGCGGCGGGCGGCTCCAGTACGATCGGACGCGCAACATGCACCACGACATCGAAGCGATACAGGAAACCATCCACAAGGAGAGCGCCTTCGTCGAGCGGCTGCTGGGCGAGGTCGGGCGGATCATCGTCGGGCAGCGGGCCATGGTCGAGCGGCTCGTCATCGGGTTGCTGGCCGACGGCCACGTGCTGATGGAAGGGGTGCCGGGGCTGGCCAAGACGCTGACCGTCAGGACGCTGGCGCGGGCCATCGACACCGCCTTCCGGCGGATCCAGTTCACGCCCGACCTGCTGCCGGCCGACCTGATCGGCACGCTCGTCTACGACCCGCGGCACTCCGAGTTCCGGACGAAGAAGGGACCGATCTTCTCGAATCTCATCCTGGCCGACGAGATCAACCGCTCGCCCGCCAAGGTGCAGTCGGCCCTGCTGGAGGCGATGGCCGAACGGACGGTGACGATCGGCGATACGACGTACCCGCTCGATCAGCCGTTCCTGGTGCTCGCCACGCAGAACCCGATCGAGCAGGAGGGGACCTACCCGCTGCCCGAGGCGCAGGTGGACCGGTTCATGTTCAAGGTGGTGGTCGGCTATCCGGAGAAGGACGAGGAGATCGAGGTGATGCGGCGGATGGCCACCGGCGAGGAGGCCGTCATCGAACCGGTCGTCCATCCGGACGACATCCGCCGGGCGCGGTCCGCGGTGGAAATGATCTACATGGACCCGCAGGTGGAGCGCTACATCGTCGATCTGGTGTTCGCCACGCGCGAGCCGGCGAGTTGCGGCCTGAAGGACCTGAGCCAGCTCATCGCGTTCGGGGCCTCGCCGCGGGCCACGATCAACCTCGCCCGCGCGGCCCGCGCCCACGCGTTTCTCCGCCGCCGCGGCTACGTGACCCCCGAGGACGTCCGCTCCATCGGGCTCGACGTGCTCCGCCACCGGGTGCTGCTCACTTACGAGGCGGAGGCCGAGGAGGTGTCGGCGGACGAGGTCGTCAACCGCGTGCTGGGCAAGGTCGAGGTGCCGTAGACGGATCATGATTCCGCGCGAGGTCCTCAAGCAGGTGCGGCGGGTGGAGATCGCCACGCGCGGTCTGGTGAACGACGTGTTCTCGGGCGAGTACCACTCCGTATTCAAGGGCCTGGGCATGAGCTTCGCCGAGGTCCGCGAGTACCAGTACGGCGACGACATCCGCAACATCGACTGGAACGTCACCGCCCGCGCCGGCGCGCCGTTCGTCAAGGTGTTCGAGGAGGAGCGCGAGCTGACCGTCGTGCTGCTGGTCGACGTCAGCGGCTCGGGGGACTTCGGCACGGGCGGGCGCATGAAGGAGGAGGCGGCGGCCGAGATCTGCGCCATCCTCGCGTTCAGCGCCATCAAGAACAACGACAAGGTGGGGTTGATCCTGTTCAGCGACCGCGTCGAACAGTTCGTTCCGCCACGGAAGGGCCGGCGCCACGTGCTGCGGGTGCTGCGCGAGCTGATCTACACGCGCGCCGAGGGGCGGGGGACCGACGTCGGCGCCGCGCTGGAGTATCTGGCCAGGGTGGTCTCGCGGCGCGCCGTGGTCTTCGTCGTCTCCGACTTTCTGGCCGCGGGGCACGAGCAGGCGCTGGCCGTCGCGGCCCGGCGGCACGACCTGGTCGCCATCCGCATCGGGGACCGGCGGGAGCTGGAGCTGCCCGACATCGGCTTCGTCGACTTCGAGGACGCCGAGTCGGGCGAGCGCGTGACCGTCAACCTGTCCGACGGGGTGTTCCGGGACACGTTCGCGGCGGACGCGCGGGCAGCCGAGGAGGCCCGCACGCAGCTCTTCCGGCGGACCGGGGTGGACGTCATCGAGGTGTCCGCGGACCGTCCCTACATGGAAAGGCTGATGCGGTTCTTCCGGGAACGGGCGAGGCGGTTCCGATGAGGGCGATGCGCTCCATCATTCCACGGCGCGGACAGCAGAGTGCGTCCGCTTGGGTCCTGCGCGTTTCGGCGGCAGCGGTCCCCGCAGCCTGTGCGTCTACCCGCGTCTCGTGTGTTCCTGCGGGAGCCGCCGCCCTGCTGCTGGCCCTCGCGCTCGGTGCGCCGGCCCCGGCGCAGCCCCGGGCGCCCGCCGTCAGCTCCAACCTGGAGCCTGCGCACATCGCGGTCGGGGACCGCACGCGGCTGACCATCCGGGTGGAGCACGCCGCCGCCGCATCGGTGGCTTGGCCCGACCCGGAGAGCCTGGGGCCTTTCGAGGTGCTGGAGCGGCGCATCGACGAGCCGCGCGTCGAGGGCGGCCGAACGGTGTCGAGCGCCGAGCTCGTCCTCACCGCGTTCGAGCTGGGCGACCTGGAGGTGCCGGCGGTCGAAGTAGACGTGCTCGACGCGGACGGAAACACGGTGACCCTCGGGACCGACCCGTGGCCGGTCACCGTTGCCAGCGTCGGTCTGGACGAGGGCGGCGACATCCGCGCCATCAAGGGGCCGCTCGACATTCCGCTGAATGTGCTGACCCTCCTGCCGTGGCTGGCCGGGATACTGCTGTTGGCGGGGATTGGCTATTGGCTGTGGAGGCGGCGCCGCGGGCGCACGCCGGACAGCATTTCGGCGCCGGTCGAGCCGCCGCGGCCCGCGCACGAGATTGCATACGAAGCTTTTCGTACCCTGGAGGCCGAACGGCTGCCCGAGCGGGGCGAGATCAAGGCGTTCCACATCCGCGCATCCGATATCGTCCGCGCGTACGTCGAGGGACGCTTCGGGGTGGACGCGCTGGAGATGACCACGCGGGAGGTGCTCGACGGCCTCCGCGCGCACGATGTCGAAGCGGCGGTTGTCGGCGATTTCCGGCATTTGCTGGAGCGTTGCGACCTGGTGAAGTTCGCCAAGGATCGGCCCGTACTGGAGCGCTGCCGCGAGGTGATCCCGTTGGGGCGAAGCCTGGTGGACCGCACGCGGGCGGTGGTTGCGGCGCCGGAGCCCGCGACGGATTCGGAACCTGCTGCGGCGGAGGCGGGCACGGCATGATCGATCGGTTCGTGGACCCGTACTACCTGCTGTTGCTGCTACTGCTGCCGGCTCTGGTCTGGTGGCACGTGACACGCGGCGAGCGCACGCTCGGCGCGGTGCGGTACTCGGCCGTGGACCGGCTGGTGCGGGCGGACCGGCGCCGCACCGGACGCTGGCGGCACCTGCCGTTCGGGTTGCGATTGCTGGCGCTGGCGCTGCTGCTGGTCGCCTTCGCCCGCCCCCAGACCGGGGTGACGGCGGAGAACGTCGCCACCGACGGAATCGACATCGTGCTGGTGCTGGACCTGTCGAGCTCGATGCTCGCCGAGGACCTGGAGCCCAATCGCATCGGGGCGGCCCGGCAGGTGGCCGCCGACTTCGTGCGCGGGCGGCTGAACGACAGGATAGGGCTCGTCGTCTTTGCCGGAGAGGCGTTCACGCAGGCGCCGCTCACCCTCGACCACCGCGTGGTGACCACGCTGATCGAGGAGCTGGAGGTAGGCGTCATCGAGGACGGTACGGCCATCGGCATGGGGTTGGCCACCGCGGTCAAGCGGCTCGGCGACTCGAGTGCGGAGTCGAAGGTAATCGTGTTGTTGACCGACGGCCGGAACAACCGCGGATCGATCGATCCGGCGACCGCGGCCCAACTGGCGCAGGCGCTCGGCGTGCGGATCTACGCGGTCGGCGCCGGAACGCGCGGCTCGGCGCAGGTGCCGGTGGACGATCCCCTGTTCGGGCGGCGCTACCTGTCGATGCAGGTCGACATCGACGACGAAGCGCTCGAGGAGTTGGCGTCGCTGACCGGGGGGCGTTATTTCCGGGCGACCGACCGGGAGAGCCTGGAGCGCGTCTATGAAGAGATAGACGCGCTGGAGACGACCGAGATCGAGATGACGTCGTTCACGCGCTACGGCGAGCTGTTCCACCTGCCGCTCGCCGCCGGGCTCGGGCTGCTGCTGCTGGAGGTCGCGCTCGGCAGGACGGTGCTGCGGAGACTGCCGTGACGGTCCCGGAGTCTGTGCCGGCAGGAAGCGATGCCGGCAGACTACGCGACCCTGGGGCGGTCGAGGCCGCATCCGCGGAAGCAGCGATCTTGAACCGGGCGTGGCGGAAGGTAAAGTGACCGGCTGATGTTCCGTTTCGGGGTCGAGACCCTGCTCTACGCCTATCTCCTGCTGCCGGCGCTGCTGGCGCTGGAGTGGTGGGCCGCCGCCCGGCGGCGGCGCGCCCTGGACCGCTTCGGCGAGCGCGGGCGGATCGACCGGCTCACCGAGGTGGTCAGCCGGCGCGGGCGGTTGACGCGCTCCGTCCTGGTGCTCGTGGCCGTCGTGCTGCTGGTCACCGCGCTGGCCCGCCCGCAGTTCGGGGATCGCGTCGAAACGGTGCGGCGCGAGGGGCAGGACCTGGTGGTGGCGCTCGATCTGTCGGCGTCGATGGAGGCCGAGGACATCGCGCCCAATCGCCTTGCCGCGGCCAGGCTCGCCGTGGGCCGGTTGATCGAGCGACTGGACGGCGATCGCATCGGGCTGGTGGCGTTCGCCGGCGAGGCTTTCGTGCAGAGCCCGCTGACTCTCGACTACGCGGCGGCCACGATGTTCCTCAACGCCATGGAGCCGGACCTGGTCCCCGTGCCGGGGACCGATCTCGGCCAGGCGATAGCGGTGGCCCTGGACGGTTTCGGCGAGGCGGGAGAACGGAGCCGCCGGCTCGTCGTCATCACGGACGGAGAGGATCACGAAGGGGCGCTGGACGCCGCCGTCGAGCGTGCGGTGGACGAGGGGGTCCAGGTCTACACGGTTGGCATGGGCTCGACCGAGGGGGTTCCGATTCCGAGCTTCGACGAGACCGGCGCCCCGAACGGTTTCCTGCGGGACGAAGAGGGGAGCGTCGTCACGACGCGTCTGGACGACGTCACGCTGCAGCGGGTGGCGGAGCGGACCGGCGGCGCGTACTACCACGCGGCCGCCGGGTCCGGGGCGGCGTTCGAGCGGCTCGTGGAGGAGCTGACCGGCGGGGACGGAGAAGCGATCGAGTCGCGCGAGGTGACCCTCTACGAGGAGCAGTACCAGATCTTCCTTGGCTTTGCGCTGGCGCTGCTGCTGGCCGAGTCGCTCGTTCCCCAGCGTCGCCGGGCCGCGGACGCCTGGGTCGGGAGGTTGCGCTGATGCGGATAGCGGTCGCTGTCGGGGTGGCCGCCGTCATGGCCGGGTTGCCGCATTCGTCGGCGGCCCAGGCGGGGCGGGCCGACGTGCAGGAAGGGAACCGTCTGTACCGGGAGGGACGCTACGACGAGGCCCACGAGAGGTACCTGGAGGCGTTGCGCGCGGCTCCCGACTCGCCGGTGATCCGCTTCAACGACGCGAACGCGCTGTACCGGTCCGACGAGTTCGCGCGCGCCGTGGACGCCTATCGCGGGGCTATCGAGGCCGCCGATCCCGCCCTGGAGGCGCAGGCCTGGTACAACCTCGGCAACGCCCTCTACCGGCAGCAGCAGGTGGAGGGCGCGCTCGAGGCCTACAAGGAGGCGTTGCGCCGCAATCCCGGCGATACGGACGCGAAGCACAACCTGGAGGTGGCGCTGGAGCAGTTGCAGCAGCAGGAACAGCAGCAGCAACAGCAACAGTCCGACGACTCGGAGGATCAGGACGAGGACGGTCAGGACCAGGAGCAATCGGGACAGGAAGGGCAGGAGCAGTCCGAGTCCGGCCAACCCCGGGAACAGCCACAGGAGGAGAACCCGGAGGAAGAGCCCGGGCAGGACGAGCAGGAGGGGCAACAGCCTGACGGCGATTCCGAACCGGAGACCGGCGAGACGGACGCGCAGCCGCAACCCGGGCGGATGAGTCGCGAGGAGGCGGAGCGGCTGTTGCAGGCGATTACCGAGGACCCGGGCGAGATCAGGCGGCAGCGGCGGTCCGCCGATCCCGGCCGGCGCACGCGGCGACCGTGGTGACGATGAACGTAGTGGCGAAGAAGCTGGGTGGAGTTGTGCCCGGGAGTGTCGTGTTCCTGCTGCTGTCGGCCCTGCCCGTTGCAGCAGCGGCGCAGGCGATCGAGGTCCGTGCGTACCTCGATCGCAACGAGGTGGCGGTGGACCGGCAGTTCACCCTGAACGTCGAGGTGTCGGGGACCGGCGGGGCCGACGAGGACCCGCGCCTGCCCGACCTGTCGGGCTTCGCCGCCTACCTCGGCGTCGGCACCCAGACGTCGATGCAGTTCGTCAACGGCCGCAGTTCGACCTCGTTCACCTACCAGTACCGTTTCCGGGCGGTCGCCGAGGGGATGCACACGATCGGGCCGGTCCGGGTGCGGGCCGGCGGGCGGGATCACGCGACCGACCCGCTGACGATCGGGGTGCGGCCGGCGGGATCGGCCCCGGCCCGGCGCGCGCCGGACCGGTCGCGGGGCGGGGTGGACATCGGGTCCGAGGACCTGTTCGTCGAGGCGTCGGTGAGCACGCGCGAGCCGTGGGCCAACGAGCCCGTGCTGGTCGAGTACCGGCTGTTCACGCGCGTGGACGTCGAGTCGTACGGCATTACGCGCGCCCCCGGCGCCAACGGCTTCTGGGTCGAGGAGATCGCCCTCCCGCGGGCGCCGCGGGTGGAGCAGGTAATGCGGGGCGGGGTGCGGTATGCGACCACCGTCGTCCGCCGGGCGGCGCTGTTCCCCACCGGGGCCGGACCGCGCACCATCGAGCCGCTCGCGCTCGAGGCCCAGGTGCGGGTCCGCTCCAGACGGTCGTTCAGCGATCCTTTCGGCTTCGGCGATCCCTTCGGCGGCGGGCTGTTCGGACGCAACGTCGCGGTACCGGTCGAATCCGAGGCGATCGACATCGAGGCGCGCCCGCTGCCCGCCGCGGGGCGGCCGGACTCCTTCACCGGCCTCGTCGGCAGCCTGGAGGTGATCGCGTCGCTCGACACGGCCGCGGCGGCGACCAACGAGGCGCTCACGTTCCGCCTGGACGTGCGGGGCGCCGGCAATCTGCGCATGCTGCCCGATCCCGAGGTGGCGTTTCCACCGGACTTCGACGTCTATCCCCCGGAGATGACCGACGACGTCGACGCCGGCGCACGCGGCGTGAGCGGCGCCAGGAGCTACGAGTACGTCCTCGTTCCGCGCGCCCCCGGATCGCACGTCGTTCCCCCCGTCGAGCTGGCCTACTTCGACGCGGCGGGGGGGCGGTACGCGGTCGCCGCCTCGGACCCGCTCACCGTGGAGGTGACGGGCGACGTCACAGCCGGCGGTCCGGTTCTCCTCGGGGGCGGTGGCGCCCGGCTGGAGGCGGCCCGGCAGGACATTCGCTTCATACGCATCGCGACCTCGGCGTTCACCCCGATCGACCGGCAGTTGTTCCGTAGCGGCGTCTTCTGGACCGTGGTGCTGGTTCCTCTCTTCGGGTTGGCCGGGGCTCTTGCGCTGCGCCGCCACCGCGAGCGTCTGGAGGGGAACGTCGCCTACGCCCGCCGCCGCCGGGCGTCGCGCCTGGCCCGCTCGCGTCTGGCCCACGCCCGGGGACTGCGCGCGCCGGAGCAGCACCAGGCGTTTGTGGCCGGGGTCAGCCAGGCGCTGCTCGGCTTCCTGGGGGATTCCCTGAACGTGGCCGAGGCGGGGCTTGTTCGCGACGACATCCGGCGTGCGCTGGGCGCGCGCGGCGTGGCCGCCGACGTGGTCGAACGCTACCTGGCGTGCCTCGACAAGTGCGACCAGCAGCGGTTCGCGCCGCCGGCGTCCGGCGGCGACGACGGTGAGGAAGCAGCGCTCCTGGAGGAGGCCGAGCAGGCGATGACCGCCCTGGGGGAGGCGTTGCGTTCATGAGGCGCTCGGGGGTGCGCAGAGTCTGCACGGCGGTCCTTCTGATCATCGCCTGGGGCGCGGCTCCCGCTGCGGCGCAGGAGGCGTTCTTCGACGAGGGCAACCGGCTCTATCTGGAGGGCGACTACGCCGGCGCGGTGGAGCTCTACGAGCGGATCCTGGAGAGCGGCCTCGAGAGCGGCGAGCTGCACTATAACCTGGGCAACGCGTGGTTTCGACTGGGCGAGCTCGGTCCGGCCGTTCTCCACTACGAGCGGGCGCGGCGCAGCATGCCGCGCGACGACGATCTGGCAGCGAATCTCGAGCTGGCCCGCTCGCTGACCGTGGATCGGGTGACGCCGCTGCCGGGCTTCTGGCTCTTCCGGGTCGCACGCTGGTGGATCGATCTGTTGTCCCGTCCCGCGCTCCTCGGCGTGGTCACGCTGGCCTGGCTGGTGGCGATGGCCGCCCTGATTGTCGCCGTCCTCGGGCGAGGAGACACCCTCCTGGCCTGGTCGCGCCGCGCGGCGGGAGTGGCCGGGGTCGCGACGCTGGTCTTCGGCCTCAGCCTCATGGCGCGGGAGCTGGAAATGGGCAGGCCCGACGAGGCGGTTATCATGGCCGAGGAGGCGGCCGTGCACAGCGCACCGTCGGACGACGACGCGCTGCTGATCTTCACCGTGCACGAAGGCACGAAGGTGCGGGTCGAGCGGCGCAGCGACGCATGGGTGGAGGTCGTGCTGGAGGACGGCAAGGTCGGGTGGGTGCGCAGCGACCGATTGACCCTCATCTGAGTGCGGCCAGGAGAAGCGAGACCCGAATGACGAGAGAAGCACGACACTCCTGCCGCACGAGCGCCGCCGAACCCGTCGCAAGGCTCCGTGTTCGGCCCCAGCCCCCACCGCCCCGGGAGCTTGCGCCGCGGAACCCGTTCCGTTGCATTTCTGCGCCGCAAGCTCCCGGCCGGGCCGGCTGGCGCGGCGCCGCGGCGGCGATGGCGGTGGCGGCCGTCGCGGTGACCGCCTGCGCGCCCGAAGGGCGGCCGCTGGCGCCGGCACAGCGCGTCAGCGCGCCGCTGCTCCCGGCGGCGCAGCCGCGTCGGCCGCTGCCGCCGATCCCGGACTATCTTCGTCCGGACGAGCGTGCGACGGTCGAGCTGTTCGAGCGGACCAGCCCCTCTGTCGTCTACATCACCACGCTCGCGAGGCGCACCGACTGGTTCGGGCGTCCCATGGGCGGCGAGGTGCCGCAGGGTACCGGCACCGGCTTCCTCTGGGACGGCGACGGGCATGTGATCACCAATGCCCACGTCGTGGGAGGCGCCGACTCCGTCGAGGTCGTGATGGCCGACCAGACGACGTACGAGGCGGAGCTGGTCGGGCTTTCGTTCTCTCACGATCTGGCCGTGCTCCGCATCGACGCGCCCGCCGCGGCGCTGCGGCCAATCGCCGTCGGGGACAGCGACCGGCTGCGGGTGGGACAGAACGTCTACGCGATCGGCAACCCCTTCGGGCTGAGCGCGACGCTGACGACCGGGATCGTCTCCGCGCTCGAGCGGCGCATCGAAGGGCTCGACGGCACGCCGATCGAGGACGTAATCCAGACCGACGCGGCGATCAACACCGGCAATTCCGGCGGGCCGCTGCTCGACAGCTCCGGCCGTGTGATCGGGGTCAACACCCAGATTGCCAGTCCCTCCGGGGCGTCGGCCGGCGTCGGCTTCGCCGTGCCCGTCAACACGGTGAGCCGCGTCGTGCCGGAGATCATCGAGACCGGCGCGTACGTTCCGCCGCGGCTCGGCATCCGGTTGGACGGGCGCGGCTACCTGAGCCGGTTCGTGCTCGGCCGCCTGCGGACCGCCGGCGTTCTGGTGGCCGGGGTGGAGCGCGGCAGCGGGGCCGCGGAGGCGGGGCTGCGCGGCACGGAACTGTCGCGCAACGGGCGGCAGGTCACGCAGGTGGGCGACGTCATTCAGGCCATCGACGGCGAACCGGTTACGTCGCAAGGGGAGCTGCGCGCGGTTCTCGACCGGTACCAGCCGGGCGACGACGTCACCGTCACCATCCTGCGCGACGGCGACATCCTGGAGGTCGTCGTGACCCTGTCCTGACGCGAAGAGTCGTTCAGGAGAGGCGCGGGGGCCCGATCAGGTCGCCGACGGTTCGGCCGCCGGAGGTGAGACCGGCTTCCGCTTGGCGTTGCGCTCGGACAGCGAATCGAGGAGCTTGCGCAGCAGGGGCGCCAGTCTCGTGCGCTCCCGGTCGGTGAGCGCCTCCCGGAGCAGCTCCCGCTGGTTGCTCAGGTAGGCCGCGGTCACGCGATCCACCAGCTCGCGTCCGCTCGGCGTCAGCTCCAGGAAGACGCCCCGCCGGTCGTCCGGGTTGGGCGCCCGCACGATCCACCCCGCTGCTTCGAGCCGATCGATCCGGTTGGTCAAGCCGCCCGACGTCACCATCAGCGGCTGCAGCAGGGTGCGCGGCGCGGCGCGACAGTCGGGAGCCGTGCGGATGGCGGCGAGCAACTGGAACTCGACGTTGCTCAGGTTGAAGTCCCGCAGTGCCGCCGCGGCGTCCTCGTCGATGGCCCGCGCGAGGCGCGTGACCCGTGCGATGATCTGCAGCGACGACGCATCCAGATCGGGGCGCTCCCGCGCCCAGCGCTCGATCATCACGTCCACGGGGCCGCGTTCCATGAAGGGAGTGTAACGCCATCTGTCTTGGGGTCAAGACTCTTGACACGGACACAGATGGCCGGAAATACTTCGCGTCGGATGGACCACTCTTCTCCCGGGGGTAATGCCATGTCTGCATCCGCGGCTCTCGTGAATCGGCTCGTCGTTCTCAGCCTGCTGCTGGCAGTCGCGATCGCCGCGCCGGCGGCGGCGCAATCAGACGAACTGGAAACCTTCCGGGGCACCACCACCGGCGCCGTGAGCTCGGAAGGGGTGGAGTTGCGGATCAACGTCCTGCGCTGGACGGCCGAGGAGGATCGCGGCGCGGTCCTGTCGCTGATCACGCCGGCTCCCGGACAGACGGCCGGCGAGGGCGAGGACCTCGAGAGCGCGCTGCAGGACCTGCAGACGGTAGGGTTCATCTGGACCGGCGGCAGCCTGGGCTACGCGCTGAAGTACGCCCACCGCACCGAGGACGAGGACGGCGGCGAGCGCATCGTCCTGGTGACCGACCGCCCGCTCGGGCGGTGGGACCGCAACGGCCCGTGGACCGGGAGCGACGGCTCGGGGCCCGCCGCCGCCGCCTTCACCGTGGTCGAGCTGCACCTCGACGCGGAGGACCGGGGCGAAGGGAAGATGTCGGTGGATGCGCCGATCGAGTTCAACGCGCCGGCTGGGACCGTGGGGTTGGCCGACTACGCGTCGGCGGCGGTGCATCTGACCAACGTGTACCGCGAGCCGCCGCCGTACTCGACGCGGTGATCGGAACCGTCCGTCACCACCGCCGGCCGCGCCGTGGCGGTCGAACGTCTCCTCGTTGGTGAGGAGCACCGGGCCGGTTGCGGGGGCGACGGTCCAACAGTTTGCGAAGAGCGGCGGGCCAGCCTCAACCGGGGCGAGCCGCGTACGGCGGTGCTTCTTCACGAACGCGTACGCTGTTTTGTTGGCGGCGGCGCACGATACGGGCGACGGCCTCGGTTCGCTCCTCGAGCGTCACACCGAGGCGTACACCGTCCACGGCCTCGCGGACGTCCCCCGGCGTGAGGCTGCCGATCACTTCGGAGGCGGCGATCTCGCGCGGCTCCGTTCCCGGATGCAGGGCGAGGAACTCCACGCGCAGCTCGCGCGTTCCCTTCCGGCCGTGCAGCCGCCACAACTCGCGCACGCCGATCTTCGCGTACCGTCCGATCTTGCCCTCGTCGCGGTTCGTGATCTCGGCCTCGACCACCAGGTCGAGCGGGGTCCGTTCGAAGAAGGCGTCCGCGGCTGCCTCACCCTCGGCTTGCGCGGCGCGATAGGCCCTGGCGCGCGCGCCCACGTAGAACGCGCAGTCCGGCTCCATGCCCGTTCCGGGCGGATCGCCGGGTCCGCGCAGACGGGTATGGCGGAGGCCCTTCGCCGCGCCGGCGAGAACGCTCGCCGCGGCGTCCACGATGAGGTTCAGGATGTCGGTCAGGTCCTCGTGAAGCCGCGAGGGTGTCATCAGAGTGATGAGTCCGCGCACCGGATCGAGGCACACGCGCGAGAACGACCGGTTCCAGTCGATGGCGGCGAGCTCGGCGATGGTCCCGGCGTCGGCGCGCAGCACGTGAAACGTAGAGCCCAGCGGCCCGGTGTGTGTCGTGGCCTCCCGCCCGCTCGCCACCCGTTCGTCACGCTTCGACATGTGTTCACGATAGCACGTCGCGCGGATGCAGAAGCCACCGTTGCGGCGGCTGGTCCCCGTCGGAGTCGGGACACCGCGGGATGGCAGTCTGCGGCGAAGACCCCGCCGCCATTCGAGGGGCGATGCATCCTGTGTGGACGGACCGACAGGGTTGACTCCAGATGCCTGGGCATACAAGATGGAATCATAAATTCCTGTTTTTGACTCAAAATGGAATTCATAGGTCGATTCTTCCGAGTGCCGGATCGGAGCTGCTTCGTCTTCGGTCCCCGCGGAACGGGGAAATCCACGTGGCTGCGCGAGCGAATCCCTGACGCCCTGTTCGTCGACCTGCTCGATCCGTCGACGCACCGCAGCCTGAGTGCCCGTCCCGAGCGCCTGCGAGAGTTGCTCGCTGGCGCCCCCGAAAAAGAGACCGTGGTCATCGACGAGATCCAACGCGTCCCGGAGCTGCTCACGGTAGTCCATGCGGTCATGGAAACACCCTCTCCGCCGCGCTTCATCCTGACGGGATCGAGCGCCCGCAAGCTGCGGCGCGGCGGCGTGGACCTGCTCGGCGGCCGGGCCGTGCAACGTACGCTGCATCCGTTCATGGCGGCGGAGTTGCCTGCGTTCGATCTGTCGCAGGCGCTGCGATTCGGCCTGGTGCCCCTGGTGGTGGGCGCCTCCGATCCGGGAGAGGTCGTCGCCGGTTACGCGAGCCTGTACCTCGACCAGGAGGTGCGTGCGGAGGGAATGACTCGCAACGTCGGGAGCTTCACCCGCTTCCTGGAGGCCATCAGTTTCTCGCACGGCGCGCAACTCAACGTCTCGGCGGTCGCTCGCGAGTGCGAGGTTGAGCGGAAGGTCGTCGCCGGATACGTCGGCATCCTGGAGGACCTGCTGCTGGCGTTCCGGCTTCCCGTCTTCCGCAAACGGGCGAAGCGGGCAACCGTGACGCACGACAAGCTCTACCTGTTCGACGCCGGCGTGTTCCGGTCGTTACGTCCCAAGGGGCCGCTCGACCGTCGCGAGGAGATCGACGGGCAGGCGCTCGAAGGACTGGTGGCCCAGCATCTCCGTGCCTGGGCTGCGTACTCCGGCCGTGACGTGGGTCTCTTCTTCTGGCGGACGCGGGCCGGCGCCGAGGTCGACTTCGTCGTCTATGGGGAAACGGGCGTGCAGGCGTTCGAGGTCAAGAACGCCGCCAGGGTACATTCCACGGATCTGCGGTCGCTGCGGGCGTTCCGCGACGACTACCCGGAGGCGGAGACCGCCGTGCTCCATCGCGGTCGGGAGCGTCTGCGGATCGACGGGGTCTGGTGCCTGCCGGTCGCGGAATTCCTGCGCCGGATGGTACCCGAGCAGCGACTGCTGGAAACGCCGTAGTAGTTCTCGTACACAGTTGCCAGCAGAATGGTACGCGTAGCGGCGGCTCAGGCCATCAGGTCTCAGTGAGGGAGACACAGCTCAGACCGTGCGCGGCGGCCACCGCGTCGTGCGTCACGTGTCCGCCGACCACGTTGACCCCCTTCGCGAGTGCGGGGTCGCGCGCGGCGGCCACGCGCCAGCCGCGGTCGGCGATCTCCAGCGCGTAGGCCATCGTGGCGTTGGTCAGGGCGTAGGTCGACGTGTGCGGGACCGCGCCGGGCATGTTCGAGACGCAGTAGTGGACCACGCCCTCCTCGACGTAGCGCGGGTCGTGGTGGGTGGTCGGACGGCTCGTCTCGGCGCAGCCGCCCTGATCGACGGCGACATCGACAAGGGCCGAGCCAGGTTCCATCTGCGCCAGGTGCGCGCGGGTGACGAGGCGCGGCGTGCGGGCGCCGGGGATGAGCACCGAGCAGAGGACCAGGTCGGCGGACCCCAGCGCGCCCTCGATGTTCGCGGCGTTCGACATCAGCGTCGTGACGTGGCCCTGGACGACGTCGCGGACGTAGGCGAGCCGCAGCGGGTTGATGTCGATGATGGTGACGTCGGCGCCGAACCCGACGCCGACCACGCAGGCGTTGAGGCCGACGACGCCGGCGCCGATGATCGTTACCCGGCCCCGCCGGACGCCGGAGACCCCGGGCAGCAGGAGGCCCTTGCCGCCGGAGCGCATCTCCAGGGAGGTCGCACCCGCCTGGATCGACAGGCGGCCCGCGACTTCCGACATCGGCACCAGCAGCGGCAGGGTCCCGTCGGCGAGCTGCACCGTCTCGTAGCCGATCCCGACGACGCGGCGTTCGAGCAGCCGGGTGGTCAGGTCGCGCGACGCGGCCAGGTGCAGGTAGGTGAAGAGGACCTGGCCCGGCCGCATCCGGTCGAATTCGGGTTCGAGCGGCTCCTTGACCTTGAGGACGAGGTCGGCGCGTTCCCAGACCGCGTTCGGGCCGTCGACGACCACGGCGCCGGCCGCCCGGTAAGCCTCGTCCTGGATCGCGCTGCCGACTCCGGCCCCTGCCTCGATGACGACCTCGTGCCCGCGGGCGCCGAACGCCGCTACCCCCGAGGGGGTGATGGCGACCCGGTGCTCGTCCGCCTTGATCTCCGTGGGGATGCCGATGCGCATGCTACGACCGTACCACGTCGCGAACCGTGCCCGCGTCGACGGTCAAACGGAGTCCTGCGGCGCAGACTCCCGACCGGGCGGGGCAGCGTCGGGCGTCTCCGCCTCACGGACGCGTTCGCTGGCGCGCCGACGACGGCGGACGATGCGGGCGACGGCTTCTGTCCGTTCGTCCCGTGTCAAACAAAACCGTACGCTGTCCGCCGCCTCGCAGACGTCGCCCGGTGTAAGGCCGGCGAGAACCGCGGAGGCGGCGAGCCGCCGCGGCGGCCGCGCGGGTTGCAGGGCGAAGAAGTCCGCCCTCAGGAATCTTGTCCCCTTGCGGCCGTGCAACTGCCAGAGCTCGCGCACCCCAATGTCGCCGTAGCGCTCGATCTTGCCCTTGTCGGCGTGCGTGATCTCCACCTCGACCACGAGGTCGGGCGGGGTGCGTTCGAAGAATGCCTCCGCCGCAGCTTCGCCCTCGACCAGCGCCGCCCGATACGCCCAGGCCCGCTCGTCCAGGTAGAAGGCACAGTCCGGCTCCATGCCCGTGCCCGGCGGTTCGTTCCGTCCGCGGAGACGCGTCGTGCGGAGTTTCCTGGCGGCGCTCACCGCGGCATCCACGATGTCGTCGAGAATCGTGGCGAGGTCGTCGTGCAGGCGCGACGGAGTCATCAGCACGACGAGCCCGCGCACCGGATCGAGGCATACTCGACCGAACCACCGGTTCCAGTCGACGGCGGCCAGCGCGGTCACGGTCCCGGCATCGGCGTGCAGGACGTGGACCTGGGAGCCCAGCGGCCCGGTATGCATCGTGGCCGGGCTGCCGATGGTCACGCGATCGGTGTGAACGTCCACGAACTCAATATAGCATCGGCCTTGCCGCGCCGGACCTTCCGGTGACGGAGGAGTACCGGGTCGGCTGGTCCGCCCGCACAGCGGAGAAGCGGGCCGCCGCATCCCGGTGCGGCGACCCGTTTGCGACACGCGCGGCGTACCACCGGGCCGACTGCGCCGGTTCCGCTCAGGCCGTGAAGAACGCCAGCACCGTCCAGCAGACCGCGGCCAGCCCGGCGGCTATCGACGCCTGCGGGATCTGCGTCTTGACGTGATCCATCAGGTCGCAGCCGGTGCAGACCGAGCTGAGCACCGTCGTGTCCGAGATCGGGGAGCACTGGTCGCCGTAGACGCTGCCGTCCATGACCGAGGCGAAGCAGAGGGTCATGAACAGCTCGGGATGCGACAGGCCCTGCGCCCCGGCCACCGCCCAGGCCAGCGGCATCGCCAGCGGGAACGCCACCGCGTAGGTGCCCCAGCTCGTGCCGGTGGAGAAGGCGATGACCATCGTCATGAGCTGCAGCATCACCGGGAGCAGGAAGTACGGCAGGGCGTCGCCGAGCTGCTCCACCAGGAAGACGCCCCCGCCGGTCTCCGTGCTGACGTTGCCGATGGTGATCGCCAGCAGCAGGATGACCGAGCCGAGCACCACGCCCTTGATGCCGTCGTGGAAGCCGGAGATGAGGTCCTTCAGCGACATCCCCTTGCCGAGCGCCATGCCCGCGGCCAGCAGCAGTGCCGTTCCGAACGCCCACTGCACGTTGGGGGAGCCGTACGCGACGAACGTGCCGATGGCGATGGCGATGAGCACGCCCAGCGGCAGGAAGAACTCCAGCACGTGGGGCGTGTAGCCGGCCGGCACCTTGCTGGCCTGCAGCTCCTTCGTGCTCAGCGGATCCGCTCCCTCTGCGTCGAGCTGGCCCGTCGTGCGGGCGCGCTGCATGGCGGCTCCCAGGCGCTTGCCCAGGAAGATGGGCTTCTCGATGCTCAGCAGGAACGTGCCCAGGACCGCGAAGATTGCGTAGAAGCAGAACGGCACGCTCTGGAAGAAGAAGGCGATGCGGTCCGCCTCGGTGGCCAGGAAGCCGACGCCGGAGACGAAGATGAACGCCTGGACGTAGCCCGGCCAGGCGTTGAAGGCGAGCTGCGACGCGATCGGCGACGCGGTCGAGTCGACGATGTAGGCCAGCTCCTCGTGGCTGACGCGTTCCTTGTCGGCGATCGGCTTGACGGTGGTGCCTACGACCACTGTGCTCACCGTGCCGCCCTGGAAGAAGACGATGCCGAGCGCCCAGGCGACCAGCTTGGCGGTCTTCGGGCCGCGGACGAACTTCGCGGTCATGAACTCGGCGAACGCCTGCGCGGCGCCGGTGCGCGACCAGACGCCCATCAGGCCGCCGAGCAGCCAGAGATAGAGCAGCAGCACCCCGGCCGAGTTCGTCGATGCCAGCGACGGGATCATCACCTCGCCGGTGATGTCGTACTTGCCGAGCAGCAGCGCGCCGGAGACGATGCCGGCGGCGAGCGAGGTGACCGGCTCGCGCGTCAGCCAGCAGAGCATCACCGCCACGGCGGCGGGGAGCAGCGACCACCATCCCCAGTGCGGGCGCGCGACGAGCTGGTAGTAGGCCGTCTCGGTGCGTCCGTCACGCGTCTCGACCGCCGCGACGAACTCCTCGGTGACGGCCGGCGCTTCCCCGGAGGCGCGCAGGGCAGCCGCATCCAGTTGTGCTTCCTCGATGGGCACTGCCTCGAAGTACGCGGGACTGCCTTCCGACAGGTAGTACAGCCGGCCGTCGTCGTCCGTCAGCACGTCCAGCGTCACCCGGTTGACGGTCCACGTCGGGGCGACGCTGGCGCCGGCGATCCACGAGATGAGGATCGCGACGGCGAAAACGGTGAACTTCCGGATGCCGGTGGTCATGGCTTGCCTCGTTCCGGTACAGCCGGCGCTACGGCGCGGCGAAACGGCCGATGCGCGTGCCGCCGCCGATTCCGCCGACCCAGATCTCGTCGCCGACCTGGATGCCCACCGTGCCGAGGAGGATCCGATCGTTCGAGGGATAGCGGACGATCTCCTCCTGGGCGAGGCTGTCGGGGATGATCTTCGCGACCCGCGACGTGATCCCGTCGCATGCGCCCTGACCGACACAGGCGAAGATCGAGTCGGGCCCGCTTCCCGCGTGGCCGGCCGCCAGCAGCGTGCCGTCGGGCGCCCAGTGGACGTTGTCGACGTGGAAGCCGACGGCGACCGAGTCGACCACGACCGGGGATTGTCCCCGCGACAGGCGGATCAGCGACTGCGTGCCCCAGCCGCCGATGTAGAGCCAGTCGCCGTCCGGCGAGGCCGCGATGCCGTTCGGGCCCGCCGTCGCGCTGCCCGGCACCTCGATCCAGCCCGCGCCCGGCCGCCACTCCCACAGCTCGCCGGTGGCGGGCTGGAAGTTGGTGGCGACGAAGCCGCCGTCCGGGAGCGCCGAGACCGAGTTCAAGCCGATGCCGTCAGGCGCCACCGCGCAGCCGACCCAGGTGGCGGCCGGCGCCTCGCCGCGGGCGTCGATCTCGAAGACCTCCACCGACTCGCGGGCGCCGTGGCGCACCACGTACAGGGTGTGCACACCGTCGTCGCCGTTGCGCAGGCCGAGCCCGTGCGGCCGGAAGCCGCTGGTGTCCGGGCCGGGGCAGCCGCCGTACAGGGCCGTGTCGTGCCGCGGCGCCGAGCTCTCGATGGGGAAGATGGCGCGCGAGGTGTGGTCGCGGGTGTCGGTGGCGTACAGGCGGCCGTCGTCCACCATGCTCGACACGATGACCCACGGAGAATTCGGCACCGCGATCAGATCTTCCGGGTTCTCCGGGCCGCAGACGAACTCCACGTCGCCGTCCGCGGCGCACTGCGCCGCTCCCTCGGTCGCCAGCGCGAGAACGCCGGCGACCGCCAGCGACGAAACCAGTAACGTGCGTATCCTCATGCCTCCCCCTCTCATGGCGCCCTGCAGCCGGCCCGCGGCGATTATGTCACTTGCGCGCCGCACGGCGACGATTTCCGCGCTAGTATCGGCCGGTAACCGCTCTCCCCGGTGCGGAGACAACGCAGGAGGAAGTGATGCGACAACCGCTTGGAATCCTCGCTTGCGTGACGGCCGTCGCGCTGCTGGCTTCCGCCGCCGGCTGCGGCACCGACCAGGCCGGGACGCCGCAGTCTCTCGACGAGCTTGCCCGCGGCGCGCTCGCGACCATCGACGGGGAGCTGCCCGTGCCGGGCCTGCAGGAGCCGGTCGAGGTGATCCGCGACGAGTGGGGCGTGCCGCACATCTACGCGCAGAACGACGAAGACCTGTTCTTCGCGCAGGGTTACGTCATGGCGCAGGACCGCCTGTGGCAGATGGAGATGTGGCGCCGCTGGCGCGAGGGGCGGCTGGCCGAGGTCTTCGGGCCGGAGGCGCTCGACTACGACCGCCGCACGCGGCTGATGATGTTCCGCGGGCCGTGGGACGAGACCGAGTGGACCAGCTATCACCCCGACGCGCACCGGCTGTTCGCCGCGCACGCCAACGGGGTGAACGCCTTCGTCGAGCAGAACCGCGGCAACCTGCCGGTGGAGTTCCAGCTCACCGGCGTGGAGCCGTTGCCGTGGACGGCGGAGACGGCGGTGCTGCGCTGGGCGGCGCTCGGCGTGCCGAGCGTGCGGGGCCACGCCATCCACGAGATGCAGCTCGCCCTCGACGTCGCCCGCTACGGGGTGGAGGAGGCGAACCGGCGCTTCGCGCCGGACCCGTGGGACGACCTGGTGGTGCCGGAGGGGCTCGACGTCAGCATCATCACCGAGGAGATCCTCGACGCGATGCGCGCCGGCGACGGCGATCCGTTCGTGACGGGGCGTCTTCCGGCCCTGGAGATCGTCGAGCCGTACCGTGCGCTCGTCGCCGTGCCGGGATTGCAGACGCGACAGGTTTCGCCGCGGCCTATCGCCACCGAGGGGAGCAACAACTGGGTGATGACGGGCGCGCGCTCGCCGAGCGGCGTGCCGATCCTCGCCAACGATCCGCACCGCCGCATCGAGATGCCGGCGCTGCGCTACTTCGTGCATCTGGTAGCACCCGGCTGGAACGTCATCGGCGGCGGCGAGCCGCCCTTCGCCGGCGTCGACGCCGGCAGCAACGAGCGCATGGCGTGGGGCTTCACCTTCGCCGGCACCGACATGGTCGACGTCTACGTCGAGGAGCTGCACCCCGAGGATCCGAACCTGGTGCGCTGGCAGGACGGCTGGGAGCCGCTGCGGGTCATCGAGGAGGAGATTGCGGTCAAGGGGCGGGAGCCCGAGCCAGTGGTGCTGAAGTTCAGCCGCCACGGCCCCGTCTTCTACGAGGACCTGGAGAATCGCGTCGCCTACGCCGTGCGCTCGGTCGTTCAGGAGCCGGGTACCGCCGCCTACAAGGGCAGCTTCCAGCTCGCCCAGGCGGAGAGTTGCGCCGACTTCTTCGAGCGGGCGATGCACTGGCTGGTGCCGACCCACAGCCTCGTCTGCGGCGACGCGGACGGCAACATCGCCCTGCAGGTGACCGGGCTGACGCCGGACCGCGACGGGTGGAACGGGCGGCTGCCGGTGCCCGGCAACGGCGACTACGAGTGGCGCGGGTTCCGGGAGGACCTGCCGCGGGAGTTCAATCCCGAGCGGGGGTACGTCGCTACCGCCAACAACAACGTCCACCCGCCGGACTACGAGGGCCGGCCGGTCTTCTACCACACCTCGCGCGGGGTCGAGACGTCGCGGATCGCGCGGCTGCACCAAATCCTCGGCGCCGGCGAGATGCTCTCCGTGGACGACCACAAGCGGATCCAGCACGACTCTCGCCTGCTCGCGGCCGAGCGGGACATCCCGGCCTTCCAGGGCTGGACGTCGGACGACCCGGACGTCGAGTGGGCGCGGCGGCTGATCGCCGAATGGGATGCCACGGTGTCGCGGGAGAGCACGGCCGGCGCCCTGTACGTGCGCTGGAACGCCGAGGTCGACGACGCCGTCCGGGACTCGGAGACCCCGGATGCGGAGCGCCGGGAGCTGATCGAAGCGGGCCTGACGACGGCGATCGAGCGGCTCACGACCGAGCTTGGCCTCGACCGGGCCGAGTGGCGCCACGGCCGGGTGCATGCCAGCGAGTTGCCGCACATGCTGGCCCCGGCGTTCGACCTGCCGGCGGTGGAGCGTCCCGGCGGCTTCGGCTCGCTCAACGCCACCGGCGCCAACTTCCGGCGCATCATCGACCTGGCGGATCCGGACCGCTCCGTCGCGAGCAACGCCCCCGGGCAGTCTGCCCAGCCGGGCAGTCCGTACTACGGCAACCTGGCCGAAAACCTGGGCAACGGCGAGTACTTCCCCCTGCTCTATACGCGCGGGGCGGTCGAGGAGCGGGCGGCGAATCGGCTGACGTTGCGGCCGGCGGCGCAATAGCAGCTCAATAGAGGAGGAATTCGGCGCCCGGTGACCCGCGGGTCGCCGGGCGCTTGGCCATGCCGGGGCCGACGTGTCGCAGATCTCTGCGGAACTCCCCTCCGATGCCCCCGGACCTCCTATAATTCGGGAACGCGAATCAATCCGCGCGAAACGAACGTGTCCCATACACCCAGGAGCTTGCGATGAGTAACCGAGGATATGCAGTGGCTCTGGTTCTGCTGGTGTTCACGTCGGGGGCGACGGCGCCGGCAGCGGCCCAGTCCGAGTTCGAGCCGCCGCGCCTTGCCGACGGCAAGCCGGACCTGCAGGGGGTCTGGGACTTTCGCACGCTGACCCCGCTGCAGCGGCCCGAGGACCGTGCCGACCAGGCGCTGCTGACGCCGGAAGAGGCCGCGGAGATCGAGGCGGCGGCGGTACAGCGCGCCATCGAGGCGGACCGGCCGAGCGAGATTCGAACCGAGCCTCTGCCGGTGGGCGGCAACGTGGGCGGGTACAACAACTTCTGGTTCGACCGCGGGGCCGGCGTGGTGGACGACCGCCGCACGTCGCTCATCGTCGATCCGCCGAACGGGCGGCTTCCGGAGGCGCAGCCGGACGCGAAGCGTCAGGAGACGACGAACGACGACACGTCGACGCCGGACCGGCCGGTGCGCTTCCGGGTGGGCGGCATCGGGACGCACGGCCCCGAGGACCGCGGGCTCGCCGAGCGCTGTCTCCTCGGGTTCAATACCGGCCCGCCGATTGTGCCGGGCGGATACAACCAGAACATGCAGCTCTTCCAGACCCCGGATCACGTGGTCATCCTCAACGAAATGGTGCACGACGCGCGCATCGTGCCGCTTGACGGACGCGACCCGCTCCCCGCGGACATGCGGCAGTGGATGGGCAGCTCGCGGGGGCGCTGGGAGGGTGACACGCTGGTCGTCGAGACCACCAACTTTACCGGCCTGACCGCCAGCTTCGGTCCGTCGGTCCGCTCGGCCATCGGGACGGGCGCAACGATGCACCTGACGGAGCGGTTCAGTCGGGTCGGCGAGGACACGCTCCTGTACGAGTTCACCGTCGACGACCCCACCAGCTTCACGCGGCCGTTCACGGCGGCGATTCCGATGAAGCGGGGAGCCGCGCCGCTGTTCGAGTACGCCTGCCACGAGGGGAACTACGGGATGCTCAACCTGCTCTCCGGCGCCCGCGCGCAGGAGCGGGAGGCGTCCGAGCAGTAGGGGGCGCCGGTTGTTGGAGCCGTCTGTCGCCGAATCGGTCGGCGGGCGGCTGCTCGCTGTGCTTTGCCTGCGCCCGCGTCGATCGCGCACACGGGGGTGGACGAGCGGCTTGGTCCGCGCGGGCCATGCAGCCTGCGCGTGGTTCGTCGGGATACGGCCTGGGAGTACACATCATGACGCGGTTGCTCTGCGCGTTGTCTCTGGCGGTGACCTGGGTTGCGTTCGCGGATGTGCCGGGCGTCATGGTCGCGGCTCCTCGACCGGCCGGGACGTGGGCCGCGGGAGTCGTCGCTCAGGGTGACGCCTGTGGCGCGATCATGGGAGCGGACCTCGGCCTGCCGCACACCGCAATCACCGTCGCCGAGGAGGTGACGCCGCCCTTCACCCCGCCCGAGACGTTCAGCTCCCGCGGCTTCATCGTCGAGGACGTTTCGTTCTGCCGCGTGGCCGGCGTGTCGAGCCCGGAGTCGGGTTCCCGGATCCGGTTCGAGGTCTGGCTGCCGTTCGCCGGCGACTGGAACGGCCGCTTCCAGGGCATCGGATCGGGCGGCTCGGCCGGCGCCATCCGCTACCGGCAGCTCGCCGCCGCGGTGGCCGGCGGCTACGCGGCGGTGGCCACCGACAACGGACACACCAGCACGAGCGGCTTCGACGGAAGCTGGTCGCTCGGGCATCCGGTGCGGCTGATCGACTTCGGCTACCGCGCGCAGCACGAGGCGACCGTCGCGGGCAAGGCGATCACCCGCGCCTACTACGGCCGCGACGCCGACTTCGCCTACTTCGTCGGGTGCTCGCAGGGCGGCCATCACGCCCTGATGGAGGCGCAACGCTACCCCGACGACTACGACGGCATCGTGGCCGGCGCCCCGGCCAACTACTGGATCGGCCTGATGACCGCCGAGCTCTGGGCCGGGCTCGCCACCACCCGGGATCCCGGGCAGGACCTGCCGCGCGCCAAGCTGCCCGTGCTCGGCGCCGCCGTCATGGCGGCGTGCGACGGGCTCGACGGGCTGGAGGACGGCCTGATCGACGATCCGCGAGCCTGCGATTTCGATCCCGGCGTGCTGCTGTGCGACGGGGAGGACGCCCCGGATTGCCTGACGGTGGGGCAGGTGGCCGCGGCCCGGGCGATCTATGCGGGGCCGGTCCGTCCGAGCACCGGGGAGTCGCTGTTTCCCGGCTATGCACTCGGCAGCGAGCACTTCGAGGCGCCGGACGGCCTCGGCGGCTGGGCCCGCTACTGGTCGGGCATCACCGAGCCGGGCGGCAGCACGGGCCAGTTCATGAAGTACAGCGTGTTCGAGGATCCGGACTACGACCTCAACGACTTCGACTTCGACGCGGACTGGGATCGCGCCAACAACCGTTCCCTCGGCAACGACGAGACGCTCGCCTCGGCGCTGAATGCCGTCGACCCCGACCTGTCGGCGTTCAAGGCGCGCGGCGGCAGGCTGATCAGCTATCACGGCTGGGCCGATGCGCTGATCACCGGGCATTACGCGGTGCAGTACTACGAGAGCGTGCTGGACGCGATGGGCGGCCTGGAGGAGACCACCGACTTCTACCGGCTGTTCATGGCGCCCGGGGTGGCGCACTGCCGCGGGGGTCCCGGTCCCGACCGTTTCGACGCGGTAGCGGCCCTCGAGCGCTGGGTCGAGCAGGGGGTGGCTCCGGACCGGCTCATCGCCTCGAAGGTGGTGGACGGCGAGGTGCGGCGCTCGCGCCCGCTCTGCGTCTATCCGCAGGTGGCCCGCTACGACGGCAGCGGCAGCATCGACGACGCGGCGAACTTCGCCTGCGTCAATCCGGACTGATGTCTCGTCGCCCGGGCGACGAGACGGCTCTCGATGCAACCCTGTCCGGTACGGCTGCGTGCTGCCTGGGCGGATGATGTACTCTTGTGCAGCGAGACGCGTTTGTCGGCCTTCCGCGGCCGGTGAGGAGATCGAGGAAATGACCACGTTTTCACGCATCGTGTCGGTAGCCGCGGCGCTCGGCGTCGTGATCGGGTTGGCGGGTCCGGCGTCGGCGGCCAACGAGGCCGAGGCGACGTACTACAAGGACGTGCTGCCCATCGTGCAGGAGAACTGCCAGACCTGCCACCGGCCGTCGGGCCACAACATCAGCGGCCTCGTGGCCCCGATGTCGTTCATGAGCTACGAGGAGACCCGGCCCTGGGCCCGCGCGATCGCCCGCAAGGTGGAGTCGCGCGAGATGCCGCCCTGGTTCGCATCCGAGCCGAAGGGGGTCTTCGAGAACGAGCGCGGGCTGACCGACGCCGAGATCGACACCATCCTGAACTGGGTCGAGGCCGGCTCGCCCGCCGGCAACCGGGCCGACGCGCCGCCCGCGCCGGTCTGGCCGGAGGCTCTGCATGACGGGTGGTCCCACGGTACACCCGACTTCGTCGTTCGCATGGAAGAGCCGTTCGTGGTGCCGGACGACGCCTTCGACATCAACATCTCGTTCGACGTCCGGATCCCGGAGGAAGTGGTTCCGGAGGACGTCTGGGTGCGCGGCTGGGAGCTGCGCACGGGCGCCGAGGGCTCGGGCGTGCATCACATGTGCGCGTTCGTGCGGCCCGAGGACGGCAAGGTCATCACCGGCGCGAACAAGTCGGCCGTGGGGCTGGGCGGCCTGCTGAGCTGCGTGGCGGAGGGCGGCGAGTCGGGGATGCTGCCCGACGGCTACGGCCTGCTCGTCAAGAAGGGCTCGGTCCTCAACTTCAACATGCACTTCAACAAGGAGCCGGGCCCGGGAACATCCTTCACGAGCCAGGCCGAGGTCGGGTTCTTCGTCGAGGAGCGGCCGGTCGCCCATCAGGTGATCACCGACACCCTCGGCAACAACGGGTTCGAGATTCCGCCGAACCATCCCCGCTACCGCGTCGGCATGGCCCGCACGCTCGAGAAGGACATCCTGGTGCTCAACCTGTGGCCGCACGCGCACCTGCGCGCGATCGCGTCCCGCTATACCGCCTTCTATCCTGACGGCACCGAGGAGTTGCTGCTCGACGTGCCGCACTACGACCAGGGCTGGCAGGTGACCTACAAGTACCGCGAGCCCAAGCTGCTGCCGAAGGGCACGCGCATCGAGGCGAGCTTCTGGTACGACAGCACCGAGGAGCGCGGCGTGCGCCGCGGCTTCGACGCCGACCGCAGCGTCGGCTTCGGCCAGCGGACGAACGACGAGATGGCCCTCGCGTTCCTCAGCTATACCGAGCTCGACGGCGTCTCGACGACGAACGATCAGGACTGACGGTAGTGCGTCGCCGACACTCGCGGATAGCGATGTTTTCAAGCGGGTCGGGTCTGCTGGCGTGCGGACTCGGTGCGTGCCTGCTGGTCCCGGTAGCCGCCGGGGCCCGGCAGGACGGCGCCGATTCCGCGCCGGCGGACGTCGTTCGCACGGAACTCACCCTGAACCTGCGCCCGGTCGCTGCGTCCTTCGAGCCGGGACTCGACGCGGGGGATGCTGCCTACCGGGAGCTGCTCGCGGAGAGCGGGTTCGCGTCGACCACGCGGGTCCGCGTCGGCGAAATCGAAGCCATGCCGCGGCTGCGCATCGGTACGCTGGACGGCACGCAGCCCGGCGGCAGCGAGTCGCCGGACCCCGCCACCAGGACCCTGGAACTCTGGCTGGCGCGTACCGCCGGCGGTTGGTCTCTCGACCTGCGGGCCGAGCCGGAGGCTGCAAAGAACGAAACGGACGACGGCGAGGAAGACGGGCGCGAGACGGCCGCGGACACCGGCCCCGCAGGGCTGGACACGACCGTGATCGGCCAGGTGCCGCTCGTCCGCGAGGCCGCCGGCAGCCAGGAGACGTTCTCGGCCGCGCTGGTTCCCACCGGCGAATCCGCCGGGCAGTTGGTGCTGCACTGGCTCGACCACCGCTGGACCGCCGACTTCGACCTTGTCGATCCACCGGAGTCCGACGAGGAGGAAGGGGAGACGGCGGAGCCGGCAGAGGAGAGCGACGAAGCGGACTCCGGTGACGGCGAGTCGGAAGAGGACGAGCCTGAAGAGGACGACGGGCCCCGCGTCGCCAACGAGAGGGAATCCCTGCGGTTCGACACCGACACGAGCGCCGGCTCTCGTCTCCTGCGGCTCGCCGAGAGACACGAGTCGGCCGTCGAGCTGCCCGGCGACGTGCGCCTCGCCGTGCTTTTCTGGCAGGAGCAGAGCGTCGATCTCGCGGACTTCGCCGGCATCGAGTCGCTGGCCGACGGCGACGTGTTGCGGTTGACGCGGGCGGCGGTGCTCCGGCTCCGCAACGAGACGCCGCTCCGGTTCGGCGAGGTGGCGATTCCGACCGGCAACCTGGCTCCGGGCTTCGCCGGCTCCTATGGACTGTGGCTGAAGCGGCGCGGGAACGGATGGCGCCTCGTCTTCAACCACGAGGCGGACTCGTGGGGCACGCAGCACGACCCGGCCTTCGACGCCGCCGAGATCGACTTGGCGTATTCGCAGGACGGGCTCGCCACGCGCCCGTTCGGGGCTGCCCTCGTGCCGGCCACCCGGAGCGCCGGCCGTCTCGTCATCCACTGGGGCGCCCATGAGTGGGCGGCCGACTACACGATCCCGGAGTGAGTCCCGCCGCGGCCGGCGTGTCGAATCGGGCTACTCGGAACTCCGCGCCGTAGGGTTCGGAGATCGGAAGGGCTCGCAGATCAGGGCCGGAGCGACTGGTTCGGGCGCACGCGCACAGAGACGCCCGGCCCGTCGTTCCCGGCGGCGAAGCAAAAGCGGACGGTCGAGAAAGCGAGGGGTTCGATGGCTGGACGGTTCATCGTTGCCGGCGTCGGAGCAGCAGCGGCGTTGCTGGCGCTGTCCCTTTCCGCGGTGGCCCAACCGGCTGCCGGTGAATGGAGCGTTCCCCGGACCCCGGACGGCCATCCGGACCTGCAGGGCGTCTGGGCGAACAACAACGCGACGCCGCTCGAGCGGCCGGCGGCCTGGGCGGGCAAGGACCGACTGACCGACGAGGAGCTTGCCGCATTCAGGGCGGCCGCGGCCGACGTGACGGCGAGCGGCCTCGACGCCGTCTTCGGCGATCAGTTGGCGCTGGCGGCCCTGGCCGGGATCACCGACGTCGATTCCTACGACCCCGGGACCGGCAACTACAACCAGTTCTGGCTGGTCGAACGCGACTTCGACAACCGGACCTCGCTGGTCGTGGATCCGCCGGACGGGCGGATTCCCCCGCGCACGCCGGACGCCGAGCGGGCCGGGCGGGGACAGCCCCCGCCGCCCATTGCGGAGAAGGCCGACTCGTGGGCCGACCGGCCGTTGAGCGAGCGCTGCATCACCTTCGGCGTGCCGTCTCTCTTCGCCGGGTACAACAGCTACTACCAGATATTCCAGAGCCGTGACCACGCGGTCGTCCTGATGGAGATGATTCACGACGCGCGCGTGATTCCCATCGACGGACCGCCGCACCCGAGCGGCAGGATCCGCCAGTTGCACGGCGACTCGCGGGGGCGCTGGGAAGGGGACTCCCTGGTCGTGGAAACGCGGAACTACTCCAGCCTGGGGGCCTTCTGGGGCGCGTCCGAGGAGCTGACGATCATCGAGCGGTTCACGCGCGTCGGGCCCGATACGCTCCACTACGAGATCACGTTCGAGGACTCGACCACGTGGAGCCGCCCCTGGACCGTGATGATTCCGCTCCGGCGGAGCCAGGATCCGCTGTTCGAGTACGCCTGCCACGAGGGCAACCTCGGCATGGAGGGTATTCTCGCCGGGTACCGGGCGCAGGAGCGCGCCGCGGCGGGGCAGGTTCGCTAGGAGTCCGCGGCGTAGACGCCCAGTCAGGCTCGGTTGGGCGGCAAGCGGAGCCGCAGGCGACGATTGTCGGGCCGGGAGCTTACGCCGCCGAACGCAGTGTAGCGGAATTCCGTGACGCAAGGTCATGGAGCCGGGGGGGATGGGCCGAGGCGGCGAGGCCTTTCGGGGGCGCCAGGCCAACTTCTTCCTTGAATTTCACCGGGTCAAAATCTAGAATGCCCGGATGAATCAAAGAATGCGGAAGTGCATGCCCAGGATCGGAATCCTGTACGCGGGGTTCGTCTTGGCGGCGTGGGCGGCTGTGCCCGCCGAGCTCTCCGCACAGGAGCCGGCTCCGCCGCCGGCGAGCGCCGTGCCGCCGTCCGCGAGCGAGGCGCCGGCCGGCGCGACCGACAGCCGGCAGTTGCTCAACCGCTACTGCGTGACCTGCCACAGCGACAGGCTCGAGACCGCCGGGCTCACCCTGCAGGAAATCGATACGCTGCACGTCGCCGAGGGCGCCGAAACGTGGGAAAAGGTGGTGCAGAAGCTGCGCACCGGCACCATGCCGCCGTCCAACCGGCCGCAGCCGCCCGCCGAGGCCCGTCAGGCGATGCTCGAGTGGCTGGAGACGTCGCTCGACGCGGCGTGGGAGGCGAATCCGAACCCGGGCCGGACGGAGACGCTCCGGCGTCTCAACCGCACCGAGTATCAGAACTCGATCCGCGATCTGCTGGCCCTGGACATCGACGCCACCGCGCTGCTGCTGCCGGACGAGAGCGGGTACGGTTTCGACAACGTGACGGTGGGCAACCTCTCGCCGGCGCTGCTCGACCGCTACATCTCCGCGGCGCGCAAGATCAGCCGGCTGGCCGTCGGGGCGCAGCAGGAGTCGGTCGAGAGCGCGGTGATCCGGGTGCCCCCGGACACCACGCAGGAAGCACACGTGCCGGGGCTGCCGATCGGCACCCGGGGCGGCGTGGTCGTGTCGCACACCTTTCCGCAGGACGGGCAGTACGACATCCAGGTGCTGCTGGCGCGCAATCGCAGCGGCAACATCGGCGGCCTGCGCGACCCGCGGCCGCACGAGCTGCAGTTCCTGCTCGACCGCATGCCGATTGCCAGCTTCACCATCGCGCGGCCTGAGGGTAACGACGACACGCTGCTCGATCGGAACCTGAAGGTGCGCGTGCCCGTCACCGCCGGCCCGCACCAGCTCGGCGTTACCTTCGCGCGGGACGGAGACTCGGTGCCGGAGACCGAGCGGCAGCCGCTGCAGTCGCACTTCAACGAGACACGGCATCCGCGCCAGACGCCTGCCGTCTACCAGGTGACGGTGACGGGGCCGTACGCACCCCAGGGCGCCGCCGATACGCCGAGCCGCAGCCGCCTCTTCGTCTGCCGTCCGGAGGGGCCGGGCGATGAGGAGCCGTGCGCGCGGGAGATTCTCTCGACCCTGACGCGCCGCGCCTACCGCCGGCCGGTCTCCGCCGAGGACGTCGAGGGGCCGCTGGCCTTCTACCGGGAAGGGCGCGCCGAGGGCGACTTCGACTACGGCATCGAGAAGGCGCTGGCCGCGGTGCTCATCAATCCCGAGTTCCTCTTCCGCGTGGAGCTGGATCCGCTGGACGTCGCCGGCGCCGCGTACCCCGTCAGCGATCTGGAGCTGGCGTCCCGCCTGTCGTTCTTCCTGTGGAGCAGCATCCCGGATGACGAGCTCCTCGATGCCGCGGTTCGCAGCGAGCTGAGCGATCCCGACGAGCTGGAGCGGCAGACCCGCCGGATGCTCGCCGATCCGCGTTCCTACAACCTCGCGAGCAACTTCGCGGGGCAGTGGCTGCAACTTCGAAACGTGGCCTCCGTCAGTCCGAACCCGCGTCTGTTCACGGACTTCGACGACAACCTGCGCCGCGCGATGCGGGAGGAGACGGAGCGCTTCTTCGACAGCGTGCTGCGCGAGGACCGCGGGGTGGCGGACCTGCTCGACGCCGACTACACGTTCCTCAACGAGCGGCTCGCCAAGCACTACGGGATCCCCAACGTGTACGGGACCCGCTTCCGCCGGGTGCAGCTCGACCCCGACAGCCGGCGCGGCGGGTTGCTGCGGCACGGCAGCATCCTGTCGGTGACCTCGTATGCGACGCGCACGTCGCCGGTGATCCGCGGCGTGTGGGTGCTGTCCAACATCTTCGGCGCGCCGCCGCCGCCGCCGCTGCCGAACGTGCCGGCGCTCGAAGAGAACGAGGTGGTCGCCAACCTCCCGATGCGGGAGCGGCTGGCCGCGCACCGGAGCAACCCGGTCTGCGCGAACTGCCACCGCACGATCGATCCGGTCGGATTCGCGCTGGAGAACTTCGACGCCGTGGGCCGCTGGCGCGATCACGAGGGGGATACCGCGTCCATCGACGTGTCCGGGGGCCTGCCCCTGGTCGGCGAGTTCAACGGCATCGACGGTCTGGAGGCGGGGCTGCTGACCCGCACCGACCTGTTCGCCGGCACGATTGCCGAGAAGCTGATGACGTTCGCGCTCGGGCGCGGCGTCGAGTACTACGACCAGCCGGCCATTCGCCGGATCCTGCGCGCCACCGAGCAGGATGGTTACCGCCTGTCGTCGCTCGTAGTGGAAATCGTCAAGAGCGTTCCATTCCAGATGAGGAGATCGTCATGATCATCACGAAGAAGGCCCTCCCCCGGCGTACTTTTCTGCGGGGGCTGCAGGCCACCCTGGCGCTGCCGTTGCTCGACGCGATGGTGCCCGCGGCGACCGCGCTGGCCAACACGCCGGCCCGTCCGGTGCGGAGGCTCGGCTTCGTGTTCATCCCGATGGGATGCGACCATGGCCGCTGGACGCCGGCCGAGGACGGGAAGCTGGGGCAGTTGACCCCGATCCTGAGTCCGCTCGAGCCCGTCAAGGAACAGTTGACGGTCGTCACCAACCTCGAGCTGCAGCTCTCGTATCCGGGGACCCACGACACGTCGAACTCGGGGTTCCTGAGCGCGGCCTACGCCAAGCACACCGAGAGCTCCGACTACCACTTGGGGACGACGGTCGACCAGATCGCGGCGAGGAAGATCGGGCGGGACACGCAGCTTCCCTCGCTGGAGCTGTCGATGGACCTGAACCCGCTGGCGGGGGTGTGCAACAACGGCTACGCCTGCGTGTATCAGAACTGCCTGTCGTGGTCCTCGCCGACGACGCCGCTGCCGTCCGAGGCGCATCCGCGCATCGTCTTCGAGCGCCTGTTCGGCGAGGGCGGCACCGCCGCCGAGCGGCAGGCCGCGCTCCGCAGCCGCGGCAGCCTGCTCGATTCGTTCAGCGCCGACATCGCGCGCCTGAAGCGCGAGGTGGGGGCGACCGACCGCGTGCGCGTCGACCAGTACCTCGACAGCGTGCGCGAGATCGAGCGGCAGATCCAGCGGGCGGAGAACAGCGCCATCGACAACGAGATGCCTGACGTGGATCGCCCCGTCGGCGTCCCGGCCGCGTTCGCGGATCACGCCCGGCTCATGTTCGACCTGCAGGCGCTCGCGTTCCAGGCGGACATCACGCGCGTGGTCAGCTTCCAGCTCACGCGCGAGCTCAGCAACCGCACGTATCCCGAGATCGGGGTGCCGGACCCGCACCACCCGACCAGCCACCACGGGAACGATCCGGAGAAGCTGCTGAAGATCTCCATGATCAACACGTTCCACCTGGGGCTGTTCGCCGAGTTCCTCGAGAAGCTGAAGAACACGCCGGACGGCGACGGGTCGCTGCTCGACAGCACCGTCTACATGTACGGCAGCGGGATGGGCAACTCGAGCCTCCACGACCACGAGAACCTGCCGATCCTGGTGGCCGGCGGCGCCGCGTGCGGCATGAACGGCGGACAGCACATCCGGTACGCCGAGGGCACCCCGCTCGGCAACCTGCACCTCACGCTGCTCGACCGGGTGGGTGTGCAACTGGATTCGTTCGGCGACAGCAACGGCCGCATCGAGAAGCTGGTCGACGCGGTGCCGGTGTAGGCGGGCTCGGTCACCTGGAAGTGACGGGAGACGACAACATGGAGTGGCGACGACTGATCGCTGGACTCTCCGTCCTGACGTTCGCCGCGGCCGGCGCGGCCACGGCGGCCGAGGAGACCACCCTCGCCGACGCGGTCGAGCAGGGGCAGGGCAAGCTGGTCCGCACGCTGCTGGCCGAGGGCGCGGACGTGAACGCCCCGCAGGTCGACGGGACGACCGCCCTGCACTGGGCCGCCTATCACGACGACCTCGACATGGCGCGGCTGCTGGTCGAGGCCGGTGCGGATGCCGACGCGGCCAACCGTTACGGCGTGCCGGCGCTATCGCTCGCCGCCACCAACGGGAACGCGGACTTCGTGCAGTTCCTGATCGACGCGGGCGCCGACCCGAACGTGGCGCTGCTGGGCGGCGAGACCGTTCTGATGACCGCCGCGCGGACTGGCAGCCTGGGCTCCGTTCGGGCCCTGCTGCGTGCGGGGGCCGATCCGAACGCGCGCGAACGGCGCGAGCAGACCGCCCTGATGTGGGCCGCCTCGGAGGGGCACCTGGGCATCGTCAACGCCCTCCTCGACGCGGGCGCGGACGCTCACGCGTCTCTCCGGTCCGGGTTCACGCCGTTGTTCTTCGCCGTGCGCGAGGGCAACATCGACGTAGTGCACCGGTTCCTCGAGGCCGGTGTGGATGTGAACGCGGTCCTGGTCCGGGTGAAGGACGGTCCTGACGCGGCGGTCAACAACGCCAGCTATCGGCCGATTGACGATGGCATGAGCCCGCTGCTGTTCGCGGTGCGGAACGGTCACTTCGAGCTCGCGGTCGAGTTGATCGAGGCCGGCGCCGACCCGAACGATCAGCGCAGCGGGTTCGCGCCGCTGCACACGATGTCCTGGGTACGCAAGCCGGATGCCAGCGACCGCGGCGACCCCCCGCCGATCGGGTCGGGCAACCTGACCGGGCTGCAGTTCGTCCGCCAGCTCGCGGCGCTCGGCGCCGACGTCAACCTGCGGCTGAACTCCGCCAAGCGTCCGCCGCACACCGCGTCGCGGCTCGGCATGGAGGGCGCCACGGCGTTTCTGATGGCGGCGGACCGGGCCGACGTGTCGTTCATGAAGCTGCTCCTGGAGCTCGGCGCGGACCCGTTCCTTCCGAACGTCGAGGGTTCCACGCCGCTGATGGCGGCGGCCGGGCTCGGCACGACGGCCCCGGAGGAGGAAGCCGGTTCCGAGGCCGAGGCGCGTGATGCGGTGGAGCTGCTGGTCGAGCTCGGCGCCAACCTCGACGCCGTCGACGACAACGGCGACACGGCGGTGCACGGCGCGGCCTTCGCCAGCTTCCCGACCGTGGTGCAGCAGCTCGCCGACTACGGGGCGGACATCCACGTCTGGACCCAGCCGAACGAGCAGGGCCGCACGCCGCTGTTCATCGCCGAGGGCTTCCGCGGCGGCTTGCCGCGCCCGTCGCGCGCCACCATCGAGGTGGTCACGTTCCTGATGGACGGCGCGGGCGTTTCGACGGGCGGACCGCGGCCGGAGCTCATCGACCAGTACTCGCTTCCCGCGCAGCAGCCGCAGCCGGTGCAGCCCGACAAGCCGGAGAAGCAGGAGAAGTCCGACCAGGGCGCGAAGGCGCAGCCGCAGGTGCGTTAGCCGCGCTTGCGAGCAACTACATCAACGCCTCGGGCGGCTGGTCGGGTTCGACCATGTCGCCCGGGGCTTTTCTTTGGGGCGGCCGCAGCAACCCTCCTTTGCCTCGGTTCTTCTGCTGCAAGCCTGATCGGCCCTCGGTCGAAACGGTCTCCGGCACCCGCCGTGTGACCTCGCCCGTAGCGGTGCATGCTCTCCGTACCCCCCGCTGAAATCGTTGTCACGAAACCGGGGTCTATCCTGCCGCAAGGAAGTGCATAAACGCATCAATGATGCTAAGATGCATATCGATGCGAACCACTATAGACATTCCTGGGGGTTTGCTCCGGGAGGCGAAGGCCCAAGCCGCGTTGCGGGGGCTTCGTCTCAAGGATATCGTGCGCGATGCGCTGGAGAATCACCTGGCGGTTGATGGACGCTTGCCTGGCACGGCCGACGGGTCGGCGCTTGAGAGGCAAGAGCTCGGTGACGGTTGCGTGTTCCCGCTCGTTGCCGGTCCTACGGGGCCCGTTTTGCGTCAATTGAGAGGCGGCCGCGCCCAGCGGCTGCTCGATGAAGATGACATCGACCACGAAGTCCATTCTCGCTGACGTCAACGTGTGGCTGGCGGTATTGGTGGCGGAGCATCCTCATCATGAGGCCGCGACCCTGTGGTGGCGGACGACTGTGATTCCGAACCGCCATCGAGTCGCATTCTGCAGGTTCACGCAGATCGGGCTGTTGCGGCTGCTGTCCAGCGAGCGGGTGATGGGCCCGAGCCGCATGGACCATCTGCTGGCTTGGGAAACCGTGCGTGCCGTCGTGGCACAGGAGCATGTCAGTGTTCAGGGTGAGCCCGCGGGAATCGAGCAGCACCTGGCCGACTTTTGCGGGCGACATGGCGCATCGCCCGGCTTCTGGACGGACGCGTATCTTGCTGCATTCGCGCTAGCCGGAGGGAATCGTTTCGCAACGTTCGATCGCGGATTCCGCCGATTCAAGGGCCTCGATCTCATCCTCCTGACAGACCGGGACGAAGCGCGCCGACCTGGTTATGCCAATTGACCTGAGTGGTTCCTCGACCGCTGCTCTACTCGGACGATGCGCTCGGCCCCGACCGCTCCTCCCGTGAGACGCTGGCCGACTACGGCAACCCGAGCGGCGCCCACCGCTTCCGCTTCATCCGTACGTCCCGTAGGCGTAGACCGCGAGGCGCTCGCGGTTCCGGTGCCGGACGGCCCTTCCTCCTACGGCGTGATGTCCCACGGGCGCTCCCACGGCCGGAGCGGACGCCGGCGGGCGATGAGCGGCAGGTCCTGCCGCTGCAGCTCCAGAAGGACGCGCACCTTCTCCTGCAACGGCGCCGCCGCCTGCGCCTGATGCCAGGCGCGCTTCCGTTCCAGCAGGCTCGTGACGTCTTCGGACGGGCGGTCAGGCATCGTCCGGGATCTCCACCGGATCCGCCTACCGCCGAATGGCGTACAGGTGCGCCGCCGTTCGCAACAGCAGCGTACGGCCCACCACGGCGGGAGAAGCGAGCGTCATCTCGCCGAGGACGTTCCTGCCGAGCACCGCGAAGTCCGGCCCGGCCGCGATGACGTAGGCGTCGCCCTCCTCGCTCAGGGCGAAGATCTTGCCGTTGTAGGCCCACGGCGACGACGTGAACGTCGCACCCCGCTCGATGCGGACGCGGTCGTAGACGGTGCGGCCGGTGCGTGCATCGTGGGCGGTCAAGAACCCCCGGTCGTGCAGCGTGTAGTAGATGCCCCGGTAGAGCAGCGGCGACGGGTTGTAGGATCCGATGCGCGGCTGGTACCAGCGGATGTACTCGTTCGCGCGCTGGTTGGGGCCGAGCGTGATGTCTCCGGCGGCGCCGGGCAGCACGGCGTAGACCGGCCGGTGGTTGTTGCCGACGTACCCGGAGCTGACGTAGAGGATGCCGTCGCCCGGGACCGGGGTCGGTACCGTCACGTTCGTCATGCGTCCCGAGAACCACCAGAGCAGATTGCCGGACGGGTCGTACGACCGCACCCTGGTCTTTGCCACCGTCACGATCTCGGTGCGCAGGTCGTTGCGCCAGATGAACGGCGTCGACCACGCGCTCACCTCGTCGCGCTCGACCCGCCAGTTCTGCTCGCCGGTGGCCGTGTCGAACGACGCTAGGTACGACTGCTCGTCGTTGTCGTGCATCACGAGCACCTGGTCGTCGAGCAGGGTGGGTGACGAGCCGGCGCCCCAGCCCCACTGATCCATGTGGTGCTCGACCGGACGCGACCAGACGAGGTTGCCGTCGAGGTCGTAGGCGAAGAGGCCCAGGTTGCCGAAGAGCGCGTAGATCCGCTCGCCGTCGGTCACCGGTGTGGCCGACGCGAACGAGTTCTTCGGATGGATGGTGGAGGCAACGACGCCGGAATGCGCCGTGCGCTGCCAGATAAGCCTGCCGGTATCGAGGTCGAGGCAGAACACCATCCAGTGATGTGTCCCCGGCGGAGGATCGGGCGGCGTCTCGCTGCCCGTCTCCGGCAGGTAAAGGCCCGGACGCGGACCCTCGTAGTCCTCCTCCGCGACGACCGACGTCAAGAAGACGCGGTTGCCCCACACGATCGGGCTCGACCATCCGCGGCCCGGAATCGCCGTCCTCCAGGCCACGTTCTCCGTCGCGCTCCACGTCTCGGGAAGCGCGGGATCGTCGTCGACGACCGCCGTGCCTGCGGGCCCCCGAAACTGCGGCCAGTTGTCCGAGGCGGCGGCCTGGTCCAGGGCGGGCGGGAAAAACAGCAACAGTGCGCTTGCGATCACTCGACCGACGTGTCCCTTCACCTTGCCTCCCCAGCGGTTTGTCGCGAACGCGCCGCCGCATTCGAGCGGTGCTGCATCCGGCTGCGGCTCACCGATGTCAGCGTACTGCACCCGGCACCGGCACGAGTGCCCAAGGTTCGGGAGCGGCGGATCAGTTGTTCCGGGCTCCCTGGTTGATCCATTGCCTGATGACGTCGATCGCCTCGTCGGACAGGAACCCCCTCGAACCGATCGGCATGCGCGCTCCCACGATGCCTGCACGGCCGTCGAGCTTGTGAATCAGGTAGCTGTTCTCGGCGTCGTTCGGCGTCACGAGGTTGAGCCCCACCTGGGTGCTCGGCACGTTCACCAGGTTCTCGAAGGAGCGTCCGTCGGAGATGTCGAGGCCGGCCTCGGCCGCCGACGGGCCGTGGTGCACGACGCACGCCGGGTTGAACACCTCTCTCTGGATGCTCGACAACGTGGCCGTCAGCGTACCCGTGGCCGGGGTCGTCGGGGTCGTTGGCGTCGGGGTCGTTGGCGTCGGGGTCGGAGCGGTCGGCGGGTCGCTTCCACACGCGGCGAGTCCCGCGATGACCAGGACCAGCAAGGAACTAACGATGGTCTTCATGACAACTAGCGTATCGAACGGTGTTCGACGGGTCCAGCGCGCGATTCGACAGACAACCGTGTCCGATGCCGGGGGCGCGGCGGTGTGCGGAAGCGTTCTCGCTCAGAGGTAGAGGTGCAACTGCGCCAGCAGCGTACGCGTGCCCCGGTCACTGAAGGGCAGGCGGTCCCGGTAGTAGGACAGGTTGACGTGCCAATGCGTGCGCGGGTAGAAATCCAGGCCGTACACCAGGCGGCGTATCTCGCTCCGCGGGTCCGTATCGGTCCAGCGCAACTGGGGAGAGATCCTGAGCCAGACGCCGCGAAGTGCCTCCACCGACGTCTGGTTGGCGAAGATGTAGGCTCGGCCGCTCGCCTGCAGCTTCTGGAGCTGTACGTCGGCGTGCGTCCAGGTGGTCAGCCACTGGGCCGGGGCGTATCCGAAGGACAGGCCCGTGCCCGTGCTGTGCGGGGCGGTATCCGATGCGCCGCGATACAACGCGGACGCCGCGACGACCGTCCGCGGACCCAGGTCGATCTGGAACCGGGCGCTCGACGTGAACGCCTGCCGCCCGTCGGCGTCGATGAGGGACTCGGCGCGTCCCGGGCCGGCCGACACCTGCAGCAGTGTGCGGTCGGTCGACACGCCCAGCTCGATGCCGTAGACCTGGTCGTCCTCGGCAAGGTCCAGGCGCGCGCGGGTGAACGACGTGTGGTCGGCGAACCGGACGCCGTAGGCCGGAAGAAAGCGCCCGCCCCGCACGCTGACGGTGTCCGTGGCCTGCCAGGCGACCCAGTGCTCGTAGGAGACGAGCTCGCCGCCGCCTCGCGGCCCGCGCCCGACGGAGCCGTACGCCGTCCAGCGGCCCCGCCGCCAGGCGGCCTGCAGATCCAGGTTCATCAGGAAGTTGCGGTCGGCGATGGTGCGGCCCGGCACGTCGACGCCCACGTGCGAGGGCCGGACGTCGAGGCCGAGCTGCAGCGGGCTCTCGCTCGACAGGGCGCCGAACAGGAAGCCCTCCTCGCCGGCGGTCGATCCGGTGGCCGGGACCCCGCTCGTCCCCTGTCGGCCGAAGGTCGAGATCTCCTCCCGTGACAGCGATCGCCCGTAGGGTGTCAGCAGTCCGCCCCCCGCGGCCGAGTAGTGGCAGGCTGTGCACCTGGGATACTGCTTGGAGAGGAACGTCGGCTCGGCGGAAGCCGGGCGGGCTCCCCATCCTCCGAGGAGCAACGTTGCCGCGGGCACCAGCCACGCGACCGCGGGGACGGTTGACCTCCCGGTCATGAGCTGCCGTCCGAGGACGTCTCGCCGCGCGCCGCGTCGAACCGGACCGTGACCTCTATCGCGTCGCGCACGCCAATTCCCAGATAGCGGGGAGGTGGGATGTCGAACGCGTCCAGGCTCAGCGAGAACTCCGCCTCCACCTGCATCCGGCCGTTGCGCCGGCGCAGCTCCGCCTCGCCTGCAACCTCCCGCTGCACGCCGTGGAGCGTCAGCGTGCCCGAGAACCGCGTCTCGTGGCGACGGTTCGAGGCCGGCGGCGTCGCGGCGAGCACGATGCCGGAGAGTACGGCATGGAGGAACTCGGGGCCCCGGCCGAGCTCCAGGTAGCTGTTCCGCAAATGTTCGTTGCGCAATCCGATGCCGGTGTCGAGAGTCGCGAGATCGACACGCAACTCACCGGTGTAGCGGGGATCCAACGGCTCGCCGCGCAGCGTTCCGGAAATGGCGGAGGTGACGGCGTCGAAGCTGCCGCCGACGGTCATGCGGCAACGGACCCGCACCTCGCCGCCCGCCACGCTCCACGACTCGGCGTCGGCCGCGGCCTGCGCGCCGGCAAGGCCGGGGCAGACCAGCACGAGCGCCGCGGACAGGAAGAAGGCGCGCACGATTTCCTACTGCTCGAGCTGCTCGAGCGCGTCGAGGAACACGCTCCAGGGCACGGGCTCGCCGTGCACCGGGGCCAGCGTCTCCACGTCCAGGTTCATGCGCTCCACCTGGGTGTGCAGCGCGCGCATCGACGGCAACTGCGCCGGCCTCGGCGGCTCGTGCGTGTCGAACAGGGCCGACTGGAACGCGATGCCCTCGGCCGGCAGGTACGCCATCAGCATCCCCGCGACGTGCCGGAGCGGCTGCACGTAGTAGACCCGCAGTATCCGCTCGTTGTCGGTGATGACGTAGTTCTCCTGCACCGCCTCGTAGTTGTAGCCCTCGGCCAGCTCCGTGGGCGGCCACTTCGAGACGATGTCCGGCTTGATGGTCCGCGGCTCGTAGGTCAGCACGTCGTGGTTCAGGAACTCGAGGTTGATCATGTGGGTGACGATGGTCGAACCGACGTGCAGGTAGGTGCGCAGCCCCCCGATGTGGTCGAAGTGCGGGTGCGACGCGATGACCCAGCGGATGGGCTTGCCGGGGGCGAGCTGGGTGATCCGGTCGATGACCTTCAGGCTCCACTCCTCGTCCCCGGGCGCCTCGAAGACGGCCACGAAGTCGCTGAACTCGATCACGTAGCTGGCGGCCGGATTGCCGCCCAGCCGGTAGACCCCGTCGGCGATCTCGTCCACGGTCACCTCGGTCGACCAGTCGGCCTCGGTCACCGACTCGGGCACCGGCACCGGGTCGCCGCAGTCGTTGGGCCGGATGTCGGGGAACGGCCCGCCGTAGGCGTTGTGGCCGGTGCTCTGGCGGTAGAACTGCCAGTTGTCGTCCCACCCCTGGTGCGAGTGCCAGTTGGTCGGCCACTTGACGCCGTCGATCGAGACGAAGTTGGTGGACTCGTGCTCGATGTTGAAGTCGCCGAGGGCGGGGATGTTCACCGTGGTCTTGAGGCGCTGGATCAGGTTCTGGGGGTTGATGGTGGCGTCCACGCGGTACTTCCCGAACATCTCGATGGCGACCACGTGCATCTTGACCGGCGCGACGACATTGCCGTCGCGGCCCTTCTCGATCTGCTCCCAGCGCCAGAACGCCACCGGGTTCGCGCCCGGCATGCGGGCCGCCTTGAGGAACCCGTGGGGGTTCAGCCACATGTCGAGCTGGTACACCTCGGCGATCTCGGGGTGCACGGCCACCGGCGGCCCGTCGCCGTCCATGTGCCACGAGAACTCGCCGTTGGTGACGTGGGTCTGCCGCGTGTGGGCCTGGGTGGGCGTGCCGCTGCGCCAGCCGAGGCCGTACTTCCAGGACGCCGGCGCGAGGCCCGGCTCCCGGTCGAACGTCTCCACGCTCGTGCCCGCCTCCCAGTTGATGGTGCGCGTGTAGTTGTCCAGCGAGCCGATGCGCGGCCAGTCGATGTTGACCGCGTTCTCGAACGTCTGGCCCACCGCGCCGGCATAGCCGCCGCTGCCGGAGTACGAGAGGCAGCGCAGGTCGGCCTCCCCGATCTCCTCCGCGACGGCGGCGAGCAGGGGCGCCGGGTCGACGAAGCCCGGCGGGAACTCCTGGGCCGCCAGTGGGTTCGCGCCCAACATGAGCAGTGCGACGGTGCCGACGAGACGCTTCGCCATTTCTCTCTCTCCTTCGTCGCCGCGCCGCCCTCCCGACGCCCCGATTCTCGCTGAAGCGGCAGGTCGTGGACAGCGGCGGATTACCCTCGCAAGAAGCGCCGCCATCGTACCACGGGGGAAACGGTTAGAGTGATGGCCGAGACGCCGCCGCGGGTCGTGTCCGACCGCGAGGCGGCCGGCCAGTCCGTCCGGGCCGGCTGGCCGCGGGCGGCCCCAAGGAGAATCTGATGTTCGAGTCCGAGCTGACCATCCGCTCCCTGACTGCCCGCGCCGTGGCCGCGCCGCTGGCCCGGCCGCTGCGCACCGCCTCCGGCGACGTCCCCGTGTCGCCGCTGCTGCTGGTCGACGTGGCGTCGGAGGAGGGGCCGGTGGGGCGGGCCTACATCTTCGGCTACACCACGCTGGTGCTGCGAGCCCTGAAGGCGTTCGTCGACGATCTCGACGAGGTGTTGCACGGTCGTCCGGCGGGCCCGGCGGCGGTGGCCGACGATCTGGCCGCTCGCTTTCGGCTCATGGGACGCCAGGGATTGGTCGGCATGGCGCTTTCCGGACTCGACATGGCGCTGTGGGACCTGCGGGGTCGGGCGCTGCGGAGGCCGGTGGTCGAGCTGCTCGGCGGCGAGGCGGTGCCCGTGCCCGCCTACGACAGCTACGGCATCGTCGATCCGGCGGCGGATGCCCCGGCGCTGGAGCAGAGCGTCGAGCAGGGCTTCCGCGCGATCAAGGTCAAGGTCGGGGCGGCCGACCTGGACTGGGACGTGCAGAATCTCGCCGGCGTCCGCGACGTGATCGGCCCCGACATGCGGCTGATGATCGACTTCAACCAGTCGCTCACCGCTCCCGAGGCGCTACGGCGCATCGGCGCGCTGGCGCGGTTCGACCTCGAGTGGGTGGAGGAGCCGGTACCCGCCGAGGATCTGGCTGGACACGCGCGCGTGCGCGAAGGCTCCCCGGTGCCGCTCCAGACCGGCGAGAACTGGTGGTTCGGTCACGACATGGCGCATGCGCTGGCGGCGGGAGCCTGCGATTTCTGCATGCCGGACCTGATGAAGATCGGCGGGGTGACCGGCTGGCTGCGGGCGATGGGACAAGCCGAGGCGGCCGCCGTGCCGGTTTCCAGCCACCTGTTCGTCGAGGCGAGCGCCCACGTCCTGCCGGTGACCCCGCTGGCACACTATCTCGAGTACCTGGACCTGGCCGGCGCCGTGCTCGCCGACCCGCCGCTGCCGGTGGACGGCTGCGTGACCGCGCGCGGGCCGGGTCTCGGCATGGACTGGGACGAGGCGGCCGTGGCGCGTTATCTGCTGTAGCTTGCTTGCCGCGGTCAGACGCCCAGGGGTTGTGCAATCACCCGCTCGGCCGCGAGAGATCGATGAGCGAGCACGCTGTCATGTGTGTCGGGGTAGTGCAAGTCGGAAACCATGTTTTATATTCAGTCTAGCTGAATGTAAAATATGGTATGGTGAGCCGGCGGCCTTGGTTGGATCGCATCGTGCGCGCGTGGTCCCGCCGTACGGTCGTCTGGCTCTCCGGTGTCCGCCGCGTCGGCAAGACGACACTCGCCCGCATGCTGCCCGATGCGTTCCATCTGAACTGCGATCTGCCCTCCGTGGAACGGATGCTCGCCGATCCCGAGCTGTTCTTCGACGGTCAGGCGCCCGGTTCGGTGCTCGTTCTGGACGAGGTGCACAGCCTGGCCGATCCCAGCCGCCTTTTGAAGATAGCCGCCGACGCCTATCCGGGACTCCGCGTGCTGGCGACCGGATCCTCCACGCTTGCCGCGACGCGAAAGTTCCGGGACGCGCTCACGGGGCGGAAAGAGGCGGTGCATCTGTGCCCCGTGCTGTGGGACGAATGCGTCGACTGGCTCGGGGCTTCCGACTTCGATCGTCGCCTGCTGCACGGTGGGCTGCCCGAGTCGCTGCTCGCCGCGCGCAAGGAGCCTGCGTTCTTCAGCGAGTGGATGGACAGCTTCTACGCGCGCGACGTCCTGGAGCTGTTCGGCGTCCGCAACCGGCGCGGATTCCTCGCGCTGTTCCGCGTGCTGCTGCGCCAGAGCGGCGGGCAGCTCGACTACGGACGGTTGGCGACGCTGAGCGAGATGAGCCGGCCGACCGTCATGTCGCACGTGCAGGCCCTGGCGACCGCGCATGCCGTTCATCTGGTCCGTCCCTTTCACGACGGCCACGCGCGGGAAATCGTCCGGCGTCCCAAGTGCTACGCCTTCGACACCGGCTTCGTCACCTTCGAAAAGGGCTGGGACCGCATCCGCGACGATGATCGCGGACTTCTCTGGGAGCACCTCGTCCTGGACACCTTGCGCGTCCGGTTCGGCGACGAGCGCGTCTTCTATTGGCGGGACAAGTTCCACCACGAGGTCGACTTCGTGATCCGCCGCGCCCGGGACCGAGTGGATCTGGTGGAGTGCAAGATCAATCCGGACCAGGTGGAAGCGACGGCTATGGGTGCCTTTCGGGCCCTTCATCCGGACGGCGACGACTACGTCGTCAGTCCCGGCGTGAAGCGACCCTACCGCATCCGGCGCGGCGGTCGCGTGCTGAAGGTCTGCGGCACGGCAGATCTGTGACGGTCGTCTGCCGTTCCGCCGTCCGGAGTGGCCGGCTTCACCGGGCTGCCAATGAGTCCTCCGTTCCTGGAAAGCTGTTTCTTGCCTCCAGGTTTATGTTTTACATCTTAAAATGACATCATAAACCACGTGGGAAGGAGGGCGGATGCTCGGACAGCGGCTCAGGCTGGCCCGGAAGAAGGCGGGATTCTCGATGCGCGAGCTGGCGGAGCGGCTGTCGCCGCCGATCACCGCGCAGGCGATCAGCAAGTACGAGGCCGGCCGGATGATGCCGAGCTCGGCGGTGTTGATCGGGCTTGGCCGGACGCTCGACGCCTCGCTCGATTTCCTGACCGGCGGTCAGGTCGAGGCGCTGACCGGCATCGAGTTTCGCAAGCACAGCGGCACGTCGGCGAAGGATCGGGCGCGCGCGGAAGCGATCGTCACCGAGCAGCTCGAGGACTACCTGACCATCGAAGACATTCTGGAGATCGCGCCCCCTGCCGATCCCTTTGGCGACCTGCGTTGCGATCGTGTCGGGAGCTTCGACGAGGTCGAAGACAAGGCCGGAGCACTGCGCACCCGTTGGGACCTCGGACTCGGTCCGGTGGCGAGCGTGACCGCCTTGCTCGAAGATCGCGGGATCCGCGTGGTGGCGGCCGACCTGCCGGCGCGCTGCGACGGCCTCGCCTGCGGCGTCACCCGTAGCGGGAACCGGCCGAGCACCGAAGCCGTCGTCATCTCGGTCCGGACCAACGTCGAGCGCCGGCGGCTCACGCTGGCCCACGAGCTGGCGCACCGGGTGGTCCGCGATACGGGCCGTCCGGACATTCGGATCGAGAAGGCGATGCACCGGTTCGCCGCCGCGTTCCTGGCGCCAGCGGACCATGTGCGTGCCGAGGTGGGCCGGCGCCGCCGGCGCCTCCCTTATCGGGAGCTGATGCGGCTGAAGCACTTCTACGGCATGTCGGCGGCAGTCATGCTGATCCGTCTTCGCGACATCCGCATTCTGCCGGCTGCCGCCGTCGAGTACGCTTTCCGGACGTATGCGCGCTCGTGGCGAACGCGCGAGCCGGAACCGCTGGCGGACAACGAAGGTCTGGCGACCTTCGAACGACCGCGCCGCTTCGAACGTTTGGTCTGGCGCGCGCTGGGAGAAGAGCTGATCTCTCCGGTTCGGGCGGCGGAACTGCTGAAACGCTCGCTGAGCGACGTCGAACGGGAAATCAGAGGGCCGCGTGACCGGTGACGACCGCCATAGTCAACGACGCCTCGTGTCTGATCGACCTGCACAAGGTTCGGGAGGTCTGAACGTCGGATTCAGTGGGAGAAGCGGTTCTGGCCAGAATCCTCCGTCGCCAGGGAAGTCGTCGACGAACTGCCGGATCCCGGGATCACGGATCTCCATGAAGTCGCGTGCAAACTGTCGGCCACCAGCTTACCGCCAGCGAAAGATCCTTAGCGCCACGCCGAAGCTCAGTCCGCCCCAGGCCGCGAGAATGAGCAGATCCGGCCCGTTCGCGATCAATCCGTTGCCGTCCAGCATCACGCCCCGCAACGCATCGTTCAGCGCCGTCAGGGGCAGCGCCTGGATGAACGGTTGCATGGCGTCCGGGAAGTTCGACGAGGCGAAGAAGACGCCCGAACAGATCCACATCGGCGCCATCACGACGTTCATGATGCCGGACACGCCCTCGATGGTCTGCGCGCGGCTCGCCGTGAGCAGCCCGATGCCGCCGAAGGCCATCGCGCCCAGCAGCGACACGGCGGCGAGACTGACCAGCGAGCCCTCGATCGGCACGCCGAACATCAGGCGGGCGAACCCGACCAGCGCCACCAGCTCGAGCGCGAGCAGCACCAGGCGCGCCGTAACCAGGGCGGCCAGGTACTGATGGCGCCGCATCGGCGTCGCGATCAGCCGCTTGAGCAGCTTGCGCGTGCGCTGCACCACCAGCGTGAAGCCGATGCCCCACATGCCGGTGCCCATGATGTTCATGCCGAGCAGGCCGGGTATCAGCCAGTCGATGTAGCGGCTGCCGGGGGCGGTGACGGTCTCGTTGCGGCCGGCCCAGACGTCCTTCCGGCCGGCCGCGCGCTGCAGCAGGTCGTCGACCGTCTGCCGTGCCAGCCGGCTCTCGGGCCGCGTCGGATCGTAGCGGTACGTCGGCGGGTCGCCCGGTGCGATCACCACGTGGGCGAGCCCGTCGCGCAACGCAGCGCCCGTCGCGCCGGCCTCGACGGACACGAGCTCGACGCTCTCGTGCGCCGCCAGGGCGTCGGCCAGCTCGTTGGCGCCGGGACCCGGCTCGACGGCGACCGCCACCGGCGTCTCGGACGGGGAACGGAAGGCGATGCCGAGGGCGAGCGCCATCAGCAGCGGGAAGATGAAGACCCAGAAGATCATCTCCGGCTCGCGCACCAGGATGAGCAGCCGGGTGATGGTCATCTCGACGAACGGATGCCGCGGTGCCGCGGGCCGGTTTTCAGTCATCGCGGAGTTGGTGCCCCGTCAGCGTCACGAAGACATCCTCCAGGGTGGCGGTGCGCGTGGCCAGCGTCTCGATCTCGACGCCGGCTTCCGCCGCCAGCCCCACGAGCGCCGGCAACGTCCGGTGCAGGGCCGTGGCGGTGACCGTCCAGGACTGCGAGTTCCCGCCCGCCCGCACCGCGTCGACGTCGGGCAGGGCGGCCAGGCGTTCGTGCAGATTGCCGCATTGCTCCGCCTCGCGGCCGGCGAACGCGAGCTCGACGATGTGCGGCGCGCCGATGGAGAGGATCAGCTCGTCCGGACTGCCCTCGGTGACGATCCGTCCCCGATCGACGATGGCGACCCGGTCGCACAGCACGTGCGCCTCGTCCATGTAGTGGGTGGTCAGGAGGATGGTGCCCCCGTCGGCCCGGTAACGCTGCAGCAGGGCCCACAGTTGCCGCCGCGACTGCGGGTCCAGCCCGGTGGTCGGCTCGTCGAGGAACAGCAGCTCCGGATCGCCGACCAGGGCGCACCCGACGGCGAGACGCTGCCGCTGGCCGCCCGACAGCTTGCCGACCCAGCTTCCGCGCTTGCCGTCCAGCTCGAGAAGACCGATCACGTCGTCGACCGGGCGCCCCCGCGGATAGAACGACCGGAACAGCCGGAGCGTCTCGAGCACCGACAGTTTCTCGTCCATCTGCGATTCCTGCAGGTGGATTCCGAGCAGCGCCCGCAAGGCGTCGTCGTTCTCGCCCCACGTGCGCCCCAGAATCCGCACCCGGCCCGCGTCGGGCGCCAGCAGCCCTTCCAGGATCTCGATGGTCGTGGTCTTGCCGGCGCCGTTCGGACCGAGCAGGCCGAAGCACTCGCCGCGCCGCACGTCCAGGTCGAGCCCGTCGACCGCCGGCACGTCGCCGTAGCGCTTGACGATGCCGGCGCAGGACAGGGCCGGTTCAGCAGCGTCGGCCATCGTCCCGTTGCGCGCCGGGTGCGGCGCGGAGGCCCGTCGAGGGCCGCGCCGTCGGCCGGGAGCCCGATCTCGCGCGTTCCTTCATTGCGTCAGGGCCGGGGTCGTCTTCGGCGGCTCGCGGCGATGCGTGCCCTGCTCGTAGGCGTGCGCCAACTCGAACAGCGTCGCCTCGGTGAACGGCCGGCCGAGCATTTCCAATCCGATGGGGAGTCCGTCGGCGGTCAGGCCGGCCGGCAGGGTCAGCGCCGGGAAGCCGGTGGCGGGGCTCAGAAAGCGGTTGTTGCCCCGCGCGTATGCGTCCTGGGTGTTCGCGTTGGTGAGCGCGTCGGGTGCGATCACCGTCGTCTGGTGATCGAACGTGGCGTAGACGAGCGCGTCGAGGTCGTGGTCGGCCATCGCGGTCAGGACGCTGCGCCGCAATTCCTCGCGGACACGGAGAATCGCGAGGTATCCCCGGTCGCCGGTCGACCGGCCGACGACGTTGATGAGGCCGCGCGCCCGCCACGGGGTGACCACGCCGGAGACCAGGATGTCGCGGACGGTCCTGACCGGCGCGTTCTCGTGCTCGGCGAGGTAGTCGTTCATTGCGCGTTCGGTCTCGAAGTTGTTGGTGGTGTACGCCCGCTGCGCCGATTCGAGTCCGGCGATGGTCACCGGATCGACGACGGTGGCGCCCAGCGCGCGCATGTCGGCGAGGGCCCGGTCGACGAGCGCCCGCACCTGCTTGTAGTCGTCGGCGTCGGGATTGGTCTTCGGGTCCATCGACTCGCGAATGACCCCGATGCGCGCCCCGCGCAGGCCCTCGGTGTCGAGACCGGCGGCGTAGGACTCGGGCACGTGGCCGGCCGTATAGGCGGTGATCGGATCGTTGGCGTCGTAGCCGGCGATGGCGTCGAGCAGGAGCGCGGCGTCGCGGACCGTGCGGGTCATCGGGCCGAGCGTGTCGCTGGACGGGTTGGCCGGCATCATGCCGTAGCGGCTGACCAGCGGCAGGGTGGGGCGCAGGCCGACCAGCGCGTGGACCGCGGCCGGGCCGCGGATGGATCCGCCCGTGTCCTCGCCGATGCCCACCATGCCGAAGTTGGCGGCGATGCCGGCGCCGGTGCCGCCCGACGAGCCGCTCGGATTGCGGGTCGGGTCGTAGGCGTTGCGGATGATCCCGAATGCGGAGCCGACGTACCGCGAGGCGAACTCGCCCATGTTCGTCTTGGCGAGGATGAGGGCGCCGGCCGCGCGCATGCGGACCACGATGGTCGCGTCCCGCCGGGACATGAACCCCTCGAACAGGGCCGAGCCGTAGGTGGTCGGCATGTCGCGCGTCTCCACCTGGTCCTTCAGCAGCACGGGGATGCAGTGCAGCGGGCCCACCGATCCCGACTCGGCGTAGGCCGCGTCGAGCTCGTCGGCGCGCTCCAGCGCGCGGGGATTGACCACCTGGATGGCGTTCAGGTTCGGTCCGGTCTGGTCGTAGGCCTCTATCCGGTCGATGTACCGCTGCACCAGGGCGCGGCACGTCAGCTCGCCGGAAGCGAAGGCGGCGTGCACGTCCGCGATCGTCGCTTCGAGCAGTTGGAAGCCCTGGGCGCCGGCGACGGCGGGGACCAGCAGCCAGACGGCGGCCAACGCCGCCATCCACCCCCGGCCGCGCCGGGATGTCTCGTTTCTGCGGCAGCGCGCCGCCGTGCGTGTGCTTCGCGTCACGGTTCCTCCCCCGGCCGGCTTCCTGCCGGCACCGGGGGACTATGGCACGGGCCGGGCGCGTTGCAAAGCCCGGCAGGACGATTGCGCCGGCTGACGGGGCCGGAAAGGCCGTCGTCGAGGCCGTCGGCAAGGCGGGCAGGCGCGGGCGGGAGACGACGCCGGCTGGCGAGTCCGAACGACGTGGAAAACGACGGACTTTCGCGCTCCGTCCGGCTATCATGACCGCAGCAGGCGGCGTAGACCGCCGTACTCCCGGAGCGGAGAGGGGACAGCACCATGATCGTCACCGGAAAGGCGCTCCCGCGGCGCACCGTGTTGCGCGGACTCGGCGCATCGCTGGCGCTCCCGTTCCTCGACGGGATGGTGCCGGCGCTCGCGGCGCTTCGCAAGACCGCGGCGACCCCCGTCCCGCGGCTCGGCGTGGTCTACGTGCCCAACGGGATGCGGATGGAGCACTGGATCCCCGCCGCGGAAGGCGCGGACTTCGAGCTTCCCGTCGTCCTGAAGCCGCTCGAGCCGCTTCGCCGCCACGTGCAGGTGCTGTCCGGGATGCACGGCGTCACGAGTCCCGGCCCGCACCCGCGCGCATCCACGCGTTTCCTGACCGGCGTTCCCGCCAAGCCGGAGAACGGCGCCGACGTGCTGGCCGGCGTCTCGATGGACCAGCTCGCCGGTCGCGTGCTGGGGCGGCAGACGCAGCTCGCCACGCTGGAGCTGGCGATCGACGGCCGCGACTTCGCCGGCTCGTGCGGTAACGGCTTCAGTTGCGCCTACACGAACACCATCGCGTGGGCCGACTCGACCACGCCGCTGCCGATGGAGAACGATCCCGGCGTCGTTTTCGAGCGGCTGTTCGGCGACAGCGGCAGCACGGATCCGGCGATCCGGCGGGCGCGGCTGAAGAAGGACGCCAGCCTGCTCGACTCGGTCACCGAGCGCGCGCACGACCTGTCACGCCAGCTCGGCGCGGGTGACCGGCGCAAGCTGGGCCAGTATCTCGACGCGGTGCGCGACGTCGAGCGGCGCATCCAGAGGACAGCGGTGCAGTCGGCCCGCGAGCTCCCGGCGGTCGACCGGCCGGAGGGCATCCCCGACACCTTCGGCGAGCACGCCGGGCTGATGTTCGACCTGCTGGCCCTGGCCTGGGAGACCGACCTGACCCGGGTCGCCACCTTCATGCTGGGCCGCGAGCTGACCGGCCGGACCTACGCCGAGATCGGCGTGGCCGACGCGCACCACCCGATCTCGCACCACCAGCGGGACCCGGAGAAGCTGGCCAAGCTGACCAAGATCAACCAGTACCACGTCGATGTCTTCTCGCGGTTCCTGGAACGGTTGCGCAAGACGCCGGACGGCGACGGCTCGCTGCTCGACCATTCGATGATCGTCTACGGCGCCGGCATGGCCGACAGCAACGCCCACGCCTCGGACAACCTGCCCATCCTGCTGGCGGGCGGGGTCGCGGGTACGGGCGGCCGGCACGTCCGGTATCCGTCCGACACGCCGCTGGCGAACCTGCACCTGACGCTGCTGGACAAGCTGGGGGTGCCGGTGGACTCGCTCGGGCACGCGACGGGGCCGCTGCCGCTGGGCGGGTGACGCGACGGCGGCGACCCGCCGCGGTCACGGGCCGGCCTGTGCCGGCGGTCTGCCGGGACACCGCAAACGGCGCAGCAGGCGTCCATCAAGTCGCGTAGTCGACCCCGGCATGTTCCTCGCGCGCCACCCGCCGCCCGTCATCCTCGACGAGGTGCAGTATGCGCCCGGTCTGTTCCGACACCTGAAGGCGGCGGTGGATCGTGAGCGCGGTCGTTACGGCGCCTAAGGTCCCGGAGTGGGGGGATGGGCCGAAATACCCGGCCGGCGAGGCGTTTCGGGGCGCTGGCGCGAGTTGCTGTCCTCACGTCCTCAGCCACTTTCCCACCGGCGTGGACAGGAACGTCCCGAGGTCGATCCCGTCCCCGCCGACGAGCAGCTTGCGGGCGGACCGGAACGCCTCCGAGAACGCGGCCATGCCGGGCAGCGTCTCCGGCGCCCGCCCGCTCTTGACCTCGATGGCGACCAGCGTCTGGCCGGCGCTCACGACGAAATCGACCTCGCGGTTGCGGTCGCGCCAGTAGTGGACGGCGCAGTCATCCATCGCCGCGGCGTTGGCCAGGTGCGCCCCGACCGCCGACTCGACCAGGCGGCCCCAGAACACGCGGTCCGCGCGCGCCTGCGCGAGCGTGGTCGCGGCCTGAGCCGTGATCAGGGCGGAGTTCAGAACCTGCAGCTTGGGGCTCGACGCCCGCCGTCGCGCGACGCCGCCGGCGTACTTCCGGAGTCCGGTAACGAGACCGGCGCCGGAAAGCAGATCGAGATAGTGGGCCAGGGTGGTCGTATTGCCGGCGTCCTGGAGCTGGCCGAGCATCTTCGTGTAGGAGAGTATCTGTCCGGAGTAGGCGCATCCCAGCTCCAGCAGGCGGCGGAGCAACGCCGGCTTGTCGACGCGTGAGAGGAGCAGCACGTCACGCGAGATAATGGGTTCGATGAGCGCGTCGCGGACGTAGCGCGCCCAGCGGGCCGGCTGGCGGATGAGCGGCGCGGCGCCCGGATAGCCGCCGTAGAAGAGGTACTGTTCGAGGGACCAGCCGAACGCCTCGCGCATCTCCGAGAAGCTCCAGTGAGGCAGGCGAAGCATCTCGAAACGGCCCGCGAGGCTTTCGCCCAGGCCGCGTTCGACGAGCAGCGGTGCGGATCCGAGAAGGACGACCTTCAGCCGCCGGCCGGCGCGTGTGTCCGCGTCCCACAGGTGCTTGACCGCCTCGGACCAGCCCGTGACCTTCTGCACCTCGTCCAGCACGAGGAGCGCGCCCTCCGCGTCCGCCTCGTCGGCCAGGTTGCGCGCGGCCTCCCACTGCTGCTGGATCCACTGCGTGTCGCGCAGGGTCGGCTCGTCCGCGCTGACGTGGCGGGCCGGCAGACCGGACTGCGTCGCCGCCTGTCCTGCCAGCGTCGTCTTGCCGACCTGCCGTGAACCGGCGAGCACCTGGATGAAGCGGCGCGGCTCCCGCAGGCGCCGAACCAGCTCGCCGGTCTGGGGTCGGGTATATGTCGAATTACTCAATGTGGAGAGTAATTTTACTCAACACAATGAGTAATTCAAGGCCGACAGACTCGCCGGCGGCTTCTCGTCGCATCCCGCACGACTCACGGGAGCGGCGAAGGAGATTCTGTCGGCCGCCGGCCGCCACTCAGTCGGCTTGCAGCAGATCGTAGTACTCCAGCGCCGCGCCCAGCACCATGGCCCCGCCGCGATCGTCCGCGCCGTTGACGGCGGGCCGGTCCAGGTAGTGCCGCCGCGTAGCGCCCGCCCCGGTGCTGAAGCAGACGTCGACCAGGGTGCCGTCCGCGGCGACGTGCGCGAGCAGGGCGCGCCAGGCACGGTCGACGACCGGCCGGTACGAGTCGTCGAGCCAGCCGAGGCGGATTCCTCTCGCCATCGCGGTCAGGGTCATCGCGGTGACGCTGGTCTCGCGGTAGCTGCCCGGGACGTCGACGATTTGCCGCCACATGCCGTCCGGCGCCTGCCGGGCCCGCATGCCCGCGAGATGCCGCCGGTGGACGTCGAGCACTGCGGCCCGCTCCGGATGGTCCGCCGGGAGGACCGTGAGCAGCTCGGAGAGGCCGAGCGCGCCGAACCCGTTGCCGCGGCCCCAGGCCGTCGGGGCGTCCGCGTCGTGGTGGAACAGCCCGTTCGGCTGCTGCAGGCGGGCCGCGGTCGCGGTCACCAGCCGGACGGCGGCGGCGAGGCCCTCCGCATCGCCGGCGCGGACCGCGGCGATGGTGCCCAGGAAGAAGTCGTCGCTCCACCCGGACGCGTGCTCGGGCATTCCCGGCGCGGTCTCGGCCGCCGCCAGCGCGACTCCTTCGGCAGCCAGCCGGGCCGCGGTCTCACCGTCGCCGCCGGGCAACCCGGCGAGCTCGCTGAAGATCATCGTCCCGGCCAGTGCGGCGAAGGAGATCCGGTTGCCGAACAGCGGTTGTGCGCCGGACAGCCACGGCCGGACCTGTGCCATCACCTTCCCACGCAACGACGCGTCGTCGTCGATCCCGGCGACCCGCAGAGTATGTACCCAGGCGAGGGCGGGGATATAGCTGATGCTCGGCGTGCCGGGGTAGCGCCGGGCCATCAGCCGTGCAACGTCGAGCGGGGCACGCGCCATCCGGCGATTCAGCTCCTCTCGCAAGGGCGAGCGCTGGTACGTTGTCTCCGCGGCGCGAGCCAGGACCGCGCGCATGGCGGCGGCGCCGTCGGCCGCCGGGGCCGTCGCGATCAGCGTGTCGACCAGGCCGAGGCCGGTGTGATTCGCGGGGTGCGCGAGCGCCGCGGCCAGCGATTCGGCGGGCACTCCTTCGGCCTCGGGGCCGCTGCCGGCGCGTACCCGCAGCTCGTCCCCGGCGTGCACCTCCACCACGAGGTCGGGCGCCTGGTACGCCACCCAGCGCCAAACGTAGCGGCTCTCCGGCCGCTCGGGATCGTCGAAGAAACCCTCGATCGGGGGGAACGTGGCGGGCGGGTCGACGGCGTCCGCACCGGGCAGGGCCGACGGAAGCGCGCTCACCAACCATCGTGCACGCTCCGCTTCGGGCGCCTCCGTCTTGAACCAGCGCACCGCGTCGAGCACGATGCGGGCGGCGTCCGCATTACCGTCGAGGCCGCCGACGAGCACGAGCCGGCGTTGGGGGCGGGACGCGTCGAAGGGCGACCCGTTCTCGAGGGTGAGCAACGGCACGTCGTCCCGCGTCATGCCGGCGCCGCTCACGATGCGCGGATCGCCGCCGACCCTGGCGACGGCATCGAGCGCCGCCGTCAGGGTGCCCGAGTCCGCGGGCGAGGACTGGGCGCGCGCGGCCGCGGCTCCGGCGAGGACCAGCGCCAGCCCGACGATGCCGACCGCGGCGCCGCATGCGTCGAGCCGAATCGGGCCCCGCCCTGCGCGGTTTTTGTGGCGAGCCGCGCCGACGGGCCGGATGGCATCCGCGAGGCCGTGCCGGATGCGGGGTAGGCGTCGCCAGGGTCGGGTCATCACGGTCCACCTTCAGTCTGTCGAGAGGGCCGCCACGCCGCCTTCGAGCGCATGCAGGGCGCGGACCTCGTCGTCGGTCAGGGGGCGATCGAACAGCGACAGCTCGTCGAACAGCCCCACGTAGTTCACGCCGAGGCGAATGGCCCCGAGCTCGACGTCCCAGGTGAACGGCTCGTCGATGTCGTCCGCCCCGCCGCGCACCCGTTCGCCGTCCAGATACAGGGTGGCGGCGCCGCCCGGTTGGCCGAGGCCGGCGTACGTGATGGCCACGTGCGTCCAGCGGTCGCCCGCGAAAGGCGGCTCGTCGATCACCGTCAGCCGGTCGGTGAAGGCGGGATTGTCGTTCGGCCCGAGCCCGTCCGGGTTCCACACGTCCAGGTCGCCGAACACCCCGAGCCGGAACTGGCGCGGATTCTCGGCCGTGAAGTCGACCCAGATCGCGGCGTCGTTGTACGCGGCATCGGTGATCTGGATCGGGTCGCAGAAGCCCGGCTCGAGGTCGGTGGCGGGGTCCAGGCTGAGCCAGAACGAGACGGTCCCGCTCCAGCTCTCCGGGGAGTAGCCGATGTTCCCCTCCGCCCGGTAGAAGATGGCGTGCTGGTTGCGCTCGGTGAAGCGCAGCGCGTGACCGAAACGCCCCGCATCCTCGGCGAGCATCACCGCCGGGTTGCCGAGCCCGGGCTCCGCCTGGTCCTGCTCGTCGTACGACGGCGCCGTGTAGAGCGCAGGATCGGCTGCCGCCCGGTCCGCATCGAGGCCGTTGTCGAAGGAGGCGTGGAACGTGAGGGCGTCGGCGAGCGCACCGGCTTCGTCGGCCGGCCCTGCCGGCGCCGCGGCAGGCGCCAGCCAGAACATGCAGCCGGGCCCGGAATCGGCTCCGGTTTCGAACTCGTCGACCACCTCGAGCGTCTCCAGGTCGATCACCGCCACCCGGTCGTCGCCCCGCAGCGCGGCATAGGCCACCGCACCGTCCGGCCGCACGAGCAGGGCGTTCGGGGCGAGGTCGAAGCGCGTGATCTCGGTCCGGGCCGCGGCGTCCATGACGACGACGCTGGTGGCCGAATCCGAGACGAGCACGCGTTCGCCGTCCGGGGTGAAGGCCAGCCGGTTCGGATCCTCGAAGTTCAGGTCCAGGCGCTCGCTGACCGTCTTGGCGGCCACGTCGATGATCGACACGTCGCCGTCGTTGCGGGTGGCGACCCACAGTTCCGTGCCGTCCGGCGACAGATCGAGACCTTCCGGGTACGCGCCGCCGGCGGGAATCGAGGTCACCTGCCAGTCGGGCGGGCCGGCCGCCGCGCCCTCCACGATCGACACGGTGTCCGACCCGCGGTTGGCCGTGAAGATCGTGTCCCGGTCGCGGCTGACGATCATCATGTGGGCGCCGTCCTGCCCCAGGCCGAGCGTCCAGTCCACCTCGTCGGCCTGCGGGTCGTAGCGGGCGATCGCCTTGAAGCCCTCGATGGTGAAGTACAGCTTGCCGTCGACGAAGCGCACGTCGTGCGGCACGCTGCCCGCGCCGGCGTCGAGGCGCCGCACCTCGGTCATCGACTCGAGATCGATCACCGAGATTCCCTCGCTCGGACTGGCCACGAAGGCCAGCCGGCCGTCCGGCGTCGCGGCCACCTCGTGCGGGTTGCTGACCGTCGGGACCTGTCCCAGCACGGTCCCCTCGGCCGGGTCCACGACGGCCAGGGCGCTGGCGTCGCGCAGCAGGACCAGCAGCCGCGGCTCGGAAGCGGTTTGCGCCGCCGCCGCGCCGGCGCTCGCCGCCAGCAGGCCGAGCGCGACTGCCGCCGCCAAACCCGTCGCCAGGGCGCCGCGTCCGGCCCCAGCCCTCACCGCCCCAGGAGTCTGCGCCGCAGAACTCGCTCCGCTGCGTTCCACGGCGCAGACTCCTGGCCATCGAATTGCCTGTATCGGTGCACGCACGGGTCACTTCCTTTCCTCGACGTATCCTCGACGCCTCGCCGCGGCCGGCCAGCCGGGGCGGGCCGCGGACACGATGGTCGAACTGCACGTATCCTACCGCCATACGGTCGGGTCCCGAGGGCGTGGTCGTCCGAATGTCGATGCGGCCCGGACGGGGTCATGGAGGAGAGCAGACGATGACCAGACTGGCGACGGCTTTCTGCCTCGGCGTGCTCGCTTGTCTCGCCGCCGCGTGCGGTGCACCGGACCCTGGAGCCGAAGCGCCGGCCGAGGCGCCCGCGCCGGACACCGGCGCTGGTACCATCCTGCGCGTCGATCCCCGCTTCGACGAGCTCGTGCCGGCCGACGCCCGCATCGAGAAGCTCGCCGACGGCTACGTCTTCACGGAGGGCCCGGTCTGGGACCGTGCCGAGTCGCGCCTGCTGTTCTCCGACGTGCGCGGTAACGGCGTCTACCAGTGGTCCGAGGCGGACGGGGTGAGCCCGTTCATCGAGCCGGTGTTCGAGGGCGACCGGACCGGGCTGCGGTCGGTCAGCTCCAACGGGCTGACGCTCGACGCCGAGGGCCGCCTCGTCATGTGCGAGCACGGCAACCGGCTCATCTCGCGGGTCGAGGAGGACGGCACGCGGACCACCCTGGTGGACAGCTACGAGGGCCGTCGGCTGAACAGCCCGAACGACGCCGCGTATGCGTCGGACGGCCGGCTCTACTTCACCGATCCGGGCTCGGCCCTGGAGGGTCGCGACGATTCGCCGCTGCGCGAGCACGACTTCAACGGCATCTACCGCCTGAGCCCGGACGGCGAGCTGGAGCTGCTGTACCGCGACCAGTCGCGCCCGAACGGCATCGCGCTGTCGCCGGACGAGTCGGTCCTCTACGTCGCCAACTCGGACCCCGAGCAGAAGGTCTGGATGGCCTACGACCTGAGCGCGGAAGGCGTCTCGAACCCGCGGGTCTTCTTCGACGTGAACGACCAGATCGCCGAGGGCGCGGCCGACGGCCTGAAGGTGGACAACGCCGGCAACCTGTTCGCCACCGGTCCGGGCGGGGTGTGGGTGATCGGCCCGGACGGGACCCACCTGGGCACGATCATGCCGGACGAGGTGCCCGCCAACGTGGCCTGGGGCGACGACGGCAGCACCCTCTACATGACGGCGCGCACCGGACTCTACCGGATCCGGTTGACCACGGAGGGCACGATCCCGGGGCCGTAGTGCTGCCGGGAGCCGGCGGACGGCGTCGCATGGACGCCGTCCGCCGGTGTGAGAGTGTGCGGATGCGGCTCTTGCCGGGAGCCGCGAGCCCTACGGCTGGTCGGTCGCCCGCTCCTGGGCGCGCTCGCCGCCGAGGATGTTCGTCATGCTGTAGTTCCCCTCGTGGCAGGCGTACTCGAAGAGGAACGGCAGCTCGTCGGCCGGGAACGCGGTGAACGGGAACTCCCCGGAGAAGGCCTGCGAGAAGTGGGTCGGGTCGTCGACGGTGAACTCGTAGTGCAGGCTGTCGGGGCCGCTGCGGGTGAACCGCTCGGTCACGGTGAGCGTGTCGTCGGACCGGCCGTTCGCCATGCGGAGCAGGACCGGATCGCCGCCGACCGCGCCGGCGTTGGCCGTCGTCTTCCGCACGTTCGTGGTTTCGACCACCAGCGTGTCACCCTCCCAGTGGCCGCGCGCGTCCCCGTGCCACTGGCGGATGCCGGCCGGCACATGGCTGCGCCCGTCGATCGGGATGATGCGCGTGTCGTGGATCATCTCGGCGTAGATCACCACGTGGTCGGGCGTTTGCAGGACGATGAAGTTGTTGTTGTAGGCGCTGGGCAGCATCGGCGGGCCGGCCGACCAGACCAGGCAGCGGTCGTTCAGCTCCAGGTCCTCCCAGGAATCGAACGGGCCCTCGACCGGATAGGCCTCGTCGTGCGCCGCCTTGCGCGCCGCCGCGTCCGCGGTCCGCGCCGGCAGCCGGCCGTTCGGCGGATCGACGATCAGCGAGGTGCGGTTGGTCGGCCGCGTGCCGCCGTCGAGCCAGAAGTTGTTGTAGCCGCCGACGTTGCCGCCCGCGACGGTGCGCCGCGGCGGCGCCTCCAGCAGGTCCTGGTTGCGCTGCACCCGCGCCTGCTCCTGCTCCGCGATTTCCTCGTCGGTCAGGAACACCTTGTCGCCCAGCGCCTCGGGGCGCTCCAGCGGCGTGATGGTCTTGTTGGTGTAGGTCCCCTGGAGATCCGGGTCGCCCCACGGCGTGCGCGGGCCGTCCTGCCCGGCGGCGGCGGCCGGCACCAGCACGAGGAGCGCGAGCACGCCCAACGCGGCGCGGAGATATGACCGAGTCATCTGACACCTCCCATACTTGGCCTTGCGGCCGATTTCCCCTGCCTTCGTTCGGTCGACGGTCGATCCTGGAATTATACGCCCGTGCGCCGTTCTGCCGGGTTGCCCCGTCAGTCGCGCGCCGCGATCGCGCGCGTGTGATGTCCCGCTTGTCGGTGTCTCGAACGGCGGACTATCATCCGGCTCCGCAGACATTGGCAGATTGCGGGGAGGGAATCGATGCGTAGAACGCTTGCTGTTCTCGTTGCGGCTTGCGTGCTGGCGGCGCCGGCCGCGGCCCAGGACGTCGGAGAAGTGCTGCAGGCCGCGGCGGAGGCCATGGGCGACGTCAACGCGATCCGGTACTCCGGGCACGGGTGGGTGGCCAACGTGGGCCAGAGCCACACGCCGGCCGACGACTGGCCCCGCTTCGAGGTGGCCGCCTACGACCGCACCATCAGCTACGACCATCGCGCGTCGTACGAGATCCATACGCGCCGCCAGGGCGACTATCCCGCGCTCGGCGGCGGCACGCCGCTGCAGGGCGAGCAGCAGCGCGTCCTCTTCACCCTCGGCGAGTACGCTTGGACGCTGGCCGGAGACAACCCGGTGCCGCAGCCGGCCAACGCCGAGGTCCGGCAACTCGACATCTGGATGTCCCCGCACGGCTTTCTGATGGCGGCGGCGGAAGCCGACGACGCGTCCGCGACCGAATTGATGCTCGAAGGACGCGCGCTGACCATCGTGTCGTTCACCGCGCTGGACAGATTCCGCGTCAACGGCACCATCAACGAGGACAACCTCGTCGAGCGGGTCCTGACCTGGGTGCCGAACCCGTACTTCGGCGACATGGTCTACGACCACCGCTACACGGAGTACCAGGACTTCGACGGCGTGATGTTCCCGACCGTGCTGCACTCGCACCAGGGCGATCCGCGGCTCAATCCCGGCCACAACTGGATGGAGATCACCGTCACCGGCGTGCACGTCGACCCCGATCTCGACCAGGAGCCGGTGATACCGGATGTGGTGCAGGAGGCGACCGTGCCCCCCGTCGTGGTCCGGTCGACGCAGATGGCGCCGGGCGTCTGGCGCGTGTCGGGGGGCTCCCACCACAGCATCGGGGTGGAGTTCGACGACTTCCTGGCCGTGGTGGAGGCGCCGCAGAGCGAGGCGCGCTCGCTGGCGGTGATCGCCGAGTTGCGGCGGCGCGTGCCGGACAAGCCGATCCGTTATGTCGTCAACACGCACCACCACGTCGATCACGCCGGCGGCCTGCGGACCTACGTCGCACAGAGCGCCACGGTCGTCACGCACGAGGCGAACCGCGACTTCTACCTGGACGTTTTCCTGCATCCGGGCACGCGCTCTCTGGAACCCGACATCCTCTCGGGCCTGATGCCGTGGTTCGCGCCCAACCGCATCCCGGCGCTGGAGCTGGTGAGCGACGACTACACCTTGACCGACGGCGAACGGGTGATGAACGTCCACGCCGTGCCGGACCTCGGCCACGTGGGGACGATGCTGGTCGTGCACCTGCCGGCCGAGCGGATCCTGATCAACGCCGACCTCTACTCGCCGCGGCTGCCGAGCGCGGAGCCGCCCCCGGTGAACGACAACATGCGGGCGCTGGCGGCGACCATCGAGCGGCTGGGCCTGGACGTGGCACGACACGTCGGCGTGCACGGGCTGGTGGGTTCCCACGTGGACTTCCTGCGGATCGTGAACGGCCGATAGCCTCCGGAATCGCGCCGCGGCTGCCGGCGGAAGCACGCCTTGCACGTGTCGCCAGCGTCGCGAGTGGACCAGTCAGGGGCGATGCCCATGCCCGTCATTTCCAAGATCGTGGACGACGCCGGGCTGGTGGCGGCCGATGGTCGTTCACTCTGCCGCTACCGTTTCGATGAGTCCACGTTCAACAACCTTGAAGAGGAACTGCGTTCCCGCGCGGTCGCGGGCCGAGAGATACTGTCCGCCGCTCCGCAGTTCGTGTTCTGGGCTGCTGAACACATACGAGCGCGATTCAGCGGCGGCAACCTGAACTGGGCGTTCGTGCTGCAGCCTCTCGGCCTGCCGCCAGAGAATCAGGAGCTCGGCAGAGAGCTCACAGAATCGGGCTTGGTCTGGTGGCGCCGCAAGGTCAAGGTGTCCAGGGCCGGCACGCGCATGTTCCTCTTCACCCTCATGGCCGAAGGCGGGATTCCGGAGGCACTTCTGAGCGAGGGCGGCCTCCGTCGCAATGTGGTCATGGGGCTGCTGGCCGAGATGGAGGCAGAAGGCGGGCCCGCCGCAGCGTCCTGGGCCGAACGGATCGCGGCGCGATGGATGCCGCGGCTTCCCCAGACCTTTCAGGGAGAGGACATCACGCGCCTGCTGGCCGACCTGGCCCGATCTCTCGCCGCACTGCGTGCCATGCTGCCGACGGACCTGCCGGACGCAGCCGCGGAGCGCTGGCTGAACCAACACCAGCCAGGCTGGGAATCGACCATTCCCCTGCGGATGACGCCCGCGATCGCGGAGAGCCTGATACGTCCCGCCCTGCAGGCCGAGCGCGCCACCCGCCCTGCGGCGGCGCCGTTGTGCCAGCGCGAGTTGCGGCGTGACGGGAATGGGGACTGGACGGGGTATCTCATTCTTCACCGGGGCGGATGGCTACCGGCTAGTTCCTTCCAGGCCGCTGAGGACCTGCGGCTTCGGTTGCTGCCGACTGGACCGGGACCAGTCGACGAGCTGGTCTACAGCGCAGCGCCCGAGAACCGGGAGGGCTGGTGGGTGCGCCGCCTCGGGTGGGCTAAGCGGGAGGCGATTCCGTTTACCCCGCAGATGCCGTTCGCGCTCGCGGCGTTCGCTGATGGTCGGGCAATGGGCGAAGCGGTGGTCGACGCGGGCCTTCCGAAGCCCGCCGAGGCGCCGAGTTTCTGGCGCGCGGTCGACCCGAACGAGGGTGCGGCCGCCGATCGTCTCGTTCCGCTCTCGGGCTCGCCTCGGACACGCGGTTCCTGCTTGTGGCTTCTGGTGCCGGATGAGACGGAGTTAGAGGCCGATGGCGGCCTGACCCTAGACGGGCTCGAAGCCGCACCGCTTGGGTTTCTCCGGCGGATTTCGGGCAGGGGCGTGCTGCGCATCGGAGCTAGGCGCCATCGCATCGAGACGCGAGCGGAGGCCGAGGCGGACGCTCCCGAGGCCCGACTGGTGGCGTTCGGCCCGACGGTCCACGGTTGGCGTCTCGACGGCAACCTTCCCGTCTTTCACGGAGATGTGTTCATCAGAGGCCAGATCGGCGCAGGACCGCAACAGCAGGTGCCGCCCCGGCAGCTTCGACTGTCGGAGGGTCGCGAACTCGGCAGCGAAATCGTCGAGTGGATCAAGAAGGACGACACGATCGCACAGATCCGGCTCGTGTGCCTGCCCGCAACCGTTCGCTTCGCCCTGCGGGAAGCGGGTCCCGGACGGGTCGTGCTCGACGTACAGGGTCTCGAAACCGGTTGGCACCTGCGGCTCGGCGCAGGAGAAACATGGGCCTCCCTGGAAGACGGCTCGTCGCGCCTGGAACTGAAGACGCCGGGCAGGACGCCCGGCCGCGTCCGGCTGAGACTGTCCGATCCTGAGGCGGGACGTGTCCTCGAACTGCAGGCGTCGTGGCCGGCGCGATCCGGCGTGATCCTCGATCCGGACGGCGCCCGACTTGAAAGAAACCAGCCACTCTCGGTCGATGCACTGCGGGGTTGGCGCGCGATAACGCCGGACGGTGTGTCCGGCGATCTCCAGTTACACCTCCGCAAGTATCGTCCTGTGTCCCTGCCGTGGGCAGGGGAAACGCCATTGGCCGGCCAAGCGCCGTTGATCGAAGCCATGTTGGCACAAGAGCCGGACGCGCAGGTGAATCTGTCTCTGGTCGTCCATGGACAGGAGAGCCCGCGGCTCGAGATTCGCCGCTATCACGACCAAGCGGCGGTGGTGGAGGATGCCCTGTGCGCGGGGTTCGTCAGGGACATGCCGGTCCCGGCCGACGCGCCGCTGAGCGGGTCCGGGCGCTTGTCGGTCTTCGCCGTTGACTTGAGCAGCGCGGATGCGAAGCCGTTGGTCGAGTCCGGCGCGTCGATCGATCTGCGGGAGCGCCTCGGCGACGCGGCTGGCCCCTGGCTCGTGCAAGCCCGCTTTGATGACCGAGTCCAGCGCGCGGTGTTCTGGAGCCCCCAGGCGGCGCCGGAGACCACGCGTGACCAAAGGATCAAGAGCTATGCCGAGCAGTGGAATGAACTCGTCGCCGTTCCCGACGATCCGGAATGGGATCGCTCGTGGGGGTTGATCAGGGCCGTGCGGCAAGGCGGGGATGCAGGGACGCTGGACACGGTACAGGCGCTCGCCCTGGCCCCGGCCGCGGCTGTCCTGCTGGCCTTGCGGGCCGGGTCGAGCGAGCTTGCCGAAGTGCTGGCGCTGGAATCGGAGGCTCCGCTCTTCTGGCCGATTCTTCCGGTCTCGGCCTTCACGGCCGCGGTCGGGGCTGAGCACGCGCGAAGGCAGCGGAAGCTGGCTCCGTACTTCGACGAACGGGAGGCCGAAGCGGAAGCGGACAGTGCGGTCGTGGAGCGGGTGGGAGAGCTCGTCGTGCTCCGGCCGGAACTCGCCGGACATTTCGGCAAGGCACTGCTTGATTGCGGACTTCTCCACCGGATTCTGGACTCCGCCCCTCATTGTCGGGAGGTGCTTGGAAGGCTTATGATTCCCAATCCGGTAGCTCACCTGCAGGAGGTCGTTCAGGAAGCCGCGCGGCGCTTCGAGAGGCTCCCACAAGGGGTCCGCGGTTTCGAACCGCCTGACCGCCCGCCCGGCCTCTCCGGGTTCAACCGCTACGTACAGACGATGATCGACGCGCCTCTCGTTGCCGCCGAAATGGCGGCGGAACTTCGAGGCGCCCCGGACGTGGACGACAGCATCGCCCTAATCAACCTGCGATTCGTGGATCCTCTCTACTTTGATGCTGCCCTGCCGGCTGCTCTCAGCCTCTGTCTGAAGGACTCGGGACGATGACGGTGTCGCGTCTCGACGAGACACTGAAGCGCCTGTCGGCGCGCGCCGCGTCCTCGGTGGTCGCCCGCGGGCGACTCGCATCGCCGGAGCTGAACGCTACGCTTCTGCGCCGGCTGTCCGCGCCTCCGGGCGAGGCGGATGCGTTCCTGGCCGATCCGGTGTTCGAGGTCGCCAGCACCTGGGAGTCGGCCGATTGCTGTCTCGGAGATCTCACCGGTGAACTACTGCAGCCAGAGCTCGTCGAGGCGCTCGATAGCGCGGGCACGGCTCGGATGCCACGCGACCTGCGGCCGTGGTCGCACCAGATCGAGGCTTGGGCCGCTGCGAGGGAAGGCTTGTCCTGCCTTGTCAGTTCCGGCACCGGTTCGGGCAAGACGGAGTGTTTCATGGTCCCGATGCTGGACGCGCTGTTGCGCGATTCCGCGGCGGGCCTGCTGACCGGCGTGCGCGCCATCGTGGTCTATCCCCTGAACGCGCTGATCGAAAGCCAGCGGGAGCGCCTTGCAGCCTGGACGGCGCCGTTAAAGGGCCGGTTGCGCTTCGCGCTATACAACGGCCTGACCCCGGAGACCAGGCGGAAGGAGGACCGGTCGCGGCTCGCCGACGCGGAGATCGGCAACCGGACGACCATCAGGGAGACGCCGCCTGCGATTCTCGTGACAAACATTACGATGCTGGAGTACCTGCTCTTGCGCGCTCAGGACCGTCCCATCCTCGAACGCTCGCAGGGACTGTTGCGCTGGATTGTTCTCGACGAAGCTCATGGCTACATAGGCGCCCAGGCGGCCGAAATGGCGCTCCTGCTGCGGCGGGTTCGGGCGGCCTTTGGTGTCGAGCCGCAGCAGGTGCAGCTAATGGCGACATCGGCGACGATCGGTGAAGGGACGGGAACCGAAGCGAAGCTCAAACGATTCACCGCCGACTTGGCCGGGGTGGACGAGGACTGCGTGAGAGTGATCCAGGGGCGCACGGTCGATCCCGAAGTCCCGAAAGCCGGGCGGGATACACCCTTGGAGCCTGCGACGCTGGACGCGCTCGATCCACAAGCGCTCTGGGCGTATCTAGCGCCGCACCCGCGCATTCACCGGCTCAAACGCGAGATTTCGAAGGGAGGAGCAGCTCTTTCGCGAACGTCAGAGGTGTTTTTTGGCGGCGGCGGCGCTCGGAGATCCGACGCGCAGGCCGTGCTAGACGCGGTGGCTCGGGCGCAATGCCCGGAGACCGGCGCGCGACTCCTGCCCTGGCGGGCGCACATCTTCCATCGGGCGCAGGGCGGACTGTGGGTTTGCGTTGATCCCTCCTGCGCGCACCGGGACCCGGAACTGATGTTGGAGGGCTCTGACTGGGGTTTCGGCGCGGTCTGGCTTTGCCAAAGGGACCGATGCCGATGCAACGCTCCGGTCTTCGAACTGGTCGCCTGCAACGAGTGCGGGACGCCCCATCTGGAGGCGGGGTACGAGGCCGGCGCAACTGCGCGGATCGTGCCGCACCGTGCCATCGAGACAGACGACTTCGCCGTGGATGCGGAACCCGAGGGGGCCGATGATGCGGATGGCATTGCAGATGAGTCGTCACCCCGCGAGGAGACCGACTCTGTCGAACCGGGCCCCGGGAGCGCGGAAGACTCAGAAGACGTCGGGGACGACGCGTTGCACGACCTGGGGACCGTCGCGCGAAGCCGGGTGCTGCTTGCGGCGGCGCGTGGGGATGCCAAGGACCGCTTCCTGAGACTGGAAGATGGGATGGTATTCGACAACGCTCCGCCCGCGAATGCTCGCTGGGCGCGCATCCTGCTGATTGAAGAGGAGACTGCACGCGACTGCTGCGCCGCGGCTCGCACGGCGAAGCTCGCGCCTCAGCGCTACGGGCCGCCCTTCCTCATGGGCACCGCCCTGCCGGCGTCGATGGAAGCGCTGGCGCAGCCCGTCGACGAACCGGGCAGACCGCTGAACGGCCGGCGAGCACTCACCTTCTCCGATAGCCGACAGGGCACAGCGCGGTTGGCGGCGAAACTCCAGCAGGACGCGGAACGCAACCTGACGCGGGCGTTCCTCTATCACACTGTCCAGCAGAACCGCGGGCCCGACGGGGAGGAACGTGCGCGGCTCGAGGAGAAGCTCGATAAGTTCAGGCAGATCGACGACCCGACGTTTGCCGAAGACGTGCAGAGGATAGAACGACAGCTCTCGGGTGCGGCGGAGCCGATCCCGTGGACCGATCTTGTGAACGCTCTTGCGCAGCAGCCCGAGTTGCGCGACTTCGCGACAGACGTGTGGCGCGAGCGGAGCCGCGGTCGCGACCTGACCGACGACCCCTCCAGGCTCGCGGAGATGTTCCTCTATCGCGAACTGTTTCGTAGACCCAAGGTTCAGAACAACGCCGAAACGCTGGGGTTCGTGCGTCTGTCGTTCCCGACTTTGGAGAAGAGGGCGAATGCAACCGTGCCACGAGTCCTTGCCGGCGCCGGCGTCGACGCGGAGGGGTGGACGTCCCTCGCGCTCGCAGCTGTCGACTTCGTGTTCCGGGCTCGGCTGGCGATCCGTTTGCCCCACGACTGGATGATGCCATTCGTCAGCCCGCGATCTGCGCGGCGATCGTCCATCTGTTCACAGGGCCTTGCGCGATCGGAGCGACCAGCGGACAGCCGCGCGTGGCCTGGTCCGATACCGCACGCCGGCCGGCCATCGCGGCTGCATGATCTCGTCTATGCGCTCATCCGAGGCGATCCCGAGAGCCGGACGGATCAGGATCGGGCGGAAGAAGTGTTCGCGGCGCTGTGGTCGCTGGTTGTCTCGACCGCGGCGAGGGATGTAGGCGGCGGCGTCTACCAGCTCGACTTGGAGAAGGCCGCGGTGGCGCGGCTTGAGCGAGGTTGGCTGTGTCCGGTCACCCGACGAGTATTTGGTTACTCCCCGGCCGGACGCTCACCGTACGACCCGGAGCGCCGGCTCGACCCGATCGAGCTGCCGCGCCTCCCGAGAGCGAATCCGGCGGGGCTCGATCCCGAATCCCGAGCCGCGGCGGTGCGCTGGTGTGACAACGACCCGGTGGTTGCCGAATTGCGCCGCCGGGGCCTCTGGACCGATCTCCACGACCGAGCCGCCGCGTACGCGAAGTTCCTGCGCGCGCAAGAACACTCGGCGCAGATCGAGCGTCCCGTGCTCGCCGACTACGAGCAGCGGTTCAAGGACGGTCGGATAAACCTGCTCAACTGCTCCACCACGATGGAAATGGGCGTTGATATCCCTGACGTCCAACTGGTGGTGAACGGGAACGCGCCGCCGTCGATCGCGAACTACCGTCAGCGGCTGGGCCGGGCCGGGAGGCGCGGAGAACCGTGGGCCTTCGGCATGACGTTCTGCCGCGATCTACCGCTGGATCGAGTCGTGTTCGACGACCCCGGGCGATTCCTCGCGGCGCCGATGAGGGCCCCCGCCGTAAATCTGGACAGTGCAGCGCTGGTCGGTCGCCATGTGCACGCCGCCCTGCTCGGGGCGTTCCTGCGGGATCAGGATGAAGGTGTGAGTCCGCAGGCGTCCACCGGTGCTTTCTTCGGGGCGACGGACGATGCCGAGCACCCGGTTGTCGAAGGCGCAGTGGCCGACCGGTTTCTCGACGCCTTGCAGGGGGCATGGGGCGACAGCGATGTTGTGGCGTCGGATCTGGAGTATCTGACGCAGGGAACCGTGCTCGATGGCAGGGAAACGCGATACCTGACCGCGGAGACGGCAGAAGCCTTCGAGAAGGTACTGCGTCGCTGGCGCGCGGAATACGCCGACCTCCTCATCCGACGCGACGAGGCGAACGCCTCGTCGGTGCGGGAAGCGCAGCACGCGCTGGCGTTGCGGGCGCGCCGGATGAATGGAGAGTTTCTCCTGGGCGAGCTCGCCCGGCGCGGATTCACACCGTCCTACGGATTCCCGGTGGACGTAGTGGCGTTCGACCATCTTTCGGGGCGTGACCGCCGTCACGGGGACAGGGATATCGCCTTTGGTGATCGCCGGGGCGGCGCTTCACGGACGCTCGACATGGCGATCCGCGAATACGCGCCGGGTGCCGAGATCGTCGTGGACGGTCTCGTACATCGTTCGGAAGGCATCCTGCCGGCTTGGAGCACGACGGCCGACGCCTCGCGACTGGAGGACCTGCAAGTTTTCTGGGAGTGCTCCGCCTGCCGTGCTTTCGGCGTGGAGCGACTGTGGCCGGAATCTTGCCCGGTATGCGACGTGCCCAATCCACGCGGACGACGGAGCTTGAGACCTGCAGGCTTTCTCGGCCGGCGCACTCCCCATACCGGATACGAGAACCTGGGCCGCGTGCCGTACGAGATGCCGCGGTTGTCGGCTGCGGGCGCAACTTGGCGGGCGTTGCCGGATCCTGCGGCAGGGCGCTGGAGGGCTGCTCCGCAGGGGCAGGTCGTCACGCTGGGTTCGGGACCGCACGGGACCGGCTACGCGATCTGTTTGGAATGCGGGCGAGCGGAAGCGGAAGAGGCGGAGACGGCGAACGAGCCGCTTCCGGGGCCAATCAAGCGGCATCGGCCACTTGCCGGCCGGAAGGGCGCCCGGCTGAAGGGCGGCCATTGCGCTGGCGGCTACACTCGCCCGGAGCGTGTACAGCGCAACGTCCGACTCGTCCACGAGACCCGAACCGATGTATTCGAGCTGCAACTGCCCGCTGGTGCAAGTCGGTTCGACGGACTGGCACTCGCCGCTGGGTTGCGCGAGGCGCTGGCAGAACGACTGGGCGCAGAAGCGGACGAGATCGGCGTCGCTGTTGGACGTTCGCGGGGCCCGGCTGGCGAGAACCGGGTTTCCGCATTCCTCTACGATCGAGCGGCCGGCGGTGCAGGACTCTCGACGCGGCTGGCCGAGGAGAGTTGGCTCGACGATTGTCTGGAGCGGGCCTCTGACCGGTTGCGTTGCGCGACCGATTGTGCCCATGGCTGTCCGGCGTGCGTTCTGCGCCCGGACCTCAACTTTGATGAGGAGCGACTTGACCGACCGGCAGGTTTCAGGCTTGTCGGACTGATCCGAGCTCGACTCCATCTGCCGCCAGAAGCACAGGTGCTGGGCCCTGCATCCCGCCTTCTGAGCGCGCCGGTCACGGAATGGCTCGACCAGCGGCGTCGGGCAGGGAGACTGGTCGCCGTGACTCTCTACCTGCATGGCGCCCCGGCGGAATGGGAACTCGCGGCTTGGCCGGCGGAAGGGCTGTTGGGGCGTCTCACGGACGCCGGCGTGCCGCTCAAGATCGTGCTGGAGGATCGGGCACTGACGGACAGGGGCATGATCCTTGCGCAGATCCTGGATCTCCATCGGTTGTCAGCCCGCTCGACCTTGGGCTGCACATCGAAGTTGCCCGTTGTGCAGGGAGCGCCGGTGTTGGCTGTGGCGGCAGACGGGCAAGACGCCGTGGCTGTTGCCGCATGCGCCCCGGGCGAAGCCGTAGCCGGCCCGAAGTGGGGGCTGGGGGAGCAGGCGCCTCTGGTTCAGGGCCCCGCGCCCGAGTTGCCGCCCACGAAGGGCTTCGCCGCTGACCGACTTGCGAAGGCGTCGAGCGGGAACGCACATTTCATTCCGGTGCGCGAGCGGCTCGATGGACGGGCGGCGCGTTTCGGCCGCGCCTTCTGGAACCTGCTCGAGTCCGAGGCTCCGCTGGCTGTTAGTGCACTGCGAACCCACGGCGTGCGTGAAGTGACCTATGTCGACCGGTACCTGCGGTCGCCGCTGGCCTCTCGCCTGCTAGTCGAAGTGATCCGCCACATGCCCGGTGCGTCGAGCGGGAACGCGGCACGTCTACGCGTATCGACGGCGCGTCGGACTCGGAACGAACTTGAACGGGTCGCCGAACGTCCACGGTGGGCGGTCCACAACGACTTCACCGACGACTCGATGTGCCGCGACGTGCTGAAGGTGCTGTTGCCTGACGCGGAAATCGACTTTCGCAGTAAGGCTGAAGTTCCTCACGAACGGAGTCTCGGGCTTCTTCTCGGCGACGGCAGGCGCACGAAGGTACTGCTTGATCAGGGATTCGGCGCGTGGCGGACTTCGCGGGCGAGCGGAGCGCCGCGTCACGACTTCGAGGCGGATCCGTCGAGACAGGCGCGATCTCTCATGGCGCTGGATTTCAGGATCGCGGTCGAAGGGCGACGAGAGGCGCCGATTGTCTTGACGGAAGAGGCCTGAGAAGGACGTGCAATGAAACGCGACGTCTCCCGGGGTAGGGCTCCTGCATGTAGACCCATGGAGGCCAGCATCGAGTAGAGCGCAGTGACAGTTCAGCACTTGGCGAGTCTTCGATTGAAAACCGTCCGCCGCCCGACTAGCATGGTGGCTTGCCTTCGTCCGGCGATTTGTTGAGGAGGATTCCGATGCTGCGTGTGCCGATCGCCCGGAAAGCGTCCGTGCTGCTCTGGACCATGACGACCGTCGTCGCCGCGGGACTGCTCGCCGCTCCGGCCCTCGCCTCGGAGGGGGCCGAGAACAGCGCGACCTACACGAAGGACATCGCGCCGATTCTGGAGCGGAGCTGCACGCAGTGCCACCGGCCCGAATCGGTGGCCCCGATGTCGCTCCTCACCTACGAGCAGGCGCGCCCGTGGGCGCGGGCCATGAAGTACCGCACCGGCCGCGTCGGCAAGCCGGACGTGATGCCGCCCTGGTACATCGAGAAGGACATCGGCATCCAGCACTACAAGGGCGACATCTCGCTGAGCGCCGACGAGATCGCCGCCATCGCCGAGTGGGCCGACAGCGGCGCGCCGCGCGGGGAGCCCGTCGACGAGACCGCGGAGGCCGTTGCCGCCGACGCCTCCGGCTGGGAGATCGGCGAGCCGGATCTCGTGCTCACGTCCCCCGAGATCGAGGTGGCGCCGACCGCCCCCGACTGGTGGGGTCCGATGGGCGAGACCGAAACGGGCCTGACCGAGGACCGCTACGTCTCGGCCATCGAGATGCGCGAGGTCAACACCTTCGAGGGGCCGCCCGAGCGCGACACCATCGGCGGGCTCTACGTCATCCACCACCTGGTCCTCATGCCGGTGGGCCCGGACGGGAAGCCGGTGGCCGAGGCGGGCTTCTGGCCCGTGCACGAGGTGGGCCGCAACGCCGACGTCTTCCATCCCGATTCCGGCAAGCTGCTGAGGGCGGGCTCGAAGATCCTGTTCCCGTCGGCCCACCTGCACTCCAACGGCCGCCACACGCGCGCGCACCTGGAGATCGGCCTCAAGTTCCACCCCGAGGGCTACGAGCCGGCGCGCACGGTGCAGATCATCGGGCCGGCGACGCTCGACCTCGACATCAAGCCGATGGAGGCCGACCAGAAGTTCGAGGCCTTCACCACGCTGATGGAGCACACCAAGATGATGGTGTACGAGCCGCACATGCACGCGGCCGGCGTGCGGATGTGCCTGGACGCCATCTGGAACAACACCATCGAGACGCTGAGCTGCGCCGGCTACAACCACAACTGGGTGCGCGTCTACACTTTCGAGGACGACTACGCGCCGCTGCTGCCCAAGGGCACCATCCTCCGCATCACGGGCTACTTCGACAACACGCCGACCAACCCCAACGTCTCCGATCCGCGCAACTGGTCCGGGCTCGGCCACCGCTCGATCGACAACATGATGATCAACATCGGGCAGGCGGTTTTCCTGGACGACGAGGAGTTCGCCCAGGAGTTGGCCACGCGGCGGGAGCGGCTCGCCCTGCAGCCGGGGGAGACGACAATCGGCTGCCCGCTCTGCGGCTACGCCGAGTTGCCGGGACTCTCCTCGGCGACGGACGACGACAACGACGGGGGGCAGTGACGATGGCTGTGAGCCCGGCTCCGCGGGATCTGCGACGGACGCGGTCGGGGTCGTCGCCGGCTGTCGCAGCCATTACTGTGCCGGCTGCGGTGTGTACGGCGCCAGGCGCTATCCTGGCGTGCGCGCTCATGACCGCGGCTCTCGTGCCGGCGATGGCCGCTGCGCCGGCCGCCGCGCAGGTGTATCCCAAGACCGACCAGAGCATCGCGCCGGCCTACGAGGGCTGGGAGCAGAACGACGACGGGACGTTCAACCTCGTCTTCGGCTACATGAACCGGAACTGGGATCAGGAGCTCGACGTCCCGATCGGGCCGGACAACCGGCTCGATCCGGGCGGTCCGGATCAAGGCCAGCCGACGCACTTTCAGCCGCGGCGCAACCGGCACGTCTTCCGCGTGCGGGTGCCGGCGGACTTCGGTGACGGCGAGGTCGTCTGGACGCTGACCAGCAACGGCCAGACCGAGCGCGCCTACGCGACGCTGCACCCCGACTACTTCCTCAACGACATCGCGATCATGAACAACAACGGCGCCGGCGGCCCGGCCGGCGGCGCCTACAACATCTTCGGCAACGAGCGTCCGGCGCTCGATGTCGCGGGCGATCCGGTCCGCGAGGCGAGAGTCGGCGAGCCGATCGTCCTGACCGCGGTGGCCAGCGACGACGGCGTGCCGAGGCGGCGGGCGATGCCGCCGCCGAGCTGGCGGCTCGGCCGCGGGGGCGCGGGAACGCCCAACAGCGCCAGCGGCCTCCGCGTTGCCTGGATCGTCTACCGCGGCGAGGACCACGTCACGTTCGATCCCCCGCAGTTCGAGGTCTGGGAGGACTACCGCGAGGGTGGCGACTCGCCGTGGGCGCCCGGCTGGGAGCCGCCCGAGGTCCCGGAAGACGGAACGTGGGTGGTCCGGGCGACGTTCGACGAGCCGGGCACCTACGTGCTCCGCTGCCTCGCCCACGACGGCGGCCTGGCGACGCACGAGGACGTGACCGTCACCGTCAGCGTCAGCCCCTAGAGTGGAAGCCTGCCCCCATGCTGAGCAGCTTTCTGTCGTGGTGGCGCGGCGAGACCGGCACGGGCGAGGTCCGGCTGGGGGACGAAGACGCCGGGCAGCGGCGAGCCAGGTCGCCGGCCGAGTACCTGTTCGGAGCCCACCCCGGCGTCGGCAGGTATGGAAGCGGCAAGCCGACCGACAGCTCCCACGATAGTGGAGGTGGCGGTTCCGGAGGGGACGGCTTCGACGGAGGCGGGGGCGGGGCTGACGGATAGCTCCCGCCCTCCGGCCCGTCACGCGGCGGGTTCCGGGGCCCGCGACCCCCGGTCGGGCGACTCTACTCCTCCCGGTTCGGCATCAGCTCCCAGTAGAGGTGCCCGCCGGTGAGATCCCCGTCCTCGTTCTCGCTCGGCCGGCCGCCCAGCCGCAGGACGTCGCCGTCCAACTGGTAGAGCCGCTCGGCGTCCGTCACCCCGGTGGTCGGCCGTGACCTGCCTTCCTGGTGGTGGACGACGTAGGGCGGGTCCGCATCCTCGTGGACGGTGAAGCGCCCGAAGTATCCGCCGTAGGTCCGGTAGGCCGCCATCGCCTCGTCCGGCGTGGGGGAGTCGCCCGCGTACGGCGTGCGTCCCTCGCGCGCCATCAGGTGCACCATCATGTGGCCGGTAGGCGTGTAGAGGATGACCGAGCCGGCGCGCTCCTCGTTCCGCTCGCCGGACTCGACCGGCTCCCCGTCCTGCACGATGTACCGGTCGGTGTACAGGAGCTCGCGGTGTCCGAGGAAGCGCTGCGCCTCCTCCGACAGCTCCACGTCGGGCAGGCGCTGCCAGACGACCTGGCGGTTGGCGTCGCGCTTCATCCCGGTCTCGGACGCCGGGGTGAGGATGAGCTTGTCGTCGACGAGGTCGTAGTAGCGCTTGGCGTCCACCTCGCCGCCGGGGTTGATCTGCCCGGTGCGATGGTGGATGAGGTACCCGCCGTCCTCGTCCTCGTGGACGGAGAAGGGGCCGTAGTACCCCGTGTAGCCCTGCAGCGCCGCGTGCACCTCTTCCGGCGTCGGATTGCCGTCGTCGGCGAAGGGCTCGCGGTCCAGAGGCATGACGTTGACGGCCATGTACCCCCGGTCGCTGTAGGTGATGTACCCGAGCGAGTTGAAGTCCTCCACCGGGACGAACTCGCCGTTGTCGTCCTTCACGTTGCGTCCGATCAGCTCGTACGTCCCGACGAAGGGATCGCGCGGGCTGGCGGTGTCGACGGCCGCGTCTTCCGCGGCCGGGGTGGGCGTCTCGGCGGCGCATCCGCCGAGCGCGAACGGCAGGGCAGCGAGGGCGCAGGCGATGAGGGAGTTTCTCAGGTTCCGCATGGTGCTTCTCCTTCGTGCACGTGATGGACACGTCCGCCGGTCGTGCGCCGATGGTGCGGACACGGCGAACGGCTACCGGCCTCCATGGCTACTGTCCCTTCCCGAAGTCGAAGAGGGCCGTCACGTCGACGGCGAACCCGCCCGGCACCGGCGACGTCGTTCAGCGCCGCCTGGGAGGTCCGGGTCGCCGAGCCTGCCGCCGTCGTTGCAATCGCGGCCTGTGACATGCTGTGTCCTCGGCGTGTTCGCCGGGGCGCCGGGGCGTCGTCCACCCCCACGATATCACCCGCATCGAGTCTAGGAGCTTGTGCCGCAGAACGCAACGAAGTGAGTTCCGAGGCGCGAGGTTCCGGGGCGGTGGGGGCTGGGGCCAAACCCGGAGCCTGCGACGGGTTTGGCGGCGCTGGCGCGGCGCCGCCGCGTTGGGAAGACGGGCAGTTGCGGGACCGGGGTCGTCGTCGTGCGTCTGGAGCGAAGCTGCCGTCACCTGCGCATCCTGCTAACCTCGATCGAGGGGGTGCGTCGGACATGTCTTGTGACCCCGCGGAGGAAATCAATGCGTCTTGCCTCGCTCATCGTGCCTTCCGCCTGCGGCATTCTGGCGCTCTTCCTTGCCTCGGATGCGGCCGCCCAGAGCGGCGGCGAGCGGCGTTCCGGTTGGTACGTCGCCGGCGGCGTCGGGGCCGACTCGACATCGGAGATCGAACAGACAGGCTTCAACCGTGATCCGCTGTGCTATCCGACGGACGCCTGCTTCGATGAGGACCCGCGGCCCGAATTCCCCGGCTACCGTTGGGCCTACGACCTCGACTCCGCCGCCGGCGCGATGTTCGAGCTCTCTGCCGGATACGTTCTGCAGCGGGCGCGCCTCGAGCTGTCGTTCGGACAGCGCAGGAACGACGTCGACCAGATCTTCCGCAGCGTCACCACCTTCGACGGCATGGCGCTCGAGGATCGGCGTGACAGCACGGTCACGTCGAATACCACGTCGTCGGTCGACAACCTGACGGTCCGTACGCTCGCGGTCAATGCGTACTACGACTTCCGGAACGCGTCGACCGGGTTCTCGCCATACGTCGGCGCCGGCGTCGGTCCCGCGTTCGTTGACCTCCGCGGCGTCCGCTTCTCGGACGAGTACTTCGATACCGCCGGTAACGGAGCCGTCTACGACCCCCCGCTTTCGTCCTACAACGCGCGCCTGGACGACGACTACACGGACACGGTGCTGGCGGGGCACCTGCACGCCGGCGTCGACTTCGGCGTGAGCGAGCGGAGTGCGCTGGGCGTGAAGCTCACCTATTCGGTGCTCTCGGGCGTCGAGTACACGGGCACGTACGAGCTGCATGCGGCCCAGCGTTTCGATCCGGACTTCTTCCATACCGATACGTTCACCGGCCCGCGCTACTGGTCGCTGCAGTTCACGGTCAGGTACGTATTGGGCGGCTGAGGTGGCCCGCGCCCGACCGCCCTGGAAACCCCAGGACCAGTAGTTCTATTCCGGCAGGGCGAACACAGATAGTTCATTCCCGGCCGTTCCCATCTGGTCCAAAAACACCCGGTTTTCAGGCCTGTTTCCTGAAATAGCGGTCCAAGGCGTGGCAAGGCGATTCAGTCGAATCCCGTGCATAATGTGGTAACCTGGTGGTAAGCTGATTTCGCAGGGAACGCCATGACGAGGTTGACGGCTCGACAGGTTCAGACGCTGCGCAAGCCGGGCAGGTACTCCGACGGGCACGGGCTGCATCTGTTCGTACAGCGTAGCGGGACGCGGTCCTGGGTGCAACGGCTCACGGTGCCGGGTCGGGGCAGAGTCGACCGCGGGCTCGGCTCGGTGGACGTCGTCACTCTGGCGCAGGCTCGCGCCTGGGCGCTCGACAACAAGCTCGCGGTCAAGCGGGGCGAAGACCCGTTCGCCGGGCCGCAGCGCTCGACCGTGCCGACGCTGCGGAAGATCGCCGGCAAGGTCGCCGACTCGAACCGGGCGCGGCTGTCGCCCGACGAGCACAAGGCGCGGGCGGCGACGCTGGAGCGGCATGCGGCAGAGCTGCTGGACCTGCCGGTCGACCGGGTCGGCAAGGCGGAAGTGCTGCGGGCCCTCGAACGGGTGTGGACGTCGCAGCCGGGCACCGGCCGGAAGCTGCGGACGGCGCTCGGCGCCCTCTTCCGGCATGCGCGCGCCGCGGGGCTGATCGAGGTCGACCCGGTCGCGGCGGTGGCGGGGGCGCTCGTTCCCCAGCCGGCCGTACGCCAGCACATGCGCAGCGTGCCGTACGCGGACGCGCCGGCGGCGATGAAGCGGATCGACACGTGCCGCGCGACGCTGTCGGCGAAGGCGTGCCTGCGGTTCCAGATCCTGACGGCGGCGCGCCCGTCCGAAGCACGGCTTGCGAGGTGGGGAGAGATTGCCGAGGACGCGCGCGAGTGGCGTATCCCGGCTTGCCGGATGAAGCGGAACCGCGAGCATGTGGTACCGCTGGTCCCTGCGGCCGTGGCGTTGCTGGACTCGGTACGGTCGCTGCGCCGGCACGACGGCGACGACGCGTTGGTTTTTCCGAGTCCGCAGGCGGGGGCCGGCTCGCTGGCGGCGGCGACCGTGGTCGGGGTGATGAAGTCGGCCGGTCTCGCCTGCGCGGGGTCGCCTCACGGCTGGCGCTCGACGTTCCGCACGTGGGCATCGGAGCGAGCGGACGCGGATTACGCGGTGATGGAAACGAGTCTGTCGCATGCGGTCGGCTCGGCTGTCGAACGGAGCTATTCGCGGTCGACGTTTCTGGACAAGCGCCGGGCACTGCTCGACGCGTGGTCCGAGTTCCTTGCCGGCGACGTCGCGGTCATCGCCGAGGGCGGCCGCAGCCTGCGTCCGACAACACCGCGGTAGAGTTCCGAAGCGAGTGCTGCAACCTGCGCCGGCGTTGCTCCAGCCCGCACCTCGAACGAGCGTACTGCGCCTGGAGCCGGGAAGGGCGTTTCGTCGTGAAACGTCGCACAGACCGTCGGCGGTTGACCCGGAAGCTGCACGCCGTCCGCGCGAAATGGCTGAGCTGAGCTACCCGACCAATCCCCGAGCGCATCCCCACCAGTTCACCAGCTGACCGTCATACGTGCTCCCACTCCGCGAGGGGACACGGCTGGCGCAACCCCCACATGCGTGCCCTGGGGCCGGCTGTACAAGGTCGCGCGCGTGACCCCGTCTACCCACGCGCCGACGGCACCCCCTCCAGTAGGCCCGACGGCAAGCACACGAAGGATGCACGCTGTCGACTCCTCGCCACATACCCCCCGCGCAGTCACAACAGCCCCGGCCAATCCGGCCGCCACTCCCAACAGAACACCGTTTGTCAACGAATCCTGACGCGCCACCGTGCGGACCTCATCGGCCGGTACGATAACGGGAACTTGATGCGCTATGACGGAAAGCTCCGTCGTTGATGTAGATGCGATAGACCCGCTCACCACTCGTCCCTGAATGTCCTCGACGTGTACCGATTCGCCGATGTTGAGATCCGTCAACGCCGAAACTCGCTCGGCTGGTGGTGTAACCACCCAACCGGAGTGTATACCTGCCGCTGCCAGAAGCCCCACAATTGAAATTGTAGGCCACATGTGTGCCCTCCTGCTGTCGCGTCGGAATCACGGATTCTGCTCCAGCGCCGCCAGCGGCTGGGCTAGACCCGCTTGCGCCGGGCGACGGTCTTGACCGCCTTCTTCCTGCCGCGCCCGGCGGCTGGCGCGCCGCTTCCTTCGATCGCCTCGATGGCGCGCTGTATGGCGACGAGCTGGCTCTTGAGCGATCGCTCCTCGTTGTGCAGCGCGTCCAGGATTCCGCTCTTCGACATTGAGCCTGCCTCCTCCGAAGCGACCCGCCGCGGCATCGCGCCGGCCGCCGAAACCCACCAACGTGCTCCGCCGCGGCCTCCGTCCAGACGGGCAGCGTCGCTACCGGACCGACGCACCGGAGTCGGTCGCCGCATCGGCGGCCTGAAGGTAGTCGACCGCCGCACGCATCTCGGCCGCGTTCCACGCCGTCCAGTCGCCGCGGTCGGGCAACCCCGGCACACCGGCGCGCCGGCCCCGTGCAACCGCGGCCACCGCCGCCTCGTTCGAGCCGTACTGCTCGCACAGGGCGAGAAACCGCATCGTTGTTTCGACCGACGGCAGCGCGTCGTCCTGCCCTCTGCCGGTGTCCGGCTCGTCAATCTGCATCGCCGGCTCCGGTTGCCGGTGCAGGCCGAACGCCGGTCAGGACCCGAAGCTGTTGCCGGGCCTGCTCGATCCGAGGGTCCGAAAGCCAGGCCGCCTCGCGTCTGGCGATCTCCTGCCGGAGCCGCTCCATCAACAGACGGCGGCCGGTCCGGTCCCGCGCCGCCGCGCCGGCAACTGCAAGGCTCGCGCGCGTGGACTCGTGCTGCATCGCTCGTCCTCGCTCGGCCAGCACGGCGTCTGCAGCCGGCACGCTTCGGCCTACGCCCCGCCCGCTCTGTCCTCGCCCCGACTCGTCTGACGGGCGCGTCATGGACAGCGATCCCGGACGATCGCCCGTCGTCGACACATCGTAACCGGATCCGGGAAGATCCGGACCGTATCCGCGGTGCTGTCGTGCAAGCGCGTCGTGCGTCTCGGCCCGACGGCGCGGGTCAACGGGCCGCAGGGCGAGGCCGCTACGGCCGCCGGACCCTGCGCCGCCGAACTGCCGCACGACCGCCACCCTCGCCTTCCGGCCGCCCGCCCGGGTCCTGTACGGATTCAGACCGGCTCCGGGTCGTCCGGGTCACCGCGAGCTGTCCGACGAGCCCCGCTGGCGGTTGGGGGGAGAACGGTTCGACGGCAACTGGTCTGGCAGCCGCGGTGCGACGGGTTGCGCCGGGGGCCGGTTGATCAGTTCCCTCAGCTCCTTGCCGGGCTTGAAGTAGGCGACGCGCTTCGATGGCACGTCCACCCGGTCGCCGGTCCTGGGGTTGCGACCCCTGTGCGGATCCCGGCGCCGTAGACGAAAACTGCCGAAGCCGCGGAGTTCGACCTTCTCGCCACGGTGCAGCGTCTCGACGATGCTGTCGAACACGGCGTCGACGATGATCTCGGCGCACTTCCTGGTAAGGCTGGCGACGTGGGCCACCTCCTTGACGAGCGCCGCCTTCGTCAGGCTGCCTTCGGTCATCGGTTCGACTGTCCCCACAAGGGCGCCGTGGTGGCCGGCAGGGCGCGGAAGTTTGCCGCCCGCGGACGACTCGCGGGCCGCATGATAGCAGCGGCAGGATGGCGGAGCCCGGGCCAGCGCCACGACGGCCACTTCGGCTGGGCCGGTGAGCACCGCCGACGGACCCGCAGCCGGCGATGCTCACGGTGCGGCACTCGCTATCAGCACGCACCGCGCCGGCACGACAGGGCCACGTGCAGGCGCGGGGGCAGGCGTCTTGTCGGCGCGACCCGTGGTCTGCCCCCCGCGTCGGGCGCGACGCCTGCGCCGGCTTGCAGTGCGGTCCGCGCCGCCGCCGCCACGATACCGTGCCGGTCGAGCACCGCCGCCGCCTCTACCGCCTGAACTCCGCTACGCGCTCTCCTTGACGGTGTCCGGCAAGTCTGCGAGCGCTTGTTCGACGCTCGCGACGACGGTCGCGACATCGGTTGATCACCTCGCGCGTGGCGAAGGTCCCGGCCACGGCCACGCCTGCGGTCCGCGTTCCCGAGGCCGTCATCCCAGCGGCCCTCCCGCGTGGCCACTGTGCGTAATCAACGGCGCATGGACCGCGACAAGCGACGGCGGGACCTGCGAAACGGTAAGGTACAGCGGCAGTTGCCGGCCAGTTGGGAGAAGGCGCCGCGGGTGCTACGGCCGGTGGGATGCGACCGCGTTCCGGTGCTGATCCACAAGGACGCTAGGAGAGGGGATACGGATGGCTGAGTCCCGCAGAATGAGCAAGAGCGAGTTGTTCGAGCACTTCGCCGAGCGCTTCGGCATCAAGCGTGCGGAGGCCGGCGAGTTTTTCGCCGAGCTGCAGCAGCTGACCGAGCAGGAGCTGTTGCGGTGCGGCGAGTTCGTGCTTCCGGGGGTCGCCAAGCTGGTGGTGCAGCAGCGTGAGAAGCGCATGGGCCGCAACCCGGCGACCGGTGCGCAGATCGAGATCCCGGCCAAGCAGGTGGTCAAGGCGCGCATCGCGAAGCCGCTCAAGGACGTGGTCGAAGCGTAGTCCGCCGTGGCGCCTTGTGTTCCTTGCTCCACCGATCGTGGGCAGGGCAGAGCCTCAGACCGTTGGACCTCCTGCAGAAGGCGACTCGCTGCGACCTGTTCGGGCTCCACCGGGCTTGCATGGCCGCCAAGGTCGGCCACAGGAGTCTTGCAGCCACGCCGCCGGCGGCGGTCAACGTCTATTCGTGGCCCGGTCGGCGCCGACTCGGGGACGCGACTTCAGGTAGTCGAGCACCTCGTCCTCGAACCAGCCGACCGCCTTGGGTCCGATCCTGACCGACGCGGGGAAAAGTCCCCGTTTGCGCAGCGCGTAGATCGACGACCGCGACAGCCCCGTCGCTTCCTTGACGTCCTTCAACCGAAGAACCCGCCTGGTCATCCCGTACCTCTTTCCAGATGGCCCCGGCCAGATCCGGCGGCCGGGTGAAGTATGCAAGACGGCGGTCACCCGAGGCCGCGCTCCACCGCCCTGCTTCCGGTTGGAAAGCTCTGAACTGGAAGGGAGGGACTCGTCCCGGGGCGCGATGGCTCAGAGGAATGCCGGCCGCCTCTCTGCGGCGGCGGGAAACGGTGGCGGGCGAGCGCCCGAGAACTGCAGGACGCAGTTCGCCATCGACGTGCGGCTGCTGCCGCCGACGACGTGCCCGGACTGCGGGGCGACGTGCTCGCCCGCGCGGACAACGAGGGTCCGACGACGCCGGGGCCGCTCGCCGTTCCACCCGCAACGGGTCTGGAGAGCACGGCCTGGCAACAGCCCGCCGCGCCTCCCCGAGTCGGCGCGGATACGGACCACGGAGAAGCAGACGGGCGGAACGACAATGGGGCAGGCAGGCGGGTAGCGGGACAGCGGAACGGGCGGGCGGGCAGGGCGGCGCCGTGCTGTGCACCGTTTTGTCCACGCTTGGGCCGCTCACGCGCTGCTGTTCAACGCCGAACGCGGCAGGCCGCCGCCAGACAGCACGCGAGAGGACCGGCGCTCCGCTCCAACCCGGCCCTGTCGGGCCACTCTGTCGGGCTTCGACCGGTGTCTGCGGTGGTTCGCGGTAGCCGCTGCCGTGCGGACGCCTCGACAGCTTCCTGCCGAGCCGGGACGGCAACCCGTTCTTCACCAGCAACGCCACGCACGGCAATGACGCCGGTGCATGGAACGACCACAAGGCCGACGGCACCTTCGCCAGTCTTTCGCCGGAACGTGTTCCGGTACGTGAAATCACTTTCGCCATGACCCCGACCCCGACGCGGTCGCGGGGCCGGTCGCACGCGCCCCGCGCGTAGCGGCACGCAACAACGGCGCCGCCGGGCAAAGGCCACGCCAGGCTTGCGCCCTGTCTCCACGCCACAAGGCCGACGGCACCTTCGCCGGTCTTTCGCCGGAACGTGTTCCGGTACGTGAAATCACTTTCGTCGTGACCTCGGCCTCGAGGCGATCACGGGGCTGGTCGCACGCCCCCGCGCGTAGCAGCACACAGCAACGGCGCCGGCGGGCAAGGCCACGCCCGGCGTCCGCCCTGTCTCCACGCCTCGGCTCACGCGCTCGCATCCACGCCGTCTGCGGCAGGCCGCCACCAGACGGCACGCCCCCAGGCCGACGGCCTGTTCCACCTGGCCCTGCCGGGCCTTTCCCCTTTCCCGGAGGAGACCCCATGCCCCTCATCGAGCTGCTGCGTCCCGAACAGCGCGTCTGGCTGCGCAGGCTCCGCAAGCGCATCGCCAACCGCGAGCTGATGCGCCGCGTCCGCGCCGACATCGACCGCAAGCTGTTGTGTCCCGGCGTCGACCTGCCGATCGAGGCCGGCACGTGTGGGAGACTCATCGCGCCCGAGAGCAGCCGCTGCATCCGCTGCTTCAACCGCCGGCGGTGGTTGCTCGACCACGCCTTCAACAACGCCGAAGTCGCCATCACGGCGCTGCTCGAGACCGTCGCGCTCGAAGACGACGCACCCGAGGCGGAGAACGCGCCCGCCGACACGCAGAACCCCGTCCCGCTGCTCGACGACCTGTCCGCTCTCGGCGATCCCTGCCTGCGCTGGTAGCGGCTGAAGGCGCGTCCTCCGCTACTCGAGCGGCGCATCCGGGTCCGGCGCCGGGCGAATCTTGTCGCCACCGCCGAAGACGCGCTCCAGCGCTTCAGTGACCAGGTCTTCCAGAGCGTCCGGATCCACACCCTCGAGCTGACCCTGGAGCTCGAGCAGCGTCTGCAACGAGTTGCTCCGCCTCCAACAGCGGGACCCCGGGGTCGGCCTGCCCATCGAGATCGGCACCTGCGGGAGACTCATCGCGCCCGAGAGCAGCCGCTGCATCCGCTGCCACAACCGGCGGATGTGGCTGGTGAAGTACGGACTCAACCAGGCGGAAGTCGTTGTGACCGTCCTGCTCGAAGCCGCCGCGGCCGAAGACGAAGCACGCCAGGAGGCCGGCGGGGCCGTCCAGATGCCCGACGCCGCGCCCCTGCTCGACGACCCGTCGGGCTTCGACTCGTGTCTGCGGTGTAGCGGCAGCCGCTCGCGTGCGGACGCCTCGACAGCTTCCCGCCGAGCCGGGCCGACGGCACGCTTTCGCGGGATCTTCGCCGGAACACGTTCCGGTACGTGAAGTCACTTTCGCCTTGATCCCGACCGCGAGCGGGTCACGGCCGGTTGCACGCGCCCGGTCCGCCTCCCGCTCCTTCCGTTCCCGGAGCCTCGAGCAAGACCGCTGTCCGGCTCGAGGCCCGCGTCCCGTACACTCCCGCCGCGCCAGAGGCGATGGGAATCAGATTCGGTAACTTCGCTGCGCGAAACCGGCCGCGCCCAACCAATCCGGGGCGAGGCAACCGAACGCGCACCAACTCGGGAGGTGGCCGTGCTCGGTCGCATCATCGGCTCCGGGCGCGGCATCGCCGGCATGGTCGCCTACATCACCCACGACCAGGTCTCGCCCGACGAGCGCCGGCCCACGACCTCGGAACGGGTGGCCTGGACCGCCTGCCTCGGCATCCCGACCGAGGACACCGAGCTGATGGTCCGCGCCATGCAGGGACTGACCGCCGACGCCCCGGTGCTGAAGACCAGGGCCGGCATCAGCGCCCGCGGGCGCAAGCTGAAGAATCCGTACACCCACCTGGTGCTCAGCTGGCCGGAGGGCGCCACTGCCCCGGCAAAGCAGGACATGCTGTCGGCTGTCGCCGGCGCGCTCGACAGCCTCGGTCTCGACCACCGCCACTACGCGGTCTGCGCCGCGCACACCGACACAAACTGCCCGCACGTCCACGTCGCCGTCAGCCGCGTCGACCCCGAGACCGGCCGGGCCGTCAACCTCGACAAGGGCGCCACGCGCAGGCTCAGCCGCTGGGCCGAGCAATACGAGCACGACCACGGCGGCATCGTCGTGCCCACGTGTCGAACGGCGCGAGGCGCAGGCGGCCCGCCGCAGCCTCGAGCGCGGCTGCCGCCGGGCCGGCATGCCGCGCGAGCTGGCCCGTTCTATCGCTGCGCCCCTGCCCCGGCGGCCGGCCGCGAGGCGGCCCCCAGATGGCCGTCTTCACCCGCCGGACCGAGACCCGGTCGTTGACCTGGTAGCCCACCTACGCGTAGAACCCGGTCCATCGACCTGCTCACGTCCCGCCTGCCGCTCGGCCCCGGTAGCCGTCCAGCCCCAGGGTGCGCCCCGACCGACAGGCCGACCAGCAGTGGACCGCGCGAGTAGTCGGCCCCGGCCATCGTCGTCCGCACGTCGCCGTCGAGCGACAGCTCCACAACGACAGCATGCCGCCGTGGCACTCGCGGTTCAGCTCGAACTCGGAGTTGGAAACAGGCCGCCGCCAGGCGCCATCGAGCCGAACAGGACGCCGCCGTGCGCGCCGCCTCATCGGCCCGCAGCCGGCCGCGTCGCCGGGGCGGCAAGGGTCCGGATGACCGCCGGGGCGAAGGAAACCACCACGCGCTTCTTGTCCCTGAGGACCTCCGGAGGCGGACCGCAACGCGCAGGGTGCAACGTTGCACGGTCGCGTCCGCCGACAGTGCAACAAGACGGTGTCAGGTGCCGGCGTGCACGGTGCACACGGTAGCCGCATGAGCCTGAAATCGCCGAAACCGAACTGGGGTCAAGATCGCGTCTGTTGGCGGGCCCTCCGCGGTGCAGGGTGCGGCCCGCTGGCGGGACAGGACCGATGGTGCACCGTGCACACCATGCTCCTGTCCGCCCCGACCGTGCACCCCGGCCGGACGTTGCACTTCACCATCGCCGCCGGCATGCGCGACCGCGGCCACGAGCAAGACCCGCGGCAAGGGACGCCAAAGCGAAAACGCTGGACTTTTCTTCGAGGCGGCGACGGCGGCGACGGTGCACTGTTGACTGGGGCCAACCACCCCCGACGACGTCGGGACCGTGCAACGTTTACTGGGGCCAACCACCACGCACGGGTGACAGGCCACCATCGGAAACCGTGCAACGTGACACCATCGCGCACCCCTCCAGAGCCAGACCCCGAAGGAGGGTGAGCGACCCCGGTTCCGGGGTCGCTCACCCAGTATTTTTCCCTGCGGGAAGGCTGGATCCGACGGATCGGTGCAACGTTGCATTGCACCGTCAAAAACAGTGCCACGTCCCTTGACCCCAGTTCAGAAGGCCCCTTGACCCCAGTTCCGCGGATCGTTGACCCCAGTTCCGCTCGCAGGGGGCTCGACAAGCTGCCCGAGCCCTTCGGCCGCGGGCCAAACGGCTAGTGCGACCACCTGCGTGTAGTGGACTCCGCGGTATGCGCCAAGGAAGGCCATCCTGCCCGGGAAGAGGAATCTCGCCGGGTCCGTTCGTTGTTCTGCCGCGGCCGGCATCGTCGCCGGTGCGGAGCAAACGTCCTTCGAGCAGGAGTCACCTGCGGTCGTCGAACGGATCGAACGCGCTCAGATCGCCGGCGACTTCCAGGCCCTCATCGACGCGCGAACGGACTGCCGCCAGTGGCTGGACGGCGTACTCACCGACCGGCAGCGCGCGCTGGTCCGATACGCAGTCGCGTACGCGAACTGGCGGCTGCAGAGTCCGTCGCTTGCCCTCGACGACGATGCACGGGACGGGCTCGAAGACGGAAGCCGTCGAGCTTCTCGAGAAGAACATCGAGGCCGAAGAAGGCGACATCGAGTCACACGCCCTTCTGGGCGACGTCTGCGGAATCCAGATCACCTCGGCGTGGAGCGGCATGAGGCTGGGCTGACGCGGCCGACGCTCTCGACGACGCCACCAGCGATCGATGAGCGCCATCCGAGGTTCCTGCTCCTCAAGGGCATCGACATGATTCACCGCCCCGGGATGTTCGGAGGCGGGGTCGACAGGGCCGAGGCGTGGCTCCGGTCCGCGGTCAGCTTCTTCGAGGCGCAATCCGTTGACCTGCCGTGGCCCGACTGGGGCCGTGCCGACGCCTTCGTGTGGCTCGGTCGAACGCTGGCCAGGCGCGGCCAAACGTCGGGCGCCAGGGAGCAGTACCGCAAGGCGCTCGACATCGAGGCTGACTTCGCGCGGGGTGCGCGACGAGCTTCTCGCCGACCTGGAGGCGCTTCGGCAGTGAGGCATGAGGAGAGGAGACCGCCGCGCACGGAGGATTCACCAGGGTCGCCGCTACCTGTCGCCCTCTTCTCGTCACTCGCGCAGGGCCATCGTCGCCTCGACGCTTGCGGCGCATCCGGCAGGGACACAGTCTGGCGGCAGCGGTCACGAATTACACGAGCAACCCGACACACAGGATGGATTCGAGCCAGTCGCTGAAGAGCGCACCTCGTACAGGATCCGGTCGGCCGTCTTGGTCGACACATGATCGCCATCGGTCCGCCGCGGGCCAGATGCTCGTGAACGTGGGTCCGGTCTTGGACAGCTAACGATACCGGCGTGTATGCTGCCGGCAACGGATGTACGAGACGTTGTCTCTGCGCGAAACGCTGGTAGTCGTGCTCGTCCCGCTGTTTCTGCTGCTGTCCGGCCTCCTCGTCTGGAGGGGCGAACCGCACCGGCGAGGACGCCGCGTTTGGTTCTGCGTGGTTTCACTCGGCGCGTTCGGCGTCGTCTGGGGCACAGCTTCCACCCCCCTGTTGGGAGTACTCATCGGCGTGACGGGAGGTCTGCTGGGAGCCATGCGCGCGACCTTGGAGAAGCGCGGGGTGCTGTAGGTGGCCGAGATGTTCACGGGAAACGAAGCGGCTCCGCGACTCTATCGCCAGGGGCAGTGCCGTCGCGCTTCCCGGACCCCCCCGCGACCGCGAGGCCGAGGAACGGTCGAGCGCGAGCGCCGCGTCCGGGCACGGCAGAGACCACGGCTGTTCGACATCGTGGCCATGGTGCTCATGGCGTCTGCGGCCCTGGCCGCACAGGAGCATCGGACGGATGCCCTCGACGAGTTCGCGCGGGAGCCGCCGGCAGACGAGCGGTCCGGCTACATCGTTGCCGTTCCCACGCTGGGCGGGGCACACGTGTCTCCGCGGTTCGCGCAGTCGGTCATCAATGCAGTCAGACGACTCGTCGACCGGATGGTCGAGGAGGACCGTACGCAACGGCGCTTGGCGAGCGCGCTCGGCTCGCCGCTGACGTCGTCCGCGCCGAGCAACTGGTGGAATTGGCCGCTCACCGGCGGGGTCGATTCGGTGAGGGACGGCGTCGCGCCAACGGACGGACCGCCCGGGCCATGAGACCCGCCTGCCGCTGTTCAACAGCCGGCAGACGGGGCACAGGATCCAATCATCCCGAGTTCTACGGCGATCCAGGCGAGTGACATCGGCGGGTTCGCGCGGTCTGCCCCTCGGCACCGGCCGGCAGGACCGGAACGTCACGCAGTCCGACTCCACGTGAACAATTCGATCCGTGTCCGAGATGCCGCGGACTGGTTCGTCAGCTTGCGCGGTACGGCAAGCTCGCCGCCACGGACAGCCCGGCATGACCAACGACACGTACGGCCTCGGAGCCGGGACCTGGAACCGCGGCGACGGACAGCCCGACGCGCGGCTTCTCGAAGAAGCGCTCCACCGGATCCTGCAGGTCAGCGACCCGGCCGAGATCGGTCTCTGCGGGTTCGCTGCGCGCGGCGAGTTGCCCAAGAACAGCGACATCGACCTGCTGGGCGTCGTCGCAGACGCCCCCCCAGGCAGACCTCGGGCGATCCGGAAGTCCCCCTGAACAGGTCCGGGCACGTCGCCGCGTTTGACCCCGCTCGCCCGGACACGAAGACGGTCACGGCGCGGAGGACTTTGCCGAAGAGGCCGACACCCGAAGAGTAGACTCAGGCAGCCGGAGAAGAGACCGATGAAGCCGCACGCAACCAACAACACCAGCGAGGAGCGACGAGCCTGGGTCCAAGCTGAGACTGAGGAGATCGTGCTTTCGGTCCCCGATGGCCGGAGCGTCAAGACGCTGATCAACGCCACGCCCATTCGTTCGGCCGACGGCGAGGTCGAGTCGGTGGTGGTCACCCTGCAGGACCTGGAGCCGCTCGAGGAGCTCGAGCGGCAGCGTGCCGACTTTCTGAGCATGGTGAGCCACGAGCTGCGCGCCCCGTTGACGTCCATCAAGGGCTCGACGGCCACGGTGCTGGGCGCCTCGCGGGCGTTCGATCCGGGCGCGCTGATGCAGTTCTTCCGCATCATCGACGCGCAGGCCGACCACATGGGGGGCCTGATCGGCGACCTGCTCGACCAGGGCCGCATCGACGCCGGCACGCTGTCGGTCTCGGTTGTGCCGGCCGCGCTCGCCGGGTCAGCAACCGCGCCGGCGGGCGGGGCGGGCATGTCCAGCGCGCCGACCAGGTATCGCAGGTCGCGGTAGCCCCGCACCCGCCGGAAGCGCGGTTCGGCCTCCACCCAGTGCGCTGGACACCCGGCGTTGGATCATCTGGACGCCGCGCCACCGCTTTGGCCCGCCGCCCGTAGCCCTGGAAGCGCAGCCGACGGGTCGAGTTGCGCGATCAGGTGGCTGAAACCGCCGGAGTGGGTCGAGTGGGCGGGTGAACCGGTGGCCGGAGTTCCGGAAAGCGACCGGTACTGCGCGGCGAGGAGGCCTGCTGCTGGCGGCCGCGGCCCTGGTCGGCCGACGTCAGCGCACCTCGCGTTGACACCGTGCATCTTCGCTACCAACCGGGCGAGAGCGTGCCGACCCGGCCACCGACGGCGAAACGCTTGCCGTAGGCCGACTGGCTCAGCGACCCGAACCACGTCAGCAGACCGCCGCTCCGGAGCCGCACGCCGTACTCGCCCCGCGCGTCCACGGCCCACGCATCGCCCATCGCTTCCGGCACGTAGCGCCGGTAGACCTGCTCCTGCCACAGCGTACCGCCGCCCGTCGCCGCGTCGCCCCACCGTGGCGACACCGACAGGAACAGCCCCTCGCGGTTCCTGCTCCCGACGCCGAGCGTCACCCCCACGCCCCGCTCCCGGTAGCCCGACGCCGAGTGCAGCGCCAGCAGCCGGCCCTGCGCGTCCACCCGCAGGCGCCCGTAGGCGAGCCGCGACCCGGCCACCACCTCGAGGCCCGCCCCCGTCTGGCCCGCGCCGCCGTCGCGCCGCACGTGCAACTCGCCGAACGGCGAGAGCGACAGCCCGTTGTCCCAGCGGAGAGGGCGGCGCGAGACCTCCGCCCCCGCCCGCACCTGGTTGACCGCCGCCGACTGCCGGTCGATCGTTTCTTCGCCTGCGCCGGTACGAAGCTGCGCCCATGCCGCGTCGGCGCGTACGGCGAGGTCCATGCCGTACAGCGGGTCGAGCGCCCGCCGCATTTCGACCAGGCCGAGCCGCAGGTCCAAGTCGCTCGTCCCGGTGCGGCCGGTCTCCCGGAGGTTGTTCGCCCGGCCGCCACCGCCGCCCAGCGTCGCCCACGCCGAGTTCGGCCCGTCGGACCAGCGGACGTACGGGTAGGCCGCGGTCAGGCGCGTCGACAGGGCGCCACGCGCGCCGCTGGCCCGCCAGTCGCCGGCGCCGAAGCTCCGCGAGACGGCCACGCCGGCGAGCCAGTCGTCCGTCACGGGCGTGTCCACCCCGACGTACCCGGTCCGCACGTCGCCTTCGTAGCCGGTGGCCGCCGAGGGCGCGCCGGCGAACGTCTGCACGTCGCCCTGTCCCCAGACCCGCCACTGCCGGTCCAGCCAGCCGAGCCACCACTGGCGGCCGAGCCAGTCGAGCACGGCGCGGCCGCCGTCCATCACGACCTGGAACTGCGAGCCCCGCAACGGGTCGATCCCCCCGGCGAAGCCCCCGAGCGGATGGAACCCGCCGGCGCCGACCGGGCCGGTCGCCCCGCCCGGCGGCCCGAGCCTTTCCGCGGCCGGCAGGCCCGCCGCCCCTCGGCTGCCCGCCGGCGCGGGTCCGCCGGCGCTCCCCGCCCATCCGGAGAGCATCTGCACCGCGGCCGACTGTGCCGCCCCGCCGTCGAGCGGGATCGTGCGCCCGAGTACGCTCAGGTGGGACTCGTCGTCCGCCGCGTTCCGCGAGGCGCGGCGTGCCAGGGTCATGCGGGCGCTCGCCAGATGCGACCGCGCCATGCCGGCGAGCGTTTCCCACACGACCCCGCGGGCCAGCTCGTCGGTCACGCCGACCTCGAACGCCTGCTCGGCCGTCAGCCCCTCGGGGTCGGCGGCCGTCACCGTCACCGTCGCCGAGCCGTACGTCACCGGCGTCAGGGTCAGGACCGTCCCGGTGATTGCCGCGGCGACCGCCTGCGGGTCCGACGAAGCTGCCCGGTGGGTCAGCACGTCCCCGTCGACGTCCTCGAAGTACTCGGCGACGTCGAGCGCCGAGGCGGCGCCCCCCTCCTCGAGCCTTCGGTCGGGAATCACGCCCACCGGCGCCGGGGCGTCGTTCACCGGCGCGATGGTCACGTCGACGACCGCCGTCGTCGTCAGGCCCTGCGGGTCGGCGACCACATAGGTGAACCGGTCGGCGCCGTGGTAGTTCGGCTTCGGCGTGTAGGATACGCCGCCGTTTGACGACGGCTGCGCCGTACCGTGCGCCGGGGCGCTCACCGATGCGACTCGCAGGCCGTCGCCCTCCGGATCCGTGTCGTTGGCCAGCACGTCGATCGCCACCGGTCGGTCCTCCGGCGTCGTCGCCTCGTCGTCCCCGGCCACCGGGGGCTCGTTCGCGTCCAGCACTTCGACCACGACCCGCGCCCGGGCCTCGGCCCCGTGCGGGTCGCGGGCCAGCGCCGTCAACTCGTAGCGGTTCGGCTCCGCCTCGTAGTCCTCGCCGGAACCGATGTACTTGACCGCCCCGTCGTCCCGCCCCAGCCGGAACCATTCCGCCGACTCCCCGGGCAACAGGTCGTAGGTCACCGCCTCGCCGTCCGGGTCCTCCGCCTGTACGTGGCCGAGCACGATGGTCTCGCGGCTGCCGTCGCGGTTCTCCTCGAGCTCGAACCGGTAGGACGACTGGCCGAACGCCGGCGGGTCGTTCTCGCGGGTCGTGTCCCGGATGGTCACCGTCACCGAGCGCGGGCTGCCGGCCCCCACCGAGGGCGGCAGAGCGCCCAGCGCCACGGTGAACGTCTCATCGTCCCGGTCGGCGTCTTCGGTCGTGGAGACCGTGCCCGCGCCGGTCGTCGCGCCGGCGTTGATGGTGATGCTCGCCAGCGGTCCGTAGTCGCCCGGCTCGGCCGTACCCGCCGTCAGCACCAGCGGAACCGTCACCGCGCGCGACAGCGTCTCGGACAGCCGCGCCGTCATCGTCACCGGCATGCCTTCATCGACGGCCGGGTTCGGCGAGGCCGACAGACTCACCTTGGGCGTCGTCCCGCCACCGCCCGTTCCCGTGCCCTCCTCGAACTGCCACCTGCATTGCGCCGTGACGCCGGGGTTGTCCTTGAGTCGGAAGTCGAACCCGGCGAAACCCGCGTAGGCTGACCGCAACTCGGCCAAGCGAGCGTGAGTCGCAGCGAGCGAGCGGCCGGACGTTGTGATCGGCAGGGCCGCTTGCCATTCCCCCTGCGCCGTGTCGGTGACCCAGCGATACTCCGTTTCGACCTCCGTGGTCGGGGCCGGCGTGAGCAAGAGAGTGCTCAACGCCTGTACGGAGGTATCGGTGACCGTGGTACCGCAGGCCGGGGTGGCCTCCACGGACAGGCTCGCCCCGACCCCCAGATCGAGCGGCGTAGAGACGAACTGGGGCCCGGTCCAGCAGCCAGGGGAGCCGCGAGCGCACGTATTGAAGTCTCCGCGCCATGCGGTTGTGAACACATAACTCTGGCCTGGGCCGGTACGTTTTACGGTGACAACGTCACTCTCGAGGGCGCCTCGCGCGATCGTGACCCGCGGGTCCTCAGGGTATATGCGGCCCCTATTCATCGGGATCGAGAAGGGCGGGGGGGAGGTCAATTCACGCTCCGTTGCCCACACGCCCGCCGTCAACTCCACGGGGGCGCCTTGGACCGCACGGATTTTCACCGGGGTGCCATCCGCCGTGTCAGGTCCCGCCCTCACGACCTCGAACTCGATCTTCAGCCCGGTGGCGCCGGCGTTCCCGGTCTCCGGGTTGTGATCCACGTGGAAGCGCTGCAGGCTGTTGAGCACTTGGAAGAGGCCGGCTGGCAATTCGGTCAGATCGTTGTGCCGCAAATCGAGATGCTCAAGGTTGACGAGCCCGGCGAAGTCGTCCGCTCGCAGGGTGGCGATCCCCAGCCCTTGAAGATTGTTGTTGGCATCCAGGGTGGTGATTCCCGCCAGTTGCTGGGCAGTGACGTCGCCGCATGCTGTGCCTGGGAGTTGCGCCAGGATCAGGTCGCGGATGCCCGCGGTGCGGCCGCAAATGTCGCCGTTGGCTTCATTCGGTCCCCACAAGACGAGCAACGCAAGCGCGAGAACAATCTGTACGGGCGTCCGTGTCGACTGCCAGTGGCCGGCCCTCTTGCACGCCCTCAAAGCATGCGCCACCGCGAGAACGCCGCGCGCAATGCGCTTCACGTTCCCTCGCTGACAAAGACTCTCGCCGTCCTGCTGGGAACCGGATTCAGATGGGGGGATCCGGGCGCTCGGCGCTCGGCGCTCGGCGCTCGGCGCTCGGCGCTCGGCGCTCGGCGCTCGGCGCTCGGCGCTCGGCGCTCGGCGCTCGGCGCTCGGCGCTCGGCGCTCGGCGCTCGGCGCTCGGCGCTCGGCGCTCGGCGCTCGGCAGAACTGTACACCCGGGCCGCCACTCCCGCGCAACGTCAAGGACTTGGAGCTTGCGTTTGCGTTGGGTGAATCCCGCGGCGTCCACCGCGGCGGTGCGACACGTCCCGGCCCGCCTGGGGAGTACGAACAATTGTCTAGGAAAAATTATGCACTGCTGTGCATGATCTTTAAGTGATCAAACTTGCTATTCTCATGATACTTTCAGTGCATTGGGTCGCCGTTCCCGCGAATGGCGCTTTTTGCACCGATCAGGCGTCGTCGCGCGCCACGTCCAGTGAGGCAAGAACAGCGAGACCGACCGGTGACGAAGCGTGCGGCCCGAACGCAGCAACGGATCGCAGCGCTGGAGCAGCGCCTCTCCGGGCTGAGCGCCGCCGTGCTGCGCGTCAGCGCAAGCCTCGACCTCGACACCGTCCTGCGCGAAGTCGTCGAGGGCGCCCGCGCGCTGACGCGTGCCCGCTACGGCGCAATCACCACCATCGACGACGCCGGCCAGCCCCAGCCGCCGGCTTCACGCCGGAGGTCCACCGCCAACTGACCGACTGCCCGGTTGGGCCGCGGCTCTTCCCGCACTTCCGGGACCTGCCGGCTCCGCTGCGCGTGCCGGACCTGCGCGCCCACGTCGAGTCGCTCGGCTTCGCGTCGGACCGGATTCCGGTGCAGTCGTTTCAGGGCACGATGCGTCACCGCGGCGTGCTCGTCGGCAGCTTCTTCCTCGCCGAGAAAGCGAGCGGAAGCGAGTTCACCGCCGAGGACGAGCAGGTCCTGGTGCTGTTCGCCGCGCAGGCGGCCACCGCGATCGCCAACGCGCGCACCCACCAGGCCGAGCGGCGCGCCCGGGCGGGCGGACCTGGAAACCCTGATCGATCTCCCTTGTGATTCACCCCTGTGCTACCGCAGGACGGGAGGAGTCGCCAGCCGCTTCACTTCAGATCAATTCCGACAGCTTCCGGGACATCCCCCAAGGTTCAGGATCTCAGCCAGCGTGAGAGCGCCTTGCCGGGATCGGCAATCTCCCCGAGCGAGGTGTACCAGTATGCCTCCCATCCCGAGGCCGGCAGGCCGGCGAACAGCATCAAGTTCAGCGGGTAGGCCTCGCAATCGGTGCAACGCCGATAGTCGTCGCGGAAGAGGAAGGTCGGTTTGCCCCAAGCTATCGCCAGTCCCAGCTCCACCATCACGCCTTCGTCCGGCGGACAGCCGTTCACGACGGCGAACAGGCCGTCGGCCGCGCGGACATCGCTGAGGTCGGCCTGGCCAATCCGGTAGGCCCAGCCGCTGCGCGTCCTGTCGATCCGGTTGTTGCGGGCGAACGGCTCCCACACCACCGCGCCCGCCGCGACCAGCGCGTCGACGAGCGCGGCAAGTGGGCCCTGCTTCAGTTGGTCGGAGAAGCCGTAGGGATTCGCGAGGTAGAGCGTCTTTCTGATCATCGCGCCCAGTGTAGCGAGTAACTGCGCCTGCTCTCCGGAGCCAATGGGCGCGCCGCCGGCAGGGGGAATCGCAGTGCGAGGTGTGAGTAGAGACCGGGCGCTCTTCTGGATCTTCACCGGCCTGCTCGCTGTCCTGATGGTCGGCCGCGCCGGAAGGGCGCTGCTCGATTACCCCTGGGCGCGAGACTCGTTCGTGCACCTGGGCTTTCGACCTACATCATCTACCCTTGGAGATCGCAGAGTTGCTCGGAGTGGCCGCCGTCCTGGCTGGACCATGCAGGGCTCAACTTCACCGACTCGCCAATGACGAAGCTGTAGCGCGAGAAGCGGATGAGACAACCGGCTAACGTCTCGGAGTCACGTCCGGACGGCCGGCGGCGAGGGCGTTCATGCAGGCGAGGCAGACCTCGAATCCATCCGGCCGCCGGGTCGCCGCGGTCCAAATCACACGTTGGCGCGGCACTTCGCGGCCCTCATGGGTCCTGGGGTCGAGGCATCCGGTAGCCGACCCCGCGCTCGTTGAGAATGTAGTCGGGCCGGGCCGCGTCGTCACCCAACTTGCGGCGGAGCCTCCGTGCGACGGCGCGCACCAGTTGCGGGTCCGGCGAGTCGGCATGCCGCCCGCCCCAGGCTTGACGGACCAGAGTGTCGAAGGGCACCGCCCGTCCCGCGTTGAGCGAGAGCACGCGCAGCAGCTCGTACTCGGTGAGCGTCAACTCCAGCGGCCGGCCGGCCAGCGTGACCCGCCGCTCGTCGTAGCGGATGGCCAGCTCGCCCAGCCGGAAGGGCTCGGGGTCGGCCCGCCGGCGCAGCGCCGCCCGCACCCGCGCCGTCAGCTCCGTCGGCGAGAAGGGCTTGACGATGTAGTCGGCGGCTCCCGCATCCAGCGCCTTGACGATCGTCTCGTCGCGGCCGTACGCCGAGAGGAAGATGACCGGCAGGTCGGCCAGCTCGGGGACGCGCGCCATCAGCTCGATGCCGTCGGTCCCCGGCAGCAGCAGGTCCAGCAGCACCAGGTGCGGCTTGTGCGACTTGACGAGGCCGGGCAGCTCCTGCGGGTCCCCGGTGGCGAGTGGGGCGTAGCCTGCCTCGAGCAGCGCGTCGCGGACGTGGCGCAGCGTCTGCGGGTCGTCGTCGACCACCAGGATGCGCGTTTGCCCGCGCTCGTGGCGCGGCGTGCGGGCGCGGCTCGGCGGCGGTCCGGCCGCGCCGCCGTCGTGCGCCTCGTCGACCACCGGCAGCGTGAAGGTGAACCGCGTGCCGCGGCCCGCGCCGCCGCTCTCGGCCCGGATGCGGCCCCCGTGCGCCTCGACGAGCCCCTTGCAGATGGACAGGCCCAGACCGAAGCCTGCGCCGCCGCGTTCGGTGTCGCCGCCCGCGGCCGGCTCGGCGTGCTTGCGGAACAGGTGCGGCAGCCGCTCGGGCGGCACGCCCGGTCCCTCGTCGGCTACCGAGACCGCGACGTGCACGCCGTCGCGACCCGCCGCGACCCGGATCGGTGACGACTCGGGCGCGTGCCGCGCCGCATTCGAGAGCAGGTTGCCGAGCACCTGGACGATGCGCTGCGGGTCGGCCATGACCCGGGGCAGGTCCGCCGGCAGGTCGATGCGCAGGGTGTGCCGCCCGCCGCCGCTCACGAACGTGCTCCGGGCCTGGTCGACCAGGCCGGCGACCCCCGCCGGCTCGACCGACACCGACAGCGTGCCGGCGTCGATGCGGCCCTGGTCGAGCAGGTCGCCGATCAGGCCTCCCATCTGGTCGGCCTGCGCGTCGATGATGCGGAAGAACTGCATCAACGCGCCCGGGTCGAACGCCCGCGAGGCGCCCAGCACCGTGGCCGTCGAGCCCTTGATGGACGTCAGCGGGGCGCGCAGCTCGTGGCTCACCATGCTCAGAAAGTCGGCCCGCTGCCGCTCGAGCTCCTCGAGCGGCGCCAGGTCCTGCAGGGTGACCACCAGCGACTCGACCTCGCCGGCGGCCGAGCGAATGGGCGTGGCGTTGATCAGCGTCCTGACGCTCCGGCCGTCGGGGACCGACAGCACGATCTCCTCGGCCCGCACCGTCTCGGCCGCGCTCAACTGCTGCGCCAGCGGGAACTCGGCCAGCGACACCTCCCGCCCGTCCGCACGCTGGCAGGTGACCGCCTCCAGCAGTTCCGCCGCCGAGCGGCCCGCCGTGCGCAGGCCCTCGACGATCCGTTTCGCCTCCCGGTTGAGCGACACCGGAGCGCCGGTCCTCGCGTCGAAGACCACGACGCCGACCGGCGAGGTCTCGATCAGGGTTTCCAGGTTCGCCCGGGCGCGCCGCTCCGCCTGGTGGGTGCGCGCGTTGGCGATCGCGGCGGCCGCCTGCGCGGCGAACAGCACCAGGACCTGCTCGTCCTCGGCGGTGAACTCGCGTCCGCTCGCCTTCTCGGCGAGGAAGAAGCTGCCGACGAGCACGCCGCGGTGACGCATCGGCGTTCCCTGAAACGACTGCACCGGAATCCGGTCCGACGCGAAGCCGAGCGACTCGACGTGGGCGCGCAGGTCCGGCACGCGCAGCGGAGCCGGCAGGTCCCGGAAGTGCGGGAAGAGCCGCGGCCCGTCCGGCCAGTCGGTCAACTGGCGGTGGACCTCCGGCGTGAAGCCGGCGGTGATGAAGTTCTGGGGCTGGCCGGCGTCGTCGATGGTGGTGATCGCGCCGTAGCGGGCACGCGTCAGCGCGCGGGCGCCCTCGACGACTTCGCGCAGGACGGTGTCGAGGTCGAGGCTTGCGCTGACGCGCAGCACGGCGGCGCTGAGCCCGGAGAGGCGCTGCTCCAGCGCTGCGATCCGTTGCTGCGTTCGGGACGGACGCTTCGTCGTCACCGGTCGGTCTCGCTGTTCTTCGCCTCACTGACGTGGCGCGCGACGACGCCTGAACGGCCCGAAAAGTGCCGTTTGTGGGAGAGGTAGCCCCGATGCGCTGAACATATCATGGAAATAGCAGTTCTGATCACGTAGAGATCATGCACCGTAGTGCAGAATCTATCAAGCGAAATGGTTTCCTAAACTTCAGGCGGCGTGTTGCGGCCTCCGTTGCGGGGCTGATCGTCGCGTTTCTGGGAGGTTTATCGCATGTTGACCCCACTGGTGGAGTCGGACGGGTCGCACCGCGTCGGTGGACGCCGCAGGATTCACCCAACGCAAACCGCGTTGCGTGACAGCGGCGGCTCGGTGTACAGTTCCGCCGAGCCGAGCCGAGCCGAGCCGAGCCGAGCCGAGCCGAGCCGAGCCGAGCCGAGCCGAGCCGAGCCGAGCCGAGCCGAGCCGAGCCGAGCCGTAGTTTGCGACCAGCGCCACACCGGCCCGCACGAACCGGCTACCTCGATCTCGGAAGGCGTTCCGCGGCCTGACGCGTCCGCCGGGCGCCGTAGCGTCCGTCTTTCCCTTAGCGTTCCCGTCTTCGCGTTGCTGCTCGGCGCGCTTTCCCCGTTTGTCGCGTTGCCTGTGCAGGCTCAGACTACCGTATGGGAAGCGACGCTGCATGCGAAGCCCGTACTCACTATAGGCGTCGGCTGTGGTAGCATCGACGCTGCTGCTTGTGCAACGCCTGCGAATCTGACGGACAATGACTTTACACTCAACGGCAGGACCTATACCGTTAATCTCATACTGGATTATAGTTCTTTTGGCGACAACAATCTCCAGCTAGCCTTCGACGGGGTCTCTACTAACCCGCCGGGCAACGACCTGAAGGCCCTTAATTTCTGCGTCGGCACCCGGTCGTTCGCCTTGTCGGGCATTGATGATGCTAGCAAGGCCACTTGGCCCGGTGATGTCGGCTGGTCCGACGGCGACTCTCTCTCTCTTAAAATCGCGTCTTCGTGCCAGCCCCCCACGCCGGATCCGCCGGCGGGGCCATCGGTGCGGCTGTCGGCCTCTCCGAACCCGGTCCACGAAGGCTCATCGGTGACGGTGACGGCGCGGCTGTCGTCGGCGCTCACGCGCGCAGTGACCATCCCGCTCAGACTCACAGCCGGGTCGGCTGAGAGAGACGACTTCGGGCGGCTGGAGAGCATCACGATCGACAGCGGGCAGACGAGCGGCACGGGCACCATCTCCACGAGCGCAGATGCCGACACCGACGACGAGACGTTCACGGTGGCGCTGCGCAACCTGCCGGCGTCGGTGACGGCGGGAAGCCCGAGGTCGGTCGAGATCACGATCACGGATTTGCTGGCGGCACCGGCGCTGCCGCTGGGCGGGGCGCTGCTGCTGGGACTGCTGCTGGCGTGGCGCGGCGCCGTGCGGGTGCGGCGACGGGGCGTGTGACAGGCGTGATGAGCAACACGATGGGGCTTGCCGCCGAGCCGGCAGACATGATGAGCAACACGATCGGGCTTGCCGCCGAACCGGCAGAGCCGGCTGCCCGTCCGGCCGCAGACGAGGAAGCGTGAACGCGCAGGCGGCCGAGGTCAGCCTGCGCCAGGACGAGCGAGTTGTTGGCGGCCCGCGGCGGGGTGGATGTCGAGAGCCGGCAGCCGCGAGCGACGCCGACCCGCAGCCGGCCGCCTTCGCGCAACGTGTCCATCGCGAGGCGCAACGGCGCGGCTTCAACACCGCACCCGCTGGACCCTGCATCCTCGGTAGCCGCTTCGAGGATGTGTGGGAACGACGAGCAGCAACGCCGCCTGACGGACATCTCGCAATCCTGTCATGCACCTGCAGCTCGGCCGCGGAACGCCTGTGGATCGGGCTCCGACACGAACCATCACGGGGCACGCCGACTTCGCAGAAGAGGCATGCCGAGCATGCCTGGGGCGTGAGGGACATGGACGGCGATACTGCAACCGGCGCCGCGACAAGATCGTCGATGCGATCGAGACTCGACCCCGCGCCGACGAAGAGCCGGGAAGGCTCCCAGGACGCGCTCTTCTGACGATCGACCCTGGAACGACACGGCTGTCGGCAAGTCCGGAGCAATAACCGATCACGAAAAAGCGATACACGGGACGAATCGAAGAAGGAAGCCACGCCGACCGCGAGCGAGACGCCGACGATCCCGGACTGGGACCAGAGACCTCGGCAAACGACTCGCGCGCTGCCGAAAGCAGGCCGGGCTGAACCAGTCCGAACTCGCCGCCGCACTCGGGGAGCGGTTCGACCACTCCAGAGTCTCGAAGATCGAGAACGGCCGCGGCTCGATGCGCATACACACCCTGAGAAGAGCCGCGCAAGAGTTGCGGGTGTCGACCGACTTCCTGCTCGGTCTCACGAACACACCCACGCCGGCGGCGCAACTGGAGAGACAACTCAGCGCGCTCAGGGCGCAGACGAAGACGGAAGGAACACGCGCAGATGCTCGACGTGAGCCGACGCCTGGAGCTTCCGCAGCGCACGAACCTCCAGCCGGCGGACGCGCTCCCGGGAACAGGCAGCCAGACGCCGGCCGCCGGCCGGATCCTCGAGGTCCGCAAGACCGAAACGACGGCACAACGCGGCCTGCTCGACGTCGGCGAGCTCGAGACGCATGACCGCCGACAACAGGCGGCGAAACTCGCGGGCGCTGACTTCCTGCTCCGGGTCCACGGCGTCCGCGTCCGGTAGGCGAGCACCCCAGGTGTCGCCGTCCCCGTCGTCCGGCCTGACGGGAGCGTCCAGGGAGACCGGACGCCGCGGCGTCAGACACAAGCGCTCGACCACCGCGGGCTCGACGCCCATGTACGCGGCCACGTCCAGCCCCGCCGGACGCGAGCCGGTCGCACGCGAGAGGTCCCGCGCCCGGCCGCAGTAAGTGCGGCGCGCATCGCTGGCGCCATGCCGCCGATGACGCCGAGCGCGATGGCCCGCCCAAGACCGAGCCGAATCAACTCCGGTGTCCCCCGGAACGCAAGGCCAACCCCGGGCTCAGCGGCCGGGTGCAGCGTCGATGCGGTGTAGCCGTCAAGAACTGCGTACACGACGGCGGCGCCCACGACACCCCCGGCGAGCGCAAGCACCGTTGCCTCGACCCGGACCGACACGACCACCGGAACGGCGTGGGAAACCGAGCACGCGGAGGGTCGCGATCTCGACCGAGCGCCGACTGACGGCGGCTGGTGGCCGCCGAGCTCGAATGCCGATGGAACGCTCGGCTCGCCGACGTGCAACAACAGGAAGAGAAGCTCGCCAGCCTGACGGCCGCCCGCCCCGAGACGCTGTTTGAGACGGAGCACGAGCGCCTGCGGGCGCTCGGCACTGACCTCGAGACAGGCCTGGACCTATCCGAATGCGACAGCGCAGACGCGTAAGCGTATCGTGCGCGCCGTCCTCGAAGAAGTCGTCGTCAAGGTCGCCGATGATCGGATCGACCTGCTGCTGCACTGGCGGGGCGGCGACCACGCCCGCCTGTCGGTCCCGCGCAACGGACCGGGACGGCATCGCTGGTGCACGAACTCCACGGTCGGCGACTTGATCCGGGGACTGGCCCGCCAGTTGCCGGACAGCACCATCGCCAACATCTAGTGCCGTGCCACGATTAAACATTGGGACTATCCGGAAGCTGGTCTCGAGCCGAGACAGCTTTCATGCCCCAGAAGAAGTACATCGTTCGACTCACCCCCGAGGAACGCGAGGTCTGTCTAGAGACGATCCGGAAGCTCAACGGCAGCAGCGAGAGGGTCCGCCGAGCACAGATTCTGTTGAAGGCCGATGCGGACGGACCCGGGTGGACCGACCAGCAGATCGCCGACGCCTTTTCCTGCCGCACCAACACGGTCGAGAACGTTCGCCAACGATGCGTGCTGGAAGGGTTCGAGCGGGCGCTGGAGCGCAAACAGCGGGCGTCGCCCCCGGTTCCCAAACTGCTGGACGGCGAACAGGAGGCGCAGGTCATTGCCCTGCGTACGGGGCCGCCCCCGGAAGGCTACGCGAACTGGTCGTTGCGGCTGCTGGCGCGCCGGGTCGTCGAGTTGGCGCTCGTCGAGTCGATCAGCCATGAAACGGTTCGGCGGACGCTGAAAAAAACGGGATGACGCAGCGGAAAGTCGAGTACTGGGTGATCCCGCCGGCGGCCGACGCGGAGTTCGCGGCGCACATGGAACAGGTCCTCGACGTGTATGCGCAACCGTACGACCCTGCTTGGCCTGTCGTGTGCATGGATGAACAACGGGTGCAACTGGTCAAGGAGACGCGCCCGTCGATGGCCGCCACGCCGCATCGACCCCGCCGCGTCGACTACGAGTACGAACGGGCGGGCACCGCCTCGGTCTTCTTGTTCAGCGAACCGCTGGCGGGTTGGCGACAGGCGACGGCGCGGGCCCGGCGTACGAAGGCGGACTGGGCGGTGGAGGTTGCCGGCCTGTTGGAGGGCCGCTACGCGGCGTGCCCGAGGGTCACTCTGGTGTGCGACAACCTCAACACGCACACGAAGGGCGCCTTCTACGAAGTGTTCGAGCCGACCCGGGCTCGGCAACTGGTTCGTCGCATCGAGTTCTGCTACACGCCGAAACACGGCAGTTGGCTGAACATCGCGGAGAACGAGCTCAGCGCCATGACGCGCCAATGCCTGCAGGGGCGTCGCATCGGGGACTTGGCGACGCTGCACGGCGAAGTGTCTGCGTGGTCCGCCGACGTCAACAACACCCAACGCGGTGTCGACTGGCACATGAAGGTCGACGATGCGCGATGCAAGCTCAAGTCCGTCTACCCACAGGTTTTGATGTGACGCACCACTAGGCTGCCCGACCGCTGTTCTCGCTGTGTCCGACCCTTCGAGCTTGACCCGGTTCGTGGTCAACGTGCTGCCGGTGGGGGTGTGGTTCTCGGCATGAGTCCTCGTAATCGATGCGGACGTGCGGGCCCCGACCCAACGCTCAAGCGGAGCTGCGGGTCGGAGCCCTTGGAGCAACCTCGTTACTCCCGCCAACGCAGATCGAAGCGGTCCAGGGTCATCACCTTGGCCCATGCCTTGACGAAGTCGCGCACGAAGTCCTCCTGCGCGTCGTCGGCCGCGTAGAACTCGGCAACCGCGCGCAACTCGGAGTTGGAACCGAAAATCAGGTCGGCCGGAGTAGCCGTCCACTCGAGCCTGCCCGTGGTGCGATCACGGCCCTCATAGATGCCTTCGGTGGATGCCTTGGTCCACTGCGTCGACATGTCGGTCAGGTTGACGAAGAAGTCGTTGCTCAGCGTGCCCGGCCGGTCGGTGAACACGCCGTGAGCGGAGCCTCCCGCGTTGGCGTTCATGGCCCGCATGCCGCCGACCAGCACCGTCATTTCAGGCACGGTCAGGTTCAGCAGAGCCGCCTTCTCCACGAGCATCTCCGCCGGGGATCGGGAGTTACCTGTGGCGAAGTAGTTGCGGAAACCGTCCGCGGTCGGCTCGAGCGGAGCAAGCGCCGCCGCGTCGGTCTGCTTCTCCGAGGCGTCCGTGCGACCCGGCGCGAACGGCACGTCCATGTCGATCCCGGCGCTCGCAGCCGACTGCTCGATGGCGGCAGCGCCGCCAAGAACGATCAGGTCCGCCAGGGAGACCCGCTTGTCGCCGGATTGCGCGCCGTTGAAATCGCTCCGGATTCCCTCCAGGGTCTCCAGCACCCGGCCGAGCTCGGCCGGGTCGTTCGCGGCCCAGTCCTTCTGCGGCGCCAGACGAATGCGGGCGCCGTTGGCGCCCCCCCGCATGTCGGTACCGCGGAACGTGGATGCCGAGGCCCAGGCGGTCCGTACGAGCGCAGCGGTGGACAACCCGGAATCCAGAATCTCGGCTCTCAGCCCGGCCGCGTCCCGTGCGTCGATCAATGGGTGGTCGACTTCGGGAACGGGGTCCTGCCATACGAATTCCTGGTCGGGCGCAAGATCGCCAAGGTAGCGCGACCGCGGTCCCAGGTCGCGGTGAGTCAGCTTGAACCAGGCCCGGGCGAAAGCGTCCTCGAACTCTTCCGGGTTGTCGAGCCAACGCGAGGTGATCACCCGATAGGCCGGGTCGACTTTCAGGGCGAGGTCGGTGGTGAGCATCATCGGCGCGTGGCGCCTGGACGGATCGTGAGCGTCCGGCACCAAGTCCGATGCGGCGCCGTCGGCAGGTTCCCACTGGATCGCGCCGGCGGGGCTGCGGGTCTGCACCCACTCGTACGCGTACAGGTTCTCGAGGAAGTTGTGGGTCCAGGCCGCGGGGTTGAACGTCCAGGCGCCCTCCAGGCCGCTGGTGATCGTGTCGGCGCCGTGGCCGGTGCCGTACGTGTTGCGCCAACCGAGTCCCTGGGCCTCGATGTCGCCGCCCTCGGGTTCGACACCCACGTGCGTGGCCGGATCGGCGGCGCCGTGGGCCTTGCCGAAGGTATGGCCGCCGGCGATCAGCGCGACCGTCTCTTCATCGTTCATCGCCATGCGGCCGAACGCCTCGCGTATGGCGTCGGCGGCCGCCTGCGGATCGGGGTTGCCGCCGGGGCCTTCGGGATTCACGTAGATCAGGCCCATCTGCGTGGCGCCGAACGGACGCTGCAGCACGCCGTCCTCGTCGCGCCGGTCGAACGCCAGCCACTCGCCTTCAGGCCCCCAGTTCACGTCGTCGGTTCGCCAGGCGTCGATGCGGCCCCCGGCGAAGCCCAGGGTCTCGAAACCCATGGACTCCATCGCGACGGTTCCGGCGAGAACCAGCAGGTCGGCCCAGGAGATCTGGCGGCCGTACTTCTGCTTGATCGGCCAGAGCAGGCGGGTCGCCTTCTCCAGGTGTGCGTTGTCGGGCCAACTGTTGAGCGGGGCGAAGCGTTGCAGGCCGCCGTCAGAGCCGCCGCGACCGTCGATGGTTCGATAGGTGCCCGCGCTATGCCACGCCATGCGAATGAAGAACGGCCCGTAGTGACCGTAGTCCGCCGGCCACCAGTCCTGGGAAGTGACCATCAACTCCTCGAGATCCGCCACCAGTGCATCCAGGTCGAGATTCTCGAACGCTTCCGCATAGTTGAAGTCCTCGCTCAGGGGACTGGAATCCGGAGAGGTCTGGCGTAGCGGGTCGAGGCTCAACCTGTTCGGCCACCAGTAGTCGTTGGTCGGCGCACCGTGCCGGAGTGATGCAGGGTTGGCTGGCTCGTCGGCCGGCAGGACGAGACAGCCCCCGAGCACCAGCAGGGCAAGCAACGTGGTCTCTCGCTTGAGCATCGCAGTCGTCTCCTTCGGATAGGGGCTGCCAGTGTGGGTCGCTGGAACGTCACCCGGATGGGCGGCAAGGCGCACAACTGAGACTCCAGCGACCGGCTGCCAGCCGACTTCATGGTGTCTCCAGTCTGAGACCCGCCTGGTTGATACGTCAAAGACATTGTTTCTATCGTCGTGATAGACTGTTGCTATCAGCAATGAGCCACTACGACTTCTCACTTCGGCAGATTCAGTACGCGGTGGCGGTGGCCGACCTGAAGAGCTTTCGCCGGGCGGCGGCACGCTGCAACGTGTCGCAACCGTCGCTGAGCTCGCAGGTTGCGGAGATCGAGACCGCGCTGGGAGTACGGCTGTTCGAGCGCGATCGTCGAGGTGTGCTGATCACGACAGCGGGAACCGAGCTGATCGAACGCATGCGGCGGGTCCTCGTCGAGACGGACGATCTGAGCAAGGCTGCCCGGCGGTTCGTGGACCCCTTGGCGGGCACGCTGCGAATCGGCGTGATACCGACCATCGGGCCCTACCTGCTCCCGGTCGCCGCAGCGGCGCTGCGAAAGGAGCTGCCGCGCCTGGCGTTGGCCTGGCTCGAAGACAAGACCGAAGCGCTCGTTCGCCGGGTCCGTCTCGGAAAGCTCGACGGCGCGCTTCTTGCGTTGGAATCGGACATCGGGGACCTGAGCTACGAGACGATCAGGCAGGATCCGTTCGTGCTTGCGATGCCGCGAGATCACCGTCTTGGAAGCTCGTCGGCACCCGTACCCTTCAGCCGCTTGCGGGGTGAGCACATTCTGCTGCTCGATGAGGGGCACTGCTTTCGGGACCAGGTGATCGAGCTCTGTCGCGGAAGAGGCATCGAGGAGCACAGTTTTCGCGCGACGAGTTTGCCGACGCTTGTGCAAATGGCGTGCGCGAACATGGGCATCACGTTGCTGCCACTCATCTCGGTGGCTACAGAAACGCTTCGGTCTGACCTCGTCACGCGTCCGATGGCGCGGCCGGAGCCATACCGAACCATCGTGCTTGCCTGGCGCCGGCAATCCGCTCTGTCGGAAGCGATGCGGAAGATCGCTCGGACAGTACAGAGCGCCCTTCAGGACATCCCGTGACGGCGGGATCGATTCCGGATCGATTCCCGTGCCTGCTCCGGCATATCTGGGACAGCCGGCCGGAGACGGCTACGCGGGTGCGCCAGCGCATCGACGCCGTGACGCAGTGGGCGGCGGCAACGGAGTACCGCGGCGGCAACCCCTGCGAGCGGCTCGGGCCGATCCTCGGCCCCCGCGGAGCCCGAGAACACACGCGATCCAGAGCGGTCCAGAGCCCGTGTTTCGAGTGCCGTAGAATCCCGCCAGGAACGAGGGATTGAACGTGGCAGGCAGGAATGTACCCTGCTCTGCAAGTCACAGCTACGACGGCGGGGGGGCGTCGATCTCCGGGCGCTGCCGTCGAACCTGGTTCCTCCGCCGGTGCACATCGAGCAGGCCGTCGGCGACGGCGCGACCTATGCTCCGTCGTCGGTCGCGCGCCTGCCTGCACGCGTGCGCGACGTGCGCATCGAGACACAGCGCTGAGCCTGGGCGCACCCGAGAAGGTGGCATTTCGCTACCGGCTGGAGGAAAGAGACGAGGATTGGGTCGAGGCCGGAAACCGGAGGCAGGCGTTCTATGCCGATCTTCCTCCTGGGTTCTATCGGTTCCAGGTGGTCGCCGCCAACGATCGGGGTGGGATTATCAGACGCATGCCCGACCTCGAGGCCGTGGCGCGCGCCGTCTCGACGGCCTCTTCGGCCGACGGGCCGGGGTTCAGTCGATGGGCCGCGTGCGGCCGCACGCGCCGGCCTCGCCGTACCGCCAGCAGCCCCAGAAACGCTTCTGCGTGCGCTTCTGACGCCGTACCACCATAGGTCTCGGCGGCCGGCAGCGGCAGCCCGGCTGCTTCGACCGGCACGACGGGTCGGAGCACTCGAAGAGCCCGCCGGGGACCTCCACCAGCATGCCGGTGCCGCAGGCGCCACAGGAGGGCTGCGTGTAGTCGCAGCCCTCGCCGCCGTTCCAGTTCGTGCACACCGCGAAATGTCCGATCCGGCCGCTCATCCCCCGCAGGCGCCCCGTGCCGGCGCCGCCGGGGTTGCAACTCGGGCACGGCACCGCCTTCCGCACCGGCTCGAGCCAAGCCTCGAGTCGGTACGAGGCGACCGTGAGCCGCGGGTCCGCGCTCTCGACGATCGCCCGGGTCACCGGCGACGCGCCGCTCTCGGGGTCGGACACCACGATCAGCGCCGCGTAGCGGGCGCGCGTCAGTGCCACGTACCAGAGCTGGTGCTCGTCGTCGCGGCCGCCGCCGGTTTCTGCCGCGATGGCGCGGTCGAGCGCGAGCCGGGCCGGCTCGGTCGCCGACTTCGGCGGCCCGGAGTCGATCAGCACCGCGTAGTCCGCCTCGCCGCCCTTGGCGGCGTGTATCGTCCGGTACTCGACCTCGAGGCCGTATTGACGCGCCGCCGCGTTCAGGCGGCGGCGGTCGAGCCCCGCCCCGCCGCGGGCGGCGGGCGGCGGGTCCAGGACATCGATGTTCCGGCGGCCCATCACGAGCACGGTGACGGGCTCGGCCGCCTCCTCCTCGGTTTCCGACTCGTGCTCCGGTATCCAGTACGCGAAGGCGGCCAGCACGGCCGCGGTCGTCGGCGTCGCCGTCGGTCCGAGCTCGGCCGCGAGGGCCGGCGTGGGCCTCGCCCCGGTGACCGACACCGGCGGCACCCCGCCGACCGGGTCCGGCCCGAGACCGCGGAGAGGCCGGTCGCGAGCCTTCGGGTCCATCGTCGCCACCACCCTTGAGGCATCGGCGAGCGCCTGCCCGAAGCGGTACCCGTTGACGAGCGTGATCGGTTCGCAGAGCGTCCGCACGACCCCGGCCGGATCGGCCGCCGTCCGAATCAGGGAGGCGTCGCCCCCCTGGAACCCGAAGATCGCCTGCCAGTCGTCGCCGACCCCGATCAGGGTGGCGCCCTCGCCCCCGGGCCCCGGGCGCTTCGGCGTCGTCAGGGCGTGGACAAAGGCGGCCTGCGCCGGGTTCACATCCTGGTACTCGTCGACGATCACGTGGCGCCAGGGCAACAGGTCCGGTCGTCGGCGCGCGGCGTCGGTGGCCTCGAGGATCGTGCCGTCGTGGTCGATGGCGCCCGTGTCGGCGAGTTCCTGCTCATAGCGCCGCCGCACGGCGCCGCCGATCCGCCGCAGCGCCCCGACGTCGGCGGGCGCCGTGGGCGGCGGGCGCCCGGCTGGCCGGCGGCGCACCGCGCCTATCCAGGCGTCGACCTCCAGCGTCAGCGGGCCGGGCTCGGCGTCCGGGCCGGCGCCGACGTCGTCGGTCGCTTCGACCGTCCACCGCTCCGGATCGTCGATCTCGACGCCCACCGCCCGCAACCGTTCGACGAGTACCTCTGCCATGCCCGGACCGTCGCCGTCCCAGGCGCGCTGCAGGTCCCCGAAGGAGGTCTCGACATAGCGCGTCGAAAGGCTCTCGTGCAGACGCCGCTTCCACGCACGCGCCTCCTCGTAGCCGGCGAACTCCGTCGGCGCGCGGCCGCTCCGGCCGTGCGCGTAGTGCTCGAGCCAGACGCCGCCCGCCGCGGTCACCGGCGCCTCCGGGTCGTCCGGCAGGTAGAAGTCGGGCCGGTAGCCCCTCAGGTCCTCCGGCGGGGCGTCGTCCCCCGCCGCACCCTCGGCCTTCCTGGCCGGGAGCGGGAACGACGCTTGGTATTTGAAGGGCACACCGGCAGCGTGCAGCAGGGTCCCGATCACGACCTCGCCGTGCGACTTCACCTCGCGGCCATCGGGCGGGATGCGGTGGCGTTCGACCGGTTCGCCGTCCTTGACGACGGCCGTGCGCGCGTTCCGCCGCAATGCGATGTCGGCGGCGAGCCCCGGGTCGCGGTCGATCTCCTCGCGGATCCAGTCGCCGACCCGCCGCAGCCTCAGGCCGTCGTCCTCCGCCATCGGCGAGAGTTGGACGGTGCGGTCGTCGACGAGCTTCAGCACCCGCCGCGCGAGCTGGTGGATCGTGCCCACCTGGAGGCCCGGCAGGCGTTCGCGCGTCCGTTGCCGGATCTCCTCGGTGGCCTTGCTCGTGAAGGTGATGAAGGCGATCGCCTCGGGCGGCGTGCCGAGGCGGCGGGCGGCGTAGCCGGCCCGCGCCACCATCGTCCGGGTCTTGCCGGACCCTGCGCCGGCGGTGACCATCGCCCGGTCTTCGAAGCACGCGGCGGCCCGTCGCTGGTGGGGGTCGAGGGCCGACAGCAGCGGGTCGGCGGCGGCGGCGGCCTCCGCGCGCCGGTTCCACCGGACCCGTTTCGCCGCGGAGAGGCGGCCCGTGGCGAGCCAGATCCGGAACGTGGCCGCCGGTTCGGTGAGCCACCGCCAGGGCCGGAGGCGGTTCCTGCGTCGAGCTCTGGCGAGGTCGAAGGCGCTCTTGCGCCACCAGATGCCCGGGGGCGGGATCAGCCGGCGCCACTCCTTGACCCACGCCCCGGCGGGGTCGACGCCCGCGATCCGTCCCGCCGCTCCGCGCTCCCTGCGCATCGCGGCAATCGTATCGGACGGCCGTGCGCCGGGCGGCCTTCGCGCGATGATGTCGCGGAGTCCGACAGGCCGCCGCCGCCGATGTCCATCCTGGCCCCGGGTCTCGGCGTCCCCGGCGTCGTGCCGCGTCACCGGTGGCTCATCCTGATTCGCCTACAGACTGCGGAAAGCCTTTCGGCGATCCCTTCGTGAACAGGATCCTCTCGATGCCGGGCGTCGGGATCCGCTCCCGGCGTGGAGCTTCGCCATCCGTGCGCTTCATGGACATGAGTCGGTTGGCCGATGCGTTTTCGGCGAAGCTCTCGAGCCGAGCGAACAACGTCGAGCGGCAGAACCGTCAACCCGTAACTCCCGCGTCGTCGTGAGTCATGTGGATCTGCCGGCTCGCCAGCCCGGGCACCTCGCGTGCGCGCTGTTTGACCAGCACGGCCCCGTCTCCTGTTCAACGGTCACCGTACGGACGACGTGGTGACGGGCAAGGCCGTCATCGTGCGGATTGCAGCCGTTGCGCCGGCGCACCGCCTGCCGGCGCCGCTGAACGCCCCGTGGCGCGGGTTGTTCCGCGATACCGCGTGTGCACTTCACCATTCAGCGATGGCCGCACGCATCGAGCCGAATCCTGCTCACGGGAACGACAACGGCGACGTAGTTCACGGACCCCCGCAACGGGCTCGACACGGTTGTCTGTGGTCTACTGGAATCAGCGGCTCGGCGTTCGCGCCCCGCATCCGAGGGTCCGACAGAGATCGTCCCGCCGAGTCCATCTGAATCCGAGCGGCAATTGCATATGGAATGTACTACGACCATCGCACCATCTCCATAACCGACTGCCCATGGGCGACTTATGCAAGTCCCGGACTTCGCACCGAACGCCACGTACGTCAACGCCTGCCGTTCACGCTACAGACCGGATTTTCCCACAGGCTACTACGGGGACGGTGTGGGATCCCCGGCGCAACAGCCGGAGGTGTTCGCACCCGCTGCCGCGGAGGTCGTAAACTTCCTGCGGGCGGTGCGCTCGCAGCGGATGATCTGGGCCTCGGCCGTTCGACGCCGGGCTGATTCAGCAGGGACTGCGGAAATGAGGGATTCGGCGCGGGCATGCCGGGCGGGTCGTTCTGGCCGCGGATACCGGGCGGCATCCGGATGTCGCCCGGGGACGCTGCGACCGGCGACCTCGATGGGGCGCAGGCCGAGCTGCTGCGCGCCGCGGCAGCCGAGGACACCACGGCGAATCCGCCGCCGGCCGCCGCGATGGTCCGGACTGCGCGCGGTCGCGCCGGAAAGGTGCAGGCGAGCGGGAGCCGGAGTCGCCTGGGCCGTCACAGCTTGGGGCCGGCGCCGGATGCTCCGGCGCCGGCAGCGGGCGGGGTCGTAGACTACGAGGGTGTGACCTTGGGCAAACAAGCGGCATTTAAGACGAACCCCGTCAACCTGGAAGAACTGCTCCGGGATTGCGGAAGCGGGAGGATCCAGCTTCCCGATTTTCAACGCAGTTGGGTCTGGGACGAAGAGCGGATCAAAGGACTTGTCGCGTCAATCTCGCAAGCCTTTCCGGTGGGTGCCTTGATGACACTGGAGGTCAAGCCGGGAGCTGCCGCAACCTTCGCGCGCAGACCAATTCAGGGTGCCGAGGCCGTAGCGGCGAATGCGGCACCCGATCAGCTCCTCCTCGACGGTCAGCAGCGCATGACCTCGCTCTACCAGACCTCCCTTCGATGTGAGGTCGTGCAAACGGTCACGCCCCGCCTCAAGCTCGTGAAGCGCTGGTTCTATATCGACATCCGGAAAGCCATGAATTCGGCGGAGGACCGCGAAGATGCCATCCTTTCGGTACCCGAGGATCGCCGGATCAAGTCGAACTTCGACCGCAAGATCGATCTAGACCTCTCCACGCCAGAACTGGAATTCCAGAACCTCATGTTCCCGCTGAACCAAGTCTTCGACTGGGATGAGTGGCAGGACGGGTTCAACGAATACTGGCTGGAGAGGGACCCCGAGACGCGCAAGCGCTTCAAGCCGTTCAAGGATGAGGTCCTGCAGAACTTCAAGGCCTACCAGCTACCGGTGATCGCGCTCGGCCCCGACACCTCGCACGAAGCGGTCTGCCTCGTCTTCGAGAAGGTGAATACCGCCGGCAAGCCGCTCGATGCATTCGAGCTCGTCACCGCCATGTATGCCGCCCGCGGGCACCGCCTGCGGGATGACTGGCTCGGCGCGGACGGGCAGCCGGGGTTGAAGACCCGCCTCCAGCTCTACGGCCGCGCGGCCGAGCAGAAGTTCGGCGTCTTGGAGAAGGTCGCCGCGACCGATGTCTTGCAGGCCATTGCGCTTCTGCACGGCGCCAACACACGGGAGGCGGAGATCGCTGCGGGGCGCAAGGAGTCGGAGCTTTCCGCCGTCCGGGCCACACGCCAGTCGCTCCTGGACCTGCCGCTCGACGCCTATCTGATGCACCGTGACGCGGTCGAGAGAGGTTTTGAGGCCGCCGCACGCTTTCTGCGCCAGAACCACATCTACCGTGTCATCGACTTGCCTTATCAGGGCCAGCTCGTCCCTTTCGCGGCCATCCTCGCGATCATCGGGCCCAAGTTCGACCATGCAACGGTGCGCGACCGACTGGCGCGCTGGTTCTGGTGCGGCATCTTCGGCGAGCTTTACGGCTCCGCCATTGAATCCCGCTTCGCCAAGGACGTTCTCGAAGTTCCCGCCTGGCTCGACGGCGGGCCCGAACCCGCCACCATCACTGAGGGCCGTTTCCGGCCGGAACGACTGCGGACCCTCCGCACGCGCCTCTCGGCCGCCTACAAGGGTATCCACGCTCTGCTCATGGCCGAGGGCGCGATCGACTTCCGTTCGGGCCAGCCCTTCGGCCAAGCGGTGTTTTTCGACGAATATGTCGATATCCACCACATCTTTCCGAGGGACTGGTGCAAGAATAGGCAGATCGAACCGAAAATCTTCGACACCGTTATCAACAAGACGCCACTCAGCTACAAGACGAACCGCATTCTCGGCGGGGTCTCGCCCTCGGTTTATCTGGCCCGGCTCGAGGCGGGGGGCAAGGACGCCCCGCCCATCGCGCCCGCTGCACTTGACGAATATCTCGCAAGCCACGCGATGGATCCCGGACTTCTACGCGCCGACGAGTTCGTGGGCTTCATGGCGGATCGCGAGAGCCGTCTTCTGGCCATGATCGCGCGAGCGACGGGCCATCCGACGGTTTTCGCGCAGGCAGCGCCCGAGGAAGGCGAAGACGTGCGGCAGGATGATGAAGGATTTGACCTGCCCGCACCTGGTACCGAGGAGGCCGCATAGTGGTGGGGAAAATCAATGCCGGAGGGTCATGAGCCTGTCCACTTGAGATGACGCCGTGTGCCAAGTTGATTTGGTGTGCCGGGTTCTGAGGGGCTGCAGTGAGCGCTGAGGAGGTGATCCATGCCGTTCGCGATCTATCGCGCGGGATGACGAGGCCTGCGTTCCGGGGGCAAGAAAACTCGGAGTGGGCGTTGCGTTCAGGAGCCGTACGCCGAGTCTTGAAGGCACATGGGAAGGAATTGCTCGCTCATGTGTCCCTGTTGCAGGACCTAGTGCACCAGTACCACCGGGATGAACTGTTGCTGCCGATGGAGACGATGGAAGGTAAGGGCTCCACGGACCTACAAAAGCTGTCCACATTGCAGCATCTGGGTGCGGGCACAGGACTGCTGGACTTCACTGAGAGCCCGCTCGTCGCTTTGTGGTTCGCGTGTCGGCAGAGTCACGACGATCCGAATGCGAACGGTGCTGTGTTCGCTGTCGATATCGGCAACCACAACGTGGCACCAACGGCAGGCTACTTGCCGATCCGCTGGACCTGACTGCGCGGCCGCGAGAGCTGGTCTGCTACTACGAACCGGATCGGAGCCTCGGTGCCAGGGTCGTGGCGCAGCAAAGCATCTTCCTGATCGGGAATCCGCTCATTCCCGACGAGCACACGAGGAAGGTCGAGATACCGGCGGGCCTGAAGGAGAGAGTCGTTCTGGCACTCCGGGAGATGGGGCTGTCGCGGAGGGCGCTATTTGCGGACGTGCCGGGGTTGGCGGCGATGAACGGGCCGAGTGTTCCGCTGACAAATCGGCTGGCCGGAACTTCGAGGTATCAGAAAGAGTCCGGCGACTTGGCGTATCAGGAACGACGGTTCAACGACGCGCTGCTGGCCTACCAGGCCTTTGCCGCTTCCCATACTGGAGTAGCGGAGCCGCACTGTTTGCTTGGCGACACCCTTGCGGCGCTGCAGCGCTATGAGGAAGCGGTGGCAGCGTACACGGAAGCGGAGACGCACATCGAGGCGCCCGTGGCAGCTGGCTCGGGAGGACAGGTGAGCCCAAGCCGCTCCGATAGGTTGATGCTGCGTGCGATCTACTACAATCGAGGAAACGTGCGTGCTGCACTCGGGGACCACCCGGAGGCGGTCGCGGATTACGGAAAGGCGCTGGAGCTGGACGAGTCGACGGGCGTCGGGTCGGCGGCAGTTGGATACAACCGGGCGAATTCTCGGTTCGAGTTAGGGGCCTACGCGGAGGCGTTCGAGGACTACCAAGCCGTGGAAGGTCTGATGGACTCGAGCGTCGCTCTGCTCGGCATGGGCAACTGCCAAATGATGGTCGGAAAGTTCGATTCGGCGCTGGAGCATTTCGAACGCGGCGCCAGGGAGGGAGGATCGACGTCGGAGAGCTGTCAACGTAATGCGCACCACACCCTGGAAGTACTCGCTGTGGTCGAAGGACGCGAGTTCGAGGTGGTTCGCCGAGGTCGGAACCTCGATGTGAGAGTGCTGGGTTTGCCCGCGGGAACGAGCGGGCTCGTGTTCGTGGGCCACATGGGAAATGTCGGGAACACGCCCTCGACCACTCGGAACGCACCAGGCGGTGATGGATACGACGGCGCGCAAGGGTTTGTAGTGAGATTCGTGGAGAAGCGCACGTCGGGTCGCGAAGAGTAGCCGTCGAGGGGGCCGAGTTCAACGAGGCGAAGACGCCGCTCTTCGAGAGCGTCGACCATTCGGGGCGGAGGCTGACGGGCTGGGCGCTGTCGGCGCGATTTCGTCTTGGCGATGATCGAACGGTGCGCAGTGTGCACCGGACTTGCCGACTACCACCTGCCGACACCCGTTCCGTGACCCAGGGGACCCCGGCGTATCTGTCGAACGGTGGGACCCGCGAGCACACGGTTCAGTTGTTCGTAGAAGGAATGGCCCGCGCTTCGCGCCAGGTCCGCGCTGCCCGCCACATCGAGCTTTGCCACCCACCGGGGCCGTGTTGGCCCATCGCCATCGGAACCACTGTAGAGTCCAGGATCGGTCGTGTGGGTTCCGATCAGAGACTATCACCAAGACGACTGCTGTCGAGATTGCCTGCACGGATCATCCCCTGGTCACCATCAAGGACCTCTTGGGCCATGCTGACGTGGAAGCTCTATGCGACCTTCCGAAACGTGAGTACCACCTCGCGGCGCAGCCGGTTGGCCAGCCTTGTCGTTTCCGACTGCTTCGACGGCGGAGGCAGGTATCGGCGGTTCGACGGCAGTTCCCGAGACCGCCGCGCAGTGCAGCGAAGCCCCACAGTGCTGGCGACCGCCTCCACGATCGTTGCATTGCGAACGAACGTACCGCGTACGGCATTCTCGCCCACCACGTATACGGCCCTCCCGTTTCGAACTAGGACTCGGAAGGTCTCGTTGACAACACGCTGCATGTCGTGGATGTACCGAGCGAGCATGGCCTCCTGTCTCGCTTGTAGCTTCGGTTGCAGTTTCAGCTCGGACAGAATGCTCTGAATATCTCGCTCGGCGTTAGGGTCCATTCCCACTTCGGTGCCAACCGCCGTGGATCTGAGGCGGCGGAGCTCGCCAACGGAGTAACCCATCCACACCAGTGAGAATTTACTGCACCGCAGGTAGTCGATTGCGTTCAGGTACGGAGGCGACGTGATTACTAGGTCGATGGATCTGTCCTGCAGGGTAAGATGCCTGGCATCCCCCCTATACACTCGCGCCGCGGGACATTGGGTCTGACTCCTGCCGTCGATGCAGTTCTTCGTGACTCGGTCCACCGCAGACAAGAACTTGCGAAAGGGCTTTACGGGGGCACGCTTGAACTTCCGGTGGGGTCGGCTATGCGACAGGTCCATTGCCAAGGAAGCACCGGACTGCTTTGTTATGATAAGACGGGAGAAAGCACACCAAAGCGCTTCACGGGTTGTGGCGTCTGCGGTCCCCGCTATGGCTGTAGCGAGCGCGGCGAGCTGTCGTCGTGCGTAGTCATCAAACCAGTACCTTGTGAACTGCCTGGTCTCGGAGTCTGCGTTCGTCGGATACGCATCGCGCGCGCGCAATGAGGTGAAGACTCTTCGGGCGTGTTCTAGAACCGTGCCGGCTGAATCTCGAACGGCCTCTAGGTCGGTGGCAGTAGTCCAGACTCTAGAGATGAGCACGGCAAGCGGATCAAGATCGAACCCGACGGCATGATGCCCCTTTGCGTGGGCGACCGCTAGCACCGTGCCGGATCCCGACATCGGATCGAGGATGCGCAGCGGCTTCCGACATTCTGCGATCACGTCGAGCGCAAGCCCCGGTGCCATTCGCGCGGGAAACGGATGAACCGAATCGCGCCCCAGGATTTCATAGACACTCTTCTCTCGCGATTGGTTCATCAAATGCCCCCCACTCTTCATTGTTCTTCCAGCGGATAGTCCTGCATGGCCGCTTCGATCGTGGCGGCCACATTCTCCGCACTCTGGTCGAGCTCGACCGTACTCGCGGTCGCAAACATGGCGCCCGGTGCCATTTGCGCCATTCCTTTACACAGTTCGAAAAGTGACTCGTCCGTCTCGTACTCGATAGGGGGTGTCCTGTGCGAAAGCTCCACACGAAGTGCGGAATAGGTTACGGCTGCTCTGCTGTATTTTCTTTGCAGCGCCTCTATCGCCTCAACAATCCTACGGTAGGGAGGCTTCTCCACCGTGGTCTGGCGAATCGATTCCACCCATGCTGCACTCTCACTGGGAAGACTGCACTCTCGGAACAACTCACGGAGCTTTTGAAGGCCGATCTGCTTGAGGGGCCGAAGACGAACGAGCTTGGCGAGGGAATCCAAGGTCATGAGAGTTATGGTCTTGGTCGCTCCGTAAGCGAGTGACTTTTGCCGGTCGGCCTCGATTTGTTCGCCTAACGCCGACGCGTCCCCCTTGGAGGTCGGAAATGCCGGCCCGATAACGACCGCATGGTCGCATTCGCGTTTGTCCCGATGTTGAGCGACCGTGGCGACGCCGACGCTCTTTGCGGAAACCGTTGCACCAGATGTCTCCTTGCTCTTCGCTTCCAAGCTGACCTTGTAGTGTCGAGACTGTCGTTGTTCATCCGCTGACAAGTAGGCAGCAGCCACTCCATCGGGCTCACCCTTCTTGCCAAGGGGAGTTACGTCGAAGCCGAGGCTGCGGAATGCGTCGCAGACGGCCTTCTCTAGACGATCCGGGCTGTTACGTGCTTCCAAGAGTTCATTGGCGAGGGACAAAGCGCTCTGGCGGCCGGATTCATTCGTGAGGTTTCGTAAGAGCTGATCCCGGGCGGACAGGACATCCTCGATCTTGGATGCATTGACACCAAAAGCATGGAGATAAGCCTCCAGGAGGACCTCGGCCATCGCCAGCAACTCAAGAGGCTGGCCCAGTCGTTTGCTCGTAAATTCGTCGTGGAACGTGGAAACGAAGGGATGCCATCCGTTGAGGAGCAAAACGCCCGACTGCGTGTCGAACCGCGTGATCCCGTCGCGGAAGGAACCGTCGAAGTCGATGTTAACACCGGTGACAAATCGCTCAGCGTCGTTCGCTGCCCGTTTCTCGAGATTGGCGAAGAACTCTCCCTGCTTCTCGTCCGAGCCATAGTCTGGAACGATCAGGTAGCGGGACTTGCTTCGGCCGGCTGCAACAGCTCGCGACAAATCGACGATCGGTCGGCGGGACAGGCTGGCCGGGCTGGCCGCCAGCACACGCGCCAGCTTCGCTCCGGGTGCTTCATTGGTGTCGTGCGCCTCGATCGTGGGACGCACGGCGTTGAAGATTGCGCGCAGCACGCCCTGGGCCGTTTCGAGCAACGGACCCGCACCGACTGCCTCACGATTCGAGCGGAGCCCAGCATCCAATCCGTCCATATGGACTACGAGGCGGAATCGCCCGAAAGTGCCGTGTCTCAACTCGTCCGGAGAGATACCGAAGTGGCCGTCGTCAACATTGAGAAGCCGTCCGTACACATATACGAAGAAGCCGTGGCTTCGGCCGATCGCGTCGGATTTCCCGGTCAGGAGATCTCTGTACGTTTCTGCGTACCCCGTGATACGTCCGAGCCCGGGCACGTCGAGGCCGAAGCGGTGCTCGCTGGATTCGGCGAGGTTCACGTTTTCCGATACGGCAATGCGCTTGGGACTCGGTCTGGGGAGCTTCACCAGATCCTTACCAATAATCCACCGGTCGAGCAGGCCCTTGCCTTCTTTGCTCGATTCCAGCGCTCGGCCGTTCAGCCAGATTCCGAAGTCAGGTCGGAGGGGGAGTGCGGTACTTAGAACCCATCGAAGGGTACCGAGCTTGATCTCGTGAACCTTGGGCTTAAGCGATGACATGATGCTTAGTGTCCAGGAACCCGGACTTCCCTGGCCAAACAACAGAGTCTTTTTCGCCTTGAACGCTGCCGTTCCGGTCCATTGCTTGACGGCTTCTTTTGCCTGGGCCGCGGTCAGCCGTCGGAGCGCGAGTCTGATAGGGGTCTTCGGTTCAATCTCTTGGCCGACGCGTCTTTCGATGGATCGGTAATCCATGGAGGTCGAGTAGTACTTGCCGCCGCGCTTGCTGATGTGAGTAAGGCGATGGGCGAGTACATAGGTGGCTAGCTTTCCGATCCCGAACTTCCCAATCTGCTGTCGGCCTCTTGGTAGTGTCGATAACTTGCGTTTGTTGCTGATGCCGATCAGCCAATGACGTTTGAGGCCCTCATGGCCCATTCCCTCGCCGTCGTCGAATACCACGATTGTCGCGTCCTGATCGTGTAGGTTTGGCGAGAGGAGTACATGGACTGTCTGCGCCCCTGCGTCGAAGGCATTGGCAACGAGCTCCTCAATGGCCTTGTTCGGGCTGGCGTAGAGACCCTCGGAGAACAGCTCGACGATTCTGTAGCTGAGACGGACTTCAATACTGTCCGTGTCATTGCCGATAGCGGCGAAGGTCGGTTCGTTAGTCATAGGAGTTCCGTCATCGCATTTGGCCGTTGGAGGCTAGCGCTCGACGACCTTCGGTATGGAAGCACCAGCCGGAGGCGAGGACGGGACTGGTACGCAGCAGTGCGCGGGCCGAGGGGGACTTCAGCGTAGCGTCCTTGCGGAGCCCGAGCATCTCTTCGAAGGCGAAGCGCGAGAGCGGATTGTGTGGCCACTGGCCGCGCTCGACTAGGAGGGCGCTGCTGAAGGAGAGGCGCAGGCAGCGCGGCGGGTGGTCGTGGCGGAGTACGTGCCGCGCAACGCCGTCGTTCCACATACCCGGTGGTAGGGCATCGGGCGGCGGGGCTTTGTCTTGAAACTGCAGCCGATGCGGCTTGAGGGTAGACGGAATTCCCTGTTTGGCCCGGGCGTCGTACGCGCTGAGCGCGGGCAAGTCCGGCACGCCGGGCTTGCCGCCCGGCGCGCAGAGCACGACTGGCACGTCGCCGTCGTCGAGCGGATGATTGGCTGGATTCCAGTCGTACCGGAGCGGTGCGAGAAGCTCTCGGCGCCAGTCGCGTTGCATGCTCCGCCGTCGTTCGCCGCGGGATTCGACGTCGTTGCGACAGAACGGGACGTGGCCCCGGGCCAACGCCTGCAGCGCGTCGTACGGCGTCCGTCCGTCCGCGATCCCCGCTTCGTCGCGCCAGCGATCTACCGTCGCCCGGATGTCGCGGCCAAGAACCTCTGACAGATACTGGTTACTGTAGGACTCGTTCTCGTTGTGGGTCCCGATGGAGGTGGCGCAGATCACGGCAGGCATCGACGGTATGCTCTCATCCCGGCGTGGACGGATCCGCTGTGTGGGGGCGGGGGGCCATATACCGTAGTCGGTGGCGCCCACCTCGATGACCGGTCGCGTGGCCGTTCCCGCAGACGTCGATCCAAGCATTGGAGGATCGATTCTACCCTTTCGCACGTTGGTCGAGCCGCCAACCGCCGGCTCTCCCTGCACTTCAACTTGGTCAGCACGATCACGAGCGACGTCACCGGCGACGGATTCGAGGCACCGCCAGACCACGGCGATGAGTTCGAGGCACCGCCAGATTACGGCGGTCATCGCGGACCAGACCGAGGTGGATCACTGGCTCTCCCAGGCAGGCATTGAGATCGCCCGCAGGTGCAACCTCACGACGCCGACCTCGGAACCCAGCCCGTGGCTTCATCAGTGAGGTAATGGCGCGCCTTTTCTGGGCACGGAGGGCACGCAGTCGGCCGGCTGGTGCGGCCGGGCGAAGAATACGGCGGCGTGAAGTGCGGCGTCACGTTCAGATGCTCGGCCAGGGACGCTTCCACCAGCTTCGTCGTATGGGTGGACAGGTTGTCGAGGATCACGTGGATCTCCTCGTCGGGTGCGCGGGTGGCCACCACTTCCTCAAGGAAGCCCACGAAGTCCCGGCTCGTGTGGCGGGCCGGCCGTCTTGCCCTGAACCTCGCCCGTCCGCACGTTCAGCGCGGCGTAGAGCGACAGCGTGCCGTGCCGCTTGTACTCGAACCCGTGGCGCTCGACCCGGCCCGGCGAGAGCGGCACACCCGGTCCCGCCGGTCGAGCGCCTGAATGGCGGTCTTCTCGTTGATGCAGAACACGGCGGCATGACGGGGCGGGTCGAGGTGCGGCCGCAGCTCGACCTCCCCGCGAGACGCGCTACACGATGTTCTTGTCCAAGCCGAGGTGGGCCGCGAGGCGGCGACACGACCAGTGCGTCGTCCCGTCCGGTGGCGGGCGACGTGTGGCGGCCAGCATTTCTCCCGTCGTTCACCGTCATCCGCGACGAGTTGATCGACGACGTCACAGAGCCTGCCAGCCCGGCGACGGATCCGGAGGACGGCCTGAACGGTCAAGGACGTCATCCGGCTGAATGACGAGAAGCGTGAGGGGACTTCATCTGCGCAGCGTGCGATCTGCCGCTCTTGGAGTCGACAGCCAAGTACGAGAACGGCACGGGCTGGCCCAGTTCCTCCGACGTCATTCCGGACAGCCTCGGCGCGGTCGTCGCCTCCACGGGCCCGCAGGGTCGTTGGGTGTTCGACTCATGAGCATCGGACCGCGCTGCTAGCAGTTGTTCGCAGCTGTGGGCGCAATCGCGCGGAGCGCAGAATCCCGGCATGAGCTGCCACGCGTGCTATCACCGCAAGCAGTGGGTCGAGCCGAGGCGCACGACTGCTGGACGACGGTCGAGGCGGCGCTGACGGCCAACCTCTCGGAGGACTTGCAGGAAGCCTGGGATCGGCTGCGCGAGACCGCGGCCGAGTTGGGCAACCAGCGGATCTACGCGACAAGTCGATCATGTTCGCGACGGAGTCCTGCTACTCTTCGTCCGACCGAAGCGGACCCTCCTCGAGCTGTGCGTCTTCCTCCGCCGCCCCGTCGAGGCCCCGCAGGTGCACCGTGTGGACTGCGTGCCGAAGGCCAAGCTGCGGCACACGATTCCCGTCCGCCACCGGGACGAGGTGGAGTCGCCCATCACCGACTGGCTGGCCGAGGCTCATGAACTCTGCGGCGCGCCATCCGCCTCGAAGTCGCAGCCGCGCCCCGGATCCGGGACGTCGCCCGGAGAATCGTCGCCCGCGCTCGGACGCCGGGCTTGCGGCGCGGCTACCCCAATCAACCTCCAGAGTCCGTCACTCCAGCAGTTGCCAGGAACGGAGCAAGTCATCCGCCTTATCGCTTCGTCGCGAGGTCGTGGCGGGCACGCTCACGAGCTCGACTGATAGCGGAGCGCCGAGCTTTGCGATGTCGGGTTCACACGCCCGATCTGAATCGTCAGGCGTGCGCCCCCCGCCCCGCCTAGAACTCGTCGCCGGTCACGGGATCCAGTGGCGACAGCGGCCTCTCGGTCGGCGCAAGGCTGCCGGCCTCGGACCAGCCCTTCCGGACCGCCGAGGAGCCGAAAGACCACCTCGGCGCATCATGGGGTAGCATGATGGCCACAGGCCCGCAAGGCCCGCAGGCCCGCGTAACCGTTCGGTGAACCCGGTATGAGCATTGCGGGTGGCCCAGCCAGACGCGCCGCCGCCGTCCGGACTCGGCCTGCGGGGACCAGTGCGTTTTTCGGCGCACGGCGCGCTTCCTGGCTCCGCCCACTTCAGCTCGTCCGCGGTCTTCTCCGCTGCGCGGGTTCCGCGTCGACCGCCCAGTTGTCGGTCCGCTATACCGGGACGACCGAACGGTTACGTGGCCTCCGTTCGACCCGGAGACCCGGAACTGACGTGGGCCTCAACTCGGCGATCCTGGCATCGTGGTAACGTGCGTGGTAAACGTCGTTACTGTATTTCAGTAAACTACTTATATATCAACAGGTTACATAAATCTCAGTTCTGTAGGGCGAAGACGAACAGCGCCGCCGCACGATCCGGCGGGTTCCGGATCTCCGGTGCGAGCACCGAGTAGGCCCGCGTGAGGTACCCGCCGCTGCCGACGATCACGGCGACGTACTGCCGTCCGCCAACGGCATAGGTGATCGGCGGGGCGTTCGGCACCTCGGTGAGCCGCGTTTCCCAGAGCCGGTCGCCGGTGGCGGCGTCGTAGGCGCCGATCCGCCGGTCCAGCGATCCGGCGAAGACGAGGCCGCCGCCGGTGGCGAGCGCGGCCGTGGTCTGCGGCGCGCGCTGGCGCGAGATCCACGCGGTCTCGCCGGTGGCCAGGTTGATGGCCTCGAGCCTTCCGTACTGCCCGTCGCTCTCCGGCCGCGGCCGGACCGTCCAGCGCACGCCGGTGGTCAGGCTGCCGCGCTCGCCCTCGCCGACCGGCACGAGGTCCATGCACGCTTCGATGATCGGCACGTAGGCGATGTTCGTCCGCGGGTCGTAGGCCGTCGGCGCCCAGCTCCGGCCGCCGCCGACATGCGGGCAGATCCGCTTGGTCTCGCCGTCCCCCGGAATCAGCGTCGGGTCCTGGGTCTTGCGGCCGGTGACCGGATCGATAAGGGTGATGCCGGTCTGCAGGCCCATGTCGATAGACGAGACGTACTGGCCGGTGGCCGTCTCGACGAAGTCGAAGATCGCCTGCTTGCCGATGGTGACGACGACGCGCTTCGGCTCGCCGTCGAAGGGCAGCTCCGCGATCTGCCGCTCAAAGGCCCAGTCGAGGTCCCACTGCCCGTTCGCCTGGTGCTGGAAGTGCCAGGCGAGCTCGCCCGTGTCGGGGTTCAACGCGAGCGTGGCGTCCAGATACAACCCGTCGTTGTTCGTGCCGGGCGGTCCGACCGGGTCGCGCAGCGGAGCGGTGTCGTAGGTGTTGCCGGTCCCGAAGAACGCCAGGTTGTTGACGGGATCGTAGCTGCCGGGAATCCATACCGACGCGCCGTTGCGCTCGACGTGCGGGATGCCGTTCCAGGTGTGGCCGCCCGGATCGTCCGGTCCCGGGATGGTCCCGAAACGCCACGCCTCCTCGCCGGTCTCCACGTCGAGGGCCACGATGTAGTTGCCTCCCTCGTGCCGGCCGGTGGTCCCCACCATCACCTTGCCGCGCGCCACCAGCGTGCCGCCGGTCATTCGCAGGCCGGCGTCGAGGTCGCCGACCTGGGTGTCCCAGACGACGTTGCCGGTCCTCGCGTCGAGGGCGACCACGTGGGCGTCGGAGGTCGGGACGAAGAGCCGGTCGCCGTAGATCGACATCCCCCGCTTCAGGCTCGGAGACGCGTCGCGGGGGAGGCGCCGGGAGTACTGCCACAGGAAGTCCCCGTTCGCGGCGTTCAGGGCCTGGACCCGATCGCCGTAGCCGTGCACGAACAGCACCCCGTCGTGCACGATCGGCGTCGACTCGTTCGGGCCCTGGGGCAGCGCCCACGACCAGGCGACCCGCAGGTCGTCCACGTTGTCCTGGTCGATCCGATCGAGCGGGCTGAAGCCGTAGGCGCCGTACGTCCGCCGCCACAAGAGCCAGTCTTCCGCCGGCGGATCGTGGAGCATGTCGTCGGTGACCGGCTGCATGGCGTCGAGCGGATTCCAGGGGGCCGGCCACGGCGGCAGGGACGCCCCCGGCGAAAGGCCGCCGCCCTGCGAGCTCCATCCCGGCGACAGGTCGGCCATCAGGCCCGGGTCGGACGGCAGGGCCTCGCCGCTCGCCTCCACGCCGTTCTCCTGCAGCATCAGGGCGACGAGCTCGGTCACCGTCTCGTCGTCGAGCGAGCCCGGCAGGTCCTGCGGCATGGTCTCGGCGGTCAGCCGGAACAGCGCCTCCACGGAGCGGGGAAGCCACGTCTCGCGAAACACGGCGCCGCGCAGCGGCGGAGCGAACGCGCCGTCGTCCAGGTTCGCGCCGTGGCACACGGCGCAGCGTTGTTGGTACGCGGCGAATCCGGCATCCGCCTGCTCCGCCGTGTAGCTGGCCGGCTCGCGCCGCTGCTGTTGCTGCGCCGCGGCGTCGGCCGGGGCGCATGCGTACAAGATGAGTGCGACGAGCTGGACTGCCGCGACCCGGACGAGGCCGGCGGGGCAACTGCGATTCCGTGCGCGCATCAACGCAACCTCCTGTCGGCTCCGTGCGCGCACGAGTCGCGTGCGTGCCGTGGCGCCGCCTCGAACGCCTTTATACACCCTTCAGGGATCGGCGGCGCTTTGTTTTTCGGGCGTTGACTGGAAGCCACGGATGCGCAGGTCTGCGGCGTACACGGATTCCAGCCTGCGGGTCGGAAAGTGGCGCCCGAATGCTCCGGAAGGACCGACTGCGCGCCCGGGCGCGACACGGCGGGCCTCGGCCAGACGCATGGCCCTGGCCAGCCCATCGATGTCGCCCCACGGGACCAGCAGTTCGCCACCTGGATGCCACTCGCGCACGCCGCCGCTGTCCCAGGCGGCGACCGGCGTGCCGAGGGTCAGGGCCTCCAGCCCGACGAGGCCGAACGGCTCCTGCCAGCGCGAGGGCATGACGACCACGGCGGCGCGCCGGTAGGCCGCGGAGAGACGCCGGCGATCGAGCCAGCCCAGGACCTCGACGCCCTCGGCCTCGACCTGCCGACGCAACGGTCCGGTTCCTGCTGCCACCAGGGGCAGCTCCAGTCCGGAGCGGCGCCAGGCATCGATTGCATCGCGGATGCCCTTGGCTTCGACCAGCCGCCCCACGAAGAGCACGCAGGGGGGACCGTCGGACCGCGCCTCGAGGTCGAGACCGTACGTAGCCGGGGGGACCACCGTGATCCGCTCCGCCGGCACACCCGCCTGTATCAGTTCGCGCTTCATGTAGGCCGACAGCACGGTCAGCCGCATGCGCTTCAACGGTTCCAGCCGCTCCGTCGTGAGCGCGAGCACGTCTTCGAAGTAGGTCGGGTCGTCGAAGCAATCGGCGCAGACCGTGCGGTCCATCGCGTCGCCGCACACCCGGCCGTCCGACGTCCATTTCCCCCGTCCCGGGCAGAAGAAGCGGTGATCCTGGACCGTCATCACCGCGTCCCGGTTCGCCGCCCACTCCAGTACCGCCGGGTTCACCACGTTGTGCACGTGAACCAGATCGGGACGCAGCCGCGCCAGCAGGGGCTCGATATCGACATCGTTACGGGTCCGCGAGTCGAGCCCCGGCACGACGCTTGCCGGGCAGGGAGGAGGCACCACGCCGTCGTCGCGACCCACGGCGAGGTACATCTCGTGGCGGTCCGACAAGGCATCGAGCAGCCCGAGCAGGGAGAGGTTGGCGCCTCCGCGATCGCTCAACCGCTCTGCAAGGTGGAGGATCCGCATGGTCGCATGTGCCCCTCAGTGTTAGCACGACCGCGGCAGGTGTCGCCACGGTCCGGGGTACGGGCCGGCTCCCGTACCGGCGGTCGACTCACCGAGACGGCGGACGGGCGCACCCTGCCCGAGCGCGGGGGTACGGGCCGGCTCCCGTGGCGGCGTTGACTCGGACCGCCGGTTCGCGGTCAGATAGCGGCACGCTGCGCTCGTGCTCGCGGGACGGCCGTTCACCGTTGCGCGCCGGGCGCGAGAGGAGGACTGGCATGAGCGGGAAGCTGCGGGATCGTTTGCGCGTCGGGCTCTTGATGGGCATGGTCGCGACAGTGGCGTTCGTCTGGGTCGGCCAGCAGACGCCGTCCGGCCAGGAGAACCCGTTCACGGGCACGTCGTTCCGCCTCGACGCGGGGGACGTCCGCGTGTCGTCGCGCGGTTTCGAGGCCGGCGCCCGCACGCACTGGCACACGCACAGCGAGCAGTTGCTGTTCGTGAAGGAAGGCGCCCTGCGCTACCAGGTCGAGGGGCAGCCGGTCCGGGACATCGGCCTGCACGAGACCGCGCACCTCCCGCGCGGCGTCCGCCACTGGCACGGCGCGACGCCCGGCGCGGCGCTGACGCATGTCTCCATCACGTTCCCGAACGCGGACGGCGAGCACCTGACCATCGAGTGGATGGAGCCGGTCACCGACGACGTGTACGGCAGCGGCGCGGGGCAATAGCGGCAGTCTGCCGCCAGGGAAGACTGCCTTGGGCGTCGCGGCCGGCTGCCCTGGTCGGCCGCGGCGACCCGACCGCCCGGTCACCCGACCTGCCGCCGCGAGGATTCGATCTCGTCGATGGCGTCAGTCCACCCTCGGTGCCATCGCGGAGACCGCCCGGCGTCGGGTTACCGCTCGAACGCTTCGAGCGCGTCCGGCGCGTCGCCGATCCCGTCCAGGCAGAGCCGGTCGATCAGATCCAGGGCGCGCGACGTCCATTCGTCGTCCAGGTGCTGCCGGTAGGTCCGGAAGGCGAGCGTCGCGACGGTGAGGGCATCTTCACCGCGGCGCGTGCGCCACTCGTCCGCGAAACGGTCCAGGAGCTTCTCGCAGACGGTGCAGGCAGCCCCCGGCAGCCGTTGCCGCGACGCTTCCAGCGGCTCCAGGATGGATGCCGGGTCGTCCGCGAGCGCCTTGCTGGCGCAGAACGCTTCGATCAGGCCGCCGTGGGCGTCGAGCGGCGCGTCCTGCACGTGCCCGAAGCAGGCTGCCGCCTGGCGGCGCACGCGGGCGTCGTCATCGTTGAACAACGGGGCGAGGGTCGCGGCCGACCAGGCGCGGTACTCGGGAATGGCCAGGTTGGCGGCGGCGACGTGCGCCACGCCCAGTCGGTGGGCGGGGCCGCCGCGCATGGCGTCGGCCGCCAGATCCGCGGCGCTGCGGTGGTCGGGCTGCGCGCTCATCGCGGCCACCGCGGGCTGCGCGGCGTCCGCCGGGACCTTGGCGGCGGCGTGCTCGAGGGCCGCGAGGCTCGCCAGCCGCGCGCCGGCCTCGCAGACCTCGGGCTCGGACGAGGCGAGCATGCGTTCGACGACCGGCCGCACGTCGGCGAACCGGTCTCGCAGGCTGTCGCGGATGAAGCGGTAGACCTCCGGCGCGGCGAGCAGGGCGTCCTCGGACAGGTTCATGTCCAGGAACAACTTCGTGCCCAGCTCCGGATCGCGGCCGGCTACCGCACGGAGCGTTTCGGCTGCGCATGCCCGCACGGACGCGCTCGGATCGTGGCCGAGCCGGTCGAACGTCGCCCGGAACAGCTTCAGGTAGCGGACGTCGCCGGCGACCAGGCGGCGCACGGCGTCGGCCGCGCTGCCCCGAGCGGTGTCGATGCCGGGGTCTTCCGCCGGCCAGGTGCTCGCGACCGGATCCTCGTGCTCGGTGGCCAGCCAGTGCAGCATGCGCACGGCGTCGTTGGGCAACGGATCGGTGATGCGGCCGAGCACCTCGGCGATCGACTGTCCACAGGGACCGCGCGCCGCCTCGAAGGCCTTGCGGCAGATCAGCAGCTTGAGATCGGATTCGACCGCGCTGGTCTTCAGGACCGCCAGCGTCCGCTCCAGGTAGACCGGGTGCGCATCGGCGGGCAGCTTCAGAGCGAGTCGTGCAAAGCGATCCGGATCCTCCGCGGCGCGGGCGGCGAGGTGACGGGCCAGCTCCCAGGCGCCGCCCTGCAACTCGGCCGGCGTGGGCAGCCCGGCCTTCGAGCGGTGTCTCGCGATCTCGCTCAACCACTGCTCGTCGGTCCAGGCGTCGAGGGCGCTTCCGTCGAGGGATGATGCGACGGAGTCGACGGCGATTTCCCGCGCGCCGCTTTCCGATTGCCCGAACCTGCCTTCCAGCGCCTGCAGTTCCTGGTTCGCACGGGCGCTGCGCAGATCGGCCGGGACCGCCGAGAGCAGCGCGAAGCGTGCGCGTCCCGCCTGCCGGAAGCCGCGGAGTCCGCGTTCTTCGGGAGCGACGTGGTCCACGAGCAGCCGCTCCAGCCGCTTGCGGCTCTCGGCGGAGCACTGCGGCACCACCTCGCGAATCGTCTCGGCGGCATGCCACTGCGGACTGTCGGAGAATCCGCACTGCAGGCGCCAGGGCTCGTCGCACAGCAGCGCAATCGCTTCGTCGGCGCGGCGCGCGGCGGCGCCCCGATAGAGCGACAGCAGCAACCGGTTCGCGATATGCGTGTGGCGCTGCCGCAGATCGGCGACCACCTTCCGGAGATCGGAGTCGGCGTCCCGTGCAAGCGCGGCAAGCGCCGCGGACAGTCCCGCCAGACAGGCATGGTCGACCTCGGGATACTCCGTCCTGGCGGCGATTGGCCACACCGAATCGTGTCTGGGCGGCTTCGTTCCGGTGACCGTTGCGTCCGAGAGGTCGAGGACGGGGGCCAGCACGTGCTCCACGAATGCCCCCGGGACCCGCTCCGCCGCTCCGCGGAACAACCTGACCGCGTCGTCGTCGTACCCGGGCAGCTCGTGGCCGCCCGTATCCTCGCCGGCCGAGCGGATGACCGCAAGGCGGCGGCGGAGCCGGTGCGCCAGGGCCTCCGGGACCCACTCCGGGCGGTGCTCTCCCAGGCTCGCGAGCATGCTCCAGAACGTGCCGTTCGGCACGTCCCGGCGGCGCGCCTCGTCCAGCGTGCCGTTGTCGATCGAGTGCAGGAAGAGATCGAAGAGGCGGCGGCTCGCATGGTGTTCGGCCGACTCCATGAAACGCTGCATCCGCGCCGTCCACCGGCCGCCGAGATCGGCATAGGGCTCGAGCAGCGCCGCGACCAGGTCCGGCGCGTCGAGATCGTGGCGGCCCAGGTAGCGCAGCGCGACGGCGACGACGCGTTCATTGCCGGACGCCAGCCAGCCCTCGACGACGCCCTGCCGCTCGGCGAAGGCGAACCACGAGGCGGACTCGAAGAACCGGCGCCAGGCGACGGCCGACAACCGGTCCGGGTGCGTCGATTCCCGCTCCAGGGCTTGCAGCGCGGCGTGCAGCCACCGCTCCCAGAGCGTCCATTCCTGTGCGGTCGGGTCGGGGACCTCGGCCAGGACCGCGAACGCGAGGTCCTTCAGATGCGGCCGGATGTCCTGGTGTGCAACCAGCGCCGCCAGCTCCCGCACGAACAGCGCCGGGTCCGCGTCGCGGAGGTAGTGCAGCGTCTCCCTGGCCCGCGCACGGCGCGCCAGGTGCTGCTCCGAGCCGGTGAGCCAGGCAGTCAGCGACTCCCGCCGGTTGAACCACACCCGGGCGGCGCAATAGTCCGCGAGCGTCTCGTGCCCGAACCCGTAGCGTTCCCCGTCGAAGGTGACGACGCCTTCACCCGCCAGGTGCTCGAGGTACGCCGGCGAGACCTCGTCCAGCCGTTCCCGCGGCACGGTCGGCTGCCGCGTCGACCCGATCTCGTCGCACAGGGTTCTGATGGCCGGCATCCACTCGTCCGGCAGCGGCGCGGCCCGCTTCGCCACCGCCTGCCGCTTGCGGCGCCAGTAGCGGTCGAGCAGCGCCTTCGCGCCGGCGAAGGTCGGTGCGCCGGCGGTGTCCGCCGCGCTCTCGATGAACAGGTACAGGTGCTGCGGCAGTCGGAGGATCTCCAGTTGCCGGGCCGAGAAGGAGTCCGGATCGAAGCCGGCGTCGTCGAGGATCCGCCGCACCGCGTCGCGGCCGAGCTCCCCGACCTCGACCTGCGCTTCGGCGGCCGGTGCGAGCCGTCGCAGGCGGGGGTCGTTGCGCCAGTCGAAGGCGCGGCAGACGATCACGGTGTGCAGCGTCGCGCGTGCCGCGGCGCCGCGCGCCTCGTGCACCAGACGCTCCACGAGGGCGCAGGGATCGGCATCGAGGCCGGCCAGGCCGTTCGCCGCATCCAACTGGTCGATGATGAGGACACCGGAGCTTCCGGCAGCCCGGGCCGCCTCCGCCAGCACCAGCACCGGCGATTCTTCCAGCCCGAGGCGGCGTCCGAGGTCCGCCGTGGTCGTGACCGAGAGCACGTGATCGATACGGAACGCCAGTACCGGGACGCCCTGCGCGCCCAGGGCGTCGACCACCTCGACGACGCACGCCGTCTTGCCCGTCCCGGCCCGCCCCGTCAGGACGCTCTCGCCGGCGGGTCCCGCGAGACGAGACCTCAAGGTGTCCGCCGCCGCCCGCGGAATCAGCGCGCCCCGGATGAGCCCGCGGCGCGCGCCTTCCAGGAACCGCTCGGTCGTCGCGGCCACTGCGTCTCCCGCGCCCCCCGGATCGTCCAGGCGCCGCGGACGAGTGCCCCGTCGGGCAAGTCTCTCGACGACTTCCCGCCGCGTGAGCGTCCGCTGCAGCGCGTCGTCCAGGATGTCCAGCAGGTCGCCCCGCACGCGGGCCGCATCGGCCGCGAACAGCGCCTGCAACCCCCAGCGCACGTGCCTCTCGAGGTCCCGTTCGCCCGTTGCCCGCACGTCGATCCGTTGCAGGCAATCGAACGCCGCGCGGGCCGTGCAGGCCCAGCACCGGCGAAGTCTCGCGAATCCCTCCCGCCGCGTGCGGGTGGTCAGCGCGCCATGCTCGAACGCCTGTGCTCCCTCCGCCGCCCGCGCCGCGTCGCACAGCTCGGTCAGCTCCGGCACAGCGCTGCCCGATGCGAACACCCAGCGGTCGTCGTTGCCGGCCAGCCGGTCGCCGACGAGCTCCAGGGGGCGATCCGCGCGGGTCTCCAGCGCCGTCAGGCTCCACGAACCGTTCGGGTGGCCGCGCCGCACGTGATGCCATTCCCGGCGTGCGTTCGCGGCCACGATCAGATCGGCCTGCCCGCCGCCGAGGGCCTCGATGCGAAGCGTCTCCGTGGCTCCATGGAGCAGGCGCACGCATTCGGAAAGCGTCCACCACTGCTCGTAGGAAGTACCGGTCGTGTCGGCGGGCCCGCCGGGTCTGTGCATGGTGCGAGACGGCTACGTGCAGTCCCGAATGGGTACACTTGGGCCGGCCGGCGGCCGGTTCGATGCGCCACGGCGAGACGTTGCGTCGGTCGTTGCCCTTGCGCCAGCGAAACGAGCCATGACACCAACTGTACTGCACGTGTTCGGGTACAACGCGCGGCGCTGCAAGCTGCTGGCCGCCGGCGTCCTGCTGACGGCGCTGGCGGGTGTCGACGCACCGGGACTGGCGGCCCAGGCGGGGACGACCACCGGCGTCATCCGCGGGACGGTCCGCGACCCGGCGGGCGATCCCGTGCCGGGGACGGTGATCGTCATCCAGAACCAGCAGACGGACCTGCTGACGACGGTCGAGACGGCGTCGTCCGGGACGTTCGCGCGCACGCTGCTGCCGCCCGGCATTTACGACCTGACGGTGGCGCCGCCGGCCGCCGGGTTCGGCACCGAGCGCATCGAAGGTGCGGTTCTGCGGGTCGGCGGGGTGCTCGACCTGGACGTCGAGCTGCGCATCGTCGTGGCCGAGACGGTGACCGTCGTCAGCGAGGCGCCGCGCGTGATCGACGCCACGGACGTGACCCGCTCGCAGCGCATCCAGGAGGACGTCGTCGATGCACTGCCGAGCGACGGCCGCAATTTCCTGAACCTGGCCCTGCTCACCCCGGGCGCGTCGATCTCCCAGGGACCGGACGGCGACGAGCTGAACATCAGCGGCCAGCGCGGCATCTTCAACAACTTCATCGTCGATGGGGCGGACTTCAACAACCCCTTCTTCGGCGAGCAGCGGGGCGGACAGCGGCCCGCCTTCACCTTCAACCAGGACGCCATCGAGGACCTGGTGGTGGTGAACCAGGGCGCCACCGCGGAGTTCGGGCGCTCTGCCGGCGGGTTCGTCAACGTGATCACCAGGTCGGGGACCAACGACCTGAGCGGCTCGGCGCACTACTTCGGCCAGTGGGACGAGATGGCGGCGCCGTTTCCGGCGGCACGGGGCGGAGGGAAGCCCGACTTCGGTCGCAACCAGGCCGGGGCCACGCTCGGAGGCCCCCTGGTGCGCGACCGGGCGTTCTTTTTCTTCGCCTACGACCAGCAGGTATCGAACGAGACCAAGCAGGCGGTCCGGCACGTCGTGAACCCGGCCAACCTGGAGCGGCTCGACAACTTCCTGCGGACACGCTGGCCGGGGCTGTTCGACGACGAGTTCGGACCGATCCGCCGCACCGACGACGCGCGGTCGCTGCTCGCCAAGCTGGACTTCAACCTGGACGGCCGGCACCAGGCGTCGTTCAAGTACAACTACACGTGGGCCGAGCAGGTGAACGGCACCTTCGACGTCGATGCCTGGGGGGCGTCGGCCAACGGGATAGAGGGGGACGAGTCGCATGCCTTCAACGGCAGCCTGCGCTCCCAACTCGGCAACGCGCTGTCCAACGAGCTGCGCATCCAGTGGGCGCGCGAGGACCGGCCCCGCTGGTACGAGGGGCCGTTGCTGTCCGGTGCGCGCACGCCGGGTCCGCCGCAGTTCGACCGGCTGGGCGGCCGCCCGTTCCCCGACGTCTCGATGGATTTCGCCGACGGGTTCCGGATCGGCCTGCCGTTCTTCCTCCCGATCGATCCGTCGTTCGACACGCGGCTGCAGGTGGTCGACAACGTGTCGTTCGCCACCGGCGACCACCTGTTCAAGGCGGGGGTGGAGTACAACCGGACGCGCGCCGAGCAGCAGTTCGTCGGTCTCGCGAACGGACGCTACATCTTCGACTCGGTCGACGGCTTCATCGGCTTCGTCACCCAGGGCAACCGCTTCGTCACCTGCTCCGACGGAACGTCCAGCGCCCTGGGCGTCTGCCCGCCGGGCGCGAGCGTCGTCGGACCGGTCCTGCTCTACCTGCAATCGGCGACCGTCCCCGGCATTCCTGCCAGCCGACTCGGCGTGCAGCAGTTCGAGACCCACGAGCTGGGCGCGTTCGTGCAGGACACCTGGCATCCGCACGACCGCGTGACCCTGGATCTCGGCCTGCGCTGGGAGGGGACCTGGCATCCCCGGATGTTCGTCGAGCCGGAGGACACGTTCTTCGCGCCCTACCTCGACGATCCGCGGTTCCCGTCCGACGGGCGGATCCCGGACGACCTCGACAACTTTCAGCCGCGGGTCGGGCTGGCCTGGGACCTCGCCGGCGACGGGCGTACGGTGGTGCGCGCCAACGGCGGATCCTACGTAGCCCGCATCCCGATGCTGGTCTTCGCCCAGCACCGGTCGACCAACGGCGCCTTCCAGCAGACCCTGTTCCGCAGCAGCGCCGCCGCGGCGCTCGGCCCGGTGCCCGCCGTCGACGAGCTGATCGACGCGTCGACCGCGCCGCCGTTCCTGCCCGACATCCAGGTGGCCGACCGTGACCTGGAGCTGCCGCGCACCTGGTCGTTCAGCAGCGGCCTCGATCGGGACCTCGGAGGCGGCGTGGCCGCGAGCGCCACCTTCGTCCACGCGCGCACGGATCAGCTCTTCCGCTTCGTCAACCGCAACGACCCGGTGTTCGGCTCGCCGTTCGGCATCGGCACGCACCCGTCCGGGGGCGGCATCAACAGCCTGACCGTCGCCGAGAGCAGCGCCCGCTCGCGCTACCACGCCCTGATCCTCGGACTGCGCGGGCGGGGCGCGGTCCGCAACCGGCCGATCACGTTCGAGACCCACTACACGCTGGCCTACGACCGTTCCGACGACGACAACGAGCGCGACCCGTTCACGCTGCGCTACGCCGATGCGAGCGACCTGGCGCCGGAGTACGGCTGGTCGGACCGCGACCGGCGCCACCAGGTGGCCGGCTACCTGCTGCTGGACCTGCCGGGCGGCGTACACCTGAACAACGTCGTCCGCTACCTGTCGGCTTCTCCGGTCTCCGAGCAGTGCGCCAATCGGGGCCTGCGGGCCGCGCAGCCGTCGGACCGCATCTGCGCGGACGGCACGATTCTCGCGCGCAACACCCTGCGGCGGGACAACGCCTTCGTCACGTGGGACGTCCGCGTCTCGCGCCGGTTCATGCTCCGCAACGGCACGGTCATCGAGCCCATCGTGGAGGTCTTCAACCTGACCAATGCCGACAATTACGTAGACACCGCGGTCGGATCGCTGCTGTTCAACTTCGACGGGACGCTGCGCAGCGGATTGGGGGATACGCGACGGGGGCAGGTGGGGCTGAGCGTCCGGTTCTGAGCGCGCACGAAGTCATTATGGCATTCCTGCGGCGTGCGAGAGTCGCTCCTTGTGTCGGCCCCGCTCCCGACGTGGTATAAGCGTCTGCGCGTACCGGTTGGACGCCGCCGGACTTCGATGGACACCAGCACCTGCGTCAGGCCGTCACGGGAGGCTGCCCTCAATCTGGCTCGGGAGACCGACCTGCCGGCCCTGATGCGGCGCGCCGCCGAGTTGCGGGACGCCGGGTTCGGCCGGCCCGTCAGCTACTCGCGGAAGGTGTTCATCCCGCTGACTAAGCTGTGCCGGGATGTCTGCCACTACTGCACGTTCGCCCAGCCGCCGCGGCCCGGCGAGCGCGCGTACATGACGCTCGACGAAGTGGTCGAGGTGGCCCGCCGCGGCGCCGAGGCGGGTTGCAGGGAGGCGCTCTTCACCCTGGGCGACAAGCCCGAGCTGAGATATCCGCAGGCTCGCGCCGAGCTGGACGCGCTGGGCTATCCGACGACCATCGCCTACCTGGCGGCCGCGGCCCGCGCCGTGCTCGACGCCACCGGCCTGCTGCCGCACGCCAACCCCGGTGTCGTGACGCGCGACGAGCTGCTCGCCCTGCGCGAGGTGTGCCCGTCGCAGGGGATGATGCTGGAGAGCGTCTCCCGGCGGCTGCTGGGGCCGGGCCGGGCCCACCACGGCTCGCCCGACAAGGACCCGGACGCGCGCCTGGAGACGCTGCGGATGGCGGGGGAGCTGGCGATTCCCTACACGTCCGGCATCCTGATCGGCATCGGCGAGACCCGCGAGGAGCGCATCGAGTCGCTGCTCGCGCTGCGCGATCTGCACGACGCGCACGGCCACGTCCAGGAGATCATCGTCCAGAACTTCCGGGCCAAGCCGGACACCCGGATGGCGAACGCCCCGGACCCGCCGCTCGAGGACCTGCAGTGGACTATCGCCTGCGCGCGGCTGATATTCGGCCCCGACATGGCGATTCAGGCGCCGCCGAACCTGACGCCGGACTGCTTCGGCGCCCTGATCCGGGCCGGCATCAACGACTGGGGCGGCGTGTCGCCGGTAACGCCGGACCACGTCAACCCGGAGGCGCCGTGGCCGCACCTGGAGGCGCTGGCGCGCGAGACCGAGCGCGAGGGCAAGGTGCTGACCGAGCGGCTGACCGTCTATCCGTCCCATGTGCGGGATCTCGACCGCTGGGTGGCGGAGCCGCTGCGGCCGGCCGTGCGGCAGGGCTCCGATGCCGAGGGGTTCGCCCGCGGGAGCGCCTGGTCGCCCGGCGACCCGGACGCGGTGCTGCCGGCGCCGTTGCTGAAACGCCTCGATGATGCGACCCCGCCCGTTCCGACCTCCACGGTGCGGGCGTTGTGCGAGAGGGCGGCGCGCGGCGACGGGCTGGACGAAGTGGAGATCGCCGCGCTGTTCGCCGCTCGCGGCGACGATCTCGTAGCCGTGGTGCGGGCGGCCGACGCGCTGCGCCGCGAGGTCCACGGCGACGAGGTCACCTACGTCGTCAACCGCAACATCAACTACACCAACGTCTGCTACTTCCGGTGCCAGTTCTGCGCCTTCTCGAAGGGCAAGCTGAGCGAGAACCTGCGGGGCGCTCCCTACGACCTCGATCTCGACGAGATCGCCCGCCGCAGCGTGGAGGCCTGGGAGCGCGGCGCCACGGAAGTCTGCATGCAGGGCGGCATCCATCCCGAGTACACGGGCGCCACATACCTGGACATATGCCGCACCGTCAAGGCGGCGGTGCCGGAGATGCACGTGCACGCCTTCTCGCCGCTGGAGGTCTGGCAGGGCGCGGCCACGCTCGGCGTGTCGCTGGAGGCGTTCCTGCGGCAACTGAAGGCGGCCGGACTCGGGACGCTGCCGGGGACGGCGGCCGAGGTGCTCGACGACGAGGTCCGCCGCGACCTGTGCCCCGACAAGCTGACGGCGGGGCAGTGGCTGGAGGTGATGGAGACCGCGCACCGGGTCGGTTTCCGGACCACCGCGACGATCATGTACGGCCACATCGACCGGCCGCGGCACTGGGCCCGGCACTTGGCGAGCATCCGCGCGCTGCAGGCCCGCACCGGCGGGTTCACCGAGTTCGTGCCGCTGCCCTTCGTGCACATGGAGGCGCCCATCTACCGCAAGGGGAAGGCGCGCCGCGGCCCGACGTTCCGCGAGTCGCTGCTCATGCACGCGGTCGCCCGCCTGGCGCTGCACCCGCTGGTGACCAACATCCAGGCCTCGTGGGTGAAGATGGGACCGCGCGGCGTGCACGCGTGCCTGAACGCCGGGGTGAACGATCTGGGCGGCACCCTGATGAACGAGAGCATCACGCGGGCGGCCGGCGCGGGTTTCGGACAGGAGCTGCCGCCGGAGCGGATGGAGGCCCTGATCTGCGGGGCGGGCCGGATCCCGAAACAGCGATCCACCGCGTATGGAGAGCCGGTCCCCGCGCAGGTGGTCCGGTCGTTCCGGGCGGCCGACCTGCGCCCGGTGGTGCAGACCCCGAGCCCCGGCTGGGCGCGGGAAGGCGGGCGGCCGACGCTGGTGCGGCCCGGGCTGGAGACTGACGTCGGGGAGAACGATTCACAAGAAGACGCCGGAAGACAGAGGGAGGCAAACCGATGAGCACCGACATGCGCGCCCTGCTCGACAAGGTGCTGGAACGCCCGGCCATCAGCGCTCCGATAGCCCTGGTGGTCGTGCTGGGGATTGGTTTCTATGCGTGGTCGGCCACCTGCCCGTGCGATCGCATGCCGGGGGCCGTCCTGTTCGGCGCCGAGCACGAGGAGCCGGTGAGCGACTGGACGTTCGCGAACCAGGTGACGCTGTGCCAGATCCAGATTCGCGCCGGCCTGCTGCCGCACGCCATCAACCTGAACTGCTTCGCGACGGAGAGCGGCGACCTCTACCTGAGCTGCTCGAACTGCGCCGGCAAGCGCTGGTCCGGCTTTGCGGTCGAGGACGGCACGGCGTGGCTGCGCCTCGACGGCACCGTCTACCCGGTCCAACTGACACGCGCGATGGACGCGGACGAGCTGGACACGGCGTGGGTCGCCAGGCTCGACAAGCTGCACTCGCTCGAGGAGCCGGCCAACCCGCCGGCGCCGCTCGGCAGTCCCCGGCCGGACGGCTGGTGGTCGTTCCGCGTCGTGTCGCGCAGCAGTTAGCCCGGAGGCGGCGCCCCGGTGAATGGGTCAGGCGACTGAGCGTGTCGCAACGGGGATGGGCATGGATGCCGAAGTCCGGCACGGTCTCGACTCGACGGCGGCGGACGGCTCGGCCCTGCTCGTCAGGTTTCCTCCGACGCTGTGTCTTACCGATCACGTTCCAGTTGAGGCGCTGGGCGAAGCAGGACGGCACTGGCCCGCCGGGATGGCAGATGCCGTCGATGGTGCACTTGACATTGCCGGCCAGACGCCCACAATGGATCGATCCGAGATGATGGGCGGGATTCTGCCCGAAGCATCGGACCGGAGCATCAGAGGGAACGACCCATGAAGACGCGACATCGTTGCGTGGCGGTGATTGGCGCGGCGCTTGCGCTCTGCGTTGCCGGCGGCACCGTTGCGGCCCAATCGAACGACTGGGATCCGGGACCCGCTTCGTGGACGGGCGACCTGACCCCGATCGCCGCCGCGGACTGGAGCTACGACCGGGCCGAGCACCTGCTGGGGCGAGCCGGCTTCAGCGGCACGCCCGAGGACGTCCGGCGGCTGGCGGACATGACGCCGGAAGCGGCGGTCGGCGCGCTGGTCGACTACGACGACATTCCGAACGACCACCTGGAGCCGTTCGAGCACTCGGGCTTCTGGGACGAGACGCTGATGCACTTCCCGCCGAGCCGGCCCGCCGCGACCGACCGGGCGATGGCGCTCGGGGCGAGCATGGGCATCCGCGTGAAGCCGGAGTTCGTCAACCGCCACATGCAGCCGGTCTCCGACCGCTTCTTCTACTGGTTGCGCGCGACCGCGCTGGAGACCCGCCGCGTCGGCTACTGGTGGGCCGAGCGGATGCTCGACACCAACCGGCCGCTGCAGGAGAAGATGGCGCTGTTCTGGCACGGGCATTTCGCCACCGCCCAGAACAAGGTCCGCGACTACCGCAAGATGCTGCTGCAGATCGACACGTTCGAGCGGCACGCGGCCGGGAACTTCGGCGAGCTGCTCGTCGCCGTCGCGCAGGATCCGGGGATGCTCTACTACCTCGATGCCGGCGTGAACGTGAAGGGCGCGGCCAACGAGAACTTCGCCCGCGAGGTGATGGAGCTGTTCACGATGGGCGTGGGCAACTACTCCGAGATGGATGTCCGCGAGGCGGCGCGCGCGTTCACGGGCTGGAACTTCGTGAACCTCGACTTCGTGGTCAACGAGGAGCAGCACGACGACGAGGAGAAGACCTTCCTGGGCCGCACCGGCAACTTCGACGGCGTCGACGTGCTGCACATCATCCTGGAGCAGCCGATCACGGCCGAGTACATCGCGTCGAAGATCTACCGCTTCTTCGTCCGCGAGGATCCGTCGCCGGCCCTGCAGGCCGAGCTCGGCGCCGTCTTCCGGGACAACCACTACGAGTTGAAGCCGCTGCTGCGGACGATCTTCCTCTCGCGCGACTTCTACAGCGAGGCGAGCTACGGCGCCCACATCAAGGGGCCGGTCGAGCACGTCATCGCGATGCTGAAGCAGCTCGGCGCCCCGGACGTGCCGGGCGTGCCCGACTTCAACAGCACGACCATCGCCCTGGGCCAGCACCTGCTGAACCCGCCGTCGGTCGCCGGCTGGGCGCAGGGCCGGTCCTGGATCACGCCGGCGCTGCTGCAGGAGCGCGGCAACGTCGCCTTCAACTACCTGTTTCCGGACGTCATCGACTTCCGGGATCCGAGCTTCCTCGCCCGGACCGGGGACGGCGTGGTGGGCGAGCGCCTGCGCAGCGGCTACGACTTCGGCGCCGCCATCTCCATCGACGGCGACCCGAACCAGATGACCGCGTTCGACCTGTCGGCCCTGGAGCGCGACGAGCTGTTCAACACCCGCGTCTCGGGCTATCGCGCGTGGGCCGAGGCGGTGCGCAAGCTGATTCCGACGCCGCGCGGGGCGGCCCGCTTCGACATGACGCAGATGGTCCTGGACTCCGGAGCGGAGACCACCGACGAGGCGGTCGACCACCTGCTGGGCCGGTTCCTGCGGATGCCGGTGGCGGCCGGGCTGCGCGATGCGCTCGTGGAGCTGCTGGAAGACGAGCTGGGCACCCGGGACCTCGATCGGGCCCGGACCTACCTGGAAGACCCGTTGCGCATGGTGACCCACATCATCATGAGCACGCCGGAGTATCAGATCGACTAGGGGACCCGTCCTGGAAGTCTGCGCTGACGCAGACGACGCTAGAGAGGTGCATGACCATGACCCTGACCAACCGCGGCAAGAAGTTGTGCGATTCCAGTGGCGTGTCCCGCCGCCAGGCGCTGAAGATCGGCGCCCGCGGCATCGGCCTCGGCCTGCTCGGCAGCGGGCTCGGCCCCCTGCCGCCGCTGTTCGGCGCCACGTCGGAGGCACTGGCCGCCACCGAAGGGAAGATCCTGGTGGTGTTCGAGTGGTTCGGCGGCTACGACGGACTCAGCACGTTCGTGCCGTACGGCGACGACGAGCTGTACCGGCGGCGGCCGACCATCGGCGTCCGCGAGCCGGACGTCATCAAGGCGGACGAGCACTTCGGCTTCCAGAAGTCGATGGTGGGCATGCACCGCCTGTGGGAGGAGGGCAACTGCGCCGTCATCCACGGCTGCGGCTACGAGCAGCCGTCGTTCTCGCACTTCGCCTCCAGCTCGTTCTGGCACACGGGCGCTCCCAACAGCGGGGAAGCCTACGGCTGGTACGGCCGCACCGCCGACGCCCTGGACCCGACCGGGTCTCCGAACTTCCTCGTCAACATCGCCTCGGCGCAGTCGCTGGCCGTGCGGGCGCACGAGCACGTCCCGGTCGTCTTCAACGATCCGGGTTCGTTCCGCCGCGACTTCTTCCACCCCCAGAGTCAGTACATCGACAGGCTGGGCAACGGGCAGGCGGCGCGCAGCGAGATCCACAAGTTCCTGCTCGACGTCAACCAGAGCGCCCGCGAGGCGTCGGCCCTGGTCAGCCAGGCGTGGGAGAACTACACCAGCCGCCCCGGCGGCGGTCCGCGCCTGCTCGATCTCGACAAGGTCGTGGCGCTGATCGAGAACGACTTCCCGGCGCGGCTCTACTACGTGCGGCTCCGCAACAGCCTGTTCGACACCCACGTCAACCAGGAGAGCCCGCACAACCGCCAGGTGCAGTACTGCTGCGACGCGGTCTGGGGCTTCTTCGAGGAGATGAAGCGCCTCGGCAAGCAGGACGAGGTGGCCGTGTTCATCCACAGCGAGTTCGGCCGGCGCGTGCCGGAGAACACGAGCCTGGGCACCGACCACGGCACCGCGAACGTGGCCTTCGTGCTCGGCGGCGGGGTCGAAGGCGGCCAGTACGGCAAGCCGGTCAGCCTCACGGATCTCGTGCTGGGGGACAACCTGCAGTACACCACCGACTTCCGGCGGGTGTACGCCACGCTGATCGACGAGTACCTCGGCTATCACAAGTCGGAGGACGTGCTCGGCGGCAAGTTCGATACGCTTGGGATGTTCACGTAGGGCACCGGGAAGGGTCCGCAACGGCGCACGTCCCTCCGGCAGTGGCAGGGATCAACGGGGCTGGCTTCGGTCAGCCCCGTTTACTTCTTGCCGGTCTCACTCCAACCGTTTCCGAGTGTTCCGCAGCTCGGCGATTCCGGTGCCAGGCTGGGCACGACATCGAGATCGAACGTCACGCGCGAACCGCCGTGGAGGACAGCGGCGACTCCGCCGACGATCACGAAATCAACGCGATGGTCGTGAAGTGCGTTCAGAGTCTCGAGAAAGTCGCTCGTCATGCGACTGCTGCTCCGTCCGGGGCCTGCGAAGCAGGGTCAGGTCGCGGGCGCGCTCGCTGAGCATCCGCAGGCGCACGAGGAACGACCGACCGTCGAGAGGTTCGAAGGGCGATTTGTCCGGCCGAATGCCCATCCAGTCGGCGCCGCGATTCTCCAGCGGTTGCATGAGGACGGATCCGGGGCTAGTGGCGAGGCCAAGTCCTCCGTTGCGGCACAACGCTCCGCCGTGTGGTTCCCTGCGCTCCACTCAGGGAGCGAGCCGGTGGAGCTCGGCGAAGCCTTCCTCCGAGCCCCATTGTACAGACAACGGGTACGCTGGTTTACCCAGCTAACGTGAGCCGGTAGAGCCGGCAACTGGTGCCCCAACCTGCGCAGAACCCGGGCACCCCCTTTCCGGCAAGCCCCGGAAACCCACCACCTTCGCTTTCAATGCTATCAGTGGGGTGGGTTGCGGGCTATCAACGATCTGTGGTATCGTTTGGTCGTGTCAACTGATAGCACGGAAACGATTCTGCTCCGTCTGCCGAGGGCGCTGAAGTGCCGAGTTGAAGACGCGGCGACAGCGACGCAACAGTCCGTCAACGGCTGGCTGAACATGGTCGTGAAGACCGTCCTCGATGACGATCTGACCGGGCCGTTCTACGGCGGTTGCGCGTGGGGTCAGGCCGACGCGATCAAGACGGTGATCGACCATCTGGATAGGACACGCGTGGTGCTCAAGCAGTGGCAGCACATGGTGGAGACCCGCCGCGATCTCGACGAGGCGAAGAGAGTGACGTTGAAGGAACTCGCGGAGTCGTTTTCCGATATTCCCGCGGCTCCTGAGAGAGTAGGTTCTTCCAGGATGACTAGTCAGTACGATGACTTCTGGCGGCCACGCTTGAACGATATCGGGAGGGGACTAGCTGCCGTCGCAGACGGTGCCGGCGCTCAGACTATTGACGTTCTGGGACTGACGAAGTACGGAGATCGTCCATCGGGCTGGTCCGGGTCAATTCGTGTGTGGAATACAGGTCACTCAAGCACGTCAGGAACGGCAGCCCACGTGAAGTCGCTCGCTCGTTTGCTGATCACCGAGGGGATTCTTGAGAAATGGCCTGCGACAGTGTTTCGGGTTTCCGTTAACACCAAGGGCAACATACTGACTCTCAAGGCTGGTTGACAGTGGGGGCCAAAGCCGATGAGAGCACTCGTTCTTGCGATCGTGCTGATCGCGCCGACTGTGTCCGCCGCACAGGCCTTGAGTATCTGCGTTTCGGCCAAGCCACTGGCCGGAAAAACGGAGTTCCAGGCGGGCAGTGGCAGCCAGACACGGGGGCGATGGGCCGTACTGGCTCAGGCAGGCTTGGGATGAGCGCTACCGGGGTTTTGCCGCCAACGGTTTGGTCTGATTTGCCGCTAGCCCGGCGCACGGCTGTGACGACTACACCCGGCGGCCTGCGTATCGACACGGCGTTAGAATGGCAAGGGAGGGGGAACATGGCACTCGTCAAATGCGAATCCCACGGTTCGGCCATCACACCTAAGAAGTACACATATTCCGACACGCCGTACGAGCCGGTGGGACATCCAGACAGCGGGCTGATCTGCGGAGCGGAATCTTGCCGCAGACCCGGACTTGTGTGGCTCACGACGACTGAGGAGGATGAATACAGGACGGGCAACCGCATCTTTCCGGTGGGAGACGGAAGCACCAAGAGTGCCAAGCTGCACGTTGACCGCCGGACCTGGGTCAGATAATCGGGCTGTTGGGCATGTGGTACACACGCTTTCTCATTACTGCCGGCAGTCTCGGAGTGCTTTGGGTGCTGGACCGGCTCGCCAAAGACCCGCCGCCTCCAGAACCGCCAGAAGATCCGGACCGGCCGTGTCCCGACCCGCGGGAAGATCCGAACTGGGAAGCGCCGCGGCCAGTGCCAGACCGGGACCCGTGGGTAGTGCTGGGCCTGAGGAGCAACGCAACGCCGGCGGATGTGAGAAGAGCTTATCTGCGGTTGGCAAAGAAGCACCACCCGGACAAGAATCCCGGAGACAAGGCGTCTGAGTGGATCTTCCGAGAGGTTCGGCAGGCGTATGATATTCTTCGTGAGCGCCTTGAGTCTAACAACGTACCGGCAGACGACACCTGTTATGACGAGGGGACCTTCGCCGACTACGGCTACTCTGCCAAGGACCTCGAAGACTTGCGCTTCGAAGTTGCCCGCCGGTGTCCGCAGGTTCAATTCGACGGACGGACAGAGAGAGGGGCGCGCGTCGGGCAGTATAACTTCAGGCTCATTTCCGGCCGGTTGGTGTGCGTTCAGGCACCGAGAACACCGACCGGCGAGTTGCGGCAAGGGACCGGTTTGTGGCGCTTCCACCTCACCGGCGACCAACCCGAGTCAGGCAGCGCCGCCACGCTCAGCGATGTCGTTGACTGGATCTGCGCACGGGCGCGGGCGACCTGGATTTCGGGAAAGGTGGCAGCGTACTACGTGTACGAGAACTATCCGACTGACCGTGCGATCGTCCACGCGGCGAGCTGCGGATTCTGTAACGATGGTCGTGGTCGAAAAGGGCGACCCGTCACACCGAACGGCAGGTGGCACGGTCCCTTCTCGACAAAGGGCGCCGCCGAGGAGGCCGCAAAGGGGACCGGGCGGTCGTGGTGGTCTCACGGTTGCGTCTGAATCCGATAGTCCGCAGTTCAATTGTCTTCAGGCCGGCCCGTGTTCGCGGGGTTCGCGGGGCCGGAATTCCGGAATCGTGTGCCGCACCAACGCGCCTTCGTGCAAGTCCGCTGGAATCGACCCGGCGGCCGGCGTCGCTTTGACTCTGAACGGCCGCGTGCTAGGCCGCTAGCTGCGTGGGAAAGACGCCTCCCAGAATGCGTTGTACCACGATCTTCTGGCGCCCGATGAAGGTGGTGCGTCTCCCCTATAATCGCGCACGGAGTTGGGCGGACCATCTGGGGCTGGCTTCTGCCAGCCCCAGTACTTCTTGGCTACTTTCGGTCCCTCTTGCGTTTTCAGCCGAGCCTTCTCCGAATGTTCCGCAGCTCAGCGATGTCCAGCAGATCCTGCGGTCTGCCGGCGCGCCGTTTCATGGAGATGAGGTCGTCGATCGATGCCACGAAGAACGTGCGCTGATCGACCGTCACCTCGACCGCTCGCTGCTTGAGCTCGTCGAAGGCATCGCTTTCCCCGACCAGCAGATCGACCTCCGTGCTGCCGTCGCCCGTGCGGAAGTTGAGGGCCAGCATGCCCTTTTCTCGCCGCCATCGACGGACCTGTTCGACGTCCCGAATCCTCTCCAGCGGTTCGGGAATGCGCGGGCGGGCTCCGCGCTCCCAGAGCAGATCGACTGCCGACTGCCAGGATTCCGGTGTCAGGCTGGGCACGACATCGAGATCGAACGTCACGCGCGAACCTCCGTGGAGGGCGGCGGCGACTCCGCCGACGATCACGAAATCAACGCGATGGTCGTGAAGTGCGTTCAGAATACCGAGGAAGCCGCTCTTCATGCGATTGCTGCTCCGTCCAGGCGCTGCGAAGCAGGGTCAGGTCACGGGCGCGGTCGCTGAGCATCCGCAGGCGCACGAGGAACGAGTGGTTGTCCAGCGGCTCGATAGGGGAGTCGTCGGGACGGACACCGGTCCAGTCGGCGGTTCGATTCTCAAGAGGTTGCATTGTCGGCATTGTCCCGCCATTGTCGTCGCGACGCAATCGCGGCGCAGGAAACCGGCTTCGTGGCGCGGCAGTATAGTCCAGCGCACCGTCGGGATCTTCCGATCAGGACCGACACGTGCCGGCGGACCTCTTGACGACGTCCCGCGAAGTGCGGGAGGCAAGGAGGACACCGGTGCGCGTCATGCAGCGGGAAACGTCATCGCGTTGTTCCGCCGCTGGAAGACGGTCCGGAGCGGTCGGTACTGCCATGCGTTACGGTAGAGCGAGGGAACACGAGCCGTACAGGAGGATGGCGTTGTGCGAATCGCCGTGATGGGAGCCGGCGGCATGGGCGGCTATCTGGGCGCGAAGCTGGCGCGCGGGGGGCAAGAGGTCGCGCTGATCGCGCGTGGGGCGCACCTGGAGGCGCTGCGGCGGCGCGGGTTGCGCATCAGCGGCGCCGAGTCTCTCGAAGTGACCGGGGTCCAGGTGACCGAACGTCCCGCGGAGATCGGCGTCGTCGACGCGGTGCTGTTCTGCGTGAAGCTCTACGACACCGAGGCGGCGGCCCGGCTGATACGCCCGGTGCTCGGGGAAGACACCTTCGTGGTCACGGTTCAGAACGGGGTCGAGAGCGCGGCCCGGATCGCCGCGGTCATCGGTCCGGGGCGGACGCTGGCCGGCGCGGCGTACTTTCCCGCCAACATCGTGGCGCCGGGAGAGATCGCCTGGCTCGGCCGGATGGCGGGCAAGCCGCTCGTTGCTTTCGGCGAGCCGGGGGAAGGTCCGAGCCCGCGCGCGCACGCCTTCGCGCAGGTCTGCAACGAGGCCGGCGTCGAGGCCGCGGTCTTCGACGACACCGAGCGGATGATCTGGGAGAAGTTCTGCCTCATGGCCGGCTCGAGTGCGGCTACCGCCCTCGCGCGCCAACCGATCGGGCCGGTGCGAAGCGATCCGGATACCCGTTGGATGCTCGCCCGGGCCGTCGGTGAAGCGGCGGCGGTGGGGCGGGCGCTTGGGGTTGCTCTTCCCGGCGACATCGAGCAACGGGTACTCGGGTTCCTCGATACCACGCCTGCGAACGGGAAGTCGTCGCAGCTCGTCGATCTCGAGCGGGGACGGCGCCTCGAGCTCGAATGGCTCTCCGGAACCGTTGCCCGGCTCGGGCGCGAGCATGGTATTCCGACCCCGATTCACCGCACGGTCTACGCCGCGCTCAAGCCCTACGCATCCGGGGCGCCGGAGGGTGCGTGACGAGCGGCGCACCTGCGACCAGGGCTCATGCCTTGCTGGCGGATCTCGTGGCGACCTCTCGCGATGTGCGTGATGCCAGCCGGCGTCTGGACAAGACCGGCCGGTTGGCTGCCTTCCTGAGACGGATCGGCGCGGACGATATCGAGATTGCCGTGGCGTTTCTCTGCGGTGGGCTGCCGCAGGGGCGGATCGGGGTTGGCTTCGCCGCGCTCAGCGAGGTCCGTTCCACGCCGCCCACATCCTCTCCCGGCCTGACGCTCGGCGAAGTCGACAAGGTGTTCGAGAAGGTCGCAGGCACGAGGGGACGCGGTTCGATGGCGGCCCGCGTAGAGCAGCTCCGCGACATGCTGGGCCGCGCGACGCGCGACGAGCAGGACTTCCTGGTGCGGTTGCTCCATGGGGAGATCCGTCAGGGTGCGCTCGAGAGTGTGCTCTCCGACGCCGTGGCGCGCGCGGCCGGACTGCCGGCGGCCCGGGTCCGCCGTGCGGTGATGATGGCCGGCGGCCTCGGGCCGGTGGCCAGGGCCGCGCTGGCCGAGACCGACCCGGATCTGTCGCGATTCTCGCTCCGCATGTTCCATCCGGTGCAGCCGATGCTGGCGCAGTCCGCGGACAGCGTGGACGATGCCCTGGCGCGCCTCGGCGCGATGGCGCTCGACTACAAGCTGGACGGCGCCCGCGTTCAGGTGCACAAGGACGAGACCGAGGTCAGGGTGTTCACGCGCCACCTGCGCGACGTGACCGCCGCGGTTCCGGAGGTGGTCGAGACGGTGGGCGCCATGCCGCCGCGGCGGTTGATCCTCGACGGGGAAGTGCTGGCGCTCGGATCCACTGGCACGCCGCTTCCGTTCCAGGTGACGATGCGCCGCTTCGGCCGCAAGCTCGATGTGGACGCGCTGCGCCGCACGTTGCCCCTGACCCCGTTCTTCTTCGACTGCCTGCTGGTCGACGGGCAGGACCTGATTGACGACCCGTTCAGCCGGCGCGCGGACGTGCTGGCGGAGCTCGCGGGCGGCCGGTGGCTGGTGCCCCGTGTGCTCTCGCCCGGCCCCGGCGAGGCGGCGGCGTTCGTCGACGAGGCTCGTCGGGCCGGCCACGAAGGCGTGATGGCCAAATCGCTCGACGCGGGCTACGCCGCCGGCAGCCGGGGCGCGGCCTGGTTGAAGATCAAGCAGGCCACGACGCTCGACCTCGTGGTGCTCGCCGCCGAGTGGGGCAGCGGGCGCCGCCGCGGCTGGCTCAGCAATCTGAACCTCGGCGCGCGCGACCCCGCGCGGAACGGCTTCGTCATGCTCGGCAAGACCTTCAAGGGGCTGACCGACGAGCTCCTGGCCTGGCAGACGCGCCGGTTCCTGGAATTGGAGACCGGACGCGACCAATACACGGTGTTCGTGCGGCCGGAGTTGGTGGTCGAGATCGCCTTCAACGAGGTTCAGGCGAGTCCGCAGTACCCGGGCGGCGTGGCGCTCCGCTTCGCCCGCGTCAAGCGGTATCGGGACGACAAGACGGCGGCCGAGGCGGACACGATAGAGACGGTGCGGGCGATCCACCGGCAGGCGATGGGGCAACGGTGATCCGGGTCGTGATCCCGACGCGAAAGGCCATGTTCACGAGCTTGTCGATAGTGAACTTGCTGATCCGCCCGTTTACGAGTTCGCTCACCCGGGACCGCGGCACCCCGAACCGCTCGGCCGCCTCCGCCTGCGTGATGTTCTCGTGACCGATGTACGATTCGAGGGCATCCATGAGCTGAGAACGCAGCTTGAGGTTGGCCGCTTCTTCCGGATCGTCCGCGACGGCATCCCAAACGCTCTCGCGGGTGTGTATCTCCATGGTCATGGCGTCAGCCTTGGGTTCTCTCGATGCGGGGCCGCTGCCGTTGACGTCGGACAGCGGTCGCACGGTCGACGATGGAAACGAGGGTCGACGCGACAAGCACGTAGGCGACGACGCGGGCAAGCGCGGTCAGCAACGGCGTCAAGGCCGGAACCACTTCCAGCCGCGCCGCCGCCAGCACGACCAGCGGGACGAAGTACCCGATCCCGTTCCAGCGTCCGATCGTGCTCATGCGAAGCTGTTTCCGGCGCTGGAGCCAGTAGGAATCGACCACGTACTGGCCGAAGGCGACCACTACCAGGGCGGGTAGCGCGATGGGAACGCTGTCCGCCAGCGCCGCGCCGGTCAGACAGGCGGTCACGAACACGCAGTCGGTAGCGTGGTCGAAGAGCTGTCCACCGGTTGAAGCCGTGCCATGCCGGCGCGCCGCGATTCCGTCGAAGTAGTCGCTGGCGATGGCCACGGCCAGCAGCGCTGCAAGAATGCCCGCGCTCAGGAAGTCCGGCCGCGCGAAGGCGATCGCGAGTGGCAGGGCCAGCCCCAGCCGCAGGCCGGTGAGCAGGTGGGCGGTGTTCACCATCGAACGCTCGCTCCGGTTCCCGGTGTTGCCATTCGCGGCTGGTTCGGAATCGGATCCTGAATCAGCCGGCCACGGGAGGCAGCCGCGTGCTACCCGAAGAGCTCCCGTTGCGCCCGCGGCCAGAACGCCACCCCGATCAGGGCGTTGAACAGGATGAAGAAGTTGTGCTGCACGAAGCCGAACGCGGCCATCTGCCCCTCGTTCTCGGGAAACAGGATCACCCAGAACGTGATGGCGGCGGCCCGCATCGGGGTCGGCACGGCGGCGGCGAAGAACACCACCGGCAGGTAGCCGAGCAGTGACAGGAAGGACGCCTCGACCCCGAACAGGCGCAACGCGACGGTGTAGACGACCACGGCGGCGAGCAGCGCCGGCGAGCGCAACGCCACGAACAGCGCGTAGTGCCGCACCGTGGCGGTCCGGAAGGCGTGAAGGATGCGCTTGTCCCGCAGTCCGCTGCCCGGCCACAGCGTGCCGCGGAAGTACAGCACCCAGGCGACGAAGACCAGCACCGCGCCGGCCGCGAGCCAGGGCACGAGGGCGAACGCCGGGGGCAGTGAGCCGCCGCTGAACGCGAAGCCGACCGTTGCCCAGAACAGCAGGTAGAACACCTCGCAGAACATCACGAACAGCATCACCGAGCCGACCTCCCAGCCCGGGACCCGGTGGCGGCGGTTCAGGTAGTAGGCCATCGCGCCCTTGCCGATCTGCTCGTTGAAGATCGAAATGATGTAGGCGCTCGCGCGGATGGGCAGCAGGTCGCCGTAGCGGATGGGCGAGATGAACCAGTTCAGGGCCCGGGTCACGACCAGGGTGTCGATGCAGAAGTAGAGGCCCGAGTAGGCCATCATCAACACGATCCACGGCACCCACTCCACGTTGGCGAAGACGCCCGTCATGTAGTCGACGAGCGACAGGCCCTCGCGCGCCGCCGCGCCGTTCAGCCGGAAGTAGAGATAGGCGAAGCAGGCGATGCTCAGGGCCAGGAACCCCAGGCGCCCCGCCAGGCCGCGGCTCGCAGGCGCGGCCGGGGCGGAGCCGCCGGAAGCGGAGTCGCCGCGGGCTCGAGTCTCGACGGGTGTTTCGCTCATGGTGTTCGCGTCTCGCAGAGTCTGGCCAGCGTGTCCGACAACGGCGTAAGCGTAACGTCCGGCGCGCGGTCGACGCAGAGGTTCGCCTCGTCCGACGTGATGACCTCGATTACCGCCGGCGTCAGGCCGCCGGTGCGGACCAGACCGGCGAGCCCGGCCATCCGCCTGGCCAGCCACACCGGTGTCGAGTGGACCGCCAGGTCGTGGCCGAGCAGGCGGGCGGTCCGCTGCAGCAGTTCGCGCTGGGTGAGGATGGTCGGCCCGACCATGGCGCAGATCCGCACGCCGGCGCCCGACTCCCGGCAGTATCCCAGGATGGCGCGGCACAGATCGTCGACGTCGAGCGGGCGCAGCCGGTGCGAACCGCCCCCCAGGACGCGGGCGGACCTGCCGGCGGCGGTCCGCAGCAGCGCCCGGCCCCCCGCGGTGCCGGGGCCCAGCAACAGCGGGGTGCGGATGATCGTGGCCTTGAGGCCGGAGCCGATCACGAGCCGTTCCGCCTCTCCCTTGGAGCGGAAGTAGCCGTTCGACGAGCGCGGGTCGGCGCCCAGGGAGCTGACGAGCACGACATGGCGCACCCCCGCCGACTGCGCGGCGGCGACCAGCGCCCGCGTGCTCTCGACGTTGCCGGTCCGGTAGCTCGTCGTCCGGCTCTCGAACAGAATGCCCGCCAGGTGCACGACGCAGTCGGCGCCGGTGAGCGCCTCGACGAGTCGTTCCCGTTCGTCGTACGCCACGACGCGGGACGCTATGCGGGGCGAGCGGGGCAGGTCTTCCAGCGCCGCCTCCCGGCGCACCAACGCCACCGCGGACAGCGTGTCCCGGGAAGCGATCTGCTCCAGCAGCGCCTTGCCGACGGCGCTGTTGGCCCCCGTGATCGCAACCGCGCCGCTACCGGCGTCCTCGTTCACCGCGGCGTCCAAAAGAAGACCTCCCAGGTGCTGAGCGGCTCGGCCTGACCCTGAATCATGCCGCCCGACGGGCCCGCGTCCATGCGCATGCCGTTCTTCTCGCCGTAGGCCTCCAGCAGCGGGAGGCGGTCGTCGCCCAGGATCTCGGTGGCCCGCATGGCGTAGGTGGCGTTGCCGATCCGCAGCCAGCCGTCGGGATTCGCGCGGGCGCGGCGCGCCCAGTAGCCGCCGTCGGGCCGGGTGGCGGTGATCACGCCGTCTTCGGCGCCGGCGTAGACGACGTTGACCACGAAGGGAGGAAAGCCGCCGGTCTTGAGCTGGATGATGCGCTGGTCGTCCACCATGCGCCAGTCGTTCGGCGGCGGGGTGTCGAACCCGCCGATCCGGATTCCCGCTACGCGGTTCCAGGGTGTCATGAGGACGTACAGGAGCACCATGAACGCCGCGACCGCGACCAGCGTGATGCTCTCGATCTGTCTCTCCGTCATCGAAGTCTCCCGTCTGCGGATGCGTGCATTCCGTGGCGGGCCAATCCGGTGCCCCCGGCGCGCCCGCTCATGCTATGGTAGGCGATCAACTGGGAATCCGTATCGACGCGGGAGGTCTTGCGATGACAGGTGGACGATCGACGACGAAGCTGGCGCTCATCGCGCTGGTCGGACTGCTGGCAGTGCCGGCCCTGGCCCTGGCCCAGGACGACGCGCCGCGGACCGCTTGGGGCGCGCCGGACGTGCAGGGGATCTGGGACTTCCGGACCATCACCCCGATGGAGCGGCCCGAGGATCTGGGCGACAAGGCGTTCCTGACCGAAGAGGAAGCGGTGCAGCGCGAGCAGGCCGCGGTGCAGCGCGACATCGAGCTCTGGGAGGCGGACGCGCGCCGCACCGAGGCCGGCGGCAGCGTCGGCGGCTACAACAACTTCTGGATGGACCGGGGCACCCGGGTCATCGGCACCCGGCGCACGTCGCTGATCATCGACCCGCCGAACGGCCGGCTGCCCGAGATGACCGAGGAAGGGACCGCGCGCCGCGCCGACGGCCGCGGCTCGTTCAGCGATCGGATCCAGAACTCGTACACCGACTTCAGCAACGCCGACCGCTGCCTGATGGGCTTCAACGCGGGACCGCCGATCACGCCGGGCGGCTACAACCAGAACGTGCAGATCTTCCAGACCCCGGACGAGGTCGTGCTGCTCACCGAGATGGTGCACACGGTGCGCGTGGTCCCGATCGGCGGGGGTGAGGGGCTCGATACCGAGCTCGCCCAGTGGTCCGGCGTCTCCCGCGGGCGTTGGGAAGGCGACACGCTGGTGGTCGAGACCACGAACTTCGACGTCGACCGCAACTGGCGCGGCGCCAGCGCGAACATGCACCTCGAGGAGCGGTTCACCCGCGTCGACGCCGACACCCTCGAGTACGAGTACACCGTCACCGACCCCGATACCTGGGTCGCGCCGTGGACGGTGAACCTGCCGATGGTGCGCAGCGATCTGCCGCTGTTCGAGTACGCCTGCCACGAGGGCAACTACTCGATGGAGACGATGCTCACCGGCGCGCGGGCCGACGAAGCGGCCGCGGCGGCTGCCAAGTAGGGCGGCGACCTCGCATATCGGGCGCCCGGGACCCGTTCCGGGCGCCCACTCTCCACCGCGTTCCCGCCAGCATGAGCGACGTTCGGCCGGACTGGGACCACCTGTTTCGGCGCGCCCGGGCCGTCGCCCGCCACGCCTACGCGCCCTACTCGGGCTACCACGTCGGGGCCGCCGGCCTCGTCGACGATGGACGAATCGTCGAGGGCTGCAACGTCGAGAACGCCTCGTACGGACTGGCGCTGTGCGCGGAGTGTTCTCTGGTGTGCGCTCTGTATTCCAGCGGTGGCGGCCGGCTCGTGGCGGTCGCCGTCGTGGCGGGCCGGGATCTCGACGATCTGCAGCCGGGCAAGCCGTGCGGCCGGTGCCGGCAACTGTTGTACGAGGCCGGAGGGCGGAGCCTGCGCGTGAACGTCCATCACACCGTCGGCGAGATGCTCCCGGACGCGTTCGGACCCGACGCCATTCGCTGAGCGCCGCCGGAGCGGCTCGGGCGGGTCGCGGCGGGACGGCGGCCGGCCGCGAACGGCGTTCGTCCTCGGCCGGGCGTCGCACGGGGTTGCTCGGTCGGTTCTTCTACCGGCCGGATTCACGTAGAATCGACGCGGGGGGAGTGACAGTACCCGGGAGAGATCCCAGCGAGGAGGCCGACATGTGTGACGAGAGAACCGATGCCGACAGCACCAGCTACCTGCGCGCGCGCGCGATGACGCGGCGGCAGTTCGGCGCCGTATCGGCGGGCGCCGGGCTGGCGATGCTGTTGCCCCGGCCGGCGGACGCCCAGGACGTCGCCGAGTCCGAGATCGACGTCACGACCCCGGACGGCGTGTGCGACAGCTACTTCGTGCATCCGGTGAGCGGGGCGCACCCCGGCGTGCTGATCTGGCCCGACGCCTTCGGCCTGCGGCCCGCGAAGCGGCAGATGGCCAGGCGGCTCGCGCAGTCCGGCTACTCGGTGCTGGTGGTCAACCAGTACTACCGTTCGCAGCGGGCGCCCATCGTGGACTCGACGGTCTTCGCCGAGATCGCCAGCATCGTCCGGCCGCTGATGGCGACGCTGAACCCGGAGACCCACGTGCGGGATGCCGAAGCGTTCGTGGGCTTCCTCGACAGCCAGGCGTCGGTGGACAGCAACCGCAAGATGGGGACGATGGGCTACTGCATGGGCGGTCCGATCACGATGCGCACGGCCGCGGCGCTGCCGGACCGCATCGGCGCCGGCGCCTCGTTCCACGGCGGCGGTCTGGTGACCGATCAGCCGGACAGCCCGCACCTGCTGGTGCCGCAGATGACGGCCCACTACCTGTTCGCGATCGCCGCGAACGACGACGAGGCCGAGCCCGAGGCGAAGAACGTGCTGCGCGAGGCGTTTGCCGAGGCAGGATTGCCGGCGGAGATCGAGGTCTACGAGGGGGCGCTGCACGGCTGGTGTCCGCCGGACACGCAGGTCTACCACGAGGCGCAGGCCGAGCGGGCGTGGAGCCGCCTGCTCGCCCTGTTCGAGCGCGCGCTCGGATAACCGGGGGAGGCGGAACGTATCGTCACGTCCGGGGCGCCGGGGCGACAGGCCCGCCGCGCCGGCGCGATGCGTTCCGCCCCGCTCGCACTCCGGACCGCCGCGCCCGCGGCGGCCGCGGTCAGGTCCGCAGTCCGCATCGGGAGCCTCCGGCCCCCGGCGAGTCCAGTACGCGGAGCCCCTGCGCGGCGACCATGCGCCGAATGGCGACCGCGCGCAGCTTGCGCCCGCCGCCGTTCAGGTTCGCCACCGGCGGCGGAAAGCAGCGCGCCTGCAGGCCGCAGCGGACGAAGCGGACCAGGCCCGTCGGGCCCAGCAGATGGGCTCCCGCGACCAGCGCACCCTGGTCGAGCGCGATTCCGCCGACCGTCGTGCCGATCAGATCCTGCACGCAAGGCTCCAGCCGCCGCCAGTTGGATGTCGTGTACCGCAGCATGGCGGCGGCCTGCGCGCGGCGGTTGCCGCGGAACTCGTCGTCCGAGTCGATGCCCCACGGGTTGTCCAGCCAGTCGCCGTCCGCATCCTTGAATCCGGCATCCATCAGCGCGGCCTCGGTCATCTGATAGCAGCCGAGCGCCGAGCTGCCGGTGGGGCTGGCGAAGCAGTCTCCACCCGTCTCGGTCTCTTCCAGAATCTCCAGATAGCGGGCGAAGTCGGCCCCGCCGCGTGCCGGGGTCGAAGCCGGATTCTCCCCGCGTTCGTTCTCGACCGCGGCCCGCGAGGGGGAGGGGAACGGCCGCGGTACCGGCGCACCGGCCATCCTGGGTCCGCACGCCGCGACGGCAAGGCAGAGCGCGACCGGGACCGCGATCGCCGCCTGACCTACCGCCGCCATCGCCGCGTGGGGGTCCCCGCGAAGATCGACCGCCGGATTTCGAGCACCAAGGCCCTTATCGGACGCTCGGTGTCACCCGGACAGCGTTCCCCGCGAGCGGCCGACACGGCGAATGCCGGGGCCGAGCACCCAGAGTCCGGCCGCCGCCGCCAGCTTACTGCGCGCCGGACATCCCCCTGAACGTCAGCTTCTGCATGCCCGCGCCCGTCGCCGCCACGTAGAGGTTGCCCCGCGAATCGGTCGCGATATGGTGGCCGGCGCCCAGGATCCCGTCGGGACGGACGGTGCCGAGAATCTCGAGCGTCGCGCGGTCGACGACGACGATGCCGCCATCGCCGCCGACGTAGAGGAACTGCTGCTCGGCATCCGGGGACAAGGCCAGATTGCGTGCGAAGGGCGCGTCGGGCGTGATTACCTGTGCCACGAACGTGCCATCGAGCGTGAAGACCTGCACGCGGCGGTGCTCGCGGTCGGCCGCATATACCAGGCCGTCGGTCGAAACCCGGATGGCGTGGAGGACGTTGAAATACCCGGGACCCGGATCCGGGAAGCTGGTCGGGTTTATCACCTGACACTGGTCGTCGTCCACCGGCGTGTCGCCGAACGCTCCCCAGCGCCGCTTGAAGCGGCCGGTCTCTGCGTCGAACACGGCGACGCGGCGGTTGCCGTAGCCGTCGGCCACGAACAGCTCGTTGGTCAGCGGATGGACCTGCTGATCCGCCGGCCGGTGGAGGTTCATCATGTCGGCGTTGCCGCGGCTTCCGTCGCTGCGGCCGATCTGCATGACGAACGCGCCGTCCTGCGTGAACTTCAACAACTGGTCGTCGTTGACCGGCGCGACCCTGGGCACGCCGTTGGTGGGGCAGTTGTTGCCGCCCAGCCAGACGAAGCCCTCGTGATCGATGTGCAGGCCGTGTTCCCGCTGGGGCCACTCGTAGCCATCCCCCGGACCGCCCCAGGCCTTGACGAAGTTGCCTTCCGTATCGAAGACGACGACCGGCGGCGCCGCCATCGCGTCCTGCTCGGCCGGGAGCGTCAGCGGGCGGTGCAGGACCCAGACGTTGTCCTCGGCATCGATGGCGATGCTGGACGGAGCGCCGAGCCTCATCTCCTCCGGCACGATCGGCCACGTTCCGTCGACTTCGAAGATCGGAAGGCCGGGACCCTGTGCCGTTGCCGTCTCAACGGCCGGTGCCGAAGCGGACAGCCAGGCCAGCGCCGCATAGGCGCCCGCGGCGACGAGAAACGTACGACGCAGCCCTTTGCCCTGCATGATCGCCTCCCCTTCTCGTCGCGCCTTCCCGGTCGGGCGCCCCCGCCGCTCCCAGCAGGATGAGGGCGACGACTATAGCACGGGTGATCGCGCCGACCGGCGACGGATTGACATGCCCGAGCGCATCCGTAACCATCCGGCCTTGGGATGGCTGGCAGCAACGAGGAGGCAGCAATGCCGGAGATCGGAATCGGACGACTCGTCATGTGCCTGGTCGGGACCTGTCTCGCCTTGGGGGGCGGCGCCTCGGCACAGCCGGCGGTCGAGTGGGAGCCGGTCACCGAGGAGCGGCTGCGCGACCCGGAGGACGGCGACTGGATGAGCTATCGCCGCACCTACGACGTGACGGGGTTCAGCCCGCTCGACCGGATCAACCGCTCGAACGTCGGCGGCCTGCGGCTCGTCTGGGCCTATTCGATGCGCGACGTCACGGGCTGGGTCCCGACGCCGGTCGTCGCCAACGGGCTGATGTACGTGTCCGAGGGGAGCGGCCGGGTCACCGCGTTCGACGTGGTGTCCGGCGACGTGGAGTGGGTGCACACGCGCAGCTACCCCGAGGATATCGAGCTGTCACAGGCTTTCATGCGGCACCGGGGCGTGTCCGTCTACGGTGACACGATCTACTGGGGCACGGCGGATGCCGCGCTGGTCGCCCTGGACGCGCTGACGGGGGAACAGCGTTGGGAGGTGAGCACCGGCGACTATACCACCGGGCTGGGTCACCCGCATCCGGCGTTGATCGCCGACGGCAAGGTGATTCTGGGCTTCGCCGGGGGCGACCGCAGCGCGCGCGGCGCCGTCGTGGCGCACGACGCCGAGACCGGTGAGCGCGCGTGGATCACCTACACGGTGCCGATGGAGGGCGAGCCCGGCTACGAGACCTGGGCCGAGCACGACATCCCGCCGCTGGGCGGGCTGACCTGGAACACGATCAGCTACGACCCCGAACTGAACTGGATGTACATCGGCACCGGACAGCCCACCCCCTGGTCCTCGACCCTGCGGGGACCGGGCGACTCGCTCTACACGAATTCGATCCTGGCCCTCGACGTCGCCACCGGCGAGCTGCAGTGGCACTTCCAGGTGGTGCCGGCCGACAACTGGGACCTGGACTCGACCCACGAGAGCATGCTGCTCGACCTGGTCATCGGCGGCGTCGAGCGCAAGGTGCTCATCGAGACCAGCAAGATCGGCTGGGGCATCATTCTCGACCGCGTAACCGGCCAGTTCCTGGGCGCGTTTCGCACCGGCTACGACAATCTCATCACCGGCTGGACCGACATCGGGATCCCGATCTACAACCCCGCGCTCCTTCCCAGCATGGACGACGTCGACTCGGGCCGCGTGTTCGAGGTGTGCCCGTTCTACGTCGGCACGCGCAACCTGAACTCGCCCAGCTACAGCCCGGCGACGGGTCTCTACTACGTGGGCATCAACAACAGTTGCATGGATGTCACGTTCGTTTCCGAGGAGTACCGGCCGGGCCGGCTCTACAGCGGGATCGCGGCGCGCGTGAAGACCGTGCCGGACTACGACTACGTCGGCGAGTTCGTGGCGTTCGACCCGCTCACCGGCCGGCGGGCGTGGGAGCGTCGCTTTCCCGGCGGCGCGGCGATGAGCGCGGCGGCGCTGGCGACGGCCGGCGGAATCGTTTTCGGAGGCACCGCCGACCGGCGTTTCTTCGCGCTCGACGCCGACAACGGCGATCTGCTCTGGGAGACGCGGCTGAACGGCGACGTCTCGGGCGCTCCGATCACCTTCGAGGTCGACGGCCGGCAGTATCTCGCGGTGGGAGCGGGCGGCCGCATCGCCAACACCCGGTTCTATGCGCGTTTGACCGACACAAGGATTCCCGACGGCGGCGGGGTCATGTGGGTGTTCGCGCTCCCGGAGAGTCCGGGTGCGCCGTAGCAAGTCCGCGCCATTGCCGTAGTCCGGGCAGAATCCATGAGATCGCGGCCGAGTGCCGGGTCCCAGTGTGCCCGCTGGCTCGTTGTAGCGGCTGTCCTGGTCGGCCACCAGCGGGTTCAGTGCGCCAACCGTTACCGGACGAGGCCGAGGAGCGACCTCACGTGGGTCCTGCCGGCGGGCGGCGCGCTAATCACGGGGCAGTCGCCCGGACTGCTTGGCGCAGGTGGGTGACTGGATCATCGAGTGCGGGACGGCAGACGATCTATTCGCTCGGTTCGAGGATTGGTCGAAACGCGTAGGGCATGCTGACCACGGGTCGGCCCCGACGACGCATCAGAGGTTGAATCCGCGATGACCCGTACCGCATTTGCCTTGCTGGCCCTGGCCATTCTCGCCGGCTGCGTAGACGGCCCGCCCACCGGGCCGACCGGAATTCCGGCGCCCGACCCGGACACGACCGTGTCTGACTTCGTCGGGGAGTGGACCCACGTCGATCCAGCCGACGGCGAGTACGTGGCGGCCGACATCGCGGCGACCGGCTCAGGCGCCACCGTCGAGCTGGTGCAAGGCTCCGACTCCGACTGCACGACCGACTGCGAGATATCCTTCGCGGCCACCTTCGCGGACTACAACCTGAACGGCGAGCACGCCTTCTCGTCCAAGGTCGTCACCTTCACCATCATCTACGACGACGAGGAGCTAAGCGTGGTCGGCGTCCACAACTACACTGACGACAGCGGCCGGGGCCCGCATACCTCGGTCGACCGGATGCGGCGCTATGAGAGGTAAGCCGTGGTGGAACCCGACCCGGTTGCATCCCAGCGGGAGCGGGATCCGCGGGACAGCCGCATCGCGAACAACTGCGGCGAGAGAACACCCAACTGCGCGAGGATCTGTCGCGCATCGAGCGCGACCGCGTGGGCGATGGCCACGCCGAGCCTCGCAGGGGGTCGGACGGGGGTTCGGGATCTTTGCGATGGTGGAGGCGGCCGAGCTCGTCCTCGGCCGCGCTCAGCCCGTTCGGGCCGCTCCTCGGCGCCGCGGCCATCGGCGCGAGCTCGCTGGCGGTGGTTCCGGTGATGCACACCTTCTCGCCGGCGAGTTCCTGCCACGCCGCATGGAGCTTGCGCTGCGTCGGCCGCCGCAGTTCGGTTGTGTCGAAGAGGGTCCTCGTCACCTTCGTCGGTAGCGCTCGGCGTCGGTGCGCGTGCCTTCGGCCGCTTGGCGTCGCAGGTGCCGCTCAAGTGGCGTCTCCGGTTCGTTGAAGAGGTGTTTCGGCCCTTCCTGGAGTTCCCGCGCCAGTGTTTCGACGTCCTCCGCGCTCGCCTCGTCTCCGAGGCGTCTTGTGTGGAACGACGGGCGGAGGTCACAACCCTCCAGATTGTGGTACCTTCTGGCTGTGATTCCACTGACTGCTCTCGACTCTGGAGGTTTCGGAGTTGCCGACCTGCATCTACTGCTCGAACGAAGCCCGTAGCCACGAACACTGGCTCCCGCGTGGGCTTGGCACATTCCGAGGCAACACGACGCTGCTGAATGTAGTATGCGGGGAGTGCAACCGCCGCTTGGGACGCCTCGATGAAGAGTTGGCGAGGACCGGGCACACCGGCTTCCTTCGGGCCTTGCTCGGCATTCGGGGTCGCCATCCAGTGCCGAGCGTGAGTCCCTTTCAATACAGGGCAATGCGGGCAGAGCAGCCCACGACCATGATGATGCCCGCTCTTGGGCGCGCTCACCAGATTCAGGGCGAGGCCTACACGGATGCCGAAGGTCGCCCTTCCGCACGACCGATTCGCCAGGTAGTGCTCAGGATGCCCGATGGTAGCCTGCACTCCGTGCCGTTTCCTCGCCCTTGGACCGCCGCCCAGCTGAGAACGGCAGTCGTCAATCGCGGATTGGAAACTGGCACTCCACAGGAGCTTTATCTCGAAGACGGTGAAGTATTCACCGACCAAGAAGCGCCCGACGCACACGAGATCAGAACTCTCCTTACCTCGGTGTTCGGTAGAGAATTTCGTGCGGACGTCTACGGAGGCGACGGAGAACGTACGCAGAATCGGCTGGTGATGGTGGCAAGCATCAACACGACTTATCTTCGTGCTCTCGCGAAGGTGGCGTTTCACTACCTGCTGTGGGTGTCCCCGATCTTGAGGGGTAATGATCCGGTTTTTGCGGCCATCCGCGCCTTCATCTCCGATGGCGTCGGCAACAGCGACGATTTCGTTCAGCTTGATGCCCCCCAATTTCTCCCGGTTCTCCAGCGTGGCATTCTGCCGGAGCGAACCAGTCACTTCCTCCATTCCGCGGTCACCCCTGACGACGCCCGAGTGTTTGTCCAGTTTTTTGTCGGTCCGTCTGCCTTGCCACCGCCGGCGCTAGTCCGCTTGGCCGAGAGGCCGTTGGTGATTGAGGCGCGGTACTTCACATGTCATCAGGCGTGCTACTTTGCCGACGGCGCCGACGATGACCAGGGTCACCAAGGCGAACTCGTCCCGATCGATACTTGGGAACGAAGGATCGTAACTCCTCTGCTGCCGGATAACGGTTAGCTTCCCGCTCTGCCGTAGCCGCGGCAACTCAGTGCCTTGTCGCGGCAGATCGCGGCGCACAAGCCACCGACAAGACGACCCAGTTCGACTTCCTGCGGGCCGTGCTGTACACCGGCTAGCGGTTCAACGACAGGTTTCTGTTCAACTCCGACATCGAGCTCGAGCACGCCAAGGAGATCTTCGTCGACTTCGCGTATGTCGACTGGCTCGCGCACCAGAACCTCGGCGTACGGGCGGGCATGCTGCTGATCGTTCTCGTGTTCATCCGTGCCGGTTCTGGGAGCGTCTTCATTCCGGCCGCGAGTATTTCCCCGGAGGACGCTGACTCTCGCCGGCAAATCGTGGTTGTCCAACCGTTCAAAAGAAAATGCTGTGCACCGAGCGTGGCTGGTGTCTCACGCACCGGCTGTCCTGGGTGAGGCGGTCCTCGAAAAGCGGAACCCGTTCTGGGGGGCCCACGGCGGGCTTGCAAACGTCAGCGAAGTGTGGAATAGTTACACACCTGTGGTGTGATGGAGCCTGGAAGAGTGTCTCGACGAGTCAACATCATGATGGACGATGACGTTTGGCGCGTCCTTGAGCAGTTGCCTCGAGGCGCTCGGAGCCGCGCCGTGAACACGGCGATCCGCGAGTGGTCGGGCGCTTCGGCGCGCCGAACCGCCGTCGCGCGCATGGACTCGCTCCGAGCTGGCTTACCATCCGTTCCCACGGAGGACGTGGTCCGCTGGGTACGTGAGGAGCGGGAGCGGCAGCCGTCGTGATCGTGACACCCGATGCGTCGGTTCTGCTCAAGTGGGTGCTTCCAGGCGATGACGAGCCCGATGCTGTGGCGGCGCTGTCGTTGCGCGACGAGGCCGTGGCTGGCGCTGTCGAGCTCGTCGTGCCCCAGCTCTGGGTTTACGAAGTCGGCAACACCTTGGCGAGGCGCTTTCCCGATCAGGCTGGCGAGCTACTCGCGTCGCTCGTCGACTTCGGCCTGAGGGAAGCCCGCCTGGATGCGAGGTGGAGAACCCGGACCATCGCGCTTGCCGTGACGTACGAGGTCACCTTCTACGATGCTGCCTACCACGCCGTGGCGCTGGCGCTCCGCGGCGTGTTCGTTACAGCCGACGAACGGTACGTGCGCCGCGCGGCAAATGCTGGGAACGTCTCATCCCTGCGGGGTTGGCAATCAGGCGCGTGATCATGCCGGATGGAACATCACAGAAGCCTGTTCTTGCAGCTCAGTTGCCGCGTTTCCGGATGACCCCATTGATGAGTGAACGACTCTGGACGACCGCCTGCTCGATCAGGCGCCTACCGACCGCTGAGCTTGGGACTGGGGAGTCCACGAGGGCAGACGCGAATGGCGACCCTCGCGGTGCCGAACCGGGCGTACGTCCGGCCGGTTCGCTCACCGCTGATCGGCCCGCGCGTCGCCGTGTTGTGCCGCTGCGAACCGAAAACCGGACACTCAGACCAAACGAAGACCCGCGGTGAGGCCTTGTGATTCGTCATGTACAGCCTGCTTGTTACGTCTAACGCGAATGCTTGGAATGGAGACCCATTTACCTTCGAAAGGAGTCGATGCATCAGTCCCCGTGAGTACACCGACGACGACATAGCGATGCGCTTCGATTCTCTCAGCGCATCCCAAGTCGATGAGTTGCGGTACTTTCCGAGCGTATTTGCATATGAAACGGGACGCGGACAAGACCCACATTTCGGTTTCATCCGCGAGATCATCGTGCAGAAGGAACAGGCCCGTGTCAAGCTGAAGTACGCACTGGTTGAGTGTCCCGGCTTCGTGACTGCGGACGAACTGGAATCCCTCGCTTCTCAACTTGGCATTGGTCAAAACGAGATGGGTCGCACGCATTGGGCCGTCAAGGATGTCGATCTCGCCCGTGTTCTGCGAGACGAACGAGGAGTCTCGCTTCCCCAATGGGATTACGTTGTTCCTCGCGTTGGCCCTCGGGTAGACGAACGACCCAAGGAAGACTTGTGGGATCCGCCTACCGCGCCGAGAGTGTTCATCTCGCATTCGGCTTTACGCAAGAAAGAGGTTCATGACCTCTCCGAGAACCTGAAGCACTTTGGCTTCGCCTGTTTCGTGGCGCACGACATGATTGAGCCGTCGAGAGAACGGCGTCGTGAAATAGAGCGGGCCTTGAACTCGTGCGACCTTTTGCTCGCGTACGTTACACCCGAGTTCGCTAAGAGCTCGTGGACCGATCAGGAGACGGGCTGGGCGCTTGGGCGAGGTCTTGCTACGATTCCCATCTCGGTCGATGGAGCAACCCCGTACGGATTCATCGGGTCGTACCAGGCCGTTAGACGGACCGTTGCAATGTCGATGTCGGACCTATCGATGCTGGTGTTCAGGGCAATCTGCGATGTCGTTTTCAACGCTCGTCATCCGCTGGATTCGGTGTTCGCCGAGAAGGTGACTCTGTGTGTTGCAGACGCGCTGGCCCTTGCCAGAGACGAGAATGTGGCGTCGCTCTGCTTTGAGCTCGTGATGAAGGCACCTGAGAGATTCTGGCGTGGTGAGTACGAGAACCGGCTCCGGATGGGGTTACAGCAGAACGAAGCGCTCCTTTCCAGGACATCGACGAAGGATCGGTCGACCACAATCGCACAACTGCTCAGGGAGCGCCTCGACACGCAGAGGCCTTCTTGACAGTCTCTCAACCTGCATCTGGCTATGGGCAGCCGCAGGGCCTTCGCCTGGCTGCCCGTGGCGTCTGCCACCTCGCGAACGAGCTCGCCGAACTCCGGCCGGTCGGGACCGACGCCGTCGAGCGTGCAGTCGTCGCTCGATGCGGCTGCCTCGACCACGAGGTCGTCGTAGTCCTCGACGTGGGATCGGGCGGGTCCGGTACGGCGGTCCGTCCGGTATCGGCATGAACGGCAGGCGCCGGGCGGCCCAGGCGACGTTGTCGATGAGGATGCCGCCCCCGCCGAAGAAGCACGCCGGCCGCAGGATGGCGAAGCTGAGGCCGCTCCGGCGCACGAGCTGTTCGACGACGGCCTTGCCGGTGAAGTACGACAGGTCCGTGTCCTGGCCCGGGTTGGTGATGGAGGTCCAGACGAGCCGTTCGACCCCGGCCCGTACTGCCGCCTCGATGAGGACGGCCGACTGTTCGACGGCCTGCAGGTGGGACAGCCAGGGCTTCGAGCGAGTCCGGCTTTCTCGATGCCCACCTGTTCGATCCTCTTCACTCTCGGATCGCGTCCGCTCTCGAGTCGCTACGCCGACCAGCCGGACAGCCGCGCCGGCAGGCGCTTCTTCCAGCCGAATTGCTCCGGCGCGCAGCGCCGGCCCGCCGCGCAGCGCGCCGGTGGGGGCACCCATAGCGTGCGGGTTTCAGTACAAGGATGGAGCATCCTTTGTCTCCCCCGTGGTCTTCCCCCGCTGCCCGACCAGGCAGTCGGGGTCCGGACGGTCGCGGGCTGGCCCGGTCTCGTGACCTCGCGCCGCTGGTTCGGTCCGCGTTGTGGTGGGATTCCGGTCTGCTACCGCACTTCGGCGTCGATTCCCTCCTCGCCCTCCGAGCGCGCGATGATCGCGGCGCCGCACGAGTCGCTGAAGACGTTGACGGCGGTCCGGTACATGTCCAGCGGACGGTCGATGGCCAGCATGGCGAGGACGATGGCCTCGGCCCCGGGGTGGCCGCCGAGCCCGATGGCATCCAGCACGATGAAGATCACCACCAGCCCGGCCGACGGCACCGACGCCGCCCCGATCGAGGCGAGCAGCGCCGTCATCACGGCCACCATCTGGGCGCCCACCGACAGGTCGAACCCGATGGCCTGGGCGATGAACAGAGCCCCCACGCATTCGAAGATCGCGGTCCCGTCCATGTTGACGGTCGCGCCCATCGGGAGGACGAACGACGAGATCCTGTTCGAGACTCCCACCCGTTCCTCGGCCGTGCGCATCGTCACCGGGAGCGTCGCGGCCGCCGAGCTGGTCGAGAAGGCGATCAGCAGCGGGTTGCGCAGGTTCTTGAAGTGAATCACCGGGGAGATGCGCGCGAGCACGACCGGCGCCAGCGGCAGCGTGACGAAGAGGTGGACGGTCAGCCCGGCCGCCACGGTCAGGAAGTACCAGATCAGCGGTCCGAACGACTCGAACCCGGTCGTGCCGACCATCCGCGTGATGAGCGCGAACACCCCGATGGGCAGCAGCCTCACGATGCCCGAGGTCAGGGCGACCATCGCCTGCAAGAACGCGTTGAAGAACCGGACCAGGGTGCCGCGGGCGTCGTCCCCCTTCAGGTTGGCGATCGCGGTCCCCAGCACGATGCTGAAGAAGATGATGGGCAGCATGTTGCCCGCGGCTGCCGACGAGAGCACGTTTGTCGGCACGATGCCCAAAAGCAGGTCGACGCCGGACGTGGCAGTCTCGAGCTCGGGCATCTGCGTGCTCGTTGGGACGTTGCCGAGCGAGGCGCCGACTCCCGGCCGGAACAGGTTGACGACGGCGAGGCCGGTGGCCGCGGCGAGGAAGCTCGTCAGCAGGTATTACCCGAGTGGCTTGCTAAACAGGCGTCCGATGGCCCGCCCGCCGCTGATCGAGGCGACCCCTGAGACGATGGAGGCCAGGACCAGGGGGACGATGACCATGCGCAGCAGGCGCATGAAGAGGTTCCCGACCCACCCGACGGTGTCGGCGGTGCCCTCGCCGAAGAGCAGGCCGGTGACGGCCCCGAGGAGCATGGCGCCGAGCACCTGCCAGTGGAGCTTGCGATACCAGACGCGGTCCTGGTTGATGTCCATCGGTTTCTGATTCTCCCTGCTGCTGCGGGCTGCAGCTCTGCGTGCGGCTGCTCTCCCGGTGGATGAAGTTCAGGTAGGGCGACTCCGTGACCCGCTCTTCCCGTTCCCTCCTTTATATGGGCGGCTTGCCTCGGGTCATGATGCGGGCTCCAAGCCGCTACCTGTTTCCGGCTACACTGATTGAGCCAGCCTGATCGCCTGCCCTGCAGCCGCCGCGCGCACCGCGCGGTTCGAGGTTACGACGATGCGGACCTTCCAGATGCGAGCGGCCCTGTTCGCGGCGATTGCCGCGCTCACCCTGACCGCAGCCCCGGCGGCGGCCCAGCAGGCCGTTCCGGAGAGCGGTGGGCGCGTCTACGCCCTGGTCGGTGGTGGCTTCGGCGACGGCACGTTCATCGGGACCGGTGTGGGCGCGGGTCTCCGGCTGACGCGACACCTCGGTCTGGATGTCGAGCTGACGCATCTTTCGACCCGCGACGACTACGCCACGCGCATGTCCTGGTTCGACGTCCCGGTGGTCAGCGCGGTCTCCGCCTTGGCGGTTGCCGAGGACTTCCCGCCCGCCGGCGCCGACGACTACCTGTTCCCTTCGATCAGCTTCGAGGAGCAGGGAAGGGACGTGACGACGTTCCTGACGAAGTTCACCGTCGAGTTCCCGATCGCCGACGGCCGACTGTTTCCCTACCTCACTGGTGGCGGGGGCGTCGGCCGCGTGACCGAACGCTTTGGCGTGTTCGTCGATCCGATCCCGTGGTTCCCTCTGGAGCACTTGCAGGTTGCCGATCACCCAGATGGTTCCGGCGACGCGGGTCACTCCCGTCACGTCGAAGCCCTCTCGCTCGCGGACGAGTACTCCGAGCTCGGTCTGAGCTTGGTGCTCGGCGGCGGCGTCGATGTCCGGCTGTGGCGGGGGCTCGGTGTTGGCGTGGACATCCGGTGGCTGCGAGTCCTCCGGAGCTACGATGCCATCGACACCGCGCAGGTGACTGCCCGGGCGAGCTACCGCTTCTGACGGGCGAGCCTGTATTGCTGCATCGGCGGTTTCATCAGCGCGGTCGTTGTGGTCCTCAGCGTCCCTGCTTGCCGGGGTGCTGTGCTTCCTTGGGGTTCTCGAGCGAATCGCGCAGTAGCCGGTCGAACTCGTCCAGCCGCTCCGGCGCGTAGCGTTGCACGTCGCGCCGCCACCGTGCAGCTTCGTTGAGGAGGCTCAGCTCGGCGTTGCGCCGCATGGGGGCCTTGGCGTTCTGGATGCTTCAGGCCGCATTGCTGGCGAAGACGCCGCAGCCTTTGCGGCGCCGCAGGTTGGACGCTCCCTCCGAAGCTGCCGAAGCCGTCGTGCCGAGCGCCCTCGATGACGGAATTGCGACGGCCGATCTTCCAGGGACACTCGTGCCACACCGTCGGGTAGCTCTTCGGCGACTGCGTCTCCGTCGGCCGAAGCTTGCGTGAGGCCGAAAGGGTTATATCACGATATAATGCTGGACGGAGGATGTATCTGTGCATGCTACCAATCTGCGCAAGGTGGGCGGCTCCGTCATGCTCGCGGTGCCCCCGGCGCTTCTCGACGTTCTGAATCTTCGGGCCGGAGCCAGAGTGGACATCGGCATCGAGGACGGCCGCTTGGTCGTCGCGCCGAGGACACGTCCGAGCTACTCGCTTGTCGAGCTTCTGGCGCAATGCGACGAGACCGCCGGACCGGCCGACGCGGATCGGGCTTGGCTTGACGCCGGGCCGGTCGGCAACGAGCTGCTGTAAATGCAACGGGGCGAGATTTGGATCGTCAGTCTCGATTCGACCGCCGGCCATGAACAACGAGGAACTCGGCCGGTTGTGATCGTGTCCCCGGCAGCCTTCAACGAGCTGACCAGGGCGCCGATCGTGTTGCCGATCACGACGGGCGGGAATTTCGCGCGACGGCGCGGGTTCGCAGTATCTCTTGAGGGCGCGGGTACCCGGACGACCGGGGTGATCCGTTGCGACCAGCCGCGCGTCCTTGATCTTGGCGCCCGGAACGGGAGACGTCTCGAAGCTGTCCCGGAGGCAATCATGGACGAGGTGCTCGCCCGCCTCGCCGCGATCTTGCTGAGTTCCGGCTCCGGGAACGCGGGTGCGTCAACTCATGGGAACCCACGGTGAGACCATGCGGCTAGGATTTTCGGGCGTGGCCGGGGCGTAACATCGGTCACGAGACCCATTGGGGCGCACGGTTTGGATGCCATTCCGGCGATGTTCGTTCAGGACCGGAGAAGCGGTGTTACCGGCGCTCGCATGCTGCTCGCTGGCGGCCATATGCTGATCGTTTGGGTCTGCTTCCTGACGATCGATTGGGGGTGGGGGCTGAAGCTGATCGTTTTCTTCATGGCTCCCACCGTTCTGGTGGGCTTGGTGTCGATTTGGATACGCCGAGCGAGGAGAACGCTTCATGACCGGGCGAGCCGACTCCGCGAGTGATGATGTCGCCCTCGGGGACGTTGCAGATCCTCGAGTACAACGAGTCGACCGACGACCACCATACGATGGGCGCACACGGATGACGGACGGATCCAGCATCCTATGACTTGCCGGCAGACCCAGTCAAGCACAGGCGAGGATGGTCGACCCTCTTGATCGTTATTTCGGTTCCCGGAATTTCATCCAGGGACCCCATACGCCAGGGCCGCGGCGCGACTTGCCGCGCAGTACGCGCAGATATAAATCTGACGCCGACATAGCGCCGTGGCCAGGCAGGAGCAGATCGCCCTTGTCATCAACAGTAACCCGTAGCCAGGATCGGTAAGGATCCTTCTTCTCATCGTCTGCGGACTCCGGCCCCATAGGGACGGTGCTATAAAGACCGTCCTCGAAGACAATGCAGACAAAGTATCGGTGTCGGGAGTCTTCATGACGCTTGTCCACCATCGGCCTGACCGAGACCAACCGGGCTATGCTTACGCCTGTTTCTCCCGGATAGCGTTGCTCCCGCCGGTCTATGTACCAGGAACTTGTCCGGGCGTTGGCTGTCCCGATGCCTACGAATAGCGGGCCATCCGCTAGCATGCCGAGCTGGTTCAGGAAATCCAGCACGTGGCCGAGGCGAAGACGGATGGGTTCACCCTCGCGGTGGAACCAGCGCAGAACCTTGCAGGCCAGGGCGCCGTCTTTGGTAGCAACTCCGCCATGCAGCAGGTTGTTCCTGATGAGCCGCAGATCGCCAAGCGGTTCTGTCAACGGGCGTATCGCATCAACAGCCATTCGGTCGTAGGCTTGCTTGTAGCGATTCCTGAAGTGGCTCTCCCATAGGCAGTCGTAGACCTCGATGACCCATGCCTTGAACGCCATCGCCTGCATGAGACCGTCCGGACGAGTATGCTTTTCGAGCGGTTCGCCATTGAGCAGAGGAAAGCCGCGCATACGTGGCCACTGTAGACCAGGCTGGGTATCCGGGCCGAGGCCTGACTTGGTGATTCGTTGGTTTAACAGGTAGGCTCCTTCTAGCATGTAAAAAAGGTTCCTGGTCCTGACGTTGATCTCATGACGGAACTCTACCGTCACGGCACTGATTTGCTCTTCGGGTGTCATAGTGCTGGAGTGCTCGTCGATGGAGTGGCGATTGTCCAGGTGCGATGCGTCAGGCACATCTCCTCCCCCACGTTATCGCTGGTCCTCGTCTACATCCATTTCAGGTTCTTCGAAGTGAAACCGTTGTGACTCAATATAGCGACCGCTTCGTGACTGATAACGCCCTTACTCAAGGGTGCTAGCCCAGGAGGACTGTTGACCAGCTCGGCCGCAGCGTACAGGAGTTGACGAGACGGGCACTCCTTCCCGTCGACAACAGTTACCCAGTCAACGGCTCTGCTTGGCGGAGGCAGGCTTGCTGCCGCCCTGCGAATGTGGGCGTTGGTCAAGTACTGCAATCTGTCTTCACGAATACCCATGTTGAATCCTCCATGCTCACGGTCGTTCCAAGGTCTAGATTCTTAGCGCAACCTAAGAGAGCAGACAACGCGGCTCGCCCGGCTTACGGGTCGGCAGGTGTGCGAAGTATGGCTTCGAGGTGTTTGACTTGACGGGTACGAGCATCACCTTTCGGCCACAAGGCTCCATATGGAAGAACTCGGGCTTTGGGTTGCCCCTTGCAAGCTCCTGCGCTTGCACTTCCACGGCTCTTTCCGCGGAGATCGGTTCGCCTTTGTAACGGTGCTCTTCGCCGGTTGTGCGCGTAGGCATTGGTTGCCTCCTAGAACAGTCACGGGTTGGCCACGGGGCCGGATTCTAGCACGCGTGGGTGCACGACATCATTGTTGGATGGCGTCAGGCGGCCTTCGCGGCTCGTCGCTTCCAGAAGTCCTCGAAGCGGCCGCTGAGGATGCAGCAGCGCAGGGCGATGATGGCGTTGGCGCCGGCGACGGTCCAGCGCATGCCGGCGCGTTCACCGCCGCCCGACAGGTCGTCCTCGGCGACGGCGCCCCCTGGATCTGGAATCTGGCCGACGAGCAGTTTCCCGACGCCATCCAAATCGTCGACATCTACCACGCCAAGCAGCATCTGTGCGACGTGGCCAAGGCCATCCACGGGGCCGGGACGGCGCTCGCCCAACAGTGGGCACAGGACCGGAAGGCCGAGTTGGACGCCGGACGCCTCCGAGACCTGGTCGCGGCGCTGCACACCCACGCCGACACGCCCGAGGCCCGCCAGTGCATCCAGTACATCCTCGGCAACCGTCACCGGATGCGCTATCCGCAGTTCCGGCCCCAGGGCCTGTGCGTGTCTTCGGGCGTGGTCGAGGCCCGGGTGCAAACAGATCGGCGCACGGCGCAGACGAAGCCGCGCCGTTGCGCCTCGCGATGGGCGCGTTGGGAGAAGGTGGCCGGCTGCGGGTCGGTGTCGCGGCTGGCCGCGCTCTCGACAGCGGCGTTGTAGCTGACCGACCCCGGGTCGCGACAAGGCCGGCCCTCGGCGTCGCGCCCTTCGGCCGTCCACGCCGTCGCCAGCTTGACCTCGCGGGTCTTGGCGGAGCCGTCGGGCTGCTTGCCGCGGCGCCCGGCGACCTCGGTCGGGCGGACCGGCACGCCGGTCCCATCCAGCCCCAGATACATCGTGGGCGCAGGCGACGGAGCGGTCTGCTCGTGGACGGCGCTCTCGTCACGGGCGATTTCGCGGCCGAGCGCCTCGGCGCAGCGCTCGACGCGATCGCAAAGGTACCGAACCCTGGCAGCCCTTCCCGTTGATGCCGCTTTCCGGGATCCTGTCACCACGCCATCTACCAGCAGATCGCGGTTGAAGTCCTGAACATGCGGGCGCGCGGCGACACCCTGTCGGCCATTGCACGGCACTTTCGTGTCGATTCCCAAATGCTCAGGAAGGCGATCCGGTGGTTCCGGCAGCAGTTGAAGTGAGGCGGTTGCGCCTGTCGTTCACGCCCGAGCACCGGCCCTTCCTCTCCGCCTCTTGTTGCCTACCTCCACCCGGAACGCCGTCGACCGGGTAGTCCCCGCCGCAGGTCCGAGGTTCTCAACCTCGCCTGCGGCATCCCGACGAAGCGAGCGTCCACTGGTATCCCGCAGTCGTTTTCCGTGCGTTGGCCATCGTCAGAACGACACGCCGCCCCGCACGTGCACCGAGTGCGCCGCATTGCCCGTGCGGCCGAGGCCCGCTGGACCGGCCCCGGCCGCTGCCCAGGGCGTGAGCGGCTTCTACATCGGCATCGAGAACATCGGCCTCGTGGTCCCGTTCATCCTGGAGTTGACCCGGACCAACGTCGGCATCCCGACCAACTGCGACCAGTGGCTGGCGCCGGCCGTGCTCCACGACGGCACCTCCGTACCACTCCCACTCGACCAGTGCTCGCCGCGGGCGCTGCCGGCCAGCCCAAACCGCTTCGGCCTCAACACCAGCCTGTACACCGCGGGCGTCATCGCGGGCTACTCGACGGACCAGCTCCGCCTCGAACTGGAGTACTTCTTCCGGATCCACAACGGCGAGACCCTGTCGCTCGACGTCCCCGGCGACCCGAAGCAGCGCGAGTTCGTGGAGCGGAGCGAGACCATAGACAGCCTCGTCGGCCACAGCATCTTTGTGAACGTCTACCGCGATCTCATCGGCGGCCTGCCATGGAGCAGGGCAGTGCCCTTCGTCGGCGGCGGCATCGGCTGGGTGCGGACGAAGCTCGAGTACTCCGGCACCTCGATCCGCATCGACGACCGCGACATCCTTCTCGATCTCGGCCGGAACCCGAACGCGGCCGGCACGAGGACCCATGCCGACTCCACGCCGACAGACAGCACCCTCGGCTACCAGCTGCTCGCCGGCATGGACTACGCCATGTCCGACTGGCTCGTGCTTACCCTCAAGGCTCGCTACCTCGGCACCGTCGGCGAGCTCGAAGGCACCGGCATCCCATGGATAACCCTGCGCGGCCACGAGCCCACCGTCGGGCCTGGTGGTGCTCCGATCCACTACAACATTCAGGCTACGGGCCTGGGCTTCTGGTCGGTCTCGACCGGGGTCAAGTTCGGCTTCTGACTACGGAGGCTCAGTCTGCGCACCACTCACAAGATCACGGACTGCTACTTTGGGGGAGGTTCATGTTCATCTCGCAGTCCACCAACTGCGTGACTAACAGCGGAATCGCAAGTAGCGGTGGTCTCCACGATTTCTCGACCAACTTGTACTAGGTTTTCCCGTCTATCTGTCCAACGAGTAGGCGCCTTGCATGCACGGGTGATTTCTCTATCACGTTCCGATTCCGGCTCCCAGTATGCGCCGCACATAGATCGGCACGTAGCAGGATCCTTCACCTCTAGGAGTTCGCTCTTGTATGCACCCATGCCAACGAGTGGCCCATACCAGCATGCCCGGATCACTAGCTTTCGAATAGGTGTTGGATCTGTGTATGGGTCTCTCCAGGTTACTCGTTTTCCAGCTGTGTGGATCATGCCTATACATATTGACTGGCCGACTCTCAAAGACGGCCACTCGAACAGGTGTGGTTTCTCATCGTTTACTTCGACTCAAACCGCTACGCTCATAGCAGGGATACCGCTATGCTGCTCTATATAGAGAGCTAGAATAGCATCGCCGTTGTCGCGCTGCCTGATGTTGGCATTGATACGGGGAGCGAAGGTCACCCAAGCGAGTCGCGCTGCAAATGTCGTGGCCACCGCAGTGATAGCCGCGAATATTAGTGTGAGTTCAGTCATTGTGTCTGCTACCTACGTGATTGAACTGGGCGCATCGAGGTCCAACAATCCGATCGGCTTCTGAATGTAGATGCACACCATGAGGCAGGCATGGTGTGCATCCACCGACGGTAACGCTAGACGGGTCTAGCTGGTTGTGCCACCCCAGACGTGGTACACGGCTCAGGGATCCCCTCATTTTATAATATGAACCGAATAGGAAACAAGTCCTTTCTGAAGATAGAACCTATCGCATTCTGAAGTTTGCAGAGCAACGCACTTGGATTAGAATGTGGGTTTCATGCATCCACAGCGAAATCGGCAGACGTCATCCAAACTATGGCTTCGGAGACACGACCTCCTGAACTTCATCAACACCTTGTACGACGGCGACCTGCACGCCAAGCGGGTGCTGTCACTGGCCAACGCCACGCTGGGCGTGCTGACAAGCGCTTCGCTGGCAATCCATGCGGTGGGGCGCGGCCTGGCCCAGGCCATGGGCACGTTGACCAAGCATGGCGTCAAGCAGGTGGACCGCCTGCTGAGCAATCAAGGCGTCAACGTCTGGACCTTCTTCGCCTACTGGACGCCGTACATCGTCGGCGCCCGCACCGAAGTGGTCGTGGCGCTGGATTGGACGAGCTTTGCGGCCGACGAGCAGGAGACGATCGTGCTGTCGATGTTGACCGGGCACGGGCGCGCGACGCCGCTGTTGTGGAAGACGGTGGCCTCGTCGACGCTGAAGGGCAATCAGCGGCGCTATGAGTACGAGGTGCTGTGCCGCTTGCGCGAAGTGCTGCCGGACGGGGTGAAAGTCACCGTCGTGGCGGACCGGGGTTTTGCGGACTGCAAGCTGTTCTACGCGTTGAAGACCGAGTTGGGCTTTGAATACGTGATTCGGTTGCGCGGAGACATCTATGTGACGAACGCGAGCGGCGAGCGGCGAGTGGCCGCCGAGTGGGTCGGGGCCGGGGGGCGTGCGCGGCGGCTGGTGGGGGCTCGGGTGACCGACGCGCACGAGATGCCGGTGGGCGCGGTCGTCTGTGTCCACGATGCGGAGATGGACGAGCCGTGGTGTCTGGTGGCGAGCGAAGCGACGGTGCCGACGCGGGTCTTGATTCGCTACTACGGCAAGCGTTGGGGGATCGAGGCGGGCTTTCGGGACATCAAGGACATGCGTTTCGGGATGGGTCTGTCATCGATGCATGTGTCGCGCCCGGAGCGGCGAGACCGCCTGCTGTTGCTCAGCGCGTTGGCGATTGCGGTGCTGTCGGTGTTGGGCGCGGCGGGCGAGCGCATCGGGTACGACCGTTGGTTGAAGGCGAATACGGTGAAGCGGCGGACGCATTCGTTGTTTCGGCAGGGGTTGATGCTGTACCACCATCTTCCCAATTGGCCCGAGGATCGGGTTCGTCCGTTGATGGAGACGTTCGGCAACATGCTGCTGGAACAGCGGGTGTATCGAGAGGTTTTCGGCGTGATCTGACGCCTGCAGAATGAGGGGATGCATGAGGGTACACGGCCCAGTTTCTAGTCGTGTCGCGCTGGCCGCCAGGCTGTGAAACACACCTTTTCGCCTTGGCTTCGTCCGCCTCGCGTTTCAGCGCTTGGTTGTAGCTGAGGCCCCGCGCCAAAACCCTGCTGCCTGTGTGCCCCTCCTTCGCCTTCCAGTACCTGATCCGCTCCTCCGGGTCCTTCGACATTCCCACTCTGCATCCCATTACGCTCTCCTTTGGCCTGCCGCTGCAGGCCGATCCCGGTCTTTGATTTTGATCAAGAGATGCCGAACGGACCGGATCGTCAGGGCGTCTCGTTAGCAGATATACCACCAACCTGCTACGAGACAGTCTAGCACCCACCACTACTGTCCCACAGAGTTCCTAATCAAAGCGGCTTGGAATCTCTCTGTCTGATAGAATGAGTTGTCCACAAATCGTTCAAAAGACAGGAGATCCAAGCCGTGGCCCATCATAGCACAGTCTTCAGCCAGCTTCTCGATTTGCTTCCCCGACATGAATTCGACGCCGAGGCCCGGCAGCACCAGAAGGGCCAACGACTCCGCGTCATGAGCCGCTGGGCGCAGTTCGTCGCCCTCGGTCTCGGCCAACTCGCCCGCCTGCAGAGCCTGCGCGACATCGTCGGCAGCTTGGGCGCCCAATCCCACAAGCTCTATCACCTCGGCATACAGGTCCTCGTCAGCCGCTCGTCGCTGGCGCGGGTCAACGCCGAGCAGCCGTACACGCTCTATGAAGCGCTCTTCCAACGCCTCCTGGCGCGTTGTCAGCAGCGGGCTCCGCGGCACGGCTTCCGGTTCAAGAGCAAGTTGTATGCGGTCGATGCGTCGACCATCGACTTGTGCCTGGCGGCCTTTCCGTGGGCGTCGTTCCGGCGTACGAAGGGCGCCATCAAGCTGCATGTCGGCCTGGACCAGGCGGGGCATCTGCCGAGCTTCCTCAGCGTGACCGACGGCAAGGCGGGCGATGTGACGGTGGCCCGCACGTGGACGTTCCCGGCCGGCAGCGTGGTGGTGGCCGACCGCGCGTATCTGGATTTCCAGTGGCTCCGACGGTTGCAGGAACAGGGCGTGACCTTCGTGACCCGGCTGAAGCGGGGCGTGAAATACCGGGTGTTGCACGACCACGACGTCAACATCGGGACCGGCGTGATGAGCGACCAGACGATCGAGTTGACCAGTGCGCGTGGCCGCAAGGCGTATCCGGGCACGCTGCGGCGGGTCGGCTACTGGGACGAGGAAACGAAGCGGCGCTACGTGTTCGTGACGAACAACACGACGTGGGTGGGCAAGACGATTGCCGACCTGTACAAGTCGCGCTGGCAGATCGAGCTGTTTTTCAAGTGGATCAAGCAGAATTTGAAGGTGAAGCGCTTCGTGGGCCGCTCGAAGAACGCGGTTCTGTCGCAACTGTGGGTGGCCACGTGCATGTACCTGCTGTTGGCGTACCTGAAGTTCGTCTTGCGGTTGAGCTGGACCCTGCACCTGATGCTACAGGTTCTGCAGCTCAACTTGTTCGACCGCCGTCCACTGGTGGAGATGTTCACGCCGCCCGCACCACCCGGTTCCCGAACCCCTCCAAGTCCTCAGATGCTGCTCTGGGCTGAAAATGTGGGACAGTAGTGATGACGAATCGACCTTCATGGTCCACATTCGTGGCGCTGTCAACCAGCTTTACCTCGCGGACCTTAGAAAAAAGACGCTCCGCGGTTTGCTTGGACAGAAGCGGAGGGGCTTCACCGTTGGTGAACGCACGTTCGGCTACCGTTCGAAGCCTGTTGGTGAGCCTCGTGTCGACCGGACCGGGCGGGTGCGGTATGACGGCCATGATCAGGAGGTCGACCCCGCCGAGGCGGCGGTCGTTCGACGGATCTTCGAGGAGTACGTCGCCGGACTCTCGGTCGGCGCCATCGTTAGGAAGTTCAATACCGAGGGCGTCCCGCATGCGATTCGGAATGCTCGCGGCTGGAGCCCCTCGAGTGTTTACCGGATTCTTCGCAATGTGAAATACAATGGCGAGTGGCCCTGGAACCTTACCGGCTCCCGGCGGGATCCGCTCACCGGTTCTCAACGCCGTTTCCGTAAGCCCGAGTCCGAACACGATGTTCGCCCTCGCGAGGACCTTCGCATCATCCCCAGGCCTCTCTGGGATGCTGTTCAAGTCCGCCTGGAGAAAATGAAGAGGATCTTTCCCAGTCGAAAACGCAAGGGGTTCAGCAAGGATCAGGGGCCGCGTTCCGAGATCTACCCGGTTCATCTGTTTGATGGGATCCTGCGTTGTGCGGCGTGCAACTCCGGCATTCATCTGGTCGGCGGCAAGGCTGGCGGCTCCTACGGCTGCGGAGGCGCTGTGCGTGCTGTCTGCGACAACCGTCTGACTGTTCGCCGGTCGAAGCTCGAGCGGCTTCTTCTCGCTGGCCTTTGCGACCGGCTCCTCGAGCCCGGCGTGGTCTCGTACGCGCTTCGTCGCGTTGCGGACGAGATTACCAAGCTTTCCGGCGAAGTCGCCGGCATGTCTGGCCGCAAGCGGGCCGAGCTCGATGCGGCTCGCAAGCGTCTCGCCAACTTGGTCGAGTTCGTCGCGTGCGGCAAGGCCTCTGACAGTTCTGCTATCGCCGGCGCGATTGCGGAGGCCGAGTCGCGTGTGTCCCGTCTTCAGGTCGAGGCTGACGCGCTGCACAACACCGATGGTCCTGCTTTTGAGGTTCCGTCCGAGAAGTGGATCGTCGAGCGGGTTGCCGAGCTCCAGGCTCTCTTGGAGCGCCGGACCCAGCTGTCGGCACAGGTTCTTCGCGGCTTGCTGGGACAAGTTGTCCTCGAGGCTGTTCGCCCGGACTCTGGGGCGGCGTACTACGTCGCACACACGTCGATCGACACGTTTGCCCTGATCGACCCGTCTGGGCCCCAGCGGGGTCCGGACGGGGGTTCGGGACCGTTGCGATGGTGGAGGCGGCGACAACTCACTTTCGCTTTCCAGCCTCGTCCCGATCCGTCCAGATTCGTTCTTCGCAAATTACCCAGTAAAAACGGGTTGCGCGGACGGTTCCCGTCTTGACCGGTCCAGGTCCGCTCGCTACAGTACGAAAGTAAATGGGTAACAGGATGTGTAATCGAGTGATACCGGAAGAAAGAGCGAAAGTGTGACCCGGCCGCTCCCGAAGAAACCGCGGGCCGCCAAGCGGCGGGGCCGCCATCCCGACAAGGCGCTCTCGGCCGCCTTCTGCCGCACGGTCGGCGAGGCCGGGCGCTACTCGGACGGCAATGGCCTGTACCTGCACGTCGATCCGTCGGGCGCGCGCCGCTGGGTGCAGAAGCTCACCATCCGCGGCAAGGTGCGCGTGCTGGGTCTCGGAGGCTACTCCCTGGTGTCGCTGGCGGACGCGCGCGAGAAGGCCCTCGCCAACCGCAAGCTCGCCCGTGACGGGGGCGACCCGCTGGCGACCAGGCGCCGCCGGCGCGCCACGCCCACCTTCGAGGAGGCCGCCGCCGAGGTGCTGAAGCAGAAACGCGCCGCGTGGCGCAATTCCAAGCACGCCAAGGACTGGCCGTCGAGCCTTCGGCAGTACGCGTTCCCCGACCTCGGCGACAAGCTCGTGTCCGACATCACCTCGGCCGACCTGCTGCAACTGCTCTCGCCCATCTGGCACGACAAGCCGGAGACTGCGCGGCGGGTTCGGCAGCGCATCGGGGCCGTCATGAAGTGGGCCGTGGCGATGCAGCACCGGCCCGACAACCCGGCCGGCGAGGCGCTGGGGCAGGCCCTCGGCCGGCAACAGAACGTCGTCCGGCACATGACGGCGCTGCCGTACGACGAAGTCGCCGGCGCGGTCGCCGCCGTCCGCGCATCGCGGGCCTGGATCGGGACCAAACTCGCCTTCGAGTTTCTCGTGTTGACGGCGGCCCGCTCCGGCGAGGTGCGGCTGGCGACGTGGGACGAGATCGACATCGGCTCGGCCGTTTGGACGGTCCCCGGCAGTCGCATGAAGACGAAGCGGGACCATCGCGTTCCGCTGTGCGGACGGGCCGTCGAGATCCTGCACGAGGCGAGGCCGCTGGGCGGCGAGACCGGGCTGGTGTTCCCGAGTTGCCGGGGCAACCCGCTGTCGAACATGACCATGTCGAAGCTCGTCAAGGAGCAGGGCATCGCGGCCGTTCCACACGGCTTCCGGTCGTCGTTTCGCGACTGGGCGGCAGAGCGGACGAACCACCCGCGCGAGGTCATCGAGGCGGCACTGGCCCATGTGGTTGCGAACCGCGTCGAGGCCGCCTATGCGCGGTCGGACCTGTTCGCGCGCCGCCGTCTCCTGATGGACGATTGGGCCGGCTATCTCCGCGAGGAGCGTGGGCGGGTCATCCCCATGCGCCGTTGACGCGGACGGTTCGTTCGCGGGGTGGGCAATGCTTCTCGATTCGACGGGAGCCTCGCACAGACCTATGGACGGCGCCCGGCCTGTGGACGCCCTCCGGGTGCCCACGAGTCCGTTGGAGCCCGCGCCGCGCGCGGGCTCCACACCGTCCACAGGGATCGATTTCCCCGGCTGACATCGCGGCGGGAGCCAGGAACGAGAACGGTCTGGGGCTCGGCGGCTAGGAGGCTAGGACGGCTAGGAGGCTAAGCGCAAGGCCGAGGCCGTCATCCCGACAAGGCGCTGTCGGCCGCCTTCTGCCGCAACGTGGCCGAGGCCGGCCGGTACTGCGACGGCAACGGCCTCTACCTGCAGGTCGACCCCTCCGGGCCCGGCGCTGGGTGCAACGGCTCGTCATCGGCGGCAAGTCGTGCGCGCTCGGCCCTCGGCAGCTACGCCCTCGTCTCCCTCGCCGAAGCCCGCGAGCAGGCGCTCGGATCCCCGAGCTCGTCAACACTAACCGACTGGTGTCACTTCGCCGCCCGCTTGCAAGAAGCGGAGCCGGGAGGGGGATGGGCCCCCTTCCCGACCCCTAGGGCCTGCCTGGGACAGCTTCCGCCAACCATGGCAGGGAAAACACGCCACATGAACCGACGGAAGCTGAACGCGTCGCAAGTCCTAGCGGAAGCCTACCGGCTTCCAGCCCTCCCGGGCAAGAGTCAGGCAGCCAAGGGCCAGGAAGGCTCCAGGTTTCCGAACTGTCCACCGCATATCGGCAACAAGCTGGTCTCCGAGATCACCTCCGCCGACCTGCTGCGCGTGCTCACGCCCAAACTGCTCTCGCCCATCTGGCACGACAAGCCGGAGACTGCGCGGCGGGTTCGGCAGCGCATCGGGGCCGTCATGAAGTGGGCCGTGGCGATGCAGCACCGGCCCGACAACCCGGCCGGCGAGGCGCTGGGGCAGGCCCTCGGCCGGCAACAGAACGTCGTCCGGCACATGACGGCGCTGCCGTACGACGAAGTCGCCGGCGCGGTCGCCGTCGTCCGCGCATCGCGGGCCTGGATCGGGACGAAACTCGCCTTCGAGTTTCTCGTGTTGACGGCGGCCCGCTCCGGCGAGGTGCGGCTGGCGACGTGGGACGAGATCGACATCGGCTCGGCCGTTTGGACGGTCCCCGGCGGTCGCATGAAGACGAAGCGGGACCATCGCGTTCCGCTGTGCGGACGGGCCGTCGAGATCCTGCACGAGGCGAGGCCGCTGGGCGGCGAGACCGGGCTGGTGTTCCCGAGTTGCCGGGGCAACCCGCTGTCGAACATGACCCTGTCGAAGCTCGTCAAGGAGCAGGGCATCGCGGCCGTTCCACACGGCTTCCGGTCGTCGTTTCGCGACTGGGCGGCAGAGCGGACGAACCACCCGCGCGAGGTCATCGAGGCGGCGCTGGCCCATGTGGTTGCGAACCGCGTCGAGGCCGCCTATGCGCGGTCGGACCTGTTCGCGCGCCGCCGTCTGGAAATGGCAAGTACAAAAGGGACCCCTGTGGCCACGTGAAAAGGGACCCCCCCGGTGACGGGAGCCGTCGCGGGAATCGAAGCCGTCTGCGTACCGGGACGACCCCGCACCCGGCTCGTTCAGTGCGTCAAATGGTTGAGCTCCTCCTTCCTTGAAGAATGGTTTTCCGGCTGTCGGGCAAGATTGCCTGTGACCGTGCGCGGAGCCGGTGTCAAGGCCGCAGCCCCGCGGAGCGGGGGCGTCGCGCAGCGACGCGCCTTGACGCCGGTGAGCACACGGTCACACTGGTCGGCCCGACAGCGCGGGTTGTCGCTATCCGGTGCTCGACGCAGTTGGGCGTTTCTGTCGAGCCGACGCGTGTTCGGCGTCAACTGCTTTCGGCCGGCGCTAGCCGTCACGCCCGAAGCCCCTGGGCAGCTCGACCGCCTCGAGTACCGACAGATCCAGGTCGCAGACCTGCTCGAGCAACTCCGCGGTCGCGGACCCGGCGAGCGATTCCGGCAACGCCTCCCGCCACTCCCGGTACTGTTCCTGCAACTCCAGGAGCGTCTGCACCGCGTCGTTCCACTGCTGTGGCCGCGATCTCCGGTCTGCTGGCCGGCGGTACCGGACCCGGGATTCGCCGGCTTTCCGCCGCTCCCGGTAACGTGCCTGCCGCTCCGCGTTCGTCAGCGCCACAAGACAACTCTACGCCGTTACGTAACGGAGCAGGAAAGCGGTCGGCCGAGCGATCGAGGGACAAGCGTGGTGACAGGCCCACCGCTCGGTTGTCGTCGGCATCGGTCCATACATGCACGTTTGTCCGCGACAGCGGAGCGGCTCCCCGGCGCCGCCCTTCCGGGCAGTCGAACGCGGGCCGGCACGACTCGCCGGCGTCAACGTGTTCCCTCCTTGCCGGACGCCTGCGTCTGGTTCCGCTTTGCGGCCTGTAACCTGTAGCTGTTGCCCGATGTCTGCAGTACCGTCGCGTGGTGGACGATGCGGTCGATGACCGCGGCGGCCGCCGTCGGGTCGAGGAAGACCTCGGACCAGCGGGCGAACGGCAGATTCGTCGTCACCACGAGGCTGCAGCGCTCGTAGCGCTGGCTGATGAAGCCGAACAACAGGTCGGCGCCGGCCTTGTCGAGCGGTACGTAGCCCAGTTCGTCGCAGATGACGACGTCAAAGCGGGCGAGTTGGGCGAGCTTGCGGGCCAGCCGGCCTTCCTGCTGCGCTTCGACGAGCATCGTGACCAGCTCGGCTGCGGTCACGAACCGCACCCGGTAGTCGTGCTGGCAGCAGGCCATCCCCAGGGCGATGGACAAGTGCGTCTTGCCCGTGCCGACGCCGCCGACGAACACGACGTTGGCGGCGTCGGCGACGAAGCGGCAGTCGAAGACCGCCAGCACCGCATCGCGGTCCAACTCCGGCTGCGCCTCGAAGGAGAAGGCGTCGAGCGTCTTCAGCATCGGGAAGCGGGCATCGTGAATGCGGCGTTGGATACGGCGTTCCCGGCGTTCGGTCACCTCCAGATGCACCAACTGGGCCAGGTAGTCGGCCGGCGCCTGCCGCTGACGGGCGGCCTGCTCGGCCAGCGGCCGCCACTGCGCGGCGACCGTCGACAGGCACAGCGTCTTCAGGTCCGTCTCCAGGTGCGGGGGCTCGATAGTCGTAGTCGCCATCAGCAACCCCCTTCCACCAGCGCGTCATAGGCCGACAGCGTCGGGGTGGGCACGGTAATCTGCGCCAGCTCCGGGCGCACCCCCGTCACCGGCGGGCAGACCGGCGGCGGGCCTGCCTGCTGCTGCCGGAGGAGGAGCCGCACCGTCTCCAGGCGCGGCGAATGCCGTTCGAGCGCGGCGGCCACCGCGCGTTCGACGGCCGCGGCCGGGTACGTCTCCATCAACCGCAGCATCCGGACCCATTCCTGATCGGGCTTGCGCGTGTGCCTGACCAGCTCGGCCCGCACTTGCTCCCACACCGGCGCCAGCCGCCAGCCGGCCAGCGCCGTCGCCTCGGTTACCGCCCGGTGTTTGCGTTCCAGCAACGGCAGCACATGGAACGGGTCGAGGACCCTGGCGCCCCGGCTGAACGCCCGGCGATGCTCCGCAACCACCTCGGCGCCGACGGCGATCGCCACCCGGTCGTGATACAGCTTCACCCACACGGGCCGGTAGGCGTGGCGGACCGGCACCGAGTAGGTGACGTGGTCCACCCGCACATGGCCGAACTTGTCGGCCACCCGGGCGACGATGCGGCAGGTGGCGGGAAGATGCTCGGGCAACGCCCGCAGATGCTGCCGCTCCAGCGCCAACGCTTCCTGCACCGGGCGCCCGTCGTCGAGGTGGCGCGTCGGCAGGTCGGCTTCCAGCTCGGTGAGGATCGCCGCGTTCAGCGCGGTCCAGCTCTCCACCGCCAGCCGCGGCCGGAACACCAGATTCCGAACGTATTTGACACCTCCCTCCACGGAACCTTTCTCCCAGCCCTTGGCCGGCGCGCAGAACTCGGCCCGCAACGGATACGCGCCCCGGAACGCGTCGAACGCTTCGGTCTGCACCCGGTCCCGGCCGGCCAGCACGTCCTTGACCGCCAAGGAGGTGTTATCGAGCACCACGCGCTCGACGATGCCTCCCCAATAGCGGAAGGCCGACTCGATGCCGTCGAGCAACGACTCCAGCCGCTCAACCGGATACGCCTTGGCGAAGTACGCGTTCGAGTACGGCAACGTCGCCACCAGGTATTTGACCTTGCACGGCGCCCCCGCGATGTCGGCCCACGATTCGCCGAAATCGACCTCCATCGTCGTGCCGGCAGCCACGCTGCGGTGCACGAAGGCCTCCTTCGACGTGACACGCCCCCGCAGCGCCGCGACGTAGCGGCGCACTGTGCGCGGGGAAACCGCTCCGGCCAACGGCAGCAGCAACCGGCGGATCCGTTTCGCGGTCAACTTCCGGTCCTCCCGCAGCCACTGCTCGATCCGGTCCCGCCACGGGTCCAGGCTGCCGGCCCTCGGCGGAGACACCCGCACCGGCGGCGTCGCCCGGTCTACGGCGCGGCGCACCGTCTTGACGTCCAGTTTCAGACGCCGCGCGATCTCCTTCTTCGGTACCCCTTCCACCAGATGCAGATGGCGGATCTCGGCCCACTGACTCATCCTGATCACCTCCGCGTCCTCCTGGCTGAATCGACGAGACGACCGTGTCTCGTCCCATCGATTCATCGCCGCAGGAACGCCATTCCTTGAGTGCTCAGGGGGTCCCTTTTCAGATGGCCACCGGGTCCCTTTTCATCTTGCCGCTACCAGGCCCGACAACCCGGCCGGCGAGGCGCTGGGGCAGGCCCTCGGCCGGCAACAGAACGTCGTCCGGCACATGACGGCGCTGCCGTACGACGAAGTCGCCGGCGCGGTCGCCGTCGTCCGCGCATCGCGGGCCTGGATCGGGACGAAACTCGCCTTCGAGTTTCTCGTGTTGACGGCGGCCCGCTCCGGCGAGGTGCGGCTGGCGACGTGGGACGAGATCGACATCGGCTCGGCCGTTTGGACGGTCCCCGGCGGTCGCATGAAGACGAAGCGGGACCATCGCGTTCCGCTGTGCGGACGGGCCGTCGAGATCCTGCACGAGGCGAGGCCGCTGGGCGGCGAGACCGGGCTGGTGTTCCCGAGTTGCCGGGGCAACCCGCTGTCGAACATGACCCTGTCGAAGCTCGTCAAGGAGCAGGGCATCGCGGCCGTTCCACACGGCTTCCGGTCGTCGTTTCGCGACTGGGCGGCAGAGCGGACGAACCACCCGCGCGAGGTCATCGAGGCGGCGCTGGCCCATGTGGTTGCGAACCGCGTCGAGGCCGCCTATGCGCGGTCGGACCTGTTCGCGCGCCGCCGTCTCCTCATGGACGATTGGGCCGGCTATCTCCGCGAGGAGCGTGGGCGGGTCATCCCCATGCGCCGTTGACGCGGGCGGGTCGTCCGCGTGGGTGGGCAATGCGGCTGACAAGCCGAACCCGCGTTGCGATCCCGGCCCGCGATGGCTCCTGGCCACGCTCGAGAGAGTCCGGCGTGGTGGACAGGCAAGCGGCAGAGATCAAGGGAACGCTGCCAGAAAATCTCCTGCGGCGCAGACTCCCAGCACGGCACAAGTACAGAAAGCGGGCGCGACCCACGGGGAAAGGAATGGAACCACCCGAAACCCATAACCCGCGGCGCGCCCTGGACCTCGCTGCCATCCTCTGCGGGGCGGGTGCAACTCCCGGCCGCGGAGGGTCGACACGACAGGAGACCCATGGGGACCATAACACCCGCCTCGGAACGATTCAAACGAAAAACGCCCGCGCCAGTCGAAGCCCGGCGCGGGCGAAAGGGGGTGGAAGCCCCGACTCATGATGCCGTTTTGCGCGCGCCGTCGCAGCCACCAGCCGCGGCCCGCGAGCAGGCCGCCGAGCATCAGCGACGCGAAGATCGGCAGGGCCGGCGCCTCGGCCCTGTCGTCGTCGTCATCGTCGGTCATCATCGCTCCGCGACCGCTCAGGGCATCGGCGGACTTGTCGACTCGACCCTTCACGTTGTTCCGCGCGTGAAGATCGGCGTAGTCGTCGTTGTCGTCCGCGTCTGTCTTCGCTGTTGAGGCCGTCGCCTGCGCGTAGGTCCGCGTGGCCGCAGTGGCTCGTAGAGAGCGATGCGTCCCGCCAGGGGTCAGACGAACGTTGGTGTCCGAATGTCCACCAACCTTGTATTCCGGGCCGGTCCGTGAGAGCCATTTGCTGAGCACGGACGCCTGCGACTCGGCCCCGAACACCGCAAGCGTGTCGGGCGTCGGGGTACCGAACAGATCGCCGCCAAATGCGAGACCGCCGAACCGGCAGCCCGGTCTGTGCGCTTCACCGCCCCGAAGTGCATCGACGGCCGCGATGACGTCCTTCAATCGGGATGACCCGCCTGGTTGTGACGCTCCTTCCTCCTGCTGCTCGCGTCCCGGCGTCCGGTTCCGTCCGCGCGAGAAGTATGCACAACGGTGGCTGTCGGCAAGCGAGCCCGGACGAGCAGGAGACCCTGACGCCCGGTCGTCGCGCGCGGCACCTCGAGGACGACTACCTCGACCTCATCGACGGGGCGGACGTGACGACGCGATCCGCCCGCTCGTGATCGTGCGCACTGAGCAAGGTGAGATGGCCGCCGGCTCGACACGACCAGCGAGACCAACACCGCCGCGCGCGTCGTCGCGGCACACACAGGCCGACAGGGCGCTGCTGCTGAGGCGGTCTGCGGCGCCTCGTCGACGGTGCGGCGACGGGCTTTGCGCCGTTACCTGCTCGATGCCGCCCGCCGCCGGCGGCCGCTCCCTGCCCCAACTACCTGGCAAGAGCCCGCCGCGCCTCCCGGAGTCGGCGCGGATACGGACCACGGAGAAGCAGGCGGGCGGAACGACAATCGAACAGGCAGCGTAGCGGCACAGCGGAACGGGGCGGGCAGGCACGGCGGCGCGCCGTGCTGCGCACCGTTTCTCCACGCCTGGCCGCTCACGCGCTGCCGTTCAACGCCGAACGCGGCAGGCCGCCGCGAGACGGCACGCCACGGGGCCGACGCCCCGCTCCAACCCGGCCCGGTCGGGCCACTCCCTTTCCCGGAGGAAGATCCCATGCCCCTGATCGAGTTGCTCCGCCCGCAGCAGCGGGACTGGCTGCGCAAGCTCCGCAAGCGGCTCGCCAACCGCGAGCTGATGCGCCGCGTCCGCGCCGACCTCGACCGCAAGCTCCTGTGTCCCGGCGTCGACCTGCCGATCGAGGCCGGCACCTGCGGCAGACTCATCGCGCCCGAGAGCAGCCGCTGCATCCGCTGCTTCAACCGTCGCCGGTGGCTGCTCGACCACGCCTTCAACCGGGCGGAAGTCGCCGTGACCGTCCTGCTCGAAGGCGCCGCGGTCGAAGACGAAGCACGCCACGACGCCGACGCACCCGTCCGGATTCCCGACGCCGTGCCCCTGCTCGACGACCTGTCCGCCTTCGACCCGTGTCTGCGGTGGTAGCGGCAGCCGCTCCCGTACGGACGCCTCGACAGCTTCCCGCCGAGCCGGAACGGCATCCCGTTCCTCACCAGCAACACCACGCGCGGCAATGACGCCGGTGTGTGGAACGGCCACAAGGCCGACGGCACATTCGCCAGAGTTTCGCCGGAACGTGTTCCGGTACGTGAAATCACTTCTCGCCCTGATCCCGACCTCGAGGCGGTCACGGGGCCGGTTGCGCGCGCTCCGGTCCGCCTCCCGCTCTCTCCGTTCCCGGAGCCTCGAGCCGGACCTTGGTCTGGCTTCCGGCACGCGCTCCGTACACTCCCCGCCGCGCCAGAGACGACGGAGGCGATGGGAGCCAGATTCGGTTTTCCGCTGCGCAGAACCGGCTGCGCCTAACCAACCTGGGGCGAGGCACCGGAACACGCATGGCGAAGCCCGCACGCAATCGCGGCGGCCGGCCGCCGCTGGCCGCCGAGCGGCAGCGCACGCACGCGGTCAGCGTGCGGTTCACCGCCGTCGAAGTCCGGGCGCTGAAGCGCCGCGCCGCCGCCCGCCGTTGCGCCGTCGCCGCGCTCGTCCGCCAGGACCTCGCCCGCGTGCCGGACGCCGTCACCGGCGCCGCCCCGGCGCCGATCGCGAACGCCGAGGCCGTCGCCCGCCGCGTCGAGCTGCGCCGCGTCGGCCGCCTGCTCAACGACGCCACGCGCGCACTGCACGCCGCCCGCGGGCGCCCCGATGCACGGACCCTCGACGCACTGCGCCAGGCGGCCGAGGCCGTCGCCCGCCAGCTCGGGAGGTGGCCGTGATCTGTCGCATCATCGGCTCCGGCCGCGGCATCGCCGGCATGGCCGCCTACATCACCCACGACCAGACGTCGGCCGCCAACCGCCGGCCGACGTCGTCGGACCGCGTCGCGTGGACCGCCTGCCTCGGCATCCCGACCGAGGACACCGAGCTGATGGTGCGCGTGATGCAGGGTTTGACCGCCGACGCCCCGGTGCTCAAGACCATGGCCGGCATCAGCGCCCGCGGGCGCAAGCTGAAGAACCCGTACACCCACATCGTGCTGAGCTGGCCGGAGGGGGCCGAGGCCCCGGCGAAGCAGGAGATGCTGTCGGCCGTCGCCGGCGCGCTCGACAGCCTCGGTCTCGACCATCGCCACTACGCGGTCTGCGCCGCGCACACGGACACGGACTGCCCGCACGTCCATGTTGCCGTCAGCCGCGTCGACCCCGAGACCGGCCGGGCCGTCAACCTCGACAAGGGCGCCACGCGCAGGCTCAGCCGCTGGGCCGAGCAATACGAGCGCGACCACGGCGGCATCGTCGTGCCCGGTCGCGTCGAACGGCGCGAGGCGCGGGCGGCGCGCCGCGGCCTCGAGCGCCGCTGCCGCAGGAGCGGCATGCCGCGCAACCAGGCCCGCGCGACCGCCGCGCGGCTGCACCCGCAGCCGGCGGCGAGGCGGGCGCGGAAACGGCCGCCTTCACCCGTCGGCGCTCCGCCCGACCAGCGCGCGCAGTGGACGCAGTTGGTCGAACGGCAGCGCGACGAGCTGCGGCGTCAGCGGACCGCCGAAGACGAAAGGATCGAGCGCCGACGGCGGGAATGGCGAACCTACCAGGACGCGCGGGCCGAGGCGCACGCCGCCGCCGGCCCCGCCCCGTCCCCGCCGCGCAGTGCGTCGATCCGCAAGCTGCGCGCCGACGGCGCACGCCGGCGCGTCGAGCTGCGCCGACGCCACCGCACCGAACGCGTCTCGCTCGCGCGCCGCTTCGGACGCATCGCGGTTCGCGCTTTGCGGCGCGGCGCCGCCGCCATCCGCAAGCTGTTCCGGAAGCACCGGCCCGAGGTCGACGTCGAGGCCGAGCGCCGCCAACTCGAAACCGAACGCCGCCAGCTCGATGCCGAGCGCCGCCAGCTCGATGCCGACCTCGCCGACGCACGGCGGCGGCGGGCTTGGCAGACCCGCGCCCGCCTCGACAAGGCGGTGACCCGGACCGGGATCGCGCACGAGAACGCGGAGCACGACCGGCAATACGACGAACGCCGACGCCGCGCGTTACGCGACGAGAGCACACAACGGCGCGCCGCCGCCGCGCATGAGGCATGGATGACCACCCTGGACGCGCATCACCGCGCCCAGCACCGGCTGTTCGTCTACGAGAAGGCGATTCGCGCGGTCGGCCTCGACCGCAGCCGACGCTCGTCGAACGCACCGTCGAACGCACCGTACTCGCCGTCACTTGCGCAGGTGGTGGCCGAGGCGGACCGGCAAGTGGCGCGCGAGAACCGGGAGCTTGATCGTCGTCAGCCGCGCTCCGAGGCGGCGCCCATGACGCCTGCAAGGCCGGCGGTACGGCCCGCTCGACCGCGTCCCGCCACCGATGTCCCATCGACCGGCTACGGCGTCGACCGGGCCGGGAACCTGCAGCCTTCCCGGTCCGCGGCCGACATCCCGGCGACCGGCCCGGAAACATCGTCCCCGCCCCTCGCCTTCAATCCCCGCAGGCTGGCTGACATGCTTGCGCAAGCGCTTCCCCCGCTCTCGAACCGCACGCTGAGCAGCCTGCTCCGCCGGTTCGACGGCGACCACGCGATCGACGATGCGGCGCGGGCCGCCCTGCGGATCCTGCACGGGCGCCCCGACGACCAGGCGCGGGCCGCAGCCGAGCGCCGCCATCACGACCGCGCGTTCCGGGCCGCGATCGCCGAACAGCAGGCCGGCGGAGTCCCGCTCACCGAAGCCGAGCAGCGCCGGACCTTCGCCCGCGTCGTGCTGGCCGCACTGCCGCCGCTCGTCAAGTCGATCCGCACACTGTGCCGGCAGCAGCTGGACCACGCTCGGGACGACAGCCGCCACCGGCGCGTCATCCTCGGCCAAGCACCGCCGGGCCCGACGCCCCCGCGACCAGCCCAGGGCGCCGCGGAGGCGCAGGACGCGGCCCGCCGCGACATCAACCGAGGCGGCCACAGCCACTGACACGCTGGCTCGCGGCCGGACGGTGGCCATCAACGGCCGCTTCCGGATCACCGCTGAACTCCCGGCCATTCGGAAGGCGTACGCCGCGCGATTCGGCTACGACGGCGAGGCGATGTTCAGGAACATCGAGCCAGACAGGAGGCGTCCGGGCACGAATACGTGCGCCTGCCGGCTCGCCACGCCACCGGCGACAGAAGCCCCGAGACCTCGCCCGCGCACGCAATTGAATCGATGAGCGACGATTCCTACGACGGCGGGGCAAACCTCCGGTGGTCGTCAAGAGCTTCGGTGGCCTGGACGGGAAGTCACGGCAACCGACTGCGCCCAGTTAGCGAGGGCAGAGGGTCCTGCAGACCTGGCCGGATTGATCCGTGGTACTCTGAGCCAATGTTCGACACGCACGCGATCGCGCGCTCCCTGACCGACGCCGACCTGACGCCGGCTCAGGCTGACGCCATCACTGACGCCATCCGCCAAGCCGCCGAGCACGGTGACCACGTTACCTCCGAGCAGTTCAAGACTGGCCTGGCCGAATTGCGTGCCGACATCTACCGGGCAATGCTCATCCAGACCGGCGTCACCGTCGGCCTGCTCGGCCTCCTTCTCGGCTTCCTGCGCTGGCTCGGGTAGCAACCCCTCACAGCCTGCGAGCCCGCCGGAGCGCCGCCATGCGCCCTTGCGCCAGCTCGCGGTCAGCGGGCAGCCGCAACTGCTTTCGGCGGGCACGGGCGAGGCCGACGGCCATCTCGTTCCTCTCAGGCGGAGGAAGGCCGGTCGGAGTCGATTACCGACGCTGCCCCGAGCCGACAGGAAGCGCGTGAGGCGGGGTAGCCTTTGCCCCGCCCAAGCCCCGCGGCCGCGGCCTGGGTAAAAAAAATGGCCCCCGGCCGAAGCCGGGAGCCGTTCCGTTGCACGTTGCAATGCGTGGTCGGTCGTCACGCGCTAGGCGTTGCGACGGCGGAGCCACGCGCCGCGGCCGGCCAGCAGGAGCCCGAGGAGGCCGACGCCCACCAGCGGCAGCGCGGGGGCCTCTTCCTCGTCCCCGTCGGGATCTTCCATGTCCATGTCGCCACGGCCGCTCAGGTACATCCCGACCTTGTCGACCAAGTCCTGGTCGTCCCCACGAAGGTCGTCGTAGTCGCGGCAGAACAAGTTCTTGTCGCTGTCGGTCGACGCGCCAGTAGCTACAGTTCCGATCGGAAGCTTCGCGACCAGCGCCTGACGAATCGGGCAACCGTTGGTCTCGTCTCCTACCGCGTCCCACCACGCCTTGGTGCTGCCGAACATCCCGATGACGTTGTCGTTGGCGGTTGCGTCATCCGTTGCCGGGCTGATGAAGTCCTCAATGGCCCGCGACCGAGCGGTCGTGAGGCCATCCAGCGTCATCTTGCAGGCGTCGGCCATGCTTGCCCTCGTGATGTCGTTGGTACCGTCGCCACCGGTGCCGAGGATGTCCCTCATCGCGTCGCAGTCGAACGACTCCCACCACGCATCCGCGTCGGTAAACTGGTAGACCGTCATCCCCCCGCCGAAGACGAAAGGATCGAGCGCCGACGGCGGGAATGGCGAACCTACCAGGACGCGCGGGCCGAGGCGCACGCCGCCGCTGGCCCCGCCCCGTCCCCGCCGCGCAGTGCGTCGGTCCGCAAGCCTGCGCGCCGACGGCGCCCGCCGGCGCGTCGAGCTGCGCCGACGCCACCGCACCGAACGCGTCTCGCTCGCGCGCCGCTTCGGACGCATCGCGGTTCGCGCTTTGCGGCGCGGCGCCGCCGCCATCCGCAAGCTGTTCCGCAAACACCGGCCCGAGGTCGACGTCGAGGCCGAGCGCCGCCAACTGGAAACCGAACGCCGCCAGCTCGATGCCGAGCGCCGCCAGCTCGATGCCGACCTCGCCGACGCACGGCGGCGGCGGGCTTGGCAGACCCGCGCCCGCCTCGACAAGGCGGTGACCCGGACCGGGTTCGCGCACGAGAACGCGGAACACGACCGGCAATACGACGAACGCCGACGCCGCGCGTTACGCGACGAGAGCACACAACGGCGCGCCGCCGCCGCGCATGAGGCATGGATGACCACCCTGGACGCGCATCACCGCGCCCAGCACCGGCTGTTCGTCTACGAGAAGGCGATTCGCGCGGTCGGCCCTCGACCGCAGCCGACGCTCGTCGAACGCACCGGCGAACGCACCGTACTCGCCGTCACTTGCGCAGGTGGTGGCCGAGGCGGACCGGCAAGTGGCGCGCGAGCGTTGGGGGCCTGATCGTCATCAGCCGCGCGCAGAGGCGGTGCCCACGACGCCCGCAAGGCCGACGGTACGGCCCCCTCGACCGCATCCCGCCACCGACGTACCATCGACCGGCTACGGCGTCGATCGGGCCGGGAACCTGGAGCCTTCCCGGTCCGCGGCCGACATCCCCGCGACCGGCCCTGAGACATCGCCCCCGCCCCTCGCCTTCGATGCACGCAGGCTGGCTGACACGCTTACGCAAGCCCTTCCCCCGCTCTCGAACCGCACGCTGAGCAGCCTGCTCCGCCGGCTCGACGGCGACCACGCGGTCGACGACGCGGCGCGGGCCGCCCTGCGGGTTCTGCACGGGCGCCCCGACGACCAGGCGCGGGCCGCAGCCGAGCGCCGTCATCACGACCGCGCGTTCCGGGCCGCGATCGCCGAACAGCAGACCGGCGGAGTCCCGCTCACCGAGGCCGAGCAGCGCCGGACCTTCGCCCGCGTCGTGCTGGCCGCACTGCCGCCGCTCGTCGAGCGGACCCGCACCTTGTGCCGGCAGGCCGTTGACCACGACCGGGACGAGAGCCGCAGCCGGCGCGTCATCCTCGGCCAGGCGCCGCCGACCCCGACGCCCCCGCCGCCAGCTCAGGGCGCCGCCGACGCACAGCACGCGGCCCGCCGCGATATCCATCGAGGCGGCCACAGCCACTGACGCGCTGGCTCCCGGCCGGACGGTGGCCGTCAACGGCCGCTTCCCGGATCGTTGCCGCAGACCGATTGCGCTACAGGGACGATGCGCCCGGCGGGCTGGCGCGGGAACTCGATGAACGTCCGGCGACCGACGGCAGGTCTCGACGCGATGCCCAAGGCCGACGGCCTCCGGTGCCGGCCGGCCGTGACAACCGCGGGGCGCGCCGTGTCCGGCGTTGCCGAAACGGCCGCATCACGCGACGGCCCTTGGCGGGGCCTCGTGTCGGCGCCGCCCGGCAACCGGTCCGGGATCGTGACGGCGCCGTCGGGCTGCGGCTGCGGCTGCGCGAGGCGCCGATCAGCTGGATCGAGCGCCAAACGCGCGACCTGCTCGCCAGCGGCGCGAACCGCACGCTGACGCTGACGCCGCGCCGTCCCGGACTGCCCGCCGGCTCGAGCCCACCAGGAAGCGCGTGAGGCGGTGGTCTGCCCCGCCGGGTCCCGCAGCGCGGCCGGGGCAAAAAAAAGGCCCCCGGCCGAAGCCGGGAGCCGTTGGGGATTATATCGGAAAGTGCCCAAACGGCAGGGGGGGGTGTCGGCCCCGATGAAGGGCACCGGGACCGACCAACGCGGCAACGAAAGGAACCTGGACGCCAAGTCTACCACGGCCCCCTACAGCGCGCCGCCGAGCCGGCCGAAGGCGTAGCGGGCGGGCCGCGGGCGAAGGGTTAAGAACACTCGCGGCCTGCCCTGGCCTCTGCCGAACCTCCACGGCCGAAGCCGTGGAGGATGGGCTCGACAGGAGACCTGTGCGCAACATACCACCCGCCCGCGACGCCGCCAGCCAATACGAAAAACGCCCGCGCTCCACCTGGAAGGCGGGAGCGCGGGCGGGAAGAAGAACGAGATGATGTTCGAGCTACGCGCAACGCCGGAGCCACCAGCCGCGGCCCGCGAGCACGCCGCCGAGCAGCAACGTGGCGAAGATCGGCAGGGCCGGTGCTTCGTCCATGTCGTCGTCGTCGTCGTCGGTCATCATGCCGCCACGCCCGCTCAGCGCGTTTCCGGCCCTGTCCACAACCTGCTTGGCCAGTCCGCCAAGGCTGTCGTAGGCGGGATCGAAGGCAGTAGCGGCACCTGCGGTGGCAGCGGCCGGTAGGGCGACGTCATAAGCGTTGCCATCGCCAGTGAGGGCCCTGAGTGCCAACGCCCCGGCGAGGACTTGCCTGTGCTGAACCGTCTGAGCGTCCCACCACGCCTTGTGGGTCGCTTTCATCTTTTCATCGGTGGCCTCGATGAAGGTCTCGATGATGAGCTTGTTCGAGGTGGCAAGATCGGCGTACATGACGCAGACACGCTTCTCGTGGGCCGCCCTCGTCTCCGCAGCAGTACCGCTTCCGGTACCGTCCGCATCGGTCCACGCCGGCAGCAGGATCTTCATGTCCGCGCAGTTGTACGTGTTCCACCATGCCGCGCCGTCGTCGTAGTCGTAGACGGTCGTCTGCGCCGCGACCGGGGCCGGCACCATCAGTGCCACCGCCGCCGCCAAGCCGACCAAAATCGTGAGTCGTCGCATGCGATTACCTCCGTTCTGCTTGGACCGCCAACCGGCCCGCAAGGTTCTAGAACGCGGTGAGCCTACAGGACAACCGATATCGGTGTCAACCCGCCCGACCGTGCTCGACTGCAGGATGCCCATCAGAAGGACTATCGGGCTCGCGTTGTTCTGCCTTTAGTGCGACCTGATCTGCGAGCCAGCTACCAGTCCCGCCCGTCGACACCGGCGCCGGCAGGTCGGATCCGGTGACCGGTGGGCCGCAACAATCCCGCCATCAACCCGGCACTCCGCCACGTCGAGACCGCCCGCGCCTGACGCGCGTGGTGCTGCATCGGCGTGCCACGCCACGAAACCGGCGCGCGCGCCGCAGCGTCCAGATCTTCGTCGCTCGCGGGCGACTGCGTCACGAGAGGCTGTCTCGCGGTCTTCGAGCGCGATGCCGACTTGATGACTGCCGCGACTCCGAGACTTGCTCGGAGCGGCTGGCGGCGCCCCCCGGTGGGGCTTCCCGCTTCAGCGAGGACTGCGTGCTTCCGCCGGCACGGCCGGCGTCGGCGCGGCTTACATGCTCTCCGCGGGCGTTGGGTTCGGGCCCCGGCGGCCCTACCGTCGCGGTTCCGGGCGTTCGCCGGGCATCCGGCATCCCGCCCGGGTTCTCGCCGGCGGCACGGGCCGCCAGACAGTCTTCCGTCTTCCTCCTGACGTTGATGGCGGCGTTGACCGGCTTCCAGTGCCGCGTGCCGCACCGGCTGCAGGTCCAATCGGAAACTGCCGCCTCGTGTTCGCCGTCCGGCCCGCTGCGCGCGCCGCAGACGTGGCAGTCCTGGGCGCTGAAGGCGGCATCGACTTCGATCACCGCGCCTCCGTGTTCGGCGGCCTTGTAGCCGAGTTGCGTCTTCGTCATGTGCCACGCCGCGCACAGGACTCCCCGGTTCAGGTCCTTCGAGCGCTTCTCGTCCGGCCGCGTCCCTGGTCGGCCTCCTTCGCGCGGACGCTCTCCACGCCGACCACTGCCGCGCGTTCGGCCAAGGACCGCGTGAAGACGTGCCGCCGGTTCGCGCAACGCCTCCGGATCCGCGCGTGGAGCTTCGCCAACGCTGCGCGCGCCTTCTCGCGCCGCTTCGACGTCTTGACCCGCACGGTCCTGCCGCCGCGCCGGACCTTGATCTTCCCTTGCGGATCTTCAACTCCGCGCCGCGAAAACCGCCGCTGCAAGGCTTCAACCGGCGTTCCTCGGCCGGCGTCGCCCCCCATGCAGCAGACCTCGCCGTCGTTCGTAGTCGCCGGGCGGTCGTGTGCCGCCATCCGGGCCTCGGAATGTTCACCCGCCGTGATGGCGTCGCCCCGTACGCTCCCGAATGCACAGCAATCGGTACGTACAGCGGGCGCGGCCAGGGAGAAAGGAAAGGGAACTCTAACCCAACCCCCGGTCGCGCCCTGAGCCGGACTGCCACCCATCCGGTTAGAGACGGGGTCGACCGGCAGCCCAACCCGGGCCGACGATACCGACGGATCGCCTCGATTGCAACCCCTCCCGCCGTGTCAACCGCGCAGTGCTTCGCGCATCGACCCACCGTCCCACCTGTCGATACCGGCGCCGGGAGGTCGGATCCGGTGACCGGTGGACCGCCACAACAATCCCGCCATCAACCCGGCACTCCGCCACGTCGAGACCCGCCCGCGCTGACGCGTGGTGCTGCATCGGCGTGCCACGCCACGAACCCGGCGCGCGCGCCGCAGCGTCCAGACCTCGTCGCTCGCGGGCGACTGCGTCACGAGAGGCCGTCTCGCGGTCTTCGAGCGCGATGCCGACCTGATGACTGCCGCGACTCCGAGACTTGCTCGGAGCGGCTGGCGGCGCCCCCCGGTGGGGCTTCCCGCTTCACTGAGGACTGCGTGCTTCTGCCGGCACGGCCGGCGTCGGCGCGGCTTGCATGCTCTCCGCGGGCGTTGGGTTCGGGCCCCGGCGGCCCTACCGTCGCGGTTCCGGGCGTTCGCCGGGCATCCGGCATCCCGCCCGGGTTCCCGCCGGCGGCACGGGCCGCCAGACAGTCTTCCGTCTTCCTCTTGACGTTGATGGCGGCGTTGACCGGCTTCCAGTGCCGCGTGCCGCACCGGCTGCAGGTCCAATCGGAAACTGCCGCCTCGTGTTCGCCGTCCGGCCCGCTGCGCGCGCCGCAAACATGGCAGTCCTGGATGCTGAAGGCGGCATCGACTTCGATCACCGCGCCTCCGTGTTCGGCGACCTTGTAGCCGAGTTGCGTCTTCGTCGTGTGCCACGCCGCGCGCAGGATTCCCCGGTTCAGGTCCTTCGAGCCCTTCTCGTCCGGCCGCGTCCGGGTGAGCTTCTTCACGCGGACGCTCTCGACGCCGACCACTGCCGCGCGTTCGGCCAGGGACCGCGTGAAGACGTGCCGCCGGTTCGCGTCACGTCTCCGGATCCGCGCGTGGAGCTTCGCCAACGCCGCGCGCGCCTTCTCGCGCCGCTTCGACGTCTTGACCCGCACGGTCCTGCCGCCGCGCCGGACCTTGATCTTCCCTTGCGGGTCTTCGACTCCGCGCCGAGAGAACCGCCGCTGCAACCGCTTCAACCGGCGTTCCTCGGCCGGCGTCGCACCCGCCGTGCGGCAGACCTCGCCGTCGTTGGTAGTCGCCGGTTCGCGCACGCCGAGCTTGATGCCGACGATGCTTCCCGGATCCGCGCGGCGCCGCTGACGATCGAGCTCGCGCAGGATGGAGACGTGCCATCGCCCGGCGTCGAACGACACCGTGGCGCTCAGTATCCGATGCGCGTACCGCGGTTCGTGCTGCAGCTTGATCGCCCCGATCCTGCCGACGACGAGACGGCCGTTCTCGATACGGAACGACTGGTTGTGCAGGTAGAAGCTCGGCCGCGCAGACCGCTTCTTGGGCTTCGGCTGGCGCACGCCGAGCCGCGATCCGGACGGCCGTCGCTGGTCGCCCCAGAAGTTGACCCACGCGTCCTCGACATGCGAGAGGTGCTTGTTCCGGGTCAGCGACAGCAGGCCCGCCGCCCACGCCGGCAACTGCCCGTCGCGCTTGATGATGGGCATCATCGCCTCGATGCCGGGCTGCGTCGCGGTCTTCGGCTTCCGCCGTACGAACGGCCGCTCCTGCGGCCCCTCGCCGCTCCAGGACTTCGCGCCAGCCTTGTGATCCCGGTACTGCCGCTGCCACTCGCCGATGGCCCAGTTGCGAGCCTGCCGCGCCCACTCGCAGTGCTGCATCAGGACTGCGGCCTGCCGCGGGGTGGGTCGTAGAGCCACTCGGTCGGCAATCATCGGCCGCTCTGGTTCATGCCGCTCCAGCCGCGGCCCGCCCGTGGCAGGGAATCGCCGGCGAGCTCGCGGTTGACCGCGTGCAGGACGCAAACGACGAGGTTCCTCGACGAGCGTGGTCTTGCGGCGCGATCAGGCACGCTTGCCCGACCGCCCTGCCGTCGTCGTTCCAGGCAACGGCGGAACGGCCCACGCCGGACCGCGGGCCAGCCGCGGCGCCCGTCAAGCAACCCGCGCGGCCTCAGTGGCCGTTGAGGGAGACACCCGAGTTGGTCCCTGGACAGCTCCAAAACGTCCCGTCAAGTCCCGCCTGGAACTTTCGGCTTTCCAATCTCGTGCGTATCCGTCCCCGCCAGTCCACGGCCAAAGACTCGATTTTCTGTGGACCCGGGTCCAGTGTCTCTTGTGGCTTTGACCGAGTCGGTCAGGCCGCATCGCGGTCCCGACGACCCGCGAGGAACCCATCGAGCGAGCCTTCGAGCTTGGCCATGCGCTCCCGGTTCTCCCCGAGTTCGCGGTTGACCTGCTCGAACCCTTGGTGCATCTCCGACGCGAGGGTCTCGAATCGTCGATGGGTTTCGGCTCTCAGCTCCGCGATCTGCCTGGTCGTGTCGTCGATTCGGCCGTTCATGTCGGTCTTCAGGTCGTCTATCCGCGTATTCGTCGCGCCTAGCTCCCGGGTGATGCTCGTGATCAGGATACGGGCGGTCGCGATGGTCACGCCCACCACGGTCACGGCGGAACCGACGATCGACACGATGATTGCCGTAGTCTCGCTCATGATTGCCGCCGTCTCGCTCATGCTGGCCTCACGATATCACGGTGTTCTCCAGCCTGTGCCGGTCGGCCGGCTGTCTCTCGCGTGTTCCCGCGCGCAGCCGGTTCGGCATGATCGGCGCCTCCGGTGATCTGGATCGTGCAACGCAACCGACGTTCGCGGCACTGGCCCCTGCGAGGCCAACCGTCGGCTGAGTCAGGTCGAAGTCGGATCCCGAGTTTGGTCCCCGGACAACTCCAGGACGTCCCGTCTAGTCCCGCCCGGAATGGGGTATGGAATGAGCAACGGCCGGAATCCCGATCCGATTAGTCGTTTGTTTTCAACAACTTGCGGTGATTTGATGGTGGAGGCGGCGGGAGTCGAACCCGCGTCCGAAGATCCAGCACCGGGGGAATCTACATGCGTATCCGCCCTTGATGGTGTCGCTTCCGGCGTCGAAGGGCGGCGGAAACCGCCGGAAGCCGAGCCCCGATGAATCTCGTCGTGGCGTGTCGGTGCCGCGCGCTACGACCAGCCCGCTGTATGACGCCTGACTCCCGGCCCGCGGGCGTGGTCAGGACAGGCGCGCTACCTGATCAGGCAGCGAGAGGAAGCTGCGTGTCCGCAGTTACATTTAGTTTTCCATCGGATTAACGAGTCGATGGTGCTCGGCATGCATCCCGCGGTTCCATGACCCCCGTCGAAGCCGTGTCGCCCCCATCGGCGAGCAGTCCAACCATTATAATCCAGGGCAGCGATGGCGGAAACGCGAAGCATCGACGACGTGGTGCGGGTGGTGGTGCCGCGCCTGCAGGACGCGGTTGCGTCGGAGATCCGGAGTCTGGCGCAGGAACTGGCCGCCCGGGCCGATGAGGTGCGGGCGGAGGCCGAAGCCGAGCACGAAGCCTCGCTGGTCCGCGAGCGCGAGCGGGCGCTGTCGGAGCGGACCGAGGCGATCTCCGCGGCGGCGGCCGAGGCGCGGGAGCAGGCCGCCCTGAGCGTGGCGCTGCGGTTGTTGGATGCGGTCCGCCGACTGGACGAGCAGGCCACGCTGAGCGGTGTTCTGGAAGCGCTTGCCGACCTGGCGGCGGCGGAAGCCGGCCGGGCCGCGGTGTTCGTGGCGGCGGACGGGGGGCTGCAGGTCTGGCGCGTCGTCGGATTGGATGCGCCGGCCGGTAGCGAGAAGCGTGTCCTGACCGCGACCGAAGCCGGCATCGTCGGACGGGCGATCGGCGAGCGGCGGACCGTGCCGGTAACCCCGCATGCCGGGGAGGACGCGAACAACGGAGACGATCGCGCTCCCGCCTTCGCACTGCTGCCGGCGGGCCGCGCCGGCGTCGCCGTGCCCGTGCTGATCGGAGGCGAGCCGCTGGTGGCGGTCTACGTCGACGAGGGAACGGAAGGGACCGGAGCGGGCGGCTGCCGCTGGATGCCGGTCATCGAGGTCCTGGCGAGCCACGCCGGTGCGCGCCTGGAGGCCGTGGCGGCCGAGCGTGCCGCGGCGTTCGCGCGCGATGCGGTCGCCAATACACCGGCGGCGGGCGGCGCGAGCGCCGGTGACGACACGGCCGGAGTCGCCGGGTAGCGGAGCGGTTCCACGGTTAACACCCCCGTGCGGCGGCCGGGCGCAGGGAGGCTAGTCGCGGGACGGAATCAGTAGCTGCTGGCCGGCCCGGATTCCCGTCCGCCGCCCCATCGAGTTCGCTTCCTGGATGGCGCGCACCGTGGTGCCGTACCGCTGCGCGAGGCCGAGCAGGGTGTCGCCGCGGACCACCCGGTGGGTGACGGTGGTTGCCCGCGGTTCCGCGGGCCGCACGCGCAGGATCGTTCCCGGTGTCAGGCGCTCGTTCCGGAACAGTCCGTTGTCGCGGATGATCCGCCAGGGCGTCGATTCCAGCCGGTCGGCCACCGTCCCGAGATCGTCGCCTTCCTCCACGACGTACTCCTCGTGCTCGCCCTCCCAGGCCAGCGGCAGCCGCAGCACCTGTCCCGGCGGCAGGGCCTGCAGATGCCACAGATCGTTCAGTTCGCGCATCTCGTCATGATCGATCTCGAGCAGGAAACCCAGGTGAATGTAGTTGTCGCCGAGGCGCGTCCGGTACTCGACGTGATCGTCGCCGGCGGGCATCAGCAGGCCGGTCCGCGGCTCCGCCGGATAGGCGATGAACTGACCGGTCCGCAGCACCCGCGTCGCCAGGAACGGATTGTGCATCCGCAACTCCAGCACCGAGCGGCGGGTGCGCTGCGACAGGGACCACCAGTCGTCGCCCTCCTGCACGGGTTCGAGCGCGATGCCGGCGGCGTGCCGCCGGACGGAGGACTCGTGCAGCTTGAGGATATTGCGGTAGGCGCCGACCGACAGCAGGTACTGCAGGGTCTCGAGCGGCGGGCGTCCGCTGCGAGCCCGGCCGGGGCCGCCGTTGTAGGCGGCGACGGCGTAGTCCTCGCGTCCGAACTGGCGGATCATCTCGTCGAGGTACTTGATGCCCGCCTCGATGTTGGTGTCGACGCGCAGGCTGCGAAACGTCGCCGGCATCACCTGGAAGTAGCCGTCCGCCCCGGCGACGGAGGTCAGGCCGGGGTTGCCGCCGGACTCCTGGATCAGCACGGCGCGGGCGAGGTCGTAGTCGACGCCGTACTGTTCGGCGTGCTGCAGTATCTCGCCCTCGATGCGCATCGCCTTGCGATACATGCCGAGGAACTGCGGCGAGAAGTCGTCGAGCGGCAGGAGCAGGGCGGTGTCGTCCGGGGTGATCGCGACCCGCGGCCGTTGCGCCCGCGGCGCAGCCGTCGCCGCGGCGACGAGGGCCAGCAACAGGACGAGCCGGCTCCAGGTGCGTACGCGTCCGAGGGATGTCCGCATCGCGTTCGGAAGACATTAAAGCACAAGCCGCGCCCCTCCGGTAGCCCTGCGGAACCAGGCGGCCGGGGAGGTTGCCGGCGCATGCGGCCGGCGGCGTGTCCGGAACGCTTCAGCGGACGATGGAACGGTTGACGAACGTCTCCAGCAGCTCCTGCCGTCCGGACACGGGGGTCGGCTCGACGGTGTTGGCGATGACGTGGTCGGACAGATCCGCCAGCGTCGCGCCGTCCGCGATTCGCCGTCCCAGCGCGCCGTCCCAGCCGGCGTAGCGGGAGGCGACGAAGCCGGCCAGCTCGCCGCTTTCGATCAGCGCCGCCGCGCTCAACAGCCCCTGGGCGAGCGTGTCGAGGCCGCCGATGTGGCCGTGGAACAGGTCGTCGCGCGAGACGCTCTGCCGCCGGAGCCTGGCGTCGAAGTTGAAGCCCCCCGCGCCGAGGCCGCCGCCGCGCAGAATCTCGTACAGCGCCAGCGTGGCCTCCTCGACGCTGTTGGGGAACTGGTCCGTGTCCCAGCCGTTCTGGGGGTCGCCGCGGTTGGCGTCGACGCTGCCGAACAGATCGTGGGCGATGGCGTAGGCCAGCTCGTGCTGGAAGCTGTGGCCGGCCAGGGTGGCGTGGTTGACCTCGATGTTGAGCTTGATCGATCGCTCGAGGTCGTACTTCCGCAGGAACGCGTGCACCGCCGCCGCGTCGTAGTCGTACTGGTGCTTGGTCGGCTCGTGCGGCTTGGGCTCGATCAGCAGCACCCCGTCGAACCCGATCTTCGCCTTGTGCTCGACGACGAGGCTCATGAAGCGCCCGAGCTGGTCGGCCTCGCGCCGCAGGTCGGTGTTGAGCAGCGTGTCGTAGCCTTCGCGCCCGCCCCACAGCACGTAGTTGGCCCCGCCGAGCCGGTGGGTAACCTCCAGGCAGTGCCTGACCTGCGCGGCCGCGTAGGCGAAGACCTCCGGGTCCGGGTTGGTCGCCGCTCCGGCCGCGTAGCGCGGGTGGCTGAACAGGTTGGCGGTGCCCCACAGCAGCCGGACGCCGGTTGCCTCCATCCGCGCCGCCATCCGGTCGGCGATGCGCGAGACGTGGTCGTTGCTCTCCGCCAGGGTCGCACCCTCCGGCGCGATGTCGCGGTCGTGGAAGCAGAAGAAGGGCACGCTGAGCTTCTCGAAGAACTCGAACGCGGCGTCCAGCTTGCGCTCGCAGGCCTCGAGGCTGTTGGTGCCGGCCAGCCACGGCCGGTCCAGCGTCCCCCCGCCGAACATGTCGATGCCGGGCGCGTTGAACGAGTGCCAGTAGCAGACGGCCGGCCGCAGGTGGTCCTCCATCCGCTTGCCGAGCACCTCGCGGTCCTTGTCGTAGTAGCGGAACGCGAGCGGGTTGGCGGTGTCCGGCCCCTCGTGGACGATGCGGTCGACGTTGTCGAAGAACGGTGCGCTCACGAGCTGGCTCCTCTCCTGAATTCGTCGCGAAGCGCGGCGTACAGGGCGCGATAGCGCGGCAGGCCCTCCGCGTACCGCGCGCGCAACCCGGCATCGGGCGCGACGACGTCGGTGGCGGGCGGGGCGGTGGCGACCTCGGCCGGCGGCTCCCCGGTCACGGCCAGTCGGGCCAGCCGGGCCGCGCCCAGGGCGGGGCCGACCTCGGCCGCGGCGCGGTAGGTGAGCTCGTGGTCGAGCACGCTCGCCAGGATGCGTCCCCACAGGCCGCTGCGCGACCCGCCGCCGATGACCGCGATCTCCGCCGGCCCGCCGCCCCGGTCGAACAGCACGTCGCGCGCGTCGGCGAACGCATAGGCCACCCCTTCCAGCACGGCCCGTCCCAGAGCGGCCGGCGTCGTGTCGTGGTGCAGGCCGAAGAAGACCCCCTTGGCGCCGGCGTCGTTGTGCGGCGTCCGCTCGCCCGACAGGTACGGCAGGAACAGGACGTCGGCCGGCGTGTCGTCGGCCTCGACGGCATCGAGCAGCGAAGGGACGCCGTCGAACCCGAGCAGCGGCGCCGCCCACGCCAGGCAGGACGCCGCGCTCAGGATGACGGACATCCGGTGCCAGGTGTCCGGCAGGCAGTGGCAGAAGCTGTGCACGGCCCGCTCGGGGTTGGCGCGGTACTCGCCGTCGGCGACGAACAGCACGCCGGACGTGCCCAGCGACAGCGACGCGCGCCGGCCGTCGATGACACCGGCCCCGATGGCGCCCGCCGCCTGATCGCCCGCGCCGCCCGCCACCGGGATGCGCCGCAGGCCCCATGCCTCGGCCACCTCGTTCCGCAGGGTCCCGGCCGGTTCGCTGCCCTCCACCAGGCCGGGCATCGCCGCGCGGGTCAGTCCCGTCGCCGCCAGCATCGCGTCGCTCCAGTCCCGCCGGGCCACGTCGAGCCACAGCGTGCCGGCGCTGTCGGACCGGTCCGACAGGTATTCGCCCGTCAGGCGCAGGCGCAGGTAGTCCTTCGGCAGCAGGACCCTGGCGACCCGCGCGAAGATCTCCGGCTCGTGCTCGGCGACCCACGCCAGCTTCGGCGCGGTGAAGCCGGGCATCGCGAGGTTGCCGGTGATGGACGACAGGCGAGGCTCGCGTTCGGCGAGCCGCCGGCAGGCACTTGCGGAACGTCCGTCGTTCCAGAGAATGGCCGGCCGCAGCACCGTGTCGTCGGCGGCGAGCAGCGTCGCGCCGTGCATCTGGCCCGACAGGCCGACCGCCTCGACGGCGCGGCCGTCGACGTCGCGCAGCACGGCGCGAACCGCCGTGTCCGCGACCCGCCACCACGCGCCGGGATCCTGCTCGGACCACCGCGGTCTCGGCCGCGAGACGGTCAGCGGCGCGGTGCACGCGGCGCGAACCGCCTGCTCGCGGTCGACGACGATGGCCTTGACGCCGGACGTGCCGAGATCGATGCCCAGGAACACGCGTCACCTACCGTAGCATCGCAAGCGCCTGCAGTCCGCGGCGCCCGCGGCAGGGGTTGCCCCGTTCCGGCCGCCGGCCGCCGTCGCCGCGCGGCTCGGCGGGAGGGCGCCGCCTGCCGCCGGAGCGCCGCCTGCTATTCTGAAAGGTCGATGTCGCCCGCCGCGTCCGCCCTGATCCCCTATCTGCTCCGCTACCGGCATCGGTTCGCTCTCGGGTCGGTGTTTCTCGTCCTGTCCACCGCGATCACGCTGCTGTCGCCCTGGGTGCTGAAGCACGCGGTGGACGACCTGGCGGCGCGCCTGGGCTCGGATCCCGGCGCCGCCGGCGGGCCGTCCATGGCGTCGTTCGCCGCCGCGCTCGTCGCCCTGGCGCTGGCCGGCGGCGCGTGCCGCTTTCTGATGCGGCGCATCATCATAGGCGCTTCGCGGGAGATCGAGCTCGATCTGCGGAACGACCTCTTCCGGCATCTTCAGCGTCTGCCCCCGGCCTGGTTCCAGGCCAATCGCACGGGCGACCTGATGTCGCGCGCGACGAACGACCTGTCGGCCGTCCGCATGCTGGCGGGACCCGCGATCATGTACACGGCCTCGACCTCGATCACCTTCGTCGTCGCGCTGGTCCTGATGCTGTCGCTGTCGCCGGCGCTGACGCTGCTGGCGTTGCTCCCGCTGCCGGTCGTATCGGTCGTCGTGAAGCGCTTCGGCAGCGCCATCTACGTGCGCTCCGAACGCATCCAGGCGCAACTGGCGCACATGAGCGCGGTGGTGCAGGAGGCGCTGGCCGGGGTGCGGGTGGTCCGGGCCTACCGTCGCGAGGGGGTGGAGACCGAGCGGTTCCGCGCCGCCAACGAGGAGTACGTCGCCCGCAGCCGCGCCATGGTCCGGCTGCAGGGCGCGTTCCACCCGACGCTGGCGTTCTTCCTCGGCCTGTCGGCGCTCGTCGTGCTCTGGATCGGCAGCCGCCACGTCATCGACGGACGCCTGTCGCTCGGGGACTTCGTCGCGTTCAACGCCTACGTCGCGATGCTGAGCTGGCCGATGATCGCCTTCGGCTGGGTCACGAACATGCTGCAGCGGGGCCTGGCGGCCTGGCAGCGGATGCTCGACATCCTGCAGGTCGAGCCGGCGATCCGCGATCCCGACGATCCCGTCGAGCCGCCGCGGATACGCGGCGCCGTCGAGTTCCGGAACCTGACCTTCGCCTACAACGGCCGCACCGTGCTCTCCGGGGTGTCGGCGCGGGTGGAGCCGGGGCAGGTGCTGGCCCTGGTGGGACCGACGGGCGCCGGCAAGTCGACGCTGGTCGATCTGCTGCCGCGGTTGTTCGACCCGCCGCCGGGAACGGTGTTCGTCGACGGCATCGATGTCCGCGACCTGCGCCTCGACACGCTGCGCGGCGCCGTCGGCTACGTGCCGCAGGAGCCGCTGCTCTTCTCGGAGTCGGTCGCCGGCAACGTCGCGTTCGGCGCCCGCGGCGCGGCGCGGGGGAACGGCGCGGCGGTCGCCGACGCGGTGGCGCTGGCCCAGCTCGACACCGACGTGGCGGGGTTCCCGCGCGGGCTCGACACCGAGGTCGGCGAGCGGGGCATCACGCTGTCCGGCGGGCAGAAGCAGCGGGCGGCGCTGGCGCGCGCCATCCTGACCGATCCCCGCATCCTGATTCTCGACGATGCGCTGTCGGCGGTCGACACCCATACCGAGGAAGCCATTCTCGCGCGGTTGAAGGGGGTGATGCGAGCGCGTACGACGATTCTCGTCGCCCACCGCATCTCGACCGTGCGCGACGCCGATCTGATCCTCGTGCTCGACGACGGCCGGGTGGTGGAGCGCGGCACCCACGCCGAGCTGGTGGCGCTGGACGGTCTCTACGCCGGCCTGCACCGCAAGCAACTGCTGGAGGCGGAGCTGGACGAGTCGTAGGCCGCGCGGCGCGGGGATTCCCGCGTGCCGGGACAACGAAAAGATGTCTGTTCACGAACCGGAGGTGCTGGGCAAGGCGTACGACGCGCGGCTGATGCGGCGCCTGCTGCGCTACCTGCGTCCCCACCGGCGCTCGGTGGGCGTCGCCCTGGCCGCGATCTCGGCCGGATCGGTGCTGCAGCTCGCGCAGCCCTGGCTGACGAAGGTCGCCATCGACGATCACATCGCGGTGGGCGCGACCGACGGCCTCGATCGCATCGCGCTGGCGTTCCTGCTCGTCCTGGCCGGATCGTTCGTGCTCGATTACGTGCAGACGTGGACGATGCAGATGATGGGGCAGCGGATCATGTTCGACCTGCGGATGGAGATCCACGGCCATCTGCAGCGCCTGGATCTCGGCTTCTACGACCGCAACCCGGTCGGCCGCCTGATGACCCGCGTCACCTCCGACGTCGACACCCTCAACGAGCTGTTCACGTCCGGGGTCGTGACGGTGTTCCGCGACGTCTTCCTGCTGGCCGGCATCATGATCGTGCTGCTGTGGATGGACTGGCGGCTGGCCCTGGTCACCTTCGCCGTCCTGCCCGCCATCGCCTGGGTGACGCACTGGTTCCGCATGAACGCGCGCGAGTCGTACCGCCGCGTACGGCTCCAGATCGCCCGCATCAACGCGTTCCTGCAGGAGAACGTCAGCGGGATGGCCACGGTGCAGATCTTCCGCCGCGAGGCGCGCAACTTCGAGCAGTTCGAGCGGATCAACCGCGCCCACCGCGACGCCAACGTCGAGTCCATCTTCTACTATGCGACCTTCTATCCCGCCGTCGAGGTGCTGGGCGCCGTGGCGACCGCGCTCATCATCTGGTACGGCGGCGGGCGGGCGGTGCAGGACACGGTCGAGCTGGGCGTGCTGGTCGCGTGCCTGCAGTACTCGCAACGCTTCTTCAGGCCCATCAGCGACCTGTCGGAGAAGTTCAACATCCTGCAGTCGGCGATGGCCTCGTCCGAACGCATCTTCGGCCTGCTGGACACGCCGGTGGAGATCATCTCGCCTCGGCGACCCGCGCCGGTGCACGCCCCGTCCGCCGCGACGGCAGAGGTCGCGGCGACCCTGCGCCCGGCAACCGGCTCGGCCGGCGGCCGCATCCGGTTCGAGCACGTGTGGTTCGCGTACCGGGGCGACGAGCACGTGCTGCGCGACGTCTCGTTCGAGGTCGCTCCCGGCGAGCGGATCGGTGTCGTCGGCGCGACGGGCGCGGGCAAGACCACCCTCATCAACCTGCTGATGCGCTTCTACGACGTGGACCGCGGGCGCATCACCATCGGCGGCGTCGACATCCGCGAGATGCCGCTACCCGAGCTGCGGCAGCGTTTCGGGCTGGTGCTGCAGGACGTCTACCTCTTCTCGGGCAGCGTGCGGGACAACATCCGGCTCGGCGAGGACGCGATAGGAGAGCGCGACGTGCAGGCGGCGGCGCGCAGCGTCCACGCCGACCGCTTCATCGAGCGCCTGGCCGACGGGATGGACACCGAGGTCGGAGAGCGCGGCGCCAGCCTCTCGGTGGGGCAGCGGCAGTTGCTGAGCTTCGCTCGCGCCCTCGCCTTCGCTCCCGGGATCCTGCTGCTCGACGAGGCGACGTCGAGCGTCGACACCGACACCGAGCGGCTCATCCAGGACGCGCTGCACGTGCTGATGGCGGGACGGACCACCATCGCCATCGCGCACCGGTTGTCGACGGTGCAGGACATGGACCAGATCCTGGTCCTTCACAAGGGCGAGCTGCGCGAGGCGGGCACCCATCAGCAGCTTCTCGCACGCCGCGGGCTCTACCGCACGCTCTATCAGTTGCAGTACAAGGACCAGGAGCGGGGGTCGGCGGGGCCGGGAGCCGCGGTGCTCGAGCCGGCGGCGGCCGGGCGATAGGCCCGGACGTCAGGCTCGGTCCGCAACCGCGAAGTGTTCGTAGCCGCGGGGCAGCGGCTCGTCGCGGCCCCCGCGCCGCACCCGTAACCCTCGCTCTTTCGTGACGACCCCGATCGGGGTGAGCGGGAGATCTCCGATCCGCTGCCGCACGTGCCGCAGCCGGCCGCGGAACCTCGGCGGGCTCGTGAAAGCCAGCTCGTAGTCCTCGCCGCCGGCCAGGGCAGCCGCCACCGGGTCGAGGCCGGCCCGTTCGAACCAGGCGCGAGCCTCCGGGTGGATCGGCAGCGCCTCGGCGTCGAGCCGCACGCCGACGCCGCTCGCGGCCGCGATCCGGTGCACGGCGTCGGCCAGTCCGTCGCTCAGATCCATGCAGGCTCGGGCAGCGCGGTTCCGGCCGAGTGCGATGCCGAGCTCGACCCGCGCCTCGGGGCGCCGGTGGCGGCGACGGCACTCCTCGGGAGCCGGGCCTGCGAATCGGTCGTCTCGTTGGAGCGACGCCAGGCCGGCTGCCGCGGCGCCGATGGCGCCGCTGACATAGATGACGTCGTCGGGTCGCGCCCCCTCGCGGCTCAGCACGCGCCGCCGCTTCGCGCTGCCGATCGCGGTCACGCCGATGACGAGGGGCCCGGGAGAGGCGGTGACGTCACCGCCGACCAACGTCGTGCGGTGGCGGGCGGCCTGCGCCAGGAACGCGTCGATCATCTCGTCGATGTCCGCGACGAGCCAGCCGGCCGGCAGCGACAGCGCGAACAGCGCGAACCGGGGCGCGGCGCCCATGGCCGCCAGATCGCTCAGGTTGACCGCGAGCGCCTTGTCGCCGATGTCGGTCGGCGAGCAGTGGGCGCGGTCGAAGTGCACGCCTTCGACCAGCGTGTCGGTGGTCAGGACCGAGAGCGCGCCGCGGTCCGGCTCGACGACGGCCGCGTCGTCTCCGATGCCGGTCACAACGCCCTTGCCGCGCGCGGGAACGCGCTCCCGGATGCGCTGTACGACGGCGTGCTCGCCGAGGTCGGCGATGGTTGGGGAATTGCGCACGACGGGACCGGCTACCGGGCGTACTCCACCGAGCGGGTCTCGCGGATTACCGTGACCTTGATCTGGCCGGGGTACTGAAGCTCGCTCTCGATGCGCTTGGCGATGTCCTTCGAGAGCCAGACCGCTTCTTCGTCGGAGATGCGCTCGCTCTCGACCATCACCCGGATCTCGCGGCCCGCCTGCAGCGCGAACGACTTCGAGACGCCCTTGAAGGAGTCCGCGATGCCTTCGAGGTTCTCGAGACGCTTGACGTACGACTCCAGAATGTCGCGGCGGGCGCCCGGCCGCGCGGCGGAGATGGCGTCGGCCGCCTGCACGAGCATCGATTCCAGCGAGGGCCAGTCGATGTCCATGTGATGGGCGGCCATCGCGTCCACCACCGCGTCGGTCTCGCCGTGCTTGCGCAGAAAATCGATGCCGATCTGCAGGTGCGTGCCTTCGAGCTCGCGGTCCATCGCCTTGCCGACGTCGTGCACGAAGGCGGCGCGGACCGTGGTCGGCGCGTCGAGACCGAGCTCGCGCGCCATCACGCCGGCTACGTAGGCGACCTCCTTGGAATGTGCCAGCACGTTCTGGCCGTAGCTGGTCCGGAACTTCAGCCGGCCCATCATGCGGCTGATCTCGGGATGCAGGTCGTGGATTCCCAGCTCGAACGCCGCGGCTTCCCCTTCCTTGAGGGTCGCTTCGTCGACCTCCGCGCGAACCTTCTCGACTACTTCCTCGATGCGGGCCGGGTGGATGCGGCCGTCGGCGACGAGCTGCTCGATGGCGCGCTTGGCGATCTCGCGGCGGTAGGGGTCGAAGCTCGACAGGATGATGGCGCCGGGCGTGTCGTCGACGATCAATTCCACGCCGGTGGCGGTCTCGAGGGCACGGATGTTGCGGCCTTCGCGGCCGATGATGCGGCCCTTGAGATCGTCGCTCGGCAGATCGACCACCGACACCGTGGTCTCGATGGCGTGGTCGGCCGCGCTGCGCTGAATCGCCTGCGTAATGATGTGCTTCGCCTTGTCGGCGGCCGTCTCCCGCGCCTCATGCTCCAGCCGCTTGACCAGGTTGGCGGCGTCGCGGCGGGCGTCGGATTCGAGCTGGCGGACGAGCAGCTCCTTCGCCTCGTCCGCGGTCATGCCGGAGACCCGCTGCAGCTCGGCTTTCGTCTGCTCGACGAGCTCCCGGCACCGCACCTCCTCGCTCTCGGCCGCGTGCTCGCGCTCGAGGACGGCGTCTTCCCGGGTCCGCAGGTCGCGGGCCGCGCGGTCCACGCCGGCGCTGCGTTCCGCGAGCGCGCGCTTGCGGTCGTTCAGGTCGCGCTCGATCCCGGCCAACTCCTCGCGGCGTTGCCGGGCGTGATTCTCGGTCTCGTGCCGGAGGTTCTGGGCCTGCTCGCGCGCGGCGAACTCGGCTTCCTTGCGGCGGGCGCCGATCTCCCGCTCGGCGTCCCGCAGCAGGCGTTCCGCTTCGTCGCGCGCGCTGCCCACGGTCCGGGCCGCGATCCTGCGGCGCGTGGCGAGCCACACGCCGAAGACGATCAATCCGACGGCGGCGGCCGTGAGGCCGGCGACGACGACGTTCGGAAAGAGCTGCATGCGCGACTCGCACGGAGTCGGCGCGGCAGGCCGGGTCGCGGACGCAACCCGAAGAACCCCGCGATTACCGTGTGGGGAGGTCGTATGAACCTGCGCGTGCAGGTGGAACCGCTATATTCAAACCCCGCCTCCAGGCTTCCTCGGGCCGAGGCGTGCACACAGCGAAGCGTCGCGGTTCACTTCGATACAACAATGGCTCAAACGAGCCTCCAGGCCATCACGCGTACTGCAGGGAATCTCAAGAACCAACACACGTGCCGTGCTCCGTTTCTCCTGCGGATCTTAGAACGAAGCAGCAGTCGGGGCAAGGCGCCGTCCGTTCAGGCGGAGTGGTCGGACGGCGACGCGGGCGGTTCCGGAGGCTCCGGCGTTTCCGGCGGCTCGAGTATCTCCGCCGACTCGAGTGTTTCCGGCGGCTCGGGCGTGGAGTGGTCCGCCGCCGTGGATGGGTCCGCCGCCAGGGTGGCGGGTTCCGCCGTGTCGGGGGTCGGGAGCGCGCCCCCGACGGCGCGGTCCACCATGGCCTCGATGGCCAGCATGCGATCCAGAACGTGGCGTTCGTCGTCGGCGCGGCCGTCCAGGCTGCGAAAATAGTCGTCGGCGATGTTCAGAGCGGCCAGGACCGCCACGTGCACCAGGTCGCGCTTGGGCGCACGATTCGCGACCGCTTCCATCTTCTCGCGCACGTAGGCGCCGAGTCGCGATACGTCGCCGGAATCCAGCCGGCTGCGGATCGGGTACTCCCGGCCCAGGATCTGGATAGTGGTGACGGCAGAGTCGCTCGTCTTGTCCATCGCGTGATGATCCGGACGGCCCGCGCCGGTTCCGCGGCGCGGTGTGCCGGTCCGGCCTCCGGCCCGCCGCTACAGGTCGAAGGTCTCGAGCTGATCGAGCATTTCCGAAACTCGTACGCGCACCTGCTCGCGCTCCGCCCGGAGCATCTCCATCTCCGCCGCCTCGGCCTGCGAGACGGTCAGGCGTTCCTGCAGCGCGTCCAGCTCCGCGTTCAGCCGCTCGTTGTCGGCCCGCGTCTCCGCCAGCTCCTGGCGCGTCTGTTCAAGAATCCGGACCAGCGCCGTCACCTTCTGGGCGAGACGATCCACGGTGGCCAGGTCGACATATTGCGTCGTATCCGACATCGAAAAACCAACTCCTTCAACAGGCTGCGTTCCGTTTCGGCGCCGCTGCCGCGGGGTGCCCGCCCGACAGGCGCCGCCTGCGGCTCCGATTGCCGCCCAACCGGGCCTGACCGGGAGTCTACGCCGTTCTACGGCGCAGACCCCTGGCGCAGGGTGGCTCCGTGCTTGGCCTTCAGGGCCGCGACGATCCCGTCGATCGCCTGCTGCACCTCGACATCCGTCAAGGTGCGGTCCCGGGCCCGGAAAGTCAGGCGGAACGCCAGACTCACGCGACCCTCCGGAACGCCCTTGCCCATGTAGAGATCGAACTCGCGTACCCGCAGCAGCGTTTCCGGCGCAACGGAGCGAATCGTGTCACGAACCGTGGCGGCGGGCAAGGCGGTATCGACGATCACCGCGAGGTCGCGGACGATGGACGGAAACCGTGGCAGCGGCGCCGCGACCATCCGGGTCCGGTCCGTACCGGCCCGGCCCATGGCGGCGACGTCGAGCTCGGCCACGTAGATGGCGTCGTCGGCGGGAAGGCCGCGCGCCTGCGCGATGGACGGGGCGAGCTGGCCGACGTAGCCGAGCACGATCGGCTCCGTGGCTTCGGGCATCTTCGCTCGCACGGCGGCGGCGCGGCCGGGGGCGAGCGTGCTCCGGGGGGCCGGCTCGTACTCGGTCTGCACGCCGCAGGCTTCGCACGCGCGGTCGACGAGCCCGATCGCGTCGTACAGGTCGGTCTGCCGCTCGCCGTCCTTCCAGTGCTTCGGTGGCGATGCTCCCGCAAGCGCCACCGCGAAACCGGGCGTCTCGCCCTCCGCCGCGGTGAAGCGGCGGCCGATCTCGAAGAGCCGGATGTCGCGATGCTCGCGCCGGCGGTTGTGGACCAGCGCGTCGAGCAGGCCGGGGACCAGGGAGGGCCGCAGTACGGCGAACTTCTCCGACAGCGGATTGGTAATGCGGACCAGATCGTCGGATTGGCCGACGAACGGGCGGGCGGCGGCTTCCTCGATGAAACCGTAGGTGATCGCTTCCGAGCAGCCTCCGGCGGTCAGGACCCGCCGCAGCAGTCGCTGCCGGATCAGAGCGCTGCCTGGCGGCGCTGGCGCGCGGACCATGGCGGGAAAGGTCGATGGTAGCCGTTCGTACCCGTGGTGACGGGCGATCTCCTCGATGAGGTCGATTTCTCGACTGACGTCGACGCGGTGCGGCGGCACCGTCACGTCCCAACGGTCGCGGCCGGCGTCGTCCGGCGCCGGAGCGACGCCGAAGCCGAGACGCTCGAGGGTGGCCGGCACGAAGGCAGGCTCCACCGCGACGCCGAGCACCCGGCCGATCCGTGCGTGGCGCAGGCTGACGGTGGGCCGGCTGCGCGGCGCCGGATAGCGATCGACGATCGATCCGCGCGGCGCGCCGCCGCCGATCTCTTCCAGCAACAACTGCGCTCGGCGCATCGCCCGCACCGGGGCCTCGATGTCGGCGCCCCGTTCGAAGCGGAACGAGGCGTCCGTCGACAGCGCCAGCCGCTTGCTCGTGCGACGCACCGAGACGGGGTCGAACCACGCGCTCTCGAACGCGACGCGCGTCGTCCCTGCGGTCACCTCGGAGTCGGCCCCGCCCATGACGCCGGCCACCGCCTGCGGGCGGGCGCCGTCGGCGATGGCGAGCATGTCGACCGCCAGCGTCCGCTCGATGCCGTCCAGGGTGCGGACGCCTTCTCCCGCCCGCGCGCACCGGATTCTCAGCTCGCCGCCCGCGAGCCGGTCGAGATCGAACGCGTGCATGGGGTGGCCGAGCTCGATCAGCACGTAGTTCGTGACGTCGACGATGTTGTTGATCGGGCGAATGCCGGCCGCCTCGAGCCGCGCCGCCATCCACGCCGGCGACGGCCCGACCGTCACCTCCGCCACCGACGCCGCGTACCGCGGGCACAGCGTGCGGGCATCCTCCTCGATCGTCACCGGCAGCGCATCGTCGCCCGTCGGGGTCGTGGCCGCGGCCGGCCAGGTCAGTTGCCCTCCGTAGATGGTCGACACCTCGCGGGCGATGCCGGCCACGCTCAGGCAGTCGGGCCGGTTGGTCGTGATCTCCAGATCGAGGACCGCGTCCTCCCCCCGGGCCGGGCGGCCCGGGACCGGCGGCGCCGGCTCGACGGCCGACACCTCGAACCCGTGCGCGGTGAGCGCCTCGGCCAGCTCGTCCACGCCCACCGTCACCGGCACGAGCTCACGCAGCCAGGAAACCAGGATTCTCAATAGGGAAACTGCTCCAGGAGCCGCAGGTCGTTGTCGTAGAAGGCGCGGATGTCCTCGACGCGGTACTTCAGGATGGCGATGCGGTCGATGCCGACGCCGAAGGCCCAGCCGGTGAGCCGCTCGGAATCGTAGCCGACGGCTTCCAGCACGGCCGGGTGCACCATGCCGCTGCCGAGAATCTCCAGCCAGCCGGTCCGCTTGCAGACCGCGCACCCGTTGTCGCTGCAGAAGACGCAACTGATGAACACCTCGGCGCTCGGCTCCGTGTAGGGAAAGAAGCTCGGCCGGAACATGACCTGCGTGTCCGGCTCGAAGAGCTGCCGCAGGAAGCACTCCAGCGTGCCCTTCAGGTCGGCCATCGTCACGCCCTCGCCGACCAGCAGCCCTTCGACCTGCTGGAACATCGGCGAGTGGGTCAGGTCGGGTGTGTCCCGCCGGTAGACGAGCCCGGGGGCGATGATGCGCACCGGCGGCTCGTGCGTCTCCATGTAGCGGATCTGCATGCCGGAGGTGTGGGTCCGCAGCAGGGTGCCGGGCGGTCCGCTGCGCGCCCGCAGCGGCGCGTCCAGGTACAGCGTGTCCTGCATGTCGCGGGCCGGGTGCTCCGGCGGCATGTTGAGGGCCTCGAAGTTGTGGTAGTCGTCCTCGACCTCCGGCCCTTCGAGGATCTCGAAGCCGAGGCCGGTGAAGATCTGCTCGATCTCCTCGCGGATGACGGTCAGCGGGTGCCGGTGGCCGAGCGGGATCTCGCGTCCCGGCAACGTGACGTCTTCGCTGCGCGGCGTGATGGTGGGTGTTCCGCCGCCTCGAATCCCGTGGCCGAGGCCGGCCTGGACTCGAACGTCCTTGCTCCGCTGCGACGAGTCGCCGGCGGTGCGGATGGAATCGGTGGCTGCCCGCGCCACGGCCGAGGAAGCCTCCCGGCGCTCCGCCAGCGCCCGCTCGATCTCCTGCTTCAGCGTGTTCGCCTGCCGGCCGAGATCGCGCCGCGTCTCCGGCGGCGCCTGGGAGACGGACTTGAGCAACGCGGTGACCGCGCCGCGCTTGCGTCCCAGATAGCGGTGGCGCAACTCCTGGAGCTCGTCGGGGCTGGCTGTCCCTTCGAGCTCGGCCAGGAACGCGGCCCGCACTTCGTCGACGGTAGGGGAGGGGGACATCGGTGCGCCCGGACTGCTGCCTGAGTCCCCGGCGAACGTCTTACGACGTCGCCGCGGCGCGCGCCTCCCTGGCCTGCTCGGCGAGATGCGCGAAAGCGTCCGGCTCGCGGACGGCCAGATCGGCAAGGGCCTTGCGGTCGAGACCGATCCCCGCGAGCTTGAGGCCGTTGATCAGGTGGCTGTAGCTCAGGCCGTGCAGGCGCGCCGCTGCCCCGATGCGCGTGATCCACAGGCGCCGGAAATCCCGCTTCTTGCGCCGGCGTCCGATGAACGCGTAGTTCAGGGAAGTGTCGACCGCTTCCTTGGCGGCGCGATACAGCTTGCTCTTGCGCTGGTAGAACCCCTTGGCCCGGGCGAGCAGCTTGTGCCGCTTCGCCCGCCGAACCGTGCCGCGCTTGACTCGAGGCATCTTCTCGGCTGCTCCCTACTTGTACGGAATCATGCGCCGGACCCGCGGCTCGTCGGTCGCGTCCATGGTCGTCGTCCCGCGCAGTCCACGCTTCTGCTTCGTGGTCTTGCTGGTCAGGATGTGGCGCGAGTAGGCCTTCTTGCGGGTCACCTTGCCGGTTCCGGTGGTGTTGAACCGCTTGGCCGCGCCGCGGTGCGTCTTGAGCTTCGGCATGCGTGCCTCTCCCGGAGTCCTCCTACCGACCCTTCTTTGCCACGGTCTTGCTGGACAGGATCGTGTGCATCTGGTTGCCTTCCATGCGAGGCAGCGTCTCCTGCGTGGCGACCTCCTGCAGCTCGTCGACGAGCCGTTCGAGGATGTGCCGCCCGAACTCCGGATGCGCCATCTCGCGACCGCGGAAGAAGATGGTCGCCTTGACCTTGTCGCCGTGCGCGAGGAAGCGCTCGACATGCTTCTTCTTGAACTGGTAGTCGTGCTCGTCGACCTTCGGCCGGAACTTGATCTCCTTGACCTCGATCGTCTTCTGGTGCTTCTTGGCCTGCCGCGACCGCTTCTGCTCCTCGTACTGGTACCGCCCGTAGTCCATGATCCGGCACACGGGCGGCTGCGCCGTCGGCGAGATTTCGACGAGGTCGAGGCCCTTTTCCCGCGCAATCGCGAGGGCCTGCGGCGGCGCCATCACGCCGAGTTGCTCGCCGCCGTCGTCGATGACACGGATCTCGCGAACCCGGATCCGTTCGTTGACTCGCGTGCGGGGTTGGCGGAAATCGCGGCGTGGCCCGCGCGGGCCGCGTCCTGGAGGAATACCTTGCTCCCTTCGTGACAGCGTTCGCCCCTCTGGGCGAACCGCTAGTTTACTCCGTTGCGGGGGTCCGCTTCAGCCGGACCTCCTCTGCGAGCGCCCGAATCACCTCGTCGAGGGGGCGAGCCCCGAGGTCTCCCTTCGTGCGGCTGCGCACGGCCACCGTGCCGTTCTCGACCTCTCGATCACCGATCACGAGCATCTGCGGGATCTTCTGGAGCTGCGCCTCGCGGATCTTGAGGCCGATCTTCTCGCTGCGGTCGTCGAGCTCGACCCGGAAGCCGGCCGCCGCCAGCCGCTCCCGCACCGTGCGGCCGTACTCGTTGTGCCGGTCCGCGATGCCGAGGATGCGCACCTGCACCGGCGCCAGCCACAGCGGGAAGGCGCCGGCGTACTGCTCGATGAGCAGGGCGATGAAGCGCTCGAAGCTGCCGAAGATGGCGCGGTGGATCAGCACCGGGGTGTGTTCGGCGTTGTCGGCGCCGGTGTACTTCAGGCCGAAGCGTTGCGGCATCTGGTAGTCGAGCTGTATCGTCGCGCACTGCCACCGGCGCCCGATTGCATCGGTGACGTGAATGTCGATCTTGGGCCCGTAGAAGCTGCCTTCCCCCTCGGAGACGGCATACGGTGCGCCGGTCGCCTCGAGCGCGCCGCGCAGTTGCGCTTCGGCGTGGTTCCACGTCTCGAGTGCGCCCAGGTAGTCGTCGGGGCGCGTCGAGAGCTCGACCGCGTAGTCGAGCCCGAAGTCCCGGTAGATCCGGCCGACGAGCCGCATCAGCCGCTCGACCTCCTCGCCGATCTGATCCTCGGTGATGAAGCAGTGCGCGTCGTCCTGCGAGAACTGGCGGACCCGGGTCAGGCCGCTCAGCACGCCGGAGGCCTCCTGCCGGTGCAGCACGCCCTGGTCGTGGAAGCGGAGCGGCAGGTCGCGGTAGCTGCGCCCCTCGCTCGCGAACATGAGCATGTGGCCGGGACAGTTCATCGCCTTCAGAGCGTACTGCGCCCCCTGCCTGCCGTCCGCGGCGGCGCCTGCCGACTCCCTGCCGCCGTCCGCCCCGGAGTCCGACGGCTCGCCGTCCGACTGGAGCAGGAACATGTTCTCGCGGTAGTGCTCCCAGTGTCCCGAGGTCTCCCACAGCGCCTTGTTGAAGACGAGCGGGGTCCGGACCTCCTGGTAGTCCTCTCCGGCGAGAGCGTCGCGCATGTAGTCGGACAGCAGTCGATAGAGCGTCGCCCCCTTGGCCTGCCAGAACGGTGCGCCGGGCGCCCACTGATGGAACGTGAAGAGGCCGAGCTCCTTGCCGAGCTTGCGGTGATCGCGCTTCCTTGCTTCCTCGATCCGGGTCAGGTGCGCGGTCAGGTCGGACGCCTTGAAGAACGCGGTTCCGTAGATGCGCTGCATCGGCTGGTTCCGCGCGTCCCCCTTCCAGTACGCGTTGGAGCTGTGCAGCACCTTGAACGCCTTCAGCCGACCGGTCGACGGCACGTGCGGGCCGGTGCAGAAGTCGATGAAGGCACTCTCGATCGTGTAGCACGATACGACCGGTCCGCCCTTCTCCTCTATCAACTGGACCTTGAGCGGCTCGCCGCGGTCGCCGAAGAAGGCCTTGGCCTCGGCCTTCGACAGCATCTTCCGTTCGTAGCGCAGGTCCTGTTTCGCCAGCTCGCCCATCTTGCGCTCGATGGCCTCGAGGTCCTCCGGGACGAACGGGCGGTCGACGACGAAGTCGTAGAAGAACCCGTCGTCGATGGCCGGCCCGATGCCGCACTGCGCTTCCGGGAACAGGGCGGTCACCGCGGCGGCCAGCAGATGCGCGGTGCTGTGACGATAGAGCTCCAGGGCCTCCGGGGCGCTGGGAGTGATGAAGCGCACGTCGGCGTCGTTCTCGAGCGGGAACGACAGGTCGACCATCCGCCCGTCGACGATCGCCGCCAGGGCCTGCCGGGCGAGCCGGGACGAGAGCTCGGCGGCCACCGCCGACACCGGCGTTCCCGCGGGTGCGGGGCGGGTGGAGCCATCCGGCAGCGTGACGGTGATCTCGCTCATGCTCTGTCGATCGGTCGGGTGACCGTCTCGGGAAACCTGGTAGGCACGGGCGGACTTGAACCGCCGACCTCCTGCATGTCAAGCAGGCGCTCTAACCAACTGAGCTACGCGCCTATCTTTCGCTTTCGCGCTTTACTTTCGCGGAGAGTGGATGCTACGGCCATGAAACGAACGGGCAGTATACCAACCGGCGGAAAGCATCGTCAAAAGACGTCCCGCGGGGCGCTACGCGGCCTCGGCAGCGGTTTCCCGGAGCTCCTCGATGGCGCGCTCGAGGATCGCGTCCTCCTCGGGGAGCGGCTCGCCCAGTTCCGGCAGTTGCACGTCCACGCCGATTCCCGGCTCGATGCCGAACGGATGGATCGGCTCGCCCGAGCCGGTCAGGTAGCGCGCCCAGGACAACCAGAGCCCGGAACCGTCGGGCAGGGCCGTGAGACGCTGCAGGCCGGTGCGGCCGGCCGTTCGCTGGCCGACGGTCTCCGCCCGCTCGTGATCGACCAGCGCTGCCACGAAGACCTCGGCCGGGCCCGACGACCCGAAGTTGATCAGCAGGGTCACCGGCAGGGCGATGGTCTCCTGGCCGGCAGTCGCCTCCAACGGCGTGCGCGTGCCGCCGTTTTCCTCGCGGACGGCCAGGGTCCCCTCCGCCACGAAGAGACGCGCCGCCGCGATCGCCGCGGCATAGGTTCCTTCCGCGGCATTGCGGACATCGACGATCAGGTGCGCCGCGCCCTCCGCTTCCAGCGCGGCGGCCGTGCTCGCGATGCCGGCCGGGACACCCTCTTCGAAAGCCGGGACCCGCAGGTAGCCGACGCCGCGGGCTTCTTCCAGGAGCCGTCCGTCGACCGCGGCGGGTGCGAGCCGCTCGCGGACGAGCTCGATGTCATACGGCTCCTGCGTGCTGCCGCGGATCAAGGACAGGGTGACCGGCGAGCCGGGGTCGCCGTGGAGCCGTTGCTCGCCCTCGACGACCGACAGCAGGCGGGTCGGATCGCCGTCGATGGCGCGCACGTAGTCGCCCGGCGCGATGCCGGCCTCGGCCGCCGGCGATCCGTCCCGCGCGGCGATCACCTGCAGGTAGTAGCGCCGCGTGACGTCGAGGCCGATGCGTCCTTCCGGCAACGGTTCCCCGCTCTCGATCCAGCGCACGTCGGAGGGCGACAGGTAGGCGCTGTCGGAATCGAGGCCCTCGGCCAGACCGCGCAATGCTCCCTCCAGAACGTCGTCCAGGTCGACGAGCTCGACGTAATTGTTCGAGATGAGCGAGACGACATCCTCGAAGACGCGCAGGTGCCGGTAGGTCTGCTCTTCCTCGCCGACGGCCGCACGGGCGTAGTAGCCGCCGATGAGGGCGAAGGCGATGATGGGGATCGACGCGAAGAAGACGATGATCCGGGTCTTCAAGACTGACCTCGCTTCAACCGGGAGGCTCGTGACGCCGCGGGCCGCGACATGCGAAGGGCTCGGCGGGCGACCTCCGAACCCGCATGCGGAACGGGCACCGACAAGAGAAGCATTCTACCGGATTCGGGGCGGGCCGTCGATGGTGAGTCTTGCCGCTCGCGGCCCGATAGACACGGCGTCGAGCCGGGGCATACGCTTTAGCGGGCAGGCCGCGTGCGGGAGCGACGGCCGCGAAAGCATGCGGGTACTGGGAATCGACTACGGGGATCGTCGCATCGGGCTCGCGGTGAGCGACGGGTCGGGAACGCTCGCGCGCCCGTTGCGCGTGGTGGCGCCTCGGGGATCGCTGCGGGAGCGGGCCGCCGCGGTGGCTGCCGAGGTGGCCGGGACCGCGGCGGAGCCGGACGGTCTCGGGCTTGTCGTGGTCGGGGTGCCGCGGGCGCTGAACGGAACGCCTCACCGTCAGACCGCGCGTGCACTGGCGTTCGCCGACGCACTCCGTGCGGCCGCGGGGGTGCCGATCGCCTTGCAGGACGAGCGCTTGACGAGCGTGGAGGCCGAGCAGCGGTTGGCGGTGCGCGAGCGCGACTGGCGGAAGCGCAAGGCGAAGCTCGACGCGGCGGCGGCGGCGGTGATCCTGCAGGACTACCTGGATCGGGCGGCGAGAGACAGGGGCGGCCTCGCTGCGACCGGCAGCACGGTCGTCGAGAGCGTGGACCAGGAGCCTGCGCCGTAGAATGCAGCGAAGCGAAGAGCCGCGGCGCAAGGTTCCGGAGCGGGGGGATGGGCCGAAACACCGAGCCGGCAAGGCGTTTCGGGGCGCTGGCCGATGTCGAGACGGATCCTGATCGCGCTCGTCTGCCTTGCGGCCCTCGGCGCCGGCGCCGCGGCGTTCGTCTGGCAGGAACTGCTGGCCCGCCTCGATGCGCCGCATCCGGGTATACCGGACACGGGCGTGTTCGTGGATGTGGAGCCAGGCGATTCCGTCGGCGTGATGGCGAGCCGGCTGGCTGCCGCCGGCGTCGTGGCCGAGGAGTGGCTTTTCCGCTTCGCGGTCCGGCGCAGCGGGCGGGACCGCGATCTGCAGGCCGGCGAGTATTTCTTCGACGCCCCGGTATCGCCGCTGGCCGCGGTGGCGAAGATCGCCGACGGGCGCGTCCACTTGCGTCCCATCACCTTTCCGGAAGGGCTGACTCTGCCGGAGATGGCGGCCATCGTGGAGGCCGGGGGGCTGGGGTCCGCGGAAGCGTTCACGGCGGCGGCATCCCGTACGGCCCTGATCATCGACCTGGATTCCAACGCGACCGATCTCGAGGGGTACCTTTTTCCCGAGACCTACTCGCTGCCCCGCCACGCCACCGTCGGCGACCTCGTCGCGGCGATGGTGTCGCAGTTCCGGGCGGTTTTCGATGACGAGCTTCGCGCGCGCGCCGCCGAGCGCGGTCTGAGCGTGCGGGAGACCGTGACGCTGGCCTCCATCATCCAGAGAGAGACCGGCGGCGGCGCCGAGCACGCCCTCGTGTCGGCGGTCTTCAACAACCGGCTCCGGATCGGCATGCCGCTCCAGAGCGACCCGACCGTCATCTACGCCCTGGAACAGGCGGGCCGGTACGACGGCAACCTGACCCGCGGCAACATGCAGGTCGATTCGCCGTACAACACGTACCGCTACGGCGGACTGCCCCCCGGCCCGATCGCGGCCCCCGGGCGCGAGGTGCTGCACGCCGCGCTGAATCCGGCCGACGCAACGTACCTCTACTTCGTCAGCCGCAACGACGGCACCCACGCGTTCGCCGACACGCTGCGCGAGCACAACCGGAACGTGCGCGAGTTCCAGGTGGAGTACTTCCGCCGTCGCCGCGCCGGCCGCTGACGGCCGGGCGTCTGCGCGGCAGAACTCCGCTACGCTGTGTCTGCGGCCCAAGCTCGTGGAGCGGGCGGGGATGGGCCGCAACGCCGGGCCAGCGAGGCGTTTCGGGACGTCAACTTCGCGCGCGCTCGCGCTCGACGAGCTGCCGCCGCAGGATCTTCCCGGAGGGCACCTTCGGGATCGCGTCGATGAACTCGACCCGGCGGACCTTCTTCTGGGGAGAGACCTGCGCGGCGACGTGCGCCATGATCTCCTCCGCGGTGGCGGCGGCCCCCTCGCGCAGCACGACGAACGCCTTGGGGACCTCGCCGGCCTCCTCGTCGGGACTGGGGATGACGGCGGCGTCGGCGACCGCCGGATGCGACTGCACGGCGGCCTCCAGCTCGGCGGGGGCCACCTGGAACCCCTTGTACTTGATCAGCTCCTTGAGCCGGTCGACGACGTAGAGATAACCGTCGGCGTCGGCCTTGCCGATGTCGCCGGTGTGCAGCCAGCCGTCGGCGTCGAGCATCTGCCGGGTCGCCTCGGCGTTGTGCAGGTAGCCCTTCATGACCTGCGGTCCCCGTATCCACACCTCGCCCAGCCCGCCGGGGGCGGCGTCCCGGTGGGTGGCGACGTCGACGATGCGCCACTCGGTGTTGGGCAGCGAGGTGCCGACCGAGGTGATCCGGGTCTCCTTCCGGGGCGAGTTGGTGTGGGTGACCGGGCTCGTCTCGGTCAGGCCGTAGCCCTGGCGGACCAGCATGTCGTTGCGCGCGGCCGCCCCGCGGGCCACCGACTCGGGCAAGGGCGCGGCGCCGGACATGACGTTGTTCAGCGCCGAGATGTCGAACTTGTCCACCAGGGGATGCTTTGCCAGGGCGAGCACGATGGGGGGTACCAGGTACGCCGTCGTCACCCGGTGCTTCTGCAGCAGGCCGAGGAACTGCTCGAGGTCGAAGCGCGGCATGGTGACGACGGTGGCGCCCGCCTGCAGCGAGGCGCTCATGATCACCGTCATGCCGTAGATGTGGTAGAAGGGCAGGATGCCGATGAGGGTGTCCTCGGTCGCGATGCCCTCGTTGGCGGCGATCTGGGCCACGTTGGCGACCAGGTTGTAGTGCGTCAGCATGACGCCCTTCGGCATGCCGGTCGTGCCGCTCGAGTAGGGGAGCGCGGCCAGATCGTTGCGCGGGTCGATTGTCATTGCCGGGGGCTCGCCTCCGGTCATCAGCGCCGCGAACGGCGTTGCCCCGTCCGCCTCGCCGAAGACGAAGATCTCCTCCACCCGCGTGCCCTCCGCGCCCTTCCTCGACACGTCGAGAAACTGCGGAATGGTCAGCAGGTAACGGGCGCCCGAGTCCTTCAACTGGCGGTTGACCTCTTCGGCCGTGTAGAGGGGGTTCATCGTGGTGACGACCCCGCCGGCGGTCGAGACGCCGAAGAACGCGGCGGCGTACTCCGGCAGGTTGGGGCTGTAGATGGCGAGCACGTCGCCATGGCCGAAGCCGCGCGCGGCGAGTCCGGCCGCGACCGCCCGCACGGCGGCGCGAAGCTGCGCGTACGTCAGGGTCCGGTCCGTCGGCCCGTCGATCAGCGCCGGCTTGCCGGGCCAGCGGCCGGCGTGCTCGAACACGTGCTCGTGCAGCGGCCTGACCGGGATCTCGATGTCGGGAAACGGGCTCCTGTAGATCATCGTCCTCTCCGCCGCGATCGACGGGGTCTCGGCCCGCCGCGTATCGCGCGGGTTCGGCCCGCGCGTCAAGCGAGCAACGTGCCGCCGTCCACCGGAATCACCGCGCCGTTGGTGTACGCCCCGGCCCGCGAGGCGAGATAGATGGCGATGCCGGCCATCTCCTCGGGACGCCCGATGCGTCCGAGCGGGCAGGCGGCGGCGATGGCCGCGCCGTGCCGCTCGAGTATGTCGCCCGTCATCCGGCTCTCGAAGAACCCCGGCGCGACGGCGTTCACCGTGATGTTGCGGGGACCGAGCTCGACCGCCAGGGTGCGCGTCAGGTGATGCACCGCCGCCTTGCTCGCCGAGTAGGCGAACGTGCCCGTTCCGACGAGCCGCTGCACCTGCAGGCCGTCCATCGATCCGACGTTGATGACGCGCGCCGGGTCGCCGTCCGCCGCGCCGCGCTCGAGCAGCGGCGTCAGGTCCCGCGTCAGCAGGAACGGCGCCGCCACGTTCAGCCGGAGCACCTTGTCGAACGCCGCCGCCGGGTACTCGGCGTACGGCGCGCCCCAGGCCGCACCGGCGTTGTTGATCAGGATGTGCAGGCGCGGCTCGCGCGCGCCGATCGCCTCGACGAGCGCGGCGCGTCCTTCCCCGGTCGCCACGTCCGCCGGCAGCGAGTGGCACGGCCCCGCCGCCGAGAACTCGATCGCCGTCCGGTCGCAGGCGTCCTGCCGGCGCGAGGAGATGTAGACGGTGACGCCGGCCTGCACCAGCCCCTCCGCCATCATGCGGCCGATGCCGCGCGAGCCGCCGGTGACCAGCGCCGTCTTGCCCGTCAGCGAGAAGAGAGAAGCAACGTCGATGCCCGCCATCGGGTGCCGATCTTAGCAGCAGCCCGCCGCGGAACCCTGTTCAGTCCCACTCCTTCTCGATGCCGTGTCCGCGCGCCGGATCGCCGTGCAGCGGGGTGACGAACCCGAGCAGGCAGCCGTCGGAGCCGTCCTTCATCCGGTGGCAGCGCACCCGGACGGGATCTCCCGGCAGCACGAAATTGCGCGCGATGCCGTTCCTCTCGAGACCGGTGGGGTTGGTGGCTTCCATGGCCCACAGAGCGGGCTCCCCGCCGTTCTCGCCGGGCACTTCCATGAAGAGCCAGGAGTGGGGGACGATCCAGTGCACTTCGGTGACCGTGCCCTCCAGGTGGGTGAAGTCGCTCAGCTCGTAGTTGCCGTGGGAATGGTGCGCCCCGGCGGGGACGACGAGGGAAACCGCGAGGATCGCTGCGACGGTCGAGATCTTGAAGGTCATCATCGGACTCGGGGAGGCGGCGGAAAGCCGTTGGTGTATACCGACTGGTAGCGGATGCCGTTGCCGTCGGCGTCCAGGAAGCGCAGCGACTGCTGGAACATTTCCGGCCCCGGCCGGCCCGCCGGCGAAGTGGCCTCGAGAACGTAGAGACGGCTCTCGTGCATGTAGATGGCGGCGAAGGTGCGGGAGCCGTCCGCGTTGGTGAGCTGCAGGTGGCGCCCCTCGACCAGGTCCACGAAGTTCCAGCCGAAGAACGTCGGCGTCACGTCCCGCTGCAGGAGCTGCCACGTCGCGTAGTCGATGGCGCCGCGCACGTCGACGATCCACGACCCGACGCCCGTGTAGTACGCCCCGGTGCAGCCGGTGTGCACGTCGGGCGGACATTCCTTCGCACGCTCCGTGTGGATGCGCTCGGCGTCGGTGTAGTCGACCACGGTGACGGAGTAGCGGTTCGCGCCGTCCTGGTAGGCGTGGACCCGGGCCGGGAACCCGGCTTCGTACTCCGACGTGAAGGTGATCTCTTCCACGGTCGGTTCGCCGGGAAGATTGACGCTGAAGAAGTCGGCCCGGCTCGCGTACTCGGCCCACCCCTGGGCCAGCAGCGGCGCCGGACCGCACAGGATCAACGCGGCCGGAACGAGTTGCATGAGGCGCACGGCTTCCTCCTCCCGATCGTTGCTCGGCCGCCTGCCGCGGCCATCCCAATGCTGCCAGAAAACGACCGCGTCTGCACAGTGGGAACCGTCGCGGGCGGGTTGGTCGCGTTCGACCGCGCTGCGGCGGCGGTTCACGCCACCCTGGTTGTCGATCCCGGACGGGCAGGGGCTGCCCTGGGCGCGCACGACCTGATCATCGCGGCGACCGCGGTCCGGCTCGGCTATGCTGTCGTTACGCGCGGCCGCCGGGGCTTCGCCCGGATCGAGGAGCCGGATGTCGAATGCCGGCAGGAGCAGGACGATGCGGTTTCTGTTGACGATCACTACGGTCTGCATCGCGCTGGGCAGCGCACCGGCGTTGGCTGCGGCGGGCGCGCAACCGGGGGGCGGCACGGAGGAAGGCGCCGCCGCTGCCGCCCAGGAGCGGCTGATGCCCCGCGTCGAGCCCGTGGATCCTGCCGCTGCCGATGCCTGGAACGCCGAGGTGCGCAGCGGCATCGAGTCGTTCGGCGTCGATCCGGCGCGGGCGACGAATCTGCTCCGGACGCTGGCTCGGCATCCCCCGGCGCTGCACGGTCTCGGTCCCCTCGCCGCCTACCTGCGCCAGCGCTCGATGGTGCCGGCCGTCGACCAGATCCTGATGGGGTTGCGCGCCGCCTGGCTGTGCCGCTCCGAAGCGTTGTGGGCGGAGCTGGCCGCGGAGGCGCGCAACTTCGGTCTGGGCGATCGGGATCTGCGCCGGGTGGCGGAAGGGCCGGCCGCCGGCTGGGGGCCGTGGGACAGCCTGATGGTGCGGGCCGCCGACGAGCTGTACCGCGACGCGTTCCTCGGCGACGCCTCCTGGGACGAGCTGGCCACCCGCTACAACGTGCCGCAGCTCATCGACACCATCTTCAGCGGCGCGGAGTACATCCTGCTGGCCATGCTGGCCAACAGCCTCGGCGTGCAGCCGGACGAGCGGTTCGCCGACCGCCTGCCGGCCGGCGTCGAGCGCACCATGGATCCGGCCGGGCCGACGCCCGTACGCCTCGACGTCGCGCGGTTGGATCCGCTCCCGCGGGACACCTGGTCCGACGAGGTCCGCGGCCTTCTCGATCCCGACGACTCGGGCCGCCCGGTGCTCAATCTGTACGCCACCCTGGCCCGCCACCCGATCTTCTTCCGCCCGCGGGCGGTGCAGTCGGCCTACATCCGGACCGGGGCGACGCTGTCGGACCGGGCGCGCGAGATCCTGATCCTGCGCATCGGTTGGCTCTGCGGCTCGGAGTACGAGTGGTCGCAGCACGTGCGGGTGGCGCGGCGCATCGGAATGACCGACGCCGAGATCCGCCGGATCGCGGTCGGCGCGGACGCGCCGGGTTGGGATCCGTTCGAGGCGGCGCTCATCCGGGCGACCGACGAGCTGCACCGCGACGACACCCTCTCGGACGCGACCTGGCGCGCACTGTCCGCGCGCTACGGTGAGCCCGAGCTCATCGACGTGGTGATCACCGTCGCCGGCTACCGGATGGTGTCCATCGCCCTCAACTCTCTCGGCACGCAGCTCGAGCCCGGACGCCCGCGCTTTCCGGACGTGCCGCGCTGACGGGACGGGCGCGCCCGCACGTCGTACCGGTCACCCGGCCGTCGCAACGGAACGGCCCGCCGCGTCGGATAGGCGCGGGCCGGCCGCGGCGCCCGTTCCGGCTCGCCGGCGCAAGTCGCAACGGAACGGCCCGCCGCGTCGAATCGGCGCGGGTACGCGGTCACTGACGCGGGTAGATCTGCTTCGTTTCCAGGATCTCGTAGCGCCCGAACACGTCCTCGACGATGTAGGGATCCTGTGCGAAGGTCGCCTTCGCATCCGCCAGGCTCTCCGCTTCCAGGATGATGAGGCTGCCGACGGCGTTCTCGTCGCCGTCCAGCAGCGGGCCGCCGTGCCGCAGGCGCCCGGCTTCGTCGAGCCGGTTCATGTGCTCCAGGTGCGCGGGGCGGGCGCGTTGCCGGCGTTCCGGCTCGGGGTCGCGAGCGATCAGGGCGAACAGCGGCATGGCTTGCAGTCCCTCCAGGCGGTCGTGAGTGGCGTCCGCATGCCTGCCCGTTGGCAGAGGCGGCGACGTTCGCCGTATTGTAGGTGAACCATGCACGCCGCCATGTCATCCGCGCAAGCCGCGAACCAGCAGGGCCGTTGGACGATCGGGTCGTGGTGCCTGTACGACTGGGCCAACTCGGCGTTCACCACCCTGGTCGTCACGTTCGTCTACTCGGCGTACTTCACCGCCGCGTTCGCGGACGATCCCGGGCGCGGCACGGCGCTGTGGTCGCGCGGCATCACGGCAAGCGCGCTGGCCATCGCGGCGCTGGCCCCGATTGCCGGCGCGCTGGCCGATCGGGGCGGCCGGCGGCGGTACCTGATTCTCTGCTCGCTGCTGTGCGTCGCGGCGACGGCGGCGCTGGCCTTCGTGCGGCCGAGCCAGCCGAACGCGGTCGTGATTGCGCTGACGGTCTTCGTCGTCGCCAACGTCGCCTTCGAGCTCGGGCTCGTGTTCTACAACGCATTCCTCTCGAGGATTGCCGCGCCCGACCGAATCGGACGTATATCGGGCTACGGCTGGGGGCTCGGTTACGCCGGCGGCCTGGTCGCGCTGCTGGCCGCCCTCGTGGTCTTCGTGCTGCCCGAGACGCCGCTGTTCGGGATCCCGACGGAAGAGGGGTTCAATCTGCGCGCGACCAACCTGCTGGTCGCAGGCTGGTTCCTGCTGTTCGCCATCCCGGCGTTCCTGTTCCTCCGGGACGACACCGTGGCGAGCGAGGGAGTGAGCATCCGCCGCGCCTTCGGCGACCTCGCGGTCACCTTTCGCCACCTCCGGCGCTATCGGCAAGTCGTTCGCTTCCTGCTCGCGCGGCTGTTCTACAACGACGGGCTGGTGACGATCTTCGCGTTCGGCGGCATCTATGCCGTCGGGACGTTCGGTTTCGACTTCACGGAGCTCATCACGTTCGGCATCGTCATCAACGTCGGCGCCGGTCTCGGCGCGCTCGCGTTCGGCTTCGTCGACGATCGGATCGGCGGCCGGGCGACCATCGCCTGGAGCGTGGCGGCGCTCGCGCTGGCCACGCTCATCGGCGCGCTGGCCCCGTCGCGCGAGTGGTTCTGGGTGTCCGCCATCCTCGTCGGCGTCTTCGCCGGCCCCAACCAGTCCGCCAGCCGGTCGCTGATGGCGCGCTTCGTTCCCGCCAGGCACGAATCCGAGTTCTTCGGCTTCTTCGCCTTCTCGGGCAAGGTGACCTCGTTTCTGGGGCCGGCTCTGCTGGGCGTGCTCAGCGACGTCTACAACCAGCGCGTCGGCGTGGCGAGTCTGCTGCTCTTCTTCGTGATCGGCGGCCTGATTCTGTGGCGCGTCGACGAGCGGGAAGGCATCGCCGCCGCCGACCGGGCCTGACCGCGCTCTCCGCACCGGCCCGCGGGCTTCGTGGCGCCACTCTCGACGGCCTCGTTCCCGGCCGGCAGGTCTCGCGCGCGCGATGCCGAATTTCGGGATTCGCCGCGCCTCCCCTCTCCCCGACGGTGATACAGTGATAGATCCCGGTTGTGGGTTCCGGCGCACCTGAGCGCCGGACGCATCCACGGGAGGCTGTCATGAGACGTTTCGTCATCGGTTGCGCCGCGTTGGTCGTCGGCGTGTTGTTGATACCCGGCATTGCGTCCGTGACGCTCGCTCAGGACGAAACCTCGTGGATGCGGGTCGACTACCTGCAGGTCCTGCCGCGGGAGCTGGACGAGTTCATCGAGCTGCAGCTCGAGGAGGTCAATCCGGCTCTGGAGCGTGCCGGCGTGCCGTGGCGCTCGGCGTGGCGCACCGCGGAGTTCGGAAACACGTACGAGCGGCTCTTCGTGACGCCGATGGAGAGCCTCGCCGAGCTCGACTTCGGCGGGCCGCTGGGGCGTGTCCTCGAGCCGGACCGTCTGGCGCGGATCGCCGATCGCGTGCGGCGGACCCTCGCCAGCCGGCAGAGCTATGCCGTGCGGTATCGTCCCGACCTGAGCGTCGAATCGGACGACGTCAGCGGCCTGTCGCTTGCCTGGATCACGAGCATTCAGGTGGCGCCGGGACGGACTGCCGACTGGGAGGCGTTCCTGCTCGAGAACCTCCCGCAGTTCCAGGGTGCCGACGTGGTCTTCGGCGTCTACGAGCGTGTCTTCGGACCGGGGCCCACGGTGTGGCAGATCGTCGAGAACCATTCGAGCTTCGGCGAGCTCGACCGCCCGACCATCCTGCAGCGCACCTTCGGGGAGCGGGCGGATGAGGTCGCCGCCCGGTTGACCGGCGTGCTGCTGTCCATCGAGCGCACCGTGCTGCGGTACGATCCCGAGTTGAGCTTCTCTGCGGCGGCGCCGTAGGTTCGGGGCTGCTTCAGGAAGACTTTCCGCGATCTGCCCGCGGGCCGGGACGGTCACGCGGGCATTCGCCTGAACGGGGTGCCCGCACCGAGGTCCGGCGGCCGGGCGATGGCCGCCGGATTCCCCTTCCCGCAGTGTTCGCCTACCGATCGAGCGCGAACACGAAGAGCCCGTTGCCCCCGACCGGACGCCGCTCCTCCGGCATCAGGTCGGCGGGGATCATGCCTTGCCAGCTCGCGCCGCCGGCACCGACCGGCACCGCCACGTACTGCCGGCCGTCGACCGCGTAGCTGATCGGGAACCCCTGGATCGAGGTCGGCAACCGCCGGCTCCACAGGATGTCTCCGTCCGCCACGTCGAAGGCGTAGATGTAGCGGTCCCAGCTCCCGGCGAACGCGAGCCCCCCGGCGGTGGTGAGCGCGGCGCTGTTGATCGGCGTCTTGAACCGCTGCCGCCAGAGCACCTCGCCGGTGCGAATGCTCATCGACAGCAGCTCGCCGAGCTGGCCCGGGCTGTCGGGATGGAAGTGGTTGGTGCGCCGTACGGGACCCGTGCCGCCGCCGCCCTCGACCCGCTCCACCGGCCCGAACACGCCGGTCTCGCAGTTGAGGTTGATCGGGATGACGAACGCCTCGGTCTCCGGGCTGTAGGCCATCGCGCGCCAGCTCTTGAAGCCGGCCGTGCTCGGGCACCAGAAGACCTCCTCGTAGAGCTCGGGGATCATGCCTTCGCGGTGCGTGACCTCGCCGGTCTCGGGATCGACGTCGGCGAAGGTCTGGTAGCCGAGGTCGTGCGCGCTGCGGAACGCCCCCGTCGCGAGGTCGAGCTCCCAGAGCACGGCCATCTTGCCCATCGTGAAGACCGAGCGCTGCCCGTCGTAGTCGACCAGGATGCGCTCGAAGGTCTCGTCCATGTCGAGGGTCTCGCCCGGGATGTGCTGGAAGTACCACTTCATCTCGCCGGTGTCCGGGTCGAGGGCGAGGGTCGAGTTGGTGTACAGGGCGTCGCCGTCGGTCCCGCGCACCACGCGCGCCCACGGCTTGGCCTGCGACGTGCCGTGGAACAGGGTGCGGGTGACCGGGTCGTAGCTGCCCGGAATCCACGAGTCGCTCCCGGCCCGGAACATGACCGGCAGGTCGCCCCACGTGTCGCCGCCCCGCTCGCCGGGCAGGGCGATGGTGGAGGTCCGCCACAGCTCGTCGCCGGTCCGTGCATCGAGGCCCACGATGTAGCAGGTGTCCTCGCGGTAGCGCCCGCAGCCGGTCAGGCCCGACACGACCTTGCCGTCGGCGACGATCGAGCCGCTGGAGTACTGGAAGCCGACGCCGCGGCCGACGTCGGTGTCCCAGACCGCCTCGCCGGTGCGCGCGTCGATGGCGATGATGTGCGCGTCGGCGGTGTTCAGGTAGACCTTGTCCTCGTAGATCGCGATGTTGCGGTGCTGCCGGCCCGGCGGCGGACCGCCGAAGCTGTTCCCGGGCGGGGGAGCGTCACGGCGGTACTCCCAGAGGAAGTCGCCGGTCGCGGCGTCGAGCGCCTGCACGACCTCGCCGGGATTGGCGATGTACAGGGCCCCGTCGTGCACCAGCGGGGTCGTCTGCTGGGAGCCGGGCCCGAGGCTCCAGCTCCAGGCCAGCCGCAGGTCGCCGACGTTGTCGGTCGTGATCTGGTCGAGCGGGCTGTGGCCCTGGCCGTCGAGCGTGCGCCGCCAGCTCAGCCAGTCGGAAGGCGGCGGCTCGCGGAGCATGTCGTCGGTGACCGGGGCGTAGTTGTCCACCTGCGCGCCGGCCGACCCGGCAAGGGCGATACCGAGCACGGCGGCGAAGGCGGTTGCAGCGAAGAGTAGGCGACGTGTCATGAAAGTGGCTCCGGAATCTGTCGTTACCGTGACTGGCTACTGCTGGGCGGCCCGGGCGTCGTCGGCGCGCGCGCCGGCGAGGATGCCGTCCATGCCGATGTTGCCCTCGTGGCAGGCGTACTCGTAGACCGGCTCGTCGGTCCGGAACATCGTCACCTCGAACGACCACGGCTGCGTCCAGGTGGACGCGTCGTCCATCGTCGCCGCGTAGAGCAGGGTCTCCTCGTCGATGCGCGTGAAGCGCTCGGTGAGCACCATGTCGGGGCTCGATCCCTGGCGCTCGCTGAACGCGGTCAGGGTGTGGAAGTTGCGGGTCTCGACGACCAGCGTCTCGCCTTCCCAGCGGGCCCGCGAGTCGCCGCGCCACTGCGTGACGTGCTCGGGCAGATGGTCCCGCCCGTCGAGGGGAATGATGCGCGAGTCGTTGACCATCTCGTTGAGAATCACGATGTGGTCCGGGGTCTGGAAGAGCTGCGCGTGGTTGTTGTAGGCGCGCGGCTCCATCGGCGGGCCGGCGTTGAAGCCGAGGATGCAGCGCTCGCCGATGCTGCGGTCCTCGGGGCCGTAGGCGGGCCGGCCGCGCCGCACGGCCACGGCGTCCTTGCGCGCCTGCCCGTCCGCGGTCACCGGCGGAATGCGCCCGTTCGGCGGATCGACGATGAGCGACGTGCGCCGGTTGCTGACCGTGCGCGTTCCCCGGTCCATCCAGAAGTTGTTGTAGGCGCCGACGTTGCCGCCGGCCTCGGTCCGCCGCGCCTCCGCCGCCAGCAGTTGCGCGTTGCGGTCGACGGTGGCCTGCTCGAGGTTGGCGGCCTCCTCCGCGGTCAGGAACTCCTGATCGCCGAGCGTCTCGGGACGCTCCATCGGCGTGATCGTGCGGAAGTCCCAGATGCCCTGCAGGTCGGGCGCACCCCACGGCGTGCGCAACGCTTCGCCCTGGGCGGCGGCCGGCGCCGGGGCCGGCGATACGACCGCGAACGTCGCGAGCAGCAATACAAGATGGCGGGCTCTCATCGGGTCACCTCTCTGGTCATCTGAAGGGAACGCGGTCAATCCGTGCACGTTGAAGGATCGATCCAATCGCCGGCCGGGTCAACTAGGAGCCGATCGAGTAGCGAAACAGCAACCGCTGGGCGGTCTGGTTCATGTCGCTCACCCGCGGCAGCCGCAACAGGTCGACCTTGTAGTCCAGCGACAGCTCCGGCGTCAGCCGCCAGCTCAGCGTGCTGCGCCAATCGATCGTCGGCTGGGGCGCCGCGAAGTCGCTGAACAGGTCGAGGGTGGTGTTGTAGAGGAGGAATCGATAGCGGACGGTCGCGACCAGCGTCGTCTCCAGCCCGGTTTCGTGGAAGTTGCCGGCCTCCACGTACTCCAGCTCGGGGGTCGTTTCGTCATCGTTCAGGAAGAAGGCGCCCGCGAACCGGTTCTGCCGGAATCCGGCGCCGACCCGCCAGTCGAGCCGTACCGCCCGCCCCCGCAACAGGCGGGTGTTCAGGCCGATCCCTTCGCGAAACTCGGGCGGGCTGAACGCGTCGCCGGTCGGGAACGTACTGTTGGCCGGCACGACGGTCAGCTCGCGCCGCCCGTCGACGAACTGCCGCGAGATCAGCGTGTCTTCGGTGACGAGCGTGTTCGACTCGAACAGCGATGTCCGCAGCCCGAAGCGGGCGTAGGGCCCAACGCGCGCATTGAGGAATCGGGAATACAACACGTCGCTCCGGAGTCGGTCGTGGGTCTTCTGCCACGGCCGGGCCGCCGACGCCTCCGGCCTGACCTTCGAGAAACCGGACTCCAGCTCCAGCACGCTGCTGAACAGGTCGCGGTCGCGCTGGTAGGTGACGTAGTTGTCGAAGAACAGGTCCGTGCCGAAACTGGTCTCGTTGCTCGCGCCGATCACGTTGCGGGTCGACGTGAAGGGGGCCGACAGGCCGATCGCGTAGCGCCGATTCCAGGGGGATGCCTCCGGCGCCTCCCAGGCAGAAAGGTCGGGCACGACGCCGAGCTCGTCGGGCGTTACCACCCCGGCGCCCCGGAACCGGCCACTGGCGGGATCGATGACCAACCTGTAGTGGACGAGCCCGCCCTCCGGCACTAGCACGGTCGCGAAATCCGTGCGGGCGCGGTAGGTCGATCCCGACTGCACGATCCGATACAGCCCGGGCGCCATCAACAGGGTGAGCAGCCGCTCGCCCTGCAGCGTGTCGGCGCCGAAGCCGACCGTGTAGGGTTGGCGGTCCGCGACCCGGATCAGCTCGTACACGCCGCGATGCGGCAGGTTGCGCTCGTCGACGACCTCGATGCGCAATCCGCCCCACCGCACCGGGACCACGGTCGTTGCGCCACCCTGGACGTCGACGGGGACCGCCACCATCTGGGATACCGGCCCGCTGCCCACCCGCACGAGATAGGCTCCCGGCTCGACGACGATCCGGGCGCCGTTGGGCCCGCTTGCGACCTGCTCGCCGCCGCGGAACACCAGCGCCTGCGGCTCGCTGTCCGGCCCCGCCATGGAGGGCGCCAGGATGGCGCCGTCTCCCGGCGGGATCGCGGTCGTGGCGGCGGCGGCCTGGGTGGCGGCATCCGGCGTCAGCCACCGGTAGATGTCGGACGCCGCCGTCGTCTGGGCAGCGGTTGCGGCCGGGAAGCCATGGAGCAGGGCGGCCGCGAAGACGAGGGCTCGCGGCACGCGACGTGCAGGCCCGGCCGCGGCACGAGACGCTCCCGCCTCGGCGGGCCGAGGCTGCGCCCCGCCCGCAGCGTCAGGGTTCGAGCGGTGATTGCGCATGCAACGGAGCACTGCCGTTGCGCCATGCATGTGAACCATGGGAAGTGCCTGCCTTGTGCGGGAGTGAGGGTTCGATCCGGTTGCGCCGCTACACGAGTTGGCGAACGACGATGGCCAGCCCGGTCAACGCCACGACCGTCAGGACTGCAGGCCGCGTATAGCCGCGGTCCACGTAGGGGGCGATGCGCCGCGACAGCGCGAGACCGGCGAGCATGCCGGGCAGCATCACCAGGGCCAGCCGCAGTTCGCCGGTCCCGAGGCGGCCGACGAGCCACAGCGCGCCGAGAGATACGACCGTGCCTACCACGAAGAACCCGGATATCGTGCTCCGGATGCGGGCGCCGGGCGCGTCCTGGTAGAGGATGGCCAAAGGGGGACCGCCGACCGCCGCCACCGTGCCGATGACCCCCGAGATCACGCCGGCCGCAACCAGTGCCCGGTCCGTGGGCTCCAACCGCAGCCCGGATGCGCTCATGGCCACCGCGGCCAGAATGAAGCACCCGAACAACAGCATGAGCGTGTCCTCCGCCGCCAGCGTCAGGATGCCGCCCGCGACGACCGTTCCCGCGACGCGGCCGGCCAACGCCCACTTGATGCCGCGGACGTCTACCGCGTGGCGCTCGCGGTACGTCATCAGCAGCGTGAGCACCAGCGTGCAGAGGAGGATGGGCGCAGGCACGAACCGCGGATCCAGCAGGATCAGGAGCGGCGCGGCGAGCAGCCCCATGCCGAAGCCGATGGCGCCCTGCAAGGTCGCCCCGACGAACGTGAGGACCGTCACGAAGGCGATGTCGGCGAGGGGCAAAACGGTACAGTGTACAGGCAGGCTCGTACAGGCAGGCTCCAACGTGCCGAAGGTGATTGCGCCGCCGCGTTCCCTCCGAGAGAAGCGGACCATGCCGCCAGCCCCGCGGGCGTTACACTAAGAGGCGTGAGCGACAATCCCGTCGAGCCGAGACGGGCCGCCTCGGTCATGCTGGTCCGCTCCGGCACGGGCGGCCTGGAGATCCTCTTCCTGCTGCGCAACCCCACGCTGGCGTTCCACGGCGACTACTGGGTGTTTCCCGGCGGCCGGATCGACGCGGACGACGCCGATCCCGCCGCGCCGGGCGACGAAGCGGCGGCGGCCCGGCGCGCCGCCGTGCGCGAGGCCCGCGAGGAGGCGGGTGTCGAGGTCACCCCCGGATCGCTCTCGTTCGCGGTCCACTGGACGACGCCGGCGGTCAGTCCGATCCGTTTCGCTACCTGGTTCTTCATCGCGCCGGCTCCGGAAGACCGCATCACGGTGGACGGCGGCGAGATCCACGCGCACCGGTGGCTCTCTCCGGCCGACGCGCTGGCGCGCCAGGCGGCCGGGGAGATCAAGCTGGCCGCGCCCACCTTCGCGCTCACCACGCGGATGGCGGACTTCGACGACGTGGATGCGGCGCTCGACGCGGTGGCGTCGTGGCCGGAGGAGCGGCTGCTCGGCGATCTGCTCGACGTGGAAGGGGGCCAAGTCGCGCTCTACCACCAGGACGCCGCGCACGGAGCCGGTCCCCTGGCGCTGGATCGGCCCGGGCCGCGGCACCGGCTGTGGATGCTGGAGTCGGGCTGGCGCTACGAGCGGGCGTTCTGAGCGGACGCTGCGCCGCGCTCCGAACGGAGCCTGTCCGACGCCTCGGGGGCGCGCCCGAACGCGCCGGCGTCCCGCCTGACTACTCCGCGTCTTCGGCGTCCAACGGCTCGATCGTGCCGTACATCAGGCCGCCGTACTCGCCGTGGTCCCAGGTGCCCGCGTAGCGGTTGTCGTAGAAGACCACGCGCGCGCCGAACTCCTCTCCCAGACCGGGAATGGCAAAATCGGTGATGCTGACCATCGGCGTGTCTCCCGCCCAGACCATCGGCACGACCACCGGCAGCGTTGCGTCCACGCTCCCGTAGGTCAAGTGCACGTCGAAGCGCCAGCGGTCGCCCTCAAGCTTCGTGACCTCACTGATCGCGTAGCGCTCGGGCAGGCCGTCACGGCGTTCCCGCCCCTCGATGGTGAAGTGCCCGACGAGGACGACGTTGCGCATCCGTTCCGTGAAATCGCGCTCGAGGTCCGTGAGCGAGGCGGGGTCCGCTTCCTGTCCGCGTCCCGTGGCCGCGGTCAACCATCCAAGGCCGAACACGAGTATCAGCAGGACGCCGGCCGCGGCGACCTTCATCACGGCGCTGGCATTGACGGAATTCGCCTGGGCATGCATCGCAGTCGACCTCCCGGAATGTGCGGATTATAGCTTGGGACGGGCCGGTTCGGCGTCGGCGGCCTCGACGCGGGCCGGAGCCGTAGGGCGACGATTCCCGGGCTGCGCCGCCCGCTTGCCGCTAATCGCTTCACGCAGCCCTTAGAGCAGGCCCTCGACATTCGCCATCCGCTCGCGCGATTCGACTTCCAGCCTGTGCATCGCTTCGCTCAGCGCGCTGATCGGCCGCCGCCCACGGCTCGCCAGCGCAGCCAGTGGTCGGCCACGACCAGGGCGACCATCGCTTCCGCCATCGGGACGAAGCGGGGGAGCAGGCAGGGGTCGTGGCGTCCCTTCGTCACGATGGTCGTCGGTTCCCCGCCGCGCGTCACCGTCTCCTGCGGCTGCGGCAGGCTGCTGGTCGGCTTGACGGCGGCCCGCAGCACGATCGGCATCCCGCTGGAGATGCCGCCGAGCATGCCGCCGTGGCGGTTCGTGCGGGTAGCGATGCTCGGCGCGGCGGATGCCTCTCCGGCAGCGGTCGCTGCCATCCCGGTGCCGCCGGACGCCGCCTCGGCCTCGCCGGACATCGTCTCGTCGTTGCCGTGCGCCCGCTCGTCGCTGCCGGCGACGTAGAAGATGTCGTTACTCTCGGTGCCGCGCAGCGCGGCGCAGCCGAACCCGATTCCGTACTCGACCCCGAGGACCGCGGGCAGGCTGAACAGCGCCTTGCCCAGGTCCGCCTTCAGCTTGTCGAATACCGGCTCGCCGAGGCCCGCCGGTACGCCGGCGGCGACGATCTCGGCCACGCCGCCGATCGAGTCCTGCTCGCCGCGCATCTTCTCGACGAGCGCCACCATCCGCCCTGCCGCCGCGGCATCGGGGCAGCGTACGAGGTTCGGCTGGCCGTCGGGCAGGCGTTCCACCTGCTCGAGGGTGACCGCGGCCGGATCCGGAACGTCCGCCACCACGTTGCCGACCTGCTTCACGTAACCGACGATGCGCCCGCCGAACCGCTCGGCGATCAGCTTCTTCGCCACCGCGCCGGCGGCAACGCGGACCGCCGTTTCTCTCGCGCTCGACCGCCCGCCGCCCCGGTAGTCACGGAACCCGTACTTCGCGTCGTAGGTGTGGTCGGCATGCCCCGGGCGGTACTTGTCCTTGATGGCGGAGTAATCTCGGCTCCGCTGGTCGCGATTCCGAATCAGTATCGCGATGCTCGTGCCGGTCGTCCTGCCCTCGAACACCCCGGAGAGGATCTCCGGTGCGTCCGGCTCGTCGCGCTGCGTGACGATGGCGCTCTGACCGGGCCGGCGCCGCGCCAGGTCGGGGATCAGATCATCGACGCCAAGCGGCAGTCCCGGCGGGCAACCGTCGACGATGACGAGGTTGCCGGGACCGTGCGACTCGCCGGCCGTGGTGATGCGAAACGCCTGCCCGAAGCTGTTGCCCGGCATCTGGCCGGGGATGGTACCACCCCGAGTCGGACCGAACCGAGCCCGCCTGCTTGCCTCGCGGCACGAACCGAGCGGGGGCCGACGAGACGCCCGCCCGGTTGGACATCCATGTCACGGACTGCCGGGCGTAAAGACCCAGCCGATGGCGTTCCGGACAACGTCCCCCGGACCGAGGTTCAGCAGGCAGGTCCGGGTGGCTTGGAACCGGAAATTGCCGATCTCGCTGCTTACAGTCGCACCGCTGCAGGAGAAACGGCCCTCGATGCCGTTGAGAGTGCCGTCGCAGCCGGTGTCCGGATCGCAGTCTCCCGGTCTGGACACCACGTCGCCCTCCGACACTCGAATGTCGCTCCGATCGAGCGCGACCGTCCCGGCACTCGCGCCATGATCGGCGGCGCTCAGGTTTTCGAGGTTCTGTTGCGCAGTGGCGTCTCCCTGCTCGGCCGCGCGGCGGAACCAGAGCACGGCAAGCTCATCGTTTCGCTCTACGCCGCTGCCATCGGCATACATGACTCCGAGGTTGTATTGCGCGACGGCGTGACCCTGATCAGCAGCTCGACGGAACCAGGACACGGCAAGCTCGTCATTCCGCTCCACGCCGCGACCAGCAACGTACAGGACGCCGAGGCTGAACTGTGCTTCGGGCTCTCCCCGGTCGGCCGCCTGTCGGAGCCCGGAGAGAGCTGACGTCTGCGCGGTCGATGCCGCCGGCGCCGTCACTGCAAACAAGACCAACGCCAGTGGAATAGTGACGACGACAAGCCTTGCAACTCCCATGCCTGTAAGCCTCCTCCGTTCTTGCCATCGGCTAGTCTGCAAGCCGTCCTACTCGTAGCGGACTGCATCGACCGGCTGCAGCTTCGCAGCCTGCGAGGCGGGATAGATCCCGAAAACGAGCCCGACGAACACCGACACGCCGAATCCGAGCGTAACGGCCAGAAAGGACACGCTCGTGTTCCAGGTGGCGTACGCGGTGATGGCATACGACGTGGCGACGCCGGCTGCGATGCCGATGCCCCCGCCGGCCAGCGTCATCATCAGGCTCTCGGTCAGGAACTGCACGACGATGCTGCGGCGCGTCGCACCGACCACGCGTCGCAAGCCGATCTCCCGCGTCCGTTCGAGCACGGACGTGAGCATGATGTTCATGATTCCGATGCCGCCGACCAGCAGCGACAGCACTGCCACGCTGCCGACGACGACGTTGAAGGTGCGCTGCGTGCGGACACGCTGATTCAGCAGATCCCGCGGCACGACGACATCGAGCGCCTGCCCCGCGCCGTTCGCGCGCGCGAGCGTGCGCTCGATTGAGCGTGCCACGTCCGCTACGCCGGCGCCGTCGGCGGCCCGAACCCAGATCTCGTCGATCCGTTGCGTCGGGCCCACGGCCGGACTCACCGGAAGCACCCCTGCGATGGCGCCAATCACCGCGTTGTCCAGGTCGCGCGAGGCGGCAATCCGTCCGGTGCGCCCGTCGACCGAACGCGGCGCGAGCACGCCGACGACCTCGCACCACGTCCTGTCGACCCGCACCGCCTGGCCGACCGGATCCCGATAGCCGAACAGCACGCGTCCAAGTTGCGCGCCGAGCACGCAGACCGGCGCCTGCGTCCGTCGGTCCAGCGGCGCCAGGAATCGACCGCGGGCGACCTCCAGGTCGAGCACGCGCCCGTACTCCGGATTCACGCCGAGCACCGAGGTGTCCTGGGCACCGACCGGACCGGCTACGGTCGCGAAGCGCTCCACCAACGGGCTGACCGACGTCACGCCCGGCAACATGTCGCGCAGGAGCCGGGCGTCCCGCAACCGGAGCGCCGCGTCGTTGCCGAAGCCCCGGTTGCGTACGATGACGTTGTTGAGGCCAAGCTGCTCCACCTGCCGCAGGACGTCTTCGCGCGCGCCTTCGCCGACCGAGAACATCGCTATCACCGCCGCAACGCCCAGCACGATCCCGAGCGTGCTCAGCGCCGTGCGCAGGCGGTAGCGACCGAGCGCCTCGATGCTGATGTCGAGGACCTCGCGCGACGTCTCACCCCAGCGAACCAGCTTCGTCGACATCGGCGTCCCGTGACCGTCAGCCGCGTTACCTACCTGCCTCGTGCCCATTGCCGTCCGCATCCGGCGAACGATGCCATCGCCCCGGCTTCGAGCGGCCGGCTTCCGGCCTCATGAACGCCGTCGGTTCAAGGCACCAGCTCCAGCCTCGGGTCCCCATTGCCGCCGAGCAGCTTCCCGATCTCGATCTCCATCTCCATCGCCGGCCCGCTGTCTTCCATTGCGCCGGCGACTGCGTCGGCGGCCGGTGGCCGGTCGCCCACCAGCATCACTCGATCGCCCGCTGCAACGCCGGCCAGCACTTCGACGAAACGCTGGTTCTGCTCGCCCAGCTCGACCTGCCGCGCCTCGACCCGCCGACCGTGCCGCACGTTGACCAGCGTCATGCCGTCGCTCTCGAACACCGCGTTGATCGGCACGCGGACGACGTCCTGCCGGTCTCCCACCAGAATGTCGACGCGCGCCGTCATCTCCGGACGCAACGCCGCCTCGCTCGGCTCCAACTCCACGGTCACGTCGAACCGCCTGCCGTCGAGCTGTTGGTCGAAGGCGGTGCGTGCGAGTGCGCCCACGGTTGCAATCCGGCCGGACAGCTCGAGCTCCGGAAACGCCTCCAGCCGCACCGTCACCTGCTGACCCGGATGGACGCGGTGCACCGATCGCTCGGGGACCGAGGCGTCGACCAGCATCCGGCTGACGTCCACCACCCCCACGATCCCCTGGCTCGGCGTCACCCGGTCGCCGAGTCGGACCTTGCGCCGCGGCGACGAGGCCATGAACTCCTCGTACACCACCAGGCCGGGGCCGTCCGCATAGATGGTGCAACGCTCTATCAGATTGCCCATGTCCGCCACGCGCCGCCGTGCAGCGGCGAGTCGGCGCTCCACCGCCTGCCGCTGGGCCCGCTTCTGCGCCAACTGCAGTTCGGCCCGCCGCGTCGCGACCGGGTGCGTCTGCTCGACCAGCACGCTGGCCCGCCGGCGAGCAATCGCCAGGTCCGCCTCGGCCGTTTCCAGCTCGTCGCGCGAGCGCTCGAGCTCGTCGCCGGTGATGAAACCCTGGTCGAGCAGCGGCTCCAGGCTCTCCACTTCACGGCGCAACCGCTGGACCCGCCGTTCCGCCAAGCCCAGGTTGGTACGGCTTTCCTCGATGGTCAGCGAGCCCTCGCCGTCGACCGTCGACTCGAGCCCCGCCGTCGCTTCGAGCAACTCCAACTCCGCCACCTGCAGCGCCAGCTCGGCTTCGTGGACGCTGTCGACGGCCTGCCTCAGCTCGGCCTCCAGGTCGCGCGTCTCCAGGCGAACCAGCAGGTCGCCTTCCCCAACGCGCAGACCTTCCGGAACCAGGTGGACGATCTCCGCTTCCCGGCCGTTGACCGGCGATCGGTAGGAGGTCGACCGGGCCGCACGAAGCGTACCGGGCGCGGTCAAGACGGCCACGAGGGAACCGCGCTCGACCGTCCACGCCGTGCCCGCGTTCGCGGCCGAACGGCTGCGAACGGCGAACAGGCCGACGGCCGCGAGCAACGCGAGACCGGCGACGACGAAAACCAGCTTGCGGCGCCTGGACATGGAGGGCCTTATCTCACGTCGCGACGCACGTCGAGCGTGCCCAGCACGGCGCGCAGGTCCAGCCGGGCGACGGCCAGGTCCGCGAGCACCGCCAGCCGGCGGCTGGTCGCGTTCAGCAGGTTCGCCTGGGCATTGACCACGTCGAGGTTGTTCGACAGGCCGCGCTGAAAGCGCAGCGTCGCCAGCTCCACTGTTATGCGATGCTCTCCCGCCGGCAGCCCCACGATCTCTGGCGCGGTCAGCCAGATTTCGTGCGGGTACGCGCCCATGCACAGCAAAGGAGAATCATGTTGCAGAAACAGGCAGGCGAGTAGCGAAAAAATTCGGATCTATTTCTTGCCCAGCACCCCGCCAAGCGCATCGGCGAATGCGCCCGCCGTCGCCGGACGTGCGGACCGGGCAGCCGTCAGCACCGTCGCCGCGAACGCGACCACCGCCGACTGCATCGCCGTGTCCGATGCGGGCCGCGCACGGCGACCGAGGCGTTGGCGCCGAATGCGGTCGGCCACGTCTTCGACGTCGCCGCCCGCGAACGGGTGGTCGCCCGACACCATCTCGTAGAGGACCACGCACAGCGACCAGACGTCGTCCGCTGCCTCGGCGGACCGCCCCGACACCACCTCCGGCGACAGATAGCGCAGCGTGCCGCCAGCCACCGCCGCGTTGTTCGCCGGCCGGGCCAGACCGAAGTCCAGCAGCTTCGGCAAGCCGTCCGCCGTGAACCCGATGTTGCTCGGCTTGACGTCACCGTGCAGATACCCCGCCCGGTGCAACGCCGCCAGCCCCTCGGCGAGCTGGATGGCCACGGCAACCGACTGCGGCGCCGCGAGCGGTCCCTCCCCAAGCCGGGCCGCGAGCGTGCCGCCGGGCAGGAACTCGACGACCAGGAACGGGCGCCCGCGCCACGATTCGACGCCGTAGATCTGAGCCACCGCCGCGTGCGCCACCCGCGCCATGGCCCATGCCTCGGGCTGCAGTCCCATCATCCGCGACACGGACCTCCCGGCCAGAGTCTTCACCGCCACGTGGCGATCGAGCCGGACTTCGTGCGCCAGATAGGCCGCCCCCATCCCACCGGCGCCCAGCCGCTGCAGCAGTCGGAACCTGCCCGCCAGCAGCCGCGGAACCTCCGTCTCGACGTACGCCGGCCCGCAGGCGCACCCCGGAGGCTCCTCGGACCCTGCAACGCATCCGCACGCCGGGCATTCGAGCCCCGGCGGCGGCTCCGACAATCGAGGCGTCGACCCGTCCAACAACCGCAGGCGCATCACCGCCTGCCCCGCGGCCGATGCCAGCACTTCCAGGAACGTCACGTCCGCAGCGCGCACGATCCGGTCGTCGAATCGCCGCCCCACCACGAGAATGCCGACGACCTCGGCGCCGGGACCGGGAACTGCCACAATCACGTCGGCGCCCGTCTCCGCCACCCACGCCGCGTCCCGGGCCGGCAGCAGGCCGAAGAGCGACTTCGGATCGCTCGGGTGGACCCGCAACGACCCGCCCGCCTCCGTCAGGATGTGCACAATCGCCGAAGTCCGCGACAAGGGAGCGATTGCGGTGTCCGCCGGCTTGAAATCGCACGCGTCCGACTGCGCGTCGTCCACCACGAGCAGCCTGCCGGGCGAGCCGCAGCCGCGCTTGACCGCCCGCGTCAGCGTCCGGCTGATGGTCGCCACCCGTTCCGCCTTCGCCAGGGCCGCGGCAGCCACGGCCAGGAGCTGCCGCTGGTCCGATGTCTCGGGATAGACCCAGGCGTCCAGACGACGGAGAAGGCGTTCGCGGTTGATGGCCAGAACCAGCAGGAGCCCGGCCGCCGCGGTCAGCGACTGCGCCAGCGGACTGGCGACAACCGCGCCCACTTCCTGCTCGGCGTTGCTCCACAGCAGCCAACCGACACCCACGAGCGGCGCGACGGCCGCTCCCCCAAGCAGCCCGGGCCTTGCCAACAGCCGTCTGTACCCGGCGCGGACCATCTCGCGGGGGTGGGGCACACGGACTGCGAGCACCGCGTACCACGCCAGCACCATCCCCGGAAAGCGAAGCGGCTGGATCAGCGCACTGACCGGGCCCGGTTCATAGTTCGACACCCAGGACCCGGGCGACAGCGCCTCGACGAGGTCGTACGCCGTGCCCAGTCCCACCCACACCAGGAACCCGAAACTGAACACGACGACACGCCGCACCTCGGCGGCCGGGGCCGTGTGCGCACGCAGCGCGACCACCACCACGGCAGCCAGCGACAGAACGGACGCGCCAGCCGCGGTTCCATCGAAACCCGCCAGGTAGAAGGTTCCACTGACCCCGTCGTTGACCAATCCCGCCACGTAGATCGACGCAAGCCCGGCGCACAGGGCGCAACCGACCGCCACGCTGACGGGAACCATCCCGCGCGCGAGGTCGTCCAGCCGGGTCCGCCGATGGACCCGGGGGCACTCTCTGGCAAACGCCCACAGGAACGCAGGCGATATCGCGAACGCCAGCGGATACGACAAGTGCACGAACACGACGGTCGGCAGGGGCACGTCCCAGACGGAAGCCTCCGGCATGGCGAACGGCGGCACCTGCCCCAGGAAGCCCGGAAGCATGTGCAGGGGTGCGAGCGTGGCCCTGAAGAGGAAGAAGCATCCCAGCAACCAGGTCCGCCGGTCACGACGGCCGGCGAACAGCAGCAGGGCGGCGCCCGCACTGTACCCGGCGAGCAGGGTCGCCACATAGACCGCGGTATCTCCGTGCGCCCGATGGTAGTCCTCCCATCTCCAGGGCAGCAGCAGCAACGTCGCCGCCACCTGGACCACGGCAACGGCCATGAGGACGTGGACGGCGCGGCGAACGAAGGCGCCGGCGCGAAAGCCGGCGGTGGGCTCCAGCGCCGTCGACGGCGCAAGCCCCGCGGCGTCCCTGCCCGCGAAGATCCGGGAGAGCTCTCGCAGCGTGTCGAGGGCGCGGCGCTCGGCCGGCGTGGCCAGTCTCGCGCACCGCTCCCACTGTACGCCCTGGTCCAACGTGACGGCGTCCACCGCGTCGCCGACGACGTCCCCGGGAGCGCCTTCAGGCATTCGACATGCCGTCGACCAGCCTTCTCAACGCCCGTGCCAGCGCCTTGCGCGCCACCGCCTCGCTGGACAGACGCTCCATGAAAGCGATCTGACGGTAGCTGTATCCGAGCTCCGCGCGCCCGACTATCAGCCGGCGATCGCGGTCCGTCAAGCGCTTCAGGCCGCTGAGGTAGCGTTTCCGGGTCTCGTCATCGACGAACTGCTGGTGCTGCGGCGCCGCACTGTCGGACAGCGGAGCGGATGCATCGGGCATGATCACGTTCAGACGACGCTTGGCGCGCCGCGACTGGTCGTTGATCCGGTTCTGGACAGCACGCAACAGGTATCCCTGGAGCGCCCCGGCGTGTTTCGACTCGAACGACTCGAGCCTTGCGAAGGTCTGGTGCAGCGCGTCGTGGACTACGTCGCTGGTGTCGATGCCGTCACGCGCCCACGCCGGCAGCCGGCCCCGCGATCTTCGCCGGAGCCAGGACCTGTATTGCGTGAACAGCGTGTCGATCGCCGACCGGCTGCCCCGCCGTGCCCGCTCGAGGAAACTCCGCTCCGAGGAGGACTCGCCGGAAGCAGATTCGCTGCCATGCTGCACGGAGTCAGGATTGAGCATGACAGGTCGGATCATACACAGTTGCGGGACCGCGACCTGCACGATTGCCGTCTCGCCCGTCTCACCCCGCATCTGCCGGTCGACTGCTACGACCCGAGACGCCTTGCCGAGAGCCTCGGGCGAGCGGACGAGCCGTACATCCGCGACAAGGCGCGGGCGACTCGGCGTCTCCGTGCGGCGGGAGCTGAACGCATGTATCGCAGAATATCCCCACGAAACAGGGACATCCTGACTGGCTAGAGACTACTGCGGACCCTGCTCATCTTCAGGCAAGGCGAAGACATACATCGCGTTCGGGGCCCCCGGTACGCGCCCCCCGCCGACCGGGACGGCCAAGTACTGCCGGTCGTTGACCGCATAGGTGACGGGGAAGCCCTGCACCGGCGACGGCATCCGGGTGCGGAACAGCACGCCGCCCGTCTCGACGTCCATGATGTAGAGATAACGATCGCCGTCGGCGGTCACCACCAAGCCGCCGGCCGTGGTCAGGGCGGCGGCGAGCGAGCGCAGACGGGTGGAGTGGCGCCAGCGCACTTCGCCGGTATCGATGTCCATCGCCACCAGATGGCCGTCGTGGTCGGGGCTCTGCGGGTGGGGCAGCCGTCCCGCCGACTGCCAGCCGGTCCAGCGCGGGTTCCCGTAGTAGTAGAGGTCGCCCGTCGGATGCGGCTCGCGCGCCACCTCGCTGAACGTGCCCTTGACGCAGGTCGGGTGGATGGGGATGTAGAGCATGCCGGTGCCGGGGTGATACGCCGACGAGCGCCAGTTGCGGATGCCCTGAAAGTCCGGGCAGAACTCCAGCTCCTCGCCCGGCTCGGGGATCATCTCGGGCCGGTAGGTGGTCTCGCCGGTGTCGGGGTCGACGTCGACCAGGGTCTGGTAGCCGAGGTCGTGGGCGGCGACGAACGCGCCGGTCTTCCGGTCGAGCTCCCACAGGATGCCCAGCTTGCCCATCTTGAACAGCGACTGCCGGCCGCGGTGGTCGATGAGCACGCTCTCGAACACGTCGTCGAGGTCGTGGGTCTCGCCCGGCACGAACTGGTAGTACCAGTCGAGCTCGCCGGTGTCCGGATCGAGGGCGAGCACGCTGTTCGTGTAGAGCGCGTCGCCGTCGGTGCCGCGCGACAGCCGCGCCCACGGCTTGGCCTGCGACGTGGACCAGAACGTGAGGTTGGTGGCCGGGTCGTAGCTGCCCGGAATCCAGGCGTCGCCGCCGGCGCGGAACATCGCCGGCAGGTCGCCCCACGTGTCGCCGCCCGGATCGCCCGGCTGGGCGACGGTCGACGTGCGCCACAGCTCCTCGCCGGTCTGCGGGTCGTGGGCGGAGATGAAGCAGGTGCCGTCCTTGTAGCGCTCGCAGCCGGTCATGCCGGCGACGATCTTCCCGTTGACGACGATCGGCCCGCTCGTGTAGCGGTAGCCGAGCCGATTGTCGGCGACCACGTGGTCCCAGACCACCTCGCCGGTCAGCGCGTCGAGGGCGACGATGTGGGCGTCGTTCGTGTTCAGGTAGATCTTGTCGTCGTAGATGGCGATGGACCGCGTGCGGGCGCGGAACGAATCGTCGGGCGACCGCTCGAAGCGCTTGCGGTACTCCCAGAGCGGGTCGCCGGTGACCGCATCGAGGGCCTGGACGACGTTGAGCGGGCCCGGCAGGTACATGATGCCGTCGTAGACGATCGGCGTGGGCTGCGCCAAGCCGGTGGGCATCGTCCACGACCAGACCAGGCCGAGCTGGTGGACGTTGTCGCGGTCGATCTGGTCGAGCGGGCTGTAGCCCCAGCCGTCCAGCGTCCGCCGCCAGTTGATCCAGTCGGCCGGGTCGGGGTCGGCGAGCAGCGCGTCGGTGACCGGTGTGAAGTCGCGATCCTGCGCCGCTACGGTGCCTGTGCCGTTGCCGACGGAGACGATGAGCGCCAGCGCGCACATCCGTGACGTTCGTGCCAGAGAGGTCGTCCACCACGTTTTCGTGCTCATCCTCGTCCCCGTTTCTTGCAGGCAGGTTTTCCGCGGGCCGCAGCCCCGGTGATCGGGAGGCCGAACGCCCGTTCGCCATCATACCCGTGTTCGCGGTCGTCTACGGGAGCAGGTCGGCGACGGCTATCGTTGCCGCGGGGCGAGCGAGCGGCGCGATCGTCTCGCCGGCGCAACAGCGGCTGTCGCTGCCGTTTCCGCCGGGGCCGCCGTCCGCTCCGCGATCTCGCGTCGGCGCCTGCGGCGCCTATAATCGAAATCGAGTCGGAAGAACGGCGTGATCGAACAGCTCGAGCGGTACTTCGCGGCGCACGCGGTTGACGGGAACCCCGTCGCCGCTTATCTCTTCGGCAGCGTCGCGCGTGGCGACGACGGCGCCCGGAGCGACGTCGACGTGGCGATCCTCTACCGGCGCGATCCGCCGCGGACGTTCGACGCGCTGCCGTTGCGTCTGGAGGGGGAGATCGAACGGCTCCTGGGCCGGCGCACGGAGGTCGTCTGCCTGAACCTGGCGCCCGTCGACCTGTGCGCCCGCGTGCTGCGTGACGGCGTGCTCCTCCTGGACCAGGATCCCGCCTTGCGCATCGGATTCGAAGTGCGGACACGCAACCTGTGGTTCGACCTGCAGCCGGTGTTCCGCACGTATCGGCGGTTGGCGGTGCCGGCCGGATGACCGATCCGGAGCTGGTCGCGAAACGGCTCGCGATCATCGAGACGAGCGTTCGCGAGCTGCGCGAGCTGGCCCGCCCGACGGCGATTCACACCGATGTTCGCGAGGCGCGGTTCGTAGAGCACACGCTGCAGATCGCTATCCAGGCGGTCCTCGACACCGCGTCGCACATCGTGTCCGACGAGCGGCTGGGGGAGCCGCGCACCAACCGGGAGCTGTTCGACCTGCTTGAAGGGGCCGGCTGGATCCCGCCGGCGCTGGCCGGCGCGCTGCGCGACATGGCCGGCTTCCGGAACGTCCTCGTGCACGGTTACGACACGGTCGATCTAGAAATCGTCCGCGACGTGGTCGAGCACCATCTCGGCGAGCTTCTGCAGTTCGCCGAGATGGTCCGAAAGCGCATCGGCGGATGATGTATACTGCTTCTTTGCCTGCAGGAAGCCTGCCGATGTTCGTGCTTGCCATCTTCGACGCACTTCGCATGCGCGGATAGCTCCCCGCGTGCGCGGATAGCTTCCGCTCCTTCACGACAGTTCCGCCGTTCGTTCGGTTCGAACCTTCCGCGCGGCGCGGCTGATCTGCTTCCTTCTTCGTTCGGCTCCGCGGGTCCGTTGCATTCGACGCGGCGTCCCGTTTCGTCGTTTCCGTTCTCTATTTCGTGGTGCACCGATGTCTTTCGTCAACGTGGTTTCCAACGGCCGCCGCACTCTGGCGGCCCGCAACGCGCAACTCCGGGCGGACATGCGCGACGCCGTGCGCGCCGTACCCCGCGACTACACCAGCGGCAGCCTCCCGCGCGCCGTCCTGCTGCTGGCGGTGCCGATGGTCCTCGAAATGGGGATGCAGTCGGTCTTCTCGGTCGTCGACGTCTACTTCGTCGGCCGTCTCGGCCCGGAGGCGGTGGCCGTTCTCGGCCTGTCGGATTCGCTCATCGCCCTCGTGTTCGCCGTCTCTATCGGCCTCAGCATGGGGGCCACGGCGATGGTGGCCCGGCGCGTCGGCGAGGGGTCGCCCGAGCGCGCGTCTTCCGCCGCCGTGCAGGCCATCGCCGGCGGCTGCGCCGCGTCGCTCGTGATCGGGGTGGCGGGGATCGTCTGGGCCTCCGATCTGCTGGTGCTGCTGGGCGCCACGCCTGAGCTGGCGACGAGCGGCCGGACCTTCACCGCGATCATGCTGGGCGGCTGCGTCACGGTGACGCTGCTGTTCATGATCAACGGCATCTTCCGCGGCGCGGGCGATCCGGTGCTGGCGATGCGGGCGCTCTGGCTGGCGAACCTCGTCAACATCGTGCTGGACCCGATCCTGATCTTCGGCCTGGGACCCATCCCGGCATTCGGGCTCGAGGGGGCGGCGATCGCGACGACGGTGGGGCGCGGCCTGGGCGTTGCCTACCAGCTCCGGGCGCTCACGAGCGGCAACGGCCGCGTGACCATCGACTGGCGGCGGGCCCGCATCGAGACGCAGACCATGCTGCGCCTGCTGCGCGTCAGCGGCATCGGCATCCTGCAGTACCTGGTCGGGACCGCGAGCTTCGTCGGGCTCATCCGCATCCTCGCGCCGTTCGGCGACACGGTGCTGGCGGGCTACACCGTGGCGGTGCGGATCATCATCTTCGTGCTGCTGCCGGTCTGGGGCGTCGGCAACGCCGCGGCGACCCTGGTGGGGCAGAACCTGGGCGCAGGGCAGCCGGATCGCGCCGAGCGCGCCGTCTGGTTCACCGCGCGCCTGAACACGGTGCTGCTGGGCATCGTCGGCGTGATCTTCGTGGTCTTCGCCCGGCCCATCGTCGGGCTGCTGGCGACCGATCCGGCCGTCGTGTCGCTGGCCGCCGCCTGCCTGCGCATCGTCGCCTGCAGCTACGTGTTCTGGGGCTTCGGCCTCGTCACCGTGCTGGCGTTCAACGGCGCGGGGGATACGACCACGCCGACGTGGATCAACTTCCTCGTCTACTGGCTGGTGCAGCTCCCGCTCGCCTGGGTGCTAGCCGGCCCCGCCGGTCTGGGGCCGAACGGGGTGTTCGTGACGGTGGCGGTCTGCCAGACGCTGATGGCGGTGGTGGGCGTCCTCGCGTTCCGGCGCGGAGGTTGGAAGAAGCGGGTGCTGTAAGGGGAAAAAGCCGGGTGCTGTAGGGGAAGCAGGCCGGTTCGGGTGCGTGTGCGGCTGACGACGCGTGTCTCGGCCCGTTCCGCCGGCACATGCTGAATCGTTCCGGCGGCGTCGTTCCGGCGGCGTCGTTCCGGCTCGCGCCGGCGGCGCCCGTCGGCCTACGCAGCCGGCTTCTTCCAGCGCGACAACGTGTAGGTGAGCACGGCCAGCAAAGTCTCGTCGAGGAACGGAATCGGGTCCGGGATGAGCAGATCGATGACGAGCAGCGCGGCGGCCAGGACGAAGAGCTGCCAGGAGCGGAGGCCTTCGAGGAACGTGATCATGAGGGCGTCGTTGCCAGGGGATACATGCATTATGCATACTATGCGTATGTCCAGCAAGACCATATCGCTCCGGGAGGAAGCGTACGAACGGCTGCGTACGGCCCGCCGCTATCCCGGCGAGTCGTTCAGCGCCGTCGTCCTGCGAGCGACGTGGCCGGAGACGACGACGACCGGCAAGGCGTTCCTGGACATCTGCAGGGAACGGGGAGCCGTCTTCGATGCCGCGGCGCTCGACCGGGTGGAGGCGCTCAAGCGCGATGACGCCCCGGCGATCGACAAATGGAGCACGCGCTGATCCTCGAAACGACCTTCCTGATCGACCTCGAACGCGAGCTCGTCAAGGGTGAGCATGGTCCCGCGCAACGCTTCCTGGAGTCTCACGCGACCTGTCGTCTGTTCATAACCCCGACTATTGCCGGGGAGTTGGCTGCCGGTACGAGTCTCGCCGAACGGGGGCGCTGGGAGCGGTTCCTGAGTCCGTTCCGCGTTCTGCCGATTACCGACGACGTCAGTTGGGAATACGGACGCGCGTCCCGCTACCTGCGGGACAACGGCGCCATGATCGGCGGCAACGATCTCTGGATCGCGGCGACCGCGGTGGCGCACGGCGTGCCGGTGGTGACGCGCAACACGAGACACTATCGCCGTGTGCCGGATCTCGACGTCAGGGGTTACTCGACTGAAGACGCACGAGCGTGAACACTCTCCAATGAACGCAACGCAGCAGCGGCCGGCGATTCTGCTGACCGGCGCGACCGGCTGCATCGGGGGACGGCTGCTCGCCGTGCTGGAAGCGCGCGGGCACCGGGTCCGCTGCCTGACGCGGCGCCCCGCGGCGCTGGACCAACGCGTGGGTCCGTACACCGGCGTCGTCCGCGGCGACTGCCTCGACCCGGCTTCGCTGCAGGGTGCCTTCGCGGGTGTCGCCACCGCGTACTATCTCGTCCACTCGATGGGGAGCGGGGTCGACTTCGAGGCGCAGGACCGCGCCGCGGCCTGCAACTTCGGGGAGGCGGCGCGGGCCGCCGGCGTGCGCCGCATCGTGTACATGGGCGGGCTCGGCGCGTCCGCCGGCCTCTCGCGGCACCTGCGGAGCCGACACGAGACCGGTGAGGTGCTGCGGGCGTCCGGCGTGCCGGTCATCGAGTTCCGCAGCGCCGTCGTGCTCGGGGCGGGCAGCCTCTCGTTCGAGCTGATCCGCGCCCTGGTCGAGCGGCTGCCGGTGATGATCTGCCCCTCGTGGGTCCGCACGCCGACGCAGCCGATCGCGCTCGCGGACCTGGTCGCGTATCTAGCGGCGGCGCTCTACCTGCCCCACGGCGGCAGCCGCGTCTTCGAGGTGGGCGGAGCGGACGTGGTGTCGTACGGCGGAATCATGCAGGAGTACGCCCGCCAGCGCGGCCTCCGGCGCCGGCTGATCCCGGTGCCGCTGCTGACGCCGCGCCTGTCGAGCCTCTGGCTCGGCCTGACCACGCCGGTCTACGCCCGCGTCGGCCGCGAGCTGATCGACGGGCTTCGCACGGCTACCGTGGTGAACGACGCCGCCGCACGCACGGCGTTCCGGGTCCGGCCCCGCGGGTTGCGGCAGGCCATCGCCGGGGCGCTGGAGGAAGAGGACGCCGCGTTCGCCGCCGGCCCATGGACGGAGACGGCGCTACAGGCCGGGACGGGCCTGCGCTGGGGAGGCGTCCGTATCCGGACCCGGCTGATCCACTCGTGCGCCGCCGACGTGCCGGCGGCGCCGGCTGCCGCATTCGCGCCCATCCGGCGCATCGGCGGCGACAACGGCTGGTACTACGGCGACTGGCTGTGGCGTCTGCGCGGCCTCGTCGACCGGTTGCTCGGTGGGGTGGGTATGAGTCGTGGCCGGCGCGACCCGGAGCGGCTGGCGGAGGGCGACGTGCTGGACTGCTGGCGGGTGGAGGAGTACGAGCCCGATGCCCGCTTGCGGTTGGCCGCCGAAATGAAGGTGCCCGGCCGCGCCTGGCTGCAGTTCGACGTCACGCCGCGCGAAGGCGGAACCTGCACGGTGCGCCAGACCGCCGTCTTCGACGCGAGGGGGCTCTGGGGGCGCTTCTACTGGCACGCCCTGTACCCGGTGCACGTCGTTCTTTTCCGGGGGCTGGTCCAGAGCATCGCCCGGCGCGCGGTCGGCGCCTGAGACAACAACTCGACCGACTTTCGGCGGAAGAGGCAGGCCTGCTTCGGCGTATCGTCACGGACATGTACGGCGAATGAGTAACCATGAAAAATACTATCCCATGCGAGTATTATCATGGTTTCTGTGGCGATTCACTTGATCCCCCGCGTTGCACAGGATCTGGTCATCCAGGCGCTTCGACGTTCCCCGGTCGTCGCCATCGTCGGGCCGCGCCAGTGCGGCAAGACCACGCTGGCGCGCCGGCTCGTGCCGGCCGATTCGCCCAACTACTTCGACCTCGAAGATCCCGTCAGCCTGGCCCGGTTGGACCAGCGGCTGACCGCGCTTCGCGACCTCACCGGCATCGTCGTCATCGACGAGGTGCAGCACCAGCCCGATTTGTTTCCGGCCCTGCGGGTGCTGGCTGACCGCGACGACAACCCGGCCCGGTTCCTCGTGCTCGGCAGCGCCAGCCCCAACCTGCTGCGGCAGAGCGCCGAGTCGCTGGCCGGCCGCATCGAGTACATCGAACTGGGCGGCTTCCAGCTCGCCGAGGTCGGTCCTGCGCAGATGTCGCGCCTCTGGATCCGGGGCGGGTTCCCGAGATCGTTCCTGGCCGCCGACGACGCCGACAGCGCGGCGTGGCGGAAGGCGTTCGTCCGCACGTTCGTCGAGCGGGACCTGCCGCAGTTCGGCGCCGAGCTCCGGGCCCCGGCACTGCACCGGCTCCTGGCCATGCTGGCGCACTACCACGGGCAGATCCTCAACGTCGCCGAGCTGTCGACCGCGCTGAACGTCGCCCAGGCCACGGTGCGCAGATACCTGGACCTGCTGGAGCAGCTCTTCCTGATTCGGCAGTTGCACCCGTGGCACGAAAACCTCCGCAAGCGGCAGGTCAAGCGCCCCAAGCTCTACGTTCGGGATCCCGGCCTGTATCACCACCTGATCGGCGTCGGCACGATGGATGCGCTGCAGACCCACCCGCGCATCGGCGCCTCGTGGGAGGGATTCATTCTCGAGAAGATGATCGCCGAGTCCGCGCCGGACGAGGCTTACTTCTGGGCGACGCACAACGGCGCGGAGCTCGATCTGCTGCTGTTGGTCGAGGGACGGAGAGTGGGCGTCGAGATCAAGCGCGTGGACGCGCCCGGGCGCACCCGCTCGATGGCGGTTGCCTTGAACGACCTGCGGCTGGATGCCCTCTACGTGGCCTATCCGGGAGACGTGCGATACGTCATCGACGACCGCATCGCCGCGGTTCCGGCCGGTGTGCCCTTCTCGATGTTGGATACGCCGCAGGAACGCGTACTCGGACGTTATCGCGATCGTGACGGTGACGTGCCGGACTCGGTATTCGAACCGCTGACCGGGGTCGAGCTGGCTCCATGGGAAGGTGACGGATGAACCTGCTGCTGGACACGTGCGCGTTGCTGTGGGCGTGGGGGCAGCCCGAGAAGCTCAACCGCCGGCGGCAGGGGTTGCTGCGCGATCCGCACAACCAGGTTTGGGTAAGTGCCGCGAGCGCCTGGGAACTGGCGACCAAGCATCGCGTCGGCAAGTTCCCGCACGGTGGACACATCGTCGCCGAGTGGGACGAGTGCATCGCACGGGATGGATTTCGCCAACTGGCCATCGCGTTCAGCCACGCGTTGCGAGCCGGCTCGATACCTGGCCGCATCGCGATCCGTTCGACCGCATGATCGCCGCCCAGGGCCTGATCGAGACGCTTCGCATCGCGACTCCGGATCCGGAAATCGCCGCTCTCGGCGCGGACACCATCTGGTGAAGCTCGCGGCGGCGTTCCGGGCCCGGAGACTATCGAACTCGTCCGCCGCGACCATGACGACCGCGTTCCGGCCGCGAGCCGAAAACGCCTTGCGGCCGACCGGCTGCTGCGAGTCGGACGGTACAAGGCAGACACGGAATGAGGCCGCGGTCCAGAGGACCGCGGAACAGTTGCCGCCCCCCTTCGGAGCCAGGGGCCGTCGCAGACCTTTAATGAGGCCGCGGGTATTCCCGCGGAAGAGGGATCCCGTGCCCGAGCCTTCTTCAAATGAGGGGCACAAAGTAGAATTCATCGACCTATCTGTTATCTGCTACGGCCCCTGGAGGAAATTATGTTATCATGCCGGTCGAACGTGCGGTGAGCAGTTGCCCGGCGCCGGGAGGTCATCAGCGCGGCAACTCGCGCCAATCGAGTTCATCATTTCACGTGAGGAAGAGCGATGACACGACGACTCATCATCGAGCAAACGGAGATCCGTTCGGAGACCTTACAGACCCGCTTCGATCTGTTGATCGACGATCCGCCGTCCGACAGCGGCACGACGGCACCACCGGTCGCGCGCCGCGCGATGCCGGTTCCTGGATTCGACGCGCCAGCGAGCCTCGGTGAAACGGAGCACAATCGATGAGCATGACGTTGACGGCGTCGGTACTGATCGAGGCCATTGCCGAGCACGCGGCGTTTCGCCGGATCCAGCGTCTTCAGCCGGTCGGAGGGGCGGGGGACAAGCTTTTTCCGCCGACCTACCCGCCGCCACCGGGGGCTCGACGGGACGCGCCGCCCCGACACGTGTTCGAACGGCGGCGCGTGAACGACGGCGACGTCTGGTGCGTGCTCATCGACAGCGTGCAGAGTCAGGCCAACCGGTTGGAAGAAGCGCTGTTGTCGGCGGCCGAACGCGGTGGGATCCGGATCCCGTACGTGACGGTCGATTTTCGAGCCGCCGGCCTGGAACCACTGGAGCGGATCACGTCGCTCGATGCGCCGCACCGGGTCTACGACGCCATCTTGCGTGACAGCCTCATGGACGGTGCGCCTTTCATGCAGAGCCAAGTGGGCAGGCGTCTGGCGGCCGCGAAGCCCGCCGACGCCACCGCGTTGCTGGAACTGTCGCCGACGGCGCTGTTGTTCGGAGCTTGGCACAGCCAGGGCGAGGGCGGGGGCCTCGGCGCGAAGTTCCCGCGTGCGCTCGTCTCGGAGATCATGGGCATCGATACACCGGTTGAGGGAGTTCCCAATCAACGCGAGCGCGAGGTGGCGCGGATCAGGTTGCACGATGGTGCTCAGATCATGGTCGACGAAGTTCCCAGGCCGCGAGCAGGTGAGTTGGAGCCGCGCACGGCCGGCCGGCGTACCGGGAGTCGGATCGATCCCTTGGGCGTACTCAGAAAGGTAGAGGTCTTCAAGGGGGGGTCGGGTTGGAGTCCCGATCCGAAGGAAGCCGGAACGCGCGCGAAGAAGGTGCGCCCGTCCGAGATCAATCACGGCAACATCGCGCCGACCGTCCAACCCTTGGGCGTCACATGCGCGTACGCTGAGCATCGCGCAGTCATCACGCTGGCAGGCCTCAGACGGCTGCGGTTCGGCAGCGACGAGCGGACCGAGGCGGGACGGGCCCTGCTCGCGGCCCTCGGCCTCGTCGCATTGGTGGAGCAGGACGCAGGCGGCTACTCCTTGCGGTCGCGCTGCGATCTCGTCTGCGACGGTCCTGCACCGCTGGAGCTCGTACGAGCAGACGGCTCGACCGAAACCGTCGATCTCCATCGTGACGAGGCGCGGGCACTGTACACAGAAACGTACGCCCGCGCCGAGTCGGCAGGTTTTCGATTCGAGTCAATCGTGCTGACTCCACAGGACAAGCTGGTCGAGATCGTCCGGTGCAGCCGAGAGCTGGCGCTTGAGGGTGCCGGCGGCGAGGAGCCCGACAACTCATGAGTCTCGTTCTCGAGGTCGAATTCCTGACCGGCGCGTGCCGCGCGGCGCGAAGTCCGGCGAGCGAGGCGCCCGATTGGCCGCCGCAACCCGACCGCGTCTTCTCGGCGCTGGTCTGCGCGTGGGCCGTTCGAGGCGGCCGCCGGGACGAGCGACAGGCACTGGAGTGGTTGGAGGCACAGCCCGCGCCAGCCGTTCACGCCAGTAGTCACGCCGCCAGAACGGCGCCCGACGTCTTCGTGCCGCCGAATGACCTCAAGTTCTCGAAGACGGCGAAGACGTACATCAAGGTGATGCCGGACGCACGCCCGCGCCAGCCGCGCCGGTTTCCCGTTGCTCGTCCGGACGATCCGGTAATGGCCATCGTCTGGCCGGAAGCTCCCGGTCCCGATCTGCGCGAGTCGCTGGACGGGGTCGCACGTGACGTCGCCTATCTGGGACACTCGACAAGCCTGGTGCGTTGTCGGTTTCTTCCGGGCGCCTCGGCGACGCTTACCCACCCTGGTGCACCCGCGCGTCGCACCGTCTACCCCGGGCGCTTGGCGGAGTTGGAAGCAGCGTATCGGGCGAACCCGGTGCGCCCCGTGATTCGGCCGGGCGCCTCCGCGTCCCGGGCGCCTGCGATGTCGACGGGCGAACCGTCGGCCGAATGGCTGGTGCTCGAAGCGATTGAGGGACAGACGCCGGATCTCCGCGCCTCCGCGTTGGTCTGCCGCGCTCTGCGGCGAGCGCTGATGGGCGGCTACCGGCGTGCTGGCATGGGCGATGTGATTCCCGAGATCGTCTCGGGACATACAGCCGATCGCAGCCCGACCCGACTGCCCCATTTGGCGATCGTGCCGCTGGCTTTCGCCGGCTATCCGCATGCCGACGGCCGCGTGTTCGGTTTCGCCCTGGTGCCGCCTGCCGGCACGAACCTGCGGGCCGTCCCCGGTTTCGTTCGGGCCTTCGAAGAGGTTGCGCCCTACGATCCAGGGCAGGAGCGTCGCGTCCTGAAGCTGGAGGGAGCGCCGCTCGGCAAGCCGCTTCATCTCGCGCCCGCCGGCGCGACGACGACCCGCTCGCTCTCGCCGGCGCCGTACACGGAGTCGGCGCAGGTGTGGGCGAGCGTCACGCCGATTGTGCTCGACCGGCACCTGAAACGGAACGGCGACCGGGAGATCCGCGAGATCATCGCCGGCGCTTGCGAGAACGCCGGCTTGCCGCGTCCAGATCCGGATCGCGTTCAGGTCGGGAAGCACTCCGCCATCGAAGGTGCGCCGCCGGCGCGGCCGCCTGCCGGCGCGCCGCCCTGGACCCGCTGGAAGACGCCCGAATCGCTCGCCACACGCTCGCTGGTTCATGTGATCGTCGATTTCGGACGCGCCACGACGGGCCCGGTACTGCTGGGTGCCGGCCGGTTCGCCGGCCTGGGGCTGTGCCGTCGCCTGGGGAGTTGATCGTGGACCTTGGCGCCGCCGACTTCGGGATCTTCTTTCGTGCGATCCACGGAGACCCGCCTTTTCCGTGGCAGCAGCGTCTGGTCGACTTGCTGGCGAAAGACGACGAATGGCCCGATGTGCTGGACTTGCCCACGGGTTCGGGCAAGACCGCGGCGTTGGACGCGGCCGTCTTTCACTTGGCGTTGCGTTTCGAGTGTCCGGCGCGTGCCGCGTTGAGGATTGCCCTGGTCGTCGATCGACGCCTCGTGGTGGACGATGCCTACGAACGCGCGACGAAGATCGAGAAGGCCCTCGACGAGGCGGCTCGCGCGGCGAAAGCGGAGTGTGGAGTTCCGCCGCTCTACGGGCCCGTGGTCGAGGTAGCCCGTCGCCTGCAACGTCTGGCCGGTGATGGAGAGCCGCCGCTCGTCGCGCGCCGACTTCGCGGAGGCGCGCCACTGGAGTCCGATTGGGCGCGGACGCCGACGCAGCCGACCATTCTCTGCTCGACCGTCGATCAGGTCGGTTCGCGGCTGCTGTTTCGGGGTTACGGCGTGTCGGATCGCATGAAGCCGGTTCACGCCGGACTGTTCGGCCGGCACAGCCTGATCCTGCTGGACGAGGCCCATCTGTCGGAACCGTTTCGGCAGACCCTCCACGCCGTGCAGGAGATTGGCAGGGCTGAAGTGCGGACCGTCCTGCTCTCTGCGACACCGGGCATTGAACCGACGCGCCCTTTCGGACTGAGGCAAGATGACTACGCCAACCTTGAACTGAAACGTCGACTCGAAGCGCCCAAGCCCGCCAAGTTGAGTGTCGCCCACGGCGATCCGGGCGGAGCCTTCTTAAAGGCTGCCCGTGAGACCGCGGAACGGTTGCAGGGCCAGGGTGTGTCGAATCCGGCCGTCGGCGTCATCGTTAATCGAGTCGGCCTCGCGCGCGAGATCTTCGAGAAGCTGAGGGTCTTGGAGGAGGAAACAGGTTTCGACTCCGTGCTGTTGATCGGCCGCTCGCGTCATGTCGGACGGGCTCGGATCGTCGAGAAGCTGAGCCCCTTTCGAACTGGCGAACCACGCGAATCGCCATCGTCCGCGCCTGCACGCGAGGGCACGGACGATGGGCAGCTCTCGCTCCTGCACGAGCGTCCCGGCGAATCGAATGTTCGACCACTGTTCGTGGTCGCCACGCAGTGTCTCGAGGTGGGAGTCGATCTCGATCTGGACGGGCTCGTCACGCAGGCTGCGTCGTTCGACGCACTCCGGCAGCGCTTCGGCCGGTTGAATCGAGCCGGGCGGCCGGTGTCTGCCAGCGGTGCGATTATCGCCCTCGCCGCGGACGTCGCCAAGAACGCCGACGACGCTGTCTATGGTGACCGGATAGCCAGGACCTGGGAGACGCTCCAGCGGATTGCACGTGACGATGAAGTGGACTTCGGCATCACGGCGCTGAAACAGAATCTGGCGAAAACCAAAGCGGGCGTGACCGAACTGGCGATGCCCGGGGCGCGGGTGCCCACACTGATGCCCGCCTACGTCGATCTCTGGTCGCAGACCTCACCGCCGCCGTCCGCGGACCCCGACGTAGGGCTGTTTCTGCACGGCGTCGAGCGGACGTCCGCAGGCGTGTCGCTCGTCTGGCGCAGCGATATCACTACCGACGACTTGAGGGGCGACTGGGACCCGGCGCCCCTGCTGCAACTTGTTCCGCCGCGTGCCGCCGAGATGATCGAAGTACCGCTGTGGTCGGTGAGAGCGTGGCTGGGTGGGAGCCGGAACACGGAGCGACTGACGAGCATGTCGGACACGGCCGAACATGGCGGTGACGAGGCGGCGTACGAGACAGGCGGAAGTGAACGCTCGGTGTTCCGTTGGGCCGGCGCCGGCGATCCGCGTACCGGGCGCGTGTCGCCGGATGCGCTACGCCCGGGTGACGTGCTGGTGGTGCCGGCCGACTACGGCGGCTGCGACGAGTTCGGGTGGGCCCCGGCTTCCGACAAGCAAGTCGCGGACCCGGCTTTCGACAAGGGGGTCAAGTGGGTCACCGACGTAGCCGACGAGGCGGCGCTGCCTTCTCGGAGACGGCGCCACGCAGTTCGGGTGGCTCGCGACGTCGTGGCGCACGACGACCAGTGGGACCGTCTTCGCGACGTTCTCGCGGATGACAGCCTCACCGGCCGCGACTTGGCAGACCGGCTTCTGGAGGTGCTGCCGGTCGAATCACCGTCGGACTCGGACGATGAGAACGAAGGCGTCTCGCGCAGGCGCGCGGTACGCGAGCCATTGGAAGCACTACTACGGCATGCAAAGGTACGGAACGGCATCAGCACGGACTTTCCGTATGCCGGCGGTCGTAGTGGAGGAACAGTGCTCGTTGCGCTCCATGGGGTGTGGGAACCCGGCGCAATCGAAGCGCGGAAACCTGATGGGCGACCGGTAACCGAAGACGACCGGCTTTCGCGTGCTGCACGGAACCCCGTGAGCATCGACGCACACACGGCTCATGTCGTCGCGAACGTGGATCGCATCGTGCAGACACTCTGGGATCCCGATCTGCCCGTCGCCGGCGACCTGAAGCTCGCCGCGTTTTTGCATGATGCCGGGAAGGCGGATCCGCGCTTCCAGAACCTGTTGTCGGGCGGCGACCCGTGGAATCGTCCGGACGGTCCCGCAATGGCCAAGAGCGGCAACCGGTCTCCGAAGGGCGCCTGGGAACAGGCAGGTCTTCCGAGAGGATGGCGTCATGAGGCCCTTTCCGTGCGGATGGCGCAGGCGCATCCACGATTTGCGGAAGCCAACGATCCGGCCCTCGTGCTGTGGTTGATTGGTACGCACCACGGATTCGGACGGCCGTTCTTCGATTTCGCCGACCCGCACGATGGCGGTTTGGGTCACGAGGGAGTATTCGCTTGTCTCGACGTCGAGTGCTGGCGGCTTGCTTCTCGATCCGCACCGCAATCGATGGCCTTCGACCTCGATGGCGCCGACTGGCCGGCGATGTACGAGCAACTCAAGCAACGGTACGGAACCTGGGGATTGGCCCACCTGGAAGCGGTCCTGCGTCTGGCGGACCATCGTGCATCGGAGTCCGAGCAACACGATGACTGAAAGCTCCACGCATCGTCTGGCGGGTCTGGAACCCGACAACCTGTTGGCCTTCCTGGCTCTGCTGGGTATGCTGCGCACGCTCGAACATGTGCGATCCGCATGGCGCCCACGCGTGGCGTGGACGGTCGACACGCCGCCTGTCCGGCCGACGTTGACCGTCGCCACGCGGGCGACGGAGGACGGGATCATTGCCGCGGTCTCGGAGGGGCTGGCGGATCTGGCCGACCGCCACGACTTCAATCGACTCAAGGACCTGAAGCTCTCTCCGAAGGAGGCAGCCGAGAGACTCCGAATGGCCGTGACCCGGGACCGGTACACGTCCGACCTGTGGGCAGCTCTGACCAGCGATGCCGCGGTTCGTGAAAAGAACAAGGTGCAAGAGGCGGAACCGACGCCTCTTTGTCTCCTGTTCGGCCAGGGACATATGCACTTCATGTCCCGCTTGGCATCCGTTCCGCAGGAATCGGTCCCGCCGGCCAGGGGTGCCGGCCGCAAGAAGATCGCCATTGGGGAAACGGACTGTCTGCGCGAAGCGCTGCTCGAGCCCTGGACACGCCCGGACGCGACGTTCTCGTTCCGATGGGACCCGCACGAGGACGTGCGCTACGCGTTGCGCGCCACCGACCCGACGGATTCCAAGACCAAGGAGACGACGCAGCACGGAGCCAACCGGCTGGCCGCCATCGGCCTCTCCACGCTGACTGTGGTTCCGCGGCTGCGTGGCGCGACCGCTCGGCTCGCCGTTATCGGCGGAATGCGTGAACGGGGCGGCGGTTTCGCCTTCACGTGGCCGATCTGGCGTCACCCGATCAGTCTTGCGACGATTCGATCTCTGCTTGGCCACACTGGACTCGACAAGCGGGCCACCTGGGATGCGCTGAGTATTCTCGAGTTGCGGCGAGCGCGCCGAATCTCGGTTGGCAAGTTCATGAACTTCACGAGGGCTGAGTCGATTGGCGAGCCGGAGGCAGAGACGCGGGCTTCCCGCAACGGCTCGGTTGTGGCTTCACGCCCAGGGTCGCCCGGTGGGGCCGCGTAGAGCCGGGCAGCGTGGCCGATGACCAGACGCAAACTGCCGATCGGCATCCAGACGTTCCGGAAGATCAGGGAAGGGAACTACTACTGCGTCGACAAGACCCCTACATCGCGCGGCTGATCGACGAGGGCAAGCACTACGTCCTCTCGCGCCCCGGGTGTTTAGCAGGCGCGGCTCCTGACCGCGTTCCGCCCGAAAAGCTAAAATCCGCGCAACGCGAAAAGCTAACGGGAGCGCGTCGCGATGCCCCCCCCGTCGGAGAAGCTGGCCGGTTCCCTGGACGCCCTGCGGTCCCTGCAGGAGCGCGGCGTCGTCGCCGTGCGCGCTGCGGCTCTCCCGCGATCGCACCGCGAGCGGCTCGTCCGGCACGGGTTCCTGTTGCCGGTCATGAAGGGCTGGTACGTCGCCGGCTCGCCGGACCGGCAAGCGGGCGACAGCACGGCGTGGTACGCGTCGTTCTGGCGGTTCTGCGCCGGCTACCTGCACGCCCGCTTCGGCGAGGCCTGGTGCCTGTCGCCGGAGCAGTCCCTCTTGCTGCAGGCTGGCAATCGAACGGTGCCGGAGCAGCTCCTTGTCCGGGCGCCGAGGGGGCGCAACCGCGTCACTCCCTTGCTTCACGGAACGTCCCTGCTGGAAGTCCGCGCGGCGATGCCCGCAGCCGGAGACGTCGTGGAGGTGGACGGTATGCGCGCGTTCAGTCCGGCCGCCGCGCTGATCGCCTGCCCGGCCCGGTTCTTCCAGCGGCATCCGGTCGATGCGCGGGCGGCGCTCGCCCTCGTGGGCGACGCGTCGGATGTGCTGCCCCGTCTTCTCGACGGGGGCCACGGCACGGTCGCCGGCCGTCTCGCCGCCGCCTTCCGCGACGTCGGTCGGGACGGGATAGCGAACGAGATCGTCGAGACGATGCGGGCGGCCGACTTCGGTGTCCGGGAATCCAGTCCCTTCGCGACGGCGTCCCCCGCGCGGCCGATCCGGCGCGACGTCTCTCCGGTGGCTCGGCGGCTGCATCTGATCCGGGACGCCACGCGAGGCCGCGTCCTCGACCGCTTTCCCCGCCCGCCCGGCCGCCCCGCCGAGGTCGAGGTCGTGCTCGCCCGGATCGAGGACGTCTACGCTACCGATGCATACCACTCGCTCTCCATCGAGGGCTATCGCGTCAGTCCGACCCTGATCGCCCGCGTGCGCAGCGGTGATTGGAACCCGGAGCGTCAGCCGGCGGACCGGGTCCACCGCGACGCGCTGGCCGCCCGCGGCTACTGGCAGGCCTACCAGGCCGTGCGCAACAGCGTCCGCCGCGCGGTTGCGGGCGAGCCTCCCGGCGCCGTCGCCGAAGCGGATCACCGGACCTGGTACCGCGAGCTGTTCGCGCCGAGCGTCGCCGCCGGCCTCGTCCGCCCGGCCGATCTCGCCGGTTACCGCGACGCGCCCGTCTTCATCCAGCGCTCGATGCACGTACCGCCGAGCCCGCGCGCCGTCCGCGACGCGATGCCGGCGCTGTTCGGGCTGCTGCGGGAAGAGCCGGACCCGGCGGTGCGCGCCGTGCTCGGGCACTTCCTGTTCGTCTACGTCCATCCCTACCCGGACGGCAACGGCCGCATCGGCCGGTTCCTGATGAACCTGATGCTGACGGCCGCCGGCTATCCCTGGACGGTGATCCCGGTCGAGCGCCGGGATGCGTACATGGCGGCGCTCGAAGCGGCGAGCGTGCGGCACGACATCGGTCCGTTCACCGATTTTCTGGCCGGGTTGGTGGGTGAAGGGGCGATTACAGCCGGGTTTGGGTAGGCGCCGCGAGTGCCTGGGAGCTGGCGACCGGCAGGCGTTCTCTCCTTGTCAGGGGCCGTACTGGAGAGCGAAGGCCGGTGCGAGACGGGCGGCCAGTTTCTCGGCGCGTCGAGTGCGGGCGATGTCGTTCGGTTCCTGGAGCAGCGCCTCCAGGTCTCCCGGTCGGAGACCGGGCACCGCGGCCGACTCGTCGGTTTCGCGCCACCCGTCCTGCCCGGCGACGAAGATGGTCGCGGCGCCCTGCGGTTGGGCTTCCGAGCCGCCGGTACGGCTCCAGACCCACAGCTCCGGTACGCCGAGTCGCCGGTAGGCTGCCAGGCGGGCTTCGAACCGTTCCCGGCTCAGCAGCGTGGTGTCGATTTCCACGACGAGGTCGGGAACCGGCGCAGGGCGGACCGCCGTCTCGAGCGCCTTGAGCTTGGCCGGGGAGACGAAGAGCTGCGCGTCCGGATGGCGCCGGTCGTCTTCGCCGCCTTCGACCGGTGCGGTTGCGCCGACATGGGCCGGCGCACCGGATGTGCGGCGCAACTCCGTCAGGAGCTCGGTCACGGCGAAGGCTCTCGGGTCGTGGTATCGACCGTTGGGCACGGCGTCCACCTCCAGCGTGCGCCGGGGACCGTTGTACGAGGAACCGCGCGGCAGGCTCTCGCTGTCCATCAGACGGTCGTAGCATTCCACGGGCATGGGGAAGATCAATGCCCCGTGCTCGACGCGCACGTCCGAGTGCTGATTGAAGATCGCCGTCGCGGCGGCCATGCCGGCAGCCTACTCCACTTCAGGCGCGGACAGGTAGTGATCGGGGAGAAGCCGGCCGGACCTTCGCGGCCACGGGCGCGCTAGCATTACGGCATGGAAGGCCGTGGCGTGCGCCCGACCCGTCCGGCGCCGAGGGCGGGCGCAGGAACCCTGCTGCCGTTCGATCCCGATCGCCTTGCACGGCCGCACGAACTGCATTTCCGCGGCCTGCGTCACGGCATCTGGCTGCATCCGGCGGTGTCGGCCCACCGCGCCCGACGACCTGAACGACGACATCGCCGGGCGGCCCTGGACGGACGCGCAGATCCGGCTCGTGGAAGACGAGCGGCCGGTCTGCCTTATCCTCGGCCGGCCGGGCTCGGGCAAGACGACCGTGCTCTGGAAGGCGGTCGAGGCCAGGAGCGGCCAGCGCATTCTGTACCTCACGTGGTCGAGCGCCCTGACGAACCACGCCGAGGAACGCTTCGCGTCGTTCGCCCCCACCGACGTCGAGGTCGTCGCCCGCGACTTCGCGACGTTCGTCGGGGAAATCTGCGGGACCGATGTTCCCCGGCAGGCTCTGGCCGCCAGCCGCAACCGGTTCGACGGCGCCCTCACCCGGCTCGGCCGCGACATGGCCGGACCGTGGAAGAACCGGCGCGATGCGCTGCACGCCGAGTTGCGCGCCATCCTCTTCGGGCGGGCGATACCCGGCGCGCCTGCTCGTCGACGGTCCGCCCGACGGGGTGCAGCGCCGCGATCAGCGTCCCTCGATCTCGTTGCGGGCGGCGCTGGAGAGGAACGCCGAGCGGGTCATGCCGCGCCGCTTCGCCTCTTCGTCGATGGCGCGCAGCAGGCCGAAGTCCAGAGAGACGTTGATGCGGCGCGGTGAGCCCTTGTCGAGAATGAGCGGGACGAACGCGATGGTCGCTCCGTCCCGCCAGTCGGCCAGACTCTCGTCGGCCTTGATGGCGTGGAGGGAGCGCGGCTCGGGAACCGGTTCTCCGTCGGCCAGCATGCCTTCGACGTGAAACGAGAGCGCCTCGGCCCCGCGCCGGAGCGCGTGGTCGGCGGTGTCGCCATCGGAGACGCAGCCGGGGAAGTCGGGAAAGCTGACGCCGAATCCGGGCTCGTCGTCGTCGTGAAGGAATGCCACGTAACGCATCTCAGTCTTTCCGTCGGACCCAGCCCGCCTGCCGGTAGGAGATCGGCCCGTTCGCTGAATTCTGGCGGGATTGGTGATGCACGGAGTGAGGCGGGGAAGGTGAGTCGCCCGACCAACGCCGTTCAGGCTGACACCTGCACTTCAAAGAGGCCCCGCCCCACGGCTACAGTATGCCATAAATTCGGTTCGCAGGCGTAAGCCTGAAAGATGTAGTGGGCCGCTTGTTTTTCTCGTGTCTGATGGCCAAAACTCTTTTCTTCGATTCTTGACCAGGCTTTCCTCAACGAGTACTTTCGTTCTGGAGGGAGGGGACAAGAGATGAAGATCAGGGTGTCTGTCGTCGTTGAGCCTGACGGCGGCGGATTCCATGCGTACTGTCCAGCGTTCAAGGGTCTGCACATCGATGGGGAGACGCAGCAGGACGCGATTGAGCGAACCTGCCGAGCTTTGGAGTGGTACCTGGATTCTCTTGAGCGGCACGGCGACCCGCTTCCGGTTGGGCCGGACTGCGTTGTGGAAGACGGCCGCCCGCGAATTCCCGTCCACTCGGTGCCCCCCGGGGCCATCCTGAAGAATGTTGAGGTTCCGTGGCCGTCTCAAGAAGCGTTTGGAACCAACTGAAGGCGATAACGGCAGATGAACTGATTCGTGCTCTCGAGAAAGACGGGTGGGTCGACGAGGATCGTCGTGGGGCAACGCGAGGCTTCGTGAAGAACATACATGGCGGCGGTCGGCAGCGAGTTGTCATCCACTACCATCCGGGCAAGACCTATGGCCAGAAACTTCTCAAGGCGCTGCTTGATTCCACAGCATGGACCGACGACGATCTCAAGAGACTCAAACTGATCAAGAGAGCATAACAAGACGCATTTGAAGGGCTGCTTGTGCGTCCTGAATGTCTTGAACGCCAAAACGCCGTCGAGCAACGCGCGTTCCTGCCTGGCAATCACGAATTTCGTCTCAGGCCGAGGGAGGGGGAGCGAACACTCCCAGGCCGAAATGACTGCCGTACCCGACGGCCAGCGGCCCCTCAATGGCTTCGGGCAGCACGACGTCGAGCAGCGCGCCGGCCGCGTCCGGCTGGACCTCCCGGCCGCGGGAACGGAAGCGGTGAAAGTGGATTGCACGGCGAGGCGTCCCGCCGACGTCGATGGTCTTCCGCAGCTTGACGTCCACATCCGTCGCATCCAGCCCGCGCCGTTTCAGCAACCGGCGCACCTCGCCCGGGTAGCCGGCCGCCTTCAAGTGTCCGGACGCCAGGAACGGCGTCACGCTCCGCCAGCGCCTCGACGTGCCGAAGATGCGCGCGCCGCCGGCGAAGTTGGCCGGTTCGCCGAAGCCCTCCAGCGCCAGCCGCCATTCCTTTACGCCGCCTGCCTCGGCATCGACTTCTTCGGATCGCTGCTTCGGCGCCAGCCAGAGCCGGGTGATGCGGTCCAGGCCGGCCTGGACCTCGCCGGTCATGCCGCCGGCGACGAACACGGACACGTGATCGATCCAGCCGTCCCCGTCCGCATCCTCAGGGAGCCAGAACGCGTGCCGGTGGAACGGGTCCTTGAGCGGCTTCCCGTCGGCGTCGCGGCCTGAAATCTCCCACGGCGCCAGTGGTACCGGGTGATCGTTCGCCTCGTCGCGTCGCCAACCGAACTGCGCGAGGGCCGCCCGGCGCATCAGCTCGCCGATTCTGACCGCGTCCTCGATGCGGGGAAGCGGCCGGCCGGCGAGCAGAAAGCGGGCGACGGTGGGCAGATGGCGTGCGGCTCGGTTCGGGAGGCGGACAAGGCGGGCAATTACGCCCGGCGCGGCTTCCGGTGCCCGCGCGTAGACGACCTCGCGGGCGGCGGGCGGGCGGCTCCAGCCCCGGTCCTGGTAGTCGGCCGTGTCCAGAGCGAGCGCATCGACGAGGCGCTCGGGCAGCGTGTGCGCCTGTCTTCCCTTGCTCTTCAGTGCCTTGTCGAGTTGCTTCTCGACCGCGCCCTCCGTGGGTGGTTTCCCGGGCGCCGCGAGCATCTGATGCTTGATGTCGTCCATGATTCGCTGCCGCTCGGCTCTGTAGTCGCCGGGCGTGTGCGGGGCCAGCAGCCGCACGGGATCTCCTTCCGGCGCGCCGTCGAGCGGCCGGCAATTCGCGGCGCCGTCCCACTCTGCGAGCGCTTCACACTCCGTCCAGCTCTCGGCCCGGCCGAGGTAACCGATGGCGAGGGCGAGATCCGCGGCGAACCCGAACGCTTCCGCGTCCAGCGTCACGCGCGGCCACGCGGCGACCAGGGTCGAGCGGGCGGGGAGCCGCACGAACGCGTCGAAGACGAGCGTGGTCTTCGGCCGTCCCTTGTCCAGACCGCCGGTCGGCATGTAGTGACGCGTGTGGGCATGGATGACGCCCTCCGGCAGGCTGTACTCCGGCAGGGTCTCGGCGAGCGTGTCGATCAGTCGCGCGAGGTCGTCCTCTGACCAGCGCGCCCGGTCGCCCTTGCGCCACCAAGCGGCGATGAGGGCGCGCAGCAGACGCCACGGCTCCGGCGGCCAAGCAACGTCGGCCTCGTTGACGTTGCGGCCCCACGGCGTCGCGTGGTAGCGACCGGCGGGGAAGCGGAAGGCGAGTGCGAACATGCGCTCACTTCTCGTAGCGGACGGCGAGCACGCGGCTCTCGCCGAAGAGACCCTGCGATCCGATGGTCCCGATCAGCCCCGGCAACTCCGATTCGATGTCGTCGAGCACCGGCAGGTCGAAACCCTCGGGCCGGGTGACAGCGACCCCGCTCGCGTCGAGATCACAGGCCGTGCGCAGTCGCAGTCCCTCCGCGAGGAACTTCCGGATCTTGAAGAGCGCGAGCAGGATCAGGAGCCGCTCGACGTCGGCGCCCAGGCCGAAGGCCCTGATCTGGCGCAGATCGAGGTTGAAGTAAGCGTTGATCTCCTCGGCGACGTATTCGTCGCGTGCGAAGGGCACGTTCCCGAATCCCTTGGCGGTATCGCCGGAAGGATTCACCGTGTCGTTCTTGACGCCGCCGCTCGCGGCCACCTTCGTGTTCTCGGCCTCGACGAAGGCGGACAAGGACCTGGAGAGACGCAACCGGCCGCCGGCCAGATCCTTCTTGGCGAGAAAGATCCCGTGCAGCAGGGCGTTGGTGTCGAACTCCAGAAGCACTCTCGCCAGCTCGCGCAGATCGACCCGGCCGACCTCCATGGCCGCCAAGCGCTTCTTGAGCAGGTCGACGACCGTCTTGTCCTTGCCCTCCAGGATGTACGGCGAGTTGAGCCGGTGCGCTTCGATCAGGGAGTTGGTAAGCGGCTTGCCGTTCCCGTCCACGACCTTCACCACAGGCAGTCCCCGTAGCGGTGCGACCCAGTCGTCGGCGACATCGTCCCAGCAGACCGTCTCGAGGCGGTTCGCCATCGATTGGGCGCTCTCGACGAGCACCGCGCGTCCGCGCCCATCCGGCGAGTCGTAGACGGCGTGCCCGAGATTGGGAAAGCCGGTCGGCTGGAATCTCGTGCCCTGCAATGGCTTGAGCCTCGCCTCGATGAGCAGGCGAGGTACGTTGTCGAGTGCGGCAAGGTCAAGCGACATGCGTCGTATCCTCCGTCGTCAAGTGGTCGTCGGTCGGAGCAACCGGATAGGCGCGCTCGATCAGAGCGGTCAACTCCCGATCGCCGATGGGGATCAGAAGCGCCGCGGCGAGGCGATCGGCCGGTACGCCGGCGCCCATGCGGCCGCCTGCGATCGTCGGCTGCCGCGAGGCCCGCGGTCCCGCGCCGAAAGGTGTCGGCAAGCCGGATGCCCGAGCGCGCTCGATGGCAAGACGCACCGCGGTGTCGGTCGCCTGCCCGTCACGGCTGTTGCCTCCGGCGCGCAGGCGGGCAACCAGCCCCGGCGGAACCGGCAGCCGTGCGGTTGCGGGTAGCCATTCGGCGGTGCGGAGCGTGGCGTCGGGTATGAACACGGGCTTGATCGCCGCGTAAGCGAACGGAATGGGCGCGGGGCTGGTCGGTCCCGGCGCAGACCGAAGTCGCGCCGGCCGCGCCCATACGAGACCGGCGAGCAGCGCGGCGCAGCGCGCGTCATCGAAGTCGTCGCAGAGGAACGCCGTCACGTCGGCGAGGCGGGCGGTCGTCCCGCCGGACAGCGGCTTGTCCTCCAGCCCGCGGATCGACGTCTCCACCAGTCGCCGTTCGAGCACGGCGATCAGGTTCGGGACCAGCGGACCCGCGCCCCAGACCACGGTGGGTGGGGTGTCGTCGTCCGACCAGGCGCGGCGCGTGCGGAGGCTCCTCCGGTAGCAGAACGTCCGCTCGTCGAGCGGCGCGAGATGCGCGGCCATCGGCGGTGCGGCGTTCAAGCGCCCCGGCCCCGATGCGCCTGCCGAGTCGTCGGCGGCTGGCGTCTCTTGTGCCGTCGATGATCCGTCGTCCGCGCCGCTCCCGTGGGGTTGTTCGGGTATCAGGTCTTGCGCATCCGACTGCTGTGCGGGACGAACCGGGGAGGGCAACCCGAGTGCGGCCAGCGCAGCCGCCACGCGGAACTCCGCACTCCCGTCGTCGGCTTCCCGAATCCAGTCGGAGGAGATCAACGGCGGTGGTCTCAGGTTCTTGCGGGCCGTTGGACTCGACGCAAGCCAGCCGACGAGACTGCCCAGCGCCATGAGCGCGTTCCGGGTGCCGGCTGATTCACGATTCGCGACGGTCATCTGGAACAACGCGTCTTCCAGACGCCGCAGCGCTTGGCGTGCGCGGGCCGGCGCGGTCTTTCTATTGCCAACCAGTCGCCGGGCGCGACTGAGCCAGTCACCTGCATCCAGGTCGGAAACGAGGTCCCTGCGCGGTCGATCCGGCGTGTTGAATCGACCGAGCGGAGTCGCCTGATATGGCATCTTGCTGTCGGGCTGGATGATGGAATACCGTTCGAAGCCCCCGATTCCTCGTGCGGCGCCGATTCCGGCAACTGAACGTGCCGCGTCCAGCCCGGTTCGAGCCATGTGTTCCCCGAGCGTGAGCCGCCCTTCCGCGAAGATGGCGGCGGCTTCGGAGAAGGTGGCCGGCTTCGACCAGACAGGAGTCCACACCTCGCCGCGAGGTCTGTTCGGGTCCTCCGACGACAGATTCCCCGTTCCCGCGCCGATGGGTTCGAAGGTGAACGGAAAAGCGGCCCGGCTGCCACTCGTTGCTCCCCAACGCCGAGTGAGGGCGCCGGCGAACGCCAGCGTGCCTTCCATCGCCAGGACGACGTCCCATGCGTTCAGAGGGTTGTACCCCTCGTATCCGGTCGTCGCATTGGGCCCGCCTTGCCCGGGGCTGAACTGGCCCATCGAACCATGCTCTTCGGCGCGCCGGACAACGTCGAACAATGCAGATTCGAGCTCGGCGCTTGCGCGCACCTTCGGGTTGCCATCGCTGAAGTCGATCAGCTCCTGGAGCGCTTCGGCAAAGTTGACACCGAAGTCGCGGCTGCCGTCGTTGCCGCCCGACCCGAGCAGGGGCGCGGCGGCTTCGTCGGTCGAAAGTACGTAACACGCGTCGATGTAGGCCACGTGATGCGAGGCCGTTTCGGATCTCAAGCTCGGCAGCAACAGGCTTTTCACCGCCTTGGCTTCCTTGTCGACCCGGTTTTTCTCGGCGTCGGTGAGTTTCTTCTCTTCTCCCTTGAGGGTTTTCGAAGCCTTCTGCAACTGCTTCAGCCGTGCGCGGAGGCGGTTGTAGTTGCCGAGATGATCGTTGTCGTGCAGTGAGTTGACGGTGCGGCGCATGTGCTCGAGTCGATGGCACTCGCTGTTCTCGACGGCGCGCATGAGAACGGCGCCGGCGCGACTCGACGAGTCGCCGGCATCGCCCTCCAGAAAACCGGCTCGTCCATTCCACGGCGCGATGATCGGGCTCGGCGCGTAGTCGTGGAGAAAGAAGTGCAGCAGGGCGTCGCGGCCCAGCGTCGTCCGCAGGTGGAAGCGCTCGTTCTCCCACCAGCCGCGCGCTTGCGGATCGGCTGCTTCGCCGGAGACGTGGTTGGCGGGCGAGGAGACGAGGCGCAGCACCCCGAGCGCCTTCAGGTACGACGCCAGCGGCGTCGGGGCGCATCCGTGCAGCGCGAGCCGTTCACCCGTCATTCCGGTCTCCGCCGCGCTCCTTGGCCGACGCCCGCCAGTCGGCGACCCGCAGGAGTGTTTCCAGCCAGGCGAGCCGGAACGGCCCGAGCCGTGCGAGCAACTCGCGCGTGCGCTCCGTCCAGCTCTCGCGGGAGACGTCGTCCCAGCCCAGCTCCATGATCGACAGCAGCAGGTCGCCGCCCGCCCAGTGCTCGCCGCCGTCCAGATCGAAGGGAGGCAACTGGTCGCCCTCCCACACGCCGCGGGCGAAGCGCACGCCGGCGCGGTCGTCCTTCGGCGGCGTTTCGCGGGGCAGGGCGCGCAGGTTCATCCGCACCTTTCCGTGGTGGGCGGCGATCAGGTAGGCGACGACATCGGCATCGCGCGACCAGCGCTCGTGGGCCAGAAACGCCAGGGCCGAGGCGAGCTCGTGGCGGAAATAGGCCCTGCGGTGGCGCGTCTGCTTCGCGGTCTTGGCGAGCAACGCGTCGGGCTCTGCCGCCTGGCCGGCGAGGCCGCGGCGCATCGTGTCCTGAAAGACCTCGTGCGCCTTGCCGAGATCGTGCCAGCGGGCCGCGCGCACGACGGCCGCCCGCGCGGCCGGCTCCACGTCGAAGGCGGCGCACAACGACTCGGCTTCGGCGGCAACGTGCCGGAGATGATCGGCCAGCGGCACGATCGCATCCGCCCCGCTGAGGGGGTCCTCATCGTGTCCATCGGCTTCGTGCTGCGCCGTAGCATCGGGATGGTTCGTCGCGCTGCCGGTCCCGGACTGCGCCGTCGGACCGGAGGTCGGCTCGGGCACGTCCTTCGGATCGCCGGTGAATCCGGAGGTCTTGCGGTAGCCGCCCGCCTCCGGATACGCCAGGAGGACGAGGCCCGGCCACGGCTGGCCCTGCAACGGCATCCATCCGGGTGGGGCCGTCCCGGCCCGCCCGTCGCGGCGCCGCCACTGCGGGTCACGCTGGAACAGGAGGTTTCTCCCCTTGCCGGGCAGCTTCGAGATCCACGTCCCGGCCGTGCCGATCGACACCGCGCACAACTCTTCTCGGCCGGGGCGCGGCGGATCGTCTCCGGCTTCCAGGGGATTCCGCCAGAAGACACGGATATCCGTGTCTTCGGCATCGCGCACGTACGGCGACACGTCCACGTCGAAGCCGGTCAAGTCCGGATCGGTGTCGAAGAGATCGTCGAGGTCCTTGCGGCGGATCACCCGATGCGGCCGGTCGATGTCGTCCGGCGGGGGAAGATGCACCGGCGCCACGTCGTTCAACCCGCTCAACCGATCCCGCGCGGCCTGCAGCTCGGCGGTCTCGTAGGGCCTCGCCAGCTCCTCGGCGTTCCTGTCGGATGCCGCGCCGTCCGTTGCCGGAGGCAGCAGATCGATCCAGTGCACGTCTGCCCCGTCCGGCAGCTTCGCGTAGCGGTTGGCGCGGCCGAAGCGCTGGACCAGCGAGGACCAGGGCGCGAGCTCGGTGAACAGGATCGCGGCGGAGATGTCCATCCCGGCCTCGACCGCCTGCGTGGCGACCACGATGCGGCCGTGCGGATTCGCGTCATCCGCTCCGAGCACCTTCGCCATCTCCCGTGCGCGGTCGGCGGGACGGAAGCGGGAGTGGACGAGGGACAGCGTCGGCGCCGCCGGCAGACGCCTGGAGAGGCGTTTCTCCAGCGCGTCGCGGAGTGTCTGCGCGCGGTCCACGCGGTTGACGATGGCCAGGGTCATCAGTCCGGCGCGGTGCGCATCCAGGATCGCGTCGGCCATGCGCCCGAGGTAGTCGGCGAGGTCGGCCTTCTTCGCCGACGCTGGCGTGATCGGCGAACGGACAAGTCTCTTGGTCGCCTGTGCCAAGCGTGCGAGCCTGCCGTCCGCCGCCTCCGGATCGACCCGGACGACCGCCGAAGCGGGCGGCTCTGGATGGTCGACGGTGGCGACCCAACGCGGATCGAGCGTGGCCGATATCCAGAGGCTGCGGGACGGTGTGCCGACCGCGCGGTCGTCACGGCGGGCGCGATCGGATTCCGCCTGCCGGAACGCGTCGAGCTGCGCGGATGTCGCGCGGCCGGCGCCCATGAGCTGCACTTCGTCGAACACCCACTGCGCGTCATCGTGCAGGAGGGCGAACTCCATCGGCCACAGCGCACGCGAAGAGGCATAGCCGCGCATCAGCGCACGGCTCAGCAACATGTCCTGCGTGCCGACGAGCACCGCCGGACGCTCCGGCCGGTCCAGCCAGCCGTCGGCGTCCACGCCGCCCATGAGCAGGTGCACGTCCTCCGGCCGGGGGAGGCGGTGCGCGCTGTCCGTTTCCGGCGCGAGCCTGCCGAACCACTCCCTGACGGCATCGGCGGTCTGCTCGACCAGCGTCCGCATCGGCAGGCACCAGACCAGCCGCCGGGGCGTGGCGCCGGGGCTCCGCAGGCGGTGGGCGGCCCAGCCGAGCGTCACCGCCGCGGTCTTGCCCGAACCCGTTGGGGCGATCAGGACGCGCGGCCACGCGTCGGTGGCCAACGCGGCCTGCCACGCGTCGGGCTGCCGATCGGCGCCGAGCGCCAGCCGGTAGAGGGTCGTGGCGTTCACGTGGAGATTCGTGACGGGACTGCCCGAAAACCGTCGGATCATACCGGACGCGATTCGAGTGTCCACGTTCGACGCGCGGATCCACGACGCGCGGCTGTCATGTCCGGCTCTCCTGACGGACGCGATTCGAGTGTCCACGTTCGGCGTGCGGATGGACTCGTCTCACCCTGAAGGCCCGGTGCGTCCTCCGGTGCGTCCCTGGAGTGCACCTACCGCCGCGCGGCGGATCGTCCGAAACGATCCCTTGCCGCCGAAAAACGGGAGGTTGCCGCCGTGTCAGCTCCGGAACTTCGCGAGCCGCCGGTCCAGCCCGTCTCCGCCGACGCCCCGCCGCTGGTGCCGGCGCGCATGGTCAACGAGTACGTCTACTGCCCCCGGCTGGCCTACCTGGAATGGGTGCAGGGCGAGTGGGTCGATTCGTCCGACACCGTCGAGGGACGTCACGCGCACCGGCGGGTCAACCGCGACGGCGGGAAGCTGCCGCCGCCCGCCGACGTCGACAAGGCCGAGAAGCTGCACGCGCGCTCGATCACCCTTTCGTCGGAGCGCCTGGGCCTCATCGCCCGCATGGATCTGATCGAATCGGACGGCGACAAGGTCACCCCGGTCGACTACAAGCGCGGCAAGCGACCCCACATCGAGCGCGGGGCCTACGACCCCGAGCGCGTGCAGCTCTGCGTGCAGGGGCTCCTGCTGCGCGAGCACGGCTATGCGTGCGACGAGGGCGTCCTCTATTTCGTCGGCAGCCGCGAACGGGTGCGCGTCGCCTTCGACGACGAGCTCGTGGCCCTCACGCGTCAGGCGGTCGAGGGGTTGCGCGGCGTCGCCGCGGAGGGCGTCATTCCGCCGCCGCTCGAGGACAGTCCCAAGTGTCCGCGCTGCTCGCTGGTCGAGGTCTGCCTGCCGGACGAGGTCCACCATCTGAAGGGCGCCGATGTCGCGCCGCGCCCGATTGCCGTGCCCTGCACCGAGGCGCTGCCGCTCTACGTCCAGGCCCGCCGCGCGAAGGTCTCCAAGTCGGGCGAGACCCTGGTCGTGACGGTGGAGGACGCCGAGCTGGCGACGGCCCGGCTGGAGGAGACCTCGCAGGTGGTCGTCATGGGCAACGTCTACCTGACCACGCCCACCCTGCACGAGCTGATGTGGCGCGGCATTCCCGTCACCTGGCACAGCTACGGCGGCTGGTTCTTCGGCCACACCGTGGGCAACGGCCACAAGAACGTCGAGCTGCGGACCGCGCAGTATCGGGCGAGCTTCGACGAGCGGACGTGCCTGCGGTTCGCCCGGGGACTGGTGACGGCGAAGATCCAGAACTGCCGCACGTTGCTGCGCCGCAACTGGAAGCGGGCGGAGAGCAGCAATCCCGTTCTGGTCGATCTGCGCGGCGACAGCCTGCGCGCGGGCCGGGCGACCTCGCTGCCGGAGCTGCTCGGGGTCGAAGGGACCGCCGCGGCGCGCTATTTCCGCTCCTTCGGCGCCATGCTGAACAAGTCGGAGTCTGACGGCGAGTTCGGGTTCGACTTCGAGACGCGGAACCGCCGGCCTCCGAAGGATCCGGTCAACGCACTCCTGTCCCTCGCCTACTCGCTGCTGGTCCGAGCCTGGACGGTCACGCTGGCCGCGGTCGGGTTCGACGCGTATCGCGGCCTCTACCATCAACCCCGCTACGGCCGCCCGGCGCTCGCGCTCGACCTGATGGAGCCGTTCCGCCCGCTGGTGGCCGACTCCGTCGTCGTGCAGGCGATCAACAACGGCGAGGTCAAGCCGACCGATTTCAAGTCCGTGGCCGGCAGCGTCAACCTGGACGCCGCCGGCCGGCGGCGGTTCATCTCGACCTTCGAGCGCCGTCTCGGGCACGAGGTCGTGCACCCGCTGTTCGGCTACCGCGTCAGCTACCGCCGCCTGATGGAGATGCAGGCCCGCCTGTTCGGGCGCTTTCTCCTGGGCGAGCTTCCCGAATATCCCAACTTCAACACGCGGTGATCCCGTGGAGCACCTCTACATCGTCGTCTACGACATCAGCGACCCCAAGCGGTGGAGGCGGGTATTCAAGTTGATGAAGGGATACGGCGAATGGGTGCAACTCTCCGTCTTCCAATGCCGTCTGAGCCGGCGCCGCCACGCCGATCTGGTTGCACGGCTCGACGCGATGATCGATCATGCCGAGGATCACGTCGTGCTGGTCGACATCGGCGTCGCCGACGGCGTGGAGCCGCGCTTCGTGAGTCTGGGGAAGAAGTTCCAGGCCGTGCGCCGGGAGCCGGTCATCGTCTGAGGCATTCCGCCGCGCTGGAGCGAGCGCTCCGGTGCCGCTCTGCATGCCGGGGAGTGCTCGAATCGCCGGTAGATCCTTGAAAACTGAAGAGTTATAATGCAACCCGTGTTCGGTCGAGCCGTTGTGAGCATCGTTCGTGCCGCCCGGATTCCGGACCTCTCGCGATCCGGTGCTGAACACCTTTGGATCGCAACAGGTTGCGAGCGGTGCGTCTTCCGCGGGGAATACCCGCGGCCTCATTGAAGCCTCATTGCCCGTAAGGCCGGTGGGAGTCTTCCGCGGGGAATACCCGCGGCCTCATTGGCGTCGCCTGGCGTCTTCCGCGGGGAATACCCGCGGCCTCATTGAAGTGAGCAGGCGTCTTCCGCGGGGAATACCCGCGGCCTCATTGAAGCGCGGCGGCGCTGGTTACGCCCAGGCTGGCGACGCGTCTTCCGCGGGGAATACCCGCGGCCTCATTGAAGCGTGCAAAAACCGGCGTGGTATCGTGGAGCGTTCCCGGGTGTCTTCCGCGGGGAATACCCGCGGCCTCATTGAAGCCTGCTGCCCTGCTGCAGCGCGATGGCCGCGCCGGACGTCTTCCGCGGGGAATACCCGCGGCCTCATTGAAGCCGCGCCAGGCGGGGATGCACCATCCGCCGCCACCGGGTCTTCCGCGGGGAATACCCGCGGCCTCATTGAAGCGGCGGGAAGTGGGTGTTCCACCACGGGTCGTCGACGTCTTCCGCGGGGAATACCCGCGGCCTCATTGAAGCCGACTGGCGCCGCGTCGCCAATCGTGCATCTGGACCGTCTTCCGCGGGGAATACCCGCGGCCTCATTGAAGCACCTACGAGCTTCCGTATGGTGACTATCGTGTGGTCGTCTTCCGCGGGGAATACCCGCGGCCTCATTGAAGCAGGAGCATGGTGAGAACGTCGCGGTTGGCGTCCGTCTGTCTTCCGCGGGGAATACCCGCGGCCTCATTGAAGCGGAACACCCGGCCGGGCCGGGGAAAGGAATGAGGCAGTCTTCCGCGGGGAATACCCGCGGCCTCATTGAAGCACAAGTTCTACGACCACCGGGGCGGCGGCTTCCGCGAGTCTTCCGCGGGGAATACCCGCGGCCTCATTGAAGCGTAGCCAAGGCGCACATCGTGGATGGTGGCCTGGAGAGTCTTCCGCGGGGAATACCCGCGGCCTCATTGAAGCGCCTCAGCGCCGCTGCGGATGCCGTCCGCCGCCGCGTCTTCCGCGGGGAATACCCGCGGCCTCATTGAAGCGCGACGGTGGCGGAGAATCTGATACTGGCCGGCGTGTCTTCCGCGGGGAATACCCGCGGCCTCATTGAAGCGGGTCCTCGACAGTGAGAGTCACCGTGTTCGATTCCGTCTTCCGCGGGGAATACCCGCGGCCTCATTGAAGCTGGTTGGCGGCCATCCGGGACGACGTGCTCGCCTGGTCTTCCGCGGGGAATACCCGCGGCCTCATTGAAGCCGTTCGGTCAGCATGGCCGAGTGGAAGCAGCGCAGCGTCTTCCGCGGGGAATACCCGCGGCCTCATTGAAGCCAGCCAGGCCGCCGACGCGTGCTTACCTCCCGGCGCGTCTTCCGCGGGGAATACCCGCGGCCTCATTGAAGCGTTGTAGGCAGGCACGAATATCGCGCCAGACGCGCGTCTTCCGCGGGGAATACCCGCGGCCTCATTGAAGCTGGATTGTAGCCTGAGCCTGAGCCTGTTTCGCCGGAGTCTTCCGCGGGGAATACCCGCGGCCTCATTGAAGCGTGATCGGCACCAGCCGGCGCCACGACGAACCGATGGTCTTCCGCGGGGAATACCCGCGGCCTCATTGAAGCGCTACCTTGCTGTTCCAGCCTGCGATACAGCGCTTGCGTCTTCCGCGGGGAATACCCGCGGCCTCATTGAAGCGTAAGGAACGATACGGACCGCATCGGTAGGTATTCGGTCTTCCGCGGGGAATACCCGCGGCCTCATTGAAGCCTCAGAATGTGCGTAAGCACCTGGTCCCGCACGCCGTCTTCCGCGGGGAATACCCGCGGCCTCATTGAAGCGTCGTCGACCAGGAACGCCATCCTGCCCCGGGCGCCGGACGTCTTCCGCGGGGAATACCCGCGGCCTCATTGAAGCACGAACTGGAGGTAGATCGACCCGTTGTTGGGCACGACGTCTTCCGCGGGGAATACCCGCGGCCTCATTGAAGCGGGGACGCGGAAGAGGTCGAGATGCCCTCTCCCAGCGAGTCTTCCGCGGGGAATACCCGCGGCCTCATTGAAGCGACACCCTGACGGGACAACTGCAGGCGGTGAACGCCGTCTTCCGCGGGGAATACCCGCGGCCTCATTGAAGCACGGACCGGGAACCGGCGCCGGCGTGCGGGGCGCCGCGTCTTCCGCGGGGAATACCCGCGGCCTCATTGAAGCCAGCACTACAGCGACACGCCGCCGGAGCTGGCCGAGGTCTTCCGCGGGGAATACCCGCGGCCTCATTGAAGCTGCGTTGGCTGTGCTCGCCGCCGCGGTGCTTCAGGGGTCTTCCGCGGGGAATACCCGCGGCCTCATTGAAGCAGCCCGAAGAGCGAGGGCTGCAGACCCATCGCGCCGAGTCTTCCGCGGGGAATACCCGCGGCCTCATTGAAGCGGGTCGCGGCGGTAGCCCTCCGGCGGGTCCGCCGCGTCTTCCGCGGGGAATACCCGCGGCCTCATTGAAGCCGGCCCACGAAGTCCATGCCCTCGCTCAGGGCCTCGGGTCTTCCGCGGGGAATACCCGCGGCCTCATTGAAGCTTGACTCGGTAGTAGGCGTGCGCCCGATCCAGGTCGTCTTCCGCGGGGAATACCCGCGGCCTCATTGAAGCCCGGTCGCGGGCGTGCTCCCGACGCCGCAAGGCACGTCTTCCGCGGGGAATACCCGCGGCCTCATTGAAGCGTGGAGCAGCAAGGCTTCGGGGCGCTACGGTCTACGATGGGGTCTTCCGCGGGGAATACCCGCGGCCTCATTGAAGCAAGACCTGCCGAGCACGCCGTTCGCCGGCATGCTCGAAGTCTTCCGCGGGGAATACCCGCGGCCTCATTGAAGCAAGGACGGGGCGCCGCGGCGGGTCGCCTGGGTGCTGCAGGTCTTCCGCGGGGAATACCCGCGGCCTCATTGAAGCGACTGGCACTTCAATGTGTATTGGTCGATTTCCAAGTCTTCCGCGGGGAATACCCGCGGCCTCATTGAAGCTCATTGCTTCGAATGCTTCGTCGGTGGTTCCGGCGGGTCTTCCGCGGGGAATACCCGCGGCCTCATTGAAGCAATATTGCCAGTGGAACCACAGTTACAGCAGCCATTACGTCTTCCGCGGGGAATACCCGCGGCCTCATTGAAGCGCCTCCGACCGGGACCAGGCGGGGATCGTGCTCAAGTCTTCCGCGGGGAATACCCGCGGCCTCATTGAAGCGGCGCCGAGCACACGCACCGCGTCCTGCTACCCGGGTCTTCCGCGGGGAATACCCGCGGCCTCATTGAAGCGACGAGATCAACCCCAGGTCGTAGGACGCGTAGTCCGTCTTCCGCGGGGAATACCCGCGGCCTCATTGAAGCTGTGGGTTCGCCCGCAGTATCAGCAACGGAACGGGGAAGTCTTCCGCGGGGAATACCCGCGGCCTCATTGAAGCACGCCGTGCGTAGCGAGCTTCCCCCGCGTGGGAGCGTCTTCCGCGGGGAATACCCGCGGCCTCATTGAAGCGTGAAGTCGCCGAATGGCCTTGTCGGTGCCGAGCTGCGTCTTCCGCGGGGAATACCCGCGGCCTCATTGAAGCCGGTCGGCTGTGGCCGCCTCCTGGCGCGCTATGCCGGTCTTCCGCGGGGAATACCCGCGGCCTCATTGAAGCTCCGAGGCCGACCTCTACGGCGAGGCATTCCTGCGCGTGTCTTCCGCGGGGAATACCCGCGGCCTCATTGAAGCGGCGTGCGCGATGCGTTGCGCTATCAAGAGCCTGAAGTCTTCCGCGGGGAATACCCGCGGCCTCATTGAAGCCTCTGCAAGGCGGCGGTTCTCTTCCATCTCCCGCTTAGCGTCTTCCGCGGGGAATACCCGCGGCCTCATTGAAGCGCATGTCCGTCGATCAGGTCAGTGGCCCAGTGCCCATGTCTTCCGCGGGGAATACCCGCGGCCTCATTGAAGCAGCAGCTACCCGCCGCCAGAGACAGCCTACGGCTCCGAGTCTTCCGCGGGGAATACCCGCGGCCTCATTGAAGCGGTAGCAATTCGAGTTCATATCAACGAAGCACCCGGTTGTCTTCCGCGGGGAATACCCGCGGCCTCATTGAAGCCAGCGATGCGGGAGTGGCGGGTAACATCCGAGTCTTGGAGTCTTCCGCGGGGAATACCCGCGGCCTCATTGAAGCTGAGGCTCGCTCTGACCCTCATACAGCCCCTCCTGAGTCTTCCGCGGGGAATACCCGCGGCCTCATTGAAGCCGGGCAGGCGTCGATTTCGCCTCGCAGGCGTGCACCGTCTTCCGCGGGGAATACCCGCGGCCTCATTGAAGCTCGGTTCGAGCGCAGCATCATGCGCGCCTGCTCGCGCTGTCTTCCGCGGGGAATACCCGCGGCCTCATTGAAGCCTGGTCGCCGCGGTCTTCGCCGGGCTGTCGCTGGTCGTCTTCCGCGGGGAATACCCGCGGCCTCATTGAAGCTGCGCAAGGGGAAGGATCTTGGGCAGTGGGAAACGAGTCTTCCGCGGGGAATACCCGCGGCCTCATTGAAGCCACCTTCCGTGCCTTCTGCAGGTGACGGCGCGGGTTGTCTTCCGCGGGGAATACCCGCGGCCTCATTGAAGCGCCTCATTCCGCAGGGAGATGAGCTCGGCGTCCTGCGTCTTCCGCGGGGAATACCCGCGGCCTCATTGAAGCCATTCGTCTACCGTGTCCCATTCTTCCCATTCCTTGTCTTCCGCGGGGAATACCCGCGGCCTCATTGAAGCCAGCCGTCGATGTTCGGGCTCAAGGAGACCTCCGGGTCTTCCGCGGGGAATACCCGCGGCCTCATTGAAGCGACCAACTGGCCGGCCACGGGCGTCAACTGGAGCTTTGTCTTCCGCGGGGAATACCCGCGGCCTCATTGAAGCCTCTCCTTGATGTGCCGGCGAGCCGTGTCGAACGTGTCTTCCGCGGGGAATACCCGCGGCCTCATTGAAGCGCGACCACGCGGAAGCAGGTCAACCTGCTCGTGGGCGTCTTCCGCGGGGAATACCCGCGGCCTCATTGAAGCCTGGCGCGGTTGCTGTCCTCAGACAGCGCCGAGTCCGTCTTCCGCGGGGAATACCCGCGGCCTCATTGAAGCTTCCAGGGCAAAGGGAGGCGTCGCATGGACAACAAGTCTTCCGCGGGGAATACCCGCGGCCTCATTGAAGCAGCACGTCTATGCTGATGGTCGACCTGTCCACGCCGCGTCTTCCGCGGGGAATACCCGCGGCCTCATTGAAGCGTCGGTGCGGGCGGACCTCCTGGAATACCGCCAGCCGTCTTCCGCGGGGAATACCCGCGGCCTCATTGAAGCCCGCCAGCTGGCGCAGCGCCGCGGCGCTGTCCGCCAGGTCTTCCGCGGGGAATACCCGCGGCCTCATTGAAGCTCGAACATGCGGTCAAGGCCAATCGAGATCACCTCGGGTCTTCCGCGGGGAATACCCGCGGCCTCATTGAAGCAGAGGCATGATGAGAAACAGACGGCGTAGTAGTAGGGTGTCTTCCGCGGGGAATACCCGCGGCCTCATTGAAGCCGCGTCTTGTTTCCCCATGGCGTCTTGACTTCGACGGTCTTCCGCGGGGAATACCCGCGGCCTCATTGAAGCGGCGGCCGGTCCGCAGACGCTCCGGTCCTGGCCGGGTCTTCCGCGGGGAATACCCGCGGCCTCATTGAAGCCCCGTTTCGGTTCCAGCGGAAGGTCCCGGAGCGTCTGTCTTCCGCGGGGAATACCCGCGGCCTCATTGAAGCTCCGCCTTGACCGCCGTCGTCCCGGCCGGCGCCGCGTCTTCCGCGGGGAATACCCGCGGCCTCATTGAAGCGATGGCAAGCAGGGATTCCTGAAGGCGTTGCCATCATGTCTTCCGCGGGGAATACCCGCGGCCTCATTGAAGCACGGCGCTCCGCGAGAAGCCGACGATCGGCGTGCCGCGTCTTCCGCGGGGAATACCCGCGGCCTCATTGAAGCGCGGACGCCCACGCGACCGGGTCCGATGGGACGATCCGTCTTCCGCGGGGAATACCCGCGGCCTCATTGAAGCGTGACTAACCATGTCGCAACCTCTCTATCGTTCGATAGTCTTCCGCGGGGAATACCCGCGGCCTCATTGAAGCGTCGGCGTGCTGAGCACGATGTAGCGGTCCAGGTCCGAGTCTTCCGCGGGGAATACCCGCGGCCTCATTGAAGCGCGAGGATCGTCATGGCTCAGTTTTTGCGGACCCTGCGTCTTCCGCGGGGAATACCCGCGGCCTCATTGAAGCAGCCGCGACGTCGCACGCCACAGGACGCCCGGCGTGGGTCTTCCGCGGGGAATACCCGCGGCCTCATTGAAGCTCTGCGGACGCCGTCTACGGCGCCGACACCCTCGCGGTCTTCCGCGGGGAATACCCGCGGCCTCATTGAAGCGGTCAGTCCTGCCGTGAGCGTCCCCGACAGCAACGCGTCTTCCGCGGGGAATACCCGCGGCCTCATTGAAGCACGCGCCCGGTCAGGTAGCGGCTGGCGGCCACCTTGTCTTCCGCGGGGAATACCCGCGGCCTCATTGAAGCATGCTGAACGCGTGGTTCCGCGGGGTCGGCGCGGGGCCGTCTTCCGCGGGGAATACCCGCGGCCTCATTGAAGCAGTGCGATATCTGCGACCGGTTGCGCGTGTATTGGCGCGTCTTCCGCGGGGAATACCCGCGGCCTCATTGAAGCCGCAGGTCTCGCACGACTTCCGTGCCCGTGCGCCCTGTCTTCCGCGGGGAATACCCGCGGCCTCATTGAAGCCGCATGATTACTCGCGTCCAACCGGCAGCACCCGACCAGTCTTCCGCGGGGAATACCCGCGGCCTCATTGAAGCCCCGTCAGCTTGTTCTGGTCGGCCGCGGACGCGTCCGTCTTCCGCGGGGAATACCCGCGGCCTCATTGAAGCACCCCCTGCGGCGTCGGCAGCACGCCGGCGACCGGCGTCTTCCGCGGGGAATACCCGCGGCCTCATTGAAGCGAGGTGGTCGAGAACGACGCGGACCAGCGCCAGGCGAGTCTTCCGCGGGGAATACCCGCGGCCTCATTGAAGCTGCAAGACCACGCCCGCGAATGCGGGCAATAACCGTCGTCTTCCGCGGGGAATACCCGCGGCCTCATTGCTATGACGCTACGCTCCCGTGCGGACATACGAGAGGCGTAACCGCGGATCGGCAGGGCGCGGTCCAAATGACGTGCGACGAATCCTTGCGGATGCGCCGATCCGACCGGGCAGCCCCCGCTATGGCCCTGAGCGGAATCGACGGTCCGCGCAACTGTCCAGCTCAGGTGTGCAGGGCGCGCACCTCCTCCAGTAGCCCGTGACGGTTCAACGCGCGGATCCAGCGCGGCGCGCCGCGGTCGATGCCCAGGCGCACGTAGTCGATGCCCGGGTCCACGTACGGTCGGTCGGTGCGCAGCACCGCATGGATCACGCGCAACAGCTTGTGGGCAGTGCATAGCACGGCTCGCTTGTAGCCGAGCCGGTCGGCCAGCCGCCGATGGTGGCGATGAAACTGCGAGCTCGTGCTTCGCGCGGCGCCGTGGGCGCACTCGGTCAGCGTGGCACGCAGCGTGCGGTTCCCGGCGCGTACCGGCGTCGCGCGGTGCCGGCCGGCGCTCGATCGGTTGCCCGGGGCCACACCCGCCCAGGCGGCGAGACCGCGCGATCCGTTGAAGACCGCGATGTCCGGGCCCAGCTCCACGAAGATCGCACGGGCGCTGACGAGATCGATGCCCGGAATCGTCTGCAGCAGCCGCAGGGGTCGTTGGTAGCCCGACAGCGCGGTCTCGATGCGCTCGTCCAGGGTGGTCAGTGCGGCATCCGCCCGGTCCACAGACTCCAATTGCAGTTGCAGGTTCACCAGCGCGAGCGGGTCGAGACGCGCGGCCAGCGCTGCGCGCAGGGGCGCCGCCTTGCTTCGCACGTGGCGAGTCAAGGCGGAGAGGATGCGAGAGGGCGCTTCCCCGGCCACGAGGCCGTCGAGGATGCGCCGGCCGTTGGTTCCAAAGACATCCGACAACACCCCGCCGAGTCGCAGGCCGTCGTGGTCCAGCGTCTTGTGGACCCGGTTGCGGGCGCGGCTGCGCTCGGCCACGAGCGTTCGGCGGTAGCGGGTCAATTGGCGAAGCTGTCGGAAGTGCCGCGGCGGGACATGGCTCGGCGAGGCGAGGCCGAATTGACAGACGTGAGCGAGCCAGAGACTGTCGTTGGTGTCCGTCTTCCTGCCGCGAACGTGCCTGACGTGCTCGGCGTGGTGCAGGGCAGGCTGTATGCCGGCGTTCTCGAGCGCTTCGAGCGGGGCCTTCCAATACACGCCGGTGCTCTCCAGCGCCGCCGCGGTGACGGCGTGCGCATGGAGCCAGTCGGTCATTGCGCGCAGGTCGTGCGGCGCCGTGCCGAACTCGCGAACGGTGACGCGCGGCGGCCCGCCGCCGGCTTCGCAGATGCGCACCGCGGCGGTGATGCGCAGCTTGTGGACGTCGAGGCCGGCCGCACGTGGGCAGACCACGTGCATGGCATCGGTGCGCAGGTCGATCGAACTTTTGCAGACGGAGCTCATATGGGTCCTCCCGAGGGTGGCGGAAGCGGGATGCGGCCCGGCGTGCATCCCACCGTCGGGTGGGTTCGCATTGCTACGCGTCCACGGCCCGCGGCCGGGTACGATTCGGGGGCTCGATGTCGGGCGCGCCACGTCGGCTTGAAGACGGGGACGGCATGGCCGCCGCCGGTTGAGAGGTACGACGAAGTGTCCCGCTTCCGCAAGCCACAGGATGCCACGACGGCCGTGACGCGATGCGGTGCGTGCGTCGCCGGGGCCGCGTTCACGGCAAGTGTGCGGCAGCGCCGGGCGCGCCCAGGCCAAGCGATGTGCTAACCTGCCGGGCATGGAGATTCAGACGATCCTGGACTGTCTCAACTCGGTCGCGGTGCGGGCCACCTACGGGGCCGTCGGCGAGGTGCTGGGCGTCCGGCCGCAAGTTCTGCCGCGCCTGCTCGGTGCACGCCGGCCGGAGGCCTCCTGGGTCGTGAACGGCACTACCGGCGAGCCGACCGGCTATGCGCCGGAGGAAGTGGATCCGCGCCTGCCCGGGACGCACGTCATCCGCACGGGCGCTGAACTTCGGGCATGCCTCGATGGGGCCGTTCCCGCGGCGCCCGAGGCCGTTCCCGCGGCGCCCGAGGCCGTTCCCGCCGCGCCCGAGGCCGCTTCGCCAGAGGCGGTTCCCGTCGTCAACGCCGCGGCCGGCCCCGCGATGCCGGAATCCGAGCCCTTCGGCATGAACAGTGACGCGCGGTGGATCATCGGCACCCTCGTTCCGGTCTTCCTGCTGGTGGCCGGCCTGCTCGCGGCGCAGATCGCCAGCGTGAACCGCGGTCTCAACACGCGCATCGACGAGGTGCACGATCGCATCGACGACCTCATGGAGAACGTCGCCGCGGTGGACACTCGCGTGGACGACGTGCGCACCGGGCTCCGGGACGAGATTGCCGTGCTGCGCAGCGACCTGGACAGCATCGCCGCGCGGCTGCCCGGCGCTGACCCGGCGCCGCCCGCGACCGGCGCTGACGCGGGCGCGCAGGCCGTGGATCCCGACGCGCCGGAGGCTGCTTCCGAATCGCCGGACGCTGCACCGGAGCCCGCTGCCGAGCCGCAACCGGAGCCTGCAGCCGACCCCGACGCATCCGAGGCGGCTCCGGCTCCGCCCGGCGAGTGACAGCGGCACGCGCCGCGGGCCCATGAAGCACCGCATCGTGGTCATCGACGACGAGGTCGCGATCCGCGACTCGCTGAAGATGATCCTGGAGTACGACGGCTACGAGTGCCTGCTCGCGCCGAGCGGGCAGGCAGGGCTCGCCTGCGTCGCGCGCGAGAGTCCGGATCTCGTGTTTCTCGACGTCAAGATGCCGGGCATGGACGGCATCGAGGTGCTGCGCAAGATCCGCGCGATCGACGAGCTGTTGCCGGTCGTCATCATCTCCGGGCACGGCACCGTGAGCACGGCCGTGGAGGCGACCCGGTTGGGGGCGTTCGACTTCCTCGAGAAACCGCTGTCGACGGATCGCGTGAGCGTCACCATCCGCAACGCGCTGCGCCAGCGACAGCTTCGGGCGGAGAACCGGAACTGGCGGCGGGCGGCCGAAGCGCGCCACGAGATGGTCGGAGAGAGCCGCGCGCTGCAGGCGCTGACCGACGAGATCCGCCGTGCCGCGCCGGTGCGGAGCGCCGTGCTCGTCCGGGGCGAGAGCGGCGTCGGCAAGGAGCTGGTCGCGCGCGCCATCCACCGCAACAGCCCGCGCGTCCGCGAGCGGTTCGTGCAGGTCAACTGCGCGGCCATCCCCGACGACTTGATCGAGTCGGAGCTGTTCGGGCACGAGAAGGGGTCGTTCACCGGCGCGACCGAGAAGCAGATCGGCAAGTTCGAACAGGCGGATCGCGGCACCATCTTCCTGGACGAGATCGGCGACATGTCGTTGAAGACGCAGGCCAAGGTGCTGCGCGTGCTGCAGGAGGGGGAGGTGGAGCGGCTGGGATCGGCCCGCACCATCCGCGTGGACGTACGCGTCCTGGCCGCGACGCACCGGAACCTGGAGCAGGCAATCGAGGCGGGCGAGTTCCGCGAGGACCTGTATTTCCGCCTCAGCGTTCTCCCTGTCCACGTGCCGCCGCTGCGCGAGCGGCCGGAGGACATTCCGGTGCTCGTGCGACACTTCGCGGCGATGTTCGCCCGCGAGAACAACTTCAAGCCGAAGCCGTTCGGCGACGACGCGCTCGACGCGCTCGCGCGGCACCACTGGCGCGGCAACGTGCGCGAGCTGCGGAACTCGGTCGAGCGCCTGCTGGTGATGGTGCCGGGGCAGTCGATTACCCTGGCCGACGTGCATACGGTGCTGAGACTCGACGACCGGTCGGTCGCGCCGGGCGCCGCGGGGGCGTCGGCACGCACCCTGCGGGAGTTCAAGGAGGCCAGCGAGCGCAGCTTCCTGGTCTCTAGACTGCGCCGGTCGGACTGGAACATCTCCCGGACCGCGGAAGAGATCGATACGCCGCGTAGTAACCTCTACAAGAAGCTGGAGCAGTACCGCATCAGTCAGGAGACTGACGGATAGAATCTGCGCTGCAGGCGTCGTGCCCGGCGCAGACGACAGTGGGTCAGGGTAGCAGACGTTCTTTGATATTCCGCCGCAGTCGGCCGGGCGGCCGCTGCATCGGGCGGGGCTCCGGCCGCGATCCGATGGGGAGGAAAGTCCGAACTCCGCAGGGCAGTGCGCCGGGTAACGCCCGGTCAGGGCGACCTGAAGGAAAGTGGCACAGAAAACATACCGCCTCGCGCTCGGCGCGGGGTAAGGGTGAAAAGGTGCGGTAAGAGCGCACCGCGTCCGCCGCAAGGGGGATGGCAGGCTAAACCCCGCACGGAGCAAGACCAAATAGGGAGGCGCCACAGGGCGGCCCGTCCGAGGCCTCCGGGTAGGTTGCTCGATCCCGCCAGCGATGGCGGGGCTAGAGGAATGGCCGCCACCGCGGGCCGTCGCGCCTCGGCGCGAGGCTCGGGGTACAGAATTCGGCTTACGGTCCGGCTGCGGCGGAATGACTTGCGGAGGTGGAATGCGACGACGCTGGGTCTGGATCGCGGGGGCGCTGGCGGCGCTCGTCGTGGTCGTGTCGGTGATCGTGGCGCAGGCGCAACGCGGTCGCGGACCGCGAACCGGCGAGCCGGCCTTGCGCGTGGAGGACTACACCCCGCGCTCGACGCTGGTGGTCGACGCCAACCCGGTACCCCGTGCGCGCTTCCCGGTAGTCGACGTGCACAGCCATCACCGGCCCGGGTTCTCATCCCGGCGCGTCGACGAGATCGCCGCCGAGATGGATGCGCTGAATCTGGCGGTGCTCGTCAATCTCAGCGGCGGCTCCGGCGCCACCCTGCGGCGCTGCGTCGACACGGTCGCCGGGAGCCGGCATCCCGGCCGGATGCTCTGTTTCGCGAACCTCGATTTCCGGGGCGGCGTCGAGCCCGGCTTCGGCCGGCGCGCGGCCCGCCAGCTCGAACGGGACGTGGCGGCCGGCGCCGTCGGGCTGAAGTTCTTCAAGAACTTCGGCATCGACGTCCGCGACCGGAGCGGGGCCCGGGTGCCGGTGGATCACCCCGAGCTGGACCCCGTCTTCGAGACGGCGGGGCGTCTCGGCATCCCGGTGCTGATGCACGTGGGGGAGCCGCAGTCGTTCTACGAGCCGGTGGATCGCTTCAACGAGCGCTGGCTCGAGCTGACGCTGCTGCCCGAGCGCCGGCTGCCGGCGGACCGCTATCCGTCCTTCGAGACGATGATGGCCGAGCGCGACCGCCGCTTCGCCCGGCACCCCGACACGACGTTCATCGCCGCCCACATGGGCTGGCACGCCAACGACCTCGGCCGGCTCGGCGCCTTGCTCGACCGGCTGCCGAACGTCTACGCCGAGACCGGGGCCATCCTGTACGAGCTGGGCCGGCAGCCGCGGACCGCGCGGGCGTTCTTCGAGCAGTACCAGGACCGGATTCTGTTCGGCAAGGACCGCTACGCGCCGGAGGAGTTCCCGTACTACTGGCGCACGTTCGAGACCGAGGACGAGTACTTCGATTACTACCGGCGGTATCACGCCTTCTGGAAGATGTACGGCATGGGGTTGCCCGACGACGTGCTGCGCAAGGTGTACTACCGGAACGCGCTCGACGTGATCCCAGGCATCGATCGCTCGCCGTTTCCGGCGCGCTGACGCCAACATGGCACGCTACCTGGTCACCGGCGGCGCAGGGTTCATCGGATCCCACGTCGTCGACGCCCTGGCCGCCCGCAACGACGCTGTCCGCGTCGTCGACGACCTGTCGACCGGCCGCCGCGAGAACCTCTCCGGCCACCCGGACATCGAGATGATCGAGGCCGATCTGGGGGAGCGGCAGGTCGCGGAGCAGGCCGTGGCCGGCATCGACTGCGTCATCCACCTGGCCGCGATCCCTTCGGTGCCGCGCTCGGTTCGGGAGCCGCGCCGCTCCCACCGCGCCAACGTGGAGGCGACGCACGGGCTGCTGCTCGCCGCCCGCGATGCCGGCGTCGGGCGCGTCGTGCTGGCGAGCTCGTCATCGGTCTACGGCGAGTCGGAGACGCTGCCCAAGCACGAGGACATGCGACCCGCACCGCTGTCGCCGTATGCGCTGCACAAGCTGATCGGCGAGCAGTACGCCGCCCTCTTCAGCCGGTTGTACGGGCTCGAGACCGTGGCCCTGCGCTTCTTCAACGTGTTCGGGCCGCGGCAGTCGCCGCAGTCGCAGTACTCGGGCGTCATCTCGCTCTTCACCGCGGCGCTGCTCGCCGGACAGGCGCCGGCGATCTACGGGGACGGCGAGCAGACGCGCGATTTCACGTACGTCTCGGACGTGGCGCGCGGCGTGCTGCAGGCCTGCGATGCGCCGGCGGCGTCGGGCCGGGCCGTCAACCTGGCGCGCGGCGGCCGGATGTCGGTGAACGCCCTGTACGCCGTCTTGCAGCGGGCGACCGGCGTTTCGGTGGCAGCGCGCTACGCGGAGCCTCGGCGCGGCGACGTCCGGCACTCCCAGGCTGACGTATCGCTTGCCCGCGAGCTGCTCGGTTTCGTGCCGGTGGTGCCGGTCGAAGAGGGACTCGCACGGACGGTCGATTGGCAGCGGCAGCAGGCGGAGGCGGGTCGGCCTGCGAGCCCGGGCGTCGCCGAAGCCGGCGCCTGAGCCCCGGGATGGCCGTTCAGGAGGGTGCGGAACGCGCGTCCGCCTCGGGGGCGGCGTGTCGGACGGCCAGAATCAGGCCCTTGGCGCCGACGACCTCCACCGTCAGGTTCGGTGCGATGGGTGTCGCATCGCTCGCGCGGGCTCTCCACAGCTCGCCCCCGATGCGCACGTAGCCGGACGGCGCCAGGGGCTCGACGGCCACGCCGCGGCGTCCTATGAGCCGCTCGACCGGAGGCGCTTCGTTCACCTCGTACGCGCTGCGCAGCAGCGGATAGAGCGCCATGTCCTTGACGACCCATGCCGCCAGGAGCCCGGGGGCGACCCAGGCGGACGTATCGAACGACGTGTGGATCCACCAGCCGACGGCCAGGGCGAGGACCCACCCGGGCACCTGCAGCGCGGTGTAGCGCCGGAACGGCGAGCGGCGCGGGGACACCACACCCATATAATCAGTTGGCTCTCGCGCGGGCAAGGGATGTTCGGGGAAGGGGCGCTTGATGAGGATCGCGTTCAACGGATCGCCGCGTCCGACCATCGGGGTCGAGCTGGAGCTGCAGCTCCTCGACCCCGAGACGATGAACCTGGTCGCCGGCGCGCCGGCGATTCTGGCGCGGACCGCGGATGTCTCGCACGTCAAGGCGGAGCTCATCGAGTCGACGATCGAGCTGAACACGGATGTCTGCGAGGACGTCGCGGCCGTGCGCCGCGATCTGACCGAGCGCATCGCTCAACTCCTGGCAGTTGCCGACGGGCTGGGTTACCAGGTGGCGTGCGTCGGCACCCATCCCTTCTCGAAGTGGGCGGAGCAGCGCATCACGGACTCGGAGCGGTATCGCCGGCTCGTCGATCAGTGCCAGTGGCCGGCGCGCCGCCTGATGATCTTCGGCGTCCACGTCCACGTCGGCATCGAGAGCGGCGAGAAGGCCATCGCGATCAGCAACGGTCTGACCACCTATCTGCCGCACCTGCTGGCGCTTTCCGCGAGCTCTCCGTTCTTCAATGCCACCGACACGGGACTGGCGTCCTGCCGCAGCAAGATCTTCGAGAGCCTGCCGACCGCCGGCCTGCCGTACCGCCTGCTCAACTGGGCGGAGTTCCAGCGGTTGATGATCACCCTGGTCAGCGCCAAGGCGATCGAGTCGATTCGCGAGATCTGGTGGGATGTCCGTCCGCATCCCAATTTCGGCACCATCGAGGTGCGCATCTGCGACGGCCTGCCGACGCTGGACGAGACGATGGCGGTCACCGCCCTGATTCAGGCGCTGGTCGTGTGGCTGGGCGACCAGTACGACGAAGGGATGTACCTGCCGCTGCACCGGCACTGGATCGTGCGCGAGAACAAATGGCGGGCGGCCCGCTGGGCAACCGAGGCGGAGATCATCGTCGACGAGGACGGCAATCTGGAACGTCTGGACGAGAGCCTGGCCAGGCTCGTGGAAGCGGTTGCGCCGGTGGCCAGGCGTCTCGGCAGCGACGGGGAGCTGCAGCGGGTCGGCACGATGCTCGCCGGGGACTTGAGCTATCGCCGCCAGCGGCGCATCTACGAGGAGACCAGGGACTATACGGCGGTGATGCAGGCGATAGTCCGGGAGTTTCGCGAGAACGCGCCGGTGCAACCCTGAACGGCAGGACTCACTCGCCCCAGGCCATCCAGCGGCCGTCCTGTCGCGCCAGCGCCAGCCGGAGCCCGAAGCAGCGCGAGAGGTTATCCGCCGTCAACGTGTCGGCAATCGGCCCTTGGGCCGCTACCTTTCCGCCGGCAAGCATGAGCACGTGCGTGAAACCGCGCGGAATCTCGTCCACGTGGTGGGTGACGAGAACGATCGCCGCCGTGGCCCGGTCGGCGGCCACGTCCGCCAGCATGGCGACCAGTTGCTCCCGGCCGGCGAGGTCGAGTCCCGCCGCCGGCTCGTCGAGCAGGAGCAGCGGCGGATCGGCCATGAGGGCGCGCGCCAGCAGCACCCGCTGGCGCTCGCCGGCGGAGAGGGTGGCGTAGCGCGCCCGGGCGAGGCCGGCGCATCCGAATCGCGCGAGCAACACCGTCGCACGCTCGCGGTCCGCGTCTTCGTAGCGGTGCCAGTACGGCGCCAGGGCTGCGTTGCGGCCCGTCATCACGAGATCGACCGCCGGCAGCCCCGGCCGGAGCATGTCGGCGAGGGCCTGGCTCGTCATGCCCAGCCGGGTGCGGAGCTCCCGAACGTCGGTGCGTCCGAGGCGCTTGCCCAACACGTCGACGTCGCCCTGCGTCGGGTGCAGGTAGAGCCCGGCGAGGCGGCAGAGCGACGTCTTGCCGGAGCCGTTCGGTCCGAGGACGATCCAGCGCTCCTCCGGAGCGACCCGCCAGTCGATGCCGTCGAGAATGGTGCGCCCGTCGCGGACGAGCGAGACGCCGGTCAGGGCGAGCACGGGTTCGGTCGGCATGCGGAGAGAATATAGACCGTGAGCCCCACGCGTCTGCTCGTGCGCCTGCCGAACTGGGTGGGGGACATCCTGATGGCGCGTCCGGCGGTGCAGGCGCTCCGCGCGCGCTGGCCGGAGGCGCACGTCGTGGGGATGGCCCGCGCGCAGCACATCGCGCTGGTCGAGCGCTTCGGCGCGTTCGACCTGATCGTCGAGGCGCCGGGTGGATCCGGTCCGCGGCGGGCCGCCGACGTCTGGGCCGCGGCGCGGAGGCTGCGGTTGCGGCGGCTGGACACGGCGGTCGTTCTGGCCCCGTCCTTCGAGGCGGCATTGATCCCCTGGCTGGCCGGCATCGGGCGGCGGATCGGCCACGACACCGATCGCCGGCGTCGGCTGTTGACCGACCCGGTCGCGCCGCGACCCGGAGCGCACCGTGCGGACGGGTATCTCGACCTCGTGCGGGTCCTGGATGCCTTCGCTCTGCCGACTGCAGTCCTGCCGCTGGCGCTGACCGCCGCGGATCGGGTTTACGCGGACCGGCTGTTCGAAGCGCTGGCGTGGGACGAGCACAGCCGCCCGCTGTTCGTGAATCCCGCCGCCGCGAAGACGCCGCGCGCCTGGTCGGCAGAGAGATTTCGGGCCCTGGTGGAGCGGCTGTCCGGCACGGGCCGCCCGGTCATAGTGCATGACCGCCCGCCGTTCGCCGCGCGGCCGGACTGCGCCGGCGAGCCCCGCACGGTGCTTGTCCGCGACGCGACGCTGCCGGAACTGGCGGCACTGCTCGAACGCTGCGCGCTCTATGTGGGGAACGACAGCGGCCCGGCGCACCTTGCGGCGGCGGTCGGGATTCCGACCGTCACCATCCACGGGCCGTCGTCGCCGGGGCGGACCGTGCCGCGCGGCGCCGGCGGGGGATCGCACGTAGCCGTGTCGGCCGCGTTCCCCTGTTCTCCCTGCCGGGAGCGCTTCTTCGACGAGTGCCCTTCGCCGCCGTCCGCGGACGGAAGACCCCCCTGCCTCGTTGCGGTCACCGTGGACGAGGTCGCTGCCGCCGTGCAGCAGGTCCTTGGAGGGACGCTCACTCGTCGAGCTTCGCCTTGAGGGCGTCGAGCTCCGCGCGCAGATTGGCTATCTCGGTCGCCATGCGAGGCAGCCGGTGAATGTAGCCCTGCTGCTTCTTGATGTCCTTGAGCGGTCGTGCGGGCGTGCCCCAGAAGGGCTGGCCGGCCGGGACGCGCTTCCGCGACGGGATGCCGCACTGTGCGCCGACGATGCCGTGGTCGTCGACACGGCAGTAGTCCGCAATGCCCACCTGCCCGCCGATGACGGCCTCCCGGCCGACGGTCGAGCTGCCGGCGATCCCCGTCTGGGCCGAGATGACCGAGTGGTTCCCGATCCGCACGTTGTGTCCGAGGTGGCAGAGGTTGTCGATCTTCACGCCGTCCGCGATGATCGTCTCGTCGAGGGCGCCGCGGTCGATGCACGCGTTGGCGCCGATCTCGACGTCGTCGCCGATCTGGGCGCGCCCCACCTGCGGCACCTTGATCTGCCGCTCCCCGTCGAAGACGAAACCGAAGCCGTCGGAGCCGATGACGACCCCGGCGTGGAGGATGACGCGATCACCTACCGCCGTTCCCGGATAGAGCACTACCCGCGGATAGAGAATGCAGTGCGCGCCGACGGTGGCGCCCGCGCCGACGTAGCCGCCGGGAAACACCACGGTGCCGGCGCCGATGGCCGCTCCCGCCTCGACGATCGTCCAGGCGCCGATCGAGACGTCGGTGCCGAGGGTGGCGTCCGGGGCCACGAGCGCGGTCTCGTGCACGCCGGGCGCCGGCAGCCGCGCCGGCAGCAGCCATTGCGCGGCGCGGGCGAACGCCACGCGGGGGCTGGCGACGACGATGACGGTGCGATCGGGCGGATCGATGTCCGGGATGAGCACGCACGATGCCTCGGTCGCGGACACCTTGCTCAGGTGCTTGCCCTCCGCGTAGGCGAGCGTCCCGGGGGTGGCCCGCTCCAGGCTGCCGACGGTTCGGATTCCAACCGCGCCGTCGCCATGGACGCGACCACCCACGAGGTCCGCGATTTCCTGCACCGTCTTCATCGGCTCTCCCGCGGGGCGCCGCCGCCGGACGACGGACCGCCGATCAACTGCCGCCGAGGGTCAGCTCCGTCGCCCCCGGCCCGATCGTGACCGCGTGACGGGTGCGCTCGGCGCCGGCATGCACCACGGCGGTATACGAGCCGGCAGCCACGCCGTCGAACACGAAGCTCCCGTCGCGCGCCGCCACGGCGGCGTGGGGCGACGACGTCACGACGACGCTGGCGCCCATGGCGGGGTGAATGTCGCACGCGACACGATAGGTGCCGGCGGTGTCGAAATGGTGCTCGTAGGTGCCGCCGATCGGGGTCGATATGTTGAACGCGGTTTCCCGCGTGTCGATGTTGTAGACCCGAACATTGTGCAGGATGTCCTCGCTGTTGTGAAAATGCACCGGTTGGCCGACGTTCGCCAGCAGCACCGGGGGCAGGAACTCCATGCCCAGTTGATCCATCTGCACCGGGTCTTCAGGGGGCTCGAACACGGTGGCGGGCACGGGCTCGAGAAACACCACGGTGAGCGAGCCGTCCAGCGACGTCGGTGCGGCGCCGGTCACGCGCAGTCCCGCGCCGGCGGGCGCGCTCGGGGCCGCGGCGGCCGGAGCCTCCGCCACGGCCGCCGTTTCGGGCGGCCCGCTTCCGCAGGCGGCGCCGGCCGCGATCGCGACGACGCAAGCCGCCCGCCGCAGGCGACCCCGGTTGCGTCGAGTCGGGAAGCCGCTCTGACCACGGTTCATTGCGAACACTCCTGCGGGAATTATACGGACATGGGAACGGCCGGTCCTGCCGGCGGCCTTGCGTGCGCTTCCGGCGCCGGGCCGGATCGGACCGGTAGAATGGAGACATGTGGCAGAGAATCCCGAGCGTCGTTCAGATTCTGTTCTTCGCAGGAGTTGTACCGGTCGGGGCGCAGGAGGCCCGCATCGCGGTCGAGGTCGAGCGCGTCACGGAGCGCATCACCGAGCTCCGCCATCGGATCCACGAGTACCCGGAGCTCGGCAACCGCGAGTTCGAGACCGCCCGTCTCGTCGCCGACCACCTGGTCGGTCTCGGATTCGACGACGTGCGGACCGGGGTGGCCCATACCGGGGTGGTGGCGGTACTGCGCGGCGGACGTCCGGGACCGGTCGTCGCCGTGCGCGCGGACATGGACGCGCTGCCGGTGACCGAGGACACCGACCTGCCGTTCGCGTCGACGGTGCGCACGACCTACCTCGGCCAGGAGGTCGGGGTGATGCACGCCTGCGGCCACGATATCCACGTGGCGGTGCAGCTCGGCGTGGCCTCGGTGCTCAGGGCGCTGCAGCCGGAGCTGCCCGGCACGGTGGTGTTTCTCTTCCAGCCGGCCGAGGAGGGCCCTCCGCCCGGGGAGGAAGGCGGCGCGGCGCTGATGCTCGACGAAGGCGTGTTCGACGAGTTCCAGCCTGAAGTGATCTTCGGTCTGCATGCGCGGGCGGGCCTGGACGTCGGCGGCATCGAGTACACCCCGGCCGGCGCGCTGGCCGCGGTCGATCACTTCCGCATCGCCATCCGCGGGGAGCAGGCGCACGGGGCTGCGCCGCATCTGAGCGTGGATCCGGTGGTGATGGCGGCGCAGACCATCACCGCGCTGCAGACGATCCGGTCGCGGAACCTGTCGCCGCTGGCGCCCAGCGTGGTGACCGTCGGCATCGTGCGCGGCGGCACGCGGTTCAACATCATTCCGGGGGAAGTCCTCCTGGAGGGGACGGTTCGCACCTACGACCCGGAAGTGCAGGACACCGTCGAGCGCCGCATGCGGGAGATCGTCGACGGCATCACCCGCGCGGGCGGCGGAACGTTCGAGATCGAGTACGACCGCATAACGCCCGTGGTCATCAACGACCGCGAGCTGACCGCGTGGGCCGTGCAGGCGCTGGAAGACGTGGTCGGCCCCGAGCGCGTGTCGCTGGCCGATCCCTGGATGGCGGGCGAGGACTTTGCGTACTTCGCCGACGAGGTGCCCGGGTTCTTCTACTTCCTGGGCACGCAGAAGCCCGGGACCGTGTCGGGCGGGCACCATTCGCCGACGTTCCGCGCCGACGACTCGGCCCTGCCGGTGGGGATGCGCGCGATGGCGCACCTGATCCGGCGGTACCTGGAGAATCGCTGAGCGGTTGATTCGCACCCGGCGATGGCGATACACTAGCGCGTTCAATTTCTCGGAGCGGTTTCGTACGCGGCATGCTCAAGTGTCGCGCCTGGAGGTGTTCAGATGAAGAAAGCCGCACTGGTGCTGGTCGCAGCGGCGGCCGCGGTCGTGGTGCTGCTCCCGGGCGTTGCCGCCGCACAGGCCGGCGACGTGACCTTCCACAAGGACATCGAGCCGATCCTGCAGCGCTCGTGTCAGGTCTGCCATCGGCCGAACAACATGGCGCCGATGTCGCTGATGAACTACCAGGAGACGCGGCCCTGGGCGCGCTCGATCAAGAACAAGGTCGTCGCCCGCGAGATGCCGCCGTGGCACGTCGACCCCAACGTGGGCATCCAGGAGTTCAAGCAGGACCGGTCGCTGTCGCAGGCCGAGATCGATCTCGTCGCGGCCTGGGCCGATGCCGGCGCGCCGCGCGGCAACCCGGCCGACGCGCCGCAGGCCGTCGAGCTGCCCGACTTCGGCGCGTGGGAGATCGAGCCGGACGTCGTCGTCACCTCGCCGCCGCACACCGTGCCGGCCGAGGCGGGCGACTGGTGGGGCGACTACATCGTCGACTCGGGCATTCCGAACGACCGCTACATCAAGGCCATCCAGACCAAGGCGGGCGACCTGCGCGTCGTGCACCACGCGCTCACCTACGCGGTCACGGATCCGGACGCGCCGATCAACGACAGCTCGAACGACTTCTTCCTGAACGAGTACGCGGTCGGCAAGAACGCCGACAAGTACCCGGACGGCACCGGAAAGATCTTCGAGGGCGGCTCGCGCGTCCGCTTCAGCTTCCACTACCACTCGATCGGCGAGGAAGTGGTCGACCGGACCGATCTGGGGCTGGTCCTCTATCCCGAGGGCGAGGTTCCCGAGAAGATCCTGTATTCGCGGCAACTCGGCCAGGCCGGCGAGCTCGACATCCCGGCGGGGCAGGTCACGCGGCACGACGGCTACACGACGATGTATCTGCCGGGCAAGCTGACCGGCTTCCAGCCGCACATGCACTTCCTCGGAAAACGGCAGTGCCTCGAGCTCATCTACCCGGACGCGACCACCGAGATGGTGAGTTGCGTCAACTTCGACTTCAACTGGCACATCGTCTACAACTACGAGGACGACGCCCAGCCGGTCTATCCGGCCGGTACCAAGCTGCACGTCATCAGCTACCACGACAACACCGAGTCGCACCGGGGCAACCTGGACGCCCTGAACTGGACGGGCGGCGGCAGCCGGACGATCGACGAGATGGCGTTCGGCTGGATCAGTTGGTACGACTTGTCGGAGGAGGAGTACCAGGAGGAGTTGGACGCCCGCGCCAACAACAACGACTAGGGAGTCTGCGCCGCAGTGACGAGCTGACGCGGACCGACACCGGACCGGCTCGTTGCGGTTGCGGAGGCACGGTTTTGGATCAAAGCACTCTGCGGGGGTTCGCCTCCGTAGAGTGCTTTTTCGTTGTCGACAAGACAGAGGGCATCATGAGGACGCATTCACGTTGGGTCGGTGCCGCCGTCGTCGCGGCCCTGGCCGTCGGCGCGGTGGGCGCCGCCCACGCGCAGGTCAACCCGCGCGACGTGCCGCTCGCTTCGCAGCCGCAGCAGCGGTTCGACGGCGGGCAGGACATCCAGCCGATTTTCGAGGGCTGGACGCGCAACGACGACGGCAGCTACCTGTTCCACTTCGGGTACCTGAACCGCAACTACCGCGAGCGGCCGAGCATCGCGGTCGGCCGGGACAACTACTTCTCGCCGGGCGAGGAAGATCGCGGGCAGCCGACCTACTTCTATCCGCGCACCCAGCGCTATCAGTTCACGGTGCCGATGCCCGCGGACACCGGCCCCAACCCCGAGGACGGGATCATCTGGTCGGTGACCGCGCACGGCAGCGAGCAGCGGGCCTACGGGTGGCTGCAGCCCGAATGGGAAATCGACGAGAACACCATCACGTCGAACTCGCGCACCGGGTTCGGACGTCCGGTGGAGCAGTTGTTCGCGAACCGGCCGCCGGAGGTGGCGGTGTCGGCGAGCGCCGAGCGGATCGGGGTCGGCGAGACGCTCACCCTGACCGCGGCGATCCGGGACGACGAGCTGCCTTCGGAGCTGCCGCCGCGACCGCCGCGGACGCGCCTCCCCGCGCTCATTCCGCCGGAGGGCCAGCCGCGTGCGCCAGACAACATCCGCTGGTACGAGAAGCCGCGGCCGCCGCGCAATGGCCTGTCGCTGCACTGGATCGTCTACCGCGGCCCGGACGGCGGCGACTTCGAGCCGGACGGCTTCCAGCGCTCGGTGCAGGAGAGAGAGTTCGAGCGGGAGGTGGACGGCGTGCTGACCGCTCCGACGTCGTCCGACAATCCCGCGACCCATATCGCCGGCGACGGCTGGACGGCGGCGACCTTCGAGACCACGGTCACGTTCGATTCGCCCGGCACGTACACGCTCCGGGCCTGGGCGTCCGACGCGATGTTCCTGACGGCCAGCGACCTGACCGTCACCGTGCGTTAGGAGTCTACGCCGTAGAACGGCGTAGACTTCCAGTCCGGCCCGGTTGGGCGGCAAGCGGCGCCGCAGCCGACAAGTTGTCGGGCTGGGAATTTGTGCGGCGGAGGACGGACACCGGCGAGGGAGCCCCGCGTGGGGCTCCCTTCGTCGTGCAGAGCGGTTGTCTGCGGCGTCCGGACCACCGCGGGTCCGTCGGTAGTCAGCGTCTGGCCAGCGCGTCGAGTCGTTGCAGGAAGTCGTTCTCGTCGGAACACTCGAGGGCGGCGCGGGTGAGCAGGGCAATCGGGAGGTCGGTGAACGCCTCGAGACGCCCGGTGAACCCCGGCGACCGGCGCACGTTGCGGATGTCCAGGATCTCGCGCACGGCTTCGCGGGCTCCCTCGCGCGCTGCCTCGGTCCGGCCGGCGAGACGGCTCTCCGCGCGCTCGGCGGACAGGAACGGATCGTCGTCCGGTCCGGTGCTCGACGCCGCGCCCATGGCCCGGCCAACCCGCCGGAGAATGTCGACGGTGTCCCCGGACAGTGCATCCTCGTTCAGCGCCCGATGAATCTCGGTCGCCGACCAGCCGCAGAACGCCGGGCTGGACGCTGCCGGCTCGTACCCGTGCGGGCCCAGGACGTGAATCGTCAGTCCCGCCCCGCGCGACCGAGGACTGCTGGGGACCCGGCCATCCGGCACGTCGACCCACAGCTCGGGGAATCCCCAGGACTCGTACAGCGCCAGCTTGCCGCGGCGGACATCGGTCGTCAGGTCGACCTCCAGAATCACGTCCGGCAGATCGTCGCGGCCGACCTCGATGGCGGCGCCGAGCCGGCGGATCGTTTGCTGGCGCAGGTACACGATCTGGTCTGCCTGCAGGATGCGCTGGCGCTCGCCGGCCTCGTTGCGGAGCAGGAGGTCGCTGTTGCCGAGCGTTTCGATGGCCGCCCCTCGCGCGGCCGCGATCCGCTCCGCAAGCCGGGCCAGGCGCTGCCCCGGCAGCTCGTGCCAGATGCTCACCGGGGCACGGACCACCCACGCGGTCTCGCTGTCGGCGTCCCAGTATTCCAGGCGGCCTTCGTAGTCCGCGATCGCGTCGCGGGAGATGTGCACCGGCCGGCAGCCGGGGAACTCATGGGCGCCCGGCGTCGCGGCGGACGTGAGGGAAAGCGGCGGTGAAGTGGGCGAGCGGTCGGTCAGTCGGGAGACGGCCATGCTTCATGATAGCACGGTTTTTCACGTGCGCCGCGCTTCGCGGCCGAGATCCGGTCAGCCGCGTGGCCGGCGTACCGTTCGGTCGTCGGATTGGCCGGACAGTGCCGTGACGGCGCGCGCCAGCAGAAAGACCGCGATCGCAAGGCACGCCGCACCGACCGGCACCAGCGCGATGCCGACGCCGGGATCGCCGCTGTAGAAGGCGATGCCGCCGGCGAAGAACCCGGCCGGCAGCAGCACCGTGGCGGCAAGAAGAGTGGTCGAGATCAAGGGGACGCGTGCCTCGCCCGGCAGATCCGGCAGGGCGCGCAACGACAGGCCCGCGGCGACGTTGACGAGGCTGAGCAGCGCGCCGTGGGCGTGGGCAAGGGTCCACATGAGGCGACGGGTCTCGTTCGACGCGTCCAGATAGAAGCCGACCTTGAAGCCGTGCAGGGTCTCGAGCGTCGCCCCGAGCAGCAGGAAGACGAACAGCGACCACCAGCCGAAGCGCAGGTGGCGCCCGCTGTAGTCCGGTCGCGGCAAGGAGGATGTGGCTGACACGGTGGTGCTATTCGCGCAGGAAGAGAGGCCGGGTGTCCCGCCCGTCGAAGAGGCGCCGCATCGCCGCGGTGTCGAGCTCGCCGTCGAGCCCGAAGAGCAGCTCCGGGTCCCGCCGCGCGCGCGCCTGGGTGCTGTTTCGCCAGGCGCGCAGCGCGCCGACGGCAGAGTCGATGCGGTCCTGCCGTTCGCCCGTGAAGTCGTACCGCAGCGTCTCGAAGCCGGAAACCGTGCGCAGCGACCGCGCGGCGATGAAGCGCACCGCGTCGTACGGGTCGCCGAGCAACTCCCCGAGGTAAGGCACCATCCAGCTCGTCCCGGAGACCTCCTGCGCAGGCCCCCAGCCGTAGCTCCAGGCCGTCAGCGCGCGCTGGCCGGCGTCGCCCCGCAGGAGCCACAGGATGGATGCGGCCACCGCCTGTTCGTCGGCGTCGAGGCGGGGCGCCGGCTGGGCATACCAGCGCCGCAGATGATCGGCCGACCACGCGAGGGTGCGGTCCAGATGGCACAGGTTGCAGGCATTCGGACGCCCGATCTCGACGCTCTCGCGGACCGACGGACTGGTGACGGTATGGCTGCGGATGGCCCGCAGCAGGCCGTACGAGGTGTACGGCATGTGACAGTTGTAGCAGCGGCTCCCCGCCGATTCCGCCGCGTGGTTCGTATGCGCAGGCAGGTCCGCGGCGATAGGGTCGTGGCACCCGGAGCACGCCGCGTCGCCGTCCATGCCGGCCGCGACCTGGTGCGTGTCCGCCCACTCGGCGACGGTGCGCGGATCCTCCGGCGTCTTGTGCATGGTGTGGCACGAGAAGCAGGAGAGCGTGCGTTCCGGCTCCGTCGCATCGGCGAAGCAGGGGGAGTCGAGCAGGCCGTTGTACTCGCGGCCCGACACGCGGACGAGCCCGTCGGGCCAGAACGACCCCCGCACGAAGTCGGGATCCGCGGCGATCAGGGCCTGCATGGCCTCCGACCGGCCATTCACCCGCGGATGGGCGACGAAACGCGTCGCCCGGAGCTCGTCCCCGGGGCGGTACGGCAGTCCGCCGACGCTGGCCGCGCGTTCGCTGGTCGTATCGGGGAACTCCCAGATGCTGTGGCACTGCCCGCAGACCTGCGACGAACGCTGCGGATCGAGCCGCGTCGGCTCGACGACGGTCGGGTCGGGTCCGCCGCCGGTGTGGAGTGCGTAGCGGCGCAACGGGTTCCGGTTGGCCGCGACGTGCGCCGCGGCGGGACCGTGGCACGCCTCGCAGGCGATGCCGAGCTCGGCGACGGTAGTATCGACCGCCTGATCGCGGATGGGCTCCGAGAGAAACGGTGTGTCGAACCGGGTCTTGCCGTGCGTCGTGTGGCAGTCGATGCAGACGGCGTTCCAGTGGCCGTCGAGCATCGCGACTCCTCGACCGGGAGGCGCCAGCACCACGGCGTTGCGCGGCGTCCAGCGTGCCTCTTCCAACAGGTAGACGCCGGGAAGCACGTTGAGCGTGCGGTCGTGACCTGTCGAGTACCAGTAGATGTTCTGGTGGTGCGAGCCGGTGATCATCACCACCTGCCGAGTGATGCGGGGGCGGTCGCGCGGATCGCCCTCCCAGCCCGGGTCGTCGAACTCGGCCCAGAACTCGTCGCCGCGGCGTTCGAGCCGCATCGGACGGCCGTGCACGGCTTCCACCACCACCCCGTCGAAGTCCGCGCGCACCGACTCCGGTGTGGCGACCTGGGTCATCGTGCGGTGGAACGACCCGTGCCACGTGGCGTACTGCGAGGGATGGCAGGCCCGGCAGGTAGCGGAGGAGACGTACTCGTCCTCGGCGACTGCGATGGGGCGGTGCTCGATGTTCGCCTCCGGGACGATCGGTTCCAGCGAGAGTGCCGCGGCGACGCCCAGCGCGGTGGCGCCGACGAGCAACGCTACGGCCGCAAGGGACGGCCGGAATCCGGAGCCGACAACCGGAGAGCGCCGTGTCATGCGGTCGTGTCCCGATTATATCGGTGGGGTGCGGCGGGAACGCGGCGCCGCTTCAACCGGTTTCAATCGACGCGGTGACTTGCGAGGCGCCGGGCCCGTTCCGGCCGCGCCGGTGCGGTCGATGCCTTCGTACACGAAACAGGCCCGCCGCCCCCCGGATGCAGGGGACGGCGGGCCGGACAGCCAACGGCCGTTGCCGCCGTCTAGTCGATGGCGAAGCAGTAGTAGAAGCCGTTGCCGCCGGTCGCCTGCAGGTTGGCCTGGCCGCAGCCGCGCGAGCCGTGCGCCGTGCTCCAGTGGCTCGGGTTGGCGCCGCCGCCGGTCCGGTCGTGGTGGCCGACCAGGGCGCTGCCGTCCGCGGCGTTGCTCGTCCAGTTGCCGCAGGTCGTGTCGCCCTCGCCTTCCCAGGCGGTGCCGTCGAGCTGCGTCCCGGTCAGGATGTCGTGCATGTTCGGATCGTCGCCGCGGCCGTTGACGATCTCGCCCCTCTCGTTCAACTGGGTCTGCTTGGTCAGGTTGTTGTCGCCGAGCAGGTTCTCGACGCTCGAGGCAATCTCGACGCCGTGCGCGTTGTACCACGGTCCGCTGCCGATGCGGTCGCGGGCGTTGACGCCGGTCGTGCCGGTCGTGCTGAGGTAGGCGCGCCAGGTTCTGCCGCCGACGCCGGCCGCCTCGGCCAGCATCGAGCAGTGCCCATCGGCGCCTTCGAGGCCGCCGAGGTTGGCGCCGTCGCCGGGGCCGGCGCTGGTGATGAAGAAGCTCATGCTGTTGGACTGCGTCGCGGCCGGCGCAGCGATTACCACTGCGAGCGCCGCCGCCAACACCAGGGCAATGCCGAACGAACGTGTGCGTGTCATGCTGTCCCTCCTCGTGCTCGCCGCCAGGCTCACTTGTCTGGCGGGCAACACGTAAACCGGTGCGAGTGTAGCGCAACGGCCGGACCCGAATGACGGCGTTGGTCAATCGGCGCCCGCTTGCGAGCGCCGCACGCGCCCACCGGTATCTGCTGCTGCCTGGACCGTTGCGCGGACGGAGTCGCGCGCGTGGGCGGCGGAACGGGTGGAACGGCGTAGTGGCGTAGTATTGGCGTCGTGAAGACAACAAGACTCGGGTTCCGGGCGGTGTGGATCATCACGGCCGCGGGCATCGGTCTCGTCGGCGCCGGCGCGGTGTGGGCGCAGAACCCCCGCGCGGTGCTCGACCGCGCGGTCGGCGACTTCGCCGCCGGGCGGCTGGACGAGGCGGCGGCCGGCTTCGACGAGGTGGCCGCGCTCGCGCCGCGCGCGATGCCGCAACTGTGGCAGCGCGGGATCGCGCTCTACTACGTGGGCCGCTACCAGGATTGCCGGGAGCAGTTCGAGGCGCACCGCCTGGTCAACCCCAACGACGTGGAGAACGCGGCCTGGCACTTCCTCTGCGTGGCGCGCGCCGACTCGCCGGCCGAGGCCCTCGCGGCCCTCCTGCCGGTGGGACCCGACTCGCGGGCGCCGATGCGCGAGATCTACCGCATGTTCCGCGGCGAGCTGACGCCCGGGGACGTCATGGCGGCAGGTGAACGCGCCGCCGACAGGGGGCGCGCTTCAGGTCTCTTCTTCGCGCACCTGTACGTCGGCCTGTATCACGAGGCGCTCGGGAACGACACCGAAGCACGCACACATCTGGTGGCCGCGGCCGACGACAGGTTCGCGCCCGCCGGCGGCTACATGCACATGGTGGCCCGCGTGCACGTCGACCACCTCGACAGGCAGGCGGCACGGTAGGGCTCGCCGGCCGCCGAGGGCTACAGGGCGTACGCCTTGAGGACCAGACTGACGACCCCGGTCAGTACCAGGGCCAGGGTGACTTCGAGGCGCGTCAGCCGGAGCTCGATTCGGGCCAGCCTGCTCTCGAATCCAGCTATTTCCGCGGACGCCGCTCGCGCCGTGCTTTCCGGAACTCCTGCGGCCTTGAAGGCGTCGCAGGTGTGCGACAACATGATGGGTATCGTTTCCCTTCAAGTCCGTCGGTCACGCGAGCGCCTTCGGACTCGGTAGGCGGGGGTTCGGGAAGCACGACTCATCGGTTCGATTATGCCACGGCATCCGACGCCTCGCCGGCGCCCCGGCGCGGACACGAGCCGGCCGTGCGCCGCCGCGGCAAAAATGCTACTGTCGGCATTCTGGAACGCGATCGAGCCCGGTTCGACCGACGCCGGTCGGCCCGGTTGACCGGGGAAACGAAAGAGCAACTGGAGGAGATCAGATGCGCAGTGACATGCTCTATCGAGCGGGTATCGCGGCGGTGATCGGCGCCGCCGTCGTGGTCCTGTCGGCCGGCAGCGCCGGCGCGTGGCAGGCGGTGGCCGTGGACGGCGACGACATCGGCGGCGTGGTGACCGGTCCGGACGGCCCCGAGGCGGGCGTCTGGGTGATTGCCGAAACCACGGATCTGCCGACGCGGTTCAACCGCATCGTCGTCACCGACGACGACGGCCGCTACCTGATTCCCGACCTGCCGGATGCGACCTACGACGTGTGGGTCCGCGGCTACGGCCTGGTCGACTCCGAGAAGGTGCGCACGCCTCCCGGCTCGACGCTGAATCTGACCGCCGTCGCCGCGCCGGACGAAGCGGCCGCGGCGCAGTACTACCCGGCGGGTCACTGGCTGTCGCTGATCGAGGTTCCCGACCGCGATCAGTTCCCCGGCACGGGGCCGGACGGGAACGGCATCTCGCCCAACATGCGCAGCCAGGCGGAGTGGATGCGCACCGTGAAGTCGGGCGGCTGCACCGCGTGCCACTCCCTGGGCAACAAGGCCACGCGCGAGGTCCCGCCGGAGCTGGGCGAGTTCGATTCGATGGTCGCGGCCTGGGACCGCCGCATCCAGTCGGGCCAGGCCGGCGGCTCGATGTCGAACGGGCTGAACCGGATGGGGCGCCGCGCCGCGCTGGAGATGTTCGCCGACTGGACCGACCGCATCATGGCCGGCGAGCTCCCCGAGGCGCCGCGCCGCCCGCAGGGCGTCGAGCGCAACATCGTGGTGTCGCAGTGGGACTGGGCCGACGAGAAGGCCTACCTGCACGACGAGATCTCGACCGACAAGCGCGACCCGACGGTCAACGCCTACGGGCCGATCTACGGCGCGCTGGAAGCGAGCGCGGACTACGTGCCGGTGCTCGACCCGGTGGCCAACGCCTCGAGCGAGATTCCCGTGCCGGTGCGCGATCCGGACACCCCGGTCGCGGCCGGGCCGCCGCTGGCGTCCTCGCCCTACTGGGGAGACGAGGCGATCTGGAACAGCCAGACCAACGTCCACAACCCGATGCTCGACCAGGACGGCCGCGTCTGGTTGACCTCGCGCGTGCGCGGCCCGCAGAACCCGGCGATGTGCCTCGAAGGGTCCGACCATCCGTCGGCGCAGGCGTTCCCCAACGCCCGGGCCAACCGGCACCTGGCCGTCTGGGACCCGGCGACCGAGGAGATGACGCTGGTCGGCACCTGCTACAGCACGCACCACCTGATCTTCGCCGAGGACGAGAACGATACCCTCTGGACCAGCGGCGGCGGACCGGTCATCGGCTGGCTCGACACGAAGATGTTCCTCGAGACCGGCGACGAGGAGGCCTCGCAGGGCTGGACCGCGCTGGTGCTCGACACCAACGGCAACGGGCAGCGCGACGAGCACACCGAGCCGAACGAGCCCATCGATCCCGCGAAGGACCGCCGGGTGACCACCGGCTTCTACGGCGTGGCCTACAACCCGGTCGACGGGACCATCTGGGGCTCGTCGCTCGGCTTCCCCGGTTCGGTGCTGCGTCTCGATCCGGGCGACGATCCGCCCAACACGGCGCTGACCGAGGTGTTCGAGGTGCCGTGGGAGAACCCCGGCGCCGAGGTACAGGGCTACTCGCCGCGCGGCATGGACATCGACCGCAACGGCGTGGTCTGGACCCCGCTGGCCAGCGGGCACATGGCGAGCTTCGACCGCAGCAAGTGCGCCGGTCCGCTGAACGGTCCGGAGGCGACCGGCCAGCACTGCCCCGAGGGCTGGACGCTCTACGAGGAGCCGCTGCCGAAGTTCAAGGGCGTGGACGATTCCGGCAGCGCCGAGGGCAGCTACTACACCTGGGTCGACCAGTTCGACACCTTCGGCCTCGGCGAGAACATCCCGATCAACACCGGCAACGCCTCCGAGGGGCTCCTCGCGCTGAAAGACGGCGAGTGGGTGATCATCCGCGTCCCGTATCCGCTCGGCTTCTACACGAAGTGGCTCGACGGCCGGATCGACGACCCGGACGCCGGCTGGAAGGGCCGCGGGCTGTGGGCGACTTACGGCACGCGTGCGCCGTTCCACACCGAGACGGGTAAGGGGACGCCGAGCAAGGTGGTGCAGTTCCAGCTCCGGCCGGATCCGCTGGCGAAGTAGACGACCCGCGCGGATTGCGACCAGCGGCGCGCCGTCCGGACCGTTCCGGACGTGCGCGCCGCGATTCCGCCGCGCCCCGCGCACCTCGCCCTACCGCGCGGCAGTCGACACCGGATACTCGAACGCCGGCTTGGCGGACCTACCCCCCCAGCGCATACGCCTCGATGAGTTCGATGCCGCTCCGCACCGAGGGGCTCGCATTCACCACGTAGATGAAGCTCTGTTTGGCCCAGGCAAGGCGCAAAGCGTCGTACAGCAACGCGTGAAGGTAGCTCTGGGTGGCGATTTCCATCCCGAGAAAGTCCAGAACAACCGCCTCCTTCCGCAGGATTCGCGGCTCGAGTTGCTCCCGCGCGAACTTCTCCGCCTGTTCAGTGTTCTCGGATGTGTACCGCACGACGAAGGACCTGGCGTTGGCAGGTGACCGGCCATACCGGATCCAGTGATGTGACGCCCGCTTGGGCGTACGCGCGCGCGCGCGCGCCTGGATTGTGTGGATCAGATCATCGTAGTTCGCAACCGAGTCGTGAGGAAGTTCGAAGGCGACAAGCGTGCCCGGATAACCCAGCCCATCGGGCTTCAGAAACTTCATCTCGTGGTTGTCGCCGGCGTCCGGATCCGCAGTGAGAAGCAATGAGGCCCCATGGGAAGCCAACAGGAGCCGGCCACCCGTCAGCTTCGCCATCTCCGAGATGAAGAACAGCCCGAGGCCGGCATTCTGCCTGGACCCGGACAGCCCCTCTTCGAAGGTGCCGGAAAAATGTGGCCAGAGGGCCTTTTCAAGCGCCTCCCCATGGTCGCGGAGATTCGGGTGCTTCTCGATCATGGCGTCGAAGACACCCACGCCCGCGTCCGCCACCGCAACCTGGAGCGATGACGGACGATCCTGGTGGTCCATTCGCTGGGCCGCCACTACCCCGCCGAGCTTGTCGTTGCTGTGCTGAATCACATTGCGCAGCAGCTCGACGACCACGTACTTCACCGTGAGGCGAGTATCTCCTTCCTCTGCCTCGTTCCGTACGAGCAGGTGCGAGATCTCGCGGGCGGCGGCGTCGATTTCGCCGAAGGACGTGAGCCGGCGAAGTTTGGCCGTCCGCCCGGGTTCACCGCGATCGGGGGATGGCACGTTCCGGACAAGGTCCTTGGATCCGATGGCATGCGCGAATCTGCCTGCCGCGCTCTGCTCATAGCCGGTCAGGGTCAGCGGTCCGCTCGACTCCGAACGGGCCAGCGTGGCCGTCGCGACAACCCCCCACACTTCGAACCTCGTCAGCGTGGCGAGACTGAACACGCCGCCGTGATTCCGTGTCATCCAGCTCAACAGCGGCGTGGGGTCGTCGAGGCGGATCGACGTTGGAGGCGATTCGCCGCCCGCCGGTTCAGGGGAGGCGCCCTCGGGGGCGCCTTGCAGCGGCAGTCGAACCACCGAGTCGCGTGCCTTGGTGTCCCTCGTTGACGGCGCGGGGCGAGAATCGCCGAACTTCGCCGTCCACAATCGCTGTGCCGGCACCGAATCGGAACCGCCCGAGTCGATGAGAGAGTGGAGCCGTCTTCGGAGGAAGGTCCTGGTGACACCACTCAGAATCTCGTCGATATCCGCGGGCTCGGCGCCCGCGTCGAGCGCCCGCAGCGCCCTGGATACTGCTTTCTTGGACATGTCCGGATCAATACGCGCAAAGACGAAGACGGCTCCGGCCGGTCGCCCGAAGCACGGGCGCGATGGCGGCCGGTTCCCACACACGCTGCTCGCCTCGCGCTGACGGGTGGTCAGGGCAGAGCGAGCACGTAAGGGTGTTGCCAGTAGCGGGGCGGATCTCCAGGGTCAGAGCGACGCTCAGTGCGCCAGATGCACACGACAGTATTCGCACGTGGGTCGATCGTCAAGCCCGAACGGGCACGCGGCGCGCAACGGCCTTCGGGTCGCGTGGGCGCGGACGGCACTGCAAGCAGGTTGGTCGTGATCCAGGCCAACCGACAGCGCGGGCTCAACACCATTCGACACACGTCCGGTGGACACGGAGCCGCCTGTCGGACGACGATTGAGATCGCGTAGTCGACGGCAGGGAGCGGTGGCCGCCACGGGGTAGGATTCGGACGGCGCGACGGTCCGTGGGAGGATGGTGGGACCGACGCGACGAGTGCGGATGACACCGGTGCGGGCACCGGTGATGCTGATGCGGCAGGTGGCGGCGACGCCGACGCGGGCGGTGACAGTGGTTTCCGAAAGCGGTGCGAGGGGAATGAAGTGATGGAAGTCAGGACAGCATTCGCCGCGGTGTTGCTGGTTTGGTGCATCCTCGCGCCGTCGGCGCCCGCTGGCGCGGAGGTGATTCACGTGACGATCACTTCCCGCGAGCCCTTCGCCGACGACGTGGCGGACAAGGTGGGGCGCTACGAGCGGATCCGCGGGCGGGTGGTGTACGCCCTCGACCCGGAGCACGAGGCGAACCGGGCCGTCGTCGATCTCCCGCGCGCCGCGCAGAACGGCGAGGGCCGCGTGGAGTTCTACGGGGACTTCGAGATCATCGCGCCGCTGGACCGTTCGCTGGCGCAGCCTACCGTGCTCTACGACGTCAGCAACCGCGGGCGGAAGCTGTGGGGCACGCAGCCGTTCTTCCTGCGGCATGGCTATGTCTCGGTCTGGAGCGGCTGGATCGCCCAGGTACGCCCCAATCCTTCACTGTTGCGCCTGGAGGCGCCCGTGGCGCTCGACGAGGATTACGTGCCGATCACCGGAACCGTCCGCGCCGAGATGATCAGCGATGTGGCCACCGATCGGCTGGCCGTGTCGGACCGGCGCCAGCTCGCCTTCGAGCCGGTCGCAGCCGCGCTGCCGCGGGCGACGCTGACCCGCCGGCTCCGCGAACGGGAGGTTCCCGAGCGCATCCCTCGCGAGCAGTGGGAGTTCATCCTCACGCGGGCGGCGCGCGAGGAGGGAAGCGGGCTCATCGAGGCGGACGTCCGACTCGAGGGCGGCTTCGAGCCGGGCGTCATCTACGAGCTGACCTACGAGGCGTTCGGATCGGTGGTGCAGGGCGCCGGCTTTGCGGCGATGCGCGACTTCGTGTCGTTCCTGCGCCATGACGAGTCGTCGATGAACCCGCTGCGCGACGCGCGTGGCCGGCCCTTGGCGCAGCGTGTGATCGGCGAAGGGCGCTCGCAGAGCGGTCGGGCGCTGCGGATGTTCCTGTACGAGGGCTTCAACGCGGACGAGCAGGGACGCATCGTCTTCGACGGCATGATGCCGGTCATCGCCGGCGGGGGCCAGGGCTTCTTCAACCATCGCTTCGCTTCCCCGACGCGGACCGCCACCGAGCACAGCGGCCACCTGTATCCGGTCGACGTCTTTCCGTTCGCCTACGGCGACGAGACCGACCCGTTCACCGGCCGCTCCGACGGACTGCTGCGCCGGGCGCGGGCCAGCGGAACGGCGCCGAAGGTGATGCACCTCGATACGAGCTCCGAGTACTGGCACCGGAGCGCGTCGCTCGTGGTGACGGACCCGACGGGGCAGCGCGACAGCGAGATTCCGGACGATGTGCGCGTCTATGTCTTCGGCGGGTCGCAACACAGCCCGGCGCGCGGGCCGTCCGACCGGGGACAGTTGCCGGCCAATCCCAACGTCTACCAGCCGTTCCTTGAAGCGCTGTTCCTGGCGATGGATCGCTGGATCACCGACGGTACCCTTCCACCGCCGAGCATGCATCCGCGCATCGCCGACCGCACCCTCACCGGCTGGAAGGCGGACGAGGCGGGCTGGAGCGCGCTGCCCGGCGTGCAGTACCCGACCGCGATTCAACAGCCCGAGTTCCTCGACTACGGGGAGGAGTTCGCGACGAAGCGCCGGATCGACAACCATCCGCCGGTGAGAACCGGCAAGCGGTACGGGGTGCGCATACCCGGCCTCGACGACGACAACAACGAGGTCGGCGTGCTGCGCATGCCGGCGGTGGTCGTACCCGTCGCCACCTACACCGGCTGGAACCTGCGGAATCCGGCGACAGGCGCGCCGGACGCGCCCCTTGGGCTCGCCGGCGGCTACATCGCGTTTCCGCGGACGAGGGCGGACCGCGAAGCGTCCGGCGATCCGCGTCCGTCGGTCGAGGAGCGCTACGGCAGCTTCGAGGAGTACCGCGCGCGGATCAGGCGCGCCGGCGAGGCGCTGGCGGCGGAGGGCTATCTGCTCCCAGAGCATCTGGGGGACGTCGAGGCGAGGGCCGAGGCCAACCGCGGCCTGTTCGACAAGTAGCGGAAGGCCCGCCGCATGAGGCTGCTGCATTACCTCGAAATCCGGAACTTCAAGCGTTTCGGCGACACGCAGCGCATCGAGCTCGATCATCCGGCAGTGCTCATCGGGCCGAACAACTGCGGCAAGACGACGGCGATACAGGCGCTCGCCCTTTGGTCCCAGGCGGTGCGGGCCTGGCAGGAGAAGAAGGGGCAGGCGCCGCCCAGGGAGCGCACCTCGACTTCGCTCAACCGTCTGAGCATCGTCTCGGTGCCGGTGCAGCGCACGCGCTACTTCTGGCACAACGCCGCGGTGCGGACGGGTAACCGGGACATACACCTGCAGATCAAGGTCGGCGTGCTGCACGAGAGCCGCGTCGAGCCGGTCACGATGACTTTCCGCAACCAGGGCGAAGACCTGGTGTACTGCACTCCAGATCCCGAGACGCTTGCCCGTCGGGAGGTGATCGGGACCGCGGCTTCACTCAAGGTCGAGCTGCTCTATCCGATGTCGGGGCTGGAGACCGAAGAGCCCGTACTACAGCGCGGGCGGGTCGACGTCTTGCTCGGGCAAGGACAGACGGCACAGGTGTTGCGCAACCTGTGCTTGCTGGTGTGGCAGGAAGACCGGCGGCACTGGGCGCGCATCGCCGAGTGGATGGAGCGCCTGTTCCATATCGATCTGCGAGAGCCGGTCCAGACCGGGCGCGGGAGCATCGATTTGCTCTACCGGCAGGAATCGGTGAAGGAGCCGCTGGACATCGCGTTGGCCGGACGCGGGCTGCAGCAGATGCTGCTGGTTTTCGCATACCTCTACTCCCATCCAGGCAGCGTGCTGCTGATCGATGAACCGGATGCGCACCTGGAGATACTGCGACAGAGACAGGTCTACGTGCTGCTGCGGGAGCTGGCGGCCGAGAACGCTTCCCAGGTCATTCTCGCCACGCATTCGGAGGTCATTCTGAACGAAGCCCTCGACCACAACCTCACGCTGCTGCTCGCCGGCCGCACCGACGATCTCGCCGCCAGGACGGACATCAAGAACACGCTCAAGTACTACGGCGCCGAGCACTACGTCCGAGCGCTGCAACGGGGATACGTGCTCTATGTGGAGGGCAGCACCGATGCGGAGATACTGAAGGCCCTGGCCAGGAAAACGGAGCATGGAGCCGCGGAGGTATGGGACGAGCGGATCAACTCGTTCTACGTCCAGGACAACTTCTCCGACGGCGGTCTCGACGCCGAGCTGGCGCGAGTCGAAGGAGGTTTCGGCTTGACGCCCCAGCGGCACTTCTTCGCCTTGCGGAACATGGTCCCGGAACTCCGGGGGCTCGCGCTGCTGGACGGCGACGGCAGAGAGCGCGCGGATACCGACGAAGGGGGGCTCCGGATCTCGTACTGGCGACGATACGAATGCGAGAATTACATCGTGACACCGGACACGCTGAGAGGCTTCGCCCGTGATCAGTACAGAGACGCACTGCCTCTGTTCGATCGGATTGGCGACGAGATTGACGAGGTCCTGGACGCACTGATCCTGGAACGGGTCTTCGAGGGGCGCGAAGACGACTTCCGTGTGTGGAGGGCGGCGGACCCGGCTGCCGGCCGGCTCCTGTGGGTGGCGCAGACGCAACGACTCAAGCTCAGCACCTTCGCGGAGGACGTCTTTCGACGGCTGGCCGACCGGCTCGGGCACGCGATGTTGCTGCGCAAGGGAGAGCTGTATCGACTCGTGGACTTCCTGCCGGATGGCGAGATACCGGAGGAAGTAACCGCAAAGCTCGACCTGCTCGCGGAGCTGTTCACCGGTGCGCGGCCGGAGGAGGAGTCCTGACGCGCACCTCGCCGCGGACCGCCTCGGGTCTCGGCGAGGGAACGATCGGGTGCGGCTCCATGGCGCACCCTTGCGTTTCAGTGACTCCGGCGCTCGCGTTCGAACTGCTCTTCGGCTTCACGGTCACGCGGGAGACGCGGGATCTCCGCGTCTCCCGCGTGCTGCCAATAGGTAAGGATCAGCCCGAAAAACGCCAACAAGAGACCTGCTTCGTCGCTCATCGTGGTACCACCACCGCGGGCGGTTTGCGAGGAAGCCCGAGTCGCCGCCTCCAGCATCGTACCCTGAATTCGGAGCAGCCCGCTACCGGCCGAGCGGTGGCGTGCTCGTCGCCGCACGGGCTACAATTCCAGGTTGCGCGCCGCGTGGGTCCGGATGGCGCGCGCGAGGAGCTCCGAGATGTGTAGACGATGCCCGATATCGAGCGGCGTGCTGGCCGCGACGGTTGCACTCATCGCGTTCGCCGCCCCGACCGCTGCCCAGGACGGCGGCTGGACGCTGCCGCGGACCCCCGACGGCCAGCCCGACCTGCAGGGCGTGTGGGCCAACAACAACGCGACACCGCTGGAGCGTCCAGCCGCGTGGGAAGGCAAGGAGTTCCTGACCGACGAGGAGCTTGCCGAACTCCGGGCCGCCGCCGAGCTGGCCGTGGACGACGGCGACGCCCTCTTCGGCGATCAGCTCGTGCTCGCGGCAATCGAACGGACGCAGGCGACGTCCTACGACCCGACGACCGGCAACTACAACCAGTTCTGGATCGTCGAGCGCGACTTCAACAACCGGACCTCGCTGGTGGTCGACCCGTCAGACGGCCGCATCCCGGCGCTGACCCCCACGGCGCGCGACCGGCAGGCGATGCTGCGGGCGCACCGGCGCGACCATCCGGCCGATTCGTATACCGACCGGCCGCTCTCGGAGCGCTGCGTCACCTACGGGGTGCCGCGGCTCGGCGCCGGCTACAACAGCTACTACCAGATCTTCCAGAGCCCGGATCACGTCGTGGTCTATCACGAGATGAACCACGACGCCCGCATCATCCCGATCGACGGCACGCCGCCGCTCGACGATGACGTCCGCTTGTGGCACGGCGACTCGCGCGGCTACTGGGAGGGCGACACGCTGGTGGTCGAGACGGCCAACTACTCGTCGCAGGCCACTTTCCGGGGGCTGTCGTCGGCGAACCTGCGCGTCACCGAGCGCTTCACGCGCGTCGGTCCGCAGACATTGAACTACGAGGTCACCATCGACGATCCGACGACCTACACGCGGCCGTGGACGGCGCTGATTCCGCTGATGGGGACGACCGACGCCGTCTACGAGTACGCCTGCCACGAGGGCAACATCGGCATGGACGGCATTCTCGCCGGCCATCGGGTCGAGGAGCGTGAGGCGGCCGGCGGGTCGCACTAGCACTTCGTAACCCGTCGCGGCGTGGCGAACACCGCGGCGCGGCGGGGCACTCCCTGCACCGGCGGCAGGACGGTTGCCGGCAGCGGGATTCCTCGTCACTTCCGGAGCGGGTCGGTCGGAGCGACCCGCCGCACATCGCCCGGCGCGTGGCCGGCCGCGGAGCGGAGGACCCTTCATGAAAGTCTGCGTTGTCGGCGCCGGTGCCATCGGCGGCTACATGGCGGTGCGCATGGCCCGCGCCGGACACGACGTCTCGGTCATCGCGCGCGGCCCGCACCTGGCCGCCATCCGCGCCAACGGCATGAAGCTGATCGAGGAGGAGGGCGAGTCGGTCGCGGACAACCTGACCGCTACGGATCGGATCCGCGATCTCGGCCCGCACGACGTCGTGTTTCTCGCGTTGAAGGCGCACCAGATTGCCGCGGTCGTCGACGACCTGCCGGTGCTGATGGGGGCCGACACGTGCCTGGTGACGCTCCAGAACGGCATTCCGTGGTGGTACTTCCAGAAGCTGGGCGGCGAGTACGCGGACCGCGTCGTCGAAACCGTCGATCCCGGCGGGGTTCTGTTCAACGCCATCGATCCGGACCGCATCATCGGCTGCATCGCCTACCCGGCCGCGACAATCGCCGAGCCGGGGGTCATCAAGCACATCGAGGGCACGCGCTTCCCGGTGGGCGAGCTGGACGGCAGCGAGTCGGCGCGTGTCCAGCAGGTGTCGGGACTGTTGACGGAGTCCGGCTTCAAGGCGCGTGTGCTGACCGACATCCGCTCGGAGATCTGGCTCAAGCTGTGGGGCAACCTGACGTTCAACCCGATCAGCGCGTTGACCCACTCGACGCTGGTCGACATCTGCCAGTTCCCGCTGACGCGCTCCCTGGCCGCGGCGATGATGACCGAGGCCCAGACCATCGGCGAGCGCCTCGGGGCCGGCTTCCGGGTGACGATGGAGCGGCGCATCGCGGGCGCGGAGAGCGTCGGCAAGCACAAGACCTCGATGCTGCAGGACGTCGAGGTGGGCAAGCCGCTCGAGATCGACGGCATGCTCGGCGCGGTGGTCGAGCTGGCGGAGGTGACCGGGGTCGAGGTGCCGACCCTGCGCGCCCTCTATGCGTGCGTCAGCCTGCTCAGCAAGACCATCGTGGATGAGCGGATCAAGCTCAAGGGCGCGCCGAAGTAGGCGTGGTTCACGGGCGCGGCACCGGCCGGCGGCAGCCCGGCCGGTGCGAAGCGGAGACGCCGGGACGGAATCGACGAAGACGCAGTAGACGGAGACCGACATGAAAGCGCTCGACGGAGTTCGCATTCTCGACATGACCCACGTGCAGTCCGGCCCCACCTGCACGCAGTTGCTCGCCTGGTTCGGGGCCGACGTGATCAAGGTCGAGCGCCCCGGCGTGGGGGATGCGACACGCGGTCAGCTCCGCGACATTCCCGACGTCGACAGCCTCTACTTCACGATGCTGAACCACAACAAGCGCAGCATCACCGTGAACACGAAGTCCGAGACCGGGCGGGCGATCTTCACGCGGCTCATCGAATCGTGCGACGTGCTGGCCGAGAACTTCGCGCCCGGCGCCCTCGACCGGATGGGGTTTTCCTGGGAGCGCATCCAGGAGATCAATCCGCGCATCATCTATGCCTCGGTCAAAGGCTTTGGCCCCGGTCCCTACGAGGACTGCAAGGTCTACGAGAACGTCGCGCAGTGCACCGGCGGCGGGGCCAGCACCACCGGTTTCGACGACGGCCCGCCGACCGTCACCGGCGCCCAGATCGGCGATTCCGGCACCGGGCTGCACCTGGCATTGGGCATCGTCACCGCGCTCTTCCAGCGGGAGAAGAGCGGCCGCGGCCAGCGCGTCGTCTGCGCCATGCAGGACGGCGTTCTCAACCTCTGCCGCGTCAAGCTCCGCGATCAGCAGCGGCTCACGCACGGCCCGCTGAAGGAGTATCCGCAGTACCCCAACGGCACGTTCGGGGATGCCACGCCGCGCTCGGGCAACGCGTCGGGCGGCGGTCAGCCCGGCTGGATCGTCAAGTGCAAGGGCTGGGAGGACGACCCCAACGCCTACATCTACATCATCACCCAGGCGGCGGCGTTCGCCGGGCTGGCCCGCGCCATCGGCCACGAGGACTGGCTGGAGGATCCGGAGTGGAACACGCCGGAGGCGCGCCTGCCGAAGCTCGAAACGGTCTTCGACGAGATCGAGAAATGGACCATGACGAAGACGAAGTTCGAGGTCATGGAGATTCTGAACCCGCTGAACGTGCCCTGCGGCCCGGTGCTGTCGATGAAGGAGCTGGCCGAGGAGCCGTCGCTGCGCGGGACCGGCACCGTGGTAGAGGTCGATCACCCCACCCGCGGGAAGTACCTCACCGTGGGCAACCCCATCAAGCTGTCCGACTCGCCGGCCGACGTGGTGCGGTCGCCGCTGCTCGGCGAACACACCGAGGAGATCCTGGCGTCGGTGCTCGGGATGACCGCCGAGGAGATCGAGGCGGCCAAGGCCGCCAAGGCGGTGTGAGCGCGGGGAACCGTGGCCCGCGGGGCCGAAGAACGCGCCGCCGTCGACAACATTCGGTGCAAGCGCCGCACGCTCTCGCAGGATCCGCCGATGCTCGTCAGCATCTCCGTCAAGAACTTCAAGAGCATCAGGGAAGCGCACGTTCGCTTCGGCCCCTTCACCTGTTTCATCGGTCACAACGGCGTCGGCAAGAGCAATCTGTTCGACGCGATCCACTTCCTGAGCGCGTTGACCGACCGGGACATATCCGAGGCGGCCACCGAGGTTCGGCGCACGAGCGACGGCGGCTACTCGCCACTGGACCTGGTGTTCGGCCGGGATCCCCGCCGTACGATCGAGCTGTCGGCGGACATGGCGGTGCCTCCGGAAGTGGAGGACGACTTCGGCGAGTCGGCAGAGCCGAGCACGACGCTTCTGACCTACACCGTCAGGCTGCGATACGCGCCGGAATCCGATCGGCTGCTGGTGGAGTACGAAAGCCTGACGCACGCGAAACTGGGGGATTCCAAGACCTTCATCGGGTTCAAGTCCTCCAAGGAATTCAGGAAATCGGTCGCTTTGGGAGCGCGCCGGGGCGGGCCCCTCATCTCCACCAGGCAGGACAGAATCCAACTCCACGGCGATGGCGGTAGCCGAGGGCGTCCCGCGCCGGTCGGCAGGTCCCCGCTGACGGTCGTCGGGGGCACGAACACGTCGGACTATCCGACCGTCCTCGCCGCCAAGCGCGAAATGTCGTCCTGGCGTGTGCTGCACCTCGAGCCGAGCGCGATGAGGACCCCGGATTCGCGTTCGGCCTCGCCGCACGTCTCGGCCTCGGGAGGCCACATACCGGCCACGCTCCATGCGCTCGTAGGGAGAGATCCCGATGCCAATGCCGAAATCCTCTACCGGCTTCGCCAGCTCAATTCGGACGTCGCCGAGTTGGGTGTCTACTCCGATGACGTACGAGACCAATTGGCGTTGCGCGCCCGCGTCCGGGGCGTGGACAACTGGCTGTACGGCCGTTCTCTCTCGGACGGAATGCTGCGATACATCGCCCTGGTCCTGATGCTGGTGGATATCCGGGACCGGGCCGTCCTCTGCATCGAGGAGCCTGAGAACGGCATTCACCCGTCGCGTGTGCCCAACCTGGCGGAGCTGCTGCGAGACTACGCGGTTGACGCAAGCGAGGCTGCAGACTCCGACAATCCGTTGCGGCAGGTCGTTCTCAACACGCATTCTCCCGAAGTGGCAAGACAGTTCTCCTACGATGATCTGATCTTCGTGGAGCGGGCGCTGACCAGTACGGACGGGCCCATCAGCGTGTTCCGACCTATCTCCGCCACGTGGCGAGCCAGCCTGTCGAATGGAATGAAGTCCCGCGCACACCCTGTTGATCGGCAGGCCGTTCTCGACTTTATTGGAGGCTCGCCGGTCAACTCGGGGTTCGATCAGTTGAAGCTCCAGTTCGGGTCGGCCAGATGAACCGGCAGTTGGCGTGGTCCGTCGTGGCCGATGGCGGCACGGATTCGCTGCTCGTCCCGATCATCCAGTGGGTCGTGCACCGGCTCGACCCCGGGGTGGAGATTCTCGAGCCTGTGTTTCGGAAGCGAATCGGTAGCGTCGCCGGGTTCCTGACAACGTACGAGACGGGGGCGATGCTGATATTCGTCCACCGGGATTCCGAGAATCTCGGGCTCGACGAACGCCGGAGGGAGTTCGAGACCGTCGAACGACAGGATGTCGTGCCTGTCGTACCCGTTCGGATGTCGGAATCCTGGCTCCTCTTCGACGGGCCTGCAATAGCGAAGGCCGCCGGCTCGCCCTCGTCGCAAGTACCTGTGCCCCGCGTTGCCGAGATCGAGAACATTCCGGATCCGAAGTGTCGTCTGGACGAACTCCTCTTTCAGGCCGCGGGGGCGCCTGCGGGGCGCAAGGGCAAGGTCTTCAAGCGTTCAATCGCAGGACGTCGCGTCAGCGTGGCCCAATACATCACCGACTACAGTCCGCTCGAGAACGTGCCGGCGTTTCAGAGCTTCCAGGAAGCACTCGCCGAGCGCTACCCGTACAGGAACCAGCTTGGGCAATAGACCCGTGACCTGGTGGTCGGTCCACGCCGACGAAGCGGCCCGGTCGGCGCTTGTGGCTCTGGGCGGCCACTCGCAAAGCGGGCCCGTGTGCTCGCTGCCTGCCCTGCGAGCCCCCGGATGAGTCCCGATCTGGCCCTGCGTTTCCGGCGGCCCTGGTTCGTGCGGCGGAACGATGCGCGGGCGGCGTGTCTCGCGCCCGAGCCGGTCACCGCTCCGCCGCGTCCTCCCGCACGAACTTCGCACCCTTCTCGGCGATCATTACGGTAGGCGCGTTTGTGTTGCCCGACGTGATCCGGGGCATCACCGAGGCGTCGATGACCCGCAGGCCGGCCACCCCGTGCACGGCGAGGCGGTCGTCGACGACGGCGAGCGGGTCGTGTCCCATTTTGCAGGTGCCGACGGGGTGGAAGATCGTCGTGCCGAGGTCGCCGGCCGCGTGCGCCAGCGCCTCGTCGCTGTCGACCTCGGGACCGGGCAACCATTCCCGCGGCTCGAACGGCGCCAGGGTCTGCGCGGCCATGATGCGCCGGGTGAACCGCAGGCCGGCCACCGCGACCTGCCGGTCCTCGTCGGTGGACAGGTAGTTCAGGGTGATGGCCGGCGCCTGCAGCGGATCCGGGTCCTTGATGCGGACGTGGCCGCGGCTGGTCGGCTGCAGGTTGGCGACCGACGGCGTGATGGCGTTGAACTTGTGCAGCGGGTCGCCGAACTTGTCGAGCGACAACGGCTGCACGTGCCACTCGATGTTGGCCGACGCCCGCGACGGATCGCTGCGGGCGAAGGCCCCGAGCTGCGACGGCGGCATCGTCAGCGGGCCGGTCTTGAACAGCAGGTACTCCAGCCCCATCGCCACCTTGTCGACCAGCGAGTTGACCCGCTGATTCAGGGTGACGGTGTTCTTCACCTTGTAGATGCTGCGGATCTGCAGGTGGTCGTGCAGGTTCTCCCCGACCCCGGCCAAGTCGTGGACGACCTCGATGCCGTGCCGCTGCAGCAGCGCGCCGGGACCGATGCCCGACAACTGCAGGATCTGCGGCGAGCCGATGGCGCCGGCCGCCAGGATCACCTCGCGCCGCGCTGTCAGCCGCTCGCCGGTGACCAGCTCGACCCCGGTCGCGCGCGGGCCGGCATCGCCCGCTTCGATCGCCAGGCGCCGCACCTGGGCGTGGGTCCGGACGGTGAGGTTCGGCCGGTGCATGACGGGACGCAGGAACGCCTTGGTGCCGCTCCAGCGCCGGCCGCTGCGCTGGTTCATCTGGAAGTAGGCGTTGCCGAAGTTGTCGCCCCGATTGAACTCGGCGATTCTCGGAATCCCGCACTCCTCGGCGGCTCTCCGCCATGCGTCGAGGATCTCCCAGCTCACCCGCCGCTCCTCGACCCGCATCTCGCCGCCGACCCCGTGCCACTCGTCGGCGCCGTGCTGATAGTCCTCCGAGCACTTGAACACCGGCAGCACGTCGTCCCAGCCCCATCCGCGGTTGCCGAGCGACGCCCAGTGGTCGTAGTCGCTCCGCTGCCCCCGCATGTAGATCATCGCGTTGATCGACGAGCAGCCGCCGAGGACCCGGCCGCGGGCGTAGCCGATGGTCCGGCCGTTCAGCCCCGGATCGGGCTCGATCCGGTAGCACCAGTCGGTGCGGGGGTTGCCGATGGTGTAGAGGTAGCCGACGGGGATGTCGATCCAGAAGTAGTCGTCCTTGCCGCCCGCCTCGAGCAGCAGCACGCTGGCGTCGGGGTCGGCCGACAGCCGGTTGGCGAGCACGCACCCGGCCGTGCCGGCCCCGATGATGATGTAGTCGTGCGTCACGCGGGGATCCTACACGAGCGGATCGGGAGGTCGGACCCCCGCTCGCCGCCGTGCGATATGATGCAATGGTGAGTCTTAACGATCGAGGTGTCTGGTGTCACGGGTGACCATCACCCTTTCCGATGCGCGTCATCGGGCCCTCGAGGAGGCGGCAGCGCGCCGCAACACGTCCATAGGGCGGATCATCGAAGAGAGTCTCGAATCCTGCGGCATCAAGGCCTCGGAGAGTGCGTCGGCTCTCGTCGCCGCCGCCCGGGAACGGTCGGGGCTGGGAGACGACGACGCGACGGCCGTCGCGGTCGAAGAGACCCGGATCGAGCGCTTCAGGGAGGACCCCAAGCGCGTTTCTCAGCAGCAGCTCGATCGCCTCCTCCTGGAGGGACTGGACAGCGGTCCTGCCGAGCCGTGGACCGAGGCCGACGTAGACGGGATCCGCTCTGCCGTGCGCGAAACCTTGGCGAAGCGGCGCCGAGCGCATGGCGCCGACACGCAAGATTGAGCGTCGTCCGCGCGCGCGGAGCGACGTCATCGAACAGGCACTCTTCCTCGCAGAGGAAGCCGATCAGGAACTCGCTTTCCGCTTCATCGATGCGGTGGATGCTGCAGTGCGGCGTTTGGCGGCCACGCCGGAGATCGGTCGGCCGCGCAAGTCGGGTAGCGCACGTCTGGCGAATCTGCGTTCATGGCCCGTTCCAGGGTTCCGGAAACACCTCATCTTCTACAGAGCGGGCGAGGACTCGCTGCAGATCGTGCGTGTCGTGCATGGTGCGCGCGACCTGTTGCGCGTGCTCGACGACCAGATGTAGATTCCGGCTTGTCGCGCAACGGATTTCGTCGCGAGTTTCGGTCTTTCCTCCGGCGGAGCCGTCAGCGGGGGGCCGTGCCGATGATCGTAATCTCACCCTCCGGTTGGTTGAACGCGAGTGGCCTGCCCGCGTACTGGGGCCAACGTTTTCGATACTGCTCGCGCGTGAGGAGCCAAGGATCGTCTGTGGCTCCATGCTTTTCATCCAGGCCGGCCGGGAAGCCGACGCCGCCAAGTTCGGTGAGGATATAGCGGTTGTGGAGCTTCTCTCCATGTGGTCGCTCCATCAGACGAGAGATGGTCACTTGTTGTCCTCGCGGTAGTACGCGCGGCAGCCTGTCGTGACACTCGTTCTCGAAGTACTGACGGGTACCGTTCTTCTTCGAATCGGCCTCTGTAAAGAAATGCACTCTGGGGCGCTCACGGGTGAGTCGTTTCTCAAGGCTCGCGGAAAGGCAGGCTGCGAGAACTCTCGTGTAGCGTGACCGCTGCGGAGCGAAATGAGGATCGACGAACACGATATCGGCGGCCATTCGCAACATGTCGCGTACAGTTCCAGCGATGGCCTGGGCCGTCCTTGAGACCGTTTCCTGAGGAATCGACCAGAGTGCTGTGCGCTCGTCCAGCTCGTCGGCAACCAAGACGTTCGGATGAGCGGCTGTATCGCTCCGCACCAGAATGGCGTGAAACGGAATCCGTCGATGTTCGTCGAGAGCGTTCTGCAACCAGGTCCTGTGGGGATCCCAAACCACATCGCGGCGCGTGACCATGTCTTCGGACAATCTCTGAATCAGTTCCTCCATCCGCTTACGCTCGGAATCGTCGTAGTCGCTACGCTCTTCCCAGGCTTCCCAGACGAGCTTTTTCCAGCGCTTGCGTGGGTACCTCGACATGATGCGCGGGGATCCGAGGCCGAACTTGTCGAGGAAATACCGTCCGCTCGTGCGGTCGCACCACGTCCCAACGAGCTCGGGCTCGACGGCGTATTCGTGGAGCATCAGAAGAGCTCGTCGGCGCGCTCATCGAAAAAGCCGTGCGGCCAGCGGTCGATGAACTCGCCAGTCTCGTCGATTCGAAGACGGGTGGCCTGGACCTCACCATCGACCTGTTCCAGGAAGACGACAGAGACTTGATCTGGCTTCAGTTCGGGTTTGCCCTCGGGCAACTCGCCGCTGTGCGTTTCCTCGATGCGGCGCAGCAGGCGCAGCATCAGGTGCTCGCTGTGGTTCTCGAGGAGGAAGATGCGTCCGTCATTCACCGGCTGGGCGAAGAGATCGCCGAGCTCCACCTGCAGCTTGGGGTGGAGGTGGAGTTCCGGTTGTTCGATGGCGGTGACCCCGGGGCGCTGGGGATCCAGGGCGGCGACGACGACTGGTAGGATCTGCGAGATGCCCACGCCGATGTCGGGCGTCCGAACTGGCATCTCAGATCCAGCGGTTACGAGTTCAAGCTTGGATCGAGGGTGTGCGTCGGCAATTGCGCGGACGAGAGCCTTGACCGCCGATCCCCCTTTCTCGATGTCGTCGACGGCAGCGACGCAATCCGTCAAGAATCGGTATACCTCACGACTTGACTCGATCATTTCCATCGGGCCTGGATCATCCTGATCAGGAGTTTCCATTTCCACGGACTCACCGCTTCCGTCACGGTGACGCGCTTTGATGCGAGCCTCGATGGGATCTGGATCGCATCCGACAAGGTCGGCTATTTCCGCTGCTCGCTTCCGAACCCAATGTTCCGGGTCGACTTCGCCATCCTCATTTCGGTATTCTGTGGGCAGTAGGTCGAGAAAACGAATCTGCCTTACCGGATCCTCGTCTGCAGGAAGCTCCACCGTCGATCGTCGCCGCAGCTTGTAGCCGGTGTCGAGGCGATCGTTACGTGCTAGCCAGTCGTTCACCTCCTTCAGCAAGTCGGGACGGCTGGGGTCGGGGGGCGCAGGCAGGAGCCGATTCCACGCAGCCGAGCCGTCGCTCCAGCTCTCTTGATCGGCCGAACCCGGCTCTGCCTCGACGCGCGGACGCAACTTGCGCACCGGGCCGATGTAGCGGAGCCTGGCCAGCTCGTTTCGGAGGGTGTCCCCAATGCCGATGAACACGCCGGACACCAGCGCCCTGAATCTGGGCAAGTTGGGCGAAGCCGGTGATGAAATGTCATGTTCGCGGTCGTTTGCCAAGTCCTCGACATTGAAGCCAAGCGGCTCGTCCCAGTCCGGTAGCCGGGTCAGGCCGTACACCTCGACGCGATGGAGGTGCCACTCGTCGCCATTCGGGTCAAGGGTCTCGCGCGCATGGCTGGCGGCGGCGTGCGACGGCGCCGGTCGGCTCTCGCTGGGTGGGTGACGGCGTAGCGGGTCGAACAACGGATGCGCCCAGTTGAACTCCAGATGGACACCTGTTTCGAGACTGTCCGTCCAGACGATGCGGCCTGCGAGCGAGTCGTTGACGCCTACCTCGTAGCTGGCGAGTACCGGCTCTTCGTCCAGCCGCTCCCACGCGACGGTGAGTTCCACCCATCCGGAACGGACGAACATCGACGGGTTGTGGGTCTCTATCCACTCCTCGTATGCGTCTGCATGCTCGGGTTCGATGTCCGGGCGTTTCATTTTCGCCCACAGCCGCGCAGGCACGGTCCAGTCTTCGAGGTTCAACTCGAAGCGGAGGCGGATCTTGCGATCTCGATCATGTGCGTGGACGAAACGTCTGAACCCACCCAGGTCGACCTGGGTGCCGCCCAGTTCGGTCCGGCCGGCGTCGACTTGGCCATGGCTTAGCAGCTCGTGCGCGTAGCAAAGCGCGTGGAGAATCGTGCTCTTGCCGGCGCTGTTGCGCCCGAAGAGGAGCGTGATGGGCCGCAGGTCGACCCGGACCGGCCGGCCGATTCCCTTGAAGTTCTTGAGCTTGACGGCGGTGATCAGTGGCCGTCCCCGTTGCGTCTCCAGGCCAGGCCGGGAGGCTGAGCCGACGGGCTTGCCGAGGCGCGCAGGGTCGGTCGGGCGATCATGTTTGGCTGGCATGTTGACGTCCAGAACTTCATGAAGGACCAAGACTACGTTCGAGCTCGGTGGTCACCATCTGACTCATGGGAGTGTGAAACTGGTTACCAGCCTGTGTCGTCGACTGGCCTGGTCGAATTCACGCTGGATGTCGTCACGGTCATCCCTGCTGAGGCGAGCCCACGTGGTGCGACCCTTGCCGGTGTCGAAGCCGTCCGGCAACGAGATCCCGACCAGGTTGCTAATCAGATAGCGATCATGAAATCGTGTCCAAGTCCCCCACATGAAGACTCTGGCTTGAAGGCCAGCGGTGCGCAAGGGGGCCATGAGTGCGTCCCGCAACCGGCGTTCGAACCTCCCGAGGTCCTGGTCAAGGGGAACCCGGCGGTGAATTTCAACCAACGGCGCCCGCATCCGGCCGCCAGCGCGCTGGAGCAAGGCTCCGAAACCGGCGTATCCCGGCCTTGTTGGATCCAGGTGCGGATCGATGAACATGAGCGAGTTCGAGCAGCGCAGCACTGGGTCGAGGTGCATTTCGTAGTCGGCGTTCGTACGATCCAGCCTCACCGACGAACCCTGCATGCCCTTCCACCATGGCGTGCTCGACAGGCGGTCGATTCGAGCCACGATCGGTTCGGCGGGGAAGTTGTCCTTCACGCCCTTCGTCACGATTACGCCGCCTGTAAGCGGGCCCTTTGCATGGGTGGCAAGGGCCTCCGTGCACCAAGCAGCATCATCCGCCGGCGGTTCCGGGCGCATGGGCGGCCACTCGACGAGCCGCTGCTCGGTAGACAGTTTCTTGACGAGCCTTGCTCCACGAGGGTGCCATGTTCGCCTGCCGGGTCGGTCGCCCGTCTCGAGGCACGACATCTGTGCGGACGCCTGTCGCCGGCCGCCGGGATTGAAGAGACTGCTCCACGAACCACTACGGAGATCGCGAACAAGACCTTCGGTCAACAGCGCTTCCCGGATGACTTCGATGCGGGCGCTGCACTCGTCCGCGGTCGAGTACGACGCTACGTCGAAGACATCCGGCGTGATTGCATACTCTGCGAGGAGCGGCATCAGAAAATCTCGTGCAGGTCCTCTTCAAAGAAACCGCCTGGCCAAGCCTTGACCAGCTCTCCGCGCTCGTTGAGCGGCATCTCGCGAATCAGGGTTTCCGTGCCGTCGGGCTCGATCTCCACGAAGTACACGGCGATGTCTTCCAGTCGCATCCTGGGAGTTCCGTTGCCCAAGGTGCCGTTGTACGTTTGGCGCATGCGCTTCATGAATCGCAGAAGCAGGTGCTCGCTGTGGGTTTCGATCAGGAAGATCCCGCCCTTCACCGCCTGCGATGCGAAAAGATCGCCGAGCTCCACCTGGACTCGGGGATGCAGGTGAAGTTCCGGCTGTTCGATAGCGGTGATCCCGGGCCGGCCGGGATCCAATGTTGCGACGACGACGGGCAGGATCTGGGAAACGCCGACGCCCACGTCGGCGACCCGGACAGGCAACGCGTTCCTCGTCGTGACGAGATCGACCTCGCGCTGTGGCTGGCGGGCCGCGATCGCGGCGCCGAGTTCTTCGAGCTCCCGCGACGAGAATCTCCCGCCTTCCATCTTCGCCACGAGTGTGGTGAGACGGCGATATTCCCCCCTTGCGGACGCTACGCTTGCCTGGAGCGTCGTGCGGAACTCGGCAAGGAACCGCCCGACCTCGACAGAGACGGCGCCTCGGACGCGACTGTCTTCCATCGCGCGCGTGGTTGCCTCGACTTCTTCGGGCAAGTCGTCAGGGTCGTGCATCGCGCGGAGTCCGTCGGCGACACCTGTCAAGTAGATCCGTTTCGGGGCATCTCCCTCCCACTTGAGAAGCAGGTCGCTGAGGCGTCGGCAGTACGCGGGCGTGAGTGTTTCCGACGAGTCGGCCACGTCTTCGCCCGAGCTCGTAATCTGCGATTCGATATCCTCCGCGGACAGGGTCAAGAGGCGCCGGACGTCTTCAGCCAGACGCAGGTTTCTCTCGGCTTCCCTGCGTATACCCGGCTTGATGTCGATGTTCTCGCGAGCTTCGAACTTCTCGATAGCGTCTTGGAGCACTGTGCGGGCCGGCTCGTCCACCGACTCGGTTGCCGATGTTCCGTCGGTGGCGGCGCCCGCAAACATCTCGCAGAGCCGATCGCAGTGTCCGAGCGTGGCCTTCATGCAGTCAGGGTCTGCCATGTCGACTATGGCGTTCGCCTCTGCGCGCGACCACCCGGCGAGGTCGACCGAGCCCTCCGCGTTCCCGAATGCCTGTTGAAGCTGATGGTACTCGCGCATCTCCGAGACGAGTCCAGCTTCGTCCTCGTAGATCGTCACCCTGGACCGCACGCGGAGTGCGTAGCCGGTGTCCAGTCGGTCCCGCCGCTCGATCCACGTGTTCACCTCGTCGAGGAGGTCCCGGTAAGGGGTGTTGTGTAGGTAGGTCCAGGCGGCGGAACCGTCTGCCCAGGATGCGGGGTAAGGCGGCCGCGTTCCGGCGGCGCCGCCGCCGTGGATGAAGTCGGCTGCGAACGTCTCGAATGCTCTGCGGCGTGCCGACGATGCGACTGTCGTCGGCGGGTGGATGTCTCGGACGGGACCGATGTAGCGAACGCGCGCCAACTCGTCGCGGAGAGTCTGTCCGATGCCTACGAACAAAGCCGAGACCATCGCCGTGAACAGGCCCAGGTCGTATCCGTCGGCGTGGCTCTGCCCATGGTCGTCGAGAAGAAAGATCTCGTTCCAATGGGGCAGTGGCGAGAACAGACCCAACACCTCCATCCGGGTTTCTTTCCAGCCGCCGCCGTCCGCCCCGGTTGCTTCCCTGACGCGATTGGCGCGCTTGTCCGTCTCCGGTACCTCGGCTGATCCCTCGGGCCTGTTCCAGTTCGCGCTAGGTCGAGGCCGCAGTTCCGGTTCGAGCAGCGGATGCGTCGGGTCGAACTCGAGGGACACGCCGGTCGGCTGCCGTGGGAGGAGACGACCGACGAGCGCGCCGTTGACGCCGAGCTCGTAGCTGGAGAGTGCAGGTTGCCCGTCGTCTTCCAGCTTGGCCTGCAGCTCAATCCACCCGGAACCGGGTCTCTCGGATCCCTGAAACACTGACCCATCGGCGTTTCCGGTCGTCGGGTCCAGTGGTGATACGAGCTTCTCGTCCAGCCCCTGAGGAATACTCCAATCTTCGAGGTTCAACTCGAAACGGAGCCGCACTGGCCGAGCGGGATCGTGCGCGTGGACGAGGGTGCGGAAGCCGCCCAGGTCGATGCGGTCGCCGCCGATTTCGGTCCCGTGAACGTCCACGTTGCGATGACTCAGGATCTCGTGTGCGTAGCAGAGCGCATGGAGCACGGTGCTCTTGCCGGCGCTATTGTTCCCGAACAGCAGCGTAATCGGCCGGAACTCGACCCGCATCGGGCGTCCGATGCCCTTGAAGTTCTCGATCTCGACGGCCGTGATCAGCGGGGCCGCCACCTTCGTCGAGGGCGGCGCGGGCGCGTCGACACGATCGTTCCCGTCCTTCGACGCGGCGACCGCCGATTCGGAGGTCCGGGCAACGGAGGCGTCACCGCGGTCTTCAGCGCCGCTCGTCGGGGCATCTGCGTCCGGGCGTCGATTGCGTTCATCCGGCATAGCCTTGTCCGTCATCTCGTCCCATCCAATAAGCAACGAGCGTGCCATCATCGGCGGCGCGCCCGATCCGGCAGCGCCACATCGTACCGCTTCATCCAGTTGGTCAGCGTCTGGTAGCTCGGCAGGCCGACCAACTCGGCTGCACGGGTCTTGTTGCCGTCGGCCTGCGTGAGCGCGCGCTCCAGGTAGTGGCGGGCGAGGTCGGCAACCAGACTCGGTAACGCCAGCCCGTCGCCGAGCGGCCGGCCGAGCAGGTCGGAGCCGTCATCCCGCACGGTTCCGAGCAGCTCGTGGCGGACGTCGTCCGCGCCGACGGTCACGTCGGGCGCCCACAGCACGAGCCGGTCGATCGTCGCCTGGAGTTCACGCACGTTTCCAGGCCACGGGTGCCGCAACAGAAGGTTCCTTGCCGGTGGAGAAAGGGTCTTCTGTTCGATGCCGGGCTGGTCGGCGAACTTGCGGTTCGCGGCCGCGAGAAAGTAATCGATGAGCGGTGTCAGGTCACCCTGTCGTTCACGGAGCGGCGGGAGCCGGATGACGCCGGTCGCGAGCCGGTAGTAGAGGTCCTCGCGGAACCGGCCGGCCGCCACTTCCGCGCGCAGGTCGCGGTTGGTGGCGGCGATGATCCGGACGTCGATGGCAATCGGCCTGTCCGATCCGAGCCGCCGGACGGTCTTCTCCTGCAGCGCGCGGAGGATCTTGACCTGGGCGGGCAGCGGGAGCTCTCCGATCTCGTCGAGGAACAGCGTGCCGCCGCCGGCGGCTTCGAAGTGGCCGGCGTGGGGACGTACGGCGCCGGAGAACGCACCCCGCACGTGCCCGAAGAGCAGCGACTCGACGAGACCTTCCGGCAGCGCGCCGCAGTTGACCTCCTCGAACGGGCCGCGGCAGCGGCGGCTCTCGGCGTGGATGGCGCGCGCGAACAGCTCCTTGCCGGTCCCCGACTCGCCCTCGATGAGCACAGTGACGTCGTGGGGAGCGATGCGTCGGGCGCGGGTCCGGGCACGGTCCATCGCCGGGCTGCGGCCGATGATCCGGTCGAATTCGGGCGACTCCGGCCGCAGGCCGGCGGTCAGGCGGGCCAGCTTGCCGTCGGCTTCGCGCAGGAGCGCCGGCACGTACTCGGCCGCGATGTCGAACGGCACGGAGACGGTTCGCACCCCGGTCTTCGCATGCGACTGGATCAGCTCGGCGGGGTAGCGTGCCTTGGCCAGCAGCACCCAGACCGCCTGCATGGCGGGCGTGCCGGGACTGACGTGGATGGAGAGATCGGCGTCCGCGCCAAAGGTGTCGCGCGCGTAGTCCAGCGCCCGAACCGCGGCCGTATGAATGGTGCCGTAGTCGGTCGGATCTTCGAGGGCCTCGGTTCGCAGATGGACGGGGGGCGCGTGCGTTTCCACCAGCCGGTCGAGGAACGTGCGGTTCTGCGCCGGCGTGTAGTTCGACAGGAGCACCAGCGCGTCGAAGGAGCGCTCCGCGACGGCGCTGCCGATGGGACCGCGTCCGGGCCGGCTGCCGTTCGCGCAGTCGAGATCGGCCTGGCCGATCCAGGCGAGGAGCACCGCGGACACGCCTCCATCATAAGGTTTCTGTTCCATAACAGGCGAAATATTGTGTGGTGGCGCGGGGGAGAGCAGCCCGCGCAGACGGAGCGGCATGTGCAAAGCGTGACCGCTACCGCGGTCGAACCCGACCTGCAGTCCGGGTTGGCCGGTCGAACCCGACTTGGCGGTACGCGGGCCACCCACGTAGAGGGGGCGGGCGCGTGTGCGGACAGGCGGGTTCGAGCACTACACCGACCCCCTGTTCTGATTTCGTTTTCGGAGGGGCCGCTGAGGCACGTGTGCGGACAGGCGGGTTCGAGCGGTACACTGGGTCGTCGTCCACTCACATCACGGAGAAACCCATGCGATTCGTCCACCTTTCGGCTCCCGTCCTGATGCTGTGCTTGACCGGCTCGCTGTCCGCCCAGGCGCCCGACACCGTGTTCCTCGAAGAGCTCACCTGGACCGAGGTGCGCGACAAGCTCGCGGCCGGCGTCACGACCGTAATCATCCCGACCGGCGGCACGGAGCAGAACGGGCCGCACATGGTGCTGGGCAAGCACAACTACCTGGTCCGGCACAAGGCGGGGGAGACGGCGCGGCGGCTCGGCGACGCGCTGGTTGCGCCGGTGATGGCGTACGTGCCCGAGGGGAACGTCGACCCGCCGACCGGCCACATGCGCTTTCCCGGCACGATCACGACGCCGCCCGAGGTGTTCGAGCAGGTCCTGGAGTACGCCGCGCGGAGCCTCCGGCAGCACGGGTTCGTCGACATCGCGCTGATGGGCGACAGCGGCGGCAACCAGGCGTCGCAGGCGGCGGTGGTCGAGCGGCTCAACGCGGAGTGGGCGGACACGCCGGCACGCGTGCACCATCTGACCGACTACTACCCGGGGCCGGGAGACGAGTGGCTGATCGCGCAGGGCGAGCGCGAGGAGGACGTCGGATCGCACGCCGGCATGCACGACACGTCGACCCTGCTGTTCCTCGAGCCGTCGCTGTTGCGCGTGGACGAGATGGCGCCCGGTACGCGCGGCGACGGCAGCGGCGTGTCCGGGAACCCGACGCGGGCGACCGCCGAGTACGGCCGGCAGATCATGGAACTGCAGATCGACGCGGCGGTGCGGCAGATTCAGCGACTGCGCGAGACGAGCCGGGACTGAATTGCGCTAAAGTCGTGTGCACTGTACTCGTGTGGCCCTGACGAGGGGAGCCGATGAAGAACATCACGTTGAGCGCTGACGAGAATCTCATCGAGGCCGCCCGAGTCCGAGCCCGGGCGGAGCGCACGACCCTGAACGAGCAGTTTCGTTTGTGGCTGGCCGACTACGTCGGACGCCGGCAACAGGCGGACGCGGCGATTGCGACCATCAGGGCGCTGCGCGGCAGGTTGGCCACCGGAGGGCGCCGATTCACGAGAGAGGAAATGAACGAGCGCTGACGTGTTCCTCGACAGCAACGTTCTCATCTACTTGTTCGACGAGACGGATGCACGGAAGGTCCTCTGAAGAGACACCCTCGGCGGCGGCGCTCCAGGCGCCGCGACGTCACTCGAAGAGCTCGTTCAACCACGCCTGCCACAGGGGCTCGTCGCGGGCGGCTGCTTCGGCCGCGCCGTCGCCGTACAGGTAGATTCCCAGCGTGATCATCACCTGATCGCCGGCCGCGAAGGCGCTGGGCGCGGCGATGCCGGGCAGGGGATCGTCGAGCCGCAGCAGCGCGTGGGGCTGCCTGCCCTCCGTGACGTGTTCGACGGCGCCGGCGAGTGGCCGGATGCCTGCGGGACGGGCGCTCCAGCGTTCCGAGGTGGCGGAACCGGGAATGCCGAGCGCGCCGGTCAGCTTGCCCCAGGCATCGGAGACAGCACCCGGTGTGGTCCCCATGGCCCGGATGACCGCTGCCGGCCGCCCGCGGAAGTGGGTCAGATACAACCGCAGGATGCCGAAGAAGTACGGCCAACCCGATTCGCTGCCCTCGAGCTGAGCGTCCCAGTCGTCCGTGCTCGCGAACAGGCTGTGCACGACACGCACGAGGCAGGCGCCGCCGGAGCGTGGCTCCACGATCCACTCGGTGGCTATGGGAGGCGCGTCGGGGGCGGGGGCGGGGCTGTCGGCAGCGAACCGGCGCGGCGGGTCCCAGGCGGTCACCGCGGCGTCGGTGTCCATGCCGGGTCCGATGTGACAGCGGACGGAGCCGCCGACGCGCTCCTCGACCTCGCTCGGGCAGAACCAGGCGGAGATACCGGGCCCCGTGGCGATGGCCGCCCAGACCTCCTCCGGTGTGCCCGGGACGAGGGTCTCGATCCGGACTGAACGGCGGCCGGACTCATCACGCTTGACGGTCATGTCGTCTCCTTCGTCTCGGGCGGCGGGAACCGCCGCTTCATCCACGCCTGCCACGCCGGATCCTCGCGGGCGGCGACGGCGGGCGCATCGTCGCCGTACAGGTAGATGCCCAGCGACGTCATCACCCGGTCGTCCATCGTGTACACGATCGGCGCGGCGATGCCGGGCAGGGGATCGTAGACCCGGAGCAGCGCATGCGGCAGCGTTCCCTCCACGATGCGCTCGACGGTGCCGGACAGGGGCGGCGCGCCGTCGGCCGGCGTCCGCCAGGGCCGGTCCGCCGCCGCGCCGACGATGCCGAGCGCGCCGAGCAACGCCGTCCACGCGTCGCGCTCGGTCCCCGAGGCGGACCCCGTCACGCGGATGCTCGCGGCGCGCTGCCCGCGGAAATGCCTGAGATAGACCTGCAGGATGCCGAAGAAGCCGGGCCAGTTCGCCTCGATGCCCTCGAGCTCGCCGTCCCAGTCGCCGGTGTCGGCGAAGAGGCTGTGGACGAGGCGCACGACGCACGTGCCCCCGGCGCGGGGTTCGATCGTCCACTCGGTGGCGAGCGCCGGGGCGCCCGGTCGCCATTCCGGTGGTTCTTCGAGGCCCAGCCGGCGTGGCGGCTCCCAAACGGTGATGGCGCCCGGGGCGTCCACGCCCGGCTCCATGTGCCAGACGACGCGTCCTCCCCGGCGCTCTTCCACCTCCGCGGGAAAGAACCAGCCGGAGATGCCGGGTCCGGTGGCGATTGCCTGCCAGACGTCCTCGGGCGTCCCCGGGACCTCCACTTCGAGCTCGATGGACCGGCGGCCGGACGCGCTGCGTTTCACGGTCATGGTGTCTCCCCGGTGGTCGGCTGCGGCGTGACCGGACTGGCATGCGCGACGATCACCAGGCGATGCCGGCGGCCCCCCGGCGCCGTTTCGTCGTGATAGCGCGCGACTAGTCGGGCGACGGCGGCGGCCAGCTCCCGGCTGCACGCGGCGCGCTCCGCCGCAGACCGGAAGCGGATCTCGGTGTCTATCGAGAGGGTCGCCAACCGCTTCCCGGTCTCTCGCGACCGCCGCAGGAGTTGGCTCACTTCCTGGACGACGCGTGCACCCAGCGCGATCAGATAGCCGGCGGAAAGACGATCGCGCGTTCTGCCCGGGTCGCTCGCGATCGGGCCGAGCGCCGCCGGCCCTACGACGTACGACGCCGCCTTGGCAACCAGCAGGCGCTCGGTCAATCCTCCCCACCTGCGTTGTTCCGCTTCCTCCACCAGGCCGTGCTTCTCCAGGGCGCGCAGGTGATAGTTGACCTTCTGCCGGGGCAGTCCCACCCGGGCGGCCAGCGTCGCGGCCGACACCGGCTCGGCCATCTCCGCCAGCAACCGGGCGCGCTTCGGGTCCAGGGTCATTATCGCGGCCGCCGGATCGTCGATGACCTCGACGTCGAGCATGCACGGCCATTGGACCATTGACAAAATAATTTGTCAATACTCGCGCGACAGGTGGTCGACGCGTTGCGATCCACGGTTTCTTCACTGTCGGGAGCCTCCACCGGAGGCGGGGGCGGTGCCGTGGGGCGGCGGACAGCAGCGTGGCAACGAAGAGCGGCTCCTGTGCGCCGCAGCGGGTGCCGGCGACTCTCAGGCATTGGCCAGCGGCTGATCCAGTGACGATCGCCGCAAGGCCGGGCATCGCCGACGGTCAGCCCGCGGCGCCCTGGTGGACCCGAGCCCCGACCTGCCACAGCGCCACGAGCGTGAAGACGAGGAACAAGCTGTCGGCGACGAAGTTGACGATCCCCGAGAGTCTTGACAGGGCCAACAGGTAGATCATCGCGTAGATGATCCCGCCGCCGGCCGTGAATGCCAGCACGTTCCCGAGCCAGTGCCGTCGCCAGAGCAGGGCGGCCGTCGCCACGTAGAGCGGAACGAAGAACAGGTCGGGCCAGATCAGCGACTCGTAAACCACGGCCGGAAACGCCGCCGGCCGTTGCCAGGTCCCATTGAGCACCGAGACGATCGCGAACGTTTGAAAGAGGCCCCAGACGAAGAACCAGCCGATCGCGAACCACGGCTTGGTCGGATCGCTGCGTGAAGTCGCCATGACATCGCCCTGGGTCACTTGACGGGCTGGGCTCCCGCCATCTCCGGCGAGAAACTCACGCCACCTCCGGCTTAAACGTCACGTCCCCGGCCGCCGTATCACCCGGCGCCAGCACGATGATCCCGGTATCAGTCCGTCCGGCATCCGCCAGGTTGAAGCCGTCGATGCAGTTGGTGGCCGGCTCGACGCAGAAGAAGTCCCGGCCTGCCGGCGTGTAGACGACGAGACAGGCGTAGGCCGGGTCGGCGTCGATGCGCAGCCGGGCGTTCCACTCGGGCCAGTCGATGACGGCCTGCCCGCCGAAGCCGACGAAGTTGTTGTCGAGCGTGGTCGCGTCCGGGTTGAGACCGGCCCCGTCGAGCAGGAGCTGCGGGGGCGGCGGCACGAGGCTGACCGGCATCAGGCCGGCGTCGGCCTGCCACATCCGGCCCACGTCGGCGCGCACGGTGGCTCGCGGCGTCCGGACGAAGTAGGGATGGAGGCCGAAGCCGACCGGCATCGGCTCCGACGCCTCGTTGGTCACCGTGAACCGGATCCGGAGGCGCTCCTCGGTTAGATCGAACGCCTGCTGCGCCGCGTAGGTCCAGGGCCACGCGTCGGCCGGGTGGCGGTACTCCAGTGTCAGGGTCGCGTCCGACCGCGAGAGAACGGCCCACGGCTCGCGCCAGGCATGGCCGTGGATGGCGTGCGGCTCGGGCCGGAAGTTCGGCGGGAGCTGGATGGTCCGCCCCCGGAAGCGGAACGCGGCGTCCCGGATGCGGTTCGAGAACGGCACCATCGGAAAGCTCGACGTACCGCCGGCCGAGCGCGCGGCGATGGCGTCCGACGCCGGGCGCATCCATTCGATGGCGATCCCGCCGCGCTCCGATGCGTAGCGAGTGATGGAGCCGCCCACCTCCGGCGCCACGGCGAGTCGCGTCGAACCGGCCCGCAGCTCGATGACTTCCGGCATGTCCTGAAGCATGACGGGATCGTAGCCCGACAATCGCTGCCTGCGGCTCTGATGGCCGCCCAGCCAATCCTGGCCGGGTGTCGACACCGTTCTACGGCGCAGACTCTCGGGGTGAACAGCCGCGGCGGGCGAGCTGCCTACGACTCCTTCTTCGGCCGCAGGTTCGCAGCCAGAATCTCTTTGCGCAGCCGGATGCTGGCGGGCGTGATCTCCACCAGCTCGTCGTCGTTGATGAACTCGATCGCCTGCTCCAGGTTCAGCAGCCGCGGCGGGACCAGGCGCATTGCCTCCTCCGCGGTGGACGAGCGCATGTTGGTGAGCTTCTTCTCCTTCGTCACGTTGACGTCGAGGTCGGCCGGGCGCGCATTCTCGCCGATGATCATCCCTTCGTAGACGGGAGTGCCGGCGTCGAGGAAGATCTCGCCGCGCTCCTGCAGGTTGTAGATGGCGTAGGCGGTCGCCTTGCCGGCCCGGTCGGCCACCAGCGCGCCGGTGGGACGTCCCGGGATCGGGCCGTTCCACGGTTCCCAGCCCGCGAACAGGTGGTTCATGATGCCCGTGCCGCGCGTGTCGGTGAGGAACTGCGAGCGGAAGCCGATGAGCCCGCGCGTTGGAATCCGGAATTCCAGGCGGACCCGGCCGCTGCCGTGGTTCACCATCCGGGTCATGGTCGCCTTGCGGTTGCCGAGTTGCGCGATGACGATCCCCTGGTAGTCCTCGGCTACGTCGATGACCAGCTCCTCGACCGGCTCCTCGGTCCGTCCGCTGCGCTTGCGGGTGACGATGCGCGGCCGCGAGACCTGCAGCTCATAGCCTTCCCGCCGCATCATCTCGATGAGGATCGACAACTGCAGCTCGCCCCGCCCGATCACCTGCACCTGCTCCGGTGAGTCGGTGTCCTCGACCCGAATCGATACGTTGCCGACCAGCTCGCGGGCCAGCCGGTCGCGGAGGTTGCGCGAGGTGACGTACTGGCCGTCGCGGCCCGCCATGGGCGAGGTGTTGACCCCGAAGACCATCGAGACGGTCGGTTCGTCGACGTGCATCGGCGGGATGGGCCGCGGATCGTCGGGGCTGGTGATGGTCTCCCCGATGGTGATGTCGTCGATGCCGGCCAGGCAGATGACGTCGCCGGCCGCAGCCTGTGCCACCTCCATGCGTTCCAGGCCGTTGAAGACGTAGAGCTTCGTCACCCGGGTCCGCTCGACCGCCCCGTCGAGCTTGGAGACCGCGATCGCGTCGCCGGTCGCCACCTGGCCGTTGACGATGCGGCCGATGGCGATCCGGCCCAGGTAGTCGCTCCCGTCGAGGTTGGCCACCAGCACCTGCAGCGGGGCGTCGGGATCGCCCGGCGGAGGCGGCATCCGCTCGGCGATGGCGTCGAGCAGGGGCCGCAGGTCGCGGCCCGGCTCGGCCGGATCGGTGCTGGCCGTGCCCGCCTTCGCGTTGGCGTACAGCACGGGAAACTCGATCTGCGAATCGGTGGCGTCGAGGTCGATGAACAGGTCGTAGATCTCGTCGAGCACCTCGGCCGGCCGCGCGTCCGGCCGGTCCATCTTGTTGACGACGACGATCGGCGGCAGCCCCTGCTCGAGCGCCTTGCGCAGCACGAAGCGGGTCTGGGGCAGCGGTCCCTCGGAGGCGTCGACGAGCAGCAGCACGCCGTCCACCATCGTCAGGGTGCGCTCGACCTCGCCGCCGAAGTCGGCGTGGCCCGGCGTGTCCACGATGTTGATGATCAGATCGCGATAGCGGATGGCCGTGTTCTTGGCCATGATCGTGATGCCGCGCTCGCGTTCGAGGTCGATGTTGTCAAGGGCGCGCTCCTCCACGCGCTCGTGCGCGCGGAACACGCCGCTCTGGTGCAGCATGGCGTCGACCAGCGTGGTCTTGCCGTGGTCCACGTGGGCGATGATCGCGATGTTGCGGCGGAGGGGGTTGGCGACGCCGGCGTGAGCGGGCGCCCTCATGGGGCGGGGCGCCCCGACGAAACGGTCACACTCTCATTATCTCACGGCATCTCACGCCGCCGCGGGGGCCGGCCCCAAAACTGCTATCGTTGATGGTTGCGGAACAGTTTCTGTCGGGAGGATGTTGGCATGAGAGGCAAGTCCCTGGGAATGGCGGCGGCGGTCGCGGCGCTGATGCTCGGTTCCGGCGCACCGTTCGAGGGCGGCGCGACGGAGGCCGCCGGGCAGCAGGAGATGACCGAGAATCCGTTCTTCACCGAGAGCACGCTGCCGTACCGGCTGCCGCCGTTCGACCGGATCGACGATGCGCACTACGGTCCGGCGTTCGAGCGCGGCATGGCCGAGCAGATCGAGGAGATCGAGGCCATCGCTTCCCAGTCGGAACCGCCGACGTTCGACAACACCATCATTCCGCTGGAACGCTCCGGCCGGACGCTCGATCGCGTCGCCCGGACGTTCTTCAGCCTCGCCAGCGCCCATACCAACGACGCCATCAACGAGATTCGCAACGAGATGGCGCCGCGGCTGGCCGCGCACACCGACCGGATGCTGCTGAACGCGGACCTGTTCGCGCGGGTGCAGGCGCTCTACGACCAGCGGGAGACCCTGGGCCTCGGCGCCGAGGCGCGGCGCCTCGTCGAGGAGTACTACGTCGACTTCGTGCGGGCCGGGGCGCGGCTGTCCGAGTCCGAGAAGGAGCGAATGCAGGAGATCAACGCCGAGCTCGCGGCGCTGTCGAGCCGCTTCACGCAGAACGTGCTGGACGAGGTCAACGCCTCGGCGGTGGTGGTGGAAACCGAGGAGGAACTGGCCGGCCTCTCCGAGAACGAGATCGCGGCAGCGGCGGCGGCTGCCGCCGCGCGCGGCCTGGAGAACCGCTACGTCATCCCGCTGCTGAACACCAGCGGCCAGCCGGCGCTGGCGGCGCTCGAAAACCGCGACCTGCGCGAACGGATCACCCGGGAGTCGCTGGCCCGGGGCACCCAGGGCGGCGAGTACGACAACCGCGAGGTGATCACCACGATGGCGCGGCTGCGGGCCGAGCGGGCCGCGATGCTCGGCTACCCGAACCACGCCGCCTATATCCTGGAGCGGCAGACGGCGCAGACGGTCGAGGCGGTCAACGAGCGGCTCGCCAGCCTGACCCCGCCGGCGGTGGCGAACGCCGAGCGCGAGGCGGCCGATCTGCAGGCGATGGCCAACGCGGAGGGCGCCGACCTGGAACTGGCCGCCTGGGACTGGTCCTACTACACCGAGAAGGTGCGGGCCGACCGCTACGCGTTCGACGCGTCGCAGCTCCGCCCCTACTTCGAGATGGACAACGTCCTGGAGAACGGCGTCTTCTTCGCCGCCACCCGGCTCTACGGCCTGACCTTCGAGCTGCGGCCGGAGCTGCCCGTCTACCAATCGGACGTCCGGGTCTGGGAGGTGTTCGACGCGGACGGCGAGCCGCTGGGGCTGTTCATCGGCGACTTCTACGCCCGGCCTTCCAAGCGCGGCGGGGCCTGGATGAACGCCTACGTCTCGCAGTCGCACATGCTCGGCACGTTGCCGGTGGTGGGCAATCACCTCAACGTGCCGAAGCCGCCGGCCGGCGAGCCGACGCTGCTGACCTTCGACGAGGTGACGACGCTGTTCCACGAGTTCGGCCACGCCCTGCACGGCTTCTTCTCGAACGTCGAGTACCCCTACTTCGCCGGGACCTCGGTGCCGCGCGACTTCGTCGAGTACCCGTCGCAGGTCAACGAGATGTGGGCCACGTGGCCGGAGGTGCTGGAAAACTACGCCGTCCACTACGAGACGGGCGAGCCGATGCCGGCCGACTTGCTGGAGCGGGTGCTGGCGACCCAGCAGTTCAACCAGGGATTCGCGACGACCGAGTACCTCGCCGCGTCGCTGCTCGACCAGGCGTGGCACCAGATCACGGCCGATGAGGTGCCGGCCGCGGCGGATGTCGAGGCGTTCGAGGCGGATGCGCTCGAGGCGGCCGGCGTGGCGCTCGACGCGGTGCCGCCGCGCTACCGCAGCACCTACTTCTCGCACATCTGGAGCAGCGGCTACTCGGCCGGCTATTACTCGTACATCTGGAGCGAGGTGCTCGACGCCGATTCGGTCGAGTGGTTCAAGGAGAACGGCGGCCTGCTGCGCGAGAACGGCGACCACTTCCGCAGCACGCTGCTGTCGAAGGGGGGCAGCGTCGACGCGATGACGCTCTTCCGCGACTTCAGGGGCGCGGACCCGGACGTGCGGCCGCTGCTGGTGCGCCGCGGGCTGAACTGATGGAAGACACCATGCGACCCGAGTACGATTTCTCCGGCGGCAAGCGCGGGGTGACCGCTCGCCGCTATGCAGAAGGCGCGAATGTGGTCGTCATCTCGCCGGATGTCCTCGACGTGTTTCCCGACGGCGTAGCCGTCAACGAGGTTCTGCGGGCGGTGGCGCCGATCCTGAGACGGCGGCGGGAGGAGTAGCAGCAGGTCACTACAAGTCGTTGCGAAGCTCAGTCGCCTCGGCGACCCAGTGTCTTGCACGCGCCTGAAGGCGCAAGGCGAGTTCACCGCGGATTTCCTCGGCTACGTGGGGGCAGGTTTCTGCGACGTACGTCCGCCAGTTCTGGGCATAGGTCCGGAGCCACTCCGTATACTCGCGTTGCGCCGCCGTGCCGTCCACGACCGCCAGTCCACGCCGAGCCCAAGTGTCGAACCGCATGGTTGCGAGGTCCATCCAGCGGCGCACGTAGACGGTCGGATTCTGGGTGATTGCAGCGGAAGCGGCGCTCTCGTCGTCGTAGCGCAGGAGTTCAGTTCGTGCGCGGCCGGTCGCTTCTTCCCACCGCGTGTGACGGGCACCGCCGGCGGGAAAGGGGTTGCCGCCCTCCACCGGATCCCGATGCGACCAGCGGGGCACCGCCGACATCGGCGGCAAACCTGCGATATCTGGTCGACCGCGCATCCGAACGATTGTACGAGCGGCGACGGTGTGAGCCGTGCGTTCAGATCAGGGAACACCCAGGAATCGTTCGATCCCGGCCCCCGAGGCGTTGTCGAAGGTCGCCGGGTGCGGTCCCGTTCCTGCCGCGTACCGCTGGTCCGCGATGCGCGCGGCGCGGAGCAGCGCCGGAAAGCCGTAGTTGCCCTCGTGGCACCGCGGCTCGTAGTAGATGCGGTTCAGTGCGTCGCTCTGCTTCCGGAACTCCTGCCGCACCGTCCAGGGGTTGACCCAGACGGTCGGATCCTCGATCGTCACCTCGTACTCCAGGGTGTCGGGGCCGGTTCGGGTCCAGCGTTCGACCAGATGCAGGTTCTCGCGGGATCCCCGGAAGTCCCGCTGCGGGCTGAAGTTGGTGACGTCGACGACCAGGGTGTCGCCTTCCCAGTGGCCGCGCGAGTCGCCCCACCACTGGCGGATATGGTCGGGCAGATGCGGGCTGCCGTTCATGACGATGTTCCGCTGGAAGCCCTGTCCCTGGCCGACGTCGTAGAAGATCGAGATTCCGCCCGGGGTCTGCACGATGCGCCGGAAGCTGCCGCCGAACGCCGTGCCGAACTCGGGAATCTGCCCGGCCATGCACCTGTCTCCGAGGGCCCCGTCCTCGGGATGGTCATGGCGATTCATCCGGGTCGTGTTGTACCGGGGAGGCAGCTCCGACCGCCGGGGGGAAGGGGTCGGGTCGTATGCGCCCCCCGCGCATGGCGCGAGCTGATTCCGGCAGGTCTCGGTGGACCGGAGCAGCTCGAGGCGGAACTCGCGCTCGGCCGCCGCGCGCGCCCGGGCCTCCTCTGTCAGGGGAGGAATGCGGCCGTTCGGCGGGTCGACGATCAACGACGTGCGCCGGCCCATGTGCTTGAACGAAAGAAACGCGTCGCTGTACGCGCCGGCGACGTCCCGCTCGCTTCCCCGCGCGTTCCGGCGGTCGCCGTCCGCTTGCTGCTGGTTGTCGAGGGCCGCGGCGCGGCGCTGGTCGATCTCGGCGTACTCCTCGTCCGTCAGGAACTCGCGGTTCCCGTAGCGCTCCGCCCGCTCGAGCGGAATGTCGAACTCTTCGGTCCAGATCCCCTGCAGATCGGGCTCGCCCCAGGGTGTGCGCGGTGACGTCCCGGTCTGGGACGCCGTCTGTCCCACCAGGGCAATCCCAATCGCTGCCGACAACCCCACGGACACCACGAAGACTCTGCTCGCCAGTCGGACGTACTCGCGCACGCGCATTTGGCGCCTCCCACCCCAGCGGGGTCAGCCTGTCGAGCCTCAGACTACTCCGAACGCAAAGCTGCTGCCAGTCCCTCGTCGCTGCGCGGAGGTTGCGGGCCGCTGGTGTTCACGCCAGCCGACGCAGGTTCGACGTGGTCCGTCCCGAGCAGAAGGACGCCGCCATCGGCACCGACCCCCAAGCAGTCGAGCGCCGCGATCGGCGGCTTGTCGAGCATCTCCGCAAGAGAACGGTCCGTGGTATGGTGCCGGGTGTCACGCAAGGGCCTCCGTGGTGGTGTAATACCCATGTCGACACTGCGCTCTTGCCGCGTGGACGCTTTGTGTTTCTGCCCAACCCCGGGCGTTCGTGCATGACCTGGGCTGGGGCAGCCGGCTGCTTTCCGGGAGATCGACATGCGCTATCGCCATGCGGGTACGTTGATCGCCGTCGCTCTCGTGGCGGCGGTGGCGGGCGGGGTGTTCGCGGGGTCCATGGGCCGGCTGTCGGGCCAGGCCAGCCGGCCGGAGCGCCCGGAGCGAATCGAAGGGCGCCCGAACTTCAGCGGCATCTGGCAGGCCAACAACGAGGCCCACTGGGACCTGGAAGCCCACGCTGCCCGGCCGGCGATGATCACGCAGCCCGGCGTCTATCCCTACGAGTACGCCCGGCTGCCGGCCCCGCCGGTCGTCGCACTGGGCGTGGTCGCCTCCGTCCCGGGTTCACTCGGCGTCGTTCAGGGTGACGGGCGGATTCCCTATACCCCGGAAGGGTTGGCCCGAAAGCAGGAGAACGCCGCGAACTGGGTCGACCGGGATCCGGAAATCCGCTGCTACCTGCCGGGCATTCCGCGCGCCATGTACATGCCGTATCCGTTCGAGATCACCCAGAGCACGAACAAGATCCACATGGCGTTCACCTACAGCGCCACCGCCCGTACGATTCACATGGACGAGGTGGAGCCGCCGCCCGACTTCACCTGGATGGGCCACTCGGTCGGCCGCTGGGAAGGGGACACGCTGGTGGTCGAGGTGGACAACTTCCACGACAACGGCTGGTTCGACCGCGCCGGCAACCACCACAGCGGCGCGATGCGCATCGAGGAGCGCTTCACGCTGGCGACGCCGAACGTCATCGACTACGAAGTGACGATCGAAGACCCGAACACCTTCACGCGCGCGTGGCAGATCGCCATGCCGCTGTATCGCCGGATGGAAGCGAACATGCAGCTTCTCGAGTTCCGCTGCCAGGAGTTCGCCGAGGAGTTCATGTACGGCCATCTGCGCAAGGAGCCGCTGGTCACCCGCTGGGAGAGCGCCACGATGGACATCGAGGTCACGCGGAAGGTCCCGGAGGGCGACGCGTTCTACGAGTGGTACTCGCGCTGAGCCGTTCGGCGGCGGGCTCCACGCAGTGCATCTACACGCCGGGGAGCGAAGCAGTCCGGCGTCCGATGGGAGGGAGGGCAAGATGAAGCACCAGGTGTCGATAGTGGCGATGGCGATGTGCGCCGTCCTGATGGGCGCGGCGCCCGTGGCTGGTCAGACCGGGCCGGCGGTCGCGGCCGAGTGGGAAGTGCCCCGGATGCCCGACGGACGCCCCGATCTCCAGGGCGTGTGGGCGAACAACGCCGCGACCCCGCTGGAGCGGCCCGAGGTTCTGGCCGACCGCGGCGAGCTGAGCGCCGAGGAGGTCGCGGCGCTGACGCAGCACGCGCGGGAGCTGTTCAACGGGGAGACCGATGCGGCGTTCGGAGACAGCGTGTTCAACGCGGCGCTGGCGCAGAGTCAGGGGTTCACCTCGTCCGATCGCGGAACCGGCAACTACAACCAGTTCTGGCTGGTGGATCGCGATTTCGAGAACCGTACCTCGCTCATCGTCGATCCGCCGAACGGGCGCGTGCCGCCGCTCACCGACGCCGCCCGGGCGGCAGCGGACGCCGCGCGCGCGTATCGGAGAGACCATCCGGCCGACTCCTATACCGACCGGAACAACTCCGACCGCTGCATCACCTACGGCGTGCCCCGGATTCGGGCCGGCTACAACAGCTACTTCCAGTTCGTGCAGACGTCCGATCATCTCGCGGTCCTGAAAGAGCTGATCCACGACGTCCGCATCATTCCGATCGACGGACAGCCGCACCTCGACGACAGGATCCGCCAGTGGATGGGCGACTCCCGCGCACATTGGGACGGGGACACGCTGGTCGTCGAGACGACCAACTACTCCGAGAAGAGCAACTTCATGGGCTCGGCCGAGAACTTCCATCTGGTGGAGCGCTTCACCCGCGTGGGTCCCGACACCCTGAACTGGGAGCTGACCTTCCGCGATCCCACGCACTGGACGCGACCCTGGACCGCGCTGATCGCCCTGAAGAAGACCGACGATCCCGTGTTCGAGTTCGCATGCCACGAAGGCAACATCGCGATGGAGGGAATTCTCGGCGGCCACCGGGTCGAGGAGCGGGAGGCACAGGAGCAGTAGCCCCGACGGATTCCGTCGAGGAGCCCGCGCTCGCGTCGAACGCGGGCTTCCGCGCGCCCGTCGGGCCCGGTCGCGCCGGCGAAGACCTCCAACGCGCCCGTCATGTCGCGCCAGGGTCTGCGCCGCCGAAGCGGTGCAGACCCTGGAGAGGCTTGGCCGGGTAGAGAGCGACCGCAAGGCGACGCTCTCGGGTCAGTTCCCGGCCGCCTCCACCGCTTCCTCCAGAGCGCTCAGCGGCAGGACCGCGCCGTGAATCGGCACGAGCTGATCGACGCGCAGGTTGCGGTCCTCGATGGCCTGGAGCAGCGCCTCCGCGGTGTCCGAGAACTCGTTTCCGACCCCCGGGAGGAACATGTCGGCCTGGATGAGCATCCGCTCGGTCGGCAGATAGACGAGCAACGCACCGTCGGCGTGGGGGTTGTCTCCCATCCGGAAAATCTGCATGACGCTGCGGCCTTCCCCCAACTCGAGCGTGTCGTCCCCGGCTACCGTTTCCAGCATCAGCTCCGCCGGATGCCGGGCCAGGTGATCGGCCACGATGGTGTGCGGCCGAGACACCAACTCTTCGAACAGGTCCCGGTTCGTTTCGTGGGTGATGACGGTCAGCCCTTCGGCCACCGCCGCCCGGATGCCGCCCGAGTGATCGAAGTGGTGATGGGTGTTGACGACATGGCTGAGCGGCTTGTCCGGCACCAGCTCGCGGGCCCGCGCGATGGCGGCCAGCGTGCGCGTGTCGTGCTGCGGGGCCTCCACCAGCACGGCCTGTTCGGGGAGCTCGACCAGCACGCTGTGATGGGACTGTCCGGCGAGCAGCCACACCCCGTCGGCGAGCTCCTCGTCCGTCACGTTGGCGGCGGGCGGACCGGGCTCCGGCGCCGAGGCGACATCTGGCGGCGCGGCGAGATCGCCGACGTCGGCATCGACCGTGTGACTGAGCCGCAGGACGCTCGTGGGCTGGCCGTCGACCGTCTTCGTAATCGCCCCGGGCAGCATCAATCCGCCCGCGTCGGCATAGTCCCTGAAGGCGGTCGCCGCCTCGACGTCCCCCAGATTCGTGTGGTACGCCGGCGACGCGATCCTCACGATCTGCCGCGACTCCGGGTCGACGTGCACCGTGAGCTCGCTGCCGTCGGGCGTGGTGATGTCGACGACGTCATTGCCTGCTTCCTGCCGCAGGTTGCCGACGGGCGGGGTCATTCCTTCCTCGACCTCGACCAGCGCGACCTGGAGCAGCGTCAGCGGATGATGGTAGAACTCGGCGTGGCGCTCTCTCGCCGCCCTCGCGCCCGCGCGGCGGGCACCGTCCTGCCCGACGTTGAACGCCACGCCCGCGTCCATTGCGGTGACCGCGGTGTTGATCCGCCCGGCGAAATTGGCGCTCGCGATCTCCCACCGCATGCGGTGGTTCCGGAGGTCGGCTTCGACGGTGTACGACTCGACCCGTGCCGTCGGGACATACGCGTCGGGCGTCCGGTTCTGCCCCACCCGGAAGTTGTTCCCGCTGCCCTCGATGCGCAGCGTGGCGACCTGCTCGACCGCCTCGACACCGCCGAGGGCTTCGGCGGCGTCGTGAACCAGTTGCATTTCCGGCGAGAGCTGCTCACAACCGCCAACGGCCACCGTGACGACGAACAACCAGATCGGGTGTCGTTTCTTCATCACCGGTTCCTCCCCCCGTGGATTCGGACCGCGCGTTACGACCGTGAGCGACCAGGTTCGTTCAGTCGGCGGTGAGATCCTCCCGTGTCATGTTTCCTCGCAGAGCGCTGGCATTCACACCGAACCTCTATTCTGCCCCCCGGAGAACGGGGCGCCATCTATTTCCGACAGCGCGAGGCGTGTGCGCACGATGGCCCCCCTCCGGGGGCGATGCAGCCCCCGGAGGGGGCTTTGCGGCGCGCCCGCGCGGAGCTCCGGCTCCTGCGTACCCGATAATTGCCCGGTGCCGGCCGCGATCCACGTCGCCTTCCTCGGCTGCGGCTTCATAACCGGGGTCCACAGCGGGCATCTGCGGCGGCTGCGGGACGAGATCGTGCCGAGTTACGCCAGCCGGGACCCGGTCAGGGCCGAGGCGTTCCGCGTACGGCGCGCCGGAGCTCGGAGTTACGGCGACTATCGCAGCGCCATCGAGGATCCGCGGGTGGACGCCGTCGTCGTGGCGGTGCCGCCGCGTTTTCATCTCGACCTCACGCTCCAGGCGCTGGCCGCCGGGAAGCACGTGCTGGTGGAGAAGCCCGCGTTCCCCACGATGGCCGACTTCGAGCAGGTCCGCAAGGCGCGCGATCGCGCGGGCCGGATCGTCCTGGTAGGGGAGAACGACCACTACAAGCCGCTGGCGGTCTGCCTGCGCCGGCTGTTGGCGGAGGGCGCGATCGGCGAGTTGATCCTGGCCCACTTCACGACGCTGGTGCGCAAGTTCAAGTCGGCCGGCGACTGGCGCAACGACGAGGCGATGGCGGGCGGCGACGCCTTCTTCGAGGAGGGGATTCACTGGCTGCACATCGCGAACGGCCTCGGCCCGGCGATCACGTCGATCCACGGCTACCGGCCGCCGCCGGCGCGGACCGGGCCGGACGCACGCGCCAAGACGATGCTCGCGGCCTTCCGCTACGACAACGGGGCGGCCGGGTCGCTGTACTACTCGCGGGAGGTGCCGTCGCTGCTGCGCGGGGTGCGCTTGTCGAAGTTGTTCGGCCGCGACGGCATCATCACCTTCGAGTCGAACGGCGGCTTCGTTCTGGTGCGGGGGCGGGTCCGGGCGTGGCCCGAGATCCTGTTTCCCGGGTTCCGCGACATCCGCGGCTATCAGGCGATGTACCGGGACTTCGCCCGCGCGATCCGCACGGGACGACGTCCCGAGATGAGCCTGGAGACGGCGATGGCGGATCAGCGTCTGATGGAACGGATCTACGCTACCGCCGACTTTTCGGACACGCCGGCCGGTCCTGCCGGCGCCGCCGGGACCGAGGGGGCCGCCGAAGCGCCCGCCGACGTCACAGGAAGCGTCGAGGAGCGTTCCCCGGGCGACGAAGGGGCCGGCGGCTGACGGCGAACTCCATGCCACATCGCTTCGACATCGTCATCATCGGCAGCGGCGCCGGCGGCGGCACGATGGCGCGGGCGCTCGCGTCCACAGGCGCGCGCATCCTGGTTCTGGAACGCGGCGGCTTCGTGCCGCGCGAGCCCGAAAACTGGGATCCGACCGCCGTCTGGAAGCACCTGCGGTATCGCACGACAGAAACCTGGCTCGACCACCGCGGGCGGCCGTTCCTGCCGTACACGCACTACTGCGTCGGCGGCAACACGAAGTTCTGGGGCAGCGTTCTCTACCGGCTGCGGAAGGAGGACTTCGAGGCGGTGGAGCACTTCGACGGCGTGTCTCCGGCGTGGCCGATCGACTACGCGACGCTGGAGCCGTACTACGAGCGGGCAGAGCGGCTGTACCAGGTGCACGGCGAAGCCGGGCACGATCCGACCGAGCCGCCCCGCGGGCCGTATCCGCACCCGCCGATCCCGCATGCGCCCCAGATCGCCGCGACGGTGGAACGGTTGCGCGAGCAGGGCCTCCATCCGTCGCCGTTGCCGCTCGGGTTGATCGATCCGGGGTCGCCGGACGGCTGCATTTTGTGCAACACCTGCAACTCGTTTCCCTGTCAACGTCACGCCAAGAGCGAGGCGGAGGTCTGTTGCATCCGACCGGCGACCGGGCAGGAGAACGTCACGCTCTGGACGCGCGTGTTCGCCCGGCGCCTGCTCACCGGTCCGAACGGCCGGCTCGTCGAGGCGGTCGAGGTCGAGCGCGACGGGGAGACGCTGCGCGTCCAGGCGCCGCTGGTCGTCGTCTCGTGTGGCGCGGTCAACTCGGCCGCGCTGCTGCTGCGGTCTGCGGACGACAGGCATCCGGACGGGCTGGGGAACTCGTCGGGGCTGGTCGGCCGCCGCTACATGGCGCACCTGGCGACCATGATGCAGGGGTTCCATCCCTTCCGGTTGAACCACGCGGTGTTCCAGAAGACGGTGGGAATCAACGACTTCTACTTCGCCGGTCCGAGGACGCGCTACCCCCTCGGCCAGATCCAGTCGCAAGGCCGGACGCACGGCGTGATGGGGCAGACCGTCGTCCCCTGGGTTCCCGTCGGGGCATACGATGTCTGGATGGCGCGCGGGATCGACTGGCTGGCGTTGTCCGAGGATCTGCCGCGGCCGGACAACCGCGTCACCGTGGATCCGGATGGGCGCATCCGTCTGGACTACCGTCCCAACAACGGGCGCGCACACCGGCGACTCGTGCGGACGATGCGGCGGATCCTGCGCCGGCTCGGATACTGGCTGGTCATGACCCACTCGCACAGGACGAAGAACACCACGCACCAGTGCGGGACCCTCTGTTTCGGGACCGACCCGGGGAAGTCCGTGCTCGATCCCTTCTGCCGCTCGCACGACGTCGAGAACCTGTTCGTCGTCGACGCGTCGTTCTTCCCGTCCTCCGCCGCCGTCAATCCGGGCCTGACCATCGCGGCGCAGGCGCTGCGCGTGGCCGACCACATCGCCGAGACCGACTTGAGGAGCCTGTCGTGAGAGCCCGATCCTTCAGCCACGCCGGCATCACCGTCTCCGACTTCAACCGGGCGGTGAAGTTCTACTGGGACGTCTTTCGCTGCCCGCTCGTCGGCGTCGCCGACCAGCCGTCCGACCGCGTGCGGAGCTTCTTCGGCGTGGACGCCGAGGGGCCGAGCTGCAAGGTGGGCTGGATTCGCGTGCCGGGCGGCGCGGTGCTGGAGATCTTCGAGTTCCGTCCGGATCAGCCGCCGGTGGACGTTCCCTGGAACCGGATCGGCCTCACCCATATCGCCTTCGACGTCCGCAACACGCAGAAGTGGTACGACTATCTCGTGAGCAAGGGCGTGGAGGTCGTCAGCCGGCCGGAGCGCTCGCCGCGCGGCCACTCGTTCTTCTTCGCGAAGGACATGGACGGCAACCTCATCGAGCTGATGGACCTCGGCTACAAGTACCACGTCCTGGCGTGGCTTGGACCGCTCGGCGGGTTTCTCTTCCGGCGCGGGATGTACAGGCGCTACTACGAGTAGGCCCGCTCCCGGCCCACGGGTGACCTCGTTGCAGCAGCGGTAACTCTCCAGCTCTCTCCGGCAAGGGAGGCGCGCATCATCCCGGCGACGCCGTGGGGCGGGCGATGACGCTCGACGCCCGCCGGTCCAGACGCGGGCAGCGGAACGAGCCCTGCGAGTGCGCCGGGGCGACACGGCGAGGTGACTATAATGTACCGCCACGCCACCGGGTCCCCCCTTTCGACAGGAGCCGAGCCATGCACGATATCCTCGCCGCCGCTGACGACGTTCGGCGCAGGGATGGAGACTCACGCCTGACCCGCCGGTCGTTCATGGGATCGCTGGCCGCATTGGCGGCGCCGGCGGTTCTGCCGCGGACCGGTCTGGCGGCCGGACAGGCGGGCGGACCGCCGATACCGGTGCGTTCCTGGAACCACCTCACGTTGACCGTCACCGACATCGGGCGGTCGCGGGAGTTCTACCAGGGCCTCTTCGGGATGACGATCGCCGCGCGCCAGGCGCGGACGCTTGTCCTGCGGATCGGGAACGGCCCGCAGTTTCTCGCGCTGGGGGGCGGGCGGCCCGACGCGCAGCCGCGCATCAGCCATTTCTGCCTGACGGTGTACGACTTCGACGACGAGCGGCTGGTCGGCATTCTCGGCGAGCACGGGGTCGCTCCGGTCGGGCAGGGGGCCGGGAACGCTCCGCGGCGCGTGCGCATCCGGATGCGCGGGGCCGAGTTCGGCGGGGCGCCGGAAGGCACTCCCGAGCTTTACTTCGGTGATCCCGACGGCGTCGTGGGCCAGCTTCAGGACACTACCTACTGCGGCGGCGAGGGGCTGCTCGGCGAGCTTTGCGAGACGCCCGAGCCGCCGCCCGGCACCGGATTGATCGCGCTCCACGACATCAACCATTTCACCGTGTTCGTATCGGATCAGCAGCGGTCCATCGACTTCTACCAGGGGCTGTTCGGGATGCCGATCACCCGCTCGCAGGGGGCGTTGCCGCTCCTGTCGGTCGGTTCGGGACGACAGTTCCTCGCATTGGCCCCGGGGCCCGGACCGGCCCGCATCCACCACGCGTGCATGTCGATGGAGAACTTCCAGCACGAGGAAGTGATGGCCACGCTGGAGGAGTTCGGCATTCGCCCCCGGGCCGCGGGCGCCCAGGGGCCGCCGGAGCCCCTTACGTCCTACGTCACGATGCGCATGCCCGACCGCGGCGGGGCGCCCGAGGGAACCCCGGAGCTGTACTTCACGGACCCGGACGGCATCCTGCTGCAGCTTCAGGACGTGCGCTACTGCGGCGGCGGCGGGTATCTCGGCGACGTGTGCACGTAGGCTCGGAACGGTGTCGAACATGCCTGCGAGCAGAACCGCCTACAAGTACCACTTCAAGCTGGGAAACAGAATCGTGCACACGGGGATTACCAGCGACATCGATCGGCGCGAAGCCGAACACCAGCAGAAGCCCGGCTGGGAAAAGGGGCACATCTTCCAGGTCGGCAACCGGACCACGCGGGCCGCGGCATTGGAATGGGAGAACGAGCAGAGGACGAAGGGCAAGCCGACTGGCCCGTAGGTAGAGGTCCGTTGCGGACCTCTTGCAGTTGGAATCGGAGCGTAGACCCACGAAGAAGAGGAGGGACTTCATGAATGGGCAGCACGTTCGAATGGGTGCGGTGGCGCTGGCTGCTGTGATCGCGGCGGTCTCGTACACGGCAGCGGCGCAGGAGACGCCTCAGATGACGTTCTTCGTCACCAGCGTCGGCCTCGGCGACGGCGCGAACCTCGGCGGCCTCGATGGCGCCGACGCGCACTGCCAGGCGCTGGCAGCGGCGGCCGGGCGGGGCGACGCGACGTGGCGCGCGTATCTCAGCACGCAGGGCGAGAATGCGGTCAACGCGCGCGACCGGGTCGGCGACGGCCCGTGGCACGCGTACGACACGCGGCGGCAGATCGCGGCCGACCTCGGCTGGCTCCACGGCGACACGCTGGACCAGGCGCGCATCGGCAACGCCATCGGCAAGATGATCGCGTTGACCGAGCAGGGGAATCCGGTCAACGGCGTCGGCGACTCGCCCAACGAGCACGACATCCTGACGGGGTCGCGCCCGGACGGTACCGCGTTCCCGGCCGGCGAAGACCGCACCTGCAGCAACTGGACCAGCAACGGAGAGGGCTCGGCGCAGGTCGGGCACTCCGACACGCAGGGCGGCGGCAACAGTTCGTGGAACTCGACCCACCCGAGCCGCGGCTGCAGTCAGGACAACCTGGTCAGCACCGGCGGCGCGGGGCTGTTCTACTGCTTCGCGATCGATTAGGACACTGACGGAAACAACGTTGCCGCCTCTTCGCCCCATGACGCCGGCTTTGTGGGCCGGCGCGTCGCAAAACTTGGCAAATTAGTATCGATCGCTGTCCTTAGAAGTCTGCGCCGCAGGAGAGACAGCGCCGGCGCAGACCAGGCCGACCGGGCCGGAACGCGTTGGCGCAACGGGTACCCGCCGGCAGGATCGCTCCGTCAAGGCCTGCCGGCGGGCCTCTTCGCGGCGTGCTACAGTGCCGTCATGCCGACACGCGTGTCGGTCGCCGCCGACCTCGAACGTGAACTCCTCACCGCGGAGGATTTCCTCGAGTGGCTCGACCCGGAGCGTTTCGCGGACCTCATCGACGGGGAGATCTTCGTGCATTCGGCGGTCTCCGCGACGTGGGGCCGAAGTTCGCCGAGTACGAGCAGCACGGGGTCGAGGAGTACTGGATTCTGGATCCGGCTGCGCTCGCCCATCGCTTCTACCGGCGGCAGGGGGAACTGCTCGTGGAGTACGCCGCCGGAGCGGAACGAATGGACTCGCGTGTCGTGACGGGCTTCTTCGTCCGGCGGGAGTGGCTCGGTCCGGACAACCTGCCATCGATTGCGGCAACCCTCGCCTTGTTGCCGCGACCCGCGTCGCAAGAAGGGTAACCGCCGGCGCCTCGCCGCGGGTGCCGCGCCGGATTCGGCGCCGAACGCAGAACCTCGGGTCGGGATCGCGCGGCTGCACCCCTATACGAACCGAACGAGCCTCACGTTCAGTGCCCGCGCCGAACCGGCGGCGCCCTTCCACTGGACCAGGATCGGGCTCTGGTAGGTGCCCCAACCGATCTCGCCGAACCCGTCTCCGCGGCGGTCGAGAATCGGCAGGCTGATTCCCCGCTTCATCCGCAGGAAGTGAGAGACTGGAAGAGCCAGCGCGCGGTTCACCAGCCGCTCCACCACCGAGCGGCGCACGCCTACGCGATCCATGAGCTCGTTGAACAACTGGACGGCGTCGTACTGGGCATAGTTGAGCGCTCTGGCGGGGATGGTCAGCGGCGCCTGGAGCGCTTCTCTGCCCATCTTGCCCATCTGCACCATGAAGCGCAGGGGGTTGCCGAGGACCTCGCGCAGGTCGTGGTTCATCAGCAGCGTCTCGTATTCGTTCACGGTCAGCCCGGCGTGGCGCTCTTCGGCAGGCAGGGAGACGTCGAAGCGCCCGAACGTCACAGCATGCCTCCGCGCCAGGCTCTGCAACTGGTCGATGAAGCCGAGCCGCGGGTCGCGCAGATTCTGGGCGTCGATGGAGTGCGACGACGCAGGTAGCTGCACCTGCATACGGACAACGTCTTCCTCGCGGTTGTAGGCGATTACCGTCGTGCGCCGCTGGCGGGTGCCGCCCACGTGGACGCCGTCCAGTTCCACGAACCATACCGGCTCGTCGCCCTGCTGCGCGTAGGAGACGCAGTTGCGCAGCCCGCCGCCCATGAACGTCAGATGGGAATCGGCGTTGCGGGGCTCGCTGGCACGCTGCTCGTCGGACAGCTCCGTGCGCAGGTGCAGCTTGTCGTGGACATAGCCCGCGCCGGGAGGAAAGAGCTTCTGAAAGACCTGGAGGTAGTCCTGGATGTTGTCCCCGTCGTGATCGAGCACCTCCGCCAGGCGGCGGTCCAGGTAGCCGGCCGTGGTGTGGTCCGAGATGTAGAACGCCTTCGGATACCGCGTGAACTCGGACCCGAACTCCTCGCGCAGGGTGCCCCGGACGTCGATGAGGTCGATGCGGGAAGCGGGCTTGATGCGCAACGTGGCGTGGAAGGGCCCGTCGCCGGTGTCGATGTGCCGGTTCGCCAGGATCATCGGCTGCCGTCCGTGTCCGTTGTCGAGGGCATCGCCTGCCGCCCGTCTCGACCTGTCGTTTCCATTGCTGCACGCGTCCCGGGAGAGCTGCGCCGCGGCAGGCGGTGCAGACTCCCGGGCCGCGCCTGGTTGGGCGGCAACGGGCGCGGCAGGCGCTAGTGTAGAACACGGGAATGGTCGTGTCGATGCAGGCCGCCGTTGACGGGCGATCGTCGGCCGGGAGCCGGCGGCGGGCCGGAAAGGCGTCAGCCGATCGTGACCGCCGTGCCGCTGATCGTCACCATGAGCATGCTGCCGCCCTGGCCGACCACCTCGTAGTCGAGGTCGACGCCGACGACGGCGTTCGCGCCCTGACGCCGCGCCGCGTCCTCCAGTTCCCGGAAGGCGATCTCGCGCGCCTTCTGCAGCTCCTGCTCGTAGGCGGCGGAGCGGCCGCCCACGATGTCCCGGATGCCGGCGAAGAAGTCCTTGAAGATGTTCGCGCCGACGATGGCCTCGCCGGTGACGATGCCCCGGTAGTCGCGGATGGTCCTGCCTTCGATGCCGGGTGTGGTGGTCAGAATCATGCGTACTCCTCCTGCTCTCGGTATGGACGCAGAATCGGCGCGCACGGTTCGGAGTCGGGGCGCTAGGAGTCTGCGCCGTAGAACGGCGTAGACTCCTAGTCAGGCCCGGTTGGGCGGCAAGCGGAGCCGCAGGCGACGCTTGTCGGGCTAGGCCACGCAGCACGGACAGCTCGGCCCGCTCGGCGAGAAACTGGTCGTGGCGTTTCGGGCGTCGGTCCGCGGCCCGGCCGCGCCTGGGTCGGTCGTGGCCGGCCGCGTCGCCGCCGTGCCCCGCCCGGGCCGCTCCCGCCGGGCTTGGGCAGTTCGCTCTCCAGACCCCCGGTAGCCGGTGAAGATCTGGTAATGACGCATGTCGATGGTGGTGTCCAGCCGAATGGCGTTCGGTCCGTCGACGCTGAAGCGCCGGAACGGCTCGCCGTCACAGAGTATGAAGACGTCGTCGGTGTTCGGCAGATTCGTGACGCGCCACGTGGTGTCGAGACCGCGTCGATCGGGGGCGGCCGGGTAGGTGCCGACGTGAAGCGCGCCGCTCGCGGTGTCGTTCCAGGCCTGGTAGATGCCCAGCGCCGGGAACTCGACCCCCTCCACGGTCGGCGCCTCGAACTTGTCCATGTGCGGCGCCTCGAAAGCCCGGTACCAGGCGTCGCCCAGGCCGACCTCGGCCACCATCATGCCGGCGCTCCGCTGCCCGCGCGGATAGGCCTCGTTGAGGCCGAACCACCACCCGAACATCTCGTTGCCGTCGCCGAAGAACCGCGGGTCGTACTCCCGCTCGGCCGCCGCGCGCAGCCGCGCGACCGCGGTGTGATCGCCGAGCTCGCGCGCCATCACCAGGCCCGGCTGCGAGGCGCGGATCTCGACGCGGGGGTCGTTCCACCCCAGGGCGTTCGCCGCCGACTCGTAGATGAACGTGGCCAGCTCGCGATCCTGCGGCAGCAGCAGGAAGGCGGTCCCGACGCCGGCGCCGGGACCGCCGTTGGCCTTGTGGTTGACGATCGGGTCGTAGTAGCTGGTGACCCATTCCAGCCGGCCGTCGCTGCCGACGCCCAGGAAGTTCTCGCGGGCGTACTCGAGCCAGCCCTCCACCGGCCGATGCGTCGCGCGGCCATGGATGCGGTCGTACAGGTACATGCCGAGCCCGGCGGCCGCGTTGCACGGGAACCAGATCTTGGTGTTCTCGCACTGCGGCCCCTCCGGGCGCTCGCGGTACTGCCGCTCGAGCAGCGACGCGATGCGGTGCTGATCCCACTCGAACACCTGATCCCCGTAACCGGTCACCTCGAACGGCCGCTCGTACTTGTCGTCGCCGGAGATGTAGCGGTAGATACCGAGGACCAGATTGAACCAGCCGCGGAAGAAGAGATTGCCCTCCGAGCCGATAGGATCGGGGGACAGGCCCCACGGCTCGATGCCGTTCGCGGTCCACCCGATGCGGTTGTAGTTGCCGCGGAGCCGCTCGGGGATCATCTGCATGACGTGCGGCGGGTAGTTCGCCCGGCGCGGATCGTCGCCGATCTGGGTCAGCCAGTCGATCGCGCCCCAGTACGTGGGATAGCGGCTGGCCAGCCCGTCCGCTATCCGCGTGTAGACCTCGCGCCAGGCAGGCGTTTCGTCGGCCATCAGCAGCAGGGCGTACGAGGAGTTGTGCAGGTCGAAGCGGCCGTAGCTGGTGACCACCGGATTCGAGTAGCGGTCCCACCACATGTGCGGCACGCCGTCGGCGCTCCAGTCGTCCGGGGTGGTCGCCTTGTCCCACAGGAAGCGCAGCCAGCCGCGCGCCCTCCGGTTGAGGGTGGGATGGACCGACCGGGGCGTCCGGGCCGGAAGCTGCGGCGCCGGTTGGCCCGCCTCCGCCATGCCGGCCGGCGGAAAGGTCACCGCGGCGGCGGCGGCGCCGACACGTTTGACGAAGCTGCGTCGAGAGTGTTCCGCGGGCATGGCAGTCTCCAGCAGGGTGAATTCGGCCGCGGGGTTTCACCGCGGACTGCAAGCGTAATGCGAATCATGGACGGATGGGAACCTCCCGCAACCGGCTTCCAGCCGCTACGATCGGATCGCTCCCGTGGTCCGGCGCAACCGGCCTGGGCGCGGGCGGAGACGGCAGGGGTGCAGTGGCATCGATCGAGACCTGGTTCCTGCGCGTGATGCTCGGCGTGAGCCTCGTTGCGTGGCTTGCCCTCGTGCTGGCCGAGCTGGGCCTGTTCCACCTGGAGGCGTTGCTCGCGCTGGCTGTCATCGGCGTCCTGATCGGCGCGCTCTCGATCAACGCGGGGCGGAGCGGTCCCGGGCGATCGCGAGTCGACCGTTCCACGCTGCCGGCAGCCGTCGGTTTCGGCATGCTGCTGCTGGCCGGGGGTGTGCTCTACCTGCCGCCGTACGAGGCGGTGGTGAGCGGCGAAGACGGCAGCGTCTACATCAGCTTCGGCCGCAAGATTGCCGGCACCGGCAGCCTGGAGTTCGAGGACGACCTCGTCAGCCGGCTGCCGGACGGCGTACGGCGCGGCGTATTCGAGAACCCGTCGCCCGACGCGGGGGTATCCGGCCGCCATCCGCGATTCCCGGGTGGGTTGCGGATCCCGGACATCGGCGATCCGTCGGTCACGGCCGGCTTCTCGCCCCTGTTCCCGGTTCTCACCGCGCTGTTCCACGAGGTCGGCTCCATTCAGGGCGCGCTCCTGGTGGCGCCGTTCTTCGGTGTACTAAGCATCGGCGGGCTGTTCCTGCTGGCCGCGCACATCGGCGGCCCATGGACCGGCGGGCTCACGGCGCTCCTGACGCTTGCGCTGCTGCCCCAGCTCTGGTTCGCCCGCTTTCCGGTGCCGGAGATGGTCGCGCAGTGCCTCGTGATGAGCGGGCTGCTGGCCTGGCTTGTCGCGTTGCGGGACGATGCGCCGCGATGGGCGATCGCAGCCGGATGGTTCCTGGGGCTGGCCGGTTTCGCCAAGGTCGATCTCAACGTCCTGCTCACGGTCTCGCTGGCGGCCTACTGTGCGTGGCAGGCCCTGGCGCGACCGGCGCAACGCGGGAAGTACCTGCCGCACCTCCTGATTCCGTTCGGGCTGGTCTTCCTCCACAACGTGGCGCACTATCTCGCGTTCGCGTCCCACTACCGGCCCTACGTGGCGCACCTGATGCGGACGTCCGTGCCGGGCGAGCTGCTCCGGTCCGCCGGGCCGGTGGGACTGGTCGCCGGCGTGCTGCTGTTTGCGCTGGCCGCCGCGGCGGGAACGGTGCTGGCGCTCCGCTCCCGGCCGCCGGCAGTCCGCAAGGCGTGCGGCGTGGTCCTGACGGCCCTGCTCGTGCTGTATGCACTCAACTACGTGGCGACCAGAACCGGGCATGTGCATGAGACGGTCGAGTGGCTGAGCTGGTATGTCTCGTGGCCCGTGTTGCTGCTCGCCGTGCCGGGGCTCGCTACGCTGCTCCGTCCCGGCCGCGCGGTGCGCGTACGAAGCGCCGAAGGGCCCGTGCTGCTGTTTCTCGTGTTCGCGGCCGTCGCCCTGCAATATCTGTACGACCCGCTGGAGTCGGGCGTGCACATGTGGTCGATGCGGCGCTTCGTGCCCGTCGTGCTCCCTCTGCTGATGCTCGGCGCGGCTCTCGGCGTTGCTGCCGGGTTGCGCCGCATGCCGGCGCGCTACCGTCCCGGGCTCGCGCTGGCGCTGGCGCTCGTCCTGGTGGATCTCGTTGCTCGACCGGCGCTGGCGCTGGTGCGGGAGCCGCTATGGAAGGGTGCGGTGGCGGAGACGGAACGGATGGCCCGCCTGTTCCCGGAGGACGCCGTGGTCCTGATGAGCCGTGAACTCGGTCGCAGCCACATACCCACGTCACTGGCCTACCTGCACGACCTGGATACCGTGCTGGTGCAGAACGGGGATCCCCGGTCGCCCCGCATGCGGGAGGCCGTCGACATCTGGTTGGCGGCGGGCCGGCCGGTGTTCCTGGTCTTCAGCGAGTGGGAGCACTTCTCGTTCTTCGCTCCGGCGATGGAGTTGGACTACGTCGAGCGCACGCACTTCGATGTGCTGTTGCCGGTACGTACGCGATCGCACGCGCCAAGGGACACGGTCCGGGTGTCGGCCGGGTTCGACGTGTTCCGGGTGGGGCGCAACGACGCGGCCCGGTCGGCAATCGACGTCGGCGACCCTACCCACGACGTCTTCTACACGCTGCGCGGCTTCCATCTTCCGGAGAGGCACGTCAGGGGGGAGGAGACGTACCGGTGGACGGGCTCCGAGGCGTCTCTGGTGCTTCCGCACGGCGGTGGAATCGAGCTGACCGTGGCGGGAATCCGACCGGCCGGGCTTCCTCCCGCGGAATTGAACGTGTGGGCGGACGAGCGCGTTCTCGTGGAGGGTCGGGTGCTGACCGGGGCATTGGAGACGCTGTCCCTCGAAGTACCCGACGGACCCGGCCCCGTGGCGCTCAGGATCGAATCGACCGTGTTCCAACCGAGCGAACATGGCGTCTCGGCCGACCGCCGCGAGCTCGGCGTACGAGTCTATCGGGTGGACTACGGCGCGCCCGGCGCGCTATCGCCGGGCCTCCGGCCCCGGAGCGCGGAGACTGGGTCGTGATCGTCGACGACGCCCATCAGGGGAATGGCGTCCCACCCTCGGCGGGCGGTAGGATCGGGTTGCCGCGACGACCTCCCGGCGGGTACCGGGAGGGAGGCCGCAGGGAGCGGGTCCGTGACGAGCCGAGGAGGGAACCGATGCGACGCATGGTCTGTCTGGGAATCGTGACCGCGGTGGGCGTCCTCGCGACGGTCGTCGCCAACATGGCGCAGGAGCCGGCGGAGGAGCCCCGCGCCAACCTGGTGCTCCACGAAGTGGCGCACAACCTCTACATGCTCGCCAACGATCCCGCCGAGCAGGGGATGCGCAGCGGCGGCAACACGGCGGTGTTCCTGACCGAATCCGGCGTGGCGCTCGTCGACACCAAGATCTACGGCTACGGGCAGGACATCCTGGCCGAGATCGCCAGGATCACCCCGAAGCCGGTGACGACGATCATCAACACGCATACCCACTACGACCACAGCGGCGGAAACGTCGAGTTCTCCGACAGCGTCAACATCGTCGTGCACGAGAACACCGCGGCGCAGATGTCGCGGGAGACCTGCGAGCCGGTGACCAACTGCGACGCGTTCAAGGGAGAGAACGCGGTGTACCTGCCCAGGACCACCTTCTCCGACCGGATGACGCTGTTCGACGGGCCCGACGCCATCGACCTCTACTACTTCGGCCGCGGGCACACCGACGGGGACACCTGGATCGTCTTCCGCAACGCGCGCACCCTGCACACCGGCGACATGTTCGCGCGCAAGGGGCTGCCCTTCCTCGACGTCGTGAACGGCAACGGCAGCGCGCTCGAGTTCGGCGAGACGCTCAGGAAGGCGGTGGCGGGCATTCCGGACGTGGACATCATCATTCCGGGACACAACGACGAGACGCTGGTGTGGGACGATCTCGTCAACTACAGCACGTTCTACAACGGCATCGTGGACGCCGCGAAGGCGGGACAGGCGGCCGGGCAGGCGGTCGAGGACGTGGTCGGCTCGTATTCCGTGCCGATCGAGTTGCGGGACTTCAACGCGGAGCCGGGCCGGTTGCAGTCGGTCGTGCAGTACGTCTTCGACGGGCAGTAGCGGGCGGCTGCGGATCTCCCGCCGGCATTCCGCGGACGTCGACCGCGCGGATGGCGTGAAGTCGGAGGTGTCGCGTGCGTGAAGGGTTGCGAGAGATTCTCCGTCCTCCTCCGTGGTTCGGGATGGACGACCTGCTCGTGGTGGTCGGCGTGATCGTGCTCATCTACTGGGCCTCGCGCCGGCAGTCCCGTGCCGGGCCGTTTTGGTGATGGCCTCCACCGGCCGGGAGGGATAGGATCGCTGGGTCGCCAGTGCAGCATCGTCTGCGCCAGTAAGTCCGTTCGGCGGCGCAGACTCCTGGGTGAACGCAGACCCGGACGTCGACGGGTCGCAGAAAGGAAGGTCCCCGTGGCCAATCGAGTTCTCGCGTCGTCGTTCGCGCTGGTTGTCGCCCTGTCTCTGGTGCTTGCGCCCGCGGCGGTCCAGGCCCAGGATGCCGCGGAGGACGCCCCGCGCACCTCCTGGGGGGCGCCGGACCTGAACGGCGTTTGGGACTTCCGGACGCTGACCCCGTTCGAACGGCCCGAGGAGCTGGCGGAGCAGGCGTTCTTCACCGAGGAGGAGGCCGCGCAGTACGAAGCGGACCGCCTGGCCGCCTTCGAGATCCGCGACACCCTGGAGCCGGCCGACGGGGTGGGCAACTACAACCAGTTCTGGTTCGACCCGGGCGACAAGGTGAGCGAGACCAACCAGACGTCGCTCGTCATCGATCCGCCGAACGGCCGGGTGCCGCCGCTGAACGACGTCGCGCAGGCGAAGCTGGACGCCGAGATGCGGGCCCGCGAAGGGGTCAACCGCCACGAGCCGACCCCCGGCGGGTTCCTCGACACGCTCGGCTCCGGCATGTTCGCGGTCCGCTGCATCCTGGGGTTCAACTCGGGACCGCCGATGACGCCGGGCGGCTACAACCAGAACGTGCAGGTGTTCCAGACCGAGGATCACGTCGTGCTGCTGAACGAGATGGTCCACAGCTCGCGCGTGATCCCGCTCGACGGGCGGGAGCGTCTGCCGGACGGCCTGCGCCAGTGGATGGGCGACTCGCGCGGGTACTGGGAAGGCGACACGCTCGTCGTCGAGACCACGAACTTCCTGCGCGAGACCAGCTTCCGCCGCGGAGTGACCACGTCGGCGCTGCACCTGATCGAGCGCTTCACGCGGGTGTCCGAGGGAACGCTGATGTATGAAGTGACGGTCGAGGATCCGAACGCGTGGGATCAGCCGTGGACCTACCGGATCCCGATGGTGAAGAACGATCAGCCGATCTTCGAATACGCCTGCCACGAGGGCAACTACGGCCTCTACAACATCATGGCCGGGGCGCTGGAGAAGGAGCTGGCGGCCGAGGCCGCCGCGGCCGGTCGCTGAATCGGGTCGCTGAATCGGCTGCGGGTCGTCTGGGCCGGCGCCGTTCGTCTGGGCCGGCGCCGTATCCCGCGACGCAGGCTCCCGGGAAGCGTTGCCTGCGCCGGCACGATTCCGTGGCGCGGACTTCCGGCGGATCGTTATATGGAGGCGGTGCGCCGCTATGATGGAGGAGGTGCGCCGCGCGTGGATGCTGCGCACCGCTTCGCGAGCGGAGGGGACGATGAGCGGTCAACGGGTCGCAGGGGTTTTCGTTTTCGTGGGATTGACGTTGCCGGTCACCACGGCGGGGCAGGATGGGGTTCCGCGCACCCCCGGCGGCCGGCCGGACCTGTCGGGCACCTACGACACGGCGACCCTGACACCGCTGCAACGCCCGCGGCGTTTCGGCACGCGGGGGACCCTGACCGCGGAGGAGGCCGCCGTCGTTCAATCCGATCCTGGAGCGCTCAGAACCCTGTTCAGCATCGCGCCCAGCGGGTCCGACGAGCGGCGTGAAGCCCGCATCGCCGAGACCGGCGAGCAGGAGGCGGTACAGGTGGCGCCGCCGGTCGGCGGGGACGGATCGGCGGGCGCGGCCGGCAACGTCGGCGGCTACAACACCTTCTGGGTCGATCGGGGCACGGGCGTCTTCCAGATCGACGGCGAGTGGCGAACCTCGATCATCACGGCTCCGCCGGACGGCCGCCGGCCGGCGCTGACCGCGGCGGCGCAGGCGCGCGCGGCGGAACGGGCGCGCTTCTTCCGCCCCAACACCGGTACGGCCTGGTGGCTCGATGACGATCTCGACGCGCCCGGTCCCTACGACGATCCCGAGATCCGTCCACTGGCCGAGCGCTGCCTCCTCGGGTTCGGCTCGGTCGGCGGGCCGCCGATGCTGCCGGTGCTCTACAACAACCTGAAGAAGATCGTCCAGACCGAGGACCACGTGCTGATCCACGTCGAGATGGTCCACGACGCACGCATCGTGCGGATGAACCGGGAGCACGCGCCGCCGGAGATCCGCAGTTGGCTCGGCGACTCGGTGGGGCACTGGGAGGGCGATACCCTCGTCGTCGACACCACGAACTTCAACGACACGCCGGCGCTCGGCGGGGCATCGCGCAACCTGCGCGTGATCGAGCGGTTCACCCGCATCGCCCCGGACGCGCTGTTGTACCAGTTCACCGTCGAGGACCCGACCGTCTGGACCGCGCCGTGGAGCGGCGAGTACGTCTGGCCGGCCACCGGCGACCGCGTATACGAGTACGCCTGTCACGAGGCGAACTACTCGTTCCGGGGCATTCTCGGAGGCGCGCGGATTCTGGAGGAGGACGCCCGCGTGGCGGCCGAAGATGCGGGCGGACGCGACTGATTCGCGGAGGACGGAGGAGATCCCGGTGCGCAACATCCTGAGTTTCGTCGGGGCCGTGGTGATGGCGGCGGCAACGGTTGTCGCCGTGTCGGCCGAGGACTGGCCGCAGTGGCGCGGTGCGGATCGGCTCGCCGTCTGGAACGAGACCGGGATCGTCGAGGAGTTGCCCGAAGAGCTGCGCGTCGCGTGGCGCACACCCATTCGCTCGGGGTACTCCGGCCCGGCCGTCGCCGACGGACGCATCTTCATCACCGACTGGATGGAGGATCCGGAGTCGCGCACGCTGGACGGCACTGAGCGCGCCCTGGCCCTCGACGAGCGCACCGGCGAGGTGCTCTGGACGCACGAGTGGCAGACCAGCTACCGGATGCTCTCGGTGGCCTACGCCGTCGGCCCGCGGGCCACGCCGACCGTCGACGGCGGCCGCGTCTATGTCGTCGGCGGCACGGGACGGCTGTTCTGCTTCGACGTAGAGACCGGCCGGGTGCTGTGGGAGAAGGACTACGTCGCCGAGTACGGCACCAGCGTGCCGGTGTGGGGCATCGTCAGCGCGCCGCTCGTCGACGGCGAGCGGCTCATCACCGTGGTGGGCGGCGAGCCCGACGCGCTCGTCGTCGCCTTCGACAAGCACACCGGCGAGGAGATCTGGCGCGCGATAGAGACCGGTTCCGAGATGGGTTACGCGCAGCCGGTCATCTACGAGGCGGGCGGGGTCCGGCAACTGATCGTCTGGCATCCGCTGGCGCTCGCGTCCCTCGACCCGGAGACCGGCGAGCTCTACTGGGAGCAGCCGTGGGACGTCTCGATGGGCGTGACCGTCGCCACTCCGGTGCGCAGCGGCGACTACCTGCTGGTATCCCAGTTCTTCAACGGCTCCATGATGATGCGGCTCAGCCAGGACCGTCCGGCCGCGACCCACCTCTGGCAGGGGCAGAGCCGCAGCGAGCTGCCGGGCGACACCGACACCATCCACGCGATGGTGACGACGCCGATCATCATCGGCGACTACGTCTACGGGGTCGACAGCTACGGAGAGCTGCGCGCGCTGGACGCGCGGACCGGCGAGCGCCTGTGGATGAGCCCGGACATGACGGCGCAGGCCCGCTGGGCCACTGCGTTCCTGGTGCGCCACGAGGACCGCTACTTCGTCAACAACGACGACGGCTTCCTGATGATCGCCCAGTTCACCCCCGAGGGCTACGTGGAGCTGAGCCGCACGCGGCTGATCGAGCCAACCGGCAGTTCCGGCACCCGGACGCCGCACGGCCGCATCGCGGCGCGCGTGATCAACTGGTCGCACCCCGCCTACGCCAACGGCTACATCGTGCACCGCAACGACCGGCAGATTATCCGCGCGTCGCTGCGCGCGGCCGACTACTGATCGGCGGGCCGGAGACACCCACGGCTGGATTGGCTCGTCGAGGGAACCAATTCCCCGGGAGGATGGCGGTCAGTATTCGTCTCGGCGGCGCCGGGATTCCAACCGGGCGCGGAAATCCGCCGCATCGCGGCAGTGCAGCAGCGCTTCCATGACGTCGTCGTCGTTCAGACCTGCGAGATCGCGGGCGTCGAGCGTGAGGTCGGCGGCGGGGATGCCGCGCGAAGCCAGCGTCTTCCGAATGGCGACGTGCAGGAGCCGGGCCCGGCCCTCCGCCCAACCCTCGATTCGCCCCTGTGCGCGCCCTTCCTCGCGCCCCTGTGCGCGCCCTTCCTCACGGTGCCGGCGCAGCCACGGCGTGTCGTCGGGACCCGTGCCGTCGCGGGCGCCCAATGCGCGTCCGACGCGTTCGAGGACCCGGGTGGTGGCCGTCGACGGCAACGGCTCGTTCATGGCGGCGTGGATCTCCGCCGCGGTCCAACCGGGGAAGGTGCGGCTGACGTCGGCTGTCCGGTAGCGATCGCCGTCGAGCAGGTGGATGGTCAGCCCGGGCGTGCGGCCCGCCGGGCGGCCGGGAGACGTCCGATCGGGGACGTCCACCCATACCTCGGGGAATCCCCAGGCCTCGTAGAGGCCGAGCTTGCCGCGCCGCACGTCGGTGGTGTGATCCACCTCGACCACGACGTCCGGCAGATCGTGCTCGCCGATCACCAGACCGTGAACCGGCAGGCGGGCGCGACCCGGATGCAGGTACGTCACCTGGTCCGCCTGCAGGATGCGCCACTTCTCGCCGCGTTCGTTGCGCAGGATCAGGTCCATGCTGCCGTAGCACTCGATCGGGGCGCCCCGTACGGCGGCGATCACCTGGCCCAGGGCGGCGAGCCGCTGCGACGGCTGCTCGTGCGTGCGGCTGGTCGGCTCGCACATCTTCCAGGCGGTCTCGGTGTCGGCGTCCCAGTACTCGAACCGGCCTTCGTAGGCCTCGACATCCTCCTTCGTCAAGCGAAACGGCCGGCAGCCGGGGAACTCCGGCCCCGCCGGCGGGCGGATCGGAGACGCCGGCCGACCGCTGCGTGCGCCGCCACCGTCTCGTGCGCCGCGCCCAGATAGAGAACCGTAGGTGACTATCTCGTCGTCGGCCGGGCTGGGCATCCTGTCGCTTCCTTTCCCTCGAGGGCGTCGGTATCGAAACGTCGATGAAGCGGCGCAGGCAGGTCGCTTCCTTTCGCTCGAGGGCGTCGGTATCGAGACCAGCATAGTCCGTGCGACGGACGTGTTCAACCGTGGTGGGCGAGCCCTTGAAGTGCGGGGGCTTCCGCGTGTCGCATAGTGCGCGACGATGCCGTGTCACGCTCCTGCCGGTGCAACAGACGCTGCGGAACGCCGGCCGGCGACGGAACCGTTCGCGTGCACGCGCTCAGGCGGCACGGCGTAGAATGGGCGGGACGAACGCGCGGAAGAAGGACTGGCAACGTGAGCGGATCGGGCGATCGGCCGGCCGCTGCGACGCAGCATGATGGAGGCTCCGATGAGAAACGTTCTGACCACGGCGGTCGCGGGCATACTGCTGTTCGGCGGCGCCGCCGGCGCGCAGCAGGAGGAAACCTACGATTATTGGCAGCAGCAGCGGCAGATGATCCGCCAGGGGCAGCAGGCCATCTTCATGTGCAACGGCCTGTTCACATCCAACCGGACGCTTGAGCAGGTCTTCGCCCAGGAGCTGGCGTTTCTGCCGGAGCCGGTGGGGACGCCCGCGGGCGGCGACTACGAGGTCGACACCGCGCGCAAGGCCGTGGTCATCGGCAACGGGCACGGCGCGCCGAAGATGCGGGCGGCGTTCCGCGAGGGAGTCGGCTGCGTGATCCTCGCGCCCGACCAGACCCTGGACGACATCGACGGCCTGCCGATTCTGGATCTGCCGTACCCGGCGGGCGATGCGGCCGGGATTGCCTGGCCGGACGGCGACAGGGTCGAGGAGCAATCGCTGCCGGCCCACGTCGATGCGGCAGCGCTGCAGGCGGCGTCCGACTGGGCGTTCCACCGGGAGTCGCCCGAACAGGTGACGTTGAGCCTGCTGGTCGTGCACCAGGGCGGGATCATCCACGAGCGCTACGCGCCGGGCGTCGACATGACGACGCGGACGCGGACCTGGTCGACGGCCAAGAGCATCGCCTCGACGCTGATGGGGATGCTGGTCGACGAGGGCAAGCTGAAGCTGGACGAGCCGCTCGGCTACGACTTCTTCCCCGCGGCGGCGTCGCCGGACCGGGACCCACGGTCGGAGATCACCCTGCGCCACGTGCTGAACATGTCGAGCGGACTGGAGCCGGTCGACAACTCCGGCCGCGAATACGCCATTGGATCGGGACTCTCCTACTGGGCCGGAACCAGCTCGGTGGTCGGCGCACGCAGCCGCGGCGCGATCCGCGAGCCCGGCACGAATTGGGACTACGAGAACTACGACACGCTGCTCGGCGTCTACGCCATGAAGCGCGTCCTCGGCAGCGAGAAGGCCTACCGCGAGTTCCCGCGACGGCGGTTGCTGGACAAGATCGGCATGCGCAACACGCTGGTCAGCACGGACCGCTTCGGTGACTTCATCCTCAGCAGCCAGGTCTACACGAACGCGCGCGACCTGGCCCGCTTCGGGTTGCTCTATCTGCAGGGCGGCGTCTGGAACGGCGAGCGGCTCGTTTCCGAGGACTGGATCGATTTCGTCCGCACGCCGGCGCCGGCCACGGCCGAGACCGGCAACTTCTACGGCGGGCAGTTCTGGCTGGTGCCGGACGGGCGCACCGACGTGCCGAAGTCCGCGTACTCGACATCCGGGAACCGCGGGCAGTACGTCGTCATCGTGCCGACGCACGACCTGGTCATCGTCCGGCGCGGGCTCGACTACGGGCGCCAGGGCTTCGACCGCTGGAGCCTGACCCGCGAGGTGCTCAAGGCCATCGGCACGCCGCCGACGCAGGAGGCCGACGCCAACTGAACGGCTGGCGTCTCACCCTCGTGCACGCCGGCCGAGCGCGGCGACGATGTCGTACTCGGCCGGCGTGACCGGCTGGACCGACAGCCGGGCGCCCTTCTTCGTCACCATCATCTCCTCGAGGCCCGGGGTTTCCTTCAGGGTCGCGAGGGGGATGGTGGCCGGGAAGCGCTCGACGAACTCGATGTCCACCATGTACCAGACCGGCTTGGCCTCCGTGCTGCGGGCGTCGAAGTACTTGTGCCCGGCCTGCCAGGCATAGTAGTCGGGATAGCCGGTGCGGCAGACCCTGGCCAGCCCGCTGACCCCCGAAGGGTCGGCGTTCGAGGCATAGAACAGGACTCCATCACCCTCCTGCATCACGTCGCGCATGAAGTTGCGCGCCTGGAAGTTGCGCACCCCTTCCCAGCAGGTCCGGCCGTCGCGTTCCAGGTCGTCGATCGCGTAGGCGGACGGCTCGCATTTCATCAACCAGTGGCGTTGGGGCATTCCTGAAAGCTCCGCGGAAGAAAAAACGTGCGTAGCATAGCAGCCGCCCGCCCGGCGCGTGCCGCGGCGTTCGCGAACTCGCACCGGTTCCGTCTCGGCGGCCGGGCCATTCGGCAGCCGGCGATTGCAGGCGGTGGAGCGGCAATCGTGTGCTACAGTCTCGCCGCATGTGGGAACATGACTACACGCCGGTTGCCGACAGCCTCGTCTACTCGACGCTCATCTCGGCCATCCCGCTGGGCGTTCTCTTCTACCTGCTGGGGGTCAGGCGGAAACCCAGTTGGGTTGCCGGCCTGAGCGGGCTCGGCGCCGCGCTCGTTCTGGCGATCGGCGTCTACGGCATGCCGGTCCCGCAGGCCGCCGCGTCGATGATCAACGGCGCCGCGTTCGGACTGTTTCCCATCGGCTGGATCGTCATCGCGTCGCTCATCCTCTACCGGGTGACGCTCGAGACCGGCAAGTTCGAGATCATCAAGGACTCCATCGGCGCCCTCTCCGACGACCGCCGCCTGCAGGCGGTGCTGATCGGCTTCGCCTTCGGCGCCTTCATCGAGGGCGCGGCCGGATTCGGCACCCCGGTGGCGGTGGCCGCGGCGATGCTGACCGGGCTCGGGTTTCCCCCGTTCTACGCCGCATTCATCTGCCTGCTCGCCAACACCGCGCCGGTCGCCTTCGGGTCGCTCGGGATTCCGGTGGTCACGCTGGCCAACGTGACCGGGCTGCCGGAGGCGGCGCTGAGCTCGATGACCGGACGCCTGTGCGGCCTGATCGCCATCGTCATCCCGGCCTACATGGTCGTCGTCATGTCCGGGGTGAAGCGTTCGGCCGAGGTGCTGCCGCCCATCGCGGCCTGCTCCCTCGCCTTCGCGGGCGTGCTCATCCTGGTGAGCAACACGATCGGGCCCGAGGTGGCGGCCATCCTGGCCGCGATTGCGGCCCTGGTGGCGATGGTGCTGGTGATGAAGGTCTGGAAGCCGGCGCAGGTGTTCCGGCTGGAGGGCGATGTCGAGGTCGTCAAGCAGCACCGCACCTACACCGCCGGCGAGCTCGTCGGGGCGTGGATCCCGTACATCCTGCTCGTCGTCTTCGTCCTGGCGTGGCGCTATCCGCCGATCCAGGGCGTGCTGAACCTGGTCAGCGTGCAGTTCGACGTGCCGGGCCTGCACAACACCATCATGCGCCTCCCGCCGCTGACGCCGGAGGCGTTGCCCTACGGGGCGTCCTACAACTTCAACTGGCTTTCGGCCGCGGGCACGTCCTGCTTCCTGGCCGCGTTCGCGGCGTCGCTCGTCCTCGGCCTGTCGCCGGCCCGCTTCGTGGGGATCGTCAAGGCCGTGCTGACGCAGTTGCGGATGCCGCTGCTGACCATCGCGTCGGTGCTGGCGGTGGCCTACGTGATGAACTACGCCGGCATGACCACCACCCTGGGGCTCGCGTTTGCGGCCACGGGGGCGGTGTTCCCGTTCTTCAGCGCGATGCTCGGCTGGACGGGGGTCTTCCTGACCGGCAGCGACACCGCGTCGAACGCGCTCTTCGGCACGCTGCAGACCGTGACCGCCAACACGCTCGAGCTGAACCCGATCCTGACCACCTCGACCAACTCGGCCACCGGGGTCATGGGCAAGATGATCTCGCTGCAGAGCATCGCGGTCGCGGTGGCCGCCACCGGCATGGCGTCGTCCGAGGAGGGCCGGCTGTTCCGGATCACGCTCCGGCACAGCATCATCCTGGCCGTGTTCATGGGGATCGTGACGATGATGTTCGCCTACGTGCTCCCGCAGCTCGTGCCGATGCCGTAGGAGTCTGATCCGTAGACGGGTAGTTCCCAACGAGCGCCGGTTGGGCGGAAGACGGGGCCGGAAGGCGCCGGTTTCGGGCCGGCCGGCCGGCGCACGACGTTCGGGGTGCGGGGCAGGGGGGCGCGGCCGTTCCGTCCCGCCGACCCTGCCGTCCGACAGCATGCCGCTCTTCCGAGCCGCGGATCGCCGCGCCGTCGAGTCGCTGGCGCGGCTGGCCGACTGCAACCCTTTCTCGCCGGCGTTCGTCGACGGGGAACGGGAGATTCTCGGCCCCGATCATGCTCCCGCCGGTGCGGTCTGGAGCCTCCGCACCGAGCCGGGGGCGGAGAGCTCCGGCCTGGAGAGAGTCGGCCTGGTCGCCGAACGCGCGGCGCGCGACGCCCGCGCGCGCCTGCTGCGCCGTCCATCCGCGACCGCCGACGAGCTGCGTCTCTACGCGTCGCTCGTCATCTTCACCCTGTACCAGCGTTACGCCGAGCCGCTGCACGAGATCCATCTCGACCCGGAACGCGGCCGGCGGCGCGTGACCTGCTACCCTTCGTTCCGGCGCGATCTCGACCATTTCCTGGTCCCCGACCGGCTGCCCCTTCCGCAGCGCGTCGATCCGGCGCACCTGTTCGCCTGCTTCTACCAGGTCCGGCGCGCCTTTCACCTCATCCACCGGTACATCGTGGGGGCCTCGGGGCCGGCGGCTCGCTTGCGGGCCGCGGTGTGGGAGTCGATCTTCACCTACGACATGCGGCGGTACTGGCGCTCGCTGTACGACCGGATGCACGATGTCACGACTCTCATCACCGGGCCGTCCGGCACCGGCAAGGAACTCGTCGCGCGGGCGATCGGCCTGTCGCGCTACATCCCGTTCGACGCGGAGCGGGAGACGTTCACGGCGGCTCTCGACGGGGCGTTCCACGCGCTGAACGTGTCCGCGCTGTCTCCCACGCTCATCGAATCGGAGCTGTTCGGCCACCGCAAGGGCGCGTTCACGGGCGCGGTCCAGGATCGCGTCGGCTGGCTCGATGCGTGCCCGCCGTTCGGCGCGGTGCTGCTCGACGAGGTGGGCGAGATCGATGCATCCATCCAGGTCAAGCTGCTGCGCGTGCTGCAGACGCGCGAGTTCTCGCGCATCGGCGAGACCGTGCCGCGCGCGTTCGAGGGCAAGCTGATCGCGGCCACCAACCGCGACCTTGCGGCGGAGATGCGGGCCGGCCGGTTCCGCGAGGACCTCTACTACCGCCTCTGCGCGGACCTTGTCGTCACGCCGTCGCTTCGCGAGCAGCTTGGCGACGCGCCCGATGAGTTGCGCAACCTGGTGCTGTTCGTCAGCGAGCGCGTGGTCGGTCCCGACGGCGCCGGCGAACTCGCGGACGAGGTGCTGGCATGCGTCGAACGCGACCTCGGCCCCGACTACCCGTGGCCCGGCAACGTCCGCGAACTGGAGCAGTGCGTCCGCAACGTGCTGGTACGCAAGGAGTACCGCCCGCCTGCGGCGCCGGTGCGCGCTCCGTCCGACGATCTCGCGGCGGCGTTCGGTGAGGGAAGTCTCACGGCGGAGGAGTTGCTCCGGCGCTATTGCACGACCGTCTACGCGCGGACCGGCAGCTACCAGGAGACGGCTCGCCGCCTGCAGCTCGACCGCAGGACCGTGAAGCGGCACGTCGACGCCGAGCTGCTCGCGCGGCTGGCGGAACCGATCGGCCCGCGCGCCGCTCGTGCGGGCCTGGCCTGCCCGGGATACGGGCTGCCGTCGCCGGTCCGGCCGGCGGTCAGCGGGAAGGCGTGATGACGATGCGGAAGCCGATGAACGGCCGGCGGACGCCCGGGTCGGCGCCGCCGCGGACGGCGGCCCGGACATTGCCTTCCGGGTCCATGAACGAGCCGCCGCGCATGACGAAGAGCGCATCGGCCGCGAGGTCGCCGGCGTCGTTACTCTCGTCGTAGGGGTACGGCTGGTACGGGCTGCGGGTGAGCTCCCAGACGTTGCCGCTCATGTCGCTCAGACCGAAGGGGCACTCGGGGCACTCGAAGCTGCCGGCCGGCGTCGGGGCGTCCGTGCCGCCGAAGTTGGCCCGGTCGCGTCTCGGCACGTCGCCCCAGGGGTAGACGCGGCCGTCCGTACCGCGGGCCGCCTTCTCCCATTCGGCTTCGCTCGGGAGCGTGATGCGCCAGCCGGCGGCGAGCCACTCCCGAAGGCGCGGCGGCGTGCCCGGCCAGTCGCGGAGCGTCGCCTCCAGCCAGCGACAATAGGCGAGTGCGTCGGGCCAGGAGATGGAACCGACCGGCTGATCGAGGCCGCCGCGGAGCGTCTCGGGCGCGAACGTGCCGCCGGAGGCGTCGGCGAAGGCGCGGAACTGCGCGACGGTGACCTCGTAGCGGCCGATGGCGAACGCCGGCAACTCGACGGCGCCCTGGGCCTGTACGGCCGACCAGCGTTCGTTCTCGAAGGCGCGCGGGTCGACGGCGGGGTCGCTCCCCATCGTGAACGGTCCGGCCGGGATCTCGACGAAGCCGAGCAGATCGTCGTCCGGGAGGAACCAGGCGCCGGTGCGGAAGCTGTCGAGCGACTCGGGCAGGGGTGCCGGCGATGTTCCCGACGATGCCGGCTGGGCGGGTCGTTCGCAGGCCGCGGCGGTGCAAAGGACGAGCGCCAGCGTGGCGGCAAGCGTGCGCCGTAGAACTCGCGGGCGGCCTGATGCGCCGGCGCCGGTGATGGTCGGGATGGGCATCATCGGCGGCACCGTGTGCCCGCGAACCCGCGGATGCGATGTGTCGCGACGTGGGATGCGCACGGGGTTATTCCCTCGCTTCGTCGCAGGCGAACGTCCAACCGTGCTCGCAGGCGCGTGTCTGCAGGTCCGCCTCGGACGACTCCATGAGGTTGCGTCCGCCTTCCCGCAGGAGAAGCCGCAGGTCCAGCGTCTTCGGCGGGGCGCGGTACTCGCCGCCCTCGGCCAGCAGGTTGAGGCAGGCCGGCCGGAAGCGGAGCTCGCACGCCCGCGCGAAGTAGTCGAGGCCCAGCGCCGCGTCCGCGGCGGCGATCGCACCGTCCATGTAGTGCCGCCCCAGCTCGTTGCAGGCCCAGGCGGACGCATCGGCGCAGTACGCCGCCTCGATCTGCAGCAGCCGCTCGCACGCCTGGGGGCGTCCTTCCGTGCACGCCTGTTGCCAGAAGGGCACGGTGTCTCCCCGGTGCCGGCCGTCGGTCGCCCCCACGAGCGTCATCCCGGCGAAGAACGCGATCCAGACCGCCATCTGGGCGAGGTTGGCGTTCGGACGAGCCATGCGTTCGGCAACGCGACCGAGAGCAGAGCTCGTCTCCAGAGTCGCCGCCAACCGGTCGATCCAGCGCACGCTCAGATTGAGGAGCGGCACCGAGAGCAGCTTGTCGTAGAACGTGGGCGCCCCGAACGCGCCGAGCAGCGAGTAGAGGACGAAGACGCCCGCGCCGTACAGGACGCCGAAGACGGTTTTCCCGAGCGGCGTGCGGGGCGAGGTGGACGGATCGGTGACCAGCAGGTGCAGGCCGAGAAAGACCGCCGTCGGGATCTCGGAATCGATGAAGTAGGGCACCCCGGTGGCCGCCGAGTAAACGGCGCTGAGGCCGAACAGCACGATCGCGGCGGAGCCGGCCACGAGCGTGATCGCGAAGCGGTACATCACGACCAGGCCCGCGAGGAACAGGAACAGGTAGATGCGCGGCGCCAGGGTCAGGGTGGTGGCGATGTCCTCGCCCCACGTGAGCGGCGTGGTGCCCGTCGCGATGAGGACGACCGAGAAGAGCCCGAGCGAGAACGCCGACGGGTTGAATATGTGCACGCGCCGCCCGTCGCGCTCCCAGCGCACGAACGCCTTGCCCAGGAATCCCACCGCGATCATCAGGAACTGCAGGTGGAACCAGTCGTCGCGGAACCAGAGGAACAGGTTGGTGCTGAAGATGATCGGGAATGGTCCGAATCCCAGCGTGTAGCGCTCGCGGCGCGACCAGGCGAGCAGCAGGTCGAAGGCGTAGGCGAAGACGAGCTGCCCGACCAGCAGCCAGGCGTGGTCGTACACCGGCCGCCAGTACCAGCCCCAGTAGGCGAAGACCGAGAGCTGCACCGCCGCCTGCACGTAGTGCTGCGGGCGCAGGACGGTCTCCGTCTCCGGCCGGGCATTCCGCTTCCGGCACAGCATGAACAGCGCCGCCTGCCACGCCAGGAGCGCGGCTGCAGCGCCCCAAAAGGACTGTGCGAGCACCGTGTGCGCCTGGATGCGTGGAACTGCCGAGATGAGCAGCAGCGCGAGCGTCAACGCCAGAGGGATGCCGAAGACACGGCCCGACGGTACACTGCCTCGCGGTGGTGCCGGCCGCGGGTCTCCGGAGCGGCGATCCTTCGAGCGCGTGCGGCGGCGGGCGGGCGGCATCGGATCGGTGGAGATCGTCGTCGGGGGGCCGTGGTTCCGGTCCCGTTCCAGGTAGGATAACGCGATGGAAGCAGGCGCCACCCTCGGCTGGGTCGTCCCCGCCACAGCCGTCTGCGTCGTCGTGGGCTTCGCGGCCTTCGCCCTGTGGTTCGTCCTGCGGTACGACCGCGAGCACCACGACGACTGAGCAGACCTCGCCGAGCCCGGTCAAGCGTCTTCCGCGTCGGTACCGGTCGCCGGACTCCTGCTAGTGCAGCCGGTCGAACTTCTGGATCCGCTGCCCGACGTTGACCTCCGTCGTGTACAGATTGCCCTGCGAGTCGATGGCCACGTTGTGCAGCCGGTAGAACTCGCCGGCGTACTTGCCCAACCGGCCGAAGTGATTCACCACCTCGAGGGACTCGCGGTCGAGGATCCAGATCACGTTGTTCGTGCCGTCGGGGATGAACAGCCAGCGCTGGTCCGGATCGATGGACAACGTCACCCCCGAGACCGACCCGCTGCCGAGCGTCTCGCGGCGGACGAACGCCTCGCGCACGAAGGTGCCGTCCTTCCGGAAGACCTGCAGGCGGTCGTTGGTCCGGTCCGCCACGTAGACGAGGCCGTCGTCGGCGATGGCCACGTCGTGCACCGGGCTCCGATAGTGGCGGATCGGCTCTGCGTCCGGGTCGTACGGCGGCAGCTCCGTGTCGTCGGGGCGCTCGCCGTAGGCGCCCCAGTGGCGCTTGTATTCGCCGCTGTCGGCATCGAAGACGATGATCCGCCGGTTGCCGTAGCCGTCGGCGACGTATACCTCGTCGGCCTCCGGATCCACGCGGATGCCGGCCGGCCGGCCCAGGTTCTCGGTGTCGTTGCTGCCGCGGCTCTGTCCGGGGTTCCCGATCTGGAGCAGGAACTCGCCGTCGGCGGTGAACTTCAGGATGTGCGCGTCGTCGGCCGCGTTGCCGCCGACCCAGACGTGTCCCTCGTGGTCGATGTGGATGCCGTGCTCGCTCGCGGGCCAGTCGTAGCCTTCGCCGGGACCGCCCCACGATCGCAGGACCGTGCCGTCCTGGGCGAACTCGATGACCGGCGGGGCGGGGACGCAGCACATGCCCTCCTCGCCGCGCTGGCGCGCGTCGAGGGTCAGCGGCCGGTGGATCAGCCAGACGTGATCGTCGGCGTCGATCGCGACCCCGGCGGCCTGGCCCAGCATCCAGTCGTCAGGCAGCGTCGGCCAGAAGGGATCGACGCGGAATTGCGGGACCTCCGCCGCCTGTTCCGCCTCCCCGGCGGATCCCGGCCTTCCGGACAGCTCCTCCGCAGCGCCCGGGCCTGCCGCGGCCGCGCCGGCCCCCGCCAGGACAAGCCATGTCACGGTCACACCGAGCGCCCCCGCAACTTCAGCCGGACGTCGTCTCCGCACGCTCTCGCTCTCGGTCATGTCGCTTCCCTCCGCGGTTCCGGCTGCCGCCCGCCGCTACCCGAGCACGATACACTAGGTGGCCGTGAGGCCCCGCGAACGGCGCGGGACATCCGCTCCGCGCGGAGCGCCGCCAAAGGAGAATCGATCATGAGGCTGCTGCTGACGTCCACCCTGGTCCTCGCGCTCGCCGCCGCCGCGGCGCCCGCCGGAGCCCAGCTCGCGACGCCGAACGACGACGGCATCACCTTCGGCCACGTGCACCTGAACGTGACCGACATCGAGGCCCACAAGAAGATCTGGGTCGAGTGGTTCGACGGCGAGGTGGTCCAGAAGGGCCCGTTGACCACCGTCAAGCTGCCGAACTTCCTGATCGCACTGAGCGAGCGCGAGCCGACCGGACCGACCCAGGGCTCGGTGATGAATCACTTCGGCTTCAAGGTGCGCAACACCGCCGAGTTCGTCGAGCGCTGGACCGCCGCGGGCATGGAGGCGGGGCGGATGTTCACCGGCGCCGAGGGGATGCCGAACGCCTACGTCATGGCCCCCGACGGCGTGTGGGTGGAGCTGCAGGAAGACCCGTCGCTGCATGTTCCGATCGCCGGCTACCACATCCACTTCTGGACGCCGGAGCACGAGGAGCTGCTCGACTGGTACTCGGAGGTGTTCAACCTCCGCATCCGCCCGCGCGGCCGGATCCAGACGACGACCGACGTGCCCGGCATGAACATGAGCTTCGCCGGATCGGACGTGCCGACCGCGCCGACCCGCGGCCGCTCCCTGGATCACGTCGGCTTCGAGGTGGACGACCTCGAGGCGTTCTGCGAGAAGCTGAAGGCGAAGGGAATCGAGTTCGACGTCGAGTACCGCGAGGTCGAGAGCAGCGGGCTGAAGAGCGCGTTCCTGACCGACCCGGCCGGCACCTACATCGAGCTGACCGAGGGCTACGACGAGTACTGACGCCGGGCCGGGGGGCGGCGGCGTTGTCCGTGGCCGACGGGCTCCCGCGCGCCCGACGCGGCCACCGCGGCCGTCCAGCGGGCGTCGAAGTCGGCCCACCGGCGTTCCTCGTCGTCGGTGGAATGGCCGACCGGCAGCTCGACGATCTCCGGCGGCGGATCCATGTGGTTGGCGATGGCGTACACCGTCGCGGCGGGGACCACCTCGTCGCGCCGCGCCACGCCGATCAGCGTGGGGCAGGCGATGCGGTCGGCGACGTTGACGGTGTCGAAGTAGCGCAGCGTCGCCGTCGCCGCCGCTTCGAGGCGCGGGTGCCGGGCGAGGTGATCGTTGACCTCCTGGCCGGATCCCCGCGTCACCAGCCGCCGCCGCCCGTCGACCCAGCCGAACGTGGGCAGCGCCACCGCCAGGTAGTCGGCGTGCGAGGTGAGGCCCTGCGCCAGGAAGGCGAGCGCGCCGCCGTAGCTCCGTCCGTGGAAGATCAGCCCCCCGCGGCCGGCGCCGAGCCGTTGCGCCACCTCGGCGGCGCGCACGTAGTCGCAGACGGCCCCCCGCAGAATGGAGGTGTGCGGGTCGGTCAGGCCCGTCAGGATGTAGCCGCGCGGATCGACCTCGCAGGCCGAGCGCGACAGCCCGAAGCCGCGCACGTCGAAGCAGAAGAGATCGGCGCCGCAGGTTGCGGTATGCCGGGCCTCCAGCACCGGATTACACTGGCCGTTGTAGCCGTGCGTGGTGACGACCAGCGGCCGGCGGGCGGGTTCGGCTGGCGCCGCGTGCTCGTCGGGGTCGTCGAGCGTGATCAGGAAGCCCTGGACTTCGCAGGCGCCGAGCGACGCGAAGCGCACCGGGGTGATGCGGGCGCCCTCCGGTGAGGTGACGGCCAGCCCGGGCCGCGGGTTCGGGCCGACGGTGGCGAGGGAGGCCAGCGTATCCCGCCAGAACGGAAAGAAACCGTCGGGCCGGGTCAGCGGCGGGCGGGTGGCGCGTATCGCGGGAGCATCGTAGCTGCTCATGAACGTGGCGAATGTGACGAATGTGACGAACGCGACACGGGAGTGTATCGCTTCCATCCGCGAGCGTTCGTCGTGGCTCGACGGGGACGGCGATCTGCCGTGGGACCGCCTGGCCGCGCTGGCCGAGGAGCGCCGCTTCGACGCCGACGCCGTCATCACGCGGCAGTTCGCGCCGGCGACGCATCTGTTCCTGGTAGTGCGGGGGACGGTTCGGTTCCAATTGCGCCTGGAGGAGGGTAACGAAGACCTCGATGTCGGCGAGCGCTCGAGCCCCTGGACGGCGGTCGGCTGGTCCGGGTTCCGCGATCTGCGGCGCTACGCCACGACGGTGGTCTGCACGCGGGCCTGCTCGACGCTGCGGTTCGGGCATGCGGCCCTGGCCGCGCTCTTCGACGAGGAGCCGCGGCTCGGCGTCGTGTTCCTGGAGTCGATCCTGCGCCAGTGCTTCGAGCGCCTCGCCGACATGCGGGCGCGGCTGACCGCCTACTCGCATACCCCCGTCAACTTCGCGCGGGCGCTGCAGGACGAGGGGGAGGAGGAGACCTACAACCGCGCGCCCCCGCCGCTCATCGAGCTGCTGCGGCGGTCGGCATTCTTCGCGCCGCTCGACGAGGACCGTTTGCGGCTGTTCGCGGGGGCCGTCGAGAGCCGCTACTTCTGCCGCGGCGAGCCGATCGTCGAGCAGGGGAGTCCCGAGTCCGGCCTGTGGGTGCTGGCCACCGGCCGCGTCGCGTTGAACTACAGCCCGCCGTCGACGGACGAGGCGTTCGCGCTGCGGACGATCTCCGAGCCCGGCTCGGTCGTCGCGATATCGGGACTGCCGGGCGTCGAGACGCACGGCGCCTCGGTCGTGGCCACGCGCGACTGCACCGTCTATCGCATCGACACCGAGGGGTTGGGGCAGGCCCTGCGGGACGACCCGTCGCTGGCCCTGGCCCTGGTGCGCCGCGTGCTGTGGTTGGCGTCCATGCACCTGCGCGCCGCACGCGCCCTGTTCATCTCGCGCCGCTTCGAGAAGGAGCGGCTGGCCGTCGCCAACCTGCTCGAGCAGAGCTGCACGCAACTGAGCGTCCACTCGCCGCTGCACACCGTACCGCATCTGCTCGGGAGCCAGCTCACCGTGGGCGACGCCTTCGCGATCATCGAGCGGATGGCGGCCGAGGGCGACGCGCTCGAACGCAGCCTGGCCGAGCTGTGCCAGGAGATGCTGCGCGACGTCGGACGCGAGCACGAGTTCTTCGAGGCGCTGCGCCGCGTCTACCACGCGGTGGTGACCGCGCCCGAGCAGATGCCGGCCCGCGACGTCCGCAAGCTGTGCGCGCGCGGTTTCCAGCAGGCCTTCCGCCGCCTGCGCTACGTCGTCGAGGGGGAAGAGCACCTGCCGCCGGCCGCCGGCCAGATCTTCATCTTCAACCACCTGAAGAACCACGAGCACAACACGCTGCCCAACAACTTCCAGCTCACGCTGGACTCGCACTTCGTGAGCGCGATGATCCTCGACCGGCGCTACGGCGACGGCGGCATCCGCGTGGTCCGGCACAGCCGCGGCTCGGAGTACGGCCACCAGGCGTACTACGACCGGCTGGGGCACATCGCCGTTTACACGCCCGAGTCCGATCGCATCGAGGAGACGCCGGAGGAGCGCCGGAGCCGGCAGGACGAGTTCTTCGAGACCGCGGGCCGGTACCTGAAGGCAGGCACGAACCTGATTCTCAGCCCCGAGGGGACGAGCTACTGGACGGAGGACTCGCCGGGCCCGTTCAAGCCGGGGGCCTTCCGGCTCGCCGCCAGCGTCGATCCCGAGCCGTGGATCGTCCCCATCGCCGTCGCCCACTTCGACCGCCGGGTCCACTCGACGACCTGTGCGGCCGTGATCAAGCCGCCCTTCAAGGTGTCGAACGTCCTGCCCGACCCGCGCGACCGGCAACGGGTGCGGGCGTTCCTCGTCGACCTGCGGAAGACCTACCACGGCTGGGTCGAGGAGGCCCGGCGGCTCGCCGGCGCGGCGGCCAGATCGTGAACGCTCGACCGCGTTCCGGCCTGTTCCTACCGATTCTTGGATCCCTCGCTACCACGCATTGGATCTCGATGGAGCCGACACGATTCCACAATGCGCGCGGAAACGCGCAACAGGCGAAGTGAGGGTTTACTTCTTCGGCGCCGAGGCCCACAGACACCGATCGCCGCCTGGTGGCATCGTCCTTGCTTTTGTTCAAGGCGATGGCATGCCGTAGCGGGCGACGATGTCGGAATGCGGGACATCGGCGCGTTCCGGTCCGCAGGCGGGAGGCGGGTCGGAGCGGGTGTCGGCCGCGCGGTCGGGAGGGGGGCGGGGCCATCGAGGTTCCGGCCCCGCGATTCGTCGCATCCGCGTTCAGGAGGACAACCATGAGACGCAGACTCACGGTCGTCACCGTGCTGCTGGCCCTGTCGGTGGGCGCCGGCACGGCGACGGCCCAGACCATCACCGGACTGGTGACCGACAACACCGGCGGCATCCTGCCCGGCGTCACCGTCGAGGCGGCGAGCCCCGCGCTCATCGAGGGCAGCCGCATCGCCTTCAGCGACGGCGCGGGCCGCTACACGCTGATCGACCTGCGGCCGGGCGTCTACACGTTGACGTTCAGCCTGCCCGGCTTCTCGACCGTGGTGGTCGAAGGCCAGGACCTGCCGGCCGACTTCACGGCGACCGTCAACGCCGAGCTGTCGGTGGGCGCCCTCGAGGAGACGGTCACCGTCTCGGGCCAGGCGCCGCTGGTCGACGTGCAGTCGACGGCGCGGGCCGAGGTGCTCGACCGCGAGATTCTCGACGCCATCCCGACCGGCAACACGCTGCAGTCGACGGCGCAGCTCATCACCGGCATCAAGATGAACCGGCCCGAGGTGGGGCTGACCACCGCGGCGCAGCAGACCTACATGTCGGTGCACGGGATGAGCCCGTCGCAGGTGACCATCCAGGTCGACGGCCAGAACATGAACAGCATCGGCGGCGACGGCGCCGTCCAGAGCTACCACAACCACCTGGCCAACCAGGAGATGGTGTACGAGACCAGCGGCATGAGCGCCGAGACGTCGGGCGGCGGGGTCCGCATCAACATGGTCCCGCGCGAGGGCGGCAACGAGCAGAGCGGCCAGCTCTGGTTCGGCGGCAGCCACGACAGCCTGCAGCGCGACGGTCTCGAGAGCCTCTCGCAGGAGGTCCAGGCCCGCGGCGTGACGTCCACCGAGGGCATCTCGATGATGTACGACATGAACCTCGTGCACGGCGGGCCCATCGTCCGCGACCGGTTCTGGTATTTCGGCAGCGTCCGGAACTTCCAGATCGACAAGAAGGTCACGAACAGCTTCTGGCGCTTCGACCCGAACGGGTCGATCCCGAACAACTGGTACTTCGCCGCCCCGCGCTGGTTCGACCCCGATCCGCAGAAGCTGGACGGCACCAACGGCACCGAGCGCATCCCGGGCATCGACGAGAACACGATCTCGAGCGGCCTGCTCCGGCTGACCTACCAGGCGAGCCAGAACAACAAGTTCTCGGCGCACATCGACCGGGTGTTCAAGGAGCGCTACGCCAACCACGGCTCGAACGACGACATCGCCACGGCCGGCCGCTGGCAGGGCTCGCCGATCTACTACACGGGCAGCGCGAAGTGGACCTCGACGCTCAGCAGCCGCCTGCTGCTCGAGGCGGGCTACTCGACCAACGTCGAGAACTGGAACCAGCAGGACCCGCCCGGCGGCGTCAACGCCCTCGGCCAGGACCTGACGCAGGATCGGGCCGCCAACTGGCTTCCCTGCCACGCGTCCCCCTGCTTCGAGAACTACGGGCACGCGGCCCAGCTCAGCGGTCCCAACGAGTTCAGCCCCACCATCGATCCGTGGTACGGACTGGTGCTGCGGCACGACCAGTCGACCGGGTTCCGCGACCGGTACCACTGGGGCCGGGAGACGTGGCGGGTCGAGCGGTTCAACTACAACATCGGCCTCTCGTACGTCACCGGCTCGCACAACATCAAGGTGGGCACCAACAACAGTTGGGGTCCCTACGAGGCGTACCGCACCGGGAACGGCGACCTCGAGCGGCAGATGTACCGCAACGGCGTCCCCGAGTTCGCCCGCGTGTCGAACCGGCCCGTCATCTCGGGCATCGACTACGCCCGCGACATGGGCATCTTCGCCCAGGACACCTGGACGATCGACCGGTTGACGCTGAACCTCGGCGTGCGCTGGGAGCAGATGATCGCCCACACCTACGAGGCCGGGCCGAACGTCACGCCGGGCCCCCGCTCCACGGTCACGCAGACCGGCCGGTTCGTGGCGGCGCAGTCCTTCGCCTCGCGGCGGAATCTGCCCAACTGGAAGGATTTCGCCCCGCGCCTCGGCCTGTCGTACGACGTTTTCGGCGACGCCTCGACGGCGTTGAAGGTGTCGTGGGGCCGCTACAACGCCGCCAACACGTTCACCTACGCCGAATGGTTCAACCCGGTGTCGTACCAGCGCGAGAACCGCAACTGGGTCGACTGCGCCAGCCTCGACGGCCGGGCCTGCCTGACACAGGCCGATCTGATGGGGATGGGGCTGGACCCGGGCATCGCGTTCGGCGGCAGCACCGCCAACGAGCACACGGTCGGCGTGGAGGGCACCGTCTGGAACGGCGGCACCAACGGCGACGGCTTCGCGCAGGACTGGGAGATCGGTCCGCCCCTGCGGGCCAACTTCGGCGGTCTCGCGTCGCGACCGGTGGAGCATCCCGACGGCGTCGAGCGGAACTGGGTCAGCGTGCTCAACGTCGGCGTCCAGCGCGAGCTCTTCGAGGGCTTCTCGGCCAGCTTCAACTGGTACCGGCGAGACACCTACGACAGCGTCCTGCGGGTGAACCGCGCGCTCGGGTTCGACAACTACACCGGGTTCCTGATGGACAACCCCTGCGCGTCGGATCCCAACCGCGGGTTCCTCTCGTGCAACTCGAGCGGCGGCCTCGTGCCGGCGCAGATCAGCGTGTTCAACCTGAATCCCGAGGCGGCGGGCATCGCCGACGACTGGGTGGTGCAGAACACCCCGACCGGGGACAACTTCTCGGAGGTCTACAACGGGTTCGAGACCAGCTTCAACGCGCGCCTGCCCAACGGAAGCACGCTGTTCGGCGGCTGGGTGATGGAGCGCAACGTCTTCGTCCGCTGCGACATCCCGCACGATCCGAACCGCCTGATGTTCTGCGATCCGCGCGGCCGGAACGACATGGTCGGCGGCGTGCCGATCACGCAGCCCGCCTACAGCATCCCGTTCCTCCAGGAGTTCAAGATCTCGGGCAACTTCCCGCTGCCCGGCGGCTTCTGGATCAGCGGGTCGGCGCAGTTCTACCCGGCGCAGGAGGCGGTGGCGGGCGGCTCGCAGGACCAGTGGGGCGGCACGCACCGCGGCGGCGAGCTGGCCGGCGCGCGGCCGTACGCCGGCAACATCAACTACAACGTCACGCCCGCGAACGTGATGGACAATCTCGGCATCGCGCGGACCGAGGGCATCAGCGTGCCGCTGCTGCCGGCCGGTCAGCTCTTCTACGACCGCCTGACGCAAGTCGATCTGTCGGTCCGGCGGACGTTCACGCTGGGGAACGGGATGCGCGTCGACCTGCAGGCCGACCTGTTCAACATCGTCAACTACCAGCCGATCCTGAACGGCACCAACACCTACGGCGGCTCGCTCGGCCGGGCGAGCTCGACCATCCAGGGCCGGTTCGTGCAGTTCGCGACGAACATCCACTGGTAGTCGCGGCGGAGCACGGCGCGTCACGCGGGTGACGCGTCACGATAACGAGGTGGTTGAGGGTCGGGGAGCCAGCTTCCCGGCCCTCTTTCTTGACGACGCCTCGATCCCGCGTCACCAGCGGCGCAACCGGATTTTGGATCGTGCGCCCAATTTCCCGGATGGCCGGCGCGGCGCTCGGCGGCCTGTTGGGCTCGCCGCAATTCGTTGTTCAAAAAGGATTTGCAGGCGGTGGCGCTGTGCGCTGGGGGCGTCCGGTGGACGGTACGTAACTTGCGTGTTACATCAGCTTGACATCCGGGACACGACGGTGTTGACTGCCCGGCTACGGGTGCCGGTCGAGGCCTTCGCCGCCACCGGCACCGTCGTTCGTCGCATTCGCGTTCGAGGAGGACAACCGTATGAGACGTTCATGCACGGCAGTCGTCGCGCTGGCGGCTCTGGCCCTGGCGCCCGGCGTGGCCCTGGCCCAGACCAACAGCACCATCACCGGGGAGGTCACCGACAACACGGGCGGCATCCTGCCCGGCGTTACGGTCGAGGCGTCTTCGCCGGCCCTCATCGAGGGGAGCCGCGTCGCCATTTCGGACGGCGCGGGCCGCTACACCCTGGTCGACCTGCGGCCCGGGATGTACACCCTCTCGTTCACCCTGCCCGGATTCTCGACCGTCCTGGTCGAGGGGCAGGATCTGCCGGCCGGCTTCACCGCCACGGTGGACGCGGAGCTCTCGGTCGGCGCGCTCGAGGAGACGGTGACCGTCTCGGGCGAGGCGCCGGTCGTCGACGTGCAGTCGACCCGCCGCGTGGAGGTGCTCGACGCCGAGGTGCTCGACGCCATCCCGACCGGCCGCAACATGCAGTCGACGGCGCAGCTCATCGTCGGCATCAAGCTGAACCGTCCCGAGGTCGGCCTGTCCACGGCGGCGCAGCAGACCGTCATGATGACCCACGGCATGAGCTGGCGGCAGGTCAGCGTGGCCGTCGACGGGCAGCTCGTCAACGGCACCGACCGCGACGGCGGCATCCAGAACTACCACAACGAGCTGTCCGTGCAGGAGATGACCTACGAGACCAGCGGCATGACCGCCGAGACCTCGGGGGGCGGGGTGCGCATCAACATGATCCCGCGCGAGGGCGGCAACACCTACAGCGGGCAGTTCTACACGGGGTACTCGAGCGACGCGCTGGCCGCCGACCACACGAGCGTCCCGGCGGAGATCGCCGGCCGCGCCTCGTCGTCCGAGGGCAACACCCTGTTCTGGGACCTGAATGCCGCCTACGGCGGGCCGATCGTGCGCGACAAGTTCTGGTTCTTCATGAGCTCGCGCCGCTGGCAGGTGGACAAGCCGATCACCGGCAGCTTCTACCGCAACATGGACGGCACCTGGCCGCGCTACTTCGATCCGAGCCCCGTGAAGCTCGACGGCAAGGACGGGCGCGAGCTGCTGTCCGGCATCGACGCCAACACCATCACCAGCGGCCTGCTGCGCCTGACGTACCAGGCGAACGCGTCGAACAAGTTCTCCGCCTACATGGACCGGATCTTCAAGGACCGCTTCCGGCCGCACGGCGCCGGCGACGACCCGGCCACCGCGCCCAACCACCAGGGCTCGCCCATCTACTACACGGGGTCGGCCAAGTGGACCTCGACGCTGAGCAGCCGGCTGCTGCTCGAGGCGGGCTACTCGTCGAACGTCGAGAACTGGAGCTACGAGGAGCGGCAGGACGCACCGCCCTACGGCCCGGCGCGGCCGCTCCGGCAGTCGCGGCCGTCCGGCGGCGTGCCGTTCTGTCCGAGCACCCCGTGCTACCACGTGGGCGATCCGGCCGCCATCGCCCTGCAATCGGGCTCGACGATGGACCCGTGGTACCAGATCGTGCGCCGCAACGACGTCTCCGCCAATTTCCGCGACCGCGGCAACTGGAGCTACGTGCATGAGACGCCCGAGCGCTTCAACTACAACGTCGCGATGTCCTACGTCACCGGCTCGCACAACATGAAGGTCGGCGTGATGAACAGTTGGGGCATCCACGACCGCTCCCACGACATGAACGCGGACCTCTGGGACCAGAGGTACCGGGACGGCGTGCCGTACCAGGCGCGGGTGTCGAACACGCCGATCTGGCGGCCCATGGACTACCAGCAGGACATGGGCATCTTCGCCCAGGACACGTGGACCATCGACCGCCTGACGCTCAATCTCGGCGTGCGCTACGAGATCAACCGCGGGCGCAACCGCGCGACCGAGCACGCGCAGAACCGCTTCGTGCCGTACTTCAGCGTGGCCGAACGCGACCAGTTGCCGAACTGGAACGACATCGCGCCCCGCCTCGGCATGGCCTACGACCTGTTCGGCGACGCGTCGACGGCGGTGAAGTTCTCCTGGGGCCGCTACAACGGCTCGAACACCACCAGCTATGCGCGCCAGTTCAACGCGGTCACACACGCGGGCGAGAACCGCAACTGGTTCGACTGCGCGCTGAGCCCGATGGACGACACGCGTTGCGCGACGCGGCAGGAGCTGATGGCGATGGGCTTCGATCCGGCCGTCGCCTTCGGGTCGAGCATGGCCGACACGCACACGATCGGCGCCGCCGGCACCGCGCACAACGGCGGCACCAACGGCGACGACTACGTGCAGGACTGGGAGATCGGCTTTCCCGGGTCGTCCGCGTTCGGCCTGCCGGGCGCCGTGCCGACCGAGGATCCCAACGGCGTCGAGCGGCCCTGGGTCAGCCTGATGAACCTGGGGATCGAGCGCGAGCTGGTGACGGGGCTGTCGGTCAACGTGAACTGGTACCGGCGCGAGTCGTTCGACCCCATCATCCAGTACGGCCGCGGCGTGACCCACGCCGACTGGACGGCGCTGTCCATTCCCAATCCGTGCGCCGCCACGGGGACCGCCCCGAACGGCTTCCCCTGCTCGACGCGCGGGGTCGCGGTGCCTTCGACGCTCACCATCTACAACCTGAACCCGGAGGCGCGGGGGCTGACCGGCACCGATCGGTTCATGCGCAACTCGAGCTCGAACTCCGACGTCTACAACGGCTTCGAGGCCGGCTTCAACGCGCGGCTCGCGGCGGGGGCGACCATCTTCGGCGGCTGGTCCATGGAACGGGCCATCCTCAACCGCTGCGACCAGCCGGAGGATCCCAACAAGCTGCTGTTCTGCGACGCGTCGCAGTTCAGCATTCCGTTCCTGCACGATTTCAAGATCTCGGGCACGGTGCCGCTGCCGGGCGGGATCCAGTTGAGCGGGTCGGCGCAGTTCTATCCCGCGCAGGAGATGGCCATCCGGGGCACCGACAACTTCGGCGGCACCAACCAGGGCGGCACGACGTTCGACGACGTGCACGCCTACATCGGCAACCTGAACTACAACACGACCGTGGACGACTTCGCGGCCCAGGGCGTGACGCGCACCCAGGGGCTGTCGATCCCGCTGATGCCGCCCGGCTCGCTCTTCGCCGACCGGCTGACGCAGATCGACATCTCGGTGCGCAAGAGCTTCCAGTTGCCCAACGGCATGCGCTGGGACATCCAGGCCGACGTCTACAACCTGCCGAACTACTTCCCGATCACGCGGTTCAACACCACGTACGGCGGGAGTCTCGGCAACGCGACGCGGACCATCAACCGCCGCTTCCTGCAGCTCGCGACGCACCTGCACTGGTAGGTTGCCGAGCGGGCGCGCGCGTCGCGCGTGAGGCGTGACGCACCGTTCAAGGGCCGGGGAGCCTGGGCTTCCCGGCCCTTTCTTCTGTACGGCGCCAGCCGTGTCGAGTCACCCTTTCGGCGCCTCGGCTATGATGGCGTGTCAAGATTCGTGAGCACCATCCACGGTCTATCCTCGCTCGCTGCGCTGCGTGCGGTTCTTCTGCTTCTCCTGTCGGCCGGGTGCGCGGCAGAGTCGGGCGGGGATGCCGGCGCGAACGATCCGCCGCCGGCGTCGGGAATCGCCGATCTTCCCGCCGGCGAGTGGTTCACGGACGAGGCGGCGGCGTCCGGCCTCGACTTCGTCCACTTCAACGGCGCTACCGGCCGCTTCCACTACCCGGAGCTCGTCCCGCCCGGCGTGGGCCTGTTCGACTACGACAACGACGGGGATCTCGACGTCTATCTCGTCCAGGGCCGGATGCTCGACGCGGCCCTGAAGCCGGAGGACGCACTGATTCCACCGGCGGGGGCGGGCCCGCTCTCGGGGCGGCTGTACCGCAACGACCTGGAGATCGACCCGGACGGCGCGCGGCGGCTGCGTTTCACCGACGTCACCGTGGCGAGCGGCATCGAGGCGGACGGCTACGGGCTCGGCGTCGCGGCGGGCGACGTGAACAACGACGGCTGGACGGACCTTTTTCTCACCAACTACGGCCCGGACGCGCTGTACGTCAACCGCGGCGACGGCACGTTCACGGAGGCGGCCACCGAGCGCGGCATCGGCCTCACCGCGGGGTTCGGCGTCTCGGCCGCATTCGTCGACTACGATCGCGACGGCTGGCTCGACCTCTACGTCGGCCACAACGTCGACTACACGCTGGAGAGCGGCATCGAGTGCGGCACGCTGGCCGACGCACGCGACTACTGCCCGCCCGAAACGTACGGCGGGACGCCGGACCACCTGTACCGCAACACCGGGGACGGGCGGTTCGTTGACGTGAGCGAGACCGCGCTCGTCGGGGGCCGTTTCGGTCCGGCCCTCGGCGTCTCCACCGCCGACTTCGACGGCGACGGGTGGAGCGATATCTACGTGGCCAACGACGGCACCGAGAACCTGCTCTGGATCAACCAGCGCGACGGCACGTTCCGCGACACGGGCCTGCTCGCCGGCGCGGCGCTGAGCGAGATGGGCATGACCGAGGCGAGCATGGGGGTGGACGCGGGCGACTTCGACAACGACGGCGACGAGGACCTGTTCATGACCCACCTGAACGGCCAGGGAAACAACCTGTACGTCAACGACGGGTCGGGCACGTTCGCCGATCGGAGCACCGGCTCGGGGCTCGGCGCCGGCAGTCTCGCCTACACCGGGTGGGGTACCACCTGGTTCGACTTCGACAACGACGGCTGGCTCGACTTGCTGGTCGTCAACGGCACGATCACTGCGCTGCCGGGGCGCCCGGTGGGGCAGTTTCCCTACGATCAGCGCAGGACGCTGTTTCGCAACCTGGGTGACGGCCGTTTCGCGGACGTGACCGACCAGGCGGGGGATGCCTTCGCGCTGTCGGAGACGGGGCGCGGTGCGGCGTTCGGGGACGTCGACAACGACGGTGACATAGACGTGCTGGTGGGGAACGACGCCGGCCCGGTGCGGCTGCTGATCAACCAGGTGGGGGAGCGCCGCCACTGGCTCGGGTTGCGGCTCGCCGGCCCGGGCGGGCGCGACATGCTCGGCGCGCGGGTGGCGGTGGTTCGCGACGGCGCACCGACACTCTGGCGCCGGGCGCGTTCGGACGGCAGCTACGCATCGGCCAACGACCCGCGGGTGCTCGTCGGGCTCGGCGGTTCCGACGCGCGGCCGACGGTCCGGGTGCAGTGGCCGGACGGGGCGGTCGAGGAGTGGCGCGACGTCGAGATCGACCGCTGGATCGCGCTCCATGCAGGGGAGGGGACTGCCGCGCAACCCGGCTGATGCGTCAGGCGGCGTCGCGGTCGCGCTGCCCGGCGAGGAAGCCTTCGAGCGCTCCCTGGAGCCTGGCCATGCGCTCGCGTTGGTCGGCCAGCTCGCCGTTGACGTTGTCGAAGCGCTTGTTCGTGTTCTCGTTGACGTTGTCGAAGCGCTGGTTCATGTTTTCGTTGACGCTGTCGAAGCGCTGGTTCGTGTTTTCGTTGACGCTGTCGAAGCGCTGGTTCATGTTGTCGAAGCGCTGGTTCATGTCCGACCGCAGTGCGTTGAGGTCACGGCGCAGATCGCGGATGTCCATCCGCATCCAGGCGAACAGGCCGATCAGCAGGGCAGGCGTAATCCAGGGCGCAACGTCCATGTCCACATTATTTCACGTGCGGGGGTCGGCGTGAAACGGTCTCGTGAGGACCTGCGCCGTCAGCTTGCCGCACCTGCCGCGGGCGTCCTCGCCTGCGGACTGGCGGTGCTGGCGGGCGGGTGCGGCGCCGCCGACGAGACGGCGCCGGCCGCGTCGCCGGGGTTGGCCCCTGCCGCCGGCGTGCTTGCCTGCGGGACGGAGCCCCCCGGCCTGGATCGCCTCGGCGACTCGGTACAGTCCCAGATTCGCGATCGGCAGACGGCCGTCAGCGACGCCGCCTCGGGATCGGATGCAGCCGCCGTCCGCGGCGCGCTCGGCATGATCCTGATGGCGGCGAGCTTGCCTGACGCCGCCGAGACCTGCTTCCGCGAGGCGGCGACGCTGGCGCCGGCGGATGCACGTTGGCTCTACTACCTCGGTCATTCGCGCCGCGAGGCCGGCGACCTCTCCGCGGCGGCCGCGCTCTTCGACGCCGTGCTGCGGTTGCACCCCGACGACGTGGCGGCCCTCGTCTGGCTGGGCGAGGTTCGCTTGGCGCAGGACCGCCCGGTCTCGGCCCGGCCGTTCTTCGAGCAGGCGCTCGCGTTGCGGCCCGACTCTCTCGCGGCGCGTTACGGACTCGGCCGCGCGGCCCTGCTTGCCGAAGACTACCGGCGGGCGGTCGACCTGCTGGAAGAGATCCTGGTGCGCCACCCGGCCGCCGCCGCGGCCCACTATCCGCTCGGCATGGCCTACCGCGCCCTCGGTGACGAGGCCCGGGCCTCGGCGCACCTGCAGCGGCGGCGGAGCACGGCGCTGCGTCCCGCGGACCCCCTCATGGCCGAGGTGGACACGCTGATCGAGAGCGCCCGCGCCTACGAGGCGCGCGGGAACGAGGCCCTCGACCGCCAGGAGTGGAGCGCGGCGGCCGACCTGTTCCGCCGCGGGCTGGAGCTCGATTCGGATCATCCGGCGCTGCGGCATCGGCTCGGCACCGCCCTCTACGTGATGGGTGACGTCGAGGGCGCGATGGCCGAGTTCGAGCGGGTGATGCACGATTCGCCGAACTTCCCGGCGGTGCATTACAGCGTCGGCGTGCTGCTGCAGGGGGAGGGGCGTCACCGCGAGGCGATCGCGCGGTTCGAGACGGCGCTCCGCTACCAGCCGACCGACGGCGAGGTGCGCTTGCGGCTGGCCGTCAGCCTGCGACGGGCCGGCGATCCGGACGCGGCCCTCGAGCAGTACCGCACGGTGCTGCGCATGGACCCCGACGTGGCGGATGCGCGTTTCGGGGCCGCCATGGCGCTCGTGCAGCTCCGGCGGTATAGCGAGGCGCGTGACCGCCTGGACGCGGGGATGGGGGCCTTTCCCGGCGCGTCGATCTTCCCGCACGCGCTGGCCCGGCTGCTCGCCGCGGCGCCCGACGCCGAGGTGCGGGACGGCCCGCGAGCGATGCGGCTCGTGGAGCAGATTGCGTCCCGGGGGGAGCGGACCATCGATCTCGGCGAGACGATGGCGATGGCTCTGGCCGAGGTCGGGCGCTACGGCGAGGCGGCTGCGGTGCAGCGCGATCTCGTCGCGGCCGCCGAGGCGGAAGGCATGCGGGTCGCCGTTCCGCGCTTGGCCGCGAATCTCCGGCTCTACGAGCAGGGCAGGCCGTGTCGGATGCCCTGGACGGCCGACGCCATCCCGTGACGGGCTCGCTGGCCGGAGTGGGCTCGGAGCAACCGAGATGGGCTGCGGGCATCGCCCGTGCTATAGTGAGAAGGCTTGAAATCAGTCCCCCCGCCGGGCGGGCGATGGAGCCGTTGGCGGTTGCCGGTGGGCAGCGCGGGGCGCGGACGATACCGGGCCGCCGGTTCGGGGCGCAGTGATGCGGATCGATACGATAGAGGATCTCGTTCGGGTACTCGACGAACACCCGGAATGGCGTGACGCGCTCCGGTCCCGGCTTCTGTCGCGAGAGCTCCTCGATATGCCTGCGCAGCTCGCGAGCTTCATTGCCGCAACGCGCGAACAATTCGCGGTGACCGACCAGCGGTTCGAGGCGATCGACAAGCGATTCGAGGAGGCGGCGGCAGAGCGGCAGTCGATGCGGGACGACATCGGCATCCTCAAGGGCGCACACGCCGGAAACGTCGCGGAACGGCGCGTCGGGTTGATCGCACGATCTCTCGGGCTCCGGGACCGGCGTCTTCTCAGCGGCGCCGACCTGTTCGATCTCGCCAGGAACGCTGGCGCGCCGATGCACTCGAACGAGATTCAGAGCTACGTCGAGGCGGATCTGGTGTTCGAGGCCGAGGACGATGGAGGCGGCATCCAATACGTGGCCGTCGAAGTCTCCTACACGGCGAACGGCCGCGACACTGCTCGGGCGATGCGGAACGCCGCGCTCATCACCCGGTTCACCGAACGTCCCTGCCGTCCTGTCGTGGCGAGTCTGCGCATCGACGATCGGATCGCGGATGCGATAGAGGCGGGTCGGGTCTCGTAGTACCGCCTGCCGGCCGAGGCGATGCAGGCCGCTTGACCGGCGCCCTCCGCCTTGACAGCGCCACGGATCTCATAGTTGAACGCGCGGCCGTCCGTGTGGGTCGCCGGAGCGCGATAATCCAAAAATCCGGATCGGATTGTTTGGATTCGGCGCGAATACGGACTGGCGGTACGCTGGTGGGGTGCCTCGGTGGCAGCGGGCTGCACAGCGTCAGAACCCGCTTCCGGCTCATCGGGCGGTGGAGTCGGTTCGGAGAGTGTTTCGGGAACGCGTCTTGCTTCGCCTGCACAGCCACGGCTTCCGGGTCGACGCTCGGGGGCCGAACCGGGTCGTGTGAGTGAGTGGTCACCGCACGAGCGTCGTCGCAACACGTCAGAGGAGGACCGTAATATGAGACGTTCGTCAACGGCTGTCGTTGCGCTGGCCGCTCTGGCTCTCGTGCCAGCCGTGGCGCACGCGCAGCCGGCCAGTCAGTTCACCGGTGTCGTCACCGACAACACCGGGGGCATTCTGCCCGGCGTCACCGTCGAGGCCGCCAGCCCGGCGCTGATCGAGGGCAGCCGCGTCGCCATCACAGACGGCGCGGGCCGCTACCTGCTGGTCGACCTGCGACCAGGGACCTACAACATCACCTTCACGCTGCCCGGCTTCTCGACGGTTCTGGTCGAGCAGCAGGAGCTGCCGGCCGGGTTCACGGCCAACGTCGACGCGGTGCTGTCGGTCGGCGCGCTCGAAGAGACGGTCACCGTCTCCGGTGAGGCGCCGGTGGTCGACGTGCAATCGATCAGCCAGGCCGAGGTGCTCGACCGCGAGGTGCTCGACGCCATCCCGACCGGGCGCAACCTGCAGTCGACGGCGCAGCTCATCCCGGGCGTCAAGATGAACCGCCCGGAGGTCGGGCTGACGACCGCGGCGCAGCAGACCTACATGTCGGTCCACGGCATGAGCAACCGGCAGACCACCGTCATGGTCGACGGGCAGCTCGTCATGAGCTCCGGCGGCGACGGGGCGGTGCAGAACTACAACAACCAGCTCGCGGCGCAGGAGATGGTCTACGAGACGAGCGGCATCTCGGCCGAGACCTCGACCGGCGGCGTGCGCATCGCCATGATCCCGCGCGAGGGCGGGAACACCCACAGCGGGCAGAACTACTTCGGCTACATCAACGGCGCGCTGCAGTCGGACAACCTCTCGCAGCGACTTCAGGATCGCAACCTGACGTCGGTCGAGTCGAGCGACTACATCTACGACCTGAACGTCGCGCACGGCGGGCCGATCGTCCGCGACAAGCTGTGGTTCTTCGGCAGCGGCCGGCGGTTCAGCATCAACGTGCCGGTGACCGACAGCTTCTACAAGAACGAGGACGGGACGGCGCCCCGCTACATGCAGGCGGTCAAGTATCCCAACGGCACCGAAGGCCTCCGGCCGGGCGTCAACGACGACCGCATCACGAGCGGGCTGCTGCGACTGACCTGGCAGGTGTCCCAGAACAACAAGTTCTCGGCCTACCTGGACCGGATCATCAAGCAGCGGTTCCACGACTACGACGCGCGCGTGGACGTCGGCACCGCGTCTCGCCACCACGGCTCGCCGATCTACTACGTCGGCGCGGCGAAGTGGACGTCGACCATCAGCAGCCGGCTCCTGCTCGAAGTGGGCTACTCGACCAACGTCGAGAACTGGAGCAACGTCGACCAGGAGGCCGACGTGCCGGACGGACCGGGCCTGGGGCTTCGGGGCGGCGCGGTAGGCCCGCACACCCAGAGGTGGGACCCCAGCTTCGCGACCTGCGTGGCGACCCCCTGCTACCCGGGTGTCGACGGTTACCCGGTGCTGACGAACCCCGGCGTGATGGCGCAGTATTCCGGCGGTGTCGACGGCGGCGGCATCCACCCGTTCTACGCGAACACGTTGCGGCGGGACATACCCAACGACTTCGCCGACCGGTACCACTGGGGCAACCGGTACGCCTACGTGGAGCGGTTCAACACCAACTCCTCGCTGTCGTACGTCACCGGGTCGCACAACCTGAAGATCGGCATCATGAACAGTTGGGGACCGTTCCGGCTGACCGAGCAGTGGAACGGCGCCCTCCGGCAGCGCTATCGCGACGCGATTCCGTACCAGGTCCGCCGCGGCAACCACCCCGTCGACTACTCCCTCGGGTACCAGGACATCGCGGCGTACGCACAGGACACCTGGACGATCGACCGGCTGACGCTCAACATCGGGCTGCGCTGGGAGACGGTCAACGGCACGGTCGACCCGACCAACCGCCTGAGTCCGACGCGGTTCACGATGCCGGCTTCGCTGCCCGGAAAGGAGAACATCCCGAACTGGACGAACATCGCGCCCCGGCTGGGCATGGCCTACGACCTGTTCGGTGACGCCTCGACGGCGCTGAAGGTCTCGTGGGGACGCTACAACGCGTCGGTCACCCACAGCCTCGCCGACCGGTTGCATACCGGCAAGATCCAGAACGCAGGCCTCGCGTGGTTCGACTGCGCGATGATCACGACGCGGCATGGCAGCGCCTCGAACCGCTGCGCCACGATGGCCGAGCTGGAGGCGATCTCACCGGGTCTGGGAGCACTCGCCTACGGCGACTCCGGCCTCACCGACTGGGGTGCCGCGAGGGTGGCCGGGTCGGTGCCGAACCACGGCACCAACGGCGACGACTACGTGCAGGACTGGGAGCTCGGTCTCGGACCCGCCGATTTCGGCCAGGGCACGTCGACGGCCATCCTCGACCCGAACGGCCTCGATCGACCCTGGGTCGGTCTGACCAACATCGGGATCGAGCGCGAGCTCGTGCCCGGACTGTCGGCGAGCTTCAACTACTACCGCCGCGACAGCTACGGCGCGCTGCTGGAGGTCAACCGGGCGTTGTCGCTTTCCGACTACACGCTGTTCCAGCTCGCGAATCCGTGCGCGACGAACCCGACCCCCGGCCCGGGCGGCTTCGGCTGCACGACGAACAGTACCGCCATACCGGCAACGCTGCCCGTCTACGTGCTGAATCCCGATGCGCAAGGACGGTCGGCGGACCCGGTCTACACGAACACGGACGCAGATACCGGGTATACCGCAATACTGTTGCTTTAGCAGTCAAACCCCTGTATTCTGCTGTGATAGCGGAGATGCGGGGGGATGAATGGCCCGAACACAAGCCGTTCTGCCGGGCGGCCCGCGGCTGTCGGACTATCTGAGCATCGGCGTGCTTGCGCAGGTGTACCCGATCGCGGCGGTACGCGAGGCGTTGGCGTCGTGCGATCGGGCAAGCCTTCGGCAGCGCGCTCTGCCGGCCGAGGCGATGGTGTATTACGTGGTGGCGTTGGGGCTGTTCCGGTCGGTGTCAGCGCGGGAGGTGCTGCGCTGCCTGATGGAAGGGCTGCGGTGGGTGTCGTCGGACGCGACGTTGCGCGTGTCGGGGAAGTCATCGATTTCGCGGGCGCGGACGCGCTTGGGGTCGGCGCCGTTCGAGGCGTTGCGCGCGGCGCGGGTGGGACCAGTGGCGGACCCGGCGACGCGCGGGTCGTGGTATCGCGGCCGGCGCCTGGTGGCGTTCGACGGGTCGACGCTGAACGTGCCGGACGAGGTGACGAACCGGGAGGCGTTCGGGGCGCCCGGCGCGTCGCGTGGCCGTGCTGCTTTCCCCCAGGTGCGCCTGACGGCGCTGGTCGAGGTGGGGACGCGCGCGGCGTTCGCGTGGCGGGCCGGCGCGTATGCCGAATCGGAGGAGGCGCAGGTCGAGGCGCTGCTGCCTTGGTTGTCGCCGGGCATGTTGGTGCTTGCCGACCGGGGCTACTGCGGTTTCCCGCTCTGGCGGCGGGCGGCCGGCACCGGCGCCGACCTGCTCTGGCGCATGAAGGCGAACCTGCGCCTGCCGGTGCTGGAACGCTTCGACGACGGTTCCTACCGGAGCGTGCTGCGGGGCAGCGGCCAGGACCGCCGGCGCAGTCGAGGAGAATGCCCCGTGCGGGTCGTCGAGTACAGGCTGGACGACCCGAGCGATGTCGTCTACCGCTTGGCCACCACCCTGCTCGACCCGGCCGCCGCACCAGCCGCCGAGGTTGCCGCGCTGTATCACGAACGCTGGGAGGTGGAGACCGCCTACGATGAAGTCAAGACCCACATCCTGGGTCCCGGCGCGATCCTGCGCAGCAAGACACCGGACTTGGTGTTGCAGGAGGTGCACGGCCTGATGCTGGCGCATTACGCCGTGCGGCGCCTGATCCATGAGGCGGCGCGCAAGGTCGACGAGGACCCGGACCGCCTCTCGTTCGTCCACGCCGTGCGGGTCGTGCGCCGCCGTGTCGAGAACCCTGGCGTTTCCCCCCTCGTCTCCGAATGACCGGCTTCGCGATCGCGTGCTGGACGAGATTCTCGAAGAGCGGGTGGTCTCCAGTCGCGGCCAGAAGAAGCCCCGCGGCGTCAAGCGGAAGATGAGCGGCTATCCACTTCGCGGCCCTGGCCCGCTGTCCCGCCGCGAGTGGGATTGGACACCGCAGATCGTGGCGTCAAATACTTAAAGCAACAGTATTGGGGTATACCGAGGCCTACAACGGGTTCGAGAGCGGCTTCAACGCGCGGCTGCCGAACGGGACCACGCTCTTCGGCGCCTACACGTTCGAGCGCAACATCATCACCCGTTGCGACTCGCAGGACAACCCGAACGAGCTGCTCTTCTGCGACCGGTCCGGGACCAGCCCGCTCACCGGCCAGGACGTCGGGCCGGCGTACAACCTGCCGTGGCTGCACGAGTTCAAACTGTCCGGCACGGTTCCCCTGCCGGGCGATTTCCAGATCAGCGCGACCCTGCAGTCGTACACTCCGCGTGAGCTGCTCGCCACCACCAGCTTCGCCGGCGACAGCGCGTCGGGGCTGAACGGCGGCGGCGGCCTCTGGGGCAGCCTCCTGGCGCTCGGCAACGTGGGCTACTCGGTGAAATCGTCGGAAATCGAGGCCGCGGGCGTGCCGTTCACCGCCAGCCCCTACATTCCGCTGATGCCGCCCGGCTCCGCGTACCTCGACCGGCTGAACCAGTTCGACGTCTCGTTCCGCAAGGTGTTCGAGCTGACCGGCGGCCGGCGCCTCAACGTGCAGGCGGACGTCTACAACCTGCTCAACGGCGGTCCGGTTCTCCAGGCGGTCAACGCGCACGGCGGCAGCCTCGGCCGTCCGCAACGGACGATCCAGGGCCGGTTCCTGCAGTTCGCGACGCACCTCTACTGGTAGGGGACGCGTCACGTCCGGGTCGCGCGTGATGCGCGGCCGGTAGATTCGAGAGCCGGGAGGCGAACGCCCCCGGCTCTTTTTTTTGCGCCGGGCGAATGCCGTTTGCTAGAATCTCGCCCAACTCCGGGCGCGAATTGGCGCGTGCCAATCGCGCCCGAGTTGTCGTCACGGTCCGAATCGTGCAACCCGTCAGAGGAGGGAGACCGCAATGAGACGTTCGTTAACGGCCGTTACTGCGTTGGCGGCCTTGGCGCTGGTACCGGCCGCGGCGTTCGGCCAGGCCGGCAGCCAGATCATCGGGGAGGTCACCGACAACACCGGTGGCATCCTGCCCGGCGTCACCGTCGAGGCGTCCAGCCCGGCGCTGATCGAGGGCAGCCGCGTCGCGATCACCGACGGGGCGGGTCGATTCACCATCGTCGACCTGCGTCCCGGCACGTACACCGTGACCTTCACGTTGCCCGGATTCTCGGTCGTGGTGGTCGAGGATCAGGAGCTGCCCGCCGGCTTCGTGGCGACGGTCGACGCGGTGCTCTCGGTCGGCGCCCTCGAGGAGACGGTCACCGTTTCCGGTGAGGCCCCGGTCGTGGACGTGGCGACCACCCGCCGCGTCGAGGTGCTCGACCGCGAGGTGCTCGACGCCATCCCGACGGGCAACAACCTGCAGTCGACCGCGCAGTTGATTCCGGGCATCAAGCTCAACCGGCCCGAGGTCGGTCTGACGACCGCGGCGCAGCAGACCTACATGTCGGTCCACGGCATGAGCGTCCGCCAGACGACGGTCGCCGTCGACGGCCAGCTCGTCATGAGCTCGGGGTACGACGGCGCGAACCAGAACTACAACAACCATCTCGCCAACCAGGAGATGGTCTACGAGACCAGCGGCATCTCGGCCGAGACCTCCGCCGGCGGCGTGCGGATCAACATGATCGGCCGCGAGGGCGGCAACTCGCTCAGCGGGCAGCAGTACTTCGGCTTCAGCCAGTCCGGGTTCCAACAGGACCAGCTCACGCAGAGGCTGAAGGATCGCGGCGCCTCGTCGCGCGAGTCCATCGACTTGATCTACGACTTCAACAACGCCATGGGCGGTCCCATCGTGCGCGACCGCTTCTGGTTCTTCGGCAGCTTCCGCCGTTTCGAGATCGACAAGCCGACCACCAACAGCTTCACGCGGAGCGACGACGGGTCGGTGCCCCGCTACTTCCTGCACAGCCGTTACGGCATCGATGCCGACGGCAGGGACTTCAACCAGAAGCTCCCGGGGGTCGACGACAACAGCGTCACCAGCGGTCTGCTCCGCTTGACCGCGCAGATCAACCAGAACAACAAGTTCTCGGTGTACATGGACCGCATCATCAAGCAGCGGTTCCACAATCACGGCTCGGTGCAGGACGTTGCGACCGCGGCGCGCCACCACGGGTCGCCCCTCTACTACGTCGGGTCGGCGAAGTGGACGGCGACGCTGAGCAGCCGCCTGCTGCTCGAGGCGGGCTACTCGACCAACGTCGAGAACTGGAGCAACATCGACTCGGAGGACGACGTGCCGTTCGCACCGGGGACCTCGCTGACGCCGGGCGGCATGCACACGCAGCCGCTGCCCGCCGGTCTCGCGACCTGCCAGTTCACGCCCTGCTATCCGGGCGTGGGCGGGTATCCCGGCCTGAACATGCAGGGATCGATGAACCAGTACGGTTCCACCATCGATCCCTGGTACACGATCACGTCCCGTCGCGAAAAGACCAACAGCTTCGAGGACCGCTACCACTGGGGCGACAGCCACGCGTACGTCGAGCGGTTCAACTACAACACGTCGATGTCGTACGTCACCGGGTCGCACAACGTCAAGATCGGCCTGATGAGCAGTTGGGGACCGTTCCTCGAAGACCTGAAGAAGAACGGCGCCCTGCGGCAGGAGTACCGCGACGGCATTCCGACGACGGTGCGGGTCACGAACCACCCGACGTACTTCAGGATGGGTTTCCGGGACGTCGGGGCCTACGTGCAGGACACGTGGACGATCGACCGGTTGACGCTCAACCTCGGCCTGCGTTGGGAGACCTTCAACTCCACCATCAGGGAGACGCCGGCGACGCTGCGGCGGTTCACCAACTGGGACACGCCGTTCGCGGAGCAGAAGAACGTCCCGAAGTGGACCGACTGGGCTCCGCGCCTCGGGATGGCCTACGACCTCTTCGGCGACGCGTCGACCGCGTTGAAGTTCTCGTGGGGTCGGTACAACGCGTCGAACATCTTCAACTACGCCCGGGACTTCCATCCGGGCGGCTGGCAGCACCACGAGCGCGACTGGTTCGACTGCGCCCTCAGCCCGGCCACCCGCAACACCTGCGCGACGTTCTCCGAGCTCGAGGCGATTTCGCCGGGGCTGGGCGCCGTGGCCTACGGCGGGCGTGATCCCGACATGCTCTACGAGAAGGGCGTCGCGGGGCACACCGGCCACCAGCAGCACGGTGGCACGAACGGCGACGACTACGTGCAGGACTGGGAAGTCGGGTTGACCAAGGATGCGGCGTTCGGCGGTCCCATCGGCCGGCCGCGGCAGGATCCGAACGGCGTGGCGCGGCCCTGGGCGTCCCTGTTCAACGCGGGGATCCAGCGCGAGCTTCTGCCGGGCCTGTCGGCCAGCTTCAACTGGTACCATCGGGACAGCTACGACGGCATCATTCAGCGCGACGCCAATCGGTCGCTGACCGACTACGTGCCGTTCCAGATTGCCAATCCGTGCGGTTCGGCGTCGGTGGCGGGAAATCCGGCCGGGATGGCGCCCAGCGGGTTCCCGTGCTCGACGCGGGGGGGGAATGCCGAGACCCATCTGACGGTCTACAGCCTGACCCCGGAAGCGCAGCTTCGTACCCCGGATCACGTCGTCATCAACACGTACGGCGACGACGGCTACTCCGACAGCTACAACGGGTTCGAGTCCTCATTCAACGCCCGGCTGCCCAACGGCACGAACATCTTCGGCGGCTGGACGATGGAGCGGAACCTGCTCACCCGTTGCGACACGCGGGACGATCCCAACGAGCTGATGTTCTGCGACCCGACGGGCGCCTGGGGGCCGGATTCGTACGGGGGCTACGACGTGCCGTGGCTGAACGAGTTCAAGCTGTCGGGCACGCTGCCTCTGCCGGGCGGCCTGACGTTCAGCGGCTCCCTGCAGTCGTACAACCCGCGCGAGCTCATCGTCGGCGGTGGCGGCGGCCAGAGCGCGGGCGGCCTGAACGGCGGCGGCGAGCTCGAGGGCAGCCTCACCCGCACGGGCAACGTGCGCTGGAACGTGCCGAAGGACGACACGTATTACCCGGCGGGCATTCCCCGGACCCAGACCATCACCATCCCGTTGATGGCGCCGGGGTCCGCGTTCCTCGATCGCCTGAACCAGGTGGACATCTCGATCCGCAAGGTGTTCGAGATGGCGAACGGCATGCGCTTCGACGTGCAGGCCGACATCTACAACATCATCAACGGCGACCCGATCATCGAGGGGACCAACTTCTTCGGCGGCTCCATGGGCAACGTCACTCGGACGGTCCAGGGGCGGTTCCTGCAGTTGGCGACCAACATCCACTGGTAGGGTCGAGTCGTCCGACCCCGGCCGCGCGTGACGCACGCGTCGCCGGTCGATTTCACGGGCCGGGAAGCCGCGCGGCTTCCCGGCCCGTTTTTCATGGTCGGGGGATAATGATCGAAGCCCATTGACGACGCGACGCAGGCTCCCCATCGGCATGCAGACCTTCCGGGAAGTCCGGGAGCAGAACTGCTACTACGTCGACAAGACCGGGTTCATCGGGCGCCTGATCGACGAGGGCAAGCACTACTTCCTCTCGCGCCCGCGGCGCTTCGGCAAGAGCCTGTTCCTGGACACCTGCAAGGAGCTGTTCGAGAGCAACAGGCCGCTGTTCAAGGGGCTGGCGATCGCCGACCGGTGGGACTGGTCGGTACGGCATCCCGTTCTGCGCCTCAGCTTCGGCAGCGGCAACTTCAAGGAACCGGATCACCTTCCCGCGAACGTGATGGCCCAGCTCGACGCCGTGGAACGCGAGTCCGGCGTCGTTTCCGGCTACCCATCGGCGCCGGACCGCTTCGCGCACATGCTCGAGGCTCTGCACCGGCAGGCGGGGCGGCCGGTCGCGGTGCTGGTGGACGAGTACGACAAGCCGATTCTCGACGCGCTGGGGACGCCGGAGGTCGCCCGTGCGAACCGCGACTTCCTGCGCGGCCTGTACGCGGCCATCAAGGACGCCGACGCGCATGTGCGGTTCACGTTTCTCACCGGGGTGAGCAAGTTCTCGAAGGTCAGTCTGTTCTCGGGCCTCAACAACCTCACCGACATCACGCTCGACCCGCGCTACTCGGCGATCTGCGGATACACCGACGCGGACCTGGACACCGTGTTCGCACCGGAACTGCCGGGTCTCGACCGGGACGCGATCCGTGACTGGTACAACGGCTACAGTTGGCGGGCGAGGAGAAGGTCTACAACCCGTTCGACATCCTGCTGCTGTTCCGCAACCGCGAGTTCGACGCCTACTGGTTCGAAACGGGCACGCCGACCTTCCTGATCGAGACCCTGGTCGCACGCGGCGTCAGCGCCCTGGCGCTGGACGGGATGGTGGGCAGCGCGGGCCTGCTGAGCACGTTCGACGTGGACGCGATCGCGCCGGAGGCGCTGCTGTTCCAGACCGGTTACCTCACCGTCGCGGCGACGGAGTCGCGCGGCGGCCGAATGCGCTACCGGTTGGGCTATCCGAACCGGGAGGTCTTCCAGAGCCTGCACGAGAGCCTGCTGGCCCACCTGGCCCGCGATCCGCAGCGGGAGCGCAACGGCGACCGGCTCTACGACCTGCTGGGGTCCGGCGACGTTCCTGCCCTGCGGGACCTCTTCCATGCGTTCTTCGCCGGCATTCCGTACGAGTGGTACACCAACAACGACATCGCCCGCTTCGAGGGCTACTACGCCAGCGTCTTCTACGCCTACTTCGCTTCCGTGCTGGGTACCGGAATCACCGTGGAGGACAGCGCCAGCCGCGGCCGCGCGGACATGGCGGTCCGGTTCGGCGGGCGCGTGTACCTGTTCGAGTTCAAGGTGGTGGAGCAGGCGGGGCCCGGCGCCGCGCTGGCGCAGTTGAAGGCGAAGGCCTATGCGGACAAGTACCGCGGTTCGGGCGAGCCCATCCATCTGATCGGCGTCGAGTTCAGCAGCGCGTCGCGCAACGTGGTGGCGTTCGACCACGAGATCGCCTGACAGGTCGCGTCGCGCGGTCCACGGCCCGCGTTTTTCGAAGCCCTTCCGCGCGCCGGCGGGGCTATACTGACTCCAAAAAAGCGCGGGCTCCGCCCGCTGTCGGCCGCTTCGGACGTCGTTCGTTCGCCTCGCGCACCAACCTTGTGAGGAGGACCGATATGAGACGTCGTCATTCGGCCGTTGTCGCGATGGCGGTCCTGGCCCTTGCGCCCGTCGCGGCGCACGCCCAGGGCACCAGCCAGTTCACCGGGGAGGTCACCGACAACACCGGCGGCATCCTGCCCGGGGTAACCGTCGAGGCGTCGAGCCCCGCGCTCATCGAGGGGAGCCGCGTCGCCATCACCGACGGCACGGGACGCTACCTGCTGGTCGATCTGCGCCCCGGCACGTACACCATCACCTTCACCCTGCCCGGCTTCTCGACGGTCCTCGTCGAGAGCCAGGAGCTGCCCGGAGGCTTCACCGCCACGGTCGATGCGGTGTTGTCGGTCGGCGCCCTCGAGGAGACGGTCACCGTCTCGGGCGAGGCGCCGGTGGTCGACGTGCAGTCGATCAGCCAGGCCGAGGTGCTCGACCGCGAGGTGCTCGACGCCATCCCGACCGGCCGCAACCTGCAGTCGACGGCGCAGCTCATTCCGGGCGTCAAGATGAACCGCCCGGAGGTCGGGCTGACCACGGCGGCGCAGCAGACCTACATGTCGGTCCACGGCATGAGCACCCGGCAGACCACGGTCACCGTCGACGGCCAGCTCGTGATGACCGCCGGCGGGGACGGCGGGGTGCAGAACTACAACAACCAGCTCGCGGCGCAGGAGATGGTCTACGAGACGAGCGGCATCTCGGCCGAGACCTCGACCGGCGGCGTGCGCATCAGCATGATCCCCCGCGAGGGCGGCAACACCCACAGCGGGCAGAACTATTTCGGGTTCGCCGACGGGGCGTTCCAGGGAGACAACTTCTCGGACAGGCTCCGGAATCGCGGACTCAACTCGACCGAGTCGATCGACTACGTCTACGACCTGAACGTGGCCCACGGCGGGCCGATCATCCGCGACAAGTTCTGGTTCTTCGGCAGCGCCCGGCGGTTCAGCATCAACGTGCCGGTCACCGACAGCTACTACAAGAACGAGGACGGCACGGCGCCCCGCTACATGGCGGCGTCGAAGTACCCGGACGGCACGGGGGGGCTGCGGCCGGGCATCAACGACGACCGCATCACGAGCGGCCTGCTGCGCCTGACCTACCAGATAACCCAGAACAACAAGTTCTCGGCCTACATCGACCGGATCATCAAGCAGCGCTTCCACGACTACGACGCACGCGCCGACGTCGCGACCGCGTCGCGCCACCACGGGTCGCCGCTCTACTACATCGGGGCCGCGAAGTGGACGTCGACGCTGAGCAGCCGGCTGCTGCTCGAGGCGGGGTACTCGACCAACGTCGCCAACTGGAGCAACGTCGATCAGGAGGCGGACGTGCCGAACGGGCCGGGCATGGGATTGCGCGGCGGCGCCGTCGGCAAGCAGACGCAGAACTTCGATCAGGCCTGGCCGACCTGCGTGGCGACGCCCTGCTATCCGGGCGTCGGCGGCTACCCGCACCTGGGCGATGCGGGCCTTGCGGCGCAGCTTCCGGGCAGCGGCGTCGACGGGGGCGGCATCCACCCGTTCTACGCGAACACGCTGCGGCGCGACACGACCAACGACTTCCTCGACCGCTACCACTGGGGCAACCGCCTCGCCTACGTGGAGCGGTTCAACACCAACGTCTCGATGTCGTACGTCACCGGGTCGCACAACATGAAGGTCGGCCTCATGACGAGCTGGGCGCCGTTCCGGCTCACGGAGCAGTGGAACGGATCCCTGCGGCAACGGTATCGATCGGGTGTGCCGTACCAGATCGGCCGCGCCAATACCGACGTCGACTACTCCCTCTTCTACCGGGACGTCTCGGCATACGTGCAGGACACGTGGACCATCGACCGGCTGACGCTGAACCTCGGCCTCCGGATCGAGAACATCGTGGGGACGGTCGAGCCGACCGATCGTGTGCTGCGGACGCGGTTCACGGCGCCGACCACGCTGCCCGGCAAGGACCACATCCCGAACTGGTCGAACATCGCACCGCGGCTGGGCATGGCCTACGACCTGTTCGGCGACGCCTCGACGGCGTTGAAGTTCTCGTGGGGACGCTACAACTCGTCCATCACCCACAGCCTGGCCAGCGCGCTGGCCACCGGCAAGGTCACCAGCCAGTCGCTGGCGTGGTTCGACTGCGCGATGATCACCAGCCGGCACGGGAGCGCCTCGAACCGTTGCGCCACGTTCGGCGAGTTGAACATGATCTCGCCCGGACTCGGCGCGGTCGCGTACGGCAACTCGGGCCTGACCGACTGGGGCGGGGCGAAACAGGCCGGGTCGGTGCCGAACCACGGCACCAACGGCGACGACTACGTGCAGGACTGGGAGGTCGGCCTCGCGAGCGCCGACTTCGGCCAGGGGACCTCGACGCCCGTTCTGGACCCGAACCTGAGCCGCCCGTGGTCGGCCTTGACCAACATCGGGATCGAGCGCGAGCTGCTGCCGGGGCTGTCGACGAGCTTCAACTACTATCGCCGCGACACGCAGAGCGCGATCCTGCTCGTCGACCGGGCGATCTCGCTGTCGGACTACACGCTGTTCCAGTTCGCCAATCCGTGCGCCACGCTCGGCACCCCCGGCTCCGGCGGCTTCGGCTGCACGACCAACGGCAGCACCGTGCCGGGGACGCTGCCGGTGTACGTCCTGAATCCGGAAGCGCAGGGACGGACGCCCGACCGCGTCTACACCAACACGAACTCGAGCACGGGATACGACGAGACCTACGAGGGCTTCGAGAGCGGCTTCAACGCCCGGCTGCCGAACGGGACCACCGTCTTCGGCGCCTGGACGCTCGAGCGCAACGTCATCACCCGCTGCGACTCGCAGGACGATCCCAACAAGCTGCTGTTCTGCGATCGGTCGGGCGTCAGCCCGCTCACCGGCCAGGACGTCGGGGCCGCCTACAACGTGCCGTGGCTGAACGAGTTCAAGCTCTCGGGCACGGTGCCCCTGCCGGGCGACTTCCAGTTCAGCGCGACGTTCCAGTCGTACAACCCGCGCGAGCTGCTCGCCACGACCAGCTTCTCGGGCGACAGCGCGTCGGGCCTCAACGGCGGCGGCAACCTGTGGGGCAGCCTGCTGGCGTTGGGCAACGTCGGCTACTCGGTACCCAGCTCGGCGATCGAGGAGGCGGGCGTGGCGTTCACGCGGAGCCCGTTCATCCCGCTGATGCCGCCCGGATCGACGTATCTCGATCGGCTGCAGCAGTTCGACATCTCGATTCGCAAGATCTTCGACATGGGGAGCGGCCGGCGGCTGAACATACAGGCGGACATCTACAACATGCTCAACGCCGGTCCGGTCCTCGAGGCCACCAACCGCTACGGCGGCGGATTGGGTCGGCCGCGCCGGACGATCCAGGGGCGGTTCCTGCAGTTCGCGACCCATCTGTTCTGGTAGGGGAGTCGCCGGTGCAGGACTGACCCGCCGGCGGAAGGCGGATCGTGGAAATTTCGGGGCCGGGAAGCCGCGCTGCTTCCCGGCCCGTTTCCTTGGAGCGGGATAGCGACCCTGGACACGGTCGTGAGGAGTGTCAACGCGCGTTGGCGTGATCTTCGAGGTGATCGACGAGTAGTTGGGCGATCTGCGCCTGGTTCTCCGCGATCTGCGCGGTCAGGCGCATCTCGCTCGCCGCAATCTGCGCGGTAAGCCGCATATCGGCGCGATGTGACTCTCGGGGAGAGCACGATGCGTGCCAGCGGCGCTTGCGGCCGGTCGGGCCGGTCGATCTACCATTTCACGATGAGCGTACGGTGGGCGGCGAGGATGGGGGGCATGGCCCTCGTCGGACTGCTTTCCGCCTGCGGGCCCGGGACGGCGCCAGGCGACTCGGAAACGGCGGATGTCGTCGCGGTCTTGCCGATCGGGCACGACGGCGACTGGTTCGTCGACCGGGCCGGGGCGACGGGGCTCGATTTCGTTCACGCCAACGGCATGACGGGCAACTTCTACCAGCCCGAGATGATGGGACCCGGCGTCGGGTTGATCGACTACGACAACGACGGCGACCTCGACGTCTACGTCGTGCAGGGGGGACGGCTCGGGGACGGCGAGGCGCTTGTGGCCCCGCCCGCGGACCAGCCGCCCGGCGATCGGCTGTTCCGCAACGATCTCGAAACCGGATCCGGCGGCGAGCGCCGGCTGCAGTTCACGGACGTGACGGAGGAGGCCGGCATCGCATCCCGCGGCTACGGCATGGGCGTGGCCGCCGGGGACTACGACAACGACGGCTGGGTCGACATCTACACCACGCGGTTCGGGCCGAACCAGATGTTCCGCAACCGGGGCGACGGGACCTTCGCCGACGTCACGGCCGAGACCGGCACCGGTGATCCGGGCCTGAGCGTGCCCGCCACCTTCTTCGATTACGACCGCGACGGCCGGCTCGATCTGTTCGTCGGCAACTACCTGAACTACAGCATCGAGACCCACTGGCAGTGCTATGCACAGTCCGGCCCGGCGGACTACTGCCCCCCGGAGGTCAGCCCGCCGCAGCCGGATCGCCTGTACCGCAATCGCGGCGACGGCACGTTCGCCGACGTGACGTTCGAGGCCGGGATGGGGCGCGAGTACGGGCCGGGACTCGGCGCGTCGGCCGCCGACTACGACAACGACGGCTGGCTCGACCTGTTCGTCGCCAACGACCAGCAGGACAACCAGTTGTGGATCAACCAGCGCGACGGCACCTTCCGGAACCGCGCGCTGCTGTGGGGGACCGCCTTCGGCGCCACCGGGGTGGCCAAGGCCGACATGGGCGTCGACGCCGGCGACTTCGACAACGACGGCGACGAGGATCTCTTCGTCACCGAGCTGACGGGGCAGGGGAGCACCCTGTACGTGAACGACGGGGGCATGTTCCGGGACCAGAGCGCGGGCCGGGGCATACGCGCTGCCAGCCTGCCCTACACCGGCTTCGGAGCCGGTTGGCTGGACATCGACAACGACGGCTGGCTGGACGTCGTGGCCGTCAACGGTACGGTGACGCTGGATCTGGAGGCGTACGGACCGGACAACCCGTTCGCCCTGCAGCAGCGCAACCAGGTGTTCCGCAACCGCGGCGGCGCGCGGTTCGAGGACGTGACGGACCGCGCGGGCGCCGCGTTCGCGCTGTCCGAGGTGAGTCGCGGCGCGGCGTTCGGCGATGTCGACAACGACGGCGATACCGACGTGCTGATCGCCAACGGCGCCGGCCCCCTGCGTCTGCTCGTCAACGAGGTGGGGCAGCAACGGCACTGGATCGGGTTCCGGCTCGTGGGACGCGAGACGCCGCGCGACATGCTGGGAGCGCGGGTGGAGGTGACGCTGCCGGACGGCTCGACGCGCTGGCGCCGCGCCCGTGCCGACGGGAGCTACGCCTCGGCCAACGATCCGCGGGTGATCGTCGGCCTGGGGGAGTCGGCCATTCCGCCCCGGGTGCGCGTCATCTGGCCCGGGGGCGGCGTCGAAGAGTGGGCGGACCTGCCGGTCGATCGCTACACGACGCTGACGGAAGGAAACGGACGGGAGCCATGAACGAGCCTCCCGGCGCCGCGGTGTCTCACGGAAAAAAGACGAGTTTGATGAGCAGACCGAGGATGGCCGGCCCGTACCCGAACTTCAACAGCTTCAGGTCGGCTTCGAGTCGACCGATGGCGGTCTTCAGCCCGAGCGTAGCACGCACGCTGCGGGCCGGTTTGGCGGCTGCGATGTTGATGGTCGCCGCCGGCTGTGCGGTATCCGACCCGGCGCCGTCGGCCGGAGGGGGGGGCGGCGAAGGTACGGTCCCGCCGGTCGTCCTGCCCCGGCTGGCGGGGCTCGAGCCGGCGGTCCAGGATCAGGTCCGCGCGCGCCACGCGGCCGTGCTTGCGCTGGAGGGAAATGCGGGAGCCTCGTCGGCTGCACTTGCGGACGCCTACGGCGAGCTCGGCCTCGTGCTGCAGGCGGCGGGATTCTACGAGGCGGCGGAGCACGCCTTTCTGAACGCGCAGGCCGGCGCGCCGGGCGCCGTGCGCTGGCCGTACTACCTGGCGCATCTGTACCAGTTGACGGGGCAGCGGGGGCGGGCGCTCGAGCGCTTCCGGCATGTCGTCGATCTCGATCCCGAAAACCTGCCGGCGCTGGTCTGGCTCGGCGAGATGTACCTGGATCAGGGGCAGCCGGTGCAGGCCGAGCGGGTGTACGACCGGGCGCTGGCCCTGCAGCCCGCTTCGCCCGCGGTCCTCGCCGGGATCGGTCGATCCGCGCTGGCACGCGAGGATGCGGCGCGGGCCGTCACCTACCTGGAGCGCGCCCTGGCGGTCGATCCCGGAGCGACGAGCCTCCACTACAGCCTCGGGATGGCGTACCGCGAACTGGGCCGGCTGGAGCTGGCCGAGCAGTATCTGCGGCAGCGGGGCGGCGGGGCGCCGGGGCTGCCTGATCCCTTGCTCCAGCAGTCGACCGGTCTGCTGGACAGTCCGCTGGCGCACGAGCGGCGCGGCTCGCGCGCCCTGAGCGCCGGTCGCCACGCGGAGGCGGCCGAGGCGTTCCGCGCCGGCCTCGCGCTGGCGCCGGACGATCCCACGCTGCGGCACCGTCTCGGCGTGGCGCTGGACATGGCGGGCGACGCCCGCGGCGCGCTGGCGCAGTTCGAGGCGGCGCTGGCGGCGGCGCCGGACCTCGCCGACGCGCACTTCAGTCTCGGCGAGCTGCTGGCGCGGGACGGCCGCTATGCCGAGGCGATCGCCCGCTACGAGGCCGCGGTCGAGAGCCGTCCCGGCTACGTGGACGCGCGGATGGCCCTGGCCGACACGCTGAGCCTTGCCGGGCGGCTCCGTGACGCCGCGGCGGAGTTCGAACGGGTGGTCGAGGCGGACCCGGCCTCCGACCAGGCGTGGATGGGACGCGGCGTGGCGCTGATTCAGCTCGGCCGGCATCGGGAGGCGCGCGACTGGCTCGACCGCGCGCAGCTCGTGCATCCCGGCCATCCGCTGCTGACGAACCTGCTGGTGCGGATTCTGGCGGCGGCGCCGGACGCCGGGGCACGGGACGGGGAACGCGCGCTGGCCCTGGCGAACGAGCGGCTCCAGGGCGACACGAGCATCGAGACCTACGAGAGCCTGGCGATGGCCTACGCCGAGGCGGGGCGCTACGACGAGGCGGTGACCTGGCAGCAGCGGGCCATCGGGGCCGCGCAGCAGGCGGGCCAGGCGCCTCGCGCCCGGAGTCTGGCCGCCAACCTGGCCCGCTACCGGCAGGGGCGTCCGAGCCGCTCGCCGCTGTGACGCGGCGACGGTTTCCGGGCTAGACTGCGAGATCGAGTGAAGATTTCCGCTGCGTGGTTGAGCGTGTGCGTCGTGTTGGCCGCCGGCTGCGGCGGGCCGGCGGGAGGAACGGAGACCGATCCCGGCGAGGCGCCGTCCGCCGCCGCCGACTGGTTCGTGGATCGCGCCAGCGAGACCGGCCTCGACTTCGTCCACTTCAACGGCGCCTCGGGCCGGTTCTACTACCCCGAAATCCTGCCGCCCGGCGCCGGCCTGCTCGACTACGACAACGACGGCGACCTCGACGTGTACCTCGTGCAAGGGCGCATGCTCGACGACGCCGGCAGCCCGGCCGACGCGCTGGTCCCGCCGGGCGGTTCGACGCCGCTCACGGGAAGGCTGTACCGCAACGATCTGCAGGTGGCGGCCGACGGCTCGCGCGTGTTGCGCTTCACCGACGTCACTGCCGAAAGCGGCATCGACGCCGGCGGGTTCGGCCTCGGGGTGGCGGCGGGCGACGTCGACAACGACGGCCGGACCGACCTGTTCCTGACCAACTTCGGGGCCAGCAGCCTCTACCTGAACCAGGGAGACGGGACGTTCCGCGACGCGTCCGAGGCGAGCGGCATCGACGGCGCGCCGGGTTTCGGCGTCTCGGCCGCGTTCGTCGACTACGACCGGGACGGCCTGCTCGATCTCTACGTCGGCCACAACGTCAACTACGGGCTCGACAACACGATCGAGTGCTCGAACGTGACCGGCGCCCGCGACTACTGTCCTCCCGAGACCTACGGCGGGACGCCCGATCACCTGTACCGCAACGCCGGCGGGGGACGTTTCGTCGACGTCAGCGACACGGCCCTGGTCGGCGGCCAGTTCGGGCCGGCCCTCGGTGTCGCGGTCGCCGACTACGACGGCGACGGCTGGATCGACATCTACGTGGCCAACGACGCCACGGAGAACCTGCTCTGGATCAATCAGCAGGACGGGACGTTCCGCGACATCGCGCTGCTGGCCGGCGCGGCGCTGAGCGGCATGGGGCTGGCCGAGGCGAGCATGGGGGTGGACGCCGGCGACTACGACAACGACGGCGACGAAGACCTGTTCATGACCCACATCACGAACGAGGGCAACAACCTCTACGTGAACGACGGGGCGGCTTCGTTCCGGGATCGCAGCACGGTGTCCGGGCTCGGCGCCGGCAGCCTGCCCTATACCGGGTGGGGCACGACCTGGTTCGACTACGACAACGACGGCTGGCTCGATCTGCTCGCGGTCAACGGCACGGTCATCGCCAGTCCGGGGCCGGCGGGCCGACCGTTTCCGTACGATCAGCGCAAATCGCTGTTCCGCAACCTGGGCGACGGCACTTTCGCGGACGTGACCGGCGCCGCCGGCGCCGCGTTCGAGCTGTCGGAGACGGGTCGGGGCGCCGCCTTCGGCGACGTCGACAACGACGGCGACGTGGACGTGGTGGTCGGGAACGACGCCGGTCCCGTGCGGCTGCTGATCAATCAGGTCGGCAGCCGGCGGCACTGGCTCGGGCTGCGGCTCGTGGGCGCCGGGGGACGCGACATGCTCGGGGCGCGGGTGGCGGTGCGCCGTCCCGGCGAGCCCACCCTGTGGCGCCGCGCCCGTTCGGACGGCAGCTATGCCTCGGCGAACGATCCGCGCGTAGTCGTCGGCCTCGGGGAGTCGGCCGGCCGGCCCGCGGTCGAAGTACGCTGGCCGGACGGGCGGACGGAAACCTGGGAAGACGTCGAGATCGACCGATGGACCACTTTGGAGCAGGGGACGGGGAGTTCCTGATGCCGGCGCGCCGGACGTCCGAAGCGGAAGGTCGGGTCGCGGTCCGGCGGCCGGTTGCGATGCCCTGGCGGGCGGCGACGTTGGCGCTCGCGGCGCTGATCGCAGGATGCTCCGCACCGAACGAGTCGACGTCGGTTGACACGCAGGCTCCGGTGGAGGCAGCCGCCGGAACGCAGAGCTCCTCGGACGCGATGGCGTCCTGCGGGAACGTGCTGCCGGACCTGAGCCGGGTCGGCGAATCGGTGCAGGGGCAGATTCGCGACCGCCATGCCGCCCTGCCGCCGCCAGACGCGCGGGCGGGCTTCCCGGCCGAGCTGGCGGCCGAGGCCGTCGGCGTGATGGGGATGACCTTCATGGCGGCGTGGTTCACCGAGGAGGCCGAGCCCTGCCTGCGGGAGGCGGCGGCCCTGGCGCCCGACGACGTCCGCTGGCCCTACTACCTCGCACAGTTGTACCGCGACCGCGGCGCCCTGGACGAGTCGGCCGCGTTCTTCGAGCAGGTGATCCGCATTCAGCCCGAGGATCCGACGACGCTGTTCTGGCTCGGCGACATCCGCCTGGAGCAGGGCCGGCCCGACGACGCCGAGCCGCTCTTCGCCCAGGCGCTGGCCCTGTTTCCGTCGTCGCTCTCGGCGCGCTACGGCCTGGCCCAGACGGCGCTGCTCGAGGAGGACTACCGCCGGGCCGCCGATCTGCTGGAGGAGATTCTGGCGCGGAACCCGGACATCGGCGCCGTGCACTACCCGCTCGGAATGGCCTACCGCGGGCTGGGAGACGACGCGCGGGCCGAGGAGCATCTGCGTCAGCGGGAGAACGCCGAGATCCGTCCGGCGGACCCGCTGATGGCGGCGCTGGACTCGCTGCTGACGACCGCCGGCACCTTCGAGAACAGCGGCCTGGAGGCGCTCGACCGGCAGGAATGGCCGGCCGCGATCGAGCAGTTCCGGCAGGGGCTCGAGCTGGATCCCGACGACCCCGGGCTGCGGCATCGTCTCGGCACCGCGCTCTTCATGACCGGCGATCTGAACGGCGCGATGGCCGAGTTCCAGCGCGTCGTGCGCACGACGCCCGACTACTTCCCGTCGCACTACAGCATCGGCGTGCTGCTGCAGGAGACGGGCCGCCATGCCGAGGCCGTCGAGCGGTTCCGAACCGCGCTGCGCCATCGGCCGGGGGACGACGCCGTGCACCTGCGGCTGGCGATCAGCCTGCGGCACGGGGGCGACCCCGCATCGTCGTTGTCCTACTACGAGCTGGTGTTGCGCACGAACCCGGACGCGCTCGAGGCCCGGTTCGGCTACGCGATGGCGCTGGTCCAGCTCGGGCGCTACCGCGAGGCGCGCGACCGGCTGGCGACCGCGATGGAAGCGTTCCCCCGGGAGACCTCCTTCGCGCACGCGCTGGCGCGGCTGCTTGCCGCCGCGCCTGACCCCGCGATCCGCAACGGCCGGCGGGCGATGGCGCTGGTCGAGCAGGTCATGGAGGCGGAGCCGGAGCCGACCCTCGATCTGGGGGAGACGATGGCGATGACCCTGGCCGAGGTCGGCCGCTTCGGCGAGGCCGCCGAGGTGCAGCGGGCGCTCGTCGGCGCGGCCGAGATGGCGCGGTTGCCGGACGTGGTTCGGCGCCTGACCGTGAATCTCCGGCGCTACGAGAGGGGAGAGCCATGCCGCACGCCGTGGCCCGCCGACGCCATGCCATGACCCTGATCCCCGCCCCGCATCTCGTTCGTCGGTGCGTCGCCGCGGCCGGCATCGCCGCCACGCGCGCTGCGGCGACGAGATCCTGGCGCAGTACGTGCTGACCTACATCCGTCCCGAGCTGCCGGCCGATACCGAGTCGATCGGCATCGCCCGCGAGGACGTCACGGTCCGCGTCACGCCGGTGTTGTAAGCCGGGCGTACGATGGGGCGGGCGGCTGCCATCCGACCGGGCGCCCCGGGCGCCCGTTCTCCGGCCGACTTCGCGTATAGTGAACTGACCCGGCAGCCCAAGGAGAACCGCCATGGCGATGTCCACGCGATCGCTTCGTTCGTCGCGTCTGCGTCCGTTCGTCGCCGCCGGCGTCGTCGTCGCTCTGTGGGCGGCAGCAGGCACGATCCTGCCGGCACAGTCGGCGCAGCAGCTCTACCTGACGGTTCTGGACGACGACGGGAACCCGGTCGTCGACCTGCGGCCGCACGAGATCTCCGTGGCCGAGAACGGGGTGCGCTGCGAGGTGCTCTACCTGGCGCGCCCGAGCGGTCCGGCGGACGTGTCGATATTGATCGACACCAGCGAAGCGGTCGTGCCCTCCACCACGCACGTGCGCCGGGCGGTGACGGAGTTCGTGGATGCGCTGGACGGTTACGCGCGGATGTCGCTGATGACCTTCGGCGACCTGCCGGTGCGGGTGGTGCCGCCGACGACCCGCGTCAGCGCGATGCGGGAGGCGGTCGACCGCGTCTTCCCGGCCGTCGGGGCGATACCGCGCTTCCAGGACGCGCTCATCCAGACGGTGCGCGACATCCAGACGCGTCAGCCGAACCGTCCCACGCTGGTGATCATCACCTCGGATCAGGTGCCGGGCGCTTTCGCCACCGAGTCGCCCAACACGTCGGCCCGGCCGGTGGAGCAGGTCATCGGGGTGCTGCAGGCCATCGGCGCGCCGGTGCACATCGTGGCGTTGCGGAGCGGCGCCTCGTTCGACATCGTGGGACGCGGCGTCTTCGACCGAGCGTCGGCCTTCAGCGGCACCGCCGACAACAACATGCGCAACTCGATCATGGCCCGCGAGACCCGCGACTGGCTGATGACGCTGGAGACGGCGTCGCGGCGGACCGGCGGCAGGCTGGTCAATACCTATGCCAGTGCAGGCCTCGCGAGGCCGCTGCTGGAGATCGCGAACGAGATCGCCGGCCAGTACGTGCTCACCTATTCGCGGGCATCGCTGCCCCTGGACACCGACGCGCTCGAGATCCAGATCGGCATCGCGCGCGAGGACGTCACGGTGCGCGTGACGCCTGTCATCTGAACCCGCGATGGCAACCCCCGCCGGCTTCGGCGACCGACGTGCGCGGCGGGGTGGTTCGTCGCGGCTTGCGCCGGTCTTCGCATCGTGAAGCGTACGCTGTTGGCATGGTCGGGGGCCGCGGCGCTGGCCGCGTGCGCGCCGTCCGGTTCCGGATCATCGGAACCGGACGGGCCGGGTACGCCGCGGGTCGCGCCGCTCGACCCCGCCATCGAGTTGTTCGTCGACCGGGCGGCCGAGACCGGTCTCGACTTCGTCCACTTCAACGGCATGACGGGCGGCTTCTACCAGCCCGAGATGATGGGGCCCGGCGCGGGTCTCTTCGACTACGACAACGACGGCGATCTGGACGTCTATCTCGCGCAGGGCGAGGTGCTCGGTGACGGGACGCCGCTGATGCCGCTGCCGGATGGGCAGTCGCCGGGCGATCGGCTGTACCGGAACGATCTGGACGTGCGGGCGGACGGAACGCGGACGCTCCGGTTCACCGACGTTACCGAGCAGAGCGGCGTGCCCGCCGGCGGCTACGGCATGGGGGTGGCGGCGGGCGACTTCGACAACGACGGTTGGGTCGATCTGTACCTGACGCGCTTCGGGCCGAACCGGATGCTGCGCAACCGGGGCGACGGAACGTTCGCCGACGTGTCCGCCGCGACCGGCACCGGCGAGCCGTCCTGGGGGGTGCCGGCGACGTTTCTCGATTTCGACCGGGACGGCTGGCTGGATCTGTTCGTCGGCAACTACCTGCACTACACGCTGGACACGCACACGCAGTGCTACAACCGGGCGGGGCCGCCCGACTACTGTCCGCCGGAGGTGAGTCCGCCGGCCCCGAGCCGCCTGTACCGCAACCGGGGCGACGGGACGTTCGCCGACGTCACGTCCGAGGCCGGCCTCGGACGTGAGTTCGGACCTGCGCTCGGAGCGGCCTCGGCCGATTTCGACAACGACGGCTGGATCGACCTGTTCGTCGCCAACGACCAGCAGGAGAACCAGCTCTGGGTCAACCGGGGCGGCGGCGGTTTCGTCAACCTGGCCCTGCTGCGGGGCGTGGCGCTCGGCGCGGCGGGGGACGCGAAGGCGGACATGGGGGTCGACGCGGCCGATTTCGACAACGACGGCGACGATGACCTGTTCATCACCGAGCTGACCGGGCAGGGGAGCACCCTCTACGTCAACGACGGCACAGGGGTGTTCGAGGACCTGAGCGCCGCTTTCGGCATCCGTGCGGCGAGCCTGCCGTACACCGGGTTCGGCGCGGGCTGGCTCGACATCGACAACGACGGCTGGCTCGACATCGTGGCCGTCAACGGCCTGGTCACGCAGCGACTCGAGTCCCTCGGGCCGGAGAACCCCTTCCCGCTGGACCAGCGCAACCAGGCGTTCCGCAATCTCGCCGGCACGCGCTTCGAGGACGTTACCGAGCATGCCGGCGTTCCGTTCGCGCGCTCCGCGGTGAGCCGGGGCGCGGCGTTCGGCGATGTCGATAACGACGGCGATACCGATATCCTGATAGCGAACGCGGCCGGCCGGGTAGAGCTGCTGATCAACCAGGCGGGCCACCGCCGCGACTGGATCGGACTGCGCCTCGCGGGTGGCGGGGTCCCGCGCATCCTGGTCGGCGCGCGCGTGGCGGTCGCCGGCTCGGACGGGGTCACCCGCCGGCGGCGGGCGCGGGCGGACGGCAGTTACGCGTCGGCGCACGACCCGCGCGTGCTGGTCGGGCTCGGCGACGAGGAGGCAGAGGCGTTGGCCGTGCAGGTCACCTGGCCGGACGGGCGGACGGAGGAATGGGCGGACGTTCCGGTCGGGCGCTACAGCACGTTGACGGAAGGGGAAGGACGCCGGCGATGAGACCGGTGGGGATGCGGTCGTGCCGTCGCCGGAGGCGCCGGTTCGAACCCGTCGGCTGGTGCCTGGCGGCGCTTGCGCTGGCGGCGTCGTGCGGGGACGCCGGCCCGCCCGAGGCGGACGGTTCCGCGTTGCCGGACCCCGGCGCGTTCGAGTGGGCGGGACCGCGGCCGGTGGACGAACCCGATCTGTTGCGGCTGGCCCCGCCCGTACAGGCGCAGATACGCGAGCGGTACGCCGCCGTGTCGGCCGCCGCGGAGGATCCGGACGCGTCGCCCGCCGGGCTGGGAGACGCCTACGGCGAGCTCGGTCTCATCCTGATGGCCGCCGACCATCGCGAGCGCGCCGAGACAGCGTTCCTGAACGCGCACGGGCTGGCTCCCGCCGCGCTGCGCTGGCCCTACTATCTCGCGCACCTGTACCGCCAGCAGGGCGATCGGGAGCAGGCAGCGGATTTCTTCGCGCGCGCCCTCGCGCTGGATCCGACCAACTTGGCGGCCCTGGTGTGGCTCGGCCGGATGGAGCTCGACCGCGGCCGGCCGGCCGCCGCGGCCGCGGCGTTCGAGCGGGCCCTGGCGGTGGATCCGGCCTCGGCGGCGGCGCTGGCCGGCGCCGGCCGATCCGCGCTGGCCGCGCGGAACGCGCAGCGCGCGGTCGGCTACCTGGAGCGCGCCCTGGCGCTCGCGCCGTCGGCGGCGAGCCTGCACTACAACCTCGGCATGGCGCACCGGGCGCTGGGCAATCTCGACGCGGCCGGCATGCACCTGCAGCAGCGGGGAGAAGGCGTGCCGGCCCCGGCGGATCCGTTGATGGCGGCCTACAACGGCCTGCTCCGGAGCGCGCTCGCGTACGAGATCCGGGGCATGCGGGCCATGGACGCCCGGCGTTTCGACGAAGCGGCCGCCATCTTCCGGGAGGGGCTGGCCGAGACGCCCGGCGATGCCTCCCTGCGGCACCGGCTGGGGACCGCGCTGATGATGGCGGGCGACGCCGAGGGCGCCGTCGAGGAGTTCGAGGCGACCCTGCGCATCGCACCCGACTTCGAGAAGGCGCACTTCGGGATCGGGGTCGTATTGGGCATGAGCGGCCGGCACGCCGAGGCGATCGAGCGTTACGCCGCGGCGGTCGAGCTGCGGCCGAACTACCTGGAGGCGCGGCTCGGGCTGGCCGAAGCCCTACGGCTCACCGGCCGGCTGCGCGAGGCCGCGCAGCAGTTCGAGGAAGCCATCCGCATCGACCCGGCGTTCGCCGAGGCCTGGATGGTGCGCGCGGTCATCCTGCTGCAGCTCGGCCGGTCCGGCGAGGCGCGCGGGTGGTTGCGCGAGGCGCTGCTGGTGCACCCGGGCCATCCCGATCTCGCCGCCTTGCTGGCGCAGGTCGAGGCGGGCTGATCCCGGTCTCAGCGCGGCGCGCGGTTGCCGGCCAGGGCCAGTGCCCGCGCGAGGCCGCTCGCTATCTCGGGGTCGTCCGGCGCGGCCTCCTGCGCGAGCCGGTAATGCCTGATCGCGTCCTCCGTCTCGCCGCGGGCCAGCAGCACGTTCGCGAGGTTGTAGTGCGCGCCGGCGTGGCCGGGGTCGAAGCGCACGGCCAGCCGGTAGTGGACGAGCGCCTCGTCGAGGGCGCCGGTGGCGGTCAGCAGGCCCCCGAGGTTGTTGTGCGCCTCCGGGTAGTCGGGCCGCAGCGCGATTGCCTGCCGGTAGGCGGCGATGGCCGCCGCCGTGTTCCCCTCGGCCAGGGCCACGCCGCCCAGGTTGTAGTGCGCGTCCGGGAAGTCCGGCGCCAGGGCGATGGACCGCTCCAGGTGCTCGCGCGCCAGCGCCACCCGGCCGACGTCGAGATAGCGGACCGCGAGCGCCGCGTGGTTCACGTGGTCGGCCGGGTCGGCCCGGAGCAGCGACTGGTAGCCGAGTATGTCGTCGCGCGCCCGCTTCAGGGCGAGGCTGCGCGCCAGCACGCCCGGGTCGCCGACCGGGAGCACCTGCAGCATCAGCTCGGCCATCTCGTCGCCGGCCCGCGGCCCGAAGCCGACCGTGACCGGGGGACTGCTCGGATTGCGCGGATTGCCGGCCGAGTTGTCGAACGTGAAGCGCACCCGGAGCCGCGTGCCCGCGGGCAGATGGACCGGTTCCCGGTAGCGGTACTCGTCCTGCCAGTTGAAGTCCCAGTCGTCGATCCGCAGCAGCGGCTCCTCTCGTCCGTCCGGCAGCGTGGCCCGCGCCTCGACCTGCCTGCCCAGGTAGTGCATGTGGGGCGCGATTCCGAGCACGTCGACCGCGATCGGCAGTCGGTAGCTGTCCTCGATGACGTGCGCGGGTTCTCCTGCCGGGATCCGGATGGCCTTCGAGGTGAGGAGCACCGACACCGGGATCAGCGTCGCCGGGCGGTCCGCGAAGTGGAGCCCGATTGCCGCCTGCACGTCCACGGGCTCGCGGGCGGGCAGCAGGTGGAGCTGCAGCACCAGGTCCGTGCCGGGGTCGAGCGGCCAGGCGATCTGGTCGGGGAGCTCCACCGGGGTCTTGCCGGGCGCCCACCCCAGGAAGTGCCCGGCGGGAAATCGCGCGTGATCGAGCATGAGCCCGTCGTAGCCCGGTTCGGGATCCTCGGCGTCGAGGGAGCGCGCGGCGCCCGTCGCATCCAGCAGGATGCGGGCATGGTGGATCACGCGTCCGCCGCCGGCGCCCGGCCGCAGCTCGACCGCGCGCACCCAGCGGCGGGAATCGAGCTCGGCCGGCAGCCCGAAATTGCGATAGACGTCGGTACGGCCGGCGGGCAGCCGGAACGGTGTCTCCATCGCCACGACGAGGTCCGGTGTGCCGAGCTGCCAGCCGCCGCCGGCCGCTGGCGGCGGGGGGAGGTCGGCCGGATCGCCCTCCGGCGCGCCGATCCCCGCCCAGCGCGAGAGCAGGGCGATCTCGGCATCCGCGAGGCGCCGCTCGTTGCGGAACCGTCCGTGGCCCGCGACCGGCTTCCAGGGCGGCATGCGCTGCGCCGCCGCAGCCGCGGCGATGTCGGCGGCCCGCTCGCGGGCGCCCTCGTAGGTCGTCAGGCTGAACGGGCCGATGCCGCCCGGACGGTGGCAGCCGGCGCAGTTGGCATGCAGGATTGGCGCAATGTCGCGGGTGAACGTCACCGGCAGGGCGGCTTGCTCGCCGGTTCCGGATCCGCCCGAGGCGCGGACGGACGAGGCGAGAAGGATGCCGACTGCGACGAGGGTTGCCCCTGCGACCGCCCGGATGACCCTGTCGTACGCGCCCCCGCGGAGGCAACTCGTTCCCCCGGCAGCAGCGGCTGTTGCCGCTTGCAACGTCCGTTTGCAGGGCAGCCATCGCTCCAGGCAGCTCATCCCCTCGGCCGCGGTGGTTGTCGCTGCGTGGCCCGCTGCTACCGTTGCGACAAGCCTGTCGAGGTATCTCGTCTCCTCGGCCGTAGCGGCTGTTGCCGCAGCATGGACGCTCGCGGGCGTCGTCTTCCTTCGTGCAGATGTCATGGCCTCGGCCGCAGCGGCCGTTGCTGCTGGTAGAGCGTCAGGCGGCGCTGCAGCTCCGTCATCACCTCGGGCCCGCCGATTGGCTGGGCGAGCGCGATCGTCTCGCGCTGCGCCGCCACCGCCTCGTCGAAGCGGCCCGCCGCGGCGTAGGACGCCGCCAGCGTGGCCAGGACGTTGACGTCGCGCCGCCCGGTGAGCGCCGCCGCCCGTTCGGCGAGCGATACCGCCTCGCCCGGCGCCCGCAGGCCCGCGCCGGCGTCCGTCGCCAGGATCCAGGCGAGCGACAGCAGCGACTCGATGCCGTCCGGTTCCAGTGCCAGCGCGCGGCGGTAGTGGCGGACGGCGTCGGCGGGCCGGCCGGTGGACGCCAGGGCGCTGGCGAGGTTGTTGTGCGCCGCGGCGTTGCCGGCGTCCAGGGCCACCGCGCGCTCGAAGTAGGGGGTCGCCTCCGAGAGACGGCCGAGCGCCCTCAGGACCGCCCCGAGGTTGTTGTGGGCGGCGGCGTGCGCCGGACGCAGCGCGACCGCGCGGCGGAAGTGCCGCACCGCCTCGTCGAGCCCGCCTCCCGCCGCCAGCAGCGTCGCCAGGTTGTAGTGCGCGGTGGCCGACGCCGGATCCAGCTCCAGCGATCGCCGGTAGTGGCGGATCGCGGCCGCGGTGCGGTCGGCGGTCATGTAGAGCACCGCCACGTCGCGGTGGAGCACCGGGTTGTCCGGGTCGGCGGCCAGCATGGACTCGTAGCCGACGATGTCCTCGTTGATCACCTTCGGCATGAAAGTCTGGACGAGGGTCCGGCGATCCGCCTCCGAACGCGGCAGAAGCTGCAGCCAGAGGTCGCCCATCTCGTCGTTCGAGAACTGTCCGAACCGCACGCGGCGCGGCGGGTGGTCCGGGTTGCGCGGGTTGGCGGCGGAGTTGTCGTAGACGTACTCCATCGCCACCGTCGTGCCGGCCGGCAGGAACGGGCGCGTCTCGTAGCGGTAGACGTCCTGCCAGTTGAAGTCCCAGTCGGGGATGCGGATCAGGGATTCGGTGCGGCCGTCGGGGAACGTGGCGAAGCCGTTGATCTCCGTGGCGCGGAAGTGCGCGTGCGGCTGGACGCCGATCAACTCCGCGCCGACCGGCAGGGTGAACCGGTCGCGGATGACGTAGCGCCGCTCGCCGGGCGGAATGTCGATGCTCTGGCGGCCCAGACGCATCATCATCGGAGCGCGCACCGGCGGGTCGTCGGTGAAGTAGAGCCCGACGCTGGCCTGGATCGACTCGGGCCGGCCGGTCGACTGCATGTGGAGCTGGATGACGAAGTCGCTGCCCGGTTCCAGACGCCATGCCATGCCCGGCTCGGCCAGCGGCGGGAGCTGGCCCGGGGTCCAGCCCAGGAAGTGCCCGTCGGGGTAGTGCGCCTGGGGGCTGATGGGCCCCTCGTAGCCGGGCGCCGGATCCTGCTCGTCGAGCTGCCGGGACGAGCTTGTCCGGTCGAGGCGCAGGTTGGCGTGGTGCGCCACCCTGGCGTTGCCGGGCCGGAACTCGATGCCGGCGACGAAGGCGGTGCGCTCGATCGGGATCGACAGGACGAAGTTGCGGAACGTGTCGGGGCCGTCGGCCGGTACCGTGTACGGCTCGGGCATCGTGACGACCACGTCCGGCGAGCCGAGTCGCCAACCCTGGGGAAGGTCGGGTTGTGGCGGCACCCGGCTCAGGTCGCCCGCGGGCGCTCCCGCGTCGGACCAGCGCCGGAAGAGCGCGACCTCGTCGTCCGAGAGCCGGCGCGAGCCGACGAAGGGGCCGCCGAATCCGGGTTCCGGCTTCCACGGCGGCATGAAGCGGCTGGCCGTCACCTCCGCGATCTGCCGCGCACGTCGCCGCACGTCGTCGTACGTCAGCAGGGGGAACGGGCCCACCTCCCCCGGCCGGTGGCACGGCGCGCAATGCTCGATGACCAGGGGGGCGATGTCGTCGGCGAAGGTCGGCGGGTCCGCCTCCTGCGCCGCCGTGGCCGCCTGAGCCGCGGACGGTGCGCCGGCCTCGGGCATCGCCGCCGCTACTCGTGCTTCCTCGGGCGCCGCGACGCCGAACGCGGCGAGTGCGGCGGCGCAAACGCCACGGACAGGAGAGCGCCGGCGGCTGCAACTGGGCATGGCTCCGGGGCGCGCCAAGGCCCCATCCCGCATTATATTGGCCATCAGGCACCGCACCGGAAAGGTCTGTCTCGCTGCAGTCGTAGCGACCGCGGTCATGCCGGTTACGCCCGCGTCGCTGCTCGCGCAGGATGGCACGAGCGCGCACGCGGGCCGGTCAGTTCCGAGCGGCGGAGTCACCCCGCAGCCGCGGGAGCCTGGTCCGGACCTCCCGCGGGGACAGCCCTATCACGCCCGCGGCGGCCACCAGCGTCTCGACGTCGGCGGGATAGAGTCTGCGCCGGGACGGGTCGGCCAGGCCGGCGACGTTGCGCGGGGCGATCAACCGGTGCATGGCATCGATCGGTGATTCGGGCGGACGCTGGTCCGGGAGTGGTTCGGACGGGCACTCCTCCGCGAGCCGCGCCGCTTCCGCGAAGATCCTTCGCAGCACGGGGTCGGTGGCGCCGAGAAATCCGGACCAGGCCCACTCGCCGCCGGTCTCGGGCGGTGCGGGACACAGCCGCTGGCGCGTTTCGCTGTAGCTTGCCGCCGCGAAGTACGCCTGGACGTAGGCATCGAAGGCGTCGAAGTCGCGGCGGAAACGGTAGGCGGGCTCGATGAGGCGGCGCAAGTGGTCCGCTTCCGAGCGGAGGAGCGCGGCGTATCGCTCCAGGCCCGACGCCAGCGGCGACCGTTCCGCCGCGCGGGATGAATCGGCGTCCTCGAGCAGGAGGCCGAGACGCTCCACGCCGAGCAGGCTCCAGGCGATGCCGGTGGAGAAGAGCGGGCTCCAGAACTGGAAGACGTGCGGCAACAGCACCCAATTCTCCCCGGCCGCGCGCGCCAGCCTGCGCTGCAGCCGCGGGGTCGCCGCGACCGGACGGACCGGCTCCGCCTCGTCGTACCGGGCGGCAAGAGAGGGATAACGCCGGGCGAGCGCCGCGAACGCGTCGGCGGGCGCGCGATTCGCGACTACGTGGGCGGCCGACGGCCCTTCGACGACGAAGCCGGCGCTGACCACGCCGTGATCGAACGCCAGCTCGTACATCCAGCCGTCGTCGAGGAGATGGTGGACGGCGGCTTTCTCGTCGGGATAGGGACCGTCGGTGAACGCGGCGGTGGCGCTGGCGGCCCGACGCAACGGCTGCACGCCCCGGAAATGTCCGTAGACGAGCCGGGTGTGCAGCGCGCCGGTCGGGAGCGCCGCATCCAGCTTCAGGCGCCGCGCCAGGAAGCCGTCGGGTCCCGAGGCATCGACGACGAGATCGGTTGCAAGCCGCACCGGTCCGTGCGGGCCGGCGCCGCCGAGCACGAACCGGCCGTTGCGGCGCTCCGCGGCGTTCAGGCGGGTCCGATCGATACAGTGCACGCCTTCGGCGACAGCCTGCCGGAACAGGAACGCATCGACGTCCTCTCGCAGCCAGTGCGTGTCGGCGACCGCGTCGTCCGGGCTGGCCGCCACGAGCAGGCGGTTGGCGTTCGCCTCGTCGTTGCGAAACGGCCGCCCCCGGCGGTGCCGATAGAAGGTGAAGCCGCGCTTGAGCCCGCACCGGACGTCGGGCAGGCGGACCTTCCAGCGGCCGTAGGCGGCGAGATCGCCCAGGTCGGCGAGGCCGTACCGTGCGGCCAGGCGCTCGAGGGCGATGGCGGCCAGCGGCGTCGACGATTCCCCGAGGGCGAAACGGGGGTGCCGGCCGCGCTCCACGAGCGTCACGTCGTGACCGGCGGCGCGGGCGACGCGGGCCAGGATCGATCCGGCGAATCCCGAGCCTACGATGACGACGTGCATGCCGGACAGTGAACGGGTGGACCCGCGCTACCCGTATGGTTGAAGCGGCGCAGCCGGGCGATCCGAGCGGGCCGGCAGTGCGGGCAGGCCAGGAAGCGGTCGATGTCCCAGAGGTCCAGCGTGACCACGGCGCCCGAGATGGCGGCGCAGCCTTCCATCGCCTCCTCGATCAGATCCCGTCCCGGCGGCGTCCAGTCTCCCTGCGCGCGGAGCGCGTCCATGGCGCCGTTGCCGTCCCGGGTCGGGATCAGGGCGACGTGCCCGGCGCCCCGGTCGACCGCGTGGCGCACCGCGTCGAGGGCCGATTCGACCGCCCCCGCCGCGGGCACGAACGGCGCCGGCAGCAGCACGAACGTGCGCAGGCCGATGCCGGCGCGGGCGAGGCGGTCCGCGGCAAGATCGAAATCGTCGAGCGTCATTCCCTTGTCGAGCCGCGCCAGCGCCGCCGCGTCGGCGGTTTCCAGGCCCATCGCCACCTCGAGCCGGCTGGGGATGCGATCCGCGAACTCCAGGCAGCGCCGGCCGACCAGCCGCGGGTGGCACTCGACGGTGACGCGATCGAACGGTTGCAGCAGGGTTGCGATGGACGCATCGTCCTCGGGCGGTACGGCGCGTGCGTCGAAGAAGTTGCTGGCGTTGTAGAGCTTGACGCCGCACGTGGCCGGCAGCGGCCCCGTTTCGCGGAGCGCGATCGCCAACTGCCGCGGGATTGCGCCGGGCGGCGTGGGTCCGTCGAGGGTCCGGCGCCACAGGTCGCAGAAGACGCAGGTGAAGGGGCACTCGGCGCCCGCGAGCAGCACGGTCAGCACGGGCCCGAGGGAGCCGTCGAGCCGGCGCTCCTCCTCCCTGAAATGGGCGATCGGCCGGGCGGGGTCGGGCTCGCTCTTCGCACCCCGGCGCCTGCGAGTCCGGGCGTCCGCTCCACCGCCGCCGCGCGGTTCGAAGGCCGGCGCGGGATCGGTTCCCGTTGCGCTTCCGACGTCCGGGCGCGGCGCCGGATCAGACACGCGGCGCGTACTGCGCAAGGAAGTAGCCGCGGTAGCGCTCGGTCTCGCCGGAGAACAGGGCACTGAACGCCTCGTCCCGCATCGCGCCGTGCTGGAAGCGGCGTTTCGCGAAGACGGGCAGCTCCCGGCCCAGCACCTGACGGATGCCGCGCCTCAGTACCTCGCCCTTCAGCGCGTACAGACGCTCGTGCGATCCCGCGCTGAGTGCGTCGAACGGAATGCCCTCGGCCACGGCGATCACCTGCGGGGCCGTGTAGGGGCTCACCAGGCGGAAGCCGTACCGGCGGGCCGGCGCATGGCCCCGGACGCAGCCGCGGCCGAGGCCGCCGCTGTAGGTCAGCGAGTGCTTGATGGCGTCCACGCCCCAGCCTTCCTGGTAGAGCATGCGGTTGGAGACGACGCTGCGGATGGTGAGCTCGGTGTTCTCTTCGATCGGGTAATCCTTCAGGTTCTCGTCGCCGCCGTCGCCGTCGAACAGCCAGCTCCAGAGCGGATAGCGGTCGCGGATCCCGGCCAGCAGCGCCAGGCCGACGGTGGCGCACTCGACGTCGCGCGGCTTGTAGTCCTCGATGGTGGCCACCGCGTCTTGCGGATCCAGCGCCTCCGCCGGCCCGTCGATCTCCTCCAGCAGGAACTCCAGGCCGGTCTCGCGCAGGAAGCGGCGGGCCTGCGCCGCGTCTTCGCCGCCGCCCGCGACGGCCAGGGTGAATGCCTTGAGCCGCGCCGGCGACTCCTGCCGCTGCAGAAGCGCGTCGTGCAGGCACAGCAGCAGCGCGCCGCTGTCGAGCCCGCCGGAGAAGAGCACCCCGAGCGGTTCCTCCGGCGGGACGGCGTCGAGCCAGGCGTGGATCTCCGCCAGCGCGGCCTCGACGTAGCGCCGCCCGATGAGGTCGGGATCGGCCGGCAGCGTTCCCATCGCAGGGGTGAAGAAACGCGTGTAGCGCGGGTTCGGATCGGGACAGCCGACCAGTGCTATCTCCGTCACGTGGTGGGCCGGGACCATGCGCGTGTAGGTCGGGTGGAACTGGTTCGCGCAGCCCTCGGATTCCAGGAAGCGGTGGATCGCATCGATGCGGTCGGCGACCACCAGCAGCGGGCCGGCGGCTTCCTTGGCCAGGAAGTACCGCAGGGGCCGGCTCAGGCTCCGCGCCAGGCGGACGCGCTCGCCCTCGCGCGCCACGAGCGCGAACGAGCCGTGAATGCCGAGTACCGCGGCGGGGTCGTCCGCCAGCAGGCGCCGGCGGGCCTCGTCCGGCGTCATGTTGAGAATCTGCTGATCCTCGTCGGGAATGAGATTCTCCACCCGGTGCACGGGGCGTTCGGTGATTGTGCTGGTTGCCATGACGGTTTCTCTCGACGCGGATTCTAGGAGTCTGCGCCGTGGAACGCAACGCAGTGAGTTCCGAGGCGCAAGCTCCTGGGATGGGGCCGCACACGGAGCCTTGCGACGGGTTCGGCGGCGCTGGCAGTCCCCAGGCCATGCGGCTGTGGACTCCACCGGTCGCGCACCGCGATGACGAGGCCTCGCGGGCGCCCCGACGTGTGCTTGCGGTGCGGGGCAACCCGAGTCCCCGCGGCTACAATAACAGCACGGGAGGCTGCTCTTGACGGGAGAGACCGGACCGGCGGGCAACGCGACGGCCAGACATCCGCGGCCGGCGGTGCGGCTGAGCCTGTCGAATACGCTGCTCGCCGGTGCCGTCCTGCTGTTCCTGAATTCGGTGTGGCTCGCGGCGGCGCCGAGCGCCTCGCTGGCGTACGTCGCCAACGTCGTCGCGCACCCCCTGCTGGGTCTGGCTCTCGCCGCGTCGACCCTCGTATGGGTCGTGCGCCGCGTGCAATCCCTCGGACGCCTGCTGGCGGCAGGCCTCTGTCTCCTCGGTGCCGGGCTGTTGCTCGGCTGCGTCCTCCTCCTGGTGGGAGCGACGCGGCCCTTCGAGTGGCTTCTCGACCTGCACGTGGCGGCGTCGGCGGCCGGCGCGGTCCTGGTCGGCGCGCACGCGTGGCGTATGGCGCCGCTCGTGCCGGCGCCGTTGTGGGCGATTCGGGGCGGACTCGCGGCGCTGGCGCTGGCGGCGCTGCTGACGCCGGCCCTGCGCGCCGCGTGGGATGCGGGCTGGCGCGCGGAACACCGCATCGTGAACCCGGTGCGCCCGCCGGCGACGATGGAGGGCGAAGGCGACGGTCCGGACAGCCCGTTCTTTCCCTCCTCGGCACGGACGAACACCGGCGACGTCATTCCCGCCGACTTCTTCCTGACCAGCGAGACGTGCGGCCGGTGCCACCGGGATATCTACGATCAGTGGAACGCTTCGGCGCACCATTTCTCGTCGTTCAACAACCAGTGGTATCGCCGTTCCATCGAGTACATGCAGGACGTGGTGGGCACGCGGCCGTCGAAGTGGTGCGCCGGCTGCCACGATCACGCCGTGTTCTTCAACGGACGCTTCGATCGTCCAATCCGGGAGCAGATCGACACGCCGGAGGCGCAGGCGGGCCTCGGTTGCACCTCGTGCCACTCGATCGTGCACGTCGGCGGCACGATGGGGCAGGGGGACTTCGTCGTCGAGTATCCGCCGCTGCACGATCTGGCCGCCAGCGAGCAGCCGCTGTTGCGCTGGGCGCACGACCTAGTGACCGAGCTCGCGCCCGAACCGCACCGACGCACGTTCCTGAAGCCGTTCCACCGCGACGACAGCGCCGAGTTCTGCTCCAGTTGCCACAAGGTGCACCTGGACGTGCCGGTGAACGGCTACCGCTGGATCCGCGGCTTCAACGAGTACGACAACTGGCAGGCGTCGGGCGTGTCCGGGCAGGGCGCCCGGTCGTTCTACTATCCGGAGGCGCCGCTCACCTGCAACGACTGCCACATGCCGCTGGTCCGCTCGGACGATCCGGCGGCGGACGACGGTTACGTCCGGTCGCACCGCTTCCCGGGCGCGAACACCGCGCTGCCCTTCGTCAACGGCGACGAGGAGCAGTTGCGCATCGTGCAGGACTTCCTGCGGGCCGGGCAGATCTCGGTGGACGTGTTCGGGATCACCCGCGCCGAGGAGATCGCGGCGCCGCGCGCGCCCGACGCGCGGGCCGCGGAGCCGCGGCTTGCGAGCACGTTCGCGGTCGGCGAGGAGTCGGCCCGCTTCGGGGCCGGGGGCGTCGTGACGACTCCGACCGAGGTCACCGCACCGCTCGACCTAGCCCCGGTGTCGGTGCGGCGCGGCGAGTCGGTGCGGGTCGAGGTGGTGGTCCGCACCCGCAAGGTGGGGCACTTCTTCCCCGGCGGTACGGTCGACGCGTTCGACGTGTGGGTGGAGTTCGAGGCGGTCGACGATCGGGGACGGGTGCTGCTGCACAGCGGTGCGGCAGCGGACGGCGGCAGCGGGCCGGTGGATCCCAGCGCCCACTTCTACCGCAGCCTGCAGTTGGACGCGCACGGCAACCCGATCAACAAGCGCAACGCCTGGATGACCCGCTCGGTCGCCTACGTGCGGCTGATTCCGCCGGGCGCGGCCGATACCGTGCACTACCGCCTGCGGGTGCCGGAGGATGCGGGCGATCGCATCTTCCTGCGGGCGAAGGTCAACTACCGGAAGTTCGCCTGGTGGAACACGCAGTGGGCGTTCGCCGGGGTGCGCGACGACAAGGCGCCGCCGCCGGCCGCCGACCACGACGATGCTGAGTGGCGGTTCACCGGCGACACGAGCGACGTCTCCGGGGGCATCAAGGCGATACCGGACATCCCGACCACGGTGATGGCGGAAGCGGAGGCGACGCTCGAGGTGATCGATGCCGAGGCCCCGCTGCCGGAGGTCCCGCACGTCGCGGCCCCGTCGTTGCGCGAGCGGTGGAACGACTACGGCATCGGGTTGCTGCTGCAGGGCGACCTGCGCGGCGCGGAGGCGGCCTTCCGGACGGTGATGGAGATCGACCCGGAGTACGCGGACGGGCCGGTCAACGTGGCCCGCGCGCGCCTGCAGGAGGGCGATGTCGACACGGCCATTCCGTTGCTGGAGCGGGCGCTGGAGCTGTCACCGGGTCTCGCGCGCGCGCACTACTTCCTGGGCACGGCGCTCCGGGCGCTCGGGCGCTACGACGAGGCGCTGGCCGAGTTCGAGGCGGCGCGGGCGCAGTACCCGCGCGATCGCGTGGTGCTGAACCAGATCGGCCGCATCCACTTCCTGGAGCGGCGCTTCAACGAAGCGGTCTCCGTCCTCGAAGAGGTGCTGCGCATCGATCCGGAGGATCTGCAGGCGCACTACAACCTGATGCTGAGCCACCAGGGCGCGGGCCGTCCCGAGGAGGCCGCTCGCGAGCGGGCGCTGTACGAGCGCTTCAAGGCGGACGAGGCGGCGCAGGCGATAACCGGTCCGTTCCGGAGAGCCTCGCCGGAGGACAACAACGAGCGGCAGGCGATCCACGAGCACGGAGCACCGATCGGGTCGGCTCCATGAGTCGGGATTCCCGTCGCGCGCGACCTGGGATGCATGCCTGCCCGCCTCGCTGTGCTCGGGGCGGCGCCGCGTTCGGCCATCGACTCCTGGTCCTGCTCTTGCCGGCTCTTGCGTTCGGCTGTGGCGGGTCGTCGGGGGGCGAGTCTCCCGGCGTGGCGTCGTCGGCGGGCGCGTCGGACGCCGCGACCCTGGCCGCCGAGCCGGCCGTCCCGATCACGCTCACGGACGTCACCGCCGAGGCGGGAATCCGGTTCACCCACAACACCGGCGCGTTCGGCGAGAAGTACCTGCCGGAGACGCTCGGGGCGGGCGCCGTCTGGCTGGACGCGAACGCAGACGGGCGGCAGGATCTGCTGCTGGTCAACTCGACGGACTGGCCGGGGCGGGGCGCCGGCACCCCGCCGGCGCTGTACCGCAACGACGGCGACTGGTCCTTCACCGACATCACCAGCGGGTCCGGACTCGACGACCCGATCTACGGCATCGGCGGCGCGGCGGCCGACTACGACAACGACGGGCGCGTCGACCTCTACCTGACGGCGCTCGGGCCGAATCGCCTTTACAGGGGAAGCGGGGACGGCACGTTCACCGACGTGACCGCCGCGGCCGGCGTCGGCGATTCCGGGTTCTCGACCAGCGCCCTGTGGTTCGACTACGACCGCGACGGGCACCTCGATCTCTTCGTCGCCAACTACGTCGAGTGGACGCCGGAGACCGACCTGTTCTGCACGCTCGACGGCGAGACCAAGTCGTACTGCACGCCCGAGTCTTATACCGGGCAGAGCGCCACGCTGTACCGCAACCGCGGCGACGGGACCTTCGAGGACGTGACGGCGGCGGTCGGGGTGGCGGCGCCGTCGGCCAAGGCGTTGGGCGTGGTGATGCTCGATTCGGACGCGGACGGCTGGATGGATCTGTTCGTAGCCAACGACACGCAGCCGAACCAGCTATTCCGCAACCGGGGCGACGGCACGTTCGAGGACATCGCGGTCACCGCGGCGGTGGCCTTCAGCGAAACCGGGGTGGCGCGGGCGGGCATGGGGGCCGACGCCGCCGACTACGACGACTCGGGGCTGCCCGGCCTCGTCATCGGCAACTTCTCGAACGAGATGCTGGCGCTGTACCACAACGAGGGCAACGGGCTGTTCATCGACGAGGCGCCCCGATCGCCGCTGGGCCGGGCGACGCTGCTGACGCTGACGTTCGGCTGCTTCTTCTTCGACGTCGATCTCGACGGCCGGCTGGACATCCTCGCCGCGAACGGCCATGTCGCGGACGACGTCGGACGCGTCCAGACGCGCGTCAGCCACGCGCAGCGCCCGCAACTGTTCCGCAACCTCGGGGGCGGCCGCTTCGAGGAAGTGACGGGAGCCGGCGAGGGGTTCGACGCGCCGCTCGTCGGGCGCGGCGCCGCCTACGCCGACGCGGACGGCGACGGCGACCTCGACTTGGTGATCACCGCCAACGGCGGAGCGCCGCGGTTGCTGCGCAACGACACGGCGGCCGGGAACGTGCTGCGGATCAGCCTGGTCGGGACCGCGGCGAACCGGGACGGCATCGGCGCGCACCTCGAGGTGACGGCGGGCGGGCAGACGCGGCGGCGGCGGGTGCGCACGGGGTCGAGCTACGCGTCGCAGAGCGAACTGCCCGTCACGTTCGGTCTCGGCGACGTGGCCGGCGTCGAGTCCGTGCGGGTGATTTGGCCCGGCGGACGCGTGGACGAGACCGGGCCGCTGGAAGCGAATCAGCGCATCGTCATCGAGGAAGGCGCCGGGATCGTCGAGGCGAGCCCGATCGAACGATGATCGCTTCATCACTTCGCAGCGCCGCCGTGCTCGTGGGCGTAGAGAAAGGCGAGGCCGGCGATCGAACGATGATCGCGCCGCCACGCCGCAGTGCAACGGATCGCGGCCGTCGTCCCGTTCTCGATGCGGCAGGTGCGCTCGAACGGCCCCCGGCGGTCGGACGGCTCGCCGCCGGCCCGGCGTCGCCTGCCCCCGGCGCCCCCGCGGTTGCTGCCTTCGGTGCCGCACCGTCGCGACCGGTCCGCGTCGTCGCCCTGGCGATTGCGCTGCTGGTCGGGGCCGCGCCGAGCGTCGCCGCGCAACCGGTCGTCTCCGCGGTTCGGGTGGACGAGCCCCCGAACATCGACGGGCAGCTCACCGACGACGTCTGGCGCCGCGCCGCGCACCTGTCGGACTTCGTGCAGACGGCCCCGGTCGAGGGGGCCGCGGCCAGCGAGCCGACCGACGTGTACATCGCCTACGACGGCGAGAATCTGTACGTCGGCATCCGCGCGCGCTATGCCACTCCCGATCTGATGCGGGCCAACCGTTCGGACCGGGATCAGATTGCCGAGGACGACACGGTCTCCCTCTTCTTCGACCCGTTCCGGGACCGCCAGCGCGCCTACCAGTTCACGGTGAACGGCTTCGGCGTGCAGGGGGACGCCATCCTGAACTCCACCGGCCTGCGCAACCGGACGCAGCGGCGGGCCCTCGGCTCGCAGGGGAGAGGCCCGTCGGACACGCCTCCCAGCGGCATTCCGGAAGGGGACATCTCGTGGGACGCCCTGTTCGCCTCGGCCGGCGTGCCGTCGCAGGACGGCTGGACCGCGGAGCTGGCGATCCCGTTCAAGAGCCTGCGCTACCCGTCGGTCGGTGCGGGGGAGACGCATCGTTGGGGGTTCCAGGTTTCGCGGGCGATCCAGGGGAAGGACGAGACCGTCGTCTGGTCGCCGGTCTCGCGGGACATCGCGCAGTTTCTCGCCCAGATGGGGGTGATCGAAGGGCTGTCCGATCTGTCGACCAGCCGCAACCTGGAGATCCTGCCGACGGTCACCGCCTTCCGTCTCGGCGCGCTCGATACCGCCGGCGCGTTCGTCGACGACGACATCGCCGAGGCGGGGCTGAACCTGAAGTACGGCATCACGTCCGACCTGACCGCCGACTTCACCATCAACCCCGACTTCTCGCAGATCGAGTCGGACCTGCCGCAGATCGACGTCAACCAGCGGTTTCCGCTCTTCTATCCCGAGTTGCGGCCCTTCTTCCTGGAGGGGCAGGAGATCTTCAACGTCTTCGCGCCGATCACGCCGATCCACACCCGGACCATCGTCGACCCGCGTTACGGCGGGAAGGTGAGCGGCAAGGTGGGCCGCAGCTCGGTCGGCGTGCTCTTCGCCGACGACGAGGCGCCGGGCAAGCGCGACGACCCGTCGGACCAAGCGTTCGGCCGGACCGCCAACGTCGCCGTCGGCCGCGCCCGCTTCGACCTTTACCCGGAGTCGTTCGTCGGCGCGACGTTCACGAACCGCGGCTTCATGGACAGCTACAGCCGGATGCTCGCGTTCGACTCCAACATGCGGCTCGGCGCCACCAACCGCTGGAACGTCTTCCTGTCGCAGTCGTGGCACCGCGACGAAGAGGGGGTCGAGCGCGTCGGGCAGACGATGGGGACCTTCTTCAACCACGTGGGGCGGAACGTGAACTTCTCTGCCTTCTACGGCGGCACCAGCCCCGACTTCCGCATCGACACCGGGTTCGTTCGACGGGTCGACGACAAGCGCATGTTCACCAACCTGGCCTACCGCTGGTGGCCGGAGCACTGGCTGGTCAACTGGGGGCCGCGGGTGCGGTACGGTCGGAACTACTCGTGGGACAACGTGCTGATGGACGAGACCGTGGGCCCCGGGCTCGACTTCACCTTCGCGCGGAACGTGCGGTTGGGCCTGAGCGCCGAGCGGGCGCTGGAGCGCTACGGCGGCATCGACTTCTGGAAGTGGAATCAGGGCATCGATTTCGACATCAACGCCAGCCGGCGGGTGGCGCTGGTCGGCAGCCTGTCCTGGGGCGAGTCGATCCGCTACGGCGGGATGCCGTTCCTCGGCCGCGGCCGCCTCGGCAGCCTGACCGCCATCTTCCGGCCCGCGTCGCGGCTGCAGTCGCAGTTGAACGTCGAGCTGAGCCGCCTGGAGGATCCCCGCGCGAGCACGCTCGTGTTCGACATCCAGGTGCTGCGCGCGCTGACGACGTTCCAGTTCACCGAGCGGCTGCTGCTGCGGAACATCCTCGAGCACAACTCGTTCGACCGGACGCTCGACGGAAACCTACTGCTGACCTACCGCGTCAACTCGGGAACGGTGTTCTACCTGGGCTACGACGGGCACTACCAGCAGGAGGATCGGCTGGATCCGGTGCGCTTCGTCACGCAGCGGTACCGCCGGACCAACCGCGCGATCTTCATGAAGATCTCGTACCTGTTCCGGTACTGACCTACCGGCGTGCCGTCCCGGGCGCCTCCGTCGGCGAGACGGGCGCCGCGCCGGGAGGCGCCGCCGGAGGCGCGTCGGGGAACGGCAGCAGGTAGTGGGTCCGGGAACGGACCTCCGCTCCCTCGCGCGCCACCTCGACCCGCAGCCGCCGGGTCCGCCGCGTCTCGTCGGGGTTGGACGAGTAGAAGCCGAGCACGTAGTAGTCGCTCGTTTCGGCGTCGATCTCGGTGAACGCCTCGCGGAACGTGTTGCGGTTCACCACCGCGATGCCGCCGGTCAGCTCGGCCAGCGTTCGCAGCGACGAGTGCTGCTTGCGGATGTACTCGTTCCACTCGGTCGTCCGCAGGTCGAAGTCGAGGTCCGGGATGGTCGTGAGCCCGCGCACGTCGATGGTGTAGAACGAGACGTTGGCCCGGTTCGCCTCGTCGATCAGCAGCAGCAGCTCGTTGTGCAGCTCGGAGTCGCTGAACACCTCGCCGAACGCGTCGACCGTCGCGAACTGATCGAGGGCCGGCTCGTCGAACTCCGGCAGGTCGATACCCTCGAAGAACCCGACCTGCTGCATCGACTCGATGCGCGCGTTGACGCGGCTGTCGTCGAACGGGTTGAAGTTGTAGCCGGCGCTCACGTACAGGAAGACCTTGCGCCGGTGGCGGATCTGCTCGAGCCCGCGCACCGTCTCGATCGCCGTCTTGAAGGCGACGTGCGCGCGCCAGCGCGACTCGCCCAGCGACGAGAGCTGCGTCGCCCGTTCGATCAACTGCCGCGGATCGAACGCCTCGCCCACTGCCCGGTCGATGGCCCGCAACCGGTTCCGGTCGGACGTCATCTGCACGCGGATGGCCGACTTGCCGCTCGAGATGATCCCGAACTCGTCCCCCTCGTGGATCAGCGTCTCCGGCAGCAGATCCATCACGCGGTGGATCAGCGGCGTGTCCGGCGGCCGGATGTGCAGGTCGTCGATGAAGATGACGAAGATGCGCCCCGGCGTCGCGGTTCCGGCCGTCGGGGTCCGGCCCGGCAGGATGATCCCTTCCTGCACCGGCGGGGGCGGCAGCAACTGGTTGAACACCCGTCCCCCGTGGATCAGCACGAGAGAGGCGAGCTGCTGCGGCACGCCGTCCTCGTAGATCGTGAAGTCGCCGCGGGTCAGGTCGGGGATGAACTGGCCGTCGCCGTCCCGGACGATGACGTCGGTGGTCACCAGGGTGACGCCCGACCGGAACACCGGCGGCGGTTGCGCTTCGGTCGTGCCGACCGCGGCGGCCGCGAGTACCGCAGCGGTGAACACGGCTGTCTTCCATCCGGCTCTCAACGGCATGTTCGGCAGTATAGCGCCGCCAAGCCCGTCGCAGGGCTCCGTGTTCGGCCCAGCCCCCACCGCCCCGGAACCCGGCGCCTCCGGAACGCGCTGCGTTGCGTTCTGCGGCGCAAGCTCCCGGCCCGGCAACCGGCGCCTTGCGCGGCCCGATCTCCGGCACTACAATCGCGGCGAAGGGGTTGCGTCGGCCGTACAGGCCGGGGGCCTGAACGGTCAGACGAAGAACCACGGCGTTTCGTTCCGTTCGATCGCGAGGTGTCCATGTCGCACGCGTTCAGGCAACGACTCCGATTCGGCGTCCACACTTCCGCCGCGCTCTGCGCGGTTCTTTTGTGTACGGGCGGTGCATCCGCGCAGCAGCTCGGGGGCATCTCCGGGCAGGTGACCGACAACACCGGGGGCGTCCTGCCGGGGGTCACCGTGGAGGTGACGTCGCCCGCGCTCGGCGCGCCGCAGGTGGCGTTCACCGACGGGGCCGGGCTCTACAGCGTGGTGCAGCTCCCGCTCGGAGACTACATCGTCACCTTCACGCTGCCCGGCTTCTCCACGGTCGTCCGCGACGGCATCACCATCGGCGCCGGGTTCACCGCGACGGTCGACGCCCAGATGGCGGTCGGCTCCGTGGAGGAGACCATCACCGTCACCGGCGAGGCGCCGGTGGTCGACGTGCAGACCGTCCGGCAGCAGGCGGTGCTCGACACCGAGGAGCTCGAAGTCCTGCCGGTGGGCAACTACGGCCTGCAGACGATCGCCCAGGTGACCCCCGGGTTCACCGAGGACCGGGCGGACGTCGGCGGCACGCGCGACACCTGGTCGGCGCAGGGAGCCTACCGCTTCTACCACGGCAAGCCGGGCACCCGCGCGTCGTTCAACGGCTTCCGGAACCAGTACTACATCGGCACCGCCTCCGGCTCGGGCTACATCACCAACTCCGACACCATCGGGGAGATGCAGGTCGAGATTGCCGGCATGGGCGCCGAGAACGGCTCCGGCAGCACCACCATCAACGCCATCCCGCGCGAGGGGAGCAATACCTTCACCGCGTCGGTCAACACGAAGTACTCCGGCGGCGGCATGCAGTCGGAGAACCTGACGCCGGAGTTGAAGGAGTTCGGCATCGAGCCGCCGCAGATGGTCAACATCTGGCGTGCCGCCGGCACCATGGGCGGCGCGATCGTGACGGACAAGGCGTGGTACTACGCCTCCATCGCGCGCTGGGGCCGCCGCATCCAGCCGCCGGGAGGCTTCTTCAACGCTCTGCAGGGGCACAACCAGTTCGGGATGGCGGGAGCGCCGTTCCCCGACATGCGGGTGGGCGGCCCCAACGAGATCGAGGACCCGTTCGGCCTGCGGGGCGGACCCGGCGCGCCCGGCTTCTACAACACCCGGACCATCTTCCACGAGCGCGACTCCAGCCGTCCGGCCTACGACTTCGACTGGAACCGGACGCACGCAGTCCGCCTCACCTGGCAGGCGGCCGAGCGGCACCGGTTCGCCAGCTTCCTCGACATCCAGAAGGACTGTCGCTGCACCACCGGCTATACCGGTCAGTACGCCATCGAGAACGAGAACGGATGGGACATGTGGCCCAACGGCGTCGTGCAGGGCTCCTGGACCTCCCCGGTCACTACGCGCCTCCTCCTCGAGGCGGGCGGCGGCTGGCAGACGGCGAACTGGATCAACTTCCCGGCTACCGGCGTTGTCGACGGTCAGGACCGGCACATCCGCGACCTCGCCACCGGCTACCGCTGGGGTGCACCGATCCTGAACATCGCGCCGCGTGCGCGGACCGGTCGGAGCATGGAGTACTTCCGGATGTCGTACGTCACCGGCTCGCACAACTTCCGGGTCGGCGTGACGCTGGAGCAGGCGTTCAACGACGAGGAGCGGGCCACCGCCCACCAGGACACGCTGGCGTGGGCGCTGCTGGCCGGCAATCCGCTGGCTCTCATCTACTACACGCAGCCGTACTTCCAGCAGGAGCGGATGAACGCCGAGCTGGGCCTGTACGTCCAGGACTCGTGGACCATCGGGAACCTGACGCTGACCGGCGGCTTGCGAACCGACTACGTCACGATGGGCTTCCCCGCTGCCCAGTTGGGGGCCGGACCCTCGGTCGGGGCGCGGACGGTGCCGGAGTTGCGGGGCGTGCCGGACTGGACCGACGTCAACCCGCGCGGCGGCGTGAGCTACGACCTCACCGGCGACGGGCGAACCGCGGTGAAGGTGTCGATGGGCCGCTTCAACGAGTTGACGCGCAGCCGCCTGACCCGCGAGTTCCACCCGTTCAACTCGTCCGTTTCGACGGCGAACCGGCTGTGGATCGATGCGAACCAGAACTGGATCGTGGACTGCGACACGGCGAACCTCACGCCGAACGGCGAGTGCGGCGCCATCAGCAACGCCAACTACGGACAGTTCCCGGACCTGCAGCCGGAGGACTACATCTTCGGCAACCTGGAGGGATGCTCGGAAGGGAGCCCGGAGGCGTGTCCCGCCACGATGTTCGACCCGGACGTCCTGTACGACAACCGGCCCTACACCTGGGACTTCCTGGCCGAGATCCAGCGCGAGCTGCTCACCGGACTGTCGGTCAGCGGCGGGTACAACCGGAACTGGTCGGGCGGCTTCTGGGTGTCGGACAATCTGCTGACCTCTCCCGCGGACTACGACGAGTACTGCATCTCGACGCCGGCCAGCGGGCGGCTGTACGACGTGGTGGGTGGTCTCTCGCCCGGTCAGTCGCTCTGCGGCTACTACGACATCCGGCCGGAGATGTTCGGACAGAGCAAGCGGCTCGTGACCATCGCCGACAAGTTCGGCAACCAGTCGCGGGTCTGGAACGGTTTCGTCTTCTCGGTTGACGGGCGCCTGCCGAACGGCATCCGCGTGACCGGCGGCCTCGATCTGGGGACGCAGACCATCGGCAACTGCTTCACCGTGGACGAGCCGAACCAGCCGCGGGACCTGTTCAACAACCTGCCGCCCGGCGGGCCGAACTGTACCCACACGCATTCATGGGGCAATCTGGCGGACTTCCGCATGCACGGCGACATTCCGCTGCCGGCCGACTTCACCCTGAGCTGGATCTACAAGAACACGCCGGGCACGCCCATCAACGCCATCGGCGACTTCACCAACGCCGACATCCACTGCTGGGCGGACGGCAACGGCAACTGCGATCCGACGAGCACGCGGACCGGGTTCGCGGGCAGTCCCACCCGGACGCTCGCGATTACCGCGCCGAACCAGTACTTCACCAAGCGGTTCACGCAACTCGACCTCCGGTTCCTCCGGACGTTCGACCTGGGCGACGTGCGGCTCGACACCAGCATCGACCTGTACAACGCGGTGAACTCGAACTCGGTGCAGTCGATCGAGAACACCATCGGCGTCGCGTTCGGGCGGCCCATCACCGTGCTCGACGCGCGGGTGCTGCAGGTGTACGCGAACCTGCGCTTCTAAGCGTTCGCATGCTGTCGAAGGGAGAAGCATGATGATTGCGAAGACGAGCTGGAAGCGGGTGACGGCGCTGGCGCTGGTGATCCTGATGGCGCATGCGCCGTCGGCGTTCGCGGGACATCTGCTGGACTCGGCCTTGCAGGCCGCGGCGGAGGTGACCGCCCGGCAGGTGCCGCCGCCGGATCGGGAGGTGGCCGGCGCCGCCTCTTCCGTCCGGCCGCCGGAGCGCCGGGCCGCGGCCGCGCAGGCGCCGGCCGGGCAGGGCGACCGTGGTCGGGGGGCGGGCAGAACGTGGGCGATCATCGGCGCCGGCGTCGGCATCGCCCTGGCCATGATGGTGATCGATCGCAAGGTCGAGGACTCCACGCCGTCGACACGCCGCGAGCGCCGGGACGGCTGCACGCTGTTCTGTTCCTGATTCCGTCCTTCCGCCGGGTGGCCGCAAGCCGTGCGGCCGCCCGGCCGTGCCTTCCCCTTGCCGACCGGACAACGACGCCGAGCGCCATCACGGGTCCGCTTCGCGAGCCGAGTGCTCGCTGCACCGCTGGCGCTGCTGCTGACGGCGGCGTGCGGCGCGGCCGTCCTGCCGGAGCCGGATGCGGGCGACCCGGGCCGCGACGCGGCGGCGGACGAGCGCCTTGAACCGGTGGCGCTTCCCGATCTCGCGCGGGTCAGCGACTCGGTCCGGGAGCAGGTGCAGGCGCGCTGGCGGCCGGTCGAACGCCTGCAGGGCGACGGCGCGGTTTCCGGCGCGGGAGCGGCGGAGACCTACGGCGCGCTCGGCATGGTGCTGATGGCGGCGCAGTTTCCGAACGCGGCGATTCCGGCTTTCCGCAACGCGCAGGCGCTGGCGCCGGGGGACGTGCGTTGGCCGTACTATCTGGCCCACCTGCACCGCGATGCCGGCGCGCTCGACGATGCGGCCGATCGTTTCGAGACGGCGCGCCGGCTGCAGCCCGACGACATGGCGATCCTGGTCTGGCTGGGCGACGTCCGACTGGCGCAGGGTGACGCCGAGGCGGCCGAGCCGCTGTTCGCACGGGCGCTGTCGTTCTACCCCGATTCGCTCTCCGCACGGTTCGGCCTGGCCCGGACGGCCCTGATGCGTGGGGATTTCGAGGCGGCCGCCCGGGGCCTGGAGGAGATCCTGGCGCTGGAGCCGTCGGCGACCGCGGCCCACTATCCCCTCGGGCAGGCCTATCTCAGCCTCGGCGAGTCCGAGCGGGCCCAGGAGCACCTGCGGCAGCGCGAGGCGGCCGACATCCGGCCCGCGGATCCGCTGATGGCCGCGCTGGACGGGCTGCTGGAGAGCGCCCAGGCCTACGAGACCCGCGGCATCGAGGCGCTCAACCGCGAGGACTGGGACGGCGCGGTCGCCGCGTTCCGGCGCGGACTCGAGATCGACCCGGACGACGCCGAGCTCCGGCACCGCCTCGGGACGGCGCTCTACCTGCGCGGCGACCTCCGGCCGGCGCGCACGGAGCTCGAGCGGGCCGCGGCGGAGTCGCCCGAGCTGGCGCAGGCGCAATACAGCCTGGGCGTGCTGTTGCAGGACGAGGGCCAGCACCGGGAAGCCGCCGATCGGTTCGCCGCGGCGCTGCGGGCGCGGTCCTCCTACACGGAAGCACGGCTACGGCTGGCCTTCAGCCTGCGCCGGTCGGGAGACGCCGAGGGCGCGCTGGCGGAATACCGGCGCGTTTCGCGCACGGACCCGGACCTGGTCGAGGCGGCCTTCGGAGAGGCGATGGCGCTGGTCGTGCTGCACCGCTGGGGCGCTGCCCGGACCCGGCTGGAGCAGGCGGTGGAGGCGCATCCCCGCGACCCGGGGGTGGCGCATGCCCTCGCGCGCCTGTTGGCCGCGGCGCCGGACGGGCGCGTCCGCGAAGGCGCGCGGGCCCTGACCCTGGTCGATCGCCTGGCCTCGCAGGGACGGACCCTCGAGCTGGGGGAGACGATGGCGATGGCGCTCGCGGAGGTGGGCGCCTACGACCGGGCGGCGGCGCTGCAGCGCGATCTCGTCACCGGTGCCGGGCGCGTGGGTCTGCCGGACGTGATCCGCCGGCTGGAGGTCAACCTCCGCCGCTACGAGCGGGGCGAGGCCTGCCGCGTGCCCTGGCCGGAAGGAGAAGTGCCGTGACGGACCGCGCTGCATTCGTCCGGCGACGCATCGTGCCACTCCATGCAGCTCCCCGGTCGCATCCGGCTCGGTATGGTCCGTCGTCGCGCCGCGCGATCCGGGCGCCGCGCCGGTTCCGGTGCCCCGCGGCGTTTCGCCGCGGGCTCCTGGTCGCTATCGCCTGCTTCACGCTCGTTCTCTGCGCAGGCAGGGTGATGGGCCAGTCGCAGTCCGGCGGCGGGACGGTCACGTTCACCGACGTGACGCGGCAGTCCGGCATCGACTTCACGCACGAAAACGGCGCGGCCGGGGACCACCGGTATCCGGAGCTGTTCGGCGGCGGGGTCGCCGTGCTCGATCTCGACTCCGACGGGTGGCCCGACCTGCTGTTCGTCAACGGCCGCGACTGGCAGTCGGCCGGCGAAACCCGCCACGGACTGTTCCGCAACGACGGCGACGGCACGTTCACCGACGTCTTCGCGGGCAGCGGCCTCGACGGCGCGGGCGTCTACGGCCTGGGCGCCACGGTCGCGGACTTCGACAACGACGGGCGCGACGACGTCTTCATGACGACGGTCGACGGCGGGCGCCTGTATCGCAACGCGGGCGACGGCTCGTTCCGCGACGTGACCGCCGCCGCGGGCATCGGGGACGGCCGATTCGCGGTGAGCGCCGCGTGGCTGGACTACGACCGGAACGGGCTGGTCGACCTGTTCGTCGGCAACTACGTCGACTGGTCGCCCGAGAACGAGCCGGGTTGCGGCAATCCGCCGGGGTACTGCGGCCCCGACGCCTACCGCCCGGTCGCGCCGGCCCTGTACCGCAACGCCGGGGGCGGACGCTTCGAGAACGTCACCGCGCGGGCGGGCCTCGACGATCCGACCGACAAGGCGATGGGCGTCGCCGTGCTCGACTACGACGCCGACGGCTGGCCCGACCTGTTCGTCGGCAGCGACCGCGTGCCGGCCAAGCTGTACCGCAACGACGGCGCGGGCGGCTTCGTCGACGAGGGCCTGCGCGCCGGGGTGGCCCTGAGCGAACGGGGGCGGGCGCGGGCCAACATGGGGGTCGACGCCGCCGACTACGATCGGTCCGGCCGGCCGGACATCCTGGTCGGCAACTTCCTGCACGAGATGCTCGGCCTGTACCGCGACCGGGGTGACGGCCTCTTCGTGGACGCCGCCCCGCGCACCACGGTGGGGCGGGCGAGCTACCAGTCGGTCACCTGGGCTGTGTTCTTCCTGGACGTCGACCTCGACGGCCACCTCGACATCTTCGCCGCCAACGGCGGCACCGACGAGTCGCAGGGGATGCTGGACTCCCGGGCGCGGCTCGCCCAGCCGCCGCTGCTGCTGCGCAACCGGGGCGACGGCGCGTTCGACGACGTCACGCGGGCGGTGGGAGAGGCATTCGGCCGCCCGGCGATGGGGCGGGGCGCCGCCTACGCCGACTTCGACGGCGACGGAGATCTCGATCTCGTTCTCACCGCGCTGAACGGCCCGGCGAGGCTGCTGCGCAACGAGGGGGGCAACCGGAACAACTGGCTGCGGGTCCGGTTGGCCGGTGCGGGATCCAACCGGCGCGGCATCGGCGCGGTGGCGCGGGTCACGAGCGCGTCGGGCGCCCAGTGGCGGGCGGTGCGCAGCGGTTCGAGCTATGCCTCGCAGAGCGAGCTGCCGGTGACGTTCGGCCTCGGGCCCGATGCGACGGTCGAGTCGCTGGAGGTGACCTGGCCGTCCGGCGCGACGCAGCGCTTCGCGGACGTCGCCGCCAACCAGCGGGTCGTCATCGACGAGGCATCCGGTCTGCGGCGGTCAGCGCCCGCGCCGTGACTCGCGCAGCAGCTCTTCCTCCACGAGCCGTGTGAAGAACTCGAACGGCGGCAGGAAGGGCGGCGGCTCCGGTGCGAGCCTGCCGTTGACGAGCACGCTGGGGCTGGTGTGCAGGCCGTACCGTATCGCTTCGTCCAGCGCGTCCATGATTGTCGCGCGCGTCGCCCCGCTTGTGAGACAGGTGTTGAACCGTTCGGCATTCAGGCCCGTTTCGCCGGCCGCCTGCCGCAGGCGAAACGCGTCGAGCACCGCCGGGCGCGACAGCAACGCGTCGTGGAACGGCCAGAATCGACCCTGCAGGTTCGCGCACTGCGCCGCCTGCGCGGCCTGGATCGCGGCGGGGCGGTCGGGCGGCGGCAGGTGCTTGAACACAATCCGGACCCGCTCGCCGTACGTCTCCCGGACCCGGCCGAACACCGCGGCGAACCGCCCGTAGCCGGCGCTCTGGAAGTCGCCGAACACGACCAGCTCGACGGGAGCGGCAGCCGGGCCCAGCACCGCGTCCTGCGCGGTGCGCTCCACGGCGATGCGGGGCGGATCCAGCGCCAGCTCGGCGTTCGTGGAGACCGCGGTCAACTCCTCCAGGTAGTTCATCCGCGCCAGCTCGCGCGCCGTCACCCGTTCCAGCCACGCGCGGAGCGCCGGCTCCATCCGCTCGTAGCTGGCGCCCCGCGCCGCGGCTCCCACGTCGGCATAGAGCGAGCGGACCGCCGACTCGGGCATCTCGACGATGCGCAGCGGGATCTCCCGCTCCAGCAGCGCTTCGGGCGTCACGCCCTGCGCCTCCGCCTCGCGGGCGATGAGCTCCGCCGACACCAGGGCGTCGGTGAAGCGCCAGCGGGTGTCGTGAATCTCGCGTGCCAGGGCGACGAAGCCGCCCGGATCCTGCCGGCGCCACTCCCGGTCCACCTCGGCCACGGTGATGACGCGATCCCCGACGGTGGCGGCGACCGCTCCAGGGGCTTCCGCCAGTGCCGGCCCGTCGGCGCCGCCGGTCCCCGCTCTCGCTACCGGCCCCGGACCCGCGCCCGAGCGGTCGGCCGGCGACGAGCCGCCGCCGGCCACGCCGCCGTGCAGAGGGACGTCGAGCGACGCGTGCTCGCCCGCCCGCGGGCCGCGGCTGACGGTCAGCACGTAGTCGCCGGGCGGCATGAGGGAGATCGGGGCGGTGGCGACAATCTCGGTGTCGGTCGCCGAGCGGACGGCCAGCGGCACCAGGTCGAGGGTGACGAGAGGACCCCCGCCGAAGCCCGCGCCGGCGATGGTCAGCGTCCCCGCCCGCGGGTCGGGCCGGGCGGCGGTGAGGACGAGAGGGGCGGCGCCGGGCGGCTGCGCCGCGACCTTGCCGAAGGCCAGGCCCAGAACGACGATCAGGGTCCGAGCGACCGTCCGCGCAACCTTGCCGGTCATGCTACGGTTCGCAAGAATATCAAGGATTCATGGTGAAGAACGTGCATTCGTCCAGTTCCTCGGCTTCGTCGCTATCGGGCAGGTGCGGATCATCCGCAAGGCCGATGAACGCGCAGCGACCGACTTCTTCCGCTCCGTCAACGGGCAGGGCGGGGTCATCCGTGCCGGATCGCCGGTGCGGACCTGCCCTGGCGGGGATCGTTCTGGTTGCCCTGGCGTCGGGCGCGGGGCACTGGGTCGGCTGTGCGCCCGCGGGGGTGCCGCCGGCCGGCTCGGCGGAGTACGAGGAGATGGTCCGCGTCTTCTACCGGGGGCTGGCGTCGCTGGAGGTCGGTCTGCTCAGCGACGCGCGCGACCAGTTCGTCCGTGCGATCGAGCTGGCCCCGCGCGAGCCGGCCATCCACGCGAACCTGGCCGTGGCCCAGGTGGGCGTGGGAGATGACGCGGGAGCGACGACCGCGCTGGAGACGGCGTACGCCCTGGCGCCGGACAGCGCCGAGGTGGCGTTTCTGCAGGGTCAGCTCGCCAGCTTCAGCGGGCGGTCAGTGGAGGCGGTCATCCAGTATCGGCGCGCGGCGGCGCTCGACGGCGGTCACGAGCGGGCCCGCTTCGCCCTGGCCCAGGAGCTGGAGCGGAGCGGAGCCGAGACCGACCTGCCCGAGGCGCGGCGGTGGCTGGAAGAGGTCCTGGCGCGCCGGCCCGACAACCTCGCGGTGCTGCTGGAGCGGGCACGGTGGACGGCGCGGATGGAGGACGGCGACGTCCTGGGCGACACGATAGAGCGCCTGACCCGACTCAGCGAGGCGTGGCCCGAGCTGGCCGTTGCGCAGCTTCAGGGACTGTCCGAGGCCGCGGGCCGCGGCGACCTGGGACGGGCGGCGACCATGGCGCAGTTGCTCCGCAACGTGCTGGTCCGCACGCCGCACTTCCGCGAGGACCTGGCGGTGGTCAGCGTCAGCGCCGAGCAGATCGCGGCGCCGTTGATGCGCTTTCTGGCGATGCCGTCGCCCCCGTCGACCGCGGCGGCGCCGGATCCGACGCTCGCCTACCTGGCGGAGCCGATCGGGCCGGGCTCGACCGGGACCGCCGAGGCGGCCGCGCTGGCGATAGTGCACGGTGGCGAGGGCGCGACGCCGGCGATCGTCGCCACCGACGGCGAGACCGTGCGCCGCGTGGGCGGGGCCGACGCGGGGCCGGAGTTCTCTTTTCCCGGCGATGCGTCCGGAACGCGGCCGGCCGGAGAAGCGCTCCTGCCGTTGGATTGGAACGGCGACTACCGCATGGACCTGGCTGTTGTCGGGGCACGCGGCTTCAGTCTTCTGACACGCAACGAGGACGGTGAGTTCGAGCAGAACACCCCGATGCCGGCGGACGGTGCGGACGTCGGCAGCCTTGCGGGCTACGGGGCCTGGGCGGCGGACATCGAGATGGACGGCGACCTCGACATCGTTCACGGCCCGCTGGACGACGCGCCGCGGGTGCTGCGCAACAACGCCGACGGCACGTTCGAGGCGGTGCGGCCGTTTCCCGACGTCGGCGGCCTGCGCGGCTTCGGCTGGGGCGATCTCGACGTGGACGGGGACCCGGACGCGGTCCTGCTCGACGCGGCGGGCGGTGTGCACCCTCTCGAGAATCTGCAGGCCGGCCGGTTCGGGTCGTGGCCGGCGTGGGAGACGCCGCAATCCGTCGTCGCCCTGGCCCTGGGCGACCTGAACGCGGACGGCACGCTCGACGTGGTCACCCTGGATGCGGCGGGGGAGGTGTGGCGCACGAGTTGGGACGACGGGATCTGGGATCGCGAGCCGGTCGTCGAGTGGTCCGCGGTTCCGGCCGACGCCGCTCCCGGGTCCCGGCGGCTGCTGTTGGCCGACCTCGACAACAACGGCGCGCTCGACCTGCTCGGCTCGGGGCCGGCGGGCTCACGGATCTGGCTGGCCGACGAGCGGTCGGTACTCCGGGACATCGCCCCGGAGGCGCCGGCCGCGGCGGAGGTATTCGGCATCGCCGACCTGAACGCCGACGGCCGGCTCGATCTGGTCGGTGTGCAGAACGGTGCTCCGGTCCGGTTCCTCGGCCGGGGCAGCGCCGGCTACGGCTGGCAGCAGATCCGCCCGCGGGCTCACGTCGCGGCGGGCGATCAGCGGATCAACGCGTTCGGGGTCGGCGGCGAGATAGAGGCGCGCGCGGGGCTCCTGGTGCAGAAGCAGGTGCTGACCGGCGCTCCCGTGCATTTCGGCCTGGGCGAGCAGCCGCGGATCGACGTGGCGCGCGTGGCGTGGCCGAACGGTGTGGTGCAGGCCGACTTCGACCTGCCGGCGCGCGGCGTCTTCGTCGCCGAGCAGCGCCTGAAGGGTTCCTGCCCCTGGCTCTTCGCCCACGACGGCACGGGCCTGCGCTTCGTCACCGACGCGCTCTGGCGCTCGCCGCTCGGGATGCGCATCAACGCGCAGGACACCGCGGGAGTGACGCAGACCGAGGACCGCGTGCTGATCCGCGGCGATCAGCTCGCCCCGCGCGACGGGCAGTACGACCTGCGCATCACCGCCGAGCTCTGGGAGACCCACTTCATCGATCACGCGTCGCTGCTCGTCGTCGATCATCCCGCGGACACGGAGGTCCACGTCGACGAGCGCTTCGCCCGCGACCCGGCGCCGCTCGACCCCATCGTCACCGGCAGGTCGCGTCCGGTGGCCGGCGCCTGGGACGACGCCGGGAAGGAGGTGACCGATCTCATCCGGAAGCGCGACCTCGGCTACGTCGCCACTTTCGAGCGCGGGACGCACCAGGGGATCACGCGCGACCACTTCCTGGAGATCGATCTCGGCCCCGGCCTCGAGGAGCATCGCGCCATCCGGTTGCTGGCCCACGGCTGGCTCTACCCGACCGACAGCAGCATCAACGTCGCGCTGGGGCAGAGCAGCCTGCCCGCGCCCCGCGGCGTGGCGGTGGAGGCGCTCGACGGCAAGGGGCGTTGGACCGTCATGCACGCCGACCTGGGCTTCCCGGCCGGCAAGCTCAAGACGATGGTCATCCCGGTGGAGAGGCTGGGCGACGGGCGGTATCCGACCCGCCTGCGGCTGCGCACCAACCTGGAGATCTACTGGGACCAAATCGCCTGGGCGCCGCTGCGGGACGACGCGCGGGCTGAAACGCGACGCCTCGCGGCGGCGGTTGCCGACCTGCGCTACCGCGGCTACTCCGTCACCGAGTACGTCGGGCCGCGCCGGCTGGAGCTGCCGCGCTACGAGCTGGCCAGCCTCCGCCCGCGCTGGCGCGACCTGGTCGGCTACCACACCCGCTTCGGCGACGTCCGCGAGCTGCTGGCGGAGGTCGAGGACCGCTACGTGATCATGAACGCCGGCGACGAGCTCCGGTTCCGGTTCACCGCGCCGGAACCGCCGCCCGACGGCTGGCGCCGCGACTTCGTCCTCGTCACCGACGGCTGGGTGAAGGACGGCGACTTCAACACCGCCCACTCGAAGACCGTCGGGCCCCTGCCCTCGCACGCCGAGCCCGACTACGACCCGGATGCCTCGGCCGTCCTGGAAGACGACCCGGTCTACCAGCGCTACGAGGACGACTGGCGAAAGTACCACACGCGGTTCGTCGCCCCCGATGCGTTCCTCCGCGGACTGCGGCGCCCCGCTGATCGTTGAACGACCCGCAGGCGGGGCCGTTGGCCGCTGGTCGGGAATCCGGTACACCCCCTGGCCGGCGCTTCCAGTCTGGATGGATCCATTTGATTCTGCAGGTTCGTAGCAGATGGCGAGAAAGTATCATATGATTGATCTTGATGGTCCTGAGCGTTCCGCAACAAGTCGAGTCGTGTCGTGAGCATCGACCTCTCGATCCGGCACCAACTCGTGACTCTCGTGAGACGGGGCGCTCGGACGTCCGAGTTCACCACGGCACGTCCGACCGACTGGAGGCCGGAACAGGTTCCGAATCCAGAGGGATTGCTGCTGCCCTACTTCGACGACCGCTCGGCGTGGGAGTTGATCGCATCCAGACTCGAGAGCGGACACGAGGTCGAGACCGTCACTCTTGAAGATCCACCCGACAAGACAGGCTACGTCATGAAGATCGATATCAATCCGGGAAGGCCTTTGCTGTACGTCAAGCTGGAGCTCGGGCGCGGCGAGGTCATCGGACGCAGTTTTCACGAATCAGCACGAAAGCGAGGGTAGTGACGGTGGCGGTTGCACGTTCGGATCGAGCGCCTCATGCTACCAGGCAGGAGCGGTCGTGTGGGCGGTGTGGGGCAGAAACGGTCGACACGGTGGAGCATCTTCACACGTTCCGCTACGGGGCAGGCAAATCAGCGGCGGACCTGACCGCGCACCTCCCCGTCCGTAGATGCGGGACGTGCGGCTTCGAGTTTCTCGATCAGGAATCCGAGCGAATCAAGCTCGAAGCGATCTGCGAGCATCTCGGTGTCCTGTCCCCGTCCGGGATTCAACGGATCCGAGAGCGCTACGGGATGACGCTGGCAGCGTTCGCGGAGGTCACCGGTCTGGGCACGGCCACCCTCGTCCGGTGGGAGAACGGGTCCATGAATCACACGCGGGCGTACGACCGCTACATCCGGCTCCTGGAGAAACCGGAGATCATGAGAGAGCTCAAGAGACTCGCAGAGCCGGTGGAGTCGGGTAGCGACCTGGACGCTGGTGAAGACCTGCAGTTCCGAGCAGTGAGAGTTTCTCGCAGCTCTCGGAAAGTCCTGTTTCGTCTGCGCTGTTCGAGACCTGCAAGAGGTCGGAACCTTCGTGGAGCCGGTCGTGTTCGCCAGCCCCCTGCGAAGGAGTCTCGACCCTCGGCAACTGGAGTCGAGAGCTTCTGAGAGTTCCAGACGCCTCTGTTTCCTTGAGCCGTTCGAAAACGGGTTGCGCCATGTACGTTGCGACGTTCTACTCGTTCAAGGGCGGTGTCGGTCGCACGATGGCGCTCGTGAACGTGGCCGTCGAACTGGCGCAAAGGGGTCGCCGCGTGCTCGCGGTCGATTTCGATCTGGAGGCTCCCGGGCTCGATACGTTCAACATTCTTGGAACTCGGAGGAAGCGCCTCGGCATTGTCGATTTCGTCAGCGAATATCTGGACACCGATCGAGCTCCCGAGGTCGAACGGTTTGTCCACGAGTCGAAGGCCGTCGGCGGGAACGGCGGCTGCCTGCATGTAATGCCGTCGGGAGAACAACACGAGCGCTACGCCACGAGCTTCCGCGAGATCGACTGGCTCGACTTGTATGAGCGCCGCGACGGTTACCTGCTGTTCGAGGATCTGAAGGCGCAGTGGGAACAGGTCGTCAAGCCCGACTATGTTCTTATTGACTCTCGTACCGGCCACACGGACACGGGGGGCATCTGTACGCGGCAGCTTCCGGATGCAGTCGCGATTCTGTTCTTCCCGAACGATCAAAATCTCCGCGGTCTGACCACGGTTGTGCAGGACATTCGAGCGGAGGCCCGAAGTCCCCGCAACAAGCAAATCGATCTTCACTTCGTGATGTCCAACGTGCCGGACCTGGACGATGAGGATCGGGTGCTGGAGAGGAAGATCGATTCGTTTCGGGAGAAGCTCGGCTTCACCGGCGAGCCTCGCATGTTGCACAGGTACGACAGCTTGTCGCTGCTGAACCAGGTGGTGTTCACGAAGGAGCGTCCCAGGAGTCGGCTCGCCAGGGAGTACCGGCACCTTGTCGACGAGATCGTAGGTTGCAATCTCGGAGACCGGGACGCAGCCCTGGCCTATATCAGGACGGCGGGAGAACGATGGCGGAGTCGGGGAGCAACCCACGAGTCTCCCGAGATGCTCGCGCGGAAGCTCAAGGGCATCGAAAAGGCGCATTCTGACGATGGAGAGGTGCTATTCGCCCTTGGCACGTTCATGGAGGAGGATCGCCAACAAGAGAGGGCGGCGTCTCTGTTCTACCGGGCTGGTGAGGCCGGATACAGCGCTCCGGAGATGTACTTGAGACTGGCTCGTCTTCGTGACGGCAACGGGGATCGTGCGGGCGCAAGCGAGGACGCCATGCGGGCGCTTCAGGCCGACAGCCTGCCTCTCCCTCTTATCAGGGAGGCGGTGCGTATGGTCGCCGTGGAGAGGAGTAAGGACATTCCGGCGTCAAGAGCAGTGGCATCGCTCGACGGCGGTGATCGTGTCTGGCTCGCCAGCGAACTTGATCGTTCCCTTCATGAGATCAGAATCGCGGCCGACATTCTGGAGACTGGGCTTGACGAGTGGGATGCGGGGACGAGCGACGACGGGGATCCTGCGCGAAGCGAACTCGCGGTGAAGTATATCGGGATCGGAGACTGCGGCGAGGCGGCGGCGCTGCTCGGTCTCGGTGGACGTGATGTCGGGGAAATGGACACTCGGGATGCATTCAACTACGCGATGGCGGCCTGGGGATCGACCGGACAGACGGTTGCAGATGCATTTGCGCGGGTCGTGGAACTCGATCAGGAGAATCCGGAGGGCGGGCGCGAAGGTCCGGATCCGAACTATTACCAGTGTATGGCGATAGCTTATTGGGCGACTGGCGACAGGAACATGGCTTCTAGTTTTGTGGAACTGGCCCGAGCCGCAGTTGAACCGGTCACGAGGGCGATCTGGTCAGGATCGTTGTTCAGTTGTTGGCGTTACTATCAGCCCTCGGCAGAGGAATTTCTCGAAGATCTCGACGAGATCGAGGCGCTGATCAATGGCGACACGTCACGCAAGCCAAGGTTCATGACCGCTCGATCGGAAGCACCGGGCAGGCCTGCCGAATCAAGTCCGGGACGGTGAGGACGCGCGCTTCCGTTGCCCCCGCGGCGCCGGCCCGCCGCGGAGATTGGGAGCGTTTGCTCGTCTCGGAACCGGTCGCGGCGCAACCATGCCGAGCCCGCCGCGTGCGGTGGATTCCGGCAGCCCGCGGCGCCGGGAAAACTCTTCCGCGCCGTGCGGCGTCTTAAGTATAGCGAGTCCACATCGGCACTGCCGGCATCCACATTCGTCAGGACAGGAGGAAGGAACACGATGTCGAGATCGAGAACGACGTTCGTTTGTGCGGTCGCCTCGGCGGCCATGCTTGCCGGGATGGCGATTGCGTCGCATTTCGAGCTGGCTTCCCCGCTGGCCGCGCAGGGGGTTCGGGAATCGGCGCCGAACGACACGCCCATTACGGGCAACCTGACGGCGACCACGTTCCGTGACATCGCCGAGGCGCAGACCGGGATGGTGGTGACCGTCTGGACGCAACGGCCGCTGCCGCGAGCGGGCACGCGCGACTTCTTCGGCGATCGCGAGGACTTCTTCCGCGGCGGCGAGGAGTTCTTCCGCCGCTTCTTCAGGCGGCCCGCGCCCGATCGGGAGCTGCCGGACGGGGACGACGAGGGTGACGAGACCACCCGGCCGTCGGCTACCGGCACCGGTTTCATCATCGACAGCGCCGGGCTGATTCTGACCAACAACCACGTGGTCGAGGATGCGGCGGGCATCGAGGTACAGCTCTTCGGCGACGACGAGCGTTACGACGCCCGCGTGCTCGGCCGCGACCGCCTGACCGACAGCGCGCTGCTCGAGCTGGTCGAGCGGCCCGACCGCGAGCTGCCGGTGGCGGCCTTCGGCGACTCCAGCCGGATGGCGCCGGGCGACTGGGTCATGGCCATCGGGGCGCCGTTCGGCCTCGACCATACGGTCACCGTCGGGGTGGTCTCGGCCCTCGCGCGCCCGCTGCGGTCGGTGCCGGGCCGCACGAACGAGATGTTGCAGACCGACGCGGCCATCAACCCGGGCAACTCCGGCGGGCCGTTGCTGAACATCCGCGGCGAGGTCATCGGCATGAACACGGCCATCATCAGCGACCGCGCGTCGAACGCGGGCGTCGGCTTCGCCGTGCCGATCAACACGGTGCTGGACCTGCTGGACGAGCTGCGGGGCGGCAGGGTGACCCGCGGCGTCATCGGCGTGCAGATCGCCGACGTGCCGCGCGAAGGCTACGAGGTGCTCGGGCTCGACGACCCGCGCGGGGTCATCGTGTCGACGGTCGCCCCGGGCGGGCCGGCCGACGAGGCGGACATGGAGCCGGGCGACGTCATCGTGGCCTTCGCGGGCGAACCGGTGGACGATTCCGGGGACCTGCAGCGCCGGGTGGTAGCCACGAGGCCGGGCACCGAGGTGGCGGTGGACGTCATCCGCGCCGGCGAGCCGGTGACCCTCGACGTCACCGTCGGCGAGCTGGACCTGGAGCGGGAGGCCCGCAGCGCGACGCGGCCCGCGGCGGAGGAGTCGAGCGAGGGCTTCGGCATGACCCTGCAGGATCTGACCCCGCGGGCGGCGCGCCGCCTGGGCGTGCCGGCGGACACGGTCGGCGCAGTGGTGACGGACATCGAGCGGGGAAGCGCCGCCGAGGCGGGCGGCCTGCAGGCCGGCGACGTCATTCTCCGCGTGAACCGCGTCGACGTCGGGTCGGCCGCCGAGGCGGGCGCGGAGCTCGACGCGATAGCGTCGGGCCGGACGGCATTCCTCCTCGTGCAGCGCCGCGGCACGAGGTTGTTCCTGCAGGTGGAGAAGGAGTAGAGACGGCGGCCTGAACCTTCGACGCGAAGTGGAGAGATTGGCGGGGGCGGATCGAGGTCCGCCTCCGCCGGTCTCTCGTGCCGCGCTGCATTTTCGCCGGACCGGCCACTCCGGGCCGATAGAGCGTCTGATCGAGGTCCGCCTCCGCCAGTCTCTCGTGCCGTGCTACGTCTTTCGCGGGACCGGCCACTCCGAGCTGATAGAGCGTCTGGTGGAGCTGGATCGGGAGCGCCGGCTACGCGGTAAGCGCGGGTCGCCGCAGCCCCCAGCCCCGCCAGATGCAGTAGACGGCGGGAAACACCAGCAGCACGACCACGGCCGTCGTCACCACGCCGCCCACCATCGGCGCCGCGATCCGCTTCATCACGTCGGCTCCGGTGCCCGTGCTCCACAGGATCGGCAGCAGGCCGAACGCGGTGGTGGCGCTGAGCATCACCACCGGCCGGGCGCGGCGTGCGGCCCCCGCGAGCACCGCCTCGCGGAGCTCGGCCGGCGTGCGGAGACGTCCCTCCGCCCGGGCGGCGTCGCAGGCGCGGTCGAGGTACAGCAGCATCACCACCCCGGTCTCCGCGCTCAGGCCCGCCAGCGCGATGATGCCCACCCACACGGCGATGCTCAGGTTGTAGTCGAGCACGTACAACAGCCAGAACGTGCCGATCAGCGACAGCGGCACGGCGGAGAGCACGATGAGCGTCCGGGCCACCGAGCGCGTGCTCGCGTAGATCGTGATGAAGATGAGCAGCAGGGTGATCGGCACGACGAGCTGCATCCGTTCCTGCGCGCGTACCATGTACTCGTACTGGCCGCTCCACCCGAGGCTGTAGCCGGTGGGTATGTCGACCTGTGCGGCGACCGCCTCGCGGGCGCGCTCGACGTAGGTGCCGACGTCGACGTCCTCGATGTCCACGTAGACCCACGCGTTGGGGCGCGCCTGCTCGCTCTTGATGGCCGGCGGCCCCTTGACGAACGACATCGTGGCGAGGTGGCCGAGCGGGATCTGCTGCCGCGTCGGAGTCTGCACCAGGATGTCGCGCAGCGCCGCGGGGTTGTCGCGCAGGTCGCGGCTGTAGCGCAGGTTGACGGGGTAGCGTTCGAGCCCCTCCACCGTCGTGGTGATGTTCATGCCGCCGATGGCAGTCTGGATGACGTCCTGCACGTCGCCGACGGTCAGCCCGTAGCGCGCGATCTCGTCGCGGCGGACCGAAAAATTGAGATAGTTGCCGCCCATCACCCGCTCGGCGTACGCCGAGCGGGTGCCCGGCACACCGCGGACGACGGCCTCGACGTCGCGGCCCACCTCCTCCAGCACCGACAGGTCGGGGCCCGAGATCTTGATGCCCACCGGCGTCTTGATGCCGGTCGACAGCATGTCGATGCGGGTCTTGATCGGCATGGTCCAGGCGTTGGTGACGCCGGGGAAGCGGATCGCGCGGTTCATCTCGTCGGTCAGCCGCTCCGGCGTCATGCCCGGCCGCCAGGCGTCCTCGGGCTTGAGCTGAATGGTCGTCTCCAGCATGCTCAGCGGGGCCGGGTCGGTGGCGGTGTCGGCCCGGCCGACCTTGCCGAAGACGTGCTCCACCTCGGGGAAGGTCCGCAGGATGCGGTCGGTCTGCTGCAGGATCTCGCGCGCCTTGGTGATCGACACGCCCGGCAGCGTCGTCGGCATGTAGAGCAGGTCGCCCTCCCACAACGGCGGCATGAACTCGGACCCCAGCCGCGAGACGGGCACGGCGGTTGCGCCCAGCGCCGCCAGCGTCACGACGACCACTGCCCAGCGCCCGGCCAGCACCAGCCGCAGCACCGGCCGGTACAGCCCCATCAGCAGCCGGGAGATCGGGTTGGCCTGCGCCGAGACCACGCGGCCGCGTATCCAGTAGCCCACCAGGACCGGCACGAGAGTGACGGAAAGCAGCGCGGCGGCGGCCATGGCGTAGGTCTTGGTGAACGCCAGCGGCTTGAACAGCCGGCCCTCCTGCGCCTCCAGCGTGAAGATCGGCGCGAAGGAGATGGTGATGACCAGCAGCGCGAAGAACAGCGTGGGCCCCACCTCGGTGGCCGCGCGGGTGACGATCTGCCAGTGGGGCAGGCGGCCGCCGTCGCGCTCCAGGTGGCGGTGCGCGTTCTCGACCATCACGATGGCGGCGTCCACCATCGCCCCGATGGCGATCGCGATGCCCCCCAGCGACATGATGTTGGCGTTGATGCCCTGCAGGTACATCACGATGACGGCCATCAGCACGGCCAGCGGCAGGGTAATCACCGCGACCAGCGCCGACCGCACGTGCAGCAGGAAGAGGACGCAGACCAGGGCGACGATGGCCATCTCTTCGAGCAGCTTCTCCTGCAGCGTGTCGATGGACCGTTCGATCAGCACGGTCCGGTCGTAGACCGGGACGACCTCCACCCCCTCGGGCAGCCCCGATTGCAGCTCCGCCAGGCGGGCCTTCACGCGCTCGACCACGTCGTGGACGTTCGCGCCGTAGCGCACGACGACGATGCCGCCGACCACCTCGCCCTCGCCGTTCAGCTCGGCGAGCCCGCGGCGGATGTCGGGGCCAATCTGCACGGTGGCGACATCCTGGACGGTGATGGGCGTGCCGGATTCGTCGACTCCCAGCGCAACGCGCCGCACGTCGTCGATGCCCTGGATGTAGCCCTCGCCGCGCACCATGAACTCGGCCTCGGACATCTCCAGCACCCGGCCGCCGACGTCGTTGTTGCTGCGTCGTACGGCGCTCCGGATGCGCGACAGGGGAATGTCGTAGGCGCGCAGCCGGTTGGGATCGACGGTGATCTGGTACTGCTTGACGAAGCCGCCGATGCTGGCGACCTCGGACACGCCCGGCACGGCGGTCAGCTCGTACTTGAGGAACCAGTCCTGCAGCGAGCGCAGTTCGGCCAGGTCGACGTCGTCGGAGCGGAGGGCGTACAGGTAGGCCCAGCCGACGCCGGTGGCATCGGGGCCGAGGCTCGGGGTGACGCCTTGCGGGAGGCGGCCGCCGACGTAGTTGAGGTACTCGAGGACGCGGCTGCGCGCCCAGTACAGGTCGGTGCCGTCCTCGAAGATCACGTAGACGAACGAGAAGCCGAAGAACGAATAGCCCCGGACCACGGTGGCCGACGGCACCGCCAGCATCTGGGTGGTGATGGGATAGGTGACCTGGTCCTCGACGACCTGCGGCGCCTGTCCGGGGAAGTCGGTGAAGATGATCACCTGCACGTCGGACAGATCCGGGAGCGCGTCGAGCGGCGTCGCCCGCAGGGCGTAGACCCCGCCGAACGCGATGCACACGGCCGCGAGGACCACGAAGAAGCGGTTGCCGATCGACCACTCGATGACCCTGGCGAGCATCGGCTTTTCTCCAGGTCGGACGTCAGTGGCGGTGGCCGGCCGGCATCTCCGGCATCTCCAGCGTCTCCGGCATCTCCGGCATCTCCATGCCGGAGTCGATGCTGCGGATGGCCTGCGTGAGGTTGCTCTCGGAGTCGATCAGGAACTGCGCCGACACGACGATCGTGTCTCCTTCCGCGATTCCGTCCAGCACCTCCCACACGCCCTCGCCGTACCGGCCGAGGGTGACGGCGGCGACCTGGAACGTGCCGGGAGACCGTTCGAGGACCACGAGATCGCGGGTGCCGCCGCGGATCACGGCCTCTTCGGGCACGGCCAGCGCGTTGCGCGCTACCGGCACGTCGAAGGTCACGTTGGCGTACATGCCGGCGCGCAGCGTCAGGTCGGGGTTCTCCAGCTCGATCGAGACGGTCATCGTCCGCGTCCGCTCATCGAAGTGCGGATACAGGTAGCGGACGAACCCCGTGTAGGGCCGTCCGGGCAGATAGGGGAGCTCGACCCGCGCCCGCTGCCCGACGCGCATCGCCTCGACCTGATGCTCGAAGACCTCGACGTCGACCCAGATGGTCGTCAGATCGGCCATCTTGTAGAGGTTCATGCCGGCCTCGACGTGCATTCCGTCGAGCGCCTGGTCCAGCTTCTCGACGACGACGCCGGTGACCGGGGAGAGGACCGACAGCGTGCGTCGGGGCGTCCGCTCGCGCTCCAGCGTCCGGATCTGCTCGTCGGTGATGTCCCAGTAGTTGAGCCGCGCGCGGGTCGAGGCGACGAGGGAGCGCGCCCGCCCGGCGATCGCCGGGTACTCGGAGGTCTCGAGCCGCGCGGCATAGTCGACCGCCTGCAGATACTCCATCTGGGTGGTCACGAGCTGCGGGCTGTAGATGTCGAACAGGACCTGCCCTTCCTCGACGGTCTCGCCGAGGTAGTTGACGGCCACGTTCTCGATCCAGCCGTCGTACTTCGTGTTGACCCAGGCGATCTGCCGGTCGTTGTGGGCCAGCGTGCCGACGGTGCGGATGGTCTGCCCGACGCTGCGCCGGGCAATCGGCTCGGTGCGCACGCCGATGCTCTGCACGAAGCCGGGGTCGATACGGACCGTTCCCGGCGGCGCGCTCTCGCCGTCGCCGGCGTAGACGGGCACCAGATCCATGCCCATCGGGGACTTGCCCGGCCGGTCCGACGTGAAGGTCGGGTCCATCGGCGCGCGCCAGTACAGAATCTCCCGGTCGTCACCGGCCGCCGCTGCGAGCGCCGGCGCGCCGGCGGACCCGACGGCGGCGGTCGCGGGTGCTTCGCGGAACGTCGAGAAGAGGCGGGCGGGCCATTGCCAGCCGAAGGGATTGACGGCGGCCAGCGCCGTCGCCGCCATGCCCAGCCCGAAGCTCAGGATGCCGATGGCGATTGCTCTCTTCATGGCATGTCCCCGATTCGAGGAACGCGCGTGCCGATGGCCCTTTCGAGGGCGGTGAGCGCGATGAGGAGGTCCGACAGGTAGCGCGCGCGCATCGTGCGAACGTCGATCAGCGTCCGCTCGCTGTCGAGCAGCTCGAGGACGCCGAGCTGACCCGTTTCGTACGCGGCCTCCGTGGCGCGCAGCGCCTCCTCGGTCTGTGGAATCAGCACGGTTTCGAGCAGGTCGATCTGCCGGTCCAGAGTCTCCAGCCGGACGACCGCTTCCCGGATCTCCAGCTCCATGGCGTTCCGGGCGGCCGCCCGGTGCCGGGTGTGCGCACGCATCTCGTCGTGCGCCTGCTCGATGCCGGCCCGGTAGCGGGCGCTCCACAGCGGCAGGGAAGCGCCCACGGAGACCGTGACGGCGTTCCTGCCGTTGTCCGGCGGCAGCGGCAGACCGGCGGCATCGTCGCGGCGGCCGACGTTGGTCACGCCCACGCTTGCGGTGAATTCCGGTCGGGATTGCCTCCTGGCCAGCTCGAGGGACTGCTCGCCGCCTTCGATCAGCGCGGTTGCCGCCAGCAACTCGTGGCGGTGCCGCTCGCCCAGGCCGTGGAGCTGCTTCCGGTCGACTGCGACGTCGGGACGCAACAGGGGAAGCACGGTCGGTACCGGTTCCTCCGCCGGCCGGTCCAGCAGGGTATTGAGCTGCGCCGCCAGCGTCCCGCGCTGCCGCTCGAGCAGGTGCCGGCGGTCGACGGCCCGGGTGATCTCCGCCTGCAGCCGGATCACCGCCTGCTGCAGGCCCTGGCCGGTGGCGTAACGGGCGCTGGCCAGCGTCTCGTAGTGCTCGAGCAGCGATTGCTCCTCGCGGGCGAGATTGAGCGCGGCGTCGACGTATCCCAGATCGTAGTAGGCGTTCTTGACCCGGGCGACGACGTCCCGCCGTTCCGCTTCGTAGCGATGATGCAGGGCCGCCGCTTCCAGCACCGCAACCCGGCCGCGCAGCTCCAGGGTGCCGAACCACGGAAAGGCCTGCGTCAGCGTGATGCTGTTGAGCTGCGGACCGACGCGGGTCTCCACGCTGCGCAGCGCCTGCGTGAAGCTCACCACCGGGTCGGGCAGCGCGCTGACCTGGGGCACCCGTTGCCGGGCGGCCCGGTAGCGCGCATGGGATTCGAGGAGCGCCGGGTTGCGTTCCACCGCCGCGGTCACGTAGGCGCGCAGGTCCGGCGCGGCGGCGTGGAAGTCGAGCGGCTCCTCCGGCGGCGCCGGCTGGGCGGCGAGCGTCGGCAACAGGCTCGCGGCGGCCAAGCCGTTCGCGAGACCGGCAGCGCAGCGCCGGGCGTTTGACACGTGCATGTGATCGTCCCCGTGCTTCCTCGCGTTCGAGGGACATCCGTTGCCCGCCGAGCGCGGTTCCCATGACGGTCACGGCGTGCTGGAACGATGGTTCGGCGGCGCACGGACACACCCCGGACCAGGACGCTCGGGCGGAGAGATGACGGACGTTGCGGAGGGGGGCGATCAGATCAGCAGGGCGGCGTGCCGCACGAACAGCGGCGGCGGTGCGGATCGAGGTCGAGGGTCTTCGGCGTGCCGCGTCGTGTGGTGTACGGATTGCACCTCGCGTTCGACGGCGGGCGTCGATGCGGCATCCGCTTCCGGTGCGGCCTTTATCGACGCTACCCCGACGACGGTGGCGCAGCAGGTGAACGCGGGCGTGCCGTCGCCGTGGTGATCCTGGGCCGGCCGGTCGTGGCAACTCGAGGCGGCCGGCGTTGCCGCCGCGGTGGTCATCAGGGGGCACAGGAAGACGGCCGCCAGCAAGGCGCAACCGACAGCGGCCACGAGCGCCCGCCGGCTGGTTCGCAGCATCCGTTCATGGTTGCACAACGCGCTGCAAAGCTCAACTCGCGTGGTTCGTCCGGGACGACGCATGCGATAAGATCCGACCCTTGTGCGCATTTGTGAGGCGCACGGAGGGGAGTGCCCGCGTGTCGGATGCAAGCATGACCGGGACCGCCGGACCCGCGGCCGCCGCAGAGATACTGGATCCCGAGCGGATCCAGTGGGTCAGGAACCTGCCGTTTCTCGCCCTGCAGCTCGCCTGCCTGCTGGTGTTCTGGACCGGCGTCTCCCCGGTGGCGGTGCTCGTCGGCCTGGTGACGCTGTTTACCCGGATGTTCGGGTTGACGGCCGGCTACCATCGCTATTTCTGCCATCGGGCGTTCAAGACCAGCCGCGCGTTCCAGTTCGTGCTGGCGTGGCTCGGCGCCGCGGCCGCGCAGCGCGGACCCCTCTGGTGGGGTGGACACCACCGCTGGCACCACCGGCACTCCGACACCGAGCAGGACGTCCATCCGCCCGGGGTGAAGGGCATGCTCTGGGCGCACGCCGGCTGGATCATGAGCGCCGGCAACGACCGGACCCGGGTCGAGTGGATCCGGGACTTCGCGAGGTTTCCGGAGCTGCGGTGGCTGGACGCGCACCACTACGTCGCGCCGGTGAGCCTCGGCGTCGCGCTGTTCGGGCTCGGCCACTGGCTGAGCGTTGCGTACCCCGCGCTGGGGACGAGCGGCGCGCAGATCCTGGTTGTCGGTCTCTTCTGCAGCACCACGGTCCTGTACCACGTCACCTTCGCCGTGAACTCGCTCGGCCACCGCTTCGGCAGCCGCCGCTACGAGACGAACGACGCCAGCCGCAACAGTTTCTGGCTGGCCCTGGTCACCGCCGGCGAGGGCTGGCACAACAACCACCACCGCTACCCGGCGTCGGAACGCCAGGGCTTCTACTGGTGGGAGGTCGACTGTACCCACTACGGCGTCGTGCTGCTGTCGTGGCTGGGGCTGGTGTGGGACGTGCGGGGGCCGTCGGCCGAGGTGATTCGCGAAGGCGCGAACTGACTGCTATCCGACCGGCGACCTCGTGTCGGCCGCGGCAGAACCCGCGGGGTGTTCCGCCGGGAACCGTCGCCGATACGGGTTGGGACGTATGGCGGGCGTGTCGCGGGAGGCGAGCCGCGCCGGGCACTGCGAAGCCTTGCCTGCGCGGGTATAGTGAGGGACGTTTACCTCGACGCGGAACAGGCGAAGAAGGGAGAATCGACATGCAGCGACAGGCTCGGACCCGGGTGAGCGTCCTGCTTGCCACCATGGCGGCGGGCGTGTTCGTGATCTTCGCGTTCGGCCAGCCATCGACGGCCGCGGCTCCCCAGAGCAACTTCGTCGGCGGCGAGCCGAGCCGGCCGGATTCGTCCGACATGCGAGCGCTTCGGCTGCGCTTCGAGGCCGGGGTCCGCTCGAACTGGCACGCCCATGCCGGCTGGCAGATGCTGGCTGCCGAGGAGGGCCGGGGCCGCACGCAGGAGCGCGGCGGGGAGATCATCGAGCTCGTGCCCGGCGGGCGTCCGGTCTTCGCGCCGGCCGGCGTCGTGCACTGGCACGGCGCGTCGCCCGACGAGTACGTCGTGCAGCTCACCGTCCTCGGCGGCGGCGACGGCGGGCCGACCTCCTGGTTCGGTCCCGTGAGCGAGGAGGAGTACCGGGGGCAGTAGCCTGCCGGCTCGCGAACTGCATCCGTAGCCGGCGCGGGAGCAAACCCCTCCCGGGGGGCCGCCGGGTCACCTTGGTTCCAGCGCGAGGTGGATGGTCACCTCGTCGACGAGGGTCCGACCCGGCGGCAGCCCCGGGCCGCTCTCCTCGATCCTGAGGCTGGCGCGATAGACGCCGGGTGTCGAGCGGGTGCGGAAATCCCGGCCCGTCAGGCCGAGGCGGACCCGGTCGTCATAGCCTCCCTCTCCGGTCCGCTGCACGATGACGAAGCTGGTCGGCGCGTTGTCCCTGGCCGCGGCGACGGAGTAGTTCTCCGTCAGCGTGATCGTGACGGTCCGGCGGACGGGCGCCCGAGGGGCGACGAACACGGAATAGTCCAGGGTGTGCGGCGTGTCGACGGTGGAGGTGACTTCGAACACCCCCGATTCGCTGGTAACGAGCAGCGTCTCGGCATCGGCATCGCCCGGTTCGCCCCCCACGGTCAGATCGAGGTACAGCAGGTCCGACTGGACCTCCGACGAAGGCGCCTCCAGCGTCAGATGGATGGTCACTTCGGCTATCGGAAGAAGGCCCGAGCCCTCACCCGCGGACTCCTCGACGGTGACGCGGATCGAGCGCCTGCCGGGCCTCTTGCCGCTGACGAACGAGAGCTCGTAGTCGGCCCCGCGTAGGCGTGCCGGTGCCCGCCGTCACCGCGCCGCTGCCCACCCACGCGTAGGGAGGCGAATCGTCCAACCCCACCGTGTGTCCGGCATGCGCGCGGACGTCGATCCCGCGTTCCTGCCCGCGAACGGTGGGCGGAAACGCGGCGACGATGGAGACGACCGCGAGCAGAGCCATTCGGTGCCGTTGCATGCTGACCTCCCTCCGATCGGTCATCGCGCTACCCGCGGGGTGCGAACCCCAACCTGATGGAGAAGCGGACGTTCGGCTCCATGCCGATGCGGAACTCCGGTGCGACGAACAGGCGCCGGCCGATCCGCCGCTTGAGCCCGACGCCCCAGCCGAGGCCGCCGGGGCTCGGCGGGCACGGTCCGAGATGGCGGTGGAAGTTGAGGCCGGCCCCCATCACCATGTACGGCACCAGGGTTTGCGACGGGGGCCGGAAGTCCTTGACCACGTTGACGATGACCATGTGATCCTGGTGGGAACCCTCGGTCATGAACGAGTACTCCGGTTCGAGGGCCCAGCCGCTCGCGCCGAAGTAGTGCCGATAGGACGCGCCCGCGGCGACGTGCTGGGCCGCTTCGAAGAAGGTGGCGGTCCCGATCCGTGCGTGGACTTCGGCGGGGCGGTGCTGCGCCCTGAGCGGTGCCGCCGAAAGCGCTACCAGCAGCAGCGTCGCGATTCCCGCGATCGGGCGCGGTCTGCCCGCGTATCCGGAAACGCGGGTCGCGCCGGCGCGGGCGCGTCCGGCAGCCGGCGAGAGCGAATTCTCCATGCTCGGCCTCCCTCGGGGATGTCCCACGTCGATTCCCCGATCTGTTGGGGAATGCGTCGTCGGGAGGGAAACCGGCTCACGCGTGGCGCGGTCGCCCCGTCCGCGGGCTCGGAGTCAGTGGCCGATGCAGCGAGCGACGCGGGGGCTGTCGAAGACCGGTCGTGAAGTTTCTCCTCGACACCCGCTGTTGGCCGTGGCTGCAGGCCGACCGCGAGCGTTTCGACTCCGACCTGCTGGAGTCCCTTGCCGCTCCGGCGTCGCAGAGGGTAAGACGGACGAGTACTGGACGAGGAACTGGAGGCCGTGCAGGATCGAAGGTCGTGCCGGGTGACGCCAGGGAGGCGGCGACGCCCGACATCCACGGCGAGCAGGAGACGTGACGTCGGGCGTGCTGGACGGGCTGGTGATGCGCGGGCGGTGTGGTAGGCCGCTGTTCCGGGGCGGTTGGGAGCTGTGACGAAGGACATGCTCGGCACGGCGCTGTCGGTTCTGGGCTTGATGGCGCTCGGGTGGCTCGTCCTGGTCGGGCTGCTTGCGCTTCAGGAGCGCCGTCTGATCTTCTTCCCCACGCGGACGCTGGCCGCCGCGCCGGCCGATTTCGGGCTCCGGGCCGAGGAGCTGTCGATCACGGCGGCCGATGGGGTGGCCCTCCACGGCTGGTGGATCGAGGGACCGGGCGACCGCGTGCTGATCTGGTACCACGGCAACGCCGGGAACATCGGTGACCGGTTGCACAACGCCCGCTGGTTCGTGGACCGGCTCGGCGTCGACGTGGTGCTCGTCGACTACCGCGGCTACGGGCGCAGCGAGGGGACGCCCGACGAGGAGGGGCTCTATCTCGACGGACTGGCCGTCTACGATGCGGTCGCGGCCCGGTCCGTGCGGGCAGAGGACGTCGTCCTGTTCGGCCGTTCGTTGGGGGGCGCCATCGCGATCGAGACGGCGCTCCGGCGTCCCGCGGGCGTCCTCGTGCTCGAGTCGGTGTTCCGTTCCGTGCCGGCCTTGGCGCGAGAGCACTACTGGTTCGTGCCGAGCGCGGTGGTCCGCACGCGGATGGACAACGTGTCGAAGATCGCTCGGGTCCGGACGCCGACGCTCGTGCTCCACGGCGACCGGGACGGCATCGTCCCGCTACCGCACGGCCGGCGGCTGTTCGAGGCGGCCGGCGGCGCCGCGCACTTGCATGTCGTCGAAGGCGCCGGGCACAACGACACTTGGCTCGTCGGCGGTGAGCCTTATGCGCAGGCGTGGAAGACATTCCTCCGGGAGACCGTGGGGAGCGCTGCACCCCGTTCCGTGCCGCCCGATGGTTCCACTTCGTGACCGGCGCGGAAGAACAGCGGCTGGGAACGAGCGCTGCGACCCGCCGTCACGGGTGATCTCAGGTGCAACAGCTTTCGGCGCAGCTCGTAATCCGCAATCTCCGGCACATAGAACGTGAAGCCCTCTTTCAGCCGGTTCTTGAACCACTCCTTGCAACTGCGTGGCTCAGGCTTGCTCGACGGGTGGGTGACCAGACCGAGAACGCCGGTGTTCGATGCCCGACGTTGGTGGTGGCCGTGACGGTACTGGCGCCATCCTCACGAGCCGGCAAGGTGGTGGCCGACCTCATGGCTGGAACCGCGGCGCTCATGGTATTGTGGATGGTCAAAATGACCTGTCTGGGAGTGCGGCATGCGTGAAGTTCGGTCGACCGAGGCCAAGGCACACTTGGCGGAGCTGCTGCGAGCCGTGGAGCATGGCGAAACGGTGGCGATCACCCGTCACGGCAAGGCCATAGCGCATCTGACCCCGGCGCAGGATCAGGATCGCGATAGCCGGAAGTCGGCGGTGGAGCGATTTCGGAGCCACCGTCGGCAGTGGCGGCGCATCGAGATGACGACCGAGGAGATCATCGCCTCGATTCACGAAGGTCGTCGCCGATGAGCCGTTTCGTGCTCGATGCGTCCGTGGCGGTAGCGTGGCTCCTCGACGACGAAGAAGAAGCTCGAGCGGATGCCGCGTTGGGACAGCTTGAAACCGAAGTGGGTCTGGTCCCGCAGTTCTGGCACCTTGAAGTGCGGAACGCGTTGCTCGCCGCGGAACGGCGCCGCCGGATACGGGTGCACGAGGTCGACGAGCGATTGCGCACACTGGCCGGACTGCCGGTCCGCACGGACACGGAGCCGCGTATCGGGACCGCGTTCGCACTGGCCCGAACGCACCGGCTGTCCATGTACGATGCGATGTATCTGGAGTTGGCTCAACGCTCGGATGCTCCTCTCGCGACGCTGGACAAGGCCCTGGCCCGCGCTGCCGGCGCCGCCGGGCTGGTGCTGACAGAACCGTGACCGGTTGACAGCTCATGGCTCCGAAGACCACCGACTGGGACGAGCTGCACCTCGCGGAGACGAGGCGGTCACGCCGTTTACCGATCTGGTCGACTGGCAGCAGAAGGACGACGTGCAGCGGCAGATCCGCAGCCGGATCAAGCGGCAACTGCGCGCCGGCGGCATCGACGACGAGACGGTCGAGTCTCTCGCTACCGACATCGTGGACCTTGCGAAGGTGCGCACCGACCGATGATCGGCGACCTGGAGACCTCGTCGATTACCTGGGGCGACACGCGGCTGCCGTACGCCATCCGCCGCAGTGCCCGCCGGAAGAAGACCGTGACGGTGACGGTGGACCCGTCCGGCGACGTGCTGCTCGTGGCCCCGGAGCACTTCTCCACCAGCCGGCTCGACGCGGTCGTGCGCCGGAAGGCGGCCTGGATCGTCCAGCGCCTGCGGCACGTGCAGTCGCACGACCCCGACCGCAACGGGACCATTCGTCTCAACTGGCGCATCATCCAGGCGCCGATGCGCCTGGTCGACTGCGTCGTCGTCCACGAGCTCGTGCACTTGCGCCACCGCGGACACGGCCGCGATTACTGGCAGGCGCTTGGGAAAGTCATGCCGGACTACGAGGTGGCGCCGTGAGGATCTGCGGCAGCGGGGTGTCGGGCTGGCGTGGTAGAGGCCGCGGCGACCCGTCGCAGTCACGCGGCATGGCGGTTTCCGGGACCGTCGAGCCGAGCGAGACTCAGCCGCAGCCGGAGGGGCTTCAGCAGGCGGTTCAACGTGGCCTGGGTCGGGTTGTGCCGCGGGTTGATCGCCCGCAGGACGTTCGGACTCGCCATCTCGGCCTGCTCGGCGAACTCCTTGACGCCCATCGCCCGAATCACCTTCCCGAGGGCGGTCTGGATCGACACCCCTTCGTCCATGGCCGCGAGGAGGAAATCGCGCGCGAACTCCGGGTCGCGAAGGTCATGCGCAAGGCCTTCGTTCCAGTCTCGGCTGCGTCGTGCCATGTCACGTTCCTGCCAGATAGAACGTGTAGTCCACAGGCTATCCGATTCGGTCGTCGCCGCGGGAGGATATCCGGTGGCACGTCGGATCGCTCGTCGACGAGCTTCTGCGCGAGCACAACCGGTCGGAGGTCCTCGAGTCCCACGGTCTTCGCCCCAGCGACCGGGTCCTCCTGTGCGGTCCGCCGGGCTGCGGCAAGACCCTGACCGCCGAGGTCATTGCGTTCGAACTCAGGCGGTCGCTGGCGATCGGTGCGCACGGGCAGCGTGGTTTCTTCGTTTCTTGGTGAAACCGCGGCGAACCTGCGCAAGGTATTCGACTTCATTGCCGCGCACCTATTGGTCGCACAGTTCGATGAGTTCAACGCCCTGGGCAAGGAGCGCGAAGATCCGTCGGAGCACGGTGAGCTGCGCCGCGTCGTCAACGCCGTCCTCCAGATGCTGGATGCCTACGGTGGACGGAGCATCCTCGTCGCGGCGACGAATCACGACGGGATGCTCGACAGCGCGGTCTGGCGCCGCTTCGAGGAAGTGCTGTTCCTGCGGCCGCCGACGGCTGCGCAGGTCCGCCGGCTGCTCTCCCGTGAAGCTTCGGGGCGTTCGGTACGACTTCGACATCAAGGACGTTGTGGAACGCGGCTGGTTCGCGGACGCTACGCACGCAGACGTCGAGCGCGTCGTCCGTCGGGCAGTCAAGGCGATGGTCCTCGAAGGTGGAGAATCCAGGTTGCGCCTCGATCACCTCGACGCCGCCCGCCGCCGCGCGCGGGCCGAGTTGCAGCGCACCAGACGACGCGCCGAAACGAAGAGTTGATGGCGAACGGCGCGGAGAACAGTCATCCACATCTGGAGCTGGCGCGAGAAGAGCCGGTAACGGAACGGCGGCCCCGGCGTGGTTTCCCATCCACCGGGCCGCCGGATGATCCGCGACGGCACGCGACGGAACTCAGGGAGCGCCTCCAGGCCGCCCGCGATGTTGCCGCCACCGAGGACGTCGGCGGTTACGACGAGCGGCGCCTCATCAAGATCACGCTGGCCGACAAGGTGCAGCCGGAGGACGTCGCGAGAGCCGCCGGCAATGTCCAGGTGGTTGGCGAGGAGGAGGATACGCTGCTGCTGGCGTTCGCCGGTGACGAGCAGCTCGCAGCGTTCGAAGCCAGACTCACCAGCCTTGCAACCGGTGAGCGGGTTTCGTACAGGCAGGTGCTGTACGCGTTGCAGGACCTGGATCGCTGGACCCCCGATGATCGGATGGGCTGGGCACTGAAGCGCGACGGGTTTCCGATCAGGAGCCCTTCCTCGTGGACGCCGAACTTCTGGTCGCTGGAGCGGGGCGATGAAGCGCGGAGACTGCGCGGCGCGTTCGAGCGCTGGGTCGCGGAGCGCGGTGGGGAGATTCTCGACGCGGTGCGCCAGCCCCACCTGACGCTGCACCGGATTCGCTGTGGGCGCGCTCTGGCCGAAGAACTGCTTCGCCATCGGGATGTTCGCACCCTGGACAGGCGCTGGTGTTCGCGGACGTTCACAGGCTGGAGACCACTTCCGGCCCGGCGGCCAATTCCTGCAGGCCCGCGCTGATCCGTGGCGGCCTCTTCTTTTCCCATTCGAGATACTCCTTTCGTGGCTCCGTCATGGGTGTCGTTTCCCGCGACGGCCCTTGCGCCGCGGCCGTTCCGGTTGCGGCGGCTCCGGTTCGGGTCGATTGTCGATGGCGTCGGCCAGCCGGCGCAGCCCGGCAGCGACGTGCGGTCGGGCCATTTCTACCGCCTTGCGCGCGGCTGCGGCTGCGATTTCCCATGCCGCAGCTTTCGCCGGCGCCGGCACCCTTGGGACCTTCACCCGAGCCCCCACAACGCCGTCAGTCGCCGCACCGATCTGCACCGGCGTGCAGTCGTCGCCGTGGCGCTCGGCGCTCTCGGCTTCCAGGGCTGGCAGCCCCGCTCGCCAAGCGCCGAGTTAGATGCACAGGTTGAAAGCAACATTAGCGATATTCCGCTCCTATCTCGCCCTCTGCGTTGACTGCACATTCCGTCGTTTCACTCTCCACCTCAAGTGCGTAGCTAGTAGGCCAGGCGCGGCGGTCGAGCCGGATCCTGACCGTTTGTTGGTCGAAATCTGAGATGTACGTAATGCGCTCGCTTTCTCCAGCAACAGCATCTGCTTCTAAGTCGCGCACTCTTACGCGTGCGGCGCGACAGATGCGGGTGCTACGAGAGCTACTGAACCTCACACGAATAGTTGCAAAGACATCAGCATCTGGCGGAACGGTTGACCAATCGTAAGGGACGGCGGGCGTTTCAAGCGTCACCCATTCAGGCGATTCAAAGTGGTAGTAGAACTCAGGACCAGGATGTCCAATCGGAAAACGGGCGAACTGTTGTCGGACTCGTGCCTGTTCCGCTCTATCCGCTCGTGCGACTTCAATAGCCCACTTGTCGTAAGCCGTCCACATAATCGACCCTACGAATAGAACTGTTAGAATGCGCAATCTCACACGGTATGTAAGTTTGGTGGACCACCACATAAGCGACCGCGCCCGAAGTTTGCCAGGGTGCTTGGCCGAAAAGAGACGAGCAGCCACTGCATCCCCCACGGCACCAAAGAACGCGAGGAGCGCAGTGGTAGAGTCTCTAAGCACATCGAACCAGAACGCGGCGAAGTCCACGACCTGAGATGCTCCACGACCTAGCAGCTACTTGTCAAGTGGCCCCTTCGCGCAGCGCTCGCACGTCTTGGGGGGCCAGGGCCGCTGCGGGGAGCGCGCCGTCTACGGCACGGTCGGCACGCCGGCGCGGTTCTTCCTGGAATGGAAGCAGCCGTATCCCCTCGCCGTGAAGCAGCTCGGCGACAAGCTCGGGCGGAAGCCTTCGCCGCAGGACATCCTGCTGTACGGACTCCTCGAACCGCGGAACCTGCTCGACATCGTCCGCAACTTCGTCGTGTTCGAGGTCGAGGGCGGCCGCACCGTCCGCAAGCTGACCCGCTACAAGCAGTTCATGGCCGCGAACGAGGCGCTGCGGCGCATTCGAAAGGCGCAGAAACCGAGCGAGCGGGGCGGCATCGTCTGGCACACGCAGGGGTCGGGCAAGAGCCTCACGATGTTGTGGCTGGCCCTCAAGCTGCGCCGCGACGAGGCGCAGCAGCAGCCGACCGTGGTCATCGTCACCGACCGCACCAAGCTCGACCGGCAGATCGCGGGCGTGTTCACCGCGTGCGGGTTCCCGAATCCCGAACGGGCTGCGAGCGTGAAGGACCTGCGGCGGATTCTGGAGCATCCGACCGGCAAGACGGTGATGACCACGATCCAGAAGTTCCAGGAGATTACGGGCGCGGCTGGCGCCGGGCGGCGTGCGGCGGTGCACCCGACGCTGTCCGAGGCGGCCAACGTCTTCGTCATGGTGGACGAGGCCCACCGCACGCAGTACCGCAGCCTCGCCGCGAACATGCGGCAGGCGCTGCCGAACGCCTGCTTCCTCGGCTTCACCGGCACCCCGATCGACAAGCAGGACCGCAGCACGCTGCGCACGTTCGGCCCCTACATCGACACCTACACCATCGAGCAGGCGGTTCAGGACAAGGCGGCGGTGCCGATCTTCTACGAGAGCCGGCTCCCCGATACTGCAGATCATCGGGAAGACCCTCGACCAGGTGTTCGAGCACGTCTTCGCCGACCGGTCCGAGGACGAGCGGGCCGCCATCAAGCAGCGCTTCGCCACCGAACAGGCCATCGCCGGCGCCCCGCGCCGCATCGAGACGATCTGCCTGGACCTGATCGACCACTTCACGAAGTTCATCGCCCCCAACCGCTTCAAGGGCCAGGTGGTCGCGACGAGCCGCGATGCCGCGGTCACCTACAAGGAGACGCTCGACCGGCTGAACGGTCCGGAGTCGGTGGTCGTCATGTCGGCGGGCCACAACGACGAGGAGCGCCTGGCGAAGTGGCACCTGCGCAAGGACCAGCAGGAGCAGGCAATCGACCGCTTCAAGGACCGGAACGACCCGCTGTCCATCCTGGTGGTGTGCGACATGCTGCTGACCGGCTTCGACGCGCCGGTCGAGCAGGTCATGTATCTCGATCAGCCGCTGAAGGAGCACGGGCTGCTGCAGGCCATCGCCCGCGTGAACCGCCCGCTCGGGGACGAGAAGACCTACGGCCTAGTCGTCGACTACTGGGGCGTGTCCGCGAAGCTGCAGGACGCGCTGGCCATTTTCTCGACCGCCGACGTCCAGGGCGCGCTGGCGCCGAACGTGGACGAGCTGCCGCGGCTGCAGACCCGCCACGCGGCGGCGATGAAGTTCTTCCAGTCAATCGCGGACACGAACGACCTGAACGCCTGCGTGCGGGTGCTGGAGCCGGAGGATATGCGGGCCGCCTTCGACCTCGCGTTCCGCCGCTTCAGCCAGTCGATGGACATGCTGCTGCCCGACCAGCGCGCTTTGACCTATCACGCCGACCTGCGCTGGCTGGGCAAGATCCGGGGCACGGCCCGCGCCCGCTACCGGGACGACCGGCTCGACCTCGCGGGCTGCGGCGAGAAGGTGCGGAAGCTGATCGCGGACGCCGTCGTCGCCGACGGCATCGAGATCCTGGTCAAGGAGGTGCAGCTCTTCTCGCAGGAGTTCGACGAGAAGGTCGAGGCGCTCACCACCGATGACGCGAAGGCCAGCGAGATGGAGCATGCCATCCGCCACGAGATCAACGTCCGCGTGGAGGAGAACCCCGTCTTCTACCAGTCGCTGCGCCAGCGGCTGGAGGAGATCATCGAGCAACGGCGCCAGGAACGGCTGGATGCCGCCGAGCAGCTCAAGCTGCTCAGCGACCTGCGGGAAGAGCTGCAGGGCGAGCAGAGCCAGGCGGAGGAAATGGAGCTCGACGCCCGCGGTTTCGCCATCTACGGCCTGCTGGAGAAACAGCGCCCGCCGAGGGTGAAGGACCGGAGCGCCACCTACGACGCCGCCACCGCGACCTGGCCTCGTTGATCGACGAAGCGGTCACGCCGTTCACGGATCTGGTCGACTGGGAGCAGAAGGACGACGTGCAGCGGCAGATGCGCAGCCGGATCAAGCGGCAACTGCGCGCGGGCGGCATCGACGACGAGACGGTCGAGTCTCTCGCTACCGACATCGTGGACCTCGCCAAGGTGCGGACGGATCGATGACCGGCGATCTGGAGGCCTCGTCGATCACCTGGGGCGACACGCGACTGCGGTACGCCATCCGCCGCAGCGCCCGGCGGAAGAAGACCGTGGCGGTGATGGTGGACCCGTCCGGCGACGTGCTGCTCGTGGCCCCGGAGCAGTTCTCCACCAGCCGGCTCGACGCGGTCGTGCGCCGGAAGGCGGCCTGGATCGTGCAGCGCCTGCGGCACTTGCAATCGCACGACCCGCCGCCTCCACCGCGCGAGTTCGTCAGCGGCGAGAGCGTCCTCTATCTCGGCCGGCACTACCGCTTGAAGGTGCATCCGAACGCGACCGGAGAGGTGAAGCTGCGCGGCGGCTGGCTGCACGTACCCGCGCTGGCCGGAGCGCAACAGACGGCGCATGTCCGCGCCGCCCTCGTTTCATGGTTCCGCCGTCATGCGGCGAAGCGACTGCCGGAGCGGGTGGTGACGTGGCGGGCAAGGGCCGGCGTCGAGATGCCGCGCGTCGTCATCGCCGACCAGCAGAAGCGGTGGGGGAGCTGCGACCGCAACGGGACCATCCGTCTCAACTGGCGCATCATCCAGGCGCCGATGCGCCTGGTCGACTACGTCGTCGTCCACGAGCTCGTGCACTTGCGCCACCGCGGTCACGGCCGCGATTACTGGCAGGCGCTCGGGAAAGTCATGCCGGACTACGAGCGGCGCCGTGAGGATCTGCGGCAGCGGGGTGCCGGGCTGGCGTGGTAGAGGCCACGGCGACGCCTATCGCCCGAATCACCTTCCCGAGGGCGGTCTGGATCGCCACTGAGGCCGCAGAGCGCGCTGACCGGCCAACCATTGGCGGTATGATCGCGGTTGCAGGCCTTCCGGTAGTGCGGCTGTCCGGACGTGTGGGAATCCGGCAGCGGGAGAGGAAGCATGGCCAGGACCGTGACCTTGCGGTTGGAACAGGACGCGTACGAAGAGTTGCGGGAGGCGGCGGCAGCGGAACGGCGCTCGCTGTCGAACTTCATCGCCACCGCTGCCCTGGAACGAGTCCGGGAGGCGCAGTTCGTCGACGACGGGGAATTGGCCGAGATCCTGAACGACGATGTGCTGGTCCGGAGATTGCGGACCGGCTCCCGGCAGGCTCACCGGCGCAAGGGCCGGTTCGTTGCATGATTACCGGATCTTCGAGACCGACCAGTTCCGAAAGGACTTACGGTCGATCTCCCGAGCCGGCCACGAACGGATCGCCGACAAGCTGCGCGTGGCGGTCTATCCGCGGCTGCGCGAGCACCCTCATTTCGGACCACACATTCGAAAGCTGAAGGGCTATGCGCCGGAGACTTGGCGATACCGGATCGGATCGTGGCGATTCTTCTACGAGATCGATGACTGCGAACGCGTCGTGTCGATGATCGCGGCGTCTCACCGTGGCTCGGCGTACTGATGTCGCGCCGCCGGGAGGGTCCGCGTGCTGCAGTGAATGTGGTGGAAGCGCACCGCGCACCGGCCGCGTTGCGAAGCCCGGCGTCGGCGCGCAGGACGTGGACCGGTCGCCCGGATTGTACGCCGCCGCCGGCGCAGCAGCGCCCGTGTGCGCGACGAAGGCGCCGGCCGGGCCGCGACGGCATAGCGTCGCCGGGCCGGGTCATTGCGCCTGCAGGCGTCCCTTCAGAACACGCAGTCCCCGCGCCAGCGTGCGCTTGTCGGTGATGCCGAGCGCATCCACGCAACGCCGCCGGCGGGTCCGGTCCCCGAATCGTGAGAGGCCGGCGTCGAGCTCCCGCACCACGACGGCGCCGTAGGCCGCTTCGGCGGCCTTCAGCGCTGGGGGCCAGGATTCGGACGGCCAGCACGCCGCCATGAAGGCGAGGTCCACGAGGTTGCGGGCCTGGGTGGAGTCGTCCAGCCCCCGGTCGGCGTGCGCGAGCAGTTTCTCAGCGATGCAGGAAGGGGGATCCAGTGCGACGACCGGGAACAGGCCGGTGGCGGTTCCGTTCAGCGACAGGCGTCCTTCGGAGATGATCTCGAACTTGACCGGCTTTCCATCTACGCGGAGGAACGTCCGAATGCCGTACATGTCCCTGCGGACCTCGCGGATCAGTTCGTGGTCGCCGAGGAAGATATCGCCGAGCGAGCGTCCGGTGACGGTGTTTCGCAGCAGGCGATAGCCGGAACGGTCCGAGCAGAGGAAGTCGACGTCGACGGACTCGCGAAACTCGTCGAGCTCCATCACGATGCGGGTGCCGCCGCCGAAGTAGCAGTTGGAGGAAGCGAGCAACGCCCGGTTCAGGGATGCCAGCACCCGGGCGACGAGCCTATGCCACGGACGGCGGAATGCAGTTGCTCCGGTTGCGCCCGAGGAAGGCGTGCCCGACCCGTCGGCGTCTCGGTAGTCAGCCATTGATCAGGCCGTTTCCGAATTCCTGCGCGAGTTGGTCGATCAGTGCGCGTTCACTGTCGGGGGTGCTTGCGAGGTCGACGAGGCGCCAGTTGCGCTCGTAGAGCGCGAAGGCGTCCTGACGGGTGATGTACGGTGTGCGGCGGTTCCAGCACAGCAGCTTGAGACTCGGATAGTCGTCGACGACGAGCAGCTCGTGCCGCAGCAAGGCATGCAGACGGTCGACGAACGCGGGCTCCCGCATGCCGGTCCTGAGGCGGTCGCAGAGGTCGGCGGGCAGCTTGATCTGGTACAGCTTCCAGCCGTCGATGCGGTCACGCTGCCGCTGCCGCCGTTTCGCGGTACGAACCTGCTCCGCCCGCCGGGTGTCCGTCGGTTTGTTTCCCCCCGATGCTCGATGGCCGGCGGACAGGACGCTTCGGCGGTCGTCTATCCGAGTGTCCATCTGTTTTGTTGCCCTCGATACTGATGGCGGGCTGATGTCCGGTCATCATATCATCCGAGGATTCGCCTCCAGAATTCCGTCGACAGGCGTGAACCCGTCGCTTCGACCATTGGCGAGGCGGCTATTTCTCGATCCGCCGGGTTCCGCTACGCCGGCGAACCTTGCGGCGGCGCACTCCCGGTGTCGCTCCGCCGCGGTCGGCCAGCATCTCCAGAACCGCCGCCTCGTGTTCCGGATCGATGGAGGCCGCCGCCAGCCGCGTCGAGAACCGGGGACGGTCCACGTCGGTCTCGACGTCGCGCGCCTCGCCCGGAAAGACGATCTCCGTCCCGCCGCGTCCGACCCTCAACACGTAATCGCCCGCGCCCAGCTTGACCCGCGTCTGCAGGCAGTCGGTCCACTTCTGCGCCCGGGCGAGCGAGACGGCCGCGTTCCGCTGGCGAGCGTTCCAGGCGCCCGTGAACAGCTCGGCCAGCGGCTTCGGACGCGCCGGGGCCGGGCCCAACGCGAAGCCGGTTTCCGCGAGCCGGTGGCTCAGGGCAGCCATGCGATGGGACACGGCGGCGGAGGCCGCCGGTCCGCCGCGCAGCGAGAGCGGCAAGGCCAGCCAGCCGGCACGGGCGCCGAACAGCAGTGCCGCCGCCAGCCGGTCTTCGGTGGTCAGCGCTTCATGCTCGAACGCCAGCAGATCAGCGCAGGTCGACCGCAGGAACAACAGCGACAGTGCGCGCGGAAGCGGCGTCCTGAACCGGTCGAACAGGTCGGACGCCGTCAGATCCGCCAGCCCGGTCAGGGAATCGAGAATCTCCCGAAGCTCGACGACGTGCTTCCGCAGCCGATCGTCGAGACCCGTCGACTCGCGGTCGAGGTAGTCGAGCAGGCGGGCGTTGCCGTCGTCGACCCCGGCCGCACCTGCCTGCTCCGCGAGCGTGTCGACCGCCCCCCAGAACAGCCGCCGCGCATCGCCCCGGTCGGAACCTGGCAGGGCGGCCGCTCCCCGCGCCGGGGACGGCCCGGTCTGCAGCCAGTCCGTCAGCCCCGCTGCCACGGTCGAGGACAGGCCGGGCGGCGGGTTTGCCTCGGCGTCGAAGGCGGCCCGACAGGCGACCAGACCCAGCGGCTCGCCGCCCTCCAGCACCTCGCCGCCCTCCAGCACCTCGCCGCCCTCCAGCACCTCCCCGGCGTCCCGACTCGCCAGCATCCGAAGCATGGCGAGCATGCCGCCGGCGGCCTCGGCCGCTGCAAGCGGGGTGACGCGGTCGGCCGGCACGTGCGCCGGCGGCCACGCCTGGCCCGCGGGACCGGCGAAACGCTTGCGGTCCACGCGCGTCTCGAAGTCGGCCAGCGGCACGTTGCCGAAATCGAGTGCGTCGTCCTTGCAGGCCGTCGAATCCTCGCGCGACTGGAACAGGATCTCCTCGATGGCCGAGACCGGCAGCGGCGCGGGAACGAAGATCAGCGGCTCGCCGCCCACCTCGTGCGGCAAGCGGCGTTTCGCCACGCCGCCCGGCCCGGGGACCATGACCGGACCGACGCAAGCCCGCAACGATACGACCACCTGGCACGGCCTGAGGTGCCCGGCCTCGGCGATGGAATGGGCGACGGCGGCCCGCCCGGGGCGGCCGGTGAACAACGGGATCCAGCCCGGGCAAGCATCGAGAGTGTCCCGATAGTACTTCTCGCCGAAGCCGCTCCTGGGTAGTACCAGGCCGGACGCGAGCATGTACATCAAGTTCAGGTGGTTGGTGACCAGACAACCGCGTTCCGGGATCGCGTCGGAGGCGGCTGCCGCCGATCGCGTGCCTTTCGTGAGGTCGGGTCGCTGGGCGGCGTCTCCGCCGGCGCCCTCATCCTGCGTGCCCGGCTCGGGTTGTACGCCGCCCAACAGGCCGGGTTGCTCCGGAGTGCTCATCCTGCCCCTCTACACCAGGTCCTTGCGCTCCAGGACGGCCGGATCGTCCGGCAGGATTTCTTCGATTCGACTCGTCGCACCCTGCCGCCTGAGCAGGATCACCTGTTCGCGGGCGCGCGCCACCATCACGTAGAACCGTTTCCTCACGGCGTCCGGGTCGGTCGGCGGCACGTGGTGCCGGTCGATGTCGGCGAGCACGGCTACGTCGAACTCCAGCCCCTTGCAGGCGTGGACATTGAGTACCAGGATACCGCCCTCGTCGAACCGCACGTCCGGCCGGTACTGCCCGAAGAACGTTTCTATTCGCGGCGCGCCGCTGTCGAGGCCGCGGGTTGCTTTCAGCAATTCGCGAGTTGCGTTCCGCAATCCGACCAGATAGCGTTCCCGGACCTTGTTGTCCGGGGTGATCACTCCCATGAGCGTGGCCGGTTTCCGGTCGACGATCTTCACGATCGCCCGGCAGACGTCCGCGAAGCGTCTTTCTGCATAGTCGTACAGCGACGCAGCAGGACCGTCTCGCGACGGCAGGTCGACCGGCGGGCTGGCCGGGTCGCCGGTGTAGAAGGCGCGGGCCAGCTTCGCGACCGGCCCGCAGTTGCGGTAGTTGTGCTTCAGTTCGATGACGTCCTCGGTGTCGATGGCCAGTTCCGTCTCGATGTCCCGGCGGCTGCTGTGCTCGTCGCGAATCTGCTGGTTCTGATCGGCGGCCACGAAGAACCGTTCGAAGCCGAGGGCGACGAGCGCCCGGTAGAACTGCGGCGGCATGTCCTGGCCCTCGTCGATGACGAGAGACGGCGCGTCGGCGATCGCGGGTCTGCCGGACGCGGTTCCGTCGGCGACGGCCTTCCCCACCGCATCCCAGTCGATCGGTTGAAACCCGTTGGACCCGGGCGGCTTCCGCGGCAGGGGCTCGCCGGTCATCGCTTCGAATCGGTCACGGAACCAGGCCCACCACGTGGCGCCCGATAAATCGCCGGGGAACAGTTGGATACTGGCGCGGTGCAGCAGGTGGTTGAAGACCAGGAAGACGTACTCGTCCTGCTCGCGCTGGCAGCGTCGGGCCCTGATCAGCGCGACGACGGTCTTGCCCGTACCGGGGCCGCCGACGATCAGGTGCTGCCCCTCCCGCGGCAGGGCGCGCACGGCCTCCTGTTCCTTGCTCAGGTCCTGGATGCCGGGCAGTTCGAATCTGCGTTTCGCCACGTCGAAATCGGGAGGATGCCGCTCGGCCTTCGCCGCTGCACGATCACGCGCCGCCGCCGGTCTGCGCGGGTCCGCCGAAGAGTACCGGGCAGCTCCCCTCCGCATCGCCGGCCACGAAGGTCCGGTCGAGCAGAACGTTGCCGTAGACGCAGCTCGGCTCCGGCACCAGGGCGCAGGCATGACAGGCGGCCCGGTTCAACAGCCCGGGCCCGTGGCCCTCCTGCTCCCCACAGACGGGATCCATCGAACACCACGCCGCCGCTTCCACCGCGGCGGTGAGCAGGCGCAGGAACCGGCGCGGCTCCGCCTGCTGCGTCAGCCCACCGAGCGAGCCTTCCGTATCGGGCACGGCGACGTAGATGAGGATGCCGGCCATCGGGGGCTGGTCCGGTTCGCCGCCGGCATGGCTGTAGATGCGTTCCTTCAACGACGCCGCGGGATAGCCGGCCGCGGTTTCGAGCTCGCGTATCAGCAGATGGGCCAGCGTGTGCAGCAGCAGGAAGCGAGGCGCGACCTGCGGCGGCGCGGCCAGGCGCACGGGGCCGCCGGCGAACCGATCGAGGAAGGTCCGAGCCCGCGCTCGCAGGGCGTTTTCCGCCTCCCACTGTCTCAGGGGTGCCTCGCGCAGCGTGAAGAACACACCCTCGCCGTACAGCTCCAGGGCCGGCAGCCAGTCGCTCTCGCCGGTCAGATCCGGCGGGGTCACGGTCTCGCCGCCCAACCGCCGGAAGCCCTTGAACACCATGATCTCCTTGAGACGCTCGACCGCCACGAGCCGATCGACGGCCCCGGCGATGCGGCCGGCGGAGCCTTCCAGACTGCCGGCAAGCGCCGCCCACGCAGTGCTGTGGTGCGCGGTCACGAAGTCTTCGTCTTCGTGCAGCTCCGGGATCGTCTCTACGAGCGCGCGATACTCGCTCTGCAACAGGTCGCCGCCGGCCAGGGATTGTGCGAAGAGCGGATAGCCCCGGTCGATTTCGGCCTGCGCCCGCTCGACGTCGTCCGGCGTACAGCCGAACTCCCGCGCGACCTGCCGCAACGCCGTCTTCCGTTGGAAATCGGAACGAGCGTTGCGGAGCGCCTCCTGTTTCTCGGTGCTGCCATACAGGCGATCGACCACCGTACCCCGGCGGATGCGCGACTCGGGCGGTATCACCAGTGCGTTGGCGGTCTCCGGGGTGTGGACGCGCACGTCGTTGATCGCGAGCACCCAGGCCGGCCCGTTCGGCGGCTCCGGCGGGGCTTCGGGAAACCACGGTTGCTGCCACGTCCGGTCCGCGAACCCGAAGCGCTGCCGCAACCGCCCGGACGCCCCGCATCGCGTGCACCGAACCTCGTGGCCGCGGCCGGCCGACACCACCTTCAGATACGGGTGTTGCCGGTCGGCCCGGCACTCGCGCCGGCCCGGGTGCTGACTATCGGCGTGCGCCAGCCGGTGCCAGGGCACGTCCGCGAGGTAACCGCGGTCGTGGGCCAGGACCCACGGCGCCTGCTCGAGTCTTCCCCGGCACGGCCGGTCCTCACGCGTGGTGCAGGTCCACGTATTGCCGGACGGCCGGGGTCCGTCGCCCGAACCCTCGACGGCGGTGTGCCTCCAGGGTTGGTGGTGCAACAATCCGCACCGCGAACAGCGCATCCAGCCGGGGAACCGCGTGGCGGGAATCGGGCAGCCGGTCAGCTCGCCGTCGTCGACGCGCGCCGTCGGCGGTGAACGCAGCGTCTTGCCGATCCCGAGAGCGGCGCGCACCTGATCGACGTACTTGATCTCGTGGTTGGGACCGCAATTCCAGGCGTTCGTATCCTGGACCGTAACGAGGTAGTCCGGTCCTCGCACCACGGCGCCCACAGCGCAATAGCGCAGCAGGTGCGACAGCCGCACCGGAATCGGCTCATCAGGCATCTTGCCGCGCCCCCCGCGGCAGGCCGGCATGCGCGGCGGGCAACCCGCGGGTCGGATTCTGCGCCCGCAGCACCGCCGTGTCCTCGATGTTGCGCATCGAATGGAGCGTCTTCCAGAGGCCCGGCCGCGGGGTGTCGAACTCGCCCAGAAGGCGGTCCGCCGCGTTGTCCCGGCAGTCGTACTGCAACCCGCGTTTCTCGCGCCTGCAGCGCGCCGCCTCTTCCTGCCATTCGTCGACGAGCCGCTCGAGGTGTCCGGCCGTTGCCTTGGCGGCCTCCGTATCGGCCCGGCGACAGCGCCGTTCGAGCGCCTCGACGACGGCCCGCACTCGCATGTCGTCCTTGTCGAACCGGCCGGCGGCAGCATTGGCAGTCAGGGCGTCGCAGCCGTGGCGCAGCGCGATGACCAGCGCCGCGTGCAGCGCCCGCTTGCGCACCTGATAGGTGAACGGCGTCACGCTGGTCGGTTCGACGAAGCGGTAGAACGACTCATGGTAGGGACGGAAATTCTCGTAATGGGACAGGCTGCGCGCCTGGTGCCGGTAGTAGTTGGCGAAGACGAGGCCCGGCACGCCGGCGCGGCCGATGCGGCTGCTGGCCTGGATGTACTCGGCGGTGGTGAGCGGCTGCCCGTTGATCACCATCGCCGCCAGCCGGTCGACGTCGACTCCCACCGAGATCATGTTGGTAGCCAGAACCGCATCCAGGCAGTCCGCCGCGCCGCGCGGCGCCTCCAGCCGGTCGAAGGTGCGGGCGTTCTCCTGCGCCGTCGACTGGCTGGTGAGTTGCGCGACGGCCGGCTGGCTTCGCCGGCCCCCGGTGTCTTCTGCATCGCCGCCGGATGCGGAAGGAGTGGACGCCTCCCGTTCCCCGTCCCTGCGAACGGCCTCGCGCCGCTCGGCATCGAGGCGGCGCAGGAACGTGCGCACGTCGGTCACGAAAGCGTTGTGGCTGGCGCCGACGCCGCGCAGGCTGCCGTGATAGATCACCTGCGTCCACCACGCATCGAGCAGGTCGTCACGGTCCTGCTGGTCTTCGAACAACGCCGGCGGCGCCGCCAGCAGGGCGGCCGCCAGCGGCGCCAGGCAGTGCTGCTGGTCGAGCCCCGGCGCCAGGTAGCCGACGTACAACCGGCCCGGCCGGGAGCGGTCGGTCCGCGCGAACCAGAAGTCGTCGGCCGAGAGGCCGGGCGGCGGAAAGACGGCCATCTCGCGGCCGTACAGCCGCCGCACCTGCTCGCGCGCCATGCGGATGGTCGCCGTCGAGGCGACGTACTTCGGTCGCACGCCGCGCTGTTCGAGCACCGTCTCGATGGCCGCCTCGTACACGCCGGCCACCGATCCGAGCGGGCCGGCGATCAGGTGCAGCTCGTCCTGAATCACCAGCTCGGGCGGGCGGCGCGCCCCCCGCCCGAAGAACGCCGCCGCGCGTTCCTCCCAGGCCAGCCGGGCGAACTTGTCGATCGTGCCTACGAGCAGCGTGGGCGGTTGCTCGTACAGCGCTTCGTCCACCACGTTGCAGGGCAGCGGGCATCCGTCGCCGAACGCACACGCGGCGTTGCGGCACAGGAACTGGAACTCCGTCGGCCCGGCGCGGTAGCTGTGCGGTGCGGTGAGCCCCCGGCCGCACCAGGGACAGGACTGGAGCACCAGGTGATGGCTGCCGGCGTCGCCGTCGCGCGTGGACCGCGGCGGGCCGGCATCCGGCACCTCGCCGCCGCCGTCCCCGGCAGGTCGTTCGGCGAACGCCGCCATGTCGGCGCCGGGACCACCTTCGTCCGGCGTCATCGCGGCAACCTGCTTCGCGGCCTCCTGGAAGGAATTCGGACTCGCCGCGGCTCCAACCCACAACCCGACCGAGACGGGCTCGTCGCCGATTCGCGCTGCGCCGCGCCGGCGCAGCAGCTCGAGCGCGCACACGATGCGCGCGGCCCGTTCGAACTGCTGCCTCGTCAGCAGTCGCAGCGTGTAGCGCATGAGCACCGCCGTGCCGCCGCCGGCCTCGCCGTGCCGCAGCCGCCGCCAGACGACCAGGAAGGCGAACAGGCCGAGGTAGGCTTCCGTCTTGCCGCCGCCGGTGGGGAACCAGATCAGGTCCAGGACATCGCGCGAGGGATCGCGTTCGTCGATCGTCGATTCGATGACCGCCAGCAGGAACGCCAACTGGAACGGCCGCCAGCGGTAGTCGCGCACATCCTTGTTCCGGCCGCGGGCGCGATCGCGCTGGCGCATCTGATCGAGCATCGCCCGGTTGGCCAGGCGAAACGCCAGGGCCGCGTCTGCATCGCGGCGCAGCAGCTCCACCCCGGCCCGCATCCGCTCCCGCGCCGCGTCCATCTGCGCACAGATACGGGCCGCCGCCTTCCGGCCGGCGGCGAACCCGTCCGCCGTCGCCCGCTGCCGGCCGACCCACTCGTCATAGCTGTCCACGAAGGCGTCGAATCCGTCGAGGATCGTCTCGAACGGCGCCTCGGCGATATCGTGCATCACCAGCACTTCGTCGTCGAGACCCGCGACCTCGGTCGTCACGACGGGCACGTCCACCGCCGGCATGGACTCGGACCAGATGCGCGGCGGCCGGTCCGGCTCCAACGACCAGTCCGCCGCCGCGCCGTGGCCGATCGCGTAGATGTGCGTGTCGCGGTACTGGAGCTCGATCTCCTGTTCCTCGTCGGTGAGCAGGTTCGGGTCCACGCGCGGGTACTCGGCCAGCTCGCCCGACTCGACGGCGCACTCGATACGGGCTTCGAACAGGCGCCGTTCGGCTCGGTCGGCGCCGGTCGGCGCCTCGCGCCGACGGTTCGCGAAGACCACGGTCAGAATGTGCCCTTCCGCGTACGGCCGGCGGCGCACGTCGACTTGTGCCATCCACTGGCCGGTTTCGGCGCACCCGGAGTCCGGCGGGGTCGTCGGGGGAGGGTCCGAGAACTTGGCGCTCAGCACGTCGCCATCCCGATACCGGCGGCGTTGCACCTCCCGCCTCATGCCTCCGGGTGCCTCACCGTCTGCGTCCGGCCAGACCAGATCGCACTCGAACGGCGTACGTTCGTACCGCGCACCGGCCACGTTACCGGTGTCGTCCAGCGATCGTCCGTCGTCATCCGGGGCGGCGGCGGGCGCGTGGGCCACGAACCGGCCGGACTCTCCCCGCTCGCGCACCCGGCGGTAGCTTGCGGCAGAAGCGGTGACGCGCAAGCGGGCATCGCCGCGCACGTAGAAGGACACGCCGACAGAGGACGGAGACACGTAGCGGCGCCGGCCAACCGGCCGCGCCGTGACGCGGCCCGGTGTTCCGTCGGCGGCGACAGGGGAATCGTCCTCCTCGTCATCGGGGGGCACTGCAGCGGGTTCGGATCCATCCGCCGCCCGAGAATCGGCCGGTGGCTCCGGCGGATCGAGATGGGGGTCATCCTGGTTCTTTTCCGACCGCGCGGGATCGAGCCCGGTCATGCCCGAACCATCCGGATCGACGGGATGCAGCACACCGGTCGGATAACGTTCGACAGGCGACCCCGGCAACCAACCGGAACCGGCGGGACCGATGAGCTGGCGGCGTACCCAGTCGACCAGCCGCTGTCGTTGACGGTCGAGTGCGGCACCATCCTCTCGTCCGGTGAGCGCGCGCGGGCGGCCGTCGACCAGCCGCTGTCGTTGACGGTCGCGTACGGCTCCTGCCGGCGTCGCCTCCGCCGCCGCGCCGTCGGAATCGGGCGCGCTGCCGCCGCCCCGTGCCGCAGCCGGGGGCCTCTCCCCAGCTCCGTGCCGCGACCGGCCGAACATCTGCCGCCACTCGGCCAGGGTCGGAGGCCGGTCCGCGGCGCGAACCGCGAGCGCAGCATCCAGGGCAGCGCTCAGTCCCGGGCTCAATCGGTAGGGCGACGCCTCGGTCGCCGGCACCAGCTCGTCGGCGCCTGCGCGCGCCGGCGCCTCGGGTACCGGCCGGTTGGTCAGGCAACGGTACAGCACGGCTCCCAGTGCATAGATGTCGGTCCAGGGCCCCTGCCGCGAGTCGCGGGCGTACTGTTCGATCGGCGCGTAGCCGTCCGACACTACGGCCGTGAGACTGCGCGTCCGGTCGCCGAGCGCCCGGCGCGCCGCGCCGAAGTCGAGCAGCACCGGCGCGCCGCCGGCGCCGATCACGATGTTGCCCGGCTTGACGTCACGGTGCAGGTAACCGGCCGCGTGCACCTGCTCCAACCCGTCGACGACCGGCAGGACCAACGCGAGCGACCGCTCCTCGTCCAGCGGTCCCTCGCGCGCCAGCCGCGCCGACAGCGTCTCGCCGTCGACGTAGGCCATCACGATGTAACCGGTGCCGTGCGCTTCGAAATCACCGATCACCCGTACGATGTTCGGGTGGCTGAAGCGAGCCAGGACGCGCCCCTCGTCCCGGAAGCGCTCCAACCCCCACCGGAAGGCGTCCTCGTGGTCGTCGCCCGAGCGGGCGAGCACCCGGCGGCCGTCCTGGCGCACGGCGCACTCGACAGGGAAGTACTCCTTGACGGCTACCTGCCCGCCATCGCGCTCATCGACCGCGAGGTAGGTGACGCCGAAGCCGCCGCGTCCGAGGACCCGTTGAACCCGGTAGTGCGAAAGCCGATGGCCGGCCGGCAATACGCGGTCGTCGCGCGGCACCGGCCGATCGTACTATTGCCCCGGACCCGGCGGGTCAGGTCTTCGCCGCGGCGGTCTTCACAGCCTCATCGTATCCCACGACAGGTCGACGGGACCGGAAGTGTATCGACGGGATGGAGTGGCGTCCCCAACGGGATTCGAACCCGTGTCTCAGCCTTGAAAGGGCTGGATCCTAGGCCTCTGGACGATGGGGACGTCCGGGAGAGCCGATCAGAAAAGTATACACGGCAGGGCCGGACCGACCGCGGCGCAAACGGTGCCGTGACTTGTCCAGCGCCCCCGCCCGCATGCCCCGGGACGCGTGACTGCTAGGATCCACGGAGTCATGCACGCCGACCTGCGGGAGGCCATCGATTTCCACGAGGCGATCGTCGCCGAGGGCGCCAAGGCGCTGGTCGGCTACGAGCGCGAGAAGGTGCTGGCCAACACGGTCCTGCTGTCGGAGATCCCGACCACCTACGACGCCGACGAGAACCGGCAGGTCAACGCCGGCAACCTGCTGCTGCGCGGCGTGCCGGGGGTGGGGAAGACGTTCTTCGGCGTGATCCTGGCCGCCATCAGCGGCGCGAAGTTCGCGCGCCTGCAGGGACGGGCGGATCTGCAGCCGACCGAGGTGGTCGGCTTCCAGATGATCAACCCGGCCACGGGGCAGTTCATCACCGAGTTCGGCCCGCTGGCGTCGGCCGAGGTGATTCTGCTCGACGAGATCAACCGCATTCCGCTCAAGTCGCAGAGCGCGTTCCTGGAGGGTCTGCAGGACCGCACGGTGACCGTCGGCAAGGACACCTACCGCCTGCCGTCGTTCAGCTTCGCCATCGCTACGATGAACCCCATCGAGCTGGGGCAGGGGACCTTCCCGCTGTCGGAGGCGGCGACCGACCGGTTCGCCATCATGGTGAACATCGGCTACCTGCCGCCGGAAGAGGAGCAGCGGCTGGTCGGCTTCGACTTCAAGCAGGTGTCTCTCGACGGGCTGATGTCGAAGGAGCGGGTGGTCGAGCTGCGGTCGAGCATCACCGGGCGGGTGTTCCTGCACGACGCCATCGCGCGGTACATCCAGCGGCTGGTGGCGGCGTCGCGGCCCTACGACGAAGAGACCGACTGGCTGCGGCGGTCGCCGTCGGAGCTGGTGGAGCGCTACGTCGACCTGGGCGGCTCGCCGCGGGCGACCATCTGCTGGGGGCGGCTGGTGAAGGTGTGGGCGTTGCTCGCGCGGGGACGGGCGGAGGTCTATCCGGAGGACGTGCAGGACCTGGCCGGCTACGTGCTCGGCCACCGCATCTGGCTGGCGCCGCACGCGGCCGGCCAGGGGGTCTCGGTCGACGCGGTCATCGACGAGATTATCGAACAGGTGCCCATCCCGTGAGCGTCCGCACCGGCGAGGAGCTCGTGAGCTGGACCGAGGTCCAGGACATCGAGCTGGTCATCGTGCGGCGCATGCGCGAGTACATGGCGGGGGCGCACCCGAGCGTCTTCCAGGGGGCCGGGTTCGAGTTCGCGGGCCTCCGCGACTGGCAGCCGGGCGACCGGCTGACGTCGATCGACTGGCCGCAGTCGACCCTGACCAACTTCAGCCCGCTGGTGACGCGCGAGTTCGAGCAGCAGAGCACGGCGCGGCTCGTCATCGTGGCGGATACGTCGCTGTCGACCCGCTGCGGAGCCGCCGGGGCGCCGATCGCCACCGACATCGCACGGACGGTCGCCACCCTGGCCCTGGCCGGCGCCTTCTTTCAGGATATGGTCGGCCTGATCACGTTCGACGCGCGCTCGCGGCGGCTGCTCGTGCGGCCGCAGGTCGGCCGGAACCACGCCATACACTGCCTGGAGGCATATCAGGACCTGGTGCTGGAGCGCTCGCAGCACGAGCCGCGGCGGGTCGACGACAGCTTTCTCGGCCTGCTGCGCAAGCCTTCGATGGTGCCGGTGGTGTCGGACTTCCTCTTCGAGGATACGGGGCCGCTGCTGGACGAGCTGCTCGCGCTGAACGCGACGCACGACGTGTTCGTCGTGCTGATCGACAGCCGTCATGCCTTCGAGCTGCCGGAGCTGTCGGCGGGTTGGGTGGAAGGCTGCGACGTCGAGACAGGAGAATCGCGGCTGCTGTCGGCCGACGACGTGCGCCGGCTCGGAGAGCGGGTCGCCGATTGGCAGGACGAAGTGGAGGCCCGCGCGACCGGCCTCGGCCTGGAGGTGCTGCGGCTGGGCGGCGACGCCGAGCGGTTCCACCATCAGGTGGTCGAGTTCCTGGCCGACCGGCGGCTGCGGAAGCGCTAGCGCGTTCCTTCCGCCGCCGCGGCGTCCTGCGCCGGCGCCGTCGGTCACGGCCCCGGCGCCGCGTGGTATGGTCCCGCCATGGGCTGCTGCGAGGCCACGAATCCGAATCTGGCCGGCGTGGTGTCGGAACCGCCGCACGGAGCCGGGCCCGAACCGGACGCGCGGCCGTGGCCCGAACCGGGTGGGGCCTGGGACCGGCGGACGACGCTCAAGAGCCTGGTCGGCGCGGCCGGCGTCATCGCGGTGAGCGGCTGCGCCGGCGAGCCGCAGGATGGGATGACCGGCGTGCGTCTCGCCTTCTGCGGACAGCTCCTGTGCGTCGTCCCCTACGAGGTTTCGCGGGTGCGCGGGCACTTTGCCGAGCAGGGGCTGGCCGTCGAGCTGGTCTACACCCGCGGCGGCAATGCGGCGATGCAGGCGCTGGTGGGCGGCGCCGTCGACTACGCCGGCACCTCGTTCGACGTCGCGCTGCAGGCGGCCGCCAACGGGGCGCCGATCCGACGCGTGGCGTCGACGGGCCGGTTGCCGCTGTTCGCGCTCGCGGCCGCCCCGGCGCAGGCGGGCGCCATCGACTCGGTGGCGGCGCTGGAAGGCCGGACGGTCGGAATTTCCGCCCTCGGCAATGCCGATCACGCCCTGCTGCTGTACTTGCTGGATCAGGCCGGCGCCGAGGCGGACGCCGTGCAGTTCGCGGCCATCGGCACGAACGTGTTCGACGCCCTGCGGATCGGCCAGGTCGCCGCCGCGATGCTGCAGGAGCCGGCGCTGTCGCTGATCGTCGAGGCGGGCGGGCGCGAGCTGGTCAACTTCATGGAAATCGATGAGGCGCGGCGTCATCTCGGCGGTCCCTATGCGTTCATGGGGGTCTCGGTACGGGCGGCCGAGCGCGACGGGCGCCTGCCGGAGATACGCAGGTTGGCTGCCGGACTCGCCGCGGGCCTGGTCGATACCCGGACGCTGCCGCCGGCCGAGGTTGTCGCCGCGCTGCCGGAGGCGCTCGTCGCCGGCGGGGACATCGACCGCCTTGGGGGCGTCATCGAACGCTATCGGCAATCGTTGTATCCGGAGACCGTGGATGTGGACGTCGAGGCGGCCGGGCGGGTGCTGCGCGTCCAGGAGGTCGCCGGCCTGATCGAGCCGGGGCAGGTCGACCTGGATACCCTTCTGGACGCCGGCGCCCTGGCCGGTTAGGACCTGGGCGCCGCACGCGGACGACATGCTGCGGGTCAAGGGGCTGGCGGTCGGTTTCGGCGGCGAGCCGGTCCTCGACGGCATCGACCTCGACGTGGCGGCGGGGGAGTTCGCCACTCTCATCGGTCCTTCCGGCTCCGGCAAGACCAGCATCCTGCGGGTGGTGACGGGCCTGCTGGAGCCGTTGCGCGGCACGGTCGACCTCGACGTCGGGGTGCGCGACGTCGGCTTCCTGTTCCAGGACGATGCGCTGTTGCCGTGGCGGACGGCGCGCCGGAACGTGGCGCTGGGGCTGCGGATCCGGGAGGTCGCACCGGATGAGGCGGACGAGCAGGCCGAGCACTGGCTGCAGGTGCTGGGGCTGGCCGGCTACGGCGACCGCTATCCGGGTCAGCTCTCCGGCGGCCAGCGCAAGCGGGTGGCCATCGCCCAGGTGCTGGCGCTACGGCCCCGGCTGCTGCTGATGGACGAGCCGTTCGCCGCCCTGGACGCCATCGTCCGGACGCGCATCACGCAGGAGCTGCTGGAGTGGGTCGAACGCGAGCGGCTTACCGTGCTGCTCGTGACCCACGACCTCGAAGAGGCGATCAGCGCTTCCGACGTCGTGCACGTGCTGGGCCAAGGGCCGCGCGCCGCGATCCGCGCCACGCACCGCGTCGGGATTCCGCGGCCCCGGCGCGTGCTCGAAGCGCGTGGGCATCCGGCCTTCGGTCCGCTCCTGCAGCGCCTGTGGGACGAGCTGGCCGCGGAACGGTCGACGGAGCCCTCCGCGGAGCCGGTGACGTCATGACGGGTCGCCGGCGGCCTCCGCAAGTTGCCGATCCACGACGTAGCGGCGCCGAGCGGCAGGTGACGTCATGAAGCGCTGGCACGCATCTCCGCCCGTGCGCCGCGGCGTGGCGCTGCTGCTCCTGCTGGCCGTGTGGGAGGCGGCGTCGCGCGCCGGCGTGCTGGACCCGTTCTATGCGCCCCCGCCGTCGGCCGTCGCGGAGGTCATGTTCACCCTCGCCGCCGGCGGCGACCTGTGGCCGCATCTGGGCGCGACTGCAACCGCCGCGTTCGCCGGCCTGCTCGTCGGCCTCGTGCTCGGCATCGCCCTCGGCTTCGCCGCCGCGCTCGTGCCGCTCGTCGCGGACCTGCTCGAGCCGGTGATGATCCTGCTCAACGCCATCCCCCGCGTCATCCTGGCCCCGCTGTTCGTCATCTGGCTCGGCATCGGGCTGGCGTCGAAGCTGGCGCTGGCCACGATTCTCGTCGCCGTGCTCATCTTCTTCGCGGTCTACAACGGCGTCCGCGAGGTGGACCGGCGGCTGGTGGAGCGGGTGCGGACCCTGGGCGGCGGACGGCGGACCCTGGTGCGCGAGGTGTACGTCCCGTCGGTCACGAGCTGGGTGCTGGGCAGCTTCAAGGTCGCCGTCGGGTTCGCCTTCACCGGCGCCGTGGTGGGCGAGTTCGTCGCGTCCAGCCGCGGGCTGGGCTACCTGCTGCAGTTCGCGCAGAGCACCTACAACGCGGCGCTGACCATCGCGCTGATCCTCGTCATCATGGGGATCGTCCTGCTGCTGTTCGCCTGCGCCGAGCGGATCGAGCGGCGACTTCTGCGCTGGCGCCATCTCTGACGCCGGCCGCGAAGGCGGCTCCGGGCGCGACCGCCGCCACGAAGAACCCCGCTCTCGAGCACGCCGCGCCTCCTCGACTTGGTCGCCGGGCAAGCGTGGTTCAAGGCCCGGCGATCGTCGCACCGGCCAGCCCCGCGACGGCGGCCAGCGTCGTCTGCGCCGCGTTCAGCCCGAGCCGGAAGTCGTCGTCCGTGTAGGTGTGGTAGACGTCGGTCGGCTGGTGCCAGTGCGGGTTCCAGCCGGCCCCGATGTGCATGCCGCGCTCGTTCTCCCGCAGGCTGATCGACGGCGTGATGTTCATGAACGGGGTCGAGTCGGTGCTGGACATGTGCGGGCCGACCGTCGCCGGGTAGTCGGTGGCGTACGCGTCGTTGGCCGCCTTGAAGCGGAACGCCAGGTCCCGCGACTCGTCGGCCCGATCCGAGTTCGACTGGAACTCGATGTTCACGTCGGCCTCGCGCCGCTGGTCGCGGCTGACCACGCCGTCCGGTCCCGGGGCACCGTGGTCGAACAGCATCATGTCGTGCTGGATCATCCCGAGCCAGAGCGGCTCGGGGTACAGGCCGGAGCCGGGGGGATTCTCCAGGCCCTGTCTCTCTCGTCGCTGCTCGACGTAGGCGCGGCTGCCGTTGAGCCCGGTCTCCTCGTCGTTCCAGAGGGCGAAGCGTATCGAGACCTCTGTCCGCACGTCCGGCGCGCTGAGAATGCGCGCCAGCTCCATCACCAGCGCCGTGCCGGAAGCGTCGTCGTCGGCCGCTTCGCCGAAGCCGTGACCGTCCATGTGCGCGCCCAGGATGTACATCTCGTCGGGCCGCGTCGTCCCCACCTTGGTGCAGTACACCTGAGAGCGGTCGCCGTTGACCGGCTCCTCCAGGTTGAGGGCGCGCAGCGCCTCGTCCGGCTGCAGCAGCGGGTCGCGGACCACGCCGGTGCGGCGGCGGTAGCCGAAGATGGAGCTGCCGCCGGCGCCGCTTCCGTTGCGGCCGATGCGTCCGCCGGTCGGGGTCGGCTCGGTGGGATTCAGGGGCGTAGACGGTCTGGCGCGGCCCCCGCCGGTGCGAGGCGGGGGATCGTAGGTGTAGTAGAGGCGTTCGGTGGAACAACCGGCCGCCTCGAGCCAGGCCTCTATCCAGTCGACCGCGTCGCGGTTGCGCTGCGTGCCCTGACGCCGGTCGCCGAACTCGGTGAGGCCCTTGATGACGGCCTTGTAGCGTTCCAGGTCGAGGCGGCCGACCAGCAAGGCGATGGGGTCCTCCGCGTCGCCGACGCCCGCGGCCTGTTGCCCGTGGACGTCTCCGCCCGGAACCGAGCCGATCACCAACACCAGAACGATAGCCAGCCCGGCCACGGTCATGCGCATCGGTTTCACTCCTCTTCGACTTGCCGCGGAGAATTGTCGCGGTTCGGGGGCGCGGATGCAATGCGTCGGTAGGTAGATCTGCTCGGCGGTGCCGTGGGACAGGAGCCCGGCCGACCGCCATGGTCCGCCGGCGCCGCCTCGCCGCCGCCCCTTCGGCTCCCGCCCACGCGAATCCGGAGTCCGGATGGAGGTCGGCGAAGTGGACGATCTTCAAGTGCGACACCCGGCTCCTACGGCTCCTCCGCCGGCTCCGCGGGCTCGATGCGGAGCAGGGCTCCGTCGTCGGCGTCGGTGAGCACGTAGAGCAGGCCGTCCGGGCCCTGCCGCACGTCGCGAATCCGCTGCCGGAGCTCGGTCAGCAGCCACTCCCGGGCCAGCTCCTCGTCGTTCTCGTTGAAGACGATCCGTTCCAGATGTCCGGTGCCCGGGATCCGTCCGGTCTGCATCGAGCCGACGAACAGGTTGCCCTTCCAGGCCGGAAAACGGTCCCCCGTGTACCAGGTCAGTCCGGACGGGGCGATGGACGGCACCCAGAAGACCAGCGGCTCGTCCATGCCGGGCGCCCAGAATCCGTCGCCGACGGGGACGCCGGTGTACTGCCGTCCGTAGGAGACGACCGGCCACCCGTAGTTCCTGCCGGCCTCGATCAGGTTCAGCTCGTCCCCGCCCTGCACGCCGTGCTCCACCGTCATCGGCGCGAAGGTCTCCGGATGCAGCGTCAGGCCGTTCTGGTTCCGGTGTCCGAGCGAGTAGATCTCCGGCTTGAAGCCCGGTCGCCCGGCGAACGGGTTGTCGTCGGGCACCGAGCCGTCGTCCCGCAGCCGAAGCAGCTTGCCGGCGTGCGTGCCGGGATCCTGGGCACGCGAATCGAGCGGATCGGTGCGGAAAGCGCCGCCGACCGTCAGGTACAGCAGACCGCCGGGCGCGAACGCCATGCGGGCGCCGGCGGTGGTTCCGCCGAACGGCTCGGCTACGAAGACGTCTTCCACGTCCCGCAGCGCCATGCCGTCGAGACGCCCGCGGACGACGGTGACGGTGCCCGTCTCGTCCGGCAGGGGCCGCGTGTAGCTGAGGTAGACGAGGCGGTTCTCATCGAATCCGGGATGCAGCGCCACGTCCATCAGGCCGGCCAGGCCTCTGGACAACACCTCGGGCACGCCTTCGAGCGGCTCCGGGTCGAGCACGCCGTCCCGAATCATTCGCAGGCGCCCAGCGTCGCGCTCGGTGACCAGGATGCCGCCGTCGGGCAGAAACGCCATGCTCCACGGATGTGACAGTCCCCTGGCCACGACGACCACGCGGACCTCGGCGATGGCGTGCGTGTTGAGCACGAGCGACTCGTCCGGCAGGGGAACGGCAGGGAGGCCCGGAGGCTCTTCTTCCTGGTCCTGCTGCAGCGCGGCGCCGGTCGGCGCGACGAGCAGCAGTGCGCCGGCGAGCGCGATGCAGGGAGCGAGGCGACGACAGGCGGTCGGTGTTCTGTCCATGATGGCGACCTCCAGGCGGCGTGACGGGGCCCGCGGCCCATTCTACTGAAGCCGTCGCTGCGCGGGTTCGGCTCGACCACGCCTGATCGGCCGCTACCGAGGCGCGAGGCGGTATGTTGCCGGTATTCGGCAGTCGATATCCAGCCTCGCCAGCAGGTAGAGTGAACAGATGATGACAGCGAGGGAGAGCGGACGACTCGATGTTCTTGCGCGAGCCGTGGTGGTCGCCGTCCTTGCAGGAGTCCTCGGCGCCTGCGGGACAGCGTCGTCGCCGCCGGAACCGGACGTGCCCGACGCAGCCGAGGTTCCGGAAGCTTCGGTCGACGACCTCGATCAGGGCGCGCGTCTGGTGGGAACATGGAGGCTCGCGCGGGTCGAACGTTACGACCAGACCGGGGCGCCGCTTTCCCATCTCATGCATCCGACGATCGGCCTGGCGCCGACTCGCGGGCTCGTGATGTTCGACGGCGAGCGGATGGCGATGGTCATGCAGGAGGAAGTCGACCGAGCGGGCGCGGACATTGGATCCGCCTCCGACGTGCTGGACGCTGTCGAGCGCTACACCTCGTACTTCGGTCCCTACGTGGTCGACGAGGCGCGAGGCTTCATATCGCAGCAGATCGCGGGCAGTCTCAACCCGCGCCTGACCGGCGGCCGGCTCGAGCCGTTCTACGAGTTCGATGCGGACCAACTCGTGCTGCTGCCCGGGCGGCAGTGTCCGGACTCGTACGTCACGGATCGCGGGTGCGCCTACGGCACCACCGGCATCGAGTTGCGCAACGTCTGGGAGAGGCTCCCGCCGACGGCGGACATCGGCGATGAGGCACGGCGGTTCCTCGGATTCTGGGAGATCGACCGGATCGAGCGCCGGACCCTCGATGGGGTCGAGATCCCGACGGCGCAATTCGCCGCGGGCTACCTCATCTACATGCCATCCGGGTACATGGCCGTGCATCTGATGCGGCCGGATCGCCGGCCCTACGAGGGGCCCCGGCCCACGGCGCTGGAGGCGCACGTGGCCATGGGGAGCTACGCCAGCTACTTCGGTCCGTTCAGCGTCAACGCCGGGGAGGGGGTCGTCGTGCACCACCGCGCGGGCCATCTCGATCCGGCCGGCATCGGCGTCGATGCGCCCCGTGCCTTCGAGTTCCGCGACAACCAGCTCATCCTCCGGCCGCCGGTGGCGACGGTCGACGGGCAGGAGGTGCGGACCAGCGTGTTCTGGAACCGGCTCAGCACGCTCGATCCCGATGCGGGACAGAGCTGAACGGTTCGTGCCCCCGTCCACCGCGGACCGGTGACGGTGGCTGAGGACCTGCTGTGCGTGACGGTTCCCTGAGCGATTGGTGGGACGCTACCGCCTGCCATACAATGCGGTCCGACACGCACCGTGTGGGTCCGCGAGCGTGCGGAGCCGGCTGCGGTGCCGACTTCCGGGAATCTTCCAGAGGGGGATCGTGATGCGCACATTCGCACTCGCTGTCATCATCGGCTTCAGCTTCCTCGGCGTGGCCAACGCCGGGCAGGATGATCCGCCCGCGCCGTGCGGCCCGGCCGCGCAGTTGCCGGCCGAGCTTTCCAACAACGTGGGCGCCGACGCACGCTGCTTCGAGATCCGCATGTACACGGCCCGGCCGCCCGAGGACGGCAAGGGCGGCATCGACGAGCTGCACCAGCGCTTCCGCGAGGGCGAGGTCGCCATCTTCGAGAAGCACGGCGCCGAGATCGTGGCGGTCTGGCAGAACCTCGACAATCCGAACCGGCTGGTCTGGATGCTGGCCTACCGCGACCGCGCCCACCGCGAAGAGGTCTGGGCCGGGTTCCGCGACGATCCCGAGTGGGACGCGCTGCTCGCGAAGTACCCCGCGCCGCTCGAGGGGATCGAGGTCTTCATGCTGAGCTCCTCCGATTACTCCAACCTCAAGTAGCCGGCGGGAGCGCTGTTCCCGCGAACCGGGAACAAGGAGGCGGGCCGTCGTGGGTTGCCACGGCGGCCCGCTCGCCTCTATGGACCCGGTTGACCACGGGCGCAGCCCGTCTCGAGTCGTGCCGGAAACGGATCGTCAGCCTCGGAGCCCCTTCTACGATCTCGCTCGTCGGCTCGATGCCCAGGATTGCCGCGTCGCGTGTCACGTTGCTTGCCCTGCTCGTGTTCCTGCTCGGGGCGCGGCCGGCCGTGGCCGATGACCTCCAGTCATGGACGGAGGTCGAGGTCGGCGTCCTTGCGGTCGACCGGATCGCCTGGACGATCGGCGGCGTCGCCCGCATCCGGGACGCGCTGCGAAGCGTGTACGACCGGCGTGCCAGAACCGACGTGGAGTTCACGCTGAGCGATGTCGCGAGCATGACGGTCGGCTACATTCTGCTCGACCGGGCACGGACCGACTTCGGCTCCGGCTTCGGCCGGGATCACCGCCTGCACGCCGGCCTGACCTATCCGCTGCTGCGGCGAGGCATCCGGGTAGAAGGCACGACGCTCTACGAGCGCCATGTCGGCAGGCGGGCCAGCGGGGACTTCAACCGTTACCGCCAGCAGGTGGAGCTCGAGCGCCCGAGTGCGCGGTTGTCGCCGTGGCTGCACCAGTCGCTGGCCTTCGAGCGCCAGGGCTTCGTGCGTTCCCGCTCGCGAGTCGGATTCCGCTGGCGTTTCAGATCCGGGCATTCCTTCATGGGTGCGTACCAGTTCGAGCGGCGCAGGGCCGGCGCCATCTGGCGGCCGCGGCATGCCGTCCTCTCGGAATGGAGTCTCGCTCTGGGTGCCGGACGAACCGCCGTACCCTGACCGGTGGCGGCCGGACGGAAGCGTCTGCGCGTTTGCATGAACCTGCCGCTGGGCGTCGGCGGTCGGGGTGCCGAGAGGGTAGGCTATGTGAACGACTCGATGACGTGCAACGCGTGATCTGGAGGCTCCCATGACCGTCGACACCAACCGGCGCCGGTTTCTGCAGACGCTCGCGGTGGGCAGCGTCGTTCACCCGTTCCTGGCCGGCCGTCCCGCCGGCGCGCAGTCGCACCCGGGCGAGGGGCCGGAAGCACTCTGGGAGGAGGTGCGCCGCCAGTTCGCATTCCGGGACGAGCGCGTGCCGATGAACGCGGCCAACCTGTGCCCGTCGCCGCGGGTGGTGGCCGAGCGGGTGAGCGAGCTGACGCGCGACATCGACGTCGACTGCTCGTTCCCCAACCGCGCGAAGTTCGGCCCGCTGCTCGAGAAGTCGCGCGAGGCGGTGGCGGCGCAGCTCGGTGTCACCGCGGACGAGATCGCGCTGGTGCGCAACACGAGCGAGGCCAACAACGTCGTCAATGCCGGAATCCCTCTCGACGCCGGCGACGAGGTCGTGGTGTGGGACCAGAATCATCCGACCAACAACGTCGCCTGGGAGGTGCGCGCGGCCCGTTATGGGCTCGCCGTGAAGAAGGTCACGACGCCGGCCGCGCCGTCGGGCGTGGACGAGCTGATCGATGTCTTCGAGCGTGCATTGACGCCGCGGACACGGGTGCTCGCCCTGACGCATGTTTCCAACGTGAGCGGGTTGCGGCTGCCGGTGCGCGAGCTGTGCGAGGCGGCCCACCGCCGCGGCATTCACGTGCACGTCGACGGTGCCCAGAGCTGGGGCGCGCTGGACGTCGATCTGCGCGACCTTGGCTGCGACTCCTTCACGGGGAGCGCGCACAAGTGGTTCATGGGGCCGAAGGAGGTCGGGCTGCTCTACGTCCGGGCGGACCGGGTGGAGCGGATCTGGCCGAGCATCGTCGCCCCGAGCTGGGGTAACGCCGTCGAGTCCCGGACGAAGGGGGCGCGCAAGTTCGAGTCGCTGGGACAGCGCGACGACGCGGCGCTGGCCGCGGTAGGCACGACGGTTGCGTTCCATGATCGTCTCGGGATGAAGCGGGTCGAGGCGCGCGTGGTCGAGCTGGCGACCATGCTGAAGGCCGGACTCGAGCAGGCCGGGTTCGAGCTGGTCACGCCGATGGAACCCGAGCTGAGCGGCGGCGTCGCCATCGCGGTCGTGGACTCGGCGCGGCGCGGCGCGTTCGTGAACGCGTTGTACGAGCGGCACGGCATTGCGTGCGCCGCAACCGGCGGCCTGAGAATCTGCCCGCACGTCTACAACACCGCCGAGCACGTGGCGCGCGCGGTTTCCGGCGCCAAGGCGCTTCGGGAGGAACGGCTGTAGCCGCCGACCCGTGTAATCTTGAACAGGGTCGGCCGCGCCGGCGCCTTCCTGGCGGAGGAGGAACGGCTGTAGCCGCCGACCGTGTAGTCTTGAGTCGAATCCGTTCGATGAGGGAGATCCATGCGGAAGCAGAGAATCATCGGTAGCGTCGCTGCGGTTGCCATGCTGGCGGCCGGGATGTCGGTGGGTGTTCCGGTCCGGGTCGCACACGCGGCCGACGAGATCGAAGTGACGGTGCTGTCGGGCCGTCCCGACACCGTGAGCGGCGGCGACGCGCTGCTGCGGATTGACGTTCCGGCGGATGTGGCCCTGGCCGACCTGCGCGTGGCGGTCAACGGTACGGACGGAACCGAGGCGTTTCGCGCCGATGCCGACGGGCACCGGCTGGTGGGCATCGTCGGCGGGCTGTCGCACGGGGCGAACGAGGTGTCCGTGACCGTCGCCGGAGACGCGTCGGGTGCGAGCCTCGAGATCGTCAATCATCCGGCCGAGGGCCCGGTCTTCTCCGGACCGCACGAGCAGCCGTTCGTGTGCGAGACCGACGCGTTCGAGCTGCCGTCGGGCGAGACGCTCGGCGCCCCGCTGGACGAGCACTGCTCGGTCGCGCGCCGCGTCGACTACGCCTACCGCGCGGCGGACGGGACGCTGAAGCCGCTCGCCGATCCGGGTGCGCTCCCCGCGGACGCGGCGACCGCCACGACGCTGACCGGCGCCGAGGTGCCCTACGTCGTGCGCATCGAGACCGGCACCGTCAATCGCGCCGTCTACCAGATCGCGATGCTGCACGCGCCTGGGGCCGGGGACCCGGATCCGGATGCGTGGACCGCGTCGCCGGGCTGGAACCGCCGCCTCATCTACACGTTCGGCGGCGGCTGCGTGAACGGCTGGTACCGCCAGGGCGCGCGCACCGGCGGCGTCACCGACGACGTCATGCTGCGCCAGGGTTACGCGGTGGCGTCGGCGAGCCTCAACGTCTACGGCAACAACTGCAACGACCTGCTGGCCGCCGAGACGATGATGATGGTCAAGGAGCGGTTCATCGAGGCCTACGGCCTGCCGCGCTACACCATCGGCTGGGGCTGCTCCGGCGGGTCGTATCAGAACCACCAGATCGTCGACAACTATCCCGGCCTGCTCGACGGCATCATCCCCGGTTGCAGCTTCCCGGACGTCGGCTTCGGCACCATCCCGATGGTCACCGACGCGCGGCTGCTGGACCGCTATTTCCAGGAGACCTCGGTGCCGTTCACCGAGGAGCAGAAGCGGGCCGTCGCCGGGTTCCTGAATCTTGCGACGATGCCGAACGTGTCGGTCAATGCCGGACGGGTTCAGGTGGGCGAGTTCTGCCCGGACGTGCTGCCCGAGGCGCTGCGCTATCACCCGACCGACAACCCGGACGGGGCCCGCTGCGACGTCTACAGCCACTACGTCAACGTCTACGGCAGGGACGCCGAGACCGGCTTCGCGCGCCGCCCGCTCGACAACGTCGGCGTGCAGTACGGCCTCGGGGCGCTCAACGACGGGGTCATCACGCCGGCGCAGTTTCTCGATCTGAACCGCCGCATCGGCGGCTTCGACCGGGACGGCGGGTTCCAGGCCGAACGGACCGTGGCCGATCCGGAGGCGGTGCGCCTGGCCTACGAAACGGGGCGGCTGACCAGCGGCGGCGGGGGACTCTCGGAGACGCCCATCATCGACTACCGCGCCTACAGCGACGATCGCGAGAACGGCGACGTGCACGTCCGCTACCACTCGTTCTCGATGCGCGAGCGGCTCCGGAAGGCCAACGGCCGCACCGACAACCACGTGATGCTGACCGAGGACGACCGCTACGGCCTCTACAGCAGCAGCAGCCCCGTGCTGCGCGGCGCACTGGCGCAGATGGACCAGTGGTTGGCGAATCTGGCGGGGGAGGATGGGGACGGCCCGCGGATCGACCAGGTGGTCGGCGCGAAGCCCGCCGACCTCGTCGACGCGTGCTGGACGCGGGACGACGATCCGACCCGCATCGTCGAGGAGCAGGTCCGGGGCAGCGGCCGTTGCGAGGCGCTGTACCCGTCGGCGCCGTCCCCGCGCGAGGTGGCCGGGGCGCCGCTCGCCAGCGACGTCGCCAAGTGCGAGCTGAAGCCGATCGACCTGGGCGACTATGGCGCGACGTTCACGGCGGAGCAGGAGGCGGAGCTGCGCGAGACGTTCGCCGACGGCGTCTGCGACTGGACGCAGCCGGGTGTCGGGCAGACCGGCCTGAATGGGACCTGGCTGAAGTACTGATGCATGCGATTGCGATCGGAAGGATCGTGCTGGCCGGCATCGTCATCGGCGCGTCACTCGGGTGGCTGGCCGGGACCGTGCATGCCGCTGGCGACGATCCGCCGCTGGTCGCCGCGGCCGAGGCTGGAGACACGGGCGCGGTGCGGGATCTGCTGGCGGCCGGGGCGGACGTCGACGCCGCCTCGGTGGACGGGGCGACGGCCCTTCACTGGGCCGTGCATCGTGATCTGCCGGCGCTTGTGCGGCTGCTCGTCGATTCCGGCGCCGACGTGCGCGCGACGAACCGCTACGGGGTGCAGCCGATCGCGCTGGCCGCCACCAACGGGAGCGCCGTGGTGCTGCGGCAGTTGCTCGATGCCGGTGCGGACCCCAATGCGTCGATGCCGGGCGGCGAGACCGCACTGATGACAGCCGCACGGGCCGGGCCGCCGGACGCGGTGCGCGTGCTGCTGCGCGCCGGCGCCGATCCCGATGCGCGGGAAGCCTTCGGCGGACAGACGGCAGTAATGTGGGCGGCGGAGCGCAACAACGCACCGGCGGTCCACGCGCTGGCCGAGTTGGGCGCGGACCTGCACGTGCGCACCACGGGGCCGTCGTCCCCGCCGAGCCGGAGCTACTTCCGCAGCCCGGAGCCTACCTCGTTCACGGCGCTGCTGTTCGCCGTGCGGGCGGGTGCGCTCGAGGCGACACGCGCCTTGCTGGACGCCGGCGCCGACATCGACGACACGCTGTCGGACGGACAGAGCGCGCTGGTGGTTGCCGCGGCCAACGCCCACTGGGAGCTGGCCGACTACCTGCTCGACCGCGGCGCCGGTCCCAACCTGGCCGGCGCCGGCTGGAACGCGCTGCACCAGACGGTGCGCACGCGCCGGCCCAACCCCAGCGGCGGGCTCGCCGGGCCGATTCCGACGGGAAGCGTCGACAGCATCGAGGTCGTCCGCAAGCTCATCGCCCGGGGCATCGACGTCAACGCCCGGATGACGGCCAACGGCATGAAGGACGGCCAGCGCAGCCGTCTGAACCGACTCGGCGCCACTGCGTTCTTCCTGGCCGCCAAGAACACCGATGTCGAGGCGATGCGGGTCCTGATCGAGGCCGGCGCCGACCCGCTCATCCCGAGTGCCGACGGGACGACGCCGTTGATGGTGGCGGCCGGCATCGCCATCTTCATCCCCGGGGAGGACGGCGGTTCGCTGCCCGGGCAGGAGGACGAGGTGCTCGAGGCGGTCCGGATGTGCGTCGAGCTCGGCGCCGACGTCAACGCCGCCAACTTCCGGAACGAGACGGCGTTGCACGGGGCGGCGTTCCGGGGTGTCAACCGGATGGTCGAGTACCTGGTGGAGCAGGGCGCGGACCTCGACGCGCGGACCATCGAAGGCTGGACGCCCCTGGCCATCGCCAACGGCCTCAGCTATTCCGACTTCTTCAAGGCGCAGGTCCACACCGCGGACCTGCTGCGCGAGCTGATGACCGCCCGGGGGTTGCCCACCGTGGGCCACGTCGTCGATCCGCTGGTCTGTCTCGATTGCTACCAGACGCGTCCCGATCAGGTGCGGGACGCCATCGAGCGCGACCGCCGCATGGCGGCCGAGCTCGCGGCGGCCATGGGACGGGACGGCAAGGACCGATGATGCCGGACGGTCGCGCCGGGGAGTCGATGCCGCCCGACAAGGCGACGGTATAGAGATGCGCAAGGCCGTCATCGCGCTCGTGGCGCTGGCCGTGCTCGGCTGGCTGTTCTGGCGAACGGTGCAGAGCAGCCTGGCGGAGCCCTACGTCATCGACGCCGTCATGGTGTCGGAGTGGACCCTGGCGTTGCGCGGCCCCATGCAGCCGGGCGCCGGCCTGCTCGTGCTGGAGCCGTCGGATCAGTTGCGCGCCGAGCTGTTCCAGCAGATCTTCAACCGCACCATGGAGTCGATGACCTCGCCGACGGTGGCCGCGTTGCCGCTCGTGCTGCAATCGGAGTATCGCGACGCGCTCGGCAGCGTGCTGACGCCGCCCCAGATGCTCGAGACCGCGCAGGAGTCGGGCCTGGCGACGGCCGTCCCCGCGCCGGTGTGCATCGGCGTCGTGCGGCGGGAGGGAGCCGGCACCACCCGGCAGCTCTACTATGCGCTCTTCGAGGCATCCGCCGTCGGCCGCTTCCGCGAAGCGCTCGCGCGCCGGTACGCGGATGCCGGCGGGAGCGGCGGGTTCCAGCCGGACGGGTTCCCGCTGGTCGTCCCCATCGCCGCCTCCGACGCGGACTTCGCAAGCTGGTGGCCGCTCGACGTCAGCACCGAGAGCGACTGCCTGGCGCCGTTGGTCACTGCGACTCCGTAGCCTCACTCGGCGTAGCGGTACGCTGTACCTCGTACCCGAGCACGCGCATCCGGCCCAGAGGTCGGCGATCCAGCATCCGGTGTCGAGGTCGGCGAGGTCGGCGCTTCCCCATCAGGCACATCTCCAACCGGAGTCCGTCACTGTCGGGAAGGGCGCCATGTCAAGGGCTCTTGCCGCCGCATGCGCGCTTTGGGCCTTGTTTTTACAACTTCATGACAACTTTGACGTGTCAGAGATGACATTTACATGCGCCGCAAGCCAGCATCAGGCGCATGGCACTGCAAACACACGGCGCAAGCAGCAACGGCAACCGGACGTTCGACGCCGGGAGTGACCGCGGCCTGGAATCGTGGCTGTCGCTCCTGCCGGCCGGCCAGCAATACCCCGTCGGAACCGTGCTGGTTCGGCAGGGATGCGAGCCCGGCGACATCTTCTTCATAGAGGAAGGCCTGGCGAAGCTGGTGCGAATAGACGGGAACGGGCGCGAACAGATCCTCGGACTGCGAGGCCCCGGGTGGATACTGGGTGCGGCCTTCGTCCTGGTGGGACGGTCGCATCCGGCAAGCGTGGTCGCGGTGACCGCCTGCACGTTGCGGCGGCTGCCACGCGAGGCGTTTCTGGAGATGATGGCGGAGCAGCCGGATCTGTCATGGCATGTGCACCAACTGCACAGCCGCGAGGTGCTCAGCCAGTTCCATCACATGGCGGACCTCGGGGTCAAGACCGCGAGACAGAGGCTGGAACGCGTGCTGCGACGACTCGTGTCGGTTACGAATCCGGGCAACGACGGCAAGGAGGTCCGGCTGTTGTCGCCGCTCAAGCGTTGGGAGTTGGCCAGCCTGATTGCGGTTACGCCCGAGCACCTCAGCCGGCTCCTGAAGCAGCTCCGCAACGACGGCGTCATTCGCGTGCAGAAGGGATGGATCGTCATTCCGGACATGCGCCGGCTCGCCGCCGACGACACCGAGGGTTTCGGCGTGCTGACATCGCCGGTGGGAATCAGCGCCCGCGGAGCGGTGCGGCGGATCCGGTAGATGGAGAGGCTCGATACGGCTCCTGTCGTCGGCGAGGGCCTCGACGACTGGAGGTCGCATCTGTCGCCGCCCGAGATCCGTTCGGCGGGGACGGAGATCCTGCGGCAGGCCGCCGTGCCGGAGCGTGTGTACCTGCTGTTCGACGGGATCGCCAAGTTCGAGCGGGTCGTCTCCGCGCAGTCGCGGGTCACCGTCGGACTGCGGTTTCCGGGCTGGTTTCTGGGGGCCGAGTCGGTCATTGCGGGCCAGCGGGCTCCCGTGGCCGTGGTCGCCGTGACCGACTGCGACGTGCGGGCTCTCTCTCGGGAGCGGTTTCTCGGCCTCGTGCGAATGGACCCGGACCTGTCGTGGCGGATCAGCCAGATGCACAGCCGCGAGTTGATCGACCGGCTCGAGCGCGACGTCGATCACGCGCGGGCGGCGCCGGTGGCGCGCCTGAAGCACCTGCTGCACCGGTTCATGCACGCCAACGACGCGATCCCGTTGAACAAGGAAGTGCACCTCCGGCTACCCCTCGATCTCCGGGAACTGGCCGGCCTGATCTCGGTGCCCGTCACGCAGTTGCCGGCACTGCTCGGGCAGCTCCAGCACGACCGCCTGATCGAGCTGCGCCGGGACCGCCTGATCATCCTGAACCCGCTGGGCCTGCGCGTGGTCGATCCGACCCGGCGCGACGTCGGTTGGCCGGTGAACGGCGGGTAGCCGAGGAGTGAGCAGCTCAACTGTTCAGGTGGGCAGGGCAACGGACCTCGGATAATGGTATCTTGGCGTCGTGGAGATCGTCATGCGTGGATTGAGAGCGTTGCGCAGTCGTTGTCGCCTGGAGGTGGCGATCGTCGTCGTCCCGCTGCTCGCGATCCTCGTGCTGCAGTACGTGTCGAGCCGGCGGCTGGTGGAGGTCGAGGTCATCGCGCGGCAGACAGCCATCGCGCAGTATCTCGATTCAGTTGCTGCTGGCGTCCGAAGGACGTACGAGGACGCAGCTCACGAGATGCTGGATGTTCCCGGCGACGCCCTGGTGGCAAGGAAGTTCGACAAGGTAGTGCAACACTTCGCCCAAACCGATACATCGACAGCCCGAGTGCTATTCGCTGCGGCGCTTGATGAATGTCTGTGTCGCACGCGGTACTACGATCCCGCCACGGGTGAGATCCGCGTCGGGGCCGAGGACGACCTGGAGGCGGTCGTGCTACGTGCCAGTACGCTTCTTTATATGCGGGAAATGCTGCCTCTGGACCGAACCAGCCTCTACGTCGACGAGGCAGATCCCGAGAACCGCGTTGTCTATCGCTTCGTTACAGCATCCGATTCGGATCGCGTCGGTATGGTCGGTTTCGTCATCGACCTCGACCGGCTCGAGCACGAGTACCTGCCAGGAACCGTCGCTGACGGCATGGAGCTGTTGGCCGAAGACGTGCGCGGCAACTTGATCGTGAGAGTCACCGATGCGACAGGTCGAGCGGTTGTCGCCAGTCACGAGGAACCGGGACAGGCCGACCTGCTGAAGGGCCGCTTCGATTTCGTGTTCCGCGACTGGGAGCTTTCAGTGAGCAGTCGTTACACAGGCGCCAGTCAGGTTTTGGCGTCGAACGCGTTTACGAGCTGGGTCTTGACGGTCCTGATGTCGGTTGCCGTGCTCGGTGGGGTGCTACTCACGTGGCGTGCGGCCGGTCGGGAGCGCCGCCTTGCGCGGATCAGGAACGGGTTCGTCACGAACGTCTCCCACGAGCTTCGGACACCCATCGCCTCCCTTGCAGTCTTCGGTGAGTTCCTGCGCTGCGGTCGTGTCACCTCGACCGAGAGAGTCGTCGAATACGGCCGCAGAATCGAGCACGAGAGCGATCGCTTGCGGCATCTCATCGACAACGTGCTGGACTTCGCCCGCATCGAGTCCGTTGAGACGCGATACCGCCCGGAGGAAGCGGGGATTGAGGATGTCGTGACCGCCGCGATCAAGACGGTTGACGCTCGTCGGGAACGGGACGGCTTTACGATTTCGGTGAACTGGCCGGACACCATGTTGCCAATCGTCCACATTGACGTACAGGCGATGACGCAGGTCTTCGTCAACCTGCTGGACAACGCGATGAAGTACTCGGGCCGGTCACGACGGGTTCAGGTGGACGTGTTTCGATGCGAAGATCATGTCGGCGTGCGTGTGGTGGACTTCGGAATCGGAATCGCGCCGGATGACCACGAACGGGTCTTCCGCCAGTTTTACCGGACGACAGCGGCGGCCGACAACAGCGTGCACGGGACTGGCCTCGGCCTCGCAATTGCACGGCACGTGGTGCTGGCGCATGGCGGCAGCATAGAAGTGGACAGCCGTCTCGGTCGCGGGGCGAGCTTTGCGGTCCGGATCCCTGTGGCGTTCGCGCAGAGTCGTGCGTCCCATGACGCGTCGAATGCGGCGAAGAGCGTGCAGATCAGCGCGGGCGCCGAGGCCTGAGCCGCACGTGGACCATCTCATCAAGGACGTACCGGAAACCCCGGCGTGGTCTGCGGCAGGAGTACGGTGAGCAGGATTCTGATCGTCGAAGACGATGTGTCTCTGGCGACGGTGCTGTCGGAAGGACTGCAGTACGAGGGTCACACGACCTTGGTGGCGCGAGACGGCGCCGCCGGGCTGCGTCTGGCTGGACCGCACGGGATCGACCTCATCATTCTCGATGTCATGCTGCCCCACGTAAACGGGGTGGAAGTCTGCCGGAGGCTACGGTCCCAAGGTAGCACGGTACCCATCGTGATGCTCACCTCCAGGAGTCAGGAGCTGGACAAGGTGGTCGGGCTGAAGGCGGGCGCGGACGACTACGTCACGAAACCATTCAGCTTCATGGAGCTCTTGGCGCGCGTCGAGGCCGTGCTCCGTCGAGCCCAACGCTTCGCGGAGCAGACGCACACCCATGCGTTCGGTGACGTAACGGTGAATTTCAGAACCCGCGAGGCGACGAAGCTGGGGGAACCACTGACGCTGCTGCCACGGGAGTTTCACCTGCTCGAGTACTTCGTCGAGCACCGTGGCGAAGTGGTGAGCCGGGAGCAGCTCTTGGACTCGGTCTGGGGCCACGACGCGATTTCTCCATTGACCCGGACCGTGGACATGCACATCGCCAAGCTGCGCCAGAAGATCGAGAACAATCCGTCGGATCCTCGCTGGCTCGTCACTGTGCACCGGGTCGGCTACAAGTTTACCGGATAGCTGCGGCGGATCTGAGACAAACCTGCGCACCCGCTCTCGCGCTTGTCCGGTCGGGTTGATGGACGTCATTGGCATGTCTGACTGATGGTAATGCGTTGAGGTATTCCAATTGTCACTATGCACGACGGAAACCTTGGGTTTGCGCATAGGAGGAAACATGATTGGGCGAGAGATGACGCGTCGCGAAAAGAAGCCGTACTCCACACCTCGCATCGTCGATTTCGGAGCCATCGACGTGATGACCGGTGAGTGCGTCGGCATATGTATCGATGGAGAGAACGGTGCCGGTCGAGGAGAGTAGCACACCTAGGCTCTGCTGGAGGTCTTGGGCGGGCGGTCGCTTCTTGCGAGTGCCTGCCCAAGACCGGGTTTGGGTGTCGCAGGATGGAAATGGCGATGAGGAAGCTCTCACAATTGTGGGTGACAGCCCAGGTCTTCCTGATTTTCTTCGCGCTTGATGTCGCCATTCTCCTGTTCGGCTTTCCTCGTGTGTACCGGTTCGTGCAATCGCGGAGTCGGGTGCCGATTGTGGTCGGAGAGCCGGTCCGACGTCGTGTCATTGTCCGGACGGTGAACGCCGTGCGGACGGCGACGCGCTACTACTATCGGCGTCGGCGCGACTGTCTGCCGCGGGCGTTGGCAGCCTGCCTGCTTCTCTGGCGTGGTGGAGTGCCTGCGACGCTGCATATCGGCGTGAAGCGTTACCCGTTCGGCGCCCATGCCTGGGTCGAATGTGATGGGCAGCGGGTGCTCGGCGATACGCGGGACGACTGGCGCCACGAACCTTACGTCCCGATCATCTCGACTTAGGCAGCCCGGTTTCCTGCACAACTCGGCCGAGAACAAGCATGAATGTAATCGGTGGTGTCTGCAAACTCGACGGTGGTCCGGTCGAGCGCGCGATCCTCGGGCGGATGCAGGGCGCCGCGGAGCTGCTGTTCGCGCATCGTCGGAGGTCCTGGTTTGGTGGTCCCGTTGGTTTCTCGTGGGCGGGGCCCGAGGTTTCCGACCGGGAGTCCTGCCAGCCTCGCCATGACGATGCCGGGAGGTGCTCGCTCGTCTTTGACGGTCGGCTGGACAATCGGAAGAGCCTCGTAGCAGGTTTGCATGAATGGGGCGTTGGACCGCACAGCGACGACGTCGAGCTGACACTCGCGGCGTACCGGCAGTGGGGTGCCGACTGCGCCCGGAGGCTGATCGGCGACTTTGCATTCGGACTCTGGGATGCCGGCAGGCGCCGCCTGCTGTGCGTGCGGGACCCGTTGGGCGTTCGCCCGCTGTACACGTTGGTGCGCGGCGACGTCGTCTATTTCGCCACGCAGTTGAGGCAGATCCTGGCCGCTCTTTCCTGGAACCCCGCCTTCGACCTGGAGTTCGTCGCCGACCGGCTTGCACTCGGGACGGATAGAGCGGATGCTGAGTCCACTCCGTATCGCGGCGTCGTACGGCTCAGGCCGGGCCGGCTATTAATCGCCGAGAACCGACGCGTGCGTACGGAAAGGTACTGGACGTGGCGGGCCGCGAGTCGAAACGGAAATGCGGACGGTGCAGCCTGTGTCGACCAGTTTCGGGAGACCTTTACCGAGGCCGTCCGGACGCGGATGCGGGGTCCTGGCAGAGTCTGGTCGGATCTCTCCGGGGGCCTGGACTCCTCGTCGATCTCGAGCGTCGCCGCTCGGCAACGAGCCGGCGGTACCCTGCCCACCGTTACCGTGGTCTTCGGCCGGTCGACCCTGAGCGACGAGAGGGAGTGGGCCGCGACGGTCGCGCGGTCGTGCGACGTCGAGCAACACTTCATCGACGGAGATGTTCATCATCCGCTCGGCCGACTTCGTGAAGCCGTCCGGTACTGGGACGAACCCCATGCCGCAGCCGCGTTCTTCGGAGTGCATCGGCAATACCATCGATTGATGTCCTCGAATGGTGCTCCGCCGATCCTGTTGAGCGGAATCGGGGCCGAGCCGGTCGTCATGAGCAAGTTCCAGACACCGGTGTACCTGGCAGATCTCTTGCGCCGGGGGCTTCTGCCGACGCTGTGGCGCGAGCTCGACCGCTGGCAGCGGGTCCTCAAATTGCCGTTGAGCAATCTCGTGTCCAGGTTTTGCCTGCGACCGCTCATGGGCCAGTTGCTGACGGGTTCCTACCTGCTGCCGCAGGTTCACGACTGGATCACGCCTTCGTTCGCACGCAAGTGGGACCTGAGGGGACGGGCAACGAGGAGCAGCATGCCGTCCCTGTCCGATGACGTCGCTGACCGGTGGCAGGTAGAGCGAATTGGAAGCATCACCGGACTTCTGCTTCGCGGCTATCTGGACCGGGCCTGCGACATTCGGTACCCGTTTCTGCATCGGCCGCTCGTTGAGCTGGTGCTCGCGACTCCATGGCACCTGAAGGAGGTTCCCGGAGAAACCAAGGCGCTACTGCGGCGCGCCATGCGGGGGGTGCTGCCGGAAGAGGTCAGACGGCGCACGGAGGACGTCTCGACGGGGCACGCGGTCTACGCCGGCGTGCGCAAGGAATGGCCGGTTCTGCAGCAGGTCGCTGACTCCTCGGTGCTGGTCGACCTCGGTATCGTGGACCGCGAAAAGCTGCTGAATGCCCTCCATCTTGCCCGTCAGGGACACGCGTTCCACCTCGGCGGACTGCTCACGGCACTGGCGTTGGATGCCTGGTTGCAGTACGCCGCTCACAGGGAAGGTACGGCATGGCTGAAGTCGGCAGCGTGAAGAGCGGATCCGCGGAAGTGCGCGTAAACTGGCCGCTGAAGCTCTCCGAGCAGGTCCACTACGTCCGCATGGATGACCAGATCATCGTGGCCGACATGCGGTCCGGCCACTATCTTGGCCTCGACGGCGTCGGGGCGAGGGTATGGGATCTGATAGGCGAGGGCGCCACGCGTCTAGGAATCGTCAAGCGCCTCTCGAGCGAGTACGAAGTCTCTACCGACGTCCTCGAGCGGGACGTTGCGGAGCTTCTTCAGGACCTGCTGGAAAGAAGGCTGATCGAGCGCGAAGTCGAACAGGCGAGATAGCTCAAGATCGTGGTAGACCGATCTCAATGCATCGTCGAGAGCGGCTCTCGACGATGCATTGGTGGCCTTGACCAGCCGTTGTGGCTGGTGCCGTTTGCCCACGTTTCAAAGGATGCCTGCCGTATCTATCGAACAGATCTATCAGTGACTTCTTGCACCATCCAACGGAGATATTGTCTCGCTCCTTCAGTATCCTGCCCTGGCATACCTGATTCGTGAACGAGTCGGCGGGCACCGACAGCAGAAGGCGATGGATCTCAATCTGACCCAGATTCATGCTCGCCTCGTGAACATAGAGGACAACACCAGGCGCAGCCAGCAGGCGACGAACTGATGGCCACGTGATCCGTCATCGGCGTGAGGCGAGGAGGCAGTTACATCAATAGCCTTCGAGCGCTCCGTACACCGCTTCAAGAAATCCTTCCCGGAACCCGCCCCCGTAGGACGGCGACGCCGCCCCCATGATCACGGTCACCATGTCCTGCACCGGATCGATGAAGAACCGCGTCCCGGACGAGCCGTCCCACCAGAACGTGCCCTCGCTGACCGGGTGGGGAGACGCGTCGGCGTCCATCACCACGCAGAAGCCGAGCGTCCAGCCGCGGCCGGGCTGCGGGTTGCCGAACCCGATGGGCAGCAGGGCGTCGGGCACCCGGTTGACGGTCATCAGCGCCACGGTCTCCGGCTGGAGAACCCGCACGCCGTCGAGCTCGCCGCCGTTGAGGAACATCTGGGCGAAACGCAGGTAGTCGCGCACGGTGGAGACCAGCCCGACGCCGCCCTCGATCAGGGTCGGTTGCTCGGTGAACGGGACCGCCTCGATGGCGTACGGGCGCAACGCGCCGTCCGGACCCGGCCGGTAGGCGGGGCCGAAACGGTCGGCGCGGGACGGATCGACCCGGAACACGGTGTCCGTCATGTCCAGGGGCTCGAAGACGCGCTCCCGGAGAAACGCGTCGAACGGCATGCCGGACCAGACCTCGACGAGCCGGCCGAGGATGGTGGTGGAGATGCCGTAGCGCCAGCGGGTTCCCGGGTCCTCGAACAGCGGCACGCGCGCGGCGTTGCTCACCATCTGCGGCAGCGGTATCGAACGCAGGCGCACCTGCTCGGCGCGGTAGACGGCGGAACCGCGGCCGCCGAGACCGGACGTGTGCAGCAGGAGGTGCTCGACCGTCATCTCGGTGCGGCGCGCGCGGGTCGCGGCCAGGTCGGGGTTGGAGGCATCGGTGAAGACCCGCTGGTCCGCGAACTCCGGCAGGTACATGGCCACGGGGTCGTCGAGCTCGAAGCGGTCCTCCTCCCAGAGGATCATCGCGGCCAGGCTGGTGATGGGGCGTGTCATGGAATAGAGGCGGAAGAGGGCGTCGTCGCGCATCGCGAGGCCCCGTTCGCGGTCGATCGCGCCGAGGGCTTCGAGGTACACGAGGCGGCCCTGCCGGGTCACCGCGGCCACCACGCCGGCGATGTCCCCTGCATCTATATGAGCCTGGAGCCGGCGAGTCGCGTCTTCCAGCCGTTCGGACGAGAGTCCCACGGACTCCGGCGTTGCCGTCCGCAGCGCCGGCGCGTCCTGCGCCCGCAGGTGCGGGCCCCCGGCGGCGAAGCCGACAACGGCGAGAACGAGGAGGATGAGCCTGCAGGTCATGACGATGCTCCCTTGTGGCCTTCGGCGCCGATGAATGCGCCTTACAGCCCCGTGCACGGTGCACCTTATCACCGTGGTGCGGGTCGGATCGCCGGGTGACGGACCGGACGGAGTCAGCGAGCGGGGAAGGATGCGCGGATCCAAGGTGCGGGAGCAGCGGGTCGGCGAGCTCGGCCGGGCGTGGTCACTTGATTTCGACGCGGCCGGCGGAAAAGATCCGGTTCGAGCTTGCCTTACGCGACGGTAGGTGGCAGTCTGTGCGCAGCGCGCTTGGGGCGCAGTGTCTCTTGATCCGCAAGGAGTCTGAGGAGGACCCTGACATGATGCGAAAACTGATTGTGATGAGCCTGGGCGTCGTGGTGGCCGCCGGCCTCGTGTGGGGCGGGATCCAGAGCGGCGTGGTCGGGGCTCAGGGGATGATCCCGAACGCGCCGATGTTCGAGGTCGACCCGTTCTGGCCGAAGCCGCTGCCCAACAACTGGCTGCTCGGCTCGACTATCGGGGTCTCGGTCGACTCGGACGATCACGTGTGGATCGTGCACCGCGGCAACCTGGCGCCGAACGAGATTCCCGCCGCGCTCGACCCGCCGTTCGCCGAGGCGTGCTGCTTTGCGGCGCCGCCCATCCTGGAGTTCGACCAGGAAGGCAACCTCCTGCAGCACTGGGGCGGACCCGGCGAGGGCTACGACTGGCCCGAGTCGAACCACGGCGTCTGGGTCGACGGCATGGACAACGTCTGGGTCGGCGGCAACGGCGGCGACGACTCGCACGCCCTGAAGTTCACGCACACCGGCGAGTTCCTGCTGCAGATCGGCGAGGACGGCTTTGCCGATCCCGACAGCAACTCGACGACGCGCTACTCGCGGGTCGCCAAGGTCACCTTCGACAACGAGGCGAACGAGGCATACCTGGCCGACGGTTACGGCAACAAGCGCGTGGCGGTGGTCGACGGCACGACCGGCGAGCTGAAGCGCTTCTGGGGCGCCTACGGCAACACGCCGAGCGACGACGAGCTGCCGCGCTACGACCTGGCCAACGCGCCGGCGCACGGTGCGGTCAGCAAGGACAAGTCGGGCACCCCGCAGTTCCGCAACCCGGTGCACTGCGCCGACCCGACCAACGACGGGCTGGTCTATGCGTGCGACCGTCCCGGCAACCGCGTGCAGGTGTTCACCAAGGCGGGCGAGTTCGTCGAGGAGATCTACCTCATGACGAAGACGCTCGGCGCCGGCGCGGTCTGGGACATCGCGTTCTCGACCGATCCGGACCAGACTTTCGCCTACGTCGCCGACGGCATGAACGAGAAGGTCCACGTGCTGCGCCGCAAGCCGCTGGAATACATCTACAGCTTCGGCAGCGGCGGCCGCATGGCGGGGCAGTTCTACGGCAACCACAGCATCGCGGTCGACTCGAAGGGCAACGTCTATACGACGGAGACCTACGAGGGCAAGCGCGTGCAGCGGTTCGTTTACAAGGGCATGGGCAACGCGAAGGGCGACGTCGGCGTCCCGCGCCCGTAAGGGCGTCCGTACGGTCTTGATCGAAGGGCCGGGCCGTGTGGCTCCGGCCCTTTTCCTGTACCGGCAGGATTCCTCGGTACGAGCCGGCGCCGTGCGTGCGAGGCGCCGGCGGGGTTGCTTCCCCACGGCGCGGCACGTACCATGGGCACAGACATGCCGGCCGTTGCCCTTCGTGGCGCGGCGCACGGATTGCGCATCGTGAATGCGCGGTGAGGACACGACAATGCGAACGATTCACGGGCTCGTATTGGTGGGCGCCTTGGCGATTACAGGGTGTGCGGCGGAAGAGCCGGCCGGGCCCCCGTTCGACATGCGGCATACGACCCGGGATCTGATGGCCGGGATGATCGACGCCTCGGCCGACGCGCTCTGGGACGCCGTCGGCACCATCTGGGACGAGAACGGCGAAAACTACTGGGAGCCGGAGACCGACGAGGACTGGCTGGCCGTGACCGGCGCGGCGATGACCCTCATCGAGTCCGGCAACCTGCTGATGCTGGGCAGCCGCGCCCGCGATACGGAGCAGTGGTACGCGTACTCGCAGGACATGATCGACGCGGCCGCGGTGGCGCTGGAGGCTGCACAGGCGCGCGACCCGGACCGCATCTTCGACAGTGGAGAAGTCGTCTACAACGCCTGCAACAACTGCCACAACACCTATTGGATAGGCGACGAGCAACGCGGCCGGACCATCCCCTGACCCTTGGCTCCATCGGTGGGGTGCCGCCGGCCGGGCATCCCGCGGAAGGCCGCCGCGGCGGGGCGGTGCCCCGCCGCGTTACCGTGCAACCAACCCGGTAGACCGTTCTCGCGCCGACCGGGCCGGAAGGTCGGCGATCTCGGGGCTCGCCTCGCGCTCGCAGAACGCCGTGCGGGTCTCGGGGGACAGGGTGGATCCGCTCGGGCTCCGTGCCACGTTCAGCAGGTACAGGCGATAGGCGGCCGGATCCCTTCCCGGGTGCCCGCACAGCGTCACCGCGTCCCCGGGTGCGAGCGCGTCTCCGGTGAGGCCGGCCCGCGAGAGCCGCTTGGCGGCCCGCCATTCCACGGCCCAGGTCCGTGCGCGGCCGCCGTTGTCCAGAACCCGGACGTGGAGCAGGGAGTGGGGATTCCCGAACAGGAACGATTCCACCTCGCCGCTGAGCACGATGGTCCGTTCCTCGTCGTAGATCTCGCCTATGGCATGGTGGCCGGCTCCGGCGAGCTCCGGCGCCGAGAATCCCGGGGGAGCGTGGCCCGCCGGCGCGCGGAATCCGAAGCTCACGCAAACGGCAATCAGAACGGGCAGGTTCCACTTCATGGCCGTTCTCCACTCGGGACGACGCGAATTGCCGGGGCGTTACCGTCTGCGCGTCGCCTGGAGCGGCGCAGTCGGGGCGGCGCCCATCAATAATAGTCCGCCCCGGGCGGAGCGGATCCTGAAGATCGTCTGAAAATCTCACTCCCCGCGGCCTTCCGGCCGATATGATGCGGAGAATGCCGACGACTGCGGCCGTTCCGGATGCCGGAAAGCGGCACGCCGCCGCCGCGACCGGGCGCCCGTTGCGGGTGCTCGTCGTCGAGGACGAACGCAAGGTGGCCGAGGCGCTGCGTCTGGGCCTCGAGGGCGAGGGCTACGATGTGGTCGTCGAAACCTCCGGCGAAGCGGCGTTCTTTCGCCTGACCACGGATCGCTTCGACCTGATCCTGCTCGACCTGCGCCTGCCCGGCCGGGACGGCATCGAGATCCTGTCGGCCGTGCGGGGGCGCGGGCTGCAGACGCCGGTGGTGGTTCTGACCGCACGCGACACGCTGGAGGATCGCGTCGTCGGTCTCGACGCGGGCGCCGACGACTACATCGTCAAGCCGTTCGCGTTCGCGGAGCTGCTGGCGCGGATTCGGGCGGTAGCCCGCCGGGGACGGCCCGCCGAGGCGGAGCGACTGACCGTCGACACGCTGGTCATCGACTGCGCCGTCCACCGCGTGACACGGGCCGGAAAGACGGTGGAGTTGACGGCGAAGGAGTTCGACCTGCTGTTGCACCTGATGCGCCACGCGCGCCAGGTCGTGTCGCGCGACACCCTCGCCCGCGAGGTCTGGCGGGAGACCGCCCGCAGCACGACCCTCGACAACGTCATCGACGTGCACGTTTCGCGATTGCGGCGCAAGATCGACGCCGGCCTGCCGGTGCGCCTGATTCACACGATACGCGGCGTCGGGTTCGTGCTCCGCGAGGCCGGGGACTCATGACCTTCCCCTGGCTGCCCCGTACGCTGCGTGTCCGGCTCACCCTGTGGCACGTGGCCATGATGGTGGTGGTGCTGGCCATCTACGCGGCGGTCGTGCTGCTCATCGTCACTCGCAACGCGTCGCGGGCGCTGGATGCGATGCTGCGCAGCGACTTTCGGTGGGCCGCGGGCATGGCCGAGCAGGGACCGGACGGATCGCTGACCTGGTTCGAGGGCGATCCGTGGAGCGAGGAGAGCCCCTGGCTGCAGGTGTGGGACTCCGGCGGCGCCTTGATCTACCGGACGGCGGTCGCCCGGCGGCTCCCGGTGCCCGAGAGCGAGACGCTGCTCGACCGGGCGGACGGCCGCATCGTCTCGGTGGCGAGCGAGCCGGCGCCGTTCCGGATTCTGGGCCGGCGGACGGTCATCGGCGACGAGCCGGTCGTCGTTCAGGTGGGCCGGTCCGAGGCGCTGATGCGCCAGGAGGTGGGTGAGCTTGCGCTCGTCCTGTTGCTCGGCCTGCCGCTGAGCGTTGCCGTTGCGGGATTCGGCGGCTACTACTTGGCGCGCGGCGCGCTGGCGCCGATTGCCGACATGACGGCGCGGGCGCGCGCCATCACCGCGTCCCGGCTCCGCAAGCGGCTGCGCATCGAGAACCCGAACGACGAGCTGGGCCGCCTGGCCACGGTGTTCAACGAGACGCTCGGCCGGCTCGACTCCTCGTTCACCCAGATGCGCCGGTTCACGGCCAACGTGTCCCACGAGCTGCGGACGCCGCTGACGGCCATCCGCAGCGTCGGGGAGGTGGCCCTGCGCGAGCCGCACGACGCCGCGTCGTACCGCGCCGTCGTCGAGAGCATGCTGGAGGAGGCCGACCGGTTGAGCGGCCTCGTGGATCGGCTGCTGACCGTGTCCCGGGCGGACACCGGCGATCGTGCCCGCGCCCGCGACACGGTCAATCTGGCGGATCTGGCCGACAACGTCGCGGGTCACCTGGGCGTGCTGGCCGAGGAAAAGGAGCAGGCGCTGGTCGTGGTGCGGGACGGCCGGCCGACCTGCCGCGGCGACCGGATCGTGTTGCGGCAGGCGTTGATCAACCTCGTCGACAACGCGATCAAGTACACGCCGGCCGGCGGCGAGATCCAGGTCAGGGTCTCGGCCTTGAACGGCAGTGCGGTTCTGGAAGTCACCGACACGGGTCCCGGCGTTCCCGAGCAGCATGCACCGTACCTGTTCGACCGCCTGTATCGCGTCGCGGGGTCCGGTGCGCCGGGAGCCGGGGAGGAGCTGCACGGCGGCGACGGCGCGGGCCTCGGACTGGCGATTGCCCGCTGGGCCGTCGAAGCCAACCGCGGGCGACTCAGCTACGAGCGGGAACGGCGCGGCAGCACCTTCCGGATTACGCTGCCGGGAGACGGGCGCGACGCCGCCGCTTGACCCGCTTCAGCAAATCTTCAGAATCCTGCTCCACGCAAGCCGCTAGGATTCCGGATCAGGTGAATTTCGGAGGTGCTGCAGCGTGGCGAGCAACGAATCGCGGCGTGGGCTTCAGGCGGCGGTACGCTGGCTGATACTGATCCACCGTTACCTGGGCATTCCCCTCAGCGTCCTCTTCGTGGTCTGGTTCGCCTCCGGCATCGTGATGATGTACACGGGAGACATGCCGCGGCTGACGCCGGAGCTGCGGCTCGAACGGCTGCCGGAGCTGGACTTCGATCGCATCGCGCTGGCCCCGGCCGCGGCGGCCCGGCGGGCGTATCTGTCGCCGACCCCGCAGCGCGCCTCGCTGCTGACGGTCATGGACCGGCCGGCCTACCGGTTCGACGGCGTGACCGTGTTCGCCGACACCGGGGAGCGTCTCGGCGATGTGGGGCCGACCGCGGCTGCCGCGGTCGCGAGTCGGTTCACCGGCCGCCCACCCCGCGCCGTCGAGTACGCCGGCACGCTCACCGAGCCCGATCAGTGGACGCTGGTCGAGCGGCGGCAGCTTCCGCTGCACAAGCTCGTGATCGACGACGATGCCGGCACCGAGCTCTACGTCTCGCCGCGGACGGCCGAGGTCGTGATGCTGACCACGCGGGGCAGCCGGGCGCTGGCGTGGATAGGGGCGATTCCCCACTGGATCTACTTCACGGCCCTGCGCTCGAACCAGCCGCTCTGGTACGACGTCGTGGTCTGGATGTCGACCCTCGGCTGCCTGCTCGCCGTCATCGGGCTGGTTCTGGGCGTCACGCAGTTCCGGTGGCGCCTGCCGCGGGGAGACGCCCGTTCGACAGGCGGACTCCGGGCGCGGATTCCCTACGCCGGCTGGATGCGCTGGCACTATCTGACCGGTGTCGTCTTCGGACTCGTGACCCTGACCTGGGTCTTCAGCGGCCTGCTGTCGATGGATCCCTACGCCTGGAACAACGCGAGCGGCCTCGACGTCCCGCGCCACGCGTTGTCCGGCGGTCCGGTCGAGCTGGCGCGTTTCCCGGCGCTGGACAGCCGGGCAAGGGAGCGCCTCGCCGGCGGGCAACCGGCGAAAGAGATCGAGCTGCTGCGCATCCAGGACGAGCCCTACTACGCCGTGCGCGTGGGAGCAGGGCCGGCGGCAACGGCCGGCATCCCGCCTGAGCGCGGGGCGAACGTCGACGGAGGCAGGGGCGGGCGCGGGCCGCTGCTCGTCGCGGCCGACACACTGGCGCTGCGCAAGGAGCCGTTCAGTACCGAGTCGCTGTTGAAGCGGTTGACGGCGGCGGTTCCGGGCGTGCCGGTGGTCGATTCGGAGCTGCTGGACCGGTACGACGCCTACTACTACGCGCGCGGCTACGCGCGCGAACGGCAGACGCCGTTGCCGGTGCTGCGCGTCAAGTTCGGCGACCCCATGGAGACCTGGGTCTACGTCGATCCCGCACTTGGCCGGCTGGTCGCCCGCGAGCACCGGTTCACCCGTGTCGAGCGGTGGCTCTTCAACGGGCTGCACAGCCTCGACTTCGCGTTCTGGTACGACCGGCGGCCGCTCTGGGACATCGGTGTGATTGCACTGAGCCTGGGAGGCCTTGCGTCGAGCGGCATCGGCCTCTGGATCGGGTGCGGGCGCATACGGCGCGCGCTCGGTCGCCGGAAGAGGAATCCCGAGCGGCCGGGATCCATGGGCAGCGCGTCGAGGTGACCAGCGGCCGTCTCGCGCCCTGCCGTTCAGCGCTGCATGACGATTACCGTGCCGGGTGTGTCCGCCGCGGTGACGAACAGAGTCGGGCGCGGGGTGTCGGCATCCGCTTCGACGTAGTTGAGTCGGAAGAAGCCCGGCTGCGCGACATAAATCGCCTCCCACAGCAGGCCGTCGTCACGCAGGAAGTCCAGGTGACGAGGAGACTTCGTGGCGTCGATCCGGATCTGCCCTGCGAACGCGTTTCCGGCGGCGGTGAGCAGTTCGAAGCGATCGTCCGTGATCGTGAGGACCCCGCCCACGATGGCATCGAACGGCCGGCCGCGCTGCTCGGCGGCGGCCACCGTCCATTCGCCCTGGAGCGTCCGGCGGTCGTCCTCGCCCTGCGCCGACGGGAAGCCGACGTTCAGGAGCAGGAGGATGATCAGTGCGGGGAGCGTCTTGTGCATGGGTTTCTCCAGGTTCACGCGCTGACGATGGGGAACACGCCGACCTCGTCGCCGAGAATGGCGGCGGGGTCGATGCCGAGCCAGTGCAGCAGCACGTCTGCGTAGATGTCGCGGAAGTCGACCGTCGCGTCGAGCCCCCCGCGTGTGACCTTGCCGAGGTCGGCCGGCTCGCCGAGCAGTCCCGCCCGCACTCCGCCGCCCATGGCGAAGAGCACGCCCGCGTCGCCGTGTTCCGTGCCGCGGCTGCGGTTCTCCGCGACCAGGCGGCCGAAATCGGAGAACGTCAGCAGGAGCACGCGGTCGAATTGTCCGGTCGCCAAGCACCGGATCCTCTTCACCGAGCTCGGGCGCGGCCTGCGGGCCTTCGAGCGTGTTCCGCCTGTTGATCGAGAATCGCTTCGAAGTCCTCGTCGGACGTGCCGGCCAATCGCAGCGACGGGTTGCTCCATATCCCGCGAGCCACTTCCGGGCGGTCCGGATAGGGGACTTCCTGCGCCGCGCGAAGGAGGACGCCGAGGGCATCGTCCGCCGACAGTCCTCGAATGGTCTCCTCCAGATCCGGCGCGGCCGCGAACGCGAGGCGCCGCAACAGGTGTCGCCGTTCCGCGGCCGTAAGCATGTCACCCGCCGCCTGTTTCTGCGTTCGATTCATGGCGCCTCTCATGTGCTCACGTCATCCGGTAGCGGTACGACCGGCACGTCGGACTGCACGGCGGCTTCCGGCAGGCCCCGGCGACGCCGGAGCGGCGCGACGACGCGCGTCCACCACAGCAGGAGGCCGGTAACGGCCAGCACCCCGGGCGCGAGACCGGTAATCAGCCATGCGAAGCGGATTCCGAGGCCTCCGAAGTTCCCGAAGTGCAGCGGTCCGATCCAGGCCATGACGGTGTCGCCGAGGGTGGCTGCCGGCGGCTCCGGCGCGGCGAGCCGTTCGCCGGTGTGCTGGTCGAGATAGACCGTCCGCAGATGGCGCGAGCCGAGCGGTGTGGGCCGGTGATCGACGAACAGCACCCGGAACGCTGCCTCATCGGCCGCCGGCAGGACGACTCTGGCGACGAAGGCGTCCGGTTCCGCCTGACGCGCGAGGTCGACCATCTCCCGCCAGGTCGGGCGCGGCGCGGAGCCGGCGCCGTCGGGATTGGACTGCGGCGGGCGGACCGTGGTCAGGGGCGAGACCCGATCGACCGCCGCGCGGAACTCGGCGGGGAACACGAAGTACGCCCCGGTGACGGCCCACCCGGCGGTGAGAACGAGCGTCCAGATGCCCACGGCGCCGTGCAGCTCCCAGGTCACCCGCCTCCACGGCCGGCGCCAGTCGACGACGAGGCCGCGCCGCCATCCTGCCGAGCCCGGCCACCAGATGAACAGACCGGTCATGCAGAGAAGGAGAAGACAGAGCGCGCCCGCGCCGTTGACCACCCGACCGGTGGGGCCGGCGAGCAGGTCGAAGTGCAGATCCTGCAGGGTGCGCACCACCGAGTGCTCGGGCAGCTCGCCCAGTACCTCGGCCGTGACCGGGTCGCTGAGCACGGTGCGGAAGCGGTCGTCCTCGGTCACGTACGCGAGATGGGTCGGCCGTACCGTGGTCGGTGCGTCGACCCCGGAGAGGCGTCCTCGGGGATAGGCGTCCCGCACCCGTTCCAGGACCGTCACGATGTCCGCCTGCGGGCCGTCGGTTCGGGCCGTCAGCAGTTCCGGGTGCACGGCGCGCTGCAGGTGGATGCGGAATACCAGCGCGGCTCCCGTCACCGAGACCGCCAGCACGTAGAGCGCCGCCGCCACGCCCACCCAGAGGTGTACCTGGAACAGCACGCGCCGCAACGGTCCCGAACGGTCGAGCAGGCTCACGCTGGTGATCTCCGTGTGCCTCGGAGCCTTGAGACGCGCGCTCAGCCGCCGATGTCGAAACGCCCGCCGGCGACGACCGCGCGCGGCAGGGCCGGGTACCCGAGGGCGCTGTCGTACAGCTTGTCCGTCAGGTTGTCGATCCGCAGGAACAGCGTCAGGGCGCGATGGGCGCGGAACTGTCCGCCGAGGGTGAGCAGCGTATAGCCCGGATTGACGGTGATGTCGACCCCGCGCCCGTCGGAGAGGCGCTGAAGCCCCATGAACGCGCTGTCGTGCCGGTCACCCGTCACCCGCAGGTTCAGATGCAGGCTGCCGCGTCCCCGCGTGTAGCCGACCCGCAGGTTGCTGGAATGCAGCGGCCGGCGCAGAAGCGGCTGTCCCGGCTGGAACTGCTGGCTGGTGCTGACGTTGGTGACCACCTCGGTGTCGACGAGCGCGTAGGAGGCGCTCGCCGTCAGCCCGCCGAGGGGCCGTTGCAAACCGAACTCGATCTCGACGCCGTCGGCGCGCGACCCGTCGATGTTGACGTAGTCGGCTACGCCGTCGCCGCCGAACCCCGGTGAGGGCGAGTAGGCGATCTGGTTCTCGTAGTCGTTGTTGAACCACGTGAAGCGCGCCAGCCAGCGCTGGTCGTCGAACGTGAGCTCGGCGCCCGCGTCCACCGTGACGGCCTCCTCCGGCAGCAGGGACAGGTCGCCGTCGACGTACTGCGAGCCGTACAGGTGCGAAAAGCTCGGATTCTTGATGCCGCGGCCGACGTTGGCCGACACCTTGAGCGACGAGAACGGGCCCTCCCGGAACGGGAGGGGATACCCCCCCGCGGACAGTTTCGGATTGACCGAGTACCCGTAGTGGGCGTTGTCGTCGATGCGCGTCCCGGCGGTGACGAACCATGCGTCGGCGACGTTGAACTGCTGCTGCACGAACCAGGAGTGGTTCGCCACCGTCTGCAGATCGTCGAGCGCATTGGTCTCACTGTAGTAGTCGTAGCCGGCGCTCAACATCTGGCTGTCCAGCCAGGTCGCGTTGAGCTGGTAGCGAACGGCGGGCCGCCGCAACTGCGCCTCGAACTCGAAGGGGTAGTCGAAACCGGAGTACGGGCCGTTCTGCGCGAGGAACTGGCCTGCGCCCAGGCCGGACGGATCCGCGGCCAGCGTGTCGAATGCCGTCTGGTCGAGCAGTCGTACGAGCCGCGGCCCGGCCGGATAGAGCGCGCCGGGCATGCCTTCGAGGACCGCGAAGACGCGGTATTGCGGATCGCCGAAGGCGTCCACGGACTGACGTCCGGACCGGAAGTAGCTCACCGTCGCGGAATGGTCGATGCGCGAGGAGAGCGTCTGGTCGAAGTCGAAGTGCCACGTCAGGTCCTCCGTGTCGTAGCCGGAGCCGGTGTCGCCCGGCGCGTACGTGATGGGACCGACCGAGTTGGCGCGGGCGTTGCTGTAGCGGAACCCGGTCCGCAGCCTGGTGTTGTCGCCGACAATCGCGCCGACGTTGCCGTCGATCGATTGCTGATCGAAGCGGTCGGGCTCGACGAGGCGGTCCTGGAACGCGCCGTCGGTTCCGCGGTAGGCCACGCCGAGCTGGTAGTCGACGCGCTGCTGGGCCCCGCCGAGCACTCGAAGGTCTCCGCGTGCGGTTCCGAACGAGCCGCCCTCGATGGAGCCGGACAGTCGCGGGCCGCTGTCCGGCGTCCCCCGCTTGGTGAAGATCTGGATGACGGAGCCGATCGCATCCGAGCCGTAGAGGGCCGACTGGGCGCCTCGCACCACCTCGACCCGTTCGATCTCGCCGGCCGAGACACGGCCGAAGTCGTAGTAGCCGCCGTTGGCGTTCACCCGCACGCCGTCGATCAGCACATGGTTGTAGTCGGACTCGCCGCCGCGCGCGAAGACCGACGCGAGCTGGCCTTCCCGGCCGGTCGACTCGACGTTGAGGCCCGGCACGTAACGCAGAACGTCCGCCACCGAATGGCTGCCAAGCGTTTCGATGTCGTCCTCGGTGAAGACCGAGTGGGACTCCATGACCGAGACCTGCGCTTCGGCCGTTCGCGACGCGGTCACGACGACCGTATCCCTCAACCGTGCGATGTCGAGCCGGAAGTCGGCGGTCGCGCCCGCGGCCGCGGTCAGGTCGGTCGCGCCCGCGGCGAACCCGTCGAGTCGAGCCGTCACCCGATAGCGTCCGGCCGCGGGCAGGTCGAGGAGGTACCGTCCGTCGTCCCCGGTGGTCGTGTTCGACACCACCCGCAGCCCGCGGAGCGCCTCGACAGTGGCGCCCGGCAGTACGCCGCCGGACGAGTCGGTGACGGTGCCGGTTACGGCCGCCGGCTCCTGGGCGCCGAGATGTGCGACGGCGAGCGAACACAGCAGGATGCCGAGCAGGGCGGAGTATCGCGTCGTCATGGTGATCTTTCCTCTTCGTTCGACGACAGGGGCAACGGCATGCGGGAACGGGCGATGCCGAGCTGCTGACGCACGGACCCCGGCACGGAAATCGAGTGTAGTGACCGCTCGCCTGCGCCGTTCTGAAGATTTCCTGAAATCGACGGCGTCGTTCGGGGCGCTCGTATAGAGTGAGGCGGCTGTCCGGGGATTCTCATTTGTTGCTGCATGCCGTCGGCCTGCTGTGCGGACTCGCGGCCGCGGTGTTCGCGGCCCTGGTGCGGGACCGCTACGGCGCGCTGGCGCTGGCGGCCGGATTCCTGATCGCCAGCGCCTGGCTCCAGCCGGCCCCGGGATGGACCGGCGCAGTCGTCGCGGCCACCGCCGGCCTCGCTCTCGCTCGACCGGGTGGAGCACCGGCGTCGCTGGCCGCTTCGCTGGTCGCCGGACTGGCGGGCGGGCTCTGGAGCGGCGTGCTGGTCGGCTATAGCCTGCCGCCGTGGCTCGCGAGTCTGCTCGCGTTGGGCGTCCTCGGCTTCGCGGCCGTTTCCGCGGCACGCGATCCACGGTTCGCGGCGCCCTCGGTTCGTGAGGACGCACTGGCCGCACTGGGTGTGCTGGGACTGGCCGTCGCGGCGTCGCCGGGAGTGGCCGCGGGGTGGCGCGCGGCCGCGGCGATGAATCTGGCGGCAGGCGACATGGTGCGGCCCGGCGTGCATCCGGGCGTAGTTCTCGGGCTCGCGGCGGCCGTCGCGTTCGGCGGCCTGCACACGCTGCGGAGGCGCGGGTGAACCTGCTCGGGACGCTCGAGAACGGCCTGTTCGCCCTGGCGCAGGTGCTGCGCTTTCCGGTGATCGTGATGCTCTGGGTGGCCGTCGCGGCGGCCGTCTTCATGGCGGGCGGCTGCGTGATGGAATGGCTGGCCCGGCGGCGCGAGCGCACGGGCTTCGATCTCAATGCCTGGCTCGATGCCGGCCCGGTGCTGGGCCCGGATGCGGCGCGGAGGGAGGCCCTGCCCGCGCCGCTGCGCGGCCTGCTGCGCGACGTCGACGCCGAGCGCCTGAAGCCGTCGTTCGGCGACGGCGGCCTCGAGCACCTGGTCCTGGAACGGGAAGAGCGGGTCCGGCGCACGTTGAACGGTTCGCGCCTGCTGGTCAAGGTGGGGCCGAGCCTCGGCCTGCTCGGCACCCTCATTCCGATGGGGACGGCGCTGGCCTCGCTGACCGCCGGCAATCTCGAGGCGATGGCGGGTCAGATGGTCGTCGCCTTCACGACGACGATCGTCGGGCTGGCGGCCGGGACGGTCGCCTACGTCATCCAGATCGTGCGCCACGGCTGGGTCAACGAGACCGTGCGCGAGCAGCGGTTCCTGGCCGAGCGCCTCGCCGGCGAGCTGGCCCGCGATGCGTTGCGGGAAATTGCGTCGGAGGAAGCACACGATGGGACGCTTTCTGCACCTGCCCTCGCCCGCTGACGCCGAGGACGAGGATCCGCTCTCCGGCGTGGCGAACATCTTCGACGTGTCGGTGGTGTTCATCGTCGGCCTGATGATCACCCTCTTCTCGGTCTACCGCATCGGCGACCTCGTCGATCCGGAGAGCGAGGTGACGCTGGTCAAGACCAACGCCGACGGCCTGAGCGAGATCATCGTCAAGCGGGGCACCGAGATCACGGCGTACGAGCTGACCGGCGAGACACTGGGCGGGCAGGGCGAACGCCTCGGCACCGCCTATCGCCTGGCCGACGGACAGGTCGTCTACGTGCCCGACTGAGAGGTGCGGCATGAAGAGCGCAGCAGTGCATCCGCAGCGACGCGCAACCCTGCGGCGATGTTCGGCGCCGGGCCGTTACGCGGGCCGGGCCGCCTGCCTGGTGGCCGGAATCGCCCTGCTGACGGCCGGTGCGGCCGGTCCGGCGGCCGCCCAGGAGGTACGCCTCGCGTACCTGACCGGCGACTCCACGTTGCCCGGCATCCTGAGCGCGTGGAAGGCCGTGCTCGGGGAACGTCCCGACCTGCGCGACCGCGTCGCGGTGACGCTGGTGACCGAATCGCTGCTCGACTCGCTCGATCCCGATGCGGTGCTGCGCAGCGACGTGCTCGTCCTGCACGTCCACGACCAGCACACGCTCGAGCGGTTCGACGAGACCTACGGCGTCGACCTCGTCGCCGGGGTCACCGGCCGCGGGCTGGTGCTCGGCGTCGGGGAGGGACTGCTGCCGCGGGAGCACTACGTCGAGCGCGGCGTGGCCTGGGACGGCCGCGCGCGCGCGTTCTGGGAGCATTCGGGCTTCGCGAATCAGGTGGGCCTGCTGAAGTACGCGTTGTCGGCCGCGGGCATCGCGGGCATGACCGTCCCGGAGCCGCAGCCGAGCCTGGAGGCGGGTTACTACTACCCGGACCCGGACGCAATGGCGGGAGCCGGGGCCGGGTCCACCGGCCGCGTGTTCGCTACCTGGGAGGCGTTCGACGCCTGGCGGCGCGCCGCCGGCAAGCGCCGGCCGGGGGCGCCGCGCGTGGCGGTCGGCTTCTACGGGTCCTACTACGACGCCGGCGACACCGCGCTCATCGATGCCGTGATCGCGGAGATCGAGCGGCAGGGCGCCGAGGCGGTACCGATATTCGGCTATCCGGCCGGCATCGCGTTCGAGACGCTGCTCCGCGATGCCGACGGCGCGGCGCGGGCCGACGTCGCGCTGGCGTTCCTGTTCCGTTTCGCCGGTCCCGATGCCGGCGAGTCGTTGCGGAAGCTCGACATTCCGGTGCTCAGCCTGATCAGCCTCTACGGGCGGAGCGAGGCCGAGTGGCGCGCCTCGGCGCAGGGGCTGTCCATGTTCGAGGGGACGTTCCAGATCGCCGTGCCGGAGCTGGCGGGTCTGGTGGCCCCCACGGTGGTCGGAAGCAAGGAGCGCCGGACCGACCCGGACACCGGGTTGACCATCGTCGCGAGCCAGCCGATCGCCGACCGCGTCACGATGGCCGTGCAGCGCGCGCTGGGCTACGCGGCGCTCGCCGCGACGCCGAACCGCGACAAGCGCGTGGCGGTCCTCTTTTACAACTACCCGCCGGGGAAGGCCGGCATCGGTGCGAGCTACCTGAACGTCGCCGACTCGCTCGCGAACGTCCTCCACCGGATGCGGTCGGCCGGTTACGACCTCGGCGGAGACGAAGTCGATCTGTCGTCCGGCGCACTTCTCGATCTGATGATCGCCCGGGCGCGGAACGTCGGCGGGTACGCTCCCGGCGAGCTCGATGAAATGCTGTCCCACGGCCGTGCCACACGGGCCTGGCTGGGGGACTATCTCCGCTGGCTGGACGGCTACGTGCCCGAGCTGCGCGAGAAGGTGATTGCCGACTGGGGCAGGCCGGAGGACGCGACCCTCATGGCCGGGGACGGCAGCCTGATCCTCCCGGCCCTGCGCTTCGGCAACGTGGCGGTGCTGCCGCAGCCGGCGCGCGGGTGGGGCGAGGACGGCGAGAAGCTGTATCACGCCAAGGATCTGGCGCCGCATCACCAGTACGTCGCGGCCTACTCCTGGCTGCGGGCCCCCGAGCCGGTCGGGTTCGGCGCCGATGCGGTCGTCCACCTGGGGACGCACGGCACGCTCGAATGGCTCGACGGCAAGGATCTCGGACTGTCCGCCGCCGACGCCCCGGACGCGCTGATCGCCGACCTGCCCAACCTGTACGTCTACAACGTCGACGTGGTGGGCGAGGGGCTGGTGGCGCGCCGCCGCGGCATGGCGACGCTGGTGGACCACATGGTCCCGCCTTTCGTCGAGAGCGGGCTGCTGCCCGAGCTGGCCACGTTGAGCGAGAGCGTCGACGACTACCACGGCAGCGTCCATCAGAACGAGCAGCTCGCCGAGGCGTACGTCGACGAGATCCGCCGCCAGGCGGCCGATCTCGGGATGGTCAAGGACCTCGGCCTCGAGCTCGGGACGGGGCCGGAGATCGACCACGACGCGCTGCACGCTCTCGAGGACTACCTGATCGAGCTGCGGGACCAGCACATCCCCTACGGCCTGCACGCCTTCGGCCGCACCCCGGAGCCGGAGATGCGCGCGAGCACCGTCGAGGCCATCGTCTCGGTCGACCGCGACCTGCTGCCGAACGACGCGGCGGTGATGGCGGACGACATGGAGCGGCGCATCGTCGAGTCGGGGCCGCGCGAGCTCGACCACCTGCTGCACGCGCTCGGCGGGGGCTACGTGCCGGCGGGCGGCGGGGGCGAGCCCATCCGAAACCCCGACGCCTATCCCACCGGCAAGAACTTCTACGGCATAGATCCCGACAAGGTGCCCAAGCCGGCCGCGTGGCGGCTCGGCGTCTTCCTAGCGGACCGGATGCTGAGGGACCACGTCGCCGAGCACGGGCGCTACCCGGAGAAGGTCTCGTTCGTCATCTGGGGCACCGAGACGTTGCGCCACGAGGGGATCCTGGAGTCGCAGATCTTCCATCTCCTCGGGACGCGCCCGGTGTGGAACGCGCGCGGCAAGGTGGTCGACGTCGAGGTCGTCCCGGCGCGCGAGCTCGGCCGGCCGCGGGTCGACATCGTCATCGCCTCGGCCGCCGAAGGCATGTTCAACAACGTGACCCGGCTCATGGACGAGGCGGTGCAGCGGGTGAAGGTGATCGAGGAGGCGGAGAATTACGTCCGGCGCCACTACCTCGCGACGCGGGCCGCCCTCGTCGACCGGGGCTACTCCGAGGAGGACGCCGACCGGCGCGCCGGGGTGCGCATCTTCGACGAGCCGCCGGGAACGTTCAACCTCAACACGTCGCGCATCGCCGCGGCGAGCGGCACCTGGGACAGCGACCGGCCGATGGCCGACGAGTACCTGTCGAAGATGGGGCACGGCTACGGCAACGGGTTCTGGGGCGAGCCGATGGAGGACGTGTTCCGGCTGGCGCTCTCGGGGACCGAGAAGGTGGTGCACAGCAGCTCCACCATGCTCTACGGCGCCCTCGACAACGACGACTTCTTCATGTACATGGGCGGCCTCGCGGCGCCGTCCGCAGCATCGACGGCGAGAGCCCGCAGATGGTCGTCACCAACACGCGCGACCCCGGCCAGCCGGAGATGACGGGCATCGACAAGTTCCTCGGCGCGGAGTTCCGGACGCGCTACGTCAACCCGACCTGGATCGAGGGGATGCAGCGCGAAGGCTACGCCGGCGCCGGGGAGATGCGTGCGTTCGTCGAGTATCTCTGGGGTTGGGACGCCACCGTGCCCGAGACGGTCGACGACGCGATGTGGAACGAGTCGTTCGCGGTGTACGTCGAGGACCGGCACGACCTCGACCTGAAGGCGTTCTTCGACGAACACTCGCCCCACGCGTATCAGGACATCACCGGGCGCATGGTCGAGACGATTCGCAAGGGCTACTGGGCGGCCGACGACGAAACCACCGAGCGGCTGCTCCGCGAGCATGTCGAGAGCGTCGCCGCGCACGGCGTCGGCTGCGCCGAGCACACCTGCGGCAATCCCCGGCTGCTGCGCTACGTGCTGGAGCAGGGCGCCGCGATGAACATCCCCGGCCCGGCGCTGGCATCCTACCGGGCGGCGATGGAGGAGGCGATCGGTACGGACATCGAGACCGCGGCGGCCGAGGCCGAGGCGTTCGTCCGATGGAACGAATCGCGTTCCGCGCTGACGACGATGAACATCGAAGGGTTCCGGATGGAGGAGTCGGCGGATGCATCCGAACCACTGCCCGTGCCGCCGGCCTCGGGCGCGGACGACGGCGTCTGGACCCCGCTCTGGGTCGGCGCGCCGCTCGTGGGACTGCTCGCCGTCTGGCGCTGGCGCCGCCGCCGGGGATAGCGCCCCGAAACGCCTCGCCGGCTCGGCGTTGGTGCGCTTGCGGGTCGCGTTGTCCGCGGCCGAGGAAGACGGGAGGAACAGCGGATGACGCCGGAATTCAGGACACGGCAGCTCGAAGCGCAGCCCATCCTGGGCATACGAGCGACGACCACGATGGACGAGATCGCGCAGGTCATGGGCCCGCTGTTCGGCGAGGTCTACGGGTACATCCAGCAGCACGGCCAGACCCCGGCCGGCATGCCGTTGACGATCTACCACTCGATGGACGGGAACAACGTCGAGCTCGAGTGCGCGCTGCCCGTTGCGTCTCCCATGGCCGGAACGGACCGCATACGCGCGTGCGAGCTGCCTGCCGGGACCATGGCGACGGTTACCCACATGGGTCCGTACGACAACCTGCCGGCCACGTGGGCGGCGCTGACCGAGTGGATGAAGTCGCAGGGCCTCGAGGCGGCCGGAGCGCCCTGGGAGGTCTACGTCACCGATCCCGGCGCCGAGCCGGACCAGTCGAAGTGGCGTACCGACATCTTCTTTCCGGTGCGTTGACTGCGTCGACCAGCCGTCCGCCGCCCGGACCGGCAGGCCGTCGAGGCGACCTGCCGGCGGTCTCGTGGCCGCGCGTCACTGAAACCGCGCGGCCAGTTCGCGCAGGAAGTTGACGACGTGCCAGATCTCCTCGTCGGTGATCCGGCCTTCCCACGCATCCATGTCGTAGGCCGGAGGGACGCCCTGGCGGATCACGTTGTAGATCTCGCCGTCGGTTTCGCCGTGCACCCACTCTTCGTCGATCAGGTTGGCCGGCCGCGTTCCGGGGGACGGGTTCTGGCCGCGGCCGTCGCCGCGAACGCCGTGACAGGAACGGCAGAAGCGGCCGTAGACCCGCAGGCCGGCCCGGACCGATTCCTCCGTCGCCTCGATCGGGTTCTCCGGTATCTGCGCGGCGGGCTCCTGTATCGCTCCGCTCCCTTCGGCGGCCTGCAGCGTGGGAGCGGCGGCTGCGAGCAGTGTGACCGCGGCGCCGACAAGGGCCGGCACGGCCACGATGCGGGTAATTCTCGACATGGTCACGCATCCTCCTCCAAGTGGTGTTTCGCCATCAGTCTATACCGCGGCCGGGCAGGGCTCGGGCGGCTCGATCGTCGGCTTCGCAGTTGACCCGTTCGCGGGCGACGGAGTACACTGCGCGCCCGGCCAGTCGGCTGAACGGCTGGTTGGTTCACCGGATCGGGAGGGGTCGAATGCGTGTGATGCGTGTACTGAGCGTCCTGTTCTTGTCGATGTTGCTGACCGCCGGCGCGGCCGGCGCCCAGGAGCCGCAGCCGTTCGGCGACCTCGCGGAGGTCATGCGCGGCATCCTGTTCCCCAACTCGAACATCATCTTCGACGCCCAGACGAACAACCCCGACGCTCCGGTCGAGGCGGTCGAGGGCGACTCCACCTCCGAACGGTTCGCCAACATCTACACCGGGTGGGAGGCTCTCGAGAACGCGGCAGTCGCGCTCGTGGAAGCCGCCAACCTCATCGAGATTCCGCGCAACTGCGAGCTCAACGAGGACGAACCCGGCCGCATCGGTGCGCCGGCTCCGGTCGAGCGCGACGACTGGAAGCAGTACGTCGCCGGTCTGCGGGCGGCGGGGCAGACGGCCTACGAATGGGCGCAGGCCCGCGTGTACGACGACTTCGACGTCATCCTCATGACCGGGGAGGTGGCCGAGGCCTGCTCCAACTGCCACGGTGTCTACCGCGACAGCTACACCGATCCGCCCACGCCGCGTTGCACTCCGCCTGCCGAGTGAGCGCCGCCGTTCACCCCGACGATCCGGGCTGGAGGAGCTTGACGCATGCGAAGCTGGTTCGAATGGGTTGGTGCGATGGAGTCGAGCATCGCCCTGCGCGAGTCGCTCAACGCCTATCCGATCATGCTCACGTCGCACGTCATCGGGATGTGCATGTTCGCCGGCCTGATCATGATGATGGACCTGCGCCTGGCCGGGGTGGGCAACTTGAACAGTTCGATCACCCAGGTCCAGGGACGGCTCTTCCCGTGGCAGATGGTGGGGTTCGCGATCAGCATCGTCACCGGTCTGCTGCTGCTGTTCAGCGACCCGATGCGGTTCTATACGAACTTCTACTTCTGGACGAAGAACGTGTTGCTGGTCCTGGCCGGACTCAACATGTGGTACTTCCACGCGACGACGTACCAGACCGTCGACCAGTGGGACCGGGATCCGTCTCCGCCGTTCGGGGCCAAGGCCGCCGGCGTGCTGTCGATCGCGTTCTGGTCCTCGATCATCGTCGTCGGCCGGATGATCGCCTATCAGGATCTCGTGCCGCAGTGGTGGCGTGAACTGGTTCCGAGAGGCTAGCAGATGTCCTTGCAACCGTTCTTCCTCTGGATGCAGGAGCACGCGTTCAGCGCGTACATCCTGAACGAAACGTGGTTCTCGCCGATCGTGCAGGTGATGCACCTGATCGCCCTGGCGGTGTTCGCCGGCGCGATCCTGGTGGTCGACCTGCGGCTGCTCGGCGTGGGACTCACGCGGGTGCCGTTGCGCAAGGTCTCCGAAGACGCCATGCCGTGGATGGTCTGGGGGCTGGTCGCGCTGCTCATCACCGGCTGGCCGTCGGTGATGTCGACGGCGTTGAAGCAGTACTACAGCCCCTTCTTCTGGTGGAAGATGGAGCTGCTCGTGCTCGCTCTGATCTTCGCGTTCACGGTGCGGCGGCGCATGGCGCGGATGGACGAGGCGAAGCTCGGGCCCGTATGGCCGAAGGCCGCCGGCATGTTCTCGATCGCGGCGTGGACCGGGGTGGCCGTCGGGGCGCGGCTCATCGGATTGCTCTCGTAGGCGCGGCTGGACAGGCATGCCTTGACAGCGCCGGAAAGCCGCATGTATAGATCGCCCACTTTCGTCAACACGTTCCGGACCTTCTGAGGAGGAGGGTGCCCGGACCAGTCTGCTGGCGGCTCGCGACATCATCCGGTGTGGCGGTCGTGGCGGGGAGACAGCGTCAAATGCGAAATCTGAAGAGGTTCAACGGCAAGATGATTGCCACGGCGGCGGCCGGGGCGTTGGCGCTGACCATGGTCTTCTCCGTCGGCGCGACGAGCGTGGCGGGCCAGGACTACATGGCGCCCCGGACGGCGTTCGGCGCGCCCGATCTGAACGGGATCTTCCAGGCCATCGGCGCGCACCACTGGAACATCGAGCCGCACGCGGCCAGCCACGGCCCGGTGGTCGAGCTCGGCGCCATCTTCTCGGTTCCCGGCGGCCTGGGCATCGTCGAAGGCGGCGAGATTCCGTACACCGCCGCGGCGCGCGCCATCCAGCAGGAGAACGCGCAGCACTGGGTGGAGCGCGATCCGGCGGCCAAGTGCTACATGCCGGGCATCCCGCGGGCGACCTACCAGCCGTATCCGTTCCAGATCGTGCAGACCGAGGAGTACATCCTCTTCGCGTACGAGTTCGCCAGCGCCAGCCGCGTCGTCTACATGGATCGGCCCGACTTCGAGGCGCCGGTCGACGCCTGGATGGGCCATTCGCTCGGCTCGTTCGACGGCGAGACGCTGGTCATCGACGTGACCGCGCAGATGCCGGACACCTGGCTCGACCGGAACGGCAATCACCACAGCAACCAGATCCGCGTCGTCGAGCGGTACACCGCGACCAGCCCGTACCACCTGAACTACGAGGCGACGATCGAGGATCCGGAGACCTACACGCGGCCCTGGTCGCTGAGCCTGCCGCTCTACCGCCGGATCGACGAGAACATGCAGCTTCTCGAGTACAAGTGCGTGGAGTTCGCCGAGGAGCTGATGTACGGGCACCTGCGCAAGGATCCCGATCTGACGCCGACCTATCGTCCGAGCGGCTACGGCTCGGCCTACGAGGGCGAGGCGCCGGGACCCCGGTAGGGAACTGAGCGACCACGAAGTCGATGCTGTTGACGAATACGTAGACATCGGCGATAATGCCGAAACTCGTTCTGCTTGCAAGACAGGAGGCGAATCCGATGCGAAAGGTAGTCCTTACGGTTGTGGCTCTCGCGCTGGCCGCGACTGCGGTCCCCGTGGTGGCCCATCACGCGTTCTCGGCCGAGTTCGACGCCGACGCGCCGATCCACCTCGAGGGCGTGGTCGTGAGAATGGAGTGGATCAACCCGCACGCGTGGGTCCATCTCGAGGTCACCAACGACGACGGCTCGAAGACCGTCTGGATGGTCGAGGGCGGCACGCCGAACACGCTGCTCCGCCGCGGCTTCAATCGTCAGTCGCTGCTTCCGGGCACCGAGATCATCGTGGACGGCTACCAGGCCAAGGACGGCTCGAACAAGGGCAACGGCCGCGACCTGACCTTCCGGGACGGCCGCAAGCTGTTCATGGGTTCGTCCGGCACGGGCGCGCCGCGTGACGGCCGCGACCCGACCGAGCCCGAATAGGTCGCGCTTCGTTCTGAACGAACGCGTCGGTCCCTCCGGGGCCCGATATCGAAACCCTGGGCGTCCGGAGCTCGTCAACCGAGTTCCGGGCGCTCAGGGTTTTTTTGGTGTCTTGAGTTCGCCCACGATCAGACGTCGAGATGCCATGTCGGAGCGCGAGCCAGGACGACCCTTGCGCATCCTGCCGATCACCGTTCCGGCAATCCTGCTGGCGCTGGCGGCGGGGCCGGTGCACGGAGGCCAGGTGGCGCAGGAGGAACCACCGCCGCCAATCGGAAACATCGAGATCGTCAGCCGCGAAGTCTTCGACGAGCGCGGCGGCGGCCTGTTCGCTCCCCACCGCGTCGCCAACCGGATTCACGTTCGTACCCGCGATCACGTCATCCGGCGCGAGCTGCTCTTCGAGTCCGGCGAGCCGCTCGACCGCGAGCTGATCGAACAGACGGAGCGAAACCTGCGCGGCCTGTGGTTCCTGCGCGACGCGCGCGTCGAGACGGTCGAAGTGGACGAGGACCTGGACGGGCGACCCGAGCGGGTCGACATCTCGGTGACGACCTGGGACCGCTGGTCGCTCGCGCCCCGCCTGGATTTCTCGCAGGTGCAGGACCGGACCATCTGGGAGATCGGCGCCTCGGAGAAGAACTTCCTCGGGTTCGGCAAGTCGATCACCGTGTCGCACCGGCAGAATCTGGACCGGGTGACGGATCGGGTGCGCTACCAGGATCCGCAGTTGCTCGGATCGAACGTGGGGCTGCAGGCGTCGGCCGCGAAGCTCAGCGACGGTCACGAGCGACTCCTCGCGGCCGACCGCGGCTACCTGTCGCTGCGGGATCCCTGGGCGTTCTCGGCCGGCATCGTGAGCGTCATGCGGACGGAGCCGATCGTCGAGCACGGCGTCGAGGTGGAGCGGTTGCCGCTGCGCGGAGAGTTCGTCGACCTGGAGGCCGGCCATGCCCTGCTGCGGGGCGACAACCATGCCGTTCGCGTGCACGGCGCCTACCGGTCGCACAGGTCCGAGGTCGGAGGCGATCACCGCGACTACAGCGGTCCGGAGGCAGGCCTGCGAACCGTGACGCACCGGTTCGTGCGTTTGACGCACGTCAACCAGTTCGAGAGGACCGAGGACTTCAATCTGGGAACGGAGTCGCACGCCGTGCTGCGGCTGTCGACGCCCGCGTTCGGCGGGCAGCGGGCGACCTTCGTCTCGGTCGGGCATCGGCATGGGCTGCGGTTTCGAGACGATCGGTTCGTGATTCTCGGCGTGGGGTTCGGCGGACGGCGCGAACGGGGCGCCTGGCGGAACAGCGTGGCCGAGGTCAGTGCGCGCTACCTGCAGAAGCACTCGCGCCGCACCGCGTTGGTGGGCAAGCTCGACTATCGTCATGGCCGCAACCTCGATCCCGAAGTGCAGTTGCGGCTCGGCGCCGAGACCGGTTTGCGCGGCTATCCCGTGCGGCAGTTCACCGGCACGCGATCGCTGCTGCTGACCGTGGAGGAGCGCGCGTTCTTCGCGGACGACGTCTGGCAGTTGTTCTCGTTCGGCGTGGCCGGATTCGTCGACAGCGGCTTCGTCTGGCCCGCCGGGCGCGCCGTCGATCTCGGCGACCTGCGCACGGGGGTCGGCGTCAGCCTGCTTGTCGGCAGCCACCGGCTCGCCAGCCGCGGCGGCGTCCGGTTCGACCTCGGCTATGCCCTCGATCCCGTGCAGGGGCCGGACGGCCGGCCCAAGCGCTGGGTGGGCGCCGCATTTTCCGACATTGTCTTCTGATCGACAGGCGGCCGCCCGGACGGCCGTCGCGTTCGCCGCCGGGGGCCTGATTCCCCTCGCGACGTGGCTCGTGCTGTTGCCGGCGCTCGGCGCCTGGGATCTCTACCGCGGCGGCACGCTGCTGCGGCCGGTCGCCGTGCTGCTGCTGGCCTGCGCGGCGGGCGGCGTCGTGGCCGGGGGCGGGCTCGGCGGCGACCTGCGCCGGCGGGCGGCGCTGGGCGCGGCCTTCTGCGCCGCGCTGTGGATGCCGTTCCTGATGCTGAGCACCCTGCCGGCGCTCGGTGGCGGCGAGCGGCTCGGCGAGCTGGTCGTCGGCTTCACGCCGGGTGTCGCGGCGTCCCATGCGCTCCTGGGGGGGCTGGGGCTCGCGCTCGGCGGCAGCGGCTGGAGCCCTGCCTGGAGAGGCGCCGGGGCATTCGGAGCTGGTGGGGCCGCGGGCGGCTTGTTGCTGGCGCTCGTCGTCCGACTGTTCGCGGGCGGCGAAGCCGCGGCCGGGTTCGCGGTCGGTGTGCTCGGCGGCGTGGCGGCCTGCCTGCTTCCGCTGACGCTGGGGGGCTGGTGGCTCGGCCGTTCGGGCCTCAGCCGCCGCCGCCCCAACCCGCGTCGCGTTCGAGCGCGCACTCGATACGGGCGATGAACACGCACGCCGCCGCCGCGGCCAGGTGCCAGGCGATATGCGGCTGCACCACGTGGGCCCACCGACTCCCCGCGTCGACGCACGCGATGCCGGCGTGGCCCAGCGCCAGCAATGCCGCGGCGGGGACGAGGAGTCCCGCCGTCCTGGCCAGATCGGTCCGGATGGCCGGATGCGTGCGCGCCAGATCCCGCCACAGCCACAGCAGCGCCACGGCCTGGGTCGAGACGACAGCGTAACCCGCGGCGGTCGCGATGAACGGGAGCACCGCGCCGATACCGGCGAACAGGGCGAAGAGCGCGGGCCAGCGCTCGCGCGGTGCGTGACCCCGGTGGACGAGCGCCGCGGCCAGCAGCAGACCGGTGAACAGCGGGATCGCGGCGAGGTCGAGCTGCTGGAAGACCGCCGCGAAGGTGGCGTGGAACAGCATGGAGGCGGCGGCGAGCAGGGCGAGTACTGCAGGCAGGAAGCGTGCCGGCCCTGCGGCGCCGAGACGGTGGATGCGGTGCCAGACGACGACCGCGGCCGCCAGGCCGGCGAGGCCGGACAGGGTCTCGCCGGGATGCGCCAGCAGCCCGGCGGCATCGGGCTCGCAGGTGTCGTACGCTGCCCGCTCCAGTGCGCTCCAGGGTCCTGGTCTCACCGTCCGGCTCCTCGCGCCCCGAAACGCTTCGCTGGATCCCTCAGGGTGACGGCGCACCGTCCCGCGCGGCGCGGCGCGCGGCGAGCAGTTTCTGCCAGGCGCGCCGGACATCCTCGCCGAAGCGTTTCCCGATGGTCACCCATTCCTCGTAGTGATTGGGGTGATCGAAGTTCCACCAACCGGTGTTGTCCGACGCCGGCATCAGGTACGAGAGGTAGTCCTGGGCCGAGCCGATGAAGCCGTGGTGCCGGCCCGGCATCAGGTGATCGGCGCCGGCCATGGCCGGGAAGCGCCACGCGCCCCACTCGGGTCCGTAGTCGGCGACTATCTCCGGACGACCCAGCGCGTAGGCGGGGTCGATCTCCCCCGGCGCGGTCAGCAGGCTGAGATCGCCGATCTCGATCAGGGCGACCTCGCCGCGCACGCAGCCCAGCAGCCCCCAGCAATCGGGCCACCGGTAGCGCAGCCGCTCGGGCGGCTCGACGTCGTGGTGCCAGACCGACCAGGTGCCGAGCAGGTGGATCACGTTGTCGACCGGTGTGTCGAAAGCCACCGTCCTGACGGCGAGGCCCGGAGCGGCGAGCGGTGCGGCTGCGTCCAGCGCGGTGACGGCCGCATGCGCGATCTCGTACCCGGTCGAACGGATCTTCTCCCACCCGTCCGTCACCAGGACCGGCCGTTCGGTTCCGTCCGGCGCCGTCTCGACGACGCGGCGGCCCTCTTCGTCCCACAGCGGGACCGGCGTGCCGCGCAGTCCGCTCATCTGGTTGCCGACCGTGCCGGCCACGAACACCGCCGTGCCGCCGCGCTCGCGCTCCAGGTACTCGCGCAGGTAGTGCGGGTAGTCGCTCGACAGGAGCCGGTTGGTGCTGCCGAGCGTGTCGGGGTGGTTGTGCCAGTTGACCAGGGTGGCGATGGTCTCGCCGTTCTCCGCCTCCTTCAACTCGGCCGCGACGATCCGCGTATTGCCGACGACGGGATCCCGCAGATCGCGCTGCATCACGAAGCGGTCGTAACCGCCGGACAGGTCGTCGATCCGGTTGTTTACGGCAGGCAGGCGGCAATCGTCCTCGGTCTTGAGCGTGCCGGTGCGGGTGTCCTGGCACGCGATGTGCGTGGCCGTCGCCGTGGTCAGGGTCGCGGGCCGCAGCGCGTCGAGGGCCTGCTCGATGGAGGCATGGAGCTGCTTTCGAAGCCGGGTCGTATAACGCCGGTTGTGGCCGGTCATCAGGGTCGACCAGTAGCCGCTGGCATCGGGGGCGGAGTGGGTATGCGTGGAGTGCAGGATGACGTGGCTTTCGGGAATGCCGTGGTCGCGCGCCACGCTGCGGCGCACCGGACCGGTGTGCTTGCGCCCCAGACCGGGAAGGTCCGCGGCAACCAGCACCAGCGTCTCGCCCGCGGCGTCCCGCAACGCCAGCGTGCGCGCCCAGATGGGGTCGTGAACCCCCTCGGCGAGCCGGTTTCCGTCGCGAAACGGCACGTAGGGGCTGAAGCCGGCCAGGTGGATCCAGCGGAAGCACCCGCGTACGGGGTCGAACTGGGGAACCGAGGCGTCGGCCGCTGCGTCTTCACAAAACACGGGCGTGATGTCGATCGCCGCCGCCCCGGCCAGAAGCTGGGCCGCGGCGGGCGTCGGCGCCGTCACGCCGGCAACGGCGGCAGCCAGAAGGGCCGCGGCCGCCGAGCGGAATCGGGGGACGGGTCGTTGTATGCTTCGCTCGCTCAGGAGGGTACGCATGGCGCTGAACACCTATCTCACGTTCGGTGGCAACTGCCGCGAGGCATTCGAATTCTATCGCTCCGTCTTCGGCGGCGAGTTCGCCGAGTTCCAGACGTTCGGCGACGGACCGCCGGACATGCCGATCTCGGATGCGGAGAAGGACCGCGTCATGCACGTCGCCATCCCGATCGATTCGAGCATCCTGATGGGCAGCGATTCGTCCAGCTTCGGTCCGCCGCTCGCGGTCGGCAACAACTTCTCCCTGTCCATCGACGCGGAGAGCCGGGAGCGGTGCGACGAGCTGTTCAAGAAGCTGTCCGCGGGCGGCGCGGTCGTCATGCCGCTGCAGGATATGTTCTGGGGCGCGTACTTCGGGCAGTGCACGGACCGGTTCGGCGTCAACTGGATGGTGAGCCACACGCCGCCGAAGGAGTGAGCCGGGCCGCTCAGGCGGTCTCGATGCCGGCCTCGGTATCGAGGTCCAGCTCCGCGGTCGCGATCTCGCGCATCCGGAACTTCTGCACCTTGCCGGTGACGGTCATCGGGAAGGCGTCGACCAGCTTCCAGTAGCGCGGGATCTTGTAGGTCGCGATGGCGCCGTGGCAGAAGGCGCGGAGCTGCTCGCCGGTCAGGACGGCGCCGGCCTTCGGCTTGATCCACGCCATCACCTCTTCGCCGTAGCGGGCGGACGGCACGCCGATGACCTGCGCGTCCTCCACGTCGGGATGCGTGTAGAGGAACTCCTCCACCTCGCGCGGGTAGACGTTCTCGCCGCCGCGGATGATCATGTCCTTGATGCGGCCGACGATCTTCAGGTATCCCTCGTCGTCCATCGTCGCGAGGTCGCCGGAGTGCATCCAGCGCGCGGTGTCGATGGCCGCGGCGGTCGCCTCCGGCTGGTTCCAGTAGCCGAGCATCACGACGTAGCCGCGCGTGCACAGCTCGCCGGACTTGCCGCGCGGCACGGTCCGGCCGCTCTCCGGATCGATCACCTTGATCTCGACGTGCGGATGGATCCGGCCGACGCTGCCGACCCGTTTCTCCACCGGATCGTCGACGCGGGTCTGGGTGGATACGGGTGACGTCTCGGTCATGCCGTAGCAGATGGTGATCTCGCGCACGTGCATCCGCTCGCGGACCTGCTTCATCACCTCGACGGGGCACGGCGATCCGGCCATGACGCCGGTGCGCAACGAGGAGAAGTCGGTGCTCGCGAAGGCGGCGTGGTTCAACTGGGCGATGAACATCGTCGGCACGCCGTAGATCGAGGTGCAGCGCTCGCGCTCGACGGCCGCGAGCGCGGCTGCCGGGTCGAAGCTCTCCGACGGGGCGACCATGCAGGCGCCGTGGGTGGTGCAGGCGAGGTTGCCGATGACCATCCCGAAGCAATGGTAGAAGGGAACCGGGATCAGCACCCTGTCGGCTTCGGTATAGCCGAGGATCTGCCCGCAGAAATAGCCGTTGTTCAGGATGTTGTGGTGTGAGAGGGTGGCTCCCTTCGGCGCCCCGGTCGTGCCCGAGGTGTACTGGATGTTGATGGGATCGTCGAAGCTCAGGCTCGCTTCGCGCTCGGCCAGCGCCGCCTCGTCGACGCCGGCCCCTTCCTCCAGCAGGGCGTTCCACTCGTCGTCCAGGACGACCGTCTCGGTCAGCGCCGGACAACGGTCGCGCACGCTGTCGACGATGGCCGTGTAGTCGGCCGCGCGGAAGCGCCCGGCGTGCAACAACAGGCGCAACCCCGACTGGTTGAGCGTGTACTCGAGCTCGTGCGCGCGGTACGCCGGGTTCACGTTGACCAGCACCGCGCCGATGCGGGCGGTCGCATACTGGATGACGACCCACTCGTAGCGGTTCGGAGCCCAGATGCCGACGCGGTCGCCCTTGGCGATGCCGCGGGCGAGCAGGGCGCGTGCCAGGCGCGTGGTCAGGTCCCAGAGTTCACGATAGCTGGCGCGGAAGTCCTGGAAGGGGACGACGAGGGCGTCGCGGTCCGGGTGGCGGGCCGCGGTCCGGCCCAGGTTCGCACCGATCGTCTCGCCCAGGAGGCGTACGCCGGTGGCGCCGTGCACATAGGAGGGCGCATTCACGGCAGCCCCGATTATAATGACGGCGCCAGCGCCCGGAGGGAGCCTGCCCGTGTTCGACGGCTCGCGATCCGCGCCTTGCGCCGGCCTTGCCGGCGCGTTGTTTCTCCTGACCGTCGGCAGCGCCTCGCCGGCGGGGGAGCAGCGCCCGGCCGTACCCCGCTTCCGATCCGGCGTCGACCTGGTCAGGGTGACGGCCACGGTGCGTGACGTCGAGGGACGCCTCGTCGGCGACCTGACCCGCGACGACTTCGAGATTCTCGAGGATGGCCGGCCGCAGCGCATCACGCAGTTCGACCGGGGCCGCGTCCCGGTCAGCCTCGGCGTGGTCCTCGACGTCAGCCAGAGCATGCTCGGGCAACGCATGGACGATGCGCGCGCGGCGTTGCGGCGCTTCCTGGTCGATCTGCTCGAGCCCGGCGACGAGGTCTTCCTGATGGTGTTCAACCACGACCCCAGGCTGGAGGCCCCGTGGACCCTGGGTCCGAGCCGGCTCCGAGGGCGCCTGGACGGCGTTCGACCCTACGGGGCGACAGCCATCTACGACGCGCTGGTCATGGCCCTGCCGATGTTCACCGACCGGGCCCACGACCGCGCCGCCGTCGTGCTCATCTCCGACGGCTCGGATACCGCGAGCGACGTCACGCGCGAGGACGTGCGCTGGCAGATACGGCTGAGCGACGCCTTCGTCTATGCGGTCGGCATCGACGCTCCCGAGCGCCGGCCCATCAACGACCGCGTGAACGCGCGCCTGCTCCGCGACATCACGGGCGAGAGCGGCGGCTATACGGAGGTCATCACGGACAGCCCGGAGCTGGCGCCGGCCACCGAGCGGATTGCGGAGGAGCTGAACCACCAGTACTCGCTCGCCTACGTGCCCGTGGTTCCTCCCGACGGGCGCTACCGCCGCATCCGGGTCCGGGTCCGCGACGGCGACTACCGCGTGCGGGCGCGCCGGGGGTATGTCGCGCTTCCGCGCCGGTGACGCACGGGTCGGCGCCTCGTGTATCGTGAAGTGATGGTTGTTCTGGAGGCGCGCGATCTCCGCAAGCGCTACCGTCGCGGAGACTCGGACGTCACGGCGCTCGACGGTGTCGACCTGACGCTGACGGCGGGGACGTTCGTTGCCGTCGTCGGCCCTTCCGGCTGCGGGAAGTCGACGCTGCTGCACCTGTGCGGAGGCATGGATCGGCCCACCGCGGGCGAGGTGCGGCTCGACGGCCGATCGCTCGCGGCCCTCGGCGATGACGAGCTCACCCGGCTGCGGCGCGAACGGATCGGCTTCGTGTTCCAGTTCTTCAACCTGCTGCCGACGCTGACGGTGGCCGAGAACATCGCGCTCCCGCTGCTGTTCGCCGGTCGTGATTCCGCCGTGTCGGCAGCGCTGGCGGGGGAGTGGGCCGAGCGCGTCGGCATCTCGCACCGCCTCGATCACGCGCCCGCCCAGCTCTCCGGCGGCGAGGCCCAGCGGGCGGCGATTGCGCGCGCGGTGGTGCACGAGCCGGCGCTGCTCGTCGCGGACGAGCCCACCGGCAACCTGGACAGCGAGAACGGATTGCGAATTCTGGAGCTGCTGCAGGAGGTGAACCAGCGGTCCGGGGCGGCATTGCTGCTGGCCACCCACGATGCCGCGGTCGCGGCCGCGGCGGATCGTGCCATGGAGATGCGGGACGGGCGCATCCTGCGCGTCGAGTCGCGGGCTGCCGCGGACGAGCCCGGCAGGCAACCGGCGTGCGCCGCGGCGGGTTCCGAGCCGTGACGACGGTCGGACCGACGCCTCCCGCGCCCACCGGGCTCTTCCGCGCCTTCATCGCCCGGAGCCTCCGGCAGCAGCCGTTGCGCAGCACGGCCACCATCGCGAGCCTCGCGGTAGGCGTGGCGGTTGTCGTCGCCATCCAGCTCGCCAACGCCAGCTCGGTGCGCGGCTTCTCGACCGCGCTGGATGCGCTGGCGGGCCGGACGTCGCTGGAGCTCACCGTCCCGGGTGTCGGTCTCGACGAGACCCGCCTGACGGACCTCGGATGGCTGCGGGAGTACGGGCTCGTCAGCCCCGTGATCGATGCCGACGTGCTGCTGGAGGTCACGGCGGCCGGCGAGGCGCCGGTTCTCGCGGCGGTGCGCCTGCTGGGCGTCGACATCCTGCGCGACCGCCCGTTTCGCGACTATCCGCTGGTCGACGGCGACACGCCGCGGCTGGTGACGACGCAGGGCTTCCTCGACCTGCTGACGGATCCGCGGTCGGTCATTCTGACCCGGCAGTTCACGGCCCGCCACGGGCTCCGTGTGGGCGACGACGTCGGTCTGGTCGTCGGGGAGCGCACGGTAGCGCTGCGCGTGACAGGCATCCTCGGCGACGAGGGGCCGGCCAGCGTGCTCGACGGCAGCTTCGCCCTGATGGACGTCGCCGCGGCGCAGTGGGCCGTGGATCGCCTCGGGCGGGTCGACCGGCTCGACGTGCGGCTGGCGGACGGCATCGACGTCTCGCGGGCCGAGCAGGAGATCGCGTCCCGGGTGTCCGCGGGGATCACGGTGCGCCGCCCGTCGTCGAGGGGCGCCGAGGTGGAGCGCATGCTGCGGGCGTTTCAGTTCAACCTGACCGCGCTCAGCCTGATCGCGCTCATCGTCGGGCTCTTTCTCGTCTACAACACGGTGTCGGTGTCGGTCATCACCAGACGGAGCGAGATCGGGCTGCTCCGGACGCTGGGCGTCACCCGGCGTGTCGTCGTCGGCCTGTTCCTGGGCGAGGCGGGCGCCTTCGCGCTGCTCGGTTGCGCGCTCGGCGCGCCGCTCGGCTGGCTCCTGGCGCATGGCGCGGTGCGGCTGACCGCTTCGACCGTCAGCCAGTTCTGGATCGTCTCGTCGGCCACCGTGCCGCCCCTCGAGCCGCGCATGGTGGCGCTGGCGTTCGCGGTGGGGTTGCCGCTCGCACTGGTGGCGGCGGCGGCCCCCGCCATCGAGGCGGCGCGCCTGACTCCGCTGGCCGCCGTGCGCGGCGACGACGACCTGGACGCGCGTGCGCGGCTGCCGCGGCGTTCGGTCCTCGGTCCGTTGGCGCTGTTCGCCGCCGGCGCCTGGCTGGCGGCCCAGGGGCCGGTCGGCGGACTGCCGATCTTCGGCATGCTGGCGGCCCTGGCAGTGGTGCTCGGGGCCGGCATGGCGATGCCGGCGGTGCTGTACGCCTTCCGGCGGTGGTGCGGCCCGGCCATGGCGCGCTGGCTGCGGGTGGAGGGCCGCCTGGCCCACGCCAACCTCGGCAGCGCGATTCCGCGCCTCTCCATCTCCGTCGCCGCGCTGGCCGTGAGCCTGGCCATGATGGCGGCCATCGCCATCATGGTGGGGAGCTTCCGCGAGACCGTCGTCTACTGGGTCGGCCAGACCCTGCAGGCCGACCTGTTCGTCTCCACCGCGCGCGGATCGCCCGCGGCCGAGCGCGGCGGCATATCCGCCGCGACCGAGGCCGTCATCGCCGGCCACCCGGCGGTGGAGGCGATCGACGGCTTCATGGGCATGGACGTGTCCTACGGGGGCTCGACGATCACCCTCGGGGCGGGCCGGTTCGCCACCCGCCTGGAACGCGGCGGGCTGCAGTTCAAGGATCCCGCGGATGGGACTGCTGCCATGGGCAGTGCGATCGGCCGCGACCGCGTCGTCGTCTCGGAGGCTTTCTCGCTCAAGTACGACGCCGGCGCCGGCGACGAGATCCGGCTTCCGACCCCTGCCGGTCCGACGCCGTTCGAGATTGCGGCGGTCTATTTCGACTACTCCAGCGACCGCGGGCTGGTGGTGATGGATGCCGGCACGTTCGAGCGTCACTTCGGGCCCGAGCGGCCGAGCGGCCTGACCGTCTACCTCGCCTCCGGCGCCGACCCGGAAGCGGTTCGCGATGAGCTGAACGCGGTCCTCGGGCCGGAGCGGCGCCTGTTCATCACGACCAACGCCGCGCTGCGCGCCACGGTGCTGCGCATCTTCGACGCGACGTTCGCCATCACCTACGCGCTCGAGGTCATCGCCATCGGCGTCTCGCTGTTCGGGATGGCCGCCACCTTGCTGACCCTGGTCCTGGAGCGACGGCGCGAGATCGCGACGCTCCGGCTGGTGGGCGCGGACAGCCGCCAGCTCCGGCGTCTGATCGTGATCGAGGCAGGCGTGCTCGGCGCGCTGACGCAGGCGGTGGGGCTGGTGGTAGGGTTGGCGCTCTCGCTGATTCTCATCTACGTGATCAACGTGCAGAGCTTCGGCTGGACGATCCAGTTCCATCTGCCGGTCGGCTTTCTGGCGCAGGCGACGGTGGCCATCGTGGCCGCCGCCACGCTCGCGGGCCTCTACCCGGCCCGTCTGGCCGCCCGGTTCGAGCTTGCGGATGTCGGTGCGGCCCAGGGGTAGCGGCATCACCAGCGGGGAGGAGGCAGGCCGGAGTGAAGCGCCATGACTCGAAGCTCGGACAGGCGGCAATCGCCGGCGCGGCGCTCCTGATGGCGGGTGTCCCGGCAGGAGGACAGGGCGGTGATGGGGTCGATCGAAGCGCCTGGAAGGCGGCCGATCCAGGCTACACGCTGTCCTTTCCGCGCGACCATGCCGCGCATCCCGATCACCGTATCGAATGGTGGTACTACACCGGCAACCTGCGCGCGGCGGACGGCCGCCGGTTCGGCTACCAGCTCACGTTCTTTCGCTTCGGCGTCGACCGGCAGCCGGTCAACCCGTCGCGCTGGGCGGTGCGCGACCTGTACATGGCGCACTTCGCGGTTACCGACGTCGAGCGCGGCGCGCACCACGTCGCCGAGCGGCTGAACCGCGCCGGTGTCGGCTGGGCCGGGGCCGGCACCGAGACGCTGCACGTCTGGAACGACGGCTGGTCGGTGATCCTTGACGAGGATGGCGGGCGGGTCCACCAGCTCGCCGCGGCGAGCGACGACGGCAGCCTGGCTCTCGACCTGCGGTTGGACCCGGCCGGGCCTCCGGTGCTGCACGGCGTGAACGGCTTCAGCCAGAAGGGAGCCGAGGTGGGCAACGCGTCCCACTACTACTCGCTCACGCGGATGCGGACCACCGGCCGTCTCGTGGTCGACGCGGAGGATGTCGAGGTTCAGGGGCTGAGCTGGATGGACCACGAGTTCGGAACGAGCTTCCTGGAGGCGGCCCAGGCGGGCTGGGACTGGTTCTCGATCCAGCTCGACGACGGGACCGACCTGATGGTCTACGTCATGCGGCGCATCGACGGAGCGCGCGACCCCCGCTCGAGCGGCACCCTGGTCGCGCCGGACCGGGTGAGCCGCCTGCGCGTCGACGATTACCGCCTGACCCCTGGCCGGCGCTGGACGTCCCCGGCCAGCGGCGCCGCCTATCCCATGACCTGGCGCATCGAAATTCCGCCGCACGGGATCGATCTGGAAGTGACGGCCGCAATCGACGCCCAGGAGCTGCAGACCGGTCAGTCGACCGGGGTCACCTACTGGGAGGGGGCCATCGACGTGCGCGGTACGCGCGACGGCGTTCCCGTCGCCGGCGCCGGCTACCTGGAGATGACCGGCTACGCGGGCGCGCCGATGAGCACGGTGTTGCGGTAGGTGCTGGTTCACACGCGACGCCCGTCGTCAGAATCGGTTCGACGCGAGTTGCATCGTGCCCTTCGGCCTTCAGCCAACGCGACAACCGCCGCGGCAATTGCGCGTCGACCAGGAAGTTCATCTCAGCTCAACGCCTGCAATCGCTTCACCCGGCTCAGCCGTGCAGCGAACACGAGCACGGCCAGGATGTCCTCCCGCTCCAGGTCCTCATAATCCGCAAGGATCTCATCGCTGGTCATTCCAGCACTCAGCAGCTCCAGAATCATGTCGACCGGGTACCGCAATCCGCGAATGCACGGTCTGCCATGGCATATCGACGGATCGGTCGAGATACGTCCAAGAAGTTCCGACTGTGAAGGTTGCGCCGCATTCCGCCGTCGGCCGGTTGCAGCCTGAGATGCGGTTGTCGGGTGTCCCTCCGGTTGAGATGGGTCTACTATCCACCCCTCCAGCGGGTCGCATTCCTCGGGCACACCGTAGCGGGGTTGCATGGACGACCATGCCGCCTGGATTGCGCACAGGACTGCATCGAGCAAGTCACCTCCAGGATCCTCAACGAGGGTCCGATCCCCGATGGAATCGAGGTTCACAACCAGGTTGTACTTGTCTTTGCATCGTTCCCCGGTGATCGCGGCCATGATGCGACGACGAGTGTCTTCATGCGCCTGCGTTTGCGTGGAGCTGTCCTCGCTCTTGTAGGACTTCGTACCTGCCAGCGCTTTCGCCGCCAGGGCGGGACAGGTCTCGACGATCACGCGATCGCTGTCGTTCACAGCGCAGGGGACGATACTCGCTCCGGAGCGGAGGATCCTGGGCGCTCCCTGGAAGAACATTTTCCCGACCGGCTGAAAATTCAATCTCATCGGACTGATGGACCGGGCATGCTTGTCCGTTGCGCGCTTGTGTTGCTTTTCTCCCTTCGGCTGTCCATTCGAGTACTCTTCCAGCACGCTCTCGAACTCGTTCTTTCCCATGCTCTCGACATGGCTGACATAGGCGTTCCACGGTTGCGGCCAACCTAGCGCCCGAATGAGTCTTCGCGGCTGTCCAAAAGGAAAGTCAATGCCGGCCACCCAGGGGCCGGCGGCGGCGAGCTCTTCTTCGAACGGCTTGAACGATGTGAGGCATTTCACGGACTCGATCCGCAGTTCACCATTCGTGAATGCGCCCTGAGCGACGGTGATGGGCTTCCTTCGTCCTGGCGCACTCGTGAAGTCGATGCCCAGTATCGTTACAGGTTCGAGCCGCTTGTCGGCGTTGGCTCTGTCGGGCTGCTTCATGGTCCTCTCACCGAACCCACCGTATTGGCGGGAATGGGCGGTGTCAAGTTGAGCGGGCGTGTGTTGCCGGGGCGGGCCCGGCGGTCAGCGCATGTGCACCTTCGCGCGCTCGGCCAGCTCCTCCGGTGTCAGGTCCTCCCGATGCGTCGCGATGGTCCAGAGGTTGCCGGCCGGATCCTTCACGCTGGCGTTGCGGTCTCCCCAGAACATGTCGGTCGGTTCCTGTTGCGAGGTGGCCCCCGCCGCCAGCGCCCGGGCGTGGGTGGCGTCGGTGTCCGGTACGTAGATGTAGAGCATGCAGGGGAGCACGGGGATCTCGTCCTGCGCCCTGCCCATCATGACGGTCGAGTCGCCGATGACGACCTCCGCGTGGCCCGTGACGCCGTCCTGGCCGGGGATGCGTTCCTTTTCCGTGGCATCGAACGCGGCCTGCAGGAAATCGATGAGTCGGTCGACATCCTCGACGACGAGGTACGGCGTCACGGTGTGGTAGCCCTCGGGGATTGGATTCACTGCCATGGAGATGTTCTCCTCTGCATGAGTGCGACTTGTCAGGAAACGTCATTCGCCGAGTGCGTCCAGCGTCATTCGGCCGTCGGTCTGCAGTGACTCCAGCTCGGGGATTCCGTCTCCCTGACGAGCCTACCCGGCGTTCTTCGGGTAACCGAGCACCCGGAGCGCAGCGGTGATCTCGTCGAGGATCGCCGGGTCGTCGATCGTCGCCGGCGTCGTGTACGGCTGGCCGTCCGCGATCTTCTTGACCGTGCCCCGCAGGATCTTGCCGGAGCGCGTCTTGGGCAGCCGCGGCACGATCGCGGCGGACTTGAACGCGGCGACCGGGCCGATCGAGGCGCGCACCCGCTCTACCAGCTCCGGCACGATCTCGTCCCCGCCGCGCGTCACGCCCGCCTTGGTCACCACGAAACCGATCGGGATCTCGCCCTTGATGGCGTCCGCGACCCCGACCACCGCGCACTCGGCGACGTCGGGGTGGAAGGCGAGCACCTCCTCCATCGCTCCGGTCGAGAGGCGATGCCCGGCCACGTTGATGATGTCATCGACGCGGCTCATGATGTAGAGGTAGCCGTCGTCGTCTCGGTAGCCGGCGTCGCCGGTCAGGTAGTAGCCCGGGTAACGCGACAGGTACGACTGCCGGTAGCCGTCGTCGTTGTTCCAGAGCGTCGGCAGGCAGCCGGGCGGCAGCGGCAGTTTGACGACGAGGGCGCCGATCCGGCCGGCCGGCATCTCGTTCCCGTCCTCGCCGAGCACCCGCACGTCGTAGCCCGGCACGGCCCGGGTCGGCGAGCCCGGCTTCACCGGCAGCGTGCCGAGGCCGACGCAGTTGGCGGCGATGGCCCACGAGGTCTCCGTCTGCCACCAGTGGTCGATGACCGGCACGCCGAGGCGGTCGCGCGCCCATAGCAGGGTGTCCGGATCGGATCGCTCGCCGGCCAGGAACAGCGTCCGGAACCGCGACAGGTCGTGGTTGCGCATGAAGGCGCCGTCCGGGTCCTCCTTCTTGATCGCCCGGAAGGCGGTCGGCGCCGTGAAGAGCACGTTGACCCCGTGATCCTCGATGACGCGCCAGAAGGCGCCCGGGTCCGGCGTGCCGACCGGCTTGCCCTCGTAGAGGATGGTGGTCGCGCCGCGCAGCAGCGGGCCGTACACGATGTACGAGTGACCCACCACCCAGCCGATGTCCGACGCGGCCCAGTAGACCTCGCCGGCGCCGACGCCGTAGACGTGCTCCATGCTCCAGTGCAGGGCGACCGCGTGCCCGCCGTTGTCCCGTACCACGCCCTTGGGCACACCGGTCGTGCCTGAGGTGTAGAGGATGTACAAGGGGTCGGTCGCGGCAACGGGCACGCAGTCGGCCGGCTCGGCCCCGTCGCATGCCGTGCGCCAGTCGAGGTCCCGGCCCTCCACGAGCGGAGCCTCGGCCTGGGGCCGCTGCAGGATGATCGTCCGCTCGGGCTTGTGCGACGAGAGCTCGATGGCGGCGTCGAGCAACGGCTTGTACGGTACCACCCGGTCGACCTCGATGCCGCACGAGGCCGAGAGGATCAGTCTCGGTTGCGCGTCGTCGATGCGGGCGGCCAGCTCCTTCGGCGCGAATCCGCCGAAGACCACCGAGTGGACCGCGCCGATGCGGGCGCACGCCAGCATGCCGATCACCGCCTCGGGCACCATCGGCATGTAGATGACCACGCGGTCGCCGGCTTCCACGCCCTGCGCCGCCAGCGCGCCTGCCACGCGCGCCACCGCGTCGCGGAGCTCGTTGAAGGTGAAGCGGCGTACCGTGTCGGTCACCGGGCTGTCGTAGACCAGCGCGAGCTGCTTGCCGCGGCCGCGCTCGATGTGGCGGTCCAGGCAGTTGTAGCAGGTGTTGAGCCGGCCGCCGGAGAACCAGCGGTAGAACGGCGGGTTGGCGTCGTCGCGCACGGTATCCCAGCGCCGGTGCCAGTAGAGCGGCTCGGCGGCTGCGGCCCAGAACTCCAGGGGATTGTCCTGCGCGCGGCGGTAGGTGTCCTCGTATACGGAAGGCATGAATCCGGGTCCTTTCGCAAGGGGCGTACCGCCCGTCCGGGTGGGCGGGAAGCGAGGCTCAGACCGGAATAGTGTAGACGGAGTCCATCTCGTGCTTCGACACGAGACTCTTCAAGCCCGCATCGAGGGTGGCGAGTTGACCTTCTCGTTCCACCGCGAGCGCGAGAAGCACGGCATCGGTAATCTGGCGGTAGCCCTGAATGCGGGAAAGGATGCTCGGCGAGAGTGCGGTGATGGAGCGATCCATGCCCCAAAAGGTGTGGGATTCCAGCCGTCTGAGTCTGCCGAGCAGCGCGATCGCCTCGGATGGCGTCACGGACTGCCGGACCGCAGCCGGCGTGCACGAGACACGCACGAATCCGGCTTCGGTCAGCGGGCAAGTGGCCCAACCGCCGGTGCGGACGCCGACAAACCAGGCGTGCACCGCGTCGTGATGCACGTGGTTGGGCCAGGCAAGCGCCACGAGCGCGTTGACGTCGAGCAGACACGTCATGGCCAGTCGCCGAGCGCCTTCCGAACGTCTTCGCTGGTAATCGGTGCGGCATCGGGAGCCACGCGAAAAACCGGGATGCCGTTGTCTTCATCGATCCGCGGACGCCGGAACCCGCGCCGAGCGAGCTCGGAGATGGCTTTTCCCAGGCTGGTGCCGTTCCTCGCCGCGAGCGAGCGTGCGACGGCCAGGACATCCTCGTCGATGGTTATCGTGGTGCGCATAGGGGCATCATAGCAGCATGTCATCACAAGACGGCGATGACGTTGGACCCACCCGCCGGCCGCCGCCTATAGTTGAACTTCGCCATCCACTCGGTCCCGGGGAAGGAGTCGGCGATGGGCGACACGTTCTCTCGTCGGGTGCTCTCATGCGGTTTGCTGCTGGGCTTGGCGGCTACGGCCGGGACCAGCGCCGCCGAGGACCTGCGGCTCGTTGCCGCTGCAGCCGGAGGCGACGCCGGGGCGGTGCGCGCACTTCTGGCAGAAGGCGTTCCCGTCGACGCCCGCCGCGCCGACGGCGCCACCGCGCTGCTGTGGGCGGCGCACCGGGACGACCTGACGGTGGTCGACCTGCTGCTCCGCGCCGGCGCAGAGGTGAACGCGGCCGACGACAACGGCGTGACGCCGCTGGAGCGGGCGGCCGAAAACGCCAGCCCGAGCATGGTCGAGAAGCTGCTCGCGGCGGGCGCGAGCCCCCACGTGGCACGGAGCAGCGGCCTTACGCCGCTGATGACCGCGGCGCGGACCGGGCACGTGGGCGTGGTCGAAACGCTCCTGCGGCACGGCGCGGACGTGAACGCGGCCACGACCGAGACGCGCAGCACCGCGCTGATGTGGGCGGTGGCGGGATCCCATCCGGCGGTCGTCCGCGCACTCCTCGACGCCGGCGCCGATCCGCACGCATCCACCGCCGACGGCTTCACGCCGTTGCTGTACGCCACGCACAACGGCGACATCGCGCTGGCCGATGCCCTGATCGCTGCCGGCGTAGACGTGAACGAAACCGGTGTGGATGGCACGCATGCGCTGGTGTATGCCATCGTCGCCGGCAACGACGCGTTCGCCCTGTACCTGCTCGAACGGGGCGCCGATCCAAACGGCTCGATGGGCGGGGTACGCGCCCTGCACGCCGCGGTGGGCAGCGTCACCGCCTGGCACGGCGACTGGCGGCGGCGGCACGGCGACGGCCGGCGCCGCAGCCCGTTCGGCCGGCGGGCTCTGCATGCGAGCCGCGCGCTGCCGCTGGTAAGGGCGCTGCTTGAGCACGGTGCGGATCCGAACGCGCGGATTACTACATCCGCGATGCTGATGGAGTACATCGGCTACCCGCGCAAGGGGGCGTTCGAGCCGTTCGCCTGCGGGACCGGCGATCTGCGCGGCGCCACGCCGCTGTGGGTGGCGGCCCACGAGGCGAATCGGCCCACCGTTCCCGACGGCGCCGTTGAGGAATACGTGAGAGACAGCGCCGCGATCATCCGGGCGCTACTCGACGCCGGCGCCGACCAGCACCTGACGACCGACGACGGCACGACGCCGTTCATGGCCGCGGCGGGGCTGGGCCGTTCGACCTACCGGCCGCGGCAGCCGCGCGGCGTGCGGTCGCCGAGTGCCGAGGCGGCGGTCCGGATCCTGCTGGATGCCGGGGCCGACATCGACGCGGTCAACGAGGCCGACTTCAACGCGCTGCACGGCGCCGCCTTCCGCGGTCTCGACGAGGTGGTGACGTACCTGGTGGAGCAGGGCGCCGACATCGACGCGCGCGACTTCAAGGGGCGCACGGCGTACCGGCTCGCCGAGGGTTCGAAGCAGTCGTTCCAGTTCCAGAGCTGGCCGGAGACCGCCTCCCTCCTGCGCCGGTTGGGCGCCAATACCGAATTGGGCATTCCCGGCACGGTACAGGAGCGCCTGCGCGACGTGCCGCGCGCCGCCGACCAGTGAGCGGAGATGGAATCGGTCCACGGCGTCGTCCGGCCGTGGAGCAACTGTCGATCCGGCGGGCTGGGAGCTTGCGCCGCAGAACGCAGCGAGGCGAAGTGCCGAGGCGCAAGGTCATGGAGCGGGGGGATGGGCCGAGACGCTTCGTCGGCGAGGCGTTTCGGGGCGCCGGCCCCGACGACGACTCGCAGTTGCCGGGAACGGTTATGATCGATTGACGCCTCCGAGAGTGCCCATGCGCCCCGTTCGCACGTTCCGCACCGGCACGGTCGCCGCCGTGATTGCCTGGAAGCTGGCCGCCCTGGCGGTGCTGCCTGCCGCTCTCTGCTGCCGGGCGGTGATGGTCGCGGACGCCGCCGTACCCGCCTGCTGCGAAGGGAGCGAGCACGGCGCGATGTGCCCGATGAAGCGGGGCGGCAGTACGGAGGAGACCGACCCAACGCGCGAACAGCCCCGCATGATCGGTTGCAACTCGCTCGACGACGCGCTCAGCGGGTTGCTCGGTCTCACCGGATTCACGCCGGATGCGTTCGAGTGGGCGGCCGCTCCGGGGCGTCTCGAGCGCATGGCGCAGCCCCGCTACGCCGCCGTTTCTCTTGCCGGCGCCCCCTCGCCCCCGCCGCCGCGCGCCTGACCCCCCGTTTACCTCGCAGTTCCACTTCCGTCCGTTTTCGGTGCGGCGTTGTCCGCCGGCGGCATCCCGGACCCGCGTCCGGGCGACCATCCGTGGCCGGACAGCCCGCGAGGGGGGTAGGTCGTGACGACAGGAGTACATGGAGACCTGCATGCAGGACTGCGCCGCGTGTGCGCGGCGTTCCTGCTGACGGGGCTGTTCGCGTCGCCGGATCTGCACGCGCAGGATGGCGCGACAGTGGCGGGGGCGGTGACGGACGCCCAGGGGCTGGCGTTGCCCGGTGCGACGGTGGAGCTGAGCACCGCGGGCGGCAACTTCGTCGCTTCGGCGGTGACCGACAGGGCGGGCTCGTTCTCCGTCGACGGCGTCACGCCCGGCGAATACGTTCTGGCCGCAAGCCTGCTCGGGTTCAGGAGGCATGCCGAGCCGGTCACGGTCGGTTCCGGCGGAACCGGGCCCGTCGCCATCACGCTGGAGGTCGGGCCGTTCTCGCAGGAGGTGCGGGTAAGCGCCCTGATGCCGGAGCTGGCCACCGAGCTCGTGAGTCCGGCTTCCGAGATCGAGCGCCGCGTTGTACAGGATCTGGCGCAGTCCCGACCGGCTCTTCCGCTACGTGCAGGCGGACGCGGCCCGCTTCGCCGGGTTCGACCTGACGGCGATCTCCGCCGCCGGGCCGTGGATCGACCTGCGGGGCGGCTGGTCGTATGTCCGGGCCGCGGATCTGCTGTTCGACGAGCCGCTGTTCGGCGTGCCGCCGTTCGAGCAACAGTACGCCCTGGACGTCCACAATCCGGCCCGGACCCGCTGGCTGGAGGTGCTGGTGACGAGCACCGCCGCGCAGGACCGTGTCGCGGTGACCCGATTCGAGGCGCCCACCGCGGGCTGGACGACGATCGACGCGATGGCCGGGGTGCGGATGAACGACGGGCTGACGTTGCGGGGCGGCGTGCAGAACCTGACCGACCAGTACTACGTCCACCACCTGAACTCGTTCAATCCGTTCACGGGCCGGCGGATTGCGGAGCTCGGCCGGAGCGCCTACATCGGCGCGGAGGTCGGCTTCTGAGGCGATCGGGCATCGCCCGCGGGGCGACAGCCACGGCTTTCGTAGGACAATAGGCGCGGAGGGAAATCACAGATGTTCAAGATTAGAACGATCGGATGGTGTCTCGTGCTGGTCGCCGCGTCCATCGCGGTCGTCGCCGCGCACATGGCGGTGCAGAAGACGATGCCGGAGGCCGACGCGGTCTTGTCGGAGTCGCCGCACCATATCCGGATCTGGTTCACGCAGTCGCCCGATCCGGTCATCAGCCGGCTGACCCTCGAGGGGGCGAACGGCGAAGTTGCGCTCGGCGACACGAAGGTGCAGGACGACAGGTCGCTGACGGCGATGCTGCCGTCGAAGCTGGACGCGGGAAGCTACACGGTGAAATGGCGTACCGCGGGTGACGACGGGCACACGCAGCGCGGCGACTTCGCGTTCACCGTGCGCGCGGCCGACTAGCGAATGGACGGTGAGTCGTTCGCGCTCCTGTTGCTGGCCGGCGCGAAGTGGATCAGCCATGTCGGGCTGGTCGGGCTCACGGGCGCGGTCGCGATCCGCTGGTTGCTTCCGAACGCGTCCGACGCTGCCGGGGCGCTCGAGTCCGTGATCGAGCGGCGACTGGTAGTCGTCGCCGGGTGCTCCGCGGTGATCCTTGTCGTCGGAACCGCGGCGCGGCTCTACGCGCAGACCTGGTCGGTCTTCGGACTCGACGAGCCGGTCACGCTGGAGTTCGTGCGGGTCGTCGGCATCGACAGCCGCTGGGGCGGCCGCTGGCAACCGCAGGCCGGTTTCGCCTTCCTGGCGACGGTGGGCGTCGCCGTTTCCGCGTGGCGGCCGCGGGCCGCCTGGAGGATTGTCACCCTGGCGGTCGCCGGCGCCTGGATTACGCTGCCGATGACCGGGCACGCCATGAGCCTCGACACCCGCGTGCCGTGGTTTGCGCAGGTCGCACACGGCATCGGGGCCGGCGTGTGGGTCGGCGCGCTGGCGGCGGTGGCTGCGATCGCAGCCGGCCTCGCAGAACGGCCGGCGGGACACCGGCGCATCGCGGAGCTCGTGGGCCGGTTCTCGCCCGGGGCCGTCGTCGCGGTCGTGGTAATCGCCGTGTCCGGCGTTGTCACGGCGGTGTTCTACATCGGCGCCTTCGCTGAACTCCGGACGACGGACTACGGCCGCGTCCTGCTCTTCAAGGTGGTTCTCTTCCTGGCGACGGGCGCTGTCGGAGCGTACAATTGGCGGCGGCTCACGCCTCGGCTCGGAGACGGCCCCGGCACGCGGGCGTTGCTGCGGTCCGCGCGTCTGGAGCTCGCCCTGGCTGCCGGCGTGCTTGTCGTCACCGCCGTCCTGGTGCATCTGGCGATGCCGGCCGAAATGGGGTAAAACAGCGCCATGACCATGCCATTCTCCCGTCGTCACTTCCTGCAGGCGGCCGGCGCCGGCGCCGCCGTCTGGGTACCCTCGGCGGTTCAGGGCTACACGGGGGCCGAGATGGCCCGCCGCGCCGAACAGGAGGGAGGCGAGCTGACCCCCCTCGGCGTGTCGCTGTGGGATCTCGACACGCCGGCGCTGATAGTCGATCTCGACGCGCTGGAGGCGAACATCGGCACGATGCAGCGTACCGTGGCGGGCAACGGCATCGCGAGCCGGCCGCACGCCAAGACCCACAAGTGCCCGGCGATCGCACGGATGCAGCTCGACACCGGCTCGGTCGGCATCTGCGTCGCCAAGGTCAGCGAGGCGCAGGTGCTCTTCGACCACGGCATCGAGAAACTCCTGATGACGACGAGCAACGTGACGCCGCTCAAGATCCGGCGCGCGATGAACCTGCGGAAATGGTGCGACGGCTTCGTCCAGGCGACGGACACGGCCGCGAACGCGCGCGATCTCTCCGCGGCGGCCGAGGCGGCCGGCGTGGTGGCCGACGTCGTCGTCGACGTCGATCCCGGCGGTCACCGGACCGGCATCACGCCCGGCGGACCGGCGCTGGAGCTGGCGCAGCTCGTCGACCAGCTCCCCGGCCTGCGGCTGCGGGGCATGCTCTGCTACGACGGGGGCTCGCAGCACGTCAAGGGCTTCGAGGCCCGGCAGGCGCAGACGCTGGAAAGGCTGGCGGCGGCTGCCGACACCCGCGAGCGGATGGCGCGCTCCGGCCTGAACACCGGGATCTTCAGCGGCGGCGGAACGGGCACCTACAACATCGACCACCAGACGCCGGGCTTCACCGACGTGCAGGTGGGCAGCTACGTCTTCATGGACGCGCAGTACATCGACGTCGGCGGCGTGGACGACCCCGACGTCTACACCGACTTCCAGCCGGCCCTGACCATCCTGACCACCGTGCTCAACGCGCAGTACGAGGGCCGGGCCACGACCGATGCCGGGGCCAAGGCGTGCACCATCAATCGCCCGTGGTCGCGCGTCAAGGGCGAGACCGGCATGAGCTACACCTCCGGCTCGGACGAGTTCGGGTCGATCCGCTACGAGGACGACGCCAGCCGTACCTACGCCGTGGGCGACAAGCTGGAGCTGATCGTGTCGCACTGCGACCCGGTGGTGAACCTGTACGACCAGATGTACGCGGTGCGCAACGGCATCGTCGAGGCCGTCTGGGCCATCGCCGCGCGAGGTCACTCCACGTAGACCTTTGCGCGGCCGGAGCCGTGCCGGGAGCCTTCGCGCGACTTCGCCGGGGGCTCCCGGGCCGTCGCCGAAACGTCGCGGGGAAGTCCGTTATAATAGGGTCGCCTATGTGGACCAAGTTGATGAACCGGCCTCGCAAGAAGCCGCCGAAGAAGATTGCCGTCATCGATCCCGAGCGCTGCTTCGGCGCGTTCGCCTGCTCGATCTGCCAGGCCGCCTGTCCGGTCGAGGACTGCATCATCGAGGAGCCGGACGTCTACGGGCGCATGGTCTGCGCCGTCCGCGTCGACAAGTGCATCGGCTGCGGCCTGTGCGTCACCGTCGGCAACCCGACCGCGCCCCAGCCCCGCGACTTCGGCTGTCCGCCCGACTACGACGCCATCGACATGGAGGCCTTCGAGGACATCGTTCCGCCGGAGCCCCAACCGGAAGCGAAGGCGTCCGAAGCGGCCGGCGAGAGCGCGGCGGCCTCCTGACGCGGCGCCCGCCGTCACGTCCGGTCCAGTCTCAGCGATGGGGTTTGCCCGCCGTTGTCGGCCGCCCTTCCAGCGCAACCAGCGGCCGGCCCGGCTGCACCAGATCCCCGACGCGGCAGTCGACGGTCGCGATGCAGCCTGGTGACGGGGCACGGATCGCCAGCTCCATCTTCATCGCTTCCAGGCGTACGAGCGTGTCGCCGGCCTCCACGACCGCGCCCGGCTCCACCAGGATGGCGCTGACCGTGGCCGGCATCGGCGCGCAGAGGGCGTCGAGGTCGACCCCGCGGGGGCCGGCGGCCGCGGCCGATCCGTCGCCCGAGCCGGTGATTGCCTTGGCGGCGCTCATGGCCGTGAACGACTCTCCGACGGCCATGGCATGATATTCACCGCCCTGCCGCGCGAGTCGAACTACCGTGGACCGCCCCTCGATCGAGACGACACAGGTGTCGGTGGAGCACGAGACGATCGCGGCGGTTACGGTGCGGGCGGTTTCGCCGCTGCCGATCTCGATCTCCAGCAAGCCGTCATCGGAGCCGCTCCGGACGTGCGCCGGCAGGCTGATTGCGCCGGAAGTGACGAGCCACGGTTCCGAGCGTCGCTCAGCCATCGGTTGCGTCGAGCCTCCAGGCGGTCAGGCGGCTCCACACGCCGGTCTCCCGCGGGTTCGAATCCATGCCGGCCGGCAGGCGCCCATCCATTCCGGTGTCCACGTCGGCACGACGGTTGGGTTCCGCCCGCACGGCGCTCGCGGCCGCGGCGATCGCGGCCAGCGTCAGCTCGTCGCACCCGGTTTCGGCCAGCGCCTTCGCATGCTCGTCCAGGAACCCGGTGTGCACGTCGCCGGCCACGAAGGCGTCATGCGCCAGCACCCGGCGCAGCAGGCCGATGTTCGTCCGCAGGCCGAGCACCGCGAGCTCGCCGAGCGCCGCGTGCGCCCGCCGCCGCGCCTGCTCCCGGGTCCGTCCGGCGGCGGCGAGCTTGGCCAGGAGCGGGTCGTAGTGGACCGGGACGGCGCTGTCCCGACCGACTCCCGAATCGATGCGGATACCGGGTCCGGCAGGTTCGTGGTAGCCGGTGATGGTCCCGGCCTGCGGCAGGTAGTCGGCGGCCGGGTCCTCGGCGTAGACACGGCATTCGATGGCGTGACCGCGGGGTGCGACGTCGCCCGCCGTCCACGGCAGCCGGTGCCCGGCGGCGACCGCGAGCTGCGCCTCGACGAGATCGACGCCGGTCACGAGCTCCGTAACGGGATGCTCCACCTGCAGGCGCGTGTTCATCTCCAGGAAGTAGCACCCGGCGTCGTCCCCCGTGCCGTCGACGAGGAACTCCACGGTGCCGGCGTTCTCGTAGCCGGCGTGCCGCGCCATGTCGACCGCCGCGGCGGCCAGGCGTTCGCGCAGGCCGGCCGACAGGCCGGGCGCCGGCGTCTCTTCGACCACCTTCTGATGGCGCCGCTGCGTGGAGCAGTCGCGCTCGCCGAGCTGCAGCACGTTGCCGTGCCGGTCCGCCATCACCTGCACCTCGACGTGCCGCGGCCGTCCGATGCGCCGCTCCACGTACAGCGTGCCGTCCCCGGCCGTGGCCAGCGCCTCGCGCCGCGCCCGCGCGATGCCTTCTTCCAGCGCGTCCGCGCCGGCGACGGTCACCATGCCCTTGCCGCCGCCGCCGGCCGAGGGCTTCAGGAGGAGCGGAAAGCCGGTCTGCCGCGCCGCCGCCGCTATCCCCGCGTCCGTCTGGTCGCCGGGATCGCCGCCCGGCACGACGGCGACCCCGGCGCCGGCGGCCGCGCGCCGCGCGTTGATCTTCGAGCCGAAGCGGGCAATCACGTCCGCCGGCGGCCCGATGAACGTCAGCCCCGCGTCGGCGCACGCCGCCGGCAGGGCGGGGTCCTCGGACAGAAAGCCGTAGCCCGGATGCACCGCATCCGCGCCGCTGGCTCGCGCGGCATCGATTATGCGCCCGACCGAAAGATAGCTCTCGGCGGCCGGCGCCGGGCCGATGCGCACGGCGGTGTCCGCGGCGGCGACGTGAACGGCGTTGCGGTCGGCGTCCGAGAAGACCGCCGCGGTGGGGATCCCGAGCGCACGGCACGTTCTTGCAATGCGCACCGCGATCTCTCCGCGGTTGGCGATGAGGACGCGGGCAAACATGGACGTCACATCCGGAACACCCCGTAGGACGGCGACCCGATCGGCGCCCGGCACGCCACCGCCAGGCCGAGCGCCAGCGCGTCGCGCGTCTCTGCCGGGGTCAGGATTCCGTCGTCCCAGAGGCGGGCGGTGGCGTAGTACGGCGATCCCTCGCGCTCGTACTTCTCCCGGATCGGCGCGCGGACCGCTTCGAGCTCCGCTTCCGTGAGGGTCTTTCCCGCGCGGGCCGCCTGGTCGGCCTTGACGGTCGAGAGCACGCCGGCCGCCTGCTCGCCCCCCATCACGGAAATGCGCGCGTTGGGCCACGTCCAGAGGAAGCGCGGATCGCAGGCCCGCCCGCACATGCCGTAGTTGCCGGCGCCGAACGATCCCCCGATGATGACGGTCGCCTTCGGGACGACGCTGTTCGCCACGGCGTTGACCATCTTGGCGCCGTCCTTGGCGATGCCGCGCTGCTCGTACTCGCGGCCCACCATGAAGCCGGTGATGTTCTGCAGGAACACCAGCGGGACGCCTCGCCGGTTGCAGAGCTGTATGAAGTGGGTCGCCTTGAGGGCCGATTCCGAGAAGAGCACGCCGTTGTTGGCGACCAGCCCGACCAGCAGCCCGTGCAGCCGCGCGAAGCCGGTCACCAGGGTGGGGCCGTAGCGCGCCTTGAACTCGTCGAAGCGCGAGCCGTCGACCAGGCGGGCGAGGACCTCGCGGACGTCGTAGGGCTTTCGGGGATCCGGCGGCACCACGCCCAGCAGCTCGTCGGGATCGCAGGCGGGATCTTCGGGAGCGGTGCGCTCGCCGCCGCAGGACGCGGACGCGGGCGACGGCAGGGTCGACAGGACGGTGCGGGCCAGGCGGATGGCGTGCTCGTCGTCTTCCGCCAGATAGTCGGCGACGCCGGAAACCCGGGTGTGGATATCGCCGCCCCCAAGCTCCTCCGCTGTCACTTCCTCGCCGGTGGCGGCTTTCACCAGCGGCGGACCGCCGAGAAAGATGGTGCCGGCGCCGCGCACGATGATCGTCTCGTCGGACATCGCGGGAACGTAGGCTCCGCCCGCCGTGCACGATCCCATGACTACCGCGATCTGCGAAATGCCGGCGGCCGACATTCGGGCCTGGTTGTAGAAGATGCGTCCGAAGTGCTCGCGGTCCGGGAACACCTCGGCCTGGAGCGGAAGATACGCGCCGCCCGAATCGGCCAGGTAGAGGCAGGGCAGGTGGTTGTCGGCGGCGATCTGCTGCGCGCGCAGGTGTTTCTTGACCGTGACGGGAAAGTAGGTTCCGCCCTTGACCGTGGCGTCGTTGGCCACGATCATGGTCTCGCGGCCCGACACGCGTCCGATCCCGGTCACGAGCCCCGCCGCGGGCGCGGCGCCGTCGTACATGCCGTACGCGGCCAGCGGCGCCAGCTCGAGGAACGGCGATCCGTCGTCGAGCAGGCGCTCGATCCGCTCCCGCGCGGTCAGCTTGCCTTGGCTGCGCACCCGTTCCCGCGCGGCAGGGCTTCCGCCCTCGCGCGCGGCGGCTCTGCGGTCGGCGAGCTCGCGGACGAGCGCCTGCATGGCGGCGCGGTTGGCGCGGAACTCGTCGGCATCCGTCCTGACCCGGGATTGCAGCCGGTCCATCACCAGCCGCAGCAGTCGGTCTTGTAGCGGCAGGCGGGGCAACGCCAGACGGCGTGCATGCGGAACATCTCCGCGCCGCAGCGTTCGCAGATGACCGCGTCGTCGCGGGCGGACGCCGAGCGGGGAGACGCGGTGTCCTTCGAAGCGGCGGTCGGGGCCGGGGCGGGCGGCCGGACCGGGTTCGAGGAAGCGGACATGGGGTGATTATAGACGCCGCATCGCGTCGACCTTGCCCCGGGTGCGCGCTTGCGGGGTCGATCCGCATCGAATGCTTACCGTGGGTGGGGGGCAGGGTGTGGGAGTCGCGACTGCTATCATGCCTTGATGGGTGCAGGGCAATGGAGGCGATGTTTGGCAATAGCGGCCACCGCGGCGGCGTGCGCCGCGGTCCCGGAAGCGGCGCGCGCCGATACCGTGTTCACGCCGTTCATCGGCCAGTCGTTCGCCACGAGAGACGATGCCGTGAAGGTGACGACGATCGGCGCGTCGATGGCCTCCACGATCGGCGGCGGCTTCGGCTTCGAGCTCGACTTCGGCCGGACGTCCGAGGCGACCGGCAGCGCCGCGTTCGCCGACAACAGCCGCGTGACGATGCTGATGGGCAACGCGCTGCTCGGATTTCCGTTCGGCCAGTTCCGGCCGTACGTGGTCGGAGGCCTCGGCTGGCTGCGCAAGGAGGTTCTCAGCGCCGGCGCGACGGCGCGCAGCGGCGGCCTCGGGGTCGACGCGGGCGGCGGCTTTCTCGGGTTCCTGGGCGGGAGCGTCGGCGTCCGGCTCGATCTGCGCTACGTGCGGAGCGTGACCATGTCCGACCTGGATACCCTCCGCGTGCCCGAAGTGCTCGGCCTCTCCGATTTCCTGGTCGAGGATCTGTCCTTCTGGCGCGCGTCCGCCGGGCTGGCCATCCGGTTCTAGCCGTCCATCTACGGGCGCCGGGGAGCAAGCCATGCGCATCGCCTATCAGGGAGAGCCGGGGGCCTACAGCGAAGCGGCAGCCCTGCGCTTCAACCCCAGTGCCGATCCGCTGCCGCGGCCGTCGTTCGACGACGTGTTCCGTGCGGTCGCGCAAGGCGAGGCGACGCACGGCATCCTGCCCATCGAGAACACCATCGGGGGCAGCATCCACCGCAACTACGACCTGCTGCTGGAGCACGAGCTGCCGATCGTCGCCGAGGTCAAGCAGCCCATCCTGCACAACCTGATCGTCCGCGGGGGGACCCGCCTGGCGGACGTGCGCAAGGTCTATTCCCATCCGCAGGGGCTGGCCCAGTGCGAGCGGTTCCTGCGCACCCTCGACGGGGTCGAGATGGTGCCGACCTACGACACCGCGGGCAGCGCCAAGATGATCAAGGAGCAGGACCTCGCCGGTTGCGCCGCCATCGCGTCCGAACGCGCGGCAGAGGTGTTCGGCCTGGAGATCCTCAAGAGCGGCGTCCAGGACTTCGCGGACAATTGCACCCGCTTTCTCATCGTCAGCCGCGACCCGGCGCCGCTCGGGACGCCCGACAAGACGACCATCGTCTTCACCGTGTCCAACGGCCCCGGGGCGCTGTTCAAGGCGCTGAGCGTCTTCGCGCTGCGGGATATCGATTTGGCGAAGCTCGAGTCGCGGCCGATTCCGGACCGCCCGTTCGAGTATCTCTTCTACGCCGACGTTGCCGCGAACAGGAGCGACCTGCGTTGCGCGCGGGCGTTGATGCACCTGGCCGAGTTCGCCCCCTCGCTGCGGACGCTGGGGTCGTACCAGGCGTGGAGGGAGCCCGAGGCCTGACCCGGCTCCGGTCGCCGGCGCCGGCGGGCGGTCAGGAAGGGGAGTCCGAGCCGCTTCCGCGCAGCCCATCCAGCAGGAACCGAGCGTACAGCGCAACGACTTCCTCGTCCCGTGCGGCCGGGACCAGACCGTACAGCTTGGTCTGCACGGCGTAGTGGACCGGCAGCGCCAGCAGCGCGCCACAGAGGAGCGCGGGGTCGCCGGTCCGGAACATGCCTTCCGCCTGGCGGCGCGCGATGTAACGCTCCAGGAACGCGAATAGCGGGGACTCGCGTATCTGCTCCCACATCTGCCGGTTGGCCGCCTCGTCCTGGTCGAGCCAGGCGTACAGCAGCATGCGATGCAGATCGCGGTCCTGTTCGTATCCGATCAGCATCGCCCGGCCCAGCGCCCGCAGCAGCTCTTCGTCCTGCCGCCGGTCGGCGAGACCCTCCAGCATGGCGACGAACTGCTCGGTGCCGACCCCGGTGCGTTGCCGGAAAGCAGCGATGTAGAGGTCCGCCTTCGAGGGAAAGTGCCGGAAGATCGTTGCTTCGCTGATGCCCGCGGCGTCGGCGATGGCCTTCGTGGTCGCGCCGCGGAATCCTCGTCGGCCGAAGATGGAGATCGCGACCTCGATGAGTTGCGCCCGGCGCTCGGCCGCCGTCAGTCGCTTGCGGCCGGTCGCGTTCGGTCCACTCGCCGGAGACGTCGCAGTAGAGCCTGTCGATATCGTTTCCACCATAAGGAGTCTAGCAAGGGGCGGTGCCGGCTCGCTTCCTGAGAACCGTCGGGCTCCGGGGGCGCGGACGCACGGTTGGCGGAGGACCGGGGAGCCTGCGGTCACCCCGGCCCACTCGATTCGCGACGCGAGAGACGGCGCAACCCCGCTGCCGGAGCGCGTCGGCGTCGCCGGCAGCATGACGATTCCGCTCACCGGAGATCCGTGGTGCCGTCCGTGGGCGCGCAACGTTCGGCCTCGCCGGCCGCCGGCGGCGCGTGGTGCTCCAGCACGTAGCCCATCAGTGACGGAATGCCCGGCTCGTACCGCGCCGGCGGCGATTGGCCGGGTGGGCGCCACACGAACCCCAGACGCTCCAGTGCAGCCAGGCCATCCAGCACCGACCCGTGGTTCGGCTCCAGGGCGAGACCTTCGCCGATGGCGGCCTTCAACGCCTCGTACGTCAACGTCGGCGCAGATCGGAACCGGGCCCCCACCTGCTGCGCGACGACCAGCCAACCCGACTGGTCCAGCTCCAGGAACCGGTCCTCGTAGTAGTCCGTCACACGGGCGGCCACGACCGGCCGGACCGCATCGGCGTCGCCGGCGGCAATACGATCCGCGCCTGTCTCGATGCGCCGGTCCCACAACGCCTCGCCCCAAAGCTGAATGAAGTACGGATAGCCATGACTCTCCTCGACCGCTGCGTCGAGCGCGTCCGGGTCGATGCGGGAACCGTGCGCGGCCAGCGGCTTCTCGAGCGCTTCCCGGGCGGCGGCGGGGTGCAGCCGGCAGATGCCCAGGCGCCCCTTGCCCAGACGGTTCCAGAAAGTGGCGTCCATCGCTCCCAGGTGGGCCGGAAGGCCCGGCGTGCCGGCGAGCACCAGCAGGAACGGGGCGTCTGTTCGAACCTCCTGGCTGACGTTGAGCAGAAGCTGACCGACGGCGAGATCGAGGGTGTGGGCTTCATCGACCAGCGCGACCAGCGGGCGTGCGCGGCAGCGCGCGATCAGTCGTTCCGTCAGAAGTTGCGCGGAGGGGGGCGCAGTCGACCATTCGGCCTTCCCGAAGCCTGCGATTCCCCATTTCGCCGGCACGAGCTTCCGGAGCCCGACCGCCGGCACCAGCGCATCGACGAGCGCCTTCTCGGTCCGCATCCGGCTCGGCGTCAACCGGACTACGTCCACGCCGCCGTTCCTCGCGCGGCTCTCTCGCTCGAACCAGTTGAGCAGGGTGGTCTTGCCGTTGCCGCGCGGCCCGGTCAGCACGACATCGTGCGGAGGCGCTTTGCCTGCGGCCAGATCTGCGAGGCACGACAGGAAGACCGACTCCTCCCGCTGGCGGCCGGTGAGCGCCGGGGGGAGGGCGCCGGCGCCGGGAGTGAAGACGCGACGGGCGGTCGGGTTCATCGTTACTGGGGCAACGGTCGCGCGCTCGTGCCGCAGGCCGCCGCCGTCGCGGGATCCCGATGGGGATCCGGCACGAACCGGCCAGCCGCAAGCATAGCAGCCCCTCCTGCAGCGGCCCTTGAGAAGGGCTGCACCATGTTTGCCGGCGGCCGCCCGGCGGCCCGACCCCGCACTGGTGGAGACCGCGCTCGGGTCGCTGAAGCAGGCGCTCGTCGACGCCAATCTCGCGGCCCGCAACGGCCCGCGCACGCCGCTGCGGCGGCTGACGCGCCTGGAGTACGCCTACACCGTCGCGGACCTGCTGCACGTCGACGCGGTAGTAGCTGGCGCTCTGGGTGCAAGGGCCTCGCCCAGCTCGTACACGCCCGACTCGTCGTACTCCGCGTCCACCGCCGTGACGGACGCGCCGCGCCAGAACGCAGCCAGTAGACCGCCACCGACGCCGATCGCGACGCCGATAGCTCCAACGAGGTTTGGATCCACAGTCGTCTCCAAGTCGTCAGGTCGCTGGATCCAGTAATATCACCGCTCTGCTAGGCCCCGAAACGCCTCGCCGGCCCGGCGTTTCGGCCCATCCCCCCCGCTCCACGACCTTGCGGAGCAGAACTCTGCTGCGCTGCGTTCTGCGGCGCAAGCTCCTGGCCGGTTCGACCGCCCCAGACGTGGTACACCGACCAGTCGCTGCTCGTGTCCCGTTGGCCGCCGGGGACTGCACACGCCCGCGTCTCGCGGCTTCCGTCCGCTCGCGAACGGTCACTTGTCGCAGGTGAGGCCGGAAGCCAGTGACTGTTGGGCGTTGACGTACCTGTACATTCCGGCGATGATCATGTACGGTGACTGTGACGATCACCCGGCTGCGGCGTAACCTGTTCGACTTGGTCGACCGAGCCAGCCGAGGAGAGCCAATCATCATCGTCAGGAACGGCACGGAGGTGGCGCGGCTTCTGCCTGCCGGGCATCCGGACTGGCGCGGGCGCATGACGATCACGCCCCGCCTGCGGATGGCTGACGACGAGGCGTTCTTGCCGCTGGATGATTGGGATGCATACGTGTGACGCGGTTCCTGCTCGACACCCACGCAATCATCCACTGGCAGATCGGTACGGCGATGCCGTCGGCGCTTGCCGGCGAGCTGGACGTGGCGAGCCGGTCGGGGCGCGTGTTCGCATCGACTGCCGCCTTCTGGGAGATCGCGCTGCTGGCGCGGAAAGGCAGAATCGAGATTGACGACGTGCCATCATGGAAGAACGAGTTCCTCGCCGCGACGGGCGTCAAGCTGGCCATACCTCAGGTTGATGACATGATTGCCTCCGTCGCTCTGCCGCAGCACCACCGCGATCCGTTCGACCGGCTGTTCATCGTGCAGGCGCAGTCTCTTGATGCCGTGCTCGTGAGCCGCGATGCTGTCTTCGGCGCGTACGACGTGGCGACCCGCTGGGTGTGAACGATTTTGCCCAATCGACTCGCCGGGGAGCCTAGCCCCTACCTGCAGCAGCACGCCGGGAACCCCGTGGACTGGTATCCCTGGGGCGATGAGGCGTTCGAGCGCGCCCGCCGTGGGGACAAGCCGATCTTCCTGTCGATTGGCTACTCGACCTGCCACTGGTGCCACGTCATGGAGCACGAGTCGTTCGAGCACGCCGGCATCGCCGCGCTGCTGAACGAGCACTTCGTGTCGATCAAGGTGGACCGGGAGGAGCGTCCCGACGTCGACCGCGTCTACATGGCGTTCGTGCAGGCCACGACCGGCTCCGGCGGCTGGCCGATGAGCGTGTGGCTGACGCCCGATCTGAAGCCCTTCTTCGGTGGCACCTATTTCCCGCCGGACTCGCGCTGGGGGAGGGCGGGGTTCCCCGACGTGCTGCGGGAGGTCGCCGCGCGCTGGGCGTCCAGTCGGGGCGAGCTGCTGCAATCGGCCGACGCGCTGCTGGAGCGGCTGCGCAGCCTGCAGTCGCCGTCCGGCGGAGGCGCAGCGGGTGACGCGGCGGGCGGCCCCGTTCCTGCCGCGGCGGTGGCCGGGGTCGACGCGCTCGCCACGGGCGTGCAGCAGTTCGCGTCGTCCTTCGACGCGCGCCACGGCGGCTTCGGCGGGGCGCCCAAGTTTCCGCGGCCGGCGGAACTGCTCTTCCTGCTGCGCGAGTCCGCCCGCGGGGGCGACGCCAACGCGCGGCGCGTCGCGGTCGCCACCCTCGAGGCGATGGCGAGCGGGGGCATGCGCGATCACATCGGCGGCGGATTTCACCGCTACTCGGTCGACGCCGCGTGGCGCGTGCCGCACTTCGAGAAGATGCTCTACGACCAGGCCCAGCTCGTCCTGGCCTGCCTGGAGGCGGGACAGGCGGCGCGTGCCGGCGCGCTGCTGGCGGTGGCCGAAGACACCATCGAGTACGTGCGGCGCGACATGACGAGCCCGGAGGGCGCCTTCTATTCCGCGGAGGACGCCGACAGCCTCCCGCCGGAGGCGGCGGGAACCGCTGCGCCGAAGTCCGAGGGCGCCTTCTATCTCTGGACGGACACCGAGGTGGATGCGCTGCTCGGCGCCGACGCCGAGGTGGCGAAGCGCCGGTTGGGAATCCAGGCCGGGGGCAACGCCCCGCAGGATCCGATGGGAGAGTTCAAGGACAAGAACATTCCCTTCCTCCAGCAGGACGTCGGCGAGATCGCGAAGCTGACCGGCCGCACCGTGGACGAGGTCATGGCGTCTCTGGGCGCGGCGCGGAAGACGCTGTTCGAGGCGCGCGAGAAGAGGCCCCGGCCGCATCTCGACGACAAGGTGCTCGCGGCGTGGAACGGCCTGATGATCGCCGCCCTGGCGCGGGCCGCGCACGTGTTCGACGGCGCGGCGGCCGAGCGCAGCCTCGAGGCCGCGACGCGGGCGGCGGCGTTCGCCCACGAGCGGCTCTGGGATCCGGACCGGCGCATCCTGCGGCGGCGCGCCCGCGACGGCGCCGTCTCCATAGACGGCTACGCGGAGGACTACGCGTATCTGGTCTGGGGGCTGCTCGAGCTGTTCCAGACTTCCGGCGACCCGGCGTGGCTCGACCGGGCGGTCGAGTTGCAGGTTCGGCAGGACGAGTTGTTCTGGGACGACGCGGGCGGCGGCTGGTTCGCGACCACCGGGGACGATCCGTCCGTGCTCCTGCGGGTCAAGGAGGAGTACGACGGCGCGGAGCCCGCCGCGAGCTCCGTTGCCGTCGAGAATCTTCTGACGCTGACGCATCTGCGGGACGACGCGGACGCGGCGGCCAAGGTGGAGAAGACGCTCGGCCGGTTCGGCGCCCGGCTCGGGCAGGCCGCGCGCACGGTGCCGCTGATGATGGCGGCGCTCGTCCGCTACCACGCGCCCGCCACGCAGATCGTGATCGTCGGAGAGCCGGAGGCGGCGGCGACCCGGGCGCTCGAGCGGGTGGTGGCGGCGCATTACCTTCCGTTCGCGGTGCGGCTGCGCGTGACGCCCGGCGACAATCAGGCTCGCCTGGCCGAACGGCTGCCGTTCGTCGGCGCCCTCCGGGAGGTCGCCGGGCTTCCGACGGCCTACGTCTGCAGCAACTTCGCCTGCCGCGAACCGGTTACCGATCCGGCGCGGCTCGACGAGCAGCTTGCCGGAAGTGTGCGCCCTGGAAGCACCGGCACGGACGACGCGGTTCCGGGATTCGGGATCTGACATGACGTTCAAGGTGGAGGTCCTGCTCAAGGGCAAGGAAGACGTCGTCGAGACCGTGGTCGATCTCGAGGGACCGGAGCCTACCGCGTGGGCCGACGACGACGTCCGGCGCGTGCTGGAGTTGACGCTCGGCACGTTCGATCAGGTGCAGAACCCGGATGCGGAGGAGCGCTCGGTCGCACTCCGTGGGTTCAGTTGGATCGTGACCCCGGTCGACGGCGGGGTGGCCATCGCCATCGAGATTCCGAGCGGGGCCGTCGTGGCCGGCCCGTTCGAGGGGGACGTGGACACGCTCACCGCCACCATCACGCGGGTCCTCGCCAACGTTCGGGCCAGCCGGCAACCCAACTGATCGCGCGGCCGGCGCCGCGGACGTTCCGTGCCCGGCGTCGGTTCCGCTGTCCGGCCGCAGGCCGGCCGCTACGGGCCCGGACGGGTGTCCGCCGTCGCGTGGCTTCCGCCGCGACCGATCTAACGCGGCAAACTGTAATCCGGGCGTTGCCGGCGCGTAGTATCGGCAGATGTCGGTTTGCAGGAGAGAGGCTGCGGCGGGCCTGCCGCCGTTCCCGCTTCAGAGTGGGTCAAGGCGGCGCGGAGCGGGTACATGAACGCGGTGACGGCGCTGTCGGGCGGCATGCTCCGTCCGTTGACCATGACCGGCGTTCGGCGGGAGGAGGCGGCAGGGATCCGGTCGGACGCCGACTTCGACAGGCTCTATGCGGCCGCGTCCCGCCGCGTGCTGCAGACCTGCCGCTACCTGCTCGGCTCGGACGAGGCGGAGGATGCGGCGCAGGAAGTGTTTCTCCGCGCCCGGCAGCGCTTCGAGCAGTACGATCGGGAGCGGCCCTTCGCGAGCTGGATCCTCGGGGTCGCGAACCATCACTGCATCGATCGGTTGCGGCGTCGGAGCCGTGAGACACGATTGTTCGGAGCGGAGGATGTCGAACGGGTGGCGGCTCCGGCGCGCCAGCCCGGTCCGCTTACCGCGCTGCTCGCGCGAGAGCGCGGCCGACAGGTGCGCGAAGCCGTCGCCGCGTTGCCGGTGAAGTACCGCGCGCCGCTGGTGCTCGCCTATTTCCAGGAGCTGGGCTACGCGGAGATCGGAGAGATTCTGGGGGTCGAGCGAGGCCACGTGGCCGTGCTGGTATTTCGCGCGAGGCAGCAGCTCCGGCAGATGCTGGGCGCGCAGGACAGGACAAGCCGATGAAGTGTCCCGACGAATCGACCCTGATGCTGCTGGCGGATGAGGAGCTGGACGCGTCTGCGGCGGTCGCCGTCCAGGAGCACGTCGGCCGCTGCGCGGCTTGCCGCGCGCGGCTTGCGGAACTGCGGGAGGAGCGACGCGCTCTTGTGGAAGCGCTTGGCCGCGGGATGCTGGACGAGCGGATTGCCGCGCCGGCCCCGACCGGCACGGGACGTGCCCCCGCTTCCAGCGGATGGTGGGCTCTCACACCGCTGGCAGCAGCCGTTTCCATCGTCGTGGGCGCAGCAGTGTGGGCGATGGCGTTGACGATGGTGTGGCAGGTTCCGCCATTTCTGGAATGGGTCAGTCCCTTTCATGCGTCCGGCCGCTTGACCTGGCTGTTCGCCGGGACAGTTGCCGTCGTCGAAGGCAGTGCGCTGCTGGTGTCGATTGTGACCGTTGTCAATCAGGCCGCGGCCGGGTCTCTCCTGCTGCTGCTCGGCATGCTGGTTTTTCCGATCCGGGCGTGGCGCGCGACGATGCCGGCTCTGTTGGCTATGATGTTCGCGGCAGTCGCGGTTCCCGCCGAGGCCTACGTGGTCAGAGCTTCGGAGGACACCGTGGTGGTCTCCGCCGACGAGACGATAGACGACGCACTCTTCGCTCGGGGACCGCGGGTAATCGTCGACGGCGTCGTGACCGGCGACGTCGTCGCCGGCGCCACGAGCGTGGTGATTCGCGGGACGGTGCGCGGCAGCGTGATCTCGTGGTCGCAGTCACTGGACCTGGAAGGAGAGGTGGGCGGCTCCGTATTCACGGCAGCCCAGTTCGTTACCGTGCAGGGCCGGATCGGCGGGAATCTGTACACGTTCTCGCAGGAGACCCGTATCGTCGAGGAGGGTCGTGTCGGCCGCGGTGTCGCCAGCTACAGCAATGTGCTGTCGATCCGCGGCGAGGTCGCCCACGGCATTCGGGTCGATGGCGGCCTCGTCGACATCACCGGCAGCGTCCGGCGCAACGTCGACGCTGCCGCCCAACGCATCGTCGTGGGATCGGGCGGTCATATCGGCGGGGTATTGACCGCGGAGATCCGTGACACCAACGACTTGCGGATCGACTCTGCTGCAACGCTCGGGAGCGAGCCCGTGGTGCGCCTTGCGGATGACCGCGCCTCGCCGAGCCGCTATCTGACCGCGTCGTTCTATTTCTGGCAGGTGCTGTGGCTGGTCGCCGCCCTGATTGCCGGTCGGCTGCTGCTATGGCTCGCGCCCGGCGCGGCAGCCGTCCGGTTCGAGACACCGGCGGTGACGTTGCGGACCCTGGGCGTCGGGTTCCTGTGCGTCGTCGCCACCCCGGTCGCTGCGGTGATGGCCGCAATCACGTTGGTCGGATTGCCGGTGGCGCTCGTCGCGCTCGGCCTCTGGGCGCTGGCGATCTACCTGGCGAAGATTCCGGTAGCGCTGTTCCTGGGTCGTGCGTTTCTCGGCCCACGCAGTTCGCGGGGGGCACCGGCGGCCCTGCTGGTGGGTCTGCTCGTCGTCTTCGTCGCCGTGAACCTGCCGTTCGTCGGCTGGGTGGTCAACCTGGCCCTGACGCTGGTCGGAGTCGGCGGGCTGTTCGCCTGGAGCGTGGCCGCGTATCGCGGCGGCGAGGGCGAACCAGCTCGGATCTGATCTCCAGCAGCGCGCGGTGCGGCGCTTCTTCGCCGGTCGGGTCCGCGGGGCGTGGAGGTCACCCGGTGTGATCGTGACCCTGGATGAATGGCATGTAACCCTGGCCGGGTTGTCTGGTGACGTCGTGTAACCGGGGTAGTCTTGCCTCTTCGTGCCGAGGTGGTGGAACTGGTAGACACTCGGGACTTAAAATCCCGTGGCCCGTGAGGGCCGTGTGGGTTCGATCCCCACCCTCGGCACCAGGTCTTCTCTGTCCGGCGCGGCCTGGTGGTCGGAGCGACCTGCAAGCGGTTCGCATTCGGGTCGGGCAAGGAGCGATCGTCATCGAGGCGGCAACCGCCGGGAGGACTCGCATGGAGAGGAGACCGTGGGCGATCGGCGCGCTGCTGGCGCTGCTGGCGGCGCCGGCGGCCGCACAGCAGGACGATCCCGGGCAGGAGGCCGCGGATGCCGAGGTTGAGCAGGTCGATCCGCTGGAGTTCACCGAGGAGGTGACGGTCACCGTGACCGCACGCAAGCGCGAGGAGAACCTGCAGGCGGTTCCCTTCTCGGTCGTTGCGCCGACGCAGCAGGCGCTCCGCAACCGGGGCGCGGAGAGCATCGAGGACGTCTCGGCCAACGTGGCCGGGTTCTCGGTCCAGAATCTCGGACCGGGCCAGAGCCAGATCGCGATGCGCGGCGTGTCGGCGGGCCAGATCGTGCGCGACCAGCCGGGCGTCAAGGAGCAGGTCGGCGTCTATCTCGACGAATCGGTCATCTCGCTGTCGCTGTTCACGCCGGACCTCGATCTGTTCGACATGTCGCGCATCGAGGTGCTGCGCGGCCCGCAGGGAACCCTGTTCGGGTCGGGCTCGCTCTCGGGCACGGTGCGCTACATCACCAACCAGCCGGCGATCGGCGTCACCGAGGGAGCGGGCGAGCTGGGCTTCAGCTCGCTCGCCGGCGGCGGGCTCGGCAACAATGCGAAATTCGCGGTCAACGTGCCGCTCGGGCCCGCGGCGGCGGCGCGCGTCACCGCCTACAACACCGCCGTCGGCGGCTTCATCGACGCCGTGCAGCCGGACCTGAGTGTCGAGGAGAACGTCGACAGCGGCCGGCGCACCGGCGCCCGCGTGGCGCTGCGGGTGCAGCCGAACGACCGCGTCGCCTTCACGCCGCGGCTCGTCTACCAGGACGTGGCGATGGACGGCTGGAACCGGATCGACGCCTACAACATCCTGGCCAATCCGTTCACCACCACGCGGCCCGCGGTGACGTTGGGCGAACGGCAGCAGTTCACGCAGATCGACGAGCCGTACACCGACAGGTTCCTGCTGGGCGACTTCACGCTCGAGCTGGCCCTGGGCGGCGCGGCGCTCACGTCGATCACGTCGCTCGCCAACCGCGACGTGAACGTCGTTCGCGACGCTTCGGCCCTGGGCGGCAGCGTCTCGTTCAGTCCGTTCGGCGCGCCGGAGGCGGGCTATACGCTCGACTTCCCGCTGCTGGACGCCACCACGGCAAAGGGCCTGACGCAGGAGTTGCGCGTCGCGGGCGACGGCGAACGGGTCGACTGGGTTGTCGGCACGTTCTACAGCACCTCGGAGCGCCGGTACGGCCAGAGCGCCTACGCGGAGAACTACGTGGCCGTCAACGGGCCGGCGGTCACCGACTTCCTGCGGCTCGTGACGGGAGCTCCGGACCTCGTCTGGTCGGGGTCGCGTTCGCTGGCCGGCCGCCCGAACACGGAGGAGCTCTTCTTCTCGGACCTGCACTACGACTTCGACCAGTTGGCGCTTTTCGGCGAGGCGTCCTTCGCCCTGACCGACCGGTTCAGCCTGACCGGCGGCCTGCGCTGGTACGACTTCGAGGAAGCGCGCACCCAGACGTTCGACGGGCTGTTCGCCGATCCGCTCGACAGCGAAGGGACGACGTCGGCGACCGGCGTCGCGCCACGGATCATCGCCAGCTACGACATGACCGCGGCCACGCAGGTGAACGCGCAGGTGTCGAAGGGCTTCCGCCTCGGCGGCATCAACGATCCGCTGAACGCGCCGATCTGCTCGGCGGCGGACCTGGCCACCTTCGGCGACCGCGGAACCTGGGAGGACGAGGAGCTCTGGAACTACGAGGCGGGCGTCAAGTCGACGTTCCTGGGCGGTCGCGGGACGTTCAACGCATCTGGCTTCTACATGGACATCCGCAACCTGCAGGCGACGGTCACGGCCGGCACCTGCTCGTCGCGGATCATCTTCAACGTCCCCGACGCGCGCAGCGCAGGCGTCGAGCTGGAGCTTGCCGCGCAGCCGACGACGTTCTTCGACTTTGCGGTCTCGGCCAGCGTCGCCGACGCGCGGCTGCAATCGACGATCACATCGACCGACGCCGGCGGCGCGGTCGATGTCGTGTCCGGCATCGAAGCCGGCCGGCGCCTGCCGACCACGCCCCGGTTCCAGACCGCGGCGGCGGCCACGTGGCGCTGGCTGGCCGGCGGCGGTTGGGTGGGCTACGTGAGCGGGACCTTCCAGCACGTCGGCTCGCGCTTCACGCAGGTCGGCGACCAGGCCGAAGGCTTCGGCGCGGTGAATCTGATGGCGCTGTCGCCGGTTCTGCGTCCCGGCACCTTCATCGGCGGTCCGCTGACGCAGAGCACGTTCGCGTTCAATCCGGAGCTGCCGGCCTACAACATCCTCAACGCGCGGGTCGGGTTCCTCAATGGCCGCTGGGACGTGGCGTTCTTCGTGGACAACGTGACCGACGAGCGGGCGTTCCTGGCACTGGACCAGGAGCGGGGGACGCTGGCCCGGGTGGGCTACCTGACGAACCCGCCGCGGAGCTTCGGCGTCAGCACGCGCATCGATTTCTGAGCCGCGAGCGCCGCGCCCGGCCGATGCGTTCCAATGCCGGTGCCATCGCTGGCGGGAACACCGGACAACCGGCAGGGAGAAGCTGCATAATGGGGACGGATGGGCAGGAAGCAGCGGCCGTATCGACGCGGCAGGGATTGAACGAGAGCCCCTCCTTGAGGCGCCGGCGTGTTCTGGAGGAACGAGATGCTCAGGAACCATCGTTCTTCAGCGACGCCCGAAGTCCATCTCGAGGACCCGGAGTGGGAGGGATGGACGCTGTGCGGCGAACGTCTCCGACCCGCACGCGGTGAGACGGTCGGCCTTCTGTACGCCGTGTCGGCGTCCTCGGCCACGTGTTCGACCTGTCGGGCCGGCGGCAAGGAGGAGGCGTCGCCGGGACCCGACGATTCCGGCGTGCACGTCGGCGTTCGGGTGCGAATTCTCTGTTCGCCCCCTCTCGATGGCCAGACGGGCACCGTGACGGTCGCCGACGACCAGCAGCACGTGGTCACCGTCCGCATCGACAGCCATCGGAAGCACGGCGGGGGACTGATTCGCCTGAAGCGTGCCGAGGTCGAGCCGGTTGCCGTTGCCCGTGACCGGTGATCGCGGCGCAGCAGCTCAAGCTGCTCAACGACCTGCGGGAAGAGCTGCAGGGCGAGCAGAGCCAGGCGGACGAAATGGAGCTCGACGCGCGCGGTTTCGCCATCTACGGCCTGCTGGAGAAGCAGCGTCCGCGCAGGGTGAAGGACAGGACCGCCACCTACGACGCCGCAAACCGCGACTTGGCTTCGTTGATCGACGAGGCGGTCACGCCGTTCACCGATCTGGTCGACTGGGAGCAGAAGGACGACGTGCAGCGGCAGATGCGGAGCCAGATCAAGCGCCGGCTCCGCGCCGGCGGGATCGACGACGAGACGGTCGAGTCTCTCGCTACCGACATCGTGGACCTTGCGAAGGTGCGTACCGACCGATGACCGGCGACCTGGAGACATCGTCGATCACCTGGGGCGACACGCGCCTGCCGTACGCCATCCGTCGCAGTGCCCGGCGGAAGAAGACCGTGGCGGTGACGGTGGACCCGGCCGGCGGTGTGCTGCTTGTTGCGCCAGAACACTTCTCCACCAGCCGCCTCGACGCCGTCGTGCGCCGGAAGGCGCCCTGGATCGTGCAGCGGCGCCGTCACGTGCAGTCGCACGATCCGCCGCCGGCGCGGCGGGAGTTCGTCAGCGGGGAGAGCGTCCTCTACCTCGGGCGGCACTATCGCCTCAAGGTGCATCCGGACGAAACCGGAGAGGCCAAGCTGCACGGCGGCTGGCTGCACGTACCCGCGCCGCTCGGCGCGCAGCATACGGCGCACGTCCGCGCCGCCCTCGTCACGTGGCTGCGCGATCACGCGGCCGGACGGCTGCCGGAGCGGGTGGCGGCGTGGCGGTCGAGGGTCGGCGTCGAGGAGATGCCGCGCGTCGTCATCGCCGACCAGCAGAAGCGGTGGGGGAGCTGCGACCGCAACGGGACCATTCGTCTCAACTGGCGCATCATCCAGGCGCCGATGCGCCTGGTCGACTACGTCGTCGTCCACGAACTGGTGCATTTGCGCCACCGCGGACACGGCCGCGACTACTGGCAGGCGCTCGGGAAAGTCATGCCGGACTACGAGCGCCGCCGTGAGGATCTGCGGCAGCGTGGGGGCGGACTGGCGTGGTGAGGTTCGCGTTCCCTCGTATCGGGTGCACGGCGACATTGAGCGACAACGGCGCCCTGCGACCGGCTGCCGGAGTTGCATCGGACCGGCGAATTGTCGGCAGAGTCATGCCCGACCCCGAGCGCCGCCGAGAGACCCGCGTGCTACAGTGAATGTGGTGGAAGCGCACGGTGCATCGGCCGCGTTCCGCAACCCGGCCACCACGTACACGGGGCCGCTGGGGTCCAGTGTCCACATCCTGCGCGCCGACGCCGGAACCGTGACTGCGCTGGCCGTCATCGACTGGAATCGGTGGTTCAGTCGGGTCTGCCTCGATCCCGTGCGCGGGCTCGTCGTTCTGATGACCCCCTCGCGGCTTCACGACGACCTCGCGAGGATTCTCGATCACATCGTCGATACCGCGGCGGGCGCCGTGACCGGCGCGTCGATGGGACTCCGCACCACGCGCCTGCGTGGACGGCACGACCCTTCCGGCACCGGGTTGGAGGCGGATTGCGCGTTCTACGTCGGCGAACGGGCCAGAGCCTATCGGGCAGCCCTCGTCGCCGGAGAAGCCGCGGCCGACAGCTTCTTCGAACGTACTCCGCCCGATCTCGTGGTCGAGGTCGAAATCACGCATGCGGACGAAGGCAGAATCCAACGCTACGCCGATCTCGGTGTACGCGAACTCTGGCGGTTGCACGGGAGCAAGGGGACCCGGGAACTGCGGGTGGAGTTCCTTGCCCTGCGCCCCGGCACGCCGCCGCGCCCGCTCGCCGCCTCGCACGTTCTCGACGGCCTGACGACCGGCGAGGTGCGCGAGGCGGTGGACGGCGTACGGTTCAGCCTGACGCCGGACGAGCGTACGGAGGTGGTTGCCCGGATCGTACGCCGCCGCCGGCGCAGCAGCGCCCGTGTGCGCGACGAAAGCGCCGGCCGGGCCGCAACGGTATAGCGTCGCCGGGCCGGGTCATTGCGCCTTGAGGCGTCCCTTCAGAACACGCAGTCCCCGCGCCAGCGTGCGCTTGTCGGTGATGCCGAGCGCGTCCACACAGCGCCGCTGGCGGGTCCGATCCCCGAATCGTGAGAGGCCGGCCTATGCCACGGACGGCGGAATGCAGTTGGTCCGGTTGCGCCCGAGGAAGGCGTGCCCGACTGGTCTTCGCCACGCAGGCGCCGAAGGGGCTGCACAACCGGATACCGGGCAACGCGACAACGCAGTTCTTCGGCCTGCTCAATGCGCCCGCGCAGATCGCGGCCGCCCGGGAGATGGCCGCTCAGAAGGGCGGCGATTCGTAACCGGCCCGTCCCAGTCGCCGGTGCAGGCGGGGTTAGACTATGGGGTTACTGCACAGGGAAGGAGCGCCGCCGTCTTGGCCAATAGTCACTCGAACGCAGCCGCTCGCACGGTCGCCGCCACGTCCACGTCGCGTCGCCGCTTCCTGTGGGGCGCTGCCGCCGCATTCGCCGCGGCGCCCTTCGTCCGCCCGCCGGCTCTCTTCGGGCAGCCGGCCGTGCGTCCCGCGCCCGGCTTGCCGGCGCCGCGCTTCGTCACCACCAACGGGATCCGGATGGCGGTGTACGAGCGGGGCGAGGGTCTGCCCGTCATCTTCGTGCACGGCTTCCCGGAGCTGGCGTACTCGTGGCGCAACCAGCTCCGTTCCTACCCGGCGGCCGGCCTGCGGGCCATCGCCCCGGACATGCGCGGGTACGGGCTGACCGACCGGCCGCCGGAGGTCGACGGGTACGCCATCCCGAGTCTGTGTGCTGACCTGGTCGGCCTGCTGGACGCTCTCGATATCGAGCGGGCACTGTTCTGCGGCCACGACTGGGGCGGCGCGGCGGTCTGGACGATGCCGCGGCTCTACCCGGATCGGGTGCTGGGCGTCATCGGCGTGAACACGCCCGCGTTCGGCGGGGAGCCGCCGAGCGCGCCGGCCGAGGAGCCGCTGATCGTCTTCACCGAGAACTACTACGCCAGGACCTTCCTGGAGCCGGGCCGGGCCGAGGCGGTCTTCTCCCGCGACGTGCGGAAGGCGCTGGAGATGATCTTCCGCCGCGGATGGTACTGGGACGTCGAGAACATGCGCCGGTACCCGCCCGACTCGGCCGAGAAGACGATGGACATGTTGCGGATGATCGAGGAAGACAACTACCAGGGCGAGCTCTTCATGCCCGACGATGTTCTCGACTACTGGGTGGAGACCTTCGAGGTGACCGGGTTCACCGGCGGGTTCAACTACTACCGGGCGAACATGGGCGGCGGCGGCGCGCCACGGCCGAGCGGCGACATCGACGTTCCCTGCCTGTACGTCGGCGCGGAGAACGACACGATTCTGCGCCCGTCGTCGTCCGACGCCATGCCGTCGTTCATTCCGGACCTCGAGCGGCACGTCATCGCCGACTGTGGTCACTGGACGCAGCAGGAGCGGCCGGAGGAGTTCGACCGCGTGACGCTCGACTGGATCCGGCGCAGGATCGAGTCCGCCTGACGTCGCTGCCGGCCACGGACGACAACGACGAAGGCATCCCGGCCGGTCGACTGACGCGGCGGCACGTGCCTCAGCGTGCGCGGGTCTGTGCTCGAAGGAAAGCGACGATCCGCTCGCTGGTCCCCCGCGGGTAGACGTGGGCGCCGTCATGGATCCAGGTCATCACCGGCGCGCTCGTATCGGCTCCGTACAGCGTGCAGCCGGTGCCGCAGGGTGTCGCCGCTTCCACGCCGTTGACCTCGAGGGCGACCGCGATCGCGGCTTCCTGATCCTCGTAGCGGACCACCCGATCGCGCGTTCCGGCCACGTGCAGGACGGGTCCGGGCTGCCGGGGCCGCACCGAGCCGCGAAGACGGGCCGCAACCGGGGCGTAGGCGGCGAACACGTCCGGGCGCTCCGCCCAGAGGAGGTAGGTGAACATCCCGCCGTTGGAGTAGCCGGTCGCGTAGATGCGATCGTCGTCGACGTTGTAGGTCTCGCGAAGCGATCGGAGCGCCACGTCGACGAGCCGGAGGTCGCGGTCGCCGTCGGCTCCCGGCTCGACCTGCCAGCCGAGGAGGCCGCGGCGCCGCTCGAGCCCCTCGAAGTACACGACTATCGCCTCGGGCCACGCCACGTGGACGTTCGTGTACTGGAAGTTCCGCATGTTGTCGCCGAATCCATGGAATGACAGGACCAGCGGGGCGCCCTCGGGCGCCGGCGGCGCGTGGACGATGGCTTCGCGCGTCACGCCGTCGACCTGCCAGCGCACGACCTGTGCCGCCGCGTCCCGGGCGCCGGGAATCAGCAACATGCCGATCAGAGCCACGCGCGTCAGATCCATTCTCATCCATAGCCTCCGATCCGCAATGCCGCCGTCGCGGCGGGCTGTTGGGTAGGATAGCAGCGGCGTCGCGTCGCGGCGACGACGGCCATTCAGCGACACGTCGCGGAGTCCGTACCGCTGGGGATGCCGCGGAGTGAAGGTGTTGAATTGCGCCTGCCTGCAGGCAATGATGGGCGCATCCGGTCACTTGGTTGAGCTCGGGGAGGTTCAAATGCACCGTGCCGCTCTTGCCGCAGTGGCGGTGGTCGTCGCGATCGTGCTTCTGGCGCCGGCTCCCGCGTCCGCGCAGGATTCCGCTTCCACGCAGGCTCCGGTCCCAGGCGGCGCGGACGGGGCGGGGGAGTGGACGTTGCCCCGCACGCCCGACGGCCGACCCGACCTGCAGGGCTACTGGACGACCCAGACCTTCACGCCGCTGGAGCGGCCCGAGCATCTGGGCGATCGGGAGTTCTTCACGGAGGAGGAGGCGGCCTGGCTGCAGCGGGAGCTCACGGCCGAAGGCGTCGATCCGTCGGCGCGCGAGATTCTCAACCTGATAGACATAGAGGATCGAGCGGAAATCCAGCGCTACAAGTACCAGGGCAACCGCACGCGCGACGAGCGTCATCACATCCACTACGACAACGAGATCTGGCTGCGCACGCCGGTCCCGAAGGGGCTGTCGAGCCGGCGGACGTCATTGATCACGTATCCGCGGAACGGCCGCTTCCCGCCGCGGACGCCGGAGGCCGCGGCGCGGGCGGCCGCCACCGTGGCGGCGCAGGCGGACCCGAGCGCGTTCGACAGTCACCTGACCCGGCCGCTGTCCGAGCGCTGCATCGCCTGGTCGCACGAGGGCCCGCCGATGATGCCGCCGTCCTACAACGACATCCATCAGATCCTCCAGACGCCTGACCACGTCGTGATCCTCTCCGAGCTGGCCACCAACCACCCGCGCATCATCCCGCTCGACGGGCGCCCGCACATCGCGGACGCGATTCGGCAGTTTCCCGGCGATTCGCGCGGCCGCTGGGAGGGGGACACCCTGGTCGTCGAGACGCGCAACTACGCCGAGCGGCGACGCTTCCGGGGAGCCGGGGGCGCCCTGCACGTCGTGGAGCGCTTTACCCGCGCCGGCGCCGATCGGATTCGCTACGAGTTCACGGTCACCGATCCGGAGACCTGGACGAGCTCGTGGAGCGTGGAGCTTCCGATGGTGAAGACCACCGGTCCGCTGTTCGAGTACGGATGCCACGAGGGCAATCACGACATCCGTCACATTCTCGAGATCCATCGCAACCTCGAGCGGCAGGCCGCGGCCGAAAGTAGTTGACGCCGGATGGCCGGCCGCGCAAGGATCGAAAGGCCGGACGGCGGTAGAGGCGGGAGTCCGGCGACTCGGGCGAGCGAACGCAGAGCAGGTTTCACAGGCTCTGCGGGGGGGCAGGGAAGGCGAGGATGCCGGCGGCCGGCTCCTTGCAGGCGAGTCGGGATCTCGCGGGGGTATGGAAATGAGGCGACGACTACTCGAGTTGCTCAGTGTGGCTGCGGTGCTCGCGATCGTCACGGTCTTCCTGCAGCTTACCGCCGTTCCGGTCAGCGGCCAGGATTCGAGTGCGACTCCGTGGGGGCATCCGAACCTGGAGGGCATCTGGCTCGACGTGTACTCCACGCCCCTGGAACGGGACCCCGCGATCGGCGAACGGGAGTTCGCCACCGAGGAGGAGCGGGCCGCGCGGAATCAGGCCGCGCTCGCTCGTCCGCCGGTGCTGCCCAGCGGGGCGTACAACACCGTCTACACGTCGGCGCGTCCGGCGGGCCCGCGCACGTCGCTCGTCGTCGATCCGCCTGACGGGAGGATTCCGGCGCTCACGGCGGAGCAGGTGCGGCGGAACGAAATCGAGCAGGAGTGGCGCGTCATGCTCCTGCGCAACACCGAGACCTGCCGGACGCAGGCGCCGCAGTGCGCCGGGGGAGAGTACGGGCCCCCGTCGCCCCGCAGATACGAGACCACGCCCTACTACAACACGCGGGGCCGCATGAACCGCCACGACGGCCCGGAGGACCAGAGCCTGGGCGACCGGTGCATGTCGGGGCGCACGCCCGACCTGAACGGGTTCCGCCGCATCGTGCAGGGCGAGAATTCCGTCGCCATCGCCTACGACACCGGGCAGGGCCAGGGGTTCCAGCGCATGGTCAACCTGGGCGGAGACCATCCGCCGAGCAACATCCGCCTGCGGCACGGCGACTCGCGCGGCCGCTGGGAGGGCGACACGCTGGTCATCGAGACCACGAATTTCTCGCACAAGTTCCCCTACCAGGGCGCGGCCGAGAACCGCCGGCTCGTGGAACGGTATACGCGGGTCGACGACGAGACGCTCGACTACGAAATGACGATCGAGGATCCGACGGTGTGGGTGGCGCCGTGGACTCTTCGGCAGGAGCTGAAGCGGCAGAGCGACCAGCAGAACCGGATCTACTACGAGCCGCGGTGTCACGAAGGCAACTACGGCCTGCCGGCGTTGCTGCTCGGTTATCGTCTGGACGATCGGGCGTTCGCGGAGGGGCGCGGCCCGGATCCGGCCTCCTTCTCCATCTACGACGCCGACCGGCTGCAGCGGTGAATCCGCTCGCACCCGCGCCGAGGTGCGCCCGCGCTCAGAGAATTGAACCCGGCCTCGCAACCGCGAGGCCGGGACCCGGCGCCATCGACTGGTGGCGCGCCAACAAAAAAATGAGCCCGGCCCCCGCATTCGCGGAGGCCGGGCCGTCACTATCACTTGCAAGGGCCGAAGCGTCCTGCCGCCGGCAGCTACCTGGGATTCTCTACGGTGTCGACACCCGGCCGCGCCAGCTCCCACGGGGCGCCGGTGCCGGACGATCCGAGGAACAGCCGCGTCCCGTCCGGGAACGTGATGTCCCGACCGTTCGCCCGGTTGGTGCCGTCCTTCGCCTGATAGCCGTCGACGTTGACCTCGGTGCCCGGCAGCAGCGACCGCCTGGTGAAGCCCCGCCGGAACAGCACGTTCGGCGTGCCGCCCTCGAACGCCCATTCCTCCGTGGTGCCGTCGTCGAGCTCCACGTCGATGTGGATCCAGACGTGGGGATTGACCCACTCGACTCTCGTCACCCTGCCGCTGAAGTCGACCGGCCGGTCGGCGTCGAATTCGGCGGCGAAGGCGTGATGCGCATCCACCGGCGCGACTGGTCCCGCCAGCCACACGCCGATGCCGACGACCGCGCTCAGCGCCCCAATCAGTAGTTTCGTCCTCATGGGTTTCGGCCTCCCTGTCCCTGTTGTTTCACACGCGGTTTCGCATCCCCAACGGATTCCCCCTACAACGCCGCCTGCGGCTCCGATTACCGCCGAAATCGGGCCTGACCGGAAGTCTACGCGGTCTGTGGCGCAGACTCCCAGGGCCGAGCACGTGAACCGCCTCGGCTACCGCCGATACCACTCGTGCAGCGCGTCGCCCTCCGGAATCTTGCGCGTAATCTCCACGATGATGGTCTCGCCCTCCCAGCGCCTCACCAACTGCTCGCGGCGCAGGTTCCCGTACATGAACTCCTCGGCGAACTCGATGCAGGGGTAGTCCAGCACCGTCGCGTTCGGCTCCAGGCGGCGATAGAGCGGCATGGCGATGGACCACGGCTCGGTGAAGGTCTCGGGATCCTCGATCGTCGCCTCGTACCAGATGGCGTCCGGCGATATCGCCGAGTACCGCTCGGTCAGCCGCAGGGCTTCACTGTGGAAGTTGCCGGCCCGGTCGAGCCAGTTCTTGCCGTTGAAGTCCGTCACCTCGACCACCAGGGTGTCGCCTTCCCAGCGGCCGACCGAGTGTCCCATGTAGGTGTAGTCCGGCGGCAGATCGACCTCGTCCAGGTGGATGATGCGCGCCGCGTTCGAGAACGCGAAGTTCATGTGGATCTTGTTCGCGCCCTGGACGATCTGGAAGGGGTAGGGCATGTACATCGCGCGCGGCGTGCCCGGCAGGTAGCACTTGAGCTCGGGATCGCGGTCGATCCAGTTCGCCCCGTTCTCCTGCTTCACCGCCAGCGCTTCCGGCCGGTAGGGGATGCTGCCGTCACCCTGCACGACCCCCAGCGACCCGGGCACGCCGGCCGCGGCGCCCAGGGCCACCACCGGCGCCGCCGGCACCCTGGCGTACTCGTAGGGGTAGACCCCCTCCTGCATCACCATGCCCGGCAGCGCCTCGTGCGCCTCCAGATCCCAATGCGCCTCGTTGAGGGCCTGCCACACGCCGTTGAAGTTCGGGCGCCCGTCGGGCGTCTGCGCCGGGCGCGGCGCCTGGTCCTGGCTCTGGGTGGCCGTGGTGGTGACCGCGACCGACAGGACGGCGCCCATGCTGAAGGCGGCAAGGGTCGTGACAACGGTCGAGGCTCGGAAACGGTTCTCCATCATCATTGCTCCTTGCTCAGTCCTGCAGGCCCTGCACGCACGTGGCGGTGTCCAGCGAGAACGGCTCCGGACCGCTCCCTTCCGCGAACGCCTGCTCGTCCACGCGGGCGCCGATGAGCAGCGCCGGCAGGCCGTAGTTCCCTTCGTGGCACCGCGGCTCGTAGTAGATCCGGTTCTGCTGGTCGCTCTGCCGCTTCAACTCCTGCCGGATGGTCCACGGCGCCGCCCACACCGTCGGATCCTCGATCGTCACCTCGTATTCGAGCGTGTCCGCGTCGATGCGCGTGTAGCGTTCGACGAGACGCCGGTTCCCGTACGATTCCCGGAAGGGGAACTTGGGCGAGAAGTTCGTGGTTTCGATGACCAGCGTGCCGCCCTCCCAGCGGCCGCGGGAATCCCCGTGCCGCAGGCGGATCCGGCTCGGCGGGTGGTTTCCGCTCAGGTTGACGATGCGCTGGTATCCCTGCCCCTGTCCGGTGTCGTAGCCGATCGCGATGGAGTCCTCGCCCTGCACGATGCGGCGGAACCCGTTCAGATCGGGTGTGCGCCCCGACATGCACCGGTCGCCCAGACTCTGATCCTCCGGGCCGAAATGCCGGTTCATGCGGCCCGTGTTGTAGAAGGGAACGACGTCGAATCTGCGCGGCGACGGGGGCCCGTACTCCCCGCCGGCGCAGCCGCTGCCGCCGACGCGGCAGGTCTCCGTGCTGCGCAGGAGCATCAGGCGCCACTCGCGCTGGGCCTCGTTCAGCCGCCGGGCTTCCGGCGTCAGGGCGGGAATGCGCCCGATCGGCGGATCGACGACGAGCGACGTGCGCGGGCCTGCCGGCCGGGCCGACGTGTAGACCGCGTTGTACGCCCCGGCCACGTCCGTTCGGCCGTCCTGCCCGCGCGCGTTGCGCCCCGGATTGACCATGCGGGCCTGGTCGCGCTCGGCCCGCTCGGCCGCGGTGAAGAACTCCCGATCGCCGAGTGCGGCGGGCCGTTCCAGGGGCGTGGCGTAGATGTCGAGCCAGATGCCCTCCAGGTTCGGATGTCCCCACGGGGTTTCGCTCGGCGCCTGGCCCACCACGGGGACGGCGGCGAACTGCAGCAGCACCGCGACGGTGGCGATGGCCGTCGCCACGCCGAACGACTCGATCAGTCGTCGCCGCATATCCTTACCTCCCGAGACGAAAACCGGCTGCCGCGCGCGCAACGCCGGGCGATCGGGCTGCGCCGCGCGCGTGGGCCTTCTCGTCACTCTTCGACTCAGGTCGAATATATGCCTGCTACCGCACCCTGTCAAAACACGCGCGCGAGGGACGAACGGCCCCCGGGAGACCGGTCCGGAGCGGGTGTCGTGACGCCTTACTGCGCTGCTCGCGCCGGCTCCAGCTTCCGCACCCAGCCGTCGCCCTTCGTCAGCAGGTAGAGCTCGCCGGCCGAGTCGATGCCCAGGCGTGCGTCCACCCGGTCGCCGCGGCCGTAGGTGTTGGGGAACCCGGCTACGTCGACCAGGTCGCGCTCCTCGCCGTCGACGATCAGCCGGAGCTCCCGGATCTCGGCGAGCTGACCGGGCACGAGCGCGTCCGCATCGATGTACAGCACCCTGCCGCGCGGGAAGTCGGTGAAGACGTAATTGCCCTGCAGGGCGGGAATGGCCCGGCCGCGATAGACGAAGCCGCCGCCGACGGCGTTGCCCTCGCCGTGGTCGTACTGGGCCACGGGATACACGAAGGCCTGGTCGTCTTCCGCCGGGCGCGGATACACCCGTCCCGGGCGCCTGGCGCCGACCGCGTAGCCCGTGGCGAACGTGCCTTCCCGGAGCCGCCAGCCGTAGTTGGCGCCGGGAACCCCCAGATTGACCTCTTCGACGAAGTTCTGGCCGATGTCGCCCATGAACATCCGGCCGTCCGTGTCCCAGGAGAACTGCTGCGCATGCCGCAGGCCGTACGCCCAGATCTCCGGCGCGACGCCGGCCTCGTCCACGAAGGGATTGTCCGCCGGTATGCCGTACCCCCGATCCCCCTCGCCCCCAAGCGGATCGATGCGGATGATCGCACCGTGCGGCACGCCGAGAGACTGGCTGAAGTCGCGGGGGTCGTTGGCCGCCCCGGCATCGCCGAAGGTGGCGTAGAGGAGTCCGTAATCCGCGGATCCCGCCGCGGCAGTCGGATTGAACGCAATGACGCCGACGTTGTGGTTGGAGGCGAACTGGCCGATGCGGAAGACCTCGCGCGAGGTGCCGCTGAACGCGTTGGCCGCGGGATCGTCGGCCGTCCACTCCCGGATCACGCTCTCGTGGCTCTCGGCGTCGTCGTCCAGGTAGTCCGCGCGGCCGCTGTCCGACGTGGCGCTGTACGCGGTGTAGAACTTGCCGAACCCCGGCGTGCCGGCGTCGGCGAACTGTGGATGGAACGCCACCCCCACGAGGCCGGTCTCGTTGGGGAACATCGAGTCGTCGAAGCCGACGTCAAGTGTGCGGATGTCCATGTAGGTGACCGGCTCCATCCCGCTTTCGTCGGTGATGTACAGCAGCCCGCGCAGGTCGTTGAGGACCAGGCGCCCCGAGCCGTCCCCGATCGGCGTCAGGTACTGGATGCGGGCGTAGGCCGGATTCGTGATGGCGTCCAGGGCCGACTCGTCGGTTTGCGGCGCGCGCACGAATCTGTTTGCCTCGACGACCAGGTCGCCCTTGCGGATCGGATCGGAGATGGGGTCGTTCACGGCCTGCACCTGCGCCCCGGCCGGGAAGGCCGCGGCGACGACGAGCAGGGCGGTTGTAGCGAGCGAGCAAGCGAGTTGCATTGGGAGCTCCGTCAGATGGGTAGTGACTGCGATGTCGCGGATGGCCCGCTGCGACGGACATGTCAATCATAGCGCGCGCCGCGGCCTGCGGAAGAACCCGGGCGTCGACATGTCGCGTTGCATTCGTCGCGTGGCGCGGTCCCGCAGCATCGTCATGTCAGGAACGAATGTGCGGCACCACAGTCGCCGGTCGAGGTCACTTCGTGCTACAGCTCCAGCCGTCGTTCCTGCAGCGGCCGCAGGGCCGCGATGAGCCCGAAGTCCTGGTCCTGGTGGAGCAGCAGCGCCTTGTGGGCGATGGCAATCTCGGCGATGCAGCACTCGACGGGACTGCGCGCGGGGGTGCCGAGGCGCTGAAGCTCGAAGAACGTCCGCGCCGCCTGCCGCCACGTGTCGGGTTCCGGCTCCAGGTAGCGCTGGCCGTCGAGGTAGGTGGCCAGCTGGTGCCACTGCTGCTCGCGCGTGGCCCCCGCGAGGAGCTCGATCTGCGTGAAGCGGGTCAGGTAGACGTCGTCTCCGCCGATCGCCGCTTCGAGCCCGCCGCGCTTGTCCGCGTCGCGCAGCACGTCGATCCAGAGCGACGTGTCAACGATCAGCACGGCCGGCATCGCCGCGCAAACCGCGCAGCGCCTCGTGATCGAAGGCCGGTGCGAAGTCCAGCGTGCCCGCCAGCTCCAGCAGGTTCTTGCGCGAGCGGCTCTCGACCAGGCTGGTGAGCGCGACGTGCACGACCTCCCGCTTGGTCCGTGCGCCGGTCAGCTTCATCGCCCGCCGGACCAGGGCGTCGTCCAGCACGATGTTGGTGCGCACAGTACATATTATACACCGCTGAGAGTGTATTCGTCGTCCCCGCACGCTCGCGTCTCCGTGTTTCCTGGTGGATCCCGGTCAATCCCTGGCCCTATCGTAGCCGCGTCGTAATTGCCACCGTGCCTGGCGCGTATCGTCCCTGCTGCCATGCGCACTGCCGAGTCGTTGGGGGACATCTTGCCAATCTCGATTCGCACCTTCTTGCTGGTCCTGCCGGTCGTCGTCGGTTCAACGCTGCCGGTCGCGCGGGCTACGCAGGCTCAGCCGCTCGAGACCGATCTCGGCGGTGCCGTCGTACGAACCGCGCTCCGGGCTGGACAGGATGCTCGGGCGCTACGGCGGTTCGATCTCACGCTCGCCGATGCCGTTCAGCGCGCGCTCGAACGCAACCGCCGGATCGCCGTCCAGCGCATCACTCCCCTCGTGCGGGACATGCAGGTGGCCACCGCCAACGCGGCGTTCCTGCCCCTGGCTTCCTCGGGGTTCGGCATCAACCAGGCCACCAACCCCAGCCGCTCGCTGCTCGATGGTGGCGGGCTGCGGGGCGCATCCATCGTCACCGACCAGGGCCGCTACGACGTCGGCGTGACCCAGCGGGTCGGGTGGGGCGGCGGGCGCTACGACGTCACTTGGAACAGCAACCGCCTGCAGTCGACCAATACGTTCACGAACTTCAACCCGAGCCTCGCCGCAACCTTGGGCCTCACCTATACACAGCCGTTGCTGCGGGGATTCCGAACCGATGGCGAGCGGACGCGGCTCGTCGTTTCCCGCATCGACCGGGATATCTCCGACATCGACCTCGAGGAGACCATCGTCAACACGTTGGCCGACGTCCGGCTCGCGTACTGGGAGCTGGTCCATGCGCGCGCTGCCCTCGGCGTGCGGCGGCAGTCGCTGGAGCTGGCCGAGCAGCTCGTGCGCGACAATCGCGCGCGCGTCGAGATCGGCATGGTCGGGGAGATCGAGATCGTGCAGGCGCGGGCGGAAGCCGCGCTGCGGCGGCAGTCGCTGGCCGAGGCGGTCCGGGTGCTCCGGACCAACGAGCTGGCCCTCAAGCAGCTCCTTGTCAGCGGCAGGTCGGACGAGCTGTGGAACGCCGAGATTCATCCGACGGACGAGCCGCGGACGGACGCGATTCCGATCGACCTCGAGGCGGCAATTCGTGCTGCGCTCGACGGGCGCACCGATATTTCGCGCATGCGGCGCCAGATCGACATCAACGACGCCACGGTCCGCAACTTGCGCAACGGCACGCTTCCGGCGCTCGATCTGATCGGGAGCTATCAGTTGACCGGCCAGGGCGGTCCGCGGTTGATACCGTCCGGGAGCTCCTTCGAAGCGATCCTGGGGGGCGGGGGAGACGTGATCCCGGGCGGCTACGGGGATGCGATCGGAGACGTCATCGGGGCGGACTATCCGTTCTGGAGCGTCCAGGTCCACATGTCCTACCCGCTCGGCCGGAGCGCGGACAAGGCTGCTTACGAGCGGGCACGGCTGGAGCTTCGGCAAAACCAGGCGCAGATCGAGTGGATCGAGCTCCAGATCGCCGGCGAGGTCACCAACGCCGCGCTTCAGATGGAAGCGATCCAGGAGAGCATCCAGGCCGCCACCGCGGCGCGGGAACTGGCGATGGAGCAGTTTCGCGCGGAGGAGATCAAGTTCGAGGTTGGTCTGTCGACCAACTACCTGGTCGTTCAGATGCAGCGCGAACTGGCGGCGGCACAGGAACTGGAGCTGCGCGCCATCCTCGACTACCAGCGGGCAATCATCGAGTTCGATCGTGCACAACGCGCGTCGCGGGGCAGCGCGGGCGTTGCGGTCGTCGTCGGTGGACAATAACGCCCGGCATGCCTTGACTATCGACAATTCAAAGCGTATTGTCGATAGTCAAGGTGTCACTGATGGGCAAACCGACCGACCTCGTCCAGGGAACCCTCGACCTGCTGATCGTGCGGACCATCGAACACGAGCCGAAGCACGGCTGGGCCATCGCCAAGCGCATCCAGCAGGTCTCGAACGACGTCCTGAAGGTCCAGCAGGGCTCCCTCTACCCGGCGCTCTACCGCCTGGAGAAGGAAGGCTGGATTGCAGGTCACTGGGCCGCGACCGAGACCGGCCGCGGGGCGAAGTTCTATTCGTTGACCGACGCCGGGCGGGCGCATCTGAAGCGGGAGGTCGCAGCGTGGGAGCGGCTCTCCGGCGCGATCGACCTCGTCATCCAGCAGGCGTGACGCCTGCGCACGGCAGGAGCAACACCATGTCCAGGCGTTTCCGTTTCGCGCGCTCGCTGACGTGGCTTCGCCGTCGCCGTGCGGAGCGCGACCTCCGGCAGGAGCTCGACCTGCACCTGGAACTGGAGACGCAGACTTCCGCTTCCCGTCCGCCGTCGCTGCTGCAGTTCGCGCACGAGAAACAACCGCCGCTCGCGGTGCGGTTCGACGCCAACCCGCCCAGCCTGCAGACGGTTCGCCACACCATCCGCGTTGCGAACGGAACGCAGCCGGTGACGCCGGTGACCGCGCGCATCCTGTCGCTGCCGTTGTACGCGGTCGATGCGCTGCAGCGGTTGGTCGGCGATCAACGCCGCCGCGCCATGGTGGATTGAGCTCGGAAGGGAACGAGTCGGCCGGCGCCGGGCATCTTCGCAGACGCCCGACGCCGGCCATTCGATGCGGGGTCGCGTTGCGGCCGGCGCACGCGGCGCGGCCGGCGCGCGTTGCGGGACTACTGGACCGAGAGACCGGCCTCCGCGGCAATCTCGCCGATCCGCGCCGCCTGGTTCGGATTGTTGCCCATGATCTCGCGCAGCCGGCGGACGACCTGTGCCTGCTCGTCGTCCGACAGCTCCGCACCGGCAGCGTTGCGGACCGCCGCGTAGCAGTCGTCCTCGTAGGTGATCGACCCGCATTGCGCGGTCAGCTCCGAGAGCAGCGCGGCCGCGCCGGAGCGCTCGACCGGCGCGCCGCCGCCGGTGGCCGAGAACGACTCGTTGGCCTGCTGGATCTCGGCTGCCGCCCCGCGGCGGATGTTCGCCGCCTCGGTACCCGCCTGGAAGCAGGTGAACGACGCGCGGTCGGCCCAGCGCAGCGGGGCGCAGGCGTGGATGCCGGCGTCGATGGCCGCGTCGCGAACCTCGGTGATCAGCGCCTCGTACTCCGGATCGCCTTCACCGAAGCCGGAGAAGTTGCCGAGGTCGCCGCTCGCCGCGAACAGCCCGGTGACGCCCGGGATCTGCGCGATCTCACGCGAAGCTTCCACACCCTCGAGCGTCTCGATCATCAGGATCAGCACGACGTTGTCGTTGTAGGTTTGCCGGTAGCCGCCGGGCACCTGGTTCCACAACTCGCCCGCGCCCTGGCCGCCGCCCGCGCTGCGCCGGCCGATGGGCGGGAAGTAGGTCCAGTCGACCGCGGCCTGCGCTTCTTCGACGCTGTCGACGGTCGGGACGACGATGACCAGCGCGCCCATGTCGGTGGCGTGCTGGATCTCGCGCTCGTCCGCGTAGGCCACGCGCGCGCCGGGGGCCGCCGGTCCCGGACAGGTCCGCCACATCCGGGCGACCTGCTCCCATGAGATCGACTCGTGCTGCATCTCGACCCAGACGAAGTCGTAGCCGGCCGCGGCCATCGCACAGTACGTGCGCGGGTCGGTGGCGCGCACCGTGCCGCCGATCATCGGCCCGCCGGCCACGAGCTTGGCCTTGGCCGGGTTCCAGATCTGGGCCGTCGTCCCGTCGGGCAGCTCGAAACGCGAGCCGTACTCGAAGTCGGCGGCGCGGAACGGCTCCTGCTCCTGGGCGGCGGCATTCTGCACGGCCCCGCCGGCCAGCAAGCCGGCGGCGACGGCAACTACCGTGAGCAACGTGGTGATTCTCATGACATCCTCGCTTCTTGTGAGGCCCTCGTGGTGCGCGTCGCGCGCACTGGATTTCCGTGACGCACGGAGTCTACTCCGTGACTCGCTCCGCCATCCACCGGTCAGCCGCCGGGCCGCAGCGATGCCGTCGTCCGCCCCACTGCTAAGCTCTGGTCATGCCTGAGCCGCTGATCGCGCTTCGCGACGTCGAGAAGGTCTTCAGCCACGGCGTCAGCCGGACGTTCGTCCTGCGCCGGATCACGTTGGACATCGCCGCCGGGGAGTTCGTCTCCATCATGGGGCCGTCCGGGGCGGGCAAGTCGACCCTGCTGCACATCCTCGGCATGCACGACGCCGAGTGGACGGGCGAGTACGAGCTGCTCGGCCAGCCGGTCCACAAGCTGCGGGCGAAGCACCGGCAGGCGCTCGGGCGCACGCATATCGGCTTCGTGTTCCAGAGCTACCACCTGCTCGACGACCTGACCGTCGCGGAGAACCTCGATGTGCCATTGTCGTATCGCAACGTGCCTCGCTCCGAACGCCAGAGCCTCGTCGCCGACACCCTCGACCGGTTTCAGATCGTCGGCAAGAAGGACCTCTATCCGAGCCAGCTCTCGGGCGGTCAGCAGCAGCTCGTCGGGGTGGCGCGGGCGCTGATCGCCAAGCCGACCCTGATCCTGGCCGACGAGCCGACGGGCAACCTCCACTCCAGCCAGGGCCGCGAGATCATGGAGCTGTTCACGCGGCTCAACGAGGAAGGAACGACCATCGTCCAGGTCACCCACTCGGACGTCAACGCCGCCTACGGCAGCCGGATCATCCAGCTCCGCGACGGGTGGGTGGTGGATTCCTAGCGCCCCGAACGCCTCGCTGGCTCGGCGTTTCGGCCCATCCCCCCGCTACATGACCCTGCGCGGCAGCACTTCGCTTCGCTGCGTTCTGCGGCGCAGACTTCTAGCCGGCTTGTCCGTCCGTGTTCCAGCGCCACTCGATGGTGCGCCCGCACGCCTTGCAGATTGCACCGTAGCGCAGCCTGCGGCTGAGGCGTTGCCGGAACCACCGCCGGCAGCCGCATTCCCCGATCCAGCGTGAGACGGTGTGGGTCACCTGGTGGCAGCGCTCGGCGGTGCAGCCAATCTCGCGCGCTTTGGCCTGCCAGACGGCATCGTGACCATGGTCGACACCGACGATCGCGTGGGCGATCTCGTGCAGCAGGGTGTTTTCGATGTCGGCCCGCGTCGCCCGCAGGCAGTAGCTCACCGACAGGTCGATGCGCTGCTCCCGGTAGCGGCAGACGCCGGCGCGCACGGTGGAGAGATCGAACCCGAACGTCCACTGCGTGCCCAGGCCGCTGTGCGCCTGGTGACGAGCGAACAAGAGGCGGGCCAGCGACTCGACGTCCGCCAGCGTACACTCCCGTTCCGGAACCCGTTCGACGACCTGCAGAAGTCGATAGGACACCTGCCAACGCCCGTCGTCGCCCGCCACCACCACCGCGCGGGCCGCCTGCAGCTCGGCCACCACGCCGTCAATCGTCTGCCCGCGGCTGGTGAACCGGACCCGGCTGCCCGGGGGAGCCGCGGCGCCCGGGAAGTCCGCGGTCACCGCGCTGCGCGTGCGTTGCGGGGACTGCCGAAGGAGGTACTGGAGAGGTGATCGCATGACCTTGAGTTATGTGAAAATGTGACGATGAAAAATATCACAGTATCGGTCGCCGACGAGGTACACCGGCGTGCACGCATCCGCGCTGCCGAGCAGGGCACCTCGCTCTCGGCCGCCGTTCGGGATTTCCTGATCCGGTGGTCCGGCGAGGAGACCGAGTTCGATCGGCGCAAGCGGCTGCAAGACGAGACACTGCGGGAAATCGAGGCGTTCCGCGCAGGAGACCGGCTGGCGCGAGAGGAGGTTCACCGACGTGGCCGTCTTCGTTGACACCAACGTGTTGCTGTACGCCGTCAGCACGGCCCCGGAAGAAACCGCGAAGCGCGAGACGGCACGGGCGATTCTCGTTCGAAACGACCTCGTGCTGTCGGCGCAGGTGCTGCAGGAATTCTACGTGCAGGCGACGCGACCAACGAAGTCGGACCACCTCGCGCATGATTCCGCCGTGCGTCTCGTCGAATCGTGGCTCCGCTTTCGAGTCGTCGAGACCACCGTGCCGCTGGTGCAGCAGGCGCTGGCGACGGCGGCGCGGTGGCGCATCTCGTACTGGGACGCGGCGATCATCGAAGCGGCGCGCCGGGGCGACTGTCCGGAAGTGCTCTCGGAGGACCTGCAGCCGGGCATGAACTTCGCCGGGGTCACGGTGCGAAATCCGTTCGCGTGAGCCCGGGCGTCAGGGGCGAACGAGCGCCGGGAGACGCCCGCCGGCCGGACAGCGTGATGCGCCGGTCACGCCATCCGGCCCCGCGCCAGAGGAGTGGCCTGCGCGGCTCGCGGCAAACAGAGAATCGTTGGATCGTCCACGCCGCGCAATCCCGTGGTCACGCGGGTATCGGTTCCCGGGCTGCGGCCGCGCCGGCCTGGCGCAACGGTTGGGCCCCCACCGTGCGGGCGGCTCGCGGGGCCGCGGGCCGTCCGCCGGCAAGGGCGCTGGAAGTCCGGCGGGGTATCCATCGTGCCTCCTGAACTTCCCGGGGGCGGCAAGTCCTGGCGCCGTCCCCGTTCTGAATGCAAGATACGCTCTGCGGGGCAGCGCGGGAACTAGGGAGATCCCCAGGTCCGCGATTTTTCTTGGTCGGAGTACATCTGAAGGGGGAATTGGAGCGATTGCGCGACACCGACTCGGAGCGGCGCCGCCTCGAATCGCTGCGCGCGCTGGAAGCGGCCCGGGCGCGCTACGAGAATCTGTACCAGGACGCGCCGGACATGTTCGCCTCCGTAACCGTCGACACGGAATGCGTGGTGCAGTGCAATGCCACGCTGCTGCGCGCCACTGGCTTTCGCCGCAACGAGGTAATCGGACGGCCGCTCCAGGAGCTCCACGATGCCGGCTGTGCCGCCGAGCTCGCGCAGGCGCTCGACACGGTAAGGGCGGAAGGGCGCGCGCGGGATATCGAGCTGCGGCTCCGGCGTCGGGACGGCGGGCTGCTGGAAGTCAGCCTCAGCGTGGCGTTGATCCGCGACGAGCAGCAGAAGTACTACTACCGGTCGATCTGGCGCGACGTCACCGATCGGAAACGGGCGGAGGCCGCGCTGCGGCGGAAGCAGGCCGAGCTCGAACGCAGCCAGGCCGAGCTGCAGGCGCTGGCCGGCCGGTTGCTGACCGCGCAGGACGACGAACGCCGGCGGATATCGCGCGAGCTGCATGACGATCTCAACCAGCGGCTGGCGATGCTGACCCTCGACGTCGAGTCTCTGCAGGCGCAGGTGCCGCGTTCCCGGCGGGTGACCGCGGACCGCCTCGGCGTCATCCGCGACCGGCTAGTGGAGTTGTCGGACGACGTGCACGGCCTCGCCTACGGCCTGCATCCGTCGGTGCTGGATCACCTGGGTCTCAAGGCGGCGCTGCGGTCGCACGTCGCCGACCTGCGGCGCCACGAGTCCATTCGCATCGATCTGCACGTCGGAGACGACATCGAGCCGCTGCCCGTGGATGTGGCGGCGTGTCTGTACCGCGTGGCCCAGGCCGCGCTGCGAAACGTCGTCAAGCACGCCCATGCCGGCGGCGTCGTGGTCGAGGTGGAGTCGGTCGACGGGGGGGTGCGGCTCTCGGTGGCGGATGACGGCGTCGGGTTCGCGGCGCCGATGCGCTCGTCCGAGGGTCTGGGGATCGTGGGGATGCAGGAGCGGGTCCGCCTGGTCGGCGGGCGTTTCGTCCTGACCTCGCACGTGGGCGAGGGGAGCCGTGTCATGGTGTGGCTGCCGTTGCCGGGGGGTGGCGCCGGAGAGAAGCATGTCGAAACGACCGCGGGTCCTGCTGGCGGATGACCACACGCTCGTGCTGGAGGGGCTCCGGCGGCTGCTCGAGGACCGGTGCGAGCTGGTCGGCATGGTGGAGGACGGGCGAGCGCTGGTCGAGACGGCCCCGAAGCTCGCACCCGACCTCATCCTGCTCGATATCTCGATGCCGCTGCTGAACGGGCTCGACGCGGCCCGCCGCCTTCGCACGCTGGTTCCCGACACACGCATCATCTTCCTCACCATGCACGCGGATCCAACCTACGCCAGCGAGGCGTTCGAGGCGGGGGCGGCCGGCTATCTGCTGAAGCGCTCGGCGGCGTCCGAGCTGGCCGTGGCCATCACCACGGTGCTCGCCGGCCGCCGGTACCTGACGCCTCTCATCACGAGCGATGCGCTGCGGGCCAGCGTCCCACGCTCGGTCACGGTACCGCCGACGCTGGGCAGGCTCACGCCCCGGCAGCGGGAGGTGCTGCAGTTGGTGGCCGAGGGGCACACGGCCAAGGACATCGCCGCGCGTCTCGGCATCTCGGTGAAAACGGTCGAGTTCCACAAGGCGAGCCTGATGGATCGGCTCGGCGTGCGGACGGCCTCGGAGTTGACGAAGTACGCGGTGGCGCACGGCTTCACGGAACTGCCGTGAGCGTTGCCGCTGTGCCAGCAGTCTGCGCTGTAGAACGGCGTAGACTTCTAGCCGGGCCCGGTTGGGCCGCAAGCGGAGCTGCGGGCGACGAGTGTCGGGCCAGCCTCGCCGGAGAAGAGAAGCGGCTACCGGTCGGAAACGTCAAGGAGGGTGGTGACGTGGCAGTGCGAACGTCTCTTTGGGTCCGGATGAGCGTGGGAATGGCCCTGCTGGCCGGTGTCGGGCTCGCCGGGTATCTGCCGGCGGATCCGGTGGCGAGCGCGCAGACCAACACGGTCGCCGCGGGAGGGCGTCTCTACCGCGGCAAGGGCGACTGCCAGGCCTGCCACGGCTGGGCCGGCGACGGCCGCAAGATGAACCTCCAGATGCCGGACGGGGCCAACCTGCGCGAGAGCACCCTCACGCGGGAGCAGCTCGTCTTCGTCATCAAGTGCGGGCTGCCGGGGCGCCAGATGCCTGCCTACGATCGGCGCGCCTACGTCGACGACCGCTGCCTCGGCAGGACGCGCCGCGATCTCGATCGCATGGGGCTGCAGCTCTTCGACCCGCCCGCCACGCTCCAGAACCGGGAAGTGGAGCGGCTGGCCGACTTCCTCATGGCCAGGGTCATCGGCCAGGGCCCGATGGACCGGCAGAAGTGCATCGACTTCTGGGGTGAGGACGTCACCGTCTGCCGGACCGAGTTCCCGGACTGAATCTCGGTGGCTGTTTCTCCGGGGCGTCTCTGCGACGCCTGACGGCGCACAAAAGGAAACGCCCGGGCCGGTCGGGCCCGGGCGCTCGGTTGTCGGCGTCGTCCGCCGGTCCTCCTAGTCGTCGAGCGCAAACACGAACAGGTAGCTGGAGTTCTCCAGGTTGTCGTAGCGTACCGGGTGCAGGTGCCGGCCGCTCGCCTGCACCGCAACGTACTGCCGCGGCCCGATGGAGTAGGTGACCGGCGCGCCCTTGAGCGGCGTGCCGACGTTGAAGCGCCACAGCTCCTGCAGCGTCTCGTCGTGGTAGGCCACCAGCCAGCCGTCCTGCAGCGCGGAGAAGACCACACCCCCGGCCGTCGCGATGACGCCGGACCGGATCTCGATCTCGGTGACCGCCTTGGCGATCACTTCCTGGGTATCGGTGTCCACCGCGGTGATCGACCCGTAGTAGAGGTCGCTCGTGTACTCGCGGCGCTCGCTGTTCGCGCGGTCGACGCCTCCGTCGGGACCGAGCGACGCGACCCGCGCGCCGGTCTGCGAGAAGCAGCCCTCGGTGCCGCCGCCGTAGGCGATCCCCTTCTCGGGGTTGAAAGCCGTCGGCTGGTGCGCGATGCCGCCGTGCCAGGTCGGGCAGGCGCGCTTCATCCGGTCGCGGTCGACGCGCAGCGCGCGCGCCTCCTCGTTGTAGATCTGCACGTCGAGGTTCGGGTCGTACTCCAGCGGCATGCCGGTCTCGGCGTTCAGCCCCGCGGTCCAGGTCAGCTCGTTGACGTACTGGTTGCCCTTGATGAACGCTCCGGTGTCCCGATCCAGGGAATAGAAGAACCCGTTGCGCGCGAAGTGGGCCACGACGTTGCGGACATCGCCGTCGATGACCGTGTCGTAGAGCATGTGGACGCCCACCTCGTCGTAGTCCCACGAGTCGTTGGGCGTGTACTGGAAGTGCCAGCGCCGCTCGCCGGTATCGACGTCGAGCGCCACCGCGGAGTTGGTGAACAGGTTGTCGCCGGGGCGGAACTCGGGGTCGTAGATGGGGAAGGGGTTGCCGGTGCCGAAGATGTAGAGGTTCCGCTCGGGGTCGTACGAGCCGGTCTGCCAGATGCCGCCGCCACCGGTCTTCCAGGCGTTGTGGTCGTCCTTCCAGGTCTCGCTGCCCGGCTGGCCCGGCTCCGGAACGGTGTACCAGCGCCAGAGCTCCTCGCCGGTCTCGATGTCGAGGGCCGCCACCCAGCCGCGCGTCCCGCCGTCGCCGGCGCCGTTCTGCACCAGGACCTTGCCGCGGGCTGCGATCGGCGCCGTCAGGAAGCGCTCGCGGGCGCCCATCTCGGTGAAGCCGGCCACCTCCACGTCCCAGAGGATCTCGCCGTCGTCGCGATCGATGGCCAGCACCCGGCCGTCCTGCAGGTTCTGCAGCACCTTGTCCTCCCACAGCGCGATGCCGCGCGTGCGGGAGCGGTTGTCCTCGTGGTCGACGCCGGGATCGGTGATCCAGACGAACTCGCCGTAGTCCGGGTTGCGGGCGTCGATCTTGTAGACCGTGCCCCAGCCGTCGCTCGTGTACAGGAAGCCGTTGTCGACGAGCGGGTTGTTCTCGTTCTCGGGGCCGTTGCCGCCGACGTCCTGCATCCCGCCGAGGGCCAGGGCCCACACCATGCGCAGGTTGCCGACGTTGTCGCGGTTGATCTGGGTCAGCCTGGAGTAGCGCTGCGAGCCGTAGTCGCCGTTCATCAGCAGCCAGTTCTGCGGCTCGGCCTGGGCGTTGATCAGCCGGTCCTGGGTGACCGTGAGCTGGTACTGGGCCGCGGCCGGGACGGCCGAGGCGACGAGGAACGCAAACGTGAACGCAATCAGGGCCGGCCGTCGAAGACGCTGGCGCATGGCGGTTTCCTCCTCGTACACTTGCGTGCTCTACGAGTCTGCGCCGTAGAACGGGGCAGACCTTTGGACAGGCCCGGTTGGGCGGCAATCGGAGGTTCAGCGCGACCTTGCGGGTCGCGTTCGGCCTTCGATTGTCAGGCTATAGCTTATAACGGCTCCGGCGCGTACAATGCCGCTCTCTTCACGTCCGGCGGGAGGCCGGGAACAGCCATGCCAATCATGATTCCTCCGCGGCAGTCTCGCGACGGCCGAACGTCCGCATTCGCGGGCGGGCGGCGGGCGGTCTTCCTCTGCGCCGGCGTGTTGCTGGTCCTCGGCCTGCCGCCCGGCGCGGCGGCCCAGGCGCCGGCCGCGGACGGCGGCGACTGGCCGATGTACCGCGGCAGCCTTGCCGGCACCGGGTACTCGCCGCTGACCGCGATAGCGCCGGACAACGTTGCCGGCCTGGCCCGCGCCTGGACCTACGACCTGTCGCGCGCTGAGCCGGACCCCTCCGGCCGGGGGCCGAACTCGCAGGCGACGCCGATCGTCGTCGACGGCGTGATGTACCTGCCGGCCGCGGATCGCGTCGTGGCGCTGCGTCCGGAGACGGGCGAGGAGATCTGGAGCCGCCCGGTGGCCGGCCGGCCGCCGTCCCGCCGGGGCGTGGCCTGGTGGCCCGGCGACGACGAGCACGCGCCGCGCATCCTGTTCACCACCGGTCTCGAGCTGCATGCGCTGGAGGCGGCCACCGGTGCGCCCGCGGCCGGCTTCGGCGACAACGGCGCCATCGGCCTGGGCATCCCCTACAACTCCGTGCCGCTCGTCTTCGGGCACGTCGCCGTGGTCGGCGCCAATACCCCGCCCGGCGCCATCGGCGGCATCGGCAACGCCCGCGCCTACGACGTGCGCAACGGCGCCAGCCTGTGGGAGTTCGATTCGGTGGCCCAGCCCGGCGACGTCGGGCACGACACCTGGGCGGGCGACAGTTGGCAGGGCCGGCTGGGCGCCAACGCCTGGCCCTTCTTCTTTACCGCGGACGCCGAGCGCGGTCTCATCTACCTGCCGCTAGCATCGCCGATTCCGGGCTACTACGGCGGCGATCGACCGGGTGCGAACCTCTACGGCAACTCGGTCGTCGCGGTCCGGGCCGAGACCGGCGAGTACGTCTGGCACTTCCAGACCATCCACCACGACCTGTGGGACGCCGATCCGCCCGCGCCGCCGGCCCTGTTCGACATCCCGAGCGAAGACGGAACGATTCCGGCCCTCGGGGTGACCACCAAGTCCGGCTATCTGTACTTCCTGAACCGCGAGACGGGCGAGCCGATCCACGGCGTCGAGGAGCGGGAGGTGGCGGCGAGCGACGTGCCGGGCGAGGCGGCCTATCCGACGCAGCCGATTCCGGTGAAGCCGCCCCCGATGGGCCGCGTCCGCTACGAGGCGTCGGACCTGGTGACGGCCGGGGACACGACGCCGGAGCACGCCGCGGCTTGTGCCGCGCTGGTGGACAGCCTCGGCGAGATCTACAACGCGGGACCGTTCACCCCCTGGGTCTACCGGCCCGCCGGCTCCGCGCCGCGCACCACGCTCAACTTCCCGGGCGGCGTCGGCGGCCCGAACTGGGGTGGGGTCTCATTCGATCCGGCGACCGGCTATGCCTTCGTCTTCTCGATGGACGTCGGTGCGCTGGGCTGGATGGTCGACGCCGCCGACGAGGGCGCGCCGTCGCCGTACGAGAAGCAGACGCCGCGGCCGGCCAGCTTCGAGGTGAGCCTGGACGGCGTGCGGATGCCGTGCCAGAAGCCGCCGTGGGGGCAATTGTTCGCCGTGGACGTCGCCACCGGCGACATCGCGTGGCGCCAGACGCTCGGCGTCACCGACACGCTGCCCGCCGGGAAGCGGAATACGGGGCGCCCGGGCCGCGCCGCCGCCATCGCGACGGCGAGCGGTCTGCTGTTCATCGCGGCGACCGACGACAACCGCTTCCGCGCCCTGGACGCATCGACCGGCCGCGAGTTGTGGGCCGATCGGCTCGATCAGCGGGGCAACGCCGACCCGATGACCTATCTGGGCGCCGACGGCCGGCAGTACGTGGTGATCGCCGCGACGGACGAGATCGTCGCCTACGCGCTGCCGTAGGAGCCTGCGCCGTAGAACGTGCAGACCCTGGAAACGCGGGCGCAATGGCGAACGTTGCGGTGACCCGGAGCATCGACGCGCCGGTGGATGTGGTGTTCCGCACCGTCGCGCACGTCGAGCATTTCTCGCAGGCGGTGCCGGGCATCCTCCGGGTCGAGTTCCTGTCGGAGGTGAAGTCGGGCGTCGGCGCGCGGTTTCGCGAGACCCGCATGATGATGGGGCGCGAGGCGTCGACGGAGTTGGAGATCACGGAGTACGTCGAGAACGAGCGGGTGCGCATCGTGTCCGAGGCTGGCGGCGCGCTCTGGGACACCGTCTTCACCGTCGCTCCGGACGGAGAGGGAACCGAGTTGAAGATGGTGATGGAGGCCCGGCCGCGAACGCTGAGCGCCCGGATGACCGTGCCGCTCATCATCGGCACGGTGCAGAAGGCGGTCGAACAGGACATGGACGCGGTAAAGTCGTTCTGCGAGCGTCCGGCGCAGCAATAGACCGGCCGGTGGCGTCGTAGCGTTTGCGGAAGCGTCGAGTCCGCACCGGAGGGAGCTGAGATGCGCACTTCACTATCGGCGCACGGCATGTGCGTCGCGCTGGCGGCGATTCTGTCCGTTCTCACCGCGGCCCCGCTGCACGCCCAGTCCAGCGACTTCACGCCGGTCACGGACGCCATGCTCCAGGACCCGGCCCCCGAGGATTGGCTGATGTGGCGGCGGACGCTCGACGGCTGGGGCTACAGCCCGCTGGACCAGATTGACCGCGACAACGTCGGTCAGCTCCGCATGGTCTGGTCGCGGGGCCTCGGGCCCGGGCTGCAGCAGGGGACCCCGCTCGTCTACGGCGGCGTGATGTACATGCCGAACCCGCGGGACGTCATCCAGGCCCTCGACGCCGTCACCGGCGACCTCCGCTGGGAGTACCGCCGCGACCGGCCGGACGACCTCGAGGACTACATGCTCGGCGCGCTGACCGACCTCAACCGCAACCTCGCGATCTACGGCACGCACATCATCGACACGAGCGGCGACGACTACGTCTTCGCTCTGGATGCGGCCACCGGCGAGCTGGCCTGGGAGACGCAGATCCTCGACTACCGGGTGAACCCCGCCAACCAGAGCTCCGGTCCGATCATCGCCGACGGGAAGATCGTCTCCGGCCGCGGCTGCACCCCGCGGGGCGGGCCGAACGCCTGCGTCATCGTGGCGCACGACGCGACCACCGGCGAGGAGCTGTGGCGGCGGCGGACGATACCGGCGCCGGGCGAGCCGGGCGACGAGAGCTGGGGCGGCGTGCCCTTCGAGGAGCGCAAGCACGTCGGCGCCTGGATGGTGCCGAGCTACGACCCCGAGCTCAACCTGGTCTACATCGGCACGTCGGTCACCTCGCCGGCGCCCAAGTTCCTCATCGGCGGCGCCGACCTCAAGCACCTCTACCACAACTCGACGCTGGCGCTGGACGCCGACACCGGCGAGATCGTCTGGTACTACCAGCACCTCAACGACAGTTGGGACCTCGACCATCCATTCGAGCGCCTGCTCGTCGACACCGCCGTACGGCCGGACCCGTCCGCCGTCGAGTGGATCAACCCGCGCCTGCAGCCGGGGGAGGAGCGCCGGGTGATGACCGGCATCCCGGGCAAGACGGGCATCGTCTATACCCTGGACCGTGCGACCGGCGAGTTCCTGTGGGCGACGCCGACCATCGCCCAGAACGTCGTCGGCGGCATCGACGGCGCCACCGGGGCGGTGTCCGAGAACGCCGAGGTGGTCTTCCGCGCCGAGGGCCAGGAGGTCTTCGCCTGCCCGACCCTGGTCGGGGGCAAGGACTGGGAGGCGGGCGCCTACAGCCCGCTGACCAACACCATGTACTTTCCGTTGCGCAACGCCTGCGCGCGGATCATGGCGACCAACGACGGCTCGCTCTACGGCCTGGGCGTGCGTAGCCAGATCGCCCCCGGCACCGACCAGGTGGGTACCGTGCAGGCGATTTCGGCCGAGACCGGCGCCGTGCTGTGGAAGCACGAGCAACGCGCAGCGACCAGCTCGCTGGTGGCGACCGGCGGCGGTCTGATCTTCGGGGGCGACCACAACGGCCGCTTGCGCGCCTTCGACCACGAGACCGGCGAGGTGCTCTGGGAGATCAACCTGGGATCGCCGCTCACCGGCTTCCCGATCACCTATGCCGTCGACGGGCGGCAGTACGTGGCGGTCAGCACCGGCCGGTCGCTGACGTCGGGCGCCTTCAACCGTTTGACGCCGGAGCTGCGGCCGAGCAACGGGAATACGCTGTTCGTCTTCACGCTGCCTTAACACCCAGCCATGATCCGAGGCTGTTCGCTACCCATCCAGGAAGGCACGCTAAGTTGTTGAAATACAATTGTTTATTTCACTTTCGCGGACCGCCTGCCGGCCGGAGGAATCCAGGCAGGCGCAGCCCATTCCCGTATATAATAGGGGAATGGATGTTGTAGCCAAATCCGCCGCCAAACCACCCAGAACCAAGCGCCGAGGCCGCCATCCCCACAAGGCGCTCTCGGCCGCTTTCGTCCGTACCGCGCCGCCCGGACGCCACGCCGACGGCAACGGCCTGTACCTGTTCGTTCAGCCCAGCGGAACCCGAAGCTGGGTCCAGCGGCTCGTCGTCCGCGGCCGCCGCCGCGAGCTCGGCCTCGGCGCCGTTACGCTGGTTCCCCTCGCCGAGGCGCGCGAGCTGGCGCTCGCCAACCGCCGGCTCGCCCGCTCGGGCGGCGACCCGTTGACCGAGAAGCGCCGCGCGCAGCAGATGCCCACCTTTGCCGACGCGGCGCGGCGGGTGCTCGAACAGAAGCAGGGCGGCTGGCGTGGCCGGTGGCACGCGCAGAACTGGATCCGCAGCCTCGAGCGCTACGGCTTTCCGCGCATCGGCCGCCGCCCGGTCTCCGAGGTCAACACGGCCGACGTGCTCGAGATCCTGACGCCGATCTGGCACAGCAAGGCGGAGACGGCGCGCGCCGTGCGCCAGCGCATCCGGTCGGTGCTCGAGTGGGCGATCGCGATGGACCTGCGCAACGACAATCCGTGCGACCGGGTCCTGCCGGTGCTCGGCCCGCAGAACGACATCGTGACGCACCATCGGGCGCTGCCGCACAAGGAGGTGGCGTCGGCGCTGGCGACGGTGCGGGCGTCGGGGTCGGCGCAGGCTGCGGTCAAGCTGGCGTTCGAGTTTCTCGTGTTGACGGCGGCGCGCTCGGCGGAAGTCCGGCTGGCGACGTGGGCCGAGATGGACACGGCCGAGCAGGTGTGGACGGTCTCGGCCGAGCGGATGAAGGCGAAGCGCGAGCACCGGGTCCCGCTGTGCCGGCGGGCGGTCGAGATTCTCGACGCGGCGCGGACGCTCGACGAGGGCAATCGACTGGTGTTCCCGATGCTGAGCGGCAAGGCGATCTCGATGTCGACGCTGCCCAAGATGCTCGACTACCACCGGGTCGCGGCGGTGCCGCACGGCTTCCGCTCGTCGTTCCGGGACTGGGCCGCCGAACGGACGGACCACCCGCGGGAGGTCATCGAGGCGGCGCTGGCGCACGTGGTGCAGAACAAGGTGGAGGCGGCGTATGCGCGCTCGGACCTGTTCGAGCGGCGCCGACGGCTGATGGACGACTGGGCGGCCTATCTGGACCCACCCGCGGCCGACGCGCCGCGGCGCTGATACGATGCAGCGACCCGGCGCCACCCGAGGCCCGGTGGGGGCAAGACGTCGCGATTCGGCTGCGGCAGGTCGCGCACGTGTCGCAGCGACGCGGCCGACCACGTAGCCCGGCCCGAGGATCATCCCCGGGGTCCGAGCGCATCAGATCGTCGATTCGATCCTCTCGACATCCTTGGCCAGTGTGTCGCCCGCCTTTGGCTGCCGGAACGGGTACAGCAGTTGGCGCCCGAAACCGGCGGGTACCGGCGTGCGACCAGCGCCGAATTCAGTCGGGACTGCATCCGGCATGTACCACGTGCCGAAGATCAGGTCGTAGACCGGAAACAGCCCGGCGAAGTTCTTGTCGAGACCAGCTTCTTCCGACGTGTGATGCCAGCGGTGGAAGCGCGGTGTCAGGATCACGTATCTGAGCGGTCCAAGGTCCCAGGTCACGTTCGCGTGCGAGAACACGGCCCACACCGCGATGGTGGGCGTCGCAACGACGAATACGGCTGGATCGAATCCCAGGAACAGCAGCGGTACGACCTGCAGGACAGCCATCACAGCATCGTCGATCGGGTGAAAACGGACGGACGACAGCCAATCGAGCGTTGGGGGACTGTGGTGTACGGCGTGCACATGCCACAAGGGCTTGACGTGGAAGAACCGATGGCCCCAGTAGCCGAAGAAGTCGGCAATCAACAGCCCCGACGTGATCTGGATCCAGAGGGGGAACGTGGACACCCAAGTGCGCATCGACTCCGAAGCCAACGAGGCTCCGTCGTCGATGAAGAGTTGGTCGATGATGCCGTTGACCTCCGCCAAGCCGGCGCCGCCGGCAAGCGCCACGGCAGCCACGACCAGAGCGATCGCGACGCCCTGCAGGAAACCGGTAGAGACTATCGTGTTGAACACATAGAAGGCCAAGTCGGTAGCGGCGTCCTTGCGCCTGTACCAGTCGGGCGCCTTGTTGCCTCGAAACAACCGCTCAACGACGGTGAATCCGATGCCCAGAATCGCGATTTCCGCCGCGAGCCCGACGGCCCCATCGAGAATGCCTTCCATTGCGCTTCGTTCTACCCCAGCGAACATAGCACGTGCCGCCGTGTGGAACGCCCAGAGCGTTCGCCAGCGGACTCGCTGCGTCGTTGGCGGCTGGCCCACGCGAGCCGATCCAACGCCGGCAGCGGCAGGCGTAATCTCTACCGAACGCCCCTGACCTCCGGATCAGCCTGCTGCGGCTCAGGCTGCCGGAAAGCGAAGATACCCCCGCACGGCGATCTCGGAAGCCCCACCACTTTCGCCGTTGTTCCGCGTTTTCTGCTTGTCGATCCAATTCCTTGGATTGGGTCCATGGACCCAATCCTCTAGACGCACAAGAGAAGTTCCGGTCAGCGTTCACAGCATGTCAATGTATTGACAATCGCCCGGTGCACCAGAATGGTGCAGTTTCCACTTGCCGATCCGTTTCCAGAACACGGTCCGGCACTGGACACGGTCCAGAGCTTCCGGAGGGGCGAAAGTCCGCCCCGGAACCGCGCTGCCGTCCCCCGGCGCGACGCGCCGATTCCCCCAGCCGAGGAGCATCCCGTGAACACCCGCGCCGCCAGCGCGACGAAGACAACATCCGAGCGCGTGCAGACGATCGTCTCCGCCTCGTCGAACTGGTGCGCGACCTGCATCGCGTCGGAGCCAGTCGCGTCAAGCGCGACGATGCCGCCTGCTGCCACGTCGACATCGTAACCGGCGGCTTCGGCCGCTGCCACGCGTCTCCGTTCGCCTGGCGCTGGCGGCCCGCCCGCCTCGCGCCAGCTGCTGCGACCGACACCACGCCTCGGCCGCTGCTGGCCGGCGCGCCTCCCCGAGTCGGCGCGCAACACCACGGGACCCGGGAGGGGAGCGGCGGCGGGCGACAATCACACAGAGCGGACGCGGCCGGACACAGCGAAGGCGGGCGGGCAAGGCAACGCACCGGCATTGTGCGCCCCGCCCCACGCCGCCCGTCGCCGACCCCCGCATCCGCTACGCCTCCGGGCCTGCCGGCCCACTTCCACCTGGCCCCCCTCGGGCCATTTCCCCTTTCTCCGGAGGAGAACCTCATGCCTCTCATCGACCTGCTGCGCCCCGACCAGCGCGCCGCGCTGCGGCGCCTGCGCAAGCGCATCGCCAACCGCGAGTGCATGCGCCGCTGCCGCAACGACATCAACTATATGCAGCTGTGTCCCGGCGTGGACCTGCCGCTCGAAGCCGGCACGTGCGGCCGCCTCATCTGGCCCGAGAGCACCCGCTGCACGGCCTGTCGCCAGCGGCGCAACTGGCTTATCCGATACGCGCTCAACCCCGCCGAGGCCGCGCTGTCCGCGCTGCTCGACGGGGTCGAGGCCGACGACGCCGAGCACGACGCCTGCGCGCCCGAGGACTTCAGCCACGCCGTCCCCCTGCTCGACGACCTGGCCGCACTCGGCGATCCCTGCCTGCGCTGGTAGCGTCGAAGAGGCAACCGCCAGCTGCGGACAACGCCGACGGCATCGGGCCGAGTGTGCCCAGCCCTGCGCCGTCCTGCCTGCGGTCGCGGTCACACCATCGGGCGACACGCCCGCACCCATCGACTCCGTTCCTGCCAGCCACGCGGGCCGTCCCGGCTGCTCATCCATCCGCGTCCTCGGGACCGGCCCGGCGACCGCGGCCGGTGGCGCCTGGCGACCCACGCCTCGACGCCGGCCACCGCCCGCGCCGCCGCAGTCCGGACATCATGGCGGTCGAGGACCTCGACCTCGGCCGCCGCCGCCCGCAGTCGGTCGCCTCGCCGCAGGGCGGCGGACTCCCGCTCCGCGAGCGCCTGCCATACGTCCCCTCTCCGCCGCCGTCCGCTTCGCCGCTTCGCCGGCGAGCGTCGCGATCCACCGGTTCTCCTGCGCGTCGTAGTCGTGGACGCGCACCATTCGGGGTGTCGTCATTGTGTGCACCTGGATGGAACTTTTCCAGTGTTTCCGGCGTATATTGAACTGCCCGCCCAGAGAAGTACCCCTCTCAGTACCGCGATACCTGCCAGAATCCGCTTGCTGGCGACTGCAGGGCCCTCCAGTAACCCGATCCTGGCGAGCACCAGCGCTGCATCCACTACGCCCAGGTCGCCGCTGGTGGCTGCTCAGGCACGCGCTCGACGACGGCCCGAGCTCGCTTCACCGGCATCCTCGAAGACGACACCGCGGCGGACGCGAGCCACGACCGACACCGGCGGTCACCTTCCCGCCGTCGTCCCGACCCTCGACGATCTCACCGACCTCGGCGGTCCCTGCCTTCGCTGGTGAGGACTCTGCGCGCACGCCGGCCCGGACCTGTCCAGCAGCGCGGCATTGCGCTCGGCGTCCTCGGCGCAGCATCCCGACCTCCAGGTGAGCGCAACTGCTCATCGACCACTTCGGTCCCGTCTTCCGCTCCCTCCGCTTCCGGGCGCCCCGCAGCGTACGCGCCGGGCCTTCGGGTCCCTGTCGACGGCTGGCTGGAGCCGGCAACACCGCCGGTGTGAGTGAAGGCCAGACCGCGTTCGCCGCCGACAGCATTCATTTGTCGGGTTCGTGTGGCACGCGCTCCGTACACTCCCCGCCACCTCGGAGACGGTAGGAGCCAGATTCGGTTTTTCGCTGCGCGAAACCGGCTGCGCCTAACCAATCCGGGGCGATGCAACGGCACGCGCATGGCACAGCCCACACGCAATCGCGGCGGCCGGCCGCCACTGGCCGCCGAGCGGCAGCGCACCCACGCGGTCAGCGTCCGCTTCACCGCCGCCGAGGCCCGCGCGCTTCGGCGCCGCGCCGCCGAGCGCCGTTGCGCCGTCGCCGTCCTCGTCCGCGAGGACCTCGCCCGCCGGCCCGACGCCGTGCCCGCGGCCGAGTCGACCGCCAGCGCCGAGGTCGTCGCCCGCCGGGTGGAGCTGCGCCGCGCCGGCCGCCTGCTCAACGACGCCGTCCGCGCCCTCCACGCCGCGCGCGGGCATCCCGCTCCGGGAACGTTCGACGCGTTGCGCCGCGCCGCCGCCGCCGTCGCCCGCCAGCTCGGGAGGTGGCCGTGATCGGTCGCATCATCGGCTCCGGACGCGGGATCGCCGGCATGGTCGACTACATCACCCACGACCAGACGTCACCCGACAATCGCCGGCCCACGACGTCGGCGCGCGTGGCGTGGACCGCCTGCCTCGGCATCCCCGTCGAGGACACCGGGCTGATGGTCCGCGCCATGCAGGGACTGACCGCCGACGCCCCGGCGCTGAAGGCGATGGCCGGCATCAGCACCCGCGGGCGCAAGCTGAAGAACCCCTACACGCACCTGGTGCTGAGCTGGCCCGCGGGGGCCGAGGCCCCCGCGAAGCAGCACATGCTGTCGGCCGTCGCCGGCGCGCTCGACAGCCTTCGCCTCGACCACCGCCACTACGCGGTCTGCGCCGCGCACACCGACACGGCCTGCCCGCACGTGCATGTCGCCGTCAGCCGCGTCGACCCGGAGACGGGCCGGGCCGTCAACCTCGACAAGGGCGCCGGGATGCGCCTCAGCCGGTGGGCGGAGCAGTACGAGCGCGAGCACGGCGGCATCGTCGTGCCGACGCGCGTCGAACGGCGCCAAGCCGAGGCGGCGCGGCGCGGCCTTGAGCGCCGCTGCCGCAAGGGCGGCATGCCGCGCGAGCAGGCCCGGTCGACCGCCGCGCGGCTGCACCCGCGGCCGCCTGCGAGGCCGGCGCGGAAGAGACCGCCGTCACCGGACGGTCCCACGCCACAGGACCGAGCGCAGTGGCAGCGCCTGGTCGAACGGCAGGCCAGGCAGGTGCAGGCCCAGCGGACTGCCGAAGAGCGACGGGTGGCGCGGCGGCGACGCCAGTGGCGGGCCTACCAGGCGGCGCGGGCGAAGGCGCGGTCCACCGGCGCCTCGGCGCAGGCCCGGCCGCGCAGCGCCTCGCTCCGCAAGCTGCGCGCCGACGGGGTCCGCGAACGGGTCGCGCTGCGACGCCGCCAGCGGGCCGAGCGCGTGTCCCTGGCGCGCCGTCTGGGCCGCGCCGCCGTGGCCGTCTGGCGGCACGGCGCCGCCGCCATCCGCACCCTGTTCCGGCGGCCCCCGCCACAGCTCGACCTCGAGGCCGGCCGTCGGCGGCTCGACGACGAGCTCGCCGAGACCCGCCGATGCAGGACCGAGCAGACCCGCCAGCGTCTCGAGCAGGCCGAGCGCGATGCCCGGCTCCGGGACGACCGGGCGCACGACGACTGGTTTTCTGAACACGTCTCCCAACTCACCAGGTCATCAGACGAGCAAGGGAGAAAGGCCCGCGCCGCGCTCGAGGCGAAAGAGGCCCCCCACGCGGCCCACCTGCGCGCCACCGACCGCCTCCACCGTTACAAGCTCGCCGCCGACGCGGCAGAACGCCCCCGCTCCGACTACACCGCGCCGCCGTACTCCCCGTCGCTGGAGCAGATCGTGGCCGAGGCGGACCGCCAGCTGGCGCCCCAACGCCGCGAACGCGAGCGCGAGCGGCCACGTGCCGAGACGGCCCCGGCGCGCACGGCGCCGCCGCGGCCACGCACACACGCGCCCGCGCCGCCCGCTCGACCCCGTCCAGCCCGGGACGCGCCGCCGGTTGACGACCACGGGGCAGGGCGGCGCCGGAAGTTCGGGCGGGGCAACCTCCCCGACGAGCCGCCGCGACCCCCGTCCCCGGCCCCCAGCACGCGGCCACTCCCGCCGCCGACGACGCCGCAGCGCGGGCGGTAGCCCAGCGCGCGCACTGCACCCGCTTTCAGCCGCCCGGCTCGGCACGATGCGCCCGCGACTACGAGAGTACCACCGAGCACGTGCAGGTCGTCCGGAACGCGGTCGAGGCAGCCACCGGACAACAAGTGCGCCCCAGCAGAGCTTCCGAGCGACCGACGGTGTGGGATTCGTGGACTACCATGAAGATCATGCGCGACCGAGTCGATCTGGGCTTCGTTGAACGCTACAACCGGCTCCACGACATCGCCCAAACGGTGATTGAGGAGCTGATCCCCAATGGAGTCGAGGTGCTGTTGCCGTTCATACGGGCTGGCGGCGGGTCTCTCGATCTGGGACTCGACAGGGTCGCCGCCCTGCTCCCCGAGACGGCCTCGCCGCACGACCGGGATCACCTCGTCCGGGTCTACCTCGCGGCGATCGAGAGCCACTTGTACCGACACGGCTACTGCCCCACCGGTCACATGGTCAGGATCCTGACGGGCAACTACGGCGTCGCGCCCGAGGCAGAGAAGCGGTCAATCATCCAGCACGGGTTCCCTTGCGTGGTCGGCACCGTGTCCAGCGCAGAGGAGTTGAGCGCGCTCACCCCCCTGAAGCGCGTCACCGACGCAGAGTACTCGGACCTATATGAGAGGCTCGTGGCGGCTTGGGGAAGCACGCGACAAAAGGAAGCGGCCGCCATGATGCGGACTCGCTTGGCGACGATCCACGACCTCCTCCCCCGCCACAAGATCGGGGACGATTTCCGCCGCGTACGAGCCGGACGGGAGGAACCGCTTCCCCTCTACGTCCGAAACGAGATCCACCACCCGACCACGGACGGGCTGGCCGAGTCGACGACGTTCCAGCAGGACAAGCGCATCGGCTACGCGATCATGGAAGCATGGCTGTCCGAGGACGACTGAGCGGCGAACTGCTCCTTGCGGGAGCCCCTGCCGCTGGGAGTCGGTCAGGAAGTGCCGCCCGGCGACCTCGCAGATCCCGGAACAGTCGTGCGCTCTGGTACGACCCGGCGACGGCGGCATTCGACGGCGAGTCTCACCCCGCACCAGGATCGGAACACGCCTTCAACTCGTCGGCTATTCTGCGCATCTGCTGGACGGCATCGTCGACCACGCGATCCCGCACGACACCGGCGGTGAGGCGGATCGGAATGCGCACGCGGCAGGATCCGGCGGCAGCTCTCGTCCGAGAACGCCGGCAACGCGGATGGATCAGATTCGAGGCCGGCCTACGCCGTGCACTGCAGTCCAGTTCCATAGGAGGGATGCAATGAGGGGAAAGCACACGTAGCATGCCTCTAAACTCAACACATTCAATTACTTACAGCACATGCTTATCGGAAACCCTGGAAGCCCAACGGCTGGTCGAGTTGCGCGACCGGTGGCTCAACCCGCCCGAGTGGGTCGAGTGGGTTGACGAGCCCGTGCCCGGCTACCCGAAGCGGCCGGTGCCGCGCAACGAGGATGCCGCGAAGGCCCTCAAGAAACGGACGCTGACGAACCTCTACAACGCCCGTCCGCAGTGGCTTGCGGATGCCCATGCTGCGCTCGACGCCGCCGTCGCGGCTGCCTACGGCTGGCCGGCCGACATCGATGACGACGACGCTCTCCGCGAGCTCCTGGCGCTCAACGGCGGGTAGCTGCGAATAGGGTTGAGGAGCCCGGACTCAGTGGCGCTCCATCGGGTGTAGAGAGTCCGTCTGCTGCTGAAGTGGCTTTCTTGCCGGCTGGATGCAACTCAACCGCACGACTCGGATCCGTGCGGTTCACGATGATGACACGGTCCCAGTCGGACGGAACCTGGACGGTGGACTGCAACTGCTGTTCCTCGTCCGCATCCAGGTGCCCGTGAATGTGATCGACCAGAATCAGCCACCAGACCGGATACTTGCGCCTGTATAGCTCAGTTTCGGCTCTTTTCCTCGATACAGATCGGAATATTCCGGATCATCTCCGACAGGAGGAACCCTCCCGCGCGTCGGTCGACGAGGATCGCTGGCACGAAAAAGGACGGGTGCGTTCCGTCGGCTCTACTCAACTCAAGTCTGAGGCCATCCACATCGAACCGATAGGTGCCTTGGGCGTTCCGGTAGGGCAACTGACAGAATGCCGCCAGTCTCGAGCCGATCGACTTCTTTAGAACCTTCGGTCGTGCGGGCGACCGCAGGATTCTCACGGCAACGAACCAGCTCTCGTCCGTACCAAACGGGCCAATAGTCCTTATGAACGACTTCAGGAACTGCCACGTTGGGATCGAAGTGATACCACGATTGCCGCCTGCCGTCTGTTCATTCTGGTTCAGCCGGCGAACTTCCACAGCCACCCTTCCATGTACGAGGAAGTCCGGCGGTATCCCTCCGTCGGGCTCGAACTGGATCTCCTGTTGCTCGATGCCTCGCTGGCGCAGGTAGTCGGATGCGATTCTCTCGGTCTTGTCCATTCCCTCAGCCAGCGACGCGTCGACGAGTCCGGGTGCGCGTACACCGCGCAGTTGGCCGGCCCGCGGCGACCCGGAACGGGATGGCGCTTCAGAGCATGGCGTTTCCGGGAGTACCGTGCTCGACGTCGGATCGCCCGACGGGGCATCGTAGCAGGTCATCCGTGTGATGGTGCAGGCCGTTCCTCTGCCGGTGGCCGGACGGTCGCCGTCTCCGGCATGATGGCGGCCGACGATGCCGCGTATGGCCGCCCCGCCGCGCCCGTCCCGTCTCCGGACAGACGCGCGAGACGAGCACGTGCACGTGGGGGCTTGTCCGTGTCGGCGTGCGCGACCACGATGCTCCGGTGCCGGTCGTCGAGGCCGAGCGCGTCGAGCGCACCCTGCACGGTGTCGAGGGCATGCGCCCTCGACGGCGGCTTGGCGCCCTCCGGCCACGTCAGCAAGACCAGCACTGTAAGCGACTGAATCTACACAGGGTTATGAGGATATCGAGCGACTGCATCCCACGGTGTACCCCACAACGTCGGGAGGCCGCTACCCCCGTCTGCGCGTTGCTGTCCATGTAAGCGTTCGGTCCTGCCGGTATTCGGCGTTGCGGCAGTCGGGCAAGCACCGTCGAACAGCGAGCCGATCCGGTCCGGCGCCCTCCCTGCACAGGGACATCCACCGGTGCTGGCCGTCGACAACGCCAGCGTCCGGTTGGCCCGCTCCCATGTCCATACCGGCTTCGCCGAACGGTTACCGTCCATGCGTAAGCGTTCGGCGAAGCCGGTATGGGCATGCGGCTGGTCCAGCCAGACCCGCCGTTGGCGTCCGGAGGAATCCGTGCAGACTGACCAGCGCGGCCTGCGGGGCCAGTGCGATCATCGCGGCTCGGCAACCTTGGTGCGCGGCCTCTCCCGCCTTCTGGCTCTTGCGGCCCCGCAACGCCTCCGGCAGCACCGCCCGGGTCGCGAGATCCGCGCGTTAGAGTGTCCTGTGGATCGCGACGGCGACCGATCCCGGCGCGAATCCCCGGAGGCCATGGGCGGACACCTCGCGGTGACCCGGCTGCCAGGGTCCGCGAGCAGGAGAAGCTGGTCGTTGCGGAACGGTACCTGCTGAAGTGCCGCTTCGACGAGCCGTCATGCAGAGGCACGTCCGCGTAGTCACGCTCGATCTCGCCGAACCGATTCGGGAGGCAGAGTGAGGTTCGGTCGTGGTCAGGTCAGGGCGCTGCGTTGCCGCCGACTCGCTGTTCCGCTGGTTCACTGGGGAATGCGGTCGGTGAGTGTTGTAGAGGTACTCGGACCACTCGTCCATGAGCCTCCGCCGCCTCTCGAACAGGTCCGAGCGGGCGTAGGCCGCCTCAACCTTGTTCTGCACGACGTGGGCCATCGCCGCCTCAATTACCTCGCGCGGATGATCCGTCTCTTCGGCCGCCCAATCCCGGAACGACGAGCGGAAGCCGTGCGGGACGGCGACGATTCTCATGGTACTGGAGCATCTTCGGCAGCATCGACGTCGCGATCGGCTTCGCGCTCCACATGGGGAACAGCAGCCGGCGCGGGCCATCGCCGAGCGCCCGCGCCGCATCGAGAATCTCCAGCGCCGCCGGCAGAGCGGAACACGATGCTCTCGTTTCGCCTTCATCCGCGCCGCGGAGATCGTCCACACGGCGCCGGCTGGGTCGATTTCGTCCCACGTCGCCAGCCGGACCTCGCCGGCCCTTGCCGCCGTCAGTACGAGGCCAGCCTGACGGCCGGCTGCGCCGACTTCGTGTCCCCGCACCGTCTCAATCGCGGCGGCCACGTCCTTGTGCGGCAGCGCCTGTCGGTGCGTCACGATGTCGTTCTGCGGGCGGAGCACCGGCAGGACGCGGTCGCAGGGATTGTCGTTCCGTAGGTCCTGTGCGATGGCCCACTCCAGCACCGAGCGGATGCGCCGGCGCACGGCGCGTGCCGTCTCCGCCTTGACGTGCCAGATCGGCGTGAGGATCTCCAGCACGTCGGCCGTGTTGACCTCGGAGACGGTCCGGCGGCCGATGCGGCGAAGGCGTAGCGTTCCATGCTCGACACCCAGTTCTTCGCGTGCCACCGGCCGTGCCAGCCGCCGCGCTTCTGTTCGAGGACGCGCTCGGCGGCCTCGGCGAAGGTGGGAACGCCGTCAGCGCGGCGCTTCTCCGAGAGCGGGTCGCCGCCGGAACGGGCCAACTTGCGCTTGGCGCGGGCCAGCTCGCGGGCCTCGGCCAGGGTGACGAGCCCGGCGGCGCCGAGCCCGAGTTCGCGGCGCCGGCTGCGGAGGACGAGCCGCTGGACCCAGCTTCGCGTTCCGGTCGGCCGGACGAACAAGTACAGGCCGTTCCCGTGCCCGTGGCGTCCGAGCGTCGCGGAACGGACGAAGGCGGCCGAGAGCGCCTTGTCGGGATGGCGGCCGCCATCGTCAGCAGGCGGTGTCGGACCAGCCTGCCCCGCGCCGCGCACGCGCGCCATTCGCGCGCCAGGGTCGCGTACAGCGCCCAGCCGCCCGTCCAGACTGTCGATCAGACCGTGCATCTTGGCAGCTCACCGGCGGTCCCTTCCCGGCGGTGGGCCGGCAGCCCGGGTGGCCGGCAGAGTGTCGGCGGCAGGGCGCCGCGACCGGGGTCGAGGCTGCCCGCTGCACATGGACGCCGTCGGGCATGATGCGGGGAGGGTTGCTGGCCTGCGGCGTGCAAGGTCGGCGACATTTGGCGGATCGGGCACAACGATGTCGATGGCTGGATCGAACAATAGCAACGCGAAAGCTGTGGCAAGATCTTCGGTTTGGGGGCGAAGCCAGGGATGACTCGGAGCGGTGCACTGAGGCTGGATTCGGACGGCGGACGGGCAGACGGCATGCCAGCGCTCGACGTCTTTGCCCTCCGCGACAGCGTCGTCGACGAGTACAAGCGCTTCGCGACGTCGTTCACGACGATCCACGCTCACGACATCCGCGAGCAGATCGAGGCCATCTACGCCGAGGAGCGCTATTGGCCCGAGCCGCTCATCCAGATCAACCCGAGCTACAAGCGCTCTACGGACGTCGCAGCCCTGGCCGCGGCCGGCGTGCTCAATCCCGGTTGTGGCGACATCTTCCGCGCGAAGGGTCGGCCGCTGTCTCTCTACAAGCACCAGGAGCAGGCCGTTGCGCTCGCCGCTACGGGCGAGAGCTTCGTGGTGACGACCGGCACGGGGTCCGGGAAGTCGCTCTGCTTCTTCATCCCGATCGTCAGTCATGTACTGGACGCACGGCGGACGAACGCGGACCCACGCACCCGCGCCATCGTCGTCTACCCGATGAACGCGCTCGCCAACTCCCAGATGGAAGAGCTCGACAAGTTCATCGGCCAGGTGCCTGGAAGCCCGCCGGTCACGTACGCCCGCTACACGGGACAGGAAAATGAGGACGACCGGCAGCGGGTTGCCGACGAGCCGCCGGACATCCTTCTCACCAACTTCATGATGCTCGAGCTCCTCATGACGCGGCAGGAGAAGGTCGACCGCCGGGTCATCGGCAACTGCGCAGGCCTTCGGTTCTTCGTCCTCGACGAGCTGCACACCTACCGTGGCCGCCAGGGTGCCGACGTGGCGCTGCTGGTGCGCCGTGTCCGTGAGCGGCTCCAACCCGAGAGCCTGTTGTGCATCGGCACCTCGGCCACGATGGCGAGCGAAGGATCGCTCGACGACAAGAGCCGCGTGGTCGCAGGCGTGGTTTCGAAGCTGTTCGGGAGCCGGATCTCCGAAAGCAACGTCGTCGCCGAGACGCTCGAGCGCATCACCGTTTCCAGCTCCACCGCAGATTCGGTGCGGGCCCACCTTGGCGAGGCCATCGATGCCGGCGTGCCGTCGGACATGTCCGATGCGGCCCTCCGGGAGCACCCGCTCGCGGTGTGGGTAGAGACGCGTCTCGGCATCTCGTTCTCCGAGGTGGACCAGCGCTGGATCCGCGCGAAGCCCATGACGGTGACCGAGGCGGTGGCCAGGCTCTCGGAGGAGTCCGGCCGGCCTGTCGCCGCCTGCCGCAACGCGTTGCGAGGCCTTCTGCTGGTGTCGAGCGTTCCCGAGCGCGTGCGGACTTCCGACGCTGGTGCAAGCGAGAACAGTTTCTTCGCGTTCAAGCTGCACCAGTTCATCTCGGGCGCGGGACACGCCTACGCCACGATCGAATCGCCCGGCGCCCGAAGAGTGACCGTCGATGGCCAACAGTTCCTGCCCGAGTACGCGGACAAGCGCCTCTACGCCGTGCACTTCTGTCGCGAATGCGGGCACGAGTACCACCCGGTGCGGTTGGTGCAACGGGACGGGACCCTGGTGTTCCTCGCACGTGACATCGATGACGCGCCGCCCACCACGCAAGACAATGCCGAACCGGACGGGGACGAGAAGGAGATCTTCGGCTTCCTGACACCGCACGCGCCGGGCGATTCCGATTTCACGTTCGCCGATCGTGACGAAGACTACCCGGAGACGTGGCTGGACTTCGGCCCCGGCGGCAAGTCGCGCCTCAAGACGTACTACCGCGACGCCCGTGCCCGGCGCTTCGCGGTCGCGTCCGACGGGCGCGTCGGTTCGGGGACGACGGTATGGTTCCTGCCCGGCAGGTTCCGAGTCTGCCTTCGCTGCGGGAACACCTGGGGCGGTGCTGCGCGCGACCGCACGCGTCTCGCCTCTCTGTCGGCAGAGGGCCGGAGCTCGGCGACCACCGTCCTCGTCGCCAGCGTGCTGCGCTGGATGCACGGTGCCGAGTCAGGGTTGGGTACCTACACGCGAAAGCTCCTGGGCTTCACCGACAATCGTCAGGACGCCGCACTCCAGGCCGGTCACTTCAACGACTTCCTCTTCGTGAGCCTTGTCCGCGCGGGCTTTCTCGGTGCGCTGCAGGATGCAGGCTCGAAGGGGCTCCGCAGCGACGAGCTGGGTGTTGCTCCGCAGCGCACGCTGGGCTTCGACCGGGCGGACCCGCAGATCCGGACGGAGTGGCTGCTCGAGCCCACGCTGCGCGGCTTCAACCTGCAGGAGGCCGAGGGCACGCTTCGGCAGGTACTCGCTTACCGCGTCTGGTTCGATCAGCGCCGCGGGTGGCGTTACACGAACCCGAACCTCGAGCAACTCGGCATGGTCCGGGTGAAGTACCTCGGTATCGAGGAGCTCGCCGCGGACGACGAGTCGTTCGCCGGGGCGCACCCCCTGCTGAAGCAGGCCAGCCACGCGGTCCGCGCAGCGGTCTATGGCGAGCTGCTCGATCACATGCGGCAGTGGATGGCGATCCGCAGCCAGGTTCTCGACGCCGCCGTCCTGGAGCAGTTGGTCGCGAAGTCGCACAGCCGGCTCCGGCCGCCCTGGGGATTCGGCAGCGACGAGAAGCCGAGGAGTGCGGGCTGGCTGATGATCGTCGCGCCCACCCGCCGGGCGAGTACGCTCCGCGACATGGAGCTGATCGTCCGCGGCGGCTCACGCAGCGGCCTGGGGCGAACGCTGCGCTCGTCGAGGCTCTGGGACGACGACACCGCCATCCGCGACCTGCGCTCGAACGACTTCGACCGGCTGGTCAACGACCTCCTTCGCGCGGCGGCGACGCATGGCCTCGTGTCGGAGGAGAACACTCCGTTCGACCAGCCCGGTTGGCGCCTCAACGATGCGTGTGTCGTCTTCCAACGGAGCGATGAACCGGTGGACGGCGGTGACTCCACGCATAACGCGTTCTTCCGCGACCTCTACCAGAACCTCGCCAGGATGCTCCGCGCCCCGACCCACCCGCTCTTCGGGTTCGAGGCGCGCGAGCACACCGCGCAGGTCGATCCCGACAACCGGGAGATCCGCGAGAAGCGCTTTCGCTTCGGAGATCGGGAGCGCGGGGAGCTTGCGAACGACGAGAAGCATCTCCGAGAGGTCGGAGAGACCAATCGGTTCCTGCCGGTCCTCTTTTGCTCCCCGACGATGGAGCTCGGCGTCGACATCTCGGCGCTCAACGCGGTCCACATGCGCAACGTGCCGCCCACGCCGGCGAACTACGCGCAGCGCGGCGGGCGCGCGGGCCGCAGCGGACAGGCCGCACTGGTGGTTACGTACGCGTCTTCGCAGAGCCCGCACGACCAGTACTTCTTCCGCGACCCGAAGGCGATGGTCTACGGCGAGGTGCGGGCGCCGGTCCTCGAGCTCACGAACCGGGACCTGATCGACAGCCACCTCCAGGCGGTCTGGCTCTCGTGCGTCGACCAACCGCTCGACAAGTGCATCGCGGAGCTGCTCGTTCTCAACGACGCCGGCCGACCCCTCACCCTGGAGATTGAGGCCGCGATAAGGCACGAGCGTGTCGCTGACGATGCAGGTAAACGGATTCGGCGCGTCCTGGATTCGGTCGCAGACGATCTTACGGCCGAACTGGCGCCCTGGTACACGGGCCGCGACGCCTATGCCGATGCCCTCGTGGCGGCGGCGGCGGAGGGCCTCGACGCGGCGTTCAAGCGCTGGCGCGACCTGTTTGCCGCCGCCGAGGAGCAGCGGGACGCCGCACGGAGGACCATGGACGACTACTCCACCTCCTACCGGGAGAAACGGGCGGCCCAGACCCGCCACGCGCAGGCGGTGGACCAGCTCAACCTGCTCCAGAGCGGCACGAGTGCGCTGTCGAGCGACTTCTACACGTACCGCTACCTCGCCACGGAGGGCTTCCTGCCCGGGTACAACTTCCCCAGGTTGCCACTGTTCGCGTACATCCCGGCGAGCCGGGACGGTCGCGGGCGGCAGACCTACCTTCAGCGCCCGCGCTTCCTCGCGCTCGCCGAGTTCGGCCCGCGCAGCCTCGTCTATCACGAGGGGCGGGCCTACCGGGTGGTGCGGGCACTCCTCTCGCTCGGACATCGGGAGTCGGCGACGCCCGACTCGCAACTGCCCACGAAGGCCGTACGAATCTGCGCGACCTGCGGCGCGGGCCACTTGGGCGACGACCTGTCCGTGTGCCACGCCTGCGGAACGTCGCTCGGTGACGCCGAGATCGTGGGCAACACGTTTCGGATCGAGAACGTGGCCACGCAGCCGGCCGAGCAGATCACCGCGAACGACGAGGAACGCCAACGCCAGGGCTTCGACCTGCAGACGACGTTCGAATGGGCGATCCGCGACCAGGAAATCGACGTACGGGTCGCGTCGGCCTCCGACGAGGACGGCGAGATAGTGCGTATGGCGTACGGCGCCGGGGCAACGATCACGCGCCTCAACAAGGGTTTGCGAAGGAGAGCCGACAAGAAGATCCTCGGTTTTCGCATCGATCCGGTTTCCGGATACTGGGCCAGAAACGAGGACGACGACGCGGACGAGAACGCACTCGACCCCACGGCGTCGGCTCGGCAGTTGATTGTCCCCAGCGTTCAGGATCGGAAGAACGCGCTCCTCTTCCAGCCCGCCGGCGAACCTTCGGAGGTCGCGCTGGCCACCCTGCAGCATGCGATCCTGCGTGGCATCGAGGCGGTGTTCCAACTAGAGGAAGGCGAGATGCTCGCCGAGCCGATGCCCACGCGTGACGTCCGCAAGGGTTTCCTCCTCTACGAGGCCACCGAAGGCGGCGCCGGGGTACTCACGCGGCTCGTGAGTCAGGAGAAGAGTCTCGCCACCGTCGCGCGACAGGCCCTGCAGATCATGCACCTTGCGGTCGACGACGGGCCTCTGCCTGATTCGATATCGGGTCTCTCGGACCAGCCGGGGACGGCCTGCGTTGCGGCCTGCTATCGCTGCCTGATGTCGTACTACAACCAGCCCGACCACGAGAATCTAGATCGTCGCGACGAAGACGCTCGCACGATGCTGCTGCGGATGGCCCGAGCACGCACGGCGCCGCGCGAGGACGAGCCGTCACACGCGGCCGGCCGCGTCGACGGCGAGGACTCGCGCCTGGGTCGGTGGTCCGCCGAGGCATCTCGGCGAGGGCTTCCCGCGCCGGATGCGGAACCCCTGGCGGCGGGCGACGGCTCCGTGCGCTGCGTCTGGCGCGGACACTACGTGGCGGCCCTGGTCGAGGAGGCCGAGAACCCGGCTCTGCAGGCGTTGGAAGACCTCGGCTTCGAAGTAGTGCAGTTCGAGGAGCCCGCGGGCTGGAACGCGGCCTTCGCACGACTGGCTTCCGTCCTGGGGCAGGCGCCATGAGCGACCTCGTGTACGCGCCCGGAAACCTCGTCAGCGCCCGCGGACGGGAGTGGGTCGTCCTCACCGGAAGCTCGGCGGAGACGCTCCGGGTCCGTCCTGTCACGGGATCGGATGAGGATCGGACGCTGATCCACCTGCCGCTCGAGATCGAGCCGGTTCGCGAGGCCCGATTCCCCCTGCCCAGCGTCCATCAGTTGGGGGGGCAAGACTCGGCGCTGCTGCTTCGCGACGCGTTGCTGCTCTCCCTGCGACGGGGCGCCGGACCCTTCCGGAGCTTCGGACAGATCTCGGTCGAGCCGCGCGCCTACCAGCTCGTGCCGCTGCTCATGGCGCTGAAGCTCGACCCGGTGCGCCTGCTCATCGCCGACGACGTGGGGGTCGGGAAGACCATCGAGGCCCTGCTCATCGCTCGCGAGCTGCTCGACCGCGGCGACATCGATCGCACCGTCGTGCTCTGCCCGCCGCACCTGGTGGACCAGTGGGTGACCGAGTTGGAGGTTCGCTTCCACATCCGGGCCGCGGCCGTGACGGCCCAGAGCGCGCGGCGCCTGGAACGGGGCATTCCGCCGGGCGTGAGCATCTTCTCGGTGCACCCGCACACGGTCGTCAGTCTCGACTACATCAAGACCCGGGAAAGGCGCGACCACTTCCTCCAGGCCTGTCCCGACTTCGTGATCGTCGACGAAGCCCACACGTGCGCCTCGGCCGGCCAGAGCCGGCACCAGCGGCACAAGCTGCTCCAGGGCCTGGCCGGCAGCACGTCCCGGCACCTCGTCCTGCTCACGGCCACTCCGCACAGCGGCAACGACGCGGCCTTCTACCGGCTCCTCGCCTTGCTCGCACCGGAGTTCGAGCGCCTGGCCGAGGTCACGGGCGCCGAGCGCGAAAGACTCCGCGAGCGCCTCGCGAGACACTTCGTCCAGCGACGGCGAGCCGACATCACCGAGTGGCACGAAGGCGGCTTCTTTCCGCGCCGCGAAACGAAGGAGCTCACCTACAAGCTCAGCGGCGCCTGGGACACCTTTTTCAACGACGTGCTCGACTACTGCGCCGAGGTCGTGGAAACGGGCACTGGAGACGAGTTGCGGCAACGCCTCAATTTCTGGGGAACGCTGGCGCTGCTGCGCTGCGCCGGGTCGAGCCCGGCCGCGGCCGGGCTGGCATTGCGCACCCGCGCCGGGGAGGATCTCGGAGACGAGGCACGTGAGGATCTGCTCGACCGCATCTTCGACGGTGATGTGGACGCACTCGTGGCCGACGACGTCGAGCCACCGGCCGGCGGCGACAGCCTGACGCTGACCCGGCTGATCGGACAGGCGGCGAGACTCGCGGGCCGGACGGGCGATCCGAAGCTCCGGGCCGCCGCGAAGCACGTCGCAGAGCTCGTCGAGGCCGGTTTCCACGTAGTGGTCTTCTGTCGCTTCATCGCGACCGCGCACTATGTGGCCCGCCACGTGGCCCGCCACTTGCCCGAGAGCCTGACGGGCGCCGCGGTCGACGTCGTGACCGGCGAGCTGCCCCCGGAAGAACGCGCGGAGCGCGTGGCGCGAATCGGCGCGGCCGCAGGCCCCAAGGTCCTGGTCGCCACCGACTGCCTGTCGGAAGGAATCAACCTGCAGGAGCACTTCGACGCCGTCGTTCACTACGACCTGTCGTGGAACCCGACGCGCCACGAGCAGCGGGAGGGCCGTGTCGACCGCTTCGGCCAGCCGAGCCCGACGGTGCGCGCCACGCTCCTCTACGGCGTCGACAACCCGGTGGATGGCGCGGTGCTGCAGGTCATCCTGCGCAAGGCGGCCCGCATCCGGGAGGAGCTCGGCGTCCCCGTGCCCGTGCCCGACGAGGGCCACTCGCTCACCCAGGCGCTACTCAAGGCCGTGCTCCTGCGGCGGCGGGGCGGCTCCGGCGCCGTCGAGGGCCGGCAACTGGAACTGTTCGAGAGTCAGTGGAAGGACACGAAGGCGAAGGCGAAGAGGAGCCGGACCGTGTTCGCCCAGCGCCGAATCAGGCCGGACGAAGTGCTGCCGGAGTGGCACAAGAGCCTGGCCGCGGTCGGGGGCCGCGACGACGTGCAGCGTTTTGCGAGCCGCGCTCTCGCCCGGCTCGGTTCCGGGCTCGAACCGCTCACACGGGGATTCAAGGTTCCAACGGCGGCGCTTCCGACCGAGGTTCGCGAGCGCCTGACTACGGAGGGCGTCGCGGGCACGGTTGCCATCGACTTCGCGTATCCCTCGGCGCCCGGATGCCGTCCTGTCCGGCGCAGCCATCCCCTCATCGCGGTGCTTGCAGAGACGCTGCTCGCGCGGACCCTCTCGGTCGACGACAAGGACGCTTCGGCGGGCGACCCCGCCGTCCTGGGGCGCGCTGGCTGCTGGATCTCCGAGGGCGTGAGCGGACGCGCGACCGTCGTACTTCTCCGGTTGCGCCACCAACTGCTGTCGCGCCGGCGGGACCAGGAGACAACACTGATGGTCGAGGAGGCGACCGCCGTGGCCTGGGTGGCCCCGCTGACCACAGGGCCGATCACCGGTGCCGAAGCCCTTGCTCTGCTCGCGCTGCCGCCAGCCGGCGATGCCCCACGGCATGTTCGAGAGCGGGAGGTCGCACGAGCCCTCGCGCTGCTTCCGGACCGCGCGGCAGATCTCGAGGCCTTCGCGGCTGCGCGTGCGCGCATCCTGCTCGACGACCATCTGCGCGTGCGCGAAGCCAGCCGGGCGACCGGCAGCACCTCCGTCCAGGCCTCCCCGCGTGCCGACGTGATCGGCGTCTACGTGCTTCTGCCGAGGGTCGACTGACATGGCGCCTCGTGGAAGCAGCCCGGGCGAGGCGCGGATCGCGTTCGATGCGCTCTCGATCGAGGGCGGCTTGCTTGGAGCCGAGTGGCTCGGAAAGGTGGCCCAGCTTCAGGCCGCCGCGCAGGAACCCGCCGACTACGCCGTTCCGAAGGGCCTCGACATCCGCGACGAGATCGCGCGGAGCTGGCGCATCGCCCAGGCGTGCTTTCGGGAGCTGGAAGCCGGCCGTGCCGCCGGAGGCGACGCCCGCGCGCTCGTCGAGCGCTTCGTCGAGGGGTTTCTGCGCGATGCGCTCTGTTTCGGGTCCGTGAGGCGAGCGGAGCCGACGACGATGGGCGAGCGGATGTACCCGGTCCCGTTCTTCGCCCTCGGCGACCGCGTTCCCGTCGTCGCGACCCCGGCGGGAGCGGGTCTGGACGTCCCCCTGGCCGAGCTTGGGGATGACGGGCGCGGGCGGAGCGCCTTCGGCCTCCTGCAGGAGACCCTGAACGCCTCCGTCTCGGCGCTCTGGGGTCTCGCGACTGACGGACTCTCCCTGCGGATCGCGCGCGACAACGCGAGCCTCACGCGGCCGGCGTGGATTGAAGCCGACCTCGGCAGGATCTTCACCGAGGACCTGTACCCCGACTTCGCCGCGCTCTGGCTCCTCGCGCACGAGTCGCGCTTCGGCCGCGCCGGCGAACCGCCGGAGAAATGCCCGCTTGAGACGTGGCGGGAGGCCGGCCGGGAGGAGGGAACTCGGGCACGGGACAAGCTGAGCGACGGTTTCCGGCAGGCGCTCGAGACACTGGGGCAGGGATTCCTTTCCCATGCCGCGAACACCAACCTCCGTTCCGCCCTCCACGCGGGCAGTCTCACGAAGGAGCGCTACTTCGGGCAGCTCCTGCGACTCGTCTACCGGCTCGTCTTCCTGCTCACGGTCGAAGAGCGCAACCTGCTGCACTCGAGGAACGCGTCCGACACCGCCCGTCGGCTCTATGCCGAGGGATACGGGCTCCGCCGCCTTCGCGACCGGGCCGTCCGCCGAAGCGCCCACGACCGCCAGGGCGATCTCTGGGAAGCTCTCAGAATCGTCTTCCGAAGCTTGGCAGTCGGGGAACCACGCCTCGGGCTCCCCGTCCTCGCCGGGCTGTTCGCGCCGGAGGAATGCACGGACCTCGACGCGGCGAAGCTGGAGAACCGCGAGCTGCTCAGCGCCCTCTTCAATCTCGCGTGGCTTCGCGAGCCCACGGGGCTCGTACGGGTGAACTGGCGCGACATGGGTCCGGACGAGCTCGGCTACGTCTACGAGGGCCTTCTGGAGCTGGTCCCGCAGATCACCGGGGACGGACGTTCCTTCTCCTTCGCGAGCATCGACGAGAGCCGAGGTCATGCCAGGAAGACGACCGGCAGTTACTACACGCCGGACGAACTGGTGCAGCTTCTCCTCGCGAGCGCCCTCGATCCGGTGGTCGAGCGCACGGTCGCCGCGCATCCCGAGCGGCCCGTCGACGCCCTTCTGGAGCTGGCGATTGTCGACCCCGCCTGCGGGTCTGGGCATTTTCTGCTCGCCGCCGCGCGGCGGCTCGCCGATCGCGTCGCTCGCATCCGGGCGGGGGGTACGCCCACGCCGGACGACTACCAGGCCGCGCTGCGCGACGTCGTCCGCCGATGCATCTACGGGGTCGACATGAACCCGCTGGCGGTCGAGATATGCAAGGTGAGCCTGTGGATGGAGTCTATCGATCCGGGGTTGCCGCTCACGTTTCTGGAAAGCCACATCCGCCGCGGTAACTCGCTCATCGGCGCGAGCCGCGCACTGATGGGCGAACAGGTACCCGACGCCGCGTGGGTGGCCCTCGAAGGAGATGACAAGCAGGTCGCCAAGTCCCTGAAGCGACGTAACCGGGACGAGATCGCCGGTCAGCGACGCCTTTTGTTGGAGACCCGAAGCGAGACGGAGACCCTGCGCGCTGCAATGCGTGCAGTTGAGCAGTCTTCGGACACAGACTCAGCCGCCCTGGCGGAGAAGCAGCGGAAGTGGAAGACGCTTCTGGCCTCGCCGGCCTACGAGCAGGAGAAGCTCGTGGCCGACGCGTGGTGCGCCGCGTTCGTCTGGCCCAAGGCTGAACCCGGCCCGGTCGCCGAGGCCGCACCAACGACAGCCGCGTGGCTCGCACTCCGCGACCGGGAGACACCGGCGTCGCCGACTCTCGTCGACACCACGCGGCGGGTCGCCGATGACTACGGCTTGTTCCACTGGGAGCTGGCGTTTCCGGACGTCTTCGCACGAGGCGGCTTCGACGTCGTGCTCGGCAACCCACCGTGGGAGCGACTGAAGCTGCAGGAGCAAGAGTTTTTCGCTAGGCGCGAGCCGTCGATCGCAACGGCACGGAACGCCGCCGAGCGAAAGAGGCTCATCGCGACACTTCCGACCATGAACCCGGTTCTCTGGAAGGAATGGAGCCGAGCGTCGCGCATCGCGCACGGGCAGAGCCACTTCGTGCGGCAATCCGGACGCTATCCGCTCTGCGGCAAGGGCGACGTGAACACTTACGCGTTGTTTGCCGAGCACAACTACCAGATGCTCGGTCCGTGCAGCCGAGCAGGATTCATCGTGCCTAGCGGCATCGCCACGGACGACACTACCAAGGGCTACTTCCAGGCGATCGTGAAGTCGCGCGCTCTCCAATCGATGTGGGAGTTCGAGAACGAGGGCTTCTTTACAGCCGGTAAGGGGCACATGCTCCGGTTCTCGCTGACCACTCTCTCCGGTCGAAGGAGCCCATCAGCGATGGCCGACTTCTTGTTTCAGGGGCAGGCGATCGCAGACTTAGACGACCCTGAACGTCACTTCACCCTGAGCGCCGCCGACATAGAGACCATCAATCCGAACACGGGGACCTGCCCTATCTTTCGGACGAAGCGTGATGCCACCATCGCGCTCGCGATCTACCGGCGCGCCGGCGTGCTCTGGCGCGACGGTGACCCGGACGGCAACCAGTGGGGCCTGAGGTTCCTGCGCATGTTGGACATGACCAACGACTCCGGTCTGTTTCGCACGCGGGCCGACCTAGCGTCAGCCGGATGGAAGTTGGAAGCCGGTGCGTTTGAGAAGGAAGGAAGAGTCATGTTACCTCTATACGAGGCGAAGATGACCGACCAGTACAACCACAGGAGCGGCACGTTCGAGAGCGCAGCAGCCGCAAAGAGACCGCATCGGTTGCCGTCTCCATCTGATGTCCAACTCGCCGATCCGAAGTATAGACCGCTACCGTTCTACTGGGTCGCGGAGGACGAAGTGGATGCGCGACTCGATGGTATTTGGGACCGCGGGTGGCTCCTCGGCTGGGGCAACGTGACAGATTCTCGCGCGAGCATGCGTACCATCGTCGCTTGCATCGTCCCGAGAGCTGCCGTGGGCAACTCGTTCCCGCTGATGATGCCGTCTCCAGATCCACAATTGGTAACCGCCCTCTACGCAAACCTGTCGAGCATACCCTTTGACTATTGCGCAAGGCAGAAGGTGGCCGGGCTCAACTTGAACTACTTCACATTGCGGCAGCTACCTGCACTCTGCCCAGCGACGTACGCGATGCCTGCACCCTGGGCGCTTTCGTTACGGATTCGTGACTGGCTCGGTCCGCGTGTTCTCGAACTAACGTATACCGCTTGGGACCTAAGAGCATTTGCCGAGGATTGGGGTGACGACGGCCCGCCCTTCGTCTGGGATCCCGACCGCCGATTCCAGCTCCTGTGCGAGATTGACGCTGCCTTCTTCCACTTGTACGACATCTCGCAAGATGACACCGCGTACATCCTCGACACGTTTTCGGCCCTCAAGCGGTCGGAGGAGCGCGAGCACGGCGAGTACCGGACGAAGCGGGTCGTGCTGAACATCTACGATGCGCTGGCGGCAGCCGCCGAGAAGGGTCTGCAGTACGACTCGCCGCTCGGACCGCCGAGGAGGGCGACATGAGCCGATTCCGATTCCGCGAGCTCCGGGTCGGCAACTACCGCTGCTTCGACGAGCTGAGGCTTCCGCTCGAGGAGGACGCCACAGTCCTTTTCGCCGAGAACGGCGGTGGGAAGACCGCGTTGCTCGCGGCCCTCGCGATGGGCCTCGCCGTGTTCCAGCGGGGGTCGCCGAAGACGCTGAAGCTCGGCCCCGGGCGCGATCCCAGAATGCGCACGTTCGACGCGAAGGGGAGACGGGAGCCGGTCGGCCTTTGCGAGGTCGCGTGGACCGCCGCGGTAGGCGACATTGAGTCCGTCGCGTGGTCGACGGCAGTCCATCCCGCGTCCGGACGAACCACCAGGGGATCGACGGCTGCCCGTCCCACGTCCGCACGCAACAGGAACCAGCATCGACCGATTCTGGAGGCCGTGGAGCGAGTTCGAGTCCCCGGCGTTCGATGGCCGCTGTTCGCGTGGTACGGCGTCGATCGCCTGGGACGGGGCCGCCGCAATGTCGAGCGCACCGGGGATCGTTGGGAGGGCTATGCCTCGGCGCTCGACCCGAACCTGGACGAGGCCCCGCTGCTCCAGTGGATCGAGGACGAGATGCTTGGGGACGTGGGCCGAAGGGACCGGGAAGAACCGGAGCGGTTCTTTCACAAGGCCGTGATGGAAGTAGCGGCGCGCGCGGTCCCCGGCGTCACGAACGCCTGGTACGACTCGGCAACGCGAAGTCCCATGGTGCACTTCGAGAACGGGCAGGCGGCCCAGTGGTCCGAGTTGTCCGACGGCTACCACGTGTTCATCGCGCTGGTCGCCGACATCGCCCGCCGGGCGGTCATGCTCAACGAGATCGACGGCGCGGAAGCGCCCGCGCGCGTGGAGGGGGTGGTGCTCATCGACGAGCTCGACCTCCACCTTCACCCACGGTGGCAGCGCGTGGCTCTACCGAGCCTTCGCAGCGCCTTCCCCAGACTCCAGCTCGTAGTCACGACGCACTCACCGCAGGTGCTGAGCAGTGCCGAGAACCGTCAGGTTCGGCGCCTCGTTGATGGGCGAGTTCAGGAGCAAGACGTGTTCGTGTCGGGTCGGGACTCCAATGCGATCCTCCGTGATCTCATGCGCACCGACGACCGCGATGACGAAGGCGTGGTCGCGCTGCGTCGTCTTTACGACGCGATCGATCGGGGCGACCCCGAGCAGGCGGATCGGATCTACCAGGAACTCCGGAGGCGATGGGGACCCAGCGATCCGGCGCTCATCCGAGCCAAGGGACTTATGGAGGAGTAGATGCGGGGACTGGAGAAACCCCGGCCTCCCGCGAACGTGAGTCCCGATGGCCAGACGCCGCGGTCGTTCACGGATGCGGAGCGAGAGTACCTTGCAGCTCTCCCAGGCAGAACCAACAGGGCTAGATTCGCCAGAGCGGCGTTCGATGCGCTCGACAAGTCCAGGCTGCGTCGGGTCATGTACGGCGAGCAGGGATCGCTGTGCGTCTACTGCGAGCAGGAGGTCTCCGAGAACTCTCGACCCCACGTCGAGCACTGGCGCCCTCGGAGCCGAGCTCCCGAACACGCCCTCCACTGGAGCAATCTGTACCTCTCCTGTTCGACGAAGGACACGTGTGGCGAATGCAAGGGCGACCGACCACTCAAGGGCGACGACGCGGATCCGGACGACCTTCCCTGGCCTACCGAACTCGACTACGAACGGTTGGTCGGCTTCACCAGCTTCGGCGAGATGTACGTCCGAGTCGATGCGAACATGAGCGAGGCAACTCGGAGAGCACTCGAGCTGGCAATCGATGACCGTCAGCACGGCGGCAGACAGGATCGGGCCATACTGAATCTCAATCACCCAACCCTCGTGGAGGCCCGACGCGCGGCAGTGGACAGCGAGCGGACGCGTCCGCAGCGCGACACGAACCAACGAACGGCACCAAGGGAAGAACGAGCGGCGCGCGCCACTCGGCTCCTCGGCCGGAATCCACGTCCCGCCTTCGTGAGCATCCGGGTCGCGTGGTTGCGGAGGACGCTGGGGCGAGGGCGGTGATGCTGGCGGCCGTCACGGTCACCCGCTTGGAGAAGGCCGCAACCGACAATGGCTTCGATCTCGATCTGGAACACTCGGCCGACTGGCTCTGCTTCGGCAGCAGCCAGACGTCGATGCGCATCTGGCTCACGGCCGGCGGTGAGTCGCAGTTTTTTGCTGCCACGTCGCGACAGGACGTGCTCGACGGGTTGGCGGACCTCGGCGTGGTGCACACGGAACTGCGCCCGGCCGGGGCCGCCGGTGCGTTGCGTGTCGGTGACATCGCCGCGCTCCATCGCCTGTTGCGCCGCGCGTTCCAGCTCTCGCGCACCCTGCCGGACGCACTGCTTCATGCCTTCGATGCCGAAACCGCGAACCTGCCCCGGGCGACGGAAGCCGAGCGCCTGGTGGTTCAGCGAGTCGGTCAGGACATCTTCCGCCGCGGTTTGCTGGATTACTGGGACGGTCGTTGCCCGATCACCGGCCTCCGGGTACCCGAGCTCTTGCGCGCGAGCCACATCAAGCCCTGGTCCGACTGCGACACCGACGCCGAGCGCCTCGACATCTTCAACGGCCTTCTGCTCGCGGCGCACCTGGACGCGGCGTTCGACGCCGGCTTCATCACGATCGCCGAGGACGGAACGGTGCTCCCCTCGAACCACCTCCCTCCCGGCGCCCGATCAGCGCTTGGTCTTGACAAGTCGCTCAAGGTCGGCGGACTGCACTCTGCTCACGAGCGCTACCTGCCATGGCACCGGCACAAGGTCTTCCGCACCGGCGTGGAGCACGCGAGTTAGCTGCCTTGTCCGGCCGAAGTGCGGATTTTGTACAAACTACGTACGCGTTGGCGGCGCGAGATGCGGAGCTTTCAGGTTCACCTGGTTAGTGTTAATGGCTACCATCACCGTCGGTCGGCGTTGCCGCGCGCCTGCCGGTCAAGGCCGGCCGGCCTCTGAGCCGTGTTGCGTTCCGGTATGGTCACCGTCCAAGGGTCCAAGGATGGCTCGGGTAGTCTGGCAGAGTGTGTTGTAGTCCGACCCACAATTGGGAACGGAATAGGGAGCGAGAACACATCTACCCCTGCAAGTTATTGATATTAAGATTAAGTGACTTAAAATATAGAAGTAGAGTCCGGTGCGAACGGCACGTATCCGTGTGACCGCCGAACCCGCCGCGCGGCACCCCCTCGCCCCGATAGCCATAGCCGAAGGGACGAGCCCGGCAAGGCTGCCGGCGCAGTCGGGCAGCACGTCCAGACAGGAAATCAAGAGGCTTGCGCGGCGGGTCTCGTCACTCCAACCGCACCGCTGCCGCGACGGCCCGGCTCAGTCGTTCCCGTTCGGCCGGGAAGCGCTCGGTCTCGTCCGCGCGAGGTGCCGATGCCATCAGCGACCGCATGTGCGAGACGTTTTCGACGTACTCGGCGCGCCGGCGCTTGTGGCTCGCGCGGTTCTTGGTGCACACGAGGGTGTAGGGCCTGCCCCGGCGCTCGGTCTCGTGATCCAGATCGAGACTGTGGCGTTCGATGGTGTCATGGAGATGGGCCCGCAGCTCTCTGCGCAACGGAAAGCGCGCCTGCTGGACGACGGGGTCCCGGCAGAAGACGCGCAGCTTCCCGCACAGCTCGCAGTCGCAGGCGACGTCGGCAGCGATGCTCCAGTCGCGCGGGTTCTCCGGCGGCGTGGCGCTGCGCGCCAGGAGCGCGTCCACCGCCTGACGGGACAGCAATCTGACGTTCGTGCCGGTCGACTTCGAGACCGACCTGCTGCACGAAGCACTGCACGGAGCCGGCTTCGACTCGCGCACACCGGCGTTCTTCTCGTGGCTGGGGACGACGTACTATCTGACGCGGCCGGCCATTCGGGGCACGCTCGACGCGGTTGCCGCGGCAGCGGCGCCGGACAGCCTCCTGGTGCTGGACTTCCTGCTCGCGCGCCATCTCATTCCCCCCGACGGGCTGCCGCTGGCCGACAAGCTGCCGCGGCTGGTGAAGCGTCTCGGCGAGCCGCTGGTCTCCGCGTTCGTCCCCGCGGAGCTGGACGGCGAGCTGGCGCGGGTCGGCTTTGCGCCCCTGGACAAGGTGCCCCCCGAGCAGGCGCGGCACTACCTACCGGACCGGTGCGACATGGCCGCGCCGGTGCCCAACTTCTCTTTCGCTCTCTACGAACGGACAGGCCCGGTCAGAACCGGGAACAGCCGGTGCACTTGATAGCGAAGCCCATATCGAACTGCGGCGGTCGGCCGCTGGCCATCGAGCGCCAGCGCCGCAGCGCGGGCGCTAACCCCCGGGCGCGCGCTGCACCGGCCTTCCGCCGCCCGCTCGGCACGATGCGCCCGCGACTACGTGACGACCACCGTTTACGTGCAGGTCGTCCGGAACGAGGTCGAGACGGCCGCCGCGACAACCTGCCATCTGACCGTCAAGTTTCCCCGGCCGGCCGTCAGAGGCCGTTAGGATCAGTCCGACGGCTTGATTCGGGTGGGGCAGATCGAGGGGCCGAAGCGAAACGCAGTGGTGGGGGACTTGCGAGGTCGTTGGCGCGGAGCCGTGACCGGCCGGACCGGCGCCGTCGTCCCGACGCACCGAAGGCGGCAGTGACGAGGCTCAGGTCACCGAGCACGACCGGCCGGTAGTCCGTCCGGTGCACCGGGCGTCCCGTGGTCACCGGCACCACGGTGACCGCCGTGTGCCCGACGGCGCCGTTCGTGCGGAGCCCGGCCGATTTGCTCCGACGCCCTTGCGGCCACAGGCAAACTGATGACCGACGGCAGCTTGACGAAGGCGGCGCTCATCAAGGAGGTGGCCGCGGTGGCCGGTCTGACGAAGAGGCGCGCCGAGATCGTCGTCGACACCGTGTTCGGCAGCATCGTGGAAACGCTGCGCCGTGGCGAGAAGGTCGAACTGCGCGGCTTCGGCAGCTTCCGTCTCCGGCGCCGCGAGCCGCACCGGGGCCGCAACCCCAGGACCGGTGACCGGGTGGAGGTGCCGTCGAAGCACGTCCCCTACTTCACGCCCGGCAGGGACCTGAAGGCGCAGATCAAGCGGGGCCCGGCGCAGCCGGACCTGCCGCCGATGTCCGAGTAGCCGACGTCCGAAGGTTTGCCTCGCCGTCCGCGATCGGGTTGTGCGTGGTCAGCTCCCCGGCGAACGTGCGTGGCACGCCTCGGCGGCGAAGCATGCCGCGCCGGCCCGCATCTGTTCAAGCTCAACGGCGTCGTGGACGAGAGCGTGCGCGTGGACGCGCGGACGATGTCGCCGGCCACAGCGGCGCGTCTGCTCGACGGGACCTCCGCTGGGTTTCCGCTGTTACGAGATGGTCGGATCGACGCCCCACAGGTTGTGCCGCGTCGGCACCGCTGGTGATCTCGTTGGTCGCCGTGTTGACGGTCGAGTCGTGTCTCGCAGATCGCTCGAGGCGTTCGTTCCCGGTGGTGATCTGCGGCTCGATGAGGACCGGACCTCAGGGGGCTTCACCTCCCCGAATCGAGAACCGGGGCCATCGAACGGCTGAACTGGGGCCATGGCGTCGCTGCGCCCTGGGGCCATGCTTTCCGCCGATCAGTGCCATGGCACTTCACCGTGACAGCGTGATCGCCGAAACGGCCTTCCCGCAGGGAAAAACATTGGGGAAGCGACGCCGGAACCGGGGTCGCTCACCCCTCTGATCTCCGATCTCTGTGCGTCGGCGAAACAGTGCCATGAAGCGTTCCTCTTGCAGGCAACGTGACAACGTTTTTGCGTGCGTTCCTCGGGCTCTGGGGAGCTGCTGATCGGATTGGTCCCCGGAGCATTGTCCGTCGGTAGGAACCTGCTTGCGACCTGCTTCGTTTCAGGTGTTTAGCACGCCTGCCGTGGCTGCGTTCGGCCCTTGGTCCCCCCAGGCTTACGGGTGGATGTCCGTGGTTCTCCGAGGGGCTCTCGGCGACGAACCGAGGCCGTGGTTCACCGTGCACTACTTTCGCGTCCTGCGCGGGCCGGATTCAGCGCTTGCAGTGCGGATACCGGGCCCACCAACGAACGCTATCTTGACCCCAGTTCGGTTTTCACGGTTTTTCGGCGGGCTCGGATTTTTCGCGATCAGTGCACTGTTTTCGCCGCACCGTGCACTGTTTTTGCGCGTTCGGGCCGGTCCTGGCCGTGGTCCGGCTGGAGGTTCTCATGCAGATGAAGCGCGTGGTCGTGTTCCTGTCGTCGGCGGCCGTCAAGGCCTGCGACCCGTTGGCTGACCGCTATGTTCCAATCGTTCCGAGGTCGTGCGCCTGGCGGTTGCCGACGGCATGCCGGCCGCCGTGGAGGCGCTGGAACGGCTCCGGGACCTGCGGCTGGTGAAGGCGGCCGGCGCCGGCGCTTCGCGGCTGTGGCGCGTCCCGTCCGCGCTAGGTGCTGGATCCGGACCGGGCGGTTTCCGTGTTGCTGGACTACGGGTGCGCTACGCGTGCGGCGCAGCCGGAGATGCCCGAGGGGGCCTCGATGCGGCTCTTCGCCTGCACGCCCAGGTGCTCGGCGTGGCGCCCGATGACATCGACGACGTCGTGGCCCACGCGCTCGCCCGGGTGTTCGGCAAGCCGCAGGTCGAACCGGTTGCGGACCCGTCGCAGCCGCCGGAGTAGAGGCTGGCGTATCCGTGCGCGGGGAGGACCTGTCCAACTGGCGGGTGCTCCCGGCGCATGCGGAGAGGAAGTGGTTCGATGCCGTTGACTCCCGTCTGGGAACCGGACGCCGAAGCGTTGGATCGGACACTCAAGCTGCGGGTCTCGACGCGTCAGCTCGAGCAGCTCGATCTGGCGGTGGCCGAGTTCAACATGGCCCGCTCGTGGATTCTTCGCGAGTGCGTTGCGCTCGGCTTCCCTCTGTTCGTCGAGCAGGTGCGTCAGCGGCGCCGCGCGGGGTTGGTTCCGCGCGGGGAGTACCAGAATCCGGATGCGGCCGGTCCGCGGCGTGGCCCTCGTTCGGATGGCCGGCGTGCCGATCGGTGGGTCGGTGCTCCGGTTCGACGCGGTTGAGGAAGGCGGTGGGAGGTTGTCGGATCCGGCCGGATCGGGTTGCCGGTACCGAGAGGCGTACTTCTCTGTGCCGCACGGGCTATTAGACGCAGTAGAGGCGCGTCTGGTTCCCGGCCGGCGGAACGTTTTTCGCCTGTTCCGGATTCCCTTCCGGGGCAGCCGGCATCCGTGAGTGCCGGCTCGTGGAAACGACACGGTCTCCGGTGCGTTGCCCTCCCGTCAGGTTGCATGCCTGGACGGCCGTCGCTCGCTGCGTGGCGGCGCGTCTTCCTGGCCGCTTCACCCGGTGCGTACCTGACAGGTTCCCGGGGCCGTTGCACTCGGCGGGTACTCGCAGGTTCACGGGCGCGCCACACTCGGCGCCTGTCCGGAGATGGCCGTCTCGGTGGGATGCCGGGCAGCGTACCGCTCGCTGGCCGCGGCGGACTCGGTGGGTTCGGGCGGTAGGTTGTGCTCGGTGAGAGGACCGCTCGGTGCGCAGGCGTTCGGAGCCATTGCACTCGGCGCGTACTGGCAGCCTTTGAAGTCGCTGTACTCGGCGCGCTCCTGAAGAGGGGCGTCTGTGTGCATGCAGGGCGCTGTCGGTGGCCTTGGCGTAGCGTCTTGAAGCGGCGCCGCACCGGGTGCGTTGACGAAAGGTGTCCTGCTCGGTGTGGACTCGGTCCTGCTCGGCGTGCTGCCCGGTGTGGTCGCGCGAGTAGCGTACTGCCTGGTGGCCCGGGGCTGTTGCTCTCGGTGCGTGCGGACGGGGCGTCGGCCCGGATTTCGATGGATGCGCGCCGCCGTGTGCGCGCTCGCCGACGTTGACGGCACGCCGCCGGGTGCGCCCCTTGAGGCGGTATCCGGTTGCGTGCCGCCTCGCTCCGGAGAAGCGGTCAGTGCAGTGCGGGCAACCTCGGGCGGCTGTGTGCGGAGGAGGTCGTCCTGCTCGGTGCCGCCGCCGCGCTGACCGGCGTGGTGCTCGATGCCGTGCTGCAGCGGTCACCCTTCGCAGCCCGCGGCGCCTGCGGCGGTCACCCGAAGACGCGCCGTTGCGCCCGGCCGGCGCGTTGGTCAGCCGGACGTCTCCGGCGGATGGCAGAATTACTGACCCGCGGGTCAGTAATTGTTGGTCGCCGATGCGCTCAGCCGCGTCCGGGACCACCCGGCGTGAGGGCCGAGCGGCTGGCGCCGGGCCGGGGCGCCTCGCCTCGTCTGCCGGCGGGACACGCCACGGCCCGGACGGCGCTGCCCGGGACCCCAGGCGCGTTGGACGTGCCTCCCCGGGGCCGGCCCGACACGAACGCGGGATTGTGCGCAGCAGTCAGGGCCCGTGCGCCTCGTCTGTCACGCCGAATCCCGGCACGCCGATGCCGGCGTACGGCCGGTGGTACGCCAGGACGGGAATCATCTGGAGTTCGAGTGGGAGGACGCGCCCGGTTCCGGTCGCTCCGTCGGTCGGTCCGGCGCGTTGTGTCACTGGATGGTCTTCGCTTGCGAATTACTGACCCGCGGGTCAGTAAGTGCCGGCTGGCTGTCGTTGGCGAGGGTTGCTTGCGACCGCTTGTGAATTACCGACCCGCGGGTCAGTAAGTGCTGGACCGGTCCGCCCAGCCCCGTCCGGGACGACCGGCGGCCGCAGTCTCGTTCCGGGCGTGACTCTTCGCAGTCACACGCCACGGCCTGGGCGTCACCGTCCGGACCCGAAGGGCGCCTCTACCGGTCGAGGCCGATCGGCTGGGAGCATGCGACCCGACCTTCGACGGCGGTCAGCTCGCCGCTGACGACACACGGCGCCGCCGGGCCGCGCGGTGCGGCCGGCGGCGGTCCGGTGCGCCGAGCAGGTCGGCGGACGGTCTGCGGCGCGACGTCTGAACCGCTTGACCGGCCGCGCCGTGGCTGGCGCCGTCATGCCAGTCTGCGGGTCGACATCGACCCTGCGGTCGTGCGCCGCCGGCGCCGGGAGCCGGGGCATCAGCCGGCCAGCGCTTCGACGGCGCCCTGCACGCCCAATCGCCGGACCGCCTCGGCCATCGCCAGGATCGACTGCTGCTCCTGCGCTTCGACCGTCCTGGTAATCTCCAGCGCGCGGGGCGGCAGGTATTCTTCGGCCGTGCGGCGCAGCAACGCCCGCAGCGCGTCGGCCGGCATCGCCTCGGCTTCGACCGTGCGGAGGATGTCGGGCCGCCGCTTCTCGCCGCGCTTGCGCGGCTTCGACGGCAACTCGGCGGCCTGTTCGGCGGTGACCGCCAGGCGGTGTTCCGCGATGTCGAGGTGGGGCAGGTGTCCCCGCAGTTCATCGAGGACCTTCTCGTCGATCAGGACGCCGGCCGGGTCCCAGTCGCCGATGTAGAGGATGCGCACCGGCCGGCCGTTGGCGAGTCTGCCGATGTGCTCGGCGGCGTTGTTGGCCAGCGTCAGCGACGAGAAGCCTCCGGCGGCGTAGAGCGGCACCGCCAGTTCCTCGATCACGTCGCGGATGACGCCGACCATGCTGCGGCTCTCGGTCCACACCTCGACGTAGGTGTCGGCCTGCGACCACAGGTCGACGCGGTAGGCGTAGGCAGCGGCCTGCAGCGCGTCGGCGGCATGCTGGTAGGCGCTGACGTAGTAGCCCCACCGCGTGGCGTCGCTGATCCAGGAGTACGGCACTTGGCCGGAGCGGCGCAGGTGGACCAGCGCCCGTTGGACGCACTTGTACCCGGCTTCGGTCTTCGGCAGTGGCAGCGGCAGCGTGGGATCGAGCAGGCGATAGAACACGTGCCGCACGCTCTGCGGATGGTCCTGGGTGAGAATGGCGAGGATCTGACGTGCGATCTGGAGCATGCGCTCGGTCTTGGGCCGTCCCCTGCGCGTTGCCGGCGTGTCGGTTGACATGATGGCTACCTCTCCGTGTGCGGTTCCGAATTACTGACCACGGTGACGGTCGAGTATTCGGGACCGGTGCCATCGGTCCGCCCCGACGCCGCCCGCTGGCCGGGGCCGGTTGTTCGACGATGCCGGGGACATCTCGACCGGCTCGGCCGCCCTGCAGCGGTCACTCGTCGCAGCCCCTCGGCGCCTGCGGCTCTGGCCCGCCAGGACGTCTCTGGCGGGTTGCTGAATTACTGACCCGCGGGTCAGTAATTGGTCGCCGATGCGATCGGCGCGGTCCGGGGGCCACCCGGCGTGAGGGACGGACTGCCCTCGCACCTCAAGCGCGCTCGGCCTCGACGGCGACGGCCTGCTGCCGTACCGCACCTTCCAGGGCACGCCGGTGCACCACCTCGGCGAACACGTCGGCAGCTTCTGGCTGGTCGAGAAGACCGGCGGCGCCGGCTTCACGGCGGACGACGGGGAACTGGCGGCGGCCACGCCGGCCTGGGGCAACGGTTGGCCCCACCGTGCGGGCGACTCGCGGGGCCGCGGCCCGTCCGCCGGCAAGGGCGCTGGAAGTCCGGCGGGGTATCCATCGTGTCTCCTGACTGCCCGGGAGCGGCAAGTCATGGCGCCGTCCCCGTTCTGGCTGCAAGGTACGACGCGACCTCGGCCGCTACGGCGTCCGGTCACCTGCTCGTGCGGCGGCCATCAGCCTGCCTGCATGCCGAACTGGCGACTGCATCGTCCGGCCGCAGATGGCCGGCGTCCCGAATCCTTGCTCCATACGCGGGCAGGCACGTCCGGAAGCGAGGGGCATGGATGAGAGGAGCACGGTGACGCGGGTCGTAACGGACCTGCCGCCGGACGGCAATGCCGGGACCACGCCACAGTCGCCGTCGGTGGCGTTGGGCGAAGATGGACCGTCGAGGCCGTCTTCGCCCGGGTCGCGCCGAAGTGGGCACCAACCGCGAGTCAGGACGCAAGCCCCCAACGGCAGGCTGGGCACGCACGGCAGTGGGCGAGCGTACTCCAAACCCGTGGACACATCTTCTCGTCACTCAGTGGATCGCGCCGTCGTCGCCGCCCTCTGGTGGTGGCGAGGCGAGGATCCGCGTGGCGATCCGCTCGATGACCGAGGCGGTCGTGCTGATTGCCTGCAGGCCGGTCTGGCGGGCGTCGCGCGCCGCTTTCAGAGCCTGCCGGTCTTCGGGCGTCGCCGGGGCCGGTGTTCCCACCGACGTCTCGACGACGACTGCGGCGGCGAGTCGCAGCGCTTCGAACGCAACGTCGATGAACACGAGGACGTCGCGGGCGTCGAGTCGCTCGATGATGCCCCAGCGCCGGTTGCTCGGCCCCCGCGACATCTCGTCGAGGCTCAGCAGCGCCATCCGCGTGTGGTGCCGCATCCGCAGCAGCGCCGCCGAGAGTCCGGGGGCCGTGGGCTGGCCGTCGGCCATCCCCCCGCCCGGAGGCGGCTTCGCCTGCTGGTTGTCCTCATACCACTGCTCCATCGCGTGGCCCAGCCGCTCGATGGCGTCGCGCCGCGCCGCGTCGGTGGTCTTGCTCGGGACTGCCGGGTTGATGGCCGCGGCGTCCTCGAGCATCGCCGTCGCCACCGCCAGGGCGTCCGGTTCGTTGTAGATCGCGATGCGTTCGGCGTAGTCGCCGGGACTCTCGCCGGCGCGCGGCTTGACGACCGTGGCGTGGCGCACCTGCTGGATGTTGAAGCCGACCCCCGTCAGCGTGGTCTCGTCGACCCGGTCGGTTCCCAGTGACGCGCTCAGCCAGCCGACCTCCTTCTCCCAGTACATCGCGAGTCGCTCGGTCAGCCGCTCGGCGTGATCGAGCAGGCTGCGGCCGTGCGCGTCCTGCTGTCCGGCCAGGACCAGCCGGGCGAAGCACTCGGCCCGTCCGGCGGCTCGTTCGTCGTCGTTCCTCGACATTCCGGTTCCTGTCTGGCGACGGCTGGCGTCATGGCGACTCCGGCGTCTCGACCCGCCAGCGGGCGACGTCGTTGGCGTCGTCCGAATACACGCGGAACTGCTCGGCACCCGTACCGATCACTTGGTAGTCGACCGCGCGGACCGTCGCCTCGGTCTCCGGGTTCACCGTCGTGAAGGCGTTGACGATCGCGACCCGGGTACCGTTGCCGTCGTGCAGCGTGTCGCCGATGCGGGCCTGCGTCAGGCGGAGCGGCCGCAGTCTCGCGGCGGTTTCCGTGCTCACGCCGCGGACAGTAGCACGTCGGGGGCGGCAGATGCGGGCCGAAACGATGGCGGACCGGGCGTCGCAGCGTGTGGCTGGTCGCGTGGTGAGCGACGATGGTCTCGGGCCTCGGCGACGATGGCGTCGCCGTCGTTGCCGCCCTCCGGTCCCAGGTCGACGATCCGGTCGGCGGCGGCGATGACGGCGAGGTTGTGCTCGATGACGATTACCGTATCGCCCGCCGCGATGAGCCGGTCGAGGATGCCGAGCAGGCGGTCGATGTCGGCCGGCCCTCGCTCCGGCGATCCGCCCTTGAGGAGCAGGAACCTCGGATGGCGCTCATCGATCGTTGTGGCGTCGCACTAGCCGTTCAGCCCGCGGCCGAAGGGCTGGGGCGGCTTGTCGAGCCCCTGCGAGCGGAACTGGGGTCAACGATCCGCAGAACTGGGGTCAAGGGGCTCTCTGAACTGGGGCCAAGGGACATTGCACTGTTTTCGACGGTGCATTGCAACGTTGCACTGATCCGTCGGATCCAGCCTTCCCGCAGGGAAACATACTGGGTGAGCGACCCCGGAACCGGGGTCGCTCACCCTTCTTTCCGGTCTGCCTCCGGAGGGGTGCGCGATGGTGGCACGTTGCACGGTTTCCGATGGTGGCCTGTCACCCGTGCGTGATGGTTGGCCCCAGTAAACGTTGCATGGTCCCGACGTCGTCGGGGGTGGTTGGCCCCAGTCAACAGTGCACCGTCGCCGTCTTCGCTGCTTCGACGAAAAGTCCAGCGTTCTCGCTTTGGCGTCCTTGGCCGCGGATCTTTCTCGTGGCCGCGATCGCGCATGCCGGCGGCGATGGTGAAGTGCAACGTCCGGCCGGGGTGCACTGTCGGGGCGGACAGGAGCATGGTGTGCACGGTGAACCATCGGTCCTGTCCCGCCAGCGGGCCGCACCCTGCACCGCGGAGGGCCCGCCAACAGACGCGATCTTGACCCCAGTTCGGTTTCGGCGATTTCAGGCTCATGCGGATACCGTGTGCACCGTGCACGCCGGCACCTTGCACCGTCATGGTGCACTGTCGGCGGAGGCGACCGTGCACCGTTGCACCCTGCGCCTGACGGTCTGCCTCCGGAGGTCCTCAGGGACAAGAAACGCGTATATGGACTCCTCCACGTTGTCCACTTGAAACGGTCAGTCCTGCCCGGCGGCAACCGGCAACGCCGCGAACGGCGCGGGACCGGTGGTGGTCGATGCCGGTCAGTTCCTGGCCGGAAGCGTGCTTCCGGCCACAATTGCCCGTCCACCGTGGCGGGTGGCGGGTCACCCGCAGGGCCGCAACGAAGTGGAGGAGCCGCGCTTGCGCGGCTTGACGCGCCACCCGCCACGGTGGCTCTCACCCCGCCGCGTCCCCTGCAAGGGGCCTTGGTCGGCGTGCCTCGACGACGACGTGTGGCGTCGAATCGACTGCAGTCGTATATCCGGCCTCTGTGTGGAGACGCCAGTCTCCGGGCCACCATGGAAGTCGCACACCGCGGGCCACACGTGGTGTCGGCGTCGGGCGCCGGCGTTTCTATCGGCCTGGTGCGGTGTCGGTCGGTTCGAGGCGCCATGTCGTTCGTTCACTCACTCAGCAGTTGCGGCGGTCGGTTGATTCACGCGGCGAAGGCGACGTCCCGGGTCCAGACGGCCCACACGATCCGAGCCAGCTTGTTGGCTACCGCGAGCGTAGCCTTGTTGTAGCCGCAACGGTCGCGAACCTGCAGCGCCCACTGGTGCAGACGTGACAGCGGCTGCCCGGCCCGCTGCCGGCGGGCCGCGGTCACCAGCACGGCGCGGGCGCCATGCGTCAGCAGGTACCGCAGGTAACGGTCACCGCGCTTGCTGATACGCCCGAGCCGACGGTGTCCGCCGCTGGAGTACTCGCGCGGCGTCAAACCGAGCCAGCTCGCGAACTGCCGCCCGCGCCCGAGGGCATGGATGTGACCGACGGCGCCGACCAGCGCAGTCGCCGTCAACGTCCCGACACCGGGTACCGTCTGCAACCGCGCGCTGACCGGGTCGGCCGCGGCCAAGTCCCGCAATTGGCGATCGACCTCGGCGATCCGCGTCTCCAGTGCTCGGATCTCTTCCTGCATGCTGGCCAACACCTGCCGCAGCGTTGTCGGCAGCGCGGTGGCCTCATCGAGAAGCGCCGGAACCGCCCGCACCGCAGCCTGCGCACCGGCCGGCAAATGCAGACCATGCTCCCGCAACAGGCCGCGCAGCGTATTGATGCGCGCCGTGCGTGTCGTCACCCACTGCTCGCGAACCCGATGCACGCCGACCAGCGCCTGTTGCTCCACGCGCTTGACCGGCACGGCCGGAATCCGCTCGGCGCGCACCGCATCCACCAACGCCTCGGCATCCGCCCGGTCGGTCTTGTTCCGGCGCACGAATGGACGCACGTAGACCGGCGGCAACAAGGTCACCTCGTGCCCGTGGTCCTGGGCGAGACGACCCCAGTAGTGCGCCGTTCCACAAGCCTCCATCACCACTCGGGCCGGAGCCTGTGCCGCCAGAAAACGCGCGAACTGCGGCCGTCCCAGCCGTTTCCGTTCGACAATCCGTCCGCGTTCATCCGCCACCGCCACCTCGAACACCGTCTTTGCGAGGTCCACCGCCACTGTCGTACCATCCATCTTGGTCTCCTCCTGGTTTGTGCTGATGGGGATCAGCTGATGCACCCTCTTGCTTGGCGCATCGTAAACCCGGAGGAGTCCATCCCATCATGGTAGTTTCCTTTGCGCCGGCGGTCATCCGGACCCTTGCCGCCCTGGCGACGCGGCCGGCTGCGGGCCGATGAGGCGGCGCGCACGGCAACGTCCTGTTCGGCTCGATGGCGCCTGGCGGCGGCCTGTTTCCAACTCCGAGTTCAAGCTGAACCGCGAGTGCCACGGCGGCATGCTGTCGAGCTCCAGGGTCAGCTCGAGGGTGTGGATCCGGACGCTTTGGAAGACCTGGTCACTGAAGCGCTGGAGCGCGTCTTCGGCGGTGGCGACGAGATTCGGCCGGCGCCGGACCCGGATGCGCCGCTCGAGTAGCGGAGGACGCGCCTGCGGCCGCTACCAGCGCAGGCAGGGATCGCCGAGAGCGGACAGGTCGTCGAGCAGCGGGACGGGGTTCTGCGTGTCGGCGTGCGCGTTCGCCGCTTCGGGTGCGTCGTCTTCGAGCGCGGTGGTCTCGAGCAGCGCCGTGATGGCGACCTCGGCGTTGTTGAAGGCGGAGTTGAGCAACCACCGGCGGCGGTTGAAGCAGCGGATGCAGCGGCTGCTCTCGGGCGCGATGAGTCTCCCGCACGTGCCGGCCTCGATCGGCAGGTCGACGCCGGGACACAGCAGCTTGCGGTCGATGTCGGCGCGGACGCGGCGCATCAGCTCGCGGTTGGCGATGCGTTTGCGGAGCCTGCGCAGCCAGACGCGCTGTTCGGGACGCAGCAGCTCGATGAGGGGCATGGGGTCTCCTCCGGGAAAAGGGGAAAGGGCCCGGCAGGGCCAAGTGGAACGGGCCGTCGGCCCAGGGGCGTGCCGTCTGGTGGCGGCCTGCCGCAGACGGCGTGGACGCGAGCGCGTGAACCGAGGCGTGGAGACAGGGCGGACGCCGGGCGTGGCCTTGCCCGCCGGGCGCCGTTGCTGTGTGCCGCTACGCGCGGCGCGTGCGACCGGCCCCGTGATCGCCTCGAGGCCGAGGTCACGGCGAAAGTGATTTCCCGTACCGGAACACGTTCCGGCGAAAGACTGGCGAAGGTGCCGTCGGCCTTGTGGCGTGGAGACAGAGCGCAAGCTTGGTGTGGCCTTCGCCCGGCGGCACCGTTGCTGCGTGCCGCTACGCGCGGGGCGCGTGCGACCGGCCCCGCGACCGCCTCGGGGCCGGGGTCATGGCGAAAGTGATTTCACGTACCGGAACACGTTCCGACGAAAGATCGGCGAAAATGCCGTCGGCCTTGTGGTCGTTCCATGCACCGGCGTCATTGCCGTGCGTGGCGTTGCTGGTGAAGAACGGGTTGCCGTCCCGGCTCGGCAGGAAGCTGTCGAGGCGTCCGCACGGCAGCGGCTACCGCGAACCACCGCAGACACGGGTCGAAGCCCGACAGAGTGGGCCCCGACAGGGCCGGGTTGGAGCGGAGCGCCGGTCCCCTCGCGTGCCGTCTGGCGGCGGCCTGCCGCGTTCGGCGTTGAACAGCAGCGCGTGAGCGGCCCAGGCGTGGACAAACGGTGCACAGCACGGCGCCGCCCTGCCCGCCGGTCCCGTTCCGCTGTGCCGTACCCGCCTGCCTGCCCCATTGTCGTTCCGCCCGCCTGCTTCTCCGTGGTCCGTATCCGCGCCGACTCTGGGAGGCGCGGCGGGCTCTTGCCAGGCAGTGCTCTCCAGACCCGTTGCCGGTTGAACGGCGAGCGGCCCCAGCGTCGCCGGACCCTCGTTGTCCGCGCGGGCGAGCACTTCGCCCCCGCCGTCCGGGCACGTCGCGGCGGCAGCAGCCGCACGTCGATGGCGAACTGCGTCCTGCAGTCTCGGGCGCTCGCCCGCCACCGTCTCCCGCCGCCGCAGAGACGCGGCCGGCATCCCCGGACCTATCGCGCCCTCAGACGAGTTCCTCCCTTCCCGTTCAGAGCCTTCCAACCGGAAGCAGAGCGGTGGAGCGCGGTCTCGGGTGACCGCCGTCTTGCATACTTCACACGGTCGCCGGATCTAGCCGGGGCCAACAGAAAGAGGTATGGGATGACCAGGCGGGTTCTTCGGTTGAAGGACGTCAAGGAAGCGACGGGGCTGTCGCGGTCGTCGATCTACGCGCTGCGCAAACGGGGACTCTTCCCCGCGTCGGTGAGGATCGGACCCAAGGCGGTCGGCTGGTTCGAGGACGAGGTGCTCGGCTACCTGACGTCCCGTCCCCGCGTCGGGGGTGACGCAACCACGAAGAGACAGTGAACGGCGGCGGCGTGGCTCCAGGCGTTTCGTACGCTCGTTCGAGGTGCGGGCTGGAGCAGCGCCAGCGCAGGTTGCAGCACTCGCTTCGGAACATGCGCCGGGCACTCACCGCGGCGTCGTCGGACGCAGGCCGCCCTCGGCGATGACCGCGACGTCGCCGGCAAGGAACTCGGACCAGGCGTCGAGCAACGCCCGGCGCTTGTCCAGAAACGTCGACCGCGAATAGCTCCGCTCGACAGCCGAGCCGACCGCATGCGACAGACTCGTTTCCATCACCGCGTAATCCGCGTCCGCGCGCTCCGATGCCCACGTGCGGAACGTCGAGCGCCAGCCGTGAGGCGACCCCGCGCCGGCGAGACCGGCCGACTTCATGACCCCGACCACGGTCGCCGCCGACAGCGAGCCGGCCCCCGCCTGCGGGCTCGGGAAAACCAACGCGTCGTCGCCGTCGTGCCGGCGCAGCGACCGCACCGAGCCGAGCAACGCCAGGGCCGCAGGGGCCAGCGGTACCACATGCTCGCGGTCCCGCTTCATCCGGCAAGCCGGGATACGCCACTCGTGCGCGTCCTCGGCAATCTCTCCCCACCTCGCAAGCCGGGCTTCGGACGGGCGCGCCGCCGTCAGGATCTGGAACCGCAGGCACGCCTTCGCCGACAGCGTCGCGCGGCACGTCTCGATCCGCTTCATCGCCGCCGGCGCGTCTGCGTACGGCACGCTGCGCATGTGCTGGCGCACGGCCGGCTGGGGAACGAGCGCTCCGGCCACCGCCGCGACCGGGTCGACCTCGATCAGCCCCGCCGCGCGTGCATGCCGGAAGAGGGCGCCGAGCGCCGTCCGCAGCTTGCGGCCGGTGCCCGGCTGCGAAGTCCACACCCGTTCGAGGGCCTGCAGCACTTCCGGCTTGCCGACCCGGTCGACCGGCAGGTCGAGCAGTTCCGCCGCGTGCCGCTCCAGCGTCGCCGCCCGCGCCTTGCGTTCGCTCGGCGACAGCCGCGCCCGGTTCGCGTCGGCGACCTTGCCGGCGATCTTCCGCAGCGTCGGCGCCGTCGAGCGCTGCGGCCCGGCGAACGGGTCTTCGCCCACCTTGACCGCGAGCTTGTTGTCGAGCGCCCAGGCGCGAGCCTGCGCCAGAGTGACGACGTCCACCGAGCCGAGCCCGCGGTCGACTCTGCCCCGACCCGGCACGGTGAGCCGTTGCACCCAGGAGCGGGTCCCGCTACGCTGTACGAACAGATGCAGCCCGTGCCCGTCGGAGTACCTGCCCGGCTTGCGCAGCGTCTGAACCTGTCGAGCCGTCAACCTCGTCATCGCGTTTCCTGCGAAATAAGCTTACCACTAGGTTACCACATTATGCACGGGATTTGGCTGAATTGCCTTGCCGCGCCCTGGACCGTTATTTCAGGAGACAGGCCTGAAAACTGGGTGTTTTCGGACCGGGTGGGAACGGCCGGGAATAAACTATCTGTGTTCGACGCATGTTCACGTACGGCCCCTCCCGCAACGGCTCGTTGTTGTGCATGTGTCCGTACAGGTTCACCGTTCCGTCGGGCACCTCGCCTGGCCCGTTCACGTGCGGGGCTCATGCCGATGCCGGCCGCAAGAAAGCGTCCGGCTGCCATCGGCCCATCGTGATGCACCGCCGCTGGCGGCACACCCGACGACGTCGCCCGCCACCAGGCATCTCGGATACACCATTGGGGTCGACGGCGTTACCATTCGCCACGCGCCATCTGTATTAAACGGCCACGTTTAATTTGATAGACTGGCTCTTCGATGGACGAGCCCTACCCAACCGGCGACCAGACCTACACCGCCGCCGACCTGAAGCGCGCTGCGGGGCTGTCGTATCGCCAGATCAACGAGTGGGACCAGAAGGGGGTTCTGCCGGAGACGCGGTCCGGCGACGCTGGCTGGCGGAAGTTCTCACCTCGGGACATTTTCGCCCTGATGGTGTGCAGCGAAATCCGGCGGCAGTTCGGTGTGCCGGTCGAGTCGCTCAAGTGGGTTCGAGCATTCATGCTTCAAGAGGGTGCCGACCACCTACAGGCGGCGGCTGAAATCATGAGCCGTGGAATGGCGGTCGTGCTCCTGACGGACCTGAAACAGACGTTCGTCATGGATTCGGACGTTGAGATCGAGGATCTCCTGCACCTTGGCTACTTCCGCCACGAAGGTCCCCAGGGCTATCTGCTCATCAAGCTGAACCCGCTCGTCAACCGGCTCCTGGAGTGCCTGAAAGAACCCGTGACCCTGTCGATTGACGACGAGATGTACGGGCTGATTCGCAACATTCGCGGGGAGATGAGTATCCGCTCCCAGGATGAACTGGAGGTTCTTCGGCTGCTCCGAAGCGGCAACTACCGCAAGGTAGTCGTTCACTTGGACGACGGGAAGATCCTGCGGGCTGACACCGAAGCTGGAGTTTCGGAGGCCGAGCAACAGCAGTTGCTCAAGATCTGGGATGGCGACCAGTTCCAGACGATGACGTTCACGCTGCACGACGGCAAGGTCGTCAAGGCAGCGAAGCAGAAGCCGGTGAAGTTCGATAAGCCACCTGCGCGGCGGCGAGATTCCGAGCGAAAGTAGCTTTGCTGGAGGGTACGGTGACGTGCCCTAAAAGTGCGACCGCAACCTCCGTCTCGGCCTCGTTCTGGACAACACAAACGTTGCCCGCCAGCCATCGAGCGCGACAGCGAGGTTCTGGGAGAAGTACCGGTACTGCCCGTCGACCGCGCCCTGGTAGAGCCTGCGGGGCAGCACGTCCCTGGGGATCCGCGCCGCGGTCAGCGCGGTCACCTTCTTGGCCTCGGTCGGGAGCCACGACGTGCGCGGACGTCGCAGCAGGTAGTCGAGTGCCAGCAGCAGCTGCCGCAGCACGATCTCGGGCGCGGCGGGCCGGCGATACCGGACGTGCTCGACCCGAGCACGCAGTACATGCGACGCGCCGCGATCCGGCAGATGCGGAGCTGGGAGCCCGTCCACGGCTGTTCGACCGCGTACTTGGGGCAGCAGCGGAGGAAGCGGTGCGCGAGCGGCGCGAGCGCCGGATTGGCCGGCAGGAGCGCGTCACGCCGCGTCGCCAGCTCGCTCACGAGACGGGTCCGGCCGATGAAGGCGAGGTACTGGGAACGGAGGAACACGCCGCTGTGCAGGCAAACCAGTGCCAGCCACTCCCTCGCACCGGATCCAGCCGAACCGCATGAGAGCGTCCGCCCGGTCTCGAAGGTGGGCGATCATGCGTGTTTACGCGTTCCGTCGCCGCTGACCACAGCAAGTTAGATAACCGATTGGGTTACAGATACAGTGCCCGTCGACCGCTGAACAGCGGACTGCACGACTTCCGCGAACCAAGGTGCAGCATCCGGCGGCACAACGACTTTCTTGATCAGGATTTCCAGGTCCACAGGCACATACCGGCCTCGATGTTCGGCAACGTCTGGATCGAGGGGAACGTCTGGCAGATCATCTGCGTTCCATCGCGGACCAGGCAGGACGGCGCGCATCTCGCTCTCGCTGCGGTATTCCACCCGCTTGTGGAAGAGCGGCGCCCAGCTGAACCTCGGCACCTCGGACTGGCGGTAGTCAACGTATTCTACATGCCCGAACGTGACCGGCAGTTCGGCGACCGAGCGCATCGACTCGCGCAGGTCGTGGAAGGTGGTACGGATTGCCACACCTTCAGTACTGGCGTAGGTAGTCCACATGAGGCGTGACTCGTAGCGAGACTCCGTCCAACAGCTGACAAGAGCGGTGCGCGAGATACTGCGCAGAACTTCGCGGGAGATTCGCTCCGCTTGTCGTAAAGGATCGTTTGGCTCACGGGGTGCCGGCGGGTAGATGAAGCCCTCGTACCGATCCTCCATGTCTCCAACCAGGGCGAAGAACAGCGCGCGACGTTCTAGCATGGAGCAGAACTTCGCGAAGCTCATATATCGCCAGAGCGTCGTAGCAGGGTCAGGTTCTGACGGCTCCCAATAACCATCGTCATCGGGAAACAGTTCTTGGTCGCCCAAGTAGATGCGAATTGGTGGCTTTCCGTATTCGTGAGTCAACGCTTACAGCTCCCTTCAGTGCAAGAACGCATCGTGATTCTGGGTCGCCTACGAATCCTCCATTATGCCTCGGGCGACGTAGGCGGACCAGTCGTCCATCAACTTCCGGCGGCGCTCGAACAGGTCCGACCGGGGCGTAGGCGACTTCCACCTTGTTCTGCACGACGTGAGCCAGCGCCGCCTCGACGACCTCGCGCGGCTGGTTCGTCTCCTCGGCCGCCCAATCGCGGAAAGTGGATCGGAAGCGGTGAGGCACGGCGGGGGATGTCGAGCGTCCTGAGCAGCCCCGACAGGGCCTGTCGTTGAACCGCTTGCCGCGCGGACTCGGGAACACAAGCGGGTTCCCGTTGCTGAGTGTCCGCGCCGCGTCGAGGATCGCTTCGGCGCGACGCGTCAGCGGCACGCGGTGCTCGGGCTTCGCCCGCATCGCCGGGACGATCCACACGTCTTTGTCGGTGTCGGTCTCGGTCCACTCGGCCCGTGCACCTCGCCGGACCTCAGGGCGGTCAGCGCGAGAAACTCGAACGCCAGCTTGACGACGAGTGCCGCCCGCGCCGCTCGCACCATCTCTACCACCGCCGTGATGTCCCGATGGGGCCACCGCCCGCGTGTGCTGGACGAGATCCTGCTGCGGGCCAAGGACTGGCCCGATGCGGCTGCACCGGTTGTTGTCGCGGTAGTTTCAACGCGACGGCCCCCGGGCGACGAGGGCTTGGGCGACGGGCTTCGTTTGGGCGTTCGGTGCGGAAGCCGCCAACCCCGGTCACTGCCTTGTTGCGAATCGATTCTCATGAAGGATTCGCGGGTGGTCATGATCATCCATGTGCAATTCTGGTCCGGATTCCACGTGACCACCTGGGGAGCTACGGCCAGGTACACGGATCCTCGCCCGGGACGGGTCGACGAGTCGTCTCGTGAGGCGTTCCGCCCGATGCCCGACGCTCAAATGTCGTCCGCCGGTGAGGAAACCCGGTACGCCTCAGTTGGACTGCAGAGGCCGAAGCGTCGCTGAGCGGACACGCCGAGGAGAAGATTACGTTTTGTCCTCCGCGTCACCCATCTGCTTCTCGAACGCCTGCCGTACGAGGCCCATGATGTACGGCATGTCCTCTGCATCGCTCAAGCCTACCTCCACGTCGCCGTTGCCCCAGCGTCCGAGGTTGGTCACATCCTTGGCGAGTTCCTTCGGGTCGTGCAGCTCATGGAAGTGCATGTTGAGCGATAGGCGGAGACGGCTCTGTTGGGGCACTACGTCCACGAAGTTGGTCTCGGCCTTGTAAGCAACGTAGAGCTTCAGGATCTCCTCGCTGACACAGGCGTCGAGGGCCAAGACCTCCTTGCGGAACTCCTCAAACAGTGGCCGCATAGGGCTTCCCTCAGCCAGCGTCACATGGTCGTCGAGCGTGTAGCCAGCGGGCCGTTTGGCCTTTGGCCGGTAAGTCTCAAGCACGTCGGCCGGGAGCATGGGTGGCTCCCACACCTTCGCGGCCTGACCGGCAAGCCGCTTCGCGCGCTGTTGGATGGTGGCTTCGTTCCACGTATCCAAGTTGCCGAGACCCTTGTTGACCCGCAGCGGGCTTTCCTTGAAGCCGCATTGCATGTCGCGTTTCTCTCTGAACGGCCGGTCGCTGTACTCGGCGTTGTAGCCGGTGAGGGTGAGGTTACCGAGGGTGTGCAGCCACATTTCCTGCACGCGCTGCGCCTCCGGGCCGAGCGACTCACGCCACGCCGCTGAGAGGTTCTCGTTCTGGGGCAGGATGTGTTCGATGGTGTACTCGTCCACCGGCACATGCTCCTTGCGGCCATGGTTTTCCAGGCGGCGCAGCCAATAGCTCCGACGGGGGAAGTTGTAGAGATCTCGCACCGACAGCTCGCGCTTGAACTCCTCGTCGGCGGGAAAGCGTCGGTACGACGGCAGAGTCAGCATGTGCGCCTGAATACTCTCAAGGTAACGGTCCTTCCTCAGCACGCGTCCGAAAGTGGCGAAGGTCTTGTTCAGCGAGTTGGTCGGAATGCCACACACCGCCCGGCGGAACACGTAGGCCTCCACCAGCCGCACGGCCCGGACGAAGTCGTCCTTCGGTAGCCGGTCGCGCGCGTAGTCGTTGTAGAGTTCCAGGAGGAAGGGAAAGGCCACGTCCACCCTCAGCTCGCGGAGGTCCCGGAACGCTAGCGCCAGGTCCTTGGTCGATTCCTTGTCGAGTGCCATTGCGCAGTAGTACCCAGAGTAGGTGTGGATGTCGGCGACCAGGGCGTCCATGCCGGCTTCTGCCACCTCGGGCGAGCGTGCGTGCGCCTTGAAGGCCTCGTAAACGGCCCGGACATTCGGGATCGCGCCGCTGGTCTTTAGCGTCAAGTAGTGACGCATGAAGTCGTCGAAGTGCGTGCCGTAGGCCGCCTGACCGAAGGCGACCTCCATTGGTCGCCAGTGTGCCTCGTAGAGGTGCGTCTGCTGCGCAGGGGCGAGGCCCATTAGAATGAAGTTGCGGATCAGATCGGCCTGACTTAGCGCGCGGCCGGTCGAGTTCATGCTCTCGAAGATGAGTTGAGGGTTGTCCTGATCACGGCTGAGGGCGATATCCACGATCATGAGCTTTGCGAGGCCTTTGCACAGCGTCCTGAGGTCGGTTCCGACCGCCTGCACCCGCTCCTCGAAGAAGGCGAAGTTTTCGGTGATGCGGAGCGAGGGATCGGCCGGCTGTGGTTGTTGCTGCATTAGGGCGAGCAGGCTCTGCCTGTCCGTCTGGGTGAGGAGGAGCTTGAAGCCGCGCTCGCCATCTTCCAGTGGGTTGAGGAGGTAGTAGTTGCGGATTTTCTTGGCCGAGAATCCGTCCACGGGCTCCCTGTCACCCACACGCCTCGCCAGGGCTTCGAGGATGAGCATCACGGTCGTCAGGCGCTGCTGACCGTCGATGACGAGCAGCGCTGGCGGGCTGATGACCTGATAAATCCCTTGTTCGATGTAGACGATGGAGCCGACGAAGTGGGCCACGATGGCGTCGTTGTCGCCCGTGCGCAAGATGTCATCCCAGAGCTGACGGCACTCGCGCTCCGTCCAGCTATAGGTGCGCTGGTAGATCGGGATCACGAACTGGGGCGACCTCTTCAGGAAGTCGATGAACTTGGCTTCGGTGGCCTTCACGATGCGTTCCCGAGGACTATCTCGCCGAGCAGCCCATCGGTCTCCTTCTCCAGCGCCAGGATGTCGGCGCGGAACTTGCCGGCGTCTGCACGCCGGACGCCAAAGCGCTCGGTGAAGTGCATGAACAACTCAGCCTTGCCCATTCTGCGGACCTGAGCCATACGACCGCCCCCCCTCTTTGCTGTGACGCGCCCTCGCCAAGCGATCATCTTACACCGGAGACCATCTGCAGTGGACGCCGAGCTCAGCGGTGCCCGCGCGCCGAGCGGCCTTCTGGGGAGTGTCCCGGACGGTACAGCCGGGTCCGCGTCTATCCCACCACGTTCGGCCTGGAGTGCCCCGCGCCTCCAGTGACCCCAAGGGTCGCGGATCTGGCCTTGACTCTCCGTCACGTCTGCCGGCACGGATCCCGTTGCTTGCGCGGCGAAACTCGGCCAGTGTCATGCCCCAGAAACGAACGGCGAGCCGCGGTAGCACGCACCGGACAGCGCGGGCCAGAAGGATCCGACCGCCGTACAGCCGACAGCTTGTTGCACCTCAAGGACAAGAAGAGCCCGTTCGGCTCGCGGAGCCGGCAACCAAGGATGTGGCTCGGACTCAAATTCGAACGCCGGGGCAAGGTGCGATGCGCCGCGAGGCACCGAACCGTCACGAGGAGCCGATTGGTCGAAGCGCCGACCAAGAGTCAGCAACGCACCGGCACGTTGAGCGATGTTGTCGATCTCGCGGTTGCAGGCGCCCGGTGACCAGAAGGCGTGCGGATGGCGTGCCGGTGGGGCCTCGGCCAGCTTCACTCGGGGGGAAGCCGTCGAGTGCGATGGTCCGCGGAGAGTCATGTAGGCACTCCGCAACCCTCCCGACACGAGCGGCTCGCGACGACCTCACAGCGTACCGACGTCGCGGGCCTGTTCAGCCATCCGGGCCGTCGATCCCTGCGCGATCTACTCCGGAAGTTCTCCGAACAGCAGCGGTCGAACATGAGCGACAACTTGTCGCTCCCGCTCGCGTCCGTGAAGGCGACGAGCCGGTGCTTCGGCACGTCGGCGTCGATGCCCTCGAGGTTGTGCGTGCGTGCGCCGCGGATCTCGATGGAGGTCACTTGCGGCCGTCCTGAAGGCATGGCGTCGGCGGATCGGCCGATCCCGCCGATTGTGTGCCAGCCGGACGCACGGAACAACGAGGTGCCGGGATTGGCGTTGCTCTCGGGCCGTTCAGCCAACTGCAGGAAGAAGGCGGCTGCTTCCACCTGCGGGTCGTACGGCTAACCGCGGAGAAGAGAGACAATAGCGACGAGAAGACCGACGACGCCGAGAACCACCGAGATCCCGCCAAGCCATACCGCTATGCGGAGGGCAGGGTCTGCGGAATCAAGGGGGCCCATCGAAGCTGGCCGCAGATTCCGACACCCTCGATCCTGAAGCCGTACTCCTGCATAGGGGTGACTCCCAGATCGTTCCTGGTCTTGTCGTCCATCCGGATCCATGGTCGGGTCTCGCCTTGCATTCCCCGGAGCCACACGATCTTTGACGCCCCATTCGACACAACTAGCTTAACGATTGTGCCTTCACGTACGAGCCGGCCGTGGCAGTCTCTTCGGTGTTTTTCTGCGATGCGAACAATATCGCGGTAGACGTCGCCCTTCAGTTGTTCGTGGACTTCAAGGTGCCTTTCTGGTCTGCCAGTTGCGCTCTCGTGCATTCTATGTCCTCCCTGGGCTTTGTCTTCGCCTGCGGCCTGCCTAGTCCGTGGGCGACGCTCGCGTACTCTATCAAGCTCTCACACCTCGCCGGCTGCGGGGTTGGTCGGGTAGCTCAGCCATTCGGCTTTCGCCCCCACAGATCCGAGCGAGCGGCTTTCCCGCACTCGGCTCCTCCCGAGGTTGAACGAGGCATCAGGCACGCGCCGGGCGGGGGTGCGTGATGGACGGTGACGGAAGGGGGAAGCGCTCGAGCAGCTGCTGGAAGCGGGGCCACGTGAGCCGCCACTGGCTCCGGCGACGAAGCGCCCGGTACCAGCCACGACGCAGCTCTTGGTAGAACCCGTTCATTGGGTGCCAGTTGCTCGGCAGACCGTAGTAGAGGTAGTGCCCGCGGAGCACGCTGCACAGCCACCGGTGCTGCACCGAGAGCGGTGCATGCATCCGATGCCGCTGCTTCGCGCGGACGGCGTGCAGCTTGCGGGTCAGCCGCCGACGGTCTGTACGACGCTTCACGACGAAACGCCCCGCCCGGCTCCAGGCGCAGTCACTACTGTCCCACAGAGTTCCTAATCAAAGCGGCTTGGAATCTCTCTGTCTGATAGAATGAGTTGTCCACAAATCGTTCAAAAGACAGGAGATCCAAGCCGTGGCCCATCATAGCACAGTCTTCAGCCAGCTTCTCGATTTGCTTCCCCGACATGAATTCGACGCCGAGGCCCGGCAGCACCAGAAGGGCCAACGACTCCGCGTCATGAGCCGCTGGGCGCAGTTCGTCGCCCTCGGTCTCGGCCAACTCGCCGGCCTGCACAGCCTGCGCGACATCGTCGGCAGCTTGGGCGCCCAATCCCACAAGCTCTATCACCTCGGCATACAGGTCCTCGTCAGCCGCTCGTCGCTGGCGCGGGTCAACGCCGAGCAGCCGTACACGCTCTATGAAGCGCTCTTCCAACGCCTCCTGGCTCGTTGTCAGCAGCGGGCGCCGCGGCACGGCTTCCGGTTCAAGAGCAAGTTGTATGCGGTCGATGCGTCGACCATCGACCTGTGCCTGGCGGCCTTTCCGTGGGCGTCGTTCCGGCGTACGAAGGGCGCCATCAAGCTGCATGTCGGCCTGGACCAGGCGGGGCATCTGCCGAGCTTCCTCAGCGTGACCGACGGCAAGGCGGGCGATGTGACGGTGGCCCGCACGTGGACGTTCCCGGCCGGCAGCGTGGTGGTGGCCGACCGCGCGTATCTGGATTTCCAGTGGCTCCGACGGTTGCAGGAACAGGGCGTGACCTTCGTGACCCGGCTGAAGCGGGGCGTGAAATACCGGGTGTTGCACGACCACGACGTCAACATCGGGACCGGCGTGATGAGCGACCAGACGATCGAGTTGACCAGTGCGCGTGGCCGCAAGGCGTATCCGGACACGCTGCGGCGGGTCGGCTACTGGGACGAGGAAACGAAGCGGCGCTACGTGTTTGTGACGAACAACACGACGTGGGTGGGCAAGACGATTGCCGACCTGTACAAGTCGCGCTGGCAGATCGAGCTGTTTTTCAAGTGGATCAAGCAGAATTTGAAGGTGAAGCGCTTCGTGGGCCGCTCGAAGAACGCGGTTCTGTCGCAACTGTGGGTGGCCACGTGCATGTACCTGCTGTTGGCGTACCTGAAGTTCGTCTTGCGGTTGAGCTGGACCCTGCACCTGATGCTACAGGTTCTGCAGCTCAACTTGTTCGACCGCCGTCCACTGGTGGAGTTGTTCACGCCGCCCGCACCACCCGGTTCCCGAACCCCTCCAAGTCCTCAGATGCTGCTCTGGGGCTGAAAATGTGGGACAGTAGTGAGGCGCAGTAGTGCGTGAAGCCGAGGAAGGCGAACGTTTCAGGCCGCGGGGCGCCGCGCTTCTGTCGGAGCTCGGCGGCCAGCTTGCCGAACTCGATGAGGCGCGTCTTGGCCTCGTTGAGCGTCAGGCCGAACTTGGCGAGACGCTCGTCAAGGGCCTTCGCCATTCGCCGGGCATCCGTCTCGTACTGGAAGCCCATGACGAAGTCGTCGGCGTAGCGCACGATGATGACCTTCCCTCGCGGCGTCCATCGATGGCGAACCGTCGAGGCACAAGTCCCCCCCAGGTGGTCGAGACACAGGGGGCAGTTGCTGGCTCCCGACGGTCTGCCCGACTCCGCGACATCATTGCGCGAAGTCATTCAGAAAGGTACAGGGGGGTAGGAGTTGGATCTTCCTATGGACTGTCGCGGAGGTCGCGGGGAGGGACTTGCGTTATTGCCGTGGGGCGCGTACCATGACAACCGGACTCTGAGTGCGCCCAAGGCAGCATGGCACGGGTCTTCATGCGGACGGGGAGCCCGCTTTCAAGGCTTCGCCGTAGCGGAACGGTCGTTGGTCGCAAGTGTGGAATGAGAGCAATGAAGAAGCGCCCTACGTCACACGTTACTGATTCGGTCGGCATTCAACTGTTTAAGAGCGTTTTGCCCCAGGAGTGGGTAGTACGAGAGTACCAACCGGATTACGGAATCGACTTTGCTGTCGAAGTATTCGACTCTCACGGCGATGATTTCGTCACTCTTGGCGAGCATTTCTTCGTGCAGTTGAAGTCACGCTCTAGAGTGCAGTGGGTTACGAAGGAAATCCAGGCACGACGTAACGTGGAGCGTTCACCACTCAAGTACGACCGGAGGCAGTCCTCGAGAATGCGCGTACTCGCAGAAACGCTCGACACAGCGGAACTACAACTGGCCCGAGCAATGGGACCAGCGAATCCACTTGTTTTCGTCGTGGCCGACACGACTCATTCTACGGTCCATTGGGTCTGCCTGAGTGATTTTGTCGACAAGGTGCTCGTCCCGAAAACGGGACAGGATCTTTCTTCGCAGGGCTCACATACTGTTTATTTGCCGGAGTTCAATCGGATGGATCTGACCGATGACGCACTCAGTCCGCTCCGTCTTCTCGCGCGTCGAGGAAAACTCTATTCGGCATTCAATCGATTTCGATACCAACGTAATGAAGTGCAATTCGCCCTCGAGCGATGGGCCACGGGAGGTACTCACCCACTGGACGATCCTGATCTCCTGGGTTTGGTTAGTCGCCTTCTCGGAGCCGTCTTGGCCTACGACTTCTGGGAGACCACCCATGCTTGGCGGCCAATCGAAGATGTACATATGCGTGCTGAGACGACGGCGACCATGGTCGCTCAGGCTATCGCGGGCGATTCCCTTGATTCAATTTTTGCGCGCCGGTCAGAATTGCTGAACGTCTCGACTCCTGGCAAACCAACGGAGGATCTGCGAAGGTTTCTGTTTGTATCGGACATTGAGACGACGTTCGACCAGCTTGCAAATCTGGGCAATATGTTTGAGGACGTCTGCCGCGAGTGGTCTCTTCCGACTTACCTCGGAATGCTCACGAGCAACGCGCAATTCGATGACGTGGAATCGGTCAGTTGAGCGAACGCCCGGTGCCGTTGGTTGACTTCGGAGCGACGGCTCCGTGGTCCAGGACTTTACCCTGGGCTTGGCCCTGGCGGACGGTAAGGTGCGTTCGGAGACATGGTGGAGTCGCCGTGGACTCAGATGACCAGCTTCGTGAGCGTCGTGAGCGTAGCGCGAAGGGCGGCCGGGTGCCGCCGTTGAAGGGCATCGCGTACGGGTAGGTCTCGGTGCATCCGACGCGGAAGCCGCTACCTGGAGTTCGGTGCGAACCTCAGAGTTCGTCCGTAGTGGCGCCTGGTTCTGCTGGGCGAAACGGTCGGTGTAAGCGGTTTACGGCCGAGTCGGCGTATCTCGACGACCGGCCGGCGGCTCCGATGCAGTTCCGGGCCGAAGCCAACGTGATTATCCGCCGCGAGGAGCAGCACGTCGAGGCGGCCGATGCCCGTGCGGAGTGGTTCAGCAACTCGGCGAGTGTCTTCGTCGCCCGCAGCCGCACGTTGCAGAAGGGGGGCGTTCGAGGGTCCGGGTGCCGCGGCACGGGACGGCGGCCAGCGCCCCCCTCCAGCGGTACCGGGGTCTCGGCCAGACTGCTGGCGCTTCTTCGCCCGGCCACTCATCGCCGTACCGAACACGCGCGCCATTGCGGCCGAGAGCAACGAGGAGGAGACGTAGGGGCGGTCGTCGACGTAGTCGGCGAGCACCGCGCCGGGGTCGCGGACCGGCTTCGGAGGGTCGATGTCGAGCAGCGGGGCGGCGGTGCAGCGCTGGGCCAGTCGTCCATGAGGACCCGCCGCCGGTCAAACAGCTCTGAGGGGGCATTGGCCACCTCGTGCTCGACAAGTTCGAGCAGAGGGCCTGGGCTCAGCGCAAACGGACGGCTACGCTTGGTCCGCGGTTGAGCACCGCGAACCGGGCGGCGGCGTGCGTGTGTACGTCTTCGCCGCCCGCTGCGGCACGGTGCCGATTCGGATGTGCGCTTCAGAATGCGGGGTCAACGGGAGCCGAAACCGAAAACCATGCCGCCCATCAATCTGGGGCCGAGAACTCCCCAGTGTTCGCCCAGGAGAGCCAACTGCAGATCCGCCTGAAACCGGACGGTGACCCGATCCGCCACCTTGATGTCGACTCCGATGCCGGGCCACACTGCCAGGAGCTTCTCGGAATGATCACGCTCCGGTCTGTCGTAGGGCTCCCAGAAGCTGCCTTCCGGGGTGTGGTGGATGATGTACTCCTGTCGCGGCTTGGGAGGGGACTCTTCCCAGTCTCCAACGGCAACGCCGAGGAGGACCTGCGCGAACGGTCGGGCTCTTTGGGCGCCGCGCCAGCGGTAGCGGAGCCCACCGCCGCGGAAGGAGAGGGTGCGGTCGCGACGGACGACTGGCGTGTCCGTGCGGACGTAGAGGTACTTGTCGGGTTCCTCGAACCGCCTGATCTCGTCCCGGCGAGTGTACGTATAGCTGGTTTTTGACAAGCCCCACTCGAACACGAGTGCGAGCCGGTCGCTCTGGTTCAAGGCACCTGCCATGTTCCAACCCGAGAAGACCCTCGATTCCGCTGGCGCCGCCACATCCGCCTGCACTTGGTAGCTGCCCGCGATCTCGCCGAACGGGGCGCGCTGAGCGACAGCCGACGTTGAGACGCCGAGGATCGCGAACGAAGCGGTTGCCACAATGCGTGAGCCCCTCCCTGTGATCTTCGTCATCGCGCTCCTCCCTTAGTTGTCGCCACTCACCATAGCCGAACGCGGGCGCTTCTTCTGGCCCCCCCCTCCGGCTGTAACGGATGCACAGGGAAGTGCGTCAACGGAGGGGAAACCGGCTCACTTGGACACCGTCCCGCGCTGCTGGATCACCGATCCGTTTCCGCCTCCGAGATAGGCCGCCCAGTCGTCGATCAAGAGCCGCCGACGGTCGAACCGGTCCGACCGGGCGTAGGCCGCCTTCACCCCTTGTTCGGCACCACGTGCGCCAGCGCCGACTCGATGATCTCCCGCGCCCCCCGTCGACGGCGCGCGTCCGAACCGAGGGCCGCCATGTTGCCGAACGGGCCCGCAACTCGAGTTGGACCGCGGGCCGAAAATGCGTTGCAGCCTTGTTTCACGCGGCCGAAAGGCCGATCCCTGATCGCCCCCGGGAAACCCGCGAGCCCATCGCGGCTCACCAGCGCAGGCAGGGATCGCCGTGGTCGGACAACTCGTCGAGGACCGGGACGGTGCCGGGAGCGTGGTCGTGCGTGTCGTTGTCGTTCGCGTGCTCCTTGAGCATGGCGTTGATGGAGACCTCGGCGTCGTTGAAGGTTGCCGGACGCACGTCGAGCAACTTGGCGCTCTACGGGGCGGTGAGCCAGCCCGCCCGGGTCAAGTGCTTTGCGTAGCTGTCGATGTTGTATGCCTCGCGCCGGATGCGGACGCGCGGACGGCTGAATGGCAGCCCGGTTCCGGTTCGGAGCCGGTGCCCGTTGAGGGTGTCGGCGATCTGCGCGGTCGGTCTGTTCGGTGGCGAGGGCGGCACCGTCGGCGCGTCGAACACCGCGCCGGCGTTCAGGACCGGGGCGGCGGATCAGACGGCGACCGTAGGTGAAGCGTTCAGCTACACGGCGCCGGCGGCCGTGGACGCCGAGAACCACACCCTGACCTACGGGGCGGCGCTGACGAACGGCAACGCCCTGCCGGACTGGCTGGGCTTCGCGGCGGGCACGCACGTTCTCGGGCACGCCGGGCGGCGACGACGCCCCGGCGGCGCTCGACGTCACGGTGACGGCGACCGACGCCGGCAGCCCGCCGCAATCGGGTGCGACGAGCTTCGCGCTGACCGTCAAGGGAAGCCCGCCAACCGCCGACGCGGGCTCCGACGTTGAGGGCACGCGCGGCGAGGAGGGCGTCGTCCTCGACGGCTCGGGCACGGCGCACGCCGACGGCTCGCAGTCGTTCACCTACCAGTGGGAGATCGCCGGCGCGTCGCACAGCGAGCTCGAGGGGCTCGGCAGCTCCCTCGGCGGCACCGGCGGTGCGGAGGCCACCTTCACGGTGCCCCGGCGCCGGGACATGACCGACCGCGGCGCGATCGACGACGGCAACTGGATCGACTTCGAGTTGACAGTCACCGACGGCGACGGCGAATCGGCCAGCGACACCATGCGCCTGACCATCCGCGGGACCACCTGGCAGGAGATTTTCGTCAGCGTGGCCGACGCCGAGACCGAGGAGTCGTCCGGGAGTATCGACTTCGTGGTGGCGCTCGACCGGGCGAGCCGCGACCCGCTGTCGGTCGACTGGGCGACGTCCGACGGCACAGCGACGGCCGGCGACGACTTCACGGCAGACTCCGGTACCCTCACGTTCACGGCGGGCGAGACCAGCAAGACTGTCACCGTCACCCTGCTGGACGACGCTATCGACGAGGGCAAGGAGACGTTCACGCTCCAGTTGACCAACCCGCAGCCGGTCGGGACCCTGATGCTGGAGGACGCGCAGGCGATGGGCACGATCACCAACGTCGACCCGCTCCGGTCGGCGTGGCTCGCGCGGTTCGGGCGCGCGGTGGCCACCGCGGCCGTCGACGCGCTCGGCGACCGCATCGAGCGGCGGGCGCAGGCACGGAGCGGTGCCGGCGGCACGGGAGCCGACCTGTCACTGCTGCAATCGTTTTTCCTGTCCGGTGCTGGCGGCTCCGGCCCGGCCCACTATGCCAGTGCCCGTGGTCGGTGTCGTTGTGCGCGACCACGACCGCGAGGGGGTCTTCGAGGCCCACCGCACTCAGGGCGCGGTCGGCAAGCTCGAGCTGCTCGCTACGGGTCGGGGCCTGACCGGGTGGCCACGCGGCGGTGGAGTGTGCGTACGGGTTGCGCAGGTTCCGCCGCGGGCGGACACGCCCGCTCTTTGAGCAGCGGCGCATCGGCGACCCTGCCCAGCGCCATCCGCACGCACAGGTCGACGTCGGCCGTCGGCGAGCCGCCCACCGTGGTGGTCCACGCCACGCGCTCGTCGGTCGTGGGCCGCGGGTCGTCGGCGCTCACCTGGTCGTGGGTGAGGCAGGCGACCAGATTGGCGACGCCGCGACCCTCGGATATCGGGTTCAGGATCACGCCAGTTGCTCGCGCAGCACCGCGTTGAGCGCGGCAAGGGTGTCGGCGAGCGCGGCGCGCAGGTCCACGCCGGCGACGGGCGCGCCGGCGTGGAGCCGGCGCGCGATCTGGTTCAGGCACGCGCCGGCCTGCCCGGACCTGTCGCTGCAACGCGAACAGTTGCTCGATGCGCTTGCGTTCAGCGGGCGACGGCGGGCGCCCGTGCCGATTCGACGCGACGGCGAGACCGCGGCCAGGAGCCAAGCCGGGATGGTCGGGCGGTCCATCCGGCGGCTGCCCGGTCGCCTTCAGACGACTGTCGCCAGTTGGCGATATGATCTCGGCTCGCCGAGTGTACGTACACACAGTTCTGCAATTGGTGACACCGCCCGAAGAGTCCCGGAGAGCCTTCCCGCAGGGAAAATGGGGTTGTGAGCGACCGCCGGAAGGTGGTCGCTCACAGGGTGCCAAATAGCTTGACAAAAAACAGGACCACAGTACGCGTGTACAGTCACACGTGCCTATGCAAGATCCCCGTGGCTATTGACGTCTTACGCCATGATCATTAACCGCTGCCAGCCCATGTTTATTTGGCCGCTCGCGTAATGGCAAAAACTGCCGGGCCCTCTTGAGGTCCTATTTTTTGTCCGGTACAAGAAACGGTGCCACCTGCCAAATAGCGGTTTTTGGGTAGGTAACACGTCGCTCGTGTCGGGTCGTGAGATCCCGCGTTCTCGTGCCGCGCGTCGGCAACCTTCCGCCGGACGGCGCCGGGCGGCGTTTTCGTGCCCCTGGCCGTATTACGTGCCGACGCGAGCCGGCGCGTTGAGGAGGTCCGTGATGGCGATGATCAGGCTGACGTTCTTCGTTCCGACCGACGTGCTCGAGCGCTACGACGCGCTTGTGTAGGCTCTCGATCACGGACTCCCCGGAGTGCGTGCCGCCCTGCCGGGCTTGCGTGCCCGCTACGGCGAGGGCAGGACGGTTCGTCGACGTCGTGCGATGGACCCGGTCGATGCCGCCGAGCGTGCGGATGCCGCCCACCTGCGCATCGAGCGCCGGCTCGTGCGCGTGGCTCGCGTGCTGCTGCGCCAGCGGCCGGACATCGGTTGGGAGGACTTGCGCGCGGCGCTCGACGAATCGTGCGCGCCGAACGAGCTCGGCCACGCGCGGGACGAGCTGCTCGACGGGGCCGTCGCTCGCGTGCACGGCGATTCGGTTTCCGGCGCCGAGCGTGATTCCGACCCGCATGCGCCCTTGAAGTGACCGATGCTTCGGCGCGGGGGGCCGGCGGCTGCGTTCGCCGGTGTCGGCCGGCGGCTGCGCGTCGTGCCGTGTTGCCCATCGTTGGTGGCGCTGTCGGTCGCCCGCACCACTCGCGGCGTAGTACGACCAAGGGTCCGCGGCGCGGGCCGTGGGGCGGCGCCTCGGTGGAGGAAGCATGGACCTCGCGCCGTGACGTGGCGATCGACGAGCCGCGACTCGACTACCCCGAGCCGGCGGGCGGCTGAGGGCGTGCGGTGTCGGTCAGTGCGATCGGGATCCGTTCGACGAGCGGAATCGTGCGAGGCGGTCGGTATCCGATTTCTCCCTGCCACATCATCCGGGCCGCCTTGCGGTCCGGCTCGCGTGCCGGCGATCCCGGCAGGTCGACGATCCGTGCTCGACGATGGCTCGTAGCGGTTGCCGCGTCGATGGTCGTGCCGACTCGTTGGGATCGCGCTGCGACACGGATCAGCGAACCGCGGTTTGCATCGCGGCGCGCGCGATGTCGCGGTGCGGGACGTCGAACACGCGCGAGTCGCGGGCTGCGCGACGGGCCTTGCGTGAACGAGCCGCGGACGCGTACCGATGGTTGGGCGCGGGTCGTTGCGCCGCGAGCGATCTTCGTCGGCCGGCGATCGGCCTCGCGTGCCGCGCTCGATGCGCGTCTGCCTCGTTGACGTGCACCTGGGCGCGCTGGTCCGTCGGCGCCGGCTCGCAGGTCCTTGCCGGGATTCGGATGCCGGCCACACACGGGCTCGTGCGTCGCGTGTCCCGCGGCAGCGGACTGGGTGCGCCGCGCGTGGCGGTCTGTCGATATCGGCACGGCCGCGAGACGCTCCCGGGGTGTCGCCGGGCTTCGTGCGTACCGATTGCGGTTCGTGCGGTCGTCGGCAGTGGTTGCTTGCCCCGTGGAGTCGTGCGTTGTTCTGCGCTGGCGGGTGCGTAGCCGCTCGCGTGCGGTTCGGTTCGCACCGAGCGCCTCGCGCCGGAGCGGTCCTTGCCATCGCCCGAAGTCGTGCCGCGTGCGCCGGTGCGGCTCGTGCGCGACGCGAGTGACGCCCGTCTTCGTCGCTCCGCCTGGTCGGGAGACTCGATGCGGTCGATCATCGAGATCGTGATACGAGCCAGCACACGCGGCGACGTCCGCGAGGCGCTCGACACAGCCGCCAGCGAGGCGGGAGGCTGCCGGGTGGAGGGACCGGAGATCCGCGCGAAGAGCTCTCGCGGTGCTCCCGCCCACTCGAGGACCTCGTCCTCGTGCGTATCGCGGCGTCCGTCGCAGGGCCGGTCAGCGCTCATAGCGTGCTCAGCGCGTTGATCCGGCGGCATCGCGGGAAGTGCCCGATGCCGCACGCCTGGATGGCGGCCGCCAGTTGCCGCCAGCTGTAGGCGTCCTCGATGTGCGCGTACCAGAGCTCGTCGTCGGTGGCCTCCGGCAACCAGGCGAGCACGATGGAGCGCTGGCGCCCGGTGGGCTCATCGGTGCGCAGCGCGTCGTAGAACTCGGCCGCGCTCGGCGTCGCCGTCCATCCCGCGCAGGCGAACAGCAGCCGGTCCGTCACGGTCCGGCTCCGCGGCCCGGTCTCCTCGTCGAGCCGCTCCGGCATCAACGCACGGCGCCAGGCCGCGTCGACGCGGCGGTCGCTGAAGGCGATGGCCGGCCCGAGCACTTCCGGCTCCTCGTCGCGGCCGCGCTCGGCTTTCACCCGCCGGCGGTGGTCCGCCCACTCGGCGGCCGTCATCCTGCCGACGCGGCGCGCCTCGCGTCTGGCCTCGTGTGGCGTCATGGTTGCCTGGCCGCTCCGGCGGACTGCCTGGCGATGGCGACCCGCTGGCGGGGTCGGAGATCGAGGCGCCGCTGGACGAACGGAGGCTGCAACGAGAGGTCGGACCGCGGGCCGATTCCGCGTTGCAGCCTTGTCTTCCGCGAACGGGCGTTTCTGAATCCCGGTTGCCCGCCGTTAGGACGGTGACGGCAACTACATTGCCAAGTTCGCGGGCGCAAGCCCCGGAATCAAGGGCCTGGGCGGTTGCACCAGTTGGCAAAGTTTGTAGTAGAGTCGACGACTGGCGCGGTGGCGGTAGGCGGTGGGGGTAGCTGTTCCCGGCGGCTTTCGCCCGTCGCCGGTGCCTCACTCCCCGCCGTGGCTCCGTTTCCAGTCGCCGCTCATCGAACCGGACGTGCGGATTTCCCGCATCCGGCTCTCGGACGAGATTCATGCCTTCGCCCACGGAAAGCTTGTCGTGCGCGGTGCAAGGCGCGTGAGCCCGTACTCGTGCCAGAGCCGCTCGGCCGGGAAGCGCATCTCTTTCCCGGTCCGCACCTTGTGCTTGCGACAGAGCCACTGGCGCAGCCGTCGCGTTGCGTGCCGGTCGACCGCTGCGTAGGCCGGGCTGACCTGCCCCAAGGTGAAGTAGTTCGCCCAGCCGGTCATCAACCGGTTCAGGCGCGCCACCACGACCTCCGGTGACAGGAGCCCGCTACGCCGCGTCGTCAGCTCGCTCAGGCGTCGGCAGATGCTCTGGACGCTCGCCGGGCTCGGACGGGTGCCGATGTAAGCTGCTCCCGTGTCCCGCCGATAATTGCGCCCAATCCGGTAGCCGAGGAACGTCAGCGGTTCCTCCGGCACTCGGCAGCAACGGGTCTTCTCGGCGTTCATCGGCAGCTTCAGACGCTTCAGCAGCCTGGTGACCGCCGCCAGCATCTCTGCTGCCGGCGCTCGGCCCAGAACCGCGAAGTCGTCCGCGTAGTTGACGATTTCCGCCTTGAAGCGCCGGGCGTAGCCCAGCACCTTCCAGCCCAGGATGAAGCGACGCATGTAGATGTTGCTGAACAGCGGCGATATCGGAGCCCCTTGCGGGGTTCCCTTCCGCTCCCGACGCGCCCGGTTCGTCCGGCGGCGACCGCCGCGACCGTCGTCCTCCTCCACCGCCATCTCCAGCCACGCCTTGACCCAGCCCAACAGCCGCCCGTCGCTCACGCGACGCGCGACGGAGCGGAGCAGTTCGGCGTGCGGGATTTGGCCAAAGTAGTCCGACAAGTCGCCGTCCACCACCTCGCGATGGCCCGTCGTCAGCAGCCGGTGAACGCGTCTGACCGCGTCATGCGCGTCCCGGCCCGGCCGATAGGCGTATTGCTCCGGTTGCAGGTCGGCCTCGAAGATCGGCGACAACACCAGCATCGCCGCCGTCTGCGCCACCCGGTCCCGGAGACACGGAATACCCAACGGCCGAAACTTCCCACGCTGCTTCTTCGGGATGAGGACCTGCCGCACCGCTTGCGGCCGGTAGGTCCCCGCCTTCAGGTCCCGCGCCAGTGCTCCCAGCCACCGTTCCACCCCGAACGACTCGATGTCCGCGACCGTCTCGCCGTCTACCCCGGCCGCGCCGCCGTTGCGACGAACGGCCTGCCAGGCGACCACGAGCACGTCGTTGCGCCACACCTTGTCGCTCAGCGAGTAGAACCGGAAGCCCGGAGCTTCCTTCGCTTTCGCATGTAGCGCCGTCTGGAGTCGCTGAACTCGTTCTGAGGCTGTTAGGCTCTCGCCAGTCCCCATGTCCCGTCCTCCGTGATGCGCTGCTCTCGAACCAAGGCCCCTTCCCTTCACCGGAGTTACCCGGCTTCCCCGGTACTGCGGGCCTCTCCGCCACCCTGGCCGGCCCGACCTGACCCTCGCGGGTTGTCGGTTGGCGCGTGCCGCGTCGCCGGCAGGGCTTCCCGTGTTGCGTCCATTCCCCTCTTCCACACGTGCCGTCGCCATTACCCCGGCGGAACCGGTCGGTGCTCGCGTCGCTCGCTTCCCGACCGCTGGCAGCCTTCCCCGTGATCGAGGCGGGTCGGCTTCCGCATTAGACGTTTCGAGGCCTGCGCGGCGTTCACGTCGTTACGGCCCGCGTGCTCGCTGAACCGCCCGAGGCGGCCTTTGTCGTCGGAGTGCTTCAGCCGATGTCGTTGCCTCCATCGTCCGCCCCGACTGCTACCGGCTGGAGCGACAGTTGCCGGGCGGGATTCGCACCCGCTGAGAAATGGCGCCTTTCACGGCGCACTCGATCACTTTCCTAACGGTCAACTGGCACGTTCACGCGCCGGAGAACCTGATCGGGTGCAGTGGGCGACGATGCCCGCAGAGACGTGCCGGCGGTTCTCCGCAGCCGGTCGGGAAACCCAATATAGGCGCACCTCGACGGGTAGGACGGCGGGGCGCTTGCCGAGACACGGAAGGTCGGGTAACGTAGCAACTGTCGCTGCCGACTTCAACTGCCGGCGGGACACCTTCTGGTCGCAGGTGGCATTACATGCAGGAGCGTGATCGCCCGACAGTCGTTCACGAAGAACTTCTTCAGAACGAGAACCGCGACACGCTGGTGGCGGTGGGCGAGGAGTGCTGTCGGACGCTCATGCGGGACGCCAGAAAGTGGGGTTGGGTGGTAGACACGCCCGGTCTCGACCGCATGCAGGACGTGACCGAGTTCCGGCACGTTCCACCCCTGTTCCGAAAGCCTTCCGTCGTCGTGGCGGCCCCCTATGCGCGCAAGTTCGAATCCCCTGAAGTCTCGCTTCAGACTCTCGGTAACCATTGGAAGCATGCCTCCCGTCGGTTGCAGCCGGCAGAGGCGCTGTTCTGCCGACGCGCCATTGAGATGGGCGGTCTCTTCGACATCTTGCGGATCCAGCGGAACAGGCTCTACCATGAACGCGGCGACATTGGACTCGATGACGCGGGTGTCCTCGCCTCTTCGGTTCTTCTCCTCGTGAAGCTGGCTGGTTCTGACCTCGTGGAGCCCGAGCGTCTCGAACCTCTCTCCGATTTCAGCCGACGGGCGCTGATGGTTCTCTACTCGAATGGAACTCCCCCCGATGACACCGCTGAGGACGGCACGGCCAACGAGGCTACTGAAGATGTCGCCCCGTCCGCCGACCACATGGAGGTTCTCACTCGCATCGAGCGAAATCAGGAAGCCCTGTTTGGCGTGATCGACAGTCTGGCGTCCGCCATCTCTCCCTTGATGGCAGAACCTGGAGACGTCGAGGCTGTGTCGGACCCCGACTCAGACGCACTCGATGACGCGCCAAGCGTCGCAGCGACGAGCCTGTCCCAGCGCCGGAAGGCTCTCTTGCGGCTTCGGAATCGGATCGACATGGAGAACGATATCAAGCCGTGGGAGAATATCTGCCAAGGGCCCATCGTCGATGCATTGCTCGCCCGCGAGGAGGACGGTCGAGGGATTCGGGAGCTCAACTTGTTGTCCGATGTGCTCGAGTTCAGGCGCAAGTACGACAGACATTCCGCCGTCATGGAGCGTCTGATGGAACGCTATGGCGAGGAAATGCTTCGTCTCCTCGCGGGCGATTTTTGACAATTTCTTGCTCCCTCCTTCAGGCTCTCGGCCGCCGTACGTGCTCGGACACAGCCGCGCCTCCATCGTCGACACCGGGCCGAGCGTCGCTCGCCGGTTCGCAGCCGTTGCGGCTTCGCGGAGAAACGGAATCGCCGCTAGTGAGTCGCCGGTCATCCGGATGGTGGTGTATATCCGTGTCCTGAAGCCGAAGTACCTCTGGCCGGCGGTCTGAGTTTTCCACCCCGGGCCGCTCGGTCGGCGCGGATGATGAGCGCCGGGCGGTCTCCGGAGTCCGGCAGCGCACGGTCGTTCGCGGCCGTCAACCTCCTCCGCAGGTCCTACGCTTCGCTTCGGCCTTTCCGGTGACTGCCGCGACCGACCGTGCGGATTCGCTCTTGCGGGCAGCCGGAAGGCTGCCCCGCCTTGACCACCAACGGCTACGTCGCCGCCCGCCCAACTCGACCCGATGGTGTGATGTTCGCGCCGCGGGCGAAACGGAGCGGACGCGAGCTTTCCAGCGCCGCCCAACCCCCCCGGCGAAACAGCACAAACTATTGTAGAAAAATCATTTACAAGGATCCCTTGGGCTGTCTGCTCGTTCGATATGCAATCACGGAGGTGGCTTGACAGTCGGCTCGAACACCAGTTCGGGCATGATCACCTCCCAGGCATTGCATCTCATGGTGTCGCGGTATTTCGGATCTGACGCCTCCCGGCTCCAGCCCACGACCGCGAACATTGACGCCGACCGGCACCGTGACCCGGACGGCGGCCTGAACGACCCGGCGAGGCGCCCCACGGTTCGGCCGGCGCGGTCCAGCAACGTCCAACGCCCGTCCTTTCCGACTCGCACATCCAGGGGATCGTCGATCGACAGTGCGGCGATGGCGCCGTGCATCGGATCGCCGGCGCGGCGCCGCCCGGCGAACCCCAGATCGACCTCCTGAAGAGTCGGCCGGACGTGACGGTACTCCACCGCCTCTGGGCACGGCGGGAGCTCGGCAGCCTCGCGACGGATCGTGGCGGGATGGTCAGCCAGTTCGGCAAGGAAGCTCCGGGAGCCGTCGAGCCTCGCCAGCGTCAGCGTCTGCCGCGCCCGCGTCATCGCCACGTAGTACAGCCGGCGCGGCGCGTCGGGATCCTCGTCACGGCCCACCCGGTCCCAGCCGCCGTCCAGGACCACCACATGATCGAACTCCAGCCCCTTGGCGCGATGGGCGGTGAGCAGTAGCAGGCCCCGCTGGCGGCGGCGTATGTCCCGGCCCCACTCGGCCAGCCATTCGATGAAATGGTCCACCGGTGTCTCTCCGCCGCCGGTTTCCAGCGCATGTTCCTCCACCGCCTGCCGCAGCAGATCGTGCCAGGGATCGGAGGGTCCCGCGTCGGCCCAACCGCGCAGGGACGCGCTGTCGACAATCCGCGTTTCTCGTCCGCGGAGCCATTCGACGAACGCCCGGGTTTCCCGCAGGCGCCAGAAACTCGGGATGTCCTCGTTCGCCATCTGTACCGGGACGTTATGCGCCTCGCAGAACGCCCGCACCGGAACCAGATACTCCCACTCGCGCGCGATGACCGCGCACCGCGACCAGTCCCATTCCTGCGCAAGCTCGGAGAGACGCAGCAGCTCCGCCATGACGGCCCGCGCTTGGCGGACCGGATCGCCTCCGGACGGCAGAATCTGCACCCGCCCGCGCGAGACCGGGTCCAGCGCCGTCCATTCGCCGCCCGGCGGGTTTCTCTCTCGCGCGCGGTCGACACGGATGGGATGCCCCGCCTTCATGCGGTTCCGCGCAGGCTCGATCACCGCATTGGCCGCCGCCACGATGTGGGCCGTCGAACGGTAGTTGGCGGTCAGGTAGGTGGGCTTCGGCCCGTAGTCGACCTCGAAGCGCCGGATGAACTCCACCGAGGCGCCGTTGAAGGCATAGATGTTCTGGTCGTCGTCGCCGACCGCGAACAGAGTGAGCTTGCCCGCGTCGTCTTCCAGCGCCCGGCCGGCCAGTGCCGATATCAGCTCGTACTGCTCCGGGCCGATGTCCTGGTATTCGTCCACGAGAATCCACCGGAACCCGGCGAGCAGGCGCTCGCGGCGCTCGTCCGCCTCTTCCCGCGACAGCTCCTCGCCGCGGAGCAGCGCGACGGCACGGCGCATCACGTCCCTGAACGTCCCGTCATCCGGGCGTTCCGACCGGCCGGTGAAGCTCTCGCCCGCCAGGCGCATGGCCAGCGCGTGACAGGTGAGCACCGTCACGCCGCGTGCGTCGTCGCCGATCATCTCCGTGAGCCGGCGACGGATATCGACGGCCGCGTGACGGTTGTAGGCGAGCGCGAGGATGCCCCGGGCGTTCTCCCGTCTGACGCGGACCAGCCAAGCGATGCGGTGCACCAGCACGCGCGTCTTGCCCGAGCCGGGGCCTGCGAGGACCAGCACGTTGGTCCGTTCCCGCTCGTCGGCCACGATGCGCTGCTGGACCGTGTTCCTCAGGCTCTCGACGATGGCGCGCCAGGAGTCGGGCGTCGTCTGCCGGCCGATCTCCCGGTCCCGACCAGGCAGCCAGCGGGCGAGAAACTCGTCCTCCGTGAGCGCGAAGTAGTCCCTCGCCAGACGCCGCGCCTCGCTCATGGCCGCGAGGCCGCGCTTGGCGAACTCCACCATGACGTGGATCTGAAGCACCTGCCCCTTGTAGTGAAGCGCCAGGGGCTCGAAATCCGCTTTGGAGAACCCGCGCCGGTCCCGCCGCTCCAGTCGGATCGTCATCGCAGGGCGGAACACCGCCAGCCCCTTGTTGAGGCGAATCACCTCCAGCTCGTGGAGCCAGAGCAGAGCCCGGTCCAGCAGTTTGGCCGGGTCCCTCACCGTGCTCTTGAGCACCAGGTCGGACTCGATCGCCCGCAGGAGTTTCCCGAGCGTCGTCTCTGCCAGGAGATCGGTGCCACGGATGCCGGGCGGCAGGCAGCCGAGCAGATGTTCGAGCAGGCGGCCAGCCGCCTCGCGGCGTATGCCGGCGGTCTTCTCCAGTGCGACCCATTCGCGCCTCAGCGTGATCCGCGCGGTCTCCGCATCCAGCTTGCGGACCGAGAGGCTGCCCGCGGAACCGTCGTCCTCGCCCCGCCCGTCGAAGGCGATGCCCCGGACGATGCGGAACAACCGTTCCGGCAGCGGATTGGCCAGACCCTGGTCCCGCAGCACCTGGGCGGCGATACGCAGATGGAGTGACGAACTGTCTCCTTTTCCGAGGTCGGGAGCGGCCTCCTGCATGTGGGCGATGAGAGCGGTCTCCAATGCGGCCGCCTCTTCGAGGCGTTTCCGCGACGAGCGGTCCACGCCGGTGTGGACGAACGCGGTCAGCGCGGTGTCGTTGTTGGCGATGCCGAACCGCTCCAGGTCGTACAGGGCGCCGCGCACGCGTTCCGGGCTCAGGCCCGAAATCCCCATCAGCTCGTCCGTGCTCACCCCCTCGTCGGCGCCCGCGCCGATCAGAGCTTCCGCGATCAGCAGGAGCTGCCTTCGATACGCCTCAGCAATCTCTGCGTTGGCCAGCCGCCGTTCGGCCTCGTCGACCGTACTCACCCGGAGCGAGGACGGGAACACCTGCACGACATTCTCCTCGCGGGTGAGGAGTTGCGACTCCTCCAGCCAAGCCACGGCGGTGCGCACCCGGGTGTCGTCGGTCGCGGAGTCGCGTTCGAACACCTTCTCGTCGTCCTCCCCGAGGATCTCGCCCGCGGTCGCCACCACGTCTCCGTCGAAACGCTTCTTGCGGTCGAGATTGCGCAGGGCTCTCAGGATCCCGTGGATCTCCGCGCGGGTGAGACGCGAGCGTGCCGACATGCCGAACTGGCGCTCGACGTCGTCCGGCGCGTAGAGAAGAACGCAACGCGCCGGATCGCGGTCGCGCCCGGCGCGACCGGCTTCCTGTAGGTAATTCTCCAGCGAGCCCGGTATGTCGGCGTGGACGACCAGCCGCACGTCCGGCTTGTCGATTCCCATCCCGAAGGCGTTGGTGGCAGCGATCGCGCGCGACTCGCCAGCGATGAAGCGCCGTTGCACCTCCTTCTTCGTTTCCGGAGGCAGGCCCGCGTGGAAACGACCTGCGACGACCCCCTGCAACTGAAGGTACTCCGCGACGTCCTCGCTCTGCCGCCGGGTCGCGCAGTAGACGATCGCGCCGCCTTGCGTGTCGGGCGGCAGATGGGACGTCAGGACCTGAAGGATGTCCGCGAACTTCTCTCCTCTCGTGGTCCGGATCACCTCGAAGGCGAGATTGGCGCGTTCCACGCCGCCGTCGAACACGGCCAGTTCGATACCGAGTTCGTCCCGAAAGTGCCGGGCGATGTCCCCGACGACATCGGGTTTGGCGGTCGCGGTCAGGCACAGGATCGGAGGTACCGGTCCGTCTCCTGCTTTCTCGCGGATGAAACGTCCCACATAGCGGTAGTCGGGCCGGAAGTCGTGGCCCCAGCGCGACAGGCAGTGCGCCTCGTCCAGCACCCAGGCGCCGATCTCGCGCTGGTCGAGGGCCCGACGCACGGAGCGCGAGCGCAACTGCTCGGGCGAGATCAGCAGGATGCCTGCGTCTCCCAGCCGGATCCGGTCCAGGGCGTCGCCCCGCTCCGGCATCGACAACAGCCCGTTGACGGTCACGCAGCAGCCGATGCCACGCTTCTCCAGCCCAGCCACCTGGTCCGCCATCAACGCGACCAGGGGCGATATCACGACCGTCAATGCGCCGGTCTTGTCGTAGCGCGACAGTGCGGGGATCTGGTAGCAGAGCGACTTCCCCGTCCCGGTGGGCAAGATGCCCAGAACATGTCTTCCCGCCATCGCCTCCTCGACGATGGCCTGCTGCATGGGCCTGCCGGCAACCGCCGGCTCGGGACGAAAACCGTCGTAACCGAACCAGCGTTTCAGCTCCCTGCCCGCGTCATGGCGTTCCCGGCACCAGCCGCAGGCCGGATCGGCGCACGCGCTGTCCCTGAGGCGGCGCACCAGTCGCCCAGCTTCCGGAAACTGGTGGCGGACCCAGGGCGGCATCACCGAGTTGCCGCCCGCCACGGAGAGCCATGCCAGGGCATAGGCCAGCGGCCAGCCGAGTTGGTTCGCTTCCGCGACGACGTCGCGTGCCCAAGTCGCGCAGGCGGCGTTCTTCAGCCGCCGTCGGATCGCCGCCGCGGCCTCCGTCTGCGTTGGCCGGTCCGCCCTCCGAATCTGGCAGAAGAGCCCGTCCAGGGCGCCATCCACGCCCCTGGGCTCGGGGGTGCACAGCCAGTGCCATGCGGCGAGCAGGTCCGGTGCGGCCTTCGCCAGCGCCTCGCACTCGTCGCCGTAGAGCTTCAGCGCAATGCGGGAGTCGAGCTCGGGATCGTTGACCCGGCTGCGCTTGAGCACGCCGTCCTGGTAGTGCTTGACGAGACTGTGATAGGGGTTGCGCGGGAAGGCAAGCGGACTGAGACGCAGCGTGTCAACGGCCGGGAGTTTCAGAAGCCGGAGGGCCGGTTTCGCCGCCACCAGGTGAGGCAGATCGAAAACGGTCAGGTTGTGTCCCAGCAGAAAGGACGCCCCTTCGGCGAAGTCGTCGAGCCTCTCCAGCGCGGCGGTCAGACCACCCCCCGAATGCGTCAGACTGCGGCCCGTATCCGCCCGCACTGCCCCGAGCGCATGAATCCTGTCGTCCCTGCCGACCTCGAGATCCAGGGAAACGCAGGGCGGTCGGAAGAGGTCGCCATCCCGCGAAGCGGCGCCGCCGCGGGCGACTCCGTGCAGCGCGCGCTCGGGCAACGAACGCGTCCACCGGCGCCCTCCGCCGGACCTCGCCAGCACTCTCCCAGTTTTCGGCTATCGGGAGGTCTGTCAATAGTCACACGATCGAGTGTCGCCGGCGTTCGAGGGAACGGCTCGGCGTCGGCCGCGCCGTGCCTCATGTGCCGTTTCGGACATCCCGGACGTTCCTCCCGGTCTTCGGCTCCGCGCTGGCGGCGGCCTTGATGGGGGGCGGCGGGTGTACTACAGGACCGGGGAAGTGTCCCGGGGGCGTAGCCCACCGTCCACGGCCGCCGGATTCAGAACGAGCGGCGGAACGAGGGGAGCGAGCAAGTGGGAAGAGATACAACTTCCGTCCACGCATGGATCAGCTCGACCCAGTGCGCCTCGGTGACCCACGTTTCCAGGATCAGCCGCTGTCGCGGCGTCGGCCTCGGCACCCGCACCGCCTCGTAGAACTCCTCACTGGTGGGCCAGTGCTTCCAGCGGGCGCAGCTGAGCTCGAGACGCATCCTGACCGACTGGCTGTGTCTCCCGGTTCCCGCCGGAACCGTGTGGAGCCGAAGTCGTCTGAACTCCTCGACGGTCGGCTTCTCGTTCGGGAAACACGCGGGTGGGAGGAGGACGTGGAACGTGGCGGAACGCCAGACGGTCCTCTTCCTCCTGCGGTCTCCTGGTCCAGGCCGCCGTCCACCGGCGTTGCTCCTCGGCGGGATCAACCGCTGTGCCGCATGCTGCCGAAGCTGGTCCACAACGCAGTCGGACCGCGGGCCGACAATGCGTTGCGGCCTTGTTTCACGCGGCCGAAAGGCCGATTTCTGATCCCCCATAGCCCGCCGTTAGCATAGACGCAACGAGACGACGAAAGATCCTGGTCCCGGAGCTCACGGGTCTCCGGCAGGACCTGCTGCCGGAGCCGCAGGCGCCGCCTCGCGACCCGCGAGCCCGTCGCGGCTCACCAGCGCAGGCAGGGATCGCCGAGGTCGGACAGGTTGTCGAGGACCGGGACGGCGCCGGGGGTGTTGTCGCGCGTGTCGTTGTCGCTCGCGTGCTCCTCGAGCATGGCGGCGATGGACGCCTCGGCGTCGTTGAACGCGTGCTTGAGCAACCACCAGCGGCGACGGGTGCAGTGAATACAGCGCTGGTAGCCGGCGTGCACCAGGCGCCCGCAGGTGCCCGCCTCGATCGGCAGGTCCACGCCGACACACAGCAGCTTGCGTTGCTCGCGGATGCGCCGCATGTACTCGCGGTTGTAGATGCGGTAGCGCATCTGCCGCAGTTGTTCGCGCTGCTCCGGGCGGAGCATGTCGATGAGCGTCATGGCGAGTCCTCCGGGGTTGAGCCCGACGGGGGGCCGGCGGGCGCAGCGGGTCTCGCGGCGCCGCGGGCGGTGGTGTCCAGCGGGCGGACGGCGTCGAGCGTGTGTTGGGTGATGGCCCGGCTGGGCCGGTCGGTGCGGATGCCGGCGTCAGCGGCGGCTCGGCCGCTCTACAGATGACGGCCGTTCGTTGCGCCGGTGCCCCGCACGGTTACGTACTCGGGGATGGTCGGGCGCTGCGGCGCCGCGGCGACCATCGCGCCCCGGCTTCCCGCCGGGCAACGACGTCTATCGCCGGGCGCAGCCCGGCCGCGTGCGCAAGCACATTTCCGCCCGCCCGCACCCGACCCGCCCCGTCCACCCATTGTCGCCGTCGGCCCGATCCGCCGTGTGGTGCCGCAGATCCCGCCGGACGCACCTGTCGGCGGGCCCGGCGCTGTATCGCCGGATCGGTTCCCCCGCGCGCTGCGGTGTCGTTGCCGGCAGCAGTGCGGCAGCCGCGTCACGAAGTACTTCTCATTGCGCTTCAGTCACTTACGACGGAAGGAGGCTTGCCGGGACGCCGTCGAGTGGCTGCGGGGTTGGCATGCTTTCGCCCGGCCCGAACCGGATGCGAGCGGGCGGCGCCGAAGGAGGTGTGCGATGAGCAGGCGGGTTCTGCGGTTGAAGGACGTCAAGGAGGCGACGGGGCTGTCGCGCTCGTCGATCTACGCGCTACAGCAACGCGGGCTCTTCCCGCAGTCGATCAGGATCGGGCCCCAGGCGACCGGCTGGTACGAGGACGAAGTGCAGAACTACATCGAGACCCGTCCGCGCACGGGGCGAGAACGGACCGGGGAGAGACGCTGACCGGCAGCGGCGTCTCCACGCGCCGCCGGTCTCAGCTCGTCACGAACTCCGCCCAGCGGTCCATCAGGCCGCGGCGCTTGTCGAACAGGTCCGACCGGGCGTACGAGCGCTCGACGGCGCTGCCCACCTGGTGCGCCAGCGCCGCCTCGGCCACCGCATGCGGGACGCTGGTCTGCTCGCTCGCCCAGTCGCGGAACGACGAGCGGAAGCCGTGCACCGTGCAGCGGTCGCCGTACAGCCGCCTGACAACCTGCGCCAGCGTCGTCGCGTGCATCTGGCGACCGGCGCGCGCCGGGGACGGGAAGCACCACCCGGCAGGACTGTGCAGGCTTCGGGCACGTTCCAGCGTGTCCATCGCCGCCGGCGACAACGGCACGCGATGCTCGCGACCGGCCTTCATGCGCTCGGCCGGTATGCGCCACTCCGCGGCTTCCAGGTCCATCTCGCTCCACGTGGCGCCCCGCGCCTCACCCGAGCGAACGGCAGTCAGGATGATGAACCGGAGACAGCTCTTCAGCGCCTCGCTCGCCATGCACGCCGCGATGGCGTCCAATGCCGCGCCCACCTCGGCGTAGGGCAGCGCCGCGTGGTGCTTCTTTCCCTTGGGAGCAGGGGGCAGCGCCGCGCCGATACCGTCGGCCACGTTGAACTCCAGGTGTTCACGGGCCACGCCCCACGCCAGCGCCCCGCGGACCCAGCCGTGCAGCTTCAACCCCATGGCCCGCTTCTCGGCCATCAGCGGGGCCAGGATGCCGATCACGTCGGCGCGGCGGATCTGGTCGAGACGCCGGTCCAGGATCGAGCCGCAGTAGCGTGCCAGAGCACGCCGCCGGTCCTCCGACCCTTGTCCCTTCCAGGTCGCCGCCGCGTCGACCCGCTCGCACGCCGTGCGGAAGGTCGGGACCCGCGACCGCTGAAGGGCCGCCGTGGGATCCCCGCCGCGGCGCGCGAGTTGACGGTTGGAGAACGCGGCGGCGCGCGCCTCGGCGAGCCCGACGTACGGGTACCCGCCGAGCCCGAGGTCGCGGCGCTTGCCGTCGACGGTCAGCCGCTGCACCCAGTGGCGACTGTGGCCGCCGGGCTCGACGACGAGGTAGAGGGTGCCGCCGTCGCCGTGGCGGCCCGGCCGCAGGGTGGGGATCTGCTTGACTCTGAGGCGTCCTGCCATGGGGATTTCCGTTGTATTTGCGTCCCACGACTATACCACGTTAGGGGCTGGAACTGGCCGACTTCGCTCGGTGGCGGCTGGACGCATTCCGCAGACTATACCCAGTAAAATGGGGTCATCCTGGCTGTTCAGGGACTACTGTGGAACCTAATCATCGTCTGGCCACGAGAGCACGACGTGCTCGTACGGGTTCGACAGCTTCCGCCCGCTCGCCGGGACGCCGGCGAGCGACTTGAGGATGGCGGCGTCGGCGGCCAGTCCCTGCATGCAGCGCACCATCAACTGCGGGTCGGTCATCGGCACGCCAAGCACGCGGTCCACTCCACCCGTTCACTGGTGACCGGCCGCGGGTCGGCCGCGGTGGCCTGGTCGTGGAGCACGTAGTCGGCGAGTGCCCGGATGCTGCGGCGACCGCCGATCACGACGGCGATCACCGCATCGCCTCCAGGAAGCGGCCCACGGCGTCGGCCGCACGTTCGACGGCCGCCACGGCCGCGGCGTTGTCGCCGTCGCGTGCATGAAGGCGTCTGCAGGCCTGGTTCAGGTTCGAGCCGATGCGCTGCACCTGGCGCCGCAGGAGAACCGCCTCGACGAAGGCAGTCTCGGAGGTCGGCGCGGGCGCGGGACCGGCCGCGGCAGCTCGCAGGCCGGCATCGCGCATCGCCGCAGCCACGGTCTGCCGGCGCCGGGCGGCCAGCGCCCGCAGCACGCGCGCTTCGGCAGGGGTCGCACGGACCGTCAGGGCGACCGTGCGGCGCTCGGCGGCGGGCAGAGCCGGACGCCCGCCGCGGGGTTCGGAGGCGGCCACCGGCCGCGTCGCGTTCCGGTTGCCTTGTCCCAGTGCCCTAGCCGAAGGCGGTTCCGCGCCAGCGGAAAGGGCAATCTGGCGCCTGTCGTGGTTCCCCGTCTCCGGCATGCCGGTGGGAGCGTACGGGAGCGGTGCCGGAGGGCCGGTGGGACGCCGGTCAAGGAGTGTGACACTCGGTGCGGGGCACGAAGTCAGTCGCGTTGACTGCGGCAGGGCTGGTCGCGTGTTCGGCGCTACCAGCGCAGGCAGGGGTCGCCGAGCGTGGACAGGTCGTCGAGCAGGGGGACGGCCTGGTCGGTGTCCTCGGACGGGCCGGCGTCGGGCATTGCGGCGTCGTCCTCGACGCGCTCGAGCAGCCCGACCGCGGCGGTCTCGGCGGGGTTGAGCGCGTGGTTGAGCAGCCACTGGCGCCGCACGTGGCAGGCGTAGCAGCGCTCGTGCGCGGGCCAGACGAGGCGCCCGCAGGTCCCGGCGTCGAGAGGCAGGTCGACGCCGGCGCACAGCCTCTTGTCGCGGTTGGCGGCCCGGTAGCGGCGCATGACCTCGCGGTTGGCGATGCGGCGGCGACGACTGGTGGAACAAGGAAGTCGGGCGGGGGCTGCAGAGACGACCGCGCATCGACGTGTTTCTCAACCACTGGCTCACGCTGCGGAACCGGTCCGAGACCAAGCCGTACAACGAGTTCCGGGTCTTCGGCGACTACGCGGAAGCGCGGTCAGGAGCACACGAGACGGTACGCGACATCGCGAGGGACATCGGCAAACTGGGACAGATCTACCGCGACGTTGAGGAGTTGAGGCGGGAGAGCATCGCCTCGTTCTTGGAGAGACGCAACGCCATGAACGTCGGCGTGGTCACGCCGCTCGTGCTCTGGCTCCTGTCCTCCAACGTCCCGCCAGCGACACTCGCGAACTGCGTTCGAGCAGTCGAGAGCTTCCTCGTCCGCAGGTCCGTGTGCGGCTACAGCGCCCGGAGCTATGGCGGGCTGTTCGTCGGATTGCTCGCGAAGCTGGCTACATCCTCGGTTGAGGCCGCAGACGGGATAATCGTTTCGTACCTCGCGGAGCAGACTACGCAAGCAGGACGATGGCCCGACGATCAGGAACTCCGTGAGAGGTTCGTCACGGCACCGCTCTACCGGATCCTCACGCAGCGACGACTCAGAATGGTGCTGACCGGGATCGAGGAGCGATTACGGACGCCCAAGGCCGAGAGTCCGAAAGCTCCGAGGGATCTCCACATCGAGCACATAATGCCACAGGCATGGGACGGGGAGCACTGGGCTCTGCCAGCGGGCGCTGAGCGCGTCGAGGCCACCGCGAAACGCAACCGTGCGGTCCACACGATCGGAAACCTGACGCTTGTCAACGAGCGACTGAACTCGTCGTTGTCGAACGGGCCGTGGATCGAGAAGCGCGAGGCGCTCGCCGACCACAGCGTCATGTTCCTGAGCAAGCGTCTCGTACACCATGGACCAGAGATCTGGGATGAGCATGCGATCGAGGCCCGGGCGAAGTGGCTCCACGAGCGCGCCGTCGAGGTGTGGCCGCATGCGGACGGCTTCGACGTCGGATATCGGTCAAGTGATGGGGGACAGCACGTACCGAGTACCGAGGCATGACGCTACGAACGGACGCTGACCTCAAGCGAGTCGTGCGTGGCGTCGGCACCGTCCGGCTCTTGGACACGAGCGTCGGAACCTGGATCGCTCGGGCCGCTGTGGTCCGGAGACGCCTGAGATGGTTCACTAGATTCCCGTTCGTAGTGTGGGAATCAACGGGGGAATCATGTCTGGATCACTTTAGACAAGTCGTTTATTATGAATGACTTGCAGGTTCTCGACAACTCACGCTGCCGAAGGACGAGTGATTCACGGCACCGTGATGCCGGAGATCATGCTCAAGCGCGTTACGGCAGGCTCGGTGACGTCGTCGGTTCGGTCTTTCAGCAACACCGCGAGCCCGTAGCGACCCGCCTCCTCGAAACGCAGTGGAATGTCGAAGCGGTTGCCGGCCGGCTCGCCGCAAGTGGTCGACGTGCTGAATTCGTCGCCGTCCTCGTCGGGCGGCCCGCCGGCGTGCCACTGCTCCACGCAGACCTCGACGATATCGGCCGCCTGGGCGACGGTTATCGTTCCCGTGAACGCCATGGTCTCCCCGACGGTCATCGAGCCCGGTATTTCTTCGTCGAGCTCCACGCCCCGGAATTCTCCCGGGTCGATCGGGACGTCGGACACCTGCAGCGGCGGGTCGTTGACGATGCGCGATTCGCCGGACCGCTCGACCGTCGTGTCGAGGGTCGCGCGGTCGCCGGTCGCCTCGTAGAACGGGGGCATCCCGCCGAATGTCGTCGCGCCGGACCGCGCCTCGTGCCGCGCGGCGAAGAAGTTCCAGTAGTTCATCTCTTCGGGCGACAGCAGTTCGTACCGCGAGACGACGATCGTCACGCGCCGCCACGAGGAGTCCACCGGGCCGCTGCGCACACCGTGCTCGGCCAGGATGTCGTTGATGTGGACCGCCCGAGCTCCGCCTTCGACGGCGGCGCCGATGGCCGGGGCGCTTCGCGAGTCCGCGCTGAACTGCCCCTGGTTCTCGAAGACCACCATTTCCGGCACCTCGTTCGGTCCGATGAGTCCCATGCGATAGAGCGTTGTCGGGTGGTAGCGGGACGGGGCGGGCGTGTTCTCGATGACGTAGGACGTCTCCTCGCCGTCGTCGGCCAGCGCGACGCGCCGACTCGGCAGCAGGACGGAGCCGAGGAGCACCTCGCCGGGAGACAGGAGGGGCGTGTGGCGTCGGGGCTCCCATCCCGCGAGTTGCGGGAAGCCCGCCAGCTTCGACCAGTGCCAGTAATCGGCCCACTGGTGACCGATCTCGTGGTTGGACAACCAGGCGGGGGTGAACCCCGCGTCCCGATAGACCTCTACCGAACGCAGGGCGCCGCGGCTCCCGTAGCGGTCGGTGTAGTCGAACGTGCCCCAGTTGGCGAGGCCCTCGATCGGGTTCCGCACGTTCCAGTGGTAGGCCTGGAATCTCGAGCTGGGATGTTGCTCGGCGGTCACGACGGCAATCGAGTCGTAGACGTCGGGGAAGAACCCGTAGAACGCCTTCGTCACTTCTTCCAACTCGAAGCCGGAGTCGTTGCCTTCCACGCGTCCGTTGCCGAATTCCGGCACCACCATGTTCACGACGTGGCTGGCGTACTGAACGCTGTCGCCTATCGTCTGAACGCGCGATTCGGGAAGGTTGAGCGGTGCGACCGGCAGCCGAATACGCATTTCCTCGAAGTCGTCGTCCTCGGGATCGCCGTTGCTCGGGATCCTGATCGTTCCGAAATCGACGAGCGGCTTGTCGAACCCGCGGCGTCGCCCGATGAAGGTGTCCCACAGCTCCCATTCGGCCCAGGTCGGGTTGAAGACGCTGACCAGCCGCCCCTGGAGAGTTCTCGTCCCGGTGCGCCTCCACGTTTCGGTGATGACTTCGCCGGCGTCACGCGACCAGCGGCGGAAATACACGATGTCGATGTCGCCCCCTATCAGAAAGTCCTCGAAGGCGAGACCCTCCGTGCCGTCGGCCCGAATCAGGCGGGGTTGCGGATCGAACCAGAGAGGCTGCCCGTACGACGACTCGTCTTCGGTGGCGGCCATCCGGGCGAGCCGGGGTGTCGGGAGTCTCGACCGTGTCCAGCGGGCGACCAGCTCGGGCGTTCCACAGGTGAAGTCCGAATCGTCGGGACGGACGGCCAGCCAGGTGGCCGCGTCACGGGCTTGCGGCGTCGCCCGATCCTGGGCGGCCGGCGGCGCCGGCCAGAGCAGCCACAGCGTCGCCGTGACGCAGAAGGCCGCCCCCTGCGACAGCCTTGGTCCTGCCTTGCAACCTGCGGAGTCGATGCCCGGGCGCGCGCGACGCGGGTTCCGAGCGTCCATGCCGTCGGTATGGCGACAGACTCGCACGCTTCCTCCCGCGGCGAATCCGGACGTCGGTGCGGTAGGCATGGTCGGCACGGCTTCACTGCACCGTGATGCCGGTCATGAAGCTCGAGCGCGTCGTGTCGAGCGCGTCCGCGTCTTCCGCCCGGGTCGACAGGTCCACCTGGAGCCCGTAACGGGTGGCGCGGTCGAACGTCAACGACATCGAAAAGCGGTTGCCGGCCGGCTCGTCGCACGTGGTCACCACCCGGGTGTCGTTGCCTTCCTCGTCCACCGGGCCGCCGGTGTGAACCTGGTGCACGCAGACCTCGACGACGTCCGCCGCGTCGCTCGACGTGATGGTGCCGGCAAACGCGATGGTCTGTCCGACGGTCATCGAACCCGGGATCTCCGCATCGAGTTGCACGCCCCGGAACTCCCCCGGGTCTATCGGGACGTTCGACACTTGCAGCGGCGGGTCGTTGACGATGCGGGATCCGTCGAACCGTTCGACCGCCGTGTCGAGAGTCGCGCGGCCGCCGGTCGCTTCGTAGAACGGCGGCATCCCGCCGAACGTCGTCGCGCCGGACCGTGCCTCGTGGCGGGCGGCGAAGAAGTTCCAGTAGTCCATCTCCTCGGGAGAGATCAACTCGTTCCGCGAGACGACGATCGTCACGCGCCGCCACGAATCGTCCACCGGGCCGCTGCGCGTCCCATGCTGTCCCAGGATGTCGCTGATGTGGACGGCCGTCGTCTCTCCCTCGACGGCGGCGCCGATGCCGGGGGCCGTTGCGAATTCCTCCTCGAACTGCCCCTGGTCCTCGAAGACGACCATCTCCGGCACCTCTTCCGGACCGATGAGCCCCATGCGATAGAGAATCGTCGGGTGAAAGACGGACGGGGCGGGCGTCCGTTCTATCACGTAGGAGGCGCCCTCGCTGTCGTCGTTGCCGTCCGCGAGCGCGACGCGGCGAATCGGTCTCAGGACGGCGCCGAGGAGCACCTCGCCGGGGAACAGCAGGGGAGTGTGGCCGTCAGGCTCCCATCCCTTGCGTTCAATGCCGCCCGTGATCGCGGTCCAGTCCCAGTAGTCGGCCCACTGGTGCCCGATTTCGTGGTTCGAGATCCACGTGGCGGTAAACCGCGCGTCGCGGTAGAACTCGACCGAACGCAGCGCCCCCCTGCTTCCGAAGTAATCCGTGTAGTTGAATTCGTCCCTGCCGAGGCCCCGGATCGGGTTCCGTGCGTTCCAGTGGTAGGCCCCGAACTTCGCGCTGGGGTGCTGTTCGGCAGGCACGACGGCAATCGAGTCGTAGATGTCGGGAAAGAACTCGTAGAAGGTTTGCGTCACCTCATGGAGGGCGAACGCGTAGTCGTCGCCCTCGATTCGTTCCGCGCCGAAGCCGTGGACGACGATGTTCACGACGTGGCTCGCGTACTGCATGCTGTCGTGTATCCGCTCTACGCGCGACACCGGCAGGTTGAGGGGGGCGACCGGCAGACGAATGGCCACCTCCTCGAACTCGTCTTCCTCGGTTTCGTCGTCGTCGTCGTCGGTTTCCTCGTCCGCCTCGACGAGTTTCGGGATCCTGAGCGTGCCGAAGTACACGAAGGGACTGTCGAACCCGCGGCGTCGCCGGCCGATGGCGTCCCATAGCGCCGTCTGGTCCCAGGTCGGGTTGAAGGTGGTCACCAGGTTCCCCGAGAAGGTTCGCGTTCCGGTACGCGTCCATGTCTCGGTCACGGCCTCGCCGGCGGCACTCGACCAGCGCTCGAACTCCACCGTCTCGATGTCGCCCACGATCAGGAAGTTGTTGAAAGCGAGCCCTTCAGTGCTGTCAGCGCGAATCAGGCGGGGTTGCGGGTCGAACCAGAGCGGTTGCCCGTGGGGCAACTCCTCTTCTTCATCGTCGGCCCTCCGGGCATGCGGGAGCCTGGTGACTCCCGACCACGTCTGCCGGGCAACCAGCTCGGGCGTACCGCAGACGAAGGCGGGTTCAGGAGGGAGGGCGCCCAGCCAAGCCGCCGCGGCGTCACGGCCCGTCGCCGGAGGTCCTTCCTGCGCGGCGGGCCGCGCCGGCCACGGCGACACCAGAGCCGCCGCGACGCCGGCGCATGCCGCGATCCGCGCCAGTATCGACAGCAGCGCCGGGCGAGTCGCGGTCGTGCGACGGCGGGCGAAGGCCATGCGGACGTTTCCGGCAGCTTGCGCCGCAGAACGCAACGAAGCGAGTTCTGAAGCGCAGGGTCCCGGGGCGGTGGCGGCCGGGGCCGACCACGGAGCCTTGCGACGGGTTTGGCGGCGCTACCGGGAGGAGTCGTCCTCCCCGCCCTCCAGGGCGCCGGCCAGAATGACCGCCATCGAGTAGTTCCCCTCGTGGCAGGCGTACTCGAAGATCGGCGCCGGGTTCCACTGCATCGGAACCTCGTACGTCCAGGGGGCCGTCCACGTGCTCGGATCGTCGACCGTCACCTCGTACAGCAGCATCTCGGGCGACGCCCGGGTGAAGCGCTCGACAAGCTGCAGGTTGGCGGTGGCGCCGCCGCGCATGAAGCTGGTCTCGCGCAGGAAGTTCGAGGTCTCGACGACGAGCGTGTCGCCCTCCCAGCGTCCGCGCGACTCGCCCGCCCACTGGCGCAACCCGGTGAATGGCCGGCCGTCGAGCGGGATGACGCGCGGGTTGTGGTTCATCTCGTTGTAGATGACCACGGCGTCCGGCGTCTGGAAGAGCTGCATGTTGTTGTTGTAGCCGCCCGGCGTCATCGGCGGTCCCGCGTTGAAGCCGACGATGCAGCGCACCTGCAGTCCGTTGGCGCCGAGATCGTCGACCCAGCCGCCCGGGGTCGGCTGGTGCGGCCCGGTGTTTCGGCGCGCCTCGGCCAGCGCATCCCGCCGCGCCTGGGCCTCTTCCGTCAACGGTGGAATCCGCCCGGAGGGCGGGTCCGTCACGAGCGACGTGCGGTTGGTGGAGACGGCCGACGTGCCGCGGTCGAACCAGAAGTTGTTGTACGAGCCGGGCGCGCCGTCGACCCCGCGGTCCACGTTGCCGGTCGGGTCCGCTTCCGTGCGCTGCGCCGGCCGGGCGGCGAGATCGGCGTTGCGGTCGAGCGCGGCCTGCTCGAGCGCGGCTGCTTCCTCCGCGGTCAGGAACGCCTGCTCCGCGCGGTCTTCCGGCCGCTCCATCGGGGTGATGGTGCGGAAGTCCCACACGCCCTGCAGGTCGGGGTGACCCCAGGGCGTGGAGGGCACGTCGCTCTGCGCCGCGGCCGAAGCGGGAGCCAGTGCCACGAGCACCAGGATCGTCGATATGCCTGCAAACTGTCGGCGCGCCATCTCAACCTCCCTGCGGAAACCGCTGTCTCAACGTCCGGTACCTATTCGCAGACCAGCACAATAGCACACGGACGAGCCGGCTCCGGCAGTCGACTTGCCGCCACTTCGCCGGCAGTCCGTCGCGGAACCCGCGCAGCAACGAGAGCGGCGGGGCGCCCGCGTGACAAGGTGCGACGAGGGAGCATGCCGCGGGGGCTTCTTGCCACGGACTGCTGATGTCGGGAAACCGAGTCGCTCTCGTTCCGACCGGCTGTCCCGGCAGGGCGCCGCGGGCCGCCTTCACGATTGCGCCGACTCCGCCTCGGGTGTAACCTGCATACGTGGGGCGGTCCCGTCGGGACCGCGGGAGGTCAGAGCGATGAGAACGCTGGCGATTGCGCTCGTGAGTGCCGGTCTGCTGCTGGTCGCGGCAACCGGATCCGCGCACCACTCGTTTTCGGCGGAGTTCGACATCGAGAAGCCGGTCACGCTCGCGGGCAAGCTGACCGAGCTGGAGTGGGTCAATCCCCATGGCTGGATCCACATGGATGTCGAGAACCCCGACGGCACGGTGACGAACTGGGCGGTCGAGCTGGGCAACCCGACGGCCCTGCTGCGGCGCGGCCTGCGACGGAGCCATTTCCCTCCCGGGATCGAGTTCGTGGTCGAGGGGTACGAGGCCAAGGACGGCTCGCCGACCGCCAATGCGATCACCGTGACGTTCCCGGACGGGCGCGACTTCTTCGCCGGCTCCTCGGGAACCGGCGCGCCGGTGCCGCCGGGACAGCGCTAGCGCGATCTCGACGCGGGTGCGGTGCGGCCATGCCCGCCATGCAGGGGCGTTCGCCGGCGCGAAAGCCCCGCCGGGCTCCTGGCCGCGGCTGCGGTTCCGGCGGAGAGTGTCCGGCGCGCGCTTGACGCGTGCGCCACGACGCGGAGGGTGAGCATCGTGTCCAAGCGTTCCACACCGGCCGTTCTCGCGGCCGTCTGCTTGTGTCTGTTCGTGTCGCTGCCGGCCCCGGCTCTGGCGCAGGCCGGCTCCGGCGAGAACTACGTCCCGCCGCGCACGCCGGACGGTCAACCTGATCTGCAGGGCATCTGGCAGGCGCTCAACACCGCCGCCTTCGACATCCAGGACCACCGGCCGGGCGCCGGGGTGCCCGCCGGCCAGGGCGTCGTCGACGGCAACGAGATCCCGTACCAGCCCTGGGCGCTGGCGCAGAAGCAGGAGAACTACGAGAACCGCCGGACCGCGGACCCCAACCTGCAGTGCTACCTGCCGGGCGTGCCGCGGATCACCTACATGCCGTATCCGTTCCAGATTCTGCAGTTCTCCGATCGCATCCTGATCCTGTACGAGTACGTGCACGCCTCGCGCACCGTCTACATGGACGGGAGCCCGCACCCGGAGGGTCACATCGACTTCTGGATGGGCGATTCGCGCGGGCGCTGGGAGGGCGATACGCTGGTCGTCGACGTCATCCACTTCAACGACCGGACGTGGTTCGACCGGGCCGGCAACTTCCACAGCGAGGCCCTGCACGTGGTCGAGCGCTACACGCCGACCGGGCCGGATCACCTGCGCTACGAGGTCACCATCGAGGACCCGCAGGTGTTCACCCGGCCCTGGACGATGAGCATGCCGCTCTATCGCCGGCAGGAAGCGAACGTGCAGCTCCTGGAGTACGAGTGCTACGCCTACTCCGAGGAGGAGCTGGCGGCCGACAAGTGAGTGCGCGGGTGTCTGGCGTCCAGGAATCTGCCCGTGAGGCGGCGCAGGCTCCTGGCAGGCTTGGTTGGGGAACAGCGGAGCCTTGGGGGCGACGGGTTTCCGGGCTGGAGGATCCGATGAGCAGACGGTGCATCCGAGTGTTGGTTGCGGCTGCGGCCTTCGTCGCGGTGGCATGGCTGGTGCCGCCGGCGGCGATCGGGCCGGTCGCTGTCGGGCAGTTTCCGGCGGTAGTGGAAGCTGCCGGCGCGGGCGGCGGGCAGGCGGCGGACCTGCCCCGTACTCCGGACGGTCACCCCGACATGCAGGGTTACTGGGACGGCGGTCCGGGCAACGCTTCCCACAGCATCGAGGACGGCTGCTGCGACCCGATCCACGCCCGGATGCAGAGCCGCACGCCGGACCGGCTCGGGCTGCCCTACCAGCTGATTATCGATCCGCCGAGCGGCCGTATCCCCTACCGGCCGTGGGCGGCGGACAAGCGCGTCGAGTTCCTGTTCGACATGGAGACGCCGACCGAGCTGTCGCATATCGATCCGGAGGACCGCTGTCTGCTGAACGGGGTGCCGCGCAGCAACTACCGCGGGGACATCGAGATCAGGCAGAACGGCGGGCACGTGGTGATGCTGTACGAGTGGGCCCACGCCTACCGCGTCGTGCCGCTGGACGGCCGCCCCCACATCGGCGCGGATATCGCCCTGTTCAACGGCGACTCGCGCGGCCGCTGGGAGGGCGACACGCTGGTCGTCGACGTGACCAACTTCAACGACGTGCCGTGGCTCGACTCGCACGGCAGCTTCTACAGCGAGCAGCTCCACGTGGTGGAGCGCTGGAGCATGCTCGACGCCGACACCATTCGCTACGAGGCGACCATCGAGGACCCGGCGGTGTTCACGCAGCCCTGGACGCTGGCGTTCACCATGGGCCGCATCGGCGGAGAGAGCTACGAGTTCTTCGAGGAAGCCTGCTGGGAGGGCGTCACCAACCGGCGGCGGCTGGCCGCGGGGCGGATCGCGGTCGCCAACGGGGAGCGCTTCATACACACGCACGAGGATCCGCAGCAGTAGCTCGCCTGGCGGGTCTGTTCGGGGCGCGGCTGTCCGCGCACGTCGGAGAGGCGGCCCTGCAATGTCGAGGACGTGCAGCATGGCGGTGTGCGTTCCGATGTAAGGTGCACCGGGATCCTTTCCTGCCTGATGCCGGTCCACACCGCCGACACCTTGATCCTGCGGACCTACAAGCTGGGCGAGGCGGATCGCATCGTCGTGTTCCTGACCGCTGACCGCGGCAAGCGCCGGGGAGTCGCCAAGGGCGCTCGCCGGCCGCGCTCGCCGTTCTCGGGCGCCCTGGAGCCGATGACGCGGGGACGCGTCGCGTACTTCGAAAGGGAGCGCCGCGAGCTGGTGCGGCTGCGCTATGTCGAGCCGGTCTGCTCGCCGCTCGTCAGCGGCAGCGCGGAGGCGCTCGCCCATGTGGGGTACTTCGCGGAGCTGATCGACGAGTGGGCCCCGGAGGCGGATCCCAACGAGAAGCTGTACCGCCTGGGCGCGGCGGTGATCGAGTCGCTGGCGGCGGGCGTGCCGATCGACCGGCTGGCGCGGTACTTCGAGTACTGGCTGTTGCGGCTGCAGGGCGTCTACCCGCCGCTCTCCGCGTGCAGCCGCTGTGGTGGCGAGCTGAACGCCGGCGCATGGCTGGTCGGCGGTGGAACTCTGGCCTGCGCGCGGTGCGGATCCTCAGGCGACGGCGGCAGGCTGTCGGCGGCCGCGATATCGTTTCTGGGGGCGGCACGGGTCGTCGCCCCGGCGGCGCTGGCTGACGTCGAGTTGCCGCCGCCGGTCGACCGCGAACTGGCCAGGGCTCACCACCGTTTGATCGCGACCCATCTGGAAAAGGAACTGAAGTCGTTGCGTGTCGTCCGTTCGCTGACCCGTGACCGCGCCGGCGACTGACCGAGAGCACGTGGATACCGGGGCGGTCGCCGGCGCTCACACGCGGTGATGCCCATCCGGCGCGTGACGCTAACGGCGCACAACGTCCACCGGTTGCTCAGGCCCTGCCCCGCGTACGGCTCGCGGTACTGATCCGGTACCAGGTACGGCGAGTGCGGCGCGTTGGTCGCCACGTAGGCGAAGAACGGCCGGTTGCCGCCGTTACCGATCCAGCGGAGCGCTCGTCCACGAGAATGTCGGTCACGTAGCCGCGGTAGCGCTTCTGCTCGCCGTTGTGGAACAGGTTCAGCGGCGGCAGGGAGCAGAACATGTTGCGCATTACGGTGCACGCCGACCCATGCATTCCGGCTCGTCAAGTCTTGATGAATGTCAGTGCTAAGATTGCCGGACTCGGTTACTTGCGCAGCGAGTTTCGGGTCGGCAAGTGCCTTCTCATGGCTCGAGCGCGGTTCCGATGGCGAGCAGCATGGGCGCTGCATGGTGTCCTCGACGTTCCTCGAGGCAGGAAGTGAAGGAGGTGCCCACTTGCGTTCCCCACTCATCCTGACGGTCGTCCTGCTGCTGGCCGGCAGCGTTCCGGCGAGTGCCCAGTTCCTGGAGGACTTCGAGGAGAGACTGTGGGGAGTCCAGGTTTCCTTCACCCCCGAATGGCGGTCCGTCGAGCAGGGCGGGAAGATTCTCGATTTCGACAAGTTCGACCTGTCGGGGTCCGACTTTTCGGTCGGGTTCGCCAGAGGGCGCATGCGGTCGGGGCACTGGGGACTGTCGCTTCTACGGCAGCGCTGGCAGGAGGCATCCATCTGTACAGCTTCCGGGTGCTACCAGTCCCAGGGATCCGCGTGGCTGCAGGGATTCGCGGCCAACTGGTTCCTGCCGTTCGGGTCTCCGTTCGCCGGCGACAGGGTGCAGGCCGGGGCGCACGTGGACTTGGGGGGCGCCTGGTTCCAGGGGACTGCCCGGAGAGAGGAAGTGTCCATGGACGGGGCCCGGTCGGAGGGGGCGGGTGCGGAGGTCCCCGCCGCCGATATGCTTCCGGACCGTTGGAAGAACATTCCCGTGCCGATCTTCCGGGCGGAAGTCGCCGTGGCGGTAACCGTGGCGCCCGGTCTGAAAATAATCGGGAGCGGCGGGTATGGTCTGCCGTTCCAGCGCCGCATCGGCATCAGCATTGCGTACTTTCCCATGGCGGCGCGCAACTGAAGCGGCCGCGGGAGGGACCATGAGATACGCCGCCATCGCCGTGTGCGCCGGCTTGCTCGCGGCGCCGGCCCCTGGTTTCGCGCAATCCGGCTGGTTCGAGCTGGAGGTGCCGGGCTCGGTCGAGAACCTATCCGGTGTTGGGGGTTCTCCAACGGTTGCGCCGCGTCTGCTGCGCGAGCTGGTCGGCGTCTTTCACGATCGGGCGGCGGTCGCCAACGAGGAGGCCTGGGCCTTTCTGGTCTGCCTGGCGGACCTGCATCGGCTGCGCACGCGCTGGCGTGCGCTGGAACGCGCGGCGGCTCGGGTGAGCCTTGGCGTGACCGCGGGGAACCGGGATGTCCGGCGGGTGCTGGAGGAGTTTCTCGAGCTGTTCGACCTCGATCTGGAACGCAGGAATTCCGCCTACCGCGTGCGGCAGAGAGGGCGTGAACCGCGGCGGAGCATCTGCGGCGGGGACCTCGTCTGGCCGCCCGACGAGGTGGAGCGGCGCCTGAACGCGGGGGAGACGCTGGTCCTGGAGCTGCCGCGCTTCGTAGTGTCGCTGCCGCTGTCGGCGCGCTTCTGGCTGGAGTTGCTGTACGACGAGCAGGTCGACACCGAGGCACAGGCGGCGGCGCTGGCGGCCGAGCGGGCGCCCGATCTGCTGGGAGGGCTGCTGACGACGCCTCGCGCGGCGCAGCTCTATCTGGGGCTGTCGGCGCTCGACGACCGGACGCTGAGATGGCTTGTGGAACACCCGCGGGTCCTGTTGCGACTGGCCGACGAGCGTCTGAGCGCATTCGCCCGGTTCGCCGGCAGCCTGCGCGTGCACGACGGCGAGGTGCGCGTGCCGGGAGGCGCGGAAGCCGTGCCTTTCTGGGAGCGGCTGGTCGATGCCTCCCCGACCGAGCCGGAGCGGTTCGTGGAGCGGCTGTTCTCTCGATCGTCCGGACGCGTCGCGCAGGCCTATCACATGGTGTCGCGCCTGCCCGAGCCGCAACAGCGGTTCGTGCTCGGGTCCTGGCGGGCGGACGAGCGCAACCGCCGGCGCGGCGTGTCCGAGCTTCGGAGCGTGCTGAACGACCTGCCGCCGCCGGATCCGGTGTTCGCCAATCCCGGCGCTGTGCCGCTGGCGGACATGGATGCGGCTCGACGCGCGCCCGGCCAGAACATCTGCGGGGTTCCTGCTGACGAGGCCATCGCCCTTACGTGGGACATGGGGAATCCGGGGGGCTTGATGACCCAGAACTTCGCGCCGGATACGGGCGGCTTCCCCTTCTTCGCCTGTGGCCCGCTCCAGTGCTCGGTTTCGGGAAGAACGAACGAGCTGTTCGCTCTCGCAGACGTCGGTGTCGATGTCGCGCACCAAGGATTCCGGTTCGCGTGCCGAGTACCGGCAAGGATGCCGTATCCTTCCCCGGCTGCTACAGCTCTGGGGGTGTCGCATATTGACCAACCGGCCATACCGTACTTGCCTGCGAGGATGTACCGACTCGGCTACAAATTGGGTAGGGACGGGCCCAACCTGACGAGCTTGCGGGACTCCATCGGTCTCGCACCGTGAAGCTCGGGAGCGGTGAGGCAAGGACACTCTCGATGAGCAGAGCAATCGCCGCCATTTGACGGCGGGTTCGAGGGCTGCGGGCGCGAAGGCGACGCAATGCGAAGCACACTCTGTGCAGTGGCGTTAACGTTCGGCGCGATCGGCGGGGTGCAACCGTCGGCCCGGGCGCAGGCGCCGGACAATCCCGAAACGCGTCGGCTGGAACCCGCGATGGTGCTGCGCGCCCTGTCGTTCGACGAGACCGGTACGTTCGTCGGCCCTGCGGCGCGCGATTTCTGGGAGCGGGTATTCGACGACGATCGGATTCCCGACAATCCGGAACGGGAGGTGCGCGGTGTCGACGACCGGCCCCTGATCGACGCCGCGTACGTCCTGGCCGTCACCTGCGACGCGCCACCCGCGACCGGACGTGAGCGGCTGCGGGCGCTGGCCTTCGTGCAGCGGGTCTTCGGCGGGCGCGCACAGCAGGACCTGGCGGCAGCGCTGGTGGCGGCCCGGGCGGTGATCCTGTACCCGATGCTCATGCTGTCGGTCGAGCGCATGGGCATCGACGACGCACGCGTCTACGCGTCGCTCGCCCGCGCCGCCGGCCGCCTGGAGCGGATCAGGCAACCTCTACAGCTACGCAACGCGCTCTCCCAGTTTCAGGGAGCGGTGGCGCTGGTGGAGCGCGCCCGGCTGGCCGGGGCCATGAGGCCGACCGTCGCGGGGGAGGCGCTGCTGGCCCTGGCCGAGGTGCCGCTCACGCGCCGCGGAGCGTTCGCCGGCGCGATCGGCGTGTGGCTGGCAGAGCACCTGCTGCCCGGCGTGGGCGTCCGGATCGCACCCTCGTTCGACTCGGACGCCATGGACCAGCAGTTGCTCGCCGCTCTCGCCGGCTCTGCCGATGCCGAGCGGCCGGTCATCGAGTGGGAAGGTCTGACGTACGAGTTCGACCGTCGCACGGCGCAGTTCGAGCGTTACATCCAGACCCGCGACCGGCTGGGAGGCAACCGCCTGGATGCCGTGCTCGCGCTTTCGGAGGCAGCCGGGGCAATGGCGAGCGGCGCCGTTGCCGACGCGGCGCCGCTGGTCGAGCAGTTGGAGCGGTCGGTGGCCAGCATCGAGGCGCCGCGCGTCGGCATCCATGTGCCGAATACGCGGAGCGTGTCGTACGCGGACGCGCTCCGGCCCATCCTGGAGGAGTTGCGGCGTATCGCGCGCCGGGGCCGGCCGCGCCGGCTGCCGGACGTCGGGGAACGGCTGCGTTCCGTGGTCGATGTGCTGCTGGCGGATCTGCTGCGGACCCTGCCCTACGTCGTGCACGTGGCGAACAGCTACGCCGTGCGGCTGATGGGAGACGACATCGCCGCGCGCCACGAGTTCGGTGTGCGCATCGGCGACGCGACGGATCGTGCCCGCGCCCCCTGGCGCATGCCGCACGGAGGAACCGATCCGCCCGTTCCGTTCCACCGACGCGGCGAGTTCTGGATCGTGCCGGGGGTGGAGGACCCGTTCAGCGGCGTCTGGCACGTCTACGGTGCGTTGATGTCGCTGGATCTCGCCTTGGCGAACTTCCACCTGCCGCGCCTGGCGAGCGCGATCCCGTCGGAGACGCCCGCCTTCGTGTTCGCGGAAGAGAGCTACTTCGCACACGGGGTGACGCTGTTCAATCCATCGGTCGTGACGCGCGGCCAGATCAGTAGGATCGCCGGCGCGATCCGGCGCGGCCGCGCCCGGGTGCGGCAGTCGCTCGCCGATGCGGCGTCGCTCGAGGAAATCACCCGCGACGCCGTGCTCGGCGCCCGACGGAGCAACGAGCTCGCGTGGACGGCGCGGAACAGCCCGGACGGTGTGGAGCAGTTCTTCTCCCGGACGGAGCTGTTCTGGCTGGGCCTGCGCGACGGAGAGAACGGGGCGGGCCGGCCGCCGGCCGGGTGGGGCGCTCCCGCCGTCTGGCTGGACGGGTGTCTCTGCGTGCGGATTCCGGCGCCGGATGCTCTCGATTCGTCCATCGTTCCCGCGGAGAGGCTGGCATCGGAGTTCGCGGATCTGCAGCTCGCACTGGCCGAGGCGGTGGACGAACTGGCGCTCCCGGCGTCGATCGTCGGCGACCTGCTGCCGCTGGCGATGCGGGAGCTGCTGGACAGCATCAGCGCGACGCGGCGCGGACGCGTCGATGCGCTGGTACGCTACGTCAACGAGCTGCCGCGGGAGCGCATCGAGGACTACGTGGCGGTCCTGGTCGGACCGGGGCGTCCGCTACGTCCGATAGAGACTGGACCGGAGCCATGATGAAGCCGACGTCGCGCTTGTGGTGGGTTCTGGCGGTGTGCACGGCAATCCTGTGCTCGTCCGCCGGCTTGCGGCCGGTGACCGGTCAAGCACAGGAAGCGGATCCCGTGCTGAACATCCTCGAGCCGGGGTCGCAGAGTCCCCTCGTCGGCGTCGTGCGCATGCGCGCGGAGGTGGTTCCGGCGGTCGACGTTCGCCACATCGAGTTCTACGTCAACGGCGAGCTGGCCTGCGTGGCGCCGGGCCCGGCGCCGTTCGAGTGCGTCTGGGACGCGGGGAACAATCCCGATCCACGCATCGTGCGAGTATTGGCTCGCCTCGGCAGCGGCGGGCGTCTGGTGCGGAGCATGCGTACGCGCGCTCGCCCGATGGCGCTCTTCTCGGCCGGCACGGACGCGATTCTCGTGCCGGTGATGGTGGAGGACCGGCGGGGGCGTTTCGTCGAAAACCTGACGCTGGACGATTTCGAGGTCTTCGAGGACGGTGTTCGGCAGGACGCCTCGTTCTTCGAAGCCTCGACCATGGCGCTCGATCTCGTGCTGGCCGTCGATTTCAGCGCGAGCATGACGGCGGCGATGGGCCCGCTGCAGTTCGCGGCCCGCCACTTCATCCGGGAGCTGCCGGAACCCGCCCGCCTGGGTCTTGTCGCGTTCAACGACAGAACCTACGTCATGGCGCGTCAGGAGCAGGATCGCGCCCGGCTGACGGACGCGATCGACGCCATCCCGGCGCCGTTCGGCGGCACGGCGCTGCTCGATGCCATCAACTACGCGCTCGACCTGCACGGTGACGGGCAGGCGCACAGGGTGGTCGTGCTGTTCAGCGACGGCGACGACCGGCACAGCTTCTCCGGCGTCGACGCGGTCGAGGAACGGATTCGCGCCAGTGAGGCGACGGTGTACGTCGTCACCATGGGGCGCGGGGGCGACATCGAGCGGGTTCGCGAGCTGCTCGGCCGGCTGACGCGGGTCAGCGGCGGCCGCGCATTCGCGATCGAGCGGATCGACGAGCTGGACGACGTCCTCCTCCACATTCGAGACCGCCTGCAGAACCGGTATTTCCTCGCCTACCAGCCGTCCAACCCTACCCGGGACGGCACCTGGCGTCGCATCGAGGTCCGAACCTCCAACCGGAGGCACGTCGTCACTGCCCGTGAAGGATATGTGGCCGAGCCGAGGTTCTGATCCGCTTCACCAGAGCGTGCCCGGCGGTGGCGGCCGACCTGTTCGCGGACCCTTGACACGCCCGGGTCCGGCGGTGAGACTGCATCCATTCCGTCCGTGCATCCGGAATCTCGGCTCATCGCGGGGGCGTGAAACATGAAACGTTCGGTCATCTCGATTTCCGTGGCGTTCACGCTGGCTTTGGGAATGGGCCTGGTTGCCCTCGAGCCGTTCTCGCAGGCCGGAGCCGAACCGCGGCACGTCGCCGCGGGGCAGAGTTCCGAGGCAGAGATCGAGCCGTTCACGATCGACATCCCCGAAGAGACGCTCACGGATCTGCGCGAGCGCCTGGTGCGGGCCCGCCTGCCGGACGAGCCCGAGGGAGTTGGCTGGCAGCTCGGGATGAACCAGGCCTACCTGAAGCAGCTCATCGAGTACTGGCGCGACGAGTTCGACTGGCGGGAGCAGGAGCGCCGGCTCAACGAGCTCGAGCAGTTCAAGACCCGCATCGACGGTCTCGACATCCACTTCGTGCACCGCAGGTCGCCGGAGCCGGACGCGTTCCCGTTGATCCTGACCCACGGCTGGCCCGGCACGTTCGCCGAGTTCGCCAAGGTCATCGGGCCGCTGACCGATCCGGTCGCCCACGGGGGACGGGCGGAGGACGCGTTCCACGTCGTGGCGCCGTCGATCCCCGGCTACGGCTTTTCGGATCGCCCGCCGCGGCTGGGCTACGGGCGCGACCGGACCGGCGCCATCTTCGCCGAGCTGATGGCCCGGCTGGGATACGAGCGATATATCGCGCAGGGCGGTGATCTCGGCGCCGGCATCAGCCGCTGGCTGGCCGCCAACGACGCCGGGCACGTGGCCGGCCTGCACCTGAACCTGTGCAGCGCCGACCCGCCCGACCCGGACGACCCGACGGCCGGGGTGCCGCCGGAAGAGGTGGCGCTGATGCGCGAGCGCGCCGCGTTCTGGACCGACGAGGAGCGCGGCTACAGCCACATGCACGGCACCAAGCCGCAGACCCTCGGCTACAGCCTGAACGATTCCCCGGTGGGGCTCGCGGCGTGGATCGTCGAGAAGTACAGGAGCTGGTGCGACTGCGACGGCAACCCGGAGACCCGCTTCACCAAGGACGAGCTGCTGACGACGCTCACGATCTACTGGGTTACCGAGACGGCGACATCGGCCGCCCGCTACTACTACGAGGGGCGGCACGGGGGCAGCTCCCCGGAGCCGGCGCGCATCGAGGTGCCGACGGCCTGCGCGGCGTTTCCGGGCGAGTTCCGGTTCACGCCGCGGCGCTGGCTGGAAGCGCGCTATAACCTGGTGCGTTTCACGATGATGCCCAGCGGCGGGCACTTCGCGGCGGCCGAAGAGCCGGCGCTGTTCGTCGACGATTTGCGGGGGTTCTTGCGGGAGCTGAGAAGTTCGCGTTAGCTGAAGACTACGGGGACCGCTATGGCCCGGTAGGAGCCTGGCGTGCCGACTCCAGCCAAGGGTCGGTTGGACGGCAAGCGGAGCCCCAACGCGACGTTGAAGGGCCAGGGTGCTGCTCCTCAGGAGGTGTCAGATGACCATCAGGTGCATGGCGGCGTTGTGCATGGTGCTTGCGGTAGCGTGGCTGGCGCCGGCCGAACCGGCGGCCCAGTCGCAGGACTCGGCGGCTGGTGCGTGGGAGCCCTCCCGTACGGCGTGGGGCGACCCGGATCTGCAGGGCGTCATCTGGTCGTTCGCGACGATTACGCCGCTGGAGCGGCCCGCGGCCTACGCCGGGCGGGAACGCCTGACCGAGGAGGAGGTGGTCGCATTGAACGCGGAGGCGCTGACACGCGGCGATCAGCCGCCGCCGCCGGGCGACACCGGGGCCTACAACGCGTTCTGGTTCGATCGCGGCGAGTCGACCGGGCGCACGTCCCTGATCGTCGATCCCCCGGACGGACGCATTCCCTTCACGCCTGACGGACGCCGGCGGCTGGACGAGCGCCGCGCGCTGCTCGGCCGCCCGGCTCACGGCCCGGAAGACCGGTCGCCCGGCGAGCGTTGCACGCACCACGCCAAGGCCGGCCCGCCGATGTCCGCCGGCGGCTACAACAACCACCTGCGGATCTTCCAGGCGCCCGGCTACGTCGTCGTCTGGACCGAGCAGAACCACGACGCGCGCATCATCCCGATGGACGGCCGGCCGCCGGTCGCCGGCGCCATCCGGCAGTGGATGGGCGACTCGCGCGGCCGGTGGGAGGGCGATACGCTGGTGGTCGAGACGACCAATTTCAGCGGCAAGGCCTACTACCAGGGATCGACCCACGGCATGCACCTGATCGAGCGGTTCACCCGCACCGGGGCGGACGCGCTGGAGTACGAGTACACGGTCTCGGACCCGGCCAGCTACACGCGGCCGTGGACGGCGTCGATCACGATGACGACGATCGAGGGCGACCTGTACGAGTTCGCCTGCCACGAGGGCAACTACGGCATGGAGGGCATTCTCGCCGGCGCGCGGGCGGACGAGCGGGAGATGGCCGCGTCGCGCTAGCAGTCTGCGCCGTGGAACGGCGTAGACTGCTGGTCAGGTCCGGTTGAGCGGCAAGCGGAGCCGTTGCAGCGGGCCTGGGAGCGAGCGAGACGTCACGAGAGCCCCGGTACGATCGCCCCGTTGGAGTGAGGTCACTCCGGCAGCGCCATCGCGACCAGCTCGCTCCCCATGTCGTCCCAGCCGACGGTGGCGATGATGTACTGCCGGCCGGCGACCATGTAGGTCATCGGCGCGCCGGTGGTGCCGCCCGGCAGCTCGATCTCCCACACCACCTCGCCGGTCGCCTTGTCGTAGGCGCGGAACGTCTTGCCGCCGGGGCCGTTCCACCACTGCGGGAGCGTCGCCACGCCGGTGTTGCCCCCCTCGCCGAGGAACACCAGCGACTTCGTCACCAGCACCGACGCGCGCCCGCCCTGGCCGAGCCACGGCAGGTCGAGGTCGCGCAACGCCGGGTGATCGCGGGGCCCCTCGCCGTTGGGGACCTGCCAGGCGATGTCGCCGGCGTTCAGATCGATGGCGGTCAAGCGGCCGTAGGGCGGCTTGAACATCGAGAGTCCCTGCGGGCCGATGAGCGGCGTGTAGCGCTGGCGGACCAGCCGCACGTCGGCGCGCGGGTGTTCGGACGGGGTGAGGGCGACCACGTTGTGGCTGTAGGCCGACGGGACGTAGAGCATGCCGGTCTCCGGATCGAAACCGGCCCCGCTCCAGCTCGCCCCGCCGGCGGTGCCGGGGCTGAAGACGGTTCCCTGCTTCGCGCCGGGGCTCTCTTCGAGCACGATCGGCGCGGTGAACATCGGCCCCCAGACGTACCGGTCGAGGATCTCGATCGCTTCCTGCCGCAGCTCGGGGGTGAAGTCGATCAGGTCGTCCACGGTCACGCCCTGCAGCTCGAACGGCGGCGGCTTGGCGGGGAAGGGCTGCGTGGGCGAGAGCTGCTCGCCCGGCACGTCGGACCCCGGGACCGCCCGCTCCTCGATCGGCCAGACCGGCTCGCCGGTGGCGCGGTCGAAGACGTACACGAACGCCTGCTTGCTCGGCTGGGCGACTGCCTTGATCGGCCGGCCGTCGACGGTGATGTCGACCAGCACGGCGGAGGAGGCGAAGTCGTAGTCCCAGACTCCGTGGTGGATGGCCTGGAAGTGCCAGATGCGTTCGCCGGTCCGGGCGTCGACGGCGACCAGGCTCTCCGCGAACAGGTTGTCGCCGGGTCGGTGCCCGCCGTAGTAGTCGTTGGTCGGCGTCGACAACGGCAGATAGACGGTGCCCAGCTCCGGGTCGCCGGTCGGGTGCGCCCACATGTTCGTGTTGCCGCTGTACTCCCACGACACGCGGTCGTCGACCGGGTCGACGCCCCAGGTTTCGACCCCGAAATCGTTCTCCAGGGGGATGGTGTGGAACGTCCAGAGGTGCTCGCCGGTCCGCACGTCGAACCCGCGCACGTCGCCCCGCGGCGATTCCTTGTTGGCGATCCGCTGGTTCGTGGTGATGTCCTCGACGTAGGAGCCGATGACCACCACGTCGTTGACGATGACCGGGGCCGAGTTCCAGTAGAACTCCGGGAACGGCCGGATGAGGCCGAGCCGCAGGTCCACCTCGCCCGACTCGCCGAAGCCGGGGTCCCGTTCGCCGGTGCGCGCGTCCAGCGACACGAGCTTCGGACCCAGCGTCGCGATGACCCGCGCCTCCTCGCCGTCGGTCCAGTACGCGACGCCGCGCGTCTGGCGCACCCGCACCCCGTCGCTCGGCCCGGTGTTCCAGAGCACCTCCCCGGTGGTCGGCTCCAGCGCCGCGATGGTGCCCAGGCCGGTGCTGAAGTAGAGCATCCCGCCCGCCATCAGCGGCGTCGTCTGCGAGCCGACGGGGCCGCGCGTGGTGTCGCCGTCGCGGATCGCGTCGGGGATGACCGGCTGCCGCCAGACGATCTCCACGTCGCCGACGTTCCCGGCATTGATCTGGTCGAGCGCGGAGTACTTCGTGCCGGCTTGATCGGCGGCGTAGGACGGCCACTCCACGGTCTGCGCGCTCGCGTCCGCGGCGAGGCCCATCACCAGGGCCAGGACACCGGCTGCTGCTCCAGCCGGACGGATTCGGGTTGCGGAGTGACGCATCTCGACCTCCCTTGGGGCGACGGGGGTCAGTGTACCGTCAACCCGCGCCACGGGAAACCGGTATGACGAGAAGCGGAAGCGACGCTTCGGGGCGTACCCCGGAGGCACCGGTGCTCGGAGCCCGGGGGTTGCGCCGGGCTCCGGGGCGAGGGCGTCACTCGATCTCGATCGGCAGCCGTACGTTCGTATCTCCGCCGATGACCAGCGTGTAGGCGCCCCCGGTCCACATGCCGTCGGGCGCCTCGAAGAACAGGTCGCCCCGGACGCACGATCCCTGCCAGCTCGCGTGGACCTCCGTCTGCCGGATCTGGCCGGTGGGAACGAAGAATCGGAAGTTGTGGTCTGCGCAGGGGACCGGGAAGAAGCCCGCGATCGGTCGCTCTCGCGTGTGGAGCTGGAGCATTATCGGCCTCAACTGCCGGTAGGCACGCCGAAACGCGGGCAGGGTGCTCAGCGGCACGTGCAGACCGTCCCGCCCCTCGATGGAGAAGTCGCGGCGCGCCACCCTGATCGGGTCGCCCGATCTGACGTCCATCGCCACGTCGAGGAGCAGCCACTTCGGGTCGTGATCCTGCGGAAAGTAGTAGCGCACCGCGACGACCTGCAGGCGATCGCTGGTGTACTCGACGATGTCTCGCCCCGGTCGCTTTATTTCATGGGGTTCGTCGACCGCTGCTCCCGGCGCCGGGCGTTCGGCCGTGAGCGGCGGTGCGGCGAGCAGGACGGCGGCGAGCACGAGGGCGACTGCGATGAGCGGGGAACGCATGTGGTTGCCTCCAACCCAGGCGCGGCATCTCTCTCCATCGTAGCGGAATTCGCCGGCACGGGCTGTGGAGCGTCAGTGGACCGATGATCCCCGTCGGATTGCCGATAGGAGCGTGGTTTGCACGAACCGCGGCTCGGGCGGGCAACGCAGTCGGATTGGGCTAATCTTGCAGCGTGACGAAATGGCTCACGATCGTGCTGCTCATGTTGTCGACGCCTGCCCTCGCGCAGACTGGAGAGGTATCCGCCAGCTTCGCACAGGGCGTCTTTTTCGAGAATGGAGAGACCATCGCCGCTCCCGGATGGCTCGTTTCCGCGGGCTGGCGCAGGGGGTACGTGGAGCCGTTGGATCTATTGGATCCAGTGGCGTTCGTCGTTGACGTGTCCGGGATGTATGGTCAGGTGTCGAGCGTTGACGTCATCTCCCATGCCGCGATGGGCGGCATTCAACTTGGAGGAAACCTCGTTTTTCCTGTGTTCATGCGCGTGTTGGCAGGCGTCGAGCGAGTCGGTGAGCTCGGGAAGAGCTCGGATGGCTTCGTGGTCCAACCCGGTCTGGGCTTTGACTATCCACCCTTCAGTCGTACCATGCTGAGGACCACATTGAGCTACCGCCATTCCTTTCATGATGATGGCAACACGACGGGCGTGTTGTTGACAACAGGCGTTGCGGTCAGATTCTGACTTCGGGGCGAGGGCGGCAGACTGATCGACTCGCCGTCCTGGTAGCAGGACCCGGTGAGTTGGCGGCCGGGGGGAGGCTTCAAGCAACACCCTGGCCGCCAACGAGTGAGGCGCTACGACAGGCCGGACAGCTCCTTCAGCCTGCCGGTGCTGTCGCCGAAGTTCTCCACGCGGACGCCGAGCCGGTGCAGCATGGTGAGCTGCAGGTTGGTCATCGGAGTCGTGTCCTCGGGATAGACGAGGTGGCGGTTGCCCTTGATGGCGCCGCCGTCGTGCCCCAGCAGCAGGAGCGGGACGTTGTTGTACTGGTGCGCGTCGCCGTCCCGGATCGGGGCGCCGTAGAGCAGCATCACGTTGTCGATGAGCGAGCCGTCGCCGTCGGGCGTCCCGGCCAGCTTGGCCACGAACTCGCTGAACAGCGACACGTGGTACTCGTTGATCTTCTTCACCTTCTCGATCTTCTCCCGGTCCCCGCGATGGTGCGTCAGCGGGTGGTGCGGGTCGGCGACGCCGATCTGCGGATAGGTGGTGCCGCTCTGCTCGCGGCCGATCATGTAGGTGAAGACGCGCGTGGTGTCGGTCTGGTAGGCCAGCACGAGCAGGTCGTACATCAGCCGCGCGTGGTCCTCGAACGAGACCGGAATGCCCGCGGGCGATTCCAGCAGCGGCAACTCACGGTCGGCCTGCGATTCGGCGATCTGGATGCGCCGCTCGATCTCGCGGACCGCGTCGAGATAGTTGTCCAGCTTGCGCTGGTCCTCGCCGTCCAGGCCTCCCTGCAGCCTGGCGACCTTGTCCATCACCGCATCGAGGATGCTGCGCTGCTGCTTCGCGCGCGCCCGCCGCACGCCGGCGTCGGTGCTGCCGGCGTCGCCGAACAGCCGCTCGAACACCATGCGCGGGTTGGTCTCGCGCGGCATCGGGGTGGTCTGGTCGTGCCACGAGATGTTCAGGTACGCGCAACTGTAGCCGGTGTCGCAGGTGCTGACGCCGTTGAACGTGTCGGCGCCTTCCAGCGAGAGCTCCAGCGACGGCAGCCGCGTCTCGCGTCCCAGCACCTGGGCCGCGAACTGGTCCATCGACGTGCCCAGATCCAACTCCGAGCCTTGCGTCTGCTCGGCGTGGAGGCCGGTCAGGAAAGCCGCGGCGGGGCGCGAGTGCGACCCGAGCGCCTCGCCGGGCAGGGCGAAGGCGGCGCGGTTGTCCAGGTTGGTCAGGATGGTCATGTGCTCGCGCACCGGCTGCATCGACCGCAGAATCCGCGGCAACTCGAACCCGGCCGTCCGGGTGGTCGGGGTCCAGTCGCCTTCCTGCGTGATGATCCCGTTGGGCACGTACACCACGCCCAGCCGCTTCGTCGGGTTCGCCGCGGTCCTGGCCAACGCCGTGAACGCCGGCACCATGCTGTCCAGCAGCGGCAACGCCAGCGCCGTCCCCACCCCCCGCAGCACCGTGCGACGCGGAATGGCCTTCTTCGTGACGATCATGATCCAACCCTCCTCAACTGAAACGGCGTGCTCTCGATGATGCCCATGATCAGGGCGGACCAGCGGTGGTCGCTGTCCGCCGCGTCGCGCACGATCTGCCGGACCACCGGCCGATCGTAGTGCTCCAGCCGCCGCCCGAGTGCGTACGTCAACAGTTTCTCGGTCACCGTCCGGGTGAACTCCTGCCGCCGGTCGAGCAGCAACTGCCGCAGCCCGCCCGGCCCTTCGAAGCGCTGGCCGTCCGGGGTGATGCCGGAGGCGTCGATGGGCGGACCCGGCTGCCCCGGGAAGCGCGGGTCGTCGGTGGTCCGCCAGCGGCCGATCGCGTCGAAGTTGTCGAGCGCGAAGCCGAGCGGATCCATCAGCCGGTGGCAGACCGCGCAGCTCGGGTTGGCGCGGTGCGCCTCCATCCGCTCGCGCTGCGACCGCGGCGCCGCCCCGGCGGCGGTGTTCTCCTCCAGCGGCGGCACGTTGGCCGGCGGCGCCGGGGGCGGCGCCCCGAGCACCCGCTCGAGCAGCCACTTTCCGCGGTTCACCACCGATGTGCGCGTGGAGTACGAGGTGAGCGTCAGGATGCTCCCCTTGCCGATGATCCCCGCCCGCTGCTGGTCCGGCAGCGCTACCCGCCGGAAGTGGTTCCCGTACACGCCCGGGATCCCGTAGTGGCGGGCCAGCCGCTCGTTCAGGAACGTGTAGTCGGCCTGCAGCAGGTCGATGGCGCTGCTGTCCTCGCGGAGCTGGCTGGCGAGGAACAGCTCGGTCTCGCGCTGCATCGCCTGCCGCAGGTTCTCGTCGAACGCCGGGAAGATGGTCGGGTCCGGCGCCACGTTGCGGATCTTGTGCAGCTCGAGCCAGCGGTCGAAGAAGTTGCGCGCCAGTCCGGCCGAGCGCGGGTCGGCGAGCATGCGGCGCACCTGCCGCTCCAGCACCGGCGGCTCCGACAGCGTTCCGCGCTCGGCCAGCGCGAGCAGCTCGTCGTCGGGGATGCTGTTCCACAGGAAGAACGACAGCCGCGACGCCAGCTCCACGTCGCCGATGCGGTAGACGGCGACGTCCGGATCGGCCGGGGGACGCGGCACGCGGAACAGGAACTCCGGATCGACCAGGACCCGCTCCAGCACCGTCTGGATGCCCGCGTCGAAGTCGCGTTGGGCACGGCCCGACTCGAAGAAGCCGTAGAGGTGCTCGACGTCGGGTTCGGTGACCGGACGCCGGTAGGCGCGGCGTGCCAGCGTGCGGATGATCTCCCGGGCACAGTCCGCTTCCGCGCCGTCGTCTCCGGGGCTGCAGACGAAGAGCCGCTGCCGGCTCGTCACCTGCTGCGGGGTCATGCCGTCGAACGGGCCGCCGATGACGACGTCGCCCACCGCGGGATTGCCGTCCATCTCCTCGTCGGTGCTGTAGCCGAAGGTCGACATGTCCACCGGCGGCTGCAGGACCCCCTCGTCGAGGGCCGGGTTGCGCACGAAGGCGACCCCTACCGTGCGGAGCCCCGCCTGCACCTGTACGCGTACCTCGAAGTCGTCGTCGGCGTGGTTCGCGTACCACTCCCACTCGGCCCCGCCCATGCCGGAGCTGCCGCAGAAGCTGGCGATGCAGCGCTCGGCGTCGTCGCTCAGGCCGCCGCCGGCGATGAAGGTGGCGACCAGGGCGCCGTCGAGCCGCACGTCGAGCGGGTGCGCGGTGTTGCCGATGCCGCGGATGTAGTTGTAGAAGTTACGGCGCAGTCCGACCCGGATGCTGTACTCGCCGTCGAGCGGGAAGTAGTGGCGCACGGCAATGCCGCCGCGGGTTCCGAACGGCAGGGCGTCGCTGTTGCGCCCGTCCTGGATCTCGCGGTCGGGGACGCGGTAGGTGTCGAAGCGGGGCCGCAGCGTGCTGTCGCCGATGGCGAGCTGGCTCACCTGGCGGGCTGCGTACAGATAGCGCTCCATCAGCGTCGGCGATACCGACAGCACGTCGGCGATGTTGTCGAAGCCCTCGTCCTCGTCGTCCGGCGGCAGCAACGCCTCGGGGTCGATCTCGAGGCCCAGGAGGTCGCGGATGGCGTTGCCGTACTCCAGCCGGTTGAGGCGGTGCACCGTGGTGCGACCCGGGTTCAGGTCGTCGGCCGCGGTGCGGTCGAGCTCGGCCTCCAGCCAGTCCGCCACCGCGTCGTAGGTGGCCTCGTCCGGGCGCGGCCGGCCGACCGGGGGCATCATCCGGGCGCGAAGCTTCAGCGCCACCGTCTCCCAGTCCGCGGCGTGGGCGGCGACGTCCGCCGCGTCGATGCCCTGCAGGGAGATCGGCACGCTTCCCGCTGCTGCGCCCCGGTCGCTGTGACAGCCGACGCAGTAGCGGTTGAGCATCGCGCGCACCTGCGGCGCCGCGATGGGGGCGCGGATTCGGTCGAGGCCGACTGGGCGGCGGGCGCCCGCGGATTGCCGCCCTCGGGGCCGGCAGCCGCCAGTCCGGCCGTCACGCACAGGAATCCCGCGGCTACGAGCCCGACCATGCAGCACGTCGGGCGGGCCGCCGGGGCTTGGCAGCTCGTCACGTTCCGGCTCGCTCTCGCGTGTGACATCCCGTTACCTCTTGGTCTCTGGTCGGCTTCCGGTCAGTCTGCGTCGTCGTTCGCGTACGCCGGCTCGTTTCTCCGGAGTCGACTCCCATCAGAGCGTCGTTTGCCGGCATCACTTCTGTTGCACGGACCCGCGCTAACCGGCGCAACGCACGAGCTTGTCGCCCTCGTAGCACATCATCTGCAGCGGCGTGCGCCGGCGCTCGTTCATCGCCTGCATGTCGCCGCCGTGCGCGACGAGCAGATCGATGACACCCGGCCACGCCTTGAAGACGGCGGAGTGCAGGGCGGTGTCGCCCGCGTCGTTGCGGGCGTTGACGTCGGCGCCCAGGCTCAGGGCGAACCGCGTCGCTTCCAGGTTCGGCCGCTCGTCCGAGTGCAGGGCTTCGGCGACCTCCGGCGGCACCCTCCGGTAGTGGCGGTCGATCTCGCCGTTGCTCCAGTCCGCGCCGGCCGCCATCATCAGCGGCGTCGTCCCGTCGCGCATCGGGAGGTGCGGATCGGCGCCGTGCTCGGCGAGGATGCGCATGATCTCGACGTCAACGTACTTCGCGGCCAGCAGGAACGGTGTAGCTCCGGCCAGTGAGCCGGGGAGGATCCACCAGTTGGTCGCGCGCGGCACGCGGCTGCCGCCGGTGAGGCGGACGTCGGGGTCGGCGCCGTATGCGATCAGCGTCCCGACCAGCGTCGCGTCGGCGCGCAGCACGGCGGTGTGCAGGGCCGCGTAGCCGGCGCCGGCCGCGTTCGGCTCGGCCCCGCGCTCCAGCAGGAAGGCGGCCAGCTCGCCGTGGCCGCTGAAGCTGGCGGTCACCAGGGCGGACGCGCCGTCCGGCCCTGTCTCGTTCACGTTCGCACCGGCGTCGAGCAGCAGCCGGGCGCTTTCGATCCGGCCGTGCCGGGCCGCGAACAGCAGCGGCGTGAACCCGCCCAGCGGCAACTCGCGGGCGCGCTCGTCGCCCCGGCCGCCTACGCTCACGAGCAACGCGCGGCTCCGGGTCCGGGCGTGGACGTCGGCGCCGTGCTCGATCAGGATCCGCACTACGTCCGGATGGCCCTGGGCCACCGCCCACATCAGCGCCGTCTGGCCCCGCGAGGCCTCCCGCGCGTTGACGTTGCTCGCGCCGTGATCCAGCAGTGCGGCGACCGCGTCCGCGTTCCCCGTCCGCGAGCACGTCATCAGCGCCGTCTCGCCCATCGTGGTGGCGGCTTCGGGATCGGCCCCCGCGTCCAGGAGCCGCGAGACCAGCGGGGCGCTGCGGTTGATGCAGGCGAGGGAGACCGGCGTGACGCCGTAGGCGTTCGCGGCGTCGGCGTCCGCCCCGGCGCGGAGCAGGAGATCGACGGACTCGCGGTCGTCCCAGCGGACCGCCCAGTGCAGCACCGTGGCGCCGTCCGCTTCGGGCGCGTTCACGTCGGTGCCGTCTTCGATAAGGGTTCGGACCCCGGCGTGGTCGGCGCTCCGGATCGCATCCTTGAGCCGTATGTCCGCGGCTTCGGCGGACAGGCTCGCTCCCGCCAGCAACACGACTGCCAGCACGCCGACGGTTGGGGTTCCGGCTCCGATGCGCATGCTTCCCCCTCGTGTCCCGGCTTCCGCGTCTCCGACGGCGCCTCCGAACGAGCGAGCCGCTACCGAACGAGCGAAGGATTCAGAGGATTATACGCGCTTTGCGCTACGCCACACGCTTTCCGGTGATGGCCTCACGCAGGTCTTCGAGGTGCGCCATCCGTTCGAGCAACTGGTTGATCGCCTTGCCCTGGGCGACGATCCGTTCCCGCAGGTCCTTTCCCTGGGCGCGCATCTCGTCGCGCAGACGTCGGAACGACGCACCGATCGCGACGAGGATCGCGATGGCGGCTCCGACGACTGTCCAGGCGGTAGCGTCCATTCGTCCAATTCTACCTGCGAGGAGCCAAGTGCCCGATCAGCGGACCGTGTAGGTCCGGCTGTATCCGTTGCGGCCGTTCGTCATCGTGAACGTGCCGTCGGCCTGCACGGACGCCTTGAGCCAGTGGCCTTCGCAGTCCTCCGACTCCCCGAAGTTGGCGATCATGTCGTCCGCCGTGTTGTGCCCCTCCGCGGTCAGGGCCAGATGCCCCTGCCAGATGCCTTCGACGCGGGGCATGTCCGCGACGCGGTCGTACATGTGCGGCGCGGTGATCCCCTTGCGGGGACCGTTGTTGAACACCACCACCTGGGGGTCGATGGCGCGCAGGTGCGCCGGGGCGCCGGCCCCGTCGAAGGCGCCGTGGCGGCTGGTCTGGTACAGCGTGACCGTTCCCAGCCGGTTGACCGGGCACGACAGCTTCATTTCCATGTCCCAGTCGAGATCGCCCAGGTTCAGGAACGAGAAGCCGCCGAAGCTGAACAGCGCCCCCAGGGTCCGCTGGTTCTCCGCCGAGGCGGGCGGCCGGTTCTCCGCCCCCGCGCAGTGCGGGTTGGGCCCGCCGCCGGCGAGCGTCTCGGAGATGAGCTCCATGTTGGAGGAGATCATCCGGACCTCGACGTCGCCCAGAGACATGACGTCGCCCGCGTTGGCGACCATCCGCGCGTCGCCCGCAACCTCCAGGTAGATGTCGCGCCACTGCTGATTGCGCTGCTCCGTCTCGCCGCCGTGATCGAGGTAGTGCTCGATCGGGACCATGTCGGCCAGCTCGGCCAGACTGCCGACGTGGTCGGTGTGGAAGTGCGTGATCAGCATGTAGTCCAGCTTCTCGAGGCCCGCCTCCTGCATCGCCGCGACGATGCGCTCGGCGTCGCGGCCCGCCGGCCGCGGCCAGCCGGTGTCGACGAGCATCGACTCGCCGGTCGGGGCGACGATCAGCGTGGCCCCGCCGCCCTCGACATCGACCCAGTAGATGTCCATCGTGTCCGACTGGGCGGCACCCGGGGCAGCGACGCCGAACGTGCAGATCGCGGCACCGACAATCACGCCGATCAGACGTTGCCGGACTCCTGAGTCTTGCATCGTGACCCTCCCGCCTTTCGACAGTGAATCGACCATCGGCAGTCTAGGAGCTTGCGCCGTAGAACGCAACGAAGTGAGTTCTGCGTGGCAAGCTCCTGGAGCCGGGGGGATGGGCCGAAACGCCGAGCCAGCGAGGCGTTTCGGGGCGCCAGGAGCTTGCGCCGTAGAACGCAAGGGCGTGCGTTCCGAGGGGCAAACTCGTGGGGCGGTGGGGCTGGGGCCAGACGCGAGGCCAGACGCGGAGCCTTGCGACGGGTTTGGCGGCGCTTCCGCACCTGTCCGCGCTGGTGTCACAATCTGTCAGCGATTGGTGAGGAAATGGCAGGGCGGGGGCCGACCCGCTGACAGGGCCGCGGAACGGTCGTCGGACGGGATTGTGCAAGGCAGATTCGGTGGGGTTGACGGAGCCATGTGGACGACGTGGTTGCGCGAGCACGGCAGGTGGCTGGCAGCCGGGGCCGGTCTCATGCTGGCCGGATTGGGCCTCGCCCGTTTCTGGTGGTTCGAGTTCGGCATCGCGCTCATTCTGCTCGGGGCCGCTACGCTGGGTTACCTGGTGGGCCTGGCGCGGTCGGCGGTTCTCGACGCCGAACTGGCGGAACGTATCGACCGGCAACTCGACGAGCTGCGCGAGGAACAACGGCGGGCGCTGGAGGAGAAGTGGCTTTCCGACGGCGTATCGCCCATCGAACAGAGCTGGCGGGCGCTGGCGCAGCGGGACGGCGCAGCGGATGAGGACCCGGCCGCGGCGGCGGTGCCGGCGAACGATATCGATCGGCGGCTCGCCGAGCTCATCCGCCAGCGTTGCGACCGCGTCTGGAGCGGCATCAGGGAGAAACGGTACTGGCGGCAGGTGGATGGGAAGACGGTCGGCCCCGATCTCGGTGCGATCGGGAAAGAGATCGAGGGCGTCGTGCGGGAGGTCGCCGCGTTGTATCACCAGGACAGGGACGATCCCGTCATGGAAGCGCGATTGGGCGACATCCTGCTCACGGGGCGCTCGGTCCTCGGGGAACTCCTGGTCCACCTCCAGCAGGTCGCGCGCTTCGTGCCGGTCGTCGATCTTCCCGCGCAGAGCCTGGCGACGGTCAAGACCAGACTGGAGCAGATCCAGCAGGTACGTAAGGCCTACCGGTTCTATGTGCGCTACAGGCGCGTGATCGACGTCGGGAGCACCGCGACGCGGGTCGCCCTGGGGATGAACCCGGTCACGTTGGCGGCCTGGTTGGTGGGCGGTGAGGCGTTGAGATTCGCAGGCGCGCATGTTGCGAAGAAGTACGTCGACGCCTGGCTCAGGGACGCCCTCGAATCGTCGGTCGCGCTCGTCTACGCGCACGTGGCGCGCATCTACGATCCGGGGCGGGTGCCGCGGAGCGCCGACTACGCGGCCCTGGTCGCCGCGCTCGACGTGCACCGCCGCATCCCGGGCGTCGACCACAATCGCAGGCTGCTGCTGGACCATATCCTGCGCGCGCGGATACCGGACGAGTTCGCGAAGCTGGCGCTGCTGCGCGCGCTCGCCGACGACGGGGTTCCCGATGCCGCCGAGGCGCCGCCGGTCGACCTGCGCTCGCTGCCGCCGGCGCAGCGTCATGAGATCACGGATCGGTTGGTCGAGATCCTGCCGGCGATGCGCGGACTCGACGAGCCGGAGGCCAGTCAGGAGATCGAGGACCTGGAGCGTCGTCTGGGGCACGGCCTGCAGGTCAAGCTGGTTCTCTCCGGCAGCCGCGCCGAGGTGCGCCTCAAGGAGGGCTTCGCGCGGCTGGCCGTGCTGGCCTGCGACTGGTGCCGGTTCGACCGCGAGCAGGCGCGGAAGGAGATTTGGGACGGCCCGTTCGCCGGCGCCGCACGCAAGGACGCCGGCGGCGAGGACGCGGCCGGGGCTCTGCTGAAGGATGCGCTGGACGTCGCCTTCGACGAGGCGGTCGACACCGGCGGGGCCGCGGGAGCGCCAGTGCGGCGCCCGATCGAACCGCCGCGGGATCTGGTGGGAGACGAGCTGGCGGCGCCGCTCGTCGACTCGGTCATCGACCTGCTGGCGAAAGCGACGCCCGAGCAGTGGCCGCTGGAGCACGACCACATGGTGCTGCTCAACGCCTCGGTGCTGCTCGGCGCCCCGAAGCAGGTGGGAGCGCGCTGGGATCGGTATCTGGCGGCGGTGTCGACGCGGTTGGGCGACCGGCTGAAGCACTCGCAGGCGTCGTCCTGGCCCAGGTCCGCGGCGCCTGCGATCCTGCGGGCGAGCGGCGATCAGGAGCTCCCCTCGCCGGGAGTCGTCGTCACGCCTCCGTCGGTACCCCGGCCGCTTGCGGTCTTCGAAGCGGCGGGCGAGGCGCCGCCGCGGTGGGTGCTCCTTTTCGCCGATCGTGTCGTGGTAGGACGCGCGCCGGAGGGAATCGTGGCGCTGGATGACGCCGAACCCGAGGTCCATGCCCGAGAAGGGGTGCGCTTTCTGCGCCGGAAGGGCGTGCTGTCGGACGATCTCGTCGCCTGTTGCGGTGTCCGTCGCCTGACTGTTGCGGGGCCGGTGGCGGGAACTTTCGCTCGGTTCTTCGGTCTTGTTCTGGAGGAGTACGGTCTCGACGCAGACGCGCTCGAAATCGAGAAGGAAGCCTGAGCCATGGATACGAAGGCCAGACGCCGGCTGCCGATCGGCCTGCAGACCTTTCGCGAGTTGCGCGAGGAAGACTGCTACTACGTCGACAAGACCGGCTTCATCGCCCGATTGCTGGACGAGGGCAAGCACTACTTCCTGTCGCGCCCGCGGCGCTTCGGCAAGAGCCTGTTCCTGGACACGCTGAAGGAGCTGTTCGAGGGGAACGAGGCACTGTTCGCCGGGTTGCACATCCAGGACCGCTGGGACTGGTCGCTACGTTATCCCGTCGTCCGGCTGAGTTTCGGCGGGGGGCATTTCGGCAAGTTGGGATACGTGCACACCAGTGCGATGGCGCAACTGGCTGCCGCCGCGGAGGATGCCGGCGTGGTCGCGCATCACGAGACAGCGCCGGAGCGCTTCCGCGACCTGCTTCGCGCACTGCACGCACGGACCGGCCGGCGCGTGGTGGTGCTGGTGGACGAGTACGACAAGCCGATTCTGGACGCGCTGGAGGCCCCGGAGATCGCACGCGCGAGCCGCGACTATCTGCGGGGCCTGTACGCCGTCATCAAGGACAGCGACGCCCACGTACGATTCACCTTCCTTACCGGCGTGAGCAAGTTCTCGAAGGTGAGTCTGTTCTCCGGCCTCAACAACCTCACCGACATCACCCTCGACCCTTTCTACTCCGCGATCTGCGGCTATACCGAGACGGATCTGGACACCGTGTTTGCCCCGGAGTTGCCCGGCCTCGACCGGGAGCGCATCCGCGACTGGTACAACGGCTACAACTGGCTGGGGGGCGAGAGGGTTTACAACCCGTTCGACATCCTGCTGCTGTTCCGGCGTCAGACGTTCGCGGCCCACTGGTTCGAGACCGGAACGCCGACCTTTCTCGTGGAGACGCTCTTCCGGCGCCGGATCAGCTCGCTGTCGCTGGACGGGATGCTGAGCAGCAATGAGCTGCTTTCCTCGTTCGACGTGGGCGCCATCGCCACCGAGGCGCTGTTGTTCCAGACCGGCTACCTGACCATCAAGAGCGTGCGGGACCGGGGCGGCGTCCTCCGCTATCGCCTGGGGTATCCGAACCGGGAGGTTCGGCAGAGCCTGAACGAGAGTCTGCTACGGTACCTGGTCCAGGATGCGAGCCGCCAGACCGCCAACAGCGACCGCCTGTACGACCTGCTGGAAGCCAACGACTTCGACGGGCTCCAGGCGCTGTTCCAGGCCTTCTTCGCGAGCATCCCCTACGAGTGGTACACGAACAACGCCATCGCAGACTACGAGGGCTACTACGCGAGCGTGTTCTACTCGTACTTCGCGGCCACCGGCTTCGACGTCACGGTCGAGGATTCGAGCAACCGCGGGCGGGCGGACATGGCGGTGCGCTTCGGGGGCAACGTCTACCTGTTCGAGTTCAAGGTGGTGGAGCAGGCGACCGCGGGCGCCGCGCTGGCGCAACTCAAGCAGCGCGGCTACGCGGACAAGTACCGCGCCTTGGGTGAGCCGATTCATCTGATCGGGGTGGAGTTCAGCAAGGAGACGCGCAACGTGACGGCGTTCGAGGTGGAGCGGGCCTCTCTGACCAGAGCGTGATGCCGGCACCGAACTGTGGCCTGATCCCGCGAAGATTTGGGGTCCGCCCCGCGAGCCTGCTCTTCTGAGCGCCCGGTACGGAGCCGCCGATCAGCATGTACGGCACGTTCCGGTCCACGGCCCCGAAGTCCCGAACCGCGAACACGCTGACGTGGTGGTCGACGTGCTCGCCCCCGCACAACCCTCCGCTTCAGAACCTCACGCCCAGCCCGACCACTCCCTGAAACAGGAGTCTGTACCCGGCGCGGAAGTAGACCCGCTCCCCGAGCGGGACGTCGAGAGTGACTGCGGCGTTCGGGCCGAGCCAGGAGTTGCCCCAGAGCCAGCCCTTGCTCTTCTCTCGGCACCTTTCCCTGTCGCCCTCGGTCAGCCGCCACTCGTAGACGGTGTGGTCGGGGTCGCTGCGGGTGTACTCCGCTGGTGTCGGCACCACCTGCTCGATCGGACCCTCCTCCGCCTGGCAGTCGTTGACGTCGGAATTCCCGAACGCCCCGCCGACCAGAACGTTCAGCGTGTAATTGGGCCGGTGCCGGGCTCTCCAGACCCACATCACGCTGGCCTCGTGGCGCCGCACAACGCGGATACCGTGCCACACGAGGCTGGCGCGCTCCCGGGGGCCGTCGAACTCTGCCTTGCCGAAGAGCCTCTCCCAGTTGTCGTTGCCGAGAGGATAGCCTCCGCGGCCCTCCGACTCGCGGTAGCTGTAGAGGTAGTCGAGATGAAACCTGAAGCGCCCCGAGCCGAACTCCACCCACGTCCAGAGCGGACAGCACTGGGCCGGGACATCGAGGTACTGGCGGTAGCCGAGTGCCGCGCCGGTACCGATTGACAGATTGCGCTCCTGCGCGGCAGTTGTCCCCGCAACCAAGCTGAGAGCGAGCACCAGAGCAAGGCGTCGAGTCATTTTGAGACCCCTCCTCTCGGGAGTGCGCGAAGCACTTGGAGATCGGCTCATCGGTGCAACTGCGCAACCACTGGGCGATTCCTGGCGCTCTCCGGCCTGAGTCGCTAGAAGAGAAGGTGCTGCGCCGGCTGCTGAAGCGTCAGCGGATCCCGGCCGTTCCACATGGCTTCCGGTCGTCGTTCCGGGACTGGACGGCGGAGGAGACGTGGCGCCGGCGCGAGGTCATGGAGGCGGCGCCGGCACATGTCGTCGGCAACAAGGTGGAGGTACACTCCCCTCCGGCGCCCCGGTGAGGTCGCTCCCGTCGACCACATCAAGGCAGAGTACGCTGGCGGGAGATTGTGCGCGGTGAGCCAGTGACGGCTTGAGGGAGAACTGAGTGTCGAAGTACGAGTCGTTCTGGAAGACCACGATCTCCCAGTCGTCGTTCCGGTCCGCAGTTGGAACGGCTGCGAACGGGGCCACGGACCGTGTCGCCGTAGCGGGCATCAGGCAATGCAGCCCCGAGAAAAAGAACTGGTCCGGCATCGTGCGGGTGCGTCACGGCGGGATAGTCCCCGTTTCCAAGGGTGACCTTGCGGCACCGGCCGCAAGTCTTGGCAAGGTGCTCGCGAACGACGGCATGCTTGCTGCGTGGCCAACCATCGTGTTCCGCTTCGCGATAGACAAGGCCGGTGACTGGCTGACCGTGCAGGCCGAAGAAAACGCCACGAAGGCTCCGAGGGTGCTCATGCCCACAACGGTCGGCGCGAAGCCAGAGCCAGCGACCGAAAATGTTGAATCCATGACCAGACGTCCTCATCGGCGCCGGCCTTGGCGAGCGGCCCGACCGACCGCATTGATCCCGTCCAATGGGCCGCTTTGCGGGTCCAGCACATTCCCGTTCGCAAAGAAGGGTACGATGCGGCAATTGAGCTGGCTGGCTTCGCAGGAGTCGAGCATTGGCAGGTGCTTACGTACACTTCTTGATAGCCAGCACATCAACGACCACTGGAAGGGTGGAGCGGGCCTGAAGCGGCGCGTCTATTGTTCGGGCCGTCCCACATAGCGGGCTGACCGTACTCGCTATGTGGGACGCTGGCGATTCCACTACACCGTCAGCATCGACTGCGCCGGTACGATTTCGGCAGCGCCGACTTCCAAGGTAGGGTCGTCCGCGTCGACTCTCCGCGGGTGCAGACTCTTCCTAACAGGACACGCAGTTGTCGTTGTTCACCGCGCCGAGGCCTTCCAGGTACCCCAGCGTCTCCGGGAACGGCAGCGTCCGCTGGTACGGCCCGTTCGCCATGTCGGCCGTGGTCTGGCCGCGGCGGCTGATCGCCATCACGTCGGCGCCCTTCTCGACCAGGTAGCGCACCAGCTCGGTGTCGCCGCGCGCCGCGGCGTGGTGCAGGGCGTTGTAGCCGTCGTGGTCGCGGGCGTTGACGTCGACGCCCACCTCCTCGATGAGGTACTTCACCGACGGGAGCCAGCCGTCCGGCACGTGCCGGTGGGCGTTCGATTCGAAGCCCTCGCCGTAGCCGACGCCCGAAGCGGCGTGGAGCGGCCAGACGCCGGGACCGCCGGGAACCGCCGGCGGCAGCCCGGAGGGATCCGGGAAGTTGTCGTCCCTGCGCCGCCGCGGCTCGGGCGCCCGCGTCGGGATGTTCGGGTCCGCGCCGTGGGCCATCAGCAGCTTCATCGCCGCGACATCGGTCGCGTAGGCGGCCCGCCAGAACGGGGTGGCGCCGTCGACGCTCTCCGAGCAGCAGTGGTTGTACGACATGTACCAGAGGTGGTTGTTGGTCCGCACGTTCGGGTTCGCCCCGGCCTCGAGCAGCGCCTCCATGACGTCGAGGTAGGTGGCTTCCTGCTGGTCGTGCGCACGCGGCTGCGGGTAGCGGGCCCGCGGCGCCCATTGCAGGTTGAGCGCGGCGAACAGCGGCGTGGCCCCGCCGTCGGTGGCGATGTTCGGGTCGGCGCCCCGCTCGATGAGGCGCAACGCCAGGTCGAAGTGTCCGTTCATCGCGGCGATCTGCAGCGGGCTCGTGCCGTCGCCGCTCACGCGGTCGATGTCGGCCCCGGCATAGACGAGCGCCATCGCCACGTCGATGTGTCCCTGCCGTGCGGCGTGGAGCAGCGCGGTCAGCCCGCCCTGCGTGCCGACGCGCACGGTGTAATCGCGCGGCGTCCCGCGGGACAGCCGCCGGCCGTCATTGTCTTCTCTCGCGGTCTCGGGGAACGCCTGCACCTGCCGGGCGGCCCGGATCGCGGCCTGCACCTGGGCGGCGGTGGGTTGCCAGCCCGTCTGCTCGTGCGGCGGCGCGGCGGCCCGGAACCCGTCCAGCACCTCCTGCCGCCGGTAGGCGGCGGCGCGGTCCTCCGCGTCGATGGCGGGGAGATCGACCACGCGGGTCGCGATCTCCAGGTCGGCGCCCCGCTCCATCAGCACGTTGACCGGGCCGATGCGGTTGGCCGCCGCCGCGAACATCAGCGGCGTCTGGCCCCAGGTGATCTCCCGCACGTCGATATCCGCGCCCTGGTCGATCAGGGCGGCCACTGCCTCGGCACTGCCCGCCCCGGCGGCCAGGTGCAGGGCGGTCGCTCCGCTGGTCGTGAGCGCGTGCGGATCGGCCCCCGCTTGGAGCAGGGCCCGGACGACGCCCGGCTGCCCGGTACGGCTGGCGACGTGCAGCGGCGTGTGCTGCCCGATGCGGGTGGTCGCCTCCAGGTTCGCGCCGGCATAGAGAAGCGTCTCCGCCAGCTCCACGTCGCTCCGCATCGCCGCCCAGTGCAACGCGGTCATGCCGTCGGCCTGCGCCGTCTGCACGTCGACGCCCCGCTGCAGCAGGCCGCGGACCGCTTCGACGTCGCCCCGGCTCGCCGCGTCCGCGACCGGCGCGTCCGCGGGCGCCGCCGCCAGCACGGCGAGCAGGGCCGGCGCGGCACACAACGCCGCCGTGAATCCCCAGCGCAGCGATCGGTTCATGGCTCTTCTCCAGAATTCCGGAATCCGACCGCCGGGTCGGATTCCGGTAGCAAAGCGCGAACTCCCCGTGTCTTCCGTCCTGCCCGATCGCGCGCTCAGGCGTCGAGCGCGAGCGTGCCCGTGCTGTCGCCGAAGCTCGCCCGGTCGTCATGCCCGAGCGCGTGCAGCAGGGTGAGCATCCCGTTCGCCATCGGCGTACCTTCCGCCGCGCGCACGTGCAGGCCGCCCGGCAGCCGGCCGTTGGCGTGCCCGAAGACGATGAGCGGACAGCGCTTGTGGTTGTGCAGGTTGGGATCGCCCATGCCGGAGCCGTAGAGGATCACGCTCTTGTCGAGCAGATGCGTGTCGCCCTCGACGGTGCTCTTGAGCTTGTCGAGGAAGTACGGCAGCAGGCTGACGTGGTAGCGGTTGATCTTGTTGAACTCGATGATCGCTTCCTCGTTCCCGCCGTGGTGCGAGGCCGAGTGGAACGGCCGGTCCGTGCCGCTCAGCGGGTACACGCGGCCCGACGCATCGCGCCCCATCTTGAACGAGAAGACGCGGGTCACGTCGCTCTCGAAGGCCAGGGCCTGCACGTCGAACATCAGCTTGACGTGCTCGTCGAACGAGTCGGGCACGCCGGCCGGCGCCTCGGGCAACTCGCGCGGCTCGCCGCTCACGTTGCGCTCCTCGACGCGCTGGATGCGCCGCTCGATCTCGCGGATGTTCTCCAGGTAGCGCTCCATCCGCCGGCGGTCCGTCGGCCCGAGCTCGCGCGTCAACTGCGAGACCCGCGACGTCATCCAGTCGAGGATGCTCGCGTCGGTCTTCCGCCGCGCGGCGCGCTCCTCGGCCGTGCCGCCCACGCCGAAGAGCTGCTCGAAGGCGACCCGCGGCGAGCGGGTGACCGGGAGCGGCTCGGTCGGCGACGCCCAACTGATCGAGTCGGTGTACACGCAGGTGTAGCCGTAGGCGCAGCCGCCCGCCTGGTCGACGTTCTCGATGCAGAGCTGCATCGACGGCAGCGGCGTGTTCTGCCCGAACCGCTGCGCGTGGATCTGGTCCAGCGACGTGCCGGCGCGGACGTCCGAGCCCTGGGTCTGCTTCGGATGCGACTGGGTCAGGAAGACCGAGCTGGTCCGGAAGTGGTCGCCGCCGATCTCCGGCGGCGAGAACGCCTCGGCCATCCCGACGTCGGTGTCGCTGATGATGGTCAGGTGCTCGCGGTACGGCTCGAGCGCGCTGAGCGCGCCGGCGCTCAGGTCGAAGTCGCGGCCCGCCGCGGCGGGGGCCCACAGGTGCTGCGTGCCGCCCCAGGCGTTGGAGCCGGCCGCGCCGTGCACCATCTCCATGCAGACCAGGCGGGTCGGATCGAGCGCGGCGCGGGTGGCCGCCGACACCCGGCCGGCCGGATGCATCGCATCCAGGAAGGGCAGGGCCAGCGAGGCGGCGCCGACGTCACGGAGAAAAGTACGCCGAGGGATGTGCTTGCCAGTGATGTACATGAATCTGTCTCCCACCTGTGCCTGTCGGTTCTGTCTCCCGGCAGCTACTGTGCTTCGGTCGTGACGTTGTCCGCCTCCGCCCGCTGCATCCGGAACGCCGGGCTGTTGATGACGCCCAGGATGAACGAGGACATGCGGTAGTCGTTTTCGCGCGCCGCGGCGGTGATCGCCCGCACGGTGGGCATGTCGTAGTGCTCGACGCGCCGGCCGAGGGCGTACGCCATCAGGTTCTCGGCGAACGTGCGGGCCAGCGAGTCCGGCAGCGCGAGCAGCGCCGCGCGCAGATCCTGCGGGGTGGACACCTGCGTCCCGTCCCACATCTCGCCGCGCGTGTCCAGGGGCATGCCGTTCTCGCGGATCCGCCACTTGCCGATGACGTCGAAGTTGTCCAGCGCCAGCCCCAGCGGGTCCATGAACCGGTGGCAGGCGTTGCACGTCGGGTTCGTGCGGTGGATCTCCATCCGCTCGCGCGTCGTCAGCGACCGCCCGTCGATGACCGTGGCCGTCTCGTCGAGATCGGGGACGGCGGGCGGCGGCGGCGGCGGCGGCACGCCGAGAACCACTTCCATTACCCACTTGCCGCGAAGCACCGGCGACGTGCGGCCGGCCAGCGACGTGAGCATGAGGACGGAGCCGTGACCGAACAGGCCCCGCCGCCGGTCGTCCGTCAGGCGGACCCGCCGGAACTGGGGTCCCGCGACGTTCGGCAGGCCGTAGTGCCGGGCGAGGCGCTCGTTGACGAACGTGTAGTCGGCCGTGAACAGGTCGAAGAAGCTGCGGTCCTCGCGCACAAGGCTGTCGAACAGCAACTCGGTCTCGCGGTGCATCGCGTCGGCGAGCTGGCGGTCGAAGTTCGGGAACCAGAACGCGTCCGGCTGGACCTGGTCCATGTCCTGCAGGCGCAGCCAGAGCGCCGCGAACCGGGTGGCCAGCGACTCCGACCGCGGGTCGGCCAGCATCCGCCGCGTCTGTGCGTCGAGCACCTCCGGGTTGGAGAGCTTGCCGTCGGCCGCCAGCGCGATGAGCTCCTCGTCGGGCGGTCCGGCCCAGAGGAAGAACGCGAGGCGCGACGCCAGCGCCACGTCGGAGACCCGGTAGTTGTCGCCCGGCTCGACGTCGCTCGCCGGCCGCTCGATCCGGAACACGAAGTCGGGGCTGGCCAGCGTCGCCTGCAGCGCCGTCCGGATGCCCGTCTCCCAGCCGCCGTCCCGGAGGCCCGCCTCGTAGAACGCCATCAGGTCGCCGACGTCCGTCCCGGTCAGCGGCCGGCGGTAGGCCCGGGTGGCGATGCGGGTGATGATCTCCTCGGCGCAGGGGCGCTCGGTGGCGGGCGACGTCGGGCGGCAGGTGAAGATCTGCTGCCGGCTCGGCGTCTCGGACACCCCGGTCACGTCGTACGGACCATCGATGATGAAGTCGCGCATGTGCGGCAGGGCGGTGACGCCGTAGCCGAGGTCGCCGATCTCGGTGTCGACGATCGACCACTCGTGCGGGGCCAGCACGTCCTCCACCGGTCCTTCGAATTGCCGCACGAACACCGCGGAGACCCGCCGCGGCCCGGCACGGACGACGATCGGTTCCTCGACCTCCAGGTACACGCCGTTGGGGTCGGAGGTGCGCAGCCACTGGTCCATCGCCAGCAGCGCCACCGGCTCGCCGTCGATCGAGATCTCGATCTGCTCGTTGCGGATGGTCGATCCCGACAGACCGCCCGTGGTCGTGTGCTGGAACGCCATCGTGAAGAGGTAGTCCCCGTCGGCGGGGAAGTTGTGCACCACCGAGAACCCGCCGCGCGTCCCGTACGGCGCGCCGTCCACCCGGTCCCACTGCGAATAGGCCCGCGACTTCGAGTACGTCGTCTGCTTCGGGGCCGCATCGGGATTGCCGACGGCGAGCTGGGCGACCTCGGTCGCGGCCCGCAGGTAGCCGTCGAGCAGCGTCGCCGATAGCAGTTGGACGTCGGCGATGTTGTCGAAGTTGGCGCTCATCGTGTCGAGCGGCAGGTAGTCGCCCGCATCGATCTGCAGGCCCAGCAGGTCGTGGACGGCCCGCTCGTACTCGTACCGGTTCAGCCGCTGGAAGGTCCGGTAGCCCGGGTTCGGATTGTCCGCGGCCGCCCGGTCCACCACCGACTCGAGCGTCTCGACGAGCGCGGCCAGCGTCCCGGCGTCGGGCCGGCGGACTCCGGGAGGAGGCATCATGTTGGCCCGCAGCTTGCGGATCATCTTCTCCGTACGCGCGGCCTCTTCCGGACCGGCCGCTGCGGTGCCGACGGCGAAGTCCTCCAGCGAGAGGTTGCCGGTCAGCATGCGATCGTTGTGGCAGGTCCGGCAGTAGCGCCGCACGACCCCGGTCAGCTCCGCGTGGTCGGGGACCGGCTCGGCGGGCTGAGAAACGGCCTCCTGGGCGGGGGCGCGGGCAGCCGTGTCGACGGACCAAACGGCGGCCGCGAAGAGGACGGCGAGCAGAGCGGCGGGCGCAGCAAATGTTCTCATGGCTGATTCGCCCCGGCCATGCGCCGAACGACCGTGCGCAGACGGCCGGATTCCGAATCCGGACAGTGTATCAGTCTTTCGAGGCGCCGCCACGCAAAATGGGAGGGCCGGGGCGGGCGGTGCGACGAGCTGTCGCCCGACGATCCCGGACGCAGGCTCGATTCCCTGCGCGAGTACCTTTCAGGCCTTGCTCATGCGGTTGCTGCATGAGAGGGAGGCCTTGCAAATCCCCGGCCACCTGCGCCGCGGTGACCCGATGGAGTGACGGCGATGGAATCCGACCGCGAGAGCGGCGGCACCGGCAGCTCCCTCGCCCGTCGCCGAGTTGCTGGTGCGGGGCTGGACCCCGTTCACGCCGGGGCGTAGGATGGGCGGGTGATGCAGCCACTCGACCCCGTCCACACACGCGCTCCGGTCTTCTTCCCAGGCAGTGGCGCGCCGGGCACCGAGGTGTCCGTGGAGACCCGCGATCTTCCGGCCCTGACTCCGGTCTACCTCGGGATGGGGGCGACCCGCTCCAGCTTCGAAGTTCTCAGCCAGCTCGTCACCAGCGAGCTGGGCGAGATGTCCGCGGTCATCGAGGTGCCCGACTGGGCCACCGCCGACCGCACCCACTACTTCGTGCTCGTGGACGTCTACTTCCGGCCGCTGGCGGTCTCCGCTGCCTTTCACGTGACGGAGCCGGACGGCACGCTGCGCCGCCGGGGCGCGATCGCGGACGGCGCGGGCGGTTGCCTGACCCTGCGCGAAGCCGCCGAAGGCCAGGAGCAGCTTTACGTGTTGACAGGTAATGTGCAGAAACTTACGATGGGCGACGAGGTTCTGGTCGAGGCTACTCTCGCCGAGTCGCCCGGCTGTGGGCAGGGAACCGCCCTGCAGGTCACGCGCGTCGAACGACTGGACTGAACCCCCTCCGTCGTCCGGAGCGCGCATCAGCGGCGCACGTCGGAGGCCCTTGGAGTCGCTCCACCGGCGCGTGCGTCGCGGCGGTTGGGGCGGCTCCGGCGCCCCGTCGGCCTACAGGGGCGGCCCCCGCCACGGCTCGCGGCGCACCAGCTCGCCGCTGCCGGCCGACCCCAGCACCGCGCCGTCCCGATACACGACCTCGCCGCGGCGGATCGTGAGCTGCGGCCAGCCGGTCACCTCCCGTCCCGCGTGGATCGAGTAGCCGCTGCCCGAGAACATGTCCTCGTTGCGGATCTCCCGTGTCTCGTTCGGATCCCAGAGCACGACGTCGGCGTCCGACCCGACGGCGATCGTCCCCTTGCGCGGATACAGCCCGAACAGGCGAGCCGGGTTGGACGAGGTGACCTCGACGAAGCGTTCCAGGGAGATGCGTCCCTCGCCGACGCCGTCCGAATAGAGCATCGGCAGCATCACCTGGAGGTTGCTCATGCCGGCCCGGTGCTGCGCGACGTTCTGCGCAGGGTCGAGCTTCTGCTCGCGCGTGTAGGCGACGTGGTCGGTCGCCACCACGTGGACGGTGCCGCGCGCGATGCCGTCCCAGAGGGCGTCCAGGTCGCTCTGCTCCCGCAGCGGGGGCTGGCCGATGTAGAGGCCCGGCGTGGGGCCCTCGAACCGCTCCCGGGTCAGGTGCAGGTAGATCGGCCGTGTTTCGACGTAGACCGGCAGTCCGCGCCGCTGCGCCGCTTCCGCCACCCGCAGGGCGCGTTCCGACGACAGGTGCACGATGTACATCGGCGTGCCTGTCGCTTCGGCCATCGCCACCGCGCGCTGCGTCGCGGCTTCCTCGGCCTCGACCGGCCGCGCGTCGGCGAAGTAGGCGAGCGAGCCGCGTCCCTCGGCGACCATGCGTTCCGACGTGATCTGCACGATCGCGGCGTCCTCGCAGTGCATCATCATCAGCACGCCGGTCTCGCGCGCCGCGTGCATCGTGTGGACGAAGCCGGGCGCGCGGGCGTCGAAGGTCGGCCGCACCATGAACACCTTGATGGTGGTCTGCCCGGCGTCCACGAGCGCCGCCAGCGAGTCCGCGGTGGCGCTGGCCGGATCGGAGACGATGGGGTGGAAGATGACGTCGGCGATGGACTGCGCCTGTATCTCCGGCAAGGCCCGCGCCAGCGTCTCGGCCGGCGTTTCCCCGTCGGCCACGCCGCCGAAGTTGGAGATGGTGGTGATGCCGCCGGCCAGCGCCGCGCGCGAGCCGGACGTGTAGTCGTCCATCCGGATGCCGCCCAGGTGGACGTGCGGGTCGATGCCGCCCGGCAGCACCAGCAGCCCGTTTGCATCGATCTCCTCCGTGTCCGCGTCGCGCGCCTCGAGGCCGGCGCCAATCTCGGAGATGGTCGTGCCGACGACGCGGACGTCTGCGGTCCGCAGGGCCCCGTCGGTGAAGACCTCGCCGCCCCGGATGATGATCTCCCGCTCCGATTGTGCCGTGACGACCGCGGCGGCCGTGAGCACGGCGAGTCCGGCGATGACGACGAGGCTGCGCATCCAGTTCATGACGTCCTCCACTGCATCGCGTCCGCGGCTTCGCCGGGACGTGCGATTCTCTGCAGTTCTCCCATTACGGGGCGCTCCCACCCGCGCATTGCGCGCTCCGGCCCCTCCGGCCCTCATTCCGAAACACCCCGTTCGGCGGCGCCGCCGCCGTCGGCAGTGTCTTCGCCTGCCGCATCCCAGCGCTGACGCCAGGATTGCCGCAGCGCATCCATCCGTTCCCGATACTGGTCGGCGAGCTCCTCGGGGACGATTGCGTTCGCCAGGTCGGAGAACAGCGTGACATGGGGCGCGAGCACCGAGTCGCGCAGCAGCCGCTCGCCGGTCGGGACGTAGGCGATCACCGGCAGGACGATCAACGCGGCCGCAAGCAACGCGGCGACGAAGCCGGCCGCGGCGCCGGCCGCGCGGTCCGCCCAGCCGAGCATTGCTGCCTTGAGCAGACCCCGCAATATGCGGCCGGTCACGGCCCCGGCAAGCATTGTGCCCACGAAGATCGCCAGATAGCCGATGAGATTCGCCGCCGACGCCGGCATGTCGAGCACGCCGAGCACCGCCGCGGCGGCCAGTCCATGGAACCGGGCGGCAAGGATGAACGCCGCCACCAGAGCCCCGATGCCGATCAGGAGCCGCGTCAGTCCCTTCAGAAGCCCCAGGAGGACCAGCAGTCCGACGAGGACGAGCAGGAGCAGGTCGAACGTGTTGAGATCCATCCTGGCTCACCGCTCCTGCGTCGGGTCCTGGTGATCCGCGCCCAGCACTGCATGGCTTACGTGGCGGGCAATGTCGCGTGTGCGACGGGATGCGTCCCGCGGCGTCCGGCTCGCCAGCAACCGGTCAAGATGCTGACGGTCGAGGCCGGGCAGCACGTGGCTTCGATCGGACTGCGTGAAGGCGCCGTCCGTCGCGGGTCGGGCCATCCAGATGCGCACGCCGTCGGTGCGGCTCCAGGTCCACGCCTCGCGCACTCCCATGCGGAAGTACGGTGCCAGCTTGTCGCTGGAGTCCACGCTGCGGTCGATCTCCACCACGAGGTCGGGAACGGGCGCACCCTTCCGCGTGTCCAGGTATCCGTCTGTGCGCATGGCGGCTCGCGCCCGCGCCGGATCGAGAAAGATGCAGGTGTCAGGCTCGAACGCGCCGTCGTCGCTCAGAAGCCGGCTCGCGCCCGCCACCAGGAACTCCGCCGGACGGTCCGCGGCCTCCAGCATCTGCTCGATCCGGGTGAACAGGGCCGAGAGCTTCCAGGCCCGCCACTCGTGGCTGACGCCTGGCGCGGCGACGAACTCCGCGCGTCCGGTCGCCATGTCGTAGCGGCTGCGGGGCGCCTCGTCGTGATCGGTGAGACGGTCGTAGAGGCCGCGCGGCATCGCGACGTCTATCCGCACCGGCGCGTCGGGGTTCGGGGGGGCGACCGGTTGCGGCGCGTCGTCCGTGCGGTGTGTCCGAAGGTCGTGAGTCATGCACCACTCCAGAGAGCGGGCGTTCGTCGGGGAGCACGTCCAGTATAGCGCCGCCCGACCCGTTCCAAGGCTCGCTGTTGGGGCCCCAACCCTCATCGCGTCACGTTCAACAGCGACGGGTGCGCCGAGCTCGACGTCGCAAAGGCTCGCTGTCGGGCGCCAACCCTCATCGCCCCGGGACCTTGCGCTTCAGCATTCACTTCGTTGCGTTCAACGGCGGGAGCACATTGCCCCGCGCCGGAGCGGCATTGCCGTCGTTGCCCGCGGCATCGGCCCCGATTTCGTCCGCGCTATGATCGACCTCTGCTCCGACACTTGCGAAGAGCCGGCGAACGGCCGGGAAGGATGTTCCGATGACCCAGAGCCTGCAGCGTCTGGTTTCACTCGCGGCGGCGGTTGTCCTGGTCATTTGCGGTTCCGTCCGGGCACAGACGTCGGTGCCCGACGGCGAGTGGCACGCCATCGGCCGGGACGCGGCCAACACCAAGTACTCGCCGCTCGATCAGATCGACGCGGACAACTTCACGGATCTGGAGGTCGCGTGGCGCTGGACCTCGCTGTCTACCGCCGTGGCCGAGGCGAACGAGCGGATCCGTCCCAGCCAGTTCAAGTCCGTCCCGCTGATGGCTGACGGGCTGGTCTACGTCAGCACCGCCCTCGGGCAGGTGGCGGCGCTCGATGCCGGCACCGGCGAGCCGGTGTGGACCTACGACCCGCAGATCTATGCATACCTCGATCGGCCGCCCAACATGGGCTGGCACCACCGCGGGGTTTCGTACTGGAAGGATTCCGAGAGCGACGACGCGCGCATCTTCATCGCCAGCCACGACAAGCGGCTCGTGGCCCTCGACGCGCGCACCGGCCGGCGCTACCCCGACTTCGGGACCGGCGGCTACGTCGATCTCACCGCGGGCTTCGAGCGCGAGATCGACGCCTCGCGGATGACCTGGTCGTCGCCGGTCGCCATCGCCGGCGACACGGTCATCGTCGGCAGCATCGTGCAGGACACCCGATTGACGCTCCGCGAGGCATCCCCCGGCCACGTGCGGGCCTACGACGCGCGCACCGGCGAGATGAAGTGGATCTTCCGGACCATCCCGCGCGGCGACGACTTCGGCGCCGACACCTGGGGCAACGAGTCGTGGCGCTACAGCGGGCACTCCAACGTCTGGTCCTACATGGCGGTGGACGAGGAGCTGGGCTACGTGTATTTGCCGACCGGCACGCCGTCGAACGATTGGTACGGCGGCATGCGGCCCGGCGACAACCTGTTCGCCGAGAGCATCGTCGCCGTGGACGTCGAGACGGGCGAGCGGGTCTGGCACTTCCAGGCCATCCACCACGGGCTGTGGGACTGGGACTTTCCGACCGGGCCGAACCTGCTCGACATCACCGTCGACGGCCGCCCGGTCAAGGCCATCGCGCAGGTGAGCAAGCAGGGATTCACCTACGTCTTCGACCGGATCACCGGCGAGCCGGTCTGGCCCATCGAGGAGCGCCCCGTGCCGCAGGGCAACGTGCCCGGCGAGTGGTACTCACCGACGCAGCCGTTCCCGACGAAGCCGCCGCCGTTCGACCGGCAGGGCTTCGCCCTCGAGGACGTGATCGATTTCACGCCGGAGCTGCGCGCCGAGGCATTGCGGATCATCAACAGCCGGGCGCGATTCGGGCCGATCTTCTCGCCGCCGGTGGTGCGCGGAGCCGAAGTCCCGTTCATCCAGGTGCCCGGTGCGGGCGGCGGCGCCAACTGGCAGGGCGCGGCGGTGGACGTGGAGACCGGGCAACTCTTCGTTTCGTCGTCGAGCACGCTGATCGTGGTCGAGGTGGTGCCGTACGACCCGCCGGCCACGGTGGGGTACTTCACCGATCCCTGGGGCGTCGGCCTGTCGGGTCCGCAAGGGTTGCCGCTGTTCAAGCCGCCCTACAAGCGGGTGACGGCGATGGACCTGAACACGGGCGAGCAGAGCTGGATGGCGCCGCACGGGGACGGGCCGCGCTACCACCCGGCGCTGCGCGATCTGGACCTGCCTCCCCTCGGCGGTGGGGGCGGCATAGGCTCCGGGCCGCTGGTTACGCCGACGCTGCTGATCATGAACCACGGGGGCCGCGGCTTCGAGTCGGCGGCGGACGACGCGCTCGTCGAGGCCACCGGCGACCCGACCGCGGACGCCGCTCTGCTGATGGCGGCCAGCACGCGCACCATCAGCGCGTACGACAAGGAGACCGGCGACCACCTGGGTTCGGTGCCGCTTCCGGCGACGCCGGGCGGCAACCCGATGACGTACCTGCACGAGGGGAAGCAGTACCTCGTCGTCGCGGTCGGCCGCGGGGGCGCCGATGCGGAGCTGATTGCGCTCACCTTACCGTGAGCCATCTCGATCCGCGACTCGTTTGTTGGGGTGCTGCGACGTCATGCGGGTAGTCCGTCCGACAAACGACCGGCCTCTTCGTAACACCTCCTCGCATTGGCTAGGTCTGTCAGGTAGAGGGACCTGAAACAGCGCGCGCAGTTGGCATGTGGGGAGCCGGGCCTGGTCAGCCTGTCAATCTCACGCTCGGCGTCGTCGCGTTCCGTCGAATTCCCCGTACGGTTGATCTCGAGGTACGGCCACATGGCCCGGATCAGGTTGCAGCGTTCGAGCCTCAGCTCGTCGCGCAGGTTGAGGCCGAAGAGATCGTGCTCCTGTATCCGGTGCCGTAGCTCTTGCGGGTTGACCCGATAACCGATCATCGCCGCTGGTTCCGCTCGCCCCGCTTACTCGCCGTCGGCGTTTGCCGCCCCCGCGCCCAAGGACGTCATCTCCATGAACCGCACAGCGGCCCCCGGTTTGCCGCGCGATACGTCGCGGGACACTCTTTGGAGCTCCTTGTAGAAATCCGGCGTGCGAGTCGACGCGAGTCCGAAGTGGGAGCTGGTGAGGATCTGGTCGGCTGTCAAACCGTGGATTTCCCGCTCAGGCGTTGCCAGACGCGATGCGGTTTCGCCTTCTGCCAGGAGGAGAAATAAATTAGCCGACTCTACGGTTCCCGCGACGATGGGGCTGTGCGTAGTGCACAGGAACTGGAGTTGGGGGAAGGTTCGGGATACTGTCGGCAGTACTTGGAGCTGCCATTGCGGATGCAGGTGCAGATCGACCTCGTCAATCATCACGATTCCGCGGTGATCCACCAGGGCCGTCCCGTCCGGGCAACACTGGCACATGTGGTAGAGAAGGTCCCCAATCCACCCGATGTAGGCGCGGAATCCGTCTGACAGAGCGGAAAACGAAACGCCGAGTTCTCGGTGAGTGAACGTGTAGTCGCCGTTCAGCATCTTCCCGAGAAAGTCGGTACCCTCTGGCAGAAGCTCGTTCAGCAGCGCTTCTACTTCTTGGTACCGCGGCGGGTTGGTCGCCTGGAGGGCTGGCAACCATCCCGCGAGTGGCATCAATGTCGCCTGTTCCTCGAATAGGCCGGCGACCCGTTCGTAACGAACGTGCCTTAGGCGCCGACGGAGGCTGGAATCCACCTTGGCGGGACTCTCGACGGTGCGGGAAACGCCGTAACCGACGAAGAAGAAGGTCGCCGAGTCCTCGCTGAACATCGGATCCCAAACAGCAGTTGCCAGCTCCGGGTCGAACTCGAATCTCTCGGTGGTCCGTACACGCGAGATTCGTGCAATCAACACTGGTGTATCTGCTGCGGGGCCGCCATTTCCTTCGCGATCCTGGGCGCTGAGTGCGACATGTGCTCTAACGGCGGCGTCCATGGGGGACTTGTTCACTTCCCGACGTACAAGCGAATACGGTCGGTAGCCGGTCGACGCCAGGACGGGACTCATGAGCGCGAGCGCGGCGGCCTTCAGCGCGGCTGACTTGCCCATCCCATTGTTGCCCAGGAGCAGATTGATGTTGGGGTACTTCAGCTCCCTGGAGGCAGCCGCTCCCGGGAAGCGGAAGGAGACCTCCGTGTGCCTGAACGCCCGGAACCGCTCGATCTGCAGTGACTTCAGGTACATCGCGTCAGCCCCATCCGGTCGGGCCGTCGTCCGTGCTCAGGTAGGCGTCCACGCGCATATTGTACTGGCGGCAGGCAACGTTGGCCGGCGCCGCGGAGTGCCATCGAGTTCGTGCATTGGCTTCGTCGTCGGGCTTCAAGGCGAGCCGGGTGGGACCAGCTCCGTCCCCAGGGTCCTGCCCTTGTCGACAGCCGGCACCCCCTTCTCCATCCACACCGGGGCGGGTGCGTCCTGCAGGTAGTGGTCGAAGAACTGCTGCATGCGGACGGCCCAGTCCTTGCGGTTGGCGTCGCGGCGCAGGCCGTGGCCCTCGCCGTTGTAGTTGAGCAGCCACGCCGGCTTCTGCAGCCGGCGCAGGGCGACGAACAGCTCGATGCCCTGGTACCACGGCACCGCCCCGTCGTCGTCGTTGTGCATCATGAGCACCGGGGTGCGGATCTTGTCGGCGTAGAACAGCGGCGAGTTGTGCAGGTATTCGCTCGTCGCTTCCCAGAGCGACCCGCCGATGCGGCTCTGCGTCCGCTCGTACTGGAACATCCGGCTCATGCCGGTCTGCCAGCGGATGCCGCCGTAGGCGCTGGTCATGTTGCTGACCGGGGCACCTGCCTCGGCCGCGGCGAACAGGTCGGTCTTCGTGACCATGTACGCGATCTGGTAGCCGCCCCACGAGTGGCCCTGGACGCCTATTCGATCCCGGTCGATGAATCCCTCGTCGAGCAGGCTGAGCACGCCGGGCACCACGGCGTCGAGGGCGCTCTCGCCGGGGTAGCCGATCTCGTAGGGAATGTCGGGGATGAACATTACGTAGCCGCGGCTGACGTAGAACGGAACCGACACGGACGAGCTGCCCGGCCGCGGCGTACGCCACGTGTTGAGGCCGTCCGACATCCGCTCGTAGAAGTACACGAGCAGCGGATACTGCTCCGAGGAATCGAAGCCGTCCGGCTTGAACAGCATGCCCTGCAGCTCGACGCCGTCGTTGGATGTCCATTCGACGAGCTCTGCCGAACCCCACCGGTAGTCGGCCTGCTGCGGGTTGGCGTCCGACACGCGCTTCATGTCGCCGATCTCGCCGTCGGTCACCCACAGATCCGGAAACTCGCCGAAGTCCTCGCGGGTGAGCAGCCAGCGGTTTGCATCCTTGGCCTTGCCGCGCAGCCGGAAGCTCTTGTCCGCCATGACGATCTCGACCGGCGATGCCTCTCGATCAGTGCGTCCCCGGTAGAAGCCGCCCTGCTTGTTCTTGTCGTGGAACGCCTGCCAGAGCGTCTCCCCCTTCGGGATGTGGTCCAACTCGGGTTCGGTCCGTGCATGGCGGAAGCGAACCTGCGCCGCCCGGCCCGCGCCTGCCGTGAGGTTGACGGTCCGGCCCGAGTCCGGCTCGAAGCGCCAGACGTCGAAGCGGTCGTAGAAGAGGAACGCGCCATCGTCCGCGGTCCACCCGGCCGAGCCGTAGGGGGGCGGGTCGTGCGGGTGGTCGTCCAGCTCGTTCCAGACCGGGTGGGGAACCGCGGCGCTCGCCGTCAGCGGCTCGCCCTCATCCAGGCGCGCCACCTTCCACTGCCGCTCGGCGCCGTTCCACCACGCGGCGTACTTCCCGGCCGGCGAGATGGCGGCTCGGGCGAAGCGCCCGACCTTGTCGGCAATCCGCCGGTGCTCTCCGGTGCCCAGGTCGACCGCGTAGAGATCGTTGTAGCGCCCGTCCCAGGAGAGGAGCTGCCGGTAGGGCCTGTCGGTGACGCCGAGGGCGTGCTGCGCGTCGGTCTCCGCCGCGAGCCGGACCGTCGGGACGTCGATCGTGCCCAGTTGCACCACCGAGCCGGTATCCAGGTGTACGGCCGCTGCGTAGGTGCGCTTCCGCTCGTCCTCGGCCTGCACGAGCTGCATCGGCTGCAGGTAAGCGTCCTTCCAGTTCCAGATGTCGAGGGTGACCCTGTCCTCCTCCAGGGTCTCGTCCTCCGCTTCCGGCTCCGGGCGGGGGGCCGTGCCGAAGAGCAGGAGGGTACCGCCCTCCGAGAAGCGAACGTCGCCGTGTTCGCTTACCCACCAGCCGTCGGGGAGGCCGTCCGTGCCGGAAGCGGCGAGCGGTTCGGCCTGCCAGCCCGGAGCGCCGGCGCGATACAGGGAGAACGCGGGCTGGTCCGCCTCGACGTCGCCCCGGTCCGTCAGGAAGGCGACCTGGGCGCCGTCCTTCGACAGCGCCAGTTGTTCGTAGCGCCCTTCGCCCTCGAGAAGCGCCCGACGCGTGACGTCGTCCAACGGCACCACGTAGGCGCCATCTCCGGACCCGTCCCTGGTCGAGGTCGTGAAGGCCAGGACGGAGGCTTCCTCCGCGAACTCGTAGTCGGCGACCAAGGCGTAGCGCGTCTCGTCACCGGTGGCCAGGTTCAGCAGGGCCAGGGTGGAACCGTCCTCCTTGTCGTCGTCGGAGTCGCCTTCCGCCTCGGTGCCGCTCTCGCCGGCTTCACTTTGCCGCGCCGGTTCCCCGGCGGCAGGCTCGGCCTCCGATTCCTCGGTTTCGTCCGCGCCCTCCTCCTCTGCCGGCACGTACGCGACCCAGCCTCCCTCGTCCGCGACCTCGTAGCTCTCGACCGGCCCGAGATCGCGGATGCCGGTGAGCCGAGCCTCTCGGTCAACGAACACGGCTGCGATGTCCGCAACCGCGAGGGCGTTCTTCGGGAGTTCCTCGTCCTGCTTGCCCTCTAGCCTGAGGGCGTCGACTTCCGATTCCGGCGCCGGAACCGCGTAGACCAGGTGGCGGGAGTCCGACGTGAAGGTCGGGCCGGTTCCCCGGACCGTCAGCGCGGCACCGTCGCCGTCGGCCGCCTTCAGGGTGAGCGCCGGATCGCCTTCCATGGGGGTGAGGACGAAGGCCAGCCATTCCCCGTCCGGTGACAGGGATGGATCATCGACGATTTTCCACTGAAGTACGTCGTCGTGGTCGAGTCCGCGCTGCTGCGCGAATCCGGGCAGAACGGCTCCTACGAGCAGAACGAGGGCGGCTACGGCGGTTGATGCGCGCAGGTGTCTCATCTTTCAATCTCCCGGCGACTCCCTTGGGGAGGAGCCGACGCGTCGATAGTAACGGGTGCCGCCGGGTGGTTCCTGTTCAGGGTTCCGCGTGACGGTGGGCGAGGGCGTTCGGCGGTCGTCCCGCTTCTGTTCGCGGTGTCGGGCGCGTTCACCGCGTGCTCCGGCGGGAGTGCGGTTGCCCTGGCCGCCGTCGCGACGCCGGGAATGGACCCCGCTGGTCTGGAGGCGCTGGCGAGTCGGCAGGAATCGACGATGTGGCTGCGATGGTTCACCGGCGCGGTCGGATTCGCGGTGGCCGGCATCGCGTTGATGGTGGTGGCGGAGCGCCAGTGGCGTGCCGGGGACGCACTCAAATGGACCGCGCCGGCGTCCGCGTTGCTCGGCGCGGCGATTCAGCTCGTCTGGTTCGATGCCGCAACATTCATGCACGCGATTACCGGAACCCTTATTCCTCGTCTGGCTCTCCGTCGGGGGTGCCATGCTCCTGCAGGGGCGGACCTGGATTCCGGGCTGACGACGCGCTTCGTGAATCCCTGTAGAATCGACCGGATCGGGTGACCACCGCGACGTTCGGCTGGCCGCCGCCGTCGAGTCGGTGTTCATGGAAGCGACCGATTCCTCGCCGATCCCGTGCTGGGAGTCTGCGCTGCGAGGTACCCGCAGCGTTGCGGACGGCGGTCGAGCTGGACGATGCGACGACGCGACAAAGGAGACCGTGCGATGAGTGAGCGAGCGCCGCAGGACACGCCTGCGGGCCACTGGATTTCGTACCGCCCCGAGATCAAGGTGATGGACTGCACCATCCGGGACGGCGGCCTGATGAACGACCACCAGTTTCCGGACGAGACCGTCAAGGCGGTCTACGAAGCCTGCGTCGCCGGCGGCATCGACTACATGGAGATCGGCTACATCAACTCCCGCAAGCAGTTTCCGCCCGGGCAGTTCGGACCCTGGAAGCACTGTGTCGAGAGCGACGTCCGGCGCATCGTCGGCGACAACGACACGCCGCTGAAGCTCTCGGCGATGGCCGATGCCGAGAAGAGCGACTACAAGGAAGACATCCTGCCGAAGTCGGAGAGCGTGATCGACCTGATCCGGGTGGCCACCTACATCCACCAGATCCCGCTGGCCCTGGACATGATCAAGGACGCGCACGACAAGGGCTACGAGACCAGCCTCAACCTGATGGCGCTGTCGACGGTCCCCGAGCGGGAGCTGAACGAGGCGCTGGCCCTGGTGGCCCAGTCCGAGGCCGACGTCATCTGCATCGTCGACAGTTTCGGGGCGCTCTACTGCGAGCAGATCGACGACTACATGACCACCTTCCAGGGCTATGCCGCGCCGGCCGGCAAGGAAGTGGGCATGCACGCCCACAACAACCGGCAGCTCGCCTTCGCCAACACCGTGCAGGCGACGATCAAGGGCGCCAACCGGCTGGACGCCAGCATGGCGGGTCTCGGGCGCGGGGCGGGCAACTGCGCGATGGAGCTGTTGCTGAGCTTCCTGCACAACCCCAAGTTCCGGCTGCGGCCGGTGCTGCACTGCATCCAGCACCACATCGAGCCGATGCGCGAGGCCCTCAAGTGGGGCTTCGACTATCCCTACATGATGACCGGGGTGCTGAACCAGCATCCGCGCGCCGGCATGGCGTTCAACGAGTCCGAAGATCGGGGCGACATCATCAAGTTCTACGACTCGCTGGAAGACCCCGACTGACGGCCCGGACGGCCGCCGACGACCATGCGAAGAGCAGTACCGGCAGTGGCGACGTTCGTCGTGGCATGCGTCCTGGCGGTGAGCGCGGGGCAGCCGCGGGAGACGGTGACGGTCTCGCCGGCGTTCGGGGTCGCCGGGAACTACGGCACGTGGACCGTCACCTACACGGTGGGACCCGGCGGCATCGCGCCGGGCGGCGCGCTGCGCGTGCAGTTGCCGGACACCTGGCATGCGGGCGAGCGGAACTCGGGGAACCGGCTGCAGGCCTCCGATCCGACCGACGATCACTACATCGCGGCCTACGGCTCCGGGACGGACGTCCGGGTCGAGGCGGAAGTGGAGTCGGAGACGTCCGACTTCCTGGTGAAGGCGGGGCGGCCGGGGCTCGACGGGCGGTCCGAGCGCTACGTCTTCGTCGTGCGGGCGGACGTCGTTTCGGGAACGCTGCGCGAGGGCGAGACCATCAGCGTGGTCTACGGCGACACGGCGCTGGGCAGCCGCGGGATGCGCGCGGCGATCGTCGCCACCGAGCCGGAGCCGATCCTCGTCAGCGTCGATCGCGACGGCAGCGGCACGTTCGAGCCGGTGGAGCACGACGCTACGCTCACGTCACGCAGCGGCATCGCTACCGAGCTGCTGCTCGCCGGCCCTTCCGCGCTGGTGGTGGGGGAACCGGCGGAGCTGCATCTCGCCGCGGTCGATCTTCACTCGAACCCGGCCGTTCCGTTCCACGACACGGTGATCCTCCGGGTGTTGCAGGGAGAGGTCGATCTGCCGCGGACGGCGGAGCTCCCGGCGGGACAGGGCTGGACCACCGTGCCGTTCACGCCGCGCAGCGAAGGCATCGTGCGCCTGGAGGCGGTGGCCCGCGCCGATCTGCTCCGCACGCGGAGCAACCCGATGGAGGTGTTCGCGGAGCGGCCGGCGGAGCGGATCTGGTGGGGCGACCTCCACTCGCACACCGGGCACAGCTTCGACGGCGTGGGCAGCGGCGTCTTCGACTACGCCCGATGGGTGTCGGGGCTCGACTTCCACGCGATGACGGATCACAGCAACGGCCCGGCCCGCGAGGGCTTCACGCGGGGTCTGGGTCCCCATGTCTGGGATGAGTACACGGCGGCCACCGACGCGCACCATGCGCCGGGCGAGTTCGTCACGCTGCATGCCTACGAGGCGTCGTTTCCCGCGCCGTGGGGTCACCACAACGTCTACTTCCGCGGCGCGCCCGGACCGCTGCTCTCGCCCAGCCAGGTGACGCTGCCGGCGCTGTGGTCGGCGTTGACGGCGGGCGAGGCCCTGACGATTCCGCACCATACGAACAAGTTCCCGCAGCCGCTGGCGTGGGACGACGACGATCCGGCATTGCGGCGCAACTTCGAGATCTACTCGGCGCACGGCCTGAGCGAGGCGTACGACCCGAGCCATCCCCTCGCGTTCGAGCAGAGCGAGTTCACCAATCGCTCGACCTCGGCGCGGACCGGCGTCTCGGCGCAGGACGCCTGGATGCGGGGATTGCGCCTGAGCACGATCGCCGCGTCGGACGATCACCGCTCGCAGCCCGGCAAGCCGCACTGGGGGCTGGCCGCGGTGCGGGCGCCGGCGCTGACGCGCGAGGCCATCTTCGAGGGGCTGCACGCGCGGCGTACCTACGGGACGACCGGGCAGCGCATCCTGCTGGACTTCCGCGTCAACGATGCGCCGATGGGCAGCGAGATCGCGCTGGAGGCGCCGCTGCCCGAGCCCTGCGCAGGCACGTCGCCCGCGTGCGGCGAGCGGGCTGCCGCGACGGCCGCGCTGGCGCCCCGGTTCGAGGTCACGGCGCACGGCACCGACGTCATCGAGGCGGTTGAGATCCTGCGCTATTCGGTGCCGGACGGCGGCTTCCGCGTGATCCAGGACCTGCGCCCGAACGCGCTCGACTTCGCCTGGACCGGCCGCGACGGCGGCTTCCGCGACGACGCCATCTACTACCTTCGCCTGCGCCAGCGCAGCCAGGTCCGCGGGCGGGTCGTCATGGCCTGGTCGAGCCCCGTCTGGGTGAACGCGCGCTAGGAGTCTGCGCCGCAGAAGACGATGCCGACGCAGACGACGCCGAGCCGGGACGCTGGTCCCGTCAGGACCCTGCAGGATTTGATCCTCACGCTGTCCCGCTTCTGGTCGGAGCGGGGATGCCTGCTGCAGCAGCCGCTCGACGTCGAGGTGGGTGCCGGGACCATGCACCCGGAGACGTTCCTCCGCGTCATCGGCCCCCGCCACTGGAAAGTCGCCTACGTGCAGCCGTCGCGGCGGCCCGCCGACGGACGCTTCGGCGAGAACCCCAACCGGCTCTTCAAGCACCACCAGTTTCAGGTGATCCTGAAGCCGTCGCCCGACGCGGCGCAGCGGCTCTACCTGGACAGCCTGGAGGCGTGCGGCATCGATCCGACGCGCCACGACGTCCGCTTCGAGGAGGACAACTGGGAGTCGCCGACGCTGGGAGCGTGGGGCATCGGCTGGCAGGTGCTGCTCGACGGACTGGAGATCACGCAGTTCACCTACTTCCAGCAGGCGGGCGGCATGGACCTGGCGCCGATTTCGGTGGAGCTGACCTACGGGCTCGAGCGCATCGCGATGCACCTGCAGGGCGTGGACGACGTGTACGACCTGGCCTGGGCGCGCGGCGTCTCCTACCGCGAGGTGCGGCATCGAGAGGAGGTGGAGCAGTCGAAGTACGCCTTCGGGCAGGTCGACCTGCCGGCCGGCGAGTTCGGGCGGACGCACCGCGACCTCTTCGACCGCTACTACGCGCTGGGCGAGCGACTGCTGGCGTCGGGCCTGACCCTGCCGGCGCTGGACCACTGCCTGAAGTGCTCGCACACCTTCAACCTGCTCGACGCGAGCGGCAGCATCGGCGTGACCGAGCGCGCCGCCTACATCTTGCGCGTGCGCAAGCTGGCCGTGGCCATCGCCGAGGTGCACGCGGAGTGGGAGCGGAACCAGTCCGCTGGAGAAGTAGTCGGCGCAGCGACGGAGGGCGGGAACGCAGCGGATAGCGACGGAGCGGTGGGGCAAGCCGCGGCCCCGAAGGTCGGGGACGCATAGGCATGGAGTACCGGGAGCTGTTGCTGGAGATCGGTTGCGAGGAAATGCCCGCGAGCTGGATTCCCGGCATCGAGGCGCAACTCGCCGAGCGGCTGGCCGCGCGCCTGGACGAGGTGCGCATCGAACGCCGTACGCCGGTGCGGACGTTCGTCGGCCCCCGCCGGCTCGTGGCCACGGTGGCTGAGCTGGCCGACCGGCAGTCCGACCTCGAGGAAACAGTGATCGGGCCGCCGGTCCGGGCCGCCTTCGATGCGAACGGCGATCCGACGCGTGCCGCGGTCGGCTTCGCCCGCAAGCAGGGGGTGGACGTCGCAGCGCTGGCGCGCGTGCAGACACCGAAGGGGGAGTATCTGGCCTGTCATCGCCGGCAGGCGGGAGAAGCGACCCGGTCGGTCCTCGGCGGCGTGCTCGCCGCCACCCTGCGCGACCTGGCGTTTCCGAAGGCGATGCGCTGGGATGCCACCCTCGACGACGGCCGCGGCGAGTTCCTCTTCGGCCGACCCGTTCGCTGGCTCGTCTTCCTCTACGACTCGAGCGTGGTGCCGTTCGAGATCGGCCGGACCCCGGGGGCGGTCGTATCCGGCGTAACACCGGTCCGGGCCGGCAGCGTCACCTACGGGCACCGGTTCTTCGGCAACGGCGGCACGCCGGGAGCGCCGATCGAGGTGACGTCGTTCGCCGACTACCGCGACCGTCTCGAGAGAGCATGCGTGCTGATCGACCGCGAGGATCGACGAAACCGCGTTACCCGTGAGCTGGAGGCCGGCGCCGACGCAGTCGGCGGCCGGCTGGCGACGCTCGACCAGCAGTCGGCGCTCCATGCCGAGGTGCCGGATCTGGTGGAGCATCCCGCGGTGGTGACCGGGACCTTTCCCGAGGAGTTCCTTGCGCTGCCCGACGAGGTGCTTTCGACCACCATGGTGCACCACCAGCACTACTTCCCCGTCATCGACGAGCAGGGCCGACTCTCGGCGCGCTTTCTCGCGGTGACCAACACGCCAGGCGACGCTCCGGACCGCAGTGCGCGCATCGCCGGCAACTCGGAGCGGGTGCTCGTGGCCCGCCTGCGCGACGCGCGCTTCTTCTGGGACGCGGATCGGACGCAGCGGCTCGAGGACCGGCTCGACCGGCTCGACACCCTCCTGTTCCACAAGCGGCTCGGCAGCTATCGCGACAAGTCGAAGCGGGTCGAGGAGCTCGCGGAACGGATCGCCGGCGGCGTGCTCGGCCAGTCCATCGAGATCGCCGGCGCGGCGCGGCGGGCGGCATCGCTGTGCAAGGCCGATCTGGCCACCGACATGGTGGGCGAGTTCCCGGAGCTGCAGGGCGCCATGGGCGGCGTCTACGCACGCGAGCAGGGCGAGCCGGAGGACGTCTGGAAGGCCATCTACCACCATTACCTTCCGGTTGGCGTCGGCGCCGACGATCCGCCGTCGCACGACGACCTGGGCAAGGGGGCGGCTACCTGGGCCGCGGTGGCGTTGGCCGACAAGGTGGACACCGTCGTCGGCCTGTTCGGCGCCGGCGAGAAGCCGACCGGTTCGCGTGACCCCCTCGGCATCCGCCGCCAGGCGCAGGGGATGCTGCGGGTCCTTATCGACCTTCCGGAGCTGACCGGCCTGGATGTTCGCGTTTCGGTCGGAGAGCTCCTCGGGCCGGCCCGCAAGATGCATGCAAGGGACGATGACGAGTGGTCCAAGGTGTATTGGGCGCTGGATCGCAAGTGGAAGGACGGCAGGTCGGTCGAGGGTATCGCGGAGGACACCGGAATCAGTCGACAACGCGTGCAGGAACTGCTCGAGGAGCATCGATCGGAAGTGCGTCGGTTCACGGCGAGGGCAGGGTGGCCGGGCTATGCACTGAAGTCCGGACCGGCAGATTTCCTTCTGGAACGGCTGCGCTACCTTCTCGAAGAGCGTGGATTCGACCGGCGGAACGTGCGCGCAGTAACCCACCAGCCGGTCGACAGAATCCGGCCGCTGGACGCGCGCCGCAAGCTGGAGGTGCTCCCGGAATTCACCGATACGGTCGACTTCCGGACCCTGGCCACGCTCTTCAAGCGCGTGAAGAACATTGCACGGGAGCTCCCGGCGGAGCCTGCCGGTGTCCCGGCCGGCGATTCGTCGGCCGAGGTGTACCAGACGATGCTGGTCGAGCCGGCCGAACACGCACTGCTCGATGAGTTGCAGCGCCGCCGGGCGGTGATCGATGGTGCCGTCGAGAGGGGGGCCGGGTTCCGCGAGGCGTTTGCCGAGGCGGCCCGGATCGGTCCCGCCGTGGACCGCTTCTTCAACGAGGTGTTCGTCATGGCCGACGACCCGGCGTTGCGGCGTGCTCGCCTGCGCCTGATGCAGCAGGTCGAGCAGGTCATCCTCCAACTTGCCGACGTTTCCGAGATCGTGCCGGCGGCGTGACCTCGCCCCGCGTACGTGGCGGACGATGCAGGTGGGCGGCTGGCATCGATACCCCGCCTGAAGTGTCTCATCTCATGGCATCGGTTTTGCTCGCGTGTTCTCGGGCTGGAACGCAACGAGATTGCTCTCATCGACTACGATAATCTGGATGTCCGGCAACGCCGTCTCGGCGTGAGACACGTCATGACCCGCCTGCTCCAGGCGCTCGGTCGCCAGCGATTGGCCGGGGAGCGCAACGTGGAGTGCCGGCTGTACGGCGGCTGGTTTGACGAAGCGTCGCTGTCGCCTGCAGCACAGCAGCTTGTTCCCGAGGTGCAACGCGAGTTTCCAAGTTCGATGGCCGTCGCCGGTAGGGACGGCGCACATGTCCTGATCGTTCGAGCGGAGCTCGCCCGTGCCCTGACCTGCGATCCCGGAGTCGAACTCACGCACACATATCGCAGGCGTTCGCTGCCGCCACGCTTGCGGTGCATCTCAACGCCGTTCCCGAATTGCGCAGAACCGTCGCACTGTCCGGTCGCGAGCGTCGAGCCGTTCATTCGGGACGGCGCCTGTCCGGCTGACGGGTGTGTGGTGACGCCGGGTGCAGTGCTGGAACGCGCGGAGCAGAAGCTGGTTGACTCCATGATCACCATTGATCTGGTGCATCTCGCGGAGGCGACGTCGGAGCCCCTGGTCGTGGTTTCTGCGGACGATGATCTGTGGCCGGGAATTCGTTTCGTACTCCTGCGCGGAGCGCAAGTCGTCCACGTGGTTCCTCGTCGTAGCGGCTCGACACCGGATCGGTATCGCCGCCTGAAGACCGCGAGGTACACGCAGGTCGAAATATAGGAGACGTTCATGCAATTCGATGACTTCAAGCGAATTGTGACGTGCTTCGCCGACCACGTGGATGACGTGGACACGAGTCGTGGCGAACTACTGGTTCAGATTCGGGACGAAACGATCAGTGCAAGGTTGCATCAGCGTCCGGAGGGGCTGATCGTCGAAGAAGATGAGCAGAGGCTGCGCGCCGAGTCGTGGCTCGTGAATCGCGTCGCACGCGTCCCGCTGTTGGCGGAGCGCATCTGCTCGTACGTGTCGCCGCCGCCTTGCTTCGTCAATCCGTCCGGAAGTCTCCTCGATCAACCGGATGGAACGTCTTCGGACGAGGGTTCCGCAACGGAGGACGTGGTCGAGACCCTGGCAGAGATGCTCGATCGCCGAGTAGCCGGTACGACATCGGTCGTCTACTTGACGTCGGATGCAGGCGAAGGAAAAACTTCGCTGATCGACTTCCTTGCCGTCGAGCAGGCGAAAGCATACAAGGCCAGGAGATCGGACTGGTTGCTCGTCCCAATCGCCTTGGGCGGGCGGACATTTCTCCGGTTCGATGACGTCGTCGTTTCGGCGCTGGTGAACCGGCTGCGCTTTCAGCTCCTGTATTACGAAGCATTTCTCGAGTTGGTACGTCTCGGCGTGCTGGTGCCGGCGTTCGACGGTTTCGAGGAGATGATCGTGGAGGCGTCGTCCGGCGAGGCCGTCTCCGCACTCGGCCATCTGGTCGCCAGTCTCCGATCCGCCGGTACGCTTCTCGTGGCCGCTCGCAAGGCATATTTCGACTACCTGAGTTTCGGATCCCAGGGCCGGCTGTTCGACGGAATCGGATCCCGAGAGAACGCCGCATTCAGCCGCGTGTCATTGAATCGCTGGGACCGCAATGCGTTCGTGGAGTACGCGCGTCGCAGGGATGTGGGCGCACCGGACGAGTTGTTCGGGGCAGTCGCGGATCGGCTCGGCAGCGAGCATCCCGTGTTGACGCGCGCCGTACTGGCCACGCGACTCGTCGATGTCGCGCGAGACGACGACCTGCCGGGACTGCTGAATCGGCTCGGATCGGACCCGCAGGACTACTTTCACGAGTTCGTGGGTGGCCTGGTTGAACGAGAGGCCAAGCTCAAGTGGCTGGACACCTCCGGAGATCCGCCGCGGGCCGTGCTGACGAACGATGAGCATCACGCATTGCTGGCCTTGCTGGCTCAGGAAATGTGGTTGAGTGCGACCGATGAACTGAGGACGGATGTGCTTGGCATCCTCGTGGAAATGTTCGCGGACGCCGGGGGCAAGACCGCGGGGGTGAAACGGCAGATCGGGGAGAGAATCAAGCAACACGCGCCTTCGTCTCGTGCAGCGCTTCCTGCGGGGTTTTCTGCGCGCGACCGCCCTGAACGAAGGGACGATACGCCAGCGGCTCGGCGCCGATGCGAGTCCCTTCTTCAAGGCGGTCCTGCCGCGGTTGATCCGGGCGGGTGTCGTGGAGAAAGTGCATTACCAGGGGCACGGCGATCAGATGCGGTTGAGATTGTCCGTGCCGATGGCCACCCTGGAGCAGGCCATGAGCGCGGCCGGCGGGCGCCTCGACCGTTTCGTGGAGGCGTTCCGGTAGTAGAAATCGCCGGGTGCCTTGGGCCGCCGCCAAGCCCGGGATCGAGTTGCAGGGAACCACGCCGGTGCGCGCGCCGTCCAACCTGACATAGTGGAGGGCTGACGAATGGCGCAACGGACCGCCTGGGACTGGAAGAAGGTCGTTCTCGCAATCGTGGGTGTTGCGGCTGCGGTTGTCCTGCTGCTCGTGGCGACGGCGGCCGTGGGCCTCGTCTGGGCCACCTCCACCGCCGAGCGGCTGGGCGAGCCGGCTCCCGAGCCGGTTGCCTCTGCCGTTGCGACGCGGGACGCGGGCGTCCGGGCCGCAATGGCCGCGAACGCCGAGCGGCCGCTGCGGGTGGAGATAGAGCTGGAGGAGGGCGAGTTCGAGGTGCGTCCCGGCCCGCCGGGCACCGGGGTCCAGGTGGACGGCGCGTACGCGAAGGCGTACTACGAGCTGACGGAGGAGCACACGCCCGCGGACGAGCCGGGTGGACCGGCCACGGTGATTCGCCTGCGTGCCACCCAGTCGTTCGTCGTGCGGCTGATCGGCAGTGCGCTCGGCGGGCACGGCGATGCCCACAACGCGCTCACGGTCACCATTCCGAGAGAGGTCCCGATCGCACTGAGCCTGAAACTGCGTACCGGGGAAACGCGGACCGATCTGGGCGGGCTGATTCTGACCGACCTCGACGCCGAGCTCGCCATGGGCGAGCATCGGCTCGACTTCAGTGAGCCGCTCGCGGGTCGGCCGGACCGGATCCGCGTGGCCGGCGGGATGGGCGAAATCCGGCTCGAACGCTTCGGAAACGCCGGTCCCCGGGAACTGGACGTGGAGGGGCGCATGGGCAGCCTGACCGTCGATCTGGGCGGTGACTGGCTCCCCGGAGCGGTTGCCGAGGTGACGCTCGACGGCGCCATGGGCGAGTTCCGGCTGGACATTCCGAACGCCGTTCGCATCGCGCCCGACTCGACCGCGTCGAGTGTTCTCGGTGCGACCAGCCGCCCGTCGGCGGAGAGCGACGCGAGCGCCGACGCGCCGCTCGTCAGGTTGCACCTGATCAGTTCGATGGGCGAGACCCGCGTCAGGCGCTATTGATCCGGATGCCGGCCGGCGGACTCGTGCATGCGCACCACGGCACGAGAGCCGTGCGGCCGCCACTCACAGAAAGCCGAACAGCGGCGGGAAGGCGACGACGACGAAGCCGGCCCAGACCGCGTAGACCGGCAGGTAGTCGGTCTGCCAGCGCTCCAGGGCCGAGAAGGAGCCGCGACCGCGCAGGAAGCGCGCGTACAGCCACGCCGACCACGCCAGGTTGACCAGAAGGATCAGGTTTTCGCCCAACGCCGCCACCCGGTTCGGGCTGAAGCCGAGCTCGGAAATGCGTCCCGCGATGGCGGCCAGCGCGACGCCGTCGAGGACGAGGGCGCTGACGACGAGCAGAAGCTGCAGCGCGTCGAACGCGTCGGGCGGGGCGTGCGCGTCGCGCGCCGAGACTGCATACAGCAGCAGTCCGAGGACGACGGCCAGGAGCAGGTCGAAGCCGATGAGCACCTCCCGTTCCACGTTGACGCCGCTGCCCGTCCAGATCATGGTGGCCAGAACGGCGAGCAGCACTGCGGCGAACAGCGGCGTGAACAGGCGCGTCAGCACCGGCGCCATGTTCTCGACGACGCTCTGCTTGGCCTCCACCAGCCAGGCGCCGACGATGACGGTGCCCATCGCGCCGCACGGCAGCAGCCACTGCTGCGCGAACCACTCGGCGTCCGCGCCGATGGCGGAGAAGGTGCCGAGGGTGAAACCGGTGAGTACGCCGCCGCCCAGGGCCATGAGCACGAAGTAGATGAACAGCTCGCCGGAGAAGCGCACGAAGTCCATGCGCCCGCCGCCGTCGCGCCAGCGACCCCCGGCATAGGCGACCCCCACGGCCAGCCACAGCGCGATCGGCAGGTGCAGCGCCGCCAGGATCTGCGTGTGACCGTCGGGCGCGAACGGAAAGACGTTGATGACCACCGCGGCTGTGGCGAACGCCACCGCCAGGCGCACGCATCCCGCCCGGTCCAGCCGCCGCTTCCAGGCGAAGTAGCCCGCGAGGAACGGAAGCACGAAGAAGCTCATGTTGCGGAAGTAGAAGGGCAACAGCTCTTCGTCCACGTTGACCAGCGGCGGGTAGCCGAACAGCTCCGGGAGCTTCACCGCCAGCGCGGCCGCGATCGCCAGGCCGACCACGACGACCGTCTCGAGGGAGGACGCCGTTCGCTCCGCCTCGCTTGCACCCTCCGGCGCCGCCACGAGCTGCTTCCACAGCCGCTCCGAGTGCTCGCGCGCGAACTCGCGCGACACGGCGTCCAGATTGCCCATACGCTTGACAGCCACCAGGAACGCCTCGTCGGCCGCCAGCCCGGCATCGACCAGCGTCGTTACCTGGTCCCGGAGGTGGCCCTCCAGCTCCTCCACGTCGGACGTACGAATCGCCGGCCGGCGGCGCAGGTAGGACCGCCACTGTGTGATCTGCGCTTCGAGCGTGTCGTCGTGCTTCGCCATGGTCGTTCCGTCCTCTCGGTCATGCGGGGCATCCGGGAGCCTGCATCGGGGTGAGCGCCCGCCAGATCCCGCGCAGCGTCGAGTCCACCACCTGCCATTGCTCCCGCTGCGTCGCCAGGTGTGCTCGTCCCGCCTTCGTGATGCGGTAGTAGCGGCGTCGCCGGCCGGTTTCCGCGGTGGCCCAGTTCGCCTCGACGTAGCCGAGACGCTCGAGGCGGTGCAGCACGGGATAGAGCATCCCGTCCGTCCACCGAAGGCGGCCGTCGGACAGCTCGCCGACGCGCTTGATGATGGCGTAGCCGTAGCTGTCGCCCGCGGCCAGGATGGCGAGGACGAGCGGTGCGGCCGAGGCGGCCACCAAGTCCTTGCTGATGTTCATCGTCGTTCCTCGCGTGTCGATGATGCGCTGTGACGGACGAGCTCCTGTATACATAGCACTGCAATGCATCTATGTTCAAGGTAAATATCGCGGAGCCATCGCGCTCCCGGCTGATAAAAGGACGGGGTTCCGGAAATCCTGCCGAGCGGTGTGATAGGATGTGAAATCTGGATATTCAGAATGGAAACCACTTATAGATATCCATGCCGGCCATTTCACTGAAGCTGTCGGATCACTTGCTCGAGGCGTCCGGGAAATGCGCCGCGGCCCTGCAACTGTCGCGCGCCGAGTACATCCGCCGGGCTGTGGAGCGCATGAACCGGGACACGCGCGCCCGCCTGCGTGCAGACCGGCTCCGGGCCGCCTCCCGTCGAGTGCGACAGGACAGCATGCGCATCAACGCCGAGTTCGACGCCATCGAACGGGACATCGATGCCTGAGCGAGGCCAGGTCTGGGTCGCGGATCTGAATCCGCGGAGGGGAACCGAACCCGGGAAGACCCGACCCGTGCTGATCGTGCAGGCGCAGGCGCTGCTCGACGCCGGGCATCCCTCGACCCTCGTCGCGCCGCTCACGACACACCTGATTGACGAAGCCGAGCCGCTCAGGATCAGGATTCCCGCGGCAGGGAATCTGCAGCGGGAATCCGATGCGCTGATCGATCAGCTCCGGGCCATCGACAACCGCCGGTTGGTCCGGGGGCCGCTGGCGCGAGTGGGACCGTTGCTGATGACCAGGGTGGGAGAGGCGCTGCTCGAAGTGCTGGATCTGGCCGGAAACTGAGCGCCGGGAGCGCCTGTTATGCGGCCCGGACCCAGCGGAGCAAGGTTCTGAAGTTCGGCGGCTTGCCGTACATCAGCAGGCCGATGCGGAACACCTTGGCGGCGACCCACACGGCGGCGACAACCGACATGAGGCCGGTCCCTATCGACAGCCACACCTCCCACCACGGCGGGGGCTGGGTCGACGCCAGCCGCAGGACCATCCCGAACGTGTTGACCGGCGGCAGGTGGCTGACGGTGACGGCAAGCACCGAGTCGGGATTGCGCGAGATGGCCGGCCAGATGAACCAGGGGAGCATGACGATCAGCATCAGCGGCATCTGCAGCGACTGCGCCTCGGTCAGGTCGTTGACCGCCGCGCCCACGGCCAGCATCAGCGAGCCGATGACGAAGAAGCCGATCAGGAAGAAGATCAGCAGGTAGAGAATCAGCCAGGGATCGAGCAGGCCGAACATCGAGAAGGACGAGAGCGCCACGAGGCCGAGCCCGAGATAGAGGCCGATCATCAGCAGGCTGATGGCGACCGCACCGAGCAGCTTGCCGGCCATCAGCTCCATCGGCGACACCGCCGACAGGAGCACCTCCACTACGCGGGTCGACTTCTCCTCGATGGTCGACGTCAGCATGGTCTGGCCGCCAGCCATGATGCCCATGATCAGCAGGCCCATGAACGCTACCGGCAGGATGAAGTTGAACCCGCGAACCGTCTCGCGCTCGCTGTCGGGGCTGACGGTGGTCGAAGGCTGCCGCGGCACGCGCAGCAGCCCGTCGAGCGCGGCCCGGTCGAGGGAGCGGGCCCCGACGCGGGCGTCGATGATGGCGTCCCGGACGTTGCGATAGATGAACGAGAGGTCCCGGTCGTCGAGACCGGGAGCCACGTAGAGGTCGTAGGCGCCGAGCTCCCCGCCGGGTCCGGCCGGCACCACCGCGTGCTCGTGAATGACGATCAGCGCCGCGTGGCGCGGCCCGTCCGTTTCCTCGTTGAGCCAGCCTTTCGCCGCCTCGACGTCCGTGTCGGCGGGCAGCGGTACCAGGCGGACGTTCGGGGCCGGTCCGAGGGCATCGTCTATCGACCGTGCACCGGCAGCCTCCGCCATGCTGCGCACCATCTCGGGGGCTTCGCCGAGGCTCCGGCGGAATTCCTCCAGCCGCCGGCGCGCGACGGCCTCCGGGTCCAGCGCGGCCCGCATTTCCGGGAGCACGATGCCGGTCGGGTCGATGACGGCGTAGTCGCCCTCGATCCGGTAGGCGTTGTCGTCGAAGATCCGCGGCCCGACGATCACGAACGCGCCGAGGATGGCCGGCATGACGAGCAGGCCGAAAATGAAGCCCTTGGTGGCCACCGTGGCGACGAAGTCGCGGAGGGCGACGTGCAGGATGCGGGTCATGCCGGTTCCTGTTCCGCCGTTTCCCGAAGCGTGGCGCGCAACCGGTCCGCCTCGGCCGCGGCGGCGCCGCCGGCGACCAGCTCGACGAACACGTCTTCGAGTCGCGGGCGCGAGAGCTCGATGCGGGCGGCCGGCATCGCGTCCAGTATCCGCCGCATCGCCGCGGCCGGGTCCGTCCCGGCACGCAGCACGATCTCCAGTCCGCGGTCATCCGTCCGCACGCGCTCGACGCCGGCGATCGAGGCCAGCCCGGTCGTATCCGCCTCGGCGTCGAGTGGCTCGAACCGGATGGAACGCGGGTCGTACCGGCTGCGGATGTCCCCGAGATCCGCGTCGAGCACCTTGCGGCCCTCGTGCACCATGATGACGTGCTCGCAGATTTCCTCGGCCTGCGGCATCACGTGGGTGGAGAACAGAATGGTCGCGCCACGGCGGTGCTCCTCGAGGATCAGATCGCGCAGCATCCGCATGCTGACCGGATCGAGCCCGCTGAACGGCTCGTCGAGAATCAGCAGGTCCGGCCCGTGGATCGTCGCCGCAACGAACTGGACCTTCTGCGACATGCCCTTGGACAGCTCGTCGCAGCGTTTCGATTCGACGCCGCCCAGGCCGACCCGCTCGAGCGCCCCGGCAATCCGCCGATCGAGATCGGGGCCGTCGGCATCCTTGAGGCGCGCCAGGTAGCGCAGGAACGGTTGCACTTTCATCCGCTTGTACAGCCCCCGCTCTTCGGGCAGGTACCCGATGCGGTCCTTCGCTTCCAGAGCCGACGGGTGGCCGAGGATGGACATGTCACCGGCGTCCGGTAAGAGGATCGACATGATCATCCGGATCGTGGTCGTCTTGCCGGCGCCGTTGGGCCCGATGAAGCCGTAGAGCCCGCCCCGCGGCACCTCGATGTCGAGCTCGGCGACGGCGGTCATCTGCCCGAACGTCTTCGTGACGCCGGTCATCCGGATGGCGGGGTCCATGCGCTCCAACATTGAGACGGCGGTTCGTCGGCGGCGGTTCGGTGCGCCGTCCGCAGCGCTTGCGATTCGTCGCTGCACGGATCGTACACGGAGGTTCACGCTAGAATAACCGCGCGGATCGCCCGTCCATCCGTCGAGAGACGCTCCAACAGAAAACGGATCCATACGCATGCCCAAGAAGCCGTCGGAGAAGAGCAAGGACACCAGGTCAGCCAAGTCCAACAGCAAGCCGGCCGAGAAGCAGGCCGCCTCGAAGGCCAAGTACGTCTACTTCTTCGGCGCCGGCGCCGCCGAGGGGGACCGGACGATGCGCGACCTGCTCGGAGGCAAGGGCGCCAACCTGGCCGAGATGACCAACGCCGGGCTGCCCGTGCCGCCCGGGTTCACCGTCTCGACCGGAGCGTGCACCGTCTACTACGAGCAGCGCCGGCGGGTGCCCGCGGCCATCGACAAGGAGATGGACAGCCATCTGGCGCGGCTCGAGAAGCTGACCGGCGCGAAGCTCGGGTCGCCGGATCAGCCGCTGCTGGTGTCGGTGCGGTCGGGCGCGAAGTTCTCGATGCCGGGCATGATGGACACCATCCTGAACCTCGGCCTCAACGACCGCGCGGTCGAAGGGCTCAAGGCGCGCACGTCGAATGGCCGGTTCGCCTTCGACAGCTACCGCCGCTTCATCCAGATGTTCGGCAACGTCGTGCTGGATATCCCCAAGGAGGCGTTCGAGGAGGAGTTCGACGGCGTCAAGGCGCACCGCGGCGTCGACCTCGATACCGAGCTCGACGAGATCGCCCTGCGCGAGGTGGTCGACCGCTTCAAGGCGGTGGTCATCCGCGAGAGCGGCGAGCCGTTTCCCCTCGACCCGCGGCGCCAGCTCCGGATGTCGCGCGACGCCGTGTTCCGCTCGTGGCAGAACCCGCGCGCGAAGGAGTACCGCCGCATCTACGACATTCCGGACGCCATCGGGACCGCCGTCAACGTGCAGGCGATGGTGTTCGGCAACACCGGCGAGCGCTCCGGGACCGGCGTCGGGTTCACCCGCAACCCGGCCACCGGGGAGAACGAGTTCTACGGCGAGTTCCTCATCAACGCGCAGGGCGAGGACGTCGTGGCGGGCATCCGCACGCCGCAGCCGATCCGCGAGCTCGAGCAGGTGATGCCGCGCGCCTACGAAGAGCTTCGTACCATCACGAAGCGCCTGGAGCAGAACTACAAGGACGTGCAGGACTTCGAGTTCACCATCGAGGACGAGAAGCTCTACATGCTGCAGACGCGCAACGGCAAGCGCACCGGCTATGCCGCGGTGGTCATCGCCACCGACCTGGTGGCCGAGAAGGTGATCGAGCCGGAGGACGCCGTGCGCATGGTCGATCCGGACGCGCTGTCGCAGTTGCTGGCCCCGGTCTTCGACCCGGACGCCTGGGCCGCGCTGCCGGCGGTGACCCGCGGGCTGCCCGCGTCGCCCGGCGCGGCCTGCGGCGAGGTCGTCTTCACCGCCGACGAGGCGGTGCGCTGGGCCGGGCAGGGCCGCGACGTGCTGCTGGTCCGCAAGGAGACGGTGCCCGACGACATCCACGGCATGCACGTCGCGCAGGGGGTCCTGACCGCCACCGGCGGCATGACGTCGCACGCGGCGGTGGTCGGCCGCCAGATGGGCAAGCCGTCGGTGGTCGGGGCGGGCGAGCTGCAGGTCTCGGAATCCCGGCGCGTGGTGACCGTCAACGGGCAGCGCTTCGAGCAGGGCGACTACGTGTCGTTCGACGGATTGACCGGCGAGGTGAAGATCGGCCGCGTGGCGACCCGGCCGAGCGAGATCCTGCAGGTGCTGGCCGGCGAGCTGAGCCAGCGCAAGTCGGACATCTACGGCCGCTTCTCGAAGCTGCTGCGGTGGGCCGACAAGGTGCGCCGGCTCGGCATCCGGGCCAACGCCGACCAGCCGGACCAGGCCGCCACCGCCTACGCCTTCGGCGCGCGGGGCATCGGCCTCTGCCGCACCGAGCACATGTTCTTCGGCGAGGAGCGGATCCCGATCGTCCAGCGGATGATCCTGGCCGAGACCGAGGCCGAGCGGCGGGCGGCGCTCGACAAGCTGCTGCCGCTGCAGTGCGAAGACTTCTACGGCGTCTTCATGGCGATGAAGGGGCAACCGGTCACCATCCGCCTCATCGACCCGCCGTTGCACGAGTTCCTGCCGAAGCGCGAGGATCTGATGGTGGAGATCGCCCGCGCGGAGGTGCAGGGCGGCGGCGGGAAGAAGCTCGAGGAGCAGCGAACGCTGCTGCGGCGGGTCGAGCAGCTCCACGAGTTCAACCCGATGATGGGGCACCGCGGCGTCCGGCTGGCGATCAGCTATCCGGAGATCGCCGAGATGCAGGCGCGCGCCATCATGGAGGCGGCCTGCCGGGTGACGAAGGAAGGGACGAAGGTCGTTCCGGAGATCATGATCCCGCTGGTCGGCCACGTCGGCGAGTTCCGCGACCAGAAGGCGATCATCGACCGGGTGGCGGCCGAGACGATGACCACCGCCGGGGTCAAGGTGAAGTACCTGGTCGGGACCATGATCGAGATCCCGCGCAGCGTGCTCGTCGCCGGCGAGATCGCCGCCGACGCCGACTTCTTCTCGTTCGGCACCAACGACCTGACGCAGATGGCGTTCGGGTTCTCGCGCGACGACATCGGCAAGTTCCTGAAGGACTACCAGGATCGCGGCATCCTGACCCGCGACCCGTTCGAGACCATCGACACGGTGGGGGTCGGCGCGCTCATCCGCATCGGGGTGGAGCGGGGCCGCGACGCGCGGCCGAAGTTGAAGCTCGGCGTCTGCGGCGAGCACGGCGGCGACCCCGCCTCGATCGACTTCTTCGAGGACGCCGGTCTCGACTACGTCAGCGCGTCGCCGTACCGCGTGCCGACCGCCCGGCTGGCCGCCGCGCAGGCCGCGCTGGCGCGCCGGTAAACGAGCCGGCGATGGGCAAGGTCAACCGGCTGCCGCCCGGGCTTGCCAACCAGATCGCGGCCGGCGAGGTGGTGGAACGCCCCGCCTCGGCGGTCAAGGAGCTCGTCGAGAACGCCCTCGACGCGGGCGCCGTGCGCATAGCGGTGACCCTGGAGCTCGGCGGCAAGCGGCTGATCCGTGTCGAGGACGACGGCGAGGGAATGAATCCCGCGGACGCCGAGCTCGCGGTCGAGCGCCACGCGACCAGCAAGATCGGCAACCTGGAGGATCTGGCGGCCATCGCCACCCTCGGCTTCCGGGGCGAGGCGCTGCCGAGCATCGCCTCGGTCTCGCACCTGCGGCTGCGGACCCGCGTCCGCGGCGCGTCGAGCGGCGTCGAGGTGGCGGTCGACGGCGGGGAACCCGCGCGGGCGACGGTGGCGGGGCTGCCGGTGGGCACCACCGTGGAGGTGCGCGACCTCTTCTACAACGTTCCGGCCCGGCGCAAGTTCCTCAAGTCGGACGGGGCCGAGGCCGGTCACATCTCGCGCACGCTCACGCAGCTCGCCCTCGCCTACCCGCAGGTGGGCTTCCGGCTGCGCAGCGGCCCGCGCACGCTCTTCGACCATCCGCCGGTGGCGACCTTCGCGGACCGTTTCTTCCAGGTCTACGGGGATCGGCCGGGCCTGGTCGAGGTGCGCAAGGAGACGGCGGGGATGCGGCTGCACGGGCTGGCCGCCGCCCTGGCCGCCGACGGGCCGGCCCGCGGTCCGCAGCACCTGTTCGTCAACCTCCGCGCGGTGAAGGACCGCACCATCCTGCACGCGGTGAACGAGGCGTACAGCGGCGCCACCATCAAGCCGCGCAGTCCCGAGGTGCACCTGTTCCTGGAGCTGCCCGTCGATCGGGTCGACGTCAACGTGCATCCCACCAAGGCCGAGGTCCGGTTCCTGGAGCAGTCGCTGGTGCACAAGGTGGTCCGGCTCGGCTTGGCCGACGCCCTGGGGCAGGAGGCGGCGCCGGAGGTGCCGCTCGCCGCGCCGCGCGCGGCGCCGCCTGCCGAGCCGCGAGCCCATGCGATTCCCGGCATCGTGGCCGGCATGGGCGCAGCGAGCCGCTGGGATGCGGTGACCGACGTTTTCCGGCGCCGGGAGGGGGAGGCCGGCCGGGCGGGTGCGCTGCGCGAGCGGCTGGCGGGGGCCGAGGGGGCTTCGGTTCCGGATCCATCGACCGCGCCGGGGGGGTCCGTCCCCTGGGACCTGGTCCGACCCGCGGCTGCCGGTGCGGTTCCCGACTCGACCGGGACGTCCGACACAACGGTCGCGTCGGGCGCCGGTCCGGCCCCGCTCATGCCCCTGGGCCAGTTCCGCGACACGTTCATCATCGCCGTGGACAACGAGGGGGTGGTGATCATCGACCAGCACGTGGCGCACGAGCGGATCCTGTACGAGCAGGTCACCGAGCGGTTGACGCGGGGATCGCTCGAGTCGCAACGCCTGCTCGACCCCCTGCTGATCACCCTGCCCGACGGCCCCCGCGGCGCCCTGGCCGCGCATGCGGACGATCTGGCCCGCCTCGGCTTCGAGGTCGAGCCGTTCGGCGGCGACAGCGTCCGGGTGGCCGCGGTCCCGGCGTTGCTGGGACGCGCGGAATGCGAGAACGCCGTCCGCGCCATGGCCGAGGACCTCGATGGCCTCGATCACGGGACGGTCGTCGGGGACGCGATCGGGCGGATTGCGGCCAGCACGGCCTGCCACGCCGCGGTCAAGGCGAACGATCGGCTGACCATGGAGAAGATGTCGTACATTCTCGAGGAGCTGCGGCGGACCGCGTACTCGACGGTCTGTCCGCATGGACGCCCGGTGTCGCTGCGGCTGACGCGGCGGGAGCTCGAGAAGCGCTTCGAGCGGATCTAGGAGCTTGCGCCGCGCCAGTATCCCGCGGTGCGGTTCATCGGCCTGGCGGTGGTGTTCCACGGGTGGGAGATGGCGGCCTGCGAGCCGGTGTCCGGGTAGTTCCGCCGGGCGTTCGTCGTCGTGCGGCGACCGGAGCTCCCGTGTGCCGGGACGGTGGTGCGCTGCCGGAGGCGCTACAATAGGCCCCGCCGGGAAGCATGACGCGACGTGCCTCGTCCCGGGCCGGTCCACGCGGCGCCGAGGCGCCGGTTCTGCGGCGGGAAGCCGGCGCCGTTCAGTCGCCTCGCGATCGCGTTTCCGAAACGACGTGCGTCCGCCGCCGAGGCAGCGCTTGGTGCGGGTTCGCCTTGCCGGCGGTCGCTGGAGGGAGTCCACATGTCCAGGTTGCCGCTCGGATTCACGGCCGGAATCGCCGCCGCCGTCGCGCTGCTCGTCCCGCTACCTGCGGTCGCCCAGGTCACGACCGCGACGGACGTGACGGTGGCGGAGTACATGGCGGTCAAGAACGCCCCGGAGGGGGGCGTCGACCGCCAGGTCAAGGTGGTCGACATCGGCAAGTCGAACGTCGCTGTCGGCATCCTGCACCGCGACGCGCTCGCGCCGACCGAAGGGCCGGCGCGCGGCATCGTGCACACGCTGGTGACCGAGGTCTACTACATCGTTTCGGGAGCGGGCACGCTGATGACCGGCGGGACGATCACCGAGCGCGGGGACATTCCGGAAGACACCCACATAGTGCAGGTGCTGGTGGGCGAGAGCTACCGCGCCGCGGCCGAGGGCGGCCGCGTGCGCGACGTGTCGGAGGGCGACATCGTGGTGATCCCGGGCGGCGTGTTCCACGGGTGGACGGCGATACCGGACCACGTCACCTACCTGAGCATCCGGCCGGATCCGGACAAGGTGCTTCCGGCCGGCTGGGTGAATCCGCTCATCCAGTAGCGTTGCCGATCGCGTACCGGCTGCCGGAGCAGCAACGCTCGGGATTCGCTGGTCGTCGCCGGCGGCCGGCGGGACTGATGGAAGATGACGAGGAGGCAGGCATGTCTGCAGGCAGATTGAGCGTCGCGTCGGTCGTCCTCGGCGGGTTGCTGGCGGCCGGCGCGTTGCCGGCGAAGGCGCAGACCGACAACGGCGAGTGGCGCAGCTACGGCGGCGACATCGCGAACACGCGCTACTCGCCGCTCGACCAGATCGACGCGGAGAACTTCAACGACCTGGAGGTCGCCTGGCGGCTGAACACCGCCAACTTCGGGCCGGAGCCGGAGTTCAACTTCCAGGCGACGCCGCTGATGGTGGACGGGGTCATCTACTCCACGGCGGGCCTGCGCCGCGCGGCGATCGCGGCGGACGCGGGGACCGGCGAGCTGCTCTGGATGCACCGGCTCGACGAGGGCGAGCGGGCCGAGGTGGCGCCGCGCCGCCGGTCGGGCCGCGGGCTGGCCTACCGCGACAACGGCGCGGACGGGGAGATCTTCTATGTAACGCCGGGCTACCGGCTGGTCGGGCTGAACGCGAAGACCGGCGAGCGGCTGCCCGAGTTCGGCGAGGACGGGATCATCGACCTGATGCAGAACATGGATCAGGAGATCGATCCGCTGGCCGGCGAGATCGGCCTGCACGCCACACCGCTCGTGGCCGGCGACACGATCGTGGTCGGAGCGGCGCACGTCCCCGGCAGCGCGCCGCGCTCGATGCGCAACACGAAGGGCTACATCCGCGGGTTCGACGCCGATACCGGCGAGCGAAAGTGGATCTTCCACACGATTCCGGGCGCGGACGAGTTCGGCAACGACAGTTGGCTCAACGACTCGTGGCGCTACACGGGCAACACGGGCGTGTGGGGGCAGATCAGCGCCGATCTGGAATTGGGCATCGTCTACCTGCCGACCGAGATGCCGACCAACGACTACTACGGCGGCCACCGGCACGGCGACAACCTGTTCTCGGACAGCATCGTCGCGGTGGACATCGACACCGGCGAGCGGTTGTGGCACCTGCAGGTGATTCAGCACGACGTCTGGGACTGGGACTTCCCCTGCGCGCCGGTGCTGGTCGACGTGGAGATCGACGGCGTCATGCGCAAGCTCATCGCGCAACCGAGCAAGCAGTCGTGGCTGTACGTGCTCGACCGGGTGACCGGCGAGCCGATCTGGCCGATCGAGGAGCGCGAGATGCCGCCGTCCGACGTGCCGGGCGAGCTGTTGTCGCCGACCCAGCCGTTCCCGACGCATCCGCCGGCCTACGACCGGCAGGGGGTCGGCATCGAGGACCTGATCGACTTCACGCCGGAGTTGCGCGCCGCGGCGGAGGAGCTGGTCTCCAACTTCCGCATCGGGCCGATCTTCACGCCGCCGGTCGTGGCCGAGACGGACGGTCCGTGGGGCACCCTGATGCTGCCGTCGGCCGGCGGCGGTACCAACTGGCCGGGCGGCTCGGTCGACCCGGAGACCGGCATCTTCTACCAGTACTCCTTCACCCAGGTCACCTCGCTCGGACTGGTGAACGACCCGGAGCGGTCGGACATGAACTACATCCGGGGGAATCCCCCGGGCGTGCCCGCGCGCCTGCGGGCGTTGAGCATCCGCGGGCTGCCGCTCATCAAGCCGCCGTGGGGCCGCATCACCGCCATCGATCTGTCGACGGGCGACTTCCTGTGGCAGATTCCGCACGGCGAGACGCCCGACAACGTCCGGAACCACCCCGCGCTGCAGGGCGTCGACATCCCCCGCACCGGCCGTATCGGCCGCGTCGGCACGCTGATCACCAGGACGCTGGTCGTCGCGGGCGAGCCGGGCACGTTCACGACGCCGTCGGGCGAGGTGGGGGCGATGCTGCGCGCCTACGACAAGCTGTCGGGCGACGAGGTCGGCGCCGTCTTCATGCCGACGGGCGTGTCGGGATCGCCGATGACCTACCTGCACGAGGGCAGGCAGTACATCGTCACCGCCATCGGCGGGGGCAACTTCGCTGGAGAGCTCATCGCCTACCGGCTGCCCGAGGAGTAGCGTCGAACAGAGGCACGCGCACGGGGGTGGCCGGCCCGGCCCCCGGCGGGCGTCACCCCCGTGTGAAGCGTGCGGACGCCAGGGGGCCACATGCGGGCTCCGGGTAGGCTCAGGCCGCTTACGGGGTACGCGGCAGACCCCGGGTCAACCCCTGGAAGAGCAGCCGCAGCGCCAGATTCGAGCGCACCAGCAGACTGGTTGTCGAGGTTACCGCCCGCACGCTGCGGCGCGAGATCTTGACGTCCTGCCCGCTGCTGAAGGCCGGCTTGGCATGGATGCGCTGCAGCGTGAGCACCGCCATGCCCAGCGGCCAGAGGCAGAAGCGGCGGATGCCGGTCTCGCAGGATGGAATGATCAGCACGAACCGCAACGCGTTCGCGAGGTGGCGGTGCGTGATCGCCACGAGCTGCGATAGGCCCTCGACGAACCCGGGCGCCGCCTGACCGGCGGACAACGAGCGCAGCTCGAAGCCGGCCGACCGGAACACGTCGCGCGGCAGCCAGCACGCCCCGCGCCGCTGGTCTTCCCAGACGTCCTTGAGGATGTTGACCATCTGCAGCCCTTGGCCGAACGACACCGACAGCGCGAAGAGATCGTCGCGGTGCTTGCGGATCTCGGCGGAGTAGTCGCAGAACAGCTCGGTGAGGGTCTCGCCGACGATGCCCGCGACGTGATAGCAGTAGCGGTTCAGGTGGGGGACGTCCTCCAGCCCGTCCGGCGTCGCCTGCTGCTGGAACTCGGCCATGCCGTGCGACATGACCCGTACGCAACGCTCGATGGCACTGCGCTGGGCGGCGCGAAATCCCCGGGTGATGCGGACCACCCGGGCGGTGTTGGCGACCAGGTCGTGCTCGCGCTCGGTGCTCGACGGCGACAGCAGCGCGCCGAGCTCGCGCGAGAACGGCGTCACCTCGCCGCGGCCGGCGACCACCTCGATGAAGCGCTCCGCGAACGCCCTTTTCTGGGTCGGGGAGAGGGCTGGCTCGTCCTCGATGGTGTCCGCGATCCGGCAGAGGGCGTACACGTTGCCCACGACGTCGCGCAGCCCGCCCGGAAGCTGCGGGATGTTGAGGGCGAAGGTGCGCGAGACGCCCTGCAGTATCTCGGACTGGTAGGCGAGATCGCTCTGCGCCGGCCCTTGCTGCGATGAGGCCGTCATCGGCGGCCATCCTAGCCCAGAATCGTCGCCTTGCGGTTCCGCTTTCCTGCTATCCTTCGCGACGCGACGAGAAGGAGTCGAACGTGGCAACAAATCGCAAGCGAATCGCGTCGATCATCGTGCTCACCGTGCTGCCGGCGGTGGGAGCCGCACCGGCCGCGGCGCAGACCGACAACGGCGAGTGGCGCAGCTACGGCGGCGACATCGCCAACACGCGCTACTCGCCGCTCGATCACATCACGGCCGAGAACTTCAACGACCTGGAGGTCGCCTGGCGGTTGAACACGGCCAGCTTCGGGCCGGAGCCGGAGTTCAACTTCCAGGCGACGCCGCTGATGGTGGATGGCGTCTTGTACTCCACCGCCGGCCTGCGCCGGGCGGCAATCGCGGCGGACGCGGGCACGGGCGAGCTGCTCTGGATGCACCGCCTCGACGAGGGCGAGCGGGCCGAGGTGGCGCCGCGGCGCCGGTCGGGTCGCGGCCTCGCGTACCGCGACAACGGCGGCGACGGGGAGATCTTCTACGTCACCCCCGGCTACCACCTGATCGGACTGAACGCGAAGACCGGCGAGCGCCTGCCCGACTTCGGCGACGACGGCATCGTCGACCTGATGCAGAACATGGATCAGGAGATCGATCCGCTGTCGGGCGAGATCGGCCTGCACGCCACGCCGCTCGTGGCCGGCGACACCATCGTCGTGGGCGCGGCGCACGTCCCCGGCGGCCGGCCCCGCTCGATGCGCAACACCAAGGGCTACATCCGCGGCTTCGATGCCGACACCGGCGATCGGAAGTGGATCTTCCACACCATTCCGGGTGCGGACGAGTTCGGCAACGACACGTGGCTGAACGACTCGTGGCGCTACACCGGCAATACCGGGGTGTGGGGGCAGATCAGCGCCGATCTGGAGGAGGGCATCGTCTACCTGCCGACCGAGATGCCGACCAACGACTACTACGGCGGCCACCGGCACGGCGACAATCTCTACTCGGACAGCCTCGTGGCGGTGGACATCGAGACCGGCGACCGGTTGTGGCACTTTCAGTTCATCCACCACGACGTGTGGGACTGGGACCTGCCGTGCGCGCCGATCCTGGCCGACGTGATGATCGACGGCGAGCTGCGGAAGATCGTGGCGCAGCCGAGCAAGCAGTCGTGGCTGTACGTCTTCGACCGGGTGACCGGCGAGCCGATCTGGCCGATCGAGGAGCGGGAGGTGGAGCCGTCGAACGTGCCGGGCGAGCTGCTGGCGCCGACCCAGCCCTACGTGACGAAGCCTCCGGCGTACGACCGGCAGGGGGTCGACCTCGACGACCTGATCGACCTCACGCCGGAGTTGCGTCGGCGCGCCGAGGAGATCGCCTCGCGGCACCTGATGGGGCCGATCTTCACGCCGCCGACCGTCTCCGAGGCGGACGGGGTCTACGGCACCCTGATGCTGCCGTCGCAGGCCGGCGGGACGAACTGGCCGGGCGGCTCGCTCGATCCCGATACCGGCATCATCTACCTGTACACGTTCACGCAGATGGTCTCGCTCGGCCTGGTCAACGATCCCGAGCTCTCGGACATGAACTTCATCCGCGGGCGCGGCGAGGGCATCTCCGCCCGGGAGGCGTCGCTGGCCATCGAGGGGATTCCGATCGTCAAGCCGCCGTGGGGACGCATCACCGCGATCGACCTCAAGGAGGGCGAGATCCTCTGGCAGGTCCCGCACGGCGAGACGCCGGACAACATCCGCAACCACCGGCTGCTCGAAGGCGTCGACATCCCGCGCACGGGACGCATCGGGCGGGTCGGGACGCTCAACACCCCGACGATGGTCATCGCCGGCGAGGCGGGGACGTTCACGACCCCGTCGGGCGAGGTGGGCGCGATGCTGCGCGCCTACGACAAGATGTCGGGCGAGGAGCTGGGCGCCGTCTACATGCCGGCCGGCGTGACCGGGTCGCCGATGACCTACCTCCACGAAGGGCGGCAGTACATCGTCACGGCGATCGGCGGCGGCGGGTTTCCGGGCGAGCTGATCGCCTACCGGTTGCCGGAGGAGTAGAGGACGTACCCGAATTCCGCAGCCGGAGCTGCTTCACCGGCTCGAAGTGCTTCCGGTTGCGGGTGGCGAGCGCCAGGTCGTATTCGATCGCCGTCGCGGCAATCAGCGCGTCGGGCGCGGCGATGCCGGTCTCGCGCCGAATGCGGCCGGCGCGCTCCGCCACGGCGCGACCCACCGCCAGTTCCCGGAAAGGATCCAGGAGCCGCTGGACGAGCGCCGATCCGACGTCGCCGGAGAGCAGCTCGCAACGGGTGATGACCGAGTAGTGGACCCGGTGCCGGCCGGGCTTGAACTCTCTGGCGCCGCGCAGATGGTCGATGAAGACGTCCGTATCGACCAGGAGGTCAGCCACCGGATTGCTCGGGGCGCTTCAGTCTGTCCGCTCGTGCTTCCCACTCGTCACGTTCGGGGAACTGCGCCTCCGGCGCCGCGCCGAACGTGCTCTCGAGCGCCGTGGTCGGATCCACCGGCGCCTGTGCGATGTACAGCTCGACCGCCTCGCGGACGACCGAGGCGAGACTCGAGCCGCGCGAGCCGGCGATTTCGTCGAGGCGCCGGCGCTGAGAAGATCGCAGGTAGATCTGCGTGCGGGTGGCTGACATACAGCGCAGTATACAGCAATCCGACTGGCCGGACGTGGCGCGTGGATGGCAGCGGTCGGGCATTGGTGCTGCGAAGCCGGGTCGATGCCGCTCTTCGATGCGGTAGCTGCGAAGCCGGGTCAATCCCGTTCTTCGATGCGGTAGAGGTGGCTGTCGGAGCGGATGAACAGCGCGCCGTCCGCGACCGCCATCGAGGCGAGCGTGACCCCGTCGAGCCGGTTCCGGGCCAGCACCTCGAACTCGGAGCCGGGGGCCAGCACCGTCGTCACCCCCTCCTCGTTCTGGAAGTAGATCCGGCCGTCCACGAACAACGGCGAGGCGGAGTGGTTGCCGCCCAGCCGCTGCTGCCAGTGGATGTCGCCCGTCAGTGCATCGACGCAGGTGGCGATGCCGAAGTCGGTGACCATGTAGAGCTCGTCGCCGACCAGGATCGGCGAGGGCGTGAGCGGCGCCCCGCGGCGAACCCGCCACGCGACGTGCGACCGCGTGACGTCGCCGGCGCCGTCGGCGCGCACCGCGAGCAGCGTCGGCGTCTGGAAGCCGGTCGACAGGTAGACGAGCCCGTGGCCGTAGATGGGACGCGGGACGTTCGAGAACCCGTTGGGATAGCGGACCCGCCAGATCTCCCGGCCGGTCTCGGGGTCGTGCCCGCTGGCCCGGAACGCGCTGACGTTGAAGATCTGGTCGCGGTCTCCGACGCGAATGAGGAGCGGCGTCGAATAGGCCTGCGACACCGGGTCCGGACGGGTCGATCTCCAGCGCTCCTCGCCGGTGCGGGCGTCCACCGCCACGAGATAGGCGGTGTCGTAGCCGTCGATGCTCACCACGAGGCGGCCGTCGTGCAGAATCGGCGAGCCGCCGTTCCCGTGCTGCGAGATGTAGGGGAAGCGCGTGCGCCAGAGGACGTCGCCGGCGGTGCTCACGGCTGCAGTGCCTGTCGCCCCGAAGTGGACGTACACCCGCTCGCCGTCCGGGTCGAGGACCGGGGTCGGCGAGGCGAAGCTGTTCTTCGGGTTGAGAAGCCAGGTCTCGTCGCTGCCGAACACCTCCACGTCGAGGGTGTTGGCGCCGGTCTCGACATCGTAGGCGAGCAGCCTGAGCGAGCTGCCGTCGGCCGGATCGGTGACCGCGGTCGTCAGCCAGACGCGGCCGCCGGCGATGACCGGCGACGACCAGCCGCGGCCGTCGACCGGGCTCTTCCAGGTGACGTTGTCGGTCTCGCTCCACTCCAGCGGGACCGCCGCGTCGGGGGCGTGTCCCTGGCCGGTCGGCCCGCGGAACTGCGGCCAGTCGGCGGCACGGGCGACGGCGCCGGCGCACCAGAGGATGGACACGATCGCGGCGGTCGAGACGGCCGTTCGTCCGATGCTCGAAGCGCGCTCCGTCATCGCTTTCTCCTTCGCCTCGCATTGTATACGCCGGTCGGATCGCAGGACGGCCGGGCAGTCTCGAAGCCGGGTTTCATCCGGAATGACGAGCACGTTGAAGCTCACGGCACCGTTTCCAGCCAGCCTTCCATGAACAGCTCGGACGCGGGCGTCTTCTTCACGACGTCGAGGAATTGCGGTATTTCCGTAAGCGCGCGGATGCGCGATTCGCCGGTCTCCTCGTCGCGCTTGCAGAGGAAGGTCGTCTCGTAGTCCCGCTCCTCGAGCCAGTCGAGGACCGCCGGCGAATGAGTTGTTGCAACGACCTGCGTGCCGGTCTCCTCCGCCTGTGTGCGGAGCAATTCCAGCAGCATGCGCAAACGGCTCGCGTGGACGCCGGTCTCGATTTCCTCCAGCGTCATGACGCTGGGCATGTCCGGCTGAAAGAAGGCCGCCACGACGGCGGCGAAGCGCAGCGTGCCGGTGCTGAGCACCGGGGCAGGCAGCTCTCGACCGTTCTCCCGCAGCATGAAGAGCGGCTCGCCGACCGCGCCGCGCAGCACACCGACGTCGTCGACCTGTTCCGGCCGCAACTCCCGCAGCCAGGACAGGTAGACGTCCTTGTCCGCCTCGTTGTCACAGATCGCCTGCACCACGGCCGCGAAATTCTCGCCCCGGTCACCCAGGTTCCGCACTTTCCCGACTCGCGCGTAGTCGCGCAGGAACCGCAGCTCAGGCTCGACCCGACGGATCTTCGCCAGCACCTCTGCCACGCCGCGAGCATGATCAACACAGACGGCCCGCGCCGCATCCGCACTCTCCAGCGTTCGAAGATCTCCGGCGCTTCCTGCAGTACCCAGACCACGGTCCCAGGGCCCACGCGCAAGCTGCCCCAGTAAAGGGCGCTCCCAGTCCCACGGCACCGTCCACCCCTCCGCCGCGCGCAGCGGGCAGGCCTGCGTGGCGTCACTCGGGGAACCACGTACGGCGTCGTCCGTGTCGTAGATCACCGCATCAACAGTGAAGCACTCGCGTATCACAAAGGCCATCGCATTTTCGATATCGACGCGTAACTCCCAATGCAATGCCGGCTGGCCGTTGGGAGTTCGCTTGTCCGTCCCTACCCATTCCGCGGCGGGTCCACCAGCGAACCGGCCGTGCGTCTGGAATTGCACGACGCCACGTCCCTCGTCACCGCCGCCCCCCCGAAATGACGCGTACCGGCTGCCGCCGCGGATACCTTCCCACTTCGCGTTCGTCGCGTCTTCCGGTTTGCCGTCGAGAATCTCGCCGATGGTGAAGCCGTTTCCGATGCCCTGGAAAACGCGAAGCGCGTCGATCACGTTCGACTTGCCGCTGCCATTCGCGCCGACCAGAAGGTTCACCCGGCCGAGCTTCAGGTCTACGTGGCGCAGGCTCTTGAAGTTCTCGATGACGATGCGGTCGATCATGCCCAGCGTCCCCCTTCGGTGAGCATCCGCGGCCCCTCGTTGCCGCGCGGATCGATAACCTTGACCGCGACCATCCACAGCGCGCCGTCGCCGAGCCGCGCCGGGCGGAGGAAGGGGAGGCTGCGGAAGCCGCTCAAGGCGTCGAAGGCGGCCGGATCGACTGCGCCGGCGTTGCCGAGGGCGCACGCCAGTTTGCCGCTCCATTCCAGCCACGGTTCGTGCCGGCGCAGCGCGTCGGCCAGTACGGTCGCTTCTTCATCCGTCAGCGCCCGTTGACGGGCCGCCGTCAGCAGCTCGGGAAGCTGGTCCGTCGTCGCCGGGTCGGGGGACGACCGCCGCACCGGCGGCAGGTGCGGGTTGAACGCGTACCGCACGGTAGGCGTTTCGCGGACCACGCCGTGCGCTTCGATCCCCGCCAGCGGAATGTTCTTGCGTTTGGCCGGATACCTGAGCGACGCGACGGCGGCGCGGGTCTCGTTGGCGCTGCTGGTTCCCGGATTCTTCTTTCGCGGCATACGCGCAATTGTAGTCGCGCCGACGCGCGATCCTGTATCGGTCGAGTTCCGATGCGGGTTGCGGCTCCGGGGGCGGTGCGCCTGCTGGAACGTCCGCTTCCCGAGCCGTCAGCGCCTCATTGCCAGTCGGCCGCCAACGACGTCGAGCGGCTGTGCAGATGGGCGCGCGGGGTCGCATTCAAGCGTCGCCGTCCGGCTCGATGTCGGCGCGATCCGGAGCGGCATCGCCCTCGACCGGCGTGACGCCACCGTATTTCTCCATACTGCTTCGTCGTCATTTCCGCCGCCCGCCTCCACCTGCCGAGCCGGAAACCGCAGGGCCGCCAGGGTTCGATCACGCGGTTCGTAGTCCATCTCACAGACCCTTCGTCAATCAACGGATGGTGAAGTGATGCAGCCATGGTATGCTCTTCATACATGCGAACGACGATTTCGCTTGACGACAGGGTCGCGGCGCAGGTGCGGCGGGAAGCCAACGCCCAGGGCGTCAGCGTAAGCGCGTTCATCGCCAGAACTCTGGACGATGCGCTCAAGCGCAGGGCGTCAGCGAAGCCGCCAAAGCCATTTCGGTTGATTACCGTTGGCGGCAGCGGTCCGCGGCCGGGTGTCGATCTCGATCGACCGCGAGCCATCGAGGCGGACGAGGACGAAGCCCGTTTCGGTCGAGGTTCCTGATCGGCATGCTGCTTCCGGACGTCAACGTGCTGGTGTACGCGCACCGCAAGGATTCGACCCCGAGTCACGCCGATTACGCGGAATGGCTCTCCGGGCTGGCGACGGGACCCGAGCCGTTCGCACTCTCCGTTCTGGTGCTGTCGGGCTTCGTTCGAATCACCACCAATGACCGCATCTTCAGTCCGCCGTCGGCCATCCACGACGTGTTCGGGTTCATCTCGGAGCTCGTCGAGCGGCCGACCGCTCGCGTCGTCGGTCCGGGCCCCAATCACATGGCCATCTTCGAACGGTTGTGCCGCGACGTCGACGCGGCCGGCAAGCTGGTCGCTGACGCCCAGCACGCGGCAGTGGCGATTGAGCACGGCTGCACGATGGTGTCGACCGACTCCGACTTCGATCGGTTTCCAGGACTTCGCTGGCGGCACCCGTTGCGTCCTGCCTGAGATCCGTCATGGAACTCGCCGAAGCACGATTTCGTGCGCCGAGGGCCTGTAGAGGCACGTTCTCTTTCCGGCTGGGTTCTATCGATGTTCCGCAGAAGGTGCTAATGGCGGAGAAGACCGACGAGCAGGCGTTCGCCAGGGAACTTCGCATGCCGGCCGCCGTCAAGCTGTACGAGCTCGGGCGACTGTCGTCCGGGCGAGCCGCCGAACTCGCTGGAATGTCCCGCGTGGAGTTCCTCCTGTCACTTGGCCGCTACCGTGTCTTCCCGCTGGATGCGGAGCTGCACGAGCTGGAACCGCGGCAGGGCTGAGATCATCGCCGGAGAGGTGGACCTGGGCCTATAATCGGGCCGACGCGGCAAGGCTGTCGGTGCGGAGGCCGGCGCCTGGGCCGTCAGCGGGTGATGCCGGGAGGGAACGACATGCGGGGCATTTCGAGATCGGGCATGGTGGCGGCGTTCGCCGCGGCGGCCGCGGCCGTCATCGTCGTGACCGGGCAGCAGCCGGAGTCGCTGAGCGTGACGCCGGTGAAGGACGGGCTGTACTACATCAACGGGGTCGGCGGGAACGTGGGCGTGCGCGTCACGTCCGAGGGCGTCATCCTGATCGACGACAAGTTCCCCCGCAACGTCGAGGGAATCAAGGCGCGGGTGGCGGAGGTGACCGACCAGCCGATCCGTTACGTCATCAACACGCATCACCACGGCGACCACGCCGGCGGAAACGTCGGGTTCATCGACTCGGCGGACGTCATCGCGCACGAGAACGCCCGCCGGAACATGATCCGCAACGAGCAGGACGCCCCGCCGCGCATCGTCTACACCGACCAGACCGCCGTGCACCTCGGCGGGGTCGAGGTGCGGGCGCACCACCTGGGGCGCGGCCACACCAACGGCGACTCGGTCGTCTACTTCCCCGACCTGCAGACCGTCCACGGCGGCGACCTGCTGCACGGCACGGCGCCCTTCATCGACTACGCCAACGGCGGCAGCAGCAAGGAGTGGCTCGGGGTGCTCGACGGCATTCTCGCGCTCGACTTCGACACCGCCATCCCCGGCCACGGCGGCCTGATGACGCGGGCCGACGTGCAGGCGTTCCGCGATCAGTTCGTCTCCGTCCGGACGCGGATGCGCGAGCTGATCGAGGGCGGTCTCGCCAGGGACGACGCGCCGGCCCAGATCGTGACGCCGGAGTTGAGCTGGACGACGGCCGAGAACGGCCTGTTCATGCGCCGCAGCATTCCGGGCTTCTACGACGAGATCGCGGCGGAGCAGTAGCGGGACGGCTGATGACGTCGCCCGTGGAGGAGATCACGGTGACGTGCCCGGGTTGCGGGCACGTCTACCGCGACTGGTATCGCGCCTCGATCAACCTTGCGCTCGATGATTTCGATGCGGACTACGTGGAGCAGGCGTCGACGACGACGACCTGTCCGGAGTGCGGCGCGAAGCGCGACCTCGCGACGCTGACTGTCCGCCGGGACGACGATGGAAACACGATCTTCGAAATGTGACCTGCGGAGCCTGCTTGCCGGCACGCTGGCGCTGTTCCTGAGCGGAGCGGTCCTCGCCCTCCTGGCCGTACCGCCGGCGCACGCCCAGGACGTCGAGTGGCGGTCGTACGGGTCGGACGCCGCCGGCACCAAGTACTCGCCGCTGGACCAGATCGACCGGGAGACGATCGGCGACCTGCAGATCGTCTGGCGGCAGTCCGTCCTGCCGGACGCCATGCGGGAAGGACGCGAGGACTTCACCCCGCCGGTCGCCTCGCAGAACACGCCGCTGATGGCGGACGGCCGGCTCTACATCAGCTCGGCCCTCGGCACGGTGGCGGCGCTCGACGCGACAACGGGCGAGGTGCTGTGGTTCGACACCCCGCCCGACCGCGACGGCGAGCCGTTCACGCGGGTGCGCCAGACGCGCGGCGTCGCCTGGTGGGACGACCCGCAGAGCGACGACGCCCGGGTGCTCGCGGTGGTCGGCTCGTACCTCGTGGCGTTGAACGCCCGCACCGGCGAGCGCTACCCCGATTTCGGCGACGGGGGCGAGGTCGACCTGACGCAGGGGTTCGACCGCCCGTGGGAGACCTTCAGTTGGGGCTCGCCGCCGCTCGTCGTCGGCGACATCGTGGTCATCGGTTCGGCCATGACCGACGTCACGAACCCGAACATGCCCGCGATGAAGGAGATGCCGCCGGGCGACGTGCGCGGCTTCGACGTGCGGACCGGCGAGCAGGTCTGGATCTTCCACGTCGTCCCGCGGGAGGGGGAGCCGGGCAACGAGACCTGGCTGACCGCGCTCACCGAGGACCGCGCATCGTGGGAGTACAGCGGCAACACCAACATGTGGGCTTGGCCGAGCGCGGACGAGGAGCTCGGCCTGGTGTACGTGCCGCTGTCGACGCCGACCAACGACTACTACGGCGGCTACCGCCCCGGCGACAACCTGTTCGCCGAGAGCATCGTCTGCCTAGACGCGCGCACCGGCGAGCGGGTCTGGCACTTCCAGGCGGTGCACCACGGCATCTGGGATTACGACTTCCCGGCCGCCCCGAACGTCATCGATCTGCAGGTGGAAGGGCGGTCCGAGCCGGTCAAGGCGGTCGCGGCGGTCAGCAAGCAGGCGTTCACCTATGTCTTCGACCGCGTGACGGGCGAGCCGGTGTGGCCGATCGAGGAGCGTCCGGTGCCGCCGGGCGACGTGCCGGGCGAGTGGTACGCGCCGACCCAGCCTTTCCCGACGCGCCCGCCGGCATTCGACCAGCAGGGGACCGCGCTCGACGATCTGATCGACTTCACGCCGGAGCTGCGGCGCGACGCGCGGGAGGTGTTCGAGCAGTACGTGACCGGTCCGCTCTTCACCGCGCCGTCGATGGTCGACGACGCGCCGGGCGGCACGAAGGGGACGCTGCAGATGCCGGGCGTGGTCGGCGGGGCCGACTGGGGCGGCTCGGCCGTCGATCCCGAGACCGGCATCCTGTACGTGCCGTCGGTCCACGCCGAGTCGGTCATCGGCATCGTGCCGTCGGAGCATCCCCGCTCGGACATGCGCCTCGTCGTGCAGACGCTGGCATTGCTGGAAGGGCCCAACGAGCTGCCGATCTTCAAGCCGCCGTACGGGCGTCTGGTCGCCATCGACCTGAAGAAGGGCGAGATCCTCTGGTCGAAGGCCAATGGCGACGGACCGCGCCAGCATCCGCTGCTGAAGGACCTGGACCTGCCGCCGCTCGGGCAGCCGGGGCGCGTGTCGCCGCTGGTGACGAAGTCGTTCGTCTTCCTCGGCGAGGGCGGCAACACCGGCGTGGTCGTCCTGCAGCCGATCTGGGGCGGCGCTGGCGGCAAGATGTTCCGCGCCTACGACAAGCTGACCGGGGACGTGGTCTGGGAGATGGAGCTGCCCGGCGGCACTACCTCGGCGCCGATGACCTACATGGTCGACGGCCGGCAGTACATCGTGGTGACCGTCGGCTGGGAGGACATGCCGAGCGAGTACGTCGCGCTCGCATTGCCCGAGTGATCCGCGGCGGCTTCGGCGGGGTGGTTGGAGCTTGCCCGAAGCGACGCCGGCCATGAAGATCCAGGGCGGCAGTTTCGATTTTCATGGTGACGCCGGCGAGAATGGAGTTGCTGCGCCGGCTGTTCGGCGGCGGGCGGTCCGGTATCGAGCGGTCCGTCGTCGTCGTCTCCGGACTCCCGCGGTCCGGGACGTCGATGCTGATGGGCATGCTGGCCGGCGGCGGGATGGAGGCGCTGGCCGACGGCGTGCGCGCGGCGGACGAGGACAACCCGCGCGGCTACTACGAGCTGGAGCGGGTCAAGCAGCTACAGACCGGGATGGACACCGCGTGGCTCCGCGAGGCGCGCGGCAAGTGCGTCAAGGTCATCTCGTACTTCCTGAAGCACCTGCCGGCCGGGCAGCACTATCGGATCGTGTTCGTGAGGCGCGACCTCGCGGAGGTGCTGGCCTCGCAGCGCAGGATGCTGGAGCGCCGCGGCGAGCCCGTCGGCGACCCGGCCGAGGACGGGCGGCTGGCCGGCGCCTTCGCCGCCCACCTGGACGAGGTGGAACGCGAGCTGGCGGCTCGCACCGACTGCGAAGTGCTCTATGTCGACCATCGCGCGGCCATCGAGAGTCCGCGGGCGGTGGCCGTCCGGGTGCATCGATTCCTGCGCGTGCACCTGGACGTCGACCGCATGGCGGCGGCGGTCGATCCGCGGCTGTACCGGCAGCGGGCGGGCGATTGGCCGGCGGTTGCGCGGCCCGGGCCGCTCGGCGAATGAAGGCCGGGTGCGGGGGCGGACGGTGAGCGAACGGTCCGTGCCGCACCGGCCGTGGACGGCGGGTTGGATGCTGCCGGCGTGCATTCTCCTCGCGGCCGGTGCGCTGGTGTGCATTCCGGCGCCGGCATTCGCCTACGTGGGACCGGGCGCGGGATTCGCGTTCGTCTCGTCGCTGTTCGTTCTGATCTGGACGCTGGCGCTGGGGCTGGCGACGCTGGCGACCTGGCCGCTGCGTCTGGCCGTGCATTGGATTCGCGGCGGACGCACGCGGGCCGCGGGCCGGGTCAGGCGCGTGATCGTGCTCGGTCTCGACGGACAGGATCCGGACTTGACCGAACGGTTCATGAACGAGGGCGTCCTGCCGCATTTCGCCCGGCTGTGCGCCGACGGCGCCTTCCGCCGGCTGCGGACCACCCTGCCGGCCGAGTCGCCGGTGGCGTGGGCGTCGTTCCAGACCGGCTGCAACCCGGGCAAGCACCGCATCTTCGACTTCCTGACGCCGAACCGCCGGTCGCTGCGGCCGGAGCTCTGCTCGGCGCGGGTCGCGCCCGCGCCTCGCGCGCTGCGGCTGGGTCCATTCCGCCTGCCTCTCGGGAAGCCCCGCATCACGGGCGGGCGCCGCAGCCGGCCGTTCTGGAAGACATTGGCGAGTCACGGCGTTCCCAGCACGATTCTGCGGGTGCCGATCACCTTTCCCGCCGAGCCTTTCGACGGCGTGCTGCTCTCGGCAATGAGCGTGCCCGACCTGCGCGGGAGCCAGGGGACGTACTGCTATTTCAGCAGCGACCCGAACGAGCGGCTGACGCTGACCGGCGGGGAGCGTGTGCGGCTGGCATGGGACGGCGCCGCGGCGCGCGGCGTCATCACGGGTCCGGTCAACACGGTGCGGAAGGGCGCCGGCGAGCTGCTGCTCCCGTTCGAGGTGCGCGCCCGTGGGAACGGTGGCGTCGAGCTGCACCTGCAGGGAGCGGTGCATCCTCTGCGGCGCCGCAAGTACACCCCCTGGATCCCGCTGCGCTTCAAGCCCGGACTCGGCATGACGGTGAACGGCATCGTGCGCTTCTGCCTGCTGGAGACCGACCCGCACCTGAAGCTCTACATGACGCCCATCAACATCGATCCGGATCGGCCGGCGCTGCCGATCTCGCATCCGTTCACCTACGCCATGTACCTCTCGAAGATCCAGGGGCGCTACGCCACCCTCGGACTCGCCGAGGACACCGCGGCGCTCAACGAGGGGGTGATCGACGAGGACGCGTTCCTCGATCAGGCGTACCTCGTCCACGCCGAGCGGGAACGGATGTTCTTCGACGCGCTCGACAAGACCGGATCGGGCGCCGTGGTCTGCGTCTTCGACCTGACCGACCGGCTGCAGCACATGTTCTTCCGGCACCTGCATCCCGCGCACCCGGCCAACCGCGGGCGCGGCACGAAGCACCGGGACGTCATCCGGACGCTGTACATGCAGATGGATGCGCTGGTCGGGAGAACGCTGGCGGCGGCAGGGGAGGATACCGCGGTGTTCGTGATGTCGGACCATGGATTCAAGCCGTTCCGGCGCGGCGTCGAGCTGAACCGCTGGCTCTACGAGGAAGGACTCCTTGCCGTGCGGGGGGATGAGCCGAGCGGCGCCGACCTGCTCGGCGACGTCGACTGGTCCCGCACCCGCGCCTACGCGGTCGGGTTCGGCGGCATCTACCTGAACCTCGCCGGCCGCGAGGCGCAGGGCGTCGTGCAACCGGGCCCGGAGGCCGCGGCGGTGAAGCGGCAGATCCGGGACCGCCTCCGCGCGCTGATCGACGAGGCCGAGGGAGTGCGCCCCGTGCGTGAGGTGTATGATGCGCGCACTGTATACACCGGCCCTTATGCAGGCGAGGCGCCGGACCTGATCGTCGGGTTCCGCCCAGGGCACCGCGTCGGCTGGCGCTCGGTCACCGGCGGCATCGGCGCGCGGGTTTTCGAGGACAACACGCGTCCGTGGAGCGGCGACCACAACTTCAACCCGCCCGACGTGCCGGGGATGCTGTTCGCGAACCGGCCTCTCGCTGCCTCGGCGCCGAGCATCATGGACGTCGGACCGACGGTGCTCGACCTGCTGGGTGTGCCGGTCCCACCGTGGTGCGACGGCCGGTCTCTGGCGGCGTCCGCGGCAGAGGCGCGGGGCGGGAAGGCCCGGCGGAGCGGGCCGGCCGTGGAGGTGGCCCCGTCGTGACGGCCGTGCGGCCGAGCTGCCGACGGCCGGGAGTTTGCGCCGTGGAACGGCGCAGACTCCCAAGCGGGCCGGTTGGGCGGCAAGCGGCACCGCAGGCGGCGATTGCCGGCCTGACGGCTTCCGCTGCTCGGGCGCCGCGTGCTGCGCTGCCGGCCCCTGCGGCATTCGCGTGGCTGGCGGCCGCCTGTCTGGCGCTGGGTCCGGCGGCGACCGGCTGCGGCGCCGGCGGCTCCGGCGGCAAGCGGGTGATCGTGCTCGGCATCGACGGGCTGGATCACGGGCTGCTCGAGCGCTTCATGGCCGAGGGCCGGCTGCCCAACTTCGCACGGCTTGCCCGGGAAGGCGACTTTGCGCCACTGGAGACCACCATGCCGCCCCTCAGCCCGGTGGCCTGGTCCACCTTCATCACCGGTCTCGATCCGGGGGGGCACGGGATCTTCGACTTCGTGCATCGCGACCCGGCGACCATGCAGCCGGTGGAGCCCTTCTATTCGATCTCCCCGCCGGGCCGGTCGCTCGCGCTCGGATCCTGGGTGCTGCCGCTCGCCGGCCGGGAGGTGACGCTGTACCGGCGGGGACAGGCGCTGTGGGAGCTGCTCGACGCGGCGGGCGTCGACACCACCGTGTTCCGGATGCCGGTCAACTTTCCGCCGGTGGAGACCGGCGGGCGCTCGTTCGCCGGCATGGGCACGCCGGACCTGCTGGGAACGCACGGCACCTACTCGTTGTTCACGAGTGCGCCGCCCGCGAACGAGGCGGGAATCACCGGCCGGGTCGAGCTGGTCGACGTCATCGACCACCACGTCGCCGCGCAGCTTCGGGGGCCGCCGAATCCGATCAGGCGGCGCCCGATCCCGCCCGGCCCGGCGGGCGGCGAGGAGATCGAGTACGAGCACCCGGACCTGACGGTCCGCTTCGAGGTGCGCATGGACCCGGACGCGCCCGTCGCCCGCATCACGGTCCAGGAAACGGACCTCGTGCTGAACGAGGGCGACTGGAGCGACTGGGTACGGCTGGACTTCGCCGCGGCGCCCGGTGTCGCCGCCAGCGCCCTCGCGCGGTTCTACCTGCAGCAGGTCCGGCCCGTGTTCCGGCTCTACGTGACGCCGCTGCAGATCGATCCCGCGGATCCGGCCCTGCCGTTGTCGAACCCGGGCGGTTGGGCCGGCGACCTGCACGACGTGCTCGGCCCCTTCTACACGCAGGAGCTCCCGCAGGAGACGAACGCCTTCTCGGAGGGCGTCTTCGAGGGGCGCGAGTTCTGGGAGCAGGTGCAATTCGTATACGGCGAGCGGCGGCGCGCGCTCGATTACCTGCTCGACACCTTCGAAGAGGGACTGCTGTTCTTCTATTTCTCGAGCGTGGACCAGGGGTCGCACATGCTCTACCGCTACGCGGATCCCGATCATCCGTCGCACGCGCCGGACACCCTGCTCGGCAACGGCATCCGCACGCTCTACGAGCAGGTCGACGAGGCGCTCGGCCGGGTGCGGCAGGCGGTCGACGACGAGACCACCCTGATCGTGATGTCGGACCACGGCTTCGCGCCCTTCCACACGGGCGTCAACCTGAACACCTGGCTGGCGGAGCAGCGCTACGTCACGTTGCGGGATCCGGCGGAACGGAGCGGATCGCCGCTGTTTCTGGACGTCGACTGGTCGGGCACCCGTGCCTATGCCTTCGGGCTGGCCGGGATCTACGCCAACCTGCGCGGGCGCGAGCGGGACGGCGTGGTGGAGCCGGGCGCAGACTACGAGCTTCTGCTCGACGAGCTGGAGCGCGACCTGCTGGCCATGATCGATCCGCGAACCGGCGGCCGGCCGGTCAGCCTGGTTCACCGCCCCCGGGAGCGCTACGACGGCCCGCATCTGGATCTCGGGCCGGATCTCATCGTCGGCTTCGCGCGCGGCTACCGCAGCTCGTGGGAGAGCCCGCTGGGAGCGTTCCCGGCCGATGTCTTCGTGGACAACGACGATCCGTGGAGCGGCGACCACCAGAACGACTACCGCCTGGTGCCGGGCGTGCTGCTGACCAACCGGCGGATCATCCTGGACGCCCCGGCCCTGGCGGACCTGACCGTAGCCGTGCTCGACGAGTTCGGTGTCGCGCCGCTGCCGGAAATGATCGGGCGGGATACGATCGCGGTACGTTGAGGCGGGCATGTTCGGCTCGAGAGTGAGATCAGGACATCCATTTCGCTCGCCCCCGTGAAATCTGCCCGGATACGATTTTCTCGACGCTAAACTCTTGTAAAACAAGGGTATACAAGTATGACATTGCCGTAACGCCGCTTGACCTCCGGCTGTTCGCCGGGTTGGCTGACCGCGCGACGATCCACGGATTCCGCTCGTCGTTCCGCGACTGGCGCGCCGACACCGGGAAGCCGCGAGAGATCGCCGAAGCTGCCCTGGCGCATGTTGTCGGCGGCGGAGATATTGTCAAATGTTGTGGATCGGGAGTCTGGCGAGATCAGGCAGCCTTCTTCCGAGCCTCCGTTTCCATCTGTCGGCGTTCCTCCGGCACGCCGTCGACGAACGACACGCCGGCACGCACCAAGGGCAGCAAGTGCGCCCCGTTCAGCCGGCGCCACCGTCGCTGCGCCATGTCCAACAGCTTGTAGGCCATCAGTAGCCCTTTGAGCCCCTTGGTCCGCGAGCCGGCCCCTTTCGTCACACGCTGCCGCAGCCGGACCGTCGCGAACGGCGACTCGATCAGATTCGACGTCCGCAGGTGCCGCCAGTGCTCCGTCGGAAAGTCGAAGAACGCCAGCAGCGCCTCCTGGTCCTCGACCAGGCAGGCCGTCGCCTTCGGATATTTCGCCTCGAACTCGGTAACGAAGGCGCCGATGGCCGTCTCGGCGTCGCTCTTGGTCGCCGCATACATGATCTCGCGCAACGCCCGCTTCGCCCGCGGCCGAAGGCGCTTGGGGAGCTTGTCGAGCACGTTCGCCATCTTGTGGCACCAGTCGCGTTGCGGGGTCGTCTCCGGCCAGACATCGCGCACCGCGGCCCAGAAGCCGAGCGCACCGTCGCCAATCGCCATCACCGGCGCGCGCAGGCCGCGTCCGCGCAGGTCGCGCAGCACGCTGGCCCAGCTTTCTGCGTTCTCCCGATAGCCGTCCTCGAGCGCCACCAGCTCCTTCGTCCCGTCCGCCCGCACCCCGAGTATCACCAGCGTGCACAGCCGGTCCTCTTCCAGGCGGATGTTGAAGTGAATCCCGTCGACCCACACGTACACGAAGTCGCATGCCGACAGGTTCCGGCGCCGGAACGCCTGGTACTCGGTGTCCCAGGCCGCCGTCAGTCGCGCGATGTTCGTCGGACTCAGGCCCGCCGCGTCCTCGCCGAGCAGCACCGGCAGCAGCCCGGTCGCGATGCACAAGCCATGGAACGATTCCCGAACACCGTTGATCACGCCAGCACCGGCAGCGGCACCTGAATCGTGACGGGTTGCGAGCTGGGGGGTTGGCTGGACGTCTTCCGCCTGTCATGCTTCGCCATGGGTGGCTCTCCTCCTTTTTCATTCCGCCCCTGTCCTATCACAGAACAGGGGCGAGGAGTCGCCACCCGCTTCACCTCAAGTTCAACAGCGTCCGGGACATTCCCACGATGCCGATTCGACCGGCCGGTTCATGGTCTGTACCCCGCCGGGCATTGGCACGGCGACCCTCCCCGAGTTCCAAGCGCGTCGAGCGCGTCGCAGGCGGCGTTGATCTCCTGGTGCCGTGCGTTGATCTGCTCCGGCGACGAGGAAGTGCCCTCGGCAATCGCGCACCACGCGCCAGCAGCCTGAAGCGCGAAGGCCCGCACCTGGATATCGACGGTTGAACTGCACCAGTTCAGGCCAAGGGTCTGGAAGTTCGCCGGAGTCGGATAGCCGGAAATCTCGCATGCCCGCGCCTCACGTCGAGATGCGCCCGACGCAGCGGCTTGCCGGGGGTCTGGACGGTCTGGCCGAGTACCGGGCGAACGCTGCCTTGAGTCCTGACGCGGCGCGTTGAATCGCGCGTCGTTCAGGCGCCAATAGCCATCTGATCCCTGCAGTGCTTCATTGGATTCCGCCAAGTCCCAGGCGGTTCGGCCGTTCGCATTGCGAGCGTTGGCGTTCGCACCGGCATCCAGCAGTGCCTCTATGGCGTGCCCGAAATGAGGTATGACACCATCGGGGTCAGGAATATAATAGCTGGCAGCCATATGAAGTGGCGTGTTGCCATCCTCGTCCCGTGCTTCCAGGTTGGCTCCAGCGGCGACTAGCGCCCGGATGAGACTCTGTCGTGCGGCTGTACTCCATCTGTAGTCAAAAGTGAAAGGGGCATCAGCGTATGGAGATTGATCGTCAGAGAGAAGCACCCGAGTAAGAGCCGCTTGATGTAGTGGCGTTCTGCCCTGCTGATCCCGCGCTTCGAGGCTGGCGCCGCCTGCACGCAACGCCTCGACCTGTTCTGCAGTTCTCACAGAGTGCATCGGCGTCCGACCGCGAGAGTCCCGAGCGTCTGGGTTAGCTCCGGCCGCAACCAGTGCTTCGATAACGTCCGGAGGTGGCGGACGATGGAGCGTCGTTTCGTCATCGTTGTTCCGGGCGTTCGGGTCAGCTCCAGCGGCAACCAATACCTCGATTTTCCCTGGACTTAAGCCGGCAAAGAGCGGCGTTTCGCCATCGTTGTTCCGTGCATTCGGGTTGGCTCCAGCAGTAAGCAGCGCCTCGACCACGTCCGCGCGGTACGCAGAATGCAGGGCGGTATTGCCGTCATTGTCCTCGGCGTCCACACGTGCCCCGGCTAACAGAAGGATCTGGGCCACCTCGGCATCCCCGGCCTCATGTAGAGGCGTCTGGCCGTTTCGATTCTGCGCCTCGGGGTCGGCACCAGCATCCAGCAGAACCTGAACGGCAGCAGTGGCCGAGCGCCGCGAAGATGATGAGAACGCCGCTCGATGAAGGGGCGTGTTACCGCTGCTGTCCCGTGCCGCGATGTCGGCACCGGCTGCGAGCAGCGCCTTGACCACTGCAACAGGAGCCCGATAGGCGGCCTCGAGAAGTGGCGTCCTGGCATTGTAATCTCGCAGCGAGAGCAGGTCGCGAGCTCCGGACGCCAGTAGCCATTCGGTGATCGCCGGGTTCGAGTTCGACTCGGCGGCCTCATGCAGGAGTGAGCGACTCCCTGGCAGTACCGTCGCGTCGACTCCAGCCGCCTCCAGCAGGGTTTCGAGGACGATCGGGTTGGCATTGCCCCGCGCTGCATCAAAAACTGCTGACAACGTCGGCTCCGCCCCACCGGCGAGCAGGGCCTCGACAACGGCGACATTGGCGTTGTTGCTTGCCGCGGAATTCAAAGGCGTGGTGTCGGCGTTGTTGGGCCTACGCCGTGCCGCGACATCGGCGCCCGCTGCCAGCAACGCGTCGATCACCGCCGGGTTCTCGGCACCCAAGGCGGCTTCATGCAGGGGTGTCCCTCCCCTGTTATCCCGTGCCGCCACGTCCCCGCCGGAGGCGAGCAAGGCCCGAATCACGGCGGGATTGGCATTCCATCGGGCCGCAACATGCAGGAGCGACCGGCGGCCACGCCGGCCATCAGCCTGCTCCTTCCACCGCGGATTCGCTCCCGCTTCGAGTAGCGCCCCGACCACCGCCGGATCGTTGCTATTCCAGACTGCCAGACTCAGGGGTGTGAAGCTTGGGCCACCAATCTTCCTTTCGCCCGTGATCGGGTCAGTCGTAGCACCTGCCGAATGCGAAACTGTCCAAGGACCGGTGGTCTGCGCTTCCAGGTCTGCGCCGACGTCGATCAAGACCCTGACCACGGCAGGACTCTCGTTGTGCCAAGCCGCCCAGTGCAGAGGCGTCATGCCGGCACCGTCCGGAGCCTGCGGGTCTACCCCGGCCGCAAGACACGCTCTCACCCCTTCGGCCGTCGCCGTCTCGAAAAACGCCCCCGTGTCCCATCTCTCGCAATTCGCGGTGGCCGATGCCACGGAGCCCGACGACACTTCCTGTGCCGCTCGCGCGCTTGGGCGTTCCCCCGCCGCCACCGGCGCGCCGGCCGTCCGGAGCAGCTCGGCTTGCGCCCCGTCCAGATACCCGGTCGCCGGCATACCCCGCGCCTCCTGCCAGCGACGAAGGGCGCCGCGTGTGCGCGGGCCGAACAGGCCGTCCGGAGCGCCCGGGTCGAAACCCTCGTTCCGCAATCCCTGTTGAATCAGCCGACGTGCGGACCGATCGAGGCCGAGCGACGCCTCCACAGCCGGCGGATCCTGTGCCGTCGTTGTCACGGTCGCAAGGACGGCCGGCGCTTGCCGCGTCGTCAGAACCGGATCCGTCCCCACTGTGAAACCACGCGGGGTCTTCGCCACCGCCCCACTCGCCACGAGTGCCGCCATGACGAACGCCAGCAACGGAACGACGTCGGGATTCCTGGTTCTCATCACTGCACTCCACAAGGTGGCGTACCGCCGACGGACACCCGCTCTCGCCGCCGCCCTGTCCCAGCCGGCGCCGCGTAGCGCCGCCAAAAGCAACACGGTGGCGACGGTGTCGAGTCCGTGCCCCGGTCAACGTAGCATCTCGGCGGCGCTACATGCGCCCCTCAAATGGAGGGGGCGGAGAAGCCGCCGCCCGCTCGGCCGATGGTAGCGGCAAGATGAAAAGGGACCCGGTGGCCATCTGAAAAGGGACCCCCTGAGCACTCAAGGAATGGCGTTCCTGCGGCGATGAATCGATGGGACGAGACACGGTCGTCTCGTCGATTCAGCCAGGAGGACGCGGAGGTGATCAGGATGAGTCAGTGGGCCGAGATCCGCCATCTGCATCTGGTGGAAGGGGTACCGAAGAAGGAGATCGCGCGGCGTCTGAAACTGGACGTCAAGACGGTGCGCCGCGCCGTAGACCGGGCGACGCCGCCGGTGCGGGTGTCTCCGCCGAGGGCCGGCAGCCTGGACCCGTGGCGGGACCGGATCGAGCAGTGGCTGCGGGAGGACCGGAAGTTGACCGCGAAACGGATCCGCCGGTTGCTGCTGCCGTTGGCCGGAGCGGTTTCCCCGCGCACAGTGCGCCGCTACGTCGCGGCGCTGCGGGGGCGTGTCACGTCGAAGGAGGCCTTCGTGCACCGCAGCGTGGCTGCCGGCACGACGATGGAGGTCGATTTCGGCGAATCGTGGGCCGACATCGCGGGGGCGCCGTGCAAGGTCAAATACCTGGTGGCGACGTTGCCGTACTCGAACGCGTACTTCGCCAAGGCGTATCCGGTTGAGCGGCTGGAGTCGTTGCTCGACGGCATCGAGTCGGCCTTCCGCTATTGGGGAGGCATCGTCGAGCGCGTGGTGCTCGATAACACCTCCTTGGCGGTCAAGGACGTGCTGGCCGGCCGGGACCGGGTGCAGACCGAAGCGTTCGACGCGTTCCGGGGCGCGTATCCGTTGCGGGCCGAGTTCTGCGCGCCGGCCAAGGGCTGGGAGAAAGGTTCCGTGGAGGGAGGTGTCAAATACGTTCGGAATCTGGTGTTCCGGCCGCGGCTGGCGGTGGAGAGCTGGACCGCGCTGAACGCGGCGATCCTCACCGAGCTGGAAGCCGACCTGCCGACGCGCCACCTCGACGACGGGCGCCCGGTGCAGGAAGCGTTGGCGCTGGAGCGGCAGCATCTGCGGGCGTTGCCCGAGCATCTTCCCGCCACCTGCCGCATCGTCGCCCGGGTGGCCGACAAGTTCGGCCATGTGCGGGTGGACCACGTCACCTACTCGGTGCCGGTCCGCCACGCCTACCGGCCCGTGTGGGTGAAGCTGTATCACGACCGGGTGGCGATCGCCGTCGGCGCCGAGGTGGTTGCGGAGCATCGCCGGGCGTTCAGCCGGGGCGCCAGGGTCCTCGACCCGTTCCATGTGCTGCCGTTGCTGGAACGCAAACACCGGGCGGTAACCGAGGCGACGGCGCTGGCCGGCTGGCGGCTGGCGCCGGTGTGGGAGCAAGTGCGGGCCGAGCTGGTCAGGCACACGCGCAAGCCCGATCAGGAATGGGTCCGGATGCTGCGGTTGATGGAGACGTACCCGGCCGCGGCCGTCGAACGCGCGGTGGCCGCCGCGCTCGAACGGCATTCGCCGCGCCTGGAGACGGTGCGGCTCCTCCTCCGGCAGCAGCAGGCAGGCCCGCCGCCGGTCTGCCCGCCGGTGACGGGGGTGCGCCCGGAGCTGGCGCAGATTACCGTGCCCACCCCGACGCTGTCGGCCTATGACGCGCTGGTGGAAGGGGGTTGCTGATGGCGACTACGACTATCGAGCCCCCGCACCTGGAGACGGACCTGAAGACGCTGTGCCTGTCGACGGTCGCCGCGCAGTGGCGGCCGCTGGCCGAGCAGGCCGCCCGTCAGCGGCAGGCGCCGGCCGACTACCTGGCCCAGTTGGTGCATCTGGAGGTGACCGAACGCCGGGAACGCCGTATCCAACGCCGCATTCACGATGCCCGCTTCCCGATGCTGAAGACGCTCGACGCCTTCTCCTTCGAGGCGCAGCCGGAGTTGGACCGCGATGCGGTGCTGGCGGTCTTCGACTGCCGCTTCGTCGCCGACGCCGCCAACGTCGTGTTCGTCGGCGGCGTCGGCACGGGCAAGACGCACTTGTCCATCGCCCTGGGGATGGCCTGCTGCCAGCACGACTACCGGGTGCGGTTCGTGACCGCAGCCGAGCTGGTCACGATGCTCGTCGAAGCGCAGCAGGAAGGCCGGCTGGCCCGCAAGCTCGCCCAACTCGCCCGCTTTGACGTCGTCATCTGCGACGAACTGGGCTACGTACCGCTCGACAAGGCCGGCGCCGACCTGTTGTTCGGCTTCATCAGCCAGCGCTACGAGCGCTGCAGCCTCGTGGTGACGACGAATCTGCCGTTCGCCCGCTGGTCCGAGGTCTTCCTCGACCCGACGGCGGCCGCCGCGGTCATCGACCGCATCGTCCACCACGCGACGGTACTGCAGACATCGGGCAACAGCTACAGGTTACAGGCCGCAAAGCGGAACCAGACGCAGGCGTCCGGCAAGGAGGGAACACGTTGACGCCGGCGAGTCGTGCCGGCCCGCGTTCGACTGCCCGGAAGGGCGGCGCCGGGGAGCCGCTCCGCTGTCGCGGACAAACGTGCATGTATGGACCGATGCCGACGACAACCGAGCGGTGGGCCTGTCACCACGCTTGTCCCTCGATCGCTCGGCCGACCGCTTTCCTGCTCCGTTACGTAACGGCGTAGAGTTGTCTTGTGGCGCTGACGAACGCGGAGCGGCAGGCACGTTACCGGGAGCGGCGGAAAGCCGGCGAATCCCGGGTCCGGTACCGCCGGCCAGCAGACCGGAGATCGCGGCCACAGCAGTGGAACGACGCGGTGCAGACGCTCCTGGAGTTGCAGGAACAGTACCGGGAGTGGCGGGAGGCGTTGCCGGAATCGCTCGCCGGGTCCGCGACCGCGGAGTTGCTCGAGCAGGTCTGCGACCTGGATCTGTCGGTACTCGAGGCGGTCGAGCTGCCCAGGGGCTTCGGGCGTGACGGCTAGCGCCGGCCGAAAGCAGTTGACGCCGAACACGCGTCGGCTCGACAGAAACGCCCAACTGCGTCGAGCACCGGATAGCGACAACCCGCGCTGTCGGGCCGACCAGTGTGACCGTGTGCTCACCGGCGTCAAGGCGCGTCGCTGCGCGACGCCCCCGCTCCGCGGGGCTGCGGCCTTGACACCGGCTCCGCGCACGGTCACAGGCAATCTTGCCCGACAGCCGGAAAACCATTCTTCAAGGAAGGAGGAGCTCAACCATTTGACGCACTGAACGAGCCGGGTGCGGGGTCGTCCCGGTACGCAGACGGCTTCGATTCCCGCGACGGCTCCCGTCACCGGGGGGGTCCCTTTTCACGTGGCCACAGGGGTCCCTTTTGTACTTGCCATTTCCACTCGGCCGCCGACGTCTCGTAGCCCGCCTCCAGGACGAAAAGGCGACCGATCTACTCATCCCAGCGGCGCGGGCGGATTCCTTCCTCGCCGCCAACGACCACGCCCGCGTCATCCTGCGGCTCGGAGACGGGTTGACGGACCGGGGCGGGATGCTGGGCGCCCGCGCGCCGGCCGACCAGATCCCGCTTGAGCGGATGGTGGCCGACGCCCTGCCGGGCTCCGGACCAGCTGCAGTCAGCGGGTCGATGCTGCTCCGCCGCTCGCCCGTGTTGCCGCCGTTCGTCGTGCACGTCAAGCCCGTGCCCGTCCCGCAGCCCGACTACGGCGCGCGCCACGCACTTGAAGCAGATCTACCGGAAGCAGTCCCTCTCGCGGCAGGTGGACCTGGTGCGGTTGGTCCTGTCCCTCGCCGAGCTCGGGTGAGGCGCCGGCGGATCAGATCGCGATGCGCTCGATCTCGTCGAGCGTGACAGTGTCCGCCGTCCGGTCGTACAGCTTCGTCGTCTTCGGCGACGCGTGGCCGGCAATCTGCTGCGCGTGCTCGAGCGTACCCCCCGTTCGACAGATACGCCGTGATGCCCGTCGCCCGGAACGTGTGGCAGCACGTCGACGCCGGCAGACCCGCGGCCGACGCTCGCCGCTTGATCATCGCCAGCACCACGCGACGCGTCAGCGACCCGGCCGCTCAGGCACCGCGACTGGTCGACGCTCTGAAACAACGGCGCCTTCGCGTCCTCGGCCCCGCCGGCGACCAGATACGCTTCGACGGCGGCCTCGGCCCGTTGATGGGCCGGCACGTCGTGCCGCGTGCCACCCTTCTCGTGCAGCCGCAGCCACCCCCGAGTCCCCTGCAGGAAATAGTCCTGACGCCGCATCCCCACGACCGCGCTCACCCGCGCGAAGCTGTACACCATCACGCTCAAAAGCGCCCGGCCATGAAGACCGACCAGCGACCCCGCGTCGATCCCCTCGAGCAGCGACCGCGTCTCGACCGGCATCGGCACCGGCGTCGCCCCCTTGGTCACCACGTGCTTCGGTCCCGCACCGCCGCGGCCGGATTCACCGTCAGCACCTGGTGGACGACCAGCCAGTCGCACAGCACCGGATGGCTGAGGTTGACCCGGCTATGCAAAGCTCCGCATAGTCGGGGCAACTCCACGCGTTCCGCACGCGGCGGCCGTGGACACCGGCCGACGACGCTATCGTTCGGGAGGCGCTGGCCGAGCGGTCCGGCTGGCGGTACGACATGGTGGCGCTGGCCGAGCGGCTCGGCCGAACCCGCGGGGCCGTCTCGATGCGACTGACCGCGCTACGCCGACAGGCGAGGCCGGCATCGACGCAGCGGACGCGCAGAGGCTGACCGGGTTGGAATGATGGGCCGTGGCGCTGGGTTTGGGCAGCCGGCCGACGACTGTTCCCGCGTGGCAGCCGTCACCAGCCCGGCCGAAATCCGAACCCTGGCGCGCGAGCCTGGCCGCACGGTGGTCGCCGTGCACCGGCGGCGCATGGAGCCACGGCAGCGCGGCGTCCGCGTGACCCGACCTCGGCGCAGGCGGGCCGCGTGAGGCCTCCATTGCAGCAGGTGTCTGCTCACCTACGGTGAGCAGGGACTCGCAAGCACGGTACTGGCAGGGGGGCACCCCTACGGAGTACTAGGGGGCAAGGGGGGACACAAGGGTGCCTTGACGGTGAGGTAAGGGGGCACTAGTGTATATACCCAGAGGGTGGATCCAATGGAAGAGGCCAAGGCTACTGCACCTGCCCGCATCGCTAGCCCTGCCCGTGCCGATGTGTCCCTGACTACCAGCCGCAGGGCGGAGCAGAAGGCGAACCCAACGTTCAGGCCGAACCCCGTCACCATCGCCGCGATGAAGGAAGCTCGCCAGCGTCGTGGACTGCCCCGGTTCACCAGCATGCAGGCGCTCTTCGACGATCTGCATGCGGACGACTGAGCGCACCAACCAGTTCAAGCGCGACTACAGGCGTGAGTCCAAGGGGCGGTATCGAGCAACTCTCGACGCGACGTTGGAGCCTGTCATTGAGGCCTTGGCCAATGACCAGCCGCTGGCTGTCCGACACCGCAATCATCAGTTGAGCGGCGATTGGGCCGATCACCGCGAGTGCCACGTGAAGGCCGACTTGCTGCTGATCTACCAGAAGCCAGACGCCGAAACGCTGCTGTTGGTTCGTCTCGGTTCACATGCCGAACTTGAGCTCAAGTGACCATTCCCCACCCCTACGGGGTGGGAATGGTCATCGCCGCCCGGATGGTAACGACCGTGGTATCGCCGGCTACGAAACGCCGCTAAACGATTGAAAGATAGAGACTTGCTGTTCAGAGTCGGCTCGCGTGTGAAGATCGACAGGACGCTGCTGGAGAAGGCGACCCGCTACGCGGCGGACGCGGGCTACGCCAGCGTGGAGGAGTTCATCGAGCATGCCGTCGAGAAGGAGATGGCGCAGCTCGAGGACGGTGATTCCGAAGCGGCGATCCGGAAGCGCCTGAAGGGGCTGGGCTACATTTCGTAGGCATGGTAGGGCTCGTCGACCTCGTCAACGGGGCGCTGACCGTGGTCTTCGACGTTCTCTGCCTGCCGTTCCGGGGATTGCCGCCGCTGGTCGCGCTGGCGACCCTGTCGTGCGCCTCCGGCGTCTTCCTGGTCTGGCTGTTCGGGCGGCTCTCCGACCAGGACCGTATCAGGGAAGTCCGGGACCGCATCCGGGGCAACCTCATCGGGGTTCGGCTGTTCCGGCGCGACGTCGCGGTCGTGTTGCGGCTGCAGGGGCGGATTCTCCGCGACACGCTGCGTTTCCTGCGGCTCGCGGCCGTCCCCATGCTGATCCTGGCGGGGCCGGTGGTGCCTGTCGCGACCCAGTTCCATCTGCGCTTCGCCGTGCGGCCGATCGAGCCGGGGGGCACGGCGGTGGTGACCGCGACGGTGCGCGAGCCGGCGGTCCTGGAGCGGGGGATTGCGCTCGAGGCGTCCGAGGGTGTCGCCGTGGAGACGCCGCCGGTGCGGATTCGAGCGACCCGCGAGGTCGCCTGGCGGGTGCGGGTCGAGCGCGCGGGCCATCACCTGCTGCAGGTGCAGGTGGACGAGGAGACGGTCAGGAAGACACTGGTGGGCGGCACGGGTTGGGGCGCGGTGCCGCAGCGCCGCACCGGCCAGGGCGAGCTTGCGACGCTTCTCTACCCGGGCGAGCCGCCGATTCGGGAAGACTACGGGGTCGAGGCGGTCGAGGTCGCCTATCCGCCGCTCGACATGCGGCTGCTCGGCGTGCGGGTGGACTGGCTGGTGGGTTTCCTCGTGCTGTCCATGGCGTGCGGGCTTGCCTGCAAGGGGCTGCTGGGTGTGGAGATCTGATTGGCGTCCTTGCGCGCGCCCACCGCTCTCCACGAAGATCCGAGACGTGCGGCCGAGTGAGATACCGCCCGTGGTGGTGCGCCGATGACGGCGCGGCGGCGGCGAACGCCGTCGCGCACACCGGGTCCGGCCGCCGGGCGGAGCTCGCGCCGGCGCCTCGCGGCGTGGGCCGGGTCGTTGCTCGGCGCGACGGCGGTCGCGGCGCTCGTCTGGTTCCTGCGCGAGCCTCCACTGCGCGTTTCCGGCCCGATCGTGCTCGTCTCCATCGACACGCTGCGGGCCGATCGGTTGCCCGCCTACGGGTACGAGGGGGTGGAGACGCCGGCCATCGACCGCCTGGTCGCCGACGCGGTGCTGTTCGAGCGCGCCTACTCGCACTCGCCGCAGACGCTGCCGGCCCACGTCTCGATGTTCACCGGGTTGTTGCCGGTAGAGCACGGCGTGCGCGACAACCTGGGCTTCGCGGTCGGCCCCGGGCAGGTGCTGCTGCCGGAGCTTCTGGCCCCGCTCGGCTACCGGTCGGCCGCGGTCGTCTCGTCCTACGTGCTCCGGCAGGAGGTCGGTCTCGCGCGCGGCTTCGCGACGTACGACGACCGGCTGCCGCAGGCTCCCCCCGGCGCGTCGGGCGCCCAGGTGCAGCGCGACGGGAGCGAGTCGCTGCAGGCGGCCGAACGCTGGCTCACGGAGAACGCCGTCCCCGGCGCGCCGATCTTCCTGTTTCTGCATCTGTACGAGCCGCACACGCCCTACGCGCCCCCGGACCGCTTCGCGCGCTACGAACCCTACGACGGCGAGATCGCGTACGCCGACGAGATCGTCGGCCGCCTGTTCGACACCCTGCGTGCGCGCGGCCTGTACGACGATGCCCTGATCGTCCTGCTGTCGGATCACGGCGAGGGGCTCGGAGACCACGGCGAGCAGGAGCACGGCGTCTTCCTCTACGACGAAGCCATCCGCGTGCCGCTGGTGGTGAAGCTGCCCGGCGGCCGGGAGGCGGGACGGCGCGTTGCCGTTCCGGTGCAGCACATCGATCTGCTGCCCACGCTGCTCGAGCTGGCCGGCGCGCCGGCGCCGGCGGGACTGTTGGGACGCTCGCTCCGGCCGCTGCTGACCGGCGACGACGGCGGCTGGCCGGAGCGGCAGCTTTATGCGGAGGCGCTCTATCCGCGCTACCACTTCGGGTGGAGCGAGCTGTACGCGCTGACCACGGCGCGGCACCGCTATATTCGGGCGCCGCGCGAGGAGCTCTACGATCTGCACGCCGATCCGGACGAGCGCGCAAACCTGGCCGCGCAGCGGGGACGGACGGTGCGCGACCTGCGCGCGGCGCTCGACGACCTGCGGGGTACGGATCCGCTCCAGGCGCCGGACGCGGTGTCCGAGGATGCGCTCCGGCGGTTGCGGTCGCTCGGCTACCTCGGCGGCGGCGGTGCGGTCGACACGCGGACGCCGGCCGCGGTCCTGCCGGACCCGAAGGACGGGATCGGTGTGCTCGCGCGCTATCGGACGGCCATCGAGATGGCCGAGCGCTTCGAGCTCGACGAGGCCGTCGGGTTGCTGCAGGACATCCTCGCGGGCAATCCGGAGATGGCCGACGTCTGGCTGCAGCTCGGTAATCTGCAGGCCCGCACCGGACGCCTGGTCGAGGCGGTCGAGTCCTATCGGCGGGCGGTCGCCCTGAACCCGGCGGATTCCGGGCCGCTCCTCGCGGTGGCGACCACCCAGTTCCGGCTAACGCGGTTGGACGAGGCCTGGGAACACGGCCTGCTCGCGGCGGACGTGGCGCGGACCGTCGACCGCCGGGTGCGCGCCCGCGAGCTGCTGGCCCGCATCGCGCTCGTCCGGCGCGATCGGGACGCCGCGCGGGACCAGGCGGCGCTGGCGCGCGACGGCGATCCGACGTTGCCGCTTCCGGACTTCGTCGAGGCGAGGATTCTGCATGAGGACGGGCGGTACGCGGAGGCACTGCCCGTTTTCGAGAGGGTGCTGGCCGCGGTCGGCTCCCGTACCCTGACGTTGCCGGAGCTGCGCTACTACCTGGGAGACACGCTGGCCCGCCTCCACCGGCCGGCCGAGGCCGAAATGCACTTTCGGGAAGAGCTCAGGCTGGCGCCGCAGGACACGCGAACGCGGTCGGCGCTGGCCGTGCTGTACCAGTCGCAGGGCGAATCGGCTGCCGCGGCCCGTACCATCGACGAGCTGCTCGCCGCGGCTCCGACCCCTGACGGCTACCGTCTCGCGGCGCAGTTGTGGGAGATGTTCGGGGGGCGCCGGCGCGCGGCGCAGATCCGCACCGAGGCGGCCCGCCGTTTCGGGGAGGCCGGCCGATGAGCCGCCGGACTCGGCGCCAGACCCGTGGTGCGGGGTTGGCGGTCATCCGCAGAATCGGCGGGCCGGCGGCGACTTTCCCCTGAGGCTCGGCGAGCGTGAGTACACGTTGTCGCAGAGACATTTCGCTTATAGACGATTCTGCTGCTACGATGCATGGACGTGGTGGGATCACGGTGAGTTGCCGGGACCCAAGCGCCGGTCATCTCATCGAGCCGCTCCCGCGCACGTGATGGAGGCGGTGAAATGAGACGGCCAACCTTCCGTTCATGTCAGGGCGCGGCCGGCGGGCTCGCGCTCGTCCTGCTGGCGTCATCCGCGGCCGCACAGGTCGACCTGGGCAGAATCGACCTCACCGTCGAGGACACCACCGGCGCCGTGCTGCCGGGCGCCGCCGTGGCCATTACGGGACCGCAGGATCGATCCGACGTCTTTACCGACGTGCAGGGCGAAGCACACCTGCTGCGGCTTCCGGTCGGCACCTACGAGGTGAGCGTCACCCTGCTGGGCTTCCGCACGTTCGTCGACACGGCCGTGCAGGTGCGGGCGGCGTCGGCGACGCCGCTGGTCGCGACGCTCGAGGTCGGCGGCGTGGAAGAGACGGTGATGGTCTCCGGCACGGCGCCGATCATCGACCCGCGCCGCCAGAGCACCGACACGCACGTGACCTTGGAGGAATTGCAGGAGATCCCGTCCGCGCGCGATCCGTGGGTGGTGCTGCAGACCATTCCCGGCGTCGTCGTCGACCGCGTCAACGTGGGCGGGGCGGAATCGGGCCAACAGTCGATCTACGTCGCCAAGGGTGCAAGCAGCGGCGAGAACACCTGGACGCTCGACGGCGTCGTGATCACCGACATGGCGTCGCTCTCGTCGCCGACCTACTGGGACTTCGACCAGTTCCAGGAAGTGCGCATCAACACCGGCGGTGCGGACGTGCGGAACCAGACCCCGGGCGCCGCGGTGGACGTGGTGCTCAAGAGCGGCACCAACCAGTACCACGGCAGCCTGCGGGGGTACTTCGCCAACGAAGGGCTGCAGCGCAACAACCTGTCGGACGATCTGGCGGAGTCGATCGGCGGCGAGACCAGGAAGGGCAACCGAATGGAGCAGTACGCCGACTACGGCTTCGAAGTCGGCGGCCCGCTCCTGAGGGATCGCCTGTGGGCCTGGGGATCGCTGGGCGAGACCGACATCCGTCTGCGGACCCTCATCGACACCGCCGACCGCACCACCCTGACCAACCGGGCGCTGAAGGTGCAGGGGCAGGTCACCGACGGCCTGCGCCTCGGGTTCAACCACTTCAGCGGGGCGAAGATCAAGCTGGGGCGCAACGCCGGGCCCACGCGGCCCGACGAGACCACCTGGAACCAGGGGGGAAGCGGTGCCGGGCTGTTCACCGGCTCGGCCACCTGGACCGCCAGCGACCTGGTGGTCAGCGCCAAGGCGACCCAGTACAACTGGGGCTTTTTTCTGACGCCCCGCGGCGGACTCGACGCGGACGTTTACCGGGACGTCAACCGCGTCTACCACAACTCCTACGTCGATTTCCGTTCGTGGCGGCCTCAGTCGGTGGCCGACCTCGACGCCAACTGGTTCCGAGGCGATCACGAGCTGCGGTTCGGCTTCAACTGGCGGCGGAACGGCGTCCAGACGGACACGGTCTGGCCCGGGTCGGGAACGCTGTCCCTTCATCTGGCGAGCTATCCCGACAACGGGCTGATGCTGCCGATCATCTTCGGCGACTCTTCCGTGAACGCAGAAGGTCGGTACCTGAGCTTCTACGCCAGCGACCGGATCTCGATGGACCGCCTGACCGTAGATGTTGGCGTGCGTTTCGATCGGTCGGCGGCGTCGCTGCTGGCATCGAGCCGCCCGGCGAACCCGCTGGTGCCGGACGTGCTGCCCGCCCTGACGGCATCGCCTCGGAGCAACACGCACGTGTTCGACATCCTGGCGCCGCGGGTCGGCGTCAGCTACGCCCTCGGCGAAGAGTCGGACACCCTCGTCCGCGCGAGCTACGGACAGTTCGCCTCGCAGTTGGAGGCGGGGGCTTCCGGCATCCTCGCGGGACCGGTCGACTATTCGGCCGTCTACTACTTGGCGGTCGATTTCAACGGCGACGGCGTGACGCAACGCGACGAGTTGCTTCTCGACAACGGGATTGTCTTTGCCGACGGGTTCGATCCCGCCAACCCGACGTCGACCGAGAGCGTCAACCGGGTCGCCGCGGACCTGACGTCGCCGCGGACGCACGAGGTCATCCTGGGCGTCGATCGGGAGCTTCCGATTTCGAACTCGGCCCTGTCCGCGTCGGTGACCTGGCGGCGGTTCACCAACTTCACGTGGACGCCGCTCATCGGGCTCACCTCCGCGGACTACGGCGTGGTCGATACCATCACCGCGGCGCTGCCGTCGGCCGGCGGCGGCGGGTCGGTCAGCCAGGATGTCTACGCGCCGCTGCCGGGGGTGGCCCTGCCCCCCGGCGGAGGTCGGGAAGAGCGAAACCGGGCGGGCTATCATCAGGGCTACTGGGGTTGGGAGACCAGCTTCATCAAACGGCTGAGCAATCGCTGGATGGCCCGCGTCGCCTACTCCTACAACGATCACCGGGAGTACTTCACGGACCGGGCGGCGGCCATCGTCGATCCGACGCCGACGCCCACGAGCCCGAAGCGGGACGGCGGTCTGGTCATCACCAGCGAGGGCGGCAGCGGGAAGACGGATTTCTACTACGTGAGCCCGAGGTTCCAGCTCGTTGCCAACGGACTCTACGAGGCGCCGTTCGGCATCAACGTCGCCGCCAACCTGCTGATCCGGCAGGGCTTCGGGCAGCCCTACTTCCAGGAGATCCAGGCGCATCCGCGCGACGCGGCGGCGTTCAAGGACGTGCTGCTCTCGCCCGACGTCGGGGCGCATCGGCTGCCGGCCATCCGGAGCTTCGACCTGCGGGTCGGCAAGGAGTTCCGCGTGAACGACGTCACGATGAACGTGGACCTCGACTGGTTCAACATCCTCAACGCGAGCACCGTGCTCAAGCGCCAGTACGACGTGGGCACGGCCGAGGGGCCCACCGGTCCCGGGAAGACGCTCGAGATCATGAACCCGAGCCTGCTGCGCGTCGGGTTCCGGCTCGGCTTCTAGGAGCTTGCGCCGCGGAACGGGAGCGAAGCGAAGTGCTGCGGCGCAAGGTCATGGAGCGGGGGGGATGGGCCGAAACGCCGAGAACGAGACGTTTCGGGGCGTTGGTCGGACCCGGAGCAGCCATGCGACCTGTGCCACGCGTGCGGGGGGCGGTGTCGGTCGGGCTGTTCGCGGCGGCGGTCGTCGCGGGCTCGGCCGGTGCGGCCGCCGCGCAGAATCCCTGCCCGGCGACGCCGACCGAGTCCGCCGTCCGGAACGCATTCGCGTCGGCTCGACCGCCGCTCGAAGCCGGCAAGCGGCTCGGGTTCATCGACGACGGGGCGCCTTGGGGCGTGCTCGACAGCATCTGGAACCACAGGACCGCCGTGGAGCGGGGGTTGCTGCGGCCGGTGGCGGCGACGGTGTCGAACGAGGACGTGGGCGAGATCGCGGTCCTGCAGGACGAGGGCGATCTGTTCCGCGCGGCGAACGTCTACGACCTGCGGGACGTCACCCTCCGGTTCGCTGCGAACGACGACGGCGGTTACGACGTGACGCACCTGGGGGCCGCCGCCTGGCGCTCGTCGCTGGGGGATGCGTTGACGCTCGGCGACGACGACAGCGCGCCGCTGGCGCTGGCGTTCGACTTTCCCTTCTATGCGGGCGCCCACGACAGCGCGTTCGTCAATTCCGACGGCAACATCACGTTCGAGGAGGGGGACAGCGCCAGCACGGCCCGCAGCGTGTCCCGCCTGCTGTCGGGACCGCCGCGCGTGGCGCCGTTCCTCTCCGACCTCGATCCGTCGGCCGGCGGCGGCGTGTATTCGCAGGTCGGCGCCGACGCGGCCACCGTGACCTGGTGCAACGTTCCCGCGTTCGAATCCGGGAACACGACCACGGTGCAGGTGAGCCTGCTCTCGACCGGCGTCATCGAGATGACGTTCGATCCCGACATCGCGACCGAGGGCGCGATCGTCGGCCTCTCCCCGGGACGCACGACCGCGTTCGAGTCGGTCGACCTGAGCGACACCGGGGGCGCCCCCGGCGGCGCGGCGGCGGTCGGGGAGCGCTTTGCCGTGCGTGGCGAGCTCGACACGGTGGCGGTGGCCCAGAAGTTCCTGCAGACCCACCCGGACGCCTACGACCAGATCGTCATCTGGACCGACCGGCCCGTACTCTCCGAGGCGTTCGCCTACGAGGTCACCATCGGCAACCGGATTCAGGGCATCGGACAGGCGATCTACGACATTCCCGCCGACTTCGGGAGCGACTCCGTGACCAGCATCGTCGTCATGGGCTGGCTCGGCAAGTACTCCGACGACCCGGAGAAGAAGATCAGCGGAGAGGCCACCACGCTCGCGGTGCTCGGTCACGAGACCGGCCATCGCTGGCTCGCCCTCCTGGAGTTCAGCGATCATGACCGGGAGCGGTCCGCGGCGCTCCTCGGCCGGCAGCAGGCCCACTGGAGCTTCTTCGTCGACAGCGACGCGTCGGTGATGGAGGGCAACGACATCGAAGATCTCGGCGGCGGTTCGTTCCGCACGGTGGCGGCGGAGGAGCGCTACAGCGCTCTCGACCAGTACGCGATGGGCCTGCGGCACGATCACGAGGTGCCCGCGTTCTTCTACGTCGAAGCGCCGACCAACGCCATGCCGCCCGCCCGCGCCACGGGATCGCCGCAGGTCGGAGTGACGTTCAACGGCACGAAACGCGAGGTGTTGATCGCCGACATCATCGAGGTCGAAGGCGCCCGCGTGCCGAACGCCGACGAGTCGCCGCGCGTCCACCGCCAGGCGTTCGTGTACGTCGTGGGGAACGGGCGCGAGGCCAATCCCGATCACGTGACCAGGCTCGACACGATCCGCCGGCAGTGGGAGCCGTTCTTCGCCACGGCGACGGACAACCGCATGCGGGTCGAGACCCGGTTGCGCCCGCCGGCGTCTACCGGGACCACCGGGCCCTGAAACACGGCAGTCCGTGGACGGCCGGACACCGCCGCCGCCGCATTCGGACGCAGGAGGTTTTCAGCGCGCCAAGCGTGAAAGGCGTTCGGCGAGTTCCGGAGAATCGGGCCGCGCCGTCAGCCCCGCCCGCAGGACCTGCGCCGCCAGCGCAGGTTGCGACAGGCGCACGTAGGCATCCGCCAGCGCCAAGTGCGCCGGCACCAACGCCGGATCCAGGAAGACGGCTCGCCGCCAGGCGCTCGCCGCCGGGCGGTCATCGTTCCGATAGGCGTGGATCCAGCCGAGAAAGAACGCGGTGAGGGCGCGTCGGGTCGCGTCGTCGTCGGCCCCGAATGCCGCTTCCAGCGCCTCCGCAGCGCCAGCGTGGTCCTGCCGGGCAAAGCGCGCCAGGCCGCTGAGGGCGAGCTCGACGATGCCGGCCTCGGAGGCAGGCGCTCTCTCCGGGGCGGCGACCAGCCGCTCCGCGCCTTGCCAGTCATCCTGCTGCGCTCGCGCCAGCGCGGCCGCCTGCCGTCGGTTGCCGGCGGCGGGTGCGAGTGCGTTCAGATAGCGGGCGGCCAACTCCCCGCGGAGGATCTCGGACGCCGGTACCGCGGCTGCCCGGTCGGGGGCGCGGCGGGACCGCGACCCGGTCACGATGTCCACCTCCCGGCGCGCGCGGTGGACGGGCGCGCCGTCCACCTCGATTCCCACCTGCGCCACGTAGCGCCCGGCCGGGAGCCCGACGAGGGGCAGCTCGAGCCGTGCGAGTCGGCTGGTCCCGTCCGCCGCCCGGCCGATCTCGACGGCGCCGGTGCGAATGCGCGTGGCGGTGTCGTCGCCCCCGATCGAGATCAGCGTCAGCTCGATATCGGCTGCGTCGATCATCGCGGTCGCGCCGTACAGCTCGACCATGCCGCTGAGGCCGTCCTCCGTGAACGCGGTTGCGCGCACCGGAAACCGGTCGTCCGGCGGCCCGAGGAGGAGATCGCCGGCCGACACGCCGGGACCGTCCGGCGCGCCGACCGCGAATCGCCGGTCGGCGCTTCCGAGCTGGCCGCCCGGCTCGCGGATGACGACGCGCATCAGGTAGACCCCGGGCGGCGCCTCGAACTGCACCTGGTACGATCCCAGGCCGGCCGCGCTGCCGGGTGCGGGGACCGCCGGCAGGGCGATGATGTTGGTTCCGCTTGCGACCGCCCGGCCCGTACGCGCGTCGCGGACCACGAACACGACGTCCGCGGCGCCGCCGGCCCGGGCCGACGCGACAGGCAGCTCGGTCTGCAGGCTGACGATCACGTTGGCCAGGCCGGGCCCGTCTCCCCGCAGCACGTAGGTGGTGTAGTCGACCCGCAGGCCCTGGAACGCGAACGGCGCCGAGAGAGCCGCGTCGATGGCTTGCCGGCGTCCTCGTGCCGCAGGGTTGTCGCCGAGCATGGCGTAGCCGGTGCGGGTGGTGACCCGTGCGCCCTCCCTGGTGACCCGTACGGTGACGCGCCGATACGCATCGGGGTCGTCGTCCTCGCCGGCGGCAGACTCGAATCCGAGCACGTAGTAGTCCTCCGACCGGCCCCCGATACGATCGAGCACGGCGTCGAGTCGGGGCGCGGCCTGCACGAACAGTTCGCCGTTCGTCTCGGCGGCCAGCGTGCCGAGCGGGGACACCCGGCTCTGGATGGCGGTGAAGCGCTGGCCGCCGCGCGGCGCGAACGCCTCGATGTCCGATTCCCGCCGGTTGATGTCGAGTGCGTGCACCGCGCTGTAGGATTGCGCGGCGGCGGCGGCCACGCGCTCCAGATCGCGCCCGACGTTGTCGTCGTAGAACCCTTCCGAGACCAGGATCACTTCCTTGCGTCCCTCCACCAGCCGGAGCTCCCGGATCAGGTCCGCGAACGTGTCGAGAAACCGGCGCGCCTGGAAGTCGGCCCGGCTGACGACCGAGCGGGCGGCGTCGTGGATGTCCAGTGCGGTGAAGCCTGCGGCCGGTCCGCGTTCGGTGGCGACGCGTTGCAGCACCTGCTGCAGGATCTCCTGGTTGCCGCGGCCGATCTCGTAGGCCTCGAACTCCCGCATGGGGCCGACGCTCGTGAAGTGAAGCGGATCACGGGTCCCGGTCAGGTTCGGCAAGGCCGCGATTGTCCGGGCAACGTCGCCGGTGAAGCCGATGCGCGCGCCGGGGCCGGGCAGCCCGTGGAGCGCGACGCGGTCTCCCGGGCGGACGCGGGTGCGCAGAAAGCGTTCCGCGGCTCGGCGGGCGGCCTGCTCGTTGCGCGGGGTGATGTGCGACTGGTCGAACACGAAGACGTACAGCCGGCCGCGCGGGGCGCCCCGGTTGGTGGAGACGTCGCCGCCGACCGTGCGCCGCGCCGCCTCGGCATACGACCCGGCCGGCGCGCGCACGTGTTGCAGCAGGGCCACCGGGCGCCGGACGCCGCCTTCGATGACCTCCACCTCGTCGGCGCGAAGGTCCCGGAGGGGGCGACCCCGCGCGTCGGTCACCTCGATATCGAGGCGCGCCAGCTCGACGCCCGCCGTGAAGCGCGGGGTCTCCGGCTGCGCGTGCGCGGCGGCAACGCCCGTCACGGCGAGAATGACCGGGAAGCACAGCCGGCAGCGGAGGTTGCGCATGGTGGCCCGCATTCTGTTCCTGGAAGACGCACGACCCGCGTCCGATGTTCCTCTTCACGATTCGGAGCCGGTTCCCGCCCGGTCCGGATCTACAATGCGGCAGGGGACAGTCTCATGCAACGATCAATCTGCGGGCGGACGATAGCGGTTGCGGCGCTCTTTCTCGTCGCGGGGACCGGCCGGGCACATGCGCAGGATCACACCCAGTACGAGCCGGCCGACATCGAGTACGGCCGCAGCGTGTACCTGGAGCAGTGCGCGGCCTGCCACGGAGAGGACGGGGCGGCCGTGGCGGGGGTCGACCTGCGCAGCGGCCGGTTGCGGCGCGCGGCGCTCGACCGCGAGCTGATCCAGGTCATCCGGAACGGCATCCCCGGCACCGGCATGCTCGCCATCGACCTCGACACGGCCGAGATGACCGGTATCGTGGCGTACCTGCGCAACATGACCTACGAGGTCGACGTGGCCACGCTCGGCGACGCGGGGCGCGGCCGGGCCATCTTCGAGGGGGCGGGCGACTGCCTGCGCTGCCACCGCCTGGGTGGCCGGGGTCTGCGGACCGGGCTGGACCTGACGCGGATCGGCGCCGTGCGCGCGTTGAGCGCGCTGCGGCGGTCGCTGCTCGACCCGACCGGCACGATGCGGCCCATCGATCGGCCGGTGGAGCTGGTGACGGCGGACGGCACGCGCGTCACCGGGAGGCGGCTGAACGAGGACACCTACACGGTGCAGATTCTCGACGACGACGCGCGCCTGCGGTCGTTCGACAAGGCCGACCTGCTCGAGTTCCGGGTCATCGAGCGGTCACCGATGCCCGGCTACCGGGATCGACTCGAGCCGGAGGAGCTGGCGGATCTGCTGGCGTATCTCGTGTCCCTGAAAGGCTGAGACAGATGACGCGACGCATGGAAACGGCGCGAAGAACGGTGCTGGCGTCGATGATCGTCGCGGCGGCCGCCGCCGGCCCCGCGGCGCAGGACGTATCGTTCGAGCGGCTGACCGCGGCGGCGGAGGCGCCGGCCGACTGGCTGACCTACTCGGGCACCTATTTCAGCCAGCGCTACAGCGAGCTGGACCAGGTGGCGCCGGACAATGTGCGGGATCTGCAGCTCCAGTGGGTGTACCAGACCCCGGTCTTCGGTCCCTGGCAGGCCACGCCGCTGGTGGTCGACGGCGTCATGTACGTGACGCAGCGGCCCAACGACGTGGTGGCCCTTGATGCCCGGACGGGACGGGTGTTCTGGACCTACAGCTACGCGACGCCGCCCGACCACCGGGCCTGCTGCGGCTCGAACAACCGCGGCGTGGCCATGCTGGGCAACCGGGTGTTCATGGCGACCCTCGACGCGCACGTGGTGGCGCTCGACGCGGCGACGGGCGCCGAGTTGTGGGACGTCGAGCTGGCGGACCGCCATCTCGCGTACTCGTTCACCCTCGCGCCCCTGGTCGTCGAGGACAAGGTCATCATCGGCTCGGCCGGCGGCGACCGGGGCATCCGCGGCTTCATCGTGGCCCTCGATGCCGCTACCGGCGACGAGGTGTGGCGCTTCCATACCGTTCCGGGGCCGGGCGAGCCGGGGCACGAGACTTGGGAATCGTGCCCGGAGGATCCGGAGACGTACTGCGACCCCGAGGCCTGGATGCACGGCGGAGCCGCGGCGTGGCTGACCGGGTCGTACGATCCGGAGCTCAACCTGATGTACTGGGGCCTGGGCAATCCGGGCCCGGATTTCAATCGCTTCCAGCGGCCCGGCGACAATCTCTACTCGGACTCGGTGGTGGCGCTCGACGCCGATACCGGCGAGCTGGCGTGGTACTTCCAGTTCACGCCCAACGACCCGTACGACTACGACGCGGTGCAGATTCCGGTGCTGGCCGACATCGAGCGCAACGGCGTCGAGCTGAAGGCGATGCTCTGGGCCAACCGCAACGGCTTCTACTACGTGCTCGACCGCGCGACGGGCCGGTTCCTGACCGGCCAGCCGTTCGTGACGGTGAACTGGGCGGAGGGCCTCGACGACAACGGGCGGCCGATCGAGACGCCGCAGCCGCCGGGGGCGCCGACCTACCCGGGCGTTCAGGGGGGCACGAACTGGTACTCGCCGTCCTACAGCCCGCGCACCGAGATGATGTACGTTCCGGCCTGGGAGTCCTACGCCTCGGTCTTCGACGCGCAGCCGCAGGAGTACGCGCCGGGACGCCCGTTCGTCGGCGGGCGGCCGAGGACGGCGGCGCCGGTGACCGACGCCCCCACGGTGCCGGGGTTGACGCGCGGGCCGGTCAATACCTGGACCGCCGCGGCGGGCAGCGGCGCGGTGGTGGCCCTGGATGCGTTGACCGGAGAGCAGCGGTGGAAGTTCGAGATGACCGACGTCACGAGCAGCGGCATACTGACGACCGCCTCGGATCTGTTGTTCACCGGTGCGCGTTCCGGCTACTTCCAGGCGCTCGACGCACGCACCGGCGACCTGCTCTGGCGGGTGAGCCTCGGCGGCCAGATCGTCAACGGTCCGATGACCTACGAGGTGGACGGCAGGCAATACGTGGCGGTGGTCGCCGGAAGCTCGCTGTCGACGTTCGCGCTGCGCGAGTGACCGCCTCCCGCAGGGGACGCCGCTCCGCCGGATTGCATGGATCCGGGACCGGCCGCCTACCCGACGGTGCGCTTCACGATGAACCAGCCGAGGACGAAGACGCCGATGCCGGCGCCGAAGAGGCGCGGGCTCGGCCCGAGCGGCCCGGCCGTCACGATCGAGACCAGCAGCAGCCACATGCCCAGTAGCTGCAGCCCGCGGCCCAGGTAGTAGAGCGCTCCCGGCACGGCTACTTCTCCTCCGTCTGCGCCGGGGCGGGCCGCCCCGGCGCGCGCTTCAGCGCCCGCCAGGCGTCGAGCCGGCGGGCCACTTCCTTCTCGTAGCCCCGCGTGGTCGGCCGGTAGTAGCGGCGGCCGGCGAGCGCGGGGGGCAGGCAGTCCATGCCGGTCACCCCGTCCGGGTCGTCGTGGGCGTAGGCGTAGCCGCGGCCGTACCCCTGATCCTTCATCAGCCGGGTCGGCGCGTTGCGCAGATGCAGCGGCACCGGCTCCGCCGCCTGCTCGTGCGCGTCGGCCGCGGCCCGGTTGTAGGCCGCGTAGACGGCATTGCTCTTGGGCGCGGTGGCGAGGTAGGTGACCGCCTGGGCGAGCGCCGTGTTGCCCTCCGGCATGCCGATGAAGTGCACCGCCTCCTTGGCCGCGACGGCCACCGTCAGGGCGTTCGGGTCGGCGTTGCCGATGTCCTCGGAGGCGAAGCGCACGAGGCGCCGGGCGATGTACAGCGGCTCTTCGCCGGCTTCGATCATGCGCGCCAGCCAGTAGACGCCGGCGTCGGGATCGGAGTTGCGCAGCGACTTGTGCAGGGCCGAGATGAGGTTGAAGTGCTCCTCGCCCGACTTGTCGTAGAGCAGCGCGCGCCGCTGGATGGCCCGCGCCAGCAACGCGCGGTCGATGCGTCCGGGTCCCGCCGGGCCGGCGGCCGTGTCGCCCCGGCCCGCCACGTTGGCGGCGTCCGCCGGGCCGGCCGCATCCGGCGCATCGTCCGGGTCTGCCGCGCCGGCGGCGGGCCGGCCCGCCAGGGTGGCGGCCAGCTCCAGCAGGTTGAGCGCGACGCGTGCGTCGCCGTTCGCGTGGCGGGCGATGGCCGCGATGGCGTCGTCGTCCGCCGCGGTCCCCGTCGCGCCCAGGCCGCGGTCCGGATCGTCGAGGGCGCGGCGGAGGATGACCGCGGTTTCCTCCGCGGTGAGCGGCTGCAGCACGAAGACCTTCGAGCGCGACAGCAGCGCGGCGTTGACCTCGAACGACGGATTCTCGGTGGTGGCACCGATCAGCACGATGTCGCCCGCCTCCACCCGCGGCAGAAAGGCGTCCTGCTGCGCCTTGTTGAAGCGGTGGATCTCGTCCACGAAGAGGATCGTGCGGCGTCCGAGCTCCCGGCGCGCGGCCTGGGCCTCGGTCATCACCGCCCTGATGTCCTTGATGCCGGAAAGGACGGCGCTGAAGGCGATGAAATGGGCGCGGGTGACGGTGGCGATGAGGCGCGCGATGGTCGTCTTGCCGGTGCCCGGCGGACCCCAGAGGATGATGGACTGCAGGGCATCGCGCTCGACCGCGCCGCGCAGCGGCTGCCCCGGGGCCAGCAGCTCCCGCTGGCCCACGAGCTCGTCGAAGGTCCGCGGGCGCATCCGCTCGGCCAACGGCGCACCGGTTGCAGGGGCGTCCGGTGCAGTCGATTCGAACAGATGGCCTGACTTCATGCAGCCGCCCGCTGGCGGCGGGCCTCGTACGCGATCAGGGCGGCCGCGACCGCGGCGTTGAGCGACTCGACGCCCCCGGCCATGGGAATCGAGACGACAGCGTCCGCGGATTCGACAGCCGGGCCTTCGACCCCGGCGCCTTCACCGCCTATGAGGATCAGCAGTCTTCGTGTAAGGTCGAGATCGTACATCGACCGGCCGCCCCGCGGCGCTGTCGCGATCACGGTGCAACCGGCCTGCCGGCCTCGCTCCGGCAGGTTGCACCGGTCGCCCGCGTCGGCCACCGGGAGCCGAAAGGTGCTGCCCATGGCGCCGCGCAACGCCTTCCAGCCGAAGGGGTCGGCCGCGGCCTCGGCGACGATGACGCCGCCGGCGCCGGCGGCCTCGGCGGCACGGACGATCGCGCCCACGTTGCCGGGGTCCTGGACCCCGGTCGGCGCGAGGAGACAGCCGCGCGCCGCGCGCGCGAGCACTGCATCCACCGGCGGGGGACGATGTGCGGCCAGGGCCACGGCGGAAGAAGGAGAACGTAGTGGGCTGACTGCCGCCATCACCCGCTCGGAGCCTGCCGCGACCGGTATGCCGCGGTCGACGCAGTCCGCGACCAGCACGGCGAGGGCGGCGTCCCCGTGCCGTCCTGCTTCCGCGGCGACGAGCACGGTCTCGACCGGAGCCCCGGCGCGCATCGCATCGGCGATCAGGCGCCGTCCGTCGAGCAGCAGATGCGTCCGGGAGCGGCGGTTCGTGCTCGCCGCGGAACGGAAGCGCGCGACGAGCGCGTTGCGGCGGCTGGTGACGGTCTCCACGGAGGCCTCGCGGGCGGGCCGAGCATAGCAGATGTGTTACGCTACGGCGCTGTATTCCCGATGAAAGCACAGTTGGTCAGACGGATCGAGGACGAGATTCAGGCGCTCGAGCGCGAGTTGACGCGCGAGCTTCCCAAGGAGATCCAACGGGCGCGCGAGCTGGGCGATCTGCGCGAGAACGCCGAGTACCAGGCCGCCAAGGAGCGACAGCGGCTCGTCGAGTCCCGCCTCGGCATGCTGCGGGCGCGGCTGTCCGAGATCTCGCTGATGAATCTCGATCGCTTGCCGCACGATCGCGCGGCACTCGGATCGACCGTCTTGTTGCGCGCCGCGGACGGCCGCGAGGTGACCTACGAGCTGGTGATGCCGGAGGACGCCGATCCCGCGAAGGGATGGGTGTCGACCGCGTCCCCGATCGGCCGGGCGATCGTCGGCCGGGAGGAGGGCGACGAGGTCGTCGTCCGTACGCCGAACGGCGTTCGCGAATTCGAGCTGATCGAGCTGACAACGATTCACAAGTCCTGACCGCCAGCCTGTCCGTGGCTTCCATCGAAACGGTTCGCCGGTACGTTCCGCAGTTGCGGACGGCGCTCGTCCTGACCGGCACCGGCACGGCGGGCGCCTACCACGCGGGCGTGCTGCGCGCGCTCGTGGAGGCCGGCGTCAAGATCGATCTGGTGGCCGGACGCGGCGTCGGTGCGGTGGCCGCCATGTTCGCCGCCGTCGACGGAGGATCCCGGCTGTGGGCGCAGAGCGGACTGTGGCGCAGCCGCGGTGTGCGCGGCACGTACCGCTGGCGTCAGACGTTGCGCGGCGCGGCGTGGATGCTGGGGGCGGCATTCGCCACGACCTTGCTTCCCGTGGCGGCGCTGGCGCTCGCCGCGGTGGTTTTCCCGGTCGGTTACTTCCTTTCTCTGGTCGGGTTCGAATCCGGCGCGGCGCTGGCGACAGTCTACGAGGAATGGCTGAGGGCCGTGTTCGCGCCCTCGTTCCTTCCCGTCTACCTGCCGCGGCTCGTGGTAATCGCGGTCGCCTCGCTGCTGGCGCTGCTGGTGCTGGACGCCCTGGATCGCTCCCTGCGCCCAAGGGCGCGGCGGATCACCCGCGGCGGCCTGTGGTGGCGGCTGCTCGGTGCGCCGATCGAGCACGCGCAGGCCGTGGCCTGGTTCAGCGGCGGCCTCTGGCAGATCATGCACGGCTCGCGCGTGCAGCGGCCGACCGACGACGAGCTGGGACAGCGCTACGCGGAGCTGCTGCAGGAGAACCTCGGGCAGCCCGGGTTTCGCGAGCTGCTGATGCTCGTGCACGACATCGATGCGCGGCGCGACATGGCGTTCGCCCTGCTGGCCGAGCCGTACCGCAAGGAGTTCCTGCAGGCGTCCTCCGTCTCGGAGGGCGCCGTGCGAGCGCTCGAGACCGTCGACCTGACACGCGCCCCGCAACGCCACGCGATGGATGCCTTCGCCGCCGCGTTGAGCCTGCCCGTCGCCACCGATCCCCACTACGTGACGTTCGAGCACGACAGTGCCTGGCGCGGAGAGACGCACCGGCTGTGCGATCGTCCGGAGAGCACGGCGCGGCTGCTGGACGAGGTCGCGCGGGCCGGCGTGCAGCAGGTCATCCTGGTGTCGGCCCTGCCGTCGGCTGGCGGCCCGCATGCCTTGAGCGCGGCGCGCCGCGACATCCACGGGCGAGCCGGGGAGTATCTGCTGGGCATCGAACGCGTTTCCGTTCAGGATGCCATCGATACCCGGCGCGGGCGGTTCGAGTCTCTGTTCGAGGTCCGGCCGGCGCACAATCCGGTGGGCCCCTTCGATGTCGCCGGTTGCTACGACGACCACTCCGACCGGATCCAGACGCTGGACGAGCTGCTCGACCGCGGCTACGAGGACGGCTTCCGCCAGTTCGTCGACGCGGTGCTGGGGGCCAGCGGCGAGCTCATCGAGGTGCCGCCCGCGGACCGGGTGGAGCCCCCCGAATCGTTCTCGGCGCGTCTGGCGGGCCAGGACTGAGCCGTCAGTCCGTCCGACCTTCACGAGCCGTGTGAACGGACCCTGGTCGGGGCGCGCGGGTTCCTGCCCGCGACGCGCCGTTCGCCGCTCTGCGGCTCCCGCAGGAACTGCGCCGCCAGGTCGGCGAGCCGGTCGGCGATCTGCGAGTCGCCCGCGGTCCGGAACTTGGTGCGGAAAGCGTCGAGCGGGACGACCGCCTTGGCCATCGCCCGGTGCCCCCCGGCGCTGCCGATGTCGTTGAACCACCGCTTGACGAACTCCCCGGCGTTGCGCGAATAGCCCAGGTTGCGGACCGAGACGACGAGGCGGTCGCCGACGACGCCGGACACCACCGACCACTTGACGTCCTCGAGCTGCAGGAGGAAGTCGGCGACGTAGGGCACCAGGTCCTCGCGCGGCGCTTCGCCGACGTGCGCCGCGAAGACCTGGTCGCGCATATGGCCCGACCGGACGCCCTGCGTCACGTGCCGCAACCGTTCGAGGGTGATCTCCGACCCTTCCATCTTGCGCACCAGGGCCGGGTCGGCGAGCGGATAGAGATAGGTGAAGGCCTCGAGGTCGCTGCGGTTCGTCTGCCGCGAGAGGAACAGCGTGTCCGACTTGATGGCGTACAGCATCGCGGTGGCGATGCGTTCCGAGATGTTTACGCTGGTGGCCCGCAGATGCTCGGTGAGGATGGTGGCGGTCGAGCCGTAGTCCGGCCGGATGTCCTTGAAGGTGGCCGTATAGCCCGTGCGTTCCGGATGGTGGTCCACGACGAGATCCACGCGGGAGAGGAGGCCGCCGAAGTAGTGCGGCTGCACGTCGACGGTGGCGATGCGGTCGAACTCGCCGAGCGATTCGGCTGTCAGGGGCTGGACCTGGATGTCGAGCAGGTTCGCCATCCGCAGGTTCTCGGGACGGGTCACGCCGTGGAATGCCCCGATGATGGCCGTGGCCTTGGTGCGGTGCAGAAGCGCGCGCAGCGCCAGGCCGCTGGCGAGCGCGTCCGGATCGGGATCGTGGTGCAGGAGAATCAGCACGCGATCGGCGTCGGCGAAGTAGCGCTGGTACTGCTGGACCCGCGAACGGGTCAGGGCGCGGCCGAGCGCGCCGAGCAGCGACCCCTTGAGCAGGTCGCCGAGACCCAGCACGCTCACCTCGGGGAAGGCGGCCGCACAATCGTCGGATCGCTTCGAGCGGCGCTCGCCCACGTCGAGCAGATAGGTCAGCACCGCGCCGGCATCGGCCAGCGTCTCGAGAATCCGCCGCACGCTGCGGCGTCCGCTGTCCTCGACGATGACGCACGTGGCCGGCGTCACGTCCATCCGCAGGTAGGTGTCGAGGCGGCGCGGATCGCCGGCCCGGGCGGGAATGCCGGCGTCGTGGAGCCGGCGGGCGAGTGCGCGATCCTCGACCAGGAACTCGATGTCGAGAGCCGGCACGAGCGCCTGGTGCAGCGTCCTGACGACCAGGGCATCCTGGCAGACCGCCACGCACCTCATCGGAGCCTGTGATTATATGCCGGTCCGCCAGTCCCTCCGCGAGGCCCGTTGCGACGGCCGGCAGGACCTGCGATGCGCTATCATCGCGGCCATGAAGTGGCTGAAAGCCGGCGGTCCGGCCCTCGCTCCCGCGCTGGCGGCTCTGTGGCTGTGGCCTGCCGCGGTGCAGGCGCAACCGCCGCTGTTCACCAGTCGCATCGACGTGGTGCACGTCGGCGTCACCGTGCTCGACCGGGACGGCAACCTGGTGACCGACCTGACACGTGACGACTTCGAGGTGCTCGAGGACGGCCGGCCGCAGGACGTGCGCTACTTCTCCGTCGGACTCGCGAGCGATGTCGACGACGTCCCCCTGCACCTGGGTCTTCTGCTCGACATGAGCAGCAGCATGGAGCGCAACGACCGGTTCCAGAAGACCGCTGCGATCCGGTTCCTGAACACGCTCACCTACGCCGCCGACATGACGCTGGTCGACTTCGATACCGAGGTGCGGGTGGGCCGCTACGGCCAGCAGGACTTCGGCCGCCTCATCGAGCGCATCCGGGGCCGCCGGCCGGAGGGCTACACGGCCCTCTACGACGCGCTGGGCGTCTACCTCGACGGTGCGTTCGAGCAGGACGGCCGCAAGGTGCTGGTGCTCTACACGGACGGGGAGGATACGCGCAGCCGCCTGTCGATCCGCGACGCGCGGGATCTGCTGCGGGCTTCCGACGTCACCGTCTACGCCATCGGCTTCCAGGGCGACCTGCGGTCGAGGGCGCGCCAGCGGCAGAGGATGCGCCTCGGCCAGTTGAGCGAGATCACCGGGGGCAGGGCGTATTTCCCGTACTCCGTCAACGCCCTGGAAGAGATCTACGGGCAGATCGTCGACGAGCTGGACGGGCGCTACTCGCTGGGGTACGTCTCGACGAACACGCGGCGGGACGGGAGCTGGCGGGAGCTCGACGTGCGGCTGCGCTCCGATCGCGCGGACCTGCGGGACGCGAAGGTGCGCGTCCGCGAGGGGTACTACGCGATCTGGAACGAGCACGAGGCCGCGTCCGACCCGCGCTAGTCCGCTGCCTGTTTCGCGCGGCGACAGGCGAGCCCACCGATGCCGTCCACGTACGACCGGTTCAATCTCGTCTCCGACTTCGAGCCGCGCGGGGACCAGGAGCGCGCGATAGGCGAGCTGATCGACGGCTTGCACCGCGGCGACCGGCATCAGGTCCTGCTCGGCGTGACCGGGTCCGGCAAGACCTTCACGATGGCCCAGGTGGTGGCCGCGGTGAACCGCCCGACGCTGGTCATGGCCCACAACAAGACCCTCGCCGCCCAGCTCTATCAGGAGTTCAAGCGCTTCTTTCCCGACAACGCGGTCGAGTACTTCGTCAGCTACTACGACTACTACCAGCCCGAGGCCTACATGCCGGCCACGGACTCCTACATCGAGAAGGAAGCGACGATCAACGACGAGATCGACCGCCTGCGGCTCTCGGCCACCCGCGCGCTGTTCGAGCGGCGGGACGTGCTGATCGTCGCCAGCGTCTCGTGCATCTACGGACTCGGATCGCCGGAGGCGTACTACGGCATGCTGCTCGCGCTCGAGCGGGGTCAGCGGATCGAGCGCGACGCCATCCTGCGCAAGCTCGTCGAGATCCAGTACGAGCGCAACGACCACGACTTCGCCCGCGGCGTGTTCCGAGTGCGGGGCGACATCATCGAGGTGTATCCGTCGTACGACGAGCAGGCGGTCCGGATCGAGCTGTTCGGGGACGAGGTGGACGAGCTGCTGAGCTTCGACCCGCTGACCGGACGCGCGCATCAGCGGCACGACCGCATCGCCGTGTATCCGAAGTCGCACTTCGTGATGCCGCGCGAGCACACGGTCCAGGCGATTGACTCGATCAAGGCCGAGCTGGTCGAGCGCCGCACCCGCCTCGAGCAGCTCGGCAAGCTGCTCGAGGCGCAACGGTTGCACCAGCGGACGATGTTCGATCTCGAGATGATGAAGGAGATCGGCTATTGCCACGGGATCGAGAACTACTCGCGGCACCTCTCGGGCCGCGCCGCCGGCGAGCCGCCGCCGACGCTGCTCGACTACCTGCCGGCCGACGCGCTGACGATCATCGACGAGAGCCACCAGACGGTGCCGCAGGTGCGTGGGATGTACCACGGCGATCGCGCGCGCAAGGACGTGCTGGTCGAGTACGGATTCCGGCTGCCGTCGGCGATCGACAACCGGCCGTTGACCTTCGACGAGTGGAAGGGGCGCGTCGGCCAGGTGGTCTTCGTCTCCGCCACGCCCGGACCGTACGAGTTGGAACGGAGCGGGGGCGTGGTCGTGGAGCAGATCATCCGCCCCACCGGGCTGGTCGATCCGGCGGTCGACGTCCGGCCCGTGAAGGGTCAGATCGACGATCTGCTGCACGAGATCCGGCTGCGCGCGGAGCGGCGCGAGCGCGTGCTGGTGACCACCCTCACCAAGCGCATGGCGGAGGATCTGACGCAGTTCTACCACGAGCTCGGCGTACGGGTGCGCTACCTGCACTCGGACATCGACACGCTGGAGCGCGTCGAGATCCTGCGCGACCTGCGGCGGGGCGCCTTCGACGTGCTGGTCGGGATCAACCTGTTGCGGGAGGGGCTGGACCTGCCCGAGGTGTCGCTGGTGGCGATACTCGACGCCGACAAGGAGGGTTTCCTGCGGTCGGCCGGTTCCCTCATCCAGACCGCGGGACGCGCGGCGCGCAACGTCAACGGGCGCGTCGTCATGTACGCCGACACGGTCACCGACTCGATGCGGTCGGCGCTGACCGAGATGGGCCGCCGGCGGGAACGGCAGGAGGCCTGGAACCGCGAGCACGGGATCACGCCGGCCTCGGTCAGCAAGGACATCGACGGCGTGCTGTCGAGCGTGTACGAGCGCGACTACGCCACGGTTCCCGTCGCGGAGCCGACCGGCCCGGCCTTCCGGACGCAGGCGGATCTCGACGACCGCATCGCCGCGCTGCAGGAGGAGATGCGCGCCGCGGCGGCCAATCTGGAGTTCGAGCGGGCGGCCGTTCTGCGCGACGAAGTGCGCCACCTCCGCAAGCTGGAGATAGGCGTATCCGGCGCGGGCTGACGGGAGAAGACGGGACCTGTCCTGCGCGTGGGGATGAGTTGGAAAATCGGTCGTTGACGCCGGGCGCCCCCGGTGGTAGAACGTGTGCAGCGCCGGCTCCGGCGCGGTCGAAGGGAGACTCACCATGCCGAGTTCGGAAATCTTCAGGCGCGTAGCTGTCGTAGCGGCGCTGGCGGCGGTTGTCATGGCGGGGCAGGTCCGGGCCCAGGAATCGGAATCGGCGTCGCTGGCGGCCGAGTTGGCCGAGTTGCTCGACGCCGCGGGGTTGGGCGCCATTGCAGCGAGGGACACCGCGGATGAGGATCGGTTCGTAGCCGCGCTGGCGTTTCCCGGCACGCTGCTCGTCGTGTCGGCGCGCCTGGAGGTGGCGCTGTACGTGGAGCAGAAGATCGCCGACGGGCAGTATCGCGAGGCCTACATCGATCTGAACGCGGCATCGATTCCGGAATCGAAGGTGCTGATCACCGACACGGGGGCGGACGGCCTCTCCGGCGGAGACGATTCGGCCGACATGGTCGATACCGGTTCGGGCGCGGCCCGGTACGACGGCGATGCGGACGCCGACGCCCAGTACGCACGCATGCTGCGGGCACTGATCGCCGAGGCGCGCTGACGCCGCGTCGGCTGGCGGCAGAGCGAGTCTTCCGGTACACTGCAGGTTCGATTCGAGGTCGGGCGCTTGGCTCAGTGGTAGAGCATCGCCTTCACACGGCGGGGGTCAGTGGTTCGAATCCACTAGCGCCCACCAACTTTTTCCCCCGCGTTTTCAAGGTCTTTCGCCTCTTGCCGCCTGCTTAGGCAGGTCCGGCAAGAGGCGAAAGTACGGGCGAAGGTGAACGTATCCGAACGCTTCCGAACACGAAAATATGCGTACTGCATATTCTGATCACGGGTTCCTGTCTGATCACGGGTTCCTGGATGTGCTCGGTGAACCGCTCCAGCGCCGGACACGCATTGCGGCACGTTCAACCGGGCTCATCGGCTGGTGCTGCAGCTTGATCGATGACCGGTCGGTCGTTACGCAGATCGGGCCGGTGGCCCAAGGGGAATAGATCGCTGTCGAGCCCGGAAAGCGCGGCGGGAAGCCGTGCCTCCGTGATTTGCGGATCACGGTCACGGCCGTGTTCGTCTACTCGGGGTCGGGCTTGTCCGAGGACGGTGTACTGTGGGATTTCCCCGACTGTGTGGTAGCTGAGAGGTCGGTCTTCGGTTCTTGGACGAGCTCAGTGAACTGCTCCAGCCCGGCTTTCAGCATGGGGTCCACGGCGGCGCGGGCGTACCGTTCGGTCGTGCTGGCCGATTTGTGCAGCATCAATCGCTGGGTCATCTGGAGATCTCGCGTCGCTGTGAGCAGCGCCGTCGCGTGGGAGTGGCGGAAGTCGTAGGGCCGGACCCGGCTCAAGTCAATCGTGACGCCGTCGCGACGGAAGCGCTCTTCAACCTTCCGGCAGGCGGTCCGCAGGCTCTTGCGCATCGAGGCATTGGAGAACCGTCCCCAGCAATCCAGAGTGTCGAATCGACGCAGCGCTGCAACCGCCTGTGCCGTGATGGGTTTCCGCTGACCCTGGCGTTCCGTGCCTGCTGCCCCCTTCCGTCGTCCCCGTACCCAGATTGATGGTTCGTCCCAGTTGATATCCTCTCGCCGCAGGCCGGCCAGCTGCACATGCGCCAAGCCGGTCCATGCGATGACTGCCAGCCGGGCCTTGGTGCAGTTGCCTGCCGCGCGCTTGGCGCCCTTCGGCGCCCGAGTCACGTCAGGCATCGCCTCGAGGATCGCCTCGATGACCCCGTAGGGGAGTGCGCGCGGCTCGCTCTCGATTTCGTCGGCTTCGGGCACCTCTCGAACTGGGTTCGGGGCGTGGCGCCCGTCCAGCACGCGCCAGAGATTGCTCAACGCGCGAAGCCGCTTGTTGACGGACGCGGCGGCATACGGTGGCCGGCGGCGCCCCTGTTGATCGGTGCGCGGCTCGGTCAGCCAGCGGTCGCGTTGCGCCCGGATCTCGTGCGGGCGGATCGACGTGCGCCGCCGGTCGCCGAACAGCTGTGTCCACTCGTTGATGTGCTGCCTGCGCTGTTCAATGGTCGGCAGCGCGGCGACGCTCTCCAGGTAGCGGTCCGCATCGTCGGCGAAGGTGGACGAGTCGGGGTGCAGGCGGCCATCCCGGGCCTCGACGCGCATCTTCTCGCGCCAAGCTCGGCGATCGCTGAGCAGCGAGTCGGCAGGGAAGGTCTTGGAAACAAAGCGATAGCGGGTTTCGCCGGGGGTTCGGACCTGAACATTGACCTGCCATTTCCCCGATTCCAGGCGACGTTGACCCGGTTCGCGCCGCCGCTGCTTCACGATTGCCCCTCCCGGTTTCGACAGGTGCTCTCCAAGAGGAACGAGTGCTGCGATCCGTCGGTCGCAGGGGCGTGGTCGGGACCTCTCCTTCGGGGAGCGCGTGACGGTGCCAGGTGGTGGTTCGCTGGTGCGGATGGCGCGGTCACAATGTCCTCCCCGTCCACATCACCTGCCCCAAGACCTCGGCGTCTTTTGGCCACGGTCTCGGCGGGTAGACCCGCCGGCCGTTCTGGTCGTTTGTCTCCTCGTTGTCGCTGTCGAGCCACCAGCCGTCGTCCCTGTGGCGGAGCCGCTTGGCGACGGGACCGTCCTCGTCGCGGATCGCGAAGACCTTGTTCGGACGCCGTTCCCTCTGCTGGAAGTCCACGAGGATCACCGCGCGGTGTTCGAGCGTCGGCTCCATCGAGTGGCCGATGACTTCGATCACGAGGCAGCGATCGGCGTTCAGGCCGTGGCTTTTCAGCCAGTCTTCCCGGAACGGGACGTAGCTGAGCACGTGCTCGTCGTCGGCGTGGCCTCCTGCGCCAGCGGCGATGCCGGCGTTGTGCACCAGGGGCACCAGTTTGATGCCCGGACGGGCGTAGGAGAGTGCCCGCGCCGGGCCGTTGGGAGCATTGGTGGCCCGCGCTTCGGAGTCGTCGAGTTCGTCCGTCCTGGCGCGCTCTTGAGCCAAGTCGCCGGCCCGCCGGGCGGCGGGCTCGGGGGTGTCGGTCAGGCCCGCGAGGTAGTCGACCGAGACCTGAAGCTTCAGAGCAGCTGTGACCACACCGGTGAAGCGGAGCGCCTTGTGGCCCGACTCGACGCGGGAAATCAGCGCCTGGTCGTACCGAGGACCAAGGGCTGCTGCAAGCTGTGCCTGAGTCAGACCGGCCCGCTCACGCGATGCGGCCAGTCGCTTCCCGAACATGTCCTCTGAACATAGCACGGCGCGCAAGTGAGGTGGGGGGGTTGACATATGTCTGTAGGACATTTACGCTCTTGGACATGTCTGTGGGACATGTTCGCGGTGCGCGGTGCGGCCCACCGCAGTCCGGGAGCGTGCTGTGCGTCTGCGCGAGCGGGCAGGAAGGAGGACGGCGTGAGGAACCGCAGCGGGCTGATTACGCGCCGGACGGCGATGAAGCGCTACGACTTTCCGTCGACCGACGCCGTGCGGATGTTCGCCAAGCGGCACGGCGTGCCCGCGCAGAATCGCGGGCGCGTGGTCGTTTACGACTCGCGGGACTTTGAGCGGCTGCTGGCTCCGGCGTCTCATCTGTTTGACGGACCCTGCAACCGAAGGCGCAGAACGTCGTGACGGCTTGGCGGTCCGAGTCGTCAAGTCGGGGCGTGCGGCGCTGCCGCGTCAATCGTCGCCGAATTTTGGTAGCGTCGGGTTATGTGTTTTGTTCGCCTTGCGTGGCGGGGGGATGCGTGCTGCGTTGTGGGGGTCCGGAGGTCTTCGGGGACTTGTGTTCGGTGCTCGGCCAGATGCTCGACGCGCCGGACCGCTGGTCGTGGGGGTCCGGAGGTCTTCGGGGACTTGTGTTCGGGGCTTGTGCCGGCACACGGATCCGTAGGCTTGCGCCGTGCGCGGACGTGTCCTGCGGTCGGAGGGGGCGGCTGATGCGTAGAACGTTCGACAAGAGCCTCAAGATCGAGCTCGCGCGCCGCGGCCTGAATCAGGCTCCGGTGGCCGAGGCGCTGGGCCTGAGCGCCACGACCTTCCGCTCCTATATCCAGGGGTACCGCCCTCTTCCCGATGGGTTCCGGAAGCGCTTTTGTGCGGCAATGGACCTTGTCGAGCGTGCCGAGGCTGCGGCCGAAGAGGCGCGACGGCAGGTTCTTGCCGGAGGCGTGCCATGACCCGTCTGGTGCAGGTCTCGCGTGTCGACTGCAGCGGGCTGCCGCAGGTCCTGGACAAGCGGCTGCCCTGGCGTACGGTAGCCGTCTGCAACTTGATTGCTGCCTGCAGCGCGGCGGCGGTCGCGCCGCGGAGGGCTTCGTGAGGCGGGGCCGGCCCCCGGGTCGTCTCGGACCATGCGGCGACGATTCGGCGGTTGTGTCCCTGCGCACGCGCATTGCCGAACTGGGTGTGTCGCAGGTGCAGCTGGCTGCGTGGGCGGACGTGCCTCCCACGACGCTGAGCCGTCTGGTCAACGGCCGCAAGCGGCTGGAACGCGTGGTCGAGCTGAGGCTGCACCGGATCCTCGACATTGAGGAGTGCGCGCAGGCGGCGGCCCAGGCGGTGCGCCGCCGGGAGTACGCGCGCGCCGCCGCCGCCGGCGTTCTGGTGGACGTCTCGAAGCCGAAGACGGGGGCCGCCTCGTGAGCGCGAGCGAGTCTGTCTCCTGGTCCGTTCTTGAGGGCTATCTGCGCGGACGCCCGCGGTGGCGGCGCATAGGCCGCGAGTGGCACGGGCCGTGTCCGGTGCGCGGGGTCGGCGACAACACGTGCTGGTTCGGTCCGGGGGAGCGCACGCCGGTGCGGGGCGGCTGCCGCAAGTGCGGGGGACGGCTGTCGTCCCCGGACTTTCGGGAGCACCTGGCCGCAGTCGTTGGCGATCTGGCGGCTGCATCCGCCGCCAGCAGCGGAGGGACGCCGGCCGTCCGGGTCTCCGTTCAGACGCGGCGGAACCCGCTGCCGGGACGTGTCTGGTCGGCCTCGGTGGCGGTTGCCACGGATTCTCCCGGCTTCCGGTACCTGCGGACGCGCGGCGTCGTCGCCGCAGCGGGTCGCGTACCGCCGTCGGTGCGGTGGCTGCCGCTTCGTGCGGCTGTTTCGGTGCGCTGCGCGCCGCGGTTGCCAGCGACCTGCGCCGGAGCGCTGGTCTACCGCTTCGCCGGTCCGGGCGAGGCCGAGACCTGGGCGGTGCAGTTCGAGCCGGTCGACGAGGGCGGCCGCCGGCTGGCGTGCTCGGTGCGCGGCGTTCCGATCAAGCGGCCGTCGGTCGCCGGTTCGTGCTTCGCGCTGGGACGGCGGGTCTTCTCCGCTGACGGCGGTACGCCCGGCAAGGGCTGCTGGCTGGTCGAGGGGCCGCTGGACGCGCTGGCGGTCTGCCGCCTCGACGCGCTTGGTCAGCTTTGCCGCCTCGATGCCCGCGGACGGCTTCGTCCTCAGCCGCTCGCCGGCGCGGCGGTGTTCGGCGTGGCGGGCGTGCCCGGTGGGTTCAGGTCGCGGGCGTGCTGGTCCCGCGGGCCGGTGGTGCTGGCCCCGGACGCCGACAAGGCGGGCATTGAGGCCGCGTTGAGACTCGGCACGGAACTGGGACTGCAGGGCCGCGGGCATGTCGTCGCGCGGCCTCCGTACGGCAGCGACTGGTCAGACTTCGCGCTTGACGAGGGCATCGAGAGAGAGGGCATCGTTGAGTACTGAGCAGGGTTCGGAGGTCCGGACGGACCGGGGTGTCGACGTCCCGGAGGACGAGCGCTGGCTGGCCAACGTCACCGATGCCGACATCGAGAACGCGATCAAGGAGACCGTGGCCAAGTTGCGGGCCTCGCGAGGGGGTCCGTCCGGGCCCGGCGCCGCCGGCGAGCCGGAAGGGGACGAGGGCTGGTCGCCCTTCGTCGACGTGCTCGACCTGGTCGCCTCGCCGGCGAAGCCCTCTGCCGTGCTCGCCGGGCTGGCGTGGCGGGGGCGCGTGTCGGTGTTGTCGGGCGCGCCGAAGGCGGGGAAGTCGACGGCGCTGGCGCAGGCCATAGGCTGTCGCTTGAGCGGCGAGGCGTTCGCCCGGGAGACGGTTGCTCCGAGCGGTCCGGTGGCGCTGGTCACCGAGGAGCCGCTCGAGCTGCTCGCGCAGCGGCTTCGCGTCTACGGCGTCGGGCCGGGCAACCGGGGCGCTGTCTTCGTGGCTTCCCCGGCCCACGGCGTCGACCGTGTGGTCGAAGTGTTGCGGCGGTCGCAGCCCGAGGTCGTGATCGTCGATTCCTTCGCTTCGTGGGCGGTCGCTGGCGGTTGCGAGTCGCTGAGCGACCCGGCCGTGATGCGGCGTGTGATGGACACGCTGCGCACGGTCGCCGACGATGGCTCCGGCGTTCTTGTCGTGCACCACGCGCGGCGCAGCGACGGCGAACTTGCCGATTCGCGTGACATCGCCGCCTCGGTGGACATGATCGTCACCTTCGACGCTGTCGACTCGGAGCTGGACCGTTGCGCTCCGCGATCGTCGGACCTGCGGCTGCTTTCCTATCTGGGCCGTTGGCCCCAGGAGACGGTGGTGCTCGACTTCGATCGGTCCGACCGCCGTTACACGTATCAGGACAAGTGGGCGGGCACGTCATGACCCCGGAACACTTGCAGGACAAGGAGGCGCGTGCGCGGGAGAGTAACCGGCGGGCGTGGCGCATCGCGGACGGCCGCGCGGGCCTGCGCACGGTCTATGCCGCAGCCGTTTCACGCCGTGGCGTCGAGTCGCTTCGGCAGGCTGCCGCGCGCCTGGTGACCGCGCGGATGCAGGGTTTGGACCGCGACCGGGCGCTACGTGCGCGGGGCCGTCTCCAGGCCTTCGCCGTGCGGTTGGAGGAGATGGTCGCCCACGGCGTCAAGGCGTCCGATCTGGGCTGGTCGGGTGAGCTCGGCACCGCCGTCGAGGGTGTTCTGCCGACGCGGGTGCCGGGGGGGAAGGGCACCGGCGGCGCGCGGGCGGCGGAGGTGGTCTCCCGGCTGCTCGGGGAGTTGCCGGCGGGTGATGGCCTGACGGCTCTGGCCGTTGTCGTCGAAGGCGCGGACCTGCCTGAACCGGTGGCGATGAACGGCCATGGCAGTCCGCTGTTGCCGACGTCGGTGGCGCTGGTGGGTCCGGGGTCGCTTTTCGCCAAACAGGGCCATTTCGCCGTGCACACACGGTTGGACAGCGGTCTTCGAATCAGTGAGCTTCCCGTCCTCGAGCGAGACATCGAGGGGCCCCTGCTCCCGCTGGCGCTCTACAACCTGCTGGCGGCGCCGGGGTGCCGCAAGGGGGGGCACGGTTCGGCGGACCTGGCGTTGCGCATCTACGTCGAGGGCCTGTGCTCGGTGATGCAGCGCGACTGGCAGCGGTCGGAGCGCCGCCCGGTGCTAGTCTCGACGACGCTGCGCGAGTTCCTGACGTGGTTCTATCTGAACCGCAGGCCGCGTCCGAGCGAGTACTGGCCGCGGCTGATGGCCGCTTGCGCGGCGCTCGACCGCGAGGAGTCGCGTGTCCCGTGGCGCGATCAGGATACGGGGCAGTCCGGTCTGCGCCGCGTGGTGAGTCTGGCCGACATCCCGCGGGGTCCGGAAGCGCTCGACGACTCGGTGGGCTTGGCCGTGCATCTGCCGCCGGGATCGACCTGCGGGCCGAAGATCCAGCGCAGCCGAATGCGGTACTGGGGCTACACGTCCGAGCCGGCTTACCGTGCACTGATCGCGCTGGCGTACCAGTGGCATCGTCCCGGGCGCACCCGCGTCCCGGGCAACGGTGGGTGGGTGCAGAGCCAGGACCCGGATGCCTACGAGGAGTACTCGCCGAACCGGATCATCGAGCTGTGCTACCCGACGTCGGTGCACAGCAACCGCAGGATGCTCGTCTCTCGCGCCTGGAAGGTGCTCCGCCGACTCGAGGCGGCGGGTGACGCGCGCATTGTCGGGAACCGGATCCTGCCGCCGCCGCAGGACGTGGAGATCATCGTGTAGAGACCGCGATCTGGGAGTGACGCTGGGTGGTACGCCCCCGTCTGGCTCGCCGCGATCGGCGGGTCGGCGGGGGCGTTCGACTGTACGAACTGCGCTCGACCCGCTGTCGGTGGGTGGTACGGTTTCTGCCGGTGGGTGGTACGGTTTCTGCCGGTGGGTGGTACGGTTTCTGCCGGTGGGTGGTACACTTGGGTCGATTTCGGCCAGTGTTTACGGACCTTTTTCGCACCTCCGACTTACGACATACGACAGTCGACTCCTAAGAGTCGATCTGTCGGTATGTACTCGTACGTACGTGCTCAAGCGAGCGGGCCGGCGACCCGCCCTTGGGGGGCGGGTCGCCGCCCCTCGCGGCGATGGCATCTGGAACCGGAAAACGGGAAGTTGTCGCGGTGCCGGAAACCGGCAGGGCGTGGGCTGGTTGGGGTGGCGTTGGTTTCCGTCGTGCCGGCGAGGGTTCGGACGCCGCACCTACCGGGAGTACGCGGCGTTGCGGTCCGGAACCTCGAGGTTCTGCCGGCGCAGCGTTTCCGCTCCCGCCGGCGCCGGGCTGACGGCCGGGTTGGGCGTGTGCTGGCGGTGGACGGTGCCGATGGCGCGGTCGACGGTGTCGTGGCGGGGCAGGTCGCGGCGGTCGTCCTCATGGACGTAGTGGCGCGCCAGCCGCGCGTCGGGGTGGCTGTGGCTGGCCTCGTTCAGCGCCGTCCAGACGCGCTCCCGCGCGTCCTCGGGGACGCCGGCGCCGGCCAGGTTCTCGAGGTCGCGGGCCATGCCGGTGTCGCGGTCGTACTCGGCGGTGCGCATGCCGGTGGGCGGGTGTGACGGCGAGCCGCCCAGCGCCAGTACGGTCGCCGGGTCGGCGTGCAGTCCGACGCGGTCGTTCATGCCGACGGTCAGCTCGACGGGCGGGCCGCCGGGGTCGGCGCCGGGGACCTGCATGGTCATGGTCATTGCGCCGTTGTCCTGGGCGGTGACGTGGTACTCGGCGTCGCCGTTGCCCAGCGCGGCGTGCTCCTCCCACGCCTCGTGGATATCGCAGCCGCGCTCGAACGCCCCGTCGGGGCCGTAGAGCAGGGTCTCGGGCGTGCCGAGCCCCTCGTCGGCGTAGAAGCCGGCGGCGGCGGCGCGGTCGTCGGTGATCGCGCCGTGCCGCGCGTAGTCGGCGATGGCGACCATGCGGTCGATCGCGTGGTTGATCTCGTCGAGAGTCCCGGCGCTGATTCGCATCGTGGCGTCCTCCGCTTGGCGTTCCGGTCGCGAGTGTACGGGCGGATCGGGCCGGAACCGCGGGTGCGCGGCTGTCGCTGGTCAGGGTCGTCAGGCCGGCGGTGTCGGATGGGTGGCGGCCGTGGCGGCTCGCCCGTGGAGCGTGGGGACGAAGTCGTACGGCGTGGCGGCGGGTTGCGCCGTCTTCCCGGTTCGATCCTGTCCCATTGTCGCTCCGTCGCCCCCCCCTCGTGGTCCGTCGTCCGTCCCCGCCCCGACGTTCGAGAAGGCGGCGGCGGCCCGTCGGGGCGGGTGAGCTTCCGGCCTCCTGGTCCGCGGACCGGTCGTTGCGGCCCTGGTTCCCCAATACTCCCCGGGTGAGCTGGATCGGGACTCGCGGCGAGACGGCGGGCGAGCGTCGGCGGCGGATGCGCACGGCCGGGATGTTCCTCGAGGAGATGTTCGAGACGGTCGCGGCCGACCCGCGCCGGGCGCACGACGAGCGGGTGTGCGTGTTCTGCCGCAGCCGTAACGCCGAGGACGTCGGCAAGCCCCGGTCGCAGGTCCAGATGCAGCTGTTTCCGCGGGTGGCCGAGTTGGCCGGTGCGTCGGTGGGCCGTTCGGTCGAGGGCTTGCGCAAGTCGCGTGCCGACTACCTGGAGCGGGTCTTCGAGCGGGTCAACGAGCGGGGCTGGGACGTCTTCGCTGGCGTGAACACCTTCCGGGCGGTCGATTCCGGCGACGGCCGCGTCGAGACGGGGCGTACGCGGGGGCACATCGCTTCGGTGCTGCGCGTGCAGCTGGACCTGGACGGCTCTGTGGCCGAGAACGCGGCGGCGTTCGAGCGGATGCGCGAGGACGTGATCGATGGCATCGTGCCGGTGCCGTCGTTCGTGCTGCGCTCGTCTCCGGAGAAGTACCAGACGCTGTGGAACGTCGACGGCGACGACTGGACGGCGGGTCAGGCCGAGCTGTACAGCCACCTGCTGGCGGCGCGCTACGGCGGCGACGAGGTGGTGACGCCGGCGACGCAGGTCATGCGGGTGCCCGGGTTCCGCAACGCGAAGCAGGAGTACCGCTCGGAGTCGGGCTCGCCGGTGGTCGAGGAGGTCGAGCTGTCGCGGCGGCTGTGGCCGGTGCGGCCGCGGGCGAAGCTGGACGTGGACCGGTTCCGTCCGCTCGAAGGGGTCGTCGGGGTGGAGGCGCTGCGCCGCGGGCTGGAGAAATGGGCGACTGCGGACCGCTCGCTGGGCGTGTCGCTCTCGAAGGTGGACGAGGCGTCGTCGCGGGCGAGCGAGATGGCGCACGAGAACGAGGCGTGGCGGCTACGCCTGCGGACCGCGAGCGCGCGGGCGGGGGTGGTCCTGCCGTTGCGGATGCGGGGGACGGTGCCGGATGCGCCGGCGGCGCGGTTCTCGGCCGGCTGGCCGGGCCGCGCGGTGGGCCTGCCGCGCGGAAGCGTCCCGGAGCAGCCCGGCCCGGTTGCCGCTGCGGAGCCTGTACAGGGTCGGCCTCGCGCGGCGGGTCCGGCGCCGGATGTGGCCGGGCCGGATGCGGGTGCGCCGGCACAGGCGGTCGCCTCCTCGTCCGGGGGCCGCTGGGTCAACCGCCGGGGCGTTCCGACGTACGTGCCGCACCGCGAGTCGCGCGCCGAGCGGCTGCGGCGGGTGGGGATCGCCGAGGGCTGGATCGGGGCGGACCCACCGGCGGCGAAGGCGGAGGAGCGCAAGCCGTCCGAGTACGACAAGCAGGACTGGGGCCGGGTGCTCTCGGCGCTCGAGAACGGGGCGACTCCCGCCGAGGTGGCCAAGGCGCTGGCGGGGATGCGCTCGACGGGGCACGGCGCCAAGTCGGACCCGGTGGGGTACGCCCGCAAGACGGTGGGGCGCGCGGTGGCGCATCTGGCCGGGCGGGCGACCGAAGCCAGGGGTGGGGAGCCTCCCGCCGACGGCGCTGTGGGCGGGGACTCCGAGGACTGGCGGCAGGCGGCGCTGCGCCGTGCCGGGCGGGGCGCTGTGGCGGAGAACCCGCCGAAGCCGCCGGCTTCGGCCGCGCCTGCGGCCCGGGCGTCTTCCGGGGTCGCTGCTGCGCCGGCCCGCTAGGCCGGTACGCCGGTCCGGCCGGCACTGCGGGCGGTCGTTTGGTGGCCGCGGTTCCCTACACTCCCGGCGTTGCGCGGTTCGGTCGTTCGGGAACACGCCGCGCGGAGGAAGTCAGCATGTCTCAGGAAAACGGCTCGCTGGTTGGCGAGGACATCGAGAAGCGGCTGGTGTCGCTGGCGTATCCGCGGAACCTGGAGGAGTTCCGTCAGTTCTACGACCAGGGGTACCAGGTGGCGACGACCGCCGAGCAGCGTGTCGCGTGGGGCCTGGAGCCGTTCGAGAGCCTGTCGGTGCTCTCGCACGAGCAGGCGCTGCGGGTGCTGTTCGCCGAGCCGGGGGACCCGATCCTCGACGAGTTGGACGAGGAGTGCTACGCCGACGAGAACTGGGAGCTGGGCGAGCACAACGCGCCGGATGCGGAGCGCATCGCGGCCATGGCCGCCGAGCGGGAGCGCCGCCTGGACACGGTGGTGACGGTGCGTGACCCGCGCCGGCCCGCCGCGGCGGGTTCGGGGGGTGGCGGCGAGGACGGTCCCCGCGAGGTGGCGGCGGCACCGGCGTAGGACGGGTCCGTGCCGATGTCAGCGGGTAGCGGGGATCGCGAGAAGCTGTTCGAGTGGCCGCGCATCGCGTCGGCGCGGCTGTGCCGCGAAGAGACCCCGGCCCGGCGGCGGCTGGTGCCGGTGTGGGCGTTCGGCGACGACGAACGCCGCGACCTGCAGACCGCCGAGCCGACGCTGTGATGGCGTAGGAGGGTCCGATGGCTTCAGGTGGTCCGGTGACGGCGCAGGGGCGCGGGCGCACGGGTGGCCGGCAGGAGCCGCGCGGCGGCTGGCGGCTGGGCGTGAAGACCTCGGTGCCGTCCGAGTCCGGTCCGGTGGAGGAACTGAGTCCCGAGGAGGCGGCGAGGCAGGAGGCCGCCGATGCGCTGGGGGCGAAGCGGCGGTCGGATCGCATGGCGCGCAAGGACGTCTCCGACCTCGCTCTCGACGAGCACCACGTTCCGGAGGGGCGGTCGGCGTTCAAGACGCGCAGCGCCGGCACGGAGCCCCGCACGCCGTTCGGGGGCGACCCGGCCGAGGAGCGGCGCATCGCCGACCGCGCGGCGCGGGGCGAGTCGCCGTCGGTGTGGGCGCAGGACACGCGCGCGCCGCACTATCGCGACTCCTGGGACGAGCAGCAGGCCGCGCGGCTTCGCAACGAGGGCGAGGCGGCCGAGCGGGAGCTCCGCATGGCGGTCAGGGGCGGTCAGGCCGAGTTGGTGCGGGTGCGCATGGTGGTGTTGGCGGACCGGCTTACCCCGAGCGCGGCCGAGCTGGAACGGCTCGAGTCGCGTCCGCGGCTGGACGACGACGGCCGGCGGGCCAACCGGCGGGACCGCGCGCAGGTGGTCGCCGACGGGCTGCCGCTGGCGCCGGCGCTGGGCGCGTCGCTGGTGCATGTCGAGGCGGACCCGGCGCTGGTGGCCCTGGCCGCGGGGCGGTACCGCGGGGCCGCGGTGGAGCCGCCGGTGAACCCGGAGTGGCTGGCGGGGCCGGGACGCGCGGAGGCGGCGGCCGACGCCCCCGAGGCGATCGAGCGGGCGCTGGACGACGTCGAGGCGGCGCACGCCGAGCGCTGGCGGGACGACCCGGCGCGGGCGGCCTCGCTCGAGCGGCGCTGGGCGCGCGAGCGCGACGAGTTGCGGGAGTCCGCTTCGGCGTTCCCGGTGCCGGAGGAGACGCGGCTGCTGGTTGAGGGGATGCGGGAGTACGCCGACGAGAGGGCGCAGACGGGCCGGGGCGTCTGCTACCTGGCTCGGCTGCACACGGCGGTGGGGCGTGATCCGGAGTTGTCTCCGTTGCCGTCGGACGTGCTGGACGCGACGCTCGACCGGTATCCGGACGTCGTCGAGGGGATCCGGGCCGTCGATCCGGATTCGCCGCTGTGCGTCGTCCCGCCGAGCGCCGGCGAGGCGTACGGCCGGGTGCTGGCCGGGGCGCTGGACGCCGCGCGGGCTCCGGTCGTCGCCGCTGCCCGCGGGGGTGCGCCGCTGGCCGCAGGCGTCGTGCGGGCGCGCGTGCTGGTCGATGTCGCAGGCGGCGTCGAGGCGCTCGAGCGTGCTCCCGGGCGCGGCGCGCCGGAAGGACGCGGTGTGCCGTCGTCGGCCGAGCTGGTCTCGTCGGTGCGGGAACGCGAGATGCGGAATCTCCTGAACCGTTCGGACGAGCGCTTCCGGGATCTGGCCGCGGCGCTGGAGTCGCAGGGCGTGGTGTTCGAGATCGGCGGGACCACCGGCGCGGTGCGGACGCCCTCGGGCGAGGTCGTGCAACTGGCGGAGGATGCGTTCTCGGTGGTGTCCGAGCGGGGCAGGGACGGCGAGCTCTTCGAGGGGCCGTTGCCGGCCGGGTCGCTCGACGAGCGGCGTGCTGCCGTCGCCGCGGCGCTGCGCGGCGCCGCTGACGCGGTCTGGACTCCGGAGCAGAAGCCCGCGGGGGCTTCCGAGCGGTTCGGGGAGCGTATGGCGGCGCGCGTCTTCGACGAGCCGTTGCCGGTTCCCGAATCGGTTTCGCCCGAGGCCGAGGAGGCGGCGAAGTGGCTGGCCTCGGAGGTCGGTGCCGAGGCGTCGAAGCTCGCGCGGGAGCGTGCTCACCGCGTCGAGGCCCGCGAGGATGCGGTTGAGCGGTTCGAGAAGGTTCTCGATGCGGTCGACGGTGTGGTCGCCGTCCGGGCGCGCGAATTTGTCGACGCCGATCCGGATGGGCTCAAGGCGGGTTACAGCGTGCGGCGGGATCCGGCTTCCGGCGCGGTCTCGGGAGAGGTGCTCCTCGACCCGCGGTGCCGTGTGGGGGACAGGTCGCTCACGAACCCGCAGCTGGCGGCGGCCCACGGCGAGGCGTACCTGGCGCTGGGCCGTGCGCTGGGGGCTGCCGACCGCAAGGAGCGGGGCGAGGACTGGTCGAAGGTGTACGGCGCGGTCGCGTCGACCGCGGCGGATGGCCGCGCGGTCATCGTTGGTACCGGTTCGTGTGCCGGCGACCGCCGGCAGGCGGCCGCGGTGGGGCAGGCGCTGGCGTCCGCGGCGGCGTTGCGCGAGCAGGTCCGTGCGGACGGCTTCGCCACCGAGCAGATGAAGCGGACGTGGCCGCGGGAGTGGCGCGAGGGGACGCCGCGGGTGGTCGAGCGTACCGACAAGACGGTGCAGGTCTCCGAGGGGCGGGTGTCCGAGCTGGGCCATCGGGACCGTGTCGGACAGCTGCTTGAGCGGGACGGCAAGCGGCTGGCCGAGGATATCGGCCGCAGCGTCACTGCGGTTCAGAAGCTGGTGCGCCGGGCCGAGCGGGGGTCGGCGCTTCCGACGGGTACGGTGAATCCGCAGCGTGCGCCTTCGCCGGCCGCCGGGGCGGCCGAGGCGCGGTCGCGGGGGCCTCGCACGGCGCAGGACCTGCTCGACGAGAAGCTCTCGGTGACTCGCTGACGACTTTTCCTCGGCGAGGTGTCGGATCCGGGATGCGATCCCTTACGTTCGTGCCGTTTCTGGGAGACCGGATCCGGGACGCGTTTCCGTGAGCGGCTGGTCTCCCGCGGTTGGCGGTAACCGTAGACCAGGAGGTCGAAGATGGCAAACGGAACGAGCGGACAGACCGGCGGGGGCGGGTTCCGGCGGGGGCCCTCGCGGGGGGTGACGACGGGTCCGACCCGTGAGGCGGTGGTGCAGCAGTGGGGTCAGGCCATCGCGGGTCAGGTGCGGCGCGGCCAGAGCATGCTGCAGCAGCCGCAGGCGTCTCCGCCGCCGCAGGGGCTGCCGTACGAGAAGAACGGCGAGGTGCAGCGTCCGCACAACTTCGGCGGCACCCGCGGCCTGATCCTGCGCACGGTGGCGCATGACCGGGGTTTCGAGGACACGCGGTTCGCGACCGAGCGGACGGCGCGCGAGTACAACGAGATGCACGGCGACGCGGAGAAGGTCCGCGGCGGCGTGGTCAGGGGCCGCGTTGCGGATAGCGGCATCCCGGTTCCCGGGCAGAAGGGCGCGGATCAGGCCCGCGTGGTCAACGCGCGCGTGCGGCTCGAGGAGGACGGCCCCAACTTCAACGCCAACGGAAAGCCCGTTGAGGGCAAGAAGGGCGACTTCAAGCGCAACGAGAACGGGTCGTTCGTCGAGCAGCAGGTCGTGATGGAGGGCCAGCGCCGGGGCCAGGGGCAGGTCATGTACTTCAATGTCGACGACCTGCGGCTGCCGTCGCGCGAGGCGCGCGCCGAGGCCCCGGAGAACCGTCGCGACTACCTTCTGACCAACGTGATGGCGACCGCGCGGCGTCCGGTGCAGGGTGCCCCGGCGGACTCGGTCGATCCGGCGCACCAGCCCCTGCAGGTGCGCGAGAGCAAGGACCTGCCGGGCCGGGCGGAGCTGAGTCTCGAGCAGAACGTCGACATCGGCAACGGCAAGACCGTCCCGGAGGCGTACGTGCTGCGCTCGGGTCCGCAGGACTCCTTCCCGTCGAAGACGCCACCGTAAACCGTTAAAGTACTGATTATAAGAGGTTTACATGGAGTGTTGGGTTGCCGTGAGCTATTTCATGCACAATTCGGGCTTGGCATTCCGCGAACCAGATAAGCCCTCCGTGGACGCATCCGACCCGCCGGTGCAACGTGAGACTGCATTGTGTAGGTCAACTTGTACGGAACCTTGGGTCGTTGGAAATCCCCGTCAATTCTCGCGGTAGGATCAAGCCATGAAGACCGTCTCGGCGAAGATGCGGGCCGCTCTGGTAGAAGCCGGCGCGTCGGAGGCCACGGCAGAGGCTGCGGCGGCCGATGTGGGCGAGCTTGCCGGCGAGGTCCGCGTGATCAAGTGGATGCTCGGGGCGCTGGTGGCGATGGTCGCGGGACTGTACGCGATTCTGTTCCAGATCGTCATCCGTCTCGGTTAATGCCGCTTGGCGAAAGCGCACGACGGATCCGGACAAAGCGTTGAAGCGCAACGCGATCCGGAGGCATCGAGCCAGTCCCTCCCCGCCTTGGTTGCCTACACCGTGCTCCTCACATCGCGGGCTGCGGCAGGTCTTTACTACGCTCCGCGATGAACTCGATGTCCAGGTGGCGATCGTTTTCGAGGCGCCGGCCCCGTGTCTTATCGGTACTCCGAGAGCTTCGAGAGCCACACGGCGAAGGACAGAATCAGCACCGGAATGCCAACCCACACGAACAGGCCGAGAACGAGACCGGCGAGCCCGTAGACCGCCAGGACCAGGAGCCCGTGCATGGGATGGAGAGAGTCGGACGTCACGACAGTATTCGGCGCGATCGGCGTGTTGCCGCTCTCTACGTAGAGGACGAACAGCAGGCCGAATGGAATCGCCGTGACCAGGAAGATCAGGCCACTGTGCCGTACGAACGCTTCGACGAGCGCCGCCCTGAACTCCGATGCCGCCGCGCTGAGCCGTGACACGTGCACACCCTCCTCATCCTAGCAGGTGCTCGCCCGAGCCGGCGCGCCGTCATGTCCCAAACGACCGTGCCGACGACGTGGGCGCCGGGCTGACGTTCCCGGCCACGGCGCTTCCCCGAAACGTCCCGATTGCGAATTACTGATCGTGGGACAGTAAACGTCGGGTTCTTGCATCGGTCCGGCCGCGGCCGACCGGTCGGCGCCCTCTCGACGGGTCTTCGAAGGAATCGTATGCCGTGGCGCGCCCCTGTATGCTCTGCGCATGACGCCCCGTCGATCTGCTGGACCGTGCGCAGCACGGGTCAGCCGTACGGCGACGCTCGCGGCCGGGATCCGGGCGCACCACCGGCGATGGCACCGAGACCCGATTCTGGACGACGCCTACGCCGTGCGGCTGGTGTCGCCGTTCTGGCGGCAGGTCGCCCATAACCGCCTGCTCAATTGGCTCGTCGTCGACAAGCTGCTCGGGCCGTTCCACCCGATCCACACCGAGAACATCCTGCGGGCGCGCTACGCTGAGGATCGACTCGCGGAAGCGCTCGCGGCCGGGGTCCGGCAGTACGTGATCCTCGGCGCCGGGCTGGACAGCTACGCCCTGCGGCATCCGGAGCTCACCGACAGCGTCCGCATCTTCGAGGTGGATCAACCGGGCATGCAGGCGCTCAAGGAGGCGCGCGTGCGCCGGGTGCACAGCGGCCTGCCCGCCCATCTGAGGTTCGTGCCGGTCGACTTCGAGACCGACCTGCTGCACGAAGCACTGCACGGAGCCGGGTTCGACTCGCGCACACCGGCGTTCTTCTCGTGGCTGGGGACGACGTACTATCTGACGCGGCCGGCCATTCGGGGCACGCTCGACTCCATCGCCACGGCGGCGGCGCCGGGCAGCCTCCTGGTGCTGGACTTCCTGCTCGCCCGCCATCTCATCCCCCTGGACGGGCTGCCGTTGGCCGACAAGCTGGAGCGGCTGGTACAGCGTCTGGGCGAGCCGCTGGTCTCCGAGTTCGTCCCCGCGGATCTGGACGGCGAGCTGGCGCGGGTCGGCTTTGCGCCCCTGGACAAGGTGCCCCCCGCGGAGCAGGCGCGGCGCTACCTGCCGGACCGGCGCGACATGGCCGCGCCGGCGCCGAACTTCTCTTTCGGCCTCTACGAACGGACAGGTCCGGTCAGCACCGAACAGCCGGTTGAACTGGATGGCGAAGCCGCGGTTGCGCAGGCTTCAGCCCCGGTCGGGGCCGCAACCCGCCGGTGACGTCGCGCTCGTCGGTATGGACTCGATTTCGGGCGCGACTCGCGGAGGCTATCCACGCGCGTTCGCCGGGAGCCGTTCACGACACCGGCTCCCGGACGGACCGCGGGGACGACGCCCTCTATTTCGCCGCCTGCGCCTGATGAGCCTCGTAGACAGCCCGGGCGAGCCTCGTCAACATCTCCTTGTGAGTCTCCCAATCCTCGGCGGTCAGCGTGAAGTGAATCTCCGCGTCGGCGTCTCCAAGCGGGTCGCGATCCGGAGGCCATGTCGTGTGGGAAATCGCCTCAACGGGTTGTTGGAACTCATCGGGGCACAGGACCTTGGCACGAGGGAAAAACACGATCCGGACTTCCCCTTTCCCGCCGACACCGATGCGTGCATACGCCCGTCTCTGCAGCCTGATACTGAATCCAAGGGATCCTGGGTGCATTTTAGGATTGTCCAGTTCTTTCCGGAACATTTCGCTCACGGCGCCGAACAGCTCCGTGACGCCACACTCGTCCGCGCGCTCGGCCAGCCGCGCTCTCCTTTCCGGCAGGCTGACGGATCGTCTCCCCGAGCGTGACTCCGAGTTCGCGACGCCTTCCACATGCACGTGTCTGGCGAAGAGCGTCTTCCCCTCGTATGCGTAACCGTGGAAGGTGATGAGCGAGATGTCCATGTCGCTGTTGGTGGCGAGGAAACCCACCATTCGCTCTGCTCTCTCGTCGGCGCCCAGGCCGACCAGGAACATGCGCAGGGGCCTCAACGAGGTCAACTCCTGCGCGCCGAACCGCTGTCCATACCATTCCTCGAAGTCCTCGATCTCGTCGATGCCGCGCTCGCCCGACTCCCTGGCCAGCAGGCCGGCCAGCTCGGGCAGGTCCATGGCTTCAAGGTCGGCCGCGTAGTCGATCACCTGCGCTACCGCCTCGCGGGTAAGGGTGCCCCGCTTCAATTCGAACAGCGAGAGCCTGCCGTATCTGTCCACTCCCAGCAGGTCGAGCGGCCCGCCTGCTGTTGGCGTCTGCCTGCCGACCAGCGTGAGGCCCGGCATCAGCAGGTCGGGGTTCGCGACGAGCGTGTCCTCGAGAAGGGACTCCGCGTCCATCTTCCGTTGGGGCTCCAACTCGACGACCGAGCACGCGTCCTCAAGCGCCCATATCTTGAATTCATCCATCCACCAGCCTCCGTAGCCGCGGTTGAGGAATCCCGTGTCCTCGCTCCCCGTCCAGCTCCGCGCCATCATCGGCGCCCAGCTTCGCGCCGCCGAGAGCATACAGCGTGTGGTTGGCAGCGGACCGGCCGGCAGTGTGCACGCCGATAGCGCGCTGCCCAACGCTGCGCGTCGCTCATGCTGCCGACGCGCGGCCCGGCGAATTACTGACCCCTGGGTCAGTAAAGTGTCGAGGCTCTTGCATCGCCCGGCCGCAGTCGGCAAGCCCGCGAACCTCTCGATTTCGGGCGCCGACCGAGGGGTCGCCACGTCTGGCTCACGTGGCCAACTGCAGCATCGTTCCGGTGACACACCACGAGCCGGCCCGCCGCCGAGGAGTCGCCGTCGTGATCGCCGCTCCGGTGTGCTGCCTCTATATGAGGCGGGGCCCCACAAAGGCCCGCGGCTGTCCGCGCCGACGACATCGACAACATCCACGTGGACGCCTGCGGGTCGCCGGCCCGGTGGCGAACGATCCCGACGGCGCGTTGCGCCCACCTGCACACCTACCCACATCCGGCCTGCGGCCCGGCGCGCCTCCCGGAGTCGGCGCGCGGACGAACGGAACCCCGGGGGAGGGGCGGCGGAGCGGACGACAATGAGTCAGATCCGAGCGGTGGCCAGGGGAACGACGCGGGCGGGCATACCCACGCCTCGGCGTGCTTGCTCGCGGCCCGCGACGCCGCGTCCCTGACGCTCGCCTCGGCCACGCACCGGCCCTGCCGGGCCATCACCCCACACACGCTCGACGCCTGAAGCGGTTCGACGGCCGCCACCGGCGGCGGCGCACGACGTCGCCGAACGCTGCCACGCCAGCCGCCCCGTCGGGCCCATCCCCGGAGGAGACCATGAGCTTGATCGACACGCTCCGTCCCGAGCACCGGCGATTGTTGCGGCGCCTGCGCAAGCGCATCGCCAACCGCGAGAACATGCGCCGCTACCGCAGCGACATCAACTACATGCAGTTGTGTCCCGGCGTCGACCTGCCGCTCGAGGCCGGCACCTGCGGTCGGCTCATCTCGCCCGAGAGCACCCGCTGCACCGCCTGCCGCAAGCGGCGCAACTGGCTTCTGCAACACGCGTTCAACCCCGTCGAGGTCGCCCTGTCCGCGTTGCTCGACGGCGCCGAGGCCGACGACGCCGAGCACGACGACGGCGCGCGAGAGGACTTCGGTCAGGCCGTCCCCCTGCTCGACGAGCTGTCCGCACTCGACGATCCTTGCCTGCGCTGGTAGCGCCCGAACCAGGCGATCCGGTCGCAAGACGACACCGCGGCAGGCGCGAGCCACGGACACCCGCGATCACCTCCCTGCCATCGTCCCGACCCTCGACGAGCTCACCGACCTCGGCGTTCCCTGCCTTCGTTGGTGAGGGCTCTCGCGCACGCCGGCCCCGGACCTGTCCGGTAGCGCGGCATTGCGCTCGGCTTCCCCAACGCAGCATCCCGACCTCCCGATGAGCACGACTGCTCATGACCACCTCGGTCCGCCTTCCCGCTCCCTCCGCTTCCCGGACGCCACCGCGGCGCAGGCGCCGGGCCTTCGGATCCCCGCGACGGTGGCTGGAGCCGGCAACACCGCCGGTGTGAGAAATGCGAGGCGCCGGGCGTCACCGCCGATAGCAGACGGTTGTCTGGTTGGAATGGCACGCGTTCCGTACACTCCCCGCCGCACCAGAGACGGTAGGAGCGAGATGCGGTTTTTGCTAGCGCAAACCGGGGCTGGGGCCCCTAACCGATCTCGGACAGAGAAGAACACCAATGGCGCGCCCGCGCATCGATGCCAACGCCCGGCGTTCGCGGCAGTTCGGCATCCGCCTGACGCCGGCCGAGGCGGGCCTCATCGAGGCGGCGGCGGCCCGGGCCGGCCGACCGCCCGTGGCCTTCATCCGCGCGGCGGCGCTGGCCGCGGTCGGCGTCGCGAGCCGACACGGCGAGCCGGCCCGGACCGAGGCGACGGCCATCCGGCAGGAGCTGCGGCGCATCGGCGCGAACTTGAACCAGGCGCTCCGGCTCGCGCATGCCGGCCGCGATACCGACCTCGCCGCCGCGGTCAACGCCGCGCGCGACGCCGTCGCGCGGAGGCTGGCGTGATCCCGCGCATCCACGCCGGCGGCCGTGGCGTGCGCGGCCTCGTGGCCTACATCACCCACGACCCCTCGTCGGCCGACCAGCGGCAGCCGACGACCGACGAGCGCGTCGGGCTGGTCGCCGGCCTGAACCTGCCGACCGACGACCCGCACCTCGCCGGCCTGATCATGGCGCGGACGGCGGCAGACGCCGAGGCCATCAAGCAGCTGGCCGGCACATCGAGCCGCGGCCGGAAGCTAAAGGCGCCGTTCAGCCATCTGTCGCTGTCGTGGTCTCCGGACGAGCCGCGCCCCGACCGCGGCGAGATGCGCCGGGCGGCCGAAGCGGCGCTCAAGTCGATCGGCATGCACGCGTGCCAGGCACTCCTCGTCGAGCACACCGACACCGCGCATCCGCACGTACACGTGGCCGTCTGTCGCGTGGACCCGGAGACCGGGAAGGCCTGCGGGCGCAAGAACGACGCCAGGAAACTCTCGACCTGGGCGGCGAAGTACGAGCGAAGCCGCGAGCGGGTCCAGGTGCCGAACCGTATCGCGCGGGGCCAGGCCCGCGAGGAGTACCGCGCGGTCGTCGACGTCCAGGTCGACGCCGGCGTCCCGGTCGACGAGGCGAGCATGAAGGCGCGCGCCGTGGTTCCACTACCCTCGATGCAGGCGAAGCGCGGCGCCGGCCGGGCGGCCCGGACACCGGTGGAGCGGCAGGACTGGACGGCGCACTTCAAGGCCCAGGTCCAGACCCGGACGCCGCCGGACCAGGCGCGGCGCGAGCGGGTGCAGCTGGCCCGCACGCATCGGCGGCGGCGAAGGCGGCAGCAGGTCCTCGCGCCGCTCACGAAACTGAAGCTGTGGAAGCGCGCGCCCGACACGACGCACGACAGGACGAAGCCGACGGCGAAAGCGACGACGGTCCGAATCTCGGGCCCTGACCTCCAGCGGCTCGAAGCGCAGATTGGCGCCAAGCGCGACCAGACCCGCGACGAGCTGTGGGACGCCGAGGCGGCCGTGCGCAAGCTCGAGCGCGGCGCCCCGCGCCGGCAACGCACATCCGCGCCCACGAGCACGACCCGCGAGCGCGAGGCCCGCGAGACGTTCGAGGCGGCCGTGCGTGACAACCGGGCCGCCCAGCGTACCCTGCGGGCCGCCGCCCGCGACCACGCCGCGGCCCGCGATGTCCTCGCCGACGCCACCCGCGCGGCGTCCCGCTGGACGCCCAACCGTCAGCGCGGCAGCGAGCGGCACCTTGCCATCTTCGATGCCGAGGAACGCCGCGACCAGGCCAGCGACGCCGAGCTCGTCGCTGATGTCCAGGCCGGATGGCAAGCCCGCAACCGGCAGGAGGCGCGCGACCGCTGGCGCGCCGCGGCGGCCGAAAAGCTCCGGGACCGGCAGGACCGCCGTCGGCAGGCCCGTGAGAACCGCCCGCTACGGCGCAGGCTGCAGCGGCTCCGGCAGCGCGTAGCGGATCTGAGACGGCGCCTGACCACCCTGGACGCGGCACGGAAGACCCTCGAACGGGTCCTCGAGCGGCTGGGATTGTCGAAACCGCCGCCGGCCCCGGCGCCACCACCCCCTGACCTCAGCCCGTCGCTGTCGAGCAGCATGCGTGACCTCGACAGGCGCGTCGAGCGCGACTACCCCACGCCGGCCCCCGAGCCCGTCCGGGCCGCCAGGCCGGAGCGGCCGCCGTCCTCGCCAACACCGCCGGCTCCCCGCGGTCGCCAGCAGCCGCCCGCTCGGGAGCGCCCGCCGGCTGCGGAGCCCGCCGGTTCCCGCGCAGCAGGCCCGCACCCGCAGGTGGTCCAGATCCTGACCGGCGCGGTGTGCGCCGGCGGTTCCCGCCTGTCTCGGGTGCGCTCGGAGTTCGAGCGGATGGACGCGGGGAAAGGCGTGAAGCGCCTGGTGCTGCAGGCGGTCGACCCGGAGCTGCTCGAGGCGGTGGTCGGCCCGCAACTGGCCCCGGCGTGGGTGAAGCCGCTGCGCGCGCAGTACGCCCGCTTCAAGCAGGCGTATCCGGCCGACTGGGTGGACGTCGAGAAGGTATGGCGGAAACAGCGGGCGCAATGGCGGCCCAAGGCTGCACCGTACCGCGGGGAACCGCACCGCGAGCAGCCGCCTGCCCGGGCTGTCCCGCCGCGCGCGCCGGCCCCGGCGGCCGGCGCGGCCAACAGGGCGCCGCAGCAGTCCGGGCACGACCGCTAGAGAGAATCGCCCGTAGTCGACCCCGATCCCGTAAACCTGTACACACGCCCGCCGGGCGACGAGGGGGTCTACATGCGATTGCTTACAGTGCGTGAGGTGAGGGAGATGACCGGGCTTTCGCGTTCGAGCATCTACGCGATGGTGGCGGCCGGCGACTTTCCCAAGCCGATTCGAATCGGGGCTCGCGCGGTTCGATGGTACGAGCAGGAGGTGCGAGCCTTCATCGCGAGCCGGCCCCGCGCCGGTTCCACCCGGTCCACCCAGTGACGACAAACCCGCTGCGCGCAATCGACGATCGCGGCATCGACGAACGCCACGGTGCGAGGAGACAACGGGACGGCGAGCCTGTGCCGTGACGTACAAAGCACAAATGCGAAGCTGCGGTGCATGCGGCGCACGAAGCCATCCCGACCGAGGAATCCGGCGGGGCAAGGGCCGGATCGGGAGCGGACAACTCTCTGACGCCGTTGGTGTTACCCGTACAGCGGGATTACCTGCCCGCGGTCGTCGGCGAGGTACTCCATCCAGTCGTTCATCAGTTGACGCCGCCTCTCGAACAGGTCCGACCGCGCGTAGGCGGCCTCCGTCTGGTTGCTCACCACGTGTGCCAGCGCGGCCTCGATGACCTCCCGCGGGTGGTTCGTCCGTTCCGAGGCCCAGTCCCGGAAGGACGATCGGAAGCCGTGCGGTACAGCCGCGATGCCCAGCTCGCGAATGAGCGCCGAGAGCTTGTCGTTGGCGATCGGATTGCCGCGCGGACTCGGAAACACCAACTCGGCGCACCCCTCGTGCCTGGCCGATCCCCGGAGCCGCTTCGCCTCGTGCAGGACTTCGACCGCCCGACAGCTCAGCGGTACGCGGTGCTCCCGCTTGGCCTTCATTCGCGTCGCCGGGATCGACCACACTAAAGCGACCAGATCGATCTCGTCCCACGCCGCCAGGCGGACTTCTCCGGACCGCGCCGCCGTCAGCACCAAAAACTCGAAGGCCAACCGCACCCCCACCCAGGCCCGCGAGGCGCGGACGGCGGCAATCGCGTCAGCGACCTTCCCGTGCGGAAGCGCCTGCATGTGCCTCACCGGAACCGAACGTTGCGGCAGCGCCGCCGTGACGGCATCGCCAGCCGGATTGTCGTTCCGGTAGCCTTGCGCGATGGCCCACTTCATGACCCTGCCGATGCGCTGGCGCACCTTCAGCGCCGTTTCGTGCTTGCGTGATGGGGTGGACGCCTCCTCAGCGGCATCGGAATGTGCCAAGGTGGAGCTGTTGTGAAGCATCACCTGGAAGAGGAGGCATCCAATGGAGCACGCTACCATCATCGGCATCGATCTGGCGAAACGGAGTTTTCAGCTGCACGGCGCCTGCGCGGACGGGTCGGTTGCGTTCCGCAAGAAGCTGAGCCGGGACAAGGTGCTGAGCTTCATGGCGTCGCAGCCGCGATGCATCGTAGCGATGGAGGCCTGTGGGAGCTCGCACCACTGGGGCCGAGAGATCGGGAAGCTCGGTCATGAGGTGAAGCTGGTCCCGCCGATCTACGTCAAGCCGTTCGTGAAGCGGCAGAAGAACGACGCGGCCGACGCGGAGGCGATCTGCGAGGCGGCCTCGCGGCCGACGATGCGGTTCGTGGCGGTGAAGACGCGGGAGCAGCAGTCCCAAGGCATGCTGTTCCGCACGCGCGATCTGCTGGTTCGCCAGCGCACGCAGACGATCAACGCGATGCGGGGACACTTCGCGGAGTTCGGCGTCGTCGCGCCGCAAGGGCCTGCGCACGTGGAGCGGCTGGCAGAGGCGATTGAAGATGCCGATTCGCCGCTGCCGGGCTCGGTTCGGGAGCTGGGCGCGCTGTTGTTCGTTCAGATCGGCGACCTCAACGAGAAGATCGCGGAGTTGGAGAGGGACCTGCGTGAGCGGGCGCGCGAAGACGAACAGACGGTGCGGCTGATGAGCGTGCCGGGAATCGGACCGCTGTGCGCGATGGCGGTCCAGGCCTTCGCGCCGCCGCTGGAGAGCTTCCGGTGCGGCCGCGACTTCGCGGCCTGGCTGGGCTTGGTTCCCCGGCAGAATTCGACCGGCGGGAAGCCGAAGCTGGGCAGGATATCGAAGATGGGTCAGCGCGACCTCCGGCGGCTGTTGGTCAGCGGCGCGATGGCGACAGTCGGCTGGGCGGCGCGGCGCGGCACGAAGGACCCGTGGCTGGCTCGAATGCTGGCGCGCAAGCCGCGCATGCTGGTCGCCGTGGCGCTGGCCAACCGGATGGCGCGCATCGCCTGGGCGCTGATGACGAAGAACGAGTACTACCGCGCGCCGCTGCCGACCGCCTGAGAAGGCAGGAGCCGGGGCGGCGCCGTCGGGAATGCGAGCAGGTCGGAAAATGGTAAGGGCAAACGGTCAACGAGACGGGGTCGAGAAAACCAGTGACTGCACCAGTGCCTTCGAGCACATTTGCGCGATTTTGGACTCGACCCGCGTATCTCCATACGGGCCCGCGGCGCGTGATATGCCGCAATCAATGAGGCCGGACACACGACAGCACCTGACCGCATGCACCGAACCATCCGACGAAATGGAGCTTCCTGAAACGGCGGTGCACGGCTTCGGACGTGCCCAACGGCCCTCGCTTTGCTCGGAAGCGTCTACCTCGCGCACGGTCGCCCGCGGCTGTCAAGCCGCTGCGCGGCTCCTCCACTCCGTTGCGGCCCTGCGGGTGACAGCCACGGCCGACCGTGCGGGAAGTCCTTGCAGGCCAGCCAGAAGGCTGGCCCTCGTTCCACGGGAACAATCGCGGCGCTGGGGAGCCGCTCCGCTGTCGCGGAGAACCGCTGGAGCAAACTGATCGCAGAAGGAGAGCTTCAGAAAAAGGCTTGCATTTTCGGAGGCGTCCACACACGTCCAGATGGGCAGCAGCACGGCCATCACGTCCGCGGTCGTCACCTGGTCGACGCTCTTGCCGCCGATGTGCGGGTAGACGTAGTCCCGCAGCGTAGACTTCCAGAACCGCAACGTCCCGCCCGATTCCTTCCATGCCGCCTGGTGGATCGCGAGCACTTGGCCGGCCGCCTCTTCGAACGTCGGCACGCCCTGAGCGCGGCGCCTGTCGGCCAGCGGGTCGCCGCCCGTGCGTGCGGTCCTGCGATTGGTGCGGGCCTGTTCGCGGGCTTCAGCCAGCGACACCAAGCTGAAGCTGCCGAGGCCGAGCGCGCGGGACTTACCCCGAACGACGAGCCGTTGCACCCAGCGGCGAGCTCCGGTCGGGTCGACCTGCAGATAGAGTCCGTTGCCGTCGCAGTACCGGCCGGGGTCGGTGACGGTGCGGCAGAACGCGGCAGAGAGGGCCTTGTCGGGATGGCGGCCCTTGGGTTTGGTCTTTCGGCGGTTGTCGGCGTTGGATTTCATACGCTAATCCGTACCCAATTTTTTTCTGGAATGCCGCGAGTTTCGCTGGTCGAATCTGGGTCCCGCTGGTTGCGACGTTCCTCAACAACCCTATTTTATAGCAGTATTTACGTCGTACACCGCCGGACGCATCCGCACGTGTTCGGAAGAGCGAAAATTGTTCCCGTCGAAGGAGCACTACCTCGGGTCGGTGGTCCACGAGGTCAACCGGTTCCACATGTGCCGCGACGGCAACGCCGACGCGGTCGCGGTGGCGCGGGCGAAGCCGTCCGAGCGTGAGCAGATGCCCGAGTTCGGGCGGTCCGAGCTGGCGGCCTCGGCGGCGACGATGGACCGGATGACCGAGGTGGGGCACACGTGGCATCCGCCGCAGTACTCGCCGGAGAATCGCTCGCAGGTGCGCCAGGCGCAGGCGGCGCAGCTGGAGAAGCCCGGCGGTCTCGACGAGGTGGGCCAGCAGGCGAACCGGACGTACCGGCTCTCGTCGGGACGGGCGGCGACGGTGTACGAGCAGCGGGAGCGCAATCAGCAGCGCACCCAGAGCGTGGAGCAGACCCGGCGTGACTTGGCGACCCAGCGGGGCCAGCGTGTTCCGGGTGCCGAGGCGCCGGCGCAGGAGCAGCCGGACCCGGGTAACCAGCGGCGTGCGGCGGCTCCGGTGGGCGGGGCGCCGACGCCGGAGAAGACGTTCGATCCGGCCGAGCGGGCGGCGGCCGAGCTCTACGACAACGGGCGCAAGAAGGTCACCGACAAGACTATCGAGGGTCTGGCGGCGCTCGGCGGCGACAAGCCGACGAAGGAGCAGGTGCAGCAGAAGCTGGACGAGCTCAACCAGGCGGCGCCGTCGCGCACGGTGGCGAAGCAGCTGGAGGCGGGCAAGTCGTTCGGGGACGTCGTTTCCGAGGCGCGCGCCAACCCGTCGCAGTCGCAGACGCAGTCGCAGGAGCCGAGCTGGAAGGACAAGGTCAAGAGCGCGGTCGGCATGGGCGACAACACGCCGAACCCGCCGAAGCCGCCGAGCCCGGCGGCCGGGGCGGCTGAGGCTGCGCAGAGGCGCGGTCAGCAGCGGCAGGGGCCGCAGAAGTAGCGGCGGCAGGCCGGAAGTCGCGGTGTTCACGGGGCCGCGGGCGCGAGGGCGCTCGCGGTCCTTTCTGTTTGGGCAGCTTGGTGTGGGTGCTGGTTGCGTGCACCGGCGTGGATTGGTAGCGTGGTGTTTGCGGTTGGAGGATTGGGAGACATGGCTACGGTAGCGGGATCGAGTGGGGAGGGATACGAGCTGCCGCCGCTGGTGCTGGCGGATTTTCTGCGAGGCATCCAGGAGGGGTGGCCGGAGGAAGACACTGCGCGTTGGATAGTGTGCCAGCTCCCGCGGAGTTTCCACGCGCGGAGCGCGGAGGAGCAGCACGAGGCACTGCGGGCGCGGGTGCCGCTGACAGGGACGAAGTGGGACGCGCTCGTAGCGGGGATGGTGGAGCATGTGGCTTGGCTGCACGGTCACGAGCGGCCGGGGTGGGTGGACGAGCGCGAGCGGTTCCTCGACAGCACGTGGGTGCTCGTTGATACGCCCTGGGCGCGTTTGTACTCGGTGATGTTCTCGCCGGCCGCGTTCTTGCGGCATGGTGCGATTCCGGATCCCCGGGATCTCGATGCGCGGGGAGGAGAGCGGTTTGCCTGGACCCCTTGGCCGTAAGCAGCTTCTTGAGTTGTTCGAGGAGTTGTCGACGGAACTGGGAATGCGAGGTGCGCGGGCGCATGTTTACCTGTTCGGCGGCGCTGCGATGAGCGTGGCGTTCGACCGGGATAGGAGAACGGTGGATCTCGACGTGCGTGTCGACAGCGGTCGCGAAAAGCTCATGGAGTCGGTGCGCGCGGTGGGCAGGCGCCACGGCTTCGAGGATGGGTGGTTCAACGAGCCGCTGGCGGTCGTGTTGCCCAGGGGGGCTGCAGAGCGGGCTGGAACGTTGTACCAGTCGCCGTACCTGACCGTGACGGGTGCGTCGGGGCAGCACTTGCTGGCCATGAAGCTCGTGGCGGGCAGGTTCAAGGACCGTGAGGATATCGCGGTGCTGTGCAAGGAATTGGGCGTCAGGAACGAGGGTGAGGCGATCCGTATCAAGGACGAGGTGTTGCCGGGTGTGCCGCTCCATCGTGCTGCGCGCGAGGCGTTGAGACGCGTATTCGAGGACGGAGAGAGAAAGGTCGAGAGCGTGACGCTTGTCGGCGATCAGCCGGCGAACCTGCCGTGTCCGTCGGCTCTGGCGACCGGGGCGGTCGAGGCGCGCGTCAGCCAGTCGCGGTCGCAGGTGGAGGACGCGAGTCCGAGCTGGAAGGACAAGGTCAAGAGCGAGTTGGGCGTGGGTGATCAGTCGGTGAACCCGCCGCGTCCGTCTGACTCGGCGGCGGCGGCCGAAGCAGGGCAACGCCGCGGGCAGCAGCGGCAGGGGCCGCAGCAGTAGCGGTTGGAGGTCGGAAGTTGCGGTGTTCACGGGGCCGCGGGCGCCAGCGCGCTCGCGGCCCTTTTCCGTTGCGCGGCGTCTCGACTTTCCTGCCGGTTCCGGTTCGGACCGGTCCGATAGCGTCCTTTGGCTCTGCTCAGAGCGTTTCCAGCAGGCTCGCCAGGAACAGCCCCAGCCCGGCGATGGTGGCGGTGTGGAACGCGGTGCAGGCTGCGATGCAGCGCAGGTTGAGGTCCGGCCCGGTGACGGCGAGGTCGACGCTGGCGTGGATCGCGGGCAGCAGTATCGCCGCGGTCGCGGCGTGGACCGGTTCCATCCCGCTGTCGTGGGCGAGCAGGGCGACGGGCAGCGCGGCGGTGAAGGCGGTCGCGTGGCGCAGGGGCGTGGTCACCGGTTGAGTGTAGGGACCGCCGGTCCGTAGGCTTGTCGCGTGGACGTTGCCGAGGTCGGCGGGATGAACGCGTTCGATGCGGGTTTCGCGGCGCTCGTGCTGGTGCTGTCGCTGGTCGGTCTGCTCAAGGGCCTGACGCGGCTCGTCGTTGGGATGACGGCGCTGGTGGCTGCGTTCCTGCTGGCGGCGGCGCGGCATGCGCAGGTCGGGGCGGCGCTGGTCGCGGGCTTCGAGATGCCGCCGCTGGTGGCGGGCGCGATCGGTTACGGGGTGGTGTTCCTTGGCGTGATGTTGCTTGCGGCGTTGATCCTCCCGCTGCTGCGGGCGGTGGTGCGCACGGCGATGCTGGCCTGGGCGGATCGCCTCGCCGGTGCGGCGGCCGGGCTTGCCGGTGCGGTGCTCATCGGCGGGTCGGTGGTGGTGCCGGTCCTGGCCTACGCGCCGACGGGCGAGCGTCTGCTTGCCGAGTCGCAGCTTGCGCCGTATGCGGTGGTGGGGGCCGACGTGGCGGCCGCGCTCGCTCCGGCGGAGGTGACCACCTGGTACCGGGAGCGGATGGCTGCGGTGAAGCAGTTCTGGCGCGATCGCGCGGAGATGTCGCGTACGCTGCGGCGTCCGGGTCCCGGGCAGGCGCCGCCGCTGGACCCGCCGCTGCCGGAGCTTCCCTGGTGATGGTCGGGTCCGTCTTCCCGCACCGCAGAGTCCTCTGAGCCGTTCGCCTCGACGGGCTTCCCGCCTGTCGTGGTCGTTGTTCTCCCCGGGGATCGTGCGGAACCTGGTCCGTACACTCTCGCCGCCATGGCGCAAGAGGCTCGCAAGCGCGCGCGGCTGCCGCTGGTTGAGGTGCTGATCGGTGCGGTATGCGCCGGTGGCCCACGGCTTTCGCGGGTGCGCTCGGAGTTCGAGCGGATGGACGCGGCCGACGGCCTCAAGCGCCTCGTGCTGCAGGCGGTTGACCCGGAGCTGCTGGCGGCGGTGGTCGGCCCGCGGCTGTTCCCGGTGTGGGTGAAGCCGCTGCGTGCACAGTACGCCCGCTTCAAGCAGGCGTATCCGGCCGACTGGGTGGATGTCGAGAAGGTCTGGTGGGAGCAGCGGACGCGCTGGCGGCGCGAGGAGGAGGCCGCCTCGGCCTCGGGAGGCTCGCTGGCGGCGGCCCGGGAGTATCCGGCGCGCGGCGGTCCCCGGCAGGGCCGTGCGGCGCCGCCGCGTGCGGTCCGACCGTCGGCTGGCGTGGCTGCCGCGCCGCCTCCTGCGCCCAGGGCCGCTCCGGCGCACCGGCCCGTTGCGCCGGGAGCCCCGGCCGTGCACGACCCCGACGTCGAGTCCATCGCCGCGCCTCCCGACGAGGTGGTTTCGGGCGCCGTTGCCGAGGCTGCGGCGGAGGCCGCCGACGCGGCTGATGTTGCTCGGCGCGAAGCCGCCCGGCGCGAGGCGGGGCGCGAGCCGTTTCGCGGTGGCGCCGGCGGGGCGGCCGGTCCTGCTTCCGGGGGCGCCTGCAACGGCGCGCCGGTCAATCCGCCGGCGCCTCCCCGACCCGCCGCGGCATCGCGTGCGCCGCGCGTGGCGGTGCCTTCTACCGGCGACGGGCGCATCGTGCTCTCGGGCCGGGTCGGGGAGCTGGTCGAGCGGCTGCTTGAGGCGATGACGGATTCGCGCGTGCGGGTCGAGTCGGTGCGCCGGGTGTGGATCGACGCCGATGGCGTGGCGGGGGGCTGGGACCTGTGGGCCCTTGATCCGGCGGTGCTCGACCGCCTGCCTGCGATGCAGCGGGGCGTAGAGAGGTAGCCGGGCGGTGTGGAGCGTCTGCGGTCTCGGTTCGGTGGCCTCGCGTTCGGACCCCTCCCCGCCGCGGAGTCCGGATCTTCCCGTTCGTGAAGACCCCGTGCCGGAAGTGCCGGGCCGCAACGGCCGTGCGCGGTCGGATCGTCCCTTTCCGCCACAGGATGCGCCTTGTGAGCCGCAGCCGGAGAGGTTCAAGGTCACGAAGGTCCGGGACCTCGACGCCGTGCACGTTCACGCCGGGCGCCGCGAGGAGCGGCAGGAGGGGCCGCGGGTTTCGTACGAGGAGCGGCTGGCGCTGACGCTGGAGACGATCGGCATCTTCCGGGTGGTCAGCCGCAAGGCCCTGGTGGCGCACTGCTTCGACGGGCACCCGTTCGCCGCCAACAAGGCGTTGCGCAAGCTGGAGCGCGACGGGCTCGTGCGCACGGTGCGGGTCGAGCGCGGCAAGTACGGCTACCAGGTGTTCACGCTCACGGGCAAGGGGCGGGACCGTGCGGCCGAGCGGCGCCGCAAGGGCGCCGGGGCGCGGGCGGTGCTCTCCGACGAGCAGCGCTTCTGGGAGGGGCTGGCCGATCAGCGGCAGCTGCGCCACGACCATCAGGTCTTCGAGGCGGTGGCGCAGGATGCGGCCGATATCGCCTCGTCGGGCGGGCGGGTGCGCCGGGTCCGCCTCGAGTCGGAGCTGCGCGGCCTGCTGGCGGTGGCCGACGACGCGGGGCGCCGCCGCGGTGGCCCGGACGAAGCGCGGCGCATGCGGGCACAGGCGGCGGCCGGCGTGGGGCTGCGCGTCTTCGACGAGGGCGTGCCGTTGCCTGACGCGCTGGTCGAGATCGAGGAGGCGTCCGGGCGGGTGGTCACCCGGTCGGTCGAGGTGGCATCGGGTTCGTACACTCACGCGCAGGTTGCGGAGAAGGAGCGGTCGGGGTTCCGGGTGTACGGCTTCCGGCCGGACAGGAGCAAGCGGGCCCGGTCGCTGCGCGTCGAGGAGTTTCCGCTGTCGTGGGGTGGGCGCTGAGCCGGATGGGGGAAAGAACGGATAGATGCATCCCTGGCGGGTCTCCTTCGGGTTGTCGCTGGCGAGCGTGGTACCGCTGGCCTACTTCGTCTGGACGGACCTGGGGTACCTGGCCGGGCTGTGGCGGATCGCGTGGAGCCACTACAGCTTCCACCTGGTGGTGGTTCCGTCGGCGACGGTGCTGGTGATGGCGATGGCCTACTACCAGGTGGCGCGGATGCTGTTTCTCGGCGACGTGGGGACGCGGATCCAGGTGCTGGACCGCTCGATCCGCGAGGGTCGCGGCGGAGACCCGGAGCTTTCCGCGGCCCTGGGGCGCGAGGAGTCGGGGGACTACTCGTCGTAGCCGTCAGGAGGTGTGGGCGATGAGCGTGTCGTTGCGGGGGCAGCAGCAGTGGGAGGGATTCCACGTCCTGTGCAAGGCGCCGGAGGTGGCCGGGGTGGACCGCCGCCTGTTCGGTCTGCTGGCCATAGCGTTCTTCCTGATCTGGGACGTCCTCGAGTCGTTCCTGACGGGAGTCGTGGTCACCGGAACGCTGTTCGTCGTCTTCCGGCGGATGACGGTGCATGACCCGCACTGGTTCGAGATCCTGCGGGTGACCTCGCGCTACGACGTGGCGTGGTGCGATCCGGGCGGGGTGCCAGAGCGGTTCGGCGAGTGCGTGCTCGATGTCTCGGTGGAGTCGGTGGCCGACGATGCGCCGGACGGCGGGGAGCGGGAGCCCGCGCATCAGGCGGAGGGCTCGCGGTGATCGACCTGTTCAAGCCGAAGGAGGGCAGTCTCTCCACCCACATACCGTACTGGGGGTTCGTCTCCGACGACGTGGTGCTGACGACCGACGGGCAGTTCCTCTTCTTCGCCGAGGTGACGCCGGACACGGTCGACGGCCGCGCGGCCGAGGATCTGGACGCGACGACGCAGGCGTGGCAGCGGCTGTTGGGGCTGGTGCGGCCGCCACACCGCGCGTTCATCGTCTTCGAGCGGCCGCCGGCGGGCATCGACAGCTCCGGCTTCGAGGGCGAGAGCATCGGCATGCTGGCGCAGCGCAAGCGCCGCTCGTGGGTGGCGGGGCGCGTGCGGCAGATGCGGGTCTATCTGGTGCTGGCGTTCCAGCCGGGCCTGAAGGCGCACGTGCGCGACGACCAGTCGCAGTGGTGGATGCGGTACGTCCGCAAGTGGCTGTCGGGCGGGCGCCAGCCGCACCTGTCGTTCCACCTGCGCGAGATCGTCGAACGGGCGCTGACCGAGTCGCGCGCGCTGTACGGCGAGATCGAGACGCTGGCCGAGCAGTTCACGCCGCTGCGCGGGTTGCGGGGCGACGAGGTCGGCGCGCTGCTGTTCCGGGTGATCAACCAGGGGCAGGGGGTGTGGACGCCGATGGAGCGGCCGTCGCGCTACGGGCTGAACTGGCGGGTGGCGGGCGAGACGGTGGCCTTCGAGCGCAAGCACATGCTGGTGGGCGACCGGGTGGTGGGCGTCTTCTCGATGGCGCTGCCGCCGCCCAAGTCGGCCGCCAACGCGCTGGGGGAGCTCTACGCGCTGCCCTACGACTTCACGGTGGTGATGGAGTGGCGTCCACTGGAGAAGACGGCGGCACTGTCGCGCATCCGCGCGGTGCAGAAGCATTACAACACGCAGCGCTGGTCGTTCTGGGCCGCGATGACGAAGACCGAGGGCACCGACGTGGCGCTCGACGATGCGCCGTCGGGGGCGGCCGTGGACCAGCTCTACCGGGCCGCGCTCGAGCTGGACACGGTGGGCGTGCCCTACGGCGAGCTGTCCTTCTCGGTGGCGGTCGGCGGCTGGGACCACGAGGAGGTCAACCAGGTCGGGGGGCTGGTGCAGCGGGTGTTCACGCAGGCCGACGGCAAGGCGGTCAAGGAGCGCTTCGGGCAGACCGCGACCTGGTTCGCGCGCTTTCCGGGACAGAAGGTGCAGCCGCTGTCGCGGCCGATACTGGTCTCGTCGGGCCAGGCCGCGGCATTGGCGCCGCTGTTCGGCGGGGCGCGCGGCTACGAGCGCTGCGACCACCTGGAGCAGCCGGCCCTGACGCAGTTCGAGACCCGCTGGGGGACGCCCTACGGCTACGACTTGTTCGGCGGGGCCGACGTCGGCCACACGCTGGTGCTCGGGGCGACCGGTTCGGGCAAGAGCTTCCTGCTCAACTTCCTGCTGCAGCAGTCGCTGCAGTACAAGCCGCGGGTGATGATCCTCGACCTGGGCGGCTCCTACCGCTGGATCACGAAGTTTCTCGGGGGCAGCTACCTGTCGCTGCAGGCCGAGGCCGGCGGCGACGCCGCGCAGCCGGGGCTGCGGCCGTTCTCGCTGCCGCCGGGGGAGCGCGCGGTCTCGTTCCTCGCCAGCTGGGTGCAGCGCCTGCTGGCCATCGGGCAGTACGAGTGCGAGGCGGCCGACATCGACGACATCCGGAAACGGATCGCCGACACCTACGAGTACCCGGTGGGCGAGCGGACGCTGGGGACGCTGGTGCGGCAGCTGCCGCCGCGGATGAAGCCGCCGATGTCGCGCTGGATCGGCGACGGTCCCTGGGCGCCGACCTTCGACGGCCCGCCGGACGAGCGGATGGCGGTGGGCGAGGACGACTGGCAGGTGATCGACCTGGCGGGCGCCACCGAGCATCCGGACTGGTGCGCCGCGGCGCTGTTCTACCTGTTCGAGCGGCTGCGGCTGGTCATCGACGACGATGCCGAGCTGGGCAGGCTGAAGCTGATGGTGGTCGACGAGGCATGGCGCTACCTGTCGGACCCGGCGGTGCTCACCGTGCTGATGGAGGCCGCCAAGACGTGGCGCAAGCGCAATGCGGCGCTGGTGATGGCGACCCAGTCGGTGGTGGACCTGACCGGCTCGGAGCAGTCGGCGGCGCTGCTCGAGATGCTGCCGACGAAGCTGCTGCTTGCCAATGCGAGCTTCCCGCAGGCGGCGGTCGACGTGCTGCAGCTGAGCGAGGCGGAGTTCGAGACGGTGCGGAGTCTGGAGCCGAAGAAGGAGCTGTTCCTGCACCGGGCGCTCGAGAAGGTCGTGCTGCGCCTGACGGTGGATCCGGAGACGTACTGGTTGTCGACCTCGTCGGCCGCGGAGGCCGACGTGCGGGAGAAGATGGTCAAGCAGCACGGGCTGGTCGGCGCGCTGGCGCGGCTGGCGGCGGGGCAGCGGCCCGGCGACGAGCCGGGGCGGCGGGAGATGTTGTCATGACACGAGGCGCGGGACGGCGGTTGGGGTTGGGACTTCTGGCCGGGCTGCTGCTCCCGGCGCAGGCGTGGGCGCAGCCTCCGGCGGCGCCGGTCACCGTGGGCGGGGCCGACGGCCAGCCGGTGTCGGTGCAGATGCCGGAGCTGCCTGCCCCCGGGGAGGTGCTCGACGACGCGCAGATCCGGCGGCGGCTGAGCGAGGTGGAGGCCGAGATCGAGATGCTCGGCGGGACCGGCGAGCGGGCCGGCGGCCCCCTGCGTCCGGGCTGGCCGGACTTGAGCGGGCTGGCCGAGCTGCCCCCGATCCGCAGGGTGGCGCACCCGCGCAACCAGTCGGTGCCGGTGCTGACGGCGACGCTGCGGCACACGACGATCCAGCTGGCCCCGGACGAGTCGATCGTCGACTTCGTGGTAGGCGACTCGGTCTACTTCGACGTGCGGGGGGCCGACAACGTCGCTTTCGTCAAGGCGATGTCGCTCGGCCGGCGCACGCGGATGTCGCTGGTGACGGCCTCGAACCGGACGTACTCGTTCGACGTGTTCGCGACCGAGGCGTACCGGCCTGACGAGGTGCTGGTCGTCGAGTGGTGGGCCGGCGGCGGCGACGGCGACGACGGCGAGTCCTCGGGGCTGGTGCCGGGGTTCGACCCCGACGGGCTGGTTCTCGACTTCGCGTCGGCCGGGGCGGTGGTGGGCTACGAGGCGCGCATCCGGGCGGCCGAGCAGGACGTGCGGCGTATCGAGGAGGAGGCGGCGCGCGAGGAGATTCGCATCCGCGAGCTGGGCTCGGCGCGCTTCGCCGAGTACCTGCGGGCCTACCCGCGGCGGGTGCAGATGCGCTACCGGCTGAGCGAGAAGGCGCGCGGCGCGCCGCTGCTGCTGACCCAGATCTGGACCGACGGGCAGTTCACCTACCTGCGCAGCCGCTCCGAGGAGTCGCCGGCGCTGTACTCGCTGACGGGCAACGAGGGAGAGGAGCCCGTGTTCGTCAACTTCACGCTGTCTCCCAACGGCCTGTATGTGGTCGACCACGTGCTCGGGGCCGGTTTTGCGCAGTTGCACGGGGCGCGCGGGGAGTGGCACCTGTGGGAGGTGCCGCCGCTGTCATTGCTCTCGGAGGTGCCGCTGCCGCGCGGCGGGAACGGGCCGGCGTGGGTCGAGACGCGCTCGTCGAAGCCGTTCGTGCGGCGGCGGGGGAAGCTGCTGGCCTGGCTCGGCGTGGCCGGCGCCGGGGCGGTCTTCACGTTGAAGGTGCTGCGGTGAGGCGGCGTTGCGGAGGGAGAGGTCGATGACGAGAGTCTGGGCCCTGGTGGTCCTTGCGGCTTCGGGCGCCGGCGTCGCGGCGGCGCAGCCGCCGGAGGGGACGGTGGACTCGGCCCCGGCGGCGAGCATGCCGGCGTTGCCGGAGGCGTTGCGTGCGCCGGTCGTGCAGGATCGGGCTGAGCCGTTCGTGGGGCCGGTCATCGAGGAGGCGGAGCCGCCGGCCGAGCCGGCGCCGGACGCGGTGCCGGCGGCCGACGTGGTCGTTGGGCAGGATCCGGAGGCTTCAGCTCCGGGCATGGTGGTCGTCGAGCAGGATCCGGAGGCTTCAGCTCCGGGCCTGGCGGAACCGGCCGGGCCGGTGGCGGAGGACGTTCCGGTTGCGCCTGCTGCGGACTCGCCTGTGCCGCCTCGGCCGGTCATGGGCGCCGAGTCGGACCTGTCGCTGGCGGCGCAGGCGGCGGCCCTGTTGGGGGGCACGCTGGACCCGGCGGTCTCGGCCGGCGAGCGGGTGGCGCTTGCCGGCGGTGCGGCCGACCTGGCGCAGTCGCTTGCCCGGGCCGTGTTCGCGGCTCCGGTCGCAGGGTCGATCCCCTACGTCGTGCAGGCGCAGGTGCATCACGACGTCATGCTGATTTTCCCGGTCGAGTGGTCCCTGGTGCAGGTCTTCGTCGGCGACCCGCGGCGCTGGGCGGTGACGCATGCCGGGCCGCTGGTGGTGCTCAAGCCGGGCGAGGCCGGTGTGCGCACGAACCTGACCGCCGTGCTCGCCTCGGGCGAGGTCCTGCAGATAGACCTCGAGGAGATCACCGGGCTACCCGGCGCGCGGCGCATCGGCCGGGTCTACGTCGGTCCGGAAGCGTGGCTGGTGGACCGCATCTTCTCGATGCTGCCGCAGGATGTGCGCCGCCGGGTGGCGGATGCCCCGGTCGGCGTCTCGCAACTGCTCGCCGATCCGGTCGGGGTCGTCGGGCTCTATGGGGGCACCGGCGCCGTGCCGAGCCCCGCGGGCCTGCAGCCGCTGGCGGCGGTTTCGCCCGCGCCGGCCGCGCCGGTTGCTTCGCCCGCGCCGGCCGCGCCGGTCGCCCAGCCGGTCGCTGAGCCGGAGGGTGATCCCGGACCGATGGTTGGGGCTGCGTCGCGCGGTCGTGTGCTGCGGCTCGAGGCTTCCGCCTCCACCGAGTACGTCTCCGGCGAGCAGATGGGTGCGCTCGAGTCCCGGCTGCGGGACGCGCGGGCGCGGGTGGACACGGCGCGCCGGTTGGCTGGCGACCGCATCGCGGCGGCGCAACTGGCGCTGGAGGCGGACCTGGAGGCGATGCGAGAGGAGTATCCGCTGCGCACGCAGTTCAGTTATGTCCTGGACCCGCCGCTGCCGCCCTACACCGAGCCGCTGTGGCACTTCGGGGTGTGGCACGACGGGGACCGCACCTACTGGCGGCTGCTGGCCCCGGACCCGGTCTTCCGTGATGCGGATACCGGCGAGCCGCTGGCGGCCGAGCGCATCGACGAGTTCCTGTACCGCTTCGACCGCGTGGTCGAGCGCGGTGTGGTGATGGTGCGCCTGGACAACGACCCGCAGGTGCGGGAGCTGTACTTCCGGCGTCGCCGGGAGCTGGAGGGGCCATGAAGACTCCGTGGTGGAAGGGCGTGCGGCTGCCGATGGGGTCGATCCCGTCGAACTGGCCGCTGTTGCTGGGGGCGGGTCTGAGCGTGGTGGTGCTCGTGGGCCTGCTGATGACCGGCGAGGAGGTGGTCGAGGAGGTCGACCCGCTGAATCCGGGTCCGCGCGAGATGGGCGAGGTCGAGGCGGTGGATCCGCGGCTGCTCGTCGATGCCGATATCGACGCGGCGGCGGAGCGGCGCCGCGCCGAGCAGCTCGAGGCGGAGCGGCGGCGTCTGCAGGAGGCCGAGCGCATCCGGCGCGAGGCGGCCGACGCCAGCCGTGCGCGGGCGGCGCAGCTGGCGCGGGCCGAGGAGCAACTCGCCGCGTTGCGCGCGCGGCAGACCGAGACGCCGGCGCCGCAGGAGCAGGAGACGCCGATGGACCTGCTCGCCCGCACTGCCGACGAGGCGGACCTGCTCGAGACGCTGCGCCTGGAGGACATCGCGCGGCGCGCCGAGGCGTTGCGGGCGCCGATGGTGGTCTCGTCGGCCCGCGGCATCGGCGAGCGCCAGCACCAGCTTCGTACCGCAGCCGCCTTGCCTGTCGCCGGGACGGCTCCAGGTCCGGGGACGGGCAGCCTGCAGCCGGGCCTCGGCGCGCCGCAGGCCGCCCCGGCGCAGCCGCCGGCGGTGGCCGCGGATCCGACCATCGCAGGCCCGCAGGCGTTCGGGCAGATGCCGATGGGCGTCCCGCCGGCGCCGGTTTCCGCTGCGGGGGTCTACGACGATCCGGCGGGCGGCGGGTTCTATGGCGATCCGCCCTCCGCCGGGGGACTCCCGGCTGGCGGCGGCGGATCCGCGCAGACGGGGCGGGTCCGGGTCCCTGGCGGCGGCGGGCGGGTGGGGACGTTCAGCGCGGGTCCGCCTGCCGATGGCGGCACCGGCGGGGTGGGGCCGACCGGCGTGGTCGTCACCCCGCACGACGGGCGGGATTACCGGCTCTATGAGGGGACGATGATCCCGGCGGTGCTACAGACCCAACTCGACGGCAGTTTCTCGGGGTCGCTCTCGGCGCAGGTGACGCGGCACGTCTATTCGGCGGATCGCCAGCGTGTGCTCGTCCCGCGCGGGACGGTCGCGCTGGGCGCGTCGCAGGGCGTGCAGGACCTGTGGCAGGGGCGGCTGGCCATCGGCTTCCACCGTCTCGTCTTCCCCGACGGGCGCTGGGTGCGGATGGAGTTCGCGGGGATGAACGGCCTCGGCGAGACCTCGCTGCGCGACCGGGTCAACCGGCACTACCTGCAGATGTTCGCGGCGGCGGGCGGCGTCGGCCTGCTCGCCGGGTTCGCCCAGTCCGGCGTGCAGAACCAGTTCCGCTCGGCCGTCTCCGAGCAGATGGCGAGCACGTCGCTCCAGATCGTCTCGCAGTTTCTCAACCGCCTGCCGGAGGTGACCATCCGGGCCGGGCACCGCGTGAACATCCGCCTGATGGAGGACCTGGTGGTGCCGGCCGAGGCGGCCTGGGACGTCGACTAGCGGACCGTTCCCCTAATACTTGCGCCATGAGCATGAGTACCAGGTCGGTCGTTCGTGGGGTGCGGGTTCTGGCCGTCTCGGTGGCGGCTGTGCTTCTGTTCGCCGGGCTGTTTCCTGATGCTGCTCGCGCGGGGCAGTACGACCGCCACGGCCGGCGTCTGCCGCCGGGTGCGGTCCCGCTGGTGTTCGGCCCGCTGCCGGGGGCGCCGTGGCGCGGGCCGGTGGACTTCGGCACGGCGTTGCCGGTGGGGGTGGACGCGGCGGCCATCGGCCGCGGGCTCGATCCCGCGTTCCGCATGGTGCTGCCGCGGGTCGGCCCGCCGGGCGGCGTGCTCGACGTCATCGTCGACAACGTTCAGCGCGAGGACGTGTCGGCCATGGCGGCCGGCGTCGCCGGGCTGAGCCCGGCCAACTCGGCCGTCTATACCGGGACGCTGCGCCGCCGCCCGGACGTGGTCGTGGTGCTGTCGGTGGTCAACGGTGTCCTGTACTGCCGCTTCGCGGCCGGCGAGGAGGCTTGGGTGGTCTACTCGGACGCGGCGGGGCGCGCGATGGTGCGCGTCGAGCGCCGCACCGACGCTGCGGCCGCCGGGGCGGGCCCGGGGCCGTGGCCCGCCGTCCCGGGTCTGCCGCAGTAGCGCAAGGGGGTGTGGTCATGAGACGCAAGGGCGTGCGGCGCGTCGTGGTGGCCGTGGCGCTGGCCGCGGTGATGGTGGTGGGCCGGGCGGCGCCGGCCGGGGCGTTCCTCTCCTCGCTGGACCCGGCCGGTTGGGCGGTGGTCGCGCAGATGGCGGCGATCATCTCGCAGGCGATCGCCATCAAGCGGCAGGTCGAGAACGTGCGCAACCAGGCGCGGGCGGAGTTCTTCGGCAAGCTGGCGCCGCTGACCGGGAAGCTGTCGATCGTGTCCGGCTGGCTGCGCAACGCCCGCTCGAAGGCCGGGGTCAGCGTCTACAACCCGCAGAGCTACGCCGCGCTGCTGCCGACGACGACGCTGCCGGTGTTCAACCGGCCGATGGAGGCGTGCGTCGGCGGCGGCATGACCGGGGTTCCGTGCATGCCGCCGATGGAGTCGACGGCGGTGCCCGCATCGACCATCGGCCCGCTGGCGACCGGGGTGCGCGGCAACGTCTTGTCGACCGCGTCGCAGAGCCCCCTCGTCCGCGCGTACAGCGCCAATGATGCGGAGCTCGGGCGGACGGTCGACCGGTTGGAGGCCCGCGCGCGGGAGAACATCACCCGCCAGCGGGCCGCGGCGGAACGCGCCGAGAACAAGCGTGCGGTGGCCCGCGCCATCGTCGAGGAGCAGATGGGGATCGTCGAGGACTGGCGCGGGTGCCAGGCGGCGCCGGCCGGCGCGTGGAACCCGCCGGCGCCGACGGTCGACGACCGGCTGCCGTGCATGACCAACGACGGGCTCGGCCGCAACGACCCCGGGGGCGGCACCCAGGGCGCGCAGTCGGACCTGGTGGTGAAGCTCGACGCGCTGGAGAGGTATCAGGACGGCGACGTGTCGAAGGTGCAGCTCGACACGCTGCAGACCCAGCTGATCGTCATGCTCGGGCGCTTCGAGGCCGCGCGCGTCGAGCGCGACGCGATGGAGCTCGCCGAAGAGCAGGAGCTCCGCATGGCCGCCGAGGCGAAGCGCCGGCGGGAGATCGCGCTGCTGGAACAGCACAAGAACTGTCAGACCCTGTTCGGGCCGTCTTCGTACTTCATCGAGAACATCCCGTCCCAGATCCCGCCCACGGGCACGTGCCGGCAGGTGACGGATGTGACCGTAGCGGCGATCGCCGCCGCGGCAACGAGTTGTCTTCGTGACGGGCTCTGCACCCCATAGATGGAGGGTGGCTTGACGCGGAGGTGCGCGATGCGGCAGCGGGGCAGTTCGGTGGACGTGAGCCGGCGCGGGTCCGGTCTCCGGTGGGTCGTCGCAGGGGCGGTGGTCCTGGTCTTCTCGCTGACCTCGGCCGGCGGGGTGCGCCGCTCCGAGGCCGGGTTCGTGGCGATCCTCGCGCAGACGAAGACCTACCTGAACATTCTCATCGACGAGTGGGAGAAGTACTCCCGGATCCTCGAGGACCACCTCGACAAGGTGACCGGGGTCCTGCAGCCGTTCAACGAGATCCACGCCGGCGTGCGCGAGCTCACGAACCTGAACGGGTTGCGCGGCGTGTACCGGATGATGGACTCCTACCGGGCGTCGGTCACCGACCCGGACTGCTACAACCCGCTGTCGCCGAGCTTTTCTTCCAACTGCAGCCTGCAGCGGGACTTCCTCCCGCCGGAGGTGCGCGAGGTCGAGATGCAGGCGCGCTGGGGCATCGCCGACGGGCGCTACACGCTGGAGGGGCTCGAGGGCGAGGTCTTCGACCGTCCGGGTCTGGACACCGTTCAGGAGGCGGTGCTGGCCGCCCTGCAGATTGCCGATCCGGCCGCCGCCGCGGAGGCGCGGCGCACCCAGGCCCGCATCGAGCGCAACGTCCGGCACAACCGCTGGCAGATCCGGCGCATGCGCGCGCTCGGCAGCCGCGCGACCTATGCGGCCCGCAATTTCCAGCGCTGGGGCGGTCCCGAGCGGCGGCTCGTCGGTGCGGCCGGCACGGAGTGCTCCGCCCTGGACGTGTCGGACCCGGACGGCCCGGACGGCATCTCGGGGACGCACGACGACCCGACCATTCTCGATCAGGCGCTCAACGTCGACTGCCTGGGGTCGGCAGGGAGCGTGGACGACCCGCTGGCCGAGCAGGCGCACGTCTCGGAGATCGAGGCCAAGACCCTGCGCGCCGCGAGCATGGCGGGGGTCGTGGAGATGGCCGCGCTGCAACTGGAGAAACAGGCCGCCGGCGATGCGGACGCCCTGGCGGCCGCCGAGCGGATGGAGGAGCAGCGGCGCCGTGAGCTCGAGCGGGTGGAGGAGCGGCTGGATTGCGCTGCGGCGACCGGGTCCATCGCCTACGTGGACTCGAACGGCAACTGCGGTGCCGTGGTGTCGGATGCGGAGACGAGGCGGCGACACCTGGCTCAGCAGGTGTCGATGATCACCTGGTAGCCGTCACATGCCGCAGGGGGCGAGGGTGTCGGGCCGGCCGGAGGGCGGCGTGTTCCGCGGCTTGCGCCGGCGGCGGGGTCGCCGCCCGTCGTTCGGGGAGTGGGCCGGCGTGCTGGCGGGCCGGCTCGCCGCCGCGCTGGCGCTGGCCGCCGTGCTGCCCGTGTTCTCGGTCTCGTTGTCGGCGCAGGCGCCGATCGGGGTCTGCATGCGGACCAACGCGACCGCGTTCCAGTCGGGAGGAGACCTCGCCCCGGACGGGGACGTGCGCGGCGTGAGCCTGATTGCTCCGGACTCGCTGGTGCAATCGGCGGTGCAGTGCGCCGAGAGCTTCGCGGCCGGGACCCTGGTGCCGATCGGCATGCAGCTGTGGCAGGGTCTCGCGATCATCATCACCATCTGGACCGGCATCCAGATGATGTTCGGCGGCGGCTTCGCCATCGGCGAGGTGGTTTCGCTGATCCTCCTGCTCGGGTTCCCATACGCCGTGCTCACCTTCTACAACACGGACGTGGGCACGCCGTGGGGAAACATGACCTTTTCCGGCATGGTGACCGGGATGGGGCGTGAGGTCTCCACGCGACTGGTCGACGGGGCGTTCGAGACGCTTCTCGATACCTTCACGCACACGTGGACTCAGATCTGGAGCATGGAGAGCATGCGTCAGGCGGTGACGGCGGGGTACCAGACGGACGAGGACGGCGGCGGCTGGCTCTCCACTCTCGGGAGCATGCTGAACGTCGTCGGGTGGATCGAGGAGTTCGTGCGGAACCTCCTGGCGACCTTCCAGCTGCTGCTGGTCGGCTTCCTTGTGGTGCTACTGCTGATCATTCCCGCGATCGTCGCCTACTGCTCGTACCTGTGGGGATACCTGTCCATCCTGGTGGCGATCGTGCTCGGCCCGCTGCTGATCCCATGGTTCGTGGTCCCTCAGCTGCAGTTCCTCGCCTGGGGCTGGTTCCGGAGCCTTCTCGGCGCCGCCGTCCACCTGATGGTGGCCGGCGCCGTCTTCGCCGTGGTGGCCCAGATCCTCGCGATCCCACTGATGCGCGTGGCGGACATGGCCACCCAGGAGCGGGGCGATTCCGCCGCCCTCGCGTTCGACGTCGGCGTGTTCGCGGTTACCGGGGGCTGGTTCTTCTCCGCGATGGAGGTGATCGTCGAATCGCTGCCCCTTATCGTCGTGGCGTACCTGGGCGCCTTCAAGATCGGCGAGATCGCGTCGATGATCATGAACGGCGGGTCGATGCCGGGCTCGGGCATCGGTGAGCGCATGTCCGGCATGCGGAACATGGGCCGGTTGGGCCGTTCGGCTCCCGGCGCGGCGCGTGCGGCCGGCGGCATGGCGGGGCGAGCCGGCACGGCCATGGCCGGGAAGGCGGCGGCCGTGGCGACCGGCGTGGGGGCGGTGGCCGTCGCGGCCCATGCCGTGATGTCGCAGGCCACGAAGAAGTCGTAGGGTGGATCGATGCGTGGTTCATCCCGGCGGCGGCGCTTGTCGTGGCGGGTGCGCGTTCTGCTCACGTCGAGCGTTGCTGTCGTGTGGCTCGCCGGGCCGTTGTCGGTGCTCGTCGACGCGCAGGCCCCGATACCGGTTCCCGCCAACGCGGGCGACTTCCCGGAGTGCCTGCGGTCGCAGATGACCGCGAGCGCGTCGTCGGCTCCCTCCTCGCAGGAGCGGGGCGGTTTCATGGACCCGGACACGGTGCTGAACGGGGCGTGGATCTGCGCCGGACACTACGCCGACCGGGTGATCGTGCCGATGGGGGAGGCGATGCTCGGCGGGCTCGTCGTCATCATGATCGTGTGGACCGGCATCGGTTTCATGTTCTCCGGGGAGTTCGACCTGGGCAGCCTGCTGGGGACGCTCTTCCTGGCCGGCTTCGGGTTCATCGTTCTGGACAACTACTTCTTCGCCAGCCCGGCGGCGGTCCCGTGGCGGCCGGCGGGGCAGGTGAGCAACGGCTTCGTGGCGATGGTCGCGGACCAGGCGGTGATCTGGAGCGACCTGATCATGGCGGACGCCGACGAGGACTTTCAGCGCGCGTTCGGCGAGGCCAGGGCGTCGGGGGAGCAGTTGCGGTTCGACTCGTCCGCCCGAGTGGTCGGCGACCCGGACAACATCCACTCGGAGGCGGTGCAGAGCGAGAACCCGCAGGAGTCGATCGCCGGACGGATCCGCCGGGCCGAGTTCGAGGTGCGGATGTGGCTGATGGGCACCTTCCACTGGCTGATCTCGGTGATTCTCTGGCTGGTCGGGTGGATGATCTACGCGCAGTACATCTGGGGCTTCTTCACGCTGACGGTGCTCACCGTGGTGGGTCCGCTGTTCGTCCCGTTCATGATGATCTCGCAGCTGGACTTCCTGTTCTGGGGGTGGATGAAGGCGCTGCTCAACGGCGTGATCTACATGCTGACCGCCGCAGCGCTGTACGCGGCGACCGCGATGCTGCTGATCGCCCCGCTGCAGCGGATGGCGCAGGCGCCGCTTCCCGGGGACCCCGGCCTGATGGTGGGCACGGTCGAGCTGCTCGCGCGGCTGGCGTTCGAGTACGTGCCGCTGGTGATCATGGCGCTGTTCGCGGCGCTGAAGGTGAATGCGCTGTCGGCGATGATCGTGGCCGGAGGTACCCCGGTGGGGTCGGGTCTGGGTTCGGGGCTGACCAAGGCGGTCGCGGGAGCGCAATGGCTCGCGGATCGCGGGTCCGGTGCCGGGGCCGGTGGTGGTGACGTGCCGTTGTCGACGGCGACGGGACAGCAGCGCGCGGCGGAGGCGGTGCGCGACGCGCGCCGGCGAACCGGCGGTGGCGGTCGCGGCGGTGGCGGCGGCAAGAAGTAGCCGGGACGGCCTTTCTCACGGCATTGGAGTATCGGTGCGCTTCGTCGCTCCCGGACGCATTTCCTCCTTCTTTCTGTTCCAACTCGGTCGTGTAACGAGCGCGATACAACCTTTATATTCAGGCTCTAACTCGACGGCAATAGCTTATTGCCGTTAACGGCAATAATAGATAGCCGCGATTTTGCGTTCTGCTGGTTTGACTTCGGCCTGTGTTTCGTTACATTCTCGGGCCTGCCACAGTCGGGAGGTTTTCATATCTTGATCGGCGTCAGTCGCCTCTCTTGCGCTTCTTTCTCGCCGCCATTCCGGGAGCAGTAGTTGCCATGCCCGCCAGAAGTGAATCTTCGTCCGCGTCGTCGTTCCATCCTGCCGACTGGCGGGCCGCCGCGTTGCGTTCGCTCGTCGCGCTCTGGCGCAGGCGAGGGAGCGTCGGCGTCGACGACGTCGAGGCCGTGGTTCCGGACCACGCGCTGGAGAGCGACCTGCGGGAGCTCGTCTCCGAGCTGACTGTGGCCGGCGTGTCGGTGACGCTGGCCGACGAGGACCGCTATGGCTCGGCCGGGGCGTCGGTCGTCAGCCTCTACTTTCGGGACATCGGCCGGCAGGAACTCCTGGATCCGGGGGGCGAGTGGCGCCTGGCGCAGGTGTACCGGCGTGCGGTGCGGCGGCGCGTCCGCGCGATCTCGCGCACTGTCGTGGGGGCCCGCGTCGCCGTGGCCGCGTGCCGCGCGGCCGTTGCCGGCGATCGCTCGGTGCATGCGGTGGTGACCGACGAGGTCAGCAAGCAGGGGCGGAAGAGGCTGTCGGACGCTGTCGGGGACGCGCAGGACGCGATCGACGCCTGTGTGGAGGCGGACGCGATCGTGGTTCGCGGCGCGCGGTTCTGGCTCGGGCGGGAAGCGGCGCGCGGGCTGGTGGACGGCCGCGCACGCGTGCACATGTCGCGCGCGGTGCAGGCGCTCGGTCTCTGCCCGCCGGTGCTCGACGAGATGGTGGCGGCTGCGGGTTCCGAGCTCTCCCGCATCGCGGTTTCGCGGTGTGAGGTCGGCGGAGCGGATCCGCGGGGAGTTCTCGCGGTGGCCGTCGCATCTGCCGTCTCGGGCGAGCGGGACGCGCGGGAGGCTCGCGATCAGCTCATGGAGATGAACCTGCGGCTGGTGGTGTCCTTCGCCAAGCGGATGTACCGGCCGGATCTGGGCGTATCCTTCCCGGACCTGATCCAGGAGGGCAACGTCGGGCTGATGAAGGCGGTCGAGCGCTTCGACCCGGCGCAGGCGCGTTTCTCCACGTACGCGGCGTGGTGGATCCGGCAGTCGATGCGCAAGGCCATCGCCGAGACGGGCCGCACGGTGCGCATCCCCGTGCATGTGCAGGAGCGGCTGGCCGATGCGGCGGCCGTCGAGTCGGAGGTCGTCCGCGAAGGCGGTCCGCGTCCCGGACCGGTCGAGGTGGCCGAGCGGATGGGTGTCGACCCTGCCGTGATCGAGCGGCTGCGGCTGGTGCCGCGGCAGTCGGTGTCGGTCGACGCGCCGGTGTGGATGGACGACGACGAGAGCGAGACCTGGGGCTCGCGGCTTGCGGACCCGGGGGCGCCAGACCCGGAGGTGCAGGTCCGTGCGCGGGAGTTCCGGGGCGTGCTGCTCGACCTGATGCGGCGCGAGTTGCGGGGTGTCGAGCAGGCGGCGTTGTGCCGCCGCTTCGGGCTCGCGGACCTGGCGGATCGGGCCGGTGCGAGGTCGCTGGCCAGGATGTCGCGGGACCGGGTCCGGCGGCTGGAGATGCGGGCGTTGCGCAAGATCCAGGGGTCGGCGCACCTGGACTCGTTGCGGGGCTTTCTCGGGCCGGATGGTGGGCTGGCGGCGGCTGGCTGGTAAGCCGAATCGCGGTGTTGCGGTTTCAGCCTTGCTGTTGTGCTCTGTCGGTGTCCGGTGGCGCCTGGTACGGGACGTGGATCGTGTCGGCGGCGTCGCGGTTGGCGTGTTCGTCGCGCCTGTCGTAGCGCGTCGTCGTCGAGATGTTCCGGTGGCCCGCCATCCGTGAGGCGACCGCGATGTCGTTGCCGCGGTTGAGCAGGTTGGTGATGAATGTGCGCCGCAGGTCGTGCGGCGTGCAGGGCCGTATCCGCGCCTGCTCGGCGCGGCGCTTCAGGATCAGCCGGATGGTTTCGGGGTGCAGGTGCCTGTCGGTGATTCTCTTTCCCTTACCCGTCAGGGAGCGCAGCAGCGGCCCCGGCCCGTTCCCGCGATGCGTGAGCCATGCGTCGACCGCGTCGGTCACTCCGGAGTTCATGTGCGCGACGCGTTCGTGGTTGCCCTTGCCGACGACGCACAGCGTCTTCTCTCCCCTGTCCATGTGCTCGAGGTCGAGGCGCGAGGCTTCGGTGCGGCGCAGCCCGCAGCCGATCAGGATGGCGAGCAGGGCGGCGTCGCGCGCTCCCTGCGCGCCGGCTTCGGCGCAGGTTCCGAACAGCGCGTCGACCTCTCCGGGGTTGAGCGCGCGTCCGGTTGGGAGCCGGGTGCCCTGGATGCTCGGCACGTCGATGGTGCGCTTGTAGTCCTCGGCGCTCATCATCCCGAGCTTCCATGCCTGGCGGAGCACGCCGCGGACGATGGACAGCATCTTGTTGGCCGTGGCGGGGGCGTAGAGCTCGGCGAGCCTGCTCCGCAGCATGTTCATCTCGTAGTAGCGGAGGGTGTGCCACGGCGTGGTCTTGATGTCCTCCTGGCTCAGGAGGCGGGCGACGGTGTTGAGTGCAGAGAGTGCCGTCTGGCGGCTCATCCGCGTTTGCGTGCCGATCAGGTACGCGCCGGCGGGGTGCTTGTCGACCCTGTCGGGTATGGACGTCCAGATCCTGCGCGTCATGACGCGCAGGATCCGCTGTTCCTTTGCGGCGTTGTCGCGCTCGGTCTCTTCGTACAGCGTTGTGGCCGGGTTCGTCATCAGAACAATGATCCCTGTGGGTTGGCGGGAGGCTGGTTCTCGGCCTTCTTCCGGGCCGGCTTGGGCCGTGGCCGTGCCGGCGCTTCCGGTGGTGTTTCGAGCTCGGTTCGTGGCGCGGGCTCGCTGGCGGCGTGGCGGCGGGGCGCGTCTTTCCCGGGGTTGCGCGCCTCTTCGACCGCGTGGGCGAACTCGGGTGTCTCGCGGCAGCGCGGGCACTCGATGTCGTCGACCGGCGCCGAGCCGATCTCGGAGCAGTCTGCCGGCAGGTCGATGTGGCAGGCGGCGACGTGGTACCGCGTCCAGCCGCTCGGCACGAGGATGTGGCGGTTCGCGTCCCGCGGGTCGGGCGTGGCGACTCGCAGGGTGGGGACGTGTCCTGGCAGCAGGGCCGCGTCGGTCAGGTCCTGGTTCATGGCCCGTCTTGTGGTGGCGCGAGTGTACGGAGCGGTTTCCGGTACCGTCGCGGTGGTGTTCGGGATCGCGTTCGGCATAGCAGGAGCAGGTGCAGGATCGCGTGCAGGAGTACGTGCAGGAGCAGTGGCTGCGACCCGCATCGCGTACGCTTGCCGCATGCACATACCGATGGTCGTCAGGGAGCGGAGTGTTCGGGTGTATGCGAGCATCCCGTCCAGCCAGGCGGATGCGCTCAAGGCGCTGGCCGCGGCGAGCGGGGTTCCGTTGGCGAGGGCGCTCCACTATGCCGTGGAGTGCTTGCTGGATGTCGCCAGACGCGAAGGCGCGCCTGCTGTTACGGGCGCCCTGGCGCCGGTGAGGCAGGGGGATACCGGCGCGGACTCGGTCTTCGAGATCGCCGAGGCGCTCGACCTTCGAGCGCCGGATGCCGAGCCCGGTGAGCCGGTGCTCGAAAGTCCTGCAGAGGAGGGCGCCGAGCGTCACGCGGAGCAGCCCGACGATCGTGGCAGTGATCAGGGCGGTGATTCGGAAAGTGATCAGGGAACGGACCTACCGATTGCATCCGCGGCGGCCCCGTCTGATGACGCAATTCCTGCACCCGTCGGGTGATCCTCGAAGTGGTGCGGCGTCGTGATCGGTCGGCTGCGGCTCCGGAGCGATCAGGTACTGCACGCCGTTGTGCCGCAGATCGCTGATCATTTTGCTGGAACGCACATTCCAGCAAGTAATGCACGGGGCCGCCGCAGGTCGTGCTGCAGGTAGTGATGCAGGGATGCGTGCAGCCGGTCGCGTACGTGGGAGGCGCAGGAGTTGCTGCTGCGTCTGCCCTTCGTGCTGAACGCTGTGCTGCGCCTGCTGCTGCGCGCTGGGCTGCAACTGCTCCCGGTGTCGATCCTGCTGCAGACACTGGCGCATCTGCCGGTGTCGGTCATGCCGGTTCCTTGCGCTGCTTCCGGCTCGGGGGCGTGAAGTGCGCCCGCAGCGGCGGCGCGCTCGCTTGCCGCCGTCTCTGCTTCCAGGGCTTCAGCGGCGTGTCCTTGCCGGGTGGTCGTCTTCGCCGAGTGGAAGGCCGTGCGGGCGTCAACCGACTACCACGTCGAAGTCGACGGGCACGACTACTCGGTCCCGCACGCGCTCGTCCGCCGCCAGCTCGACGTCCGGCTGACGGCCCGCACCGTCGAGTGCTTCCATCGCGGACGACGCTCCGATTTGGAGTTCGCCTGGGGGTGTTTTCTTCTTCCTTCGGGGGACCCAGGTCGAGCTCGGCGCTCCAGTCGCGGGCGGATGCTGATCGTCGTCGCGTGATGCAGAATTCGGTCGAGGATCGCGCTGGCGATCACACGGTCACCGAAGACGTCGCCCCAACTGCCGAAGCTCTGGTTGCTGGTCAGGATCATCGGACCGCGCTCGTAGCGCCGCAGGGCCGGCTGGTCGAGCTGCTCGAACTGCGAGCGCCGCGACCCCGGGAGCTTGCGGAACCGCCGGGTGTTGAGCCGTTCGAGCGGCTCGGCGACCGCGGCGTTGAGCTCGACCAGCAAGAGGAACGTGCGGTGACGGAGGGCGGCGAGTATCCACCGCTCGACCACTTGAACGGCCACCTCCGCCTTCGCCTTGTTGGACCGGAATACGCAATCACTCGCTGGCGCGGCGAATTCGAGGCAGGTACGTACGCCTGCATGGTCCCGGTTGCGCGGGTGGCGCAGCAGGAGAGGCGCTGCGGCAACGGGTTGCGGCAGGCTCGTAGCCGCGCGCTGCGCCGCGCCGGCACGATGGGTCCTTATCGGCCGGGCGCCTTTCGCCAGGCGGTAGCCGACGCCGCGCCGGTTGAAGATAGTAGGCGGGGCTGGCCGCCCTGTCGCCGAGCTTGCGGCGGAGGTTCCTGACGAAGATGCGCACCAGGTTCGCCCTTGGCCCAGACCCGGCGCAGCAGCGTCCCCCGCCAGCCGAGCCGCCGCCCCACGAAGCGCCCACCGAATCCGCCGTCAGGAATCCGGGCCGAGCCTACAGTGAGCGTTGCCCGACAAGCCGCGCTCGGTTACACTCTCTGGTCAAGCCGACCGTCGGTGGCCGCGAAAGGGCACATCCGGCGCCATCGCGTTCTCCCTCGACGTGCCGTCACCGCGCCGGGAGGCGGCGGAGAAGGTTCTTGAGCAATCACGATATGGGTTGGACGCCAACTGCATCCTGGACATCACGGATAACTGCTGTGCGATCCGCAAGTCCGGGGCAAGTACTGCGACATGATTCTCCCGATGACGGGTCCTGCGTCGGTGGGATGCCGCGCTGGAGAACACCGAGCGAAATGCTCGAGATCGCAAACGGTGCTTGACGATCATGGCAGTGGTCGCAGGAGCCACCCCGCAGCGGGCGACCGGCCAGACTTTCTACATCGGGAACCACAGTGGTACCATTCGCTGACCAAGCGTTCGACGCCCTAGCCAAAACCCTTGCCAACTACCGTTTGGGATCCACCGTCGCCCAGATTGGCGGCCTGCTCACGGCACCCTCCCTGCAACCTCACATCCTCCGCCTAGAGTTCCTCGTCCACTTCGCGCTAATCCACTGCAGCGGACAACGCGACCCGAGCCAACAGGACGTGACCGCTTGGCTGACTGACTACCTCGACCTGACGCCGGTGGCTATTCTCGAAGATCCTCCCGAAGACGTATTCGTTTCTAACGTTCGAACGCGCGATGGAAACCGCCGCATCTTCGACGGGCTTTGGGATGCCAACGACTATTTCGCTCAGCAACTCCTAGATGTTCTCTCTCACGACGGCGCTCCTCGGCAATGCCGCGACCTAATTGCTCCTATAGCGGCCTTGCTGACGCTCTCCGACACCGTGGCCAAGAGACTTACCCTGTCGAGGTGGCATTCAGGGCCATCCTCCAGTAGTTCCCTCCGGCTTCCGTCCTCCTCGCAGTACCCCCGACACGCACAAGCGGTCACCTTCGGAGACAACGACCTTGCCGCGTTAGGACTCACCCTTTCCCGCCTCCAACCCTTTGTTCTACGTGAGGAGGACCGCCAGTCCATCGTGTCGGAATCACTCCAATATTCCTCGTTGGAACGGCGTCCGCTAGTGAGCATCGACGGCAACCTGATCTTCGCCTTGCCTACGGCGGCAAGCGTTGCGATCAGGCGATTCGTATTCGCGGAACTGAAAGCCAGCGAGCATCTGCACGCTTTCGCGGACGCTGTTGCTGCGTACCAAGCACGTGAAACCCAATCCCTGCTGCATCAAACACTCAGCAAGGACACTAACCTATTAGCACTACCCACCGTTCCCCTGGCCGAGCACCTGCCCCGGCTCTCGCCCTGGTTGTTCGAGCACGACACGAATAGGTACCTGCACGTAGTTCTCCTGCACGACAGACTCGATGCGGAAGGCGTCGACGATCTGACATGTGTCACACGATTCAGCGACGACTCTACAGCGGCGGTTCACAGTTACGCTAAAGACATCGCCGAGCGCTCCCTACCAAGCTGCCATACAGGTGACACATTGATCATTGTCGGTGGTTTCGGCCACAGTTGGGTATTGCCCCATCCACCGAACATCGAGAACTGGAACGTTTCGATTGTCGGAATTGCCGATTTCGCCATGCTTATCGATGAGGACAACCATGCATTGACCCGCTACCTGAAATCCATGGCGCAACGCAGGCTGGCTGAAAGTCATGACATCCACTTTCAGGTTTACGACGACTACACCTTCTACTGCAACTGGAGAGAGCATCGTTCTCGGGCCATTCCGCTTGGTGTGGAGCTCGGGCGACCTACCCTTGTAGCGGTTCCTACGGATGCTGCGCTGCCCGTGCGAACGCGTACCCGGGAGCGGGTGAACCGTCATGCCGTTCGCACAGATGGCGGGCAGTACATTACAGTGTCGCGGCTCGTCACGAACTCCTACTTTGACCATATGCATTCACGCCCAATCTATGCCTGTGCAGATTACATCGACCAAAGGCTTCTGAAGGGTGTAGTCGAAACAGAACGCGGTGCCAACTGGTTTACCGTCGTCGGCCACCAGCGGGTGGACGTACGGATGTCGTTCCTATACGAGATCTGGATCGGATTCATTGAGTTCTTTGCCAGACTTGTGACTACCATCGAGAGAGTCGACCGCGAGTCATCATCAGAGCCTCTCGAGGTGAGACTCGATTTTTCCGAAGTCGAGCTGCCTGGAAATACCGCCACACTGGCAGCAGACGATGGAACGGTCGATCCGACCACAACTGTCGAACGAGAGAAGCGTATCGTAGACATCAAGTTTCCCAAGAGCTTTCTTCGGGCCTTCAGGCGCCCGGCGAACGACGGTGAGAGAATCATCGTTCGCTCTATGGCGGCAGGTTTGCTGATGTTGCGGTGTCGGTCGTCGGTTGACGCCGACGTCGCCGATGCGATTGTGCATGACGTGATTCCACACGACGGTACACGAATACTCCATTTGTTCGAGGTGCATCCGTTCGACCATTTGCTGGCGGATGACACGCAAGAAGTGGATATCCGGACTCTTGACGACGTCGGGTTCGTGGCGCCGGGGCTGGCTGTAGGTTGTTACGATACTGAGAATGGCGGGACGTTTGCGTCGAAGCCCGCGTGTGGCGATTTCTTGCATAGACTTGTGGACAAGATCTACGGCCAGTTGTCCATGAGGTTGCGCGAACTCGATCGTGCCCTCTTGATGCGGCGGGTATATAGGATTCACGACGCAGTAGTGCAGGACAGGGAGCATTGGAAACGCAGCAGCTTGGCACTTCATGCGATTCACGGGGCGGACGCGAGTGTTGCGGATGTCGCGCGCGAGCGCGAGAGTATGAGAGCCAAGCTCGCCGTGTCGGCACGTTGTTTGCTAGAGCTTGCGATATGCGAGTGTCCGGCTGACGGGGGGAGGCGACCGTCACAGTGGGATGTGGACGGCCTGCTGGCGCACGCGGAATTGATGATACAGGCGGCCACAGATTCCGATGCGATCCATCATGGCCTCGTACAACCGCAGGTCACCATTCACCCGAATGGAGAATATGATGCCGACCGGAGCTTTTTCCGCGACGTGATTGCACCCTTTGCTGCTGGGTACTTCGACGAGAAGTTTCGAAAGGACATGGAAAGTTACCACGGATACTACACATATGGCGGCAAGAACGCCGGGCAACCTTCGCCGGCGCGATTCTCCGAGGAATTCAACCAGGCGTTCATCGCGGAATATGGTTTGAAGCCGGACGATGCTATTTCCGGGTTCGCAGAGATAATGGACATGGTGATGGAACGGAAGAGCGCCGTGGTGGAAGTGAAGATGGGGGAGTTGAGGAGCCGCCTGACGAAACATCGAGAATTGTCGGGACCCGTGGTCGACGCCTTTATCCGCACGATTGCAATCTTTCACCGTTCGTCATGGAAGTCGGTGCCAACCGGGTTCGCACGCAGAGACTTGTATCCGTGGCGGTTCCGCAGGAGGCTGTCTCTGCTTGCGAGGCCATTGCTGGCATTCGGGTCGGGGGCGGACGACACGGTGATACTGGGTGCAGCGACCCTGAAGATGGCCTTGTCGTACCTTCTTGAAAAGACTAGGCGTGGCACCTTGCCGCAGAGTTTTTTTGAGAGCAAAGAGATGAGGTCGTATTCCGGAACCATGAACGACCGCCGAGGGCGGGAATTTACCCAGAGGGTCGCCGCGCGACTGCGCAGTATTGGATGGCGCACTCGTACCGAGGTCGGGATGCGCGAGTTGGGTGGAGCAGTGGAAGACGGCGATGTTGACGTTCTGGCTTGGAATGATACGGGAGAGATTCAGGTCGTTGAGTGCAAGTGTCTGTATTTGGCGCGTACCGTTGCCGAGGTGGCGGAGATTTGTGGACGGTTTCGGGGAGAGGCGAAGGACGAATTGGCAAGGCACGTGCGACGAGTTGATTGGATTAGGGAAAATGCAACCGGGTTGGAGAGCGTTGTGGGGTTTGTTCCGAGTGCGACAAGGGTGAGTCACAGACTTGTTACGAACACGCATGTGCCGGTGCGGTACATTGAGGAACTGCCGATAGATCCGGAGCTGATTGGGCTGCCAAGGTGGTTGGAGGCGGACTTTACGTCGTGAAGGCGATGGAAGGTCTTCGCAGACGCGGTGGGGTCGCTACGGCGCGGGAACTGCTGGAGCGGACGATACCGAGACGCGCGACGTCGCGAAACGACGGTGGCAGGTAGCCAGCCCAGGAGGCGGTCGGACTGTGGACTGCCGGGGCTCCAGACAGGGCTCCAGACGGGGCCTCAAATCAGGGGCGTCGAGATGGAACGCTTCTTGGCGCCGGCGGTCGTTGACGAGCTTCCCGCAAGGCGTGCAGGTCGACGATCCGGCGGCCCTCTTCCTGCTGTCTGTGGCGAAGGTCGGCGGCTAGGCGTGCGACGTCGTACCCGTGTTCGCGCGCCATGTCATCCTTGATCCGCCAGAGTTCCTCAATTACCTCGTCCGACATCTTCCACTCCTCCCAGCAGTTCCCGAGGTGTGCAGATCTCCGAGCTGTCGTACGCATGTCGAGCGCAGGCGTCTCGTATGGCGGGCTTCGTTTCCGCGTTATCGAGATGCCGGTAGTTCCAGGTCAGCAAGTAGTCGACACCGTGCACTGCTGCCACAGCGACGTGAAGGGCGTCGTTTGGAGCCTTGGGCGGAAGCGCCCCTTCTCGAACAAGAGTCCTCGCCAACAAGCCGACCGCGTCTGTGATCGGCAGGAGAGGTATGTCGGCCAACGCCGCCAGGCGTTTCGCCCCTGCTTGCGTATCCCCCCTTCCGGCCTCCTGCACCGTAATCTCGGACGTGTAAAGAGCGAATCTGCTCCTCCGGGTCTCCCACCAATCGAGAGTGACCTTCTGCCAGGCGGCGGCCACGAGATTGGCCGACGGTCGAGCCGTCAGGTACGACACGACGGAAGTTTCGATATAGGCAGTTGGCTTGTCCATCGAAAACCTCGGTCCGTCAGCCCGCCCTCGAAGTCTCACCCATGCGGTACTTGATATCGTAGTTGACAATGAAGTCCAGTTCCTCGTCAGTGAAGCCATAGCGTGCAGCGAGGGTCTCGTCGATCCTGTCAATGATAGGCTTGCTGTGCTTGGCGAGAATGCACTGTACGGTAAGCGTGTCGTGTTTGAATCTCATTTGCCGGTCCTCTGAATTCTTGCGCAGGTCCTGCATTAGCTCACGGGCCAATGCTAACAGTTCAGGCTGCTCGCCATTGCGGTCCTCGATACCAATGGGGAAGCAATCAACCTCTCTCTTGTTTACGTGGCGACAGTCAGAATAGACGGTCACAAACCAGTAGAAAAGGCTGGAATTCAAGAGGCATAGGGCCAGAGCCGCGTTCGCCTTGCTGCCGAAACACAGAGTTTTGAACTCAGACGGTGGTCGGCGGTTCCCGGCGCCATCAAGCACCCGAGGCTCAAAGTCAAGCACCTGAAGGAAGTACCCGAGTTTTCGAGAGTAGTAGACGCGATACCGCCCGCTGTCGACGTAGAACTGGGCCAACGTACGCGAACTCTTCGCCAGCCGCTCGACTATTCTCAGCTCCGTCGGAGAAGACAACTTCGGTAGAGCGTGCGAGATCACCGCGGCGCTACTAGGGGCCTCTTGATAGCGAAGACCGTCAAAGAGGGTGCGTCGCTCAACAGAGCGCCACTTGTTGTATCCCGTGGAGTACAGGGTGCGGCGACGCTTGGGGGGTGCAATAAGATGAATGGTCAAGCGAATATGTTGAAGACCGTCGAACAGCCGTGAGGGGCGATCGTCAAAGGAGCTGTAGTGCAGAATGTGTCGGGAGAGTTTCTCTTGCAGACATGCATAACCATCTGTGGACACTGACGACACTGGCACGATAAAGCCGGACCGCCCATCGTTTTGGGACAACGACATGGAGCGTTCTAGCATTACCGCATAGAGATTGCCGGCCGGTTCGCAGTCGTATCCGCGCAGACTGTATTGCGTCACTTCTCTCAGGGGTCGGTAGGGCGGGTTTCCAATAATGACGTCGAATCCACCGTGGCGCATCACACCGTAGAATTCGACGAACCAGTGGAACGGTTGGTGGCCTTCCAGCCATCGACGGTATCCCTGTTGGCTCGTGATGTTCACACCGTAGTCGCCGGCAAGGTACTCGTTCAGCTCCTGGCGTAGTTCTCGAAGCCGTGTGCGGAGTTGTAGCTTCGCTTCTGCGTGCGCAACGGCGTCTAGGGCACGCTCCGTTTGAATTATGCGGAAGTCGCGGAATGCTTGGTCGGCAGCTTCTGCCCGCTGGGCAATGCGCGGGAGCGAGAGTTGACGTAGCATGTCAGCGCTGAGCGTGCGCTGCACGTGACCGAGGGATCCGAATCCGACGAGTGCGTTGCCAGCACGGATGTTGAAGTCGATGTCTGGCAGAGGCTCAATCTGGTCGTACCGTTCGAGTTGGGCGACGAGCTTGAGGAACAGGCGGAGCTTGCAGATTTCGACCGCCTCTTCCATGAGGTCCACGCCATATAGATTGCCGATGATGATGGACTTGAGGACGAAATACCGATCGCTCTCGTGACTGCCGACCCGTTGGAGCAAGGTTCGGAATTCCCGTAGCGTCGCTGGGCGTCGTCTGCGCTGGGAGCGGTCGAGGTCATCGACGAATCCTTGCATAGCGTCAAGGCAGGCGTTGTACAGGGGCTCTAGGATGTTGAGGGCCGCGAAAAGGAATGATGGGGTGGACGCCTCCTCTCAACGGCATCGGAATGTGCCAAGGTGGAGCTGTTGTGAAGCATCACCTGGAAGAGGAGGCATCCTGTGGAGCACGCTACCATCATCGGCATCGATCTGGCGAAGCGGAGTTTTCAGTTGCACGGCGCCCGCGCGGACGGGTCGGTTGCGTTCCGCAAGAAGCTGAGTCGGGACAAGGTGCTGGGCTTCATGGCGTCGCAGCCGCGATGCGTCGTAGCGATGGAGGCCTGTGCGAGCTCGCACCACTGGGGCCGAGAGTTCGGGAAGCTTGGTCATGAGGTGAAGCTGGTCCCGCCGATCTACGTCAAGCCGTTCGTGAAGCGCCAGAAGAACGACGCCGCCGACGCCGAGGCGATCTGCGAGGCGGCCTCGCGGCCGACGATGCGCTTCGTGGCGGTGAAGACGCAGGAGCAGCAGTCCCAAGGCATGCTGTTCCGCACGCGCGATCTGCTGGTTCGCCAGCGCACGCAGACGATCAACGCGTTGCGGGGACACTTCGCCGAGTTCGGCGTCGTCGCGCCGCAAGGTCCTGCGCACGTGGAGCGGCTGGCGGAGGCGATTGAAGATGCCGATTCGCCACTCCCGGGCCCGGTTCGGGAGCTGGGCGCGCTGTTGTTCGTTCAGATCGGCGACCTCGACGAGAAGATCGCGGAGCTGGAAAGGGACCTGCGGGAGCGGGCGCGCGAAGACGAACGGACGGAACGGCTGATGAGTATCCCGGGAATCGGACCGCTGTGCGCGATGGCGATCCAGGCCTTCGCGCCGCCGCTGGAGAGCTTCCGGTGCGGCCGCGACTTCGCGGCCTGGCTGGGCTTGGTTCCCCGGCAGAACTCGACCGGCGGGAAGGCGAAGCTGGGGAGGATATCGAAGATGGGTCAGCGCGATCTCCGGCGCCTGTTGGTCGCCGGCGCGATGGCGACAGTCGGTTGGGCGGCGCGGCGTGGCACGAAGGACCCTTGGCTGGCCCGGATGCTGGCGCGCAAGCCGCGCATGCTGGTCGCGGTGGCGCTGGCCAACCGGACGGCGCGCATCGCTTGGGCGTTGATGACGAAGAACGAGTACTACCGCGCGCCGCTGCCGACCGCCTGAGAAGCAAGAGCCGGGGTCCGGCGCCGTCGGGAATGCGAGCAGGTCGGAAGATGGTAAGGGCAAACGGTCAACGAGACGGGGTCGGGAAAACCAGCCTGCGGTGCAGTGCCTTCGAGCACACAGGAACGATTTTGGACTCGACCCGCGTATCTCCATACGGGCCCGCGGCGCGTGATATGCCGCAAGCAATGAGGCCGGACACACGACAGCACCTGACCGCATGCACCGAACCATCCGACGAAATGGAGCTTCCTGAAACGGCGCTGCACGGCTTCGGACGTGCCCAAAGGCCCTCGCTTCGCTCGGAAGCGTCTACCTCGCGCACGGTCGCCCGCGGCTGTCAAGCCGCTGCGCGGCTCCTCCACTCTGTTGCGGCCCTCCGGGTGACAGCCGCGGCCGACCGTGCGGGAAGCCCTTGCGGGCCAGCCAGGAGGCTGGCCCTCGTTCCACGGAAACAATCGCGGCGACGGGGAGCCGCTCCGCTGTCGCGGAGAACCACAGGAGCAGACTGAGCGCAGAAGGAGAGACTCAGAAAAGGCTTGCATTTTCGGAGGCGTCCACACACGCACCGGAACCACATGTCGGGTCGAGGACGGAGACGACGTTGAGAGCCTTCCAGAAGGCGTGGACGAGTTCGGGGCCTTCGCTGCTGGCAATGACGTCGCGGGCGAACCTCTCGATGTGCAGGTTATAGGTGACGAGGTCGTTGATGGAGGTGATCTGGCCCGCAGCGAGTCTCGCGCGGACCTGCTCGTAACGCTGCCGACGGGCCAAATGTTCGCGCCAAGTCTCGGTCGGCAGCGCGTACTCGCGTGGAGCGGGTTGGTTCCAGCCTTGGCGCCTCGATGCGTCGTCAACGCCGGCGGCGATCTCGGGTGGAAGGGCGAGGGGCGCAGGCAGGGCCGCCGCCCGGTCACGGTCGTAGGTAATACCGTGACGGATCGCGTCATGGAAGTATCGGTCGGGGTCGTCTTTGAGCAGCCGCCACACCGGGCCGTCGGGTCTGAAAGCGATGGTGCAGTCCTCTCGCGCGTGGTCGAAGAGGAACGGGATGACGGTGTTGCGCGCGATGTATCCGGTGATGTCCTCCTTGGTGTAGTAGGCCCCCATCTGTTTCTGATTGACGTACTTCTCGAAGATGTAGCCGAGCACGTCGGGGTTGATCTCTTTGTCGTTGCGGAGCGGGCGGTCGTCGAGATGCCACTGATAGGACTCGAAGAACGTGAAAATCTGCTCGAAGGCCTCGTCCGGGATGTGGATGTGGGGATTGTCGCGCTCCAGGTCGTGGACGTCGAAGAGCCCTCCGTTAAGGTAGGGGACCTCGCCCAGCAGCTTCGCAAGCTCTGGGGCGCGGTGGGTCGGAGGCTGGCCGAGCCCTTCGTGGAACAGCCGCAGCAGGAACAGCCGGTAGAAGCTGTGGAAACTGCCGGCGCCCCGCTCGCGACGCACTCTGTCCAAGCGGTTGCGCAGGTAGTTCGGGTCGTCGGCGAGGAATCGGCGCTTCTGGATGAAGTAGATGAACATCATCCGGTTCAACATCAGCGAGGCATACCACTCACGGTCAGCTAGGCTCGCGATGCCTTCGATGAAGCCCAGGAACGCGCGGTGCTCCTTCCTGAAGCGGTCGTAGAATCTCTTGGTAACCCTCTCGACGTCGAAGGCGGCGCGTGCGCGCTCCGACGGGTCGAGGATGGTTAGGTGGTCTTCTTCGTCCAGGGTGAAGACCAGATGCTCAAGCTTCTGGATCAGGGCCTCGCCGGACTGACCTCCGTTGTAGGTATGGGTACGAGTTCGATCCGGGCGTCCGATCTCCCTGTTCACCCACTGCCAGCAATGTGTGTTGCGGTCGCTCGCAACGTACACAATAAGGTGCTCGCGGACGGTTCTGGTGACGAACCTCTCGATCTTCTGGCGCGTGGGGTGGTCGGGGAAGGCGTCGTCCGAATCCGCCAGGTACCGATACGCCACGAAGCCACGCTTCTGCGCGAGGGGTTCGAGGAGGAACGTACGCCCCGCCACGACTGCCTGGATGTCGGCGCCACCGTGGTCCCAGCCGAGATCGTCGATGAACAAGGAGCGCAGTTCGAGAGTCTCCAGTTGGCGCCGGACGCGGTCTCTATCGAGGGGAGCGGGCATCTTCAGTGTCCAATCAGGCCCATCGAGCAGATGATGCTCGGTTCCTGCGGTTCGTCCTCGTCGTGCACGATACAGAGCCGGTCCTCGTCCCTGAGCGTGCTGACCAGCGCAACGAGGTTGTCATCGGAGATGCCGCTGCGCAGCTGACGGTTCAGGGCGTCGACAGCGGTCTGCCGAAGAGGGTACCGGTAGATGTCATCAATGGCCTGCCGGAGCGCCGCTGTGTCGAACACGGTTCCCTTGACGCTCTCGGCGTAGCTCTTCAACCGCTCGTACGTGCGGAACCGCGCGCCGGACGGGCGGCCGAGCTGTCCGCCGACCTGCTTCTCTTCGCTCGCGACGTGTGCCACTGCCTGGGCCACCAGACCGTGATGGGTCTCGTGACGCGGAAGGGCCGGGGTGTCGGGCGGACACGCCGCGGCCCGCAGTGTCTCGAAATGGCTTCGCGTCACGCTGCCGCCGGCACGGTCGATCCACGCCAGCGAGTCGTACCCTTGGGCGCCGCGCATGTAGACGAGTGCTCCTGCCGGGCGCTCCGGATCTTCAGAGTGGGCCTTCGAGGAATGGACCACCGGCGGCAGATCCTCTATCCGCTTCCGTAGCTCCGGATCGTCCCGGGTGGCGTTCCGCCAGATCTGGTAGGCGTACGAGGACAGGTCGACATCCGTGTCGTCGTCGCCATCGAGGATCCCGGCCTTTTCGTGATAGAGGTCGAGCACCGTCCGTTGGTCGTCGCCCTCGAAGAACGCCTCGTCCGCCCCGACTACCTCCGCGTTCTCGTCGAGGCGCTCCCGCACGCGGGCGCGCAGACGGAGCAGGCGTTCGACGCCTTCGGCCGGCAGGAACGAGTAGCACAGGATGTCGCGCGCCCGTTGACCGATGCGATCGACGCGGCCGGCGCGTTGGATGAGGCGGATGATCGCCCATGGCAGGTCGTAATTCACGACGATGGCGCAGTCCTGCAGATTCTGTCCTTCGCTGAGAACATCGGTGGCCACCAGCACCCGCAGCTCATCTTCGTCGGCGACGCGGCTCTCTCTCCCGTTGCTCCGGGGGCTGAAACGCCACGCCAGTCCAGTGGGGTCTTCGGTGTCCCCCGTGGCGGCTGCCATCCGCGAGACGCCACGCGACCGAAGCTCGCCTTCCAGATACCGCACGGTGTCAGCGAACTGCGTGAAGACGAGGACCTTGCGTTGCGGATGGAGGTCGACGAGCAGCTCCACCAGCGCGGCGAGCTTGGCGTCCGCGGCTGCCCGCCACTCGCCGAATCGGACCAGCAGGTGGCGCAGGGTGGCGGCATCGGCCGTCAGATCCTCGCCGAGCGCCGCCTCGAAGTGGTGCGCGGGGAGCCAACGGAACCGACGCCTATAGCTCCCGCTGAAGAGCGCGTAGACCTGGCCGGCTTGCTGACGAAACTGTTCTTCCGTTCTGAGAGACGTTGCCGCTTCCGGCGGAGCGTCGGCGTCTTCCCCATCGGTGTCGAAGAGATCGCCGGCGGTCGAGTCGGAGTCCTCATCCGAGGACTGCACGTCCAGGAGGCCGGCATCCGCCGTCCCAATAGGGAGCGGCAGATCGTTTTCGATGGCGTGGATGAACACGTAATTCCGAAGCACATGGCGTTCGATCGACAGGAGAAAGGCGTGGCCACTGCTCTCCAGGCGCTTGAACAGATTGGTGCGGCAGAAGCCCATGAGACGCTTGCCGGCGCGCGACAGGTCGTCCAGCACCTTCGCCTCCGCCGAGCTGGGAGGCGTCGTCGGCGAGGCGGTCACGTAGTTGCCGAGGCCGTAGCGCGGCAGCTCCAGCGCGTTGATGGCGTCCACCACGTCGTCGGCGAACAGCCGGGCGTACTGCGGGTCGATGTCGAACCGTAGCGTCTTCGGCGCGCGCGTCGGGAAGTAGGAGCGTTCGCCGCCTTCGAAGGTGAGGTAGCGCCGGCCGTCCACCGGGTCGGTGGCGGCGTAGTTGTCCTGCACGAAGCTGCGTGTCCGCCGAACGAGGTACAGGCGCATCAACTCCCGCCAGTCATCGGCGTGGGGGGATTGCTCGAAAGCGGCAAGGGACCGGACGGGGGCTTGGTGGTGGCGCATGAATTCGGTCTCGCCCATTTGCCGCAACAGGCGTTCCGGGCGAACACCCAGATCCTCGGTCTCGGGAACGAAAAGGCGGAGCTGGCTGGACAGGTCCAGATACGTCTTGTTGTACGGTGTCGCCGACAGCAGGATACACTTGCTCTCGTTCTCCCGGATGTACTCCTGGATCGCGCGGTACCGCTTGCCTTGACGATTCCGCAGGTTGTGGCTCTCGTCTATGAGCACGAGACGGTAACGGCGCAGGTCCGGGAGTTCCCCGAGGACGCGGCTCATCGACAGCACGCGTGCGCGCATCCGGTATCGGTCCCGGTGGTCCTGCCACATGGGGACGAGGTTCCTGGGGCAGATGATCAGCGTCTCCAACCCGTGATCGTCCTCGAACACGCGCGCCAGCGCGGTGGCCATGAGCGTCTTGCCCAACCCGACTACGTCGCCGATGATCACGCCGCCGCGCTTGTTCAGGTGATGTGCGGCGATCTTCACGGCGGCGGTCTGAAAGTCGAGGAGCTGGTTTCCGAAGTCCCTGGGGATGCGGAACTCGGCCAGGCCGGCCCGTGCCTCCTGCGACAGGTGATAGGCGATCTTGATGTAGATGTGATGGGGTGGAATCAGCTGTTCCCGCGCCCAACTCTCCTCGATGATCGCGACCAGCTCGTCCGAGATGTCGACGCACCAGCGGTCGTTCCAACGCTCCTCGAACCAGGCCGCCAGCTTCTGGCAAGCATCGTGGTCGAGCACGTCGATGTTGAGTTCGCCCTGAAGTGACAGTCCGGACTGTGTCAGGTTGCTGCTGCCCAGGTACCCCACCGTCGGGTTGATGGGGTCGGAGCGGAACAACAGGTAGAGCTTGGCGTGGAGGGGATAGCGGAGAAAGAGCTTGACGACTACTTTCTGTGTCCTAATCTGACGGGCCAGCCTACGCAACCCGGCTTCCTCCTGGTTCGTTGGAGCGCCGAGGGTCAGTTGTTCCCGGAATTCCTCCGCTAGCCGCTTCTTGAGCCGCAGCGCGGTCTGGTTGTCGAGGTCGGGTCGGCCGGAAGACAGACTCCTCGCGGCGCGCAGCTCCTCGTGCGGCAGCCGCTGCATGCCGACGAGGATGCGACAGCGATGGCCCTCGCCACCGGTCCAATCCTCGACGTGCGCATCGATCGACCGCCAGCCGAGAAGATTGAAGTAGCCGACGCAGAAATCGGCCCGGTAGGCGACGCCCATCGTTTCCGCAAGGGCGGCCCGGAGGTGCTGCTTGATGTTATCGAGAATGCGAGGCATGCGCCGTTGTCCGGAAAAGGCACTGGCCGGTCAAGGTCGAAAGCACGCGTCACGGTGCAGAGTTGATTCGTGCATTGCTCGTCGCCGCTGTTCCGCCGAACGGTCGCAGACGAAGCGGACGTCACGTTGGACCGTGTCTCCTCGCGCCCCCGGCGTACGGCCGTCACGGCCGTCGCCGACCTCAACCATGATATCGCGAGAGGCCGTGAGGCGAAGCCGTCAAGAACAGCGACGCGCTCCGCGGCTGGAGGCCGAGGCAGTGCGCGAGCGGGTACGGGGAGTGCCGTCAAGCGGACGACGGAGGCGGTTGAAGCGCCCCGATACGCATGTGCGGCTCGTCGTGGAGCGGCTCACCTTGATCACGCGGATGTCGAGCACACGGGCCGCCAGTTCGACCGGACCGTGCATCAGCTCGCTGCTTCGTCATCGTCGTCGGACGAGACCGGTTCGCCCACCGGCACCAGTCGCGGACTGGCCTCGGTCGTGGACCGAGCCACCCAAGGGTCATCGAGCTGCGCCATCTCTCCTGCGACAACAAGCGTCTCTGCCAGCCGGACTGCCAGCCGTTTCCGCTGCTGCCAGCCGTGTTCTGACGTTTTCCGACGCTTTGTGATCACGATTGTCCCCATAAAACCGGGGTCTATTGGGGTTCTTGCGCTTTCGTGATCGGCTCCGGAGGCCGTCGCTCTATCAGGGCTGAACTGCGGCCTACGGGGCCTACGGGCCGCGTCGTCGAAAGCCAGTCTGTCAACCGACAGTCATCGACCCCGACGAGATCGGGCGCGCCGACACCTGGGAGCAACTGCAGTGGATGGCCCGAACGGTTACCTGCTCACGCAGCCCATGGGCGGGCCGCGACGCGGAGGCCCCGATCCAGGCGAGCGTTCCATCGCACCCAGGCCGAGGTAGTCCACCTGTACGATGCGACGGTTCGATCCGTCGCGGTCACAGGTGAGGTCAGGGAACCTAACTAACAAGCGCAAGAGGCTGCAGAAGGCGCGGGGCGGCAAGTAATGGTCGACTCGACGCCGCGGTCGCCGCCGTTCCGAACGGCCGCGCCTGGAACTGGCCGGCCTCCGCTCGTTGGTCGCGGAACCTTGACCGCCGTGAGCGCGAGAACCCCCTCGGGACCTGATCTATCTCGCTTCAAGCTCCGGCGCTCCCACGATCACGGACTGCCGCGCGTCGGTAACGAGGTTCCCCTGCAGGTTCCCCTCTATCAGTTTGTCTCGCAGCACGGGCCACTCGTGGCCGGACGGGCAAAGCTCGGCACTGGGGGTTTCCAGCAGAGCGTCGACGAATGCTACAGCGTCCTGAACGGGGTCGGGATCGATGAACACGCGGTGATTCGTGACGACCCGCAGGAAACTGGCTACCACCATGGGTGGCAGAACAAGGGTGCCGTTCCCCGTCGCGCAGGCGTTTCGGGCATCGTTGAGCCAAGTTGCCGCAACGACATGGTGCTCATGGTCGGGTCGGAATGCCGCGACCAGTACGTTCACATCCGGAATCACCGGTCCGCCGCGTCCAGAAGGGAGCGGTTGCGGGAGCCGTCGATGCCGGGCCGCAAACCACCGCGGCGTGGAGAAACCGGCAACGGGTTCATTGCGCCGCCACGCGGCGCTGTTGAACGCAGGCGGAGGATCAGCGCCTCCTCGACGACGGCGGCCAGCGTGGTACGTTCCCTGGCGGCCTGCGCACGAGCTTGGGCGAGCAACTCGTCACGAATGTCGACTGTCGCCTTCACCATGGTCATCGTACCACGCGTTCCGGCCGGGCCGGCTGGTAGTCGCCGGCGCCGGTGATCGTGGCGGGCGCCCGGCCGACGAAGTGGTCCTCGCCGAGCTCGACTGCGGATGGCGGCCGCCCGGCGACCCGCGAGCGGATCCGCGGCGATCAGCGGGCCAGCGAGAAGACGCCCATGCCGGCCGGGCTCTCGGCCGACTGGAGGTCCCTGCCCCACCCGGTCTTGCCGAAGGCCAGCAGCGTCCGGGGATCGGCAATCTCGCGGCCGTCGTCGGCGACCATAAGCCGGTCGGTGTCGCGGTGGTTAGGTGATGGCGACGCTCGTGGCTCCCGAGCGCCGCGCGTTCTGCAGCAACCTCGTGGAGCGTCTGCGCGAGGGTTCCGTCGAAGAACTGCTTCACCCGGGAGATCGCCTCGTCGGCGATGCTTGCCCGGATGGTGTTCGGCTTGCTGGTCATGCGTCCGTCTCCTTTCGCGTTGCGTGTGACCGCAGCTCTCTCAGCGTGCGGTGCACCGCTGCTATGCCGATTCCGAGGCCGCGGGCGATCACGGCCATGGAGGCGCCGGCTTGCCGCCAGTGCAGGATGGCGGCGGCCCGCTGGGCGCGGCGTAGGATGGCGGGGGTGGGCGGTTTGGAATGCGATCCCGTTCGAGATCCGGTCACAGCGGGCTCCTGCCGGTCTCGACCCACGGCCGGCCGGCCGCGTCTGTGCTGTCGCGGCGGCCGCTGCCGCGGACGACGACGTACGGGCGGACGGGTCCCCACTGACCGTGGAACCACCCGAGGCGGGAGCCGTCGAGGGCTTGGTCGAGGGTCCAGCCGCGCGCCGCGAGCGCCCGGGCCGTGCACTCGTATGCTTGGTCGTCCCAGACCGCGAGGTCCTGGGTGGCGGCGTGCGGTCGCGCGGGTCCCAGTCTTCATTCACCTCGCCGAGATCCGTGAGTGGGGGCTGTGCGGGGTCGTCGCCGGCGCGGTCGGGCCACTCGATGTCGCCCTCGTCGATCTCGCCGGCTGGGTCGGCCAGCTTGCGCCGCCAGTGCTCGGGCAGACAGACGACGCCTTCCGTGCGGTGGACGATGAGATATTCGGTGTCGCTTCCGGCCGGTCTGAAGCGCCACATGCCGGCGGCGTTGTCGCTGGCGAGGACGTCGTGGTTGACGGCCTCGTAGGTCGTGATTGCGCCGAGCGTCCCCTCGTGCCGGCCGAACTCGGCCGCCCCGACCACCGGGCCGAGGAGCGCGTAGCCCTCCTTCTCGAGCCTGGCGGCCTCCCGGTCGGCGGCGGCCCGGTTCCACGGGTCGTCGGGATCCAGGTCGTCGAAACGTCGGCCGCTTTGTTGGCGATGTAGCTCTGCCACGCGGCGGGCAGCTCCACGGTGATCCGGAAGGCCGGGATCCCGGACGCCGGGTCCGGTCCTACTGTCGTCTCATGCTGGTCATGGCTTGCGATGTCGGGTCTCTGCGGTTCGTTCTCCGGTTCGGGTGACGTGCGACAGGCCGGTAACGTGCGGCTTGGTGGGGCGTATGGACGGCTCAGGCGGATGGATCGGTCTTGGGGGTACTGCAGGGGTTCGTGATGGCGGGGCCGTAGGCGTCGGAGGCGTGCTCGAGGTTGACGAGGGCGGTGGCCCGACACTGTTTGCAGAACGCGGTCGCGGCGGTGTGCGGGGCGTACGCCCGCCGCTTCCATCGTGTGAGGGTGTGGCCGAGGCGGGCAGCGGCGGCGCGCCCCCGCTTGAGGGCACCCTGCAGCTCGTTGTACTCGTCGCGCGGCGGGCCGCTCTGCTGCGCGCGTTCGATCACCTTGAGGGCGGCCGCCTCGACGGCGCGGGCGCCGCGCTTGACCTTCACCGTCCGCCTCCGGGATCGAGCAGGTCCGCGGCCCGGTCGCGGCGCTCGGCCGCGCGCCAAGCCCCGAGGCGGCCGTCGACGCCCTTCGAGGAGAGCCAGTTGGCCTCCGCCCGGTACCCGGCGGTTTCCGCGCGGAGCGCGGCGACCGCGGCCGTCGCGGATCCCCGCACCCGGCGGAGAGCGCCGGCGGCGACCGTCTCGTCGCGTCGCCGCTGGCGCGCTGTCGCTCGTGCCCGCCGTTCAAGGTCGGCCGGGCTGGGTCGTGCAATTTTCATCACGTCTTCTCCGGTACCGCCGGGCGGCGGCCACGAGTTCTCTCCAGGGATTGGGTTTCGGGGTTGCGCAGAGGCGGTTGAGGTGGACCCGGATCCCGCACCAGTAGCCGAACATCACGAACTTGTGTACCGGCCGAGGGCGTCCCGGGCGTCGCGCTCCGCGGCGTCGCGCTCCTGCGAGAGCCCGGCGTGGCAGGGGTGCTGGTGCCGGAGGTCCTGGCGTATTGGGGGCAGGGGTTCACGGCGGGCGGTCATCGGCGATCGCCGCGGTAGAGGAGGCGTTCGGCTTCGGCGAGGTCCTCGCTCTCGATCTGTCGGCGCTCGTCGAGTGCCGCGACGGTCTGGGCGACGGCCTGGATGCGCCGGCGCGGCGTGTCGTACGCCGCCTGGCCGCCGAGGAGGCGCGGGGGCGCGCCCCCGAGGATCGCCGCCGCCCGGGAGACGCGCTCCCGGCCGGACTGCAGCCGTTCGGGGGGCATCGCGGTGTCGGTCGGCATGCCGCCGGTGATCTCGATGTCGCAGAGCTCGAGCAGGTCTGCGGCGCGGTGGCGGCGGCTGTCGAGCTCGTCGGGCCGGGTCGTCACCATGAGGCGGAAGCGGGCCGGCATCCGGATCGTGTGCTCGACCGGGGTGTAGCGGTAGATGACGGTTTGTCCGTCCTCCGCGGCGGCGACGAGGGCGTCGGCCGCGTCGCGGTCGAACTCCGTCGGCTGGTCGATGACGAGGACGCCGTTGTGCGCGAGGTTCACCTCGCCGGGCCGGCCCCGGCTGCCGGCGACGGCGCCGCGCGAGGCGGTGTGGTGCGGGACCCGGAGCGGGGGCTCCGTGATCCGCGCGGTCCACGGCGCCATGAGGCCCGCGACGCCATGGATGCTGGTCGTCTCGCGCGCCGCCTCGCCGGCAAGGTCGGGCAGAAGGGCCTGCGCGATGCGCCCGTACTGCGGGAGGGAGTGTCCTTCAGGGCCGATGATGTGGATGTTGTGCCACCCCGCGCACGCGATCTCGATCGCGCGCAGGTCGCTCTCGCTGAGGCGCCAGGTCCCGGGGTCGCGCCGCTTCACCGCTACCGTCCGGTGCGGGAGCGGCTCGCCGTCCTGGTCGCCGGCGAGCACGGCCACGAGCTCCTCGAGCGTCATGGCGCCTGTCGTCTCGCGGCACTCGGCGCAGGCGGCCGCGGCCTGGTCGTCGGCGACGATCAGCCGGAGGCCGTGCGCCTCCGCAGCGTGCGCGATGGCGGTCGTGCCGCCGGCGCCGATGCACCGCACGCCGGCGCTCTCGTTCGCGGCGTAGGGGTCGAGGCCGCCGACGGCCACGATGTCGGCGATTCGGTCCGCGGGGAGCTTGCCGGCCACGGCGAGCAGGGCCAGCGCGATCGGCAGATCGAGCGTGCCCGAGTACCGGCCGGTGGCCAGCGGCGGGTTTCCGGCGCCGGCGGGCTCGAGGCGCACGTCGGCGCCGGCGCTGCAGACGCCGAGCCGCTTCAGGGCTTGGTCGATTGTCGTGACGGTCTGTTGCGCCACGGTGTCGCGGACGCCGGCGACATGGAGTCGTCCGGCTCGGTTGGGGGTGGCGGACACCGTGAGCAGGTGTCCCTGGATGCCGCGTGTGTACGCGCCGTAGATCTGCATCTCGGTTTTCCTCGGGGCGCCGACTGGGTCGGCGGGGCGATTGGCTGTTGTTCAAGGTCTCGGTGGCCGTGGAGGGCCTGTTCGCCAGCGGGGATGCGGGCGGGGGCGCGGCGGTGGGGGGCGAAGCTGGCGCGATGGAGACGATGGTGATCGGTGCGGTAGCGGCCTCGATGTCGAGGTCGCGCGAGAGCGCTCGGGCGATGGCGCCGCAACGGGGGTGGGAGCCGCCAAGGCCGGCGACGTGGATGTTGTGCCGGCCGGCCCGCGCGGTCTCGAGCGTGTCGAGGCGCTAATCCTGCAGGTCGCAGTTCGGACACTGCGCGGGGCAGCCGATCCGCGGTGCCCGCCGGTTGTCGTGGGCGACGACGCGCTTCAATCCGTCGCATTCGATGCAGCGCATCCGGCCGTCGTGGTCGTAGAACGGCGCGTGGCGGCACCACTCCGGGGCGGCTTCACGGCGCATAGGCGTGCGCGGGTCCTTGAGGACTATCCGCGCGACGAGGTTCCGGCTGTCGAGCCGGCTGTCGACCGCGGCCCGGTCGCTCCACGCGTCTCGCGGCAGCGGCTCGTTGTCGCGCTCGATGTCGATGTGGAGCCAGACGGGATCGAGGGGCGTTCCCGCCGTGTCTCCCCACGCCCGGGCCACGCGGCGTTCCCGCCCGGTCGCCTCCAGCACATCCGCACTTCCTTATCCTCAATGCGGTCAAGCTCGGCCACGCGGCGTTCCCGCCCGGTCGCCTCCAGCACGGCGCGCGCGGCGAGCCGCTCCGCGGGTTGGCTCTCGGTGCGCGTGAGCGCCACTTTGGCGTCGAGCAGGATCTTGCGCGCCACCTCGCCGCCCGGGAGGCTCAGGCGCTCCTGGACGAGCGTGACCGTCCGGGTGACGACGTCGTCGCCGCCGACGCGCAGCGCTTCGTACGCCCGCAGGGTTCCGGCCACGCCGCGGTACTCCTGCAGGTCTGTTGTCCGGCCGGTGCACGTCACGGTGTCGAACCCCTCGAGCCGGAGGCGGCGTAGCTCCTCTTCGCAGAGCTCGATCGGCCAGTCCGGGCTCTCCGGATCGTCGCCGTTCGCGATGTAGACGGCCCACTCGTCCGGCAGCCAGACGGTACGGGTCTCGCTGTGCGACGAGGTCGCTGTTCGGTTGCGGCCGGCCGCCATCGGGGCGCCGCCGCCGCGTGCATGCTGGTCCACTCGCGCATCCTTCGACGGGGCTGCTAGTCCTCGCGGGGCAGCATGATCGTGGCGACGGGCTCGGCGTTGTCGCCGGGGCCGATGATGAGCTTGAGGGTGCGGAGGCGCGGGTGGTCGTGGCCGGGCCTGGGCACGACGTGGAGTTCGTGCAGGAGCTGGTTCTGGTGCCTGCCGCGAAGGGAGCGGGCCTTGGCGGCGGCGAGGCACAGGACGTCCCAGAGGCGGCCGGCCTGGTCCTGGTAGGTCCGGCTCTGTTTGGCGTCTTCCTCGGTCCACGCGATGCAGTCGTTGAAGACGGAGGCCGTGTCCGCCGTCTGGACCTTGAATCCGGCCTCCTTGGTGGTGGGGGTGACGTCGACGAGGACGCCGTCGGCGAGGGCCTCGGCGCGGGTGTAGGCGTGGATGACGCACCAGTCCCGGCTCGGCGGCGCCGTGTTGGCGCGGGTGTCGGGCATCGTTATTCCCCTTGTCGTTGACGAGGTTGTTGCGCGGTTCAAGGCGCGGCGCCGGCGGGAGGCGCCGGGTGGTCCGCGGGCTCCCCGGGCGTGGGGATCGTGAGGTGGACGGTCCGGAGGTCTTCTGCGAGCTCCGGGCGGATGTACGCCCAGAGGGCGGGCCACCGTTCGAGCTCGCCGGTCTCCGGGCAGTGCTCGTGGAGGAAGGCGAGCATCCGGCGTTTGGCTTCGAGTTCGTGCTGGAGCCACGCCTGGTAGCGCTCCCAGCCCAGCGGGAGATCGCACGACCAGGTGGCGTTCGCGAAGCCCTGGTACGCGCGGCCGTTCGTCAGTAGGGTGCGGATGGTGCAGCGGTTCGGGAGGCAGTCGTTGAGCGGGACGAGGATGTCGTAGGCGACGGCGATGCTGCCGTCGTCCTGGGGGGGCATGGCCATCAGCCAGCGGTGGATCTCGATTCTCGTCGGGCGCGCTCGTGCAGGTGCTCGACGGATGACCGTCATGCTGCGAGTGGTGATGGGGGCGAATCGTGCTGCGACAGCCGGGACGATTTGCTCATCGGATCAAGCCGTACCCGATCCGTGCGTGTTCTGCTCATGGGCCGTTCATTCGACGGAGCGTCATGGTGATGCGCTCCACCCCCGGGTGCTCTCGCAGGGCGTCTTCGAGCCGCCGGGCGAGGGCACGGGCGAGAGCGCAAGTCTCGGCGCGTCCTGCGCTGCCTGCGATCCTGGCCAGCGCCGCGTGGAGTTCGGCCGGTGCCGCGTGGCACACGGTGCCGGCGCTGGCCGAGGTCCGTTGCAGCTGCTCGCCGAGGACGTCGCTCAACGCGAGTTCGAGATCGATGTACGTCCCCAGCGAAGCGATCGGTCCGTCGATGGTCTTGGTGTCAGTGGGTTGTCTCATGCGGGTCGCCTTCCGATCTGGCAGGTCGGTCCGGCGGGTGCCGGCCGGGGTGGAGCCGCCTAGCCGGTGACGCCGTCGGTGTCGGGCTTCCAGGCGAGGCGGGTGCCGCAGCGGCCGCACCTTACGCCCTTGCCGGTGCGGCCGATTCGGACTTCGCGGCGGTGTTCGCCGCGCGCGAGCGGCTTGATGGTGACGGTCATGGGCAGTGTTCTCCTCTTGCGCCCGGTGGAGGGCCGGGCGCGGGTGATTGATCCGGGTCGTTCGGGAACGGGAGTTGGGCCCCGGCGTTTGCCGGCGGTTCAGCCGGCGGGCAGGTGCTCCAGCGCGCAGGCGTAGGCGTCGAACCGTCGGGCGGTGCGGCGGGCGATGTCGGCCATCCGGGCCGGGGTCAGCCCGAGGAGCTTGTCGGAGGGGACGAGTCCGGCCGCGTGGAGGATCGCTAGCGCGATGGCCAGCTCGCAGTCTTCCTCGGCCCAGCTCGGTCCGTTGATGAAGGTCGCGCCGACGGCGCGGGGAATCGCCTCGATGGCTCGTCCGGCGAGGTGCAGCCCGCCGTGGGAGGCGGTCTCGATCAGGGTCACGCCGGGGGCGAGGACGGTGGCGCTCTGCACGCCGCCCCAGGGGCTCGTGTGGATGTTCGTCATGTCGTTGGGTGCCGGGTCGGCAGCGTTCTCGGCCTCGGCGACGTCGCCGGCGAGGCTCTTCCGCCGTCCGGCGCTGTTCGGTGAGGCGGAGACGGTGAACCGGTGTTCGTGGACACCTCGGGTGTATCCGCCGTGGATCTGCATTCGATGGCTTCCTTTCGCCGCCGTGGGGCGGCTGAGCGGGTTCGGCCTCGCGGGAGGCCCGGTGGGTGTTGGGTGGGGTGCTCGGCAGCACGGGGGGCGGCTGCGCACGTCGCGGCGAGGCGCGGCGCCAGGGGCGGGGAGACTGCCGCTCCGCCGCCGGCGTCGATCGGGTCTCTCCCGGACGGGGCGGCGGTCGTCCCGGCGGCTATCGCCCGCCGCGGTGGGGCCACACGGCTTCGATGCCGGTCCCCGGCTCGCCGCTGCAGGCCGGCAGCCGCCGGGCGAACTCGCGCAGCCGTTCCAGGCGGTCCCTGCGCCGTCTCGCGGCGGGCGGTTCGGGTCGTGTCGTCACAGGCGTCCCAACTCCTTCATGCTGCAGTACCTGCTGCCGGCGAGAATCACGTGGTCGAGAACCTCGATGCCCATGATGTTGCCGGCCTCGATGAGGCGCGCGGTGAGGGCGATGTCGTCTCCGCTGGGCGACGGGTCGCCGGACGGATGGTTGTGGAAGAGGACGACGGCGGTCGCGCGATGGGCCGCGGCGGTCCGGAAGACGAGCGCGGGGTGCACGAGGCTCGCGTCGATGACCCCGCTCGAGAGGATCGTGGTCCGCAGGACCCGGTGCTTCGCGTTCATGCTCACGATCCCGAATTTCTCGACGGGGTACGCCCCGTGGTGGGGGAGCAGGTAGCTCGCGACTTCGCGGGGCGATCCCAGCCGGGGCCGTTCGGGCGCCGGCTGCGTCAGCGTGCGGCGGCCCAGCTCGACGGCGGCCGCGACCACGGCGGCTCTGAGCGCCGTCATGCCGTCGATTCGGGCGAGATCGTGGGCGCTCTCGTGCGGCAGCGTCTGCACGGCGCCACATTGCTCGAGGACGGCGTCGGCGGCCCGGCGGTCGTTGCGGCCCACGAGGATCGTCAGGAGCTCGGCATCGCTGAGGACGTTGGCGCCGTACTGTTCGAGGCGCTTCCGAGCCGGGAGCCCGTTGGCGGAGGTCATCGGCTGCGGTCCTTCCGGGCGCGGGCCCGGCGCCACCCCCGCCGCGCCGCCCCCGGCGGCGGCTTCGAGCCCGCGCGGCGCTCGCTCTTCAGGCCGGCGAACCATCGGAGCACTTCCTCCCGGCTCGCGTGCCCGGGCCGGGCCTCGAGCGCCCGTCTCAGCGCCCCCTCCGGGCTCCTCGCCGCGGCCGCGTGGAGCCGGGCCAGCTCCGCCTCGTGCGGGTCGAGGCCGATCCACTCGTCGTAGATCACGCCGCCGCTCGGGGTCACGCGGTATACGCGCCACCCCCGCCGGGCGTCGGCGCCGTCCGTCGGTGCGAGCAGAGGGGCGCCTATCGGCACAGCCGGGGCCTCGTCGCGCGTTCCGCGCAGCGCGTTGCCGTGGACGCTCGCCGAGGGCCTCTCGGTGCCCTGGGCGACGGCCGGGCGGCGCGTCGCCACGGCACCGACCTTGAGTCGCTGCCGGTCGCCGCCGTTGTCCGCCTCGTCCGCGATGGTGCCATGGATCGGCCTGCCGGCGGCGTCGTCGCCGAAGGCGGCGCCGACGAGCAGCTCGGCCCCCGCCGGGACCTGCTGCGGGTCGAGTGTGACCTCGTGCATCTCGTTCTTCTTTCCTGGGTTGTCCGGCTCTTGCCGGTCGGGGTCCTCGTCGTTGCCGCGCAGAGCGCGCGCGGATTTCTCCCCAGTGGCCGCCTGGCGGTGAAGGCGGCCGGGCAGAGGAGGGGCGACGGGGCAAGGGGTCGGGTCACATGATGATCTGCATTGCCGCGTTCTGCTCGCAAGCGTCGCTGCGCAGCAGGTCGTAGGCGTACGCCCAGGCGGTCTCCGGGTCGGAGTCGAGAAGGAGGGTGGTCTCGTCCAGCGGCCGCCAGTCGCCGTCCCGGGTGAGGACGCTTGTGGCCAGCTGCAGGGGCCGTGCGGAGCTGTCGGTACGGTCTCCGCGGGAGATGGCGGCCTGGCGGGCGCGGCCTTCGGTGGTGGGCGCGACGGCGTGCGGCGGCAGCGCCCTGTCGGTGAAGGTCAGCTCGATGCCGATCCGTGCGGCGACGGGGGTGAGCATGCGTTCGCGCGCGGCGTCGCCGAGCAGCGGGTCGTCGTTGATGCTGTACAGCAGGTACCGGCACGAGCAGCGCCGTTCGATCGTCTGCCCGTCCAGGGCTGAGATCCGGCATTGGTTGTCGAGGTGCTCGGCCGGGATCCCCGCGGCTCGCGCGATGGATCCGATGCACTCGTGGCACGAGTCGGGGTTGCGCAGGGTGGCGTCTCTGGCGCCGCGCAGCCAGCGGCGGCGGTCGATCCGGACGCGCAGTGCGGCCCGGCCCGGAGTCATCGCTGTTCCTCGGTGGCGTGCGGGTCCTCGTCGAGCCTGATGTCGGCCATGTACAGGATCGTCCGGGTCCGGTTGTTCAGCGCCCAGAGGCGTCCGCCGCGCTCGAAGGGCGCCGCGCCGCGGGCCATCCAGTGCAGTTGCTCCCAGGTGTCGGCGCGCCCGATCTCGTCGGTCGCGGGGTTGTCGGTGCAGATGGCTGCCCGGTCCAGGTAGAGCGTGTACGCCGCGGGGTCGCTCTCCGGCTCCTTCTCGTCGGGCGTGGGGGGTGCCGGCGGCCGGATCAGCAGGCTCACCTTGACGGGTCCGGCGCCGCCTGCCGGCAGCGCGTCGGGGTGCGGGCCGGCGACGTGGGCCGCCAGGCGGGGATCGACGTGGCGGAGCACGTCCCGGTCCACCAGGACTATGCCGTCGCCGCCGTTCTCGGCGCGGTCGCGCTCTATCTGCTGTTCGAGGAAGCGGTTGAGCGCGAGGATCCGGTCCGCGTCCGGAGGTTTCAGCGTGGCGGCGTCCATTACGCAGGAGCCGCTGCGGATCCGCTCGCCGCGCAGGATGTAGCGGTCGGCTACGTGTTCGGCTGCTGTCCGCGTCGACGGATGCAGGACGATGTCCTCGCCGCCCCTCTCGGCGGTCAGGAGCATGATGGGGGATGACGTCAGGTTCAGCATGGGTTCTCCATCGGGCGCGGGTGTTCGGAGGTTGCGCGATCGCGGGTCGGTGCCGGGGGTGTGGCGCCGGCGTGGCGGGTCGCGCCTTCCGGCCTGCGGCGTGCAGGCTTGTCAGGCTGGAAGCATGGCCGTCGACACTTCCGGGATCGAGGCGGAGTCGGACCGCTGCGTGGTGTGCGGCGGACCGCGGACGGATCCGCCGGCGAAGGACTGTCGCACTTGCCGTTTCACGGACGTCTGCGGGAAGCGCCACCGCCCGCGCTGCGAGATCTGCGGGCGGTTCGTGCCCGAGGCGTGGGCCATGAGCTGGGTGGTGTACGGCCCGTACCCGGCGCCGTTGCAGACGTGCCTTCCGTGTGATGCGATGCTGGACGGCGTCGAGGGCGTGGAGTAGCGCGTCGGTCCGTCATCGCTGGCGGCAGATGTCGAGGACCTCGTTGGGGCTGACCTAGTGTCGGTCCGTCCGGATTACCTCCACGCCTCGTCGTGGGTGTTCGCGTACTCGACGGCCGACGTGCCGACCTTGTCGTAGGGCACGACGGCGGCGGCGTGCCCGTGGCGTCGCAGGGTGCGGGCGATCCGGCGGGCGTCGGACAGCCTGCGGTACACCGCGGCCGGCCCGCGGGCGAGTCCCCGGCTCGGGGCGCACAGCGTCTCGCCGTCGGCGCCGACCACGCGCCAGCGGTACGGTGTGGCGACTCCGCCGGTCTTGCGGTTCATCTGTGGATTCTTCTCTGTGTGGGCGGATTCTTCGTGCGTTCGCTAGTCATGGCTGGTCGAGTTCAGACTGGTCCTGCGCATGTGGCTGGTCCGTACGGGCGCTCACGCGGCTGTGGCCGCTTCGAGGGTCGCGGACTCGCACCGGTTGGCCAGCTCCGGCCGCCAGTCGCGCAGGCGCCCGATGTCGATGGGCCGCAGTGTGCCGTCGCGGTCGTGGAGCACGCCGATTTCGGGGTGCTCGATCACGGCCTCGGCGACTGCGGCGACGGCCTCGAGCTCGCCCGCGTCGTCGGCGCTTCGAGCGTGCCACTCGAGTTGCCTGCCGATTTCGGCCGGGGGAATGTCCAGTGCCGATGCGAGCGTGATCGCGGCGCTCGGGCCGAGGAGCGGGCTGATCTTGAGCAGGTTGGGAGCCTGCTCGTCGAGCGAGACGCATGCCTCCAGTCCCTTGGCGCCCTTGGCGCTCAGGTAAGCGTCCGACCCGGGCCCCCAGTGGGCCCATCTCGGCGAGCACGTCTCGCGCCTGGCCAGCGTCGGCGGCGTGCACGGCGTTCTCGAGGTCTTCCATCAGTGTGTCGAGTCCACGGGGTTTCGTCATCGGTGTCGTGTTCATCCCGGTTCTCCTCCTGTGGAAAGGGTCGTCCCGCCGCGGTTCACGGGTGCAGGATGGCCGGTCCTGCCGGCTCGCCTTCGTCCTCGGTGAGGCAGTCTCCGCAGACCAGGCTGCCTGCGGGGGCGTAGGGGAAATGGTCGCCGAAGACGGGCACCACGGCCTCGCAGCGCGCGCAGATGCCCATCGTGAACAGGTCGTCGACGAGCTCGTCGCGCAGCTCCTCGTCGTGCTCGTGGAGGTGGGCTTGCGCCTCGGCCTCGGTGTCCCAGCACCAGGGGCCGAGCTGCGTTTCGGCCAGCTGCGGGCGCCCGTGGGTCAGGTCCGGGTCGAGCCGGGCGACGATGATCCAGTCGCCGTCGTCGTCCTGGATGCAGGACAGGGGCACGTTCCACTGGGGCATTTCCCGGAGCAGCTCCCGGTAGCGGCGCTTGCGCCGGTGCTCGATGATGCGGCGGGTTCCGCAACGGGTGACGTTGAACCGGACGGTGGACCTGTCGAGGCGTGCGGGTGTCGGGCGTGATGTGCAGAGCATGGGGTTGCTTCGGGTTGAGCCGCTGCTCTATGGAGCGGAGGTGTTCGTGTCGTTGCGGCCGTGCGCGGTCTCAGCGGAGCGGACCGAGCGGGACGGGCGTGAAGCAGAGGGCGAGCGTCACCGCGAGCGCCCCGGCGACGATCCGGCGGGTCTGGCCGACGGCGGCGGGAGGCTCGCTCCAGAGCGTGGCGTTCCAGTTCGTGAAGGTCATGGCGCTGGTCACGAGCGTCCACGCGATCCAGACGTTGGACTCGGAGCTGAGCAGCGCCGCCGCGGTAGTGGCGGTCAGTCCGGCGGCGCGCGCCCAGGGTCGGGGCAGCAGGGCGTGGGCGACGTGGCCGCCGTCGAGCTGGCCGGCCGGGAACAGGTTCGGGGCGGTCAACAGCATGCCGATCCAGGCTGCGGTCGCCAGCGGGTGCAGCGCGAGGGCGTACCCGTCGCCGACGGGTCCGTGGATGATCGCGACGGCGGCCTGCAGCAGGGCGGGATGGCCGATGGCGCGCGCGGTGTCGGGCGCCGTGTCCAGCGCCGTCGGCGTGGACAGCGCCACCCCGGTCCACAGCACGGGGAGCAGCGCGGCGAAGCCGGCGACCGGCCCGGCCGCGGCGACGTCGAACGCGGCGCGCCGCGTGGGTGGTCTCTGCCGGAGGCGCATGAAGGCGCCGAAGGTCCCGGCGAAGGTGGGTCCGGGGATGAAGAGCGGCGGCGAGACGGCGAGCCGGTGGTGGCGCGCCGCGCACCAGTGCCCGAGCTCGTGCGCGCCGAGGATGCCGAGGATGCCGAGCGCGAACCACACGCCGTCGAGGGGGGAGACGCTCTGCAGCGCCACCTCTTCGTCTCCCGTGACCAGGGTGCGGTGGGTGGCGGTGTGGGCGATGCCGACCATCCAGCAGGACGCGGCGGTCAGGGTCAGCGACAGGGCCGGGGCCCACTCGCGCAGGCGTGCGCGCATCAAGCGGCCCCGCCGCGGGAATGCTGGAGTGAGGGTGGTTGCGGCATCTTGTCAGTTATGACGCCGCGGTGGTCGTCCGCGTTGAAGCAGCGAGGAGGTCTCCCCTGCAGGTGCGGGAGCAATGCCGCTCTGGCCTCGGTTGCCTCGCGTACGCGTGAGCGGTCGTGCACGCGGATCGGGCCTCGTGGGTCGTCGAAGAAGTGGACGACATAGTAGTGCGACCCCGGCTTGAGAATGTCGGGGCGGCGGATGAGCCCTCCGATCCAGTCCTCGTCGCAGAGGATACGGGCCTCGTTCTCGGTCGTGCGTTCGAAGGTGATGTCATCCACGTCATCCTCCCCGGGGCGATCAGCGGCAGACCGTGTGGCGTCGGCTTCGCCGCCGCCGTCAGTCGTCATCGCTGTGTTGGCAGGTGTGGGTGCCGGTTTCCGAATTGGTGTACGGCGCGTGCGGGGCAGCGGGGTGCTCGCTGGCGAGCTGTTCGGTCAGCGCGTCTCGACGGCCATCGGGCGCGTGGTCCGCAGCGCGAGCGTCTCTCCCGCTTCGAGGACGGCCGGCGCTGCGTGCTGGGCCGCGGCTGCCGCGCTCCCTCCTGCCGAGCCGATCGCACCGCCGATGGCCGCGCCCTTGCGGCCCCCGAGGACGGCGCCGAGGATGGCGCCGACCGCGGCGCCGCCGCCGATGCGGGTCGCGTTCTGCGACGCCTGCCCGGGACCGGCGCGCGTGACCGGCGCCGTCTCGATGGGCGTCTCGATACCGTTGTATACAAGCGTGTGTAACCGGACCGTGATCCGGTCGGAGCCGCTCATGCGGCCGGCGCGCTCGACGGTGGTGACCGAGCCGAGCATGTGGCTGCCCGCGGCGATGACCGTCCGGCCATTGACGGCGATGTCGCCGACCGTCGTGGCTGAGACGGTGTCCTCGACTCGGGCCGTCGCACTGGTGATCGCGGCAGCGATCCGCACCGCGATGGCCGTGCCGGCCGGGATGATCACTGGCATCGCCTGCGGCGCGGGAGCGGGTGCAGGCGCAGGGGTCGTCACCGGTTCGGCGCGGGGCGGCTGGCCCGTCGCGACCGGGGCTGCCGGTACGAGGGGTTGCGGTGCGGGACGCTCGTGCGTCGCCTGCGGTTGCGCCATCTGCTCGATCCGGCGCTCGGCGGCGCGCCTGGCCGCGCGCTCGCGTTCAAGCGCCGCCCACAGCCGCTCGGTCTCGCTTGGCGGGGCGTCGTGTGCGCCGACGGGGTCCGGTGATGCGGCCGCGGCGGTGTCGGCTTCGGCCGGGTTGCCCATCGTCCAGTTGCGGCAGGCGGCGAGTCCGGCGCCCAGGGATCCGCTGAGCATCGAGAAGGCGATCGCGAGGATTACGAGTCTGATCATCGGTCTTTCTCCGTTGTGTGGCATGCCTGCATGGGCAGGCGGAGCCGTATCGTCGGAATCGACCCGGTGACGATTCCGGATAGTCGTTTGTCCTGGCGAATCGACTACTCGATGGATCTGGCGAACGCGATTCCGTCAGTCGATTCCCGAGGCGGGTTCCGTGGAGCGTTGGAGGCCCGTTGCGGGCTGCCGCGGTCGGTGCGGCTCAGTCGGCGGGGTTGAGGGCCTTCAGGGTCTCGAAGAGCAGCGTCCGTATCTCCCGGATGTCGCTCTGGACTTCGTCGACCCGGCGGTTGGTGTCGTCGATCCGCTGGTTGGTGTCGTCGCTCCGCCGGTTGACGCTGGCGAATCCGTCGTCGATCCGCTGGTTGGTGTCGTCGCTCCGCCGGTTGACGCTGGCGAATCCGTCGTCGATCCGCGCGTTCGTGGAGCAGGTCCCGATGCCCAGGGTGACGATGATCGCCCCCATGCCGAGCAGCACGGCGGCGCGGCGGCGTCAGAACGGGATGTCGTCCTCGGTGAGGTCGTTCGGGTCGGGCGGGGCGCCGCCTTCGTTGCCGTCGTTCCAGGGGACGTCGGCTCCCGGGTCGGGTGCGTCCTCGAGGGCGTCGGCGACGCTCGGTTCGCCGGCCGCTTCGCGCTGCCGGAGCAGCTCGCCCATCGGGGGGAACGCCGCGCGGCTGACCGCGTCGGCGTAGAGCTCCCAGGACTCGCGGGTCCTGCCGTCGCGGTCGGTCCAGACGTCGAGGATGAGGGCGCCGGCGACACTGACGTGGTCGCGCTTGCCGATGCCGTCGAGCAGGCCGGTGCGCTCGCCGAAAGCCTTGACGCGCACGAAGGCGGGGCGTTCGCGCTCGCACTTCTGGCGGCCGTCGTAGAGGCCGACGAGGATGGTCATCTCCATCCACTCGGCGCCCTTGGCCGATACCTTCCGTTCCGGTCCGTCGCGTACGACGACGCCGCGCAGGTGCGCCTGGGCGAAGCGGAAGCTGCCGGTGGTGGCGGTCTTGCGGTTGCCGGTGTTCGAGGGGGAGGTCTGGCTGTTCATCACGTGTCCTCTTGTCGGAAGAGTAAGCGGGCGGGTTGGCGTTGTGGAGCGGGAAGCTCCGTGTCGTTTCAGGTCAATGTGCGGAAGGTCGCCGAGATGCGGCGGTGGCGCTCGCCGGCGGTGTCGCGGCGGTCGATGCCGTGCATCCAGCTCGTTCGGGCGGCTCCGGTGAGGACAAGTGCCGAGCGCGCCGGCAGCGTGACGACCTCGTCGCCGGGGAGGCGGTCGCGGCTGTACGCCTGCCCGTAGCGCGGTCGGAAGCGCATCGGCCAGTTGGTTGCGAGCGAGATCGACACGATGACGGGGCCGAACGCGTCGGCGTCGGCGTGCATGCCGATTCCCTGCCCCGGCAGGTACTCGTTGACTATGCACTGCTCGGGCGGCGTGCCGCCGAAGAGGTCTTCGAGCCGTGATGCGGCTGCTGTCGCCCAGGCCGGGAAGGGCGCGGCCGCCGCGGCGCGGCCGGACGTGCGACGCGAGTAGTCGTAGCGGAAGCCGTAGTGCTGTACCCGACGTCCGATTTCGTGGGACCAATCGCTGGTGTCGATGGCTTCGAGCCAGGCCGTATCCTCGGCTCGGTCGAGGAAGTCTTCCAGCAGCCGTGCGCCGTTACTGAAGATGCTCTCGGTCATCGGTGCGTTCTCCTGTTGGTGGCCAAGGTGCCGGCAGGGTGTGCTGCGGTCAGGGCCGGAGGTAGCGCGCGTGGCGTCCCGGGGCGGCTGAGTCCGCTCGTGCGTGGGAGCGTGGGGGACGTAGTCCTGTGGCGTGGCGGCGGGTTGCGCCGTGCTTGCGATCCCGTCCGTACGTCCATTGTCGCCTGCTCGCCTCCCCCCCTCGTGGTTCGTCTCCGGTCCCGCGCCGATGTCCGAGAGGCGCGGCGGCCCGTAGAGGGCGTGCGCGGGTCGTGGGGCCTGGGTGCCGCGGCACCGGTTTCGTACACTCCGCTCGCTCGGTACGCAGCCCTGCGTATCGGTTCTGCGGGGGAGGCTGGAACAGTGGCGGAGTCTGGGGCCAAGGCGGAGGAGTTCTCGGACCTGTGGGGCGAGCTGATCCACTCGGGGCGCTGGTACCGGTCGCTGACGGTGTTCCTCGCGGTGGTGGTGGTGTTGCTGCTGGTGGTGGTCATGGTGCAGGCGTCGCGCCCGGCGCCGATGCCGCTGGTGGTGCGGGTCGACGAGGTCGGCCGCGCCGAGGTCGTCGACTACCAGGTGGAGCGGTCCTCGCTGGACCAGAACGACCCGGTGGTCGGGTATTTCCTCAACAGTTTCGTGCGGGACCACTTCGAGCGCCGGCACGCGTTGCGGGCGGAGCGCTGGCAGCGCTCGCTAGCGTTCATGACGGTGCCGCTGCAGCAGTTGGTCTACGACGAGGCGGTCGAGGAGCTGACGGTGTTCGTGTCGACGCCGGACGCGCCGGAGTTCCTGGTAGAGAACGTGGTCGTGCGCGTGATTCCGCAGCCGGAGCCGCCGTACCGCGCCGAGGTCATCTTCGACCGGGTCGAGCAGTTCGGCGCGGCGGGCAACCCGATGGAGATCGCGCGCGAGCGGCTGACGCTGTCGCTGCAGTTCGTCTTCGCCGACTCGGTGCCGGCGGCGGCGCTGCTGGTGAACCCGCTGGGGCTGGTGATCACGTTCATGGACGTGCAGCGGCAGCTGGTCGGCGTCGACGGCCTGGGGTGATCGGGATGCGGCAGGCCGACTACTTCGACCCGCGGCGGCGGCCGTCCCCGGTGGCCGACGAGCACGTCGACCGTCTGGTGTCGTTCTGCGAGGGCGGGCTGGACCGCAACCAGGCGCGGTTTGCGGCGTCGGTGATGCACCTGGGGGGCGTGTTCACCTCGGAGCAGGCCGGGGTGTGGCTGGACGCTCGGATCCCGGGCTGGGATGCGGGCGAGGGGGACCGGGAGTCGCTGCGGCGGCACGGCCGCACGCGGTTCCTGCAGAACCTGTTCCGCGAGTACGGCTCGAAGAAGCGGCCGTCGCGGCTGGCGTCGACGCACCGGATGCCGGCCGGGGGGCAGTTCGCGCACCTGGGGTCGCGGCCGGCGTACGAGGCGGTCGGCCTGGGCGGGTCGCGCTACCGGCGGCTGCCGCCGGCGCCGACGGCGATGCAGCGGCTGCTGCTCCACGACTACGTGCTGCAGACCGTGGACCGGTGGACCTGGTACGGCGCGACGGGACAAAAGCTGGCGCTGTTCGATGCGCTGGGGGTGGATCGCGACGTGCTGCCGTCGCGGGAGTACCGCGGCGCCGATGCCGGCAGTGGAACGACGCGGCGCTGGTTCGTCGACCACCTGCCGGTGGGGGTGGCGAGCTGGAAGCTGTGCTTCCCGTTCGTCTTCTGCGACGAGCGCACGGTCGACGCCGCGGTGTCGCGGCTCGAGCCCTACGGCCCGCTGTGGGCGGCGCTGCGCCGGCTGGGGCTGTGGGTGCAGGTGGTCATCGTGGGTCAGTACGGCGACCCGGGGGACTGGGAGCGGCGGGTGCGCAAGTACGTGGACCCGCCATCGCGCGAGGACCGGGAGCGGCTGGCGAACCGGGTGGAGCGGTACCTGATCGAGCGCGTCGGCGCGGAGGGGGAGGGCGCGGGGGCGCTGCGGGCCTATGGGGGTGCGCCGGGGGCGCGGGCGCGGTTGCGCGATCTCGAGCGGAGCCTGCCCCGGCTGGCGGTCGGCTCCGAGGCGATGGCGGTCGAGGTGTGGAACTCGCAGGGGCTGTCGCAGCCGGCGTGGGCGCGCGGGGCGGGAGGGGCATGATGAGCGGCGTGCAGCGGTTGTGTGCGTCGGTGGTGGTGTGCGTCGCCTGCTTCCTGGCGTTCCCGCTGTCGGTGGGCGAGGGCGGGGCGCTGGAGCTGGCCGAGCGCCGGCCGGCGGACCGGGCCGCCGCGTGGCGCATGGACGCGCAGGTGCGGTTCCTGCGTGCCGGCGCCGACCCGGACGTGGACCCGCTGCTGGTGTACGTGGCGGGGAACTCGCCGCGGGTCTACCGGTGGTTCGTGCTGATGTCGTTCTTCGCGCCGGGGCTGCTGTTCTTCGTCGGCTCGTCGGTGGCCGAGTCGGTGCTGCGGGTCTTCGCCGGGAAGCTGCTGGACTGGCGCTTCGCCGGGAAGCTGCCGCCGTGGCCGCTCGGAAAGGACGACAAGGCGCCGTCGCTGGTCATCGGGGAGGTGCACCACCGCACGGAGTTGCGGGAGGTGCCGCGGCCGAAGTGGCTGCGGATGCCGGAGAAGGGGCTGTTCACGGGACTGCTGGTCTTCGGCGCCATCGGCACCGGCAAGACGACGAGCTGCATGCGGCCGTTCTGCCGGCAGCTGCTCGAGTGGCAAGCGGACGATCCTGAGAAGCGGGTCGCCGCGCTGGTGCTCGAGGTCAAGGGGGACTTCTGCTACGACGTGCAGAAGATGTTGAAGCAGCACGGGCGGATGGACGACTACATGGAGCTGTCGCTGCCGCCCGAGCCCGGGGACCCGGACGCGGGCAAGCGGGAGGTCTGGCAGTGGAACCCGTTGCACTGCCCGTGGCTGGACACCTACTCGCTGGCCTACTCGCTGGCGTCGATCGTCAACCAGCTGTTCGGCAAGTCGCGGGAGCCGTTCTGGCAGCAGGCGTACACGAACGTGATCCGCTGGATCCTGGCGACCTACCGGTCGCTGCCGGGCGGCTGGGTGACCTTCGCCGACGTCTACGACTGCCTGCTGGACAAGGAGGCGCTGGCCGCCCTGATCGACCGGCACACGAAGCATGTCTACGGGCAGTACGAGTACGAGGTGATGGTCGGCGCGGACGACTTCGAGGAGCACGCGGACCGGCTTGGCAGCGTCACGGTGACCGAGCAGGACGTGATTGATTACAGGGGGTTGTACGACACGCCGGTGGTCGGCGGGGCGGACAAGCACGGTCCGCTGCCGGAGCAGTTCGTGCTCGGGCGCCAGGTCGACGGCAAGTGGCAGCCGCGCACGCACAACTTCGAGTGGCAGATGCTCGGCGACCGCGCGGTGACCTGTGTGGACCACGGCGGCTACTGCGCGCTGTTGTGGGAGATGCGCAAGGAGGGGCGGGTCATCGACTTCTTCGGTCATCCGCGCAAGGCGCCGCCCGAGGACGCGGTCGCGCTGAACGTGCAGATCGACAAGTGGTACAAGAAGGACTGGCTCGGTCTCGACGAGAAGCTGCGCTCGTCGATCGTCGAGGGGATGTCGGTGTTCCTGGGGATCTTCGTCGAGCCGCGGGTTGCGCGGGTCTTTTGTCCGAAGAACCCGGCGCTGATGACCGAGGCCGAGCGCAAGCGCCTGATCCCGCCGCTGCTGGAGACGATCGAGAGCGGGAAGGTGCTGGCGCTGAACATGCCGGGGGGCACGAACCCGGCCTTGGCGCGCGCGGCCGGGGTGATGCTGAAGTCGGCGTGGCTGGGGACGCTGCTGCTGCGGCCGAAGGCGATGAAGCTGAACCCGGAGAAGTACTTCCGGCCGGCGGTGTTCATCTGCGACGAGTACCAGAGTTTCGTGACCACGGGAGAGGATGACCCGGCGGGCGACGAGAAGGCGTTCGCGCTCACGCGGCAGTCGCGCTGCATCCCGATCGTGGCGACGCAGAGCATCTCGTCGCTCAAGTCGGTGCTGGGCGACGGCGAGTCGTGGCGGGCGCTGCTGCAGACGCTGCGCTCGCGCATCTTCCTGTCGATGGCCGACGACGCCAGCCTGGAGACGGCGAGCAAGCTGCTGGGGCAGGTCAACCGGATGCGGGCGTCGTTCTCGCTGTCGGAGAACACGGGCCGGGCGGGCGCGTCGCCGTTCACCGGGCGCGTGGGGGGCGGCTCGGCCTCGGCGGGGCTGTCGAAGTCGTATGCGGAGAAGCGCGAGGCGCTGTTCCATCCGCGGGACATCAACCTGCTGGGGACGTGCCAGGCGATCGCGCAGATCTTCGACGGCAACGAGGTGGACGACGCCACGCGGGTGTACCTGAAGCCGGACTACCGGCCGCGCGACGAGCCGTACTGGCGCTGGTTCGAGGAAATGCAGCGCGAGAAGCTGGCGTGAGGGGAGGGCGACCGTGGCTGTAACCGGCGCGGGCGGCGGGGAGCTCGAGCTCACGTCGCTACGGAACGTGTTCCCGGCGATCAAGGACCTGATCGGCGACGAGACGGTCACCGAGATCATGGTGGTGTCGGCGCCTGCCGGGGAGGTGCTGGTGTTCTTCGAGAAGCGGGGCGTGCTCCACCAGATGGAAGTCCGCGGGGTGGGGCCGCGCGATGTCGAGCGGCTGATCTACTCGATCGGGCGGCCGTTGTCCGTGGATCCGGACGTCACGCCGCTGGGGGACGCGCGGCTGGCTGACGGCAGCCGGGTGGCGATGTGCCTGCCGCCTGCGTCGCAGGCGCCGGCCGTGACGATCCGGCGCTTCGCGAAGGTGGTGATGACCGGTGCCGAGTTGGTCAAGCTCGGCTCGCTCCCGCAGGAGGTGCTGGACCTGCTGGGGGCGACGCTCGCCCACGGGGGCAACGTGCTGGTGGCCGGGGGCACCGGCTCGGGGAAGACGACGCTTCTGAACGCGCTGATCAAGATGTTTCCGCCCGACCGCCGGATCGTGGTCATCGAGGACACGATCGAGCTGAAGGTGGACCAGAAGAACGTGCTGCGTCTGGAGGCGCGGCAGCTGTCCGATTTCAACCTGACGATCCGGGACATGGTGAGGCATGCGTTGCGGCAGCGGCCGGACCACATCGTGGTGGGCGAGATCCGGGGCCCGGAGGCGCAGGACGTGCTGCAGGCGCTCAACACCGGGCACGGGGGGAGCCTGACGACGATCCACGCGAACACGGCGCGGGACGCGCTGTCGCGCCTGGCGTCCTGCGCCATGCAGGCCGAGGACCGGCTGCCGTGGGAGGTGCTGTGCCGCCGGGTGGCCAGTGCGTTCCACCTGGTGGTGCACCAGCACCGGCGCCCGGACGGCTCGCGGGGCGTGAGCCATCTTTAGCTTTCCGGAGATGTTCCGGCGGGTCCGGGCAGATCCGATGTAAATTTCCAGATAAAATAGGGTTAGTGGAACCATGTCACAACTGTTACGTCCAGAATCAGCCCAATCATGTTCGTTTCATTCAGACATAAATTGGGGATGGAATAAGGTATGCTATCGCGCACCAACAGCCGCCCAAAAACCAAGCCCAAGGGCCGGCATCCCGACAAGGCCCTGTCTGCCGCATTCTGCCGCACCGTCGCCGTCCCCGGCCGGTACTGCGACGGCAATGGGCTCTACTTGCAGGTCGACCCGTCCGGGGCTCGCCGCTGGGTGCAACGGCTCGTCGTTCGCGGCAAGTCGTGCGCGCTCGGCCTCGGCAGCTTCGGCTTGGTGTCGCTGGCCGAAGCCCGTGAACAGGCACTCGCCAACCGCAGGATCGCGCGCGCGGGCGGCGACCCGCTGGCGGAGAGGCGCCGCGCCCGCGGCATGCCGACGTTCGAGGAGGCGGCCGGCCAAGTGCTCGCTCTGTACCAGGCGGTGTGGAAGAACTCCAGCAGAACGGCGCAGTTGTGGCAGGCGACGATGCGCGACTATGCCTATCCGCACCTCGGGGGCAAAGGCGTCGACCAGATAACGACCGCCGACGTGATGGCCGTGTTGCTGCCCATCTGGACACGCAAGCACGAAACGGCGCGGAATGTGCGCCAGCGCATCGGCAGGGTCATGAAGTGGGCCATCGCCCAAGGCTACCGGAACGACAACCCGGCCGGCGAAGCCATCACGGCGGCGCTGCCGAAACGTCCCGTCCCGGTGCGGCACATGCGAGCGCTTCCACACGGGGAGGTTTGCGCCGCGATCGCCGCCGTTCGTGCCTCGCGGGCATGGGTGGGGATGCAACTGGCCTTCGAGTTTCTCGTGCTGACCGCGGCGCGATCCGGGGAGGTCCGTCTGGCGGTGTGGGACGAGATCGACTTGGTCGCGCGGACGTGGACGATCCCCGCCGTGCGAATGAAGGCCATGCGGGAGCACCGCGTACCGCTGAGTAGCCGGGCGGTCGAAGTCTTGCAGGAGGCGAAGCGACTCGGGGGCTCGGCGAGCGGCGAGTGCGCCGGGCTGTTGTTTCCGAGTCGGCGCGGCAATCCGATTGGGGACGACAAGTTCTCGGCGTTCGTCCGGAAACTGGGCATCGCTGCCGTACCTCATGGCTTCCGCTCGTCGTTCCGGGACTGGGCGGCCGAGGAGACGGACCACCCGCGCGAGGTCATCGAGGCGGCGTTGGCTCACGTCGTCCAGAACAAGGTCGAGGCGGCCTACGCCCGCTCCGACCTGTTTGAGCGGCGGCGGCGGCTTATGGACGACTGGTCCGCCTACCTCGATGGCGGACCAGGACCGGCCGCCAGCCGCTGACCGGCGATCACGGGGCGGCTGCCCGCTACGGGTGCCGCCGCTACGGCGCCGACCCGGGCTCGCCGGCCTTCATCCTCTGGCAGGGTGACGATGTAATCTCGACGACGCGGCCATCGACAAGACGCTGTGCGAGGTAGCGGGACTCGCCGCCGGGGTCGCGTATCGCTTTCGACTTCCTCAGCCGGGAACTGGTGCTTCGCAGCAAGCTTTTCTTGGTGCTGGGGAACTACACGAAGTACGCCATGAAGGCGTTCTACGGCGAGAGCTGGCGGTTCGGCGTCTCGACGGCGGCTCCCGCGCGTGAGGGAGTTCATCGGAGCCCGCGAACTCGAGTGCTGGCGCTGCGAAGCGTTCGCGGGCGAGGCCGAGCGGGGGACGCCGCTCGGCGGGTTGATCGTTGCTGGGGTTCCCGATCCCCAGGAAGGCTGATCGGCAGCGGGCAAGCGGCGCCCGGTGAACGCTCTGCGGCCAGGCAACCGCGCAACATGACCTTCCGGATCCGGTTGCGCCCGAACGGCGCGACCGCAACGGGATCTGAGCGCCATGTCGCGCTCCTCGGGCTGGTCGCCGTCTTCGGGGTCGTCGTCAACGATACCTTGGTGCTGCTGGACCGCTACAACCGGATTCGCCTGGAGAACGCGATGCTGCCGGCCATCGCGGCGGCGTCCGCGGCGGCCCGCCACCGCTTCCGGGCCGTGCTCCTGTCGAGCGCGACCACCATCCTGGGACTGTCTCCCCTGCTCTACGAACGCAGCGACGACCTGATCTTCATCGTCCCGTTCGTCGTCAGCATGATCGGCTCCAGCCCGTACCGCGAACGAGCGTACGAAACGCCTAGAGCCACGCTGCTGCCGTTCACTGTCTCTTCGCAGTTGCGTCACCCCCGACGCGGGGACGCGACTTCAGGTAGCCGAGCACCTCGTCCTCGAACCAGCCGACCGCCTTGGGTCCGATCCGGACCGACGCGGGGAAGAGTCCCTGTTTGCGCAGCGCGTAGATCGACGACCGCGACAACCCTGTCGCCTCCTTGACGTCCTTCAACCGAAGCACCCGCCTGGTCATCCCACACCTCTTTCTGTTGGCGCCGGCCAGATCCGGCGGCCGTGCGAAGTATGCAGAACGGCGGTCACCCGAGGCCGCGCTCCACCGCCTGCTTCCGGTTGGAAGGCTCTGCTTGATGTGCATCTGCATCTGCTCGACGGCGGCCACCGTCGTGTCGAGCTCGGCATCGAGGTCACGACGGTGGCCTTCGACGGAGACGATCCTGCGGGCTGGGTGATCGCCCGGCACACCGGACGTCGCAACCTGCCCCCCAGGGACCGAGCGCACTGCGTAGTCAGGCGCCGGGAATGGGCGCCGACCGGGCGGCCTGCCCATGACCGCTAACGGCCACGAGACTGCGATGCGGGGGCGCCGGAAAGGCGGCCAAGTGGCCGCCTTTCCGGCAGGCTGTCGACGACCAGGGAGCTGGCCGCGGAAGCCGATGTATCAGAGCGGACGATTCGCCGCGCCAAGGCGCAGGTTCGTGCGCAGGACAAGCACGCCGGCGCGTCGGCCGCCGGTGGAGAGCAGCAGCCGCGGCGGCCTGCGGGAAACGCGTCAGGTGAGCCAAGTCCGCAATCGCAGGCCGGCGGGCGGCTGGAGGTGAGCCGCGCTGGGGGTCAGCCGGCTGCTGCGACCCCGGGTAACGAGACTGAGGCCCCGACCGTCGATACCGAACCCGTCGCCGGCAGTGACGCGGACCGAATCCGGAGCAAGCCTGCAGCTGCAAAGGGCAGCGGTGTCGTGGCGGTCGTTGACGCTGACGCGCCGACGCTGCGGGCGGGCGCCGAGCGGGAAGCGCCGGCAAGCCGCCAGCGGGAGCCCGAGGACCGGAACCGTCAATCGGCCGGCCCGCCCGTGCGTGCTGGAGCCGGTGAGATCGAGGCGCCCGACGTTTCAGCGCGGTCGGACTCCGGTTCCGATTCTTCCCTGCGCAACGAGGTCGTTGGTGACCCTCGGCCGCGAGGCCGGACCCGCGACCGTCGGGCTGGGATCGACCGAGCCGGCGGCGGAGCGGGCGACTGGCCGGTCCGAGCGGAGTAGCGGCGTAGCCTGCGCCAAGACCGTCGTGGCACCGCCCGAGGCGCCGGCATCGTCAAACTGCGGTTCCGATTCGCCAGACGAGCGGGAGCTGGTCGAGATGTCGACCGCAGGCGCGACCGATTCGCAAGCCCATCGGCTTTGTTGCGTCCGAGCCGGGCGTACCGAGGCGACGGATCCGGCCGGGGGGTGTACGCCGTCCGACTCGACGTCATCGAGCGACAGCGGGTCGAGCGGGAGCACGCCGCCAGCAGTACGGGATCGGGCGTCGGGCGACGCCGATGTTTCGGCTGGCCCGGCGCCGTTGTCGCTAGCGCCGGCGGCGATGGCCGCTTCGACATAGCAGACGGGCGACGCCGACGGCCGGGGTCGCGGGTCGGCGCCCCTCGAACAAGCGAGCAACCCACGTGCGTGGCTGAAGAAGAGGTTCGGCATTTGAACCGCCCCTGATCAACGGCCCCGGCCAGCTCTTCGTCGAGCGCCACAATGCTTGTTTGATGAAGCGACCCGGCCGACGCGCTGCCGGGACCCGCGGCAGGAGGAACGGCGCCCGCCACATTTGCCTGGCGGAACGTTCCTGAACTGCACCGCGCTTCACCGTGGCCGCCCCGCCCCGCGACGGGCTCAAGCCACCACCGACACCACGCCGACGCCACTGCCCGGCCGGCGCGCCTCCCCGAGTCGGCGCGCAAGACCACGGACCCGGGAGAGGGAGCGGTAGCGGGCGACAATCAAGCAGCGCGGACGGAGACCGGAACACGGCCAGGCGGGCGGTCAAGGCAACGCCTCTGCATTCTGCCCCCCGCCGCCGCGCCGCTGGTCTCCGACCCTCCCGCGTCCGCAACGCCACTGGGCCTGCCGGCCCGCTCCAACCGGCCCCGCTCCGGGGCCGCTCCCTTTCTCCAGGAGGACGACCTGATGCCTCTCGCCGACCTGCTCCGCCCCGAACAGCGCCAGTGGCTGCGCCGCCTGCGCCGCCGCATCGCCAACCGCGAGGTCATGCGCCGCCACCGGGCCGCCAACCGCGACAAGAGGCTGTGCGCCGGCGTCGACCTGCCGCTCGACGCCGGGACCTGCGGCCGCCTCGTCTGGCCCGCGCACGAGCGCTGCTACGCCTGCCACGTGCGGCGCCAGTGGCTCCTCAACCACGCGCTCAACCCCGCCGAGACCGCCGTGGTCGGGCTGCTCGAGAGCGTCGAGGACGCAGCCGACGACGACGCCCCGGCCGAGGACGCCGGCCGGAGCACGCCGCTGCTCGACGACCTGTCCCCACTCTCCGATCCCTGCCTGCGCTGGTAGCGCCGAAACGCAACCGCCGAGGCGGACAACGCCGTCGGACGCTCGCTGTACCGAGGACCAGGCGCCCGGTCCGTCCCCCTGACGGCCATCGGGCAATCCCCCGCACAACCTCGGACGATCCCGCGACCCGGACCCGCCAACACGAAGCCCGCCACCGCGGGTAGGATGCGACCGGAAGCGCGCAGTTCGTGTCACTGCTGCGGTCAGTTCCCTTCGGCCTTTCCCGCCCGTCGTGCAGCCCAGTACTTCCGCATCCCTCGGCCACGGCCCGGCGCTGCTCCTCGGTCATCGTGCGCTTGCGCCTCCCCGCTGCCTTGACCGCCTTCCTGCTGCCGCGCCGCGCGGTCGGCGCGGCAGTTCCTTCAATCGCCTCGATGGCGCGCTGGATGGCGACGAGTTGGCTCTTGAGCGAGCGCTCCTCGTTGCGCAGCACGTCCAGGATTCCGCTGCTCGACATCGTGATGATCCCTCCAGGACGACCCGCCGCCGCATCACGCCGGTCGCCGAAATGCACGAACGTCCGCCGACGGCGGCCCGCCGAGACCGCTACCGACCCAACGCGCCGGATTCGAGCAGGTTGCCGAGCACCTGGACGACGCGGGCGCGGTCGGCCATCACGCGCGGCAGGTCCGCCGGCAGGCCGATGGCCACGTCGTGGCCGGTGCCGCCGGCCAGGAACGCGCCGCGCGCCGCGTCGATGAGCGCACCCGCGTCGGACGGCTCAGCGCGCCGGGCGCCGAGCACGGTGGTGCTGGCGCCCTTGATGGAGGTGAGCGGCACCCGCAGCTCGTGGCTCACCATGCCGAGGAAGTCGGCGCGCATGCGGTCGAGCTCCTCGAGCGGGGCGAGGTCCTGAAGCGTGGCCACGACGGTCTCGACCCCGCTGTCGCCGCCCACGGGGGTCGCGCTGAGCAAGGTGGCGACGCGGGGCCCGTCGGGCACCGATAGCACGATCTCCTAGGCCCGCACCCGCTCGGCGCTGCGGAGCACCGTGGCGAGTGGGAACGTGCCCAGCGCAAGCTCGCTCCCGTCGGCGCGCCGACAGGTGACCACGTCAAGGAGGTCCTCGGTGGTGCAGCCGGGTTGGCGCAGGCGCTCGACGATGCGCCGCGCCTCGCGGGTTGAGCGACGCTGCCGAAGACCGAAGCCGGGTACAAGTGCGTCCAACGGGCGCTCGTCGACCTGCGCCGCTCCGGCCAGGTGCCGTACTCCTGGATCAGCGACGCCACGCGGTGGGGCTACTACGTCAGCGCCTACCAGCATGCCGCCGACGCGCTGCAGGCGGCTGCCTACGCCTACCGCGTCGACCTGTGGTCGCAGGCCGACACCTACGTCGAGGTGTGGACCGAGAGTCGCAGCATGGTCGGCGTCATCCGCGACGTGATCGAGGAACTGGCGGTGCCGCTCTACGCCGCCGGAGGCTTCTCGTCGCTGACGCTGGCCAACAACGCCGCCGAGCACATCGGCAGACTCGCCAACGGCCGGCCGGTGCGCATCCTCTACATCGGCGACTGGGACCCGGCCGGCGTCCTGATCGACGAGAAGGTCCTCGATGAATTGCGCGGACACCTGCCCCACCTCGACATCGCGGAACGCCGCCTGGCGGTCACCGCCGAACAGGCCGCCGAGTTGCCGTCGAAGCCGCGCAAGCGCGGCGAGAAGCGGCGGCGCGATATCCTCCGCACGGTCGAAGCCGAGGCGATGCCGGCCGACGCGCTGCGGGCGTTGCTGCGCCGCACGGCCGAAGAATACCTGCCGCCCCGCGCGCTCGAGATCACCAGGACGGTCGAAGCGCAGGAGCAGCAGTCGATCCTGGCGATGGCCGAGGCGGTCCGGCGGTTGGGCGTGCAGGGCGCCGTCGAAGCGCTGGCCGGCTGATACCCCCGCTCCCGGCGCCGCCGACGCCCGCGGGCGCCGGCGGCGCACGACCGCAAGGTCGATGTCGACCCGCAGACTGGCATGACGGCGCCAGCCACGGCGCGGCCGGTCAAGCGGTTCAGACGTCAACGCCACAGACCGTCCGCCGACCTGCTCGGCGCACCGGACCGCCGCCGGCCCCACCGCGCGGCCCGGCGTCGCCGTGTGTCGTCGGCGGCGAGTTGACCGCCGTCGAAGCCGGGTCGCCTGCTCCCAGCCGATCGGCCTCGACCGGTAGAGGCGCCCTTCGGGTCTGGACGGTGACGCCCAGGCCGTGGCGTGTGACTGCGAAGAGTCACGCCCGGAACGAGACTGCGGCCGGCCGCCGGTCGTCCCCGGACGGGGCTGATCGGACCGGTCCAGCACTTACTGACCCGCGCGGGTCGGTAATTCACAAGCGGTCGCAAGCAACCCTCGCCAACGACAGCCAGCCGGCACTTACTGACCCGCGGGTCAGTAATTCGCAAGCGAAGACCATCCAGTGACACAACGCGCCGGACCGACCGACGGAGTGACCGGAACCGGGCGCGTCCTCCCACTCGAACTCCAGATGATTCCCGTCCTGGCGTACCACCGGCCGTACGCCGGCATCGGCGTGCCGGGATTCGGCGTGACAGACGAGGCGCACGGGCCCTGACTGCTGCGCGCGAGCCCGCGTTCGTGTCGGGCCGGCCCCGGGGAGGCACGTCCAACGCGCCTGGGGTCCCGGGCAGTGCCGCCCGGGCCGTGGCGTGTCCCGCCGGCAGACGAGGCGCCCCGGCCCGGCGCCAGCCGCCCGGCCCTCACGACGGGTGCTCCCGGCCGGGGCTGATCGCATCGGTCCCCAACAATTACTGACCCGCGCGGGTCAGTAATTCTGCCATCCGCCGGAGACGTCCGGTTGCCCAACGCGCCGGCCGGGCGCAGCGGCGCGTCTTCGGGTGACCGCCGCAGGGCGCCGCGGGCTGCGAAGGGTGACCGCCGCAGCGTGGCCGAGCCAGTCGAGATGTCGGCAAGGCAGCAGCACGAGCCGTCGCGGAAACGACCAGGAAGACGCGCCGCCACGCAGCGAGCGACGACCGCCCAGGCATGCAACCTGACGGGCGGGCAACGCACCGGAGACCGTGTCGTTTCCACGAGCCGGCACTCACGGATGCCGGCTGCCCCGGAAGGGAATCCGGAACAGGCGAAAACGTTCCGCCGGCCGGGAACCAGACGCGCCTCTACTGCGTCTAATAGCCTGTGCGGCACAGAGAAGTACGCCTCTCGGTACCGGCAACCCGATCCGGCCGGATCCGACAACCTCCCACCGCCTTCCTCAACCGCGTCGAACCGGAGCACTGACCCACCGATCGGCACGCCGGCCATCCGAGCGAGGGCCACGCCGCGGACCGGCCGCATCCGGATTCTGGTACTCCCCGCGCGGAACCAGCCCCGCGCGGCGCCGCTGGCGCACCTGCTCGACGAACAGCGGGAAGCCGAGCGCAACGCACTCGCGAAGAATCCACGAGCGGGCCATGTTGAACTCGGCCATCGCCAGGTCGAGCTGCTCGAGCTGACGCGTCGAGACCCGCAGCTTCAGTGTCCGATCCAACGCTTCGGCGTCCGGTTCCCAGACGGGAGTCAACGGCATCGAACCACCTCCTCTCCGCATGCGCCGGGATCACCCGCCAACTGGACAGGGTCCACCCCGCGCACGGATACGCCAGCCTCTACTCCGGCGGCTGCGACGGGTCCGCAACCGGTTCGACCTGCGGCTTGCCGAACACCCGGGCGAGCGCGTCGGCCACGACGTCGTCGATGTCATCGGACGCCACGCCGAGCACCTGGGCGTGCAGGCGAAGAGCCGCATCGAGGTCCGCCTCGGGCATCTGGGGCTGCGCCGCACGCGCAGCGCGCCCGTAGTCCAGCAACACGGAAACCGCCCGGTCCGGATCCAGCACCTTGCGCGGACGGCCCCGCCCCGGACGCTTCCGCTTCCCCCGGACGCGCCACAGCCGCGAAGCGCCGGCGCCGGCCGCCTTCACCAGCCGCAGGTCCCGGAGCCGTTCCAGCGCCTCCACGGCGGCCAGCATGCCCTCGGCAACCGCCAGGCGCACGACCTCGGAACGATTGGAACCATAGCGCTCAGCCAACGAGTCGCAGGCCTTGACGACCGCCGACGGCAGGAAGACGACCACGCGCTTCATCTGCATGAGAACCTCCAGCCGGACCACGGCGAGGACCGGCCCGAACGCGCAAAAACAGTGCACGGTGCGCCGAAAACAGTGCACTGATCGCGAAAAATCCGAGCCCCGCCGAACACCCTGAAAACCGAACTGGGGTCAAGATCGCGTTCGTTGGTGGGCCCGGTATCCGCAGTACAGGCGCCGAATCCGGCCCGCGCAGGACGCAAGAGTAGTGCACGGTGAACCACGGCCTCGGTTCGGCGCCGAAAGCCCCTCGGAGAACCACGGACATCCACCCGTGAGCCTAGAGGACCAAGGGCCGAACGCAGCCACGGCACACGCGTTAAACACCTGAAACGAAGCAGGTTGCAAGCAGGTTCCTGCAGACGGACAACGCTCCGGGGACCAATCCGATCAGCAGCTCCCGAGAGTCCGAGAAACGCACGCAAAAACGTTGTCATGTTGTCTGCAAGAAGGACGCTTCATGGCACTGTTTCGCCGGCGCCCGGAGATCGGAGATCAGAAGGGTGAGCGACCCCGGTTCCGGGGTCGCTCACCCAGTATTTTTCCCTGCGGGAAGGCCGTTTCGGCGGTCACGTTGCCACGTGACAATGCAATGACCCTGATCGGCCGAAAAGCACGGCCCCAGTTCGCCTCGACGCCATGGCCCCAGTTCGGGCCGTTCGATGGCCCCAGTTCTCGATTCAGCGAGACGTACGGCCTCGGAGCCGAGACCTGGGACCGCGGCGACGGGCAGCCCGACGCGCGGCTTCTCGAAGAAGCGCTGCACCGGATCCTGCAGATCAGCGACCCGGCCGAGATCGGGCTCTGCGGGTTCGCCGAGCGCGGCGAGCTGCACAAGAACAGCGACATCGACCTGCTGAGCGTCGTCGCAGACGCCCCCCCGGACAGACCTCGGGCGATCCGGAAGTCCCCCTGAACAGGTCCGGGCACGTCGCGGCGTTTGACCCCGCTCGCCCGGACGCGAAGAGGGTCACGGCGCGGAGGACTTCGCCGAAGAGGCTGACACCCGGAGAGTAGACTCAGGCAGCCGGAGAAGAGACCGATGAAGCCACACGCAACCAACAACACCAGCGAGGAGCGACGAGCCTGGGTCCAAGCCGAGCTCGCGCGCCGGATGCGCGTGGAGAACCCAAGACGCCACGTCGCGCTGCTCCCCCTGGAACGATTCAGCGACGAGTACTCTCCCGCCGACCCACGCTTCAACGAGCCGCGCGGAGCCAACGCCGGAGCGATCACCGGCCTGCTGGCCGGATCGTGCTGCGGATGGGGCCGAAGGCCCAGCGCAGCGGAGTTCCACGATGCGGTGCGCGAGACGGAACCTACGCCACGCCAGAGAGCGATCATCAATGTGCTGATCACCGAGGCATCGAACGACACCATCGCGCTTGCGTATCTGCAAGGAGCATTCACGTGGCGGCAACTGGCCACGGCGATGCGCAGACACGGAAACTACAGCCCTCGACTCGCGCGCTACGTGAACCTGCACGCGGACGCCGGCCATGAAGCTACCTGAGCCCGCCAGAACGCTGTGGACCCGCCACCGCGAAGCAATCGAGCGCATCGCAACCACGCCGGGAGCAGAGAGCCAAATCATGCTCGGGGGAGGAACCCTGCTCGCAGCGCGATGGAAGCACCGTGAAAGCACGGACATCGACGTGCTCCTGCCCGGCCGCGACAACCTGAACGACGCGCGCGAAAACGGGCCGTTGGATCTGGCTGCCGCCACAGGCGGCGAACACAAGGAGAGCAGCCGCGACCGACTCAGGGTGGAGCTGCAGGCCGGAATGCTGGACGTGGCGGCGATACAGCCGCAGATGCCGGGGCTCGAAGAACAACTCGACGTGGAAGGAAGAAACGAAACCGTGCTGGCAAGCGCCCAGATCCTGCGTGGGAAGTTCTACCGCACCGACAAGAGCATCACCCGCGACGCGTTCGACTTCGCCGTCGCCGCCGACAAGGATCCGCGCGCCCTCGAACTCGCGGTCAACAGCCTGGACATGACCGACACGCGGATCATCTGCCACAACCTGCTGGCGTCGAACGACCAGATGGTCGACGACGCGAGCGAAACACTCAAAGGCGTGCCATCAGAATACCGCCACCACCTGAAGCGCATCGGAGACGCGGCGGCCGACGCGATTGCGTCCCACCGCTACGCGCACGTTCGCATCCGTACCACCGAGACGGGAATCCGTATCGAAACACGGACGAGCAACGGCAGCGAGCGCACCGAAGACTACGCTGCGGGAGAATCCATCAACGCGCTGACACGGTCAGGTATCGGCGCCTACCTGGGCGCCAACAGCACACTGCAACGCGGTGGACTGGCGATGACCCTGGACAGCCTGAACCAGATCGGATGGACCGGCACGGTATTCGACAGCGACGACAGCGCGCCGGAGCAACGACTCGACGACACTCGAAAGTCCGCCGGCCTCCGCAAGCTCGTGCGAATCGGGGACGTACCGGAAAACCCACCCCGCCCACCCCGCCCCGCAGCCAGCGGTGGCGACGACACCGCAAGGCGCGACCGGAATGACTCCTACAGACGGTGACCGACACCGCCGGGCCATTGATGCAGTGGTCCCGCCTATGCGGAGTTCCGCATAGGCGGGACCACCTCACTTCGTGGCGGGCGCCCCGGCGCGGTCAGAACGTCACGCCGCGGCCGAGGTCCGGCCCGCCGCCGCGGTGGTCGAGCATCCCGCCGAGGCTGTCCTGCCGCGCGCCCTCGACGCCCACGTTGAACTGCCGGTCCACCGTCCACGGCCACCCGTAGCGCAGCCGCCCGGTAGCCCATGCCCGAACTGCGACAGACCCGCATACGGCGTCCCCGTTCCCCGGCCGCCTCCCCCAGAGCGATTTTCTGTGGCAGAATCTCCTGCCATGTGCCCTGCGCGATACCGCCGCAACCGGACACCCTGGAGTGGTGTTGGCTACCCAACCGTGGTTGGAGAGGCGCAGTTCTCTGCAGGGGCGAGGCCGCGTAGTCACATCCATGGGTTCGCCGACCGCCGTCGACGAAACCCCACCCCTGCCGAGCATGCATTGGGCGAGGTTCTCAATCATCTGAACAACGGCGTTCTGAGAGGCAGGTTTAGGCGTGAGCACGTAGTGTCCGGCAAGTGGATCGTGGACTTCTTCTTTCCCGAAATCAGACTTGCGATTGAAGTGGACGGGTCCGTTCACCTCCGCAGGGATCAGCAGAAGCGAGACCGCCTGAAGGACGCAGACTGCGCCAGGTTCGACGTGACGGTTCTCCGGCTTCGCAACCACGAGGTCTTCGATTCGCGGGAACGCTTGATCCGCAAGCTCCGAGACGCCTGGCTGAAAGCGAAGCGGCGCCGCAATCACATCGTCGGTACGCCCGTCAAATAGTGCTGTCCGCTGCGAGAGTGGTCGCGAACCAGCGACATCGGGTTCACGTCGCTCATTCGTCGGGGAGCCTCGGTATCCGCGTCGGTGCAAGGGCCACCGTCCTCGTGCATTCCGAAGCGATGTCTTGCCGTTCGAGTCCATCGCCAGATCCAGCGCGGGGGGCAACTCGGCCCGGTGGCCGGGGGTCGGACCGGCAGGCAGCGCCTGCCGCCGACTCGATCCCGATCGGTCCGCAGCCGGCGGTCGAGGTGTCGTGCGACTGGGCAGCCGAGAAGACGAACCACCCGCGCGAGGTGGTCGAGGCCGCGCTCGCCCATGTCGTCCAGAACAAGGTCGAGGCCTACGCCCGCTCCGACCTGTTCGAGCGGCGGCGCCGGCTCATGGACGACTGGGCCGCCTATCTCGACGGCGGACCGGGACCGGCCGCCAGCAGCTGACCGGCGATCACGGGGGCGGCTGCCCGCCACGGGTGCCGCCGCCCGCGCCTTTCAGCACGCCAAGGGTTGCGTGCTGCCTCCGAGCCGGCATCGTCTCAGGCCCGGATCTTCTCGTCCCGGGCGGTCAGTATCGCCAGCGCGGCCGACTGCACGCGCCCCGCCGACAGGCCGGCCCGCAGCCGCCGGCTCCGTAGCGGCGACACCGCCGCTCCTGCCGGGCACGCACCGAGTGGTAATCGATCCGCCTGGGGGCGTTCGAACGCCGCCCTGACCGCCGCTGGCGTAATCTCCGAGGAAGTCACGCGGCGGAGCGGTCCTCGGACTCGCCCAGCAGGTCGCGCAGATGCCACGCGATGGCCTCTCCCTCCCGGTCGAGGTCCGTGGCCAAGTAGACGACATCGTCGCGGCCGACGCTGCGCAGCTCGCGGACCACCTTCGCCTTCGAGTCGATGATCTCCCAGGTCGGCTTCCAGTACCGTATCCTGCATGGACCGCGCGGCGGTGTGACGCGACACAGGGTGAACCGAATGTTGCGTGCGATCAGGATGCTGTTGTGGAGGTCGATCGGCGTCCGGCGATATCGCCGAGCCGCCAGCAGAGGTAGCGCTGCCGCCCAGTTCGCCCTCGGCGTCGCGTACTTGACCGGCCAGGGTGTTCCACGGGACGAGGGTCAAGCTGTCCGGTGGTACCACCGCGCCGCGGACCAAGGTCACGCCGACGCTCAGTACGCCCTCGGCCGCCTGTACTTCCAGGGCCGGGGTGTGCCGCAGGACGAGAGTGAAGCCGTCGGGTGGTTCCGTCGGGCCGCAGGGCAAGGCAGTGTCTCTGCTCAGTTTTTTCTCGGCGTCGCGTACTCGGGCGGCCGCGGAGTGCCGCAGGACGAAGGTGAAGCCGTCAGGTGGCTCCGCCACGCCGCCGAACGGGGCCATAGCGCCGCGCAGGTCAACCTCGGTGGCCACTACGCTGATGGCCGAGGCGTGGCGCATGACGAGGGTGAAGCGGCGCGGTGGTTCCGCCGCGCCGCGGACCAAGGCAACGATGCCACCGCCCAGTTCGCCCTCGGCGTCGCGCACTCGGCCGGCCGGGGAGTGGCGCGTGACGAGGGTGAAGCCGTCCGGTGGTTCCGCCGTGCCGCCGACCAGGGCCACGCGGACGCACAGTACGCCCTTGGCCTCATTTACGATCGGAGCCCGGCCGAAGCCGTTGCCCAAGCCTTCGAACAAAGCGACCACATCACGTTCGCCCAGTTCACGACCGTGGCGCGGGATGAACGTGAAGCGGCCCGATGGTTCCGCCGTGCCGCCGACCAAGGCCATACCGAAGCGCAACTTGTCCTCTTCAACATGTACTCGGAGGGGCGGGGAGTGGCGCAGGACAGGGGTGAAGCGGCCCGGTGGTTCCGCCGCGCCATCGGCCAGGGCGTGCCCCCGCGAGGCGACGAAACGGCGCCATTACATTCTCACCCCAGACGCCTTTAACAGACTGGGCCTCGATGTTCACGCGAGAACAACTGCGGATCGCACGCGCGAAGTTCGTCCATCGCTGGCACGCTGCGCAGACCGTCGGTGAACGGCTCGGCAACGATGCCGTCGGCGAGCGTTTCGAGCACATCAACCACGCCAAGTCGCTCGCCGAGTACGTCTGGCGCTACGGCTCCTTCGAGGAATCCGCCGACGGGACCGGCCGCGTCGCCCGCCAGGACGTTCCCCACGGTCTGCGAGCCGTCGTCGCGCCAGTCGAGGCCAAGGGACGTGCCCACCTTCGTCTGGCTGCCCGGTACGCAATGCTCGCTACGCGAGGCGCGGACGACGCTGCACCGACCAGCGACGGAAGCCCGGCCACCGCGGAACGGTCGGAACATCTGGACCTTCGACAGTACGTCGAACATCACCCCGACATCGAGGTGTTCGCTCGCCGAGTGATTGCCCTGCACCGAGGGATGCTCAGGTACTACGTGCAGATGCGGTTCCTCACTCCGTCCGAGGCCGAGTACTGCGGAACCCATCCGGTCCCGTTGTTCGCGCCGATCGGGGGCATCGAGGAACGGGGCGCTGAACGGTGGACGACCGAAGACGCCGGTGAAGTCCCCGAGGATCCCGTCTCGGCTCTTCGTCGTGCGTTCGCGTGCAACCTCTACAACGCGCTCGTCGCACGAGCGCGGGCCGAGCTTCTGGAAACCGTCGTGCAGCACTCGGACGGTCGCACGATCGCCACCGAAACGACGGAGCGGAGCGGGCGCCAACAGTTCACGACGACCGCAATCGTCCGGGGACGGCGCACGCGATTCACGGTCCACGACGCCGCGGTGACGGCGATGCTTCAGAGCCTCTATGAGGAGCCAATGCCGGCGGTCATCCGCTGGCTCGCAGCGTTCAAGACCGCCGTGTCCGCGATGATCACGGCAATGCCGATGTTCATCGTCAAGAACTTCTTCCGCGACACGCTGTCGGGCTTCGTGGCCGGACGCTACTGGCAGATCCCGTTCCTCTCCACGCTTGCCGGCAGCGCGCACGCCGTCCACGACCTGACGACCGGCCGCTCCGAGGTGATGCGCGAGTACCTGCTGCAAGGCGGGTTCTTCTCGGCCCTCGTTGAATCCGAGACGCAGTTCGGAGACGAGCGGGCGCCCACGGCCGCCCTCAGGAGGCTTCGGCGCTGGGGCTCCCGCATCGTCTACCTGCTGACGCGGCCGGCCTGGATTACCGAGTCCGGCACCCGAGTGAACCAGTTCCGGAAGGCCCGAGCACGCGGTGCGACCAACTACGCCGCCGCGCGGGCGGCGCGCATGGTCTCCGCCGACTTCGCCAACATCGGGGCCTCGCGGCCGTGGCGGATGTACGCGCACACCGTCCCGTTCATGAACGCCGCGATCCAAGGTCTCGATCAGCTCTACCAGATCCTCCGTCGCCGAGCGCGGGCTCGCCGCGGCGAACCGACGTGGGACCGTGACCGGACGCAGCACGTTCGAAAGGTGCTGGCTGCCGGCCTCTGCCTTGGGTTGATGACCGGGGGGATCTGGCACTACAACACGTCTGACGACTCGCGGCTCGCGGCGTACCGGGCGGAGACCGAGTACGAGAAGGCATCCTGGCTCACGCTGTACGACTTGGCCGGCGACCGGGATGTTCGCATCCCCACGCCGTTCCAGATCGGCGCCGTGTTCATCAAGGTCCCGGAAGTAGCTCTCGACCTCGCCACCGGCATCGACACGCTTGCAGGCCCGAGATTCGTCTGGTCGCTGATTCACGGCAACCTGGCGATCGGCTGGATCCCGGCGGTCGCGCAGCCGGTCGTCGAGGTGCGAACCAACCGGAACTTCTTCGGCGACGAGATCATCCCCGCGTACATGCTGGACTGGCTGCCGGAACAGCAGTACTTTCCGAGATCCACTCCCGAGCCGTACCGGGTCGCCGGCCGGCTGCTCGGCGTTTCGCCGCTGCACGTGCAGACGTTCACCCGCGGGTGGACCGGGCATCTCGGCAATGCGGTGGTGACGGGCATGGACGAGTTGATGTGGAACGCCCAGCGGAACGGGCCGAGGCCGTTCCCCCGCTTCGTCGGGCTGATCACCGGCCTCGCCAGTCTTGAGCCGCCGCGGCTCAGGACGGTCACACGGTACAGCAACGAGTTCTACGAGATCTCCGATTGGTTCAGCGCGTACGCACGCACGCTTCCCGAGGGACATCCGGCCCGGACGATCAGGACGGCCATCAGTAGAGTCCGACGAGAAGTTGCGGATGGCCGGCGCGTAGGCGACATGATCCGCGCATCGCCCGAGTATTCGCGCCAGGAAAAGGAGCGTGGCCTCACTCGTCTGTACCAGCGGATCGATGCCCGATTTCAGGAAGTGCTGCCGCGGATGCGGGAGTTCCACCGCGCCGCCCAGCGTGCTCACCGTGCGAACCGGGTGTCTGCCGAGGACTCAGTGAGTCGATGACCGGCGGCGACGGAGCGGATCGATGAGCAGCTTCACGAACCTCGACAACGAGTCCGTCCCGGATGAGGGTCAACTCGAACAGAAGCGCTCGGAACTCGCGGCGCTCGCCGAGGATCTCGTCGATCTGGAGCTTGCGTTTTCTACCCTTCGGCAACAGGTCGCGGCGTTCCAAGCCGAGTACCTGCGCATCGTGGGCACGAGCTATGCCGTGCTCGACGACACGCACGCCCGGATGGCCAAGGCTCGGGCGGACCGTTACCCAGGCGACAACGTTCTTCAAGAAGCGGCACGCCAGGCGCGGCAGCGAGCCGACGCTACCGCGACCCAAGCCGACCGAACGTCGATCGACCACGGGCCACCCGGCGATCCACCGGCAGCCCTTCAGACGCTCTTTCGCACGGTTGCGCTGGAGTTGCATCCCGATCTCGCGGCGTCGGACGACGAGCGGGCGCTCCGCCGACCGTGGATGCAGAGGCTCGATGCCGCGTACCGGAAGCAGGATGTCGACTCCGTACAGGCCCTGCGCGCAGAATACGAGGCGACCCGCCAGCCCCTTCCCGCGCCGGAGGTTGCCGGCGACCTCGTGCGGGCGTGGCTGCACGGTGAACTGACGACCGACGAGTACGCTGACCAAGCGCGGATTTCCGGCGAACTCATGCAAGCGACCCGTCAGATCGCTCGGGTGAAGCGACGCATCGACGACATCCGACGAATGATCGACGATCTCAAGGCCTCCGATCTGCACAGGCTGTACGGCAAGTACATGACCGGGTTGCGTTCCGGCGTGAGCCTGCTGGACGAGATGGTGGTCACCCTGGACCGGCAGATCGCTGACGTGGCTCGGGAAGATTCGAACGCGCGGTCTCCGGGCGCGTTCGAGTCGCGGGAGGCCGGCGACCTGTTCGCACGCGGCTTGGCGGACCTGGACCAATGGCGGAGAATCGCACCGCGGTCACGGGAGAGCCGCGATTCCGAGCCGGCTGCATCAGCGGCCCGCCCGGCCGAGGAAGCCCGGTACCAGTTCAGCCTGGAGCAGTGGTACCGGCTGCGGCCGGTTCTCGACCGGGTGTTCCTCGCCGCGAGGCGCGAATCGCGGCCCGGTCGCCACCTGTTGCGCGAGTTTGTCCGGGCCGTCAGAAAGGCGCTCATCAAGGAGGCTGGACTGCCGAAGGCAATCGCTCGGGAGGCGTGCGTTCGGTGGAACCGGGAGACGCGAGGAGGACGTGATGTGGAGGTTGCCGAAACCGATTCCGATCAACCTGGACCCCGACCTCCCGGACCGGCCGCTGCCGGCGGAACGTCAGCTGATGGAACAATGGGCGCGGGAAGACCCGCGACGGTACCGCCAACTCGAACGGGCCGGCACGGCGTTGACGACGGCTCGCAAGGCCCTGGCGCTGTACGAGCGGATAGAATTGGAGCTCCGAGCGCAGAACCCAAGGATGACGCCGATGGAGGCCGATCAGCACATCAGGCACGTGCTGTCGCTGACCCCCAGGGACCCGTCGTAGTCGCAAGGGCGGACGCGGAATGTGGCGCCGCGCTCAGTGCCGAGGATTGCTTCAACCGTGGCCGGTGTGCTGAACAGGACCGCAAGAACCACGAAGCCGCGCGATGGTTCCGTCGGGCGGCCGAGCGGGGCCATGCCGAGGCGCAGTACCACCTTGGCCTCATGTACCTCAACGGCCAAGGGGTGCGGCAGGCCTACGACGCTGCCGCCCATTGGCTCCGCGAATCCGCCGAACAGGGCCATGACTTGGCCCAGCGCAACCTCGCGGTGCTGTATTTCAAGGGGCAGGGCGTACCGCGGGATCATGCCGCGACGGTCGAATGGCTCAACCGCGCTGCCGTCCAGGGTTGCGTCCTCGCTCAGAAGGATCTTGCTCGCCTGTACCTCAAGGGTGACGGTGTGCAGGATCCTGTTGCCACGGCCTCATGGCTCCACCACCTCGCCGAAGGAGGCCATAGAGACGAGCAGTACTACCTTGGACTCATGTACCACGACGGCCGAGGGGTGTCCCGCGACCCAGCCGTTGCGGCCATGTGGTTCCGGCGGGCCGCCGACCAACGACACCACGAAGCGGAGTACCGGCTTGGTCTCATGTACCGCGACGGGACCGGAGTGCCACAAGACTTCGGCAACGCCGCAGGGTGGCTCCGCCGTGCCGCCGACAGCCGCCACGCCAGAGCGCGTTTCGTCTTAGATCGGATGTGCCGCTCGGACTTGGCATGACGTCGCAGCGCGACGAGCGGCACCTCCGACCCAGATCAATCCGCCAGCCGACCCGGCGACCCGGCGACCCCCCCGGGCCGACCCGGGCGACCCGGCGACCCGCGACCCGGGTTCGCGGACCCTCCGCGAACTCCGCGGCTCCGCGAAGGGCCAAACCGGTCCAGTGCAGTTCACCCGTGAATTGTGCACGGAATACCTCATGGCCACCAGACCGTCCATGTAAGTCTCTGAGAATAAGGATGTTATCGGTCTATGGTGGCGGTCGGGGCGTGAGCGAGCTGCTGCGGGTGAACGGGTACGACGCGGCCAGCGGGGAGTGGAAGGCGAAGTCGCTGTGGCGCAGCCCGCATGCGGGCGGGTCCGCGGATGCGGGTCCGGTGCTGCCGCCGCTCGCCTCGGGCGTGTCGGCGGGCGGAAAGGCGGTGGCGGTGCGGGCCGGGGCGAAGCCGGGTGCGGGCGTGGTCGCGGTGGATCCGGAGGACCGGGGGACGGTCCCGCTGCCGGCGGCGCCCGGGCTGCCGTCGCCGGCGGTGGTCGAGCAGTGGGGGCGGCGCAAGGTGGTGTCGGCCCCGCCGGTCGACGCGCCTGCTCCGGATGGGGCGGGTGCACAGAGCCGCGTGGTCGGCTATCCGGACGGTGAGCCGGTGCCGGCGGCGGGCGGGGGGACCCGGTGATGGCGGACGATGCGAGCCCTGAAGAGCCGGTTGCCGACGTGGCGGATGCGCTGCGTGGAGACGGCGCCTCCGGTGGCGACGTTGATGTGGGCAGTGATGGCGACCACCCTCGGGATGGTGGTGAAGACGCGACTGCGGATCCCGGGTCGGCTCCTGGTGGGGATCCGGGTTCAGGGGATCGTCCGGCGCAGTCTGGCGGCGACGATCAGCTTCCTGTGCGGGACGAGGATGTGGCCCTTCTCAGGAGGAGCGTCGAGGCGCAGGCCGAGGACAACCGCGAAGCTGTTGGGGACAAGACTGCGATCGAGGTGCGGATGGAGGTCCGGCGGATTCTCGGGCTCGACGGGAAGCCGGACTTCGAGTCCGAGAGCGTGTCTCACATCATGGGGCTCGCCCGCGACGGCGAGCGGGTCGATCCGGAGCTCGAGAAGGAGCTGCGGGCCGAGCTCGACGCTCTCGGCGTGGACCTCGGTGTGGTGAAGTTGCGTTACGAGACGATGTCGAAGGAGGATCGCCGGCAGCTGACGACCTTCGAGGTGCAGCAGGCGTTCCTGCGCGTCGTCGAGCGCGTGGAGACGCTGGCGACCCGGGCGTCGGTCTCCCTGGGGCACCGGATCCGGATGTTCGATGCGGAGGCCAGGGACCATCTCAAGCTGGTCGCAGGCGTGCGGGTGATGCTCGAGACGCAGCAGAAGCAGGTCGAGGCGCTGGTCGTCGGGTTCCGGGAGAAGATGCAGGAGGAGACGGCGGGCTTCGAGGAGGTCGTCCGCCAGGAGAAGAAGGCGCTGAGCGAGAAGGTGAAGGGCTTCCAGACGGCCTTCGAGGGAGTCGCCGGGCACCTGAAGTCGTGCGAGAGCCGTGCGCACGAGGTCACGGAGCGGCTGACCTCGGCCGGCGCGGCGGCCGAGGCCGTGGAGCACGAGGCCGCGCGGGTGATGTCGGAGCTGCAGCGCGTGGCGAGCTCGGGGTTCGCGGTCCGGCGGCTCGCCTTGCTCGGCGGCGTGATCGGCTCTGCCGCAGGCGGCTTCTTCGCGTTCGTCGTCCTGCTGCTGCTCTGGGCCGCCACGTCGGGGTAGGAGGCTGGTGACGCCCGAAGGGTTGGTTGCTGCAGCGGCGCTCGGCGGCGGATGCCTGCCTGCGGGTGCGGCTCTGGCCGCTGCCCGTGTCCGCCCGGCTGCTGCGGCGGGTGGTGTCGGAGGTGCTCGGCGCAGGTCCGGCCGACAGCCTGCCTCTGGTTGTCGTCTCCGCGGTCGACGGGGTCCGTTCGCTTCCGTCTCTTCGCCGCGCGGGTGACGTGTGGATCGAACTGCTGCTGTCGGACCTGGTGGTTGGTGCGCCGGACGGCGTGGTCGGAGACGAGCCGGGGCACCTGCTCGCGCGGGTGTGCTCCACGACCGCGGCGGCCGAGCGGCTCGATAGCCTGCGCAGGGCTTGGGGAGCGGCCGGTCCGGGCGGCGAGTGGATGTGTCTGACCGCGGCGCCCGTCGCGTCGGCCGCGGCGCGTTGCGGCCGGTTGGGGCCGCGGCTTGCGGGCACGCGTTTCGCAGACGGCCGGCTCATCTTCGGCGGTCTGGACATCGACCGCGGCGCGTCGTCCTGACGCGCCGTTCTCTCTTTTCGATCCACGTCGTTCGCCGGGACGGATTCTGTCCCGGCGTCCGTATGCTTGCGCCTGACTTGGCGGTGCCCGGGTTGGCGGGCGGCGCCGGAAGGGAGCCAGCCGGTGGCGCGTGCGTCCCAGGAGTTCGTCGAGCGTGCGCTGGAGATGCAGGGTACGGTCCGCGCGCGCGCGTCGGCGGCCGAGACCGCCTGGGCGCTGCGCAGCGCGGCGCATACGGGTGAGGACGCCTTCGACACGCTGGCGCGGCGGGTGACGTCAAGCCCCGTGCGTGTGGCCGGGGTGCTGTCGGGCGAGCACGACCCGCTGCTGGTGTGCGCGCTGGCCGGGAAGCGGTCGATGGTGGACCTGGCGGGTGTGACCCCGGCCGGCGGCCGGTCGAACGGGGCGCCGACGATGCTGGAGTCGCTGGCCGCCAGGCGGGTGCGGGAGCACTGGGAGCTGTGCCGGACGGACCCCGAGCGGGCCAAGCGGCTGGAGGCGCAGTGGGCCGCGTCGAGAGCCACGATGCGCTCCGGGCACCTGGGGCCGGCGCTCTCGGCGATGGAGGCCACCTACGGCGCGGCCTGCTCGGCCGAGCGCGAGGCGGCGCAGGGGCGGCTGGTGTCGACCGTGCCGCCCGCCTCGTGGGACCCGGGCGGCGCGCACGCCGGCAAGCTGGCCGGCTACGGCTCGGCGCGCTGGAGCCGGATGCGCGGGCAGGCGGTGGCCGAGACGCAGATGCCGGCAGAGTGGCAGCACCGCCGTACTGCGAGCCTGGGCCACCAGCGCCCGCGGGCGCGCTTCGTCGCCCGCGGCGCGGGCCGCGTCGAGCAGCTGGCTGCCGCGCGTTTCTCGCCGCGGATGGCGGCCAGCCGGATCGCCTTCCAGGTGCGGCTGAAGATCGCGATGGCGCGCGGTCCCGGGGCGACGCGCCGGTTCCTGACGTCGGTGGCGTCGAACCCGCGCCGGGCGGCCGCCGCCGTGCGGGCGCGCCTGGACCCGATGGTCGTCGCCGCGGCGATCGGTCCGCAGGGCATCGAGGGGATGCTGGCCGGCAAGCCGGTGCGTGAGTCGGGGCCGCTGGGGCGTCTGCAGGACGAGCTGCACAAGCGGGACCTGGCGCGGCTGCAGAACGTGCGCGTGGGGCCTGACGGCAGCCTCGCCGATGCGCAGGCGCAGCGCGACGCGCTCGACGGCGGGCTGGCCTCGGCCCGGGGGATGCGGGAGGCGAGCGCGCGCTTCGTCGACAAGGTCTGGCAGGGGGACAACCGGCCGGGTGCGGCGGGTGGCGGCTGGAGCGCGGACAGTGTCTTCGGCGAGCAGTTCCAGCAGGGGAGCGTCGAGGGCAGCGTCTACGACGCGTGGCGGGCGCGGCGCGAGGCCGTGGTCGAAGGGGCCACGGCGGAGCGGTTGCAGGAGCGGTTCGGGCCGGAACGCAAGGACTTGCGCGACGCGCGGGGTGAGGTGGAGCGTGAACGCGGCGCAGCCGACGAGTGGGCGGGGGGCGATAGCGGACGGAGTGGGTCGCTGTCGCCTTTGATGACGGGATCGCGCGATGGTGGCGAGGGTCCATGGCAGGCAGAGGTTCCATCTCCCGGTGTGCCGGACCCGGTCCCGTCTCCGCCCGGCGAGGGTTCCTCTCCGGTCCCCGGGGCCAGCATCGTGATCCCGCCGGACGCGTTGCGCGACGTCGAGGTGAAGGAGGAGGACCTGCCGAAGATGACCCAGCAGGCGGAGCCGCCGCCGAACGGGTCGTGGAAGGTCCACGACGACGACCTGGTCGATCGGGTCATCCCGCGCGAGGACGGGTCGTACGAGGTCCAGTACAAGCCCGGCGTGGTCGCGGCGCCGGACGGGATCCCCGAGGAAGCGGCGTCGCAGACCCACAAGCGGCGCACGGACCCGCAGCTCGTGCAGCTGCAGAACGAACGTACGGCGCAGACCGTCGAGCTCGAGGGGGCTGCAAAGGAGACGCTGGCCGATGCGGTCGAGCACGGCCGCGCCCCGTTCGACGTCGAGCGGGCCGGCTACATGCCGGGCCAAGCGATAAATGCCTTCAGCAAGGAGGGTATCGGCGGCGTCGACGGCGACCTGCTGCGGGCGAAGGCGATCCGCCAGGGGACGGGGCATGACCTGCGCTTCGCCACGCGGGAGCAGATCGAGGCGGCCGGCGGCAGGGTGTCTCCGGAGGCCGAGGGCGTGATCGTCATGCGCGAGGTGTCGATCTCGGCGCAGCCGTTCGGGAGCAACGGCAAGGTCGACCGGAGGGCGGATCCGGTCGAGTACCGGGTGAAGTCGCCGCAGGTGCTCTATCACGTGTCGACGGAGACGGACCTGGTCCGCGGGCAGGTGCCGTCTCAGCCCCTTGCCGCTCCGGTGCGGGGGATGACCGCCGAGGACCTGTGCAAGTCCATCGGCGTGAACACGGTGGAGATGTCTCATCCGCAGGGGCGCAGCGAGTTTCAGCCGAGGAACCCCCAGCTGAACATCCCGCAGGACACGGTCGTGATTGCGAAGGACGGGGGCGAGTCCGTCGCCGAGCGCAACGGGCGGCTTGTCGGGGCCGCGGTGCGGGCGACGCTGTCGCCCAACCGCGACGAGACGGACCCGCGTCCGGCTGCGCCGGACGGAGCGTACTCGAAGGATCCGGCGAAGGCGAAGGCGGAACGGCGGCTGGTCGAGGTGATGGCGGCCGACCGGGCGGCGGCGCGGATCGGGGTGGCGTACCGGACGTCGCCGCCGGTGACGGCGAAGGAGCGGAAGCAGTTCGCGCAGATGCTCAAGGATCCGCAGGTGCGCGAGCGGTTGGGCAGCGAGGTCGACCGGGTCAGCTCGTGGGTGGCCGACGGGGCGAAGCAGCGGCTGAACGACCGGGGCGTCCAGACGCTGCATCAGCGCGCCCAGGGCGTTCCGCCGCTGTGGCAGGGGCAGAAGCCGGGCGTGGAGCACGACTTCCAGCATGCCCGGTAGGGGATGCGGACAGGAGGAGGTTCACGATGAGGTGTTCGAGGATGTTCGGCCGTGTGGCGGTCGCGGCCGTGCTGGCGGGGGCAATGGGCGCTTCGGTCGCCGCGCAGTCCTACAACGCGATCGACTCCGGCGGACCGTTGTGGTGGTTTCCGGAGAACGACGGCTCGTACTCGCGGCACCACGACCGCTGGTACATCTCGCGCGACGAGGCGCTGAACGGCGACTGGGAAGTCGCGACGTCCTTCCCGACGACGCCTCGCGACAAGGCGTGGGAGACGCACGTGTCGGGGGCGCCGCCCAACAGCGCCTGCGATCTACAGAACGGCACGGAGCGCATCAACGTCGGTCCGCCCCACGACGACCCGAACGTGCCGGAGGTTCGGACGGTCCGCACCCCGAGCGGTGCGGGAGGCTTCGCCGGGTTGCAGATGTCGCTGCACATCGGTGAGTGGTGGCAGGGCATGAAGTACCGCGGGTACTACGACGACCCGCTCGCTCGGGCGGAGCACTTCAGCGGTCCCCGTGCGTCGTACGACCCGCTGGACTTCGGGTGGTTCGACGTGCGGATGCAGGATGGCTCGGGCGCGGTCCTTCGCCCGCCCCTGTATGACGGCGGGCATTCGGTGACCTGGATCAACCCGGTGTTCTCGCAGTGGCAGCTGCATGGCGGGGGCGGGTTCGCGATGCCGTGCCTGGGCATCTCGATGGTGCAGATGCACGGGGTGGAGGACGGGGGCCGGGACCAGGTGTGGCCGCCGACTCCGGTCGGCGCGGACGGCGGGGAGTGCTGGTCGTCGGCGCGGGCGCTGGTGCTGCGAGCCAATTCGGAGGCGCGTTGCGAGCCGAACCTCGCGGAGCGGTACGCCTACACCGTGCGCTTCTGGGCTCTGTTCGACGCGGCGCCGCCCCGTCCGGCTCCGCCGTGGATCGGTGGAAGCCATCTGCCTTTGTTCCCGTCGGACTACGCTGCCCCGTACCTGATGGCGCGGCGCGGGGAGGTCGCGGTCTTCACGGTGTCGGAGTTGGCTCGCACCGCCGCGCCGCCTGTTCCGTGGGCGCCGCTGAGCTACCCCGGGCGGGGAGCCGCTGCCGGCGCGACACGCCCGGGCCTGCAGGCGCGTTTCCTGGACCCGAACCGGGTCGATCCGTTCGGCGGTGCGAGCTACGGGGCGGGCACCGTGTCGCTGCCGTTGCAGGGCGATGCGGACCCGAACGCGCGCGAGTGCATCGAGCTGGGGGAGCCGGGCTGGGACGCGGCCAACGGTACGCTGGCCGTCGATTGCGGCCACGGCCGCGAGAACAGTCCGACGACGGGCCACGTCAACCGCGCCGTGATGGGCTACGGGGCCGCGGAGCGCTCGCTTGAAGCCGGTCCCGTGGACAACTCCACTCTGTTCGGCGGCGTGGCGGTCGCGCGCCGGCCCGGCGTGGTCCCCTGGGCGCCTCCGGCGGGGTTCGCGTGGTTCGAGCACGGGAACGCGACGCTGGGGTGTCTCTTCCTTGAGGGGCACGTGGATTCGAGCCTGCCCGCGCAGGCGGAGGCCAGCCGGCAGGCCAAGATGGACGAGGTTGCGAGGCAGTTCGGGGTCTTTGCGGCTGCCGCTGTCGCTCTTGCCAATTGTGGTGCCAACCCTTTGTGCATCGCTCGGGCCCTTGCGATCATGGCCGCTGCGCGGGCGGCTGGGCTCAGGGCGTTCCGGGAGGGCTATGGGTGGGAGATCATCCGTGACTACCGCCAGGAGGTCATTCCCGAGATGGCGGCTGCGTTGGGTGCGGCGCGTCCGTACGGGTATGCCACCCCGCGGCAGGTGTTCCGTGCGGCCGGGCGCGTTCTTCCAGATGGCTGCGTCACGAGCGTGGGCGGCGGGGCGTACAACGAGGCGCTGATCCCGTCGGCCCCCACGTTCGAGCGGGGTTCGTCCGGTACCGCATGGGCGGCGCAGTCGACTATCCCCGGCCAGGGCGGTCCGATGTGGTACGGCCCGGCGTTCGATGGCTACGGTGCACACGCCGCGGGGGACCGCGGCGACCACTACACGCAGTTCGCCGACGTGGTGGGGCGGACTACCCCGTACTCGGAGGCGGCCCTGTCGCCGGGAGTGCAGTATCCGGAGGAGATGCGCCGCTATGCCAACTACAACGACGTCCGTATCGGGTCCACGGTGTGGCGCGACTTCGCGTGCAAGACGGCGCACGGCGGGTACTACGGCATGGGGCTGACGGCCCTCGGTCCGACCTCCGAGAGTCACCGCAGCACGAGTCCGGGTCCCGGACAGCCTGACCGCTGGTGGAAGGAGGCGGATCCGGACGTGAGTGTGGGAGACCTCACGCCAACGCAGTACTCCAGCGGCACGCCCTGCGTGAATGATCCGGCCTACGATGCGCGCGGGGCGGACGGCACGCGCCGGTGCTTCGAGTTGATCTCGACGGGGCGGCCCACTCTCTCCGGTGTCGGTCAGGTCGGCTGTCAGGGGGGTGACTGTTCCGCGGGCGGGCTCGGCGCGTACAGCACTCCGGCGTCTCCTACGGGTCACGGCGGCTTCTACATGCTGGAGTACAGCGGGGACGGGACGAGCGACGCCGGCCGGCCCGGTTCGGTGGGTGCGATGCGGCCGACGTCGTACCGCATGCTGGACGGCTCGGAGATGTTCGTGCTGGACCTGCGGAGCAGCTTCTTCAACCTGCGCTACGGGTACCGCAGCCTGGACGTGGAGCGTGTCTCCATCTGGTCCGGGTACGGTCCGTGGTCGAGTTTCTCCGGAGGGAAGGGATCTTCGTGGCTCCTTACCGGGGAGTCGTACGAGGGCGTGGCGCCCGGCTGGTGCAGTGGGGGTGGTTGTGATAGCTCGCAGGTTCCGATGGACTGGGGCCGGCTGGAGCACCAGGGGCCGCTGGCCTGGTACGGGGCGATCGTCCCCGGCGGCACCGGGGGGTGCATGTTGTCGGTTGACCGCGCCGGTGGGGTTGCGCCCGGGGAGAACCCGCAGGGTTCGGTGCTGGAGGAGCCGCAGCGCATCACGTGCCTGCTGCCGATCGATGCCGGACCCGATGGCCGCTGTCCGGGCGAGAACCTGCCGTAGCATCCGTGTGCGTGCAGTGGCGGGGGCGGACCTGCGGCCAGGTCCGCCCTTTCTGTGTACGGCGGTCCGGACCGCGGGCCGTACGCTTGTCGTCAGCAGGCGGGTGCGTTTCGTTCTGCGCGGGTGACTTCGTTCGCCGCGGAGGCAGTGAAGATGGAAGACGATGCGCGCGGCGTGGCGGACGTGCTGGACGCGGCCGAGACGGTGGCCGGTGTCGACGGTGTCAGGCGCGTGCTGAAGAAGGCGCGCAAGGTGTGGTTGGTCTCGGACCCGGAGGCGCTCGCGCCGTGCCGGTTGACGAAGCGCGCCGCCCGCGCGCTACTGGATCGGGTGGCCGCCGGAGAGGACGAGGGCGGGTCGGAAGGCGTGCGTCCGGTCGTGGTGACCGCGCGGGTCGAAGGGCCGGATGCGGTGATCCGCACGCTGGAGTGGATGGGCGACGCCTCGCGCCTGGGGCGTCCCACCGATCCGCAGGCGCCGGTCCGTAGCGGCGGGGGGAAGAAGTGATGCGTCACCTTCCAGTGTGCCGGCTGCTCGCTGTGGTCGTTCTGATGGCCGCGTGCGGCGGCGACGAAGCGATACCGGAGATTGCCGTCCCCGATTCGGAGACCGGGGCGGAAGCGGCAGGTGAGCCGACGACCGAGCCGGTCCTGGGTGCAGGTGATCGCGACATCCGTTGGTACGTCTCCCACGGGCGCCGGGCCCTGGACGGTCTGCAGAACGTCGTCGTCTATCGTTCCGCGGACGACGTGTCGGGTTCGCCCGACGTGGCGCTCTACGCCCGCTGCCTGGGAGACCGCACCGAGGTCGAGCTGGACATGGGCGTGGATCTGGGCGACGACGTGATCACTGACGGGGACGTGCGCACCAAGCGGGTGCTGGTCCGGTTCGTTCCCGAGAATGTGCGTCCGGTCGTCTTCGAGGTGGGCTCGGCGGGCCGGTCCCTGGTCCTCGACCCGCCGCTGGCGTTTCTGCGGGATCTTGTCGAGGCTGACTCGGTCGTCGTGCAGACGGTGTCGCGGCGCGGCACGGCGGTGTTCGCCGAGTTCGTCGTCACGGCGCTGGCGTACGAGCGCCTGTCCGTCGTCTCGGATGCGTGTGGCTGGATCCTGGATCCGCTCGACGCGATCCGGGCGGAGACTGCGTGGCAGGAGGCGCTGCTCGAGGTCGAGCGCGCTGAGGTGCTGGACACCTACGTCGGCGTGCCGATCAGGGACGGCATCGAGCGCTTCGGGGTGGACTACGACGAGGTCTATGTGGACTTGCCGGCGCCGGTGGACCGGGCGTACCTGGGGTTCGGCGTAAGCATTAGCGGGGTGGAGATCGCGCTGGCGCAGGGCTTCGGCATCGTCTGCGTCGACGGAGTGTGGATGGGGAACGAGATCGTTCTGCGGGAGTGCTATATCGAGGGGCAGCTGGGCAGCGTGGCGGATCCGGACGGGGTAGTGGAGGAGATCGGCGTGGATCCTGGGGCTCGTTAGCGCGGCGCGGACTGGCCGCGTGTTGCGGCGGCGAGCCACCATGCGAGGATGTGCATCCGGCCGTCGACGGCTGTCGGCCTATTCGGGGGGCTGATCGGGGGCCGGCGCCTCCTGGACCCTATCGTCCGGCTTGCCTGGCGTAGAGCCGGCGATGCTGGCACTGGCCGCCCGCACGTAGTCGGCGATGATGGTGCGGCCTTCCGCGGTTTCGCCGTTGCGGCGCTGGTAGAGCCTCTTGGTCACGTTGCCGGAGACGGCGATCGTCTCGCCCTTCTCGCAGGCGAGCAGCCGCGCCTGCATGGCTTCGGAGAAGGCCATCACGTCGACCCACTCGGTCAGCTGGTCCTGTTCCTCGCGGGGCATGTTGGGCGCGGCCATGTTGACGCCGATGCGGGCGGAGACGAACTTGCGCCCGTCCTTGTCGATCACCTGCGGGTTGGCGGCGAGGTTGCCGCGGTAGGTGGAGTCGCACGCGCGAGGGATGGAGCCGGGGATGTGGTCGCTCATCGGGTGTCGTCCTTTCCGTAGGTTCCGCTCCGGCGTCGCCGGGCGCTCTGGGGTGAAGTCTATGGATGTGGTTCCACCGGGTGCGTCGTGGGCGAGTTCTCGTGTGTGTCACGCGTCGTCTGGTCGCGGGACGGACCGATCGGCGGTGCGTGTTCCTTTTCGGATTCCGGATGTAGTCGGCGCAGAGAAGTACGCCTCTCAGTCCCGGGACCGCGATTTTCAGTCGCCTTCGCGCTACAGGACTGAGATTCCGGGTCGCCACCGACGTCCGAGTCGAACCGCTTCCATGCCTGCTCCGCCGGGATAGTTGCTCCGTGAGTCACGTCGCTGGACGCGTGCCGCCGATCTTCGTGGCCGTCGAGCTCGACGACTACCTCGACGTGTCGCAGACGATGCTGCTGACCCTGAGCAACCGCGGGCGGGTGTCGCACATCAACCGCGCCGGCTGCGAGCTGCTCGGCCGGGACGAGGCCGATATCCTCGGCACGAGCTGGTTCGACACGTTCGTGCCGGATTCCGTCAGGACGGGCATGCGAACGCTCTTCAGGCGGACGATGGCCGGCGACGAGGAGGCGGGCCACTTCGAGAGTCCGGTGGTCAGCCGGGCGCGGGGCGAGCGCTTGGTGGCCTGGCACGCGGCGCCGATCCGACTGGCCGACGGCATGGTGGCGGGCATGATCCTCTCCGGCCTCGATGTCACCGACCGGGAACACAGCCGGAAGAGCCGCGAGCGACTCCTGAAGGAGCTCGGCGACGTGAAGTTCGCGCTCGATCAATCGGCGATCGTCGCCACGACCGACCTCGGCGGCGCCATTACCGCGGTCAACGACAAGTTCTGCGAGATCTCGAAGTACTCGCGCGAGGAACTGCTCGGCAAGGACCATCGCATCGTCAACTCCCGGTACCACGGCGCGGATTTCTTTCGGGACCTGTGGGGCACGATCGCGGCGGGCCGGATCTGGCACGGCGAGATTCGGAACCGCGCCAAGGACGGGGACATCTACTGGGTGGACACCACGATCGTGCCCTTCCTGGACGCACAGGGCCAGCCGTACCAGTACATGGCGATTCACTACGAGGTCACCGAACGCAAGGCGGCCGAGGCGCGCCTGCGCCAGCGGGAGACGCTGGCCCAGCTCGGGCAGATGTCGGCGATGGTGGCGCACGAGGTCAAGAACCCGCTCGCCGGCATCAGCGGCGCGCTCCAGGTCGTCGGCTCCCGGTTGCCGGCCGAGAGCCGCGATCGGAAGGTCCTCGACGACATCGAGGACCGCATCACGGCATTGAACCAGATGCTGCAGGATCTGCTGGCGTTCGCCAGCCCGAGAGAGCCTGTTCCGGCGCCGACCGCGTTGGGCGCCGTCATCGGCGCGGCGGCCGCGGCCATTCGCAGCGATCCCGCGATGGCCGGCATAGGGGGCGAAGTCCACGGAGAGGACGTGACGGCGCCTCTCGACCGGGAGCAGATGCACATCGTCTTCCTGAACGTGCTGCTGAACGCGGCCCAGGCGATGGGCCTGCGCGGGGACATCGAGGTGCGCATCGGCACGGGAGCCGGCGAGTGCGAGGTCACCGTCGCGGATCGCGGACCGGGCATCGCGCCCGCTCTGCGCGAGAAGGTGTTCCAGCCGTTCTTTTCCAGCAAGAGTCGGGGGGCGGGCCTTGGCCTCCCCACGGCCCGACGGATCGTCGAGTCGCACGGCGGCTCGCTGACGGCTCGGTCACGCGACGGCGGTGGGACAGTGCTGATGGTAACGCTACCGCTTCGCGCGGCGCTTGCCCCCGAAGCCTGAGTCGAGCATCTCCGGCCGCCCCCCTGGCGGGGCCGGTGCGGCCGGATTCGTTTCTCTCGCCAGGAAGTGCGGATTAATTTCCACCCTGACGGGAGAAAGTCCGCACGCGCTTTTTCGGCGGGCTCCCCCTGCACGCGCCACCACGCGTGTGCCCGCACCTGGATTGGCCGCGCCGGATCGTGGCATGCGCCTTGCCTCCGAATCGCCGCGATGCCACGTGACCGACGTAGCGAAGCTGATGCTCTGGAGTGCGGTTCGCTTCTCACGGAAGGGATGGGCGTGACGGAGGACAGTCGCCGGCGGTTCGTGACGCGGATGTCGAGTTCGTTTCGGAAACGCGGCAACCAGTCGAGGACACCATGGTCTCAACCCCTGTCAGGCGTCTCCCGTTGATCATGACCGTGCTGGCAACCCTCGGACTCGCGGGGACGCCGGCGGCGCTCGCGCAGCTCGACCGGAGCCGGTGCGCCGATTGCCACTTCGCCAATCCCTATACCGAGCCGGCGCAGCAGCATCTGCACAGCTGGAGCCTGTCGCCGCATCGGCGCGCCGACGTGGGTTGCGACAGTTGTCACGGCGGCAATCCCGACACCTTCGAGTCGTTGCAGGCGCATCGGGGCGTCCTGAGCAGCTTCAATCCCTCCAGCCCCGTTCATCGCACGCAGTTGCCCGCCACGTGCGGCTCCTGCCATGTGGGTCCCTACGTCAACTTCCAGGCCAGCCGGCACCACGAGCTGCTGGGCCAGGGCGACCGCCGCGTCCCGACCTGCTCGACGTGCCATGGCAGCGTCGATGGACGGCTGCTGTCGCCGCAGGGTCTCGAGCGGCGGTGCGCGGAGTGCCACGGGCCCGACGGGATAGAGCCCCGCCCGGGGCGTGCGGCCGACGCGCGTCTCCTGCTGGAAGGGATCGCCAACGTGCGGGAGTCGCTGGAGGCGGCCCGGCGGCTGATCGAGCGCGTCCGCGACGGCGCTCGGAGACGGTCGCTTGAGGCGGCGTATCTGCAGGCGGAGATCCCGGTGATCGAGGCGCGGCGCGCCGGTCACCGCTTCGTCTTCGACCAGCTCGAAGAGCGTCTGGAGACCGCGCAGGAGCGCACCGCCGCACTGTTGGGCGAGCTGGTGAACCCCGCGCCGTGACGCCACGGGCGGTCCGGCCCGCGGAGCGTTCCGTCCCTGCGACTCTACGCAACGGATCCTGGAGCTCCGCGCAAGGAAGGGCGCTGGCGAAGACGGCGCCCGCCTCGTGGGACCCGGGCGTGCGGATAGCCGGTTCAGCCTGTCGTAATGGTCGAAAGGAGACCGGGGAGATGACTCTGACGCGAATCCTGCTGCCGACCGATTTCAGCGACACCGCCCAGCACGCGCTCGACTACGCGCGCGAGTTGGCCGGGCGGTTCGGCGCCAGCGTGCACCTGCTGCATGTCGTGCCCGATCCGATGCAGAACTGGGCGACCGAGGCGATGCCCGTCGTTTCCGATCTGGCGGAGAGATGGAAGGCCGATGCGGAGCGCCGTCTGGAGGAGATCCAGCTCGATGGTCCGCAGACCGTGCGCGCGGTCCGCATCGGCCATGCGTTCGTCGAGATTCTCCACTACGCCGCCGACAACGCCATCGACATGATCGTGATGGGAACGCACGGGCGCGGGCCGGTGGAGCACCTGCTGCTCGGCAGCGTCGCCGAGAAGGTGGTGCGCAAGGCGTCCTGCCCGGTGCTCACGGTGAAGCAGGCGGGGCACGTGTTCGTCATGCCGGCGGTACCGGTGACGCCGCCGGCGCCCGAGCCCGCAACGTAGCCGACATCATCGCCCCGCCGGTCGCCGTGGACTGGTCTGGTAGTCTTCGCGCCCGACGTACGCATGACAGTCGCCGCATCCGAGCACCAACTCGGAAAACGCGAGCGCCACTCCGTCGGTTCGCCCGCGTCAAGCTCCCGGATGTACTGGCGCGCTTCATCCCGATCCCGGCGCGGCTCGTCGGCGAGGTGGGCGACACGTTCGCGTTGCTGGAGGATGTGGTCAAGCTGAACATCGCGAACCTGCCTGTTCACGGCGCGGCCGGCGGTGCTCGACGAGGTGACCGAGGTGTTCAATTTCCTGACCGGATACTCCGGCAAGGAAGACTACGAAGAGCTCCTCGTGGCGCCGCACCACCTGCGGCCGGCCTTCACCAGGCTGGTCGAGCGCGAGGCCGAGCACGCGCGCGCCGGCCGGCGGGCCGGCATCATCGTCAAGAACAACTCGGTGGCCGACCCGGAGATGATCCGTGTTCTCTACCGGGCGTTGCAGGCCGGCGTGCCCATCGAGATGGTCGTGCGCGGCGTCTGCTGCCTGCGGCCCGCATTCCCGGCATCAGCGACACCAGCCGCGTCCGCTCCGTCGTCGGCCCCTTCCTCGAGCACTCGCGACTCGCGGCTGTACTACTTCGCCAACGGCGGCCGGCCGGAGGTGCTCATCGGCAGCGCCGACCTGATGGAACGCACACGACATTCCCATCTTCATCCCGCTCCGCTCTGGAGGAACAGGGCGATCCCGGCGCCGGTCGCGTATGCCACGACTGCCGCCAGGACCCCGAGACCGAGCATTTCCAAACACGTCCGGTTCGTCAGCTCGTCCGTTCGCGCCGGGTCTCCGACTTCCCATACAACACTCGCCCGCCAGGGCGGGGAAAGGGTCGGACCCGCACCATGGACGAGTGCCGGCGTGTTTGGCGACGGACCCGGCGACCACTTCCGGTCCGCGGGTCAGGAGGTCGCCCATGCGCACCGGCCCCTTGCTCGTTCTCCTCGTCGGCCTGCCCATCGTCGTTCTGCTCGTCGTCAACGCCGAACGCGATCCGGCGCGTCCGGACCCCGATCTCGCCGCCTACGAGGCGCAGGCCAACTCCGAGCCAAGCCCGCGCACGATCTGGTCGAGATGTGGAGCGATCTCAGCGCCGACCAGCGTCGGGAGGCAGGCTCGCTCCGGGCGTTCGCGTCAGGGCTGCGCGATGCGGGAGAGACAATCGGGCAGGTATCGGATTCCGATCTGTTCGACTTGTGGATCCACTTCGACGCTGACACCCAGGCGCTTGTCGGATCCCTGAACGACCTGCGGGCCGCCGTCAATGGCGTCTCTGCCGAGCACGCTACAGGTGAGGCCGAGGCGCGTGCGGCGCAGACACGGGCACCGGTGCGCACCGGCCCGTCCACGGCTCGGACGGTGGCAGCCGGCGTGAGCGGTGGCCTGGACTCCCCGATGGACCTGATCCTGCCGCAGATTCCGTACGAGGCGGACCTCGACCGATCCGGCAGGTATCGCGAGTTCACCTACCGGTTCGAGGATGGCAGCCGGCTGGTGCTGACCGCGGTCCCGGCCGGTGGGCAGACGGGACTGGTCCTCTACTCGGTCGACATCCAGGAGTGATGACGATGACCGACGACGAGCGGTGTGCGACCTGCCGGTTCTTCATCTCGCTGGGGCGGATCAAGGGTGACCGGTGCCGGCGCTACCTTCCGTCCGTCCACGGCACGTACGCGCAGGTGTCCAGCGACGGCTGGTGCGGTGAGTGGGCGCCGCAATCAGGCGCCGCGGACGATGGTGAAGCCCGAGCCTGAGCCCGATCCGCCTGGGACTTGCGCGCGCAGTTCCCAGGGCGGGCTAGATTCACGCTGGTGGGTGGGGCGGCGATGGGATGTCGAGTGCGTCCATGGCCACCTTTTTGGCGATGGTCTTGACGATCTCCAGTGATGCGGACCCGCCAACGGTGCCGAGTCGCTGCTTCACCTTCTCCCATATCGAATCGCCTCTGATGCTGTCGAGGAAATCGTGACCCTGGATCGTCAGATACTTCGGCGCGTACCTGAAACCGTTTGGTCCGAGACCACGCATGTCGATAACTTCGGCCATCCCCGCGTCCGAGAGCATCATAACGTGGTAGCTGATCTCTTCCTGGGTTCGCCCTTCGATCTCGACCAGCCCCCAGTCGTTGACGCTCGGCCTCGCTTCGACTTGAAGCATGATCTCGCGGATGAGGTTCATGTCTCTCTTCATTCTGTTGTGCTCCTGACGAGGTTCCTGCTGCCTGCGCCAAAGTGACGCACTACCGGGTCGGCGGGTAGTGCTGGTGGCGAAGACGCCAACTGGACGCGGAGCGTGGAACGACTAAGCGGATGCTCGACGGGATTCGGGTACATCGATCTCCACCCGTCGAGTGATCGCCACCTTCGGGATGGTCATGCCGCCGCAGCCTTGCCACTCGTCCTCGTCCATGTGCGGAACGATGACGATGCAGTCGTCTGCGTCGACAGCGACCCATCCCACCGACCGGCAGTGTGTCACCGAGGATTCGAGATCCTTGATGGGCTGCCAGTCGACAACCCGCGACGAGTCGACCCACTCAACGAGAACGAGCGAGTGCGCCACGTCTGCGCCCCTTTTTCGCCGGCTTGCTCCCAGCACGCGGAGAACCAGCCTGTGACAATGCCGATGCCAGCGGCGGGCGGTACTTCTTCGGTGTCTTCGGATCGGCCAGCAGTCTGCCCGCGTCGCTCGCCACGTCCGGTGAGGTCGTCTTCTTGTTCCGGCGCATGTCTCCCCACGCATTCTAGCATCTACGGAATGCGAACCCGACCGATGCCCATGTCAGACGGGCATGCCTTGATCAAAATTCGTGCCAGGACGGACCGGTAGGTAGGTAGGCGTATTTGAGAGTGGGACGTCATCAGCGAGGTCCGCACGTGGGGCTCGCAGCACGCGGCGCTCTAGGCGGCGCTTGTCGCGACCGGCCGTGCCGTCGATGTCGTCGTGGTGGGTCGGATCCGGTGCGGCTGGACGCGGCCGGGCGCGTGCTCGACCGCTGGACCGCGCCGGCGCCGGAGGCCGTGGCGATGTCCCGGCAGGAGGCGTCGGCCGAGTTGGCCGCGATCCGCAAGGCCCTGGTCACGAGCGACTGGGCCGCGCTGGAGGTGTACGGCGACATCAACGGCGCGTTGCGGCGCATGAGCGTCCTGGCCGACGCTGCCGAGACGCGCGGCTTGAAGGTGGCGATCACGAGCGGCCGGACCTGGCGCTCGACGCGGGTGCCGGAATGGACCCCTCGTTCGTCGCCCCCACACGAACCATGCCGGGGACCCGACGGAGCTCCTCGAGGATTCCGTTGAACGCCAGAAAGTCCTCTACAGTGCCGTTCTCGCAAATCCAATCGCACAGATTCCCTTTCTCGTCGTCGTTGATTCTCCACTGTTCCGGTATCGTCTTCCGCTGCCCTCGCTCCCTCACCTCATGTTCGGCGACAATGTCTACGAAGGCGGGATTGGACGCCACCGCTCTCTCCAATGTACCGCTGTTGAACAGATTCTCGATCCCTCTGCACACCGGATGGCCTTCGACGAATTGAATTCTGCGCCGAAACACATTGCCTTTGTCGCACGGCGACGCATTGCTATCGCAGTCATGAAGGAGTACCACTGTATGACTCACAACGGCTACAGTTGTGAGTGTCTTCCACGCGTTCTTTAGGTTGCCATCGCCTCCGGCGTCGCGTATTGCCACGTCGTTCCCCGTATCCTCCCAGCCCAGCACTTCCATGGCGCGACGGAGATACTTGACATCGGTCACGCCATCGACAAACACCAGTGGCTTCTCGGCCCTCCGAACTGCCTCTTCGATCTCCGCCGAGTGCGTACTCGTGGCCTTGAATACACGGTACGCATCGCCGAACTCGTTGAAGTCCTCCGGCACAATTTCCCGCGCCTGCGGCAATCGATACAAGCCAAATCCGGCTTCTCCCAGAGCCGTCCGTAGGCCGAGGACGAACAATGGGGAATGGGTTGTGATAATGAACTGGATTCGCGGAAACATCTGAATTAGCTGAGGTAGAACGTCATGCTGATGAACCGCATGGAGATGTAAGTCCACTTCGTCGATGACGACGATACCGCGTACATCCTCAGGTTTCGTGAACGACGCCGCGCAGAGATCGAAATCGCGAAGGATGGACAAGAACAAGTTGAGAAGCGACACCTCGCCGCTGGAGAGTTGGAATATATTGGGAACGAGCCGGTCCTCGTTTCGCATGACCGAAACGACTCGATCATGCCTCGTGCCGATCCCGAATCGTACACTATTGTCCCTCACAATGAGCTGGACCACTCGAAGGGCAATGTCGTAGACAGTCTTCGCTCGCCCGGAAAACCCTGCGAATATGGGAAGAGGCACGGTGAACTTAGACTTGCCTGGACCTTCCGTAGAGAGAGGGAAATTATGAATCTGTCGTTCGAATACACTAAAGTCATAGGCGATGTCGAACAGCCAGTTCTCGTTGTCGCGGAGGGGCGAACGGTTGATAACTGTACGTTCCGTGTGTCCCTTGAGGTGCTTGAGACCCATATGTCGTGCCCTAGCCGTGAGGTTGTCCTCGTTCAACCATGCAGGGTCTTCAAACCTGTTGGGAGGATGGTACAGAACACAGTTCTGTTGGAAAACTTCTCTGAGGCGACTCTCATCAAAGTGTGGCAAGAAGAAGCTGTTGTCGTCGACGTTCATTTGGTTCCACAATGCGCGAGCGTTGGTGTCGGCCATGGCAGTAGGAGGAGCACTATATGCTCGCCGTGATTTCGCCAGTTGTAATTCGCTGGTGTATATATTGTTCTCGAACTCTACTCGTGCGAAGTAGTAGTCGCGCCCCGTCCGTATGTAGAAGGGGCTGCGGAGCTTATACACTTTGCCGGCCTCAACTTCCGGGTTTTCGGGGTACGCCACTTGCTGGGCGAAGAGCAGTCCATTGACAATGTGGGAAACGACGACACTTTTGCCGGATCCGTTCTCACCGACCAACAGAATCGGCTTTGGTCTGTCACCGTCAAACGGGCAACAGATGTCAAGATCGTCGATAGGTCCGTAGTTGGTTAGCTGTATGCGTTTGGTATACATCGGTCTCGGCCAGTGCCTGATGTTGTGCGCTAGGGTAAATCATAATGATGGCGACGGGCGCGCGCGACGTCAAGTCGTGTGGGCACCGGGTGTTGGGGGCCGAGGCGAGGTAGGGTGGGTTGGTCGGGAGTTCAGGGGAGCTCGGGCGCAGGCCAGACGAGAGCCGGCACGACCGAAGGTCGCGGCCTGCGGGCAGGCCGTGTCTTGAGCGGTCCGCGTGACGATGGATCCCGGAGTGCGCAGGGCGGCGAGGCGATGGAGGATCCGGTAGCCTCCGAAGACCGGGCTTTTCGTCCCGAGGAAGGCAATCAAAGCGGGGGAAGCAGCCGGGGGGAAAGCGGTTGCCCGGAGAGACACAAGATGCGTAGTGTCAATAGGTTAGGGGACTTTAGGCGTCGGAAGCCCCGGAAGCCCGGCGGTTGGTCGAGTTGCGGGACCGGCTCAACCCGCCGGAGTGGGTCGAGTGGGTGGACGAGCTGGTGCCGGGCTACCCGCAGCGGCCGGTCCCGAGGACGCCGCCAAGGCGCTCAAGAAGCCGGCGCTGACGAACCTCTACAACCCCCGGCCGCAGTAGCTGGCGGGGACGCCCACGCGGCGCTGGGCGCGGCCGTGGCGGCGGCGTACAGCTGGTCTGCCGATATCTCCGATGACGACGCCTTGCGGGATCTGCTCGAGAATGCAGCGGCAGCGGCGAGCAGCAGCTCGCGCAGCGGCGCCCTTCGAACTCCAGCCTGCCGAGCACGTCGAAGACCTGGCCGCCGAGCGCCTGCCGCGGTTCCTTCAGCGAGGCTCACCTCCCGCTCGCCCGGCGTGATTCAGAGCCGGCGTCCGCAGCAACACGTGCGAGCCGGTTCCGCGAGTCGAGAACCAGTCCCCACTCGTATGGCCGACGGCTGAGTGGACACGCTCGCCGGCTGCATTCGCTCGCCGATCACCGATGCTCCCGGTCGCCGGCTTCGGCGGCGCCCGATGGGTAGTCGTCGAGAGCGCGGCAAGCCGCCTCAAACACGCCGTCAGGGTCGCCGCTCGCGTCGAGCACGGTCCACGACACCGGCATGCGGATACCCTCCATCTGCTTGGCCGCCACTGCCGCGGTGGCGTCGGACGCGTCGCCGGTTCGGGCATCAATGCGGGCCGACCGAACGTCCAGCGGCGCGTCGAGCCAGAGGCCCTTGAACCGCGCGCGGTTGGTGCGGGCGGTATCCAGCAGCGATGTGCGTTGGCCGGAGTCTGCGTACACGGCGTCGACGATGACGCCGTGGCTCGCCTGGAGCACTTGGCCGGCACGCTCCGCGAGCGTGCGGTACACGTCCCGGCTCGTGGCAGGCGTGTACGCCCCCGGCGCGAGTCGCTCGTCGACAGGACGGCCCAGGAGGCGCTTGCGCTCGACGTCGCTGCGGAGGATCAGCGCGCCGGGGGCTGGCCCGACCGACGCGGCCAGGCGCCGCGCCAGCGTCGTCTTCCCCGCGCCTGACGGCCCTCCCACGGCCACCAGCATCGGCGGAGGCGGCTCGATCAGCGCCTGCGCCAGTGCCAGATACTGCTGCGCTTCAACGCGCAACCCGTCCGCGTCCTCGGCGCGGCTCTGCGCTGACACGGCCGTGGCGCTCGCCATCGCCCGGACGGAGGCGCGCGTCGCCAGGAAGAGCGGCAGCAGCGCCAGACCGTCGATGTCGTCCATACGTTCGATGTACCGGTTGAGCACCGCGTTCGCGTGGCCGGCGAGACCACGATGGAGCAGGTCCATCAGCAGGAAGGCCAGGTCGTACAGCACGTCCACGCACGCGAGCGCCGGATTGAACTCGATGCAGTCGAACAGCACGGGCTGCCCGTCCCGCAGGCAGATGTTGCGCAGATGGAGATCGCCGTGGCCGTGACGGACGAGACCGCGGTCGCGCCGAGTGTCGAGCAGGCCGGCCCGGCGTCTCAGCGCGCCCCGGCTCGCCGCCGACAGCCGCTCGGCGGCGGCGAGGTCGAGCACGCCGCGCCCGTGCGTGCGAAGGGCCTTGCGAATGCCCCGCAGGGTGGCCGACATCCCGGCGCGGCCACCCTGATCCGAGCGCGGTTCCGCAACCTTGTGCAGATGCGCGACCGCGTCGGCCAGCCGTGGCATCAGCGCCCAGTCGAGGGCGTGGCGGGCCGCGAGGCGGTCGAACTGAGCATCCGCGTCGAACCTTGTCATCTCGACCACGTAATCGACGGCGCGACCCCGCCCGTCCAGCGCCAACCTGCCGTCCGGCGTCCTCCGTACGGAGCGTACGCGGCGGTACAACTGCGGTGCGGTACGACGATTCAGGCGCAACTCCTCCAGGCAGCACCGCCGCCGGCGCTCCGGCGTCGAGTAGTCCAGGTAGTCGAACCGCACGGCGCGCTTGAGCTTGAAGACGCTGTCGCCGGCCAGGAACACCACCGACGTATGGGTGTCGATACGCTCTACGGACCCTGCCTTCAGCCCGTAGGCGGCCGGCGTCGCCAGCCAGGCGATGACCTCGGACTGGTCGATTCGCGCTGGCGGCGCGCGCCGTACGGTCGCACGGGGCGGCGAGGTAGACATTGCCCCTCCATCGGCAACGCGCTTCGCAACGCATCGAGCATCTCCTCGATGCCTGCAAGACGCGCGCGCGGCTCGGCATTGGAACGGTTCGTTATGACCCAGGTCCTCGTCCCGTGCGACTCGATTCGGTAGTGCGACCGAGCGGTTACAGCACCTCGGCCCAATGGGTCCTATCGAATCGTGAGTACCGGTACGTTGGCGAGGCGGCACACACGCTCGGTCACGCTGCCGACCAGCAACCACTCTCCGCCCGTGGCTCCCTTGGTGCTCATGACGATCAGATCGACCTTCCTGTCGTCGGCCAGGCGAGAGATCTCGACGGCCGGTTGACCTTCCGTCACGACGTACTGGGCACCCCGCGGGTCGCCAGCCCAGGCGCGAAGCCGTTCATCGACACGCGTCCGGAGGTCGCCGTCCAGCTCGAAGCGGCTCGTGACGTTGCCGGCGTAGTACATCGGGGGCACCGGTTCGACAACGTGGACGACGTGAATGGTAGAGCTCTCGGGCGTCGCCAGCTCCACCGCCGCGTCGAGCCCGCGTCTGGAGCAATCGGAGAAGTCGGCGGGGACGAGAAGCTTCCGGAACACCGCGTCGGCCGGGACCGCAGAGCGGGCTCGGACCGTCAGCACAGGGCAAGGGGCGTGGCGCAGGACTCGTTCGGCGCTGCTTCCCAGGAGCAGCCGGCTCAGCCCGCTTCGGCCGTGCGTTCCCATCACGACGAGGTCCGCATGCCGAGCCGTGGCCGCCTCCAGGACGGCGTCGTGGGCGAAGAGCGCACGTGTCTGGATCCCATGTACCTGTGGGGACTCGTTCCCGGCCAGCGACCGCAGCAGGCCGCGGGCGGTCGCGACGCACTCATCGAGCGCCGCACTCGCTTCCCGCGGGCTCTCGCCGTGCAGCAGTTCGGCGTGCAGAACCAGGAGGGAGGCGCGGTGCGCCGCAGCAAGTCGCACCGCCACCTCCAACGCACGCGCTGCGCTCGCCGAGCCATCCGTCGGGTGGAGGATTGTCTGTAGAGTCATCGGCACCCAAACTCCTTTCGTGCCAGGAAACGGCAGCGCCGGCCAGATCGGCGCGCCGCTCGACCGCCCCGACGAGAGGCTCGGGGCGGCATTGTTGCGATGCACGCGGCCGTTGCCGGCGGTGAGACCCCTACTGGTACACGCACCTCATCCGGCTCCGTTCTGGATGAACAGGGCGATCCCGGCGCCGGTTGCGTACGCCGCCGCCGCCACCAGGACCCCCGAGTCCGAGCACTTCCAGACCGCTGACCCACCACTAGGCTAGCTCGCAGGGTCGGACGCCCTCGGAACGACGAACATATGCTCTGCCTCCTTTACCGTGAGTACGGGGCAAGACGCCTTGCGCACGACCTTCTCCGCCACGCTGCCGAGCAGCAGGTGTTCCACCGGGCCTCGCCCGTGCGTGCCCATCACGACCAGGTCGATGGCGTTGTCCGCGACGTACCGGACGATCTCGACGAACGGATCGCCGACCCTCACCGTCCGGACGGTCTCCACACCATCCAGCGAGAGAGCGCCGAGATCCCTCTCCGCATCGGCCTTCCGGGTCTCCACCAAGTCGGAAATGACAGATTCCACCTCGACCGTCCAGTACTGGGCCTTCAGGTCGGGCACCACGTGCAGCAGGTGCACGTCGGCGCCGAATCTCGCGGCCAGCTCACGTGCGTAGTCGAGCGCAAGTCCGGCGGTATCGCTGAAGTCGGTCGGCAACAGGATTCGCGCGAGGGTCATCTTTGTCAGCCTCCCTTCGATGATCGCAACGTCTTGGGAGCGACCGCACGTCCAGATTGGTCGCACGCTCGCTATCGGCAAAGAGCGCCGCGGTTCCGTAAACACCGCCCCGGAACGGAACGCCCCGCTCCGGGGCGGATGGGCCGAGCGGCGCAAATGCGCGCCGCGGGGGCTCGACCCAATTCCTCACACCCCGCGACCGACGGCGATCCGTCGCAGCTTGGCCGTTTCGGCCACCGGCAGGGTCAACTCCAGCACGCCGTAGACGTAGGTGGCGACGACATGGTCGGCGTCGATGCTGGCCGGCAGCGTGAACGCTCGCTCGAAGCGGCCGTAGTGGAACTCGGAGGAGTGTCCGCGTCCGGTCGCCCCGGTGCGCGTACGCTCGCCGGAGATGGTCAGGCTGTTGCCATGCAGGTCGATGTGCACGTCCTTGGGATCGATGCCCGGCAACGCCACCCGGAGCTTCCAGCCGTTGTCGATCGAGTTGACCTCGGTGGCCGGGATCCAGGCCGTGGCCGGGGCGCCTGCCCGCTCGTCGCCCACGTAGCGACCGAAGACGTGGTCCAGCTGCCGGTGCAGACTCGTCACCTCCTCAAACGGGGTCCAACGGGTCGGGCTCAACATGTCGGTCCTCCTCTCTGACGCGCTGGCTCGGCGTTCCCGCCGCGCCGGCTCCCAGGCGCGTCTTGGTTGTTTGCATACCACTCATTTTATATGAGTATTATATGCTCATTCGTATGACGAAAACCCGGCCACAAAAGTTCCTGCGGTCGGGTGTGTGCTCTCGTTCACCACGCGGCGGGATCGGTACCGCGGCGAGCGCCCAAGGTCCAGGTTGCGGTTCCCGCGCCGATCGACGCGATGGCAAGACCTCGACCAGCGGTGGCCGCGAACCGGCGAGCTATCGAGCCCAGCCGGCAGATTTCGTGGCCGTTGAGGATCTCGATGCTGGCCGCGTCCATCGCGTCGACGACCCACGTCCGCGCCGGTTCCAGCTCGCCGTCGGCCGCGCATTCCTGCCAGACGAGGCTGGCGCTGTGGTCCCGCCAACCGATGCCGATGCGAGCGACGGCCCGGTCTTCGCGGTGCCGCGCCCGCAGCACGAACAGCCGACCGCCGGTGGCGCCCATGGCGCCGCTGGGACGGTAGCGCGGCTGCGCAGGCAGGACGGGGCTCCCGTGGCGCAGTCTGCGGCAAAACGCGGTCGAGCAGCAGGACGAGGTCGGCCGGCTGCAGCGTGCACGGTCCGAGATCGCGCACTTTACCGCCGGGCAGCGTCACGTGCTCGAAGCGGACGCGGGTCTCGCCTGCGGCTCGGGCGCTGCTTCGGCGGCGGCCGGTTCGTGCCGAGAGGCCACGTCTTCGAGACGGCGTCCGTCATCTGAACCGCGCACGATGCTGATCTTCGGCTCGAACGGCCCCATCGTTAGCCGGAAGTTTCAGCGGTCATTTTCCCTGAACCCATAGATTCTAAAGGCTTTACGGGGTTTCCGGTCGCCTGTTATCTGGCAGAATGTAGCCATGTAATGTCAGGGGTGAATGGCGTGGCCTACCTTGTAATAAAAGCCATTTTGCGGGATTATGGTATCCATGTATATCGAGAGCGTCCCCAACCGCTCCTCGCCCCCCGCCATCCTCCTCCGAGAGTCCTTCCGAGACGGACGCCGCGTCAAGAAGCGAACCCTCGCCAACCTCTCCAAGCTCCCCACCGACGCCATCGATGCCCTCCGACGCATCCTCCGCGGCGAGCGACTCGTCAGTCCCGACGACGCCTTCTCCTGCCTCCGAAGCCTCCCCCACGGCCACGTCGCCGCCGTGCTCGCCACCGTCCGCAAGCTCGGACTCCCCACCCTGCTCGCCCGCAGCCCCGGGCGCCTCCGCGACCTCGTCCTCGCATTGCTCGTCGCCCGCGTCATCGACGCGCAGTCGAAGCTCGCCACCGCCCGCGCCCTGACCCCTGAAAGCGCCGTCTCCACGCTCGGGCAGATGCTCGACCTCGGCACCGTCGACCCCAAGGAGCTGTACGCCGCGATGGACTGGCTCGTCGAGCGGCAGGCGGCCATCGAGCAGCGCCTCGCCAAGCGCCACCTCCAGGAACACACCCTGGTGCTCTACGACCTGACCTCCAGCTACGTCGAGGGAACGCACTGCAAACTCGCCCAGCGCGGCCACGACCTGTCGAAGGTCGAGCGCGCCTTTCGATCCCTCAAGACGGTCGACCTGAAGGTGCGGCCGATCCACCACCGCCGCACCGACCGGGTGCGGGCGCACGTCCTGTTGTGCATGCTCGCCTACTACGTCGAGTGGCACATGCGCCAGGCCCTCAAGCCGCTCCTGTTCGACGACCACGACCCGGCCGCCGCCGAACGACAGCGCGCCTCCGTGGTCCGGAAGGCCAGGCGCTCGCCCGCAGCGCGCGCCAAGGCCGCCGGAAAGCGCACCGACGACAACCTCCCCGTGCACAGTTTCCGAACCTTGCTTGCCGACCTCGGCACCCTGACCGCCAACACCATGCGGGTCGCCGACGGCGACGCCACCTTCACCATGCTCACCAAGCCCACACCCGTGCAGCAACGCAGCTTCGAGCTGCTGGGAGTCACCCCGTAAATGTAGCCAGCACCCAACACCCTCGAAACCTGTAACTCCACCACCAACAGTGACTTATGCGCGATCGGCCTGGAAACTTCCGGTTAGCGGCTCGTGGTTCGCTCGGCGCCAGCAATGAGCCGATCACGGACAGGGTCACGGATTCCCCCATGGAAGGGGGAGAAGCCTGAGATGATCCAGCGCACCTGCCGAATTGCGCTCGTCGTCATGACGGTGGCCGTGCCCGCCGCGGGCCAGAAGGATTCACCCGCACCTGTTTCCGAGCTGGAGCTGGGCGGCGGCTGGCTGCAGTGGAATCTGCTCGAGGTTCACGACCTCGTCACCTTCCCGTCGGGTCCTAGTGGTGTGTCAGTAGAGGGCCACGGCCGAGAGCATTCGGGAGGCGGCGGAGGCGGTCGAGATGCCGGGCGGGTATCGGCCGTGCGGTTGCGCGTCGCCGAGCAGTACGTCGAGAAGCTGGGCGTGCTGGCCAAGGAGAACGTGATCAACGACACGATGATCGTGCCGATCGCCGTTGGTTACGTGTCCTCGATCATCGCCGAAGCGTCGTACCCCGTAAGACGCCGGTCGGCGCCATCCCGTGCTGGGGAAGCTCACGTCTCCGCAGTCCTTCCTGTCCACCCTCTCCGCCACTGCATTCTAGCAAGTCATGGCAAAACAAAGACTTATTGCGTTTTGGTCGCGTTGACCCCGATTCTGGCTCCTATTGCTGCGGGGACTTGACGGGACGTCTGGAGCCGCCCAGGGACCGGCACCGGCGTTTCCCGCCCGAACCTCTACGCCTTCATGAACACCCAAGGGCTCAGGCCGAGTCCTGATCCGCGCCGCTCGGTGCTCTCGGGATGCTGAAATCAACGCTCACACTGCGGGTGTTCACGCCGCGTTCGACCGGACTCGGCATCGCCAGCGGTGTGTTCGTTGCCGACGGGCTCCAAGCCCCTGTTGAGCCGGCAACCCCGCCGGAATAGGAGAGCTGTCCGCCTTCCGCCAGCTCTTGGTCCACGCGCACGTCAAACTTCGGCTGGCTCGTCCTCCGGTTGACGAAACCTGTGCCGAACGGACCGGCCCCATCCAGCGGCAACGGCGCCCCCCGGCGCCGTTGCCGAGCTAGCGAGCTACAGCGCGCCCGGTCTGATCGGGGGCGACGATCGCCATCCCGCAGGCGGGCGGTCAGTGTGCCGCCGAGTGCATTGACGATGCGGCGGAGGGGCCATGGTGATGGTTTCTGTGCCCCTCGGCAGGCTACCGCCTGACCGACTGCACCTCGTTGCGGAATCGTCCGCGGGCAGGCGTAGAAAATTCCGCACCACGCACCGCGCGACCTGTGCGCCCTGCAGTGGCCGCCCTCGGCCATCCCGTGCTCCCGTTCCTGTCGGCGGTCGTGCGCGGGATCGGCACGAGACTTGCTTACGTTGCCGGCGGGGAGCGTTGACAGTGCAGGATGGCAGTGCAGGATCCGGCGCCGCCGGGCGCATGACGTCAGGGGGCATCGTCGAGGGGGCCGCGTTGGGAGCGCTCTTCGGCTTCGTCGGTGTCGGCGGCGTCGTCTACGGGGCGCGGCCCTGGTTCCCGGAGCTCGCCTCGCATCACGGCGCCGGGATCGACGCGATGATGAACTACCTGCTGGTGACCACCGGCGCCCTGTTTTTCGCGGGCCACGTCGTCCTCGGCGTGCTCATCTGGCAGGGGAGCCGGCGGCGGCGGGTCGCGCACCGTCAGGCGACGCCGCAGGCGGAGCGGCGGGTGTCGGTGGCTCTCGGCGTGCTGATGGCCCTCGTGGCCGAGGGGGGCGTGCTGGCCATCGGCATCCCGGTCTGGGGCGAGTACTTCATGGCCGTGCCGCCGGACGACGCGATCGTGGTCGAGGTGACCGGCACGCAGTTCGTCTGGCATGCGCGCTATCCGGGTCCGGACGGCGAGTTCGGTCGCCTGCGGCCCGAGCTGATCGACCAGACCCGCAATCCCATCGGCCTCGACGCGAACGACCCGCGCGCCGACGACGACATCGTGTTTCCCGGGGAGGTCTACGCGCCGGTCAATCGCGCCGTCGTCATCCGGCTGCGGTCGACCGACGTCATCCACAGCTTCTTCGTCCCGAGTCTGCGCGTGAAGCAGGACGCCGTGCCGGGCATGACGCCGGAGATCCTGGTCGTACCGACGAAGGAGGGGACCTTCGACATCGCCTGCGCCGAGCTGTGCGGCCTGGGCCACTACCGGATGCAGGGCTTCTTCAACGTCGTGTCCGAAGCCGGGTTCGAGCGCTGGCTGCAAGAGCAGGAGCCGTAGATGCCCGAGTCGCCGAGCTTTCTGCGGCGGTACGTGTTCAGCACGGACCACAAGGTGATCGGCATCCAGTACATCCTGACCGGCTTGGTGATGGCCGTCGCCGGCGCCGGTCTGGCCCTGTTGATCCGGCTGCAGCTCGGCTGGCCGACCGATCCGAAGCCCGTGCTGGGCGCGTTGTTCCCGGCCGGGATGCCGGGCGGCATCATGACGCCCGAGTTCTACCTGGCCCTGGTGACCATGCACGGGACCATCATGGTCTTCTTCTTCATCTCCTACGTGCTGGTCAGCGGCTTCGGCAACTACCTCATACCGCTGCAGATCGGCGCCCGCGACATGGCGTTCCCGTTTCTCAACATGCTGTCGTACTGGGTCGCCTTGCTGGCCGCGGTGGTCATGCTGGCGTCGTTTCTCGTCGAGGGGGGCGCCGCCGCCGCCGGGTGGACCGCCTACCCGCCGCTGAGCGCGGTCGCCGCCGCTGCGCCCGGCTCCGGGCTGGGTCAGACCGTCTGGCTGCTGAGCATGGCGCTGTTCATCGCGTCGTTCACGATGAGCGGCCTGAACTTCATCGCCACCATCTTCTGCCTGCGGGCGCCCGGGATGTCGATGATGCGCCTGCCGCTGACGGTCTGGTCGTACTTCATCTCGGCCATCCTCGGCGTGCTGGCGTTCCCGCCACTGACCGCGGCGGCCATCATGCTGCTGTTTGACCGGCACCTCGGCACCAGCTTCTTCCTGCCGGGCGGGCTCGTCGTGGCGAACGAGCTGCTGTCGACGCAGGGCGGGTCGCCGCTGCTGTGGCAGCACCTGTTCTGGTTCCTGGGCCATCCCGAGGTCTACGTGCTCATCCTGCCGGCCCTGGGCATCGCGGCCGACGTCCTGCCGCCGTTCACGCGCAAGCCGGTGTTCGGCTACCGGATCTCGGTCTACTCGCTCATCGCCGTCGGCGTCCTGAGCATGGTCGTCTGGGGCCATCACATGTTCGTCAGCGGGATGAGCCCCTTCACCGGCGAGTACTTCTCGCTGGCCACGCTGCTGATCACGATCCCGATGGCCGTCTACGGCGTCAACATGCTCGGCAGCGTGTGGGGCGGCAGCCTGCGTCTGACCTCGCCGATGGTCTGGTCGCTCGGCGTGATCGCGCTGTTCGGCTCCGGCGGCTTCGGCGGAATCTTCCTGGGCAACGCCACGGCCGACATGCAGTTGCACGACACCTACTTCGTCGTCGGCCACTTCCACCTGATGATCGGCGGCGTCACCCTGTTCGCGACCTTCGCGGGCATCTACTACTGGTTCCCGAAGATGTTCGGCCGCTGCATGCACGAGGGGCTCGGCAAGGCGCATTTCTGGGCGACGTTCATTCCGTTCTTCACCGTCTTCTTCGCGCAGCACTTCCAGGGGCTCGAGGGGATGCCGCGGCGCTACTACGCGTTCTCGACCTACGAGTTCCTGGAGCACGCGCAGGGGCAGAACGCGTTCATCTCGGCGGCGGCGATCGTGCTGATGGCGGGCCAGGTGCTGTTCCTGGCGAACTTCCTGTGGAGCCTGCGCGCCGGCCGTCCGGCGTCGGACAACCCGTGGGAGGCGGCGACGCTGGAATGGACGGTCGCCTCGCCGCCGCCGCACGGCAACTTCGGCGCCGCGCCGGCCGTGGCGCGCTGGCCGTACGACTACAGCCTGGAGGGCATGGCGCTCGACTACGCGCCGCAGTCGCAGGCGGCGACGGGGGCGCCGATGCGTTCGTGAGCGCCGGGCCCGGAAGGAGGACCGGGGCGGGAGAGACCGGAGCGGGAGCAGGGGAATGACGGTATCGGCACAGGCGTGGGACGGACGGCGGGCGCCGGAAAGCGAGCGCCCGGAGGAACGCGAGCAGCTCCTCGAGTTCGGCGTCTGGATGTTCCTGGCCACCGTCACCATGCTCTTCGCCGCGTTCACCAGCGCCTATCTCGTGCGCCGCGCCGGCGCCGACTGGCGGCCGGTTCCCCTGCCGGGGGTGCTCGGGGTGAACACCCTGGTACTCGCGGTGAGCAGCGTGGCGGCCGAGGTGGGCCGGCGCGCCGCCGCCCGCGGCCTATGGCGCCCGGCCCGTGCGGGCTTTCTCTCGGCGGCAGCCCTGGGGCTGGCGTTCCTCGGCGGGCAGGTCGGGGCGTGGCGGGCGCTCGAGGACGCCGGGTTCGTCGTCTCGACGCTGCCGCACGGCGCGTTCTTCTACATGCTGACCGGCGTGCACGCGGTCCATCTGGTCGCGGGGCTGGTCGTGCTCGCCACGACGCTGCCGTCGCTGCGGCCGCCGCCGGTTGCCGGCGCGCACGCAACGGACGCCGAAGCCGGGACCGTCGCCGTTTCGCCGGCCGCGCGGGCGCGAATGGCGGCGACGTTCTGGCATTTCTTCGGGGCGCTCTGGATCTACCTGTACGCGCTCCTGGCATTCTTCTAGCCATGAGTGAAACGACCCTGCAAGTGATCGACCGCTGGAGCGGGGGCGCCTGTCCCTTCGAGGCCGGCTGGCGGAAGGTGATGATGTGGAGTTTCATCGTCACCGACGGGTTGCTGTTCGCCGGCTTCCTCGCCAGCTACGGCTACGCGCGGGCGATGTCGGTGTCCTGGCCCGATCAGGCGGCGGTCTTCACGCTGCCGTTCATCACGCTGATGACCTTCGTGTTGATCACCAGCAGCGCGACGATGGCCAGCGCGGTCTGGGCGGCGGAGCACGAGCGACGCGCTCTGGCCGTCCGGTTCGTCTGGCTGACCCTCCTTGGCGGCGTCTTCTTCCTCGGCATGCAGGCGATCGAGTGGTCGGCGCTGATCCGCGACGGGGCGACCCTCGCCGCCAATCCCTGGGGCGACCCGCTGTTCGGCGCGTACTTCTTCCTCGCGACCGGGTTTCACGGCGCGCACGTGGCGACCGGCGTGGTCGTGCTGCTTGTCACGGGCCTCGGGCTCGGCGCCCGCCGCACATCGATCGAGAACGTCGAGATGGCCGGCCTGTACTGGCACTTCGTCGATCTGGTGTGGGTGTTCATCTTCACGCTGTTCTACCTGGTGTGAGGCCGACCCGCATCCGGAAGCCGGATCCCATGACCACGACGCATCATTCCGCCGACAGCCAGACGCATCATTCCGCTGACGGCCTCAGGAGCTACTGGGCCACCTGGGCCGGATTGCTCGCCCTGACCCTTGTGATGGTGGTCCTCGACCGGAGCCCGCTCCCGCCGGGTGCGTTCCTGGGCGTCGTCCTCGCGGCGATGCTGGCGAAGGCGGTGCTGATCGCCGGCGCCTTCATGCACCTGCGGTTCGAACGAATCGCGCTGGTCGCCCTGATCGTGGTCGGCCTGCTGCTGAATGCCGTCATTCTGTTCGGGCTGATCCTGCCCGACGCGATCCGCATCGCGGGGATGGGTGGGTAGCCGATGCGCGTCGCCGCGAGAGAGCCCGGCGCCCGCCGGCTTGCCGCGATCACGCTGATCTGCTTCGCCGCGGCCGCTCTGGAGTGGCCGGCGCCCGTCGAGGCACAGTGCGCCATGTGCCGTACCGCGCTGGCGTCCGAAGAGGGGCGCACGCTCGCGGCGGCGTTCCGCTCCGGCATCCTCGTCCTGCTCGCCGCCCCCTTCGCCGCCTTCGGAGTCGTGGCCGTGCTCGCCGCGCGGGCCGCGCGGCGCCGGGCCGCACGCCGGCAGGCTCCGGGGTCGCGTGCCATGTCTGCCGGATGAGTCCGCTCTGCCGAGGATTCCGCTGTCAGGCGGTCGAGTCGTTGCGACTGCCTGCGGCAATCCGCACGAAGTCACCCTCGGTGAGAATCCCGACGAGTGCTCCCTGCTCGACGACCGGGAGGCAGCCTACCTTGCGATCGGACATGACGCACGCCGCGTCGGCCAGCTTGGTGTCGGGTGTGGTGGTGATGACCGGCTCGGTATGACCTCCTTGACGACGACCGAAGACAACACCTGGTCGCGAGCCCGGGAGCCGTATCCGAGTGCCCGCAGCAGAGCGCTCTGAGAGAGGTCGCGCTGGCTCACGATGCCGGTCAGGCGTCCGCTCTCGTCGAGCACCGGCAGGTGGCGGCAGCGTACGGTGCGCATCAGATCGTCGGCTACCTGCAGGCGGTCGTTGCGGCCGAGGGTTCTCGGCTCGCGGCTCATCACGTCTCCGGCCGGAGAGCCGCCGTCAGTGGCGTGTGCGGCCGCATCTCACTGCTCCTTCCCCAAGTGGCCGACGAGGCCCCACACGAACGCCCCGACTCCGACCAGGCCCACGACAAGCCCGACCGGCAGCATGATCATCGTCACCCCCAGTCCGAGGCCGACGACCATCAAGATGAACCCGCGCATTGCCTCGCCTGATCTGCTACCGGGCGAGCATCGTTGCCTCAGAATTCCTGCTACCGAAGGGAGGCACGATGTCGACGATCGGTGGTGGTGGGGGCGGCCAAGAGGTATCGACAGAGCACGGCGGTCGAGAGGGGGCGGATCCTGGACGAGTTCGTTGCGCTCACCGAGGCCGACCTGGTCGCGCACTGCGGGTCGTCGATGGCCGGCAGCTTCGTCTGGACGCTGGTGCTGACCGATATCGCCAGCGCCTGGACGGAATGCGTACCGCTGCTCGTGCGTGAAGCAGGTGCGGTGGTCGACGCGGTGGATCGGCTTCGTGGCGCGCCGCCGTTTCCGTTGCGGTGGATCGACACCGACAACGGCAGCGAGTTCCTCAACGAGGTGTTGATCGGCTTCTGCAAGGAGCACGGCATCGAGCTGACGCGATCGCGGCCGTATCGGAAGAACGACCAGGCCTGGGTCGAGCAGAAGAACGGTGCGGTCGTCCGCCGACTGGTCGGGTATGGCCGCCTGGAAGGCCTGCGCAGCGCCGAAGCACTGGCCCGCCTGTACTCGGCGGCGCGCCTGTTCGTGAACGTGTTCCAGCCGTCGTTCAAGCTCGCCGAGAAGACCCGGGTCGGCGCCCGCGTCCACAAGCGCTACCACGCGCCGGCGACGCCGTGTGCGCGGTTGCTCTCCTCGGATACAGTTCCCGCCGCGATGAAGGACCGTCTGCGGGCGCTGGCCGGCACCCTGGACCCGCTCGGGTTGCTGGACGAGATCCGTGCGGTTCAACATCACCTGGCCGGACTGGCTGCGGGCTCGACGGTTCATCCGATGCCGCAACGCGACGCCGACCTCGACGGCTTTCTGCGGAGCCTGAAGCTGGCTTGGCGCGCCGGCGAGGTGCAGCCGACGCACCGGCCTCGCAAGAGACCGTCGCGACACTGGTGTACTCGGCAGGATCCGTTCGAGACGACGTGGCCCCGTGTCGTCGAGTGGCTGGAGGCGGAACCGCAGCGGACGGCGAAGGAGCTCTTCGATTGCCTGCGACGGGAGCACCCGGGGACGTTTCTCCCGGGCCAACTCCGGACTCTGCAGCGCCGCGTCAAGGATTGGCGTCGTCTCGCCGCCCGCCGTCTCGTGTTCGCCGATCCGATCGGCGCGTTCCAAGGAGCTGCCGCGTCACCGAACTCAGACGCTGATTCGAACGGCTTGGCTTCCGACTCGGTGCCGTCGATCCCGATCCGGAAGGTCGGGGCCGCGTAGCTGCGAGCCGGCCGGCGTGTCGACCTCGGCCTCGCCGATCCAGTAGGCAGTGCTTGCGGTTGTCGGCGACGGGGAGGAGCACGTAGACGTGGTTCAGCAGCTCGGCGAGCGTCTTTGTCGCCCGCAGCCGCACGTTGTGGTAGGGGACGCTCCTCCTCCGGGTCGGTCGCGGTCTCGACCTCGTCGCCGAGCGGCCCGAACCGGTCCTCGACGAGGGGGTCCCGGCGCCGCGGCAGGGGACGGCGGTCAGCGCCGCCTTCAGCCGTATCGGGGTCTCGGCCAACTCCTGGCGCTGCTTGGCGCGGCCGCTCATCGCCGTGCCGAACACGCGCGCCATTGCGACCGAGAGCAACGAGGAGGAGAAGTAGGGGCGGTCGTTGACGTAGTCGGTGAGCACCGTGCCGGGGCCGCGGACCAGCTTCAGCGGGTCGATGTCGAGCAGCAGGGCGGTGGTGTGGCGGTGGTGTAGCGCTGGGGCGTAGCTTCCGGGTAGAAGACGTGGGGCTGCCGAAGGCGAGCTCGAAGGCCTGCGCGCAGGCCGGGTTCTTGTGCAGCAGATGCCCAGGTCGGTCGCCGGGCGGTGCGTGGTCGAGATGGTCAGCAGCATCGTGTCGTTCCCGTGTTCGTCGGCGGAGTGTCCCGCGGCGCGGTTTCCGTTTCCGGGGCGTGTTCAGCTCTGCTGGTGAAGCTGGGATCAGCGGAGGTGCAATTGCCTGGCCCAGGACATCACGCTTGCGGCGGAAGTCAGCGGACGAGCAATGGCCCGGCGGTGGCGGTCACCGTCTGTAGGAGTCGTTCCGGTCGCGGCTTGGGCGATTCTGTTCCATGTTCGGCGTTCGGACAGGCTCCTGCACCCCCTCGGAGCAAAGGGAGCGCGGCGAGCATCGTCTGCGCATCACGTCGAGCGCGGCGTGGGCAATCGATGCCGGGCGCGCCCACGCCGGGCGCGACCACTCCCTTCCCAATCCAGGATCTCGACGGTTCGAGCGTAGAGGCGGCGGGCGCGCTGGCGGTCGGCGCCGATGCAGACCATGCCGAGCTTGCCGTGCGGCTCCAGCGCCCCGATCAAATGAAAGACGACGCCCTCCTGGCTCGGCGTGTGGAAGTGCAGCTCCTGCTCCACCGCGATCCCGACGAGGTCGTCCGGGCTCAGACCGACGTAGCGCTGCTCGTGGAGGTTGTCGGTCGCCATGTAGTACCGCGTCTGGCCCGCGGGGGTCCGGTACAGGCCGGTCTCCCTCTCGTACGTGCCGTCGGTGAGGAAGTCGAGCATCAGGAACGGGTGCGTGGTGCCGCCCTTGCGGAGGTTGATCTCGATCGCATACGGCCGCCAGCGGCCGCCCTCGCGTACGACGACGAAGTCGACGCCGAAGCGTCCGAGCACCCCGCGCTCGCGAAGAACCTCGGCCACGCGCTCCCCGGCCTGCTGCAGCTCGGCACGATAGCGATCGTCGGCCGGGAACTCGCAGCCGACGAACACCTGGCCCGACCGCCCGCCGAGCACTTGCTCGTGCGTCGAGACGATCTCGACCACGTTCCGCGGATCGATCCGGCACTGCACCGACGGTGACCGGACCTCGTCGCCGGTAACGAACGCCTCGACGATGCCGCCCATCTGCGCCAGCTTGTTCGCGTAGAGGTCCCAGGTCAGGTCCGCTGCCTCGAACAGCAGGCTGTGCGGCAGCCGGCGGGCGATGCGCGCCTCCGCATCGGCGTCGGCGTCGCGCGGCCGAAAGCGAAAGCGCGCGTTCCCTTCGCCCGAGAACCCGTCGTTCAGCTTGACGACGGCGGACCCGAGGGACGGTTGACGCCGCTTCAGCGCGGCCAGCGCCGCGGCCACGTCCCGCCGGTCTCGGAGCGCCTCGAACCCGTCCGGTGTCGTCACCCCCGCGGCTCTGAAGATCTGCCGCGACGAGCTCTTGGAGCCCAGGTCGGCAAGCGCCGGGTCACACCCGTAGAGGGGGATGCCGAGTCTCACCGACAACGTTCGCTCCAGCGACGTGACGTTGAAACAGACCAGGTGCGCCAGCGCGGGGTCGCCGATCGCGGCCCGCAGCCGTCGCAGCACGGATCGATTGGCCAGGATCCTGGCCGTCAAGGGCGTCGGGGACGACTCGCCGCAGGCGACGAGCGTCAGGCGCTGCCGTGCGTGACGGTGCGGGACGCCGGCCAGCAGATGCAGGTAGTAGTCGACGATCGTGGCGTGTACCGGAACGCTGGTCGCGTAGACGACGCGCGTGTACGGCATGCGCAGCAGCAGCAACAGGCACAGCAGGCGTTCCTCGTAGTGGGCAACGCCCTGAACCTTGGCGATGATGTCAGCGTCGAGACTGAGGCTCGGCACGACGACGACCGTCCTCGGGGCGAGGCGATCGGCGAAGACACGCCGGTAGAGCGGTTCGAGGCGCTGCTGCAACTCGGCAAACCGAGCGCGTTCGTTCTCCGATCCCGGTTTCGGATGGCGCATCGGCGTGGTCGCCGCCCCCCGACGGAAGTCGATCCTGCCGCGTTCCGGGTCACTGCTCGGTGACGGAGACTTCAGGCGCTCGGCTCGTCGGCCCGCTGCCCGGCGTGGAACTCGGCGTAGACGTACACCGGGACCTCGAGGGCGCCGAGGCGGTCCTCGATCACGGGCCGGACGTCGGCCCACCGCAGCCCGCCCACGCCGGTCGCGAGTCTGGGCAGCGCGACAGAGCTCAGACCCTCTCGCTCGACGATCCGTGCGAGGGCGCGCAACGCGTCGCGGACGTGCTTGATCGTCGCGCGCTCCGGGTGGCTGCCGTGGCCGTAGCCGCCTTCCTGCGTGATGAGATTGATGACCCGCACACCGCCCGGCCCGCCCCATATCCAGGCTTCGCCCGGCTTTGCGTGCGTCAGATTGCACCAGTGGTGGTAGTCCTTGTGCATCGCCGGGTACATCTCGTGCAGCGATCGCGCCAGCCCCTGCTTCATGGGGTCCTTCGGCGCCACACCATGGGCCACGGCCTGCGCGCGACTGAGCAGGATATCTCCGGAGACGTAGTGGATCACGAACTGGATGATATCAGGAGCGAAAGGACAGATGGATTCGACCTCCACGGTGTTCCCGTGGCCACGACTTGTCCACGCGTCGTGTCTGCGTACTCTGCGGAATATCCCGCGCGTCCACGTCGACTTTTCCCCGAGGTTCGCTGGCCGCGCTTTCCTCAACGCGGCGTAATTTTCGGCAGCCGCCAATCCGAGAGGAACGTGGCACCCTGTGGACTTGAGTTTGCATGTTCCCTCGGGCGGAGGATTCCATGAGAGTCGATGCACTGATGTCAACGGACCTGGCCACCGTACGTGCGGACACGGACCTGCGGGTAGCAATCGGTGAAATGCGCTCGCATGACTGCGGGTTCCTGCCCGTCGTCGAGGGCGGCGGCCGCGTCGTGGGGGTGATCACCGACCGTGATGTCGCACTGGCCCTCGGCACGGACGATGTCCGGCCATCGGAACGCCTGGTAGGCGATGTGATGACAAGGGATCCTCACGCGTGCCGCGTCGACGAGTCGGCTCACCAGGCCCTGCGCCGGATGCACGACGCTCGGGTACGACGTCTGCCGGTGTTGAACGATGCGGGTCATCTGGCCGGCGCCATCTCAATCGACGATCTCGTGCTCGTCGCGCAGAACGTCCGCGCCGGCGCCGACCGCGTGTCGTTCGAGCAGGTCATGGAAGCGGTCGAGGCCTTGGCCGAACGTTCATCGAAACGAACCCGGTTTGGAGTTCGACGACCCTGAGCGATCTGAAAGCCCTCCGCCAAATCGGCGTGAACGGGGCATCGACCGGACCGAGCCGGCAACTGCGGAACGTAGAAGAATGACTGAACCCGCCCCGGGAACGCCGCGCCCCGCGCGTCGGTCGACGCACGTCGCTCCCGACGGCCTCTACGAGACGGCGCAACACTACGTGGGCGACCTCGTCTACGGCGCGAGCGATGGCATCCTGACGACTTTCGCCGTCGTGGCCGGCGTGACCGGAGGCGCATTGTCCGCAACCACGGTCATCGTCGTCGGCATTGCGAATCTGGTTGCCGACGGGCTGTCGATGGGCGTGGGGAACTACCTCGGGATTCGCGCACGGGAGAGCGCGCTCGAGCGCCAGGGACGGCCCCAGGAAGAAGCGCAGCCGGCCCGACACGGATTGGCGACGTTTCTGGCCTTCGTCGTCGCCGGATCGGTGCCGCTCGTCCCGTACCTGGTTTCCGGCGTCGGCGACGAGTTCATCTCGGCCGCCTGCCTCGCGTTCGGTGCGCTGTTCGGCGTGGGCGCCGCCCGCTCGCTGGTGACCGCCAGCCGGTGGTGGACCAGCGGTCTGGAAATGCTCGGTCTCGGGGCCCTGGTGGCAGTCGTGGCATACACGACCGGCGCCGGGATCGCCCTGTTCCTCCAGAGCGGAGCGGGATGAAGATGGGAATGTCGTGTGGCCCGTTGTCCCCGATCCGCTCTCCGCCCGGCGCGCCAGAGCGCACCTCGAGCCCTATCTGGACGCTCGCAGCAGCTTCTCCTGCGCGTTGATCCGCCCGGCGCGGGCCTTGCGATGGACCGGCCGGTAGGATCCGTCGGTCTGCAACTCCATGGCGCGGTCGGTGTCGGCGAGCAGGGTCTGCAGGACGATGTCGTGCAGGTGATTGCGCAGCTCGGGGTCGCGGACGTGGCACAGCGCCTCGACGCGGCGGTCGAGGTTGCGCTCCATCAGGTCGGCGCTGCCGATGAGCACCTCCGGCCGGCCGCCGTTGGCGAAGTGGTAGAGCCGCGAGTGTTCCAGGAAGCGGCCGACGACCGAGCGGACGCGGATGGTGTCGCTGATGCCGGGGATGCCGGGCCGCAGGCAGCAGACGCCGCGCACGATCATCTCGATCGGCACGCCGGCCTGCGACGCCCGGTAGAGGACACGATCATCTCCGGGTCGGCGACCGAGTTGTTCTTGACGATGATGCCGGCCCGGCGTCCGGCGCGCGCGTGCTCGGCCTCGCGCTCGACCAGCCTGGTGAAGGCGGGCCGCAGGTGGTGCGGAGCGACGAGGAGCTCCTCGTAGTCCTCCTTGCCGGAGTATCCGGTCAGGTAGTTGAAGACCTCGGTCACCTCGTCGAGCACCGCCGGCCGCGAGGTGAACAAACCGAAGTCGGTATAGACCTGCGAGGTGACCCGGTTGTAGTTGCCGGTGCCGACGTGCGCGTAGCGGACGATGCCGTCGTGTTCCTGGCGCACCACCAGGCAGAGCTTGCAGTGCGTCTTCAGGTTCAGCAGCCCGTAGACGACGTGGATGCCGGCCGCTTCCAGGCGGTGCGCCCACTCGATGTTGTTGCGCTCGTCGAAGCGCGCCTTCAGCTCCACCAGCACCGCCACCTGCTTGCCGGCGTCGGCGGCCTGGATCAGCAGGTCGAGGAGCGGCGAGTTCGGACCGATGCGGTAGAGGGTGATCTTGATGGCCACGACGTCGGCGTCGTCGACGGCCGCGCGCAGGAACGATTCGACGGCCGAGAACGACTCGAACGGATGGTGGACGAGCCGGTCCCGCTCCTGGACGGCGTTGAAGATCGCCTCGCCGTCGCCGTCCGGCCAGAGGGCGCGCGGCGAGAACGGCTTGTCCTTCAGTTGCGGGTGGTGCAGCTTCGTCAGCGCGCTCCAGTCGCCGTAGCCCATGCGTCCGGCGGTGCGGGCGACGACGTCCTCCTCGATCTCGAAGTTCTCGACCAGGATGTTGAGCACGCGCGACGGCATCGAGGCCTCGACCAGAAGCTGTGACAGGTCGCCGTAGCGGAGTTCTTTCAGCGTGCGATCCACCGACTCGAGCAGGTCGTCGGCCTCGTCCTCCTGGATCACCATGTCGGTGTCGCGGATGATGCGGAACAGATAGGTCTCGCGCACCGCGACGCCCGGAAACAGGTTCGCGATGTTCAGCTTGACCACATCCTCCAGCAACGCGAACGTGTCGCCCGCCTCGCCGACGAGCCGCGCCGGGATCGGGATGAAGCGCGCCAGCACGTCCGGGAGCTTGACGCGGGCGAACCGGGTGCGGCCGTCGTGCTCCACGACCACCGCCAGGTTCATGCTCAGGTTCGAGATGAACGGGAACGGGTGCCCGGGGTCGAAGGCCAGCGGCGTCAGCACCGGATGGATGTTCCGGCGGTAGTGGTCGTGCAGATACTCCTCGACTGCCGGGGCGTAGTCGTCCGGGCCGAGGATGCGGATGCGGTGGGCGGCGAGCAGCGGCCGGAGGACGTCGGACCAGCAGCGCTCGACATCGTCCATCATCCGCTTGGTGCGCACGCGGATGGCGTCGAGCTGCTGCTCCGTGCTCATCCCGTCGGGCGACATCGCCTCGCTCTCGGTGCGGACCTTGCGCAGCAGCGTCGCCACCCGGACCATGAAGAACTCGTCCAGGTTGGTCGCGACGATGGAGAGGAACTTCACCTGCTCGAGCAGCGGGTGGCGCTCGTCCTGGGCCTGCAGCAGGACGCGCTGGTTGAACTCCAGCCAACTCAGCTCGCGGTTGATGTACAGCGCCGGGTTCTCGAGGTCCGCCGGATCCGGTCCCTCGCCCGTGCGTGCCGCACTCGCCGCCGCGGCGTCCGTCGGTTCGGTGGCCACTGGTTGAGCATGGCTCTGCAGGATCCGAGCCAGCGGCTCGCGCCACGCCACGCTGTTCGCATTCCCTGGCGACCTGACTCGCCGTTCCGCGGCGCGAGGAACTGTCGTGAGCCGTCGAGTCCGCCGCATTGATCCAGCGTGATCCCTTCGCGCTCCGCGGAAGGAGTGCGAACTTGTCCCCGATCGGATGCGAAAAGAACCACGACTTTCTCATCCGATTCCGCTCTGCACCCCACAACCACGCGCGGCATGCGTATTGCTTCAAGAACAGGCGGGTATGCCTGAAAGGTCACCCCGATGGAGCCCTTGACGCAGTCGGCGCTCTGGCAGATCGTGCTCGGACTGGCGGGTGTCATCTTGACGCTGGCCGGAATCCTCTACGTGGTCGACAAGTGCGGCGCGAAACCTGCGGAGGAGAGCGCCAGGCGCGCTTCCACGCGGGGGCCTGCCGACGTTGTCGCCGCAGCGCCGGATCGCGACCATGGCCAGGCGCACCACAGAACCCGTACTTGACGAACGAGGCACCGCCGCGAACGGCGTCGAGGAGACATCGACGCCGACTTCGCGGCAAAATGAGCGTGATCGTCATATCGCGCCCCAGGAGGCAAGATGTTCACACTGTCGAATCGTGTCGGAGTTCTGACCGTTATCGTGATCCTGCTGACGGCCGTGACGCCGGGTTCCGGCCAGCTGCCGCGGCTCGACGAGCTGATGCAACAGAAGCTCGATTACACGCAGCGTCTGCTCGAGGCGGTTGTCCTTCGGCAACACATCACCGTCGAACGCGACGCGCGCGCGCTTCTGCTTCTGAGCGACGCCACGACGTGGACGAGCCTCCAGAGCGACGAGTACATGCGCTACGCCTTCGACTTCCAGGACACTGCAGAGGAGCTGGCGGAGTCAGCGCGTCGTGGCGATGATGACGGAGTGGCGCTGGCGTTTTCCGAGTTGGTGCTCGGATGCGGCGACTGTCATGCGTACGTCGGGCGCGAAGACTACCAGCCCAGTCCACGGCGACCGGCGGGGCGATGATGTCGGCTACGTTGCGGGCTCGGGCGCCGGCGGCGTCACCGGCACCGCCGGCATGACGAACACGTGCCCCGCCTGCTTCACGGTGAGCACCGGGCAGGACGCCTTGCGCACCACCTTCTCGGCGACGCTGCCGAGCAGCAGATGCTCCACCGGCCCGCGCCCGTGCGTTCCCATCACGATCAGGTCGATGGCGTTGTCGGCGGCGTACTGGAGAATCTCGACGAACGCATGGCCGATGCGGACCGCGCGCACGGTCTGCGGACCGTCGAGCCGGATCTCCTCCAGACGGCGCTCCGCATCGGCCTTCCATCTCTCCGCCAGATCGGAAACGACGGGCATCGCCTCGGTCGCCCAGTTCTGCATCGGATCGGGCACGACATGCAGCAGGTGCACGCCGGCGCCGAACCGCCCGGCCAACTCGCGCGCGTAGTCGAGCGCGTGCTGGGCGGTGTCGCTGAAATCGGTCGGCAGCAGGATTCGCGTCAGAGTCATCTCCCCGGTCTCCTTTCGACCTTACGACGAGCTGAACCGGCTACCCCGCACGCGCGGGGTCCGCAAGGGGCCAGGGCGTCGTCTGCGCCGGCCACCTTTCCTTGCACGGAGTTCCAGGATCCGTTGCGTAGAGTCGCAGGAACCGGAACGCTCCGCGGGCCGGACCGCCCGTAGCGTCACGGCGCGGGGTTCACCAGCTCGCCCAACAGTGCAGCGGTGCGCTCCTGCGCGGTCTCCAGACGCTCTTCGAGCTGGTCGAAGACGAAGCGGTGACCGGCGCGCCGCGCCTCGATCACCGGGACCTCGGCCTGCAGATACGCCGCCTCGAGCGACCGTCTGCGAGCGCCGTCGCGGACGCGCTCGATCAGCCGCCGGGCCGCCTCCAGCGACTCCCGCACGTTGGCGATGCCTTCCAGCAGGAGACGCGCGTCGGCGGCACGCCCCGGGCGGGGCTCTATCCCGTCGGGCCCGTGGCACTCCGCGCACCGCCGCTCGAGACCCTGCGGCGACAGCAGCCGTCCATCGACGCTGCCGTGGCACGTCGAGCAGGTCGGGACGCGGCGGTCGCCCTGGCCCAGCAGCTCGTGGTGCCGGCTGGCCTGGAAGTTGACGTAGGGACCCACATGGCAGGAGCCGCACGTGGCGGGCAACTGCGTGCGATGGACCGGGCTGGAGGGATTGAAGCTGCTCAGCACGTCCCGATGCGCCTGCAACGACTCGAAGGTGTCGGGGTTGCCCCCGTGACAACTGTCGCAACCCACGTCGGCGCGCTGATGCGGCGACAGGCTCCAGCTGTGCAGATGCTGCTGCGCCGGCTCGGTATACGGATTGGCGAAGTGGCAATCGGCGCATCGGCTCCGGTCGAGCTGCGCGAACGCCGCCGGCGCCCCCGCGAGTCCGAGGGTCGCCAGCACGGTCATGATCGATGAGAGACGCCTGACAGGGGTTGAGACCATGGTGTCCTCGACTGGTTTGCCGGGTTTCCGAAACGAACTCGGGCGTCCTCGGCACGGGTCGTTCATCAACGGCCGGCCTCTCCGTAGCGCCGCGTCATCTCGGCGCGAATCCGCGCGGACTCGCTCTCGGCGCCCTCGGTGAACCAGGCGTGCTCGGGTCGCGACAGGATGCCGTCGAGCACTCCTCCGGCAGTGGCCGCCGCCGCGCGGCGCCCCGCCTGGACGGCATGTTCGACGATCTCCTGCGCCTGCGGAATCAACTCCATGTAGAAGCGCTCGGCCACTTCGAACATGCCGTGCCAGTGGGTGTAGTCCGGCGCCATCATGGCGGCGCCGTGGCGCGCGCGCCGGCCTTCGTGGTGCCACAGGTAGAACCACGTCCACTCGATCTCCTCGTCGAACTGCGTCGGGCTGAGAAGCCCGGCGTCGAGCAGCGCGGCCATGATCGCCTGCCCGGCCTTGGCGAACTTCTCGTTGTAGAGAATCACCAGGTCGTCGTACTGCCGATAGAACGCGTCGGTGTAGGCCGGCGTGTGGCAGTGGCCGCAGACCGCCTTCATCCGATCGCGCTTGGCCTCGGCGCTGTCGTGGATGCGGGCCTGCCGCTCTTCCGGGTCCGTCGAGCGCACGATGTCGCGGTCGGCGTCGGTGTCCATGGGGATGCTGACCGGCGGCCGGTTCGTCCAGGAGATGCGGCGGCCCGGATCGTGGGTCACCCGCCCCCCGTTGCGCGAGTGGCCCGACATGTGACAGGTCGCGCAGGTCGGAGCGGCCGAATAGTCCACGCCGAGCACCCAGGTGTCGGCGTCGAGGTTCATCGAGTCCCGCAGGTCGCGGTAGGCCACGCCGTGCTTCGACTCTTCGTAGATCTCCTTCTGCGGGTGGTCCGGGCCCAGGTGGCACTTGCCGCAGTTCTCCGGCTGGCGGGCCCGGCGGGGCGAGAAGTCGTGCCGGCTGTGGCACGCGCTGCAGGACCCGCGCGAGCCGTCCAGGTTCAGGCGGCCGATCCCGGTATTCGGCCAGGTGCCGGGATGCAGTACCGGCCGGCCCCCGGGTCCGCGGGCGATGCCGGCGACCGCGGCGGCATCGGTCGGCATGCCCTGGTCGTCGGGCCGCAGATCGTCCACCGTGATCACGCCCCCGTCGGTCGATTGCAGGCCGACCTTCGAGCCGTGGCACTGCTGGCAGCCGGAGAATGCGCTGGCGAGGCCATTGACCGGCGCGGCCGCGCGCCCCGGCGTCGGCGTGTGGGGATCGAAGGGCACGCGGGACCCCTCGACCGTCTCGGCCAGGAAATTGTCGAGCGACGCGAGGATGTTGCCGCCGGCCGCGTGATGGCTCTCGGCGAACTCGTCGGCCTCGCTCGGGTGACAGCCCGAGCAGTCGCGCGGCGTCACCACGGTGGCGATGAGCGCGCCGTGGTGCGTGAAGCTGTCGGGCTCGCCCGCCGCCGACTGGTGGCACTCCACGCAGCCGACGCCCGTGGCCGCGTGCGTGCTGCCCCGCCAGTGGTCGACGATGCCGGGGTTCATCTGCGAATGGCAGTCCACGCAGGCGCGTGAGCTCGCCGGCGGCTCCACGGTGCCGCGGCGCAAGCCGGCTTCTTCGGCCCTGCGGACGGTCTCGGTCCACTGGACGAGCACCAGCGAGAACAGGAAGAGCAGGCCGAGGCCGCCGATGATGAAGCGCTTCGTGTCGAGTGTCATGTGCTTGCTGCCTTCCGGCGGTTGCGTCCTCAGTGCTCGGCCAGCGCCTCCCACACGGTCAACCCGACCAGAACGACCACCGCCGCGATGCCGATCCAGACGCTGGCCTCCGCCGCTGGCGTGCGGCGCCGGAGCCACGCGTCGACGAATGGCCACGCGAACATCAGGAACACGATGAATCCGAGACTGAGCACCGCCGTCGTGCCCGCGAACAGCTTCAGCCAGCGAAAGGCGACATAGAAGAACCACTCCGGCTTGATGACCTCCGGCGTGCTGAGCGGATCGGCCGGCGGGCCCAGGGTGGCGGGAAGAATGGTCGCCAGCGTGCTGAGCAGGATCATCAAGACCAATCCGATGATCAGCTCCGTGTAGAGGTGGTCGGGAAAGAACCGGAAGGTCGCCGCATCGCCGGCGCGTTCACGCTCGAACCGCAGCTCGGTCACCCCCTGCAGGCGGACGATGACGATGTGAACCGCGATCAGGGCAATGAGCGCGACAGGCAGCACCGCGGCATGCAGGATGAAGAACCGGGCCAGCGTGCGGTCGTTGTAGGTCTCGCCGGCCAGCAGCAGGTTCTTCAGCAGGCCGCCGACCACCGGAACCGTGTCGGTGATGTTGGCGCCGACAGTCGCACCCCAGTAGCTCAACTGCTCGAAGACGAGGCTGTAGCCGGTGAACCCGAGCAGCAGCGTGCACAACAGCATGAACATCCCGACGATCCAGTTGATCTCGCGCGGCCTGCGGTAGGCGCCGGTGAAGAAGACGCGCATCTGGTGCAGCACGACGGCCGCGATCATCAGCGTCGCCGCCCACTTGTGCACGCTCCGCAGGTACCAGCCGTAGGCGGCCTCCTCGGTGATGAAGCGGACCGATTCGTAGGCCCGGCCGGCCGACGCCTCGTAGTAGAACGCCAGCAGGATCCCGGTCGCGATCTGCACCACGAAGAGGTAGGCGGGCGTGCCCCCCAGCGCGAACCACCACCGCTTCAGGTGCCACGGCACCGGCTCGTTGGTCAGCTCGCGCAACGTGCCGGCGGACACCGGCAGCCGCTCGCCGAACCACTGCGTGAGCGTCATCGGTTTCGCCGTGCGAGCACCAGGGGCGCCGCCGGCACCTCGATGAAGATCAGGCCGTCGCGCACCGCGAGCGGGTACCGCGGCAGGGATTGACCGGCCTCGGCGGGGGGACCGCCGGTGGCGACTCCGGACGGGTCGAAGACGCCGTTGTGACAAGGGCAGAAATAGCGGTTGTTCCGAGGCTCCCAGTGCACGCGGCAGCCCAGATGCGGGCAGGTGCTCGACAACGCCACGAAGTCGCGGGCGGTTGCCTGCGCGCCCTGCCGGGTGACGTGGATCGACTCGCCGCCGGGCGCACGGTAGAGCAGCGAATCTCCGATCTGCAGGCTGTCCGCGCGGGAGACGAACTGTCGCACGGTGGGTCGCGGGCCCGATGGATAGAGGTACCGGCCGGCAAGCAGGGCGAATCCGCCATAGCCTCCAGCCAGCCCCGCGGCCATGGCGACCCTCGACATCCGCGTCACGAACCGCCGGCGACTGTCCTCCGTCACGCCCATCCCTTCCGTCAGAAGCGAACCGCACTCCAGAGCATCAGCTTCGCAACGTCGGTCGCGTGTGCATCGGCGTCGTAGAGGGCTGCCTTGATCGCGATCGTCTGCCGCCACGGCGCCAGAAACCGCAGTTCGAAATCGACTTCGTCCCCGTAGCGCAAGCGGCCCGTGTCGGAACGGAAGTCGTGATAGGTCGCGCTCCACTGCACGGCCGAAACCGTGCCGCGCACGCTGAGGTAGGCATCCTCGAGCCCGGCCGCGGGCGTCACCAGAAACCTGTCGGCCCAGCCGTTGAACGGGTGCAGGGTCGCCAGCGGCGTATTGAACTGACCGTCGGCCGGGTTGCCGCCCAGCCGTTCCCAGCCCGCCGTCACGATGATGCCGCGCGCCTCTGCCCCGGCCATCAGGTGCAGGTAGGAGGCCTCGACCCGCAGGGGATTGCGCGCCGCGGCGCGCTGGCGGGCGTACTCCACCTCGTAGACAACGCCGCCGTCGTCTCCGGCCGGGCGGCTCGAGACCTCGACTCCCCACGTGTTGGTCGAGCGCCGCGGGTCGTCTTCGTTGCCGATCCCGTAGGCGTAGCCGACCACCCGCGCGGCAGCATGCACGGCGAAGGCGGCATTCAGTACCTGGCTGGAGACTGGGATTGCGCCGCCGCGGATACCGTGGATGCCGCGGATGAACGCATAGTTCATGGTCGTGCCCGGAACGTCCGACGACTCGACCCGCACGGCGTCGAACGACTGGTGGTTCTGTCGCCAGCCGACATTGCCGACGAAGCGCTGGTCGTCGAGCAGGATTTCCTGTCGGCCGACGTGCACCGTAGTGCCCTGCCTCGTGTACCGCAGGGCCGCCTGGTTCATCTGCGTCAGCTCGGGATCGGCCACCACCGGCCGGTCGAAGCGCCGGTTGCCCAGATGCGCGACACCCGCGTTGTCGTACAGCGCCGCGCCGACGCTGCTGACGTTCTCCGCCTCCAGGAACACGGCGAAGCCTTCGTAGGCGCCCGTCTCGTAGCTGAGAGCCGTCCGCAGCGTCGACGCGTGTCCATCCAGGCCGACGGCGTCGTCGCTCACCCACTCGTAGCGGTAGCGCAGATCGACCGATGCAGTGCTCTCGCGGAGCACGTCGAACAGCGATGCCTGCTCCGGTTCCTGCTCGGCCGCCGCCTCCGGCGTCACCGCCATGAACACCAGCCCGAGGAGGACGGCACGCTGCATCGCGGCGATCCGAAAGCAAGGCGCATGCCACGATCCGGCGCGGCCAATCCAGGTGTGGGCACACGCCTGATTGCGCGTGCAGGCGGAGCCCGCCGAGAAAGCGCGTGCGGACTTTCTCCCGTCAGGGTGGAAATTAATCCGCACTTCCTGGCGAGAGAAACGGACCCGGCCGCACCAGCCCCGCCAGCGGGGCGGCCGGAGATGCTCGACTCAGGCTTCGGGGGCAAGCGCCGCGCGAAGCGGTAGCGTTACCGTCAGCACTGTCCCACCGCCGTCGCGTGACCGAGCCGTCAGCGAGCCGCCGTGCGACTCGACGATACGCCGGGCCGTGGGGAGGCCAAGGCCCGCCCCCCGACTCTTGCTGGAAAAGAACGGCTGGAACACCTTCTCGCGCAGAGCGGGCGCGATGCCCGGTCCGCGATCCGCGACGGTGACCTCGCACTCGCCGGCTCCCGTGCCGATGCGCACCTCGATGTCCCCGCGCAGGCCCATCGCCTGGGCCGCGTTCAGCAGCACGTTCAGGAAGACGATGTGCATCTGCTCCCGGTCGAGAGGCGCCGTAACGTCCTCTCCGTGGACTTCGACCCCGATGCCGGCCATCGCGGGATCGCTGCGAATGGCTGCGGCCGCCGCGCCGATGACGGCGCCCAACGCGGTCGGCGCCGGAACAGGCTCTCTCGGGCTGGCGAACGTCAGCAGGTCCTGCAGCATCCGGTTCAGTGTCGTGATGCGGTCCTCGATGTCGTCGAGGACCTTCCGGTCGCGGCTCTCGGCCGGCAACCGTGAACCGACGACCTGGAGCGCGCCGCTGATGCCGGCGAGCGGGTTCTTGACCTCGTGCGCCACCATCGCCGACATCTGCCCGAGCTGGGCCAACGTCTCCCGCTGGCGCAGGCGCGCCTCGGCCGCCTTGCGTTCCGTGACCTCGTAGTGAATCGCCATGTACTGGTACGGCTGGCCCTGTGCGTCCAGGAAGGGCACGATCGTGGTGTCCACCCAGTAGATGTCCCCGTCCTTGGCGCGGTTCCGAATCTCGCCGTGCCAGATCCGGCCCGCCGCGATCGTGCCCCACAGGTCCCGAAAGAAATCCGCGCCGTGGTACCCGGAATTGACGATGCGATGGTCCTTGCCGAGAAGCTCCTCGCGGGAGTACTTCGAGATCTCGCAGAACTTGTCGTTGACCGCGGTGATGGCGCCGCCGAGGTCGGTCGTGGCGACGATCGCCGACTGATCGAGGGCGAACTTGACGTCGCCGAGCTCTTTCAGGAGTCCCTCGCGGCTCTTCCGGCTGTGTTCCCGGTCGGTGACGTCCAGACCGGAGAGGATCATGCCGGCCACCATGCCGTCGGCCAGTCGGATAGGCGCGGCGTGCCAGGCCACCAGGCGCTCGCCGCGCGTCCGGCTGACCACGGGGCTTTCGAAGTGGCCCGCCTCCTCGTCGCCGGCCATGGTGCGCCTGAAGAGCGTTCGCATGCCCGTCCTGACGGAATCCGGCACGAACGTGTCGAACAAGCTCGTGCCGAGGATATCGGCCTCGTCCCGGCCGAGCAGCTCGCAGCCGGCGCGGTTGATGTGCGACACCCGCCCGCGGTTGCTCAGGGTCAGCAGCATCGTCTGCGACACGTCGAGGTAGTCGTCGAGCTCGACGGCCACGAAGATCGGCGGCACGCGTCCAGCGACGTGACTCACGGAGCAACTATCCCGGCGGAGCAGGCATGGAAGCGGTTCGACTTGGACGTGGGCCTCATGCTAGCAGGCTGCGGCAAGCTTCCCGCGGCCTGCCAGCCGTATGGGTGGCGCGGTGTCACCGTGGGCAGGTAGTGTCGGGCACCTTCCGGGCGGCCGCGCTGGTCGGAACTGGATCGGATCGTGCACTGAGGATCGCAGGGAGACTTCGCGTACGGAACACGAGAATCAACCGACGCTCAAGGAAAGGGTGGACGTACCATGCAGGACACGGATGCACGGCCCCGTATCGGAATCAGGAATGCGCTCCTCGCGCTGGCGATGCTCGCGCTGGCAGCCCCTCCAGCGACCGCCCAACAGGACCTGAGCAACCTCATGCGCCAGAAGCTGGATCGCGCACAAGGGCTCTTCGAGGCGGTCGTCCTGGCCCGTTTCCCGGCCGCCGGGCGCTACGCGGGCGATCTGCTGCGCATCAGCGAACAGTCCACCTGGACGCCGCTGGCGACGCCGGCGTACCTTCGCTACGCGGGGGAGTTCCAGGAAGCCGCGCGGAGCCTCGGCCAGGCGGCCGGCGCGCGCGACATCGACGAGGTATCGACCGCGTACATGACGCTGACCTCCACCTGCGTGCAATGCCACCGGATGCTGCGAGAATCCCGGCAGGCCGAGCACGACGGCGCTCCCGGCCGCCTGGCGCCCGGCGGCCGGAGCCCTCGTCCGCCGCGTACTTCAGGACAATGATCGAACGCGTGACCGAGGTCCTTCCGCCAACAGCAAGGCACGCGGCGCCCACACGCTGCCAGCGATGAGCAAGGCGACGATCCTGATCGCTGACGACGAGCGGTTGATCCGCTGGTCGCTCGCCGAGCGCCTGTCGGCCGAGGGATACGCCACGGTCGAAGCGGAATCGGGACGGCAGACGCTCGCGCGCTTCGACGACGCTGTCGACCTCGTGCTCCTCGACTACCGTCTCGGCGACACGGACGGCCTCCACGTTCTGGGGGCGCTCCGCCGGCGGGACCCCGACGTCCTCGCCATCGTTCTCACCGCGTATTCCGACGTAGAGACGGCCGTCGCCGTCATGAAGCAGGGCGCCTACCACTACGTCACCAAGCCGTTCAATCTGGACGAGATCGCGCTGCTGGTGGGCAAGGCGCTCGAGACCACCCGGCTGCGGCGGGAGCTGCGGGCCATCCGCGCGAGCCAGCGGGAGCCGTACAGTCTCGACCGCATCATCGGCGACTCGGCCGCCGTCGCCGAGGTCAAGAAGCTGCTCGGCAAGATCGCGTCGAGCCCGGCCTCGACCGTGCTGCTCACCGGGGAGAGCGGCACGGGGAAGGACCTGGCCGCGAAGGTGATTCACTACACCAGCGCGCGGGCCGCGCGGCCGTTCATGAACATCACCTGCTCGGCGTTGACCGAGACCCTGCTCGAGAGCCAGCTCTTCGGCCATGAACGCGGCGCCTTCACGGACGCGAAGCAGCAGAAGCGCGGCCTGCTGGAGTCGGCCGACGGCGGAACCGTGTTCCTCGACGAGATCGGGGAGATGGCGTTGCCGCTGCAATCCAAGCTCCTGCGGTTCCTGGAGGAGAAGACCTTCAAGCGCGTCGGCGGCGCCGCCGACATCGGCGTCGACGTGCGCATCATCGCGGCGACCAACCAGAACCTGGAGCAGAAGGCGCGCGACGGAACGTTCCGGGAGGATCTCTTCTATCGCCTCGACGTGCTGCCCGTGAGGCTGCCGCCGCTGCGCGACCGGGCCGGCGACGTCCCGGTGCTCGTCCGGTTCTTCGTCGACGGTTTCAGTCGCGAGTTCCGCAAGCGCGTGCACGATATCGATCCCGAGGCAATCGAGGCGCTGCAGCATCATGCGTGGCCAGGCAACGTGCGGGAGCTGCGGAACGTGGTCGAACGCGCCGTGCTGCTGAGCGAGGACAGTCGGCTGACCGAGAGAGACTTCCCGATGCTCCGTCCGGGGGGAGGACCGTCCAGCGGGTTCACGCTGCCGGCGGCGGGAGCGAACCTGGAGGCCATCGAGCGCGACCTGGTCGTGCAGGCCCTGGAACGTACCGGCTGGAACCAGACCCGCGCCGCCACGCTGCTCGGACTGAATCGGGACCAGATCCGCTATCGAATCGAGAAGTTCGAGCTCAGGCGGTAGTCTCCATCGCGGCGCGTTCCTTTCCGCATCGTGAGAACCGGCACGTCGGCCGGGCGGCACGTACGCTCGGGTCACGCTGCCGACGAGCTGCCACTCGGCGGCGGTCGTTTCCACGCTGCTGATGACGATGAGAGCCACGTTCCGTTCGTCGGCCACGCGAGCGGTCTCGACGGCCGGGTGATCGGCACCGTGCGAGCGCGGGTTTTTCCCCACTCGGTTCTCGACGATCCCCCACTCTCCGCCCATCGCGGCGGCATCTCGGCGGTATCTCGCCCGTGGCACGCGATTTGCTACCGTTGAGAGATGGCAATATTGCCCCCAATACAGGTGCAGGTACGATGACGACACAACCGGCAGGTCGAGGGCGAAGATGGCTCGCGAAGGGCGAACAGATTCTCAGCCACGTCGCGGCCGTGGTTATCGGGTTCATCCTGATGGTCGTCGGCCTCGGACTGGGGGTGACGATGATCATGCTGCCGGTCGGGCTTGTCGTGGGCCTGATCGGAGTCGGGGCGTTCGTGTGGGGCCTCGTCGGCCACTTGGGGAAGGAGCAGTGAGATGCGGCCGCACACGCCACTGACGGCGGCTCTCCGGGTCGGAGACGTGATGAGTCGCGAGCCGAGGACCCTCGGCCGCAACGACCGTCTGCAGGTAGCCGACGATCTGATGCGCACCGTACGCTGCCGCCACCTGCCGGTGCTCGACGAGAGCGGGCGCCTGACCGGCATCGTGAGCCAGCGCGACCTCTTTCAGAGCGCTCTGCTGCGGGCGCTCGGATACGGCTCCCGGGCTCGCGACCAGGTGTTGTCTTCGGTCGTCGTCAAGGAGGTCATGACCGAGCCGGTCATCACCACCACACCCGACACCACGCTGGCCGACGCGGCGTGCATCATGTCCGATCGCAAGGTCGGCTGCCTCCCGGTCGTCGAGCAGGGAGCACTCGTCGGGATTCTCACCGAGGGCGACTTCGTGCGGATTGCCGCCGGAATCCGGGACGGCACAACGGCGTGACGGCGAGGCCCTCGGTTCCCGCCGACTCGCGGTGCGCATGCGGAACCGCAGCCCAGGGTACGAGGCGTCGCTTCGACGGTGCCGTTTGCGGAGGACGGCCCTGCGGTTCTTGGATGAGTCCTGCAGACCATGAGAACGTTCCGATGGGGTGGCGGGCCTCAGCCCGGGCAAAGGGGGAACTTGACGGATCCCGCTTATCGGACGCGCAGGTGCTCCAGATACTCGACCGCGGCCCGCATCTGGCCAGCGTCCCAGGTCGTCCAGTCGTCGCTTTCGGGCAGCCCCGGAACACCGGTGCCGCGGCCCACCGCGACGAGCTTGACCACCAGATGTTGCGAGCCGTGGTACTCGCACAGGGCCAGGAACCGCTGCGTCAGGGCGACCGGGTGAGGCTCGTTCACGCAACAATATCGTAGCTCCGAAATGACGGGGCGGCGGGCGGCGAACGTGGTTGACGTGGCGAGCCGCCGGCCCGCCCCCATGCGTGACGACGACGATCAACCAGGACGCTTTGAGCAGCCGCAGTCTTTACCAGGGGCCAAGGCCGAAGTTGATGGGAATCGAGCAGAGCGGACGTAGGCCCCGGTGGTCCCGGCCCGAGTCACGCGGCCTGCATGTCGACGCGGCCCTGCAGGTGCGCCCCGTCGGCCATGACCAACCGCGGCGCCGAGAGCGCACCTTCGACCGAGCCGGTCTCACCGATGCTCACCCGCTCGCTTGCCTGGATGGTCCCGCTCACCTTGCCGAGAACCACCACCGACTTCGCCGACAACTGCGCCTTGACCCTGCCGGTTGGACCGACCGTCAGGACATGTTGGCGCAGCTCGATCGTCCCGGCGACCTTGCCGTCGATGACGAGGTCCTCGCCCCCCTTGACCTCGCCCTCGATGACGACCCCCTTCCCTATCGTGGTGATGTCCTCGGGAGCGTGCGGGCCGCCGGCACGACGTCCGCTCGGCGATGGCGGACGACTGGCCGAAGCATCGTCAGCAGGCTGCGTCTTGACCACTGTGAAGTGCTCCTTGTTTCGTCCCGCGGTCCGGAGACCGTTCATGTGCCATCGCCCGCGCCCGCATCTTCGTAGCGCACCACCTGCCCCGTCCGATACGACGTCAACCGCACCAGCCCACACGCCTGGCACACGTCCGCCTGACAATCCCTGGTTGAGCGCGCCCGGTCGAACCGCCACCAATGGCCGTTCCCACGCCGAGGGCACGCCGGGACCACGGGCTTCTGCTCCGGCATCAGTCTTGTCGGCGCATCTCGAGTCCACGTCGCCAGCCGGCGGCGCCGGATCCGCGTCGACCGAAGCCGTGACCCACGCGGGCAACCTGCGTGGCCGCAGACCCGCCACCGGACGCTACTGTCACACGCCGCATGGCCGCGCGCCAAGCCAACCGCCAAGCCCGGCGACGGGAACACCGACCTCACCCACGGTCGCGGCCGGCCCCGGGCTCGCGACCCGACCGCGTACCGCTCGCTCGCTGGAATGCCCCCCAGGATACTTCTGGAGTCGTCACCCGACATCGCCGTCGTCGCGATCGTCCGGTACCGACGTGCGCACCGGGTACTCCGCGGCCCCGAACAGCTCCCAGCGCCACCGTGCCGCGTCCACCTGGGCCGTCGCCGCGCGGAACCCGCCGCCGTCGTCCAATCTCGATCGCGAACCGCCCGCGTCCGAGCACGTACCAGCGATGCTCAGGCATCCTTCCGGGCGGTGATCGTGGTCCCGGCCCGCCGCCACCTGCCGTTCGAACCCGGCGGAACGTTCGTCAGTCCATGATCCTCCTGTCTGGAGGACAGGTTGACGCCGGCGCTTCTGCCGTGGTTCCGCGTGTCTCGCAGATCGCTTGGGGACGATCTCTCCCGGTAGGTGACGCGTGGACCGATGATCCGCGAACTCGGGGATGCCGCGCCCCCTGAATCGAGAACTGGGGCCATCGACGGCCTGAACTGGGGCCATGGCGTCGCAGCGCACAGGGGCCATGCTTTCGGCCGATCAGTGCCATTGCACTTCACCGTGACAGCGTGATCGTCGAAACGGCCTTCCCGCAGGGAAAAATACTGGGGTGAGCGACCCCGGAACCGGGGTCGCTCACCCCTCTGCTCTCTGATCTCTGTGCGCCGGCACGACAGTGCCAAGACGCGTCCTTCTTGCGGTCAACGTGACAACGTTTTTTGCGTGGGTTTCCTACGGCTCTTCGGAGCTTCTGCTCGGGGTGGTCCTCGGTGCGCTTCCGGTCTTCTGATCCTGCGTGCAACCTTCGTGTTATCAGGTATTTAGCCTGTCCCTTACGGACGTGCGCGGGCTTGGTTCCTCCAAGCTTCAAGCTGATGTGCAGGGTCGTGGGAGGGGCTTCCGGAGCCGGGCTGTGTTCAGGCCGCATGGTGCACTGTCCGTGCGGGGCGTGCGGGGACAATCGGGGCCTATTCTGCTCATGGAGGGCCCGCCACCGAACCCGATCTCGACCCCAGTTCGATTTTCGGCGGTTTTGGCCCCGACCGATTTTTCGCGCGACCGTGCACTGTTTCGTGCTGGAGTGTTCACCCTTTTGCAAATCCGGCGTGCTCGGTGCGGTCGTTCGGCTTGGAGGTCAGTGATGCAGATGAAGCGTGTGGTCGTGTTCCTGCCGCCAGCGGCCGTCAAGGCGTGCGACACCCTTGCTGACCGCTACGCCTCGAACCGCTCGGAGGTCGTACGGTTGGCGGTCGCCGAAGGTATGCCTGGCGCTGTCGAGGCCCTGGAGCGCCTGCGTGAGCTTCGTCTGGTGGAGGCTGCCGGCGCTGGCGCTTCCCGGATGTGGCGTGCTCGCGGGGCGCGGAAGCGTCCGGGGCGTGGCCGTCCTCGCAATGTTCTGGAGCCGGACCGGGCGGTTTCCGTGCTGCTGGAGTACGGCCGTGCGGTGCGTGCTGCCGAGTCGGAGATCTCCCGCGACGGCGTGCGTGAGAGCCTTCGCCTGCACGCCCAGGTGATCGGCGTGTCTCCCGATGATCTGGAGGACGTTCTGCTCGAGGTGCTCGGCCAGATGTTTGGGGAGGCCCAAGTCGAGGCTGTTGCGGACCCGTCGCAGCCGCCGGAGTAGAGACGCGTCTGTGCGCGGAGCGTGAGGACTGTGACCAGTCGGGTGATCAGCGCGGGCGGAGAGATGGAGGTGCTCGATGCCGTTGCCTCCGGTCTGGGAACCTGATGCGGAGCCACTTGATCAGGCAGTGAAGTTGCGTTTCTCGGTGCGTCAGCTCGAGCAACTCGATCTGGCCGTGCGAGAGTTCGGCATGTCGCGTTCGTGGATCTTGCGCGAGGCGATCGCCGCCGGCCTTCCGGTCTTTGTCGAGAAGGTGCGTCAACGCAGGCGTGCGGGTTTGGTCCCCCGCGGCGAGTACCAGCAACCGGGTGCGGTTGGTCCGCGGCGGGGGCCTCGCTCGGACGGTCCCCGTGCGGATCGCTGGGTGAATGCTCCCCGGCGGCGGAGCTGACGAGTAGGGTAGTCGGTTAGTCGGTACTGAGAGGCGCACTTCTCTGTGCTGCCTTGCTATTAGACTCCGGATTGGACCTTTTGGTTCCCGGGGTTCTGGTCTTTTTCTGCCGGGCGGCGGCCAGGCGGCGTTGTGTTTCGGTTGCCGGGCGCCTGTGGCGCGCGGTTCGGCTGGCGTGCTTCACTCGGTGGGTACTGGCGGGCAGCTCGGCTTTCTCGGGTCGGTACACTCGGTGGGGTCGTGATGGTGTACGTCTCTGTGCGCGCGGGCGGCTCTCGAGTGGTTCTTTCGTACCGTCTCGAAACGGCGTGCTGCTCGGTGTGTCCAGGGCAGGGTACTGCTCTCTGTTAATCACTTCTGGACAGCGTGCTGTTCGGTGCGACTGCCTGCAACCTGTGCTCGTGCGTCAGCCGCTCCGCTGGACCGGTCGTGGTCTGTCCGGTCGTAGCGTTCGACTCGGTGCGCCGTATGGCCGGGTCGTCTGGCGGTCGGCGTCGTCCTCCACTTCGTGGAGACCTTCTGGGGGGGGCTGGCGCTTCCTGCTCGGTGCCGGGTCGGCGGCGTCCGGAGGCGCTCTGCTCGGTGTGTCTGCTTGTAGCGTCGTGCTCGGTGCGGGAAATCGTCTCTTTACGGTCGCAGGAATGCGTTGGGGCTTGGTTCGGCGGCGACGCTGATCGCGGTGCCGGTGATCGATACCAACAACATCGAGCCGCGTTTGGCAACTACCTCGTAGTCGAGATCGATGCCGATCACCGCGTTCGCTCCGAGGCTGGCGGCGGTCTCCATCAGGTCGTTGAAGGCCAGCCTGCGGGCTTGGTTCATCGCCTTCTCGTAGGCTGCTGAGCGGCCGCATGCCCTCGACGCGGCTGGTGGTGGTCAGGATCATGTGCGGGAGCGTATCGCTCGGTGGCCGAACCGCTTGGTCCGTACGGGTTGCATCTCCTGGTCGGTCTCGCGGCTGCTTGGTGCCTGGAGCTGGCGTGTTTCGCTCGGTGCGTCTTTTTTGCTCCGTGCCCCGGTTGCGAACGCGCGGCGGCGGTTCCTCGCCCGCTGGTGGCGAGCGTCGCTCGTCGCGGCTCCTGGCGGCGTCACAGCCTGGGGTCGGTCGGCTCGGCTTCGAGCGCGAGTATCGCGAACACGTTCCGGTGCACGTTGCGCAGCGGCGCGCGGGCGACGAACTGCTCCAGGGCCTCGATCCCGAGCGCGAACTCGCGCAGCGCCAGCGTCATCTTGCGGCCCGTGTTGCGGCGGCGCAGCCGCTCGAGCTGGTCGGGCGAGGTGTACTCCGGGCCGTAGATGATCCGCAGGTACTCGCGGCCGCGGCACTTGAGAGCCGGCGCCACCGCGCCCCGCTCGGTGCGGGTGACGAAGTCTTCGGGCTTGACGACCATGCCCTCGGAGCCTGACTTGGTGCGCGTGGTCCACCAGTCGGCGGCGTCGGCTATTTCGGTCTCGTTCTCGGTGTTGACTTCCCGGTGTTCGGTGGCGGTGAGGATGCCGCCTGCGGTGCACATCCGCTGTGCCATTTCCATGTGCCAGCGGTGCGGCTTGTCGGCGTGCACGGCGCCTTCGGTAGCGAGCAGGTGGAACGGGGCGATCTTCAGTCCGTCGATGCCTTCGACGTCCCAGTTGTAGCGCCGGTAGGCGTCTTCGTAGCGTGCGGCCATCTCGGCGCGCTGCTCGAACCGGTGGAGGAGGGCGCCCAGCTCGGTGTTGGCCGCAGCCGCCTGGCGCAGCGCGGCGGTCGCCTCGCGCAGTCCCGTCCGCGCAGCGGCGCCGGCCGGTTCGTAGTGGTCGCGGACGAGTCCGCCGCCCTTCGCCGACCATGGCATGATCTCGGCGTCGATGACGGCCCACTCGGTGTCGAGCTTCGTCCATGTGCCGGCGGCGTCGAGTCCGGCGCGGACCTGGTCGAGCACCTGCAGCTCGACGTCGGCGTCGTCGAAGAAGCGGCGTCCCGTGCGGGTGTAGACGATGCCGCCATTGGGGCTCTCGACGCCGAAGCGGGTCTCGGCCGCCGAGGCGGTCCGGGCGACGACGATGACGGCTCTCGACCCCATGTGCTTCTCCTCGCACATGACGCGTCGAATGCCCCGGGCGCGGAAGTACCCGAACGCTTCGGCGGGGTGCTCGAGCAGGTCCTCGGCTGTGGCCGATGCGCACGGGGTCATCGTCGGCGGGAGGTAGACGAGCCAGCGGGGGTCGACGGTGAAGCGGGCCATCATGTCGAGCGCCGCGGCGCAGTTCTCCGGCCGGACGGCGACCGAGCCTGCGATTCGGGTGTGCAGACGCAACGGTCCGGCGATGTCCTCGACGTCGAGCAGCGAGTCGCTCTCCTGCTGGCGGGTGCGGCCCGCGGTGGCCTGCAGCGCTGCGGCGAACGCTTTCGACGGTTCGGCCCAGGTCTTCTTCGCCGGTACGGAGACGAGTTCGCGTTCCGGCCAGCGCAGCGCCGTCAGGCGCCTGCCGAACGCGCAGCCGGTGTCGATGCAGATGGTCTCGTTGACCCACTCGGCGCGGGGGACGGGCGTATGTCCGTAGACGACCGCGGCGCGCCCGCGGTAGTCGGCGGCCCAGTCGAGGCGCACCGGCAGGCCGTCGTCGTCGGTCTCGCCCGTGGTCTCGCCGTAGAGGCCGAAGTCGCGCACTTGGCGCGAGGTGCGGTTCTGCAGGTGTTCCTTCATCCCCGCATGGGCGACGGCGAGCTTGCCGCCGTCGAGCACGTAGTGGCTGGGCAGTGCGTCGAGGAACTGCGCCGCGCGCGTACGGAAGCCTTCGGGTGCAGCTTCCAGCTGCTCGAGTGTTTCTGCCAGCCCGTGTTTGCGCTCGACGTTGCGCCCGGCCAGCGCGCGGGAGAGCTTCGCGTCGTGGTTGCCGGGTACTGCCAGCGCATGGCCGGCTGCAACCATGTCCATCACCAGCGCGAGCGCGCCGGCGCTGTCGGGACCGCGGTCGACGATGTCGCCGAGGAAGACGGCGGTGCGGCCCGCTGGCGGCTCGACGTCGTAGCCGGGTCCGTCGGCCGTGTCGTTGCGCGCGACGCGGTAGCCCAGTTCGGACAGCAGCGCTTCGAGTTCTTCGCGGCAGCCGTGCACGTCGCCGATGACGTCGAACGCGCCTGCCAGCTCCCGGCGGTCGCAGGACAGCGGGTCGCGCACGACCTCGGCGCTGCGTGCGTCCTCGGGGGAGCGCAGGCGGTAGCGCCGGCGGAAGCCCTCGGTCGACAGCTTCTTCATCCCGCGCTGCATCGAGCGCCACTGGCGGCGTACCGCGTGCTGCGGTCTCGCCTCGTCGCCGCGCGCGGCGTTCTGCGCGATGCAGTCGCGCTCGGGCAGGTCGAAGACGATGGCGCTCAGCGGCGCGTGCTCGTCGCGGGCGAGCCGGACGTAGCGCTTGCGGTCGTCCGGCGAGACGCTGGTCGCGTCGATGACGGCGAGGCGCCGGGACCGCAGGCGTCTGGCCGTGATCGTCTCGATGACGTCGAAGGCGTCCTTTGTCGTCGTGGTGTTGCGGTCGCCGTCGCCGACGACGTTGCGGTAGTGGTCCGAGGAGAGAACCTCGGAGGGGCGGAAGCAGCGCGCGGCGAACGTGGTCTTGCCGGATCCGGCGGGGCCGATCAGGACGACGAGGCCGTAGTCGTGGATCTTCAGTTGCATCGGTGGAACAGTCCTCGCTGGGTGGGGGCGCCCACCTCGGGGTCTTCGGGGCCGATCTGCCCGGTCTCGACGCGGTAACCGTGCCGGGCGGCGGTGGTCTCGGCCCACGTCGTGAACTCGGTGCGCGTCCACTCGAAGCGGTGGTCGCAGTGGCGCAGCTTTCCGGGCTCGAGTCCGTCGAAGCGCACGTTGTACTCGCGGTTCGGGGTGGTGAGCGCGACCAGTGCGGGCTTGGCGTACCCGAACAGCATCCGCTCGAAGGAATCGAGCCGTTCCGGGTCGATGTGCTCGACGACCTCGACGACGGCCGCCGCGTCGTAGCCGGCCAGCCGGCTGTCGCGGTAGGTGAGTCCGGTGTGCAGCAGCCGAATGCGGCCGTCGGCGCTCTGGCGGCGGCGCTTGAGCTTCAGCCGCCGGTCGGCGATCTCGAGCGCGCGCACCGAGGCGTCGGCGCCGGTGATCGCCGTGAACACGGACGCGTCGGCGAGCAGCTTCAGCAGGCGGGCCTCGCCGCAGCCAATGTCCAGGACTCGCCTGGAGCCGGCCTTGCGGAAGGTGTCGACGACCCAGTCCAGGCGGGCCTGGTGCAGGCTCGCGCGCTCGGCCGGCGGTGTCTCTTCGGCAGCTTCGGTCTCATCGGTCTCGCGTTCGACTCTCAGGCGCGCTACGGCGTCGGCGGCGAGCGTGCGACGGTGTCCGAGATAGCGGCGGACGATGATGTCCTTCTGCGGGTGCTCCCGGAGCCAGCCCTCTCCGCGGGCGAGCAGCTTGTCGACCTCGGCCTCGCCGATCCAGTAGTGCTTGCGGTTGTCCGCCACCGGCAGCAGCACGTAGACGTGGTTCAGCAGCTCGGTGAGCGTCTTCGTCGCACTGAGCCGCACGTTGCGGTAGCGGGGGCGCTCTTCGTCCGGGTCGGCCGAACTGGCGACGTCGTAGCCAAGCGGTCCGAACAGGTCCTCGACGAGTGTGTCTCTGCCGCGGCAGGGGACCGCGGCCAGCGTGGCCTCCAGTGGTATCGGGGTTTCGGCGAGTTGCTGCCGCTCCTTGGCGCGGCCGCTCATCGCCGTGCCGAAGACGCGCGCCAAGGCGACCGAGAGGAACGACGAGGAGACGTACGGCCGGTCGTTGACGTAGTCGGTGAGCACGGCGCCGGGGCCGCGTACCAGCTTCAGCAGGTCGATGTCGAGCAGCAGCGCCGCCGTACATCGCTCGGCCGTGGCCACCGGGTAGAAGACGTGGGCGCTGCCGAAGGCGAGCTCGAACGTCTGGGGCCGGGCCGGGTTCTTGTGCAGCAGGTAGCCCAGGTCGGTGGCCGGGCGGTGCGTGGTCGTGATGGTCAGCAGCATCGTGTCGTTCCGGTCTTTCGTCGGTGGAGTGTTCTCTGACAGGTGGCGGCGTGTCCTGCCGGCCGGGTTGCTTCCAGCAGGCGGGAGTGCCGGGGGCGTGTCTACGCCATGCCGGCCATGCCGTGGGTGGCGGGCCGCTCGGCGTTATATCGTACGTGCCGTCTTCGTCGTTGTTCGTGGCTGGCGCCGCCCAGATTCGGTCCCAGACCTCTTCCGGGTCCGTTCCGGCAAGGATGCGCTCGACGGCCAGCGCTAGTGTGGCGTGACCGGGTGGGGCGGCGTGCCGGGTTCGTCGTCGGGGTGTGGCTCGTAGAGGAACCGCGCCTGTTCATCGTCGCGGCCGAGGACTGCTCTGCATAGCCGGGGCAACCTCAGCGCGCCCCCGGTACGGCGAGCTTGCCGGCGGCCTCGGCTGCCTCCTTCGGGAACAGCGTGATCGCGACATCGGCGATGCAGCCGAAGGTGCGGCGGTCGTCCCGGCCGTCGTCGTGGACGGCGTGATCGACCCGCATGTCGAGCGTATCGATCGGCGGCCGGTCTGCCGGGTTGTGGAGCACGGTATCGTCCGCGCTGGGACTGAGCGTGCCGGTGTAGCCGCTGGGCGTATCGTCGTCGCGGATGTCGGTGCAGTGACGAAGTCCCCGCAGCGTGTCGCGCAGCTTCTTCGGTCTTCGTCGGTGCATCGTGTTCTCCTGGCCTGTGACGCCGTTCACGGAACGGGTCGTTGCCCGTGGGTGGAAGGGTTCTTGCCGGGTTCAGAGGTTGGCGGCCTCCACGCAGGTGGCGAGCATCTGCAGGAGGCGTTGTGCTTCCGGATTGATCGCGACCTCGGTGGTGCGGGGACCGTCCGGGTCCTCGTCTTCGAGGGTGCGCTCCAGGGTCGCGACGACGTGGATCGGCTTGTCGTCGCAGTCGAGCGGGCACTGCACGTAGTACCCGGGCGCGTCGCGCAATGCGATGCGGATCTCCTCGGGGGCGCGCGCCTTGCTGGTCCAGGTGGTCCACTGTGAGCGGGACTCGGTGCGCAGTGTCGCTCGCAGCCCGACATCGTGACGCAGCTCAGCTGCTCCGGCTTCGGACCGCTCGTACGTTTCGGTGTATCCCCGCCCCAGGTCGGCGCTGTCGGGATGGCGCAGTTGGACGTGTCCCCGGGTCGTGGTCTTCAGATGCCTCCGCTTCTTGAGGGTCCTGATGTGTGCGGCGTTCTGGTGGGGCTGCAGGACCCAGTTTTCGAGCAGCGTGAACGCGTCGCTGAGGTAGCGCAGCAACGGGTGGAGCTCGGGCGGGGGAGCGGGTGCAGCGTGCAGCAGCTTGCCGTACTGTCCGTTCTTCTCGCCGTCTTCCTTGGGCTGCGCGGTTTGCATGTTCTCGATCGTCATCTTTCGTGGTCTCCTTGGCGCCTGTAACGATCCGGCGTCGGTCGCAGGCGCTAGCGCCAGCGGTTCCCCCAGCGAGCGGTTCGCGCGGGTGATGATCGCGCGTTCGGCGCCGTCGTAGCTGCCCGCGCGGTGCCGGGCCGCGTCCAGCTCGGTCGGTAGATCAGTGCTTTGTGTGGCGGCTCTCGATGATGTCGATCGCGCTGGTGCGCGCGGCTTCGATGCGCTGGGTGCTGCGCACGGCGGAGAACACGTCGTCTGCGAGGAGGAAGGGGGCGGCGGCCAGCAGGACCGACGCCATGAATGCGGCGATGTCGCCGGCCAGCATGCCGTGCAGCAGACTCGTGGCTGTTTCGCTCCACCACCAGAGGTAGTGCTCGTAGCTCATCGTCTTAACGCGTTGTCGGTGCTGTCACCGGCTGCGGAGGCAGGCGTTGCTTCTCCCAAGCTGTCGAGCTTCAGCGTGTTCTTCGGATCGCCGTTGGTGCGCCAGTGGTCGAGACAGTACCCGGTGAGGTGTCCCGAGCTGTGGTCGACGGTGTAGTGCGTAGCTGCCTTGCCGCACTTGGCGCTTCCCGTCGAGTGGCTGCATGCGGTCGTCCGCGCCTTGCCCTGGGTGAGCATCTGGCGGGCCATCGCGTCGCGGGGTCCGAGCGTTCGCTCGATCCAGCTGATCTCGCTGGGTGTCAGCACGGTCAGTTCCTTCACCGGTCCGATTTCCATGGTCTCTCTCCTCTGGCCACGTGAGCGGTTCAGCGTTGCGCGTCGTTGTTCTTGTCGCGCTCGGCCGGTTCCTTCGCAGGCAGGATCCCGGCTCTGCGGTTGCGCAGCTCTTCGAGTCGGGGGATTGTTTGCTTTCCGCCCTCGGCAGCGGCATCCTCGGTTCAGGTTGCGCGGCTCGCGTTGGCTGTCTTGCTTCCTTGGCGGGCGGGTCCTCGAACCGTCTATTCGCTGCCGTCGCATGCCGGCGGCATCTGGACCGGTGCGCCCGTGCGGCGGCTCTCTTCCAGGTCGGCGTAGCTGGCCCTGCGTGCCCCGAAGAAGCCGATGCGCTCGACGTTGCTTCGGATCTGGCAGTTTTCTGCGGCTAGGTCCCGCACGTACTCGGTTTCCATCCGGATCCACCAGTCAAGGTCGCACGGCGTGCCCGCCAGCGGCCCGAACCCCGGCCACTCGGCCGTGGCTTCGTGCTTCATCCGGCGGTGGACCGCCTGCAGGTTCTTTCCTCCCTTCAGGAAGCAGTACACGCAGTTGGACAGCCCCGCGTCGGCAGGCAGGTTCAGGTCGCAGTCCCGGCGGCTCCAGAAGACGTTGACGTCGTCGCGGCCGATGCCCATCGTGTCAAGCGGCATGTAGATGTGCTCGCCTTCGTGCTCGGTGTCGTGCCCTCCGCGTGCGCGCACCCGGTCGACCCGGTGCCGCTCGTCGCTGCGCAGGCCGATGAGCGTGACGTATTCGCCGTTGTCTCCTCTTCGGTTGTTGAACGGTCTCCACTCCGGACAGAAGTCCGTGTAGTGCTGCTCGGGACGAACGTGCGGGCGGCTCCAGCAGTAGGCGTGCCTGCGGCGGAAAATGGCCTCCGGCGTCTTGCCGTTGTGCTTCCGGTGTATGCGGAACCTCGCCCGCGGGTCGATCTTCGAGACCGGGTGGTGGTGCCCCAGCCGCGGGATGCCGGCTCCGCCGTTGAGCCAGTCGTGGATGAACCTGCGTGTCGGCTCGAGCTTCAGCCGGCTGGTGCAGGTGCGCCGGAACTGGTTCGGCACGTACCCGGACCACGACAGCAGCTCCTCATAGACCTCGCCGCGCCAGTGGAAGCCGTCCGGGTTGCCGGCCGACCGGGGCATGCCGTTGACCAGCCGGTAGGCGGGCAGCCGCGTCCATTCGCCCCGGTGGATGTCCTCGTACGTCTGGAACTCGCTCTGGAAGAACGGGATGCCGTACGGTTGCGCCCTGCTTCTGCAGGCTTCGACGAAACGGTAGGTCTCGGGGTGCTCGGCCGAGGTGTTGTTGAAGACGACGACATCGCCGCGCCCGCGGTCCAGCAATCCCCGCTCGAGCAGCTCGAACAGCAGCATGCCGCTCGAGCGTCCCCCGGAGAACTTGACGACGTGCGGCAGGCTCTCGTGTCCCGGTTTCCGGTAGCCGATCAGGTCCGTCCGGCGTTTCGGCGTCCGGCGGCGTAACCTCGCGGCGGCGGCGTTCTCGATGGCTCTGGTTGGCATGCTGCTGTTTTCGTGGGCACCGGGATGCTTGGTCCGGGCGCCGCTCTGCGGCGGTTGCGCAGGTGCGCTGGAGGCTGCCCGATCGCGGTTGTCCGTCTCGCGGGTGTTGCCGTGGTCAGGCGGTCTTGCGGCCTGCTGGCAGTGCTGTCGAACCGAGGGGAGAGCGCGGTCCTCGTGTTGCGGGCCGACGGCTCCCGCTTGAGCCGGGTGCAGAAGCGGGCTTACCGGTTGGCGAGCGAGCGGTTCGCGCGGCTGATGGCCCGGGTGATGATGGTCCGTTCGGCGTCGTCGTAGCTGCCCGCGCGGTGCCTGGCCGCGTCCAGCGTGGCGATGAAGTCGCCGGCGCCGTCGGCCGCGTCGGCATGGTCGCCGCTGCCTGCGGCGGCGTCGGCCTGCACAAGGCGGATGCAGGCGTCGAGCAGGTCGTCGTTCGAGAAGCTCTCGAGGTTCTTCTCGGAGGTGATGTGCCGGATGTCTGCTATCGCGTCACGGATGGCGTTGTTTGCGGTCGGCGCTGGCGGCGTGTTCGTCGTCATTCGTGGTCTCCTTGCTCCTGTCCGGAGGAACCGTCGCGTCCTCGCGCAGGTCGTTGGCGTGGTAGGGGGGCAGCGGAAGATTCGCAGGTCGATCAGCGACCAGAGGTGGGCGGCCTCGATGTACATGTGGCGAGGTCCCCTTGCCGGAGGTTTCCGTGCAGCGGATCCGCCACACGCGGCGGTCGCGCCAGCGCTTGCTTTCCAGGGCGGCGATCTCGGTGGGCGCGCCGGTCGGCGCTGTCGATGACTCTTTTGGCGCGCAGGGCCTTTTTTCGCGCGGGCGCATGCTTTCTGCGCCGCGGCGGCTACGGTCGGCGTCAGCCGTGGTCACGGGGTGTGCTTCATGTGCTCGATAGCCTCGGGCGCGAGCCCGAAGCTGTGCGCCACGCGGCGGATCGGTTCGCCGTCGTCGATGGCTTCCCGGATGGCCCTTATGGCTTCGGGCATCAGGTGCCTGGTGTCGGTGCGCTGGATCGGCATCGACTGCCTTTGCTGCCACGCCAGCGTGGCAGGCGGTTCGCGGCGTCTGGTGCCCCGTATGTGCGGCGGCGGTTCGTACTCGTTATGGGCGGTCTCGTACTCGGTGTACGTCGATCGGTTGGCGACGGCGATGATCGTCGCTCCCGTCAGCCCGAAGTGCTCCTGGAGCTCGGTGAGGCGAACTCCGGGCCGGTAGGCGCGCCGTATCGCGCGGACCGTCTGCTCGCTGAGCGGCTTCTTGCCCTTGCTGCCGGTCTTCGCGGTGCTCATCGGATCGGCCCTATTGTGGCGGCTGCGCCGTCCAGTCTTGCGGATGGCGGATGGTGGTTGGCGGATCGCGCCTCGCGCAGGAGTCTTGCGGCCTGGGCGCCGACGCGCCGGCCGAGCTCCGAGCATTCCCGCTCGATGTCTTCGGTTGCAGCCGGGTTCGGCTCGTCCGGGCGTCCGGGTTCTCCGCGGCCCTCGCGCCAGCCGGTCCTGTAGGCCACGACTGCGGCGCGCTGCAGGTTGCGGGCCGTGGCGCGCTCCAGGCTGCGCGCCTTCTCGAGCGCGGTCCCGACGGCGGGAGTGAACAGCTCGTCGCAGTCCTTGCACCGTACGAACAGGCCGGCGCGCATGTCGTCGTCCTCGGGCCAGCGGGTGTCGGACCAGAGCCGGCCGCTTCTCCCGCACAGGGCGGACCCCGGGTCGAGGCCCGTGATGTGGAACGTCTGTTCGGTCATCTGCATCTGTCGGCGGATTTACAAGCCCCACGCCTGCAGGATGGCGTTTGCGTAGATGTCGACCTGCGCGGCTGACGCGTTGTCCGGCTTCATGCGGGCGATGCGTCCGTACTCGCGGGCGGTGACTTCGTCTACCCGGAAGAGACTGTCTTCGCGGACGCACAGGAGCTGGATCGTGTTGGGACCGCTGATGTGGATGATGGCGGCGTTGACGTGCCGCACGATCGGTACGAGCGCGTCGCGCGCGGTCTGCAGGTCGACGAGGCCGCTGGCGACCTCGATCTTCTCCACGCCGTTGGCGGCGTTGCGTGTGAGGGTGTGGTGGGCGTCGGAGACGGCGTTCTCCGTCGCGTCGGGATCTTCGTCCTCGGCGGTCGTCTCGATGATCGATATCTGCTGCTGGTAGTCGTCGATCTCGGCGACCATCGAGGCGATGAAACGCTCGGCGATGCCGCGCGCGGCGGCTTCGGGGTCGTTGCCGTCCCCTGCGTCGTTGCTCTCGGCGGCCTCGAGGGCGTGCGGCCGCTCGGTGGGCTGCGAGGCGGTCGCGTCGGGTTCGTGGAGCACGATGTCGCTCTCGACGACGTGTTCGCCGTTCTCGTCGAGGTAGGTCCTCTCCCCGTCGGTGCGGACGGTCTCGGAGGTGTCGTAGAAGAACTCGGTCCCGCCTTCGTGCTCGTGTGTGACGGTGCCGTCTTCGGTGCGGCCGAAGCCGTCCTCGAGGAGCTTGCAGCGTGCGTACAGCCGTTCGAGTGTTCCGCTGATGGCGGCGCCGGTGCGCCGGTTGCGTGCGTGCATGGTGTGGTGTCTCTCTCTATCGTCTGCCGCAGCGCGGCGTCGTGTGCTCGGCGGGATACTCCGGACCGCTTGGTTGCGGGCGTGGTCGGCCGTGGCGTGTGCTTGGGCGCTGATGCGCCGCAGTGTTGCTGCCGGTGCGGGTTCTGCAGGCCAGGCCCCAGGGCCTGGAGGATGGTGCTCGCGTACAGGACGAGCCGCGCGGCCGTCGCGGCGTTCGGCGTGATGCGGCTGGCGTGTCCGTGCTCGCTTGCGATGACTTCGTTCACCTGGAGACGTGCGCCGTCTCGCCGGCAGTGGATCCGGATGGCGTCGGGGCCTTTCAGGCGGATGACTGCTTCGTCGACGTGCCAGGCGAGCGCGGGCGTGTTCAGGGTGTCCGCCGGGTCGGCGAGTCGGCTGGTGACGTCGATCGTTTCTATGTCGATGCCGGCGTTGGTCGTGAAGGCGTTTCGGCCTCGGCGATGGCTGCCTCGGCTTCGGCGTCTTCGTTCGCGTTCTTTTCAGCGGCTTCGATCTCCTTCTGGTAGAGGTCGGCACTGGCGACCATCCGCACGACCGCGCGCGGCGGTGTTCCCGGCTCTGGCGGCGGGATCGCGCATGGCGGATGGGCCGGCGTCGGCGCCGTCTCGTCTCGGTCGGCTCCGCGGATTCCGGGCCGGTCGCGTGCGGTTCGTACACCTCGATGTCGTCGTCGACGACCTCTTCGTTGTTCGCGTCGAGGTACCCGATGGTTTCGGAGGTGTTGCAGAGCATTTCGGTCGGGCCATCGATCTGGCGTTCGACGACTCCGTCGTCGTGCTTCGTGAAGCCGTCTCTGACGAGGCTGGTTCGTCCGCAGACTCTCTCGATCGTCGCGACGACGGGGCGCCGTTGCGGCGGTCGCGTGCATGCATTCGGGTGGTTTCTCCTTCGGCAGGTGCTGCAGGCTGCGGTCACGCGGCCAGCGGTTCGGCGTCCGGGACGCTTGCCCCGGACAGGTTGCGGGTGAGCCAGCTTGCGATCCGTTCGGAGTCGGCGGCGGCCTTGCGTACCGCGTCGGGGTCGTCGTCGAGCGCCCTGATCCAGGAGGCGACATACGCGTGGCCGTGGCGCGGCTCGTGGCCGACGTGCAGCCGCTCGCCGAGCATCATCGCGGCGATCTCGGCCCGCAGCTCCTCAATGGCGTACTCCGTCGTGCCGCGCTCGGTCACGCCGTGGCAGGGCCGATCGAGCCGTGACGGGTGCGAGGTCGCGTGGGCCAGCTCGTGCAGCAGGGTGTGCTCGTAGGCGCCTGGCACGCTGAACTGGGAAGCCTCGGGCATCGTGATGGTGTCGGCGGCCGGGGAGTAGCAGGCGCGGTCGCCCCGCATGTGGACGATCCGCACGTGCGTGTCGTCGGCGACCCGGCTGACCGCGGCGTGCGGTTCGAAGGGCGGGGCCTCGGTCATCGGGTCGCCGAGGTCGAGGCCGTCGGCCTGCGCGACGTTGAAGACGTGGTGGACTGTGGCGAAGAACGACGGGTGGGACCCTTCCTCCTCACCGTCGTGGTCGTCTGGCGCGGCCGTGCCGCGGCGCTCGCGCCAGACGACCACGGGCGTGCCCTTCTCGCCCTTTCGGACCATGCCGCCGGCGTTGCGGATCTGGCCGAATCCGGCCCAGCGCATGTCGCCCCAGCCCCGGTTGAGGGCCGTGGCGAGCAGCAGCACGGCGTTGTTGCCGCGGTAGCGGCGGCCCGTGGTGCAGTTGACGGGCCAGCAGAGCTCTCCCGGCTTCCATGGTTTTTGCCAGGGGGCGGTCCCGGCCTTCAGCGCCTCGATGAGGCGGTCGGCGAACGTGCGGGCATATTTCTCCAGTCGTGGGTTCATGGGTCGGTCTCTCGTGAGGGAGCGTCGGGGTGTCAGGGCGCGCGCGAAGTAGCGGTGCGTTTGCGTCGAGGAGATCCGCGCGGGCTCGGAGAACGGGTCGGTTTGCGTCGGCACCGAGCGCAACGCCGGGGGATCCGGGCGTGCGGAGAACGTCCTGTTCGCTCAAGTCTCGGCGGGAACCGTACGTGCGGAGAATGACGGCTGGCCGTAGCTGACGACCGCGTCGTCGCGGGCGATCACGGCTCTTTCGTGCGGCGTTGCGCGACCTGGATCTTCCTGCAGCAGGCTGCTGTCGCGCTTCCCAGGATGGTGAGGATGAAGCTGGTCATTGCTCGAGGCGCTCTCCGGTTGCGAGCCGCAGCAGCCGCGCCTCGTCGCGCTGCAGCGAGCGGCGCAGCCGCCGCCGGTGCGGGTTGTCGCACGACAACGGTTCGTCGTCGAGCCGGGCCGCCAGGGAGTAGGCGTGGCGGATCCGGATCTCCGCCGTCGACTCGGCGGTCTCCTCGCGATCGTCGTCGCCGTCCTCGCTGCCGACGTTCCACAGCGCGATGTACAGGCGGTCGTTGGCGGTCGCCGTGCGCATCCAGAGCGTGAACGCGCGCAGCGAGATGCGGGCGATCTGTCGTGCGCGTTCGGCGCCGTTGTACGTGACGATCCGGGTCTGCCATCCGTGCCACAGTGCGCGGACCAGCAGCCGGTAGGCGGCCTGCTGCAGGAGGAAGCCCGTTCCGGTTCCGATGGCGGCGCCGTGCGCGCCGGCGATGGCGTACCCGGCGGCGCTCAGCGCCAGCATCGCGGCGGCGGTCCAGCGCAGTTCGCGGCGCAGGAGCACCGCGTCGGGGCGTATCGTGCGGTCGAGGGGCAGGCCCCGGCGGGTGGGGCGTTCTTCTCGTGGCATGGGGAGATCGGTCCTCGGTGTCGGCAGCGTACACACGTTTCGCTGGCGCTGGTGGAAAGTTGAGGGATGTGCAGAGGTGTCTCGGGGGCGTTGCAGGGAATCGCGTCTGGCGGGATCAGTCGTCGAAGGCGCCCAGACGCAGCGCGGCCTGCAACAGGTGCCGGAGCCGTGTGCGTGCCTCGTGCATCCGGTGTTCGATGTACTCGACGAGCTGCTGATGGTGGGAGGCGACGAACTCGCGGACGGCAGCGTGGCAGGTGGCATCGAGCGCCGGCGGCTGGTCGCCATCCGCTCGAACGCCGCCGCGTTCTCCGCGACGCGTGTTGGTGGCGAGCACCCGCTTGAGTTCTGCGATGGTGACCTTCAGGTGGTCGACCGCGTGGTGTCCGACGGCAGCATGCGTGGCGCGGTCCGTGTCGAGGGCTTCCAGGCCTTGCTGGATGTCCTCCTTGATGTCCTGACCGATCTGTTGGCGGTCGTACGGCTCGCCGCGCTCTTCGGGCGTCTCCTCGATGAAGTACCGCAGCCCGAGCCGTGCGCGGTCCCGCAGTTCGATGCTGCACTCGGCGGCCGTGATCCGGACCGGTGCAGGTCCCGGGTCGGGAGCCGCGTCGGCTCCGGTTGGCCTGCTGAGCCAGGGGTCGCCGATGACGGTGGCGTGCTGCCGGCCGTGCTCGTCCCTGGGGGAGAGCGTCAGGGGCAGCCAGCCGTCGTAGGCGTAGTCGTTGACGGCGTTGTCGTCGATCTCGTCGCCGAACCTGGGCTCGACTGGGCCTTCGGCCCTGACGTAGATCTGCACGATCCGGGTTCCTTCGAGCATCGTGGGGTTGTTCCTCTCGTGGCGGCTTGCACCTGCGGCGGGGCGCGGCGGGGCAGCGAGCGGGTGCTGCGGCTTGGATGCGGTTCAGCGGGACGGGCCGTCGTGGTCGGGGCCTGCGGCCCTGTTGGCGGCGTCGCTGGCCGGGCTTGGTGCGCGGGGCGGGTTCATCGATTGCGCGTACGGCTCGTCCTCGGGATGGACGAAGACCTCGCGGTCGTCGTCGATGTCGCGGAAGTTGTAGTCGTCGATGTCGATGTACCGCCCGACCTGCGTGCCGTCGGTCCTGACCAGTGTCGAGGGCGGCACCGTCTCGCCCTCGCGGATGACGGCGTCGGGCCTCACCTTCGATCCGGCGCAGACGGTGGAGCCCGGCTCCATGACCACGCCATGTTCCAGCTCTGCGTTGGCTTCGAGCGTGCAGCCGTTGTTCATGTGCGCCTCCGGGGCGATGACCGATTGGTCGCCCAGGGTGCAGTCGTTGCCGATCCGGGCCGCCGGTATGATGCCGGGGCCGCCGTCCATTCCGATCTGGGCCTTCTCTCCGACGTTCGTCTGCTGTCCGATGTGCGCGTTCGGTGCGACCCGGACTTCGTCCGCGAAAGTGGCGCCGTTGCCGACGTGGACGGCCTCGGCGATCCGCACGTCCTTGCCGGTGGTGACGTTCTCCCCGAGGCGCGCTCCGGCGTGGATGTGGGTTCGTGGGCCGAGCGTCGTGCCTTTGGAGACGGTCGCGTGGTGTCCGACGCGTGCCCGGGTCTCGAAGTGGACGCTGTTCCCGATCGTGGCGTTGTCGCCGACGCTGCTGTTCGCGTCCATGCGGACGCCGTCGCCGAGCTTCGCGTCGCGTCCGACGTAGAAGGCGGCGATGTCGCATCCGTTGCCGACCTGGGCGCCCCGGCGCAGGAGCGTGCCGCTGCGCACGATGGTGTGGTCGCCGACCTTTACATCCTGTTGCACCTCGGCGTCGGCTTCGACGATGCTGTTGGCGCCGATGTCGGCGCTCGGGTGGACCTTCGCTTTCGGGTGGAGTTGGGCTGTCGGGTGCGGCGGCATGATGCTGGGAGTCTAGGGGCGCTCGCGCGGTTTTCCACCGGGTTCGTCGTGGTCTATGGCGTGGTGTTTCGGGGCTGTCATGCGGGGCGCGTCTCTCTTTCGGAGGCCCGCTGTGCGAGGGACTCGCCGGGGAACATCGTCCAGCCGGTTTCGCGCTCAAGCTCCAGGTACCGCCGGTACAGCTCGGGCCGCTGGCGGCGTCCGTTGGCCAGGTCGCCGGCGCAGCCGAGGATGCAGAAGACGCAGGAGAGCCGCCGGTTGCCGGCCGCATACGCCCGGAACGGTTCCTGCCCCGCCGCGCGGATCCGGCCGAAGACCTGCTCGGTCGTGAGCGTGTGGATCGGCAGCCAGTCGTAGACCGCGCGCTTCGTGGTCGAGAGCGTCTTGTTGAGGGACCACGGCGGGAGGCGCCTGCGGCCGGCGCTCTCCTCGGCGCGCAGTCCCATGCAGTTGACGCCGACGAGCGCGCGCCGCGCGTTCATGTCGCGGCGGATGAACTTGTAGATGGGGCCGCGCTTCAGGTCGCTGGTGCACTGCCTGCGGCCGCCGTCGGGGAACGAGGGCACGTCGGGGCGGGTCGCCGCGCGGTGGCGCACCATGTCGAAGAAGGTCTTGCCGGCGCGTACGACGTGCAGCTCGTGCGCGATGGTCGCCCGGATGTGGTCCTGAACGCCTTCCCACTCGATCTCGCCGAGGTCGGCGTGGACCACGACGATCTGCTCGTGCGGCACGCGCCGGCGGATCCGGGCGTACATCGCCTGCGAGTCCTTGCCGCCGGAGTGGGACACGTAGAAGATTGCGCCCTGCCGGATCAGGGTGCGCAGTTCGGGAGGTTTCATCGTCGGTCGTTCCTATGCCGCGGTGTCGCGCTTCTGCCGTGTCCGGCGCGCGAGGCGGGTCAGCGTGCGCAGCTCGGCCGCGGGAATGCCGTGCTGCCAGCGGGTGTTCTCGAGGCGCCGGGACCGGCGGGCCCACCGGAAGATGTTGCGGGCGCAGTTGACGGCGTCGGCGATCCGGGCGCGGTCGTCGGCTCTGGCCTGCGCGTGGCGGCGGCCCACGTTCGGGACGTTGCGCCCGGCGCGGCCCGGGCGGCGTCCTTCCGCTCTGTGAGCAGGCGGGTCAGCTCCTCGTTGGCGACGGTCGGCTGCTCGGAGGGCGACGGGTGGTTCTATTCGTTTTTCTTGGCTCGGCGGATCGTCGTCAGGAGCTTGTCCAACTCCCGTTGCCGTTGCTCGGCCGCTGCGCGCTCGGTCTCCATTCGCTGCTTCACGACGGGGTTGAGCGTGTTCGGCGTCCAGCGGATTCGCACGTCGTCGTTTCGGGCGATGGCGAAGTGGAACAGCTCCTGCTCGCTCAGCCATCTGGCCGCCGTGCGGCGGTCGGCGCTCGGGGGGAAGAACTCGAACCCACCGGCAGTGACCATCCACTCGGCTGCGGCAGCCTCGTCGAGCTTTGCCCGTTGCGCCGCGATCGCGCGGGTGATGCCCTTCGTGTCGCGTGGCATTGGCGTTCTCCGTTGGCGGGGATGTGCTGGAGCCGTCAGGTCGTCGGGTGCTCGATGGTGAAGTGGACGGTGTCCTGGCTGCCGCCGGGATCGACGAAGGCCCAGAACACGGGCCATTCGCTCCAGTGGCGGGTCTCGGGGCAGTGCTCCTGGACCATGGCCAGCATTCGCCGCTGGGCGGCCTTCTCGTGGTCGAGCCACTTCGCGTACCGCGCGAACCCGCGGGGCAGGTCGCTGACCCAGGTTGCATCCTCGTAGCTCCGGTACTCCCGGAGGCCCGGGCCCAGGAGCCGGATCGTTCCCTGGGCGCCGGGCAGCACGTCCTCTTCGGGTACGAGCACGTCGTAGCCGACGGCGATCCTTCCGTCGTCGGCGGGGGACATTGCCATGCGGTGGCGGTGTATCTCGATTCGCATCAGGGTTCTGCAGGATGGTTGCGCTGCGGCCTTGGGGCCGGAGTGCGGTGTCTACTCGACCACGAACAGGACGTAGTCGTTCTCGCGGACGTGGTGGAAGCAGCGGATCGTCGTTGCGAGCTCGCCAGCGAGCCGCCGCAGGCGGTCGGCGTCCGCTTCGCCGGTTTCGGCGGGTCCGGCCGTCTCGTTCGTGCTCATCCTGTAGAGCATCTCGACGAGCTCGAGTCTGCCGGCGGGACGGACCATCTGCGTGCGTTCGTCGTCGAGCAGGTGGCGCAAGGGGTTCTCGATGGCGTCGATCTCTCCGGGCGCCGGTTCGGCGGTCGCGTTGTGCGTGTCGACCTCCTGCTGGATCCAGCGCGCTAGCGCTGTCAGGGTGGCGTGGTCGGCGCTGAATCCGGTTTCGGTGTGGTGGACGTGGATCAGCTCGAGGTGTGGTTCGGGGCGACTGGCCGTGTTGTTGTCGGTCATCAGGTCTGCTGCTCCGTTGATCTGGTTGTTCGTGCGCCGGCGGAGCGGTGTTTGCCCCGTTGGGGCTGGGGATATCCGCGTGCGCGTATCGAGGACTGGCCAAGCGGGGGGTGATCCGCGCCGCGCGCGGAATCCGGAATCGGCCGGTAACGATTCGGGTAGTCGTTTGCGGGGGGAATGGACTATTCGATCCGGTGAGCCGATCGATTCGGCCGGTCGATTCTCAGCGCTGTTCGGCTCTGGCTTTCTCGATGGAGGCGCGTATCGGCGCGTCAGGACCGACGAGTCGGTCGGCGTGGTCGAGGAAGAGCTTCCGGATACGTTTCATTGCGGGCCGGTCCCTCGGCGGCGGGCCGATCTCGGCCAGCGCGTACTGCACCGCCATCCCCTCGCTCTGGGACGGCCGTTCGTACCAGCTGACGATGCGGCCGGAGCCCCAGGGGGACTCCATCTCGCAGCGCAGCATCGTGTTGTCGGCCCGGTGGACGGTTTCCGACAGGCTCGCGGAGCGGTCGGGCAGGCCGACGGCCTCGAAGACCGTCTTCTGCACCTTGTCGCGCAGCTCGACCAGCTGGTCGCCCATGACGGTGCGGAGCGGACGGATCCAGTCGCCGACGTAGGTCTCGCCGGCGTCGTGGAAGAGCGCCTCGAGCCTGGTGGCGGGGTCGTGCCCGCCGCACAGCTGCATCACCATCAGTGAGTGCCAGAGCACGGGGATCGGGCTGGCGCTCTGGCCGTTGAAGCGGTTGATTTGCCCAAGCCCGTGGATGATGTCGCGGATGTCGATCTGCTCGGGCGTCAGCTCGAGCAGCTGCAGCGGTCCGCCGTAGCGGAACATCATCCAGCCCTCCCGGTCGTCGCCGGGCAGCGGGGTGCGTCGCGTCGGTTCGTCGGTCATCGGGTCGCTTGGTCCTTTCGAGTCGCTGGGCGTGCCCTTGCCGGGCAGCTTATGGCTGCCGGGGCGTCGGATACGGTTCCGGGTACGTCCTGATCACGATCCGCGGGACGCGGTCCTGCTGCTGCGCCGCCGGCGCTGTCTCGCTGCCGTTCGCGTTCGCGGTCCTGCACCGGATGCAGCGCTGAACGCCTGCCGAGTAGAACTTCTGCCCGCAGCCTCTGCAGCGGGTCGGGTGGGCGGCCCTGACGAGGTCGCCGTCTTCGTTTGCGTTCATCGCGGGGCCTCGCGGGGACATGGCTGGCCTCCTGGTCTGGTGGTGGGGGACTGACCGCCCGTCATGCCGGGTGGCCGGCGAAGCGGGCGGGTTGCGGGTCAGTGGCGGCCGCGGTGCAGCGTGCGGTGCGTGGACCGGGACGTGGTCGTTCCGATGTGCGTGCCGCCCTGCCGGTCGTCGCGGGTCCTGGCAAGCCATTGCGGGACGAGGTTGCGCCCGGCGTCGGCGATTTCGCACAGCGCCTCGTCGATTGCTCGCAGCTCGTCCTTGGTCGGGTACGGGTAGCCGAGCTCCATCTCGTCGGCTGCGTCCCACTTTGCCGCCGGCGCGATGTTGACGAGGTAGTCGTTGCGGATCCCCATGCCGGTGAGCCGCCAGCGGACCCAGGCCTCGAAGGCGCGGGCGGCCAGTTCGCGTGTGGTCGACCAGTACGGCTTGCTCTTGGGCCTGCGCGCGTCGAGCTTCATCGAGCGCCTGGCCAGTCCCAGGCTGTTGAGCAGCGAGCCATACCTGTTCAGGGTCTTCGCCAGCCGGCCGGCCGGCGTGTCGGCCCTGTCCGCGTCCGGCCAGGACTCGGTGGCGTAGCCTTCGCGGTGGCGGGTGACGAGGCGTGCCGCCTCGTGGTCGAGGGCGTGGAACCACTCGTGGGCGAGCGATCCGGGTCCGGCGGGCTTGGAGATGGCGATGACGCGCTGGTCGGGCTCGTAGTGGGCGCGGGTGCGTTGCGGACCGCCGCGCCCGCGGGCGCCGAAGGCGAGCCCGAGCGCGCCGCCGAGCGACAGCGCGCGGGCGGGCCAGCCGAGGATCGCGGCGAGGTCCTCGAGTCCCTGGGAAGTGTCGACCAGGTCGGTCCGGCGGCGGTTCGCCTCGACCCAGTTGCCGAACTGCACGCCGCGGAAGGCGAAGCGCCGCGTGAACTCGTCCGGCTCGTCGGTGCCCGCGTGGCCGGCGGGCGTGCGCGGCTCGTTGTGGCCGTTGCGGGCCGGCGGGATCGTGCGCCAGCGCTCGAACCAGGCGTCGAGCTCGTCGCGGTGGTCGCGTATGCGTTCGCGGGCCTCGGCGATGGCCTCCTTCTCGTTGAGAGCGGCGCACTCGTAGACGCGCACCCAGCGGCCGGCGTGCTGCCGCCAGACGCCGTACCGGCGCCGTTTCTCTCCGCGCTCGCGGTTCCAGCGGATGCTGTACGGCGAGCGGCCGGTATCGGTCTTTCCTTCGGCGGTCCTGTTCTCGATGCGTTCGAGCACCTCGGGCAGCTTCGCCGCCAGCTGGGTGATCGTGTCTGCCCAGACGAGGCTGCGGTACAGGCCGCTCCGCCCGGTGACGGGCTTGCCGATCTCCCATCGGCCGTTCCTCTCGAAGCAGCGGAGCCTGCCGAGGTCGCGGGTGTGTCCGGCGTGCCGGTAGAGCGTGGTCAGGTGGGAGATCTGCGTCGAGGTCCACTCGCTCGTCAGCGCCTTGACGCGGGCGAGCCCCTGCTGCACGGTCGCGTCTCCGTGCATCACGGCCAGCGCGATGTGGAGCAGCCCGCCGCCGTCCTGGCCCGGGCGGCACAGCCAGAGCTCGTTGCGCCAGCCGTGGGGCGTGCGCAGGTGGTCGCGCAGCGCGCGCAGGAACGCGAACTCCTCGGGGTCGCCGCCCTCGGCGGCATGCTCTGCGGCGAGCTTCTCCCAGGGTGGCGCCGGCCAGGCCTCGGTGAGCCGTCCGGGCAGGTTGCCGTCGAGGACGGCCCTGCTGACGACGTGGCTGCCGAGCAGGTCCTTGCGGGCGCCGGGGATGTGTTCGCCGAAGTCGCGGATCCGCGTGTGCGGTTGTGTGGCGTTCATGGTGGCTTCCGGGAGGTGAAAGCGGCGCGGGCGGCGCGCCGTTGGCGGTTGCGGTTCAGTCCGCGGGCCGGTCCGTGTCGGTGCGGGTCCAGTCGCCGGCGGTTTCCGGGTGGGTGCGCACGTCGGCTGTCTCTTCGAGGGTGAGCACGGTTCCGGAGCCGTAGCGGCGGTACGTGGTGCCCGTGCCGAAGAGGTTCGAGAAGTGGGACAGGGCGATGACGGTCTGGGTCTCGCCGTTGGCGTCGCGGCGTTCGATCACGGCTCCGATCGGCGCCGCGTGCAGCGTCATGGCGCGGTTGGTCTCGTGCCGACGATCTCCAGCCGGGGCTCGTCTTCGGCCTGTGCGCCGGTGGCGCCGACGGTCTCCAGCGCCTCGATGGTGTTCTGGATGGCGTCGGCGTACCGGGTGATGAGCCGGCGCTCGCGGTCCGGCTGTGAGCTGATCGCGTTGTGTGGTCCCGGCTCTCCGGCGTAGAGCGCGTCGAGCAGCCGGGCGGCGCGGCGTGCGGCGGGCATGCTCAGGTAGCCGGCGACGTAGTCGCGGAAGTCGAGGTCGGTGCGGTTGCCGCTGCCCATCGGGACGCGCAGCGGCTGGTCGTCGGCGTCGATCCAGACAAGCGACGCGACGCGCTCGCGGCGCGGGTGGCGGCGCGAGCCGACTTCGTGGCTGGTGATCGGGATCGAGCCGATGGGCACGTCGTTCTGCCCGTTCTTGTGCAGGAACGGTCCCGAGAAGGCGTAGCCGCCGCGGCCGTTGGCCGGCTCGACGCCGCGTACCACCTTGGCCCATGAGACGGCCGGGTGGCACAGCCGCACGTTGGGGTGGCTGCCGCAAGCTCCGGCTCGAAGATGCTGGCCAAGTCGGTCGGTGCCGTCTCGTGGAGCCGGCGGGGCGGCCGTTCGGCCACCGGCTCGGCGACGCCGGCGGGGGTCAGCAGGGCCAGCAGGCTCTTGCGGGTCGCCGTCGACAGCGCGCCTGCGCTGTTGTCGGCGTCGGCGCGCTCGAACAGCGTCGCCAGCTCTTAGCGCGTGAGCCGGCCGCCGTGGCGCAGCACCATCGCCAGCGTGTAGTAGTCGAGTGCGGCCCGGGCTGCGGAGCCGGCGCACCAGCTCGGCCGGCTCGGTGCGTGCGGCCGCCCATGTCCGCGTGACCATGCAGTCGGGCGGGGGCCGGGGCGCTGCTCCTTGGTGTGCTCGGTCTGCAGGTTCAGTTCGCGCTCGATGTCGACGAGCCGTTCCGGGTGTGCCGGCAGGGTCTCGCCGATGGCCATGCGCAGCCGCAGGGCCGGCTCGGCCTGCACGTAGCGGTCGACCCGCTCGATGAAGTAGACCGGCGTCTGGCCCGTCAGTGGCGGCAGATGCACCGGACCGTCGCGGCGTCGGGGTCGGCGGCGGCGATGTGCATCTTGAGCCGGCTGGCGCCGGCGCGCTCGGCGCCGGGGGTGACGATCACCGACCCGGCGTCTATGGCGCGGTTGTTCTTGCCGAGGTTGATGCCGGCGACGGCGTCGCGGTCGAAGCCGCCGCGCACGCGGTCGACGACGACCGCCCAGGCGGTGCTGAAGCCGCCGAGGTTGGCCTTGATCTGCATGCTGATTCCAAGCGTCGGGGGCGGGAGACGCCCGGTGTCGTGGGGAGCGTCTTCCGGGGGGCATGCATGGCGGCCGCCGCCTGTCGGCGGCGGTGGTGCGGCGGCCGCGGTCGCGTATCGTAGCGGCGTGCGTGACGTGGTCGCGGACCCGCCCGGGCGGCGCTTGGTGGCGCCGGCGGGGCACCGGGTCGGGTGGGCGCGCGGGCGCTGCGGCGCTGCGGCGCTGTCGTACGCGCCGTTCCGGCGTGTGGACCCGGCGGTGCTGGCCGTGGCCCTGGGGCTGCTGCGGCTGGGCGCGGCGGACCGCTTCGTGGACCTCGGCTGCGGCGATGGCGCGGTGGTCGAGGCGGCCGGGGCCGCGGCCGGCCTGGTCGTCGGCGTCGAGCTCGACCCGGAGCTGGCGCTGCGGGCGCACGCGCGGCTTCGGACGGCTGCCGGAACGGGCAGGCTCGCGGGGAGCTGGCGCATCCTGAACGAGCCGATCGGGTGGACGGCGCCGTCGGGGATGACTGCCGGGTTCGTGAACCTGCTGCCGTTCGCCGGGCCGGATCTGTCGCGGTGGTTGCGCGAGACTGCGCCGTCCGGATTCCGGGCCGTGGTCGTGGGCGGGTGGTCCGAGGCGGCCGACGGGGTCCGCCAAGTGGCGTCGGTGGACGCCGTCGAGGCGTGCGGGAGACCGAAGCCGGTGGAGCTGTGGGTGTTCGGCGAGGAGGGAGCGTGAAGGCGAAGACGAGGCTGAAGCTGGCGGCCCGGGGCATTGGTCCGCTGGTGCGGCCCGAGCGGCCCGGCCGGGGCAGGCGGGGGGCGCTGGCGCCGGAGCGGGGCGCCGAGGCTTCCGATGCCGTCACCGGGATCGTTGCCGGGGAAGCGCAGCCTGCCGTTCGGCACGGCGGCCCTCTCGGGGAGTTCCTGGAACCGCCTGCCGGGTCGGTCCGTCAGCGGGTGCGGTTGCGTCCGGTGGTGCGGGACGGCCTCGACATCGAGGCCGGGCGGCTGGGGATGACGCGCGAGGGGCTGTGCCGCTTCGTCCTCGAGGAGGTCGCCCGCAAGGCGGTGGAGGACCCAGCTGTCGCGGGCGCCGAGGATACGCCGCCCATTCCGGCCGGGTACGTCGGTGGCGCCGAAGAGGAAGAGGAGGAGGCGCTTGCCGCCGCTCCGGATCCGGTGAAGCCGGGTGGCGACGGCGGTGCGGAGGCTGCCGCTGGGCCGATTCCGGATGCGGATCCGCTGCCTGCGCGTGCGCTGCTGCGGGTAGGCCGGCGTTCGGCCGGGGATGCCGCGCCGGTCCGTCGCCTGCGCGGGGTGCGGCGGCTCGGCCGCTTCAGCCGGCGCGCCCGCGTGCATGGCGTCTGGGCCGCGGTCCTGGCGTTCGGGTTGCTGGCCGTGCTGTCGGCTGCTGCCGTGGCGGTGTCGTGGCGCTACGAGGTGGCCGGGACCGGGGGCGATGGCGTGTACGTCGTGGACCGCTGGCGGGGCGCGGTGTGGCGTTGCGGCGCGGCGGGTCGGGGGCGGCCGCCAGCGTGTGCGCAGGCGGGGTTCAGGCAGCCCGCGGGCGGCGGGGAAGTGGCGCAGCTCGGGCGGGTCGTTCGGTAGGCGCCTGAACCGTCTCAGGCGGCTTGAGACAGCGCTGTCGGTGCCGGCGATGGCCGCGGAAGGGCCTGCAGCGCGGTTGTACGGCGACGCTGAGGCGGCTTCAGGAGCGTCTCTCGCCTACAGGCCGTCCTGGCACTCTCCGGTTTCCTCGATCCCCCTTGAGAGTTGCCCCCGTACCCGTTCGGGTGCAGGGGGCCGGGGGGTCGGCCGGGCCGGGGAGCGGCTGGTAGCGCAGTGCCTCGGCGCGAGTGAGGATCATCCTGCGTTCGAGCATTTCCGCGTCTTCCCTCGTCCGTTGACCGTCTTCGTTGGCGTCCTGCATCGCGTGTAGCAGTCTGGCGGCGTTGGTCTGGTGGTGCCGCCACTGGTCGCCGAGGACGTGCAGGTTGCGGTCCTCCTGCGTGTCGGTCACGTACAGGTTCAGGGTGATCGCGATCAGCAGCGTCGCACTGAAGGTGACTATTGCCGCCGCCGGCATCTCCGCGGCGCTCGCGGCGGCCGTCGCCAGCGCGGCGAGCACGATCGTGGCGTTGACGGCTTTCGACACGCTTGCTCTGCGCCGCTCGAGCTTCTCGAAGTGGATGTGCTGCATGCCCGCTTCGGCCTGAAGCGCCTGCAGCCGGTCCTTCGTGTTCATGCGGTGAGTCCTGAATGGCGCCGGTCTCTCTGCTGGCTCCCCGGCGTTGAGCACTCGCCTGGCCTCGGCCAGAGTGATGCGCGCTTCACAGCGCTCGGTGAGGTGCACCAGTCCGAACGGGTTGTCCCGGCGAATGGCGTACGAGCCGTCGTCGTGTATCGGCACCGACCTGGTGTCGAACTGCAGTTCGCCGAGGATGTCGGCGAGGACCTTTTGTGCGTGGCGGTCTCGCGGGACGATCAGGAAGGAGCCGTCCGGCGGCTGCAGGATGTTGTAGTGGTCCGTTGCGTGGATGGGTTTCAAGGCTCGTCTCCGGAATGCCGGCGCTCTCAGCGCACGCGTTCTATCTGGTAGTCGCGCAGCTCGGCCTCGGTCAGCGCGCGGTCGGTCACGAACTCGCCGAAGCGGTGGTCGGAGACGGGCAGGTGCGGGAAGCGGGCGGCGAGATCGGGGGGCACGCGGACCCACCGGGCGATGTGGACGCCGGGGGGAAGCGTCCCGAACTGTGTCGCCGGCCGGTACAGCATCGTGTAGACGGGTGCGGTCGGTTGCATGGTGTCCTGGGCGTGCATGGTGGTCCTCTTCGTGGGATGGGGCTCGCTCTCAGTCCTCGTCGGGAAGCATGATCGTGGCGACCGGTTCGGCGGCATCGCCGGGGCCGATGACGAGCTTCAGCGTGCGCAGGCGCTGGCGACCGTGTCCGGGCCGCGGGACGACGATGACCTGGAACAGCGAGCTGGATGCGTTGCGGCCGCTGCGCGCGACTTCGCGGGCCTTGCAGGCGGCCATCCAGAGCACGTCCCACAGGCGGCCGTTCTTGTCCTGGTAGACCCGCGGCTTGCGACGCGCGTCGTCCTCGGTCCAGCGCACGCACTGGTCCTGGACGGTCGCGGTGATGGCGACCGGGATCTTGAAGCCGGCCTCGCGGGCCGTCTCGGTGACGTCGGTGAGCATGCCGTCCCTGATGGCCTCGGCCCGCGTGTAGCGGTGGATGACGGGGGCGTCGTCGAACGGGTGCCGTGCTTCGGACGGATGGGGAGTGGTTGCGGTTGCGGTCATTTGTGCGGTGCCTCGTGGGTGTCGCGGGTCCGCTCCAGTCCGTGCCGGTGGTGGAGACGGGAGTGTGGGGCCTGACGGCAGGGGCGCGCCGGTCTCGGGGGGGCTGGTGTGTTTCCGTCAGGCTGCAGCTGGGAGCTTGCCGTACGCGGCCTCGTACGCGCGGCACAGTTCGTTGGCGTCGGAGTCGAGCGCCCGTACCAGAGCGCGCCCGACTTCGGTGTCGGGGTGGTCCGCTCCGTTGGAGATTGCTCTCAACGTGTCGGCGTCGAGGTCGAGCAGCACGTCCGCCGGCGGTTGCTGCGGCCCGTCGTGGACCACGGTTGCGGCGGCGTACACCGTCGCGTCCAGGTCGAGGATTTCGGGGTCAGCTCTCGGGTCCTCCAGCTGGAGCTGCTCGCGGATCCCGGGCCGGACGTTGTGTACCAGCTCCGCGAACGACTTGTGTTCGGGGTCGTCGAGCAGCTTCTCGATGCGGTCCGTGCTGGTGCATGTCACCGCCATCGCCAGCGGGCACAACGTGACCTCGGCGTGGCCTTCGGTGTCGGCGATGGCCGAGCAGCGGATGGTGCCGTTGTACATGCCCCAGTAGTGGTCCTTGAGCTTCTGGCTCAGTGTCTTGATGGCGGCGCGGATCTGTCGGGTCATCGCGTCTGTTCCTCACGTCGAATACGGTGGCGCAGGCGAGCGTGCGTGTACCGTGGCCGGTAGTGCGGTGCGGTGACAGCGTTGCTGCCGGTTCAGGCTCGTCGTGGCTGATGTTCAGCTGGTGAGTGGCCGGTCCGGGTGCGGTTGTGCGGCGGAGGCTTGCTACTGTGCGGGTTCGGCCGAGGGGATGATGGCGCGCTCGAGCGTGTCGAGGCGCTGGTCGATGCGGGCGAAGCCCTGCTCGATGGTGCGCATCCGGGTGTCGAGGCTGTGGTAGTTCTCCAGCATCTCGTCGCGCAGGCGGTCCATGCGGCCGTTCAGCTCGGAGCGGAGGCCGTCGATGCGGTTGTCGATCTGGGCGCTCAACTCGCTGTGAAAGTTGTCGATCCGGGTGTTCAGACTTCGGACTTCGGTTTCGACGTTGCCGATGCGGTTGATGATCAGGACGCCCAGCAGGCCGCTGATACCGATCGCGGCTGCCAGGATCGTGCCGATGATGGCCTTCGTGTCCGTGGTCATCGTCTTGACTCTACTTCCTTCCTGCTTGAATTGCTCGCAACAACGAAGTTGCCGTGCGTTCGTGCGCCGTCAGCGCCGCGGCGCGGGCCTCGTGCTCTTCAGTTCTTTGGCGACCGGCTTGATGGATCCGTCCGGCTGCTTGAAGCCCCACTCCTGGACGCGTTTCCCGGTGCAGAACAGCGTTGTCGCCGTCAGCCGGCTCGCGGATTCGTCGCGCATTACCGGGCCGTGGCGGAGGCGGATCCGGTGCCGGTGCGCCGCCGGGCGCAGCACGATGCTGCGGTTCTCGATGATGGTGGTGCCGTGCGTGGTGTCCTCGAAGATGGGGTGGCCGGACAGCAGCAATGAGGCGGAGGCCACGGGTGGTTGTGGAAACCCTCGGGGTCGTCGTTGTCGAAGACGTGCACGTAGAGGCCGTCCTGGCCGTAGCCGTTGCCTGCGAGTTGGCGCCGGAGCCACCAGCGGCGCATGTAGACCCGGCTTCCCTCGCCTGCGGTCAGCAGCGTCAGGTCGGGCTCGTGGTCCGTTATGGGCAGCACCGCGCGGTTGACCTCGATCACCTGGTCGAGCCCGGCCGACTGGGTGCGGATCCACGGGCGCGTGCGGATTGCGCCGGGTCGCATCGTCCATCTCGCGCGCCAGCGCCGGCAGGTCGACATCGGGGGCGAGGATGCGTTCGACCGCGTCGACCAGTTCGGTGCGGAGCGTATCGGGCAGTCTCGTCATCGCAGGTTGTCCAGCGTAGCGGAGGCGTGGGTCTGCGCGGCTCCGTAGATCTGGCGGTCGAGGCTCTCGACGAGCGTGTCGCAGGCGATCCGCCGCGCGTCGTCTTCGCTGTACCCGCTCAGTTGGATCAGCTTCATCAGGAAGGTGTGCGGTCCGAAGTCAGGCTCGGAGCCGTCGCACAGGAACCGCCAGCCGTCGTCGTCGTCGAAGAGGACGTCGGGGTCGATCACCTCGAACCCGCCGTCTTCGGTCTCCGTTATCGGGATGAGGACGAACTGCGTCAACTCCGTGATGAACATCGGGGCGACGCTGATCACGTGCACCGCGTGGAACTTCAGTTCGTGGTTCTTTCGTGCGGGCAGCCGGCCGCTGGCGCTGGTGGTGGCGGGGCGGGCGTAGAAGCCGGCCTGCGAGATGTCCCTGATGCGCATCGCGGCGTTTCCTAGCGGCGCCAGCCGGCGGCCCTGAGCACGTACCACTGGTCGATCCAGACCGCGGCTGCCAGCTTCAGGGAGCTGAGCCGGCCGTTCTTGCGGGCGTCTGGGGTGAGTCCGGCGACCGACAGGTATGCCGCCTGGATGAAGCAGCGGAAGCCGCGGACCTGGGTCCGCAGCCCCTTGACGGTGAGCGGCTTCGGGACGTGGAAGTACAGGTCGTGTTCGTCGATCCGTCTGGTGCACGTGGTGCAGTAGGTACGCAGCGTCAGGCGGGCGCTGTTGCCGCTGGCGCTGCAGTTGTGGCAGTGGCGGCCGGTGGTGTCGTTGCGCATGGCGTCGGCTCCGTGAGAGGTTCAGTGCGTCCGGGGGCGCAGGTCGTGCAGGGCCTCGGCGAAGTCGGCCAGCTGTATCGCGATGGCGCCGGCCAGCCGCGGGGAGAGTGTGACGCCGAGGAGGCCGTTGTGGCCGTCGTTGCGGTGCTCCAGCTCGAGCTTCTCGATTGCTGCGAGCCGTTCGGCCGGCAGGGGGCCGCGGGTCCGGTGGGTCGACACCTGCTCGATGCCGGTGACGTGCTCGAGGAGCCGGCAGGCTATGCGGTCGACCGCCGCGGCGCGGTCGGCGCCGGTGCTGCTGGCGAGGGCGTCGACAAGGTCGGTGTCGTCGGCGAGGCGTTCCGAAGTGGCTGTGTGCATGGGCATTTGTTCCAGTGGGTGTTGGGATGTGGTGGAGGCGCCGCGGTTCCGCCCCGCGGGTCCAGTGGCGGCGTGCGCGTACCGTCTACATGCTTGTCCGTCGTCTGGAGCGTCTCGCCATGCGTGTTGTCGGGGACGGCGGCCCTTTCCCGGCGGCCAGCGCCGTTGGCGTCTCGCGGCTGTCCGGTGGCGGGACCGGTCAGTCGCCAGCCATGACGCTCCCGCCCGTCGTGCGGGCCCGGCGCGCAGGGACGCGCGGCTCTAGGCCGCGGCGGGGTGGAGGGGTGTGCGCTTTCGCGCCGCGGGTCTGTTCGACCCCGGGCCCGTTACCGGGCCCTCGGCCTCGCTGCGTGTGATCGACCGTACCGTCTCTCTGCAAGAGGCGCCGCGCGTGCGCCAGTCGTGCACGGTGTTGCCGCCGCGCCGTCATCTGTCGCGCGATGCAGGTCCGGGAGCTGGCCGTGGGGCGTCACACCCGCTACCCCGGAGTGCGTTTCATGGGTCGATGCCACTGCTACTGTCCCGTGACAATTGGTTCAGTCGGCTGGATGTGGTCAGGTCGGACTTCCGTCAAACTTGACCACTACCTGTGTCCATCGATTTGCGAGTCGATGGTGCTCGGCATGCGAGTGCGCGCCTGCGTGTCGGTGTCGAGATTTGATTCGCCCCCTTGCGTTGCTGTCCGGCCCGTTACGGGTGCGGTGCTCACCCCGCCCGGTTGAACGCGTCTCCAGGAAGGATGCGGACCTCGACGTCGTCGTGGTTGCTGTCGGGGTCCGGCTTCTTGCGCATCTGCACGGTGCGATCGTCCGGGAGCAGGTGGCCGAGGTGGGTTCGTGCCGCCTGGCGGATGCTCCCCGCGATGGCGTCGTGCTCGTTCAGCAGCAGCCGCGCGGCAACCGTGTCGGCCTCGTCGACGAAGTTGCACCACTGCGTCTGCGGGGAGTCTTCTTCCTCGTCGAGGCTGTACTCGAAGACCGCCTCGGCGATCAGGTTCTTCAATGCCTCGATGTCGAGGGCGCAGTCGGGCGTGACGAGGATGCCGGCATCGGCCGGCCAGGTTGTGAACTCGGTGCCGACGCCGAAGTCGGTGCGCAGGCGGCGTGTCTGCGTCTCGTACTCCGTGCGGACGAGGATGCGGACGACGATGTATTCGGCCACGGCATTCTCGCCGATCTCGAAGGTCGTGCACTCGTCCACGTCGTCGATGTCCTCGCCGCCGAGGATGTCCTCGCTGCCGAGTGCGGCCACGATCTCCTGTATCTCGTCGTTCCACGAAGCGTCCTCGGTCCAGGTGAACGCCATCTTCTCGCCGTCGATCACCGCCTCGGTGTCCATCGCGGTGATGCGGGGGAGCCGGTCGTACCATGGCTGGCCCTGCAGCGTGGGGTTGGTCTCGAACAGGCTGTCGAGCAGCCCGTTGACCTCGGCGGCCCGGTAGAGCGTGACGAGGTTGCGCCGCTTCGCCATCCTGGGGTCGATGTCGACCAGGAGGGTCCGGCCCGGCGGTTCGGCGTCGAACGTGACGGTGGTGTTTCCCTTGAGCCGGTTGGCTTCCAGGTTCAGCGGGTGCCACCGCTTCAGGGTCAGGGACGGATGTGTCATGGTTCGTTCTCTGGACGGGTGCCTGCGGAGAGTTGGTGAGTCTGGCTCTCAAGGGTGTCGCGGGTGATCCGTGGGCGCGCTTTCGAGTGTATCGACCCCGGTGTTCGAGAGGCGGGGCGGCGCGGTCAGCGCCGGTCTGCGGCTTCGTCAGCGCTGTCCTGCTGGTGCGCGCGTTTCCGTAACCGCTGGATGTCGGCCGCTTTCCGGGCGGTGTGAAGATGGAGACGAAGGCTGCGGTCCTCCCTGCGGGACTGTCGGCCCTGAGCGTTCTCGCTGCCGGTCCGTCCGTGTACGTCGGGTTCACGGGCGTCGGTTCCATGACCGTCCACTGGACGTCGGGTCCGGCAATCGCCTGGATGAGCTCGTAGTACTCGGCGAGCACCTGCACACGACCCGAGGAGCACTCCATCCTGCACCAGCTGGCCGCTGAAGGACTCATCGAAAGCACGGTCGACCGCGGCCGCGGGGATGTTCCTGAAGAAGAAGTAGCCGACCGGCCGTGCGGCCGGGTGGTCCATATCTCTTCGTCGAAGAACAGGTGCGTCTCCTGTGTGCTGCATTCCTTGCCGGCAGGTCCGCCCGTTGGCCGGTTACCTTGGCCGTCCGCGTTCTACGCGGCGAGCTCCTTCGTTCGGCGAAGCGTCGTCTCGCACAGAGCCTGCGCCGTCTGCACCGGCACCGCGTTGCCGATCTGGCGCACCTGTTCGGTTCTGGTGCCGCAGAAGTGGTCGTCGCGCGCGAACCCCTGCGCCTGGGCGAGCTCGTGCGGGGCGAGCATCCGGAAGCGGATGTCGAGGCGGTACTGCCTGCCGGCGACCGTCACCAGCCCGAACCGGTCGCGGGTCGTCACCGCGTCGAGCGGCGTGTCGAGCCGGGCCGTCCGGCCCGTGCCGTAGAACTTGACGAGGAACGGCTCGACCAGCCCCATGTGGTTGCCGGTGCACAGCGCCGGCACCGGCTCGTCGACGCGCCTGGGCGCGTTGTTCGTGCGGTTGGCGAAGATGAACGGCTCGATCAGGCTCACCGCTCCGCCGGTGGCTATCGTCGGGGCGGGGTCGTCGACCGTGCGCGCGGCGGCGCCGGACTGCTGTCCGAGCAGGAACGGCTGGCACAGCGCTAGGTGCGCGCCGCTGGTGGTTACGGTCGGGGCCGGCTCGTCGAGGCCGCGGGCGGTCGAGTGGTTGCGGAGGATGACGATGAACGGCTCGGCGCTCGCGCCCCCGAACTTGCGCAGTCCCGCCTCGATGCGGCGCAGGGTGGCCGGCGCCAGCGGCCGGCGTCTGGTGAAGATGCTCTGTCCCGGTATCGACCAGTCGATGATCTGGCGCGCGTTGCGCCAGGGCCGCAGGCCGCGGGACGCGGCAACTGCGCGGGACGCGTGCGTGGGGGCGGGCCAGCGCGGGCGCCGGCGCCGGTCGGCGAGGATGAACAGCCGGCGGCGCGAGGTCGGGTCGCCGTAGTCGGCCGCCGTCAGCACGCGCGCGTCGACGTGGTAGCCGAGCGAGCGCAACGCGCCGAGGAAGGCGCGGTAGGTCTCGCCGGCCTTGTGCTTGAGCGGCCGGCCATCGGCTGTGAGCGGCCCCCAGGTGGCGAACTCGGGGACGTTCTCGATGAGGATGCTGCGGACGTAGAGCGCCTCGGCCCAGCGGAGCACGATCCAGGCCGAGGCCCGCTGCTGGTCGGACAGCGGCCGTCCGCCGCGGGCGACGCTGTGGTGCGTGCACTCGGGGCTTGCGACCAGCAGGTCGAGCCGCCCGCCGGGGACGACGTGCCGCGGGTCGACCCGCTCGAGCCGTTCGCAGATGTGCCGCGCGTGCGGCTGGTTCGCCCGGTGGGTGGCGATGGCCGTCGGCCAGTGGTTGATGGCGGTAAGGTCCAGGCGGCAGTCCAGCCGCTCGCACGCCTGGCGGAGTCCTTTGCTGGTGCCGCCGGCGCCGCAGAACAGGTCCGCCGCCCGGATTGTCTGCCGTTCCTGCATCGCGTCTACCGTCGTCCCGCGGGCACTGGCGTGTTATTGATCGTGCGGACCTCGGTCATGCGCAGGCGCGCGATCCCGTCGCTGCTCGTGCTGGCCATCCCGACGAGCGTGATCCGGCCGTTGCGGCCGATAGCTTCGAGCAGCCGGTCTGCCTCCGGCGTGGGGTTCCGGATGGTGGCGGTCGCCATCTCGTGGCTGGGTATCCCGTCGACCGGCCGCACCACGATCCATGCGTCGTTCTCGCCGGTCGTCTGCACGTCCTCGAGCAGGCCGCTCAGTTCGCTCAGGGTGTCCGGCATCGTTCCGTAGCGGGACAGGCCCGTGCGCGCCTTGCGCACCAGCTCGGCCGCCTTGATCGGTTCCTCGCTCATTGGTGTGTCTCCGCGTGGTCGTGTCAGCTGATGGCCGTCATGCGCCTTCGGCCAGTTCCAACGGGGTGCGTTGCGGGTGCTTCCTGTGTCCGGCAACCCATCGGGCGAGCCGTCGCTCGAACAGGTCCGCCGCGTCCTGTCCGGGATGCAGCAGCTGCTGGCGCTCGAGGTCGTCGCAGAACCCGGCCGCCTCGGCGTAGCTGGCTCCGTCGAGCGTGTCCGCGGCCGCGGCCGGGTCGAGCCGCAGGCTCGGCGCTCTTCGGCGACGCGACTCGAGGTACTCGGCCAGTTCCGTCATGTCCGGTCCTTCGAGCTCCAGCCTGATCTGGAACCGTCGCCAGGTGGCCCGGTCCAGCATGCTCGGCTGGTTGGTAGCGGCGACGACGGCCGTCGACGGCGGCATGTGTTCGAGCCGGACCAGCAGCCACGCGACGGTGCGCTTCATCTCGCCGACCTCGTGGCGGTCGTCGCGTTCTTTCCGTGAGCTGGTCGAGCCGTACCCGCGCTGCGATCTCGTTCAGGTGCTTCAGCGCCTTGTCGTCGCTGGGCGTTGCGCCGGACTGTGGGATCAGGGGGCGCAGGTGCTCGGCTGTCCCGCCGTTCTTCTTCTCCTCGTGTTGTACGAGCGCCCGCAGCGCGTTGGTGACCGCCCAGGGGCCGCGGCGGCGGGCGGCCTCGGCGAGGTGCAGCACGAGTCGGCTTGCGTTCTCCAATGGGGTGCTCCGGGACTGTACGGGCGTGGTTCCGGGAAGCTTTGTCCTGGCGCTGTTGATGTTGGCGCCGGGAGGAGCGTCCTGTCGGCCCGGTGAGTTGGCGGCGGCCGAGGAGGTGGGCGGCTCTCGCTTCCGGTCTTGCCCTCGAATCCGGGGAAGAAACCGGAAGTGTTTCACGGCGTCGTCGCCTTCACGATGTTGAGCTGCACCCTGGTGTGCTGTCCGGCGGGCCGTGGGAGCGGTCCCATGGCGTGGTGTGGTGCGGCCGGTTACCGCATCCCGCGCTTGTGCTCGAGGTACTCGACGGCGGCGCGCATCTCGTTCGCGTTCCACTCGGGCCAGTTGTCGGTCGCGGGCAGTCCGGCCACTCCGGCCGTGCGGCCGGCGGCCACGATGCGGACGGCGAGCCGCTGTGCGCCGTAGGCGTCGCACAGCGCCAGGAACCGGGCGGTCATCGCTACCGAGGGCAGGTCGTTGGTGGTCGAGGAAGCGTCGGCGGTGTCTTCGGGTCCGTTCGTCGGTTGGGTCATCGGCTTGAATCTTGCTGCTGCTGGCAGTCTTTGCCGAGGCGCTCCGGCGGCTGGCCTGGATATTGGCCCGGGGAGACCCGGTGGTTCACCGGGGACGGGTGCTACTCGCAGGCGTGGCCGTCGCCGTCGCGGTCGCGCCCCGTGTTCAGGGCGTAGGTCTGCCGCTCGGCGGCGTTCCATGCGCTCCGGTAGCTGCCGCCGTTGCGGCGGACGCCTCGGTTCCAGCCAGCGCGCCGCAGCATCGCGCAGTTGCGGTACGTGTTCACCGGCGGGTGGGTTGCGGCTGCCGCTGTCGCTGTCGTCGGCGTCGCACCTTCGCAGGTGATCCAGTCCGGTCCGCTGGCGAGCAGCGTCTCGAGCGCGTCTCGTTCCGCTGGATCGACGCTCAGGTCATAGCGTAGCTTGACTTCGACGACGCGGTGCGCCATCCACGCGCCGTTGTGCGGCGGGCGCCATTGCGCGGCGTCGTGGGCGCTCTTGCTCCGGTTCGCTCCCGCGTCGGCGAGTGTCAGGTTGGCGTGGTCCTCGGCCACCGCTCGCAGTGTGCTGGTGTCGAACCCGGCGGGTCGGCTGTCCCAGGCCTCGGCCAGTGCGACGATATGCTCGCGGTCCAGCCCGTCGCCGGGGCCTACGTAGGCGATCGGCGTCCGCGTGTAGGGCGTGCAGGGGGGCGAGCCGTCGCGGCGGTGGATCTCGGTGTCGCGCACGTCCCAGTCGGGACGCTCGAAGCCGGCGCGGGCGGACTCGGCGGTGACGCGGATGCCCCGCCAGCGGGTCTGCGGCTGTGTCGTGGGCCCCGTCGGCGGCTCCTGCCCCTGGGCGCAGGTGGTCGTGAGCAGAAGGAAAGCTGTGGTGAATGCGAGCCTGGTCATCGTGTTCTCTGTCCCCGTGCGGAGCCGTGTGAGTCTTTCCGGCCGGTCTCGCCGGTGCTTTTCGGGTGTGTTTCGGGCGGCTCGCCGGTCGGGTTCGGTGGCGGTGTCGGTGTCGGTGCAGCGTGGGTGCCGGCGGTATCGGCGCGTTTCTTCCGCTTGCGCCTGAGGTTGCGCCTGCGTTGCTTCTTCTGCTTCATGATCGATGGTCTTCGCGGTTCGGTTCCCGTCCCGTTCGGTCGCTGTACTCTGCTGTCGGGTGCGGGAGCTTGCTACTGCCTCTGTGTCATCCAGACCAGGACGGCTGTTCCGGACCAGGCCGCAACCGTCCAGATGACGGTCTCCCGGCCTTTCGTGAGCCCTACTGTCCCGCCCCAGGCGGCGATTGTGAGTGCCGCGATCTCGGCCCAGGCGTGTTGCACCAGGAGCGTGGTGCCGAGCGGGAACCCGACGAGGGCGAGGACGGCGGCGGCGACGTTGTCCGCCTTCGATCCGGGTGCTGGTTTCGGCCACGCCATGCATGCGACTGTCGCGGCGATGGCGGTGACGAGGATGGCTGCGATTGCTGTCGTGGGCATCATGGCTCGCTCGGGTGTCTGCTGGTTCTTCTACCACGCCGGCGGGTCGTACTCCTCGCGGCATCGCGTGCACACCGGCTGCACTATGGACCGGTTCGGGTCTCTTCGTTGCTCGGCCAGCGGTTTCACCGGTACTTGTTCGGTACGAACCGGCCGCAGTCGCAGCAGCGCTGGTGCGCTGGTGCGCTCGAAGCGCTCCAGCGCTGCCTGCCTGGCCGCTCGCTCCGCGGCGTCGTTCTCCGTTGTCGCCGTTTCGTGTGCGGAGGAACTGTCCGGCATCGTCGAGACGTTCTGGTTCGTCAGCGATCCGTGTTGGCTGCGCTCGCGTGCTCCAGCCAACGGCGTACGTCGCGTAGCGGCAGCGCCCACTCCGACTCGCTGATCCGGGCGATGATGTCGACCTTGAACTGCTGGTGGCGCCTCTCGGCGGTCTCGCGGTCGGTCATGGCGAGCAGGATGGCCAGTGCTAGCTGTGACGGCCCGCTGCCCCCGTAGCCCCACTCGATGCCGCTCGGGCTGTGGTTGCGCACGGCGAGCGAAGTCCGCCAGTCCAGCGGTTCGCCACCGACGGTCACTTCCGCCTCGGCGGGTCCGCGAACGGCGTGGATGACGTCTCGGCTCTGGCTGGTGTCCTGGGGTACCCGCAGGCAGGCGGCGGTCGTGTTGTCCTGTTTCTTCTTGTCCGCCGCGATGACCGCCTCGATGAGGCTCCAGGCCAGGTTGGAGCTCGGCAGGCCCACGTCGACTGCGGCGATCGCGGAGATCGTCTCGGCGCTCAGCGTGTCGAGTCCGTCGCTGGCCAGGATGACGGCGTCGTCCTTGTGCAGCGGCGCGGCGTGGGCGGGCGCGTCGATCTCGGAGATCTCCCAGCCCTGCAGGGCGGAGGACAGGCGGTGCGGGTTGCCGGCGACGTTGTGCCGTTTGCTGAGCTGGCGCAACTCGCCGCTGCGGTGCGACCAGACGCGCAGCGGGGAGTCGCCGACGCTTATGCGCCACAGTCCCTCGGCGGTCAGCACGGCCGCGGTCAGCGTCGTGCCCATGTCGTACAGCTTGGGCTCCTGTTCGCACCGCTCGCGGATGGCGTCGTTGGCGGCGTGGAAGGCGGTGAGCAACCGTTCGGGCACCGTGGCGCCGGCGGGGCTGCCGGTCAGGTACGCCTGCATGAAGGCGTCGGCCGCGGTGGCGGAGGCGACCTCGCCGTAGGCGTGTCCGCCGAGGCCGTCGCAGACGACCGCGACGGGATGGTCGCCGTCGAGTGCGAGACCGGGCGCGTGGCGCCAGCGGAAGGTGTCCTCGTTGTGCTCGCGCTTGCCGATGGCGGTGGCGGTGGTCCAGGTCAGTCGGTCCATGGTGATGGTTCTCCGGGGGAGTATCGGGGTAGGCGGCCTCCCGGCGCTGGCGGGCGCCGTTCCTGCACGGAGGTTGCGCAGGTCTTGTTGGCGGTGGCGCAGGTCGAGGTCAATCACCGCCGCTCGCGGTCGGCGGCGTCCTCGCGGTCGAGCTTCGCGCACTCGTCGGCGATCAGCATCAGCACGCGGCTGATCCGTTCGCGGGCGACGCTGATGTAGGGAGGCCTGCTGGACAGTGCGTTGTTGGCCGTCTCGAGCATCGGGGTGATGTCGCGGTGCAGTAACTGGCGCATGCGGTCCCTGGCCTTGAACCGCTCGTTGATTCGCATGTTGCGTTCGCTGGTCAAGCGCACGGCGAGCGGTGTTCTCGAGGGCATGGGGGCTCCAGTGGAGAGGGGATCGGTCAGGGCGGCGCGCGGGTGCGTCGCCGTACGTTGGCCCTCGGGCTCGGTCGGTCAGGCGTCGAGTGCCAGGGAAAGCGCGAGGCGCCGCAGTATTCCGGTGGCCAGCCGGAAGGCGTGGTCGCCAGCGGCGCGGATGATCAGGGCCTCGGCGCGGCGGTCGCCGTGAAAGGCGATGCCCTTGCCGATGTTGACGCGGCAGAGCGGGTAGCGCTTCGGACCGAAACCGAAGCCGGTCTCCTTGCCGAGGTCGATCCTGCACGGGCGCAGGTGCAGCACGACGGCCGCGCGCAGCAACTCCCTGAAGGCGTCGCGTGCGGCATCGTTCCGGATACGTTCGGCGGCTTCGGCTGCGCCGTCTACCGTCGTGAGGATTTCGGGCGCCAGAGCCTGAACGGGAGTCGCGGCTGTGGTTTCCGTCATGTCCGGTAGCTTGCGGGATCGCGGTGGGGGTTCGCGGCGGGGCTGCGGTGGTGCGGGGCCGGCGGGCAAGTCCGGCGGGGCGGGCCTGCTACGCGACGTCGCGGTCGCGGCGGCCGGCGAGGAACCCTTCGAGGGTGCCTTCGAGCCTGCCGGTGCGGTCGCGCAACTCGCCGATGAGCAGGGTGGTCTCGTCGAAGCGCTGGTTCATCGTGTCGAAGCGCGTGTTCACGTCGTCGAACCGGCGGTTGACTTCTTCGAACCGGCGGTTCATCTCCATGTTCATGCTGTCGAACCGGCGGTTCATCTCGGCGTTCACGTTGTCGAACCGGCGGTTCATCTCGTTGTTCATGTCGTCGGTGCGCTTGTTCTGGTCGTTCATGCGGGACAACAGCATGAACATGCCGCCGATCTGCGTGCCGAGGAGTGTCAGAAATCCGATGACGAGGGCAATGGTGTCGAGGGTGATGTCTTCCATCCGTTGCGTCTTTTCCGGGGAGCGTAGCCCGCTGGTGGTTGGCGGTCAAACGGCAGCGGCGTGGGGCGTATTGGGGCCGGCGTCCCGTCGGCTGCAGGGATGCCGGCCGTACCGATGGCCCGAGGGGCAATCAGCGCATGGCGTGCTCCATTCCTGGGGCCGGGTACCGGCCGTGCGTGTCTGGGCGGAGCGGGCGGCAGCCCAGCCGCGTCGGCCTCGTACAGGGGCTCAGCCTTCCGCGTGGGGGCGTGGAGGACGCAGTCCTGTGGCGTGGCGGCGGCTCTCGCTGTCGTTTCCGCTCCGTGCCTGTCCCATTGTCGTCCGTCCGCGCGTCCTCCTCGTGGTTCGTTGCAGGTCTCCGCACCGACGTTCGAGAAGGTGCGGCGGCTTGTCCAGCGTGGGTGTATCGTGACGATGTCCGAGGTCAGGGCGACCATCGCTTGGTAGAACGCGTTGAAGAACCCGATCAGGGTGCCCGCGGAGGCGCCCGGAGCGACTGCAGTCGGGCCTCCACAAGGGCGACCGTATGGGCGTGTTCCCGAAGGGTACTCGCGCTACGAGGCGGTTTGAGCCCTCTGGGCCGCGGCGGCGGCGATGGCGGCGGTGTGTGCCCGATTGAGGCCGAAACGCGGGCCTCGCCCCGAGTCGTCTGAATGCGCAGGCGAGCCCAGACGCATTGCCGTACCACCGATATGGCCCGGATGTTCCGCATCGGGACTTCCCGCGGACCGGTTGAGGTCGTCAGTTCGAGCGCCGTCGTTCGGACCGTGACCCCCATGGCGTCCTGTGGTCGGATGAGCGCGAACAACCAGGATGCCAGCCCGACGCCGTGCGACCCGCAGGGATCGTTCCGGGCACGGCTGCGAAGTCTCCGCCAAGCAGGTTTCTCGCGCATTGGGATCATGATCCCGCGGTACACAGTCCGAAACCACCTACGTGTCGAGATCGGCACTGGGCTCATGTTCCGCAGCCGGTTCCCCGCGTCTAGCGCCTCGTCGGCGCCGAGCGCGCTGCGCCATCCGGCAGGGCCTTCCGGAGCGTCGCCGTACCGGGGACTGCCGTCTTTCGGGCTCGGCGGCGTCCGGCCTTCACCGGCCGTCAGTGCGTCTTGGAGCAGGACGCGCAGCACGGCGCGTACGTCATTCCGAACTCTTATGCGCAGGCGGCCACGGGCCGCTCAAAGCGTGTTTCGAACTGCGCGTCGACAATCTCCCGCGCAAGATCGTCGATCTTCCAGTCGGGCAGGTCCTTGGTCCGCGGCGCGGTTGCGGCAGTCTTGTTGGCGGCCCACGCTTCGGCTTCGAGCCAATGCGCAATCCGCTGGCCGAGTTGGTTCAGTATCAACGGCATTGTGTCAGACCTGTTCTCGGTCTCCCGAACTGTTTTCCCGGGACCGCCAAGCCTGGTGCGTAGCTGACCGTCCGTTCCGGCCGCCGCTTCGCGTCGCTCAGCGCACCTCGACGTGGCGTTCTTCGGCTGTCGGAATTGCCTCGGGATCGACTCGGTCGCCCTTGTGGCCTTTGTCGATCCGGTGCAGCGTCGCCGGTGGTTCCCTGGGCCCGTGGCGACCGCGTTGCAGGCGGCGTCTCTTCGCGCGGTCCCGTATTCGTCAGCCGGTGCTGCACGCTGACTGTCGTTACCGCAGTTGGTACGTGGGGTGGCCGCGCTCGCTGTCGATTGTCGCGCTCGGCAACAGTTTGCGTGTCTGTTCGGCCAACCCGAGGGGGTCTGGGTGTGCGCGCAGCTCGTTGATCAGCCGCCCGGCTGCGTTGACCAGCTTTCCGCCGCTGCCGCTGCGCATCCGGTCGATTCGTGCGAGGGTTTCCTTCACGACTTCGGTCGCGGGTGCGTCGTCGCTCGCTGGCCAGCATGCAATCATGCCCGCCTGCAGCCACTTCTCGATGGCGCTCGGCGTGCGCGTCCACTGGACCAGCGTCTCGTCGGCCGGGTACAACACATCCTGGGCGGGGAATCCCAGGCGGTTACCGTTTGCCTTGGCCCACTCGTTCACGCGCACGCGGTCCATGGTCCGCATGTCGCTCGTCAGCAGCATCTTCGCGCCCAGCGCCATGCTCTCGGCCACGATGCGCGCGTCGGCGTGAAGCTCGATCGTGTCCACGCCGGGGAAGCACCTCTCGTCTATCTCCTCCAGCACGGTCGCGCGTATTTCTTCCTGTTGCGCATTCAGGTTGGCGATCCCGTATGGGCTTTGCGGATCCTCCCATTGTCCGGCCCACCAGTGTTGGACCCGGAGTCGTCGTTTGCGCTCTTCGCTCTGCGCTTCGCGGATGAGAACCGCGAGGTGGTCGCTCGCCTTCGTTCCGGTGCGCGCCGCTCCCGGCGCGCCGAGCGGCGCCAGTTCTTCGGCTACTGCCGGTGTAGCCAGGAGCTGTTTGCCTTGAAGCTCCCACCACGCCGCGTGCAGCTTTCGCTGCGTGTGGCGCGCCAGTTCGGTCGTGTCGACGACGATCATTCGTACAGCTTCTCCAGGTCGGCCTGTGCCCTGGCCGACCGTGCTTCGCGCTCCCAGCGTTCGATGGGCGTTTCCGGCTCGGGCGCCCGCAGCCGTTGTCCTTCGAGCCGGCGCATGGCGAGGTGTTCGACTTCGGCCTGGTCGGCCTCCGGTCCGAGCTGCTCGCGTGCGTTGCGCACCATGATTGCTTCCAGCTCGCGTCCGGAAACGACCGTCGGGCTTCCGCGGCGTCTTCGCGCTGGGGGTCTTGTTCGCGCGACCACCGGCCGCGCTGGTGGACTTGGCACCGTTGGGTCGCCTCCGGTGCGCATCTGCTTCCTCATCTCGGCTCCTCCGGCCTCATCATCCCTGATTCCGGGCTGTCTTGCCACTGCGGTCGATCGCCGCCCACGCGGGGGCGGGCTTTCGGGTAGTCAGCGCGGTGGGCCCCGTGCGGGCGGTGCGGCCCATCGGGCCGACACCGTTGGCGGCGCCTGTCTGGGAGCATCCCGCGTGAGTGGGGCGGATGGGGACTTGGCCCAACTGGTCTTGGAGCGTCCGGTCGATCCCCGCTTCTGCGCTGCCGCTTTGTGCCTCGCCGGCCCACTCGGTGAGCCATTCGGGCTGATCCTTGCGCGCGCGGCGTGGGGGGCAATGGTGCTGGCGCCGGCCAGTCCGGATCGGGCTCACTCTCGCTCTGCGGGCCGGTCGGCGTAGATTCGGCCCATGGGTCCAGGCGGGTTGGGTGCTCTATTCGTCGCCGTCCCCGTCGGGGATGATCGCGCGTTCGAGCGTTGCCAGCCGCCGGTCGACCCCGGCGAGGTTGATCTCGACGTCTCGCAGGCGTTCGCCCATTCCGCGGACGTCGGTCCGCAGGTGGTTGATGTCGCCGTCGAGGTCGGTGAGGCGGGCGTTCATTTCGGATCGCAGGTCTGCCAGCCGGGTGTTGAAGTCGGTGTTCAGGTCCGTGATTCGAGTGTTCACGTCGGAGATCCGCGTGTTCAGCTGCGCGTTCTGGTTGATGGCGATTCCGCCCAGCGCGCAGATGATGCTGCCGATGGCGCACATCGTTCCGATGATCGCCCATGTATCCTTCGTCATCGCTTCGACTCTACTCCTCTCCGCCGGCGCCTGCAACGGCGGTGCACGTCGCCTCGCACGCCTCTGTCTGGTGCAGGCCGAGGCGCCCGCGCCGGCCCCTCGCGTGCGCGGGGCGGTCTTGACGCGGCGCGTCTCCGTGGTCCTTCCGGCGGGTCTGCCCCTGCTGGTGCGGGGCGCCTGCGATTTCGCGTCTGGTCCTACTGCCTCGTGAGCCTAACCCCCGCACATGCGGGGTAATCGGTCCGCGGCCGTCCATGAATTGTCGTTTGCCGGGGCTCACCTCCGCACGGGCGGGGCGACCCGCAATAGCTGGCGGCCATCTCGGCTTGACTCAGGTTCACCCCCGCACTCCCCGCGCGCGGGGGTGAACCGCACGCACGGCACGCGCAGCAGACTCCGAAGGAGCACGGCCCGCGCGCGCGGGGAATCACATCCGATCGGGCACTTGCGCGTCGGACACGATCCGGGACCCCGCACGACGCGACGCCAGGGCGGCAACGCGCCGGCAAGAGCAGCCGGCCATCGGCGGGAGATGCTGATAGGATGGAAGCCAACATGCCAGACAGAGACGACCTGCGGATGTTCCTCGGTGTAGGAGCGGTCGTAATCACGCTCGGCGTGGGAACGTGCTCGACGAACAGCCGGATCGACGACATCAACCGGCGCATCGACGACGGATTCGGGAACGTCAACCGCCGGATCGACGACACGAACCGCCGGATCGACGACACGAATCGCCGCATCGACGACATGCAGACCGACATCCGCGAGCTGCGGACGCTCATCTTCGAGGCGCTGAAGAGCGAGCAAGCGCCGGCGAACTGACCCGGACGCCTCCCGCCCGACAGGCGCACCGGAGCGCCGGAAGCAACCCGGGGAACGCCGCGATGATGAGCCGCTGAACGAGGGGAACAGAGCCCCGAGGGCCGCTCACCCCGCACAGCCGGGGATGAACCTTGACTGGTCAGCACGCGGAGCACTAGCGGCTCGTGCGCCCCGCAGGGGCGGGGGCAAGCCCTGGCGTCGACATCGCATAAACGGGGGAGATCGAAGGCCCCCGAGCGCGCGGGGGCAAGCCCCAATGTGAACCCCGACGAGCCTGGGCGTTTCCGAGCGCCCCGCGCCCGCGTGGGTCGACCCCAGCCCATCGTTGGATGCGGCGCCGGGATTTGCGTTGCCCCGCACGCGCGGGGTACACCGTCGCCGCTCAAGTCGCGAATTCAAGCTCTGCACTCACCCCGCGCGCGGGGTGGAACCGTCGACGCTGGCCGCACGGTCGTTCGAGACCGTGGCTACCCCGCAGTCGCGGAGGTGAACCTGCGCCAGACCTGCACATCCGACGACGGCACCGGATTGCCCCGTACGAACCGGGGTAGCGCCCCGGAGAAGAGGCGCGCCAAGCCAAGCCGCAGCCCACGCCTGCGCGGGAACCAATCCGCGTGCTAGGCTCCGAATCGTGGAACCGAGCCATCATCAGCCGCGCCGCGAACGCGGGCGGGTCGGGCAGGACAGGATGGCCAGCTCCACAACAAGCCGGATTCCACCAGACGAGTGGTACCCAGCCCAGGAGCACGCCCATGGCCAGCGCGACCCAAGGCGCCGTCAGGCAGACGTACACGGATTACTGCGCAACACCCGACGATGAGCGCTACGAGCTGCTCGACGGCAATCTGATGATGGTTCCCGCACCGAACAGAAAGCACCAGCACGTGCTGGTGACGCTTACCTGGAAGCTGCGCAGTTTCACCGAAGAACACGGGCTGGGCACGGTGTACGTCGCACCGTTCGACGTAGTTCTGTCGGACAGCGACGTGGTGCAGCCCGACCTGCTGTTCATCTCGCGGGCGCGCGAGCACATCCTCACTGACGACAACGTGCGCGGAGCGCCCGACCTCGTGATCGAGATACTCTCGCCATCCACCGCCGAGCGCGACCTGGGGTACAAGCACGACCTGTACGGGAGACACGGCGTGCTGGAGTACTGGATCGTCGATCCGACGGCCGAAACCGTCGCCGTCCACCGGCAAGGGGCCGGCAGGCTCGAAGCTGCCGAGACGCTCGGTCGGGGGGACACCCTGCGGACCGCGCTGCTCGACGGGCTGGAACTCAAGCTCGACGACATCTTCGCGGGCTGAGCAAACAGCGCAGAGCAAGTGGTCGCGGAGGAAGGACAGACCGATGGAGAGCTCTCGCCGAGCAGCAGCCGGGCACGAGGGTCCGCTCACGACCCGCCCCGCGTCGACAGAGAGCACGCGCAGCAGCTCGTACTCGGTGGCGGTGAGCTCGACCGGGGCGCCGCCGACCGTCACCCGGCGCCGCCCGTAGTCGATGGCAAGCTCGCCGACCACGAACGGTCGGGGCTCCTCGCGGCGCCGCAGCCCCGCCCGGACCCGGGCCACGAGTTCGGTCGCCGGGAACGGCTTTGACCATGTAGTCGGCCGCGCCCGCGTCGAGCGCCTTGGCGACGGTCTTGTCGCGGCCGTAGCCGGAGATGAAGATGACCGGCAGGTCGGCGAGCTCGGGGACCTGCCGCATCAGCTCGATGCCGTCGACGTCGGGCAGCATCAGGTCGAGCAGCACCAGCGGCGGCCTCTCGGTGCGGATGATGCGCTGCAGCTCCCGCGGCGCGCCCGTCACCAGCGGGGCGTAGCCGGCCCCCGATAGCGCGTCGCGGACGAAGCGTAGCGCCCGCGGGTCGTCGTCCACCACCAGGACGCGCGAGGGCGCGCCGGGTTCCGGCGCCGGCGGCGGGGTCCGGGCGTGCGCGGCCGCCGCGCCGGCCTCGCCGGCAGCGGGCAGCGCGAAGGTGAACGTCGCGCCGCGGCCGGCGCCGGGGCTCTCGGCCCGGATGCGGCCGCGAGGACGTCGCCGACGAGGCCGCGCATGTGGGGTGGCCTGCTCGGCGATGATGCGGTGGAACTCGCGCATCTCGGCCGGGTCGAGGTCGGCCGCCTCCTCCAGCAGCGCGTCGGCCGAGCCCTTGATGGCGACGAGCGGCGCGCGCAGCTCGTGGCTCACCAGGATCAGGAACTCGGTCCGCATGCGTTCGATCTCGTCGAGCGGCGCCAGGTCCTGCATGGTCACGACCACCGACCCGACCCCGCCCCCGTCGGCGCGGATCGGCGTGGCGTTGATCAGCGTCCTGACGCTGCGACCGTCGGCGACCGAGAGCACGACCTCCTCGCCGCGCACGGTCTCGCCGGCGCCGAGCTGCTGCTCCAGCGCGATCTCGGCCGGCGACACCTCCCGCCCGTCGGCGCGGCGGACCGAGACCACCTCCAGGAGATGCTCGGCAGGGCGGCCGGCCGTCCGCAGGCGCTCGACGATGCGCCGCGCCTCGCGGTTGAACGAGACGGGCCGACCGGCGCGGGCGTCGAGGACCACGACCCCGACCGGCTAGGTCTCGACCAGGGCCTCCAGGTCGGCCCGCGCGCGGCGTTCGCTGCGATGGCGGTCCGGTCGCGGCCTGGCCGCTGGCGCAAGCTCGAGCGGCCGGCGGATTCGGCGCCGGCTTTCTACCGCGAAGCGGTTCGGTTTCAGTCGAGGTCGAAGAAGGCAAGGCACCTGCGCGCGAGCGGCTTGCGGCGTCCCTTCTCGGTGAGCACGCCGTAGTAGGCGCCGTCGAACTCGACGAACCCGTCGCCGAGTGCAACCAGCGTGCCGGCTTCCAGGAACCGCTCGATGTAGTGCCGCCAGCCGAGCGCGACGCCGTTTCCGGCGGCGGCGGCTTCGAGCACGTAGGTGTAGGTGTCGAGGCCGAGGCGGCGCAGCGCCTCCGGTGGGTGTCCGGCGAGGGCGAACCAGTCCTCCCAGGTGCCCCAGCCCTCGTTGGGGCGCAGCAGATCGAGCAGCGTCAGCCCGCTCCAGCCAGCGACGGGTCCGGTGAGGGTCTCGGCGTGCTCCGCCGCGTAGGCGGGCGAGCAGACGGGCCGGACCGCCTCCTTGAGGGTCACTACCCGGTCCTCGGGCGCGGCGGCCGCCGCGTTCCAGGTCAGGTGGATGTCGGCGGCCGGGTCGACCGGCAGGCTCTGGTTGGGGTGGTGGTCGGTGAGGATGCGTATCCGGACGTCGTCGCCGAGCGCGCGACGGAGGGCGGCGTGGCGCCGCATGATGAGCGAGTGGGACGCCTCGTGCGAGCAGGCGATGACGACCTGTTCGGCGCTGGCCAGCTCGGCCGCCTCGGCGGCGCCGCGGCGGATGGCGGCGAGACCGGCCGCGACGCCGTCCCGGAAGCGCTCGCCGCCGGCAGTCAGGGTGGCCCCGGCGCGTGAGCGCTCGAACAGACGCACCGACAACCAGGTCTCGAGTTGGCTGATGTGGCGGCTGATGGCGGACTGCGACGTGCGCATCTCGCGCGCGGCGAGGGTGAAGTTGCCGTGCCGCGCGGCGCACTCGAAGGCGATCAGGGCGTTGGCGGGCGGCATCCGGTGCGGGCCGCGCTCGCTCATGACAATAACTCATCATAGAATATCAAAATAGTCAAGTATGGACCACGAATGATCTGCGGAGTCGAGCCCGGATCGCGCCCTGAACACCGGTACGGCGCCGGCTGCGACCATTGGCGACGATGCCGACACCCTTCCAGGATGGCACGATTCGCCGAGTGCGCCGCCCGCGACGGGTGTGATTCGGGGCGACGGGACCGCGCCGGAGGTGTACGGCAGCCTGATTACCGCGCTGCAGCGGGCGGGCGATCCGACGGGACGCCTCGGTGGCGGCCGGGCGGCCACAGCGTCGGCCTCTACCGCGACGCGGTCTGGTTTCGGTCCAATTCGAAAAAGTCGAGGCACTTGCGCGCGAGCGGCTTGCGGCGTCCCTTCTCGGTGAGCACGCCGTAGTAGGCGTTGTCGAACTCGACGAACCCGCCGCCGAGCGTCACCAGCGTACCGGCTTCGAGGAACCGCTCGATGAAGTGGCGCCAGCCGAGGGCGATGCCGGTCCCGGCGGCGGCAGCTTCCAGCACGTAGGTCGAGGTGTCGAGGCCGAGGCGGCGCGGCGTTCCGGCCGGGGCGCCGGCGACCGCGAACCAGTCCTCCCAGGACGCCCAGCCCTCATTGGGCCGCAGCAGGTCGAGCAGCGTCAAACCGGTCCAGCCGGTGACGGGTCCGGCGAGGGTCTCGGCGTGCTCGGCGGCGTAGGCGGGCGAGCAGACGGGTCTGACCGCCTCCTTGAAGAGCACCACTCGGTCCTCTGGCGCCGCGGCTGCCGCGTTCCAGGTCAGCCGGATGTCGGCGGCCGGGTCGACCGGCAGGCTCTGGAGGTAGTGGTGCTGCGTGAGGATGCGTATCCGGACGTGCTCGCCGAGCGCCTGCCGGAGGGCGCCGTAGCGCCGCATGACGAGGGAGTGGGACGCCTCGTGGGAGCAGGCAATGACCACCTGTTCGGGGTTCGACAGCTCGACCGCCTCGGCGGCGCCGCGTTGGATGGCGGCGAGACCGGTCGCGACGCCGTCCCGGAAACGCTCGCCGGCGTCGGTCAGGGTGGTCCCGCCGCGCGAACGCTTGAACAGGCGCACGGACAGCCAGGTCTCGAGCTGGCCGATGTGGCGGCTGATGGCGGACTGCGAGGTGCGCAGTTCGCGCGCGGCCAGGGTGAAGCTGCCGTGCCGCGCGGCGCACTCGAAGGCGATCAGGGCGTTGGCGGGCGGCATCCGGTATGGGCTGCGCTTGTCCATGGCATTAGCTCATCATTCAATATCAGAATAGTCAAGTATCAGAGCGGGTGGTCCACGGCGGCAGGGCCGAAGTCGAACCGCCTCGAAACGTCGTGGCTTGCCGGTGGATACGGCAGACGGTGAACCATATATTCAATATACGCATCGTAGCATTCCGTAAACGTCTTTCACAAAGCACTCGACTATCGCTAGACTAAGCGGGCAATTCTGTCGCCGGGGTGGTGGGAGTCAGCGGCTCGACGCTGTCCCGTTCCGGGCGGTGGGTGGACATGGAGGTCCTTGGCTCATGCGGCGAGTGTTCGTAGCCGGTCTGGTCCTGCTCGCGGCGCTGCTGGCGCCCGCCTGTTCCGGAAGTCCGACCGAGCCGAGCGAGACGCACGGCCCGGAGGGGACAGGGGGCGAGACGGGCGAGAGCGGCACGCGGTACGCACCCGGGGACGAGGCGCGGGAGCTTCGCGGCGGGGTCGAGCTGGTGATGCGGTTCGAGGCGGCGGCGGAGAGGTTCACCGGCACGGTGCGGAACACGGCGAGTCAGACCGTCCGCGACGCGCGGGTCGAGATTCACCTCTCGAACGGGATGGAGCTCGGGCCGACCCCGCGGGTCGATCTAGGTGCCGGCGAGGCCCGTCCGGTAGAGCTCGACGCGCGCGGCTAGGCCTTCGACTGGTGGACCGTCCACGTGGAGCTGGGGTCGGGTGCGAGCTAGCGGAAGAGGGGAGCCCCTGGGACAGGGCGATGGCCGCTGGTGCGGCCCGGCCAAGCTGGGCGGCGCGCCCAGCGATGTCGATTGGGGAGAGGCTGATTTGCCGAACCTCCTGGCCGAATGAGGACGGGGGAATTGCGACCGCGTGGTGCTCCGCATGCGGACGCGAACACCAACGGCAAGGTAGGGAGCTTGGGAAGCTGGAACAGCAACCAGTGAAGGACCTCGACGGGAATACCGAAGGGCGCCTCAATGAGACTACTGGCAATGCTCTGCGTGGCAGTATCCCTCGTGGGATGTGCTGCTAAAAAAGAGCTCGACCAGCCGCCACAACCGCCAGTCAATGGTTTGTGTGGTGTCGTGCAGGATACCTGCAGGTTGGGGACTCCCTCGGCTACTGGTGATACTACTTCTCCGTACGGATGGATGTGCATCGGTCTTTATGGAGGAATGGACGACACCTGTTCAGTACCGACAGCAGAAATTGAATATGGTGAGGTCTTTGCTGGCCAGAACAACCTTGAGGAAAGAGTCAAGGCAGCAGGTCCCCTGCGGGGAATATTGACTGTCCTTGATCAACATTCTTCTCATGCTAACCTTATGAAGGACAATATCCTGTACATGGGTGTGCCTGAGGAGAATCTCGTCATGGTCGGGAGGAGACCAACAGAATTCCTCACTGAAGATAGATGGCGAGATGTTCGTGAGGAAACCTTGGTGATAGCCTTTCCGACCACATGGGTGGCAGATTTATCACGAGAGGGCCTTGATGCAGTGATGCAACAGGATTCCCTGTTTGTTGCTAGCGCCATCAACAAGGACACTTGGGGTTACAATCGTCGTGATCTCTGGTATCCGGATCACCCGCACTGGAAGAAAAGACAGGGGACTTACGAAAACGCCTTTGCTGCTTTTGCTACCGGCAAGGTCATCATAGTAACATATGCTAATCTGATTGATGGTGCAGTGGTGCCGTATAACCCTGTGGTCAAGTGCGGCTTGGCGAAAGAGTTCTGCTACTCGGTTATACGGCCTCCTGACAGATACCCTGATGACGAATGGGGGCAAGGCACCTCTGATGCCTCCACCTATTTGGGCGCCCTCACCTTCTATCTCTCCCAACTCTGGGACACTCCCCGGGAAGTGGTCGGCGTCCTGAATGAGTGCGCGGAAGACGTGGGCGAACCGGGGATAGACGAGGAGTTCGGCAGAGGCATCGTCTCCGTCGTCTGTGACACGGTGCAGCACAAAGAACGGCGGGTCGTCTCTTCGTCCGTTCAGACCTTATACTCTGCTTCACCGGTACTCTCAGAGATGCTGGGGTCGTCCCGCATACCGCTGCAGATCTCGTCTGCTCCGGTCTTCTACGCGCTCAATCCGCACGGCGGCACGGGACATGTGGGAACACGGTTCTCTGTCGGGGGAAATGATCTTTTCCTTTCAGGAGGTTTCTCCCGCATGCCGCTGGGAGTCCGCACATTCCTGCGCCAAGCGCACCGTGTTCCGTTCATGGAAATCGGCAACCGCCGCCCCTTCTATGAGCGCAACGGTCATCGGTTCTCTCTGCTCGGCACTTACGGGCAGAGTGCGGAGGACGGTTTCTCCGTCCGTGTGGGACACCTGGGGCTGCGGTATGAACTCACCTTTCCTTCCAGCTCGTTCTCGCTCCACGTCGGCTACCGTCTGGCCAACGGTCATCTCGGTCTTCCGGGATACCGGGTTGTCGGTGCCGCTCCTGTTCCTTTCACCACTGGCGCTCCCGAGGTCAGCTTGCTGCTGTCTTTGGGAATGTGACGGCTCCGCTGACCCTGTCGGAGCCAGGGTACCGACAACATTCGTGTTCTGATACACGCTAAGGAGAGCGATCGATACAACTTTGCCAACTGGCGCGACGGCCCAGGCCCGTGATTCCGGGGCTCGCGCCCGGCAACGTGGCAACGTAGTTTTCCGTCACTGCCTAAGCATCCACGCGGAGCCGCAAGACGGCGTGAGGGGGAAATACCTGAGGGTGTCCCGCCGGTAGTTGAAAGTCGGCAGCGACAGACACACATTACCCCGCCTTCTGCAATTCGGCAAGGACGCCATCCTCTTCGTCCAAGTGTGCCTTCAGCATCCATAGATGCTCATATCCCGTGATGCGGCGATAGCGCTTCTCCGTCTCCCGGAACGTCACCGCCGCCCACCGTACCGCCATCGCCTCGCTCTGCCAACGGCTCACCCGGTTCGTATGCTGGCGAACGCCCGCGTGCGACGAGTCGATGATGTTCGTCGTCGTCAGGCAGCGGCGCAGCGGCTTCGGCAGGCCAAGGCGGTTGACCGTGAACAACTCCGAGAGCCCTTCGCGCAGGCTCGCCGCCGCCGACGGCCACTCCCGCTCCAGCCACGAGGCGTACTGCTCCAGCTTCCGAATGCCCTCGTCGGCGTCCAGCTTCCACGCCGCTCGCAGCGTCGAACGCGCCTGGTCGTGCTGCGCCTTCGGAAGATGACCCAAGACGTTCCTTACCTTGTGGGACTTATGCCGACATCGGCATAAAAACCACAAGGTGCGGACCGGGAAAGAGATGCGCTTCCCGGCCGAGCGGCTCTGGCACGAGTACGGGCTCACGCGCCTTGCACCGCGCACGACAAGCTTTCCGTGGGCGAAGGCATGAATCTCGTCCGAGAGCCGGATGCGGGAAATCCGCACGTCCGGTTCGATGAGCGGCGACTGGAAACGGAGCCACGGCGGGGAGTGAGGCACCGGCGACGGGCGAAAGCCGCCGGGAACAGCTACCCCCACCGCCTACCGCCACCGCGCCAGTCGTCGACTCTACTATAAAGTTTCCAACTTCATCGAGGTAGCAGCTTGTAATTCCATTCCCCGTGAAACTCATCGCGGACCAGCGCGAGTGCCTCCATCTGCTCCTTGGTCACCTTGACGCCCGTCGGATACTCCCCGGCGTCGAGTTCGGCTCGGACCTGAAGCCCGGTCTCTGTCCGGACGTTCCCGATGCGGTCGACGATGGTCTCATACGTCGTCAGCGGGGTGCCGCGCCAGTTCGCCGTGATGTGACAGAAGAGCCGGTGCTCGATCTTGTTCCACTTGCTGGTGCCCGGCGGGAAATGACTCACCTCGATGGTCAGTCCGGTCTCGTCGGCCAACTGTTGAAGCTCATGCTTCCAGGCATGCAACCGGTACCCGTTGCTCCCGCCCGCATCGGCCGTGATGAACAGGGTCGTGGCCTCAGGGTAGGCGTCGCAGCCCATCTGGCGCCACCATTGGCGAATCGACGCCACCGCGAACGCCGGTGTGTCGTGGTCCCAGCCCACGCTCACAAAGGCTTCGTTGCGCGCCATGTCGTAGACGCCGTACGGAATCGCCTTGCCCTCGGCGTCGGTCGGGAAATCATGCACCAGCACCGCCGGCGGCGTGCCCTTCGGCTGCCATTCCCGCCCGCCGTTCTTGAAGTTCCCGACCAGCTCCTTCTTCTTCGTGTCGACCGAAATCACCGGCTGGCCGGCGCGCAGATGCTCGTCGGCAGTCCGGTTGATGTGCTCGAACTGCGCGTTGCGGTCCGGATGCGTGGCGCCTTCCTGTCGTTTGCGCGGCGATTGCAGCCGGTAGCCCAGGCGGTGCAGCAGCCGGCCCACAGTGGTCGAACTCACCCGCCACCCCTGCTCGGTCAGCGCCGCCGCCAGCTTCGCGCGACTCTTGCACGTCCAGCGCAGCGGCGAGGTCGGGTCGCCGCGCGTGAGCGGATCCACCAGCGCTTCGAGCGCGGCCTGGATGCCGGGTTGATCCTGCTGGATGCGGGGCCGACCGCCCCCAGGGCGTCGGATGCGGTCCGTCGGCGCCTCGTCGCGGGCGATCTCCCGACGTCCCTTGCGAATCGTCTCCCGAGCCAGACCGGTGGCCGACGAAACCACCGCGTCGCCGCCGTAGCCGATGGCAAGCGACTCGGCCGCCGCCCACCGCCGGCGACTGCGCTCGTCCAACACGGGCGCGACCACGGCATACTTCGCAACCAGGGTCGCTTCCAGCTCGATGTCTCGCTGCATACCTCCAGTATGGCCAGAAACCCGGCAGATGGCAAACTAGTTTAGGGCAGTGTCCTTAGTGTCGTGACCCTACCGCCGCCGCGGATGCCGTGCCCTGAGCAGTAGCGGTCCGAAAACTGATCCACCCATCCGCCCCGGAACGCCCAGTGCGAACCGGGGCGGTTCTCTGTCCGGCGGGCTTCACGGATCGGAATCCCCGTCGAAGCGGTCATGCGACGGGTGCGACCCGTAGCGGCCGTTCTCCCGTGCCCAGTAGCCGCGGTCCCTCGTGGCGTCCAGGTTGACGCTGTCTTCGATGGCGAGCCCGTCCAGTTCCCGGCATCCTGGCTGCTCCTGTTTCCGCTCCCGTTTGGTAGCCCGCTCCGGTTTCGGCTGCGCCGTCGCAGTCGGCTTCGCCCGCTTGGCCCGACGCTTGGCGGCCAGTTTGGCGGCGAGCTTGGCAGCCGCGCCCGCTCCCGTTTCGGTTCCGGCTCCGGCTTCGGCTTTGGCACTTGTAGCCGAAGCCGACGCGCAATGCGAAGGGCCGCGGCGCTCAGCGGGAGGCGCATACGGTGGTTCGCTCCAAGGTTAGTGGCGGGGATCAACTCGTCACGTGTCCACGATAGTAAGATGGCCGGAACCGGCGCGACCCACAGGGCTGCACCGGCTTCCCATGGGGCCACGCCGGGCCAGTCGCGGGATCCACCCCCGCGGCTGACAGGGCAAGGGCGACCGGTGGTGGTCGCCAGCGCGCCGGCCAGGCCAACCGTATCCCGAACGTCGCCAACCGGTCAATCGTCAGAACGCGAAGCTGGCGCTTGCCCTGATGCCGCCCGGTTCCGGCCTGACGCGCACGACTCGTGCGGCCGGCACGTCGACCCACACGGTTGCCAGCAACACGCCCAATGTCAGGGTGCCCAGTCCCGCGTACAGCACGGCTTCCGCTTCAGCGAAGCCGTCCACGGCGTTTCCTCGGTATGCACGTGGCGGCTGGAAACGGTGGTGCAGAAGTCGTAGTCGTTGCCCAACGACGACCGCCCCCGGTACGTGGACCGGTAGCCGTCACAGTCGCGGCGGTAGTCGAACGCCGCGGCTACTGAACCCGTGCCGACAAGCACGAGGATCAGGCCGTTGCGGAACCGGGTATCCGACCGGGCCCGCCGTTCAGTTTGCGCCGCGGCCGGGGCCACTGTCGCGAGCAGGAGCAACAACGCAATAGCGCGTTTCACTGGATTCGGCCTCCGTTCACGGCGCGGGCGAGATCCAGAACAGGGCGACGGTTCGCCCACCGTTCCGAATGACGCAGTTGCGGACGTCGCCGCCGCGGTACCCGCGCTGGTAGGTGCAGGTGAGCGTGTGGCGTGGCGGCAGTTGTGCGCGGGCTTCTGCGAAGGTGCCAACCTCGTTGGGGCCGTTCCACGCGGTGACGACCGCGTTGTCGAATCGTGCGAGATCCGCCCGGACCGCTTCGCGGTCGGTAAACGGCCGGCGTAGATCGCCCGCCGCGGCCAAGCCCGCCTTGGCTTCACGTTCCTGCTCGATGCAAGCGGCGCGCAGTGTGTAGCTGTCGGGGAAGAGGTCGGTGCAGTACGCGACTTCGTCCTGCCCCGCAGTACGTGCCGGATCGGGCTCGGCCCCGAGGGCATCCGGGCGTGGGCGACGAGGACCGAGGACGCCCAGGGCGAGCCGGCGGTGCTCAGCACAACGCCGGCAGAGGGCCGGAAGCCGGCAGGTTGTTCGACCGCAGGTCGCTCGAGCAGGCGCTCGTGACGATCTAGGGGCACGCGACACTGCGGACGGGAGCGGGCCGCGACGACCCGCTCGGCGTCCGGTCCGACGACGGCGACCGGTGCGTCGTGTTCGCACCGCGCAGCGAGTGACGAGCACCGGAGCCTGCGGGGGCGGGGATCGACCGGCGTGGTGCACGATGGCATCGACAGCGTCCCGCGAGCCCCGGGCGGCGGGCGGCGTTCCCGACGGACGCACCGCGAAGGAGACACCCCAGAGGGCCACGCCGCGGGTGCAGGGCCGCAGCCGTATGAGTGGGACGCGGCAACGCGCAGGCCGGGGCCTGCCCCGCCACACGCGGGGATGCGTCGCTGCCCGAGCCGGCACGCACCTTGTACCTGTGGTGTGGCCCGACGCACGGATAACAACCCGTGGGGCGAACGCAGCCCGGTGCCGAGCGGGTAAGGGCCCCGCGCGCGCGGGGGTAGTGCGGGGCGGACGTTGCTCTGCGCCTTGTCGTCCGGCTCGCCATACGGTCCACCCCCGCACGCGCGGGCGGACCGCTGTCGTGCATCTGCGCCTGTGCTTTCTCAGGCTCATCCCCGCGCCGGCGGGGCAATCCTCGCGGCACCTCGCGGCAGTGCCCCGGCGTGCGCGCGCTAGACTAGCCGGTCGGTGCACGTGCTTACATTATCTGGTCGTCCGGCGTGTCGTAGTCCTGCAAGCGGTCTTCCAGTCCGAACTCGTCGAGGAAGCGCGACTCCACGCTGATGGTGCCGCCGTAGCGTCTGCGGCGCTGCGCGGTGGTGATCACGAGGCGGTCCATCGCCCGGGTCATCCCGACGTAGAACAGGCGCCGCTCCTCCTCGATGCCGGCGTCGGTGTCGACGTTGCGGCTGTGCGGTAGCAGCCCTTCCTCGAGCCCGGCGATGATGACGGTGGGGAACTCGAGGCCTTTGGCCGCGTGCAGCGTCATCAGCCAGACGTGCGCGTCGCTGGGACCATCGCCCTCGTCGACCTCCGAGAGCAGCGACTGGCGGTTGACGAAGTCGGCCAGCGTGGGCGTCTTCGCGCTTTGCTGGTAGTCGTCGGCGGCCGAGAACAGCTCCAGCAGGTTCTCGATGCGGTCCTCCGCCGCGGTGCTGTTCTCGTCCCGTAGCGTCTTCAGGTACCCCGTGCGGCTTATCGCCGCCTCGACGGCCTTGCCGATGGGGACGTTCGCCGTTTCATCGCGCATCGTTCTGACGAGACGGATGAACTTCCGCATCCTTTCGAGGGCGCGGCCCTGCAGCCTGCCGTTCGCACAGCCTTCGTTGAGCCGGGTCCACAGCGACGGGTGCTCGGTGTCCTCGGCTGGGGTGAACAGCGTGCCCGCGGGTTCATCGGCCGACGCCGCGCCAGCGGCCTTCTCGATCGTGCGCGGTCCGATCCCGCGGGCGGGGGAATTGATGATGCGCCGCAGGCTGACCTCGTCGTGGGGGTTGATGATCACCTTCAGGTAGGCGAGCGCGTCCTTGATCTCCTTGCGTTCGTAGAAGCGGATGTTGCCGACGATGTGGTACGGGATCTCGGCCCGGCGCAGAGAGTCCTCGATGAGGCGCGATTGCGCGTTGGTGCGGTAGAGCACCGCGGTGCGCCTTGGTTCGGCCGGCTCGGTGTGGACGATTCCGGTGATGGTGCAGGCCTCGTCGTGGTCGGTTCTGGTGGACAGGTGTCGGATGGCGGCGCCGGCGCTCCGGTCGGTCCATAGCGTCTTGTCGGCGCGGTCGTCGTTGTGGGCGATGAGCATCGCGGCGGCGCTGACGATGTTGCGGCTGGAGCGGTAGTTGCGTTCGAGGTTGATGACGGTGTGCTCGGGGAAGTCCTCGGCGAACTGCCTGATGTTCCGGATGTCGGCGCCGCGCCAGCCGTAGATGGCCTGGTCCGGGTCTCCGACGACGCACACGTTGCGGTGTTCGCGGCCGAGCAGGCGGGTCAGCTCGTACTGGGCGTGGTTGGTGTCCTGGTACTCGTCGACGAGGACGTGCCGGTAGCGGGCGGTGTACTTCTCGCGGACCCTGTCGTGCTCGCGGAGCAGCGAGACGGCCTGCAGCAGCAGGTCGTCGAAGTCGAGCGCGTCGGCCTGGGCCAGGATCTTCTCGTACCGCTCGTAGCAGTCGACCAGCTGCGCCATGCGGTACCCGTCGGGCTGGGCGCGCAGCTGCTTCGGCGTCTGCATCCGGTTCTTCCACTGGCAGATCTGCCAGACCAGGTGCCGGGGGGTGATCGAGTCAGTGTCGTAGTTCAGTTCCTCGATGGCCAGACGGGCCGCCTTGACTTGGTCGGTGGCGTCGTAGACGACGTAGCCGGGTGCGATCCCGACATGCGTGCCGTCGGCGCGCAGGATGCGGGCGCAGAAGGCGTGGTAGGTAGACAGCAGGGCGGTCGGCCCGCGGGGGCCGATCAGGCGGGCGAGCCGCTCGCGCATCTCGTTGGCGGCCTTGTTGGTGAAGGTGATGCCGAGGATGTGTTCGGCCTTCACGATGCGGCAGCGGATGAGCCAGGCGATGCGGTGGCAGATCACGCGGGTCTTCCCGGAGCCTGGGCCGGCGAGGATGAGTAGGGGGCCGCCCGTGTGGCGCACGGCGGCTTGCTGTTCGTCGTTGAGGCCGGCGAGCAGCGTCTCGGGCGTGTCGCGGGTGGTCGCTGGCGGGGATGGTGCGAGCTGTGTCATCGGCGGTTGTCCGTGCCGTAGCGGGTCCGGTCGCTGGTGCTGGAAGCGTACGGCGTGGTGGTGAGTTCGGGATGGGTGATCCGCGCGTGCGCGGAGACGGGGAGATCGAGACTGGACCGAGCTGTGTCGCTCTCGGGGATCGACCCGGATGAAGAACGGGGTGATCCGTGCGCGCGGAAGGAGGCACTGCTGGCTTCCTTCCCTTCGCTCTATGTCCAGAACGCGATGATGTCGGCTGCCATCAGGCCCAGCCCTGCGTCCAGGACGATGCTCGACATCAGTCCGGCGCTCTCGCCGTGTCGCTGCTCGATTCCGGTCCAGCGGATCATGATGGCGGCGCACAGTATCGCGATCGGTCCGGCCGGCTTGTCCGGTGCGGATGCGTCGAGAATCAACGCCAACATGGCGATGGCGCAGACGGCGAAGACGAGCCACACGAACTGCTGGAACGGGTCCGTCTCTTCCGATTGCGGTGTGTGTTCAGGCTCCATGAAGCTATCCGCAGCCGCTCGTGGCGCCGCAGTTGGCGCAGGTGTAGCAGGCGCCGTTGCGGATCATGATCGCTCCGCACACGACGCACGGGGGCGCGTCCTGGTCGTTCGGTGCCGACGGCGGCTCAGCTCGTTGCGCCTCGGGCGGCTCGGCTCCGGGTTGGGGTGTTCCGGCATCATCTGCCGGAGTCCTGGCGCCTTCGGGGTCGCGCGGCTTGTTGACGCCGGCGTGGAACTGCGCCTCGGGCGAGAGGAACTTGGTCGCCATCCAGCGGAAGACGTAGTCGACGATCGACTTGGCGATGCGTACGTCGGGGTTCTTCGTCAGGCCGGCTGGTTCGAACCGGGCGTGGCTGAACTTGTCGACCAGTGCCTGTAGCGGCACGCCGTACTGCAGCGCGTAGGAGATCGCCTGGGCGAAGGAGTCGGCGAACCCGGAGATCGTCGAGCCCTCCTTGGACATCACCAGGAACATCTCGCCGGGGTTGCCGTCGTCAAACAGCCCGACGGTGATGTAGCCCTTGTAGCCGGCGATGTCGAACTTGTGGATGATCGCCCGCCGTTCGTCGGGCAGCTTGCGCCGTGCCGGGCGGGGCTGTCCGGAGGTTCCGCCGCCGGCGAGCCCGGTGTTGAGCGGCTGGGTTCGCTTGCTGCCGTTGCGGTAGACGGAGACGGACTTGGCTCCGAGGCGCCACGCCCGCAGGTAGGTCTCCTCGATGTCGTCGACGGTCGCCTCGTTCGGGAGGTTGACCGTCTTCGAGATGGCGCCGGAGATGAACGGCTGTACCGCGGCGACCATCTTCAGGTGCCCGGTGTGGTGGATCGAGCGGGTCCCGCCGGCCGGGCGGTCGGCGCAGTCGAACACCGGAAGGTGTTCGGGGTCGAGGTCCGTTGCCCCTTCGATGGTTCCGTGCTCGTCGATGTGCGCGACGATGGTCTCGATGCGCTTGTCGTCGTACCCGAGTCGCTCGAGTGCCCTCGGCACGGTCCGGTTGACGATCCTGATGGTGCCGCCGCCGACCAGGTGCTTGTACTTGACCAGGGCGATGTCGGGCTCGATGCCGGTGGTGTCGCAGTCCATCATGAACGCGATGGTGCCGGTGGGGGCCAGCACGGTCGCCTGGGCGTTGCGGAAGCCGTGAGCCTCTCCGAGGCGGATCGCCTCGCTCCATACCCCGTGTATCTGGTCGTGCTGCTCGGCGGCCAGATCGGCGTTGTCGAGTGCGTCGCGGTGCTTGCGCATGACGCGCAGGAACGGCCCGGCGTTCTTCTCGTATCCGGGGAACGGGCCGCCGCAGTCGCGGGCGATGCGAGCGGACTGCGCGTAGGCCTCGCCGGTCATCACGGCCGTGATGGCGGCCGCGCATCTCCGGGCGGCGTCGCTGTCGTAGGGGAGGCCGTGCGACATCAGCAGGGCGCCCAGGTTCGCGTAGCCGAGCCCGAGCGGCCGGTAGGCGTGCGAGTTGCGGCGGATCGCCTCGGTCGGGTAGCTTGCGTTGTCGACGATGATCTCCTGGGCGGTGATCAGGGTGCGCACGCTGGCGCGGAAGGCGTCGACGTCGAACTCCTCGGGGTTGTTCTTCCTCACGAAGGCGAGCAGGTTCAGCGAGGCGAGGTTGCATGCCGAGTCGTCGAGGAACATGTACTCGGAGTTGGAGACGACGGCGCCGTGCGCGATACCCGGGGACGAGACCGCGAAGCGGTGGACTCCTTCCACCTCGAGGTCGTAGACGGGTTGCGGGTATCCGTGGATGAGCGTCACGGCCTTGATCGCGTCGGTCGTGGTGCCGGTCGGTTCTCCGTTCAGTGCACGGAGGCGCTGATCCGGTTCGAGCTGTCGGGCGGCTACGGCGCGGCCGTCGTTCAGGTAGAACCTGTGCTCGGGGGTGGAGCGGAGCTTCAGCCCGTTTTCGGTGGTCACCTCGACCAGGTCGTGGGCGTCGCCTGCCTTCCATGCCTTGCGGATCTGCCGCAGGGCAGGCTGTCCGGTGTGAGGGTCGTGGGTGACAGCCAGCGGCAGGGCGTCCTCTTTCATCGCGGCGAGCGCATCGATACGGATGCGGCCCTCCGTCGTAAGGACCTCGGTGTAGCCGGTGAAGCAGCACGGGTTCGACGCGTTGATCCGGGCCGTGTTCGGGCACGTGTGCCAGTCGTTGATCGTCGTGTCGAACTGCATCCCCGGGTCGCCGCACGCGTGCGTCGTCTCGGCTATGGCGCGCAGCAGCTCGCGCGCGCGCAGCGTGTCGACGATCCGCCGGCCGCCGGTGATCGCGCGGGTGTGCCACTCGCCGTTGTCGATGACCGTGCGCATGAACTCGTCGGGGACGCGGACGCTGTTGTTGGCGTTCTGGAAGAAGACCGAGGCGTAGGCGGGGCCGGTCAGCGACCCGTCGTAGCCTGCGTCCATCAGGGCCCAGGCCTTGCGTTCCTCTTCGGCCTTGCAGTTGATGAACTCGAGGATGTCGGGGTGGTCGGCGTCGAGGATGACCATCTTCGCCGCGCGGCGCGTTCCTCCGCCCGACTTGATGACGCCGGCGAAGGCGTCGTAGCCCTTCATGAACGAGACGGGGCCGGAGGCGATGCCGCCGCCCGAGAGCGTCTCGCGCGACGATCTGATCGGCGACAGGTTGGTCCCGGTCCCCGAGCCGTACTTGAACAGCATCCCTTCGGTCTTCGCCAGCGTGAGGATCGAGTCCATCGTGTCCTCGACGCTGTTGATGAAGCAGGCGGAGCACTGCGGGTGCTCGTCCCAGCCGCAGTTGAACCAGACGGGGCTGTTGAACGCGGCCTTCTGGAAGACGAGCAGGTGCGTGAGCTCGTCGCGGAACGCTTCGCGGTCGTCGGGCATGGCGAAGTACGCGCCGTCCTCGCCCCAGCGGGTGATCGTGTTGACGACCCGCTTGATGAGTTGCATGACGCTGTGCTCGCGCTGCTCGGTGCCCGGGTTCCCGCGGAAGTACTTGTTGGCGACGATGTTGGTGGCGTGCTGGGACCAGCTCTTGGGGACCTCGACCCCGTTCTGTTGGAAGACGGACTCGCCGCTCGTGCTGCCGATCGCCGCGGTGCGGGTCTCCCACTCGACCTCGTCGAAAACGCTGTGCGGAGGGGTGTTCTTCGTGAACGTCCGCGGGAAGGTGAGGCCCGGAGGCTTCGTCGCGCCGTTGGCTCTCTTCTTCGTTGTCATCGGTCTTGCGTTGCTGGCTGAGTTGCTGGATTCCGGCGCAGCCGGCTGGGGTTTCCGCGTGGTGCGAGCGTACGGGCCGACTTCCAGTGGGCGGTGTGTGCGCGGAGCGGGAGCGCGGAGGGTCCCGGTTGTGGCTTGGTCTGGATCTGCAGGGGTGATCCGCGCGCGTGCGCGGAGCGGGGCGGTGCGACCGAACCGTGGTGAGAGCGTCGAGGGGAGGAGGGTTATCCGCGCGTGCGGAGCGGGAGTGTATGCGCCACGCGGGTACTGCGCGCCCGCGGGGTTATCCGCGCGCGGAGGGCGGTCCGCGCGCGCGGAGGGCGGTGATCAGTGCGGTGTGCGTCGGCGGCTCTCGCCGGGTGATCCGCGTGTGCGGATGGCGTGCAGTAGTCGAAAAGAATCTTCATCGGGTCGTGTTCGACCTCCTGTTGGTTGCTTGTCATCGTGTTTCTCTCCCGGGTTTTCAGCGTCGCGATCGTCCCGGCGTCGATACCTCGCGTGCGTCGTCCGTTTCAGTGGATGGTCTCCGGCGCCGGTTCGATGTCGATCGACCTGACGAGCCGTCTGAGCGTCGGCGGGTCGATATCGCCGTCGTGTGCGATCGCGTCCAGCTTCTCGTCGCCGGCCGGGTTGCCGGTGAGTCCGTTTATGAGGACGAGCAGCGCTCCGAGCACGCCCGAGATGCCGCCGGGGGCCTTTTCCATGTCGCTGACGTGTTCGACCTTCAGGACTTCTTTCCCGCGGTCGGTCTTGCCCAGCCGAACGCGCAGGATGCGTTGCCCGTCGATCCGTACGCGGTTGACCGCTTCGGCGGTCTGCTCGATCGGGGCCTCGGGCGTCGGCATCTCCGCGCTCATCTGCCGCCACTCGTCCGCCGTGAGGATGGAGTAGGCGTCGATCACTATCTGCAGCGCCAGCTTCAGCGTCGTCGCGTCTCGTCGGGTCAGGGGCGTGGACTTGTTGTTCCTTGCGGGAGCGTGGTCCATCTGTGCCTCGGGGTCGCGTCGGCCCACCGGGCAGTGTGTGTCAGTCAATCGGCCATCGGTGGCCGAAGTCCCGCCGCTTGATCTTCGCGCGCCGTCCGTCGGGGTGGTGCCAGACGATCCCTTCGTGCGGCGCCGCTTCCAGGTACTCGTTCAGCCGCTCGAACGCCTCGTCGGGTTCGAGGCCGTCGATGCCCACCGCTGCCTTGTCGAGGTGCAGCTCGCTGGTGTCGTGCGGGATGATCTCGTGGCGCTCGAGGCCCTCGGTGTTCCTCTGGACCTTCGGTCCGACCAGCTCGAACGTCCTCCCGTCCGCGCTTCCCGGACCCAGCTCGTAGCGCGCGTTGTTGATCCCCTCGACGAAGTACCGGTCGATGGGGTCGCCCGGCCTGATCGGCACCCATCCGACGCGCTTGCCGGTCGTCTCGTCGGTTTCGACCTCCTGGAACCCGTCGGGCGGCTGTCGGCCGGGCTTCACCTCGCGTCGCTTGAAGCACCTGCCCTGGCGGACGAGTACCGCCGTGCCGTCCACCTTGCGGGTCGGCCGGCCCTCGCCGGCCAGCACCCATTCGCAGCCTGGCGTCAGCAGCGGCTCGATCCGGTGCGTCTGCTCGTTCCGTACGAACAGTGTCGGGATCTTCTCCATCGTTCCTTCCGTGGCCTCCGTGGCCAGTCCGCGTGTGCGTTGCCACTTTACTTGCCGCCGTCGCGATTCTGGCGAGTCCGCTCGTCTGCTGTCTCGGCGTTCAGGCTCCGTGCTCGCCGATCTCGATAGACGTGGCGACGCGGTCGGCGGCTTCTCGCTGGTCTCGTTGAGCTCGGCCCGTGGCGTGTAGTGTTCCGCTTGGGGACGAACAACTGCGGTGGTCTCATGCGGCGTCCATCGTCTTCACTTCCAGCGCCCGCGCGCTCTGGCGGCGACCGGCCATCGGCACGGGCTCGTAGCTCCACCGCTCGACCGCCACGTTTACGTGCCAGCGTGTCGGCTCGGTTCCCTCGTGCAGGTGGCCGTCGACGTTGACCGTGCCCAGCGGTACTGCGGTGAGCGGCTCGTGGGTGAGCGCCAGTGCCGGCTCGGCCTCGTACAGCGCCTGCGGGTGCCGTGTCGCGAACCCCGCCTCGGCGAGCGCAGGCAGGTCGGTGGCGTGGTTGCCGAGGATCAGGATCCGCTCGTCCGAGCACGCCTGCAGGTCGAGCACCAGCCGCCGGTCGCTTCGGCCAGGCAGGGTGATCCGCGCGCGTACGGAGCGGGGCGGCGCTTGCCGCCCGAGGCGTGGTCGGTCGTGGGGTGATGATTCGCGTGCGCGCGGAGCGGGGTTCCGTGCTCCGACATCAGCACAACGTAACCGAAGCGGAAGGTGGCGAACTTCTCGGTCTGGAGCTCTACGGGTGATCTGAGCGCGCGCGGAGGGGTGCTGCGTCGTTAACTGTTTGTGGGGAACCGGCGGCAGGGGCTGTCCGCGCCGGGCGGCGCTGCTGTCGCCGTTGGCTGTGGTGCGCCAGGAACTGCCGCCGGGTGTCGAAGACGCTCTTGCGGATCTCTTCAGGCGCGGCCTGCAGCCGTTTCCTGGTGGTGCCGGGTCCATCCCGTGTAGCAGGGCTCTTCGCTGCTGTTCAGGAAGATGGCGGCGCCGGCGCAGGACTGCAGTGTGTCGTCCTCGATCCGCTGGTTGTCGTGGGTGATGGTCGGGTGGCAGGGGAACGGCCGCTCGCGGATGGCCTCGAGCAGCTCGGCGGGCTTCCACGGTCCGGTCCAGCCGGGACAGCTCGCCCGGCGGAAGGGGCACTGTGCGCACGGTTCGGTCAGGTCGAATCGCATGGGTGGTGGCTCGGATCACGGTTGCGCTCTGATCGGTCCGTGTCCGGGGCCGGGACTGGTGGGTTGCGGCGGTCGGCTCGGTGGACGCTCGGCCTTGCGCTTTGGATTCGGCCTCTCCCGGGGTTCGGGCGGGTTTCGGGGTGGAGCTCGGAGACGACTTGTTCGATGGCCGTGCGGGTCCTGGCGGGCAGTCTGGAAATGTTCCAGCGAAGGTGTCCGTCGTGGAACCAGGGCCCCTGGCGTTTGCCGATCGTGGACGCGCCTGCCTCGCCTGTCGTGTCGGTCACGGTCAGGCTGCTGTTGGCCGCTTGTCGAATGCCTTCGACGATGCTGTTCCGCAGCCTGTGGTCCATCGCCCGCCAGTCATTTGTCAGCCAGCCCTGGTTGGTCCGGTTGCGCTGGTCGTCTTCGGTGTTCCTGGTTCTGGCCGAGCCGACCTCGGCGAGTGCTTCGAGCACGGTGTCGTTGTCAAGCAGCGCTGCGACCTCGCACAGGTTGGGCTCCCAGGAGGCGGCGAGTATCGATATGGACCTGGTCCTGCGGATCGCGGACGTGTATGCCTGATGCCAGAAGAGGTCGTCGGCGGCGCCGTAGTGGGCACTGATTGTGGCTGCATCGATCCGTGCGTCCTCGTACAGCGTGGCTTCGCTAGTCATCGGTTTGGTGCTCCTCGCAGGCATCTGCCACTGCCGGGAGCGTATGGACCGTGTCCCGGCGGAGACCGTGTCCCGGGTGGTCGAAGGCTGGGCTGCGTCTGTCGTTCAGGTCGTGGCGTTTTCGCTGTCGGCGGCCTCGACCTCGATCTCGATGGGCTTCTTCGCGTCGATGCGGATGGTCACGTTCCGTCCCCGCGGGAGGTGCGGGAGGACCCAGCGGTGGACGGCCGTGCGCAGGTTCGAGAGCATCGCTTCCTCGGCCGAGGCGAGCAGCTCCAGCGCCCGGGCGAACGCCGCCTGATGGTAGTCGTCCTTCTGCGTGTCGTAGCTGTCGGACTCGCAGTCGTCCGAGAACGTGAAGAACGCGTCGTACATCAGCTCGGCGAGCTCGTCCGGCGTGATGTCGCTGTCGCGGGTGACGAGCACGCCGACATCGTCCGCCCAGCTGACGTCGTCGTCGCCGAACGCTACGTCGCCGGGGATGCACAGGTGCTTGACCGTGCCGTCGCCGTCGACGGTCTCGAGCACGAACGTGATCCGTTCCGGCCGGCTCGTGTCGGACGGCTCGTGCCGCTTCCGCTGCTCCTCGATGCTCTGCTCCTCGCCGTGGAGGACGACCCGGGTGGTCAGCTTCCTCGCCCTGGTGAGCCCGTCGTACCAGGGGTAGCCGCGGTAGCGCGGCTCCTCGGCGTGCAGTCGGTGCGAGACGTCGGAGCGCTGAGCGGCCCGCCAGAGCGCGACCTGGTCGCACGGAGGCATGTCCGCCTCGATGACGATGGGCTTGTCGCACAGGGCGGTGCGGTACGGCCGTTCGCGCTTGGTGGAGTACTCATTGCTGTACGTCGGTCTCCAGGGCGCCAGCTCGGCACGGGCCACCGGGAGCCGGACGCCGTGGGCGAGTGCGTCGGTGCGCACGTCCGCGGGGACGCTGATCTGCTCATCGCACTTGAGCATCGCGCGGTAGACGGCCGTGCGGCAGGCGGTCCGCAGCTGTTCGACGAACGGCGTCTCGACGACGGACTTGCGGGCCGGCAGCACCAGCTCGAGCTCGGCGCAGTCGATCACGTCGGCCTTGACGTGCCAGTGCGACGCCATCGAGCACATGACCGGGAGGCGGACGTCCTCGATGAGGATGCCGTGGAAGTTGAGCTCGGGGCGCCTTCCCGGATGGTATCCGGCCGATAGGACGCCGAGGCGGATGCCCCGCCACTGCTCGATGTGGACGGCGTCGTGCAGGAAGTCCCTGCGGTCGACGTCCTTGCCGTTGGAGGTGACCGGCAGCGGGAAGTGCTGGGCGGCGCAGTCGACGTTGCCGGTGTTGGCCTTGTCGTCGTCGAAGACGACCTCGGTCCCGAATGCGAGGCTCTCGTCGTCGATCAGGTTGACCGCGGCGAGCTTGTCGCCGAGGAAGTGCTCCGGGGTGAGGTGGACCTCCCATGCGGGGAGTTGCCGGCCGTCGACCGGCCGGGGCCGGGAGCGGATGGTGACGCCGCTGCGGCGGGCCAGCGCGTAGACGCCCATGCCGGCGGGATCCTCGCGCCGTGTGGTGTCGGGGTCCCAGCGGGTCTGGCCGAAGGCGAGCAGTGCCGCCGGGTGCGCGATGCCGTGGCCGTCGTCGGTGACCTTGATCTTGCCGTCGGCTACGGTGACGTCGACGCGGGTTGCCCCGGCACGCCGGGCGTTCTGGAACAACTCGTTGAGCGTCTCCACGGTGGTGGCGTTGAAGAAGCGGGTGACGCGGCTGATGGCGTCCTCGTGGACGCGTGCGCGGATCGTTGCGGGCAGCAGGGTCTCGGGCATGGGTACTGTTTCCTTGGTGCGGCGAAGCGCGTGTTCCGGCGCTCAGTTGCCATCGTGCCGGCGGCTCTCCCGCCGGTGCGCTGTTCGCGGTTGGGGCGGCTGTTCCGGGGGCGGCGGTCTGTCGTGGTGGCGGGGATGGAGGCGCTCGGCGCCGACGGTGGGGCTCGGCAGCAGTTCGCGCGTGTCCTCCACCAGACCGATCGGGTCCGGGTGCGTGCTCAGGCAGTTGAGCAGCCGTTGTCCGGAGGCGCGCAGCGTTCCCGAATGGGTCATCGCGGCAACCTGCCGGCGCGTGCTGCGCAGCACGTCGCCGGCGGGAGCGTCGTCGTCGTTCGGCCAGCAGGCGAGCAGTCCGGCCTGGACCAGCCTCTGGATCTCGTCGGGCGTGTACGTCGAGTTGACCAGCGTGGTGTCCGAGTCGTAGAGGAGCAGTCTGGCCCTGTCCTGTCGGTGGCCGGCCTCGCTCGCCCAGCGGTTGATTTCGATGCGGTCGATGGCCTGCAGGTCGTCGTGCAGCGAGAGCCAGCCGTCGAGCACGACCGTCTCGCAGACGATCCTGGCGTCGGGGTTGCGGCGGACCTCGTCCGGATGGCAGTCGGGGAATCCGGCGTGAATGCGTCGTAACATATTGAGGAAAGGCAGCTTATGCCATCTGTGGCCTCTCGTTTCCCCCGCTATTTCCCACGTTCCGCTACGGTTTCTAGTGGACCGCTTTCACCGTCTACGAACGGCCTCAGACTGAGACATATTGCTGAAGGAGCGGTCCTCTGAGAGTCCCTCGTCGCTCCTCGATCGAGCGCCGAAGTCGCAGGAATCCCCGACCTTCGAGTGGAGTTGCGCGGCGGCGACACGGCGATCACGGAGTGCAAGTGGGGGGGAGCGAGGCCGCCGGGGCCACTGAAGAGCCAACTCGCGGGGCGGGTCAACGCCTTTCCCGAGGCAATCGGCGTCTTCGGCGTCCTCTATCCAGACCTTCCTGCGCCGTGCAGACGATACCCGTGCGAGGCTGCACGGTTCCCGCGGAGACACCGTCGCTGACCGGTCTCTATCCGTACCGGATCCGTCGCGGAACGTCTCGAACAAGCGTCTGTAGGAGTCGGGCATGGGTAATCGATCCGCTTGGGGGCGTTCGAACGCCGCCTTGACCGCCGCCGGCGTAATCTCCGAGAAAGTCACGCGGCGGAAGCAGTCCTCGGACTCGCCCAGCAGGTCGCGCAGATGCCACGCGATGGTCTCTCCCTCCCGGTCGAGGTCCGTGGCCAGTAGACGACGTCGCCGCAGCCGACGCTGCGCAACTCGCGGACCACCTTCGCCTTCGAGTCGATGACCTCCCAGGTCGGCTTCCACCCGCCGTCGATGTCCAGCCCTCGGCCCACGTGCTGGCGCTACTTACCCGGCGAGCGGCCGTCGCGCTTCGGCTGCGGCAGGTCGCGAACGTGTCCCAGAGACGATGACGAGGGCCGCACGGGGCGAAAACGCGCCCGCCGGACAGCACCGGAAGACCTGTCTTTTTCGCCATAGTTGCGCTTTTTCTGTTTGGCGATCCATTTCTTTGGATTGCTTCCATGGAAGCAATCCTCTGGATTGGCTGAAGAAATTACGGCCAATGTTCATAGGGTGTCGATATATTGACGGTCACGAAATGCACCTGATCCGGTGCAGTTTCTATTTGGCGGTGCATTTCCAAGGTGCGTCACCCGAAGAGGACACTGCCACCAACGCCCGCAGGGGGCGAAAGTCCACCCCGGAACCACCGTCCCGGCCCCCGCCGCGACGAGGCGGTTCCACGACCGGAGAGCACGGCATGAACACCTGCGCCAACTGCCGCCACCGGCGGCCGCACGCCGGCAGCCCGACCAACATGGTCTGCGGCCTCATCGGCAGCAACAACCACAGCCCGATTCCCCGCATCATCCTCGACCTCGTCCACCAGAAGCCCGCCGACCACCCCAGGGTGCTCGCAACGCCGAGCAGCTTCGGCTGCTTGCTGCACGAGGACCAGCCACCGCGTCCGGACCGCTAGTCGATCCGTTTCCAAGGAGCCTTCCGCGCACACGCGGATCACCCCATCACGCCGACGTCACTGCCGGACCGGCGCGCCTCCCGGAGTCGGCGCGCAGAGACCACGGACCCGGGAGAGGGAGCGGTAGCGGGCGACAATCGGGTAGCGCGGACGGAGACCGGAACACGGCCAGGCGGGCGGTCAAGGCAACGCCTCTGCATTCTGCCCCCCGCCGCCACGCCGCTGGTCTCCGACCCTCCCGCGCCCGCAACGCCACCGGGCCTGCCGGCCCGCTCCAACCGGCCCCGCTCCGGGGCCACTCCCTTTCTCCAGGAGGACGACCTGATGCCTCTCGCCGACCTGCTCCGCCCCGAACAGCGCCAGTGGCTGCGCCGCCTGCGCCGCCGCATCGCCAACCGCGAGGTCATGCGCCGCCACCGGGCCGCCAACCGCGACAAGAGGCTCTGCGCCGGCGTCGACCTGCCGCTCGACGCCGGGACCTGCGGGCGCCTCGTCTGGCCCGCGCACGAGCGCTGCTACGCCTGCCACGTGCGGCGCCAGTGGCTGCTCAACCACGCGCTCAACCCCGCCGAGACCGCCGCGGTCGGGCTGCTCGAGCGCGTCGAGGACGACGCCGCAATGCCCGACGCCGGCCCGTCCGAGGACACCGGCCAGGCCGTCCCCCTGCTCGACGACCTGTCCACGCTCGACGACCCCTGCCTGCGCTGGTAGCGCCGAACACGCGACCAGCCCTGCCGCAGTCAACGCGACTGACTTCGTGCGCACGCACCGAGTGTCACACTCCGTGACCGGCGTCCCCACCCGCCCTCCGGCACCGCTCCCGTACGCTCCCACCGGCATGCCGGAGACGGGGAACCACGACAGGCGCCAGATTGCCCTTTCCGCTGGCGCGGAACCGCCTTCGGCTAGGGCACTGGGACAAGGCAACCGGAACGCGATGCGGCCCGTGGCCGCCTCCGGACCCCGCGGCGGGCGTCCGCCCCTGCCCGCCGCCGAGCGCCGCACGGTCGCCCTGACGGTCCGCGCGACCCCTGCCGAAGCGCGTCTGCTGCGGGCGCTGGCGGCCCGGCGCCGGCAGACCGTGGCCGCGGCGATGCGCGATGCCGGCCTGCGAGCCGCCGCGGCCGGTCCCGCGCCCGCGCCGACCTCCGAGACTCCCGCCGTCGAGGCGGTTCTCCTGCGGCGCCAGGTACAGCGCATCGGCTCGAACCTGAACCAGGCCTGCAGACGCCTCCATGCACGCGACGGCAACAACGCCGCGGCCGTGGCGGCCGTCGAACGCGCGGCCGACGCCGTGGGCCGCTTCCTGGAGGCGATGCGGTGATCGCCGTCGTGATCGGCGGCCGCCGGAGCATCCGGGCGCTCGCCGACTACGTGCTCCACGACCAGGCCACCGCGGCCGACCCGCGGCCGACCACCAGTGAACGGGTGGAGTGGACCGCGTGCCTCGGCGTGCCGATGACCGACCCGCAGCTGATGGTGCGCTGCATGCAGGGCCTGGCCGCCGACGCCCCCATCCTCAAGTCGCTCGCCGGCGTCCCGGCGAGCGGGCGGAAGCTGTCGAACCCGTACGAGCACGTCGTGCTCTCGTGGCCGAAGGGCACAACGCCGCCGTCGAGGGCGCATGCCCTCGACACCGTGCAGGGCGCGCTCGACGCGCTCGGCCTCGACGACCGGCACCGGGGCATCGTGGTCGCGCACGCCGACACGGACAGCCCCCACGTGCACGTGCTCGTCTCGCGCGTCTGCCCGGAAACGGGACGGGCCGTGAAGGTGACCAAGCCTGCGGTCCGGCGGTTGCAGCGCTGGGCCGTCGACTACGAGCGCCGCACCGGAGGCGTGGTCATCGAGAACCGCGTGCGGCGCCAGCAGGCGCGGGCGGCGTTCACGACCGAGGTAACCGCCTTGAAGACGGCGGGCGTTCCCGAGAAGGACGCCGTCGACGTCGCCCGCGAGAACAACCCCCTGCCGCCGCAACGACCGCGCAGCGAGCGCCGCAACGCAGGCCGCGAGAAGCGTACCGCGACAGAGCGGGCCGAGTGGCGGGAACTGAGCGAGTGCCAGCGAGAACAGCCCGACCTGCACCCGGACCGAGCCAAGGACGAGCGGATCCAGTTGGCACGGCGCCAGACCCGCCGGCGGAAGCGGCAGAAGGTCTTCGCGCCGCTCACGAAGCTGAAGCTGTGGCAGCCCGCGCCCGACACATCGCCCGGCAGGAGGGAGCCGGCGCCGAAAGCCGCGACGGCCCGAATCCCGGGCCCTGACCTCCAGCGGCTCGAAGCGCAGATCGGCGCGAAGCGCGACCAGACCCGCGACGAGCTGCGCGATGCCGAGGCGGCCGTGCACAAGGCCGAGCGCGGCGCTCCGCGCCAGCAACGCACATCCGCGCCCGCGAGCACGACCTGCGAGCGCCGGGCCCGCGAGACGTTCGAGGTCGCCGTCCGTGACGACCGGGCCGCCCGGCGCACCCTGCGGGCCGCCGCCCGCGACCACGCCGCGGCCCGCGATGCCCTCGCCGCCGCCGCCCGCGCGGCGTCCCGCTGGACGCCCAGCCGCCAGGGGGGAAGCGAGCAGTACCTCGCGTACCGGGACGCAGACGAACACCGCGACCAGGCCTGCGACGCCGAGCTCGTCGCCGACGGCCAGGCCAGATGGGAAGCCCGCAACCGGCAGGAGGCGCGCGACCGCTGGCGCGCCGCGGCGGCCGACAAGCGCCGGGCCCGGCAGGACCGCCGTCAGCAGGCGCGTGAGAACCGTCCGGCACGTCGCAGGCTGCACCGGCTCCGGCAGCGCGTGGCGGATCTGAGACGGCGCCTGACCACCCTGGACACGGCACTGAAGGCCGTCGAACGCGTCCTCGATCGGCTGGGATTGTCGAGACGGTCGGCGCCGCCGGCGCCACCGCCCGACCTCGGCCCGTCGGTGTCGAGCATCATGCGCGACCTCGACCGACACATCGAGCGCAACTACCCCGCGCCGGCCCCCGAGCCCGTCCGGGTCGCCAGGCCGGAGCGACCGCCGTCCTCGACAATCCCGCCGGCTGCCCGCGTTCGGCAGGAGCGGCCCGCTCGAGAGCGCCCGCCGGCTGCGGCGCCCGCCGGCTCGCGCGAAGCAGATCCGCGCGCGCAGTTGGTCGAGGACCTGATCGGCGCGGTGTGCGCCGGCGGCTCTCTCCTCTGGCGGATGCGCTCGGAGTTCGAGCGGATGGACGCGACGGTCGGCGTGAAGCGCCTCGTGCCGAAGGCGATCGACCCGGAGCTGCTGGAGGCGGTGCTCGGCCCCCGACTGGCCTCGACGTGGGTGGAGCCGCTACGCGCGCAGTACAGCCGCTTCAAGCAGGCGTACCCGAAGGACTGGGTGGACGTCGAGAAGGTCTGGCGGGAGCAACGGGCGCGCTGGCGCCCGCTGTTCCAGGAGCGGGCCCGGGTCGTCAACCCGCCGACGCCGCCGGCCCCGGCGGCCGGAGCGGCCGAACGGGCGCAACGGAAGCACCAGTCCGGACCCCACCACGGCAGGTAACCGGTTTCTTCTCGACAGCGACAGGCGCCACGCGCGCCTGGAGCGTGAACGGGAGCAGAGCCGAAGGGGACAAGACGACGACGGGGGGCTGGCCGCGACAGCGACCAATACCGCGTCGACACCGTTCGCCGACGGCCGGTGCAGGTCCTCGGAGCGTCGACGGTGCCCCCCCGACGACGATGGCGGCGACAACCCGGACGATTCCGGACGACGACGGCAACGACGATCAAGGAGGTTGGACGCGGGGTCCCAGCGGAGCAAGCCGAGCACGACGCCCGGGAAGCTCGCGGTGTCCACAGCGCCATCAGCCTCTGCAGGATGGCGCGCCGAGGAGGATGGTCGACCCTACCGGCGGGGCGCTCCGCGCGACATCCGAACGGCAGACGGTGTCGCTCCCAACGACGGTTGCTATTCCGCCGATTCCTCGCGGCGTGCCGGACCGGTGGTGCTGAGACGCAACGTCGCGCTTCCGTCGCTGTGGCGCGTGACTGCGTTGATCAACAACGTCGCAGTCACCTGACCGGATTCCCGCCGGACGCGCATCCGCAGTGGCTCTGTCCGTGGTCCCTGTGCGTTACTGATGGAGTTCATCGTGCTGACCAGAGCCGCCGGAACAACCAATTGCACGCGTCTCCGCCCAAGCTCGCCAACCAGCGTGACTCCATCGAGCCGCGTCTCGACCCCACCATGGGCTGCCGGGTGCGTCAAGTAGATCTCCATCAGGTATCGGTCCCGCGGACACATGCTCGACCTCGAGACGATGCCCCGATTGTACCTGCTCATCGCGGTCGATTACCGTCGGACGCCGGAAGGCTGCGGCGCGGGTTGATCCCGCTCCGATGGCTCATTGATCCGTACCGATTTCACGACGCGTGGAATCTCCGCCGTGGATCCGTTGTGTCGAGGAATCTCCGCAACCGTTGCTCGGTGTCAGTGTGTCCGACCTCGCACTCCCACACGACCAGCACTTCCCATCCGTCCCCGTGCAGCGCGGCCAAATGCTCTTGATCGCGCTCCTTGTTGCGCGCGATCTTCCTCGTCCAGTAGTCCCGGTTCGCCTTCGGGATCCGGTCACCGCGCTTGCAGTCGTGGCCGTGCCAGAAGCACCCATGGACAAAAATCACCTTGCGGCGCGGACCGAAGACCAGGTCGGGCTTCCCTGGAAGGCCCTTTCGGTGCAGGCGGTACCGGTACCCCATGCCGTGCACCATGCGGCGCACCGCCATCTCCGGGCCGGTGTTCTTCCCCCTGACCGCGCGCATGGTTCGGCTGCGCTGCTCAGAGGTCACGGCTACGACCGCCGGATGGCTGTTGGCCTGGACTCCTTCTGTACCGCCCCGTCGCGCCTGACGCGAGTCGTTCGCACGGTGTCGGCTCCTCGATGCTCTACGTCGATGCTGACATAGTTGATTTCTGCTTCAACGCACGCGAAGCAATCATTGAACGCTTGCATGATCTGTACGTCAGCCAGCGCTTGTGGCGGTGGGCTTGGGTTGTTGCGTGGGCTCGGGATGGTCGCTGGCAGCATGTACAAGCATGGCGGCGGCAGCAAGAACGGACCCACTACTGTTGTACGCGACGGATCGGCGATCTGCTTCGGGCACGGTCGGCCGACCGTGCCGCACGCCATGTCCCAGATGACGACGCCGTCCACGCGCTGACCCCCCGAGATGATCTCAGCGCTCAACCGCGTGTGGATTCCAGACCAGGCGTTGTGGCGCGGATCCGCCCCCGCGTTTGTGCAGACACTCCAGATGATGAATTCCTGGGCGTGCGGGGGGCGCACGAAGATTGTGGTGTTATTGCCATCCAGGCAGCCCTTCAACTCGATGATGGCCGTCCGTCCAGATGGGAGCTGAACCCGGTAGTCGTGGCGGTTGGCGTCACCTGCGGATTCCCAACTGACGATGAACTTCCGATCCTCCATGTGGTTGAGGACGTGCGTGGCCAACTCGCGCTTCTCTCGCATCGAGGCTGCGAACTGGCCCCGGAGGCGCTCGATCGCACCCCTGAAAAGGCCACTGTCGTAGAACTCCTTCTCATCTATGCCGTGGTCGCCGAGAGTGTGCGCCTCGGTTCTCAGCGCCTCCGCGAGTTCCACGATCTGTTTGCGCAGCTTCTCGCTGTGCTGGCATGGGATGACGCTCATGCGGCATCTCGCTCCAGGGTCATGTGCAGCAGAATCGGCTCGAAGATTCTGGCGGCCAGGAACCGAACCACGGGCACGACAACCCCGTCTCCCGTGAGATGATACGCCTCGTTGTAGTTGTCCGGGAGGACATATTCCTCGGGCAACCCCACCAGCCGGGCCGTTTCGCGGCTTGAGATCAGGCGTGAACGCACTTTTCGCCCGTGCACGACCAAGACGACTTGACGGCTTGATCCCCCGGCGGGCGTGCGCAGGCAGCCGGCGATGTCGTCGAACCGGACTTCGGCGCGTTGCACCCTTCGACCGACTTCATCCCGGCGCGTGCGCTTGTAAATCGTGCCGACCACTCGGCGGCCTTTCTGTTTGGCGGCGCGGACCTTCTCGAGATTCAGGTCGCTCATCATCGCCAACAGAGCACGCGTTTCCTCCGGCGTGTGCCACGCGACGCCGACTGGCTCGTCCTCCACCAAGGCGGCGAATCCGGTGTCGCGCGCCGGCGGCGGATCGAGTCTCCACCAGATCCAGTCGTCCTGCAGCGCTTTCGGCAGCTTGCGGTATGCGGTCCTCAGCCTGCGCGGATGAAAATCGCCGTCTGGCGCGTCCCCGGTGAGCGTTGCTGGCGTGTCAACATCGCGCTGGATGGCGATGATGAACAGCCGCGGCCGCGATTGCGGCACGAACAGGACGGCATCGACGATCAGCGCGCCGAACCGGTATCCGCCATTGGACAGCGCCCGGCAAATCGCCGTGAAGTCCTTGCCCGAGTGGGAGGTCAGCGTCCCGCAGACGTTCTCCAAGACGATCATGGAGGGAGCCCTACCCTCGGCGACCAAGGCCGTCATGAGATCCCAGAACGGCCAGAACGTTCCTGACCGCTCCCCTCTCAGCCCGGCACCGCCACCGGCGAGCGACAGGTCCTGGCATGGGAACGAGGCCCAGACGAGATCGGCGGCCTGCGCGAGATCGGTGGTCTTCACCTCTCTCACGTCGCTGCACACGAAGTTGTCCTCGCCCCAGTTCAGGCGGTACGTCGCGGCCTTCTTCTGGTCGAAATCGTTGGCGAACAGGCACCGCCAACGATCACCGAGTCCCGCGCGAGCCATGCCTGCGCCAGCGAAGAATTCGTAGAACGCGCCGAGCGTACCCGCCATCAATCAGCTTGTCCTTTGCTCGAGATCTAGCGGAAACTGGAACTCGCGTTGCTTGTGCTGATCGAGAAGCCGCTCGATGGCCACTTGGGCGATCCACGACATCGAGACGTTGTGCTGCTTGGCGAGCGCCTGAAGCTCCCGATGCTGGGCCTTGGCGAGGTTGACTGTAATGCGTTCTCTTGACGTCACAGGATCCTGCCTGCGAAGTGCTGCAGCGCACAGCGCAGTGCAGCACGGTGCAGCCACCACCGTAGCCGATTCGAGCTTCGAGATCAAGAGTGGGGACTACACGTCGGCACAAGGGCTACGCGCCGTGAAGAACGGCGGATGCTGACTCCGGCCTGTCGGGTGCCCTTGCAGTAGTCCGAGGGTGCCGTACGCCGGGAAGCGCAACGGCGGGTTGAGCTGCTGGAACGCCTAGCTCAACCCGTTGGAGCAGGTGCGCCACAGACGCCGGTCCCGGTGTACGGCCCACCCGACAAGCCGGTCGTTTTCCGCCGTGCCATGTGCTGAGAGGGAGCGCGATGCCATGCAGATTAGTTGTTTGTTTTCAATAACTTAAGATGGAATGGTGGTGGTGGAGACGGCGGGCAGCGGCGCATACACTCGCGGTTGGCGAGGTGCTTGCGCAGGCGCAGCAGCGCGGCGCGCTGGTCGGGGCGCAGCAGGTCGATGAGAGGTATGAGGGTTTTCCTGTGCCGCTCGCCCGGCCGTCGACGAGGCGCCGCAAACCGGCTCAGCAGCAGCCCCTGTCGGCCTGCCTTGTGCCACGACGCCGCGCGCGGCGCTGTTGGTCTTGTCGCCGGTCGTGTCGAGCCGGCTGTCGTCGCCCCTTGCTCAGTGCGCACGATCACGAACGGGCGGATCGCGTCGTCGGGTCCGACCCGCCGATGAGGTCGCGGTAGTCGTTTTTCGGCGCGTAGCGCCGCGGCGACCGGCGGGCCAGGGCGTCGCGCTCGTCCCGCACTCGCTTGCCGGCGGCCACCGTTGTGCATACTTCCCGCGCGGACGAACCGGATCCCGGGACGTGATCAGCAGGAGGAAGGCGTGTCATGACCAAGCGGGTTATCCGATTGAACGACGTCATCGCGCAGACCGGACTGTCCAGGTCGACGATCTTCGCGCTGCAGAAACAAGGGATCTTTCCAGCGTCGATCAAGATCGGACCCAAGGCTTCCGGTTGGTACGAGGACGAAGTCCAGCGCTACATCGAGACCCGCCCGCGCTTCGGCGCCGACCACCGCAAGACGTAGCCGGTATTGACAGCCTGCGGCCCCAACGCCTTACCCGAGCGGCGTCGGCGTACCAAGAGGCTTCACGTGCGTCGTGCAACGCCCGGTCCCGAAGATGGGGCGATCATCAGCCGGCGCTCCCTGCACCACCGGCGATGTAGACGGACCAGTCGTCCATCAACCGACGACGGCGCTCGAACAGGTCCGACCGCGCGTAAGCCGCCTCTACCTTGTTCTGGACGACGTGGGCGAGCGCGGCCTCGACCACCTCGCGCGGGTGGTTCGTCTCCTCAGCCGCCCAATCCCGGAAGGTGGAGCGGAAGCCGTGAGGCACGGCCGGGATCTCCAGCGTCCTGAGCAGTGCCGACAACGCCATGTCGTTCATCCGCTTGCCCCGCACGCTCGGGAACACGAGCGGGTTGCCGTCATCGAGCGTCCGCGCCGAATCGAGGATCTCCAGCGCCCGCCCGCTCAACGGCACCCGGTGCTCGCGCTTCGCCTTCGTCCGCGTGGCCGGAACGGTCCACACGTGGTCCGCCGTGTCGATCTCGGCCCACCGTGCGCCACGTACCTCGCCGGACCGTGCGGCCGTGAGCACGAGGAACTCGAACGCCAGCTTGACGGCGGGGGCCGCACCCGACGCTCGCACCGTCTCGACCACCGCCGCCGCGTCCCGATGCGGCAGCGCACGCATGTGCTGGACGAGGTCCTGCTGCGGACCGAGCACCGGCCCGATGCGGCTGCACGGGTTGTCGTCGCGGTAGTTCAGCGCCACGGCCCACTCCATGACGGTGCTGATGCGCTGGCGGACCCGCCGCGCCGTCGCCGGCCGCTCGTGCCACACAGCCCGCAGCGCCTCGACCACGTCGGCGCTCGTCACCTCGGAGACGGGCAGCTTGCCAAGACGCGGAAACGCGAACCGTTCCATGCTCGACAGCCAGTCCTTGCCGTGCTTGGGGTTGCGCCAGCCGGGCCGCATCTGCGCCAGCACCGCCTCGGCAGCGGCGGCGAAGGTGGGCATGCTCTTGAGGCGGCGCTTCTCGGCCAGCGGGTCGCCACCGGCGCGGGCGAGCCGGCGGTTGGCGAGGGCCTGGGCGCGGGCCTCCTTGAGCGGGACGAGCGGGAAGCCGCCGAGCCCAAGTTCGCGGCGCCGGCCGCGGATGACGAGCCGCTGTACCCAGCTGCGGGTGCCGGTCGGCTGCACGTCGAGGTAGAGGCCATCGCCATCACAATAGCGTCCGGCCCGGGCTACGTTGCGGACGAAGACGGTCGTCAGTGCGTGGTGGGGCTGCCGGCCGTTGGGCTTGGTGGTCCGGGGTCGTGCCGGGAGTTCCATCTCTGCCAGTATTCCCCTCACTGAATGGCGGATACTGATGGATCGTACCGGACGGAGACGGCCCGCGTCAAGGCTGTGAACAGGCAGCAATTATCTATTTCACAGTTACTTATGGGCAATTCCGGACGACATAGCACGAGAGCGAATTCTTCTATATGGTGGACGGGGAAGCAGCGCGGGTCGATGTCGTTCAGCAGGCTGGTGACCGTGTCTTCCTGGATGGCGGTCGGGTGGACGATTGTGTACGGGCTCTCGGCGTTGCGCCACATCGTGAACCACCAGGACTCCTCGGCGAGCCGCCGGCTCGCGTGCATCGGGTCGGTGGAGCGGTGGTTCGCGAGCAGGGTTTCGGCCAAGTTGATGTCGGTCCCGATGGCGCCGGCGCTTATCGGCGCGAGCTGTTCGGCGACCGCTGGGGGCAGGAGCATATTGGAGTGCTGCAGTTCCAGCCATGCCGCGTGGAGGCTGCGGGCGGTCGGGTGGCGGAGTTCGCTCGTGTGGAACAGGCGCATGGCTATGTCTGGTTCGGGGGGAGCGGTTCGGTCGCCGGTTCGAGCCACGCCTGCAGGACGTGTTCGTGTCCCGGGTCGATCAGGATCACCGTCAGGGTGTCGGGTACGCGGGGTCGGATCGAGGCCGGGCCGGTCTTGCTGCTCATGGCTGTCTCCGTTGAGTTCTCCCGGTTGGTGCCAGCGAAGTGTCAGCGCACTTGCGTTGCTTGTCCGGGGGAGTCTTCGTGGTCGATCCCGGTCGCTGACGCTGGCGCCGGCGCGACGCCGGCGTTGTCCCGGCGTTCGCCGGGGCAATGCCTGCAGTCGACGGTCCGCATCAGGTACCAGGGTGGTTCGCTCCGCCGGCGCCAGCCGCGGGGCTTGACCTGAATCCTGCCGGTGCCGTGGCAGTGGGCGCAGTGCTCGAAGCGCTCGACCTTCTCGATCCGGTAGCCCTGGTCTTCGAGGTCGCGGCAGGACCGGGCCAGCGCGCGTTCGCGCGCGTCCGCGCTCTCCTCGCCGGCGATGCCCAGCGAGGGCAGGCGGTCGACCGGGCGGGTGTCCGGCTCGTCTCCGACGAGGTAGTCAGCGACGGGGCGGTAGGTGATGAAGGCGCTGTAGCGCATTTGCTGGTTGGGCATCTCGGGCGGTTGTCTCCTTCGTTCGCTGCGGCACCGGCCCGCGGCAGTGGTTTCATGCGTTGTCGACGCCGGCGTTCGGGGAGAGGGCGGTTACTCCTCGCCGCGGTCGGGTGGGTTCCAGCGGGGCGGGTCGTCGCCGAGCAGCGGGAGCACGCGCTGTTCCACGTTCGGGCCGCTGGAGCACAGGCGTGTGGCGTGTTCGCGCATCTTGCACATCATGGTCTCGGCCGGGTCGTCGGTCCCACGGTTGGTCTCGTCGAGCCAGACGAAGCCCCAGGGGCGTAGCGGGGGCTCGGCGTTGGTTGGTGGCGCACCAGGCCAGGGCCTGCGCCTTGCGGGTGTAGTGCTCGTTGCGTATGGCGCTTATGCGGGCGGCGATGTTGCGGCCGGTAGCGGCCAGCCGGTTCAGCACGGTGCGGCCGTAGTCGCGTACGCGGGTGGCGCGTTCGTCGTCGAGGATGGCGCTGAGGTCGTCCACCCCGCCGCTCAGTACGGCTTGAGCTCGTGGGCCGCGTTGGCGGTGCTGACCTTCCGTCGGGCAACCTGGTGTCGGCGTTGATCGCGTTGGAGACGAATCGTGATCGGTCGCGGGTGCCAGTGTTGCTGGGGGCGTTGATCGATCTGCTGCGGAAGCACGATGATGAGGAGTTGACTGCGGCGTTCACCGAATGGGTAGAGCAGGTGCTGGTGCCGCGGCGGTTCCGCGGGTCGGTGTCCGGGGCGCTACCGCGGCTCGAGTGAGGTGCGGACGATGTTGGCCGAAACCGTTCAGGAGTGGACTGCGGCGTGGGTGGAGCAGGGCCGTGAAGAGGGGCGTGAACAGGGCCAGCGGGAATTGCTCCGCCGTCAGGCGGCGCGCAAGTTCGATACAGCCGCGGCGGATCGGCTGGCGGCGAAGCTCGAGGGCGTCGAGGATGCGGATCGCTTGGCGCAAGTGGGCGATTGGATCATCGAGTGCGAGACGCCAGACGATCTGTTCGCTCGGTTCGAGGATTGGTCGTCCTCGTGAGTGGATGACGCTGCGTGGTGCCTTCAGTTGCCAGTACGGCCGAGTCGTGGGAGCTGCCTACAGCGGTGACTGCTGCTCACCCGTCGCCGGTTCCTGCTCGCAACACTTCGTCCCATGGGATGGCCGATTCCCCGCCTTCCAGCCTCAAGTTGATCCGTTGCGACATGTGCATACCGCCCAGCTCCCGCTTGAGGTGGAACATCGTTTTGTTGCCGATGTGGTAGTTCAGGCCCGTGACGTCGCACTCGTCGGCTATCACCCGTGCCGCCTTGCCGAGCCCCCAGACGCGGTCAGTGTCGACGAGGCCACGGATAGCCTTCTCGCCTATGCTCTGTTCGAAGTACCGCCACTTGCCGAATGTCTGCCGATTGTGGTCAAGGACTTTACAGATCGTTGGGAAGTCGCCAGCGAGACGTCGGCGACTGTCCTCCGGCAGTTCTCCGTACAGCTCCAGTAGATCGTGCGTCTTGGCGGCTTCGTCCAGCCTCGTAACGAGGATCGCTTTCACTCCCACCTCGCAGGCGAAAGCCGCGGCCATTCCGGAAACCAGCGTAGTGCCCATCCTTCCCATCAATCCACGGGCCGAGGGCTCTCGATAGACCCCCTGGGCTTTCCCGGTGGCATGCAATGTTCCGTCGTCCAGGGACTCGTCGATGTTGACGACCTGCGGTTCGCCGAGTTCGAAATCTGAAAGCGCGATCGCCGACTTCTCCGCCGAGAGGTAGTCTACGGCGGCCAAGAACGCCCGCGCCTGGGCGTACAGGTAGCCAGCCGTGCCCGGCGGAATATCGTGCCGGGTCAACCGGCCGTGCTTACGTCCCTTCGCAAGGCTGGCTTCGACGCGCCGGTCGATCTTCCCCTTGTCCCGCTCCATTTCGGGTAAGAGCTCGAGTACGAAGCGCGCGTCCGCCCCCTGACGCCCCCCTGACGCCCCCGGTCACTTGCGACCGGACTTTCGAGTCGCGACCACGAAGCTGAGTGACAGCGCGACGGACTACATGCTGGAGACCGCTGACCGTCAGGTGGTCGCTCAGGCTCCGAAGGCTCAGGTTCGGCTGATCGAACGGGTCCAAGGCCAGGAGCCCCGACCGGGACCGCGCGTTCGTGCGGTGTGAGCAAATGCCAGAATCTGGACCGGCACCAGAACCGATCACCGTGCGCTATGGCGATGCGGTCGATGACGAGATCCAGCTTCGGATCGAGGGTGGCACTCTGTTGATATCGGTGCCGAAGGCCGTGAAGAACCTGTACCTGACCGCCCGTCCGTTCCCCGAACTTCGCGTCGCTCTTGCCCAGCTCGCCGACCACGTGCGACCGCGTTGATCGCCTCCCGCTCGTTCCCCGCGCGCGGGGCGAAGGTGAGCAACCGCGAGACCAGGTCACCTTTCAATGGGTGTACTCCCGCGCGTCCGGGGCCGCCACGCCCACCTGACTTCGAGCGGGACCGCGCCCGGTCCATCCACGCGACGCAGCGGGCTCTGTGGTACCTGCCGTCAGTTGTCCAGGCGGTCATGTGCACCTGCTCCATGCACGGCGTGTCACGCACGTCGTGTCTTCAGCCCGCCGGGAGGACCCGCACATTCAGGTGGTGCCACGCGATCTCGCCCCTGTTGATCAGTTCGACGAGCCGGGCGTTGTTCTGTCTGCTGGCGACGACTGCGCGGCATGGCTTGTTTGTCAAGCGCTGCATCAGCGCGGCGTGGCTCCGCGCCCGGCGGGCGTCGTGGAGGTCGCCGGTGTACGAGGCTTCGACCGCGAGGTAGGTCGTCTTTCCGTCCGCCCCCACTGCTTCGGCCATGATGTCGCTGGCGAGGAAGCTCTTGATGTCGTCGTCCCGCAGGTCGGCGCCCTTGTTTTTGGCGATGCGCCACAGTTCGATTCTAGGCACGATACGTCGGTGCTCGAGATCGAGTTCGGCGGCGATGATCTCGATGTCCGCGCGCGCCCTCGCTTCGGCGTGGGCACCCTTCAGTTGGCCGACGTCGTTCTTTAACGTGCCGACGTCGTTCTTTAACGTGCCGACGTCGTTCTTTAACGTGCCGACGTCGTTCTTTAGCGTGCCGACGTCGTTCTTCAACGTGCCGACGTCGGCGGCCAGGCCGTCGAGGCGCCTCGCCGTGCTCGCTTTGAAGGCTGCCAAGTCCTCGGTCAGCAGGTCGAGCCGCCTTGTCGTTTCGCCGGCGAACTTGGCGAACAGGGCGGGCAGTTCGAGCAGTTCTTCTCCAAGCAGCTGCTGGCGCAGCGCGGTGCGCCACTCCGGGTGGCGCTCGAGCGCGGTCAGGATGTCCCGCAGGCTCCGCACGGGGACGTCGGGTGGTGCTGTGGCTGTCATCGTCTCTGCCTCATTCTACGCGCCCTGCGGGCTGTAGGGAATCGGTGCTCTCCGGGGCTTGTCGTGCCCTCTGCCCGCCCCTGTGCTTCGTCCCCGCGGGTGCGGGTGTTCACTGCCACGGAGTCGACCAAGTGCAGCCGGGCGGAGCGTACGCCGGTGTCGATGCCGGACTTGTCGAAGGCGTCGGCTATCTTGCTGTACGGCCAGCACCGGCCGTCGTGGATACGGCGGCCGGCGAGCAGCGTGAGGCTGGCGCGGGTCGTGGCGGACGACGACGCGGTTGTCCGGCGAGCAGAACTCGAACAGCGGCGTGCACAGGGCGCTGTCGTCGTCGCAGACCGTGTACTGCAGGATGGCGGTCATCTGCTACTGCTCGCCGCCGTCGAGGTCGTTCTCGATGAAGTCGATGGCGAGCTGTGCGATGTCGGTCGGTCCGCTTCGCGTGCACCAGACCAGCTCGCCGCTGGCGCGCCGGGCCGGGTAGACGAGCGATCCGTCCATCCTGGTCGTGATCTCGCAGCCGTCGTTCCAGGGACAGGCGGTACTGCGGCGTCGGACTCCTGGCAGTTGAAGAACTTCTGGAACGGGCGGGCGGCGATCTCGCCGGCCTCGTTGACGATGAGGCCGCGCATCTCGCTGAAGGGGAAGCGGGACTGTTCGGGATCGCCGGTGACGTAGGCGTAGTGAGCGCGCGCAGACCGTCCTTGTGGCGGCTGGCGAGGGTGTCGGTCCGGCGGCAAGCAGGTACAGCGTCTCGCCGTCGGGCAGGGTCCGCGGCGCGTAGGGAACCGGGGAAGAGAAGCTGTCGGTGTTGGGGTGCACGTGGAGTGCTCCAGGGCTGGTGGGCGCAGGCAGCGCGCAGCGCTTCCGAGGCCCGCTTGGCGGAGCGCGCCGGGGCCGGATGTGATGGGATACCGGGTGTGCGGGCCGTGCGGGGCCTGTCACCCGGCGGTGGGATTGATCGTGGCGGTTGATCCGGGATCGGGACGTGCAGACCGATCTGGCCGGTTGCGGCTGTCGGCCGTTGAGCGGCTTGCGGCGGGCAGCCGTCAGCGGTGGTTATGGGCGTGGACGAGTTTCGGCTTCAGGCCGAGGACCGCGGCGATGCGGACGAGGTCGCGTAGCGGGATGCGGGCCGCACCTTCGAGTTCGCGCTGCAGCGCGCCGGGGTGGACGTCGGCGCGGGCGGCGACCTCTTCGCGGGTCATGCCGATCTCGTTCATGCGCTCGACGAGTGCCTCGGTGAGGTTGAGGATGACGGTCTCCTCGTCGACCCTCCGGCGGTACTCGGGGTCGCGGTTGCGGCGTTCGATGGCGTCTTGCTGGCTCACGGCAGGTCTCCGGCGGCGATCAACGCGCTGTGGGCGGGTGCTTGCCTGATCGTTTGCGTGACGAGCGACGGCGCGCGCGATCCCAGCGGCCAGGCGGCCGGTCGTGGACGTCGGGCTTCATGCTCGACTGACTGTCGCCTTTCAACCCGCGCGCGCCGCCTCCCGGTGGCGCATGCTGCGCCGACGTCGTGGTGCGCGCTACCGCTGCTCGACCGGGTCGTCAGCGCTCGGTTCGTGCTCGTCTTGCGCCGCGGCGTGGGTCTCTTGGGGAGTCTTGCCGAGGAGCCGGTTGCGCAGCACGACCCGCAGCACCGCGCGCACGGCGCCTCGCTCCATGCCGTGCTCGTAGGCGGCTTCGTCGACGCGGTCGCGCATGTCCCGATCGAGGCATTCGTCGACGTAGTCCTCGCAGAAGGCGTCGACCTTGTACGGCGGCTCGCCCGCCGCGCGTTCGGCAAGCGACGGGGCCGTTTCGGCGGCCCACTTGTCGGCTCCGATCTCGGCGGCGACCTTCTGCCCGAGGTCGTTGAGCTGCAGCGGGCTGTTGGCCGTGAGCGGTAGCCGGGACTCGGGCCGCGGAGGGCTGGTCCTGCTCGCGGCGGGCGTCTCTGCGCTGGTCCAGTCACGGACCTGCAGCTCGTCGAGCCAGCCGGCCGTGTCGTCGCGCTCGGCGACGAGGAAGCGGCCCAGGTCAGCCGGGTTCTTCGCCTGGTGGTAGCGCAGGTAGATGCTCGAGCGGTCGACGGCAACGATCTCGATCTTGCCGGTCGCGTGCGACATGACGAAGCGTGCGCGGCGCGCCAGCCCGGAACCGCGGGCGAGCGCCTGCTGGAAGATGTTCCAGCCTTCGACGATCGGGATCTCGTAGGGTGCGTTGCCCGCGGTCGGCCGTCCCTGGAACAGGTAGTAGGGCGGGCAGCCCGCATACGACAGGCGGCTCCACAGCTCGGCCAGCACCTCGGGCCGGTCGTTGATCCCGCGGATGAGCGGGCACTGGTTGACGGCGGTGACGCCGGCGGCGTTCCAGGCTTCGAGCTCGGCCAGCGCCTCCGCGGTCAGCTCCCGCGGGTGGTCGAAGTGCGCCATCAGGTAGATGCGCTGGCGCTGGCGCGGGTGGTCCTTCAGGACCCGCTGCAGTGCTGCGTCGCGCCGCAGCCGCCAGGGGTCGAAGGCGGGCATCTTCGAGCCGATGCGCACGATGCGGACGTGCTCGATGGTTGCGAGCGCCTCGAGGATTGCGGCGATCCGCCGGGTGCTCATCAGCAGCGGGTCGCCGCCGGTCAGCAGGACGTTGCTGATCTCTGGGTGCTCGCGGATGTAGCCGAGCCCTTCGGTGACGTCGTTGTTCACGTCGTCGTTGCCGGCCATGAACAGGCGCTTCCGGAAGCAGTAGCGGCAGTAGGCGCCGCAGACCTCGTTGCACAGCAGCAGGGCCGTGTCGGCGTACTTGTGCTGGACCCCGCGGGCGACGGTGTTCGCGCCCTCGTCGCTGGCGTCGAGCGCGCCGTAATCCTCCAGCTCCTCGCCGCGCGGGATCACCAGCTGGCGGATTGGGTCGTCCGGGTCCGACCAGTCGATGAGATCGAGGTAGTAGTCGTTCAGGCGGAAGGCGTACTTGCCGGCGACCGGCGCCAGGGCCTGCCGCTCGGTGGGGCTGAGGCCCTCGATCCGGTCGATGCTCGTGATGTAGCGGACGCGGCGCAACGTCTCGCTCGTGCTGTCCAGCGCCGCGGCGGTGATCGTTGTCATGGGCGGGTCCCTCTCGGTTTGGTCGTGCGAAGTCTACAGGCCGAGCTTGCGCAGCTGTTTCGCGCGGCAGGCGAGGGAATCGAGGTGGGCGTCGAGCTTGTCCCAGTCGTTGAACTCGGTGTCGGCCGGCGCGGGGAGCGCCTCGAGCGTGTCGTACAGCTCCCCCTCGGGGTAGGAGCCGTGCAGGGCGCGGAACGCTTCGAGCCAGTCCCCCTCGCGGCTGGAGTCGAGCGCCCAGAGCGCGTGCCGCCATGTCTCGTCGGTGATCGCCACCGACTCGGGAGCCTTGTCCTGGTGGGTCGAGATGTCGATCTCGGTGTCCGTCGGGCATTCGAGCGTGCCGGCGACGACGGCGCCGGCGAGGCAGACCATGCACTTGCCGTCACGCGGACTTGGCCGGTGCCAGGTCAACCACATCGGCGTGTAGCGGGTGCGGTCGAGCCGCCGGGCATCGGCGATGGCCAGCTCGATGAGGTCGGAGAGCTTGGCGGGCGGTGGGGTCGTCAGGTTCATCGGGGTTCTCCGCGGGGATGGCGCCGCGCTTCAGTGGAGCGTGGGCGCCGCCGAGTCGATGTAGACGTCGATGGTCACGCACCGGGCGGGTCCGGCGGGCCGCGCCGGCGGGCCGATCACGTGGACGTGGAGCACGTAACCGACGGGTCGGCCGGGCAGTTCGGCGGAGATGAAGGCCCAGGCCGCCACCCTGGCGGCGGTGTCCTCGTCTGCGGCCTCGATGACGACCGGCTCCTCTTCGTCGGGCCGCGTGGTCCTCGTCCCGTCGGGGCGGGTGATGGCGTGGACGTGCGTGTGGTAGCGCGCTGTCGCGGGTTCGCGGGTAGGGTTCATCGGGTTCCTCGGGCTGCCGGTGCTTGTGGCTCCGGGGCCGTCTTCTTCGGGTTCCTGTACTCGTCGGGCAGGCGCACGCTGGGCGGCCCCGGGGGCCAGCGGGCGCCGAAGACGAGGTGTGCGAGTCCGGGGGTGCGGCCGACCAGCGGTGGTTCGAGCAGCGGGTTGTTCGCCGGGCTGCGGCACCACGGCGAGCAGGGTCGACCAGTGGTCCTCGCGGCGTGTCTCGACCTGCCCGCCGGTGTCGCTCAGCGTGCTGACGCGCCGGCTCGAGTTGTGGACGAGGACGTTCCGTCCGCCGTCCCCGCGTGGCGTGAACAGGTGCGGGCGCTGGATCCAGGCGCGGTCGTCGTGCGTCGTTCCCGGCTCGAACGGCGTCGCCGCTGCCCGCGTTCCGGGCAGCTTCAGGCGTAGCGCGCAGGGGTTGTCGGGGCCGGGGGCGTCGGGAGGGGCGAGGCCGAGCAGGTATCGGGCGGCCGGCGACCAGGTCGTGTTCCTCGCGCCAGTCGATCGGCGGGCGGCGCCACTCCGGCACGGGCTCGTCCCGTTCGTCGGGCGCGTTGTCCTCCGGGCGCAGGAACGCGGGTCCGGTGGCGCCATCGCACCGGCGGTGCCCGTCGGGCGGGTCTTCGTTCTTGCCCTGCGGGCGCACGGCGGTCTTCGTTGCGGACATCTGCTGGCCTCCGGGGAGAGCGTGCGGCAGGCGTGCCGGCGCGGGTGTGCCGGGGCCGCGCTCACAACGGTCGTGGCCGGTGACGGGTGGCTTGCGGCCCGCTCAGCGGTCGGCGAGCGTGCGCAGGACGTCGACGACGTGGCGCCTGGAGGCGTCGAGTGCCAGCAGGTGGCGGACCGGGTGCTCCCTGGACGCTTCGGCGTCGCAGTTGGCGATCACGTGGTCGAGCGCGGTGCTCATCGTGTCGGTGAGGATGCGGATCGCCTCGACGGGCGTGAGTGCCTGGACGCGCCACTGGGGACGGCTGGTCTCCGGGTCGTCGCAGCCGTTGGTCCAGTAGACTGCGGCGGCGGCGTCGGCGGGCAGTCCGAACTCGTCGGTCTCGGCGGGGGAGAGCCACAGCAGGTGGCCGGTGATGGGGTCGCCCAGCTCCGCCAGCAGGTGGCCGTCGTCGGTCAGCACCTTGCACAGCTGGTCGTACCCGGGCGTGTCCGGCTCGGCGGTCCGCCCGGTGCGGGTGTGGGGGTGGTCGTTCAGGTCGAGCTGGCGGATCATCGTGACGCCACCGTGTCGTACGTGTTGTCGAGGGGCTGGTCCAGGTTCTCGCTCTGCTTCAAGGCGTTCGCCGCCGGAGACGGTGGGCGCGGGGGGTTGTGGGGAAGCGTATCGGATCCGCGCCGCCCGACGGCCCGAAGGTCCGGACGCTCGTCCTCGGGCGTGACGGTCCTCCCGTGGTGGTCGACCTGCTCGCAGGGGATGTCGCGGGTGCCGGCCATCTCGACGACGCTGTTCCCGCCGCGGTCGTCGGGCCTGGTGAAGGAGACGACCAGGTGCGGCCTGCCCTGGTCGAGCATGTCCTCGTCACGGCAGCGGACCGCCTGGCGCCGGTAGGCACTTGGCCCGTCCTCGTGCCACTTGACGGCGTCCTCGAGTTCGTCGAGCGCCTCCTGCCGCGGGTCGCGGGTGGCGGCGCCGGCCGGGTCGTCGGGATCGGGGATGGCGTGGTCCTCGCCCGGCGGGTACCGCTCGTCGATGGCGGCCATCTCGGCTTCGAGGTTTCCGGCCCTGGCTGCGTCGGCCTCGGCCTGCGCGGCGGCGCCGTCCCAGTCGGTGGGGTAGACGTCGCAGGGCACCAGCGCGTCGCGCGCCCAGTTGGCGGCGGCGGCCTGCGCGCCCTTGCTGTCGCCGGTGACGACGCGCATCGGGGCGCCGCCGATGCGCTGGCGGACCTCGTCGAGCTTGCCGTAGACCTGCGCGGACTGGTCGTGGCGCCAGGAGCCGGTGACGAGCACCCGCACCTCGCGCGTCGGTCCGACCGCCGGCGGCGGCGGCGGGGCCGGCAGCGGCGGCGGCGCCTTGGCCCGGTACGCGTTGCGCGGGTCGTCCTCGTCGTGGTCGTCGCGTTCGAGCGTGCGGTTGAACTCGTCGAGCTTCTGTCGCATGTCCGGCGGCATCGGCCGGTCGGGAGCTTCCTGCCGGTCGGTGCGGGCCTGCTCGGCGCCTGCGCGCAGCGTCCGGATGTCGGCGTCGATCGCCGCGAGCTGCTTTTCGCTGGCCCCGGCCTCGGCGATCCTGCTGCGGTAGGTCGCGAGCCGGTCGGCGGCGAGGTCGTCGGGATGTTGCGGCTCGTCGAGCGGAGGCCGTTCGGTCCGCGCGCGGTCGTTGTCGGCCCGGGGAGCGTCGTCCCAGTCGTCGTCGCCAGCGTCGAAGACGCGCGTCTCGACCTCGCGCCCGGATTCTGCTCCGCGGGCCTGCGCGTGCGCGGGTTCGGGCTCCTGCTTGTCGGAGCGTTCGCGGTCGCGTTCGATGCCGGCGGCCCAGGCGGCGGCCTGCGAGAGCACGTCTCCGTGGCAGGGCTGCGGGGCGCAGTGGCAGGCCAGCGGCTTGCCGTCGAGCCTGGCGAGCCTGTCGAGGTCGACCTTGCCGGAGTCGATGGCGTCGGCGAGGTAGCCGCGGTACTGCTCGACCACCTCGCGGCGCTCGTCCGGGTCGTTGCGGTCGCGCAGCGGGAACGGGTTGCCCCAGTCGGTCTTGCGGTCGATACGCACGGCGGCGCCGGCACGCACCGCGGCGTAGGCGCTCTTCTCGCGCAGGTTCAGGCGCGGCGGCGTCCGCCCGCTCTCGTGTCCGGGCTTCGCCCACGCCGCGTCGGCGGCGCGGGTGCCCAGCCGGCGCTTCGTTCCCGCGGCGGTGCGTCCCTCGACGGGCACCACCCACGCGGCGTTCGGCGCGGCCCGCTCGCGGCTCTGCCGCGGCTTCTGCAGGTCGGTCAGCTTTCCGGTGCGGGTGTGGTTGACGCCCTTGCTGTCGACCGCCTCGACGGGGACGCCGGCTCTGGCTGCGGCCGCGGCGAGCTGCCGTGCGGACTCCTCCCCGCGCGGGAAGGTGACGATCGCGTGCGGCTTCTGCTCGGCGATCATCCGCTGGTGGGTCTTCTTCGTCCCGGCGGCGTCGTCGGTGCGGTACTGGTCGCAGTGGACGCCGCGGCGCCTGGCCCAGGCCGAGGCGACCGTGGACAGGTCGTCCCTGCCGGGCTGCATCTCGACGGCGATGCGCAGCGCGGCCGGGTGGGCTCTTGCGAGCACCTCGTCGAGCTTGGCGTGGACCAGCCGCTCGTCGGCGCCGGCCTTGACGCCGCCGATGACGACGCGCGCCTCGCCGTGGGTGCGCGGGTCGCCGTTGGGCAGCTTCGCGATCCGGCTCAGAGCCGGCGCCTCGACCGGGCCTGCCGGCCTGCCCGGCAGCGCCGAGCGGTGGGCGATGGCGGCTATGTCGTAGATCTTCCCGGTGTCTGTGAGCGTGGTGCGCGAACGCGGGTCGATCTCCTCGACGGCGACCTTCGCGCGCGCGGCGATGTCCATCATCATGCGGGTGCCGCGGGACGCTCCCTGCGGGAAGGCGACGACTAGGTGCGGCTGCCCTTCGGCGAGCATCCGCTCGTTGCGGCGGTAGCCGGCCGACTTCCCGTAGCGGTCCCACTCGGCGGGGTACTCGTCGCAGGGGACGCCGTGCCTGCGCGCCCAGTCGGCGGCCAGCGCGTCGGCGCCGCGCGCCGCGCCCGAGATCACGCGCATCGGGATGCCGCCGAGGCGTTCGCGGACCTCGTCGAGCTTGGCGTCGACGAGACTGCGGTCGCTGAAGTCGCGGCTGCCGCACACCAGGACGCGGGCCTCGACTCCCGGCGGCGGGGGGCCGGCTTCGGCGGCGGGCTTGATGTTCCCTCTGATGGCCGCGTCGTGCATGCCGCCGGCGTTGGCCTCGTGCGGGCGCGCCTCGTCGGGCAGGCCGAGCGCTTCGGCCCAGCGGGCGGGGCCGTGGACCTTGCCGAGCTCGCGTGCGCGGGTCATGCCGACGTAGGCGAGGCGGCGTTCCTCCTCGATGGCCGCGCCGGCGTCGCCGGCTGCGGCGACGGTGCGGCGGTGGGGCAGGTGCTCGGCGTCGAAGCCGGCGACGATGACCGTGTCGAACTCGAGTCCCTTCGCGCCGTGCAGCGTCGACAGCGTCACCCGCACGTCGGCGCCGTCGGCCCGCTCGGGCGTGCGCATCGAGCGGCAGTGTTCGAGGAAGGCGGTGAGAAGCACCAGCCGGCCCTCGGGGGTGTCGGCGTCGGCTGCGCCGTTGTCGTGGGCGAAGACGCTTGCGTCGTAGGCCAGCTCGGACAGGTTGTCGAGCCGGTCCTCGGCGTCGGCGTCGGCCGAGGCGGCAGCCGCCTGCCGGTAGCCGGTGCGGGCCAGCGCCTCGTCGACCAGCTCGTTGAGCGGCATGCGCGCGGCGGCGTCGCCGAGTGCTGCGGCCAGCTCGATCCGCACGCGCAGGTTCGTGGTGTGGTAGTCGGACAGCGCACCGCTGCGTGCTGCGTGCTGGGCGCGGCTCCAGAAGCTGCGGCCGGGCATGCGGTCGATCTCGGCGCAGGTCTTGCGGCCGGTGCGCGGGTGCGGGGGCAGGTCGGCGAAGCGGCGCATCGCCTCGTCGTCGGCGTCCGGGTCGGAGGCGGCCTGCAGGCAGGCGAGCGCGTCGAGGACCTCCGGGCGGTTGTAGAAGCTCTCGCCGCCGGTGATGCGGTAGCGGATGCCGGCGCGCCGGAAGGCGTTCTCGATGGCGCCCGACTGCGCGTTGGTGCGGTAGAGCACGGCGACCTCGCCGTCGCCGCGGCGGATGCGCGCGGCGGCGCGCTCGACAGCGAACCGCGCCTCGGCGGCAGGGTCGGCCGCGTGGTGCACGGCCGGGGGGATGCCGGCCGGGTTGGCGCAGCGCAGCCGGTGGTCGAGCCGTTCGCGGTTGCTGCGGATCATGGCGCCGGCGGCCTCGAGCAGCCGCGCGCCGGAGCGGTAGGCCAGCTGCAGGTCGATGCGCCGGGCCGCGGGGAAGTCGCGCTGGAAGGAGAGGATGTTCTGCAGCTCGGCCCCGCGCCAGCCGTAAATAGCCTGGTCGGGGTCCCCGACCACGAAGAGGTCGTCGCGGCTCTCGGCCATCTGGCGCACCAGGACGTATTGCGGCAGGTTCGTGTCCTGGTACTCGTCGACCAGGATGCGCGGGAAGCGGTCTCCGGCAGCGCGGCGCGCCTCGGGGCTCTCGTGCAGCAGGCGGACGGCGCAAAGCAGCATGTCGTCGAAGTCGAGGCCGTTGGCCTGATGGAGCGCGGCCTGGTAGGCGGCGGCGAGCTGCGCGTTGCGCTTGGCGTGCTCGTCGCCTTCCCAGGCGCCGGGCTCGGCCGGCGTGCGCATGCGGTTCTTCAGCGTGCTGATGCGGCGCAGCAGCGCCTGCGGCTTATGGACGCGGACGTCGACGCGGGCGTCGAACATGCACTGGCGCATGAGGCCGATGCGCTCGGCCTCGTCGACGATGCGGAAGTCGGCGGGTATGCCGGCCGCCTCGCCGTGGTCGCGCAGCAGGCGGCCGCACAGGCGGTGGAAGGTGGAGATCCAGACGCGCCGCGCATCTGAGGCGGGAAGCATCGTCCGCACGCGGCGGGCCATCTCGTCGGCGGCCTTGCGGGTGAAGGTGATCGCGGCGATGCGGTTCGGTTCGGCGCGGCCGGTGCGCACCAGATGCGCGATGCGGGCGCAGATGACGCGGGTCTTGCCCGAGCCGGGGCCGGCGATGACCAGGGTCGGGCCGTCTGGGGCGGTTACCGCCTCGCGCTGGCGGTCGTTCAGGCGAGCGAGGAGGCGTTCGTGATCGTCGGCGTGCGGTGTCGGGATGGTCGTGGGCATGACGGGATCGGTGTGGCGCGGATCGGATCGTACCGTCCGTGCGCCTGCGTGCGGCGTCGCCGCAAGGTGGCGTGGCTGTCGGGGCCGGGGGGTTGCGGTTCGCGGTGTTCAGATGGTGCGTGACGGCCCGGTGCGCTTCTGTTCTTGCGAGGCGGCGTAGCCGGCGGCCGGGCTCGGCGGCCTGGGCGGGTTCGCGGAGCCGCCGCTGGCCGCGTGCGTCGGCATGCTCTTCGGGCGGTCGATGACGTCGGTGCGGCTGAAGTCCTGCGGGCCGTAGCTGTGCTTCTGCGTCATCGTGGTGATCGACGGCCGGCCGGGGGATTCCGGATTGCGCGGATCGCGCAGCGCCGCCAGGCGCGGCGGTAGCTCCTCGGGGCGTACCGGCCGGTCGATGGTGGGCGCGCCGCGCGGGTCGCCGTGCGAGCGGGTGGCGTTGCGCGCGGCCATCTCCTGGGCGGTCACGCCGGCCAGCTCCATCTCGCGGCGGTGGGACTCGAGCACGGCGCGCAGGTGGTCGTTGGTGCGGCCGTCGCCGTCGCTGGCGCGTCCGGGGGCGTCTCGGGTGTGGTTGGCCTGCTGGGAGACGATCCGGTCCATGTGCGCGTCGATGTTGCCGCCCGAGCCGGCGCCCGGGCCACCGCGCGCGGCCTGCGCGCGGATGGTCGCGACGCTCTGACCGACCTGCTCGCGGACGTGGTGGTGGCGCGGCTGGGCCAGCGCCTGCTCGGTCGTCTGCGCCGCTTCGCGGCGGTCGTCGTGTCGGTCGGCGGGCATCTGGTTGCTCCCGTGGGTCGTGGAACGAGTGTCTTACGCTCGCAGCGTACGCGACGGCGGGTCCGGAACGGTCGCCGCCGGGGGACGGGAGGTCCGTGATCGATGCGACTGCTGCTGTTTCTGCTCTATTACGGAATCGCGTTCCTGATGGGGTTCGTCGTCCGCGCGCGCTTCGACACCTGGATGTACTCGAAGCCGCACATGCAGGAGCGCCTGGTGGTCTGGGCGGCTGACACGGTGACCTACGTCGAGGGCGGGGGTCCCGGCCCGGTGCTACCGCCGGAGACGACCGACGCCGAGGCGTTCTCGCCGGTGATCGGGCAGACGCGCGTCGGCAGGCTCGCGCGCGGCGGCGCGTCCGGCGAGGCGAGGGCGGAGGCCGTTCCCGAGGGGCGCGACGGGGCTGAGCCGCCGACGGCGGACGAGAGTGCGGGTTCACCGCCGCCGGTGCGGCCGGCCTGAGCAGGCATGATAACGTAGGGCGAAAATTTCACGAATGTGTGTTGGGGGCGGTGACGTTGCTCTGTGCCGTGGCGTGGGCGCGCCGGAGGTGATCGATGTCGGATGCGCTGGACAAGCGGAGCGAGGAGGGTCTCGACCAGGCGGTCGAGAAGGCGTTCGAGGCGGGGGAGAAGGACGTCTACGAGTACGAGGGGAAGAAGTACACGGCCCATGCGGCGGCTACCCTTTTCCCGCTGGTCAAGGGCGAGGATTTCGAGGCGCTGGTCGCGAGCCTGGCCGAGAACGGGCTGCGGAACCCGATCCTGCTGCTCGGGGACAAGATCGTCGATGGGCGCAATCGGTTCCGGGCGGCGCTGAAGGCGGGCGTCAAGATCATCTTCAAGCAGGTCGACCTGAAGGAGGATATCTGCCGGCTCGCGATGGACATGAACATCCATCGGCGGGACCTGGGCACGAACAAGAAGGTGCTCGTGGCGTCGCAGCTGCGGCGGATGTCGCTGCGGATCGAGCGGCTGCGGCGCGAGGCGCTGGCTCGTGCGCAGAGGGCCGCGCGCGGTGTGGATGCCGACACCGCGGGGAAGCCGCCCGAGGCCGCAGCGGAGGCTTCCGGTCAGGAGGCGCCGGTGCCTGCGGATTCCGCTGCGGGTTCGGCCCCTGCCGCCGGTGTCGAGGCGGCGGCGGCCGAGGCCGCAGAGGGCAGGCAGCTTTCGGGTCTGGAGAAGCCGTCGTCTTCGCTGGCGAGCCGGGCGAAGGCGGCGGCGGCCGCCGGGGTGTCGCGTTCGTCGCTTGACCGCTTCGATCAGGCCATAGAGAAGGCCCCCGACCTCGAGGAGGCGATCGCCGAGGGGAACCTGTCGGTTCGTGACGCGGTCGTGGTCAGCGAGGAGGATCCGGAGCTGCGGCGGCAGGTCGTCGACGACGTCAAGCAGGGCCGCGCGCGCACGGGAGCGGCGGCCATCAAGAAGCGGACCGGGCGGGCACCGAAGGCGCGGACCCGCGCGAAGTCGTCCGGTGGTGCGAAGCCGCAGCCCGACGGTGGGGCCGGCGGCGTTGCGGGAATGCCGCCCCTGCCGTCGGTGGGCGGCGGCGCCGCATCGTCGGGGGCGGCGACGCCTGCGCTCGACTCGGCTGCGGCTCCTTCGTCCGTGGCGACGCGTCCGGCGTTGTCGGCGCGGGCGCTGTCGCCGTCGCTGCTATTGGCGGGTGTGCGCAAGTGCATGGAGCTGATCGAGTTCGACCCGTGCTCGTCGGAGAAGGCGCAGGGGCGGATCCGGGCGCTCGACTGGCTGTCGGTCGAGCAGGACGGGTGCCAGAAGGCGTGGACCGGCGCGTCGTACGTCTTTCCGCCGCCGGAGTTCGCGGGGCGTTTCGCGGCGAAGCTGGTGGGCGAGATGCGGACCGGGCGCGTGCCGCGCGCGGTGTTCCTGGCTCCGTCGACCATGGACGACGAGTCCGAGGGGCTGCTGTTGCGCAACCAGCGGCTGAGCGGCGTCGTGCATCAGCTCGAACGGGGGATGTTCGACATCGAGGGCGGCAAGCCGGTCAAGGCGCCCTGCCGGATGGTGCTGTACGTGTTCGGGATCGAGGCCAAGCGGCTCTACGACGCCTTCGACCCTTGGGGCAAGGTGTTGACGGTGGCGCGGCGGTAGGGAGGACGGCAGGGTGTTCTCGCGCACGTGGCTTGCGGTCCTGGCCGGCTCGTTCGTGGTCTGGGGAATGAACCAGATCGGCGCCGGTCCGTCGTTGCCGGCTTCCGGCACCGGGGGGGCGGGGCAGGTTCGGCCGCTGGGCTCGTCGCCGGCCGCGGCGGCGGCGGTGCCGGGACTGGCGGCGTGCCTGGACGAGGTCGCATCGCTGGATGCGGCGGCGTCTTCCGGTTCGGGCGTGCAGGAGGCTCCCTCCGTCGAACGCCGGTACCGGGAGCGTTGCCGTCCGGGGCTGGACGGCGCCGCATTCGGTGCGTTCGCCATCGCTTACGGGGAGCGGTCCCGGGCTGCGGTCGCCGCGATCCTGGACCGCGAGGAGCGGCTGGCGGCCGAGCTGGTCGCCGGTCCGCAGGCGGCGGTGCTGGATTCCGACGTGGTCTGGGCCGCGGCCCTGACTCGCGCGGCCTCGGACGTGCGGGCCTTCGATGACGAGATGGCGGCGTGGTTCGATGCACGAGCGCCGTCCTCCGGTGCCGCCGTGTCGGTGGGTGCGCCTGATGCTGCGGGGGCGAGGTCCCGGGCCGGTGTGCCCGTGCGCTGAGGGGGTGCGGATGCTGGCGTCGCGTTTCGGGGTTGCCGTTCTGGCTGCTGTCGTGCTGGCGGCCTGCGTTGGCAACCCGTATCCGGTTGCGCCGGCGGTTGCGCCCGTGGTGGCCGCGTCTTCCGTCTCCGAGCTGGTTCCGCCGGAACAGCCTCCCGGGCCGATCGCGTCGCCGGCCTGGGAGTGGCACCGCGCGGCTGCCCGCACGGTCGGCGGCGTCGAACGCTCCGTGGCGCCGCTGCCGCGGGAGTGGCGGGGGCTGCGTGTCGCCGAGCCTGTGCGTTGTGCCGCGTTCGCGGTGTCGGACTATGCGGCCGGCGCGGTACTGCCGCCGCGGCTGCCGGCCGAAGGGGGCGGCTTCCGCGAACCGCTGGGATGCTCGCTCTTCAGCGGTCCGCTGGACCTGCTGGTCCGGGAGAGCCGTGTCGTCGGGGCCGAGGCAGCGCACGATGCGGGGTTGTGCCGGCGGGCGGAGGCGCGGGCCGCGTTCGCGGCGGACCCGGACAACCGGCTGTACGTCTCGGCGGTCATGGCGGCGGCGCGGGCCGAGGCGATCGCGCGCGGGGACGGCGAGTGGCTGCCGGGCCGGAACCTGTGCTGGTACGTCGGAACGCAGCTGCGGGTGCGGCGGCGCTACGGTCTCAGCGTGTCGCCCTGGGAGGCGCGGCTGTTCGAGGCAGTCCTGCGGGGCTGTCCCGACGTGGCCCCGTCGCCGCGCTGCGACCTGCGCGGGGGCGCAGTCTGGTGACCGCCGTCGATCGGTTGCTCTGGTGGCCGTGGCTCCCGCTGTGGCGGTTCCTGGCGCAGTTCGGCAGCCGAGAGGGGCGGCGCCGGCTGCGGCGGCGGGCGGTCTGGCGCGGGCTCGCTCTGCTGGCCTTCGGTCCGTGGATTCATCCTTTTCTTGTCGCGCAGATGGCCGATGAGCTGAACCATTTCGTGCGCGGGCGGGTGCAGGTCCGCGGGAGCGCGGAGCCTGTGACCGGCGTGGCCGTAGTGCTGGTCCCGGTGACGGCTTCCGGGTCGGATGCCGAGCCGCTCTGGTTGTGGCCGGATGTCGACGGGTGGTTCTCGACGCATGCGTTTCCGGGCGGGCTGTATGGCGGCGTCTACACCGTCGACGTCCGGAGGCCGGGATGTGCCGTCGAACACTTCGGCGCACGGCGGTTCTGGCTGGGCGCGGTGTGGGGTCGGCGTCTGGACCTGGAGATAGGACCGTGCAGGACATCGTAACTGCCGCTGCGCGGGCGGTGCTCGGGGACAGGGGGATGTACCCGTTCGTTCTGCTGCATGGCGCGTGGAACGCGTCCGTGGCGTTGCTGCGAGATCTGTCGTGGCGACGTCGGCGTGTCGTCGTGCGGCGCCGCCGGCTGGTTGCGTGTTTCTTGTTGGCCTTCGGGCTGGCTGGTTGGGCCTGGGGAGGGTCGCTGGCGGTGTGGGCCGGCGGGTCGCGGCTGGCCGGCAACGGCCGGCTGCGCGGGCAGATTGTCGTGCGTCCCCCGGTCGGGTCGGGGGCGGTGCGCTCGGCCGCGGTGCGTCTGGTACCGGTGGCTCCGGCGGGCCGGCTCGCCGGTCTGCTGTTCGTGCTCGGCGCGCCGGCGCCCGCGGTCGTCGCTCCGGACGTGGACCATGCGGGGCGCTGGAGCACGGTCCGGCCGGTTCCCGGGTGGGGCTATGCCGTCGTCGTGGAGGCCGAGGGGTGTGCCGCGCGTCTGGCGGGTCTGCAGACGGCCTTCTGGCTGCGGAGCGTACGTGTGGACTACCTGGTGGCGTCGTGTCGCTTGCCGGAGGCAGTGTCTCAGTGGAGTGTCGGAGGGCGTTCGGCACTTTTTTCCGGTGCTTGACAGAGCTCGTTTCTGATGTAGTCGAGGCACTCGCGGATCAGGTCCAGCAGGTTGTTGGCGATTTCGTAGGTCGGCCCTTCGGTTTCTGTATGCCTCTCCACGATCTTGAGAGCGTGGTCGATGATGTTCTGCACCGCGACGGGGCGTACCATCCCCTGCCCTGTTGGGGGGTCGGGGTGTTGGTTGATGCCGCTGTCTTCGCGGACGCTGTCGATGAAGATCTTCGCCGTGATGAGGAGCATCTGCACTGGCGCAACCGCGTACGCGCGATCGATCGCTTTGTCTTCCTCGGGCGTGTAGCCGCGGTGCGCGGCTGTTGATGCTTCTCCGGTGAGTTCGCTGGTCTCTTCGTCCAGTGCGGCCAAGTGGTTCTGGATGCTGGCGCTGAGTTCTTCTATGCGGCTCAGCTTGCACTCTCTGCCAGGTCGCCGGCGGCGTTTGGAGCTTGTCTTCATCGTGAAGTCCTGCTGGATAGGTTGGTGAGACCGGTATTGCGGTCTGGTCTTCGCATTCGCGCGTTCTGGAGAGAGTCTGTGGAAACGGTTGCCGGATCACTCGCGCTTTCGGTGTGTGCTGGGAGGCTGGGGGTGTGCCACCGGGACAGGATGATTCCCTGGTCGTTGCTCTGGTGGTTGGGCCGCTGATCTCGAAAACAGGCGGTGCACCAACGCGAGATATGCATGAAATATGCACAGCGCGTTTTTCTGTCTGAAAAATCAGTGTCGTGAGCGGCCTTCACACGGCGGGGGTCAGTGGTTCGAATCCACTAGCGCCCACCACTGCCCGATTCCGTAGGGCAGTCGGTTTCGACGATTCGTTTCCCATCGGCTACGAGGAAACTCACCCAGGTTTCGTCCAGGCGCGGGTCCGGCCCTGCCGGGTGGAAGCTCGGACGCGCCCGCTCACGCTCCTATAGCGGGGAATCGGGGAGCCGCCGCTCTCCCGGCCCGTCGTAGACGTGCTTGGACGGATCGATGGAGCGCATGGCGTCCTGGCGCCGCTGCTCCTCGATGGCGTGCGTCACCAGGCCCGGGACGCGCGAGATGGTGAACAGCATCGTGGCCGTCTCGGCGTCCAGCCCGAGGTCGCCGGCGACGGCGGCGATGGCGCCGTCGGCGTTGAGCGACAGCCGCGGTTGTCCGGCCGCGGCCTGCCGTTCCCCCAGCTCCTGCTCGACGGCCCGCGCCAGTTGCGTATGCCCGCCCTCGAGCTCCAGCTCGAAGGCGAGCTGCATCAGGCGGACCGCGCGCGGGTCGCGGCGGTGCCGGCGGTGTCCGAAGCCGGGCGGAATGCGACCGCTCCGTTGATCCAGCAGCCGGCGGGCGGCATCGTCGTAGGAGACCCAGTCGCCCACCAGGGCGAGTCCCTCGTCCAGGAATCGCATGCAGCCTTCGATGCTGCCGCCCCCGCCCAACGGAGAGCCCAGCGCCAGGATGCCCGCCGCCGCCGCGGCCCGCAAGGGAGCGCCGGTGCCGGCGACGTGCCGGGCGGCCAGCGTCGACGGCGGCGTGGCCCCGTGGTCGAGAGACGCCACCAGCAGGGCGTCCATGACGCGGCTCACCGTCGGCGAGGCCAGTTCCCCGGTGACCAGCAGGTAGATGGCGTCCCCGAACGACAGTCTCCCCATCAACTCGTCGAGGGGATAGCCGCGCACGAGAATCTTGTCCGGTTCGACCCGGGTAATCGCCGTCGGCCAGCGTTCCGGCGCCGGCTGGCCCGGAGGCCGAGTCTGTGTCGAGGAGCTGGACATGTGGTCTCCCGCTTCGGGCTATGATGGCTCAATGACTCCCAGATAGGGGAGGTGGCGGTGCGCGCCGTCGCAATCGAGGCCGTAACCGACCACGAACCGGTCCGGAATGCGGAAGCCGACCAGGTCGACGGGCACCGTGGTCCGTCGCCGCGCGGGCTTGTCGAGCAGCACGACGGTGTCGAGGGTCCGGGGTCGCGTAGCGAGCAGATGCTCGCGCAACGCCTCCAGCGTCAGCCCCGTGTCCACGATATCTTCCACGATCACCACGTGCCGGTCGCGAAGGTCCGTGCTGGGACCGTGAACGAGTTGCGGCGTTCCCGAGTTGGTCGTGGCCGACCCGTAGCTCGTCATTCTCACGAAGTCGACGGTCACCGGTCGCGTCATCGCCCGGACCAGGTCGGCCAGGAACATGAAGCTGCCGTTGAGCACGGCCACGAAGTGCGGCGTCTCGTCCGCGGGGAACCGGGTTGCGAGACTGGCCGCCAGCTCGACGACACGCGTGCGAATCTGCTCGGCCGTGTACAGCGGCGTCGGCATCGCGGACATGATGGGGACGATGCAGGCGAGAGTACTATATCGGGACGGCGGGCCGGGACAGGGCCGTCGCCGCACGCGTGGGGACCGCGGCGGGAATCGGAGGGAATGGGCATGAGACGCGCCTGGGTCGTCGTCGCGGTCGTCGCTTCGGGTCTCGCCATGAGCGCCCCGGGGCGGGCGCAGCCGGTGGCGCTGGACGGGCATCCCGACATCCGGCTGTTCTTCCAGGCGCTTCACGAGGACGGCGACGTCGCCGACGCCGCGCTGGAGCAGATAGCGGCGCGCTGGCGGGACGGCTACGCCGGGATCGTCTGGGACATGGTGCGGTTCATGCGCCCGCCGCGGCCCTCGGCGCTCAGGCCGCCGAACCTCGGCGACGATCCCACGAATCCGGCCGGCGGCGGCGGGCTGCGGTGGACGGAGCCGGAGCATCCGAGCACGCGCGTCTGGCGCCGGCTGATGCGTTTCCTCGAACGGCAGACGGGACAGCGCTTCCGCGGCGACATCCGCCGGGCGCACCAGTGGATCTGGGACCAGCCGTACGATCCGCACCCCGATTACGGCTGGTTCAAGGGAGAGTGGTACGCGCAGCTCGATCCCGGCTTCGCCGACTTCTTCCCCCGGCGGGTGTTCTCCATAATCCGGCTGGACGAGATCGATTGGGGCGGGGTGACCGTCAACGGCATTCCGCCGCTGGAATACCCCGAGCACCTGCCGGCCGGCGAGGCGGACTATCTCGATGACGACCACATCGTGTTCGGGGTCGCCGCCGGCGGCGAGACGCGCGCGTATCCGAAGCGGATCCTGGCGTGGCACGAGATGGCGCTCGATCGGCTGGGCGGCGTCGAGCTGACCATCGTCTACTGCACGCTGTGCGGCACGGTCATCCCCTACGAGAGCGTGGTCGCCGGCGAGCACATCCGGTTCGGGACGAGCGGGCTGCTGTACCGCTCGAACAAGCTGATGTTCGACCACGGGACGCGCAGCCTCTGGAACACCTTCGAGGGGGTGCCGGTGGTCGGCACGCTCGTCGGCTCCGGGCGCCGGCTGACCCACCGGCCGGTGGTCACCACCACCTGGGGAGAATGGCGCCGCATGCATCCGGAGACGACCGTCCTGTCGCTGGATACGGGGCACGAACGGAACTACGGAGAAGGGGCCGCCTACCGCGCCTATTTCTCTACCGACGACCTCATGTTCGACGTGCCGGAGCTGGACGACCGGCTCGACAACAAGGACGAAGTGCTCGTCGTGCTGCTGGAGGACGCCCGGGGCGAGCGCCGGCCGCTGGCCATCTCAGCCGACTATCTCGAGGACAACCGCCTGCACGTGGAGCGGCACGCCGGCCGCCGCCTGCTCGTCGTGACGACCCGCGAGGGCGCCAACCGCGTCTACGATGCCGGGTCGGAGACGTTCGAGCGGCTGGCCGGAGACCTCGTCGTGCTCGACGCGGAAGGGGGGCGCTGGCAGGTGACGGAGGAAGCGCTCGTCCATGCCGCGGACCCGGAACGGCGGGCGCCGCGGGTGGCGGCGCAGCGCGCGTTCTGGTTCGGGTGGTACTCGCAGTTTCCCGAGACGCGCCTGGTGCGTTGACTCGTGTGTCCAGCCGGCGGTGGCCCGGGCATCGGCGGCGGACCCGCCGGGCGTCACGGATCCCCGAACCGGAGGGGAACGTAGCCGGCGTCGGGAGTCCATTGCACCCGGCCCACCGCGTCGGACGTGCCGGGGCGGTGGAAGTAGACGAGCGCCTCGAGCAGCTCCGCCGTGGCCGGCGCGAGCACCTCGCGGGCGATGGCGGTCATCTCGCCGAAGCGCTCCGTCTCGACCGTCACCATCAGCACCCCGGAGATCGAGTTGACGCTGACGACCCGCCAGCCGGGGCCGGCCATGACGGGGTGGCCCGGCCGCGGGCCGGCGGACGGGGGAGCGGGACGCTGCAGAGCGTCGGCGCGGGGCAGCGCGGGGACGTCCACCGGCGGCCGGCCGGCGTCGCTCCGGCGCATCTGCGCGGCGACGGCGACGAGACAGGCGAGAATCACGGCGGCGGCGCCGAGCGCCACCCGCCGCAGGCGACGCGGCCGGTCCGGCGCCCGGCCCGCCGGCTCGGGGCGTCCGGCCCCGGTCATCCGACGCCTCGCGCCGCCGCGCCGTCGGTCACGGCCGCGGCCCTGGACTGCAGGCGAGCGTCCGGCCGGCTGGCCGGTGGGGGCGGCGCTGCAATATTCTGTGTGGCAGCGCGAGTTTCGGACGCACGGACCGAGACGCGGAATGCCCCGCGTCTGCACAGGCAAAGGAGCTCGGGAAGCATGAGACTACTGCGCGTTCTGACTGCCGCCCTGGCCGTCGCCGCGTTGGGCGCTGGCGGTGCGCTGGCGGCCGACCTGGAGGTCGGCGACGCCGCCCCGCCGTTCGAGCTGCCGGGCAGCGACGGGAACATCCACACCCTGGCCCAGTACGAAGGCAGGACCGTGGTGCTGGCGTGGTTCCTCAAGGCCTTCACCGGCGGTTGAACGGCCGAGTGCGAGTCGCTGCGTGATTCCAGCGACCAACTGAACCGGTTCGACATTCAGTACTTCATGATCAGCACCGACGACGCCGACACCAACCGGCGGTTCGCCGAGTCGCTCGACGCGAACTTCCCCATTCTGAGCGATCCCGGCCGCGGCGTCGCCGAGGCGTACGGCGTGCTGAACGCGGCGTGGTCGCTGCCCAACCGGTGGACGTTCATCATCGGCCCCGACGGGAAGATCCTCATGATCGACAAGCAGGTGAGCATGTCGCGCGCGGGACAGGAGCTCGTAGCGAATCTCACCGAGCTGGGGGTGCCCCGGAAGTAGGCCGCTCGCGTGCCCGGCGGCACGCGTGAAAGCGAACGAGGACGGCGGATGGCGCCGGCGCGTCGTCCGCCGTCGACTTTGGCGGGAGGCCGCCGGTCAGTTGGACTTGGAGCTCTCCGACTTCTCGTCGACGCTCATCTCGTCCTTGAAGCCCCGGATGGCCTGGCCCAGCCCCTTGCCGATTCCGGACAGCCGGTTGGCGCCGAAGATGAAGACCAGGATGACGAGAATGATGAGCAGTTCCCAAATGCCGAGCGGACCGACCAGCGCGAGCATCAGTTCGGAGTACATCGTCTGACCTCTTTCTGCGTTCCCCGATTGTAGATCGATTCCGATCCCACGGATGGCGGCCATATCCCGGCGTCGGTGCGACCCGGACAGAGGCCGGCCTTTCGTGTTACGGTAGGCGCCCAGATGGCCGACACCCCCGCTGCCGACGTTCAGGCGGTCCAGGAAGCCCAGGCCCGGTTCGACGAGATGCGCCGGCGCGTCGGCCTGCTGCTCGGTCCGGCCCTGTTCCTGCTCGTGCTCGTTCTGCCGTTCGACAGCCTGACTCCCGAAGGACACCGGCTGGCGGCGGTCATGGCGCTGGTCATCGTCTTCTGGACCACCGAGGCGCTGCCGCTGGCGGTCACCGCGCTGCTCGGTCCCGCGCTGGCCGTCATGCTGCGGGTGGCCCCGGTGCGGGATGTGCTGGCGCCGTTCGCCAATCCGCTGATCTTTCTCTTCATCGGCAGCTTCATCCTGGCGCAGGGGCTGTTCGTGCACCGGGTGAACGAGCGCATCGCCTACGGGGTCCTGTCGTGGCGCTTCATCGGCGCGCGGCCGACCCGCATCCTCGTGGCCTACGGCGCGCTCGCGGCGTTCCTCTCGGCCTGGATGAGCAACACCGCCACGACCGCCATGCTCGTGCCGATCGGCGTGTCGCTGGTCGTCTTCATGGAATCCGAGGGGAAGCTGCCGAAGCACTACGGCACGGCGCTCATGCTGATGACCGCCTACGGCTGCTCCATCGGCGGCATGGCGACGCCGGTCGGCACGCCGCCCAACATCATCGCCATCGGGTTCATCGGCGAGCAGCTCGGCACGCGGATCTCGTTCGTGGAGTGGATGCTGCTGGCCGTGCCGGTCACCGCCATCTTCATGGCCATCGTCTTCGTCTATCTGAACTGGGTCGGCCGGACCGGCGTCACCGAGATTCCGGGCGCGGAGGCCATCATCGCGGAGCGCCAGCGCGCGCTCGGTCCCTGGAAGCCCGGCGAGCGGAACGCCGTGATTGCCTTCGGCGTGACCGTGCTGCTCTGGATCGGCCCCGGCCTGCTGCCGCTGTTCCTCGGCCGCGAGCACCCGTTCGCGGTGGCCGTGCTCTCCAGCGTGCCGGAATCCGTGGCCGCGCTGACCGGGGCCATCCTGCTCTTCCTGCTGCCGGTGAGCAGCACCGAGCGTTCGACGCTCACCTGGAAGCAGGCGGCGCAGATCGACTGGGGCACGATTCTGCTCTTCGGCGGCGGGCTCGCGCTCGGAACCCTGTCCGGCGCCACCGGGCTCGCGCAGGTCGTCGGGGAAGGGATCACCGGGCTCGTGCCGTCGAACGGCGTTGTGCCGATCACGTTCGCCGCCACGCTGTTCACCGTGGTGCTCTCCAACACCATGTCCAATACGGCCGCCGCCAACATCGCGGTGCCCATCGTGATCTCCATCGCGGTGGCGGCCGGCGTCGACCCGATCACCCCGGCCGTCGCCGCGGCGCTCGGCGCGTCGGTGGCGGTGGTGCTGCCGGTATCGACCCCGCCGAACGCCATCGTCTACGCGTCCGGGCGCATCCCCATCACCAGCATGATCAAGTACGGCCTGCTGATGGGATTCCTCGCCATCGTGCTGGTCCCCGTCGTGACGCTGGCGATGATGAGCCTGGTGGGCCTGGGCGGCTGATCGGGCGAGATCGGCTGGCCGAAGGGGGGCGAACGCGCGCTCGTACGATCGGGGCTCCACGGATGCGATCGGGCGGCTTGCACGATCCGGTTGCGGGGTCCTATCGTGTCCGGGTACGACAGCGACCCGGGCGGCAACGATTCCTGATGGAGGTGGACATGAGCAGGCGGCACGTGGCGGCGTGCGTGACGGCGGCGGCACTGATCGCGGCGCCCGTGGTGACGGTGGCCCAGGCCCCGGAAGGCTGGGAGGTCCCGCGCCTGGCGGACGGCCGTCCCGATCTGCAGGGCGTCTGGGCGAGCGACTCGGCGACCCCGCTGCAGCGTCCGGAAGAGCTGGGCGACCGGGAGTTCCTCACCGACGAGGAGGTGGCGGCGCTGGCTGCGCATGCGGTCGAGTATTCGGCCGTGGGCGGCGACGCCGTGTTCGGCGAGACGCCGTTCCGGCGGGCGTTGGCCGCCCTGCAAACCGCCGGCGAAGAACAGGCGGCAAACCAGTCCCGGCGTCGCTCGACCTTCAGCTACAACCAGTTCTGGATGAGCGGGCGCTGGTTCGAGAACCGGACGTCGCTGATCGTCGATCCCCCGAACGGGCGCCTGCCGGCCAGGACCCCGGAGGCGGAGGAGCGCGCCGCGCGGCAGCGGGCCGAGCGCAACTCGCCGCTGCCCGAGCGGCCGACGCTGGCCGACGAAATCGTGCGCATCGATCCGAACATCCGCTGTCTCGGCGGGGGCGTGCTGTTGAGCGGGCGCGGCTACAACAGCACCTACCAGATCTTCCAGACGCCCGCGCACGTCGCCATCCTGAAGGAGATGTACCACGAGACGCGGATGATCCCGATCGGCGGCGTTGCGCCGAGCCTGCTCGGGCCGCCGAGCGCAGTGGGATCCTCGCGGGGACGCTGGGAGGGAGACACGCTGGTGGTCGAGACCACCAACCTCTCGCGGGGGGCGAGCGGCTCGACGACCGGCGTGCACGTGACGGAGCGCTTCACGCGCGTGGGTCCGGAGCTGCTGCAGTACGAGTACACCCTGGACGATCCGGCCACGTGGACCGAGCCGTGGACCGCGCGCATCTTCATGCGGCCGTCCCCGGGCACCGGGGTCGTCTACGAGTTCGCCTGCCACGAGGGGAACTACGCGATCGAGCACGCGCTGCGCAATGCGCGGTTCCTGGAGGCGCAGGAGGGGCAGTAGGGGTCTGCCGGCGGAGCGGCGTCGGGCGCCGTCCCCCCGGCCCCGGTTCGCCGCTCACGGGATCCCGATGGGCGCCCCCGGGTTCCGGCCGGCGCCGGCGCGCCCGCGAGGGCGCTCTACCGCGCCGGGACGACAGGCAGGACTACGTGCGAGGGGTGGGCGGCCTCGTGGTGAACGGTGTTGTCCGCGGGGATCGCCCGCCGGTTCCGCCCGAGCGGCTCGCCGGTGTTCGGGTTGACGTCGAAGCGCGGGAAGTTGCTGCTCGAGATGTCGATCCGGATCCGGTGGCCCGCCTTGAAGCGGTTCGCCGTCGGGTACGGATGGATCTCGAACTCGTGGATCTCCCCGGGCGTCATAAGCTCCGGCCGGCTCGGTGAGTTGCGGTACCGCGCCCGCAGGATGCCGTCGGTGACGTTCAGGTCGAACCCGGTGGGGAAGTCCCGGCTCGGCGGGTAGACGTCGACCAGCTTGACCGTGAAGTCGGTGTCGACCGCGGTCGACGACGCGTACAGCGTGACCGAGATGGGGCCGATGACCTCCACCGGCTCTTTGAGCGGCTCGGTCTGGAAGACCACCACGTCGGGCCTCGTCTTCAGCGGCAGATACGGCGGCCGCGAGCCGTAGAAGCCGTTCTCGGAGCCGCCCCGAAGGCTCTTGAACTCCCGTTCCCGCTGGTCGTAGGCGCCGCGCTTGAGCACTCCGGAGAACGAGCCGCCGATGGTCGGCACCGGGTGCCCCGGGTCGTAAGTGTAGGTGGTGGGCGGCGCGCCGGCTGCCGGCGGGGTCGTGTTCAGCGTGCCGTCCGCGTGGAAGTAGAAGCGCGTCGGTTCCGCCTCGGGCAGCGGCCACTCCTCCGCGTCGCGCCAGTAGCCGCCGTGCCCCAGCCGGCCGTGCTCGTCCTTGCTGCCGTCCCCCGTCCCCATCACGAACAGGCGGATGGGCGGCCAGCCGTCGGCTTCGGTGGGCCGTCCCTTCAGATGGCGGTCGAACCACTGCAGGTGCAGTTCGCTGGCAAAAGTGGGTAGCGCCGCGTCCGGTCCGAAGTCGACGTCGCCGGCGTAGGAGCGGGTGTTCCCGCCGTGCGTCCAGGGTCCGACGAGCAGCCGCTGCGGCGCGGTCTTGACGGCCGACAGGCCCAGGTAGTTCTCGAACATGCTGCCGCAGTAGGGGTCGTACCAACCGGCGACGTGCAGCATCGGCACGTCGGCCGTGCGCCCGTAGTACCGGCGCCAGCTTACGCCGACACGGTCCCAGTGCCGGAAGTCGGCGTCGGGGTCGTCGTCGTCCGCACGCGTCATCTGCGTGAGCACGTAGTCCTCGAACTCGGGCGCCGCGGCGAGTGGGCTGAGGCCCGGCCGCAGGGGCATCGCCGCGAACCAGTCGGCCACCTCTTCCGCCTCGAACGCGGCCCGCACCACCGGGTCGGGCGAGACCCGGAGCTGGTCGAACGCCCAGCCGAGCTGCTGGCCCAGCTCGAACGCGCCGTGGTTGCGGACCTTGTGCGCCCACGGGCGCGAGATGCCGCCCTGGTTCAGCAGCAGCGCCCGCAGGTGCGGCGGGTTCATCTTGGCCGCGTCCGCCTGCGTGTGCGCGCCGTACGAGGTGCCGAACATGCCGACGTCGCCCGAGGCATAGGGGAGTGCGGCGGCCCACTCGACCGTGTCGTAGCCGTCCGGAGCGTCGTGGTCGTGGTACTTCGAGAACGTGCCCTCGGATCCGTACCGTCCCCGCATGTCCTGCAGGACCACCACGTAGCCGCGCTCGACGAAGTACAGCGACCGTTCGACCAGCCCGCGTCCGCTCTTGCCGTAGGGTGTGCGCTGGAGCAGCACCGGCAGCGGGTCCTGGACCGGCACGCCGCCCCGCAGGGGCCGATACACGTCGGTGGCGAGGCGCACGCCGTCGCGCATCGGGACCATGACGTCCGCGGCGAACAGGACCGCTTCGTAGGTCGCCGGGACCTGCGCCGGTGCGCTGGCTGCCACTGCGAGCAGGGAGACGACGATAGCCGGGCGGATTCGTGGTGTCAGCATTGCGCCTCTCCTCGAGCCGCCGTGATGGTCAGCCCGCCCAGTTCTCCACGGTGAGTCCCGCCACTCTGGAGAAGTGCCTGAGGTTGTTGGTGACCAGCGCGCGCCCCAAGCTGAGAGCGTGGGCCGCGATCATGGTGTCGTTGGCCCCGATCGGTGAGCCTGATCGCAGCAGTTCGGCCTGCAGCACGGCGAATGCGTCGGCTGCGGTCCGGTCCCAGGGAAGCACGCCGTTCAATCGATCGCAGAATCGCCGGATCGCGTCGTTGTGCCGACTCGCCCGCCGCGACCTCTCCGCACCCACTCTCAACTCCGCGTAGGTGACGGCCGAGATCGAAAGATGCGCGCCGGAGCGGACCCTGTCCTGCAACGTCGCCAGCAGGTCCCGGTCGCGAGCCCTGATGATGTAGCTGGAGATGTCGGTATCCAGCATGTACAGCATCAGTAAACGACCCGACCCGGATCCAGAAGCGCGGGCCGATCCGTCATGAAGTCGTCGTCCGTCGCCGGCGCCTCATCGGCATACGATTGCCAGGTCTTGCGGGCAGGCGTGATGATGAGCGAGTCGCCCTGTCTCCGAACGATGACCTCCGTGACGCCCTCGAACCGATAGGCCTTCGGAATCCGGACCGCCTGACTGCGGCCGTTGAGGAACAGCTTGGTGGTCCTTTCCATGCGAACCTGCGACAAGCATATCACCGATATATGTCGCGCGGCTGTGAACTACCGCGCTCCCGCATCCGGCCGCTCGTAGACCCGGCCGTCCCGGACCACCGCCACCACGTTGCGCAAGTCCCGCATGCTCAGCAGGGGGTTGCCGTCGACGACGATGATGTCGGCCTGCTTGCCGGGTGTGAGGCTGCCGATCTCGTCTCCCAGACCGAGGTACTCGGCGTTGCGCCGGGTGGCGGTGACCAGCACCTCCATCGGCGGAAACCCGAAGCGGACCATCAGGTCCATCTCCTGCCACGTGGCGTCGGTGTGAAAATTGAGGGGCGTGCCGGCGTCCGTGCCCACCAGCACCCGCACGCCCGCGTCCCGCAACTGCCGCAGCTTCGCGCCCATCGCCTGGAACCGGCTCACGCGCAGGCCGCCCCCGAAGTAGCCGAAACGCCGCGGGTTCTCGATGGAGCTGCGGATGTCCGCCCACAGGTCGGGCGGGGTCAGCGCACGCGCCCGCGGGTTGTCGCGCCGGTCGGGCCATTCCGCGGTCAGGCCCTGCACCATCGTCTGGATCATCGTCGGCACCACCCAGGTCTGTTGGTCGACCAGGCCCTGGATGATGTCGGGATGAATGCCGGGGCTGTCGCCGGCCGACAGATAGAGGTGCTCGATGCCGTCCTGGCCGGACCGGATCCGCATCAGCAGGTCGTCGCGGTCGCCCACGTGGCCGGTGACGCGCAGACCGTTCCGGTCCGCCTCGGCGGCGATTGCCCGCAACTGGGCTTCCGTGAGTCCCGTGTGGACCTTGAGGATGCCGGCCCCCTGGGCGATGGCGGTGCGCGCGGCGGCGCGGGCCTCCTCGAGGGTGCGCACGTTGACGGTATGCGTCCGGCGGTGGTGGCGTTGGACCTCCTCGTCCGTCCAGTGCGTGATCCAGCCCATGCTGGCGACGATGCGCGGTCCCGGAATCCGGCCGCTCTCGATGCCCTGCTGCGTGGCGATGAGCGCGTCCGGGTTGCCCGCGAGATCGACCGCGGTGGTGACGCCGCTCATCAGGAGCTGGCGGGCCGAGACCTCCATGACCGCCGCGTAGTTCGGGCGATGCGAGCCGTGCCAGTGCTGATAGTCCGAGTGCCCGAGGATGTCCAGGTGCACGTGGACATCGATCAGTCCCGGCATGATGGTCATCCCGGTGGCGTCGATGACCTCCGCGCCGTCGGGGACGGAGAGCGATTCCCGGCTGCCCGCGGCGACGATGCGGTCGCCGTCGACGAGCACGATCCCGCCGGGCAGGGGCGGCCCCTCGTGCCCGTCGATGAGCAGGCCGCCGACGATGGCCAGCGTCGCGCTCTCGGGCTGCGCGTCGCGTTGGCCGTCGAACGGCTGCGCCAGGATGGGTGCCGTGCCCGCGAGGGACAGGACCACCGTCGCGCTGCACAGCGCCGGAACTGTTGCCGCCGGGAGCCGCATACGCCGCAGGTGCCGTGCCGGGACCATCGCGACCTCCAGAATCTCAGCATCCGAACCGCTGTCCGAGTCTCGCCGCGCGGAACTCTGCCGGCGGCAGGCTATCGTCCCGGAGTCGCCACGGACACAACTGCCGCCCGGTGCTCACGAGGGCAGCCTGAACGCCAGGTACTCGCCCGGGTAGCCGCGCCCGCTGACGGCCAGGACGATGTACTGCCGGCCGCCGGCCAGGTAGGTCATCGGCGACCCCGACTGCGGCGCCGGCATGAACACCGCGCCCACCTCGTCTCCGGTCGTCTTGTCGTAGGCCCGCAGCATCGCACCGCGCCCGCCCGGCGTCCGGTGGAAGCCGCACTCGCCCATCACGACGAGCGTTGCGGTGACGAGCGGACCAATCAGATGGGTGCAGGGTTCGCCCGTGCGCGGGATATCGAGACCCGCGAGCGCCGGGTGGTCCTTCACCGAGTCCGGCGTGTCGCCGAGCGGCCGTTGCCAGAGGATCTCGCCGCGGTCGAGATCGATGGCCGAGAGGCGGCCGTACGGCGGCTTCACCAGGGGCAGGCCCTGCACGTTGAGGTCGCGCAGCCCCCCGTGTCCCACCCCGTGCTTCGCGGTCCCCTTGACGTAGCGCATGTCGGAGACGTCCGGACCGGGGCTCGGAATCAGCTCCCACGAGTAGAAGCCGGTCCGCGACGGCACGTAGAGAATGTGGGTCTCGGGGTCGTAGCCGCCGCCCGGCCAGTTCGTGCCTCCGCTGCCGGCGCCCAGGCCGAGGGTTGCAATCGGGCCCTCCGGCCGGCTGACGACCGGCGGCGTGAACAGCGGTCCCAGCTTGTAGCGCGAGACCAGCTCCTCCGCCTCCGCGCGCAACTCCGGCGTGAAGTCGATCAGGTCGTCGATGGACGCCCCCTGCCGGTCGTAGGCCGGCGGCCGGGTCGGGAAAGGCTGCGTCGGGGAGTACCACTCGCCCGGTACGTCGCCTTGCGGTACCGGCCGTTCCTCGATCGGCCAGACCGGCTCGCCGGTGACCCGGTCGAATACGTACAGGAACGCCTGCTTGCCCGGCTGCGCCACCGCCTTGATCGCGCGCCCGTCGACGGTGATGTCGGCGAGAATCGGCGGGCTGGCCATGTCGAAGCCCCACAACGGATGGTGGACGAGCTGGAAGTGCCAGAGCCGCTCGCCGGTCAGCAGATCGACGGCGACGAGGCTCTCGCCGAAGAGGTTGTCGCCGGGCCGGTGCCCGCCGTAGTAGTCGCCGGTCGGCGATTCGACGGGCAGGTAGGCGATGCCCAGCTCGGGGTCGGCCGAGATCTGCGTCCAGACCCCGTTGTTGCCGTTCGTGCCCCACGAATCGCCCAGCCAGGTGTCGGCGCCGAACTCGCCGGGGCGGGGGACGGTGTCGAAGGTCCACAGGCGCCGCCCCGTGCGGACGTCGAACGCCTGTACGAGTCCCTTGATGTGGTTGTGGGTGGGGGGCGCCGCGCCGTCGGCGAACGTGCCGCCGACGACAACGACGTCGCGTGCTACGGTCGGGGTGGCGTTCGAGCCGATGGCGCCGGTGACCGGGTCGATCCGCCGGCCGTCGCCGATGAACGCCGCCGCCTTCAGGTCGACGGCGCCTTCGCTGCCGAAATCAGGGATCCGTTCGCCGGTGGCCGCGTCCAGCGCCACCAGGCGAAAGCCGATGGTCACGTAGAGGATGCGCGCCTCCCGGCCGTCCGTCCAGTACGCGAGTCCGCGGCCCGACAGGCGGCGCGGCGACGCCGCCGCCCGCTCGCCCTCGTCTTCCCGGTGCATCCAGAGCAGCTCGCCGGTGGCGGCGTCGAGCGCGACCACGGTGCGGCGCGTCCCGCCGGTGGCGTAGAGCACCCCGCCCGCCATCAGCGGCGTGCCTTCCAGCTTGAACTCCGGCGCCGGGCCGAGGTTGTCGGTCCCGAAGCGCCAGGCCGGCTCGAGGTCGCCGAAATTCGAGGCGTCGATCTGGTCGAGCGGCGAGTAGCGCGTGTGTCCGGCGTCGCCACCGTAGCTCGGCCACTCTCCGCGCTCCGTGGTGGTGGGCCGATAGTCGGTGTCCTCGGCGGCGTTGCCGGCCGGCTGGGCGTGGACCGCGACCGGCGAGGGCAAGACGCCGAGCAACACGACGACCAGTGCTGGGGCGAAGACAGTTCGAGTCACGCCTCGCTCAAAGCTCGACCTCGCGAACGGGACTCCGAACGCCTCCGGTCCCGAACTCCAGGCGGTTCAGCGGGGATCTGGACAACAGACCGTGCAGGCTGGGTGCGGAGCGCTTCGGGTGCTGCCGAGCAGGCTTGGCTGGCTTGGCATGCGGCGCAGGTGGAGGTTCGGCCAGCGGAGAAGCGCTCCTCAGGCTCATGTGGTCAAGAATACACCGTTACCGGGGCTCTACGCGGTGAGGCCATCCAGTGGACCCGACACGTCGACGAAGTCGCCGCGTTGGCCCCGGACCCGGCGGAGGCCGACCCGGTTCACGTCGAGGCCCATCGCCCGCGCGACGCTCACCAGCAGCCGCTGGTGCGGCACGCCGGCGAGCCGGGTCCTGCCGCCGGGTGCGATCTGTGAAGGTACCCGCATCTGTACAGGGGTCTCGTGCGGCCAGTAGAGGTAGCGTCCGGTCCGGAAGGCCCACGAGCCGCCGATGAGCACCGGGTTGTAGCGGCTGTAGCCGTGCCAGCCGTCGCCGAGCTCCGACCCCCAGACGATGAGCGTGTTGTCCATCACCGAGCCGCCGCCGGCGTCCGGAATCGTCTCGAGGGTATCGACGAGCCGTGCGACCTGCCGCGCGTGATGCCGCACGTAGTCGGCCATCGCCGCGTGCCTGGCCGGGTCGTCGTGGATGTAGTGGGCGATGCCCTTGTGGACCTTGTCGCTGATGTGATCGGCGCCGAACTCCGCCGTCGGCATCTCGCCGAGCGAGAGCGAGACGACGCGCGTGATGTCGCAGCCGAATGCCGCGGCGATGACGTCGGTGAAGGCGTCGAAGCGCCGGTCGTACTGCTCGAATGCCGCGGCCGGTCGCGGCGGGGCGTCGCAGGCGAGCGTCGCCAGCCCTTCGAGACGGTGGCCGAGGCGGTCGACGAGTCCGAAATGGGATTCGATCCGCGCCCGATCGACGGCGTGGAAGCCGGACGCGATCGCGCGGTACTCGCGGTAGGCGAAGTCCAGCGTGGTGCGCCGCCCGGTGCCGACCGCGTTGCCCGAGGAGGCGGGGCCGAAGACTCGCTCCCAGGCGCGCAACGGCGTGTTCTCGGCCGGCAGGCGCACTCCGCCGAGGTTGTAGGCGATGGGCCGCCCTGCCTCGAGCGCGGCGTCCACCGACAGCTCCAGCGACGGGAGCCGGTCGGGCCGCGCGATATGCGCGGCGACGAGCTGATCCAGCGACGCCGAGGTCGACCGCGTGTCGCGCGCCGAGAAGTCGGCGTTGTTGCCGGTCCAGGCGTGGATCCACCCGCGGTCGTGGCGGTTGCCGCCCGCGTCGAGCTCCGCCGTGGCCAGCGAGAGGCCGTCGAGGACGAGCAGGCGATGCCGGTGTGCGTGAAGCGGCTTCAGCGGTGCGCTCCACTCGTCCCGGCCAAGCGACGTCAGGTCGAGCGACCAGGGCTGCGTCTCGGACATCGCCGCCGGACGCATCCGCCAGGCGGCGTAGGGCCAGCCGTGGCAGTGGCTGATCACGACGAGGCGCCGGGGCGGCGCCGCGGTCTCGGCGAAGGCGCGCAGCACGCCGCCGGGCCAGCCGGTCCCGAAGGCGGTCAGTCCGCCGAGCTGAAGCAACTGCCGGCGCGTGATCATCGAGTGTCTCCCAAGCTTCGCCAAACCCGTCGCAAGGCTCAGTGTTCGGCCCCAGCCCCTGCCTCCCGGGCAGCGCCGCCCGAGCTGCCCACTGCCCGTGGTGCGCGAAACAGGTCGCTTCCGGCGATAGAGACCAGCAGGGCCCGGATCGAGTCGTTCTCCCGGAAGCCGTGCTGAATCGACCGCAACTCCTGGGTGGCCGCGTCGATCCAATCGCCGAGAGCATAGCGCGTCCAGTGCAGCGCGTAACAGTCGCGGACACGGTCGCTCGCCGCGAGCTGGTGGACGAAGTCGATCCCGTCGGTGAAGGTGAGCGTCTCGCCCCCGGGCAGCGTCAGCGAGCCGCTGGCGTCCACCGGCTGCCCGTTGTCGCGGGCGCGCCAGGCGCCGAGCGCGTCGTAGTGCTCGAACGCGAACCCGGGTGGATTGATGTGCCGGTGGCAGGAGGCGCAGGTCGCGGGAGCGGTGGCGGCGGCGGTTCGCTCCCGATTGGTGCTCTCTACCGCCAGAGAGTCGGGCGGCAGCGCCGTTTCGGCCCCCTGAACGGGCGTGCCCAGCTCCATGCAGGCGACGCGCTCCAGCACGTGGACGCCGCGCGGTATCGGCCCGGGCTGCACCGCGTAGGCGCCGACCGCGAGGATCGACGGGTGGGTCAATACCCCGGCCCGCCGGTCCGGCGGGAATGCGGCGGGGTACAGCGTCAGCGGCTCCTGGCGCCCGATGGACGCCGCCACGAACTCGACCTGCCGCGTTACTTCCGGGCGGTCAGGGAGTCGCGTGACCCCGTCGCCGTAGATCGGCGCCGTCGCGTCCGACAGGTAGCCGCGGTGGTCGGTCAGCAGGGCGGTGAACGTGCCGTCGCCGTCGAAGACCGTCCGCTCGACGAACAGCTCGGTCTCCAGCTTCAGCGCGTGGCGCACCGGACCCAGGATGGAGGGCCATTCCACGTCATCGTCGCGTGCGGTCTCCAACTCCGGTTCGATGCCGAACCGCGGCCCGAAGGCGCGGCGTGCCGGCGCGATGCGCAACACGTCGTCCGTGCCGAGCCACTGATTGTGAAAATGGACGACGGCGGGCCGGGCCTTCGGGTCCTCCAGCATCCGTCGCGCCTGCCGTTCGATCTCCTCGCGCGAGGACAGCTCGCCGGTCGCGGCCGCCGCGAACAGCGCATCGTCCGGCATCGAGTCCCACAAAAAGTAGGAAAGACGGGTCGCCAGCTCCCACGGTGTCGGTCCGCGGCCCCCGGCGTCGCCCCGTTCGATTCGGAAATGGAACGCGGGCGCCTGCAGGATGCCGGCGACGGTGAGCGCGACCGCTTCTTCCAGCCCGCCGTCCGCCAGGTTGGCGCGCCAGAACGCCTCGAGCCGCTCGCGCTCGCCGGCGTCGACCGGCCGGCGCCAGGCGCGCCCGGCGAGCCGTTCGAGGCTGGTCCAGGCGCAGCCCTCCCGTTCCGTCCGCGGCAGCGCGCCCCAGTCGTCGCAGGCGAAGAACGTCGGCGACAGGAGGGCGAACGACGCGAAGTGCATCGCCGCCAGGTGCAGCTCCTCGACCTGGTACGACGACGGGTTCTGCCCCTGCACGATGCCCTCGAATCCGCCGGCGCCGGGCTCGGAAGGGAACCGCCAGGGCCAGACCGGAGGGGGCGGCGGAGGCAGGAAGACCCCCTTGCTCGCCGCGCGCCGCGGGCTCAGCGTGTCGGCCAGGGCCGGGCGCGGAGGCCACAGCTCGGCCTCGCGCGGAAAGCCGAGCAGGTCCGCGACGGTGTTGTTGTACTCGGCGGGGGTCAACGCGAGGGAAGGCGTGCGCGGCACGGTGTCCGCCCCGGGCGGTTCGTTCGCCCGATCCTGGGCGCCGCCCGCCGCGCCGAGCAGGCCGGCGACCGCGAGCGTCACGGCGTACTTCATCGATGGGCTCCGCCGGTAAAGGCTGCGATCGCAGGATGCTGCCGATTTCACAGGCCGGTCGGCGCCGAAGGCGCCAGAATCGCTCGGAGGGCGCTGTCGCAGGCCGTGGAAGCACCACCGCCGTCTGCTTCGCCGCCGACGAGGTTGTGCAACTCCAGCATGCAGACGGCCACGGCGGCGAGTTGTCGGTGAACCGTCGCGAAGGACGCGGCGGTCGAGTCTTCATGCGCCTCGACCCGCGCACGCACGTCGCGAATCTCCACCCGCACGTCGCGAATCTCCACCCGCAGGTTTTGAATCTCCGCGCCGAACTCCGCGCGCAGGTTTTGAATCTCCGCGCGCAGGTCTCGAATCTCCGCGCGCACGTCCCCGATCCGCGCGTTCGTGGAGCACGACCCGCCGACGACGGCAGCGACGATCGCGCCGACCCCGAGCAGGAACGTGAGGTTGTCGATGGACGTTGCCGCATTGCGGGCCGGAGCCGCCGCGGGGCGTTCGACTGTCGATCGTTCAGACATGGCGTTCCCTTCGAAATCCGATCCCGTCCCGGAATCGGATCCCGTGGTTGTGGGGGGCAAGGGGAGCCATGTCGTTAGCGTATCACCCCTTGGCCGGTGAACCCCCGGCACGGTTGGAGAGCTCCCCGAGGTCGGCCGGATGGCCACGCCGAACAGTTGCCGCGCGCGGTCGAAATGAGGTCTTGTAACCGGTGCGCGTCTGCGCTACGGTGCGATCTCGCGATTCGTTCAGCCTCAAGGAGGAGCAGAGAAACCCAGTAGAGCCGGAAGCACGTGTCGCGGTCGTCGCCGTCCGCACTCGGCCATCGACGACTTCGCCGAGCACTGGTTGGGCGGCGAGTTCCATTTCGCGACCGACCGGCCGTTCGACATGAACGACTACTCGACCTACCCCGGGCGGCTCCGGGTTCGCGTCGGCGACCCGGCCGGCACGGCATGCCGATCCAGGACCCCGAGCTGGCGGGCGCCATCCACATCGGCTCGGCGGCGGCCGGGGAGTGCGGGCCGGGGACCATGCGCGACGGCGTGCCGAACTGCTTGCTGCTGAATCGCGACTTCATAGAGTCGATCTACCCCAGCGGCTCGTCGAGCCGCTTCAACGAGGCCAACGCCTTCATCGACAACTACCGCCGCCAGCAGCCGTTGTTCGCCCAGTACACGCTGGGGTTCGAGCGCGAGCTGGCGCCGACGCTGTCGGTCGGGGTCGACTACGTCCGCATCCGGGGCACCGGACTGCTCAACCGCATCAACTACGTGGCGCCGTACCGCGACTCAATCGACAGTCCGCCGAGCTCACGTACTACGACGTGTTTCCGAACCGGAACGGCGGGGTCTACAACCGGACCGACACGGTGTTCTACCCGAGCTGTCCGCAGGCGGTGGCCGACGCCGCTCTCTACAGCAGCAATCCTGCCGTGCTGCAACGGGAGTGTGCGAAGGCGGATCCGGTGACCGGCATCGATCCGCGGACCGGCCTGCTGATCGGCGTCTGGGCGCAGGGCCGGCTGCTGTCGATCGAGAGCACCGGGTTGTCGTCCTACGACGGCCTGAACTTCTCGATGGAGAAGCGGTATTCCGACCGCTGGGGCGCGCGGCTGTCGTACGCGCTGGGCTACTCGCGCGGCGATACCTTCGAGCAGTACGGCACCAACGGCATCAGCGTCAACGGCGTCCAGACCCAGGTCCTCGGCGACCTCAACATGGACAAGAACTGGCAGCCGGCGGAGCACGACCGCAAGCACGTGCTGACGCTGAGCGGGCGCACCGAGCTGCCGGGCGGGATCACCCTGAGCCCCATCTTCCGCTACATGAGCGCGAACCCGTTCACCATGTACAACAGCACGCTCGACCTGGACCGGAACGGCACCAACTGGGACCCGATTCCCGCGGGGACCTACACCGGGGAGGGCGCCAACGCGTTCACGGTGGAGCACAACGGCAGGCAGGGCGGCGCCCGCGCGGGCAACTACATGAACCTGGACGTGCGGTTCGGATGGCGGGCCCGGCCCGCGGAGGGGGACACGCTCGACATCTACTTCGACATCATCAACGTGCTCAATCGCCCGAACTTCTTCGTCGCGTCGACGGCGAACGGGAACCAGAACAGCGGCAACTTCGCGCGCTACACGTTGCTGCGCTCCAACGGGATCCCGCGGCAGGCGAACTTCGGCGTGCGGTACGGCTTCCAGGCGGCGCGTCCGGAGGCTGAGCAGGTCCTTGGAGCCGGGTGCCCATCCCACGCGGGCGCCCGGCTCCTATTTCTCTGTACGGTGCTTTCCGCGAGCCGGCCTGTCGGGCCGCGATGATCCGGGATCCCGGATCCAGGAATCGGGATCCCGCCGTGTCGAGCGCGTGCCGATTCGCTCTGCGAAGCCATGTTGACCGGCATGCCCGGGCCCCAGGATGTTGCCGATGCGATGGCCCGAAGTATGCATCACTCCTCCAGACAGTCGGTGCGGGAAGCCAAAAACGGGCTTGCCAACTGCCGCGTGTCTGCGCTACGTTGCGCTTTCGTGACTTTGGGCAATCGTCGAGGAGCGATGAACGAAGAGGGGAAACAGCCGGCCTGCACGCGAGGACGGCGTTGTCGCCGTCCGCATCAATCCGGGAAAACCGTTTGTTCGTAGGGCGTCGGTCTTTCAGAAGGAGGGTGGGATAGTGCGAAGGCTTACGACATTCCTGATCGTCGGCGCGCTGGTAGGCGCGGCGGCGGCGCCGGCCCCGGCACAGGTGGGTCGGACGGAGCTTCGAGGGACGGTCACCGACGAGACGGGAGGCGCCCTTCCGGGGGTGACCGTCTTCATCCAGAACGAGGCGGACGGGACCTTCCGCGAGGTCATCACCGGCGGTGACGGAAGCTACTTCGCGGCGCAGTTGCTGCCGGGGGTCTTCTCGGTCACGGCCGCGCTGCCGGGCTTCACCACGTTCCAGACGACCGGCTACGCGCTGACCGTCGGCCAGACGGTGCCCCTCGACATCATCCTCGGCGTGGGCGCCCTCGAGGAGACGGTGACCGTCTCCGGGCAGGCCCCGCTGGTCGACCTCACCTCGGCCGAGGTGGGCGGCACGCTCGACAACGCCGAGCTGGTGGAGATGCCGCTGGTCAACCGCAGCGCGTTCGCCGCGATCTCGCTGCTGCCGGGCATCCAGTTCCTGCCGTCGAGCTCGCAGGGCAACGACGGGATCATCGCCAACGGGCAGACCGCCGCGGCCAGCTCGCTGAACGTCGACGGGGGGTACAACAACGACTCCACCGGCGGCGGCGCGGGCGGCAGCCAAGTCAAGGTGGCGATCGAATCGGTGCAGGAGTTCCAGGTCGTCAGCGGGCAGTTCGACGCCGAGTTCGGCCGCTCGTCCGGCGCCGTCATCAACGCGGTGACCAAGCGGGGGACGAACCAGTGGTCCGGGGCCGGCTTCAGCTACAGCACCAGCACCGGCATGACGGCGCGCGACTACTTCAACAACCAGTTGTTCCAGGAGGACTCGAGCGTAGCGAAGCCGACGAACAACAAGTACGAGTTCGGCGGCGTCTTCGGCGGGCCGATCGTGCAGGACAGGGCGCACTTCTTCGTGAGCCTCGAGCGGCGGCTCACCAACCCGGCCCGGACGCGGCAGTTCAACAGCCGTCCCGATCTGGACTGGTCCGTACCGGAGAAGTGGCGTGCGTGGAACACCATGTACCGGGTGGACCACCAGATCAACGGGAACAACTCGTGGGCCCTGCGGTTCATGCGCGAGCTCAGCCCGGAGACCAACCGCTACGGCAACCGGACGCTGACCTCGGGGCACAACCAGGAAGACGACGAGATGATCTGGGTCGGGAGCTACACCAGCGTCATCGGCAACAACGTCGTCAACACCGTGCGGGTCACCCGCAGCTACGAGAACGCCGCGGGAGCCTCTCCCGCCTGGTACGACCTGAACGGGCACGTGAGCCGCGACGGGCAGATGCGGAACCTGGCGCCCGGCTACAGGATGAGCAGCTTCTGGGACAACATCGCGCCGTGGGCCGGCGGCCGCATCGACTCGCAGTGGCAGTACAACAACACCACGTCGTGGTTCGTCCCCGACATGATGGGCGATCACGACTTCAAGTTCGGCGGCACGTTCCACCGGTCGTTCATCGACGACTTCCGCGAGAACTTCCTGGGCGGCGCGTTCCACTTCAACACCGACCTGCCGTTCGACGTCAACGACTACTCGACGTACCCCGAACGGCTCCAGATTCGCGTCGGCGCACCCTCCGGCAACCACTTCGCCTACCCCATCAACACGTGGGAGACGTTCTTCCAGGACAAGTGGACGCTGAACGAGCGCTGGACCCTGGGGCTCGGCGTGCGCTGGGACGCCGAGATGCTGAGCGCGGCGCGGACCGACAACCCGCTGATGGTGCCGGGGACCGATCCGCGCGACTGGAACAACATCTCGCCGCGGCTCTCGGTGGCCTACGACGTGACGGGCGACGGCCGCTCCGTCCTGCGGGCGGGCTACGGGTACTTCTATGACCGGACGCTCTTCAGCGGGCTCGACAACGTCCTGCAGGACCCGGTCATCAACAACTCCTTCGTCGCCTCCTTCCCCCGCGGCGGGGGCGAGCAGGGCGGACAGGCGGATCCCGGGCCGGAGAGCAACATGCCGATCCAGGACCCCGAGCTGCAGCAGGCCCTCCGCATCGGCTCCGCGGCGGCCGGGGAGTGCGGGCCGGCGACCATCCGCGACGGCGCGACGCACTGCCCGCTGGTGAATCACGCCTTCGTGGATTCGGTCTATCCCCCCGGCACCACCGACCGCTTCAACGAGTCGAACGTCTACATCGACAACTACCGCCGGCAGCAGCCGTTGTTCAAGCAGCTCACGCTGGGGTTCGAGCGCGAGCTGATGCCGACGCTGTCGATCGGGGTCGACTACGTCAACATCCGGGGCAGCGGACTGCTCAACCGCATCAACTACGTGGCGCCGTTGCGCTCCGGAACCGCCAGTACCGACCCGCGCACGTGGTACGATGCGTGGTACGGGACGGACCGGGGCGGGGTCTACGACCGGCCCGAGAACGGCTCCCCGGGCATTGGGGGGCTGAACTTCTTCCCGAGTTGTGCGAGTGGGGCGGCGACCGCCGGCCTCTACAGCAACCCCGCCAAGCTGGCCGAGGAGTGCGCGAAGGTGGATCCGCTGACGGGCCTCGGGCCTGCGGGCCTGCCGATCGGCGTCTGGCAGGGGCGGCTGCTGTCGATCGAGAGCGTCGGGCTGTCGGCCTACGACGGCCTGAACGTCTCGGTGGAGAAGCGCTACTCGGACCGCTGGGGCATGCGGTTGTCGTACGCGGCCGGCTACTCGCGCGGCGACACGTTCGAGCAGTACGGCACCAACGGCATCAGCCTCAACGGCGTCCAGACCCAGGTTCTCGGCAACCTGCACATGGACCGGAACTGGCAGCCGGCGGAGCAGGACCGCCTGCACATCCTGACGCTGAGCGGGCGCACCGAGCTGCCGGGCGGGATCACCCTGAGCCCCATCTTCCGCTACATGAGCAAGAACCCGTTCACCGTCTACGACGCCCGGGTCGACCTGGACAGGAACGGCACCCAATGGGACCCGCTTCCCGCCGGGTCCTACAATCCCGTGTCCATTTTCCCCGATCGCACGCACCGGAACCCGATCACGGTGGATCACGACGGCCGCCAGGGCGGCGCGCGCGCGGCGGACTTCATCAACCTGGACCTGCGGTTCGGGTGGCGGGCCCGCCCGGCGGAGGGGGACACGCTCGACATCTACTTCGACATCATCAACCTCTTCAACCGCCCCAACTTCAACAACCCGACGGGGAACTACGACAGCGGCAACTTCCTGAACTTCACGTCGCTGCGTTCGGGAGGCATCCCGCGGCAGGCGAACTTCGGCGTGCGGTACGGTTTCTAGACGGCGCGTCCAGAGACTGACCGTTCAACTACCGGGGGCCAGCCGGAAGGCTGGCCCCCTTTTTTGTGTACAGGCTGCAAGTGCGGTGTCAGCGGGCTCGTTACGCGTCATATCGAGCACCGGCGCCGATTCTCCAACGGCGATACATGCTCCCTTCGTTTGTTCATCTCGCGAGCTTCTCCCGATCCGCGGGATGCCTCTGCCATCGTCTACGGCATCCTCGTGTAACTGACACCAGGTCTGGGGGACGCTGGTCTGCCGTGGCCAAGGTCAGTGCGAAACCGAATGACGGTTGGGGCAGTCGCGGAGCCCACTGCGCTTCCCCGCTACCTTCGGTTGATACTGGTCAATGACACGCGCCGGCTGAGTCAGCTAGCTTGCCATCCAAGAATTGGGAGCCCACATCTGGGCCGTGTCCAATGACCAAGGAGGTTTGCGATGAGGCTGCTTGCGGCGTGTGTGGACGCCTCCGAAAATGCAAGCCTTTTTCTGAAGCTCTCCTTCTGCGATCAGTTTGCTCCAGCGGTTCTCCGCGACAGCGGAGCGGCTCCCCAGCGCCGCGATTGTTCCCGTGGAACGAGGGCCAGCCTTCTGGCTGGCCTGCAAGGACTTCCCGCACGGTCGGCCGTGGCTGTCACCCGCAGGGCCGCAACGGAGTGGAGGAGCCGCGCAGCGGCTTGACAGCCGCGGGCGACCGTGCGCGAGGTAGACGCTTCCGAGCAAAGCGAGGGCCGTTGGGCACGTCCGAAGCCGTGCACCGCCGTTTCAGGAAGCTCCATTTCGTCGGATGGTTCGGTGCATGCGGTCAGGTGCTGTCGTGTGTCCGGCCTCATTGATTGCGGCATATCACGCGCCGCGGGCCCGTATGGAGATACGCGGGTCGAGTCCAAAATCGCGCAAATGTGCTCGAAGGCACTGGTGCAGTCACTGGTTTTCTCGACCCCGTCTCGTTGACCGTTTGCCCTTACCATTTTCCGACCTGCTCGCATTCCCGACGGCGCCGCCCCGGCTCCTGCCTTCTCAGGCGGTCGGCAGCGGCGCGCGGTAGTACTCGTTCTTCGTCATCAGCGCCCAGGCGATGCGCGCCATCCGGTTGGCCAGCGCCACGGCGACCAGCATGCGCGGCTTGCGCGCCAGCATTCGAGCCAGCCACGGGTCCTTCGTGCCGCGCCGCGCCGCCCAGCCGACTGTCGCCATCGCGCCGCTGACCAACAGCCGCCGGAGGTCGCGCTGACCCATCTTCGATATCCTGCCCAGCTTCGGCTTCCCGCCGGTCGAATTCTGCCGGGGAACCAAGCCCAGCCAGGCCGCGAAGTCGCGGCCGCACCGGAAGCTCTCCAGCGGCGGCGCGAAGGCCTGGACCGCCATCGCGCACAGCGGTCCGATTCCCGGCACGCTCATCAGCCGCACCGTCTGTTCGTCTTCGCGCGCCCGCTCACGCAGGTCCCTCTCCAACTCCGCGATCTTCTCGTTGAGGTCGCCGATCTGAACGAACAACAGCGCGCCCAGCTCCCGAACCGAGCCCGGCAGCGGCGAATCGGCATCTTCAATCGCCTCTGCCAGCCGCTCCACGTGCGCAGGCCCTTGCGGCGCGACGACGCCGAACTCCGCGAAGTGTCCCCGCATCGCGTTGATCGTCTGCGTGCGCTGGCGAACCAGCAGATCGCGCGTGCGGAACAGCATGCCTTGGGACTGCTGCTCCCGCGTCTTCACCGCCACGAACCGCATCGTCGGCCGCGAGGCCGCCTCGCAGATCGCCTCCGCGTCGGCCGCGTCGTTCTTCTGCCGCTTCACGAACGGCTTGACGTAGATCGGCGGGACCAGCTTCACCTCATGACCGAGCTTCCCGATCTCTCGGCCCCAGTGGTGCGAGCTCCCACAGGCCTCCATCGCTACGATGCATCGCGGCTGCGACGCCATGAAGCTCAGCACCTTGTCCCGGCTCAGCTTCTTGCGGAACGCAACCGACCCGTCCGCGCAGGCGCCGTGCAGCTGAAAACTCCGTTTCGCCAGATCGATGCCGATGATGGTAGCGTGCTCCATTGGATGCCTCCTCTTCCAGGTGATGCTTCACAACAGCTCCACCTTGGCACATTCCGATGCCGCTGAGGAGGCGTCCACCCCATCATTCCTGATGGCCGTCGGGATGGTGGTGCTTTCGTCATGGGGGCCGGAACCGGTGTCGGCGTCCGGGTGTGGCTATGATAGCTGCACCACTGTGGGTGAAGGGGAGGAAGTGTGCACTTGGGTGAGTACGCCATGTGATCCGGATCCGGACCCGGACCCCCCTGCGACCAATGATCCGGACGCCCGCGGCGGCACGGTGTATACCGGTAACACGTGTGACTCGGATGGGCCGTGTCCCACGGACGGCGGTGGCGGTGGGGGATCCCAGACGGGACAATGTCATCTTCCTCAGGGCTGTTCCTGATCGTGCGGGTCTACAAACGTTTTCTCTAGATGACTTGCCTTGACGGCCCCGCGAGTTCGACGGGGCCGTCAAGGTGCCATCGGATGAGTTGGCTAGTCCGCAACGCGCGTAACGCGTTGCGCCAGTTTGTGGTGCGTCCGGGATTCACGCTGTCGGCGACAGTCATCCTCGCCGTCGGTATCGGCGCCAACACAGCGGTCTTCAGCCTGGCAAACGGGTTGCTCCTGCGGCCTCTTCCGTATCCGGAGTCCGAGAACCTGGTAAGTGTGGGCCAGGTGCGGCGGAACAGAAGGACATCCCCGCGCCTGACGGATGCGGAGCTCCTGCGGTTGTGGGGCGCGGCGAGGTCCTTCGAGCACCTCGCCGCTTACGTGCCGCGCACCATGGTGCTGAGCGGGCGCGACGGCCCGGTCAACGTCGCCGGCGCCGTCGTGACGCCCTCTCTGTTTCCTCTGTTGCGGGCGACGCCGCGGCCGGGCCGGCTGTTCGATGCGGCGGATGCGATCGAGGGGGCGCAACCGGTTGTGCTGCTGAGTCACCGGGCCTGGTCGAGCCGGTTCGGTTCGGATCCGGACGTTATCGGTACGCCTCTCCGACTGGACGAAGAAGAACGCACGATCGTCGGCGTGCTGCCTGTCGGTTTCGAGTTTCCCGACCGGGAGACCGATTTCTGGACGCCGCTCGTCGTGCGGATACACGAGAGCCCGCCGAACGGAAGCGTGGTCATGCGGAGCTCGCTCTCGGGGATCGGACGTCTCCGGTCTGGAGTGTCACCCGAGCAAGCGTCGGCGGAGGTGCGTACGATACTCGATCGGGTCCGCGCCGAGCGTCCGCTGCCGCCGGGTATAGAGTTCGAGCCCCGTGTGACCTCGTTGCAGGGAGAACGACGAGCCCCGTTTCGGCACGCGATCCTGATGCTCGCCGCGGCTACCGCGCTGGTTCTTCTCATGGCGTGCGCCAACGTTGCCGGTCTGCTGCTGTCGCGCGGTATCGCACGGCAGCGGGAATTGGCCCTCCTCGGAGCGCTCGGTGCACGGCGCGGGCAGGTTGTCCGTCAGTTGCTGACGGAGAGCGTGGTCCTGAGCCTCGTCGGCGGTCTGGCGGGCGTGGCGGTAGCCGCGGGACTGGTGCGAGTCTCCTCGGCCGTGACCGGCGTTACCGAGGTGAACGTCGATGGAACCGTGCTCGTCTTCGCAGCCGGTCTGTCCGTGACAGTAGGGCTCTTGTTCGGGACAGTGCCGGCGCTTGCCGGGTCGGCGGTCAACCTGGTTGGCGCACTCAGCGGCGGCAGCGTGTCCCGGCCGCCAGCGTCGGACGCGTTCGCACGCACCACCTGCAGGCGGTGTTGGCCGTGATGCAGGTTGCACTTGCGCTCGTCCTTCTCACCGGCGCGGGGCTGCTGCTGCGAAGCTTCGTAACGCAGGTTGCCATGGACTACGGCGTCGATCCGACGAACGTCCTGACGGCTCGCATCGATGATCCCGCTCGCCTGTTCGGCGGGATTGGCGGTCTGATCGAACCGGACGAGCTGGAGGCGATGAACGCTGCCGCCCGGCGCGTTACGGAGGCGCTCCGGACGCAGGTGGCGCGGATGAAGAGCCTGCCGGGCGTGGAAGCCGTGGCGCTGTCGTCGTCGAGCACACCGTTTCGCTCTCGTGCGCCCCGGGCGATCCGGGTTGTCGGCAGGCCTTCGCCGACGGCGCCGGACGACCAACTGATGGCGAGAATACGGAGGGTGAGTGCCGACTACGCCGATGTCGTGCGGCTTCGTCTGCGCGCAGGTCGCTTCATCACGGACCGGGACACGGCGAGCGGTTCGCACGTAGCCGTCGTCAGCGAGACATTCGCTCGAGAGGCTTTCGGTGGCGAGCCGGCCGTCGGACAGTACCTGGTAGAGCCGGCCTTTCCCCGCCGAGGGCAAGCGGACCCAGCCGACGCTATAACCCGGGAGGTGATCGGCGTGGTGAAGGACGTGATCCTTCCCTTTCGCAGTGGATTGGGAGCACCCGTCACCGTCGACGACATCTATGTGCCGCTGGCCCGATCATCCACTACCCGCGGGCCCTTCGTCGATTCGCCCGCGGTCTTCGTCCGCACCGCTGGAGATGACCCGGCTGTCGGTCGTTTCCTGCGAGAGCTGCTTGCCGAGATCGGTCCCGGATCACTCATCACCACCACCTCGGTTGCCGCGACGCTGTCAGCGCAGGCGGCACAGCCGAGATTCTACGCCACGCTTGCCGGGATCTTCGGTGCGGTTGCGTTGTTGCTCGCCGCGTTCGGCCTCTACAGCGTGCTCAGCTATACCGTAACGCAACGCCGCAGGGAGATTGGCATCCGCATGGCGCTGGGCGCCGGGCGCCGCGATGTCCTCCTGTTCGTCATCAGGCGAGGGTGCGCACTCGTCGGCGCCGGCGTACTTCTGGGCCTGCTTGCGGCCGTTGCGACGACTCGCCTCCTGGAGAGCGTCCTGTTCGGTGTCACGCCGGCCGATCCATTCACGTTCTCCACGGTCGCGGCGGTTCTGCTCGCCGTTGGGCTGCTGGCGTGCTGGCTGCCCGCACGCCGCGCGGTCGGGATCGACCCGCTGGAGATTCTGCGCCAGTGAGGGCCGCCGTTCAGGGACCTCCCGGTCCCGGCATAACCATGGGCTCGCTCATCCGGGCGAGCGGTCAGCTCCGCCAGCGTGCGCAGGCTGGAGCGGACCGCCATCATGTACTCGCGCCAAGCGTCGATCGGCAAGTCGTAGTCGATGTCGGGGCTGGAGATGAGCCTCGACCGGACGAGGCCCGTGAGTAGAATTGGGAACCGAGTCGGGCCCATGAAGAAACGGCTGCCCCTGGGAATCCAGACCTTCCGGACGATCCGCGAGGAGGGCTGCTACTACGTCGACAAGACGGCGTACGCCGCACGGCTCGTCGACGAAGGGGCGCAGTACTTCCTGTCGCGCCCGCGCCGTTTCGGCAAGAGCCTCTTCCTCGACACGCTGAAGGAGCTGTTCGCGGGCAGCGAGGCGCTGTTCCAGGGCCTGCACGTCCACGACCGCTGGGACTGGTCGGTGCGCCACCCGGTGGTGCGCCTGAGCTTCGGCGCCGGCAACTTCAAGGATCCCGGCTACCTGCACACGAATCTGATGGCGCAGTTGACGGCCGCCGCGCGGCGTGCGCGCTTGCAGTCCGAGCATGCTACCGGGGCCGAACAGTTCGCGTGGTTGCTGGAAGCCCTGCACGACCGTACCGGCCGGCGGGCCGTGGTCCTCGTGGACGAGTACGACAAGCCGATCCTGGATGCGCTGTCGGAACCGGCTGTCGCGAGCTCCAATCGCGACTACCTGCGCGGGCTGTACGGCGTGATCAAGGACTGCGACGCGCACGTGCGGTTCACGTTTCTGACCGGCGTCAGCAAGTTTTCAAAGGTCAGCCTGTTCTCGGTCCTGAACCAACTGGAGGACATCACGCTGGATCCGGTCTACTCGGCGATCTGCGGCTACACCGAGGCGGATCTGGACGCGGTGTTCGGGCCGGAGCTGGGCGGCCTCGACCGCGGGCGGATCCGCGACTGGTACAACGGCTACAACTGGCGGGGACCGGAGAAGGTCTACAACCCGTACGACGTGTTGCGCCTGTTCCGGCGCCGGGAGTTCCAGTCGTGGTGGTTCGAGACCGGCACGCCGGCGTTCCTGGTGGAGACGCTGGTTGAGCGGGGGGTCGCGTCGGTGGCTCTGGACGGCATGGTCGGCACGGACGAACTGTTGTCCACGTTCGACGTCGAGCACATGGCCACCGAGGCGCTGCTGTTCCAGACGGGGTATCTGACGATCCAGGGCACGGAGGAGGAGGACGGTCAGACGTACCACCGGCTGGGCTACCCGAACCGGGAGGTGCGGCAGAGCCTGAACGGGAGCCTGCTGGACCGTCTGACGGGGAGTCCGTCGCGGCGGATCGAGCACAGCCTTCGTCTGCGCCGGTTGTTGCGCGCGGCGGACGTGGCGGGTCTGCAGGGGCTTTTCCACGCGGTGTTCGCCGGCATTCCGTACGAGTGGCACACGCGGAACGAGATGGCGCGCTTCGAGGGCTGGTATGCGAGCGTCTTCTACTCGTATTTCGCGGCGTCGGGGCTGGCGGTGACGGTGGAGGACAGCGGCAGCGGCGGTCGGCTGGACATGGCGGTGCGCTGCGACGGCCGGGTGTATCTGTTCGAGTTCAAGGTGGTGGAGCAGGCGGGGGCTGGCGCGGCGCTGACGCAACTGCGGGCGCGGGGCTACGCGGACAAGTACCGCGCGCTGGGCGAGCCGATCCACTTGGTGGGGGTGGAATTCAGCCGCGAAACCCGCAACGTCGTCGCCTTCGAGACCGCGCCGGCCTGAGCACGCCCGCTGCCTCAGGGGCCTCCCTGCCCCGTCAGAAGGGTGGGCGCGCTCGTCCGGGCGAGCGTATACGAATCGCGCGCCTGCACGTCGAGGCCGTCGCGGGCGACGGTCACGCGCAGTGCGCGGTGCCGGTGGGTCGGGTCGGGATTGCTCGTGTAGTAGCCGACGACGTAGTAGTCGCTGGTCTCGGCGTCGATCCGCCGCAGCAGCTCGGAGAAGTTGTTCGTGTTGACGATGGAGATGCCGCCGGTCAGCTCCGCCAGCGTGCGCAGACTCGAGCGGGCCGCCATCATGTACTCGCGCCAGGCGTCGATCGGCACGTCGTAGTCGATGTCGGGGGCGGAGATGAGCCCCCGCGGGTCCATGGTGTAGAAGGTCGTGTTGGCGCGGGTGGCCGTGTCGGTTATCTCGGCCAGCTCGGCGATCAGCTCCCCGTCCGCGAACACCGCCCCCTGGCGCTCGATGCGGTTGAGCGGGTTCAGGATCTCGTTGGGGTCGACGTTCTCCCCGGCGATGTCGAGCGGCCGCTCGCGCAGGAGCTCGTCGCGCAGGGGCACGCGATGCAGCCGCTGCAGGGCGAACGGGTTCAGGTCGTAGCCGGTGCTGACGTAGATGATCACCTTGCGCCGGTCCTGTATCTGCGCCAGCCCCTCCAGCACGTTGTTCACGGTCAGGAACGCGCGGTGCGCGCGCCAGCGCAGCTCGCCGGGGCCGTCCGGTCCTTCCTGCGTGTTCTGGATGAGGTCGCGCGGCGTCATGCCGTTGCCGACGATGCCGTCGACCGCCGACTTCACGTGCCCCAGGTCGTAGGTGAGATCCACCGCCGTCCCGGCCGAACCGTTGGATATCAGTCCCACCAGGTCGCCGTCGTGCACCAGGGTGTCGGCCACCTCCTTGACGAAGTGCCGGACCCGCGGCGTGGTCTCCGGCTCCAGGTGCATCGCGTCGACGAAGAACACGATGATCCGCCCCGGGACCTGGCTCTGGACGCGGCGCTCCGGAAGGATGATGCCCTCGCGCACCGGCGGCGGCGGGACGAGCTGGTTGAAGACGCGGCCGCCGTGCACCAGGATCAGCGACGCCACCTCCTGGGGCACGCCGTCTTCCTCTATCCGGAAGTCGGCCGGCGTCAGATCGGGCACGAAGGCGCCGTTGGCGGCGTCACGGACGATGACGTCCGTACGAATCAGCGTCACGCCCGACCGGAAGGTGCCGGCCTGCGGCAGTCCGGGGCCCTGTTCCGTCTGGGCCTGGGCCGCCGGCGCGAGTCCGGCCGCCAGAACGGCGAGCCCGATCCCCAGCCCGGCACACATGAACCTCGACCGAATCGCGGGAAGATTGCGCATGGGGATTTCCATCCTCCTTGTCGACACAACGAACCATCCTAACCCGTCCGGGAGCACGTAGTGAAGCCCCGGACGTGAAACGCCCGCGCTTCTCGTCCGCTGGCCAGCGTCGGCCCCGGACATGTGCGATGGGAGTAGGATGAGGGAGAGGTGCTCATGAATGCTCCAATGCGCGGCTCGCTGGTGATTCTTCTCGCCCTGGCCGGTCTTCTGATTCTGGCTCCCCAAAGCGTCGCGGCGGCTGCCGGCGCGGAACAGTCCCGGCCGACGGTTGGGGACGCTGTGGTACAGATGTTGCGCGACGGCCTCGACCTGGAGGACGTGACGGTCACGGTCGACGGGACCGAGGCGACGCTTTCCGGCAGCGTCCCGACGCTGTGGGACAAGACCGAGGCGATCGACCGGACCCTGGCGTTCCCTCAGGTGGAAACCGTCGCCAGCGAGCTGACCGTCCCGGAGGTCGAGGACGACAACGAGATCGCCCGCGAGGTGGGCCGGGCGATCCGGAACTACCGCTACATCACCATCTGGGACTACGTCGGCGGCGGCGTCGAGAATGGCGTCGTGACCCTGAACGGGGCGGTTACGCAGGACCGCGACAAGCCCGCGGAACTGTTCGAGCGGGTGGCAAGAATCCCTGGCGTGCAGGATGTCCGGATGCAGATCGCGCAACAGTCGGCGTCGGCCCGCGACGACAGGCTGCGCATGGAGATCGCATCCCGCGCCCTGCGGCACCCGACGCTGTCGCACTACACGCTGACGGGCGACATCATCCCGCCGTTCCGCATCATCGTGGACCAGGCGGTGGTCATGCTCGTCGGGTCGGTCCGCAGCGGGGCCGAGAGCCGCATCCTGGAGACGATTGCCCGACAGGCCTTCGAGTCGGACGAGGTCAGGAACCTTCTGCAGTACCCCGGCAGGTAGATATCGGACGGCAATCAGGACTCATGGCGCGAGCTGGGCGATCAGCCCCGTCGCCTGGGCCGCGAAGCGGCCGTCGGGCTCGCGCTCCACGTAGGTTCGCCAGTAGGTGACCGCCTCGGCGATCTGCCCCGCGTTCAGGCTGGCCATCCCCAGCCAGTAGTTCGCCTCGCCGTGGCTCGGGTCCAGCGCCAGGGTCTGCTCGAAGTGGCCGCGGGCTTCATCGGTGCGCCCCGCGTTCCAGGCGGCGAGGCCCTGATTGAACACCGCGCCGGCGTCGCCGCCGCCGCCCGCGGCGCCGCCCCGCAGCCGGGCCGCCTCGGCGCTCGCCTCGCCCGCATCGTCGAAGCGCCGCTGCGCGTTGTAGACGGCGGCCAGCGTGTCGAACGCCGCCGCGTCGTCCGGAGCGATCTCGGTCGCCCGCAGCAGGGCCTGCTCGGCCTCGTCGTGGTTCCCGCGCTGGTACTCGACGATGCCCAGGTTGCGGAGGCATTCGCCGCAATCCGGCGTCGACTCGATGGCCTCGGCCAGCAGCTCGGCCGCCTCGTCATAGTTGCCGTCGCGGGCCGCCGCCAGTCCGCCCGCGAACGCGCCGGCCGTCGCTTCGCGTGCGTCCAGCTCGGCTATCTCCTCCGCCGAGAGCCCCGTGCGGTCGACCTGTCCCGGAGCGAGGACCTGCGCATCCAGCTCGAACTCCTCCCCGGCGGATACCCTGACGCTGTACCGCAGGGCGCCGATCCCTTCCGCCGTTACCGTCACGATGTAGGGGCCGCTCGCCAGGCCCATCTGGATGTACTCGCCCTCGTCGTTCGACGTGGTCTCGAAGCTGCGCGTGATGCCGCCCTGAAACTCCAGGAGGATGGTGGCGCCCTCGACGGGGGTTCCCTCGTGGTCGGACACGACGCCGAAGATGCGGGCGCTGTTCTGGGCGAACGCGGGCGGAACCAGCACCACGGCGACGGCCGCGGCGAGCAGGGTCAGGCGAATCGGTTGCGAAACGGGCATGGGATACCTCCGGGGCACGCTGTCTCTGGAACGACCCCACGATATCCCACCGGCCGACCGAGGGCAACCCGTTGTCGGGGCCTGGAGCACGCCGCGCCGCAGCCGGTCGGGACAACTGCCCGAGCAACGTGGGCTCCGCGGTCACAAGCCACTCGTCCCTGCGGTATCGTCTGACGGCGTCTGGCAGACCATATGGACCGGCCCGACTCGGACTGTTCGGTTGACGTGGCGATTATCGGCGGCGGTCCGGCCGGCGCGTCGGCCGCGCGCCTGCTCGCCGCCTGGGGGCATGCCGTCCTTTTGCTGACGAAGTCCGACGCGGCGCCGTCGCTGGCCGAGTCGTTGCCGCCGAGCTGCCGGAAGGTGTTCGACGCGATCGGCGTCCGGGGAGCGATCGAGTCGGCGGGGTTTCTCACCGCCGGCGGCAACACGGTGTGCTGGGGCGAGGGCCCGCCGCGCATCGCGGCTTTCGGCGGCGGCCGGGTCGGGTACCAGGTGCTCCGCCGGGACTTCGACCGACTGCTGCTGGCGGCGGCACGGCGCGCCGGCGCGGGCGTGCGGACCGGCGTGACGGTGCGCCACGTTGCGCTCGATGGCGCATCGTCGGTCGTTGACCGCGGTGCGGGAGGGGAGACGGACCCAGCGGACGTCCCGGACGTCCCGGAGGGCGCTTTGAGCAGCGATGCGGGCATGGTGGAGGTCACGGGCCGCGACGACGCCGGCGGCCTGGTGACGACCAGGGCCCGAATGGTTCTCGACTGCTCCGGGCGGGCGGGCATCGTCGCGCGCCATCATCGCACGCGCGTGCAGGCAGGCGAGACGACGCTGGCCCTGATCGGCGTCTGGCGAAGTGCGGAGGGATGGCCGCCGGTTGCCGCCGAATCGCTCGAGCGCGCCGATCCGGTCGGAGACGATGACGCGCACACTGTCGTCGAGGCGTACCGTGACGGCTGGGCGTGGTCGGTGCCGGTGTCGAGCCGGCGGCGCTACGTGACGGTCATGGTCGACCCGCGCACGACACGGTCGGATCATCCCGGGTCGCTGGCCGCACGCTACACCGCCGAGCTCGGCAAGACGCGCCACCTGGCGCGCATGATCGGCGGCGCGACCCTGGAGGGTGCGCCCTGGGCCTGCGACGCCTCGCAGTACGGGGCCCGCCGCTTCGGAGGCCCCGGGTTTCTTCTCGTCGGCGATGCCGCGACGTTCATCGATCCGCTCTCGTCCTTCGGGGTCAAGAAGGCGATGGCGTCGGGTTGGCTCGCCGCCGTGGTGACGAACACCTGCCTGCGGCATCCGGACCGTGCGGACCTGGCCCGGCGCTTCCACGCCGAGCGGGAGCAGGAGGTGTGGGCCAGCTACCGGCGCCAAGCCGCGGAATTCTTCGCCCAGGTGTCGGCGAACGAGCTGCACCCTTTCTGGAACGACCGTGCGGATCCGGTGGTGGTGGACGGCGCCGCGGACCGGTCCGGCGCCGCGGACGCGGTCGAGGCGTTTCGCCGCGATCCGGCGGTGCGGGAGGCGTTCGAGGCGCTGCGGCGCGCGCCGTCGATCCGCCTGCGGCCGACGCGGGCGGCCCGCACGACCACGGCCCCGGCGGTGGTGGGGCGGGAGATCGTGCCCGGCGCCAGCCTGTCGATCGCCGCGGGCGAAGCCGGGACCGTGACCATCCGCTATCTGCGCGGCGTCGATCTGCCGGCGCTGGTCGCCATGGCCGGCCGGCGGACGCAGGTCCCGGACCTCTACGAGGCCTACGGGCGGTCGCATCCGCCGGTGGAGCTGGCCGATTTCCTCGGCGCGCTGTCGGTCCTGCTCGGCAAGGGGTTGTTGCGCAACGAGATCTGAGCGTGTCCGGCGTGCCGGCCATGGGGTCCATGGGGTTCGCCACGGAGAGTGCGTTTGGTATACTGGCAGGCAAGTGAATACACATTGGATCTTCGGCGTGGAGGAAAGGCGCGCAGCGCGGTGGAAGCAGTGATGGAGTACTTGCCGGAGATCGCGGGACTGCTTGGCGGCGTGTTCGTCGTGTGGAGGATGCTCACCTACTACGAGAAGCGCAACGCGGACGCGCATGCCGAGTTGGGCAGGCGGATCGACGCCGTTGCGGCGGACATGGGCGGGAGAATCGATGCCGTTGCCGGGGATGTGAAGTACATGCGCGGCGTTCTCGACACGTTGCTGGCCAGCCTGAAGCAGTAGCGGGCATTCGACCGCGCCTCGAATGTGTGCTACAACAGCACCAGTCATGCACTTCCCTTTTCCGGTTTCCATGCGCCGCGCCCCGTGTGCCGCGGCGCTGTGCGGACGGCTTGCGGCGGCGGTCGCGGTACTTTCGGTCGTGGCGGCCGCCGGCGCGCCGGCCGCGGCGCAGGAGGCAGCTTCCGGGGCCGTGCTGCCGGACGGCGGCATTCCGGTCACGAGCGATCTCGTGCACCGAGTCTGCGGGACGTGCCACCGCGCGGACGAGCAGCGGCGCATGAGCCGCATCTCCTACCAGCGGACGACGCCGGAGGGCTGGCAGCAGACCATCCGCCGGATGGTGCTGCTCAACAACCTGCAGATCGAGCCGGCCGACGCGCGCGAGGCGGTGCGCTATCTGGCGACGAACCACGGCCTGGCGCCGGAGGAGGCCCGGCTCGGGGCCTTCGAAGTGGAGCGCCGCAACATCGACTTCTATTACGAGGCCGATCCCGAGACGCAGCAGACCTGCAACCGCTGCCATTCGATGGGTCGGGTGCTCACCCAGCGGCGGACGCTCGAGGAGTGGGAGCTGCTGACCGCGATGCACCGCGGCTACTACCCGCTGGCGGACGTCCAGTCGTTCCTCACGGGTGACTGGTTCGGGGGGGCGGGATCGGAGCCCGACGACGGTGACGACGGCCGGACGGCGGTCGAACGCGCGGTGGCGCATCTGGCCGCGGCGTTCCCGCTCGATTCGGCGGAATGGGCGAGCTGGTCGGCGAACATGCGGACACCACCGCTGGAGGGTACCTGGGCGCTTGTCGGCCACGAGCGGGGGCAGGGTCCGGTGTACGGCGAGGTCGTCGTCGAGGCGGATCCCGCCGCGCCGGACGAGCTCGAAACGCGGGCGCGCTACACCTATCCGGCCCGCGGCGTGGACGTCACGCGGACCGGGCAGGCGCTGGTCTACACCGGCTACCAGTGGCGCGGGCGGAGCACCAGCCCGGAGCACTTCAGCGCGCGGGAGGTGCTGTTCGTCTCGCGCGATCGGGATGAGATCGCCGGCCGCTGGTTCACCGGCGCCTACGACGAGCGCGGCATCGACGTGACGCTGCGCCGGGTCGGGCCCGAGCCGATGATCACGGGCGTCTATCCGCCCGCGGTGCCCGTCACTGCGGGGGAGACGACCCTGCGGCTGTTCGGCGCCAACCTGCCGGACGGGCTCGACGCGGGGGCTGTCGACCTCGGCGCGGGCCTGACCGTCACCGGCGTCAGCGACCGGTCGTCGACGGGGGCGACGCTGCAGGTGAGCGTGGCGCCGGAAGCGCAGGTCGGCAGCCGCGACCTCTTCGTCGGCCGCGCCGCGCTGACCGAGGCGGTGACGGTGTACGACGAGATTCACCGCCTGGAGGTGACGCCGGCCACCGGGCTCGCGCGGGTCGGCGGCGCAGCGTTCCCCAAGCAGTACGAGCGCTTCGAGGCGCGTGGCTGGCACGACGGCCCCGACGGCGAGTCGGGCACGGACGACGACCTCGATCTCGGCATGCTGGCCGACGTCGACTGGAGCATGGAGGAGTACGCCGTCACCTTCGACGACGACGACACCGCGTTCGTCGGCACGCTCGGCGAGCATGGCGTGTTCGAGCCGGCCGTCGACGGTCCGAACCCGGCGCGGAGCGGAGAACGCAACAACGTCGGCGACGTCTGGGTGGTGGCGACGCTCGGCACGGCCCCTGACGGCACCGCGCTCGACCGGCCGCTCCGCGCGCGGGCGCACCTGCTGGTGACGGTGCCGCTGTACATCCGGCGGGGAGAAGCGAGCCAGTGACCCGAATCGCGCTCGGCGAATGCCATCCGTTCGAGGCCGCGGGCCGGCAGTTCCTGTACCTGGTGCCGAGCGCCGCGGTGTTCGCGCTCGACGAGACGTCGGCCGCGGTCGTCGAGACGCTGCGCGGCGGGCAGCTTGCCGCGCCGGACCTGTTCTCCCGCCTGGCGGCCCGCTTCGATCCGCGAACCGTCGACGCCACCCTGGCGGAGCTGGCCGGCGCCCGGGTCATCATGCCGGTGGATCCCGCGCCGCCCGCCGTGCCGCCGCCGGAGCCGGCCCCCAACATCATCCCGCTGAAGCCGATTCCGCTGTCGACGCTCGTGGTCAACGTCACCAACCGCTGCAACCTGAGCTGCGCGTACTGCTACGAGTACGGCGAGGACAAGATCGCCGAGCCGACCGCGGGCGGGATGCCGAAGCTGATGAGCGAGGAGACGGCGCGCGCGAGCGTCGACTTCATGATCGAGCGCTCGGGCGGCAGCCCGGTGGTGCGGCTGACGTTCTTCGGCGGCGAGACGCTGCTGAACTTCGCGGTGCTGGAGAAGACCATCCCGTACGCGCGCCGGCGCGCCGCCGAGGCGGGCAAGCGGGTGGAGTTCAGCCTGACGACCAACGGCACGCTGCTGCGTCCGGAGGTCATCGAGTTCCTGGCCGCCAACGACGTCGGGGTCACCATCTCCATCGACGGCCCGAAGGAGATGCAGGACAAGTTCCGCGTATTCCACGACGGGCGGGGCAGCTACGACGTGGTGGCGCCGAAGGTGCGCGAGCTGCTCAAGCGGCACCGCTCGCGCCCCATCGGCGCACGGGTGACGCTGACCTCCGACGTGCTCGACATCACCCGCATCTACCGGCACCTGCGGGAGGAGGTCGGCTTCTGGGAGGTCGGCTTCGCGCCGGTGACGACCTCGCCGGGCCGCGCGCACGCCATCGGCGAGACCGGTTTCGATTCGATGCTGGGGCAGTTCCGGGAGCTGGCCCAGGAGTTCCTGGAGGCGGCGCTTGCCGGCCGGCACCACGGCTTCAGCAACGTGCGCGACACGGTCGAGGAGTTGCACAAGGGAGCCAGCAAGGCGCTGCCGTGCGGGGCCGGGCTCGGCCTGATGGGGGTGGCGACCAACGGCGACGTGGCGCTCTGCCACCGCTTCGCCGGGTCCGAGGATCACAAGCTCGGCACGGTGCAGGAGGGGGTCGACGACACGGCGCAGACGGCGTTCCTCGACGCGCACCACATCGACCGCAAGACCGACTGCCGGACCTGCTGGGCGCGTCCGCTCTGCGCCGGGGGCTGCTACCACGAGGCGTATACCCGCTACGGGACGACGCAGGCGCCCAACCTGCACTACTGCGAGTGGATTCGCGGCTGGACCGAGACCTGCCTGGAGATCTACGGCGAGATCGCCGAGCGGAATCCCGCGTTTCTGCGACGGTTCGAGAACGGCGGCGCGCCGGAAGAGGGGAACGATGACGCATCTGAGACCCATTAACCAGAAGGCGGCCCGCATCGCCAGGGGGATCGCCGAGGCCCGGCGCCAGGCCGCGGCGGGGAACGGCGGGAGCGCCGCCGGCGAGGACGGCCGCGTGGTGGCCTTGCAGGACAGTCCCGCGCAGCCGCCGCAGCAGGAGGGGCCGCACATCCCGCTTGGCTGCAGCTTCATCTTCCTCCCAGGCTGGGAGGCGGACAGCAACGGCGGCGCCGCGGGGTTGTGCCAGCCGGTCGAGCGCGACCTGTTCGACTGCCACCTCGGCTGCTTCTGGCCCGCGCAGGTGCCGGACCAGTTGAATCACGCGCCCGACTGGACGGGCAAATGCGCCGCGGCGCAGAAGGACTGGCGGAAGGTTGACCTCATATTCCCGTAGTCGTGCCGGGCGTCCGGACCCGGTTGGGCGGTGGTGTCCGCAACGGCACGTGCGCGGGACGCGCGGGCGGCACGGGATCGGGTTCCTTGCGGGCGCGCTGTGCGCCCTGATCGTTCTCGCGGGACAGCCGGTGCCGGCGCAGGAGGCGTCGTTGCCGCCGGAGATGTCGGCCGGCGACGGCACGCTCTACCTGGGCGGGTTCCCCAGCCGCATCTTCGTGATCGACGAGGCGACCACCCGCGTCGTCGACGAGATCGCCGTGCCGCACGGCTCGCCGCGCGCGATGGTCGTGTCCGAGGACGGCGAGCGTTTCTACTTCCTCGATCCGACCATGCAGTACCTGACGACGGTCGACGTCGCCTCGCGCGAGGTCACCGATTCGTTCCGGTTCAGCGAGGGCAACCGCACCGTGCGCATCCGCGGCTTCCGGGCGGCGCCGGACGGGCGGACCGCGATCCTGAATCTCGATACCGCCGTCAAGCTGATCGACCGTTTCGAGGTCGAGCCGTACCGGCTGGTGGAGGTCGATCTCGCGACCCACGAGATCCTGCAGGACCTGCCGTGGCCGACGGGGGATCCGACGCCCCGATCGAGTTTCCTGTACTCGCCCGACGGCGAGTACGTGTACCACTTCGGCCGCGACGTTATCGTCCTGGAGGCCGAGGGATTCACGGAGGTCGACCGCTGGTCGCTCCGCGAGCCGGTCCATCCCGGCGTGGGGCCCATCCGGTTCGGGTTCTCCACCGACCTGATCTACGAGGAGCCCGGCTTCTTCACCAACCTGTTCACGCTGCACGACGAGGCGCAGGATCGCGATCTGATGGGCATCGCCCGCATCGATCTGCCGAACCGCGACGTGGATTTCTACACGCTGGGGCCGGCACGGGGCATCCAGTTCGCGCTGGCGCCGGGGCGCCGGACCGCCTACGGGCTGCAGAGCAGCATCGAGGGCTACGAGTTCTGGACCTTCGACCTCGAGCAGCGGCGCATCGGCAACCGCCGGCAGGTCGCGGGCCGGCCGCGGATGGCCCTCGACGTCAGCACCAACGGCGAGGTGCTCTACATCTCGTCCGCCGGCAACACGATCGACTTCTACGACGCCGCGTCGTTCGACTACCTCGACACGCTGGCGCTCGACGGCGACATGACCTCGGGGCTCATCGTGCTGCCGTCCTCGCCGGCGCCCTGACGTCTGTCCGGACGCGGGCGCCTTCCGCAAGGCCGGCATGCTCGACCCGCAGTTCCGGCGCGCGCTGGCCTACGTTGCGCCGTACTGGCGGCGTCTCGCCCTGGTGGTGGCGCTGAGCCTCGCCAGCACCGCGGCGTCGCTGATCGTCCCGCTGCTGTCGCGCGACCTGATCGACGACGCGTTGCTGGCCGGCGACCGGGCGGTGCTGGTGCGCATCGTCGCGCTGTTCATCGGCCTGACGCTCCTCGGCTTCCTGCTGAACGTCGCCGGCGGCCTGCGCTACACCCGCGTGTCGGCGGAGATCCTGTTCGACATGCGGCTCGATCTCTACCGCCACCTGCAGCGCCTCTCGCCCCGCTTCTACGCCCGCACGCGGCTGGGCGACATCGTGTCACGCCTGAACAACGACATCGGCGAGATCCAGCGCGTGGCGGCCGAGGCGGCACTCTCGTGGATCGGCAACCTGCTGTTCCTGGCCGGGTCGGTCGGCATGATGATCTGGCTCGACGTGCGGCTGTTCCTGGCCGGCATCGCCGTGCTGCCGCTGAGCATCTGGGCGCTGGTGGTCTACCGCCGCCGGCTCGAGGGGCGCGTGGCCGCGTTCCGCGAACGCAGCGCCGACATCGGGAGCTTCCTGATCGAGACGCTCTCGGCCATGAAGCTGGTGGTCACCGCCAACGCGCAGGGCCGCGAGGTGACGCGCTTCCGCGACCGGAACCAGGCGTTCATCGGCGCGCTGATGGCGATGCAGCGGGTCACGTATCTCGCCGGCGGGCTGCCCGGCGTGCTGCTGTCCGGCGGCCTGGGCGCGGTGTTCCTCTACGGCGGCTTCCGCTATCTGGACGGCACCCTCAGCATGGGGACGCTGGTGGCGTTCATGGCCTACCAGACGCGGCTGATGGCGCCGGTGCAGGGGCTGATGGGGCTCTACGCGAGCCTGGCCACCGCCAAGGTCTCGCTGGCGCGCGTGCACGAGATCGCGGATGCGCCGGTCGATGTGGACGAAGCACCCGGCGCGGCGGCGCCCGCCGAAGTCCGCGGGGTGGTGGAGTTCGACGGGGTGAGCTTCTCGTTCGACCGCGGCGCGCCGACGCTGGAGGACGTGTCGTTCGCCGTCGCGCCGGGCGAGACCGTGGCCGTCGTCGGCCGCAGCGGCGTCGGGAAGTCGACCGTGGCCGACCTGCTGCTCCGCTTCCAGGATCCGGACCGGGGCGCGGTCCGGCTGGACGGCCGCGACCTGCGGGAGTTGCCGCTGGCGTTCCTGCGCCGGCACGTGGCGCTGGTGGAGCACGCGCCGTTCGTCTTCCACGCGTCGATGGCCGAGAACATCCGTTACGGGCGGCCGGAGGCAAGCGACGGCGACGTGGAGGCGGCGGCGCGCGCGGCCGGCATCCACGACTTCATCGCCGGGCTCCCGGAAGGCTACGAAACCGTTGTGGGCGAGCGGGGGGCAGCGCTGTCGGCGGGGGAGCGGCAGCGCGTCGGCATCGCCCGTGCGCTGCTCGCCGATCCAACCGTGCTGGTGCTCGACGAGGCGACGGCCTCGCTCGATCCGGTCGCGGAGCGGCGCGTCATCGACGGCTACGAGGCGCTCATGCGGGAGCGGACGACGCTGCTCATCACGCACCGTCTCGGGCTCGCCCGGCGGGCGGACCGCGTCGTGGCGCTCGACGGGGCCCGTGTCGCCGAGAGCGGGTCGCCCGCGGAGCTGCTGGTACGGGGCGGGATCTTCGCGCGGCTGTTCGAATCGCAGGTCGCGCAGGCGTCGAGGAGCGAGTCGGCCGGCAAACAGGCCGAGACTTCGTACGCCGGGGAAGCTGCGCTGGCACGGTAGGCGAGGTCCATGTCGCATGGCCGGTGCATGGCGATGGCGCTACGGGACTGGAATCCGGCCTGTTCAGCCGCTCGTCGCGCGTCGGCGCCATACTCCAGGCAAGGTCCGGTGACGTCAGCAAACCCTGCGCAACCGTTCGTCGTCGGGGTCATCGACAGCGGCATCCATGCCAGCCACCCGCACATCGGCCCGGTTGCGACCGGTGCGGGCTTCGACGCCGAGGGGAACGTCCATGATGACACCGTCGACCGCCTGGGCCACGGCACGGCGGTCGCCGCCGCGATCCAGGATCTTGCGGCCGCCGCGCACGTATGTCCTCTCAAGGTGTTCGACCGCACGCTCGACACGTCGGTCGAGGCGCTCGTCGCGGCCATCGACTGGGCGGCGCTACACAAGCTGCCGCTGGTGAACCTCAGCCTGGGTACGAAAGACCGCTCGCGCGCCGCCGCACTCATGGATGCCGTCGGGCGTGCGCGAGCAGTCGGGTCCATCGTCGTAGCGGCCGGCTCTGATCACGGCATCGACTGGCTGCCCGGCACGCTCAACCGCGACGGCGTGTTACGCGTCGAGCTCGACTGGACGCGCCCGCGTGGATCGCACACGGTGACAGGCGGGCCGGAGGCGCCGGTTTTCCGCACCTGCGGCTATCCCCGTTCCATCCCGGGTGTCGACCCCGAACGGAACCTCAAGGGGCTCAGCTTCGCCGTCGCAAACGTCACGGGGGTCGCGGCGCGGGCGATGATCGAGACCGGTCTGCACGACCATGGAGCGGTAATGGCCGAACTGCGACGGCGAGCCCGATGAACAATTGTGCTACGATTTGCATGCATAATAAATGGAGGCAGCGTGAGTTCCCTCAGCGTCTTCAGCGCACGCGATATCCGACAGCGTTCCGGTGAGCTTCTCAGGAACGCGGAGCAGGGACATGTCGCGGTCATAACCAAGCACGGACGTCCCGCCATTCTGGCTGTCCCTTTCGACGAGCGACTACTCGAGATCGGCATCCACCGTGCCATGGCGTTGCGACTGTTCGAACAGCGCCAGGTAACGCTTGTTCAGGCCGCCAAACTCTCCGCAACGACTTTGGAGGAGTTCATCGGTTTGCTGGGTGAGGCCGGAATTCCGGCGGTCGACTATCCGCCCGAAGAACTGGATGATGAGGTCGGTGTCACGTCGTGACGCCAATCGTCGCCGATGCCGGGCCTCTCATCGCCCTGGCTCGCGCCGATAGGCTCGACCTGCTGCGCCGCATGTACCGGCACGTCGTCATTTCGGCGGCCGTGCACGGCGAGCTCGCAATCGGGTCCGGTCGTCCGGGTGCGAATGCACTTGCCGGCGCCTTGGCCGCGAGGTGGATCTCCGTTCAAGTCCCGGCGAATCGACACGCAGTATTGGAACTCGGCCAGCTTCTGGGTCCCGGTGAGGCAGAAGCAATTGCGCTGGCTGAGCAACTCGGCGCACGGTTCCTGCTCATCGACGAGCTTGCCGGGCGCAAGATTGCGCGCCGGCGCGGAGTTTCCGTGATCGGTGTCGCGGGAATGCTCCTGTCCGCGAAGGCAAGAGGTGCGGTGGTCGCCGTCAGGCCGATCATCGAAGAGATGTCCAGCGCCGGATATCGCTTGTCCTCGCGGCTCGTCTCGGGGGTGCTCGAGAGAGCCGGGGAATAAGGCGCTGACGGCCCGCACGCCGCGACATCCTTGTCCTTCGGACTCCGTGGCGGTCCCGAACTCGCGTAGAGAATTGCTCCACGTGGCCGCCGCCGGTGCGTGCTACAGTGGGAGGTCGGGCGTGGTCGGGAGTCAGAAGATGGGCGAGGTCGTCGTTGACGTCGAGTTGGAGAACTCCGTGGACTGCGCCATTTTCGCGCGGGGGCACGGTGAGGCGTCGGACATTCGAAGGTCGGCAGTCGAGGCGATCGTCGACACCGGCCCCGTCATGCTGGTGCTGCCGCAGAATGTGGTCGAACGGCTCGGAGTGAACATCCTGCGCACGGTGGTTGTCACGTACGCGGACGAGCGGATCGGGAGCATCCCATGAAGCCATCGATTCGTCATCTCGCAGTGGTAGCCACGATCACCTGGTCGTTGTCGATCTGGTCACCGGCGGCGCTGGCGCAGCAGGCCACGACGCTTTCGCACGGCTCGCCGGCCTCCGCCGGAATGGACGCCGGACTGCTCGAACAGGCCGTGCAGATCTATCGGGACGCCGTCGAAAGGGACGAGCTGAAGGGTGCGGTCCTCATGGTCGCGCGCCGGGGCGTCATCGTCCTGCACGAGGCGGTCGGGTGGCGGCACGAGGCGTATCGGCTTCCGATGGAGAAGGACACGTTGTTCCGGATGGCCTCGAACACGAAGCCGGTCATCGGCACGGCGGTGCTGATCCTGCAGGAGGAAGGCCGGCTGTCGCTGGACGATCGCGCGGCGGCGCATCTGGAGTCCTTCGACAACGACCGCTCGCGCGAGATCACCATCCGGCAGTTGCTGAGCCATTCCTCCGGGCTGCGGATCGGTCCCATCTTCTACCCGTTCGAGGGCGACGAGAACCCGACCCTGATCGGCGCGGTCGCGAAGTTCGGGGCCGAGGGGCCGGCCGTGGAGCCGGGCACGTCCTACAGCTACAACAACGCCGGCTACAACACCGTCGGCGCCATCATCGAGGTCGCCTCGGGGATGCCGCTCGAGGACTTCCTCCGCGCCCGCATCTACGAGCCGCTCGGGATGACGGACACACTGAATCACGAGGACGAGACGAAGCTGGCCCGGATGGCCACCGTCTATCGCGGGCGGCCCCGCGACGGCGGGGGTGTCGACTTCCGACAGGGCTTCACGCCGGGCGACCCGCCGGACTTCCCGGTCGTGCGCGCCTCGGGCGGCATGATCTCGACTGCGACCGACTACGCGCGCTTCCTGCAGATGTACCTGAACCGCGGGCGCTACGCCGACGCGCAGATCCTCTCGGAGGATTCGGTGGCGGCCGGCACGCGCGGCGAGATCGCCAGCGGGACGAACACCCGGTACGGACTCGGCTGGCAGGTGACCTCCGACGGCACGTACTCGCACTCCGGCTCCGACGGGACGATGGGCTGGGTCGATCCGGCGCGCGAGATCATCGGCATGGTCTTCACGCAGAGTCCGGGCGGAATCAACCCGCGCCGCGAGTTCCAGGATCTGGTGAACCGGGCGGTCGACCGCGCCGCCGCGAACCAGTAGCCGTCGGTCCGGGCGGCGGCCGGGATGTCATACTCGGGTCGTGCGGAAGTTCAATACGGAAGGGCCCGTCGTCGCGCGCGATCACTACTGCATTCCGCCGCTGGAACGATTGAACCTGCCCTCGATCCTGGAGCTGATCGGCGACAAGCGCTACTTCGTCTTGCATGCGCCCCGTCAGACCGGGAAGACATCCGTCCTGCTCGCGTTGCGCGACCTGCTCAACAGCGGTGTCGAAGGGGACTTCCGCTGCGTGTACGTGAACGTCGAGGCCGCCCAGGCCGTACGCGAAGACGTGCGGCGCGCCATGCAGGTCATCGTCGGCGAGTTGGCGTCCCGGGCCCGGTCCGGGGGCGACGAGTTCCTGTACGACGCGTGGCCGGACATACTGGCGACCTTCGGCGACGGCGCGCTCGCGGAAGCCCTGACCCGCTGGTGCGAGAACACCGCGGCGCCGGTCGTGCTGCTGATCGACGAGATCGACACCCTGATCGGCGACGCGCTGATCGCCGTGCTGCGACAGTTGCGGGCGCGCTACGATCGGCGCCCGGAGAGCTTCCCGCAGAGCGTCGTGCTGTGCGGCGTGCGCGACGTGCGCGACTGCCGGATTCAATCGAGCGCCGAGAACGCGGCGATCGCCGGCGGCAGCGCGTTCAACGTCAGGGCCGAATCGTTGCGCCTCGGCGACTTCACCGAGGCCGAGGTGCGCGCCCTGCTGGACCAGCACACCGGGGAGACGGGCCAGCCGTTCACGCCGGAGGCGCTGGAGACGGTCTGGCGACAGACCCGGGGCCAGCCCTGGCTGGTCAACGCGCTTTGCCGGCGTGTCTGCTTCGACGAGCCGCCGGGCCGCGACCGTTCCCGGGCCGTCACCGCCGACGATGTCTACCAGGCTCAGGAGCACCTTGTTCTCAGCCGCCAGGTCCACCTCGATCAGCTCGCCGACAAGCTGCGGGAGGATCGTGTGCGGCGCGTGGTCGAGCCGTTGTTGAGCGGCGGTGAAGAATGGACGTTCTCGGACCGTGACCTCGAGTATGTCCGTGACCTCGGCCTGATCGCGCGGGATGCTACTCCACGGATCGCCAATCCCATCTACGCGGAGACCGTGCCGCGCGAGCTTACCTGGGCTGCCCAGTCGCGACTGGTCGAGGACGTTGCCTGGTACGTCGACGACGATGGCGGTCTCCGCGTCGACAGGCTGCTCGGCGCCTTCCAGTCGTTCTTCCGCGAGCACTCGGAGCACTGGCTGGGCCGTTTCGACTACACGGAGGCCGGCCCGCAGCTTATTCTGCAGGCGTTCCTGCAGCGCGTGGTGAACGGTGGGGGCCGAATCGAGCGGGAGTACGGCCTGGGGCGCGGGCGCACCGACCTGCTCATCGTCTGGCCGCGCACGGGCACGGCGGCGCCGGAAGCCAGGGTCGACAAGTTCGTGATCGAGTGCAAGGTGGCGCACAAGGGCCTCGAGCGGACGATTGACGAAGGCATGGAGCAGACGGCGGCCTACATGGACCGCTGCGCGGCGCGGACCGGTCACCTGGTCGTGTTCGACCGCCGGGCGGACAGGTCGTGGGACGAGAAGATCTTCCGCCGGGACGGCCGGCCGATCACCGTGTGGGGGATGTGAAGATGTCCAGCGGCAGCAGCGCGGTGACCCCCACGTTCGGCGCGTCGACGAGCTGCCCGATCCGCAGGTCCACCGCAACGCTGGCGACGACGTAGGCCTGTTCCTGCGTCAGGCCGTAGGTCTCGGTGATGTAGTCGATCATTTCCAGCAGGGCGTTGCGCGCGGCCAGGGAGACGTCCTTGGACAGATTGCGCAGGGCGCCGATGCGCTCGGAGGCGCCGAGGTAGCGCATGTCGGGAGGCACCTCGCCCGCCGCTTTCAACGGGAACCCGGTGGTGGCGTAGAAGCGGCGCGACGGGATGTCGAGCACGCGGACCGGTCCCTCGAAGTGCGGGCCGCGGCGCAGCTCCGGGCCCTCCTCGATGAGCCGGGTGGTCAGCGTGAAGTCGGCGTCCATCTCGACGGCGGTGCCGGAGACCTCGCCGTCGCCCTGCGCGAAGTGCGGGTCGCCGATGGCCAGGCCGCAGCCCGCGACGTAGCAGGGCAGGTACAGCGTGACGCCCACCTGCAGATAGCGGATGTCGAGGTTCCCGCCGTGCTCGCGGGGCGGCAGCGTGCGCAGGCACTCGTCCGGGTGGGACCCGTCCGGACCGCAGACCGCCGCGGGCGAGGCGTGCGTCGGGTACGGCGGGAAGCCGGCGCCGCCGACCGCGCGCAGCTCCGCCTCGCGCGAGAGCATGGCGGCGAGCTCGTCGGGGCCGGGCAGCACGGTGACGATGCCGGGGAAGCTGGCGTTGGGGATGCGCACCCCGGGCAGGTCGTCGCTGACGGCCTCGATCCGGTTGAGACGCCACTCGGCGCGGAAAGATCCGGTGACGTGATCGGAGACGAAGCCGATGGGGCTGACCGACGTGTAGCCGAACGGTCCGGGCGCGATGTCGAGCAGCGTCACCGCCAGCACGTCGCCCGGCTCGGCGCCCTCGATGTGCACCGGCCCGGTCAGCGGGTGCACGGTTCCTATCTGCGAATCGCCGGCGCGGGGATCCTCGTAGGTGCTCTCCGGGTCGAGGTCGAAGTCGCTGGCGTTGCGCGCGCGGAACACGATGGTCTGGCCGGGGCGCGCCCGCGCCGCCATCGGAATCGCCGGATGCAGCCGGTTCATGCACTGCGGATCCTCGCCGCAGTGGCGGCCCTCGCCGCCCACGACGACGATGTCGTCCTGTGCCCATGACGGTGCCGAGAGCGCCGGAGCCAACAGGAGCCCGGCGGCGCACAACGACGCCCAGTGGATGAGAAGGCGGCCCGGACGCTTGCTGCTGGCGTGGTTCAACTTCGTGCTCCTGGCGAGGTGGATGATCCGATGCTGATTGTGACACACGGAACGCGATCCCGCATTGGGCCGCCGCCGGGAGCTTGCGCCGCGGAAACGCGACGGAGTGAGTCCTGCGGCGCCAACCCACGGGGGCGGTGGGGGCTGGGGCCGAGCACGGAGCGTTGCGACGGATTCGGCGGCGCCAGGCCTTTCCGGTCCGGAGGCGCATCCGCACGCTGCGGCTGCACCAGCGTGGCATTCCGTTCCCGTACGCAAATGACGGGCGGGCAACCGGGTCTGAAACCGGCCGTCCGCCCGTCGACGGAAAGCGCTGGCGCGTGACGGCTGGTCGCGCCGCCGTCGGATGCCCCGGCTACGGGGCGTCTTCCTGGATGATGATCGACTCGAGCACGTCCTGGTCGGTCGGCAGCTCCATGTCGCCGGCGGGGAAGTCGTTGCGCGAGAGCATGTACGCGACGATGTCCACGTAGGCCCGCGGGCTCAGGCTCGCGGGCGCGCCCTGCGGCATGGTGGTCCGGATGGCGACCAGCATGTCCCCGACCGACAGCTCGCTCCAGCGGAAGTGGAACGGCGCGCCGATGAGCGAGGGCGCGATGCCGTCGCCGAGCAGGTCCTCGAGATGGCACTGGGCGCATTCCCGATCGTAGGCCGCCTGGCCGCGCTCCGCCTGCTCGGCGGTGAAGATGCCGTCCCAGGTCGACTTGGTGTCCTGTGCCGCCACGCTGGCGGAGAACACGCTGGCCGCTACCAGCAGCGCCGCGGCGGCGGCGCCGATCATGCCGTTGCGTCGTGCGATCATTGATTCCCTCTTCAGTTCAACGTGTCGAAAATGTGGTTCAACGTGTCGGACCGCGTATCCGAAGACAGCCATTGACTATATCACCACCGGCTCACTGCCCGTCGGCGAGGCTCCCGATGCCCGGTTGTCGAGCACCTATCCTTCGCGCCGCCGACGCCCTCCGGTCCGGGGCGCCGCCGAGTGGATCCGGTCGGCCAGCCTGCCCGGCGGCAGAGACTGCAGCCGGACCTTTCCTGCCCGGTCACCGTCTGCAGGTCACGATACTCCGAAACGTGCGTGCCCTTGGAGTGCCTCCCTCCGCGGAGTCCGAAGACCCGTGTGCTATGGTCGGCGCGTGACGCTGCGGTCTCTGCCGGCGGCCGGCCGTGACGGCTTGGCGTGTCGCGAGTTCCTCGACGCGCTCTCGTCGTTCGCGCGGCTTCACGCGGTCAAGATGTACAGGGTCTCCGTGCCCTTGCCCGAGGCGTTGCCGGTGCTGCCCTGTCTCGATCACGAGGCGAGGCTGCACGAGGGCATGCCGCCGCATGCCGCGGCGTACATCGAGGACATCGAGGACGGCGGGCTGCACGAGGTGGTCTGCGTCCCTTCGCGGCGCCGGATCGAAGTCGACGTCGTCTCGACCGCGGGCGAGCATACCGACGCCTCGCACGCGCGGCTGGTCGGGCGACTGCGCTCGCGGTTCCCGCGGCACCGTATCGTCGTCGCCGGCCCGTCGTGGCTGCGGGGAGATCGGCGCGTGGCCCGCGCTTGCCGCGCCCGGGCGCCCCTGCGGCAGATCCTGACGGGATCGGACTTCCCGAGCCTGTATCGCGCGGTCGAGGAGCTGCGCATCGTCAGCACCGTCATGGAGAAGGAGTCGCGCGTGGCCTCGTGGAGCGTGCGGACGGTCACCGGGCCGTTGCTGGCGCTCGGTGGGTTCCTGTCCTACCAGGTGCTCGGCATGTGGAGCGGCAGCGTCGGTCCGGTCGGCGTGCAGGCGCTGCAGTATGCGACGGTCGGTTCGTTGGGCGCGGCGTTCCTCTACCTGGGATTGAAGGCGGTCCACCTGACGGAGATTGCCGGGCGCGTCTGGAAGCGCTCGGCGGAGTACCAACTGATTCTCCGTCATCGTGAGCGTCTCGCAGCCGCCGGGCGGAAGCCCGACGCCGAACCGATCGCGTCCCTGCTCACCCCGCGGGCCGAAGCAGCAGCAGGAACCCGAAGATGACGGCATTGATCCCGTGCGATGCGAAGCAGAGCGGGCAGGGTACGCGGAGCACGAACAGGAGTGCGTAGCTCAGGTAGGCGCCCAGGCCGACGGTGACGAGGCTGGCGCCCAGGTAGAGTGGCCAGAGTCTCGGGTCGGCGAGCCAGCCGGCGACGGCTCCGGCCAGCAGCGCGGCGTAGAAGGCCTGGCCGAGCAGCGAGTTGGGCGGGCCGAACACGCGCGCGCTCGGCGTGAAAACGACCGTGGCGCACGTGCGTTCCTCCAGTCGGCAGAACGAGGGAATCCAGCGTACGTCCGGCTGCGTCCAGCGATAGGCGACGGCCGTGAAGTAGCTGGCGATGGCCAGGCCGACGGCGGCGAGCAGGCCGATGGCGAGGGTCATTGGTCCGACCGTTTCCCCAGCGTCCACGAGGCGAGTTTCCGCCGGCAGGTGCAGAAGCGCCCGAGGCGGCAGAGCGCGACCGCGTCCGCCGCGAACTCGAGTACCGGCGCGGGGGAGTCCAGCGCACCGACTCCCAGCGTGACGTGCGGCTCGAACGAGCCGTAGGCCGCTGCGGTTCGGAACCGGGTGACCCATTCGACGTCGCGCGCGCGGGGCGCTTCGCCGTTCGCGAGAAATGCGTTCGCGCCGCCGGCGGTCATGTCGAAGGCGGCCAGACGATCCATCAGGCGCGTGTGGATGTCGGTGATCGGCCGTGTCGGGGCCAGGACGAGCGACGTGGTCGTTCCGCTCGATGCGAGACGCTCGGCGGTGAGCGTCAGCGGCGGGAACGAGGCGAGGACGGCGCCGATCTCGGCCGTCACCAGTCGCAGGTCGGCCGCGGGAACGAACTGCTGCGCCAAGGTCACGTGCGGCAGGTGATCGGCGTCGAAACGGAAGCCGTCCGGGGGCGGGGCAAGCCGCGCGTTCAGTTGCGCAACCACCTGCTGCGCCGCCGGCGGCAGCAGGATTGCAGCGTCGACTGCGACCAGCGATCCGGCGGGCATCGAGGAAGCGTACAACGGGTCGACCGTCGCGGGCCGGGCCCGACAATCGTCGCCTGCAGCTCCGCTTGCCGCCCAACCGTGCCTGGCCGGCCGTCCACCCCGTTCTACGGCGCAGGCTGCCAGGGCGCAGACTCCGGACCGTGCGTTGGGGGGCGCTGGCGGGGCACGGGCCTGTGCAGCGGTTCCCAGCCCGCGCGGGTCAGCTCGGCCTGCAATGCGGAGGCTCCGGCGATCAGGGCCGCACGGTCCGGGAAGGTGTGCAGGCGCCGCAGGCCGTCGGGATACGTCACCACCAGGCGGTAGCCGCTACGGGATCGCGCGCGCCGCACCGTGAGCAGCCCGCGTGCCCGCAACCGGCGATTGACGAAGCGCACCATCCTGCCCGTCGTATCGGTTGCAGGGCGGCGGACGATGAGCGGCGGCGTAGAATGACCCGCTATGCCCGTCAGCGAATCGGTCATTCGGCGCATGACGCGACTCGCGCGCCAACAGGGGGCCATCAACCTGGCGCAGGGGTTTACCGACGAGCCGCCGCCGTTTCCTCTCGTCTGGGGAGCGATCGCGGCCCTGCTGGGAGGTAGCGACGCCGGCATTCGACGACTGGAGCAGGTCACGACCGGCCCGGCGGGCCTCGCTGCCGGAGAGCCGCCGGTGTCGCTGCGGGACGCGCTGGCGTCCCTGCAGGGGCGGCCCGACGAGTTGAACCAGTACTCCTATCCGTTCGGCCTGCCTGAACTGCGAGAAGCCATTGCCGCCTATACGGCTCGTTGCAGCGGCTTTCGGCCCGACCCGGAGACCGAGACCACGGTGGTGCTCGGGGCGACCGAGGGGCTCGCCGCCGTGCTGGCCGCGATCGGCCGTCGTGGAGACGGCGTCGTCGTGCTCGAGCCCTTCCACGAGATGTACCCGGCGCAGGCGGAAGTCTTCGGGCTCGAGCCGCGCTTCGTCACCCTGCGGGAGGAGGCCGGCGGTACGGCGTGGCGGCTCGACCCGGACGAGCTGCGGCGCGCGGCGGCCGCGGCCGGGCTGCTTGTCCTCAACACCCCGCACAATCCCACCGGGAAGGTGTTCACGCCCGGCGATCTGGAGACCATTGCCGACGTGGCGCACGCGGAGGATCTGGTCGTGGTGGCGGACGAGATCTACGAGCACGTCGTTTTCGACGGCGCCCGCCATCGGTCCATCGCCGCGTGGCCGGGCATGCGCGAGCGGACCGTCGTCGTCAACTCGATCTCGAAGACCGCCAACGCGACCGGCTGGCGCATCGGTTGGGTGATCGCGCCGCCGCACCTGACGCCGGCGATTCGGGCGGTGCACGACACGCTGGTGGTGCAGGCGCCCACGCCGCTGCAGAAGGCCGCGGTCGGGTTGCTCGCCATGCCCCCGGCTTTCTTCCGCGATCTGGCGCGCGGATACGCGGACAAGCGCGCGATTCTCGGCGGCGCGTTGCGTGCTGCCGGCTTCCGGATTACCGAGCCGCAGGGCGCGTACTACTTTCTGGCGGACTACCGCGGCGTCGACGGCCTGACGCACCTGGATCCGCTGGCCGCGGCCATGCGCCTGATCGAGCGGGTCGGGGTGGCGGCGGTGCCGGGCGACAACTTCTACGGGCGGAGCGCCGACGGCGCGCGCTACCTGCGGTTCGCCTTCTGCCGCGGCCGCGAAACCCTCGTCGATGCGGCGGGCCGCCTGGCCCGTCTGGCTCCGGCCGGATGAGACGAGGGCCCGGCCGTCCGGGAGGCTCGCAGGCGGGTGGGCGGCTCACCTACCGGCCGCGGGTCAGGTACGGGCGCAGATGCCAGTCGAAGAAGGTCCAGATGCGGTTCCAGGAGTCGCGCTGCTCGGGGCTGTCGACGCGGCGGTAGCCGCGGTCCCGATCCACCCGCCGGTTGAAGCGGTGGCCGCCGCCGAATCGATCGATCGGCGGGTCGCGATAGATGCGCGTCTCGGCCAGATCGGGCTTCAGGTACTCGAGCGCGTGGATGAGCTGCTGCGCCTCTTCGAAGTTCACGTCGCGGTCGTTGTCCGCGACGTGGACCAGCAGGGGCGTCTGCAGCTTGTCGACATGGTAGAGGGGGGATCGCTCGACGTAGATGTCGCGGCGCTCGTGCACCGGTCCGCCGATGCGCTCCTGCGCCACGAAGTGCCGCTGGTAGCGCGGACCCTTGTACGACAGGCGGAACACCAGGTTCGTCACCGGCACCATCGCCGCCGCCGCCTTGAAGGAGACCTGGTCGCGGAACACCGAGTGCAGGGTGATGAATCCGCCGTGGCTCCAGCCGATCATCCCGAGCCGTTCCGGGTCGACGTGCGGCATGTGGCGGCGCATGTAGTCGACCGCGGTGAGGCAGTCGTCCACCTCGTAGCCCCCGTAGTCGATGGCGTGGTGGTGCGCGCGCCCGTAGCCGGTGCTGCCGCGGTACTCGGGGGCGACCACGACGTAGCCGCGCGCCACCGCCTCGCGGATGAACGGGAAATAGGACGGAGCGAGGTCGCCGTGCACGCCGCCGTGAATCCAGACCAGGGCGGCATGCCCGCGCGGTCCTCGCAACTGCAACGGCTCGAAGACGTAGAACGGCACGTCGAGGCCGTCGGCCCGGCTCTCGTAGGAGAGCTTCTTCATGCGCAGGACGCCTTCGCTGAGGCGGCGGAACGTTCGGTCGCGTTCCCGCTTGCGGTCGCGGTCGAGCTCGTAGCGGTCGAAAGCCGATTGCGCCGCGGCGGTGGCGGCCGCGCCGGCGCCGATGAGCAGGCACGCGGTGAGGGCCGCGACGCACGCCGTCCTCGATGAGCGGAAGGCAGGGCTGGTCACCGCGTCATGATACCCGCTGGTTCGTTCCGTTGCATTGCGGAGCGGACGGCGGGTCAGGGCGTCAGCTCGGCGAGCCCGGCGAGCAGCCGCGCGGTCTGCTCCCCGGTGCCGACGGTGATGCGCAACTTGTCGGCCAGACCCGCTTCGGCGAAGTAGCGCACGAGGACGCCGCGTGCCTTCAGGCCCTCGTAGAGGCGGCGGGCGTTGCCGTCCGCGGGACGGGCCAGCACGAAGTTGGCCTCGCTCGGCCAGACGCGGAAGCCGCGGGCGGCGAGCGCCTCGGTGAGCCGGGCGCGGGTCGCGCGGATTCGCTCCACGGTCCGGCGGGTGTAGGCCACGTCGCGAATGGCCGCCGCGCCCACCGCCGCCGCGACGGCGTCGACGTTGTAGCTGTCCTTGACCCGGGAGAGGCCGGCCAGCAGATCGGGGTGGGCGATTCCGAAACCGAGCCGCAGCCCGGCGAGGCCGTGGCTCTTCGAGAGCGTGCGCAGCACGATGACGTGGCCGCGGCGCCGCACCAGGTCGAGGGCCGACGCGCCGGCGAACGCCACGTACGCTTCGTCGATCGCCAGCACGCCGGTCGCACGGGTCGCCAGACCTGCGAGCTCGTCCATCGTCGCGGCGGTGCCGGACGGGCTGTTGGGGTTGGCGACCAGCGTCAGCGCCGCGCCGGCGTCCGCGAGCGCATCCACCGGCAGCCTGTAGTCTTCGTCGAACGGGATTTCCAGGACCGGAGCGCCCTGAATGGCCGCCAGCGTGCGGTACAGCACGTAGGTCGGCGCAGGGTACGCGACGGGCCGTCCCGTGCCCGTGACGGCCCGAAAGAGCATCGTCAGCAGGTCGTCGCTGCCGTTGCCCGCCAGAATCCAGTCCGGCGCGACGCCGAGCACCTCGGCCGCGCTCTGCCGGAAAGCGTCGGCGAACGGCTGCGGATAGCGGCGCAACGCCTCGCCGTCGACGGCGTCGAGCGCGGCCAGCGCACGGGGACTGGGCGGATACGGGTTCTCGTTCGTGTTCAGCTTGACGACGTCGGCGTCGTCGGGCGGTTGCTCGCCCGGAACGTAGGCCGCGAGGCGTTCTATGGCGGGACGGAATCGTGACATGACCCGAATCGAGACGCTGGCCCGACAATCGCCGCCTGGGCTCCGCCTGCCGCCCAACCGGGCCTCGCCAGGAGTCTGTGCCGTTCCACCGGCCGCGGGCGGAGCCGGGGCCGCGCAGTATACTGCCCCTTGCGATGCCTTCGGCGACAGCGCCTGCAATATCCGCCGGAGACGGGAGGTTTCAGATGATCCGTTTCGCCGCCGTTCTCGCCGTGTCGGTCCTGCTTGCGCTGCCATCTCTGGCCGGAGCACAGGCACTGGGGCAGCTCTTCATCGAGGTGACCGACGCGTCCGGGCAGTTCGTGCCCGGCCTCGGTCCGTCGGATTTCGTGGTGCAGGAGGATGGCAGGGACGCCGGCGTCGTGTCGGTCGAGCCGGTGGGGCCGATGAAGATCGCCTTCATGGTCGACAACGGCGATCGGATGGTCGAGATGAACGCGCTGAACGCGCTGCGCGACGGGATGCAGGGGTTCCTCGACGCGGTGCCGCCGCCGCACGAGATATCGCTGTTCACGATTGGCAGGAACATCCAGCGGCGGGTCGATTTCACCACCGACCGCGCGGAACTCAAGCGGTCGGCCGGAGAGATCTTTCTCGATCGGGGCGCCGCCGCGGTCGTGCTGGACGGCATTCGCGAGACGTGGGAGCGCCGCTTCGAGGATGACGAGCCCTTCCCCGTGTTCGTGATGGTGCTGACCGACGGCACCGAAGGGAGCGGCAACTACAACGAGAACGAGTACGTCGCCCTCGTCAACGAGCTGATCACGAAGTCGATCACCGTCCACGTCGTGCTCCTTTCATCCCGTGGTGGCAGCGCGATCAACCAGTACGCTCTCAACCTGACCGAGAACACCGGCGGCCTCTACGAGAACATCGCCGCGGCGACCGGCATCGAGCAGACGCTGGTGAGCATCGCCGAGCGCATGAACGCGCACTACGAGAACGTGTCGAAGCGCTACCGCGTGGTCTACGAGCGCCCGAATCCGCCGGGAGCCCGGATTTCGGCCGGCATGGCCCGGGCCGGCGCCAACATCACCGGTCTCTTCGTCGGGCTCCGCATGCAGTAGCAGGAGTCGAACGCGCGCGCCGCACGTCCGGGGCGGACGCTCGGATCCCGCAGCGGCGCCGCGCGCACCATCGTTCTGTCAGGCGGGTCGGTGGGCGGCGGGACGGTCGCGTCAGCGGAGGAAGTGACCATGGTGTTGCGTTGCGTTCTCGTTCTCGCCGTGCTGGCCGGCTCGCTGCCGTCGCTGGCGGCGGCCCAGCCGCTGGGGCAGGTGTTCGTCGAGGTGACCCGGCCGTCGACGGGCGAACCCGTGCTCGATCTGTCGCCCAACGACTTCGAGGTCTCCGAGAACGGGCGCTCGGCCGGGGTCCTGACGGCGCGTCTCGACGCGGACCCGATGAAGATTGCGCTGCTTGTCGACAACGGCGACCGCGTCATCGAGACCAACGCGCTCAACCCGCTGCGCGCGGGACTCGGCGCGTTTGTCGACATGCTGGCGCCGCAGCACGAGATCGCGCTGGTCACGATCGGCCGGAGCGTCCAGCAGCGCGTGGGCTTCACAAAGGACCGCAACGCGTTGAAGGAGGGCGTCGGACTGCTGTTTGCCGACAGGGGGGCGGGCGCGCGGTTGCTCGACGGCGTCCGGGAAGTGTGGGGCCGCCACTACGACGAGGACGATGCGTTTCCCGTCCTGGTGCTGGTGCTGACCGACGGCACCGAATCGAGCGGCAACTACAACGACAACCGGTACGCCGATCTGCTCAATCCGCTGATCGCCGCCGGGGTGACGGTGCACGCGGTGATGCTGTCCACGCGCGGGCCCGTGCAGGCGCAGCAGCGCCTGCCGCAGTACGCCCTCAGCCTCGTGCAGAACACCGGGGGCGTCATCGAGACCTTCGTGGCGCCGACCGGCTACCAGATCGTGCTGCCGCGGCTCGCGGAGCGGATGAGCGAGCACTACGACGTGGTGTCGAGGCGCTACCGGTTGATCTTCGAGCGTCCAGACCCGCCGGGCACTCGGGTCACGGTCAGTCTGCTGGGCGGCGACGTGGCGTTCCGGCTCTTCATGGACCGCCGCATTCCGCAGTAGGGGCGGGTACAATCTTCGACACTCGTTCACGAACCATCCGGTCGATCTTCCAAAGGAGCAGGCTATGGTGTTCTCGAGAATGCGTAGCGCGACTCGCTGTCGCAGCCGGCTGGCCGCCGCGGCATGTGCGGCGGTCCTTTTTCTGACCGGTGCCGGACTGCAGGCGGAGGTGCCGGGCACGGCGACCGTGACGGGCACCGTGACCGCGTCCGAGCCGTTCACGGCGGCGCAGGTCTACCTGCGCAACCTCGATCGGGACATGGTGTACATGGTCTACACCAACCAGGGCCGCTTCCGGGCGGTCGCCCTGTTTCCCGGCACCTACGAGGTGAGCGCCAGCACGAAGCGTCTGGAGTCGGACGTCCGGACGGTCACGCTGGGCGCCGGCGATGCGGGGGAGGTCGATCTGACGCTGGGCGAGCTTTCGGGAGACGCGCCCCCGCTCGTCATCCCCGCCGGCCGGACCGCGATGGAGAGCGGCAGGGCCGGGGCGTTCGAGTACGCGAGCTACGACGAGATCTATCCGCCGGGTCCCGGCAAGGAGGTCGCCGAGCAGGTCTGCATGGCGTGCCACGGCGAGAACTTCTTCCCGACGCGGCCGGGTACCGAACGGCAGTGGATGTCGTGGATCGACCACATGGTCGGCAGCACGCTCGGGGAGCAGGATCCCACCCGCTACGGGCAGGGGCTGCTGTCGTTCCGGGCGTCGATGTTCCGCTTCGGCCGGCAGGACCGCGACGACCTGCTCGCGTATGTCGTCGAGAACTTCGGGCCCGACAGCAAGCGCCGGCGCGTGCGCATCGAGCAGCATACGCCCGTGGACGAGGAGGCCCTCGGCAAGGCGATGTACATCGAGTACTACCTCGCCAAGGACGGCCCCGGTGAAGGGGTCAACGCCGACCCGTGGGCACGGGACCGGGTCGCGCGCTACGGTCAGGATCCGCGTTTCGACGCCGACGGCAACGTCTGGCTGGTGGACCGCGGCGTGCCGCACCGGCTGGTCAAGCTCGATCCGCGCACCGGCGAGCAGTGGGAGTGGCTCTATCCCGAGCCGCGCAACGGCAACCACGAGATCCTCATCGATCCGTCGGGCCTGATCTGGCTGCCGGAGCACCGCGGCCGCACCGGGGCCAACGAGAAGCGGCTGCTGGGCTTCAACCCCGAGACCGAGGAGTTCGAGTACCAGATCCCGATGGATCCGGACGACGTGGTCCGCAACCCGACGAAGTTCATGCAGTCGCTGGCGATGGACTCGAAGGGCAACATCTACGTCGGGTGGATCATGGGCGGCGCGCTGAGCAAGTGGGACCGGGCGACGGGCGAGGTGTCGGTGTTCCGCATCCCGACCCCGCATGCCATCCCCTACGGCGTCGTGGCCGACCGCAACGACAACATCTGGATCGCGCTGTGGAGCGGCGGCAAGATCGTCAAGTTCGATACCTCCAACAACTCCTGGACCGAGTTCACCGCGCCCACCTACCCGGGGCACACGCGGCGGCTGAACGTGGACTCGCAGAACAACATCTGGTGGGGCATCTACTCGGCCGGCAAGCGGGACGGCAAGCTGGTCAAGCTGGACCAGTCCACGGGCAAGATGACCGAGTGGTCGATTCCGCAGCAGAACGCGGAGCCCTATGACGTCGCCGCCGACCCGAAGGACAACATCTGGGCCCCCGACGTCGGCCAGCGGACCGACGGCGAGTACGGCGCCACGTTGTGGCGATTCAATCCGCGCACCGAGGAGTTCACGTTCTATCCGAAGCCGCAACGGCACGCCGACTCGCCCAAGATCCAGATCACGCGGGACGGCGCCGTCTGGTACTCGCCGCGGGGCAGCCGCGAGGCGCCCGCCTTCGGCGTGCTGTATCCGGACATGGACAAGATCGACGACCTGGGGGCTTACTACACGTACGGGCCGCCCGGGTATCCGTTCCCGGGGCCGACCACCGAGACCAATTCGGGCGGGAACTGACGCGCTACGGGGCGCGCGGCCGCGCCTCGCGGCGTATGCAAGCCACGACCGGCCGGCATCTTCCCGAATGAGGAAGATGCCGGCCGGTTCGCTTGTACGCGCTGTGCGTGGGGGGGGGGGGGGGAGTCGGCCGGTTGGCGGGACTCTCCTGGCGAGCAGTTGCAGCCCGAGCCTTCAGTCTCAGCGTCGGAGGGAGGCTTCAGCGTCGCGCGCCGTGCTCGACGAGAAACGCCGCCACCTCGTCGAACCCGTTGATCCGGGCCGCGCTGAACGCCGTCCGGCCGCGCGCGTTCGCGGCGTTGACGTCGACGCCCAGCTCGACCGCCACCTGCACGGCCTTCAGCGTCGCGGCCTCGGCGGCGGCGCGATCGGGACCCCGGCCCAGCTCGGTGGCCTCCGCGACCCGTGCTCGGTGATCCACGGACGAGAGCGGGTCGCGCCCTCCCAGTCCGACCGCCGCCATCAGGGCGGTCGTCTCGCCTTCCTCTAACCACATCCGGCCCGCCGCCGTGCCTCGGTCGCGGGTCCAGTAGGCCGGGTTGTGCGTTGCCAGCGGATCGGCGCCGTGCCGGGCCAGCAGGCGCATGATGTCGGCATCCCGGTGGCGCGCCGCCAGCCAGAACGCCGGCGCGCCGACGAACCACGGCGGGAAGAAGAAGTCCGCGCTGTCGCGGGTGTAGCGCGTCGAGGCCGACACGCGGGCGTCCGGATTCGCGCCCGCCGACAGCAGCGCCTCGGCCAGCACCCGGTCCCGCTGCAGAATCGCCGCGTGCAGCGGCGCATAGCCGCCCTCGTCGGCGTTCGGGTCCGCACCGCGATCCAGCAGGAACGCGCCGACGGCTCCCTGCCCGCTCAGCGCCGCGACGGCCAGGGCGCCGGCCCCGTCCGGGGCGGATTCGTTCACGTCGGCGCCGGCCGCCACGAGCAGCCGGGCCGAGGCGAGATCGCCCACCCGGGCCGCGAACAACAGCGGCGTGAAACCCCCGCTCCGGACCTCGGTGATGTAGCACTCGGACCGGGGCACGCATTGCAGACCGTAGTTCGCATAAGTCGGAATCGTCTTGACGGTCTCGGTGAACGTGGTCGAGCGCGCGTGCACGTCGGCGCCGTGCGCCAGCAGCACCTCCACGACCGCCGGGTGCGCTTGCGCGACCGCCCACATGAGGGCCGTCTGCGCGCCGTAGGCCCCCGCGTCGGTGGCGGCGTCGACCTCGGCGCCGGCGGACAGCAGTTGGCCGACCACGTCCGCGTCGCCCGCGCGGGCCGCCGTCATCAGCGGCGTCTCTCCGAAGGGCAACGCCCGGTTCGGGTCGGCTCCGGCTTCGAGCAGGATGGCCACCAGGGCCGAGCTGCCGTTCTCGCAGGCGGCCCAGAGCGGAGTGACCCCGAGGTCGTTCGTGGCATTGACCTCGGCGCCGGCACGAACCAGCAGGGCCGCGATCTCGCGGTTGTCCCGGTGGCTCGCCCAGTGCAGGGCGGTGGAGCCGTCCCCCTGGCGGGCGTTCACGTCGGCACCCGCTTCGACCAGCGTCCGGACCGCGGCCCAGTCGCCCCGTCTCGCGGCGTCGGCGAGCGGCGCCTCGGGCGGCGCCGCGGCCGCGGCGCACGGCCCCGCCAGGGCCGGCAGCAACGCGAACAGGCAGACGCGCGCCGCCGGTATCCTGCTTCTTTCCCTGCCCGGCATTGCTTCTACACCTCCGACAGCGTGTCGATCGCGTCGATCGGCAGCGGCCCGGTGCTGCCCCCGACACGATCGAGGGGGACGTCGAACTTGTCCAGCAGGGTGAGCAGGAGATTGGCGTGCGACGTGCCGGCGTCGTACGCCAGGTGACGCCCGCCCTTGAGTCGTCCGCCACCGCCGCCGAGCACCAGGATCGGCACGTTGTTGCCCGCGTGGCGCGTGCTGTTGGACATGCACGTGCCGTACACGATGGTCATGTTGTCGAAGAGCGAGCCGTCCTGGTCCGGCGTCGCCCGGAGCCGCTCCAGGTACCGCGCGGTCAGCGCCGCGTGATAGGTGTTGACCTTGGACATCCGGGCGATGAGGGCCGGATCGTTGCCGTGGTGCGACAGCGGATGGTGCGGGTCGTCGACGCCCACCTCGGGGTAGGTCCGGGTGCTCTGCTCCCGGCCGAGCATGAACGTGGCCACGCGGGTGATGTCGCTGCGCAGGGCCAGGAACTGCAGGTCGAACATCAGCGCGACGTGCTCCTCGAACGTGGACGGCACGCCTCTGGGCTCGTCCGCGAAGACCGGATGCACGTCGCTCCTGGATTCCGCCAGCTCGATGCGCCGCTCGACGTCGCGGATCGCCGCGGCGTACTCGTCGACCTTGCGCCGATCGTCCGCTCCGACGCGGCGTTCGACGTCCGCCAGCTTGTCCATCACCGAGTCGAGGATGCTGCGCTTCTCGCGCATGCGGGCGCTCCGCACGGCGGGGTCGGTCGAGCCGCTGTCGCCGAACAGCCGCTCGAACACCGCCCGCGGGTTGTTCTCCATCGGCAGCGGCATGGTGGGCGTGCGCCACGAGATCGTCTGGGTGTACGCGCAACTGAGGCCCGAGGTGCACTGTCCGGCGTTGGCCTCCTTGTCGATGGACAGCTCCAGCGAGGCCAGCGGCGTCGAGGCGCCGAACTCGCGGGCGAGCATCTGGTCGATGGACGTGTCGGCGACCACGTCCGTCTCCGACGTGCCCCCGCGGCTCGTGCCCGTCAGGAACGAGCCGGAAGCCCCCGCGTGGACGTAGGTCCACGACGCGTTCAGTCCCGAGAAGACGAGCATCCGATCGCGGAACGGCGCCAGCGGCTTCAGAATCGGCGTGAGCTCGAAGTGGCGTCCCACGGTTGCCGGAGACCAGTACTCCATCGCCATCCCGTTCGGCACGAAGATCGCCTGAAAGCGGCGAACCGGCTTCGCCGCGGACCGCGCCAGCGCCGACACGGGCGCCATGGCGTCCAGGAACGGCAGCGCCACGGCCGCTCCCACGCCTCGCAGGACCGTCCGGCGCGAGAGGGGCCGCGTGGTGATGATGTTGGTGCCTCGCATGTCAGTCCTCTCGTCGTCTCGCGCCGCATCGCCGTCGGCTCGCGGGAGCCGTCTTTCCGCCGGCGCAGAGTCCCACGTGGTGAATCCGTTTCTCCCTCACTCCGCCGCCCGCCGCATCAGGAACGCCGGGCTCTCGACGATCCCGAGAATGATCGACGACCAGCGATGCCCGTCCGCGGCCGCGTTGCGCACGATGCCGCGCACCGTCGGCCGGTCGTAGTGCCGCGGCTCGCGCCCGAGGGCGTACGCCAGGAGCCGTTCGGTCAGCGTGCTCGCGAATTGCTCGGGCTCGTCGAGCAACAGGCCCCGCAGCCCCGCCAGGCCCACCGCTGTCACGCCGTTCGGCAGGGTGCCGGCGGCGTCGACCGGCAGGCCCGCCTCGGTGACCGCCCGCCAGCGCCCGACGGCGTCGTAGTGCTCCAGCATGAAGCCCGGCGGATCGATGGCCCGGTGGCAGCTCGCGCACGCCGGATTGCGCCGGTGCAGTTCCAGCCGCTCGCGCATCGACGCGGGTGTGTCGCCTTCGCCGCGCTCCGGCAGCGCGGGCACATCGGGGGGAGGACCTGGAGGCGGCGTGCCGAAGATCGCTTCCAGCAGCCACCGCCCGCGCAGGACCGGCGAGGTCCGGTGCGGGTAGGAGGTCAGCGACAGCAGCGATCCGTGGCCCAGCAATCCGCCCCGCTGATCCAGGTCCGGCAGCGTCACGCGCCGGAATCGGCTCCCATAGACGCCGCCGATGCCGTAGTGCCGCGCCAGCCGCTCGTTCACGTACGTGTAGTCGGCGCCGAGCAGGTCCAGGACGCTGCGGTCTTCCTGGATGGTGCTGGCGATGAACAACGCCGTCTCCTGCCGGAACGCCTCCAGCAGGTCCTGGTCGAACTCGGGATAGACGGCGGGCTCGGCCTTGACGTCGTCCAGGTTCCGCAGGTGCAGCCACTGCGTGGCGAAGTTGCTCACCAGCGCCTCGCTGCGCGGATCCGCGAGCATGCGCCGCACCTGCCCGCGCAACATGGCGGGATCCGTCAGCGCGCCGCGCTCGGCGACCCCGAGCAGCTCCTCGTCGGGGATGCTGCTCCAGAGGAAGAACGAAAGGCGCGAGGCGAGCTCCAGATCGGGAAGCGCGTACACCTGTCCCGGCGCCGCGCCGGCCGGGTCTTCCTGCACCCGCAGGAGGAAGTCCGGATCGACGAGCAGCCGTTCCAGCGCGAGCTGGATGCCGGTATCGAAGCTGCCCTCCTCCTTCGCCCGCCCGTCGCGATAGAACTCGAGCAGCGTTTCGATGTCTCCATCCGCCGGCGGCCGGCGATAGGCGAGCCGTGCCAACCTGGACAGGATGCGCTCGGCGCACGCCTCCTCCTCCGGCGCGCCGGCGGGACGGCACACGAAGATCCGCCGCCGGCTCGGCGTGTCGTCGGGGACCGCTCCCTCGTAGGGGCCCTCGATGGTCAGCGCCTGGACCTCCGCGTTCCCGTGATACTTCTCGTCGTTCGACAGCACGGCACCCTTCATCACCGGCTGCAGCGGTCCCTCGGGCTCCCACCGATTGCGCACGAACGAGACCCCGACGACGTGCGGTCCCGCATCCACCGGCACGCGGACTTCCAGGTGGGCGGCCGATTCGCGGACGTACCGCTCCCACTCGGGGTCGCCCGCTTCCGCCGGCGACCAGGTGGTGGGGGCCGGCGTGCCCGGCGCCTCGCCCCCGACCGTGAATCGCCGGACCAGCCTGCCGTCGATGCGGAGGTCGAGCAGGTTCCTGCGTCCCATGCCCCGGACGTAGTCCTGCCAGTTGGTGGTCAGCGCGATGCGGAAGATGTAGTTGCCGTCGGCCGGAAAATGGTGCGTGGCGGAGAGGCCGCCCCGCGATCCGAGGGGCAGGTTCTCGTTCTGCCGGTCCGCCTGCGTCAGCAGCACCGAGTTCTCGAAGCGCGCGAAGTCGGGCGCCGTCGTGACCCCGGTGGCCAGCCGCGAGATCTTCCGCGCGGCCGACAGGTAGCGCTCCAGTTGCGCGGTCGAGATCGACAGCACCGCGGCGTTGTTGTCGAACCCGGTGTCCGAGGTCTCGTCCCCGGGCAGCAGCGCCGCCACGTCGATCTCCAGCGCGAGCAGATCGCGAATCGCGTTGCCGTACTCGGTGCGGTTCAGGCGATGCATCGAGCCGGTTCTGCCCGGGTTCGGGTTCGCCGCGGCCACGCGGTCGATGCGCGCTTCAAGCCAGCTCGCAACCGCGCGCGCCTCGTCCGCGCCGGGCCGCGGGCGTCCCGCTGGCGGCATCGAGCCCGCGCGAAGCCGCGCGATCACCCGCTCCCACAGCTCGGCGTCGGCGCTCGGCCGCGCGGCGTCCGCCACGTCCAGCGCCAGCCCGGTGTCCCGGATCTGTGCATCGAGCACGGATGGGCTGCCGCCCACGGCGGCGACGCGGCGTTCGTTGTGGCAGGCGACGCAATAGCGATTCAGCAGGCGGCGCACCGCCTCGGGAGAAGCCGGCGGCGGCGATATCGACGCGGTCGCTTGCGGAGCCGGAGACGCCTCGGCGGCCAGGAGGCGACCGGGAGCCCAGCTCGCCGCCGTGGCCACGGCAACCGCGACGAGTGCGATCGCGGTCGGAACCGACCCGGCGGGCGGTATCTTCATCGTCGCCCTCGCACGCCCGTAGTCTACTGCAGGTTCGAATCCGGCCGGCGGGGCTTGTGGTGCCATGCCGACACCCAGGCGGCGCCGAGCCGCGCCCAGGCGCTGGTGGCCTGCGCGGCCCAGAGGGTCGGCTGCAGGGCCCAGTGGGCGACCTGGGCCGGGCCCGTCTCCCGCCTGGTGTAGGCGATTGCCGTCTTCGAGGGCGACAGCACGGTTTCGCCGACCAGAACCTCCCGGCGTTCCTGGTTGGTGCACACGGCTTTCAGCCGCACGCGGTTCCGGTCGGGCAGCCGCTCGACCACCTCTACCCGCGCCGTGATGCGGTCGCCGAAGTAGACCGGCCGGGTGAACGCGATCTGCAGGCTGACGTAGACGCAGCCGGGTCCCGGAAGCTGCGTGCCCAGCACGGTGGAAATCAAGCTGGCCGTCCACATGCCGGGAACGATGGGTCTCTCGAACCGGGTCGCGGCGGCGTAGGCGTGGTCGTGGTGAATGGGATTGTGGTCACCGACCGAGTCGATGAACTGGGCCACGTCCCCGGGGCTGGCGACCCGCGTCAGCTCCGCGGCATCGCCGACGGCGATTTCCTGTATCGGGTGTCCTCGCATACCCGCCTCCGTCCGCCGCCCGGCCGCCGACGAGGGGGTGGGCGACGGGCGCGCATTATACACGCAGGGCCTATGCCCGGCCCTTGGGCGGCTTGGCGCCGGCCGCGGTCTTCCGGCGGGTCTGCCGTCGCGGCCGGGGCGGATCGGTCGTCGTGGACGCCGCCGGCTGGCGGGTTCCGAGCGCGTCGAGCTGGTCGGCCAGCGACTCGATGCGGTCTTCCAGATCCATCATCTGCCGGGAGAGGCCGACCACCTGTTCGCGGGACGGCAGCCCGAGCGACTCGAGCGCGGCCTTCGTGGAGTGCTCCGTCGCCTGCCGGACCCTGGCCTGGACGCTCAGAAACTGGTCGAGGGTCTTGCCGAGGGTTTCCGCGAACGCCTCGGTACCCATCACCTGCTCGAGGGCCCGGCTCCACGCCGCGAGCCAGTCGTCGAGGAAGCGTTTCCACTGGGCGAGCACCTCGGGATCGATTGGCCCGGTCCCCGCGAACGGGAACGGGAACGGGGACCCGCCCTGCGGGCCGAAGCTCGAGAACTGACGCCAGAACTGCGTCGGGTCCGGCGGGTGGGGAACCTGGCCCCGGCTCGCCATCTCCTGGGCCGCCTTGACCCACGCCTCGGTGCCGGCCTCCACCTGCTTCCGCCACATCGCGAACAGATCGTCGGGCGCCGAAGTGGGGTCTGCCATCTGAATCAATCCTCCGGGAGCCGTACGCCTCACTGCGCCGCGGACTCGTGCGATCGTGCCGCGAGCCAGCTCGCCACGTGCGGCCAGCAGTCGCGGGATGCGCTTCGCCCGGCGATGAGCGAAATATGGCCGCCGGGAAGCTCCCTGTACTCCTTGTCCCGGCTTCCGACCAGGTCGACGAGCGCCTTCACTCCCGCCGGCGGGGCGATGTTGTCCTCACTGGCTCCGACAACCAGCAGGGGACAGGTGATGCCGCCGAGATCGACGGGCCGCCCGTTGAGCCGCAGCGTGCCCTGCGCCAGACGATTCTCCTGGTAGAAGTCGGTGACCCATTGCCGGAAGAACTCGCCGGGAAACGGCACGTACTCGGCGCTCCACTTCCGAAGGGCCTTGTAGCTCTCGAGATAGCGGTCGTTCCAGGCGTTCCACCAGAGGTTCAGGCCGGTGCTCAGGTCCATGGTGGGGCGGAGCAGCTTGAAGCCGAGCTGCACCATCTCGGCCGGCATCTGCCCGAGGGTGTCGACCAGCTTGTCGACGTTGAAGTAGCGGGCGTCGAGCCAGCAGCCGAACAGGCCGGCGTGCGTGAAGTCGATGGGGCCGGCGAGGTTGACGAGATTCCGCACCGGGAAGTCGGGGTGGGTGCCGAGAAAGCTGACCGCGAGGGGGGCGCCCATGCAGTAGCCGATGACCGAGCACGAGTCGGCTTCCGCGTGGGCCAGCAGCTTCTGCCCCATGCGGGGCAGGATGCGGGTGGCGCAGTCGGCGACCGTCAGATGATCGTCCTCGGGCCCGAAGACGCCCCAGTCGAGCAGGTAGAAGGGAAACCCCTGCTCCACCATGTACTCGATGAAGCTGGCCCGGGGCAGCAGGTCGAAGACGGTGGGGCGACTGATGCCGAGGTTGGGCACGAACAGCACCGGGGTGTCGTAGCGTGCGGGACCGTCGTAGCGGTACAGGCGCGCCTTGTGCTTGCGGTAGACCTCCCGGCGGGGGCTCTGCGCGACGAGCGGCTCGCTGGATTCCGCCACGAGCTCGCCGAGATTGCGAACCCGCCGGATGGTCCGGTCGACCTCGGTCTGCCAGGCCGACCAGGCGCTCGCGTCGCCGGGGATGGACTGCTCCGACATGCCGGTCATCTCCTCGAGAGGGGCGCGACGGCCGGCACCGGGCACGGCGGCTCGGGCCGGCGCCGCGATCAGGACAGGCTACGCGGCGGCCTTGGCTGCCGGCTTGGCCCGCGCCGTGGTCCCCGTTCCCTTCGGCGCCGCACCGGCGGCGCGCTCGGTCCACATCTGTGCCCACGCCAACTGGGCTGCGCCGACCTTCTCCACCGATTCCTGCCACGCCGCGAACAGCTTCTGGTTCTCCTCGTCGATCGTGCCGAGCATCTTCACCGGCACCGCCTTGCGAACCATGCCGAACCAGCTCTCCCACATCTCGCTCTGGGCCTCGGTCCAGCGGGCGCTCAGGGCCTGGGTCTGCGCGGCCCAGTCCAGCAGATCCCGGGGGATGCCGGGCACCGCCGACGCGCTGTCGCCGAGGCTCTGCGTCACCGCCTGCTGCGTCTCCAGGCCGTTCTTGACGGCGGCTTCCCAGGTGTCCACCGCTTTCCGCCAGGTCTCGGCCAACTGGGCCTGGCCGGCCTGTTGCTCCGCCGCCTCGGCCCAGATGCCCCAGAACTTCTTCTGCGTGTCCGTCACCGCCTGCAGCATGTCGTCGGTCTGTTTGGTCCAGTTGATCATCGTGTTTCCTCGATAGCCATGTGTTCAGAGCCTCGCAGGGTGTCCGAATTCCACCGCGTGCGACGCGTCCGCCCGCGGCTCCTCACCCCGGCGATGCATGGTAACAAGGAGTGCTCACTTTTGCAAGCACACGTGGAGAAGAGTGTGCCGCAGCCGCTGCCTGCCTCGGCGATGGCGCCGCGGATGTCCCGCGCCTGATGCGTCCGCGGCAGGTGCGCGCACGCCGGGATTCAGTTGGCCTCGTTCACCTTGCGGAACGACTCGTACATCTCGATGAGCATCTCGCGCTGGCGGGCCGACAGGTAGGGATCGCGGCGCACCGCCTCGATGACGTCGCCCGCGTCGCCGTCCGACGGATCGAGGATGCCGGCCTGGGCGTACAGCGTCTCGGCGGACAGCTCCAGCCCGTCGGCGAGCGCCTTGAGGACGAAGCTGCTGGGGTTCCGGAATCCGCGCTCGATCTGGCTGAGATAGGCGTTCGAGATGCCGCATGCGTCGGCGAGCTGGCGGACCGACAGGTGCCCCAGCTCGCGCTGCCGGCGGATGAATTCGCCCAGCCCGTTGTCGGGGCCGGAGCGCTTGACAGCCATGCTGGTGCCGGCCCTTCTACATTTCCAGGCCGCCGTTGACGGTCAGGACGGCGCCGGTGATGTATCCCGCCTCGTCTTCGAGCAGGAACCGCACGCAGCGGGCCACCTCCGAAGCCTGGCCCAGGCGGCCCACCGGGATGCGGCCGATCACCGCGTCGAGGACCGGCTTGGGAACCGAGGCGACCATCTCGGTCTCGATGAACCCGGGGGCGACGCAGTTGACGGTGATTCCCTTGCGGGCCACCTCCAGGGCGAGGCTCTTCGTGAAGCCGAACTGGCCGGATTTCGACGCGGCGTAGTTCGCCTGTCCGATGTTGCCGCTCTGGCCGATGACCGAGCTGATGTTGACGATGCGGCCGCTCTGGCGCTCGATCATGTTATCGAGCACCGCCTTGATCATGTAGAACGCGCCGGACAGGTTCACCCGGAGCACCGCATGCCAGTCGTCGACGGACATCTTGCGCACCGTCTTGTCGACGTTGATGCCCGCGTTGTTGACCAGGAAGTCGATGCGCCCGTGCCGTTCGAGCACCTCCTGCACCACCCGCCTGCAGGCGTCGGGCTCGGCGACGTTGCCCTGGTGCAGCGAGATCGAGCGGCCCTCGGCCCGCAGGCCGGCGGCGAGCGCTTCGGCTGCTTCCGTCCCCCGGTTGTAGCCGGCCGCGACGTGCGCGCCGGCCTCGGCCAGCGATTTCGTGATGGCTGCGCCGATGCCCCGGCATCCGCCGGTGACGACGGCGACCCTTCCTGTGAACATGCTGATTCCTCTGCGCCGGGTTCCGCGAAGCGACCAGAAGGGTAGCACGGCCGCCGGCGGACCCGGGGCGTCGACAGGCCGGCAGGCGGCGCCGGCCGGTTGCCGGTCAGCTCGCCAGGGGCACCTCGACGCCGGTCGATGACGCGGCGTGGGCCGGCGCCGGCGACAGGGCGCCGTCGGTTTCCGGCGGCGCGGTTCGTTCCGCGGCGACGACGGCCGGGTCGATGCGCAGCACCGCATAGCCGGCGACGGCCCCGGCCCCGAAACCGGGCGTGAACACGCGGGTCGGGGTCGAGATCACGCCGTCGCGCACTGCATCGTGGATGGCCAGCGGAATGCTCGCGGCCGACGTGTTGCCGACCCGGGCGATGTTGAAGTACATCCGGTCGCGGCCGATGCCCGCCTGCTCGGCCAGGTCGATCACCATCCGCTTGTTGGCCTGATGCGGAACGATCAGGTCGACGGCGTCGATGAGGGCTCCCTGTCCGTCGGGGCGGGGCAGGGCCTGCAGCTCCCCGATCATCTGCTCCAGGTAGCGCTTGACGAGCGCCTTGACCTCGGGACCGTAGACGGTGATGTCGCAGCCGAACTCCTCGTTGGGCCAGATGATCGAGTTCACCTGGCTCACCGGGCCACTGGCGTAGGTCTGCAGCACGTCCACGTCGCCGGGGGCGCCCGCCGCGGCCGGGGCCACGACGAGGGCGGCGGCGCCGTCGCCGAAGATCATGCGCGAGGTGCGTACGCTGCCCACCTTGTCCGAGAACTTCTCGGCGCAGACGAGCAGGATCGGACGCCGGACTTCCTGCAGGATGCGAACGGCGTCCGCGAGGCCGTAGGGAAATCCGGCGCAGGCGGCGACGAGGTCGACCGACGTGTGGGTCTGGAACATGCCGAGCTGTCCCGAGAGCCAGGTGGCGGCCGAGGGCAGGAGGCGGGTGTTGGTGCAGGTGCAGAAGAGGACCGCGCCCATCTCCTCCGGTGATCGGCCGGCCCGTTCCAGCGCGTTGACCGCGGCGTCGAGGGCCAGGTTCTCGAGGCCGCCCTCGGTATAGCAACGGCTCTCGATGCCGGTTTTGGCGGCAATCTGCGCCGCGCTCATGGGTGACCAACTGGACGCCGAGTTGCGCACGATGTCGTCGTTCGTGCAGGAGATCTCGCCGCGGCGTACGGCGAGCGCCTCGATATGCGGCTGCACCGCGAACCGGGACCGCACCTCCAGCGGCGCCAGCGGCGCGATCGGCTGCCGCGGCGGCCGGGCCGGCGGGATGCGGGGACGGCGCGGCGCGCCGTTCTTCACCCTTCGGATGAAGTCCATCACGTCCGGGGTCCGGGGATGGTAGGCGACCACGACGTCATCGCCCTGCAGTTCGCTCACCGGGACCAGCCGGGTGTTCGACCGGTCCCACGGATACTGGTTGTGCAGCGTCATCGCCCAGCGGCGCAGGGCCTCGAGCTCCGGCACGTTCTCGTGGCAGTCGAGGATGTCCTCCAGGCTGAACCGCGGGTGGTCCGGCTCGTACGAACCGAGCCGGTACACGAGCTGAGAGCGATCTGCACAGGCCTCGGCGGCCGTCGGCTTGATCGCCGGCAGGTCGGTCGCGTGGTGCCGCTTGTGGCGAAAAAGGTCGAAGAGCATGCGGTACAGGTCGTCCTCGACCGCGGCCGACCACGCGGCGGGAAGTTGCCGATAGCAGGACTCGACGGCCGCCACCTTGCGATCGCCGTCGTCCCACGGCGTCAGCGCCGGGAGAAAGACGTCGTCGCGCCGGCGGGGCACGTCCCGCCAGCGGGTCGGGCGCTTCTCGTACATCGTGATCACGTAGCGGTTCATCCAGAACAGGTGCAGTCCCAGATCGCGCAGCAACTCGTACCGGTTGGCGTAGCCGACCGAATCCGCCCGCGCGGCGATCTCCGAACCGGTCGGCGCCTTGGCCTCGAAGTCGCGCCGCACGATGGCGGCGAGCTCGTCGACGGTGTCGATGGACGGGAAGTCCGGTTCGGGAAAGAAGTTGGACGGGAAGACGAGGCGGCGGTGCGAGTTCACGACGAACGGCTTCATCTGTTTCCTTCTCCGGCGCCCGAACCCGGCTGGCGCAGCGCCGCCGCGGCTTCACGGGCGCGATTCCCGGGGCAGACCCGACGCCGGCGTCGTCGGGCGGGTGATGTCGAGCGTGTCGGCGCCGGTGCGATCTGCAGCGCCGTCAGTATAGGCCCGCCACCGTTTCGCAGGTGTACGGGCGTCGTTAAATCCTCGTAACACGTCAGCCGGACCCGCGGCAGGATGTCGGCCTCGAGGATGAACATCCGCGGGCGGGGACTGCGGTTCGGAGCGCACATGCGCCGCAGGATCCGGCACCAGGTCGGGGCGGCGCCGGGCCTGCCGGCGTGGCGGCCGGAAGGCGGAGACCGCGCAGTCCGGGGCGTCCGGGGCCGCCGGCCGGCGCTGGTATACTTCACGGCGTCATGAAGTCTGGAGGGTGCGCCATGTTGCGAGTGCTCGTGCTCCTTGCGTCGGTGTCGGGTCTTTTCGGCGGGCAGCCTCTCGGCGCCCAGACCGCTCCGGCCTGCGATTCCGACGGAGATGTGCAGTTCGTCTGCGGCACGACCAATCCGGAAGATCTCTACGCGGTTCCGGGCGCCCCCTGGGTAATCGCATCGGGACGGTACTCCGCTTCGGATGGTCCCGTCTACGCGGTGAGTCTTCGCGATCACCGCGTACAGGAGATCTTCCCCGCGGGAGCGTTGCCGCCGGAGCACGACCGCGATACCTATGGCGCCTGCCCCGGTCCGAACGACGTGTTCCAGCCACACGGACTGACCCTGCGGGAGGGCGGCGGCGATGTGCATACGCTCTACGTGGTCGGTCATGGCGCGCGCGAGGCCATCGAGGTCTTTGCGCTGGACGTCGGCGGCGCCGTGCCCACGATGAAATGGATCGGATGCATCCCGGCGCCGGAAGGCACCGCCCGCATCAACTCCATCACGGCGCTGCCGGACGGCTATCTCGGCGCGACGAACTTCGACCGCGCCGGTGGGGAGCTCTGGGAATGGCATCCCACGACGGGCTGGGTCGAAGTGCCCGGCAGCCGGATGCCCGGTCCCAACGGTCTCGTGTCCTCGGATGACGGGCAGTGGTTCTACATCGGGGGCTGGAGCGATCGGGCGCTGGTGCGGCTGTCACGCGGCCGGAGTCCGGTGCAAGTCGACCCGATTCCGGTCGGCTTCAACGTCGACAACGTGCGCTGGGGACCCGCCGGCCAAGTCATCGTCGCCGGCCACGTGACCCAGTGTGAAGGCGTCGATCCTTGCGAGCTGTCGGCCGCTCGCGTGGCCGAGGTCGATCCGGCGACGTTTGAAGTCCGGCAGCTCGTGGACTACAAGGGAAACGAGTTCTTCAGGCTCGGCACCGTGGCCATCGAGGCGAATGACGAGATCTGGATTGGCGGGATCAGGGGCAGTTACGGGATCGCCCGATTCCCGCGCTAGCGACGCCGGCGTGCCGGCCCTGCGAGCCAGCTCGTTCCGCTCTACTCGGCGCGTCTTGCCGGGAGACGTAGTCGAAAATATCTTCCAGGTCGCGGGCGGCGTCATCGGTCAGCCGGACCGTGACGGGCATCAGTCGGCCTGATGGCGCTCCCGAAGCCGCGCAATGACTTCGGCCGCTGGTTGCACCCGACCGGCATCGATCTGACGATTCCCCAGCGCGAGTATCTTGAGAAGAGCCATGCTTTCTTGCGTCTGCTCATAGCTGTCGATGTCCTGCACGACGGCCTTGGCCTCGCCATTCTGTGTGACGATCAAGGGCTCCGGCTGGTCCGCGAGCGTGCGAATGATCTCGGCGGCGTGGGCCTTCAGGTAGCTGATCGGCTTGATTCGGTCGGACAATCGCATGTCAACGACTCCCCCTCAGGACCAAATGTAGTCCACGAACAGGTCTGTCCGCAAGCCGCGGATCACCCCGATCATCGCGCTGCCGCCGACGATATAAAGCTGGCCCCGTAGAGCCTCGCGTCCGGGACTACCAGGCCGGCATCCGGCGATCGCGCACGTAGGACGACGTGATGCGCCCGAGGCTGGGGGTGCCGGCCTGCCGCATCACCATCCGCAGCTCGCTGTCCCGGATGGTTCGCTCGCGTCGCCTCGACCGCATACCTCGACCTTCCACCGCCGAGGAACCAAGCTATGGCGATCCCTGAAATACCGTCCATCCTGCTGCCCCCTGGGGGTGAACCGCTCAGGGATCCCCTCATTTTATAATATGAACCGAATAGGAAACAAGTCCTTTCTGAAGATAGAACCTATCGCATTCTGAAGTTTGCAGAGCAACGCACTTGGATTAGAATGTGGGTTTCATGCATCCACAGCGAAATCGGCAGACGTCATCCAAACTATGGCTTCGGAGACACGACCTCCTGAACTTCATCAACACCTTGTACGACGGCGACCTGCACGCCAAGCGGGTGCTGTCACTGGCCAACGCCACGCTGGGCGTGCTGACAAGCGCTTCGCTGGCAATCCATGCGGTGGGGCGCGGCCTGGCCCAGGCCATGGGCACGTTGACCAAGCATGGCGTCAAGCAGGTGGACCGCCTGCTGAGCAATCAAGGCGTCAACGTCTGGACCTTCTTCGCCTACTGGACGCCGTACATCGTCGGCGCCCGCACCGAAGTGGTCGTGGCGCTGGATTGGACGAGCTTTGCGGCCGACGAGCAGGAGACGATCGTGCTGTCGATGTTGACCGGGCACGGGCGCGCGACGCCGCTGTTGTGGAAGACGGTGGCCTCGTCGACGCTGAAGGGCAATCAGCGGCGCTATGAGTACGAGGTGCTGTGCCGCTTGCGCGAAGTGCTGCCGGACGGGGTGAAAGTCACCGTCGTGGCGGACCGGGGTTTTGCGGACTGCAAGCTGTTCTACGCGTTGAAGACCGAGTTGGGCTTTGAATACGTGATTCGGTTGCGCGGAGACATCTATGTGACGAACGCGAGCGGCGAGCGGCGAGTGGCCGCCGAGTGGGTCGGGGCCGGGGGGCGTGCGCGGCGGCTGGTGGGGGCTCGGGTGACCGACGCGCACGAGATGCCGGTGGGCGCGGTCGTCTGTGTCCACGATGCGGAGATGGACGAGCCGTGGTGTCTGGTGGCGAGCGAAGCGACGGTGCCGACGCGGGTCTTGATTCGCTACTACGGCAAGCGTTGGGGGATCGAGGCGGGCTTTCGGGACATCAAGGACATGCGTTTCGGGATGGGTCTGTCATCGATGCATGTGTCGCGCCCGGAGCGGCGAGACCGCCTGCTGTTGCTCAGCGCGTTGGCGATTGCGGTGCTGTCGGTGTTGGGCGCGGCGGGCGAGCGCATCGGGTACGACCGTTGGTTGAAGGCGAATACGGTGAAGCGGCGGACGCATTCGTTGTTTCGGCAGGGGTTGATGCTGTACCACCATCTTCCCAATTGGCCCGAGGATCGGGTTCGTCCGTTGATGGAGACGTTCGGCAACATGCTGCTGGAACAGCGGGTGTATCGAGAGGTTTTCGGCGTGATCTGACGCCTGCAGAATGAGGGGATGCATGAGATTTGAGTGAGGCGCTTGGGATGGACCTGGAGCTTGAGGGATCGGAGGTCGCGGTTGGCCCCTTCGCTGCGGATCTCCTGTTTCGAGAACGAAACTCGGGCGAACGTGTTGTGGTCGAGAATTTGATCGGCAACACGGACCATGACCATCTGGGGAAGATCATCACCTACGCGGCTGGCCTCGACGCGCGCCATGCCGTGCTGATCGCGGAGGTATTCCGTCCCGAGCATCGGTCCGCGCTGCTGTGGCTGAACACGCACAGCCGTGATTCGGTCGGCTTCTTCGGCATCGTCCTCAAGCTCTGGAAAATAAAGGACTCCCCCGCCGCACTACAGCTCGACGTGGTTGTTCAGCCCGACGAGTGGGTGCGTAGCATCGACATAGAGCGCCCGAGCAAACTCTCCGACACCCAGCTTGCGTACCGAGACTTCTGGAATGAGTTTCTCCCAGCGTTCCATCGCGCGCATGCAGGTTGGAGCCGAGCAGAGAAAGCACCGGTCGCGAATTGGCTCAACTTCCCGGCAGGGAAGACTGGTATGTCCTATGGCGCGAGCTATTGCGCTCCGAAGCGATTTCGCGTGGAACTCTATGTCGATGCGAACACGCAGGATCTAGCGGCCCGGCGCTTTGACGCCTTGAGGGACCGGCGGGCCGAAATCGAGGAGCAGTTCGGTGAGGAGCTGGAATGGGAAAGTCTGGAGTCGTCGAGGGCGAGCCGGGTCGCAAGCTACTATCAAGCCGACGACATCCGCGTCGAGGAGCGCAACCGCTGGCCAGAAGTCCGCACATGGGCCATCGAGCGCCTTGGTGCGCTGCGGGAGGCCCTACAGTCGCATGTCGACGCGTTGGAATAGGCCCTCCCGCTTCCCCCCCCTTGGTATCGTCAATGGTCTCCGCGGACACGTTGAACCCCCGCTGGCGTGGCGGCGCCGAGGTCCCGGCTCCGGATCAGCTCGGATCGAGGAGTCCGCTGGCTCGCCCGTGGCCAGGGCCAACTGGTAGAATCGCCGCAAGCCACCGGGTTGCGGGGCTGGATAGAGCGTAGACGGGGTACTGACTGTGGCCATTCAGACATTCGACGTTTCGACGATCCCTGCCGTTAACGTTGCGACCGTTCCCCAAAGGAGCCCCTTGCGCTATCCCGGCGGAAAGACGTGGCTGATTCCGCACATCCGCGAATGGCTCAGCACGCCAGTACCACTCCTCGTGGAGCCCTTCGCCGGGGGCGGAGTCGTCTCGTTGACCGCTGTCATGGAGAACCTTGCCGAACAGGCGATCATGGTGGACCTCGATCGCGACGTGTCGTCGTTCTGGCGCGCGGCGCTCGACCACAACGACGACCTCATCAGCCGCATCCAGCAATTCACGCCGGACCGCGCGGAGGTCGAGGCACTCACCCAGGGAGGCCCCGCTGACGTGCTGGAGCACGGGTTCAGGACTCTGGTGTTGAACCGGACCCGGCGCGGCGGCGTCCTCGCCCCCGGAGCCGCACTGACCAAGAGCGGTGAGAATGGGAACGGGATCGCGTCTCGGTGGTATCCCGACACGCTCGTCCGGCGCTTGCGTGCCATCGCCGAATACTCCGACCGCCTAACGTTCTGCGAGAGCGACGGGGTGCGGATGTTGGAGTTCCTTTGCGATCGCCCTAACGTGCGGATGTTCATCGATCCCCCCTACACGGGGTCTGGCGGCAAGCAGGCTGGTGCGCGTCTCTACAGTCACAACCATGTCGATCATGCGCGCATCTTCGGTGCACTGGCAGACAGCCGGATCGACTTCTTGATGACCTACGACTGCTCGCCCGAGACCGTCGAGCTGGTCAACGCCTACGGCTTCGCTGCTGTCGTCGTCGAGATGAAGAACGGACACCACGCTCGCATTCCAGAGCTGATCATCACTCGAGAAGGGCTGTTCTCATGACTCGATATGGCATCGGTGAATGGTACGGCACGGCGCTCTTGGCGCTGACTCCAGCGGAGCGCATGGCCCGTGCGCAAGTGGCCCTCGGCACCCAACCGGTCCCTCGCTGTCCATTCCGACCCATCACTTGCAACAAGATCGGCGGCGTGTGCACGCTCCAAGCCTACGAGGATGAGGCGAACCGCCCTACAGACGAAGGACCGGTTATCGTGTGTCCGTCTCGATTCGAGCAGGGCCAGTTGCTCATCCGGTGGCTCGCCGACATCGTGGGGTTTCCAGCCGACGGTGCCCAAGTTGCACGAGAGGTTCCGTTCATGCGGGGCGCGAACACCGATAGGCACGCCGGGAAGATCGATCTGGTGGTGGCGAACGAGCAACGCGGCGATCTTCGTTGGTTTGGGCTGGAAATCCAGGCCGTCTATTTCTCCGGTGCCGGAATGCGGGGCGAGTTCGAAGCCCTCCGAGACAATCAGGACCCAACGCCGCCGTTCCCGGTCGGTATTCGCCGTCCAGACTGGCGCTCATCGAGCGCCAAGCGGTTGATGCCGCAACTACAGGTCAAGGGGCCGACGCTACGACGATGGCATTCGAAGATCGCTGTGGCGGTCGATCGCCCGTTCTTCCGATCACTGGGCGGACCGTCTGACAACTCCTCCCAAGACCTCGATGCAGGCGATGTGATCTGGCTCGTTCCTGAACTTCGTGACGGCAACCTACTGCGCGGTCATTGGGAAGTCCTGACGCTCGAAGCGTCGGAAGAACGCTTGTTGGCGGCTCGGACCGTCAACCGCGCCGACTTCGAGAATGCTCTACGCGCGAGGCTGCGTCCGTTGAGAGAACTAGGCTGATCAACAAGTTAGCTGATGACCGCCGACCCCGCGGAATCTGAGGCTGCGAAATCTCAACAAACATACAGCTCATAATCCGTGACGGGCATTCCACTGAGAAGGAGGAGTCAGCAGCTACTGCCTGTTGACGACCAAGGGCGAGCATCTACCCCGAAGTACAAGATTGCGGTGGCCCATCAGGTCGCTACGGGCGAATTGTTGCGCTGCCGATTCTGGGGCGGCTCTGAGTCCAACCCCCAACACGCGCGGGCAGCGCGGAAGGGTTGCCATGCCGAAGGGACCGAAGGGACAGTGGAGGCCGGTCGGCGACAACGAGTGCGCCGCCCTGGGTCTGCCGGATCGCAACCGGGGAGAGCCCCGAGGTCTACGAGCCGCCCGCCTGCCGCGCGTAAGCGGACCCAGCGCGGCCGGGATGCCACGGGCCGAGACGGCGCGGCGCCGGGAGGCGTCGGGTCCGCGGTCGAGGTCGGCGACGGCGCTCGCGAAGGCCGGCGGCCCTGCTCGGTGGGGGAATGCGTGATGATCAACCTGAAGGTCATCATGCCCGGCGCTGCAGCGCGAAGCCGCCGCGAAGATGAACGCGGCCCTCTCGCCCGCCGCCGAGCGGCGGTGAAGGTGAACGGGCGCGGCGGGGACTGGCCGCCCCCGCCGCGCAACTCGGCCCGACCCGCCTCCAGCCGGCCGCCAGCCCGACGAGGGACGTCCACCCACGCTGGAGCAGTCCGGGACGATCTGGACTGCCTCCCTGGGATTCGCCGGCCTGGATCCTCCGTGTGCGGTTCGGTAGAATCGTTCGTACGCGCGAACGCCCCGCACAGAGGCAGGGCGTTCAACTCAGTCCGCTAATGGCGACCGAACGGCTGGAACCAAAGTCGCCACAGGAGACGTGCCTTGGATACTACACGATCCGTAGAGTCCGCGCGGCGGCCACTGTCGATTCCCCCTTGGGGGTCGCTGGACCCAGAACTGGACCAAGATTCTTTCGAGCGACAGAGCCTCGCCAACTCTCTCGCGTATCAACGGGTTGCCGATGCGCTGCAGGCTGCCGAACCGCTGCCGTCCTACAGAACGGACGGACGGAGCATTTTCGGTCTCCACTTGCGCCCGTTCCGCTGTGTCGACGGCAGGCGCCTCATCGGATTCTGATTGCCGGGTTCGCCCTACAGATCGCGAGCAACCATCGCGAGCGCCCAGTGAGTGTCCCCCGCGCGCGGGTGTGGGGCGACGACGCCGGGGATCGGCCCTAGTAGGATCGACCCCGGCCTTCGTTGAGCACGGCCCGCCAACGCGTCAGAACCGGAGGCGCAATCCCCCCGGCAGTGTGCATCCCGCCCGCCTCCACGGTCATCAAGTCGCCGCCCGCGGACGAGAACCCCCGAATCGTCGCTTTGCTGTACCGCGTGAGCCAGCCGACGCCCACGTTGCTTGTGAAGTAGTAGGCGAAATCCACACCGACGTTGAAACCAATCTCCGATGCCGACTGCACGCCAGCCACTGCATCCGCGTACGTCGCGTCATCGTATGGATAACTGTGCGCGAACCGCACGTCGTTGACGAGCCCCTGCTTCAAGCTGAAGAAGGTCGGGCCACCGAAGGTGGTTACCGTGACGGACGGGCCGGCGGACATCACTGCGAGGACCTGCAGGTGGACCGCCGTCTCTTCGCGAGTGAGCGGCACCGTGCCGGAAATCTCCCGATTCCTGCCGAAGTGCAATGGGTGCGGCACTTGCGCCGTGAGATCGGGCCGTTACGTCGAGCGCGTAGCGCGCCACTCCAGCGCCGACCCCGATGCCGCGCCAGAGCCGGGCACCACCGCTCACGTCGAACAGGGTGCCACTGTCCACGCGGTAGGTAGCGTCGAGGGTCGCGCGTTCATGGGGTTGCGGCACCGGACACCATGTCCCCGTAGACGCCGCCCGATTCCGTGAAGACCGCGTTGTCGGGAAACGTGCTCTTGGACGGCTGGAAGCCCGCATTGATCGTGATGAATCCGCGCGAAGCTGCTGGCTGCGCCGCCGTGGGGCGGACCGAGCCGGCGAGCAAGCCAGCGGTCAGGAACGTGATCATCCCGGAAGAGAGGGTGTGCGATAGGGACATGGGAGTCTTCTTCCTTGTGGCGATGGGACCCTTCACAGGTCCACGGCCTGGAGCGCCTGGGTGATGGCGCTGTAGGTCGTGCTGCCCGCGCCGAATAGGTCAACGGCCGCCTGGCGGATCGCACGCGCCGCCATCTGCATGCTCGGGGAGTTCGGCATCAGCTCGAGCATCGCGCGCAGGAAAACACGTTCGATGTCGAGGCGGTTGGCGCCGCCGACGCCGTACACCCTCCGTCCCGTCGTGCGGTTACGCCCGCCCTGGACAGCCAGATAGTACGCATGGCTCAGGATCGTGGAGTTCCAATGCGACCCGGAGTAGCCCCATGACGGAAGCCAGACGAGCGTTCGGCCACCATCCACGGAACCGATATTCGAGAGGTAAGCCCTGTCGTTGTCCTCGAAGACCTCTATGACGAATCTGACGAGCCCGCGATAAGCGGCAGGGTATCGGAGGGAACTCCGCTTGCTCAGCGTCTTCGAGCGAGGATTCTCCAGGGAGCGCACCGGGACACCTGTATCCTCGCCCATCACCCAATCGGCGCGCAACGGTCCGACTGGCGGACGGTGAACCGAAAACTCAACCGCGGTACCGAAGATGTCCGAGTAGGCTTCGTTGATCGCGCTTCCTTGAGCAGCCCACAACATGAGCCGTCCCTGCTGACACTGGAAGTGGAAGCGGCGACCGGCGAAGAACGGATCGGAATCGGACGTGTACCGGTAGCGCCAGCCGCAGACGACTGGAAAACCGTTTCGGAGAGTGAACCACGACGGTCCGGGTCTCCAATACCAGCCCGAACCAAGGGGGTCGCCCGTCCGCCGCTGCATCGAGAAGTGGGTGACTCCGTGCATGAACTCGTGGGCCACGATGTCGGCCGATACGATCGGCGTACCGTCGCTCTCCCGCCCGAAGGCGATGACGCCGGTTTTCTCCGGTCCCCACGGCGGGGGCGCGAAATACGCGTTGGCGTAGTCCGGGCTGAGGTTTACCATGCTCATGACGCGGCCATTCCGACCGTCCATGCCGTGCCAACCCTGCCGCGCAAACCAGTCGTAGGTGAACCCCGCGTAGGCGTGGGCGTCGACCACCGCCGCGTCGCGCCAGTTGTTGTCGGTATCGCTGGCTACGTCGCTCGGCCGCCACCAGGGGCCGTCCTCATCCATCAGGCTCTCCCAGCGCTGCTCCCTGTGGTCCAGGTCCAGCGTGACGATCTCCGCGGGGCGCAACCTGTCGTACGCCTGGAATCCACCTCCGGCCTGTGACGTGCTCAGCTTCTTCGGCTGGCCCCGGATGCCGTGTCCGATGCCCACGGCGGCCTGTTCGTGGACTGCGCTCTCGTCGTGCACGATCCGCCCGGTGTGCGCGTCCACGAAGTACGTTCTCAGGTCGCGCGCCTGCACCCGCCAAGCAAGAGCGTAAGTGTTGAACAGGGTCGGCAGGACCAGCAGTTCGGGCCGTGAGCTCGTTACCGGTTCGACGCCAGACTCCCGTGCGACCCGATCCAGCGCCTCGTCCATCGAAAACCGCGGCGTCCTCTCCACGTCGATCTCCTCGTGGAGCTTCCCGAAGATAGAGACGGTTACGCCGTTGGCGAGCTGGCGCGAGATGTTCCCGCCGTGCACCCGGACGCCCTCGTGGTACTGCGCGAAGCCTTCGTGAACACGCCCCGGCAGGTCTCGGTCGAGCTGCCGGGACACCAACACCAGCTCGTCGGACCGCACCCGCGCGTCGACCTGCTCGTCGTACCAGCGAAGATCCGACACGTCGGTCGCGCTCCATGCCGCAATTTCCCACGGCCGGCCCGTTTCCGGCTCCACGAGTTCGACCCCGGACTCGCCGCGTTGCACGACCTCGACGAAGCGCTCGTCGAGCGGTTGTTGAGCGTGAGCCACAGCCAGAGACCCCACGGCGATCGACAGACCGAAGCAGACGTTTCGCACGGCAACTCCTCCCCCAAAGCGGGATGTCTCAGCGACGCGATGGAACCGATGTTTGGCGTACGAGGAAACGTACTGTAGCACGCAGGACGCGGCGGCGAAGGACGCCGGAGTACTGCCTAACCGCAATACTGTTGCTTTAGCAGTCAAACCCCTGTATTCTGCTGTGATAGCGGAGATGCGGGGGGATGAATGGCCCGAACACAAGCCGTTCTGCCGGGCGGCCCGCGGCTGTCGGACTATCTGAGCATCGGCGTGCTTGCGCAGGTGTACCCGATCGCGGCGGTACGCGAGGCGTTGGCGTCGTGCGATCGGGCAAGCCTTCGGCAGCGCGCTCTGCCGGCCGAGGCGATGGTGTATTACGTGGTGGCGTTGGGGCTGTTCCGGTCGGTGTCAGCGCGGGAGGTGCTGCGCTGCCTGATGGAAGGGCTGCGGTGGGTGTCGTCGGACGCGACGTTGCGCGTGTCGGGGAAGTCATCGATTTCGCGGGCGCGGACGCGCTTGGGGTCGGCGCCGTTCGAGGCGTTGCGCGCGGCGCGGGTGGGACCAGTGGCGGACCCGGCGACGCGCGGGTCGTGGTATCGCGGCCGGCGCCTGGTGGCGTTCGACGGGTCGACGCTGAACGTGCCGGACGAGGTGACGAACCGGGAGGCGTTCGGGGCGCCCGGCGCGTCGCGTGGCCGTGCTGCTTTCCCCCAGGTGCGCCTGACGGCGCTGGTCGAGGTGGGGACGCGCGCGGCGTTCGCGTGGCGGGCCGGCGCGTATGCCGAATCGGAGGAGGCGCAGGTCGAGGCGCTGCTGCCTTGGTTGTCGCCGGGCATGTTGGTGCTTGCCGACCGGGGCTACTGCGGTTTCCCGCTCTGGCGGCGGGCGGCCGGCACCGGCGCCGACCTGCTCTGGCGCATGAAGGCGAACCTGCGCCTGCCGGTGCTGGAACGCTTCGACGACGGTTCCTACCGGAGCGTGCTGCGGGGCAGCGGCCAGGACCGCCGGCGCAGTCGAGGAGAATGCCCCGTGCGGGTCGTCGAGTACAGGCTGGACGACCCGAGCGATGTCGTCTACCGCTTGGCCACCACCCTGCTCGACCCGGCCGCCGCACCAGCCGCCGAGGTTGCCGCGCTGTATCACGAACGCTGGGAGGTGGAGACCGCCTACGATGAAGTCAAGACCCACATCCTGGGTCCCGGCGCGATCCTGCGCAGCAAGACACCGGACTTGGTGTTGCAGGAGGTGCACGGCCTGATGCTGGCGCATTACGCCGTGCGGCGCCTGATCCATGAGGCGGCGCGCAAGGTCGACGAGGACCCGGACCGCCTCTCGTTCGTCCACGCCGTGCGGGTCGTGCGCCGCCGTGTCGAGAACCCTGGCGTTTCCCCCCTCGTCTCCGAATGACCGGCTTCGCGATCGCGTGCTGGACGAGATTCTCGAAGAGCGGGTGGTCTCCAGTCGCGGCCAGAAGAAGCCCCGCGGCGTCAAGCGGAAGATGAGCGGCTATCCACTTCGCGGCCCTGGCCCGCTGTCCCGCCGCGAGTGGGATTGGACACCGCAGATCGTGGCGTCAAATACTTAAAGCAACAGTATTGTGCCTAACCGACAGCCTACGGGGGGCGACAGAATGGTATTCTCGTGGATGCGGGTGGAATCCGGGGTCGCGGAGACCCCAATGAATACGGCGTTTCTGGACGTTGGCGGACGGTTCGCAGGTCAGCGCCAACCGAAACTACAACTGGGTGGATCAGTTCGACACGCTCGGGTTGGGGTCCAACGTGCCGATTGCGCCGGGGTCCGGGTCCGACTCCCTGCTCGCCCTGCTGCCGGAGACCGAGGAATGGGTGGTGCTGCGAGTGCCGTATCCGCTCGGGTTCTTTGCCCGCGGGCTGGATGGGCGGATTGACGATCCCGACGCCGGCTGGAAGGGCCGCGGCCTCTGGGCCAACTACGGATCGAACCTGAACTGGCACATCGAGGGCGGAAAGGGCCGGCGGAGCTCGATCATCCACTTCCAGCTCCGGCCCGACCCGCTCGCGGAGTGACGGGAGTGCTTGCGGGAGACCGGGGACGCGTGCGGCCGGACCCGCCCGCGGGTGAAGCTGCGGCGGGGTGTCCTGGAGCCGCTCCGGCTTGGAATCGAGGGCTGACCAGGAGGCCGCGCAGTAGCACCGTGCAGACTCCCGGCGAGGTTTGGTTGGGCGGCAAGCGGAGCCGCAGGCGATGATTGACGGGCTACGCTGCCGCCACAGCGGCACGGGAAGCCTTGTAATCGGGAGGGACGAGATGAGCTATCGAATCTTGACGTTCGCCTTCGCCGTCTCGGCGGCCTTGGCCATCATGGCGCCGGTGCCCGCGGGCGCCCAGACCGACGCGCCGCGGACTGCCTGGGGCGCGCCCGACCTCGGGGGCGTCTGGGACTACCGCAGCATCACCCGCATGGAGCGGCCCGAGGAGTTCGGGGACCAGGAGTTCCTGACCACGGAGGAGGTGGCCGACCTGGAGCAGCGGGCGCTCGACCGCCTGAACAACTTCCTGGATCTGCCCGCGCAGCGCACCGAGGCGGGGACCAACGTCGACCGGCGGCCCGACGGCGGAAACGGCTCGTACAACCACACTTGGCTCGATCAGGGCCTGGAGGCGGTCGACACGGGCCGGACCTCGCTGATCGTCGACCCGCCGAACGGCCGCTACCCGCCGCTGACGCCCGAGGGGCAGCGCCGCGTCGACGCGTACCGCGAGCACCGGCGCAACCAGCCGGCCGATTCGTGGCTGGACTTCAGTACCTATGACCGCTGCATCCTGGGATTCAACGCCGGGCCGCCGATGACGCCGAGCGCCTACAACAACAACATGCAGTTGTTCCAGACGCCGGACCACGTCGCGATCGTCACCGAGATGGTGAACACCGCGCGCATCGTCCCCCTCGACGGGCGTCCCTCGCTGCCGTCCGACATGCTGCAGTGGTCGGGCGAGTCGCGCGGGCACTGGGAGGGCGACACGCTGGTCATCGAGACCGCGAACTTCGATGCGCGGCGGTTGTGGCGTTCTACCACCGGCAGCATGCGCCTGATCGAGCGGTTGACCCGCGTCGACGCGGACACGCTGCTCTACCGGGCCACCGTCGACGACCCGGATACCTGGGAGCGCCCGTGGACCTTCGAGGTGCCGATGAAGGCGCTCGACGGCGAGAAGTGGGAGTACGCCTGCCATGAGGGGCATCATTCGATGCCCCTCATGCTCGGTGGCGCCCGCGTCCTGGAAGCGCGGGCGGCGGCCGGCGGGCAGCAGTGAACGCCGAGGGTACGGGCGGCGGCCGGTCCGTTTCCCGTACCCTCTCTTGGGTCGGTAGATCGCCACCGTGCGATTGACTATCGCTGGTTCTCGTCGTCAGCCAACATCTGACGCAGAGTGTCGGCATGGGTCGCGAGGAACAGGCGGTCCACGGCGGCTCACCGCATGCGTGCGACGTTGCGGTGCAGCCGCATCAACTCTTCAGCGAGCGTCAGCACCCAAGTCTTGTCCGCGCCGTCGCGATTCTCGGGGAGCGCCTCGACGCTTGCGATGTCGCGCAGGTACTGCGCAGACAGTGTGATTGCGTCGCGTTGGGGCGGCTGCTGGACGAGAGCGTCAAGAACGTCCCTCGCGTCATCGGCATCCGACACTTGCTCATTGTAGCCGGTGCGCAGATTCGGTTTGCCATGTTCTGCGCGTCCCGTCCCATGCCATGTGCGATTCGCCTCGCGCCGAACCGGAGAGGGGCTCCGTGCAGTCCGTCTCCGGCCGGCGCGGTGGCTCGACGTCAGTAGATCGCCACCGGGGCGACGGTCGATCCGGTCGCGCCTTCGAGCTTCAGCGGCTGCACGACGAACGCGAACTCGTAGACGCCGGTCGCGGCCAGCTCGTCGAGCCGCATCCGCTCCACGAGGTGGATGCCGTTGACCACCAGCATGATCTGGTGAATCGGCAGCGAGATCTCCGGGTCCGGGTTCGGTGAGACCTCGACCGGCTGGTTGTCGGCCCCGAGCAGCATCGGATCCTGTTCCACGAGCCACTGCGCCGCCGCCACGCCGATGCCCGGGTTGGTCGCCATGAAGCGGTCGAAGTCGGTGTCCCAGAGCACGCCCCAGCCCGTGTGGATCAGCACGGCGTCGCCCGGCTCCAGCGCCACCCCCTGCCGGTCGAGGGCCTGCTGCAGGTCGTCGACCGTGATCTCGTACGTGTCGGGCAGCATGTCGACGCCCTTCAGCGCGGCCACGTCGATGAGCACGCCGCGGGTCATCAGCGTCCCGACGTTCTCGACGCCGAGGCGCGTGAAGCCGCTCCGCGTCATGACCTCGTTCTGGTCGACGCAGTTGTAGAGGCTGTCGCCGATGGTCTGGTGGGTGAAGCCGTCGAACTGCGTGCCCACCTGGCCCATCTCGGCGACGACGAGCTCCTCGTTCGAGCCGCGCCGGTTGGAACCCGTGTACGGGCCGGTCGGCTTCATGTAGAGGTCGAAGTGCCGGGCGCCGAGCGGCATGTCGCTTCTCAGGACCTGACCGAGCTCGATCACCCGTCCTGTCTGGATCAGGCGCGCTGCCTTGAGCACCGTCTCGGGTCCCATGTGGTTGGCCGCGCCCCGTTCGTCGTCCGCGCCCCACTTGCTGGGGCAGCGCTCTTCGGACGACGGCGGCGACCACGACTGGGCGGCGGCGGGGGCGACGGTCGCGAACACGACCAGGAACGAGGCTACGGCAACGGCGGCGCTGGTGAATCGCATACCTTTCCTCCGTGAGGATGTCTCCAGGCGCCGCTGATTCTATCGGAACGAGCCGGTCGCGGCGGGGCTGCTGGAACGCACCGCACGGCCGATCGGTGTAGTACACGCAGACCGCGTGGAAGCCAACCCCCGTGATCGGCGCCGTGCCGCCCACCAGCACGGAACCGAGCGACGAGGCGGTCCCGGTGATGACGTCGTCGGAGGTGCCGCTCGCCAGTCGGATGATGACTTCATGGGTGACCTCGCCGTTGGCCGGCACGTCGAACGGGGCGAGCGTGCCCGTGCCCGACACCACGTAACCGGAAGCACCGTCGGCGTTCCTGGATATCGCGGCTACACTCGATCTGCGCGTCGGCCTGGATGGCCTCGTCGAGCTGGATGGGCGGGACGAGTCCGCTCACGCGCACGGCCGTTGCGCAGTGGTTCGTGACATCCAGGGTCACGATCAGGGTGTCCGCCCCGTCGGGCTCGACCGGCAGGGAGTTCAGCGGCAGCGGCGCCGAGGTGGATGAACCCTGCGGCGTGGACGCACAACTTCCTCGAGAACCTGTACGGGTACGAGCCGGAGCAGACCCGGAGCCCCGGCGGGGCAATCCAGTGGCGGCCCGCCGGCGGCGCCGCGGCGGATCTGGTGCCGGATGCCCACGATCCGTCGAAACGGCATGCGCCGATGATGCTCACCACCGATCTTCGGCTCCAATTCCGAGCTGCGCTCGGTCGCCGAGTTCTACGCGGCCGACGACGCGCAGGAGGACTTCGTGCACGACTTCGTCGAGGCGTGGGCCAGGGTGATGACCCTGGATCGTTTCGACCTGCAGTGAGCGCGGCGACGCGACGTCATCGACGACTCCGGGTGTCCGCCGGCTTGGAGTCCTCGCCGCGGCTGTCGTCGACGTCGTACGCCTCTTCCTCGATCGTCAACGTGGATCGTTCACGGAGAAGTAGTCGTCGATGAACACGTCGACGATCTGCAGTACGACCCGTTGCACCTGCGGCAGGTTGGCCGTGCCGACGGTCCCCAGCGAGTCCAGGTCCCAGGTGTCGACGAACGCGCGCTCCTGGTTCCCTTCGATAGTGACGAGTTGCTGCAGCGACACCCGCGCGAAGTACGCGTACAGGCCGGTCGTGCCCTGATGCGTAGCGACGCGCACGTAGAGGTCGCCCGCGAGCTGCGAGCGGCCCAGCGGCACGCCCCGCTCACGGAGTCGCGCCTCGACGGCGGCTTCGATGCCGTCGCGGGTCAGCCCGGCCGCCTCCGCGTCCGGGGCCAGGTCGTCGACGAACACGTTGACCTCGCGCAGGCCGGTCAGGTACTCGCGTTCATTCTCGTCCTGGGCGAGAGCCGAAGTGGTGAGCCCCGTGACGATGATGGCCGTCGCCACGACGGCGTGAAGAATCTGCGGCATCGGTCGTTCCTCCGCTGTGCCGGCGTCGTCGAGGTCGCCGGACGCGCGCCGGTGTCCGTGGCCGGCGTGGCGCTGACGCCGACCGGCGCCGGCGTGGTGGTGTCGCGGGCCCGACGTTCTGGTCCCGTTCATCATATGGGGACATAATGATCCGGTTTCGTCACAGGGGAGATCGACACGATGACGCGATTGCGATGGAGTAGAGCACTGGTCGCCGGGTTGGTGCTGGCCGGACTCGTGAGCGCCGGTGCGGCTTCCGCGCAGGACGGCGGCTGGACCCACTGGGGCGGCGACGAGCGCAGCACCCGCTACACGCCGTTCGATCAGATCGACGCGGAGAACTTCGAGGATCTGGAGGTCGCCTGGCTCTGGCGCGGCGACAACTACGGGCCGACCGTCGACAACGTCATGCGGTCGACGCCGATCTACGCCGAAGGGAAGCTCTTCGGCGTGGCCGGCTACCGCCGCACCGTCGTCGCGATGGATCCGGCGACCGGCGAGACCCTCTGGACCTTCCGCGAGCCGCCGACGAAGCGCTGGGAGAACTCCATGCGCAAGAACTACGGGAAGGGCGTCGCCTACGAGGTCGTCAACGGCGAGGGGCGCATCTACGTCGTGACCCCCGGGTTCTTCCTCCATGCGCTCGACCCGGGCACCGGCGACCTGATCGAGAGCTTCGGCGACGGCGGCACCGTCGATCTGCTGGCCGACTTCGGCTACCAGTACCACCCGACCGACGGCCTGCCGTCGACCGTCGGCTACATCACCAACTCCTCGCCGCCCATCGTCGTCAACGGGGTGGTCGTGGTCGGCAACTCGCACGAGCAGGGCTACCGGCAGACGCGGCAGGAGAACGTGCCGGGGCACATCCTCGCCTACGACGCGGCCAGCGGCGAGCACCTCTGGAAGTTCAACGTGATCCCGCAGTCGGAGAGCGAGTTCGGCTTCGACACCTGGGAGAACGACGCCTGGCGGTGGACCGGCAACGTCTCGGCGTGGGCGCCGCTGTCGGCCGACTCCGAGCGCGGCCTCGTCTACGTCGTCACCGACCCGCCGACCAACGACTACTGGGGCGGCTTCCACCCGGGCGACAACCTGTTCGCGACGAGCATCCTGGCCCTCGACGTGCGCACCGGCCAGCGCGAGTGGCACTTCCAGACCGTGCACCACGACATCTGGAACCGCGACAACCCGACCGCCCCGAACCTGCTCGACGTCACCATCGACGGGCGCGAGGTGCCGATCCTGGTGCAGACCACCAAGCAGGCGTTCGCCTACGTCTTCAACCGCGAGACCGGCGAGCCGATCTGGCCCATCGAGGAGCGTCCGGTGCCGCGCGGGCACGTGCCGGGCGAGTGGTACTCGCCGACCCAGCCCTTCCCGACGAAGCCGGCCGCCTACGACCTGCAGGACGTCACCGAGGACGACCTGATCGACTTCACGCCGGCGCTGCGGCAGCAGGCGCTCGAGATTCTCGACCGGTACCAGTACGGCTCGATGTTCACCCCGCCGCTGCACCCGGCCAACGACCTCGGCAAGCGGGGGGCGATCCACTGTCCCGGCCCCGGGGGTGGGACCAACATCACCGGCGGCACGGCGGCCGACCCGGAGACCGGCATCCTCTACGCGGCGTCGATGACCCTGTGCGCGGCGCCGATCCTGAGCCCCGGCGAGCTGGGCGACGCCGCCGATCCGAACCCGATCGGCCGCACCGTCGCGAAGTACGCCACCGACAACGGCTTCCTGCAGGGCCCGCAGGGGCTGCCGCTCTTCAAGCCGCCCTACGGCCGGATCACCGCCATCGACATGAACACGGGCGACACGCTGTGGACGATCCCCAACGGAGACACGCCGGAGCGGATCAGGAACCACCCGGCCCTGGAAGGCGTCGACCTCCCGAACACCGGCGTGCGCAGCCAGGCGCTGACCCTGGTGAGCAGGACGCTGCTGATGTACAGCGAGGGTCGCGGCGCCCGGCCGCTGCTCTACGCGGTCGACAAGGCCGACGGCATGCGGCTCGGCGCCGTCGAGATGCCGGCCCCGGCCACCAGCATCCCGATGAGCTACATGCACGAGGGCCGGCAGTACGTAGTCGTCCCGATCGCGGGCGGTCCGAACCGTCTGCCCGGGTCGCTCGTGTCGCTGGCGCTGCCGGAGTAGTGCAGTCGCCGAGGTAGTGCCTCTGCGCGCGCGGGCGGGCCCGTACGCCGCCCGCCCGCCCTTCCTTCCGGGCTGACCAACCGAATCGGCCACCCATCCCCCGGATCGTCAGCGAGATCGGTGCGCCGCTGACGATCAGGTATACCCCGGACGAGGACATCGTAGACATCAAGTAGACTGACAAATACGATGTAATGATGCGAACCACGCTGACAATCGACGACGACCTCGCAGGCCAGATCGAAGAACGTCGGCGGCGTGAGGGACTCTCACTGAAGCAGGTCGTCAACGCGCTGCTTCGCGACGGACTGCGAAGCGGGCGGCAGGCGCCACCGGCGAAGAAATACCGCACGAAACCACACAAGCTCGGGATGCGGGCGGGCTTCGATCCCGCCAGACTCAATCAACTGGCAGACAAACTCGAGACCGATGCGCGGCTGGAGCGGGAGGCCGAGCACCGCAGATGATGCTGCCGGACGTCAATCTGCTCGTCTATGCCGTGGATGCGACGAGTCCGTTCCATGCCCGGGCGCGCCGGTGGTGGGACGACGCGCTCTCGTCGACTCTCACCGTGGGGCTGTGCTTTCCCAGCGTACTCGGGTTCATCCGGCTTACGACGAACCGCCGCATGTTCGAGTCGCCGCTGAGCGCGGACGACGCGCTGGATCGGGTACAGAGCTGGCTCGACCAACCGAACGTGATGCTGCTGGCGCCGACGGCGCGGCACTGGCCGATTCTGTCCGGGCTGCTTCGGTCATCGGCCGTCGGGACGAACCTGACGACGGACGCGCACATCGCCGCGTATGCGATCGAACATGCCGGCACGGTGTGCACCAACGACGGGGACTTCGGCCGCTTCGAGGGGCTGCGTTGGAAGAACCCGCTGAGTTGACGCGCGGCGTGTTCTATCGGAACCGGGAACGGCCAGGCGGACCACCATGGAATGGGCCGATGTTCAGCGGGGCATCGACGGCGGCGGGTGGCGGTGACGCGCAATGCGTGAGTCGATGGAGCAGCGATGAGAAGGACGTTCCGAGCATGAGTCTGTTGAGTCAAGTCAACGGCGATGACTATCCGGATGCGGCGGGGAAGCACCTGGGGGACTCCAAGGTGCTCATGGCAGGCAATAGGCATGACCGGGTTGTTTGCGGGAGGGGGCGAAATCCTACGCTAAGGTTGAGCACGTTCTCTGCCGCTGGCGAGGTCGCTTGGGATTCCCGGTTCAAGAGGCGCGGACCTTCTCGCCCTGCTCGCGCAACTCTCCCTGCTTGATCCCGAGGTTCGCGTGTACCATCGCGGCCTGCGCGAGCCGCACCTGAGCTTTCGACGGCGCGAACTTCCTGCTGCCCTTTCGCCCGCGCGGCCTTGAGTCCGGCCAGGGTGGGTTCACGGATCAGCTCCCGCTCGAGGCCCGGCGAGCACACTCTCCGTCGGGCAGAAGGTAGCGGCTGCTGATCGCTGTGCTTCCACACGAATTCTGCCGCGGAAACACAGCAATCCTGGCCGCTCAACCGGTGTACCTGAGGCAGGAGACGCCAAGCTAACACACGAATGGTGGCCGGATCAGTGGATTACACAGCAATCCGGGCCGTTTCTCCGATGGCGTCAAGCAGCGGAGGCAACGCCTGCAGGGCACCGCACGGCGCGACCCGGTCCATGAAGTACTATTGGCCATGAGCCCAAGCGCACCGTTCTGGATACAGACAGCCCTTCCGAACAGTCAGCGCCCACGAGATCGATGGGGTCACTTGGCCGCGGCCATTGAATTGACCTGGATCGTCCAGGTCGTGGAGTCCAGCGTGCCGACGACTGCTACCTTCTTTCCGGCAAACTCTCTTGATTTGTCCTGGTCGCTCAACAGATAGGTTGCTTCGCCGTCAAACAAAACGAACTCGACGGTGTGGTCATCGACGCAAGCGATGGCGCAGGCAGCGTCGGTCGACCCCATCCGCATTCCGGAATGATCGGCGCTGGGGCACTCCTCATCGGTGATCGTGCCTGTGAACGTCTGTCTGCTCTGGGTTGCAAACATCGTGGCGGAGGCAAGAAGAGCGGAGGCAAGAAGACCTGTCAGTAGATACTTCATAAGGCTCACCGCAAAGCGAAGTGATTCGCAACCTGCGGGAAATCGGGGAAGGTGTACACCTCCCCCGATTCGTGGTCGAAAACCCCGAGGCCGAGAAACTCTCTGCCGGTTAACGGCCGCCAATCATGATGTGGGCTTCCGGCGTGCCCTCAAACATCAGCCATGCGCCGCCCGCGTCGCGGTTGTTCGGCAGTCCGACTTGCTCCGCCATCAAGTTCGGCATGGAGATAAACGTGTGCCAGATGGCGGTGTCCTGGCTATCGCCCCGGAGATTATACCATATGGTCCCGGCTTCGGGCAGCTCACGCGTTCCGTCTTTCCCGGCGGCCACAACCAGATCCCTAATCCCTCCGGTGCCGCTGCTCGACAAGACAGGACGCCCGGCGCGCCTGCCATCTGCCAGCAGTGGCTGGGCCTTGGCCCCCATCTCCGCGAACGCTCGATTCTGCGCGATGCGCGCCATGTTGGCGTCGCTGCTGCTGCACTCCACCGACCACGGCCGCTCTCCAGGAAAGCCGGTCAGGTCGTAGCAGACCAGACGGCCGGGGCCGGGCCTCAAAACTTCAAACGTAAAGTCGGCAGCCGTGACGTCGTCCTCCGGACTCTTCGCCGGATTCCGAATCCACTTGATGACCGTGGCGTCCCTGGCCATAGCCGCGTTCGGAGCGGCGAGCAACGGCTTTTCGATGGGGTCGTTCGTATCGATCCGGCGCTCCTCATAGACCTGCGCCTGCGCCGGCGCGCTCATCACAACCGCCATTACGCCGAGTACGAACAGAGAGATCGGTTTCATGTGAGTCCTCCTCCAGTCGCTATGCCTCAACACTTGGGTGTCCGAAATCCAGCAGCATACCACGACGGCGCGTACTCGACTCTATTGAATGTTTCCGCCGACGGGCAGGCCGCTCGGTACGCGCTCGGGAATCGTCCGGTCGAATGACCCATCGCTCAGAGCAATCAAGAACTCGATCAGATCCACGTCTTCTTCGTCCACGTTCTGCAACTCGCGAAGCCGCGGATCGAGCTCCTCGTAGCGGACGTTCGGGTTCCGGGACTCGCCGGCGATGGTGGCTTCATAGAACCCCACGACGGCGCGCAGCGTCCGGAACATGCCATTGTGCCCGTATGGGAAGGTCAGTTCGAGGTTTCGCAGCGACGCCGTACGAAACGCATAGCTGTCGCACGCTGCTCGGGACGCTGCAGTACGCGGCTCCGGAGGAGCTGCCGCGCAAGGAGGGTTCTGAGCGCCTCCGTCGGAGGCGGGCGTCGTGAGACCTGATGCAAGAGCGGGGTTGTCGGGCACGCCCATGACATGCAGCTTGTAGTCGGAGAACATGGGCCCGTTGTGGCACCTGATGCACCCGATCTCCTCGAAGCGCTCCATTCCGCGGATCTGTTCCCTCGTCATGGCGCTGCTGTCGCCGCGCATGTAGCGGTCGAACGGCGCGTTGTTGGCCAGCAGCGACCGCATGAACGCCGCTATCGCCCTGCCCAGGTTTTCCGCGGTGACCGGCTGTTCACCGCCGAAGGCCTCGGCGAACAGGCTCGGGTACTCGGCGTTGGCCTGGAGCTTCGCCACCACTCTCGCGATAGCCTCATCCTCCGGGTAGGTGTCCCCTCGCATTTCCTCAAACGACTTGAGCGGTTCGAGCGCCTGCGATTCGAGGCTCCTGATGCGATTGTCCCAGAACGCCACCGCAGTCGCCGGGTCGTAGCGGCCCGATTCATCGATGCCGTTGAAAGCAACGTTCAGAACCGTCGGACTATTGCGTTTGACGAGATGCCCGTCACGCCGGAAGCGGCCCCGGCCGGTGCCCGTCACGCCGAGCGACAGGTCGCGGTCCTCCGCATAGGCGTTTGTGGGATGATGACACGTCGCGCAGGCTACGTCTCCGGGTCCCGACAAAATCGGGTCCCAGAACAGCAGCCTTCCCAGCTCAACTTTTTCTGGGGTCGTCGGGTTATATCCCGGCGCCTCCTGAGTCAACGGCAGCGCCGACACACTGTGTTCACCGTCGACCGGGAACTGAGCTTCTTGTCCAACGGCACCAACTTCCATGCAAAGGAGTGCGGCGACCGTAGCTGCTGCGACCAGCAGGTGTTTCGCTCCGAAGATTCTAGGCACGAGTACCCCCCTAGTGCCGGCCCCCTTCACAAGCCTGGGCGCACCACCGGACAGTCACCTTCAAATCGCGTCCGACAACCGAGCCACGTGCGCCGGCCCTGCGGCCGCGACGCCGAACTCCGCAAGGGCCCACGCAGCGCATTGATCATCAGCGTGCACTGAAGTCTACCCACAACTATGGGCGGGTGTCAAGAGAGAATGCGCCGCAGAGAATGCGCCGCGCCACAACCGACAGCGGTGCGGCAGGGCGCACGTCGGACAGGCGGGCCGGGCGGGCCGTCGAGGAGAGGCGTTCAAGAGCGGGTGTCGACGAGGATCTGGTCGTCGCCCCCAGCGGTGGCGAGGCCGTCGAGAAGGAACGGCATCGGGGGCGGCCGCGCGGGCCGGGCCTCGGGGATGTCGGTCGGCAGCCCCGGATGGCGCAGGATGCGTTCGATCACGGCGGCGTCTTCGATCACCGCAATGAGCTGCAGGCGCCCGCCACACCGGGGGCATTCGAGGACATCGAACCCAAAGCTCCGGCGGATGAACTCCGCCCGGAGACCGTTCGCCGCGGGCGGGGGGTCCCCAGCTCCCGCCGCATCCCTGGAGTCTTCAGGAGGCGAATTCTCGTGGGAGCCGACGGGTTCCTCGAATCGGACCACGTCGGCCCGCCACGCCGCGCGCGGGGCCAGCACGCCATAGTAGAGAATCAGGTTGATGCGCGGCCGCGGTGTCAGCGTGGCGAGGCGCTCGAGCAGTTCCACGGGGGTCGAACAGCAGATGCGTAGTGCCGTCCGACCATGGGCGCCTCAGCTGGAGCTGTACCTGTCCCTCCGCGGTCAGCTCGAGACGGTCCTGCGCAATGGGGGGCGCAACGCGTAGCGACACACCCGCTCGAGGCGGTCCCGCTGGCCGGCCGGCACGCAGAGCGCGGCATGGAGATCGAAGCCGTTGTGGCGCGCCTGACACGGCCCGAGCCTTGGAGGGTCGGTGACGGCGGCCAGGGAGGCGCCGCCGCGACGGACCCGGGCGCCGGCCGCGACCCGAGCGCGACCCGGCCCTGCACCGACGCCGCCGCGAGCCCGGCCAGCACCGGGGCCTCCTCGGCCCATTCGTCCACCGTGCTCCCACCCGCATCGGTCTCCTCCAGCCCCTGCGGGGGCAGTAGCCGCTGGAGGTAGGCCTCCACCGTGGCGAGCACCTCGTCGACGTCGGCGGCGTCGAGCGCGGCGGCCGGATAGAATCGCAGGCCCGTCGCGTCGTGCCCGAAGCACCCGTCAACCACCAAGGCATGGATATGAAGGCTTAAATTGACCGCCCCCCGAACCGCTGCACGATAGCGACCGCGCCGCTGCCCCGCCCGGAACGCCCGCGTCGCGCGCCCGCCGGCGGAGGAAGCCGAGAATCGCTCGCATGGTTCGCCCCACGACGGCGCGGCAGAGGTCGTGGTCCCCCCGCCAGCCGATAGCGGAGGCGGTGCGGCAGGCTCAGTACCCACTGGCTCAAACAGCGTCACCAGCCTGTCGTCCTGCAACCTTCCAGCAACTAGATCCGCCGCACCCCCGTTCCCGAAGAGCTTGGCGACGGCGCCGTCCTCGACGGCAACAGCCGAGGCGTAGCGGGCGACCATGGCGGCGCTGCGCCAGCCGCCGGCCAGTCTGGACGGCGGTGGTCGAGGCACCGCGCCGCACGAGCTCCGACGCCAGGCCGCGGCGTCCGGAGTGCGACGACACTCCCTCGAGGCCGAGCGCGGCGGCCAGGATCTGGACGCGGCGGTTGACTTGGTGCGGGCTCAGCGGGACGACGCGGTCGGCCGCGGCGGGCTCCTCAGCCGTGCGCAGCGCGTCGACGGCGCGGGCGAAGGGACCGGCGAGCAGGCGCAGGTCCTCGCGGCGGCCCGAGGCGTTAGCCTTCGAGGCGCGCACGCGGACCCGCAGACTGCCCGGCGCGCGCCGTCGGCGTGATGTCGTCCCAGACGAGGCTCGCGATCTCGGACCGGCGCAGCCCGGCGCAGAACGCCAGGGCCACGATCGCGGCGTCGCGCCGGCCGCGGGCCGTGGCGGCCGCCGGCGTCTCCTGGCCCCGGCCGCGGCGCTGGGGCAGCCCGGCAGCCCGCATCAGATCGAGCGCAGTCGCGTAGTCCAGCGCGGCGGTCTGGCGGGGTGCCGCCTCGGGTGCGGCGGCGTGCTGGCGGGCGATCCCGCGCAGCGTGTCCGAGACCAGCGGCGTCTTCGTCGGGTCCGCCCGCCCGCCGGCGCGCGCCGCGGCCGCGATCGCCGCCGCCGAGGCCTGCACCGTCGACAGCTTGCGGGTCTCGGCCCGCTCGGCGAGGTAGGCGGCCACCTGCGCCGGGTCGGCGTACCGACAACATTCGTGTTGTGATACACGCTAAGGCGTCGCCCTGAGCCCTCTGGTGGTCATGAAGCTGTAGAGGGCGCTCCGGGAGACTCCGGTGATCTTGGCGATGGCGGTCTTGGACACGCCGAGCTCGAGGAAGTGCCGGATCTCGTCCGCCGACCGGCTGGCGCGGTTCCTGGAAGACGAAGCGCTGCGGATCGAGCGCACCGCCTCGCTGCTGGCGCGGGCGCGCGCCTGGCTCCGCGACGAGCATGTTCTCGCCCCGGCCGACTCGGTGCTGCGTCGCGCGATAGGGGCTGCCCGCCACAAGGCCCGCGCGCTGTTTCCGCCGACGCCCTCCGGGCCCGGGGCGGCGCGGGCCGCCGCGGGCCGCCGAAAGTCCGCGCCGACGTCACTCGGCGGCGACGATCATGATCTTGTCGAGCTCCGCCTTGTCCGCGGGCAGCTCGGCGTCGCCCGACGGATAGTCGCTCCGGTCGAGCATGTAGGCCACGACGTCGGTGTACTCCTCGTCGGACAGCCGCCCCGGCCCGTCCTCGGGCATCGTCATCTTGATGCGGTCGAACAGGACCCCCACCGGCACCTCCGTCCAGTAGACGATGAAGCCGGCGCCGGCGAGGCTAGGCGCCATCTCGCCGCCCCGTAGCTCGTGCCCGTGGCAGGACGCGCAGTTCTCGTTGTAGACCCGCCGCCCGCGGCGCGCCTGGGCCGACGTGAACACGCCGTCGAGGGTCGAGCTGGAGGCCTCCTGCATCGCGGCCGGGAGCGCCGCCCCGACCCCCGACGCGGTCTCGACCGCCGCGCCGCTCATGAACACGAACGCCGACACCGCCGCCGCACCGCACACGGTCAACCACCTGCTCATCCGTCGTCTCCTGTCCTTCCGGGGAGGCGCCGTCACGAGACGGCGAGGGCTCCCGGAAGGATCGGTTGGCCGGACCGGGCGCCCCGAAGCGCCCGGCGTCCCGGCTGATTCTGCCTACTCGATATCCGCATTCTGGCATTCCCGACTCCGCCCGATCAACCCGCCCGGCCGGCCGTGGCGAAGTCCCCGCGGCATCGATACGGCGATGCACCCCGCCTCGCGGGTTCGCCGGCGCCCTCCGGGGCGCGGTGCGGCGCGGGGCTCCGCCACGGACCGCCCGCCCGCCGGCCGTGATATCGTTCCCCGCCGATCAGCACTGCCGCACGCCGCCAGTCCGCCCGCCTGTTCGCCCGCGCGAAGAAGATCCTCCCGGGGGGGGCCGAGGTCGGTGGCGGCGGACACTCTCGTGGCGCGCTACAACGACCTGGGTTCGGTCGAACGGATCCTCCGCCGCCACCGCGATCGGGTGGCCGCGCTCATCGTCGAGCCGGTGGCCGGCAACATGGGCGTCGTGCTCCCGGAGGCCGGGTTCCTGGAGGGGCTGCGGGCCCTGTGCGACGAGCACGGCGCGATCCTCGTCTTCGACGAGGTCATCTCCGGCTTCCGCGCCGCCCCCGGCGGAGCCCAGGAGCGGTTCGGGGTTCGCCCCGACCTCACCTGCCTCGGCAAGATCATCGGCGGCGGGCTGCCGGTGGGCGCCTACGGGGGGCGGCGCGACCTGATGGCACAGGTGGCCCCGGCGGGGCCGGAGTACCAGGCCGGCACCCTGTCGGGCAACCCCCTGGCCATGGCCGCCGGCGGCTGGGCCCTGTCGAAGCTGACGCCCGCTCTGTACGCACGCCTCGACAACCTCGGGGCCCGCCTCGCGGCCGGCCTCGCCGACGCGGCGCGGGAGGCGGGGACCGACGTGCAGATCAACCGGCTCGGCTCGGTGCTGACGCCGTTCTTCACGACCGCGCCGGTGCGCGACTACGAGGGCGCCACCGCTGTCGACACCGCCGCCTACGCTCGGTTCTTCCGCGGCATGCTCGCGCGCGGCGTCTATCCGCCCCCTTCCCAGTTCGAGGGCTGGTTCCTCTCGGCCGCCCACACCGCCCGCGACGTCGACGAGACGGTGGCGGCCGCGCGCACCACCCTGACGGGCATGCGCCGCCGTCGCCCGCGGGTGGCGGACGGCCGCTGATCGGGGACTCTCCTCTCGGCCTTCGGGCGGCAACCCGCCAGGGCACGCGGCCGGAGTCGGTGTGGTACGCTTTCTGCGGCGCCTGTCCCGCGCCTGGATTGCCCGACTGTCAACGTGCTGCTCGCCGAGGGCATCAATCTCGGCCTGTGCAAGATGGCCGAAGCCACGACCACGCACGGGTTCTGGGAATTGATGCGCATCGCCCGCTGGCACGTCGAAGGCGAAGCGTACGACCGGGCGTTGTCCGTGGTCGTCGAGGCCCAGGCCGCGCTACCGATGGCGGCCGTCTGGGGCACGGGACGGACTGCCTCGAGCGACGGCCAGTTCTTCCCGGCCGCCGGCCGCGGCGAAGCCCTCAACCTGGTCAACGCCCGCTACGGAACCGAACCCGGCGTCAAGGCGTACTCGCACGTCTCCGACCGGTTCTCCCCGTTCGCCACCCAGACCATCCCCGCCACCGTCCACGAAGCCCCCTACATCCTCGACGGGCTTCTGATGAACGAGACCGGGAGGCGCGTCCGCGAGCAGTACGCCGACACGGGCGGCTTCACCGACCATGTCTTCGCCGCGTGCTCGATCCTCGGCTACGCGTTCGTCCCGCGCATCCGCGACCTGCCGTCGAAGCGGCTGTACGTGTTCGAACGCGCTCGGTGTCCCGAAGCAGCTCCGGCCACTGGTCGGCGGCAAGGTGAACGCGGGCCTGATCGACAGGAACTGGGCGGACATCCTGCGCATCGCGTCCACCATGGCCGCCGGGACCATGCGGCCGAGCCAGATCCTGCGCAAGCTCGCCGCGTATCCCCGTCAGAACGAGTTGGCGGCCGCCCTGCGGGAAGTCGGCCGCATCGAACGCTCCCGTTCATGCTCGACTGGACCACCGACCCCGACATGCGCCGCCGCGCCCAGGTCGGACTGAACAAGGGCGAGGCGCACCATGCCCTCAAGCGCGCCATCAATTTCCACCAACGCGGCGAACTGCGAGACCGAACCGGGGAAGGACAGCACTACCGGATCGCCGGCCTCAACGTGCTGGCCGCGATCATCATCTACTGGAACACGCAGAAGCTCAGCGAGGCCGTCTTCGCCAGGCAGAAGGCCGGCCTCGAGACCCCGGCCGAATTCCTGACCCACGTCTCGCCGGTCGGATGGGAGCACATCAACCTGACCGGAGAATACCGCTGGCCGGGCGCGCCAACCCGCAACGGCTCAACGTGAGACCCTTTAGCGTAGGATTTCTTTCTCCCGCAAACAACCCGATGACGGCGCCGCGTATCTGGCGGGGTACGTCGTCGAGTGCGTATTGAAGACCTTGATTCAACTGGAAACCGGCGGATCACCGCATTCTCACGACCTGACGGGACTGTGCGACCGGCTCGATGGACTCGCGGCCCAGGCGGGCGCCCGGCATGGAAGGGTCTATCTTGCGGCCGAGGCGTCGTTGAAGGTGTCCAGTGTCCTCAACGACTGGAAGCCGGAACAGCGTTATCGCGCCCCGAGGGTCACCGCCGACGAGGCCGGAGCGTGGTATCGGGAGGCCGATGTCGCGTATCGACGGATCATCGGCCAGCTCAATCTCGCGGGAGCGATTTGATGCAGCATCTCGATGATGCCCACCGGCAGGCGGAAGCATGGATGGCGGCCTGGTTGACCTCCAAACCCCGGACATGCCGCGCCTTGATCGTCAAGGACGTGCTGGCCAGGCTCCGTGTGATTCTCTGGTGTTCGGACCGGAGCTGGGAATCGAGTCGACGGAAGATCGATGATCAGTTGAGCCAGGTGGCGTCGGACTATTGGTCGAAGTCGGTGCTTCGAGGTCGCGACAGAGAACATCCGGATGGGGCGTGGCAGGAGCAGGCGTGGAGTGCGGCGAGGCGGCACGAAACGGCCGACCGGCTCCGAACGCTGGACCGACATTTGTCCAAGACCGGCTGGTTCGACGCGCCCAGAGAGCCGCCCTGGAAGCTGCGCGCGAAGGACGCGCCTCCGATCGCGCTGTTCTATTCGTTCAAGGGTGGAGCCGGCCGGTCGACGGCGCTCGCGGCTACTGCCCTCCATCTGGCCGCCGCCGGGGAACGGGTTGCGGTGCTCGACGCCGATCTGGATGCACCTGGCGTCGGGACTCTGCTCGCCGGGTACGACGGCGCCGTCGCCCCGTGCGGGATCGCCGACTACCTCCTGGAGCAGCGTATTCTGGGCAGCCCGGCCGGTATCGATACGGAGGACTACCATCACCGGTACGCGGCCGATGGCATTCGCGGGGCCGGGGAGATCGTCGTGTGCCCCGCGGGTTGCTTGGATCGCCGATACATGGAGAAGCTCGCCCGAATCGACTACGAGGAGTCACAGGATGACACACCGCATCCCTTCGTTGTGCTCCTGCAGCGGATCCGTGAGGATCTCTCGCCGGGTTGGATTCTCATCGATGCCCGCGCCGGACTCGGCGACGTGTCCGGGTTCCTGACAGGCGGTCTGTGCCATTTTCATGTCCTGCTCGGCACGCTCGCGGACGCGAGCTGGCGCGGGCTGGAGCTGATTCTGGAACGACTCGGCGGCGACCGGGTGCGGCAAGGCGAGCCCCAGGCTGAATGCGTGCTTGTAGCGTCAATGGTGCCGCGATCCGATGAGGCCCTGTTTCGAGAATGCGTGGAGCGGTTTACCGATCGGGCGCGGGAAGCATTCAGCGAGCACTACTACGCGGAACCCGAGGCGTCGGAGGAATTCTGGACGCTGGATGATCTGGAGAGTCCCGACGCGCCGCATGTCCCTGTCGTATTGCCGTATGACGAACGTCTCGCGACCTTTCGCGATCTCCGCGACGTTGCGGAACCGATTCTGCTCGGCAGTTCGTATGCGGAGCTCTTCGAACGACTTCAGACCGGCTTCAGCAGATCCAGGGGGCGGGGCAGATGAGCGGAACGTCGAGACAGCTCGACAAACAGGACTGCATCGACCTCCGGAGGCAGCTTGCCGATCTGGGCTACGGACAAGCGGAATCCGAAGAGCAGGAGTTGTTGGGGTCTCGTCAGTATCCCGTGCCCGAGCATCTCCGCGCGCTCGATCCGAGAGTCGTTCGCGTCGTCCGTCCGAGGCGATCGGGAAAGAGCGCCTTGTTCAAGGCGTTCTTCTCGGAAGACCGCGATCTTGCGGCTGCGATCGCTCGCTGGATGCCGAACACGCGGCTTCTTCAGAACCAATCCGATGCCTCGGAATGGAGGGCCGCGTATCCTGCGGGGACAGGGTTTCCGGATACGCAGGCGCTCGCGAAGTGGGTACGAACGGACGAAGCCGCGAAGAAGATCTGGCACATCATGCTGGTCCGACATCTCGCAGACCGGCTCGACGGACGGCAGCGGGATGCGTTGCGACCGATGCTGCAACCACCAGCGGTGGATCACTCGTCAGACTGATGGAGCAGGCAGCAGGCAAGGACGCAGTGAGTCGGACCTTGCGTCCACCACGGCTGATTCATCCCACCGCGCTGCGTCAGGCGCTCGATGACGTTTCCGACAGCCACGTGACGCAGGGAGTATCAAGCGAGTGGCCGTGGCTGGAAGGAGTGAAACAGCGACTCGCGCCGGGTCGACTGGTGCCATGGGCGCGGACGGAGATCGTCGACTTGCTCGATACCGACTGGAGGAAGTCGTGGGGCAGGCGTGACGGGGGCGGCATTCGCCCGCCGGTGGAGCAGCCTGCGGATTTCGTCGACTACCTGATCGACCTCGGCGTGTTCCGGCGGCGTTCGGACGACCGGATCGATGTGCCCGATCTGTACCTTTCCGGCCTGAATCTGCGTCGCAAGGGAGGAGTCAGCAGAGGTCCACAGTCCGTCACAAGGGGCTGACCGCCACCGCGGCGCACCCGGCAGCGATCCGGCGACAGCGTATTCAAGGCGTCATCGACCACAGCGTCGAGGCCGTCAGCGCGGAAACGACAGCAGCCCCGGCTCCACCCCCTCCGGCAGCGGGGTCCGGGCCGTGTTCATCGCCATCGCCAGCAACTGGTAGTAGCCCAGGATGCCGATGGTGTCGATCACCCCAATCTCGCCCAGGTGCTCCACCATCCGCGCGTAGGTCGGGTCGCTGACTTCGTGGTTGCGCAGCAGCTCCATGCAGAAGTCGTAGACCGCGGCTTCGTCACCGGCGAGCTCGACCGGCCGCCGCCCGTCGGCCACCGCCTCGACGATGGCGGCGTCGAGTCCCTCGCGCTCGGCGATCGGGGCGTGCACGTACCACTCGTAGTTCTGCGTCCAGTGGCGCGCGGTGAGCAGGATGACGAACTCGCTCAGGCGCGGCGGCAGGGCGCTGCGGAAGCGCACGTAGTCGCCGACGTTGCGCGCGCGGTTCATCATCTCGGGGCTGCGGAGCAGGACCATGAACGGCCCGCCGAAGCGGTTCGTGTTCCGCGCCGCCTTGAACTCCTCGACGGCGGCTCGCTGCTCCGGGGTCATCTGGTCCTCCGACAGCGGAGGCATGCGGTTCTGGGCTGTTGCGGTCATGGCGTGTGTCAGGGTCAGCAGTACGGTGATGACGAGTGCGCCGATGCGGGTGCGCCGAGGCGGCCGTCGATGGTGAATGTTCATGGCTGTATCCTAACTTCCCGGCCGCGGCCGGGACCGAGGGGGCGCTCCGGGTCGCATCCGCCGCGAGCTGCGGTGGGACGACCCGATTCCACTCCATGCTTCCACCGGTCGCCTCCCGGTCGATTGGCGTGCCGACCGGCGCCTCGTCGTCGACATGCCGGGCGACTGTACCACGGACTTTCTTGCACTCGCCCGCGCTGCCGTCTATCGTGATCGGATGACGGGCCGGCGGCGTCTCGCCGGACGGTATTCCCAGTATGGAGCACGGGAGGTTTCGATGAGTGGCCGCAGATTCACGGCATGGGCGGCGATGGCCGCCGTCCTCGCGCTTGCGCCGGTCGCGGCGTTCGGCCAGGACGACTACACGGCGCCCCGCACCCCGTTCGGGCAGCCCGACCTGTCGGGCATCTGGATGAACAATAGCGCGACGCCGCTGGAGCGTCCCGAGCAGCTCGCGGGCCAGGCGACGCTCTCGGACGAGGAGCTCGCCGAGCTGACGCAGAGGATCGCGGAGTTCCGCGACAACGAGCAGGCCGGCGATCTGCTGGGCGACCGGCTCATCCAGCAGGCGCTGGGCAATCCCGAGTTCCAGGACTTCGACGTCATCACCGGCAACTACAACGCGTTCTGGCTGGTCGAGCGCCACCTGGACAACCGGACGTCGCTCATCATCGATCCGCCCGACGGCCGCATTCCTGCCTTGACGGAGGAGGCCACGGCACGCGCTGCCGAGCGGCGGGCCTACGCGGCCGAGCATCCGTCTGACGGCCCCGAGGATCGCACCCTCGGCGACCGCTGCCTGCACTTCGATGCGCCGCGCATGGGAGCGGGCTACAACAGCTACTTCCAGCTCGTGCAGACGCCGACCCACGTGGCGATCTTCCAGGAGATGGGGCACTTCACGCGGGTCATTCCGCTCGACGGCCGGGCGCACATCGACGACGACATCCGACAGTGGGCCGGCGACGCCCGCGGCCGCTGGGAAGGGGACACGCTGGTCGTCGAAACGGTGAACTACTCGCCGCAGACGCGCTTCAGCGGCGCGACCGAGAACCTGCATCTCGTCGAGCGCTACACCCGGATCGGCCCAGGCGTGCTGCGGCACGAGATCACGCTGAACGACGCCGACACCTGGACGCGGCCGTGGACGGTGGAATTGCTTCACGAGTCGACGATGGACCCGATCTTCGAGTACGCCTGCCATGAGGGGAACTACTCCATGCCGGGCATCCTCGGCGGTGCGCGGCTCGAGGAGCAGGAGGCGGGCGAGCAGTGACCTCGGGTAGGGGAGTCTGCGGCAGCCGATGACGCGGACGCGGCGGGCGGCCGACAGGCTCGCCCGCCGCACGGTTTCGCGGGACGTTACCGCTGCTGCCGCGGGTCGTTGTCGTATGGTGCGCCGGTGCCGGACGAGCCCATGAAGAACTTGCGGCCGTCCTCGAAGGTCAGGTCGCGCGCATTCGCGCGGGCCGTCCTGTCCTTGCTCTGGTAGCCGTCCACGACCACCACCGTGCCGGGCTGCACGTAATCCCGCCGCAGGCCGCGCCGCAGCAGCGTGTTCGGCGTGCCGCCCTCGACCATCCACACTTCCCTGGTGCCGTCCTCGTTGGTCACCTCCAGGTGGATCCAGGTGTGGGGGTTGACCCACTCGACCCGCACGATCGGGCCCCGGAGCAGAACGGGCCGGTTCGGATCGAACTCGGCGCCGAAGGCGTGGTGGGCGACGACGGGAATGCTGGTCGCGGCAATCGCGAGCAGACCGGCGGCGAGCAGGCAGAGCGTGATGCGTGACGAACGGCGTGGCTTCGTGGTCATGGCGTCTTGCCTCCGATTCTTGTCTATCTCCGTTCCGTTTCGGTGTTTCGAGTTCGTGATCGGATCCCGAGACGACCTGCCCCGCGACCTGTTTCCCGCATCGTCTGCGACAGCTTCCATTTCCTGCCGCACGGACTCTATTGCGGTGGCTCGGGAACGCGCCCCTCGCGGATGTCCTGTTCCAGAATCCTCGCGCCGCCCAGGATGCCGCGGAACGAGTAGTTCGCCTCGTGGCAGGCGTACTCGTAGACGCGGGTGTCGCTGGCCGGCCAGACGTACTCGCCCGTCCACGGCGCGGTCCAGACGTTCGGATCCTCGACCGTGAACCGGTAGAGCAGCGTGTCGGCGTCGAGCCGGGTGAACCGCTCCACGACATGGAGATCGCGTGTCGCCTGCCGCAGCGCCGGCGTGTCGTTGAAGTTGGTGGTGTCGACGACGAGCGTGTCGCCCTCCCAGTGGCCGACCGAGTCGCCGAGCCAGCTCCGGATCTCCGGCGGCGCGTGCTCGGCGTTCATGCGGATGATCCGCGCGTCGTGCACCATCTCGACCAGGATCATGACGTGGTCGTCGGTCTGCACGATGCGCTTCAGGTTGTTGTAGAGCACGGGCAGCATCGGCGGCCCGCCGGTCGAGCCGAATCCGAGCAGGCAGCGCTCGGCGAGCGGCCGGATCTCGGGGTCGTCGTAGGGGCCGGGAGCGTCGGGGCCGTTCTCGATCATCCACCACGCGGTGCCGGAGTTCGGGCGTCGAAAACCGGCCAGCTCGGCCTGGCGAGCCTGCGCCGCGGCGGTCAGCGGCGGCTGCCGGCCGTTGGGCGGGTCGACGAGGATGGACGTCCGCCATTGGCCGTCGATGCGGAACGCGTCGTTACCGCGGTCGATCCAGAACGTGTTGTAGCCGCCGACGTTGCCGGCGGCGCCCGGAGACCCGTCGCCGCCGACGGGAGGCGCCTCGCGGTTCGGATCGCTCGCCTCGTTGCGGCTGGCGTTGCGATCGAACTCCTGGCGGGCTATCTCCGCGGCCTCCTCCTCGGTCAGGAACGCCTTGTCGCCGAATCGCTCGGGTCGCTGGAGCGGCGTCAGGGTGGCGATGTCGTAAGTGCCCGACAGGTCGGGCCGCCCGCCGGCGGTGCGGGGGATGTCCTCGGACTGGGCCAGCGCGGGTGCCGCCCCCAACACGGCGGTCGCGCACGCGATCACGGCCAGAGTCCGGAGTGGACTGCGCATGAGAGCCTCCATCGATTCCTCGTTCCCTGCCGCGGGTGATACTGCATCGGCCGCGGCGCGAGCTGCCGGTTTCGCGGCATCGCTACGGCTGACGGCCCTCGCGGACGTCCTGCTCCAGAATCCGCGCGCCGCCCAGGATTCCGCGGAACGAGTAGTTCGCCTCGTGACACGCGTACTCGTAGACCCGGTCGCCGGTGGCCGGCCAGATGTACTCCCCGCTCCACGGCGCGCTCCACACCGTCGGGTCGTCGACGGTGAACTGGTAGAGCAGCGTGTCGGCGTCGATTCGCGTGAAGCGCTCCACGACGTGCAGGTTGCGGGACGCGCCGCTCAGGGCCGGCGTGTCGTTGAAGTTGGTGGTGTCGACGACCAGCGTGTCGTCCTCCCAGCGGCCGACCGAATCGCCCAACCAGCTTCGGATCTCGGGCGGGGCGTGCTCGGCGTTCATGCGGACGACGCGTGCGTCGTGCACCATCTCGACCAGGATCAGGACGTGGTCGTCGGTCTGCACGATGCGCTTCAGGTTGTTGTAGAGCACCGGCAGCATCGGCGGCCCGGAAGTCGACCCGAACCCGAGCAGGCAGCGCTCGGCGAGCGGCCGGATCTCGGGGTCGTCGTAGGGGCCGGGGGCGTCGAGGCCGTTCTCGATCAGCCACCACGCGGTGCCGCTGTTGGGCCGGAGGAAGCCGGCCAGCGCGGCCCGGGCCGCCTGCGCCTCGGCGGTCAGCGGCGGTCGCCGGCCGTTCGGCGGGTCGGTGATGATCGAGGTCCGCCACTGGCCGTCGATCTGGAAGGACGACGTGCCGCGGTCCATCCAGAAGGTGTTGTAGCCGCCCACGGCGCCGGCGGCGCCGGTCGATCCGTCACCGCCCACCGGCGGCGCCGCGCTCGGCGGGGCGCTCTCGATGTTCCGGTCCGCCGGGATGCCGAACACCGCGGCGAGCGCCACCGGCTCGCCCTCCGCGATCGCGGCAGCCTCTTCCTCGGTCAGGGCAAGCCGGTCGCCGAACTCCGCCGGCCGTTCCAGCGGGGTCAGCGTCGCCGTGTCGTAGGTGCCGGACAGGTCGGGGCGCCCACTGGCCGTGCGCGGGATCTCCTGCGCCTCGACGGCCGCGCCTGCCGCCATCACAAGGCCGAGCGCAAGCACGGCCCCGGCGCTGAGTCTGTTGCGGATTGAATTGGACATCCGGGCCTCCTGGCTCTCCACGCGGATATCGCCGCGCCTAGCGCGGCAGCGGGTTCCGCCGGAGATCGCCGAACAGCAGCTCCTCGACGAACTCGACGCACTTGAAGTCCATCAACCGTGCTCCCGGCTCGATCCGGCGGTACAGCGGCATGCTGATGGTCCACGGCTCGGTGAAGACGTTGGGGTCTTCCATCGTCGCCTCGTACTGGATGTGGTTCGGGCCGAGCAGCGTGTAGCGCTCGACCACGCGCAACTGGTTCGTGTGATGACTGCCGGCGCGGTCGAACCAGGTCTGGTCGTTCTGGCCCGTCACCTCGACGACCAGCGTGTCGCCTTCCCAGCGGCCGACCGACTGGCCCATCCACGAGTCGGTCTCGGCCGGCCCGACGTCCTGCAGATAGATGTCGCGCACCGCGCCGGCGAACTCGTAGGCGATGAAGACGTTGTTTTCGTTCTGGAAGATCTGGAACGGGAAGGGCATGTAGGTGGCGCGGGGCACCCCCGGCATGTAGCACTTGATCTCCGGGTCGCGGTCCACCCAGTTGGCCTGGTTCTCTTCCTTCAGGGCGCGCGCCTCGGGCGTGTACGGAATCCGCCCGCCGCCGGAGATGACCCCCATGCTGCCCGGCACGGCGCCGACGGCGCCCAGCCGCAGGACGGGGACGTCGGGCAGCAGGCTGCGCGGTCCCCGGCGAAGCTGCATCGCGGGCCGTGCGATGTGCGGCTCCACGTCGTAGTGCGCCGCGTTCAGTGCCTGCCAGATGCCGTTCAGGTCCGGGTTCCCGTTCGACAGCCGGGGCGGCTCGAAGTCCGCCGATTGTGCGGCGGCCGGGCCTGCGGCCAGGATGCCGATCCCGGCCCAGAGGGCCGCCGCGGTGGATATCGTCTTCATCGCCTTCGACATCACGTTCTGTGCCCCTCCTCGATTCCGGACCACCTCGCCGCCGGCTGCCGAACTCTCTCCAACGGCGCCGTCTACGAGCGGCCGCCGCGATCCTGTCATTCTATGCCACGGCGTGGCGCGGCCTATGCCACGGGCGTGGCGCGCGAGGCGCGGAATTCCCCCGCGGACAGGGCTGCGCCGGGGGGCGCCGCGCGCGCCCGCCTTGGCGGCGGGGCCCCCCGCGGATGCTCACTGCCGGACGAAGCGCTGCACCCGCTTTCCTTCCAGCGTCTCCCCGACGTAGATGTTGCCGCTCGAATCGACGGCCAGGCTGTGGGCCGCGGTGAAGCCGCCCGCCCGATGCCCGCCGAAGCCGAACGAATCGACGATGGAGAGGTCCTCGCGCGAGATGATCCACACCTTCTGGTTCATCCCGTCGATGTTGTAGAGGTACCGCTGCTCTGGATCGGGGGAGAAGTCGACGTCGAACGCCGAGCCGAAGTCGAGCGTCCGCGGGGCGATGAGCACCTCGTCGAGAAAGGTGCCGTCGCGCTGGAACACCTGGATGCGGTCGTTCACGCGGTCGCACACGTACAGCAACCCGTCGGCGGACAGCGTGGCGCAGTGCACCGGCCGGCCGAACTGCTCCGACGGCGGCGCGTCCGGATCGTAGGTGTAGGCGTCGTCGGTCGGGACGTTGCCGTAGGCGCCCCAGTGCCGGCGGTACTCGCCGGTGTCGGCGTCGAAGACCGCGACCCGCCGGTTCCCGTAGCCGTCGGCGACGTAGACCTCGTTGGTCTCGGGGTCGACGTCGATCTCGGCCGGCTGGCCGAAGTTCGCGAGGTCGTTGCTCCCTTGACCCTCGCCCTGTGCGCCGATCTGCAGCAGGAACCGCCCGTGCCGGGTGAACTTGAGGATCTGCGAGTCGTTGCCGCCGCTGCCCGCCAGCCAGACGTTGTCCAGGTGGTCGATGAAGATGCCGTGCTCCGACTGCGGCCACTCGTAGTCGTGGGACGGGCCGCCCCAGGCCTGCACGACGTCGCCCTCCTGGTTGAACTCGATCACCGGCGGCGCCGCCCGGCAGCACTCGGCCAGCGGCGGGTCGGCATCGGCGCCGCTCTCCTGCTGGTTGAGGCTGCCGGGCCGGTGGACGATCCAGATGTGGTCGCGCGAGTCGACCGCCACGCCCACGACGTTGCCGAGGGTCCAGTTGTCCGGCAGCGGTTTCGGCCAGTACGGGTCGAAGGCGAACCCGGCGCCGCCCAGCAGGTCGTCGCCGGACTGGGCCGCGATGCCGGTCGAGGAAGCGCCTCCCGGCGCGGTCGCCGCGACCGCGAGCGCGACGCCGAGCGCGCACAGCAGGAATCCGTAGCCGAGTCGTCGATGGGTCATGATCTGCCTCACTGTTGTCGTTGGTCGAGGTAGGCGCGACACTGCCGGGTCGAAGGCGGCGCCGCCCGGTTCGGACCGACGCGCACCATCAAGTCCCGCGGAGCTGCCGGGTTCACTCTATTACAGTCGGTCGATTGCAGCGAGCGGGCCGCCGACGGATTCTGTACGCTTCGGGTTCCGACGGCGGCCGGCGCCATCTCGATGCGGAGGGAGCGACCATGCGAGTCGGATTCATCGGTCTGGGTGTCATGGGGCGTCCGATGGCGCTCAATCTGCTGCGGGGGCGTCACGAGTTGACCGTCTGCGCGCGGCGCTCCGCTTCACTCGAGCCGCTGGTCGAGCGCGGGGCGGCGACCGCGGAGACGCCCGGGGCCCTGGCCGCCGCATGCGACGCGATCTTCACCATGCTCACCGGCACCGCGGACGTCGAGCAGATCCTGCTCGGCGAGGACGGTGTCGTGCACGGCGCCCGCCCCGGCACGCTGGTCATCGACACCAGCACCATCGACCCGACGGCGACCCGCGCGATCGCGGCCCGCCTGGGGGAACGCGGCATCGACATGCTGGATGCGCCCGTCTCCGGCGGACCGCACGGCGCGCGCGACGCGACGCTCTCGATCATGGTGGGCGGGAAGGCCGATGCGCTCGAACGCGCCCGGCCGCTGTTCGACTGCATCGGCACGAAGGTTCTGCACATGGGAGATCAGGGAGCCGGGCAGGCGACCAAGGCGTGCCACCAGCTTCTGCTGCTCGTGACCGCGCAGGGGGTCGCGGAGGCCCTGACCCTTGCCCGGCGCTGCGAGCTGGACGTCGGCCGTGTCCGTGAGGCGATGCTGCAGGGCATGGCCTCGAGCCGCGTTCTCGAATTCTTCGGCGACCGGATGGCGCGGCGCGAGTTCGCCGCCGGCATCGAGAGCCGCCTGTATCACAAGGACCTCGACATCGTGATGAATCTGGCCCACGACCTCGGTGTTGCGCTGCCGGCCGGCGCGGTCACGATGCAGTTCATCAACGGGCTGCATGGGCGGGACCGGGGTCGCGACGACCTGTCGACGTTGATCACGCTGGTGGAGGCGCTGGGCGGATCGCCGCCGGGCGTTTCCGCGCTATCGTAGTGTGCGGATTCGAGAGGAGAAGCCCGATGCACGGACGCACGAAGCAATCGCCGATCCGTCCGGTACTCATCATGGCGCTGGTGGTTCTGCTCCCCGCCGCCGTCGTGGCGCAGTCGTCGGACGCGCCGCGCACGCCGTGGGGCGATCCGGACCTCGGCGGGGTGTGGGACTACTGGACGTTCACGCCGCTGGAGCGGCCGGAGGAGTTCGCCAATCGGGCGACGCTCACCGCCGAGGAGGCCGCGGTCGTGGCGCAGGAGGCGAACGCCGAAGCGCTGGCGCGGGATCTCGCCGCGCCGCCGGGCTCCCCCGGCGGGTACAGCCAGGCGGTCTGGACGGATCGGGCAAGGGCCACGGCGCTGACGCAGACGGCGCTGATCGTCGACCCGCCGGATGGGCGCATTCCGCCGCTGACGCCGGAGGCGGAAGCGCGCGAGGAGGCGCGGCTCGCTGGCGACGGGCAGCCGGTGCGCATCCGGGTCGGGGGCTACGGCACGGCCGGTCCCGAGGAGCGGGGGCTCGCCGAGCGCTGCCTGCTCGGGTTCAGCACCGGGCCGCCGCTGCTGCCGGGCGGCTACAACAACAACGTGCAGATCTTCCAGACGCCCGGCGCGGTGGTGCTGCTGATCGAGATGAACCACGACGTGCGCGTCGTGCCGCTCGACGGACGGCCACCGCTCACCGACGGCATCCGCCAGTGGATGGGCAGTTCGCGGGGCCGCTGGGACGGCGACACGCTGGTCATCGACACCCGCAACTTCACCGACCGGACGGCCAGCTTCGCGCTGACCGGCCTGGCGCTCGGCTCGGCGGACGAGCTGCACCTGGAGGAGCGGTTCACGCGCGTCGACGGCGGCACGCTGCTCTACGAGTTCACCGTCAACGACCCGGCCAGCTTCACGCGCTCGTTCAGCGGCCGGCTGCCGATGAACCGCAGCGACCTGCCGCTCTACGAGTACGCCTGCCACGAGGGGAACTACGGCATGGAGAACCTGCTCCGCGGCGCGCGGGCCGAGGAGCGGGAGGCGGCACAGCAGCCGTGAGCGGCCCCGACAGCGGCGCGGTCCGGCGCTCCGAGGGCCGCGCGACGGCCGCCGTCAGCCGACGCCGATGACGTTTTCGGCGGCTGGGCCCTTCCGGCCCTGCACGACGTCGAACTCGACCCGCTGGCCCTCGACGAGGCTCTTGAAGCCCTGCCCCTGAATGGCCGAATGGTGCACGAAGACGTCCTTTTCGCCGTCGTCGCGGGTCAGGAAACCGAAACCCTTGCTGTCGTTGAACCACTTGACGGTGCCGGTAACTGGCATGCTGCGTACTCCAGGCTGTTGGTGAACGAGGTGGACGGAAATCGGGGTGATCTTGTCGTGGCGGCAGCGGTCCCGGAGCTCGGCACTTTTCGATTTCCGGCCCCGGCCCGCGCAGCCTGCGCGGTTTCTTCGGCGCGGACTCGGAGCAGCGCAGAGACGCCTGAAACCGCCTAGAAGCCGCGCTTGCGGCCGCGCACACCGCGCCGGCTGCCCTTCGGCCGGGAGGACTTCGGCGGCCGGTCGGGACTCCATCCCGGCCGGCTGTCCGTGCCGTCGTTTCTCCCCGACCCTCCGCCATCGTGCCAGCCGCCCCCGAACGACGGTCGGGGTACGCGCTCGCGGGCCTCGCTGACGCGTAGCGTCCGGCCGCCGAGCTCCACGCCGTCGAGCTGTTCAATCGCCTTCGAAACGAGGTCGGGCTCGCTGAACTCGATGAACGCGAAGCCGCGGGGCCGATCGGTGGCGCGATCCACCGGGAGGACGACGTCGCCGACCGGACCGACCTTGGAAAACAGCGTTTCGAGGTCCTGCCGTGACGTCTCGTAGTTCAGGTTGCCGACGAAGATTCTGGAAGAGATGGCGATCCTCCTGAGACGATTACGTCGTCGTGTGGGCGTACAAATTATACGGAGCGCGCTGCCTTGGCGCCCGCAGTGAGGAGAATCGGGTTGAACGGCTCGATCGGCTCGCAACGTGGCAAAAGCAGGACGACGCTCGGGCAGACGTCCAACACGCCGACCACCCCTGAAGATACCCGAGTGCGGCCCGGGTGGCAAGCGCAGGGGGCGCTACACGTAGCGGGGGCCGCCCAGTACGCGGGCCGGCAGCAGGATGACGGCCGCGACGAGGGCCAGCACCCCGCCGACCGCGATTCCGAGGAGCCGGAACGGGAGCAGCAGGACCCAGATGATCGGATAGAGGACCAGCGCCAGCAGGGCCAGCGGCCAGCAGAGCACGAGAAGGATGCACCAGAGGAGGAACTTCGTCATCTTTCTCTTTAGAATACGCAATGGAAGCCCGCCCGTTCCCGGCGCGCGGGCGAGTCCGGGGGAGCGGGCGGCCATCCGGGAGTGCGGGAGCCGGCGGCGTCCCCCGTACGGAGCTGGAGCAGGCCGGCGCGGAATCGCCGGGCAGCAAGGAGTCGATGTGGCGGACGGAGCACCGAAGAGCGCGTACGAGCTCGCGATGGAGAAGCTGAAGCGGCAGGACGAGGCTGCCGGCGTGGAGGCGGTGGAGTTGACTCCGGCACAAATCGAGGCGATTGCCGAGGCCCGGAAGACCTGCGAGGCGCGGGTCGCCGAGTCCCGCATCCTGCACCAGTCGGCGCTGGCGGGCGCCGCCGACGCGCAGGCGCTCCAGGAGCTCGAGGCGAACCACCGGCGCGACCTCGCGCGCTTCGCCGGCGATCGCGACAAGCGCATCGAGCGCATCAGGCGCGGCGCGGCGAGCTGACCGGACCGATCGCGATGTCCGAAGGGAACTGGTCCGTCCGGGCGCGGCTGCGGTGGATCGACTGGGTGCGGGCCGTCCTGAAGGAAGCGCGGGCGCTCCGGCTCGTCCTGCGTGACCCGCGCACGCCGTGGTACACGCGTTGGCTCGTGACCGCGGCGTTGCTGTACGTCGTCAGCTCCAGCGACTACATTCCGGGGTTCCTGCCGATTCTGCGCGACATCGACGAGCTGCTCGTCATACCCATCGCGCTGTGGATCGCGATCCGGGTCGTGCCGCGCGAGATCATGGCCGACTGCCGGACGCGGGCGCTCATCCTCTATCCACCGTGATCGGTGGGCCTGCCCGGCTCGGTCCTCAGCTCCCCGGCGTCCAGATCCGCGACTTCGACGCGCCGGCCATGGCCAGCATCAACTCGTTCAGCCGCTTCACGAACCCGGCGGGATCGTCGAGGTGTCCCCCCTCGGCCAGCATCGCCTGGTCGAAGAGGATGTGGCTCCAGTCCTTGAAGCGGTCCTCGTCGGTCTCGTCCTTCAGCCGCGTGACGATGGGGTGCTCGGGGTTGATCTCGAGGACCAGCGGCACGTTCGGCACCGCCTGCCCGGCGGCGCGGAGCACGCGTTCCAGGTTCGCGCTGATGCCGCCCTCCTCGGTGACGAGGCACGCCGGAGAGTCGACCAGCCGGTGTGTCAGCCGCACTTCCTTCGCCTTGTCGCCGAGCGCCTTCCGGATGCGCTCCACCAGCGGCTTCAGGCTCTCGGCGGTCTCCTCCTTCTGCTTCGCCTCGTCTTCGCTGTCGACGAGGCCGCCGAGGTCGAGGTCGCCCTTCGTCACCGACTGCAGCGGCTTGCCGTCGAACGCGGGCAGGTGCGCCACGACCCATTCGTCGACCCGGTCGTGCAGCAGCAGGACCTCGATGCCCTGCTTGCGGAAGACCTCGAGGTGCGGGCTGTGCTGCGCGGCGGCGAAGCTGTCGGCGGTGACGTAGTAGATCTTGTCCTGCCCGTCCTGCATGCGCGCCACGTAGTCGGCGAGCGAGACGCTCTGCTCGGCGGTGTTGCGGCGGGTCGAGGCGAAGCGCAGCAGCTTGCCCAGCCGCTCCTGGTTGCCGAGGTCCTCGCCGAGCCCCTCCTTGAGGACGCGGCCGAACTCGCGCCAGAAGTCGGCGTACTTCTCCGGCTCCTTGTCCGCCAGCTCGTCGAGCAGGCCGAGGACGCGCTTGACCGCCGCGTTGCGGATGGCCTCGACGTCGCGGGAGTGCTGCAGGATCTCGCGCGAGATGTTCAGCGGCATGTCGTTCGAGTCGATCAGGCCGCGGACGAAGCGCAGGTAGCCCGGCATCAACTCCTTGGCGCCGTCCATGATGAAGACGCGCCGCACGTAGAGCTTGATGCCGTGGCGCTGCTCGCGGTCCCACAGGTCGAACGGGGCCCGCCGCGGAATGTAGAGCAGCAGGGTGTACTCCTGCCGGCCTTCCACCCGGGCGTGGGTGTGGGCGAGCGGCACGTCGAAGTCGTGCGCGACGTGCTTGTAGAACTCGTCGTACTGCTCCTTCGTGATCTCGTTCTTCTGCCGCGCCCAGAGCGCCGACGCCTGGTTGACCTTCTCGGTGGTCTCGACGTCGCCCGTGTCCGCCTGCCTGCCGGGGACCTTCTCCTTTTTCATCAGAATCGGCAGCGTGATGTGGTCGGAGTACTTCTGCACGATGGTCCGCAGCGCCGGTGCGGAGAGCAGGTCGTCCTCCCCCGCGCGCAGGTGGAGGGTGACCGAGGTGCCGCGCGCCTCTCGGAAACCCGCCTCGAGGGTGTACTCGCCCTCGCCCGTGCTCTCCCAGCGCACCGCGTCTTGCGCCCCGAGCCCGGCCCGGCGGGTCGTCAGCGTGACGCGGTCGGCGACGATGAACGACGAGTAGAAGCCGACGCCGAACTGGCCGATCAACTGCGCGTCCTGCGTCTGGTCGCCGGTGAGCTGCGCGACGAACTCGCGGGTGCCCGACTTGGCGATGGTCCCGATGTTGTCGATGACCTCCTGGCGCGACATGCCGACGCCGTTGTCGGCGACGGTGATGGTGCGCGCCGTGGGATCGACTTCGACGTGGATCGCCAGGTCGGGATCCTCCTCCAGCAGCGCCGCGTCGGTCAGCGCCTCGAAGCGGAGCTTGTCGCAGGCGTCCGACGCGTTCGAGACGAGCTCGCGCAGGAAGATCTCCTTGTTCGAGTAGAGCGAGTGGATCATCAGATCGAGGAGTTGGCGGGCCTCGGTCTGGAATGCGTGGGTGGTTCTGGTGGATGTCTCCGACACGTTGCTGCTCCTGCGTCCTGTCGAAAAAGCCTTATCGGGAAGCGTCCAACCAGTTAATCTACCATGACGAACGGGAGCCGCCGGCCCGCGGCGGAGATCGCCGGCCATTGACAACGGCGCCCGGTAGGCGCAAAGTCTGCAGTGTAGTACGGGAAGGAAGTACAGGAGGGAACTTTCCATGAGATCCAGCGTCGCAACCCGGCTGTTCGGCTCCCTCGGCGTCGTCGTGCTCGCGGTGGTGGCCCTGTCGGCCGCGCCCGGGACGGCGCTCGCGCAGGCGGACGTCACGTTCACGAAGGACGTGCTTCCGATCTTCCAGGATTCCTGCCAGACGTGCCACCGCGAGGGCGCCATCGCGCCGATGTCGCTGATGACCTACGAGGAGACGCGGCCCTGGGCGCGCGCCATCCGCGAAAAGGTCGTCACGCGGACCATGCCGCCGTGGTACATCGACAAGAACATCGGCGTGCAGGGCTTCAAGTACGACCGCTCGCTGAACGACGAGCAGATCGCCACCGTCGCCGCCTGGGTCGACGCCGGCGCGCCGCGCGGCAACCCGGCCGATGCGCCGCCGGAGCGCGAGTTCGCCGACCGCGACCAGTGGCACATCGGCGAGCCCGACTGGATCGTGCCGATTCCCGAGCCGTTCCTCGTGCCGGCCGAGGGCGCCAACTGGTGGGGCGACTTCTACGCCGACTCGGGCCTGACCGAGGACGTCTGGATCAGCGCGGTCGAGACGAAGCCGTCGTCCGAGGGCTTCCCGGTGGTGCACCACGCGGTCACCCGCGTGCAGGAGACGCCCGAGGACACGGAGGGCGACTTCCTCAACGAGTACGCCCAGGGCAAGAACGGCGACATCTTCCCGCCCGGAACCGGCCGCCTCGTCAAGGCCGGCACGGTCATCCGCTTCAACATGCACTACGCCTCCATCGGCGAGGACCGGACCGACCGCACCAGCGTCGGCCTGACCTTCTACCCGGAGGGCGAGACGCCGAAGCACGAGCTGTTCTCGCGGGCGCTGGCGCAGAACTACGACCTCGACATCCCGCCGGGGGAGGACAACGTCCGCCACGACAGCTACCACAAGTTCGAGAACAACGTCCGGCTGACCGGCTTCCAGCCGCATCTGCACAACCGCGGCAAGCGGCAGTGCATCGAGGCCATCTACCCGGACGGGCAGACCGAGATGCTGAGCTGCGCGACGTGGGACTTCGGCTGGCACATCGTCTACAACTACGCGGACGACGTGCAGCCGCTGCTGCCGGCGGGCACGATGATGCACACCATCACGTGGCACGACAACTCGGAGGCCAACCGCTGGAATCCGGATCCGCGGAACTGGGCCGGGTTCGGGCAGCGCTCGAGCGACGACATGAGCTTCACGTGGACGAGCTACTACGAGCTCGACGACGATGACTTCGCCGCCGCGCTGGCCGAGCGGGAGGCGATGGCCAACAACAACGACAACTGACGGAGTCGGGATCATGTCCACGCGAGGTTTGCGTTTCGTGCTGCTGTGCGGCGCGGTCGGGCTGGCATGCGTCGTGGCGGGCGCCGCGGAGGCGCAGTTGAAGTTCGCCCGCGGCCAGAACGTCGCCCCGGTCTTCGAGGGGTGGGAGCGGAACCCGGACGGGACCTTCAACATGGTCTTCGGGTACATGAACCGCAACTACGAGGAGATGCCGCACGTGCCGGTCGGCCCGGACAACTTCTTCGAGCCGGGCCCGGCCGACCGCGGCCAGCCGACCCGCTTTCACGTGAGGCGCCAGCAGTTCGTCTTCCGCGTGCAGGTGCCCGCCGACTGGGGCGACAAGGATCTGGTCTGGACGCTGACCGCCCACGGGCGGACCGACCACGCGTTCGGGTCGCTGTGGCGGGACTGGGAGCTCGACGACGGCGTCATCAAGGCCAACCGCGGCATGGGCGCCAACGGCTGGCCGGCCGACAACCAGTGGCCGTACATCGAGGTCGACCCGGGGACGGATCTGACGCTCACCCTGCCCGACACGCTGACCCTGACGGCGCGCGTGAGCGACGACGGGATACCCGGGCCGCGCTCGAAGCCGACGACTCCGGAGCGGATCCAGGCGGAGAAGGAGCGCCGGGCGCGTCCGCATCCGATCAACCAGGCCGTGGTCAACGCGTTCGAAGCGGGCGAGACCGGGCTGGCCGTGACCTGGATCCACTACCGGGGGCCGGGCCGGGTGACGTTCGACCCGGCGGTCGTTCACATCGAGGGCGGACGCGGCGGGGAGGTGGTGACGACCGTCACCTTCTCCGAGCCGGGGGTCCACGTCCTCCGGGGCCACGCCGACGACTCGATCAAGATCACGCCGATCGACGTGACGGTCACAGTGAACTGACCGACGCAGGGGAGAGCTGACTTCGGGGCCATCCGCGGCGGTGCGATGCGCTCGCGCCGTTTCGGATGGCCCCTTCATTTTCGGGTTCATTCGCGGAAGGAGAGACACGTGACGAAGCGTTCACCGATTCGTGCGGCGGCGGGCCTGCTGGCGGCGGCGGCGATGGTGGTCTTCGCGCCGTCCGCGGGCGCACAGCAGTCCGAGGAATGGCAGCCGGAAAGGCTCGCCGACGGCCAGCCGGACATCCAGGGCATGTGGAACAACACGCGGGCGATATTCACCCCGCTCGAGCGGTCCGACGAGCTGGCCGGGCGGGACGACATCTCGACCGCGGAGCTGCAGCAGCAGGCCGAGGCGCGCGGCAGCGGGCGCATCGAACGCTCGGAGTGGCGGGGCCACGAGAACAACCGCGGCGGCGTCGGCGGCTACGGGCTCTACTGGTTCGACTGGTACTTCGACAATCCGACCGACATCGGCCAGCCGTCGATCATCGTCGAGCCGGCGAGCGGCCGCGTGCCCGAGTACACCGCCGACGCGAGCGAGCGCATCGCGTTGAACATGGCGCAGCTCCACGACTCCTACGCGAACATGGAGTCGGGCGACCGCTGCATCTCTCGCGGCGTGCTCGGCATGATGATGCCGACCGAGTACAACAACGGCACCCTCATCCTGCAGCCGCCCGGCTACGTCGTCTTCCACAGCGAGATGATCCACAACGCGCGCATCATTCCCATCGACGGCGCCGCGGACGTCGACGAGAGCATCCGGCAGTGGGAAGGCGTTCCGCGCGGCCGCTGGGAGGGGAACACCCTCGTGATCGAGTCGACCAACTTCAAGGCGGTCCGCAACATGCGCGGGCCCAGCGCCGGCATCCGTTCGCGGCAGTCCGAGGCGCAACGCATCGTCGAGCGGCTCACCGTCGCCGGTCCGGACCTGCTGCTCTACTCGGTCACGATGGACGACCCGGAGACCTACACCGGACAGTGGACCGCGGCGTTCCCCTACGACCGCGACGACGGCTACGTGCAGTTCGAGTACGCCTGCCACGAGGGCAACTATTCGGTGCCCAACGCGCTGGGCGGCGCCCGCAAGGAAGAGGCGGATTCGCAGCGGTGACGCTGCGGCGGCAGTGACGCTGCCGGCTGCGGTGACACTACGGCAGCGATTGATGCTGCGCTTGAACGCAAAGCTACCGGCTCCACAACGGCTTGTCGTTGGGGGGTGTCGCGGGGCGCCCCTCGGCCGTTGGCGTGCCCCTCCCGGGTTCCCTCCATCCGGTCAGGGGGGACGGGGAAAAGACCGGGACGAGCCACCATTCGTTCCGACCAGTCGCGCGGTCGCCGCTCGCGCTCACCACCATGAGACTTCTGACACTCCACGCCCTGCATTACCGCAGCCTGCTGCCACGCCTGGTCCGGCATCTGTCGGATCAGGGGATTCTCGCGGAGGATGTTCGAACTCTGGCCGGGAATGGAAGTGCCCTGGGAAGTGCCCGGCCCCGCCAGCACTCGCTGGCGCGCACGAGTCATGATGCAAGACGCCGCATTCGCGCGGCAGAAAACGAGGTGTGCAATGACGAACCGGTTTCTCGCGCGGCTTCTGTTCGTTGTGTGCGTGATGGCAATCGCGGCCCCTGCGGCGGCCCAGCCCGACGATGCCTGGACCGTGCCGCGCACGGCGGACGGTCATCCCGATCTGCAGGGCGTATGGGCGAGCGACTCGGCGACGCCGCTGGAACGGCCGGAGGAGCTGGCGGACACGCCGTTCCTCACCGACGAGGAAGTGGCGACGCTGGCCCAACGCGCGGCGGCGCTCTTCAACGGCGAGACAGACGCGGCCTTCGGCGAAAGCGTGTTCCGCGCCGCGCTCGCGGACCGGGCGGACTACCAGTCGGGCGACGGGGTCACGGAGGAGAATCCGGAAGGGACCGGCAACTACAACCACTTCTGGCTGATCGACCGCTGGTTCGACAACCGGACGTCGCTCATCGAAGATCCGCCGAACGGCCGGCTGCCCGAGATGACGGCGGAGGGCAAGCGGCGGGCCGAGGCGCGCGCCGGCGTTGTGCGCCCGCGCTTCCCGGCCGGGCCGGAGGATCTGGGTGCCGGATTGCGCTGCTCGGGCGGCCGCGTGCCGATGACCGGGCGGGGCTACAACAGCAACTACCAGATCGTCCAGTCGGCCGGTTCGGTCGCCATCCTGATGGAGATGATGCACGATACCCGCATCATCCCGCTCGACGGGCGCCCGCACCTGCCGGCCGCTCTCCGCAAGGATCTGGGGGATTCGCGCGGCCACTGGGACGGCGACACGCTGGTGGTCGAGACCGCCAACTTCAAGCGGGATGTGAACTACAGCGGCGCGACCAGCAACCTCCGTCTCGTCGAGCGGTTCACCCGCGTCGCCGACGACGTGCTGCAGTACGAGTTCACGATGGACGACCCGACGACGTGGACGCGGCCGTGGACGGCGCGGATCTTCATGCGGCCAGCGCCGGGCACCGGACAGATCTACGAGTTCGCCTGTCACGAGGGGAACTACGCCATCGAGAACACGCTGCGGGGCGCCCGGCTGCAGGAGGCGCAAGAGGCGGGCGGCGGACAGTAGTCTCACCGCTCACGAGGCGCGGCATTCGACGCGCGCCCACGGCTGACGCGCACTTGCCGCAGAGAAAGCAACGGCCCGACCCTCGCGAGGAGGGCCGGGCCGTTCGACCTTCTACCGCTCGACGGCTACAGGCCGGGCACCATCAGGTGCGCGCTCGACGTGCCCGCTTCCATCAGCCAGAGGCCGTCCAACCGCCGCGAGTCGGGCAGGCCGACCGTCTCCGCGGTCGCGTTGGGCACGGCGATCGTCGTGTGCAACCGGGCGTTCTCCGCGTCGGGACCGTTCAGCGAGTACCAGACCGTCCCGAACTTCGCGAGGACGCGGGTGCCGTCCGCCTCGGCTGCGGCCATCAGGGCCCGGCGCTCGTCGGCGTCGGCTGCCGCGAAGGCGAACTTGCGGTTCTGCTCGAAGCGGGGCAGGTTGCCCTGGGCGGAGCACTGGACGGCGAAGGGCGCCGTCCCCGGCACGTCCGAGCGGTCCCAGCAGACCAGGCCGTTCTCGCTCGCCTTCACGACGATCCGGTTGTTGTTGGCGTCCCAGCGCACGACGCCGACGCCGCCGCGGACGCGCTGGGGAGCGGCCTGGATGGCCTTCGCAATCAGCTCCTCGTCCGAGGACTGCGCGGCCGCGAGGGCCGGGGCGGCCAGCAGGGCCGCGAGCACGAGTGACAGACAGCGGCTCATGGCGTGGTCTCCTTTCGATATCGTCTCTTCATGTCGGCTGGACGAGGCCGGTCCCGCTACGGTCTCACCCGCACGTACTTCTGCAGGTTCCGCGGCCGCGGCTCGCCCCCGTAGATGTTGCCCGCGGCGTCCACCGCCACGAACTCGGCGCCGTTGCCGGCGACCTCGCGCGGGTCGCCCCAGACGAACGGAATGAACTCGTCGACCCAGCCACTCTTCGCGTCGCCGATGCGGATGCCGAGTTCAAAGCCGGGGTTCTGCACGTTGTCCGACTCCGAGTCGGCGACGTAGATGCGGCCGTGGGCGTCGAAGGTGATGCCGCTCGGGCGGCCGAACTGCAGCCACTGCGTCAGGAAGTTGCCCTCCTGGTCGAAGATCTGCACGCGGTTGTTCGAGCGGTCGGCAATGAACAGGCGGCCGTCGTTGTCGATGGCGATGCCGTGCAGGGTGCGGAACTCGCCCGGCGCGTAGCCGGTCGTGCCCCACTCCATCAGGAAGTTGCCCTCGGCGTCGAACTTCACCACGCGGTTGTTGGTCGTGTCGGCGTGGCCGTCGGCGACGAAGATGTTGCCGTCGTCCGCTACGACGACGTCGGACGGCGCGTTGAAGTGGTTCGGCCCGTCGCCCGGCTCGCCCGGCGTGCCGAGCACCATCAGGACCTCGCCGGTCGGGCTGAACTTGACCACCGAGTGTCCGCGGTCGCCGCCTTCCGGCGTGCGCGCCTCGCTCACCGCGTCGGTCACCCAGACGTTGCCGTCCGGGTCGACGTCGATGCCGTGCGGCCAGATGAACATGCCGCCGCCGAAGCTCTCGACGGCGGTGCCGTCGGGCGCGAACTTGATGACCGAATCCAGATCCGAGTCCAGGCACTCCCATCCGAAGCGTTCCGGCCCCGCGTCGCAACGCAGTATGGCCCAGATGTGCTCGCCGTCGTTGTCCACGGTCGCGTCCCCGACCGCGCCGACGATCCGGCCGTCGGGGAACGTCGCCCAGCCGTCGACCAGGCGATAGGGATTGGGATAGGGTTGGCCGGCCGTAGCGGCCAGACCTATCCCGAGAGCGAGGGCAATGGTGATTCCCAGGTGGATTTTCCTCAGCATGCTTGGCACTCCCGCGCAATAGGGCACGAACGCTGTTGCGCAGCCTGCTTTCCTCTGCAACTGCGCCTTCTCGTCCGATGCCTCGTCTTATTCCCTCCTGAGTCCTCCCGACAACTGTACTGCTTCCTCCTTTCCGAAACCCGCCGCTACCTCCTCTCCTGCGCCCGCTCGCCGCTCAGCGAGTTGGGGACCGCGTAGTTCCCCTCGTGGCAGGCGTACTCGTACTGCAGGTACTCGTTGTCGCGCTTGTAGTTGAAGGCCACCGTCCACGGCGCGGTGTAGGTCTCGGGATCGTCCACCCGCAGCTCGTAGCGCAGCGTGTCGGCGTCGAGCAGGGTGAACCGCTCGACCACGCGGCGCGCCTCGGTCTGGGGCGCGCGCGAGCCGGGGCCGCGCTGGTTGGCGACTGCCTTGAAGTTGCGCGACTCGACGACCAGCGTGTCGCCCGCCCAGCGGGCCCGCGGGTCGCCGTTCCACAGGTTGATGCCGTCGTCGATGTGCGCGCCGGCGTCGATGGGGATGATGCGCGCGTTATGGATCATCTCGCTCAGGATGACGACGTGGTTCGGCGTGTGGAAGAACATCTTCCCGTTGTTGTAGGCGGTCGGCATCATGATGCCGTAGGTGCCGCGCGAGATGCAGCGGTCGCCGGTCTCCATCGTCGAGTACGAGTCGTGCAGGTGCTCGCGGTGCCAGGCGACGCTCTCCGCCGCCTGAGGCGTCATGGCCGGCACCCTGCCGCTGGCCGGCTCGATCAGCAGCGCGGGCGCGTCAACCCCGGCCGGCTCCTTCCAGAACCAGTCGAACCAGTAGTTGGCGTAGGCGCCCACGCCGCGGCTGTTCTCGTGCCCCTGCCAGGTGACCGCCTTGCGCGCGTTCGAGCGCTCCTGCACCAGCGCATCGATCTCCGCCTGCGAGACGTCCTGCCCCGCCAGCGCGTCCGGCAGCTCGAGCGGGATGTGGGCCGAGCCGACGTTGTTCCAGGTGCCGTTCAGATCGGGCTGCCCGTCGGCGAGTCGGGGCGGATCCCAGCCGTCGCCGTGCTGGGCGTGGGCGGGCGCCGCCGCGCCGCCGGCCAGGACGAGCACTGCCGCCGTCAGGGCGAACGAGGCAACGAATCGAGCCATGATGAACCCTCGCTTTCGGGCAGATGATACCGCGTTCTCACAACGCCCGCGCGCCGGCCGGGGTTGGGCGGTGCGCCGCCGCCATGAGACCCCGGCGACGGGAGGTTCCGGCGTGACGGCGCCGTGGACTCCTTCTTGCGCGCCGGCCCGGCGGGGACTATCGTAGCCGGGGTAAGCCGGAAAGAACTCAACCGGAAGGAAGGTCCGAGATGCGCAGCCGATCCCTCTCGATGTCGCTCGTTGTTGCGTCCGTGGCCGTGCTGCTGCCGGTGACCGCCGTGGCCCAGACCCAGTCGGATGGCGAGCCGCTGACGCCGTGGGGCGATCCGAACCTGCAGGGCACCTGGTCGTACGCCTCGCTGACGCCGCTGCAGCGGCCGGCGAATCTCGGCGAGCGCACGCACTACACCGAGGAGGAGGCCGCCGCGCGCAACTTCGAGGTGACCCAGGATCGCGAGCCCCCGCCCGGCAGCGTCGGCTCCTACAACGCCCTCTGGTTCGACCGCGGCCGGGTGAGCCCCGACCTGCGGACGTCGCTGATCATCGATCCCGCGAACGGGCGCCTGCCCATCACCGCCGAGACGGCGGCGCAGGCCGAGGCCGACCGCGCGTACCGGGCGGAGCATCCGGCCGACTCGCACCTCGACCGCAGCAACTGGGACCGCTGCATCACCTACCACGGCGTGCCGCCGGTGTCGACGGGCTACAACAATACCTACCAGATCGTGCAGACGCCCGACCACGTGGCAATCCGCGTCGAGAACATCCACGACGTGCGGATCATCCCCATCGACGGGCGCGACCGGCTCACCGACGACATCCGGCAGTGGAACGGCGACTCGCGCGGCCACTGGGAGGGCGACACGCTGGTGGTCGAGACCCGCAACTTCAGCTCGAAGACCCAGCACCGTTTTCCGTCGTCGCCGAACACCGTGGCGGTGGAGCGCTTCCGGCGCCTGGACGACAACACCCTCGAGCACACGTTCACCATCGAGGACGCGACGGTCTACACGCGGCCCTGGACCGGCATGCGGCACATGCCGCGGCTGCCCGACTACATCATCTACGAGTACGCCTGCCACGAGGGCAACTACGCGATGACCAACCTGCTGCTGGCCGAGCGGACCTGGGAGGCGACGGGCCGGCGCTGATCGTCGTCGAGCCGCGGCGGCGTCAGGTCGTGCCGGCCGGCGCCCGCCGCGATTCGCAGGCGGCGCCGCTTGTCGCTGCATCCAGCGAAGAGGTTACGTGGAAACCGCGGCGGCGGTTCGTGGCGGTCGCCGCGCCGGCTTCAGGTTAGGCGCTGGTTTCTCGATCCTGCGCAGCGTCGGTGCGGGCGAACAACTCGCCGGCGGTCGCGCACCGCACGATCATGTCTCCGATTTCGGCGACCCGTTCCGGGTCGGCGATGTGCTCCAGGATGCCCGCCAGGCGTTCGGCTGCGTCGGGGCCGAACCGTGACGCGGTCATGCGGCGCAACAGGGCGCGTTGCTGTTCGAGTCCCTCCTCGACCCACTGTTCCATCCACTCCTTCACTGTTTCGGCCAACATCGTGCGTACCTCATGGCGCGGTCGACGATACTCCCGGTGTTTTCGGGCATGTGGGTCATGAGGTCGCATGGGAAACACCAGGGGGCGCAGGGCACCGGATATAGAGGCGACATGTTCTCGCCATCGGTGCAACTCGACGACCGTCGTCGGCGCCGCGGCGTAGAATGCGCGAAGGGGCGTTCCGGCGGCGGTGACTCGGGGGAGGGTTGCCATGACGGACGACGGTGCCAATCAGCCCGCTTCCGCCGGCCGTCGGACGCTGCCCGCGCTACTCGAGGCGCGATCGCAATCGACCCCCGGCGCTCCGTTCGTCCTCTTCGACGATCTGCAGGGGCAGGTCACGACGCGCACGTACCGCGAATTCGACCGGGAGACGAACCGGACCGCCCGTCTCCTTGGCCGCCTCGGCGTCCGCCGGGGCGACACGGTCACGCTGCTCCTGGCCAACTGCCCCGAGTTCCTCGCCCTGTGGTTCGGCGCCGCGAAGATCGGCGCCGTCATCGTGCCGGTCAACACCGCATCGTCGGCGGCGGAGCTCGAGTACCTGGTCGCTCACTCCGAGAGCCGGCTGATATTCACGCAGGCCGCCTGGCTGGATCTCGCGCGGCAGGTGCGCGCCGCGTGCCCGCGGGTCGAGGAAGTGCTCGTCTGTGGGGACGGCGCGCCGTCACCGGCGGTCGACTTCTGCGGGCTGCTCGCCGACTGTCCGAAGACGCCGCCGAAGGCCCCGGCGCCCGCGCCCACGGACGAGGCGGCCATCCTCTACACCTCCGGCACCACGGCGCGCCCCAAGGGCGTGCTGGTCACGCACGCCAACTACCTCTGCGCCGGCGAGACGGTGGCGCGCGCAGTCCGCCTCACTCCGGAAGACAGGCAGCTCTGCGTGTTGCCGCTGTTCCACGGCAACGCCCAGTACTACTCGACGATGAGCGCCCTGGTAGCCGGCGCGAGCGTGGCGCTGATGGCGCGCTTCAGCGCCAGTCGGTTCTTCGACCAGGCTATTGCCCACAGGTGTACCGTCTCCAGCCTGTTCGCGGCGCCGATCCGGATGCTGCTGGCCCAGCCCCGGCGGCCGGAGCACGCCGGGAACGATCTGCGCACGGTGATATTCGCCCAGAGCGTGACGCCGGCGCAGCTCGTCGAGTGGGAGGAGCGGTTCCGAGCCCCGCTCATGCAACTGTGGGGCATGACCGAGACGATGGGGCCGCCGATCATCAATCCCCTCGACGGCGAACGGCGCAACATGTCGATGGGACTGCCGGCGCCCGGCTACTCGTCCCGGCTCGTCGACGAGAGCGGCCTACCGGTCGCGCGCGGCGAGATCGGTCAAATCGTGGTCCAGGGCGAGCCGGGCCTGTCCTTGATGAAGGGCTACTACAAGCATCCCGACGCCACCGCCGAGACCCTCCGCGACGGGTGGCTGTGGAGCGGCGACAACGCCCGGCAGGACGACGACGGCTATTACCACTTCGTCGACCGAGCGAAGGACATGATCAAGCGTGCGGGGGAGAACGTCGCCGCGAGCGAGGTGGAGGCGGTCATCCGTGAGCATCCCGGGGTCTTCGACTGCGCGGTGATCGGCGTGCCCGACGAGATGCGCGACGAGGCGATTCTGGCCGTCGTCGTGCCGCGCGGTGGAGAGGAGGGACGTCCGGCAGCTCCATTGACCGAGGAAGAGGTAATCGGCTGGTGCCGCGCGCGGCTGGCCGACTTCCGCGTCCCGCAGTTCGTGCGCTTTCGGGAGGAGCTGCCGCGCACCTCCGTCGGCAAGATCCGGAAGCACGTCCTGCGTGCTGAGCTCGGGTCGGACGCCGGCGGCAGCGCCGGCGCTTCATGAAACCTGGGGCGGCGTCGTCGAACCTTGCAGCGCCGGCCGGGGGGGGGCGCGGGTTCCGGGTTGCATCCGCGCCGCGGCTGCGGGAAGATGCGGGTACGAAACACACAATCGGCTCCATCCTGAATGAAGAGGTGACCCATGGAGCGTCGAACATTCGCAACGGTTGCGGCGGCAGCGGTCCTGATGATGCTCGCGGCGTTCCCGGCGGCGGGGCAGGACACGTTCCGGACCCCGTGGGGCGACCCGGATCTGCAGGGCATCTGGACCGGCTCGACGCTGACGCCCCTCGAGCGCCCGGCCCGGTTCGCCGGCCAGGAGCTGCTGACCGAGGAGCAGGCGGCGGAGCTGGAGATGCGCGCGGACGCGACACGGTTCGTCGAGCGCGAGGTGCGCGAGGGCGATCCGGGCACCTACAACCAGATCTGGTTCGATCCCGGCACGCGGCTGGTGGACCGGCGCACGGCGCTGATCACTGATCCGCCCGACGGGCGCATCCCCTACACGCCCGAGATGGCGGAGCGCAGCCGCCTGCAGGCGATCTACCGCGTCAGCGGCGAGCGCCGCTCATGGGTGGACGTCGATACCGGCGAACGGTGCATGACGGACGGGGTGCCGATGTTCTGGCTCGGCTACAACCCGAACCACCAGATCGTGCAGACGCCCGACCACGTCGTCATCCTCCACGAGATGTTCGGTGACCGCCGGATCATTCCGCTCGGGGACCGTCCGCACGGGACCGTCCGCCAGTGGAACGGCGACATCCGCGGCCATTGGGAGGGCGATACCCTGGTCGTCGAGTCGACGCGCTTCGTCGACGGGATGGCCAATCGCTGGGCGCAGACGTGGCGCATGCCGACCCACACGATGCACCTCGTCGAGCGCTTCACGCGTGTCGACGAGAGCACGCTGATGTACGAGTTCACCCTGACCGACCCGGCGAAGTTCACCAGTCCCTGGAGCGTGCGCCTGCCGCTGACCACGAACCAGGCGTCGCGCGGCGTCACCGAGGGGCCGCTCTACGAGTACGCCTGCCACGAGGGCAACTACAGCCTCACGAACGTGCTGAGCGGCGCCCGCGCCGAGGATCGGGCGGCAGCGGCGGCGGGCGGCGGGCAGCAGTAGCCGGCCTGCAGGATCAGGAGCGTGCCGGGGCGGCGCCGTCCCTCTGCGCGCCGACCGCGGCGTGCGTTCGTCCGACGGCGGGCGGTGGATCGAACCGCTTGTCGTCGAGCGCCGCCTCCGTCGCCCGGAGCACGGTCTGGGCCGCGTCGAGCGTGGCGTCCGCCGCGAGCAGCGTCCGGTGCGCCGCTCGCACCGCGCCGACGTCGCGGAGCGTCTCGGCCCCCTCGCGGAGCCCCTCGACGGCCTCCATCAGCGCTCTGGTCGCATCCCTCAATCCCCGGACGGTCGCCACGGCCTCCGCGAAGGTGCCGGACCGCTCCATGCGCATGTGCCGCACGCGAGTCAAGGCCGCCCGCGCCGAGGTGCCCGCGCGGCCGGTTGCGCGAGCCGCCGACTCCGCCCGCCGCGCGGCGTCGGACAGCGCGTCCGTCTCGGCGGGCTCGGCCCCCTGCTCGCCCCGCACCTCGGCCGCCGCGTCGAGATCGGCGGCCGTATCGTCGAGCGCCCTCTCTGCCGCGCGCAACGCGGCGACCGCGGCGCCGAACGCATCGATCGCGTCGTTGTTCATCAGCGACCACAAGGTCGCCAAGGCGGCGACCGACGCCACCACGAGCCACACCGTCCATCGAACGCGGCGCGTGCGCTGTGCTTCGTTCCGGTCTGGACGCATCGTCGTCTCTGATTGGGGACGGTCCGGCGGTACGATGCGTGTCCCGTTGCTCACGGCAGCGTGAACGTCACCAGCATGTTGCTGCCGACCGGCGCCTCCATCTCCGGCGCGTAGGTCTGCAGCCGGTTGCCGACCCCGCCCACCGGCACGGTGATGTACTGCCGGCCGTCCACGGCATAGCTCACCGGGTAGCCGCTGATCTGGCTGCCGAGGATCGTCTCCCAGAGCACGTCGCCGGTCTCGGCGTCGAAGGCCCGGAAGCGCCGGTTCGAGTCGCCGAAGAAGACGACGTTGCCCGCCGTCGCGAGCGTCGTGCCCGCGTTCGGCGCCCGCTGGCTGTAGCGCCAGACCTCGCGGCCGGTCGAGATGTCGATGGCCCGCACCTCGGTCAGGTCGCCGTCCGGCCCGATGTCGGGATCGGGAATCGTGAACCGCGGGCTGGCTCCCGAGATCGTGCGGGAGTTCGTCGTCTGGTTGAGGCAGGAGCGGTTGATCGGGACGTAGAGCATCCCCGTCACCGGGCTGTACGACCACGACCACCAGCCCTTCACGTTGTGGCCGCAGATGATGAACTGGTCGCCCTCCTCGCGCGCCACCAGGTCCATGTTGATGTAGGTGGTGCCGGTCTCCACGTCGACGTCCGAGATCACGAACCGCTCGGTGCTGTCGAACGGGAACGGGTCGGCCCAGAGGAACTCCCCGGTCTCGCGGTCGTTGACGAACAGGCCGCCCGGCTCGCCCAGCACCACGACCACCTTGCGCTCCTCGGCCGTGCCGGCCAGCTTCGGGTTGATCCAGCGCACCGCCTCCGGGTCGGGATTGACCACGGTGTCGATGAGGGTGCGCTCCTGCACGAAGTCCTGGTCCCAGTCGTCGCACGGCAGGTACTGGTAGTACCAGTCGATGGCCCCGGTGTCGGCGTTCATCGCGATCGTCGAGTTGGAGTACAGCTCGCACGGCGAGCGGTCGCCGACGTCCCAGGTCCCGCGCCGCACGAGCCGGGGATAGGGCAGCGGCACCGCGACGCCCCAGAAGACGCGGTTCAGCTCGGGGTCGAAGCTGCCCGGAACTCCCCACGGCGAGACGTGAACGCGGCGGGCGGTGGGCAGCGTGCCCCAAGTGGCGCCGCCGGGATCGTCGGCCCCGGCCGCGGTATAGGTGCGCCAGCGCTCGGCGCCGTCGTCCGCGTCGTGGGCCGCGACGTAGCAGCGCGCCTCGAGGCTCGAGGGGCTGCACGTGCGCCCGCTGACCACGTTCCCCTTGACGATCACGGCGCCGGACGAGTGGCTGATGCCCTCGCGGTAGTTCGCCGTGCGCGACTCCCAGGCCGGCTCGCCCGTGCGCGCGTCGATGGCGACGATGTGCGCGTCGGCGGTCAGGTGGTAGAGGTGCCCGCCGTACAGGGCGAGGTGCCGCGTGCGGTTGCCGAACTGCCCGTACTGGCGGATGTCGTCCGGCTGCTCCCGCTGGTAGTCCCAGATCAGGTCGCCGGTGGTGGCGTCGATCGCCTGCAGGTGGTCGTAGCCCGGCTGGGCGATGTACATCACGCCGTCGTAGACCAGCGGCCGGATCTGCTGCGCCCCCTCTTCCATGGCGCGCATCCAGGCGAGCCGGAGCTGTCCGACGTTGTCGCGGTCGATCTGATCCAGCGGGCTGAAGGCCTGGAAGTCGTAGGTGCGGTACGCCATCAGCCAGTCGGCGGGATCCGGGTCGCGGAGCATCTCGTCCGTGATCGGCACGAACTCCTGCTCCTGCCCGGCCGCGGCGAGCTCGATCTCCACGCCGGGGCCGGCGCCGCCGCCTCCCGACAGCCACAGCAGTACGACGACACCGGCACACGCCGGCGCGAGTGTCTTCAGCATGGCGTTCGCTCCCTTCGGGTCCATTATCGACTGCGCGACGGCCCGTTGCGCGGGACCGCCGACGCTCCGCGTCATGATGCCGTACTCCGCGGCACGACGCACCAACGTAATCGCGGTGACGGTCCGGTATTCCCACCCGTTGCGCAGGGATGGACGCTTCACCGCCTTGCCCTGCCCGGATCGTTGCGGCGCGGGATGCGGGGCTGCCGTGCGCGAAGAACCGCCGGCGCAGCACTTCCGCCACGGCCTCCTTGCGCACGGGCAGCACACCTTCTTCGCGCTGCCGCCGGAAGACACCGAACAGTTCCGCCTGCAACCGCTGGCCGGTCTCGTCGCTCTGCTTCTTCGGTTCGGTCGCCACGCCCCGCTTGCCGACGGCCTTGTCGCTCTGCCCGGCGAGGCGGGCGGCGACGTCCTGCACCAGCTCGCGAAGCGGCGGCGTCGGAAAGGTGAGCGCGAAGAACGTCGGCCCTGGATTCCGATGCGCGTCCGCGCGCGCGTGGCGTGTCAGGACACCGCGTAGCCGAGCGTCCTGGCGATGTTCTTCACCAGACTGAGGAGAGCCGGGTCGCCGAGCGCACGGTGAAAGCTCGGGTGTTCCGGTGTGACGCGAGCCGCCTCGGCGCGATCCGTCAAGACCATCGCCGGTCGGTTGGCGTGCATCGATGACGGGTAACGGAGCCCGACGGTTGCGGGGTAGGCATCGTAGAATCCACGCGCCGAGTTCCGGGACACGGATCGAGGGCCCGTCATCAGCCCCATCGACGCGCCCGCGCGGGTGGCGAAGGAGCCGGTGAGATCGAGGAGCGGCAACGGGACCGCGGCGTCGAACCCGACGAGCCATGGTGACAGCATCTCGCGCACGACGAGGCCGGTCATGATCGGTCTTGCCGGCCACTGCGTCGTCGGCGAGCAGGAAGCGGAGCGGGTCCTGCCGGAGCATGCGCTCGTAGACCGCGATGCGCTGGTGCGGCAACGGGTCGATGACGCGCGCGAGGAGACGCTCCGTGGGAATAACCGGGTCGTCGCGCGGATGTTGCGCGGGTCACGGGGGTCGGCTATGGTGGCGATAACGACGATCTCCGTCGGTAACCGGCAAGGGAACGTGGTGGCATACGTCCAGGGAGGTTGAGATGAGAGTTCGACGTTTCGTCACGGTGTCGGCGGCGCTGGCGCTCGTGCCGCTGCTGGCGGCGCCCGCCGCCGGGCAGGGCGAGGCCCCCCGGACGGCGTGGGGCGCGCCGGATCTGCAGGGCGTCTGGGACTTCCGCACGATCACGCCGCTGCAGCGGCCGGAGGAGCTCGGCGACCAGGAGTTCCTGACCGAGGAAGAGGCGGCGAATCGCGAGCAGGCCGCCGTGAATCGCGACATCGAGCTCTGGGAGGCCGCCCCCCGGCGCACGGAGGCCGGGGGCAGCGTCGGCGCCTACAACAACTTCTGGATGGATCGGGGCACGAACGTCATCGAGACCCGGCGCACCTCCCTGATCATCGATCCGCCGAACGGGCGCATGCCTCCGCTGTCGGAGGACGGACAGCGCCGCGCGGACGAGCGTCGCGCGCGCCGGGCGGTGAGTCCGGCCGATTCCTGGCTCGACCGGAGCTCGTTCGATCGCTGCATCCTCGGCTTCAACCAGGGCCCCCCGATGACTCCGGGCGGCTACAACCAGAACATGCAGCTCTTCCAGACGGAGGACCACGTGGTGGTCCTGAACGAGATGGTGCACGACTCCCGCATCATTCCGATTGACGGGCGGGCACGGCCCGGCATCGATTCCTGGACGGGCGAGTCCCGCGGCCACTGGGAGGGTGACACGCTGGTCGTCGAGACCACCGATTTCAGCGACAAGCACAGTTGGCGGGGGACGTCGCCGGACCGCCATTTGATCGAACGGTTCACCCGCGTCGACGAGGACACGCTGCTCTACGAATTCACGGTCACGGATCCGGGGACGTGGACCGCGCCGTGGACGGCGCAGGTGCCGATGCGGCTGAACGAGCTGCCGCTGTTCGAGTACGCCTGCCACGAGGGGAACTACTCGCTGGAGGGGATTCTCTCGGGGGCGCGTGCGGACGAGCGCCGGGCCGCCGCGCCGCAGGAGTCGCGCTAGTCTCGGCTCTCAGCCGCGGGCCGGCTTGCGAATCCGGCGAGTGGTTCGGCCGGCAGCGCGTTTCGTGACCGGTGCTGCCGGCCGCGCCCGTGTGTCGTTCGCGCGTCCGTGGGCCGACGCGCGCCGGCGCCCGCCGGATGCGCGGCTCACGGATCGATACTGCGCTCTCCGACCGGCTCGGCGCGTACGACGCCGCTGATGGAACGGTTTGGTGCGGAAGGGGGGATTTGAACCCCCACGGGCCTAAGGCCCACAAGCTCCTGAGGCTTGCGCGTCTGCCAGTTCCGCCACTTCCGCGGGCAGGGCGAGAGCGAGCAGAGAGTATACCATCCGGTCTCGGAGGGATGGGCCGAGACAGCCGAGACGCCGAGCCGGGTGAGGCGTTTCGGGGTGCTCGCTCCCGCGCTCCTTCCGCGCATGCCGTCGACCCGATCCTGTCGCCGGCCGATGCGCCGGGCTTTCCGTGTCCTGAACGCGTTGCGCCCCGTATACTCGCCATGATCGGCGGTGTCGGGAGGCTGCCCCGTGCAGCGGCCGGGCTCCCGGAGAGTCCGGGCGGTGTACGGGGCAAGACGACGATTCCCGGGCCAGGCCGGCAAGGAGTGCGAACGTGGCAATCGCAAGAGGCGTCCGGTTCATCCTGTTGTTCATGATCGCGGCCGTCATCGTCTCGATGACGGGGGTGGCCATCAGCTACTTCCTGCTCACCCGCGGGCCGGCCGTCGAGTCCGACTCCGTGCTCTGGCTGCGGATTCCGGCCAACCTGGGGGAGCAGGCCCCAGACGACGTCTTCGGCCTGCTCGATCAGCGCGCGACGGTCGGCTCGGTCGTCGGCGCGCTGCGCAAGGCGAAGGTCGACGACCGGGTGTCGGCAGTGGTCGTGGTGCCGCCGCCGGCGCCGGGACTCTGGGGAACGGTGCAGGAGATCCGGGACGCCGTGGTCGACTTCAAGGAGTCGGGCAAGCCGATCGTCGCCCACCTGGAGTTCGGCATGGGCCAGGCGTACTACCTGGCGACGGCGTGCGACGAGATCTTCATGAGTCCGACCAGCCCGCTGATGCTGGTGGGCGTTGCGTCCTACGAGCTCTTCTTTCGCGGCACGCTCGACAAGGTGGGAATAGAGGCGGACATGCTGGCCGCCGGGGACTACAAGACCGCGATCAACGCCTACACCGAGTCGGCGTTCACGCCCGAGCACCGCGAGGCGACCGAGGCGCTGAGCCGCGACTTCTACGAGCAGCTCGTGGACGGCATCGCCGAGGGACGCGGGATGACGCGGGCGCGGGTCCGCGAGGTCATCGACCAGGGGCCTTTCGTGCCGGCCGATGCAGTCAGTCTCGGCCTGATCGACGACCTGGTCTACGAGGACGAGCTGCTCGGCCGGTTGTCGCCCGACGCCGCCGCCGCACAGCTCGATTTCGCGACCTACCGGCGGGTCGAGCCGCAGAGCCTCGGCCTGGATGCCGGACCTCGGATCGCCGTGGTGTACGTCGAAGGGACGATCAACTTCGGAGCGAGCACGCCGGACTTTCCCGGGTCGGCGCGGATGGTCGGCGCGCAGACCATGACCGAGGCGATTCGCGACGCGCGTGACGACGCGTCCATCGAGGCCATCGTTCTGCGGGTCGACAGCCCGGGCGGGGCGGCGACCGCGGCCGACATCATCTGGCGCGAGTTGACGCTCGCGCGCGAGCGGAAGCCGCTCGTCGTGTCGATGGGGGCCGTCGCCGCCTCCGGCGGGTACTACATCGCCGCCCCCGCCCACGCCATCGTCGCGCAGCCCGGTACGCTGACCGGGTCGATCGGCGTCTTCAGTGGCAAGTTCGCCGCTGCCGGCGCCTTCGACAAGCTGGGCGTGGGAGTGGACGGCGTGACCTTCGGCGCGCAGGCCGACATCTTCTCCCCGGTCGATCGGTTCAGCGACACGGCCCGCGACGCGATGCAAGCGCAGGTGGACGACGTCTACGAGCGGTTCCTCGAGGTGGTAGCCGAAGGCCGGGCGATGTCCCGCGACGAGGTTCACGCGGTGGCGCAGGGGCGGGTATGGACCGGCCGCCAGGCCCTCGTCCGCGGCCTCGTCGACGAGTTGGGCGGACTCCGCCGCGCGGTCGTGCTCGCGCAGGTGCGGGCGGGGATCGACGCAGAAGAGGAAGTGCGGCTCGTGCCCTATCCGGGGCCCCGCTCTTTCGTCGAGGTGCTGACCGGCGCGGCCGGCGCGCGGGCCACCCGATCCGGACCCGGCTGGTTGCGCGGACCGTACGCGCGCCAGGCGTACGGACGGTGGACCGGAATGGAGCTGGCGGCGGACGGTGCGCCGCTGGCGTTGATGCCGGGCGTCGCGGTGAGGAGATGAGCCCGCGGGTGCAGGTCGGCCCGCGGACTCATGGCCGGGATCAGGCCTGTCCGAGCGCCTGCTCCAGCACGGCGAGGTCGATGGTGATGTCCAGGCGGGCCTTCACGTTGTCCATGTAGGCGGTGAAGAACCGGGACTGGCGCTGGAGCATCAGTTCGTTGCGCAGGGTGATGCGGTTCTGGGCGAGGTCGGCCGCCGATGCCTCCTCGCGCTCCACGAGGTGCAGGACGGCCGCCGCGTCGCCGGCCTGAACGACGTCGCTCACCGAGCCCGGGGTCATGGCGAACGCGACCGTTTCGACCGCGGCGTTGACGCCGACCTCGGGAAGCGCGGCGCCGCGCGTCACCAGATCGCTCGAACCCACCGACCACTCCGCTTCCTCGGCGGCTGCGACGAAGTCCTCGGCCGCCTTGAGCATCCCGGCTGCTTCGGCTGCGCGCTCCTGGGCGATGGTCAGCGATTTCTTGCGGATCACGTCCTCCCGCACCTCGTCGCGCACCTCGTCGAGCTCGGGAATGTACGGCTCCTGGATGTCCGTGACGGTGACGAACGCCGGGCCCGACGGCGTCGGAATCGGCCCCGCGACCGCCCCCGGATCGATGGCGAAGGCCTGGGCCGATACTTCCTGCGCGAGGCCGAGGCCGAGGATCGGCTCGCCGCGGCCGGCGAATCCCGATTCCTGCAGCTCGTAGCCGCGGGCGGACGCGGCGCGCTCCAGCTCCTCCGGCGTCGTCGCTTCCTCGGCGATGGCGCGGGCCAGGGCGGTGGCGCGCGCGGAAGACCGTTCCCGCTTGAGGGTGTTCTCGATCGCCCCCCGCACTTCCGCGAACGGCTGCGTGACCTCCTCCTGCTTCTCGGTCACATTGATGACGTGGTACCCGAAGGGGCTGCGCACCGCGTCGGAGATCTCGCCCTCCGCCAGTGCGAACGCCGCGTTCTCGAACTCCGGAACCATGCGGCCGCGCCCGAAGAGACCCAGATCGCCGCCGTTGTCGGCGTTGGCCTCGTCCTGCGAGTGCTCCCGCGCGAGCGCCGCGAAGTCCGCTCCCGCCCGTGCCTCGGCGGCGAGCTCCGCGGCGCGCGCGGCCGCCGCCTCGTCGTCGTCCCCCTCGACTCGCAGCAGGATGTGGCTGGCGCGCACCTGGCCGGGCGTCTGGTACTGCGACAGATTGGCGTCGTAGTACTGCCGCACTTCGTCCTCGGTCAGGGTGAGGCTGTCGAAGATCGCCGTCTGGTCCACGAGCAGGAAGCGCAGCCGCCGTTTCTCGGGGACCTCGTAGTTGACCGCTTCCTCGGCGAATTGCAGATCCACGTCGCTGTCGGTTGCCTCTACCTGGTCGCGGAAGTCGGCGGCGCGGAAGGCGACCACGTCGACCCGGACCCGTTCGTTGCGGCGGCGGTGCTCCTCGGCGATCTCGGCATCCGATACCCGCACCCAGCCGGTGACGGCGGCCTGCAGGCGATCGACCAGGATCTCGTTGCGGATTTCCTCCTCGAACTGCGAGGGGCTGAGGGGCGGCCGCTGCTGCTGCAACAGTTGCCGGTAGCTCGCCTCGCCGATGAACTGTCCGTCGATCTGGAAGGCGGGAAAGGTCAGGATCCGCTCGCGCACCTCCGCGTCGCTGACCTCCAGCCCGAGACGCTCGGCTTCGGCCAGCGCGGCGTGGCCGTCGATCATCTGCTGCAGGAGCTGCCGATCGATGCCGAGCGAGCGCAGCACTTCCTCGGAAATCTCACCGCCGGACTCGAGGCGATACGCCTGTAGCTGGCGCGTGTAGATCTGCTGAAAGTCGAACAGCGAGATCTCCCGATCGCCGACGCGGGCGATGACGTCGTTGGGGAGCGCGGCTCCACCGGTCTGGTCCATGAAGCCGGGCACGTACAGGAAGACGAACGCGAGCACGACGAGGGCCAGACTCCACTTGAGCCAGCCCTTGTGGCGCCGCATCCGGTCGAGCATGGTCATGCCCGCCATTCTACTATCAGACGGCGGGCCGAAGAACTATCGTGCGGAGCGTGCCGCCGCTGTGATAACCTACAGACCCAAGTTGGGGGTAAACCGGAGGTTCGACAGGCCGGTCCGGGTCGTCGGGGGGCTGCCTGTCGCCGGCTCCGACGGTTCGCGCCGTTGCCGTGCGGTCGGAGTGGCCAGGGACTGGCGGTCAGTCCGCAGCACCTGAACGTCATGGCACGTCACGCGGCATTCCCCGGTTTCCTGCCCGCCCGGCGCGACGCTTCCTTCGACCCTGATTCCCGACCTCGCCGGTGCGCAGGCGGCGAAGCTTCCGGCAGCCGCCTCCCCGGCGCGACGGCGGTCGTCGAGTTCATGCGCGCGGTCCATGCGTCCTCGGATCCGGATCGCGTTGCCCAGGCAGTGGTTTCGCGGGTCGCCTCGTGGCTGCCCGCCGCATGCCGGGCCGTGCTGGAACCGGCGCCGGGCGGACACGCGAGAATCGTCGCGCGGAGCGGGTTGGGTCTGCGCGAGGAAGCGTCGGTCCGTACGATCGGCGCCTGGGTTCTGCGGCATTCGCGGATCTGGAGGTCCGCCGACCTCGGCAGGGACACCCGCATGGCCCACGGGCCGGCGGTCTCGGCACTGGCGTTGCCATTGACGTGTCGGATGCGTACCGTGGCGGCGCTGGTCGTGCTCGACAAGCGCCCGTCCACCTGCGCTCCAGGGCCGTCGCGCGCGCGGCGGCGTACGTTGCCCCTGGTTCTCGAGTCCGCTGCGGCCGCCCTCGACAACGCCCGGCGAATTCGGCGGGCGGAGCGGCTGGCCGGCACCGACGATCTGACAGGCCTGTGCAATGTACGTGCGCTGACTGATACCCTTCGCAGGGAGACCGCGCGCGCGTCGCGTACCGGACAGCCGCTGTCGTTGCTCGCCATCGACCTCGACGGGTTCAAGCGAGTCAACGACCGCCACGGGCATCTGCACGGAAGCCGGGTGCTGGTCGAAGTGGCCGGGTTGCTCCGGCATGGCATGCGGCAGGCCGATTTCGCGGCGCGTTGCGGGGGTGACGAATTCGCCGTGGTGCTGCCGGACACCGGCCGGGACGGTGCGGTCGTTGCCGGCGACCGGCTGCGCGCGCGCGTCGCGCGGCACGTATTTTTGCAGCGCGAAGGACTCGACGTCCGGCTGACGGCCTCGGTCGGAACGCTGACGGTTTCCGGACCGGCCGCCGCGGCCGGTGCGCTGCTCGAGCGGGCGGACGAGGCCCTGTACCGGGCCAAAGCGGGCGGGGGCAATCGGACCGAATGCGACGGACCGGATCTCCGGCCGGGAAACGAGCGACGTGACTCTACGTTCGATGCTGTCGTTCTTGTCGAGCGACCTCGCCATTGATCTGGGGACGGCCAACACGTGTGTTTACGCGCGCGGACAGGGCATCGTCATCAACGAGCCGTCCATCGTCGCCGTGAACCACGTCAGCGGCCAGATCGAAGCCGTCGGCCAGGAGGCCCGGGACATGGTGGGGCGGACCCCGGGCAACATCACGGCCATCAAGCCGATGAAGGACGGGGTCATCGCGGACTTCGACGCCACCGAGAAGATGCTGACCTACTTCATCAAGAAGGCCCACGACCGGACCGTATGGGTGCGACCGAGGATCATCATCGGCATTCCGTCGGAGGTCACGCAGGTCGAGAAGCGCGCCGTCAAGGACAGCGCCTACCGGGCCAAGGCGAGCGAGGTGCATCTGGTCGAAGAGGCCATGGCGGCGGCGATCGGCGCTGGGATGCCCATCACGGAGCCCTTCGGCAACATGATCGTCGACATCGGCGGCGGAACCACGGATATCGCGGTCATCTCCCTGGCGGGCATCGTCTACAGCCGCGCCGTGCGGGTGGCCGGCAACGAGATGGACGAGGCGATTACCCAGTACATCAAGAAGGCGCACAACCTGCTGATCGGAGAACGGACGGCCGAGCAGATCAAGACGCAGCTCGGGTCCGCGTTCGAGCTGGAGGAGTCGCTGAAGATAGAGATCCGGGGACGCCATCTCATCGAGGGAGTCCCGAAGACCACGACCGTGACCGACACGGAGATCCGCGAGGCGCTCGCGGACACGGTGGCCGTCATCGTCGACGCCGTGCGCGTGGCGCTGGAGCAGACGCCGCCCGAGCTGTCCGCCGACATCTACGAGCGCGGAATCGTCATCACCGGCGGCGGCGCAATGATGAAGAACCTGGACAAGCGGTTGCGGGAGGAGACCGGCGTGCCGGTCGCGATAGCCGAGGATCCGTTGCACTCCGTGGTGTTGGGGACCGGCAAGATGCTGGGCGACTTCGACCTGTTGCGCAGGATAGCGATTGACTGATCATCATCCGCTCGTCCGGCGGTTCGTGGAAGGTGGGCGGTCGAAGCGATCGCGCACCCACTATATCGTGCTGGGCGTCTTCGTGGCCCACCTGGCGCTGATTTCTTCGCAGGTCGACTCCGCTCCGGGCACGAGCCTTCTGCGCACCGCTACCTTCGGCGTGCTCGCCGAGGCGCAGCGGGCCGTGAGCGCCGGCGTTGCCGCCGCGCGAGACCTGTGGAGCGGCTACGTGTCGTTGCGCAGCGTCCGCGAGGAGAACGCCGCGCTGCAGGAGACGATCGCACGTCTGGAAATGAATCTCCAGGCACAGGACGCGCTTGTGCAGCAGGCATACAGCCTCGAGCGGCTTCTCGAGCTGGACCGGCAGGTGGAACTGATTACGTTGAGCTCCCGCATCATAGGCGTCGATGCGACGCCCTGGTTCCGCACGGTCACCGTCGATCGGGGTCTCCGTCACGGCGTGCGCGAAGACATGGCGGTGATCGCACCCGGCGGCGTGGTCGGCCGGGTGGTAGGCGCACCCGGCATGCGGGCGGCGAAGGTGCAGCTCATCGTCGATCGGAATGCGGCGGCCGGAGCGCTGATCGAGCGGACCCGCGTGCCCGGCGTGATCGCCGGCTCCGGCGACGGTACGGCGCTGCGCATGGACTACGTGTCGAACCTCGATGACGTGCGGGTCGGCGACGTCGTGGTGACCTCGGGCGCCGACGGGATCTATCCGCATGGGCTGACGTTGGGGAGTGTCGTGGCGGTCGATCGCGGCGTCGGCCTGTACAAGTCCATCGGCGTCGAGCCGGCCATCGAGTTCGACCGGATGGAGCATGTCCTGATCGTCACCCACGACGAGCGGCTGGCCGCGGCGGACGAAGTGCGATGAGCGCCCTGCAGATTGGACTCGCGGGAGCCGCGGCGGTGATCGTGCAGACGGCGCTGGCCTGGTCCGTCAGCGGCGCCTCCGTCAACCTCGATCTGCCGCTGGTCGTCGTCGTGCTGGCCGCGCTCGCCCGCGGGCCGCTGGCGGGGCTGTGGACAGGGACCGCGGTGGGATTCGTCCAGGACGTGCTTTCGGGCGGAATCGTCGGCGTGAGCGGACTCTGCAAGAGCGTGGTCGGCGTGGCGGCGGGGGTGGCCGGGGAACGGTTGCTCGTGACCGCCTCCTGGCAGCGGGGCCTGATGCTCGTCGCCGCGACCTTCGTGCACGCGGGATGCTTCTTCGGGACGTACGCCTTCATTCCTGCGACCGTGCCGATCGGGAGCTGGCCGGCTGTCGCGGTGCAGAGCGTCGCCAATGCGCTGGTGGGAGGCGTCGCCATCGGTGTCGCCGGGAACCTGCCGCGCCGGCGGCGGCGGAAGCAGGACGAACAGGTCAGGCCGGAGGTCGCACGCTGGCGGGCGAAGCACGCACGATGACGAGCATGCCACGGCCTGCGCGCGACGATCGACGGGCACGCAACCTGCTGTGGCTGTTTCAGAACGCCGCCCTGCTGGTCTTCGCCGGGCTCTTCGTCGCTTTCGGGCATATGCAGATCGGCCAGCACGAGCGCTTCCTGGCCATGGCGGCGAACAACCATCAGCGTACGCTCTCGCTGCGCGCGCCGCGGGGCCCGGTGCTCGACCGCGACGGCGAGGTGCTGGTTGAGAACCGCCACGCGCTCAACATCTCTCTCGTGCGCGACCAGGTCGAGGACCTCGACGCCTGGATCCGGCGGTTGGCTCGCGTGACCGGTTCCGACGCGGCGGCGATCGCAGGTGCCGTGGAGCGGCACAGCCGCGATCCGTCCGGCAGGCCGATCGTGGTCATTCGGGACGCCACGCTCGAGCAGGTCGCCGCGGTCGCCGCGCGCAGGCTGGAGCTGCCGGGCCTCGTCGTCGAGCAGGTTCCGATGCGTCACTATACGACGGCGACGTTCGGGGCGCATACGCTGGGATATATCGGTGAGGTGACCGGCGTGCAACTGTCGCAGCCCCGGTTCGAGGGACTGCGCAGCGGGGCGATCATCGGCCACGCAGGCGTCGAGTACGCCTACAACGCGCGGCTGATGGGGACCGACGGCGTGCGCCACGTCGTCGTGAACAGCCTGGGACGGGAGATAGAGACCCTCCGCGAAGTCGTTCCGGTCGAAGGCGAGCAGTTGCAGTTGACGATCGACTCGGATCTGCAGCGGGCGGCGGAGGAGGCCTTCGAAGCCGCCGGGTTCGACGGCGCGGCCGCGGTCATGGATCCGCGGTCCGGCGAGGTGCTGGCTCTCGTCAGTCGGCCCGCCTACGACCCGAACGCGTTCGCGGCCGGCATCGACGCCGCCGCGTGGACGACGTTGACGGGCGATCCGCTCAAGCCGCTCCAGAACCGGGCCCTGCGGGGACGCTACTCGCCCGGGTCGACGTTCAAGGTCGTCATGGCCGTGGCCGGTCTCGAAGAGGGCGTGGTGAAGCCGGAAGACCAGGTGGTCTGCCGCGGAGGCGGCGTGTTCTATCGGCGGTTCTTCGCCTGCCACTCGACGCATGGGAGCGTGGATCTGCCGCGCGCCCTGGCCCAGTCGTGCAATACCTACTTCTACCGGCTGGGGCAGGAGTTGGGCATCGACGCGATCCACAAGTGGGCCACCGCGCTCGGTCTCGGCAGGTTGACCGGTATCGACCTGCCCCACGAGGTGCGGGGCCTGATACCGTCGCGGGAGTGGAAGCGCGCCACGCACGGCGAGCGATGGTACGCCGGCGAGACCATCTCGGTGGCCATCGGACAGGGCCAGGTTTCGGTGACGCCGTTGTCGATGGCGGTGATGATGTCGGCCGTCGCCAACGGCGGCCGGGTCTTTGCTCCCCGCGTGCTGCGCGGGTCGTTCGACGCCGGGGCCTCCCGGGCGAGCGCGGAGTTTCCGGCGCCTTCGGTGGTGGAGCTCAAGCCCGAGACGGTCGCCGCGGTGCGCCAGGGGCTCTGGATGGCGGTGAACGGCATCGGCACGGCTCGCCGCGCCCGTCTGCCGGGCAGGGACGTCATCGGCAAGACCGGCACGGCGCAGGTCGTCTCGCTGTCGGGCGGGCGGGCGGCGGCCGGCAGGTCCGACCGCGATCTGCGGGACCACGGGTGGTTCGTGTTCGCGGCGCCGCGTGACGATCCCCGCATCGCCGGCGTCGTCTTCGCCGAGCACGGAGAGCATGGATATCTGGCGGCGCCAATCGCCCGCCACGTCATGGAGACCTTCTTCGCCAAGGAGGAGCAACGGCCCCTGCCGCCGTCTCCGCTGCCGGCGACACCTGCGGTGACGACCGCGGCCGACGCCGCACGGACGGCGGGGGCAAGCGGAGCCGAGTGATGTTCGAGCACCGCCTGGCCGTCTACATCGACTGGCTGCTGGTGGGCGCAATAGGCATCCTCAGCGCCATCGGCGCCGCCATGGTCTTCAGCGCCACCTACGATCCGACGAGCGGGAGCGTCGGTCCGGAGTTCTATCGCCAGCTCGTGGCCCTCGCACTCGGCGCGGCGGCCCTGATCGCCTGCCTGCTGGTGGACTATCGGACCCTGGCGGACCGCTCGTTCATCATCTACGGGGGGCTGGTGGCCCTGCTTGCCCTTACCCTGCTCGCCGGAACCGAGCAGGGGGGTGCGCAGCGGTGGGTCGGCATCGGGCCGCTCAGCGGCCAGCCGTCGGAGCTCGGGCGGCTCGTGCTCGCGCTCGTGCTCGCCTCGGTGTACGGCCGCAGCAACTCCGGGCCGCGCTCGCTGCGAGACTGGCTCGTCGGGGGCGCGGTCGTCGCGCTGCCGTTCGTGCTCATCGCACGCCAGCCCGATCTGGGGACCGCGGTCGCCCTGCTGCCTGTCTGCCTGACCATCATGGTGTTCGCGGGCTTGCGGGTCCGCGTCCTGGTGACGTTGGGGCTGCTCGCGGTGCTCGCCACGCCGCTGGTCTGGGCCTATGGACTCGAGGACTATCAGCAGCGCCGCATTTCCAGCTTCCTCGATCCGGAGCAGGATCCGCAGGGCGCCGGCTACCAGCAGCGGCAGGCCCGCATCACCGTCGGCTCGGGCGGGCTCGCGGGGCGCGGTTTTCTGCAGGGCACGCAGAACCAGTACAACTTTCTTCCGGTTGCCCACAACGACTTCATCTTCTCGGTGCTGGCCGAGGAACTCGGATTCGCCGGCGTGTCGGCCGCTCTCGTACTGTATCTGTTCGTCATCCTGCGTTCGCTCGATGCCGCGCGCGTCGCGCGGGACAGCACCGGCACGTACCTCGTCGCCGGGATCGTCGCGGGGTTCGCGTTCCAGGTCGTCTACAACATCACGATGTCGGCGGGTCTGGCGCCGGTCAAGGGACTGACGCTGCCTCTGATGAGCTTCGGAGGGTCGTCGATCATCGCGACACTGATGGGGTTCGGGCTCATCCTGAACGTCAGGATGCGCCGGTTCAGAAACTGATGCCGCCCTGGCGGAACGGCAGTGCGATGCGTACCGGGAGCGCACCGGCGGCGGTGCGATTCGCCGAATCGTTGCCGAGCGTTCCCGTTGCCGGGCGACGCGCGCCGGACGGGTGCAGGCGTCGCGCGGCGGGCCCGGACCCCCGGGAGATCGTTACGAATGAACAAGGAATTGATCGTCTCCTCGAACCGCCACGAGACGATGGCGGCCATTCTCGAGGACGACCAGGTGGCCGAGATCCACATCGAGCGCGAGCACCAGCGCGGCGTCGTCGGCAACATCTACAAGGGGCGCGTGAACAAGGTGCTGCCCGGGATGCAGTCGGCGTTCGTCGACATCGGGCTCGATCGCGACGCGTTCCTCTACGTCTCCGACGTCGTCGACACCATCGAGGAGTTCGAGCGCCTCGAATCGGGTGACGGCGACGACGGCCCCGCCGGCGAAGGCGAAACGAACGGCGACGCGGCGCGGTCCCGTGGCAACGGGCGCGCCCGGTCGGCCCAGCGTTCCGCGCAGAAGCCGGCACAGCAGATCGAGGACCTGCTGAAGGCGGGACAGGAGATCCTGGTGCAGGTGGTCAAGGAGCCCCTCGGCACGAAGGGGGCGCGCGTGACCTCCCACGCCAGCATTCCGGGGCGCTTCCTGGTGTTCATGCCGACGGCGGACAACATCGGGGTGTCGCGCAAGATCGACTCTCGCGAGGAGCGCAGCCGCCTGCGCGGCATCGTGCGTCAGTTTCGCGACGAGCACGGCTTCACCGGCGGCATCATCATCCGCACCGCCGCGGCGAAGCGCCCGAAGGACGATATCGAAAGCGATCTGCGGTACTTCCACGAGCTCTGGTCCGAAATGCGCGGCAACATGGAGTCCCTGCGGGCGCCGGCGGCCATTCATCACGAGGAGAGTCTGGTCGCCAAGCTGATCCGCGACTTCCTGACCGACGACTTTTCCGCGATCCGGATAGACGACGACGAGGAGCACTCGCGCGTCGTGCGGCTGGTGCAGCGCATCATGCCGAGCATGGTGGAGCGTGTCCGCCACTATACGAAGACCTTTCCGATCTTCGAGGAGTACGGGGTTCAGGCCGAGATCGACAAGGCGATCCGGAGCAAGGTGTGGCTGAAGTCCGGCGGCTACATCGTGATCAACCAGACCGAGGCGCTGGTCGCCATCGACGTCAACACCGGACGCTACGTCGGCAAGCGGAGCGGCGGTCTGGAAGACACCATCGTCAAGACGAATCTGGAGGCCGCGAAGGAGATCGTGCGGCAGATCCGATTGCGGGACCTCGGCGGCATCATCGTGGCGGACTTCATCGACATGGAGGAGCGCAAGAACCGCCAGAAGGTGGCCCAGGCCTTCGAGCGCGAGTTGCGGCGCGACCGGGCGCCCTCGAAGACCATCCAGGTCTCCGACTTCGGCCTCATCATCGTCACGCGCAAGCGCGTTCGGCAGAGTCTGGAGCGGCAGTTGACCGACCCGTGCCCCTACTGCTCGGGCAGCGCGGTCATCAAGTCGTCGTCCACCATCTGCTACGACCTGCTGTCGGAAGTCCGCAAGATCGGTTCCGAGTTGAACGGGCACGCCGTGCAGTTGCGGGTCAACCCCGACATTGCACGCATCCTGGAGCACGAGCAGCGGGACGTGTTGCGGGAGCTCGAGCGCGTGCTCGGGCGCGGCGTTTCCGTCAAGCCCGACGTCCGGCTGCACCACGAGCAGTTCGACGTGATGGCGACGTGATCGCAACGCCATCGCGACACTTGGGCGGGGGTCACCGGCGGCGGGGTTGCGGACCCCGCCAGCGGACGGCGGCGAAACGGTGCAGCCGGTCGCCGGTCACCCGGATTCCCTCGGCGGCCAGCAGGCTCCGCTTCAAGCCGGGGTCGCCGTAGCCTCCCAGGCGTCCGCCCGCACCGACCACGCGGTGACAGGGAACCGCGGGTTCGACGCAGCCGCGCATGATGTTGCCCACGGCCCGCCAGGCGAGCGGTCGCCCCGCCAGCGCCGCGACGTCCCCGTAGGTCGACACCCGCCCGGCCGGAATGCGCCGCACCACGGTCAGGACCCGCCGCGCAAAGCCGGTCGCTCGCTTTCCGCCGGGTTCGGTTCCCTTCAATGTCCGGGCGTCGTGCGCCAGATCTCATGGATGGCGCCGGCGTCGAGGAGCTTCGTGGCGTACGCGATCTGGCCCGCGTGCAGCGCGTAGTGCGCCATTTGCAGGCTGATCACCTCGATCAGCGTCATCGGCTTCGGCGTCCGCTCCGTGATCTCCAGCAGGCGGCCGCGAGGCATCTGCGCCAGCACCGCGTCGGCCTCCTCGCTGGCCATGTCGAGCCGGCTCCGCAGCTCGGCGGCCGGCAACTCCCGCCGCTCCGCGAACTCGGCCTGCCGATCGCGAACGAAATCGCGTTCTCCGACGACGTGTCCGATATAGAAGCGCGTCGAGCCGACGCAGTGCAGGACCAGGTTGCCGATCGCGTTCGACGATTCGTTGGGGCGCCACCAGATCTGCTCGATCTTCAGCGCGTCGAGACAGGTACGAATCTGTCCCGTCAGGTGGACGCAGAGCCTCGTCCGGGCGCTCTCGATGAACGTGGATTCGATCGTGCGAGTCATGTCCACAGCTTACCAGTGAGGCGCCTTGAACGGACTCCCGCGGCGCTGGTACGATGATTGTCGCTCCGCTCCACGAGCGAGTTGGCCGTCAGCCTCAGCGGCGCAGGACGGGCAGGTAGCAGAGCGCGGCCACGATCACGTCGTACGTGGCGCAAGCGGGCGGATACCAGCCGGGGACGATCTCCGGCGGCAGCACGCCGGCGACATGCGCGAGGTCGGTCACCGCATGCGCGCTCCAGGCGAGAGCCAGCGCGGTGAGCGCGCGAACCGGCTCCCAGGTGGTGGCCAGGGCCGCCACGACGAAGTAGCCGGCCGCAATCGCGATGACGAGTCCGGTTCCCGGCACGTCGTCGTTTCCCAGCGCGAAACCGATCGGGACGGCCGCGGCCAGCGCCAGCAGCAGCGCCGCGAACTGGGCGAGGCGCAATGCGGCGACGAGCCGCCGGCCGCTGGTCGGTTCCGCCCGGCGGGCGCCGAGGGACAGCCAGGCGACGGTTCCTCCGAAGGCGAGGAAGACGACGGTGAACGAGAGCGCGGCGTCGGTCACGGGAATTCCGTCGCGGTGGTGAACCGCGGGAGGATCGCCAGTATAGCAGCCGGTTCCAGGAGCTCGGCGTCCCGTCCTGCGCCGAGCCGCCGGACGGCGGTTTCCGGGCCATGCGTTTGTACCGCAGCGCGGGGCAGATTCCCGAAGGGGCTCGATCCGGTTCCGGGCTACGCTTGTGCCGCGGGAGGGGAGACGCCTGGAGATGATGCACGACACCCGCCGGATTCGCGCCGGCGCAGGCCTGATCGCGGTCCTGCTCGCATTGACGGCCTTCGCGTTCCTGGATGCGCTGCCGGGCCGACTGCGTGCCGTCATGGGCATTGCGGCGTTCATCCTGACCGCGGTGGCGTGCTCGGCGAACGTGGCGGCCATCCGCTGGCGCACCGTCGCCTGGGGAATCGGACTGCAGGTGTTCCTCGCGGTCCTGATTCTCAAGCTGGCGGTCGGCGACGTCCGGCCGGGCTACGCCCTGTTCTCGGGGCTGGCCGCGGTCGTGACCCGATTCCTGGAGTTCACCAGCGTCGGTGCGCAGTTCGTCTTCGGTGTCCTGGCCGATCCGGCGGCGATGGGAGAGCGGTTCCCCAACGGGCTCGTGCTCGCCTTCTCCGCGTTTCCAATCATCATCTTCGCGTCGTCGGTCTTTACCGTGCTCTATCACGTGGGCGTCCTGCCGGCCGCCGTACGCCTGCTGGCGCGTGCCATGATGCCGCTGATGGGCACCAGCGGGGCCGAGACGCTGTCGGCCACCGCCAACGTCTTCATGGGACAGACGGAGGCGCCGATCATCGTCCGCCCCTATATCGCGCGCATGACGCAGTCGGAACTGCTCGCGCTCATGACCGGCGGGCTCGCGACCATCGCCGGCAGCATGTTCGCCATCTACGTCAGCCTCGGCGCGGATCCGGTGGCCATGCTGACCACGAGCGTGATGGCGGCGCCGTGCGGGCTCTATCTGGCGAAGATCCTGCTGCCGGAGACCGGCGCGCCGGTGACCGCCGGCCGCGTGGTCGTGAACCCCGTGTCGGAGCACGTCAACGTGGTCGACGCGGCGGCGGCGGGCGCGTCCAACGGCATGCAACTGGCCTTCAACGTCACCGCGATGCTGATCGCGTTTCTGGCGTTCATCGCGATGTTCGACTACCTGCTCGCCCTCGTGCGGCCCGGACTGTCGATGGCCGGCATCTTCGCCGTGGTCTTCGCGCCGGTCGCGGCGCTGATCGGCGTGCCGGGCGGCGACGTGCCGGCGGTGGCGGATCTGCTCGGGACCAAGCTGGTCACCAACGAGTTCGTGGCCTACGTCAAGCTGAGCGGCGACTATGCCGACGTCGTCAGCGAACGCGCGCGGACGCTCTCCGCGTATGCGCTCACCGGCTTCGCCAACTTCGGCTCCATCGGCATCGTGCTGGGCGGCATCGGCAGCATGGCTCCCGAGCGGCGCGGCGATCTGGCGCGGCTCAGCGCCCGCGCGCTCCTGGCCGGGTTCATGGCGACCCTCATAAACGCGTGTGTCGCCGCCGTGCTGCTCTAGTACCGGTGGGGAAGGGCCGGGCTGTATGATCCCTGCCGATGCTTCCCACCGTCGCCTGGAAGGACGACCGCGTGGTCATGGTCGACCAGCGCAAGCTGCCCCGCCAGGAGATCTACGTGGAACTGCGCACCGCTCGCGAGGTCGCCCGCGCCATCGAGAGGATGGTCATCCGGGGCGCCCCGGCGATCGGCGTGGCGGCGGCCATGGGATTGGCCCTCGGCGTCAGGAAGAGCCGCGCGAAGGGCAGCGCGGCCCTGGCCGGAGAGTTCTACAGGCTGTGCGACACGATGGCCGGCACGCGACCCACCGCAGTCAATCTGTTCTGGGCCATCGACCGCATGAAGGGGGTGTTCTCGGACGCGGTGCGGGCGGGTCGATCGCCCGAGGAGATCGGCGGGCTAATGGTGGCCGAAGCCGGGCGCGTGCACGACGAGGACGTCGCCTGCTGCAGGGCCCTGGGCGCACACGGCGCCGCGCTGCTGCCCGACACCGGCCGTGTTCTCACGCACTGCAACGCCGGCGCGCTGGCCACCGGCGGCTACGGAACCGCCCTCGGCGTGATTCGGGCCGCCGTGGAGGGCGGCAAGCGGATTGCCGTCTATGCCGACGAGACCCGGCCGTTCCTGCAGGGCAGTCGGCTGACCGCCTGGGAGCTGCTGCGGGACGGCATCGATACGACCATCGTCACCGACGGGATGGCCGGCTCGCTCTTTCGGGGAGGCAAGGTCGACGCGGTAGTGGTGGGTGCGGACCGCATCGCCGCGAACGGGGACGTGGCCAACAAGATCGGCACCTATACGGTGGCCGTGCTCGCCCGCGAGCACGGCGTGCCGTTCTACGTGGCGGCGCCCACTTCGACCATCGACCTCGCCACCGCCGACGGAGACGGCATACCGATCGAGGAACGGAGCGCACGCGAGGTCACGCACGTCGGATCGTCGCGGGTGGCGGCGGAAGGCGCCAACGTCTGGAACCCCGCCTTCGACGTCACGCCGCACCGCTTCGTCGCCGGCATCGTCACCGAGAGGGGTATTTGCCGGCCGCCGTACGACGAGAGTCTGGCGGCGGTCTGTGGGCGGCAGTGACCCTTGCGACCGATGGACATCCTGGCTATCGAGACGTCGTGTGACGAGACCGCCGCGGCCGTCGTCGCGGATTCCGGCGATTCCGCCCGACCGTGGACGGTGCGCTCCAACGTGGTCGCCTCGCAGGCGGACATTCACCGGGAATGGGGCGGCGTGGTGCCCGAGCTGGCGTCGCGGCAGCACGTGCGGGACATCTGCGGCGTGGTCGAGCGGGCGCTCGACGATGCGCGGGCCGACTGGGCGGACATCGATGCCGTCGCCGTCACCCAGGGGCCCGGACTCGCCGGCTCGCTGCTGGTCGGCGTCGCCTTCGCCAAGGCGCTGGCCGCTTCGCTCGACGTGCCGCTGGTGCCGGTGCAGCACTTGGCCGGGCATATCGAGTCGCTCGTGGTGGAGGGCGGATCGATGGCGCTGCCGGCGGTGGTGCTCGTCGTCTCGGGCGGGCACACGAATCTCTACCTTACGACCGCGGCGGGCGGGGAGGGACTGTCGCACCGGTTGATCGGCCGCACGCGGGACGATGCGGCCGGCGAGGCCTACGACAAGGTCGCCTCGCTCCTCGGGCTCGACTACCCGGGAGGACCGGTGATCGATCGGCTGGCGCGCACCGGCGACGACCGCGCGGTCGATTTCCCTTTCGCCCGCATGACGCACGACGATCGCAACGCGGGTCCGGCGATGGCCCGGCCGGCCGGACTGGCCGCGGCGCGCAGCGGCCGGCAGCTCGAGTTCAGCTTCAGCGGACTGAAGACGGCCGTGAAGCGCCACGTGCAGCGACGGCGCGAGGTGCTCGGCTGCGAAGGCAGGCTTCCGGATGCCGAGATTGCCGGAATCTGCGCCAGCTTCCAGCGGGTCGTCGTCAGGACGCTGCTCGATCGGACCTTCCTGGCCGCGCGCCGGTTCGGGGCGCAGAGCGTCGGCATCTCCGGCGGCGTGTCGGCCAACCGCCGGCTGCGCGCGGATGCCGCCGTGCGGGCGGAGCGTGCCGACCTGCCGCTCTTCCTGCCGTCGCTGGCCCTGGCCACCGACAACGCGGCGATGATCGGGGCGGCCGGGCTGCGGCGGCTGCATGCCGGGGTCACGGCCTCCCTCGATCTGAATGCGAAGGCGTCGCTGCCGCTCGACGAAGCACCCGACCCGTAGCCCGCCAATCGTCGGCCGCCGTTCCTGTTGACCAGGAGTCTGCGCCGCTCTGCGGCCCGGACTTCCAGCCGCAGCGGACGCGCACGACCGGCACCGGCGGCGCATCGCCGTCCCGAGCGCGTTAGAGTTAAGTGCATGAACTGGCATCAGCAGACACACTGGCGGATTCTGATCGCGCTGGGGCTCGGCATCGTCTACGGCATCGTCGCGGCGCTCGCCGGCTGGGGCGGGTTCACCGCCGACTGGATCGCGCCGTTCGGCACCATCTTCATGCGCCTGCTGCTCCTGATCGCGGTGCCCCTGGTGCTGGCGTCGCTGGTCACCGGGGTGGCGTCGCTGGCCGACCTCCAGAAGCTGTCCCGGATCGGCGGCAAGACGATCGCGATCTATCTGGGCACGACGCTGGTGGCCCTGGTCATCGGTCTCGTCCTGGTCAACCTGATTCAACCGGGCGGGTCGATTCCCGAGAGTCTCCGCACGAGTCTCCAGGAGACCTACCAGGGGGACTTGGCCGACCGGCAGGCAGCCATCGATCAGGCGATGGACGCCGGGCCGCTCCAGCCGCTCGTCGACATGGTGCCCGAGAACATCCTGGGCGCGGCCACGAACAACCGGGCGATGCTCAGCGTGGTCTTCGTGGCGTTCCTCTTCGGCGTCGCCCTCATGCAGATTCCGCGGTCGCGGGCGCAACCGCTCCTCGACCTGTTCGAGAGCCTCAACGCCGCCATCATCGCCATCGTCGGGCTGATCCTGAAGGTCGCGCCGGCCGGGGTGTTCGCGCTGATCGCCGGCACCATCACGACGGTGGCGGGCGACGATCCGGCCGACGTCGCGCAACTGCTCGGCGCGCTCGGCCTTTACAGCCTCACGGTGCTGATCGGTTTGGCCATCCACGCCTTCCTGACCTATCCGATCCTGCTGCAGCTCTTCACCCCCATCACGCCGGTACGCTTCCTGCGCGGCATCGTGCCGGCGCAACTGGTGGCCTTCTCGACCTCGTCGAGCGCGGCGACCCTGCCGGTCACCATGGAGAAGGCCGAGCACGACCTGGGGGTGTCGGAGGAGGTCGCCTCGTTCGCGCTTCCGCTCGGCGCCACCATCAACATGGACGGCACCGCCGTGTACATGTCGGTGGCGGCGGTGTTCATCGCCCAGACCCTCGGCATTCCGCTCGATATCGGGGCGCAGGCGACCATCGTCTTCACCGCGCTGCTGGCGTCCATCGGGACGGCCGCGGTGCCGAGCGCCGGCATCGTGATGCTGGTGATCGTGCTCGAGGCGATCGGCGTGCCCCCCGCGGGCATCGCCCTGATCTTCGGTGTCGACCGGATTCTCGACATGTGCCGCACGGCGACGAACATCACCGGCGACGCCGCGGTCGCCACGGTCGTGGCGGCAAGCGAGGGACAGTTGAGGCCGACCGCCCTCAACGGCCTCGAAGGTGGGGCGGGCGGCGGCGCGCCGGCGGGGGCCGGGTCATGACGCCCACGCGCGCCGATGCCTGGGCGCTGCTCACCGAATTCACCGCCGGTGACAGCCTGCGGAAGCACGCTCTCGCCGTGGAAGCCGCGGTCCGCGGCTATGCCGGCATGTTCGGGGAAGACCAGGATGCGTGGGGCATCGTCGGACTGATTCACGACTTCGACTACGAGCGCTGGCCGGAGGCGTCCGATCACCCGTTCCGCGGCAGCGAGATCCTGCGCGGGCGCGGCTGGCCCGAGTACATGATCCGGGCCATTCTCTCGCACGCCGACTACAGCGGGGTTCCGCGCGAGTCGCGGCTCGAGCACACCCTGTTCGCCTGCGACGAGCTGGCCGGCTTCATCACCGCGGCAGCCCTGGTGCGGCCGACGAAGAGCGTCCTCGACCTCGAGGCCCGCTCGGTGAAGAAGCGGATGAAGGACAAGGCCTTCGCCCGTGCGGTCAGCCGCGACGACCTTCGCCGGGGTGCCGAGGAGCTCGGGTTGCCGCTCGACGAGCACATCGCCAACGTCATCGGGTTCATGCGGGCGGAGGCCGACGCGCTGGGCCTGCGGGGTTCCTTGTGACGGGCGCCGCCGCCGGTTCGCAGAACCTGCGCGTTGCCCGTTCCGTATAGTCGTTCGACGTGGACGCGACAACGCCGGACGCGGCCCCGCAAGCCCGTGCGCCGAATCGCGGGGGAGACGTCCCGCCGGCGGCCCGCCTCGAGGGGGTTACCGTCAGCTACGGCCGCCGGCACGCGCTGCATGGCGTCGACGCGGATTTTCTGCCGGGGGCGGTCGGGTTGCTGGGTCCCAACGGAGCGGGCAAGAGCACGCTGCTCAAGGCGCTGCTCGGTTTCGTGCGCCCGGACAGCGGCCGGATGCAGGTGCTCGGCATGGATGTGGTCGATCGGCCTCTCGAGATCCGGGCGCGCCTCGGCTACATGCCGGAGTCCGAGGCGCACGTCCCCGGCGTCGATGCGGTCGCTTTCGTCGCCTATTGCGGCCGGCTCGCGGGCCTGCCGGCCCCCGACGCCATGCAGCGCGCGCACGCCGTGCTGCAGTACGTGGGGCTCGGCGAGGCCCGGTACCGCGCGGTCGACACCTATTCGACGGGCATGAAGCAGCGCATCAAGCTGGCGCAGGCGCTCGTCCACGATCCGGATCTGCTGTTCCTCGACGAGCCGACCAACGGCATGGACCCGAGAGGACGCGAGGAGATGCTGGCCCTCGTGCGCGACCTCGCCGGCCGCAAGGGGGTCAACCTGATCCTCTCGTCGCACGTGCTGCCGGACGTCGAGGCGACCTGCGAACGCGTGGTGGTCCTGCACCGGGGGCGGGTCGTCGCCCAGGGGCCGATAGCCGAGCTCAAGGGGGTCAGCCGCCGTGTCTTCGAGATCCGCGTCAAGGGTGACGTGCCGCGCTTCGTCGGCGGGCTCCGCGAGGCAGGTGTCGAGTGTCACGACACGGCCGGCGGCGTCATGCGCGTGCTGATCGGCGAGGATCGCGGGGCGCGCGATTTGTTTGCGCTGGCCGTGCGGCACGGCGTGCAGGTGCGTCACCTGCGCCCCAGCGTGCAGACCCTGGAGGATGTCTTCGCGCGCGTGGTCGACGAGTCCTGATGCCCATCCACGATCACGGCTACGCGCGCTACGCCGGGACCCGCAGACCGCCCGGCCGGGCCTGGGCGGTCATCGCCGGCGCGGGTATCCGGAACATGCTGTCCGCCCGTCCGTTCCTGTTCGTTCTGCTGTTCGCGTGGCTGCAGTTCTTCGTCCGCGCGGTCATGTTCTACCTCGCCGCCAACGTGCCCCAGGCGGACGTGATTGCGCCCTCGCCAGCGACTTTCCGGGAGTTCTTCGACCAGCAGGGGTTCTTCGTGTTCGTCGTGGCGATCTACGCCGGCACCGGGCTCATCGCCAACGACCGTCGGGTCAATGCGCTGCAGATCTACCTGGCGAAGCCGCTGACCCGGGTGGAGTACGTCGCGGGGAAGCTCGCGGTCGTCATGGCGTTCCTGGCGCTGGTGACTTGGGCCCCGGCGATCCTGCTGCTGGTGCTCCAGACGATGTTCACCGGCAGCCTGTCGTTCGTGCGCGAGCACGCGTTCCTGATTCCCGCCATCACGCTCTTCGCGTTCCTGCACGTCCTGCTCGCATCGATCACGGTGCTGGCGCTCTCGTCCCTCTCGACGAGCCCGCGTTTCGCCGGCATGCTCTACGCCGGCGCGGTGATCTTCTCCGAGGCGGTGTTCCAGACGCTGCGGGGAGTCACCGGCGGCACGGGCCTGTCGTGGGTGTCCTTCAGCGCCAGCCTGGCGCAGGTGGGAGACGTCATCTTCCGCGTCGAGCCGCGCTACGACACGCCGTGGGGAGTGTCCCTCGCGGCCGTCGCGGTGGTCATCGCCGTCTCCGCCTGGGTGCTCGCCCGCCGGGTGCGGGGCGTGGAGGTCGTCACGTGAGCCCGCCGGTGATCGCCGCCCGGCGCCTGTCCAAGTGGTACGGACAGGTCATCGGACTCAACGACGTCACCGTATCCATCCCGCCGGGCATCAGCGGGTTGCTCGGACCCAACGGCGCGGGAAAGTCGACGTTGCTGAAGCTGGTCACCGGGCAACTCAGGCCGAGCCAGGGGCAGGTGCAGGTGCTCGGCGAGCCGATCTGGGGCAATCCCGAAGCGTACCGCCGGATCGGCTACTGCCCGGATCACGACGCGTTCTACGAACGGATGACAGGGCGGGACTGGTTGGCGGCGCTGCTCGGACTGAACGGGTTCGAGGGCGAGCGGGCGGCCCGCGCCGCCGAACGGGCGCTCGAGACGGTCGGTCTCGCGGCCGCCGCCGACAGGAAGATCGGCGGCTACAGCAAGGGGATGCGGCAGCGGATCAAGCTGGCGCAGGCGATCGCGCACGATCCGGAGCTGCTGGTGCTCGACGAGCCGCTTGCCGGACTGGACCCGCTCGGGCGCCGCCGGGTGATCGACGTCGTCAAGGCGTGGGCCCGCGACGGACGCAGCGTCGTCGTATCGAGCCACGTCCTGCACGAGATCGAGCTGATGACCTCGAACATCCTGCTGCTGAACAACGGGCGCATCCTGGCCGAGGGGAACGTGCACCAGATCCGCGACCTCATCGACGAACACCCGCACACCGTGCGCATCTGCGCCGACGAACCCCGCCGGCTCGCGCGCCGCCTGCTCGGCTACCCGCACGTCATCGCCATGCAGTTGCAGGACGGCGCCGTGATCGCCCAGACGAACCGGCCGGACGCCTTCTACAGCGAGTTGACGGCCCTGGCGGCCGGCGACGAGGCCGGCGCCGTCCGGGAGGTGACCTCTCCGGACGACAATCTGCAGGCGGTCTTCTCCTATCTGGTCAAGCACTGATGGCCGATTCGAAAGCCGGTTTCCGGACGGCGGCGCTGCGGGTCTTCGATCTGGCCCTCGGCCGGATGCTCTGGTCGCGCCGGACCCTGTTCATGGCCGTGGTCGCGGGGGGGCCGGTGCTGATCGCCGTGCTGCTGCGAGTGCTCGCGGCTCTGCCGGTCTTCGACGGCGGCGCCGGGCAGATCGACGGACGTCCGGTGAGCCTGAACGGGCCGGACATCTTCGGCCTCATGATCTGGACCTTCTACCTGCGCTTCACGGTGCCGGTGCTCGGCGTGTTCTACGGCACCGCGCTGATCGCGGACGAAGTCGAGGACCGGACCATCACCTACCTGTTCACCCGGCCGGTCGCCCGCGGCGCGGTGCTGGCGGGAAAGTACCTGGCCTGCCTGGTCTGCACCGCCGTGGTCGTCCTGCCGTCCGTGATGCTGGTCTACTTTCTCGTCGTGCCGCTGCTGGGGGGCAGCATCGGCCGGAACTTTCCGGCCCTCCTGGTCGATCTGGGACTCATCGGGATGGGGCTCGCCGTTTACGGTGCGGTCTTTGCGCTCGTTGGCGCCTGGTTCCGGCGTCCGCTGCTTACCGGACTCGTGTTCGTATTCGGATGGGAGCCGATTGTCGTCGTTCTGCCGGGCTACATGAAGTACTTGAGCGTCGCGTACTACCTGCAGGGGCTGGCGCCGCACGCCATGCCGCAGGGCGACGCGCTCAGCGTGATCCAGGCGGTGCTGACCTCGGTGCAGACGCCGCTGGGGACGGGCGCCAACCTGGGGGCGCTCGCCTGCATCGGGGCGGCGGCACTGGCGGCGGCGATCCGCGTCGTCGAGAGCCGCGAGTACGTGCTCGGCCGGTAGGCGCCGGCGCATCCGGCAGGATCCCGGCCGCGGGACCCGTGGAGCTGCGGAACTTTTGGCCGGGCCGGCCGGTATACTGGTCACAGAAATCATGAGCATGACGACGCGCACCCGTTATGTCCTCCTCGGTGGCGGAGGCCTGATGGCGGTCGGATTGGCGGGTGGACTGGCGGCCTGGGTGGGCAGCAGCCTGCCGTCGCTGGTGCTGGCGCAGGAACGCCCCGACGAGTTGCGGTACGTGCCGCCCGAGGCGACGATCCTCTCGTTCGCCGACGTACGTCAGGTGATGGACTCGGATCTCCGGCGGCGTCTGCGCGAGATCCAGCCCGAGCTGGATGGGCAGCGCGAGTTCCAGGAACGGACCGGCATCGACATCGAGCGTGACATCGAGTACATGGTCGCCGGAATCGTCCCGGACGGCTCGAACGAGACGCGCGGCGTCGCGATTCTCGCGGGCCGCTTCGATGTCGAGCGGCTCGAAGCGCTGGCGCTGGAGCATGGCGGTACGGCCACCGACTATCGGGGGCGCCGGTTGATCGCCATTGCCGGCGAGCCCGTCGCGATGGCGTTTCTCGAGTCGGGGGTCATCGCGATCGGGTCGGAGCCCGTTGTCAGACGGACCATCGATCTGGCCTCCAGCGGTGGGGGGGTGGACTCGAACGGTGCGTTGATGGGGCTGCTGCGCCACGTCGACAGCGGGAGCACGGCGTGGACCATCGGCCGGCTCGACGAAGCGGCCGGGGGCGAGTGGCTTCCCGATCAGGTGGAGTCGCAGGTTTCCCAGGTCGCGGCGTTCGCGGTCGGGGTTCAGGTGAACGGCGGCGTGAACGGAACTTTGACCGCCGTGGCGCGAGACGAGGAGACAGGGCGCAACCTGCGGGACCTGCTGCAGGGCTTCCTCGCCCTCGCCCGCCTGCAGGTCGGTTCGCGTCCGGAACTGCGCGGGCTGCTCGATTCGATTCGCCTGGCCGCTGCCGGCACGAACGTGACCCTGGCGTTCGATCTGCCTGCCGACGCCGTGCTGGAACTGTTGCCCGACCGATCCGGAGCGGCTGCCGCAACCGTTCCCTGACGCCGGCCCGCCCGCGGTTCTGCAATCAGTCTATGATCCAGGTTTGCGTGTCCGACGGAGTGGCGCGCAGGCATCCATGGCTTACGATACCGTCGGCGTGGTCGGGTGCGGACTGATGGGGTCCGGAATCGCGCAGGTGTCGGCGCAGGCCGGTTTTCGCACCATCGTGCGCGAGGTGGACGACGAGACGGCTGCCGCCGGTATCGGCCGGATCGAGTCGTTCCTGGCGTCCGGCGTCCGGCGGGGCAAGGTGGCGGCGGAGGATCGGGATCGCACCCTGGCCAATCTCAGCGGCACCAGCCGGTTCGAAGACCTGGCCGACTGCGATCTGATCCTCGAGGCCATCGTCGAGGACATCGACGCCAAGCGCGAGGTGTTCGGGGCGCTGGAGGGCGTGGTCCGGTCCGACACCGTCTTCGCCAGCAACACGTCGTCGCTCTGCATCACCGAGCTGGCGTCGGGGACCGGGCGGCCGGACCGGTTCGTGGGACTGCATTTCTTCAGCCCCGTGCCGATCATGAAGCTGGTCGAGGTGATTCGGGGGCTCGCGACGAGCGACGAGACCATCGAGGGTGTGCTCGCTTTCGGCCGCGGCGTCGGCAAGGATCCGGTGACCGCGCCGGACCGGCCCGGATTCATCGCCAACCGGCTGCTCATTCCGTATCTGCTCGATGCCATACGCGCCTACGAGGAGGGGGTGGGCACCATCGAGGACATCGACAAGACGATGTCGCTCGGTTGCGGCTATCCGATGGGCCCGTTCACGCTTCTCGATTTCGTGGGGCTCGACACGACCTGCTACATCGCCGGCATCATGTACGACGAGTTCAAGGATCCGAGGTACGCGCCGCCGCCCCTGTTGAAGCGCATGGTCCTGGCCGGCCGTCACGGCCGGAAGACGGGCCGCGGCTTCTACACGTACTGATGTCGCTGCCGATGAACGAGGAACGCGTCCAGGCAGCGGTCGAGACGCTGCTGGCCGAGGTCGGCGAGGATCCGACGCGCGAGGGTCTGGCCCGCACGCCCGCACGTGTCGCAGAGGCGCTCAAGTTCCTGACCAGCGGCTACGGGCGGGACATCGACGCCGTGCTGAACAACGCGCTCTTCGCGGTCGAATGCAACGAGATGGTGATCGTCAAGGACATCGATTTCTACAGTCTGTGCGAGCACCACCTGCTGCCGTTCTTCGGCAAGTGTCACATCGGGTACCTGCCGCGGGACCGGGTCGTGGGGCTGAGCAAGATCCCCCGCCTCCTCGACGTATTCGCCCGGCGGCTGCAGATCCAGGAGCGCTTGACCAATCAGATAGCGGAGATCATCTCCGAGAAGCTCGATCCGCTCGGTGTCGGTGTCGTCATCGAGGCTACGCACTTGTGCGTGCTGATGCGGGGCGTGGAGAAACAGAACGCCTTCGCTCTTACGAGCGCCATGCGTGGTGCGTTTCGCTCGGACGCACGGACGCGATTCGAGTTCCTCGAGCTGCTCAAGCTGCGCGGCGACATGCGCGCCGCGCTGGATCCGGCCCGGTTGGCTGCCGGGGAGGTGGCGCCGACATGAGACGTTTGCGCATCCGGCTGTGGTTTTGCACCGGGCTGGCGGCCCTCGCGGCCGGGGTCGCGACCCCGGCCGACGCCGGGCAGGGGAGCCTCGCCGAATCGGTGGACATTCGCTGCCCCGCGGTGCTCGGCATCGGCGTGGAGACCGATCTCGTCTTTTGCGACGTACTCGCCCAGCAGGATCCGACACTGGGAATCATCGTCGTGCTTCCGCCGCGCACGGGAGAGGCGAGGCTGTCGTTCAATCTCCACAATCGCCACACCTATTCCGAGGACGAGGTCCGGCGGGGGCGCGCATACGCGCGCTACCTGGCCGAGGTGGCCGTCGCTTCACCGCTCGGGGACGTGCTCGCACGACGCTACGTCCTGAACGAGTTCCGCACCGCCGAGGACCTGTTCGACCGCGTCGGGGGGGGCGCCGGGCCGGACGGGCTCAAGGCAGTCGCACCCACCGGCGTGGAGCGGGTCTTCGTCACGATCCCGCCCGATCTGGAGCAGGTGGTCATCGTGGGGCAGACGCTGGAACTGACCGGCATCGACGGCAACGCGGAGCGCATCTGGTCACCGGGTCGGCCGGTTGCGGTCATCAGTGACATGACACTCGAGTACCTGTCCCGCTAACCCGGACAAGCAGGCATGAAGTCAACACAGGATCTCGTCATCGTCGGCGCCGGGCCGGCGGGCCTGGCGGCCGCAATCGCGGCCCGGCAGGCCGGTCTCGACTTTCGCACGTTCGAGAAGGGCGTGCTGGTGAACTCGCTGTTCCATTTTCCCGGCCAGATGGTTTTCTTCACCACGCCGGACCTGCTCGAGATCGGCGGGCTGCCGTTCGTGACACCGCACGGGAAGCCGACCCGGGACGAGACGCTGCGATACTACCGCCGCGTCGTCGACGCGTACGATCTGGCCATCGACTTCGGCTGTTCGGTGACCGCGATCCGCCGCGGCGAAGACGATATCTTCACGGTCCGCACGACGCACGACGCACATGGCGAGCAGGCGTGGCGCGCCAGGAACGTGGTCATCGCCAGCGGCTGTTACGACCATCCCAACCAGCTCGGCGTCCCGGGCGAGGACCTGCCGCACGTTTCCCACTACTACACCGAGCCGCACGAGTTCTACCGCAAGCCGGTGGTGGTCGTCGGCGGCAAGAACTCCGCGGCGGAAGCGGCCCTGGATCTGTACCGGAGCGGCGCCCATGTCACCCTGGTGCACCGCCGGGCGGAGCTCGGCTCGTCCATCAAGTATTGGGTCAGGCCGGACATCGAGAACCGCATCAAGGAGGGTTCGATCGCGGCCCGCTTCGAGACCCGCGTCGTCGAGATCCGGCCGCGGGAGGTCGTCGTCGAGCGCGAAGGAGTGCGCGATACGCTGCCTGCCGAAGGGGTCTTCCTGCTGACCGGCTACCTGGCCGATCTCGACTTCCTGCGCGAAGCAGGCATCGCGGTCGCCGCCAACAACGTCCCGAGGCACGACCCGGATACGTTCGAGACCAACGTCCCCGGTCTCTACCTGGCCGGCGCGGTAGTCGCCGGGGCCAATCGGGGCGAAGTGTTCATCGAGAACGGCCGATTCCACGGCCGGGTCGTCGTGGAGCACATCGCGCGGCGTCTCGGGCGCGAGGCGGTCGGCGCGTAAGCGCCGCTGAACGCCGCTACGGGAGTTGGAAGATGCGAGCGGCGTCGAAGGTCAGGTCCGGAAGGAGGACGGAACGGACCGTGTCTTCCTCGCCGCGTCACCCTACTGCACATGCGTACCCGAAAACGGCTTGCCGTCGGCCAGCAGGCGCATCTCGAGCAGGTCCACGAGCGCGGCGCTCCGCTCGCAGGGGCCGTTCTTCTCGAGCAGCGCCTGCTTCTCGATCGGCTCGAACTCCAGGTACTGCGCCAGCGCGTTGATCAACTCGGCGTCGGCCATTCCCTGCGGAATGCACGGGGTCTTCCCGAGTGCGGCCATCCGTTGCTCCAGCAGGCGCTCCACCCGCGTCCGGGCCGCGTGGAGCCGGGGGCCGTCCTCGGTCGCCGGCGGGTCGGGCAGGGACTCGACGCCGGCGATGCGGTACGCCCTCGAGTGGTCTTCGTCCTGGACGCGAAAGCGCTGCAGGCCCCGCAGCACGATGTTGTAGCGCCCGTCGGGAAGTGACGCGACGTGGGTGATTCGTCCCGCGCAGCCAATCGGGAAGATCGGCGGATTCGGGCCGGCGTGCCGCTGCCAGCCGTTCCGGAGTAGAACCATCCCGATCAGTCGGTCGCCGTCGATCGCGTCGGCGACCATCTCGCGATAGCGCGGCTCGAAGATGTGCAGCGGCAGGAAGACGTGCGGGAAGAGCACGACGTTGGGGAGCGGGAAGATCGGGATCCGGCCGGGCAGGGTCGCCACTCAGTGCACCGTCTTCGTCTTCTTGTCCATGTAATCCATCAGGACGTAGCGCCCCAGCGTGTACGGCGTCGTGAAGTACGCCTTGCCCCGGCAGATCGCCGCCACCCGCCGCACGAAGCTGACCAGCTCGTAGTCGCGCGCCAGCATGAACGTGTTGATCATGATGCCGGCGCGGCGGCAGTTGGCCACCTCGGCGAACGTCTCGCGGATGATCGTGGGGTCGAGGCCGAACGCGTTGCGGTAGATGCGCCCGTCGGCCTGCGTGAGGGCGGAGGGCTTGCCGTCGGTGATCATCACGATTTGGCGCATGTCCTTGCGCTGCCGTTCGAGGATGCGCCGCGCCAGGCGCAGTCCCTCCCGGGTGTTCGTGTAGTACGGGCCGACGCGCACGCGTGCGAGACGCTTGAGCGGAATCTCTTCCGCGGAATCGTGAAACAGGACGGCGTTCAGCGCATCTCCCGGGTACTGGCTGCGGATCAGGTGGGACAGGGCCAGCGCCACCTGCTTGGCCGGCGTGAAGCGATCCTCCCCGTACAGGATCATGCTGTGGCTGCAGTCGAGCATGAGCACCGTCGCGCACGAACTCTGGTACTCGCCCTGCGCCACCATCAGATCCTGGTAGCCCACCTGGATGGTACCGCTCTCGACGGCCGGCGCCCGTCGTACCGCATTGAGAATGGTGCCGCTGGCGTCGAGGTTCAGGGTGTCCCCGAATTCGTACGGCTTCGAGGCCCCGCCTGCCTCGACGCCGGTGGCGAGCTCCCGTGTCTCGTGTCGCCCGACGCTGCTGCGCCCGCGCGACCCGAGCAGGTCGCGGAGGGCCCGGTAGCCGAGAAAGTCGAGGCTCTTGTCGGTCACGCGGAAGTGTGCCGGGGGCGCGTCGGGACCCGGGTCGCCGCCGGTGCCTGAAGCGGGGCGCTCGCCGGGCTCCAGCGAGATGTACCCCTGGGCCGCCATCTGCCGGATGAGCTCCTGAATCAGTTCCTCGAGGCCCGACCGGCCGTCGGCCTGATCGGCGTCGGCCGGATCCCCCAGCAGGCGCTGGAGCGCGTCGTCGGAGAGCAGGCCGCCGTTGAGCAGCGCGTCGAGAATCGCGTCGTGCAGGGACTGCAGGCTCCGGTCGTCGTCCTCGTCGGAGGGGCCGCCGTACGGACCGTCGGAGCTGCCGAAGCCGCTGGAGAGGAGCAGCCGCGAGAGCTTCGACACCAACTCGTCGAGGTCGATGCCCTCGAGATCGTCGCCCGTGTAGCGCGTGTACCGGTAGCGCATCTGCCCGCGTCAGTTGTAGTACTTCTTCTTGCCGTCGTTGCGCGGAAGCGGCTGCCGGGAATCGCGCACCGGCTCGGACGCCTGTTCCCGGGCGCCCGCCTTCCGGCGCGCTTCGTATCCGCCGCCTTCGCTGCGGCTGATCTTGCGTTGCGCGCAGAGTCCCTCGAGGACGAAATCGACGGCCGAGGCGATGCGCGGCGGCGGGTCGCCGGCCGCGGCGCCGGCGTGCGCGGCCAACTCCAGCAGGCCGTGGATCTCGGCGACGTCCGCAAGGAACGCGTCGGAAGACGTCGTGTCGCTCTCCTGCAACGTGCCGCCCATCTCGAACCATTCGATCACCTGGTGCGTGGCGACACCGTCGAACCAGCCTCCGAAGACGGTGCCGACCGCGGCGCGAATCAGCTCGCGGCCCACGGCGTCGGCCCCGCGCAGCTCGCCCTCGTACTCCATCTCGAACTTGCCGGTTATCGACGGCAACGCCGCATAGACGTCGGTGATGCGGGCCGCCGGTGTCTCGCCGGCCGTCAGGGCGCGTCGCTCGGCATTCGACACGACGTTCTCGATGCAGGTGATCGGCATCCGCTGACTGACTCCCGAGCGGCCGTCGATCTTGTTGCTCGCCCGCGCCTGGAAGGCGATCTCCTCGACCACCTCGCGCACGTAGAGCGGCACCAGCACTTCGTCCGCAGCGCCGCGGGCAACCCAGGCTTCCTGCTCGGTGATGGCGATGGCCTCGTGGCGGCTGCGCGGATAGTGGGTCCGGATCTCCGAGCCGATGCGGTCCTTCAAGGGGGTCACGATCTTGCCGCGGGCGGTGTAGTCCTCGGGGTTGGCGGTGAACGTCATGGCGAGGTCCAGCCGCAGGCGGACGGGGTAGCCGCGGATCTGGATGTCGCCTTCCTGCAGGATGTTGAACAGGCCGACCTGGATCTTTCCGGCCAGGTCCGGCAGCTCGTTGATGGCGAAGATGCAGCGATTGGCGCGCGGAACGAGTCCGTAGTGCACGGTCAGCTCGTCCGCGAGCCGGCGGCCCGCCGCGGCCGCCTTGATCGGGTCGATGTCGCCGATCATGTCGGCGATCGTGACGTCCGGCGTCGCGAGTTTCTCGACGTAGCGCATCGAGCGGTCGAGCCAGGCGACCGGCAGGTCGTTTCCCTCCTCCCGGACGCGGGCGCGGCACGCGGCGCAGATCGGGGCAAGCGGATCGTCGTTGATGTCGCAGCCCGGCACGACGGGGATCGCCTCGTCGAGCAACTCCGCCAGCCCCCGGATCAGCCGCGTCTTCGCCTGGCCCCGCAGGCCGAGCAGGACGAAGTCGTGCTGCGCGAGGATGGCGTTGGCCACCTGCGGCACGACCGAGTCGTCATAGCCGACGATGCCGGGAAACAGCGGCTTGCCGTTCCGCAGCCGGTGCATCAGGTTTTCGCGAAGCTCCTGCTTGACGCTGCGGTGGGGAATCCTGCCCTTGTCGACCGCTCGACGCAGGCTTCCCAGGGAGGTGGGCAGCATGGATCGATCTTACTAGAATCGTCCCGGGCCTCCTCTTGGAAGGGCGAACCGTTGCCGCGCGGCCCCGCGGTCGCTACAATGCGGTTGGACCGTGGACCGGTGCGCCTGTCGATCTGCCGGCGCGGCTGGAGTCCGGCGCGGCCTGACCGGTTCCCGAAAATCCCTGGAGAACGTCGCCATGACCACTCTTCCCAAGTATCCCGGCGAGCGGATCACCGCCAACGGCAACCAGCTCGTCTCGTACCACACCGAGGCGCGCATCGCCGACGCGGGCATCTTCTATCCGATTACGCCGTCGACCGAGGGCGGCGAACTCTACCAGCAGTCCTTCGCGGAGGGGCGCCTGAACGTCTTCGGGCGCAACACGCTGGCAGTGGAGGCCGAGGGCGAGCACGCCGCGCAGGGCGGGGCCATCGCCTACTCGGTGTGCGGCCGCCGGGTGGTCAACTTCACCTCGGGGCAGGGCATCGTCTACGGCATCGAGCAGTACTACCACGCGCCGGGCAAGGCCTCGACGATGGTGGTCGAGGTCGTGGCGCGGGCGCTGACCAAGCACGCCCTGAACGTGCACTGCGGCCACGACGACGTCTACGGGGCCCTCGACGTCGGGTGGATCATCCTGTTCGGCAAGGACGCGCAGCAGGCGGCCGACCAGGCGCTGATTCTGCGCCGCGTGACCGAGTTGAGCCTGACGCCCGGGATGAACGTGCAGGACGGGTTCCTGACGTCGCACCTCGAGCGGACCTTCTACCGCCACGAGTCCGAGTTGATCCGCGAGTTCCTCGGCGCGCCGGACGACATCATCGAGTGCCCGACCGAGGCGCAGCGCACGCTCTTCGGTTCCACCCGCCGGCGCGTGCCGCGGATGATCGACCTGACCAACCCCGTGCTCCTCGGACCGGTGCAGAACCAGGAGCACTATATGCAGGGCGTCGCGGCCCGGCGCAACAACTTCGTCGAGCCGATCCTGACGTTCCTCGAGGAGGCCCACACCGAGTTCGGGCGCCTGACCGGCCGCTACTACGGGCTGGTCACGCAGTACAAGGCGGACGACGCCGACACCGTGTTCCTGTCGCTCGGCTCTGCGGCCGAGAACTGCGAGGCGGCGGTCGACCACCTGCGGCAGACCCGCGGCGCGAAGGTGGGCTCCGTCCACCTGAACGTGTTCCGGCCGTTCCCGGAGCGGGCGCTGGTCGAGGCGCTGGCCGGCAAGAAGAACGTGATCATCCTCGAGCGGACCGACGAGCCCCTGGCCGGCGACAACCCGATGGGGCGCGACACCCGCACGGCGCTCAACAAGGCGCTCAAGCTGAACGGGCAGCCGGTCGAGGCCGGTTTCCCGGAGGTGACGCCCGACCGCATGCCGCGGCTCTTCAACGGCATCTACGGGCTCGGCTCGCGCGACTTCCGGCCCGAGCAGATCATCGGCGCGTACGAGTACGTCACCAGCGGCCGCGCGCGGACGGACGGCAGGACGGCGGCGGACGGCGAGTCGTTCATGGTGCTCGGCGTGCCGCATCCCTACGAGGTCAAGGCCGACGAGACCCCGTCCCTGTTGCCGGAAGGCGCCATCGCGGTCCGCTTCCACTCCATCGGCGGCTGGGGCGCCATCACGACCGGCAAGAACCTCGGCGCCATCATCGGCGACTTCAACGACTTCCTGTCCGAACGCAGCACCGACGTCGACGAGTACGGCCGCCCGAAGGAGGTCATCCACGTCAGCGCCAACCCGAAGTACGGCTCCGAGAAGAAGGGGGCGCCGACCTCCTACTTCCTCGTCGTCGCGCCGGAGCGCATCCGCGTCAACTGCGACCTGCGCCACGTGGGCGTGGTGCTCTGCTGCGACCCGAAGGCATTCACGCACTGCAACCCGCTCGAAGGCATCTCCGAGGGCGGCGCGTTGATCTGGGAGTCGGACGAGGAGCCGAAGGACGCCTGGGAGCGGCTGCCGCTCTGGGCGCGCTCGCAGATCATCGAGCACAAGATCCGCGTCTACACGCTGCCCGGCTTCGACATCGCCCGCAAGGCGACCAACCGGCCGGACCTGCAGCTCCGTATGCAAGGCAACGCGTTCCTCGGCGCCTTCTTCTCCGTCTCGCCCCTGCTCGAGGAGTTCGACATCAGCCGCGAGCAGTTCGAGGAGGTCGTCCACAAGCAGTACAAGAAGAAGTTCGGCCGGCTCGGCGACGCCGTCGTGCAGTCGAACATGGAGGTCATGACGCAGGGCTTCGGCCGGGTGCGCGAGATCCCGATCGGCGAGATCCAGGCGGCCGACCGGTCGACGTTGCGCGGGCTGCCGATTCTGCCGCTGGCGGCGATGCCGACCAACGGCGGCGGCGAGGGCTGCGCGACCTGCCGTTCGCACGATCTCCCGGAAGGGCAGGAGGAGCGGACGCCGGTCACGCAGGTCGCGAGCTTCGATGCCGAGTTCCGGTCCGACTACGGCTACGACCAGCCGTCCTCGCCGCTGGCCGCGATGGGGGTGATGGCGGCCGGCAGCGGCGACACGGCGTCGAAGTACGTCGCCCGCCGCGAGACCCCGCTCTTCATCGCCGAGAACTGCACGCAGTGCATGGAGTGCATCTCGGTTTGCCCGGACACGGCGCTGCCGAACTGCTCGCAGGACATCGACACGGTCCTGCGGACCGCCATCACCAACTACGTCACCGACGACGGCGAGCGCGGCAGGATGCTGGCCGCCGTGCCGGAGATGGAGCAGCAGACCCGCGAGGCGATGAACGCGGCGATCAAGGCGAAGGAGACGATTCCGCTGCCGCAGATCATCCGCGACGTGACGAACGGTCTCAACGGCTTCTCGGAGGCGGCCAAGAACGAGTTCTTCGACGTCATCGACAAGCAGCCGCTGGCTTACAACAAGGTGAACGCCATCTTCAAGTCGGCCGAGCGCAAGAGCCCCGGCAGCGGCGGCATCTTCTCGATCTTCGTCTCGGACCTCTGCAAGGGCTGCGCCGCCTGCGTTACCGCCTGCGGCGACCACGATGCGCTGAGGATGGTGCAGGAGACCGAGCAGGTCAACGCCGACCACGAGACCGGCACGGCGTTCCTCGATCTGCTGCCCGACACCTCGCAGAAGTTCCTCGGCCTCTACAACAACGAGAACCCGACCGATTCCAAGACCGCGACGCTGCGGAACCTGATGATGGTCCGGCGCAACTACGACGCGCTGGTCTCGGGCGACGGCGCCTGCGCCGGCTGCGGAGAGAAGAGCGTCCTGCGCGCGGTCGCGGGAGTGACCGAGGCGTATCTGCGGCCGATCTTCCACGAGAAGGCGGAGCGTTTGCGCGACGCGGCGTCGAGGCTCGATGCCGACGGGGCGGCGCGTCTGGCGGCCCTGGCCGAGCGCGACCCCGAGCAGCACAAGCTGTTCGTGCGCACCGTGGCCCACGTCCTGATGGGGCTCGGCGGCGACACCGACGACGACACGACGGCCCGGTTGGAAGCCCACGGGCCGATCTCGAACGATGATGTCGTCGGCGCCATCACCGCCGTCATGCGGCAGGAGGCGTTCAACCACCAGGAGCTGCAGGCCCTCGACGGCCGGCTGCCGAACGGCCAGTCCGTCATGGCGATGGCCGCCCACACCGGCTGCAACACGGTCTACGGCTCTACGCCGCCGAACAACCCGCACCCCTATCCCTGGATGAACTCGCTGTTCCAGGACGGGTCGACCATCGGCTGGCTGATCGGCGAGAGCTTCATCACGGACCACGGACGCCGGTCGGTCATACCGGAGCGGCTCGGGACCTGGCTCCTCGAGCGCGACGACGACATCATCGACGAGCAGCGCTACTACGAGTTCACCCACTTCTCCGACAACCTGATGACCGACGCGGAGATCAACGAGATGCCGCGGGTCTGGATCATCGGCGGCGACGGCGGGATGGGGGACATCGGCTACCAGAACGTCTCGAAGATGGTTCTGCAGAACCGGCCGAACGTGAAGGCGCTGATGCTCGACACGCAGGTCTACTCGAACACCGGCGGCCAGAATTCCGACTCCACCCCGATGCTCGGCGGCGGCGACATGAACGCGTTCGGCGCGGCCAGCCAGGGCAAGTGCATCGAGAAGAAGACGGTCGCCGAGACGTTCCTCGCCGGCCACGGCTCGCCCTTCGTCGCGCAGGTCTCCATCGCCAACGCGCCGAAGCTGTTCCGGTCCATTCTCGACGCGCTCGACTACCGCGGCACCGCGTTCCTGCAGTGCTTCACGACCTGCCAGCCGGAGCACGGCGTGGGCGACGACATGGCCCTCGACCAGGCCCAGCGCGTCCGCGACTCGCGCGGGGCGCCCGAGTTCGTCTTCAACCCCCGGATGGGCGAGACCTACGAGGAGGCGCTCGACCTGAAGGGCAACCCCAACATGCAGGGGGACTGGTACAAGACGAAGTTCAAGGCGACCAAGGAGGCCTACCGCTACACGGTGGCCCACTGGTGCGCGACCGAAGCGCGCTTCCGCAACCACTTGAAGAAGATCAAGGAGGAGGAGGCGGCCAGGCTCATCCCGCTCGAGAACATGCTGGTGCGGCTGACCCAGAACGACGTCGTGTACCGGCGCCACCTCGACCCGGAGCACCGCGCCTACGTGCCCGACTTCGGCGTCTACATCAAGACGCTGCCGGCCAAGGGCGCCAAGCCGGTGACGATGAAGATCTCGCGCCAGCTCGTGCTGTTCTGCGTGGAGCGCCGCAAGGCATGGCGCCTGCTCCAGAGCAAGGTCGGCATCCAGAACACCGAGTACGCCGCGCAGCGCGCTCTCCTGGCCGACGTCGACGCCGGGCTCATCTCCAAGGAGGATCTCTTCGCCCGCGCCGAGGAGCTGATGGAGGAGCGCGTGCTCGGGCCGGCGGCGACGAAGACGGCGTAGGCGCGCGATGGTGTTACAGGTATTCGCCATGGACTGGTCGGCTGTCGAACTCCAGCCGGCCGGCCGGCCGATAGTCGTCCACGCCGCGCGGACGTTTCCCTGAGCGACGCGCTAGGCGCCCTTGCCGACGAGGCGCTTGCAGGACCCAGGCGATGCATGAGTCCCCCCGCCGCGTTGCGCGTTGATGTTCACCGTCGCGGCGGGCCGGTGACCGGCGTTCCGTTCGCGGTAGTGTCTCAGTTTGCTCCCCGACAGGCCGCCCGGCGCCGGCGATCGGTGGCAGCCGGGCATTCCGAGCCTCATGCGCTACCTGCAGTCCCCGGGGCTGCCGGTACGGCCACCGACGCATGAGTCAGAGGCCGCCGGCGAGCTCCTCGGCGGTGACGTACCGCGGCTGGATGTCGATCGGCACGTTGCGAAGACGGTCGAGCACGCGCTGCACCTCCGGCCGAACCACGCCCAGCGTCTCCAGCACGCGATTCGCCTCGTCGTAGTCGCCCTGCGCCTGGATCGTCATCAGGCGGCTGGTCAGTCCCTCGACCGCGTCCCGGATGCGCCCGTGGTCCACGCGGAACCGCCCGTCCGGTCCGACCCGCACCGCGCCGGCGTCGAGGAAGGTGTTGAGCTGGATCGCCACCCCGCGACCGTGCGCCGCGCCGATGCCGAAACGGATCGAGCGGAACGTCGAGGCGAGAAACGTCGTGTAGATCTGCCGCTCCAGAGAGCGGTCGATGACGCCCTTGTCGATCAGGTAATGGAGCGCCCACAGGCCCGAGACGTCGGCCTTCGCTTCCTCGATGGTGCTGTAGGTCTCCCGCAGGGCCTGGCGGACGGTGGTCTCGCGCCCGTCGATTCGGGTGGAATGCGGTCCGAGCCCGTGCATCAGCTCGTGCATCAGGATGTGGGTGAAGAACGCGTCGAACGAAACGTCGGTCCGCTCGGTGGACGGCAACGCCAGTGCGGCGATCGGCGTCAGCACCCGCTGGAACTTGGCCTCCTGGACGTTCTTCAGCATGACCCGCTTCGAGCCGTGGTCGCGGATGACGCGCTCGTCGTTGGGCAGGTTGAACGCGGCGGTCTGGACCCCGCTGTTGGCGTCGCCGGCCGTGAACACGACGTTGACGACGCGGATCGGCGCCAGCGCGCCCAGCTCCGGATCGCGCCAGGCGGGATCGATCGGCAGGTTGTCCTCGAGCTCCTGCAGCTCCGCTCCGAAGCGCGTCAGTTGTGCCGTCTCGGCATCGTCGCGGATGGTGACGAAGGCCTCGAAAGCCGCCTTGTAGTTGAACCACTCGTCCTCGTAGACCTCGTACGGGCCGATGGTCGGTTCGATGGCGGCGTCGAGCTGCATCCACGCCACGTCGCTCTCGTAGTATTCGTTCGACGCGAAGGCGTCCGCCCGGGTCCGCAAGTAGCGCGCGAGCGTCGGCTCGATGGTCGCGCCGGCGGCCGCCCGCAGGTATTCGGCCGCGATGGCGAGCGGTCCCTGATACTCCAGGCTGTAGGGCACGGCCCGCAGTCCGCCGTCCGAACCCCGTCGGATGACGGTGAAGAAGCCGGTGGCGGCGGCTCGCTCGTCCGCGGGCAGCCCATCGATCCAGGCCGCCACCTCGTCGCGCGTGGCGTCGGGCGGATAGTAGGCGGCGCCTTCCGGCTTGGGCGGCACGCCGGGGACGAACGCCCGGTTTTCCTCGACGCGGGACCAGGGTCCCTTGTTCACGAGGAAGAAGGCGAGCTGCGCACGGCCGGCCGCGCTGCGCTCGCCCTGGAGGGCGAGCAGCAGGGAGGGGTTGCCGGCCCAGACCTGCTCGAGGAACAGGGCGTCCATGACCCGCGCTGCGTCGATGATCCGCGCCAGCGCCGTCCGCTCGGACCGCGGCAGCGAGGAGATGTCGGCGCCGATGTCGACCGGAGCGAAGAGAGGCGTCATGGTGGTCCCGAACTGCTGGCCCCGTGCGCCGGGGCTCGTGGCGAAGATCAGCGCGGCGAGGCTGACTGCTGCGAGGGCGGCTCTGCTCATCTCCTCCGACCTCCTACAATCAAGTGTAGACGACCATGATGAACGAAGAAACGCAACTTGCCGTCATCGGCGCCGGGCCGGGCGGCTACACGGCGGCCTTTCTCGCGGCCGACCTCGGACTGCGGGTCATGCTGATCGACGCGGCGCCCCGGCCCGGCGGCGTCTGCCTCTACCGCGGCTGCATGCCGTCGAAGGCGCTGCTGCACGCCGCGAAGGTGGTGACCGACGCCCGTGCGGCCGCGCGCTGGGGCGTGTCGTTCGGCGAGCCGGCCATCGACGTCGCCCGGTTGCGGGCCTGGAAGGACGACGTCGTCGCGAAGTTGACCGGCGGGTTGGCTCTGCTGGCGAAGCAGCGCGGCGTGACATGCGTGCAGGGCCGGGCGGCTCTCGAGGGGGCCCGCACGCTCCGGGTCACGCCGACCGGTGACGGCGCGGGCCACGGTCCCCGGACGATCGCGTTCGAGCACGTCATCCTGGCGACGGGCTCGCGCCCGGCCCGTCCCGCGGCGCTGGGCCTGGAAGACCCTCGCGTGCTCGATTCCACGCGTGCTCTCGACGTCGACGCCGTGCCGGCGTCGCTGCTGGTAGTCGGGGGCGGCTACATCGGACTGGAGCTGGGAACCGTCTATGCCGCGCTCGGGACCGCCGTCACCATCGTCGAGATGACGGGCGGTTTGTTGCCGGGCGCCGACGCGGACCTGGTACGGGTCCTCGCCCGGCGGATCGCCGGCGGCGTCGGGTCCGTTCACGTGAGCACGTCGGTTGCGGGATTGACGGCCCGTCCCGACGGTATCGATGCGGTGCTCGAGACGCCCGGTCGAGAGTCGCGCGTCGAGCGTTTCGAGCGGGTGCTGGTCGCCGTCGGCCGGACACCCAACTCGGAGGTGGCGGGCCTGGAACGCACGCGGGTCGAGCGCGATGCCCGTGGTTTCATCCGGGTCGACGCGCAGCGTCGCACCGCGGAGCCGTCGATTTTCGCTGTCGGAGACGTCGCCGGCGAGCCGATGCTCGCGCACAAGGCGTTTGCCGAGGCGCGAGTCGCGGTCGAGACCATTGCGGGCCGTGCCGCCTCATTTGCTCCCCGGGCGGTGCCGGCGGTCGTCTTCACGGACCCCGAGGTGGCTTGGTGCGGCCTGACCGAGGCGAATGCCAAGGCGTCCGGGCGCACCGTCGCGGTGGCGAGGTTCCCGTGGGGGGCGTCCGGCCGTGCGCTTACGCTCGACCGGCCGGAGGGCCTGACCAAGCTCGTGCTCGATCCGGCATCCGGCCGGGTCCTCGGCGTGGGGCTCGTCGGCGCCGGGGCGGGCGAGCTGATCGCCGAAGGGGTCGTCGCGGTGGAGAAGGGGCTGACCGCCGCCGACATCGCGGCTGCGATTCATCCCCACCCTACCGTCTCCGAGACGTTCGCGGAGGCCGCCGAGGTCTTCTTCGGACGCAGCGCACACGTCTACCGCCCCAAGCGACGCTGAAGTTCCGTCGCACGGACTCCAGGATCCCGGGGCGGCGGAGGCGGGCAGAACCCGGAGCCTTGCGACGGTACGGCGGCGCTACGAGGCGCAACGGTCGAACGCTTCGGCCTGTTCGTGCGCGTGGTAGGAGCTGCGGACGAGCGGTCCGGACTCGACGTGTCGGAACCCGAGGCCGCGGGCGTGCTCCTTCAACTCCCCGAACTCCTCGGGGCGGTAGTAGCGCGCCACCGGAAGATGCGCGACGGACGGTCGCAGGTACTGGCCGATCGTCACGATGTCGCAGCCGACGCCGCGCAAGTCCGCCAGGGCGGTCAGCAACTCGTCGCGTGATTCACCGAGACCCACCATGATTCCCGACTTGGTCGGCGTCGAAGAGCGGTACCGCCGCGCATGGTCGAGCAGGCGCAACGCCCGCTCGTACCGCCCGCCGGGCCGGGCCGTGCGATAGAGACGCTCGACCGTCTCCAGGTTGTGGTTGAGTACGTCCGGGCCGGCATCGAGGACGCATTCGAGATCGCGGGCGCGCCCCGAGAAATCGGGAACGAGCACCTCTACGCGGCAGGTCGGCACGCGTTGCCGGATGGCGCGAATGGTGGCGGCGAACACGGAGGCTCCGCCGTCCGGCAGATCGTCGCGGTCGACCGACGTGACGACCACGTAACCGAGACCGAGTGCGGCCACGGCCTCGGCCAGGCGCGCCGGCTCGGCGGGATCCACGGCGCCGGGGGTGCCGTGCACGACGTTGCAGTAGCCGCAGGACCGCGTGCAGATGCTGCCCAGAATCATGAACGTGGCGGTGCCGTGCTGCCAGCACTCGCCGATGTTCGGGCAACTCGCCTCCCGGCACACCGTGTTCAGGGCGAGATCGCGTGTCAGGCGGGCCAGCCGCAGGTAGCCGGGGCTGCCGGGCGCCTTGACCCGCAGCCAGGGAGGCTTGGCGCCGCGCGGCAACTCGCTCGAGCGCGCCGGCCGCCCGCGAATGAACGTAACGGGAACGGGGCCTGTCATGCGGCGATTCGATCGTACCGCGGCTCCTCCGACGGCGTCCACCGCAGGCCGCGGGTCCTGGGCGAGGGGACCCGGCTGCGCCTTGATCCCTGGCCGGCCAGCCTGTATTCTGTGGGCGGCAATACTGGTTGGCGTAGTTCGGAGGAAACGAATGGCCTATTCGATCTGTGAGCCCTGTGTCGGCACGAAGGACACCGCCTGTGTCGACGTGTGTCCGGTCGATTGCATCCACCCGCGCAAGGACGAGGAAGAGTTCGAAGCGGAGACGATGCTGTACATCCACCCGGAGGAGTGCATCGACTGCGGCGCCTGCGTGCCCGCGTGTCCCGTCGAGGCGATTTTCGCCAACGACGAGGTGCCGGAGCAGTGGGAGAGCTTCATCGAGACCAATGCCGAGTGGTACGAGGGCAAGTAGGCGGCGCTGAACGACAACGCCGGCCGCTCTTGTGCCGGCAACGGAATCCATCCAGATGGGTCTCATCGATCATCGCTTCGAAGACAACTTCATCACGACCAATCTCGACCGGGTCCTCAACTGGGCGCGGCAGTCCTCGCTCTGGCCGATGGGCTTCGGTCTCGCCTGCTGTGCGATCGAGATGATCGCGACCTCGACGTCCCGCTACGACATCGCGCGGTTCGGGGCCGAGGTCTTTCGCGCATCGCCGCGCCAGTCCGATCTGATGATCGTGGCGGGCACGGTCACGAAGAAGATGGCGCCCGTGCTGCGGCGGCTGTACGACCAGATGCCCGAGCCCAAGTGGGTCATTTCGATGGGGAGCTGCTCGAACGCCGGCGGTCCCTTTCCCACGTACAGCGTGCTGCAGGGCGTCGACAAGATCGTGCCGGTGGACGTATACGTCTCGGGCTGTCCGCCACGCCCCGAAGCGCTCCTCTACGGGCTGATGCGGCTGCAGGACAAGATCCGCAAGGAGAACACGGTTCTCCGCAAGGAGCGGGTGATCATGGCGGGGCAGACCGAGCCTGTTCTCGTCGAGGATCGGGGGTAGGTCGACGTGCTGTTTCTGGCCAAGCTCTTCAGGACCGTGTTCCTGGTGGACCTGCTCAAGGGCCTCTGGGTCACCCTCAAGTACACCCCGCAGCCGGCGTTCACCTTCCAGTACCCGGAGGAACGCCGTCCGGTGGCGCCCCGCTTTCGGGGGGTGCTGCGCCTGCAGGTCGAGCCGGAGACCGGCGCGCAGACCTGCATCGTGTGCGACCAGTGCGCCAAGGTCTGCCCGGACGAGTTGATCAATCTGGGCGGTCACCGGGAGCCGGGGCACAAGATCAAGGTGCTCGACTACTTCGACTTCAACCTGTCGCGCTGTTCGTTCTGCGGTCTCTGCGCGGAGGTGTGTCCGACCAAGCCGGTGAAGGCGCTCATCATGAGCGAGGACTACGAGCTGGGCACCTACAGCCGGAACGCCCAGATCCTGCGCGTCGACGAGATGTACGACGGCGTTCCCATCGAGCACTACACGCGCTAGAGTCTGCGCCTTAGAAACGGTGCAGACCTCCCTGGTCAGGGCCCGGCCGGGCGGCAATCTGAGCCGAGGCGGCGATTGTCGGGCCGTAAGCTTGCCGCCGCGAACGCGGCGAAGCCGCACGGGAGGCGGCTCCTGCCTCGATGATCTTGTCTTGATCGTGGCAAATCGGGCATAGTTGCAGGCACGATTTTCAGGCCAGTTCCTGCAGGGCGCGCGCAACGGGCGCGTCGCTCGGAGGGGGGGATCATGCGGGTCGGATACAGGAGAGCCTTCGTCGCGCTGGCGTTTTGCGTTGCGGCGCCCATCCTCATCGGCGCCGAGTCGACGACCGATTCGGCCCGCAGCGAGGTGCGCCTGCAGCTCGCCGACCTCCTCTACGGGGACCAGCGCTACTGGGAGGCGCTCTCCGCTTACGAAAACGCAAAGCAGGGAGCCAGGCACGACCAGCTTCTGCGCGCGTCCGGCGGCCTGCTGAAGTCGCTGCTGCACATCGCGGAGTTCACCCGAGCCCAGCAGGAAGCGGACTTTCTCTACAGTCTCGACCCCGTCGATTCCGACTATCGGGCCCTGTATGCCGACGCCTTGTGGGCGTTCGGTCTGTTCACCGAAGCGGAGCAGATGTACGACGACGTCCTCGACAGGGATCCGGGCAGCGCCGCGGCCCGGCACGGTCGCGGCCGCAGTCTCGCCGCGCGCGGGCGTCTCGACGAAGCGGTGGTCGAGTTGCAGGCGGCTCTCGCCGGCGAGCCGCGGGGCGAGTTCTATCACACCCTCGGGTCGGTCTACCGGCGCCTGCAGCGGTACGATCTGGCCGCGGACGCGTTCGAGTCGTATGTCGAGGACCTCGCCGGCACGCGCATGGACCAGAAGATCGAGTGGGCCCGGTCCGAGATCCGCTTCCTGCGGTCGTTCGGCGAGCGCGTGCCGGTTCATGTCTCGCCGGAGCGCCTGGACGCCGTGCACACCGTTCCGTTCCGGCTCGAGCGCGACAAGGTCATCGTCCGCGGGCGCGTGAACGGGGGAGGCGAGCTGGACCTCGTCGTCGACACCGGGGCGGAGCAGATGGTCCTCTCGCAGGCGACCGCGCAGCGCGTCGGCGTCCGTCCCATCACCAATACGCTCAGCGCCGGGGTCGGCCGGGTAGGCATGCGCGGGTTGGAGCTGGGCCGTGCGGACACCCTGGAGGTCGGCACGCTGTTCGTGGAGAACGTGCCGGCCCTCATCAAGAACCCGCCGCTGACGGGCCTGCCGCAGACCCGCAGCGAGAACAGCTTCTCGCCGCTCGCGCTCGGCATGTCCACCATCGTGGACTACGAGAATCAGCGCCTCGTGATGGCCCGCGAGCTGCCGTCGGCGCCGCCCCCCGACGTCGAGCTCCCGATGCGCTTCCACCGCCTCGCTCTCGTCCGCGGCGTCATCAACGGCTCGGTTCAGAAGAGCTTCATCGTCGATACCGGGGGTGAGGTCATCTCGATCAGCCTGAGCACGGCCAACGCGCTCGGCATGGTTCCGGTGCGCCACATTCCGTTGCGCGTCTTCGGAACGTCGGGCTGGGACGACGACGCCTTCCTGCTGCCCGGCGTGAATCTGGGCTTCGACCGCATCCGGTTCGACAACTTCTCGGTCGTCGTTCTCAATCTGCACCGGCCGAGCGCCCTGCTGGGGTTCCACATCGGCGGCATCATCGGCCACACGTTCCTGGGCGACTACCACGTGGCCATGGATCTGAACGACAGCGTGCTCCGTCTCACGGAGATCCTGCCGGGCTAGGAGTTCTGCGCCGCAGGCGACCTTGTCGGGCCGGAAGTCCGTGGCCTGCCGGGCTGGGGAGCCTGTGGCGGCTCCCCGCTCAGAAGTCGTAGCCGATCCAGACCGAGAAGCGCACCTTCCGGAAGTAGTCGCTGCCGCGCAGGAAACCGTTGAACTGCGCCTCGGTCGCGAAGACGATATTCTCCCACTCCTCGTTGAAGAGCGTCGGCCACGCCCAGTCGAGGTGGATCGGAAATCCGATGGCGTAGGTCGTGAGACCGAACCCGTAGGAGGCGCGGGCGTTGTTCAGGCGGAACCCGCTGATGAGAGCAGGCTGACCGAAGACGGGCTCCGTTGCCTGTCCTTCCACGTTTTCCAGATAGTTCGCCCGGTACCCGACTATCGGCCGTACCCATTGCTCCTGTCTCGAGAACAGGTTCCAGGGTTGACCGGCGATGGCGGCCGCACCGATGTTGAAGAAGAACGTGCCGCGGATGCCTCCGAGAATGCCGATCGGCGTCGCCATAGCCTCGACGAGCGGGAATCGCAGCTCCACGTTGCCGTGGAACGCCTTGTGGCCCAGGAAGTGGAGGTACTCGTAGCCGCGCATCTCCGACTGGCCGCCGAAGAAGTGGAAGTCGGGAAAATCTCCCCAACTGTTGAAGGCGCGCCCGCGGAACGCGAGCACCCCGTTCTCCAGGATCCGCATGTAGTAGCGTGCGTCGAGGTCGACGGTCTGGCGCGACAGGAAGCCGCCGAATCCGGGTGCGTATTCGAAGCCGGCCATCACGGTGTTGCCGGCCACCGGGCCGTACTCCCGGAAGACGGTCGTTTCCTGGAAGAAGCGGGCGCCGAACGGCATGAACGTGCCGTCGCGGAAGAGCGTGGTTCCGAACTGCTGCTGCTGGAACGCGTCGGACTGCGCCTGCAGTGCCTCGTTGGCGAAGTTCTCCTTGAAGTTGTAGACGCCGGCCGAGATTTCGAGGCGGCGGAACCGATCGAACGGGTAGATGCCGATGGCGCTCCCGCCGTTCGACCGCCGCGTGGCGATGGCGTCGTCGCGGCTGAGGAAGGCGAGACTCGGCGCGAAGTACGCCCCGAGGCCGTAGAAGTACTGCTCGGAGGATATTCCCTGCAGGGCGTACTGCAGCCGCCCCGCCAGGTTCACGTACGAGGCCCCGTACGTGCGGTAGGTCTGGATCGAATAGGCCTGGATGTTGAACATCTGGTCGCCGAGCACGTCGGCGAAGCTGATCATCGTGCCGCCGAGCACGTCGCCGCTGTTGGTCAGGCCGACGCCGAAGCTCGGCCGCCCCTGCATGTACATGTTCTCGAACCGGCCCTTGCGCCGCGAGTTGGCCGGGTTGAGGGTGTGGGTCAGCGGCGCCTGGAAGTCGATCAGCGGGCCGGGGCCCCCGAAGTCCGTCGCCTCGGCGGTATACAGCGGCTCGTCGTACTCGATGGTATGCAGGCCGTACTCCGCCCTGAAGTAGGTGATGAAGCCGATGCGGGGCAGGTCGGAGTCTTCGTCCGGCGCGAGGACGATGGGGTTGACCACGCCGGTCGCGTTGTCGGTGAGCTGATGCAGCGCGCCGTGCTCGAGGTCGAGCGTCCACAGGTTGAAGATCTCGCCGTCGCGGGCTGTGTCGGGGTCGATCGGCTGGGTCGGATCGACGGCTGTCGAGGCGAACACGATGGTGCGATCGTCGATGAACTGACCGCCGGCCTCGTCGTGCGTCCCGAAGGTCAGTTGCCGCCGTTGTCCGGTCTCCCGATCGAGGCGGAACAGCTTGTTGTTGCCGCTCACGCGCGACAGATAGACGACGATGCTCCCGTCCGGCGAATAGATGGGGGCGTAGTCGGCCAGCGCGCTGTTCGTGAGGTTGGTGACCTCCCGCGTCTCCAGATCGATCTCGTAGATGTCGCCGACGGCGCGGTTGAGCGCGGAGAAGACCACGCTGCGTCCGTCGGGCGAGAAATCGGGCGATTCGGGCTCGTCGACCATGTCGAGGTCGATCAGGTGCTCGATCTCGCGGGTGACGACGTTCTGCACGACGAGTGACTTGCCTTTGCCGTGGCGCACGATGTACGCCAGTCGATCACCGTCCGGCGACCACGACATCCAGGGTACGGTGTGCCAGCGGAGCCCGGTCTGGCTGATGTAGTCGAAACCGAATTCCTGGTCGAATCCCTCGGTCAGGTTCAGGATGACGTCCCCGGTTCGGGACGACAGCAGCACGATGTCCGCCTCGCGGTCCCGGCGGTTGACCGCCATCGCCGCGATCACTTCGCCCGAGGGCGATGCTTCGAGCGAGAAGACGACCGGGTAGCGGCTGCGCAGCGGGTCGGGCGCGAGGTTGCGTCCGTAGTCGGCCGGGCGTTCCTTGTCCCGGAACGCCTCGAAGCGGTCGTCCAGATACGACTTGAACGCGTCGTCCCATTCTTCCGCTTCGAGGTCGAACGCCTCTTCGTAGGGGTCCTCTCCGCCGCCGATCGCGTTGCGGCGGAGCGCGAAGAGATACTGGCGGATGCCTTCGAGCCCCCAACGCTCCTCGATGAACTCGAAGACCGCGTGACCCAGGTTGTAGACGACCCGGCCGCTGGCGAAGCCCCCGTACTGCTGGAATTCGGTCATCGTCGGCACGATGTCCGCGACCGCCAGGTCCCGGACCTGCATCAGGTCGAGCGGGCGCCAGACGCCGGCCATGAAATCGGCGAGACCCTCGTCGACCCACAGCGGCACGGTCTGCCGGATCATGGATCGCGGAATGATGTCGAACTCGAAGATGTGCGTCAGCTCGTGGGTGATCAGGCGATACAGGCCGTCCGGCGGCTCGTCGATCGGCAGGGCGATGCGGTTGCGGTAGGGCTCTGCGAACGCTCCGACTCCTTCCGGGCTGCCGCCCGGGAAGATGTTCTGCTGCTCGAACTCGCTGTGCGTCTTGAACACGATGAGCGGGACGCTGAACGCCAGGTCGTGGCGCAGATCGGCGCTGAGCTGCTGGTAGGCGCTCTCGGCGTAGGACGCCACCCGCTCGAGATGTTCCTCGAGCTCCGGATAGTAGTAGATGTCGAAGTGGTCCGTCTGGTAGATGTGCCAGTCGAACTTGTCCCACTTGACGCGGTTCTTGCCGTAGTACGGCGCGAACTGCTGGGCGCCGGCCGGCGCGGCGAGTGCCGCGATCAGCAACGCGAGCAGGACGGTCAACTGCCGGTGGCGGCGGGATCCGGTTCGACTTCGCATCATGGAACACCTCGCGGCGGCCGGCGCGTCGGGCAGGCGTGGCTGGCGAACGGCGCCTGTCGCCATCTTATCCCCTGGCCGACCGGTCGGCAATCGCGTACTCAGCCCCAGCAAGGTCCGTGCCGCTCTTGCGACCCCGTCGTGCGGGGGGAAGCGTCACCAAAGGGGGACACCTGGCGGACCATGGGGGTGACACGGGTTCGCGGAGGCGCTTGCGATGCTTGAGATTCACGAGCCGGAAGCGGTAATCTGGAGGCGGGGGCCGTTGCGGTTCGGTGTTCGGATCCGGACGGCCGTTGCCGGCGGGCGGCATTTCGTCGGATCGGGCGGGGCGCCGATTGAGCAGGAGTGGACATGACCAGCAGACGGTGGATGGTGGCCGCAGCGGCGGCCTGTGCGCTCGCGTTTCTCACGCTGCCGGCGGCGCGCGGGGTGACGGTGCCGTCGTTCGCGGCTTTCGAGGGCGGCACGGCCCAGGACGCCCGTTGCGACGCCGACGCCAAGCCCGCGCCGCTCGACTTCACGTTGCGTGACATCAACGGCAACGAGGTGAATCTGGCCGAGCTCAGGGGCAACGTCATCCTGCTGAACTTCTGGGCCACCTGGTGCGGCCCCTGCAAGATCGAGATTCCCTGGTTCGTCGAGTTCCAGCGGCGCTACAAGGACGACGGACTCGTCGTGCTCGGCCTCTCGGTGGACGACACGCCCGAGCAGATACGGCCCTTTGCTGCCGAGTTCCAGGTCAACTATCCGATGCTGGTCGGGCTCGGGCGCGAGGATTTCCAGGAAGCGTACGGTCCGGTGTGGGGACTGCCGGTCACCTTCTTCATCGATCGCGAGGGCACCCTGTGCCGCACGCACCTGGGCATCGGCACCCGGGAGGAATTCCGGCGCGACATCGACGCGCTGCTCTAGAAGTCTGCACCGTGGAACGGCGTAGACTTCCAGTCAGGCCCGGCCGGGCGGCCCGACGGAGCTTCGGCAGGGGAGACGCCGGCCGACTGTAGTATCATTCCACATGGTCAAAGGATTCGAGCACGCCCGGCTCGCGTGCGGGTGCCGCGTCAGCTTTCGGGACGGTGTCGAGGGCAGTCCGGTGACCGTCGTGGTCGACCGCAAGGGGCCAGCGTGCCGAGTGCCGGTGCACGTGGGCGGGGTGCCGGTCTTCGACCGTCGCGAAGCGCTCCGCCCTCCCACCAGGCTCATCCCGCCCCTCGAGGGCGATTACGAAGAGGAAGGTTAGGCGCCGGCTCGATGCCCCGGCTCTCCTCGGAGTTCGAGATCGACTGTCCCTGCTGCGGCTCCACGCTCGTCATCGACGCCAACCTGCGCCGCCTCGTCTCGCACCGCCAGCCTCCGCGCGAGGATATGCCGCAGCTCGACGACGCCCAGCGGATCCTGGCCGCCGAGGCGGCGCGCCGGGAGAAGATCTTCGAGCGGTCCGTGGCCGACGAGAAGGGGCGCAGCGATGCCCTGTCGAAGCGCTTCGACGAGGCGCTCGAGCAGGCCCGCCACGAGCCGGTCAGCCGGCCGACCCGAGACTTCGATCTGGACTAGGAGTCTGTGCCGTGGAACGGTGTAGACTCCTGGTCAGGCCCGGTTGGGCGGCAAGCGGAGCCGCAGGCAGCGATTGTCGGGCCAGGTTCTTTCAGTTCGCGCGAGCACATGCCTCGGTACCGGGTAGGAACGTCCGGCTACAACTTTCCGGAGTGGAAGGGGTCGTTCTACCCGGAGAAGTGGCCGCAGAAGAAGATGCTCCCGTACTACGCGGAGCGTCTCGACACGGTCGAGATCAACTACACGTTCTACCGGCTGCCGACGGCAAGGCTGCTCGCCGGCTGGTCCGCCGCGACGCCCTCCGGTTTCCGGTTCACCCTGAAGGCGCCGCGCCGCATCACGCACGAGGCGCGGCTGGCCGACTGCGAGTCGCTCACGGCCGCGTTCTGCGACGCGGCGGTCACGCTCGGCGACAAGCTCGGCGCGCTGCTGTTCCAACTGCCTCCGTCGTTCCGCATGAACCTCGACGTGCTCGCGCGGTTCCTGGGCACGCTGCCGCCCGGCGCCCGCTCGGCGTTCGAGTTCCGGCATGCGTCCTGGCATGACGCCGACGTCATCGAGCTCCTGCGGGAGCATGGGGCCGCGCTCTGCGTGGCCGACAGCGAGCGCCTGCGCACGCCGATTCACATGACGGCACGCCACGGCTACTTCCGACTCCGCGATCAGGGCTACGACGACGCCGATCTGGCCCGCTGGGCGGAAACCATCGGCCGCAGCGCGGGCGCCTGCGAGGACGTCTACATCTATTTCAAGCACGAGGAACGGGGAACGGGTCCTGCGTTCGCCCGGCGCCTGCTGGATTGCCTGGCGCGTTCCTGACCGGCCGCCCCGGTCTCAGGCGACGTGGCGGAGGGCGAAGTCGATCGCCGTTCGTTCTGCCCAGTAGCCGTCGAAACCGGGGGCGGGGCCGGCGTAGAAGCCGCAGTGTCCCCCGTATCGGGTTACCGCGACAGCGACGTGCGGGTTGGCCGTGACCGGCGCTTCCCGGAACTGCTCGGGTGGTACGAAGGGGTCGTCCTCGGCGCTGACGATCAGCGTCGGTGTCGCGATACGGTCGACGACGCGCAGGCTGCTCGCGCGGTGGTAGTAGTCGGCGGCGTCCCGAAATCCGTGATGCGGCGCCGTGAACGCGTCGTCGAACTCCCGGACGGTACGGATTCGGCCGAGGTTCGTGAGGTCGAACAGGCCCGGCGCCAGCCGTGCTTTCCGCCGCATGCGGCGCTTCAGATTGCGCACGAAGTTCCATTGGTACAGCGCGTTCGGTCGCCGTTCGAGCGCATCGACGCAGCGGGCCAGGTCCATCGTCGGCGAGACTGCGCAGACGGCCCGCAATGCCTCGGGGGGCGTCGTCCCGGCCAGACGGAGTCCCAGGTTCCCGCCGAGGGAGTAGCCGACCACGGCGACGCCCGGCAGGCGATCGACCTCGATCAGCTCGCGAATGACCGCGGCGGGATCCGCCGAGAGGCCCGAGTGGTAGAGGCCGCGCGACAGATGCTCGGTGTTCCCGCAGTTGCGCTGGTTGAGCAGGACCACGTTGAGGCCGCGGGCGAAGGCCTTGTCGGCGAGCCCGCGCATGTAGTGGGCGCTGCTCGAGCCCTCGAGTCCATGCAGCGCGAGCAGTGTCGGCCGCGTCGACGGCGACGATTGCCAGTGGCAGTGGGCCATGACCCGCGCATCCGGCGCAACGTCGAAGTACCGCCGCACGGGGGCCGGCAGCCCCGGGAAACGTCGCGGCCGGCCCCACGTGTAGAGGGTCATTCGATGGCCGCCGTCAAGACCGCGGGCCGGCACGAAATCCCGGGACGAATCGAAGTGCATGGGCGACACTGCCGTACCCGTTCAGGTGGACAGGAACGGCGCGGCGTGCGCGCGGCCGCGAGTGGCGATCAGTTGCCGTCGGCCGGCGAGCCGCGGCGGGCCACCCGCGTTTCGTCGCCGAGATCGTATACCGCGATCCGGCCCCGCCGGTGCACGAGCGGCAGGCCGATGTCGTGCTCCGTGATGAGGTAGTCGAGGTCGTGGCGCTTGGCGAGCCACCGCGCATGGGCCGCTTCCAGCGCCGCGAAGTCGCCCAGCTCCGCCAGGCGGCGGCTGATGCGCTCGGCCATCGCGCGGGAGTAGATCGCGATGCCGACGTCCTTCACCGACTCGAGGTAGACGTCGCGTCCGCTCGCCGCCCGGACGCTCGATCCGTAACGCCAGGCGTGTCCGGGGTCGGCCAGGAAATTGGTGCCCACCGGGCGTTGCCCGGCCCAGTGCATGACCTGCGTCCACTCCGACTCGGGCAGGTCGATTTCGATCAGGGCGTGGTCGGCCCGTTCGACGAGCGTCACGTAGCTTCCGCGGGCCAGCGATGCCAGCACGATCAGTGCAAGCGCGGCGCGGCGGACGCGCATTCGCGTGGTCCCGCGCCAAACGGGTGCTTCACGCGTCTCGTCGGCGCTCGGGGGCCTGGCGCGGCGCGCCGGCGGACTCTCCACCACGAACCACGCCGCGTAGGCGATGGCGACCACGTCCAGCAACCAGAAGATCCGGCTGAACTGCAACTGGACGACGAGCGCGATCCCGGCGGACGCAAGCGGGACCGAGACGAGAAAGAGCGCCAGCAGCGCCAGGCAGCCGGCGACCAGGCCGTCTTCGCGGGGAACGGTCATGCCGAGCGACCGGCGGTGGTCGTAGGCGGCCGCGATGACCGCCGCCAGGCCCAGGTTCGCGAACCACGTCAGCACGGGCCATTGCGTAGCCAGAAGGTAATCCTTCGACTCGAGCAGCGCAGTCCACGCGGGGCTCATGACGTCCAGAGGTTCCTGCAACGCGTGGGTAAGCAGTACCGTGGTGACCGGCGGCGCCGCGCAGGACAGGAGGAGAAGCGGGCGTCGCGCCGGAGGATGCGCGACGAGAGAGGCTACGCCGAGCAGGATCACGAACCACAGCGCGGTCGTCGGATGAAACAGACAGGCGGCGCCGACGGCCCACGCCGCTGCCGCCGCGCGGCCGCGCAGGAAGAGCCCCACCGCCAGCAACCCGATGCAGAAGGCGAGTTGCCGCGGATGCATGTACGCTTCGAGCGAGTTGACGGCCGTGTCCGGAATCCGGTGCCGCAGCGTCAAGGCCGCGGTCAGGACGGCGACCCCCCACCAGGTGCGGTACAGCGAGCGTCCGAGCAGGACGGCAGCCCCGTAGAGGAGTGCCAATCCCCCCAGGTAGGCGGCGAAGAAGGCTGTCTGCAGGCTTTGTCCGCTGATGCGGACGAGCGGGGCGAACCAGTCGTCGAAGGCGAGCAGTCGGTTCTGGACGGCGAGAAGCGGGGCGTCGTGCGGAAACAGGCCCGGCTCCAGGCCCTGGCGCACGATCGGGATGTAGAAGGCCTGGTCGGAGACGCCGTACCGGTAGCCGCCCACGTTGAGCAGCGCGAGGAGGCAGAACGCCGGCGCACCGGCGCACAGCACGAGGTAGCGAGTCGTCGAGGCCATGGTCCGATGTCCCGCGCGGGTACCTGCGCTTATCGACCCGAACGCCGATTTCGTGCAGCGTCGCGACGGAATCGCGGTCGCGGGGCGGCGCGGGCGAGGCGGACATGCAGCGGGCGTGTGAGATAATGCGCCGCGTGCAGTTGCGGGAAGTCAACGTCGGGTGCTTCGGCGGCGGGACGGGGTTGCCGAGCCTGCTCGGCGGTCTCAAGCAGAATCCCTGGCTGCGGGTCAACGCCGTCGTCACGATGTTCGACAGCGGCGGCAGCTCCGGTCAGCTCCGGGACGAGCTGGGAGTTCTGCCGCCCGGCGACGTGCTGAAGTGCGCGCTCGCGCTCGCCAGAAACGAGAGCGAAGCCCGTCGCCTTCTGCTCTCACGTCTGCCGGCGCTGGAGAACGGCCGGCTCCGCGGGCACACCGGCGGCAACCTGCTGCTGTCGATGATGGAGCGGTACAGCGGCGATTTTCTCGCCGCGGTCGACGGTTTGCGGACGCTGCTCGACTGCAACGGCCGGGTGTTGCCGGTCAGCGTGGAGCAGTCGACGCTCTACGCCGAGTACGAGGACGGCTCGCGTGCGGTCAGCGAGGTCGGCGTGGACCGGGAACAGACGGACGGACGGCGCATCAGGCGGATCTGGCTCGATCCGGAGCCCAACGTGCACGCAGCCGCTTCCGAGGCCATCCGCGGCTTCGACGCCGTGGTCATCGGACCGGGAAGCTTCTACACCAGCCTGATGCCGATCCTGCTCGTCCGGGGCGTAGCCGAGGCGATGCGTGCGACCAGGGGCCCGATCGTGCTCGTGACCAACATCCTGACCGAAGGGCGGGGGATGCAGGGGTTCTCCGTCGGCGAGGCGGTGCGCCGCGTCGGCGACGCCATCGGCCGGCCGGTGGACGTCGCCATCGCCAACAACGCCACGCCGCCGCCGGAGGTGCTCGCGCGGTACGCGGCCGAGCACAAGGAGCTGCTTCCGATCGGCGACATTCCCACGGAGTGCGAGCTGGTCACCGGCCACTTCTCCCAGCGCCAGATCGCCCGCCACGCGCGCCGCCGCTTGGCGTACGCCGTCTGGAGCGTGCTGGCGCAGCGTCTTCTGCCCTAGAGTCGGCCGGTTCGCGGCGCGCGAGTATCTTGCGGGCCGCCCGCTCGATGACCTCGCGGGTCAGGGCGGCGGCGCGGCCGTTGCCGGCGGCGGTGGCGGGCCGGCCGGTGAGCCAGAGGTCGGGCATGTCTGCCGCCAGGATGTCGTCGAAGTCCCCTTCGCTCTTGACGCTGAGGGGAGCGAACTCCGTGATGTCGATCGGACCCGACCAGAAGTCCGCGTGCTTGATGAGCAGCCAGTTGCGGCGGCGCTGCCGGACAGGCGTGCCCTCGCGGTCCCGCGTGCGCACCAGCGCCCACGAGCCCTTGAGCTTGTAGCCGTCGAGCGCGAACTTCAGGTCGCCTTTCTCCAGGGCCGCGTCGAGGTCGTCGACTTCCGGCGTCCAGGTGCCGTGGTCCCAGAGCATCACGATGCCTGCGCCGTAGCCTTCCGGGATGACCCCTTCGAAGCTGCCGTACTCGTACGGATGGTCCTCCGTCCGCACCGCCATCCGCTTGTCGGCCGGTTGCAGGGAAGGGCCCTTCGGCACGGCCCAGGACAGGAGGACGCCGGCGTGCTCCAGGCGCAGGTCGTAATGGAGGTGGCTGGCGAGGTGCTTCTGGACGCAGAAATATCCGCCGCCGCCCGCTCCAGAGCGCCGACGCCGCGTCGGGCCCGGCTTCCCGCCCTCCGGTTCCGGGGTCCGGCTGAAGTCGCGCTTGCGGCGGTACTCGTCGAGCGGCATGGACCGCTCATTATGATCCACAATGGCCGGCATGCTGACGGCGGTCATCGTCTACATGTCGGTGCTCGTGCTGATCGGTGCGTGGCGCAGCCGCCGCGTCCGGACGGGGGACGACTTCCTCGTCGCCGGGCGGCGGCTGCCGGCCCGCGTGCTCGTCTTCACGCTGCTGGCCACCTGGATCGGCTCGGGCAGCCTCTTCGGCGGGGCCGGGCTCGGCTACCGGTCCGGATTCTCGGCGCTGTGGCAATCGGCCGGCGCGTGGGTCGGCATCGCGCTCGTCTACTTCATCGCGCCCCGCGTGCGGCGCATCGCCCAGTACACGGTTCCCGACATCCTCGAGCTGCGCTACGGGCCGGCGGCGCGGGTGCTCGGCACCCTGACCACCGTGCTGGCCTACGCGACCATCGCGGCGTACCAGTTCCGGGGCGGAGGCCGGCTGCTGGCGCTCGTGGCGGGCGTCGATCCGGACACCGGTGCACTGATCACGGCCGTCTTCTGCATCCTGTTCACGTCGCTCGCCGGGATGCTGTCGATCGCCTATCTCGACGTGGGCAACGGCCTGGTGATGACCATCGCCGTGATGTTCGGGGTCGCGTTCCTGGTCGGCGACGCGGGAGGCCTGTCCGCATCGCTCGCCGCGCTCGAGCCGCACCAGGTGTCGCTGTTCGGCGACATGGGGCCGCAGGCGGCGTTCGCCCTGTTCCTGCCGACCATGTTCCTGCTCCTCGGCGAAGCGAACATGTACCAGAAGTTCTTCTCGGCGCGCGACGAGCGCGCGGCGCGCCTGGCCGTGGTCGGCTGGATTGCCGGCACCATCGTCGTCGAGACCCTGATCGATGCGACCGGCATCTTCGGCAGTCTGGCGGCCGGCGGGCTGGGCGTGGCAGAGTCGGAGGAGATCGTGATCCGCGTCGCCACCGACGTGCTGCCGCCCGTGCTCGGCGTGCTGCTGGTCTGCGGCGCCGCCGCGATCGTCGTCTCCACCGCGAACAGCTTTCTGCTGACCCCGTCGACGAACCTGATCCGCGACGTCTACCAGCGGTTCGTCAACCCCGGGGTGACCGACCGGCAACTGGTGCTGTATACGCGGGTGATTGTCGTCGCGGTCGGCGCCCTCGGCTACATCGCCGGCAACTTCTTTCCCACGATCCTGGCGATGGCGCTCTGGGCGTACACGATGTACGGCGCCGGCATCACCCCCGCCCTGCTCGGCGCCCTGCTCTGGAAACGGGCGACGCGGGCCGGCGGCGTGGCCTCCATCCTGGCCGGCATGCTCACGACGCTCGGGTGGGAGATCATCGGTCTGGCGAGAGCGGTGGACGGAAACCCGGAGTACCTCTTCGGCTGGCAGACCGCGTATCCGGCCCTCTTCCTGTCCATCGCCACGCTCGTGATCGTCAGCTTGGCGACGCCGCCGCCGAGCGCTGCCGAGGTCGAGCTGCGGCCTGCCGCGCCGTGAGCACGGCGCTTTCCGGCGGGTCCTATCGTTTCGCCTGCGGCGGGACGTACTCGGGCGGCGGGGCCGATGCTTCCCCGAAGAAGAAATCCTCCATCTGTCTTGCCACCAGTTCCTGAGCCTCCTTCTGCCAGGGCATCAGGCGGTACTCGTTGAGGATCATCTTCATGCGCTCTTCCCAGAGCTTCCAGGCCTCCTCTGACACGCTGTCGTAGATGCGCCGGCCGAGCTCTCCGGGCCACGGCGGCTCGTCGAGCCCCGGCATCTCTTTCTGGAACTTGACGCACTTGACGGTGCGCCCTCCGGGCGGCGTGTCGGCCATTTGTCGATCTCTCCCGCGGGCCGGCCATCGTCCGAGCCCGCCCAATCTTCGCTAGTGTACCTGCTTCCGCGATGCCGGACCGGTCCAGATGGCGATGTTCCGGCCCCCCAGCTCGGCCGTCACGACGCGCGTCACCTCCACGCGGGCGTCGTTGAAGCAGGCGCCGTCACCCAGATCCGTCAGATCGTCGGAAACGAGCGCGTTGGCGGTGCAGCCGTTCATGGTGTTGCGCCGCCAGAGGCCTTTCGGGAGGCTGACCACGCCGGGTTTCACATCCGGGTTGACGCCGACGGCGCAGTGGATCTCGCCCTCCGCGTTGAAGACGCGCGCGACGTCGCCGGTCGCCAGATCCCGCGCCTCGGCGTCGCGCGGATGGATCTGCAGGCGGACCTGCCGCGTCCGAAGCTCGCCGAGCGTGGACGAGACCGTCTTGTCGCTGGCGGGGGAGACCAGCGCGAGCGGGTAGCGATCCGGGGCCGGCTCCGGCCGGAAGCGGTAAAGACCGAGCGGGGCGGAGTCTTCGAGCGCCGCCGGCAGCAGATCGACCCGCCCGTCCGCCGTCCGCGGAAAGACGTCGACGAACTGCACGGGGGCGGCGGGCGCCGAGCCGCGGGTGATGCCGCGGTTCAGGAGCTCGCGGCCGGCATCGTCCGGCAAGGCGTCGGCCACGTGCATCAGCGTGCCGGTATCGCTTTGCAGCAGCTCGCCGATCTCGATGCCCAGCCGCGCCGCGAGGTCGGCGAACACCTCCACGTTCGGCCGCGACTCGCCGGCCGGCTCGATCACCGGCTGCACGAGCTGCACGGCGCCGTGTCCGTAGCTGAGGGCCAGGTCGTACTGCTCCAGGAACGTCGTTGCCGGCAGAACGACGTCGGCCCAGCGGGCCGTATCGGTCATGACCTGGTCGAAGACCACCGTGAACAGGTCGTCGCGTGCGAGTCCGGCCAGCACCCGGTTCTGGGCGGGCAGGGTGGCCAGCGGGTTGCAGTTGTAGACGAAGAGCATCCTGATCGGCGGATCGCGGTACTCGGTCAGCGCACGGCCGAGCCGGTTCATGTTGACGAGCCGCGTCTTCGGCTCCTCGGTTGCGATCCAGTCTTCCTCCGACAGCGGGATGGCGCGCGAGCTGCTCATGGAGAATCCGCCGCCCCGCGCCCCGAACTTCCCGCCGACGGCCGGCAGCGCCAGCACCGCCAGGGCCGCGTTGCCGCCGTTGCGGTTGCGCTCCAGACCCCAGCCGCAGCGGATGACGGCGGGAGACGTTTCCGCGTACAGCTCCGCCACCTTCTCCAGCAGCTCGGGGTCTATCTCGGCGACGGCCGCGGCGCGCTCGAACGTCCACTCGGACGCGCGGCGGCGCAGCTCGTCCGCGTTGCGCGTCCACTGCGCGAGGAACGCCTCGTCCGCGTAGCCGTGCTCGAAGAGGAACCGGTGGATGGCCAGGGCGACGACCACGTCGGTGCCGGGCCGCACCGCGAGATGGATGTCCGCCCGCTTGGCGAGCGGGGTCCGGCGCGGATCGATGACCACGACCGCCGCACCGTCACGGGCCGCCTGACGCACGTGCGGCACCAGGTGGAATCCGGAGGTGGAGGGATTGGCCCCCCAGATCACTATGAGTCGTGCGTGCCGGTAGTCCTCGTAGGCCACGCCGGCCATGCGGCCGTAGAGCGCGCCGGTCACCGCGGTCGTCGGGGCGGCGCAGACGTTGCGCGCGAGGCGCGAGGTCCCGAAGGCGCGGAAGAGGAGGGCGTCGGTGGTGTCCTGCGACAGCAGCCCGTTCGAGCCGCCGTAGGAGAGCGGCAGAATCGCCTCCGCGCCGAACTCCTTGCGGATTGCCCGCATGCGGCCGGCGACGGTCTCGAGCGCCTGGTCCCAGCCGATCCGGTTGAAGCTCGCCTCTCCCTTCGCGCCGCGTCTGGAGCCCGGATGGAGCAACCGTTCCTCGCCGTAGATGCGCTGGTCGAAACGCCGCACCTTGCTGCAGATGAAACCGTTGGTGCCGGGGTACCGGGACGAGTGGTCGATCTTCCTGATCCGGCCCCGTTCGAGCGAGATGGCCAGGCTGCAGGTGTCGGGACAGTCGAGCGGGCAGGCTGTTTCCACGGTCGAGCGGCCCCAGGTCAGGCCTTCGTCGGCAGGCATTCGAGAGTGTACCATGGGGCTTCGCCGCCTCGATTGCCTGCCATGTACGTATTTCTGGACGAAGTGACGCTGCAGGACGACGGCTCGCGGAAGCCGGTTTTCGACCACGTGTCGCTCCATGCGCGGCCGGGCGAGATCGTGTGCGTGGTCGGCCCGGCCGGCGCGGGCAAGTCGGCGCTGCTGCGCTTCGTGGGCGAACGGTCGGACGGCGACGGCGGCGTCTTCATGGGGACGCACGACCAGCGCGAGCCGGGACAGACCAGGCCGGTACTCGTCCGTGGGCGGCGCTCCGGCAGTCCCGATGACGCTTTTCCCGCGCGGTGGCGCACCGAGGAATGGCGCGGCGTTGCGATCCGGCGCTACGCGTTCGAGAACATGGCACTCGACGACTCCGACCGGCACCCGGACCTGCTGCTCGTGGACGACCTGAGCGGCAACCCGGCCTTCGCCGCTGCCGTCGAGCGTCGCGCGTTCGTGCAGGGGTTGCGCGACCTCCGCGCGCTCCCGGAGCACCGCACGTTGATCTACGCCACCCGGGACGGCGACGATGCGCTCGCCCTCGCGGATCGTGTCGTGGTGCTCGACCGCGGCCGCGTCGTGCAGGCCGGGACGCCGGCCGACGTCCGCGATCGGCCCGCGAACGAGCTCGTGGCGCGGCTGTTCGGCCGGCCGCCCATCAACCTGGTGCCGGCCATCCTGGAGAAGGACGGACAGGCGCTGCTGGTCGGAAACCGGACCGTGTCGCTGGCGGGCCGCATCGCCGAGGAGTTCTGCCGTGACGTCACGGTCGGCATTCGCCCGCAGCACGCGCGGATCTCCCGCGAGGGCGCGGGTTGGCGCGGCCGCGTCGTTTCCAGCGAACCCTGCGGCGAGCGGCGGCTCGTGACCGTTGCGGCCGAGGGGGTGCGCGTGCGCGCGCTGGCCGACGAGCCGTTCGAGGCGGACGAGCGGGTGGTGATGCGCATCCTTCCCCGGCACTTCATCGTCTTCGACGATCGCGGAGTCCGCCTGGAACAGTTGTAGGGGACGGGTGTGAGGGCGCCGGGGTTCCGGAACGCGCTGCCGCCGCGCCCGCGACGGTTTCGACTCGACGGCACGCACCTGTGGGTAGAGGCCGCGATCGTCGCCGCGGCGGCCGTTGCCGCCCTTGCGCCGACCTCCGCTACGGCCGTGGAGCGGATCTACTCCCGGCAGTGGTACCTGGTCGTCCAACGCATCCTGACCCCGGTGTCCGGCGTCGTGGGCTTCTCGCTGCTCGACGTGCTGGCTGTCGTCGGCCTGCTCGGGCTCGGCTGCTGGTGGTGGCGGGACCTGCGCCGGACGAGGGGCTCCGCGCGGCGTGCGCGCGCCGTCGGTCTCGCCCGGCTGGCGCTGCACACGGCCGCCGCGGCTGCGGTGCTCTATCTCGTGTTTCTGACACTGTGGGGTCTCAACTACCGGCGAATGCCGCTGACGGACAAGCTCGACTACGACGCGGCCCGCATCTCGCCCGCGGCGCTCGAGTCGCTGGCGTCGGAGTCGGTCGACCGCCTGAATGCGCTCCACGCACCGGCCGCCGCCGCGCCGTGGCCGACTTTCGACGAGCTCCCCGAGCGGTTCGGGGCGGCATTCGAGCGCGTGCAACGCCGCCTCGGGGCCTCGCGCACGGCGCGGGCCGGCCGTCCCAAGGCAACCCTGCTGACCGCCTGGTTCCGGCGCGCCGGCATCGACGGCATGCTGAGCCCGTTCACCCTCGAGGTCCTCGTCAGCGGAGCCGTGCTGCCGTTCGAGCGCCCGTTTCTCGTCGCCCACGAGTGGTCGCACCTGGCCGGCTACGCGAACGAGTCCGAGGCCAGCTTCGTCGGCGTGCTGATCTGTCTGGCGGGCGACGTCCAGAGCCGCTACAGTGCCTGGCTGTTTCTCTCGCAGCAGCTCGTCCGCCACCTCCCGGCGGATGCGCGCGAGCGCGTCTGGGCGCAGCTCGACGACGGCCCGCGGGCGGATCTGCGGGCGATCGCCGCGCGTCTTCGAGAAGCCGTGCCGGTGGTGCGCCGCGGCGCGAGCCGCGTCTACGATCGGTACCTGCGGGCCAATCGGGTCGCCGCCGGAATCGCCAGCTACGGCCTGGTGGTCGACCTGCTGCTCGGGACCGACGGGACGCCCGCGTGGCGCGGGCTCGCGGGCTCCATCGACGCACCGAGCAACTTGCCGTCCCCCGCGCTGCGCCGGTGATATGATCGCCCCGCGTTGCGGGGAGGACGATGTTCAAGCTGGTGACAACGGTCAGGGGCGGGGCGGTCAACTTGCCGGCGGCGTCCGCGAAGTACTCGTCGGTGGACGACGCCAGGACCGCGGCGAAGGAGCTCATGCACGAGCATCAACGCGTCGTCCGCGTCATGATCGTCGAGGAGCCGTCCTCGCGCTTCGTCGAGTGGTTCGACCGTTCCTGAGTCACGGCCGTGCGGGCCGGATGGTGAATCCCGCGCCGATGCGCAGCATCGGGATCGCGAAGCCGCGGCTGCCGCCTCCCTTGAGCTCGGTGAAAAACCCGCCCTCGTGGACCACGCCGAAAGCATAGGTCCATGCGCCGCTGAAGTCCCTCACGTCGTCGTCCCGCAATGCGCTGTCGAACCTGGCGATGTACACGCTGGGGCCGAAGCCCTGCGACAGCCGCCAGCCGGAATTCCCCAGGTCGATGCGGTACTGGAGCTCCGCGCCGATCGCCGCCACGCGCAGGCCGCTGCCGAACCCGCCGTCGACAGCCGGGCGCAGGACGAGCTGATCGGATCCGAGCGGCAGCTCGATGTGGGTCCCGACGTAGACCTGCTCGGGATTGACCGTCAGGCCCCCCTGGAAGCCGATGCCCTGGCCATACGCCCCGGAGGCGGCGAGAAGCATGGTGCACGCGGCGAACGGAAGGGCGAGCCAGGGGCGCGGTCGGGCTGGTTGCATCTGGGAAAGACTACAATCGGCGTCAAGGCCGCGCCGACATCGCGGGCGCACCCGAGCGCCGGTAATGAAACGACATCCCAGCCTCGTCCCGCTGTCCCGCGACCATCACCACGGCCTGGTGATGGCCCAGCGGCTTGTTCTGGGCCGCTCCACCAACCCGCGGGCCGAATGGCCGGCGGACCCGGCGCAGCAGGCGGCGCGCCTCGTCGAGTTCTTCGAGACCGACCTGCGGCCGCACTTCGAGATCGAGGAGATCCACGTCTTCCCGGCGGCGGCGCGGGATCTGGTCGACGGCGAGAGCCGCACGCGGGCGCTGATCGCCGAGCACGAGACCATGCGGGCGATGATTCGGGCCCTCGACGCCGACCCGGCCTCGCGCCTGCGGGAGCGGTTGACCGCCTTCGGAGCGCTGCTCAGGGCGCACATCCACACGGAGGAGCGGGTGCTCTTCGAACGGATGCAGGGGACGTGCGACAGCGAGTTGCTGGAAGCGCTCGGCAGGCGGATCGCCAAGCATCGCCGGGATTCCGGCGGGCCGATTTGCCGCGTGCGAGCCGCTACGGAGTGAGTCGTTCCGAAGTGCGGGGTGCTCGATACGGGTACGGAATCGCTTTTTTGTCACTGTTACTGACGATTCAATCGCTGTAATATCACAATAAATCGGCTATCTTTATATCGTGCCGGTTGATCCAGCCAATGGCCCGGACGCACTCGCGTCGCCGCTCCCTCTCCGATGACTGTCGCGGCCGACTACGGCGCATCGGCTGCCGATCTGGAGACGTTGCGGCGGCTGGTCGGGGCGCGTTGCAAGTGGGTGCGGTTCGGCGGATTCACGATGACCGGAGCGCGGGCAGGGGCGTATTCGTTCGTGCTGTTCGGTCGATCGCGGCGGGTGTGGGTTCAGGCGCCGTTGACCCCTTCGGGCCGGCGGCGGCGGAACGCCAAGGGGTGTTGGCGGTTCCGCCAGACGGCGCCCGGCCCGTCGCGCGTCCCTTGGGAATACGCCGGTTCCGTTGACGAGGTGGTTGACTGGTTGTGCGCGAAGGCGGGCCGTTGACGGCGTGAAGCGCCGTGGCGGCGAAACTTCGCGCGGCGCCGGATTGATGTCTGGAGATGCGCTCGCGCAACGCCTCGAGCTCCCGCCCCTGCCGGTTGCTTCCGTTCAACGGCTCTCCCTCCCGCGGGTTCCGCGGCTCGGTTCGATCCGCTGCGGGCCGCCGCGTCCCGCGGCGGTAGCACGCTGGATCCGGACGTGCCGGACGGTCCAGGCGCCGGCAATCGGGTCCGCGGCAGCCAACCGACCTGAAGTACGCGAAAAGAACATGTGTTTGGCTCGTATCTGGATGTCAACCCCAGGTTCCATGTGGTATTGGTTGAGTGTGCAGATGTCGTGGGAAGCCGGTCGGATCCGACGAGGAATCACCTGATGAAGGCTGCTCAATCGCACGCGCCGCCCAGCGCGCCGGGTCTGCCCCTGGTCGGGGATGCATTCGCCATGGCCGGCGACGTCGGGGCCTTCTTCACCCGGCAGTACCTGCGGCTCGGCCCGGTCTTCCGCGTTCGCGCGCTCCACCGCAGGTTCACGGTGCTCGCGGGACCCGAGGCCAACCTGTTCGTCACGCGCGAGGGCAACAAGTACCTCCGCTCGCGCGAGTTCTGGATGGACTTCGACAAGGAGTTGGGCGCGGCGCGCTCGATGTTGAGCATGGACGGGGCCGAGCACGCCCGGATGCGCAAGGCGCAGAAACCGGGCTACTCGCGTTCGTTCATCCACGAGCACTTGCACGACGCCATCGCCATCACGAGGCGCGAGGTCGCCGAGTGGCCGCTCGACGAGCCGATTCCCGGCCTGCACGCCTTGCAGCGCATCGTCACGGAGCAGTTGGGCACCATCGCTGCCGGCGTGTCGCCCCGCGACTACCTGGACGACATGATCGTCTTCGTGCGCACGCTCCTCGCGGCGCGCGTCACGCGCCAGCGGCCGGCCCTGCTGATGCGGACGCCGCGCTTCCGGAGCGCCCGTCAGCGGGTCGAGGAGCTCTACGCGAAGGTGAGGGCGAGCCACGATCCGGACCGTCGGTCCGGCGCCGAGCCCGACCTCGTGGACGACCTGATGGCGCTCCATCACGTCGATCCGCAGTTCCTGCCCGAAACCGATCTGATGCCGGCGGTGCTGGGGCCGTTCATCGCCGGGCTCGACACGGTGGGGAGCACGTGCGCGTTCATGCTCTACGCGCTGCTGAAGCAGCCCGACCTGCTCGACCGGATGACCGCCGAGGCGGATGCGGCCTTCGCGGACGGGACGCTGACCGCGGAGGCCGTGCGGCGTCTCGATGTCACGCACCGGGTAGCGCTCGAGACACTGCGGATGTATCCAATCGCACCGGCCATCACGCGCACCGCGTCGAACACGTTCGATTTCGCCGGCTACACGGTTCCGGCCGGAGAGACCGTCATCGTGGCGACAACCGTGCCGCATCATCTGCCGGAGTACTTTCCCGAGCCCGAGCGCTTCGATATCGAGCGCTACACGCCCGAGCGGCGGGAGCACCGTCAGCCCGGCGTGTTCGCCCCGTTCGGCGCGGGCCCGCACGTCTGTCTCGGGGCCGGATTCGCCGAGGTGGCCATCGCCGCGACGATGGCCACCATCGTGCGCGAAGTCGAGCTGGCCCTGGAGCCTCCCGACTACGTTCTGAAGATCACGCCGGTTCCCACACCGAGTCCCGACGACCGCTTCCGGTTCCGCGTGGCGCGCCGTCGGCAGGCTGCGGAAGCGATTTCCGGAATGGAGGCCCCGCGGTGCTAGGTTCGCCTGCCATGTCTTCCCGCGGTGCTCCCTCTCCGCGCCTTCTGTGGACCTGCCTGCTGTGCGGGGTGGCCGCCTTCGCACTGGCCCAACCGGCCGGAGAGCGCGAGTGGCTGGCCGGCGATTCGCACATCCACAGCCACTGGAGCACCGGCTACGACTACGGCTCCGTCCCGCCGACCCCGATCAAGGGACAGGACGCGCTCTACTCGACGCCGCGCAACGCGGTGATGGCGCGCCGGTTCGGCCTGCGGTGGATGGTGACGACGGACCACGGCGGCCCATACCACTCCAAGCTGAACCTGGAGCAGGCGTACCGCGAGCTCACCCTGTCGCGCGAGCTCGTTCCCGAGGTGCTGCAGTTCTACGGCCTGGAGCTCAACATGCCGGGCATGGACCACCACACGCTGATCATTCCCCGCGCCGAGGACGAGGCGTCGGTGCTGTTCGAGATCGAGAACCGATTCGATTACAACGAGGACTGGGCCCTGCCTCCCGACCCGCGCCGGCAGTCGGCGGGGCTCCGACGACAGGCGCTGGCGCACATGCAGGGACTGGACAGGCTGCCGATCGTCTTCGCGAACCATCCCTCCCGGTCGGCGGAGGCGATCGGGCGCTACGGCCGCGACGAGCCGTGGGAGCTCCGTGAGAACAACGACCTCGCGCCGGACGTGTACCGCGGGATGGAGGGGGCGCCCGGCCACCAGGCCGCCACCCTCTCGCCAACCAGCCGCAGCCGGTACCGCGGCGGCTACTGGAACCCGGGTGCGCAAACCCTGGGCGGCTTCGACCAGATGACGGCCATCGTCGGGGGCCTGTGGGACGCGCTGCTCGGCGAGGGGCGCCGGTTCTGGATCGTGGCCTCGTCCGACTCGCACTTCCACTACGCCGAGCCGGTGCGGGCCGGCAGCGACTTCTGGCCCGGCGAGTTCCACAAGACCTGGGTCCACGCGCGCCCGACCTACGCCGGCGTCCTCGACGGGCTGCGGCACGGCCGCATGTTCGCGGTCGCCGGGGACCTCGTCACCGAGCTCGACGTCAGCCTGACGAGCGGAAAACGCGAGGCCGGGCTCGGGGGCACCTTGCGGATCAAGCGGGGGACGCAGGTCACCGCGACGGTCGCGTTCCGCGATCCGGAAACCGCGAACGCGGCGGGCGAGAATCCCGCCGTCCGGCGAATAGACGTGATCGTGGGCGAGGTACGGGGGCGGGTCTCCGATCCGACGAACGACCACAACCCGACGACGCGGGTCTTCGCCCGGTTCACGCGCGACGCGCTGGCCCGCGACGGAGACCGCTACGCCGTCGAGGTGGCGCTGCCCGCGGTGGACCGCGACCTCTACGTCCGGGTGCGCGGCACGAGCACCGAGGACCTCGAGCCGCCGATGGACGGTCCCGACGACAACCCGTGGCACGACCTCTGGTTCTACTCGAACCCGATCTTCATCGAGCTCGAGTGAGGCTCCCCTCGGGCGACGCGCCAGGCGGCGGCGGGAAGGAATGGACATGACGAGCCGCCCGGCCCTCTGCGACGACCCGGCCGCGATTGACGCGGACTGGATGCAGCGGGCGCTGGCCGCCGGCGGCACATCCGATTTTCCGCCGATCCGGGACGTCGTCGTCGAGGACCTCGGGTCCGCCACCAATGCCTTCGGCAGGCTCCTGCGCTGCCACCTGACCACCGCCGGCGGCATCGCCGCGGATCCCGCCACCGTCATCGTCAAGCTGCCGACCGCGAACCGCACGGCGTTCCGGTTCGCGAGGTGGCTGTCGATGCATCAACGCGAGTACCTGTTTTATCGCCGCTTGGCGCGGCATGCGCGAATCCGATCCCCGTCTCTTCTGTACGGCGATTTCGACGAAGACACGCACCGCTTCGTCCTGGTGCTCGAAGACCTGCGCGGCCTGGAGGTGCCGGTCCAGGTCGCGGGTGTCTCGGCCGGTCGCGCAAGGCTCGCTATCCGGGAGGTCGCGAGGCTGCACGGGCAGTTCTGGTCCGGGGGCGATCACCCGGCCCTGTCCGGTTGCAGCGACACCCTCGGCCCGCGGTTCCGGCGCTTCATGCAGATTGCCTATCTGCTGTGCCTGCCGGTCGCTCTCGACCGCTTCGGCGACTCCTTCTCCCCGCAGACCCGGCGCCTGGCCGAGGCCCTGGGGCCGAGGATCCCCGCGCACCTCGCGTCGGTCGCGGCCGGGCCCAGGACCTTCGTCCACGGGGACTACCGGGCGGAGAACATGTTCTTCGCCGCCGAGGTCGGCGGCGGCGTTTCGACCGGGGCCGGCGCCGCCGCCGGCGGCTCGTCGGGCGGTGCGGGCGCCGCCGCGCACGCGGCCTCCGCCGGCGTCGACGCTGCCGCCGGCCGCGACTTCGCGGTGGTGGACTGGCAGGGCTGCGGGCTGGGCGCCGGCCTCTACGACGTGGCGTACTTCCTCGGGACCGGCGTCGTTCCCGGCGACCGCCGCCGTATCGAGCGCGAGGCGCTCGAGGAGTACCACGAGATCGTGTGCGGCCTGGGGGCCGGGGACTTCACGTTCGACGACTGCTGGCGCGGCTACCGCCGGAACATGCTGAGCGTCCTCATGCCCTGCATCCTGGCATGCGGCGGGCTCGACCTCGGCGACCGGCGGCTCCACGATCTGGTGCGGTCGGGGCTGAAGCGCGCGCTGGCCGCGGTGGAGGACCTGGACGCGGCGGAGTTCCTGCCGCGCGGCCGTGTCCTGAGCACCGCGAATGTGCTTTCGACCCTGTGGCGGGGGGCGTACAGGGCCTACCGGGTCTGGACGACGGGACGGGACGGATGAGACCAGGTCGTGCACGGTTCTCGAATCCCTGGGAGGCAAGCATGACTCGAGGCAAGGGCGCCTTCATCCTGTTTCTGTTGGCATCGTCGGCAACCGCCGCGGCGGCCCAGGACGGAGAGATTGCCGGCCGGGTCACCGACGAGACGGGGGCCGTGCTGCCGGGCGCAACGGTTACGCTCAGCGGTCCGGACGAGGTCCGCGTCACGCAGTCGGACGGCAACGGGAGCTACGCGTTCCCGTCCGTGCCCGCCGGCGCCTGGTCCGTAACGGCCGCGTTGTCCGGGTTCTCGGACGCGAACCTGGAGGGAATCGTCGTCGCGGACGGGCCCGTCGAGGCGCCGCCCATCACATTGTCCATCGCGAGCTTCGGCGACACCGTCGTGGTCACCGCCTCGCGGACCGAGGTCCGGGTCGTCGACGCACCGGTCACCACGTCGGTGGTGTCGGCCGCCACGCTGGAGACCACGGCAAGCTCCAACGTCGGGGACGTCCTCCGCTCGGTGCCCGGCGTCAACGTCATTCAGCTCTCCGCGCGCGACGTGCAGGTCACCAGCCGGCAGTCCACCGGGACGGTGACCAACTCGCAGCTCGTGCTGGTGGACGGCCGCAGCACCTACCTGGACTTCTTCGGCCTGGTCATGTGGGACCTGCTGCCGGCCAACCAGGGCGACATCGAGCAGATCGAGGTGGTACGCGGGCCGGCGTCGGCCACCTGGGGCGCGAACGCCATGACCGGGGCCGTCAACATCATCACCAGGCCGCCGCGGCAGTCGGTGGGGACGACGGTGACGATGAGCGGCGGCTGGATCGACCGGGATGCGGGATCGACGGCCGGGCAGGGCGCTGGAACGATGTTCGGCACGAACGCGACGGTCACCCGCGCGCCCACCGAGCGGCTGGCTTACCGCATCAGCGCCGGCTACTTCCGGTCCGACGCCTTTCCGCGGCCGACGGGCCGGATTCCCGTCATCGACGACCCGCGGCTGCCGGGAGCCGCGGTAGGCGGCGCGCAGTACCCCGCGGACGGCACGGGTGCGCCGGGCGGCGCCTTCGCCAACCGGGGGACGAGCCAGCCGAAGTTCGACGTACGGGTGGACCAGGAGCTGTCGGACGGCCGGATCTCCTACTCCGGGGGCGTTGCCGGCACCGAGGGGCTCGTGCACACCGGGGTGGGCCCTTTCGACATTCAGCGCGGGTCGTACCTCGGCTACGCCAAGGTGGGCTACACGCGGGGCGACCTGCGGGCGCAGGTGTTCACCAACTTCCTGGACGGCGAGGCACCGAATCTCCTGCTGCCGGATCCGAGCACGGGCGAGCCGGTCCGTCTCGGGTTCAAGACGCAGACGTTCGACGCCGAGATCGGCCACTCGACGTTCGTCGGCCAGCGGAACTACCTGACCTACGGCGGCAACGTGCGCCGCAACAACTTCGACATCACCATCGCGCCGACGGCGGACGACCGTCTCGAGCTCGGGGCCTACCTGCAGGACGAGATCTTCTTCGACCGGTTCCGCCTGGTCCTCGGCGGGCGGGTCGACAAGTTCGGCAACCTGGACACGCCGGTGTTCTCTCCCCGCGTTTCGTTCATGATGAAGCCGGGCGTCGATCACTCCGTGACGCTCTCCTACAACCGCGCGTTCCGCTCGCCGTCGATGATCAACAACTTCCTGGACATGAACGTCGTCCAGCCGGTCGACCTGAGCCTGCTCGCCGCGTTCCGGCCCTTCCTGCCGTTTCTGCTGCCGCCCGGCCTGCCGCCGGCCGTGGCCCAGGGGGCGGTGCAACAACTGGAGCAGCAGCTCGACCAGACCACCGCGCAGCCGTTTCCGCTGGTGGTCCGCGCGGCCGGCAGCGACCTGCCCGTCGGCGATCAGCCGCCCGTCGGGGTCGGGGAGGAGTCGCTCACGGCATACGAGGTGAGCTACACCGGGACGTTCGGAGGCAGGACTACGGCCGGAGCCGCCGTCTACCTGAATCGCCGGGACGATCCGATCAGCTTCGTGCCGCTGCCGATCGACGCCGATCCCTACACGGCCGAGAACCCGCCGCCCGGATGGCTGCTGCCGCCGCAGGCGCTGACGTTCATGGCGCTGGTCGGAGCCGTGCTGCCGCGGACGGCGTTCACCTACGCGAACCTCGGACCGACGCAGCAGGTCGGCGCGGAGTTGTGGGTCGATCATCGAATCTCACGCTCGATGTCCACCTGGTTCAACTACTCGTGGCAGGGCGAACCGCGGATTCTGGAGTCGGACAACCCGTTCCCGCCGACGGAGCTCAGCCTGCCGCCGACGCATCGAATCAACGTCGGCGCTTCCCTCGACGGGTCGCGATTCCTCGGGAACGTGTCGGTGAGCGCGGCGACCGACGCGTTCTGGTCCGACGTGCTGACGCCGGAGTTCCACGGGTACTCCGACGGTTACACGATGGTGAACGGCAGCTTCGGGCTGAAGTGGAACGACGGCGCGATCACCACGCTGGTCAAGGTGACGAACCTGTTCAACCAGAGCATCCAGCAGCACGTCTTCGGCGACATCCTCCGGCGCACCGTCGTCGGCGAGGTCCGGTTCAGCATCTAGCGTAGTAGCCGACGAATGTCTGAACGAACCTCCCATCCAGCGCTCGGCGGCCGAGCGTGGGTTGCTGTTCGGGTACGATACGAGCTTGCCGATTGGACGCCGTGAGATCATGGGGCGATGAGAGCGATGGAAACGAAGGCATCCCGGCCGGCGCACGGGAGAGGGCGATGAGCGGCGCCGGTGCGGCGGCGCGGCGCGGCGAGCCCGAAGCGCCTCCACGGGCCACCTACCAGGACGTGCTCGACGCCCCGGCGCATCGCGTGGCCGAGATCGTCGATGGGACGCTTTATACCCAACCGCGGCCCGCCATGCCGCACGCGTTGGCGAGCTCGTATCTGGGCGATGAGCTGGTCGGCCCCTTCGGCAAGGGCCGCGGCGGTCCGGGCGGTTGGTGGATCATCGACGAGCCGGAGTTGCATCTCGACGAGGACATTCTGGTGCCGGACCTGGCGGGGTGGCGCCGGGAGCGGATGCCCGACTATCCCGACGCGGCCTACGTCACCCTGGCGCCGGACTGGGTATGCGAGGTGCTCTCCCCCTCGACGCGCAAGCTCGACCTGCACGGCAAGCGTCCCATCTACGCCCGCGAAGGGGTCGAGCACCTGTGGCTGGTGGACCCGGCGGACCGGACGCTGGAGGCGCTGGAACTGCGCGAAGGGCAGTGGGTGCTGATTGCGAGCGCGAAGGACGCCGATCCGGTCTGCATCCGCCCCTTCGACGCCGTCACCTTCAATCTCGGAGGCCTCTGGCCCTGAGGCTTTTGGAGTGGTCGGGGGCCTGTTTCGGCACTTTTCGACCTGTTCCGACCCCGCGGAGGATCGCGCGGCGGGCTCCAACAAGCGCCAGAACAAGGCGTTTTTGCTGCGGAAACAGGCCGTGGGAGGTGGCACGCCCGGTTGGATTCGAACCAGTGACCCTCGGTTTAGAAGGCCGGTTGCCAGCCAAATAAACGGTTTGTTCTCAGTAGGATACGGACGCTGCTAACCTCCGCCGCTAACATTCGGACCAAGCGAGCGGGGCGTAGCAACAGGTGCATCAATTCGACGCGAAGTGCGGGTGACCGACCCTGACGGCCTGGGCTTGTCGGGTGGACCCGCCGCGCGCACCAAAGCCAAGGGTCCGCACCGTCCGTCGCTCGCCACCCCGACGACGAGCCCCGGGGGAAATCGTCGCGCCGCGGTGCCAACCTCCCGACCGCGTCTCCGTCGGTCCAGAAGCGTCGGGCCATCGCCTCGCTGATGATGACCACGGGGGGCGCGTCAGGCCGGTGGCGTCGTGAAGTTGCGCCCGCGAAGGATCTCGATGCAAGCCGCGAAGAACCCGGGAACGACCTCGGCCCCGTCCGCGATGAAGGCGCCGTGATCGGTCGGGGCTCGAACCCGTCGACGTTTGAAGTCGCTCGAGCTCGTGCTGAGCGGGTTCAGTTGCAGGTGCTGATGGCGCCGACCGCTTGGACGTCGGCGAGCTCGTGCTCGCGTAACGGCGCGTCGACACCCCGGCGGCGACCGCGGCGAGGCGTCGGCCCGCCCGTCGGCCCGCGACGAGCTGATCACGCAGAGCGGAGACAGGGCCAGGAAGTTGCGGCAGTGCACGTCCAGATGGTCCAGCACCTTGAGCCCGGACCGCGCACGGGGAGGACGGTAGACGGCACGGAGCTTCGCCTCGCTGTCCGATGGCCATTTGTCTCTCCCCTTGAAGGAGCGCGTCGTCTATTCTCCAGGATACCGCGTACGGTCCGGGCGCCGCTCGAATGCACCCGCGCCTTCGCCACGGGCTCCCGGACCGGAGGAGACAGGACATGTCATTCCGCATCGTCGCCGTCGCAGTGACCGCCATCCTCTTTTCGTTCGCTCCCGCCGCCGCCCAGCAGGGCGCGCCGGACGGGCAGTGGCCGGCGTACGGCGGTGACCACGGGAGCACGAAGTACTCGCCCCTCGACCGGATCGACCGCGACAACGTCGATCTCCTCCGGGTCGCCTGGCGGTGGGAGTCGCCCGACAATCCCATCGTCACCGCCAACCGCGGGACGCTGCCGGCGATACCGGACGCCTTCAAGTCCACTCCCGTGTTGGTCGACGGCGTCCTCTACATCAAGACGTCGCTGTCGCAGGCGGCGGCCATCGACGCCGCGACAGGGGAGACCCTCTGGACGTTCGACCCGGGAAGCTGGGAAGGCGAGCGACCGGCCAACACCGGTTTCAACTCGCGCGGGGTAGCCTATTGGTCGGATGGCCGGGACGCGCGCATCTTCCTGCCCACCGGCAACGCGTACCTCTGGGCGCTCGACGCGCGGACCGGGCGGCCCATCGCCGACTTCGGCGCCGACGGGGCCATCGACGCCACGGAGGGGCTGCGCAGGCCGATTCCGCGCCGCGACTACCAGCTCATGTCGGTCCCGATTGTGGTCGGGGACGTCGTCGTGATCGGATCGGTCGTCTTCGACGGGCCGCGGTTCCAGCTCGATGCCCCCGGCGACGTCCGCGGCTTCGACGTGCGAACCGGCGAGGAGCTGTGGGAGTTCCACACCATCCCGCAGCCGGGCGAGTTCGGCAACGAGACGTGGGAAAACGGTTCCTGGGAGTACTCGGGCTCGACCAACGCCTGGGGCATGCTGACCGCCGACCCCGAGCTCGGCTACGTCTACCTTCCGATAGGCACCCCGACCAACGACTACTACGGCGGACACCGGCTGGGCGACAACCTCTTCGCCGAGAGCATCGTCTGTGTCGATGCGGCGACCGGAGAGCGCGTCTGGCACTTCCAGTTCGTCCACCACGGGCTGTGGGACTACGACGCGACCGCGGCTCCCGCGCTCGTGGACATCGTGGTCGACGGTCGGCCCATCAAGGCGGTGGCGGTGGTGACCAAGCAGGCGTATACATACGTCTTCGACCGCGTCACCGGCGAGCCGGTCTGGCCCATCGAGGAACGGCCGGTGCCGCAGTCGACCGTCCCGGGCGAGCGCACGTCGCCGACGCAGCCGCACCCGACGAAGCCGCCGCCGTTCGACCGGCAGGGCGTGTCGATCGACAGCCTGATCGACTTCACGCCGGCGCTGCGGGCCGAGGCGATGGCGATCCTGCAGGAGTTCACCTACGGGCCGCTCTTCGAGCCGATTACCGCCGCGCGCGGCGACGGCAAGCGCGGCACGATCCTCATGCCGGGCGCCATCGGCGGCGCCAACTGGCACGGCGCGGCAGTGGACCCCGAGACCGGTTGGCTCTACGTGCCGTCGCGCACGCAGCCCAGCGTCGTGCTGCTCGCGCCCCCGGACCCCGGCACATCGGACTTCCGGTACCGGAGGGCCCGTTCCGGCGGTCTGCGCGGCCCGCGCGGCCTGCCGCTGTGGAAGCCCCCGTACGTCCGGCTCAGCGCCTTCGACCTCAACGCGGGCACGCGCGCCTGGATGGTCCCCCTCGGCGACGGGCCCCGGCAGGAGGTCATCGACCTCGGCGTTCCCGATCCCGGACCGCTCGGCGGCGGCTCCTACACCGGACCGCTGCTCACGAAGACGCTGCTGTTCCTCGGCTTCCGGGGTCGCCGCGACAGCCCCGACCTCGGCTTCATCAGGCGCGACCCCGACGCGCCGGTCGACCCGCGCGCGCTGTCGACCACGCCGTATCTGCTCGCCTTCGACAAGGCGACCGGCGAGACGCTCCACGCCCTGGAGCTCGATGTGGCGCCCACCGGCACGCCGATGACCTACCTGCAGGACGGCCGGCAGTTCATCGTGCTGGCCTATGGCGCTGCGAACGACGCGGGGTTGATTGCATTGGCGTTGGAGTGACGGCTGAGCGGGAGTCCAGTCGACGAGCGATGACAGGCACGATGTGGAGGACGGGGGAGCCACCCTCGGGATCACGACGGCGAGCTCATCGCTCTCGCCGTGCGGTAACCCCGTCGCCTGGTTTGTGCGCTGCGCGGGGTCGCGCGGTGGGGAAGTCGGTCCCGGTGTTGCTCAGGTCAAGGAGGTTCGCGATGCAACGTCTGATTCCAGGTCTGTCGTATGGGGTGGCCGCCCTTGCAATCGCGGCGGGGTTCGCCGCCGCCGTGCACGCGCAGTCGCCCGCGGGTGAAGCGCCGGGCGCCGCGCCCCGGACGCCGTGGGGGGATCCGGACCTGCAGGGCATCTGGGTCGGTTCCACCCTTACGCCGCTCGAACGGCCGCCGCAGTTCGAGGGGCGGGAGTTCCTCACGGCAGAGGAGGTCGCCGCGCTGGAAGACGGCGCCGTGGCCCGCAACGTCCGGCTTGCGGAACGCCCCGCCGAGGCGACGACGGCCGGCGGCAACGTGGACTGGCGGGAAGACGGCACGCCCGGCTTCTACAACGCCTTCTGGCTGGATGGCGGCACGGCCTGGGTGCCGGGCGGGCGCACGTCGCTGGTCGTCGACCCGCCGGACGGCCGGATTCCGTACACTGCCACCGCGCGCGACAACGAGCGCCCGCACGGTTCCGGTCCCTGGAACTCCGTTCTGGACCTCGACACCGGCGAGCGCTGCCTCGGTGACGGGCTGCCGCAGATCTGGTTCGGCTACAACCCGAACCACCAGATCTTCCAGACCCCGGAGCATGTCGTGATCTTCCACGAGATGTTCCACCAGCGGCGCATCATCCCGCTGGACGGGCGCCCGTACGCGAACATCACGCAGTGGAACGGCGAACCGCGCGGCCGCTGGGACGGCGACACGCTGGTGGTGGAATCGCGCGACTTCCCGGACCGGCCGCACGACCGGTGGAACAACACCTGGCGCATCCCGACCAGCCGATTGCACCTGGTCGAACGGTTCACGCGCGTCGACGCCGAGACCATCGACTACGAGGCCACCATCACCGATCCCACGCGCTTCACGCGCCCCTGGACCGTGCGCTTCCCGCTGTCGCAAGACCAGTCGGCGCGCGGCGTGGCGGCGGGGGAGTTGTTCGAGTTCGCCTGCCACGAAGGGAACTACGCGGTCACCAACGTCCTGCGCGGCGCGCGGGCGCAAGACGACGAGGTGAAGTAAGGGCAGTGACGGAAACTGCGTTGCAACGTTCCCGGGCGCGAGCCCCGGAATCACGGGCCTGGGCCGTCGCGCCAGTTGGCAAAGTTGTATCGATCACTGTCCTGAGCGGACCCGAACGGCGCCGGTTGCAGGTCTCTCCGGCTTCAGCCAGAATCCCAGAATCATAGGAGGGGCCCATGCGTCGACCCGAGCGCCGTAAGCCGATACAGATCGGCGGTGATCCGTCGGTCGGAATTCCAGGCTCCCGGCCCGCATCGCGGTCCCCGGTGCCGGGACATGCCCGTGCGCAGCCCGGGCCGGCCATCTGCAGTCAGACGGTGCTGTCCGACCGGCGGTTGCTGGACTCGCTCGAGCAGGGAGCCGCCGCATACCTCGGACACGCAGCGTCCCAAGAGGAGGTTCGCGCACTCGCGACGCGCTGGTACGAGCGGCGCAGGCGCCGGCAACCACCGCCCGAAACGGTTGTTCAACGCTGGGACCGCGAGGAAATGGAGGAGCGGGCACGACAGGATCTGCGCCTGCGGTTGTAATGATTGTCGTTGACACCAGCGAGCTCAAGCGGCCTACGCAGCGCAAGCTCCATGCGGCATGGTGGGAGCTGCAGAAGCAGCGGGTCCGAGCCCCTTTGGCGGTTGCTCGCGAGCTAGCGCCTGATGGCGTACAAAGCCTCGAGCTCGGCGGCGAGAGCCCTGCCGAGCGCGCCTTGAGAACCGGGCTCGGCGGTCTGTCGCCGACACGCGTTGAGCAGCTGCGTCAGCAGGTCTGGTGGGTTCAAGAGTGGCGCAACCCGTCGAGTCCCTATGAGGTCGTTACACTCAGCACCGCCCAGCAGCGGATGGTAGATGACATTCTGGAGGAAATCGATCCGCGCTGTTTCCCCCGTACCGATTCCGATGACATCGTTGATTTGCCCGATGCCCGCATAGTCGCCGAGAGCCTCGCGATAGGCGCAAAGATGCTGTTCACCAGCAACATGCGGACGATCGACCGCGTCGAGGTCAACGAGTGGGCCATTGCAAACGGCAAGCGGCTCGGGTTCAAACCGGAGGACGTGCTATACCCTGCGGATGCGACTCTGGTCGAGTGGACCCGTAGCGAGGAGGGTCTTGAGCGCTGGATCCAGGCGGGTCTGCTGGCCTGCTGGCCACGCAACGATCAGGCCAAGCCCCGGGATGTGATCCATGCTACCAGGAGCGGAATCGAGGCGATGCGTCGAGGCACCGGCGGCAAGCTTGTCGCTGCGGCCGAGCGGCTCTTGAACGGAATTGAACAGCACCCGAACCCGGTTGCCCTGGTCGAACGCACGCGTGCCACCTTTCCCAGCCCGACGGTCGAAAGTGACCGTCGGCATCCGACGTATTCTCACGGCCCTGCAAGTCCTGGACGTTAATGGGGGTCGTCGGCGGTCGTCGCCGCCAAGTCCCTCGGAAGGGGAGAAGCGGACGAACGACCGCGGTGTCGACCGCACCGGCCAGCATCGGTGCTGAGTGAACCGGCCTCGTAGCGAAGTGATGAACGCCACGACGCTGGTCGGCGCAAGGCGGGCAGCGTCGACGAGGTTCATGCCAAGAGCGGCCTGGATGAGCCCAGCACTACCGACGTACGCGACGGCGGCGGCTTCAGACTTAGAGAATCGCCGAAAACGGGCTGTCGCGCGTACTGCCTTGGAATCAGTAACTTTGAACGTAGTACCGAGGGGCCAGAACCGACCTGGCGACACCATGATTTTCAGTCCGATCCTGGCCGTTCCAGCGGCATCCGTCAAGGTCCGGATCGGCCGTTTTGCTAAGGGAATCGCCGATCTCCGCTTCCGGTGACTTCCAGCAAGCACGTCGATTTCCGCTCCGTAGGCTGTCATTTTGGCTGTCAATTCCTGGCGTACCCTGACGGCCGAACGCGCCGCCTCGGGAGGTGTGCGTGTCGTCGACGCGTCTCGGTCGTGGCCCGCGCCCTGCGCGGTCTGGTGGCGGCGCTGCAAAGCAACCCGGCCGGACGTGGCCGGCGCCCTCAGAAGAGAGAACGCCGCGGGCGGCCAACCCGGCCAGCTCCCGTGGCGCAACGCGCTGGTCGTCACGCAACTGACGATCTCGCTGGCGCTGCTGGTCGGCACCCGCCTGGTCCTCCGCAGCTTTCGGCGGATGCAGTCGGTCGACGCGGGCTTCGGCGGCGAGCCGCCGCCCTGATGTCCTTCCTGACGCCGGCGACCCGGTTCACGCCCGACGAGGCGCGCGTCTTACACGCGGCGCCTCCTGGATCGCTTCCGGGCGCTCCCCGGCGTCGAGGCGGTCGGCGCGATCAGAAGCCGCTCAGCCAGAGCTCGATCGACTTCAACGTTGCCGGGTTCGAGCCGCCGGCGGACCGCGGCGCCTTCATCGCGGACCGGGTCGAGGTCCAAATCGAGGTTCTTCGAGGCGGCGGGCATCGAGATCGTCCGCGCACTTCAACGACGCCGACCGCCAGACATCCGGCCCGTGGTCATCGTCGGTGAGAAGCGATGGCCCGGCGCTTCTGGACGGACGGCGACGCGGTCGTCCAACTCGTCCGGCGGCGCGACCCCGGTCCCCCCTGGCTCGTCGTCGGTGTGGCGAGTGACGCGAAGGTGAGGAGGCTCGGCGAGTCTCCCCGCAACATGATCTATCTCCCGTACTCGCGACGGTGCACGCCGTCGCTCACCGCCGTGGCGAAGACGTCCATCGACCCGGAGCGGACCGCACTCGCACTCCTGGCCGCCGGTCGCGAGCTGGATCCCGACCTGCGGGCCCTCGAGCTGACCCTTCGGTCGGCGGCTTCGTCGACGGCGACAGTTTTTCTGGCACCAATAGAACCATAGAGAGACAAATGGGTGCAACTACTACCGTTCCGTAAATTCCCGTCGTCCTAGTGAAACTACCAGGAAACGCAGAGAGTGCGACGCTTCGTATGGGCCGATGACCTATCGACACGCACGATGGCGTGTTCTAGACTGCCGACCCTGAACGTCCAGGAGGCCGTGGCGGAAGCCCTTTCGTGCAGCGAGAACGGAACTAGTTGATGAAGCGGTGTCGGTACACCGATCGATCTGTCGATCCCTGTCAGGGCAGGGAGTTTCACCACCGCCTGCTGGAGTAACGACTCCGCCCAAAGGGCCCATGACATGAACCAGCATCGGCGTCGGAGACCAGGGAGGTGACTGTGGCGGGTGTTTGCTTCGGGAGTCCTGCGAGTGCGAGGGGCCTGAGTTCGTCCGGACCGTCCGGACCTGTCATGGTTTGCGGGGCCGGTAGCTGTCGACGGTCGCGCGGGGCCGTCGCCGCGGCCCTGCTGTGCGCCGCCGTGGTCGGGCATCTGCGCGCTGTGACTCTGGTCGCTCATGTAGACAACCGGGCGAATCGGGATTCCCGGCCTCCTCGCGTGCTGCAACGAACGCGTGCAGCGCCGCCGCCGACCCGCCGCTGGTGACGAGCCCACCGGCCTCGTCCGGGAGTCCGAACCACCGGCGGAACCAATTGACCACGAGCGTTTCGATATAGCTCGGGCCGCTCGCAACGAGCCAGGTGGCCGCGTTCACGTTGAACCCGGACGCCATGAAGTCGCCCAGCACGCCCGGCCACGTCGGGCTCGTCGGCACGAAGCCGAACGAGCGCGGATGGTCGAGTCGCAAGGTGTTGTTCAGCACGTGCTGCGCGGCCCGGTCGATTACCTGTCGCGCCGGCCGGCCGGTCTCCGGCGCGTCTTCGTCCAACTGATGCGCGAGAGCGTCCTTGCAGTCGCCTTCCCACGCCCGTTCTCCCGGCAGACGCTTCGTCCGGTCCACGAGTATTTCCGTCACATGATGCGCGAGCTCGCGCATCATCTCAGGCGCCATTTGCAGCATGGCGTTCCATTCCCTTTGCCATTATTCGGAGCTTCCACCGGGCGCGGGCGAGGTTGAACCGCGCACCGAATGTGAACGTCTGGCCGACTTCCTCCGGCCAGGTTGTGAAGGACGCTCACGCCCCGAGACGTCCTGTCACTCGGGTCGATGCCCCGACACTGCTGTATAACACATTCTTCCGACAGCTTCTCGATTTGCTTCCCCGACATGAATTCGACGCCGAAGCCCTGGGCCGGCCACGACAGTGGGTCTGGTCGGTGTTCTCGTCTCTGGGTCTGGCGGTTCGCGTGGCGCGGGGCTCTATAGCGGCGTGCGACGGCGGCGGCGGCGGGTCTACGGCACGCGGATGGCCGCCGTCGGCGACGGCCCGGTTGAGCGCTCGACGTGTCCCGGCCGGCTTCCTGGATTGCCTGGGAGCCCGGTCGCGATGCACAAGCCGTGGAACGCCCTGCCAGAATATCTTGACAAAGAAATTATAGCAAGCAAAAAAGAGTCCGGTTGATATGCTCATGTAATCCAGTATATTTTTGACTATCTCAACAAAATTACTAGAAACGGTGGCGTGCGACGCTTCGGGATCGGCGATGACGTATAGACACGATACGATTCCGTGTCTTACACTTTGGGGCAGCAAGAGCCTCTTCGGAGGGAGCAGGTCCGCAGGCCGCACCATGAAGAGAAGACGTTTCGGGGAACGTGGCATTGGACAGGTTCGCAGAGATATCGATGCCGGCAAACGGGGGTGGCAGGACACCGGGTGCGCTTCCGTCAGTCGCCTTGACGCAGCGGTTCCTGGCCTTGTGCAACGAGCAGGGTTCGCAACGTCTCGCTGTCAGGCTGGTCGCCGTGGGGCGGAGCACCGGGGCGTTGGGGCTGCCCGCAAGCGAAGACTGGGCGGCATGGGACGCTGCAGAGATGAGGGCAGCGGTCGACTACCTCGAGCGGATGCGCATCCGATGATCGGCTTCTCCGGGAGCGGTCATCGTGGAGGAGGGTTTCGTTGGAAGGCCTTTTGACGCCGTGCAGCCGGGCTGGTCGAGTGAGCTTCACCGTCGCCACCGTGCTTGCTTGGCGGCGCTACGCGGCGGCGGCTGAGATCGGACGGCGGCGGAGGAGAAGTCCGTCGAGTTGCGGCCGCCGCCTTGGAAGTCGTTGCGGCTGCGCTATGCGGGGGCGTCGACGGCGCGCCGCTGGAACTGTCGGACTTCGTTGGCGGTTCGAAACCACTCGCCGACGGCGATCGGCCTGGGGGTACGGCGGCTCGGGACCGCCCCAGTCTGGCGCTGGCCATCCTGCTGGCGGTGACCGACGAGGCGACGGCCGGGCGGTTCTATCAGTGGAGGAGAGTTGAGCGCGCGGCGGTTGCTGAGGGCGCATCTGCCGGCGGCGTCTCCGGAACGGCGGGAGACGGTGGCGGGGGAGTGCCTGGGCTGCAGGGCGCAGTTCGCCATCGACGTGCCGCTGCCGGTGGTATGTCCGGACTGCGGGGCCGACGTGCTCGGCCTCGCGCAGGGCCAACCGCCTCGACGGCGAAGTGACGTGGCGGCTGCAAGTACGGGAGCCGAAGACGATCCGTCAGTGGATTCCGTCCACTTTCTTGCCTTGCCCCTCCATCTGGATGGTGCATGGCGTGCTGTGGGTGGCTTAGTCTCCGAGGGGAATGGGCCCGGCGTCGAATGCCGTGGCGGTGCATGAGGTTGCAGACCGCGACCTGCTTGGCAGGATGCGCGTGAAAAGAATGCGATGCGAGCAGTGATGTCGCTCGTCGTAGCGGTCCTGGCGTGCGTCGTGTTCGCGGCGCCGTCGGTCGTCCTGGCCGATGGCCGCGTGGCGCTGGTGGTGGGCAACAGCACCTACGCCCACATCGGGCGGCTGCCGAACCCGGACAACGACGCGCGGGACATCTCTGCGGCACTGTGGCGGCTCGGGTTCGAGGTGACGACCCAGCTCGACGCCGATCGGGTGGAGTTGACCGAGGCGCTACGTGCGTTCACGCGGCGGAGCGCCGGGGCGGACGTGTCGCTGGTCTTCTACGCGGGTCACGGCATCGAGATGGACGGCGTCAACTATCTGGTCCCGGTCGACGCGCGTCTGGAGCGCGACGTCGACGTGCGCTACGAAGCGTTGACGCTGGACGACCTGCTGGTGTCGACCGCGGGGGCGTCATTGCGGCTGGTGATCCTGGACGCGTGCCGCAACAACCCGCTGGCGCGGTCGATGCAGCACACGGCGGCGAGCCGTAGCGTCAGCGGCGGTAGCTTCGGGGACCTGAACGAGGACCTGCTGGGGGACGAGACGCTGGTGGCGTATGCAGCGGCGGCGGGGACAACAGCGGCGGATGGTAGAGGCCGGAACAGCCCGTACACGGCAGCGTTGCTGTCGTACCTGGAAGCCCCACTGGAGATCCTGACGCTTTTCCGTCGGGTACGGGCTCAGGTGCTGGAGTCGACCAACGGGGCGCAGCGACCTCACGAGTATCAGTCGCTGGTACGCGAACACTACCTGACGCGGACGCTGACCGCGGGTGCGTCGGTCACGGTGACTGCGGCGGCTGCAACCGACCCGGTGCCGACTGACCCGCCGCGCGCCGACCCGCCAGATCCGGACATCACCCAGCTGCACATCGTGGCACTACGCGAGCTCGCCGAGGCGGGGGATGCCGAGGCACAGCACGAGCTCGCCGAGCGGTACGCGAACGGCCGTGGTGTCGGACGGGGTTTCGACGTCGCCGTGTCCTGGTACACCCGGGCGGCCGAGCAGGGCCACGTGCCGTCGCAACTGGTTGCGGGGCGGATGTACGCGGCCGGACAGGGCGTCGAGCGGAACGATGCGATTGCTGTGTCGTGGTACCGGCGAGCCGCCGAGCAAGGCGACCCCCGCGGGCAGTTCAATCTCGGGGTGATGTACCGCGACGGTCGCGGAGTACCCCAGGACTATGCGACCGCGCTGTCCTGGTTCCAGCGCCTCGCCGACGCGGGGAACGCCAGCGGCGAGGAAGCTGTCGGGCACCTGTACGAGGTCGGCGGGGGGGTAGCTCAGGACTATGCGATGGCCCGGTCGTGGTATCGCCGAGCGGCCGAACGGGGTAACGCATCGGCCCAGAATCGGCTCGGCGTGATATATCGGGACGGTGTCGGCGTGGCGCCGGACGATGAAGCCGCATTCGGGTGGTTCCGCTTGGCGGCCCGGGAGGGGAACGCGGACGCACAGAACAGCCTCGGTGTCTTCTACCGCGACGGACACGGCGTCTCGCAGGATTACGCCGAGGCCCTGCGGTGGTTCCGACGCGCGGCCGAGCAGGGACACGCCAACGCCCAGTACAACCTCGGCGTCAGTAGTTACCAGGGCAGTCTCGGGGTGGCGCAGGACGACGGAGAAGCCGTCCGCTGGTTCCGACGTGCCGCCGAGCAGGGACATGGAGACTCGCAGGTCTTCCTCGGCTTCATGTACGGTCGCGGTTTTGGGGTCCAGCGGAACAACGGAGAAGCCGTCCGCTGGTATCGTCTCGCCGCCGAGCAAGGACACGCCGGTGGGCAGAACAACCTCGGCGCCATGTATCGCGACGGTCGCGGAGTGCCTCAGGACCACCGGAACGCCGTCCGCTGGTTCCGCCTCTCGGCCGAACAGGGGCACGCCAGCGGGCAGAACAACCTCGGCGCGATGTACGGCAGGGGTGACGGAGTCTCGCGGGACGAAGAGGAAGCGGTGCAGTGGTTTCGCCGCGCGGCCGAGCAGGGACACGCCACCGCCCAGAACAACCTCGGCCGGAGGTACGAGAACGGCCGGGGCGTGCGGCGGGATCGTGTGGAAGCCGTCCGCTGGTATCGTCTCGCCGCCGAGCAGGGACACGCCAACGCGCAGAAAGCGCTGGACCGTTTACGATGAAGTGGGAGTGCTGCACGGCGATGCAAGAGGAACAGGCCGGATGTCCGGGGCGTCTTGACTGGGGCCTGCTTCCGGCTGGCGCAGCACCGGGTCGGATAAGCGTGTTTACGTTAACTTCTGATCTAGCGCCGGAAAGGGAGGTGCTTCCTTGCGGACAGGGCGCAGGAGTCGTCGGGAGCGGCGAGGACGGTTCTGCGGCGGGAGCGAACAACGACACCGAGCCTGGCCGGGGGCGGCTCGACCCGAGCGGACCGGCTGCGCAGCCGAACGCTCGCCCACGTCGGCGGGCACCGAGCTGCAGTTCGGCCGCAACGACTTCATCCACTGCTCGTCCATCGAGCCGGAGCCGCCAAGCCGCCTAACAGCAGCCGATGCCCCCAGTTACGACGGGCTCACTCTCCTGCACGGCGACGAAGCCGTGAGTCGTGGGTGTTCGCGGCCCGGCTGGCAGCACTGGAGGCGGCCACGTCCTGCGCAAATCCCAATTCGCCGAACCACCACATCTTGCACAACTCGGCTCCTCCTGGTACGTTACCCGAAGGGGGGCTGCGGGGCTGTCTGTTCGACGCTCCCGCAAAATCTCTAAAGGAGAACAATTGTGATGTTGCATCTAGTCAACAGACGCTTTCTCGCCGTACTAGCAGCTTTCTTGACGATTCCCATACTAGCAGGAGACGGAATTGCACAAGAGCGAGGTTTGTCCCACTATCGATTTTGGGCGGGCCAGAGCCGAATCGTCGGGGGTAGCGCCGCCGAATTGGGCCAGTTTCCGTGGCAAGTATCCATCCAAGCTAGAGTCAACATCGCTCTACCCGGGAACAGATTCTTTCCAGCGGACCGCCATTTCTGCGGGGGCTCTTTGATAACTGACAACGACCAGTCGAGTTGGATTCTGACAGCTGCCCACTGCCTGCACCACGGCGCGATGGGCACAGATCCGGCCAAGACCCTGGAATCGTCGGAACTCAAGGTTATATCTGCGGCTGTAGACTTGGATCAGGCGGAAGGGTTCGTGCAGCACGTTACCGCCGTCGTTGTCCACCCAGATTACGACGTGAGTACGCTTGAGAACGATATCGCGCTACTCAAGCTGGAGCCGCTGACCGCGAGACAACAGCAACACGACCGTGCCAAGTACAGGCGCGTCATCGAACTTCCGACAGTGGACGAACTGGAGTTGGCCGATCCCTACTCGGAGGCCACTACAACAGGGTGGGGCAGAATAGCGGAAGTGGGACCTGCGTCCAATATGCTGCTATATGTCAATGTGCCGACTGTGGATACGAACTCCTGCAGGGAGGCCTACGCCCCCCTTGGCTACCTAGTGGCCGACACCATGCTCTGTGCAGGATTTCGCAGCGGAGGACGGGACGCCTGCGAGGGTGACAGTGGTGGGCCCCTCGCTGCTCGCGCGACAACGACAGGTTTTGATGACGCGCGGTTGATGGGCATCGTTAGTTGGGGCGAGGGATGCGCTCGACACCGCTTCTTCGGCGTTTATACACGTGTGTCGGCGTACCTTGCATGGGTTCTTGATCAGATCGATGAGAACTGATCGCTAATCTCCGTAAGTATCGGCGCGCTTGCCCTCCGCCAAGCGCGCCGATACCTTGGCTCGGAGCTGAATGGGTGTGAAGATGCTGAGCGACTGGAGACCGCCGCTTAACCGCCCGTGGCAAAATTCCCCGCCGCATTCCAGCGGCGATACATCCCGCCTGACCGCGTTGTTCGTCGGTTACTTATGCCGAATATGCGCCCTCCTCACGCCTTGTCAGACGGGTGCCTCGCCGCTCTCGCTGAGACGCGGGGCTTCACCACGGGCTGTTAACAGCCGCGAGTTCTATGGACTTGCTGAAGGTCACGGTCGGCCACTGCGGATCCTTACCGCCATGGCGCTATGTCTAGCGATGATTGGCGGGCCCGCGCTCGCGCAGACAGACGATGACTTGCAGTCACTCGTGCGAGGTAACTCGGCATTCGCTTTGGAGCTATATCAAGAGTTGAGCAAGACGAATGGTAATCTGTTCTTGTCACCGTACAGCATTTCAAATGTGCTAGCCGTTGCCATGGCCGGGGCGCGGGCTAGAACCGAAGAACAAATGGCACGGGTCCTGCGTTTCGAGTTGACGCAACCTCGACTTCACTCCGCCTTTGGGAGTCTCGCTTCATCGCTGAGGGCCGCCTCCGCCGAATCCACCGGGCTCGTACTGAGGATAACGAATGGTCTGTGGGTGCAGTCGGGGTTGGGCCTACGTTCACAGTACTTGTCACTTGTCGGCGAGTACTATGCGGTGAATCCCGGCGAGTACGACTTTGTCCATGACGCGTCTGGTGCTCGCGAGCAGATCAATCGCTGGGTCCGGGAACGCACAGAAGATAGCGTTGTTGAGCTTCTGCCGGTCGGTATCCCCGACGGCTCGACGCGACTTCTTCTTGTCAACGCAACGTATTTCAAGGGACAGTGGATGAGCAGGTTTGACGACAGTCAGGGCATGATCGCCCCCTTCTGGACCACATCAGACCTCTCGATCGATGTGCCGATGATGGTGCAGGAGGGGCGGTTTCGGTTTATGGAAAACCGCGAATGGCGTTTGCTGGAGTTGCCGTACGAGGGAGGCAGGATGGCGATGCTTGTGCTGCTACCCATGGAACGCGGCGTTCTGAGGCAACTTGAACACGCCTTGACGGTAGACATGATTCGCTCTTTCCAGGAACAGACTGAAGATACATCGCTTCGTGTGATCATTCCGAAGTTCTCGATACGGTCCGAGGTCAGCCTAGCCGACGCGCTGGCGGCTTTGGGAATGTTGGATCCGTTCATGGCCCACAGCGATTTTTCTGGTATCAGTGACTCGGTTGATCTGCGTCTGACGGACGTGCTGCACAGTGCATTCGTTGATGTTGACGAAGAAGGTACGGAGGCAGCCGCCGCGACCGGACTTGGATTTTCGACCCGCGCTTTGGTGCCGCCGCCGGTGTTTCGAGCGGACCGGCCATTCGTTTTTGCGATTCAAGATCGTGACTCGGGGAGTATTCTGTTCCTGGGAAGATTGGCGAATCCGCTGGATGGCTAACGACTGAAACTCAACATCGCCCAACGCCGCTCGAATGCAGCGGGGCTTGCGCCATGATGGGATGGACTCCTCCAACGCCGACAGCAAAACGGTAGGCTGGACGGAAGCGTATGCCTCTCGCGCCGCCGCCCGGCAGGCGGCGCTGGCCGAGTGCCGGAAGTTAACGGAATGGCCGTTATCCGATCCGGTCCAGCGGTCGGTCAACCTGCCGAAGCGCTCCAGCGCCGGCGCAAGCGTCTTCTTGCTCGACTATACGGTCCCCCGGCACGTCGCGCCGACTTTCTTCGTCTTGCGGGACGCAGGTCTCGTTGGCGCACCTGGCTCCGAGGTTGAAGTCGGCCGAAACCCTGCCCAAGCGTTCTACCTCCGCGGGCTGACGCCTCCCGGTCGACGGGAACCGGATCCGGCGATGAAGGTTGACCAGCCGCACAAGCGGTCCCGTCGTGAAGACGCGCCTCCGTCGGTCGAGGTGACGAGCCCGTTTCTGGGGTTGTGCGAGCGGTACGGTTGCCACGATCCGGCGGTCTCCCGATTCCGTTGCCCGCCGGTGAAACGCGACAGCGGCTGCAGGGCCACGTCGAGATCCACCTCGCTCGGGAGCAGTGCGAATCGCCCGCGCTCTTCGGGCCACGGTGCCGGTCCGCGGCGACTGGCCGGCGTGGAGCGCCGCCGCGATGCATGCGGCGGTCGAGCACCTCGAACGAGCGGGCGCGGGCGTCACGGGGTTCCCGCCGCTCGCGTTCGGCATCGGCAACATCACAGGCCGGTTCCGAGACGATACCAGCGAAAAAGCTCGAAGACCTCACTTCGGTGCTCGTCTTCCACGATGAACTTGCCAGTTTCGCGAGCCACGACGCCGATGACGGTCGCCTCCGGACTATCGAATCGGTCGAGGACGGCGTTCACGGTTTCGCTGACGGACTCGTCCAGAAAGGGCTTGGCCTCGTCACCGACCGCGTAAGCGCCGGTGTACTCGTAGGGCACGCCTTCGCCGTCGTGATCGACGCCGTACCGCCGTTCATCGTCTTCGAGGTAGTGTTCCAGGCAATGGAGAACACTGGCGAGATCCTTGGCTTCCTCTCGGTCGCTGAAGGCCACGAGCTTGAGGAGGACATAGAGAGGCAGTGGGGCCAGTGGCAGGGTCGGCCCACCTTCAATTGGAATGGGGACAGCATTCGGCACGACATGGCCGAAGCCGGCCATGTTCAAGATGAAGCCTTCTTCGAGTTCCAATCCATCTCGCGCGATCGCTTCGTTGAACGGCAGGATGTCCCCCACCCCCCGTCGCGGTGGTTCAGGCGATGCGGTTGGCGTGTGCGCGTGAACCCGTAGTCCGCAAGCCGGTCCTTCAGCAGATCGAAATCCCCGAGTCCCTCGACGACGACGGCCACATCCACATCGTTGGTCTTGCGCGGCGGCTTTACATCCAGGAGAAGTTCGGGGACAAGCGCCCCCACGATCCCAAACGGGATCCCCAACTCCCGCAGTCCGCGCTCGATGTCGACGACGACCCGCATCAAGCCGGGAGCCTCAACGCGCGGCATCGTCGAGAACCCTGGGCAAGAGCAGCTCGGCTGCCTCCAGCGCCTGGCCGGTGCCTCGGTACCGCAACTCGGCGTAGGCCAGCAGGTCCGGAGCGACGGGGAAGTCGTCGTCGATCTCACCGGCTATCGCCAGGGGGCCCGGCGGCTCGATGACCAGCAGGTTTCCACCTCGTGCAGCAGGCTGGGCGACGAGCGCCTTCTGGGCCCCGCGGTCCGCGAGCGCGCGGACGGGCGCGTAAATCTCCGTCTCGTCCGCGCGAAAGAAGGGCGTGCGCCGCTCGGCCGCGTCGGCGCCCGTCAGCGCCCACGGCTGTCCACGCTCGGCGAGCACTTCCCGCAGCCGCGGCCAGATCTCCTGTTTCTCCTGGGCCCGCACCTGGAACCGGCGCTCCCTCAGCCTGGGACGTAGGCCTTCGACATAGGCTTGTACCCACAACGCAATGAGCGCCTGCCGGTCTTCCACTCTCCGGCCGTCCTTCCCCTTGAGCAGGAGCCCGCGCGCAGCCAGGTCGTTCATGCATCCGGCAACGGTGCCGAGGGCCACGTCCGCCTGGTCCGCCAGAGTGCGGTACGGCGCGTTGGTGAGGCCTGGACGGATGAGGAGGGCCACGACCGTCTTGATCCAGCCCTTCTGCGGTCGGCCGGGAGCGGGAGGGAGATCCTTTTGTGGCCGGCGGCCTTCCACGTGAACAAACAGGCCCGGAGCCTGTAGATGAGCGTTGCCGGCGAGATCAACGTAGTCGATCCCCGCACGCTCGAGCACGGCTGCCTGTTGTCGCCGGACGTGTGGCGCAAGCAGGAGGACCCGATCCTCCGCTCGGCCGGGGGGCAGGGTCGCTCGGCGTCGGTGCAACTGCTCGACTACGACCCCGACATCCTGGTGGCGGAGGTGTCGCTTCTCCTCGACGAGGTACCGAGTCACACCCCTGGCGGCCTTCCAGGTGACGACGCCGTCGAACAGGGCCAGAGCTCTTCCGGTCGGGCGAATCTCGGCGTACGGCATCCACTTCCGCAGAGCAGGCCCGTACAGGTCAAGGTAGGGCGCGGCTGCCACCCGGGTCATGTTCGGAAGTCTAGCACGTTCATTAATGATGAACGAATGGTATTTATGAACGCCAAGAACCGCACCAGGATCGTCGAGCCAGAGCGCATCGCGCGTCAAGCGCTTCCGCCTGCGGGCGAGTGAGCCGCCAGGGGTGGCTGGGCGTTCGGTAGACGCGGCGGCCGCGACCGGGACGATACCCGGATAGTCCTGGGCCAAGGCCCGGAAGAACGCGAACGCGATCCACTCGCCGATGCCCGCGTCTGCGGCGCAGTTCGGCCGGGTCCGCGCCTACTCGGCCGCCCCAGACCTGGGCGCGATAGGATCATCGTGCGACGTGCTTCGCTGAGCGTGCGTGGACGATGGAACGGCGGGACGACGGAGACGAACGTGTCGTTGGCGAGGAGGTCAAGCGTGAGCGGACCGCTCGCCGGTTGCTGGTGGTGCGACTGCGCGTGGAGATCGACAGGTTGGAGGTGGAGCAACCGGCTCATCCCCGGCTCCGGCAGGCGCGCAGGGAGCTTCGAGACTTGACCGGCGCGGCCTCTGACGCGGACTGACCGGGCGCCGCCGCCCGATACGGCGGCTGGTCGCCAGCGTAGTCGCGACGTTACTACCCACCGACTGACCGAAGTCGTGGTGCGCCGGGCGTTCGACGAAGAAGGCGGCCAAGGCTGTCGCCAGGCGCAAGCGCACGATGAGCGAGGAGCAGCGCAGGGCCGTCGCCGAGCGGATGCGCAAGTACTGGGCTTCCCGCCGAGAGGCCAAGGCGCAGGAGTGACGCAGCGCGCCGGCCTCGCTGCCGTCCGGCCATTGCACGCCAGCCTCGACCGGACGAACGACGCTGTCAGCAGCGCAGGGCCGTCGCCGAGCGGCCGGACCCGGCTACTGCCCGGCCCAGGCACCGAACGTCTTGTTTGGCAGCATCGGGAATGCTCACACCGCGGCAGATCGCGGCTCTCCGCGCCGGGCCGCCGGCTAGGCTCGTGGCGAGAGCGATCTCGTTGGCGCGCGTCACCCAGGTGCGCGTCGCGGCCGCCATCGGCGTGACGCAGGCCTACGTCAGTGACGTTGCCTGCGAACGCCACCGGACGATCACCGTCGAGAACGCGCACAGGTTCGCCAACTACTTCGGCTGCCGCATCGATGACCTCTTCCCGCCGCCCGAGGAGGAAGCCGGCTCCTGAGCTGAGGCTCGACGGCCTGCCGGCGCACGGTGCGTTGCCGCCGATGGCGAAGGCCGCCGACGTGGCGGGAGGATCCGTTTGCCGAGGTCGGGCACGCCAATACCCGTCCACGGTGGGAGATCCGGTACGGCGGCCGGGTGCCGGGCACGATGCCGGCACGATGCCCCGGCGTAGCGGCCACCAGCACCGCGTTCCCGAAGTCCCGCGCTCTGCTACCGCAACGTGAACTTCCCAGGGCCGGTTTGTCCGACGACATCGTCGACGTCGTCTCCGATTCCGACAGCGGTGTGTTTCCGCAACCCAGTGAAATCGTCGCGTCATGTGCGGACGGTCAATTCCCGAGAAGGACGGCCACCCGCCCCTCCAGACGAGCCCGGCAGAAGTGGGAGACCGACCGGCCCGACCGGCAGGAGATCAGCGGTTGGCGAACCCGATTGTCACCGAGAGCGTGGCGAGTGCGCTGACCCCGAAGCGGACCTCCGGTGCCCAGTACCAGCTCCGGCGGGCGTTCCAGTGTGTCAGCCCCGCTCCGATCCCTGGCCTTGCCCATGCTCCGCCCCCGCCCTGGCCGTATGTGTGGTAGCCGATGGCGGCGCCACCAACGAGCAGGTACGGCACCGAGTCGTCCGGCGGCCCGAAGCTCTTGGCGACCCACACCGAGGCCGCGTGGTCCCAGTGATCGCCCGGTGTCGAGACGTCGTACGCGGCGTGGAGGCCCCAGCCGCGGCCGATCTGCTTCCGCCACGACACGCCGCCGCCGCGGTGCAGGTCGGACTCCTCGTAGAGCGGAACCACGGCGTGAACTCCGAACCGGTCAGGGTGCTGGCCGGCGGCGGCCTGCGGCAGGGACCCGACGAGGAGAACGGCGGCGACGATGGCGGTGCGTGTCATGTGGCTCAGCCTCCGATCCGGGAGTGCGAGATCGGAGGCTGGATCGGCTCAGGGGGCGGGCCTCGGGCTGCCCTTGGGCCAGGCGTGGAAGGAGGGTCGCCACTCCGGCGATGCTCCCGTCTGCCGGGCCATCGTCGCGGCCCGCGCATTTTCCCATCCGCCCCGTCGAGTTCCGTCTCGAACCGGCGCCGGACCTCGACCGAGACGTCGGTCCCAGCCGTTAGCCGGCGAGGTAGTCGGCCCAATGGTCCATCAAGAGGTCGGCGACGCTCGAACAGGTCCGAGCGCGCGTCGGTCGCCTCGACGTTGTGCCGGACGACGTGAGCCAGCGCGGTCTCAATACCCTCCCGCGCTCATGCATCCCCTCATTCTGCAGGCGTCAGATCACGCCGAAAACCTCTCGATACACCCGCTGTTCCAGCAGCATGTTGCCGAACGTCTCCATCAACGGACGAACCCGATCCTCGGGCCAATTGGGAAGATGGTGGTACAGCATCAACCCCTGCCGAAACAACGAATGCGTCCGCCGCTTCACCGTATTCGCCTTCAACCAACGGTCGTACCCGATGCGCTCGCCCGCCGCGCCCAACACCGACAGCACCGCAATCGCCAACGCGCTGAGCAACAGCAGGCGGTCTCGCCGCTCCGGGCGCGACACATGCATCGATGACAGACCCATCCCGAAACGCATGTCCTTGATGTCCCGAAAGCCCGCCTCGATCCCCCAACGCTTGCCGTAGTAGCGAATCAAGACCCGCGTCGGCACCGTCGCTTCGCTCGCCACCAGACACCACGGCTCGTCCATCTCCGCATCGTGGACACAGACGACCGCGCCCACCGGCATCTCGTGCGCGTCGGTCACCCGAGCCCCCACCAGCCGCCGCGCACGCCCCCCGGCCCCGACCCACTCGGCGGCCACTCGCCGCTCGCCGCTCGCGTTCGTCACATAGATGTCTCCGCGCAACCGAATCACGTATTCAAAGCCCAACTCGGTCTTCAACGCGTAGAACAGCTTGCAGTCCGCAAAACCCCGGTCCGCCACGACGGTGACTTTCACCCCGTCCGGCAGCACTTCGCGCAAGCGGCACAGCACCTCGTACTCATAGCGCCGCTGATTGCCCTTCAGCGTCGACGAGGCCACCGTCTTCCACAACAGCGGCGTCGCGCGCCCGTGCCCGGTCAACATCGACAGCACGATCGTCTCCTGCTCGTCGGCCGCAAAGCTCGTCCAATCCAGCGCCACGACCACTTCGGTGCGGGCGCCGACGATGTACGGCGTCCAGTAGGCGAAGAAGGTCCAGACGTTGACGCCTTGATTGCTCAGCAGGCGGTCCACCTGCTTGACGCCATGCTTGGTCAACGTGCCCATGGCCTGGGCCAGGCCGCGCCCCACCGCATGGATTGCCAGCGAAGCGCTTGTCAGCACGCCCAGCGTGGCGTTGGCCAGTGACAGCACCCGCTTGGCGTGCAGGTCGCCGTCGTACAAGGTGTTGATGAAGTTCAGGAGGTCGTGTCTCCGAAGCCATAGTTTGGATGACGTCTGCCGATTTCGCTGTGGATGCATGAAACCCACATTCTAATCCAAGTGCGTTGCTCTGCAAACTTCAGAATGCGATAGGTTCTATCTTCAGAAAGGACTTGTTTCCTATTCGGTTCATATTATAAAATGAGGGGATCCCTGAGCTTCTGACCGTGATCCATGCATACATGAAGGACCGGCAACGGCTGCCACAGCCCTCAGAGGGAGAGCTAATGGTCGAGGTTCCAGCATTGGCCGTGCCAAAGATTGAGCTGTATAACGCGATGCGAGAGAAGAGAATCACGAAGGCTGAACTCGGGCGGCGGCTCGGCTGGCACATGCCCCAGGTTGACCGTGTCCTCGATGTTCACCACGCCTCCCGAATGGACAGACTCCAGCAGGCGCTTCAGGCCGTTGATCGACGACTCGAAGTGCTACATCCTTCGAATTGCTGCGAACGAACCCCCCGCCAACTGACGGACGAAGGGACGGCGCGAGCAGGCCCGTCCGTGTTCCGCAGACCCGGCGCACCGGCGACGGCCGGCGGCGCCCAAGCCGAAACGGCCGCGGCGAGACGGGCAGGATGCGAACCGATCGACAGATCCTCGCGCGAATCGAGGGGACTGCCGAGCGGGACGCGTTCGGCAAGCAGACCACGGACCCGATCCGCAGGCCGCCGTTTGCGGTACGGACAGGTACGGGCTTTGACACCAGCACCAACGAAGACCTAGCGTACGGCGAGGAGAGGCCATGGAAAGCGGTGGAATCATCCCGACAGTGCTGGTCGGCATGGGCATGGTCGCAGCAGTGCTGCTCGGCGTGTGGGGAATCGTCGCACGGTACGACAGCCGGGTACGAGACCGGATGGACGCCCAGGGGAAGGAGACCGCCGAGCAACTCGGGCAGCTCCGCGAGCGAATGGCCAAACTCGAAGGACTCCTGGAAGGGCTCCGCGAGGCGATCACCGGAAAAAGAGCAGCATGATGACCAGGGACACGTGGACGATCATCGGCACGATGGCGATGATCGGGAGCATCATCATCGCGCTCAGTGGAATCAGGATCGACCAGAACGGCCAGCCTGAACACCCGGATTACCCAACCTGCAGGACGGCATGAACCAGCGGTTCGACGACGTGAACGAGCGGGTCACCGACGTGAACGAGCGGATCACCGACGGGATCGCCAACGTTGCAACGCCAGATCGACGAATTGCAGAGCGACGTACGCGAACTGCTGTCGATGCAGTTCGAGGCGCTCAAGAACGAACCGCCCGGCAACTGACGGACGAAGGCACAGCGCAAGCACGCCGGCCGGATTCCACGGACCGGCCACACCGGCACACGCCGCCAGAGTGCGGTACGGCGCGTTGGTGAGGCCTGGACGGATGAGGAGGGCCATGACCGTCTTGATTCAGCCCTTCTGCGGTCGGCCAGGAGCGGGAGGGAGATCTTTCTGCGGCTGCCGGCCTTCCACGTGAACAAACAGGCCCGGAGCCTGTAGATGAGCGTTGCCGGTGAGATCAACGTAGTCGATCTCCGCACGCTCGAGCACGGCTGCCTGTTGTCGCCGGACGTGTGGCGCAAGCAGGAGGACCCGATCCGCCGCTCGGCCGGGGGGCAGGGTGGCGCGCCCGGCTGGACTCGAACCAGCGACCCTCGGTTTAGAAGACCGATGCTCTATCCTGCTGAGCTACGGGCGCGTGACCGCGGCTATCGGTGGCGGCGACGGAACGGCCGAGCCCGATCCCTGGATGACCGGGATCGGCGCCCGATCGCCGACGGAGGCGAGGTATCCGGGTCGGGAGTTCCCGCCTCGTGAACCATCACGTCAGCCGCGGCGCTCTTGCCGGCCGCGCCGGCGCTGACGAAGTGAAGCGCGGATCTGCGTTCGGCAGGCCGACCGCGCCACTCCCGCCCGTCAGAGAATCGGTCTGCGTTCGCAACCGTCGCAGGGATACGTCCTGTCGCGTTCGCCGCCAGCGCGGAACACGAACGACAGGTCGTTGCCGGGGGCGCTGCAGATGATCTCGAACTCGTACGCCTCGCCGGGCGTGATTCCATCCGGGAACTCGTGCTCGCAGGTTCGCCGGGAGGCAGTCTCGCCGCGCCAGATCAATGCCGCGATGCGCGGGGACGGATCGGCGGCCGGTGTGCCCGGGTCCGCGAGCTGGAGCGATCCGGTGATTCGGCGGCCCATCGGATTGCCGGTTTCCGGGTTCGTCGCGATATCTACCTGCACGTCGCTCACGGTCACGGTCGGGGTCGGGGGCGGCGGTGAACAGCCTGCAATCATTGCCACGGTCGCCACCGCGAGCATGCCTGCCCCGCACGCTGCTGCTCGTTGTCGCATGCTTCTGTACCTCCTTCGGAGCGCGCACGCCATGGCGCCCCATGCTCGTCTGATGATAGCGCACGCGGCTGCGCTCGTCCGCGCCAAACCATCGCTCCCGCGTGTCGTGCGTGCGGCGACCGCGTCACGCCGGCCGCCGGCCCGATCGTACATTTATGATGTTGTAAGAATTATAAATTTGACTACTGCGGCCGAAGGCGCGGTACAATGCGTGACAGCCGGAGGCGGCATTCATCCCATGAGCGCGACCCGGGAACGGCTCGGCATCGCCACGGTCATCGTTATCGTGGCCGGCGCGATTGCGTCGGCCGCGAACGGATGATGTTCCCGACACCATCACCAAGAGACCACGAGGGGCCATCATCCGACACCGGGTGATGGCCTTTTTGCTATGAGCACACGCAAGAGCGCCGCGATTACCGAGGGACCGAGCCGGGCGCCGGCCCGCGCCATGCTGAAGGCGGTCGGCTTCACCGACGCCGACCTGCGCCGGCCGATCATCGGCGTGGCGAACACCTGGATCGAGATCGGGCCCTGCAACTACCACCTGCGCGATCTCGCCGAGGAGGTGAAGGCGGGCATCCGGGCCGCCGGCGGGACGCCGATGGAGTTCAACACGGTGTCGATCTCCGACGGCATCACGATGGGCAGCGAGGGGATGAAGGCGTCGCTCGTCAGCCGCGAGGTGGTGGCCGACTCCATCGAGCTGGTCGCGCGCGGCAATCTCTTCGACGGCATCGTGATTCTGGTCGGCTGCGACAAGACCATCCCCGGCGGGGTGATGGCGCTGGTGCGGCTCGACATTCCCGGGCTAGTGCTCTACGGCGGCTCGATTGCGCCCGGACGGTGGGAAGGGCGCGACGTCACGATCCAGGACGTGTTCGAGGCGGTCGGCACCCATGCCGCCGGCAAGATGACCGACGAGCAGTTGTTTGCGCTGGAGGACGTCGCCTGTCCGGGGCCCGGCGCGTGTGGCGGGCAGTTCACCGCCAACACGATGTCGACGGTCTGCGAACTGCTCGGGGTCTCGCCGATGAGCGCCAACGGCGTGCCGGCGATGGAGGCGGAGAAGGGCGCGGTGTCGCGCCGGGCCGGCGCGCTCGTCATGGACCTGGTGAAGAAGGACCTGCGGCCCCGGCGGATCGTGACGCGGGAGGCGCTCGACAACGCCATCGCCGCGGTCGCCTCCACCGGGGGCTCGACCAACGCCGTGCTGCACCTGCTGGCGATCGCCCACGAGGCGGGGGTCGACCTGCACATCGAGGACTTCGATCGCGTCAGCGAGCGCACGCCGCTGCTGGCGGATCTGAAGCCGGGCGGGCGTTTCGTCGCCACCGACCTCTACCGGGCCGGCGGGATCGGTCTGGTGGCCAGGCGGTTGAGCGAGGCTGGATTGCTCAACCGTGATTGCGCGACGGTTACGGGGCAGACCATCGGGCAGGTCGCCGACGCGGCGGAGGAAGCCGCCGGCCAGGAGGTGGTGCGGCCGGTATCCGATCCGATAACCCCGACAGGGGGGCTCGTCATCCTCAAGGGGAACCTGGCGCCGGACGGCTGCGTGGTGAAGGTCGCGGGTCACGAGCCGGCGACCCACCGTGGTCCGGCGCGGGTGTTCGACAGCGAGGAAGGCGCCTTCGAGGCGGTCGAGCAGGGGCGGATCCGGCCGGGCGACGTCGTGGTCATCCGCTACGAGGGGCCGAGCGGGGGACCGGGCATGCGGGAGATGCTCGGGGTGACGGCTGCGATCGTCGGGGCGGGGCTCGGCGAATCGGTGGCGCTGCTGACCGACGGCCGGTTCTCGGGCGCCACCCGCGGCATGATGGCGGGGCACGTGGCGCCGGAGGCCGCCCGCGGCGGGCCGATCGCGGTGGTGCGCGACGGCGACACGATCCTGTTCGACGAGCGCAACCGGAAGCTGCAGCTCGAGGTGAGCGACGAAGAGATGCAGGCGCGGCTGGCCGCGTGGCGCGCGCCGGAACCGCGCTTCAAGAGCGGCGTGATGGCCAAGTACGCACGGCTGGTCTCGTCGGCCGCGACGGGCGCCGTCACCAATTGAGAGAGCAGGAACAGGCGATGGCTTCGATGAGAACGGGCGCGCAGATCATCTGGGAAGCGCTGGTGCGCGAGGGCGTCGGCACCGTCTTCGGCTACCCCGGCGGGGCGATTCTCCCCGCCTACGACGCGCTGCTCGAGTACCCGATCCGCCACGTGCTGGTGCGTCACGAGCAGGGCGCCACCCACATGGCCGACGGCTACGCGCGGGCCAGCGGGGAAGTCGGCGTGGCGATTGCCACCTCCGGACCCGGCGCGACGAACATGGTGACCGGCATCGCGACGGCGATGCTCGACTCGTCGCCGCTGCTGTGCATCACCGGCCAGGTGGGCAGCAAGCTGATCGGCTCGGACGCGTTCCAGGAGACCGACGTGACCGGCGTCACGCTGCCGATCACGAAGCACAACTACCTGGTGTCGCACGTAGACGAGATCGCGCCGGTGATTCACGAGGCGATGTACGTCGCCCGCTCCGGCCGGCCCGGGCCGGTGCTGGTCGACATCACGAAAGACGCGCAGCAGGGGTCGACCGAGGGCGACTGGCACCCGCGGGACGTCAAGCTGCCGGGCTACCGGCCCGACCTGCGCGCCTCCGATGCGGAGTATCGGCGGGCCGCCGACCTGCTGAACAGCGCGAAGCGTCCGATCATCTTCGCCGGCCACGGCGTGCTGCTCTCGGGTGCGATGAGCCAGGTCCGGGAGCTCGCCGAGCGCGCCGACATCCCCATCGCCATGACCCTGCTCGGCATCGGCGGCGTGCCGGCCCAGCACCCGCTCAACATGGGCATGATGGGAATGCACGGCGAGGCGTGGGTCAACGCCGCCATCCAGGAGGCGGACCTGCTGATCGCCCTCGGCATGCGCTTCGACGACCGGGTCACGGGCAACGTCCGGACCTACGCCCCGAACGCGCGCAAGATCCACATCGACATCGATCCGGCCGAGTTCAACAAGAACGTCAAGGTGGACGTGGCGCTCGCCGGGGACCTGTCGGCGGTGCTCGACGACCTCGCGCCGCTCGTCGAGACGGGCGACCGGGCCGCCTGGCTCGACAAGATCAAGGAGATGAAGGGCGACGTCGCGGTGCGCGACATCCAGAACCTGCCCGACAGCGGGCATCTCTACGCGGCGCACGTCATCAACGACATCTGGCGGATGACCGGCGGCCGGGCCATCGTCGTGACCGACGTGGGCCAGCACCAGATGTGGGAGGCGCAGTACTACCATCATCGGGATCCGCGGACGCTGATCACGTCGGGCGGACTCGGCACGATGGGCTTCGCGTTGCCGGCCGCGGTCGGCGCGAAGCTGGCGCGGCCCGACGCCGAGGTGTGGGTGGTGGCCGGCGACGGCGGGTTCCAGATGACGATGGCCGAGCTGGCCACGATCGCGCAGGAGAAGATCAAGATCAACGTCGCGATCATCAACAACGGCTATCTCGGGATGGTCCGCCAGTGGCAGGAGTTCTTCTACGAGCGGCGCTACGCGGCGACGCCGCTGCTGAGCCCCGACTTCGCGAAGCTCGCCGAGTGCTTCGGGCTCGGCGGCGCCACGGTGAAGACCCGCCGGGAGGTGGAGCCGACCGTGGAGCGGGCGCGCGCCGACGAGCGCACGGTCGTCATCGACTTCCAGGTGGAGCAGGAGGACACGGTGTACCCGATGGTGCCGGCCGGCGCCGACCTGCACAACATGATCCGGCGCCCGAGCCCGGCGCCGATCGTGGAGACGGCCGATGACGAGTAGCACGCCGCCGCAGCCGGCAGGGAGCGGGGAGCGGTCATGACGGGGACGATGCAGCGCCACACCTTCGTGGTCTACGTGGAGGACAAGCCGGGCGTGCTCAACCGCGTCGCGTCCCTGTTCCGCCGGCGCGCCTTCAACATCGAGTCGCTGACCGTCGGCCATGCCGAGATCCCGGGCGCCTCGCGCATGACCATCGTGGTCCGGACCGATGCCATCGGCGCGCGCCGCCTGGAAGCGAACCTATACAAGCTGGTCAACGTGTTGCGGGTGCACGACATCACCACCGGCCCGACGATCTTCCGCGAGCTGGCGATGATCAAGGTGGGGGCGAACGCCGATACGCGGACCCACGTCATGCAGCTCGTCGACGTCTTCCGGGCGCGGGTGGTCGATGTGGCGCCGGACTCGGTGGTCATCGAGACGACCGGCACCGAGGACAAGATCGACGGCCTGCTGGAGGTGCTCCGGCCCTACGGCATCATCGAGCTGGTGCGGACGGGGCGCGTCGGCATGACCCGCGGCGCCCGCAGCGTGATGATCGATCCGGAGGAGCGCCAGGAGCCGTACACCCCGACCGCGACGGCCGGCGAAGCCGAGGCCGACGACCCGAACGTGTCGTACTCGGTGTAGACTCTCCGCGTTTCGCGCCGAGAGCCCGTTGTACGGTCGTCGCGTCCGCAACCCGCGAGCCGAGCGTCAGCGACTCTCCGCGTTTCGTGCCGAGAGCGCGTTGTACGGGGCTCCCGGAGGCGCGTCCGTGAGTTTCCCGGCCACGGCGCCGGTCCCGGTCGGACGGACCGACCGTCACCTCGGAAGTCGGCGCCCGAGGCACGGCGCCGATGCAGACGGCGCTGGGCCGGTACCGGCCGATTCACCACAGCATTGCGAGGATTGAGCAGATGGCAACGATCTACTACGACGACTCCGCGGACCTCTCGCACATCCAGGGCCGCAAGGTCGCGATCTTCGGCTACGGCTCGCAGGGGCACGCGCATGCGCTGAACCTGAAGGACAGCGGCGTCGAGGTGCGGGTGGCCCTGCACGCCGGCAGCCGCTCGAAGGCGAAGGCGGAGGCCGAGGGCCTGACCGTCGTCGCGGGCAGCGACGCCGCGGCCTGGGCCGACGTCGTCATGATCCTGACCCCCGACACCACCCAGGCTGGGATCTACGCCGAGCAGATCGCGCCGCACCTCGGCGCCGGCAAGATGCTGATGTTCGCCCACGGGTTCAACATCCGCTTCAAGACCATCCAGCCGCCGGCCGACGTCGACGTCACCCTGATCGCGCCCAAGGCCCCGGGCCACCGGGTCCGCGAGGTCTTCCTCGAAGGCGGCGGCACGCCGGCCCTCATCGCGGTCGAGCAGGACGCCACCGGCCACGCCAAGGAGCACGCCCTCTCCTACGCCAAGGCGCTCGGTCTGACCCGCGCCGGGGTCATCGAGACCACGTTCGCCGAGGAGACCGAGACCGACCTGTTCGGCGAGCAGACGGTGCTCTGCGGCGGCGTCAGCGCCCTGGTCAAGGCCGGCTTCGAGACGCTGGTCAAGGCGGGCTACCAGCCGGAGATCGCCTACTTCGAGTGCATGCACGAGCTGAAGCTCATCGTCGATCTCTTCTACCGCGGCGGCCTCAACTACATGCGCTACTCGGTCAGCGACACCGCCGAGCACGGCGACTACACCGGCGGCCCGCGCATGGTCACCGACGAGACCCGCGCGGCGATGCAGCAGGTCCTGCAGGAAATCCAGGACGGCACCTACGCCCGGAAGTGGATCGACGAGGACAAGGCCGGCCGTCCCTGGTTCATGGCGCAACGGCGGCAGGAGCAGGCGCACCAGATCGAGAAGGTGGGCTCGGAGCTGCGGGCGATGATGCCGTTCCTGGACGCAGTGACGCTGAAGGAGGACGTGTAGCCGGCCGCCACGACCCGCCGAGCGGGAAGGGGCGGTTCCTCGATTTGCCTCCACGGTCGTCTCGTGCGTAGGTGCGATCTGCCAGGCCGAGCGGGAGGAGGCGACGTCAGGAACCGCCCGGGCCAACCGCTGCCAGCGTTGATTGACGTTCCGCCTTTGGGTGTCGTATTTTTGTAGGTACTGAGTGTCGTATTTTTGCAGGAACTGACGGCCATGAGAGCAGGCAGGAAGCCACTGGAGCGCCGCATCGCCGCGCGGATCGCGCGCAAGAAAGCGAGTGTCTTCTTGCGGGACGATTTTAAGGACCTCGGTGGGTACGCTCAGGTCGGCCGGGGCCTGCGGAGGCTAACCGCCAAGGGACAGCTCGTCCGGATCGGATACGGGATCTACGCCCGCGCGGTCGTCTCGCCCCTCTCCGGCAAGAGGGTTCCTGCGAAGCCGCTTCCTGCGCTTGCCGTCGAGGCTTTGTCGCGTCTGGACGTGGAAACCGCGCCGTCGAGCTTTGCCCGCGACTACAACGCGGGCGCCACGACGCAAGTGCCGACCGGCCGTGTGATTGCGGTCAAGGGGCGGTTTTCTCGAAAGATCGGCTACGACGGCAAGTACGCCGTCTTCGAGCGTGCCTCCCGATCCTGATCTGATCGAGGCCGTCGCTACGGATCTCGGTGTGGATCCGTCGTTCGTGGAGAAGGACTGGTACGCGATCCGGCTGGTTGCGACGATCATCAACGTCAGGCACGACAACCTCGCGCTCGTCTTCTCCGGCGGCACCAGCCTGTCCAAGGGATACGGCCTCATCCGGCGTTTCTCCGAGGATCTCGACTTCAAGGTTCGTCTTCCAGAAGCTGGGATCACACGGCCAGCTCGCCGGGACTACCGGCGGGCGATCGTCGAGGCGATCCGCGCCGATGAGGACTGGACGCTCGAAGATGACGACGTGACGGTCGGGAATGACCGCCGGTTCTTCCGATGTCAGATCGCTTATCCTACGCGCTTCACTATGGCACCTGCCTTGCGTCCGAGGCTGCAACTCGAGGTAACGCTTGCCCGTCCGGCGCTTGCACCAGAGCCGCGGTCATTGCGGTCCTTTGTCGCCGAAGCGCGAGGCGACCCTCACGAGGTTCCGGGAGTTGGCTGTGTTACGCCCGTTGAAACCGCGGCCGACAAGATCAGCGCGCTCACTTGGCGCGTTTTGGATCGGGGCACCCGCAACGACCACACGCTGGTTCGACATGTACACGATCTGGCGGCTCTTGCGCCTCTTGCCATGGTGCACGAGGAGTTTCCCGAGTTGCTACATCAATTGCTGGAAGTCGATGTGACGAGAGGCGCTACGAATCCGGACCTCGACGCGCTGACGCCCGTCGAACGCCTCGGTGCTGCGCTCGATGCACTTGCGGAACAGGAACATGCGGCGGACTACGAGCGCTTCGTCCGCGCCATGTACTATGGGACGGAAAACGAGACTCCGACATACCAGGACGGCCTCGACGCCATCCGTCGCCTCGGGCGGCGTTTGGTATGAACACCTATCGGCGTCCGCCACTACCATCCCGCACAGGGCGCTGCCGCCGAAACTCGGCAATGAAATCCTCCGCCGCATGCCCTGAAGCGCATACGCGAGTAACGATCGGGCCACCTTTGCAGGTCACGGTCCGGTCCCTGCATGCGGTCCTTACTTCAGCTTGAGCAGGGGGTAGTCGGGATATCGCGGAGTCAGCGTGCGGTTCGTGCAGTCGGCGATCAGATCGAGGGTTTCGAGGACGACCTGGCCGATCAAGGGTTCGCTCAGGGGCGGACCGACGACACAATCCGTGCTCATGGAACGGTTGCCGATTCGGACCGTCACCGGACCCGCCAGTGGCCGTTCCTCTCTGCGTTCGTCGGCGTACGTGACAAATGCGGTACCCCGTTGCTCCAGGCCGAGGCGTTCCACCACGTTCTGCGGCAGAACCAGCGTCACCGCCCCCGTGTCGACGATGGCGTCGATTGTCGAACGGCGGATTTCGAATTCCTGGCCGTATCCTCATGCATCCCCTCATTCTGCAGGCGTCAGATCACGCCGAAAACCTCTCGATACACCCGCTGTTCCAGCAGCATGTTGCCGAACGTCTCCATCAACGGACGAACCCGATCCTCGGGCCAATTGGGAAGATGGTGGTACAGCATCAACCCCTGCCGAAACAACGAATGCGTCCGCCGCTTCACCGTATTCGCCTTCAACCAACGGTCGTACCCGATGCGCTCGCCCGCCGCGCCCAACACCGACAGCACCGCAATCGCCAACGCGCTGAGCAACAGCAGGCGGTCTCGCCGCTCCGGGCGCGACACATGCATCGATGACAGACCCATCCCGAAACGCATGTCCTTGATGTCCCGAAAGCCCGCCTCGATCCCCCAACGCTTGCCGTAGTAGCGAATCAAGACCCGCGTCGGCACCGTCGCTTCGCTCGCCACCAGACACCACGGCTCGTCCATCTCCGCATCGTGGACACAGACGACCGCGCCCACCGGCATCTCGTGCGCGTCGGTCACCCGAGCCCCCACCAGCCGCCGCGCACGCCCCCCGGCCCCGACCCACTCGGCGGCCACTCGCCGCTCGCCGCTCGCGTTCGTCACATAGATGTCTCCGCGCAACCGAATCACGTATTCAAAGCCCAACTCGGTCTTCAACGCGTAGAACAGCTTGCAGTCCGCAAAACCCCGGTCCGCCACGACGGTGACTTTCACCCCGTCCGGCAGCACTTCGCGCAAGCGGCACAGCACCTCGTACTCATAGCGCCGCTGATTGCCCTTCAGCGTCGACGAGGCCACCGTCTTCCACAACAGCGGCGTCGCGCGCCCGTGCCCGGTCAACATCGACAGCACGATCGTCTCCTGCTCGTCGGCCGCAAAGCTCGTCCAATCCAGCGCCACGACCACTTCGGTGCGGGCGCCGACGATGTACGGCGTCCAGTAGGCGAAGAAGGTCCAGACGTTGACGCCTTGATTGCTCAGCAGGCGGTCCACCTGCTTGACGCCATGCTTGGTCAACGTGCCCATGGCCTGGGCCAGGCCGCGCCCCACCGCATGGATTGCCAGCGAAGCGCTTGTCAGCACGCCCAGCGTGGCGTTGGCCAGTGACAGCACCCGCTTGGCGTGCAGGTCGCCGTCGTACAAGGTGTTGATGAAGTTCAGGAGGTCGTGTCTCCGAAGCCATAGTTTGGATGACGTCTGCCGATTTCGCTGTGGATGCATGAAACCCACATTCTAATCCAAGTGCGTTGCTCTGCAAACTTCAGAATGCGATAGGTTCTATCTTCAGAAAGGACTTGTTTCCTATTCGGTTCATATTATAAAATGAGGGGATCCCTGAGGGCCGTATCCCCGGTCGACGACGGCGCGGTCGCCGAGGTTTTCCAGTGTGACGTCGGCGTGGATCTCTCCCATGGCTCGCTTCCCGTCTTCGTCTCAGCAGATAGCGATAGCACCGGCGGTCGCAACGGTCAGATGCTCACCGCTGGACCCGAACCGCTCGAAGCCAAAACCCTGAAATCTCAACGGTAACCATCGAGATTTCAGAATAGCCTGTAAAGCGCCCAGGGTCACCCGATCCATGCGCTCGGCGCTCGGTCGCGCCCCATTCAGATCATGTCGGCGCCCGGCGCTCGCCGACCTGGATCTCTCCGAGGCGATCGTCGTCCACGCCGGCCACGACTCCTACCTACTGGCCGCCAAGGTCCGGGCTGTGGCCGCGAGTCGGTTGGACGCCGATCTGAGGATCTGATCTGCGCTCAGGTGGTGTCGGTTGGGTCTTTCGCCAGCAACCCGCGGGTTCTTCGCTCGCTGTACTCATATATCGTCCGCGCGATTTCGCCCGCCCGGACCTTCGTTATCTTCTCCTCGTTCACCCACTCGGAATACCGGCCCTGGTTGCCTCCTTCCGTGATCGCCTTCAGTTCGCGTTTCTCGATGCCCTCCGGCAGTTTCTCGCCCGACTCCTCCATGCGCCGCGCCTGCTCGTGAAGAAAGTGGCCTGCGATCCGTCGTTCACCCCTGGCGACCATCACGGCCTTGAAGCTCTGCTCGACGGCTTGCGACGCGATCATCAGGTATCCTGTCGTCGATATCGTCGGGAGAACCGATTCAAGATCCTTCAATCTCTCGGCGGCTGCTTCCAGGGCGCCTCTTGCTCGCTTCGTCGCATTCTGTTTCATCCACGCCATTTTTGTCTCGCGGTTCAGCGCCGTTCTCGCGATGGCGTCATCGCCCCGGCGCTCGCCGCTTTCAATCCCCAGTTTGCGGCTGAACAGGACGCGTCCTTCGCGCATCGCGTCTTCGTATACCGCACTCGCCGCGGTTTCGCAGTTCGCAAGCTGGGCAGGCGTCGTGGGGACGACGTCGACTCGCTCGCGGAGATCTTCGACCGCTTCCTCCGCCTCGTGCGCCAGTGCGTGCAGTTCGTCCGTGTCCTTGACGACCATGACGTCGATGTCGCTGCACTGTCCGGCGTCGTTTCTCGCCCGCGAGCCGAACAGGATCACGTAGTCGGGATCGGTGCGTTCTGCAATCTTCCTGGCGACCGCCGTCAGCGTACCGCTCTTCGCGGCGGCGTCGAGCTCGGCGTGCCGCTGCGGGCCGGCGGCGGGCACGACTTCACGACGGCTGCTTTTCATGAGCTTGCGGTCCCGATTCTCTTCCGCTACGGATTCGCCAATCAACGTGGCCTGTGGATTCGTCGGTCTCGCGGCGATTAGGCCGCAGCAGCCGGCCCTTCGGCTCGTCGTTCAGCGCGCGGTCCCGGTTCCAGACCCACGATCATTGCACGGCGCTCACGGCATCTCGTCGTCGCGCCAGGGCGTGCGGCTCGGCGCACCGCGTTCGTACAGCCCAAGATTGCCGGCCATCAACTGCACGAGGTCGTAGCGCCCCGCCTGGTCGGCCATCGACATGACTTCCCGCTGCCACGACGCAGCCTCGGCGTATCGTCCGACCTCGGCGAGCGCCATCGCCATGGCTTCGCCCAGGTCGAAGCTCCGCTCCCGCGCGAGCAGCTCCTGCACCAGCGTCAGTGCGCGCCGCCCGTCGCGGATGCGGGCGTCGGGTGCGGCGGCCAGCAGGCGTGCGAGGGCCTTGGCGAACATCGGTTGGTCGGGATGGCGCGTCATCCCCTCCTCCAACCGCTCGCGAGCCTCCTGGTAGCGCCCGAGGAGGACCAGCGTCATCGCATACCCGAACCGTGCCTCGGCCCCTTCGGGATCGGCGGCGATCACCCGGTCGTACTCCGCGAGCGCCTCGTTCGGGCTCCCAGCCCGGCGCAGCAGACGAGCCAGTCGGACACGGGCCTCGACGTAGCTCGGCGCGTGGCGCACCGCGGTCGAGAACCGGTGGAGCGCTTCCTCGAAGCGGCCGCTTCCCTCCAGGATCAGCCCCAGGCTGTAGTGCGCCTCGGCATAGTCGGGCGAAACGCGGAGGGCTTCCTCGAACTGCGCCTGCCCCGCGCGCTCGTTCCCCAGCATGTAGAGCGCCGTTCCCAACCGGTGCCGCAGCGACGGGTTCTCGGGCGCCAGCTCGATGCCGCGTCGAAACGCCGCGGCCGCGGCTTCCCAGTCCCCGCTGCCGAGGGCCTGAATCCCCTCGCGCTCGTAGGCGCTCGGACTCCGCAGCGAGTCGCGCATGGCCTGCATCAACGGGTCGGGCCGGCGAACTGTGCCGCTGTCCCGCTGCTGCAGATGCGCTTCGGCCTTCTCCAGCTCGCCCAGGCCGCGGTAGGCCATGGCGAGCGGGTAGCGGATGTCCGCGGCTTCCGGATCCACCGCCAGGGCGTCCTCCAGACGTTCCACGGCCTGTTGGTATTCCTGCCGCATCAAGGCTGCGCGTCCCAAACCGATCCGCGCCCAGACCGAGTCGGACTGCAGCGCCAGCGCCTGTGCGAGCAGCGGCTCGGCCGCCTCCGGCCGGCCCTGTGCGAGGTGCACTTCCGCCAGCGAGATCAGCGCCGGCACGTCGTCGGGCTGCAGGGCGAGGGCCTGGTCGAAGGACGCCGCGGCATTCTCGAATGCGCCCTGGGTCGTGTACAGGTGTCCGAGGTAGTACGGCCAACGCCGGTCGTCGGGCGCCAGCGCCTGCGCGTTGAGGTAGAAGGGCTCGGGCGCCTCGGCGTACCGGGCGGCCATCAGCACGTTGCCCATCTCGCCGTACGCCTCGCTCAGCTCTCCGGTCGGGGCCGGCCGCTCGATGGCTGCCGTCAGCGAGGCGAATCGCGCATGGATCTGCTCCTGCACGGCGTCGGTCATCTCCGACAGATCGGGCAAGGGGGTGGGGCGCAGCGCCTGTCCGTCGGGCGCTCTGGGCGCCGATTCCTCGGATGCGGGGGCGCCGGGGTCCGCCGCGCAGCCGGCCGCTGCGATGGCCACCGCCCACGCCAGCAGCAAGTGGTGGAATGGCGAGCAATACTGCGAGCGGCGAGGCGCTCGCAGAGAGCGGTGACGCGCTCGCTTGGTAGTCAGCCCGGGTCCCCGCCTCACCGCCCGCTCCCGCTCGTCAAACAGCTTGAACGCGGCGCTTGACCGTCTCCAGCACGTGGGTCCCCGCTTCACCGCCCGCTCCCTCTCGTCAACGTCGTCCATCCATCGATCGCCACGTCGGTCCACTCCTCGACCTGCCCCCCCGGCCAGTGCACGCGAACGCGCAGCACCTCGGCCGCATCGCCCAGCCCGACATGCACGCGGGGATCGTTGGCCGACCCGTAGCTGCCGTCCGTCCGCGCCCGCCGCCACAGGGTCGTTCCGTCGCTCCTCGCGACCTCGACGCGCGCGCCCAGCATGTCGCGCGGGGTCTGTTCGCCCCCCACCAGCCGCAGCCCCAGCCAGTGGTGGGTGTTGTCCACCTGGTTGACGAGCAACCGGACCCGCCCGCTGTCGTTGCCGACGAGCACGTCGATGTCGCCGTCGTTGTCCACGTCCCCGAACGCGGCGCCCCGTCCCACCTCGGAGACCGCGAACGCCGCACCGGCGCGGCCGGTCACCTCCTCGAACCGCCCGTCGCCGAGATTGCGGAACAGTTGCCTCGGCTGATCGTACGGAAACGGTTCGTTGGCCCGCTCCTCGGTCCGGCTCACCCTGCCGTTGACGGTCAGGATATCGAGCCAGCCGTCGTTGTCGAAGTCGAGCCAGGCGGTCCCGAAGCCGGTCAACGGGAGACTCGGCGGACCGAGGCCCGAAAGGGCGCTGCGGTCTTCGAACAGCCCGGTGCCGTCGTTGACGTAGAGCGTGTTCGTCTCGGTCGTCAGATGGGTCATGAACAGGTCTTCGTCACCGTCGTTGTCGAAGTCGCCGGCATCCACGCCCATGCTGCCCTCGGCGTCGCCGTCCCCGTTCAGGGCTGTCCCCGACAGCAGTGCCGCGTCGACCAGCGTCCCGTTCCCCTGATTCATCCACAACTGGTTCGCTTCGCCGTCATTCGCCACGTAGATGTCCAGCCAGCCGTCGCCGTCGAAGTCCGCGGTCGCCACGCCGAGGGCGCGTCCGAACGTTGCCGGCGTCAGGGCGGTGGAGGTGACGTCGTCGAAGCTGCCGTCGCCCCGGTTCCGATAGAGCCGGTCGGGCTGCGCACGATAGACCTGGGGAACGCAGTAGCCCACCCGGCCGGTCTCGCTGGGGCATTCCTGGTCGGCTTCGATGCGGTAGTCGACGTAATTCCCCACGTAGAGATCCAGCCATCCGTCGCGGTCGTAGTCGACGAACGAGGCCGACACGCCCCAGCCGGCGTCGTCGAGGCCGCTCTGCCGCGACACGTCGCTGAACGTGCCGTCGCCGTTGTTGCGCAACAACTGGTTCGGACCGAGGTTCGTGAGGTAGAGGTCGACCCGGCCGTCGTTGTCGACGTCGCCCGCGGCCACCCCCATGCCGTACCCGCGCGAATCGATGCCGCTTGCATCCGTCACGTCGGTGAACCGCAACGTGCGCGTACCGTCCGCCTGTACGGCCAGGTCGTTGCGGTACAGCCGGCCGGTGGGCGGTCCAGGTCCCGGCGGGGGGGACAGGGCCATGTCCATTGTCGTTCCCGCCCCCAGCAACTGCCCTTGTACGAGATAGATGTCGAGATCGCCGTCGTCGTCGGCGTCCAGCAGGCCGACGCCGGGCGGCATGATCTCGGGAAAGTAGAACTCGCCCGACATGCCGTTGAAGTGCTCGAAGTGGAGGCCGGCCTCTTCCGCGCGGTCGGTGAACCATCCGGGCCGGTCGTCGTTCGTGTGCGGACGCCCGGCATCGCCTGGTGCCGTTCGAGACGCGCTGCCTTCGGATCCGCCGGCCGCACCCTCGCCCGGCGTGTCGGTACCGCAGCCCGACAGCAGCACCGACGCCAGCAACGCCAGGAGTCCGCGGCGAAACCCCGCGCGGGTCGCGCCGCCTGTTTCCGGCCCGGCCCTCCTTCGTCTTCGGCGCCGAAGCCCGCGGCGAAGCCCCGCGCGGGTCTTGCCGCGGGCTCGCAGGACGCTGATGCCCATGCGGAGGATGTTGGCGTACTCTCTCCCTAGAATTCCAGCGAGCCGCCGACGTGAATCAGCCGGCCCGCGAGAATCGAATCCACCTCGTTGTTCTGCAGCGACGCCGGAACCAGCCACCGGGAACCGAACCGCTCGTTGACCCCCAGCACCTGGTTGCCGTTGAACATGTTGTAGATGTCGAGATTGAAGGTCACCCGGGCCCCGCCGGCGTCCACGGCCTTCGAGAACCGCAGGTCGAGCACGTTGCGCCGGTCCAGGAACTGGGTGTACGGCGCGATCAGCGGCACCGCCGCCGTCGAGGTGCACTCCGTGCGGGTGCCGCACGCCGCCAGGTTCCGCCCGAGCGACGGCGCGATCAGGTCGTTGGGCACGCGCCAGTCCGCGTCGATCGGCCTGCCGGCCACGGTGCGGAAGGAGCCGCTGAACGAGATGTCGTAGGGCAGCGGGTAGCTGCCGAACATCTTGAAGTTGTGGTGCGCGCTGAACGGGATCCGGGTGTCGCAGTTCAGCAGGGCCTGCGGCGAATCGATCGTGAAACAGGTGTTGATGACCGTCCGACCGGTGTCGAAGCCCCCGCCGAGCTGCGCGCCGTTGAGGAACCGCGTGTCGATGTTGATGCCGACGAAGTCCGACGTGCCGCAGTTCCGGCCGGCGAACGGGGCTCGCCCGGACGACGTGCGCTGCTCGCCGCAGGTGACCCCGGCGGCTCCCGAGATGAACTGTCCCGCCTCGGTCGCCACCGTCTGGTTCTGCCCGAACTTCTCGGGACTTATGTCGTAGAGACCGCAGATCTCGTAGCCCCCGCCGCCCGGCAGTTGCGGATGCATCGGCGCCGTGACGCAGTAGGGGTCGAAATCGTCGGGGCCCACGAGGATGTTGTCCCTGGCTCGCCAGTTGCCGGCCCAGTTGCGGTAGTAGCCGGCGGTCAGCGAGACGCCGGCGGCCAGCTCGTGCACCACTTCCGCCGACATGTCCCAGGTGTAGTTCCGGTTGCCGAAGCCCTGGGTGATCGAGTCGTCGTAGATGGTCGCGCCCGGCCGGTTCTGACCGAAGTTGAGGTCGCTGATCGGCCCGCATTCGCCGTTCTGGCCGAAGTTGGCCAGGTCGCAGTCGGGCGCGAAGTTGAGATTGTCGTCGTTCCAGGTGCGGGTCACGTTGTTCACCGAGGTCACCAGCGGGTTGAGGTTCGTGACCAGACCGCTCAACGCCGTCTCCACGTAGCGCCCGAGGGCGAACTTCAGCGCGGTCCGGCCACTGCCGGCCAGATCGTACGCGACGCCGATCCGCGGATTGATGTCCGTGAACCGGACGGCGTCGGCGATCTCGGCGTATTCGCGCGCCGGAACGAACCGGGTGGCGCGGAAGCTCTGGGCCGGCACCCGGCCGTTGAAGCGGTCGAACCGCACGCCGAGGTTGAGCGTCATGCGGGGCAGCGTCCACTGATCCTGGACGAAGATTCCCAGGGGGGTCAGGTGCTCCTTCCGGGGGTCGTCGGCGAACGTTGCGTGCTGGGTAATCCGGCTCGGCAACCCGTTCCGGAGGTGGTACCACACGTCGCCGTGGATATCCTGCTGGAACTCGGAGATGCCGTGCTCCAACTGGAACCCGGCCTTGAAGGCGTGCGAGCCGGTGACGTAGGACAGCGAGCCCCGCTCCGCGTAACGGTGCTTCTTGATGTGATCCGAGTAGTAGTGCCGGGCGTTCCACCGGAAACCGGTCGTCAGTTCCCGCAGGTGGACTGCGTCCGGCGCCGACGCGAACTCGCCGTCTCCGGGCGACGGATAGGGCCACCGGCCGCGCATGTTCGAGAAGCCTGCCTCGAGCAGCAGCCGGCTCGACACCGGCGACGTCCACGTGGTCTGGTACAACTGCTCGGGCGAGAGGTTGTACTGGTGGACGAAGGCCTCCGGCGAGTAGAACTCGCCCCGGCCCCGGTTGAAGAACGACTGGAAGTCGGCGAAGACGCCGATCTTGTTCCTCTCCGAAGCCTGCCACGTGATCCGCCCGCCGACGCTCCGCATCCATTCCGTGCGGTAGGCCTTCCGGCTCTCGTCGGGCGTGTATTCGAACGTCGGGCTCCCGATGCTGGTGTTGAAGAACGGGCCGGGCACGGTGTTCTGGTTGCGGGCCGCGCGGGACGCCGCGAAGAACCACACCTTGTCCTGCACGATCGGGCCGCCGAGGGTGGCGTCGACGTTGTAGAACTTCAGCATCTCGTTCGTGAAGGTCACGCCCCGGTCCATCAGCGCCTGGTCCAGGTTGTTCGCCTGCAGGCTGTCGTTGGAATAGCGCGCGTCGAACATGCCCGAGAACTGGTTCCCGCCCTCCTCGGGGATCAGGTTCATTACCAGCGTCGCCTTGCTCTCGGCATTGCCGCCGCTGGTTTCCAGGACCGTTTCCGACGAGAACGCCGTGTTCACCATGTAGATGATCGACACCCCGTTCGGGTCGGCGATGCCCATCCCGTCGAACAGCATCTCGGAGTCGCTCTTGCCGTGGAAGAACAGCGCGCCGCTCTGGCCGTTGGCCCGGTAGAGACCCGACGTACCGCCGACGTCGGCGGTGCCGGTCACCCCGGGGACGAGCGCGATGAGCGACGACGCCACCGCCTTCAACCCGGTCGGCAGGGTCTCGAGCTGCTCGGTGGTCAGCGATTGCTGGGCGACGGTGTTCTGGATGTCGACCAGCGGGCTCGCCCCGGTGACCGTGATGGTCTCCTCGATGCCGCCCACCGCCAGCTCGGCGTCGATGTTGGCCGTGAAGCCCGCCGTCAGGACGACGCCTTCGCGGATGACCGTGGAAAACCCCGGCAGCGTGAAGGTGACGGCATAGGTTCCGGGTATCAGGTTGACGACGTTGTAGATTCCCTGGTTGTCCGAGAAGACGACGCGGGACCCTTCGATCAGCGCCGGGCTGGTTACCTCGACGGTCACGCCCGGCAGCACGCCGCCGGTATCGTCGGTGACCGAGCCGGCGATGCCGCTCGACTGCTGCGCGGCAGCGGCGACGGGCACGAGCAGCACCGCTGCCGCAAGAACCGGCGCGATGTGCCGGAACGGGTGCGGAGTGCCGCTGGAACGGGACGTTCTCGACACGCCGGATCTCGAACACGCGAGTCTGTTCCGAGTCACCGATACGCCTCCTTGCCGGTTACGGGAGGGGAGTCGACGGGACTCCCGGATCCGCCACGCGAGGGCGGCGAGTGCCGAACGATGGGGGAGCGTACGGACGGGGAGGTGCACCCCGTCGAGGGAAGGGCAACGGCATACGGAGCTTCGCGAACGACGACGCCATGCATCTGCCCGGCAACTCGCTTTCCGGTTACGGGCTCGACGACGACCGACGTTACCTGACGATGCTCGCGCTGCTCTCGAAGGACGCCCGCTCCTCGCGGTCATCCATCAAGTGAAGGCACGCTATCGCCTGTCCGGATGCGAAGTCAAGGTGAATCTGGCTTTCGCCCGTTTGCTCAGGCTCGCTTCTGCCCGGACCGGAAGCGTCTCCGCAGGTGCTGCACACGGGGCGACCCACGGAGCCTGGCCCGACAAGCGCCGCCCGCGGTTCCACTGACCCGGAACGCCGTTCTACGGCGCAGGCTCCCGGTCGGACAGCCGGCCGATCCAGCCGCCGATGGCGTTCTGGACGCGCTCGTGGATCTCCGCCTCCGCCGGAGCGCCCTTGCCGCGGACCTTGAAGGAATGATCCCCGCCGTCGACCACGAAGAGCTCCGCGCTGCGGCAGCCGGCCAGCACGGGCCGCAGCTCGTCCGGCGTGCCGAAGGTGTCGCGGCTCCCCTGTACGAACAGCATGGGCGCCGCGATCGCCGACAGGTGAGCGTCCCGCAGCTTCTCCGGGCGGCCGGGCGGATGCAGGGGATAGCCGAGCAGGACCAGGCCGTCGACGCCGGGCGAAACGCCGGAGCGCGTATCGGCTGCGGCCACCTGCGAAGCGATGCGCCCACCCATCGACTTGCCGCCGACGAGTAGCCGGCGGTCCGTGCCGGGCTGCCGGTTGCGGACCGTGTCGATCACGGCGCGGTAGCACGCCTCGAGGCGGGCTGCCGGATCCGGCACGCGCCGGCCACGTTCCTTGTAGAGGAAGTTGAAGGTGACGACGTGGATTCCGCGGCGCGCCAGCCCGCGGGCGAAGGCGGTCATGAACGGGTGCGTCTGCGGGGCGCCGGCTCCATGGGCCAGGATGAGCGTCGAGGCTGGCGCTGTTACCGGCCCGGCTTCGGCAGGGTAGTCGAGCGCGCTGACGGTATTCGTGCCGGCAAGCGAAACGGTGAAGGGCGTCGCCATCAGGTGAGATCCGCCAGAAAGCGCCCGGCCGCGGTACGGAAGCCGTCGGTCCATTCGTGGCCGCCGTCGCAGACGAGCGGGGTGACCGGTGCACCGATCCGCTCCAGGAACGCGACGTCGGCGTCCATTTTCTCCTGCGTGTACCACTTGTCCAGTCGGCCCCGCCCGATCAGGACGGGCGGCCAGGCGAGATCCGGGTCGGTCTGAAGCTCCGGCGGCACGTCGCCGGCAAGGGCGATCACGCCGCGGCATGCATGGCCGGCGCGCAGACCCGCGCGGTAGGCCATGGCGACGCCCTGCGAGAAGCCGCAATAGACGAGGGTGCCCGACGTGTCGTACGCGCCGCGAACGGCGCTGACGACGTCGCCGACGTAGGCGACGTTGTCGGCGATGGCCAGCTCGCGATCCTGGCGGGTCATCCAGCTCCCGACGACGTGCCGGCGGCTCTCGCTGTAGTGCCGGTGGAGCGCCTGGACCGCCACCCGCGTCCAGCGCTCGCTGCCGGGAATGCGGTCCAGCTCGGCCAGGTGGCGCTCGGCGTGCTCGCCGTAGCCGTGGAATCCGACGAGCAGCGGCGCCAGACCCGGCCTGTCGGCCGCCGCCACCAGATAGCGGCCGTGGGTTGTCGCCGTGATCGTATGGGCGGTGGCGGTGGTTTCGACGGCGGCGCCGGGCGGTGACGGCGTGTCACGGGTGGTGGTGGTCACGGGGCTGTATTCTAATGAGAGTCGTCTGGAGCAGGAGGAGTGGATGCCGCGGATCGCGTTCGATGGACTGCCGGAGGAAGCACGGGTCTGGATTTTCTCGGCGGAGCGGAAGCTGACCCAGACCGAACGGACACGCCTGCTGGCCGAGGTCGATGCCTTCATCGATCAGTGGGGAGCGCACGGGATGCCGCTGACCGCGGGTCGCGACCTGGTGTACGACCAGTTCCTGTTCATCGCCGTGGACCAGCGCGCGGCGGGTCCGTCCGGCTGCTCCATCGACGCACTCGTGCGACAGATGAAGGGCCTGCAGGACGAGATCGGCGTGGAGCTCGTCAACCATGCGCCGGTGCTGTTCCGCCAGGGAGAATCAATCGCCCGGGTACCCCGGGAGGCGTTCGCGGAGCTGGCCGAGGCGGGGGAGGTCGGTCCCGACACCACGGTCTTCAACAACACGCTGACCAGCCTGGGCGACGTGCGGGCCGGTCGGTGGGAGGTGCCGGCCTCGGATTCCTGGCACGCGCGGGCCTTCTTCTGACCTGGAAGTCTGCGCCGTAGAACGGTGCAGATTTCCAGTCAGGCTGGTTGGGCGGCAATCGGATCCGCAGGCGTCGATTGCCGGGCTACAATGGAAGTATGGATGCCTCGGTGCTGGAGATCCTCACGGCGTTGCTTTCCCTGGTGAGCGCGGTCGGTGTGCTGGTGGTCAACGGGAAGGTCGATCGACTGGCGGGACGCATGGAACGGCTGACCGGTCGGGTCGACGCGCTCGAGGGCACGGTGCAGGCGATGATCACGGCGGTCATGACCGGACGTTCGTCCGGCTGAGCGCTCGGCAACGGCGAGCCGGTCGCTGACCGGCCGTCCCTTAGAGCCGGGTGTACTCGTACAGATAGAGCAACCCCACTGCCACGAAGTAGAGGGTGGCGCTGTAGGCGATGTTGCTGCGGGCGATGCGCCAGTTGTCGGCGCCGTAGCGGCTGGCCAGCACCACGTTGACCCCGGACAGGGGGTTGACCGCGCATCCGAGGCCCCAGCCCATCGCGAACGTCGTGGCGAGGAGCGTCGGGTCGAACTCCATCGTCTCCACCAGCGCCACGGTGACGCCGACCAGAACGGCCGGGTGGATGCACACGAGCGACGTCACGATGAAGGCCAGCACCAGCAGGCTGGCGTGGAATCCGTCCAGGCGCGAAAAGAGCACCCAGTCGCCGGTCCCGGCCGCCGCCGCCACGACGCCGGCCGCCAGCACCCCGGCGCCGAGGAACAGCGCCAGCTCGCCGCCCATCTGCGGTGCGCGCTCCCGCACGTACTCCCCGAATGCCGGGCGCAGGCCGCGAACGCCGTGCCGTTTGAGCAGGATCCCCAGCACCACGGCGGGGGTGACCATCGTGATCAGGGTCAGCACCGAATAGCCGGGCAGCGCCGCGTAGGCGAGGAGCACCCCGGCGCCGAGGGCCAGCGGTACCTTCAGGTCCTGCGGGTGCAGCGGGTACCCGCGGAAACTCTCGACGTCCTCGGCGCGGCCGCTGCTCGCGTACCAGTACAGCCACAGGAAGGCGGCCATCGCCAGCGGCAGCCCGAACAGCATCATCACCAGCGGGTTCGACCCCGGGGTGTAGGCCAGACCCAGGGCCACGCCGCCGATGAACGGCGAGTAGAACGCGACGGCGCTGAACGCCCGGCTGAAGAGCTGCGCCTGGTTGAACCCGAGCGGCTGCACGCGGGTCAACCGGTCTGACATGATGATGACGGCCGAGATGTTGATTACGGATCCGAACGCGTGGACCCCCAGCATGTTCTGCAGGTAGGCGCCCGGGCCGCGGGGCAGCTCCGGCTCGTTCGCCCTCGCCGGCCGGTTCAACAGCCGCAGGAGCGTGATGGAGGCCAGCATCGACAGGATCGGCTGGTTCTGGCCCAGCAGGCTGTCGACGCGCAACGGCGCCCCGCGGCTGAAGCCCCAGAGGAAGGCGGCCAGGCCCGCGGCGATGAAGACGAGCGCCTGCACCTGTTGCCGGCGGCCGATTCCCGGCCACAGCAGCGCCAGCGCCACCCAGGCGAGCAACGCGGGCGCCACCGGGGGGACGACCGACCACACCGCACCTGCTATGGCGAGCGCCAGCATGACGGCGATGGCCGTTCCCGCCGCGCGTGGCGCGGGGCTGACCGGCGCGGTCTCCCGGCGCCACCAGGTCCCGATGCGTTGCGTCGTGACGGTCAGGGCGTGACCCAGATCGGCGACGACCAGGCCCGCTCCTGGATGGTGGCCGGGAGATCGGGACGCGGCTCGACGCCGGCGCGGACCGCCTCCCAGGTGGACCAGCGGCACGACGGGTTCTCGAGCACCCGCACGTAGTAGAGGGCCCGCTGGGCGGGATCGAAGTCGGGGTCGGTCCACAGCGTGCGCAGCTCGGCGTCTCCCGCGTCGCCGCTCGCGGTGCAGGTTCCGAGGTCCACCGTCGCGCCGTTGTCGGGGCAGCGCTGCGTCTCCGGGTCCACGGACGCTCCGTCCGAGCAGGCGACGTCGTAGATCCGTTCGTGTGCCTGGCCGTCGTCGATCCAGCCCTTGATGATCTGCAGCCGTGCGAGCGGACTGCTGGCCGGATCGCGGTTCGCCCAGACCAGGAACCGCGGCACGCGCTGATCCGGACCGACCAGTTCGCCGCCCATCGCGACGCCGTTCACGTAGGCGGCCGCGACCAGATCGGGATCGTCCGCCAGCTCGTCCGGATAGTCGTAGCCGGCGAAGAACCGCAGGCGGATGCGCGGCCCGGTGGTGGCGAAGGTCTCCCTGCGCCGGAACGCGTCGTAGATCGAATCGCGCGTGTTCTCTTCCGCCCACACGCCGGTCAGCCCGGACGCACCGCGGATGGCCCCGAGCGGCGAGGCGTTGTAGAGGCTGCCGTCCGGCCGCGGCGGATCGTAGGGTATCGAGACTCCCTGCCGGGGACGGCCGCCGGCCGTGAAGAAGTCGGATTCGCTCGGCGCGCCCGCGCCGGCGTGGTTGTCGGTGGCGCCGACGAGCCCGAAGCGGAAGGGATTGATACCCTGTTCCTCCTCCAGGCGCAGCCCGTTCAGGTACGCCTCGCGCACGTAGCTGCCGGACGGCTGGCTGGGGGTCGTGCCGCCGCCGATGCGGTAGGACCAGATCTCGAAGTCCGCCCATTCGTCGTTGGGGGACAGCGCCGGGTGCGTGTCGGAGGTGCCCTTCGTCTGGGTGATCTCCACCAGCGGCTCGTTGCGCGTGCGCACGTCGGCGTAGGCCGCATCGAGCGGTTCGCCGGCGTAAGTCGCAAGCCGGAACATCAGGCCGTTGGAGCCGTTCGAGTTGTGGGGGATGGCCAGGGCCTCGATGCCCGCCTCGCGGTTGCGGTCCATCCACGCCCACAGCTCCTCCGGGTTGAAGGAGTCGAGGCGGCTGAACGGTACTTCCGGCGCCGCGCTTCCGCGGAATATCACGTTGCGGTGCAGGTTCTGGTTCTCGGGGCTGCCGGTGAACTCGTAGGCGATGAAGGTGGTGAAGCGGCCCGGATCGTTGTGGCGCTCGGCCGCGGCGATGGTCTCGCGCCACGCGGAGCGCACGATGCTCATGTCGATCAGGCCCTCGCGGGTGCCGAGGGTGTGGGCCCGGATGTCCGCGTAGGCAGCCCCCCGTTCCGCGCCGGTCAGCGCCCCGGAGGCGATGCTTCTCGCCAGCTCCGCGTCGGGATGGCGCGAGACCGCCTGCTCGGGATCCAGCATCGCCGGCAGCATCCCCAGGAAGCTGGCGTGGTCGGTGACGGCGAAGAAGTCCAGCGGTCTGTCGAGCTGGATCTCGAAGCCGGCCGCGTGGGTCAGCGGCTCGCCGCGCGCGTAGCGGTAGGCGTCGTCCGGGGTGGCCCGGGTGCCGTTGAGGAACGCGTCGTACGAGAAGTTGGTGTGCGTGTGCAGGTCGCCGAAGTAGACGTTGCGCAGCGGGTTGGGCGCCGGCCTGGCTGCGCCGGCCGACACGGTGGTCTGCTGAAGCCCCGCCGCGGTGATGCGACCGTCGTCGCCGGCGCAGCCGGCGAGGGACAGGGCCGTCAGGGATACGATGCCGAGCTCCGCGGCGACCTTCGAGCGGCGCACGCGCGAGTTTCCTGGTCGACGGCGGTTATGTGGCATGAAACCTCCAACGTGTTCCGCGACGCAGCGGGCTGACTCGGACAATCACCGCCTGCGGCTCCGATTCCCGCCCAACCAAGCCAGAAGTTTGCGCCATCTCAAGGGCGCGAACTCTAGGGTGCGACCGGCGCCATCGACAGCACGCGTTCCACGAACCAGTAGGCGGAAACGGTACCCATGACGTAGACGGGCACCTGAGCGGCGAACGCAGGTACCGGCACCCGCGAGATTCTAACGACTTGGAGCAATGCGAGCAGGAGGCCGACGATCGCGAGCTGGCCGATCTCGACCCCGGCGTTGAAGAGCAGCAGCGCCATGGCCCGCGCCGACTCGGGCAGTCCGATCTCGGCCAGTGCCCCGGCGAAGCCGAAGCCGTGCAGCAGACCGAAGCCGAAGGCGATCGCCCACGGCGAGCGGGCCATCGCCGACTGCTTGCCCTTCGTACCGCGGGCCAGCTCGACGGCCAGGAACAGGATGCTCAACGCAATCACCGCCTCGACCGGCCGCTGCGAAAGCGTCACCACGCCGAGCGTCGACAGCGCCAGCGTGATGCTGTGCGCCGCGGTGAACGCGGTAACCACCTGCACGAGCTGCAGGGGCCGGCGCACGAAGAAGAGCAGGCCGACGACGAACAGGATGTGATCGAATCCGAAGAGCAGGTGCTCGACGCCGAGCAGCAGGTACGTCGGTACCGCCGCCCCGCCGCCGGACTCCGGGGACAGCACTACGCGCGGCGCTTCCGAGCGGAGCAGGTGATCGGCGGCCGTTCCGTCGAGCAGGCGCACGCGGAGCAGGACGTCGGTCAGGGTGCGCGGCAGGCCGTCGATGGAGATCTCCGCGCCGACGAGGCCCCGCTCGCCGCAAGTCAGCGTCCAGCGCTCGATGAGGGCGGAGGGCGCCAGATCCGGCAGTCGACGATCGCGCTCCCGGCAGTGTGCGGGGAATCGCGGTGCGATCGGCAGCCGGCGGACGAGCCCCGGGTCCGCATCGGGGAGGATCGGCTGCTTCCAGAGCACCTCGAAGCGTCCGCCGGAGGTCTCCGTCACCTGCAGGTAGGCGGGCCGGACTTCGTGGGCGGCCACGATGGAGGGGCACAGCAGCGTTCCCAGGAGCGCCGACACTGCCGAGGCTCGCGAGCAGCGCTGCACACGCGGCTCGCCGGCTTCGCCCCGGCGTCCGGTGGCCGGCCGCTCACGGCGCCTGCCTTCCGTTACGGTTGTGGCCATCCAGGCGGCTGCCATCATGTTCCCTGCGGCCGTGTCTCCAAGGGGCCCAAGAGAGGCAGGCGCACCTCGTAGCGATCACGCAACGCCTCCAGGGCCGCGGCATTCTGCGTGCGGCGTCGGGCTTCGAGCAGATCCCGCGCCACGCGCGCGCGCACGTCTTGCAGCGCCGGGGTCCGCGGCGTGCTCCGTGCCAGAATCCGCACCAGATGCGTGCCGTGCGTCGAGGTGACGGGCCCGCGCCAGTCGCCCGCCGCGAGGTCGGACAACGCGGCGGAGAAGCCCGTACCGAAAACCTCCGCGATCTCCCGGTCGGTCCGCTCGGCGTATTCCCGGAGCAGGGCGAACGGATCGCCGGCAGCTCTCCAGCTCCCTTCGGGGCCGCTGCGCAACTCTCGCAACAGCGCGGCCGCGTCCCGTTGCGGGTCCTCCCGCCCGTCGTTGCTCAGGAATACATGTTGAAACGTAGCGCGGGCGGCTCCCCGGTAGCGCTCCGCGTGCGCGGTGAAGTACGCCTCCACTTGCTGGGGTGCGGGCTCCTGCACGTCCGAGTTGTCCTCGAGCATGAACGTCATCTTCCGTGCGAGCCGTCGCCGCACGATCGGGTCGTCGCGATCCAGCGACATCCGCAACGCTTCGCGATAGAGGATTTCCTCCCGCACCGCTTCGTCGATCAGGCCCTGCAGCTCGCGGTCGGTCGGCCCTCGACCCCACTGCGCGTCCCACCGCGCCCGCAGTGCGTCGACCTGCTCGTCGGTCACCGTGACGACCCGCCGCGCGTCGTTCCAGGCGGCAAGCCAACGCTCGACGGCGAACAGGCCGATCCCGAGCACGAAAAAGACCAGCAACGGCCACCTGCTCGGCACCGGCGTCATTGGTTCGTTGCGTTCTGCGGCGCAAGCGCCGTAGAGGAATGGTCGGGGCGCCGAGGTTCGAACTCGGGACCTCCTGCTCCCAAAGCAGGCGCGCTACCGGACTGCGCCACGCCCCGCCTGCCGGTGTCGACAGGACACCAGCAGGACACGCTACCACATCTCGTGCCGGCTCCGCTTGCCGCGCAACCGGGCGTGTCCGGGAGTCTGCACCGTTCTGCGGCGCAGATTCCTAGCCCGACAAGCGTCGCCTGCGGCTCCGATTGCCGCCCAACCGGGCCTGACTAGGAGTCTACGCCGTTCTACGGCGCAGACTCCTAGCGACGGTGATCGAAGACGTGCTCCACCTCGACGACCTTCGCGCCGGCCACGGTGACGACGTTGTCGCCCGTCAGGCGTTCGCCGAACGAACCGTACCGCGCCTCGATCGCGGGCGGCTGCGGCGGCACGGGAAACTGCACGACGACGCGCACGCTGCCGCGGGGCCAGTTGAACGTGTTGATCCGTGTCCAGAACTGGCCTTCCGTGACCGTCGCCCGTCCGGACTCGATCAGGTTCGTGGCCGGCCACTCCGCCGCCGGAGTCGTCTCGGCCGCCTCGTGCGCCACCTGGTAGTCGACGAACGCGCCGTCGGGCAGGTCGGTCGAGCCTTCGATCCAGAGCTGCCGCCACTCGGAACGGTGTTCGATGCCGAGCCGTACCGCCTCGGCGCCGGCTGCCGGGTCCGCCGCGGCGCCGCCGGACGCGCCGCATCCCGAGATCGAGCCCGTCGCGAGCACGATGGCGAGCAGCGAAGGTCGGAGCGACCGCGTGCGACACATATGGACATTATAGTTGGCGCCGATGGAATCCCTTGCCCGGTTGCCCGTCGTCGGCGTGATGGGCTCGGGGCGCGAACCCCACGCGGACCGCGCCCGGCGTCTCGGGGAGTGGATCGCCCGCGCGGGGTATCACCTGCTGACGGGCGGCGGCGGCGGGGTGATGGCTGCCGTTGCCGAGGCGTTCGTCCGTGTCGAGCAACGCCGCGGTCTCGCCATCGGCATCCTGCCCGCGGCAGTCGCCGGGCGGCCGGGCGCCGCGCCGCCGGGGTACCCGAATCCCTGGGTCGAGATCGCAATCCGCACGCACCTCGACCAGGTCGGCCGGGAGGGTGCCGGCCCTGGATCTCGCAACCATCTCAACGTACTCTCCTCGAGCGTCGTGGTCGTCCTGCCGGGGGCCGCGGGGACGGCGAGCGAGGCCCGGCTGGCCGTGCGCTATGGCAGACCCTGCATCGCGTGGCTCGCCGAGCGGGACGACGTGCCCGGTCTGCCGGCCGCCGTCGCCGTCGAGTCGGAGTTCTCGGCAATCGAGCGGTTCGTACTCACGGCCTGCTCGGGTCAGGGAGTCGGAACCGGGATGCGGTAGGGCCGGAAGGTCAGGTAGAGACGGACGCGTCCCTCGATTGCCGGCACGCGTGATTCGAAGACCGTGCCGCGGGCGGCCTCGGCGGCTCTCCGTGCAGTTGCCAGCGCGTCGTCGAACCGGCCCACGGCCGCGTACGCCGCCGCCAGCGTGTCGAGCACTTCCGGGTGCTGCGCCCCGATCAGCGCCACGGCCTGCTGGGCGAGCGCGAGCGCCTCGGACGACGAACGGAGCGCGGCGTCGGGTGCCGCCGCGCGCAGCCACGCCAGTCCCACCAGCGCGAGCGGGTTCTGCGGGTTCACGTCGAGCGCGCGCCGGTAGTGGGTGACGCCGCCGGCCAGATCGTTCGTGGCGACCAGGGCCCGCGCAAGGTTCGTGTGCACGTCCGGATCGTCGGGGGTCAGGATGAGCGCTTCGCGAAAATGGGTGATCGCCTCGTCGGTGCTCCCGGTGGAGAGCAGCGCGTTGGCGAGGTTGTAGTGGGCGCTGGCGTCACGGGAACCGAACTGCAGGGCGAGCCTGTAGTAGACGATGGCGTCGCCGAGGGAGCCGGTGGCGGCGAGCAGCGCGCCGAGGTTGTTGTGTGCGGCGGGGTACTCGGGCCGGATCGAGATCGCCTCCCGAAAAGCGTCGATGGCGCCGGCCGTGTCGCCTTCGGCCACCCGCAGCGAGCCCAGGTTGTAGTGCGCCGTCGCGTGCTCGGGTGCCAGCGACAGGGCCGTGTCCAGGTGCTGACGGGCCAGCGCCAACTGGTTGAGAGAGAGGTAGCGGGCGGCCAGATCGGTGTGGCTGCGGTAGTCGTTCGGGTCCACCCGCAGCATCGCCTGCAGACCGAGCAGGTCGTTACGGGCCTGCTTCCGAAACAGGCTCTCGGCCAGGGCTGCCTCGTCGTCCGCGCTGACCGGCCGCGCCTGCAGGAACACCTCGGCCCGCGGGGTGGTGTCGTCCGGGTTGTAGCGGACGCGAACCGGCGGATTCGAGGGATTGTCCGGGTTCGTGCCGGAGTTGTCGAAGCGGAAACGAGCCACCAGCAGCGTTCCGGCCGGCAGACGCACCGGCTCGGTGTAGCGGTAGCCGTCCTGCCAGTCGAACCGCCAGTCGTCGATTCGCAGCAGGCCCAGCGTGGCGCCCTCGGGCGTCTCGGCGGCGACCTCGACCGCGGTGCCAAGGCGGTGGAGATACGCGTAGAGGCCCGCCACCTCGATGGCGACCGGCACGATATACCGGTCTTCCACGGCATGGGCCGGCTCGCCGGCCGGGATGTCGAGCGCCGGCGCGTCGAGCACGATGCCGACGCGTCGCCGTGCCGGCGGCGCGTCGGAGAAGTAGAGCCCTGCCGAGACCTGCACGTCGACCGGCTGCTCACGTGACCGCAGGCCGAGCTGCAGGAGGAGATCCGTGCCCGGGTCGATCCGCCACGCGACATCTCCTGCGGGCGGAGCCGTGCGCCGTCCACCCGCCCAGACCAGGAAGTCCCCGGGCGGAAACCGGCCCTGGTCCGGCGCCAGGCCGGCGAAGCCGGGAGCATCCTGCTCCTCCTGGAGCCGCCGCCCGGTGCCGGTGTCGTCCAGCGTTATCTGAACGCGCTGGATGGCAGCCTCGGCCGCCGCGTCCGGCCGGATGTCTACCGCGCGCACCCAGCGGGGCGCGGGGAGGTCGACCGGCAGGGCGAAGTTGCGGTACTCCACACCCCCGCCCGGCGCGACCGTGTAAGTCTCGGCGAGCGAGACGATCAGGTCGGGCTCTCCGAGGGGCCAGTCGGTGGATGGCGCAAGCGGCGAAGTGCCGCGTGCGCTGCCCGCCGGGGCGCCGGCCGCGGCCCAGCGCCGCAGCGTTTCCCGGTCGGCGTCCGTCAGCCGCGGCTCGCCCCTGAGGGGGCTGGGGCCGAAACCGGACACCGGTTGCCAGGGCGGCATCCGCCGGGCGGTGACCATCTCGGCGATCCCGCCGGCGCGCGCCCGCGCCTCCTCGTAGGTCGTCAGGCTGAAGGGGCCCAGGCCCCCGGGCCGGTGGCAACCGACGCAGTTCCCGGTCAACAGCGGCGCGATATCGTCGTACGTCACCGTGGCCTGGCCTGCGACCGGCGCCGGAGCGAGCCACGAAGCCAGAACGGCGACCGCCGACGCCCGCGCGACGACCCGACTCCGGATGATGGTCATGAGTGCTCCGCGCAATCCGGTCGTCAGGCGTGGACGGCGGCCTGCCCCAGCCGCCGTCGAGCCGCGGCCAGCGCCACCGCCGTGACGAACACCGGCATGGCGCGATCTATCTCGTCGAGCGAGGGATAGGTCGGGGCGAGTCTGATGTTGGAGTCGCGCGGGTCCCGGCCGCCCGGAAACGTCGCGCCGGCCGGGGTCAGCTTCACGCCCGCCTCGCCGGCGAGCCTGACGATCTCGGTGGCCAGCCCGTCCGGCGCTTCGAACGACAGGAAGTACCCGCCGCGCGGGCGGCTCCACGACGCCAGGCCGTCGGCCGCGAGTCCTTCTTCCAGGTGGTGGAGGACCCGTTCGAACTTCGGCCGCACGATGGCCGCCTGCCGCCGCATGTGCGCGCGGATGCCGTCGCCGTCCCGCAGGAAGCGGACATGGAGGAGCTGGTTGACCTTGTCCGGGCCGATGGTCTGTACCCCGAGGTGCCGCGCGAACGAGGCGAGGTTGGCCGGCGACGCGGCCATGAAAGCCACGCCGGCGCCGGCGCGCGTGATCTTCGACGTGGACCCGAACAGCACCGCGCTGTCCCCCGTGCCCGCCGCCCGGCAGCGGTCCATCAGGTTCGCCAGCACCGGCGGGTCGTCGTCGAGGTCGTGCACCGCGTAGGCGTTGTCCCACAGGATGCGGAAGTTGGGGCCGGCCCGTTGCGCAAGCTGCGCGAAGCGCTCGACGACCTCGTCCGAGTACACGTGCCCGGTGGGATTCGAGTACTTCGGCACGCACCAGATGCCCTTGATGCGCGGATCGCCGGCCACCAGGGCCTCGACCCGATCCATGTCCGGGCCGCCTTCGCCGATCGGGACGTTGATCGGCTCGAAGCCGAGACTCTCGGTGATCGTGAAGTGCCGGTCGTAGCCGGGCACGACGCACAGGAACTTCAGCGGGCCCGGCTCGTGCCGCCACGCCGTCTCCGGGCCGAGCGGCCCGTTCAGCCAGGCGTGCAGCACGTACTGGTACATGAACGTGAGGCTGGCGTTGCCGCCGGCGATCGTCTCCTCCGGCCGGCCGCCGAGCAGCTCGGCGCCCAGGAGCCGTGCTTCCGGGATGCCCAGCAGGCCGCCGTAGTTCCGCACGTCCGTGCCGTCGGCCAGGCGGTAGTCGCCGCCGAGCGCCTCTTCGAGTCCGTCCGAGAGCGCGACCTGCTCGGGACTCGGCTTGCCGCGGGTCAGATCCAGGGCGAGACCGGCACGCTTGAGCGATTCGAACTGCGTGGACAGCGCGCGCTCGCGCGCCGCCAGGGATTCGCGATTCAGGCCGTCGAACATGACCTTCAATTATAGGACGGCCGTACAAACGTCTGTTGGATGGCCGTGGGGACGCCTGCAGCCTGGCTGTGGAGGCACGCATCGCGCCGGCGTCTCCCCAGGGAGTATCCGTTGCGGAAGAGCCGCTATAATCCGGCAGCTTCGAGTCGGCCGGGCCGGGTCGGACCGGATCGCTCGACTCCTTCGACCATGAAACAGGACACGTTGCTGACCCGCGACCGCGTAGCCGCCCTCTACGGCCGCGGCCTCCTCGATCTCGTGTACGAGGCGGCCGGCGTGCACCGGCGCCACCACGAGCCGTCGGCCGTGCAGTGCGCGTCGTTGCTGAGCGTCAAGACCGGCGGCTGCCCGGAGGATTGCGCCTACTGTCCGCAGTCCGCGCATTACCGCACGGGTGTCGAATCGACCTCCCTGATGCGCGTGCAGGACGTCGCGGAAGCGGCCGCGCGGGCACGGGCGGGCGGCGCCGACCGCTTCTGCATCGGCGCGGCGTGGCGGCAGGCGGCGGACGGCCCGGCGTTCGACCAGGTGCTCGAGATGATCGGGGAGATCAAGGCGCTCGGGCTCGAGAGTTGCGCCACCCTCGGCATGCTCGAACCCGGCCAGGCGGAACGACTGCGCGAGGCCGGCCTCGACTACTACAACCACAATCTCGACAGCGGACGCGGCTTCTACGAGTCCATCGTCACGACCCGCACCTACGATGACCGTCTCGAGACGTTGCGCCGCGTCCGCGAGGCCGGGATCAAGGTCTGCTGCGGCGGCATCGTCGGCATGGGCGAGAGCCGCGACGATCGCATCGATCTGCTCTTCGAGCTGGCGCGCCAGCGCCCGCAACCGGAGAGCGTGCCGATCAACACCCTGGTGGCGGTGCGGGGAACGCCGCTCGCCGACCAAGCCGCCGTCCCCTGGGACGATGTCGTGAGGATGATCGCGGCCGCCCGCATCCTCATGCCGGAATCGAAGGTGCGGCTCAGCGCCGGCCGGATGCAGATGGATGAGGCGGTTCAGGCGCTCTGCTTCCTGGCCGGAGCGAACTCCATCTTCCTCGGCGACCGGCTGCTGACCACGCCGAACCCCGAGCCCGACGCGGACGCCGCCTTCCTCGATCGCCTCGGTCTGCACGGAACGGCCGCCGCGGCCCGTGCGTGAACAGCCGCCACTGCAGAAGCGCGACCGATCTTCATGCGCCGCCATCGGCGGGCGGCAGCCGTTTCCGGTCGCCATCGGCGGGCGGCAGCCGTTCCCAGTCGATGGCCGACTCGACGGCCGCACCGGGATCGCGTTCGGCGGACGGCGTCCACTGCACGGTGCCCAGGCACGGGACAGCGGTGCAGCGCGCCAGGACGGATGCATTGGTGGCGGCTGCTTCGTCCGCTGCGGAGGCGTGGTTGAGCACGTACCCGCATACCGTCAGGCCGCGCGCGGCGGCGGCCTCCAGGGTCAGCAGCGTGTGGTTTATGGCCCCGAGCTTCGAGTCCACGACAACGAGCAGCGGCAGGTCGAGATCGCGCGCGAGATCGGCCATGACGTACCGCTCCACGAGGGGGACGAGCAGGCCGCCGGCGCCCTCGACGAGGGTCAGGTCGTGACCGGCTCGGATGTCGCGGAACGCCGCGACGATTACCGCCGGGTCGATGCGGGTGTTCTCGAGCCGGGCGGCCACGTCGGGCGCGAGCGGCGCATCGAGCTGGTAGGGACAGATGCGGTCCAGAGGCAGCTTGCTGCCGGCAGCCGCTTTCAACGCCAGCGCGTCGCCGGGGCGCCGGCTGGCGGTGCCGCCGCAGCCGGTCTCCACCGGCTTCATGACGCCGACGCGGTGTCCCCGGGCCCGCAGGGCGGAGGCGATGCCGCGGGCGACGAACGTCTTGCCGACCCCGGTGTCGGTGCCGGTGATGAAGAGGCCCGCCATCAGGTTCCGGTGACCTCGGCGACGGCGTCGCGGACGACGGTCACCAGGCGCTCGATTTCCTCCGCGGTGATGGACAGGGGCGGCATCAGCACGACCACGTCTCCCAGGGGGCGGACGATCACTCCCCGCCGGCGGGCTTCCACCGTGACGCGGGCGCCCATCCGGTCGGCGGCGGAGTAGGGGCGCCGGCCGGCGGCGTCGGCGGCCAGCTCGATGCCGACCATGACCCCACACTGCCGCACGTCGGCGACGTGCGGAAGCGGTGCGACGTCGCGCGCCAGAAACTGCTCCAGCCGCCGGATCTTCGGACCGAGCCGGTCGAGGGTCCGCTCCCGTTCGAAGATGTCCAGACTCGCCAGCGCGGCCGCGCAGCCGAGCGGATTGCCGGTGTACGTATGGCCGTGATAGAACGTCCGGCCCGCGGCGGGCGGTCCGAGAAACGCGTCGTGGATGCGCTCGGTGGCCAGCGTCGCGGCCAGCGGCAGGTAGCCGCCGGTGATGCCCTTGGCCACCGAGAGCAGGTCGGGGGCGACGCCGGCCTGCTCGCACGCGAACATCGTGCCGGTGCGGCCGAACCCAGTCGCCACCTCGTCGCAGACGAGGAGCACGCCGGCCTCGGCGGTCGCCTCCCGGAGGGCGCGCAGGTAGTCCGGCGGATGCGGCCACATGCCGGCCGCCCCCTGCATGAGCGGCTCGACGACGACGGCGGCGAGCGCGTCCCCTTCCCGCGCGATGGCGTCGCGTGCCTCGCCCATGGCCCGGTCCAGGGCTTCGTCGCGCGAGAGGCGGTCGCGCCGGCGATGGACGTGCGGCGGCGTCAGGCGCAGCGCGTCGGCCAGCACCGGCTTGAAGAACCGATGGAAGGTCTCGGAGTAGCCGACGCCGACCGCGCCCAGGGTATCGCCGTGATACGCCTGCACGAGCGACGCGAAGCGGGTCTTGTGCGGCTTGCCGGACAAATGCCAGTACTGCAGCGCCATCTTCAGCGCCGCCTCTTCGGCCGTCGCCCCGTCGTCGGAGTAGAAGACGCGCGTCAGGCCGGGCGGCGCCAGATCCACCAGGCGCTCGGCCAGTTGCACCGCCGGTACGTTGGTCAGGCCGAGCAGCGTCGTGTGCGCCACCTGCCCGAGCTGGGCCGCGATGGCCGCGTTCAGCTCCGGGTGGTTGTGCCCGTGCACGTTGCACCAGAGCGACGAGACGCCGTCGAGGTAGCGCCGTCCCGCGTCGTCGATCAGCTCGTTGCCGTCGCCGCGCACGATGACCACCGGATCCTCTTCCAACCACGCCTGCATCGGCGTGAACGGGTGCCAGAGGTGGGCGTGGTCCAAGCGCCGGAGCTCTTCGTGAGACGGGACGGGTCGGCTGGCGTCGCTCATCGGAACTGGACCGTCTCGCGCGCCGCCGCGAAGGCGTCGATCGCCTCGGTCAGGTCGTCCGTCGTGTGCGCCGCCGACGGAGCGACCCGCAGGCGGGCCGTTCCGTCGGGCACCGTGGGGGGCCGGATGGCCGGCACGAGCACGCCGCGCGCGAGCAGGGCGTCGCCGAGTCGCAGCGCGGTGTCGGCATCGCCGACCAGAACCGGCAGAATCGGCGAGCGACTCGGGCCGAGCGCGTAGCCGAGCGCCGTCAGGCGTCCGCGCAACCACGCGGCATGGGACCAGACGCGATCCCGGCGCTCGGGCTCGGTCTCCAGCACCGCAACGGCGGCGCGCGCCGCGGCGACCGCCGCCGGGGGGAGGGCGGTGGTGTAGACGAACGTGCGCGCGGCGTTCGTCACCCAGTCGACGAGTGTCCGCGATCCCGCGACGTAGCCTCCGAGCGACCCGAGGGCCTTGCTCAGCGTGCCGATCTGCGCGTCCACGGCTTCCGTCAGCCCGAGCTCGGACACGAGCCCCCCGCCGCGCCGGCCGAACACGCCGGTTGCGTGCGCCTCGTCCACCACGAGCCAGGCGTCGTGGCGACGCGCGACAACGACCAGTTCGGCCAGCGGCGCGAGGTCGCCGTCCATGCCGAAAACCGTCTCGGTGACGATCAGGCGGCGGCGAAGACCATCGTCCTCGCGCAGGAGCCGTTCGAGATGCTCGACGTCGCCGTGCCGGTAGACCCGGACCGCGGCCCGCGAGAGCCGGCAGCCGTCGATGAGGCTGGCGTGATTCAGCTCGTCGCTGAAGATGACGTCCTCCGCGCCGGCCAGAGCGGGCAGCACACCGACGTTGGCGTGGTAGCCCGAGGAGAGGACGAGGGCCGCCTCGGTCTGCTTCAGCCGAGCGAGCTCGCGCTCGAGCGCCGCGTGCGGCGCCGAGGTGCCGACGATCAGACGCGCCGAGCCGGCGCCCGCGCCGTACTCCAGCGCCGCGTCCGCCGCTGCCCGCTTCACCACCGGATGCGCGGCCAGCCCGAGGTAGTCGTTCGAGCAGAGCTGAATGACCGAGCGCCCGTCGATGACCACCCGTGGGCCGATACCGCTGTCGACGGCGCGCAGGCGGCGCCGGACGGCGCGCTTCTCGTGGTCTTCCAGGCGGGTCTGCAGCAGGTGGTCGAGCGTCGAGCCCCGGGCGATGTCGACCATGCGCCCGCAATCGTACATCATGCATTGCCGGCCGGCCGCCGGGTGCGCCTCCCCCCGGTGAGCAACGCGAGGTGACTCGGTATCGGGGCCGCGGGCGGCGACCTGTCGCGAGTCTCGAGTGGGGACCGCGCAGCCGTGCCGGGCGACGGTCCTCCCGGCCGTCAGTAGCGGAACAGGTACTGCAGCTTCGTGAAGAACGCCCGCTGCTGGCGCTGCAGCTCGCGGTTGTAGAACCGCTCCCGGTCCAGGTAGATGCCCTCCTGCAGCCGGTCGTCGTAGCCGATGTAGAAGGCCGTGCCGGCGTTGACGCGGTAGGTGAACAGGAGGTTGATGCCCACCTTCCCGTTGCCGGTGTTGTGCTCCAGGATGTTGCGGACCAGCAGGCGGTCGGTGAACTGGTAGGTGGTGAACGCGCGCAGGATCTTCACGTCGAATACCAGCTCGCCGGTGTGCATGTCGTTGAAGCGGGCGGTGTCGAGGTCGAACCGCGTGTTCAGGCGCGAGGTGGGCAGCAGCGTCAGGCCGATGTTGTAGTCGAGCATGCGGCCGAGAAACGGGTTCTCGATGAAGCGGATCTGCTCGCCCCAGTCGATGCCGTAGAAGAGCGAGAAGCGCCGGCTCGTGCTGATGCCGTTGCGCACCGAGAAGCGGGTCTTGTGGAAGTCGATGCCTTCGAAGCGCTCCATCTCCCGCTGCGCGTCGGCGCGGAAGAAGACGTTGCGCGCGAACCGTGCGCTGAGGTCGGCGCGGAAGTCCTCGTCCTGCAGGACCCCGGCGTGGTCGACGTTGCGCCGGTAGCGGAATTGCGGACCCCAACTGATCAGCCAGCTCTCGGGCCACCACTCGTACTCGACGTCGGCGTCGAGCTGCTGCATGTCGACGCGCCGGACGAAGCCGGCGTCGGTGCGGAAGTCCGGGTCGATGCTGTTGAAGTCGAGGCTGTAGCTGAGGTGGCGGCTGTCGCGCCGGAGCTCGGCGTTGAACATCGGTCCGCTCAGGGCGTTGCCCTCGAGGTCCCGGTGCGTCGAGGTGACCGCGAGGAACTGCGCCCGGTGGGTCCGGCCGAGTCGGAACTGGCCGTCGACCCCCGCCACGCGGCTGTACGAGTCGAGGAACTCGCGGTCGGTCATGATCGCGCCGACGTACGACTGCGGGTAGATGTCGTAGCGCGCCCGTCCGATGACGAAGTTCGCCGTTTCGCCGAAGCCGTACGCGTTCGGGTCGTCGAACTTGCCCGGCGCCGCGTCGTTCGCGACGAGCACCCCGAGCGTCGTGTTGCCGGTCTTGCCCGTGAGCTTGGCCCCGATCTGCGGGTCGACGATGGTCTTGGTATGGACGAGGTTCGAGCGGCCGGGCGTGCGGAAGATCTCCTGTCCTTCGAGAAAGAACGGCCGCAGCTCGGGGAAGAAGAGCGGGTACCGCTGGTTCGTCTCGATCTGGGGCCGATCGGCCTCGATCTGCGAGAAGTCGGGATTGAGCGTGAAGTCGGCGGTGAGATTCGACGTGACGCCGTACTTCATGTTGAACCCGAAGTCGGGCTGCGTATCGCCCTCCACGTAGCCGGTGTCGGTCAGCCGGCCGAGCTGAATCGCGGTCGCGGTCGGGAGAATCTCCAGGTTCCGGCTCGCCGACAGGCCGCGCAGGCCGCCCAGCGTGCCCATCTGGGTGAGCACGCCCGCGACGGCGCGGGTCATGGGCGCCCAGACCACCGTCTCGTCCTTCGTCTGCATCGTGCGGGTGATCTGGAAGCCCCAGCGGTGCTCGCCGTCGCCGCGGGACGGATAGCGCAGGCTCTTGAAGGGGATGGCCATCTCGGCCGTCCACCCGTCGGCGACGCGGGCGCCGCCCGTTTCGAACAGCGCGTCCCAGGACGTCTCGCCGCCGCCCCCCGGCGGCCCGCGCATGCTCCGGCCGCCCCGGATGATGGCGTCCCCCTGGATGCCGTACGCGTTGACGGAGAAGCGATACGCGCGCTGCTGGTCGAGGAACGGATCGAACATGACCGCGATCCAGTCGTCGCGCCGCGTCTGGTCGCGGTCGACGCGGTTGGCGCGCAACTCCTCGGGGTTCGTGTAGTGGGCGTAGAAGGCGAAGTAGAGGTAGTCGGCGTCGTAGGCGATCCACGCCTCGGTCCGCTCGGTCGGGGGCGCGCCCTCGATGGGGTTCGTCTGGGTGAAGTCGGTGATGAGGACGGCGTCGCGCCAGACCGCGTCGTCGAGGCGGCCGTCGATGGCGGGCGGCTCGGTCGTGCGCGGCGCCTGCACGCTGCGGCGGCCGCCGACGGCGAACCCTGCTGCCGGTGCGGCCTGGGCCGCGAGCGCCGGCGCCGGCCGCGGCCCAGGCGTCGCGCCGAGCCGGAGCTCGCCGCCGGCGAGGCCGCCGCCGATTCCGGCCGCCGCAGGTTCGCGGCCGGCCGTCGAGGTAGCCGGCCCGAGGTTCCCACCGTTGCGACCGTCGCTGCCGGCAATGCCGTTGCCGCCGTAGCGGATGTTGCCGGCCTGCCGCCCGCCGCCGTTGCCGTTGCCGTTGCCGGCGCGGCGCGCGGCGCTCCCGTTGCCGCCGTTTCCCGCCGGGGTCCCGACGCGGGCGCCCCGCGCGCTTCCGCCGCGGCCGGCGAGGCGCTGCACGGCCTCGCGTACGCTGTCGGCCAGCCGGTCCTGCAGCTCGAACAGGTCGTCGGCGCGGCCGTCGACCTTGAACGCCTCCACCGCGGTTTCGCTCTGGACGTCGATGAGCCGCGCGGTCAGTCGCAACCGCGCGCCGAGCTGCTGAAACGCGCCCGCGAGCAGGTAGTCCGCGCCGAGCTCCCGCACGGTCTCGATCAGCACGCGTTCGCCGGGCGGCCGGGGTTCGGCGCCGCGCAGGCTGGCGGCCGCTTCCTCGACTGCCGCACGGCTGAGCACATCGATGCCGCTCGCGCCGCGCAGGTCCGTGCCGACCGTCTCGGCGATGCCGACCCCGATCCAGTCGCGGCCGGGCTCGGCGCTGATGTTGGTGAACGGAGCTATGGCGAGAGCCCGCGGCGTCTGAGCCGAAACCGCGGGAGCCATCGCGAGGGACGCGACGAACAACGCGAGGCCGATGCGGCAGGTCAGACCGGCTGTCACGCGACGGGGATTCATTCTATCAGTCCTGGAAGACGCCGCTCGCGTTCCCGCCGTTGCGACACGGAATCGGATGTTCACACCGGCGTCGCTCGACTGCTTCGGCAAGAAGGCGGCGGATCTGCTGGTGCGGGCGCCGCCGCTTGGGGCATGATTGGCAGAACACCCGGCAATCGACACGCGTTGAATCGATTCCTGAGCGAGGTACCCGCGATGAGAGCGAGACGAATGGCGGATCGCGCACGCATGACGGCGTGGCTTCCGATGCTCGGCGTCCTGCTGGCGGCTCCGGCGGCCGCGCAGACCGAGCGCTTGGACGTCGACGAGCTGAAGGCGCAGCTCGATGCCGGCGTCGACGTGCTCCTGATCGACGTCCGGGAGGACTACGAGGTCGAGAGCGGCTCGATCCCCGGCTCAATCCACATTCCGGTCGGCGAGCTCGAGGCCCGCATGCCGGACATCCCGAAGGACGTGCGGCTGGTCTTCTTTTGAAACGCCGGCGGGCGGAGCTCCCGGGCCGCGGAGCTCTTCAGATCCAACGGTTACAGCGCCGGCGAATTCTGTGCCTTGAACGACTGGAAGGCGAGGGGGCACGAGGTCGCAGATACGGCTCGTCCCCCCGAGGGACCGATTCAGCCGGCGCGCTGACGTGCCGCTCGGCAACGTCGCTGCCCACGGTTGCGGCAACGCCGCCGCCCACGGTCGACGTGTCGCGCGACGGTGACTGTCACAGCTATGACGGGCCGGTGGGAACGAGCGTCGCCGAGCCGGCCGACGCCGGCGCCATGAAGTCGCCGGCGTCAGGGACAGGGGTGAAGCATGTTCGGAACCATGACATCGACACGGCGGGCGGGCGCCCTGGCGGCGGCAGTATTCGCGGCGCTCGCGCCAGCGGCTGCAGGACTCGGCGCGGCGGATGAAGCCTTCGTCACCGTCGACCGCTTCGTGCCGCACACCTCGACGGTTCCCGCCAACGAGGGCGAGCGGGTGGGCCTCTTCCTGCACGAGAAGCTGAGCCGCGACCTCGCGGACCGGATCGCGGCGGGGGAGCGGCCGGAGGGCAGGGTAGTGCTCTTCGTGCACGGCGGATCGATCCCGTCGGTGCCGGACTACGACCTGCCCTACCAGGACTACTCCTGGATGGAGCATCTGGCGGCGGCCGGGTTCGACACGTTCTCGATGGACCAGACCGGCTACGGGTTGTCGCCGCGGCCGATGATGGACGACCCCTGCAACATGGCGGCCGGTGACCGCGCCATCGTCAGCCCCAACCCGCTGGCCGGGGACTGCGAGCCGAGCTATCGGCACGGGCTGACGACGAGCCAGTCGGACTGGGATGAGATCGGACGCGTCGTCGACTACATCCGCGAGCTCCGGGGCGTCGACCTGGTCAGCCTGGTCGGTTGGTCCGCGGGCGGCCCGCGCACGGGCGGCTTCGCGGCGCGCCATCCCGGCAAGATCGACAAGCTGGTGCTGTTCGCGCCGAGCTACGGGCGCGACCGGCCTTCGGCGCCGCCCGAGGTGGTCCCCGCCGGCGAGGTGCCGATGCGCCTGCAGACGCGGGACATGCTCGAGAACGGGCGCTGGCGGTCCACCGTCGCCTGCGACGACCAGATCGATCCGGGTATCCAGCGGGTCATCTGGCAGACCGTCATGGCCTACGACCAGCGCGGTTCGGTCTGGGGACCGCCGCACGGCGTGATGCGGGTACGCACCTCGGCCGGTTCCTGGGGCTGGAACCGCGAGTACGCCGCGAAAGTGCAGGCGCCGACGCTGATCCTGGTCGGCGAGCAAGACCGCCTGCTCGGGCCGGACGAACAGCTCTACGAGGACCTGAACGGCGCCGACGGCAGGGTGCTGGTGACCATGGCCTGCGCGACCCACTTCGCGGTCTGGGAGAAGACGCAGTACCGTTTCATGCACGAGGCGTCGCGCGAGTGGCTCGAGCACGGCACGTTCCGCGGGCATGCGGCCGGGCGCTTCGCCGTAGGGCGGAACGGGGCGGAGTCGACCGAGCCGTAGTGTGCGGTCCGGCGGCGGCCGCGGTGCCGAATGAGAGCGGGACCACGTCAGCCGTGATGCAGCGCGCTCGGCAGGTTCAATCGAGCACCGAGCGGACCGCGTCGGCCAGGATCTCGACCAGCCGCTCGATCTGCGCGCTCGTGATGACCATCGGCGGGGCCAGAACGTAGGTATCGGCCTTCACACGGCTGACCAGGCCCCGGTCGATGGACGCGCGGAGCACCGCCGCGCCGATTCCCTGGCCGGCCGGAAACGACCGCTTGGTAGCGCGATCCTCGACGAGCTCCACCGCGCACATCAGTCCCTTGCCGCGGATGTTTCCCACGTGCGGATGATTGGATAGCGCCGACTTGAGCAGGGCGAGAAGCTCGTCGCCCTTGGCTGCCGCCTGCTCGGGGAAGCGCTCGTCCTCGATGATCCGCAACGTCCGGAGCGCTACCGCGCAGCCGACGGGATGCGCGCTGTAGGTGTAGGCGTGCATCCACGGCTCGCCGCCGTCGTCGAGCGTCGCGGCCACCCGGTCGCTGACGCCGATGCCGCCGAACGGGAAGTACCCCGACGTGATCGCCTTGGCGAACTGCATGATGTCCGGCTCGACGCCCCAGTGTTCGAGCGCGAAGAGGCGCCCGGTGCGGCCGAAGCCGGTGATCACCTCGTCGGCGACGAGCAGCACGTCGTACTGGTCGCAGATTTCGCGGATGCGCGGGAAGTAGTCGTCCGGGGGGACGATGACGCCGCCCGCGCCCTGCACGGGCTCGGCGATGAACATCGCCACCGTGTCCGGTCCCTCGCGCAGGATGGCCCGTTCGAGCTCGTTGGCCGCGGCCACGCCCTGGCTCTCGCCGGGCGGCGCTTCGTAGCGGTACGGGTCCGGAGCCGGGATGTGGAAGAACCCCGGCACGCGCGGCTCGAACAGCGGCCAGTAGCGGCTGAGGCCGGTGGCGCTCATCGCCGCCAGGGTGACCCCGTGGTAGCCGTTGATCCGGGAGATCACCTTCGTCTTGTCCGGCCGGCCGCGCAGCTTCCAGCAGGCGCGCGCCATCTTGATGCTGCTGTCGGTCGCCTCGCCGCCGCCGCTCGTGAAGAAGAAGCGGTTGATGGATGGATAGCACAGCTCTGACAGGCGTTCGGCCAGCTCGATGGCGCGGGGGTTCGAGCTGCCGGCGTAGCCGGATACGTAGGCCAGCTCGGCGGCCTGCTCGCGCATCGCGTCGGCCAGCTCCGTCCGGCCGTGCCCGGCCGTGACGTTCCACAGTCCGGCCAGGCCGTCGATGTACTCGCGCCCGTCCGCGTCGGTGAGGATCGCCCCGTCACCCTTCACCCAGACCCGGGCGTTCCGCTGCAACGGCTCTTCATGGAGCGGGTGGATGAGGTGGGCGATGTCACGCGTCAGCAGGTCGGCGGTGGCTGTCATGGCTGGCTGGCTTTCTTCAATCCTGCAAGGAGGCCGCGGGGAACTCCCTCCCGGGGGACCTGCCGGATGACGGGCACGGGCACGCCCGACGTGCCGCCGCCGGTCGAACGTCCTTGAAGGCAGAATAGCACGCGGGCGTGCTACGCTACGGGATCGGCATGGTCGAGAAAGTGCGCCGCCGGCTGTTTCGGGTCGGGCTTGCCGCGGTTGCAACGGGCGCGGTGTTGGCCGGGCTCGCGTCCGCCGGCGCCGGCCGGACAGGGGTCCCGGCCCGGGTCGCATCTTCCCCCGCCATGGCCGTGCCGGGGCTCGACGGAACACGGGTCGAGCCGTTCGCTCCCGCCGATGACGCCGCGGCGACCGTCCTGCTGTTCGTGATGACCGACTGCCCGATCTCGAACCGCTACGCGCCGGAGGTCCGCCGGCTTCATGCGGAATTCGCGGGCACGGCCCGGTTCTGGCTGGTCTACGTCGACGCGCAGCGGTCCGTGGACGAGCTGCGGGAGCACCGCGCCTCGTTCGGTTACCCGTTCGGGGCGCTACGGGACGTGGACGGCGTGCTCGTGGCGTTGGCCGGCGCCACCGTGACCCCGGAGGTGGCGGTGTTCGACGCCGACCGCCGCACGATCTACCGCGGGCGGATCGACGATCGATACGTTTCGTTCGGCGTCGCGCGCAGGGCGCCGCGGATCCGTGATCTGCACGACAGGTTGAGCCGCATCGCGGCCGGGGAGACCGTGGCGTTCTCCGAAACGCGGGCCGTGGGGTGCTATATTCCCGGCGCGTGACCGCTTCGGTCGCGGCGTTCCATCGAGTGCAGAGGATCTGGAGGAGGAGTGGCAATGAAGCGCATGCATCTCGTGTCGGCGGTCGTGGCAGTGGCCGTACTGGCTGTCGGCGCGTCCGCGTTCGCGCAGGACGTGACGAAGTACGTGCGGTACGAGCACGACGGCGCGACTTCGTACGGCATTCTCGAAGGGGAGACCATCCACCAGCTCGGCGGCAGCGTGTTCGAGTCGCCTCAGCGGACCGGCGCCACCGTGGCGCTGGGCGACGTCACCCTGCTCGCGCCGAGCGAGCCGAAGAAGGTCGTCGCCGCCGGTCTGAACTACCGCAGCCACCTGGGCGGCGCGCAGCCGGCGGAGTACCCCGGGCTGTTCGACAAGCACGCCACGTCGCTGATCGGGCACGAGGCGGAGATCACCTACTACGAGGACGCCACGAACCTGCACTTCGAAGGCGAGATGGTGCTGATCATCGGCAAGGTGACACGCAACGTCTCGGTCGACGACGCGCCGGATTACATCTTCGCGGTCGCGCCGGGCAACGACATCAGCGAGCGCGTCTGGCAGAGCAACGACCTGCAGTGGTTCCGCGCCAAGGGCGCCGACACCTTCGGGCCGGTCGGACCGGTGATGGCGCGCGGCGTCGACTATGACGACCTGCTTCTCCAGACGCGCGTGAACGGCCAGGTCATGCAGTCGCAACGGACCCGCGACCTGCTGTTCGATTCCTCCTACCTGGTCAGCTACATCAGCCGCTACGTCACGCTGGAGCCGGGCGACATGATCTTCACCGGCACGCCGGGGTCGACCTCGGCCATGCAGCCGGGCGACGTGGTCGAGATCGAGCTGGAGAACGTCGGCGTGCTGAGGAACACGATCGGTCCGAAGGGCGGGCGGCCGACGAACGAGCAGTAGTCGAATCCGCGCCGGGCGGCCGGGGCGCGCCGAACCGCGGCGTGCGTCTGCCGGTCCGCGATTCCAACGGGCCGAGCGTCGCCGGGCGGCGCCCGGCCCGTTGCATGTACCGCGGTTGAATCGTATCCTTCAGGACATGAACCGGTCCCTGAGCCTGGCTGCCGTCGCCGCGGCGCTGTTGCTGGCGTCGCTCCTGTTGCCGGAGGCTGCCGCCGGCCACCCGATGGACACGCAGAACGCCGCGTTCGTCCAGAGCGTGGACGGCCCGGCGCCCGCGCCGTTCATGTACCTCGGCGCGAAGCACATGGTCACCGGCACCGACCACCTGCTGTTCCTGGTCGGGGTCATCTTCTTCCTCTACCGGCTGCGGGACGTGGTCCTCTACGTCAGCCTGTTCACGCTGGGGCACAGCATCACGCTGCTGCTCGGGGTGCTGGGCGGGCTGGAGGTGAACGCCTACCTCATCGACGCCATCATCGGCCTGTCGGTCTGCTACAAGGCGTTCGAGAACATGGGCGGCTTCGAGCGGGTGTTCAACGTCCGCCCGAACACCAAGGCGGCGGTGCTCGTCTTCGGGCTCTTCCACGGGCTGGGGCTGGCCACGAAGCTGCAGGAGTTCACGGTCACCGACAACGGACTGGTCGCCAACATCCTGAGCTTCAACGTCGGGGTCGAGATCGGCCAGGTGCTGGCGCTGAGCGCCGTGCTCATCGGCATCACGCTGTGGCGGATGCGGCCGAGCTTCTTCCGCCACGCCTTCGTGACCAACGCGGCCCTGATGGGCGGCGGGTTCCTGCTGACGGCGCAGCAGATCTTCGGCTATTTCTTCTATCCCTGAGGAGTCCCTGGTGATACGCATGGCACCGCGAGCGGCGAGGCGCACGCATGGCTGAACCGGTTCCCTCGCCCACGGCTCCGCCGACCTCGCTCAAGCGGCTCGGCATGGCGGCGCTTGCGTCCGTGGTGGTTGCGGCCCTGGTCTTCGTCGGGGCGGTCTTGCCGGCCGAGCGCGGCGTCGATCCACTCGGTACCGGGGAGCTGTTCGGTCTGCTCGCGCTCGCGCAGGTCGTCGCGATCACCGCGGAAGAGGACGAGTACCGGCTCGACGCCTACGAGCTTCCCGTGGGCCCGGGCGAGTGGGTCGAGTACACCTACCGCATCCAGGAAGGCGGGACCATGGTGTATTCGTGGACCGCCAACGGGCCCCTCGAGTACAACTTCCACAGCGCGCCGGACGGGGCGCCGCCCGGGTACGCCGAGAGCTTCGACGCCCAGGAGAACGACTTGGCGCACGGCAGCTACGTGGCCCCGTTCACCGGCGTGCACGGCTGGTACTGGGAGAACGCGGGCGCCGACGAAGTGACGATCACGCTCCACACGGCCGGATTCTACCGGGACGCCCACGTTGCACGAGACCGCGCGGACGGCTACCGGACCCTCCGGGATCCGCGCGGCAACCCGGTGGAGTGATCGTTTCGGTCCGCCGGGTCACGGCCTGTTCCCGGCGCCCCGTGGTACTCGCGGCAAGGACTCGGCTGGCTTGCATCGCGGATGCCGTAGCCAGCGCCGCGGCAAAAGCGAATGGAAGGCAGTGTCCGCATGAAGCGCCCGGGAACGTCCAGGGTCTTGTACAGGCACTCGTGAACGTCCAGCGCCTTCACCTTTTCGACGGTCGAGGCGGCCACCTTGCTCAGGCCGATGGATTCCAGCTCCCGCGCGGTCACGTTCGGAACCTTGTGCACGAACCATGTCAGCAGCGGTTCCGCGTAGTCGGTCTCGCTCGTCCGGAAGTGCGAGAGGTACTGGGAAGCGAGCAAGACGCCGACGCCGAACTCCCGCCCCTGCAGCAGAATCTGGCGCAGGACGTCGAAGTTGTACTTCATGATGTTGTCGGCTTCGTCGACCAGGAGCATCGAGTCGATGAAGCGGCTGCGGATTCTCCCCGGCATAAGGACGTTTCACCAGGTTGATCATGTACTCGTAGAAGAAATTCAGAAACAGGACGAGGAGCATGTTGCGTTCCTTGTCCCCGATCCCGAGCGAGGCGAGATCGACGATGGTGACGCCCGACGAGGGCGCGCACGTCGCACGCGATCGGGCGTACGGCTATCGCACCCTCAGGCCCCCGCGGCAACCCAGTGGAGTGAACCCGGACGGTGCCACGGTCACTGTTCCGTCGTCGCCCAATGATGCGGGGTCGTGATTGCCGGAGCGCCGGTCCCCGCGGTATTGACAACAATTGACAACGCCGAGTTCATGTAGCCACAATGACCACATGCCTCAACCCCTCGCCGTCGGCGCCCGGGAGTTCAAGACGCGGCTCGGCACCTATCTTCGGCAGGTCCGAGAGGGTCGCACCTTGACGATAACCGACCGCGGCCGTCCAGTCGCCACCGTAACCCCGGTCGACATGACCGGACAGTCCCTCGAGGCGCGCCTGGATCGATTGCGGGCCGAAGGTGTGGTGACCGGCACCGGCAAGCCGTTGCAGCGCGTCGTCAATTCGATCGATGGGCGTGGACACAGCTTCGCCCAGGCGATCAGCGAGGATCGAGAGGATCGATTCTGATTCGCTACTTCGACGCCAGTGCCCTGGTCAAGGCGTACGCACGTGAAGCCGAGAGCAAGTTCGTCGAACGTCTGCTGGCGTCCGGAACCGCAGCCATCAGTCGGTTGTCGGAGGTGGAGGTTGCGTCCGCGCTTGCGCGCCGGGCGCGCACCGGTCACTGCGCTGTCCCGGAGCGTGACGCCTGGCTCGCGAGACTGGAACGAGAACTGGAGTCGTTCCTGGTCGTCGAGCTCGTGCCGGCGGTGACGTCCCGCGCGCGGGGGTTGCTGAACGCCTACGCGTTGCGCGCGTCCGATGCGATCCAACTGGCCAGTTGCTACCATTTGCGGGAGAAGCTGGGGAACGAAGTGCCGTTCGTCGTGTATGACGAGCGGCTCGCGGCCGTTGCGCGCGAGTCGGGCGCCAGCGTGCTGGGCGCGCCTGGTGACGGCCGACGTAACCCCACGCCCCCTCGTCGCCCCGGTGCAAGCGCCCCGTCCGGCGATCGGTCCCGCGTTGCGGCTCGGGAACATGACCATGGAGAATCGAGAAGCGATGCAAACGAGAATTGCCGCGACGGCGGCGGCAGCGGTCCTGACGTTCACGATGGCGGAGAGCGCGGCGGGCCAGAGGAGGGGAGCGCCCGATCCCGAATACCGCGCGCCGCGCACCGCCGACGGCCGGCCGGACATCTCCGGCATCTGGAGGAACGACACGCTGACGCCGCTCGAGCGGCCGGGGCGGTTGGGCGACCAGGCGTTCTACTCGGAGGAGGAGGCGGCCGAAATCGAGAGCCGCAGCCGCGAGATGCGCGAGCGCGACAACGCGCCCGGCAGCACGCGCACCACCGCGGCCGGGAACCTGGACCGCGGCTACAACTGGTTCTGGAGCGATCCCCGCGAGTCGGTCGTCTACACGCGCCGCACGTCGATGATCGCCGACCCGCCGACCGGTCGCGTGCCGACGCGGCCCGCAGCCGACGCCCGGGCCGAGTGGCTGGTCGCCAACCGTACCGACTCGTACGAGAACATGAGCCCGTACAGCCGCTGCATCACCCGCGGCGTGCCGGGCTCGATGATCCCCAATACCTACAACACCGGCAACCACATCTTCCAGACCCCCGGCTACGTCGTCATCCTCTACGAGATGGTGCGCGAGCCGCGGATCATCCCGCTCGACGACCGGCCCTTCATCGACCCGAAGATCGCCCAGTGGATGGGGGACGCGCGCGGGAGGTGGGAAGGGGAGACCCTGGTCGTCGAGACGCGGAACTTCACCGGGAAGGGGTGGATCATGCCGAACCAGAACGCCGGCCGCATGCACGGCGTTCCGGTCAGCCCCGAGCTGCGGCTGGTGGAGCGCTTCACCCGGGTGGCCGAGGACGTCCTCGACTGGCAGGTGCGCGTGGAAGATCCGAACGTCTACACGCGGCCGTGGACCCTGGAGCTGCCGCTGCGGCGCGACATGAGCTACGACCTCTACGAGTACGCCTGCCACGAAGGCAACCGCGCCGTGACCGGCATTCTCGGCGGGGCGCGCCACGAGGAGCGGCGGCGGGCCGCCGCGCCCTGAGCCGCCCCGACAGCGGCGGGCGCCCTACATGCCCCACACGTCCACCGGGACGCCGCCTGCGGACCGCAGCCGCCGGTGGAACACCTTCTCGTCCCAGCTCCGCCCCGCGCGCTGGTCAATCACCACCAGATGTCCTGCCTCCGCCGCGCAACGGTCCATGTACTGCGCCGTCTGCTCCACGCCGTCCTCGACCGTGCTCTCCAGGCCGTCGCGGTCGCGCACGACCTTGCACTCCACCGCGAACTCCCGCACCCGGCCGCCCTGCGGCCAGACGATCAGCAGGTCCACCCGGCCACGACCCAGGCCGTACTCCCGCTCGATGCGCCCGCCCCCGTTCACGACCCGGTGCAGGAACGCCTGCAGCAGCAACTGCGGCCATGCCTCTTCGTAGTCGAAACGATTCTTCCAGTGCTCGGCGTGCCGGCGGAAGAAATCCTGGAACGCGCTCAACAGCCTGGCCAGATCGAGGCCGCGCTCCGCGTCCACGTACCACGCCGTGTCCTGGTCCAGCTCCTCCTGCGCGATCCAGCCCAGCTCCCGCGGCACGACCTCGGCATAGATCGGGTTGGCGATACGGACCGGCGCATCCCGGGCGATGAGGCCGAGGTCGCGAACGTATTCGACGTCGCGGCTGGTGGCGCGGCGCCTGTCCGCGCCGGTCAGCATCGGTTCGATCACCCGCCGTACGCGGTCCTCCCGGAGCTTGTCCGCCAACTGGTCGAGATGCGTCACGCGGCGCGTAATGATCTGCTCCCGGGCCTCCGCGACGTCGCTCGCGGTCACGTCTCGAGAACGGTCCCGCCCGGTTCGGCTCTCGAAGCATGTTTCGCAGGCCAGCGCGTTCACCAGCCACGGCTGGCCCAGGGTCCGGGTCCAGATTGCCTCCTGCGCTGCGGGCGTGAACGCCTGCCCGGTCTCCGCCGTGTGCTGGCCGAGCAGCGCCAGCGTCTCCTCCTGCGTAAAGTCGCCCAGCCGCAACGACTTCGCCACGATGTTGAACGGGCTGCCGGTGGACCGGATGCGGTAGTCCCGCACGTCCCGCAACCCGCACAGCACCACGCACTGCGGAAAGGCAGCCGGGCGCATGGGGTAGCCCGCGCGCAACTGCTGCAGCACGGACAGCAGCGGATCGCCCTGGAGCGTGTCGATCTCGTCGACGAGCAGCACGAGCGGCTTCGGCGATGCCTCGGCCCAGCGCTTCAGCGCCTCGCGCAGCGCTCCGTGCGGGCCGAATTCGGCGAGAATGCCGGGCCAGATCCTGGCCGGGAAGTCGTCGCCCAGCGTCGACCGGACATCCGAGCCCAGCCCGGGAAGCACGGTTCGCATGGCCTGCTCCACGTCGTCGCGGGCCGTGCGCGCGGTCTCGACCGTGGTGTACACGCAGCCGTAGCCCTGCTCGTTCAGCAGATCACGCAGCGCCAGGAGGGCGGACGTCTTGCCCGTCTGCCGGGGGGCGTGCAGGACGAAGTACTTCTTCGTCCGCACGAGCGTCAGCACGTCGTCCAGGTCGAGCCGCTCGAGCGGCGGAATGCAGTAGTGGTCCGCCGGATTGACGGGACCGGTCGTGTTGAAGGAGCGCATGGGTCAGGTTTCGCGGCCGCGGGCCGCGGCGCCCCGAGCCGGCCGGGACTCTACGCCAGCTCCGAGAGCGTCGCCGTCAGCAGCCGGTAGAAGCGTCCCACCGAGTCGATGTGGACCCGCTCGTCGGGCGAGTGGGGCGCCTCGATGACCGGGCCGAACGAGATCATGTCCATGCCGGGGATCTTCTTGCCGATGATGCCGCACTCCAGGCCGGCGTGAATCGCCGCGACCTCCGGTTCCGCGCCCAGCTCGCGCGCGTGGACCTTCTTGACGACCTCCAGCACCTCCGACGCCAGGTTCGGCTTCCAGCCCGGGTAGGCGGCGCGCACGTCCACCTCGGCGCCGGCGAGCTCCCCGGTCGCGCGGATGCGCCGGCGCAGGGCTTCGAGCTCCGCGTCCACGGACGAGCGCGAGCTGGTGGTGATCACGAGCGATCCGTCCGAGCCCTTGACGGTGGCGACGTTGTTGCTGGTCTCCACCAGATCCGGGATGTCGTAGCTCATCGCCTGGACGCCGTGCGGCAGGCTGGAGATGAGCCGCAGCACGGTCGCCGTCGCGTCGGCCGTCCAGGCCCGGTCCGCGGGGGCGGGCTCGCCGACCGCCAGCGTCATGCCGGCATCGACGGGCCGGTACTCGTCCCGAAACGCCTCGAACTCGGTGCGTAAGGTTGCCGCAACGCTCTCGACGTCGGCCGCCCCGGCGACGATGGTCGCGAACGCCTCGCGAGGGATGGCGTTGTGGGCGCTGCCGCCTTCGAGCCGGGCCAGGCGGAACGGCGTTCCCGCGTGCGCCGCCCAGAGCGCGCGGGCCAGCAGGCAGACGGCGTTCCCGCGTTGCAGGTGGATGTCGCAGCCGGAATGGCCGCCCTTGAGTCCGGTGAGCGCCACCGTTACCGCGCGGTCGCCGCCGCCGGCCGCGGACGGCGCCACATCGAGCGAGAGCCGCATGTCGCCCCCGCCCGCGCAGCCGACGTACAGGATGCCCTCCTCTTCGGAGTCGAGATTGATCAGCCGCCGTCCCGCCAGCAGGCCGGCATCCAACTGCGCCGCTCCGGTCAGCCCGGTCTCCTCGTCGATCGTGAACAGCAGCTCCAGCGGCCCGTGCGTCAGGTCGGTCGAATCCATCACCGCGAGCATCGCCGCGACGCCGATCCCGTTGTCCGAGCCGAGCGTGGTGCCCGTGGCATAGAGATGCGCGCCTTCGCGCCGCGGAACGATGGCGTCGGTCCTGAAATCGAAGGCGACGTCGGCGTTCTTCTCCTGCACCATGTCGAGATGCGATTGCAGGATGGTGACCGGCGTCTGTTCATGACCGGCGGTGGCCGGCTTGCGCACCACCACGTTGCCGGCGGCGTCGACCGCGTGGTCGCAACCCGCTCGGTTCGCCGCGGCGATGACGTGCTGCCGCATCCGCTCCTCGTCCTTCGAGGCGCGCGGGATGGTCAGGATGGTGTCGAAGTGGCTCCAGATCGGTCTCGGCTCGAGCGCTGAAACGAACGTCATGGGAATCTCCGTAATCTGCGCCGCCGGTCGATGCGGGTCCCGGAAGCGCTCTTCACTCCACGCCACGCAGTGGCAGACGACCCTGCGCGACAGGCGCCGGGGCGCTCAATCCTGCATGGTATCATCCGGGGCCATCGTGGAAACGCCGCTCACGCCGCTGGAGTTTCAGCGCCGCGCCCGCAGCCTCTACGCGGATCGCGAGGCGGTGATCGACGGGCAGCTCCGGCTCACCTACGCCGAGTTCTTCGCGCGCTGCGACCGCTGGTCCGCCGCGCTGCAGAAGCTGGGCGTCCGCAAGGGCGACCGGGTCGCCTACGTCGCGCCGAACACCCACGCACAGCTCGAGTCGTTCTACGCCGTGCCGCAGATCGGTGCCGTGCTCGTTCCCATCAACTTCCGGCTGACTCCGAGCGAGATCGCCTACATCATCGGCCACAGCGGCTCGAAGGTGGTCTGCGCGCACGCGGACTACCTGGAGGCGGTCGACAGCGTGCGCGGGGACTGTCCGGACGTCGAGCACCTCGTGGCGCTCGAGGGCGCGCGCGAGGGATGGCTCGACTACGAGGCGCTCCTGGCCGCCGAAGAGCCGGCCTTCGAAGCGGCCGAGGTGGACGAGAGCGACCTGCTGACCATCAACTACACCAGCGGGACGACGTCGCGCCCCAAGGGCGTGATGATCACCCACCGGAACGCCTGGGCGAACGTGGTCGGCACCCTCGTGCACTGGCCCATGCACTGCGGCACGCGCTACCTGTGGACGCTGCCGATGTTCCACGCCAACGGCTGGACCTTCACGTGGGTGGTGACCGCGGTCGGCGGCGCCCACGTCTGCCTGCGCGCCGTGGACCCGGCGCTGGCGTTCCGGCTGATGCGCGACGAGTCGGTCACGCACATGTGCGCGGCCCCGACCGTGCTGATCATGCTGGCCAACGCGCCCGCCGAGGCGCGGGGCGACGTCCGCCGGGGTGTGAACGTGATGACCGCCGGGGCGCCCCCGGCCGCCGCGACCATCCAGCGGCTCGAAGGCGAGTTCGGGTGGGAGCTGATCCACGTCTACGGCCTGACCGAGACGGCGCCGTTCATCACCGTCTGCGAGCCGCGGCCCGAGCATCGCGATCTGACGGCCGACGAGCGGGCCGTCGTCAAGGCCCGGCAGGGGGTCGAGCTCATCACCTCGGGCGAGCTGCGGGTCGTCGACGACGACGGCAACGAGGTGCCGCGCGACGCGCAGACGCTGGGCGAGATCGTCGTGCGCGGCAACGTCGTCACCGCCGGCTACTACAACGATCCCGAGGCGACGGCGAGGGCGATGCGCGGCGGCTGGTTCCACAGCGGCGACGCCGCGGTCGTTCACCCGGACGGCTACGTCGAGATCCGCGATCGGTTCAAGGATGTCATCATCAGCGGCGGCGAGAACATCTCGTCGGTCGAGGTCGAGGGCGTGATGATGCGCCACCCGGCCATCTGCGAGATTGCCGTCGTCGGCGTGCCCGACGAGCGCTGGGGGGAGACCCCGCACGCGTTCGTGGTCCTGAACGACGGCGCGTCGGCCACCGCGGAGGAGCTCGCCGCCTACGCCCGCGACAACATGGCGCACTTCAAGGCGCCGCGGCGGTTCAGCTTCGTCGAGCAGTTGCCGAAGACCGCGACCGGCAAGATCCAGAAGTACGTGCTGCGGCAGGGCCGGACGGCCATCGGCAGGCAGTAGCTTCAGCGCCCGGCGTCCACGCGGGAGGCACCGCCGCTCGAATGCAGCGGCCTTCGCCGCACGCTTCTATACCTCGCGCAGCACGGCCGCCGGCCCGGTCCGGCCCGCCCGCCGCGCCGGGGACCAGGCGGCAACACCGGCCAGCAGGAGCAGCAACGCGCCGGCCGCGGCCATCGCCGGCGTGTCCGTCGCCGAGACCGAATAGAGGTAACCGGCGAGGAAACGGCCGGCCGCCAGAGAACCGAGCACGCCCAGTACGACCCCTGCCGCGGCGAGCAGGAGTCCGTCGCGTACGACGAGACGCACGAGGGCCGACGGCAACGCGCCCAGGGCCGCGCGGATGGCGAGCTCCTGACGGCGCTCGTCCACGGTGCTCCGCAGGACGCCGTGGATGCCGATGATCGCCAGCGCCAGGGCCAGGGCGGCCAGCAGATTCATGACGATCACGCCGAGCCAGCGTCCCGTGACGGTGGCCCGCGCGGAGTCCTCTATTCGTCGCATCGCGTCGACCGGCACTCCCGGAAGCAGCGGGGCGAGCTCGGCGCGGAGGCTTTCGCGTGCGCCTTCCGGATCCGCTGCGCGCAGGAGGATATCGAAGCCGTTCGGCGGCTGGGACGCGATATCGACGTACGCCTGCGGCCGGAGCTCCCCGTCGAGCCGCCAGAACTTCTCGTCCGCCACGACGCCGACGATCCGGGCCGACGTCGCCCCGGAATAGTCGAGCCGTTCCTGCAGCTCGGAGAAGAACCGCAGGGTCGCGCCGACCGGGTCTGCGTCGTGGAAGTGCGTGTCGACAAAGGTCTGGTTGACGACGACCGGGAGGCTGTCCGCCGCTTGCGCGGGCAGCCCCGATCCCCGCAGCAGCGGGATTCCGAGCACCGCGAAGTAGTTGGCGCTGACCTGCCGGTACCCGACCAACGGAGGCCGGGCGCCGTCGGGGACAGGTTGCGTGGAGATCTCGAAGAAGCGCGAGGCGCCGCGGCTGCCGAAGGGGCCGGAGTAGGCCAGGGCCAGGGAGTCGCCCGGTGTGACCCTGCGCTCACCGATCTGCCGCAGAAGCACGGCGTGCCGCTCGGGTTCGTCCCGCAGCTCCGCCGGGATCTCCACGCGCAGGGCGAAGAGATTCGCCATGTCGAAGCCGACCGGCTCCGAAGCGGCTGTTCTCAGGCTCTCGGTCAACAGCGCGCTCGCGAAGATCACCACCATCGAGACGCTCACCTGGACGACGAGCAGGCCGCGGCGCAACCCCGACCGTCGAGACGCGTTGCCGGGGCTGGCTGAGAGCGACAACGGGCCTCGACCCGGCCTCGCTCCGGCGATGAGGCCGAGCGAGGTCAGCAGGCCGGTGGCGCCGGCAACGAGGGCCATGACCGCGAACACCCGGACGTCAACCCGCGGGATGGCGCTCAAGTACGAGCCGTCCTGCGAGAAAAGCCGGACCAGCAGCGGCAGGGCCGCGTGCGCGAGCAGCAGGCCCGCGACGGTGCCGGCCAGGAAGAGGAGTCCGACCTCTGTCGAGAGCTGCCGGGCCAGCCGCAGCGCACCTGCCCCGAGCGCCGAGCGCACCATGAATTCCCGCCGCCTCCGGGCGGCGCGGCTGACGAGCAGGCCGACCACGTTGCTGCACGCCACGAGCAGCGCCAGGCCGGCTCCCAGCACCGCGGCCGGCAGGGTTCTCTGCAGTCGATCGCCCCAGAGACCGCTCAGCGGCCCCATGCTGACTCCGGCGGCCCGGTTGGTCTCCGGGTACGCCCGCTCCAGGTCGAGCGCGATGAGCTCCAACTCGGACCGGGCTGCGTCGAGGTCGGTACCCCGGGCCAAGCGCCCGACCGCCCAGAGGCTGCGCGCGCCGCGGTTGCTGCGTGCCGCGCCATCGAGATCCTGTTCGAGCGAGATCCACGCCTCGGGGCGGTATTCGGCCGGAAACGGCGGGAACGCGAAGCGCTCGGGCAGGACGCCGACAATCGTATGGGTCCTGTCGTCGAGGCGTAGGCCGGAACCGACGATAGCGGGGTCGGAACCGAATCGACCGTTCCAGTAGCCGTAGCTCAGCACGACGTCGGTCTCTGACCTCGGCAGCGTGCCCAGCAGGGGGGTCGTGCCGAGCAGCGCATAGAGATTGTCGGTGGCGGCAGCGACGCGAACGCGTTCGGGAAACGCGCCGTCGGAGCGGACGCGTGTCGTGTTTCGCCATGCGGCCAGGTCGTCGAAGCTCCGGGTGCGTTCCCGCCAGTCGAGGAAGTCCTGGTAGGAGATCGGCAGCCGCTCGAACCCGCGCTGGGTATCGCCGCCGCGGACCCAGGCGAGCCGGCCGGCGTCCTCGAAAGGAAGCGGACGAAGCAACGACTTGTCGGCGACGCTCCAGATGGCGGTCGCGACGCCGAGGGCCACGGCCAGAATCGCCACGATGCCGCAGGAGTGCCCGGGGTCGCGCCGGACGAGACGCAGACCGTGGCGGAGGTCCTGGCCGAACTGCTCGATACGGGTGCGTGTCCACATGCTTGCATCCTTCCGGGTCGAGTCGGTAGCTCGTGGCAGGAGCTTCGCCCCCGGGCATGCGCAGCGTGCACGCTCTCCGCCGGGATGTCATTGACAAGTGCTGTCGGGCAGTTTCCCGAGCCGCCGGGGAACCTGCCGCCGGGGCGCCTACCCGGACTTGAGCAGCATCGTGGCCGGTGTGCGGACGGCGCGGGTGGCCGGTACGAGGCTGGCGGCCAGGGCCACAACGAGTGGGCCTGCTTCCGGGCGCAGCAGGCGGGTGAGGCGGGTGAGTGTGACCGACAGGAGTTGGAGCGTCCTGTTCAGGTCAGGCTGGCGCCGGCGCCAGAACGGCGAGCACGAGCAGCCGTCTCGTGCCGGTATTGCGAATCCCGTGCGGGGCGCCTTCGGGAGCGACGAGCAGGGTGCCGGCCCGCATCGGCGCCTCCCGGCCTTCCAGCAGGAACAGTCCTTCACCTTCGATCACGTGGTAGACCTTGTCCATGCCCGCGTGGGAGTGCAGCCGGTGCTCCTGGCCGGGCTCGAAGGCGTTGAGGCCGACCATCACCCGGTCGGATCGGAAAATCGTCGCCTTGCCCATCCGGTCGGGGGCGTAGACGGCATGGTCGCACGGGTCTATCGGCGTGGGGTGCTGCATGGTTGCGTGGCCTCCGGTCTCTGCAATGAAGGGATCCTAGCGGAGTAAGCCCTGTGCGACCGACGCGGACGACGCGGACGACGCGGACGACGCGGACGACGCGTGTCATGATTAAGTGTCCTCGGAGCCATACCCTGCGCCACACCAAGATCGTCGCCACTCTCGGGCCCGCCTCCGCATCCGACGCCGCGGTGGACGCACTGCTGGCGGCCGGGGTGGACGTGTTCCGGATCAACGCCTCGCACGGCTCGCGCGACGATCGGCGCCGCATGGTGGAGCGGGTGCGGAGCCGGGCCGCCGAGGCCGGCCGCATCGTGGCGGTGCTGCAGGACCTGGCGGGGCCGAAGATCCGCATCGGGCCGCTGGTCGATCCCGACGGCGTGCAGCTCGAAGTGGGCGCCCGGCTGCGCATCGTGGTGGGCGAGTTCCCGGGCGACGCGGAGCGGGTCTCGACCACCTGTGCGCCGCTCGCGGCCGCGGTTCGCGGCGGAGAGTCCATGCTGCTCGACGACGGACGGATCGCCCTGCGGGTGCTCTCGAGCAACGGCGCGGAGATCGTCGCGGAGGTGGAGCACGGCGGCCTGCTTTCTCCCCGCAAGGGAATCAACGTGCCCGGTGTGGATTTGCCGCTCTCGGCCGTGACCGATGCCGACATGGGGGAAATCGGGGCGGGCGTGGCGATGGGGGTCGACTTCCTCGGGGTCAGCTTCGTTCAGACCGGCGACGACATCCGCAAGGCGCGGGCGGTGGCGTACGGCCACGGCGGAGAGGATGTCGGGCTGGTGGCGAAGATCGAGAGGCCGCAGGCCCTGGAGCGTTACGATGACATTCTCGCCGCTTCCGACGCGGTGATGGTGGCGCGCGGCGACCTGGGCCTCGAGATCCCGCTCGAGCGCGTGCCGCGGGTGCAGAAGGACCTGACCCGCCGGGCGCGGGACGCCGGCGTGCCGGTCATCGTGGCGACGCAGGTGCTGGAGACCATGCGGCACGCACCGCGACCCACCCGGGCGGAAGTGAGCGACGCGGCCAACGCCGTGGATGACGGCGTAGACGCCATCATGCTCGCCGGGGAGACCGCTGCCGGCGCGTATCCGGTGCTTGCGGTGGAGACGCTGGACGCCGTGCTGCGGGACGCGGAGTCCGTGCAGCCCGACCGGGTGGTCCCGGGAGATATCGGAGACCGGCACGATCGCGCGCTGTGCGACGCGGCGGTGACCCTGGCCGCTGCCGCGGACGCCACGGCCATCGTGGCGGTCACCGGGAGCGGCGCCACCGCGCGGCAGCTCGCCGCGCTGCGGCCGCCGATCCCGATCCACGCGGTCACCGCGGACGAGGCGGTCGCCCGCTGTCTGGCCCTCTACCGCGGCGTGGCGCCGCTGGCAGCGCCGGCCGAGCGGCTGGTGGTGGGACAGCTCAAGCCGGAGCTGGCCCGCCGGGGCATGGTCCGCGCCGGCGACGCGGTGGTAATCGCCCGGGTGCATTCGGACATGGAAGTCGAGCACGCGAACTTCGTCGAGCTGCAGCGGTTCTGACCGCGTCCGGCGGGGTGGCATTGCCGCGCGGCGGTCGGTGCCGGGGGCGGGGGGCGGCGGATGCGAACTCGGAGGGAGTCATGAGACGTACGGTTGCTTTGGTAGTCGTCGTAGGCGTCGCCTGGGCGACGGTTTCCTTCGCCCAGGCGCCGGACGAAGAAGAGGTCACCCGGGCGCAGTTCGAAACCTGGATGACCGATCTGTCCAACTGGGGACGCTGGGGCGACGACGATCAGCTCGGGGCGCTCAACCTGATCACCGACGCGAAGCGGGTGCAGGCGGCGCGGCTGGTCGAGACGGGTCGGGTGGTCTCCATGGCGCGCGACATGACGGTCGACCGCTCGCCCGAGGCGGTCGAGGCCGGCGCGGACCGGCCGCCGGTGCTCGGCGGATCGGTCCGCAACGTGTTCGGCATCGACACCGACAACGGGTACTTCTGGGAGCGCTACGAGATCGAGTACCACGGCACCGCGGTGACGCATCTCGACGCGCTGTGTCACGTCGCCTGGGACGGCCGGGTCTACAACGGCCGAGAGTTCGAGGCGGTGGCGACCACCGGGGACGGTTGCACCGAGATGGGAAGCATCAATCTGAAGGGCGGCCTCGTTACGCGCGGGGTGCTGATCGACATGCCGGGAAAGGCGGTGCGCCGGCAGGACGTCGAGGCCTGGGAGGCCGAGACGGGCATCACGATCTCGCCCGGCGACGCGCTCTTCCTGCGCACGGGGCGCGATGTCGGGCAGCAGGGCGGCTATCACCCGTCGCTGATCCCGTTCTTCAAGGAGCGTGACATCGCGCTGCTCGGCGCCGACGTGCCGCAGGAGGGGGGCACGGTCGAGGGGGTTTCAATCCCGATCCATTTCTTCACCCTCGTCGCCCTCGGCGTGCACCTGTTCGACAACATGGGTCTGGAGGAACTGGCCGAGACGGCCCGCGAGCTGAACCGCTGGGAGTTCCTGTTCATGGCCTCGCCGCACGGGGTGCCCAACGGCGCCGGCTCGGCAGTCAATCCGCTGGCGGTGTTCTAGGCGTCGGCGGCGAAACGTCGCTCGAATGCACCGGGGCATTCGCCGCGGACTGCCAGGCAGTCGTTCGGGCCTTGAATCCCAGGACCGGACGGGGCAAACTAGGGTGCTGGCACGTTCATCTTGAGTCTGCGTCCCTGATTCGTCAGGCTGTTGCGAAGAAAATGAAGGCACGAGTTGCGGTCGTCGTCGGCTGCGGCGTCCTGCTTGCCATGGCCGGCGCCTCGCCGGGGGCCGAGGCCGCACAGGCCATGCGGGCGGACGCCGAGGCCAACCGCGTCGTCCAGGGCACGTGCCGGACGTGCCACAACGACCGCGCGCTGCGCGGCAACCTGTCGCTGGACCGCTTCGACGTCCGGGACGCGGCCGAGCACGCCGACGTCGCCGAGCGGATGGTCCGCAAGCTGCGGGCCGGCATGATGCCGCCGCCCGGTCCGCGCCGCCCGGACGCTGCGGCCCTGCTCAACCTGGCCGAGACGCTGGAGCGCCGTCTGGACGATGCCGCCGCCCTGGCTCCGGACCCGGGCAGCCGGCCCTTTCAGCGCCTCAACCGCGCGGAGTACGCACAGGCCATCCGCGACCTGCTGGACCTCGAGGTCGACGCCGGCGACTGGCTGCCGCTGGATCCGGTGAGCGCCAACTTCGACAACATCGCTGACGCGCAGACGCTATCGGCCACGCTGCTCGAGGCGTATCTGAACGCGGCGAGCGCCATCAGCCGGCTCGCTGTGGGCGAGCGCAGCGGGCGGGCCGTCGATCACACCTACACCAACTCGGAGTACGTGTCGCAGCATCCCTGGGACCATGTCGAGGGGGCGCCCTACGGGACGCGCGGCGGCCTGGTGGTGGACCACGTGTTTCCGGCCGACGCGGAGTACGTCTTCGGATTGACGTTCACGTCCGGTGCCAACACCCGCATCGAGGACGTCGACGTCTCGATAGACGGCGAGCGGGTGGCGCTGCTGCATTACAACACGGACCGGCGGGTCGATGCGGACGGCCGGGGCGGGGTGAGCACGGCGACCCCGCCGATATTCGTGCGGGCCGGGACGCACCGGGTGGCGGCGGCCTTCATCCGGCGGCACGACGGACCCTACGAGGATCTGATCCGCCCGCACGACTGGTCCTTTGCCGGCGGCGGCTCCGGCGGGGCGGGCATCACGACGCTGCCGCACGTGCGCGACGTCATCGTCGCGGGGCCCTACAACGCGACCGGCCTGTCGGAGACGCCGAGCCGGCGGCGCATCTTCACCTGCCGCCCGACGGCGCCGGAAGAAGCGCGGCCGTGCGCCCGCCGCATCCTCGCCCGGTTGGGCCGCGAGGCCTATCGGCGAAGCCTGACCGAGCGCGAGGTGGACGACCTGCTCGGCTTCTTCGACGCGGGCGCGGCGGCCGGCGGTTTCGAGGCCGGCGTGCGGACGGGGCTCGAGGCGCTGCTGGCGAGCCCGCACTTCGTGCTGCGGCTCGAGCGCGAGCCGGTGGACGCACCGGCGCGGGGCTACCGCCTGGCCGACGTCGATCTCGCATCCCGCCTTTCGTTCTTCCTGTGGGGGACCCCGCCGGACGACGAATTGCAGACGCTGGCCGACGCCGGAAGCCTGACGCCGGACGAGTTGGACCGGCAGGCGTTGCGCATGCTCGCCGATCCGCGCGCGGCGGCGCTCGGCCGACGGTTCGCCGCGCAGTGGTTCCGGCTGCAGGACATGGACAAGGTCCGGCCGGACCCCAACTTCTTCCCGAACTACGACGAGAACCTCGCGCGGGCGATGCGCCGCGAGACGGAGCTGTTCTTCGCCAACCTCGTGCAGGAGAACCGCAGCCTCCTAGACCTCTACCGGGCGGACTACACGTTCGTCGACGAGCGGCTCGCGCGCCACTACGGGATACCCGGCGTGGCCGGGCGGCACTTCCGGCGGGTCGCCTATCCGGACGACACGCGCCGCGGCGTCCTCGGCCACGGCAGCATGCTCGTCCTCACCTCGCTCGCCAACCGCACCTCGCCCGTGTTGCGCGGCAAGTGGGTGATGGAGGTGCTGCTGGGCACGCCGCCCCCGCCTCCGCCGCCCGACATTCCGGCGCTGGAGGATACCGAGGAGGTCCGGGACGGCCGGCGCCTGACGACCCGCGAGCGGATGGAGGCGCACCGGTCGAACCCGAGCTGCAGCTCGTGCCACCGGCTGATCGACCCCATCGGGCTGGCCCTGGACAACTTCGACGTCACCGCGAAGTGGCGCCTGCGGGAGAACGGGATTCCGCTCGACACCCGCGGCGACTACTACGACGGCACGCCGGTGACGTCGCCGGGCGAGCTGGTCGACGCGCTGCTGGCGCGGCCGATCCCGCTCGTGCGCACCTTTACCGAGAACCTGCTGGCGTTCGCCACCGGCCGGCGGGTCGAGCACTTCGATCAGCCGACCGTTCGCGCCATCGCGCGGGCGGCCGAAGCGGACGACCATCGCATGGCGTCGTTCATCATGGGCGTCGTGAGAAGCGACGCGTTCCAGCGCAAGCGGGGCGACTGAACGCTTGGGCGTCTGCACCGCGGAAGGGTGCACGCAGACGCCGACCCGGGATCGGGCAGAGGAGAGACCATGTCGTTCATCACCGGAAAGCACCTGCATCGCCGGACGTTCCTGCGCGGCATGGGAGCCACCGTGGCGCTGCCGTTCCTCGACGCCATGACGCCGGCGGGCCGGCTCGGCCGCACCGTCGCGGCGGCCACGGCGGACGTCACGCGCCTGGTCTGCATCGAGGAGGTGCACGGCCTGCCCGGCTGCAACGAATGGGGCGCGAGCCGGCACCTGTTCGCACCCGCCACGGTGGGGGCCGACTTCGAGCTGCTGCCCGACAACGCCCTGAAGTCGCTCGAGCCGTTCCGCGACTATCTGACCATCGTCAGCAACACGGACGTGCGGATGGCCGAGGCGTTCAGCCCGCCGGAGATCGGCGGCGACCATTTCCGGTCGTCCGCGGTCTTCCTGACGCAGTCCCACCCCAAGCAGACGCAGGGTTCGGACCTGTGGGTCGGCACGTCGCTCGACCAGCTCTACGCGCGCCGGTTCGGCCAGTCGACGCCGATGCCGTCGATGCAATTGTGCATCGAGAACCTCGATCAGGCCGGCGGCTGCACCTACAACTACTCGTGCGCCTACACCGACTCGATAAGCTGGTCGTCGCCGAGCGAGCCGCTGCCGATGATCCGCGACCCGCGGGTGGCGTTCGAGATGCTGTTCGGCGCGGGCGGCACACCTGAGGAGCGGGCCGAGCGGCGCGCGACGCGGCGCAGCATCCTCGACTGGATCCTCAACGACGTGGCCGAGGTCCGCAAGGAGCTCGGCACGGTGGACCGGCGCCGGATGGACCGTTACCTCGACGACGTCCGCGAGGTCGAGCGCCGCATCCAGATGGTCGAGGGACGCAACGACGGCGGCGAGACGCGGGAGCTGCCCGACGCCCCGCGCGGCGTGCCGGACTCGTTCACCGAGCACATGCAGCTCATGTTCGATCTCCAGGTGCTGGCCATGGAGACGGACATGACGCGCGTGATCTCGTTCAAGACCGGCCGCGACGCCCAGAACCGCGTGTTTCCGGAGAGCGGCACCAACCGGCCGTTCCACCCCTCCTCGCACCACGGGAACAACGAAGAGCGGATCATGGTCTTCAACCAGATCTGCCGGTACCGCGTCGGCCAGCTCCCGTACTTCCTCGAGAAGATGCGGGACACGATGGAAGGGGACGCGTCGCTGCTCGACAAGACGGCGATCATCTGGGGCTCGCCGATGGCCGACGCCAACATCCACAACCACCGGCGCTGCCCGCTCGTCCTGCTCGGCGGAGCCAACGGCCACCTGACCGGCAACCTGCACCTGAAGGCGGCGGACGGGATGCCGATGGCGAACGCCATGCTGACGCTCATGCAGTCGCTGGGGTTGGAGATGGATCAGTTCGGCGACAGCAACGGCACGTTCGCGCTGAATGCGCCGGTCGGCGCGGACGCCATCTAGGGGATCCGGGGGAGTCTGCGCCACGGAAAGCCCTGAGCAGACGACGTTCATCCAGAGGCCATTCAGGGGAAGAGGAGGGCCGGTGCACCTGATACCGACGTCGAGTCGTGCGGGCATGGCGGCTGCCGCTGTGCTCATCGCGGTCGCCGGGAGTCTCGTCCTCGGCGCCGGGCTCGCGGCGGCGCCCACGGCAACACCGGTGGCCGACGCGGCGCGATCCGGCGACCTCGAGGCAGTCCGGTCCCTGCTCGCCCGGGGGGCGGACGCCAATGCCGCGCACGGCGACGGCATGTCGGCGCTGCACTGGGCCGCCGAGCGCGGTGACGCGAAGATGGCCGAAGCGCTGATCCACGCGGGCGCCACGGTCGACGCGGTGACGCGCATCGGCCACTACACGCCGCTGCACGTGGCGAGCACCGCGGGCCGGGCCGCGGTCGTCGAGCTGCTGCTCGCGTCCGGGGCCAACGCGATGGCGTGGACGAGCACCAGCGGCGCGACCCCGCTGCATCTGGCCGCCGCCTCCGGCAACGTCACGGCGATAGACGTGTTGCTCGACCGCGGCGCCGACGTGGACGCGCAGGAGAAGGCGTGGAGCCAGACGCCGCTCATGTTCGCGGCGGCCCGCGACCGCGTCGACGCCATCCGCACGCTGCTCGCGCGCGGGGCCGATCCCGACCTGACATCGAGGACGGTGGACCTGGTGGCGGATCGCCGCCTGGCCGACGAGGCCCAGCGGCGGCAACGGAGCGTGATGGAGGCCTTCGAGGCGGGCGACGCCAGGGCGACGCCGAGTCAGATCCAGGCCGCGGTGCTGGCGGGGCGGGAACGCTACCTGGCCGGCGAAATCCCGGAACCGGAGGAGGATCCCGATGCGCGGCCGCCGGCCATCGAGACCCAGGGGGGGCTGACGGCCCTGTTGCACGCGGTGCGCCAGGGGTACATGGACGCGGCGGCGGCGCTGCTGGACGGCGGAGCCGACATCGACCGGGTGTCGGCAGGCGACGGCACGAGCCCCCTGCTGATGGCCACGATCAACGCGCAGTTCGATCTGGCCCTGATGCTGATCGAGCGCGGCGCCGACCCGAACCTCGCGTCCGGCCTCAACGGGGTCACGCCGCTGTGGGCGACCGTCAACGCCGAGTGGCAGCCGCGCACCCGATTCCCGCAGCCGCAGCAGCACGGCTTCCAGCAGGCAACCTATCTGGACGTCATGCTGGCGCTGCTCGACGCGGGCGCCGACCCTGACGCGCGCCTGACGCGCCACCCCTGGTACATGGTCTACAGCGGCTGCGGCAACCGGAACTGCGGCCTCGTCGACACCGAGGGGGCGACCGCCTTCTGGCGCGCCGCCTACGCGACCGATCTGCCGGCGATGCGGCTGCTCGTCGAGCACGGTGCGGATCCGCACATTCCCACCAAGGCGCCGCCGCCGCGCCGCGCGCGGGGCGGCACCACGGCGCAGAACGACGACGAGGCGGATCCGTTCGCGGCGCTGCCGGCCGCGCCCGGCCTGTGGGTGGCCACCGACCTGAAGTCGATGGGGCCGGATCCTTCCGGGCTGCCGCCGTACAAAGCGGGCGACCCGGGCGTGTACCCGATCCACGCGGCCTCGGGAGTGGGATACGGCGAGGGCTTCGCCGGCAACGCCCACCGGCACGCCCCGGACGCCTGGCTGGCGACGGTCGAGTACCTGGTCGAGCTGGGCGCCGACGTCAACCAGCGCGATCACAACGGCTACAACGCCATCCACCACGCCGCCGCGCGCGGCGACAACGAGCTCATCCTCCACCTGGTCGAGCAGGGGGGCGACGTCACCGCCGTCAGCCGGCGGGGGCAGACCACCGCCGACATGGCCAACGGCCCGGTGCAGCGCGTCTCGCCGATACCCGAGACGGTGGCGCTCCTGGAGAGTCTCGGCTCGAAGAACAACCACAACTGCGTGTCGTGCTGAGCCGGGGTGTGCGCACGTTCGCGTTGCTCGACGTTCGGGTCGCCGCCTCCTGTTCGTCCGGCGGGTAGCCGTGCCTCCGCAGGCGCCGGCGTCCGTCGCCAGCCCGCCGCCCGTCCCGGCACTCTCGATGAAGGTCAGCGCCTGCCCCAGCCGCTTGCTCAGGTTCTTGAAAGCCTCGATTTCCAGCACCGCATCGAGATCGTGCAGTCGGGACGGATCGACTCCCGCCCGCAGGTGCATCGCCTCGGCCGCCGGAGCGAATCGCGGTTCGGCAGCCGACCGGGCCGACCGGGAGACGCGTGCAGACGCGGCAGACGTGCCGGGATTCGTGTGATACTTGCCGGATGCGGCGAGGACGGATTCGAGCGACGGCTTGGGGATACCGGGTAGCTCTGGCGGTCCTGCTGGCGGGTGTCGTGCCCGGGCCGGTTCCGGGGCAGGAGACGCCACCCTGGATCGAGATGACCATCGTCGGCGTCGATCCCGGCCGCGTCGACGAGTTCCTGGCCGCGCAGCGCGAGCTCTCGGCTCTCGACGGCGAGGCGGGCGCGCCCTGGCGCAGCGTCAGCCGGACCGCCGTCTTCGGCGACACCTACCGTTTCATCGTGATGTCTCCGCTCGCCGACTTCGCGCGCTACGATCGCGCCGCCGCCGCCGATCCCGCGCGGGCCGCCATCATCAATCGCATCCGGGGCGTCATCACCAGCCGCACCACCTACGCGCTACGGACCACGCCGGGCCTCGACAACCCGCTGCCGGACGACGTCGATCCGTCGCTCACCATCATCCAGGTGGTGTCGGTCGCTTCCGGCCGCGAGCAGGACTACCTGCGGGTGATGGCCGAGGACGTGCTGCCGCACTTCGAGGAGGCGGAGATGCACCACACTTCCGGCGCCCTGACCTTCGGCGGCGAGAGCGGGTACGTCCACTTCTTCCACGTCGGCAGCTTCGCCGCGCTGGACCAGGGGTCGCCGCTGGCGCGCGCCCTCGGCGCGCAGGGAGCGCAGGAGGTCATGGGGAAGCTGTCCGGCGTCGTGCGCCGCAGCGAACAATGGCTCGTGCGCTACCTGCCCGACGTGAGCTTCCGGGCGGCGGCGGAGACCGAAGACCAGCCCTGACCGGAACGGCAGGATCGGCATCGCTCCGGAAGGAGCGCATGGAACCGCGGCGCGGGTGTACCAGGTCCGCGCCGCGATTCCCGGGGACCGTGGTCCCCATCGTCGGAGGACAACAAACCACTTATCGGACGCAGCCGGTCGGATCTTCAGGACCGCAGGTACGACGCCCCGTTGACGTCGAGGATCGCCCCGGTCGTGAACTCGGCCCCTTCGGAAGCCAGAAAGGCGACCGCGTATGCCACCTCATCGGGTGTCGCGACGCGCCCGAGGGGGCTCTGCCGCCGAATGTTCTCCCCCTCGGGGCCATCCAGCCGGCACGCAACGCGATCCGTGGTGACGAAACCGGGGGCGACCGCGCCGACGAAGATGCCATGGGGGGCCAGCGCCAGGGCCAGCGACTGGCTCATCGCGTTCATTCCGGCCTTGCTCGCGCCGTAGGCGGGTGCCTCCGGCTCGCCCCGGAATGCGCCGCGCGAGGAGACGTTGACGATCCGCCCGCCGCCCTGGCGCATCATGTGTCGGGCGGCGCACCAGGCGGCATTGGCGGCGCCGAACAGGTTGGTCTCCAGCGTGCGTCGCCAGCGCTCCTGCCACTCGTCGTAGGAGACGTCAGCCGGGGGGTGCGCCTCGTAGACGCCCGCGTTGTTGACCAGGATGTCGATCCGGCCCAGGCCGGTCACCACCTCGTCGACCATCCGCTCCACCGCGCCGGCGTCACCGACATCGGCCTGGACGATGACATGCGGCCCGGCAGCCAGTGCCGCCAGCGTGTCCTCTGCCGCCGCACGCCCTTCGCGGTAGTGGACCGCCACCCGCGCCCCGCGCCCGGCGAACTGGCGGGCGATGGCGCGCCCGATTCCCCTCGATGCCCCGGTCACCAGTACTGTCTTGCCGCTGAAGTCCATGTTCCGACCATCTCCGTTCCGACGAGCTTCCCCGCTTCAGCGGGAGCGGCGCCGCGAAAGTGGATCACCCGGTCTGTCCGGACCGGGCTGGAGCGCGCACGCGATCCGTCCGTCTCCCCGGCCGGGGAGAATCCGGCCGGGCAGGGACTGGAGCTTCTCGCCGCCCCGCCGCCGGGCTGACACCGCGCCCGTCGGCGTGTAGTATGCAACCCCTGCCCGGCCGATCCGAAGCCGGCTCCGGGATCGCACGCCCATGACCACACACGTCCCCGTTTCGCAGGCCGTCACGCTTCACACCGTCTCGGCGGCGCACCGGCTCGATGCCCACGCGGTCGAGCTGCCCGACTACGACCGGGAACGGTTCGACGACGTCGCGTTCATGACCGCGATGAGCCTGTGCCTGATGGGCAACTACGCCCAGACCGGTCACTTCGGCGGTCCGCTGGCCTACACGCCCTACAACGTGGCCTGCCACCTGGCCGGCCCTGCGTTGGGCGGGCTGCGCTACGACCTGCGCGAGCCCAAGTTCGCCTACGCCGACAAGTTCATGCTGGCGGGCGGTCACTGCATTCCGACCTGCTACGCACTCTGGATCATTCTGTACGAGGCGTTGCGGCGGCAGCACGAGGCAACCGGCGACGCGCGCTTCGCCTGCGATCCGCGAGTGGCGATGCTGCCGATCGACGCGCTGGGGTTCCGCCGCGGGGCCGGGGCGCTCGCGACGCTGCTGGAAGAGAACGGCCTGACCGGGCACCCCCTTTTCGCCGCCGCGAAGGACCGCGGCATCCGCGCCCTGTCGGGGCATGCCGAGTCCATCGACGTGACGAACGACGTCAACGGCGGCCCGTCCGGCATCGGCATCGCCACCGCGGCGGGCAAGGCGCTGTTCTGGGACTACGTCGGCGCGCCGCCGGGGCTGAAGGTGGTGGCGCTCGAAGGGGAGTTCGCGCTCACCGAGGGGCATGCGCAGGAGCTGAAGAACATCGCCCTGGCGCAGCAGGTCGGCAAGCGGCTGCGGGTGCTCCTCTCGCAGAACAACGCGGGAATCGACGACAGCCTGATCGGCGGCGTGGTCAAGCCGGGCTACACGGACTACGACATCGCGCAACAGTGGGTGTCGTGGGGCTGGAACGTCTTCACGGTCGACAACGGGAACGACTTCGACCAGGTGCTGGCCGCCTTCAAGGCGATGGAGGAGTGGCCGGCCGACGACCGCCGGCCGATGATCCTGGTCGGCCCGACGGTCAAGGGCTGGTGGCCGGCGGCCCGCGGCGGGCGGATCAAAGGGCGCGAGCAGATCGTCGGCTATCCGTCCCATCCCTACGCGTTCAAGATGAACAGCGACTACTTCGTCGGGCTGGCCGAGTCGTTCGAGCAGGCTTACGGGGTGCGGTTCGAGGGCATTCGCGACGGTGTGCCGGAGACCGAGGCGGAACGTCTGATCGAGTTCAAGACCAACGTCGACACGGTGATGTCGGTGATGGAGCGCCGCGCCGGGTTGCGGGAATGGATCGCCGAGCGCGTGCTCGACGTCGCGGGGACGCTGGACCGGTCGTTGTCGCTGCGTATCGATCCGGCCGCGAACCCGTTTCTCGACGAGCGCCTCGCGGTGGAGAACCTGCCGGTCGAGCCGCGGGACGTCGTGGTGCCCAACCCGCACACCGGCAAGGACGTCGAGCGGCGGATCGCCCTCTTTCTCGAGCCGGGGGAGAAGAAGGGGCCGCGGCGGGCCGTCAGCGAGATCGGCGCCTGGCTGAACTACGTCACCGGCGGGCGCTTCATGACGATGGCGGCCGACCTGTCGGGTTCCATCAACGTCGAGAAGGCCAACCTGCTCGGGCACTACGACCCGGTGGACAATCCGTACGGCACGCGGCTCAAGGCGGCGATCCAGGAGGCGGGCAACGCGTCGACCGTCATCGGGCTGGTCAGCCAGAACGCATCGACCGATCCCGGCGGCTACGCCGGGGTCTGGGGGGTCTCCGGCACCTACGGTGCATTCACGCCGCTGATGTACACCCCTGCCCGGGTGTTTTCGCAGATGAATCAGGACAGCCCGTTCCAGCTCGGGGTGCTGCACGTGCTGGCCGGCCACTCGGGTCCCGAGACGGCGGCCGATGCGCGCACCCACTTCGGCATCTTCGCGCCGCAGGTGTGGACGCTGCTGCCGCGCGGGCAGGTCGTCAACCTCTATTTCTGGGACTACAACGACGTGGCCCCCGGCTATTTCGCGGCGGTTCAGCGGGCGCTGGCGGTCAAGGAGATCGGCGTCATCGTCATCCACGTCGCGCGGCCCGACTTCGAGGTGACGGATCGGTCGACCTTCGCGGACAGCGACCTGAAGGCCGCGGCGAAGGGCCTCTACCTGATCCGCGAGTTCGACGCCGGCGCGCCGGCGATGGGCACCGTCTTCGTGCAGGGCTCCAGCTCCACGAAGAACCTGGTCAACGTCATACCGCGGCTGGAGGGCGAGGGCCTCAACGTGCGCATCGTGTCCGTGATCAGCACCGAGCTGTTCGCGGCCCAGCCGGAGGCGTACCGGGAGAGGCTGCTGCCCGACGCGTCGCGCTACGACTGCATGGTCGTCAGCACGATGACCAAGCGGGTGCCTCCGATTCCCAATCTGGGCGCCTTGACCGAGGAATACTCGCTGTACGCCGACTTCGACGACCGCTGGCGGAGCGGGGGCACCGAGCCCGACGTCATCGCCGAGGCCCATCTCGACGAGGAGTCGATCTTCGAGGGCATCGCCCGCTTCGCGCGGTCGCGCGCGTCCCGTCTGGAGCGCCAGCGGCGCGCTCTGGAGGCGTTGTGATCGGTGTGCTTGACGTGCCGATGGGGGGCGCGGGCGCGCGAAGTCGGAGCGCCTTGGCGTGCGGGTTCGAGTCGTCAGCCCGCACGTGCGGTGCCTGTCGTGCAAGCGGTTGCGGTCGTAGTGCGGTTGTGGAGAGTCGCAGAGAACAGGAGTCGCAGATGAAAGCCCGTTCCGCATCGCAGTGCGTCCCGTTGGCCATGGTTGCCGCTCTGCTGCCGGCGTCCTTCGCGGCGCCGGTGCTCGCGCAGTCCGGGAGCGACTTCACGCCGGTCACCGACGCCATGCTTCAGCAGCCGGCCGACGGCGACTGGCTGACGTGGCGGCGCACGACCGACGGGTGGGGCTACAGCCCGCTCGATCAGATCGACCGCGACAACGTCGGCGACCTGCGCATGGTCTGGACGCGGGGGCTCACCGCGGGGTTCCAGTCGGGCACGCCGCTCGCCTACCGCGGGGTGCTGTACATGCCCAACCCCAACGACGTCATCCAGGCCCTCGACGCGGTGACCGGCGACCTCATCTGGGAGCACCGGCGCGACGTGCCCGATGACGTCGGCGAGTACCTCCTGGGCAACCTCACGACCAACAACCGCAACATCGCCATCTACGACCGGCTGATCATCGACACGAGCGTCGACACCCACGTCTTCGCCCTCGACGCCGAGACCGGCGAGATGGTGTGGGAGACGCAGGTCCTCGACTACCACGAGCACGCGGCGATGCAGGGCGCGGGGCCGATCATCGCCGGCGGGAAGGCCGTCTCCGGCCGGAGCTGCCTGCCGCGGGGCGGGCCCGAGGCGTGCGTGGTCGTCGCGCACGATGCGCTCACGGGCGAAGAAGTGTGGCGGCGGCGGCTCATCCCGGGTCCCGGCGAGCCGGGCGACGAGAGCTGGGGCAGCGTGCCGTTCGAGGAGCGCTCGCACGTCGGCGCGTGGATGGTCCCGAGCTACGATCCCGCGCTGGACCTCGTCTACGTGGGGACGTCGGTCACCTCGCCGGCCCCCAAGTTCATGCTCGGCGGGGTCGATCTCCAGCACCTCTACCACAACTCGACGCTGGCGCTGGACGCCGGCACCGGCGCGATCCGCTGGTACTACCAACACCTGAACGACCACTGGGACCTCGACCATCCCTTCGAGCGCATCCTCGTCGACACCGCGGTGGCCCCCGACCCCTCGCAGGTGAGCTGGATCAATCCGCGGCTGCAGGCGGGCGAGACGCGCCGGGTCGTTACCGGCATCCCCGGCAAGACCGGGGTCGTCTACACCCTCGACCGGGCCACGGGCGAGTTCCTGTGGGCGACGCCGACGGTGGCCCAGAACGTCATCAGCGGCATCGACGGGGCGACCGGCGCGGTGACGGAGAACGCCGAGGTCACCTTCACCGCGGTGGGGCAGCAGGTCTTCGCGTGCCCGACCTGGAACGGCGGCAAGGACTGGGAGGCCGGCGCCTACAGCCCGCTGACCAACACGATGTACATGCCCCTGCGCAACACCTGCGCGCGCATGATGGCGACGCGGGTCTTCCCCGAGGACGCGCCGCCGGCGGAGCGCAACGAGAGCCGCTCGGAGCTGTACGCCATCGCCTACCGCCACCAGCTCGCGCCGGGCAACGACAACGCGGGCACGGTGCGGGCCATCTCGGCCGAGACCGGGGCCACGCTGTGGCTCCACGAGCAGCGTGCGGCGACGATGTCGCTCGTGGCGACGGGCGGCGGGCTCGTCTTCGGCGGCGACGTCAACGGCCGGTTCCGGGCCTTCGACCAGGAGACGGGCGAGGTGCTGTGGGAGATCAATCTGGGGTCGGCCGTAACGGGCTTCCCGATCACCTACGCCGTCGACGGCCGGCAGTTCGTGGCGGTGAGCACCGGCTCGGGGGGGACGTCGTCGCACTTCACGGGACTGACGCCGGAGCTGCGGCCGAGCGCGGGGAACAACCTGTTCGTCTTCGCCCTGCCGGCTCCCTGAAACCGGCACGGGCCTTGCCTCGCAACGGTGCTACGATGGCGGCGGTCGAGCGCGCATCCCGCGCGCCGTCGCCGCCCGCGTGGGGTGGAAGGCGACCATGCGTACCGGACAGATGGAACAGCGTCTCGAAAACGTCGAACGCCGGGTCGATCGGATCGAGCTGATTCCGCCGACTCTCGCGACCCGCGAGGATCTGAAGAGGGAGATCGCGCCGTTGGCGACGAAGGCGGATCTGCGGGCGGCGATCGCGCCGCTGGCGACGAAGGCGGATCTGCGGGAGGTGGAACAGCGTCTGCGCACGCACTTCGACGTGGTTACCGAGAGCCTGCGGGACGACATCCGGCTGCTTGCCGAGGCCGTCGTCGCACTCTCGGAGAGGGTGCGATAGCTGACCGTTCGCAGGAGGAGGCTGAGATGAGCTACCGGTGTCTCGCGGCGGTGTGCATCCTTGTCGCTGTCGTCGTGCCGGCGCCCGTCGCCGGCGAGGGCCAGACCCAATCGGCCGCGTCCGACGGCTGGACCGCGCCCGTCACGCCCTGGGGCGATCCCGACCTGCAGGGCATCTGGGACTTCCGCACCATCACCCCGATGGAACGCCCCGCCGAGCTGGCCGGGAAGGCGGTCCTGACGGCCGAGGAGGCAGCGGACTTCGAGGCGCGGGAGAACCGGCGCCTGAATCGCGACCTGGTCGACCCGGAAGTGGGTGGGGCCATCTATCCCCCGGCGTCCGAGGGCGGGGTCGTGCCCTACAACGAGTTCTGGTACGACCGCGGAAACGCGCTCGTCGAGGACCGGCGCACGTCGCTGATCGTGGATCCGCCGGATGGGCGAATCCCGCCGTTGACGGCCGAGGCGGCGGCCAGGACCGCGGCCAGGAGCGAGTATCTGCAAGACCACCCGGCCGATTCCTGGCACGACCGGAGCCTGGGAGACCGCTGCATCCTGGGGTTCAACGCCGGGCCGCCCATGGTGCCCTCGGCCTACAACAACAACGTGCAACTGCTCCAGACGCCGGACCACGTGGTGCTCCTCAACGAGATGGTCCACAACGCGCGCATCGTGCCCCTGGACGGCCGCCCGCATGGAACCATCCCCCAGTGGGTCGGTGATTCGCGCGCGCATTGGGAGGACGCGACGCTCGTGGTCGAGACCCGCGGCTTCGGCGACCTGGTGGGGTTCCGGGGGGGAGCCACCGCGAACCTGCACGTGGTCGAGCGCTTCACGCTCGTCGGCGCGGACACCCTCCGGTACGAGTTCACCCTGGAGGATCCCGAAACCTGGATGCGGCCCTGGACCGCCGTCGTGCCGATGAAGAGGACGCCGGGGCCGATGTTCGAATACGCCTGCCACGAGGGCAACTACGCCATGGACGGCATTCTCGCGGGGGCTCGCGCCGAGGAGCGGGCCGCGGCGGAAGCGGAACGGTCCGGATCACGGTAGCGAACCGGCCGCGAGTGGACCGGCGGCAAGCGGCCGCCGCGTCGGCGATCCGGCCCGCATCGTCGTTCAGGCCGCTACGACGACCGTCTGCGCCGCGACGACGGTCAGTGGCGCATCGAGCGCCGCCGGATCCTCACGGGCTGGATCGACCCCGTGGTCGCGGAAGGCGCGGCGGACGCTCCGTGAGACCGGTACGGTCCTTGCTCTGCAACGGTGCTACGATGGCGGTGGTCGCTCGATCAGACGGCAGTCCGCCGCCGCCGCCGTGGGGTGGAGGGCGACCATGAGCACCGTACTGATGGAGCAGCGTCTCGAAAACGTCGAACGCCGGGTCGATCGGATCGAGCAGATTCTGCCGACTCTGGCGACCAGGGACGATCTGAAGGCGGCGATTGCTCCGCTGGCGACGAAGGCGGAGTTGCGGGCGGCGATTGCTCCGCTGGCGACGAAGGCGGAGTTGCGGGCGGCGATTGCGGAATCGGAACGGCGCATGTGCGGCCGCATGGACGCGATGGCCGAGGGGTTGCGCGAAGACATGCGGGAGGATATGCGCACGCACGTTGCCGAGGCGATCTCTGCCTCGGAGCAGCGCCTGCGCACGCACTTCGACGTGGTCGCCGAGAGCCTGCGTGACGATATCCGGCTGGTCGCCGAGGCGGTCGTTACGCTCTCGGAACGGGTCGATCGAACTTCTTGAGACAGGATTCGCAAGCACCAGGAGGGTGAGATGAGCTATCGATATCTCGCGGCGGCGTGCACGGTGATTGCCTTCGTCACGCTGGCGGCGGTGCCGGCGTCGGCGCAGATGCCCCGGACCCCTTGGGGGGCGCCGGATCTGCAGGGCATCTGGGACTTCCGCACCATCACGCCGCTGGAGCGGCCGGAGGCGCTGGGCGACAAGGCGTTCCTGACCGTGGAGGAGGCGGCCGAGGCCGAGGCGGCGGAGATCCAGCGCAACATCGAGCTGTGGGAGGCGGAGGCGCGCCGGACCGAGGTCGGCGGCAACGTCGGGGCCTACAACAACTTCTGGATGGATCGGGGCACGAACCCGATCGAGACGCGGCGCACGTCGCTGATCGTCTATCCGCCGAACGGCCGCTTTCCCGAACTGTCGGAAGTCGGCGCCCGGCGGGCCGAGGCGCGGCGCGCGTACATGGCCGAGCATCCGGCCGACTCGTACACGGATCGCAACTCGTCGGACCGCTGCATCGTGGGGTTCAACGCCGGCCCGCCCATCACGCCGCTGGCCTACAACCAGAACATGCAGCTCTTCCAGACCCCCGACGTCGTCGTCATCTACACGGAGATGGTGCACACGCCGCGCATCGTGCCGCTCGACGGCCGTGCTCCGCTCAATCCGGACATCCGGCTCTGGTCGGGCGACTCGCGCGGGCGCTGGGAAGGCAACACGCTCGTCATCGAGACCGCCAACTTCAACGAGCAGCGGCAGTGGATCCCGCTCACCTCCGGAGGGTCCGGCGTTACGTCTACCGCGAACATGACGCTGGTCGAGCGCTTCACCCGTCTCGACGACGACACGCTCGAGTACACCTTCACGGTAACCGATCCCGACACGTGGGCCAGCGACTGGACGGCCTCGATGCCGATGCAGCGGACCGAGATTCCGCTGTTCGAGTACGCCTGCCACGAGGGCAACTACTCGATGGAGGGCATCCTGTCGGGTCACCGGGCCGACGAGCGAAGAGCCGCGGAGCAGCAGTAACGATCGGCCGTCCGCGTGACGTTTTGCGGAGGGGAGAAGGGCCGCACCCGTATTCGCGTGCAGTAAGTAGTAGCGATCGGCCGTCCGCGTGACGTTTGCGGAGGGAGACCCGCGGTGGTGACGCATCGCCGTCCGAGGCCCCGGCGGAGCTTTCGCCGCGGGCTGCTTGGCGTCATACTTACGGTTCCAGCGTTACCACGTGGCTTCCGTATGAGGTGAAGACAAGATGACCAACAGATCGATGCTCCAGATCGCCGGCAGTGTGGCGCTCGTCCTGCTGCTGGCCGCCACCGCCGCCGCGCAGTCCGCGGGCGATGCCGTGACGCTGCGCACGCCGCACGGCCACCCGGATCTCAGCGGCATCTGGGACTTCCGCACCGTCACCCCGCTCGAGCGTCCGGAGGAGCTGGGCGATCAGGCGTTCTTCTCGGAGGAGGAGAGCGCCGAGTACGCCGCCGAGCGGGTGCTGGCCAACAACGCCGACCGCGACCGAGAGGAGCGGAAACAGATAACCACCGACCGCGGGACCGTGAACGGTACCCGCGAGAGCCGCGACCTCGCCCTCGCCTACAACGACTTCTGGTGGGACCGCGGGGACAACGTCGTCGAGACCCGGCGTACCTCGCTCGTCATCGATCCGCCCAACGGCCGGATTCCCGCGTTGACCGAGGGGGGCGCGCAGCGCGCGGCCGAGCGCGTGCGGCTCAACCAGCGGCCGACCGAGGGGCCGGAGGACCGCCCGCTCGGCGAGCGCTGCATCACCGGCTTCAATTCGGGGCCGCCGATGCTGCCGGCCGCCTACAACATGAACGTGCAGATCTTCCAGACGCCCGACCACGTCGTGCTGCTGAACGAGATGGTGCACAACGCGCGGATCATCCCGCTCGACGGCAGCGGTCACGGCACGCTCCCGCAGTGGACCGGAGTGTCGCGCGGGCACTGGGACGGCGACACCCTGGTCGTCGAGACGAAGAACTTCCTGCGCGAGACCAGCTTCCGGAACTCCAGCAAGAACCTGCACCTGGTCGAGCGCATCCGGCGGGTGGACGAGGACAGCCTGCTCTACACCTTCACGGTGACCGATCCGACCACCTGGACGGCGCCGTGGACGGTCGAGCTGCCGATGCGGCAGAGCGACCTACCGATCTTCGAGTACGCCTGCCACGAGGGCAACTACGGCATGGACGGCACGCTGACCGGCGCCCGGGCCGTCGAGCGGCGCGAGGCGGGCCAGTAGCGGCAGTTGCCGGCGTGAGCGCCCCGGGGAGGCCCGGTCGCGATCGTCGGAGCGTCGGGGCGCCCCGGCCCAACCGGCCGGGCCGCATCACGTCGAAACCGATTGCACGGAGCGGGCCGCACCGGGCGGTCCGCTCCGTTCTCTTTCCGTACTTCGACGACGTGCAGTGAGCGGCGTTTCCCTATTGCAGCTCCCGCATCACTCCAGCGGCAGCGCGAAGACCTGCAGCACCGAGCCGGAGCCCGGCGGCCGCTGCATGGTCTCGGGAAAAGCAATGCGAGCGTTCCGCCACGAGATGCTCCACCCGGGACCGGACGGGATCGCGACGTACTGGCGGCCGTCGACCGCGTAGGTGATCGGGAAGCCGTCGGTCGCGGTCGGCGTGCGCGTGCGCCACAGCTCCGTGCCGTCCCGCGCGTCGAAGGCGTACATGTAGCGGTCGATGTCGCCCACGAAGACCAGCCCGCCCCCGGTGGTGAGCACCGCGGTGCCGTACTGCCAGCGGCTGCGCCGGCGCCACAGGAGCTCGCCGGTGCGGCTGTCCATTGCCACGAAGTCGCCCAACTGCTCGGGGCTCTGCGGATGCACCCGGAACCGCCGGTCGTTCGGGCCGACCCCGCCGCCGCCGAGCTCGGGCTCGGGCATCGCGCCGAAGATGGAGTGCGCGCACCCGGGCGTCAGCGGGACGTAGAACGCCTCCGTCTCCGGGTGATACGCCATGGCCCACAGGTTCTTCAGGCCGCCCGGTCCGGGGCAGTAGTCCACCGGCACGTCGATCTGCGGGATGCGCTCGCGGACCAGGATGCCCTGTCCGCTCACCGGGTCTATGTCGACGATGTTCTGGTAGCCGAGGTCGAACGCGTTGCGGAACGCCCCGGTGCGCGGATCGAGCTCCCACAGGACGCCGATCTTGCCCATCTTGAAGAGCGACAGCCCGTCGCCCCGGTCGACGAGGACGATCTCGAAGACCTCGTCGAGATCGTGGGTCTCGGCGGGAATGTGCTGGAAGTACCATTCGATCTCGCCGGTGTCGGGATCGAGGGCCAGCGTCGAGTTGGTGTACAGCGCCGCGCCCTCCGTGCCGCGCTGTACGATGGCCCACGGCTTGGCCTGGGCGGTGGACCAGTAGATGAGGTTCGTCTCGGGGTCGTAGCTGCCCGGAATCCAGGCGTCGGCGCCGGCGCGCCACGTCAGCGGCAGGTCGCCCCAGGTGTCGCCGCCCGGCTCTCCGGGGCGCGCGACGGTCGAGGTGCGCCACAGCTCGGCGCCGGTCTCGGGGTCGTGGGCGGAGATGAAGCAGACGTCGTTCTTGTAGCGCTCGCAGCCGGTCATGCCGGCCACCACCTTGCCCTGTACGACAATCGGGCCGCTGGTGTACCGGTAGCCGAGTTCGCTGTCGGCGACCTGGTGCTGCCAGACCGGCTCGCCCGTCCGCGCATCGAGGGCGATCAGCTCGGCCCGGCTCGTGCCGGCGTAGATCCTGTCGCCGTAGATGGCGATGCTGCGCCGCGCCATGCCGGGCCGGCGGTTGATCGGCAGGTCCTCGTCCTCCGGCACGGCTTGCCGGCGCGAGTGTTCCCAGATGAGGTCGCCGGTGGCGGCATCGAGCGCCTGCACCCCGCTCCGGCTGGGGATGTACATGACGCCGTCGTGGACCAGCGGGGTGACCTCGTCCGTGCCCGGCTGCATCGCCCAGGACCAGACGAGCCGCAGGCTGCCCACGTTGTTCCGGTCGATCTGGTCGAGCGGGCTGTAGCCCTGCCCGTTCAGGGTCCGGCGCCAGCTGATCCAGTCGGCGTCGTCCGGGGCGAGGAGTTCCTCGGTCGTGACGGGCTCGAAGTCCGCGACTTGGGCTTCGGCTACCGGCGCGAGCACCCAGGGAAGCAGCGTGGAGACGAGTAATGCGAACGTCACGCGGTTCATGACCATGTATCTCCCTCAGCGTTGCGCTCCCGCGGCGATGACCGCGTTGCGCGCCGCCGCGTTCGTCTCGGTCAGGCCGCCGTTCGCCCCGCCGAAGTTGAAGATCCGGTAGCCCTGCTCCATGCGCAGGGCGGCGTTGGCCGGCGTCACGGTGCCGCCGCAGGCGAGGTCGCGCGTCCGGCACACGTCCAGCAGGTGCTCGAAGGCGGCCGCCACCTCGGGATCCTCGGCGTTCTCGGCGCCGTAGGACGAGCTGAGGTCGCCGCCCGCGCCCAGGTAGAAGCCCCCGACGCCGGGCACCTGGGCGATGGCGTCGGCGTTCTCCACGCCCTCCCGGGTCTCGATCATCGCCCAGAACAGCAGGTCTCCTTGCGGATTGAGGGGCCAGAGGTCGGCGCGTTGCCGGCATTCGGCCCGCCCCACGCCCCAGAACGGGCATTGCACGGTGCCCCGCACGCCCGGCGGATTCGGGATGGCCGACGAGCGGAGCTGCCGGGGACGGATCGTCCGCACGATGTTCTCCGCCTGCTCCGGGGTCTCGATGTTGTTGATGAGGATGCCCATCAGGCCGAGGTCGAGCGCGTGCTTGACGATCCACTGCGTCTGCTCGCGGCCGTAGGGGGGAAAGCGCGCGAACACCGGCGGGTGCATCTGCGCGTTGCCGCGCTCGACGATACCGGCCTTGTCGCCGGCGACCAGGTACGCCACGAACTGCTCGAGCTGCTCGAACCGCAGCGGGTTGTGCTCCATGTCGACGTACACGTAGTCGATGCTCGGATCGCCCGCCAGCGCCAGCGCGTTCTGCAGCGACAAGTCTGCCGTGCTCACCCCGAACACGTGCTTGCCCTGCTCGAGCTTCTCGACCACGGGGTTCAGGTGGAGATAGGACTCCTGCGCCGACGGAACGGAGACGCACAGGGCCGCGATGACGATGCCTGCCGCGAGAAGCGGGCCGGCGACACGGTGACGGGATGCGAGCGCCATGGGATACCTCCTGCGAAGAGTCTGCGCCGCAGAGTGCCTGTCTCAGAATGCAGGCGCCCAGATGGCGGCAAGGTCGAGCGAGAATCCCGGCAGCATCGTTTCGCCGGTTACGACGTCCGGCTTGGCGCGCTGTTTGAGGCTGCCGTCGGCACGGTAGATGGTGACCCGCCGGTACGCCGGATCGATCAGCCAGCCCAGGCGGGCGCCGTTGGCCCGGTACTCCTCCATCTTTCGTTGAAGGGCAGCACCGGAATCGGACGGCGAGAGCAGCTCGATGATGAAGTCGGGAGACAGCGGCAGGAATCCCACCTTGTCCTCGGCAGGAAGCCGGGCAAGGCGTGTGCGGAGGACCCAGGCCGCATCGGGCGAACGCACCGCACCGTTGGGAAGCTCGAAGCCGGTCGAGGAATCGAAGGCAACGCCGGTCCCGTCCTTTTCGGCCCAGCGATGGAGGGCAGCCAACAGGAAGGCGCCCCGCGCCCCCGTTTCTCCGCCGGTGGGCGCCATCACCGTGACGCTCCCTTCCGGGCTGCGTTCGATCCGCACGTCGCGATTCAGTTGGCAGAACGCGGAGAACTGCTCACGGTTCATGTCGATGGCCGGTTGCATGTGCAACTCCAGGGCCGGTGGGCCGGGCCGGTGAGCGACGACCGCCATGACCCAAGGCTACCGCACGGGCCTTGCGGGAATCAACGGCGCGGCGACCGGGTCCGGGCTGACGTAGTCTCCTTTGCCACCGGTTATGCTCCTGGTATGAAGACCGCGGTTTCGATCCCGGACGAGATCTTCGAGAAGGTGGAGCGACTGGCGGCTCGCGAGCAGCGGTCGCGGAGCGAGGTGTACAGCGCCGCGCTCCGGGAGTACGTGGCGCGCCATGCACCGGACGAAGTCACCGATGCCATGAACCGGGTGTGCGATCAGATCGGCACCGAACCGGATGAGTTTCTGACCGTCGCCGCCCGGCGCGTCCTGGAGCGTGTCGAGTGGTGATCTCGCAAGGCGAGATCTGGTGGGCCGATCTCCCGGTCCCGGTCGGGTCGGGCCCCGGGTTTCGACGGCCGCTCGTGGTAGTGCAGGGCGATGCCTTGGTCAGCCGCAGCCCTCGGCTGGAACTCTGCCGGCAGGGACTCGACGAGGACATCGTGGTTCTCAGGACGATGGGTGGATGATGTGTGGTAGGGCAGCCGTCGACATCCAAACGGCGCTGGCATCCGCCCCCGCGAGTTGTCATACCGTGATCAGGGCGTCCAGACGCTCGAGGAGCGCTTCGTAGTCACCCACCCAAGTGAAGACCGCTGCGACCGTCTCGGCCGGCAGCCCCATGCGTTCCGCCAGATCGCTGAGATAACGCTCTTCTTCTGCGCTCATCCCATCAGCCAGAGCCAGCGTCACTGCATCGCGGTAGACCAGCACCCGCGTGGCCCACGGCAGCGCCGACAGGTCGCGAGGGACTTCGGGAAGGTTGTCGAGATCCACGCCGAAATGGGCGGCGTGCTGGTCGAGGAGCTCTCGCTCGGCCGGATGGAGTCCATCCACGTGCGCGATCTCGGACAACGTCGCAACGTACAGTGACGGCGACAGGCCGTCGAGCGGATCGCGCAGCGGGTCCATGTTCACCCCTGAATGTAGGCATCGACATCACCGGTTGTGCGAAGAATGCGTTTCTCCGGCACGCCGACGATCTTCGCGGCCTGAACGCTGGCTTCCAGGAGTCTGGCGTTGCTCTCCAGATCGAAGGCAGTTGCAGCCAAGCGCTCCAGGTTCCCGAACCAGGCGTCCAACCGCTGCATGAGGTTACGTTGCTCCTCGTCGAGCTGCTTCAACGCGTGTCGCTCGTACTCGGCAAGCTTTTCGGACAACGCGGACGCCGATTCTCCGAGGCCGTCCTTGAGAGCCGACGCGACGAGTTTGCCGGCGAGGCTCCCGAGCAAGGCGCCGAGCATCGGGATCGGCACCAGGGTCTGGCCAGCCGCGACCGCCAGTCCCGCGATGGCGGCATCCGTGGCGACGATGTGTGACATCTCGACGAACTGATCGCCGTCTATCGTCCCGGCATGACGTTCCCGCAGGAGCCCGCCGACGCCTATCAGGCCGCTGACCAGTGAGCCAGCGAACGGTGCGGCCAACGCTGTTGAGTTGGTCAGAACATAAACGGTACTTCCGGCAACTGCGCCGCCGCCGGCACCCTGCGCCGCCACGACGCCGACGTCCTGCCAGTCCTGGATCGAGAATCCTCCGCGGAACGGGCTCTTGCCCTCACGGCACTTCATCCAGATCGCCTGTGCCAAGCCGAGGCCGCCACCTGTCGTGGCACCGAGTGCGGTGGCCGTCCCTAATCCGGCCAAGGACGGGCCGTGTTCGGCCCGGGCCGCCTCTCGCAGGTCCTCGTTTTCCCGAGCCAGTCTGGCCTCACGGTCCTGAAGCGTGTCGTGAATCCGTCCGCGTTGAACCTCGGGGTAGCTGGCGTCGCCCGGCTCGATCTGAGCCTCGGCTGAACGACCCGTCGCTCGTTCGAGATCCTCGACTCGGCGTTGGATAGTGGCAGCACTTCGGTCGGACCAGCCGTCGATCTCGCCAGTCTGGCGCAACTCCTCGAGCTGCTGATATTGGTCACGGGGAATGAGGTAACGACCATCGTTGGGGAAGTCCTGGTACTGCTCCACATGGGTCGCAACACCGTCGAGCGTATTGCGCAGACCGTTGTAGTACTTGGACTGAATGTCCACGCCGTCCACCCGATAATCCACCGGACCGGTGCGTGGGACCCCGTCGAACGTCGCGGCTGGATTCCGGCCGTAGAGCACGTCCCAGGCACGGCGCACACCCACATGGACTTGCTCGGCGATCTCGCCGTGCTTGGTATCCGTTCGGCCAAGAATGTTCTCGGGCGTTCCCACGAAATCCCGGACGACCTTCAATTCCTCCATTGCGGAGAGAAAAGCCCGGTGCTGATCCCGCAGCGCGGCGGCGAGTTCGCCGGCTCGATACGCAGCGTTCAGTGCACTCCAGGCGGCGGCGACCTGAGCCGAGACATGGGTCCCGACCCGATCGGCGGGAGACGGTCTCACAACACGACCTCCTTGCGGATCAGTTCACCGAGCGAGCGAATGTGATTGATGAGGGCACCGAGACGTTCCTTGTGCCCCCGATGGAACTGGCGGTAGTCGTGCGGCGCGTGGTTACAAAGCCAGTCGAGCGAAGCCAGCGTCCCCTCGGTGTACGTCCGCGTGCCTGCCCCGATCCGTTCGATCTCCTCGCCGGCCGTCCGCAGGGAACGGACCTCGCCTTCAACCCGAACACGCTCCTTGACGGCCTTCTGCGCGAGGACACCATTGCGATAGTGGAGATAGGTGCCCGATCCCACGAGCGCGAGACCGCCGACGGTCCAGCCCACCGGTCCGGCCAGGGCCAGGAGCGCGTTGCCGGCCGCCACGCCGCCGCCGCCGGCTGCGAGCGCGCCGCCGCCGAGCCACGCGAGAGCGGCCTTCGTGGCTGCGGCCCCGGACAAGGCGGAGATGGCCGTTCCCGTCGAAGCGGTACCGAATGTCGTGGCCACCGCCAGGGCCGCAGTCGGACCGAATGCCGCCATGCCTACTCCGGCCGTCGTCCCGGCCAACCCGACGCCGCTCCCAATCCTGTCCGACTTGGCGGCCTCCGTCTCGATGCGCTGCACGGTGCTTCCGAACCGATCGATGTCGATGCGAAACGCGCGAACCGACTTGTCGAACTCCTTTGGCGTGTTCGCCAGTCCATTCACGTACTCCTCGACGGGTTCGATCAAGTCGGTGACAACCCGCTGCCGCTGTTCGAACAGCTCTACGCTGGCCTGCTCGACCTGCTTCCGAAGAGTCTCGTGTTCCTTGAGCGACTCCCGGAGCTTCTCGACCGCCGCACCGCGGGCGGACACATTGAACATGTGCCCACTGGCCTGTCCGACCGCCTCGCGAATCGACTGTCGATCACGGAGCGATCTACGGAGCTTCTGGACCGCCTCGCCGACGCCTGGCGTGGACAAACCGGACATGGAAGACACCGCCTATTGGGTCACCCGAGCGGCCGGAGTGTTCCGGCGACCCCGCCAACCCCGCCAACGCGCCACACGAGATCGGCGCGGAGCAGAAGCGGTTTCAACGCGAAGGACTTCAGCGGTGACACGCTCGCCGGGCTCGACGGCCTGTCGAACGGCGTTCGTGACGGCGCCCTGTTCCGGCATGAGTTCAGCGTCGGTCAGTGCCCGAGCGATGGCGTCCGTATCGTGCACACCGACATCGTACTACGGCGCCCGCGTTGCCGAACGGCCGACCCGTGTGACCCGTCCGCCAGGAAGGACGAAGTTGGACCAGTCGTTGCTCGCGCCGCGGGGTCCGTCAGCACAGAGGGCTACAATGGACTTCGCACGAGTCTCGTGGGTACCCTGATCACGGTCGCGACGCAGGGATCTCGCGGTAGGATGAAGGGCATGGACCCCGACACGGTGTGGAGCATCATCACGGTGATCACGGTCGCCGTGGCGCTCGCCGGACTCCTGTAAGTTGCGGAGCCGCCATGGCTTTCGAGCTCACGCCCCGCCAGATGCGCACCGTTGCCGCCGCGGTAACCACCGTGGCGGCGGTGATCATCCTCATCGCAGCCGGGTTGCTGGGATGGTTGATCGTGTTGTTCGTCCGGACCTTCTCGGGAGTCTTCCTGCCTCTGGTGGTCGGGGGTGTTGCGGCGCTCGTGTTCCGGCCGTACTACGACTGGCTGCGCGGCCCGGGCCGGACGCCGGTAGCAGCAGCGGTCGCGGCGGTGTTCCTGTCCGCGCTCATTCCGCTGGCCGCGTTCATCGCGTTCTTCGGGAGTCTGGCGGTTCGTCAGTTGCTCGGCCTTGCCGAGCAGGCACCCGAACTATGGGAGGAGACTCGCACGTTGGCCGAGGCGATGCTGCCGCGCGTCGGCGTGGTGCTCGATACGTGGGGCGTGGGCGAATTGCTGCGCGAGATCGTGTCGGCGCAGCAGACCACGGTGGTGGAATGGTTGCGGACTATCGGATCGCAGGCGGTCGCGGCCGGTTTCGGTTTCGCGCGTGGGTTCGGCGCCCTGCTCTCGTGGGCGATCACGCCGATCTACTTCGCTTACTTCCTGACTGCCACCCGCAAGCGGTGGTTCGACGCCGATTACCTGCTGCCGTTTCTCAAGCCGGAGATACGTAGAGACGTGACGGACTTGCTGCACGAGTTCGTCGACATCCTCGTCGGGTTCTTTCGCGGCCAGTTGATCATCGCGTCCCTGCAAGGTCTGCTGTTCGCTGTCGGCTTCTCCCTGATCGGGCTACGCTACGGGTTCGTCATCGGCATGGCGCTGGGGATGCTCAACATCGTTCCGTACCTCGGCAGCATGGTCGGGCTCGCCGTCGCCCTGCCCATCGCCTTCTTCCAGGCGGACGGCGGCCTGAGTACTTGCGTGCTCCTCCTGGTGGTGTTCGCCGTTGTGCAGCAGATCGAGGGCTGGTTCCTGACCCCGAGAATCATGGGTGAGCGTACCGGCCTCCACTTCATGGCCATCGTCGTGGCGATTCTGTTCTGGGGCACGGTGTTCGACAGTGTCCTGGGACTGGTCCTGGCGATTCCGCTGACCGCCTTCCTGGAGTCGGTCTGGCACTTGGCGCGCAAGAAGTACATTCCGGAAGTTCCTTAGCCGGGCTGCTTGCGCCGCCGGACACTGAACCGGTCGGCTTGACGGCAGCGCCCTGACCTGCGCCAGGATGCGGCCACCGGCGCCACACCGTCCTCTCTGTCGTCCCGAGTCGTCGAAGCGGTGAACGTCATGCACTGCCGGCACCGTTCGAACGGATCGCTAGTCACGTGCTGGCAGCGTCAGCACGACTGTAGCTCTAATCTGTTGAGTCTCCGTTATTTACCTGGATCCGGCTTGAGTGTAACCCACGGTGTGCCCCACGACGTCGGGAAGGCTCTACGGCCATCCGCGCATTGGCTGCTCAAGTAAGCGTTCGGCCAAGCCGGTATCCGGCTGCTTCTACCGGTTGAGGGTGCGCTTCCAGTCCTTGCGGAGGGGCCGCAGCCAGATGTCCTTCTTGGGCTTGTCGGAGCGGTTGTTCATGTTGTAGCGACCGCGCCCCTGGGTGGCGCCGACGCGGGTCCAGCCGGAGGCCCGGGTAGACGGCGCCGGTGTAGCGGGGAGTCTCCACGAAGGTCTCGATGAGCACGGGGGTCGTCTTGTATCGCGCGGTCCAGTCGGCCGGCAGCTGGCGGCGGACGAGGGCGAGGATGTGCGAGCCGAGGTTGGGGATGCGGATCCAGTGCAGGATCAGGAAGCGCGGGTTGTCGACGACGAGCGGCAGGTTCTTCTCGCGGAGTCGCCGCGACCAGCCGATGAAGCGGTCGCGCGGGGCGAGCGTCCAGGCGGCGGTCGAGAAGCCGAGCATGGCCAGCGGCGTGCCGTCGCTCGCGTGCACGGCGCAGCGCATCTGGGCGCCGACCAGAGTCTTGTAGCCGAGGTAGTGGTAGCGGGCGACGTACTCGTTCCACAGCTTCTTCCCGCGGTCGCCGCGCACGACGGTACGCATCTCGAGCGGGCGGACGGCGTCGAGCGTGGTCGGCGGCGGCAAGAGGGGCGGTTCGGTGTCGGGCCCGAAGGTGATCGGCCCGGGCCGGTTCTGGTGCCACTTCGGCGGCGGCAGTTCGATGCGGCCGTCCCGGTGCATGGCCAGCATGACGACGCGGGCCATCATGTCCTTGCACCCGCCGTCGGCCTTGTACCAGCCGATGCGGCGGCAGAACTCCTTCGACAGGGCGTGGCGGTTGAGCGCCGGCGGCCCGGCGATCAGCGCGCGCAGCAGCGCCATTTCCGCGGTCGTGAAGTCGCGGCCGTAGTAGCGGCACTCGACCGGAGCGGTCATGTCGGCGCCGTCAGTTCGCGCCGGCGCGCCGCGTCCAGCGACCAGGGCAGCCACGCCGCGGTGTCGTCCGGCGGCCGGCCGCCGTTGTCGGCGCAGGCCGCCAGCCACGCTTCGAGCCAGCGCAGGACATCGATCCGGTTCAGCATCAGGGTGCCGACCACCGAGTACATCAGCGCCGTGAACTGCGCGCCGGTTCCGCTGTCGGAGCCGAACGACAGGCGCCGTCCGATGGCCGGCCCCCGCAGCAGCCGCTCGGCGAGATTGTTGTCGAGGGGCACCCGGGGACGGTCGACGAACACGCTGCGCCCCTCGCGGTGGTTGACGAGCGAGCGCAGCGGCTTGCCCTCGCGCGCGTGCTCCGGCAGGTCGGCCAGTTCCCATTGGGCCGTCGCGAACAGGCCGTCGAGCGCCGCCGCGAGCGCGCCCTGCGCCGCGTCGAACGCCGCGCTCTGGCGCTCGATGTCGGGGTCGTAGCAGTCCAGCCGCGCCTCGTTCAGGCGGTAGATCGCGGCGACCCGCGCAAGCCATGCCTCGCACCAGTCGGTCAGGCGGACCTGGGCCGCGGCGCACTGGATGAAATCCCGTCTCAGATGCGCCCAACAGTACGCCAGCACGACCGTGCCGCCGAGCAGCCGCGCTATCCGCTTGTAGGCGCTGTAGCGGTCGCAGACGATCACCGTGTCGGGCGCCAGGTCGCCGAACAGCTTCGCCGCCGCCTCGGCGCTGCGGCTCGCGTCGATGTGGAAGCGCACCGCGTCGTTGCCGACCGCGGTCCACAGCCAGGCCCGGCCCGATCCGCCCTCCCCGCGCAGCGCCTGCACGCGCCACGTGGTCTCGTCGGCGTGGCGCAGCGCCGCCGCTTCCTGGTGCGCGAGGATTGCCCCGGCAACCGGCTCGAACAGCGGCACGAAGCGGGGCACGCTGTCGGCCAGTGTCCCCGACGAAACCGGCAGCCCCTGGTCGCCCAGCCAGGCGCCGCCGCGCTGCAGGGGGCGCAAGCACGCGTAGCGCTCGTACAGCACCCGCGACCAGACGCTGGTGCCGTAGGGCGTTTTGTCGAACAGCCGCGGCGCCGGCGGCGCCGAAACCTCCGCCGGCGACGAGGCGCACGCGCAGGACCGGCGCCAGCGGCGGCGGCGGATCACCCGCCGGTGGGCCCGGACCTCGATCTCGACCAGGGCCGACTCCTCCACGCCGACCGCCGCGTAGGGCTTCCCGCAACCGGAACATCGGCGCGCAGCCGCCGGCAGACTGCGCTCCTCGATGCGTTCCTCCAGGCCGCAACGCGGCGTGCGGCCGTGGCCGGGAGCGCCACACCGCTGGCCGCCCGGCCGGTGCCCGGCCGCTCCCGCTTCTCGCTCTTGCGCCCGTGCAACGCCTTCGACAGCACCGCCCGGGTCGCACGCAGCTTTACAAGCTCCGCCTCCTGCGTCCCGACCCGCCGCCGCAACGCCTGCTCCGTCCGACGCAGCCGCGCGTTCTCCTTCCGCACCCGGACGAGCGCGGCCTTCCGGCGACGCGACTTCGCCAGAGCCTTGCGCAGAGCGACGTCCGACGCCGCCGGCGACATCGCCGCGTCGACTCGGCCCTGCGTTGCAGTCGGACCTTCAGGCGCTCCTTCACCGCCTCGGACCGCTGCAACGCATACCGCAGCCGCCCAACCTCGTCCGACAGCGACACGAGGCCCAGGAACTCGGTTCGCAACCGTTCGATCTCGTCGAGCGGCGCCAGATCCTGCATGGTTACCACTACCGACCGGGTGGCGCTGCCTTCGGTCCAGTCGGCCGGCAGCTGGCGGCGGACGAGGGCGAGGATGCTGCTCGGGAGGACGGCCGGGGGGGCCGCAGGCTCTCGACGATCTCTCTCGCCTCGCGGTTGATCGATACCGGCGGGCGGCTCTTCGCATCGAAGACCACGACCCCGACCGGCGAGGTCTCGACCAAAGCAGCGAGGTCGGCCCGCGCCTGCCGCTCGTCGCCGTGCGTGCGGGCGTTGGCGACACGTGCGCTCTCTATGCAGAACTCGTGGCTGCGAAGTCCGAACTTACCCTGGACCGGAACGGGTTTCGAGATGACTGTTGTTCGGCCGCCGGCGCGGGTCAAGGGGGTGCGGCTCGACGTGTCGGCGCTGGTCCTTCCTGTCCTCGACAGCGACTCCTGCCCCGTCGCCACGCGGATTCAACTGGTCATCGGCGGTGACGCCGTTGTTCTCGCCGCCGAACACTTCAGCCTGCTGACGTGGACGAGGAGCGGGTCGGTCCGAAGGGTACTGACTTCGGTGAACCGAGGCCCGCGCCCGCCGATCCCGACTTGGCTGCTGGTTCTTGCTATTCTGGAGGATGGTGAAGCGTGGCTATCTCTCCAAAACAACGTCTAAGGAGGCATGATATCGACATGAGAGACCATGAATGTGCTGACGGGCAATGCCGACTGTCCTGTGTGGACGCCTCCGAAAATGCAAGCCTTTTTCTGAAGCTCTCCTTCTGCGATCAGTTTGCTCCAGCGGTTCTCCGCGACAGCGGAGCGGCTCCCCAGCGCCGCGATTGTTCCCGTGGAACGAGGGCCAGCCTTCTGGCTGGCCTGCAAGGACTTCCCGCACGGTCGGCCGTGGCTGTCACCCGCAGGGCCGCAACGGAGTGGAGGAGCCGCGCAGCGGCTTGACAGCCGCGGGCGACCGTGCGCGAGGTAGACGCTTCCGAGCAAAGCGAGGGCCGTTGGGCACGTCCGAAGCCGTGCACCGCCGTTTCAGGAAGCTCCATTTCGTCGGATGGTTCGGTGCATGCGGTCAGGTGCTGTCGTGTGTCCGGCCTCATTGATTGCGGCATATCACGCGCCGCGGGCCCGTATGGAGATACGCGGGTCGAGTCCAAAATCGCGCAAATGTGCTCGAAGGCACTGGTGCAGTCACTGGTTTTCTCGACCCCGTCTCGTTGACCGTTTGCCCTTACCATTTTCCGACCTGCTCGCATTCCCGACGGCGCCGCCCCGGCTCCTGCCTTCTCAGGCGGTCGGCAGCGGCGCGCGGTAGTACTCGTTCTTCGTCATCAGCGCCCAGGCGATGCGCGCCATCCGGTTGGCCAGCGCCACGGCGACCAGCATGCGCGGCTTGCGCGCCAGCATTCGAGCCAGCCACGGGTCCTTCGTGCCGCGCCGCGCCGCCCAGCCGACTGTCGCCATCGCGCCGCTGACCAACAGCCGCCGGAGGTCGCGCTGACCCATCTTCGATATCCTGCCCAGCTTCGGCTTCCCGCCGGTCGAATTCTGCCGGGGAACCAAGCCCAGCCAGGCCGCGAAGTCGCGGCCGCACCGGAAGCTCTCCAGCGGCGGCGCGAAGGCCTGGACCGCCATCGCGCACAGCGGTCCGATTCCCGGCACGCTCATCAGCCGCACCGTCTGTTCGTCTTCGCGCGCCCGCTCACGCAGGTCCCTCTCCAACTCCGCGATCTTCTCGTTGAGGTCGCCGATCTGAACGAACAACAGCGCGCCCAGCTCCCGAACCGAGCCCGGCAGCGGCGAATCGGCATCTTCAATCGCCTCTGCCAGCCGCTCCACGTGCGCAGGCCCTTGCGGCGCGACGACGCCGAACTCCGCGAAGTGTCCCCGCATCGCGTTGATCGTCTGCGTGCGCTGGCGAACCAGCAGATCGCGCGTGCGGAACAGCATGCCTTGGGACTGCTGCTCCCGCGTCTTCACCGCCACGAACCGCATCGTCGGCCGCGAGGCCGCCTCGCAGATCGCCTCCGCGTCGGCCGCGTCGTTCTTCTGCCGCTTCACGAACGGCTTGACGTAGATCGGCGGGACCAGCTTCACCTCATGACCGAGCTTCCCGATCTCTCGGCCCCAGTGGTGCGAGCTCCCACAGGCCTCCATCGCTACGATGCATCGCGGCTGCGACGCCATGAAGCTCAGCACCTTGTCCCGGCTCAGCTTCTTGCGGAACGCAACCGACCCGTCCGCGCAGGCGCCGTGCAGCTGAAAACTCCGTTTCGCCAGATCGATGCCGATGATGGTAGCGTGCTCCATTGGATGCCTCCTCTTCCAGGTGATGCTTCACAACAGCTCCACCTTGGCACATTCCGATGCCGCTGAGGAGGCGTCCACCCCATCATGCAAGGTCTACTATCACTTCTTGCCGGCCAAGTACGCCCTGTACGGAATCGAGAAGCGACAATTGAAGGTCGCCACGTTCGACGACGTGAATGATCCTTTTGAGTTGCTCGGCATTAGCCTCGGGGACAAGGAGAAAACCAGGAAGCAGAACAGGGAACGCAGGAAGGCGCTGGGTCACTGGCGTGACCGGATGAAGAAGAAGTACGGGATGCTGTGCTTTAGTAGCGGGTGGAGCAACCCGCTGCTTTGGAGTCACTACGGTGACAGGCACCGGGGCATTGGCTTGGGTTTCTGTGTAGAAGAGTTGAGGAAAGTCGAGTATCGGTGGGAACGGTTGCCGGATCAGGAATGGAATCCGGTAGAGGACGTCCAGCCGATCCTGTGGACGAAGTTCCGACACTGGGAGTACGAAGCTGAACATCGCCGATTCATGCTTCTCAATGAGTGTCGTTCCGAAACCAGGTGTGGCAAGAGGTACTACTTTTGGCCTTTCGGCCACGATCTACAGCTCCAGACGGTCGTGATCGGCGCAAACTGCAATGTGCCTTTCAATCGGCTCAGTCAGGCACTTGGAAACCTGACGGCTAGTGTCAAAGTGGTGAGGGCTCGCGTGGCGTTCCAGTCATTCAAGGTGGTGTGCCGTCGAGACATGTACGTAGGCAGTTCATAGAAAGAAGAGAGTCCGGCAGCCCTACCGTGGGCAATCCGGCAGCGGCCCGAGCGACAATCCTGGGTCCGCGACTTCTGACGTGGTCGCATCGACAGTCGCCGCCCTTGCCCGCGGGGATAGTGTGCGGCGTCACCGGGCGTGCTGTCGACAAGGTCAGGTTGCTCCTTTCTTGTGCTGTGACGCCTCCAGACGCTCTTCGGGCCGAGGACCGGGGACACTTCTGGAATCGACTCGTCGACCCCCGGTTGACAGCGCCGCCTGATAGCCTTCGGTTTGCTGCGGCGGAATCGAGGGCGGGGGCGAGTGCCCGCCCCGTTCGCCCATTGTCGCCGCCGTACCGATCCCCCGTGTGGTACTGACAAACCACGCCGGACGGTCCTGTCGGCGGCCGTTGCACCGTGTTGCCGGTTCGGTTTCCCCCACGCGTTCCTGTGTCGGTGCCGGCGTAGCGCCGCATGCCGGCCATCGCCGGCACTTTCGCCTTCAAAGCGAATCTGAGATCCCGGTTCTCAGCCTGCTCGCCGCTGTCGCGCGGGCCGCCCGACCAGCCTGGAGGACGCCTGCGGGCGTAGCACGCTGCTGGCTTGATGGCGATCGAGTCGGAGCGCTGGGCGCTCGACGCCAACGACGTGCAGGAGGCCGTTCGCCATCGGCCGGGGGCGAGAAGATTGGTCGCGCTGTGGCGCCAGTCGCGCCTGACACGATCCTGGTCACGCCGTCGATCTCGTCGCGGCGCACAAGCCGGCTGCCGGGCAGCTTCTGCCCGCGCCCGCGGACACGGTGGCCGCCTGGGAGGTCGCCGCCGCTGGAAATCGTGGCGACGACGGCGCGGATCTTGCTCAAGGACGGTGGTGACCGAACGCTGGCAAACCCGTCGGGCCGGGAATGGACGTCTGGAGTCGGCTGGCCAGCGGCGAGACGGCAGTCGCGTCAGGAAGAACATTCTCTTTGCGCTTCAGCCACTTAGGACACTGACGGAAACAACGTTGCCGCCTCTTCGCCCCATGACGCCGGCTTTGTGGGCCGGCGCGTCGCAAAACTTGGCAAATTAGTATCGATCGCTGTCCTTACGACGGAAAGAGACCTCCCGGTGCGGCGTCGAGTGGCCACGGGGTTGGCATGCTTCCGTCCGGCCCGAACCGGATGCGAGCCGGCGGCGCCGGAAGGGGGGTGGCGATGAGCAGGCGGGTTCTTCGGTTGAAGGATGTCAAGGAGGCGACGGGGCTGTCGCGGTCGTCGATCTACGCGCTGCAGCAACGAGGGCTCTTCCCGCAGTCGATCAGGATCGGGCCCAAGGCAACCGGCTGGTACGAAGACGAGTTCCAGAACTACATCGAAACCCGTCCACGCTGTGTGGGCGAGCAAACCGGGAAGAGACACTGACCGGTGGTGTCTCTGAGCGCAGCCGGTCGTGCGCCACCAGTCTGTCAAGCTGTGCAAGCGACCGGCGGCTGACAGGCCGATGGCGTCCGCTCGTGGCGAGGTCGCTTCCGTTCGTTCCGCGTCGATTTGCCCGTCCCATCGAGATTATCGCTCCCAGGTCGTCCGGTTGCGTTCCCAACCAGACCGGCTCTCGGTTGCCCGGTGGGGCCTCGTCGGGATGATCGGGGGGAGGTTCCGGCCTCGCGTCGCCGTTCGCCACTGCGTGGCCCGGTCGTTTTCCTCCTCGAAGACCAGCACGTCGCCTGCCTGTTTCCGGCACAGTAGCGCCGCATAGTCCCGAATGGCCTGTGCGCCCGGACCCTTCTGTCGGAGGTGTCCGTTGATGCCCCACGCCTCGAACTTCTCTTCCGCCTCGTCAGCCGTCATCGTCATGCGGCGTCGGTCCTTGCCTCTGGTCACCGCTTCGACGACGATCCTGTCGGCCTCGACCCCGACCCGGAGCCGCTCGTAGGTGGCTCGCAGGATCGCGCCGGCGCCGACCTTGCCCAGCGCGTAGTGGTTCTTCTCTTCGCCCGCCGGGATCCCCCGCAGGCGCTCGTGCGCGTTGCTTCCGATGCGGCCATACCCAACTATCCAATCCAGGGCCAGCGTGTCCAACCGCTCGTGCGGAATCGTGTTGACCGCGATCTCGAGACTCTGCGGATCGACCTCGCTCGCTTTCCGGATGTCGTAGACGTCGCGGGCCAGCTTGTGGGCTGCCCGTTGCAGCTTCCCCCGCAGAATCTGGGCGTTCGACAGTACCAATTCTTCACGGCCTTCGACCGTCTCGACCGCGTGCCCCCTGGCGATGGCCGGCTGATGGCTCCACAACTGGACCGCCTGTTCGTGGGGCCGTTCACCGAAACGGATGTCGTAGAGGTTCAACCGGGGGCTGTACTCCGGTACCGCCCCAAGCTTGCGCACTTGCTGCTGGAACCAGACGTTGTCGGCGTGTTCGAGTCTCTCGAGGTCGACACCTTCATCCAGGTCGATGTCGACATCGAAGCTGATCCGATGGCCCCACCGTGCTGCGAGGACCGTGCCGCCGCCCAGGCGGTACTCGATGCGGTTGCCGATGGCGTCGAGTCCTTGCCTGACGCTGTCCCTGGTGGTGCGCCAGAGCGTGCGTGCCGGCTCCGGCAGCATCAGGCCGGCGTCAGTCATTCGTCGATTCCGGCTTGGCCGGGGTAGATTGCCCAACGGTTCAGGGCGGCCGCCGCCCGACACCGCGACAGGCCGGCCCCGTGCAGCGCGGTCGCGAGTTCGCGGAAAGTGTAGGCGTGCTCGGTCCACGCCGCGAGAAGCTCCTCCCACTCGGCCTCGGTTGCCCAAGTGTCGAGTATCGCGCGCTGCCGTTCGGTCGGGGCCGCGGCGCGTACCGCTTCGTGGAACTCTTCAGCCGTCGGCTGCCGCCGCCAGCCGGAGCAACTGCGGGCGAAACGTCGGGCGACGCTTCTGCTCCTCTCCCGTGTCTGCTCCGGGCGGGTCGGCGCGTCGATCATCCGGCACTGCCACGCCGGGGCCGGTGCATCGCTGAATCGCTCTGCAGGCAGCAGTTCGGGGTCCGACGGCCGGTATGCGGTTCGCTTCGTCAGCGCCACCATCTCGGGGGACAAGTCGTCACCAAGGTCGATATCGCCCAGCGGAGCCTCCCCGGGCCGCTCCCCTCGTACGGGGAACATCGTGCCGGGCGAGTTCCAGTCGATGTAGTCGTGCTGCTTGATCCGCATGCTGCTGACCGCTTCCGGTCACAATAGCATTTGAAGAAGTGTCAGATCGCAACTGCTGAGCCTACTTCGTCACATACTCCGCCCAGCGGTCCATCAGGCTACGGCGCTTGTCGAACAGGTCCGACCGGGCGTACGAGCGCTCGACCGCGCTGCCTACCTGGTGCGCCAGCGCCGCCTCGGCGACCGCATGCGGCACGCTGGTCTGCTCGCTCGCCCAGTCGCGGAACGAGGAGCGGAAGCCGTGCACCGTGCAGCGGGCGCCGTACAGCCGCCTCACGACGTACGCCAGCGTCGTCGCGTGCATCTGACGACCCGCGCGCGCCGGGGCCGGGAAGCACCAGCCGGCAGGACTGTGCAGGCTTCGGGCACGTTCCAGCGTGTCCATCGCCGCCGGCGACAACGGCACGCGATGCTCGCGGCCGGCCTTCACGCGCTCGGCCGGTATGCGCCACTCCGCGGCTTGCAAGTCGATCTCGCTCCACGTGGCGCTCCGCGCCTCACCCGAGCGAACGGCAGTCAGGATGATGAACCGGAGACAGCTCTTCAGCGCTTCGCTCGCCGTGCACGCCGCGATGGCCTCCAATGCCGCGCCCACCTCGGCGTAGGGCAGCGCCGCGTGGTGCTTCTTCCCCTTGCGAGCCGCGGGCAGCGCCGCGCCGATGCCCTCGGCCACGTTGAACTCCAGGTGCTCGCGGGCCACGCCCCACGCCAACGCCCCCCGGATCCAGCCGTGCAGCTTTGACCCCATGGCCCGCTTTTCGGCCATCAGCGGGGCGAGGATGCCGATCACGTCGGCGCGGCGGATCTGGTCGAGGCGCCGGTCCAGGATCGAGCCGCAGTACCGCGCCAGGGCACGCCGCCGATCCTCGGGCCCTTGTCCTTTCCAGGTCGCCGCCGCATCGACCCGCTCGCACGCCGTGCGAAAGGTCGGGACCCTCGACCGCTGCAGGGCCGCCGTGGGGTCGCCGCCGCGGCGCGCGAGCTGACGGTTGGAGAACGCGGCGGTGCGCGCCTCGGCGAGCCCGACGTACGGATACCCGCCGAGCCCGAGGTCGCGGCGCTTGCCGTCGACGGTCAGCCGCTGCACCCAGTGGCGGCTGTGGCCGCCGGGCTCGACGACGAGGTAGAGCGTGCCGCCGTCGCCGTGGCGGCCCGGCCGTAGGGTCGGGATCTGCTTGACTCTGAGCCGTCCTGCCATGGGGATTCTCGGGTCCGGATGTGTCCCACGAATATACCACGTTAGGGGCTGGAACTGGCGGTTCGCGGTCGGCGGGAACTGGACGCATATCGCAGGATGCCCCCAATGAAACGGGGGCATCCTGGCTGTCTAGGGACTACTGCGGAACCTAATCATCTTCTGGAAGCGCGAACACGTACAAGGCATTCCCGGCCTGCGGGTGATGAACGTCGGGCGCGAGGGCGCGCGGAGCCGCCCGCGGGCTGCCGCCCCCGAGACCGGTCGCCACGGCGATGTACTGCCTGCCGTCGACCGCGAACGAGATCGGGAACCCCTGCACCGACGTGCCCAGCCGGGCCTGCCACAGCACCTCGCCCGTCCGCACGTCGAAGGCCCGGAACCGCCGGTCGAGGTCGCCGGCGAAGGCAATGTCGCCGGCCGTCGACAGCACGCCGGTCAGGAACGGCGCCCGCTGCTCGACGCTCCAGACCTCCTCGAGGGTCTCGGCGTCGAACGCCGCGAGCTTGCCGAGCCGCCCCTCCGTGTCGGGCATCTCGAAGAAGGGGCGCGCGCTCAGCCCCACGCCGCCCGAGCCTATCTCGAAGGCCACCTCGCGGGCCGCCAGCTCCATGCAGGTCTGCGAAAGCGGAAGGATGAGCAGGCCCGAGCCGGGGTGGTAGCTCATCGGGTGCCAGTTCTTGCCGCCGGCGGTGCTGGGACACGCCGGGACCAGTTGCTCGAACTGCGCGTCGATGATGTCCTGGCGGTAGGTGACCGCGCCGGTTTCGGGGTCGATGTGGTCGAAGACGTTCTGGAAGACGGTCTCCTTGTGACCGAGGAACTCGCCGGTCTCCCGATCGAGCTTCCAGAGGATGCCGTGCTTGCCGGCGCTGAAGACCACGCGGCGGTCCTCGAGGTCGACCAGCACGCGCTCGAAGACCTCGTCCAGATCGAGGCTTTCGCCGGGGACGTGCTGGAAGTGCCAGGCGAGCAGGCCGTCGTCCGGCCGCAGGGCGACCGTCGAGCTGGTGTACAGCGCCGGGTCGTGCACGGTCATGCCGCGGCTGATCGCGACCCACGGCTTCGCCTGCGCCACGCCGAAGTAGACGAGGTCGAGGTCCGGATCGTAGCTGCCGGTGATCCAGGTCTCGCCGCCACCGCGCAGGAAGTTCGGCAGGTTGGCCCACGTGTTGCCGCCGGGCTCGTCCGATCGGGCCACCGTGTTGAACCGCCAGAGTTGCTCGCCGTTCGCCGCGTCGTAGGCGCTGATGAAGCAGCCCTCGCGGGTGAACTGCCCGCAGCCCCCGAGTCCCTGCACCACCTTGCCGCCGACGATGACCGGCCCGCTGGTGTTGCGGAAGCCCTCGGCGTCGTCGGCGATGCGGGTGGTCCAGACCTCCTCGCCGGTGCGCGCGTCGAGCGCGATCAGCCGCGCGTCGGCGGTGGCCAGATACAGCTTGTCCTGGTAGATGGAGAGGTTGCGGCTCGAGCTGGCGAGCTGTCCCTCCTCGACACTCACCTCGTGCTCCCAGATCAGGTCGCCGGTGCGCGCGTCGAGCGCCTGCACCACCGGGCCGAAGTTGGCGAAGTAGAGCACGCCGTCGTGCGCGATCGGCGAGGGCGCGTTCCGTCCGCCCTCGTTCATGGCCCACATCCACTGCAGCTCGAGCTCGCCGACGTTGTTCCGCGTAATCGAGTCGAGCGGGCTGTGGCTCCAGGCCTGGTAGTTCCGCCGCACCATGAGCCAGTCGGCGGGAGGGGGATCGCGGAGCAACTCGTCGGTGACCGGCGTGAAGTTCTCCACCTCGCCTGCGACCGTGACGCCGCCCTCCACGGCGGCCGCCGCCGTACGGGTGTCGGGCCGCCGTGCCCGGCCCTGGGCTGCCGCCGTTATCGTCGGCGCGGACTCCGTCTCCCCGGTCGCCACGGCGCCGATCGTGACCACCGTGGACGCCGTCAGTGCCTGTTCCCCGGCCGGCGCGCCGTTCGCCTGCAGCAGGTAGGCGACGATATCGAGATAGGTCTGGTCCCCGAGGCGGCCCGGCCGGTCGGGGGGCATCGTGAGCCGGATGCGCTCGGCGAGATCTCCGGGGGTGCTGTCTCCCCAGAAGTTCAGGAAGTTGGTGCCCGCCAGCGGCGGGGCCTCGAAGTTGCCCCGCAGATCGGTGCGATGGCAGATGGCGCAGCTCCGTGTATAGACGGCGCGGCCGTTCTCGGCCTGCTCCGTGGTGTGGATGCCGTCCTGCGCGGGCTGCCCGGCGGCGAACGCGACCGGGCCGGTGAGACTGGCGGTGAGGCCCAGTGTTGCGGACGCCGCGATTATCGCCGGACGTCGGAGGAGACCATTCGTCGAGATCATCGCTACCCCCTGTTTGGCCGGATTCCGTAGTCTACATGCCCGCCCCGGCCGATCTCGGGAAAGTTCGCGCTGGTCGATCGCGAGGGCAGTAGGATGGATGTATGCGCACCGCGCCGATGAGCTGCGTCGATACCTGATGGCGGGATCGGACGGCGTTCTTGATCGTGGGATCCGCGGGTGATAGCGTGCCTTCCATCATGAGAGTTCGACTGACTCGGCGGAAGCTGTTGCAGAGCGCGTTCGCCGCCGGCGGCCTCCTCGGGACCGGCGTCGTGACGCCGTTCCTCCCGGCGGCGCGGGCGATGCAGTCCGCCGCGTCCTCGCCCGCGGGCTCGCCCGCCTCCATCAGCCGCCGGTTCGCACGGTGGGTCGTCGGCCTGCGTTACGAGGATCTGCCTCCGGAAGTGGTCGACCGGGCCAAGGGACTGACGTTGCAGGCCCTCGCGTCGGCGCTCCTCGGCTCCCAACTGCCAGCGGGCCGGCAGGCCATCGAGCTCGTCACCCGGGAGGAAGGCGGCGTTCCGAACGGCGCCGCCGTCATGGTGGACGGCACGGGGGCCACGAAGGCCGGCGCCGTCTTCGCCAACGCCGAGCTGATCCTGGCCGGGGGCAAGTGGGACACGTTCCGCATGCTCACGCACCCCGGCACGTGCATCGTCCCGTGCGCCTTCGCCGCCGCGGAGGAGGAGGATGCCTCCGGCCGCAACTACATCGTCGGCATGGTCGCCGGCTACGAGGTCATGCTGCGGATGGCCGCCGACTTCATTCCGACGCTGATGGCCCGCGGCTTCCACGCCGGTCCGGTGTTCGGCATCTTCGGCGCCGCCGTCGCGGCCGCGAAGATTCTGGGCCTCAGCGAGGACGAGTTGACCAACGCCATCGGTCTGTGCGTCAACCTGGCGGGCGGCAATCTCGAGAGCCGCGGCCTGCGGGAGAGCGCCGCGGCGCGCAACGCCATGCTCGCGGTCGCGCTGGCGCGGCAGGGCCGGCAGGCGGGCGAGGCCGCCCTGGAGGGCGACGCCGGCTTCTATCACGCGTACGCGGGCAACAACCGGGGCGATCTCACCTACAGCTTCGTCGGCGACACGCGGACCAGCCTGGACGCGCTCACCGCCGGGCTCGGCCAGGAGTGGCTGTTCCTGGAGACGCTCTACCGCATCTATTCCACGGCCGGCTACAACATCGCCCACGTCGACGTCACCGCGCAGCTCTGCGAGGAGCACGACATCCGCTACGAGGACGTGGACCGCGTCGAGGCCGTGGTCAACTGGCTGGAGACGCAGTATCCGAGCCCCGCGTTCCCCGTCCGGCGCGAGGACCTCGGCGAGGCCGCGGTGGGCAGCACGCGGTACCACACCGCGTACGGCGTCGTGCGGCGCGGACTGCCGCTGCTGCCGGGAGAGCCGGACCCCCCGGAGGTGCTCGACCTGATGACGCGGGTCACGATCATTCCATCCCACGAGATGACGCTCTTCGGCCCGCGGATCACCATCTTCACGAAGGATGGACGCAGCTACACGAGGCAGGCCACCGGGCGGGAGTTCATCTGGGACTTCGACGAGCAGGTGCGCCGCATCGGCGGGGTCGTCCCGGGCATTCCTGTTTCGGCGGCGCGTTTCGACGAGATCGTCGCGACCTGTCGCGATCTCGACCGGGCCGATCGGGCCGACCGGCTCGTGCGGCTGACGGTGCCGGAGGAGGCATGATGGAGAAGCAGCGATTCACGGACCGCCTTGCAGCCGCCGTCGCGGCCGGATTGATCCTGGCCGTTGTCGGGGCGGCGGGCGCGGCGCCGGCGCAGAGTGTTCAGAGCGGCGATCCCGGCGACGTGATGTGCCGGATCGAGCAGGCGCCGATGCGCGACGGCGTCGAGCTGGCGACGGAGGTGTACCTGCCGCCGGGCGAAGGGCCGTTTCCGGTGATCCTGCAGCGGACCCCCTACAACCGCCGTTCACCGAGCCCGGGCAGCGACTGCGACGCGCCCGTCGGCCGCTACTTCGCCGAGCGCGGCTACGTGCTGCTGAACCAGGACACGCGGGGGCGCTACCGCTCAGGGGGCGAGTTCGACGCGATGCGGCAGGAGCCTCCCGACGGCTACGACGCGGTCGAATGGGCGGCGGCCCAGCCGTGGTCCAACGGCAAGGTGGGGATGATCGGCGGCTCCTACGTCGGTCTCACGCAGTGGCAGGCGGCCGGCGAGACGCCGCCGCACCTGGTGGCCATCGCCCCCCACTACAGCTCGTCCGACTACCACAAGGGCTGGACCTACCAGGGCGGCGCGTTCGACCTCTGGTTCGCGCAGAGCTGGACGGCGCAGACGCTGGCCCCGGATACCCTGCAGCGGCGGCTGGAAGAGGCCGGCATGCCGCTGGAGCAGGTGGTGCAGGAGGTCGAGGCGTTCGTGGCGGAGGGACGCGAGAACCTGCTCGACGACTGGCTCTGGCAGCTTCCCCTGAAGGACTTCGCCGGATTCCGCCGCAACGGCAACATCGCCGCCTACTACGACGAGTGGCTCGCCCGGCCGGACTACGACGACTACTGGGCGTTGCTGGACGTCGAGGCGAAGTATCCGAGCATCACGGTGCCCGCGCTCATCACCGGCGGCTGGTACGACATCTTCCAGGAGGGCACGATCCGCAACTTCATGGGGATGCGGGAGTCGGGCGGCTCGGACGCCGCGCGGACCGGGACGCAGCTCGTCATGCGGGCGCTCTGCCACGCCTGCCCGGCCGACACCACGGCGGGTGCGATCGACTTCGGCCCCGACAACGTCCTGGATTTGAACGCCGCGTGGGCGCGCTGGTTCGCCTACTGGCTGAAGGGCATCGACAACGGCGTCGCCGACGATCCGCCGGTGCGGCTCTTCGTGATGACCCCGCCGGACGAGGGGACGGCTGGCGGCGGCTTCTGGATCGAGGCGGACGAGTTCCCGCTGCCGGAAGCGGTCGAGACCCGCTTCTACCTGCAGAGCGGCGGCCACGCCAACTCGGCGGCCGGCGACGGCGTGCTCTCCACGGAAGGGCCGGCCGGGGAGCCCGACGCGTACGTCTACGACCCGCACGAGCCGGTGCCCACCGTCGGCGGGAACATGTGCTGCCGCAACGACATGCTGGCCTCCGGCGCGTTCGATCAGCGCGGGGTGGAGCGGCGCGGCGACGTGCTCGTCTACACCACCGAGCCGCTGGAGGAGGACCTGACGGTGATCGGCCCGGTGCAGGTGGAGCTGTGGGCGGCCTCGTCGGCCCGCGACACCGACTTCACCGCCAAGCTGGTGGACGTGCACCTCGACGGCTACGCGCACAACGTGTCCGAGGGCATCGTCCGGGCGCGGTTCCGCAACTCCGATTACCTGGAGTCGTGGATCACGCCGGGCGCCGTGCACGACTACACGATCGACATGGGCTATACGGCCACCGTGTTCCGCAAGGGGCACCGCATCCGGCTGGAGATCAGCTCGTCCAACTTTCCGCACTTCGACCGCAACCTGAACACGCCGACCGTCTTCGGGGAGGGCGCCGAGCCCGTGCCGGCCACCCAACGGGTGCTGCACGACGACCTGCACCCGTCGCAGCTCGTGCTGCAGGTGGCGCCGGATGTCCGCTTGCCGTAGGCGCACCGTGCTGCTCGCCGCGCTCTGGTTCCTCGCGGGGGCCGAGAGCGCGGCGCAGCCGCAGCCGATCGTCGAGCGTGTCGACGTCGCCCGCGTGATCATCGACGTGCGGGTGATAGACGATGACGGCCAGCCGATCCGGGGGCTGGAGCCGGACGATTTCGAGGTGCGCATCGACGACGAGCCGGTCCACGTCGAATCGGCGTTCTGGGTCGGAGACGACGCGGGGAACAATGCGGTCGACGGCGGGCCGGCGGGTGAGAACCTGCGTTCGACGGAAATTTCCGGGTTTCTCGATCCGGCGGATCGCGGCCAGTTGATCGTCTTCGTCGTGCAGAAGAGCCTGGTGCACAGCCGGGCGCTGGGGCTCCTGCGCCTTCTGATGTTCAGCGAGCGGCTGGTGGAAGGGATCACCCCGGCGGATCGGGTCGCCGTGGTGTCGTTCGACTCGCATCTGAAGATCTGGGTGGACTTCACCGACGATCTCGACCGCGTCCGCACCGTGCTCGCCGACGAGATCATGTTCGAGCGGCCGCCCGTGCTCGAGCCGGAAGACGAACCGTCGCTGCTGGCGAGGCTCAGCCAGGACGAGGGGCGGCGGACCTGGGAGATCCAGGAAGCATTGCAACTGCTGGGCGAAGCCCTCGAGCCGCTGCCCGGCGCCAAGTCGGTCGTCCTGATCGGCTACGGCTTCGGGGATCTCCGCGTGGTGCTGGGGATGGTGGGGTCGAGTGTCGACGACCGCTACCACGAGGCGCGGGCGGCGCTGGAGGCGGCGCGCGCCTCGGTCTTCACGCTCGACGTCACGCAGGCCGACTATCACACCTTCGAGCACGGGCTGCAGATGGTGGCCGAGGACACGGGCGGGTTCTTCGTGCGCACCTACCAGCGACCGCCGCGGCGCGCGATCGATCGGGTGGCCAACGCCATCCGCGGCCGCTACGTGCTGTTCACCGAACGGCCGGACGTCGAGCCGGGCGAGCATCCCATCGAGGTCGACGTGGCCGACGTCGATGGGACGGTGCTGGCCCGCAGCACCTACGTCACGCGCTGAGCCAATCCGCGCCTCGGTCAATACCATCGAGGTGCTGGAAGGCGCTGGCTGCTGATGTTCCACGTCCCGCGCCTGGCCGGCCATGGCTGGTTGCGTGCTACGATCCGATCATGACGGTGCACGCGGCCCTGCGCGGTGTACCGTGCAGCCGGTAGGCTTGGCGATGTTCGACCTGCACCTCGTGGCCCAGGCTCCCGGCCCTCCTTGTACAGGTGACTCCGTTGTGGCAGATCGTGATTGGGGTCGTGACCGTGATCTTGGCGGTTGTCGGGATCGCACGGCGGGTCGGCCGGACCCCGGCCACCAAGGACGATCCGAGGCCGATGGCAGGGATGGCCACCAAGAATGAGCCGGCGGCCCTCAAAGCCCGCGACGACGAGTACCGCGAGGGCGAAAGCTACACCGGCGGCGGCGTGCAGTCGCCGCAGCCGATGGACAACTACCGGAGCGCCATCCGGGCCATCGATCCGACGACGGGCGACATTCGTGGGGAATTCGAGATGAAGCCGCGCGCCCGCTCCGGCGTGCTGGCCACGGCGGGCGACGTTGTCTTCAGCGCAACCGTCGACGGCTACTTCTTTGTCGGGCGAGGTGAGACAGCGTGTTGCCGAGACGATGGAGGTCAAGAGGCGGTGGGCGTGCGGCGTTTCGCCACGCGCGTCCGGGAGCCCGTGGCGAGACCGCTGGTCCGTCGCGCCGCTGCACGAGACTTCAGGTGGGACCCCTCGTCGGTTTCGTGACGCTGGCCGCCACCCTGTGTGCCGCACTGGCCGCGGCCCAGCCGGGACCGGACAGGGTGGCCGTGGAGGCGATGCAGTGCTGGCGGCGGATCGCCGCGCACGCGGTCCACGTCGGCGAGCGCTTCGACATGGTGCTGACCTGCGCCGTGGTCGAGACCGACACGGCCCGTGTCGTTCCCGACCTGGCGTGGCTGGAGCCGGAGACGCTCGGCGTGTCGCCGTTCGAGGTGCTCGACGGCGAGCGCTACGACGACGTGGTGCGAGGCCCGCGGCGCTTCTTCCAGTACCGCTACGCGCTGCGGATCATCGGGGAGGACTACTTCGGCCTCGACGTGGAGCTGCCGCCCCTGGAGCTGCGCTACCGGATCGAGCGGTCGCTCGACGGGGGCGCCGCCACGGAGGGCCGCGAGCTGGCGTACGTGCTGCCGCCCGAGTCGGTCCGCGTGCTGTCGCTCGTGCCGGCCGCGGCGGTCGACATCCGGGAGCTGCCCGGCGAGACGTTCGGCGACGTCGAGGCGCGCCTGTTCAGGGCGAACCTGACAGGCATCGCGGCCATCGCGATCGGGGTGCTGGCCGCCGGCGTGCTCCTGCTGGGGGCGGTCCGGGTGCGGCGCGAGTGGCGCGGTGCGGCAGCGGTGCGCGACGGCGGCGTGCCCGCCTGGCGGGTGGCCCGGACGGTGCTCGGCGAGCTGCGCGCGGTGCGGGACGCGACGGCGGCGGAAGGCTGGACCGGCGACCTGGTGGCGCGGACGCTGGCCGCGCTGCGCATCGCCGCGGCGCTGGCGATCGGCCGGCCCGTGGCGCAACGCGCGAGCTCCGCGGCGGCCGACGGGTCGCCGGCCGATCCGGAAGGCCGATTGCCGGTGCGGCGGGGCCTGTTCGGCCGCGAGACGGTCCTCGTGTCCTCGGCGCTCACTGCGCGGGACGTCGACCGCGAGCTGCCGCGCGTGCGGGCGGCGTCCCCCGCGGGTGCGCCTGCTGCCGAGGCGCTGCGCGCGGGGCTGGCCGGCTTCGCGGGGGCGCGGTACGGTGCTGAAGCCGAGGCGCCGGCGGCCGACCTGGCGGCCGACCTCGAGGCGGGCATCGAGGTGTCGGGGTCGCTGCAGGTGGAGCTGTTCGAGCCGGTCCGCCGCTGGAGGCGTCTGTACGCCGGCTGGAGAAAGTGGGCCGCGAACCGATGGAGACCCTGAGCGCGATGCTTGCGCGGGTCGGCGAGCTGCTGGCCGAGATCCGGTTGCTCGGCGGCGAGGGACTCTCTCTGCTCCAGCGCGACGCGGCGGTCGTCGTCGCGGCCGGGCTGGCCGTCGTCACCCTCGGGATGCTGCTCTGGCGACATGCGCGGCCGCGGAAGCCGGGGGCCGCGAACATCGTCCTGCCGGCGCTGCCGGCGCGCCGCCTCGCTTCGCGAGCGCATCTGGCGCCCGTCCGGCACGTGACGTTCGCCATCTTCCTCGCCGGCCTCGCACTGTTCGCGGCGGCCCTGGCCGACCCGCACACGGCGCTCGTGCAGGAGGAGGAGTCGTACCCGGGCCACCGCATCGCGATACTGATCGACGCGTCGCTCAGCATGAACACCGCCTTCGCCACCCAACGGCTGGCGGCGGGGAACACCTTCCTCGCCAACGTCGCCGCGGCGGAGTACTTCGTCCGGCGCCGCATGGAGGGGCCGTACCACGACCTGACGTCGCTGGTGCAGTTCGGCAACGAGGCGTACATCGTCACCCCGTTCACCACCGACTACGAGAACATCCTGCTCAGCATCAGCCTCATCGGCACGCCGGAGGAGTACCGCCGCTTTCCCGACCACGGCACCCTGGTGATGAACGCCATCAGCCGCGGCGTGCAGCTCTTCCGGACGTTCGATTTCCTCGGCGCGGCGGGCAACCTGATGGTGATCTTCAGCGACGGGCAGGACACCCACGCGCGGTTCGAGGACCTGACGCTGGACGCGATCATGCAGGAGGCCGCCGACAACCAGATTCCGGTCTACTTCATCCGCACCGCCTACGACCAGGCGCTCGGCGAGGTCATTTCCGATCAGCAGTGGAAGCTGGCGGTGGAGCGGACCGGCGGCAGGTTCTTTCCGGCAGAGAACGAGGATGCCATCCTGGCCGCCATCCACGAGATCGACGGCCTGGCCGAGGGGCGCATCCGCGTGCGGCGCTACACGGCCCACGAGCCGCGCTTCGCCCCGTTCGCGCTGGCCGCGGTCCTGCTGTGGCTGATCGCGGCGACCCTGACCCTGGGCGTCAGGCACTTCCGGAGGTTCCCCTGATGAAGGCCGCATTCCAGTACCTGGTCACGGCGCTGATCCTCGGCGGGATTGCAGCCGCGGTGGCGGCGGCCGGCCGCCTCGACCGGCGCGTGGCGCGGGCCGAGCAGCAGATCGCGACGTTCTCTTTCGACGGCGCGGAGACCGCTTTCACGGAGCTGGAGCGTTCCCTGGGCGTCGCGGGAACGGTGTCGTGGCTGTTCGGCGGCACGCGGGCCGACGTGGAGACGCGCCGCGCGGCGCTGCGCTACTGGCGGGGCGATTACGCCGGCTTGCTGGCCGACTACGCCGACGCGCCGCCGGACGCGGCGGTGAACCTGCGGCTGCAGTTCGTGCTGGCCAACGCCGCGGCCCGCGCCGCGCTGGATCCGGATGCCGATCGCGAGCAGGTGCTGCGGGCGCTGGACGGCGCGATTGACGTCTACCTGGGGGTGCTGCAGGAGAGCCCGGGCCACCTGGATGCCGCCTACAACTACGAGTACCTGCTGCGCCTCCGTGCGGACATCGCCTCGGGCGCGGAGATCCCGGCGCCGCGGCGCAGCCGGCACGGCCGCGAAGGCGAGGCGCCGGAGGACGGCGAGCTGGAGGAGATCGAGATTTACGTGCCGGTGCAGCGCGACGTCGATCCGGAGATGGACGAGTCGCCGACCCTCGGCGCCGGGGACCGCATCAGGAGGCGGGGATAGTGTCCGAAGCGCAGCACCCGGCGGACTGTTGGCGAGCGTTGGTCGGGTGGCCATCGGAGCCGCCGGGCGATGATTCCCGGGCTGGACGTGCGCGCCGCGGTGCATGGCGCCGGCGCAAATCGGGAGCAGGCACGGAGCGGGAATGATGCCGCCGGTCCGCTTCGTCGAGCCGCTGCTGCTGTGGCTGCTGGCCGGGCCGGCGCTGCTGTTGCCCGTCTGGGGCTGGCAGTTCGCGCGGCGCCGCCGCGACGTGCGGCGGCTGCGGGCCTCGCGGACGGCGCCGGTCGCGGAGCGTTTCCGGTTCGCCGGCGGGCTCGGGTACTGGCTTGCCGTCACCGTCGCCGGAGCACTCGTGATCGTGGCGCTGGCCCGGCCGCAGGCGCTCGTGTCGGTGACCGAGACCGCGGGCGTCGACTTCGTGGTGCTGCAGGACGGGTCGACCTCGATGCGGGTCACCGACGTGGCCCCCGACCGGTGGCAGCGCTCGGTGGCGTGGATCCGGACCTTCGCCGAGGTGCTCGGCTGGCGCCGGGAGCGGGTGGCGCTGGCGCTCTTCGCCCACCGCGCGGCGCCGCAGGTGCGGCTGACCAGCGATCCCAACGCGCTCTTCTTCTTCCTCGATCACCTGGCCGACGAGCCGCCGTTCCGGTTGCGCGACGACACGAGCTGGAACACCAACATCGAGGACGGCCTCGCGTGGGGCGTCCGCATGATCGAGAAGGACGAGGAGCTGTACGGCCCGCGGCTCGGGGCGCGGGCGTTCGTGGTGCTCTCGGACGGGCAATCGTGGAGCGGGGAGGTGGCCCGTTCCTTGAAGCTGGCCCAGGACCGCAACATCCGCGTCTACGTCATCGGGGTGGGCACAACCGGCGGCGGTTTCATCCCGCAGCTTCCCGTCGGGCGCTACCAGGAGCCGGAGCCGCCCATCCACTCCGTGCTCGACCGGCGCTCGCTGCGGGCCATCGCGCAGGCGGGCGGTGGGCAGTACTTCGAGCTCGGCTCCGAGCCGGACCATGTCGTCGCGCTGCGGATCGTCTCCGACGTGCAGCGGTCGGCCCGCGGTGTGGTGCAGCGGCAAGAGACGTTCACCGAGCTCTACTGGTACTTTCTGCTCGCCGCCGCCGTCGTGCTGGGCGCGGGCACGTTGCTGCTGAAGGAACGGACGCAGCTCTGGTGGCAACTGGCGGCCGCGACGGCGCTCGGGACGGCATTGCTGTCGTAGAGGTGGGCCGACGGCACGCAAGGTGTCGACCTTCGGGCATTCGATCCGGGCGACAATCGGGTGTAACCTTCCGCATGCCGTTGCGGTCCATCGTCGTCGCAACCTGCGGTCTGGCGCTCTTGCTCGCCACGGCTGCCGCACATGCCCAGGTGGGCGGCAATCTGGCTGCCGGACCGCCGCTCGACATCCACCTGGAGATCGCGACGGGTCCGGATGGGCCGCAGCTCTCCACCGCCGGGTTCGAGCTGGTCACGGGCGAATACTACCGGCTGAACGTCACGAGCGACGGCGCCGAGCCCTGGCGGCTCGAGGTCGACGACCTGCTGCGCAACTCGCACCTGCGCCTCGTCACCATCAACGGGATCGAGGTGCACCTGCAGGCGCTGGCGTTCCGCGCCATCGAATTCGACGTCGGCGGCACCGTCCAGTTCAGCTTCACACCCATCCGGACCGGCTCGTTCGAGTTCACCGTCGGCGACGTCCCCTCGGTCCGCCGCCAACGGGCGGACGGCGGGCGCACCGTGTCGGGGACATTCAGCGTCCGGTAGCCCACCTGGGCAGCGAACGCATTGTGCGTACGGGGCGCACCGGCGGGCTGGCCGAGCGCGGCTACGACGTCCGTTACGGCGCCAGCTTCCTGCAGCGGACGATCAAGGGATGTTTGACCACTTTCCGTGCGTCAGACGCCGAGGCGGCGGACCGACGGACGAGGTGAGCTTGTACGATGCAGTACCACGGTGACCGCGACCGCCGGACGGTTCCTGACGACGGGGCGCGGAAGCGGACGGCGCGCCGGATGATGGAGATGCGACTCCGGGTGGAGATCACCACGCGCGAGGCGGCGCAGCCCTCAGACCCCCGGATCGAGGAAGCACGGCAGGAGCTTCACGCGTTGACGGGAGTGACCCGGGACACGGATTGACCGGAGCGCGGGACTCCCTCGGCCGCCGGTGGCGCTCGGCAGGGCTACTGGTTGTTCACAATGACCTCGTCCAACCGCCAGCGGGCGCAGCCCGCGGATACGACCCAGCGGGCGCAGCCCGCGGATACGACCCAGCGGGCGCAGCCCGCGGATACGACCCAGCGGGCGCAGCCCGCGGATACGACAATGTACTCTGGCGACCACGACCCGGGTGCGTGTCCATGACTCGACGCAAGCTGCCCATCGGCATGCAGACCTTCCGGGACATTCGGGAGAGCAACTGCTACTACGTCGACAAGACCGCCTATGTAGAGCGGCTGCTCGACGAGGGCAAGCACTACTTCCTGTCGCGCCCCTGGCGCTTCGGCAAGAGCCTGTTCCTCGACACCTGCAAGGAGCTGTTCGAGGGCAACGAGCCGCTGTTCGAGGGGCTCGCCATCCACGACCGGTGGGACTGGTCGGTGCGGCATCCCGTGCTGCGCCTCAGCTTCGGCAGTGGCCACTTCAGGGAACCTGGCTACCTGCACGAGGAAGTGATGGACCAGTTGCGGATCCTGGAAGAGGAATCGGAGGTCGTCGCTCAACATGACGCCGCGCCTGCCCGTTTCCGACACCTGATGAGGACGCTGCACCAGCGCGCTGGTCGGCCGGTCGCGATCCTGGTCGACGAGTACGACAAGCCGATTCTCGACGCGCTGGACGCGCCCGAGGTCGCCCGCGCCAACCGCGACTTCCTCCGCGGCCTCTACGCGGTCGTCAAGGACTGCGACGCGCACATCCGGTTCAGCTTCATCACCGGCGTGAGCAAGTTCTCCAAGGTCAGCCTGTTCTCCGGACTCAACAACCTCACCGACATCACCCTGGAGCCGGACTATTCGGCCATCTGCGGCTACACCGACGCGGACCTCGACACCGTGTTCGCGCCGGAGCTCGGCGGCCTGGACCGGGACCAGGTCCGGGACTGGTACAACGGCTACAGTTGGCGGGGCGAGGAGAAGGTTTACAACCCGTTCGACATCCTGCTGCTGTTCCGCAAGCGCGAGTTTGCCGCCCACTGGTTCGAAACCGGCACGCCCACCTTTCTGGTGGACACGCTGTTCAGGCGCCGGGTGAGCTCGCTGGCGCTGGACGGCATGGTGACCAACGCCGAGCTGTTGTCGACCTTCGACGTCGACGACATGCCGACCGAGGCGCTGCTGTTCCAGACCGGCTACCTGACCATCGAGCGCCCGGAGCCGCGGGGCGCGGAGATGTTCTACCGGCTGGGGTATCCGAATCGGGAGGTGCGGCAGAGCCTGAACCGGAGCCTGCTGAACCGCGTGACGGGGGATGCATCGCGGGCGGTGGCGCACAGCGCGCGGCTCTACGACCTGCTGCTGGTCAACGACTTCACGGGGCTGGGAGCGCTGTTCGAGTCGTTCTTCGCCAGCATTCCGTACGAGTGGTACACGAACAACGACATCGCGAGCTACGAGGGCTTCTACGCCAGCGTGTTCTACTCGTACTTCGCGGGGTTGGGGCTCGACGTGGTGGTGGAGGACAGCAGCAGCCACGGCCGCCTGGACATGGCGGTGCGCTTCAACGACAACGTCTACCTGTTCGAGTTCAAGGTGGTGGAGCTGGCGCCCGAGGGCGCGGCGCTCGCGCAGTTGAAAGCGAAGGGCTACGCGGACAAGTACCGCGACCGGGGCGAGCCGATCCACCTGATCGGGGTGGAGTTCAGCAGGGAGGCCCGCAACCTGGCGGCGTTCGACGTCGAGCAGGCTTGACCAGGCGCTCCGAACGCCACGACGCTCCCCCACGTGCTCTTCTTCATCGTCGTGAAGCCGGACGACTCCTCTTCTCGCGAGGCGGTGATCGCGATCGCCGCCGCAGCACCGTCGACAGCCTTCGGATCGATGACGACGACGAGCAACGCCCTTGGTCGCACTCTTCGCCTCGTGTCAGCGCTACCGTGTCCGGCCGGCGGCAAGATCTGATAAGCCGCATTCGGTCAACCCGTCCGGGCCATCGTTCGCGCGGATCTGCGCCCCGAACCGCCTCGACGGCCGCCGGCACCTTCGCCTCGAAGTCGTTCCGAATCGGCATGCCCGGGGGGCCGGTTTCCGTCCGCTCCGACCCGCGTGCTACGCTGCCCTTGATGTTCAACACGCTCACGGTCGCCCGGCAGCTAGCCGCCGGCGGCGTCGACCGCGACCAGGCCGAGGTCATCGCCCAGGCCATCGGCGACAGCCTCGAACACCGCGACCACGTCACCTCCGACCAGTTCAAGGCCGGCCTCGCCGAGGTCCGGGCCGAGATCGCGAATCTCGAAACCAGGCTGGTCCGCTGGATGGTCGGCACGGTCATCGCGACAGCGGCGTTGACCGTCGGGATTCTGCGGTTCCTCGGTGATTGATGCCGGCCGCGGCGTGGTGATTACGTCGGGCGTCGCCCGCCGCCGCTCGCGGTTCGCCGCCCGCGCCGCGTCGAGCGCTTGGCACACATCCGCCCGCCGGGAGCCCGACAGAGGGTACCGACGGTACCGACACGATTCGTGCAGAAATACACTGTAGGGACTCGGCCTGAGTTCCCCGTTCTGAGCCATTTCGTCGCCCTTGACCGGACGCCAGCTTCGACTTCAAGACCCTGAGCGGCAGTAATCTTCCGGTGATCAACAGGGGCGGGGAGGAGGCGGAGGGACCACCTTGAGTCTGATAAACGGCGGTTACGTTTACTTGGCCGAGGGGTGTCGGCGAGCTCGCCAGCGAGTGCGGGCGGGGCGGCTTCGATCCGGCACGGGCTGGCGCCGCCCGGGGCGCGGTCGCCGTGGCCGGCGTGCTGCCGGGAGAGTCCACGCCGACGCGCCCTGCGCAAGGGGCGACGTGCTCGTCGTCTGGAAGCTCGACCGCCTCGGCCGGAACCTCGCCCACCTGGTCAAACACCGTGCAGAACCTGCAGGAGGACGCGGCCCAAGCCGCCGCAGTGCGCGGCGAGCACTCTCTCGGCGATGTCGCCGACCGCGAGCACTTGGCCGTCGAGGGTGATCTCGCATTCATCGCCAGGCCGCGTACCGGACGGCCCGTGAACGCCGACACCGGTGCGGCCACCATCGTGACGCCCGCCGGGGTCCCTTCCGTGGGCGCCTCGCCCGAGCGGACGCGCGAATGCACGTCGGTGTCGCGATGCCAGGCCGGGTCAAGGCCGGTCAAGGCCGTGCCGGGCGGCGGGTCGAGCAGGCCGAGCAGTGCCGCGGTTGGGCGGGCGTCAGCGCGCCGGACGCCCCCCGAGATCATCTACTGTACGGCCGTAGCGGAAGCCGTGGGCCTGCTGCCCGAACCAGCGGCCGGCCGCGCGGCTGGGAAGGCCGCGCGCCACGGCAGGCCAACAGGTGGATCAGACGCCGCACGGCGTAGTGCGCCAGGCGGTCTCGATCTCCCAACGCTCGTGATACAACGCGGCGAGTTCGGCGGCCGGTGCGGCAGCCGGGTCGAGCAGAGTCGTGGTCAAGCAGTAGACGGCGTCGCTCGTGCCGTCAAGCCGGTACTCGACGACCCGCACCGGGCGTTCACCCTGGCTGCGCCGACGGTCCAGGCCGCTGCCCCGGAACACGCTGCGGTACGACCCATCGTCGAAGCGCTCGAGCACCGGCAGGCGCAGGTTCGTCTTCATGCGCCAGAGCAGGTCGGCGCCCGTATCGGCCGCTCGCTGCCAGAGCGGGAAGCTGCAGTAGCCGCGGTCCGCCAGCACCAGCATCCCCGCGGACAACCGCGGCAGCAGTGCCTCGACCTGCGCATCCTCCGATTCGTCATACCCGCCCGCCCGCCAGGCAAACGCCGCCCGGTTCACCCGCGCGGCCATGAGTCCGGCCAGGGTGGGTTCACGGATCAGCTCCCACTCGAGGCCCGGCGAGCACCCGCCGGCCGATAGCGCGCAAGCAGTTGTCGGGTCCCCGGCCGGTGGTCGCGTACGCCGGAGGCGAGGTCGCGGAAGAGGTTCACTTGGTCGACGCCGGCGTTCTGCAGGGGCGTCGCACTACAGGTCCAGCGACCGCGGGCGAGAGAGAATGGCTCGGAGAACCGTCCTGACCGGCCGACAGCGGTCGGCCCTGTTTTCACTTCCGCAGCACGAAGCGGACCAGCTGCGCCACTACACCCTGAGCGCCTGGTGGATACACTTCACGCAGCCATGCCGCTGCGCAGGGTGCGCTGGCTGAACGGGGTGCATAGGGCTCGGACCGAAGGGATGAAGAGCCGGGAACCGCCGGTGGAACCGCCGGGGCCGGCGAACAGGCTCCGGCGAAGGAGGCGCGATGGAGCCGACGGCGTCGGAGCGAGCAGGCGCGGCAGCAAGAGACGCGCCGCCGGCGGCACGATCCCGGCCGCACGATGGAACGACCGGATATCGACATCCGAATCGCCGGCGCGACCGACCTGTCCGGGGTCCGGAAGGGATGAGCGGCTTGACCGTCGAGCCGCCCCTCCGGCAAGCGGGGATGAACCCGATGCCGCGTAACACGGCCACCGGGCAGTTCGGACTCCCTCGCACGCGCAGGGATGGACCCGAGCGCGGAACGACGGTGAAACAGCGCTGCATCTGGCTGGACGGAAACGGAACGGATTGACCGGCGCGGCCGGCAGGGGCCCCACGGGCCGGAGCCCGCCAGCGCTGGTACGATGAGAACAATGCCGAACCCGACATCAACAGACCGGGCCGTGACCAACGGGTGGCACCACGACGAGCAACGCTGGCTCGAGCGGTTCCGCGAGGCCTTGGCCGCCGACTACCGCGATGTCGTCGAGAAGGCCGTGTTGTTCGGCTCCAAAGCACGCGGAGACTGGCGAGCCGAGAGCGACATCGACGTGATGGTGATCGTCAAGGACGAGGCCGCCGACGCGCTGGAGAGTATCGCGGACATGGGCCAGGCGGCGCCATGCGTGCTGACGAGGACCAAGTCCGAGTGGGCCAAGGGTCTGAGATGGAAATCGGGCTTCCACGAGACCGTCGAGCGCGAGGGGATCACGCTGCTATGAACAGCGACATGGCCAAACGGCACTGGAAATGGGCAACCAACGCCCTCAACGCGGCGAACCGGGACGCGCTCAACCACGACCCCCAGAACGCCGTGCCCCGCGCCTACTACGCCATGATGCACGCGGCAAACGCCGCGCTGGCCTTGAAGGACCCTGCAGCCGAAGACGCACAGCGGTACACAGATGCTGTTCAACGAGCACTTGGTGCGACCGGGACACCTCGACAAACCTTCGGTTCACCGGTGGCAAGCGACGCCCGCACGGCCATCGTCGCGACGATCCGCGGTGCCCGAAATCGCAAGTCAGGCTGTCAGTTAGGCTGTCAATTGCCCAAAACGGGCCGGATCGCCGTTTTTCGGAAACCGGCGATGTTGTTTATTTTTAACGGTTTAAGGGTGGTGCCGAGGGCCAGAATCGAACTGGCGACACCATGATTTTCAGTCATGTGCTCTACCGACTGAGCTACCTCGGCACGGTGGAGGGCGCTGGGGCCTCGGAACAACCAAAATAACGCACCGCGCCCCCGGCGCGCAAGGCGGACGGCGCGCGGCTTGGCGTCCCGCCGGGACTGGTGTACCGTCCCCACTGGACGCGACGGTCGGAGCCGCGCGGGCGACGGCTCTTCCCCGCGCCGCGACGAGGCATATCCATGAAAAAGATCCTGTGTTTCCTGTTCGGAATCCTGCTCGGCCTGGGTGCCCCGGCCGGCGCCCAGCAGGTCGACGTGATCGAGCACGAGCTCGACAACGGGCTGACCCTGCTGCTGGTGCCGCGGCCCGGCGATCCGAACGTGGCGGCCGGCTGGGTGGCCAAGGTCGGCTCGGTGTACGAGCGGCCCGGCATCACCGGCGTGGCGCACCTGTTCGAGCACATGATGTTCAAGGGCACCCGGACGATAGGGACCCGGGACATCGAGCAGGATCTGCAGATCATCGAGCAGCTCGACGCGTTGCGGGTCGAGATACAGGCGGCGGAGATCGAGCTCGATCGCCGGTTCCAGCTCGGTGAGATCGACGATCCGGCCGATCCCGCCGTGCGCAGCCCGCGCCACCAGGAGCTGCTGGACGAGTTCGAAGCCCTGCTCGCCCGCCAGAGCGATCTGTTGATCCCGGAGGAGTTCAGCCGCATCTACACCGCGGAGGGCGCCTCGGCCATGAACGCCGGCACCAGCTACGACTTCACCATCTACTTCATCAACGTCCCGGCCAACAAGCTGGAGCTGTGGTTCTGGATGGAGAGCGACCGGCTCGCCAACCCGGTTTTCCGCGAGTTCTACGCCGAGCGCAGCGTGGTGCACGAGGAGCGGCGGCTGCGGACCGACAGCACGCCGATCGGCAAGTTCCAGGAGCAGTTCGAGGCGATGTTCTGGCAGTCGTCGCCGTACGGCTGGCCGGTGATCGGGTGGCCGAGCGATCTCGAGGGCATCACCCGCGACGAGGCGCTGGGGTTCTTCGACACGTACTACGCGCCGAACAACCTGGCCGCGGCGCTGGTCGGGGACTTCGACCCCGACGCGGCGATTGCGCTGGCCGAGCGGTACTTCGGCCGGCTCGAGCGCGGGGCGCGCCCGCCGCTGCAGCCGCGCACGCGCGAGATGCCGCAGCTCGCCGAGAAGCGCATGGTCGCCTACGCCGACACGAACCCGCAGGTCGTCATCCGCTATCACTCGGTGCGCGACGGCCACGTGGACGAGCCGGCGCTGGTCGTGCTGGGGCAGTTGCTGAGCGGCCGCACGGGACGCCTCTATCGCTCGCTGGTAGAGGAGCAGGAGGTGGCGACGAGCGCCTCCGGCGGTCAGGCGGGGTTCCAGTTCGAAGGGATGTTCGAGCTGCGCGGGACCGCCCGGCAGGGACGGACCCCGGAAGAAGTCGAGCAGGCCATCTACGCCGAGCTCGAGAAGCTGCAGGCCGAGCCGGTGGGCGAGCGTGAGCTGCAGAAGGTGAAGAACCAGAACGCGGCGGACACGTTCCGCGGCCTGCGCAGCAACTTCGGGCTGATGATGCAGCTCCTCATCCGCGAGGGGAACCGGGGCTGGGAGCACATCAACACCGATCCCGCCCTCTACGAGGCGGTCACCGCGGCCGACGTCATGCGGGTCGCCAAGACCTGGTTCACGCCGGAGACCCGCGCGGTCGCCGTCTACCATCGCGACGAAGGCACGGAGGTCGAAGCGGACCCGCTGCTGGCCGGGCTGAGCGACGAGGAGCGGCAGCAGGTCCGGCAGGTGCGCGCGATGCTCGGCCAGATGCCGGCCGAGCAGCTCGAGCAGTTTCTCGCGCAGGCGGAGCAGATGGTCGGGCAGGTGCCGCCGGAGAACCGGGACATGGCCGAGGCGCTGGTCGCGCTGGCGCGACAGCGGATCGAGGAGCAGGGAGGTGGGCGGTGACGCGGGCGCAACGGTTCCTGGTGTCCTGCTGGATGGGGGTTCTCGTCGCCGGTACCGGTGTCCCGACCGCATCGGGCCAGCCCATTCCGGCCCATCCGCGCGATCTGGTGTTCAAGGACCTGGCGTTCGAGCCGCCGGATCCGGCCGCCCATCGCCACGAGCTGTCGAACGGTGTCGTCGTCTACATCGTGCCCGATCGGGCGCTGCCGCTGGTGACCGTTTCGGTGATCGTGCGGACCGGCGCGTACCTCGAGTCGCCGGACAAGGCCGGGCTCGCGGCGCTGACCGGCAGCCAGATGCGGGCCGGCGGCGCGGGCGGGCTGGCTCCCGCCGCGTTCGACGATGAGGCGGCTTTCCTGGCCGCCGAGCTGTCGAGCAGGATAGGCGACACCTCGGGGAGCGCCAGCGTCAACTCCCTCACCAAGGATCTCGACGCCTCGCTCGATCTGCTCTTCGACATGCTGCGCCGGCCGCGCTTCGATCGGGACCGCCTCGATCTCGCCAAGAGCCAGGTCCTGCAGCAGATGGAGCGGCGCAACGACAGCACCCAGAGCATCGAGGTCCGCGAGTGGCGCCGGCTCCTGCGCGGCGTCGATCACTTCACCACCACGCCGTCGACGCGGGCGAGCATCGAGGCGATTACCCGTGACGACCTGGTCGCCTTCCACCGCGAGTACTACCACCCGGGCAACTTCATCTTCGCGGTGTCGGGCGACGTGGAGCCGGCCGACCTCCTGGCCCGGCTCGAGGCCCGGATGGCCGACTGGCCGGCGCGGGAGCCGGTCTCCGCCGCCGTGCCGGCGCCGGATCACCAGATACGGCCCGGCGTATACGTCGTCGACAAGGACGACGTGAACCAGGGCCGCGTGGTCATCGGCCATCTCGCCGCGATGCGGGACAACCCGGACCGCTACGCGTTGATGGTCATGAACGACATTCTGGGCGGCGGCGGCTTCACCGCCCGCCTGCTCACCCGCATCCGTTCGGAGGAAGGCCTCGCCTACAGCGCCTATTCGTCCTTCGGGCTCGGGACCTGGTATCCGGGAGCGTTCCGGGCCAGCTTCCAGTCGCGCAGCGAGACGGTGGCGCGCGCGGCGGCCATCGTGCTCGAGGAGATCGAGCGCATCCGGTCCGAGCCGGTGACGGACGCGGAGCTCGGCACGTCGAAGGCGTCGTTCATCGATACCTTCAGCCGCAATTTCTCGAGCCCCACGTCGACCGCGCGCCTGTTCGCCAACGACGAGTACACCGGACGCGACCCGGCGTATCTGCTTGCCTATCGCGATCGCATTCGGAGCGTCACTACCGGCGACGTGCTGCGCGTGGCGCGCGAGTACCTTCATCCGGACCGGCTCGTCATGCTGGTGGTCGGTGACCGGACCACGATCGAAGCGGGCGACCCCGACAATCCGGACGTCACGTTGCCGGAGCTGGCGGGGGGCGCGATCACCGGCATTCCGCTGCCCGATCCGTTCACGATGGAGTATCCGGCGTCGCCTTGAGGCGCCGGACGGGTCGAGCCGCAGCCGAGCCGGGAGTCTGTGCCGCAGAAACGGCGAGGCTCCTGGTCAAGGGCTTGGTTGGGCGGCGATCGGAGCCGCAGGCGACGACTGTCGGGCTATGTGTGACGGACCGGTTTCGTGTATTGTGGGAGCGTATCGTGGCTGCTGATCCGCCTGCGCCTTCGCGGCCGGTCCGGCGTCGACGGCCTGCCGGGCGGGCGATTCACTATCTGTTGCTGCTCGCGACCTGTGCGGTCGTGGCGAATGCCCTCGTCGGCGAGAGCGGCCTGCTGGCCACGCGGCTGGCGAGCAGCCAGGAGTCCCACCTCGCGGACAGGATCGCAGTCCTGAAGGCGGAGAACGACGCGTTGCGCGAGCACGCACGGCGCCTGCGGGAAGACCCCGCCTACATAGAGGAAGTCGCCCGCCGCGAGTTCGGCCTGATTCGTCCCGGAGAGCGCGTTTTCATCATCCACCCGGCTCCCGGCGAAACTGACGCGGCGTTGTCTGACGCCGAGCCGTAACCCACGGCGGCGTGCGCCGAGCGGCGACCGTTGCGGCGTGCCTGCAACCCGTGGCCGCGGTCGTTCGATTTACGCGGTCGCGCTTTCCGTTGCGCGTTCGGCCGCCGGGCGCGCGGCGGGCGCCATGCCCAGCGCCTTCCGCACCGCGGTTTCTATGGCGCCGAAGATTTCCGTCTTTTCGCGCAGCAGCATCTTCACGTTCTCGCGGCCCTGCCCGAGGCGCTCGCCGCCATAGGAGAACCAGGCGCCGCTTTTTTCCACGATGCGCCGCTCGACGGCGAGATCGAGCAGGTCGCCCTCGCGGGAGATGCCTTCGCCGTACATGATGTCGAACTCGGCTACGCGGAAGGGAGGAGCCAGCTTGTTCTTGACCACCTTCACACGCGTCCGTCCGCCGATCACGCGGTCGGCGTCCTTGATGGCCCCGATGCGCCGGATGTCGACGCGGACGGACGAATAGAACTTGAGCGCCCGGCCCCCGGTGGTCGTCTCGGGATTGCCGAACATCACGCCGATCTTCTCGCGGAGCTGGTTGATGAACAACAGGCAGGTGCGCGACTTGGCTACCACGCCGGTCAGCTTCCGCAGCGCCTGGGACATCAGGCGCGCCTGCAGGCCGACCTGCGACTCGCCCATCTCGCCCTCGATCTCGGCGCGCGGCACCAGCGCGGCGACCGAATCCACCACCACGACGTCGATGGCGCCCGAGCGGACGAGGGTCTCGACGATCTCCAGCGCCTGCTCGCCGTGGTCCGGTTGCGAGACGAGCAGGTTGTCGAGCTCGACCCCGAGCTTCCGCGCGTAGATGGGATCGAGAGCGTGCTCCGCGTCGACGAACGCCGCGTTGCCGCCGGTTCGCTGGGACTGTGCGATGACCTGCAGGGCGAGGGTGGTCTTGCCGGAGGACTCCGGCCCGTAGACCTCGACGACGCGGCCGCGGGGCACGCCGCCTATCCCGAGCGCATGGTCGATGCTGATCGATCCGGTCGAGATGCTCGGTACCGCGGATACCGCGCCTTGCGCCCCCAGCCGCATGATCGAGCCCTTGCCGAACTGCTTCTCGATCTGGCCGACTGCGATCTCGATTGCCTTGGATCGCTCGCGCGCTATCCGCTCGGGGTTGGACATGAACTCTCCCATTCCGTGTTGAGTGCGAACCGCCCGGGACGCAAGGCGTATTCTAGAATCGTGCCGGATGCGTGTCAAGCGAAAGTGAATCGTGAAGTATATGTAAATGTATTTAATACATAATTTTACGGGGATATAGACTTTCGCCTGCAAGCGATGCGGCGTGGAGTTTTCCGCCGATCGCGCCGCGGACCGCGTGGAGAATTCTGCAATGTTCCCTGTAGCGGCCCAACGCAGCGGCGGAACGCTACAATGAGGCGGTCGGCACGGCCGACGACCGAAGGCGCTGTCCGTTCGCACGGCGGCGACCGGGTTCCACAGGCAGGGAAGGGGTGCCAGGTGAGCAGCGAGATACGGCACACTGCGCGGATGCCGAGCGGATGCGCGGAGCGTCGGCCCGGGCGAGGGGCGGTGCGCATCGCGTGCGCCGCGGCATGCGTGGGGCTCGTGGCGGCGTGCGTCGCGCTGGCGGCCCGGGGCCAGGGGAGCCAGGCGCCGAGCGGTCTCACCATCGAGGTCGAGCCCGGCGTGCTGACGCTCGAGATCGGCGAGACGGCCCAGTTGACCGCCACCGTGCGGGACGGCGCCGGCGACGTCGTGGACGATGCGACCGTCGTCTACTACTCGCGCGCGCGGCGCAGCGTGGGCGTGACCCGCACGGGTCGCGTCGAAGCCCATCGTCCCGGCGAGTTCACGCTGATCGTCCTCGTGCCGGTGAATCCGGGTGACCGGAGCCGGCGTCCGGACGCCCGCGCGCGGGTCGAGGTGCCCGTGACCGTGCCGCTGCCGCCCATCGCGGAGGTCGCCTTCACCGAGGTTCCCGGCACGTTCTACGCCGGCACGCAGCCGCGTCTCGACGTCGTCGTGACCGACACCGTCGGGGCGCGCCGGGACGACGTGCCGGTTGCATTCTCCAGCAGCGACGCCGCCGTCGCGACCCTCGATCGGTTCGGTTTCCTCGCCTTGCGCGCACCGGGAACGGCCACCGTGACGGCCGCGGTCGACACCGAGAGCGACGCCCTGACCATAGAGGTCGTCGAGAACCCGGTCGTGGCGCTGGACCTGGAGGTCGGCACCGAGACTGCCCGGACCGGCGACGTGCTGCGCTTCACGGCGGTCGCGACCGACGCGAGCGGGCGCGGGGTGCCCGGCGTGCCGGTGCGCTACGCGGTCGGCGGGGAGACCGCGCCGGCCATCGTCGCGGCCGGCGCCCCGGCCCAGATCGCGGCCGATGGCCGCTTCGTCGCCGAGCGATCCGGCACCTACACGGTAATCGCGACGGCAGGAACCCACACGGCCACCCGGACGGTCTCCATCGAGCCGCGCGACGTGGCGCGCGACGTGGAGGTCGTCGGACGGGGCAGGGTTCTCGACCGCCGCTCGTCGGACCTCTGGGTCTGGGAGGGCACCGACGGCCGGGACTACGCCATCACCGGGACCTGGGGCGCCGACGGGCATACCTACTTCTGGGACGTGACCGACCCGGCCGACATCGAGAAGGTCAACGAGGTGCAGGTCGACGCCCGGACGGTGAACGACGTGAAGGTCTCCGCCGACGGCGAGCTGGCCGTGATCGGCCGCGAGGGCGCGTCGAACCGCCGCAACGGCATCGTGGTGCTCGGCGCCGGCAATCCCCGCGAGGGCGTCCCGGTGCTGTCGGAGTTCACCAATCAGTTGACCGGCGGGGTCCACAACCTCTTCGTGGACGGGGATCACGTCTACGCGCTCAGCGCAGGCCGGCGCTACGACATCATCAGCCTCGCCGATCCCCGCCGCCCCGAGCGGGTCGGGCGCTTCGAGCTGGAGACGCAGGGACACAGCGTGCACGACGTCTGGGTCAGCGACGGCATCGCGTTCTCGTCGAACTGGAGCGACGGGGTGGTGGCCGTCGACGTCGGCGGGGGAGGGCGCGGCGGGACGCCCGAGCGGCCGGTGGAACTGGGCCGCTACGCGTATCCGAACGGCTGGAACCATGCCGCGTTCCCGTACCGCAGCCAGTCGACCGGCAAGTTCTACCTGTTCGCGGGCGACGAGGCGTATCCCTACGGCGGGCTGGCGAACGACGCCGAAGATGCGCAGTTGCCGTTCCGGACCGCGGGGTGGATTCACGTCATCGACTGGAGCGACTGGGACAATCCCCGGGAGGTGGCGCGCTACCAGGTGCCCGAGGCGGGGTCGCACAACATCTGGGTCGAGGACGACATCATGTACGTCGGCTTCTACTATCCTGGGGGGTTGCGCGTGGTCGACGTCTCCGGGGAGCTGATGGGCGACCTCTACCGGCAGGGCCGGGAGATCGCGCGCTTCGTGCCCTTCGATCCCGAGGGCTTCGCCCCGAACGCCCCGTTCGTCTGGGGGCCGCAGCCCTACAAGGGGCACGTCTTCTTCACCGACTACAACAGCGGGCTGTGGGCGGTGCGGCTCGAGGAGAAGACCGGCCCGGGCCCGGTCATCGGGGAGCCGCAGTAGCGATCCGGAGTATGGACTCGCAGTGCCGTTGCGGGGGAGCAGGGAGTTGACGATGCAATCGACCGGTGTGCGGACGCTCTCGTTCGTCCTGCTGGGCGGGCTCGCGTGGTGGGGCGCGGGGCTCCCGACGACGGCCGCGCCGCCGGACCCGCCGGCGCGGAGCTACTACGTCTACGTCTGCGCCGAGTCGGACGACGAGGTGGCGCTGGTGCGCTACGGACCCGGCGGCGCGGAGGTCGTCAAGACGATCCGGGTGGGGAGCTATCCCAACGAGATCGAGGGGCCGCACGGCATCAACGTCGGTCCGGACGGGCGCTACTGGTACGTCTCGATCGCCCACGGGCTGCCCTTCGGCAGCGTGCACAAGTACGAGACCGGCACCGACCTGTGGGTGGGGGACGTGACGCTCGGTCTCTTCCCCGCGACGCTGGACGTCTCGCCGGCCACCGGCCTGCTGTACGCCGTCAACTTCAATCTCCACGGTGGGATGGAGCCGAGCAGCATCTCAGCCGTCGAGGTGGAGACGATGACCGAGGTGGCGCGCATCGACACGGGCGTGATGCCGCACGGCTCGCGCCTCAGCCGCAACGGGACGCGGCACTACTCGGTCAACATGATGGGCGGGGATCTGGTCGAGCTGGACGCGCTCGGCTTCGAGATCGCGCGCCGGCTGCCGCTCGGAGAGGGGGTGCAGCCCACCTGGGTGACGACGCCTACCGCGGAGGGGATCGCCTACGTCACGGGCAACAACGTCGCCCGGGTGTTCGAGGTCGACCTGAACGCCTGGCGCATTCTGCGGAGCTTCGAGACCGGCGCCGGCCCCTACAACCTCGACCTGACCCCCGACGGAGCGACGCTCGTCGCGACCTACAAGAACGCCGACGCGGTCGGTTTCTGGGACCTGGCGAGCGGCCACGAGCGCGCGCGGGTGCCCACGAGCCGCACCATCCCGCACGGCGTGGTCGTCACTCCCGACGGCGAGTACGCCTTCGTCACCCTCGAGGGCGTCGGCGGTGAGCCGGGCACGGTGGAGGTCTACCACGTCCCGACGGCCGAGCGCGTCGACGCGGTCGACGTCGGCAAGCAGGCGGGCGGCATCGCGTTCTGGAAGACGGAAGGGTAGCGCGCGGACTCGCGCGTCCACCGACGGCTCTGGCACGAGTACGGCGTACCATGCCCGGGAGGACCGCCACCCGAGCCTGGGAAAACCCTCCGGGGAACCCTCTCGGCATCCTGCCGCCGACGGACCCGACGGCCAGTCTCATGGGCCACGCATAGGGTCGTGGTCTTGGGACGCTTCCCCCCGGCGGCTGAGCTTCAGCCGGCCCGTGCCGAGGATCCGATCCGGTCGGCCAGCGCCTGGCCGGCGGCGCGCACCCGCCGGCCGAGGTGCCGGGCGGTGCCGCTGACGGTGCGTCCCGAGGCGGTCAGAAGCGCCCCGGAGACGCGGCGGGTGCCGGTGCGCACGATGCCGCCGAGCATGGCGCCGGCCTGCACGACGGCGGCGCGGCGGAGGCTGCGGCGCGGCCGGGACGTCAGTGCGGCGCAGTACTGCTTTGTGATCATCGCCACCCGCAGGGTCAGGAACGCGTTCGTGGCGCCGCCCAGCACCGAACTGACGAAAACCGTGCCGGCGGTCTGGAGTCCCGGTACGCTGCCCGCCACCGATCCGAACACGCCCGAGACGACCGGCTGGATGTGGTCGCTGATGTCCATGTCCTCGAGCTCGCCGGCGATGAACGCCGTCGCGCCGACGTTGGCGTACAGGTGAACCAGCTCGCGCGCGCCGGGGCGCTGGTGGTAGACGTGGGCGATGCGCCAGACCATCGTCGCCTGGATGCCGAGCATCACCAGCGCGTCGAGGCCGCCGTGCTGCGATACGGCGGTGGCGATGAAGACCTCCGAGCCCGAGCGCCGGGCGATGTCGTCCGCGCGCCCGCCGAGGCGCTCGAGCCCCGCTTCGATCTCCTCGCGGGTTCGGAACGGTCCGGGGCCGGCCCGCTCGTTGCCATCCAGTCGCCGGCCGAGCGCCCGCAGGTGCCGTTCGAACGCGCGGCCCTCGTCGATCAGCGGCGGCTGGAGCGGTTTCGGAAGCCGGACGAAGAGGACCAGCGGGACCAGGAAACAGACGGCGTAGACGACCAGCAGGACGCCCAGCACGGCCGTGCCGAGGGTCGGGTGCAGCGCCGTGGCGAGGGAGACGAGCTGCGCGGTCTGGTTGACCACGAGGCCGAGAAAGACGACCGTCCCCAGCGCAACGAGGGCGAAAGCGATCCGCGACCACCTGCTCCACATGCTCTATGAACGGTGGACGCAGCATCCTTGCCGGTGGTTCCCGGCGGTGACGCAGCCGGGCGGCCGCGCCACCGCGCGGAGGCGCTGCTACAAGCGCTCGACCGCCAACGCGACCCCGTTGCCTCCGCCGAGGCACAGCGTGGCGACGCCCCGCTTCAGGTTGCGATTCTCGAGCGCGTAGAGCAGGGTGGTCAGGATGCGGGCGCCGCTGGCCCCGATCGGGTGGCCGAGCGCCACCGCGCCGCCGTTGACGTTCACCTTGTCGAAGTCGGCCCCCAGCTCGCGAACGACGGCCACCGCCTGCGCCGAGAAGGCCTCGTTCAGCTCGATCAGGTCCACGTCGTCCAGCGACCAGCCCACCTTCGCCAGCAGCTTCTGCACCGCCTCGACCGGGGTCATCAGGAGCCACTTGGCCGGACGGCCGCTGAACGCCTGCCCGACGATGCGGGCCATCGGGGTGACGTTGAGCGCGGCGGCGCGGTCCTCGGCCATCACGACGGTCGCCGCCGCGCCGTCGTTGACCCCGGGCGCGTTGCCGGCGGTCACCGTGCCGCCGTCCTTCTTGAAGGCGGGCCGCAGGCGGGCGAGCGCCTCGGCGGTGGTGTCGGGGCGCACCGCCTCGTCGTACTCGAGCCGGATCGGGTCGCCCCGGCGCTGCGGTATCTCGACCGGCAGGATCTCGTCCTTGAAGAAGCACTCCCGTATGGCGGTCGCCGCCTTCCGGTGGCTGCCCGCCGCGAAGGCGTCCTGGTCCTCGCGGCTCACGCCGTAGCGCTCGACCACCGCCTCGGCCGCCTCGCCCATCGACCAGTTCTCGACCGCGCACCAGAGCCCGTCGTGCATCATCGCGTCGAGCACCTGGCCGTTGCCCATCCGCATGCCGCCGCGCGCCTTCGGCAGCATGTAGGGACAGTTGCTCATCGATTCCATGCCGCCCGCGACGGCGACGTCGATGTCGCCGGCGGCGATGCCCTGTGCGGCGAGCATGACCGCCTTGAGTCCCGAGCCGCAGACCTTGTTGATGGTCAGGGCGCCGACGTGGTCGGGAAGTCCTGCGCCAAGGGCCGCCTGCCGGGCCGGGGCTTGCCCCAGGCCGGCGGAGACGACGTTGCCCATGATGCACTCGTCGACCGCGTCCGGCTCGATGCCGGCCCGCGCCACGGCTTCACGGACGACGCGGGATCCGAGATCCGTGGCCGGCAGATCCTTGAGCGCTCCGAGAAACTTGCCGGTCGGCAGACGCACGGCGCTGGCGATGACCGCTGCTCGCATGATGCTCCGCTCCTTCGCTCGTTACGTCCAGCTTCCTGACCACACCCGTTCCCAGCAGCTCCGCCAACCGCTCGCGGATCGCGCGGCGGGAGCGGTACGTCTCGCGGCGCCAGGAATCGGTCGCCGCGCGCACCGTCAGGGTGCCGTCGGAACGCAGCCGCACGGCCGTCACCCGGGCGATCGCGGGGCCGACGGTCGCGGTCCACGCAAAGCGGACCTTGGCGTCGGAGAGCGGCTGCCGGCGCAGCACGTTGCCGAGCGCGCGCGCAGCGCAGTGCCGGGCCGGAATCACGATGCCGAGTGTATCATTCGCGCCGTGCTGGTCCTGGCCTCCCGGTCCCCCCGGCGCGCGAGGCTGCTGCGCGAGGCGGGCTACGAAATCGACGTCGTTCCGGCCGACATCGACGAAAGCCGGCTCGACGGAGAGGAGCCGCGGCAGTACGTCCGGCGGGTGGCCGCCGGCAAGGCGGCCGCGGTTGCGGCACGGGCCGGCGGCCGCATCGTCGTGGCGGCCGATACGGTCGTGCTCATCGACGGTCTGGTGCTCGGCAAGCCCGCCGGCCGGCGCGCGGCGGCGGCGATGCTGGATCGCCTGTCGGGGCGCACGCACGAGGTGCTGACCGGCGTGGTCGCGGTGCGCGGCGCGCGGGTCCTCGACGCGGTGGAGGTGACGCGGGTGACCTTCGCCACGCTGGACGCGGCGCGCATCGCCTGGTACGCGGAGACGGGCGAACCGGACGACAAGGCGGGGGCCTACGCCGTACAGGGCATCGGGTCGCGATTCGTCGAGCGGATCGAAGGCTCGTACACGAACGTGGTCGGGCTGCCGGTGGCTCTGGTCGACCGTTTCGTGCGGCGGCTCGAGGCAGATCCCGGGGCGCCTCGGTAGTCACTCCGGCTTTACCTGCCGCGTCCGTCGGCGCGTTGACGGGGCGCGGTCCCGGCGATATCCTGTTAAGGCGTTGCACGCGTAGAGGATTCAGCACCCATGCCTGACAAAGCCGTGAAGATCGTGTTGACCACCGGCATCCTGTGCGCCGCGTTCGTCGGCCTGCTGTGGACGACGATGCAGGAGGGCACGCAGTACTACCTGGAGGTCGAAGAGGTGATGGCCGATCCCGCGTCGTGGGACGGCAAGCCGCTGCAGGTGCACGGGTACGCGGCCAACGTGATGCGCCGGCCGAAGACGCTCGACTACCGCTTCGAGATTACCGACGCCGTGGACGGGCGCTCGCACGTGCTCAACGCGGTCTATACCGGCATCGTGCCGGACACGTTCGACAACCACGCCGAGGTGGTCGCGACGGGCCGTCTCGACGGCGACACGTTCCACATCGACACCGACGGCATCATGGCCAAGTGCCCGTCGAAGTACGAAGAGCGGCCCGCGGTGGCGGACGAGTACGTTTCGGGCACCGGCAGCGCCAGCAACTGACCGCCGACATTCGGCCGGACCGGTGCCGACGGGCCCGCCGCCGAAGCGGGTTCCGTTGATTCTGCTCCGGACCCTGACATCCTGGATCGAGGCCGTACGATGGCGACACTGGGAAGCTACACGTTGCTGGCCGCGTTCGTGGCGTGTGCCTACGCGGCGGCGGCGGTGGTCGCCGGTCACCGGCGGCGCTCGCCGCGGCTGGTCGAGAGCGGCATCGGCTCGTTCTACCTGGTGACGGCGCTGATGACGCTGGCCTCGGCGATCATCGTGCGCGCCTTCGTCATCGGCGACTATTCCATTCGCTACGTCGACCGCTACTCGGACTCGATCCAGCCGCTGTTCTACCGGCTGACGTCGTACTGGGGCGGTCTCGACGGGTCGATCATGTTCTGGGTCTTCCTGCTGTCGGTCTTCGGGGCGCTGGCGGTGAAGACGAACCGGGAGCGGCACCGCGAGCTGATTCCGTACGTGATTGCGACGATCGCCGTGGTGCAGATGTTCTTCCTCAGCATCATGATCGTCAACAAGGACCCGTTCGCGACCTACCTGACGCAGATGCCGGTGGACGGGCGCGGCCTGAACCCGCTGCTGCAGAACCCCTACATGGTGATCCACCCGCCGTCGCTCTACACGGGGCTGGTGGCGATGACGATTCCGTTCGCGTTCGGGCTGGCGGCGCTCATTACCGGCTACCTGGACGATTCGTGGCTGCGGGCGGTGCGGCGCTGGACGATGTTCGCGTGGTTCTTCCTGTCGCTGGGTCTGACGCTGGGGATGATCTGGGCCTACGAGGAACTGGGCTGGGGCGGCTGGTGGGGCTGGGACCCGGTGGAGAACGCGGGCGCGTTGCCTTGGTTTCCGGCCACGGCGTTCCTGCACTCGGTGATGGTGCAGGAGCGTCGGAGCATGCTGCGGGTATGGAACATCTCGCTGGTGATCATCGCGTTCGTGCTGACGCTGTTCGCGACGGCGTTGACGCGCACCGGCATCGTGCAGTCGGTGCACGCGTTCGGGGAGGACCCGCAGCTTGCGCTGATGTTCGGCATCTTCATCGGCGCGGTGATGCTGGTGAGCTTCGGGCTGGTGATCTACCGGCTGCCGCTGCTGCGGGCGCGCAACGAGCTGGAGTCGTGGGCGTCGCGGGAGGCGGCGTTCCTGGCGAACAACTGGATCCTGCTGTTCTCGGCGTTCTTCATCCTGTTCGCGACGATGTTCCCGACGCTGAGCGAGGCGGTGACGGGGCAGCGGATCACGGTGGGCCCGCCGTTCTTCAACAAGTGGATGATCCCGATCGGGCTGATGCTGCTGCTGCTGACGGGCATCGGACCGCTCCTGGCGTGGCGCAAGTCGACGCTTTCGAACCTGCGTTATCAGTTCCTGTGGCCGACGGTGGCGGCGGTGGCGACGGCGGCGCTGCTCTATGCGCTGGGCTTCCGGGTGTGGGTGTCGGGAATCTGCTTCGCGCTGTGCGGCTTCGTGGTCGGCACGGTGGGCCAGGAGTTCGTGCGCGGCGCCATCGTGCGCCAGGGTGTGACGGGGACGGACATCGTGACGGCGATGATCGGTCTGGTGATGCGGTCCCGGCGGCGCTACGGCGGTTATGTGGTGCACCTGGGCATCGTGCTGATGATGCTGGGCTTCGCCGGCGCCGGCTACCGGCAGACCGAGCAGGTGCTGCTGTCGCCGGGCGAGTCGGTGGAGGTGGGGCGCTTTGCGGTGCGTCACGACCGTCTGAGCGTGACCGACGACGGCGCGAAGGAGATGCACACGGCGCACGTGACGGTGCTGGAGGACGGCCGCGAGTTGGGCCAGTTGTATCCGGGGCGTTGGTACTACCGCAAGTACGAGGCGGAGCCGACGACCGAGGTGGCGATGCGGCGGCGTCTGAGCGAGGACGTGTACGTGGTGCTGGCGGCGTATGACATGAGCGACCAGTCGGCGACGTTCCAGGTGACGGTGAATCCGCTGGTGAACTGGATCTGGTTCGGGTTCGCGCTGCTGGCGTTCGGGACGGGGATTGCGCTGCTGCCGGAGAGCCGTTTCGCGTTCCTGGCGAGCAGGGCGCCGGGGTCGGAGGTCGGGGCGGCGCCGGGCGTGACGACCACGATGCTGATACTGGCCCTGGCCCTGCCGGGGTTGGCGACGCCCGCGCAGGCGCAGGTCGGCGCCCCGCCAGAGTCGTACACGGCGACCACGCCGCTCGAGTCGGAGTTGCAGCGCCGGCTCGTCTGCACCTGCGGCGACTGTCCCCCCTACACGCTGGCGGACTGCCGCTGCTCGTCGCCGCCGCGCTACGTCACCGCGGCGGACGGGTCGCAACGGCTCGTGGCGGCGGGCGCGGAGTTCATGCGCGGCCAACTCCGCGAGCAGATCGAGGCGGGCCGCACCGAGCGCGAGATCCTCGATTATTTCATCGCCGAGTACGGCAGTCAGGCGCCGCTCGGGGCACCGCTCGACGAAGGCTTCAACCGCTTGGCGTGGCTCTTTCCCTATCTCGTGGGTCTCGCGTGTCTCCTGGGCGTCGGCGCCCTCGCCGTCCGCTGGTCGCGTCGCAGCGCGGTCGCGGCCGGTGCGGCTGCGGTTGTGCCCGAGCCGATCGACGCCGAGCTCGACGCCCGTTTGGATGATGAGCTCCGGAACCTCGACTGACGCCTCGCCAGCGACCTTCCGCCCCTGGCACTTCTTCGTTCTCGCCGGACTCGCTGGCGCGACCGTTGCCGTGGTGGCCGTGCGTCCGAGCGGTATCGTGCCCCTCGTGCTGGTGGTGCTGGCCGCCTGGGCGGGAGCGTACGTCGGCTATGCCGTCTACCGCATGATCGCCCCGTTGGCGGCCGGCGGTTTCACCGAGCGCGTGGAGATGGTCGGCGGCAGGACGCGGGCTGCCCTGGAGCGGGAGAAGACGCTCGTGCTGCGCTCGCTCAAGGAGCTCGAGTTCGATCGCGCGATGGGGAAGGTCTCCGACCTGGATTTCGACGAGATGGGCGGCCGGCTCCGCGCCCGCGCCCGCTCGCTGCTGAAGCAGCTCGACATCGACGGCGCCACCTACCGCAACCTCATCGAACGCGAGCTGGCCGAGCGCGTGCTGCAGGCCGGTGAACCGCAGGATGCCGGAGGCCCGCGGGCGGCGCGGCTGTCGTGCCGGAGTTGTGGCGAAAGCAACGAACGGGACGCCAGGTTCTGCAAGAGCTGCGGGACGGCGCTCCAGGAGGCCGCGCCGTAGAACGGCGTAGACTCCTGGTCGATCTCGGCCGGCGGCATCGGTGCCGCAGGCGGCGCGATTGTCGGGCCAGGGGAACGGCAGGGAACGGGAGTGGCAGGTCAGGTGCCGGCGAATCGACGACGGAGAATCGAGACCGCGGCAAGGCTCGTCCGCGCATGGGCCTCGACCGCGATCATGGTGGCTCTCGCGTGGGCGGCGCCGTTTCCCGCGGCGGCGCAGCCCGACCCGCGCCAGATGTCCGGCATACCGCTCCCCGACCCGCAGTTGCCGGCCGGGACGATCACCGTGCGGGTCGTGCGCGGCTCGCTGTCCAACAACGTTCCGGAGCAGACCGTGGAGCTGCGCGAGGGAGACAACGTCGCCACCGCGATCACCGACGCGGAAGGGCGGGCCGAGTTCCTGACGCTGAACCCGGGGGCCACGGTCGTGGCCGCCACCGAGCTGGACGGCGTGCGCCTGGAATCGCAGCCGTTTCCGGTGCCCGGACAAGGGGGTGTCCGCCTGATGCTCGTCGGCGCCGATCCGACGCGGGCGGATGTGCCGGCCGAGCAGGGCACGGTCACCCTCGGCGCCGACTCGCGGATCGTGATCGAGCTGGGCGAGGAAGCGCTCAACCTGTACTACCTGTTCGACATCATGAACGACCGCGCCGTGCCCGTCGAGCCGGGCGTGCCGCTCGTGCTGGCGCTGCCGGCGGGCGCAACGGGGACCACCATGATGGGCGGCTCGACGCCGCGCGCCGTCGCGGCCGGTGCCCAGGTCTCGGTGCCGGGCCCGTTCGAACCGGGGTTGACGCCGCTGCGCGTGGGTTTCGTACTGCCGTATTCGGGTGACCGTGCGGCGATCGAGCAGACGATGCCGGTCGCACTCGAGTCGCTGCTGCTCGTCGTCGAGAAGTGGGGGACGATGGACGTGGCCTCCGACCAGATCGCGCGGCGCGCCGACATGAACCCGGAGGGCGCCGACGGCCAGACCTATATCTTCGCCGCCGGTCCGCCCGTGGCGGCCGGAGCGGCAGTGTCCCTGGAGGTCTCCGGCCTGCCGCATCACAGCCGGCTGCCGGCGATGCTGGCGCTGGGCGTGGCGTTCGTGTTCCTGGGCGCTGGCGCGTGGGGCGCGGCCACGCCGTACCGCGAGGCGGATGGTACGGAACGGCGGCGCCGGTTCGAGTCGCGCCGGGAGAAGCGGTTCCGCGACCTCGTGAGGAACGAGCAGCAGCATCGTGCGGGGCGCATCGGGGACACGAAGTACGGCAACCGGCGCCGGGAGTTGATGGCCGAGCTGGAGCGCATCTACGCCGAGCTCGACGACGAGCTCGCGCCGGTGCCGGTCGGTCTCGGCGTTGCCGCGGCCGTCGCGTCGCCCATTACGCGCCAGCCGGGCAGCGCCGGCCAGGAGCTTGCGCCGCAGGACGTAACGAAGTGAGTTCCGAGGGGCAAGGTCCTGGAGAGGTGGGGGCTGGGGCCGAACACGGAGCCTCGCGACGGGTTTGGCGGCGGTAGCCGGCCGCCGGCGTTCGCACGCGGCTCCGCCACGCCATGCCGTCCATCAGCTTCGAGGGCGCCTTCGATTTCGAACGGATCACGGTCCACCGGGTCTCCCGCCACTACGGCCGGCAACGGGCGTTGTCGCGGGTGTCGCTGGCGACCGAGGCCGGGGAGATCATCGGGTTGCTCGGCCCGAACGGCGCCGGCAAGTCGACGCTGCTCGGCGTGCTCGCCACGCTGATCGCCCCTTCCCGCGGCAGAGTCCTCTACGGCGAGCAGCCGGCGCGCGAGCTGGGCGCGGCGTTGCGGCGCCGCCTCGGCTATCTCTCCCACGATCTGCAGCTCTACCCGGAGCTGACCGCCGCCGAGAACCTGGAGTTCTTCGCCCGGCTGTACGGCGACAGGAATCCCGCGGCCCGCGTGGCGGCGGCGCTGGTGCAGGCCCGCCTCACCGATCGCGCCGGCGATCGGGTGGTCGGGTTCTCGCGCGGCATGCGGCAGCGTCTGGCCCTGGAGCGTGCGCTGCTGCACGAGCCGCGCCTCGTTCTGCTGGACGAGCCGTTCACCGGGCTCGACGAGCGGTCGGTCGGCGACTTCGTCGCCCGCCTGCGCGCGCTGCGCACCGCCGGTCGCATGGTGCTGCTGGCGACCCACGATCTCGACATCGTCGACGGACTCCTCGACCGCGCGGTAGTGCTGCGCGCGGGTCGCACGGTGCCGGTCGCCGGCGCAGGCGGCAGCCTGCGCGAACGATACCGGGCGGCGATCGCCGTTCCGCGAACCGCGGGGGCGGCCTCCGATGCGTGAGATGCTGCGCATCGCGTGGCTCGTCCTCCGCAAGGACATGCGCGTCGAATCGCGCAGCCGCGAAGTGCTCTACACGACCGCCTTCTTCGCGGTGTCGTGCGTGCTGGTCTTCTCGTTCGCGTTCGTGCGCTCCGGACGACCGGTCGAGGGAGCCGAGTCGGGCATCGTCTGGGTGGCTCTCGCCTATGCGGGCCAGCTCGCACTCGGGCGCGCCTTCGAGCGCGAGCTGCACCATGACGCGTTGCGGGGGCTGCTGCTCGCCCCGGTCGAGCGGGGCGCCATCTTCGCCGGCAAGCTGCTCGGCATCGTGCTGCTGATGGCGCTGGTCGAGATGGTCGTCGTCTTCTTCGTGGCGCTCTTCTTCTCGACTCCGTTCTTCGAGCACGCCCTGCTGTTCGTCGGGTTGCTCGCGGCGGGCACGATAGGCTTCGCCGGCGTCGGCGCGCTCTTCGCGGCGATGCTCGCGCGCGCCCAGAGCCGCGCGGTGCTGCTGCCGGTGTTGCTGTATCCGATCACAGTGCCCGTGCTGATCGCCGGCGTCAACGGCACCCTGGCGTTGATTCAGGCGGACCCGAACCTCGACCTGGCGCGCTTCTGGTTCGCGCTCATCGTCTTCTTCGACGCCGTCTTCCTGACGCTGGCGTTTTGGACATTCGAACCGCTCATGACAGAATGAGCGCGATGCTCGGACGCTGGTCGCTCGCCGTCGCCGCGGTCATGTTCGCGGTGGCGCCCCTGCTCATCGCGCAGGCGCCGAACGAGGCGACCATGGGCCTGGTGGCCAAGATCGTCTACTTCCACGTGCCGGTCTGGTTCGTGATGTTCACCGCCATTTTCGTCTGCGGCATCGCCAGCGGGATCCACCTGTTCAAGGACCGGCCGTCGGCGGACCGGCTGGCGGTGTCGGCGGCCGAGCTGGCCGTGCTGTTCGGGGCGATGGGGCTGACCACGGGGCCGCTGTGGGCGCGCGTCTCGTGGGGCGCCTGGTGGGTGTGGGACGTCCGGCTGACGCTCGCGCTGATCCTGGAGATGACCTTCGTCGCCTACCTGCTGTTGCGCAAGTACGGCGGGCCGGGATCCGACAAGCTCTCCGCGGGGTTGGCGCTGTTCGGCATGTTCAACGTGCCCATCGTCTACGTTTCGGTGAACGTCTGGCGGACGCTGCATCCGTCGACCACCGTGGTGCCGACGCTCGGGGCGTCGATGGCCGGGCCGTTCTGGTGGTGCGTGCTGGCCTTCATGGCCCTGTTCCTCGTCATGCTCGACGGGCGGCGGCGGCTGGCGGAGCAGGAGGCCGAGCTGGACCGCCTGCGCCTGGCGTACGACGAGGAATACTGATCTCTTCACAGGATGCGACGCGTGCTGGCGATGAACCTGGAAATCCGTGACGTGGGAAGCCGCCGCCGGAGATGCCCGCCGGCACTGGCGCTGGCCTTGATCCTTGCGGCTGCGATCGTGCCGGCCGCGCCCTCCTGGGCCGCGGCGCAGCCCGAGCCGGTGAACGAGTTCGTTCCGATCGACGAGCTGCCGGAAGAGGATCGCCTGCCCGCGGCGCCGTTCCTCATCACCGCCTATTCCATCGTCTGGATCCTTGCGTTCGGCTACTTCTGGCTCCTGTCCCGGCGGCAGGCGGACGTCGAGCGCGACCTGGCCGAGCTGGCGCGCCGCCGGCCGGTGGAGGACGACGACGATCCGCTGGAGGCGGCCTGATGTTCGACATGACCGCCGGCCACTTCGTGTTCATCCCGGCGGTGATGCTGTTCGGCATCGTGATTGGCTGGATCCTCGGATCGCGGGCCGCCGCCGATGCCTACGCGGCCGAGTTGCGCCGGCGCGAGGAGCGGGCCGCGCGGCGGGCCGGCGCCGCCAAGCCGGCCGCGGCGACGTCGGCGGCCGACGCGGCCTGACGGCTTCCCGTCCCTCCTGCGCCGGGCAACCTGCTCTGCAGCACGCGAGCCCGGCTCACTCGCCGAGCCATTCCAGAATGCGCTCGACCAGCTCGCCGGCCGGCGCGCGGTCGGCGTCCAGCCGCAGGTGGGCGTGCCGGTAGGCCGCCCGGCGCGAGCGGTACAGCGCCTCCATGGTGGTCCGGTCGGATGCCAGCGGGCGCCGGCCGTCGGGGGGGATGCGGTCGACAACCGTTTCGAACGAGACATCCAGCCAAACGGAGGCGCCGTCGGCGTTGATGAGCTGCCGATTGCCGGGGTCGGCGAACGTGCCGCCGCCGGTGGCGACCACCGTGTGACGCAGCGGCAGCAGCTCGCGCAGCACCTCGCGCTCGGCGGCCCGGAACCGGGTCTCGCCGTGCGTCGCGAAGATGTCGGCCACGGTGCTGCGCTCTCGCGCCTCGATCCGGCTGTCGATATCTTCGACCCGCCAGTCGATGCGGGAACCGAGCGCCGTGGCCACCGTCGACTTGCCGGCGGCCATGAATCCCACCAGGAACACCTTGTCGGTTCGCACGCGGCGCAGTGTAGCAAGGCGCGCCGCGTTCCGGGGCGGGGCCGCTCAGGCGCGGAGCGCGTCGAGCGCCGCGAAGAAGCCCGGGTAAGAGATGTCCACCACACCGGCGCCCTCGATGCGGCTCGGGCCGGCGCCGGCCAGCGCCGCCACCGCAAACGCCATCGCCAGCCGATGGTCGCCGGCCGCGTCGGCGGCGCCTCCGGGTGGGCGGGTGCCGCGCTCGGCCCGAAATCCGTCGGGGCGTTCCTCGACCCGCACGCCGATGGCGCGCAGGCCCGCGGCGAGCGCGCTGATGCGATCGCTCTCCTTGTGGCGCAGCTCGGCCGCTCCGCGCACCTCCACGGCCGGGCCGTGGGCGGCGAGGGCGCCGATGACAGGCAACTCGTCGATGAGGCCGGGCACCTCCTGCGCGGCGATCTCGACGTTCCGGAGCGCTCCCCACCGGACCCGGATGCAGCCGACGGGCTCGCCGCCCGACACGTCCGTGACGCGTGTCTCGACGTGCGCTCCGGCGCGGCGCAGGACCTCGAGAAACGCGGTGCGCGTCGGGTTCAGCCCGACCGCCTCGATGGTTACGTCGGAATCGGGGACCGCGGCGGCCGCCGCGGCCCAGAAGGCAGCCGCCGATGGGTCGCCCGGCACCGACAGCGCCAGGGGGGTGAGCGGGGAGCCCCCGACGACCGCGACGCCGTCGTCGTCGTGGCGCACGGGCACGCCGAACGCGGCGAGCGCCCGCTCGGTATGGTCTCGCGTCGGCGCCTTCTCACGGACCCGGGTCGTGCCCGCGGCGTGCAGCCCGGCCAGCAGCACCGCGCTCTTGACCTGCGCGCTCGCGACCGGCGGGGCGTAGGTGATTTCGTGCAGGGAACCTCCGCGGATGTGCAACGGCGGCCGTCCGCCGTCCGCCCCGACGTGCGCCCCCATGCGTTCCAGCGGATCGATCACGCGCCGCATCGGCCGGCGGCGCAGCGATGCGTCGCCGGTGATCCGGGTGTCGAACGGATGGCCGGCGAGGATGCCGGCGAGCAGCCGCATCGTCGTGCCGGAGTTGCGCGCGTCGAGCGCCTGCATCGGACGGGCGAATGCGCCGAGGCCGAGGCCATCGACGACGACGGTGGAGGAGTCGTCCGCGTCCGCCGTCTCGCGAATCTCGATCCCCAGCGCGCGCAGGCACTCCAGCGTCGAGCGGCAGTCGGCCCCCGCGGAGTAACCGGTGATCGTCGACGTTCCGCTGGCCAGCGCCGCCAACAGTGCGTAGCGGTGGGAAATCGACTTGTCGCCAGGCACCCGCAGCCGCCCGCGCAGGCGCCGCACCGGCTCCACGGTGACCCGAGTCGATGCCGAGGTGCTCATTGCGCGCCCACTATACTTCACGACTTCACGGTCCGGACCGGGCTTGCCCGGTCGTTGCGGCGCCGGGTATCGTAAGTTGTAGCCGCCAGCGTATGCCTCCCGCCGGGAATCTCATTCGCCTGGACTTTCCGAGCCATCTCGACATGCTCGACGTGGTGCAGGTCCTGACCGACCACGTGGGACAGGTCGGCGGCCTCGATGAGGACGCTACCCACTGGGTGGGCGTGGCGGTTCGGGAATCGGTCATCAACGCCGTCAAGCACGGGAACGCCGAGGACCACACCAAGCGCGTGACCGTGGAGCTCCGCCTCGAGCCCCGAGCGGAGCCGTCGCGCCTGGTGGTGCGCGTGCTCGATCAGGGACCGGGCTTCGACCCGGACTCGGTGGCCGATCCGCTGGCTCCCGAGAACCTGCTGCGATCGAGCGGGCGCGGCATCTTCTTCATGCGCAGCTTCATGGACGACATCACGTTGCAGCGCATCCCGGAGGGCGGGATGGAGGTGCGCATGACCAAGCACCTGGGCGCCGGGGAATGACGCGGATCGGGTCGGAACGGCGCAGCGAATCCGCGGCCATCGATCCGCTGCTCGTTGCCACCGCGGCCGAAGCCGTCCTGCACGCGGGCGCCATGCAGCGCAAGCACTTCGGCAGGGACGTGGAGGTCGGCAAGAAGGGCGTCATCGACCTGGTGACGCAGGTCGATGTGGAGGTGGAACGCTGGTTCCGCGGCATGATCCGGGAGCGGTTTCCGACCCACGCCGTCCTGGCGGAAGAGCTGGACGACCGATCCGGCGGACCGGACGGCGCGCGGCACTGCTGGGTGTTCGACCCGATCGACGGCACGGTCAACTACGCGCACGGGCTGCCGATCTTCTGCGCCTCGCTGGCGCTGGAGATCGACGGCGTGTCCTGCGTGGCGGCGGTCTACGACCCGTTGAGGGAGGAGCTGTTCACCGCGGAGCGGGGCGCCGGCGCCCGGCTCAACGGCGCGCCCCTGCAGGTGTCGTCGACCCCGGCCCTGGTCGATGCGATGCTCTGCACCGGCTTTCCGTACGACGTGCACGAGACGGTGGACGAGGTGATCGGACTGTTCGGCGCCTTCGTGGCGGAGGCGCGCGCGGTACGGCGGCTCGGCTCCGCCGCGCTCGATTTGTGCTACGTGGCCGCGGGACGGTTCGACGGCTTCTGGGAGCAGCGCCTGCATCCGTGGGACATGGCGGCCGGCGCCCTGCTGGTGACGGAGGCCGGCGGCCGGGTCTCGACCATGGCCGGCGGCACGTTCGATTCCCGCGAAGGCTCGATCGTGGCGACGAACGGCCTGCTGCACGAGGCCATGCAGGCGATCATCACCCGGCGTTTCTCCTGTCAGTCTGCGCCGTAGAACGGCGTAGACCGCCGGTCGGGCCCGGTTGGGAGGCAAGCGGAGCCGCAGGCGACGTTTGTCGGGCGAGCGGATTCCTGCCACGGAGCGAGCGCCGGGCGACGAGCAGCGCCCCGAGGGCGACCGGTACGAGCATGGCGACCTCGCGGGCTACCGCAAGCGCATTGTGGCGCCAGCATTCGAAGCTCCAGTACTCCCGGCAGACGCGCATGAAGAGCGGCGTATCCGACAGATAGAACTGGCTCGTCCAGGGCCACCAGGCCATGATCCCGTGCGGCGGGCTCGGGTCGGTTCCCAACCAGTCGAGCAGCAGGTGGCTGCCGGATGCCGCGGCTGCCGTCAGCGCGACGGGCAGGCGCGCGGCGGGAGCGATGCCGGCGGAGATGGCCGCGGCCAGGAGCACCGCACCCAGGCTGTGCGTGACGCCCCGGTGCATGCCGAGAAGCAGATCGACGTCGGGCAGGACACCGAGGACGGCGAGGAGGGCGATTCCGAGCCGTGGTCCAATGCGCGCGACGACTGCGTCCAGCCCTCGACGGGATGCGGACGTCCCCAGAGCCGTCGACGAGCCGGCGACGACCAGACAACCCGCTGTGATGCCACCCAGGGCATGCGCGATTGGCGTCGGCATCGCACGATTCTAGCGGCCCAAGGTTCTGGCGGCCCGTGGCGGAATCCCCGCGGCCTTCGCCGGCGGCTGCCGGCGGCGACCGTTGTCCTGGGTGGACGGTCTGTCATCGACCCGTGACACCTCGGTTGCGTCGCCGCGCCGGAATCCGTCGAGCGACGAGTGCGCCGGCGCCCTCCGTTTCCCGCGCGACCTGCACGCCGGGCGGCTTCCGCCGGTGCAGCTCGACAACCCGCCGGCTCGTTCCGCGCCGAGGTTCGGACAGAGCACCGACTTGGCATCGATCGTGCTGTTGTGTCCCCAGGAGAGTCGGATGCCTGTTGACGACACACGGGAGGCCAGCATGTCAAGCAAGACCCGGGCAACGGGGGCCGCTGCGATCGCCGCGGCGGTCGTCCTCGGCGCCGGACCGGCGCAGGCGCAACAGTCCGTCACGCTCAGCGCGGGGCGTTTCGCGGTCAAGGGCTTCGACAGCCGCATCGACCGTGACGTGCTGCTCGAGAACCTGGGCGTCTTCGCGTTCCGCCTCGACGACTTCAACGGCGCATCGGTCGGCGGCTCGTGGGACATCGGGCTCGGCGAGCATTTCGAAGTCAGTCTGGGCCTCGGGTACTACCGGCGGACGGTGCCGAGCGTCTACTACGACTACCTGAACGCCAACGGCAGCGAGATCGCGCAGGACTTCAGCCTGCGCATCGTGCCGGGCACGGCGACGGTTCGCTTCCTGCCGTTCGGGGACGCGCCCGTGCAGCCCTATTTCGGAGGGGGAGTGGGCGTCTACGCCTGGCGGTACGCCGAGTTCGGCGAGTTCATCGACTTCACCGACTTCGACCGCCGCGGGTCGTTCGGCACGTTCACCGATCGCTTCGCAGCCCAGGGCGCCGACGCGGGCGGCATCGTCCTGGGCGGCGTCCGGTTTCCGTTCGGGGATCGACACGCCTTCGGGCTGGAGCTGCAGTACCACGACGTGAGCGGGGTGGTGGGCATCGACAACGGCTTCCTCGACGACGAGATCGATCTCGGAGGCCTGACCACGCAGGTGACGTTCCAGCTCGGCTTCTGACGGTCGGCGCGGGTCCACGGAGCCGCCGGCGTCCGCCGCTGTTATAATGTCGGCGTCCGTGGCCCGCATCGTTGCCTGGGTCCAGGCCTTCGCTCTCGGCATCGGCGGACCGGGCTTGTTCCTGGTCGCCTTCCTCGACTCGTCCTTCCTGTCGCTGCCCGAGATAAACGACCTGCTCGTCGTGATGCTCGTCATCGAGCACAAGGCCCGGATGCCGTACTACGCGCTGATGGCGACGCTCGGCTCGCTTGCCGGGTGCCTGGTGCTGTACTACGTCGGACGAACCGGCGGCGAGGCCCTGGTCCGGCGACGGTTCGGCGGCCCCCGGATGGCGCGCGCGCTGGCGCTGTCGCAACGCTACGGCGTATTCGCGATCGCGGTTCCGTCCATCCTGCCGCCGCCGGCGCCGTTCAAGATCTTCGTGCTGCTCGCCGGGGTCGCAGCCGTGCCGGTGTGGCGGTTCGCAATCACGATCGCCCTGGCGCGGGGATTCCGGTACTTCATGGTCGGGGTGCTCTCCGTACGGTACGGGGACGACGCCATCGCGTTCATCGAGGCGAACGGGCGCGCCGTCTCCCTCGTCCTGGTGGGGTTGATCGTGGCCGGCGGCCTCGCGTGGATCGTCTGGCGGCGGCGCCGGAGGCCGGAAACCGGCGATCTATAATCGACCGCTTCCGCGGGCGGCTGCCCGCGACTTCACAGCATGGTCCTCGATCTGTCGGTGGTGATTCCTCTCTACAACGAGGAGCCCAACGTTGCCCGGTTGCACCGCGAGCTGACCGCGGCGCTCGGTGCATGGGGCCGGTCGTACGAGCTTCTTTTCATAGATGACGGCAGCACGGACGGCACTTTTCGGTTGCTGAAGGAGCTGCAGGCCGGCGATTCGCACGTGCGGGTCGTCGCGCTCCGGCGCAATTTCGGTCAGACGGCAGCCTTCGCGGCCGGCTTCGCATACGCCAGGGGACAGGTGATTGCCACCTCCGACGGCGACCTCCAGAACGACCCGCGCGACCTGCCGATGATGGTCGGCAGGCTCGAGGACGGTTACGACATCGTCTGCGGCTGGCGGCGGGCGCGCCGCGATCGATGGCTCACGCGCCGCCTGCCTTCGAACATCGCGAACTGGCTGATCTCGCGCACGACCGGGGTGAGCCTTCACGACTACGGCTGCTCCCTCAAGGTGTTCCGGGGCGAGGTGGTCCGGTCGCTGCGCCTCTACGGCGAGATGCACCGGTTCATTCCCGCCATCGCCAGCGAGCAGGGGGTTCGTATCGCGGAGGTGGAGGTCAACCACCGGCCGCGGCGCTTCGGTACGTCGAAGTACGGCCTGTCGCGCACCACGCGGGTCATCCTCGACCTGTTTACGGTGAAGTTCCTGCTGAGCTACTCGACGCAGCCCATCCAGATCTTCGGACCGCCCGGCTTGTTGATGGGAGCGGCCGGAGTGGCAATCACCGGCTACCTGGGCTACGTCCGGCTCTTCGCCGGTCAGGCGATCGGCGATCGACCCCTGCTGCTGCTCGGGATACTCCTGATCTTCGCCGGCATGCAGTTCCTGACGCTGGGGCTTCTCGCCGAGGTGCAGGCCCGCACGTACCACGAATCACAGAACAAGCCGGTCTACGCGGTCCGCGAGATTCTCGAGTCGTCGGCGGACGCCGCCCCGGCGGGCAACGCCGGATCGACGGTCTCCGCCGCACGTTGACGCGGCCCGCCTCAAGGGTCGCCCAGCAGCAGCGTTGCAGCGAAGATCCAGACCACTACTCTTGTGCGTTCGCTCAGTGCCGGGAGCGTCGGGAAGTCCGTCGAGGGGGTGGTCCCGCCCTCCGCGTAGAGTGCCACCGGTTGCCGAAACTCGAAGGCGAGCTGGTCGGCTATGCCGGCTCCGCGTGCGTGGTAGGGCTCGCCGCCGTGAAACACGAGCGCGTGCGTGTCTCCAACGACCGCAATCCCGGCTTCACCGTCTCCCGCTACCGTTGCGAGCAGCGGATCATCCGGCGCGATGATGCCCCGCGCCCGGATCTCTTCGTGCGGCGGCGGCTGCGGCAGCAGTTGCCAGAGATCGCCCCGCAGGGGTGTCGTGAACCAGGCGAGTCCGTACAGGCGGGTCGAGGGGGTCTCCAGCACGCCCAATCCGCGAACCGTTGCCGCGATGACATCCGCGGCCACGACGCAGCCGACCCCGGACCAGTGCGAGTCCTGCCGGCAGTAGAGGGGACCCTCGTGATGAAAGCGATCGCGGATGAACGGTTCGGTCAAGTCGACGATCCGAACGTCCCGCGCCCGAAGCTGGTCATAGATGCTCGCCAGCGGCGCATCGAGCCGCCGCACCGGAATGGGCATTTCGAGCTCGGGAGCGAGCCGGTCCGGGTAAACGATGCCCTTCGGTGGGACCGGGACCACGACGAGCTCGACACCGTCGCGGCGGAGGCGTTCGGCTTCCGCCGCGATAGAGGCAACGCCCGGAGCCGACCCGGTCGCCTCGGCCGCGAGTGCCGAGACCTCTCGGGCGGCAAAGTACCACCCGTCGCTGCCGGTCACAATCGACGTCCCGGCCGTCGACGCCTCGGCGGCCAGACGGGCGCAGGTTGCGCGAAACCGCTCCACCAGCTCGGGGCCGGGGGGATTCGCACAGGCAGTGGCGGCGAGCGTCAGGATGAGGGCGCGGTTGATCGACATGCGGGTTCCAGGCTAACATCTCGCGACTCCAGGTAACCATCCCTTTCGGTTTCTTGAGAATCCGTTTCGCTCGCTCGCTTGTCGCCGCCGGCGTCGCCTGCTGGTTGGCCGCCTGCGCGGAGTCGTCGGTGCTGCCTCCGGCGGGACCCTCCCCGCTGCCGGAGGAGAAGATCGGCCGCTTGGCGCTTGCCTGTCCCGCCGACGTGCGGACGCAGTCGTTCGACGGGCGCCCGGTCACCGTGACTTTCGAGTTGCCGGCGGTGATCGGTGGACAGGCTCCGGTCGATGTCGGTTGCACGCCCGAACCCGGTCACGCGTTCGGGATCGGCGCCACCGAAGTTTCGTGCACCGCATCGGACGTTCTGCACCAGGCGGCGAGTTGCACCTTCCGGGTTGCCGTTCTCGCGCCGCCGAAGTTGGCGGCTACGCGGTTCCTGGCGTTCGGGGACAGCCTGACCGCGGGCGTGGTGTCGCCCCCGAATGGTCCGGGGAACCTGGATCCGTCGAGATCGTACGTCACGCTTCTCGAGCGCGACCTGCGGGGGAAGTACGTCACGCAGGAGATCTCGGTTCTCAACGCGGGGGCTCCCGGGGAAGAGGCCAGACATGCCGTGTCGCGGTTCCAATCGGTTCTCGGGACGCATCGGCCCGAGGTCGTGCTGCTGATGGAAGGCGCCAACGATCTGGATGTAGTGGGTGGCGGAGGAGCCGATCGGGCCGCGCAGGCTATCGATTCGATGGTCGCCAGGGCCCAGGGAGCCGGTCTGGACGTCCTGTTGATGACCATTCCGCCCCAGAGATTCACCGCGCAGGCAAGTCTGGTCCCGGGGCTCAATGACAGGATTCGAGCCATTGCGGCGAGGCGCGGGGTTGCGCTCGTCGACATCTACAATGTGCTGGCGAGTGGAGCATGCCCGGGATCTCGGACGGTTCCGTGCATCGGCGCCGACGGCGTGCATCCCACGGCGGACGGTTACCGTCTGATGGCGGAAGAGCTCGCACGGGTCATCGTGGAACGGTACGACGTCGAGATTTCGCCGGCATCGCCGAGTCAATCGCAAGGGGCCTCCCCGGTTGGCGCGCACCTGCGGACGGAGGTGCGCGTTGCGCCGGGTGAACGGCAGTGACGGTGTCTGACATGGGGCGTCTCGCAACGTGTGCGTGCTGGGCCGTTGCGGCGGTGCTTGCCACTGACGGCGTCGCCCGGGCGCAAGTGCCGGGCCGGCAATTGTCGGAGAGCGGGGCCGGTCAACAGGCGCAGGCGGTTCAGGACTCCGAGGAGCGGTCCGGTGTCCTCGGCGCCATCCGAGCCCGGCTCGCGGAGATCTTCGCCCGCGAGCGTCTGCAGATTCACGTGAACGGGGCCTACCAGGAGTCTTCCAGACAGTTCCAGACCGAGACCGCGTTGCGGACCTACGGCGAGACGGCACGGCTCCTGACGCGCGAGGAGTTTCGCGGCGGCGGACATGTCGACGTCGGCGGCTCGTTGCGTATCTGGCGAGGCGTCCTGCTCGGGGCCAGCTTCACGCAGGTGGCGGACTCCGGCAGCGCCGAGGTGACCGGGACGGTTCCACACCCGCTCGACGTCGAGCGCGACCGGACGCCGTCGCCGCAGACGCCCGCGCTGACGCGGAGGGAGCGGGCGACGCACGCGTACCTGGCCTGGCGCATTCCCTGGCGGTATTCGCTGGAAGTGGAGTTTTCGGCCGGCCCGTCGTACTTCAGTCTGCGCCAGGGAGTCGTGGCCAACGTGACGCCTTTCGAGGTAGTCGGTCCGCCGTTCGCCGAGGTCGGCCTGCAGGTGGACCTCGGCGAGCACACGCGCAGCGGCGTGGGCTACAACGCCGGTATCGACGTCACGTACATGCTCACTCCCGCGACGCACATGCCGCAGGTCGGCATCGGATACTTCGTCCGCGTGACCGGCGGATCCGTTTCTCTTCCGATGACCGCGGATACGAGGCGGAGGGTCTCCGTCGGCGGGGTGCAGACCGGCGCCGGATTTCGGCTCCGCTTCTGACCTGCTCAGCCCGACGTGGCCGGGTGAGGGGCCAGCCTTACGAGCACGCCGAGGAACCGATTGTCTCGGGATCCCGGGGTTGCGAGTCGGGGCGTGAATCCGGTGCGGGGATGGACCGACAGGAGGTATCCCCAGCGACCCCGCGCATAGACGCCGTTCGGAGCAAGCGATACCTGTGCGGGGACGCCGGGTCTGAGGTCGAGCGTCGCCTCGTCGCCCCCCAGGCTGATCGTGACCCGGTTGGGGATCGGCGATCGAAGCGTTGCAGAGACTGTCGACAGACGCGTCGGGCTTCTGACGACGATGTCGGCGCGGCTCCGCCCGGCCGTCCAGAATTCCAGCGTATCCGATCGATACGCGTTCTGGTCGAGCAGCGACAGCAGCAGTGCCGGGTCCGTGTTGTAGCCGATTCGGTGGCGTCGGGCATGCAGCGCGACAGGCAGGTCGTCGACCATCGTCAATTCGACCGGCAGGGCCCGCAGGAGGCCTCGTTCGGCGATGAGATAGGGCTGCTTCGCGGCGATGAAGGGATTGACGAGCACCTGCGCGGTGAAGAGCGCACCGCCTGCCCAGGCAACCAGCGCCGGTACGGCCGAGCCGAGCGGCGGCGTCAGGAACAGCAACACCGGATAGACGCTCAGAAAGTAGCGGTTGCCCGGGGGGCCGCCCCCGCCGGACCACGTGTACGGCATGTACATGCAGAGCCCGATCGCGGTGAGCAGGAAGACACACAACGTCGCCCACTGCCAAAGGCGGCGGCCGTTCCCGGCCATCGCGAACAGCACTATGGCGACCACACCGGGAAAGAAGTACGGCAGGAAGCCGAAGTGGCGGCCGACCAGGAAGTACCGCAGGTTGTTCGCGAGCGTCTGCAGGAACTCGCGGATCGTGGCCGCTTCGACGATGACCGCGTTGGTGGTCATCGAGAGCCCGAGGTTGTCGAACGCGGCTGCCGGGTTCTCGAAGGGAAACCGGCCGTAGAAGGTCCGGCGGTCCCCCCCCTGGTAGTTCCACTCGCCGGTGATGCCCGCGTTGATGGCGAAACCCGCTGCAGCGGTCGCCGCGAACGCCGCGGCGACGTAGACGGCCAGGAGCGGCCGGCGTCGCTCGAGGGCCAGAACCAGCGGCGGGAGGATCAGGAAGACATGGGTCGGCTTCGAGAACGTCGCGATTCCCAGAACCACCGCGGCGGCGATGTCCGATCCCGGCCCGCGCAGCCACGCCGCCCAGCGGCCGTGCCCCGCCGGGGCGACGTCCTTGTAGAACCACAGGAAATACGCGAACGCCACGGCGGCGACGTTGAAGAAGTCGGAGGACAGGAACAACGCGTGGAGCGGCACGATCGAGACGCCGAAGAAGGCCGCCGAACAGGCGAGGGCAATCCCGTCCGGGGAGCGGGCGGCCAGGAAGGCGTAGGCCGCCAGCAGCATGCCGGCGAGCAGCAGAACGTGGAACAGCAGCATGCCGTTGAGCCCGGCGATGCGGACGAACGGAGCGGCGAGGACCGAGTAGATGAAAGCCTTGCCGAAGTAGAGTCGATTGCGCCGGTCGTGTTCCCCGGCGCCGCGTTTGAGGAAGATGCCCGAGGGGCCCCCCTGGTAGATCCTGAAGAACCGCTGGATGTCGCGGGATTCGTAGACGAGGTCGGCGTCGTAGGCTGCGCTCATGGCCATCGCGACGTACGTGGCTTCGTCGCCCTTGATGCCGAACCCGCTCCGGACCACATCGATCGAGAGCGCCGCGCAGGACCCGAAGATCAGCACCACGGCCGTCGCGATGTAGCCGGGATTCCAGCGCATCCTCCATCTGCCGCGCCCGAGCTCCGCGCCGCCGCCCTCCATGCGTCCGGTCATGAAGCACGCCGGGGTGAAGGGGCTGGCACGGACAGGAAGCGCAGGTCCGCCGCGCCGACTCCGCGTCTCCCCGTCTGCTTCGCGTGCGCATGCAGCAGCTCGTAGAGACGTTCCATCTTCCGAACGAACATGTCGATGTCGTAGGCGGCGGCGGTACCCCGGGCCGCGGCAGCGAGACGGTGGCGGCGGTGCTCATTCCCCAGCAGCGCGGTCACGGCGCGCGCAAGGGCGTCGGAATCGCGCTTCGGAACGAGCACCGCGTCGCGGCCGTCCTGCAGGATGTCGACCAGGCCGTCGGCATCGGTCGCGACGATCGGGCGGCCGGCGGCAAGGGCCTCGAAAGCGGTCAGCGGCGTTCCTTCCCACAGCGACGGGAACGCCACCACGTCGAACGCGGCCAGTGCGCCGGCCACGTCGCGCGTGTAGCCGGCGAACCGGACCCGTTCCGCGATCCCGAGGCGGCGTGTCTGCCTCTCCAGGTCGTCCAGCAGCTCGCCTTCGCCGACGATGCAGAAGTGTACGTCCGGAACATGGCGGAGCACGGTCCTGGCCGCCTCGACGAGGTACTGGTTGCCCTTCGCGGGCATCAACCTCGTGACCGTGCCGACCACGGGAGCTCGGGCGGGGAGACCCAGTGAAGACCGGACCGCCATTATTTCGTCGGACGTTCGCGCCCGGGAGAATTCGTCGAGCGGGGCCCCCAGATAGACCACGCGGGTGATCGAATCCGGGACCTGGCGCGCCCGCGTCACGAACTCCGCGGTCGAGCGCGAAACGGCGATGGCGAGGTCGGTGTAGGGAGCCAGGGCCCGGTCCGCGATTTTCTGGAACCAGGGCGTGTCGGTCAGGTTCGCGTGCTCGTGCAGCAGCGCCGGCCAGCCGCGACACGCGGCCGCCAACCGGCCGAACGTGGTGGCGCCGTACCCGTGCAGGTGCAGGATGTCCGCGTTGCGCCGATCGAGCTCCTTCAGCAGCGCCGGCAGCGTCAGCGGATCGAACTTCGATCGCGACAGGTAACTCACGTCGATGCCGTGGTCCTCGAGCCGGTCGCCGGACGTGTCCGGGGATCGCAGGCTGATGAGGCTCACCTTGAAGCGGGCCGGGTCGAAGCGCGGGATCATCCAGGCGAACAGCCGCTTGACACCGTGCATCCGCGACCCCGGCCAGCCGAGGTGGTCACAGATCTGCACGACGTTGAGTCGGCGCGGGGCTACAGCCATCCCTGTTCCCTGTACCACACAACGGTACGATGAATCCCCTCGACGGGATCGACAACCGGCTCGTAGGCGAGCTCTCGCCGCGCGCGGGAGGTGTCGAAGGCGCGGCTCTTGGTGAAGAAATCGACCCGCCGCCGGTACAGAGGCGGTTCGATGCCCAGCGGCACGCACACCGCCTCGCACAGCGCGCCGGCCAGCCACACCGGCCGTGCGGGAACGCGCCATCGCGGCGGGGGTACGCCCAGCTCTTCCGCAACGACCCGTATGAGCTCGGCCAGCGTCGTGTAGCGGGGTCCGGCCAGAAGATACGTCCGGCCCGCGGCGGCCGGAGTCTCGCCGCAGAGTCTGAATCCCTCGACGAGATCGTCGATGTACGTCAGATGATAGAAGACGCGTCCCGTGCCGATCAGGGGGAATCTGCGTCCGGCGATGGCGCGGAACATCTTCAGGAACCTGGTATCGCCCGGGCCGTAGATGCCGATCGGGCGGACAACGACGACCTCCATTCCGCTGCCTCGGCCGGCCGCTCGCGCCGCGCGCTCGCCCTCGAGCTTGGTTGCCTGGTAGATGTCTCCCGGCGCCAGCGGCGCGTCTTCGTCCGCGGGAGGATGCTCGATGTGTCCGTGGACGCCCCCTGTGCTGCAGTGCACGAAGCGCGTGACGCCGGCCGCGCGTGCCGCATCCAGCAGGGCGTGGGTGCCATCGACGTTCACCGCGCGGTAGGCGTCGTCCCGCTGGCCGGCGGTGCGGTACGTCGCGGCGATGTGGTAGAGGACGTCGACGCCCGCGCACGCGGGCGCGAGCGATGCGGGATCGGTCAGGTCGCCGAGCACGACGTCGATTCCCGCACGGGACGGCACCGCCGCTCGATCCCGACTCGCCGGGCGCACCAGCCCGCGCACCTCGTGCCCGCGCCCGGCCAGGAAGCGGGCGAGGTGTCCTCCCGTGAAACCGGTGATTCCGGTGACCAGTACTCGCACGCTGCGTCCCATTCACGCGAGATTTGCGCCCGCGGCGGCGGGCTCCGCGAGCAGACGTTCGTAGGCTGCCGCGGTCCGCGCGACATACGCCTCGGGACTGTAGCGTGCGGCGGCGAGTGCCCGCGCGGCGGCGGCCAGGCGATCCCGTTCCGCCGGATGATCGATGAGACGAGCCAGTGCGGAGGCAAGCGCCGTTGCCTCCAGGGGCACGAGCAGCGCGGTGTCCGAATTCAGCACCTGGGTGTGCGTTCGCAGATCGGTCGCCACGATGGGCCGTCCCGACCTGAGGTACGAGTAGATCTTCAAGGGGGTATTGGTCCCGCTCGTGCGAGGCGACACCAGAACGTCGCAGGCGGCCACGAAGCCGGGAATCTCCTGGGCTGGGCGCTGGCCGGTAAAGATCATGGGGCTCCCGGTGACGGAGGCGCGCTGTCGCGCCTGCTCGACCTGGCCGCTCGCGCCGCCGACCACGAGTATGCGCGCTGCAGGATGGGTGACCCGGAGCACGGCGGCTGCTTCGGTCAGCAGGTCGAGTCCCTGGTAGGGCTCGAAGGTGCCCGTATAGAGCGCCACCGGCTGGTTGGGCGCGAGGCCGTAGCGCGCCCGCAACTCTTCCGCGGATGGCGACGCGCCGCCGTCGACGTCGCCTCCCATGACGTTCTCTATCAGGGACGCCCGGTCCGCGGCGCCGAGGGCGACGGCGGTGTCCTGGAGCTCCTGGCAAATGGTGATGACGACCCGCGATTCGGCGACCATCCTGGTCTCTATGCGCTCGAACAGCCGGCGGACGATCGTGGATCGCGTGTAGCCGAAATTGCCCAACTGCTGGGGCAGGCTCGAGTGCATGTCGTACAGGTGGGGCACCTGCAGCCGCCTGGCCAGCCACAAGCCGACGAGTCCGGCTTCCTCGTGGGAGTGGATCGCGTCGTACCGCCGCGCGTGCGCCAACCGGGCCGCCGTGAAGGTCAGCATCACGTCGAGCAGCACCTTGACCGCCGAGGGGCCGATTCGAACACCTTGCACGAACGGCGGCCTGCCGCAGCGGAAGATCTCCAGGTTCGGAATCTGCACGTCGCGGCCGAACGGGTAGGTCACCAGGTCGATGCGGTAGCCGAGGCCGCAGAGCGCCTTGATGCGGTGGTACTCGCTGAACGGGGTTCCGCGCGGCTCGAAGAACGGCTCCGGGGCCAGCATCAGGATCCTGGCCGGCGTGCTCGCACTTTCTCTGGGGGCCACGGCGGGGCTGATGACGGACTCACTCGCGCGAACGGGAATGATAGCGGTCGGCTGCACGGACGGTCAACGGGGCGCGCGCGCGGTGATTCCGCCGCCGCGCCGCGGGTCGCATGGGGCCGGGGCGGCCGGTCTTGCCGGGTGCGGCCCGTCTGCGTGCCGGAGGGGAAATTGACCGTGCTCGACCGTTCCGCGAGAATATGCGCAGCCGTGCTTCGGCGGGTCGGGATGCCCCGTCACACTTGCGGCGGGGCGGGCATCGGGCTCGGCGCCGTCGGAAGTACAGGTACGCTATACGCAGCGATTGTTTTCCATCTGCGGTGTCCCAGGGAGAGAGCGTGGTGAAATGCGTCGGCCGGCGGAATCTCGCCGGCGTGTGGATGGGCGGGATCGTGATTGCGTTCGGGTGTGCGGACGACACGCCGCTACCCGGTGCGCCGACCCCGGTGTCGTCGCCGGTTGCACAGGGCCCGATGTCGCCGCCGGATCTCCTGGCGGTGACCGCAACGGACCGGAGCCTCGTTGGCCGAACGCGCGACCGGTCGGTCGACGGCACGGTCGGCTTGAAGGCTACCCCGCCGATGCCTGTAGCGCCGATTGACAATGTAGAGGTCGCCGATGCGGCGCCGATGCTGACGGTATCGAACGCGACCGGTGTGAACGTCGTCGCCGATTTCGAGCACGAGTTCACGCTGTCCAAGGTGACCGGCGGGAACGAGATGGAGGTCGAGCGCGGCGCCGGCACGCCGGCGGGTCCCGGCACGACGTCGTATCGGGTTCAGGCTGCGCTGGACCTCGGTGCCAGCTACACGTGGCGCGCCCGGCCTGTGCTCGAGGGTGTGTACGGTCCCTGGTCGGAGGACGCCGGGTTTCGGACCGTTGGCGTAAGGCTCGGCGTTCCGCAGCCGCTCGCGCCGGTAGACGGCGCGACAGTCGGCACGCGTCCCCTCTTCAGGGTAGAGAACGGTACGGTCGAGGGTGATGCCGGTACGGTGATGATCCGGATCCGGGTGGCAACCGACGACGCCTTCATGAACGTCGTGGCGTCCGGCGAGACGCAGGCGCGCTCCCGAGGGGAGACCAACGTTGCGCTGGGCAGCGCCCTGATGCTGGATACGCCGTACTGGTGGCAGGCGCGGGCCGTGTCGACCGGGCCGGCCGGCGTGTTCGAGAGTTCCTGGTCCGGCGCCGCAGGGTTCAGGACGACAGACGTCGCCCTTGGCGCGCCGGAACCGCTCGATCCGATCGACGGCGCAACGACCACGACGCTCCGCCCGCTGTTCCAGGTCCGCAACGGTACGGTAGAGGGGGTCGCGGGCACCGTGAACATACAGATCCAGGTCGCGACCGACTCCGATTTCACGGATGTTGTCGGCCAAGCGGAGACCCACGCGCGTCCTCGCGGCGATACCAACCTGCAGCTCGCCGACGAGCTGATGCCGGTAGAGGAGTACTTCTGGCGCGCGCGTGCCCGGCTGCAGAGCGATCCGGACATCACGAGCGACTGGAGTACGCCCGGGCGTTTTTCCACGCCCGATACTTCGACCGAACCCACCAACGCGCCTGGAAGGGGCGACTGCTGCCCGCCGCCGAATCGTTTCGATATCGTGCAGGCGGTGCTTGGCAGGACGGGCGATCTGTATCGCCGGGACGTTCAGGATTTCACGCAGCGGGTCGCGGAGTGCCTGGCCGTCACCGACGGCGATTGGGGCCGCCGGCGCAACGATTCCGGCGCCATCGGCAAGGACACTGTCGCCTACCGTACCTCGAAGGGGCGTGGTCAAGGGCCGTTCAGCATCGACATCATGCTGGGGGCGACGAGCGGTAATCCGCGGCCGCACTGGAGTATTCAGAGGCACGACGGAGTCGAAGGCCGGGTCGGAGGCACCTGGATCGAGGTGGATGGCAGCAACTGCATTCTGGGGAACGTCAGGTAGCGCATCCGGTCCGCCGGACAACGCCTAGGCCGGATGCGCGTGCTTCCGCTGCCGGGCCTGCGTTCCGTTAGCCGGTCGCAGGAGCCCGCTGCATGCGAGCGGCGATGCATCCCGCGTGGATCGCGTTGCCTTGCGGTCGAGTCTGCCGGCCACGCTTCCTCGCGGCGCCTTGCCACCCTGGCGCGTCGCCGCTCTCACCTGCTACGCGATGTCTCGCGACGGGCGACCGGTCTGCGGGAAGCGATGACGTGACGCAACACCGCACGCGCCGGTCTGTTGTTGCAAGGCTGGCAACCTCCTTCTGGTTTCGCGCCGGACTCAGCCTTTCGGTATTCGGTGTCCTGCTGACGCGGGTCGACGTACACGAGGCGGCACAGGTCTTGTCCGCGGTCGATCTCCGGTATTTTCTCGCGAGCGTTGTTGTCGACCTTGCGGCCCGCGCGGTCATGATCGGCCGGTGGGCGGTTCTGCTTCGTGCAAGCGGCGAATCCGTTTCGAATCGGTCGACCGCACGCATCTTCTTCATCTCGTCCTTCGTGGGCGCGGCGTTGCCGGCCGGGGGTGCGGACGTCACCCGTGCGTACGCGATGTCGCGATACGGCGTCAGCGGGAGCGCTGCGACGGTCTCCGTTGTCGTCGATCGGCTGCTGGGCGTCGTCGCACTGCTGGCGCTCGGCGTCGCGGGTGTCGTTCTCGGGATGCCCGAAGCCGACTCGCCGCTCGCCCGCCGCGTCGCGGGCCTGTGCCTGGCGGCGGCTCTCGTGCTGTTCGGCGCATTCTGGGCCGACGCGCTCGCGAGCAGGGTCGTACCCCGGACACTGCGTCGCGCATCGGTCGGCCGCTGGATGCTGCTGGCCGCGAGCGAGATGGCGGCCTACCGGTCGCGCCGGGGCGTCCTCGCCGCGGTGTTCGGACTCTCTCTGGTGGTCCAGTGGTTGCGCGTTACCGAGGTGTTTCTGCTGGGGTCCGGTCTCGGTATCGACGTCGGCTTCGGCTATTATCTTGTGTTCATGCCGCTCGGATTGGTTGTCTTCATGCTGCCCGTGTCCGTCGCGGGCGTGGGCTTGCCGCAAGGCGCCATGATGTGGCTGCTGAGACCAGCCGGCGTTCCGGAGCCCCAGTCTTTTGCGTTGTCGGCGTTGGTGGTGGTTCTCGGCGTGCTGGGCACGCTGCCGGGTCTCTATCTCTACCTGCGTGCGCGAGGCGGTCTGGCGTGAGCCCGCGTCGGGCCTGGCTTGCAGGCAGGCCGCCCGGGCAGCGCGGGATGCGCGTCGCGGCGGGCCGAGGCTTCTTCGGAGCGTCCGGAGCCTGTAGTCCGTCGTTGCGGATCGTTCTCGCGCTGGCGATGCTGGTCGGCGCCGTCGGCGTGCAGGCGCAGGACTCGAGACTGAAGGCGACCGCCCCGGCGCCGGTTTCTCCGCTCGACGGCGAGCGGTTCGCCGGCGTGCCGGCGAGCGTGACTCTGACGGCGGAGCAGGCGATGTCGCGGTTCGCCCCTGCCGTTTTCGACTACCGCTTCGAGGTCTACGAGAGCGGAAGGGTCGCAGCCTCGTCGCTCGTGCCGCCGGGAAGCGCTGACGTGAGCTATCGGTTCACGGGCCTCGCCGAGAGGACGGTCTATGAATGGCGCGTGCGAGCCGAGCTCGACGGCGCCCACGGTCCCTGGTCGGAGTCCCGGGTCTTCGAGACAGGCGTCTCGCGGCGGGGCGGAGAGCTCGGTTTCACCGATGTCACCATCGCAGCCGGGCTCGGCGGCCCCCCGTCATCCGGCGGTCACGGAGCGGCCTTCGCCGACGTGACCGGCGACGACAGACCGGATCTCTACGTTACGATGAACTTCGACGGGCCCGTCGCCGACCGGTTCTTCATCAATCAGGGCGGCGCCAGGTTCCTGGAATCGGGAGCCGCAAGGGGAATCGCCGACTTCGACGCGGGCTCGCATGGCGCCGCCTGGGGCGATCTCGACAACGACGGCGACTTCGATCTGGTCAACGGTACGACCGGTTCCGGTGCTCCGAACGACGTGTTCCGGAATGACGGCGGAGGAGCGTTCACCGACGTGACGCCACGGTCCATGCTGAGCCGGCGGGAAGGGACGCGCGGTGTGGCGTTGTTCGACATGGATCGCGACGGCGATCTCGACATCTATTGCGTTTCGGGCTGGCTCGGGTCGGGAGATCCGTCACATGAGCGCAACGAGCTGTACCGCAACGACGGCGGCCTGGCCTTCGCGCCGATCACAAGCGGGGCCGCGTACACCGCCCCGGCCGGCCAGGGTGTCACCGATGCCGACTTCGACGGGGACGGCGATGTCGACCTGGTGGCGGGCAACCGGGAGGGCGATCTCGTCGTCCTGCGCAACGAGGGTCGCGGCGACTTCACGCTGGTGGACCCCGATGCGATCGGAATCTCGCATCGTGCCTACAGCGGCGTCACGATGGCCGATGTGGACAGCGACGGCGATCTGGACATGCTGCTCGTGGACGTCGATGGTTCCGGCGACACGGTTGGTCACCTGTATCGGAACCGGGGGGGCGGCGTGTTCGGCCACGTGTCCGACTTCCGGGACATAGACGGATTCATGGGGGGATTCGCGGACCTGGACAACGACAGTGATCTCGATCTGGTCTTTGCCGGCGATGATCTCGTCTATCTCAACGACGGCAGCGGCAGGTTCTCGCCCGGACCCCCGGTGCCGGTCGACGGCATTTCCGATCCCCGCGCGATTGCATTCGCCGATATGGACGGCGACGGTGACGTGGACTTCGCCGTCGGGGCCAAGCGGAGCCGCAATTGGCTGATCCGAAACGACTTCGACGGCGGGCTGTGGATCAAGATCCGGTTGCGTTCCCGGCGGGGTGAGGCCGGGGCGTTCGGAGCGAAGGTCACGGTCCGCGACGCCGCTGCCGCGGGAGGGTTGCCGCTGGCGACGAGGGAGAGCCGCAGCGCCAACGGGTATCTCGGCCAGGACGATCCGGTCCTGCACGTGGGGCTCGGTACCGCCACGTGCGTCGACGTAACCGTGACGTTCCTCGACGGTACCACCCGCATCCTGTCGGGGGTCGGGGCGAACCAGACGGTGACGATTGACGGGGCGGCCGGCGGGAGTGCGCCGTGGTTCGTCGAACGGTTGCAGAGCGGTTGTCCTTGATGCCGATGCAGCCGGCCGTCGCCGGAATGCACTCACGGGAGCATGGGGTTCGACACGAAGGCCACGCAGTTCCTCCTGGCGTCGCGGGCTCTCGGCGTCTCGTTCGACGTTACCGCAACGGTCGGCAGGCAGCGTCTGTTCGTTACGGCGCCGTGGTTCCACCGCTGTCTGCGCAGGTTCGGCCTTGGTGTGGAGCGCCGCGCCGCCGTGCGGCTGCTGTCGGAAGCGGATGGATTCGCGGAACCGTTCCTGCGGCTGCTCGGGGCAGGGGACGTGGTGTCGCTGGACGCGTCGGACTACGAGGGCGCCTCCCGCGTGCTCGATCTGAACGAACCGCTGCCGGCAGACCTGGAAGGCGCGTTTACCGCCGTGATCGATGCCGGGACCCTGGAGCATGTATTCGACTTTCCGGCGGCCGTACGAAACTGCATGCGCATGGTCGCGGTGAACGGACACTTCCTGACCGTTACGGTCGCCAACAACATGGCCGGCCACGGTTTCTATCAGTTCAGCCCCGAGGTCTTCTACCGGATTCTCACGCCGGAGAACGGGTTTCGGGTCGAGCGGATGCTCCTCACCGAGACTTCATCGGGCCGCTGGTACGAGGTCCGCGACCCCGCTGTCGTTGGAAGCCGCGTTCAGCTTCGCACTTTTCGGCCGGTCTATCTGTGCATCGTTGCCCGTCGTGTCGCCGCCGGATCCATCCTTGCGACGCCACCCCGGCAGAGCGACTACGTGTCCAGGTGGAACGGCGAGACGCCGTCGGGCCGGCAGAGCGGGGAAGGCCTGCATCCCGTCGAGCGGTATGTTCCCGACACCTTCGCGAGAGCGCTCAGGAGCCTGTGGCATCTTGCGCAGGCTACCGTGCTGCCGTTCGATCGGCGCTCGTTCAAGCGCGTCGCCATCTCGAAGTTGAAGCCGCGGGAGGGGCATGATGCGGCTTGAGATCATCCGCGCCCGCGATCGTCGCCGCTCAGGCGTGCCTGCCCGGCAGGCCTGCCGGCCGACTGCCTGCGAACAATGGCCGAAGGCTTCTACCGCTGGTTCTCTCAACGCCGGTTGACGGGGTTCGGAGTCGCCAGACGGCGTCGGATCGAGCGCTCTCGTCTGGCCCTGCTGCATCGACACGTCACCCCGCCCGGCGATTTCCTCGAGATAGGGCCCGGCGACGGCTCGCTCGCCGCGGCGGCGGTCGGTGCGGGTTGGCGTTACCGCGGCGTCGAGGCGAGCCCGGTGCTGGCCGCCAGGTTGCGGGAGCGCCGGTTTTCGGTGACGGAGGCGTGGGCGCCCCCCATTCCCGCCGCCGACGGCAGTTGCGACGTCTTGTACGCGGACCAGGTGCTGGAGCACATGTCCGGCATCGACGCGGCGCGGGAGCTCGTTGCCGAAGGCATGCGGGCTTTGCGTCCCGGCGGCGTTTGTGTCGTCGTCGTTCCCGACTACCTCAAGGAGCGCGCATTCTTCTGGGATGTCGACTACACCCATAACTTCGTCACTACGGAACGCCGCGTGCGCCAGTTGCTCCTCGATGGAGGGTTTCATGTCGAGACGATGGTGAGGAGCATCGGCGCGGCCACCGGACTGGCGCGCGACGGACTCGCCGCCGGCGCCCTCTTCATGAATCTCCCCGGAATAGACGCCGTGTCGCGGTACACCCGTACGGAAGATCTGGTGTTCCGGATCCGGAAGAACCTGTTCGAGACGTTGGCGTTCGTCGCGCGCAAGCCGCGATGATTCCCGGCGTGGACAGCGCGCTGAGGCCTGTCGGGGTTCCAGCAAGGACGCGGCGTTGCCGGACGAGGGCTTCTATTTTCGGCAGAAAGCCATCAGGTGCCATCCCAACGGCCTGACGACGGCCTGCGGGAGGATGTTGAACAGGCCGACGAAGACGCGATTGTACAGCGTGCCTTTCCAGCCGCAGTGCAGTCGGGAGGCAACGGGAAAGCGCTCGGGCACGATTCGCAGCGATTCGAAACCACGGAGAAGACGTCGGTACTCGTTGATGGACAGGGTACGAATCACCGGTGCGTCCGCGTGCTCCAGAGAGACGCGCGCCAGCATCGACATTGCCTTGAGCCAGGAGTACCGGTTGTAGACCATGAAGATGGCCGTGCCGCCGGGCTTGAGCACGCGATGCGCTTCGGCAACGAGTCGCGACGGGCTCGCGGCATACTGGATGACGCCGTGCGCGTAGACGATGTCGAAGCGTCGGTCCGGGAACGGCAACGCTTCGCCGTCCCCGACGCACAGGCCGTCCACCGGCGCCCCGTGGAGCGCGACGTTGCGTCGCGCCAAGCCGATCGAGCGCTCGGCGAGATCGATTCCGGTCACGCGCGCCCCGCCGCGTGCGAAACGCACGAGGTCGGTTCCGATCCCGCAGCCCACTTCCAGGATGCGCTCGTCGCGGTGTCCCTGAAAGTCGACCAGCGCCGGGAGGTACCGGAGCTTGTCGAAGCGGTACTCGTCGAGGGCGTCGAAGAACTCCAGGGAGCCGACCGGATGGCCGGTCAGGTCGATGTCGTGGATATGCCGGTTCCAGTAGTCGCGAATCCGTTCGGTCGACATCGAGGCGTTGTTCCGATTGATCTGCCGTACGGGCGCTATTATAGGCGTGGTGCGACGTGAGCCGGCGGCTCTGGCCAGCCGTCGTTTCGATCTCCTGGTGATTGGCGGCGGCGTCTACGGCGCCATTGCAGCGTGGGATGCGACGCTGCGCGGCCTGTCGGTCGCAATCGTCGACCGCAGCGACTTTGGCGGCGGCACCTCGTTCAACAGCGCGAAGACCGTTCATGGCGGAGTAAGGGCGTTGCAGTCCGGCAACGTAGCGGCGTTGCGCCGGTTCGCGCGGGAGCGGCGGGCCCTTGCGCGCGCCGTGCCGCATCTCCTGCGCCCGCTGCCGTTCGTGATTCCGACCTACCGGGGCGTCTCTCGCAACAGGTCGCTCCTGCGCCTGTACTTCGCGATCGCCGAACGGCTCGCTCGTGAAGACGCGGGAACGGTCGCCCCGTCCGGGAGGCTGCCGCCCAGTCGGATGCTGTCGCGGGAGGAGTGCCTCGAACGGAATCCGCTCATCGACCCGCGCGGGGTGAACGGAGGGGTGGAGTGGTTCGAGTTCCAGATGTACAACAGCGATCGCGTGCACTTCAGCTTCGTTGCGTCGGCTGCGGAAGCGGGCGCCGTCGCCGTCAACTACGTCGAAGCCGGCGAGCTGGTCGCGCGCGGGTCCGCCGTGGCAGGGGTTCGCGCAATCGATCGGCTGACCGGCGAGTCGTTCGAGATCCAGGCGCGCGTCGTGCTGAACGCGGCGGGTCCGTGGGCGCCCGAACTGGGCGCGCGGCTGGCGCCGAGTACCCGCGGCCGCCTGTGCGGGCTGCTTTCCAAGGCGATGAACCTGGTGATCGCATCGCCCTTGCCCGGCGAGCACGCCGTGGCCGGTCCGGCAGGCGGCCGATTCCTGTTCGTTGCTCCCTGGCGCGGCTGCGCGATTGTCGGGACGAGCCACGATCGCCATGACGGGGGCGCCGATCGGCTGCGACTCGCGCGCCGCGAGATCGACGCCTTCATCGACAGCGTGAACGCGGCGTTTCCCGCTCTGTCACTGCGCGCGGCGGATATCCGGCTGGTGCACCGGGGGTTGTTGCCGGCGTCGCCGCACGGTGGCGGAGCGAGGTTGGAGACCAGGAGCGTGGTGGCGGACCATCGCCGCGACGGGATCCAGGGGTTGATCAGCATGCTCGGAGTGCGCTACACCACGGCCCGCGAAACCGCGCAACGCGCCGTCGACCTCGCTGTCGAGCAACTCGAGCGCAGGGCGAATCCGTGCCGGACCGCCGTAACGCCGCTGGTCGGCGGCGACATGGCCGACGTGGACGCTTTCTTGCGCGACGCCTCGGCCGCCACGGACCGCGGGATTGCATCCGCCACGCGCAGGCGGTTGGCCCTTACCTACGGCACCAGGTGCAGCGTTGTTCTCGACAAGCTCGCACGTTCGGCGGAAGAGCGGAAGGCACTTGGCCGTAGTTGTGCCGTCACGGTGGGCGAAGTCCGACACGCCGTGCAGGAGGAGATGGCGGTGAGACTCTCCGATGTGCTGATGCGGCGCACGGAAGCCGGCTCGGCGGGCTATCCGGGCGACGACGCGGTCGCTAGCGCCGCGCGCGTCGTTGCGGCGGAGCTCGCCTGCTCGTCCCGGTGGGTGGCGACCGAAATCGCCGCTGTGCGTGCAGCGTATCAGCTTCCCGGATAGGCGTCGACGTGCGCCTGCGCCCATCGCTCCAGCACCATCAGGCTGAACAGCACGTGAGCGTGGTTCTCATGTCCGGCGACATGCTGGTCGATGAGAGTCTTGACCGCACGAGGCTCGATCCAGCCGCGCCGCGCGATTCGATCCCGGGACAGCAGATCGTGCATCAGCGGCGTCAGCTCCTGCTTGAGCCAGTTCTTCATCGGAATGCTGAAGCCTTCCTTCGAGCGGCGGAGTATCGACGGCGGCAGCGTGTCCACCAGGGCCCGCTTCAGCACGTACTTGCGTACGCCGCGACGAATCTTGAGGTGTCCCGGCATCGAGAACGCCAGTTCCATGACATCGACGTCCAGGAACGGCGCGCGCGTCTCGAGTGACGTGGCCATGCTCATGCGGTCGACCTTCACGAGGATGTCGTCGGCGAGGTAGATGCCGAGGTCGGTGTAGAGCTGGCGGTTCAACAGGTCGTCGGTGCCGGCCGAGCCGAGTGCTTCACGTACCGGCCGGTACACGTCCGTACCCGCGAGAGCGGCGCGCAGCGCGGGGGTGTACAGTGCACGCTTGGCGGCCGGAGTCAGGTACGTCATCCAGCGATAGTGGCCGATATCGGCGGGCGCGCCGGCCCAACCCGCCATGAACCGCTTCAGCTTGTTGACGAGTCCCTTCTTTCTCTCGCTCGGCCGGAAGAGCGCTGTCAGACCACCGAGCGCGGCAACGCCTCGTTGCGGGAAGACCGCCGCGATGCGGCGGGCGAATCGATCGGCATCGTAGGTGTCGTAGCCCCCGAACAACTCGTCTCCGCCGTCGCCGGAAAGAGCCACCGTGACATGCGCCCTGGCGATTTGCGAGACCAGGAACGTGGGAAACAGCGAGACGTCCGCGAACGGTTCGTCGAGATGGACGATCAGTCGGTGGAAGAGCTCGACCACATCCGGTTGGACCATCCCTTCGCGGTGGCGGGTATGGAAGTGTGCCGCGACGCGTCGAGCGTGGGGCAGCTCGTTGTAGCTCCCGTCCGTGAAGCCCATGCTGAACGTATTCACCAGGGCTCCGTCCCGGCCGCCCGCCGCGGCCATCATGGCAACGATCGCGCTGGAATCGAGGCCGCCCGACAGGAAGGCGCCGAGCGGTACGTCGGACATCGTCTGGCGCGCGACTGCGCGTTGCAGCGTCTGACGGAGCGCCGCCGCCGCATCTTCGTCGTTCCAGGCCTTCAGCGTCACGGTCGCCGCGTCCCAGTAACGGTTCACGCTGAGCGTGTCGTTCCGGTAGACCATGTAGTGCGCGGCCGGAAGGCGCCGGATCGCCGCGAATATGGTGCGTGGGGCTATGACGTATTCGTAGGTCAGGAACTGATCGAGGGCGTCCGGATCCACCTCGCGCGACACGTCCGGATGTACCAGCAACGCCTTGATCTCGGACGCCAGGATCAGGCCGCGCGCAGTACGGGCGTAGTAGAGCGGCTTTTCTCCCGCCCGATCGCGCGCGGCCACCAGCGTGCGCGATCGGGCATCCCACAACGCCAGCGCGAACATTCCCTGGAGTTGCTCTGCGAAGGACTCGCCCCATTCTTCGTACGCGTGCAACGCGACTTCGACGTCGCTGCGACTGGCAAGCGCGTGACCGCGCGTTTCCAGCTCCGCGCGAAGGAGTTCGTGGTTGTAGATTTCTCCGTTGCCGACCAGATGTACGTCGCCGTCCTCGCTCGAGAAGGGCTGCCGCCCTCCCTGCACGTCGATGATCGAGAGCCTTCGCATGCCGATCCCCGCGCCGCGCAGCGCGATGTGACCGGCATCGTCGGGCCCGCGATGTTGCAGGGCGTCCACCATGGCCGCCAGGCGCTCGGCCGGCACCGGCCGGTCAGCGTCGTTTTCGGCGATAGCGGCGATGCCACACATGGAGTTGACGACCGGAGGCAGGCGGCTGCAGGAGGAATCGTTCGAGAGAGGCTACAATGAACCGGGGATCGCGACCAACATTCCATGCGAGACGGCGGCGCCTGCAGCCCGATGATCAGATCGACCTTGCTCGCGTGTCTGTTCCTTGCGGCGGTTTCCTGTTCCGCGGGGATCGGCGGGCCGGACGAGGAGATTCCGGCCGCCGATCCGGGCGGCGCACGCGCGGTGGGCGTTCCCGCGAACACCGAGCCGGAGCCGGCGTCAATCGGAGATCGAACGGCTCCGGCCAATCCTCATCTGCGGGTCGTGTGGACCCGTGACGTCGGCGACGGCACCGACTTCTTCAGCCTGGGCGACCGGCTCCTGCTCATGGCCCATGACTCGCGGGACGGTCGGGGCGAACGCGTGGTTCTGAGCGAGACCGCAAGCTATGCCAAGCCGCTGATTGCCCCGGACGGGGAGTCGATCGTCTTTTCGATTCGCCGCCAGAACGCCGTCTACGCGATCGACTGGGACGGCACCGGGCTGCGGCGGATCGCGGACGGCTTCGGGCTCGATGTCTGGGCCGATCCGGCGGACGGCAGGCAGTGGGTGTACGTGGGAGCCGACGAGGCGCCTACGGATCCGCCATCCTATCCCGCAGTGCGCCGCCATTGGCTGGAGGATCCGACGGTGTCCGAGATCGTCTGGGATGCCCAGCCGGTCTCGGGCGACAGCTTTCAGGTGTCCGCCGACGGCGGGGCCGCCAGCGCCCTGTTGCCCTGGCCGACTGCCGGCGTCGCCGACTTGAACACGGGCACCTGGCGGAAGCTCGGCGAAGGCTGCTGGACCGCGTTCTCCCCAGGTGAAGAGCCGCTGTTCTGGTACTTCGACGGCGCGCATCGCAACGTGACGATCGTGAATGTCGAGACCGAGGAACGTTGGCAGGTATCCGTCAGCGACGACCCTGTCTTCGGCGGTTTCGAGGTATACCACCCGCGATGGACGAACCACCCGCGTGCGCTCGTTGTGACGGGTCCGTACACGGTGGGGGACCGCGCCAACAAGATCCGCGGCGGCGGAAGGCAGGTCGAGGTGCATGTCGGTTTCTTCGACGAGACCTTCACGACGATATCGTCGTGGAGTCGCGTGACGCACAACGATCAGCCCGACTTCTACCCGGACGCGTGGATCGCGCCGGGCACGCTTCCGGAGCCGCGGGCGAGAGTCGCGGGCGCCTCGGTGGCCGCGGTGGCCGACACGGACGCGTCGAGGGTTGTCGCCGAGGTTCGACCTCGACACGACGTGACGCTCCCCACGCCCGCGTCCATCGCGCCGTATCGCGAGGGGTTGTTGGCGCTGGAGTACGACGTCGTCGACGTCGTCGAGGGCCAACTGGAGGTTCCGGTGATCGCGGTCGCCCACTGGGTCATCCGCGATGGCCGGACTGTCGCCGGCGCGGAACGTCCGGCCGGGCGCGCGTTGCGACTGGAGCTTGCCCCCTACGAGGCGCGTCGGGAGCTCGAGGGCAAGCGCCTGGTCATGGAGACCACCGACCTGACGCTGCCGCTGTTCTACGACGTGGCGTCGTCCAACCTGGCGCCGTGATCTCGAGCGGGTTCGTGTTCCGTCGCCTGGTCGGCCGGCTCGGGGTTGTCGGGCTTGCCGCCGTTTCGGCCTGCCAGTCGACCGGCGGGCAGGACGCCGTCGCCGACTTTCGCAACACGGCTCGAGCGCTGGCGGAAGCGGCCGAAGCGTCAGGCACGGTCGCCGTCGCCGGCCGGAACGGTTGGCTCTTCTTCGCGCCCGAGCTTCGCCACGCGTCGCTCGGCGCGTTCTGGGGGCCGCGGGCGGCCGAGATCAGCCGTGCGCGACGGCCGGACGCCGCGGACCCGCTGGCCGCGATCGTGGACTTCAAGCAGCGACTCGCGGGCGTCGGCGTCGAGTTGCTCCTGGTGCCCGTGCCGCCCAAGAGCATCATCCATGCCGACATGGTGTCGGCGGAGGTGGCGACCGCTTCACCGACGCAGCGTCTGGACCCGGACCACCAGGCCTTCTATACGCTGCTGCGCGATGCGGGCGTAGACGTCCTCGACCTCACCGATGGATTCCTGCAGAATCGCGATCATCCGGACGGACCGGTCTACTGCCGGCGGGACACGCACTGGTCGGGCGTCGGGTGCGTGCTGGCCGGCAGGGCGATTGCCGCCGCCGTACGCGGGCGTTCGTGGTACCCGGATCTCGCCCGGGAGCATCACGAGGCCCGGTGGCATGACGCCGCGATCGTGGGAGATCTGACGCGCGACCTGGACGAGCGGCAACCGGAGGAGCGGCTGCGGCTGCGGGAGATTCGGCGAGCGAGTCCTGCGGGGGAGCTGTCGGAACCGGACCCGAACAGTCCGCTGGTTCTGCTCGGCGACAGCCACAACCTGGTGTTCCATGCCGGCGGGGACATGCACGCGGTGGGGGCCGGACTACCCGATCAACTGGCGCTGGAATTGGGCGTGCCGGTGGATCTGGTCGCAGTGCGCGGCTCGGCCTCGACCGCGGCGCGCGTGAACCTGTTTCGTCGAGCCCAGCGGGACGCAGCCTACTGGGAAGGCAAGCGCCTCGTGATCTGGTGCTTCGCCGCACGCGAGTTCACCGAGGGCGACGGCTGGCCGATCATCCCGATTCATCCCTGACGAAGCGATGAGCGGCTCGAGTCGCTCCGGCGATCACGGATGACCCGCGCGGGGACCCCGGCCGCGATGGCGAACGGCGGAACCTCGTCGCGGACGACGGCGCCGGCTCCCACTATGGCGTCTCGGCCGATGGTCACGCCGTCGGCTACGACGACGTGGGCTCCCAGCCACACGTTGTCGTCGACCTCGATTCCGCGCGCGACCCGCTCCTGGTGCAGCACCGGCGTGTCGGTGCGATCGAAGGTGTGGTCGCCGCCGACCAGGTACGTGTACGCGGCGACGAGGGCATGCTTGCCGAGCCGGACGCGGCTGCCGGAGAAGATCTCGCAGTTGAAGCCGATGTTGGCGTGGTCGTCGACCACGATGTCGCCGTTCTTGCAACTCAGGATCGTTCCGCGGCCGATGAAGACGCCGTTGCCGACGTCGATGCCCCGGTTGTCGGCGCCCTTCGCGTCGAGACAGCATGCGTCATCGATGACGACGTTGTCGCCGATGCGGATCTTGTGGGGATGGCGGAGCACGACGTTGGCTCCGAAGGTGACGTTGCGACCGGCATGTCCCAGCAGCAGCGGATAGAGTTTCGACCGCAGCAACAGACCGAGCGCGCCCGGCAGGGCGCCGGTCAGGGTCACGATGAGCTCGTACTTGACCAGTGTCCAGAGTCCGGGCCGTCCGACGACGAGCTGTGCGTAGCGCGCGGCCCGGGACCGGCCGGGGTCGAACAGCTCCTCCTGAATGACGGTGATCCTGCGCCGGTCGCGCGAGGTTTCGCCGGCGGTGTCCCGGGGCGGTGACGAATCGGTCAAGCGGCCTCCTGCATCGCACGCAGCTTACCCGTTTTGGCGTTGCGGGAGCCGGCGCGCGAGACTTGTAGACTGAGCCGAGCCGGCGCGGCGTTTCGGGGCGCTACATGGTCTTCAGCTCGCACGTCTTCCTCTTCTGGTTCCTGCCGGTCACGCTGATCGTCTACTACGCGCTGCCGCGCCGCGCGCGCCACTGTGCGCTGGCGCTGTTCAGCTATCTGTTCTACGGCTGGGCGAATCCGTTGTTCGTCGTGCTGCTGTTGACGTCGACGGCCGTCGACTACTTCTGCGGCCTGGCGCTCGCCGGAAGCGGGCCCGTCTGGCTTGCGCGGTTGCTCGGTCGACGGGAGGCGGCGGCGCGCTGGGCGCGCCCCATGCGCAGGGTCGACCCGGACACCCGCGTCGGCGCGCGCGGACGACGCTGCGCGGTGGCGCTGTCGTTGACGACCAATCTGGCGCTGCTCGGGTTCTTCAAGTACTTCAACTTCGGGATCGACACGGTGAACGGCGTGGCTGCCTGGCTCGGCGTGCCGTGGCTGCATCTCGATGTCGCGTTGCGGGTGACCCTGCCCCTGGGCATCAGCTTCTACACGTTCCAGTCGATGAGCTACACGCTGGACGTCTCGCGCGGCCACGCGACCGCGCTCCGCAGCTTCATCGACTTCGCGTGCTACGTCTCGATGTTCCCCCAGCTCGTCGCCGGGCCGATCATCCGTTTCGCGGAAGTCGCCGAACAGCTTGCGGCCAGGACCCACACCGTCGCGAAGTGCGCTCGAGGCGCCGCGTTCATCAGCCTCGGCCTCGCCAAGAAGGTGCTCCTGGCCAACCCCTGCGGCCGGATTGCCGATCTCGCGTTCGATGCCGGGTCCATCGGGGTGTTCGACGCCTGGTTCGGCGCCGCGGCGTACGCGTTCCAGATCTACTTCGATTTCAGCGGCTACTCGGACATGGCCATCGGCCTGGGGCTGATGCTCGGTTTCGTGTTCCCCAAGAACTTCGACTCGCCGTACCACGCGCAGTCGATCACCGACTTCTGGCGGCGCTGGCACATTTCGCTGTCGTCGTGGCTGCGGGACTACCTGTACGTCCCCCTGGGGGGCAGCCGGTCGGGGCCCGCCCGCACCTACGTGAACCTGGCGCTCGTGATGCTGCTGGGGGGCCTGTGGCACGGAAGCTCCTGGACTTTCGTCGTCTGGGGAGGTTTTCACGGAATCCTGCTGGCGGTCGAACGGGCGCTGGGAGGCGCGAGCCCTTATCGCGTGCTGCCGGCGCCGCTCAGGACCATTCTGACGTTCTGTCTGGTCCTCGTGAGCTGGGTCTTCTTTCGCGCTCCCGACATCGGTGCGGCGACGCTGTACCTGCGGAGCATGTTCGGCCTAGAGCCATACGGCGACACGGCGCGCCTGCTCGGACAGGTCATGTACGAACCCTATTCCCTGCTGTGCTTCGGTTGCGCCGCACTGGTGACGTGGGCGGCGCCGCAGACCTGGGACTGGACGCGCCGCCTGACCGTAGTCAAGTCGCTCTTCGTGGTGACCCTGTTGGCTCTCGCGTGCTCCATCCTCTCGACCCAGGCGCACAATCCGTTCATCTACTTCATCTTTTGAGCCGAGCAATGTCCACCAACGACACCGCTGCCCGCCTTCCTCGTCTCGAGCGCGCCAGGATCGCGCAGGCGCGGGAGGAGGTGGGCGTCACCGCTGTCGCGCCGCGGGCGGCTCGTCTGCTGGTTGCGATGTTCGCATTGGTCATCGCGTCGCCGTTCGCCGCCCAACTGATGCTGGATCCGGGCTTCCTTCGCAGTCTGGCCCCGAGGTCGGCGCCGATGGCAGCGGGGCTTGCCCCCGGCGCCGTCGTCGATCGGGTACGCGCCGTCAACCGGGACCTGCTGGCCCGCGCCAAGGGGATCGAGGATCGACTCGCCGAGGAATCCGTGCTGGGCCGGCGCCTGCGCCCGGTCGTGCAGGGGGCGCTGACCCGCTGGTTGGGCGCCGGCACGTCGCGGGTGGAGGTGGGTGTCGACGGTTGGTTGTTCTACCGTCCGGATCTGGACCACGTCACCGGGCCGGGCTTCCTGTCCACGGCCGTGCTGGCGCGCCGCGCTGCCGAGGGAGACACGCTGTCCGCCGCGCGGCAGCCCGACCCGCGGGCCGCCCTGGTGAGCCTGCACCAGCAGCTCGAGCGGCGCGGCGTCCGCCTGATCGTCCTTCCGACGCCGGTCAAGCCGTCGGCAGACCCCGGGCAGGCAGGTCCCGGCCGCATTCGTTTCGCGCCGATCATGAACCGGTCCTATCGCCGGTATATACGGTACCTGCGGGAAGCGGGCGTCACGGTGTTCGACCTCGGCCGGGTCTTGTCGGCGATGCGCCGCGAAGGCCGCGGGCCGCTCTACCTGGCTACGGACACGCACTGGCGTCCGGAGACCATGCAGCGGACCGCGGTCGAGCTGGCGGCGTTCATCGAGCGGCAGGGGTGGCTCTCCGAGCCTGTCGGCGGGCATCGCACGCGCCGCGGGCGGGCGACCAACGAGGGAGATACGGCGCGGTTGCTGGACCTCGGTCCGAATCAGAACCTGTATCCTTCGGAGACCGTCACCATTGCGAGAATCGAGACGGCGCGGGGGGAGGCCTGGGCGCCGGACCGCTCCGCGGAGGTCCTCCTTCTCGGTGACAGCTTCACGAACATCTATTCCGTGCCGTCCCTCGGTTGGGGAACGTCGGCGGGATTCGCGGAACAACTCGGCTTCGCACTCGGTCGCCCGGTGGATCGCATCAGCCAGAACGACGCCGGCGCGCTGGCTCCTCGTCGTCTCCTGGCGCTGGAGGCTGCACGCGACGCCGGGCGGCTCGCGGGCACGCGAGTGGTCGTGTACCAGTTCGCGACACGCGAGCTCTCGCAGGGTGACTGGCAACCGGTCGATCTGGGGGCGGAGGTCGTGCGGGGGGAAGGCGTCGACGCGCTCTGGGCTCCGGGTGTCGATTCCAGCGCGACCGTGGAAGCCACGGTGGTGGCTGCGGGTTCGATACCCGAACCGGGATCCGTACCGTATCGGGATCACATCGTTGCGGTTCACATCACGGGAATCGACCCGCTCGCCGGACAGGTGGCAGGCATGGCGTCCGATGCGGTCGTCTACGTGCGCAGCATGATCGACAACGAGCTGACCGCGGCGGCCGGCTATCGGCCCGGCAACCGCGTGCGTCTCCATCTGGTGTCGTGGGCCGGCGTGGCAGCGGAGCTCGACGGCATCAGCCGTGGCGAATTGGCCGACCCGAGCCTGCTCCAGGCAGTCCCGTGGTGGGGTGTGCCGGTGGGCGTGCTACCGTAGCGGATTCGCCCGGCCGGCCGCCGGCGGCGCCCGGCGGGGTGGCATGGAACCCCTCGTTCTTCACAAGCGGTTGACCGGGTCGCGACGGTCATCTGGAGGTCGAGCGTGCGATTCACCTTGGCTCGGATGCGCCGAGGAATGGAGAGCAGCGGCTGGCATGCGCCGCTCCTGTTCCTGAGCCTGGCGGTTTTCCATACGTGGCCCCTGGCGACGGGGCTGAGCTACCGGTCGCGGATCCACGACGATGCCTGGCTCAACGCATGGGCCGTGTCGTGGATCGCCCGGCAGATCCCCACCGAGCCCTGGCGCTTGTTCGACGCGAACATGTTCCATCCGCACGAGGGCGCCCTGGCCTACACCGAACCGCTCATCGTGCCCGGGCTGCTGGCGGCTCCGGTGCGCTGGTTCGGCGGTTCCGCGCTTCTCGCGCACAACCTGCTGGTGCTGTTCGGGTTCACGTTGACGGCCCTTGCGGTCTACGCGCTGGTCAGGACCTGGACTCGCGACCATATTGCAGGCTTGCTGTCGGGCGTGCTGTTCGCCTTCAGCACGGTGTTCCTGACACGCGTGGCGCACTTGCAGGCGCTTCACGCCTACTGGCTGCCGCTCGCGTTCATCGCGTTCCACCACCTGATGACGCAACGCCGCACGCGAGACGCGGTGTGGCTCGGATCGTGCGTGTTCGGCGCAGCTCTGACGTCGGGGTACCTGGTGGTTTTCGTGTGCTTTGCGCTTGCGGCCGCGGCGGCGGTGCGCGCACGGGAGTTCTGGCAGCGTGACGGCGTCCGTCTGGCGCTGCGTCTCGGGGCGGCGGCGGCGGTGACCCTTGTCGCCCTCCTCGTCGTGTTGCGTCCTCATATGCAGGCCCGTTACCAACGGCCGCCCGTCGCGGAAGCGACCGACGTGGCAACGGCGTTGAGCAGCTACCTGTCGTCCGCGGCGAGGCTGCACTACGAGACCTGGAGCGGGGACTACTACCACTCGGCGCCGGGCACGCTCTTTCCGGGCGTCGTAACGCTGGTGCTGGCCGGCGCCGCCCTTCTGCGACGGCGCTCCGCGGCGCCGCGCGGGGTTCGCCCGATGCTCGCGGCGGTTGCCGGCATCGGTTGCCTGATGTCTCTCGGCTCCCTCACTCCCGTATATGTCTGGGCGTACGACTTAGTGCCGCCGCTGCAGGGGCTGCGGGCGATCAACCGCTTCGGAGTCCTCGTGGTCTTCGTGTTGGCGGTCCTGGCGGGCATCGGCTTCAGTGGATTGACCAGGTCCGCCTCGGCGCCCAGGCGCGCCCTCGCCCTGGTGGTCGTGTTGATGCTGGCCACCGCGGAGAGCTTCCACGGGTTCGGATCCTATCCCCGGTTCGACTACGCCACGCGCGTTCACAGGTACCTGGCCGAGTCCGCATGGCCGGGCGCCGTCGTCGAACTACCGATCTTTCGACGCAGCGAGTTTCACCGCAACGCGCGCTACCTCCTGGCGTCGACGGTGCACTGGCGTCCCCTCGTCAACGGCTTCGGTGGGTTCACGCCGCCGGATTTCGACGATATCGTTGCCCGGACCGGGACGTTCCCGTCGGTGCTGGGGGTCGCGTGGCTCCAGGAGCTCGGCGTCGGCTACGTCGTCGTGCACACCGACCGTTATCCCGACCCGGCGGGTTTCCGGCGGGCCCTCGACCGGCTGGACCGGCGACGGGATCTCGTGCTGGAGGTCACGGACGGCTCGAGACGCCTGTACCGCGTCCGCGGCGAGAAGGCGCGGGCCATTGCGGCCCTGCGCCCCCCGCCGGTCTTCTCGGGGCTCCGTTTCGTGGATGGCCCCTCCGAGGGCAGCGTGCTGCGGGCTGCGGGCGGCATGCGGCGGGCGTTCGGCTTTCAGTCGCCGGAACGGTTCATTGCGTACGTGGAGTCGACGCAACCGGCGCCTCATGTGTCGCTGCGGCTGCCCGTCGCAATGTCCGGTCGCCTGCTGGACGCGTCCACCGGAGCCGTGTTGCGGGAACTGACGGTGCCGGCCGGCAGGCCGGCAGAGCCACCGGTACAGGTCAGTGTCCCGGCCCGAAGTACGGGGGTGCTTCTCGACCTGCACGCCCGGATCGAGTAGCCGCCGGCGACGTCGCGCGCGGTCGAACGAGCGGGCGGACGCCGCGGGAACGGGGAGTCGGAGGTTCGCGCGGCGTGGGCTATGATCTCGCAGCCTCGTTGCGGTCACGGTGCGGCGGCCGCTCGTGTCGGAAAGGCGTGTCCGCGCCGAGGCTCCCGTCCTGGCGCAGGCCGGACGCGGCGCATTGACGTCCCGGCCGGTCGATGTGGTTCGAACGTTGCCGTGCCGCCCGACGGAGAACGCCGCTGGCGGCACCGGCCGATGGCGTTGCGGCGATGCATGCACGACGTTCTGGAGGTTGGCTTGCGATCACGATTCGGAATGCTTTGCTCGACGGGGACCCTCGTCTTCGCAGCGCTCGCCGGCGGTTCCGCGGAGGCGCAGACGGCGGACGAGATTCAGGCATCGCGTCGTCCGAGAGGCAGGCTGATGGAAGTCGGCTACCTCAATATCAACGCGCTGTACCCGACCGGAGACCGTTCGTTGACCGAGCGTCTGTCGATTCCGTTGTACGACGAAACGGCCGTGTTCGAGGCCCGTCATGCATCGTCTTCCCGCGTGGGCGTGGACGCGGCCGTCGGGTTGCGCGTGTGGAGCAGCCTTGCGGTCGGCCTGGGCGTCACGCACTCGCGCTCCAAGGGCGGCATCGACGGGGCCGGAGTCGTTCCGCATCCGCTCTTCCACGGTCGTCCGCGCGAGCAGGAGTTTCGATTGGACGGCTTCAACCGCACGGATCTCGGCATCCACCTGCAGGCTGCGTGGACGATCCTGTTGGCCGATCGGCTCGACGTGGTCCTTTCGGCCGGTCCATCGCTCTTTATCGTGGATCTCGACCGCATGGACCCGGACACGTTCGAGGTAACCGAAACGGCGCCCTACAACGAGGTGCAGGTCGATTTCGGCCGCGGGTCCGTGCAGAAGCGTGTTCCGGGCGCCAGCGTCGGAGTCGACCTGACCTACCATTTCATCCGGCGCCGCGATCCTGGTGCGTTGTTCTGGTCAGCGGGCATCGGGATCTTCGCCGGGTGGATGACGGGAACGTCGGCGCTGCCGGAGTTCGGAGCCGATGAGAATCTCGACGTCGGCGGTCTGCGGGCCGGCGCCGGGTTGCGTTTCCGATTCTGAGCGTTCACCACCAGCATGCCCTATCGGAGCACCCTCGAAGCCCGGCTCGCCCGCAAGGCGACGCGTGCGATCAAGACGTTCGACCTCGTCGAGGAGGGCGACCGCGTCATGGTCGGCTTGTCCGGCGGCAAGGACAGTTGGGCGCTGATGCACCTGCTCGACGTGCTGCGGCGGCGCGCGCCGGTCGACTTCTCGCTGATCGCGGTCAACGTCGACTCGGGTTACGCCGCCTACAAGCACGGTGTCATCGCGCGTACCTGCGAGGAGCGGGGCTGGGAGTACCGCATAGAGCACACGTCGATCGGCGACATCATGGACGACGTGCTGGACGCCGACGCGACGCCCTGCTCGCTTTGTGCGCGGCTGCGCCGCGGCGTCCTGTACCGCATCGCGGCCGAGGTGGGGGCGACCAAGATCGCTCTGGGCCACCACGCGGACGATTTCGTCGAGACGCTGCTGCTCAACCTGCTCTTCGCCGGATCGCTGAAGGCGATGCCGGCACGGCTGGTCTCCGACGACGGCCGGCACGTGGTCATCCGCCCGCTCGTCTACGTGACCGAGGACGAGGCGCGCGCCTACACCCGCGAATGCAGCCTGGAGGTCATCGGCTGCTGCTGCCCCGTCTGCGGCGACCTCAGCCTGAAGCGGCAGCGGGTCAAGCGCTGGCTGCTCGATCTCGAACGCGAGCACCCGGGCGTGAAGAGCTCCATGCTGAAGGCGCTCGGCAACGTGGTCCCGCGCCATCTGCTCGATACGCGTCTGAATCCTCCGGGCGAGTTGCGCGCCGCGGCCCGGGTGCCGCCCGACGCGTCGGCGTCCGTGCCGGACGGCGCGGTCGCGCCATGATCCGCCTGTCGCGCGGCGCCGCGCGGCAGGCCTCCGGGTTCCCCTGGTGCGAGCGGTGCTGCAGCGCGTCCGAAGGGCTTCGGTCACAGTCGACGGGCGCGTCGCGGGCGCCATTGGATACGGTTTGCTGGTACTGCTCGGCGTGGGCCGCGACGACACGGACCGCGACACGGATTACGTGGCGGCCAGGATCCGCGACCTCCGCCTCTTCGCGGACGCCGACGGCAGGATGAACCGCTCGGTGGCCGAGGTCGGCGGCGCCGTGCTCGTGGTCTCGCAGTTCACGCTGTACGGCGACTGCCGGCGCGGCCGGCGGCCCTCGTACAGCGGGGCGGCTCCGCCGGATCGCGCGAAGGAGCTGTACGAAGCGCTGCTGGAGCGGCTGCGGCTGCACGGGTTGCCGGTGCAGGCCGGCGAGTTCCGGGCGCTGATGGACGTCGAGCTGGTCAACGACGGCCCGGTGACCGTGCTGCTTGACAGCAGGCGTTCCTTCTAGCCGGGCGGTGCGGGGCAACATGACCGGGACGCGCCCGACCGCCGGCGAGCTGCTGCGGCTGGCGCTGGCCGGCGAGGCCCTCCTCGTCCTGCTCGCCCTGGGCTGGGCGCGCTACCGAGGCCTCCCGCTGGAGGCCGGCTCCGGCCCGTGGGTGCGCGATGCGGCCGCCGGTCTGCTGGCCGCCGCCGCGTTCGCCGGCGCCAACTACTGGTTGCTCTGCCACGCACCTCCGCTTCGGGCCGTGCGCGCCGTCCGCCGCGTGTATCGCGACATTCTGAAGCCGCTCTTCGCCGAGGTCGGGGTCCGCGAGGTCGTCGTCATCGCGATTGCAGCCGGCGTCGGCGAGGAGTTGCTGTTCCGCGGCGTCCTGCAACCGGAGATTGGATTGGTACCCGCGAGCCTCGTCTTCGGCGCGCTGCACACCGGAGGCCGCGGCACGCTCGCCTTCGGCTGCTGGGTCGCGGTCATGGGAGCGGCGCTCGGCTGGCTGGCGGCGGCGACCGGCGGGCTGCTGGCGCCGATCGTCGCGCACGCGCTCTACGACGCGGCGGCGCTGGTCTACATTCGTTGGGGGCGCGACTGCGGCTCGACCCGGGGATCCTCCGCCGACCCGAAAGGTCAGGATCTTTCGCCGTAAGACGCAACGAAGCGGAGTTCCGAGGCGTACGATACCGGGATGGTGGACGCCGGGCCGCACGCCGAAGCCTTGCGACGGGTTCGGCGGCGCCAGGAGCTTGCACCGTAGAACGGAGCACGGTGAGTTCCGCGGCGTCGAGGTCATTTAGCGGGGGATGGGCCGAAGCACGGAGCCAGCGAGGCGTCTCGGGGCGCTAGAATCTGTACATGCGTCGTTTCCCCCTCCTCCTGCCGCTTGCGCTCCTCGTCTGGCCGGCGTCGGCCGCCGCCCAGCAACGGCCGCTCGTGACCGAGGACCCGGAATCCGTGGGCCCGGGCATCGTGCTGATGGAGGCCGGATTCGACTACCACCGCGATCAGCACTTTCCGGTGTCCGGGCTGACTGGAAACCTGCGCAGCCTCCCGCGGTTCGGGGTCAGCATCGGGGTCAGCTCGATCGCCGAGGTGCAGATAGACAACGTGTCGTTCGACACCCTGAACATCACCGGCCGGACGCCGGCGCCGCTTTCCCACCAGTTGCGCGTCAGCGGCAACAGCACGTCGAGCTGGTCCGATACGGTGGTCGGTGCGAAGACGCGCCTGCTTTCCGAAGGCGGCGTCCGCCCCGGCATTTCGCTGCGGTTCGCCACCAAGCTGCCGAACGCAGGCAACGAGGAGGGGATCGGGCTCGACACGATGGACTTCTACAACACGCTGCTGGTCGGCAAGACGGTCCGATCGCTGCGCGTGGTGGCCAACGTCGGGCTCGGCATTCTGAGCGATCCCACTCGCGGAGACCGCCAGAACGACGTGCTGGTGTACGGGATTTCCTTCGCCCGCGCATTCGCGGAAGGCGCGGAGATCGTCGGCGAGGTCAACGGTCGCGCCAATACGCGGCGGGGCGATCCGCCGCCGGGGACCGACAGCTCCGGCTACGTTCGTTTCGGGGCGCGCTTCACGCGGGGGCTGGTCCGGGTGGACGCCGCGCTGGTGGCCGGCCTCACGCCGCGTGATGCCGGGCTCGGCGTGACGACCGGACTGACCTGGGTGTTCCGCGCGTTGGACGTGCCGTGAGCGGAGCGCGACGCGCGGCGGCGGTCGGGTTCGTCAAGGCGCACGCCTACGGCAACGATTTCCTCTTCATCGAGGAGGATGGCGTCGGCCCGGCGCCGCTCGACGGTCTGGCGCGGGCCATCTGCCGGCGCCGGCACGGCGTCGGAGCGGACGGTCTGATCGTCTACCGGCGCACCGCGACCGGCGCGGCCATGCGACTCTTCAACGCCGACGGCAGCCCCGCGGAGGTGTCCGGCAACGGCGTGCGCTGCCTGGGGGCGTTGCTCGCCGAGACCGCTCGCGGAGAGACTTCCAGCGGCGGCGGCTCCATGGCGATCGAGACCGCGGGCGGCTTGAAGACGTTGACGTTGCTCGAAGCGAAGCATCCGCGCTACACGTTTCGGGCCGGCATGGGGCAGCCCCTCGGGTTGCGCGAGGAAGAGCTGGCGGTCGGCGGTGAACGGGTGCGTGTCGTGGCGCTGTCCGTGGGCAATCCGCAGTGCGTCGTTCTGTCGCCGTCGGCGGAAGAGAGGGAACGACGGTTTCGGAGTCTGGGACAGCTCCTGGCGACGCACGAGCGGTTTCCCGAAGGGACCAACGTGGAGTTCGCAACGGTCGAGCGATCTGATCGGGTTCGGATCCTGATCTGGGAACGGGGTGTGGGGCCCACGCCCGCATCGGGCACCGGCGCGTGCGCCGCCGCGGTTGCGGCGGCCCGCTTCGGCGGCGCCGCGCGGAGTGCGGAGGTCGTCTCTCCGGGCGGGGCGCAGCGCGTCGACTGGACGGATCGGGAGATTCTGCTCACGGGTTGGGCCGATGTCGTCGCGCACGGCCAGTGGGTCCTGCCTCCATCGGCGCCTTGATCGCACGCCGGCAGGTACGCCGCCCGCGGGCCGGCGAACCGGGGTGGCGTGTAGTACGATCAAGCGCAACGCGGCACGCATATTGAATAGGCGTACCGCGTGAGCGTAAGGCAACTGGCTCTGCACGATCGGCCCCGCGAGAAGCTGAGGCGCCTGGGCCCGGCCGGGCTCGGCGACAACGAGTTGCTCGCCGCGGTAATCGGTCACGGATCCCAGAACGAGAGCGCGCTCGACATCGCGAACCGCGTGCTCTGCCACGCCGGTGGGGTACACGGGTTGACGCGCGCTCTGGAGGGCCAGTTGGAGGGGGTCTCCGGTGTCGGGCCGGCCATGTCGGCTCGCATCATGGCCGCTATCGAGCTGGGCCGCCGCACGCTTGCGTTGCCCGACGAGCGAACCCGGCTGGGCGGGCCGCGCGACATGGCGCGCTACCTGCTGCCGCGGTACGGCGCCCGGTCGGTGGAGCAGTTCGGCATCGTGCAGCTCGATGCGCGTCACCGCGTGTTGCTCACCGCACTGCTGTCGGTCGGCACGCTGGACGAGACGCTGGCGCATCCGCGAGAGGTGTTCCGGATGGCTACCGCGGGAGGCGCGGCGGCGATCGTGGTGTTTCACAACCATCCGTCGGGAGATCCCACGCCGAGCGAGGACGACGTGGCCCTGACCGCCCGCCTGGTGGAGGCCGGCGCCATCATGGGCATCGACGTGCTGGATCACATGGTGCTTGCGGATGCCTGCTACTACAGTTTCAAGGAGCACGGGCGCCTCTGACCGGGAGTTTGCGCCGCCGGAACGCAACGAACCGGGTTCCGAGGCGCAGGCCCCCGGGCCGGTGGGGGCTGGAGCCGAGCACGGAGTTTCGCGACGGAGGGGGCGGCGGCAGCCGGCGATTGCGGTCCTCCGCTGGTCGCGGGCCGCGGGCACCCGCGGGCGCTGATGTCCAGAATCCTGTATCTCGACTGCTTCTCGGGAGCGTCCGGCGATATGGTCGCCGGCGCGCTCGTCGATGCCGGCGTGCCGTTCGACGTGTTGGCGGCAACCGTGGACTCGCTCGGTCTGGACGGCGTCCGCATCGTCAGCGAACGCGTCGATCGGAGCGGGATCGGCGCGGCCAGGTTTCGTGTAACGGTCGACGGCGAGGCGGCCGACGCGCGGGCGGAAAGTGGTCACGGGCATGAGCACGGGCATGAGCACGGCCACGCGCACGGCAACGACCATGCGCATGGCCGCACGGACGGCCACGAGCACGGTCACACGCATGACGGCGAGCACGTCCGCGCGGGTGGCCGGGAGCACGGCCATGCGCATGGCCGGGAGCACGCGCACGCTCACGGACACCACCACCACCGCGGCCTGACGGAAATCAACGGGATTGTCGACCGGTCGTCGTTGTCGCCGGCCGGCAAGGCGCGCGCCTCGCGGCTCTTCCGCCGGTTGGCCGAGGTGGAGGCGGGCATTCACCAGGTCCCGGTCGAGGAAGTGCACCTGCACGAGGTGGGAGCCGTCGATTCCATCGTGGACGTCGTTGCGGCGGTGTCCGCGCTGGAATGGCTGGCGCCCGACCGGATCGCGGCCTCGGCGTTGAACGTCGGCTCCGGAACCGTCGAGTGCGCGCACGGCGTGCTGCCCGTGCCGGCGCCCGCAACGGCGGAGCTGCTGATCGGCGTGCCGACGTACGCGCAGGGGCCGCCGGCGGAACTGGTCACGCCGACCGGGGCGCTCCTCGTGACGGAGTACGCGGACGCCTACGGCCCGGCGCCGCCGATGCGGGTCGAGCGCATCGGATACGGGGCCGGCGATCGGAATCCGGCCGGGCGCCCCAACGTCCTGCGGGCGCTGGTGGGGGCCGGGTCCGCGAGCGGCAACTTCGAGCGGGTGGCCGTTCTCGAGTGTCAGATCGACGACATGAACCCGCAGCTCTACGGCCCGCTGATGGATCGGCTGGCCGCGGCCGGGGCGCTCGACGTCTTCTACACGCCGATTCAGATGAAGAAGAACCGGCCCGGCACGCTGGTCACCGTGGTGGCGCCGCCCCGCCGGCGCGCGGCGCTGGCCGACGTGCTGTTCCGGGAGTCGACCACCATCGGCGTGCGGGTGACGGAGACCGAGCGCGAGCGGCTCGACCGCGAGGAGATTGCCGTCGACACGCCGATCGGCGCCGTCCGCATCAAGGTGGCGCGGCGCGACGGCGCGGTACGCAACGCGGCCCCCGAGTTCGACGACTGTGCGCGGCTGGCGGCGGAACAAGGGCTGTCGATAAAGGACGTACAGGCCATCGCCGTCAAGGCGTGGCTCGACCGCAACCCGGAGACCGCTTCCTGATTCCGATGTCCAGGTTCTACATCACCACGGCGATCGACTACGTAAACAGCCGGCCCCACCTGGGGACCGCCTACGAGAAGATTGCGGCCGACGTTATCGCCCGCTACAAGCGGCTGTGCGGCATCGAGACCCGCTTCATGATGGGCAACGACGAGCACTCGCAGAACGTCTTTCAGCGCGCCCGCGAGCTCGGCGTCGAGCCGCTCGCCTTCTGCGACGACATGGAGCGGGCGTTCCGCGACGTGTGGGCGCGGCTCGACATCTCGTTCGACGACTTCATACGGACGACCGAAGCGCGGCACCGGACCGGCGTGACCGCCCTCGCCTCGCGCCTGGCCGAAGCGGGGGACGTGTACGAGGGCTGGTTCGAAGGCTGGTACTGCGTTTCCTGCGAGGCGTTCAAGACCGAGAAGGACCTCGAGGACGGCAACTGCCCGATCCACCGCAAGCCGCCGCAGTGGATCAAGGAGAAGAACCACTTCTTCCGGCTCTCGAAGTACCGGCAGCGCCTGCTCGACCACTACGCGGCGCAGCCGGAATTCCTGGAGCCGGAGATCCGCCGCAACGAGATGCTCAGGCTGCTCGAGTCGGGGCTCGACGACATCTCGATGAGCCGGACCGGGCAGGCCTGGGGCATTCCGGTGCCGTCCGACCCCGGCAGCGTCATCTACGTCTGGTTCGATGCGCTCATCAACTACATCTCGGGGGTCGGGTACGGCGCCGACGACGCGTTGTTCGAGACTTGGTGGCCGGCCGATCTGCACGTCATCGGGAAGGACATCACCCGCTTCCACTGCGTCATCTGGCCCGCGATGCTCATGAGCGCCGGCCTGCCGCTGCCGCGCCGGGTCTTCGGCCACGGCTGGGTGCACTGGCAGGGGCAGAAGATGAGCAAGTCGCTCGGGACCGTGGTCGATCCGCTGGAGGCGGCGGACCGTCTGGGTCCCGATCCGCTGCGGCTCTATCTGACCAAGGAGATCGCGTTCGGCCAGGACGGCGACTTCACGTGGGACCGGTTCGAGGAGCGCTACAACGTCGATCTGGCGAACAACTTCGGCAACCTGGTGTCCCGGCTGGCGTCGATGGCCCACCGTTACCGCCAGGGAAGGCTGACGGCGCCGCCGAGCGCCCCGGGTCCGCTGGCCGGCGCGGCGGGCGGGGCGGTGACGGCCTACCGGGAGGCGATGGATGCGTTCGCGCTGAACGGCGGCGTCGCGGCTGCCTTTCGTCTCATCGACGCCGCGAACGAGTACATCGCGGCGGTCGAGCCGTGGGTAACGGCGCGGGATTCCGCGCGCGCGGCCGAGCTCGACCGGCAGCTCTACGACGTGAGCGAGGCGGTGCGGATTGCCGCCGTGCTGCTGGCGCCCGTGATGCCGCGGTCCTGCCGGGAGGTGCTCGCGCGGGTCGGTGCGCCGGTCGACGGCTCGGGCCCGAACCTCGACCGCGACGGCGTCTGGACGACGCCGCCCGGCGCGGAGCGGCGCGTGGCGAAGGGCGATCCGCTCTGGCCGCGCCTCGATCCCGAACGAGCGGCCGCCGGCGGCGAGACGGATGTGCAACGGAAGGCTTCACCGCCGAAGGCGGTGGTCGGGCGAAAGGTGCGGGTGGCGGCCGATGTCGCCACCGGCGCCCAACAGAGGGAGCAGGGCACGATGAAGGACGGTGAACAGTCGGGCGCGGGCCAAGCGGTTTCCGCCGCGAGCCCGCTCCGGTCGGAGGCTGGCGTTTCGGCGCCGGTCGGCGGCAGCGCCGCGCAGGCCGGGGTCGGCGCCGGTACGCAGGAGGCCGAAGCGCCCGAGACGCTGCGAATCTCCATAGACGAGTTTGCAAAGGTCGAACTGCGGGTCGGACGCGTGGTGACGGCCGAGGCGGTGCGCAAGTCGAAGAAGCTCGTGCGGCTGGAGATCGACGACGGCGCGGGCGTGCGCCAGGTCGTCGCCGGCATCGCGAAGGCCTACGAGCCGGAAACGCTCGTGGGACGGCACGTCGTCTTCGTGGCCAACCTGCAGCCGGCGAAGCTGATGGGCATCGAGTCGAACGGCATGGTGCTCGCGGCGCTCGATGCTGCGGGCCAGCCCGTGCTGCTGACTCCCGACGACCCCGAGCGTGCGCCGGCCGGGTCGGCAATCCGATGATCGATTCGCACTGCCATCTGGCGGACGAGCAGTTCGCCGCCGACCTCGACGCGGTGGTCGCGCGGGCGCACGGCGCCGGCGTCGACGGTGCGCTGTGCATCCTCGACGCGTTGAACCACGAGGAGGCCGCCCGTGCAGACCGCGTGGCCGAGGCGTGGCCGGAGGCCGCCTTTGCGGTCGGGGTTCATCCCCACCAGGCCGGGGCGGTGGGCGACGCGATCGGTGGACCGGACGGCGTGGCGCCGTTCGTGCGCGGCGCGGTGGAGGCGCGGGCCGGAGCCTGTGCGATCGGCGAGATCGGACTCGACTACCACTACGACTTCGCGCCGCGCGAGACCCAGATCGACGTCTTCCGGCGGCAGATTGCCCTGGCGCGCGAGCTGCGCCGGCCGATCGTGATTCACACGCGGGAGGCGGACGACGACACCGTGGACGCGCTGCATGTCGAGGGACGCGGCGGCGTGCGGGGCGTCTTTCACTGCTTCACCGGCGACGCCGCGTTCGCGCGCCGGGCCCTCGACCTGGGCTTTCACGTGTCGTTCTCGGGCATCGTGACGTTTCGCAACGCCGTGGCGATTCGCGAGGCGGCTGCCATCGTGCCGCCGGATCGACTCCTCGCGGAGACGGACTCGCCGTATCTCTCGCCCGTCCCCTACCGCGGCCGGCGTAACGAGCCCGCACGGGTGGCGCTGGTGATCGAAACCCTGTCCGAGGTGCGCGGCGAGAACCGCGCGGACATCGTCGAGGCAACGCGGCGGTCGTACCGCGGATTGTTCGGCGCCCGCGCGGACTGAAGTCCGGTGGTTTCCCGGTTTCAGGACCGCGCATTGCCCGAAGTGGTCGCGCGTTGACGCTCGCGGCGCAACTGTGGTCTGATTCTCGCGGCGTGAACGTGGCACTCAAGTCGTCGGCGCCCGCTGACCTCGAACACATCTTCGAACCCATCCGGGCCTCGCTCGAAGCGGTCGAGCAGGCCTATGCAACCTACGTCCGGCCCGCCGTCGAAGCCGACGCGGCGGCTCTGGAGGCGGCGGGCGCGGGCACGGCGCAGGGGCCGCGAGCCGTGCACGTGGTGGACGAGGTGATTCCGCGCATGGCCCGGTACATCCAGGCCAGCGGCGGAAAGCGCGTTCGTCCGGCGGTGTTGCTCCTCGCCGCGCGGCTGGCCGGCTACACCGGCGAGCGCGCGGTCGTGTACGCCTCCGCGGTGGAGTTCATCCACACCGCGACGCTCGTCCACGACGACATCATCGACGAGTCCGAGCTGCGGCGCGGCCGGCTCGCGGCGCACTCGCGCTGGGGCAACGACAAGACGGTTCTGCTGGGCGACTACCTCTACATCAGCTCGATGAAGCTGGCCCTCACATACGACGACGCCATCCCCATCGTGCGCCTGCTGTGCGACGTGACGCGGCGGATGATCGAGGGCGAGCTGTACCAGTTGACCAAGACCGGCGACGTGGACATCTCCGAGGAGGAGTACTTCGAGATCATCCGGCGCAAGACGGCGTTCCTGTTCGGCGGCTCGGCCGAGATCGGCGGCATGCTCGGGGCCACGACCGAAGCGCAGCGCGCCGCGCTTCGCGACTACGGCTTCAATCTCGGTGTCGCCTTCCAACTCGTCGACGATCTGCTCGACTTCACGGCGGACCAGGCCACGCTCGGCAAGCCGGTCGGCCAGGACCTTCGCGAAGGGAAGGTCACGCTGGCCCTGATTCACCTGCTGGATCGAGAGGCCGCGGACGGTCGCGCGCGGGCGATCGCCCGCGCGACGGTGGACACCGGCGAGATCGACATGAGCGATTGGCGCGAGCTGGGAGTCCTGCTGCGCGAGCACCGCGCAACGGACTACGCCTACGACAAGGCCGTCGAGCATGCTGTGGCGGCCCGGGACTGTCTCACCGGGTTTTCTCCCTCGGTCGAGCGCGATGCGCTGCTCGCCCTGCCGGACTACGTGCTGGCGCGTGATCGCTGATTTCCGGCGGCGTCCGGCCAGCCGGCGATCCGAGGTCTGACGCGCCGATGCCTGCCGACTCCGCACCCGAGGTCACCCTCGACGAGGCCCGGACCCGCATCGCTCGCCTGCGCGGCGAGCTGAGACGTCACGAGCGTCTCTATTACGTCCTCGACAGGCCCGAGGTCAGCGACGCCGAGTTCGATGCCCTGCTGCGGGAGCTGCAGCACCTGGAAGCGCTGCATCCGGCGCTGGTCACGCCCGATTCGCCTTCGCAGCGCGTCGGCGGCGCGCCGCGCGAAGGAGTCGAGAAGGCGCAGCATTCCTCCACCATGCTCAGCCTCGACAACGCGTTGGACGACGCGGAGCTCGTCGACTTCGACCGTCGGGCGCGGGAGCTGGCCGGCGTGGATGTGCTGGACTACGTCGGCGAGCTCAAGCTGGACGGCCTCTCGATGGCGGTGCGTTTCGGTCCGGAGCGCGACAAGGCGGGTGGTGATGCCGGCGCCCGGATCCCCCGCTTGCCGGAAGACCCGGATGCCGACAGTCACCTGACGCTGGCGCTGACCCGCGGCAACGGGGACGAGGGCGAGGTGATCACGCCGAATGCCCGTACCCTGCGCTCCCTGCCACTCTCGATTCCGGCGGGGGAGCGTACGACGCGGGGGGTGCCGCCGGCGTTCGAGGTGCGCGGCGAGGTCGTGATGCCGAAGGCGTCCTTCGCGGCGCTGAACGCCCGGCAACGAGCGGAAGGGAAGCGGCAGTTCGAGAACCCCCGCAACGCCGCGGCGGGATCGCTGCGGATGCTGGACGCGGCGGTTACCGCCTCGCGGCGACTCGACTTTTACCCGTATCGACTGCTCGCAGCCGACGGGCCGGTCTTTTCGTCGCACTGGGAGGCGCTGGAGGCGCTCGCGGCCCTGGGCTTCAAGGTGAACGAGGCGCGCGCCCGGTTGCACGGCATCGACGGCCTGCGCCGGTTCCGGGACGAGTGGCTGCCCCGGCGGGAGGAGCTGCCGTACGAGATCGACGGCCTGGTGTTCAAGGTGGATGCCGTGGACCTGCAGCGGCGTCTCGGTGCGACGGCGAAGTCCCCGCGTTGGGCCGTCGCCTGCAAGCCGGCGGCGCAGCAGGTGGAGACGGTGGTCGAGGACGTCGACGTGCAGGTGGGACGGACCGGCGCGGTGACGCCGCGCGCCCGGCTGCGGCCGGTGCGGGTCGGCGGGGTGACGGTGTCGCATGCCACGCTGCACAACGCGGACGAGATCGCGCGCCTCGGGCTGCAGATCGGCGATGCCGTGCTGGTCGAGCGCAGCGGCGACGTGATCCCCAAGGTCGTGCGCGTCGTACGCGAAGGCGCGGAGCGCCGGCCCTTCGTGCTGCCGTCCCGCTGCCCGGAATGCGAGGCTCCGGTCGTGCGCGAGGAGGGCGAGGCGGTGGCGCGGTGCGTCAACGTCAGTTGTGTCGCGCGGTTGAAGGAATCGATCCTGCATTTCGTCCGCCGCACCGCCATGGACATCGACGGGCTGGGGGAGTGGCTGGTCGACGCGCTCGTCGACGGCGGCCTGGTGAAGGATTTCGCGCACCTGTACGAGTTGCGGGCGGAGCAGTTGGCGGACCTCGAGAAAGAGAGCACCGTTGGCTGGAAGAAGGCGTCGACGCTCGCGAAGCGCATTGCCGGCTCAAGGGCTGAAGCGAGCCTCGCAAGGGTGGTCGACGCACTCGGCATCGATGGTCTGGCGAGCCGCAAGGCCGCGTCCCTTGCCGAGCACTACCCGAGCCTGGAAGCGATCGCCGAGGCCTCCGACGAAGAACTTTCGACGGTTGGCGGGCTCGGCTCCGGCTTGGCCGTAACCGTCCACGCGTTCTTCGCGGCGCCGCACACACGCCGCCTCGTCGAGTTGTTGCGCCGATCCGGCTTGCCCCGCAGCCCGCGGGGTACCGTCGCTCCCGCAGCCGTCGCCGTCGAGGAGTCCCCCCGCCCGCCCGTACCGGAGCCCGAGAATCACGGAGAAGACCAGGCGCCGTACCGGTTGGCGTTGCGTCGCTTCGTTGTCCGCAGTGCGAAGCACGTCGATGGCCTGGGCGGGACGTTGGCCGGGAAGCTGGTTGACCACGGGCTCGTGCGCAGCCCGGCCGACTTCTACGGGTTGACGCCCGAGCAAATCGCGAACGTGCCGCTGCGGGTTCGGCTTGGCGAGAAGGCGGCTCGCAGGATCGTGGACAGCCTGCTGCGGTCGAAGAACCTGCCGCTTGGTCGCCTTGTATTCGGTCTTGGCATCCGGCATGTCGGCGATCGGACCGCGTCGCTGCTGGCGGACCACTTCCGCAGCCTGGACGGTATCGCATCGGCATCGACGGAGGAGCTGGAGCGGGTGGAAGAGGTCGGACCCCGCATCGCCGAGTCCATTCGGAATTTCTTCGCGGCAAGCACGAACCGGGAACTGATCGAGCGGCTCCGGGCGCACGGTCTGCGGCTCCGGGAAGACGCAAGGGACGAGGAGGGGACGTATCCGTTGCGCGGCAAGGTCTTCGTCCTCACCGGGACGCTGGACGGCATGACTCGCGAGGAGGCCAAGGCGCGCATCCTGGCGGCCGGCGCCAGGGTCAGCGGGTCCGTGAGCCGCAACACCGACTACGTCGTCGCCGGGGACAAGGCCGGCTCCAAGTTGCAGAAGGCCCGGCAGCTCGGAGTAGAGGTGATTGACGAAGCCGCTCTCGAGAAGCTGACCGCCGGTGTGGACACGAGCCTCGGGGTTCGATAGATGCCCCCGCCGCCCCGGGAGCTTGCGCCTCGGAATTCCATCCTTGCGTCCTGCGGCGCAAGCTCCTAGCCTCTGGTCGATGCCCGACATGCTCGCTCCGGGAAGGCGGATTCTCGCGTCGCAACCGTTCAGCGTCCTCCTGGGCGCCGAGTTGCTCGGCCTTGCGGAGGGGCGCGCCGAGATCAGGATTCCGATCCGCGCCGAATTGAAGCAGCAGCATGGATTCGTCCATGGCGGCGTCGTCAGCTACGCCGCGGACAATGCCCTCACCTTCGCGGGCGGCGGCGCGCTGGGGACCGGCGTCGTGACGTCCGAGTTCAAGATCAACTATCTGCGTCCCGCCCAGGGAGATTCGCTGCTCGCGCGGGCGGAGGTCGTTCATTGCGGACGGACCCAGGCCGTGTGTCGATGCGACGTATTCGCGTCGGAGCAGGGCGTCGAGCGCCTGTGCGCAACCGCACAGGGCACGATCGCGAAGCTCCCCACGCCTTCCCAAGGACCCCACCGAACAGACTGATGGCAGAGGAGACACGGTTTCCGGTCGCGGTTGTCGCGCAGGCCGTGAGAGTGCACAATAGCGCGAGCGGCACGCCGGAAGTCCCCGCTACGGCGACGCGTGCCGGTAGACGACGCTGGCCACGGGAGGACGATATGACCACGCGGCGCATGATCGGCGGCTATGCGACGGCGGCGTTCCTGGCGGCGGCCCTCGCGGTGCTCGGCCCCCCCGTCGCGGCCCAGGACGACGACATCGGCGGCGTCGTGACCAGCGCGGCCGGTCCCGAGGCCGGCGTCTGGGTCATCGCCGAGACGGACGACTTCGACACCGGCTTCCGGAAGATCGTCGTCACCGACGACGACGGGCGCTTTCTGGTGCCGGACCTTCCGGACGCGGCCTATGAGGTGTGGGTGCGCGGCTACGGTCTGGCCGACTCCGACAAGACGGCCGCCCGGCCCGGGGACGAGCTCGCCCTGACCGCGGTGACGGCCGCGTCGCCGCACGAGGCGGCGGAGATCTATCCGGCCAACTACTGGTACTCGCTGCTGGAGGTGCCGCCGGCCGGCGACTTTCCGGGCACCGGCCCGCGCGGCAACGGCATCGGCGTCGCCATGCGGACCCAGGCCGACTGGGTGGACCGGCTGAAGGACGGCTGCCAGCTCTGCCACCAGCTCGGCAACAAGGCCACGCGCGAGATGCCGATGCTCGACCTCGACGACTTCGACTCGGCCGTCGACGCGTGGGAGTACCGCATCCGGGCCGGCGGGGCGGGGCCGGCGATGGCGGTCGAGATCAACCGCATGGGCCGGCCTCGGGCGCTGCAGTTGTACGCCGACTGGAGCGACCGGATTGCGGCCGGCGAGCTGCCGCCGGTGCCCCCGCGGCCGCAGGGGCGCGAGCGCAACCTCGTCCTCAGCATGTGGAAGTGGGGCCATCCGCGCGGCATGGTCCACGACGAGATCACCACCGACAAGCGCAACCCGACGCTCAACGCGAACGGGCCGATCTACGGGGTCGGCGGGGCGGGGCTGGTGATCACCGATCCGCGCACCCACACGTCGGTCCGCATGGACCTGCCGACCCGCATCGAGCGGCCGCGGCGCAACGACTCGTACCAGGGTTCGTCCACGGCGGTCCCGTCGCTCTACTGGGCCGATGAACCGCCCGCCGGCCTGCAGAGCCGCAGCGCCCACAACCCGATGCTGGACGACAAGGGGCGCCTCTGGATCACGCAGGCGGTCCGCCCGAACGACGTGCCCGACTGGTGCCTGGAGGGCTCGGATCACCCGTTCGCGCAGTACTACCCGATTCAGCACCGCGCCGAGTCGCGGCAGGTGTCCTACTACGACCCGGAGACCGGCGAGTTCGAGCTGATCGACACCTGCTACTTCACGCACCACCTGCAGTTCGCCGACGACGAGGACGACACGCTCTGGCTGAGCGGCTCGACCGAGGCGATCGGCTGGCTGAACACGCGGCTCTACGACGAGACCGGGGACGAGCGGGCGTCGCAGGGCTGGTGCCCGACCGTCATCGACACCAACGGCGACGGCGTCATCACGAAGCCGTGGAACGAGCCGGACTACAACGGCGACGTCGAGATCGACCCGGCGCGCGACACCCGCATCGGGAGCCTCGACAAGTTCAAGCGCGCCTACGGCGTGATACCGCATCCGGACGGTTCGGTCTGGATCACCCGGCGCTTCGACGTCCCGGGGCGTCTGGTCCGGCTCGACCTCGGCGACAATCCGCCCGAGACCTGCATCTCGGAGGTCTACGAGCCGCCGTACGACCCGACCGGCGACCCGCAGGCGTGGGGCTACGGACCGCGCGGCATCGACGTGGACCGCAACGGCGTGATCTGGACGGCGCTCGGCGGCAGCGGTCACCTGGCCAGCTTCGACCGCACCAAATGCGCCGTGCTGAACGGGCCGACGGCCACCGGCCAGCACTGCCGCGAGGGATGGACGCTGTATCCGACGCCGGGACCGACGTTCAAGGGGTTCGAAGGCTCGGCGAACGCCGACTACCACTACTACAACTGGGTCGACCAGTTCGACACGCTCGGCCTCGGCGCGAACGTGCCGATTGCCACGGGTACGACATCGGATGCGCTGCTCGCGCTCGATCCGGACAGCGGCGAATGGGTGGTCATGCGCGTGCCGTATCCGCTCGGCTTCTACAGCCGGGGCCTCGACGGCCGGATCGACGATCCGGACGCCGGCTGGAAGGGACGCGGCGTCTGGTCGAGCTTCAACACCGGATCGCCGTTCCACCTCGAAGGAGGCAAGGGGGCGACGAGCGAGATCGTCCGGTTCCAGATCCGGCCGCATCCGCTGGCGAACTGACGGTCTGCGCCCTCGATAACGGGTGCAGACTGTCGGCGAGGGTTGGTTGGGCGGCAAGCGGATCCGCAGGCGACGATTGTCGGGCTGGGGGGGCCTGCGTCTCAGAACGCCGCGTCGCGGCGTTCCGAGACGCAAGGTCGTGGAGCGGGGGATGGGCCGAAACGCCGAGCCAGCGAGGCGTTCGCGGCGCTCGGCGGGCTCTGTGTCCGGGACGTGCAGGCTTGTGACCGGGACGTGTACGAGAAGGGCGCCGCGGACGGCGCCGAGGGGTGATATGCGTGCCATGAGGTACCTGTCCGCTGGTGTGCTGGCGTCGCTGCTGTCCGCCGGCAGCGTGTCCGCAGGTGCGAACGAAGGCTCTCTGATCGATGCGGTCAGGGCGCAGGATACGCACGCGGTCGAGGCGCTTCTGCGGGCAGCGTCCGACGTGAACACGCCTGCCGCCGACGGGGCGACCGCCCTGCACTGGGCCGCGTACCACGACGCGTTGCCGCTGGCCGACCTGTTGCTCCGCGCCGGGGCCGATGCCGGCGCGGCGAACGACTACGGCGTGACGCCGCTGTCGCTGGCGTGCGACAACGGGTCCGCGGAGATGGTGGCCCGGCTCCTGGAGGCCGGCACCGGGCCGGATGCGGCGCGCTCGACGGGAGAGACGCCGCTGATGACGTGTGCCCGGACCGGCAACGCCGACGCGGTGCGCGCGTTGCTGGATGCCGGCGCGAACCCCTCCGCGGCGGAGACTTGGCAGGGTCAGACAGCGCTGATGTGGGCGGCGGCAGAGGGTCACACCGAGATTGTGCGCGCGCTGGTCGAGAGAGGCGCTGACGTTCACGCCCGCACCGCCGGCGGGTTCACCGCGCTGGCGATCGCGGCGCGCGAGGACGAGCCGGATCTGGCGGCGTTGCTGCTGGACGCGGGCGCCGACGTGAACGCGACCGCCCCGGGCGGCGCCACGCCGCTGGTGGTCGCGACGGTCCGCGGGCACACGCGGCTGGCGATGTTCCTGCTCGAGCAGGGGGCCGACCCCAACGCCGGCGAGGCCGGCTACACGCCGCTGCACTGGGCGGCCGGCTCGTGGCACACGGAGCTGACCGGCAGCCTGCGCGGCATCGAGACGGCGCGCGACGAGGAATGGCGTTCGATGAACGGGGTGCAGGAGGGCAGGCTGGCGCTGGTCGAGGCGCTGCTGGCCCACGGAGCCGATCCCGACGTGCGGCTGGCGAACCACCCGCCCCAGTTCGGGTTCGCGAGCCAGCGCTTCCGCGTGAGCCTGGTCGGCGCCACGCCGTTCCTGCTCGCCGCGATGGATGCCGCCGTGGCGGTCATGGACGCGCTGGTCGCGGCCGGCGCCGACACGCGGCTCGCGACCGACGAGGGGACCACGCCGCTGATGGTGGCGTCGGGTCTGGGACGGGTCCCGGCCGAGACACGGGTGACCGAGGCGGAGACGCTCGATGCCGTGCAGTTCGTGCTGGATCACGGCGCCGAGGTGAACGCCGTCAACGCGGTCGGCCGCTCGGCGTTGCACGGGGCGGCGCACATCCGCTCGGACGCGGCCGTGCAGCTTCTCTTCGAGCACGGGGCGACGGTCGAGGTCGCGGATCAGCGCGGCATCACGCCGCTGATGATCGCCGAGGGGGGCGGGCACATCCTGCTGCCGGGGCTCGGCGGAGGAAGCACCGCCGACCTGCTGCGGGCGCTCGGGAGCGCGGAGACGACCGAGAGCTTCATCGACATCTTCAACGAGGGGCCGATCCGGTAGCGGCGTGCGCCGGAAGGTGCGGAACGCTGAGGAGAGTCGGTTGGGCGGGAAGCGGAGCCGTCAGGTGACGAGTCGCTCGGCCGGCGGCCGCGAGGTCGGGGCGCAGAGTGGACGGCAGAGTATGCGGGAGACGACGATGGCGAGTTGGGTGAGGCGAACCGGGCCGGCAGCGGCGCCCGTGGCCGGATTGGGAAGTTGCGGACTCGTTGCGCTCGTCCTGTGCGCCGTGCCCGCGGCAGCCCAGGCGCCCGCGGCCGCATCCGTGCAGCCGGGCGGGCGGGCGCCGAGTGAGGCATCCGCGGCGTCCGACGCCTCGACTTGGCGGGCGGTGCTGGATCGTTACTGCGTCACCTGCCACAACGAGCGTCTGCTGACCGGAAACCTGGCCCTCGACGACATCGACGTCGAGCACGTCGGCGCCGATGCCGAGGTCTGGGAGAAGATCCTCCAGAAGCTGCGCACGCAGGCGATGCCGCCGCCGCGCCGGCCGCGGCCGGACGCCGAGACCTACGGCGGATTCGCGGCGTGGCTGGAGACCGCGCTCGATCGGGCCGCCGCCGACCGGCCGAATCCCGGCCGGCCGACCATCCATCGCCTCAACCGGCTCGAATACACGAACGCCATCCGCGATCTGCTCGATCTGGAGATCGACACGGCGACGCTGCTTCCGGCCGACGACCTGGCGTTCGGCTTCGACAACAACGCCGACATCCTGACCGTGGCGCCGGGGCTGCTGGAGCGCTACATGTCGGCGGCGCGCAGGATCGCGCGCCTGGCGGTGGGCGACCCGACCATCGAAGTCGACGCGGTGCGCTACCCGCTGTCGTCGCTGCTGGTGCAGGACGACCGCATGAGCGAGGACCTGCCGTTCGGCTCGCGCGGCGGCGCGGCGGTGCGGCACCACTTCCCGCTCGACGGCGAGTACCTCGTCCGCATCGGGCTGCAGGCCAGCGGCCGGCGGGAGCCGCAGGAGATCGACGTGCGGGTGGACGGCGTCCGGCGCGCGCTGCTGCGGGTCGGGAACTGGCCGGAGGGCGCCGATCCCGGTGCGGCGCGGGTCGTGGAGCCCGGCCAGCCGCTGCTGGTCCGCTTTCCGGCGCGCGCGGGCACGCACGTGGTGAGCGTGGCGTTCACGAAGCGGACCGCGGTGACCGAGGGGATGGCGCCGAGCCGGCTCCCGATCTGGACGTTCTCCACGGGCCGCGGCTACGTGCAGCGGATGGCCCTCGAGAGCGTCGAGATCGAAGGTCCCTTCAGTCCCGACACCATCGGCCGCGGACCCGACGGCGAGGGCGAGGCCGCCAGCCGCCGGCGCATATTCGTCTGCCGTCCGGAGACCGTGGAGGAAGAAGGGCCCTGCGCCGACGAGATCCTGGGGACGCTGGCGCGGCGGGCGTTCCGCCGGCCGGTCGACGAGCTCGATCTCGATGTGCTGCGCGGCTTTTATGCCGAGGGCCGCCGAGAAGGCAACTTCGACGCCGGCATCCAGCGGGCGCTCGAAAGCATGCTCGTCGATCCGGAGTTCCTGTTCCGCATCGAGCGCGATCCGGCGGGCATCGGTCCCGCCACTCCCTACCGCCTCAGCGACCTGGAGCTGGCGTCGCGGCTGTCGTTCTTCCTGTGGAGCAGCATCCCCGACGACGAGCTCCTGGACACGGCGGCGGCCGGCACCCTCGGCGATCCGGTGGTGCTGGAGCAGCAGGTGCGCCGCATGCTCGCCGACGAGAAGGCGGGCGTGCTCGTCTCGAGCTTCGCCGCGCAGTGGCTCCATCTGCGCCGCATGCGCACGGTGACTCCGGACGTCAATGCCTTTCCGGGGTTCGACGAGAACCTGCGGGACGCCCTGGTGCGCGAGACTGAGCTGTTCGTCCAGAGTCAGATACGGGAAGACCGGAGCGTGGTCGACCTGCTGAGCGCGGACTATACCTTCGTCAACGAGCGTCTCGCCCGACACTACGGGATCCCGAACGTGTACGGATCGCGCTTCCGGCGTGTCGAGCTGCCGGGGGAGGAACGCCGCGGCCTGCTCGGTCACGGCAGCGTGCTGACCGTGACGTCGCTGGCCACGCGGACCTCGCCGGTGGTGCGCGGCAAGTGGGTGCTGGAGAACATCCTCGGCACGCCGCCGCCCCCGCCGCCGCCCGACGTGCCGGACCTGCCGGAGCGGGCCGACGACGGCACGGTCACGTCCTTGCGCGCCCGCCTGGAGGCCCACCGCGCCAACCCGGTGTGCTCGAACTGCCACGCCCGGATGGACCCGCTCGGGTTCGCCCTCGAGAACTTCGACGCGGTCGGCAAGTGGCGCGACACGGGCGCCGCGGGCACGCTCATCGATCCTTCAGGCACGCTGCCCGACGGGACCGCCTTCGACGGCTTCCCGGGGTTGCGTGACATACTGCTGGAGCGCCGCGAAGAGTTCGTCACGACGGTTACGGAGAAGCTGCTGACCTACGCCCTCGGGCGCGGCGTGGAGCACTACGACCGCCCGGCCATCCGCGCCATCGTGCGCGAGGCCGCGGCGAACGACTACCGCTGGTCGTCGCTGATTCTCGGCGTCGCCCGGAGTCTCCCGTTCCAGATGAGGAGATCGGATTCATGATCATCACGAAGAAGACGCTGCCCCGGCGCACCGTGCTGCGCGGACTCGGAACGGCGGTGGCGCTGCCGCTACTCGACGGGATGGTGCCGGCGCTGACCGCGCTGAGCCGAACGGCGGCCCGGCCGAAGCCGCGCCTGGGTTTCGTGTACGTGCCGCACGGCGCCGTGATGCGGAACTGGACCCCGCCCACCGAAGGGAAGGGCTTCGAGTTCACGCCGATCCTGAAGCCGCTGGAGCCGTTCCGGGACGACCTGGTCGTGCTGTCCAACCTCGATCACGCGCCGGCGGCGCAGATGCCGGGCGACCCGGCCGGGGGACACGGGCGCATCACCGGCGCCTTCCTGACCGGCGTGCACGCCAAGCCGACCGAGGGGGCCGACTTCGAGGCGGGCGTGTCGGTCGACCAGATCGCGGCGGCGAAGCTCGGCGAGGAGACGCAGCTCGCGTCGCTCGAGGTGGGCATCGGGCTGCCCGAGTTCGGCGGCGCCTGCGACGCCGGCTTCAGTTGCGCCTACATCTCCACCCTGAGCTGGAGCACGCCGACGACACCGCTGCCGATGGAGAGCAACCCCCGGGCGCTGTTCGAGCGGCTCTTCGGCGACGGCACCAGCACCGATCCGGAGGCGCGGCGCGAGCGGATGCGCAAGGACCGCAGCATCCTCGACGCCGTGACCCGCAAGGTGGCCCGCCTGCAGGACGGGCTGGGCGCGGCGGACCGGGCCAAGCTGACCGACTACCTCGCCGCGGTGCGCGACGTCGAGCGCCGCATCCAGCGCGCCGAGGCGGACGCCGACCGCGAGCTGCCGGTGGTGGATCGGCCGTCGGCGAGCATTCCGGCCTCGTTCGACGAGTACGTCAAGGTGATGTTCGACCTGCAGGTGCTGGCCTACCAGGCCGATCTGACCCGCGTCGTCTCGTTCCTGATGACGCCGGAGCTGACCGCGCAGACCTATCCGCAGATAGGGGTGCCGGATCCGCATCACGCGCTGTCGCACCACGAGAACCGGCCCGAGAGCCTGGAGAAGCTGACGAAGGTCGGCGTCTACCACACGTCGCTGCTCTCCTACTATCTGGACAAGCTGCGGGCGACGCCCGACGGAGACGGCACGCTGCTGGATCAGGTGGCGATCCTCTACGGCAGCGGGATGAGCAACAGCAACCTGCACAACATCCAGAAGCTGCCGATCCTCGTGGCGGGCGGCGCGGCCGGTCAACTCAAGGGCAATCGCCACCTGCGGTACGCGGACGAGACGCCGCTGACGAACCTGTACCTGACGCTGCTCGGCATGATGGACGTGCCGACCGAACGCTTCGGCGACAGCACCGGGGAGTTGCGGTATCTGACGGGGGTTTGAGGCGCGACGGGCGGTGCGGCGGGGCGGGAAACCGTTCCCGGCGGCGCCGCCTGCAGCGTGTCACCGCATGCTGGCACGGCCGGCGCGCAGGGCCTGCCGGACCCATGGAGTGGCAGATGCCCGGGCGGGCAGCTGATGCGCGGTCGAGGAACTGAGGGAAGGGTGATGCGGGGACCACGGTTCGTCGTGGCGGCCTGGTTGCTGGCCGGCTTCGCAAGTCCAGGCGTGGCGCAGCAATCCGGCGTGGCGCTGCCGGGCGGCGGCGCGGAACAGGATGTCGGGACTGTCGCGGACGCGGAGATCGGGGCGGTCCTGGCGCGTTACTGCCAGGCGTGCCACAACCAGCGATCGACGGTCGGGCGCGAGACCGGGCTCGCTTTCGACGCGCTCGACGCCGGCGAGATCGCCGGTGAGGCGGAGCGCTGGGAGCACGTCGTCCGGCGGCTCCGCAACGGTTCCATGCCGCCGGCGGGACGGCCGCGGCCGGACGCGCAGACCTACGACCGGGTCGCGACGTGGCTGGAGACGCGGCTCGACGCCGCCGCGGACGCCAATCCCGATCCAGGTCGCCCGGCCGTTTTGCATCGCCTCAACCGCGCCGAGTACCGCAACGCGGTGCGCGATTTGCTCGCCCTCGACGTCGACGTGTCGTCGGTGCTGCCGGCGGACACGTCCAGCTACGGCTTCGACAACATCGGCGACGTCCTCGGCCTCTCGCCGCTCCTGCTCGAGAGCTACCTCGCTGCCGCGAACCGCATCAGCAGGCTCGCCGTCGCCAGCGATTCCGGCGTCGCCGTGACCGCCGACGTCTACCGGGTGTCGACCGAGCTGACCCAGCGGGACCGCCTGGACGGATTGCCGTTCGGCACCCGCGGAGGCACGCTGGTCGACCACTTCTTCCCGGTCGACGGCGAGTACGAGATCCGGGTCCGCTTGGCCCGCAACGGCGCCTCCGGCAACGGCGGCGACATCGTGGGGTTGAACGAGGCGCATCAGGTGGAGATTGCCGTCGACGGCGCGCGGGCCGGGTTGCTGACCGTCGGGGAGAATCTCGCTGCGGAGGATTCCGACTGGAGCGCGAGCCCGCTGGAGGCGGCCGACGCCAATCTGCGCGTCCGGGTTCCGGTGCAGGCGGGGCCGCGGCGGCTGGCCGTCTCGTTCCTCGGACGACCATCCGCGCAGGTCGAGCGCGTGCGCCGTCCGTTCCTCCGTGCGCTGCTGGAGCACGACCGGACGCATGACCTGCCGTACGTCAGCGAGGTGATCGTCACAGGCCCGTACGGTCCGGCTGTGCCGGAGAGCACGCCGAGCCGGGACCGCATCTTCACCTGCCGGCCCGAGGCGGGCGCCGCCGCCGAGCGCGCGTGCGCCGAGGAGATCCTCTCCGCTCTGGCGCAGCGAGCGTTCCGCCGCCCGATCGATGCGAACGACCTGGGCGTGCTGCTGCCCTTCTACCAGGCGGGCCGTCGCGAAGGGGGCTTCGAGCGGGGCATCGAGCAGGCGCTGGCCCGGCTCCTGGTGAGTCCGTCGTTCCTCTTCCGGATCGAGCTCGATCCCGTGGACGCGGCCTCCGGCAGGGCGTACCCGGTAGAGGAGCTGGCGCTCGCGTCGCGGTTGTCGTTCTTTCTCTGGAGCAGTCTCCCCGACGAGGAGCTGATCGACCTCGCCAACCGGGGCGAGCTGAGCGACCCGGACGTGCTGGAGCGGCAGGTGCGGCGCATGCTGGCCGACCCGCGCGCGGACGCGCTGGCCGAGAACTTCGCCGGGCAGTGGCTCTACCTGCGGAACGTGCCGGCGGCGCGGCCGGACTTCCGGCGGTTCCCGAACGTCGACGACAACCTCCGGCACGCGTTCCGCCGCGAAACGGAGCTCCTGTTCCAGAGCATCGTCCGCGAGGATCGCAGCGTCCTCGATCTGCTGGCCGCCGACTATACGTTCGTCAACGAGCGCCTGGCGCGGCATTACGACATCCCGTACGTCTACGGCGACCATTTCCGGCGTGTCGGCACCGCGGACCATCCGATGCGCGGCGGCCTGCTGGGGCAGGGCAGCATGCTCACCGTGCAGTCCTTGTCGACCCGCACGTCGCCGGTGAAGCGCGGCATCTGGATTCTCGAGAACATTCTCGGGACGGTACCGCCCGACCCGCCGCCGGACGTGCCGGAGCTGGAGGCCAGCGCGAACGACGGCCGCGAGTTCTCGATGCGGGAGGCGATGGAGCGGCACCGCGCCAACCCGACGTGCGCGGCGTGCCATCGGCTGATGGACCCGCTGGGGCTGGCGCTGGAGAACTTCGACGCGGTCGGCCGCTGGCGCGAGACGGACGCGTCGGGCGCGCCGCTCGACGTCTCGGGCGCGCTTCCCGACGGCACCGGCTTCACGGGAGTCGCGGAGTTGAAGCAGGCGTTGCTGGCGAATCCGGAGCCGTTCCTGCGGACGCTGACCGAAAAGCTGCTGACCTACGCGCTGGGGCGCGGCCTGGAGTACACCGACGCCCCCGCGGTGCGGCGCATCGTGCGCGACGCGGCGTCCGAGGAGCATCGTTTTTCGGCGCTGGTGCTCGGCATCGTCAAGAGTGTGCCGTTCCGGCAGCGGCGGTCGGCCGGCGCGGCTCCGGAAACGGTAAACTGACGGTTCGACGACGGATCGGATCAAGACGACAGATCAGGTCAAAGAAGAGCGCGGGAGGAATCATGCTGATTACGAAGCGGGCGTTGCCGAGGCGGACGTTTCTCCGGGGCGCCGGCGCCGCGCTGGCGCTGCCGTTGCTGGACGCCATGGTTCCCGCGGCCTCCGCGCTGTCGCGGACCGCAGCCAATCCGGTGCGGCGGCTCGGGTTCGTCTACTTCCCCAACGGCGCGAACATGTTCCAGTGGCAGAGCAAGGGGGAAGGCAAGGCGTTCGAGTTGTCGCCCACCCTGGCGCCCCTGGGCCCCTTCCGCGATGCGGTGACGGTGCTGTCCGGGCTCGACAACGACCCGGCCAATCCGTGGGGCGACGGCATCGGCGACCACCCGCGCGCCGGCTCCTCGTGGCTGAACGCCACCCATCCGCTCAAGAGCGAAGGTCCCGCCGTGCGCGCGGGGACGACGATCGACCAGATTGCCGCGGCCGAGATCGGGAAGGACACGCCGCTCGGCTCGCTGGAGCTATGCCTGGAGCCGGCCGGCTGGATGGGCACCTGCGGCGGCAGCGGCTACAGTTGCGCCTACACCGACTCGCTTTCCTGGCGCACGCCGAGCACGCCGCTGCCGGCCGAGCACAACCCGCGCAACGTGTTCGACCGGATGTTCGGCGACGGCGCCACGCCCGAGGAGCGGCACGCCCTGCGGAAGCGCAACCGCAGCGTGCTCGACTCGGTCACGCAGGAGGTCGCCGGCCTGGAGCTGCAGATCGGCCCGCAGGATCGCGTCCGTCTGACGGAGTACCTGGACGCGGTGCGCGAGATCGAGCGGCGCATCCAGCGCAGCGAGGCGCACAGCGCCGCCATGCCGGACGCAGAGCGCCCGCTCGGGGTGCCGGACGACACCGGCGCGCACGCCAAGCTGATGTACGACCTGCAGGTGCTGGCGTTCCAGGCCGACCTGACCCGCGTCTTCACGTTCCAGTTGGGGCGCGAGACCAGTCAGCGGGCGTTTCCGGAGATCGGCGTGCCGGACCCGCATCACGCCACGTCGCACCACCAGTACGACCCGGAGCGCTTGGCCAAGATCGGCCTCATCGACACCTATCTCGTTCAACTGTTCGCCTGGTTCCTGGACCGGCTGCAGTCGACGCCGGACGGAGACGGGACGCTGCTGGACCACGCCATGGTGATGTACGGCGGCGGCATCAGCGACGCCAACCAGCACAGCCACACCGCGTTGCCGCTACTGGTCGCGGGGCGCGGCGGCGGCAGGCTCGCCGGCGGGCAGCACCTGCCGTATCCCGCCGGGACGCCGCATGCGAACCTGCTCGTGAGCCTGCTCGACAAGGCCGGGGTGCCGGTCGAGCGTATCGGTGACAGCACCGGGCAGCTTCGCGAGCTGTCCGGCGTGTAGGCGGAGTTCGCCGTGATGCGTGTGGGTTCCCGCGGGTCCTCGGGCGGGCGTCTGGCGAGCGGGTTGCTGGCCTTCGTGCTGTGCGCGGGGGCCGGCACAGCCGCGGCGCAGTCGCCGCTCATCGGGGCGGTGAAACTGGGCGATGTGGCGCAGGTCCGGGCGCTGGTGGAGCGGGGAGCCGACGTCGACGCGCCCGAGATCGACGGCACCACGGCGCTCCACTGGGCGGTGCACCGTGACGACGGCGACGTCGCCGGCCTGCTGATCGGCGCCGGGGCGGACGTGACGGCAGCCAACCGGTACGGGGTGGCAGCGATCGCGCTGGCCAGCATCAACGGCAGCGCGTCGATGCTGGCCCGGCTGCTGGCGGCCGGAGCTGACGCGAATCGGGCCCAGCCGGAAGGGGAGACGGCGCTGATGACCGCGGCCCGCACCGGGCGGCTCGATGCGGTCCGGCTGCTGCTCGATCACGGCGCGGATGTCAACGCGGCCGAGCAGTGGCGCGGCCAGACCGCGCTGATGTGGGCCGCGGCCGAGGGGCACACGGCGGCGGTACGGGAGCTGATTGCCCGCGGGGCGGATGTCGACGCCCGGTCGGGACACGCGGAAGCGGCGGCGAGCGGACAGGCGGCCGGCGACGATGGCGGCGCGGGGGATGGTGCGGCGCCGCCGCGGGGATTCTCGGCGTTGCTCTTCGCCGTGCAGGGCGGTCATCTCGATGCCGCGACCGTCCTGGCCGATGCCGGTGCGGATGTCGACGACATGATGCCAGACGGCTCCAGCGCGCTGGTCGCCGCCATCGACAACCGCCACTACGAGCTGGCCGCGTGGCTGCTCGACCGCGGCGCTGATCCCAACGCGGACGGCGTCGGCTGGACCGCGCTCCATACCGCGGTGCTCGCGCACCGGCCGCATTTTCGCGTCGTGCCGGACCCGTCGCCGACCGGTCACCTCAGCAGCGGCGCGCTCATCGAAGCGCTGTTGGCCGCCGGGGCCGATCCTAACGCGCCGTCCCGCGAGCGCGTTCGGTTGGCCACGCAGACCTCGCCGCTGTACCCCACCGAGGGAGTGACCCCGTTCCTGCTGGCCGCCATTGCCGCGGACGTGCCGCTCATGCGCCTGCTGCTGGCCCACGGCGCCGATACGAGCGTCACCACCGCGCGCGGGTCGACGGCGCTGATGGCGGCGGCGGGGGCGGCAACCTACGCGGGGCAGGGCGCCGGATCGGAAGCCGACGCGCTCGATGCGGTGAAGCTGTTGCTCGATACGGGAGTGGACGTGCACGCCGCGGACGAGGCCGGCAACACCGCACTGCACGGGGCGGCGAACCGGGGCGCCAACTCCGTCGTCGAGTTGCTGCTGGCCCACGGCGCCCGGCTCGACGCGGCCAACGGACGGGGCTGGCTGCCGGTGACCATCGCCCAGGGGCCGATCGACACCATCGAGCCGTTTCCCGAGACCTACGCGCTGCTCCGGGAGCGGTCGTTGGCGGCCGGCGTGGACGTGCCCCCGTGTCCAACCTGCGCGCTCGGAATCCTGCACGACGACGCGCTCATTGCCGATCGCTAGTCGGACACGGCGCGTTACCAAGGAGCGACAGATGACCTCACCCGATGGTGTGCGTATTCGACCGTTTGCGGCGGTTCTGACCATGGTCGCCCTGATCGCGGGCTCGTCGGCGGCGGCCGGCCAGCAGGGGCGGACCACGACGCAGGGGGAGTTGCCGAACATCACGGCGGGCGGCCAAGCCAACTGGACCAGCCACAACCTCGATCTCGACAACAGCCGCTACTCGGCGCTCGACGAGGTCGATACGCAGACGGTGGGCGGGCTGGCCGAGCGCTGGTCCTACGAGGTGGCGGCCGGCATCGACATCGCCCAGGTGACGCCGCTGGTGATCGACGGCGTGATGTACTTCCACGCCGGGCCCAACGTGATCGCCATCGACGCGGTCACCGGGGAGGAAGTCTGGAGCCTCGAGCTGAACGAGGCGCGCCGCAACCGAGTCCGCGGGCCGACCTACGCGGGCGGCAAGATCTACGCCTACAACGGACCGAGCCTGGTGGCCGCCGACGCGAAGACCGGCGAGCTCGTCGAGTCGTTCGGCGACGGCGGGGTGCTGCCCGTCGTCGGGCTGGCGCTGCAGACGAAGTACCCGGATACCTACCCGCCGACTCTCGACCCGCACGAGCTGGGCTACCGGATCACGGCCGCGCCGGCGTATCACGACGGGACGCTCTACGTCGGGGCCGCGCTCTCGGAGGGGCACATTCCGGGCGGCCTGGTGATCGCCACCGACGCCACGACGGGGGCCATCGAGTGGGTGTTCAACACCATTCCGCAGCGGCCGCAGGACAACGGCTGGGAGATCGCCGCGGACACGTGGGGCGACGGCCAGCGCGCCGGGGGCGGGGTCTGGACGCAGCCGGCCATCGACCTCGACCTCGGGCTCATCTACTTCAACACCGGCAACCCGTCGCCCGATTACGACGGCTCCGCACGGCCCGGGGCCAACCTGTTCACCAACTCCACCGTGGCCCTCGACCTGGAGACCGGCGCGTTGCGGTGGTACTACCAGGCCATCCACCATGACCTGTGGGACTGGGACCACGTGACCGGGCCGGTGCTCTTCGACGTCACGGGCGCCGACGGCGAGATCATCCGCGGCGTCGGCGCGGCCGGCAAGAACTGCCTGCTCTATCTCTGGGACCGCGAGACGGGAGAGCCGATCAACCCGATGGTCGAGACGCTCGTGCCGACCGAGAGCAACGTGCCGGGCGAGGTGGTCTATCCGACCCAGCCGATCCCCCACAACGCCCGCGGCGTGCCGATGACGCCGTTCTGCGCGACTTACGTGCACCTCGACGATCCCGAGCTGCAGGCGCAGTCGCGGCAGATGTACACGCCGTACTCCATCGAGGAGCACCTGATCGTCGCCCACGGCGGATCGAGCTTCGGCTCGCCGGCGTTCAGCCCCCGCACCGGGCTGCTCTACGTCACCGGCAAGAACGCGGCGGTCTCGATGATCGTCCGGCCGCTCGGCGACAGTCTCGAGCCGGGGCCGCACGGCGACGGCCACAGCGCCAACTTCGAGGAGCTGAGCCGCATCCCCGCCTACACGCCGACCACGACCCTGACCGCCTACGAGCCGGCCAGCGGGGAAGAGGCGTGGCAGGCGGTGTTCCCGGCGCTCACCCCCATCGGGGCGAGCGGCAATCTCGCCACGGCGGGCGACCTCGTGTTCCAAGGGGCGGACGACGGGGCGTTCTACGCGTTCCACGCGGCGACCGGGGAGCAGTTGTTCCGCTACCAGGCGCAACGTCCCATCCGGTCGAGCCCGATGACCTACCAGGTGAACGGCAAGCAATACGTGACGGTGATCGCGACCAACACCGTGCTGACCTTCGCGCTGCCTTAACGCTAGCCCTCGTCCCGTTCGGTCCGCATCTGTCGAAACATGCGGATTTCAAAGCGAAATAAGGGAAATTTACCCTCTCCCGGGTCCAGACCGGTCCGGGACGATCCACCCGAATCCGGGTCTTGACTGTGGGCGTACCGTGGGTGTAGTATTTCGGCCAAGGGAGGCTGGTTCCATGGAAAGACTGACAGCCAAGCGGGCCGAGACGCTGCGCAGGCCGGGCCGGTATCAGGCGGGCGACACGGTGTACCTGGTCGTGGCCAGGGGCCGGACGGGCCGGGTCAACAAGCGTTGGGTTCAACGGCTCCACGTCCAGGGGAAGCGGCGCGACATCAGCATCGGGACCTACCCGGCCGTCACGCTGTCGGAGGCTCGGGAGCGGGCGCACGACAACCGCCTGACGGCGAAGCGCGGCGGCGACCCGTCCGGGCGTGCGTCGACCGTGCCGACGTTCGCGGACCTGTCCGCCAAGGTCGACCAGGGGGGCCAGTGGTGCGGCAGTACCCGAGAGACGCGGCGGCGGACCCTGGCGCGGTATGCGGCGCGTCTGATGGGGCGACCCGTCGACCAGATCGACCGGGCGGCCGTGCTCTCGGTGCTCGGGCCGGTCTACCGCGACAAGCCCGCGACGGGCAAGCTCTTGCGCGGCTGGGTCCGGGGCGTGCTCGCGGCGGCGCAAGCTCTCGGGCACGTCGACGTGAACGCGGCGGGCGAAGTGATCGACGCGGCCTTGCCGAAGACCCCGAAGACCCGAGCGCATCGGCGGGCGTTGCCGTACGCGGACGTTCCCGCGGCGCTGGCGGCGGTCGAGGCGTGCGGGTCCGGTCCGGCCGTCAAGGCGGCGATTCGCTTCACGGCGCTGACGGCGGTCCGGTCCGGCGAGGCTCGCGGGGCGACGTGGGGCGAGGTCGACCTCGAGGCGCGGGAGTGGCGCGTACCGGCGTCGCGGATGAAGGCCGGGACGGAACATCGGGTGCCGTTGTCGGATGCGGCTGTGGGCGTGCTGGAAGGCATGAAGGCGCATTCTGGCGGAGCGGCCGACTCGCTGATCTTCCCTGGTGTGGGCGGGCGGCGGCTCAACGGCACCACCTTGATCTACGCGCTGCGGAAAGCGACGGGGACGGATGCGGACGTTCACGGCTTCCGGTCGAGTTTCCGCACGTGGGCGGCGGAGCGGTCCGGGGCGACGAGGGACGTGGCGGAGATGGCCCTTGCGCACGTGGTCGGCGGGGCTGTCGAGCGGAGCTACGCGCGCAGCGATCTGTTCGACCAGCGGCGCGGTCTGATGGACCGCTGGGCCGCGTTCGTGACCGGCCCCGCCGTCCTCAAGACTAGCTCGCACTCGCCGTCGTGCGGGGAGTCGTCCGACGCCTGGAAGCCGGCCCCGTAGCAACCCAGCCGGCCCCTCGGCAACCAGGAGACTGCGGCAACAGCGAGACCATCGTGGCGTGCGAGCACCCGGTGGGCAGGGCGATACTTGTCGGCCCCGCGTTTGGCCGAGCTACAATATTGCGCAGCTAAGGGCCGATCCCGCGAGATTCAAGGACCGTGGACAGGGGCCTCGCGGCAAGACCCTATATGGGCCAACTGGGCATTGCGGGCGGTAAATCAATGGGCGCCAACCATCCCGTGCGGCAACATTACATTCCAGAGTTTCTCGTACGAAATTTCGTGGACAGTTACGGCCGACTGTGGGTATACGATAGGCGTCGTGGAAAACTATACCCCACCAGTGCAAAGAAGGTTTTTGTCGAGAGCGACATATATACAAGATATAGATTTTCTCATGGCGACAGCTACGAAAGGCTTGTGGGATCTACAAAAAAGGACTACAGTTACGAGACCGATAGCCTTTCGCGCATTGAAAGTAAGGCCGCACCCGTTGTGTCTAGAATTATCAAGCATGCGCGCGCCAAGTCCCCTCCCCAGCTGTCCGCCAATCAGGCTAATAACTGGAAGGCCTTCGTTCTTGCAATGGCCCGGCGGACCCCCGAATCACGGCAGCGTGTGACATTCATTAGTGACCGCGAGGCGTTTTATATGGCCGCGAAAGCAAGGGCCGACGAGATCAGGTACGACTTGCCAGATATTGACACCCTGTATAGAGACTCACGTGTTTGGAAGCTGAAGAACATGGTGATGTCTAATGTACATGCAGGATTTGCAGCGGGAGTGAGTCGCAGAGAAAAGCGCGAAGAAGAGAGGTTCTGTCGTGAGTGCGGTTTTTTGCGTCGCTATAATCTGCAACCCCAGCCCGACCGGTAGTTTCGTGATTGGCAGTCATGGCTTGGCCATTGTCTCATCGAGTGAAGCCAAAGGCAGTTGGCTGCCTATTGCGCATGATGTGGCGGTGTTGGTCACATTGCATCCAGATAGAGAGGCCTTGCTGGTTATAGACGACGATAAAACGAAGCGTGTGGTGGCAGCGATAAACGCTGCTAGCAATGCACTAAGTCACACTATCGCCGGCAGGTCGAAGGAGTTGGTTCAGGCGTTTATTACACGCTGAATCGGCACAGTGTCGATTTGATGTAGGCGGCTCGCACCGCTCCGGCCTGGGGGGGGGAGGACGGCGCGCGCCTGCCCCCTTCGGGCAAGTGATGAGACCGGGCTGCTCCAGGCTGGTAGCGGCAAGATGAAAAGGGACCCGGTGGCCATCTGAAAAGGGACCCCCTGAGCACTCAAGGAATGGCGTTCCTGCGGCGATGAATCGATGGGACGAGACACGGTCGTCTCGTCGATTCAGCCAGGAGGACGCGGAGGTGATCAGGATGAGTCAGTGGGCCGAGATCCGCCATCTGCATCTGGTGGAAGGGGTACCGAAGAAGGAGATCGCGCGGCGTCTGAAACTGGACGTCAAGACGGTGCGCCGCGCCGTAGACCGGGCGACGCCGCCGGTGCGGGTGTCTCCGCCGAGGGCCGGCAGCCTGGACCCGTGGCGGGACCGGATCGAGCAGTGGCTGCGGGAGGACCGGAAGTTGACCGCGAAACGGATCCGCCGGTTGCTGCTGCCGTTGGCCGGAGCGGTTTCCCCGCGCACAGTGCGCCGCTACGTCGCGGCGCTGCGGGGGCGTGTCACGTCGAAGGAGGCCTTCGTGCACCGCAGCGTGGCTGCCGGCACGACGATGGAGGTCGATTTCGGCGAATCGTGGGCCGACATCGCGGGGGCGCCGTGCAAGGTCAAATACCTGGTGGCGACGTTGCCGTACTCGAACGCGTACTTCGCCAAGGCGTATCCGGTTGAGCGGCTGGAGTCGTTGCTCGACGGCATCGAGTCGGCCTTCCGCTATTGGGGAGGCATCGTCGAGCGCGTGGTGCTCGATAACACCTCCTTGGCGGTCAAGGACGTGCTGGCCGGCCGGGACCGGGTGCAGACCGAAGCGTTCGACGCGTTCCGGGGCGCGTATCCGTTGCGGGCCGAGTTCTGCGCGCCGGCCAAGGGCTGGGAGAAAGGTTCCGTGGAGGGAGGTGTCAAATACGTTCGGAATCTGGTGTTCCGGCCGCGGCTGGCGGTGGAGAGCTGGACCGCGCTGAACGCGGCGATCCTCACCGAGCTGGAAGCCGACCTGCCGACGCGCCACCTCGACGACGGGCGCCCGGTGCAGGAAGCGTTGGCGCTGGAGCGGCAGCATCTGCGGGCGTTGCCCGAGCATCTTCCCGCCACCTGCCGCATCGTCGCCCGGGTGGCCGACAAGTTCGGCCATGTGCGGGTGGACCACGTCACCTACTCGGTGCCGGTCCGCCACGCCTACCGGCCCGTGTGGGTGAAGCTGTATCACGACCGGGTGGCGATCGCCGTCGGCGCCGAGGTGGTTGCGGAGCATCGCCGGGCGTTCAGCCGGGGCGCCAGGGTCCTCGACCCGTTCCATGTGCTGCCGTTGCTGGAACGCAAACACCGGGCGGTAACCGAGGCGACGGCGCTGGCCGGCTGGCGGCTGGCGCCGGTGTGGGAGCAAGTGCGGGCCGAGCTGGTCAGGCACACGCGCAAGCCCGATCAGGAATGGGTCCGGATGCTGCGGTTGATGGAGACGTACCCGGCCGCGGCCGTCGAACGCGCGGTGGCCGCCGCGCTCGAACGGCATTCGCCGCGCCTGGAGACGGTGCGGCTCCTCCTCCGGCAGCAGCAGGCAGGCCCGCCGCCGGTCTGCCCGCCGGTGACGGGGGTGCGCCCGGAGCTGGCGCAGATTACCGTGCCCACCCCGACGCTGTCGGCCTATGACGCGCTGGTGGAAGGGGGTTGCTGATGGCGACTACGACTATCGAGCCCCCGCACCTGGAGACGGACCTGAAGACGCTGTGCCTGTCGACGGTCGCCGCGCAGTGGCGGCCGCTGGCCGAGCAGGCCGCCCGTCAGCGGCAGGCGCCGGCCGACTACCTGGCCCAGTTGGTGCATCTGGAGGTGACCGAACGCCGGGAACGCCGTATCCAACGCCGCATTCACGATGCCCGCTTCCCGATGCTGAAGACGCTCGACGCCTTCTCCTTCGAGGCGCAGCCGGAGTTGGACCGCGATGCGGTGCTGGCGGTCTTCGACTGCCGCTTCGTCGCCGACGCCGCCAACGTCGTGTTCGTCGGCGGCGTCGGCACGGGCAAGACGCACTTGTCCATCGCCCTGGGGATGGCCTGCTGCCAGCACGACTACCGGGTGCGGTTCGTGACCGCAGCCGAGCTGGTCACGATGCTCGTCGAAGCGCAGCAGGAAGGCCGGCTGGCCCGCAAGCTCGCCCAACTCGCCCGCTTTGACGTCGTCATCTGCGACGAACTGGGCTACGTACCGCTCGACAAGGCCGGCGCCGACCTGTTGTTCGGCTTCATCAGCCAGCGCTACGAGCGCTGCAGCCTCGTGGTGACGACGAATCTGCCGTTCGCCCGCTGGTCCGAGGTCTTCCTCGACCCGACGGCGGCCGCCGCGGTCATCGACCGCATCGTCCACCACGCGACGGTACTGCAGACATCGGGCAACAGCTACAGGTTACAGGCCGCAAAGCGGAACCAGACGCAGGCGTCCGGCAAGGAGGGAACACGTTGACGCCGGCGAGTCGTGCCGGCCCGCGTTCGACTGCCCGGAAGGGCGGCGCCGGGGAGCCGCTCCGCTGTCGCGGACAAACGTGCATGTATGGACCGATGCCGACGACAACCGAGCGGTGGGCCTGTCACCACGCTTGTCCCTCGATCGCTCGGCCGACCGCTTTCCTGCTCCGTTACGTAACGGCGTAGAGTTGTCTTGTGGCGCTGACGAACGCGGAGCGGCAGGCACGTTACCGGGAGCGGCGGAAAGCCGGCGAATCCCGGGTCCGGTACCGCCGGCCAGCAGACCGGAGATCGCGGCCACAGCAGTGGAACGACGCGGTGCAGACGCTCCTGGAGTTGCAGGAACAGTACCGGGAGTGGCGGGAGGCGTTGCCGGAATCGCTCGCCGGGTCCGCGACCGCGGAGTTGCTCGAGCAGGTCTGCGACCTGGATCTGTCGGTACTCGAGGCGGTCGAGCTGCCCAGGGGCTTCGGGCGTGACGGCTAGCGCCGGCCGAAAGCAGTTGACGCCGAACACGCGTCGGCTCGACAGAAACGCCCAACTGCGTCGAGCACCGGATAGCGACAACCCGCGCTGTCGGGCCGACCAGTGTGACCGTGTGCTCACCGGCGTCAAGGCGCGTCGCTGCGCGACGCCCCCGCTCCGCGGGGCTGCGGCCTTGACACCGGCTCCGCGCACGGTCACAGGCAATCTTGCCCGACAGCCGGAAAACCATTCTTCAAGGAAGGAGGAGCTCAACCATTTGACGCACTGAACGAGCCGGGTGCGGGGTCGTCCCGGTACGCAGACGGCTTCGATTCCCGCGACGGCTCCCGTCACCGGGGGGGTCCCTTTTCACGTGGCCACAGGGGTCCCTTTTGTACTTGCCATTTCCATCCAGGCATCAACCGCTTCCGCTCCATGAGCCCACCGCCGGCGCTGCACGGCATCATTCGGTGGACCAGCATGCAGGGCGCGGGCTCGGACCGAGCTCTAGTCGGTGTCGCCTACCACGGAATGGCGCTCCTACCAGCCCTCTGCGGGGCTCGCGCCTCAAATTACACCGCTGCATCTTGATGAGCCTTGAACACGCCTTCGCGCGCCAGGTACTTCACCAACTTCGGGTTCAGCAGAATCATGCCATCCTTGACGTCTTGGCCAATCGCCTCAATCACCAGTCGAATAGCTGCATGGAAACACTTCACAGCATCTTCTTGAAGGCTATCGTGATCATGAGACCAGAGGTGTAGGTACCGTTTTCGGGTCGCGCGGATCGTCGCGAAATGGCCAGCGAGATCGGACGTGATGATACCGTACACGCTGAGGATCTCCACCCGGCGCTCCTGCCCGAGCTTTTCAAAGGGGCGCCCGAACAAAGCTCTCTCGTCGCTTTCTGTCACCGTCTGTCCATTCAACTCGGTCTCAGCCAACTGCCACAAGAGCAGCGCGACCATCTCCGCCACCATTCCACACAAGGCAACTACGGACAGGTTGTTGCCAACGACATATGACGCCTTGGCGTGGCGAAGGGGCCACACCAGCTTCTCAAGGATCCTGGGTTCAGCTGGAGCCGCGAACAGCCTTGGTCCAGTACTGATCTCCTTGTAACGTTCGACCAGACTCGCGGCGTCATTCGGCGTTCCCGGTGGACAGAGAAAGGATAAAATCGTTTCGGCATCTATGGAATCTGAATTGCCTGCCGATGGCCAATCGACTGCAAGGAAGGCGAGTGGATTTATCCACGCCTCACAGAGGCCTTCATTCTTGGGCATGTCGTTTCCTCGTGGTCCCACGGACAGCCGGGTCCAATTGCTTGGTCGTTCGGGTCTCGCCAGTGCCAGGAGACAGCTTAGTGGCTGGCGGTGGCTGGAGGCGCGCTCGGGCCCGGTTCTCGATCACTTTCATTGACGTCGCGGCGTTCGGCGTAGCGGAGCGATGCGAGCATCCGGTCGTGGATGGCGAGCCCGTCGGGCTTGGTCAGCCGGCGGAGCCGCTGCCCAGGAGTTGTGATCGTCAGCCTCGTCTACTCGGCGCTGCGGGCTTCAGGAGGATGTCGTCGAGCCGACAAGTCGTTCGTCGATTCGTCGGTGCTCTTGCCGGCGCCGCTCGTTGATGTCCGCGAAGCGGACGTTCATGTCGGACCGGAGATCCGCAATTGGCACGTTCGTCGAACATGCGCCTGCTGTGACAGATGCGATGATTCCGGCCTCGATGGTGATCATGGTCAGCCGGTCGGCATCCTTAACGGGCTCAGTTTACTCCTCTCGACGTGCTCGTGTCGGCCGCCTCCGGGTTGGGCTTGGGCAACCGGTCGCGGCCGTTCTGACCGCTGGGCCGCGTTCGTGACCGGCCCCCTGCGCGGTCGGTAACGTGGACCAGCGGTCCGCCTGCCGCAGGCGCGCTGCCGGGGCCGAGGACTTCCGGGACGAGACCCGCGAGCGAGCAAGACGTCGAGCAAGAGGTCCCGGGCGCGGCTGTGCTGTCCGGCGGGTTGTTCGGGCTCCCCTGGTCGTGTCGTCAACCGGGGCGGGAGGGTGGGCCGAAAGAGCTTGCCGCCCGGGGTGGAGCGGCGCAGGTCCGCGGACTGTCGTTTGACCGTGCCGGTGGCCGTCGGGTCGATCACACGGCGTGGTGCCGGTGGCCGGGCTCGACGACCGCGCGTGCGATATCGTGCGGGAGCGTGTCCCGGATGTCGCTGCAGGTCGCTCGCAGCTTCATCTCGTTATCGGTCTTCCTCCTCGAAACTGCGGACGTAGCGCGAGACGGTCCAGGCCGCGATACCGAGGGCCTTGCCGATCTTCTTGAAGCTGAGGCCCTCGCGGCGGAGCTCGACGATGCGCGCGACGATGTCGACCGAGAGCGGCGGGCGCAGATAGCCGCGCCGGCTGGACACCCGGCCCGGACGTCTCAGCGTCGCCCGGTCGGCCGGCAGCGGCACCCGGCGCGGGTCGTCAACGGCCGGGCCGTACTTGCCGATGTCCTTCCAGTCGAGCTGCGTCCGCTGCGGACCCTCGGGCATGAACTCCTCGAGGTCCTGGTCGAGGGCGCCGTCGCTGCCCTGCCAGACCACCTCGCCCTCGGCCACCGTGCCGGTGCCGGCTTCCCGCACCGGAGTCAGCTCGGGCTCGGGCTTGCCGTAGACGACCGAGACGCCGGTGACGTGCCCGGCGCCGGTCCGCCAGCTGACGTCGGTCAGCGCGGCCTGGACATCGGGCCTCGCGAGCGCCGCGGCGAGCGCGGAGCCCTGCAGCCGCAGCTTCGACGTGATGGTCAACGCCCGCATCGTGCAGCCGGCGTTGTCGATGGAGCGGACGACGATCTCGGCGCCGACGCGCTGAACGGTTCGTTCGGACATGGTTCTCCTCTCTTTCCGGGTGTGTGCGGCGGACCAGGCGGCCCGCCTGCCGCGCCGGGTTGCCGGGCGGCGTTTTCTACGGGGGGTCGAGATGGGTGGTCGGAGTCGACGGGTCGACGGCGGTCCCCGCGGGCTGGCGGCGGGGCGCGCACCGGATCGGCGCGGGGCGGGACGGGTGCGTGTGGGCCGCGTCCGGGAGGGCGTTCCGACGGAGGCGAGCCTCTTCGGGGTGACGGGGGTGTTGCCGAGCGTCTGGCCGGCTCCGGTGATCTCGTGGTCCTCGGAGCGGGTCGGCCGCGACGGCGGCAGGCGGAACATGGCTGTCTCCTTTCGTGCGCAGGGCGCACCTCTCCCCGCTTCGCGTGCGTTACGCGAACGGAATTCCGGGGAGCGTGGGTTCGGGTTGGGCGCGTGCGCCCGGGTGGGTCAGCGGGTCATCGGACGGTTGCCGTGGGTGTCGGCTCCAGCGTGCGCGTGGCTCGTGGTGGGCTCGACGAGGTGGACGCGGCCGAGGGCGTTGGCGCTCGTTCGGGCCGCGGCGAGGACCTGGCGCAGCGCGGGCGGGTCGATTCCGGCGGGCGGCGTCACGGGCGGCCGCCTCTCCGCGCGAGGGCGCGCCGCCACCGCCGCCGGGCCGCCCGCGACCGGGGCCTGGCCGGGGCGGCGGGCCGCTCGGTCTCCTGGCCGGCGAGCCAGCGCGCGATCGCGTCCGCGCTCGCGTGGCCGGGCTGCCGCTCAAGGGCGCGGCGCAGCGCCGCCTCGGGGCTCGCCGCCGCGGCCGCCCGCAGCTCAGTGACGACCCGCTCCGCGTGGGCCGGGTCGTGCTCGATCCACCCGTCGAAGATGACGGCCCCGTCCGGCGCCGCCCGGTAGACGCGCCACCCGCGGGCGTCGGCGATGTCGGTCCTCACGATCACGGGCGCGCCGATGGGCACGGTCGGGGCGGCGTCCCGCGCGGGGCGGAGCGGGTTGCCGTACGCGCTGGCCGAGAGCCTGGCGCTGCCTCCGCTCACGGCGAGCCGCCGCGTCCGGAACGCGCCGACCTTCACCCGCGGCCCGGGCTCGCCGTCGCCGTCGTCGCTCTCGAGCCGGCCGTGGATCGGGCGGCCCCGGGCCTCCTGGCCGAAGCCGGCGGCCAGCAGCAGCTCGGCGCGCGCCGGCGCCTGCTGCGGGTCGAGTCGCACCTGCTCGTTCATCGCGTTGTCCTTTCCCTGGGGAAGTTCGTGGGCGGCCCCTGCCGGCCGGGTTGTTCGTCCCCTGCCCCGCACAGCGGGGCAGAAAAAAAGCGCGCATAGCGCGCGCGAAAATTTCCCCTTCCGGCCGCCTGTCGAAGACAGGCGGCCGGGTGGACCGGTGGCGAGGGGCAAGGGGTCGGGTTCACATGATGGGCGATCGTACCGGTGGCCGTGCCCCCCACCTGTGCACCCCTCCGGGCCGTTTTCCGGCAGGTCGGGGCGAAGCCCTGGCGGCGCTCTTCAGCGGTCCGCTGGCGGCGCGGACCGGGGACCGGGCGTCATCGGGCGAGACCCGCCCGCGTCGTCGCGGGTGTCGATCAGAGGCCGGGTTCATGTCCCCGGTCTCGCCGGGCCGGGGGCCGGGGCGGCGATGTCGCCGGCGCCGGCTTGGGCCGCGTGTCGGGGGCGCGGACCGGAACGTGGCGTTGCCCCTCGGCAGGGCGTTTGACCTGGAGCCGATCGCGGTGAACCGCATCTGCGACGGGCGGGGTCCGGGCGCCGTGCGCGGGCGGAAAGGCCGGCCGCGGCACGACCTTCTCGAGCTCGGTGATCATGGCCGACCTGACGATGCCGACCAGCTCGCCGCGAGCGGCCGCGACTTCTTCCAGTGTCGGCAGGTCGGGGCTCTCGCGGTGGGGCCTGCGGGTCATCCAGCGTTGCCGACGGGGCAGGGCGCTCCACTCGCTGAGGGCCTGCCGATGGCGCTCGTCGGCCGCCGCGGCCTTCTCACCCTGGCAGCGGACTCTCAATCGGGCGGCCTCGGCCGAGCGACCGACCAGGGGCGCCGTCTCCCAGTTGATCTGCTCGAGGACCGCCCGCTGAGCCGGCGGCGTCCCCGGCCGGGCGCCGATCGACTCGGCGACAGACACGACGGTGTCCGTGGCCAGCGGGATGTTTCCCCACTTGCGGGCGGCCGCCCGCGCGGCCGTGATCAGCTCCTGGGCCTGGCGCCGGTCTCGCGCTGCCCGTTCGGCCGCGGCGGCCCGCGCCGCTTCGGCATCGCCGCGCGGAGAACGATCCTGATGGTCCGCCGCTTTCGACGGGCGAAGCCTGCCCAGCATCTTGTGAACGCGCTCCCGCAACCAGTCGAACAGCCGCTTCACGAGGCCGCGTGATGCCGGCGGCTCGGGCCGCTCGGCCGCGAGCGCCCGGGCGCGGGCGCGATCCGAGAGCGTCTGCGACACGCTCCCGGCCCGCCGCCCGATCTCGGTCGACCGGTTGAAGCCGGCGCCCGCGTCCCGCCACGCCGTGCTCGCGGCGCCGGGGAAGGCTCGTTCCGCATCGAGGACCAGCCGATGCCGCCACGGCGGCGCCTCGTCGGCGTCACGGCCGCGCTCGGCGACATCGAGGGCGCGGTCGATGTCGTTCGGGTGAGTACCTGTCTGCCGCCACGACGGTTTCTGCGCGTCGAGGGCCGCGAAGAACGCCTCGCTTCCCCCGGGGGCGCCCAGCAACTGCTCCAGGCGAGAGACGCGCCGCCCGGTGGCCTCCCGCCGCTTGCGCTCGGCGGTCTCGGCCTGACGCCGCTCTTCCCGATCGCGCTCGGCCGCCGCGAGGGCGCGGTCGATGTCGGCCGTCGTGAACCGGGCGGTCCTGTCGAACTCCTCGCGGTAGCGGGCCGCGGCGGCCTCGTCCGACAGCACGTCGCGAAGCCGCCAGAGACGCGTGTCGTCCGACTCGGCGGCGTCGAGGGCCGAATCGATGTTCGCGCCCGTCGTCGCGTCGTTGCCGTCCACGTTCCACGTCGGATCGAGATCGGCGAGGTTTGCCAGGAACAGCTCCACTCCCCCGGGCAGGTGGGCGAGAGCCGTTCGGCGGGCTTTCCTCTCCTCTTCCCGCTTCGCCCACTGCGCCTCGGCACGCGCCCGGTCCGCTTCGCGGCGTGCGGTCGCTTCGCTCCGGGCCGCCGCGTCGGCTCGCCGCTGCTCCGTCTCCAGCGCCGCGATCTCGATGTCGAGCGCCTCGACCTGCCGGCGCGCCTCGGCGGCTTCGGCCGCGTCCCGCGCGTGCGCCGAACGCGCCTCCCGGGCAGAGGCCGAAGCCTCCTCGTACTCGACAACCCGGTCCGGCTTCAGCTCCGGCGCCGCCCCCGACCGATCCTCCCATTGGTGCTTCGCCGCCGGCCCGATGTGCTGTGACGGCGGACTGAGCAGAAGACGTTCCTCCTCCTTTGCGTCGCCGGCCTCGCGCGCGCGCGCCAGTTGCGTGGCGTGGCTCTCGGGCGTCACCTCGTCCGACACGCCGGCGCGGACGAACGCCTGGTTCATCTCCGCCGCCCACGCCTGCCGCGTCTCCTCCAGCCACGCCCGCGGCTTCGTGCGCTCGCTCTTCTTCGCGCCGCCGGCCGCCGGGTCGCCGCCCTTCGGCGCCGCGCGGCGGAACCACGATTCCGCCGCCCGCTCCACCCCGTCGTTCACCCGCTCCGAGAACACAAGGTGCAGGTGCGGGTTGTCCGCCACCCCGGCCTTCTTCGAGTGGCCGGCGTGCACCGCCAGCGTGTACGGCAACTCGCCCGCCGTCACGTGCGCCGCGAAGCTCCGCGCGAGCTGGAGCCGCCCGGCGGAGTCGAGCGAGTTGGGCAGCGCCGCCGTCAGCGAGCGGAACAACCGGCCGTTGCTCCGCTCGTGGCAGTCGGCCGCCGCCCAGTACAGCCGCGCGTCCGACGCCGCGAACGACGGCATGCAGCCCGACTCGAGGTGCACGAGCTCGTCCTGGCTGGCCGCGCCGTACTTGCCGGCGCGGCTGATGTAGTCGTACTTCGCCGCCGCCGACTGGCCGCTGCCGCGGCTGCCCGTCTTCACGTTGACGTGGCAATACATGCCCGCGTGCCTTTACGCCTCAGGCGTCTCGCGCACGTCGGTTTCGCACAGCGAAACCGGTAAGTGCGCCCTTCGGGTTTCGGGCTTTTTTCTCGTGGCGCCGCGTGAGCCCGGGATATCGTGGCCGATTTTGTTATTGAGATCCTTTTTGACAGGCGCGATTCATGATATGTTCCGAATCATGCAGACGTCAAGACGCGCGGCTCAGATCGCCAAGCTCCAGGAGCGGCGCCAGGAGATTGCGTCCAAGGCGCGGGTCGCCGACAAGCGGCTCGCGGATCAGCTGCGTCAACTTCAGACGCACGAGTCGAAAGCGGAACGCAAGCGCGAGACCCGGCGCAAGATCATCATCGGGGCCATCGTCCGCTCGGCCCAGACGTCGCAGACGGACATCAGCCTCCGCTGGCTTGAGGAGCAGATCCAGGCCCTGAAGCGGGCCGACGACCGTGCCCTCTTCGGGCTCGACGGAGAGCCGCCCGCCGACGCCGCCGAGGCGGGCAAGACGGAGCCGGCAACTGCGCGGGCGGCCCCGCCGATCACGTCCCGGCAGAAGAAGCTCTTGGCCAAGCTGGTCGAGGAGCATCCCCAGCTCGCGCGGGAGTTCGGCGTCGACCCCGACGAGCCCGGGCTCGAGAAGCTCGGCAAGGCGAAAGCGACCTCGCTGATCGGCGCGATGCTCGAGCGCGTCAACGCGCAGGCGCCGCCCGATGAACGATGACGACTCGGCGGCCGGACGCCGGGCGGCCGCCGACTGTCGCCCGGCAGCCGTCAGGGGGCGTCAGTGTCGAGCCGGTGGTGGGAGGTTGAGCGGAAGGGCAGGTCGTCGAGGACGACGGAATCGGTCGGCGGGGACACGGCCGCCGCAGTGCGGTCACGCGGGGGCAAGTTCCGTCACTGCCCTCTCCTTGGTTCCACGCTTGCCGGGCCGGCCAGCCGTTCGTCACGCGCGCCGGACTCGTTGCGGGACGCGTCCGATCGTCGGGACAGCAACTGCGCCAACTGCTTCACGCTCTCGACCTGCTGCAGGAGATCCTGCATGTCGGAGCGCTGGACCGAACCCTGCTCGAGCCAGCCCGTGATCCGCCGGTTGAAGGAGGAGGTCGTCTCTTCGAGATGCTCCGCCACCGCGGCCTGGAGCTCCGGCTGCTCGTCGAACAGCGCCCGCCACAAACCCGTGAGCCGGCCGGGGTGCCAGTCGGGAAGCCGGAACACCGGGTCCGACGAAGCGAGCCAACCGCGGTACACGGCCAGGATGACGCCGCGGTCGTCGACGCCGGTGCGCTCCCACCGCTCGGTGACCAGGTCCTGGTGGCCGCTGGGCTTGGGCGTGTCCCAGGCGGCCACCTCGTAGGTGGCCGCCGTCAGCCTGAGCAGCCACCGCAGCCCTTCGCGCCCCTTGCGGTCCCGGAGCCAGATCCGCTGACCGGGTTCGAGCTTCGCGCACGGAGAGACGAGGCAGAAGTCCGCCGACCCGATGCCGGTCGGGACCATCGAGTAGCCGTAGTAGCTCACGTAGAACGCCTGCGGGTCGTCCAGATCCACCGGCGCCGGCCTCGTCTGATCCTGCTGTTCGCTCTTCATCAGGAAGACCTCCGGCGATGGCTGCGACAACACCCGCACCGGCAGTTGGACGCTCGAGTCGAAGCGCGTCAGCGGGCGGGACGATTCTCCGCCGTCGGCCTCGACCTGAACATCCCGCGGCGGACCGATGTAGAGCTCCAGGCCGAGGGCGCGGCAGATCTGCTCGACGCGGTTCAGGCGGGGGACGTGCCCGTTCAAGACCGAGCGGATCGCGTCCTGCGGCAGGCCGCTGTTGACCGCGGCCCGGTACTGGGATTGTCCTCTTTCCGCGAGACGCCGCCGGACCGCCTCCGCGAAATCGATGGTCGTCACAGCGGGAAGTATACCGCTTTGCGACGCGAACGGCGCTTGACTGGACTCGTGATAGCGATCCATCATTTTCAGCATATATGCGTATTATCGGCAGCCGCATTGGGACCGCGGCGGCGAGGTCGATCTCTCCATTTTCGCCTCGACGCCAGCGTGCCGTGACGAATGGGAGGCACTGGTGATGGCGCAGCTCTTGACGGTCAGGCAAGTGGCCAGCCAGCTAGGCGTCTCGCGGTCGACCGTGTACAAGATGCTGGAGGATCGGGTGTTCCCGGCCGCACCGATTCGACTCCCCAATGGCGCCCCTCGCTGGCCGCAGGAGGTCGTCGATGAATGGGTCGATACCCGCAGATGCGACCCAGAGCGCTCAACGCCAAGCCGACAGTCGTTCGGCGGTCGCGGCTCGGTGCCGACTGCGTGACATCCCCGATGCCGTCGTGGTCGCACCACGACCGCGAGCCCGGCGTTCGCGGACCCTTCCCGGAGGGAAAAATGCACCCTGAGCGACCCCGGCCGTTTCGGGCGTCAGACGCGCTGCCCCCGTTCGTGTGGGGGCAGGGAGTCTTACGGCCCGGGCCGGGGTCGCTCAGGGTACTTCAACCGGTTCGGGGGCTAGCCCCCGGGCGATCCGAGTTTCGCTCCAAGCTACTGTGATGATTGGACTTGACGTCTCTCGTTCCCTAGCGACTCGGGGTCCGGGGTACGGCGTACGTCGACCCTCGGGCGTTTCCGGCCTGGGGGCAGGAACCGAGGCGCTCAGGGGGCAGGAACTCAGAGGCGTTTTTCGGTGGCCGCGAGGGGCTGCTGGAGCTGTCATCCGGCGCCACGGTCCGGCTCGACGGGGTGGCCGAGCTGACGCTCGCGCGCGCAGGCCAAGCTGCTGCGGGTCCTCCATGACGGCGAGATCCGCCGCCTCGGCGAGAACCGCGAACAGCGAGCGAGACGCGCGTGTCGGGGCTGGCATCTTGGAGGCTACCGCCGGCTCGACCTGCGGGTCGTGGCCGCCACGAGCCGGCCGCTCGACGCCGAGGCGGCCGAGGGCCGGTTCCGCAAGGATCTGCTCTACGCCGGTGCGGCGCATCGCGCCTGGTTCGGGCGGCGCTGGAGCCCGGCGGCGGTCGCGCTCGCGGGCGTCTGAGCCGGCCGGATTCGCGTCCGAACGGGTAGCGGAGCGAAGCGGGTGCGGAGGCCGCCCGATGCGATCGCGGGCGGCCTCGATGCGGCGTAACCGCGGCGGCTCTCAACGCTCGCCGGGCCTGGGCATGCGGTAGCCGACGCCGCGCACGTTCCGCACGTAGGCCGGCTTGGCCGCGTCGTCGCCCAGCTTGCTGCGGAGACCCCGGACGAGCGCGCGCACCAGCTTCGGGGCGGCGGAGCCGCGCTCCCGATTGCCCCACGCCTGGCGTAGCAGCGAGTCGTACGTCACGGCCCGGCCGGCGTTGGCCGAGAGCACGCGGAGCACCTCGAACTCGGTCATCGTCAGCGTCAGGGGGCGCCCGGCCACGGTGACGCGGCGGTCCTCGTAGTGGATCGCCAGCTCCCCCAGCCGGAAGGGTTCCGGCTCGGCCCGCCGGCGCAGGACCGCCCGTACCCGCGCCGTCAGCTCCGACGGCGTGAAGGGCTTCGAGATGTAGTCGGCGGCTCCCGCGTCGAGCGCCCTGACGATCGTCTCGTCCCGGTCGTAGGCCGAGATGAAGATGACCGGCAGGTCCTCGAGCTCGCGCAGGCCTTCCATCAGCTTGATGCCGTCGGTGCCGGGCAGCACCAGGTCCAGCAGGACGAGCCGCGGCTTGTGCTTCCTGACGAGCTCGGGCAGCTCCTCCGGGTCGCCGGTCACGATCGGGGCGTAGTCCGCCTCGGCGAGGGTGTCGCGAACGTAGCGCAGGGCGTGCGGGTCGTCGTCGACCACGAGGATGCGCGTCCGATCCTCCCCGTCGGGGGGCCGGCGGGAGCGGCCTGCCGCGGCGCCTGCCGCGCCGGCGGCGTCCTCGGCCACCGGCAGGGTGAACGTGAAGCGGGTGCCGCGCCCCGGCCCGGCGCTCTCCGCCCAGATGCGGCCGCCGTGCGCCTCCACCAGACCCTTGCATATCGACAGCCCCAGGCCGGAGCCCCCGGGCCGGCGCTCCCCCTCGCCGGCCGCCGCGCCGGCGTGCTTGCGGAACAGGTGCGGCAGCCGGTCCGGCGGCACGCCCCGGCCCTGGTCGGAAACCGAGACCGCCACGCGGACGCCGTCCCGCGCGGCGGCGACCCGGATGGGGGACGACTCCGGCGAGTGCCGCGATGCGTTCGACAGCAGGTTGTTGAGGACCTGGACGATCCGTCCCGGGTCGGCCATCACCCGCGGCAGGTCCTCCGGCAGGTCGACGGCGAGGGCGTGCCCGCCGCCGCCGGTGAGGAAGGTGCTTCGGGCCTGGTCCACCAGGCCGGCCACCTCCGCCGGCTCGGGCGAGACCGACAGCGTGCCCGTCTCGATGCGCCCCTGGTCCAGCAGGTCGGCGATCAGGCCCAGCATCTGGTCGGCCTGCTCGTCGATGACCCGGAAGAACTGGCGCGTCTCGGCCAGGTCCGGGGCGCGCGCGGCGCCCAGCACGGCGGTGGCCGAGCCCTTGACGGCGCTCAGCGGGGTGCGCAGCTCGTGGCTCACCATCGACAGGAACTCGGTCCGCTGGCGCTCGAGCTCCTCGAGCGGCGCCAGGTCCTGCAGGGTGACCACCATCGACTCGACCGCGCCGTCGGCCGAGCAGATGGGCGTGGCGTTGACCAGCGTCGTGACGCTGCGGCCGTCCGGGACCGACAGCGTGATCTCCTCGGCGCGCACCGTCTCGGCGCCGCTCATCTGCTGCGCCATCGGGAACTCGGCCAGGGGGACCTCGCGCCCGTCGCCGCGGCGGCAGGTGACCACGCCGAGCAGCTCCTCGAGCGCCTTCTCCGGCATGCGCAGCGGCTCGACGATCCGCCGCGCCTCGCGGTTGAACGACACGAGCCTGCCGCTCGCGCCGTCGAAGACGACGACGCCTACCGGGCACGTCTCGACCAGCGCCTCCAGGTCGGCCCTGGCCCGCCGCTCGTCCCGGTGCGCGCGGGCGTTGGCGATGGCCGTCGCCGCCTGCGAGGCGAACAGGACCAGGACCTCCTCGTCGGCGCCCGTGAACTCCGGCCCGCCCTCCTTCTCGCCGAGGAAGAAGTTGCCGACGTGGACGTCGCGGTGCCGCATCGGCGTGCACTGCATCGTCTTCGAGACGATCAACTCCGTCGAAAAGCCGAGCCCCTCGACGTAGGCCGGCAGGTCCGCCACCCGCAACGGCTCGGGCAGGTCCCGGAAGTGCGCGAAGAGCCGCGGTCCGTCCGCCCACGCGGCCATCACCGCGTGCACGCCGGACGCGAGGCCGGCGGTGACGAATTCCTGCGGCCGCCCGGCGTCGTCGACGGTGGCGATCATGCCGTAGCGGGCGCCGGTCAGCGCGCGGGCGCTGTCGACGATCTCGCGCAGGACGGTCTCGAGGTCGAGGCTGGCGCTGACGCGCAGGACGGCCGCCGACAGGCTCGAGATGCGGTCCTCGAGCATCCGGTTCCGTTGCCGCAACTCCTCGGCACTCTCCTGCACCACCCCTCCTTGCGGACGCGGCGCGCGGGGCGCCCCTGGGAGCGGAGGCGGCCGTGACGCGCGTTCAACGGGGCAGATTATTGCATCATCACCCAATCATGACCAAATACCCCCCCCTCATGACCCACACATTACGCAATTTTTGAGACACTACGCTTCTGCTAATGGCGCCTACGGGACGATGCCGTCCGCGGCCGTCCAAAACAGCGGAGCGTTGACATGACCGTGACACCGTGGTACGACATTCTTAGCCGAGCCGAGCCGAGCCGAGCCGAGCCGAGCCGAGCCGAGCCGAGCCGAGCCGAGCCGAGCCGAGCCGAGCCGAGCCGAGCCGAGCCGAGCCGAGCCGTAGGTTGCACCCCGTCGAGCGCGTCCCGGCCTGACCCCCGCCCCGGGCGCCGCCGCGCCCGGCTCCTCGGTCCCCTTCCCGCGCTGGCGCTGCTGCTCGGCGCGCTCTCGCTCCTCCCCGCTGCGCCCGCGCAGGCGCAGGTCCCCGCGCCCGCGAACATCGTCGCCACGCCGGGCAATGGGAAGCTGGTCGTGACGTGGACGGCGGCCGCCAGCACCCTCTATGAAGTAGCCTATACCGCGTCGCAGACCGTGGGCCTTCAAGACGCGAGGGGCTTCCCCCCCGACGCCCCCGCAACCAAATGGAGGGCGCTCACTTCGAGCGCCATTTCGGCCGCCACGTACACGATTTCGAACCTGAGCAACGGCACGACCTACCGGGTGCGGGTGCGAGCGGTTACTGCAAACGGTGATAGCGTCTGGGCGGAGGCCTCGGGCACGCCGATGGCCCTGGGGGCGCCGAGCGGGATTGACGTCTCCCGCGACCGCACCGCGGGGGGCGCGCTGCGCGTGACGTGGGGGCGGGTGTCGGGGGCGACCGGCTACGAGGCCGAGTGGCGCCTTGCGAGCACGGCGGCCGCGGTCGGGAGCGACACCGCCATCGCCGCGACGAAGGGCACGTCGAGCGATGCGTTCTACATCACCGGGCTGACGAACGACACGGCGTACGAGTTCCGTGTGCGGGCGAAGGACGCCGACGGCGGCGGGACCTGGTCGGGCTGGCATGGCGGCACGCCGCAGGCCGCCGCCGCCGTCATCTGGACGGGGACGTTGAGCACCGGTGCGGGGCCTGACACCCTGGGCTGCCATAGCGGGACTCCGTGCTCCACCAGGCTATCCCCGAACACCTTTACGGTCGGCGGCACCGAGTTCACTTTCACAGAGTTACGTCACAGTCAACTTAGCCAAACTCAATATGCATTGATAGCGAAGGTCAGCCCGGACACCACGACTGCGGTGCAGGCGCTCCAGTTCTGCAGCGGGCCGCTCGCGATCCCGATGACCACGAGTCGGGCGATTCTTGACGCCGACACCCTGGTCAACTATGCCCACTCCGCCCCAGTAGTGGACTGGCAGCCGAACACCCAGGTCACGGTCCGGATCGGGAGCAACTGCGCCGTGGACCCCAATGCGCCGCCGCCGAAGGCGGTCTCGCTCTCCGTCTCCTCGAGCACTGTCAAGGAGGGTCACAAGGGGCAGGTGGGCACCACGGCGCATGTGATGGCCACGCTGGACTCGCCGGCGCCCGGCGTTGGCTACGTTTCCATCCCGCTGACGGCGAGCAGCTCGGCCCCGGAGTTCGTAAGCACCAAGGGCAGCTGGTTGATCGCTCCCCAACGGAGCATCGTCATCAGGGGCGGCGAAACGACCGGCAAGGTGCGTTTTCAGGCGATGCCCGACGACGACGCCGACGACGCGACGGTGACGGTGGCGCTGGACACGGCGAACCTGCCGGCGGGCGTCACGGCGGGCGCCACGACTTCTGTCGACATCACGATCACCGACGATGAGCGCACCGGAGAGACGCCGACGGCAAGGCCGCAGGTGACGCTGTCGGCCTCTCCGAACCCGGTGAACGAGGGCCAGGCTCTGACGGTCACGGCGACGCTGTCGGAGGCGCTGTCGAGCGAGGTGACGATACTGGTGGTGGCGGGGCTGCAAACGGCGGAGTTCAGTGATGTCCCGAACCGCCGCCTGGAGATCGTGATTCCCGCCGGCCAGACGAGCGGCCTTGGCACGATCGAGACCCGTCGAGACGCCGATACCGACGACGAGACGTTCGATGTGGTACTGCACCCCGAAGAGCTGCCGTTGATCCTGGCGGCGGGCCACCCGCCCAGCGTCGCCGTCACCATCACCGACACCGGCACCAACACGAATCAACTGGAGGTTGAGCGCGTGACAGTGGGGGTGACCGCTTCTCCGAACCCGGTGAACGAGGGCGATCCGGTGACGGTGACGGCGACGCTGTCGGCGACGCTGTCGAGCGACGTGACGATCCCGCTGACGCTGACGGACGTGACGGCGGAGCCGGGGGACCGCGGGACACTGGCGGGCATCTTCATTCCTGCCGGCGGAACGAGCGCCTCGGGCCAAATCACGACCAGCCACGACGCCGACTCCGACGACGATACGTTCACGGTGGGGCTGGACGGTGCCAACTTGCCGTCGGAGGTGGAAAGCCTCCCGCGCCCGATCACGGTGACGATCACCGACGTCGACACGGAACTACCGTCCCGCAGCGGCCAGTACACCGCGCTGATCGCGAAGATCCGCGAGTGGCGCAACGACCCGCGGTACAAGCACGACAAGAATCACACCGACCGCTGGGACCGGGTGCTGCTCGCGTTCGGGGAGACCGTGTCGGACGGCTCGCTCACGGCGATGAGCGCGGCCGAGGCGCAGGGGTATGCCGACCGGGGATGGACGCGCTGGGTGGAGGTTGCCGAGGCGTTGTGGGAGATGGAGGGCGGCAGGCCGGTCCCCGACCCGGTGGTGACGGTGGCGGCCGGCGCCGGGGTGACGGAAGGCGCGGCGGCCGGCTTCACGCTGACGGCCGCCCCTGCGCCGGCCGCGGACCTCGCGGTGACGGTGGCGGTTTCCCAGCGGGGCGCCGTCGCGGATGCATCCGCCCTTGGCGAGCGCACGGTGACGATCCCGGGCGGCACGGCGTCGGCGGACTTCACGGTCGCCACCGTGGACGACGAGGCGGACGAGGAGAACGGCCAGGTCGTGGCGGCGCTCTCGGCCGGCGACGGCTACACGCTGGGCGATCCGGCGCGCGCGACGGTGACGGTGGCCGACGACGACGAGGACAACCCGGGCATCGTCACGAAGCGGGCCATCGCCCGGGAGACGGACGATGCGGTCGTCTTCACCGTGCGGCTGGACCGGCGGGCGTCGCACACGGTGACGGTGAACTACGCGACCGCGGACGGCGCGGGCGTGTGGGCGGGCACGGGAACGGCGACGGCCGGGGTGGACTACACGGCCACGTCGGGCACGCTCACCTTCGCGGCGGGCGAGACATTGAAGTCGGTGTCGGTGCCCATCCTCGACGACGTGATCGACGAGGGCTCGGAGTACTTCCTGTTGCGGCTGTCGAACCCGCAGGGGGCGACCCTGGAGGACAGCGAGGTGGAGGGCCTGATCCGGAACACGGACCTGATCCCGGGCGCGCTGCTGGGGCGCTTCGGGCGTGCGACGGCCGAGCAGGTGGTGACGCAGATCGAGGAGCGGATGACGGCGCCGCGGCGGCGGGGCTTTAGGGCGCGCTTCGCGGGCCGGGAGCTTCGGTCGGGGCAGGAGCGTGACTTCGCGCTCGGCTTCCTGACGCAGTTCGCGCAGCCGATGGGCATGGGTTCGCACGCGGGCGCGGCCTCGATGGGCATGGGTCCGGCGGGCGGCGCCCCGATGGGGATGGGTCCGCACGCGGGCGGGGCCGGTGCCTTCGGCGTGAGCGCGGGCGGCATGAACGGCATGGGCGCCGGTATGGGCGGCATGCCGGGCGGCGCGATGGGCATGACGGGCATGGGCGCTGCGGGCGGCTCGATGGGCATGGGCGCCGTGCCGGGTGCGATGGGCGGCTACGGGCCGGCCGGCGGCATGCACGGCGGCGGCCTGCTGGGCTCGATGGGGATGGGCGGCGACCTCTTCTCCAACTCCGAGTTCGAGCTCAACCGCGAGAGCCGCGGCGGCATGCTGTCGGTGTGGAGCCGCAGCTCGCGGTCGTACTTCTCTGGCCTCGAGAACGCCCTCTCGCTCGACGGCGACGTGCGGACGACGATGTTCGGGGCCGACTACTCGCGCGGCGCGCTGACACTCGGCCTGTCGGTGGGCCGCACCCTCGGGCTGGGCGGCTACCGGCGCGACGCGAGCGCCGGGCAGATGACGACGTCGATGACCGGGTTCTACCCGTGGGTGGGCTACCAGGTCAACGACCGGGTCTCGGTGTGGGGGGTGACCGGCTACGGCACCGGCGGGCTGAGCCTGACGCCGGAGGGCCATGCGGCGATGGAGACGGGCGTGTCGATGGCGATGACGGCGGTGGGTACTCGGGGCGAGCTGATCGGCGCGCGGGCCACCGGCGGGTTCTCGCTGGCGTTCAAGGCCGACGCGCTGTGGGTGGGCGCGGCGAGCGACCTGGTCGACGGCGCGATGGGCCGCCTGAACGCCTCCGACGCCGGGGTGACGCGCGTGCGCACGGCGCTGGAGGGCTCGCGGGGCTACACCCTCGTCGGCGGCCGGCTGTCGCTGACGCCGAGCGTCGAGGTGGGCCTGCGCCGGGACGGCGGCGACGCCGAGACGGGCGCGGGCATGGACGTGGGCGGCGGCCTCGCCTTCACCGACGCGGTCACGGGGCTGTCGCTCGACGTGCGGATGCGGACGCTGGTGGTGCACCAGGCCGAAGGGTTCAGTGAGCGCGGCATGTCGCTGTCCTTCGGGTGGGACCCGACCCCGTCGAGCCCGCTGGGGCTGACGGCGCGGGTGGCCCCGTCATGGGGCGGTTCGGCGCAGGGCGGGGCCGAGACGCTGTGGAACAACCAGATGGCCTACCCCGTGGGCTCGCACCAGATGTACGGGGCCGGCGGGCAGCTCAACGCCGAGGTGGGCTACGGGCTGCCGCTGGGCGCGCGCCTGGTGGGGACGCCTCGGGTCGGGTTGACGACCTCGCAGTACGGCCGGGACTACCGGGTGGGCTACGCCCTCGGGGCGGTTGACCGGGGCAAGCTGAACTTCGAGCTGGGCGTGGACGCGCAGCGGCGGGAGATGACGATGCAGGGTGAAGCCAGCAACGGGGTCATGGGCCGGGGCACGCTCGGATGGTAGAGCGGCTGCGTGATGCGGGCAGCGGCCGACTGGGTGCGGCACCAGCGCCCCGGCCGCTGCCCTGCGCCTCCTGGACCAGATGCGGAGCGTCGAGTACCTGGCGGACGGGCACCACGTCGATGACGCGGGCAACCTGATCGCCTGCGCGTACGTCGACTTCCGCGACCCGGCGGAGCGGTTTCCGATCGCCGCCCTGCAGAAGGCCTCGTCCAAGCGGCACGCGATTCCGGGCTGCGAGACGATCCGGATCTCGAAGCCGAGCTGCTTCCTCGACCAGGGCGAAGGACTCCTCGCCAACGATGGCGAGGTCCACCACGCCGCGAACGGCTGGATCTACTGCGCGTCCATCGAGCCGGAGACGCCCGGGCAGCAAGCTGCCTGGCGCAGGGCGATGCCGGCCGGCTGCGACGCCGTCTCGCCCATCCGCCGGCCCCGGGCGTTCGCACGGGCGCTCGGCGCGATGGTGGCCGAGCAGGCCGGCCCCCGCGGCCGGATCGTCGTGCTGCGCAGCGCGGTCGAGGGTCGGACGTCCTCCGCGGCCCACAAGAGCCAGACGGTCTACCACGGCCCCGTCGTCTACCTGGACGACCCGGTCCGGCGCCTGGAGGGCGCGTCGTCGGAGCTGGAGCTGTCGCTGCTGCTCGTCTTCCTGAAGGACGCCGCCCGCCGCGCCGAGCGCGAGTACCGGTTCGCCGTGTGGGCGGAGGACGAGCCGGCGGAGGACGTGCTGGACCTCGCTGTCTCGCCGGCGCTTGTCGACGCCATGCGGAAGCCGCGGCCGCAGCCGGAAGGCAGCGGCTTCGTGCGGGCCGGCGCGGCGGAGTACTCGGCCGTCGAGGAGTTGGAAGGGAGCGGCCTGCCGCGACCGCGGGCGCGGGTCGAGACGCTGCCGGCGTTCCTCGGCGCCGGCAACCCGGCCGTCGTGCCGCGGCCTCTCGACGAGACGCTTCCGGGCGATCTGCGCGAGACGGCGGCGGCGTATGCGGCGATCGAGGCGCTGCGCGAAGCGGTCGACGCGGCGGACGCGGGATGCAGGCAGGGCGCCGCGGCCGCGGCGTGGCACGCCGGGCCGGTCGTGCGGTTCCTCCATGCGGAGTTCGATTGCGCGATCGCCGGCGTGCGGGTCAGCGAGGACGGCTTCATCGTCGTCACGGCCGAACTGTCTGCCGGCGAGGTCGAGGCAACCGTCACCGTCGGACCGGAGGGGACCTGCGCGTGCACGGTCAGCGCCGGCGACACGCATCTCGCGTGCACGGCGCCAGACGTGCGGTCCTTCGAGCGGGCCGTCAGGGAGCGCCTGGCGGAGGTCGGCGTGCCGGGTTCCCGGCGGTGAGCCGTGCGCACACGCCGCCGCCGACGTGATTCCTGCCCCCAACTACGGCAGCGAGCGTCGCATCCGGGAGCTGAGACAGGGTGCGGCGTGCATCTGTCGACGGTCCCCGGCTCCGGGGGCGTTAGTCAAGTGGCGTATGATTGGACCGTCTGGGACGGTAGCGGACCAACCTCGAATGGCTCGGTCAAGCGTGGGTGGAATCGTGGGCGTTACCCGCCGCAGCCTGACCGAAATACCAATGAATCCGGAGGTTTTTCGCTGTATTCGTGCTATCGCTGCCGTAGGCGCTATCATGGAACACGGCGCGAGCGACCGCGGCATTCGCCGGGGGCTCAGAGGCGCGCTGTTCCCTGGTCGTCTTCGTCGATGCCGCGAGCAGGCAACGTGCGCACGTCGATGACGAGGGTGCGGCCAACCGCTCGGAGCTCGCGGTCAACCGCGTCGATGTGCGACCGATGATCCGGGCTCACGATCCGGGCCACGGTCGCAACGCTGATACCCAAACGCCGGGCCAACTCGGCGCGTGTCACACCGTGACGCTGCATCGTTTCGTACAGCACGAGCTTTGCCGCGACCAGCGCCGGCACGGTCACGAGTTCGTCACCTGGTGCCGGAGTTCCCGGTCGCGGAAGCTCTCGCCCGTCTTCGACGTAGCCGGCCAGTGCGCACGCAAGCGCATCGCTGGCCAAGTCAACGGCTTCCGCGTACGTGTGTCCTTCAGTGCGCGCCTCCGGTACGTCGAGGAAGCTCGCGAGCCACGTGTCGCGCGCACGCGCGATACGGCAGGGGTAACAACGGGTCATCGGAAGAACTCCTTCCGAGGAATGTGCAGTTGCCGCAGCATGTCCATCAGAAGGTCTCTACCAAAATTCTCCGCGCTTCACTGTCGTCGAGAAACTGCCAACATGGATCCTGCCGTGGCTGCCCTTCCCGTGCCGCCCTCGAAATCGAAATCTCAGGCCCTCCCGCTTCGCGTAGGCGGCGGCTCTTCCCTGAAACTCCCTGTCGTTCACGGGTCATGATGCCATGAGCACGCATCACCCGAGGTGCCGCCGGTAGAAGGCGAGCATCCGTGTCCAGCACTCGGCGGCGTACTCGGCGTGATACACCTCCGCGCGGGTGTCGTTGAAGAAGGCGTGGTCGGCGCCCTCGAAGATCGTGATCTCGGCCTGCTTGCCGGCCGCCCGCAGGTCGGCTTCCAGCTTGCGGGCGACCTCCGGAGTGACGAAGCCGTCCTTCTCGGCAAAGAAGCCGAGGACCGGCGCCTGCAGGCTGGAGAGGTCGGGAGTCACGTTGGGGTGGATGCCGTAGAAGTCGACGCAGGCGCCCACCTTTTCGTTGGCGCAGGCGGCGAAGAGCGAGAGCTGGCCCCCCATGCAGAAGCCGACGGTGCCGACCCGGTCGCCCGATACCGCGTCCTGGGCGAGCAGATAGTCGACGGCGCCGCGCAGGTCCCGTTCGGTCTGCTCGATGTTGAGCGCCATCATCAGCTTGCCGGCGTCGTCGGGGCTCGTGGCGGTCTCACCGTGGTACATGTCGGGCGCGAGCGCGACGAAGCCTTCGCCGGCGAAGCGGTCGGCGACGTCCTTGACGTGATCTACCAGCCCCCACCACTCCTGGATGACGATCACGCCCGGGCCGGAACCGGATGCCGGCGTCGCCAGGTAACCGCCGGAGCGCTTGCCGTTCGCCGCGAACTCGACCATCCTGCCCATCGTCTCGCGCTCCTTCCGCTCCTGTCCCCGTCGTGCCTTGCAGCTCGCTTCAGTTCTCCTCGGTCGTCGCCGACACGGCACGGCCGTCGACCTCCACCTCCGACAGGCTCTGCGCGCGGTTCTCGAACCCGTCGTCCGAGAGCGGCGCGTAGAGCTCCAGGCTCGACTGCAAGAGGCCGCCGCTGTGCAGCACACCCACCTCGTCGGCGTTCAGGCCCGCCCGGTGGACCATCCAGTCCTTGTAGTCGGCCGGGGCGGGGACCGCGGTCGACCAGTCGGGGCCGGGGCCGCCGAGCACGAGGCGGTCGGGTTGCAGCCGCTCGTCGATGGTGCCGACCAGCCGTCCGTCGACGTGGAAGTGGGTCTGTCCGCGCGCCACGTGGTGGGTCAGCGTCACATGGTGCCACTGGCCGTCGGCGCCCGGTTGCGGCGACGTGGCCGCGTTGCCGTTGGCGGACGTGTAGACCCAGCGGCCGTTCTGGATGGCGATGGTCGCCTGGAAGCGGCGGCCGGTGGGGGTGAGCGTCATTGCCTCGAAGTCGAGCTCGGCGCGGCGGAAGGGGACCGTGACCCAGTCCACCGCGTGGCCGACGGTCTGGCCGCCGATGCTGGCGATGGTGCCGTCGCCCTCGGCCCGCACCTGAAAGGTCAGGCCGAACGAGCGCATCGTGTCGTCGACGTTCAACGTCAGCGGCGACCGCCCGCGTCCGCGCACCCGCGCGAAGCCGTCCGCCGTGGACCGCGTCGGGGTCGGCTTGCCGGCTTCGAGCGCATCGAAGAGCGTCGGCACGAAGGCGTGGAACATCTCGGTGTGGCCGGACGCATTCGGGTGAATCGGCTCGGGGAAGAAGCCGCGCGCCCAGCGGCCGTAGCCGTCGTCGATGGCGCCGAGCAGGTTGACGCTCGGCACGTCCCACGTGTTGATCAGCAGGTTCGTCGCCCGCGTATGGGCGTACTCCGCCTCGGTGAAGTCGCCGCGGGTATAGGTAAGACCGATCACGGGCACGATGCCGTTGTCGCGCGCCCGGCGGATCAGCCGCTGCAGGCCGTCGGCGAACTGCTGCGCCACGGCGTCGGCCGCCTCGCGCGAGTCGGCGCAGCGGGGCGACGGCTGTCCGGGCGGACAGCGCATGATGCCCTCGTTGCCGAGCGACAGCGCGATGACGACGTAGCCGGGATCGACCGGCGTGAGGTAACGCGTGCCGGGATCCGGTTCGCCCTCCGGCTCGAAGCGCGGGGTGATGGTGATCGTGTTGTCGCCGCCCCGCGAGACGTTCAGCACCTCCCACCCGCGCGGCTCCAGCAGCTCGCGCAGGCGGCCGGTGTAGCCGCCGAGGTTCAGCTCGTCGCCGGTGCCGTTGGGTACGGAAGAGCCCCAGAGGGCGATGCGGCGCGGCCGCTCTTCGTTCTCCGAAGACTGCGCGGCGGCGCTGCCGGCCGCGAGGAACAGGGCGATCAACAGGGGCACGGTGCGGCGAAAGTGGGCGAATCGCATGGCATGACCTCTCATCTAACGATGATTCAACGGGCGACGCGCAGAATAGCACGTCGGACCGGCCATCCGGCGAAGACACGCTGCTTCTCGTGCTCACTGGCCGGACGTCAGCGCGACGTGAGGTCGGTCACCTCGCCGGCGGCGTTGACGAAACCGAGGCGTCCATTGCCGACTTCGCCGAGCGAGGCCATGAAGGCGCCCTGTCCGTCCAGGAAGATGATGCTCGGGGCGCCGTCCTCCGCCACGCCGGCGACGAGGCGTGTGCCGGTGGCGCCGCCCAGGTTGAGGACCGTGGCGTTGCCGACCGTGGTCAGGACCGCCCGCCGCCGGCCCGCCGCGGCAAGCGCGAGTTGCGGCATGTCGTCGCTGCCGACGGCAAGCGAGGCGGCCTCCTGCCCGGTGCCTTCCGCGAGCACCAGCCGGGGCAGTCCCTCACTGGTCAGATGCAGTTGCATCCGGACGCGCGATCCGTCGCCGAGGGTGAGGATCGGCCTGCCCTGGACCGCGCCGAACAGGCCCTGCCCCTCGGCCTCCGAGCCGGCGACGATCAAGGCGTCGTTACCCTGCACCGTGGCGCGCAACCGCGTCTCGCCGCCGGCTCCGTGGAGCTGAACGACGGGCGTTCCGTCGGGCTCGACTGCGAACGTGCTGCGCGCCTGGCCGGCCTGGTCGTAGAGCGTGATCGACGCGAGGCCCCCCGGGTCGCTCCCGGCGAGCACGCCGCGCAGCCGTCCCGCGCCGTCGACCAGGTTCACCTGCGTCGCCGTGACCACGCCGGCCGTTCCCTGCGCCTGCACCGCGCCGGACATCGACAGGTGCGTCACCGCGCCGCCCACGAGCGATGCGGCCAGCATCGCGCCGACCATCCAGAAGCGCTCGCGCGCCAGTCCCTGCTGATTCGACATCTCCTGCTCCCGTGTTGACTCGATGGCGATTGTCTGCTGAACCGTGCTTACTCCTGCGGCCGGGCGAGGTCCCCCGAGCAGTCTGCCGGACGTCATTCCATGCGTCGCGTTCACGTTTCCGTCGCCGCGAAACGACGCCCGCGGGTCTCCGGCCCCAACCAGACGACGGCGGCCACGAGCAGGCCGGACACCGCGATGCAGATCATCATCGCCGAGCCGGTGCTCATGCCGCCATCCTGGAGCCGTCCGAGGAGGAGCGGCGTCAGTGCCCCCAGTGCCGCTCCGACGTGGTACGACAGCCCGGGGCCGACGCCGCGCACCGCCGTAGGAAATCGCTCCAACAGGTACGAAGGCGCCATGCCCCAGACTCCACCCCCCGAGGACCCCATGACGACGGCCCCGAGCAGCAACGCGGCGGTGCCGGTCCCGCCGACGTAGGCCGGAATCGACGCCACCCCGATGAGCGCGGCAGCCGCCACCGCACCCCGCCGGCCGAGCCGCGTTTCCGACGCGTGCCCCCACAGCGCCATCCCCGCGACGGCGCCCAGATTGAACGCCAGCAGGTAGCCGAGGGGCTCGCGGCCCGCCTCGCGCAGGAACGTCGGGTACCAGAAGCTGAGCGAGTAGTAGGAGAACATGAACGCGCCCATGAGGACGGACGACTGCACGGTGGCCCACAGCAGGTCCGGCCGCAGCAGTTGCAGGATCGACGCCCGCTCGGCCGCGCTCGGACCGCCCGTCTCCCGCAGGTGGCGCCGGCGGGCGAGCCAGACCGGGCTCTCGGCGACGCCGGACCGGATCCAGGGCACCAGCAGCGCCGGCACCACGCCGACCCAGAACATCACGCGCCAGCCAAGCGTCGAGCCCTCGGCGTCACTGAGCGGATCCGGCAGGGAGCTGAACAGGGGATAGACGTAGTGGAACGTCAGGGCGGCCAGCATGTAGCCCCAGAACCAGCCGCCCTGCAGGAGCCCGGACGCCAGCCCGCGCAGGCGCGCCGGCCAGTGCTCGAGGGCCAGCGGCATGCCGGCCGCCCAGGGTCCGCCCATCCCTATCCCGAAGAGGGCGCGGCAGGCGAAGAGCATCGCGTAAGAGGTCGAGAAGCCGCTCAGGAACGCGAATAGCGAGAACCAGAGCACCGACAGCATCAGGGGCAGCTTCCGTCCGTAGCGGTCGGCCAGCATGCCCGCGCCGAGCCCGCCGACCAGCCGGAACATCAGCGTCACCGTGCCCAGCGCGCCGGCCAGCGCGCGGTCGACGGTGAAGCTCTGCTGGATGTCGATCAGGATGAACGTCAGGATGGTGAAGTCGAACGCATCGAGCAGCCAGGTGACGAAGGTGGCGGCGAAGGCCCTCCATTGCTCGCGATCGACCTCGCGATACCAGGGGCGTGCCGGCTGATTCAGCATCGGTGCAATCCCTGCCGCCGACTGCCGCCCCGTCAGGCGTCGCCGGGAGTCCGCGCGACGCGGTGCCGGCTCCCGGTCAGGCCGGGTTGGGCGGCAATCGGAGCCGCAGGCGCCCATAGTCGGGCTACGATACGGTCAACGGACCTTATCAGAGACGCGGCGCGGCCGGTCGGAATCGCGGCATCGCCGCCGGCGGGCGTGGTGGAACGAGGACGCGGCAGCGAGGCGTGATCGCGGGCCGAACCGACATTGGAGAACGACAGATGACCATGATCCGCAGCATTTCCCGCATTCGCGTCGCGGCCCTTTCGGTTGCCGTGCTTGCTCTGCTGGCCGGGGGTGCGGCTGCGGCCGGCGCCCAGACCGTCCTCGATCCCGACGCGCCCGTCATGGTCACCGGCGGAGCCGTTCGGGGCGCCGTCTCCGCGGGCGATGCTGGCATCGTCGCGTTCAAGGGGATACCGTTCGCCGCGCCGCCCGTCGGCGACCTGCGCTGGCGCCCGCCCGAGCCGGTAGTCGGTTGGGAGGGGGTGCGCGACGGCTCCGAGAGCGGCGCGATCTGCATCCAGAACGGAGGGCAGAACGTCACCCAGGACGAGGACTGCCTGTTCCTCAACGTCTGGGCGCCGCGCGAGACGAGCGAGCCGCGGCCGGTGCTGTTCTGGATCCATGGGGGCGGCTACACCGGCGGCTCCGGATCGACCGCCATCTACGACGGCACGCCGCTCGCCGCCGACGGGGCGGTGGTGGTCACCATCAACTACCGCCTGAACGTCTTCGGTTTCCTGGCGCATCCGGCCCTGTCCACCGAATCTCCGCACGGCGCGTCCGGCAACTACGGCCTGCTGGACATGGTGGCGGCGCTCGAGTGGGTCCGCGACAACATCGCGACGTTCGGCGGCGACCCCGGGAGGGTGACGATCTTCGGCGAGTCGGCCGGCGGCGGCGCGGTCATGTCGATCATGCTCATCCCGCAGGCCGAGGGGCTGTTCCACGGGGCCATCGCCCAGAGCAACTGGATCAACGGTTGGGACCGGCCGCTGGCCGAGGCGGCGCGCGGTTGGGAAGCGGCCGAGGCGCAGGGGATCCGGGTGGCCACCGCGCTCGGCATCACGGGGAACACCGACGAGGCGCTGGCCGCGATGCGCGCGGCGAGCGCCGCCGGCGTGCTCGCCGCCTCGAACGCCGACGCGGGCAGCCCGTTCATACGGACCGGCAACGTCTGGGCCCCCAACGTGGACGGCTGGGTGATCCCGGACGATCCGTTGGAAATGTACCGCGCGGGCCGGCAGCACGCGGTGCCGCTCATCACCGGGCTGAACGGCAACGAGGGCTCGCTGATGACGCGCGGCATGGACATTCCCGACGGCGCCGCGTTCGAAAGCTACGTCCGATCGGTCTACCCGGAGCTGGCCGACGAGATGCTCGCGCACTACGACGCGTCATCGCCCGACGCGGCGAAGGCGGCCATCGACAAGGTGATCCACGACCTGTACTTCGCCGGGCCGGTGCGCGCGCACGCCGAGTCGCAGGCCGCGGCCGGCGCGCCGACGTGGCTGTATCACTTCACCCACGTGCCGCCGACGCCCTGGGGCGTCGATCTCGGTTCGCACCATGCGGCGGAGCTGGTCTACGTCTTCGGTACGCTTACGCGGCGCGAGGAGGGCGGCGAGCGCCCGCTCGGCCTCACCCCCGTAGGCGACTACACCGATACCGACATGGCGCTTTCGGCCACGATGCGCAGCTACTGGGTGCAGTTCGCCGCCACCGGCAACCCGAACCGCGGCGGGCTGCCGCCGTGGCCGGTGTTCGATCCGGAAACCGACCGGCACCTGGAGCTGAGCTCGACGATCTCGCCGGGCACGGCAGTTGATACCGAGGGAGCGGCGCTGTGGGAGGCGCTGGAGGCGAATCGTCGCGGTGGTCAGGACTAGGCCGGCGACATCGGGGGCATTCACTCCGATACGTCGCGATCTCTCGGATAGAGACTCCCGATGCACATTTCGGCAGTGACGATCAGGAACATCCGCTCCCTGCACTCGCACAGGTGGTCGGTTCCAAGGGAGAAGTGCGCCGGTTGGCACGTGATTCTGGGCGACAATGGTTCCGGGAAGTCGAGTTTTCTTCGCGCGATCGTACTGGCCCTGACCGAACCGAGACATGCCGGACAACTCAGGCAGTCATGGAACGATTGGCTGACGCGCTCGCGCCGGGATGGGTACATAAGGCTGAAGGTTGTTCCGAAGGCCGGGTGCGACGGCCTTACCGAACCTGACGTTGAGCAGGCATTCCCGCTTGGAATCAGGCTGGTTCGACAAGCTGCAGCCGTAGAGCTGTTACCGTCGCCGGAGCCTCCGAGCGGAGTGGGCTGGTCACACCATCGAGGCTGGTTCGCTGCGTCCTTCGGACCATTTCGCAGGTTTTTCGGCGGCGATGCGAGGCTCTGGAAGTCCCTTGGATCCGCACCGCGGGTGGGACGGCACCTCTCCATGTTCGAGGAGGGAAGCGCGCTGACCGAATGTCTTGAGTGGTTACGCGACTTGAAGTTCCGGGAACTGGAAGATGATCCGGAGGGTTCCCTGCTCCATCACGTGATGGATTTCGTCAATCAGGGTGATTTCCTTCCCTCGAACGTGAGACTGGAGGACGTGACGTCGCGCGGGATCCTGTTTCGCGATGCCAACGGCGTGGATGTATCCGTCGGCGATCTGAGCGATGGCTATCGATCCATCCTCAGTTTGACCTTCGAATTGATTCGGCAGATGGCGAAGGCGTTCGGTCCGGAACGGGTCTTCGATCCGACTGATGCCACCAGAATCCGCCCCGAAGGGGTCGTGATTATCGACGAGGTCGATGCTCATCTGCATCCCACGTGGCAGCAGAGGATCGGCCGGTGGTTCTGCGAGCATTTTCCCAACGTGCAGTTCATTGTCTCCACACACAGCCCTCTGGTCTGTCAATCGGCGGAGAACGGCTCGATCTACGTGCTGCCTCGATCCGGGACGGACGAGCGCGGTGGAATGGTGAAGGGGGCGGATCTGAAACGACTGGTCTACGGTACCGTGCTCGACGCCTACGGAACGGAAGCGTTTGGTCGGGAGGCTGCCTTGACACGGTCGCCGAGTTCGCGCGATATGCACAGGCGCTTGGCGACCCTCAACAACACGGAAATCCGGCGGAGACTCACCGCCGACGAGGAAAAGGAACGACAAGAGCTGCGCGAGGCCCTGCCGTCTGCGGCACCGACTCTGAGCTGACAGTGCTGAAGATCCGAAACGGGCGGCTTCCTTCGTCGGCGCTGAGCAAGTTGGCCGAGTACCAACGGGACGTAGACGCGCGAAGCACCTATCCGGAGCGAGTCAGCCACGCGAAGAAAAAGTTCAAAGCCTACAACACGAAGAGGAACCCGACCTTTGCGGCGGTACGGATGAAACTCGCGGAAATGTGCGGTGGAACACGGCGATGCATGTATTGTGAAGACTCCGTCGCCGACGAAGTGGAGCACTTCAGGCCCAAGGATCTGTATCCGGACGTGGTGTTCGCTTGGCGGAATTACCTGTACGCGTGCGGACAGTGCAACGGTGGCAAGAACAATCGCTTCAGCATTGTCGAGCCGGGCACCGGCGAATTGGTGGACGTTACGAGACGGCGGCGCGCTCGAGTCACGCCGCCGCGCGAGGGCTCGGCTGCGCTGATTGATCCTCGGCACGAGAATCCGTTGGACTTCATCATCCTCGACCTGCGGGACACCTTCGAGTTCACTCCTTTCGCGGACGCGGGTACGGTGGAGTTCAGGCGGGCAGATTACACAATCGACTTGCTACGACTCAACGACCGGGGCTACTTGACGGAAGGGCGGAGGTACGCGAGGGGAGATTACGAGTCGCATCTGAAAGGGTACATGACGCAGAAGCAGGACGGCGCATCGCATCGGCAGCTCGCCGGGGTGAAGAGGTACATTCAAGGTGGTCGTCATCCGACGGTCTGGGCGGAGATGAAGCGTCAGCACGGTCATCACGATTCGTTGGCCACGTTGTTCCAAGCGGCTCCGGAGGCGCTCGATTTCTGAACATCCGTCGGCGTGCGGTTATTCGAGTGGTGCGTCAGGAGGGGCGCACTCACCGCAGCAGCAGGAACGTCGACAGCGGCAGGCTGACGATCCGCGGGTCGTCCACCACGCGCGACGCGTCCTGGGTGATAAGGACGCCGAACGGGGCGTTGTTCACGGCCTCGTCGAGGAACGAACGAAGCCCCACGATGTCGCGGTGCGGATCGATCCGCCGCTGGTACTTGATCTCCACCGGCACGCGCCGGACACCGACGGTCAGGACGAAGTCCACCTCGCGATCGGCGCCGCGGGCGGGCCAGTGCGCGATGTCGAGCCCCGCAACCGTGGAGGCCGTCGAGCCGAAGACGCTCTCGGCAATGTGTCCGGCCTGCGTGGTCAGTTCGGGGCGCTCCGCGAGGGCGTCCGGCGCCAGCGGCACCTGTTCCTGGAGCCAGCGGGCGCGCAACGCGTGGTCGGCCAGGCACAGCTTGGGGCCGCCTCGGTTCTTTCTCATGCGAATGTCCAGGGGCGGGATCAGCCGGACGAGTAGCGTGTCGGCCAGCAGGTTCAGGTAGCGGGTCACCCGCCGGCCGTCCACCGGGGCGCTCGACGACAGGCTGACCTGCTCGGCCAGCTCGGAGACGGCGGGCGCGAGTCCGGCGTAGCGGGAGACGAGGTGCAGGAGCGCCTCGAGTAGCGAGGCGTCCCGTGTGCGGCCGTTGCCGTTCAACAGGTCGTGCTGGATGACCCTCTTGATCACGGTTTCGTAGAGGAGATCCGCCAGTTCGGCCCAGTCGACGTGACCGTGCTTGTGCACGACAGGATAGCCGCCGCGCTCCGAAAAATGCCGGAATGCGCTGGTCCGGAAGTGGGCGTGCCGCGTGCCATGCTCGCGAAGGTCCATCCAGAACGTCTTGTCGGCGATCGCGCTCAGGCCGTTCGCGGGCAGAAACGGGCCCGGGGTTTCCAGGCCATGGAGAGGACCGATCTCGGTCAGGGAGAACACGCCGGTCTCGATGGTGCTGATCCGTCCGGCGAGGCTGTCGCGTCCGCGTTCGATGCGCAGGGCGGAGCTGCCGGTGATCATTACGCGTACCGAGGCGCTGTCCACCAGGGACTTCAACTGCACGTGCCAGCCGCGGACGGTCTGGACTTCGTCGAAGAGGAGATGCGCCCACTGTCCAGTCCGCGCCAAGCGGTTGAAGTGCGTTTCGGCGATGTGATGCTCGAACCAGTCCGCGATGCGCAGGATCGGGTCGACGAGGTCGTGCAGTGAACCCAACTCGTCGAATTGAACCCTGAGGACGGTGTTGGGCCGGATGCCCTCCGCCAACAGATCCTCGATGATCTGGAGTTGCGCCGTGGTCTTTCCGACCTGCCGCGGACCGCGCACGGCAGCGATCGGAGCGAGCTCCAGATTCAGCCGCCGGCGGATCTGTCCGACGAGATGCCGTCGCGGGCCGGGCTGTACGGGCGCGGGCTCGCCGCTCCACCAGGGATTCTGCCGGCGCAGGTCGGCGACCAGAGCCGGCGGAATCTCCGGAAGAGGGAACACCGAACCGCCTTCCTTCATGGATCGGATCATGACCCGGGAAGTCGATGGCTGGGCGAGCCGCGGATCCGGACCGTGCGAATGCCTCTATCCGCGCGTTGCGTCGAGGCTGACGACCGGCTCGGCGCCGACCACCTCCGCGCTGTGAACCGCGCCGCGCGGCACGGCGAGGCAGTCGCCGGCTTCGAGCACGGCGTCGACGTCGCCCATCGTCATCCGGAACCGGCCGGAGACGACCGCGTCGATCTTGTCGATGCCGTGCGTGTGCGGCGGGAAGCGCGTGCCGGGCGGATAGACGTAGCGCGACACGGTGTAGCCGCGCGCTTCCAGCTTGCGCCGCAACGCCTGCTCGGAGAGGGCCCCCTCGGCGGTGGGGTCCCAGTGCTCGACGCTCACAGCCCCGCCTGCTCCTTCACGTAGCGCGCCACCTGCTCGTGGGTCGCGAACCAGACGTCGCCTTTAGCCTTGATGTGGTCGATCAGCTCCTCGAGGATCACCATGCGCGAGCGGTGGCCGATGATGTGCGGGTGCGTCGTCAGCAGGAACATCGTCCCTTCTTCGTACGCCTTGTCGAACTCGTCGATGTAGACCTGGAGCAGCTCGCGGGGCGGCGTGTAGCTGTTGCCGCGCGGATTCATCAGCGGTGCGTCGTCGAGAATCCACTCCACCGGCAACTCGACGATCCCGGTCGGCTCGCCGTTCTGCATGAGCTCGTAGGGGCGGTCGTCGGCCATCAGCGAGCTGTCGTAGAGGAAGCCCATCCCGCGGATGATGTCGAGCGTGTTGGGGCTGAAGTTCCAGGAGGGGGCGCGGTAGCCGACAGGGCGGCTGCCGGTCACCTGCTCCAGGTAGTCGGTCGCGCGGATGACAAGCTCGCGCTCGGTCTCGGCGTCGAGGGCGCTGTTCAGCTCGTGGATCCAGCCGTGCACAGCGAACTCGTGGCGTCCCGAGGTCTGGATGACGTCGATCATGTCCGGCCGCAACACGAGGCTGACCGCGGGGATGAAGAACGAAGCCGGGATCTCGTGCCGGTCCATCAGGTCGACGACGCGCTGCAGACCGACCCGCGCGCCGTACTCGCCCTGCGACATGGCGCCGATGGACGGGTTGGCGTTGCGCCCGATGAGGATGGTGTCGTTGTCGACGTCGAACGAGATCATCACCGCCACGCGGGCACCGTTGGGCCACGAGGCCGGCTGCAGGCTGCGGCCGGCGCGGACCCGGTTGGCGATGGCCCGGATCTCGTCGAGATCGAGGTAGATCCCCGGCTGGTCGGTCTGGGCCCGAGCGGTGTCCGTCAGCGGCGCGCCGGCGGCCAGCCACCCCAGTGCCACGGCCGCGACGATGCCGGCAATGCGCTTCCACGTCATGGTCACTGTCCCTCGTCCTCGTCGGTTTCCGCCGCTTCCGCCTCGTGCGGCTGATCTTCGCTGATCGGCGGGTTGTCCACGTGCTCGCCGAAGAATGCGGCGTAGCGCCGCAGCCGATCCATCTGGTGCAGCGGCTCGACGATGCCGTGCCCCTCGCGCGGGAAGCGGACGAAGGTGACGTCCTTGTCGAGATCCCGCAGCGCCCGGTAGAACTCCACCGACTGCTCCGGCGGCACCCGCGTGTCGTTGCCTCCGTGCATCAACAAGACCGGGCTCGTGACGTCGGCCACGTAGGTCATGGGGGAGTGCTCGCGGTAGTTGTCGGTGGCGGTCCACGGCGTGCCGCCGAAGAACGACGCCAGGTAGTCCTGGATGTCGTTGGTGCTGTACATGCTGTAGAGGTTCGTGAGGCCGGCGCCCGGCGAGACCGCCTGGAAGCGGTCGGTCTGGGTGACGATCCAGGCCGACAGGTAGCCGCCGTAGCTCCAGCCGTAGCAGATCAGGCGGTCGGGGTCGGCCCAGCCCATCGCGATGGCGTGGTCTACGCCGGTCATCACGTCGTCGTAGTCGGTGATGCCCCAGTTGTCGATGTTGGCGCTGACGAAGGCCTGGCCGTAGTTCGTGCTGCCGCGGAAGTTCGGCTGCAGGACGACGTAGCCGTTGCCCGCGAAGAACTGGGCCGCGGTGTTGAAGGCGGCGAGCGACGCGCCGGTGGGGCCGCCGTGCGGGTTGACGATGAAGGGATAGGCGACGCCCTCCTCGTAACCGACCGGCTTCGTCAGCACCCCTTCCACCTGCTGGCCGTCGCTGTTGGTCCAGCGGACGGTCTCGACCCTCCCGAGTTGAACGCCCTCGTCTCGGAGCCAGGTGTTCGCGTCGGTCAGCCGGACCGGGTCGCCGTCGGCGGTTGCGGTGTAGATCTCGCTGGGCCAGTCGGGGCTGGTGTGGACCCATACCCAGCGGGTGCCGTCCTTGGACAGCGACCAGGCGCTGTTGCGCCCGCCCGGGGCCGACGCCGTGATGGTCGCCCCCGACTCGAGGCTGACGCGGAACAGTCCGGTGGATGTGCCCTCGCCGGTCGGCCAGAAGACGTACCGCCCGTTCGCGGACCAGATGGGAACCGTGAAGTTCCGGTCCACGTCCTCCAGCAGCACGCGCGGCTCGCCGCCGGCGGCCGGCGCCAGGTACAGCTTGTCGTGCAGGGTGTTGCTCGACGCCGTGGCGTTCGAGGCGAAGGCGATCGTGCGGCCGTCCGGCGACCAGCGCGGCGACGTATCGCTGCCGCCGTTTTCGTGGAGCAGACGCCGCTCGCCGGTCTCCACGTCGACCACCCAGACGTCGCTTAGCCAGGTGTCGTTGGCGGTGGGATTGGGGCGGGTCTCGAACGCCACCTGCCGCGAGTCGGGCGACCAGTCGGGATTCCGGACCGTGAAGTCGCCCTCGGTGAGCCGCCGTGTTTCGGAAGTGTCCAGATCGTGCAGCCAGAGATGGGTCATCCGGTGCAGCGCGTCGACCACCTCTGCGTCGCCCTCTTCTCTACGGCGCTTCTCCTCTTCTGCGGGGAGCGGATCGCGCGCCGTGAACAGCAGCGTCGAGCCGTCGGGCGCGAACGAGAACGACCGCACCGACTCGTCGTGTTCCGTCACCTGCCACGCTTCGCCGCCGTCGGCGTACAGGAAGTGTACCTGCGTCTTTGCGTCCGCCTCCTCGCCGCGGGCGGCGAGGAACGCGATGATGCTGCCGTCCGGGGACCACGCGGGCGCGGTGGCGTTCTGCGGCCCGCGCGTGAGTTGCCGGTTGCCCGTCCCGTCGACACGGACACGCCAGAGGTGGGTGACCGCCGCCAGGTCATCAGCGTCCATGTCGCGCGTTCTCAGCGTGTAGACGACCCATTGGCCGTCGGGCGACAGCTCGGGGGAGCCGACCTGACTGATGCGCAGAGTGTCTCGGGCAGAGAGGACGCGGGGCCGGGCTTCCTCCTGCGCCAGGGCTGGGCTCCCGCCAACGACGAGCGTCACGCTCGTAGCCACGCAGATAACCAGCATCCGTTGACTTCGCATGTCATTCCTTCCGTTGCCGCAACACCCACCAGATCGAGAATACGGCCAGGATGAGCAGGCCCGCATACCAAGTGGTGCTCACGAGCCCCATCGTCAGGTAGAGCGTCCAGCCGGTCGCAGCAGCCAGCCAGCTTTCCGGGAACCACACAACCGCTGTCGCGCTTGTGGCAACTGTCCCCGCGACGACAGCAACCTTCTTCATAAGCCCCGCACCGGACCGGAGACCACGGAGGGGCTCCTGCCGGTTCCCTGAGTCGCCACCCTACATCGGGTGCTGAATCTGCAGTACCTCGTAGATCCGCACCACCGCCCGCGGGTCCGCGCTTCGCGCGCGTGCCCCGTAGGCGTCCTCGTGCGCGGACAGGTCGATGCGCGCGGCAGCCTCCTGTGCCGGTACTCCCTCGGCACGCAGCTTCGAGGCCTGCGCCCAGAGATCGCGCAGGTAGGCCTGCAGGTCGTCGATCTGGCTGCGATCGCGGAGCGGCGCGCCGTGTCCGGGCACGATGATGTCGAAGTCGAGCGCCTTCAGCCCGTCGAGGCTCGCCGGCCATTCATTGACGAACCCGTCGCCCATGTACGGCAAGCCGTTGGCTCCGGGGCTGCCGACGAAGAAGTCGCCCGTGAACACGATGCGCTCCTCGGGCAGGAACACCATCGTGTCGCCGCCGGTGTGGCCGCGGCCGACGAAGTGGAGCTGCACCTCGCGCCCGCCCTTCACCAGGGTCATCGTGTCGCTGTAGGTGACGTTCGGCGCCTTGACGACCGTTTCCTGGATGGCGTTGTAGTGCGCCTCACGGATGCGCAGGTCGGTCTCGAGCTGCGTCCGCTCGGTCGGATCGGTCGCCTCGGCGAGCTGCGCCTCGATCGCTTCGATCTGGCCCGGGATGGCGGCCGAGAAGGACCGGTTGGTGCGCTGGTTCAGCGGGTCGGCCAGGTGCTGCGACCGCACGTAGTCGTGGCCGACGATCTCCACGTCGTCGCCGAAGAGCTGGTTCCCGTGCGAGTGGTCGAAGTGGAAGTGCGTGTTGAACACGTACTCGATCGGCTTGTCGGTCACCTCCGACTTGATTTCCGCGATGAGCTTGCGGGCCGCCGCGGGCGTGACGCTGGTGTCGACGAGCATCGCGTGGTCGTCGTTGACGATCACCAGCGAATTGCTCATCGTGGTCATCGCGCCGGTGCCGGTCGCGAAGAAGACGCCGTCGCCGATTTCCTCGAACCGCCAGGCCGCCGCGCCGTCGGTCGGATCCGTTTCCTGGGCCGCCACCAGCAGGCCGGTGGTGAGCAATGTCGCGGCGAGAACCGCCGCCCGCGCTGCGCTGCGTCGTGTCTTGAACATGTCGTGCGTTCCTCTTCTTTCGTTTCCGTTCGTTCGTGCCGTACGTTCTTTCCGTCCGCCCGCTCGCACTCTCCGATTTCTGCCGGCAGCCGCCGTGTCTCAGTCGACGGCCGCCCTGCCCGCGATCTCCGGGTGATGATGCTCTATGTACAGGAAGCCGTGGTATACCCCGGTGCGGTGCGGGCGCCGGGCCTGGTCCCGCACGTGGATGGTCAGCGTTCGGGGCGCCTTCGCCTCGTAGCAGTTGCCCCGGCGTGCCGTCGAGAGGTGCTGGAAGAGCATGCGCTGCTCGGGGGCTCTGCGGAACCTCCCCCGATCATCGGAACCGACGTCCGTGTAGGCGCCGCCGAACCACTGGTCGATCGGCGTCGGGCGGTGGTCCACGCGGCGCAGGTAGCGCCGGTCGACCGCCGTCATCTCGCGCTCCAGGGCCGCCGCGATGCGGGCGGTTTGCAAGCAAGTGCCGAGCGTGCACTCGGCGTGCTCCTCCCGCGTCTCGACCGGGTGCGCGACCGGAATCAGCAACTGGTCCTGCAGTTCGCGCAGTGCGGGGGTCGGTTCCCCGAAGTACGCGAGTCCCTCGGCCGCCTGGATCACGTAGCAGTCGTTGGGATGGAGCGTGGCCACCTCGACGGCGGGTTGATCGACCGGCAGCACCCAGTGGTAGGTCTCCGGGGCTGGCCGTGACGGCTGCTGCCCCGTCGGAACCGGACCGGCCAGACACCCGACGACCACGGCCCCCGCCGCGAACGCCGCGCGCCCCGCGCAGTCCATGCACGCATTCTAGCAGTCTCCATGCCCATGGTCCGGGGCATCCAAGGGGGCGAAAGTCACATTTTCGGGACAGCCCCGCGGGTGAGAGCCCGGGGTTCTCCACCGCCGGCGGGCAGGCCTGATGTCTTTCCGGTGAAACGCCGAATGCACGGAAAATCAACCGGAAGATACTCGGAGGCATGTATCCATGCGTTAAGATAGTTAGTTGGGCAGGGTGCAATCAGCCCTGCCAGTGGCAACCGAGGAGGAAACGATGCCGACACGACGACAGGCGAACGGAGCGACCATCGCCCGTAATGCCCACCCGCGGCTGCGGCTCTCCGCCGCGCCGCTTCGACAGCACCCCGACGCGCCTCTCCAGCGCGAGGCCGACGCAGGCCGAACCCAGGACCTGCGAACGGTCTACCGGCAGTTCGTGCGACGGCTCTGGTTCACGGCCTCATAACCGGCACCACACCTGCGCAACAACAGTGCGCCCCGCCGGTCCCGGGCGGCATCCGGCTCCGGATGTCATCCGCCCGGCGGTACGGCCACGTGCAGCGCCTTGCGGGCGGGTCGCCCCCGTTGAGACAGCAGAGCCGGCCGGAGCCGCTCATCGTTCGTTGCCCGATACGTCCGGCCGGGCGTACTTCAGAAGGGCGCCTCCGAAAGCGACCACCGCACCGTAGACCGTGCCGTTGGCTGCTACGGTCACGCCTTCGGGGTTCGACCCGTCGATGAACCAGTCGAGCGATCCGTCCCGCAGGTTCCCGATCCGGATGCCGTACTCCCAGCCCGGATGCTGGCCGTTGCGCGACGAGGCCGAGTCGGCGACGTAGACCGTGTCGTCGTCGGCGATGTGGAGGCCGCTCGGCCGGCTGTACTGGTAGAACTCCTCGATGAACGTGCCGTCCGGGTCGAATACCTGGAGGCGGTCGTTGCCGCGGTCGGCCACCACCACGCGGCCGCGCGAGTCGAGGTCGATGGCGTGCGGCGTGCGGAACTGGCCCGGCCCGTTGCCGTGCGAGCCCCATTCCGCCAGGTAGCTCCCGTCGGGCGCGAACTTGACGACGCGAGCCGTCGTGTGCGGCCCGGCGCCGGGGAGCTGGCCGCCGTGGCCGTCGGCGACGTAGATCGTGCCGTCACCCGCCACGACGACGTCGCACGGCTGGTCCAGGGTGTCGCGCCCGGCCGCGCCGACGCCCGGCGTGCCGAGGGTGAGCAGCAACTCGCCGGCCGGGCTGAACTTCATGGCGACGTGCCCCTTCCCCTCGCGGTGCGGATCCGCGCCGTCGGGCCCCTGCGCGTCGGTGACCCAGACGTTGCCGTCGGGGTCGATGTGCATCCCGTGGGGCTGGATCATGAGCCCGGCGCCGAAGCTGGCGACGAGGTTGCCCTGCGGATCGAACTTCAGGATCGGATCGAGGTCGAGCCCGGCGCAGGAGTTGCCGCCGCAGCGTTCGGCCACCCAGACGTGGCGTCCGTCGCGGTCCATGTCCACGCCGCCTGTCGAGCCCCATTCACGGCCGTCCGGCAGCTTCGCCCAGTCGGCAACGGTGGCGTAGGGATTCGGGGCGTCGTTCTGCGGCGCGATATCCGATTGTGCGGCAGCCGGTCCGGCCGTCGCGATGAGCGCGGCCAGGACCGGGAGCAGGGAGACCAGGAGTCGCGGGGCCGATCGGGTGGTGACCATGCTGAACCGTACCACGCTCGGCAGGCGCGGTCATCAGCCGGCCTTCGCCGACGTCACACCAGGGGCTTCAGGTCGCCCAGCATGGTCGGAACGAGCTCGGCGACGGTCGGGTGAATGTGCACTGCGCGTTGAATCACCGTGTACGGCGCCTTCGCGTACATGACGTCGAGGATGGCGTGGACGGTTTCGTCGCCGCCGACGCCGAGAATGGCGGCGCCGAGGATCTGGTGCGTTGCGGCGTCGACCAGCACCTTCATGAATCCTCGCGTCTCGCCCCGCTGGACTGCGCGGCCGACCTTCGTCATCGGCCGTTTGCCGACCAGCGCCGGACGTCCCGACTCGCGCACCTGTCGCTCCGTCATTCCGACGCGGCCGAGGGGCGGATCGATGAACAGACCGTAACAGTCGATCCGGTCCGACACGCGGCGTCGGTCGCCGTGCAGCAGGTTCGCGGCCACGATCTCGTAGTCGTTGTAGGCCGTGTGGGTGAATGCGCCGCGGCCGTTGCACTCGCCGAGCGCCCACACACCGGGGACGCTCGTCCCGAGCGTGTCGTCGACCTGTATGTGACCGCGATGGTCCACCTCGACGCCGGCGGCGTCGAGGCCGAGGTCGTCGGTGTTGGGACGGCGTCCCGCGGCCAGCAGGAGCATCGAGCCGGTCACGTCGGGCGGGCCGTCGTCGCAGGCGACCTTGGCGACAATCCGGTCACCGAGCGTGTCGACACCCATGCATGTGGCGTCGACGCGGACCTCGACACCCTCCGCTTCGAGAATCTCCCCGACGGCCGACGACACGTCCGCGGACTCGCGCGGAAGCAACCGGTCGCCCCGGTGAATCAGCGTCACGCGGCTGCCGAACCGGCGGTACATCTGGGCGAACTCGATGCCGATATAGCCGCCCCCGACGATGACGAGGTGGTCCGGCAGGAAGTCGACCGCCATCATGCTCGAGTTGGTCCGGTAGGGGACCCGATCCAGTCCCAAGATGGACGGGACGTGAGCGCGCGCACCGACGTTGACGAATATCCGGTCGGCCTCGATGATCCCGTCCCCGACCCGTACGGTGCGCGGCCCCTCGAAACGCGCGTGACCGATATGTACGGTCACGTTGTCGAGGCCTCGAAGCCACTTCTCGACGCCCTCGCGCGAGCGGCGCACGATGGCGTCCTTGCGCGCCTTGACCTTCGCCATGTCGACCGACACGTCGCCGCCGATGACGACGCCGAACTCGCCGGCGCGCCGGGCGACGTGCGCGGCGCGGGCGCTGGCCACCAGCGCCTTCGTCGGAATGCAGCCGACGTTGACGCACGTCCCGCCGAAGCGGTGCCGTTCCACGACCGCCACCTGCATCCCGGCGCCCGCGAGGGCCGCGGCGAGACTGGGACCCGCCTGACCGGTGCCGATGACGATGGCGTCGTACGATCGCATGTCGGTGGTGGCTACGAACACGTGGTGTGCATGCCGACGCCGGAACCGTACCATGCGCGGCACAACCGAGACCACCCCTTCAGCGCGCCAGCTTGGGCGTCGTCGTCCCGGCGGCGGAGAATGGCGCAAGTACCTGGGCGAGGAGTAGTGAGAAATGCCACTCGATGCTGACGAGCGTGAGCTTCTGGAGTCGGTCGAACGCGGAGAATGGCGGTCCACGCGGGGATTCGCACGCCAGCAGACCGAGTACGCGCGCCGGGCGGCGGCGACGTTTCGCAAGGATCGCCGGGTCAACATCCGGATTTCCAGCAAGGATCTCGAAGCGATCCAGAAACGGGCGCTTGAGGAAGGCTTGCCCTATCAGACCCTCATGGCGAGCGTGCTGCACAAGTACGCCACCGGGCGGCTGTGACCGGCGGATCGGCCCGTGGCGTCAAAGGGGCAGGTGACCATCCCGCACCGGCTTCGGAGCAAGTTCGGGCTGCTTCCGAACACGGAGGTCAACTCCGAAGAGGGCGACGGCGGCGTGGTGATCCGCCCGGTGATGAGCAAGCGGGCGCTCGTCGCCGAACGTCTTCGCCGGGTGCGCGGCGTCCCCGGCGGCGACCTCGGGACGGACGACGTGATGCGACTCACCCGCGGGGACGAGTGAGTGTCCTGGTCGACACAGCTACTTTCCCTCCGTGACGCTGGTAACGCCGCAGAATCGGCCTGAGCGGGCAACTGCGACGCTGCGCTATCATGGCCGGCACGTCGACAGACTTCGGCAGCATGGCATGAAGAGGAAACCTATGCGCGATCGAACACGGATGCGAAATAGTGCGGCCGGTGTGGTGGGAACGGTCGCCTTGACCCTGGTCCTTGCGGCAGGCGCGCCGGCGCTCGCCCAGCAGGGCGCCCCGGCCAACGGCGAGTGGCCCACCTACGGCGGCGACCTCGGGGGCACCAAGTACTCCCCGCTCGACCAGATCGACCGGAGCAACTTCGGCGACCTGGAGATCGCCTGGCGCTGGCTGTCGGCCGACGCCTTCCTGAGCATCGACACGCCGGACGGAGGCGAGTGGTGGGCCGACTCGCGGCTCATCTTCGAGGAGCTGCTGCGCCGCGATCCGGATCGCTGGCGGGACGCGCAGCCGCCCTACATCACGAACCTGAAGGCGACGCCGCTGATGGTGGGCGGGCGCCTGTTCATCAACATGCCGACCTCGCAGGCCGCGTCCATCGACGCCGAGACCGGCGAGACGCTCTGGGTCTACAACCCCAAGACCTACGAGGAGGGCACCACGACGATGACCGCGCGCTGGAACCAGCGCGGGGTGGCGTACTGGTCGGACGGTCCGGCGCGCGAGGACGAGCGCATCCTATTCGGGACCGGCAACGGCTACCTGATCTGCGTCGACGCGAAGACCGGCCGGCCGTGCGCCGACTTCGGCGACGACGGCTGGGTGGACCTGACCGAGGGCATCCCGCGGGCCGAGCGCGGCAGCCGCGACTGGCTGAACGCGCTGCTCTACTCGGTGCAGTCGCCGCCGCTCGTCGTCGGCGACACCATCGTCACGCCCTCGTCCATCTCGTCCTACAACATCACGCGGGAGGCGCCGCCGGGGTGGATGCGCGGCTTCGACGTGCGGACGGGCCGCATGAAGTGGATGTTCCACACCATCCCGCAGGGCGACGAGTTCGGCAACGACACGTGGGAGGGCGATTCGTGGCGGGTGACCGGCAAGGTCGGCGTCTGGTCGTTCATGAGCGCCGACCCCGAGCTGGGGCTCCTGTATCTGCCCACCAACACGCCGGCGCCGGACTACTACGGCGGGCACCGGCTGGGCGACAACCTGTTTGCCGAGAGCGTCGTCGCCCTGAACATCGAGACGGGGGAGCGCGAGTGGCATTTCCAGGCGGTTCACCATGGGCTCTGGGACTGGGACTTCCCGGCCGCGCCCAACCTGCTCGACGTGGTGGTCGACGGCCGGCCGGTGAAGGCGCTGGCGCAGGTCAGCAAGCAGGGCTTCCTCTACGCCTTCGACCGCGCTACGGGTGAGCCCATCTGGCCGATTGAGGAGCGCCCGGTGGCGACCGACACCAACGTGCCGGGCGAGCGGCCCTCGCCGACGCAGCCGTTCCCGACGAAGCCCGAGCCGTTCGAGTACCAGGGCGCGGTGATCGACGACCTGGTCGACTTCACGCCGGAGATCCGCCGGATGGCGATCGAGGCGGTGCAGGGCTATCGGCTCGGCCCGATCTTCACGCCGCCGATGTGGGACGGCACGATTCAGCGGCCGAGCGCCGGCGGCGGCGCCAACTGGTCGGGAGCGGCCGTCGACCCGGAGACGGGCATTCTCTACGTGCCCTCGAACAACGCCTATTCGGTGATGCAGTACCGCGAGCCGGACCCGGACGAAGGGGCCACGCTGGCCGTCATCGAGCGGCGCGGCCCGACCCGCACGCGGCCGCAGATGCCGCAGGGGCTGCCGCTCTTCCAGCCGCCGTACTCGCGCATGACTGCAATCGACCTGAACACCGGCGAGCACGTCTGGATGAAGCCGATGGGCAACGGCGACCGGATCCGCAACCACCGCCTGTTGCGCGACCTCGACCTGCCGCCGCTCGGGGGCGACAGCAGCCGGGCGGGTCCGCTCCTGACGCCGGACCTCCTGATCTACGCGCTGACCACGGGCGGGAACAACGACGGGCCGCGCCTGGTGGCGTTCGACAAGGCGACGGGCGAGGAGCTGGCGCAGATCGATCTGCCGGGCGGCGCCATCGGGACGCCGATGACCTACCTGGTCAACGGACGGCAGTACGTCGCGCTGACGGTCGGCGGCGGCCGGGTGCCGGAGCTGATTGCGTTCGCGCTTCCGGAGTAGCGGGCGGGAGGAGAGGCCATGGCAGGTTCCGAACCCGAGGGCGTGGGCCGGAGGAAGTTCCTCAAGGAGGCCGCGGCGGGGGCCGCCGGCATGGCGGGCGGGGCCGGGGCGGCGGGCGCGGCAGAGTCGGCCCCGGGCCGGCACGACCACGACCACGACCACCAGGTGGTGCCCGACGACATCGCGTTGCGGGTTCGCGCGCTGGAGTCGATCCTGGTGGAGAAGGAGATGATCGACCCCGCCGACCTCGACGCGGTGGTCGACGCCTACGAGAACCGCATCGGCCCCCGGAACGGGGCGCAGATCGTGGCCCGGGCCTGGACCGATCCCGAGTACAAGGCCCGGCTGCTCGCGGACGGCACAGCGGCCATCGGGGAGTTCGGCTTCCTGGGTGCGCAGGGCGAGCACATGGTCGTCGTCGAGAACACGCCCGAGATGCACAACCTGGTGGTATGCACGCTCTGCTCCTGCTATCCGTGGCCCACGCTCGGCCTCCCGCCGGTCTGGTACAAGTCGGCCCCGTACCGGGCACGGGCGGTGATCGAGCCGCGCGCCGTGCTCCGGGAGTTCGGGGTCGAGTTGCCGGACGACGTCGAGGTGCGCGTCTGGGACAGCACCGCGGAGGTGCGCTACCTCGTGCTGCCGGAGCGTCCGGCCGGCACGGAGGGGCTCACGGAAGAGCAGCTCGCCGATCTCGTCACCCGCGATTCGATGATCGGCGTCGCCCGGGTCGCGTCCCCCCAGGAGTCCGCGCAATAGAACGGCACCGGCTTCTGGAGAGCGTTGATGGGGCGGACAGCGGGGCCGCGGGCGGCGGTTTCCGGGTACTGTAGGATGGCTAACCTTGAGCCTGCGTGAGGACGCCCGGCCGGCGGCGGCCAGGGTCGACGCTGAGCGTCTCGCGGCGCTGCCGCCCCTGCCGCGCGACGAGGAGGGCCCTGTGTTCGCAGCCCCGTGGCAGGCGCAGGCGTTCGCGCTCGCGGTGCAGCTCTCCGAGCAGGATCACTTCACCTGGAAGGAGTGGGCGGCGGCGCTGGCCGATGAGTTGAAGGCCGCCGCCGACCGCGGGGAGCCGGACGACGGGTCGAACTACTACCACCACTGGGTGGCCGCCCTGGAGAGGCTTGTCACGGGAAAGGGCCTGACCGATGCCCCCGCGCTCCTCGACCGCAAGGAGGCGTGGGCGGACGCCTATCGCCATACCCCCCATGGCCAGTCGGTCGTGCTGCGGAAGTCGGAGTAGAGGCGCGTTGAGGCTCGACGGAACACCGGCGATGAACGAGTTCCCCGACGGTATCCACGACATGGGCGGGATGGGCGGCATGGGGCCGGTCGAGCCCGAGCCGAACGAGCCCGTCTTCCATGCTCCTTGGGAAGGGCGCGTCTTCGCGCTGCGCCGTCTGCTCGTCCCCTGGGGCCTGGGGGGCAACTGGGGCAGCTTCCGGTTCGCGCAGGAGCGCGTCCCGGCCTCGGAGTACCTGTGCCTGTCCTACTACCAGCGGTGGTTCAAAGCGCTGGTCGACCTGCTCCGCGCGAACGGCGTGGTCACCGAGATGGAACTGGCGCACGGCGCCGCCGACCAGGAGGCGCCCAGGCAGGAGCGGCGGGAAAGGCCGCCTCAGGCCCCGCTGGGGTTCGGTCTGCTGGATCTAGACGTGTCGGCGCGGTTCCGCGTGGGCGACACCGTCCGAGCGCGCAACGTTCATCCGGCGGGGCACACGCGGCTGCCGCGCTACGCGCGCGGGAAGCGCGGCACGGTCATCCGCGACAACGGCGTCTACTCCCTCCAGGACACCGACGGGCGCGGACAGCAGTTCGGGGACTTTCCGCAGCACGTCTACACGGTGCGCTTCACGGCGCGGGAGCTGTGGGGCGAGCGCGGAAACGACCGCGATGCCGTCTACGTCGAGCTGTGGGAGGACTACCTTGAGCCAGGGGCTTGACCGATTCCGTCGCACTTCACCACCCGACGGACAGGCGAGCGCCCGCCCCGCCCCGCGGTAGGGAACCGGCTCACGGGCGGATACGCCCGCGCGCGGGAAGTGCGCCGGTCGCGCGGGTCAGGGAGCCCGCCAGAGTCTGAGGGTCGTCGATTCCGCAATCGAGGCGAAGTCCCGGTCCGTCGACAACATGACGAGCTCGTGGGCGATGCAGAGCCGAGCGAGCAGGGCGTCGATGGTGCCGACCTGAACACCGCGGCGGCGGCACGCGTTGCGCAATCGCGCCGCTTCGATGTGGTCGTCGCGGGTCGGGACGATCAGGGCGATGGCCGCGAACCGATTGACGATCTGCGCGCAGGCTCGCGGGCCTCTGAAGCCCTGCAGCAACTCCTGGAGCACGAGGCCGGTGGTGTGGACCGCGTCGGCGCCGAGCGCCTCCCGCAGGCGTCGGACCTCCGGCGCGTCAGGGGGCGAGTCCCGTCTGAGCGCCAGGGACCAGACGCTGGTGTCCACGAAGATGTTCACGAACGGGTTCGCTCGCGCTTGTAGTCGTAGGTATCGTCCCACTCGATCTTGCCGAACAGATCGAGCAACTGCTTCTGCTCCCGGCGCGCCACGAACTCACGCAGGGCCAGGTTGACGGTTGCCTTCTTTGTCTTCTCGCCGCCGACGGCCAGCGCTCGGTCGAGGAGACTCTGATCTATCGCGAGATTCGTTGCCATGGTGTCGCAAGCTACACAATAACTTACACATATCATATCCTGTGACAGTGGATCCGGCCATAGCCCTGCTGCGCGAGCTGGTCGCCATCGACTCGGTCAATCCCTCGCTGGTTCCCGGCGGCGCCGGCGAGGCCGCCGTCGCCCAACGGATTGCGACCGTTCTGCGGGCGGGCGGCATCGATGTCGAGGTGACCGATGTCGCTCCCGGGCGTCCGAACGTCGTTGGCGTGATCGAAGGAAAGGCGCCGGGACGCTCGCTGACGCTGTGCGGGCATACGGACACGGTGGGCGTCGAGGGGATGGCCGCGCCTTTCGATCCGGTCATGCGCGACGGCCGTCTCTACGGGCGCGGCAGCCAGGACATGAAGAGCGGGGTGGCCGCCATGGTCGACGCCGCGGTGCGGGTGGCGCGGAATGGCGGACTTCCGCGCGGCCGACTGGTGGTGGCCGGGGTGGCCGATGAAGAGCATGCCAGCGCCGGCGCGGAGGCGCTGGTCGAAGGACATTCCGCCGACGGGGCCGTGGTGACCGAGCCGACGGACCTGAGAGTCGCCACGGCGCACAAGGGATTCGAGTGGGTGGAGGTCGAGACGCGCGGGCGTGCCGCCCACGGCAGCCGGCCCGACGACGGACGCGACGCTATTCTGGACATGGGGCGCGTGCTCGGACGGTTGGAGGCCGTCGAGGCGGGGCTCGAGGCGGGCTCGACCCATCCACGTCTGGGGCGCGCGTCGTTGCACGCGTCGACGATCCATGGCGGGCAGGCCCTGAGCGTCTATCCTGACCGGTGCGTGCTCGGTGTCGAACGCCGCACGCTGACGGGCGAATCCTCGGACGTGGGGTTGACCGAGGTTGAGCGCGTGCTGTCGGGGCTTGCACGCGAGGACGCCGACTTCGCCGCGTCCGCTCGGCAACTGTTGACGCGCCCGCCCCATGAGATTGCCGACGACCATCCGCTCTGCAAAGAGTTGCGGCAGATTCTCCGGCGGCGGGGTCTCGACGACGCGCCGACCGGCATGTCGTTCTGGACGGACGCCGCGATCCTCGGGCGCGCGGGGACGCCGACCGTGCTGTTCGGTCCAACCGGCGCGGGTCTCCACGGTCCGGACGAGTACGTCGAGATCGACTCGGTGAGCACGTGCCGCGACACGCTGGTCGAACTCATCCGCGCATTCTACTGACCCAGGCGCCACCGGCGCTCGACATCCAGACCCGGCACCCGTGCGAACTCGTCCGTATTGCGAGTCGCCGGCGCAAGCCCGCGGGACAGGGTGATCGAGGTGTTCATGAGATCAGTCACATCGTTCGACCCGTTGGTAACATCGAGTGACGGAGATCCGGTATGGAAGATGCATTCTCACCGCGCGAGTCGACCGCTCCGGTGACCGGCGAGGAGCTGCTGCGCATGCCGTGGCTCAATCCGTGCGAGCTCGTCGGCGGCCGTATCGTGCCCATGACGCCCACCAACCCGACCCACGGCCGGATCGAAGTGAACGTCGCCGTTGCGCTCGGCCGCTTCGTGCGTACGCAGAATCTGGGAGTCGTGATGGCCGGCGAGGTGGGAGTCTTTACCACCCGGGACCCCGACACCGTCCGCGCGCCCGACGTGCTGTTCCTGTCGCACGAACGCGATGCCCTGCGCACGTGTCGGGACGGATTCCTGGAGGTGGCGCCCGATCTCGTGGTCGAGATCCTGTCCCCGACGGATCGGCCGGACGCAGTGCGGCGCAAGCTCGACGAGTACTTCGCCGCCGGCGTTCGCCTGGCATGGGTCATCGACCCCGCCACCCGTACCGTCCGCGTGCACCGGCCCGACGGCGACGTTCGGTCGGTTGCCGCCGGTGAGGTCGTCGCGGGCGACGACGTTCTCCCGGGATTCGTGCTGCCGGTGGACGAGGTCTTCGAGTAGAAGATGGCGACGAGGCGAATTCGCTACTGCTGCGCCGTGAGCGTGGATGGGTACATCGCCGGGCCCAGCGGCGAATTCGAGTGGATTGTCATGGACCCCGAGATGGACTTCGCCGGGATGTCCGAGCAGTTCGACACGTATCTGCTGGGCCGCAAGACGTTCGAGGCCACCGGCGGGCGCGACCGGTCGTCGTCGGGCGTCAGGACTTTCGTGTTTTCGCGGACCCTGCGGCAGAGCGATTACAAGAACGTCACGATCGTCGGCGAGAACTGGAAGGAGCTGGTGCAGTCGCTCCGCGAGGAACCGGGAAAGGACATCTGGCTGTTCGGGGGCGGGTCTCTTTTTCGCAGTCTCGCCGCGGAGGGATTCGTCGATACCGTCGAAGTGGGAGTCATTCCGACCATACTCGGCGGCGGTGTTCCGCTCGTCGCCGAACCGGCCTTGCGCATCGGCCTGACGCTGGAGGAGCACCGTGTCTACGAGAAGACGGGCACGGTCGGCCTCGTCTACTCGGTGAACCGTTCGGGTCAGGCGTAGACGCCGGGACACGGAACGGGAACGATCGGATGCTTCGGGTCAGAAGGCGCGTGTGAAGCCCCCGCTCGACCCCGCGAAGCGCGAGTTCACCACGTTGTTGAAGATCGAGCCGAACGAGTAGGTGAACCCGATGCGGAACTGCCACTCGTAGTCGGTGGCGAGCTGGCGCTGGCGTACCAGGATCTCGGCGTCGGTGGCGTCGCGGCGCGGCAGGTAGATCTGGTCGCGGATCAGCGAGCTGTCGGCGTCGAAGCGGAGAAAGAAGCCGCGGAACAGGCGGATGTCGAGCTCGCCGTACAGCACCAGCCGGCGCTGATCGGGCTGGTCGAGGAACTGCGAGAACTCCAGGGTGAGCTCGCTCTCGCCCCAGGGCTCGTTGACCAGGAACGAGCTCTGCACGGCGTGGTTGGCGCGGTGCTCTTCCATGCGGTCGAAGATCGTCGGCTCGATGTAGCGGAAGGCGTTGTAGCCGGCCGTGTAGGTCACGGTGAACTGCCGGCGCGTCGACTCGGAGTAGGGGAAGAAGTTGTACTCGATGGCCGGCGCCCCCCGCAGCGTCAGGTCCTGGTTCCGGAAGTTGGAGCTGATCGCCGACCCGCCGAAGCCGATGCCGACGTGCTCGCCGACGCTCTTAACGAAGCGGGCGTCGAGCGAGGAACTGCGCCGGACGTTGGAGAACGTCGAGTCGGTGAGCTGGAAGGTATCTTCCCGGTAGTTGGTGAAGAAGCCCACCCGCATCTTCCACATTTCGGTGTCCCGGTTGGCCGAGATCGATCCGCTCACCGACTGCGTCGACTCGCGCTCCTCCGCGTCGAAGAACATGTTCAGCCGGGTGCGGAAGACCCAGAAGTTCCACGGATCGTCCTGCGGCTGGGCGTTCGTCACGCGGCGCGCACCCAGCGCGCCACCCGTGGGACTGGTGGAAACCCGCAACTGCTGGCCGAGCGGCGTCTGGGCGGCGTAGCGTACGAGCCCGAGACGCAGCATCTGGGCCAGCGCGCGGCGCTCGCTGTCGTCCGTGTCGTCCTGGGTCGTATAGAAGACGAGCTGGTCGTCCATGCCCGAGAAGTCGTCGATGCCGTAGAAGTCGAGCGTCCACGCGTCGCCGCCGCCGCCCGTGTTCTCACGGGTGATCAGCACGTGCACCTGCGCGTCCCGGCGGTCGCGCACGTAGTTCACGAAGGCGATCTCGCGGCGCAGGTACTCGTCGTCGCACGGGCCGCAGTCCAGGAAGACGCGGAACAGGTCGGCGCCGTTCGGTTCCGGAGCCTGCTGCGCGGCGCCGGCCGTCGAGTCGTTCAAGCGGGCGGCGTCGTCGCGGCGCTGCGCTTCCGGTTCCCATGTGGAAGGGGAAGAGCCGGAAGCGTGACCCGTGCTCCGCGGCATCGCGAAGGTCGCGGAGCCTCCGAGGACGACCACCGCGAGCAGACCCGCGAGCGCTGACTTCATCGACATCCTCGGCTCATCGACCGCGCCGGCTCGTGCATGCGATCGCGCTGCGGTCGTGGCGGTCCGCGGTTCCTCGCCGCGCCCCGCGGAACGCGTCGCCGCTTGCTGCTGCGGGGGGCCTCACGAGTGCCAAGTGGTTCGGGGCAGGTGTCGTTCCCGTGAGCCGACCAACCCCTATCTTATACTGGGCGGCGCCATGTCCACGCTTCCCACTTCCGGCACGAAGGCGGCCTCGTTCACGCTCCGCGACGCCGCGGGCGACCCGTGCGTGTTCGGTCCCGAGGGGCCGACGGCGCCCGCGACGCTGCTCTTTTTCTTCAAGCACGACTGCGCGACGTGCGAGCTGACCGCACCGCTGATCGAGCGGGTGCACCGGGCGCTGGCCGGGTCCGGCCTCCGGGTGCTCGGCGTGTCGCAGGACGACGCGGCGCTTACCGCCGCGTTCGCGGAGCGGCACGGGTTCACGTTCCCGCGCGCGCTCGACGACGATCTGCTCGTTTCCGAGGAGTACGGCTTCGACGCGGTCCCCGCGCTGGTGCTGGTCGACGGGGACGCCGGCGTCCTGGCGAGCTTCGAGGGCTTCGGCAAGGCGGACCTGATCGCTCTGGTCGACCTCGCGGCCGAGCGCTGCGGAGGCGCGGCGCCCGCGATCGAGCGCGAAGGCGAGACGCTGCCCGAGTCGCGGCCGGGCTGCGGATCGAAGGTCCACGACCCGGACGCGGCCCGCCGGCTGGCGGCCAGACGCGACGCCTCGAAGCTTGCCGCGCGCCGGGTCCGCATGCCGGCCGACCTCGATCCCTTCGAGTTCCTCGACCAGCAGGGCCTGACCGACGGACTGCCGGTGGTGCCGCCGACCGAGGAACGGGTGGCGCGGATGCTGGCCGGCACCTCGCGAAAGCCGGGCGACGTGGTGGCCGACGTGCCGCCCAACCTGGCGCCGGCCACGGTGGAGAAGGTCGCCATCAACGCCGTCATGGCCGGCTGCAAGCCCGAGTACCTGCCGGTGGTCATCGCCGCGGTCGAAGCGGCCTGCACGGACGCGTTCAACCTGCACGGGGTGCTGGCGACGACCTACTTCGTCGGGCCGCTCGTCATCGTCAACGGACCCGTCCGCCACGAGATCGGGCTCAACTGCGGCAGGAACGTCTTCGGCCAGGGCACGCGCGCCAACGCCACCATCGGCCGCGCCCTGCAGCTCGTGGTCCGCAACGTCGGCGGCGGCCGCCCCGGCGAGGTCGACATGTCGACGCTCGGCCAGCCGGGCAAGTTCGGCGCCTGCATCGGCGAGCTCGAGGAGCTGAGCTGCTGGGAGCCGCTGCACGTCGAGCGCGGCTTCGACCGCGAGCAGAGCACCGTCACCGTCTTCGCCGCCGAGGCGCCGCGCGCCGTTCGCGACCAGCTCTCCCGGAACTCGCGGTCGCTGGCGGCCAGCATGGGGTACTCCCTGGAAGCCATCGCCCATGTCAAGCTGCACGGCATGGACCAGGCGCTGCTGGTCGTTTCGCCCGAGCATGCCCGCACCTTCGAGCGCGACGGTTACACGAAGGACGACCTCCGGGCCCGGATTCAGGAGGTGACCGCCCGGCGGCTGCGCGACGTGCTGCCGAACGACGAGTGTCAGAAGGGAACCGGCGTGCGTGCCTTGCCCAAGGATTGGCTTGGCCCGGACGGGCGGCCGACGCCCGAGGCGCTGGACCGCCCGTTCCCGAAGTTCTCACAGGCCGGCAACATCCTGATCCTGGTGGCCGGCGGCACGGCGGGGAAGTTCTCCGCCGCGGTCGGCGGGTGGGCGAGCGGCGGGCTGGGGTCGAAGGCGGTCACGCGGCTGATCGAGTGGTAGATACCGAGCGCGTCGACCTGATCGATGTGGGGCCGGTGTCGGGATTCACGCCGCGGCGCACGTCGTATCGCTGATGCCCATGCGCCGGGCCAACTCCACGATGCGACAGGGGTGGCACCGGCGTGGGAGCTGGGCTTGCCGAGGGCTTGCCGGGATCGTTGTAATCTGGTCCTGATGGCGCCTCCGGCTTCACGCCGGAGCCGCGGGGGGAACCGGCAATGCACGGCGCCGGCATGGCAAGAGAGCACAACCTGACCGACGGAGTCCGACTGGGCAAGCTGGCCGAACGGATCGGCGCGGCGATGGACGCCGGGATGGTCGTGCTGTTCGGTTCACGCGCCACGGGAACCGAGCGCCGCGACAGCGACGTGGACATCGCTGTCATCGACGCGCGCAGAGCGGACAGCGAGCGCGGATGCCGGGTGCTGGCCGACGCCGGGGCGGACGAGCCTCCGATCGACTGCGGTCAACTTGCTTCCCGGGACTTCACGGACTGCTTCGCCAGCACGCGCGGACTGCACCGCAGCGTGTGGAACGACGGGCTGGTCCTGTACAGCCGGGAACACGGCATCGAGAGCCCGCCACCGCGCCTGCGCGACAGGCTGCGGGTGAACCGATTCGATGAAACGACCGAAATGGGATGGCAGGAACTGACGGCGGCGGAAGAAGCGCGACGCGCGATCGAAAAAGCCGACGAACAGCGAAGCAACGCACGGGCGATGCCCGGCACGGCAAGTGAGACCGGGTACATGATGCTCATGGCCCAGTCGCTGGAACAGGCCATCAAGGCTGTTCTGCACGCCCGCGGCCAGCGGGTGCGGCCCGGACACCATCTGCAGGAATACGCCGCCCGGGCGGAGAGACTCGGCGAACGGATAACCGACGGGATCGGTCACCGCGAGCTGAAGCTGATCTCCGAGGCGGGGAACCAGGGGCGGTACGGCAACTGGGAACACGAAGGCCACGTGCCTCGCGAGCGGGCGCAGGCCATAGTCGACCTGGTATACGAGCGCTGCGCAAGTCGGATAGTGGACCTCGTCGGCGACCGAATACGGAGCTCGAGCGAGGCTCCGGGTCCTTCCGGCGGAAGATCATGAATTCATTTTCGCGTGCGGCCTCCAACGGCGAACCTGTGCGCGACTCGTCAGCATGGGGACCAAACATCAAGCCACAATTCGGACACCGCCGTTGCGCAGCAGGAGTTCGCCAAGAGCATCGTTTTCCGAAATATCCACAGGCCAGCCGTAGGCGGCTGCGACGGCGGCATCGAGCGCAGCGTGCGCGTCCGCGAGCCACTGCGGGCGGCGTTGTAGAGGTTCGTCAGCGTGCGTTTCCTGAGTGCCTTCGCGGCGTCGTCATCGCGAGGTACCGGGCGTTGCGGTGGTCCGGGCAGATGCGCGCGTCGCACCAGACGAAGAGCCGGTGTTTGGCGACGGTCGGGGTTGCGATGTAGCGCGACAGACCGTCGAGGGCGCGCCACATGCCCTGGCGCGGCTCCACGTGCTGCCACCAGTACTTCCGATAGGCTTCGCGCCGGTTCCGCTGCCGCATCGGGTAGACGCGCTCTTTCACCGAGCGGAACGGCTCTTCATAGAGCGCCGCGTCTCTGGATGACATGGCCCACCCGAAGTCGACGATCCACTTGCCTGCCGGACGTCGCGTCAGGTCCATCCCGTTCACCCACGGCTTCAGCACGTCCGCATTCGTCCGGCCATTCGGGTTTGCCGGCAGGCGGAGCCACTCGCGCGCCTGCTTGCCCGGAATGTCGAACGGACCGCCCTTCGTGTCGCCCATGAACGCGACGCCGGCATTCTCGGGAAGACGCCGGACACCGGTGAGATCGACGCCGGCGGTGCCGCGCCGCGCCGTCAGGTCGGTGTGGATCTCGTCGACCGGCTGTCCGTCGAGACGGGCGCCGGCTACCGACTCGTCTGCGGTCGGCGAGAAGCAGACCAATGACACCCGCACCGCGGCGCCGTCGATCACCCAGGGCTCGTCGCTCCACGCCTCGAAGATCCGTCGCGTGCCGGTCGCGGCCTGCAGCAGCCGGCAGAGGTCGATGAAGTGCTCCTGCGCCGCGGAGCGCTCCTTCAGCGCGGAGGCGCGCCACTTGGTGATGAAGTCGTGCGGGGTCACGGTGTCCTATCGGTACACGTCGCGCCGATTGCCGAGCCTTACGACGAGGACGCGCATGGCATCGTCCTGCGTCTCGCAAATCACGCGATAGCTCCCGACCCGATAGCGCCATAGACCACCGAGCGCACCGGTAAGCGCCTTCCCTTTGGTATGTGGGTCTTCCAGTACCGCAATCCGTGTGTCCATGTAGTCGAGGATGCGCCGAGCGTCCTGCCGGTCGAGCTTCCGAAGCGGCGACAGCGCGGTCCTGGTGTACTCAATCCTCCAGACCAAGGTCTTTCCTCGCCTCTGCGGCGGAGTACACACGCTCGTTGCCCTGCCGGAGTCGTTCCACCACGTCGGCCGCCAAGTAGTAGTCCTCCAGGTCTTCGAGCCCGCGCTCGATGATCTCTCGCAGGTAGAACGCTTTGGTGCGGCCGGTTTGGGTCGCCAGAAAGTCGAGCCGCCGCTCGGTTTCCGGATTCAGTCGGATCGAAGTCGCCATGTACTTCCCTGTGCGAATATACGTATTCACAATATCACATCCGGATCCGATGCCAAGCCAGGCCGGTGTGCTAGAGTGAAGCGCACCCAGTCGGGAGGCTGCATGCACGACGCTTCCGTCATTCTCGATCCAACGGACGAACGCGAACCGATCGGCCGGCAGCTCGCGGCGCGGGCCGGCGGCATGTCCGGGCCGGTCGGCATCGTCGACATCTCGAAGCCGCGCGGCGACGTCTTCTGCGACGAGCTAGAGACGCTGCTGCGCAACCGGCAGCCCGGGCTCGACGTCGTCCGCCTGCGCAAGCCGACCTTCACGCGGCCGGCCCCGGCCGACCTCCGCGAAGAGGTGGCGGAGCGCTGCAAGGCGGTGATTCAGGCCCTCGCCGATTGAGGGTCCTGCACGTCGTGCAGTGTGCACGACCTGGTCGACTACGAGGCGCGGGGCATTCCCACGGTGATGGTGGCGTCCACCGAGTTCGTCGAGGCGGCCGAGCGGCAGTCGGTCGCGCTGGGCATGCCGGACGTGGCGGACAAGGCCGTCTATGTGCCGCATCCCATTCAGGACGCCACCGACGACGAGATGCGCGCCAAGGCGCGCGCGGCGTACGACGCCATCGTCGAGGCGATCACGCACTAGAGGCAGGCGTCGTCTGCGCCGGAGCCATTTCCGGCCACGCAGGCCCCTGGCCGCCCGACACCTCTGCCGGGGGTGAGACCCGGTGGAGCAGACGAGTCCGTAGCGCATCGGCGGCGCCGCGCGGCATGGCGGCGCACGTCCGTCGGCGCCGGGGGTGGATTCGGCGTCCGCCCACCGCCGGTGCTCGAGCCCCGGTCCCATGGACACGACAGCGGTCGGCGTCATCCTCCTCTACCTGATCGCCGCCACCGCCATCGGCAGCCTGATGGCGCGCCGGACCACCACGTCCACCGGCTGGGCGGTGGCCGGCGGCGGGATGTCGACGGTGCTGGTGGCCGTGGGCATCGCCGGGACCCGCATCGGCGGCGCCGGCACCTACGGCGTGGCCGGCGACGTCATCAGCGGCGGGGTCTGGAACCTGTGGTGGTACGGCATCAGCACGTTCCTGGCGCTGTCTCTCGTCGGGCTCTTCTTCGCGGTCTACTACCGCCGGCTGCGGCTGCAGACCGTCGGCGAGATCTTCACGCTCCGTTGGGAGAACCGCCGCTGCCAGTGGCTGACCAGCCTCTGCGTGCAGACGGAGTACGTCATCGTCAACCTGATCGAGGCCTACGTCATCGGCGTCATCGTCAGCACGCTGACCCCGCTGTCCATGTTCGCCGGCGTCATGGTGTCGGCCGCCATCTTCGCCACCTACGTGTCGCTCGGCGGACTCTGGGGCACGGCGATCACGAACCTGATCCACTGCACGGTGGTGCTCGTCGGGCTGGCCGCCGTCGGTCTGCTGGGCATGGAGCAGCTCGGCGGCTGGAGCGGGGTGACGGAGGCCGTCGGCGGGCACCTGTCGGCCGCGTCCCGCGATACCGCGGCCTGGTGGGGATTCACGGGCGCCGGGTGGCTGCCGGTGTTCGCGATGATCTTTTCGGCGGCCATCCACACGCCGGCCGCCTCCGTCTACACGAACTACGCCGCGGCGGCGCGCAACGAGCGGCACATCGCGCCGGCTTTCGTCGCCGCGGGAATCATCGCCGCCCTGATGCCGATGCTGGCCGGGCTGATCGCCATCCTCACCACCGCGCGCTACGGCCTCGACACCGGGCTCGGCGGCTACCGCAACCTGACGACGCTCGCCTCGGAGATCAGCCCGGTGGTCGGCGGGGTGGCGCTGGCCGCGGTGCTCGCCGCCGTCATCTCCTCCGGCGGGCCGATCCTGTTGTCGAGCGCCACGATGTTCGTCCGCGACTGGCTGCCGTTCACCAGCCGTTACGATTCGGCGCGCAGGCTCCGGGCCTATCAGGTGACCACCGTCGTCTACGCGGTCGTCGCCGCCCTGGCCGCCTGGGTAGTGGCCACCCGGACTACCATCTCCATCCTCGACCTGCTGCTGTTCGGCTTCGCGATGGTGGTGCCGCCGGCCATCGCCGTCGGCTACGTCATCTACTGGCCGCGGACGACCGAGCGGGGCGCCTGGTGGGGGATGGCGACCGGCTACGGGGCGGGACTGATCTGGTTCGGGCTCGTCAAGCTGGCTCTCGCAGCCGGGTTCACCGCACCGGAGGGCGCGTCGGCCCTGCACCGGCTGCTGGCCTACTGCTTCACGGTCGACGGGGAGGGCATCGACCCGTCGTACGTCACGACCTTCGTGCCGCTGGTCGTGATTCCGGCGGTGTCGTCGTTGACGTCCGACACCTCGGGGGACCGCGACGGGTTCTACGCCATGCTGTCAGGCGACCGGCCGGTCGCGCGGGGACGGTTGTAGGCGTGTCGACGACCATGCGGGGGGCGACCGTCAGCGGTTGGGCTCGACGAGGAACACCTCGACGCCGCGGGCGTCCGCGACTCGCCGGGGTTCGGCCGGGATGGCATGTCCCATGACGACGGCAATCGATTGCTCGCCGAAAATCGCCTGGAGGGCATCCGCGGACGCGCGCGCCCGTTCGACGTCGCGCTCGTCGAGGGTGTTCGACGCCTCGACGGCGACCCACACTGTGGTCCGGTCCTTCGCGCGCTGCGCCTGCAGGATGAGGTCGGTCGCGAACACGCGGGCCTCCTGATTCGCCGTGATGCGATCCGCATCGACCGCGTCGTACACCGCGTTCTGCAGGTCGCGGTCCGTGTCGACGACGACGCTGTGCACGGTATGCGCTCTGCGCAGCCTCAGTTTCTGACTGAGGTACGGGCGAATCCGCTGGTGGATCCTGACTTCCAGGCTGTCTCCCTTGAGGGACGCCACGTCCCGTTCCAGGGTGGTGACGCGGCCCTTGATCTCGGCGACGTCGCGTTCGATGGCGTCGAGACGCGCCGGCATCCCCAGGAACTCGTTGGTCAGCATGGCGCGCAGCAGCATCCGCTGCGCGGCCGGATTGGCCTGGAGCTCGGCGATGATCCGCGCCACCAGCGATTCCGGATCGAGGCGCTCCGCAGCCTGGGGAGGCATTTCTCCAGTATAAGCCGGCGCCGTCGGGGGCCGATGGCGCGGGAGCGGTTTCGCCGGGGCGGTCGGCGGGAGACGGCAGGCCTGTTGGCCGCGCCTTCACCGCCTGCGCGTCTGGGCCATGACGCCCTGGATGCCGGATGGCTGGATGATCTCGGCCACTTGCCCGCCTGGCGCCGTGGCGCCCGGCGACCGATCCGCGCGGCGACTATAATCGCCCGGCACAGGAGTGCAGAAAGGTCACGCATGCCCGGTTCCGTCACGTTCGAACGCCGCGATGACGTCGCCCTGCTCCGGCTGGACAACCCGCCGGTCAACGGCCTGAGCTGGGCCATGCGCGCCGCCCTCGGCGAGCGGGTGGCCCAGGTCCTGGCGGACGACGCCGTCGAGGCGATCGTCCTTGCGGGCGCCGGCCGGATGTTCTGCGGCGGCGCCGACATCCGGGAGTTCGGCGCGCCGCCGCCGCCGGGCGCGGTGTCCCTGCCCGCGGTCCTCGACGAGATCGAGGCGTCGCCCAAGCCGGTGGTCGCCGCCATCCACGGCGTGGCGGCCGGCGGGGGCATGGAGCTGGCGCTGGCCTGCCACGTGCGGCTCGCCGCCCCGGGTACGCGGCTGGGCCTGCCGGAGGTGACGCTCGGCATCCTGCCCGGCGCGGGGGGCACGCAGCGCATGCCGCGGCTCATCGGCGTGGAGAAGGCGCTCGACGTGATCGTCGGCGGCAAGCTCCATCCGGTGGAGAAGGCGGTGGCGCTCGGCTTCGTCGACGAGTGTGTCGAGGATGACTTGGTGGAGACGGCGATTGCGCGCGCCCGCCGGCTCGCGGCGGACGGCGCGCCGCTGCGGCGGGCGTCGAAGCTGACCGAGCACCTGGAGGCGGCGCGCGGCCGCCCCGAGATCTTCGACGACTTCCGGAAGAAGATGGCGAAGCGCGCCCGCGGCTTCGACGCGCCGTACGCCTGCGTCGACTGCGTGGAGACGACGCTGACGATGCCCTACGCCGAGGCCCTGAAGAACGAGCGCGTCGTGTTCAACCGGCTCCGCGAGTCGGATCAGTCGGCGGCGCAGCGGCACGCCTTCTTCGCCGAGCGTGAAGTCGCCAGGATCCCCGACGTGCCGAAGGACACCCCGGCCCGGCCGACAGCGGCGGTGGGAGTCGTCGGCTGCGGCACGATGGGCGGCGGCATCGCGATGGGCATCGCCAACGCGGGCCTGCCGGTGACGGTTCTCGAATCGTCGCAGGAGGCGCTCGACCGCGGCATGGCCATCATCCGGAAGAACTACGCGGCGACCGTCTCGAAGGGGCGGCTGTCGCAGGCGCAGATGGACGCGCGGCTGGCGTGCATCACCCCGACCCTGGACGACGCGGACCTGGGCGCGTCGGACGTCGTGATCGAGGCGGTGTTCGAGGAGCTGCCGCTGAAGAAGGAGGTCTTCGCCCGACTCGACCGCGTGTGCAAGCCGGAAGCGATCCTGGCGACGAACACCTCGACCCTCGACGTCGACGCCATCGCCGCCGCCACGTCGCGGCCCGAGCAGGTCATCGGCACCCACTTCTTCAGCCCCGCCAACGTCATGAAGCTGATGGAGAACGTGCGCGGCGCGCGGACGTCGCCGGAGACCATCGCCACCGTCATGAAGCTGTCGAAGAAGCTGGGCAAGGTGGGCGTGCTGGTCGGCGTCTGCGACGGCTTCGTCGGCAACCGAATGCTCTACGCCTACCGCCGGCAGGCCGACTTCCTGATCGAGGAAGGGGCGCTGCCGGAGCAGATCGATCGGGTCATCTACGACTTCGGCCTGCCGATGGGGCCCTACCAGATGGCCGATCTGGCCGGTCTGGACGTGAGCTGGCGGGTGCGGAAGGCGCAGGCGCCGACCCGGCCGGCGCACCTGCGCTACTCGCCGATCGCCGACCGCATCTGCGAGCAGGGCCGCTACGGGCAGAAGACCGGCGCCGGGTGGTACCGCTACGAGGAGGGCAGCCGAGTCCCGATCCCGGACCCCGCCATCCACGAGCTCATCGCCGGCGTATCGGCCGAGCTCGGCATCGCGCGCCGACAGATCGCCGACGACGAGATCGTCCCGCGGTGTCTCTATCCGCTCGTCAACGAGGGCGCGAAGATCCTGGATGAAGGTCTCGCGCTGCGCGCCGGCGACATCGACGTCATCTGGATGCACGGCTACGGCTTCCCGCGCTACCGCGGCGGTCCGATGTTCTGGGCCGACCTGGTGGGGCTGCGGACGATCTACGACACCATGAGCCGCCTCCACGACGAGCACGGCGAGTGGCTCGAGCCGGCGCCGCTGCTGAGGCGGCTCGCCGAGCAGGGCAAGGGATTCAAGGACGTCGGCTAGACTGACGGTTGCGGTGGAGGGTTGATTCGTGGGTCTCATACACGCGGCGCTGACCCTGTCGAATCCGAGGCGCCGCGAGTTGGCCCCGCTGCAGGTGACGGCGCTGGTCGATACGGGCGCGATCACGCTCTGCATTCCCGAGCATGTCGCCGTGCAGTTGGACTTGTCCGAGCTGGAAAAGCGGGAGGTGACCACCGCGGAAGGCCGGCACGTTGCGGTTCCGTACGTGGGTCCCGTCCAGGTCACGTTCGGGAACAGGTCGTGCTTTACCGGAGCATTCGTCCTCGGCGATGGCGTGCTCCTGGGTTCGATTCCGATGGAGGACATGGATCTCGTCATCAACTCGCGGCGGCAGGAGATCACCGTCAACCCGGAGAGTCCCAACATGCCTTCCGCAGTGGTCAAGGCGATCCTGCCTCGGCCGGCTGCGCCGAGCAGCTCATGACAACATCGGCGATGCCGATCTCCGGGAGAGAGTCGGGTCCAGGGGCGACTGCGGACCTCATCGAGCACTACTTCGAGCAGGGGTGGACTGACGGCCTGCCGGTGGTGCCGCCGACGCCCGAGTCCGTGACCGTAATGGTCGATGCGCTCGGCGGCGAGCCTGACCGCCTCGAAGCCCGCGTTCCGCCCCGCTGGGGCAACCTGACGCGCGAGGTGCTGGCCGTCAACCTCGTGCTGGCGGGCTGCCGGCCGGAGTACGCGCCGGTCGCGCGGGCCGCGCTGCTGGCGCTCGCGAGCAGCCCCTTCAACCTCCACGGCGTGCAGGCGACCACCCACATGGCGGCGCCGCTGGTCGTGGTCAACGGTCCCATTCGCCGGGAAATCGGGCTCAACGCCGGCCCCAACGTCTTCGGGTCGGGGTTCCGCGCGAACGCTACCATCGGCCGCGCCATCCGTCTCGTGCTGCTCAACGTCGGCGGGGGCTGGCCGGGCGACCTCGACAAGAGCACGCTGGGCCACCCCGGCAAGTACACCTTCTGCATCGCCGAGAACGAGGAAGCGAGCCCCTGGGCGCCGTACCACGTCGAGCACGGCTACCGTCCCGAGGACAGCACCGTCTTCTGCATCGCCGCCGAGGGGCCGCACAGCGTCACCAACCACGTGGCGAACGATCCGGAGGGCATCCTCGACAGCATCGCGTCGGCAATGAGCACCATCGCGCACAACAACGCCGTCAGCAGCGGCTCGTGCGCCGTCGTCATCGGGCCGGAGCATGCGGCGACCATTGCCGGGAAGCAGTGGACCCGGCAGGACGTGCGGCGCTACCTGTGGTCGGCGACGACCAACACGTTCGACGACATCAGCTTCGGGGGGCGCTACGGAAAGATCTACAACCGCAACCTGCCGCGCTGGTACAAGCGCGAGCCGGGGGCGCGCATCCCCATCGTGCCGTCGGCGGACGACATCCACCTTTTCGTGGCGGGCGGGGAAGCCGGCCGCTTCTCGGCGTTCCTGCCGGGGTGGGGGCACATGACGTCGCCCGTGCTGCGGGCGATCGACGGGCGGCCGCCGGCGACGGGGGAGTGCGTCGACGGTACGTGCGCACTCTGACGAGAATGATCCTTGCGGTGGAGGTAATGACGGGCGCCGCGGGTCCGCTCCCGGCGGCGGGCAACGCGAAATGGAGCAGCGACCGATGACCAGTGAGCTACGCCTGCCCGACGGCCGGATCGTCTACGATCCGCGCGGGACGATCACCGTGGAGCCGCACGGCTTGGCGGCGCGTCTGCAGACGCTCGAAGGCGCCCGGCTGGGCGTGCTCGACAACACGAAGTGGAACGCCTCGAAGCTGCTGCGCCACGTCGTCGCGGAACTGAAGACGGACGTGGTGCCGGGCGCGGTGAACGTCTACGCGAAGGAGAGCTTTTCCCGCGCGGCGGAGGCGGGCCTGCTGGACCGCATCGCGGCCGAGAACGACGTGGTCGTCACCGCGATAGGCGATTGAGGATCGTGCACGTCGTGCAGTTTGCACGACGCGGTCGGCCTGGAGGAGCGGGGCGTGCCGGCGGCGGTCATCGTGACCGACGCGTTCCTGCACGAGGCCGACGTGCAGCGGACGGCGCTCGGGGCGGCGTGTCTCGAGCCGGTGGTCATCAGGCATCCGCTCAGCACCTTGACGGATGAGGAGATCGTTGCGCGCGCCGCCGAGGCCGCCAACGGCGTTCGGCGCGTCGTCGTTTCCTCGCCGCGCCTTCGTTCGTGACGGCGAACGGCGGGCCGGCGGCGCCGACTAACCGAACAGGAGGAAGCAATGAAGACGTTCTGGTCGCTGGTTCTGTGTGCAGGTGTTCTCTTGACGGTGGCGCCCTCGGCGGCGCAGGCGCAGCAGCGGTTCAAGCTGCTGGCGACCAACCAGACCGGCACGATGGAGGACGAGCTGAACGAAGCCGGGGCGGACGGTTACCGATTCGTGGCGGTGCAGGGCGGCGAGACGGAGTTCGGCGGTGACGAAGTGGTCGTGGTGATGGCGCGCGACCCCGAAGGGCGGCGGTTCCGGTACATCCTGCTGGCGACGACCCGGACCAGCACGATGGAGAGAGAGCTGAACGAAGCGCCGCGGGATTTCCAGGCCGTCGGGATGACGGTGTTCGAATCCATGTTCGGCGGGCTGGAAACGGCGGTCATTCTGGAAGCCGAGATCGCCCGGTAGGGGCGCCGGGCGGGTATCATCCAGCCATGAACGTCGACCTCGCCTACGGCCGCGGGCGCCTGTCGGTCGAGTTCCCGGACGATCGCACGACGGTGCTGGAGCCGTCCTACGTCGGCGGCCTGCCGGACGAGCAGGCGGCCATCCGCCATGCCCTCCGGATGCCGCTGGGGACGGCCCCGCTCGCGTCGCTCGTCAAGGCCGACCAGACGGTTGCCATCTCGGTGTGCGACATCACCCGGCCGATGCCCAGCGACACGCTGCTGCCGGTGCTGCTCGACGAGCTGGCCCACGTGCCCGACGAGCGGATCGTCATCCTGATCGCCACCGGCACGCACCGTCCGAACGACCGCGGCGAGCTGGTCGAGATGTTCGGCGCGCCGATCGTCGACCGCTATCCCATCGTCAACCACAGCGCGTTCGACGAGGACGGCCTGGTGCACCTGGGCGAAGTGGAGCCGCGCGTGCCGGTCTGGCTGAACCGGCACTGGGTCGACGCCGACTTCCGCATCACGACCGGGTTCGTCGAGCCGCACTTCTTCGCCGGGTTCAGCGGTGGCCCCAAGCTGGTGGCGCCGGGGCTGGCCGGGTTCCGGACGACGATGCGGCTGCACGACGCCGAGATGATCGGGAGTCCGAACGCGCGGTGGGGCGTTACCGAGGGGAATCCCATTCACGAGGCGATTCGCCGTATTGCGGCGCACGTCGGCGTGCACTTCAGCGTCGACGTGGCGATCAACCGCGACCGGCAGATCACCAGCGTTGCCGCGGGGGAGATCTTCGCCGTGCACCGGACGATGGCGGCCCGCGTGAAGCAGAGCGCCATGCAGGCGTTCGACGCGCCGTTCGACGTCGTGGTGACGACCAACAGCGGCTATCCGCTCGACCAGAACCTGTACCAGAGCGTGAAGGGGATGTCCGCGGCGGCGCAGGTGGTCAAGCGGGGCGGGGCCATCGTCTGCGCGGCGGAGTGCGCCGACGGGCTGCCGTCGCACGGCGAGTACGGCGACATCCTGCGGGCCCGCGAGACGCCGGAGGCGCTGCTGGAGATGATCTGCGCACCGGGCCACAACCGGCACGATCAGTGGGAAGTGCAGGTGCAGGCGCAGATTCAGCAACGCGCCGAGGTGTTCCTGAAGACCGACGGCCTCGCACCCGACGAGATCCGCGCGGCGCACCTGACGCCCGTCGACGACGTCGCCGAAACGACGCGCGAGCAGCTCGAACGGGCAGGACCGGACGCCCGCGTCTGCGTCCTGCCCGAGGGGCCGCAGACCATTCCGTATCTCGCCGGGTGAGCTTTCCCCCGGCCCCAGCCCCGGCCCGTACGCGAGGATGACCGCGCAGCCCGCCGCCGGCTTCCGGTATGCCGGCCGGTCGCGCGAACCCATGGCCGTACGCTAGAAGTGTGTCTGCAGCATGACGGAGTAGGTCCGCGGGGCGCCCAGCATCAGCGTGTTGGCGTAGAAGAACGACGGATCCGTGTGGCCCAGGTAGAACACGTCGGACCAGGAGGCGTACGCCGTGTCGGTCAGGTTGTCGACCGTGAACGTCAGCCGCACGCGGTCGTGCACCCACGCGATCCAGGCGTCGGCCAGCGCGTAGCCGTTCAGGGCAATCGTGTTGGCGTTGTTGGCCTGCCGGTCGCCGACGACCCGAACGGCGCCGCCGATCTCCACCGGCGCGCCCCCGACGTCCCGGTAGCTGCCCCAGAGGTTGGTGAGGACCGTCGGCACGTTCGGCGGGGTGTTCCCGGCGAACTGCACGAAGTTGGCCGACGGCAGGAAGACCGCGTCGGTGAAGGCCAGGCTGGCGCCGACGCGCGCCCCGTCCGACGGGTTGGCCGCCGCGGCCAGCTCGAGCCCGCGCGAGGCGATGCCGCCGATGGTCGTCGCGCTGTCGCGGGCGAACTGCTCCAGCACGTCGTCCCGCTCGATGTCGAACCAGGCAGCGGTCAACTGGGTACGTCCGCCGGCCAGATCCGCCTTCAGGCCGATCTCCCACTGACTGGCATCGGTCAGGTCGAAGTCCCGGTTGGCGTTGACCAGGAAGATGTTGGCGTCGACCGGATCCTTGGCGTTGCTGAGCTGCCCGTAGGCAACCACGTCGCTGTGCAGGTCCACGACGGCGCCCGCACGCCAGCTCCACCACCGGAATGCGCGCTCGAAGCCGCCCCCCTCGACCTCGCGCGCCGGGCTCAGGTTGGCGCGCTCCAGATCCATCGCCTCGTAGCGCAGGGCGCTCGTGACCCGCACGCGGCTGGTCAGCGCCACGGAGTCCTCGATGAAGAACGCCCGCGAATCGATGTAGGTCGGTGCGATGCCGCGCGTCTCCCGCGGCCCGTAGACCCCGGGCACCGGGTTCAGCAGGTCGACGCCGTCGCCCGGCACCTGCGGCACGTTGATGCGGAACCCGCGCGTCCGCTCGAAGTCGAGGCCGGAGGCTTCGAAACCGATCGTCATCCGGTTCTCGCCGCCGGCGGTCGGCGTACGGACATCGAGGAACAGCCGGTCGCCGACGAGCCGCTGGTCGTGGTCGAGCCAGAAGTAGCCCCAGTACCGCTGCACTTCGCCCACCCGCCGGCACACATCGACGAGGACGGGGCAGTAGGCGAAGCCGTCGCCGTTCTGCCAGTCGCGGTCCGCGCCGAAGCCGTACAGCGTGTTGCGGAGCGTGACCTGGTCACTCAGGCGGAACTCCATGTCGGAGCGGAGCAGGAGTTGACGCGAGTCGTTGATGGCGTCCTCCACGTTGTAGTTGAGGAAGCGTGTCCGCGCATCGATGCCTTCCCCGGTCGTCGTCGTGATGACGTCGAGCGGCTCGACGACATGCGCGGTCGGCAGCAGCGGCGTGCCGAAGTACGAGCCGACGTCGTCGTCCAGCAGGTCGAAGCTGAACTTCAGCTCGGCGCGCGGACCGGGCCGCCACAGCAGGCTGCCGGTGATGTTGGACGAGCTCGGGTTCATCCGTTCGACGTGGCCGTCCGAGCCGTAGCTGCTGAAGTCGAGCCGGTACCACAGCGAATCGCTCAGCGGACCGTTCACTCCCACCGACGTCTGATACGTGTTGAAGCGTCCGTACGACAGGAGGGCGTTCCACTGCGTGGTCGCCGTCGGCGTCGCCTGCTTCGTGATGGCGTTGACGGTGCCGGCCACCGCGCCCTGTCCGTTGAGGACCGACGACGGTCCGCGCAGGACCTCCACCCGGTCGAGGTTGAAGGTGTTCTGCGGCCGCATGACCATGTTGGCCGGACCGAGCCAGATCCCGTCGCGCAGCACGGTGATCTGCGACCGCGTGAAGCCGCGCATCGAGAAGCTCGACGGCGCGGCCGGGTTCTGCCCCACGACGACGCCCGGCGTCGTCTCGACCGCGTCGCTGATCCGCTGGTAGCCGCGTGCTTCCATGACCGAGCTGTCGATCACGTCGATGGACGCCGGTACGTCCATGGCGCTCAGGCCCAGGCGGCTGCCGGTGTCGGTCTCTTCGGCCAGTGCCAGCTCGCTTCGAATCCCGGTGACCACGACCTGTTCGGCGAACTCCGCCACCGGGAGGCGCAGGTCGAGACGGCCCGGCGGCCCGGCGGCCACGGTGACGCGGGACGTGAGCGGTGCGAATCCCTCCCGGGTCACCGTCAGCGTGTAGTCGCCGGCCGGGATCTCGTCGATGACGAACGTCCCGTCCGACCCCGTGGTCGTAGAGGATCCGAGCTCCTCGAGAGCAACAACGGCTCCCGCCAACGCCGCGCCGCCGCCGTCGTCCACCACCGTTCCCTGCACGGCACCGAGGCCCTGTCCGTTCGCCGGCCGGGCATCGAGCAGGCCGAGCCCCGCCACCACCGCCGCGATCAGGCCGATGTTGCGGTATGCGCGCGTTCTGTTCGTTCGAGTCGATGTGGTCAACATGCATTCCTTTCGCCGTCGAGTACAAACAGAAAAGTTTCCTACGGCGCGGAATGCCGGATGCTGAAGTTCTCCTTAAGTTTTCCTGAACCGGATCCTGGCGCAGCGTGCAGGGAACAGCCGTCCGTCGACCACCCATACGCAGCTTACTCCGAATAGACCCGGCCTCGACCTTGCGGGCGGAGTGACAGAACGTCTGCGGTTTCCGCTGTCGTACACGACCAGCGGCGTCCGCACCGAACGTAGCGGGAAACCTACAATCCTTTTATTTTCAGCAGTTTATAGAATATCAACAACGGCCGTGTACAGTTCCGTGCACAATTTTCGAATGGATTGAACCGGACGAACCCAGCCGTCCGAGGACGGATAGCAGTGATCGAGTGACGTGACGGGGCCTCCCGTGGCAAAGCCTCCGCCATCACGTTGCGGCCGGGGAGCGTCCCTGGGAGCGTCCCCCGGGTAGTGGTAGAGTCTGGACACCGTGCACCACACCACCGTCAACCGTAAGCTGCACCCGATGCTTGAGACGGTCACGTCGTACATCGAGCGGCAGAACCTCACCATGAGGATGTCCATGCGGCGCTACACGCGGCTGACCAACAGCTTCTCGCGGAAGTTGGAGAACCACGCCGTGGCGACCGCGACCCACTTCATGCGCTACAACTTTGCGCGGATCCATCGGACGGTCCCGCATGTCCCCCGCGATGGCGGCCGGCGTGACCGAGACGCTTTGGACCGTCCGCGACATCGTGACGCTGCTCGAAGAGCATGAGGCGCACGCCGCGGCGTGACGCCCAAGGAGACGGTCCATGGGAAAGCCAGCGGGAACCGACGCGGTGTTTTCGGCATTGGTCGAAGCGGCGCGCAACATGCGGACGGTGACCTATACGGAGCTGGGCACGGCGGCCGGGCTTCCAGCCGTGGGCATGGGCAAACGCGTCGGGTACATCAGGGACGTGGTATGCCGCCCTCGCGGCCTGCCGTGGCTGTCAGTGATCGCGGTGTCGAAGGGGACGGGGCGACCGGGCGGTGGGTTCCTCCCTGATGGCGTGAGTCTGGATGGGACGGACGTCGAAGTCTGGTGGCGGGCGATGGTTCTGCAGGTGTTCGCTACCGACTGGCGCGGTCTCAGGTGTGAACCGCCCACCTAGCCGCCAAACTTGACCACTACCGTCCCCCGCTGTGAGTCGTCCGCTGACCGTCAGACTGGGTACGCTCCGTTCTTTCCTGGACGGGTTCGTGGCAGGCGCGCCCCACTGGCGGTGCCGCCGGTCCGTCTGCCGGTCAGGCTCTGTCGCTCACGATCAGGTTGTCGTCGGTGACCGCGCCGCGGCGCACGTTGTCGGCGGCGGTGCTCAGGTCGTTCAGCAGCTTGCGCCGGGCGTCTAGCGCTGGCGGAAGTCCCGTTCGGCAGTCTGGCGGTCTCGCTCGGCGCTTGCGCCTTGCGCCGGCGATGGCGGCGTTGCCGGGTTTGGGGGTGGCTCGCCGATTTCTTCTCGTTCCGTTCGGGCTTTGTCGGTGCGCGTCTGCAGGATCGTCTCTACGCGTGTGCTTGCCGCTCCTGTCTGGTCTTCCAGTTGCAGCCACTTGGCGAACTCCGGCAGCCGCAACTGGGCCAGCGCGCCGGCCCCCGGCTGGTCGTACGCGTATTCCTCCCTGACGAGCGTCTCGATCTGCTCCACGCTCCGGACCCCGGTGATCTTCATCAGGACCCGTATGTCATTGTGGTCCTTGTCGCGCAGCGCCATCACTTTCATGGCGAGCAGCCGCTTCGGGGACGCACCGACGATTCTCAGCCGCCTGCCTTCGTACAGCGTTGACTCGCCTGCGTCTGCGCTGGTCGGCGCGCTCCCTACCATCGCCGAATTGATCCAGTCGGGCGCCAGCCCGTTCCTCTCGGCTACCGCCGCAAGCGCCTGGTCCACGGGTCCCTCGGTCTTCCGGAATGCGGCGTCGACATCGCTCGTCACGCGCCCGTCGCTCAGTCCGAACGCCATCCGCGCCCCGCCGGCGACGTACACCTCCGCCGACGCGTCGATTCTCTCGAGCTCGACGTCGAGCTCGGCGAAGAGCGCTTCGAGCTTCTTTCGATCCAGCATCACTGTTTGGCTAGCCATACGCTTTCCCACTGTTTCACGATTCCCGGGGCTGTGCCGGCTACTGTGAGTGCCGGCCGGTTCCAGACCGTACGTGGCGGGATGCGGCTCTTCGCGCCCGGGTTCGACGCCTGGTTCACCAGTTCGTACCACTCCTGCTCGTTGACCCCTGTGCCGGCCAGTCCCCTATGGATCAGCGCCCGGGTTGGCTCTTCGTCGAGCAACACGATCGCGGTGTCGGCAGTGTTGCGTCCCCGCAACGCGAACGTTCTTGCCCGCCGCCCTTGCCCGAGGCACACGCGTAGCGCCCATCCGCTCCGGAGCGCTTCGCTCTCGATGCTCTCGCAGCACTTCTCGAGTGGGCTTCTGGCTTCATGCTCGGGCTCGCGTGCCCTGTTGTCCTCGCCCTGTTCCGGCCGTCGCGGCCAGCGATCGTCCGGGTCTCCGATGTCCGGTCGCCACCGTTCGTCGCCGGTTCGTCGGTCGAGGTTCCTGGCGTCGATCACGATCCCGCGCCGCGTGAATGGCGCTGGCAGGTGACAGGATACGGTTGCGCTCCATTGGGGCAGGAGTTCCTCGGGCCCGGCGCGGAACCGCTCGGGTTCGTCGGTCCACGTCGGCGGTTGGCAGCCATGTGCCAGGCATGCCTGCTCGATGCTTGCCCCGATCGCCGCGTCCCAGACGCTGTTCGTCAGCCGTGGCCCCCGTTCGACCAATCGCTGGCGATCGTTTATTGACGCGGTATGGAAACGCCGCGGGTACTCGACGATGCAGAGCCGGAACAGCTCGTTCCGGCTCCAGTTCTCCTCGACCGCTTCGGCCATTGCTGACAAGCTGACCATCGTTCCCCTTGCGCCCGTCGTGAGCGTGATCTCGCTGTCGCCGAATATCGGTGTTCGAAGGGTCTCGCTGCCTGCTGCACCTGCAGGCTGGCGCGGCCGTGCGTCAAGGTCTTCAAGTGCAGGCACGCCTTGACCTTGACTCCGCGCACGCTCACAACGGGCTCTGGCCGACGATGCCGAATCGGCGATCCTGCACCACCGGCCATCATACCGGACCCGCGACCTCACACCGGTTCGCGCCATCGCCGAGCGTGAGCGTCTGATCGAGTCGGCTGGATCAGACGCTGCCGCTGCGTTCTCGAGCAGATCGCGCAAGGCGTCGTCATCGGAGATATCGGCAGGCCAGCTGTACGCTGCCGCCACGGTCGCGGCCAGCGCCGCGTGGGCGTCCCCGTCAGCCACTGCGGCCGGGGGTTGTAGAGGTTCGTCAGCGTCGGCTTTTTGAGCGCCTCGGCGGCGTCCTCGGGACCGGCCGCTGCGGGTAGCCGGCACCGGCTCGTTCACCCACTCGACCCACTCCGGCGGGTTGAGCCGGTCCCGCAACTCGACCAGCCGCAGGGCTTCCAGGGTTACAGCCACGCAGTTAGCCTTCGCCGTCCAGTCCGTCGTCGAGGTCGACCAGTTCCGCGTGCAGGTTCACGTAGCGCGCGAGTCGAGGGCTGTAGTTTCCGTGTCTGCGCATCGCCGTGGCCAGTTGCCGCCACGTGAATGCTCCTTGCAGATACGCGAGCGCGATGGTGTCGTTCGACGCCTCGGTGATCAGCACATTGATGATCGCTCTCTGGCGTGGCGTAGGTTCCGTCTCGCGCACCGCCTCGTGGAATTCCGCTGCACTGGGTTTTCGGCCCCATCCGCAGCACGATCCGGCCAGCAGGCCGGTGATCGCTCCGGCGTTGGCTCCGCGCGGCTCGTTGAAGCGTGGGTCGGCGGGAGAGTACTCGTCGCTGAATCGTTCCGTGGGGAGCAGCGCTACGTGGCGTCTTGGGTTCTCCACGCGCATCCGGCGCGCGAGCTCGGCTTGGACCCAGGCTCGTCGCTCCTCGGTGGCGGTGTTGGTTGCGTGTGGCTTCATCGGTTTCTTCTGGCTGCCTGAGTTTAGTCTCTGGGTGTCGGCCTCTCGGCAAAGTCCTCTGCGCCGTGACCTTCTTCGTGTCCGAGCGAGCGGGGTCAACGCGGCGACGTGCCCGGACCTGTTCAGGGGGACCTCCGGATCGCCCGACGTCTGTCTGGAGGGGCGTCTGCGACGACGCTCAGCAGGTCGATGTCGCTGTTCTTGCGCAGCTCGCCGCGCGCGGCGAACCCTCCAGAGCCCAATCTCGGCCGGGTCGCTGATCTGCAGGATCCGGTGCAGCGCTTCTTCGAGAAGCCGCGCGTCGGGCTGTCCGTCGCCGCGGTCCCAAGGCTCGGCTCCGAGGCCGTACGTGTCGTCGGTCATGCCGGGCTGTCCGTGGCGGCGAGCTTGCCGTACCGCGCTTCGTAGTCCTGGCGCAACTCGTTGCTCTCCGAGGTGAGCGCGCGCAACGAGGACCTGTCCGGTCTTGCAGGCGGGGTGGTCGGCCGCATCGGCTATCGCGCCCGGCGTGTCCCGGTCGAGGTCGAGGATCATCTACGTCTCGCTCCTGCGCGGGACAATGTTCACGACGCCCGCGGCGGGGTCGCGGATCATCAGCACTTCTCCAGCGTCGCCTCCACGACCACCTCCCACGGCTCACGATCGGCGCCCCGCAGGGTTGCTCCTGGTCGCGCCGTTGGTCGCTGTGTTGACGCTTCCGCCGTGTTCTCGTCACTCGCTCGGGACGCTCGTTCGGCGGTGATTCGTGCCGGTGAGTTGTGATCTCAGGCGCGCTTCACTCGCCTGAATCGAGAACTGGGGCCATCGAACGGCCCGAACTGGGGCCATGGCGTCGAGGCGAACTGGGGCCGTGCTTTTCGGCCGATCAGGGTCATTGCATTGTCACGTGGCAACGTGACCGCCGAAACGGCCTTCCCGCAGGGAAAAATACTGGGTGAGCGACCCCGGAACCGGGGTCGCTCACCCTCTGAACGCTCCGTTTTCTGCGGGGGTGCCGAATGGTGCATCGTTGCACGCGTTTAGATGGTCACCTGTCACCGCCGGTTCGGGGTACGGCCCCAGTTAACAGTGCTACCTGCTCACCGTTATCAGCGGTGGTTGGCCCCAGTTCGTGGGGCAACGTCGCACCGGCGCCGTCTGCAGCCGCAAGTCCCTCGCCGCGTTGACCTTCCCACCGTCGGGCGTCGGGTCGTGGCCGCGATCGTGCATGCTTGCGGCGCGGACAGGTGAATGCAACGGGATCATTCGCGGTGCGCTCGGGCTCGACAGGGCAATGGTTCACCCGGGTCAACTCAGTCGTTGTCCCCTCGAGGCGCACGACCCGGCCCGTTGGCGGGCCCAGCAACAGAACGGATCTTGACCCCAGTTCAGTTTCGGGCAGTCGAGGGCAATGGTACTGACCATGCGCCCGTTCCGAAAAACGGGGCAACGGGACAATGCCCCAAAAGCGGAGAAATCAGGCGCACGTGCACCTGCGGACGAATGCGTGTCGTTCGCCGTGTGGGCGTTGTGCTCGACGCCTGTTGTCGTCGGGTTGGTTTCGCGCTTCGGAGGCAAGGCTGATGGACATGCAGAAGGTCTTCGTGTTTCTACCCCGGGCGACGGTTCGCACGTGCGCTGCGCTGGCTGCGCGGTACGGGTCGTCGCGTTCGGAGGTGCTGCGGCTGGCGGTGGGCGAGGGTCTGTCGGAGGCGCGCAAGGCGCTGGCGAAGCTTCAGAAGCTGCGGCTGGCCGAGTTGGCTGCCGAGGAGGAGCGGCGCGCGCTGTTGGGCCGGCGGCGTTCGGGCCGAGCGTCATCGGGTCCTGCGTCGGCCGACGATGGCGCGGAGCTCGACGAGGAGACGGCCGTCGTCCGGCTCGAGGAGTACGCGTCGTCGGTCCGTCGACTGCGGCCCGGCGCCGGCTACGACGAGTTGCGGACGCTGCTCGAGCTCCAGGGTCAGCTCGAGGGTGTCGATCCGGACGCTCTGGACGACCTGGTCACTGAAGTGCTGGAGCGCATCTTCGGTGGTGGCGACAGGATTCGGCCGGCGCCGGACCCGGATGAGGCGCTCGAGTAGCGGAGGACGTGCCTGCGGCCGCTACCAGCGCAGGCAGGGATCGCCGAGAGCGGACAGGTCGTCGAGCAGCGGGACGGGGTTGTGCGTGTCGGCGGGCGCGTTCGCCGCCTCGGGTGCGTCGTCTTCGAGCGCGACGGTATCGAGCAGCGCCGTGATGGCGACTTCGGCGTTGTTGAAGGCGGAGTTGAGCAGCCACCGGCGGCGGTTGAAGCAGCGGATGCAGCGGCTGCTCTCGGGCGCGATGAGTCTCCCGCACGTGCCGGCCTCGATCGGCAGGTCGACGCCGGGACACAGCAGCTTGCGGTCGATGTCGGCGCGGACGCGGCGCATCAGCTCGCGGTTGGCGATGCGCTCGCGGAGCCTGCGCAGCCAGACGCGCTGTTCGGGACGCAGCAGTTCGATGAGGGGCATGGGGTTTCCTCCGGAAAAGGGAAAAGGCCCGGCAGGGCCAGGTGGAACGGGTCGTCGGCCCAGGGACGTGCCGTCTGGTGGCGGCCTGCCGCAGACGGCGTGGACGCGAGCGCGCCAGCCGAGGCGTGGAGACAGGGCGGACGCCGGGCGTGGGCCTTTGCCCGGCGGCGCCGTTGCGGCGTGCCGCTACGCGCGGGGCGCGTGCGACCGGCCCCGCGACCGCCTCGAGGCCGGGGTCATGGCGAAAGTGATTTCACGTACCGGAACACGTTCCGGCGAAAGACCGGCGAAGGTGCCGTCGGCCTTGTGGCGTGGAGACAGGGCGGACGCCGGGCGTGGGCCTTTGCCCGGCGGCGCCGTTGCGGCGTGCCGCTACGCGCGGGGCGCGTGCGACCGGCCCCGCGACCGCCTCGAGGCCGGGGTCACGGCGAAAGTGATTTCACGTACCGGAACACGTTCCGGCGAAAGACCGGCTAAGGTGCCGTCGTCTGGCGGCGGCCTGCCGCGTTCGGCCCCGCCGCGTTCGGCGTTGAACAGCAGCGCGTGAGCGGCCCCGGCGTGGACAAACGGTGCACAACACGGCGCCGCCCTGCCCGCCGGCCCCGTTCCGCCGTGCCGCTACCCGCCTGCCTGTCCCATTGTCGTTCCGTCCGCCTGCTCCTCCGTGGTCCGTATCCGCGCCGACTCTGGGAGGCGCGGCGGGCAGTTGCCAGGCAGTTGGGGGCGGAGGCGGTCGCCAGCGGCGGGTGGCGTCGAGCAGGTTACGGCGTCTCGACCGCGCGCCGATTGGCCCGGTATCACTGCTCTCGAGGGCAAAGGTGCTGTTGGTTGCGCTCAACTCCGCTTGCCGCGGCGAGGCGGTCGAGCGGGCGGCAGGCCGTGGTAGAGCGCGATACGGCCGATAGGGGACGCTGGCCGGGTGGGCCGTCCGGGAAGACGCTCCGGGGCGCGGTTGCATCAGCGGGGCGCCCTCGTGCCGCGTCGGCGGTTCGGAGGCGTGGCCGGTCAGGGTCTGATCGGCTACCCTGAACCCGTCCATGCAAGGCTGACAGGAGCCGGCCGTAGAGATGAGAGTGTTCAGCGTTGGGGCGGACGGCGGATTCACGGAGTACGCGCAGTTGCCGTTCGAGATCGATCATGAGGAGTCCGTCCTCGAGAAGTGGCTGGAGACCAACCCCGACGGGATCCTCGAAGACGGGCGGGTTCTGATCATCGGACGTCAGGTCCGTACCGACCTTGGCGGGGTCATCGACCTGCTGGGAGTAGATCGCCAGGGGAACGTGGTCGTCGTCGAGTTGAAGCGAGACCGCACGCCGCGGGATGTGGTGGCGCAAGCGCTGGAATACGCCGCGTTCGCCGCGCGGCTCGACGTCGATGCACTCGAAGGCATTCTTCGCGTGCACGAACAGGACGGGGCGCTCGGCCTGGGCGACCATCATCGCGAGTACTTCGAAGTCGACGAGTCCGAGGCCGTCGCTTTCAACAAGGATCAGCGCATCGTGATCGTCGGCCAGCGGGTGACGCCGGAGATCAAGCAGACCGCGTCGTTCCTCGGCTCGAAGGGGATCGACGTCACCTGCGTCGAATTCACGTTCTTCAAGGCCGCCGGGGGCGGACGGCTACTGTCGCAAGAGATTGTGGTCGGCGGAGAACATGCCAGGCCGCGCCGCGTGGTTTCCGGCTCGCTGCCCGCCGTGTCGGAGGGTGAGTTCCTGCAGTCCTGCGACGAGCACGGGAAAGCCGTCTTCTCCAGGATCCTCGATCTGGCGCGGCGCAAGTCGCTGTCGATTCATTGGGGGACCCGGGGTTTCTCGATGGGGGTCGAGGCTGATGGAACCCGGGTGGTCGTCTGCTACGCCTACCCGCCGGGGAGCGTTTTCAAGCAGTCGCTGTATACGGCGCTGCGTGACCGTGCCGGTATCCAGAAGACAGGGGCAACTGCGGATAGCATCGAGCGACTGCGGGGTTCGGCTGAGGCGACCGGGCTATTCACGCCTGCGGGGCGAGACTTGAAGTGCCTCATCGACCGGGCGTTCACCGACGAGGAGGTCGAGAAGCTCGTTGCGTGGTGTGAGCTGGTCGAGCGGGCGATCCGTGAAGCGGATCGTACCGCGACACAGTGAACGGGTCAGGGCGCGAGAGGACGCGCTACGAAGCTCTCCAGCCGGATGACCGGGTGCGCGCGGGGCGGATCGTCATCGTCCCCGGGGTCGCGGTGGCCGTTTCCTGGCGCGGTCCTGTTCACGAAGGAACTGCCGGCCGCCTCGGCGCTGGCCGCGGCCCGGCGCTCGGGCTGATCTTCGGGTTTCGGCCCCGCCGCCGCGGCGCGCCGTTCACCGACGCCGTCGGACAACCACGCTGAATCGAAGCAGCGTGAACAGGCCCGCGGCCACACCTGTCGCAATCGCCAATCTCGCCGCCGGCCCGGGAACGAGGCCGCGGGTCGAGCCGAAGAACGCCAGCAGCGCCATCGAGAAGGCGAAGAATCCCAGGCGCTCCCATCTGTCGAGCGTCAGGGTCGGGATTCTGTGGCGCGGCTCGAACGGGCGGGTCGTGAACAGGCTCCGGAAGCGGTCGTAGTCCCAGCAGCACAGGTACAACGCCGCCAGCAGCATGAGGGCAGTGATGACGGTAGTCAGGCCGAAGCCCAGCGCGACATTGATGACGTTGATGGATGCAATGACGGGAAGAAACAACAGGGCCCCCAGGTGAGCGTGGCGCGGGATGAGCAGGAGCACGCCGGCGACCACCTGCACCGCTCCGATGAAGTTCCAGAACAGTCCGGTCTGGTACATCGACTCGAAGAACGCCCCGATCGGAGTCGTGTCCGGCAGGGTCGTGAACCGCTCCCCGAGCAGCTTGACCATACCCGTGGGGATGAATCCGGCGGCCAGCAGGATCCGCGTGAAGAGGGTGAAGCGCAGGAAGAAGCCGGTGGACCGGATGCGAACGAAGAGCTCGTCGATGACCGCGACCGTCATGGCGGCGAGCGCAGCATCATTCGTCTTCAAGGTGGTCGCGTTGACGCTCGCAGCTTGGTCACTGCTCCGCTGGCGACGGTGCTGGGGTGCAGTTGCCACCGTCTTCATGTTCGCATGATCTGTCGGGTCTGAACGGCCCGGGTCTGCGGAGGGTGAATTCCCCGAGCAGACCAGCCGCGAAGTCGCCGGCTCGACGGCGCACGCCGGCTGGGCAAGTGTCTGCGGTCGTCAGCCACTCGTCCCGGTCAACGACGGTAGCGGGCGATGCCGGACTGGCGACCGCCGAACCGGGGGCCTTGCCCGCTTGGGAAGGCCGTATTCCCTCGATGACGGTCGTGACCGAGCATAGGCGGACCCATTGGGACCGGCAATCGAGCGGCCGGCGGTCTGCATACTTCCTCTCCCGCCGAACCAGATGGGCTGGCGGCGTCAGAGGAGGTGGTTCGATGACCAGGCGTGTTCTTCGGCTCAAGCAGGTACAGGCGCAGACGGGACTGTCCCGCTCGACGATCTTCGCCTTGCAGCAACGAGGGGTGTTCCCGCAGTCGATCAAGATCGGACCCAAGGCGACCGGCTGGTACGAGGACGAGGTGCAGAACTACATCGAGACTCGTCCGCGCACAGGGGGCGACCGGGCCGGGGAGAGCCGCTGAGGGGCGGCGTCCGCGTGCGGCCGGTCGTGAACAAGCGGCCAGCGATGGGCTCATGCGTCCGCCAGTCCGTCACCCGGTGCCGGACCGTGACCGCGGCGGCCGTTCAGATACCGCATCCAGTCGTCCATCAGCCGCCGGCGGCGCTCGAACAGGTCGGAACGCGCGTAGGCCGCCTCGGTCTGGTTGCGTACCACGTGCGCCAGCGCCGCCTCGATCACCTCGCGCGGGTGGTCCGTCCTCTCCGATGCCCAATCCCGAAAGCTGGACCGGAAGCCGTGGGGCACCGCGTTGATGCCGAGCTTCGGCATCAGTCCCGACAGAGACTGGTCGCGGAGCGCTTTGCCGCGCCGGCTCAGGAACACCACGCCGGCCGGTGTAGTGGCGGGCGGGTCGACGCGAAGCCGCCGCGCCTGCTGCAGGATCTCGACCGCGCGGCTGCACAGCGGTACACGGTGCTCGCGTGCGGTCTTCATCCGCGCGGCCGGAATCGTCCAGAACATCGCATCCAGGTCGATCTCGCGCCATGTCGCCAGCCGCACCTCCGCCGAGCGCGTCGCCGTGAGCACCAGGAACTCGAACGCCAGCTTCACGCCGGCCCAGGCCGTCGAGGCGCACACCGCCGCCACCGCGCCGGCGACCTCGCCATGCGGAAGCGCGCGCCGGTGCTCGGTCGGAACCGGACGCTTCGGCAACGCCGCCGTGATCGCATCGCCGGCCGGGTTGTCGCCGCGGTAGCCTTGGGCAATGGCCCATTTCATGACCGTGCCGATGCGCTGCCGCACTTGCTGCGCCGTCGCGTGCTTGCGTGATGGGGTGGACGCCTCCTCAGCGGCATCGGAATGTGCCAAGGTGGAGCTGTTGTGAAGCATCACCTGGAAGAGGAGGCATCCAATGGAGCACGCTACCATCATCGGCATCGATCTGGCGAAACGGAGTTTTCAGCTGCACGGCGCCTGCGCGGACGGGTCGGTTGCGTTCCGCAAGAAGCTGAGCCGGGACAAGGTGCTGAGCTTCATGGCGTCGCAGCCGCGATGCATCGTAGCGATGGAGGCCTGTGGGAGCTCGCACCACTGGGGCCGAGAGATCGGGAAGCTCGGTCATGAGGTGAAGCTGGTCCCGCCGATCTACGTCAAGCCGTTCGTGAAGCGGCAGAAGAACGACGCGGCCGACGCGGAGGCGATCTGCGAGGCGGCCTCGCGGCCGACGATGCGGTTCGTGGCGGTGAAGACGCGGGAGCAGCAGTCCCAAGGCATGCTGTTCCGCACGCGCGATCTGCTGGTTCGCCAGCGCACGCAGACGATCAACGCGATGCGGGGACACTTCGCGGAGTTCGGCGTCGTCGCGCCGCAAGGGCCTGCGCACGTGGAGCGGCTGGCAGAGGCGATTGAAGATGCCGATTCGCCGCTGCCGGGCTCGGTTCGGGAGCTGGGCGCGCTGTTGTTCGTTCAGATCGGCGACCTCAACGAGAAGATCGCGGAGTTGGAGAGGGACCTGCGTGAGCGGGCGCGCGAAGACGAACAGACGGTGCGGCTGATGAGCGTGCCGGGAATCGGACCGCTGTGCGCGATGGCGGTCCAGGCCTTCGCGCCGCCGCTGGAGAGCTTCCGGTGCGGCCGCGACTTCGCGGCCTGGCTGGGCTTGGTTCCCCGGCAGAATTCGACCGGCGGGAAGCCGAAGCTGGGCAGGATATCGAAGATGGGTCAGCGCGACCTCCGGCGGCTGTTGGTCAGCGGCGCGATGGCGACAGTCGGCTGGGCGGCGCGGCGCGGCACGAAGGACCCGTGGCTGGCTCGAATGCTGGCGCGCAAGCCGCGCATGCTGGTCGCCGTGGCGCTGGCCAACCGGATGGCGCGCATCGCCTGGGCGCTGATGACGAAGAACGAGTACTACCGCGCGCCGCTGCCGACCGCCTGAGAAGGCAGGAGCCGGGGCGGCGCCGTCGGGAATGCGAGCAGGTCGGAAAATGGTAAGGGCAAACGGTCAACGAGACGGGGTCGAGAAAACCAGTGACTGCACCAGTGCCTTCGAGCACATTTGCGCGATTTTGGACTCGACCCGCGTATCTCCATACGGGCCCGCGGCGCGTGATATGCCGCAATCAATGAGGCCGGACACACGACAGCACCTGACCGCATGCACCGAACCATCCGACGAAATGGAGCTTCCTGAAACGGCGGTGCACGGCTTCGGACGTGCCCAACGGCCCTCGCTTTGCTCGGAAGCGTCTACCTCGCGCACGGTCGCCCGCGGCTGTCAAGCCGCTGCGCGGCTCCTCCACTCCGTTGCGGCCCTGCGGGTGACAGCCACGGCCGACCGTGCGGGAAGTCCTTGCAGGCCAGCCAGAAGGCTGGCCCTCGTTCCACGGGAACAATCGCGGCGCTGGGGAGCCGCTCCGCTGTCGCGGAGAACCGCTGGAGCAAACTGATCGCAGAAGGAGAGCTTCAGAAAAAGGCTTGCATTTTCGGAGGCGTCCACACACGTCCAGATGGGCAGCAGCACGGCCATCACGTCGGCGGTCGTCACCTCGTCGACGGCCTTGCCGCCGATGCGAGGGTAGGCGTACTGGCGCAGCGTGAACTGCCAGCGGTCCGCGTTCCGGCTGCCGGCCTTCCACGCGGCGCCGTGAATGGCGATGACCTTGGCGGCGGCCTCCTCGAAGGTCGGCATCCCGTTGGCGCGGCGGCGACTGGCGGCGCGTGGGTCGCCGCCCGAGCGGGCGACCCTGCGGTTGGCGAGGGCCTGCTCACGGGCTTGGGCCAACGGCACGAGGTGGAAGCTGCCGAGGCCGAGCGCATGGGCCTTTCCGTGGATGACGAGCCGCTGGACCCAACGGCGTGCGCCGGACGGCTCGACGTGCAGGTACAGTCCGTTGCCGTCACAGTACCTGCCCGGTTGGCTGACGGTGCGGCAGAAGGCGGCCGAGAGAGCCTTGGCGGGATGGGGTCGCCTGGGCTTGTACTTCCGGCGGCTGGCGGCGACGTTTGTATTATATTCCATGTACAATCCGATCCGGGAATAGGCTGGCGATCTTCAGCTCAGGCTGGAGGCATCCGAGCGGGTCCAGTCCGAATAACCCTATTCTACAAGGGATTTTATCGCGACCGATACTGGACGTGACCGAACGAGACTGGAAGCTAAACTATGGAGTTCGCACCGAACGCCATATCTCTGTGCGGTGCTCGGCCAGCGCCAGCGCCTGCCGCTGCACGTCCACGGCGGCGCGCGAATAGACCAGCTCCCAGTAGGCCAGTCTGACGTCGGCCAGCGTGTTGACGACGGCCTCCTCGAGGTCGATGTCGGATATGTCCCGATTGATGCGCGACACGACCAGTTGCGTGCGCCGCGAATCGGTTCGGAAACCGCGCAGCAGCGGCTGCGTGTATTGGAGCGTCATGTTCGCGCCGAAGCTCGGGTTGAAGGTCGAGAAGATGTTGGTCGACTCCGACCGGGTGGTGTCCCAGGTGACGTCGTAGCGGCCGCCGCCCCGCTTGACCTCCTGGCTGATCCCGATGTCGTAGCTGCCCCGGTCGGAGACGATCGGCTCGCCGCGAAGCCCGCCGCCGTCGAACACGAAGCGGTTGGGCGTGGTCTCCTGGTTGAAGCTCAAGGCCGATGAAGCGAAGGGCAGGAACGCCGCGTTGGCCGCGGCGATTTGCATGTCCTGCACGAGCGGGTGGATGCGCTGGACGGCGATGTCGAGGTTGCGTTCGAGAGCCCGCTGGACGGCATCGTCGAGCGTGAGGTCGAAGCGGCGGGCCGGCTGCCCGGCCGGGGTCGCTTGCCAGGCGAAGCCGACTGCCCGCTCGCCGGCAACGGCGTCGAAGGTCTGGGCATGCGTCGCTCGCGCCGCCGCCGCAAGCAGCAGCCCGACCATGAGTGGTGCGAATGCGAAGGGGCTTATATCGAATAATAGATCGGGTAAACCAGCTTTAGCCTTTCCCCGAATCGTCGTCCTTTTTGGAGTCCAGATAATCCCATTTCTTTTTCGGCGGTCCTTTCATACAGGCACGAGCGATGTTTTCAGGGCTATCTGGAATGCGCGCAGGCATTGTCGACTCGGGCTCTTCTGTTTTCTGCACAGCAACCTTCCTTTAGAATCCCCGTCTCTGACATTCCCGCAATCGCGCTTCATTACAATTTTCAGGAAACATGCGACACAACTCCCAAGCCTCGTCACAGATTGCCTCGTTCACTCTAGGCCGTGGCCGCGATTCTAACCCATCGTCACGCGACATGTCAACACAAATACTAGTCAACAAGGCTCCAACCATAGCGAACACAATAAACCCGGATCGGGGAAGTGGATTGGGCAACTTAGGGTCATTTATATTTTGTCTGAAATACGCCCGAAATCTAGAGGAACAAATTCCAAGCAATCCCACCGCGGTAAGAACGACCCACATCAAGATGAAGAACCCTATAATCATGGCACAACCTCCCTATCGATCTTGAATACAGAATCCGTCACCCTCAATAGTGATTTCTTCGGGTGGATCGCTAGCTCGTTCTATCCACTTTTCAGAAATGTACACCATACCAGCTCGATCCGAATAGCCTGACACGGTGTACTTGAAAAACCGTTCTTGACCTTTTGGTCCGCCATACAACCGAAACGTCAATTTACGAAGCATCTGAGCGGCATCCTTTGGCCCCGACCGAAATTGGTCACCGGGCCGGATGCCACTCAGAACGCAGGCTGTTGCCGTGTGTGCTCTCGCCTGTTCTCCAACCGCAGGATCCCGGCGGACCCTGCGGCCAGATATCGTATTCAGCGAGCGACCCGGTGGTCGGGCAGCCCGCGTTCGTGAGTGGCGCAAGCACCATATCATGGCTGGTTGAGCGGAGTCAAGCATGGAAGTTTACACAGATTTAACAGTCTCTGAAGTAAAGCACTTTTTCGGACGCTGGCAATTCTTCGGCTTTCTGTGCCAAGCTCGTTGAAAGCGCGACGGTGGCGGCCATCACCCGCCACCGCCGCAAGGCTCGGAAACCATTGATTCACTGCTAAAGGAACAATCATGATTACCCGAACCCAACTCGAAGACATCAAAGATCGACTCGCTAAGCTGGACCAACGTCTAGCCGCCGCGCTAGCGAAGTATAAGCGATCTATAAGCCCCAAATCTACGAAAGAGGTAGAAACGACTAGTAATAAAGACTAACATAAGGTATAATTTCTACATAAGGAAAGGGTTAGAATATGGCAGCTATAAACGCGCCTGGGCAACACTACCGGAACGGTTTGTCTCTTATGGACGTTATGCGGATGTTTCCCGACGACACCGCAGCAGAACGATGGTTCATTGAGACCCGGTGGCCGGCCGGGATGGCGTGCCCGCACTGCGGTTCGGACAACGTTTATGAGGTGAAGAATCGTAGACCACAACCGTTTCGGTGTCGAGACTGCAAGCAATACTTCAGTGTGAAGACCGGCACCGTAATGCAAGGGTCGAACTTGGGGTTTCAGGTTTGGGCGCTGGCTTTCTATTTGATGTCGACCAACATCAAGGGCGTATCGAGCATGAAGCTCCATCGCGATTTGAATATCACGCAGAGAACAGCCTGGCACTTGGCGCACCGTATTCGCGAGACTTGGCGAGACGATAAAGCTGCTGGGTTCTCTGGCGAAGTAGAGGCAGATGAAACGTATTTTGGTGGTAAGGAGAAGAACAAACACGCGAAGAAAAAGCTGCGGCGCGGTCGCGGTGCTGTTGGCAAAACAGCTGTCGCTGGTATCAAAGAGCGGAGCTCGGGAAGAGTCCGAGCTAGGGTTGTGACGTCCACAAATGCCGCAACTCTTCAAGGGTTTGTTCGTCGTAACAGTGAACAAGGAACCCGGACGTACACAGATGAGGCAAGGGCTTACAGCGGTTTGCCGCGTCATCAGAGTGTATCTCACTCCACCGGCGAGTACGTCAAAGACCGAGCCCATACGAATGGCTTGGAATCGTTCTGGAGTTTGATGAAGCGCGGTTATCACGGCACGTACCACAAGATAAGCCCGAAGCACTTGGGTCGATATGTATCAGAATTTCAAGGGCGTCACAACTGGAGACCATTGGATACCATTCAGCAAATGACTCTGATGGTTCGCTGTAGTGAGTTCAAACGTCTTGATTACAAAATTCTGATTGCGGATAACGGCCTTAGCAATATGAGTCACGGTAAATTTCCGTCTCAGAATAGAGATAGTAACCAATGGAGAATTCCAAGTTTCGACGATGAGCCTTCGATCTAGAAATCGATATAATCCCCAATGCGAAGGCACGAAGATGAGTCGACACGATCACCCTCCAGTCTGGAAGTCCAACCCGGTAGAGGGGTGGGTTCCCTATGTGCGGCCCTCGCTCCGGGGATGCGGACTGCACCTCCCGTCGAACAGGTGAATCTCCCGCTTGGCATGCTCCGCGTAGCGCGGGTCGTGGGTCACCATGCAGACGGTCGAGCCCTCGTCGTGCAACGACCGCAGCAGCCCCATCACGGCTTCGCCGTTCTTCGAGTCGAGGTTGCCGGTCGGCTCGTCGGCCAGCAGGATGCACGGTTGCCCGGCCACGGCCCGCGCCACCGCCACCCGCTGCTGCTGCCCCCCGGAGAGCTGGCTCGGCAGGTGCTTCGCGCGGTGGGCCATCTCCACCTTCTCGAGCGCCTCGGTCACCCGCTCGCGCCGTTCGGCCCGCTGCATGCCGCGGTAGGTCAGCGGCAGCTCGACGTTCTCGTGGACCGTCAGGTCGCCGATCAGGTTGAAGCTCTGGAAGATGAACCCGACCTCCCGGTTGCGGGTCCGCGCCCGCTCGGCCTGACTGAGCTGCGCCACCGGCTGGCCGTTCAGCGTGTAGTCGCCCGTGGTGGGCGAGTCGAGCAGGCCGAGGATCGACAGCAGCGTCGACTTGCCGCAGCCCGACGGACCCGAGATGGCGACGTACTCGCCGGGGTGGATGGACAGGTCGATGCCGTCGAGGGCATGCGTTTCGACCTCGTCGGTATAGAAGATCTTCGAGACGTTCTCCAGCTCGATCAGCGCCGCCTGGTTCGTCGCTCCGTTCCCGCTCATCGCCACACCTCCTTCGGGTAGTCCAATTCGTCGTCGCGCAGATGTCGCGAATCGGTCTCGCCCCTATTCGATACGCACCCGGTCGAACTGATCCCAGGTCGACATGTCGGACAGGACCACACGGTCGCCCGGCTGCAGACCTTCCAGCACCTCGATGGTGTTCACCGAGGCGCGCCCCAGGCTCACCCGCGTGCGCGCTGCGTGCGTGCCGTCCGCCTCCACCTTGAACAGGCTGAGCACGCTCTCCTCCTGACCGAACACCGGCCGGTCGACGAAGAGGATGTCGTCCATCCGCTCCAGCTCGATGGTGCCGTCGACCGTCAGGTCCGGACGCGCGCCGCGCGGCAGGGCGCCGTCCAATGCCACGTCCACCGTCACCGTCCCGTTCTCCACCGCCGGGTCGATGCGGGTGACGTGCCCCGGAATGACGCCGTTCCGGGTGTCGATGGCGGCCGCCTGGCCGATCTGAACGTCCTTGGCCTGCGTCTCCGCGATGCGCAGCTCGGCCTTCAGCACCGCCGGGTCGCCCACCCGGGCCAGGTTGGTCCCGGTGGTGATGCGCTGCCCTTCGTCGAGCGGCACCTGCTGCAGCACGCCGGGCATGCCGGCCCGCACGTGCAGGTCGGCCATCTGCTGCCGCCGCAGCTCGTAGAGCGTCCGCAGGCGGTCCACCTCGGCCTGCTCGACCGCAAGCTGTGCCTCGACGGTGTCGGTGGCCATCTGCAGCCGTTCCCGCTCGAGCGCGTAGCGCGTCTCGTACTCCTGCTCGGCCGACTGCGACTGCTGGAGTTGCAACGACGCGACGAGGCCCTGCGTGAAGAGCTGACCGTCGGCGTCCGCCTGCAGGCGCGCCGTCTTGAGCTGGGCTTCCGTGGTGGCGAGCGTCGCTCGCTGGTCGAGCAGATCGCGCTCGACCTCGACCTGCCGGTTGCCGTAGCTGGCCTCGGCCGCTTCGAGATTCAGCCGCGCCTCGAGCGTGGACTGCTCCAGCTCGGGATTGCTCAGCTCGAGGATCACGGTGTCGGGCGCGACGAGGGCGCCGGGCCGGATGACGATCCGTTCCACGGTCCCGTCGGTGGTGGCCGGGATCCAGCGGATCCGCTCCGGGACCAGGGTGCCGGTGCCGCGCACCTGCCGCACCATCGGGCCGCGCTGCACGGTGTCGAGGTAGATCGTGTCGCGGTCGACGCGCGGCGCCGCCGGTTCCAGCCGCGCGACGCCGGCCGTGACGACGACGATCACGATGGTCGCAATCGAGGCGTACAGAGTCTGGCGGCGCTTCTTCGTGCGTGCGAGATCGGGTCGGGAGATGTCCATTTGTCGTTACCGCCTTCCTGCCCACGTATTTGAAGAGTCCGTGTGGCAACAGCTTTCCATTACGCGCCTGCCTGGAGCGAGCGCATGAGGTTCGTGCGCGTGGCGCGCCACGCCGGACAGGCGCCGGCCGCCGTCGTCGTGGTCAACAGCGTGAGAGCGGCCGCCAGCAACGTGGCGGGGTCGTGGGGCGACACGCCGTAGAGCAACGCGGTCAGGACGCGGGCCGCCCCCAGCGCGACGACCAGGCCGAACACGACGCCGACCACGACCGGCGCCAGGACCTGTCGCAGCACCAGCCGCACGATGGCCGTCCGGGAGCAGCCGAGCGCCATGCGCACGCTCAGCTCGCGCAGCCGAAGGCCGACGGACAGCGCCACCGTTCCATACAGTCCGAGCACGATCAGGCCCAGCGCGAGAACGCCTGTCCCGCCAAGCACCGTCGCGGCATACCGGGGCAACAGGAGGACGCCGCCGATGCGCGCGGTCAGCGGTTGCACGTCGAACACCGGCACCGCCGGATCGATCGCGCGCAGCGCGTCGACGAGACGCACCCTCTGCGGCGGACCCGCGGGTGACCGTCGCATGACCAGCGCCGCGGCCTGCCAACCCGACGGATCCTGCAGGATCGACGTGAACACCATCGGTCGCGCGACGTCCCCGAGCGTGCGGTTCATGAAATCGCCCACAACGCCTACGACCTCTACTGTCCGAGTCTTCGGAAAGCCCACCCCGACGTGCCGACCGACGGCCTGCCGTCGGTCGGGCCAGAAGCGGCGGACGAACGCGTCGTTCACGAGTGCGACCTCGACCGCGCCCGAGCGGTCCGACGCGTCGAATTCGCGTCCTTCGATCACCGGCACTCGAAGCGCTCCGAAGGCGCCGGGACCGGCTATCCCGGCGTCGACGAGCGGGAGTTCGTGCGACGCCGCGCCGTCGTGTGCGGACAGGCGGAGCCGGGTGAGCCGAACACTCAACGACAGGGGGACCGGCTGAATCCATCCTGCGGCCTCGACGTCCGGAAGCTCCCGGACGGCGGCGGCCGCGCGCGACAGGTAGCCATACGCCTCGTCCTGGTCGCGGCCAACCAGCGCCGGGGCGACGCTCGCGACCGCGACGCCCCGCGTCTCGAAGCCGGGGTCGACCTGCGTCACGGCGAGAAGGCTGCGCAACGCGAGGCCGCCGACCACCAGCAGCAACACCGCCGTCGCGGCCTGGCCGGCGATCAGCAGCATCCGCCACGTCGTGGCGCCGCCGGCCGCGGATGCGCGGGAGTCGGTCTTGAGCGTCTCGACGATGGAGAGGCCCGACGAGATCCGCAACGCCGGTCCGAGCGACGAGACCAGGGTCGATCCGAGAACGACCATCACCGTCAGGCCGAAGACGCGCCAGTCGGGCACCAGGTGAAGATCGATGGCGGTCGGCACCCCCGGCAGACGGATCTCGCCGAGCATCGGCCCGACCCACGCGGTCGAGAGCAACGCGACGGCGGCCGCGCCGCCCGTGAGCAGGATGCCCTCGGCGACCAACGGCCGCATGACCCGCCAGCGATTGGCTCCCACCGCCAGTCGGATGGCCATCTCGCGCTGGCCGTCGGCCGCGCGCGCGAGCACCAGATGCGCGACGTTGACCGAGCAGACCAACAGCAGGAGCAGCGCCACCGCGAGGACGCCTGCGGCTCCGAATCGGGCAAGGGCCTTCGACACGACGGGGTGAATGGACGCCTCCGACAGCGGCGTGAGCGCGAAGGAGCGACCGGCATTCGCGTGCGGATACCGTCGGGAGAGCGTGTCCGCCAGGACGGCGACCTGCGTGCGGGCCTGCTCGAGCGTCGCGTCGTCCCGCAACCTGGCGTGCACCCACCACTCCAGACTTCCGCGGTCGTTGGCCGACTCCCGGCCGGCGTCGTCGAACGGCTGCCAGAATTCCGGCGCGACCCCTCGGAACAACCCGGTGAACCCCGCCGGGGCGATCCCGACGACGGTTCGTCGTCGGTCGCCGATCTCCACCTCCCGGCCGATGATTCGGGGATCCGTCCCGAAGTGCCGACGCCACGCGGCGTGACCGAGAACGACCACCGCGCCCGGCTGGTCGGCTGTATCGAATGGCCGTCCGAGCGGGAACGACACGCCGAGCGTGGCGAAGTAGTCGGGGGAGACTTGTTCGCCGATTGCGATCCTGCGGTCCAGTCCGGCGCCGACCACCGATCCCATGCGGCGGTGTGCGGCCACGGATTCGAAGGCGGCGACGTCACGGGCGAGATCCGCGTAGTCGCCGAATCCCACCGGCTCCTTGCCAAGGACCGCCAGTTCTCCAACGGTCGTGATGCCGACGACCCGATCGGGTGCGCGGACCGGGAGCGGTTTGAGCAGCACGGCGTTGACGGCGGTCAACGCGAGGGTGGTCGCGCTCATGCCGACCACGAGGGTCAGGAGGGCGGTGAGCGAGAACCCGGGGGACCGCAGCAGCGTTCGAGCCGCGACACGAGCATCGGACCAGACTTGCATCTGCATTCTCACAAGGCACCTCCCTGCTGCTCCAAGCGACAAGCGCCGGGTCGAGCGTCCCCTGCACCAAGTCCGCCATTCGCAAGGCGTCCACATAGAGTCCTACGGCTGCCGGCCCGGATTATTCGCGGCCGCCCGGCGCTCCCTCATTGGAGCCCACGGGGATCACCGGGCAAGCCGGCAAGCCACTCGACAGACCTCACAGCGGATTTCAGCGCGCCGGCGGCGTCCGTCGAGGCACCGGCGGTCGTGAGAAACGTCGGGTGGCGACGCCGGCGCGTTGGGGCGTCACATCTCCCGACGCTCGTGGAGGCGGACCGCGAGCGCGAGCAGGCCAGCGGTTGCCAGCGTCGCTGCCGCGGCAGCGCGGCCGAAGTCGCGAGCCGGGGTCCCCTCGAGCAGAAAGACGATGGCCGCGACGAGTTCGCTCGGCAGCCACGGCTTGACGGACGGCACGATACCGAGGATGGGAAGGAGCGCCAAGACGCCGAACGTGACAAGGACTGCGCTTGCGGCGTTGGTGGTCAGGCCGCACGCCGCCGCGAGCATGGCGACCGCAAACGCGAGGTGGATCACGCCGTATACGGTGCCGACCGCCACGGGCAGCAACGGCGGCGGGCCGATGAGGACCGCGGTCAGCGTCCACGCCGTGACCGTGCCGGCGATGAGCGCGAGCGTGGCCGTGAGCGTCGCGACGACATACCGGGGGAGCAGCAATTCGCGCGCGCGGTCCACGCGAGTGCGGAAGAATGCCGCCGACTCGGAACGGGCGTCGAGCCCCAGGGCGTCGCTGCCGATCACGAGCGCGGCCAGCCGGCCCAGGAGGGAGGCGTTCGCGATGAACCGGGCGATGCCATCGGTGGGAGTCGGTTCCGGGATGAAGACGTTCATCTCGCCGCCGAAGTGTTCGAGGATCTCGCCGAGATACCGTCCGGTCACCGGACCGATGATTCCAAACAGTCCGTACGAGCCGAACACGATCGTCCACCGGCAGGTGCGGGTCAGGCGGACGAGCTCGAGATGCCAGAGCGTCATGAGGTCATCTCCAGAAACGCGGTCTCGAGGTCCGTCGTCGGCGTCAGGGCAATCAGTCGCTCGCGACGGTCCGCGATGAGGCGAGGGATCTCGCGTTCCGCGCGGTCGGTGTCGCCGACGACCAGGCGGATCCGGCCGGGGACCGGCTCGACGGCCTCGGCGACCCAGGGTCGGTCACGCAGCGCGTCGACGAGACCGGTGGCCGGCGGACGCACCTGCAAGGCGAAGAGGCTGGCGCTGCGGGCCAGCAGGTCGGTGGTCGCGCCCTCGAAACGTATCCGGCCGCGGTCGACCACCGCCACGGTGTCACAGACCTGCTGCACGTCGGCCAGGCTGTGGGTCGACAGGACCACCGTCGCGGTGCGCGCGAGCCGACCGATCAGATCGAGCACCTCACGTCGGCCCGCCGGGTCGAGAGCGGAGCACGGCTCGTCGAGGATCAGGAGTGCGGGGTCGCCGACCAGACAGGCCGCGAGTCCCAGGCGCTGGAGCATGCCGCGGGAGAATCCACCAACGGGTCCCCGGGCCTCGCCGAGGTCGACCTCGGCCAGCGCCTGCTCGACCCGGGACCGTGGGAGTCCGGGCGCCACGAGGTGCCGAGCGAGGTCAACGACCTCCGCTGCCGTCAGCCACGGCTCGAACCGGGGCGTGTCGACCAACACCGCGATTTTTCCGTCGGTCGACCGCCAGGGTGACCGTGCCGGCCGTCGGGCGTCGCAAACCCGCGAGCACCGAGATGATCGTCGTCTTCCCCGCCCCATTGGGGCCGATCAACCCGTAGGTGCTGCCACGCGTGATCTGCAAGTCGACGCGGTCCAGCGCGATCGCCGTCCCGTACCGCTTGGACAATCCCGTCGCCACAATCAGTGGCGGGCCGGCCGGTCGGACGCCGGACCTCGCCGCAGGCTGGTCGGTCGCGCCGCACGTGTCGACCCGCCACGCGACGATGGAGTCGCCGTCCGGTGGATCGTCCCCCGGGCGGCTGCGCCCCATGACCAGATAGGCGAGCACGCCGAAGGGGAACGCGACGAGGATGATGAGTCCCCACACCCATTTGGGAGCACGCGCACGTCATGTCGCGTCAGATCGATCATGGCCACGACGACCACCGAGACCACGAGCACGGCCAGCACGATGACAGGTGTCGGCATGGCGTCAAGGCGCATCCGCATGTTCGGCGGGTGGTCGCCCCGGCTACTCTCCGGGCTACTCGTCGCGCACCACGACCGCGGTCCCATAGGCCAGCAGTTCCGCCGCCCCCTGCATCACCATCGAGGTCTCGAACCGCACGCCGATGACCGCGTTGGCGCCCAGGCTGCGCGCCTCGTCGACCATCCGGTCGAGCGCCTGCTCCCGGGACTCGCCCAGCAGCTTGGTGTACTCGGAGACCTCGCCGCCCACCAGGTTGCGCAGGCCGGCCAGGATGTCCTTGCCGAGGTGCCGGGTGCGGATGGTGTTTCCCCGGCAAAGTCCGAGCGTACGGGTGACGACCTTGCCCTGAATGGTGTCCGCGGTCACGACGATCATTTCTCCACCTCCCGGTAACGGTCCGTCTTCATCGCCTTCAGCCGGTCGAGCAGAACCCCGAGGAACAGCAGGCCGAATCCGGTCCAGCCGCCGAAGACGATGAGCTTCCCCGCCAGCGGCTCGTCCGAGGTCCACACCTCCCACGCCGCGTAGCCGCCCAGCGCGAGCGCCCACACGGCAACGATGATCCAGCCCGCCCCGAGCGACAGTCGGCTGGCCGCGCTGCGCGGCCGCTCCGACCACTGATCGTCCGGCGGTACATCGAACGCCGTGCTCATGATCACCTCCCGGAACCGGCGCATCTGCTCCACCTGCGCCCGGCACGTTCCACAGTCCTCGAGATGGATGCGCACCCGCTGCTCGTCCGCCTGCGTGAGCGCGCCGTCGAGATAGCCGGACAACAGCGCCGGGTCGAATCCGCGCCCGCACTGCTCAGACATGGCGTCCTCCGTCAGCCTCCAGCCGGCCGCGCAGCGCCGACCGCGCGGCGTGCAGCCTGGACATGACGGTACCGAGCGGTATGTCCAGGATCCCGGCGATCTCGGCGTACGTCAGGTCGTGAAAGTCGCGCAGCACCAGAATTTCCCGGTGCGATCGCGACAGCCCGCCGATCGCCGACCACACTCGCCGGGCAAGCTGGTGGCGCACTGTCTCCTGCTCGGGATCGCCGGCCTGCGCGGCCAGGTGGGCGGAAAGATCCGGGCGCGCATCCAGTGATTCGTTCGGCCGGGCGGGCCGCCGACGCCACAGATCGCGCGCGCGGTTGCGCACGATGGCGAACAGCCACGGCCGCAACGGACGATCCGGCGCCACCCGGCCGAGGTGGACGAAGAGCCGCAGGAGGGCGTCCTGCGCGACGTCGAGGGCGTCTTCGCGGTTGCCGACCAGTTGCAGCGCCAGGACGTAGGCCGGACCGCGCATCCGGCGCGCAAGTTCCTCACGCGCCTCCCGGCCGCCCGCCTGCGCCTGCACGAGCAGCCGGGAGTCGGAACTCGCCGTCGGCGCTGGAGACGTCACTCCCGGGCGCGGGAGAGCCATACCCGTGTCCACATGGTTTCCTACGGATGTGAACGGGAATTATTCGCGGCTGACAGATCGGCTTCGGAACAGTCCGTGCGCACCCTTCGACTACAAGAATGGAGGGTGGTCACCGAACGCTTCGTCCTGGTCAACCGTCAGATCAACCTTCATCGTCGACGACGGTCGGCGCCGTGCCCGCGCGGGTGGCGACCCGGAACGTAAGCGTGCGGTCAGCCGGTATGAACACGTGGCTGGCCCAGCCAGACGCGCCGTCGGCGTCCGGAAAATCCGTGCAGGCTGACCAACTCGGCCTGCGGGGGGAGTGCGTTCTTCGCCGCACGGCGCGCTTCCTGGCTCGGCCCGCTTCAGCTCGTCCGCGCTCTTTCTCCGCTGCGCGGGTTCACGCGTCGACCGCCCAGTTTTCGGTCCGCCATACCGGCATGGCCGAACGCTTACCCCCGGAACTGACGTGGACCTCAGCTCGGCGATCCTGACATCGTGGTAACGCACGTGGTAAACGTCTTTCCTGTATTCCAGTAACCTATTTTCTATCAACAGGTTACATAAATATCAATTCTGTAGGGCGAAGACGAAGATGTTGTTGCCGCTGCTCGGCCGCAGCTCCGGGGTCATCGCGCTCCAGCGCGAGGCATTGCCGCCGGTGCCGGTGCCCGCCACGACGTACTGCCGGCCGTCGACCGCGTAGGTCACGGGGAAGCCGCTGACCGGCGAGCCGAGGTTGACTTCCCAGAGCACCGCCCCGGTCTCATCGTCCAGGGCGCGGAAGCGGCCGTTGACGTCGCCCACGAAGACCAAGCCGCCGGCCGTGACCGCCAGCGACATGGTGGCCGCGCGCTGCTCGTAGGTCCACGCGGTCACGCCCGTCTCGGCCGAGATGGCCCACACCGCGCCGAGCCGGTCGGTGCCGGGGGCCAGCTCGTTGCGCATGCTGAGGCTGTAGAGCGACCGGCCGCCGTCGTCCAGCGCCGCCATCCGCGCGCAGGCGTTGCGCAGCGGCATGTACATCATGTTCGTGCGCGGGCTGTAGGCGCCGGCCTCCCAGTCCTTGCCGCCCATGGCGGTGGGGCAGGTGAGGACCTCCTGTCCGAAGCCGCCGAAGATGAGCTCGGGGTTCTCGGAGACGGCGCCGGTCGCGCCGTCGATGCTGCTGATGACGTTCTGCGCCACGGTGGGGGTTGCCCACAGGAACTCGCCGGTGGCGCGGTCGAGGGTGTACACCACGCCGGTCTTGCCGGGGATGCCGGTCATCACCCGGCGCTCCTCTCCCGGTTGCAGGCGCGGGTTGATCCAGCTCACCGCGGCCGGGTCCGGCCGCACCGCGGTGTCGACGAGCAGCCGCTCGAACGGATGGTCGAGATCCCAGTGGTCGTTCAGGTGCTGGTAGTACCACACGATCTCGCCGGTGTCGGCGTCGAGCGCCAGCGTCGAGTTGTGGTACAGGTGCCGGTTGTCGGCGCCCCCCACCATGAACTTCGGGGCCGGCGAGGTCACCGACGTGCCGATGAAGAGCAGATTCAGCTCGGGGTCGTAGCTCGGCGCCATCCAGGTGCCGACGTGCCGGCGCCGCTCGTCGGGCAGGCCGCCCCAGGTCTCGTCGCCCGGCTCGCCGGGCCGCGGGATGGTGCGCCGCCGCCACAGCTCCTCGCCGGTGTGCGGATCGTGCGCGGTGATGACGCAGGCGTCGGGGCCTGCCGCGGGCATGCAGCTCCGTCCGGAGATGACCTTGCCGTTGGCGATGATCGGCCCCGTGCTCTGGTTCGCGGGATGGGTCCGGTAGTCGAGCACCTGCGTTTCCCAGACGAGCTCGCCGGTCCTGGCGTCGAGGGCGAAGACGAACTCGTCGACGCTGGTGTCGATGATCAGGTCGTCGTAGATCGCCAGGTTGCGGTTCGTGGTGCACACCCCGGGCATGATGCGCTCGCAGGCGTCGTCGGGCAGGGGCCGCTGGTACTCCCAGAGCAGGTCCCCGGTCGCCGCGTCGATGGCCTGGATGACGTCGCTCGGGTTCGGCATGTAGAGGACGCCGTCGTAGACCAGCGGGGTGCCCTGCTGCCGGCCCCCGGCGCGCAGGGCGCGGGACCAGACCAGGCGCAGGTCGCCGACGTTGTTGCGGTCTATCCGGTCGAGCGGGCTGTAGCCCCAGCCGTCCAGGGTGCGGCGCCACATGGGCCAGTCGCCGGCCGCCGGCGCCTGGAGCATCGCGTCGGTGACGGGAACGAACCCGGACTCGTCCTGCGCATGGAGCGTCGACTCGGCGGCGGCGCACGCGGCAAGGGCCAGGGCGGCCGCCGGGATTCCCCGTCGTGAGCGGTTGGCTTGCGTCTCCATGCGTTCCTCCGATGGGCGGGCCGGTTCCGGCGTGTCCCGCACAGTGGCTGGTCGACTTCGCCTCAGAATACGTGCTGCCGCCGGTATTCGCCAGCCCGGCAGAATCGAGCGACTCGCCGCACCGGTTCAGGTCAACGCAGGACCCATTGGACGCCGGCGATGACGGTAACGGCGTTGAGGACTGTTGCGGCAGAACGCGGCCGGCGGCGTCGCGGGCCGCCGTTGCAGCGTGTCGAGGGCGGGTGGACCTGACGCCGAGACATCGTACGGGAGCGGAACCTGCTCCGGTGGGCTATGCTCTCTGCGAGAGTGCAGCCCGCTGTCGGCGAGAGACGCACGCGTCGCCCGTGACGGCGGGTTTTCGGCGATGATCGAACGTCGAGAAACACGAGAGGAGTCCACCATGTCCGTACGCAATCCGCTCGACCGGCGCGCCTTTCTGCGCAGTACCGGCATGACCGCGGTGGCGGGCGCCGTCGGCACGACGGTTCCCCTCGCGGCGGGAGTCGGCAGCCTGGCTCAGGGGCAGGAGGGCGGCCGCTACGACTTCGACACCATCTACAGCCGCATCGGCACCGACTCGTCGAAATGGGACGCCCAGATCGCCCGCTACGGCCGCGACAAGATCGAGGTCGGCATGGGCACCGCCGACCAGGACTTCCGCATCGCCCCGGCCATCACCCGCGCCCTGCGCGAGCGGGTCGGGCACGAGAACTACGGCTACCTGTCGATCCCGGCCTCCTACAAGGAGTCGATCGTCGACTGGAACAAGCGGCGCTACGGGCTCGACATCGACCCCGACACGATTCGGCACGCCCCGGGCGTCCACGCCGGCATCATCAGCACGCTGCGCGCCTTCTGCCCGCCCGGCAGCAAGGTGCTCATGCAGACGCCGGGCTACAACGGGTTCTACACCGACATCCGCGTGGTCGGCTGCGTCGCCGAGGAGAGCCCGTTGCGGCTCGTCGACGGCCGCTACCGGATGGACTTCGAGGATCTGGAGCGCCGCATCGACCACGATACGCACGCGTTCATCCTGTGCAACCCGCACAACCCCACCGGCAACGTCTGGTCGCGGGAAGACCTGATGACCCTCGGCGAGATCTGCAACCGGCGCCGCGTCGTGGTGCTCGCCGACGAGATCCACTGCGACTTCGTCACCAGGGGCGCCACCTACACGCCGTTCGCCTCGCTCGACGACGAGGCCATCGTCCGCAACAGCGTCACCTACAAGTCGGTGAGCAAGTCGTTCAACCTGTCGATGATGAAGTGCGCCTACCAGTTCTCGACCAACCCCGACTACCTGGAGCGGATCGACGGCGCGGGGCAGCACCGGCAGGCGATGAACACGCTCGGCATCGTCGCGGCCGAGGCGGCCTACAACGAGTGCGAGGACTGGCTCGACCAGCTCCTGGTGTACATCGACGGGACCCTGGACTTCGTCGACTCGTACGTCCGTTCGAAGGTGCCGGGCGTGGAGACCGTCAAGCCGGAGGGCACCTATCTGGCGTGGCTCGACGTCGGCAAGGCCATGGAAGCGGCCGGCATGCAGCGGGCGGCCGCAGCCGCGGAGGGGAATTCGACCCCGGAACAGGCGTTCCAGCGCTGGCTGGTGGAGCACGCGCACATCCACCTGAACCCCGGTTCCAGCTACGGCCTGGGCGGCGCCGGCCGCATGCGGATGAACACCGCCACGTCGCGCCAACTCGTCGAACGGGCCCTTGGCAACATGGCGCAGGCGCTGGCCGCCGTCTGAGGCTGACCACCGACGTCAACTGTCGATCGGAGTCTGCGCCCGGGGAAACGGCTCGGGCGCAGACGACGCTTTTCCGGGAGGGATTCCAATGCGGAAGATGGGCATCGCGGCCGGCGTGACCTTCGTGTGTGGAGCGTTCCTGTTCGGCGCGGTTGCCGCCGCGGCGCAGGAGTCGGACGTGAGTCGCGTCGGGTCCTTCGAGCACCTCGACGCCCCGCGGATCGGGCTGCCCGATGGCGCGGGGGAGGCTCCCATGCGGGAGCTCTGCCCCGACGTTACCGAGATGTGCCGGAACTACTGGGCCTACACGGGCTACTTCGTCCGCAACGCCACGATCCCGGCGCGGCACCGCGAGCTGCTCATCCTGCGCACCGCCTGGCTGTCCCGCGGCGACTACATCTGGGGACGGCACGACGTGATCGGGAGGGAAGCCGGGCTGACGGCGGAGGAGATCGGTCGCGTGACGGCCGGCCCGGACGCGCCCGGCTGGGACGACTTCGAACGCGCATTGCTCGCGGCCGCGGACGAGCTCCACGGCAGCCGGTTCGTCTCCGACGCGACGTGGAACGTCCTCGCGGAGGGCTACACGGACGACGAGCTGCGCCAGGTCGTGCTGATCGTCGGCAACTACACGCAGTTGGCGATGTTCCAGAACACGCTGGGCGCGCAGCTTCCCCCCGGCGACGAGGGGCTGCCGGCCGAAGACGGCCGCTGAGCCGCGGCCCCTGGAGGGCGCAGCCGTCCTTGCGGTCGTCGGTTTCCGTGAGGACGCCGACGCGCCCGGCCGACTGCCAGGTTGACAGCGACCCGGAGTTCCGATGATTCCGGTCGCTGATCGACCCGGTAGTCGGCCAGCGACGTCCCGGACCGGTGCCGTGACCGTGTTCGTCAAGGCAGAGGTAGAGTCGACGACTGGCGCGGTGGCGGTAGGCGATGGGGGTCGCTGTTCCCGGCGGCTTTCGCCGATGCCGGTGCCTCACTCCTCGCCATGGCTCCGTTTCCAGTCGCCGCTCATCGAACCGGACGTGCGGATTTCCCGCATCCGGCTCTCGGACGAGATCATGCCTTCGCCCACGGAAGGCTCGTCGTTCGCGGTGCAAGGCGCGCGAGACCGTAGTCGTTCCACAGTCGTTCGTTGGAGAAGCGCACAGACTTCCCGGACCGCACCTTGTGCTTGCGACCGAGCCACTGGCGCAGCCGTCGCGTGGCGTGCCGGTCGATGGCGCGATACGCCGGACTGACCTGCCCAAGGGTGAAGTAGTTCGCCCAACCGGTCAACGCCCGGTTCAGACGCCGTACCATCTCCTTCGGCGACAGCAGCCCGTTTCGCGACGTGGTCAGCTCGCTCACGCGACGGCAGATGCTCTGGACGCTGGCCGGGCTCGGGCGCGTGCCGATGTAGGCGGCACCCGTGTCCGGCCGGTAGTTGTGCCCAATCCGGTAGCCGAGGAACGTCATCGGCTCCTCCGGCAGCCGGCAGCAGCGGGTCTTCTCGGCGTTCATCGGCAGCTTCAGCCGCTTCATCAGTCCTTCGACCGCGGCCAGCATCACCGACGCCGGCGCTCGGCCGAGCACTGCGAAGTCGTCCGCGTAGTTGACGATTTCCGCCCCGAAGCGCCGGGCGTACCCCAGCACCTTCCAACCCCGAATGAAGCGACGCATGTAGACGTTGCTGAACAGCGGCGAAATCGGTGCCCCTTGCGGGGTACCCTTCCGGTCGCGTCGCGCACGGTTCGTACGGCGGCGACCGCCCCGACCGTCGTCCTCCTCGACCGCCATCTCCAGCCACGCCTTGACCCACCCCAACAGCCGGCCGTCGCTCACGCGACGGGCAATCGACTTCAGCAGGTCCGCGTGCGGGATTTCGCCGAAGTAGTTCGTCAGGTCGGCGTCCACCACCTCCCGATGCCCGGTCGTCAGCAGCCGATGCACGCGATTGACGGCGTCATGCGCGCCTCGGCCCGGCCGGTAGGCGTATTGCTCCGGTTCCAGGTCCGCTTCGAATATCGGCGATAACACCAGCATCGCCGCCGTCTGCGCCACCCGGTCCCGGAGACACGGAATGCCCAACGGCCGGAACTGCCCGCGCTGCTTCTTCGGGATGAGCACCTGCCGGACCGCGCGCGGCCGGTAGGTCCCCGCCTTCAGGTCCCGCGCCAGTGCGCCCAACCATCCGTCCACACCCTGCGACTCGACGGCCGCGACCGTCTCGCCGTCCACCCCGGCCGCGCCGCCGTTGCGGCGGACAGCCTGCCAGGCGACCGCGAGCACGTCCTCGCGCCACACCTTGTCGCTCAGCGAGTAGAACCGGAAGTCAGGTGCTCCCTTCGCTTTCGCATGTAGCGCCGTCTGGAGTCGCTGAACACGTTCTGAGGCTGCTAGGCCCGGGCCAGTCCCCACGTCCCTTCCTCCGTCATGCGCTGCTCTCGAACCAAGGCCCCTTCCCTCCACCGGCGTTACCCGGCTTCCCCGGTACTACAGGCCTCTCCGCCACCCTCGCCGGCCCAACCTGACCCTCGCGGGCTGTCAGTTGGCGCGTGCCACGCCACCGGCAGGGCTTCCCGTGTTGCGTCCATCCCCCTCTTCCACACGTGCTACCGCCACTACCCCGGCGGAACCGCTCGGTGCTCGCGTCGCTCGCTTCCCGACCGGTGACAGCCTTCCCCGGTGTTCGGGCGGGTCGGCTTCCGCATTACCTGTTTCGAGGCCTGCTCGGCGTTCACTCGCGTTGCAGCCCGTGTGGTCGCTGAACCGCCCAAGGCGGCCCTTTGTCCTCGGAGTACTTCAGCCGATGTCGTTACCTCCATCGTCCGCTCCGACTGCTACCGGCTGGAGCGACAGTTGCCGGGCGGGATTCGCACCCGCTGAGGGTTGGCGCCTTTCACGGCAAACCGAACACGAACAGGTTGTTCCCCGTCCCCGGCTGCAGCTCGGTCGTCAGGCGCAGGTTGTCGCGCGTGCTCAGCGACGAGCCGGTGCTGATGGCGACGTACTGAGTGCCGTCCACTGCGTAGGTGATCGGGAATCCGGTCACCTGCGAGCCGAGGTTGACCTCCCAGAGCACCTCGCCCGTCTGATGGTCGAGGGCGCGGAAGCGGCCGTTGCTGTCGCCGCCGAAGACGAGCCCGCCGCCGGTGGCGACGAGCGACGTGGTGCCGGCCCGCTGCTCGTAGAGCCAGGTGGTCTCGCCGGTGGAGGCGTCGATGGCCCGGACGGTACCAACCTGATCGGTGCCAGGGGCGTTGACGATCCGCTGCGACAGGTTGTAGAGGCTGCCGTCGGCTATCGCCAGCATCCGGGCGCAGGCGTTGCGCAGCGGGAAGTACATCAGGTTGGTGATCGGACTGTAGGCGCCCGATTCCCAGTCCTTGCCGCCCGTGACGAACGACGGGCAGATCAGCATCTCGTTGTTCTCGCGGGTGAAGATCAGCTCCGGGTTCTCGGTGACGGCGCCGGTCGCCCCGTCGATGTGGGTGATGACGTTCTGCGCCGTCGTCGGCGTCGCCCAGAGGAACTCGCCGGTGGCCCGGTCGAGCGTGTAGACCACGCCGGTCTTGCCCGGGATGCCCGTCATCACCTGGTACACCTCGCCGTGCCGCAGCCGCGGGTTGATCCAGGAGACGTGCTCCGGGTCGGGCGTCATCGCGGTGTCGACGAGCAGCCGCTCGTACGGATGGTCGAGATCCCAGTGGTCGTTCAGGTGCTGGTAGAACCACTCGATCGCGCCGGTGTCGGCGTTCAGGGCGAGCGTGGAGTTGTGGTAGAGGTGCGTGTTCTCGACGCCGCCGATCATGAACTTCGGGGCGGGCGAGGTGACCGACGTGCCGATGTAGACCAGGTTCAGCGCGGGGTCGTAGCTCGGGACCATCCACGCGCCGACGTGCTTACGTTCCTCGAAGGGGACGCCGCCCCAGGTCTCGTCGCCGAACTCGCCCGGCCCCGGAATGAGGCGGCGGCGCCACAGCTCGTCGCCGGTCGCGGCGTCGTGCGCGACGATGACGCAGGCGTTCGGGCCGCCCCGCGGCGAGCAGCTCCGCCCGGAGATCACCTTGCCGTCGGCCACGATCGGGCCGGAGGTCTGGTTGGCGGGGTTCACGGTGTAGTCGAGCACCATCGTCTCCCACGCAACCTCGCCGGTTCGCGCGTCGATGGCGATCACCCAGTCGTCCGACGTGCTGTCGAACAGGTAGTTGCCGTGGATGGCGATGTTGCGGTTGGTGTCGATCAGGCTGCCGATCATGTAGTCGGCCAGGTCGTCGGGCCGCTCGCGGCGGTGCTCCCAGATGAGGTCGCCGCTCACCGCGTCGATGGCCTGGATGATGTCGCGCGGGTTCGGCATGTAGAGGACGCCGTCGTAGACGAGCGGCGTGCCCTGCTGCAGGCCGGGCCCGAGCGGACGCGTCCAGACCAGCCGGAGGCCGGCGACGTTGTCGCGGTCGATCTGGTCGAGGGGGCTGAAGCCCCAGGTGTTCAGCGTGCGGCGCCACATCAGCCAGTCGTCCGGATCGGGATCCTGGAGCATGGCGTCGGTGACCGGAACGAATTCGCGCTCGCCCTGCTGCGCCTGCAGGGGGACGGCCAGGAGCGTGGCGGCTGCGAGAACCACGAGCAGGAACGATGCCGGCGTCGAGAAGTAGTGCTGGAGCTTCATGGGGCAGCTTAGCCGGGATGCGGCCGCGCGTTCAATGCGCGGCCGGGTCGGTTCGCCGCCGGCGTGTCGATCCAGGCCGCGGGGTACTCCGGAGCTGGTGAGCGAGTAGACTTGCAATCAGCATGCTCACCGAGGACCAACTCAGGACGCTGCGTTCGGAGCCGGGCGCCAACCGCGTGGCGAAGGCGATCTCGCTGGCGGGAGTTACGCAGATGGCAGTCGCGAAGGAGATAGGCCTGCCGCAGCCGTACATAAGCGACATCGCCCGCCGGCGGTACCGGACCATTACCGTGGAGAACGCCAGGAAGTTCGCCCGCTACTTCGGCTGCCGCATCGAGGACCTGTTTCCGGCGCCCGATCCATGAGAGCGGCGTGCCCCGAGCCTACGGGCGCGCGGGGTGGCTCCGGGCTCGCGGCGACCATCGACCGGCCGTCCGGCTGGAGTGCCATCGTTTCTGACGGCGATGCCCCGGGTGCCGATCGTCTGGACCAGGGGTCGCATGTGAGCGCCGCGTCGCGGGCGCCCCGGCGGGCGCCCGCGACCGCGCCTCAGTCGCGAGCCGGCGGGAGCGCGAACACGTAGAGCGCGCTCCCGGCCCGCCGGAAGCGGTCGGGCGCATCCGGCTCCGTGTCGCCGGTGACCTGCACGCTCCCCGCGCGCTGGCTGCCGATGATGGCGACGTACTGCCGGCCGTCCGGCCCGAGGTAGGTGATCGGCGAGTTCCGGAAGCCGCTGCCGGTCTGGAACGTCCAGACGATGTCCCCGGTCCGGGCATCGATCGCGCGCACCACGCCCTCGTTGGGACCGCCCTGGAAGAGCAGGTCCCCGCCGGTGGCCATGACCGGCGCGTTGTTGGCGGTCGTGAACTCAATCCGCCAGACGGTCTCGCCCGCCACCGGATCGTTGGCCTGCAGCTCGTTGACGACCTCGGCATTGGGCGGATCCGGGGCGCGGCCGCCGCGTTCCCGGAGCGTGTAGTCGTTCCCGGGCACGTACTCGCCTTCGACCATTCTCAGTTGATCGCAGGAGTTCGAGGTCGGGGTGTACACGAGTCCGGTGCGCGGTGAGTACGCGTCGTTCTGCCAGTTCCGGGCGGCGATGCCGGGGCACCAGCCGATGGCGACGTTCTCGGCGTCCGGCAGGTACCGCTGTCGATCCTCGAGGTCGGTGAACATCATCTTCGTCATGTCGTAGCGCGGACGGCCGGTTTCCATGTTGATGCCGTCGAAGATGTCGTTGTAGACGAACATCCAGGGCTCGAGGAGCATCTCGCCGGTCGCGCGATCGAACACGTAGAAGTAGCCGTTGCGCGCCGGGCGGACCAGCGCCTTGCGCGTCTCGCCGTTGATCTCGAGATCGACGAGGAGGTTCACGTTGGGCTCGTCCAGGTCCCACTGATCCTGCGGCGTCATGTTGTAGGCCCAGACGAGCTCTCCGCTGTCGACGTCGCGGGCCAGGATCGACGCGCAGTAGTTGTTCCGGTAGCCGGTCAGGCCCCCGTCCTCGTCCAGCTCGACCACGCCCCACTCACGGCGGTAGTCCGGATTCCACGGGCCGCAGTTGCTCGTGCCGTAGTAGAAGAGATTCAGCTCCGCGTCGTACGTGAACCAGCCCCAGACGGCGCCGCCGCCGCGCCGCCACGAGTCGCCGGACCAGGTGTCGAGCGCCGGGTTCGCGACGCGGTCGTCCGGATAGAAGGGGGCGAAGCGGGACCCGATGCCCACCTCGTTGTTCGGTCCCATGCTGTAGTACCGCCACCGGAACCGGCCGTCGTCGATGTTGTAGGCGGTGACGTGGCCGCGGACGCCGCGCTCGCCGCCGGCCACGCCGACGATGACCTTGTCGCCGACCACCAGCGGCATGCCGGGGACCGTTTCCCCAATCCCGATGTTCGCGTTCTCGGCCTGCCAGATCTGCTCGCCGGTCTCCGCGTCGAGCGCGAACACCTGTCCGTCGAGGGTAGTGAAGAAGATGCGGCCGTCGGCGTAGCCCAGGCCGCGCGTCTGCGCGCCGCAGCAGGCGCTGCGCTCCGTCGTCTCCGGGTCGGGAATCTCGGGCCGGAACTCCCACTTGATGAAGCCGTCCCGGGCGAGGTCGAGCGCGTAGACGTAGTTCGGCTTCGGGGTGACGATGTACATCGTGTCGCCGATGACGAGCGGCGAGGCTTCGTACGAATCGTGGACGCCGAGCTGCATCGTCCACGCCATCGTGAGCTGCTCGACGTTGTCGACGTTGATCTGATCCAGCGCGCTGTAGTTCCAGCCCGCGTAGTTGGCGTTCGGCATGACCCACTGCGACGCGTCGCCCGCCGAGTCCTCCTGGGCGGCCGCGGCCGCCGGTACGGCGAGAACGCACAGCAACGGCAGGAGCGGAATCCACATCCAGCCGCGCCGGTTGGTTGACAGGCTCATGGTGCTCTCCTTGGCTCGTGACTAAAAGGGATAACCCGGCAGCCTCGGCGACAGGGGCTTCCACTCCGGCAGCGGCGCCCACCCGTCCCGATTCGGCATCTCGATCTGCGGCAGGCTCTCGGCGTCGAGCACCAGGTCCTCGGCGATGACGTCGTTCCGGTACAGCAGAAACGCTGTCAGCGCGTACACCTGGTCGGCGGTCAGCGTTCCCTCCTGGTAGAGCGGCATGCCGCGATTGATGTAGTCCCATACCGTCGTCGCGTACGGCGAGCGGTAGGGCAGTATGCGCCCCGCGGCCCAGGGGTCGACGTCCCGCCCCGGTTCGGTCTTCACCAGCCGGGGAGCGCGCCGGGGCTCCCGGCCGCCTTCCAGATTCCTGCCGTGGCATCCCGCGCAACGGATCCGATAGATCCGCGCCCCTTCCCCCGCGGTGCCGCTCCCCGGAGGGAGCTCGTCCCCCGTGGGGCCGACGGAGATGTCCCAGGCGCGGATTTCCTCCGGGGTGGGGGTCCGACCCACGCCGTAGGTGGGCCCCTGCGCCAGCACGGAGCCGCTCAGGAGCATCACCAGCGCGAGAAGACCGCCCACCGCCCGTGGCCGCGAAACGCTAGGCCCGCCCATTGTGAACGCTCCCATCGCTCGCGACCCGCCACGGTTGAACCGTGTTGTCGAGACCCGGCACGCCGAAGGACGTATTGCCGGGCTCGCCGAAATGCGCGGCGACCTGGGCCTGCAACGGTTGCACCTGGCCCACTTCGTCGGTGCAGCGCGACATGAGCGTGGTCTCCTGTCCGTCCCAGTTCCAGTTGAGGCGGAACCGGGCGTGCGCCATGCGATGCGCGGTCCCCTGAATCTCGGCCTCCTGCCAGCTCCGGCCGGCGTCGGTGGACACCTCCACCCGGCTGATGGCGCCCCCGCCGGACCAGGCCAGGCCGGAGACCTCGTAGAATCCGCGGCCGGACAGACTCTGCCCCCCGGAAGGGCGCGTGATGACCGACTTCGGTCCGATCTGGTAGCCCAGCGCCGCGCGCACGGAATCGCGGCGCAGGTGCCCGTAGTCGTTGTAGTTCATGTAGTACCGGTCGACCACCTTGATGCGCCGCAGGTACTTCGTGTTGAAGATGCCTTCGAAGCCGGGAATCAGCAGCCGCAGCGGGTATCCGTTCTGCGGACGCACCGCCTCGCCGTTCATGCCGTAGGCGACTATGCAGTCGTCCATGGCCTTCTCCAGCGGAAAGCTCGACGCGCCCTTCACGTTCTCGGTCCCTTCCGCGACGACCCAGGAGGCCCCGTCCTTCACGCCGGCCTCCTCGAGCAGCGTGGACAGGAGCACGCCGGTCCATTCGGCGCAACTGGTCATCCCGTGCGTTTCCTGGACGGTCTTGTGCCTGCTTCGCGCCCGGTTCCCCGCGCACTCGATGAAGTGCAGGCGGGTCACCGACGGGAGGCGCTTCAGCTCCTCCATGGTGAAGATCAGCGGCCGCTCCACCAGGCCGTGGATCATGAGGCGATGCTCGCCGGGATCGATCTCCGGCATGAGGGAGCCGCGGGTGGTCCCCACGAAGTGGAGCGAGGACGGCGTGATCACACCCACCGAATCCTGGAGCGGCGCCGCCACGTGGAACACGAGCCCGAACGCATCGGGCGACTCCCTGCCGCCCGGCGGGTGCGGTATGCGGACCGAGGTCTCGAAGGGGGAGCGCTGGCCATAGGCAACCATGTCCGCGTCGCCCCGGATGAACCTCTCCGGTTCCGGTGCCTGGCCGAGCGCCGGCTCCACCGCTCCCACGGTCAGGCCACCCGCCAACGCGGCGCCGCCCCGCAGGAATTCCCGTCGATCAGGTCGTTTCGCAGCCATGGGTTTCTCCTTCGCAGCCCGAAGTTGCTCGCAGATTGTCTTCCCCAGCCGGCAGTATACGCCAATGCCGGTTCTTCCCCGCAGTGCCGAACGGCCGCGCGCGACGCGGTTTCTCGCCGCTCGACGGGCGTCGCGGGTGGCGGCGGCGCAAGGCCGGGGCGACGGGACGCCACGGCCCGCAGGGTGATAGGCTTGAGTCGCGGCGCCGCAAGCGAAACGGTCTGCACTTCGTGAACAGCGAAGTGGCCCGCGCTTCGTGAACAGGAGGGGCGGCTGCAAGGGGGACAGGATGGTGGACTCGACCAGACGCACGATACTCAAGACGGGCGCGGCGGCGACGGTTCTGGCCGCCACGCGGGCGTTCGCCGGGCAGTCCGGCCAAAGCGGAGCGGCCATGACCTTCTACGAGAACGGTGACGTGCGCATCCGCTACGAGGAGGTCGGCTCCGGCTTCCCGCTGCTCGTCATCGCCGGCGGGGGACTCAACTCGTCGATCGCCGGCCTGGCCACGCATCCCTTCAATCCGTTGGAGGAGTTCAAGGGCGAGCACCGCGTCGTGGCGGCGGATCTGCGCAACTCCAACCGCGGCCAGTCTTCCGGTCCGCTCGAGCTTGATCGGCCGTGGGACTCGCATACCGACGATCATCTCGGCGTGATGGATCACCTGGGCATCGACAAGTTCATGGTGCTCGGCTTCTGCATCGGCGGGCCCTTCATCTGGAACCTGCTGCGGCGGGCTCCCGATCGCGTCGTCGCCGCCGTGCTGGCGCAGCCCAGCGCGTGGAGCGCGGAGCATCCCACGCTGTTCTACGACAACAACATGCGGGGCTGGGGCCCGGATCTCGTCGAGCGCCGGTCGGACATCACTACGGACATGGTCGACCGGTTCCTGACCTCGATGTACCTCAGCAATGCGGATTTCGTCTTCACCGTGACCCGCGACTTCGTGCGCGAGCTGCAGACACCGATCCTCATCCTGCCCGACGATATCCCGGCGCATCCGTACGATGTCGCCATGGAGGCGGCGATGCTCGCGCCGCGGTCCGAGCTGAGCATGTTCCCGTGGAAGCAGCCCGTGGAACGGATTCCGCTCGCGGTGCGCCAGATACGGTCCTTCCTGCGGGCGCATCGGCCGGATGCTGGATGAATGCAGTGCACGACGGCCATTGCGGCTGGAGGTGAACGATGCGGTTGCGACGCCATCTGTTGACGGTCTTACTCGGGCTTGGGTTGAGCGGGTTTCAGGGCGTCGGCGAGGCGCAGGAATCCGCGTCGCCGGCGCTCGCGCATTCGCGCGTCACCCGGCTCGACATCACCAGCCGCGAGCCGGCGTTCGGCGGCCGGTCGTTCGGCGCCGTGGGCGCGTACGAGATTCTGCTCGGCACGGCCACGGCCGTCGCCGATCCGGGCGCCCCGCTGAACGCCGGGATCGTGGATCTCGACAACGCCCCGCGCAATGCGGCCGGGCTGGTCGAATACACGTTCGAGGTCGACATTCTCAAGCCGGTCGACATCACCAGGGGCAACGATGTCCTGGTGTACGAGATCAACAACCGCGGCCGCAACATCGTCTTCGGCTACTTCCACGAGGCGGGGCGGGGCTATGCGGCCGAGAACGCCGGCAGCGCATTCCTGATGAACCAGGGCTACACGTACGTATCGAGCGGCTGGCTGCACGGCGCGCCGGGCGCCGGCAGCCCGCGTCCGGTGCTGGCGAGCCTGCCGCTCGCGACCGACGACAGCCGGACCATTACCGGCACCTCGATGGAGGAGTGGCAGGATCCGGACAGCGCCGCGTTCGGGCGGCTGACGTATCCGGCGGTGACGCTCGACGAGACCGCCGCGACGCTCACGCATCGCCGCCTCCAGGACGATCCGCGCCGGACCGTTCCGGCCGAGCAGTGGCACTACGTCGACGACAGGACGGTCGCCGTCACGCCCCCCGCGGGAGCGGACGCGGGGACCATCTACGAGTTCGTGTACGAGGCCCGGGATCCAATCGTGCACGGCCTGGGCTTCAGCGCGATGCGCGATTTCGTGTCGTTCGCGCGCTACAGTCCCGCCGACGATCGGGGCGTCCCCAACCCGCTCTTCGTGGACGGCGCGCCGGTACTCGAGCACGTGGTGGCCGTGGGTTCCTCGCAGAGCGGCCGGATGGCCAGGGACTTCGTCTACCAGGGCTTCAACGAGGATCCGGCGGGGCGGCGCGTCTTCGACGGCATGACGCCGTACGTCGCCGGCGCCCGGCTCACGTGGGTCAACGCCCGTTTCGCGCAGACGGGCCGCTATACGCGCCAGCATGAAGACCACAACTACCCGATGGACGAGTTCCCGTTCACGTTCGCGACGACGACCGATCCGCTGACGGGCAGGACCGACGGGCTGCTGGCCGCCTGCACGGCCTCGAGTACCTGCCCGCACATCATTCAGGTGGACGCCGAATCCGAGTACTACGGCGCCCATGCTTCGCTCATCGTCACCGACACGAGCGGCCGGGCGCTGGAGCTGCCGCCGAACGTGCGCTACTGGATGCTCGCGACCGCGCATCTGCAGGGCAGCGCCGGGTGCCGCGACCCGGCCAACCCGGTGCTGCCGTGGCCGTACTACCGGTCGGCGTTCGACGCGATGGTGCAGTGGGTGCGGAACGGGGTCGAGCCGCCGGCGACGCGCGCGCCGTCCGTGGCCGACGGCACGGCGGTGACGGTCGAAGAGCAGGGCGAGCAGTATCCGACCATCCCGGACCGCCCGTACAACGGCGCGATCAGCGATCTCGGCGTGCGTGATTTCTCCGTCTGGCCGCCGCGGGAGAGCGAGGAGCGGTACCCGTTGTTCGTGCCGCGCCTGGACGCCGACGGCAACGTCGTGGCGGGGGTGATCGTTCCCGAGGTCGCGGCCCCGCTATCCACGATGGGCAAGGCCGTTCGCGCGGCAGGTTTCGCCGAGGGCGACCTGTGCGGCGTGAACGGCTCCACGATTCCGTTTCCGCGGACGGAGGATGAGCGGATGGCGCTGGGCGATTCGCGACTCTCGCTGGAAGAGCGCTATCCCGGCGGCGAGGCGGAGTACGTGCAGCGCTACGGTGAAGCGGCGGACGCGCTGGCGACCGAGCGATATCTGCTGCCCGCCGACGCCGAGACGCTCAAGGAGTCGGCCGCCGCCGCGTGGAGGGCGGCCATCGCTGCACCGTGAGAGGACGCGGAGCGCACCTCACGCCGTACTCGGCGTGAGGTCGCGACTCCAGTCGGCCGGCAGAACCGGACGACCGGAGCCGCGATCGAGTCGATGAGCGCCGGGATGGCGCTGCGGCAGGCTACTTGAGCTTGGAGTAGTCGGCGGCGCTCATCATGAATACTTCGGCGCTGAGCGGCACCTCGTACTTCGCGCGCAGTGCATGCCAGTCGGGGTCGTCCCGGAAGTCGGCGAACACCTGATCGCGATGGGCGCGGTCGCGGTCGCGGTAGGCCAGCATCCAGATCAACGTGTTGGGATTGTCGAGGCTCTGCCACGCCCAGACGACCTCGGCGCCGTGCTTCTCGAAGAGCGCCACTTCGCCCTCGCGGAAGCGCCGGTGCAGGTTGTCGATGCCGCCCTTGCCGTCCATCTCCGGCTCGGCCGTGTACATGCGGATCTCGAAGCAGCGCGAGTCGGCCGCGACGTTCTTGGAGAACTCCATCGCGAGATCGCCCGCCGGCCCGCAGGGCGGCGGCGGGTCGTCCTGGGCGAAGGCCGGGCCGCTGAACGCGAGGCCGATCACGACGGCGAGCATTGCTGTTCTCATCTTCTGTCCCCCCTTCCCGAATGGTCTCTTATCCGACGATGCCGAATCGGCGGTCCAGCACCACCGGCCATCATACCGGACCCGCGACCGCACACCGGTTCGCGCCGACGCCGAGCGTGAACGCCCGATCGAGAGGGCTCTGGAATACACCTTGGCCAGATGTCCGAAAAAGCGGGATCACCGTACTTGTCGAGCAGATCCGGGAACAGAACAGTCTGTGGTAACGTGTGAGGCGTCAGGCAGTGGTTCCCGTTGCGGCCAACAAGTTACCCAACGGCCGAACGAGGAGAAAACGAGAGAAAACGAGAGAAAACGAGATGTTCAACAGGATCACACCCGCGCCCGCCGCCGGCACCTCGAGCACGCTGCCAACAACGTCGCGCCGAGCCTTTGGGCGGCATCTTGGCGCATCGGCCGCCGGACTTGCCCTGGCGGGATGCGCCGCGTCCCGGCCTTCGGCCGACTCGGCGCCCGCCGAGGCGGCAGTCGCCCCGGGGTTCGTGCCGGCCCAGGATGCTGCGTCACAAGCTGCCGTCACGCCTGACGCGGCGCTCGCGCTCCTTGCCGACGGCAACGCGAGATTCGTCGCCGGGGCTCCTGCCCGTCGCGACTACAGCGATCAGATTCGAGCGACCGCCGCCGGGCAGTACCCGTTCGCTGTCGTGCTCGGGTGCATCGATTCCCGAGTCCCCATCGAGACGGTCTTCGATCAGGGGATCGGGGACATCTTTGCGGCCAGGGTTGCCGGCAACATCGTGAACACCGAACTGCTCGGCAGCATGGAATTCGCCTGTCGACTCGCCGGGTCGAAGCTCGTGGTCGTCCTCGGACACACCTCGTGCGGCGCCGTGAAGGGAGCCATCAGCAGCGCCCGCCTCGGCAATCTCACGCAGCTCGTGCAAAAGATCGACCCAGCCGTGGAGGCGATCGAAGGCGAGCGCGATGTCGACAACGCCGACTACGTCGACGGGGTTGCCGAAGAGAACGTGCGCATGGTGATCGCGGAGATTCGCCGAGAAAGCTCCGTGCTGGCCACGATGGAGCAGGAACGAGAGATCCGGATCGTGGGCGGGATGTATGACGTCTCCTCCGGCGTCGTGCGCTTCATCTGACCCCATGCCGCGCGTATCGATCGGCGCCCTTGTTCTCGCCGGCGCGCTGCTGTTGCCCGGTGCGGCCCCGGCGCAGACGCCGGTCGACTGGGACCAGCTCGGCGCCTGGTACATGCTGTTCTGGTCGACTCGCTTCGACGACACGCCGCTGGGATTGCAGGGCGACGTGCAGCACCGCAACTGGAATCCGGGAACCGACCTGGAGCAGTTGCTGATTCGGGGCGGCCTGACCTACGCTCTGCCCGAATCCCCCGTGCTGGTAACTGGTGGTGTGGCGCACATCACGAGCGGCGCCTTCGGCGACAGCGACGAGACCAGCGCGGAGCGACGCCTGTATCAGGAGGCGTTGGTTCGCCAGCGTTTGGGACGGGTCGTTTCCCTGCGCCACCGCTACCGGTACGAACAGCGTTGGGTCGACGGCCAGGACTTCCGGACACGGTTTCGCTACGCCCTGTTCGGCGACGTCGCGCTGAATGGACGAGGGACCGGAAGAGGGTCCATTTACCTGGCGCTGTACAACGAAGTCTTCATAAACGGGGATCTCGAAATCGGGCCGGGCAGGACTGTGGAGCGCTTCGACCGCAACCGGTTCTACACCGCACTCGGCTTCGGAGTCGGCGACAGATCCCAGCTCCAGGCCGGCTACATGATCCAGACGGTACCAGGCGGCTCGAAGGGGCAGATCCAGATCAGTCTCCACGCATCCTTCTGAATTGGTTGGCCGACCGCTTGCGGCGGTTGCCCGATAGACGATCATCAGCACGAGGAAGCTGGTCACGAGCGGGTACTACTCGCGTAGAGCACGCCGTGGGCCCACTGCCACGACGGCGGCGGTCGGAACGCGCCGACCGCCGCCGTGCGTCCGCCTCTCGTGAGCGACGCCGGGTGTGACTTTGCGCCGCGGACTGGACGAACAAGACGGTATGATGAGCCAAAAGGAGACCACGGCATGTCTACATTCCGTTTCGGCTTGCTGCTCGTCGTCGGCTTGAGTCTGGCGGTCACCGGGGCTCGGTCGACGGTCAACTCCGAGGCAACGACCGGTGTCACGCCCGAGTTCCGGCACATCAACAAGCTGGCGTTCGGGCCCGAAGGCGTGATCTTCGCGGCCGACGCCCAGGCGGTATCCATCACGGCCCTGCACCTGGACGAGCAGATGACCGGTGGGGCGCCCGGCACGCAGGACGTGCCCGCGATCGATCGGAAGGTCGCCGCGCTGCTCGGCATCGACGCCGGCAACCTGCTGATCACCGACATGGTGGTCGACCCGCGGACGCGCAATACCTGGCTCTCCGTGATGCGGGGGCTGGGCGCCGGCGCCGTGCCCGTCCTCCTGCGCGTGGACGGCGCGGGCGAGATCGAGGTCATCCCGTTCGAGAGCGTCCGCTACACGCGGATCGGGGTGCCCAATCCGCCGCCGGCCGAGACGCCGCTGGTGCTCGCCGACGGGCGGTCGATCCCGGTGAGCAACTACCCCGACGAGGTCGATCCCGCGAGCCTGATCGGCGTGCAGACCATCACCCACATGGCCTACATCGACGGCAACCTCTTCGTCTCGGGCCTGTCGAACGAGGAGTTCGCGTCCAAGATGCGCGTCATCCCGTATCCGTTCCGGGTGGCGGACGCGGGGACGAGCGTGGAGATCTACCACGGGTCCCACGGGCAGCTCGAGACGTTCTCGCCCGTGTTCACGTTCGTGCCGTACGAGATCGACGGCGAGCCGTCGATCGTCGCCAGCTACCTGTGCACGCCGCTCGTCAAGTTCCCGATCGCGGCGCTCGAGCCGGGCAGCAAGATCCAGGGGACGACGATCGCCGAGTTCGGGAACCGCAACCGGCCGATCGACATGATCGTCTACGAGAAGGACGGACAGGACTACATCCTGCTGTCGAACAACCAGCGCGGCGTGATGAAGGTGCCGACGGAGCCGTTCGGCGCCGCGGACGCCATCGCGGATCCGATCCCCGATACGGCCGGCGTGCCGTTCGAGACCATCGCGTCGCTCGATGGCGTGCGGCAGCTCGACAGGCTGGATGACTCTCGGGCGATGCTGCTCGTCGACGCCGCGGGCGGCGGGCTGAACCTCAAAGCGGCCGCGCTGCCGTAGGACGCCTGCTGCCGATGGAACATGCGGCGAGGGCCGCCGCCCTCTTGGCGGCCCTCGCGCTCGCACCGGCGTGCTCGCAGCCCCGCGGCCAGGCGCCGGAACCGGTTTCCGGCGAGCCGGGCATCCGCTTGGCCGTCTCGCCCGCCGGGCAGCGGACCATCGAGGTCACGGGGCTGCCGGCCGAGGACGTGGCGCACCTCGAACGCGCCGCGCCGTCAGGTGAGATGTGGCAGGCGGTGCTGCGCGTCCACGTCGCGCAACAGCATCCCACTGCCGCCGAGTTGCCGCCCGTGCTCGGCGACTACGCCGCGCGCGACGGCGTGCTCCGCTTTATTCCGCGCTTTCCGTTCGCCGAGGGGCAACGCTACGAGGTGGTGTTCGACCCGTCGTCTCTCCCGTCCGCCCGACTCGATTCCGCGCCGATTCGGTCGCGCACGCTCCGCACGACAGTCGAGGTGCCGGCTCCCGACCGCGACCCGTCGACCCGCGTGGTGGCCGTCTATCCGACGGGCCCCGGAGTGCCGGAGAACCACCTCCGCCTGTACATCGTCTTCTCCGCCCCGATGGGGCTCGGAAGCGGCAACGCGCACGTCCGGCTGCTCGACGAGCACGGCGACCCGGTCGCCGACGCGTTTCTGCCGCTGGACGTCGATCTGTGGAACGCGGATCGCACGCGCTACACGGTTCTCTACGACCCGGGGCGGGTCAAGCGCGGCATCCGGCCGAACGCCGAGCTGGGCCGCCCGCTGTCGGCGGACCGCCGCTACACGCTGGCGATCGATGCGGCCTGGCGCGACGCCGCGGGGCAGCCGCTGGTGGCGCCGTTCCGCCGGGAGTTCCGGGTGGGTCCGCCGCGGGAGCGCGCCCTCGATCCCGCCGCCTGGCGGCTCGACCTCCCGGCCGGCGGCACGCGGGATCCGCTCGCGGTGCGTTTTCCGGTGCCGCTGGACTACGGTCTGCTGCAGAGCGCGCTCCGGGTGACGACCGGCGGGGGCCGGCCGCTGGCCGGGGAGATCCGGGTGGACCGGGGCGAGACGCGCTGGACCTTCGCACCGCGCGCGCCGTGGAGGCCGGGCGAGTACCAGCTCGTCGCGGCAGCGACCCTCGAGGATATCGCCGGCAACCGCATCGGGCGGCCGTTCGAGGTCGACGCAGCCGACGCTCAGGGCTCCGATCGCGCCCGCGGCGCCGCGGTGCCGTTCCGGATCGATCACGAGCGGGAGGGTTCCACAGGGGGTGACGAGACCGATTCGTCGAGGGGAGCAACGTGAGCGACCAGCAGCGCGCCACGGGCGCGGTCGTGGATTTCATCGACCGGACCCGCTGGCGGGATTTTCCGCCCGAGGCCGTCCGCATCGCGAAGCGTTGCGTCCTCGACGGGCTCGGCGTCATGCTGGCGGGATCGACGCAGGACGCCGCGCGTATCCTGCGCGGCTACGTGCAGACGGTCGACGCGAAGCCGGAGTCCACCGCGTTCGGCCCCGAGCCGTTCCGGAGCGGTGCGTCCTCGGCGGCGCTGCTCAACGGGACGAGCGGGCATGCGCTGGACTGGGACGACACCCAACTGGCGACCAGCGCCGACCGCATCTTCGGATTGCTGACGCACCCGACCGTGCCGCCGATGGTCGCGGCGCTGGCCGTCGGCGAGCGGCAGCAAGCGTCCGGCGAGGCGTTCCTCGAGGCGTTCCTCACGGGCTTCGAGGTCGAGTGCAAGATAGCCGAGGCCATCAGTCCCGGCCACTACCGGAAGGGCTTCCACTCGTCCGGCACCGTGGGCACGTTCGGCGCGGCCGTCGCCGCGGCCAGGCTGCTCGGCCTCGATGGCGATCGGATGGCCCACACCCTTGCCGTCGCGGCGAGCTCGGCCTCCGGCATCCGCGTGAACTTCGGGTCGATGACCAAGCCGCTGCACGTGGGCCGGGCGTCGCAGAACGGGGTGGTCGCGGCCGAGCTCGCCGCGAGAGGCTTCACGGGAGGCCGGGACGCCCTCGATCCGCCGTGGGGCTTCTTCCAGGCCTTCAGTCACGGCGAGGGATTCGATGCCGACCGCATCGTCGGCAGGCTCGGCGACCCGCACGCGATCGTGTGGCCCGGGGTATCGATCAAGCCGTACCCGTGCGGCGTGCTCGGGCATCCGACGATGGACGCCATGCGGCGACTGGTGATCACGCATGACGTCGAGCCGGAGCACATCGTGGGCATTCGCGTGCGCGCCGGGTCCAACATCCTCAATCCGCTGCGGTACGCCATCGCGACCAACGCGCTCGAGGCGAAGTTCTGTCCTGCGTTCATGGTGGGCGCCATCGCGCTGCGGCGGAAGGCGGGCATTCGCGAATTCAACGACGAGTTCGTTCGCAGCGCGCCGATGCAGGCGCTGATGCGGAAGGTGGAGCGCGTGCTCGACCCGGCGATCGAGGCGCGGGGCTGGGAGAAGATCCGCAGCACCGTCGAGGTGGATCTCGACGACGGCCGCACGCTCGTCGAGGAGGCGGACGAACGCTATCGGGGCGGGCCGGACCTGCCGTTCACCCGCGAGGAGCTCCACGAGAAGTTCAGCGACTGCGCATCGCTCGTGCTGCCGCCGGCGGCGATCGACGAGACCGCCGGCATGGTCGAGGCGCTGGAGGACCTGCCCGACGTGAGCGCGCTTTCCCGCGTCCTGAGCGCAGCCGCGGCGGCTGCGGCGCCATGATGCTCGCGTGGGTCTCGGTCGCGGCGCTCGTCCTGGCCGTCGCGCTGAGCGTCCTCACGACGGTCAACGTCGGCATCCTGTCGCTGGCCATGGCCTGGCTGGTGGGGGTGTACCTGGGCGGCATGTCGGTCAATACCGTCCTGGCGGGCTTTCCCGTGCCGCTGCTGGTCACGCTCGTGGGCGTGACGCTGCTGTTCAGCATGGCCGACACCAACGGCACGTTGTCGCGATTGACCGGCCGGGCCGTCCGGCTCTGCCGCGGGAACGCGGGGCTGTTGCCGGTCATGTTCTTCGCGGTGGGCGTGGTGGTGTCCACGATCGGTCCGGGCGGCACGCCGGCCAGCGCGCTGCTGGCGGCGCCCGCCATGGCCGCCGCCGGAAGGGTGGGCGTACCGCCGCTGCTGATGGCGATCATGTGCGGCAACGGCGCGTTGGCGGGCACGCTGTCGCCGTTCGCGCCCGGCGGCATCGTCGCCAACGACGTGATGGCGCGCATCGGCCTCGGCGGCCTCGAGTGGCAGACCTACGGCTACAACGTGCTGGCGCACTCGATCGTGGGCTTCGGCGGCTTCGTGCTGCTCGGCGGCCTGAAGCTCTTTCGCAGGCCCGCGGGAGACGTCGGATCCGTGGAGCCGGACGTCGAGAGCTTCGAGCGCAGGCATTGGCTGACCCTCGCCGGCATTGCCGCGCTGATCGTTGCGGTCGTCGGCTTCGATGCCCACGTGGGCTTGACGGCGGTCTTCATCGCGGCCTTGCTCACCCTCCTCGGGAGCGTCGATGAGAAGAAGGCCATCCAGCGCATGCCCTGGGGCGTCATCCTGATGGTCACCGGCGTGACGGTGCTGATCTCGATACTGCAGCGGACCCAGGGCATGGACCTGTTCACGAGCGGGCTGGCCGGCGTTTCCACCTCGGAAACGATCGTGCCGATGATGGCGTTCGGGACCGGCCTGATATCGGTGTACAGCAGCACGTCCGGCGTGGTGATGCCCGCCTTCCTGCCCATGGTGCCCGACCTCGCGCAGCAGATCGGCGCCGTCGAGCACGTGCACCTGGCGTGGTCGATCACCGTGGGCGGCGGGCTCGTCGATCTCTCGGCGCTCTCCACCGTGGGCGCCCTGTACCTCGCCGCGGCGCCCCCGGGCACCGACACGCGCGCGCTGTTCAACGCGCTCCTCGCGTGGGGGCTCTCGATGTCCGTGGTCGGCGCTGCGCTCTGCTGGATTCTGTTCGGGTAGCGCCGGTATCCCCAGTAGCGCGGCCGTCCGGGTCACGGCATGAAGCGGCCGCCGCTGACGTGCAGCGTCTGGCCGGTGACATAGGGTTCGCCGGGGTCGGCCAGTGCGAGCACGGCCCGGGCGACCGCTTCGGGACTGCCGGCGGCATGGCCGGCGTCGTCGAGATGGGGAGGCTGCCGGCCGTCGGGCCGGACGGTGTCGATTGCGCCCGGGACGACGCAGTTGGCCCGAATCCGGCCCAGGCCCTCCTCGGCCAGGGCGCGCGTCAGGCCGATCAGGCCCGCCTTGGCCGTGATCACATGGACGCGGCCCCGCTTCGGCCGGTGGGCGCTGAGGCCGCCGATGTTGACGATGGCGCCGTTGCGGTCCTGCGGCAAACGGCGGAACAGCTCCCGCGACGTCAGGAACGCGCCGGTCAGCGTCACGTCGAGCACCGCTGTCCAGGCGGCGCGCGTCGTCGTCTCCAGGGGTTCGTCGGGGCGAATCGCGGCGTTGTTGACCAGGATGGACACCGGTCCCAGCCGGGCGTCGATCTCGTCGAAACCGTGCAGGACGGCGGACTCGTCGTCGACGCGCACGAGCATGCCGCAGCTATCGTCCGCGCCGCCGTCGATCGCGCCCAGCGCCTCTGCCAACGCCGCCGGGTCCGACGCGCCCCAGATGCAGACCCGGGCGCCGGCGGCGCGGAGGGTCCGCGCGATCGCGAGACCGATGTTCCGGCTTCCGCCGGTCACCAGGGCCACTTCGGCGCCCAGATCGGGGGATGGACTCATGGCGATGACCGCGCTCCGATGTTAACAAAGCACGCTGAGGCCCATGACGGTCACCTCGTCGGGCTTGCGAACGAGCGCGGCCGTCGCCGACCCGTCGATCCGGCCCGGATGGGATCTCGCCCTCGATAAGCCGGACAGCGCTTCGTCCTTGCTGCCGAAAGTCCAGGCGTCGGGGATAATACAGGTGGCCATCCCGCCGCCGCGTGGCCGGGCGGACAAGTTGGTCTGCGACCGCGAGGAGCGGCCTCAATCGAGTTGCATTGGCCGCTTGTCGGCCCGGAACAGTCTGGAGTCGCTGATGTATGACCGTTGCACGCCCTGCCGGATGATCGCGGCGCTCGCCTGCGCCGTCGTCTGCTCGACCGTCGCGCTCTACGCCGAAGACTGGCCGCAGTGGCGCGGCGTCGACCGGGACGCCGTGTGGCGCGAGACCGGCATCGTCGAGCGCTTCGCCGAGGGCGGGCTCATCGTCAAGTGGCGCGCCCCGGTGCGCGCCGGCTTCGCCGGACCGGCCGTCGCCGACGGACGCGTCTTCGTCCCCGACTACCAGGAAACTCCGGGCAGCCGCACGATGGACGGCCACGAGCGGCTCGTGGCGCTCGACGAGGAGACCGGCGCGGTCCTCTGGACGCAGGAATGGCCGGCCACCTACCGCAACATCGTCCCGGTGTTCGCCACTGGCCCCCGCGCCACGCCGACCGTGGACGGCGACCGGGTCTACATCCTCGGGGCGGCCGGCATGCTGTCGTGCTTCGACACCGCCGGCGGCGACCTGATCTGGCAGATCGACACCGCGGCCGACTACGGCGTCACCGTGCCGGTCTACGGCGTCGCGCACTCGCCGCTCGTCGAGGGCGAGCTCCTGATCACGCTGCTCGGCGGCGAGCCCGACGCCATGGTCGTGGCGTTCGACAAGGCGACGGGCGCCGAGGCGTGGCGCGCGCTCGACACGAACTCGGAGGCGGGCTACTCGTCGCCGATCGTGACCACCGCCGGGGGCGTGCGGCAGATGATCGTCTGGCACCCGGCCGGCGTCACGTCGCTCGACCCGGCCACCGGCCGCATCTGGTGGGAGCATGACTTTCCGATCCCGAGCGGGCTGACCATCGGCACGCCGGTCCGTAGCGGGCGCTACCTGCTCATCACGCAGGTGGAGAACGGCGGTCTGATGTTTGCCCTCAACCCCGACCGTCCGGCGGCGCGGGTGGTCTGGACCGGCGCCAACCCCAACCGCACCGACCGCCCGGTGCAGCGTTCCATGACGTCGACGCCCATCGTGGTGGGCGACGCGATCTACGGCCTCAACAGCTACGGCGAGCTGCGCGGCGTGGACGCGACGACCGGCGAGCGGCTGTGGTCGAGCGACCGCCTCGTGCCCGAGGACCGCTGGGCGAGCTCGCACCTGGTGCAGCACCGGGACCGCGCTTTCGTCTCCGTCGAGACCGGCGAGCTGGTCATCGCCCGCTTCACGCCGGCCGGCTACGAGGAGATCGACCGCACGCACCTGCTGACGCCCACCACCCGCACCCGGGGCGGCGGCTCCGGCCGCTGGAGAGGCGTCGATCGCGCCGTCCTGTGGGCGCATCCGGCGTTCGCGAACGGCCACGTCATCGCGCGCAACGACGCCGAGGTCGTCCGCGTGTCGCTGACCGCCGCGGACTACGAGTAGACGCGGTACTTCGAAGTGCTCGGGCCGCGACGACGCCGGGTCAGGGTCACACCAGTCGGTGTCAATAGAGATCGTTCCTGGCGCTCTCCGCCGAGTCGGCGTCGATCTCGGCGGCGTCGGCGCCGGCTATCTGATCGGCCAGCACCTGTCCGTAGGTCGGGAACCGGGAGCGTTCGACCCGCGCCTCAGGTTCCCAGACGCGGGCCCGGATGAGCGCCTTGGCGCAGTGGAGATACGCCTCTTCCACGGTCACCTTGAGGACCAGGATCGGCAGTTTGCCCCGGACCGCCAGCGGCGCCAGGAACTCTCGACCGGTGACGATCTCCACGCGCCCGTTGATCCGCAGGGTCTCGTTCAGGCCCGGCACGAAGAACACCAGCCCCACGTAGGGACGTTCCACCAGGTTCGTCAACGTGTCCAGTTGGCGGTTACCCGGCCGGTCGGGGAGCAGCAGCGTCCTGTCGTCCAGGACGTGGGCCAGCGATCCGGGCAGGTCTCCCCGCGGCGAGGCGTCGGCCCGCCCGTCCGCCCGCGACGAGCTGATCACGCAGAGCGGGGACAGGGCCAGGAAGTTGCGGCAGTGCACGTCCAGATGGTCCAGCACCTTGAGTCCGGACCGCGCGCGGGGAGGACGGTAGACGGCACGGAGCTGCGCGAGGCTGTCGATGGCCATTTGTCTCTCCCGCTGAAGGAGCACGTCGTCTATATCTCGAGGATACCGTGCACGGTCCGGGCGCTGCTCGAATGCAGCCGTGGTCGGCGACGTTGCCGAACTCGCCCGGCTGCGGGATGGTGTGGAACTCCCGCAGCTCCTCGCAGGTCCGCACGTCGAAGCCGCGGACGTCGCCCGGGGCGTCGAGCCCCGCGCTGACTCTCGATCCGGCGCGTCTCGAGCGGTTACCGGGACCGATAGGTCCGGCTGTAGCCGGTCCGGCCGTTGGTCATCGACCAGCTCCGGCCGTCGGGCGCCACCGTCGCCTTGATCCAGTGCCCCTCGCAGTCGTCCTCCTCCGTCAGGTTGGCGATCAGCGCCTCCTCGGTGTTGTTGGCGGCGTCGTCGGTCAGCGTGCGGTGCGACTGCCAGACGTCGCCGACCGCCGCCGTGCCCTGGATTGCGGCCAGGGACTCCGGCGTCCCCCCCTTGCGGGGACCGTTGTTGACGACCGCCACCGTGGGTTGCAGCACCCCGGCGAGCTCGGGACGGATGGCCCCGTAGCCCCCGTGGTGAGGCACCTGCCACAGGTCGACGACCCCCAGCCGGTTCTCGGGGCACGCCAGCGCGTGCTCGCGGTCCGGGGTCAGGTCGCCGAGGTTGAGGAACTGGAACGCCCCGAGGGACAGCAGATAGCCCAGACTGTGGCCGTTCTCGCCCAGGTCGGGTGCGGGGGGCTCGACGCCCTCGCAGAGGGGGTTCGGCATCTGCGGCTCCAGGGTGTCGACGAGCTCCCGGTGCGACGCCACGAACGTCAGCTCGAGGCGCTCGAGCGGCAGCTTGTCGCCGGGGACGACCGAGCGGCGCCGGTCCGCGGCGAAGCCGATGTACTCGTCCCACAGCGCCTGGCCGCGCGCGCTGTCCAGCTCGACGCTGTCGCCGTGGTCGACCATCTGGCCGATGGGGACCCGCTCGGCGAGGGCCGCCAGGCCGCCGACGTGGTCGGTGTGGAAGTGCGAGAACAGCAGGTAGTCGATGCGGTCGATACCCGCGTCGTCCATGGCCGCCTGGATGCGCAGCGCGTCGCGGGCGTCGGCCCGCGGCCAGCCGGTGTCCATCAGCACCGACTCGCGGGCGGGCGTGACCACCAGGGTCGCCGCGCCGCCCTCGACGTCGATCCAGTAGATGTCCAGGCTGGCCGGCTCCTGCGCCAACCCGGCCAGGGGCAGGACGACCAGCAGCGCGGCGGCGAGGGCGGCGATACGGCCGCTGGACGGCCGAACGGGAAGCGGGGTCGGGTGCTGCATCATGGTGCCTCTCCGGGCGCCGGAGCCGCGGCGAAGGGACTCCCGGGCGCAAATGGCTGTGGATGCCGGCGGCCGGTACGGTCGGGGGCGCCGGCATCCGCCGCAGGTCACACGGTTCTGGCTCGTTTCAGCCTACTGTACCTACGGGCGCCGGTGCCGGCGGATGCAGTCGTCGAACAGGCAGTTCCGGCCTGGAATGCGTCCGGCCCCTGAATCCCGGTCACTACAATTCCCGATGAACGCCCGATGATCCCCGCCGAGAACCGGATCCTGACCAGCCCGCTCTTCAACGCGCCGATGCGCGTCGAGCGGATCGTCGTCCTCCGCCTCGCGGCTGGTCTCGGCGTCGCCGCGGCCGGCCTCGTCGCCGTGCTGCCGCATCCGACGGCCGCCCTGTGGAGGGCGAGCATCGTGCTGAGCGAGGGCGGCTACTGGCTGGCGTTGCTCGCGTTGCCGCTCGTCGTCGACCCGCGGGCCTGGCGCAGGAGCGAGGACGGACGGTCCGCCCCGCGCATCCTGGCCGCGACCGCGGCGCTCGGGGGCATCGTGCTGCTCCTCAGCCCGGTCGCGGGGGCCTGGGCCGTCGCCCACCCGCTGCCGGACCTGCTCGAGGCGCGCTTCGGGACGCCCGTACGGTCCCCGCTCGCGGAACCGCGGCCGGCGCCGGTCTCGCTGCCGGCGCTGCTCGCCGGAGTCGGGGCCGGCGAGGTCGTCGTCGACGAGCACGTGTACGCGGAGCGGGAAGAAGACGACCTGCGCCTCGACCTCTACCGGCCGGTCCTTGCGGAGGGAGCCCTGCCGGTGGTCGTGATGATCCACGGTGGGGGCTGGTCGACCGGCGACAAACGGGACTTCCCGGCCCTCAACGACTACCTGGCGGCGCGCGGCTACGCCGTGGCCGCCATCGGCTACCGTCTCCTTCCCGGCGCACGGTTCCCGGCCGCCCAGGACGACGTTGCGGAAGCCATCCGCTATCTCGGCTCGCTGGCCGGGACGCACAACCTCGACCCGGACCGTATCGCCCTCGTCGGTCGCTCGGCCGGCGGCCAGATCGCGCTCCTCGCCGGGTACGCCGCCGGGGACCCGGCGATTCGCGGCGTCGTCTCCTTCTACGCGCCGACCGCGCTCCGTTGGGGCTACGCGAACCCCGCCAAACCGGGCGTCATCGACTCGAGCGCGGTTCTCGACGCCTACCTCGGCGGCCCGCCGGCGACGCACGGCGCGCAGTACGACGCCGCGGAGCCGGCGCGCTTCGTGTCCGCGTCGACACCCCCCACGCTCTTCATCCAGGGGTTGCGCGACGAGCACGTCTCGCCGTTCCACGCCGAGTTCGTCAGCGCGCGCCTCCTCGAGGCCGGTGTCCCGCATGCACTCGTCCGCCTGCCGTGGGCCACCCACGGCTGCGACTATCTGTTCCGGGGCCCCTGCGGGCAGGTAAGCACGTTCGCCGTCGAGTGGTTCCTCGACGCCGTCCTGCGGTGAGAGCTCCTGGTACGGGTTAGAATGCTGGCATCGTGCGGGACCGACTCGACCGGGACGGGGGCGTCTTGCGCGGGTGCCGAGGCGCTCGCCGCTGGCCGGCGTCCGAAGAACCAGACGGCATCGCTCCCCAGGGAGGAATCGAATGAAGACGACACGCCGTGGATTCGTCGGAACCATCGCGCTGGGCGCCGCTGCCGGCGCCTTGACCGGCACATCACCGTTCAGCAGGCGGGCCGGCGCCCAGACTCGGGAGGCCGCCAAGTCCGGCATCTACGATGGCGGCGTCATCCAGCTCAACCAGAACGAGAGTGCCCGCGGCCCCGGCCCCAAGACCGTTCAGGCCATTCAGGCCCACACCAACAAGCGCATGGGCCGCGGCTATTCGCCGGATCACGTCAACGAGCTGAGAACGGTCATCGCCGACTACTACGAAGTCGGCACCGACAACGTGCAGCTCGCCACCGGCTCCACTCCCTTGTTGCAGGGGTCGGTGCGGGCGTTCTGCTCGGCGGCCAGGGGCTTCGTGACCCCCATGCCCACCTACTCGACCAGCCTGGCCACCGCCCGGCGGATCGGGGCCAAGACGACCGAGGTCGATCTGGACAGCTCGCTCGCCATCGATCTCGACGCGCTGGCGGAGGCGTCCCGCGGCGCCGGCCTGGTCTATCTCTGCAATCCGAACAACCCCACCGGCATGGTGCACGGACCCGGAGCCGTCGAGGGTTTCGTGCGCCGCGTGCTGCGTGAATCGCCGGACACGATGATTCACGTCGACGAGGCCTACATCAACTACGCGCGGCCCGGCAGCATCGAGACCGCGGTGCCCCTGGCCCTGGAGGACGAGCGCGTGTTCGTCACCCGTTCCTTCTCGAAGGCGCATGGCATTGCGGGCCTGCGTGTCGGTTACGGCCTCGGCCAGGAGCAGACCCTGGCCAGGATCCGCGACGCCTGGGGCATGGGCGACGTCAACATGCTGGGCGCGATAGCCGCGATCACCGCGTTCGAGGACACGGAGCACATCGATCGGGAAGTGAAGGAGAACGCCGAGATTCGCGACGGGGTCATCGCCGCCTTCCGCGACATGGGCTTCGACGTGCCCGACTCCAACACCAACCACATCTTCGTCGACATCGGACGCCCCGCGCGGGAGTTCCGCGAGGCGTGCCTGGAGCACAAGGTGCTGGTAGGCCGGGATTTTCCACCGTTGCACACCACGCATTGCCGAATCTCGATCGGCAGCCGAGAGGAGATGGCGGCGGCGATGGAGGTGTTCAGGAAGGTGCTGGCGTGAGGGGAAGGACGGATCTCTGACACTGGCTCCATGCCTCTTTCCAGATCGTTCCGAGGTGCGGCGGCGCTGGCTGTCGTCCTGCTCGTTCCCGCGGGCGCGTTCGCGCAGGCCGCGGCCGAACAGGAAGCGGCGGCGCCCGACACGCTCACCGTCTCGCCCGAGGCACTGACGCTGACGGCCGGCGAGACCGCCCGCATCAACGCCACGGTGCTCGACGGCGACGGGAACGAGGTCGAGGCCGAGGTTCTCTACCTGCCCCTCTACGGGCAGTACTGGAACCTGGAGGAACGCACCTGGGGCTTCAACATCTTCACTGTCTCGCCCGACGGTCGCGTCTCGACCGTGCGTCCCGGCGAGTACGCCGTGCTGGTGCGGGTGGTGGGCACGGCGCGCGATGCGTCGGTGAGGGACTCGGACGCGGGCGGCTACCTGCAGCGGCGCGTGCCGCTCACCATCCTTCCGCGGCCGCCGGCCTCGATCGTGCTGAACGCCCCGGGGCCCTTCCATGCCGGCACCGAGGTCACGGTCGAGGCCACGCCGCTCGATGACAACGGCGCGTTCGCGGATGACATCGAGGTCGAGTGGCGCACCTCGGACGCTTCGATTGCGATGCCGATCGGGCAGCCGCCGGCCAACCAGCGGACCACCCGCCGCGGGGTGCTGGCCCTCGGCGCGCCGGTCCGGGTCGCGATCACGGCGACCGCCGGCGCGGCGACAGCCGCGGTGACGCTCGACGTTCAGCCGAACCCGGCCGCCCGCATCTCGCTGACGCCCGACCGGAGCACCGTCCGGACCGGGGACGTGACGCGCCTGACCGCCACGGTGACCGACGCCGAAGGACGGCCGCTCGACGACCTCCCGGTCGCCTTCAGCGTGTCCGCGGTCACCGACGCCATGGCCGGCGGCGGCCCCTCATCGGGTCTGATCACGCAGGACGGCCGCTTCGTTGCCGATCTTCCCGGCGCCTACACCGTCGTGGCGCGCACCGGCCCGGTTGCCGCCTCGGCCCTGATCCGCGCCGTCGAGCGCGGCGTGCGGCGGCCCATCGAGCTGGTCGGGCACGGCCGCGTGCAGGATCGCGCGACGACCGATCTCTGGGTGTGGGAGGCGCCCAACGGACGCGACTACGCGCTGACCGGCACGCTCAGTGCCGGCGGCCACGCCTACGTGTGGGACGTGACGGATCCGGCGAGCCTCGAGGTCGTCGATCTCGTGCGGGTGGACGCGCGCTCGGTGAACGACGTCAAGGTCTCCGAGGACGGGGCGACGGCGGTGATCTCCCGCGAGGGCGCCTCCAACCGCCGGAACGGGCTGGTCATCCTCGACGTGTCCGATCCGGCGGTCGGTGTGCGGAGGATTGCCGAGTACGACGACCGGCTCACGGGCGGCGTCCACAACACCTTCATTCACGACGGTCACGTGTACGCGCTCTCCGCCGCTCGTCGCTTCGACATCATCAGCATCGAGGATCCGGCGGCCCCGCGGCGGGTCGGGAGCTTCGCGCTCGACAACCCGGCGCGTTCGATCCACGACGTCGTGGTCCGCGACGGCATCGCCTACTCCGCGAACTGGACGGACGGGGTGGCGGTGGTCGACGTCGGCGGGGCCGGCAAGGGCGGGAGCCCGCAGGAGCCGCGGCTCATCGGGCAGTTCCCGTTCCCGACCGGCTGGAACCACGCCGTCTATCCCTACCGGAGCGCGTCGACCGGCAAGTTCTACATCTTCGCCGGGGACGAAGCGGCGCGCAGCGGCCCCAACTACAGCCCGGAGTCGACCATCGGTACCGGTACGCCCGGCTACGAGAACGAGCCGCATCGCTGGCGCGGCTGGGTTCACATCCTGGAATGGGACGAGGAGTTCGAGTCGCCGCCGCGCCTTGTCGCCCGCTACGAGGTCCCGGAGGCGGGAAGCCACAACATCTGGGTCGAGGACGACGTGATGTACGTGGCGTTCTACAACGGCGGCCTGCGGGTGGTGGACGTCTCGGGCGAGCTGCTCGGCAACCTCTACCGCCAGGGGCGGGAGATCGCCCGCTTCCTGCCGTTCGACCCCGAGGGCTTCGTCCCGAACGCGGCGCAGGTCTTCGGCGCCCAGCCCCACAAGGGGACGATCTTCTTCTCGGACATGCACTCCGGCCTCTGGGCGGTGCGCCTCGGGGAGCTTCCGGGCGGGGAGACGCCGGACCAGCCGTAAACGCCCGCCCCTCCGTGCGGGCCGGGCGCGCTGCATGCCGTTGGTGACATACCCGACGGATCGTCGTCGGCGGCAGGGTCCGCAGCCGTCGCGCTCGCCGGCCCGCATGCTGGCTGTGACCGCGTGTCCGGATCGGCTGCAGAGAGCCGGTGTGAAGAACCCGAACCCGCCGATCGCGTCCTCGCAGCCGGCCTTCGATGATGGTGGCTCAGCGCCGCGCCATCGCGACGCCCGACACCGACAACACCAGTCGTACCACGTCGGCCTGCCGGGACACGCGATGCTTGGCGAAGATCTGCTTCAGGTGCCAACGGATCGTGCTCTCCTTCCGGCCCATGGCGGCGGCGATGTCGCGGAGGCTGCATCCGGTGGCCAACATCGCCGCGACGGCGCTTTCCGTGGCTGTCAGACCCAGGGCCGAAGCCACGACGTCCGCATCGATGCGCGGCTTGCGCGCCGGGTCCACGACCAACACCAGTGCGGCTACACGCCGCATACCGAAGCCCGTCAATCGACCGCCCACCGGGCTGAGGTGCAACACGAGCCGCGGCGACACGAACTGCCGTCCGACGGTCATCGAGCCAGCGGCGCCCTGCCCGCCGAAATGGGGCGAGGCGCGCTCCAACAGTTGTTGCAGCTTCGCGTCATCCGCAGGCTCGACGGCATGCAGGAAACCGTCCTGGTCGGTCAACCCGTCGCGTTGCCGCAGCAGCCCGACGGCGCGGTCGTTGGCCGCGACGACCCGTGCCCTCCGGTCCAGGTGGATGACACCCGTTCCCGCTGCGTCCAGCAGCCCCGCGAGCGACTCTCCGAGCGCCCCGGCCTCGACCAGCGCATGCCGGACGAGAAGGAACTGCCGCACGTGGGGCAGAAGCCGTTCGATCATCCGGGTCCTATCGGTTCCCCAACCTCCCGCATCGACGGGATCGCCGAGCGCCCACACCACGCGCGTTCCGCCTGGCCCGTCGAGACGCACGTTCAGGCTGTCCTGGGTACCGGTAAGTCGCAGCGCCTCGTTGTACGCCGCCGACGTCTTTCTCTCCGCCTCGGTGTAGAGCTCCCTGACGTGGACCAGCCGACTGTCGGGCATTCGCCTCAAGCGCGGCAGGCGTTCGTCCCGGGACCAGTAGTCGCTCAAGTAGAGCCGCTCGAAGTCCTCGCGGCGTTGCCCGCGGAAGCAGAACTGGGCAAAGTAGACTTCCACGTCCTGCTGTGGACGCCCCCCGGCAAACACGAGGGCATTGCCCTTCGCGCCGCAAGCGGCATCGATGAGGCCGGCGGTCTCGGGCCAACCGGTCGCGTCGAAAGCCACCTCGTGCAATGACCTCAGGATGCGGTCGTACGGATCCTGTTGACGCACCTCTCGGACTCTAACTCCTCAACTGTGGATTGGTCTCCCCGTAAATGGGGGGCTCCCCACCGTTTGTCAAGAAAGTCGTCGTGTTTTTTCGGTCCGGGCGGTCTCGAGGACCGAGCGAGGCGTTGATGCCCACTCCCTCGTGAGGTCAGACCTCCGGAGCGTGAGATGCACTACTCGAACGGGGGGCCTGCAAACCCTTAATCGAGGGGCCTGCAGCGCGCTGCGGCCCTGCGGGAGGAAGAATTCTGTCTATTCGTGTCCGTGCCCCCCTATTCGGGTGGTCCATATCACGCTTCCGAGTTCCTACATTGAGGAGGCGATGGACTTGGAGTCGATGCCATGGGAAGTGCACCAGTGGAGTCGGACCTGCCGCGGGGGCCTCGTCCATTTCTATTTGAACGAGGGATGGCAGGGAAACGACGAGGATGCTCGTATGGCCGGGGCTCGTTTGCTGCGCCTCGGTGTGCATGGCGATGGCGGCCGGCGCTGGCTCCCGTGGCTGTGCCGGCGGGTCGATGAACGGCGCGTTCAAGACGTGAACTCGACCCAGCCGTTGGGTCCCGGCCGCTCGGGGAGTCCTGTGCCCGCCGAAGTGCTGCTACGGCGGACCACGTGATGCGGGTTCCATCAATCTACGCGGAGGGCTACCAGAAAGCGAGGCTGATCGATCCCGCGCTCATCGACCGGTACGCGGCTCACATGTGGGTCGGCGATCCGCTGGCCGACGCGGCGATGCAGGATGTCGCCAGCCTGGGCGGCAGAGAGGCGGCGCGCTTGATCGGCGGGGCGATAGAGCTGGAGGAGCGCATCCTGCGGCAAGCGCCGCAGAGTCTGCAGAGCCTGATCCATGCGGCGAGCCAGGTGCCCGGTTGGTACGACCGGGCGGTCGCGCAGCGCGGGTGTCGGGCCTTTCTCAGGAACTCGGACCACGTCCTGGCCGCCTTCGTCGCCGGCGCGATCGTGGAAGGCTTCGCCACGATGATCAGCAAGTCGTTCGCCATCACGGGGCGGCTGATCGACGATGGCGTCCGGCGGCTGAAGCAGAACATCCGACATCTCCTGGACATGTTCCTGCCGAGGGGCGTCGAGCCGTCCGGGGACGGCTGGAAGCTGACGCTGCGCATACGGATGGTGCACGCGCGGGTGCGGTGGCTTTTCCGGGATGCGGAGGAATGGGATCACGATGCCTGGGGCGTTCCCATCAGCACTGCGCATCTGGCCCTCGCGTCGGCCGCCTTCTCCGCCCGGATGATCCAGTTCGCGGAGATGCTCGGCGCGGAGCTGGACGACGAGGACCGCGCGGGGATCATGGATGTCTGGCGCTACACCGCGCACGTGATGGGGGTGCCCGACACGATCCTGTTTCGCGACCAGGCCGAAGGGCTGCGACTGCTCCGGTTGGGCAGCATGTGCGAGCCGCCTCCCGACTACGACGCGGTCGCCCTGGCGCATTGCATCGTCAACAGCGCTCCGGTCGTGGTGGGGATACGGAACCCGCAAAGACGCAAGGAAGCGGCTCACTATATCTACCGGGTTTCGCGCGAACTCATCGGCGAGTCGACGGCCGACGCGCTGCGTTTCCCGCCGCGACGGTCGCTCGCGCTGCTGCCGTGGCTGCGAACCAAGTCCCGCCTCCAGCGTGCCATGGGACGGATGATTCCGGCGTGGGGCAAGGGGAGGGACAGGAAGTCCTTCGAGCACGTTCTCGAGCTCGCCGACCTCGGCGAGGAGAGATTCGTTTACGACCTTCCGGACGATGTCCAATCCGATCGGTCGACACGGTGGTGAGCGGAGCATGGTCGACTCCCGTTCCGTTCGTATCGTCTGTTGCTCGCTCCGGCGCGACAGGCGGTTTCGCGTCCGGATTCCCGGCTCATCCGGCACCGGGGCGTCGGTCCCGGTCGCCCTGAAAGATCGGAGGAAATCGTTGATGTCTGCATGCAGCCGCTCACGGCCCGTGTCTTCCCGTCACTCGCTCTGCCTGCTGTCGGCGTTGGCGGCGGCTTGCTCGGTCCTGCCCGCACCGGCGCATGCCGGCAACGACACGCCCGAGGAGATTGGCCTGGCGATTGCCGTGGATGCCCGAGCCCGGGACGAGGGCTACGGCGACTTCACGGCGCGTCAGGTCATGGTGCTTCGCAACCGCCGGGGGCAGGAGAGCCGGCGTCAGCTCCGCGTGCAGGTTCTGGAGGTGCCCGATGACGGGGACAGGACGCTGTTCGTCTTCGACGATCCGCGCGACGTCAGGGGCACCGCGTTTCTGGTGCACGCCCATCGCGAGGGCGATGACGACCAGTGGATCTACCTGCCGGCGATGCGGCGGGTCAGGCGCATCAGCTCGGCGAACCGGTCGGGCTCGTTCATGGGCAGCGAGTTCGCGTACGAGGATCTTACCCAGTCGGCGGTGGAGAAGTTCACCTACCGGTATCTGCGCGACGAGCCATGCGGAAGTCTGTCGTGCACCGTGACCGAGCGGGTTCCGACCGACGACAGGTCGGGCTACAGCCGGCAGGTGGTGTGGCGCGACAAGGACGAGCGGCGCATCTGGAAGGTGGAGTACTACGACCGCAGGGATGAGCTTCTGAAGACGCTCGCCGTGTCGGACTACGAGCGATACCTGGAGCGTTATTGGCGGGCGGGCGAGATGAGCATGGTGAATCACCTGACCGGGAAGAGTACCGTGCTGACCTGGACCGACTACGCGTTCCGAAGCGGCCTCGACGAGGGCGACTTCTCGCAGACGGCCCTGCGAAGGGCCCGGTGATGGAACGTCGGACGGGGTTCGCTCGCGGAGGGTTGACCGCCGTCTGCGTGGCGGCCTGTCTCTCGACCGTCGATGCGCAGGACGAGGCCGAGGATGCGGCGACGCCGTTCACGGTGGAGTTTGCCGGGCGCATCAGTGCCGAGAGTCGTGCATTTCCCGCCGAGGGGGCCTTTCCGGGACAACGTGCTCTGGCGAACGGCTTCGCGGCCGAGCCGACGCTCTACGTGGAAGGCGCCGGCGGGCGGAGCTTCACGCTGGCGCCGTTCTTTCGCTACGACCACTCGGATCCGCGCCGTACGCACTTCGATGTGCGGGAGGCCTATCTCCTGTTCTTCGGCGACGTCGGCTCCGGCGGGTGGGAGGCGCGGGTCGGTGTCGGCCAGGTGTTCTGGGGCGTAACCGAATCGCAGCGGCTGGTCGACGTCGTCAACCAGGTGGACTTCGTCGAGCATCCGAACGGCGAGGCCAAGCTGGGGCAGCCCATGGCGCACTTCACCTGGTTCGGTGATTGGGGAACGCTCGAAGCGGTCGGGATGACGCTGCACCGCGCGCGCACCTTTCCGGGCCGCCAGGGGCGCCTGCGCCTTCCCGTGGTCACCGACCCCGAGGACATCCGCTACGAGAGCGGGGCGGGCCGGTGGGGCCCGGATATCGCGGCCCGGTACAGCCGCAGCCTGGGACCTCTCGATCTCGGTGTGAGCCTGTTCGAGGGCACCAGCCGCGAACCGTTCTTCCTGCCGGACCTCGACGCCGCCGGCGAGCCGACCCTGGTCCAGTTCTACGACCGGATACGTCAGTTCGGACTGGACGCCCAGTTGACCACCGGGGCCTGGTTGCTCAAGGCCGAGGCGATTCACCGTGCGGGCGCGCACAACCTCTTCGGTCGCGAGCAGGACTACGTCGCCCTGGTGGCAGGCGGCGAGCACACGTTCTACGCGGCAGGCGGCGGCGATGCCGACGTTGTACTGCTGGGCGAATGGAGCTACGACAGTCGTGGACCGACTGCGACGCCCAGCCGTTCGCCGAACACGCTCGAGAACGACGTCTTCCTGGCCGCGCGGGTGCCCTTCAACGACGTGCAGAGCACGGAAGTCGTCGCCGGCATTCTTGCCGACGCAGGCCGCAGCACGCGCTCGTTGGCTTTCGAGTTCAGCCGGCGTGTCTCGAGCCGGTGGTCGGTGCGAGCGGAAGCCGTCGTGCTGCTCCGTGTGGATCCCAGGGACATCCACTACGAGATGCGGCACGACAGCTTCTTCGATCTGGGCCTGGTCTACAACTTCTGAGGCACGCCGTCGGATGGAACCGAACGACGCAACGCTCCGCGGGAAGAGACGAGTCGTCATCATCGGCGGGGGGGCAGCCGGCCTGAGCGCCGCCTACACGCTACGAAAGCACGGCATCGACCCGCTCCTGCTCGAGGCGAAGGAACGGGTGGGAGGGCGCCTGGGCGGCGACCGGGTCGAGGGCTTCTGCGTGGATGAGGGGGCGGACTTCTTCTGCGCCTCCTACGATGTCGCTTTTCGCCTGTGCGAGGAATTGGGACTGCCCCTGATCCGGTCGGAGATGAATCTCGGCTGGCGCAGGAACGGCCGGTGGGTTCTGACGACGCCGATTCGGTCCGTCGGGTCCCTCGCAAGGAACCTGTCCCCACTCTGGACGCTGGGGTTTCTGTCGCCCCGGGTCGTCCGGCCGCTTCTGAGGCTGGTTCGTGAGATCGATCGTCAATCGGACTGCCTGAACTTCTCCAGCGAATGCCGGATCGTCGAGCTCGACGGCGAGGAGCGCTTCGGCGGCTACCTCGAACGGATCGGTGTTCCCGACTATCTGAAGGTGACGTTGGCGGGATTCCTGGAGATGACCATGGGGCGCGTCGAAGACGCCGGCGCGGCCTACATGCGGACCTATCTGGCGGAGATGTTGTTGAAGGCCGACCAGATCTACGTGCCGCGGGAGGGCGCCGGCGCCCTGACCCACGCCCTGGCCGCCCGGTGCGGAGACTCCATTCACGTATCGACCCCGGTCCGCCGCGTAGTCATCCGGGATGGGATGGCGGCGAGCGTCATCGTCGATGACGGGCCCATCGAAACGGCCGCGGTCATCTGTGCCCTTCCGGCCTCGCAGGCAGCCGAGATCATCCCGGATCTGCCCCACGGAATACGCCGCACGCTTGGCCGGGTCGACTACTCGTGCGGCTGCCGGGTCGTGATCGGCCTCGACCGCCCGCCGCTTCCTCGCGGATGGCACGGCGCGCTGTACCCCGAGGACGAGACGCCGCTGCTGCTGGATCGGTCCATAAACCTGCCGGCGATCGCGCCGCCGGGCAAGAGCACGCTCGACCTGCTCGTCGGCCGCGATCGCGCCGCAGAGCTGCTGCCGCTCGACGACGAGGAGATCAAGCGCCGGATGCTGGCCGACGCACGCCGCAACCCCCCTCCCGGGTCCGCGTTGCCCGCCGACGACGAGGGGCTGTTCACGCGCGTATACCGCTGGAAGCGGGCCGTGTGCATGATGCGGCCGGGCATGTTCAGGGCGGTGGCCGAGATGCGCCGTCAGCTTGCCCGCGACGTGAGCAATCTCTTCCTGGCGGGGGACTACATGCGGGTGCCGTCGGTCAATGGCGCCCTGGCCAGCGGCGTCGCGGCGGCCAACGAGGTTGCGGACCTGCTGGACTCCCGTCCCGCATGAACGGCAGGGAAGGTGACTTGATGGACCGCTATATCGACTTCGTGCTCCACCGGCGGTGGCGGGTCGTCGGCCTCGCGACGCTGGTCATGGCCGCGACCGCGGCCGGCGCGCCCGGTCTTGCCGTCTCCAGCAACTATCGCGTGCTGTTCGGCGAGGACAATCCCGACCTGCTCGCCTTCGACGCGCTGCAGGACACGTATACCGCGTCGCGGTCGGCGCTGATCGCCGTCTCCCCGCGGGAAGGGACCGTGTTCACGCGCGATGCCCTCGCCGCGATCGAGGAGCTGACCGAGTCGGCGTGGCGGACGCCGTACGCCGTCCGGGTGAATTCGCTCACCAACTACTTCCACACCGAGGCGTCCGAGGACGATCTGACCATCGCTCCGCTCGTGGAGGATGCAGCGTCCTTCAGCGATGCGGATCTCGATCGGGTCCGCGACATCGCCCTGAACGAGCCGGAGCTCGTCGGACAACTGATAGCCGGCGACGGGCGCACGGCCGGGTTGGCCATCAGCTTCGCGCTCCCCGAACCGGAGGAACCGGCATGGGCCGAGATCGCGGACCATCTTCGCGCCCTGCTCGAAGAAGCCCGGGCGGCCCATCCGGAGCTGCGCCATTACCTGACCGGGAACGTGATCCTCAACCAGACCTTCACCGACGCGGCGGAGGATGACGCGCAGAAGATCCCGCTTGCCTTCTTCGTCATCCTGGCCATTGCCGGACTCATCCTGCGCTCGCTGTACGCCACGCTCGCCATCGCGGTCGTGCTCGTCTTCGTCCTGCTGAGCACTCTGGGCGTGGCGGGGTGGATGGGCGTCCTGCTGACGCCCATCAGCGTGAGCGTGCCGGTCATCATCGTGACCGTCGGCGTCGCCCATGCGATCCACATCGCCGTCGTGGCGCTGGCCGCCGTGCGGCGGGGGCAGCAGCGGGACGCGGCGCTCGCCGCATCCCTGCGCGACAACCTGTATCCGGTGTTCCTGACCTCCGCCACCACGGTGATGGGGTTCTTGAGCCTGAACCTGTCGGACTCGCCGCCGTTTCACGTTCTCGGCAATCTGGTGGCGCTCGGCGTGCTGTTCGGGTTCGTCTATTCGGTGACTCTCCTTCCGGCAATGCTGTCGATTCTGCCGCTGCGCTCGACCACTACGACGGGAACGCCGTCCTTGCTGGTCCGCCTGGGAGACTTCGTGGCCGCGCGGTGCACCCCGATCCTCTGTTGCGGCGCTCTCGTCGTCGTCGTGCTGGCCGCCGGCATTCCCCGCAACGAGCTGAGCGACACCTGGGCGCACCATTTCGACGACCGCTACGCGTTCCGTCTGGATACGGACTTCGTTGCCGAGAATCTGACCGGGCTGGACCGGCTCGAGTACTCCCTGACGTCGGGGCGCGAGGGCGGCATCACGGACCCCGACTACCTGCGCACGGTCGATTCGTTTGCGGAGTGGTACCGCACCCAGCCGGAAGTGCATCACGTGCTGGCGTTCACCGACATCGTCAAGCGCGTCAACCGGAGCATGAACGGCGATGACCCGGCGTTCTACGCGATACCGGACACGCCCGAGCTGGCTGCCCAGTTTCTCCTGCTGTACGAGTTCTCGCTGCCCTTCGGCGCCGACCTCAACGACCGGATGGACATTGCCAAGTCCGCGACGCGGATGACGGTCGTGCTCGAGCCGACATCGACCGTGGATCATCTCCACATCGACGCGCGTGCCCGCGACTGGCTCCAGGCGAATGCGCCGGGGCTGGCCGGGCCGGCCTCGGGCTTCACCATGATCGCCGCCCACATGTCCAGCCAGAACATCAGGAGCATGCTGGAGGGCACGTTCCTCGCCGCGGGCCTGATTTCGGCGGTCCTGCTCCTGGTCTTCCGCAACGTGCGCGTCGGTCTGATCTGTCTGGTACCGAATCTCGTGCCGGCGGTGCTGTCTTTCGGGCTCTGGGGCTACCTCGTCGGCAACGTCGGGCTCGGCGCCTCGGTGGTGGTCGCCGTCGCCATCGGCATCATCGTCGACGACACGATTCATTTCCTCACTCACTATCTGCGAGACCGGCGGCGAGGGCGTTCGTCGCCCGAAGCGGTGCGGTCCACCTTCCGGGCAGTCGGGCCGGCGCTGTGCGCCACCACCGCCATTCTGACGGTCGGCTTTCTGGTGTTCGCCACGTCGGGCTACGAGCCCGGCTCGACATTGGGTTTGATGGTCGCGCTCACGATCGCGCTGGCATTGGCCGCGGACCTGGTGCTTCTTCCCGCGCTGCTGATGGTCGTCGACGGAAGAGATTCACTCGCACCGGCAGGACCGGGGTCGGCGACAAGGCCTTGATTCCCCGCCCTTCTCACGCTGGAGATGGTCGTGGACGGGAGGCAATCATGATGGCTCATGCGAACGGCGCTCACCACACCGATCTCGCGTACCAGACGGACGTGCTGCAACGAGTGTCCCGTACCTTTGCCCTCACGATTCCGGAGCTCCCGGACACGTTACGCGATGTCGTGGGCAACGCGTACCTGCTTTGCCGAATCACCGACACGATCGAGGACGAACCGGCCTTGTCCACCACGCAGAAGCAACGCTTCTGGCGCCGCTTCGTCGACGTGGTGGCGGGTCGGGACGACGCGGCGGATTTCGCGCAGAAGCTCGGTGCGTCGCTCTCCTCTTCGACCACCGCCGGCGAGCACGACCTCGTCGCCAACACGCCTCGGGTGCTCCGCATCACCGATGGACTTCGTGCCCTCCAGCGCCGCGCCATCGAGCGCTGCGTGCGCATCATGTCGCGGGGCATGGCGGAGTTTCAGCAGCTCGACACCTCCCGGGGCCTGGACGATGTGGCCCAGGTCAACCGGTATTGCTACCACGTCGCCGGGGTGGTCGGTGAGATGCTCACGGAGCTGTTCTGCGACTACTCGGCCGAAATGAACGACCGTCGCGACGAGTTGCTCCCCTTGGCGGTCTCCTTCGGACAGGGCCTGCAGATGACCAATATCCTCAAGGACATCTGGGAGGACCGGCGGCGCGGTGCGTGCTGGCTGCCGCGGGACATCTTTGTCCGAGCCGGTTTCGACCTGTCCTCCCTGTGCCCCGGGCACAACGATCCCGCCTTCGCCAGGGGACTGGCCGCGGTCGTCGCCATTGCCCGCCAGCACCTGGAAGATGCCCGGCGGTTCATCGAGATCGTTCCCACTCGCGAAACCGGGATCCGCCGGCACTGCCTGTGGGCTCTTGGACTGGCGGCGCTGACCCTGCGCCGTATTCATGCGAACCCCATGTTCGGACGGGGGCGGGAGGTGAAGGTCTCGCGCCGCAGTGTGTGGGCCATCACCACGACTACGAGCATCCTGACGCGCTCGAACGTTGCTCTCCGTCTCCTCTTCGGCACCCTGGTCCGTGGTCTGCCTCTTCCTCGGACGACGCAACGTTCGAGCGGACCCGGCATGAGGTCATCTCCGGCAATCGCGCGGCACGACACAGGACTGTCGGACGTGCCGGACGAAGCCGCTGCACGGCAAGCGATGCCTCGTCTGCGAGTCCTGTTGGCGCAGCCGCGAGGCTTCTGTGCAGGTGTCGAGCGCGCCATCGATACCGTGGAGGCGGCCCTGCAGAAGTACGGGGCGCCAGTCTACGTGCGCCACGAAATCGTCCACAACCGGCACGTCGTGAAGAACCTGAAGGCCAAGGGCGTGCGATTCGTCGAGCAGGTCGACGAAATCCCGAGTGGGATGGTGGCCGTGTTCAGCGCTCACGGCGTATCGGCAAGGGTCGAGCAGGACGCCGCGGCGCGCGGTTTGCTTCCAATCGACGCCACCTGCCCGCTTGTGTCCAAGGTCCATGCGGAAGGACGGCGGTACGCCGCCGACGGCTACGACATCGTGCTGATCGGTCACGAGAACCACCCGGAGGTCGAGGGCACCGTGGGGCAGATTCCGGGACACGTTCTTGTCGTCGGCAACGTCGAAGACGTGAACGCTCTGCGCGTACGGAACCCGGAGAGGGTCGCCTACATCACGCAGACCACGCTCTCGGTCGATGACACGCGGGAAGTGATCGCGGCGCTTCGCCACCGGTTCCCGCAGATCGTCGGTCCCGACGTCAAGGACATCTGTTACGCGACCCAGAACCGCCAGTCGGCCGTGCGAAGCGTGGCCTCCATCGTCGATCTGGTGCTCGTGGTGGGCGCCCGGAACAGCTCCAACGCAAACCGGCTATGCGAAGTCGGCAACGACGCCGGTGTGCCGACCTATCTGGTGGCAATTATATACCGTCTTAGCCTGTGATCCTCTCGGCCTGTCGTGGTTCGCGCGGGAGTAGGGGCGGTGGAGGACACGTGCAGATAACGGAGAGTGCTCCAGTCTCATCAACAACCAGAGCACCGGTTTCGTCCACTTCGAGTGGACAACGACAGTTGGGTGACAGCATCTCAAACCTCCCTGTTATCCAACTAAGGACCCGCCAGAACGGGCCTACGTTCTGGCGGTCCACCTATCGTCTTGACGGCGGAGGCGGTTCATTGTCCCATGCCTCTATCTCTACGTCACATATTGCGGCAATACGAGCCTCTAAGTCTTTTGTCTTGCTCCGTTCCCGTTGGAGACTCTCCGTTATTGACTTTAGCTCGGCCTTGACACAGAGAATCTCAGATTGCGCCTCTGCAAGTGCCTTTTCCTGCAGATCCTCCATTGGAGGCGGCGTGGTAACACCTGCCAGACTCCTCGCTAAAGAGTTGGTTGCTGGCAACAGAGAACGCCTGCCTGCCGCAGCTGTGGTCCATATTGGTCGTGCGACGCGAGCCATGCAATACCTCCTATCGGCGGCCTCGTGATCCGCCACCGGCGGGGAGGATATCACGGTTTACCGTGTGATGTCCAGCGCTGTGAGCGGCCCGGCCTCACTCCACCTTCGACGGCCGGGACAAGTTGGGAAGTCCCTTGCGGACCAGATCCCGGTAGCGCAGACGCTTCATCTCTGCACCCTGGACCATCAAGCTCATCTGCTCGATGGTGTCCAGCGGGCGGTGGTTGTGCCGTCCCCGAAACTCATCGACGTAGCGCCCCAGGTGCTTCGGGCTCATCTTGTGGTAGGTTCCGTGGTATCCACGCTTCATCAGGCTCCAGAATGACTCTAGACCGTTCGTGTGGGCCTGTCCGTTGACGTACTCCCCGGTGCTGTGGGCTACAGTCTCGTGCGGCCGGGGCAGTCCCGAGTAGGCGGTTGCGGTATCGGTATATACCCGAGTCCCGTCTTGAGTATTGACGATGACAAATCGCTTGAGAGTCTTACCGTCCACAGACTCTACCACTGTCGCCTTGACGCGCCCACTCCCTCTCTCTTTGAGTCCGGCCACGGCCATCTTTCCGCCTGACCCACCACCCGGCCGGAGTCGCTTGTGGGCGTGCTTGTTCTTTTCTTTCCCACCAAAGAACGATTCATCTGCCTCTACCTCTCCTGCAAACTCAGCGGGCAAGTTGTCTTGCCAAGTCTCTCGGATACGGTGCGCCAGGTGCCAAGCTGTCTTTTGCGTAACGCCCAAATCACGGTGCAGCTTCATGCTCGACGTTCCTTTGAGCCCTGTGGCGAGCAAGTAGAACGCTAGCGCCCAGACCTGCAAGCCCAGATTCGATCCTTGCATAACCGTTCCCGTCTTCACGCTGAAGTGCTTCCGGCAGTCTCGGCACCGGTAGGGCTGTGGCTTCCGATTCGGGATCTCCCGCACGTCGAACGAACCGCAGTGCGGGCACGCGACTCCGTGGGGCCAGCGCGTCTCTACAAACCACCGCTCAGCGGTAGCGTCATCGGGAAACTCGCGCATAACCTCCATCAAGGTCATGCCTTTACGCCAGTGCTTTCCAGGTCCGTGTGGCATCACTTTCTCCTACTCCCAAGATCATCCTGGAAGACACCACAGCCCGACAAGCGATTTTCCGGAGAATCCGCCCAGGCAGAACGGCAGAAAATCACTCCAGCGGAGCGGAATTTACTTGACGTGGGTGGTGTCTATTCGGGAGGATCTACGGGAGGGTTGTGGAGACAGTGGGAATCGAACCCACGCGATGTGCTTTTGACGGCTGGTCGCTCTAACCTGATGTCCCCCAATCCTCGCCTTTCCCCTCTCTATTCTCCCATCTGACTCCCATCTCTACCTCCCATGTTGGTAAACGGGCTAGCCCCACGCTAGCCTATTTCACATACGCCGCGGGTTAGCTTCCTGCAACCTTCACGATGCGATGCACTTTGTCCGCAGGTGCTTGGAATACTATCTCGTAGTTATCATCCTCCAGATCGCCCTTGTGGATATACATTATCCCGTTGGAAGTATTTTGAGCATCACCTTCAACAATCTCCGTTGGTTCAGTGGGGCGACTACCGGTCATGTAGACTGCGAATTTTGACATTTGCTTACCTCCTCCAATTCTCGAGTCCAAGCATCAATCCCTAGCTTCACGAGCGTAACGCCGACCGCTAACGTCTGTCAAGTAAGCATCCGTCTTTTCCCCGAGGTTCTTGCCTTCAGCCCGCCGGATCGGGTATAGTAGTCGCGCCACACGAATCGTCGCACAGCCCGACGCCGGGCTGCCCGCTGAATAGAATACCACCCGCCAGGGTGGGAATAAGCGGGGGCCTGCATAAATGTGCGAGGTTCGTGTGGCAACTGGCCCGGTGACCAATTCACCGGGCTGACGGTTCTTTCACACGTGCACGGAGGGTGCAATGGCTAATCAGTCATCGTCGCCGTCGCCGTCGTTGCCGCTAGCTGCCATCGGAATCGCCGCTGTATTGGTGGTAGGTATCGTATGGATAACGCCTTACCTTGATAGCCCACCGCCAACACCGCCCGAACAAACTCCCCCATCCCAATCAATATCCGATGTAATGGCACGCGACCGTGCTCAGCGGGAGATTGAACGGCAAGCTGAGCTTGAGGAGTGGCGAGCTAATCGGCAACAATCGCGTTCATCCGAAGTGCCGCCTCCATCCCGACCGTCAACACCCCAACCTTCACAACCTTGGTACTCTGGCGGAAACCTCCACAACGCTACGTCCCTACAGTGGCGTAACGCAACCAACCGAAACCAGCTTGCTACCTCGATGGATTGGGTGATAACCCTCTGGCAACGAGACGGTTATTCCGACGATCTAATTCGATCCATGAGGAACGGTGGAGGTTGGCGAGTTGCTGCTACTCAAGTGAAGGATTGCGTCAACGAGGCATACACCCTCGGCGCTGTAGCAACAGATCCACGAACACTAGCTATCTTGTGTTACGGTCAATAGAAAGAAACGCTTGACTGGGCAAGGTGCTAAAGTGTACTCTGTTACGCGGAGGTAGAAGTATGTCGAAAGTGAAAGAACCGTTGGAGATGCCTCCACGCATCCCCGACTCCCCGGAGAATATCGCTTTGGCTTGCATGAAGGGACCGCCCAAGAAACGGTGGGACTATCTGGAGCCGGCGAAGGGTGACGAAAAGTCCGAGTGACGAGGCTGGCCGAGCGTGGGCCGCCCTGGAAGCGGCCTGCGTTCGCCAGGGCTAAGACGGTATATAATCACCTATCTGGTCGAGGAGCCGTCGACGCTCGATCCGGCGTGGCTGGAGGGCAAGAAGAGCGTCTGCATCACGGCGGGTGCGTCGACACCCGAGGACCTGGTGCAGGACGTTGTCGAGAAGTTGAGAGAGTACGCGTCGCTACGGATCTCGGCGATGGACGGAATCGTCGAAGACGTGCACTTCGGGCTGCCGGTCGGACTGCAGCCGCCTGTTCGCCATCTGCGCGGTGTGTGACCGCGGCCATGCCTGTTGCCGGCCTGAAGCGGCGTTTTTTTCTGGTGCCGACAGAACCATGGCGAGACAAATGGATTGCTTTGTTGCCCTTCAGCAAATCCCGGTTGTCCTGATAGAACTATCAGGAAACGGCGAGAGTGCGGCGCTTCGGCATGGGCCGATGACGTATCGACAAGCACGATGGCGTGTTCTAGACTGCCGGCCCTGAACGTCCAGGAGGCCGTGGCGGAAAACCCTTTCGTGCAGCGAACGGAACCAGTCGATGAGGCGGTGTCGGTACACCGATCGATCCTGTCGAGCTCTGTTCAGGCAGTGCGGCGGGCTCGATATCGCCGGTGCATCGATCGCGCGGAACCGGCGCCGACGACCGGAGACGCGCGCTGGCGCGCGATCCTGATGCTGACCGTGTTCCTCCCCGCGTCGACCCCGTTCGCGGCGGACGCGGGCGCAGAGCTTCAGGACGCCGACCCGCAGGGGCAGGCGGAGCGTGCGACGGGCGCGCCGGCTGAGGAGTTGGGCCGAATCCTCGGGATGACGCCCGCCGAGGTCGAGGCGCTGGGGCTGTCGCCCGCGGAGATGCGAAACCTGCTCACGGGGTTCGCCGAGGAGACGGTGGTCGTCGGCTCCCGTGCGGAACCTCGCAGCGCCACCGAGTCGGCAGTCCCGGTGGACGTGCTGTCGGCCCGGGACCTCGTCAGCCGGGGCGCGGGCGACCTGAAGGACCAGCTTCGCACCGTCATCCCGTCGTTCAGCGTCAACAGCCAACCGATCAGCGGCGGCTCGACGGTCGTCCGCCCCGCGATGCTCCGCAACCTCGCCCCGGACCACACGCTGATCCTCGTCAACGGCAAGCGCCGTCACCGATCGTCGATCGTCGACTGGCACGGCGGCAACGGCGTGGCGTTCGGCTCCCAGGGTCCCGACATCTCCGCCATCCCCTCGATCGCGCTCCGCCAGGTCGAGGTCTTGCGCGACGGGGCGGCGGCCCAGTACGGCTCGGACGCGATCGCCGGGGTGATGAACTTTCAGCTCAAGGACGCCCGCGCCGGCGGCTCGGTGGAGCTCGACACCGGCATGTACCGCGTCGGCGACGGGGAAACGGCGCGGTTCGCCGGCAACGTCGGCCTGCCGCTCGGGGACGCCGGATTCGCCAACCTCAGCCTGGAGTACGGCAACGCGCACCGGACCGACCGGGCCGCGCCGCGTCGGGATGCGATCGCGCTCATCGCCGCCGGCAACCCGCACGTTGTTTCAGACCATCCGCAAGTGTGGGGAGACCCGCGGGTCGACGACGACCTGAAGCTGTTCGGCAACTTCGGCCACACCCTCCCGGCCGGCGTGCAGGCCTATGCCCACACGAGCTACGCCAGCAAGACGGTGACCTCGAGCGTCTTCTACCGGAACCCGAACACGCGGCTCGGGGTGTTCAGCAACGACCGCGGCCGCACGCTGCTCGTCGGCGACGTGCTCGCGGCGAACGGCATGGGCTCGGCCGATTGCCCCACCGTCACCGTCACCGACAACGTGCCCGACCCGGTCGCTCTGCAGCAGGTGTTCGACGACCCGAACTGCTTCACGTTTCAGGAGGTGTTCCCGGGAGGCTTCACGCCGGAGAGAAGAACCACGGCGGCCGACGCGGCGCTGGTCGGCGGCTTGCGCGGCTCGACGGCCGGCGGCTTCGACTGGGACCTGAGCGGTGCGCTCGGCGTGCACCGGACCGATTTCTTCAGCCGCAACACCATCAACGCATCGCTCGGCCCGACCTCGCCCAACGCGTTCTACGTCGGCACCAACCGGCAGCGGGACGTCAACGTCAACTTCGACGTGTCGTACGCGGTCGGCGACCGGGTCAACGTCGCCGCCGGCGCGGAATGGCGTGACGAGCAGTACGGCGTGCGTGCGGGCGACCGCGCGGGATGGGAGATCGGCCCGTACGCGGCGCAGCGCTTCATGGGCCGTTCCAACGGCGCCGTCACCTACAGCCCGGCGCAGGCGGGCACCTGGAGCCGCCACAACCTCGCGGCCTACGGCGACCTCGAGGTGACCGGCGCCGCCGGCGCCTGGACGCTGGGCGCGGCCGCCCGCGTCGAGGACTTCGAGGACTTCGGGACGACGGCGAACGGCAAGGTCTCGGGCCGTGTCGGCTTCGTGCGGGGCAGCGTGAGCACCGGGTTTCGGGCGCCGACCCCCGGCCAGCAGCACGGCCTGCACATCCAGAGCTGGTTCGACCCGACGGTGGGCGACCTGGTCAACAACGCGGTCATCCCTTCAATCTCGCCGGTGGCGCGACTGCGCGGCGGCCGGCCGCTCGGGCCGGAGGGGTCGGTCAACACCACCGCCGGGGTGGTGCTCGACCGCGGGTCGTTCACGCTCACCGCGGACTACTTCCGCGTCGACGTGTCCGACCGGATCGGCATCACGAGCAACTTCGCCCTCACGGCGGCGGAGATCGCCGAGGTCGTGGCCGGCGGGTTCGCAGCCGCCGAGAGCGTGAGGAACTACCGGTTCTTCACCAACGCCTTCGGCACGACGTCCCAGGGCATCGACGTCGTTTCGACATGGACGCCGCTGGCGCTGCGCGGCAACACCGTCATCAGCGCCGTCTTCAACCACACCGACACCGAGGTGACGGACAACGCACTCGGCCTGCTCGACGGCCGGCGGCTCGCCGAGTACGCCTACGCCCTGCCGCGGACGCGCTGGAACGTGGGGGTCACGCAGCGTCTCGGGCGGGCGATCCTCCTCGGCCGGCTCAGCTACTACAGCGGCTGGTACGACTACGACAGCGGGTACGGGGAGACCTTCGATCCCGTCGGCGGCCTCGCCCAGGGCTTCTTCGACGGCCGGCCGATCCTCGACGTGGAGCTGAGCGTGGATCTCGGGCGAGGAACGACGCTGTCCATCGGGGGGCAGAACGTCGTCGACACCTACTCGCAGGAGTCCGTCATCGCGGACCTGGTCGGCGAACGCTACAGCGAGTACATGCCGTGGGGCTACAGCGGCGCCTACTACTACGCGCGCCTCGGATACGGCTGGGGCAACTGAGCTTGCCGTCGCCGGATGGAGAGCAGCCACCGAAGCTTCGCGTTCGTCATCGCGGACAGCGTCCTCACCCCAACTCGGCGAGCGAAAGCACCAACCGCACCAGGTCCACCTGCCGCGAGATGGACTGTTTCCGGTAGATCTGATTGAGGTGCCAGTAGATGGAGGCTTCCGTGTGCCCCGTTGCCTCGGCCATGTCGCGCACGCTCTTGCCTTCCGCCAGCCAGACCGCAACCTGACTTTCCGTCGGCGTCAGCTCCAGGGTCGTGGCTACCAGGTCGGCACCGACGGTCCGCTGATGTCCGGGCTCGACAATCAACACCAACGCGGCCACGTGCTGCGCCCCGTAGTCCGGTTGCGGAACGGCCACGGGCTTGACGTGCACCACGAATGGCGGCCGCACCGGGGAGCGGCGGAGGAGCATCGACCCGCTGACGGGCGCCGCGTTGGAGCTCGGCAGCGCGTCGCCAAGCAGCCGTTCGAGACGGACCTGGTCGGCGGGCGCGCGGGTGTGCAGCATCCCGCGCCGGTCCGACAACCCGTCACCGTTCCGCAACATACCGCGAGCGCGGTCGTTGACGTCCATGATCCGTCCGTACCGGTCCAGGTGGAGGACGCCTATCCGCGGGTTGTCGAGCAGGGCGGCCGCCGTCGTGTTCCTCGCCTCGGCGCGGACCAACGCCTGCCGGACGCAGATGAACTGGCGAAGGTGGAGTAGCAGCCCGGTGATCAGCGCGATCCGCGAAGGCATCCAGCCATCCGAGTCGACGGGATCTCCGATGGACCAGGCGACGTGGGAACCGTCAGGCAAATTGACACGCGCGTTCAAGCCATTCTGCATTCTGGCGCGCGGCAGCATCTCGTTGTAGGTGGACGAGGTCTTCAACTCCTCGGCGTTGTAGAGATCGCTGATGAGCGCCACGCGACGGTCAGCCAGCCGCCGGAAGCGTGGCACACGCTCGTCAACCGGATGGTAGTTCTCCAGGTATTCGCGCTCCAGGTCCTTGCGGGGCTCTCCGCGGTAGTAGAGCCCGAGCGGACACGCCCGGGCATCCTCCTTCGCACCGTCGACGACCAGGAGGCCACTGCCGGTCAGGCCGCAGGCTTCGTCGACGAAGGCGGAGGCGGCGGGCCAGCGGGCATCGTCGAGCATGGCGTCGTAGAGCAGCCCCAGGATGCGCTCGAACGCGTCTTGATCGCTCATGACGATTTCGCTCTTCCAGAGGTGACGCCGCGACGTCCGTCACCCGCCCGAGGACACGGCACGTGCCTAAACGATGCGCGGCGGCGGCAGCCGGCGGGGCTGCCGGCCCGAAGGGCCATGTCCGTGATGATACGGCGTTGTGGCGTCCTGTCACTAATAGAATTATAGAAATAGGGAGATCGGTGCTCTGTCTTTGTCGGCCTGGAGCCACCTGGATTCACTACTGCCCTCATGAAATCATCAGGGAACAACGGGGTGGGGATTGTCCCGCATGTCGCGCCGGCCAGCTGGTCAGCGCAGGTTTGATCTCCAGTGGTTGCTCCAACTGTTCCAATTCCTGTAACTGTGAAAGTTGATGGTGAGAAACCGTATGAGTCCGGATGTTCTCTTCCCTTCTTGACGTTTGTCTCTCTGCGACCCGCAAGAACTGCCAATGTCGATGCCAACGTCTCAGCCGGTCGCCTCATCCGCCTCGACGCGAACCGTGATCACGTCGGTGTCGTGGTATTGGCTGTGCCGCACGGACGACGCGTAGTGACGCAGCAGCCGGAGGGACACCTCCTGCTCCATCCGGCCGCCCGCCGCCTCGCTCAGCGCCGCCAACTGGTTTTCGAGGTTCGCCTCGTCGGTCGCGGCGATGAACTCCAGCAGGGCCGTATCGCCTTCGCCGCCCGCGATCAGCAGCAGACGCCGCTCGCCCGCCTCCGCCTTCGAACGCGCTTCCTCCCGCCGCATCAACAACAGCAGCGTCTCCTCGCCGACGGCTCGGACCCGCTCGATCATCTTCTTGTTCCAGCGCCTCGCGGCGCCGAGCTTCGCAAGGAACGCGTCCATCTTCGGGTAGGCGTCAGCCCCCAACGCCACGCGCAGGCGCCGGCGGCGCGGTCCTGTGAGCTCCTCGAACAGCGTCAACCCGATCACGGTCAGGCCGCCTACCGTCACGCTGTTGCCGAGAAGCTCGCTCCACGGCCCCTGGAAGTACTCGGGAAAGATCCAGTCGAGCTGAAACGCCAGTCCGATCCAGAACGCGAGACCGACCACCAGGCTCTTGCGGTAGTCGAGACCATCGTGCTGGAGGATCTCGATGCCGAAAGTGAACAGCTTGGCCACCAGGAGAACGAAGTAGCCGGCGACCACCGGACCCGGAATCGCGATGATCGCCGCCATGACCTTCGGCACGAACGCAATCGCGACGAAGATGAGCCCGATCGAGACGCCGACCGAGCGGGCCGCCACGCCGGTCAGCTCCACGATGGAGATGCCCGTGGCGCGGGTCGTATTGGGGAGGGTACCCGCCAGCCCCGCCAACAGGTTGCCGAGACCGTCGGCCGACAGCGCACCCTGGATCGCGCGGAAATCGACGGCGCGCGGCCGGCGCCACGACACCCGCTGGATGGCGACGCCGTCGCCGAGCGTGTCCATCGCGCCCACCACGGTCACCAGCACGAACGCCGGCAGCAGGACCCAGAACTCCGCGCCGAAGCCGAGATCGAGTCCGGGGTAAGCCAGCGGCGGCATGCCGATCCAGCTCGCGTCGCGGACGCCCGCCGCATCGTAGATCCCGAATCCGAGGCCCCCGATAACGCTACCTGCGACCACGGCGAGGACCGGCCCCCACAGGCGCCACAGGCCGGAGCCGCGGAGCGCGGTCACGACAACGACGAGCAGCGTCACGCTGACCGTGACGGGCGCCGCGGCGGGCAAGGCTGCCTCCGGCACATCGCCGAGCTTGCGGAGGATCAACGGCGCCAGGGTCACCGGAATCAGCATCACGACGGTGCCCGCCACGGTGGGCGTGAAGATCCGACGTAGCGCCGACAGCTTGGCCGCCAGGGCGAACTGGAACAGGGACGACACGATGATCAGGGTGGCCAGCAGCCCCGGCCCGCCCTGCTCCAGCGCCGACACGCTGATGGCCAGAAAGGCGCTGCTCGTGCCCATCATCATCACGTAGCCGGCGCCGATGCGCCCGACGGGCACCGCCTGAACCACGGTTGTGATGCCGGAGATCACCAGGGCCGCGCAGACCGCCCACATCAGGTACGCTTCGCTGCCGCCCGCGGTCTGCACCAGGATCGCGGGACTCAGCACGATACCTGGGACCGCGATCATCGCGTGTTGCATCCCGAGTCCGAGCGACAGCAAGTTGGACGGGCTCTCGTCGGGCTCGTAGCGCACGTCCCGACGAGTGTTGCCAGCGTTGGATGGCATCGTTCAGGTGTTCCCTCCTCAATCTGGCGACCGGACTCGATGGCCCGGCAGTCCGTTCGATATCGCGGGTGTGCAGAATCTGCAAGAGCGCGGGTGCACCGCCGCCTTGGTAGCTGTCGACCCGCATGCCTCGCCAGCGCGGTCCGTGCCCGACCGGCGAACCTGCATGCCAACGCAACAGGATCGGTCACGACGAGAATGCGGTAAGCCGGGGAAGCATAGCGTACGAGCAGGGCAGGTGTCGGCCGCAGCGTGTGGCGATCCACATCCTGGGCAAAGGAATCATAGCAAGCAGGGAAAGAGTCCGGTCTATATGCCCATGTAATCGGTAGATTTTCAACTACCCTCGATGAAATTACCAGAAACGGGCGGCGTGCGACGCTCCGGCATCGGCGATGACGTATCGACACGATACTTGGACGGCTCGCCGGAAGAGCGGTACGAGACGACGGCGCTCGAGGTCTTCTTCGGCCAGGGGGACGGTACGTTCGAGCATGCTCCCGATCTGATCGACGGGACGATTCGGACTCGGCAGCCGATCGTCGTAGCCGCGGACTTCAACAGTGATGAGCAGGCCGACCTCGCCGTCTTCGACGCGGGGGTCTACGTCGGCGGGGAAGGCGTCGGCTACGGCAATCCGCCCCAGCTCTGGTTGAGCGACAACGACGGCGTCCCGTGGTCACTTTCCGTCTCGGATCGAGCTGCGGATCCGGCGTTCAACGACGGACACACGGCAGTCCAGGCGCTGAACTATTTCGATGTCAACAACGACGGGTTCGAGGACCTGCTGCTCATGCATGAGCGCGACGGCCCTCCGGAGGTGCTCTTGTTCACGGGCCGCTACATCCAGGTCGATCCGCGCGCGACGAATTACAGCACGGAGCGATGAGCCAACGGGACCTGTACGACCGGATCCTGAGGTCGTTGTACGAGGTGTCGTTCGACGCGACCGGTTGGCCCGAAGCCGCCGGCCTCATCGATTTCGCCTGCGGGGTGAAAGGGAATGCCCTCGTGTTCGGCGGGGGACGTTCACCGCAGGAAACCGAGATTCACTTCGCCCGGTTCTGCTTCCGCGGGCAGCGCCGCGAGGATTTCGAGCGGCTGTACTTCAGCGACTACATGCCCCGGGACGAACGCAACCCGCGCATCAGGCAACTGCCGGACAGCCCAGCTCGTGCACAACACTGAGCTCTACACCGAGGCGGAGAGGAAGACGTCGGCGACCTACAACGAGGTGCAGCGACTCACCGAGAGCCAGGACAGCCTGTACGCGCGTCTCGTCGGACCAAGCGGAGCGAACATGGCGTGGGGGCTCGGCGACCCCGTGGATGCGGCCGGGCTGGAGTACCGATCGGATCCGGATGATCGAGCGGCTCCTGCCCCACGTGCGGCAGTTCCTGCTCGTCCGGCATGCGCTGGTCGAGGCCGACGCGCTCGGGCAGTCGCTCGCAGGGCTGCTGGACGCGGCCGGGACCGGCGTCATCCACGTCGACCGGAGTGGGCGGATCGTCGCGGCCAACGACCTCGTCGTCGAGTTGTTGCGGCAACGCGACGGGCTGACCGACCAGGACGGTGTCCTGCATGCCGTCGAGCCGGCGGACGACGTCAAGCTGCAACACCTGTTGGAGCGCGCTTCGCCGCTGTTCGGTGGGCACGAAGAAGAAGGAGTTGGTCGGCCGATACCGCAACGGCGGCCGGGAATGGCGTCCGAAGGGCCAGCCGGAGGAATCGCAAGCGCTGGCCGGGCGGTCAGACGGCCGGGCGGTCAGGCGGCTCGTTTTCCGGTTATGGCTTCCCGGAGCCCCTCGAGAAGTCCTTCGAGCTTCGCCATTCGCTCCCGGAGTTGTCCGAGCTGCTCGCCCGTTTCCTTCCCCTGGGCGTCCATTCGCTCCCGGAGCTGTCCGAGCTGCTCGTTCGTGTCCTTTCCCTGGGCATCCATACGGTCCCGGACCTCTTCGAGCCGCTTCGTGCTTTCCTTGGCCTGTGCGTCGATGCGGTCTCGTACCCGGCTGTCGTACCGTGCGACGATTCCCCATACGCCCAGCAGTACGGCTGCGACCACGCCCATGGCGGTCAGCACCGTTGGCAGTATTCCCGCAGTCTCCATGGTCTTCTTCCGTAACCTAGTCTTCGTCGGTCGCCGTGTCAACGTCGTGCGCCGTCCCGTTCCGAGGCAGCACCGCGAGACCGCCCTGGAAGCGGGGTTGTCCCGTTCGTTGTTGAACTTTGCGAGTGGCAGACTCCCCGTTCCTCCGTCAATGTTACGCCACTTCAGCAACTGTTTCCGGCCCTGTGTGTCGATCCCCAACGCGATCACCATGCAGTGGTCCCGGAACACCTTGCCGTCGATGCAGACCACCCGCAGATCCAGCTCGCCCAACGGCCGGGAGAGAAACGCATGCAGGCGCTTGGTCGACAGCGCCACGAACCGCCGCGACACCGCGCTGCTCGAGGTCGCCCGCTCGTTCACCTCCGCCGGTACCGGGTCCAACGTGCCCGCGTAACGGCGCGTCGACACCCCGGCGGCGACCGCGGCCAGCGTGTGCTCGTCCAGCGGGTCGGTCGATGCCGCCCACTGGAAGCTCGCCAGCGGGACTTCACCCTCGGCGCTGCGCACACGCAGCCGCGGCACCTCGACCTGCCGCCCGCCGAGCGTCACTTGGCTGTCAACACTCCCGCCGCGCCACGCGGGCCGCTCGACCTGGTGGCGCCCCTTCGGACCACACAGGACCTCCCGATCCGCCTCCATCATCGCCTCCAGGGCCTGCAACCCGGTTGCGATGCACAAGCCATGGAACGCTTCCCGGACTCCGTTGACCACGCCGAGCACCGGCAACGGCACCTGAATCGTGACGGGTTGCGAGCCGGGGGTTGGCCGGACTTCTTCCGCCTGTCATGCTTCGCCATGGGTGGCTCTCCTCCTTCTTGAATGCACCCCTGTCCTACCACAGAACAGGGGCGAGGAGTCGCCACCCGCTTCATCTCAAGTTCAACAGCTTTCCGGGACATCCCCGTGGGAAACCGCAGACGTTTCCGCACCTGTGAGTCCGCTGTCGGATCAGTGCGATGTCGACGCTCCGCCGTGACCGGGGCTGGCCGCCGGTCCAGACGCCGGATCCCAACCGCCACCCAGTGCGCTGTAGAGGCGCACCAGGTGCTGGGCCACCGTGCCGGCGGCGTCGGCGAGCTGGTCGCCGAGCGAGAAGAGCGTTCGCTGGCTGTCGAGGACGTTCTGGAAGTCGGTCAGGCCGGCGAGGTACTGGGTGCGCACCAGGTCGACCGCTCGCTGGGAGGCGCCGACCGCTTGCTGCAGCCGGAAGCGGCGTTCCTGCTCGCGTCCGTACGCCACCATGGCGTTCTCGACCTCTTCCAGCGCACCGAGCATGGTTCGTTCGTAGTCCACGAGGGCCTGGGTCGCACGGGCCTCCTCGACGGCGATCCGGCCGCGGATGCGGTCGCGGTCGAACAGGTTCCGGCGCACGCCCGGCAGGATGTTCCATCCGAATCCGGTCGCGGCGCCCACGTTGCCTACGTCGAACGAGAAGCTGCCGCCGAGCGCGAAATAGGGGTAGAGCTCGGCGGTCGCTACCCCGATGCGCGCGGTCTGCGCCGCGAGACGGCGCTCCGCACTCCGGACATCGGGCCGCTGGCGGACGAGGTCGGCCGGGATCCCGACGGTGGCGAGCTCGCCGGGCACAGGAACGGCGCCGCCGGTCCGGAGCTGGTCGGAGAGTGCGCCGGGCGCCTCGCCTACCAGCACGGCGAGCCGGTTGTACGCCGCCGTCAAGGCGCGTTCGAGGGGCGGGATTCGCGATTGGGTGTCGTACAGGTTCGACTCCGCCTGGGCCACGTCGAGCGCGGAGGTCAGTCCGGCATCGAACCGATCCCTCGTCAGTTGGAGGCTCTCTTCCTGTGAGCGGACGTTGTCGCGCGTGACGACGAGCCGCTCCTGCAACGTTCGCGCGTCGATGTAGCCGAGGGCCGTTTCCGCCGACATCGAGACCAGCACGTCCCGGAGGTCCTCGACCGAGGCGTCATGGTCGGCGAGCGCCGCCTCGATGCTGCGTGCGATCCGGCCGAACAGGTCGATCTCCCAACCGAGTTCCGCCCCCGCCGCCGCCAGCGTGTCGGTCTCCGGATTCAAACCCGCCGGAAGCACCGCGGTGCTGGCACGCGACACGCCGACGCTGCCGGCCATATCGAGGGCCGGGAGACGGTCGCCGGCGACCACCCGGGCGATCGCCCGGCTCTCGCGGACCCTTGCCACCGCGAGACGAACGTTCGGGTTGGCCGTCCGGGCCTGCTCGACGAGCCGCACGAGGGTGGGGTCCTCGAACAGCTCCCACCAGCGTTGCAGTGATGCCTCGCCGGTATCCAGACCGGCTATCGCCTGCGCACGCCATGCGTCGGGCATCGGCGCGTCCTGCGGCAGGGGTGACGGGGGCGTTACGTAGTTGGGGCCGACCGTCGCGCAGGCGGCCGTTCCGCACAGCGCGAAGATCGCTACGGCGCCCGCGCGGCCCCGGGCCGTGCCGGCACGGCTCGGGGCAGGCGGGACGTCCTGTTCGGACGTCTCGCCGGCGGGTGATTCGGTTGGCCTCCCGGACCCCGGCGTGCGCCGATCGCGCAGCCGCTGGACGAGGACGAAGAACACCGGAATGAAGATCACTCCCAACACGGTGGCCGCCACCATCCCGGCGAACACGGCGGTTCCGAGCGCACGCCGGCTCGCGGCGCCCGCACCGGTGGCCACGAGCAGCGGCAGCACGCGGAGGATGAACGACACTGCCGTCATGAGCACGGCGCGGAAGCGCAGGCGCGCACTCTCGACAGCCGCCTCCAGCGTCGTGCGCCCCTCCTCTTCCCGCAACTGCCTGGCGAACTCGACGATGAGTATCGCGGTCTTCGCCGACAGGCCGATGAGCAGGACGAGTCCTATCTGCGTGTAGACGTTGTTGTCGTAGGCGCGCAGCAGCGTGCCGTACAGCGCCCCGACGAGCGAGAACGGAACGGCGAGAATGACGGCCACCGGAACGAGCCAGCTCTCGTACTGCGCCGCGAGAAATAGAAACACCAGAACGAACGCCAGCGCGAAGAGCAGCGGGGCCTGGTTGCCGGCGGCGATCTGCTGGTAGGTCGCGCCGGTCCACTCGTAGCCCATCGACGGCGGCAGCATCTGCGCCGCCAGCGCCTCCATCGCCTGCTGCGCCTGGCCCGTGCTGTATCCCGGACGGGCTGCGCCGGTGATGGTGGCGGACGGGAACAGGTTGTAGCGCGTCACCGTCTGCGGTCCCACCGTATCGCGCACCGTGAGCAGCGTGCCGAGGGGAATCATGTTCCCGTCGGCGTCGCGCACGTCGAGGGCGCGGATGTCGTCCGCCCGGCTGCGGAACGCGGCGTCCGCCTGGATCATCACGCGATAGGTGCGCCCGAACAGGCTGAAGTCGTTCACATACGCCGACCCCAGGTACGCCGACAACGTGCCGAAGACATCGTTCACCGCAATGCCGAGCGTCTGCGCCTTCGTTCGGTCGACATCGAGGAGAAGCTGCGGCACGTTGGCGCGGAAGCTGCTGTTGACCCGTGCGAGCACCGGATGGCGGTTGCCGGCCGCCACCAGGTCGTCCGCGAAGGTCTGAAGCTGCTGCGGACCGAGACCGCCGCGGTCTTGAAGCACGAACTCGAAGCCTGCGGCGTTGCCCAGGCCGTTGATCGCCGGCGGAGTGAAGGCGAACGCAATCCCCTCCTGCACCCGCAGGAGCTGGCCGGTGGCCAGGTTCGCGATGGAGTCCGCCTGGAGCTGCGGTGCTCCGCGCTCGCTCCAGTCGTCGAGCACGACGATCGCCGCACCCACGTTGCTGGCGTTCGCGCTGGTGAGCAGGGAGAGTCCGCCGATGGAGAGGACGTCCTGTACGCCCGGCAGCGCCATCAGCATCGCCGTGACGCGGTCGAGCACCGCCTCGGTCCGCTCCAGCGACGCGCTGTCGGGGAGCTGGAGATGCACGAAGACCGCGCCCCTGTCTTCGGCGGGCACGAACCCGCCGGGGAGCCGCAGCAGGCCGGCTGAACGGGCAGCCGTCGGTCGCCCTGGGCATCTATCATGTTCGCGGACTGCTTCCTCGTGGTCAGCCCCTGCCGGACGCGGAGCTCGCCCTCGGCCGCGCCGACTTCGACGTGGCGCAGCTCGACGACGACGTCGGCGCCGACCACCAGTACGAACCTGCCGCCGAGATCGGCGCCGAGCGCGCGTTCCACGACCAGCAGGGCATCCGGGCGGACGGGACCGGGGATCCGGAGCCGGGCGAACAGACCGGGGAAGAGCTTGCGCTCGGGATTCGGGAACGTGCCGCGGACCTGAATCGTGCCGGTGCCCGGATCGACGGTGTTGTCGACGTAGTCGATCACGCCTTCGTGGGGCCACCCCGCTTCGTTGGACAGTCCCAGGTGGATCGCGGCCTCCTGCTGCGACCCGCTTCCGAGCGTCCGGCCCGTCTGATCGAGAAGCTCAAGGAGCAGGATCTCGCTGGCGTCGAAGTAGGCGTGCACGGGATCGATCCGCATGACGGTGGCAAGCGGCTCGCTCTGCGTCCCGACGACGTTGCCGACGCTGACGGTGTTGCGGCCGATCAGTCCCCGGATGGGGGACCGGATCCGGGTATACGACAATTCCAGTTCGGCCTGCTCCAGCCGCGCCTGCTCGCCGAGCAGGTTCGCCTCGAACTGCCGCACGTCGGCGCGCGCGCGATCCACCTCCTGCGCGCTGACCGCGTTGGTTCGCATCGCCTGCTCGAGACGCGCCAGGTCCGAACGCGCGCGGTCCAGGTTCGCCTCCACGGTCCTGACGTTGGCCAACGCGGCGTTGCGGGCGGCGACGTAGGGGGCCTGCTCGATGGTGAACAGCAGGGTTCCCCGCCGCACGACCCGGCTGGGCGTGAAGTGCATGCTCTCCAGCATCCCGCCCACGCGCGCCCGGACGTGGACCACCTCGGCCGCTTCCGTGCGCCCGCTGAACTCCTCGTAGCTGACCACGTCCCGCTGGATCGGATAGGCGACCGTCACCTGCGGCGGAGGAAGCTGCGGCGGCGCGGGAGGTTCGCTTCCGCACCCGGTCGCCATGGCGGCAGCGGCCAGCAGGGCCGCAGGCCCCCGCTGAACGAGCCGACAGTGAACGGCGTGCATGGCGTTCTCTCTGGGATCCATCCGCTCGTGAATGTAAGTCTGTAGCAGCGCGGGATGCACCACCCGAATGGGGGGGTGACGGGCCCGGATGTCCTTGTTGCCGTTGGTGGCATGCGTACTGCCGCTGCACGACCTCGCTCGCCGGTTTGCCGCGGATGTTGTAGCTGTCGTCGCCGAGCCCATGCTCGATCAGCAGGCTGCGATCTCCGACAAGTACCCGGCGGCGTGGCGGGTCGGCCCGATTTACCCGAACCGCCTTCACTCGGCGGCCCGCCAGCGATAGTCGAGGCGCGTGTAGTAGAACCCGCCGTTGAAGCCGAACGGGGTGGAGGGCGGATAGCGGTTTCCCAGCCGGTTGGCGTTGGGGTTCATGTCCGGATAGGTGCTCAACACATTCCGAGCGCCGACCGACAGATTGACGGCGTCGCCGAAGGGCCAGGTGAGCTCGAGGTCCACGATCGGCCTGCCGCGGTAGCGCTGCGTGTCCCGCCGATCGTACCAGCCGCCGTAGTAGCTCATGCGGGCGAGCAGGGCGCCGCGGCCGACCGCCTGATCGACGGCGGCGCTCCAGCGGGTGTCCGGCAACGCCTCTTCCAGCAGCCGGATCCGGTCCGCGACCCGGTCGGGATTCAGCAGGGCCGGATTGAAGTCGGTGGCGGCGGTGTCGGTGTGGTTGAACAGGAAGCTTATGGTGGTCGCGCCGCCGAGCGCGAGCGGCGCCCAGGCCGCGACGAGGTCGAGCCCCTGGGTACGGGTCTCCAGGTCGTTGGTGAAGAAGCGGAAGCTCGCGAGGTCGCCGGCGCTGGTGATGCCCTCCGCGAGCAGGCCCTCGACCTCCGTTGCGGCGAGCTCGAACGACCGGCTCAGCGTCAGGCGGTCGGCGAGATCGATCCGGAAGTAGTCGACGGCCAGCGTGAAGGGCCCTTCCTCGGCCACGGCGCCGACGCTGGCGCTGACGGACCGCTCGGGCAGGAGGGGCCGGCCGCCGCGCAACCGGGCGACGGCAGAGGTCGAAGAAATCGTGCCGTTGTTGACGAGGTCGTCGAGCGCGAGCACGTACCGGGCCGAGACGTTGAACGCGTTCTGCTGGCCCGGGGTCGGCGCCCGGAACCCGGTGCCCAGGCTGCCGCGCAGCGCGACGCGCCCGGAGAGCGGGAGCCGGGCGGAGAGCTTGCCGTTCAGGGTCGCTCCGAAGTCCGCGAAGTGCTCGTAGCGGGCGGCGGTCCCGAGGGTCCAGTCGCGCGAGGCGCTTCGGAACTCGACGTCGCCGTACACGGCGGCGTTGGCGCGGTTCCAGGTGCCGGCGGCAATCGGGCCGAACCCCGGCGTGCCGTTCGAGCCGACGCTGAAGCCCTGGGCGGCGTAGGGGCCCTGTCGCCAGGAGTCGGGCTCGCCGAGCCCGATCCGGAACTGCTCGTTCCGCCATTCGACGCCGCCCGCGAGGTGGATGCGGTCGGTCACGGCGCGGCTGAGGTCGAGGTTGACGCCGACCTCCCGCTGCCCGTAGAGGCCGACATCGAACGTCGCGGGCGTCTCGGGACCGAGCGAGGCGTTGACGGTGTTGCGGATGGAGAAGTCCGCGGCGTTGGCCCCGGCGACGACGCTCGCGTCCCAGAGGACACCGTTGGCGAGCTGCCCGCGCAGGCCGCCGACCGCCGAGGCGTCGCGCGCGACGCCGCCGAACCGCGGCGTGAAGCCGCCCGGGAACCGTTCCTGGAACGAGAAGCAGTGCGGGTCGTCGACGACCGCCCGGAGCGCCGCGGGATCCGGCGCGTCGCCGATGACCGCCACCGTGGGGCAGCGTGCGGCGCCCTCGCCGCGCGCGGCCAGCACGTCGCCGACGAGCAGCGTGCGGCCCCCGTCGTTGCTGAACACCCCGCCGCGGGTGTTGGGATTCCGGAAATAGTAGAACGTCAGCACGTCGCGGCGCGCGTAGCCCGCATGGCCGTACGCCTGCACGCCGTTGGCGAACAGGTGGCCGAGGTTGGCGAAGAGCTTGAGGTCGTCGTCGACCTGCGGGGACCCCCACTGCTGGGCGGGATCGCCGACGTGGCGGTTCCCGCCCGCGATGAGGGCCGCCGCGTCGGCGCGCTGCGCGCTCCGGTCGGTCGAGGCGGTGTTGCCGTACTCGATGCTCAGGTTCGCGAACCCGGTGCTGCCCAGCGGCAGGCCCGCGTTGGCGGCGACGGCGTACTGCCGGCCGTCGCCGGCGCCGTGCGTCCCGCTGTGCAGCTCGACGCTGCCGCCCGAGCGGTCGTCCCTCAGCAGGAAGTTCAGCACCCCGGCGATGGCGTCCGACCCGTACTGGGCGGCGGCCCCGTCGCGCAGTACCTCGACCTGTCGCAGCGCGATGGCGGGGATGGTCGAGACGTCGGCTCCCTGCGCGCCGTCGGCCACGCCGTTGCCCTGCCAGGCGATGACCGCCCCGCGATGGCGCCGCTTGCCGTTCACGAGCACCAGCGTGTGGTCCGGGGCCAGTCCCCGCAGGCTCGCGGGGCGGACGACGGCGGCCAGATCGCCGTCCTCCTGCGGGTTGACGTGGAAGGACGGGAGCAACACCCGTAGCTGGTCGGCGAGATTGGAGCCGCCCTGGCGGACGATGTCGGCAGCGGGGACGACGTCGATCGGCACCGTCGACTCGGTGACCGATCGCGGCCGGGCGCGGCTGCCGACGACGACGACCTCCTCGTCGAACTGCGGCGCCGCCGGCGCTTGCGGCTCGTGCCGCTCGGGTTGCCCGCCCGGTGATTGCGCCTCGGTCCTGTCGGGTTCATTCCGCTCATCCCGCTCGGTCTGTGCCGAAGCAGGCAGCGCCATCCACAGAGACGTCCAGAAGACGAGTGCAGACCCGGCGAGCCTCTTCATCTTTGGTGTTCCTCTCCCGATTACGGAGCGAACGGTGCCACGGCTTTGCAGGGCCGGGTGGAGTGGGAGTGTGGAGTGGGCTGGGGCGCAGGCACAGACGCCGAGAACGAGCACCAACGATGAACCTCCATGCCTCGACACCGGATGCATTCCCTCGTGAGGTTAGGACTTCCGGAGCGTGAGATGCACTACTCAAATGAGGGGGCCTGTCCACCGTTAATCGAGGGTCTTGCAGCGCGCCGCGGTTCTCCTCGACCGTGACCGACCGGGCGATCGCATCGGGCGGGATCCGCGCGGTCGCCGCTCCCGACCCGCCCCGGCAGGCGTTCATCTACAATCATTGGGGCGGGCGCACGGCGAGAAGCCTGCCTGCGCGTCGCGGGCGCTGCCAGCGCCCTCGGCGCCCTGACGCTGCAGGCCTGACGGTGTCACGAACTCCCTGCCTGTCGGAAGGGTGATGCACGGAATGAGGGATGGATGGAGGCTGTCTTGGTGCGCGGTCACGGCGCTGGCTGCAGCGCTCGGCGCCGCCGTATCGGCCCAGGAGACGCCGATGACTTCCTGGGGCGATTCGGACCTGCAGGGAATATGGGTCGGCTCGACGTTGACGCCCCTCGAACGGCCGTCCGAGTACCAGGGGCGCGAGTTTCTCAGTGAGGAAGAAGTCACCGCGCTCGAGGCCGAGGCGCGTGCTTTGGAGGAACGCCTGCTCCAGCGTCCGGCCGAGCGGGCGCCGGCCGGGGGCGATGTCGACTACCGGCCCGACGGCAGCCTCGGCTACGACGCCTTCTGGCTCGACGAAGGTGTCACCTGGGAGCCGACCGGGCGCACGTCGTTGATCGTCGATCCGCCGGACGGCCGAATCCCCTACACGCCCACGGCGCGCGACCACGAGCGGCCGTACGGGAGCGGCCCGTGGAACTCGCACCTCGACCTCGATACGGGCGAGCGGTGTTTCGGTGACGGGCTGCCGCAAATCTGGTTCGGCGACAACCCGAACCACCAGATTTTCCAGACGCCTACCGACGTGGTGATCCTGCACGAGATGTACCAGCAGCGCCGGATCATCCCGATCGACGGCCGACCGCGGACCGGGATCACGCAGTGGAACGGTGAGCCGCGCGGCCGGTGGGAGGGGGCCACGCTGGTGGTCGAGAGCCGATACTTCCCCGATCGGTCGCTGGACCGGTTCCGCCATATCTGGCGGGCCCCCGCCGCGACGCTGCACCTGGTCGAGCGGTTCACGCGAGCCGATGCCGAGACGATCGACTACGAAGCGACAATCGCCGACCCGGGCCGATTCAGCCAGCCGTGGACCGTCCGTTTCACGCTGTCCACGGACCAGGCGGGGCGGGGGGTGACCCCGGGCAACCTCTTCGAGTACGCGTGCCACGAGGGGAACTACGCGATCGTCAACGTGCTGCGCGGCGCCCGCGTTCAAGATTCGAATGCTGCCGCCCGCTGAGGCCAGCGGCTTTCCTGTGCCCGCGCGGCGGAGCTGTCGGCGAAGACGGTCGTGGTTCTCGGCAAGGTGGTAGGAACATCCGGGCGAGCGAGCTTGGTGCGTATCGGCGAGACCGGCTCGGTCGAAGGTGCGGTCTCGGCTCCGCGGGTGGTCATGGTCGACGGGGGCGCAGTTGCAGGGCCGCGTGGACATGTAATGCCGCCTGATCCTCAGTCTGGCTGGTAAAGATTGCCCCTCATTTGGAGGGCGCATTTCGCGTGCCGAGTTGCTAGCGTTATTCGTGTTGGCGCGATGCGCTTGGAAAGACGCGCACGGGGAGAAGCACGGGAAGTGAGCGGTCAGATATCGACGCCGGCAAACGAGGGTGGCAGGGCACCGGGTGAGCTTCCGTCAGTCGCCTTGACGCAGCGGTTCCTGGTCTTGTGCGCCGAGCAGGGTACGTTACGTTTCGCGCTCAAGCTGGTCGCCGTGGGCGGAGCACCGGGGTGCCGGGGCTTCCCGCAAGCGACGACTGGACGGCGTGGAACGCTGACGAGATGCGGGGGGCGGTGGACTACCTCGAGCAGATGCGCATCCGATGAGCGAATCTTGCGGGAGAGAAATGCGATGCGAGCAGTGAGGTCGCTCGTCGTAGCGGTTCTGGCGTTCGTTGTGTTCGCGGCGCCGTCGGTTGTCCTGGCCGATGGCCGCGTGGCGCTGGTCGTGGGCAACAGCACCTACGCCCACATCGGGCGGCTGCCGAACCCGGACAATGACGCGCGGGACATGTCGGCGGCGCTGCGGCGGCTCGGCTTCGAGGTGACGACCGAGTTCGATGCCGACCGGGTGGAGCTGACCGAGGCGCTGCGCGCGTTCACGCGGCAAAGCGCCGGGGCGGACGTCTCCCTGGTCTTCTACGCGGGCCACGGCATCGAGATGGACGGCGTCAACTACCTCGTTCCGGACAACCTCGGCTGGATGTACGAGAACGGCCGTGGCGTGCGGCGGGATCGCGTGGAAGCCGTCCGCTGGTATCGTCTCGCCGCCGAACAGGGCGACGACGACGCGAAGACAGCACTGGACCGCTTGCGGTGAAGACGATGCGGAAGGCAAGAGGGCGGAGACAGCGTATCTGTCGAACGGTGGGACGCTCGAGCACGCGCAACAGATTGCCGGCCACGCGTCGCCCGGGACGACGAAGCTGTACGACCGGACGGCGGACACGGTCACGCTCGACGAGATCGAACGCATCGTGATCTGACGGGACGCGAGCGAGCCCCGGCCTGGGTGGGCACGCCCGTCGGTCAGGTCCGGCCGCGGCGTCAGCAAGGGCCCGCCTCGGACACGGCGAATCGCGACGGTTCTCCGGGAGCTCGCGCAAGCCCGTCGGCGAAGTAGCGTTCTAGTGCGTCGACCAGTGCGTCGGCGCAAAGCCGCTCGATCGTCGTCGTGGTCGGCAGGAATCGTTCGGCAGGCGTCGACGAACCCGGCTGGATGGCACGCCGCTCTGGTGAGGCTCTCCGCGAATTCTGCCCCCCGTTTGGGTGGGGACAGGAAGAGCGTGGTTGCTTTAAGGTTTGCCGGTCGCCGGATGGGAACTCTACATCGATGCGGATGGCAGGATTGCCCTGCCCGGTCGCTTCCAACTTCTTGGAGTCTCCTGAAACTCGTGTGGGTCGGGATCGGAATGGGTCGATGTCTCTCATCCGCCCGAGACGCGGCATGAGCGTGCCCGCCCCATTCGGCCTGCGCCGCGATCTCCGAGCCGGGCCGGGGCTTCGACGGGGAAGTCGCGCCGCACGATGGCGGCAAGGTCCTCGACGGTGTCGATCGACGAGAAGTCCGGTTCGGAAAAGAGGTTGGACGGGAGACGAGCGGGCAGCGCGTGCCACCGTCCCGCGGCGGGCGGTCTTGGAGTGGGCGAGAGGAACGCAGGTGGGTTCCGAGGTGTGGAGAGTCGTCGATGACAGGTGTTTCCAGAAGAACGAACGAGAGCGGAAGGCTGCAATTACACGCCTGGCCTGCGCACGCCCCGAGCGGCGGGCGTGGATGCCCGGACCTTCTTCCTTTGCCGAGCAGTCGTTCACGGCAGGCGCCGCTTGCCTCGCGACCGGAACCGGCGGCAGACGTCCTCCCGCGGCGGGGCTTCCCGGCGGACCGCCTCTTGCCAACCGAACGGTCGCAGCGCGGGCGGTTCCCTCCATCCCTTGAGCGCATCCGACCGCCTCGTGTCCGGGCGGACAGACCCGGCCGCGGGTGCGCATGGCGGCGCATCAGCCGCCGGTTGCGGCACATCCTGCCGGGCCTTGCCGTGTTGGCGTTCGCGGCAATGGCCGCCGCGCCTGCCGGCGCGCAGACGGTGGGGACGCTCGTGTCGAACGTGGACGAGGGGGGCATAGGCTCGCCCAGAAATTATGCTGCGCAGAGCTTCAGGACGGGTGGCCAGGCCGGCGGTTACGAGATATCGGAGATCCGGATTTTCGGGGCGCGGAGCGCAAACCCACCTACGGAGCCCCTCCTGAAGATCCGGGACGACGACGGAGGGGAGCCGGGCGATCTGGTGGCGACGTTGTCGAACCCCTCCCACTTCAACACGGACGAAGCCATCTTCCGGGCGCCGAGCGGCACGATGCTCGATGCGAACACGACCTACTGGGTGATGATCAATGACGGCGTCACGGGCATGAGGATCAATTACTCCCTGACATCAGGCAACGGCCAGACGGGCCAACCCGGCTGGAGCATCGGCGACACCCACCTGCGGCGGCTCTCCGAGGTGAACGAATGGGCGACCGATGATAGTGATTCGGTGCGGGTGCATATCAGGGGCCCGGTAACGGCTGCCCCGATCGAGTCGGGAGCCGACGCGACGCTGCGCAACCTCCGTGTGCGCACGTTCACTGACTTCTATTCGCTGAGGCCGGATTTCGATCCGGGCACGTCCTCCTACCTGGTCTCGGTGCCGTACAACGTGGGGACGTTGTATGTGGCACCGACCCCGAGCGACAGTGGAGCGAGCGTGCGGGTTTCGCCCGGCTCCCGTTTCAACAGCGAGTTGTGGGAAGTCTCGGTCTCCAGCGGAAACAACACCGTGAACGTCATAGTGACGGCGGTGGACGGCACCGAGAAGAGGTACAGGCTGAACCTGCTCGCGAGGAACCCCACGCTGACCCACGACGCCAGGCTGCCCCCGGGCTCGCGGCTGAGGTTCCTCGCGCTGAGCGCTGCCGCCGAGGTGACCGAGCTGCCGGGGGAGGAGATCGAGGGCGAGGATTGCGGGTGCGCGACCTACTACCAGGTCATCGTGCCGAGAGACGTCTCGCGGCTGCATGTGGCCGCGATGGCGCAGGGCGGTGCGCGGGTGGAGACTCAATTCCGCACGGAACGGAGGAGGTCGGATGCGGTGCGGAGGGTCTCGCTCCGGGAGGGCCGCAATGAATTGATCGTCTTCGTGTACCGGACGGGCAACAATCCAGGCCGTGCGCTGGAGGTGTACCGGGTGATGATTATTCGCGCGGGCCCGCCGCCGAAGCTGAAGGACGCGACCGTGACTCGGGACGGGCACGTGCTCCTGCACTACGACCGGACCTTGCACCCGAGCGGGCCGGGCACGCCGGGCCCGACGTCGACGCCGGGAAGCGCTTTCGAGGTGACGGTGGACGGGGTCGAGGTGGAGGTGACGTACACGGCGGTCACCCAAAGGTGGCTGCGTTTGAATCTGGCGCGCGGGGCGGGGCCCGATGCGCAGGTCAGGGTGCGCTACAGGGTACCGTCGACGAACCCGGTGCAGACCTCCAACTACGGGCGCGCGGAGGCATTCAGCAACAAGGTGGCGCGCTACGCGGGGAGCGGGCTCACGGTGTTCGACACGACGGCGTGGGAGGCGCCGGGGGCTACGGCGGACTTCAAGGTGATGCTGCTGCCGGCGCCGGTGGCGAGGGTGACGGTGGACTACGCGACGTCGGACGGCACCGCGACGGCGGGGGCGGACTACACGGCCACCTCGGGGACCCTGGCTTTCGGCGTCGGCGAGGAGCACAAGATCATCTCGGTCCCGGTGGCCGATGACGACTTCGAGGACGGCGGGGAGACCTTTACGTTGACGCTCAGCAATCCCGTCAACGCGTTTCTCGGGGATGCGATCGCGACGGGGACGATAACCAACGACGACCCCGCATTGCTGACGGCGAGCTTCGTCGGAGCGCCGGAGACGCACGGCGGCAAGCCGTTCGACCTCGAGCTCGAGTTCACCGAGCCGGTCGGGGTCGGATGGGAGGCGCTGCGTGACGAGGTTCTCAGCGTGACGAACGGTCGGGTGACGAGGGCGAGCCGGGTGGACAAGACGCGCGATCCGCTGACGAACCAGTGGCTGACGGCGTACTGGCAGATCACCGTCGAGCCGTCGGGCGGCGAGGCGACGGTGGAGCTGCCGGCGACGGCGGACTGCGGGGCGCGGCTCGCGGTGTGCACGAGCGACGGCCGGCCGCTGTCCGAAGGGGTGGCGGTGACGGTCGCCGAGGGGGTGCTGCCGCCGGAGCTGCTGGCGGCGACGGTGAACGCGGACGCGGTGACGCTGACCTGGGACGAGGCGCTCGACGAGACGTCGGTTCCGGGGGCGTCGGCGTTCACGATGCGCGTGGGGGGCGCGGCGCGGGGGCTGGCGGAGAGCGGCCCGGTGACGGTGAGCGGGTCGACGGTGACGCTGACGCTGGCATCGCCGGTGGACCACGGCGAGACGGTGACGGTGGACTACACGGCGCCGTCGGCAAGTCCGCTGCGGAACCTCGCGGGCGGGGCCGCGGCGGCGCTCGACGGGCAGCCGGTGACGAACCGCACCCCCGACACCACGGGGCCGGCGCTGCTGGCGGCGGCGGCGAGCTGGGACGCGGTGGTGCTGACCTGGGACGAGGCGCTCGACGAGGCGTCGGTTCCGGGGGCGTCGGCGTTCACGGTGCGCGTGGGGGGCGCGGCGTGGGAGCTGGCGGAGAGCGACCCGGTGACGGTGAGCGGGTCGACGGTGACGCTGAGGTTCGGGTCGCCGGTCGCGCCGGGCGAGACGGTGACGGTGGACTACGCGGCGCCGGCGGTGGACCCTCTGCGCGACCTCGCGGGCGTGGCCGCGGCCGCGGCGACGGTCGAGACCGTGGTCCCGGAGAGGGCGTTCACGGTGCGCTTCGAGGACGGCGGCGTCCCCGAGACGCACGACGGGGTGGACCGGGTGGCGTTCCGGATCGAGTTCAGCGAAGAGCCGGCGAAGGTCGAGGGTCGGTGGGTGAGCGAGGCGGTGAGGAAGGCGTTGGTGATGCGGCTCGGGGACGAGCGCATCTATCCGAGCGAGATCGAGAGGCTCGACGAGACCAGCCGGCGGCGCTGGCAGATCAAGGTGCGGTTCATGGGAGGCTTTGTCGACTGGGCGACCAGGGACCTGACCATCGAGTTGGGGCCGACGCGGGACTGTGCCGACGAGGGCGCGCTGTGCACCGGGGACGGGAGGAAGCTCTCGAACCGGATCTCGACACGCGTCAGGTACGTGCCGTCGCTGTCGGCGGCCGGCGGGCAGGCAACCGAGGCGGCCGACGCGACGATCGACTTCACCGTGACCCTGAGCCGTGCGGCGTCGAAAAGAGTGACGGTGGACTATGCGACATCGGACGAGACGGCGACGGGCGGCACCGATTACACGGCGTCGTCGGGCACGCTCACCTTCGCCCCGGGGGAGACCGAGCACACGGTGCCCGTGGCGGTGCTCGACGACGCCGATGCCGAGGGGCCGGAGACGCTGACGCTGGCGCTTTCGAACGCCTCGGGCGCGTCGCTGAAGGATGAGAGCGCCACTGGCACCATCTGGGACGACGAGCCGCCGGCCGACGGGGACCCGCTGACGGCGGAGCTTCGGGATCTGCCGGCTTCGCACGACGGGAGCACCGCGTTCACCTTCGACGTTCGTTTCAGCGAGGAGGTGCCGGGCCTGAACTACCGGACGCTGCGCGACCATGCCTTCACCGTGACCGACGGCGAGGTGACCCGGGCGCGGCGGCTCGATCCCGACGGCGACGAGCCCAACCGGGAGTGGGAGGTCACGGTCGAGCCGGACAGCGACGCCGACGTCTCGATCAGCCTCCACGCGACGACGAATTGCCAGGACGCAGGCGCCGTCTGCGTCGGGAACCGCCCGCTGTCGGCGGGGGTCACGGCGACGGTGCCGGGTCCGGGGCCGGCGCTGACGGCATCGTTCAGCTCGATGCCGGCTTCGCACGACGGGAGCACGACGTTCACCTTCGAGCTTCGGTTCAGCGAGGACTGGACGTCGGGCCTGAGCCACGTGACGCTGCGCGACCATGCCTTCACGGTGGCGAACGGGGCGGTGACGGAGGTGCGGCGGCTCGAGTCGGGCAGGAACCAGCGCTGGGAGATCACGGTCGAGCCGGCCGGTGATGCCGACGTCGCCGTCGAACTGCCGGCGACGACGGACTGCGGCGCCGCGGGCGCCATCTGCATCGGGACTCGCCCGCTGTCGGCGGGGGACTCGGCGACGGTGGCGGGTCCGGCGCCGCTGACGGCCGAGTTCCGGCGCTTTTCCGTGACCGCCCACGACGGGAGCACGGCGTTCACTTTCGAGCTCCGCTTCAGCGAGGAGGTGACGGAGCTGAGCTACCGGACGCTGCGCGACCATGCCTTCGCGGTGACGAACGGGGCGGTGACGGGGGCGGGTCGGATCGAATCGGGCAAGAACCGGCGCTGGGAGATCACGGTCGAGCCGGCCGGCGACGCCGACGTCACCGTCGAGCTGCCGGCGACGACGGACTGCGGCGCCGCGGGCGCCATCTGCATCGGGACTCGCCCGCTGACGGCGGGAGACTCGGCGACGGTGGCGGGGCGGCTGAGGCTGTCGGTGGCGGACGCAACCGTGACGGAGGCGGCCGGCGCGTCGGTCGACTTCGCGGTGCGGCTGGATCGGCCGGCGTCGTCGGCGGTGACGGTGGACTATGCGACCTCGAACGGCACGGCGACGGCGGGGGCGGACTACACGTCCACCTCGGGCACGCTGACCTTCGCGGCGGGAGAGGTCTCGAAGACGATCGCGGTGCCGGTGCTCGAGGACTCCGTCAACGAGGGTTCGGAGACGTTCACCATGACGCTCTCCAACCCGTCGGGCGGCAACGCGTATCTCTTCGACGCCGAGGCGACGGGGACGATCGAGAACCACGACCCGTTGCCGCGGGCGCTGATGGCGCGGTTCGGCAGGGCGGCGGCGGTGCACGTGGTGGAGCAGGTGGAGGAACGCCTGGCGGCTCCGCGGGAGCCGGGCTTCGACGGCCGGTTCGCGGGTCGCGAGCTGCGGCCGGGGATGGAACGCGACCTGGCGCTGGAATTCCTCAGCCAGCTCGGCGGCGGGGGCGGCGTGAGCTCGGGCGCCGCCGGCGTTGGTGGTCCGCTGACGCCTCCGACAGGCGCCGCGGCGTCGCTGGGGATGCCGGGTGCGGCCGGCGGCGTCGCGGGGCCGGTTGCGGCGGGCGGACCGCCGGGCGCGGCGGCGGCGGGTGCGCCGGGGGGCCTGGACGCGGGGGTCGGGGCAGGCGGCGAGCCGTACGGCCTGCTCGGCATGGGCCTCGGCGGCGGGGACGTGCTGACCGGGTCGGCCTTCGCGCTGAGCCGCGAGACGCGGGGCGGCGTCCTCTCGTTCTGGAGCCGGGGAGCGTGGTCGAGCTTCGCGGGCGAGGAGGGCGACATCGGGCTCGACGGCGACGTGCGCACGACGATGTTCGGGGCCGACTACGCGCAGGGGCCGCTGGTGGTGGGCCTGTCTCTGGCGAACAGCCGCGGGCTGGGCGAGTACGTCGGGGTGGACGTCGGCCGGGTCACGTCGTCGGTGACGGGCCTCTACCCGTGGCTGGGCTACCGGGCGACGGAGCGCGTCACGGTGTGGGGCGTGGCCGGCTACGGGACGGGCGCGCTGGTACTGACGCCGGGCGTCGGCGGGGCCCTCGAGAGCGGGTTGTCGATGGCGATGGCGGCGACGGGAACGCGGGGCGAGCTGATCGCGTCGGGCGCCGGCGGCTTCGGCCTGGCGTTCAAGGCCGACGCGCTGCGGGTCGGCACCGCGATCGAGGGCGTGGAGGGGCCGGCGGGCCGTCTGGCCGCGACCGCGGCGGCGGTGAGCCGTCTCCGGACGGGGCTCGAAGGCTCGCGGGACTTCACGTTCGCCGGCCGGCTGTCGCTGACCCCGAGCGTGGAGGTCGGACTGCGCCACGACGGGGGTGACGCCGAAACAGGCGCCGGCATGGACGTGGGCGGCGGTCTGGTCGTCTCGGACCCGTCGACGGGCCTGACGGTGGACGTTCGGGTGCGGACGCTGGTGGTGCACGAGGCCGAGGGGTTCCGGGAGCGGGGCGTGGCGGTGTCGCTCGGCTACGACCCGACGCCGTCGACGCCGCTGGGCTTCGAGGCGCGGGTGGCGCCGTCCTGGGGCGGCCAGGCGACGGGCGGGGCCGAGGCGCTGTGGGGCCGCGAGACGATGGCGGGGCTGACCCACGGCGGCTTCGCGTCGGGCGACCGGCTGGACGCCGAGGTCGGCTACGGGCTGCCGGTGGGCAGCCGCCTGGTAGGAACGCCGCGGTTCGCGGTCGGGACCTCCGGGCACGGGCGGGACTACCGGCTGGGCTACAGCCTCGGCCTGTCCGGCGGCGGGGTGGCGTTCAGGCTGGGCGTGGAAGCGCACCGCCGCGAGGCTCCGCTCGCCGGGGACGCGGACAACGGGTTCGTCGGCCGGGCTACGCTGGGCTGGTAGCCGACGGGTGGGCGCAGCTTGCGCTGGCCATCCTGCTGGCGGTGATCGACGAGGTGACGGCGGAGCGGTTCTACCAGAAGTTCAAGTGGAGCGTGGTCGCACCGATCGAGGTGGACCGCTGGCGCTGGACGCCGGCGACATCCTCGGCTGGGCTGGAGTCGGCAGCGGGGGCACGGACGACGTCGTGCCCCCTGCGGACCCGGAGGACGAAACCATGACGTTGCGTTTCATCGTGGCGCGTATCCTGCGGGAGCTGGTCGACGCGCTACACGATGCGCTTCGATGTGGCGTTGCCGACGGGCAAGGCTGCAGCACTCTGAATCCAATGGCGTCGTGAATGGGGGACTCGCGGTCCCGGTCCGGGGCGTTGCCGGCTGGGTTCCGGCGGAGCCGAACGGCACGTGGGGGTGGGCCGGAACCGCGATTGTTGCTCGGCCGCGGGCTGTTCGCGATCGAGCTGGACGACGGCGGCGGGTTCCCGCGCGGCGAAACCGCAGGAATGAATCGAGGTCGCTTCAAATGGTCGAGACACAGCTTGCTGACGATGCTTCGGTCAGCCGGCCGCCGTCGCCGCGCGGGCAGCGCGCCGGCGGGCCGCAGGCTTCCGAGGGCATCACGCGAATAGGCAAGGAGGTCGTCCTCCAGGGCGAGGTCAAGGCGGGCGAGGACCTCGTCATCGACGGCCAGGTCGACGGGACGATCGAGCTGCCGCAACATGTCCTGACGGTGGGTCCAACCGGCAGGGTCAAGGCGGAGCTGTCGGCGAAGTCGGTGGTGGTTCTCGGCAAGGTGAGCGGGAGCATCCGGGCGAGCGAACTGGTGCGTATCGACGAGACCGGCTCGGTTGAAGGTGCGGTCTCGGCTCCGCGGTTGGTCATGGTCGACGGGGCGCAGTTGCAGGGCCGCGTGGACGTGTAGGCCGCCCGGGTCCCTCAGTCTGGCTGGCAAGGATTGCCCCTCATTTGGGGGGCGCATATCGCGTGCCGAGTTGCTAGCGTTATTCGTGTTGGCGCGATGCGCTTGGAAGGACGCACGGGGAGAAAACGTTGACGACCGAACCCGTGAACGGCAACGCACGGTCGCTGGGTCATTCGCCGGGCGAACGGGACCGTTGAGGAATGGTTCTTCAGAGAGATGGGGAGCGAGGGAGACGATGAAGGCGCTTGCATGGGCGTCGCTCGTTGTTTGCATCTCTCTGGGTACGGCGCTGTCGGCCGCGGCGCAGACTCCCGTGGGTGCGCTGGCGATCGATGAGCGTCGAGGCGACCAGTACGGCTGGGCGGTCGACTACGAGACCGCATCGGCCGCTCAGGCGGCGGCGTTGCGCGAGTGCGGCGCGGGGTGTTCGGTGGTGCTGACGTTCGCCCGCTGCGGGGCGTATGCGGCCGATCAGGACGCCGACAGCACGGCGGTGGGCTGGGCGGAAGCGTTCGGTTCGGCGGCCGCGGCGCGGCAGGCGGCGCTGTCGGGGTGCGGCTCGCGGGGCGGCTCGGGTTGCACGGTCCGGGTGTGGGGCTGCAACGGCCCGGTGGTCGAAGAGGGGTTGGGTCTGAACCAGGCCGCACGGCGGCAGGTCCAGCTGGGCCTGAGGTCGGCAGGCTTCGACCCTGGCGGCGCGGACGGTCTGTTCGGTCCGCGGACGCGGGCGGCGATTCGGAGCTGGCAGTCGGCGCGCGGCGTACGATCGACCGGGTATCTGGACGGTTCGCAGGTCGAAGCGTTGCGCAGCCAGGGCGGATCCCGGCCTCCAGTATCTGCGGGCGCCGCGGACGCGGATTCCACGGAACTGGAAGTCGTGTTCTGGCAATCGATCCAGAACAGTACGAACCCGGTGGAGTTCGAGGCGTATCTGCGCCGGTTCCCGAACGGGGTGTTCAGTGAGCTGGCGCAGGCCCGTCTGGCGGGGCTACGTGGTTCGACCAGTGGCGCCACTACGGTAGCGGGGCAGGACGTCGGCGGGGCCTTGACATCGGCTTCGGAAACGCGGACCTCTGGAGCGCCCCCGACGTCTGGAACCACGCCGGCGGCCGGCGCGCGTCGCCGGTCGGGTGTGGCGGTCCGCCCCAGCCAGACGTGCGCCGGCAAGCCGGCCGGGGCGGCATGCTGGTTGGAGATTTCCGAGCAACCAGGGTGCCACCTGTGGAATGTGCGACTCGAGCAGGGCGAGACCGCGACCTGGACGGGGGAGTGCACAGGTGGCTTCGCTCAGGGAACAGGAACCATAACGTGGGTCTGGGACGGGAATCGTCAGACGGGGACCGGACGCATCGTGGACGGCAAGCTGAACGGCAACTGGGTCATCCGTGGGCTGGATGGATACTTCGCGGAAGGCCCGTTTGTGGACGGCGAGTTCAACGGCCACTGGATCGTCCGCCAAGCGGACGGGACCGTTGGCGAAGGCCCGTATGTGAACGGTGAACGGCACGGCAATCACGTCATCCGCTGGGCGAGCGGCAACGTCGAGGAAAGGCGGTACGTGAATGGCGAGTGGGTCAGATAATGCCGTTTCCGTCAACGTCCCGCGGGTCTCAACAGGGACGAGGCCGTCAGCGTAGACGGCGAACGAAGGAAAGTGCTGCACCGGATGCGCGTGAAGGACGTGCGGGAGAGCAATGCGATGCGAGCAGTGAGGTCGCTCGTCGTGGTCGCCCTGGCGTTTATCGTCCTCGCCGTGCCGGCGGTCGTTTTGGCCGATGGTCGCGTAGCGTTGGTCGTGGGCAACAGCACCTACGACCACATCGGCCGGCTGCCGAATACGGACAACGACGCCCGTGATATCTCCGCGGCGCTCCGTCGGCTCGGGTTCGAGGTGACGACCGAGTTCGATGCCGATCGGGTCGAGATGACCGAAGCGCTGCGTCGGTTCACGCGCCGAAGCGCGGGCGCAGACGTCTCGCTGGTCTTCTACGCGGGCCACGGCATCGAGATGGACGGCGTCAACTACTTGGTGCCCATCGACGCTCGGCTGGAGCGCGACGTCGACGTGCGCTACGAGACGCTGACGCTGGACGACCTGCTGGTGTCGACAGCGGGCGCGTCGTTGCGGCTGGTGATCCTGGATGCGTGCCGGAACAACCCCCTGGCGCGGTCGATGCAGCGCACGGCGGCGAGCCGCAGCGTCAGCGGGGGCAGTTTCGGGAACCTGAGCGAGGACCTGCTGGGTGACGAGACGCTGGTGGCATATGCGGCGGCGGCGGGTACAACCGCGGCGGATGGGCGAGGCCGGAACAGCCCGTACACATCGGCGCTGCTGTCGCACCTGGAAACCCCACTGGAGATCCTGACGCTATTCCGCCGAGTGCGTGCACAGGTGCTGGCGTCGACCAACGGCGCGCAGCGGCCTCACGAGTATCAGTCGCTGGTACGGGAGCACTACCTGACGAGGACGCTCGCGACGGGAACGTCCGTCACGGTGAGTGCGGCCGCTGTGGCCGACCCGCCGCGCGTCGACACGCCGGAAGCGGATGTCACCGAGCTGCACGTTGTTGCACTACGCGAGTTGGCCGAGGGGGGAAACCCGGAGGCTCAGAACGAACTCGGCGAACGGTACGAGGACGGTCGCGGGGTTGGACGAGACTACGAAGTGGCCGTGTCCTGGTACCGCCAGGCGGCAGACCAGCAATACGCCAGGGGGTTGAACAACGTCGGTCGCATGTACTCCCGGGGCCGTGGTGTTTCGCGAGACGCCGCCGAAGCCGCCCGCTGGTACCGGCTGTCTGCCGAGCAGGGATACGCCTCGGCGCAGAGCAACCTCGGCACCATGTACCGCGACGGGCGCGGCGTGTCGCAGGATTACGAGGCGGCCATCTGGTGGTTCCGACGGGCTGCCGCGCAGGGACACACAGCCGGCCAAACCAACCTCGGCACCATGTACCGTGACGGACGCGGGGTCGGCCAGGACTACGAGCAGGCCGTTCGCTGGTTCCGTCGCTCGGCCGAACAGGGCTACGCTCTCGGCGAGGCCAACCTCGGCTGGATGCACGAGAACGGTCGGGGCGTGCAACGGGATCGCGTAGAAGCCGTTCGTTGGTATCGCCGGGCAGCGGAGCAAGGCGATTCGTGGGCGCGGGAGCAACTCGACCGTCTTCGGTGAACGGAGCAATGGAACATAGTTGGGACGGCAGGGAACGCGAGACGTGATGGTGCCCGAGGGCTCCAGCGCGTTGGGGCCTCGATCACAGCACTGGGTCGGATAAGCGTGTTTACGTCAACCTTCCCGGCGGCCCGAACATCGACCAGGCCGTCACCGTAGACGGCGCACGAGCGTGCTGGCAGGATGCGTGTGAAGGACGTGCGGGAGAAGAATGCAATGCGAGCAGTGAGGTCGCTCGTCGTAGCGGTCCTGGCGTTCGTCGTGTTCGCGGCGCCGTCGGTTGTCCTGGCCGATGGCCGCGTGGCGCTGGTGGTCGGCAACAGCACCTACGCCCACATCGGGCGGCTGCCGAATCCGGACAACGACGCGGCCGACATCTCTGCGGCGCTGCGGCGGCTCGGGTTCGAGGTGACGACCGAGTTCGATGCCGATCGGGTGGAGCTGACCGAGGCGCTGCGCGCGTTCACGCGGCGGAGCGCGGGCGCGGACGTGTCGCTCGTCTTCTACGCGGGTCACGGCATCGAGATGGATGGCGTCAACTACCTGGTGCCGGTCGACGCGCGTCTCGAGCGCGATGTCGACGTGCGCTTCGAGACGGTGACGGTCGACGACCTGCTGGTGTCGACCACGGGGGCGTCGTTGCGACTCGTGATACTGGATGCGTGCCGGAACAACCCGCTGGCGCGCTCGATGCAGCGTACGGCGGCGACCCGTACGGTGAGCGGCGGCAGCTTCGCCGACCTGAACGAGGACCTGCTGGGGGACGAGACGCTGGTGGCGTATGCGGCGGCGGCGGGGACGACGGCGGCGGACGGGCGTGGCCGGAACAGCCCGTACACGGCGGCGCTGCTGTTGCATCTGGAGACGCCGCTGGAGATCGGGCTGCTGTTCCGGCGGGTGCGGGCGCAGGTGCTGGCGTCCACCACCGCATCGGCCAGACGGAGGTCTGCCACCTGTGGAACCTAGTCGTCGACGAGACCCGCGAGGGCGACGTCTACCAGAGGCTTCTCGATAAAGCTGGAACAGGCCCGGCAAGCGCTCGGCGGTCAGGTCCTCGACGTGCTCGGCAAGCTGGAGTTCGAAGGGCGGCCGCTGCGCGAGCTGCTGCTCGACGCCATCCGCTACGGCGAGCAGCCGGAGGTGCGCGCCCGCCTCGATACCGCCGTCGACCAGGCGATCGACCGGGCGACGCTGCAGGACCTGCTCGAGGAGCGGCAGCTCGTCCACAACGCGATGGACGATCGGAACCAGCGAGCCGGTCCTCCCCCGCTACGAACGGATCGTGTTCGAGAAGCCGCTGGTCGCCCCGCCCGGGCAACCCTTGGCGGCTTTCGTCTGCCCGGGCCATCCGTTGCTCGACGCCGTCATCGACCTGGTCCTGGAACGTCACCGCGACCTGCTGAAGCGCGGCGCGGTCCTCGTCGACGAGCGCGACCAGGGCACGACGCCCCGTGTGCTCTTCTCCATCGAGCACGCCCTGCAGGACGCCGGCGTCACCCGTGCCGGCGATCGGCGCGTCGTCTCGAAGCGGGTGCTCTACGGCGAGCTCGACAACGACGGCGTGACGCGCCATCTGCACTACGCGCCGTATCTCGACTACCGGCCGCTGGCGGCCGACGAGCCGGCGGTCGACGCGTTCCTCGAACGGTCCGAGTGCGCCTGGATCGGCCGGGATCTGGAGCAAGCGGCGCAGGCGTACGCCGTCGCCGACGTCGTCCCGGAACACCTCGCGGAAGTCCGTGCGGCCAGGCTCGCGCTGATCGACAAGACCGAGGCGGCCGTGAAGGACCGTCTCACCAAGGAGATCTTGTGCTGGGACCACCGTGCCGCGCAGCTCGCGCTTGAAGAGGGGGCCGGCAAGACCGGCGCGCGCCTCAACTCGGGCGAGGCGCGCCGGCGGGCGGACACCTTGCAGCGCCGGCTGCAGAAGCGGATCGAGGAGCTGAAGCGCGACGCGCAGATCTCGCCGCGGCCGCCGGTGGTGCTCGGCGGCCTGCGGGTGCGCCTGAAAGCCGTGATACGGACACCCCGGGGCGACCCATGCCGCAGACGAAGGTGACGGTTCCGCTGCGGCGCCTCGCTGGCTGTTCGACAGGGAAGGTCGACGGCCTCCTGTCAGGCGGAGGCGTGCGGTATGCTGCGGATGATGTCGCCACCACGCGCGAGATGGCGCCGCCTTTCAGCCCCGGATCGAGGAAGCACACGGGGTCTTCCCTCGACCGCCGGTGGCGCTTGGGCGGGGCTGTTGGTTGCCCACCAACGACGTCGGCCGCGCGCGCCACGGAGGTCGCAGCCCGCGGAGACGACGATGTACGCTGGCGGCCACGACCTGGGTGCGTGTCCATGACTCGACGCAAGCTGCCCATCGGCATGCAGACCTTCCGCAAGATCCGGGAGGGGCGCTGCTATTACGTGGACAAGACCGCTTACATTTGGCAGTTGCTCGACAAGGGAGAGCACTACTTCCTGTCGCGCCCCCGGCGCTTCGGCAAGAGCCTGTTCCTGGACACTTGCAAGGAGCTGTTCGAGGGCAACGAGCCTCTGTTCGAGGGGCTCGCCATCCACGACCGGTGGGACTGGTCGGTGCGGCATCCCGTGCTGCGCCTCAGCTTCGGCAGCGGCAACTTCAAGGAACCGGGCTACTTGAACATCAGCCTGATGGCTCAACTCGATAGCCTCGAGGAACAGCTCGGCGTCAGTTCCCGTTACGACACGGCCGCGGAGCGTTTCGGGCATCTCGTCCGGATGTCGAGCGCGCGGGCCGGGCAGCGAGCCGTCATCCTGGTGGACGAGTACGACAAGCCGATTCTGGACGCGCTGGACGCGCCGGAGGTCGCCCGCGCCAACCGCGACTTCCTCCGCGGCCTCTACGCGGTCGTCAAGGACAGCGACGCACACATCCGGTTCAGCTTCATCACCGGGGTGAGCAAGTTCTCCAAGGTCAGCCTGTTCTCCGGACTCAACAACCTCACCGACATCACCCTGGAACCGGACTACTCGGCCATCTGTGGCTACACCGACGCGGACCTCGACACCGTGTTCGCGCCCGAGCTCGGCGGCCTGGACCGGGACCAGGTCCGCGACTGGTACAACGGCTACAGTTGGCGGGGCGAGGAGAAGGTCTACAACCCGTTCGACATCCTGCTGCTGTTCCGCAAGCGCGAGTTCGCCGCCCACTGGTTCGAGACCGGCACGCCCACCTTTCTGGTGGACACGCTGTTCAGACGCCGAGTGAGCTCGCTGGCGCTGGACGGCATGGTGACCAACGCCGAGTTGTTGTCGACCTTCGACGTCGACGACATGCCGACCGAGGCGCTGCTGTTCCAGACCGGCTACCTGACCATCGAGCGCCCGGAGCCGCGGGGCGCGGAGATGTTCTACCGGCTGGGGTATCCGAATCGGGAGGTGCGGCAGAGCCTGAACCGGAGCCTGCTGAACCGCATGACGGGGGATGCATCGCGGGCGGTGGCGCACAGCGCGCGGCTCTACGACCTGCTGCTGGTCAACGACTTCACGGGGCTGGGAGCGCTGTTCGAGTCGTTCTTCGCCAGCATTCCGTACGAGTGGTACACGAACAACGACATCGCCAGCTACGAGGGCTTCTACGCCAGCGTGTTCTACTCGTACTTCGCGGGGCTGGGGCTGGACGTGGTGGTCGAGGACAGCAGCAACCACGGCCGGCTGGACATGGCGGTGCGTTTCAACGACAACGTCTACCTGTTCGAGTTCAAGGTGGTGGAACTGGCGCCCGAGGGCGCGGCGACGGCGCAGTTGAAAGCGAAGGGCTACGCGGACAAGTACCGCGACCGGGGCGAGCCGATCCACCTGATCGGGGTGGAATTTAGCAGGGAGGCCCGCAACCTGGCGGCGTTCGACGTCGAGCAAGCCTGACCAGGCGGGTCCGAGAACACCACGACGCTGGTCCGGGGAAGATGATCCGGCTGGCGCCGGCGCCGCCAGCACCTCCTTCTCTTAGTCGAGCAGCTTGGCCCGCTCGCACCAGCACCAGTGCATGGAGCGTGATCCTACGTGACCACCAGAGGCTCAGGCCGCCACCTTGGCGTGTATCAGAACACGAATGGTGTCGGTACCCTATTGAAGAGGGGCAGGCCGGACTCCGCCAACGGTTCCTGCCGCCGGGAGCGGCCTGAAGCGCCGCGCTACGCTTTCATCCGGCGGTTCTCGGGGTCGAACACTGCCGAGCCGGCGGCCACGGTCACGGGAAAGCACTCATTCATGTACAGCACCTGCAGCCCGGCGCCGGCCACCGTGTGCTCGATCGGCAGATAGGCCAACAGAAGGTACTGGCCGACGGACGGTCCCATGCCGGCGGAAGTGACGCGGGACTCCCGACCGCGGTCGTCGACGATGCGCGCGCCGTCACGCGTCAGGATCGGTTCGTTGCCCCCGGTCGGGAAGCGGGACACTCCGGACGCGGTGGTGTGACGGTCCATCGTCAGCGTACACAGCTTGGCCGCCGGTCCCTCCGCGCGCGCCTTCAGGTAGGCCGCCTTGCCGATAAAGTCGGCGTCCTTCACACCGAATCGTGCCAAGCCCGCCTCGACCGGCGAGTACTCCGAGGTCAGATCGACGCCCATGAGCGCGTAGCCCTTCTCCAGTCGGCCCGTGGTGCCGTAGACGCCGATGCCGACCGGGCGGGCGTCGAAGGCGAGGCCCGCCTGCCAAATCGCGTCCCACAGGCGCACGCCGTGCGGCATGTGCGTATAGATCTCCCAGCCGCTCTCGCCCACGTAGGAGATGCGCAGCATCGTCGCCGGGACCCCGTCGACGATCGCGTCTCGCACCGTCCCGTACGGGAACGCCGCTTGTGAGAGCGGGGTGTTGGTGATCGTCGAGAGCAACGGGCCGGCATCGGGGCCCCACACGCCGATGGTGCACAGCGCGGACGACAGGTTCTCGAACTGCACGGAGCCGTCCGCAGGCAGATGGCGGCGGAACCAGACCTCGTCGCGCGCCCCGTCGAAGGCGCCGGTCACGATGCGGAACCGATCGCCGGCCAGCCGCTGGATGGTCAGATCGGCGCGGATCCCGCCTTCGGGCGTCAGCAGCGGGGTGTAGATCGAGTTGCCCACAGGCCGGTCGCAGCGGTTGACCGTCAGCCGTTCCAGATACGACACGACCCCGGGTCCGGACACGTCGAATATCTGGAAAGCGCTCAGATCGACGATCCCGACCTTCTCCCGCATGTGGAGATGTTCGGCGTCGACGGTCGGCGACCACCAGCGGCGGTCCCACTCGTGGGGGCGGTCCGCGACGCGGTAGCGGTCGACGAGGTCCTCGTTCGACGCGTACCACTGCGGGCGCTCCCAACCGCGCGCTTCGTGGAACTCGGCGCCCAGCGCCGCGGTCCGATCGTGAAACGGGGCGCGCTGCATGCCGCGGGCGGACGCCCACTGCTCACGCGGGTGCACGATCCCGTAGGTCTTGTTGAAGTGCTCGCCGCAGCGGTCGCGGATGTGCCGCTCGGTGCGTTCGTGCAGACAGAAGCGGGTGATGTCCGATCCGTGCGGATCGCACAGGCGCGGGTAGCCATACGTGATCCACTCGGCGATCAGGCGCGCGGTGCCGGGCCCCTCCTTGACCCAGACTGCAGCCGCCGACCAGAGCTTCTCCACCTCGGCGGTCTCGCCCAGCAACTGGTGCGTGTCGGGGGTGAGCGACAGCAGTCCATTGACCGCGTACTGCATCTCGGAGCCGGCGAGCAGTTCGCCCATGATCTCGCGGGCGTGCTCGAGCTGCGGCGCGAAGTCGGCGGCGGTGAAGGGCATCTCGGTGGGCGTTCGTTCCGCCTCCGCCAACGAGGGAATGTCGTCAGGATGCACCAGGATGGGGCAATGGGCGTAGGAGCCGACCTCCATCGCGTCGTGGCTTTGCCGCTCGTACATGAACGTGTCCATGTCACGCACGATCGGATAGCCGATCTCGTTTCCTGTCTTCAGCAGAAGGTCGACCGGGCCCAGGTCGGCCATCTGGTGCACGGCCGGGGTGAGCGGGATCGTCGCGCCGGCCATCGCGGCGAGACGCGGACTCCAGACGCCGCATGCGATCACCACCTGCTCGACCTCGATCTCACCGGCCGCCGTCACCACGGCGCGGATGCGCGGGCGGCCGAACGACGGCGGACGCGACGCCACCAGCCCGGTGACCTCGGTGTTGTCCAGCACGGTGAGCACGCCCCGCGCCTGCGCCCGCTCCCGCATGATGGCCCCCGCGCGGACCGAGTCGACCACCGACACGCTCGGCGTGTAGAAGCCGCCCAGGATCGCGTCGCCGTTGACGAACGGCGCCTTCGCGACGACCTCGGCGGAGGTGAGCAGTTCGGCCTCGATGCCCCAGGCGCGCGCCGACGTCATCCGCCGGCGCAGTTCCTCCACGCGCGCCTCGGTACGCGCCACCTCGATCCCGCCGCACGTGGTGTTGACGCCGAGCGCGGCATACTGGCGCTGACTCTCCAGGGTCAGCATCGCGATCTCGCGGTTGTGATCGGTCGGAAAGATGAAGTTCGACGCGTGGCCGGTGGAGCCGCCGGGGTTGGGCAGCGGACCCTTGTCGATCAGCAGCAGGTCCTCCCACCCCAGCTCCGCCAGATGCCCGACCAGGCAGTTGCCGACGATACCGGCCCCGATTACGGCGATGGTTGCCCGCGCCGGCGGCACTCGCGAGGCGCTCCCGGCGATGCTCCTGGTTGTGTCTTCCACGGGTCCCCCGACTCATCGTAACGGGATTCGGGTCGGCGGCCTCATTCTGCTCCGGAGTCGCTGCTGTCGGGCGCGCCGTTTGCCGGCTCGATGCCCGTGAACAGGATCCACACGGCGTGTTGACCGGCAGACCAATCGCGCGGTAATGATCCGAATCGCACGCCCGTAACCGTTGGCCGGGAACTGTTCGGCACAGCAGCAGGAGGTGCCATGAGGACTCAGCCACACAGCGTCGACCAGTCCGACCGTATCGTGCCCGTCAACCTGCGTCAAAGCGGCCGGACACCGGTGGAACTGCTCATCTCCACGCGTGTGCGGAAGTCGCCCTACTGGCATCTCTCCCACGAGGCGGGTTGCTGGCGGGCCACGGTCTACAACCGCGTCTACCATCCGCGCGGCTACGTTCGGCCGGAAGATGGGGGCGCCACGGCGGAGCACGAGGCGCTGACCAAGCACGTAACGCTGTGGAACGTCGCGGTCGAGCGGCAGATCCGGGTCAAGGGCCCGGATGCGGAACGGTTCGTCGACTACGTCATCACCCGCGACGCGACCCGCATCGAGCCGATGCACGCGAAGTACGTCATTCTCTGCAATGAGCGCGGCGGCATCCTGAACGACCCGGTGCTCCTGCGCCTGTCCAGAGACGAATTCTGGTTCTCGGCGGCGGACTCCGACATTCTGTTCTGGCTGCAGGGCGTCAACGTCGGGATGCGCATGGACGTGGCGACCGACGAGATCGACGTCTGCCCGGTGCAGATCCAGGGACCGAAATCGCTCGCGCTGATGGTCGATCTGGTCGGCGACCGCATCCGGGACATCCCGTATTACGGCCTTCTCGAGGCCGACATTGCCGGCTGCCGGGTGGTCGTTTCCCAAACCGGCTTCTCCGGTGAGAAAGGCTACGAAATCTATCTGCGCGATGCCACCCTGCATGCCGAGAGGCTGTGGCACGTGGTGCTGGAGGCCGGCAGCATGCACCAGCTCAAGGTCATCGCGCCCGGCCATCAGCGTCGCATCCAGGCCGGCATCATGTCCTGGGGGCAGGACATCGACCACGAGACGGTGCCGTTCCAGTGCAACCTGGCCTATCAGGTGCCCCGCCGCAAGCAGGGCGACTACATCGGCCGGGCGGCCCTCGAACGAATGCGCGCCGAGATCGCCGCGGGGCGGCCGCCCTTCTCGATGGTGATGGTCGGCATGACGCTGGGGGGCAAGCCGATCGACGACTACGCGCCGGACTTCTGGCTGGTTTCGGATATCGACGGCGACGATCCGATTGGCTACCTGACCTCACCGTGGTACGCGCCGGAGCTGGGCTGCAACATTGCGTTGGGCTACGTGCCGGTCGGCAAGTCGGTCGTAGGGACCGAGCTGCTGGTCTGGTTGCCCGACGAGTACGCGAGTGAGCCGGGACAACCCGACCGGGCGCAGGTATGCGAGGTCCCGTTCCGCCCTTCGGTCAATCCGAGCGCGCGCGAGCTGGCGCTCGCCCGCGGCGAGGACGCGGCGGTGTAGCGGCAGCATCAGGCCGCGCGCTCAGGGTCGCCCGGATCAGGCCGCGTGCGATGGCGAGGTACATTCCACTGCAGGCCCGGATCGAGCGCGTCGGAGATGACGCCAATCTGGAGGAGGTCTACAGCACCGAGCGACACTTGCTCAACATCGCCTGCACTCGCTCGCGCGACCGACTACTGGTGACGGGCGTACACCCAAGCGCGGAGTTCCTCGACGACCTTCGGTCGGGGGAATGAGCGTCCCGTGGGTGTCAGAAATCCAGGAGTTAGGGTGTCAAATCGGTTTTCGTCAAGGCGAAAGTCCGATTTTCCGCTGTAAGTTGTTGATTCTATTGGTGGGCCGCGCTGGGATCGAACCAGCGACACCCTGATTAAAAGTCAGGTGCTCTACCACTGAGCTAGCGGCCCGAGGGTAGAGCCGCGGCCGGGGAGACCGCGGCCCTCAGGCAGAAGACGGCCCCGAGTGGCCGCCTGAATCAATGCACCATCAGGGGCACGCTGGCGGTCAGCGTCCCCCAGTCGAAGCCCAGGTTGCCATCCTCGATCGAGATCACGAGCTGCTCGGCCGGCGGGTCGAGCTCGCCGACGGTCATCGGGACGTGCACGACGTCGTGCTCCGCGTTGTAGGCGGTGCCCCACTGGCCGGTCTCGCTGTTGACGATCAGGTGGGTTTCGTCACCCGCCTGCATGGTCCACAGCGTGTACTCGCCGGCCGGGATGGTCGCGGCGCCGAGCATCAGCTCGCGGTCGGTGGTCAGCGTGGTCGCCTCGTCCGCGCCGAGGCGCCAGACCGAGTCGGCCAGCGGCTCGACGCTCTCGCCGATGACCCGGCCCTTCAGGTACGGCCGGCCGTAGTCGATGGTGACGTTGCCGCCGTCGACGTTCCAGTGGACGCTGACGTGGGGGCTGCCCCCGGTTCCCTCGTGGACGGGCGTCAGGTGGCCGCCGCCGAGCATCTCCATGCTGCCGGCATCCGCCGCCTCGGCGTCCATGTCGGCGCCCTCGTTGTCCGTCGCTTCCGCCTCGGGCGCCTCACCGCCGCCGCCACCGCAGGCCGCGACGAAGGTCACCGCCAGAAATCCCAGGAACAACGCAAACAGAAACTGACGAGCGTTCATGAAGTCTCCCTTCCGTCGGTAGATCGCTGAAGAATAGCACGTGGTCCGGGGCGTCCTCGCATCCGGGAGAGGAGCGAAGTCGCGTTCCGCCGGCGGGACGCGCACGACTGCCGCCGGACCGCCGCGGGCTACAGAATCCGCAGCCCCAGCGCAGAGAGCGCGAGCTCCACGCCCAGCTCGGCGGTGGCGTTGCGGTCGTCGAGGGTGGGGTTGAGCTCGACCAGGTCCAGTGCGCGCAGCCGGCCGCTGCCGGCGACGGTCTCCATCACGAGGTGGGCTTCGCGATAGCTGATGCCGCCGCGGACGGGGGTGCCGACGCCGGGGGCGATGCCCGGATCGCAGACGTCCAGATCGAACGAGACGTGCAGGCCGTCGGTGTCGCGGCCGGCCAGCTCCAGGGCGCGCTCGGCGACGGTCGCCATGCCGAGACGGTCGACGTCCTCCATCGTGAACACCCGGGCGCCGGAGGCGACCACGTGCCCGCGTTCGGCGGGGTCGAGGTCGCGGACACCGATGAGGACGGTGCGGGCGGCGTCGACCGCCGGGGATACGCCGCCGATGGCCGACAGCTCCCTGGGCTCGGGACCCAGCAACGCGGCGAGCGGCATGCCGTGGACGTTGCCGCTGGGGCTGGTGCCCGGCGTGTTCATGTCGCCGTGGGCGTCGATCCAGAGCAGGCCGAGACGCTCGTCGCGCTGCCGGGCGGCGGCGGCGCTGGCGGCGACGGATCCGGCCGCCAGGCTGTGGTCGCCGCCGAGGACCAGGGGCAGGGCGCCCGCCGCGAGGGAGGCGGCGGCCGTCTCGAACAGGCGCCGGCAGACGCCGGCGATGTCGTCGATGTACTTCTTGCCGGCATCTCCCGGGTGCCGGGTCTCGCGGACCGGCGCTTCCAGATTGCCCCGGTCCGTCACGACGTAGCCCAGCGCGGCCAGGCGGTCGCCGAGGCCGGCGATGCGCAGAGCCGAGGGACCCATGTCGACCCCGCGCCGGTCGGCGCCCAGGTCCAGCGGCACGCCGATGATGTCCACCGCCTTCATCGCGTGCTCCGCGGGGCGTCCGCCGCCGCGGCGCCGGCGGACCGGCCGGCGGCCACGCAGTCGCCGATGCCGACGCCGCGAAACGCGGCGCCGATGATCTGCAGCCCCGGCAATTGCGCCAGGCGCCGGTCGATCTCCTCGACGCGCGCCAGGTGACCCACGTGGTGCTGCGGGTTCGCCCGCGGCCAGCGGTAGATACGCGCCAGCACCGGTGCCCCGGCGACGCCGAGCAGCCCGGTCAGGTCTTCCAGCACCGTGTCGATGAGGGTTGCGTCCGGCAGGTCGAGCGCGTCCGGCCGGCGGGCGCCGCCGACGAAGCCGCGCAGCAGGACGTGGTCGTCCGGCGCCCGGCCGGGCCACTTCGACGAGATCCAGGTCGCCGCGGTGATCGACAGCCCCGGCTCGACGCGCGGAACCACGAAGCCGCTGCCGCGCAACGGGTGCGCGATTGCGTCCCGGCGGAAGGCCAGCACCACGATGGCGATGGAGGTGTCGGCGAACGACTCGCACAGGCGGCCGAGCGCGGCGTCGACGCCTGCCGCCAGCGGCGCCGCGGCGTGCGCGGGAAGCGCCAGGACGACCTGGTCCGCCGTGATGCGCGAGCCGTCGCCGGTGTCCAGCGCGTAGGGAGGTCCGCCCGCGATGCCGGTGACCGCGGTCCCGGAACGCAGGCAGTGTCCCGGCAGGCGGGCGGCCACCGCGCGGGGGAGTGTCTCGAGGCCCTCCGGGAAGGAGCGGAACGGTCCCTGTCCCTCCGTTGTGGAGGCCCGGGCCGCGGCGTTTCGCCGGAACGCCCGGATCACGCTGCCGTGGACCCGCTCGGCCTCCACGAACTGCGGGAACAGCGCCGGCATCGACAGCCGCTCCACGTCTCCCGAGTGGATGCCGGCCAGGAGCGGTTCGGCAAGGTAGTCGGTCGCCTCCATCCCGAAGCGGCGGCGGAAGAAAGCCCCTATCGACTCGTCTCGGGCGCCTTCCTCCCGGGTCTCTCCTGCCGGGTGGTTCCGGTTGCGGGGCGCCAGCAACTCCATGCCCAGCCGCACCCGGCCGCGCGGGGAAAGGAGCCGCTGGCCGGCGAGCGGGCCGACGCGGGTCGGAATGCCGAAGACCGACCCCGGGGGCAACGGATGGAGCACGCCGTCCCGCACGACGTACGCGGTGCGCGGCGTGCGGGTCGGGATGAGCCGGTCGGCGAGGCCCAGCTCGCGGCAGAGGGCAATTGCCGCGGGCTTTTGCGTGACGAGCGAGTCGGGACCGGCATCGATGGTGAAGCCGCCGGCTCGTTCGGTGCGGATCACGCCGCCGAGCCGTGCGGACTTCTCCAGCAGCACGAACGGAGTGCGCCGCCGGTGGAGCTCGTACGCCGCCGACAGTCCGCTGATGCCCCCGCCGACGACCGCGACGGCAACGTCGCTCATGCGGCGCTCCTGCTCCCGCGCGGTGTGCGCCGACCCGGCCGGCCGCGGTGGAACCTGCGGTCGGTCCGGCGGTCAGCCGCACTCGTGCACGAAGCGGGCGAGGGTCTGGACATGCGAGACGGGGGTTTCCGGGAGGATGCCGTGGCCGAGGTTGAAGATGTGGCCGGCCCGCCCCCCGGCGCGCTGCAGCACCTCCTCGGCCCCGGCGAGCAGGCGGTCGACGCGCCCGAGGAGCAGCGTCGGGTCCAGGTTTCCCTGCACGGCACGGTCCGTCCCGATGCGCGCCCACGCGTCGTCCAGGGGTACGCGCCAGTCGACGCCGATGACGTCGCCGCCAGCCTCGGTCATGGCCTCCAGCAGGGTGGCCGTGCCGGTCCCGAAGTGCAGCACCGGCACGCCGGTGGCGGCGACGGCGCTCAATACGTGCCGCGTATGGGGCAGGGCGAACTCGCGGTAGTCGCCGGGGCTGAGCGCCCCGACCCAGGAGTCGAAGACCTGTATGGCCTGCGCGCCGGCGTCGACCTGGGCCACGAGGTAGTCGGCCACCGCCGCGGCCAGGATCTCGCACAGGCGATGCCAGGCGTCCGGCTCGCCGTACATGAGGGCCTTGGTCCTGGAGTAGTGGCTCGAGGGGCCGCCCTCGACCGCATACGACGCCAGCGTGAACGGGGCGCCCCCGAAACCGATGAGAGGAACCCGGTCGGCCAGCTCGTTGCGCAGCAGGCGGATGGTCGCCAGGACGTGGCCGAGGGACTCGCGCGGCTCGATCGTCCGGAGGCGGGCGATGTCGTCCGCCGTGCGGATCGGTTCGTGGATGACCGGACCCTCGCCCTTGACGAAATCGAACGGGATCCCGAGCGGCTCGAGGGGCAGCAGCAGGTCCGAGAAAAGGATGGCGGCGTCCACGTCGAGCCGGTCGACGGGCTGGAGCGTCACCTCCGCGGCCAGCTCCGGCTGCCGGCAGATGTCGAGCAGCGTGTGCCGCTGCCGGATCGCGCGGTACTCGGGCATGTAGCGTCCCGCCTGGCGCATGAACCAGACCGGCGTACGATCGACGGGCTCGCGCCGGCAGGCGCGCAGGAAACGGTCGTTCACCCTGCGATCGTACTACGAGCCCGCGGCCCGCCGGGGCGCGGGCCGTCCCCGTCAGCGGCCGGCGCGGTGCCCGCCCGTGCTAGGATGCGCCGCTGGCCATGCCCTATCTGCGGTTCTTTCGGGACGAACGGGGCTACGAGCACACCTACCTGCTCCACGGGCTCGGAACCGGTTCGCGCCCCAGGCTGCTGTACTGGTTCCGCACGCCGCCGAACGTCAGCATCGGGCGATTGCCGCTCGACGAGGATGCGATACGGGCCATCGAGGACGCCAACACGGACCTCACGTTCGACTGGGCGAGGATGTTGCGGGTGAAGCCGCGGCCGGTCCCGGCGCGCGCGGGCGATACGGCAAGCCGCCGGCGTGCGCGCGGCGGGTCCCGGCGCGCGGCCCCGGCGGCAGCGACACGGCCGGATGCCGTCGACGAGCCCCGCGAAACGCCGTCCGCCGGGAAGAGGACCGCAGCCGCCGCGCACGAGAGCGGGCATGGGCGCCGGGAGCCCGCCGTAGCGCCGCCTGCTGCCGAGGAAGCGGCAGTCGCGGCGGACGCGCCGCGGGAGGTTCCGGCGGCGACCGGGCGAGCGCATCCGGTTGCGGTGCTGGTTGGCGACGACGGGCTGGCGCGGCTGCGCGCACAGTACGCGGAGCTGCGGGCGCGGGTGGCCGAAAGCCGTGCCGAGCCGCTCGTGCGCGAGCAGGCGGCCGCGCGCGTCGAGGCGCTGAATCCGGACGGGTGGCGCGCCGGCGAGGAGGCCGTGCTGGGCATCGAGCGCTTCGAAGCGGCGGCGGCGGCCGTCAAGGCCGACCTCGGACGCCGCCGGCGGGGCTCGTCGCGGGGCCGGCGCGGGCAGGGGCAGGCGCCGGTTCCCGAGCGGGCCGACGGCCGCGGCGAAGACGCGGCGGAGTAGCGTGGACAGGGGCGCTTTGCTATCATGCAAGGCATGATGACGTGCATTCCCCGACAGCAGTGGTACGGCTGGTTTCGCATGGCCGGGCTGATCGTGGCGCTCGGTGTCATGATCGGTGTTCCGGCGCGGTCCCAGGAATCCTCGGTTCCGGATCGACAACCATCGAGCGGCGACCCGGCAACCGTCTTCCGCTCCGGCGTCACGCTGGTGACTACCGACGTCATCGTGCGCGACGGCAGCGGCGTCTTCGTGCCCGATCTGACCGAGGCCGACTTCCGCGTCTACGAGGACGGGCAGCCGCAGGACGTCGCGTCGCTCGTCCTGGTGCACGGCGGGCGGGTGTTCAACCAGCTCGTGCCGCCGCCGGTGGCGCAGGAGGGGATCATCCTGCCGCCCACCCGCGCGGTCAACGACACGGCGGGACGCATCTTCGTCATCCTGGTCGACGACCTGCACATCGAGACGAGCAAGACGCCGCGCGCGCGCGCCGTCTTCGAGCAGTTGATGGACAACCTCATTCACGAGGGAGACATGTTCGGCATCGTCTCGACCGGGCCGTCGTCCATTCGGGTCGACATGACCTACGACCGCAGCCTGATCAAGTCGTCGGCGGATCGCCTGACCGGGGACGGCTTCAATCCGAACGAGATGATCCGCTTCCTGGCGCCGGGGCCCCGCGGACCGAGCGAGTTGTCGTGGCGCGCACACGTGGCGTTCAAGACGATGCGCGACGTCGTCCGGAATCTCGAGCGGGTTCAGAACCGGCGCAAGGTCGTCATCTACTTCAGCAGCGGTTACGACTTCAATCCGTTCGCCCACGAGCGGGTCTTCGGGCGGTCACCGATCTATGAGGACATGCGCAACTCGGGACGCTGGGGTTCCATGTTCGGGCAGGATCAGGTGGCGGGTCTGTATGAAGGCATCGCAGATCCGATGATGGATCCCTTCGAGCGCATCTCCCGCCAGGGCGAGGTCTTCAACGACGCGGATCTGGCGATGGAGATCGCCGAGCTGACCAAGGCGGCGAACCGGGCCAACGCCTCGTTCTACACGGTGGACCCGCGCGGGCTGGTCGCCGGTCCCGATCCCGACTACAGCGGGCCGCGAGAAGCGTTCAACGACTTCCTGTTCACCACGCAGAACAGTCTCCGGTCGCTGGCCGAGCTGACCGGTGGCCGCGCGATCGTCAACCGCAACGACTTCGACGACGCGTTCCGGGAAATCGACGCCGAGACGAGCGACTACTACGTCGTCGGCTTCTACTCGAGCAATCCCGATCCGACGTTCCGCACGCGGCGCCTGCGGGTCGAGGTGGGCCGCGACGACGTCGACGTGCAGCATCGCACCCACTACACCTACGCTCGCAGCAGCGAGAACGCGGCTCCCCCGGTTCCCTGATTCAGGTGTGGAGAGGGCAACAGACGCAGGGCTCACCCGCACCGGGTGGGCCTTTCCTTCGTGCGCAACATGACGTACGGCAGACGACAGGAACGTGACTCCCGTTCGTCCGGGCTCGTTCTGTTCCTGGCCGCGCTCGGCGCGTTCCTGCTCGGGGTCGGCAGGCTGCCGGACGCGAGCCTGCCGCCGATCGTGACGCCGCCCGCCGCGGCCGTCGAACCGGCTGCGAAGGCGGAGGAGCGGACCTCCGCGGCGACGGCGGCGACCGCCCCTGCCGCCGCGACGGATGCGAGCTCCGTGGTTGCGGTGGAGTCGGCCCCGACCGCCGCGCCCGAGTCGATGGCGGAGGCCGCGCCCGAACCGGTCTCGCCACGGATTCGGGATATCGGCGACCTGCGGCGGCCGCGGATCCGGGCCGCCGCCGCCATGCTCTACAACCCGCGCACGGACGAGGTCCTCTGGGAAAGGCGCGGCCTGGACCAGCGTCCCATCGCCAGCATCACGAAGGTCATGACGGCGCTCGTCCTGTTGGACCAGGAACCCGAGCTCACGCGGGACGTCGTCGTGTCGCGGCGCGACGTGCGCCGGGCCTCGACCACCTACCTCGCACGCGGCGAGCGGGTCACGCTGGATGCGCTGCTGCACCTGGCGCTCATCGCGTCGGACAACGTCGCCGCGCGCATTCTGGCCCGTGCGTCGGGATGGGGCACGCGCCGCTTCGTCGAGCAGATGAATCTGAAGGCGGCGGCGTTGGGTCTGCACGGGACCCGGTTCGTCGAGCCGTCGGGATTGGACGAGCGCAACGTGTCGACGCCGTACGACGTGGCCCGCCTGATCGCGGTGGCCGGCGAGGTGCCGGCGCTGTCGCGGATCATGCGCAAGGGGACGCATCGCCTGCGCACGGACCGGCGCCGCATGAACATTCGCAACACGAATCGGCTGCTCCGGTCCAGGCATGTGATCCAGGGCGGCAAGACCGGCTACATCGACGAGGCCGGATTCTGCTTCACCGCTCTGGTCGATCTGCCCGACGCCGATCCGGTTGTGCTGGTCGTGCTCGGGGCCGGCTCCAACGCCGGTCGCTTCAGCGAGGCGCGCCGGCTCATCGAATGGGTCTCGACGACGGGCCGTCCCCTGCTGGAGCCCGAGGAGCGCGCGAGCCGGGAGTCGGAACCGTAGAGACGGCGCAGACTCCCGGCCAGGTCGCCGGTACCGGCCGCGGCACCGTCGCCGAAGCGTCACGGAGGGAAGAACGCACCCATGCGAGAAGTGATCATCATCGGCTCGGGGCCGGCCGGACTGACGGCCGCCCTGTACAGCGCGCGGGCCAACCTGAAGCCGCTGCTCATCGAGGGGCTGGAATCCGGGGGGCAGCTCATGCTGACCACCGATGTCGAGAACTACCCGGGGTTTCGCGACGGCGTCCTGGGACCGGCCCTGATCGGCGAGATGCGGGCGCAGGCCGAGCGGTTCGGCACCGAGATCGTGCAGGGCGACGTCACGGCCCTCGACCTGCAGGGACCGCCGTTCCGCATCACCACCGGCGGCGGCGTCCACGAGACGCGCGCGCTGATTCTGGCCACCGGCGCGTCGGCGCGGCTGCTCGGGCTCGAGTCCGAGCGCGCGCTGATGGGTCACGGCGTGTCGACCTGCGCCACCTGTGACGGCTACTTTTTCCGCGGCAAGCCGATAGTGGTGGTCGGCGGCGGCGATTCGGCGATGGAGGAGGCGACGTTCCTGACGAAGTTCGCCTCCGAGGTGACCATCGTGCACCGCCGCGACGCGTTCCGCGCGTCGAAGATCATGCAGGACAAGGCGCGCGCGAACCCGAAGATCGCCTTCGAGCTCGACACCGTGGTGGACGAGGTCAAGGACGTCGACAAGGGCGTGGTGACCGGTGTCGTTCTGCGCAACGTCAGGACCGGCACGGTCAAGGAGCTCGCGGTGGACGGCGTCTTCATCGCGATCGGGCATACACCGAACACGAAGCTCGTCGCGGGTCAGGTGAATCTCGACGCCAACGGGTACATCGTGCCCGTGCGCGGCACGGCCACGAACGTGCCCGGCGTGTTCGCCTGCGGCGACGTGCAGGATCACGTCTACCGGCAGGCGATTACCGCGGCCGGGTCGGGGTGCATGGCCGCCATCGACGCCGAGCGCTTCCTGGAGAGCCTGCCCGCCGAGGCGCCGCAGGCCGTCGGGACGGTCTCTGCCGGGCAGTAGGCGCAGCGCGGCACGTACGGGCCGGCCGCTGCCCGCTCGTCAGTCGATCCAACCGCCGCCGAGCACCACGTCATCGTCGTAGAGCACGACCGCCTGACCGGGCGTGATGGCCGGCTGCGGTGCGTCGAACTCCAGGCGCAGCGCCGCGCCGTCGAGGGGCCAGACGCGGGCCGGCGCCGGCGCGTGATGGTGGCGGATTTGCGCCGTGACCGGGCTTCCGGGCCGCGGCGGCGTTTCGATCCAGTTCACCCCGCCCGCGGTCAGGGCGGTCCTGTCCAGAGCGGTCCGGGGACCGACGGTCACCGTGCTCGATGCCGCGTCGATGGCGGTGACGTACAGCCGTGCCGGGCTCGAGACGCCGAGTCCCTTGCGCTGGCCTACGGTGAACCGGTGTACGCCCTCGTGACTGCCCAGCACCCGCCCCGCCATATCGACGACGGCGCCGCCGCGCGGGCCGTCCGGAAGGCGCCGCTCCACGAACGACGCGTAGTCGCCGTCCGGCACGAAGCATATTTCGTGGCTGTCGGGCTTGTCCGCCACAAGCAGGCCGTGGTCGCGCGCGTAGTCCCGCACCTCGCTCTTCAGCATGTTGCCCAGCGGGAAGCTGGCCCGCGCCAACTGCGGCTGCGTCAGCGAGAAGAGGAAGTAGCACTGGTCCTTCGTCCGATCGACCGCCCGGCGGAGCCGACGGACGGTACCGCTCCCGTTCTCCCCTGGAAGCGTCTCCAACCGGGCGTAGTGACCGGTCGCCACCTGCGCGGCGTCGAATCCGCTCGCCCGCTCGAGCAGGCTCGCGAACTTCAGGTCGCTGTTGCAGCGGACGCAGGGGATCGGCGTGCGCGCGGCCGCGTAGTCCTGCACGAACGGAGCGACCACGCGTTCCTCGAACCGGCGCTCGAAGTTGACGATGTAGTGCGGGATGCCGATGCGCCGGGCGACGCGCCGCGCGTCGTGCAGGTCGTCCAGGGTGCAGCACGAACCGAACGGCTGCGCGCCGTCATTGCGCTGGTCGTAGAGCTGCATCGACAGCCCGACGACGTCGCGGCCCTCGTCCGCCAGCAGGGCGGCCGCAACGGACGAGTCCACGCCGCCCGACATCGCGGCAACGATTCGCATCGGATCCAGTGTACATGCGGGGCCCGGGGGGCGGCCCGCGGCCCGTCAGGCGGGGACGTGTGCCCCGGCGCGCGAGAGTGCCCGCAGTTTGGCGACGAGCGGAGGCAGCACGTCGAGAACCCGTTCGATCTCGGCCTCCGTGTTGCCGAGTCCCAGGCTGAAGCGAATGGAGCTTTGGGCGCGCCGCGGCGTCAGCCCCATCGCCCGCAGCACGTGCGACGGCTCGAGCGTGCCGGACGAGCAGGCGGAGCCGGTGGAGACGGCAATGCCCTCCAGGTCGAGCGCGATCAGCAGCGCTTCGGCCTCGACACCGCGGAAGCTGATGTTGGTGGTGTTCGGAACGCGCGCGCCGCTGCCGTTGACGGTCGCGTCGGCCACGCGCTCGAGCATCCCGGCCTCGAGCCGGTCTCGCAGGGCTTCGAGCCGTGCGGCTTCGGCGGCCAGCTTGCCGCGGGCCAGTTCCGCGGCGACGCCGAACCCGACGATGGCCGGCACGTTCTCGGTCCCCGCGCGGCGGTTCCGCTCCTGCCGGCCGCCGGTCGTGGGGGCGACCAGGCGCATCCCGCGCCGGATCCACAATGCGCCCACGCCCTTGGGACCGTTGAACTTGTGCGCCGAGATCGAGAGCAGATCGACCCCGAGCGCAGTCACGTCGATCGGGAGCTTGCCCGCCGTCTGCACGGCGTCGGTATGGAAGAGGGCGCCGTGGCGATGCGCGATCCCGGCCAACCGTGCGATCGGCTGCAGCGTGCCGATCTCGTTGTTGGCGTGCATGACGGAGACGAGCGCCGTCCGGTCGGTGACGGCCGCTTCGAGATCGGCCGGATCGACGACGCCGGTGGAACCGACCGGAAGCAGCGTCGTGGTCCAGCCGCGCTTCGCCAGCGCCTTCAGCGTGTTGAGGACCGCCTCGTGCTCGATGGCGGATGCGACCAGATGCCGCCGGTCCGCCGCCTCGGCGACGCCGCGAATCGCCAGGTTGTCGGCTTCGGTGCCGCTGCCGGTGAAGATCACGTCGTTGGGCCGGGCGCCGACGAGGTCGGCGACCGCGGCGCGCGCGTCGTCCAGCGCCGCCTTGGCCGTCTGGCCGAACGCATGCACGCTGGAGGCGTTCCCGAAGCACCCCCGGACGGCGTCGTTCATGGCGTCGGCCACGCGCGGATCGACCGGCGTCGTGGCGTTGTGGTCCAGGTACAGCCGCATCCGTATCGATCCTAGCCCGAAAATCGTCGCCTGTCCGAAAACCGTCGCCTGCGGCTTTTCGGTATACTTGGCCGAGCGAAATCAGCGCTCCGATTTTGCGGCCGGTGTCGTTTGTCCGGGGAGCGGAGGTAATTTCATGTGGAAACGTGACGATGTCGTCCGCCCGCCTGCCGACAGCGCCGACGTAGAGGAGCATCCTCTGGCCGGTCTTGCCAGCGCCGGCGGTCCGGGACGTGCGTCAGACGGGGAAAGGCCGGTTTCCAGGGACGTGGTCAATATCGGCAAGTCCGTCATCATCAAGGGCGAGCTGAGCGGCAGCGAGAACCTGACCATCGAGGGGCAGTTCGAGGGCAAGATCGAGTTGCGGGACAACGCGTTGACGGTCGGTCCCAACGGCAAGATCAAGGCCGACCTGCTGTTCGCCAAGTCGGTAGACATCCTCGGCCGGGTGACCGGGAAGATCACCGCGGTCGATATCGTCAGCATTCGCGAGAATGGAGCGGTGGACGGCGACATCACCGCGCCTCGTATCGCCATCGCCGACGGCGCGCACTTCCGCGGTAGTGTCGACATGCGCCGTGACGGGGGCGAACCCAAGCCCAAGCCTCGCGAGGCTGCCGCCGCCAAGGCTCCCGCCCCGGTCAAGGCGTCCGCTCCGCCTCCCCAGAGCAACGCGCCGGCGCCGAGAGTGGGGCGCCCGACCGGCGGCGGACGTCAAGGACGGTAGCGGGCCGAGCCGTAGCGCCGCCGCAGGTCGCGACTGTGCCCAGCCGCACGGCCCGCGGCCCCAGGAGGTTGTTCAGTGACTGGAGGCGCGCGGCGCCGCGGCCTCTCAGGCGTCGTCACGCGTATCGCGGGTGGGCGGTCCGGGCAGCCGGAGTCGCCGAAGCAGGCGGGCGATGCGCTTGCGGTTCCCGAGAGAGTCGTCCCCACGCGAGCGATCGGCGTCCTCGTCGACGTGCTGCGCGGCCGGCAGTCGCCCGTGGTGCTCGATCTCGGGAGGGTGGTCGGCGGCAACGTGGCGTTTCTCACCTCCGAGCTGGGGTGCAAGCTGGTCGTCGCCGACCTGTTCGCCGACCTCGGTGCGGCGGACGGCGCTGAGCGGTCCGAGGAAGAGATCGCGGCCTGGTTGACCGCGCGGGTCGGGCAGGAGGCCGACAGTGTCGATGCAGTGCTGTGCTGGGACGTGTTCGAGTACCTGACGGTAGTGGAAGCCCGCCGGCTGGCCTCGCTGGTCACGTCCATGCTGCGGCCCCACGGCGTATTGATTCTCAGCTTCAGCGGCGAGTGGCGGGGCGAACCGGGGTACGCCACGTACGAGATCGTCGACCGGGCGACGTTGCGGCGACAGTTTCATCCGAGTGCGTCCCGGCAGGTGCGCGTCCTCACCAATCGTGAGGTCATGGATACGTTCCGCGGGCTCGCGGTAGTCGATACGTTCCTCCTGGCGACGCGGGCCTACGAAATGCTGTTCCGAAAGCCGTCGCAGCCGAACCCGAAACGCGGAACCATGGCATCCCCGCGCCGTGCGGTGTAAGTCTCCACAGGATGGCCCGACCGATTGTCGCCCTGCTGACCGACTTCGGAACCAGAGACCACTACGTGGGCGCGATGAAGGGAGTCGTGCTGGGAATCTGTCCGGAGGCCGCGCTCGTCGATATCTCTCACGACGTGCCGTCCCACGACGTGCTGACCGCGAGCCTGGAGCTTGCGGCCGCGTACCGGTACTTTCCTGCGGGCACCGTCTTCCTGGCCGTCGTCGACCCGGGAGTCGGTTCGGCGCGCCGCGGGCTGGCGGCCGAAGCCGGCGACTATCGGTTCGTCGCCCCGGACAACGGCGTGCTGACGGCGGTGTTCCGGGATGTGGCGCCGAGGCGCGTGGTGGAGCTGACCGAGCGTCGGTACGCCCGACCGACGGTGAGCCGTACCTTCGAGGGGCGCGATCGCTTCGCTCCCGGCGCGGCATGGCTGGCCAAGGGCATCCAGTTGACGGCCCTCGGGCGGCCGCTCGCCGACTATTCCAGCATCGACATTCCAATCCCCGAGACGGAGGACGGGCGAATCGCGGGCGAGGTCCTGCGGGTGGACAAGTTCGGGAATCTGGTCACCAACATCGATCGGCAGGCGTTCGAGAGTCTCTGCCGCGGCGGCGCCATCCAGATCGAGGCGGGCGCCGAGAGCATCGGGCGTCTCGTGGAGACCTACGCGGATATCGGACCCGACGAAGTGTGCGCGCTGATCGGCAGCACGGACCATCTGGAGATTGCGGCGAACTCGACCAGCGCGGCGTCCCGCCTGGCACTCGATCGGGGCGACCGGGTCGTAGTCAGCCGCCCGTGACATGACGGCAGCAGGCGGCACGGACACATGCGGACAGGGGCACAGACACACATGTTCGATCTCGAGTTGACCGAGGAGCAGAGGCTGCTGGAGCAATCCGTACGCGAATGGGCCGGGCGCGAGGTGGCCCCGCGCATTCGCGAGCTGGATCGCGAGCATCGATTCGATCCCGCCATCCTCACGCAGATGGCCGATCTCGGCCTGCTGGGCATGTGCGTGCCGCGGGAGTACGGCGGCGCCGGCATGGACTACCTGAGCTACGGGCTGGCGTGCGAGGAGACCGAGTACGTCGACACGTCGCTGCGCGTGATCCTGTCGGTGCACCTCGCGTTGAACTCCCTGACCTTGCTGACCTGGGGCACGGAAGACCAGAAGCAGCGCTACCTGGTGCCGCAGGCCGAGGGACGGAAGATCGGCAGCTACGGGCTTACCGAGCCGGGCGCGGGCAGCGATGTCCGGGGGCTGCAGACCGTGGCCGTCAAGCGCGGCGACCGGTACGTGCTCACCGGCGAGAAGATGTGGATATCGCTCGCCGACGTGGCGGATCACTTCCTGGTGTTCGCCTACAGCGACCTCGAGAAGAAGCAGAAGCGCGACGTTTCCGGCATCAGCGCCTTCATCGTGGAGCGGAGCTTTCCGGGGTTCTCGAGCGGCACGCTGACCGAGAAGTGGGGCATCCTCGCCGGGAACACCGGGTTCTTCAAGCTGGACGAGGTCGAGATTCCCGAACAGAACCTGGTCGGCCGCGAGGGCGAGGGCTTCAAGATCGCGATGTTCGCGCTCGACCAGGGGCGCCTGAGCGTCTCGGCGGGGGCGACCGGGCTGGTCCGGGCGTGCCGCGATGCGAGCGTGGCGTACGCCAGGGACCGCAAGACATTCGGCGTGCCGATCGGGCAGCACCAGCTCGTCAAGGAGATGATCGCCCAGATGGAGTCGGACTACCAGGCGGCCCGGCTGCTCTGGATGCGCTCCGCCTGGCTGAAGAACGTGGGACGGCGCAGCACGCGAGAGACCGGCCTGGCCAAGTGGTTCGCCACCGTGGCGTCCGAGCGGGCGGCGGGCGACGCGGTGCAGATTCACGGCGCGAACGGCTACTCCGACGAGTATCCCGTCGGCCGGTTCTACCGCAACTGCAAGGGGGCCGTGATCTACGAGGGCACGCGCGAGATCCACAAGATCATGCAGGCCGACTATGCGCTCGGTTATCGGGTCGACAAGCCGACGCGGTGTCAGTTGCCCGCCTGCCGGGAGGCGGTGCAGGCGTGACGACCACCACCGAGGAGCTCGCGTACGACTTTCTCGACGTCGTCGAGCAGGCGGCGATCGCGTGCGCGCACACGATGGGGCAGGGCGACCGCCACCGTTCCGATCGCGTCGCGGTGGAGGCGATGCGCGCCCGGCTCGATCGCGTGCCGATAAACGGCCGGATCGTGATCGGCGAAGGGGAGCGCGACAAGGCTCCGATGCTGTACATCGGGGAGCGTGTCGGACGCGGCGCGAACGGCGAGGAGGGGTTGCCGGAGATCGATATCGCCGTGGATCCCCTGGAGGGCACCAACCTGTGCGCCACCGGCGCGCCGCGGGCCATCGCGGTGCTGGCCGCGTCGGAGCGCGGCGGCCTGCTGCATGCGCCGGACATCTACATGCAGAAGCTGGTGGTCGGCGCGCAGTCGAAGAACTCGGTGAATCTGGACGCGCCGGTCGCGCACAACCTCAAGCAGATCGCCCGCTGCCTCGATCGCGACGTCGAGGACCTGGTCGTCGTCGTTCTCGATCGCAAGCGGCACGAGTCCCTGATCGGCGAGATCCGGGAAGCCGGCGCGCGCATTCGCCTCATCGGCGACGGCGATCTGACCGCGGCCATCGGGGCGGCGGTGGTCGGCAGCGGCATCCATGCGGTGATGGGCAGCGGCGGCGCGCCCGAGGGGGTGCTGGCGGCGGCCGCGATGCGCTGTCTCGGCGGCGAGATCTTCGCTCGCCTGATCATCGATACGCCGGAGAAGGAAGCCCGCGCGAAGTCGATGGGCATCGACGAGCCGCGCCGGGTCTACACGTCGGCGGATCTGGCCTCCGGCAAGGGGATCACCTTTGCCGCCACCGGCGTGACCGAGGGGGTGTTGATGAAGGGCGTGCGGTTCTTCGGCGAGGGGTGCCGCACGAGCTCGGTCGTCATGCAGACCAGCCCCCATCGCGTGCAGTTCATCGACACGATTCACGTCAAGGAGCAGGCCGGCCGGCGGGGGTTGCGCTTCTAGGCAGTCCATTCCGGTCTCAACCGGTGTCCGGTTCGCCCTTCTTGCGGTGCTTGCGCTGCCGGAAGGGGCGTCGGGTCTTGTCCTCGTGCGCACCGCCCTTCTGGCGGGGAAGGGGCGCGCGGACACTCGGTTTCTTCGGTCGCGGGGGCGTGCGGGGAGATTGACGTGACGCCATGGCATGACCGTTCCGTACTGCTGCAGTGGCTGTCCGTCGATCCCGAGCGTCCCGATCCGGAGGCTCTGCGCAAGGCGGTCGATGCGCTGGCCGCCGGCGAGGTAGTCGCTTTTCCCACCGACACCCTGTACGGGCTGGCCGTGGACCCGCGGCGGGCGGACGCGGCCCGCAGGCTCTTCGCGCTCAAGCGACGCCCGGCCGGTCAGGCCGTGCCGCTCATCGCCGCCGACAGCGGCCAGGTCGATCTGGCCGCCCGGGATGTGACGCGACTCGCGCGGCGGCTGGCTGCTCGCTGGTGGCCCGGCCCGCTCTCGATCGTGCTGGACGCCGCCCCGGGGCTCGACGCGCAACTGCTGACCGCGGCCGGCACGGTGGCAATCCGGGTGCCGGCGCAAGGGCTGGCGCGCCGGCTCGCGGCGCACTTCGAACACCCTATCACAGCCACGAGCGCGAATCGGAGCGGCGAGCCGCCGGCCGCCGACGCAGCCGCCGTAGCGGCCGGTCTCGGTTCCGATCTGTCCGTACTGCTCGACGGCGGGCCGGTCCGGGGCGGCCCGCCGTCGACGATCGTGGACGCTCGCGGCGACACGCCGATGCTGGTGCGGGAAGGGGCGGTCGGGTGGGACCGCGTGCTACAATCGCTGGCGTGAAAGGCTCCGCGGTGGCGGCACGCCGCGCCGTCGCGCGTGAGCGAGCGGCAATCGTTCCGGACTGCCGCGTCCCGGACTGTTCCCAGCTCATCCCGGACGACACCGCTGCCGCCGAAGCGTCTTCGCGTCTGGTCGACCGCTGGCGGCGGGGCGTTCTTGCCGGACCAGGAGCATCCGTCGTGAAGATACGTGCAGCGGCCGGTGCAGTGACGGCTGCCGCCCTGCTCATGGGCGGATGCGCGGCGCGTGTGCCGGTGGTGACGACCGAGGCATATCCCGACTTCGTCTTCCCGGCGGTTCCGCCGGTGCTGGCGACCGGGGAGGTCGAGCGCCGGCAGCACGACGCCTGGGCGTTTCTCCAGGTTGGCCAGCTCGAGCAGGCCGAGCAGCGCTTCGCCGAAATGGTTTCCCGCAACGCCGCCCTATATCCGGCGACTGCCGGGCTCGGATGGGTGGAGGTCGCCCGGGGCAGCTTCGGAAACGCCGTCGCGCACTTCGACGAGGCGCTGGATCGCGCGCCCGGCTACGTTCCCGCCCTGGTAGGGCGCGGGGATGCGTTGCTGGCGACCGACGCCGTCGGGGCTGCCATCGAGAGCTTCGACGCGGCGCTGGCGGCGAACCCGGGGCTGGTTCGCGTCGAACGCCTCGTCGGCGAGCTGCGGTTCCGGGTGATGAGCGAACGGCACGCGGAGGCGCGAGCCGCAGCCGAAGCGGGACGTCTGGCCGACGCCGAAGCCGCGTACGCGGACATGATTGCCGCGTCTCCGGAAAGCGCGTTTCTCTACCTGGAGCTGGCCGAGATCAAGCAACGCCAGGGCCGGTTGGACGAGGCGCTCGCCCAGACGCGGCGCGCCCGGAGACTCGACCCGAACCTCATCGAGGCTGTGCTGACGGAGGCCGCGTTGCTCGAAGGACTCGGCGACCTGGAGCGCGCGGAGCACGCGTACGAGCTCGCCGACGTGGTGAATCCCACGGTCGAGTCGGCAGAGGGACTGATCCGGGTGCGCCGCGCCCTGCAGCTCGCGCGATTGCCGGCGGAGTACCGTGAAATTCCGGCCGCGGATTCCACGACCCGCGGCGAGCTGGCGGCCGTCGTCGGCGTGCGGCTCGAAGAACTGCTGGGCGACGCGGCGTTCGGCATGCCGACGCCTATCCTGACGGACACGCGCGACCACTGGGCGAGCCGCTGGATAGTGGAGACGGTGCGGGCCGGTGTCATGCAGGCCGGTGCGGGAAACCGGTTCGAGCCGGAGCGACCGGTGCGCCGGGGCGATCTGGCCGACGTGGTGGCCGGGGTGCTCGACCTGGTGGGCGACTTCGACCCGGACGCGGCGCGTCGCTGGCGCGCGGCGCGGGTACGCTTCTCGGACATGGGCCCCGGGCATCTCAACTACGAGAGCGCCACGCGCGCAGTTGCCGCGGGCGTGATGCGGACCCTCGGCGCCGAACGCTTCGATCCGACCGGGCCGGTCAGCGGGTCCGATGCCGTCGATGCGGTCGAGCAACTCGTACGGCTGGCCGCCAGAGCCGGGTAACGCGCGATGACGGCGCTTACGACCGCCAATCAGCTCACGCTGTTCAGGCTCTTCGCGGTGCCGTGCGTCGTCATCCTCGTGCTGTACGGCTTCGATGGCTGGGCTCTCGTCACTTTTACCGCCGCCGGGATCACCGACGCCCTCGACGGCGTGATCGCGCGGCGCTCGGGACATCCCACCAGCCTTGGCGCCTTCCTCGATCCGATGGCCGACAAGCTGCTGCTGGTGTCGACCTTCGTCGTTCTGACCCTGGAGCGCGACCCGCCGATGGCGAACGTGCTCCCGATCTGGCTCACCGTTCTCGTCATCAGCCGCGACGTCGTGATCGTGCTGACGGTTGCGGTCGTGAACCTGGCCATCGGCCGCCGCGAGTTCCATCCGTCCGTGCTCGGCAAGGTGGCGACGCTGCTCTACGTGCTGACCTGCGCCTTTGCCCTGTTGTTCAACTACCTGGGCCGCCCCTCCGTGGTCGTCGACTTCATGGTGTACGCCTCGCTGGCCGTGACCGTCGTCTCCGGCCTGCACTACATCCTGCACGTCGCGCGCCTCGTCAACGAGGCCTGATCCGGCGGCTGACCGTCCGGCCACGCCGACCGTCCGGCCGCGCCGACCGTCCCGGCGCGCCTGCCCGGCGGCATCCGGTCAGCCCGTCCGTGTGGCGGCCAGTGCCGTGCGGAAGTAGTCGATGGTCTCTCGCAGACCATCCTCCAGCGAAACCCTCGGCTCCCAGCCCAGCAGCGTCCGCGCGCGGGTGATGTCGGGCTGGCGAACCTTGGGATCGTCGGTCGGGAGCGGCTTGCGGACCACCCGCGACGGTGAGCCCGTCGCGTCGAGGATGGCGTCGGCGATCTGGCGGATGGTCATTTCGGCCGGGTTGCCGATGTTGACCGGCTCGTTCACGTCGGACTCGGCGAGCGCGACGATGCCGCGCACGAGGTCGCTGACGAAGCAGAAGCTGCGCGTCTGGGCGCCGTCGCCGTAGATCGTGACGTCCTCGCCGCGCAGCGCCTGCGTGATGAAGTTGGGAACGGCGCGGCCGTCCTGAAGCCGCATGCGCGGGCCGTAGGTGTTGAAGATGCGGACGATCTTCGCGTCCAGCCCGTGACAGCGATGGTAGGCGGTAGTGATGGCCTCGGCGAAGCGCTTGGCCTCGTCGTAGACGCCGCGCGGTCCGATGGGATTGACGTTGCCCCAGTACGTCTCGCGCTGGGGATGCTCCAGCGGGTCGCCGTAGACCTCGGACGTCGAGGCGAGCACGAAGCGCGCGTTCTTCGCCTTGGCCAGTCCGAGCGCCTTGTGCGTGCCCAGGGCGCCGACCTTCAGGGTGGGAATCGGCAGCTCCAGGTAGTCGACCGGGCTCGCCGGGCTCGCCCAGTGCAGCACCAGATCCACCGCTCCGGGGACTGTAATGTCGTTGGTGACGTCGTGCTCGACGAACTCGAAGTCCCGGTTCCTCAGGTGCCGGATGTTCGAGAGGCTGCCGGTGAGCAGGTTGTCGATCCCGACGACGGAGTAGCCGCGATTGAGCAGGCTGTCGGCGAGGTGCGAGCCTATGAAGCCGGCCACTCCGGTGATGACGGCGCGCGGCATGGAGGAGTAGCGTTCAGTACGCGTGGCGGTGAAACGAGAGACGCAGGACGGTCAGCCACATGATCTTGAAGTCGAGCGCGACGGACCAGTTCTCGATGTAGTAGAGATCGTACTCGATGCGCTTCTCGATGGACGTATTGCCGCGCAGGTCGTTCACCTGCGCCCAGCCGGTGAGCCCCGCCTTGACCTTGTGCCTGAGCATGTACTCCGGCATGCGGTCCTTGAACTGCGCGACGAAGTAGGGCCGCTCGGGCCGCGGTCCGACCAGCGACATCTCCCCGCGGAGGACGTTCCAGAGCTGCGGCAGCTCGTCCAGGCTGAAGCGGCGCAGCACGCGGCCGACCGGCGTGCAGCGCGGGTCGTCCTTGCGCGTCCAGACGGGGCCCGTAGCGCGCTCGGCGTCGTCGAACATCGAGCGGAACTTCAGCGTCGTGAACGAGCGGCCGTCGAGCCCCATGCGTTCCTGACGATACAGTGCCGGACCGGGCGAGGTGAGGCGGATGACGGCGGCGATGGCGGCCATGGGCAGCGCCAGGACGGCCAGGGCCGCGCCCGCGCAGCAGATGTCGATGAGTCGCTTGATCGCGCTGTTCAGTCCCCGGAGAGGGATGTCGTTCACGTTGATCAGGGGCAGGCCGTCGAGCTCCTCGAGCCGGGCGCGGAGGGTGACGAACTGCAGCAGGCCGGGCACCACCTTGACGTCGATGCACTCGCGGTTCGCCACTTCGATCAGCCCGAGCATCGTTACGTGCCGTTCCAGCGGCAGTGCCACGTACAGCTCGTCGATCCGCTCCCGGGTCGCCACGTCCTGCGCGTCGGCGAGCGTGCCCAACAGCGGCAGTCCGCGATAGCCGAGGTGGTCGTCGGCGGCGACGTCGTCGATGAACCCCACGACCCGGTAGCCGAACTCGGCGTGTCGCAGGAAACTGTCGGCGACGTGACGCGCCAGCTCTCCGGTGCCGGCGATCAGCACGCGCCGCAGCCCGACCCCGGCAGTGAAACGACGACGCATGCAGCGTCGCAGGATGTCTCTCGATGCACAGGTCAGGCCGACGTTCAGCATGACGAACAGGCCCCAGACGAGTCGGGACACCTCGAACGTGCCCGCGTCACGCGCTTCCGGAGAAGCGGTGTAGACCTGAACGTAGAGCGTTCCGAGGAGACCGGCGACCACGGCCATCAGCGTGCCGACGAGGACGTTGAAGAAATCGTCGACGCTGGTCCGGTGGCGATGCAGGCGGTAGGCGCCCGTCAGGTGGAACGCCAGAACGACCAGCAGGCCCACGAACGGCATCAGGACCAGGTACTGGGTGAACGGCGGCAATCCCTTCGTGATCTCGAACACGCCGAGGTTGAAGCGGACCACGTAGGCGAGCGCGAAGGACGCCATCCCGAGCACCAGGTCGAGCACGACGTGGCAGCCGATGAGAACTCTGGTCTGCCGGATCATTTCGCGGCCGGTTCCTCGCTGGTGCCGTACCGCCCGTGCGCCGCGGCGGCAAGGTGCTCGATGGACGCGCGCATCCGCTCCTGGAATCTGGGCCGCGCGAAGCGCAATGCGGAGCGCCGCAGCCGCAACGGATCGAACTCACGGCCGTCGAGCGACCGGATGGCCGCGGCGAACGCGCCGGCCGTCGCTTCCGACACGAGCAGGCCGGTGGTCTCGTGGGACACCGTCTCGCACGCCCCGCCGCGGGCCAGCGCGACGACCGGCCGACCGCAGGCCTGCGCTTCCACCGGAGCGATCCCGAAGTCTTCCTCACCGGTCAGCAGGAGCGCTCTTGCGCCCCGGTAGAGGCGACGAAGCTCGGCCTGCGAGCAACGCTCGATGAACGCCACTTCGGAACCGGCCCCGGCGCGCAGCCGTCCGGCCTCCGGGCCGCCGCCGACTACGCGCAACGGCACGTTGGCGAGGCGGCATGCCTCGATCGCCAACTCCACCCGCTTGTAGGGCACCAGCGCCGAAACGATGATGAAGTAGTCGCCCGGCGCCGACCCGTCGGGATGATAGAAGTCCGTATCTACCGGCGGTTCGATCACATCCGCTGCTCGATTATAGTATCGGCCTATCCGCGCCGCGACATGGTGCGAGTTGGCGACGTAGCTGTCGACGCGATTCGCGGTTGCCGCGTCCCACCGCGCCAGTTGCCGCATCGCAAGTCCGTACAGGCGGCTCCGGAGCTCGCCGACCCGCGCCGGTCCGAAGTAGGCGTCGAACTGATCCCACGCGTAACGCATCGGCGTGTGGCAGTAGCAGAGATGGCTGGCCCGGCCGGTCGGAACGACGGACTTGGCGGCGCAGTGGCTCGTGCTGATCACGAGATCGACGTCGTCGAGGTCGAACTGCTCGACGGCTACGGGAAACAGCGGCAGGTACTGCCGGTAACGCGTCCGCGCCAGGGGCAGCCGCTGCACGAACGACGGACGCGGGTCGTGCGATTCGATGCACGGCGCCACGCTGCCGGGAACATGCACCAGCGTCAGCAGCCGCGCGTCGGGCACGAGCTCGAGCAGTGCCTCGAGAACGGCCTCTCCGCCGCGCATCCCGGTGAGCCAATCGTGGACCACGGCGACGCGGCGTCCGCCGACGTCGGCCGGTACGGCCGCCGGACGGCGCGTTCCGCCGCTCAACTCTCGTCCTCGATTTCCTGATAGATGCGGCGGATATGCGTGACGGACTGCTCCCACGAGAACCGGCTGGCCCTTGCCAGGCCCTTGCGGCGCAATCGGTCCCGCAGGTCGGCGTCTTCGAGGACGCGGGTGATCCCGTCGGCGATGGCCGAGGCGTCGAGCGGGTCGACCAGCACGGCCGCGTCACCGAGCACCTCGGGCAGCGAAGACACGTTGGAGGCGACCACCGGCGTGCCGCTGGCGATGGCCTCCAGCGGCGACAGCCCGAACCCTTCGTACAGCGACGGAAAGACGAACAGATCGGCCAGACGGTAGAGCGCGGCCAGGGTCCGGGTGGTCTGGTAGCCGAGAAAGCGGACGTGCTTGTGCAGGTTGTAGCGATGGACCGCCCGCCGCAACGTGGCGTGCTGCGACACTTCGCTGCCGCTGAGGAGCAGCCCCACGTCGTCGAATCCGCGCCGTCGAACCGCTGCGAACGCGTCGATGAGGCGCGCAAGGTTCTTGTGCGGCTTGACGTTGCCGGCGTACAGGATGAAACGGTCGGGCAGTTGGTACCGCTCGCGGACGCGCACCAGATCCTCGTCCGGCGGGGGCTGGCGGAAGCGTTCGTCGATGGCGTTCGGAATGACGGTGACCTTCGATTCCGGCACGTCGAAGAAGCGGACGATGTCCTGCTTGGAGGCCTGCGACACGGTCAGCACGCGGCGCGCCCGCCGGGTGGCGGACCAGAGCTGCGCGCGGGCATAGACGTAGGCCAGGCGGTTCGGCAGGTACTGCGGAAACCGCAGATGAATGCAATCGTGAATCGTGACGATGGCGCGGCACGGGGTGAGTGGCGGAAGGACGTAGTGCGGTGCATGGAACAGCGAGGCGCCGGCGCGGCCGAGGCTCAGCGGCACCATGAGCTGTTCGCGGATGGAGTAGTTCGGCGCGCGCTGGGTGACGGTTCTGAAGTTCTCGCCGAGCGACGCGGCCAGTCCGGCGTCTCGAGCTCTGCAGAGCAGGACGTAGTCGGTCTCGCGATCGATCCGCGCGAGCTGGTGCACGAGGTTGCGCACGTAGGTGCCAATCCCGAAATCGTGCAGCTTGCGTACATCGATTGCGACGCGCACGGGTGTCAACTATAGCGAAGGCGGACTGAAGTCGACCGCGCCGCGGCGGACGACGGCCGCGGCGGGACGGCGTGGGGACGCCGGCGCGGCAAACGGCGTAGACTGCTAGGAGCCTGCGCCGCAGAACGCAGCGACGCGGAGTTCCGAGACGCAAGGTCGTGGAGCGGGGGGATGGGCCGAAACGCCGAGCCGGCGAGGCGTTTCGGATCGCTGGAGAGGCTTGGTTGGCGGCCGCCGGGCCGCATGGACCCTCGCTCGACGAAGGCGTCAGGAGACGCCTGCCATTGATTCGGCGACATCGACTACTGTTCCTCAGCGTTCCGGCGATCGCGCTCCCGGCAGTGCTGTGGATCGGACCGGCGCTGTGCTGGCGGCCGCTGCCCGTCGAGGGTGCGCCGCCGGGGGACGGTCTGGTGCGGATCGCGGGTGTCGTTCACGTCCACACCACCCTCTCGGACGGTGCGGCCACGCCGGAACGCGTCGTGCAGGAAGCCCGGGAGGCCGCGCTATCCTATCTCGTCATCACCGATCACAACACCGACGCGGGCCGATCGGTACAGGGTTACCGCGATGGTGTCCTGGTGCTGGTGGGCACGGAGATCTCCACGCATCGAGGTCACGTCCTCGGCCTCGGCATGCGGCCGCTGTCGTTCCCGCCGGCCCCGGAAGCCGGAAACGCCTTCGACGACGTGCGCTACCTCGGTGGTACGGCCTTCGTCGCCCACCCGGCGAGCGCGCGTGAAGACCTCGCGTGGAGCGGCTGGGAGATCGACGGACCGTGGGGGCTCGAAGTGCTCAACCTGGACAGCCTTTGGCGGCAGGCGTCCTGGTTCACGCTGCTCGGGGGGCTGGCCGCCTATCCGTTCAATCCGACGTACGGGATCGCAAAGGGTCTCGACCGGCCGGGCGCCGTTCTCTCGCGCTGGGACGCCTTGCTGCGCGAGCGCAAGGTCGCTGCGCTGGCGGGCGTCGATGCACACGGTTTCCCGTCGTACCGCAATCTGTTCCGTGTCCTGCGCAACTACGTCCTGCTCGATTCCCCGCTCTCGGGAGATTCCGAGCGCGATGCCGCAGCGGTTGTCGACGCGCTGGCGAGAGGCCGGTCCTACATGGCCGTGGACGCTATCGCGCCGGCCGACGGGTTCTTCTTTCACGCGGCGCGGGGGGGGCGGACGTGGCACATGGGCGACACGGTGCCGCCCGCGGCGGGTCTTGCGCTCCGCGCGGGCGGCCGTCTGCCGGCAGACGCGCGCATCGAGCTCTACAGGAACGGCGAGCGCATCGCCGCCGGACAGGGGGGGCTGGAGACTCCGGCCGGCAGTCCCGGCACCTATCGTGTCGAGGTGCGCGTGGCGGGCTGGAACCTGCCGTGGATCGTCTCCAACCCGATCTACGTCTACGGCTCCGGCGCGGCGGCCGCCCGCGCGGAGCGTGCCGCCTGGCCCGCCGAGCCGCCGCCGCCGCCCATGGCGCGCACACTGGATGCCTTCGCGGACGGCGCGCCTTTCGCCGCGGAATCGGACGCGGGGACCTGGGTCGATCCCGAGGTGCGGGTCGCCGGCGAGCGGAAGCCCGGCGGCGCCGCGGCTCGACTCCGTTTTCGCGCGGCCGTGCCCCGGCCTGATCCAGCTTTCGTCTGGAGCGCGCTCGTCGATCGGTCCCGGCGGGACCTGTCCGGCGACAGGGGCCTCGTCTTCGACGTCAGGGCCGACGGCGTGTACCGCGTCTGGGTCGGGCTCTGGGAGGAGCGGCAGGACGGCGACGGCGACGACCCCAACTGGTGGCTGTCGTCCGTCCGCACGTCGACCGGGTGGCGCCGCCATGCGATCCCTTTCGCGCAACTGCATCCGGTGCAGACCGACGCCGGCCGGTCGCCGGATCTGCGGCGCGTCGCGGGGCTGGTCTTCTTCGTCGATCGCAACACGTACGACTACGTCAGCGAGGGGACGATCTGGTTCGATCGCCTGGGCACCTATTAGCCGGCGGCGCGGCGCCGCTGCCGGCGCGGGACGGGCACGTCGGGCGGAAGCGGGACAGCGTGAGGCGCGTGAGAATCGGGCTCGACGGAAAGGTGCTGACCCTCCGGGCCGGAGGCACCGGGCGTTACTCGATCAACCTGATGCGAGCGATGCTCGCGGGGGCTGCCGAGTACCGCCCCGAGCTGGAGTTCGTCATCTTCACCGGGCCCCGGACGTCCCGCGCGGTCATGGAAGAGTTCGGCGGGGCCTGCGACGAATGCCATCTCGGTGCGAAGAGCAGCCTGCTGCGGTCCCTGTTCCAGGTCCCGGCCGCGCTTCGCCGGCAGCGCATCGACGTCTTTCACGGCATCGATCACGTCGGCATTCCCTTTGCGGGCAAGACCGGCAGGTGCGTCGTCACGATTCACGACGTGATCCCGCTCATTCTTCCCCGGACCTTCACGCCGAGGCATCGCGCCGTGGTCAGGCTGGCCCTGGCCCGGGTCCGGCGGCGGGCCGACCGCATCATCGTGCCGTCGCACGCCGTGAAACGGGACGTCGTGCGACACCTCGGACTCTCCGAGAACCTCGTGACGGTGACGCACCACGGCTGCGAGCCCCGGTTTCATCCCAACCCCGATCCGGCAGCGTTCGGCGCGGTGACGGCGCGCTACGGCCTGCCGCCGCGCTACGTGCTCGCCGTGGGCACGCTGGAGCCGCGCAAGAACCTCGTTGCCCTGTTGAAGGCGTTCGCCCGGCTCCGACAGGCCGGCGAGGTCGATCCGGCGCTGCGGCTCGTGCTCGCCGGCGCACGCGGCTGGCTCGACGAACCGATCTTCCGGACGGTCCGGTCGTTCGGACTCGAGGAAGCGGTCTGCTTGCCCGGGTTCATCGACGACGACGACCTTCCCGACGTGTACCGGGGGGCCGAGCTGTTCGTGTTTCCCTCCCTGTACGAGGGATTCGGGCTGCCGCTGCTCGAGGCAATGGCCTGCGGCGTCCCGGTGGTAACGTCCAACACGTCGTCGATGCCCGAGGTGGCCGGCGGCGCCGCGATGCTCGTCGATCCCCGCGACGTCGACGAGATGGCGGCGGTCATCGCCCGGACGCTGCACGACGAGGGGCTGCGAGAGAGGCTGCGCGGCGCGGGTATCGCCCGCGCGAAACAGTTCTCGTGGCAGACGGCGGCGCGGCAGGTGCTGGATGTGTACGCGTCCCTGGTTCCGGCGTCCGCGCCGTAGACACGGCGGGTGCGCCCGGACAGGTCGGACGGATTCGGGATCCGCGGCGGCGATTCGCGGGCCGGTGCGGGAACCTCGGGTCTCGTACGAGCCTGTCGGGCCGCAGCATGCCGGCCGATAGTCGGTCAAGACGGGCAATGAAGGGCTGACAGTTCGCGGGGTGCGTGCCGGGAGTCTGCGCCGTAGAACGGCGTACACTCCTGGTCAGGCCCGGTTGGGCGGCAAGCGGAGCCGCAGGCGTGGAGTTCTTGTAGATGAAGTTGGCGGTCGTCGGCACGGGGTACGTCGGATTGGTCGTCGGCGCCTGCTTCGCGGAGAACGGCAACGACGTCGTCTGCATCGACAGCGACGCGGCGAAGATCGAGTCGTTGGAGCAGGGGCGGCTGCCGATCTACGAGCCCGGCCTCGCAGAGCTGGTGGCCGGCAACGGGGCGGAGAACCGACTCCGTTTCGGGACCGACCTGGGGCCGGCCGTAGCGAATGCCCAGGTGGTGTTCATCGCCGTCGGCACGCCCCCGGGCGAGGACGGCTCGGCCGATCTGACGCATGTGCTGGCGGTGGCGCGCGACATCGCCCGCGCGATCGCCGGATATACGGTCATCGTCACGAAGAGCACCGTGCCGGTCGGCACCGCGGCACGGTTGCGGAAGGTCGTCGGAGAGGAGACCGGGCAACCCTTCAGCGTGGTCAGCAATCCCGAGTTCCTCAAGCAGGGGGCGGCGATCGACGATTTCATGCGGCCGGATCGGGTGGTCATAGGCGCCGAGGATCGGCGCGCGGCAGAGCTGATGCAGTCCCTGTACGCGCCGTTCACCCGCACGGGAGCTCCCATTCAGCTCATGGATTGCGCCAGCGCCGAGCTGTGCAAGTACGCCTCGAACGCCATGCTGGCCACGCGCGTCTCGTTCATGAACGAGATGGCCGGCGTCTGCGAGCTGTTCGGCGCCGACGTCGACAAGGTCCGGCGGGCGATGGCCGCCGACCGGCGGATCGGGCCTTCGTTCCTGTTCCCGGGCATCGGCTACGGTGGAAGCTGCTTTCCCAAGGACATCAAGGCCCTGATCAGCTCTTCGCGCGCCGCCGGCTATCGCTGCCGGATTCTGGAAGCGGTCGAAGCGGTCAACGCCGGGCAGAAGCTGCGCCTGGTGGAGAAGATGCGCGCGCACTTCGAGTCGCTGGAAGGCAGGACCATCGGGGTGTGGGGGCTCGCGTTCAAGCCGCGCACGGACGACATGCGCGAAGCGCCGTCGGTTCCCGCCATCGAGGGGCTGCTGGCTGCCGGAGCGCACGTCACGGCGTACGATCCGCAGGCCGCGGGGGCGGCGCGTACGATCTTCGGCGACCGCATCACGTATGCGCAGCGCAGCTACGATGCGCTCGACGGCGCCGATGCGCTCGCGATCGTCACCGAGTGGAGCGAGTTCCGCGAGCCGGACTTCGCCCGCATGCGCGCGCTGATGCGGACGCCGGTGATCTTCGACGGCCGCAACGTTTTCGACGTGGAGCAGATGCGCGCGGAAGGCTTCACCTACTACTCGATCGGGAGATAACCGCTTGCATGCCATGGTTCGGCTCGCGCGCTACGCGGTTCCGCATCGGTGGCGGTTCGGCTGGGCGGTGGCGGCCATGGGGATCTACGCGGCGGCGTCGGTGGCTCTGGTCATGCTCATCGACCCGATCTTCAACGACGTCCTCGTTCCGGAGGGCGCAGACCGCGGGCAATCGCGGTTCTGGGCCATCGCGGCGGCGCTGTTCGGGGAGACCGCCGTCGTGGAGCTGCGCGCCGCCATCGGGTCGCAGTTCCGGATCATCGCGCTCATGATTCTCGGCTTCGCCCTGGCGAAGGGCATCGGGAGCTACTTCTCGGCGTTCCTGATGGCGAACGTCGGCCAGCGGCTGGTGCGCGATCTGCGCAACGAGCTGTTTCGCCACACGCTGGGGCAGTCCGCGGGGTTCTTCGCGCGACATACCACCGGCGCCCTGATGTCGCGCATGATGCACGACATCACGCGCATCGAGCAGGTGGTCACCGTGACGCTGGGAGACCTGTTGCGCGAGTCGATCACCGTCTTCGGACTGGCGGTCTGGCTGTGCTTCCTGGACCTGCGGCTGGCGCTGGTGGCGATGAGCTGCGCCCCGCTCATCATCTACCTGCTGGTGCGTCTGGGACAGCGGGTCAGGCGCAACACCCACCGCGTGCAGGAGGAGCTGGGCCGGTTGTCGCACGTAACCGCGGAGGCTTTCACCGGACACCGCATCGTCAAGGCATTCGCGGCGGAACGGTTCGAGGGCCGCCGATTCGCGCGCACCGCGGAGCGGGTCTACCGGATCACGATGAAGGTGACCAGCACGCTGTCGGTGCTGCCGCCGCTGATGGAATGGCTGGGTGCGTTCGCCGTGGTGGGCGTGCTGTGGTACGGCATCAACCGGATCGAGGGCGGCGAGATGAGTGCCGGCGGCTTCACGGCCTTCGTTACCGCGCTGCTGTACATGTACGGGCCGATCAAGAAGCTCAGCCGCGTCAACGCGCACCTGCAACAGGCCGGCGCCGCGGCCGAGCGCGTCTTCGAGCTGCTCGACACCCGCAGCGAGGTGGCCGATCGTCCGGGCGCCGGTCCGCTGCCGGCGCTCAGATCCGCCATCAGCTTCCGGGACGTCGGCTTCGCGTACGACGACTTCGGCGCCGAGCCGGTGCTGCGCGGGGTGTCCTTCGACGTCGAGGCGGGCCAGGTGGTCGCCATCGTCGGGCTCAGCGGGGCGGGCAAGACGACCCTGGTGAACCTCCTGCCGCGCTTCTACGACGTGACCGGCGGAGCCATCCTGATCGACGGCGTCGACATCCGCGACGTCACCCTGGGTTCACTGCGGGAAGGCATCGGCATCGTCACGCAGGACACGGTGCTGTTCGACGACACGATCGCGAACAACATCGCCTATGCGTTGCCCGCCGCGGATCGCGCCACGGTCGAAGCGGCGGCGCGGGCGGCGCATGCGCACGAGTTCATCGCGGCCCTGCCGTCGGGCTACGACACGCGGATAGGGGAACGCGGCCAGCGGCTGTCGGGCGGCCAACGGCAGCGCATCGCGATCGCCCGCGCGCTGTTGAAGAACTCGCCCATCCTGATTCTGGACGAGGCGACCTCTTCCCTCGACGCGGAGTCCGAGTTGCTGGTGCAGGATGCGCTGGCGCAGTTGATGCTGAACCGCACCTCCTTCGTGATCGCGCATCGCCTCTCGACCGTTCGCCGGGCCGATGCAATCATCGTCCTCGACGACGGCCGCGTCCGCGAGACAGGACGGCACGAGGAGCTGCTGGCCGATCCGGACAGCCATTACGCCCGCCTCTACGCGATGCAGTTCTTCGAGAGAACGCCGCCGCCGGTCCCGGCCGGGACTCCGGTCGGCGTGCTTGCGGAGGTTCCCGGCTGGCCCTCCGCAGCGGGCGCCCCGGCGCCCGCCGGCCGCAACGGATAGCGTTCGACAGGGCGCCGGAGGAGCCCGCGCACGTGATCAAGTCCATGACCGGCTTCGCGTCCCTGACGCGGGAGGACGAGGCCGCCACGGTGAGCGTGACCGCGCGCAGCGTGAACCATCGCTACCTCGACCTGCAGATCCATCTTCCCCAGAGCCTGCTGCGGCTGGAGCCGCGTGTCCGCGAGCTGGCACAGAGCCGTCTTGCCCGCGGCAGGGTGGAGATCAGGGTCGCCGTGCGACATCGGACCCCGGCCCCCGTCGAGGTGGAGGTGGACGAGAGATTGATCGCGGCCCTGGTCGAGGTCGCCGGACGGCCGGACGTTGCCCGCGCTACCAGCGGGCGATGGACCGTCGGCGAGTTGCTGGGGTTTCCGCGGGTGCTGACGATTGCGGAGCGGACCGCCGGGTCGGACGCCGATCCGGAGCTCGACTCGGCCGTCGTGAAAGCGGTCGGCGACGCGCTGGAACAACTCGATCGGATGCGCACGAACGAGGGAGCGCATCTGCGCGCCGACCTCAACGGGCGTCTCGCCGCGCTCGCCCGGCTCGTCGATCGCGTCGAGGACGCGGCGGCGGCCGGCGCCGAGACGCTCGCACAGCGGCTCGCGGCGAGACTGGCCGAGGTCGGGCCGGAAGTGCAGGCGGATCAGGCCGCCCTGGCGCAGGAGACGGTACGCTTCGTGGCGCGCTCGGACGTTCACGAGGAGATCGCGAGACTGCGGGGGCACGTCGCACACTGGGGCTCGCTCGCGGATGCGCCGGAGCCGTGCGGTCGAAAGCTGGACTTCCTGTCGCAGGAGATGAACCGCGAAGTCAATACGATCGGGTCGAAGGCCGACGGGCAGCAGGTGCCGAACCTGGTCGTGGCGGCCAAGGCGGAGCTGGAGAAGCTGCGTGAGCAGACGCAGAACGTGGAATGATCGGCGCCGCGCGGCGGCTCGCGGGGCGGCGCACCGGTGCCGGCTGGAGCGGGAATGACCCGCCGCGGACTCCTGATCATCCTGTCGGCGCCGTCGGGGACCGGGAAGACGACGCTCGTCGGCCGGCTGGAAGCGCGGGTGCCCGGCCTGGTCCGCTCTCGGTCGTATACGTCGCGTATCCCGCGGCCGGGCGAAGTGGACGGCGTCGACTACTATTTCGTGGCGCCGGCCCGCTTCCGTGACATGATCGAGACAGGCGCGTTCCTGGAATGGGCGGACGTCTTCGGTCGGCTCTACGGCACCGGCGCGGCCGAGACGGAGCGCTGTCGATCCGCGGGCCTCGACGTCGTGCTGGTCATCGACGTGCAGGGGGCGCGGCAGGTGCGGCGCAGCGCACGGGACGCGGTGGGCATATTCGTGCTGCCGCCGTCGTTCGGGACGCTGGAGGAGCGGCTCCGCGGCCGCGGCGGGCGGACCGGCGACGGGGCGGATCTGGAACGGCGCCTCCGCACGGCACGGGAAGAGGTCGCGATGGTGGACGAGTACGACTACGTGGTAGTCAATGACGACGTCGACGCCTGCGTCGACCGGCTCTCCCACATCGTGCTGGCCGAACGGTCCCGGGTGGCGGCCATGCGCGACCGGATCCGTTCGGTCGTGGAGACCTTCGACGCGGTCGACCCGGCGCCGGGGCAGCAGGGCGGGGACTGATCGGCATGGCGCTGATCGCGCTCGGCGTCAGCGGCGGGATAGGGGCCTACAAGGCGGTCGAGGTGGCCCGCGGCCTGCAGCAGCGCGGACACGGCGTGGCCGCGGTCATGACCCCCAACGCCCAACGCTTCGTCGGGCCGTTGACCTTCGAGGCGATCACGAGGCGCCGGGTCGCCGCCGATCAGTTCACGCCCGGAATCAACGCCGACATCGACCACATCGCACTGGCCTCGACCATCGACTTGCTGCTCGTTGCGCCCGCCACCGCCGACGTCATCGGCAAGTTCGCGAACGGGATCGCCGACGACTTCCTGTCCTCGCTGTATCTGGCGACCACGGCGCCGGTGCTCGCGGCGCCGGCGATGAACACCAACATGCTCTCCCACGCCGCGGTCCGTGCGAACCTCGACACGCTGGCCGCCCGCGGCGTGCGGTTCGTCGAGCCGGGCGACGGCTATCTCGCCTGCGGCTGGGTGGGGCGGGGCCGGCTTGCGGAGCCGGAGGAGATCGTCGCGGCGGCGGACGGACTTCTGCGCGGCGGCGGCGCCTGGGCGGGCCGGTTGATTCTGGTGACGGCCGGACCGACCTGCGAGGATCTCGATCCGGTTCGCTATCTGGGCAACCGGTCGACCGGGCGCATGGGCTACGCGGTGGCAGCCGAGGCGGCCGCGCGGGGCGCGCGGGTCCTGCTGATCAGCGGACCGACCTCGCTCGACCCTCCGGCGGGGGTGGAGGCGACCGCGGTCCGCAGCGCCGCCGAGATGCACGCCGAGGTCGTCCGACGGGCTTTCGAGGACGACGTGGATGCGGTGGTGATGGCGGCCGCGGTGGCGGACTACACGCCGGCGGCGGGCGCCGAGCGGGCCAAGATCCGGAAGTCGGACGACGATCTGGTGCTGGCCCTGCGCCGGACTCCCGACGTGCTGGCGGCGCTCGGGGCGCGCCGGGGGGATGCGGCGAAGCCGGTGCTGGTCGGTTTCGCGGCCGAGACCGGCGACGCGGTGGAGAGCGCCCGCGCAAAGCGCATCCGCAAGCGCGTCGACCTCGTCGTCGCGAACGACGTGACCGAGCCGGGGGCCGGCTTCGCCGTCGATACGAACGTGGCGACGCTCGTGAGCGAGGCCGGCGCCGAGCCCGTCTCCCGGCGGTCGAAGCGCGACCTTGCGCGCGTCATACTCGACTGGGTGGAAGCGCGGCTCGTCGCGCCGCGCTCGGCGGCCGGGTCCTGAACGGTGTCGGATCGCGATCAGGCCGTCGAGCACCTGAAGTTCTTCCAGGAGCTCGGCGTGGACGGAATCAGCCGCGATCCGCTCTGGCGGCTGCGTCCGGGCGAGCGGGACACCGTCGAGACGCAGCCCCGAGGGGCAACCGGCGACGGGGAGGCGACCGGCACGCCCGCGGCTCCGCGGACGAGGGCGGATCGAGAAGCGGAGCAGGCGAGTGCGGAAGCCGGCGGGCGGGCGGCGGCGCCGCCGGGCGACGCCGCGGTCACGCTCACCCCGTCCTGGACCAGCGATTCCCTGTGGGACGCGCCGGCGGCGCCGGCGACGGACGACGTCGCCCCGGCGGAGCGCCTGCGGAGAATTCGGGACGAGCTGGGCGACTGCACGCGCTGCCGGCTGCACGGGGGACGCTCCCATCTCGTCTTCGGGGTCGGCCGGCCGGACGCGGATCTCATGTTCGTCGGCGAGGCGCCGGGACGGGACGAAGATCTGCAGGGAGAGCCGTTCGTCGGTCGGGCCGGACAGTTGCTGACGAGAATCATCGAGGCGATCGATCTGCGACGCGAAGACGTCTACATCGCGAACGTCATCAAGTGCCGCCCGCCGCAGAACCGCAACCCGGAACGGGATGAAGTCGAAACCTGCCGCCCGTTCCTGTTCGCGCAGATCGACGCGGTCCGGCCGCGGGTCATCGTCGCGCTGGGGTCGTTCGCGGTCCGCACGCTGCTCGACGACGATCGGCTGCCGATCTCCAGGGCGCGCGGCCGGGTCTACGCGTGCCGGGGAGCCAGGCTCGTGCCCACGTTCCATCCGGCCTTCCTGTTGCGCAGCCCCGATCGCAAGCGGGACGTCTGGGAGGACATGAAGCGGGTTCGCTCCATCCTCCGCGGCGACTGATGGCCGTGGTCGTGACGGTCGCGGTCCCGGTTCCCGCGCTGCCGGGGCTGAGCTACCGGGTGCCGGACGGCATGGCGACCCCGCCGGTCGGCGGGCGCGTGCGCGTGCCGCTCGGCCCGCGCGTGGTGACCGGCTGCGTGCTGGACGCCCCGGACGCCGACGCGGGCGGCGATGCGGGTTCCCCGGTCCCCCCGGCAGAGCTGAAGGATCTGCTGGAGTCCCTCGACCCGGAGCCCTACCTGCCGCGGGAGGTGCTGGGCCTTGCGCTCTGGGTGGCCGAGTACTACGCGTGCGGACCGGGGGAGTCGCTGGCCGCCGCGATGCCGCCGTTGGCGTTGACGGCGTCCGGGCCGGATGACGGGTTCAGGAAGGAGCGGGTCGTGCGTATCACCCCGGCGGGGCGCGACGCGCTGCTGGCGGGGACGGCAGGCCGCCTGGGCCCGAGGCAACGCGCCGCGCTGCAGCGCCTGACCGCGTTTCCGGACGGCCTCGCAGCCGCGCGACTCAGGGAGGGCGGGGTGAGCGCGGCCACCGTGGCGCGCCTCCGGGAGCGGGGCCTGGTGGCGCTGGATGCCCGGCGCGTCGATCGCGATCCCTTCGCGACCGGCGAGTTCGAGATCCTCGGGCCGCCGGGTGGATCGGGCACCGGGCGAGAGCCCACCGCCGAGCAACTGGCGGCGCTGGAGACGCTGACGGCACTGGCGCGGGAGCGCGCCTTTCGCGTCGCGCTGCTGCACGGCGTCACCGGGAGCGGGAAGACCGAGGTCTACCTGCGCCTCGCGCGGGAAGTGGTGACGGCCGGACGCCGCGTTCTGGTCCTGGTTCCGGAGATCGCGTTGACGCCGGCGGTGACCCGGACCTTTCGGAAGGCGTTCGGCGATCGGGTGGCCATACAGCACAGCGCATTGCCCCCCGGCGCGCGACACGATCAGTGGCATCGCATCCGGCGGGGCGAGGTGGACGTGGTCGTGGGCACGCGGTCGGCGGTGTTCGCGCCGCTCGACGGTGTCGGTCTGATCGTCGTCGACGAGGAGCACGACACCTCCTACAAGCAGGAGGACAGTCCGCGCTACCACGCACGGAGCGTCGCGATCGTGCGGGCGCAGCGCGCCGGCGCGCTGGTCGTGCTCGGCTCGGCCACCCCGTCCCTCGAGACGTTCCATCATGCGCGGCGGGGCCGTTACCGGCACGTGGCGATGACCGAGCGGGTGCATCGCCGGCCGCTTCCCGAGGTGCGGGTGGTCGACATGCGCGCCGAGATGGCGAGCGAGGCGGCGGACGCCGCCATCAGCCGGCCCCTCGCCGCGGCGCTCGAGGAGACGTTCGCCCGGGGCGAGCAGGCGCTCATCCTGTTGAACCGGCGCGGCTTCGCCGCCGCCGTGCTCTGCCGGCAGTGCGGGCGGACGTTCGAGTGCCCGAACTGCAGCGTCTCGCTGACGCTCCATCGCCGCGCCGGCCGGGTGCGCTGTCACTACTGCAACTACTCCGTGAGTCGCCCGTCCACGTGTGCGCACTGCGCGGGACCCTATCTGGAGTCCGTCGGCTTCGGCACCGAGCGGATAGAAGCCGAGATTGCGGAGGTTCTGCCGGAGGCCGCGGTCGCCCGCCTGGATCGCGACGCGGCGCGGCGCCGGGGTGCGGGGCAGTCCCTGCTGGCGCGCTTCCGGGCGGGCGAAATAGACGTGCTGGTGGGAACCCAGATGATCGCCAAGGGGCACGACTTTCCCAACGTGACGCTCGTCGGCGTCGTGTCGGCGGACGTCGGCTTGCAGGTCGCCGATTTCCGGGCGGCGGAACATACGTTCCAGCTCCTGACGCAGGTGGCGGGCCGCGCCGGCCGCGGCGATAGTCCGGGAACCGCCATCGTGCAGTCGTTCCATCCCGAGCACTACAGCATCGCGCACGCGTGCCGGCAGGCGTACGGTCCGTTCTTCGACGAGGAGATGCGCTACCGGACGGCCCTGCACTATCCGCCGCTGGTGTCGATGGTCAACGCGGTCGTGCGCGGTCGATCCCTGGCCGCGGCGATGCGCGACGCGGCCCGGATGGCAGGCATGCTCCGCGCCGCCCGTGCGTCGTTCGAGGTGCTCGGGCCGGCCGTGGCGCCGATCTCACGGCTGCGGGGGCAGCACCGCGCCCAGATATTCCTGAAGGGCGTGAATCGCCGCGTCATGCGTGCCGCGTTGCGCGCGACGCTCGACGCGAACCCCGACCTCGGCCGCCGCGTGACGATAGACGTCGACCCCGTCAGCCTCCTGTGAAGCTTCGCGCCGTCGTCAAGGCTCCGTCAGCAGGCCCTCGATCCGGATCGGCGCGGGCGTGAAGCACAGTACGAAGATGGCGGCCGCCGCCAGCGCGATTCGGCGCCGCCTGCCGTCGAGCGGGACATGATCGTCCAGGGTGCGCGGATGGCGCGGGCCCAGGACGAGGAGCATCGCCACCATCAGGACGGCCCACAACAGCCAGCTCAGGGAGACGAAGGTCAATCCCACGACGATGGCGACGCCCCACAGGGTGAGGCTGGTCGATCGGGCGCCCAGCGCCGCGTAGGAGATGTGACCGCCGTCGAGCTGTCCGATCGGGAACAGGTTCAGGGCGGTCATGAGCAGGCCGAACCAGGCCGCGAAGCCCATCGGGTGCAGGTTGATCGCGTGCCCGTCGGGCAGTGCTCCCCAGATCAGCCAGGCCGCCGCCCGGAACAGCAGGGGCTCCCCGAGCGTGACGAGCTCCACGCTGTCGGCCGGGGGGAGCGGAACTACCCGCGAGAGGGCGACGCCCGCGAACAGTGCCGGTACCGCCACGGCGAAACCGGCAATCGGTCCCGCCGCGCCGATGTCGAAGAGCATCGCCTTGGTCGGGATCCGCTGCCGGATTCTGATGAAGGCGCCGAACGTGCCGGTCGGCACGAAGGGAACGGGAAGGAAGTAGGGCAGGGAGGCGTCCACGCGGTAGTAGCGGCAGGCGAAGTAGTGCCCCAGCTCGTGGATGCCGAGGATGGCGAGGATGGTCAGGCTGTACCAGGCCCCCTGCAACAGCTCGACTCGCGGGACGTCGTCCGAGAAATCGGCGAGAAAGCCGGCGTGATGCCCCGCGCCCATGTACATGGTGGTGGCGAGCGTGGCGAGGAACAGGGCCACGTGCAGCCAGATTCGATCGCTACGCACGGATGTTCTGGAGGTCCTTGCCGGGCTTGAAGCGGATGGTGCGGCCGGGCGGGATACGGACTTCCTTGCCGGTGCGCGGGTTGCGGCCGATGCCGCGCTTGCGCGGCTTGACCTGGAAGACGCCGAATCCGCGGAGCTCGATCCGCTCGCCGCGCTGCATCGAGAAGCGCATCGCGTCGAAGATGGCGTCGACGGCTCGCTCGGACTTCACCTTGGTGATGTTCGCGGCCTTGGAGACCTGGTTGACGATGTCCACCTTGATCATGTCGCGCCGTGTCCCACAGAATGTACAACCAGCATAGATACTGTAACTTACGGCTGTCAAGGGGCTTCGCGCGGTCGCGGAGCCGGACCGAACGATGCCCGAAAAGACCGGCGCGGGCCCGCGTGTCGTGCTCGCAGGACGTCCCAACGTCGGCAAGTCGACGTTGTTCAACCGCGTGTCGGGTACCCGCCGGGCGATCGTCGCTCCGGTGGCCGGGACCACCCGGGACGTGATGCGGCACTCCGTCGAGTGGCTCGGGAACGCGTTCGAGCTCGTCGACACCGGCGGCGTGTTCGGCGCCAGCACGGATCCGCTGCAGGCGGCGGTCGCCGAGCGGGGGCTGCGCGAGCTGGAGAGCGCGGCGGCCGTCGTGGTCCTGGTCGATGCCCGGGAGGGACTGATGCCGGCCGACGAGGACGTCGTGCGGCGGGTGCGGCGGACGGGCGTCCCCATGGTGCTCGCCATCAACAAGGTCGACGATCGGCGTGCGGGAGCCGCCGCCGCAGAGTTCGAACGCCTGGCCGTGTCGCCGGCGGTGTCGATTGCGGCCGAGCACGGCCTGGGGGTGGGCGATCTGCTCGACGCGGTCATCGGCAGCCTGCCCGGCCGCCCGCGGCGGGCCGCGGAAGCGGAGCCGCCGTCCCCGGAGCGGAGGGATCGCGAGGTGCGCATCGCGATCGTGGGTCGGCCCAACGTCGGCAAGTCGTCGCTGGTCAACCAGCTCGTACGCGAGGATCGCGTGCTGGTGAGCGACCTGGCGGGAACGACGCGGGACGCCGTCGACACCGTGATCGGCTGGCACGGCCGGCGCATCCGGCTCGTGGACACGGCGGGCATCCGGCGTCCGGGCCGGGTGGCGCGGGCGGGGGCGGTCGACGCGGTCAGCGCGGTGCTCGCCCGGCGCGCGCTTGCACGGGCCGACGTGGCCGTGCTGCTCGTGGACGCCACGAGCGTCGTGACGCGGCAGGACGCGGCGATCGCCGGAGAAGCCGAGAAGGCCGGCTGCGGCGTGGTGGTCGCGGCGAACAAGTGGGATCTCGTGAAGGAGCGCGGGCCGTCGTTCTCCAAGACCTTCGACGCGGATCTGCGCCGGGCGCTGCGGTTCGCCGGATTCGCTCCGATCCTGCACGTGTCGGCGGTGACCGGGCAGCGGGCGCCGCGGGTCATCGAGCGGGCGGTGGACGTGGCCGCCGCCCGGGCGACCCATGTCGGGACGGCCGAGCTGAACCGGGTCGTGGCCCGGATCACGGCGCGGCACCGCCCGGCGAGCCCCGGACGCCACGCGGTGAAGATTCTGTACGCCACGCAGGTCGGCGCCCGCCCTCCCTCGTTCGTCTTCTTCACCAACGTCGCCACGCGGTTCCACTTCTCGTACGAGCGCTATCTTCACAATCAGTTGCGCGAGGCCTTCGGATTCGAGGGGTCGCCCATCAGGGTCAAGGCGCGGGCGCGCCGCGAGCCGCCCCGCCGCGGCCGTCGCGGGTGACCCGGCGCGTCCAGTCTCCCGGCCGGTCCTTCGCCGGGCGGGAGACTGCGCTATACTGCCTGGACACGAGGCCGAAGGGCAGGGTGCCGACCGTCGATATCGAGATTCCCGACCGCCCGCTGTTCAAGGCGGCCGAAGTCTGCTCCATCGCCCGGGTGCAGCCGTACGTGCTGAAGTCCTGGGAGGGCGAGTTCCCTGCGTTGGGCGCGTCGACGAACAGCGGCGCCCGCGTCTATCGGCGGGCCGACGTCGAGCTGGTGCTCGAGATTCGTCGTCTGCTCTTCGACGAGGGCCTGACGCTCGGGGCGGCTCGGCGGAGGTTGATGAGCGAAGCGCGGCCGGATGCGGGGCAAGCCGACGACGAGCTCGTGGGGTCGGACGTACGGGAGCGTATTCTGGAGGTCAAGCAGGGACTTCGGTCGATTCTCGATCTGCTTTCGGAGGACGACGCGGCGCGACGCGGCACGTGACCGTCGAAGGGACCAGCTCGGTCGTGCTCGATCTCGGATTGTCGGGATGTGGCGCAGTCTGGTAGCGCACCTGACTGGGGGTCAGGGGGTCGCTGGTTCAAATCCAGTCATCCCGACCATTTCTCTTGCCTTCGGACGCGAAGGCCGAATCAACGCGGGGAGGAAATTCCTCATGCATCATCGATTCCGATGGTTGCCTTCCGCCGCGGCGGTCGCCGTGGCCGCAAGCGTCTGGCCGGCGCCGGCGGCCGTCGAGGCGCAACCGTCATCCGGCGCTGCGCAGGGAGCCGAGTCGTATGCGGTTCCACGGACCGCCGACGGCCATCCGGACCTGCAGGGTTTCTGGACCAACCAGACCTACACGCCGCTCGAGCGGCCGGAGGGCGTGGACAAGGCCTTCTACACCGTCGAGGAAGTGGCCGCCATCGAGTCGGGCCGGGCGAGTCGCGAAGCGGAGCTCACCGTCCCCGGCACGATTCCCGACGTCCACTACGACTTCACGCAGTTCGGGCTCGACCGCAGCCAGTCGCCGTTCGCGCGCAACTTGCGCACGTCGCTGATCGTCGACCCGCCCGACGGCCGGATGCCCCCGGTCAACGCCGAGGGACGCCGGCGCGCGGCCGAAGCGGCGGCCGAGCGCGAACGGGTGGGACGCTGGGATTCGGCCGAGGCCAACCAGCTCGACGACCGCTGCATCATCATGCGGGGCGCAGGCCCGCCGATGATGAACGCCGGCTACAACGCCAACTACCAGATCGTCCAGAACCGGGACTACGTGATGATCCTGGTGGAGATGATCCACGACGCGCGCATCATTCCGGTCGACGGCCGCCCGGCGCCTCCGGAGCGTGCGCGGCAGTGGATGGGGATGTCCCGCGGCCGGTGGGAGGGCGACACGCTGGTGGTCGAAACGACCAACATCAACGGGAAGAACCCGTTCAACGGATCGAGCGACCGGATGCGGGTCACCGAACGCTTCACCCGCGTGGCGGACGACACGATCCTGTACAGGTTCACGGTCGACGATCCGCTGACGTGGGACCGGTCCTGGACGGCGGAGATGCCGATGAAGGAGACCATCGGCCCGCTGTTCGAGCACGCGTGCCACGAGGGCAACTACGGCCTGTACAACACCCTGGTCGGGGCGCGCCTCGAGGAGCAGCTCGCGGCGGAGGCAGCCGCGCGGGAGGAGTCGCAGAGATGAAGGCGCGCCCGACGAGACGACACCGGCTGTTCGCGTTGATCGTGGCCGCCACGCTGGCCGGAACCGCGTTCGGGCTCGCTCCCGGAATCGCGGGCGCCCAGGAGACCGGCTACACGGCGCCCCGCACGGCCGACGGCACGCCCGACCTGAACGGGATCTGGCAGGCGCTGAACAACGCGCACTGGAACGTCGAGCCCCACTCGGCGGACTTCAGCCCGGTGCGCGCGCTCGGCGCGCTGGGCGCGGTTCCCGGCGGTCTCGGCGTGGTGGAGGGCGGCACGATTCCGTACACGCCCGAGGCTCTGGCGCAGCGGGACGAGAACTTCGCCAACCGACTGGAGCGGGACCCGGCCATCAAGTGCTACCTGCCGGGCACACCGCGCGCCACCTACATGCCGTATCCGTTCCAGATCATCCAGAGCCGCTCGCACATCATGATCATCCATGAGTTCGCCGGCGCCGTGCGCACCATCTACATGGAAGATCACATGGAGTCGCCGGCCGACACCTGGATGGGGTGGTCCAACGGACGCTGGGAAGGCGAGACCCTCGTGGTCGAGACGAGCGGCTTCTACGGGCAGACGTGGCTCGACCGGGCCGGGAACCATCACAGCACGGCGTTGCGCGTCGTCGAGCGGTTCACCGCGCGCAGTCCGGAGACGCTGGACTACTACGTGACGCTCGAGGATCCGAACGTCTACACGCGCCCCTGGAGCATGCGCATGCCGCTCTATCGGCGCGTGGAACCGAATGCCGAGCTGATGGAGTTCCGCTGCGTGGAGTTCGTCGAGGATCTCATCTACGGCCATCTTCGCAAGCAAGTGGATCCGTAGCGGTGCGGACAAGGAGGAGTCTCATGCGTCTCTTGCGAATCGACCGAGCCGTCGCCGCCGGCGCCGCCGTGTTGCTGGCCGTCGTGCCGCTGTCCGGGCATCATGCGTTCTCGGCCGAGTTCGACATCGAGCAGCCGCTGACGCTCGAGGGCAAGCTGGTCAAGTGGGAGATGATCAACCCGCACTCGTGGTTCCACATCGACGTGGAGGGAGAGGACGGGACGACCTCCACCTGGCTGGTCGAGGGCGGCAGCCCGAACGAGCTCATCCGGCAGGGCGTCAACCGGAATACCGTCGAGGTCGGGACGTTCCTCGCGGTCGAAGGCTATCGGGCCAAGGACGGGACCGAGAAGGCGGTCGGCCGCAACTTCATTCTCGAGAACGGCGAGCGGCTGTTCCTGGGCGGCTCGGCCAACCGCATCTCCCGCTAGCACGCTGCGCAGCAGAACGGCGTAGAGTGCCGGTCGGGCCCGGGCCCGCCCGCCGTCGTGCGCGGGAACCGTTCGTGAGGCAGAGGACCACGGCTTCGTTGCGTTGGGAGCAGGTGCATGAGTACGACATTTCGCGTGCGTTTTCTGATTCCTGTGGCTGCCTTGGCGGTGTGCGGCCTGTCGTTCGCGCCCGCGCTTGCGGAGCCGGGCGCCGGCGGCCAACTTGCGGGCGGCGGAACCGCCGAGCGGGTCGTCGACTTCGCTCGCGAGGTGCGGCCGATCCTGTCGGACAACTGCTTCTCGTGCCACGGGCCGGACGAAGCGACCCGCCAGCGCGGCCTGCGACTGGACATCCAGGAGGGATTGTTCGAGGACCGGGGGCGCCTGGGCGGTCCCGCGGTGGTAGCCGGAGACGCGGCGGACAGCCGCCTCTACCAGCGGCTGGTGACCGGGAGCAGCCGCCTGCGGATGCCCCGGGGCGCCGATCCGCTGACCGACGAGCAGATCGAGACGGTGCGCCTGTGGATCGATCAGGGGGCGGAGTGGGAGTCGCACTGGGCATTCATCCCCCCCGAGCGACCCGCCGTGCCGCCGGTCTCCGACCCGGAATGGGTCCGGAACCCGATCGACAACTTCGTTCTCGCGCGCCTGGACGCGGAGGGCCTGGGCCCGTCGGCGGAGGCCGACCGCGCCACCCTGCTGCGGCGGGCGACGCTCGACCTGACCGGGCTTCCCCCGACGCCGGAGGAGCTGGCGGCGTTCCTCAACGACGATTCCCCGGACGCCTACGAGAAGGCGGTGGAGCGGTTGCTCGGCTCCCCGCGCTACGGCGAGCGGATGGCGTGGGAATGGCTGGATGCGGCCCGTTACGCCGACACCAACGGGTACCAGACCGACGGCGAGCGGACCATGTGGCGCTGGCGCGACTGGGTGATCGACGCCTATAACGCCAACATGCCGTTCGACCAGTTCACCATCGAGCAGCTCGCGGGCGACATGCTGCCGAACGCGACGCGCGACCAGCGCATCGCCACCGCCTTCAACCGCAACCACAGCCAGAACGGCGAAGGGGGCATCGTCGTCGACGAGTTCCTGATCGAATACGCGGTCGACCGCGTGGAGACCACCTCGACAGTCTGGCTGGGGCTGACGCTGGGGTGCGCACGCTGCCACGACCACAAGTTCGACCCGCTCTCGCAGCGGGAGTTCTACGAGGTCCTGGCCAACTTCAACAACATCCCGGAGCGGGGCAAGGCGTTCAAGTACGTCAACTCGCCGCCGCTCATCACCGCCCCGACCGTCGACCAGGAAGCGGAGCTTGCCGAGCTGGACGAGAAGCTGCGGGAGGCGCGTGAGGCATTCGCCGCGATGGAGGACGACGCGGCGGCGGCGCAGGCGGCCTGGGAGACTTCGCTCCACAACGCCGGACGCGTCGACTGGATGCTGCGTGAAGATCTGCTGGCCCACCACGCCCTCGACGGCGACATCGCCGGGGTCCACAACGGGACCTTCGTGCGGGCGGTGTTGGAGGAAGGCCAGCCGCAGTTCGTCGACGGGCGCATCGGGGATGCCGCCGCCTTCGACGGGCAGCGCTTCATCAACGCCGGCCTCAGCCCCGCCCTCGGCTACGACGATCCGTTCACCCTTGCGGCCTGGATCTACCCGACCGCGTCGAGCGGCGTCATCGTGTCGCGCGCCGACGCGGGCGATCAGGGCGAGGTGGGCTGGGGGCTCTACATCGAGGAGGGCAGGCTCCGGTTCAACATGTCGACCCGGATCCTCGACGACGGCGTCAGCGCGGAGACGCTGGCGGACGTGCGGCTCAACGAGTGGCAGCACGTGCTGGCGACCTACGACGGCTCCAAGACGCCCGGCGGCATCGGCATCTACGTGAACGGCGAGTCTTGGGAGACGAAGCCGATGCTCGACCTGGTCGGCAACCGCATGCCGCAGCGCTACCCGTTGCGCATCGGCGCCAGCGGGTCGACGAAGCCGCGCTTCGAGGGCGTCATCGACGACGTCCGGATCTACGGTGCGGCGCTGAGCCCGGAGCTGGTCGGGGTGGTGGCGACGGCCGAGCCGATTACCGCCATCGCCCGGATTTCCCCGGACCGGCGGACGCCGGCGCAGGCGGAGAAGCTGCGGCTGGCGTTCCTGAACCAGTACGCGCCGCCGGAGATTCTGGAGGCGTGGCGCGAGGTCGCGACCATCGAGCGCGAGCGCGAGACCCTGTGGGCGAGCTTCCCGACCGTCATGGTGATGGAGGAGATGGCCGACCGCCGTCCGACGTTCCGGCTCAACCGCGGGGCGTACGACAACCCCGGCGAGGAGGTCTTCCCGGGCGTCCCGGCCGTGCTGCCGCCGCTGCCGGAAGGCGAGGAGGCCAACCGGCTCTCCTTCGCGCGGTGGCTGGTCGATCCCGGTCATCCGCTCACCGCGCGGGTCACCGTCAACCGTTTCTGGCAGATGTACTTCGGGACCGGGCTGGTCAAGACGGCCGAGAACTTCGGGACGCAGGGCGAGTACCCCAGCCATCCGGAGCTGCTCGACTGGCTCGCCACCCGCTTCATCGACTCGGGTTGGGACGTGAAGGCGCTGCAGAAGACCATCGTCACGAGCGCCGCCTACCGGCAGGCGTCCAAGGTGACGGCGGAGGAGTACGAGGCCGACCCGGAGAACCGGCTGATCGCGCGCGGCCCGCGCCTGCGCCTGCCCGCCCAGACGATCCGCGACCAGGCGCTGTCCGTGTCCGGGCTGCTGACCGAGGGGCTCGGGGGGCCGTCCGTCAAGCCGTACCAGCCGGAGGGGCTCTGGGCCGACATGGTCGAGGGCGGCTACGGCGACTACGTCCAGAGCGAAGGCGACGACCTGTACCGCCGCAGTCTGTACACCTTCTGGAAACGGACGCTGGGACCGCCGACGCTGATGACGTTCGACTCGTCCACCCGCGAGACCTGCATCGTGCGCACCGGCCGCACCAATACGCCGCTGCAGGCGCTGAACCTGATGAACGACGTGACCTACGTCGAGGCGGCGCGGCGCCTTGCCGAGCGGATGATGACCGAGGGCGGCGAGACCCCGGCGGAGCGTGTGGACTATGCCTATCGCCTCGCCACGGCGCACCGGCCGTCGCCCGCCGCCGAAGCGATCCTGGTCGACGGGTTCCAGCGGCACCTGGAACGCTATCAGGCGGATCGCGGCGCGGCGCTCGACCTGATTACCCAGGGCGAGTCCGCGCGCGACGAGACCCTGGACGTGGCGGAGCTGGCCTCCTACACGATGGTGGCCAACCTGATCCTGAACTTCGACGGGACCATCACCAAGGAATGACGATGAATACGCCTCTCGAACAGTGGTTGACCCGGCGGCGTTTTCTCGAGCTGGCGGGTACAGGCATCGGTACGGCCGCGCTGGCAACCGTCTTCGGACAGGACCTGGCGGCCCAGGCGCCCGGTGCGGTCCCCGCGGCGGCCGGCGGGCTGCCCGGCCTGCCGCACTTCGCGCCCAAGGCCAAGCGGGTGATCTACCTGTTCCAGTCCGGAGCGCCGTCGCAGCACGAGCTGTGGGACTACAAGCCCAGGCTGGCGGAGATGGTCGGCGAGGACCTGCCGCCGTCGGTGCGGGGCAACCAGCGCGTCACCACCATGACCGCGGCACAGGAGCGGTTTCCCCTCGTGCCGTCGAAGTTCCCGTTCCGGCGGCACGGCGAGTCGCAGACGTGGGTCAGCGACCTGATGCCGCACACCGCCGGCATCGTCGACGAGCTGTGCTTCATCAAGTCGATGCACACCGAGGCGATCAACCACGATCCCGGCATCACGTTCTTCCAGACCGGGGCGCAGCTCGCCGGACGGCCCAGCATCGGCGCCTGGCTGTCCTACGGGCTCGGCACGATGAACGCGGACCTGCCGACGTTCGTGGCGATGATCTCGAAGGGCTCGGCCCAGACCGGGCAACCGCTCTACGACCGGCTGTGGGGCAGCGGGTTCCTGCCCACGCGGTACCAGGGGGTCAAGTTCCTGTCGACCGGCGATCCGGTGCTCTACCTGTCGAACCCGCCGGGGGTCGACCCGGGCACCCGGCGCCGCTTCCTCGACGATCTCGGCGCGCTGAACCGGTTGAAGGAGGAAGAGTTCGGGGACCCGGAGACGAGCACGCGGATCGCCCAGTACGAGATGGCGTACCGCATGCAGAGCTCGGTGCCGGAGCTCACCGATCTGTCCGACGAACCGGACAGCGTCTTCGACCTCTACGGCCCGGACGCGCGCCAGCCCGGCACCTTCGCCCGCAACTGCCTGCTGGCGCGACGACTCGCCGAGCGGGGCGTGCGGTTCATTCAGTGCTTCCACCGCGGCTGGGACCAGCACACCCGGTTGCCCAGAGGCATCGAGCGGCAGGCCCGCGACGTCGATCAGGCGCAGGCGGCCCTGGTGCAGGATCTGAAGAACCGGGGGCTGCTCGACGAGACGCTGGTGGTCTGGGGCGGCGAGTTCGGGCGCAGCGCCTACTGCCAGGGCGTGTTCACCGAGGAGACCTACGGCCGCGACCACCATCCGCGCTGCTTCACCATCTGGATGGCGGGCGGCGGGGTCAAGCCGGGCACGACCTACGGCGCGAGCGACGACTTCTCGTACAACATCGCCACCGACCCGGTGCACATCCACGACCTGCACGCGACGATGCTGCATCTGCTGGGCATCGATCACACGCGGCTGACCTACCAGTACCAGGGCCGCGACTTCCGTCTGACGGACGTCCACGGAAGGATCATCGACGGTATCCTGGCCTGATTTTCGAGGCGGCGTCTCCGGCCGGAACGCTCCCGTTCACGGAGCATAAACACACGGCCACGGAAAAACAAGAAGCGGCGTTCCGGGAACGAGCCCGGGACGCCGCTTCCGCTTTTCTGCGGTGCGTGTCGAAGGATGCGTCGCGTGCCCTGGCGCCGCGCACCGGGTGGTGGCGGCGCGCCCCCGTCATTCCTGCTTCGCGGCGCTCGTCGGTGCGGAATCCGACCCGCCGGATTCGTCGCGCTCGCCGGCCGGCGACTCGGCCGGGGCCGCCTGCGTCGCTTCGGCTGACGTCTGGTCGGACTCGCCGGACGCATCCGCGGATGCCTGCCCGCCGGCGTCGGCCGGTGCACCGGCCGGCTCGGAAGCGGCCTCGGCGGCGGCGGGCTCGGACTTGTCGCTGGTGGCGTCGGCAGGTTCGACCTCGGATGTCTCGGTGTCGGTCTCGTCCCCGGCGTCGCCGGGTTCCGCCGCGGGGGCCGCGGCTTCCGGCTCGACGGCGGGCGCCGGCGCGTCCGCGGTAGAGACCGCGGCGTCGCCGGACGCCGTCTGGAGGGCCTCGGCCCGGGGTTCCGGCTCGGGTGTCTCGTCGGCGGCCGCGGGCCCTTCCGCGGCGGCGGTCTCTGTCGTCGCCGCTTCCGGCTCTTCGGTTGCCGCCTCTGCGGCCGATTCGGCTGCGGCCGGTTCGGGCTGCTCTGTTTCGCTCGCCGGTGCGTCCGGCCCCTTCTCGCCGGCAGCCTCGGCCTCACCGGCGGCTGCGGCCTGCGCGGCAGGCTCCTCGGCCTCCACGCTCGCGGGTTCCTCGACGGCTGTCTCGGCCTCCACGCTCGCGGGTTCCTCGGCGGCTGCCTCGGCCGGAGCTGCGGCCGGCGCGGTCTCGGGCTGCTCCTCGAGCGGAGCGGGCACGAAAGGCGCGGCTGCGGCTTCGAACTCGTCTCGACGCGCCGCGGAGTAGACGAGCAGACCGCTGCCGGCGAAAAGGAGAAGCCAGCCCCACTCCCACTGGATCGACTGCATCACCGATGCCGCCAGGCCCTCGTGGGGATTGCCGGCCAGCGTCGCCTGTACGCCGGAGCGGGCCTGCGAGATCGTGTCCTGGACGCCGAGAAACGTCCACAGGACCACGGCCAGGCTGCCGAGCCCGGGCACCAGCACCTGCTTCCAGCGTCCGGTGATCGCGAGGGCCACCGACAGACCCGCCATGGCCAGCAGGATGTAACCGTCGCCGTATCCCTCGCGGAAGAAGTCGATGTCCCCGACGAAGGGGAAGGAGACGATCGGCGTGAAGGTGCCGAGGACGAGAAGAATCCCCGCCGTGACCGCCAGCGTCTGCCGGCCCGGCCGCGTGTCGACCGGACGTTCGGTGAAGAAGAGCTGCAAGGCCGCCCAATAGAGGACGAGAACGACCGCGATCCAGCGGAGGAAGCCGTAGTGCACGACGTCGTCGGGTTGGAACCGGGCCATCAGGAGAACCGGGTACAACGCTACGACGTAGAACATCAGGGCGTGGAGAATCCACAACACGACGCGTTGCAGCAGCGTGGGACGGGCGGGTGTGTCGGGCACTCGGAGTTCCTCCCTGGAGCGGTAAGCATGCCCCCGCCGGACGCACTGTGTCAAACCGAGCGCGGCCCGCCGGGAAGTATCATGGACACCCATGAACGGTCAGCCGGGTCGGCCCGCGTTTCCCTTCCGGCTGGCGGACGAGCGGGGCCGACTGCATACGCTCGAGAACTGTCGCGGGCGCTGGCTCCTGCTCGTGTTCCACCGTCACCTGCGTTGACTGCCGTGCCGCGGGCATCTGCTGCAGTTGCAGCAGGCGGAAGGAGCGCTCGAGGCCCTGGCAATCCGCGTTCTCGTGGTGACGTTCGAGGCGCCCCCGGTCGCACGCGCGTACGTCTCGGAGACGAAGACCCGCTGGCCGGTGCTCTGCGACGAGTCGCGTTCCCTCTACCGCCGGTACGGGATGGGACGGGCGCGGTGGCGGCACCTGCTCGGGCCGTCCGCCCTGCGGGCATACGCCCGCGCGATGGCGCAGGGACGTCTCCCGCGTTGGCCGGCCGCCGATCCGATGCAGCAGGGGGGCGACGTGCTGATCGATGCGGACGGCATCGTGCGGCTGGTCCATGTCGGGAAGGGACCCGGCCATCGGCCGCCGGTGGAGCGGCTGCTCGAGGTGTGCCGCACGGCCGGACGCCGGCTTCAGGGCGAGTAGGCCCGGCGGTCGGGCTCCAGCAACGTGGCCCAGGTTTCGTCGAAGGGATGCACGCGGCGCACCGGGGTGTCGCCCCGGAAGAGCGGCCGGTCCTCGTTCGCCCAGCGAAAGATCGAGCCCCCCAGGTTGTGGACGGCCCCGAGTCCCCGGTCGCGCAGCGCCGCGGCCAGACGGGCCGAGCGGTACCCGACCGAGCAGTACGCCACGACGGTGGCGCCCTCCGGCACATCGCTCAGCAGCGCCGCGGCGCGATCCGGCGACGTCACCCGCACGGCGCCTTGCAGGTGGCTCACTGCAAACTCGTCCGGCTCGCGCACGTCGAGCAGCACGAGGGTGTGGGTCGGGTCCTGCATCAGCTCGCTCAGCGCGGCGGTTTCGATGGCGGGAACGTCGGGGAACGTCTCCGCGATGCGTGCTTCCGTTTCCGCCCACGTGACCCGGGCCGTCGGGCGCCCGCAGGCGGCGGCTGCGAGGACGGCGGCGAGCAGCAGGCTCGCGAGCCGTTCGGCGAGGCGCCGGCGCCGCGGGCGGCGGTGTGTCGCAGACCGTTCCCGGGTCATGGGATATCGCCGCCGGCCGCTCGCCGCACCGCGCGCTCGAAGAAGCCGGCCCCGACCGCGAGCACGCCCTCGTCCACGTCGAAGCGGGGGTGGTGCAACGGAATGTAGTCGCCGTCCGCGCTCGCGCCGAAACGTACGTAGCACCCGGGCGTATCCTGCAGGAAATAGGAAAAATCCTCCGCTCCCATGCTCGGGTGCTCCTGCCGCACGACCCCGCGGTCGGAGACGACGTCCCGCGCCGCGGCGGCCGCGACGGCGGCTTCGCGCGGGGCGTTGACGACCGCGGGGCAGCTTTCCCCGAGCGTGACCTCTATCCGGGCGCGATACAGCTCGCCGAGCGACCGCGCGGCCCGGTGCAGTCCGTCGATGATCTCGCGGCGCGTATCCGACCGGGTGGTGCGAATGATGCCCTCGAGAACGGCGTGGTCGGCGATGATGTTGGCGGCCGTCCCCGCGTGGACCGATCCGATCGTGACCACGGAGGGGGAGACCGGATTCACGTGCCGCGAGACCAGGGACTGGATGGCGGTGATGAGCAGTCCGGTGACGACCACCGCGTCGATCGCCTCGTGCGGCCGGGCGCCGTGCCCGCTCTCGCCGTGCACGTCGATGTCGAACCGGTCCGAGTGCGCGGTGATCGTGCCGTCGGCGACCATGATCTCGCCCACCCGGTACTGCGTGGTGACGTGGCCTGCGAAGATCGCGTCGACGCCCTCGAGCGCGCCGGCGTCCACCATGATCCGGGCGCCGTTGCCGCGCTCCTCGGCGGGTTGGAATACGAGGACGACCGAGCCGGGCGGCGGGTCGGCGGCCAGGCGCGCCGCCGTGCCCAGCACGATCGCCATGTGGACGTCATGGCCGCATGCGTGCATGCGCCCCGGGACCGTGGAGGCGAACGGCAGGCCCGTCTGCTCGGAGCAGGGCAGCGCGTCCATTTCCGCGCGCAGAGCGATCCGCGGACCGGGGCTCGCCCCGGCCAGGCGCGCGATGATGCCGCCGCCCCGGCCGCCGTACTCGTACGGGATGCGCAGGCGATCGAGCTCGGCCATGATGGTCCGAGCCGTCTCCACCTCCTCGTAGGCCAGCTCCGGCAGACGGTGGAAGGTCCGCCGCAGCTCCCGCATGCGCCCCACCGTCGATTCCATGCGGAGCGCGACCGTGGTTCCGGTGTCGGACATCGCGTCTATTGTACGGGGCCGGGCGAAGAACTGCTCGTCAGGCGCGCAGGAGCCGCGGGAGCGTCTCGACCACGGCTCGTTCCGCCGCATCCTGCGTGGCGCCCAACGCGATGACGTCGAACTTGCCGAACCCGGCCAGCGGGCCGACGTTGTAGAAGATGAAGCGGCCGGTTCCCCGCAGCGGGTCGAAGACTTCCTGTCCCGCCAGCTCCAGCAGGTCTTCGAAGCGCGCTCCCACCAGGTGCCGGGCGGTCACGTCCTGCGCGCGGTAGGGAGGTCGCGCACCGCGGGTGCGGGTCACCAGCCGGTCGACCAACTGCATCGGCGTGCTGGTGCCGCCCCAGCGGCCGTTGCATTCGGTGAATCGGATGCGGAAGTCGCCGTCGGGATCGCCGAGCACGAGATGGTCGAACGAGCAGCGGCCGACGTAGCCGAGCGCCTGCAGCGCCTCGGCCACCCGCCCGGCCGCCTGCGCCAGCCGGCGGTTGACCGGATCCGGCAGCGTGCTGGGGCGGCTGCCGACGAAGACCTTCCGTCTGCCCTCGAGGATCTGCTCGTAGATGCCGTCGAGGCGCGGCAGGCCGGCCGCGGCCGGTGGAATCCACCATTGCGTCGACGGAGATGCGCAGGACTCTTCCCAGGCGACTGCCAGAACGGTCTCGCCCGGCGTCCATTCAGTGCGTTCCAGGAACGTGGAGACCGTCCGCTCGCTCTCCTCCGGTGACCGGGCGCGCAGGTCTGCGCTGTCGAAGACCGCGTTTCCCATCGCCGACGCGCAGCGGGTTCGCTTCAGGCCGACCGCCGCGTGGGTCGCGGCCAGGACGCGCAGATCGGCCGCGACGGCGTGAACCGTGGAGCCCCGGCGGGTCTCCGGCGTCCAGCCCGGACCGAGCACGGCGCCGACCAGCTCGTCGAACAGCGACTTGTCGTTGGCTATCCACGTGACCGGCGGTGGAGGCCCCAGCACGGCGACCCTCGCCCCGGCTCGGTCGGCGACCCGCCGGGCGAGCTCCCAGATCGGCTCGATTGCCATGTACGGGTGGATCACGAGCCGCTCGTGGCGGCGTGCGAGGTCGGTGATCCGGTCGAATGCGGCACCCGTCATGCAGCCTTCGGCCACCGCGAGTCGGGACGCTGCACGGGTCGTCCGGGTGGGGATGCGGGTCGCCGGACCGAGACGAAGGTGTTCCGCGCAATAGGCTTCGTAGGCCGACTCGACCCCGGTCACCGTGGCGTACGCATCGCCGGGCGAGGCACGGACCCGGGCCCGATGCTGATACTCCTCGACGCCCGCGATCCCGGAGAGAAACGGAATGGCCGACACGTCTTCCAGGTGGAGCGTCGGCCCCGGCGGCCCGTCGGGCCGCCAGCGGCGGCTTGCGTACGGGCGAACGCGGGCGGCGAGTCGGAGCCGGGCCGCCAGCGGTCGCACCCGATCCGCGGCCGTCGGCGGCGACTCCGGCGTCATGGGGCGTACGGCGTCCGGGAATGCTGCACCCGAACCCGCGGGCCGGCAGCCACGCCGCTACCCCCGCTTGCTCCGCTCGTGGCGGAAGACGGCGAACGCGGCGTCGGTGCGGGTGGGATTGACCGTGCCCTGGAAGATGGCCCCGTCGGCGATCACGAGCCTCTCGGTGAGGATCCGGGCTTCCACGGTCGCTCCGTTCGCAATCTCGACCCGGTCCGCGATCAGCTTGCCGCTCGCCCGGCCGAGCACGGTGATCTTCCTGGCGAGCAACTCGCCGCTCTGATTCCCCCTGCGGCCGATCGCCACGTCGTGGTCGGGAATGAAGATGCGCCCGTCGAAGGATCCTTCGACAATCAGGTGCTCCGCCGCCCGGATCTCCCCGCTCGCCGAGAATCCGTGCCCAAGCGACGAGACGCCTTCCGGCAGATCGAGCTCGGGGACCGAGCCGGAGCCGCCGCTCACCGGCCGCGGTGTGTACATGGGGCGTTGGAGCGGGAGACGGGGGTCGAACCCGCGACCTTCAGCTTGGGAAGCTGACACTCTACCACTGAGTTACTCCCGCTCGTCCGAAGCATGGACTCATTTTAGCACCGCCGCCGCCCGCGCCGTCGACGGGTTCGGGAGCTATTGCCGGATGATCGAGAGCACCTCGTCTCGCCGCCGTTCCATCTCGGCGGCGCTCGTCGCCTCGAGGTTGAGGCGAATGAGCGGTTCCGTGTTCGAGGGGCGGACGTTGAAGTGCCAGGACTCGTACTCGACCGAGACGCCGTCCAGCCGGTACACGTGCCCGTCCCGGTAACGTTCGGCCAGCCGCTCGAGCGTGGCGTCGACCGCGTCCATGTGCGACATGCGCGTGTTGATCTCTCCCGAGATGAAGTACGTCTCGCGCAACGGGGCCAGCAGGTCGCCGAGCGTCCTTCCGTGGACCGACATCAGCTCGAGCAGCAGCAGGGCCGGAATGAATCCGTTGTCGGCGAAGAAGTTGTCGCGGAAGTAGTAGTGTCCGGTGACCTCGCCGCCGAACAGCGCGTCTTCCTCCCGCATCCTGGCCTTGAAGAACGCGTGTCCGACACGGTTCATCAGGGCCGTGCCGCCGTAGGTCGCCACCGTGTCCTTGACCGCGCGGCTGGCGCGCACGTCGTAGACGATCTTCCCGCCGGGCTGCTTGCGCAGGAACGCCTCGGCGAGCAGCGCCGTGATGAAGTCGCCGGCGACGAACTCGCCGTCGCCGTCGACGAAGAAGCAGCGGTCGGCGTCGCCGTCCCAGGCGATGCCGGCGTCGGCGCCGTCGGCCTTGACGCGCGCGACGAGATCGCGCCGGTTCTCCTCGATCAGCGGATTCGCCTCGTGGTGCGGAAACGTTCCGTCGACCTCGAAGCACAGGCGCGTCGTGCGGCACGGGAGCCGGTCGAACAGGCAGGGAGCCACCAGGCCGGCGATGCCGCTTCCGGCATCGAGCACGAGGTCGAACGGACGGATCGCCTCGACATCGATGAACGAGAACACGTGGTCGATGTACCCGTCGAGGATGTCGGCCTGCGAGCGCTTGCCCGGCGAGCGCGGCGCCGGCGGTATCCCGCCCGCCAGAACCATGTCCCGGATGTCGCCGATTCCGGCATCGCCGCTCAGCGGCAGGGCCTGCCGCCGCACGAGCTTCATCCCGATGTACTCCTTCGGGTTGTGCGATGCGGTGATCATCGCGCCGCCGTCGAGATCGTCGCGGGCGACGCCGTAGTAGAGCATGTCGGTCCCGATCATGCCGTGGTCCACGACGTCGGCGCCCTGCCGCAGTGCGCCGTCGATGAACGCCGCGGCAATCTCCGGGGCGCTGGTCCGCATGTCCCGCCCGACCGCGATGCGGTCGGCGCCGAGGTAGGCGACGAAGGCCCGTCCGATCTGCCGCGCCACGTCCGCGGTGATCTCGGCTTCGTACACGCCGCGTACGTCGTAGGCCTTGAAGATGCTCGGATCCGTCGGGTGTGTCATGGCGTCGTAGAGGCTTCTCCGAAGCGTGTATGGGGAGTCAACGCGGAGTCGTCGCCGAGCACCGTGCCGGGACCGAGGCGCGCATGCGCGCCGATACGGCAACGGTGGCCGACGATGGCCCCGTCCAGCGTCGCGCCGGCGCCGACGATCGATTCGGGCCAGACGATGGCATCCCGCACCCGGGCGGCGGCCTCCACCACGCTGCCGCTTCCCAGCACGGCATGCGGACCGACCTCGGCGTCGGGATGCACGGTCGCACCGGGTCCCACGAAAGACGGCGCCAGCAGCCGCGCTGTCGGCGCCACGGTTGCGGTCGCCGACACTGTCGTTGCCTTCGGGCCGGCCAGTCCCGCAAGTCCTGTCCGGCATCGGCCGTCGAGAATGTCGCGGTGTGCCTGCCGGTAGGCCGCCGGCGTCCCGATGTCTAGCCAATAGCCGCGTTCGACGTAGGCCGCAAACGCCTCGCCGCGTTCGACCAGCGAAGGGAAGTACCGACGCTCGATCGAGTACCTGGTGTCCGCAGGGATCCGGTCGAACGTGTCGGGCTCGAGCACGTAGATTCCGGCGTTGATGGTGTTGCAACTGATCTGCGCCGGGTCGGGCTTCTCGATGAAGCGGGTCACGTTGCCGTCGCCGTCGGTTTCGACCAGGCCGTAGCGCGCGGGGTTCTCGACAGGCGCAAGCACGATGGTGGCGCGTGCGCCGCTGGTCCGGTGGCGTGCGACCAGAGCAGCGAGATCCGTCTCGGTCAGGACGTCGCCGTTGAAGACGATGGTCGTGCCGTCGAGGTACGGTTCGGCGAACTTGACCGCGCCGCCGGTGCCCAGCGGCTCCGGCTCGACTACGTACCGGATCGGCAACCCGGCGTCGTGGCCGTGTCCCAGGACCGCTTCTATCCGATCCGGATGGTAGTTGAGGCTGAGGATTATCTCGTCGACCTCCGCCACCCGCTTCAGCAGGTCGATCTGGTGGCACAGGAACGGGCGATCGAAGATCGGGACGATCGGTTTCGGCGTATTGAGCGTCAGCGGGCGGAGGCGCGTCCCGAATCCTCCGGCCAGCATCAGCGCCTTCATCATCCGGATCATAGCGTGTTGCCGCCGTGCCGCCGGGCTTGCGCGCCGCGCGGGTGCGGCCGGGAGTACAATTGCCTCCGGGTCAAGCGGTAGAACACTCCCATGAACCTGCCGAACACGCTTACGTTGGCCCGAATCTTCCTCGTTCCGCTGCTCGTCGTGGTGTTGCTGACGCGGTTCGAGGCCGAGCGCATCTTCGGCATGCCCAGGGAACTGCTGGGCGCGGTCATCTTCGGCACCGCCGCGCTCACGGACTGGCTGGACGGCTACCTCGCCCGGCGGCGGCGGCAGGTGACGCAGCTCGGCCAGCTCATGGATCCGCTGGCCGACAAGCTGCTCATCACGGCGGCGCTGGTGTCGCTGGTGCAGATGGGAATGGCTTCGGCCTGGATGGTCGCCGTCATCCTCGGGCGGGAGCTGGCCATCACCGTATTCCGCAGCCTCACCTACACGCGGGGCGTCACGATCCCCGCGTCGTCGCTCGGCAAGGTCAAGATGGTCACGCAGGTGGTGGCCATCCTGCTGCTGATTCTCGGCAACCAGGTCTGGCTGTTCTGGTTGCTGGGCCAGGCGGCCCTGTGGCTGGTGCTGGTGACGTCGCTCTGGTCCGCCGCGGATTACTATCGCCGCTTCGGCGGCGTCCTGGCGCATTCGAAGCCGGCCGACTTCGATACCCCGGCAGCTCGGGGGAACGACGCCATCGGAAAAAAGCACACGAGCGCCGGCTGAGACCGCCGGATGCAAGCGTTCGCAAGACCGCCGGTTACGGGCCGTCCAGATCCATGGCGACCTTCAGCTCCGAGATGCGCAGATTGGCGTCCGCGAGGTATTCCGTAGCCGGAAACTCGGAGACCAGCCGTTCGAACAGCGGCAGCGCCTCGGGTCCGCGGGCGGTCGTGGCCAGCGAGTCGGCCAGGTGGAAGTAGACGGCATCGCGGCGCGTGTATCCGGGATCCTCGTCGAGGATCTCCCGGAAGCGGTCGATGGCGCCGGGGTAGTAGCGGAGACGGTAGTAGAACCGGCCGACCAGGAAGTTCGAGTCGCTGAGGCGGTCGCGGGCATCGCGCAGCCGGGCTCGGGTGTCCGCAAGAAGCTGCGGGTCGGCGAACTCGGCGTACAGCTCGATGAAGGTCTCGAACTCGGCGATTGCCGAGCGGGTTTCGGTCTGGTCCCGTTCGGGACGGCGCATCTGATTGAAGTAGACCATGCCCAGCTTGTACTGGGCCTCCGGCGCCAGCTCGTGCGTGGGCGGGTACAGGCGGAGGAACTCCCGCAGCTCGCTCAACGCCGAGACATAGGCGATGTCGGTGCCTTCGCCCTCGTACGAGTCGACGATGCCGAGGCGGGCCTGGGCGCGCAACGGACTCTGTGGATAGTTGTCGCGAATCTGGACGAAGTACTCCCGGGCGGTCGACCAGGCTTGCTCGTCGAGCGCCTGCGACCCGCGCTCGAACAGGATCTGGTCGGCATCCGCCTCGGTGAGAGCGGGAATCTCCACGTCGCGCCCCCCGCAGGAGGTCAGCGCGAGCGCGGCCGTGACGAGCGTCAGGGCGACCGGCGTCCGGAGGCCGGCCGGGTTCACGGGGCGACGGAGAGAGACGTGGCTAGCCATTGGTACTCCGCGTGGATGCCCTCCTCGAGAGGCACCCTCGGCACGAACGCGAGATCGGCGCGGGCGCGGGCGGTGTCGGCGAACGTGTCGCGCATGTCGCCCTGCTGCGGCGCCTCGCGCCGCACGTCCGGAATGCGTCCGGTGCACCGTGCCAGGATCTCGATCACCCGGTTCATCGAAACACGCGACCCGCCGCCGATGTTGTAGACGGCGCCCGCGGCGCCGCGCTCGGCGGCCGCTACGCTGGCCGTGACGGCGTCTTCCACGAACGTGAAGTCGCGCGTCTGCTCGCCATCGCCGTAGAGCCGGATCGGCCGGCCGGCCAGCAGTGCGGTCAGAAAGCGATGAAACGCCATGTCCGGCCGCTGGCGGGGACCGTACACCGTAAAGTAGCGCAACGCCACCGCCGGTACGCCGCAGTTCTCATGGTAGAGCATGCACAGGTGCTCGGCCGCGAGCTTCGTGACGCCGTACGGCGACAGCGGTCGCGGCCGTGCGTCCTCGTACATGGGGATGGGTACGCGATCCCCGTAGACCGACGAGCTCGACGCGTAGACGAACCGCTCGAGCGGGTGGTCGCGGCAAGCCTCCAGCAGAACCTGCGTGGCGTCGATGTTGGCGGCCGTGTAGATGGAGAAGTCGCTCCCCCAACTGCTGCGCACGCCGGCCTGCGCCGCGAGATGGAACACGTGCGTCACGCCGTCCAGCAGCGCGGGCCACGGGGCCTGCTGAATGGTGGACTCGACGAAGCGGAACCGGGCGCGTGCTTTCGGAGACGACAGGTTGGACTCCTTGACGGCACGCGGGTAGTAGTCGGTGAAGCAGTCGATCCCGACGACCTCGTGACCCTGCTCCAGAAGTCGATCGGACAGGTGTGACCCGACGAAACCGGCGGCCCCGGTGACCAGCGCTCTCATGTCAGCATCGCCCGCAGGCCGGGGGGGACCCGGAGCAGCTTGCCCGACGGATCCATGGCCGCGTGAACCGTATGCCCCACGGCCAGCAGGGTCTGGTCGACGTGCCGGCGGACCTCGTAGCGAAACGCGACCCGTGCCCGCGAGCGCATCGATCCGGTCGTGAGAACATCGATGTCGTCGTCATAGCGGGCCGGCGCGCGGTAGTCGCAGTGCGCCTCGACGACGGGCAGCAACACGCCGCTCGCTTCGAGATCGCGATACCGTCCTCCCAGAGAGCGCAGCAGCTCGCAACGCGCCACCTCGAACCAGACGAAGTAGTTCGCGTAGTAGGCCACCCCCATCTTGTCGGTTTCCGCGTAGCGCACCCGCACCTGACACGAGCTGCTGGGCACGGCTTCTAGGCACTCTCGGCCGCCGGCGCGCCGGCAACCGCGCGGTCGCGGAGCTGCCGCGTGGCCGCCGCCGGATCGGCCGTTCCGAAGATGGACGACGCAGCGACCAGGATCTCCGCCCCCGCTTCGACGACCTCGGCGGCGTTGGCGGGACCGATGCCGCCGTCGATCTCGACGGGCGCGCGGTTTCCCGCCCGATCCAGCAACCTCCGCACCTCGCGCACCCTGGACGCGCTGCGTGGAAGGAAGGGTTGGCCGGCGGCTCCCGGGTTGACCGACATCACGACGACGTAGTCGACGGAGTCGGCCACCGCCTCCAGCATTGCGGCGGGCGTGCCGGGGTTGACGGCCACGCCGGCCGCGGCGCCCAGTGCCCGGATGTTCGACAGGTTCCGATGCAGGTGGGGCGACGCCTCCAGATGCACGGACACCATCGCGGCTCCCGCCGCCACGAACGCCTCCAGGTGCCGTTCGGGCTCGACCACCATCAGGTGCACGTCGAGCGGTACGGTGGCGACGCGCTCGAGCGCTTCCATGACGGGCAGGCCGATCGAGATGTTCGGGACGAACCGCCCGTCCATGACGTCGACGTGCAACAGGTCGGCGCCGCCTCGCTCGACGGTGCGCACGGCGTCGCCGAGCGATGCGAAATCCGCCGCCAGAATGGAAGGAGCGATCCGGATGTTCCGGACGGCCGTCACCGGCTCACCTCGAGCGAGATGGTCTCGCTCCGGGCTATCTGCAGGCCCGGCTCGGGCGCCTGCCGGATGACGATGCCGGGCGCCACGCCGGGATACGGGTGGTCGCCGACGACGGTTACGCGAAAGCCTCTCGCACGCAGGATCTCCGCGGCCCCGTCTCCGGCCACGCCGATGAGGTTGGGCATGACGTAGGTGCTGCCGCGCTCGCCGCGGTTGACCAGCAGCGAGACGGTCTCGCCGTTGGTGGCGGGGGGCGGATCCTGCGCCACCACGGCATCGGTCGGATAGCGGTTCGACCGGATTTCGGAAACGCCCTCCAACTCGAAGACGTTGTCCCGCAGCCGCTCCCGGGCGCCTGCCTCGGATTCTCCGATGAGCGCCGGGACCTCGCCCCGGTTCGGACCCGAGCTGAGCCAGAGCTTCACGCTGCGCCGCCGGCGCGTCGTGATGCCGGGCAGCGGTTCCTGCTCGGCCACCAGGCCGGCCTCGATCGCCGGGTGGATGCGGCGCAGCGACTCGATGCGCGTGTAGAGCCCGAGGTCGGCGAGTCGGCGCGCGGCGTCCTGGGGACTGATGCCGCGCAGATCCGGCGTCGCCACTTCGCGGGTCTTCAGTGCGATCTGCATGCCCGCGAACGCGGAGAGGCCGAAGGCACCGCCGAGGGCGCCGCCGAGGACAGCAATCTTGACCGCCGTCAGGAATCGCGTGCGGAGTCGCATCCGATCCTTACAGTCTAGAAGAGGTTCCGCGAGCGGCACAAGATCTCACCGGTGCCGGCGCACGAGCACGGCTCCGAAGAACGCCTCCACGCCGTCGCGAAACGGCAACGTGCGCAGGTAGCCGTCGTGGTCGAAGACCCGCGGCGTTACGGGGCCGGGGTCCGGTGCGAGCACGTCGTACTCGGGGTGCCCGGCGCGGAAGCGCTCGACGACCTCCTCGTTCTCTTCCGGCTCTGCCGAGCACGTCGCGTACACCAGGCGCCCGCCCGGGCGGACGGTCTCCGACGCCCGGCAGAGCATCGCAAGCTGAGCGGCAGCCAGGCCGGGCAGGTCGTCGGGAGTGCGGCGCCAGCGGATGTCGGGATCGCGCCGCAGCGCGCCGAGGCCGGAGCAGGGGGCGTCCACCAGGACGCAGTCGAAGACGCGGTCGAAGGGAAGCGGGGCCGTGGCGTCGAGCCGTACGATCGGCACGCGCCCGGACTGCATCCGGGCGAGAAACCGCCGCAGCAGGGCAATCCGGCCGGGTCTGAAGTCGGAGGCCACGACCAGGCCGCCCGAACCGGCGCGCTCCGCCAGACCGACCGTCTTGCCGCCGGGCGCCGCGCACAGGTCGAGGACGCGACTCTCGTTCGCGGGGCCGGCGAGCTCCACTATCAGTTGGGATGCCTCTTCCTGCAGCACGAAGCGTCCCTCGGCGGCGGCAGGCGCCGAGTGCAGGTCGCCCTCCACCACCACGAGCCCGTGCGGCGCGAGCTTCGTCGCGGAGGTGCGCACGCCCTGTGCGACGAGAACCGCCTGCAGCTCCGCCACGCTGTTGCGCGCAAGGTTCACCCGCAGCGTGACCGGCGCGGGGAGGTTGTCGAACTGCGCCCAGTTCTCGGCGGCGGAGAGACCGTGGCGGTCGAGCCACCGCTCGACCAGCCACCGCGGGTGGGACAACGTGGTGGCCAGGTAGTCGAGCGCGGCTCGCCTCCGGGCGCCGCGGTAGATGCCGCCCGGGTCGATGGCCGGCGCCGCCGGCAGGTTTCGCGGATGCCGGTTGTCCGAGAGTCTCCGCAGGACCGCGTTCACGAAGCCCGCCGCTCGCCCGACGCCCGCTTCGCGCGCCAGCTCGACGGTGTCGGCAACCGCCGCGTGCGCCGGGATTCGATCCAGGAACAGCACCTGGTAGGCGGCCGCGCGCAGCAGGTCGAGCGCGGCCGGCGTGATGGCCGCGAGCGGCCGCGTGGCGGTCTGCGCCACAAGGTGGTCGATTGCGGCCCGCCGCCGCTGGACGCCCAGGGCGATCTCGCCGGCGAGAGCGCGATCGCGGGGATCCGCGAGCCGCCGGCGCGCGCGTTCCAGGGCCGTCGCCAGATCGGCACGCCCGGTATGAACGGCGCGGAGCACGTCGTGCGCGGCCCGCCGGGCTGGCGTGGTCACGTGGCGGCGCTGTCGAAGCGCAGGCCCGGCGACCAGCGGCGACCCGCGAGAAAGGCGCGCGTCTCGATCCGGCGCCGGCCCTCGGGTTGGATTTCCAGTATCCCGACGGTACCACCGTGCCCGGTGGAGACGTGCAGCCGGTCTCCCGAGGCTTCGACGACCGTGCCCGGCGCCGGCGGGCGGGGTTGCGCGGGCGAGGCTACCGCGGTCCGATGAATGAGATAGCGCGCGCCGCCGAGCACGCTGGACGCGTGCGGCCAGGGATGCAGGCCGCGCACCAGGTTGTGAATTGCCGGCGCGGACGCGCGCCAGTCGATCTCGCCGTCCTCGCGCGTCAGACGCCGCGCGAACGTGGCCGCCGCGTGATCCTGCGGCTGCTCCACCGCGGTGCCCACTTCCAGGTCGCGGACGACCTCCAGCAACAGCTCGGCGCCGATCCGGGCCAGATCGGTCTCCAGGGCCGCGCTGGTCTCGTGCGGTGCGATCGGGCGGGTCCTCCGGGCGAACACCGGACCGGCGTCCATCTCCCGCACGAGGCGCATGATGCTGACGCCGGTCTCGGTCTCGCCGGCGATGACCGCGCGCTGCACGGGCGCGGCCCCGCGGTACTTCGGCAACAGGGAGGGATGGATGTTGATGGTGCCGAGGCGCGGAACGGCCAGCACCGCGTCGGGCAGCATCCTGCCGTACGCCGCGACTACCGCAAGATCCGGCTCCAGCGCGGTCAGCGCCGCCAGGAACGCTTCGCCCGCGGGCCGGTCGGGCTGCAGGATCCGCGTGTCGTTCGCTGCCGCGATCCGCTTTACGGGCGGAGGCGCGAGACGTTGCCCGCGTCCCCGCCGCCGGTCCGGCTGCGTGACGACCGCGGCGACCCGGTGCGGCGACTCGAGCAGGCCGGTCAGTGCCGGTACCGCGAAATCGGGCGTGCCGTAGAAGACGATGTTCACCACTTGCCGGTGCGCCGCAGCTTGTTGATCTTCCGGACCATCATCTCGCGCCGAATGCCGCGCAGACGATCCAGAAAAAGGGAGCCGTCCAGGTGGTCCATTTCGTGGTCGAACGCCCGCGCCAGAATTCCCGTGGCCTCCACGTCGCGCGAGGAGCCGTCGCGGTCGAGGCCGCGGACCACCGCGCGGGACGGCCTCGGGACGGCCGCGTTGAAGCCCGGCACGCTGAGGCAGCCTTCGTCCTCCTTCTGCAGGCCGTCGCGGTCGAGGAAGGTGGGATTGACCATCACGATCAAGGCGCCGGCCTCCTGTCCGGAAGAGGCGTCGGCGACGAAGAGCCTCAGGGGCACACCGATTTGCGGCGCCGCGAGGCCCACGCCCGAGGCGGCGTACATCGTGTCGATCATGTCGTCGATCAGCGAATCCACCTCCGGCGTGATCCCGTCTACGTCCGTCGCGGGCCGGTGGAGCACGTTTTCGCCGTAGCGCAGAATCGGCCGGATCATCCGCTCGATTGTAGTGCGGAAACTGCGATCCGGTGAGCCGGCGCGAAGGCCGGAGACGAGAGTCTGCCGTGCCTGGGCAAGTGGCCTGTCATTTGCTTGTGACCGCCGCCGTGGCGGTGCGCGGGACATGGCGAGACACGCGCTGTTCGGCTCCGGCTCCCATCGGCGTGGCGCGCCTGATCGGGGACAGCGAGGCGATGGTCGCGCTGCGCGAGGCCGTCGGCCGGGCCGCCGCGGCGCCGTTTCCGGTGCTGATCGAGGGAGAGAGCGGCACGGGAAAGGAGCTCGTGGCGAGAGCGTTGCACGAGGAGGGGCCGCGTCGCGACGAGACGTTCGCCGCCGTCAACTGCGCGACGTTCAGCGACGACCTCATCGAAACCGAGTTGTTCGGTCACGCGAAGGGGGCGTTCACCGGGGCCGTGCACGCTCGGCGCGGTCTGCTGGAGGCCTCGTCCGGCGGCACCGTCTTCCTCGACGAGGTCGGGGAGCTGTCGCCCCGCGCGCAGGCGAAGCTGCTCCGCACGCTGCAGGACGGCGAAATCCGGAAGGTCGGCGAGAACGTGACCCGCCGGCTCGACCTGCGGGTGGTGGCGGCCACCAACCGCACCCTGGCGGGGGAGGCGGCCGAGGGCCGGTTCCGGCGCGACCTGTTGTACCGACTCGACGTGGTGCATCTGCAGGTGCCGCCGTTACGCGCGCGGGGCGCCGACGTCGGCAAGCTCGCCACGCACTACTGGGACCGCACCCTGCGCCTGACGCGCGGCCGGGCACGGCTGGCCCGCGACACGATGCGGGCGCTGGCGGCGCACGAGTGGCCGGGAAACGTCCGGGAGCTGCAGAACGTGCTCGCCGCGCTGGCCGTCGCCGCGCCGCCGCACGGAGAGGTCGGGCCGGAGTTGCTGCCCGCGGCGATTCGCCGCGCCGCAGAGGAACGGCGTCCGACGCTGGCCGAGGCGCGCCGCGCGTTCGATCGCGCATTCGTGCACGATGCGCTGGCGCGCGCCGGCGGCAGGCGCAGTCTCGCGGCGCGCGAGCTGGGCTTGTCGCGCCAGGGTCTCGCCAAGCTGGTCGATCGGCTCGGACTCGCGGCGCAGAAACCTCCGCCGCAGCAGGGATGACGTGTCACGGCCGATCCGGCGGCAGAGCGAAGACGTAGATCGCGTTCGACCGATCGCCGCCGACGGGCACCGCCAGAAACTGCCGGCCGTCCACCGCGTAGGTGATCGGGAAGCCCTGCGCGGAGCCGGGCAGCCGCACGTGAAACAGCACGTCGCCGGTCGCCGCGTCGTGAATGAACAGGTTGCGATCGGTGTCGGCGCTGACGACCAGGCCACCGCCGGTGGTCAACGCGGCCGCGCCGGGGCGGGTCGAGGTGGAGTGCCGCCAGAGGATGCGCCCGCTGTCGATGTCCATTGCGATCAGGTGGCCGCGGTAGGGCTCGCTGTCGGGATGCACCGTGCTGCCGCGCGAGAGCCAGCCGGTATTGGCGTAGTAGCGCGCGCCGGGAATACGCTCGATCTCGGTGAACACGCCGCTGACGCAGGTCGGATGAATCGGGATGTACAACGCCTGTGTCTCGGGGTGGTAGGCCGATGCCCGCCAGTTGCGGATGCCGCCGAAGTCGGGGCAGAACGCGATCTCCACGCCGGCCTCCGGAATCATCTCCGGCTTGTAGGTGACCCTCCCTGTCTCCTGGTCGATGTCCAGAACGTCCTGGTACCCGAGGTCGTGGGCCGCGACGAATCGCCCCGAGTCGCGATCGATCTCCCACAGGATGCCGAGCTTGCCCATCTTGAAGAGGGAGCGGCGCCCGCGGTGATCGATGAGCACGCTCTCGAACACGTCGTCGAGGTCGTGCGTCTCGCCCGGAGTGAACTGGTAGTACCAGGACAGCTCGCCGGTGTCGGCGTCGAGCGCGAGCACGCTGTTGCTGTAGAGCGCGTCGCCGTCGGTGCCGCGCGTCACGCTGGCCCACGGCTTGGCCTGTGACGTCGACCAGAAGGTCAGGTTGGTCTCGGGATCGTAGCTGCCGGGAATCCACGAGTCGGCCCCGGCGCGGTACAGCAGCGGCAGGTCGCCCCACGAGTCACCCCCCGGATCGCCGGGGCGGGCGATGGTGGAAGTGCGCCAGAGCTCCTCGCCGGTCTCGGCGTCGTGGGCGGAGATGAAGCAGACGTCCTCCTTGAAGCGCTCGCAGCCGGTCATGCCGGCCACGACCCTGCCGTTGGCGACGATCGGTCCGCTCGTGTAGCGGTAGCCGAGCGCGTTGTCGGCGACCTCGTGGTCCCAGGCCACCTCGCCGGTGCGGCGGTCGAGCGCGACGATGTGGGCGTCGGCCGCGTTCAGGTAGACCTTGTCGCCGTAGACGGCGATGGAGCGGCTGCGCGGGGCGAGGACGGACTCGACCATGTCGTCGAGGTCCCGCCGGTACTCCCACAGGCGGTCACCGGTGACCGCGTCGAGCGCCTGGACCACGTTGGCGGGGTTGGCGAGGTACATCACGCCGCCGTGCACGAGCGGCGTGGTCTGGTTGCTGCCGGTGTTCATCTGCCAGCCCCAGACGAGCTGCAGGCGGTGGACGTTGTCCCGGTCGATCCGATCCAGCGGGCTGTAGCCCCAGCCGTCGAGCGTTCGCCGCCAGTTCAACCAGTCGGCGGGGTCCGGATTCTGGAGCATGGCGTCCGTGACGGGCGCGAGGTCGCGCTGCTGGGCGGCGACGCCGGTGGTCAGGGTCAGGACGAGCAGGCCGACGGCCGCGGGCAGTCGACGCGGGCATGCGCGCATCATGATCAGCTCCTTCACGGTCTTCGCGGTGTCGGGATGGACCGATTGATTATGATTCGAAACCGGCTCGTCGCTCGTGGAATTCTCGCCGGCGCGCGCCGGCGTCTTCGGAGTGGAGGCAGGGTAGTGGGCAAGCAGATCTCGCGTCGTCGGTTCGTGGCCGCGGCCTCGGCGTCGGCCGCCTCGGTGATGATCGTTCCGCGTCACGTGCTGGGCGGATCCGGCATGCAGGCGCCGAGCGACACGCTGAACGTCGCGGGCATCGGCGTGGGCGGCCGCGGGCGCGCCAATGTCCGGGGCTGCAGCAGCGAGAACATCGTGGCGCTGTGCGACGCGGACCTCGGCTTTGCCGCGCGCACGTTTCGGGAGTTTCCCGGCGCCCGCGTCTACCAGGACTACAGGCAGATGCTCGACCGCGAGCCGGACCTCGACGCGGTGGTCATCGCCACGCCGGACCATACGCACGCCGTGATCGCGATGGAGGCGATGCGGCGGGGCAAGCACGTCTACTGCGAGAAGCCGCTTACGCGCACGGTTGCCGAGGCGCGCGCGCTGGCGACGGCGGCCCGCGACACCGGGGTCGTGACGCAGATGGGGAACCAGGGGCACGCGGGAGACGGAACCCGGCAGATCCGCGAGTGGCTGGAGGCCGGGGTCATCGGGACCGTGCGGGAGGTCCACTACTGGACCAACCGGCCCATCTGGCCGCAGGCGATCGAGCGGCCGACGGAAGCGCACCACGCACCGCCCGGGCTCGACTGGGACCTTTTCCTCGGACCGGCTCCGTACCGCCCGTATCATCCGGCGTATCACCCGTTCCGCTGGCGCGGTTGGTGGGACTACGGCACCGGCGCCCTGGGAGACATCGCCTGCCACGCCATGGACGCCGCTTTCTGGGCGCTGGAACTCGGCCAGCCCACGCGCATCGAGGCCGAGACGTCGCCGCGCTTCGCCGAGACGCCGCCGGCCGTCTCGCGCATCGTGTACGAGTTCCCGGCGCGCGGCGAACGCCTTCCGATCCGGATCGTCTGGCGCGACGGCAGCCTGGCGCCCCCGCGTCCGCCCGAGCTGGCGGCGGGAGAGCGGTTGCCCGGCGGGACCAGCGGCCAACTGTTCGTGGGAGACGACGGTGTGATAGGGGCCGACATGTACGGCCGCGAGCCGCGCGTGTTCCCCGCCGCGCTGCACGAGGATGTCATCGCCAGCCCGCCGCCGAAGCAGTACCCGCGGTCGCCGGGCGTCTACCGCGAATGGATCGACGCCTGCAAGGGCCGCGGCGCCGCCGGGTCCGGCTTCGACACGCATGCCGGTCCCCTGACCGAGGTCGTGCTGCTGGGCAACCTGGCCGTCCGCAGCGGCGCCGCCATCGAGTGGGACACGGAGCGGATGCGCGTCTCGAACGTGCCCGAGGCGAACGCGTTTCTCGACGAGGAATACCGCGAGGGCTGGAGCCTCTGAGGCTCAGAACTGGTCGTTCGTGGCCGCGGGGACGTCGCGGATTTTCTCCTGCACGGTGCCCGGGATGCCGAGCCGCGTGTTGGCGCCGAGCCGCTCGAGCAGCGCCGCGCTCGCCGGCCAGCTCTGGAACTGGAACGACTGCTTGGTTCCCTCCGCGATGCGGTACGGCGTGCGCCCGCGGAAATCTCGCGCGTCGATGTCGGCGCCCTCGGCCACCAGGTACTCGATCACCTCGTTCAGCCCGCGGTACGCCGCACCGTGCAGCGCCGTGAAGTCGGCCTCGTTCGCAGCGTTGATGTCGGCCCCGGCATCCAGCAGGATCCGGACCGCGGCCTCGGCGCTCTCGGAGCGGACCCCGCGCGGCTCACGCGGCGTGTAGGTGGCGCGGCCGAGACCCGCCGCCACCATGAACGGGGTGGTTCCGTCGTCGGTCGTCAGGTGCTGGTCGGCTCCCGCGGCCAGCAGGGTCCGGATGATCTCGATCGCCCCGCCGCCGCCCGCGGCGTTGGCCGCGTATGCCGCGACCCAGAGCGGCGTGGCGCCGCGCAGGTCTCCGGTGCCGGTGGAGAAGCCCTCGAACGCGCCCTTGGTCGGATGGCCGATGTAGCTCATGAACATGGCCGACGTTCTTATCCGCACGTTCACGTCGGCGCCGCGCTCGAGGAGCGTCCGCAACAGGGCCAGCCGCCGATCCGGCGCCAGGTTGCGCCCGCGGAAACGCCCGCCGTAGCCGTGCCCGCGCGACCAGTCGCCGAGCCAGGTGCCGACGTTGCCGGCGGCGACGTGCAGCGCGTGGATGCCGCCCATCGCGCCGTTCGGGTCGGCGCCCCGCCGCAGCAGGAAGCGCGCGAACTCGTCCCGGCCGTTCGCGATGGCGTAGGGCAGGGCATGCGTGCCGTCCGCGCCGGTGTCGTTGACATCGACGCCCGCGGCGATCAGCGCCTCCGCCATCGGGATGTCCCCGTTGGCCGCCGCGAACAGGAGCGGCGTGAAGCCGTCCGCGGTCGACGTCGCGGGCTCGGCGCCGGCGTCGATCAGAGTGCCGGCGACATCGGCGTGCGAGCCGGCCACCGCCCACATCAGGGCCGTGCCGTTCGTCGCGCCCGTGCGGGCGTTCACCGCCGCGCCGCTCGCCAGCAGGGCGTCGACGACCGGCAGACTGCCGGTGCGGGCGGCCACCATCAGTGGCGTCAGCCCGCTGGTCCGTGCCGCGTTCGCGTCGGCGCCCGCCGCCAGCAGCTTCTCGACCATCGGGAGACTCGCGTTCTCCGCCGCGCGGTCGAGCGGCGTCACGCCATGATCGTCCGCAGCGTTCACGCCGGCGCCGGCGGCCAGCAGCAGGTCGGCCATGTCGAGGTCGTTCCAGTGGGCCGCCCAGAGAATCGCAGTGGAGCCGTCGGCCCACGGCGAGTCCACATCGGCTCCGCGATCGACGAGCGCACGGACCGTCTGCAGGTCCTGGCCCGCCGCGGCCTCCACCACGCGCGTATCCTGTGCGGCGGCGAGCGGCGCCGTAGCGGCCAGCACGGCCGAGAAAACCGCGAGACCCCCCGACCGGTACATGCTGAGGCTCATCGTCCTGTCTCCTCGAGTCCGTGGCGAACTCCACTCGAATGCAGCGGGGCTCGTGCCGCGGGCTCCTCACGTCCGTGTGTCGACTACGATGACAATCCGACCGTTGCCATGACGAACCGATCGCTACGGCCCACTATACGCAGGCGGGCGGGAGCCGTCCATCGATTCTTCCGGTCGCGGCGACGCGCGGGCGATCCGGATCCGCGGTGCTATACTGCCATCCCGAACACCACAACCGGCTTTCGGATCGCGGACCACGAGGCGAACGACCATGTTCATGCCGAGGCTGTTGGGCGCGGTGGGGCTCGTTGGGATCGTGGCGGCGGCGGGCGCACTGCCCAACGCCGCGTCCGTGGCGGCCGAGCCGGCCGCCCCGACCCAGGCCGCGGGCGAGCCGGGGCCGCAAGCCGCGGCAGCCGCTGAAGAGCCCCTCTCGCGGGCGATCTTCGACCGCTACTGCATCACCTGTCACAACGAGCGGCTGCAGACCGCCGGCCTCATGCTCGACCGGCTGGATGTCGGGGACGTTGCCGGCAACGCCGACGTGCTCGAGAAGGTCGTTCGCAAGCTGCGGGCCGGTCAGATGCCGCCCGAGGGCCGGCCGCGGCCGGCACCGGAGGCGATCGACGCCTTCGCGACCTCCCTCGAGACCGCGCTCGACCGGGTGGCCGCAGCCGACCCGAATCCCGGACGCGTCGTCACGCGCCGACTGAACCGCGTCGAGTACGTCAACGCCATCGAGGATCTGCTGGGGCTGGAGATCGACGGCGAGGCGCTGCTGCCCAGCGACATGGCGGGCTTCGGCTTCGACAACAACGCCGAGGTGCTGTCGATCACCCCCGCACTGATGTCGCGCTACATCGCGGCGGCGACCAAGATCAGCCGCGCCGCCGTCGGCAGTCCCGACAACCGCCCGGTCATGCAGGTGTACCGCACCGGGTTCGAGCGCCGCGACGTGCGGCTCGACGAGCGCATGCCGTTCGCCACCCATGGCGGCATCGCCGTGCGCCACCACTTTCCGCTCGACGGGGAGTACGTCTTCACGATCCGGATGAAGCGCAACGGCACGAGCCAGGTCATCGAGGGCATCGGCGAGCGCGCGCACCAGATCGAGGTACGGGTGGACCGCGCGCTCGTCAAGCGCTACGAGGTCGGCGGCGAGTACCCGGGGCCGGATCCCGGCTCGCTGATCGCACCGCGCGAGGACGACATCGCCGGCCAGCGGCTGCACGAGTACCGCATGACGGCCGACAACGGGATGAGCTTCCGCCTGCCGCTCGCGGCCGGCACGCGGCTCGTTTCGGCGGCGTTCGCGGACGCCGCCCCGAGCCCGGCCGCGGTCACGGATCTGCCGGCCATCGGCATGCTCTACATCGCCGGCCCGTTCGACGGCTCGGTGCCGGCGCAGACGGCCAGCCGGGAGAAGATCTTCGCCTGCCGTCCGGCTGACGCGACGCCGGCAGCCGAGGAGGCGTGTGCGCGGGAGATCCTCGGGTCGCTGGCGCGCCGCGCATACCGCCGGCCGGTCACCGGGGCGGAGGTCGAGGCGCTGCTCGACGCGTATCGCGAGGGCCGCGGCGAGCGGGACTTCGAGGCGGGCATCGAGCGCGGAATCGAGACGCTGCTCGCCATGCCGCAGTTCCTGCTCAGAGTCGAGGCCAGACCGGTGGACGCGCGGCCGGGCGAGGCCCATCCGCTGCGCGACCTGGAGCTGGCGTCGCGGCTGTCGTTCTTCCTCTGGCGGAGCCTGCCGGACGACGAGCTGATCGATCTGGGGGCGGAAGGCCGCCTGAGCGAGCCGGCCGTGCTGTCGGCCCAGGTGCGGCGGATGCTGTCCGATCGGCGCGCCGGCCGCTTCATGAACGATTTCGTCGGCCAGTGGCTGCAGATGCGCGACATCCAGTCGCACGAGCCCGACGGCCGGTTGTTCCCGGCGTTCGACGACACGCTGCGCGCAGCCATGGTGCGCGAGACGGAGCTGTTCTTCGAGAGCCAGGTGCGCGGCGACCGGCCGATCCCGGAGCTGCTCGAGGCGGATTACACGTTCCTGAACGAGCAGTTGGCCCGGCACTACGGCGTGGACGACGTCTACGGGAGCCATTTCCGGCGCGTGGCGTGGAACGACGACCGCCGGCACGGGTTGCTGGGTCACGCCAGCCTCCTGACCGTCACGTCGTACGCCAACCGGACGTCGGTGGTGCTGCGCGGAAAGTGGGTGCTCGAGGCGCTGCTCGGCGCGCCGCCGCCGCCGGCGCCCGCCAACGTCCCGCCGCTGGAGGAGAGCGACGCGGCGCAGCCCACGTCGCTGCGCGAGCGGATGGAGGCGCACCGGAGGAACCCGGTCTGCGCGAATTGCCATCGGCGGATGGACCCGCTCGGGTTCGCGCTCGAGAACTTCGACGCGATCGGGCGCTGGCGCGACAAGGACGGCGGTGCGGACATCGACGCCGCCATCGAGCTGTCGGGGGCGTCCGTCGACAGCCCGCGCGCGTTCCGCCGGGCGTTGCTGCGCGAGGGCGACGGCGAGTTCGTCAGGACCGTGGCGGAGAAGCTGCTGACCTACGCCCTCGGGCGCGGGGTCATGTACTACGACGCGCCGGCGATCCGCCGGATGGTACGGGCGCTCGAAGACGGCGGCTGGCGCTGGTCGTCGCTCGTGCAGCAGGTGGTGTCGAGCGAGCCGTTCCGGATGCAGCGGATACCCGGCGACGGTGCGCCGGCCGCCGCGGCCGTGCAGCAATAGCCGCCGTCGTCCGCAGGATACTGCTTTCTGGCAACGAGGGCGCGCACGCCCGGTGGCGCGCGCGGGGGAATCGTCGCGGAGTTCGCATCAAGGGAGAGAAGGCATGTTCATCAGCAAGATGCATCTGCCGCGCCGGACCGTGTTACGCGGGATCGGCGCGACCGTGGCGCTGCCGCTGCTCGACAGCATGGTCCCGGCGCTGACCGCGACCAGCAAGACCGCCGCGGCGCCGGTGCGGCGCTTCGGCATCTTCTACGTGCCCAACGGGATGTCGATGCCGTACTGGTCGCCGAAGGCCGAAGGACCGCTCGGCGCGGACAATCTGCCGCCGACGCTGCAATCGGCCGGGAGCTTCGCGGATCGGATCCTCATGTGCGGCGGCCTGAACGACGAGGCGGCGAACCTGGTCAAGGGCGGCGGGGCGCACGCGCGCGCGGCCGGGACGTTCCTGACCTGCGTGCCGTTCCGGCACACGAACGGCGCCGACGTCTACGCCGAGACCACGATGGATCAGATCGCGGCGCGGGAGCTCTCCAAGGAGACGCAGATCACGTCGCTGGAGCTGGGCATCGAGCCGAACTCGATGCTGGGGACCTGCGGCGGCGCTTCCTGCGCCTACACCAACACCATCTCGTGGCGCACGCCGACGACCCCGCTGCCGACGGAGAACGATCCGCGGGCCGTGTTCGAGATGCTGTTCGGCACCAGCGGCAGCACGAACCGCGAGGCGCGGCTCGCCCGCATGCGGCGCGACCGCAGCATCCTGGACAGCGTGAACGAGGCGCTGAGCGACCTGGAGCTGGTGATCGGCGCGGCCGATCGCAACAAGCTCGACGAGTATCTCGACGCGCTGCGCGACATCGAGCGGCGCATCCAGATGGCCGAGCAGCAGAGCGCGCGCGAGCTGCCGGTGGTCGACCAGCCGGTCGGCGTGCCGAGCGACTACGCCGAGCACGCGCGGCTGATGATGGACCTGCTCGGGCTCGCCTGGCAGACCGACCTCACGCGCATCAGCACGTTCATGCTGGCGCGCGAGATCAGCGGCCGGGCCTACCCGGAGGTCGGGGTGCCCGACTCGCACCACCCGCTCTCGCACCACCAGGACGAGCCGGCGAAGCTGGCGCGGCTGCACAAGATCAACGAGCACCACTTCCGGCAGTTCGCCTACCTGGTGGAGAAGCTCGCCGCGTTGCCGGAGGGCGACGGCACGATGCTCGACCACACGCTGATGCTCTACGGGACCGGCATCAGCGACAGCAACACGCACTTCTACGACGACCTGCCGATCGCGCTGGTGGGCGGGACGAAGGCCGGCATCAAGGGCGGGCGCTACGTGCGCTATCCGCAGGGCACGCCGCTGGCGAACCTGTGGGTGACGGTGCTGGAGAAGCTGGGCCTGCCCGTGGAGACGTTCGGCGACAGCACGGGTCCGCTCGGCCGGTTGACGGATGTGTAGCCCGGAGTATCGTCGCCTTGCGGCTGCGCTTGCCGCTCAACGAGTCCCGGCCGGGAGTTTGCACCGTGTCCGCGGCGCCGACTCCCGGCAGGCGCTCCCGGGAGTCGTCCCGTAGCGGGTGCGGCTCACGGGCCCGCGCCGGGGTCGTCGGCGTCTTCTTGTTGCTCGTCTTGCTGCCGGCGCCGCTCGCGCACGCGCAGCAGGCCGAATCTCCCGATCCGCTCACCGGCGGAGGTCGCCGACGCGGTCCGACTGGCGCGGGAGCGAACGTTGGATTTTCTCAGGTGACGTGAATCACGCGCCGCGTCCGTCTTCCGCTTCGCCAGAGGTCACCGGGGGGCGCGGCCACGGCGACGCAAAGGTGTCAGGAGTCGAAATCGATGTCGGAATCGCAGCGACAGATGGAGCGGCGAACGCTTCTCAAGCTGATGGGTGCGGCGGGTGCGTCGGCAACGCTGGCATCGACAACCGGAACCATTTCCGGACCGTCCCCGGCCCACGCCGCGGGCCGCGCCTCTGTCGGCGGTCTCGCCCAGGAGGCGCTGCCGGCCGGCGTCACGCCGTTCGAGGTGCAGGTCAGCGACGCAGACCTCGAGGACCTGAGCCGCCGCCTGCAGTCGCCGCGCTGGCCGCCCGATTCGCCGGGGGAGCCGTGGTCCTACGGGACGGACCGCGCCTACCTGGAAGAGCTGATCGCCTACTGGCGCGACGAGTACGACTGGCGTGCGCACGAGGCGGCGCTGAACGCGTTCGACCACTACACGACCACGATCGACGGGCAGCTCGTCCATTTCGTTCACCAGCGCGGCCGTGGTCCCGCCCCGCTTGCGCTGGTGATGTCCCACGGCTGGCCCGGCACCGTTTGGGAAATGCTCCCGTCGGTGATGGCGCTGGCCGATCCCGCGTCCTACGGTGGGGTTGCGGCGGATGCGTTCGACGTCGTCGTGCCGTCGATCCCGGGCTTCGGGTTCTCCGGCGAGCCGGCCGAGGGAACCGACGTCGTGCGGACTGCCGAGCTGTGGGTTGCCCTGATGGACCGCCTCGGCTACGAGCGCTTCGGCGCCTACGGCAGCGATTGGGGCGCCGGCATCACGCGGGTGCTGGGGGCCGGCTACCCGGACCGGCTGGTGGGCGTCCACACGCCCGGCGCGCCGCCGCGCTTGCGGCGGGAGCCGGAGACCGACGCGGAGCGCGACTATCTGGCCCGCGCGAACCTGTGGTCGGTCGACGAGACCGGCTACCAGCGCATCCAGGGCACCAAGCCGCAGACCCTCGCTTTCGGGCTGACCGACTCGCCGATCGGGCTCGCCGCCTGGATCACCGAGAAGCTCCGCTCGTGGAGCGACTGCGACGGCGACGGCGAGACGCGGTTCAGCAAGGACCAGATCCTCACGCTGGTCTCGATCTACTGGCACACGCGCACCATCGGCACGAGCGTTCGCTACTACCACGCGAACGGCCTGGGCAGCTCCCGCCAGCGGCGGCGGGCGACCGGTCCGGTGCAGGTACCGCAGGGCTTCGCCGAGTTCGTCGGCATCCCGTTGCGCGCGCATCCGCCGCGGTCGTTCCTCAGCGAGCCGGCCGAGAACGTCACGCACTGGACGGTCCACGACACCGGTGGACACTTCCCGGCCATCGAGGAACCGGAGCTGCTGGTGGAGGACCTGCGGACGTTCTTCCGGCCGTTGCGTCCGGCGTAGTCGATCTCGACCGACGCGGCCCATCCATAGAGGACATTCGGCGCTTGGCCGCCGGCGCGTTGTCGCCTAGAATACGGTGATCGGGACGTTCGTCCGCGGAATCCCGGCGCAGGAGAAGAACGCATGCTGAATCCTCGGCGAGTCGGCATCGTCGTCGTGCTCATGGGGCTGTCGTGCGCGGGGGGGCTCGCCGCTCCCGTCGGGGCTCAGGAGCCCGCCGCCGCGGCGCTTGCCGCCGACGCGCCCCACCACGCCCTGGTCAACCGCTACTGCCTGGCGTGTCACAACGACCGGACCCGGACGGCCGGGCTCGCGCTCGAAACGGTCAACACGCAGGCGATCGGCGACAACCGGGAGGCCTGGGAGAAGGTTGCGCGCAAGCTGCGGGCGCGGCAGATGCCGCCAGCCGGTGGGCGCCGGCCCGACGAGGCCGCCTACAAGGCCGCGCTCGCCTCGTTGGAGAGTGCGCTCGACGGCTTGGCCGCCGCACGCCCGAATCCTGGGCGCACGGACACGTTCCGGCGCCTGAACCGCACGGAATACCACAACGCCGTCCGCGACCTGCTCGCGCTGGAAGTCGACGTCGCCGACCTGCTGCCGGGCGACTCGTCGAGCTACGGCTTCGACAACATCACCGTCGGGGATCTCTCGCCGACGCTGCTCGAGCGGTACGTCTCGGCGGCCGAGAAGATCGCGCAGGTCGCGGTCGGGCGGGCCGGGCGGGCGCCGGGCGGGACCACGGTGCGCATTCGTCCGGACCTGACGCAGGAGAAGCACATCGCCGGCTTGCCGGTCGGCACGCGCGGCGGCGTCCTCGTCGAGCACACGTTCCCCGTCGACGGCCACTACGAAGTGTCGGTGCGCCTGGCGCGCGACCGCAACGAGCACGTCGAAGGGCTGAGCGAGTCTCACCAGGTGGAGCTGCTGCTCGACGGCGAGCGCGTGGAGCTGTTCACGGTGGAGCGGCCGGCGTACCGGGAGGACGTGGCGCTGATCTATCAGCCCTCCCACGACAACGTGGACACACACTTGAAGGTCCGGATGCCGGTGACAGCCGGACCGCATGCGTTGGGGGTCACGTTCCCGAAGCTTCCGTCGCTGCTCAAGGAGACGGCGCGGCAGCCCTACGAGGCGCACTTCAACTACTACCGCCACCCGCGTCTCCAGCCCGCCGTCTACGAGGTGTCGATCACGGGTCCGTACGACGCGACCGGGCCGGGCCGCACGCCGAGCCGGGAGCAGGTGTTCATCTGCCGGCCGGCCGCGCCGGACGAGGACGACGCGTGCGCGACGCGGATCCTGCAGAACCTGATGCGGCGGGCGTACCGCCGGCCGGTGACCGAGGCGGACCTGCAGGGGCCGTTCGAGCTCTACCGCGCGGCGCGCGCCGCCGACGGGTTCGAGGCGGGGGTGGAGATGGCGCTGGCCGCCGTGCTGGTCAGCCCCGAGTTCCTCTTCCGCATCGAGCAGGATCCGAACGGCGTCGAGGCGGGCGAGGCTTATCGCCTCGACGACCTGGAGCTGGCGTCGCGGCTGTCGTTCTTCCTCTGGAGTAGCATCCCGGACGACGAGCTGCTCGACCTGGCCGAGCGGCGAATGCTCAGGGACCCGAAGGTCCTGGCGCAACAGGTGCGGCGGATGCTGGCCGATCCGCGCTCGCGCAACCTGGTGACCAACTTCGCCGGGCAGTGGCTGCACCTGCGCAACCTCGACGCGATCCGGCCGGACATGCGCGTCTTCCCGGACTTCGACGACAACCTCCGGCAGGCCTTCCGCCAGGAGACGGAGATGCTCGTCGACAGCGTGATGCGCGAGGACCGCAGCGTGCTCGACCTGTTGCGCGCGGACTACACGTTCGTCAACGAGCGTCTGGCGAAGCACTACGGCATTCCGTACGTCTACGGCAGCCGGTTCCGCCGCGTCGAGTTCGACGGCGACGAGGATCACGCCCCGCGGGGCGGGCTGCTGCGCCACGGGAGCATCCTGCTGGTCACCTCTTACGCCACCCGCACGTCGCCCGTGATCCGCGGCAAGTGGATCCTGGACAACGTGCTCGGCGTGCCCCCGCCCCCGCCGCCCGCCAACGTGCCGGAGCTGGAGGAGACGGGGACCGGCGCGCGGGGGTTGTCGATGCGCGAGCGGCTCGCAGGGCACCGGGCCAACCCCGCGTGCGCGAGCTGCCACCGGCTGATGGACCCGGTCGGCTTCGCCTTCGAGAACTACGACGCGGTCGGGCGCTGGCGCGACGCGGACGCCGGTGCGCCGATCGATGCCTCCGGGACGCTGTTCGACGGCTCGGCCTTCGACGGCGTGGGCGATCTGCAGGAAGCGCTGCTGGCCCGTCCGGAGCTGTTCGTCACCACGCTTGCCGAGAAGCTGCTGACGTTCGCCACGGGGAGGGGGGTCGAGTACTACGACGGGCCCGCCATCCGCCGGATCGTGCGCGAAGCGGAGGCGGACGACTTCCGGTTCTCATCGCTCGTCCTGGAGATCGTCAACAGCACGCCGTTCCAGATGAGGAAAGCATCATGATCATCTCGAAGAAGGCCTTGCCGCGGCGGACGTTCCTGCGGGGCATGGGCGCGACCGTCGCGCTCCCGCTCCTCGATGCGATGGTGCCGTCGATGACGGCCCTGGCGAAGACGGCGGCCGCCCCGGTGCGGCGCCTCGGCTTCGTCTACATCCCGATGGGCTCGCACATCGCGAGCTGGACCCCGCCGGGCGAGGGCGCGCTGACGAAGCTGTCGCCCAGCCTCAGCCCGCTGGCCCCGGTCCAGGATCAGCTCACGGTCCTGACCAACCTCGAGCTGCGGAACGCCTATCCGGGCACGCACGCCACCTCGAACGCCGCCTTCCTGAGCGCGGCGACGGCGAAGTGGACCGAGAGCAGCGACTACTACCTCGGCACGACGGTCGACCAGATCGCCGCGCAGCAGATGGGGCAGGAGACGCGGCTGCCGTCCCTCGAGCTGGCGATGGACCTGATGGACATGGTGGGGCAGTGCGACAACGGCTACGCCTGTGTCTACCAGAACAACCTGTCGTGGTCGTCGCCGACGACGCCGCTGCCGTCCGAGGCGCATCCGCGCGTCGTGTTCGAGCGGCTGTTCGGCGAAGGAGGCAGCGCCGAGGAACGGCGCGCCGCGCTCGGCCGCCGGGCCAGCCTGCTCGACTGGGTGCGCGACGACATCGCGCGCCTGCAGGGGCAGCTCGGCGCCGCCGACCGCACCAAGGTCAGCGAGTACCTCGACACGGTGCGCGAGGTGGAGCGCCGCATCCAGCGGGCCGAGTCGGAGACCATGGGCAACCCGCTGCCGGACCTCGACCGCCCGGTCGGCGTCCCGGCCGCCTACGCCGATCACGCGAAGCTGATGTTCGACCTGCAACTGCTGGCGCTGCAGGGCGACGTGACCCGCGTCGTCACGTTCCAGCTCTCGCGCGAGGCGAGCAACCGGACCTACACCGAGATCGGCGTGCCCGACCCGCACCACCCGACGTCGCACCACGGGAACGATCCGGCAAAGCTCGCCATGCTGGCGAAGATCAACCAGTACCACGTCTCGCTGTTCGGCTACTTCCTGGAGAAGCTGGCCGAGGTGCCGGACGGGGACGGCTCACTGCTGGACCACTCGCTGTACCTGTACGGCAGCGGGATGGGCAACCCGAACGTGCACGACCACACCAACCTGCCGATTGTCGTGGCCGGCGGCGGCGCGGGCCGGTCGAAGGGCGGACGGCACCTGAAGTACGCGGAGCCGGAGCCGATGGCGAACCTGCACCTGGGGCTGCTGGATGCGGTCGGCGTGCGCCTGGACAAGTTCGCGGACAGCACGCGGCGGATCGAGACGCTGCTCGACCCGCTGTCGCTGGCCGGCTGAGGGAAGTGCCGGGAGTCTGCGTCGACAGAAGACGGGGCAGACTCCCGGACAGGCTTGGCTGGGCGGGAATCGGAGTCGCCAGCCGACGGTTTCCGGGCTGGGGAGCGCGAATCTGCGCCGCAGAAACCGCGCCGGCGATGCCGACCCGGGAGCGGGAGCACCGCGGAAACGCTGACAGGAGCTGGGGAGAGACAGTCATGCGCTGCATACGCTTTATGGGGGCTGGGCTTGCCGTGGCGCTGCTGGCCGCGCCGCTGGGGGCGGCCGGCGCCGACGCGCCGCTGGCCGATGCGGTGCAGCGGCAGGATGTCGCCGCGGTCGGCGACCTGCTGCAGGCGTCGAGCGACGTCAACGCGCGGCAGGTGGACGGCATGACGGCGCTGCACTGGGCCGCGTACCACGACGACGCGGACCTGGTGGGACGGCTCGTGGCGGCCGGCGCCGACGTGCACGCGGCGAACCGGTACGGCGTGACCCCGCTCTCGCTGGCGGCCGAGAACGCCAACGTTGCCATGGTCGAGCGGCTGCTCGACGCAGGGGCCGACCCGAACACCACGCTGCCCGGCGGCGAGACCGCGCTGATGACGGCGGCGCGCACCGGGCGGGTCGGCGCGGTCCGCGCCCTTCTGACGGCCGGCGCCGACCTCGCGGCCGGTGAGCCCGAGCGCGGACAGACCGCCCTGATGTGGGCGGTGGCGGAGGGGCACGTCGACGTGGTGGAGACGCTGGTCGAGGTCGGGGCCGACTTCCGCGCGCCGCTTGCTTCCGGTTTTACCCCGTTCCTGTTCGCCGTCCGCGAGGGACACCTGGGCGTCGTGCGGACGCTGCTCGCCGCGGGCGTCGACGTCAACCGCACAGTCGACGAGGTCATCCGCCGGGAGCGGGCGTACCGCACCGGCGCGCCGTTGCGCGTAGGCACCACGGCGCTGATGGTGGCGGTCACCAACGCCCACTGGGACGTTGCCGCCGCGCTGCTCGACGCCGGCGCGGACCCGAACGCCGCCGAGCCCGGGTACACCGCGTTGCATCTGGTCCCGCGGGTCCGCAAGCCGGGGGTGGGCGACAACGACCCGGCGCCGTACGGCTCCGGCCGCCTGTCGAGCCTCGATCTCGTCCGCAAGCTCGCCGAGCACGGCGCGGATCTGAACGCGCGGATGACCGAGCGGCGCAACCTGAACGTCACGCGGCATCATGAGGTCGGATCGACGCCGTTCATGCTGGCGGCGCTGGTCGCCGATGCCGAGCTGATGCGCATGCTCACCGAGTTGGGCGCCGACCCGCTGGCGAAGAACGACGAGTTCAGCACGCCGCTGATGGCCGCGGCGGGGCTCGGCACCCGCTCGCCGGGCGAGGACGCCGGCACCGAGGAAGAGGTGCTCGAGGTGGTGGAACTGCTCTTGGAGCTCGGGGACGACATCAACGCCGTCGACGACAACGGCGAGACGGCCATGCACGGCGCCGCCTACAAGAACCTGCCCAGAGTCGTTGAGTTTCTCGCGGCCAACGGTGCGAACATCGACGTCTGGAACGAGGAGAACCGCTACGGCTGGACGCCGCTGACGATCGCCCGGGGCTACCGGTTCGGCAACTTCAAGCCGTCACCGGTGACCGTCGCGGCCCTCGAGCGGGTCATGGAACTGGCCGGCGTCATGCCATCGGTCGAGGACGAGGCTGAGGGCGTCGACATCTACGCAGCGCCGACCCCTCCGGCGCCGCAGCCGCCTCCGGCCGCCGTTCCGCCGCGCTGAGGCACGCTTCGGGGATCGTCGAGAGTGGCGGGCGATAACGCATCCGAGTTCTTTCCTGAACTGGCAAGCGAAATACCGCTTCCGGAACTGGCGAGCGACATCCCATCGGTTGAGGTGGGAGTGTTACCCTCCCAGGAGATAGAGAAGCTCATTCGAGCAGGGCGAATATACGCGACTCATGCCCACCCTATTGAACCCCGACAGATCCAACCCGCGAGTCTCGACCTTCGGTTAGGACGCATCGTCTACCGGCTTCAGGCCAGCTTCCTGCCGGGCTCGGAATCGACAGTTCATCACAAGCTTGCCGGCCTCCAAATGGCCGAGTTGGATCTGTCACGTCCGACGGTTCTGGAGAAGGAATGCGTCTACTTGGCACCGCTGATGGAGGCGCTTCGGCTTCCCGAGGATCTCGAGGCGAAGGCGAATCCGAAGAGCACGACCGGTCGGCTCGACGTTTTCACACGTCTCATAGTCGATGGGGGAACCGAGTTCGAGTTCGTGCGGAAGGGCTATTCAGGGCCGCTCTACGCGGAGATTGTGCCGCGGACCTTCTCCGTGGTCGTTCACCCGGGGCTGAGTCTGTCTCAGCTTCGTTTCATTCGAGGGCGGCCGTCTTCCTCCGATACGCGTCTGCGCGACCTGGATCGGGAAGAGGGATTGATCTACCTGGACGAGACGAATCCCGGCACCGCGATCATTCGTGATGGCCTCAAGGTGTCGGTTAGTCTGAAGGCCGACAGGGACTCGGACATCGTCGCCTATCGGGGCAAGAAGAATACGCCGCTGGTCGATCTGAAGAAGGTTGACCATTATCAGATCGACCAGTTCTGGGATCCGATTCCCAGCCGTCCGGACGGCCGCCTGATCCTCGATCCAGGTGACTTCTACATTCTCGCCTCACGCGAGCGGGTGCGCGTGCCTCCGCAGTACGCGGCTGAGATGGTGCCTTTTGATCCGTCCGTGGGCGAGTTTCGGATCCACTATGCCGGTTTCTTCGATCCCGGTTTCGGCTACGGCAACAGGAACATCAATGGTACGCGCGCCGTACTGGAGGTCCGGGCGCACGAGACCCCGTTCGTGATCGAGCACGGACAGGTCGTGGGCCGTCTCGTCTACAGCCGCGTGCTAGAAGTGCCGGCGAAGATCTACGGCAAGTCGATCGGCTCGTCCTACCAGCGTCAGGAGTTGGCGCTGAGCAAGCAGTTTCGCCGGCCTGCACCGTCGCCGCCGGGTGAATAGGGGACTGAACGGAACGGCGTAGCGCTGCGGGAGCGAAGGCCCGGATGCGGGGACGCTGCCTCGTCAGTAGTCGATAATCGTCCCCAAGTCGTGATTCCTGACTTGGTGGCGGATCAACTGGCTCGATACACCGAACTCCTCGGCCAAATCGTCCGCTCGCTCCGGTTCCAGGTCGTTGCCCGCCAGTCGCTGTCGCAGGGCTTCTGCCGGTGCGAGGAACTCCGCGGCGAAGGCGCGGGATTGTGCTTGCCGGTCAGTGGGCAAAAAGCTGAGCAGGCTGGGCCCCGGTGTGGAGCGTCCCAAGTATTCGCCGAGGGCGCGCGCGATCAGAAACCGTGTGCCGGATTGGCCTCTGGGCACCGTGATGCAAGCGGGGGTCTCAGCGGCCACCAACCCGTGAATGCGCGTGGACGGCGGCTGCAACGGCTGGTGGGGAATCGCCATGCGCCCGCGTCGGGGAAAGTCGAACCGCCCACCGTTGGCGCCGATCCGTTCGCGCGTCGTGCGCGCAAGGGTGTAGCCGCGGGTCCAGGGTTCGAATCCCAAGGGTGGTGGCGGCAATGCTCGACGAACGCTCACCCAGTCGTTGTCGTGCTCTTCTGCCTCTAGAGCGGGCAGGACACCCTCGAACCATGCGGCCAGCCAGGGCAGTTGTGCGTAATCGCTGGCGCTTGCCAAGGCATCCTCGCGTAGGGACGGCTCGGTACGTGCCCAGAAAGCTACGATGCCGTCGGCGACATCGTCTTGTACGTCAAACGGGTCGAGGCCAAATAGCGCGGCAGCACGGCTGAACTCGAGCTCATCTGCGTCGAGACCGTTGACCGCGTTCCAGACCCGGGCAAGGTTGTCGGCTGCCGGCGCGGTATCCGGACGGCCATAAAGGCGTTCGATGACGGAGTCGATCAGGTTGCGGAGTTCGGTCTCGAGTTCGTCGCGCGCGACTCTCTCATTTCCTTCGTCAACGAACTCGATGCGGGCGTGCTGCGGCTTGTACGGTGCCCACCGCAATTGCATTTCTCCGGACGCGGTGGTCATGGTCAGACTCGGTAGCACGAATCCATCGGCGGCGAACGCGAGGTTGTGCCTGGCAGCAAAATCAGGTCTCTGCTCGCCGATATCCTCGATCTCGTACCAGAGGTGCCACCAGTTGGTGACCAACCATTCGGCCACGCTGAAGAGAGGGACGACGACCTGGTTGCTGTAGATTCGGTTCCCGCGGTCCAGTACGGACGTAACGGTCGCGCCCCCCGCTTCGACCGAGAGGGTGGCCATCGTGGATTGCGCCAGGATGTCGGGTGACGGTCCCGCGTCGACCCAGCCGAATCGAAAGCGGACGCTCATTCCAACTCTCGTACCGACTGCGAAGGCTCCAAGGGATAGCCATGGTACTCCCCGGAGCCTGGCGACCCCTGGCGTGCCTCGAACACGACGCTGCCCTCGCGATGCCACACATATCGCGGAAAACTGCCGTCCCACCCACCGACGTTCCCGGCTCTCACCGCATCCCGGAGCCATCCCTCCACGCGTTGGAACTTCGGTCTCCTCGCCACGATCAGGAGGAATTATATTGGGGCGTGCACAGAGTCGCGGACCAATGTACCGATCCGACGTGCGAGGCCGTCGCGTTCTGGAACGAGCGATCGGGCTGTTGCGTGGCGGAGCGTGGCGGCCTTACCGATGAGGCTATAGTGTAAGGGATGGAGGCCGGAATGCTCGTACGCGTCACCTCGAAGCGGCAAGTGACCTTCCCGGCACGCGTGCTGGATGCGCTCGGCGTGCGGCCCGGCGACCGCATCGAGCTGCAGGAAGGCCCGGACGGCTTCATTCTGCGTCCCCGGCGCATCGATTACGACCGGCTCGGGACCCTGCGCAGCCGGCTTCGCGAGAGGGAAGGCGCCTTCGATGTCGGAGCCTTCCGCGACGAGCCGCATGACCCCGCGCTTCGGGATTGACACGTCGGTTCTGGTGCGGCTGGTCACCGGGGAGCCGCAAGCGGAGTTCGAGCGCTGCGTCGAGATGCTGCGCTCGCTGATCGAGGACGACGGCGCCGAGATCGTGGTCTCGAACCAGGTCATCGGCGAGGCCTACGTAGCCGTTCGGCGTCACTACGGGGTCTCGAAGTCGGAAGCCCGCGCCGGCCTGCTCGATGTGCTGCGCAGCGGCATGGTTGCGCCACTGAACGGGCGGGCGGTTCTTGCGGCGCTGGAAACACGCGAAGGTGCAGGTCTTCTCGATAGACTCATAGCCGAAGAGTATTCCCGCGTCGGCTTGGAAGCGCTGACCCTGGATCGCAGGATGGCTACCTTGCCGGGCGTTCGGCGTCTGTGACGGCGGGCGGAGAATCATGCACGTCCCGATGCAAGCGTCGTTGTTGATCACGGCCGGGGCGGTGATGGTGGGCGCGTTGCTGTGCCGTCCGGACGCGGCCGCGGCGGCGGAGCGCTCGGTCGTGGTGCTCACGCCGTCGGCGGAGGACGATCGTATCGAGCCGGCCCGGGAGGCCGTCGCGTTCTGGAACGACCGGCTGAACGAACTCGGCGTGCAGATCCGTCTGGGCGGGCCGCAGGTGATCGTCGATTCGCCGGTCACGCGTACGCTGGAGAACTACGCGCGCAGCGTCGCGCAGCGCGGGGTCCGCCTGCCCGGTGGGGAGGCCGAGCCGGACGCGCCGGCGGAGCTGACGGGACTCGATGCGGAAATCGTGATCTTGCTGTCGCGGCAGGACATTCTCTCCTACACGTGGCCCTTGCCACGTATCGATCCGCCGCGCCACCTGGTCGTAATCCGCCTGGCGCGGGGGCTCGACCGGGGCGATGCGATGGTGAGCCGCCACGTCGTCGCCCACGAGCTGGGCCATGCGCTGGGGCTGCTGCACAACGATTACCCGCACACGCTCATGTGCGGGCCGTGCCAGCCGCTGACGTCCGAGCCCGATGAGACCGGGTTCCTGCCGCTGACCGATGCCGAGCGCGAGCGCCTCGTGGCGCTGCACGGACGGTCATAGGGCGGCGGCCTCTTGCATCGAATTCGACGTCCGCGTGTTCTTCGGCATCAAGTCGATACGGCGCCGCATCCGGACCGAGTGACTGGAGCATCGGCCGGCGGACCTGCCGGCGGCATTGCCGTGACGTTCTCCCGGCGGTAGCGTTACAATGCCAGCAGACCGGGATCTTCGGAGAGCGGACATGACGACTCTCTACTCGCCCGCTGGCGGCCTGCGCGCCCTGTCGCTGATCATGGGCGTGTTTCTCGTCCTGATGGGGTACGGCAAGCTCCCATGGTTCGCCGACAGCGCCTATCTCACGTACGAGCTCGAGCAGTGGCTCTCCTTCGAGCCGGTCGCGATGAGCCGCTGGTACATCGAATGGGTGGCGATGCCCGGGGCGCCGCTGTTCGCCCGACTGGTCGTGCTGGGCGAGCTCGCCGCCGGCGTGGCCCTGATCGCGGGGTTCCGGGTGGGCCTGACGGGGACGGTGGCGCTCGCCATGGTGCTCAACTTCCATTTCGCCAGTGGCATCATGTTCACGTCCGGCTATCTCACCAACGGGTACGGGCCGCCCGTCATCGGCGGTCTGGCCGCCCTGGCCATCGGCGGCGGCCGCCGGCTGCCGCATAGCGTTCCCTGGTAGCACTGCTCCGGTCAGGCGCAACCTCGCCCGAAGGGCGCCGCTTCGGCTCCCCGGCGGATGGGCGCGGCGCGGTCCCAACCACGGATCACCAGCGTGAACCGCCGCGAGAGATCCTTGTCGCCGCGGGTGGCGAAGAGACGTCAACCGACCGATAAGAGGTTCAAAGGTGTCACGAAACGGAGGCGCGTGATGGTGATGCGCGTGCAAGGCGCGCTGGCTTGCTGCCTCGGCTTGATCTGGACGCCGCTCGCGGCCGCCGCACAGTCCGGCGGCGACCTCGTCGCCGGCGACCGGCTGGACGTTTCCGCGATCATCGAGCGTGCCCTCGACCTGGCGGCGCAGCAGCGGGAATCGGCTCTCGACAGCCATTTCGATTACGAGACCGCCGGAACGGTCGAGTCGCTCGATGCCGCCGGGAACGTGACGCGCACCGAGACGAGCCGGCGCCGGCACTATCCCCTCGAAGGGCACTTCTATTCGGAGCTCGTCGGACGCGACGGACATGCTCTCGACGCGGACGACGCACGGGACGAGCGGGAGAGGAAGGCCCGGTTCGTTCGCGAGGCAAAACGGCACGCGGCGCGCGGCGAACGTTACGACCCGAACCAGATGCACGTCGACTTCGACCCGGCGCTGATGGAGCGCTACGACACGACGCTCGTCGGGACGGACGTGGTTCGCGGCCATCCGTGCTGGGTGATTCGCTTCGAGCCTCGCGCAGGCAGGCTGCCGGACGACAGGCGCATCGACAAGGCGTTGAACCGTTCGACGGGACATCTCTGGGTCGCGCAGGACGACTTCCGTGTGGCCCGGGTCACCTTCGAGATGCAGCGTCCCTTCCGCTGGCTGTGGGGCATCGCGGGCACGCTCCGTCACGCCGCGGGCCAGTTCGATCTGCATTGGATCGAGCCGGATCTCTGGACGCTCGCGAGTTCCCGGATCGAGTACGATGTGAGCGTGTTGTTCGGGATGAAGTCGATCCGCCGCCGCATCCGAAGCGAGTGGGTCGAGCACCGGCCGTTGGACTCCGAGGCTCCCTGACGGACGCAGGCGCGCCCGATGCCCGAACTTCGGGCGGCGGGCATCCGTCTACCGTCAAGAAGGCCCGCACGAGGACGCGCACTCCTGCCCGTCGTCGGCTGTGTGGCCGGGAGGAGCCCCATGTCGAATCGTGCCCTCGTGCCCGCTTTCCTCGTTGCCGGTCTGCTGATTTTCGCCGCAAGCGTCGTCGTTGCGCAGGACGCGGGTCCGCAGCCGTGGTTGCATGTGCAGGTCACCGGGGAGGACGACGGCGCCGAGAACGTCGCCGTCAACGTGCCGCTGTCCGCGGCGGAGCCCCTGCTCGCGCTGGTGCCGCACCGCATCCTGTCGGACGGACAGCTCAGCCTGGCGGGGCGGGAGCTGCCGATAAACGTCGGCGCCATGCGCGACCTCTGGCGGGCGCTCATGGAGGTCGGCGACACCGAGTTCGTGGCCGTCGACGGCGACGACGAGACGGTGCGCATCGCGCGCGTGGGCGATCAGATCACCGTGCAGGTCGAGGACCGGGACGAAGAGGGCGATGAGACCGTCGACATCCAGCTTCCGATTGTCGTGGTCGACGCGCTGCTTTCGGGGAACGGCGATGCGCTCGACGTGCGCGCCGCGGTCGAGCGGCTGGGCGAGCTGCGCGGCGACATCGTGCGGGTCACCGAGGACGAGCGGCAGGTCCGTATCTGGATCGACGAGGTCGCGACACAGTAGCAGGAGTTCGGCCGGGTCGTCCGCCCACGCGGAATGCAGTGTTCCGTGCTGCGTCCCGCGCAAATCGGGCGGCCCGCGAACGGCCGCGCAGCCGGTCCGGACGCCGCGGTCCGCACAGACGTTTCGGAGCGGGGTGGAGGTCGATGTCAGCGTCCTCGACGGCAACAGCCGGCCGCGTGTCGAGGGTTGCGCAGTCAAGCGGAGGGACCTCATGGCGATGTCGATGGAACATCCGATGCACGCGCGGCGGCGAGCGGCAATGACCCGGCGGGATCTGCTGGTCGCGGGCTTTGCGGCCGCCGTCGCCCGCCCCGCCGCGGCGCTGGCGGGGCCGCTGCCGGCGGTGTCGCCCGCGGGTGCGGCGTCGGCCGAGTCGGCGTTGCCGATCCGCGTCAGCACGCTGAACCACGTCAGCTTCGGCTGCGCGGACCTGCGGCGCACCGTGGCGTGGTACGAGAAGGTCCTGGCGATTCCCCGCCACGCGTTCCAGGACTACGGGGGAGGCCAGACCGTGCTCCGGGTGGCCAAGGACCCGCCGGCATACATGGCCCTGTCGCAGAGGAGCCCGGAGAGCCTGCAGGCGCCGCCGATGCGGCGTCCGCACTTCTGCTGGGGCATCGAGGACTTCGACGTCCACCGGATCTTCGAAGGGCTCGCGGAGATGCCGGCTCTCGCCCGGTCGGTGCTGCGGGAGGGCACGACCATCAACGGCGTCAACTTCGACGGCCCGGACGGCGCGCCGCTGCAGTTCAACCCCATCATCGCCTGCGGCGGCCTGGGCTTCCTGGGCGAGGTGTGCGACGAATCGGCCGAGGCGGTGCGGGGACCGGGCAACCCGCCGCCGATTCCGGTCCGGACGCTGAACCACGTCAAGTACCACGTCTCCGACCTGTCGAGCGCGCTGGCGTGGTACCAGCGGCTGACGGCCATGCCGGTGGTCACCTGGCAGGAGCCGGCCGGCGGGCAGCGGACCGAAGGCTACGAGGGGCGTCCAATCCCGGTTCTGAGAGTGGGGTCGGGTCCGCAACACCTGGCCCTGGTCGAAGGCGGCGGTCCAGAGGCGTTCCGCATGCACGTCGGTCTTGGTGTCGAGGGCTTCGACGCCGACGCGGTCATGGACCAGCTCGCCGAGCACGGCGTCACCGCGCGCCTGCGGTTGCGGGAGGGGGTGACGAAGGAGGTGCTGGTGGACGCCCCGGACGGCGTCCGGCTGCAGTTGCAGGACGTCAGCTACTGCGGCGGAGGCGGCGTGCTGGGTAACGAGTGCTGAGGCGGGACCTCACCGGGCCGGACCGACCGGACAGCTCCCTGGGCCTCCGGGACTCCTATCGCGCTCGGGAGTCGAACGTGAACCGGTGGAGCGCCAGGGTCGAATAGGACGGTTCGCCCTCGACGATGTGGATGGCCCGATCCGCCGGGACATCGGTGAACGTCTGCGTGACGCCGGTGGCGGGCCAGAGGATCTCCAGCCGTTCGATGCGCGCTGCCCCGCCCAATCCGAGAGTCTGCCGGAGCGGATTGCCCCCGAAGCTGCCGCCGCTGTTGACGTGGCGGTAGATGGAGCGCTGCCCACCCCGTCGCTGGTCGTCGACGACGGCCCGGATGCGGGCGCCGATCGCCGAGCGGTTGGAACGGACCCCCTCGAGGTCGATCGTGATCCAGTGATTCCCGAAACCCGGATTCTCGTAGAGGGCGTTGCCGAAGCGATCACCCGGAAACGCCCCTCCCATCTGCTGGAAGACGTCCTGGTCGCCGTCGTGGTCGAGGTCCGCGAACACCACGCCGTGGCCCTTCTGGAGATGGCCGAACCCGCCCGCGTAGGTCACGTTCGAGAAACCGCGTCCGTTCCGGTTGCGGTACATCACGTTCGGCATCACGCTGTGATACGGCGGATAACCGGTGCCCAGGTAGAAGTCCGGGTAGCCGTCGTTGTCGAGGTCCCCGAAGTTGGAGCCCATCGCCGCGGTCGGCTCCGTCAGGCCGTAGCGGCCGGCTACCTCCACGAAGCGTCCACCTGCCGTGCCGCGATACAGACGCGACATCTCGGTAGTCGCGGGGCGGCCGAGCGCGCTGGCGGCCAGATGCTCGATGTCGGCGGTATAGGCCGAGACGTACAGGTCGAGCAGCCCGTCGTTGTCCACGTCCCAGAACCACGCGGGGAAGCTGCCCGTCGGGCCGGCGACTCCGAGCCGTTGCGCCTCGTCGATGAAGAACCCCCGGCCCGTGTTCCGGTAGAGCCGGTTGCCGCCCCGGTAGTTGGAGACGTACAGGTCCTGCAAGCCGTCGCCGTCGTAGTCGCCCCAGGCTGCCGCCTTGGCGTAGCGGTAGTTCATGACGGCGGCAGCCTCGGCGACGTCGGTGAACGTGCCGTCGCCGTTGTTGCGAAAGAGCTGGCTCGGAGCGACCAGCGCCCGTGACGTTTCGTTGCCGACGTACAGATCGAGGTCGCCGTCGTTGTCGTAGTCGCCCCAGGCGGCCGTCGGGCTCGGGTAGTGCGCCTCGCCGAGTCCCGCGTCGAACGTCACGTCGGTGAACGTGCCCTGGCCGTCGTTCCGCAACAGCGAGTTCGGGTGCCGGCCGTTCGCCCGCAGCCACGCGCCCCGCAGGACCAGCAGATCCACGTCGCCGTCGTTGTCGTAGTCGGCCTGGACCATGTTCAGGCCGCCGTACAGGCCGAGCAGGCCCGCTTCGGCGGTGCGTTCCGTGAAGGTTCCGTCCCGGTTGTTCCTGAAGTAGCGGATCTGTCCCCGCGTGTCCCAGGTCGAGACCACGATGTCCAGGTAGCCGTCGTTGTCGAAGTCGTCGGCAACCGCGCCGCCGCACATGTCGAACGTGTCGAGGCCGAGAGCAGGCGCGATGTTGGCGAAGCGGGGCATCGTCCCGGCCGATTGGAACGTCTCGGGCGGCAGCCGGTACGCCGCCGGCACCTCGTGCGGGTAGCCGCCCACCGTCATGTAGGCGATGTTGAGCAGCCACCGCGCGGCCAGGTGCTGCTGCGTGGCGTTGTTCCGGGCCGGCGGCGACGCGCCCGCGCTCCAGTTTCTGGCGCCGGCGGCGCCCGACAAGGCGCCTGACGCGGCGTTCCCGGTGCTCCGGAGCACTTCGGTGAAGGCGGCGATCGCCCGGCGCGCCGGCGTCTGCAGGCTGTGGATTCCGCTCCCGCGAAGCGGCAGGATGCAGGCGTCCGCGTTCGGATGCAGCGCGCAGTTCTGCGTCTCGGCCAGCCGCAGGTAGGCCACGCCGAGGCGGTAGTTGTTGAAGTCGAGCCCCGGGCGGTTCTCCGCGGTCCTGGGGATCAGCTCCAGGGCGTCGGTAAGCAGGCGGATCGCCTCGGCTTCGTTGCCCAAGCGCAGTTCCTCCCCCGAGAGCTGGACCATCACGCGCCAGCGGTTGGGGCCCGTGTCCGTGGCGGGAAGTGCGCGCAGCTCCTCCCGGAACTGCCTGGCGCGCCAGTCTCCGATGTAGGGATGCGTGTCGGGGGTGTCGTCCGCGATCTCCTGCAACAGCGCCAGCATGCGCTGGTGACCGGAAGAAGGCGCCGGTGGGCGCGTCTCGGGCTGCCTCCCGGCCTGCGCCGCGCCGGATGCCGCCGCGCCGAGCGCCATCGCCGCCGCGACCGCCGCGGCGCAGACGCGTGCAAGGTCGACCATCCGCACGGAGGCATTGTACGGACCGTCTCTCGGGCCGGTCAACGAAGCGCCGTGGATGCCGCCGGAGAAGCACGGAGGACGGGTCGGGCGACCGGCGCCGACGGGACGCGCTATCATCGGAGGCGGAAGCGGGGAGACACCATGAGCAGAATGATTCGCACACTCGTCATCGCGGTCGTCGCCTGTCTGGTGGCGCCGGCAAGCGGTCTGGCGCAGATTACCGGGTTCGACCTGAACGTGGTCGAGTCGCCGGCGCTGGGCGGACAGTCCTTCGGGGCGATCGGCCGGTACGAGTTCCTGCGCGGCGTCGTGGCCGGCGAGCTCGACCCGGCGGACCCTCGCCACGCCCACATCGTGAACCTGGACAACGCGCCGCGCAACGCGGCGGGGCGGGTCGAATACCGCGCGACGGTGGAGATCTACCGGCCGGTCGACATGAGTCGCTGGAACCGGGCGCTCTACCACACCGTCTCCAACCGCGGCGGAGGCGGCGCGGCCGAGCCGGCGCTGCTGGAGCGCGGGTTCGTCTTCGTGCGGGTCGGATGGCAGGGCGACCTTACGCCGACCGACTCCAACATTGTCGCCTACCTGCCGGTGGCATCGAATCAGGACGGCTCCCCGATCGTGGGCCCGGCTCTCGAGGAGTTCATCTTCAACGATGCCGAGTCGGTGTCCCGCGGCCGGCTGACCTATCCGGCCGCCTCCCGCGAACCGCGCGGCGGCATGCTGTCGGTGCGAGCGACACAGGACGCCGAGCGCAGGCGGCCCGACGACCTGCGGTGGCGCTACGTCGGCGACCGGGAGATCGAGATCGACCGGCCGGCCGGCTTCGACGGTGGCGCGATCTACGAATTCATCTACGAGGCGAAGGACCCCATCGTGCTCGGGATCGGCTTCGCGGCGATGCGCGACGCCATCTCGTTCCTCCGCTATGAATCGGCGGACCGCGACGGCAACCCGAACCCGCTCGCCGCGCACGGCCTGCCGACGACCGCCGTTTCCCTCGGCATCTCCCAGAGCGGCCGGATGCTGCGCGACTTCCTCTACCAGGGCTTCAACGAGGACGTCGCCGGGCGCATCGTGTTCGACGGCATGCACCCGAACATCGCCGGCTCGCGCAAGACGTTCACCAACTACCAGTTCGGCCAGCCGGGCCGCTGGCAGAAGCAGCACGAGGACCACGTGTACCCGGGCGACCAGTTCCCGTTCACCTACGCCACGCTGACCGACCCGCTCAGCGGCCGGACGGACGGGCTGCAGGAGCGGTGCAGCGTCTCGAACACCTGCCCGAAGATCGTGCACAGCGACGGCGAGGCCGAGCTGTGGCAGGCGCGCGCGTCCCTGGTGGTCACCGACCCTGAGGGCGGGCACGTCGAGCTGCCCGACAACGTGCGGGTCTACCTGCTCTCGGGGACGCAGCACGGCGGCGGCCCCGGCGTCCACACCCGGCCCCCGAGCCGCGGGATGTGCCAGAACCTGAGCAATCCACTGGCGCTGGCCGACACGCGGACGGCCCTGAGCGTTGCGTTGTACGAGTGGGCGGCGAAGGGCGTGGAGCCGCCGGCGAGCAGGTTCCCGACGGTTGCCGGCGGGGGACTCGTCGCGGCGAGCGACCTCGGATTCCCCGATATCCCGGGCGTGAAGTACTCCGGCTCGTACAACCCGCTGCACCTCGCCGACCACCGCTCGCTGCCGCCGATGTACGGCGATGCCTACACGGTGCTCGTCGGGCGCATCGACGCCGACGGCAACATGGTGGACGGGGTGCGGCATCCCAACCTCGTCGCGCCTGTCGGGACCCATACGGGCTGGAACCTGCGCCGCGCCGGCTTCGGCGAGGGGGGACAGTGCGCCGGAACCGGCTCGTTCATCCCGTTCGCCTCGACCGACGCCGACCGCGAGGCGTCCGGCGATCCGCGGCGGTCGTTGGAGGAGCGTTATCCGACCCACGCCGCCTATGTCGAAGCGGTCTCCGCGGCGGCCGACGCGCTGGTGGGGGAGCGGCTGTTGCTGCCGGGTGACGCCGCCGCTATCGTGGAGCTCGCGAGCGGGAGCGGGAGTACGACACAGAACTGACGGGAGATGGAGTTCCGACGACCATTCCGCGCGTCGACCGGTTGACCTGGTCATGGTGGGTCCGTCCGAAATCGCCGTCATCGGCGCGATCGTGCTGCTGCTACTGCTACTCGGCGGGCGGTCGCGCCGCGAACGGTCGCCGGATTCGGCCACGGGCAGCGCCGGCGATGTGTGGGAAGCACGCGCAACCATCCGCATCCCGAAGTACCTCGTCTCCGTACTGCTGTCCTTGGTGGCCGCTGCCGTGGTGGCTGGGGCTGCCCTGTGGTTGGAGTTCCCGGGTTGGGTTGCGGCGCTGGCCGGCGGCCTCGTGGCGGGGGCCGGCGCCGTCGGGGCCATGCAGCGGGGCCGGCGTTCCCACTAACCCGAGCCCGTTGGGCGGGGCCGGAGCCGCTGATCGCGAAGGGCTTGCCTCGCGCCCGTGGCATGGGGCGACGTTTCCTTTGTTCTGTCTTCCTTTACTGCGCCCATCTTGCGATTGGTGCGGATTTTCCGCAATAATAGCCCCATGTGTGGCCAATCCGACTCTTCTCGTTCCACGAGCGCACTTCTGTCATTCTCGGCCAGAAACGTGCGTTCCTACTGGGAAGAGGCGACTCTCTCGTTGCTCGGAAGCAGGTTGTCCGAGGCGGGGGTCGTGCGGCAGTTATCGATCTCGGGAAGCCGTGCGCCGGTGAGCGTGCTGCCGGCTGCCGGCATCTTCGGGGCCAACGCCTCGGGGAAGTCGACGATTCTCTGCGCCATGGCGGACATGCGCCTGGTCGTTCTCAACTCGTTTCGTCAAGGAGATCAGGAGACCAGGCTTTCCAGACAGCCGTTTCTCCTCGGCAGCCAGAGTGCGGAGCAACCCTCCAGTTTCGCGATCGACCTGATCCTCGACGGAGTGCGATGGCAGTACGGCTTCGAAATCGACGACCACCACGTTCTCGACGAGTACGCCTACTTCTATCCGAAAGGACGGCAGGCCCTGGTATTCGGTCGCAACCATGCCCGTGACCCGAATTTCGGACCGACGTTCCGCTCCTCCGGCCTCTCTCTCTCTCGGCTCGTCAGGAAGAATGCGCTCCTCTTGTCCGTGGCCGGCGCCGTAGCGGACGACTCCGATGACGAGCGGTCTGGCATCGTTACCGCTGTTGGCCCGCTGTTCCAATGGTTCCGCAGGAATCTCGGCTTGATGGGATCGCACAACCGCGAGACGCGCATCACGTACACGGCCAAGCGCATGGAGGCTGCCAGGGCCAAGGAAGCGATCGTCGCCCTGCTCCAGGCTGCCGATCTCGGCATCACGAAGATCGAGCGACAGCCAATCGGTCAGGAGACCGCCGAACGATTGGAGCAAGCGGCCCGTATTCTCAACGGACTCGAAGAAGAATCGGAGTCGGGGCAGGAGGTGCAGTTCCTGCCCAACGACATCGTGCGCCTGTACCACGTGGGAACCACAGGCCCTACTCCGATCGATCCGGAGTACGAGTCCCAGGGAACGCTCGCGTGGCTCGGCATGCTCGGGCCCTTGCTGGACTCGATTCGCAGAGGATCGACACTCTTGGTGGACGAACTCGACGGCAGCCTGCATCCGCACCTCGTGCAACGGTTCATCCAGCTCTTCCAGAGCCGCAAGACGAACCCCTGGTGCGCCCAGCTCATCTTCAACGCTCACGATCCGACGATTCTCGGCGACAGCAGCCAGCGTGCGCTCGGTCGGGACCAGATCTGGTTCACGGAGAAGAACACGGACGGCGCGACAACGCTTTATTCCATGGCGGAGTTCCAACCGAAGCGTGACGACGCTCTTGCGAGGCGCTATCTTCAGGGCCGTTACGGTGGTGTCCCCGTGCTGAGCCCGGCAGAGTTCGAACAGGCTGCGGGCGCAAGCGGGTCATGAAGAAACCCTCAGGGCGGTTGCCGCGGCGCGGCCGCGGCCAGGAACAGCGCCAGCGGTACATTCTCCGCGTTCTGAGCGAGGGAGAGGTTACCGAGCCGGGCTATTTCGCCGAGTGGGCGCGGCGCAACCGCCGCAGTGTACGCTTGAAGCTGGAAGACACCGGGATGGAACCCGCCTCTCTCGTTCGCAGAGCCAAGGAATACCTGAGGACCCGCCGACCGAGACGTGAAGACCCGGACTTCGACGAGATCTGGTGCGTGTTCGATACGGATCAGCACCCGAACTTGGCACACGCGATCAATGAAGCCAGGCAGAGTGAAATCGAAGTAGCGGTCTCCAATCCGTGCTTCGAACTCTGGCTCGTGCTGCACGTGCGCGAGCAGACGGCCCACATTAATAGCCACGACGTGCAACGGTTGGCAAGTGCACTCGGTCTCGCGCATGGCAAGAGAATCCCTGATACCGCGCGGGACGCGCTCATGGAAGGCTTCGAGACGGCAAGGCAGCGCGCGCGGGCGCTCGACGAACGCCACGCAGGCAACGGCTCTCCGCCCCGAGAGAACCCCAGTACCGACGTTTGGCGGTTGGTGGACCGGCTCCGCGAAGCTCCGTGAGTTGGATTGAGCCGAGAACAACGAAGCCGGGCGCCTATCGTCCTCGGAAGAGGCGCATGCCCACAGTAATGTTCACGAGAACGAACAGGGTATCGATGAACAGCCACATCGAGCGGCGGAACGACGACAACTCTGCCGTGCCGATACCGAACTCCGACGACCACTGCTCGAAATAGAGGATGAGCAACACGGTGGAGGTGAAGAACACCAGGCGAGGGGAGATCCAGGTGCCCCCGGCCGAGACATCGGCGCCTTGCCGGCGCATGTAGCTGAACACGACCGCCATGATCACGGCGACGGCCATCAACCAGTTCAGGACAAGCCAGACGGCGCCGGACAGGTCCGGATCGTAGGACTCGCTGGCGAGAGCCTGCACGGCCACGGCCGCGGCCACGGCAACGTGAAAGAAGCCGAGGCAGCGCTTGACCGGTCCCATGCGGTGCTCCATGGCGTTCGGGGCGTCGGCAAGTCAACGAAGCGGGCCGGTCGCCGACTTCCGGCGGAGATGACCACGGCTGACGAGCGGATAGCAATCCGGATGGTCGAGTGAATCGACGGCCAGGTCGACGTCGAGTTCAGGCCAGTAAAGGTGATGGGGACTAGGCAACTCGACGGTTGAGAGTTCCCTGATGGACGCCTGTTCGAACCAGGGGAAGTCGGCGAACGAGACGTACATCTCGCGATCGCCGATGAAGATCCGGAAGCCGTGCTGCGAGACGTTCTTGACCCCAACGTCCGGAGCGTTCTGTGCACGCAGCACGGATTTCATCCTCGTGCGTCAGCGAAGCCGAACTGCGAGACCGGTCAGCGTTTCCGCGAGCCCTCGAAGGCGCTGCTCGGTGCGCCCGCTGGCGTCTGCCGCATCGCCCCCGAGCGCTTCCGCCGCTGACGTCAGCTCCACCGCAACGCCGGCGTCGGTTCCCGACCCGGCCTGATCGACCCGATCCAGCAGGTCCGACAGCGCCGTCCGTCGCTCCGCGGACAGCGTATCGCTGCGTTCGAGCTGGTCGAGGTAGGCCCGCGCCACGACAGTCCGCACGGGCCACTCGAGCTGCCGCTGCTGCTGTGCGTTGAACGCGGGGGAAGCCACCGAGGCGGCCGCAGCGATCTCGTTCTCCGTCAGGTACTCGCTCGGCAGCAGCTCGAGCACGTCGAGGCCGCGGGCGATCTCGGTGCCGTAGATGTAGCCGCGGTACCAGTACGCCGACCAGAAGCCGCCCATGACGAAGCGGTCCGGGTGAATCGGGCCGCGGTCGAAGAAGGCGATCTCGACCGGGTTCGACGAGTCGGTGAAGTCGAAGACCGAGATGCCGCCCTGGTACCAAGCCTGCACCATGATGTCGCGGCCCGGCACCGGCACGATGGAGCCGTTGTGCGCCACGCAGTTCTCGCGCTCGGTCTGCGGGGCGGGCAGCTTGTAGTGGCTGCGGAACTGCATCTCGCCGTCCACGATGTCGTAGATCGCGTTCGCGCCCCACTCGCGGGGGTCGGATGCGCGGCAGCGCGGGCGCCCGCCGCCGCCCCATTCGTCCGTGAAGATCACCTTGGTGCCGTCGTTGTTGAACGTCGCCGAATGCCAGTAGGCGAAGCCGGGATCGATCACGTCGTCGAGCCGGACCGGATTGACCGGGTCCGAGATGTCCAGCAGGATGCCGTTGCCGGAGCACGCCCCGGCGGCCAGCCCGGCGTCCGGGAACGTGGTGATGTCGTGGCAGCGGCTGCTCTCGGCGGTGCGCTGCGTCCCCGGACCGTGATCCCCGCCGGGCCAGAGACCCGCCGCGGCGCCCGTCTCGGGATCCCGGAACACGAACGGGCGGCTGACGATGGCCGCGTCCTCGGGGCTCGCCAGCGGGATCTGGACGACGTCGATGCGGAAGAGCGCGGTGTCGGGGTTCTCGGCCGGGGACTCGTCCGAGCAGCCCTCCATCTCCTCCCCGGGGCGGACCGCGCCGGTTCCCGACCCGTAGACGTAGACGTTGCCCTCGTCGTCGGGATCGGCGACCACGGTGTGGGTATGCGATCCGCGGCAGGTCTGTACCGCCGCTACCTGCCGCGGCATCCGCGTGTCGCTGATGTCGAAGATCCGGATCCCGCGGAAACGCTGGTCGCTGACCGGCTCCGCCACCCCCTGCAGGCCGCAGTCGAGCCGCCCGCGGGTCTGCTCGACGGACATGATCAGCAGGTTGCCGACCACCGACACGTCTCCCTGCCCGCCGGGGCAGACCACCGAGGTGACGAGCTGCGGCGACGCCGGCACCTCGACGCGGTAGGTGTTGAAGCCGTGGTAGCTGCCGACGAACAGCCGGTCGCCGGCGAACGCCAGGTCGGTGTTCCCGAAGTTCAGCAGGCCGCGCCGCTGCGGATTGTCCCCGTCGTCCTCATCTTCCGCTTCGGCTGCTTCCCCCTCCGGCTCGTCGCTTTCGTCCGCGTCGTCGCCCTCATGCTCGGGATCGTCGTGTTCCGCGGCGTCCTCGTCCCGGCCCTCCTCGTGGCCGGCGTCCTCGTCCTGCTCCGCGTCATCCCCGGCTTCGCCCGCCGCGATCGGCGCGGCCTCGGCTTCCGGCTGCGGATCCGCCTCGACCGGCATCGGCCGTCCCGCCGGATTGTTGGGGTCGTAGAAGCCCTCCGGCTTCGGCCGCGTCGCCACCAGCGCCATGTTCCAGAGCGCCTGACCCGCGTCGTGGAAGCCGGACGCAAGCTGCACCCGCGGGTCGGGAGAGAGCTCCGCGAGCATCGCATCCATGCGGTTGATCTCGGCCGTCTGGTCGGCCGTGATGTCCGAGGTGAACGCGAAGAGCTGCGAATCCTGCGCCGCGCCGCGCTGGCCGAGGAGGTTCTCGACCATGGTCAGGGCGCCGCGATGGTGCTTGATCATCAACTCCAGGAACAGCCGGTCGAACGCGGCCCCGTCGGCGGCCGCCAGACTCTCCATCTCCTCGTCGGTCAGCATGCCCGGCATCAGCATCGCGCCGGGCGCATGGTGCGCGTCTATCGCGGTGACCTCCTGGCTGCGCTCCCGCAGCCAGTCCTGCATCATCTCGATCTCGTCTTCCTGCGAGAGGTCGATGCGCCGCGCCGTCTGCCGCATCGCCTCGCTCTCGGTCCGCGTGTCGAGGAGCGCAGTCATCTCGAGCGCCTGGGCGTGGTGGGAAATCATCCCCTGCATGAACCGCACGTCCGCCTCGGAATAGCGGATGCCGGCCAGGTCGGAGGCTTCGGCGGCCGATATCGTCCGGCTCGGCTGGCCGGGGGCGCCGGGCTGCACGATGGGCGGCTGCGCCTGGGTCATCGACGCGAGCGAGAGGAAAACAAGGCCGGTTCCGATGGTCGCTGCGGACAGTGGACGAAGCGCACTCTGTCGGTTCATTGGGGATCTCCGCGGCTCGGATGGTTTTGCGGCTCGGTCGTCCATTGTATAGCGCCCCGAAACGCCTCGCTGGCTCGGCGTTTCGGCCCATTCCCCCCGCTCCGTGACCTTGCGCCGCAGAACTTCGCTTCGCTGCGTTCTGCGGCGCAAGGTCCTGGCCAAGGCAATTGGAGCTTCCGTTGGCAACGCACTACGATCGGGACATCTCCGTGGAGCGAAGACGAAGGATCATGGACGGACTGCCGTGGCGAGCGGCCCATCGGTTCGCCGATGTCCTCCACGAACGCTATGGCGGCGTGCTCGTGAACGTGAGGATGTTCGGGTCCTGCGCGCGCGGCGAGATGGGCGAGGATTCCGACGTCGACGTGCTCGTGGTGCTGGAGGCGGTGGACTGGAGACTCAAGCGCGATGTCATCGAGCTCGCTGCGCGCATCGGGCTGGAGCACGCCGTGCTCCTCTCGCCGACCGTGCTCGACCGGGCAACCTTCGAACGCTGGCGCGCGCAGGAACGGCTGTTCGTGATGGATATCGAGCGCGAAGGCCTGCCGTTGTGACCGGCGAGGGTCGCAGTGAGAGTGCCCGGGCCGAGCTGGAGCTGGCCGACGAGGAATTGCGCGCCGCCGAGGCGCTGCTTGCCGACGGACTCGCGCGCATCGCGGTCGGACGGATGTACTTCGCCGTCTTCCACGCGGTGCGGGCTCAACTGTACGCCGAGGGCTTCGAGCCCCGCACGCACAGGGGAGCACAGCATCTGTTCAATCTGCACTTCGTCAGGACCGGACGGTTCGAGCCGGCGACCTCCGGCCTGATCGCGAGGCTGCAGAAGTTCCGGGAGGAAGCCGACTACGCGCCGGCGTTCGTGGTCGACGACCAAGGCGCCCGCGAGGACCTGGAGGCGGCGCGCGAATTCGTGACGCGGATTCGTACCGACCTCTCCACGCAAGGCTGACAGCGCGATCCTCCTGGCGAGACCGTCGTGAGATACTTGTACCTCCCATCGCGTACAGGAGGCCTCTCATGGGTGCCGTATCCCTTCGTTTACCCGAGGATGTTTCCCGTCGTCTGCAGCGGTTGGCGGATCGGACCGGACGCAGCAAGACCTTCTACATGATCGAGGCCATCCAGGAGCACCTGGACGATCTTGAGGACCTTTACCTCGCCGAGCAGCGGCTGATGGATCTGCGAGCCGGAAGGTCAGAGACCGTACCACTCGACGAGTTGATGAAGGGCTATGGGATGGACGGTCGAGATTGACCGCGCCGCCGTGCGCGACCTGCGCAAGCTCGACCGGACAGCCGCTCGCCGCATCCTGACCTTCCTGCACGGGCGCGTCGCGGCACTCGACGATCCACGCAGCATCGGAGAAGCCCTCAAGGGCTCGAGAATGGGGGAGTTCTGGAAGTACCGAGTGGGTGACTATCGGGTCATCGCTCGCATCGAGGATGACGCCGTGCGCGTGGTCGTCGTGAGAATCGGAAACCGGCGCAACGTCTACCGGTGAGCGAGCGACCTCAATGCGGGAGGCCGAGCAGCGACTGCTGCCAGGGCAGCAGGGCATGCAGGCCGTCGTCGCCCTCCGTGGCGATACGTTCGAGGGCGGCCCGTGGTGCGATCAGCTCCGCGTCGATGGCGAGCTTTTTCGCTCTTGCGTCCCGCCGCTGTCTGAGCGCGGCGACGTGCTTCTCTTGCGCCTTGGTGAGGCGCGGGCGCGCCTTGACCGCGGGGCGCTTCGGCCACTCTGCCTGATCCAGAGCCAGGGCGTCGTCGGCCGCCCGAGAGAACCGCGCCCGCCGTGCTCCGCGCAGTCCGCGGGGGGATGCCGTCTCGCCCCGATCGAGGCGCCGCGCCGCATCGACGAGATCCGCGTTCGAGAGGATATGGAACGGCGGGCGGTCGACGCCGCGGGCCTCGTTCTCGCGCCAGTGCCACAGCGCGCGCAGAACCGCGCTCGCCCGGGCTCCGAGCACGTGGCTGCCGCGAACGCGCCACTCGGTTTCGGGGTCGCGTTGACGGACCACGCGCGCCGCATCGACGGCCCGCCGGCACGCCTGCTCCAGCCACTCCAGACGGCCCAGTTCCGTCAGTCGGCGGTCGAGCCGTTCTGCGAGCGGCAACAGGTAGTGCGTGTCGTTGCGGGCATAACGGGCCAGGGCGGGACCCAGCGGACGAAGCGCCCAGTTGGCCTTCTGCTGTCCCTTGGGGAGGTCGACGCCGAACTGCTCGGCGACCAGGGCGGCGTAGCCGTAGCGCGCGGCGCCGGCGAGCCGCGCTGCGATCATGGTGTCGAAGACCCTGGCCGGCGTCCCGAGGCCGAGGCGGTACAGCATGCGCAAGTCGAAGTCGGCGCCGTGCATCACCAGCTCGGTTCCCGCCAGCGCGTCGAGCAGCGGCCTCAGCTCGAGGTCGGCCAGCGGATCGACCAGCTCGTCGGCGTCGGCCAGGCCTACCTGCACGAGGCAGACTTTCTCGTGGTAGCAGTGCAGGCTGTCGGCCTCCGTGTCCACGCCGACGCGGTCCGCCGCGGTGATCCGTGAAGCGAGCTCGGTCAGCGCCGCCTGGGTCTCAATCACGGAGCGGGAACACTACCACAGCGCGGCGGAGCCGCGAGCCGCCATCCTCGTGGGCGGCAGGCGGAACGGCCTGTGTATACTCGGCGGCGTCGCGTGCACGCGCGGCACGGACTCGAGTTTCAAGAAACGAGCGCTGCGTCCGGACCGGCCGGATCACGGGGGTTTCAGAATCATGCGGTACTTCACTTCGGCGGTCGCGTTGCTGCTGGCGGGCTTCTTCAGCGGGTCGGCCGCCGCGCAGGACGATGCGGGTCCCATCGGTCCCAGTCCGTACGACGTCGTGGAAGGCTGGCACAAGCCGTTCGCGAACGAGGGCTTCGCGTTCGGCGGCAACTCCGGCGTGTTCGCCGAGTCGCCGGACCGCATCTTCATCTCGCAGCGGGGCGAGACGCGGCTTCCCGATCCGGTTCCTCCTGAATTCGCCGGCTGGGTCGGCTCGATCGGCATCAACGCCCTGCGCGACGCCGAGCTGCGGACCTGGCAGAACTGCCTCATGATCGTCGACGGCGACGGCAACCTGATCGAGGTCTGGGACCAGTGGGATCACCTGTGCGACGAGTCCGACGGGCCGGGACCGCACCGCGTCCGCATCAGCCCCTACGATCCGGAGCGCCGCGTATGGGTGATCAACGAGAGCCGCCACCAGATCTTCGTCCTCTCCAACGACGGCAGCGAGCTGCTGCTGACGCTGGGCGAAAAGAACGTGCGCGGCAGCGACGAGACGCACTTCGGCCGGCCGCAGGACGTGGCGTTCCTGCCCGACGGGCGGGTGCTGGTGGCCGACGGGCTCGACAACCACCGCATCGTCATCCTGGACGCCGAGGGCCGGTACCAGTCGGAGTTCGGCGGGTTCGGCACCGATCCGGGTCAGTTCAACGGGATTCACGCGCTGGGCGTGGGACCCGACGGCCTGATCTTCGCCCTCGACCGGGCCAACGGCCGCGTGCAGAAGTTCCGCATCTCGGAAGAGGCGTCCGGCGCGTATCACCCCGAGGTCGATCACCTCGCCACGTGGTCCGGCTTCGGCCTGCCGTTGGATCTGATCGTCAACGAGGACCACCTGTGGGTGTCGGACCTGCGGCCGCTCAAGATGGTGAAGCTCGATTTCGACGGCAACCGCCTGTACACGTGGAACGTCTCGAACGACGGACCGACCGGGTTCCTGGAGGTGCACACCATCTCGGTCGACTCCCGGGGCAACCTGTACGGCGGCGACAACCAGCACGGGCGCACGCAGAAGCTGGTGCCGAAAACGGACGCGGACCCCGCGCTGCTGGTCGGGCGGCCGTACGTCGCGCGCTGATGTGGGATCAGAGCCTGCCCAGCAGGATCAGCAGCATGCGCCGCAGCGGCTCAGCGGCGCCCCACAGGAGCTGATCGCCGACGGTGAAGCAGGTGAGGTAGTCCGCGCCGAACGTCGTCTTGCGGATGCGGCCCACCGGGACGTGCATGCGGCCGGTGACGGCGGCGGGGGTGAGCCGTTCGTACGTCGCCTCGCGTTCGTTCGGCACCACCTCGACCCAGTCGTTGGCGCCGGCGATGGCGGCCTCGATGTCCGCGAGGGGAACGTCGGCCGTCAGCTTGACGGTCAGGGCCTGGCTGTGGCAACGCATCGCGCCGATGCGGACGCACTGCCCGTCGATGGGTATGAACTGGTCGGTCCCGAGGATCTTGTTGGCCTCGTTCGCCGCCTTCCATTCCTCCCGCGTCTGGCCGTTGTCCACCGAGCCGCCGATCCACGGGATCAGGCTGCCGGCCAGCGGCACGCCGAAGTGGTCGGTGGGCAGGCCGCCGTTCGCCATTCGCCCGGTGACGAGGCGGTCGAGCTCCAGCGCCGTCTGGCCCGGCGATTGACAACTCGCCAGGTCCTTCATTTGGCGGACCAGCTCGATCATGTGCCGCGCGCCGGCGCCGGAAGCCGACTGGTAGGTCATGCAGGTCATCCATTCGACCCAGCCGCGGTCGAACAGTCCCTGCAGGCCCATCAACATGAGGCTGACGGTGCAGTTGCCGCCGATGAAGTCCTTCGTGCCGGCGTCGAGCGCGTCGTCGATCACCCGGCGGTTCACCGGATCGAGGATGACGACGCTCGTGTCGTGCATGCGCAGGGCGGACGCCGCGTCGATCCAGTAGCCGTCCCAGCCGCTTTCGCGCAACGCGCCGTGGACCGACTTCGTGTAGTCGCCGCCCTGGCACGTCACGACGATGTCGGCTTCCGCGAGAGCCCGCACGTCGTTGGCGTCCCGCAACGGCTCGCCGCCCCCGATGTCGGGACCCGGCTGGCCCACCTGGGAGGTCGAGAAGAAGAGCGGGTCGCAGCCGTCGAAGTCGCCCTCGGACCGCATGCGGTCCAGCAGCACCGAGCCGACCATGCCGCGCCAGCCGACGAAGCCTACCGTCTTCATGGGTCCTTTCTCTGGTGCGCCCCGAAACCAGCAATGATAGCAGTCGGTTGACGCGAGCTCCCCCGTGCAGACACGCGAATCCCGAGCCTGCGTCTTCGGTTTGGGCGCCGGCCGCGGAACCGGCCCGGGTTCGGCGGTGCTTTCGGCGGTCGAACGTGATCAGCCGGCCGTCACGGACCCGCGGGACGCGTCGTGGCCGATGCCGTGTAGATGAAATCCCCGAACTCGGACGCGTCGTCGTTCGCCGCGTTGGCCGCCGCGTGGAAGGTGACCGATGCCGTGCCGCCGGCGGGCGGGCGCCATTCGAAGGTCCAGAAGGTCGATTCCGGGTCGGTGAGCGCCGTTCCCGGCTCGGTGTGCTGGGCGTAGGTCACGCCGTCGGGTCCGGCAACTACCTGCACGCGCTCGTCGCCGTCCAGCGTCTGCAGCACGCCTGCGGATTCGCCGACGATGTCCCCTTCGCTCACACGCGCCGCGAGCTGGAAGCCGGCGCGCCCCATTCCCGGCCGCTCCAGGGACACCGTGATGCGGTAGGTCGCCGAAGCGTCGAACGTGTCCGGCACGCCGCCGAGCGTGAGCGAGCCGCCGGGGGCGTCGAGATCGTTCTCGAAATGGCAGGCGTGGCACGTGTCGTCCCCGAACCCGCCGGTGTGGGCGGGCGGCGGACCGTCGAGGTACGCCGCCTCCGGCAGGGGAGCGGCGGCAAGCAGCGCCGTGGTCAAGGCGCCGGCAAGCACCGCTACGCGCCGGGCGCGGGATGCCGGGATGCCGCCTCCCGGTTCCGCCGCGCCGGACGAAGTCTCACTCTCCGCGCAGAGTGTGCGCTGGTGTAGTCGTGGGCTGTTCATATGCACCGCGCAGCGTGTGTCAGCGTGGAGCGACCGGGGCTATCCCGCGAGTCCGAGGATCCGGGCCATCTGGGTCGTCGCGAGCCCGAAGATCACGAGCACCACGATCACGCCAAGGACGTTGGCAAGCCGCGAGTTGCGGTACCTGCCCATGATGCCGCTCCGGTTCGCCGCGATGAGCAGGAGAATCGGGGTCAGCGGCAACAGTATCGCGTTCCCGGCCTGGGCGAGCAGGATGATCTGGTACGGCGACGCCCCCAGGAAGATCCCGCAGAACATGCCGGTCAGCAGCACGAAGCCCCACAGCAGGCGGAAGCGCGGGCTCCTGAGGTCCGAGCCCCAGCCCAGCGCGCCGCCGGCGGCGTAGGCGGCGGCCAGCGGCGCGGTGATCGCCGAGGTGACGCCGGCGGAGAAGAGCCCGATCCCGAAGAACACCGGCGCCGCGCTCCCGAGCAGGGGCTCGAGGCGCGCCGCCACCGTCGCCGCATCCGCCGCGTCCGCGCCCTGCCCGAGCAACGGCGAGGCGGCGATTACCACCGCTGCCGTGATCAGGCCCCCGAGCGCGACCGAGAACAGTGTGTCCTGCCGGCTCTCGCGGATGTTCTGCTCGTTCCTCTCCGCGTCCGGCCACCGTTCGAGGACGGCGCTGGCATGGAGGAACAGGTTGTAGGGGATGACGGTGGTGCCGATCAGCGCCAGCACGGTCAGCAGCGCTCCCGGCGGCACCCGCGGAACCAGCAACCCCGAAAAGAGGCTGCCCAGGTTCGGCGCGCTGAGGACGGCGACCAGGCAGAAGACGACGCTCATCAGCCCTACGAGGGCGACCAGCGCGTTCTGAATCGTCTTGTAGGTGCCGGTCATCAGGAGGGCGCCGGCGACGCCGCCGACCATCGCCACCAGCAGCCCCTGCGGCAGCCCGGTGAGTAGGCTCAGCCCGAGCGACGCCCCGAGCAGGTTGCCGGTCTGGAAGGCCGCGTTGCCGATCAGGATGCTCAGCGCGATGAGGCCGAGCGCACCGGTCCGGACCACCGGGTTGCCCAGACTGTCGCGGATGGCTTCGGCGAGCCCGCGCCGTCCGGCCAGGCCGACCCGCGCCGCCATGTCCTGCAGGATGGCGGTGGTGACCACCGAGAACAGAACAGCCCAGAGCAGAGCCGTCCCGTAGCCGGCGCCTGCCCGGCTCGCGGTGACGATGGTCCCCGGCCCGATGAAGGCGGCGGCGACGAGAAAGCCCGGCCCGGCGCGAAAGCGGCGCATGGCGTCGATCCTACTTCGTCGCCGCGTAGGCGATCACCGGCGGGTTGTCGAGAAAGTCGTTCCAGAAGGGATTGTCCCGCTCGCCGGGTTCCAGCGAGACGCCGAGCCAGCGGAAGTCGTGGAACCCGGCCTCCCGGAAGGCGTCGTCGTAGGTCTCCGGCTTCAGGAAGAAGTTGTGGAACTCGAACTGCCCGCCGTCGGGGTTGGTGAACCGGTAGTGAATGGGGTCTCCTTCGTTCGGAGCCGACCGCGGGCCGGTCTTCTCGAGGCCGTACTTGCGCCACGATACGATTCCCCGCGGCGGACGCATCACGTTGTCGTTGAAGCCGACGATCCGTCCGCCGGGGCGCAGCGCATCGCGGCAGACGCGCAGGAAGCGGAGCAGCTTTTCCCGGGTTCCCGCATAGTGCAGCAGGTACATGGCCACGACCAGGTCCACGGCTCCGGGCTCCGGCTCGAAGTCGGCGACGTCCCGGCAGAGATAGGCGCAGCCGAGCGGGTTCCGCGCTTCCTCCCGCTCGGCCACGCGGATCATCTCCGCCGAGACGTCGATCCCCGTAACGGTTGCGGCGCCGGCCTTCTTCAGCAGGCGCGTATAGAATCCCCCGCCGCAGGCGAGGTCCAACACCGTCAGCCCGTCGACGTCGCCCAGCGCTTCGAACAGCGTGTAGCGTTCGATGGCCTTCCGGAACGGAAGCTGCTTCGAGTCCTGGTACGCCTCGGCGATCGCGTCGTACTGGGCCACGTGCCTGAAGTGCCGGGAGTCGGCACGCCGCCGACTCCCGGAGAGGCCTGGTTGGGCGGCAATCGGAGCCGTCAGGCGACGATTTCCGGGCTACGGCACGCGCGCGCGGCCGATGTTGTTCGTGTCGGTGCCGAACCAGATCTCGCGCTTCGGCGCGTGGTAGTACATGTGGCGTACGGTCCCCCCGCCGCTCGCGATCGCGGTAGAAGCGAAGAACTCCTCGGTCGCCGGGTCGAAGCCGACGAACCGGTTCGGCATGGTCCCCGACTCGACGAAGTACAGCCGGTCCCGGTCGTCCACCGACATGCCGTACGGCCGCGCCGAGGCGCCGCCGGGGACCGCCCATTCCTGGACCTCGCCGGTCGCCGGGTCGAAGCGCCCGAGGTTGCCGCCCGCGTAGTCGACGTACCAGAGGTGTCCCTCCGACGTCAGGGCCAGCCGGCGCGGCCGTGCCTCGGCGCGCGGCAGGTCGAACTCCTCGAGCTCCATCGTCTCCGGGTCGACCGTGGCGAGCTTGTTCGTGCCGAACTGGCAGAACCAGGCGCGGTTGTTCGCATCAACCACGATGCCGTAGGGGCGCCGGCCGCGGCCCTCGATCGGGATCAGCTCCACGGTGCGGGTCCGGGTGCCCAGCTTGCCGACGAAGCTGCCGCCCTGCACCGAGAACCAGATGTCGCCGTTGTGATCGAAGGTGAGCGTATGCGGATCCCGCGCCTCGGGTGTGGGCATCATGATCTTCTCGATCTCGCCGGTCTCCGGATCGAGCCGGCCGATGTGCATGGCCCGGTTGCCGGCGTACCAGACGATCCCGTCGTCGTCGACGATCAGGTTGTGGGGACCGGTGCCCGGGTCGAGCTCGTAGCGCCGGAAGTCGCCCGTCTCCGGGTCGAGATAGGCCAGGTAGTTGCCCCGCTGGCCGACGAACCAGACCCGCCCCTGGCCGTCGACGTACGGGTCGCGCGGCCGGGTGTTCTCCCAGGGTACGACCCACTCGGTGATCTCGATGTCCTCGGCCGCGGCGGTGGATGCGCCGAGGGTGCCGAAAGCGCCGAACGCGATGACAGCCGACAACAACGCCAAGAGTGCTCTTCTCATCGTTCACCTCACGTGGGAATACTAATGAAACTGTCCAATGCTGACGACTCCACCGGGCCGCGGCGCGTTTACCGGGGGCGCCGCCGGCCGACCAGCACGCCGTCACCGCGCATCCGTCGCCGTATGATGTGCGTGGTTCGTTCGTGCCGGACGAGCAGCCGGCGGGGACGCGCCGAGCAGCGGGCGGCGCGATCGAACAGCTTGTTCGGGCCGCGCCGCGCCGGCCCCCGGGAACGTGCAGGAGGAAACGATGCAGACAATCCGTTGTTCGGTTCGTCCCGCCCTGACGCTCGCGACCGCGCTCTGGCTCGTGGTTGGCGTCCCCACGGATCTTCTGGCTCAACGCGAGGCGCGGGACAACGAGTACGCGGTGAACGACCCCCGCGTTCAGCATCGAACGTACGTGATGGAGGAGACCGGTGAGACGATCCCCTATGCGCTCTTCGTGCCTTCGGGCTACGACGCGGCGACCGCCTGGCCGCTGATGGTCTCGCTGCACGGGGCCGGGCGCCAGTACGACTGGCTGATGAACTACGCGGGCTTCCTCGATCTGGCCGAACACCACGGGTACGTCGTGGTGACGCCGCTCGGCTACACCCGGCGGGGCGGGTACGGCTACCGCGGCGATACGGAGCAGGACCGCCGGGCCGAGCAGGACGTGATGAACGTCTTCCGGCTGGTTACAGAGGATCTCAACATCGACGAGAACCGAATCTACCTGTGGGGCCACTCCATGGGCGGGGCCGGCACCTATTACCTCGCCAGCCGCTACCCGGACATCTGGGCCGGGCTCGCCGCGGTGGCCGGCGGCAGCATGAACGCCGGCTACGTCGACACGGAGGCTGTCCGCCACATCCCGTTCCTCGTGATCCAGGGTTCGGACGACCGAGTCGTCCCCACCGCGGGGGTGCGGGAGTCGGTGGCGCGGATGAGCGAGCTGGGCATGCGGCACCTCTACATCGAGATTCCCGGCGGCGACCACTCGCTGTTCATTTCGAGAAGCCCGCAGGTGGTCGAGCACCTCTTCTCGTTCTTCAACCTCGTGTCGAAGAAACACGCCGGGAAGCCCGAGTAGATCCGGATGCCGGCTGATGGACCTGGCCGGTGGGCGGGCGGGTGGCGACGCGGCCCGTCAGTGGCTCATCGCGTAGAGCAGCACGTTGACGCCCAGCGAGTAGCCGTCGGGCGCGAACGTCTCGAAGAAACGCGGATCGTCCGCCTCGCGCTCCCAGGCGTCCTGGATGTCGGTGTTGTGCGTCATCGCCACCATGATGCGCCCGCGCTCGTCGAATATCACCCGGAAGTGCGGTTCGGCGCTGTCGCGGCCGCGCTCCGACGTGCGTCCCCCGGAGCGCCGCCAGAAGCCGATGTTCGCGATCTGCGGGACCTCCCAGATCTGGAACAGCGTGCTGAAGAGCGCGTGATCGAGCGGCAGGTCGACGATCGGGTACTGGCCCGCCGGCAGCACCTTGTGGATCTGGCTCACCCACTGCACCCATTCCCAGCTTCCCCAGAAGTCGTCGACCCACAGGAAGCCGCCCTTCAGGAGGTACTCGCGCAGGCGGTCGGCGTCCTCGGCCGAGAGCACCATCGACCCGACCGCCGAGGCGATGATGAAGGGACACCCGAAGATGGTGTCGTTGGTGACCGGCACCACCCAGTGGATCGGCTCGTCGTCGGCATCGAAGTTGACGTTGGTCGTCGACAGCTCCGACAGCCGGATCATGAAGTTGATGTCGGCGAAGGGGTAGTCGGTCGACCAGCGGCCCATGCCGCGGCCGGTGTACTCGCTGGAGTACATGAGCCGGCAGAAGGAGAACCCCGCGTCGCGTTGCTCGGGGGGCCGGATCCGGGGCGGATAGCGGGTCCGCCAACCCCAGCCCCACTGGCCGAACGCGGCATTGGCGGCGAGCGCGAGGAGCGCGGCGAGCGCGGCGCCGACGAGGGCCGGCCGCTTCATGCCGCCATTCTGCCACAGCGCCGCGCGTATCGCGCGGAGTTTTATTCCGGCCGGGACGCCGTGTTCAGCCGACCAGCGAGGTGTTTCGGGGCGCTACCGGCGGATCGAACTACGAGGCGCGCGTGGCCGCGACCTCCCGGATCAACCTGCGCGCCTGGCCGACGAGATACAAAGGCAACGACAGCAGGTCGTAGCGCACCCTGGTTCCATCCGGCAATCTCCGCGATTCCCGCAACAGGCTCGGCGGATCGGCGTTGAAGCGCAGGGCGAGGCCGCAGGACTTCTCACGCACGAACTGCTGCAGCGATCGGAGGGACCCGGTGGCGCCCGCCTTCACCTCGACCGGCACGACGCGGCTTCCCACGGCGATCACGTAATCGAGCTCGGCTGCCGCGTTGCTGGCCTCGCGAGCCCAGTAGTGCAGCGCCGGCGTGACGTACGGCGCCTCGTCGTACAGCAGGTGCTGGCCCACGAACTGCTCGGCGACGGCGCCGCGGTTGACGAGCGTCGGGTCGCCGCGGCGTTCCAGATCGAGCAGGTCGAGTCCCAGGGCGGCGCACATCAGGCCGACGTCTACATGCAGGCACTTGAAGAACCGCTGGTTGGTCTCGGCGGCGAGCGGTACCCCGTTGGCAGCCGTGCGGAACACCCTGCAGGCGACGCGGGCCATGCACAGATGATCGAGGGCGGCGGCAATCTCGGCAGCGCGATGGTCCCGGCTGACCTCCGCGTACTTGAACTTCCGGGCCACCAGGTGCGGCAGCCTGTCGAAGACCATCCGGATGCGGTCGCGGGACCGGCCGTACTTGCCGAAGTCGTCGCGGTAGGTCGCGACGACGCTCTGCAGTATGCGCGACACTGCTTCGAAGTCGGTTCCGCGGCCCGGCGCACCGACGAACGCCGCGACCGCTTCGGGGAGCCCGCCCACGACGCAGTAGCGGCGGAGCAGATCGAGACACTTGCGGTGCAGCACCGGGGGGAAGCTCCGCTCCTCGATGTCGCGCGGCGGGAGGCGGCGCAGATAGTCGGCCACATCCGCCTCGCCCATGGCAATTGCGAAGTCCTCGAAGTGCATCGGTCCGAGGTGCATGTACTCCACGCGGCCGACGGGCATCGGGAAGCGTGTCTGCGCGAGCGCGAATTCCAGCAACGAGCCGGCGGCCAGCACGTGCAGCTCGGGCATCTCCTCGTGGAAGTAACGCAGCGCCGCCAGCGCTTCCGGCGCGGCCTGAATCTCGTCGAGGAAGAGCAGGTGGGTTCCCGCCGCCGCCGTCTTCCCGGTCAGCAGCTTGAGCAGCGCCAGAATGCGTGTCGGATCCCGGTCGGTGAAGGCTTCCCGCAACTCCGGGTTGCGTTCGAAGTCGATCGTCACCGGGGTCAGTCCCACGGCGTGGGCGAGCTCGCGCACGAGCGTGGACTTGCCCACCTGCCGCGCGCCGCGAATCACGATCGGCTTGTGCGGTTGGCGCCCCGCCCAAGCCTTCAGATGACCGATCTCGCGACGTTGGAGGACATTCGGCACGTCATTCGCCAGGAAAAATAGCATGTATTTTTGTCGCTATGCCTGCCTAAAAACAATACTTCTTCAGCACGCGGTCGTGTCTTTTGACGCAGGCGGCACGATAGTGTTGCGCTCGGACGGTGGCCGGGGCAGTTTTCGGCGGGCCGGGGCAGTTTTCGGCGGGCCGTGCCGTGGAGCGCGGTGCGGGCCCAGCGGAACCCGCACCGGTCATCCGAGGCCGCAGCGCTTGGCGGGCCGGTCGGAGAACGCCCGCGGGCGGCGTCGCAGGGACGCCACCCGCGGGTCAGATGCCTCAGTTGGCCAGCGGGTGCGGCCGCACCTGGAACTTCAGCATCCCCGGCTTCACGCCGAGGCCGCCCTCGATGTGCCAGGTGACCGCCGCGCCGTAGGTGGCCCACACGCCGCGACCCTTCCAGCCGGCGTCCGGATCGTCGATGCGGCCGTCGAGCCCGCGGGTGAAAAAGCCCTGCGGATAGGGCACCCGCAGCACGACCCACTCGCCGCTGTCCGGATCGAGGGCCAGCAACGAGTCGGAGTTCGAGCCGGTCGCGATCGGCACGTCCCTGCCCAGGCCGAGCGTGTCCCACTGGTCGACCCAGTTGTAGTAGTGGTAGTCGGCCCTTACCGGCGGCTCCGTGCCGGGAATCGTCGGGCCGGGAGTGGGGTAGAGGGTCCAGCCCTCGACGCAGTGACGGCCCTCGGCGGTGGTCGGGCCGTTGAGCACCGCGCACTTCGTGCGATCGAAGCTGGCCATGTGGCTCGATCCGGACAGGGCGGTCCAGACGACGCCGTCGCGGTCGATGTCGATGCCGCGCGAGCCGAAACCGCGCTTCTCGGGCGGCACGTTCGGATCGAGGACCGACGGCACCTCGTACATCTCGGTCACGCAGCTCTCCGGCGGGTTGTCGCCGACGTGCAGCCGGGCGAGCTTGCCCGGGAAGCGGTTCGAGCTGATCCAGACCGCCTTCTCGTCGGTCGGGTCGGCGATGACGCCGTAGCTGCCGATGGAAACGCGCGTGTCGAGCGCCGGGTCGTGCTCGACCTCCCGGCCGCGCAACGCCGGCTCGTTCCACGGCTTCGTGATCACGCCGTCGCCGTTGGTGTCGAGCACGGTGGGGCACCAGCCCTGCGAGATCTGCTCGTTGGCGGTCTCGTCATAGAGCTTCGTGTCGAGCCAGCCGATGACCTGTCCGCCGCCACTGAAGTACAGCGTGTGGTTCTCGTCCTCGGCGAACTGCAGGTGGTGCGTTCCGAAGCAGGTGTCCACCAGCACGAACTGCTCCTGATCCGGCTCGTAGAACACGGCCGACCGGAAGCCGGTCGCCAGCGGGAAGTACTGCGCGTAGGGATGGTCCGAGCCTTCCCGGCAGTAGTCCGGGTTGGCGCGGTTGCGGATCGCGGAGGTCATCCAGACCCGCCCCTTCTGGTCCATCATCGGGTTGTGCGGGTTGGCCGGGTCGTTCCAGATCAGCTCGTCCCCGAAGAACCGCGACGGCGCGGGCATGGACATCGCGATCATCCCCGGCACCGTGTCCGGATCGACGCGCAGCGGCACGTCCAGGCTGGAGGCGGTGTGGGTCACCGGATCCAGGATCGTCAGCGCGTCGTTGGAGATGTTCACGCCGTAGACCGGGCCGTCGGCGTTGACGGTCGGGTCGCGCTTGTCGGTAGTGATCTCGTCGTGGATGTAGTCGATGTCGGTGCCCCACTCCCACATCGAGACCACGACGTTGCGCTCGACGCCCTGCGGGCGCGGCGGGGCCTCGGGCACCGCGCCGGCGGCGATGCGGTCGCTCCAGTCGGCGAACATCCGCAGGCCGCGCTCGCGGCCGAAGCGGTTCATGACGTTGGTCATCTGCCCGCCGCGCTGGCCCATCCGCACGCGGTGGTCCCAGGCCTCGAGGCTGGAGTCGAACTGGCCGAGGTTGTCGATCTCGCGGATGATGCGGCTGCCGAGCTGGTGGCACAGCATGCAGCCCTGCTTCTGGATGTCCACCCACTGGTCCTGGTGCTGCAGGGTGGCGGCGATGCCGTTGCCGTCCTCGCCGGTGCCGGGGAATTCGGCCAGGGCGGGCGGCTGGATCAGGGAGTACCAGTAGTTGGCCGGATAAACCTTGGCCGCCTCGGCCGGCGTCGGGGCCACGGTCGCCTCCAGGTCCACCGTGTCGCCCGGCATCGCGGTCACCGGGTCCGAGTCGACCAGCCCGTAGCCGCGCACCCACACGTCGTAGGTGGCGTCCGGCATATCCGGGATCAGGTACCGGCCGCCGTCGCCGGTCACGACGCTCTTGACGAACTTCGTCGGCAGGGAAGTGGTCTCGGCGATGACCCAGACGCCCTCCTCCGGGCCGTTCGCACTCGTGACCACGCCGCTGATGTTTGCGTCGTCGGCCTGCACCCCGCTCGCGGCGCTGCCGGCGGCGGAGAGGGAGACCAACGCGGCGGCGGCGAGCATGGCGACGACGGACGCTCCTGCGAAACGCTTGCTCATGGCGGTCCTCCGTGTTGCGGTCCGGCCGGAACTCAGTCGGCGGGGTCGGCGCGCTTGATGGCGTCGATGATCAGCGCACGCAGCTCGCGGATGTCCGTCCGGATGTCGTCGATGCGGCCGTTCATGTCGTCGATGCGGCCGTTCATGTCGTCGATGCGGCCGTTCACGTCGCCGATGCGGCCGTTCATGTCGTTGAAGCGGGCTTCCACGTCGTTGAAGCGGGCGTTCGTCGAGCATGTGCCGACGCCCAGCGTCGCGACGATCGCGCCGACACCGATGAAGTAGGAGATGCGGCCGGCGAACGACATGATGTCGATAGTAGCACGGCGACCGCGACCCGTCCCGCAGCCTGGATCGGCAACCGCTCGACCCCGGGCGCCGGCGGCAGGCTGCTCCGTTGGTCCGGCGCCCGCTGGTGCTCGCTTGCGTCGCGAGGCGTGAGGAGTATAGTGGGAAGATCGACCGGGCCGCGGCGACACTTCACGGCCAACGCTCAGGTCGTTCGCAGTCGAGCTCGCGTCGTCGGTGGTTGGCGTTCACCCGGGAAGCGGAAGCTGTGCTGGGGCGAACCTCTTCAGACCGGTCGGTGCCGGCGCTCGCGCCTGTTGCCTTCCGTGCGTACGGTCGTTTCTCCACCAGTTCCCGCTTCACGGCATGCCGCGTTCGTCGGAAACACTCACGGAACGGAGGTGGAATCGTGCAGTGCGTCCGTAGGACCCAGTACGCCTGGCTGCTCCTCGCGGGTCTGGCGCTGTGGCCGGCATCGGCCGCGGCCCAGAGCGCGATCGGCGGCCAGGTCACCGACAACACCGGGGGCATCCTGCCGGGTGTCACGGTGGAAGCCTCGAGTCCGGAGCTCATCGAGGGCAGCCGCATCGCCGTCACCGACGGGCAGGGCCGATACAGCATCGTCAATCTGCGGCCCGGCATCTACAGCCTGATGTTCTCCCTGGCCGGCTTCGGCACGGTGGTGCAGGAGAACTTCGACCTGCCGTCCGAATTCACGGCCGAGCTCGACATCCAGTTGTCGGTCGGCGCCCTCGAGGAGACGGTGACCGTCTCCGGGGCGGCGCCGGTCGTCGACGTGCAGCAGGCGGCCCGCGTGCAGGTGCTCTCCCGCGAGGTGCTCGACAACGTCATCAACACCGGCAGCCCCTGGACGCAGGCCATGATGGTCCCCGGCGTGTCCATGGCGGGGGTCGACGTCGGCGGGTCGCGCTACGTCAACGACCTGCAGCTCGAGGCGCGCGGCGCCAACGCCAAGCACACCACCGTCATGCAGGAGGGCATGGCCCTCGACCTGCTGGCCCTGGAAGGCGTTCCGGTCATGTACAACCAGGACCTGGCGACCCAGGAGATGGCGGTGCAGGCGGGCGGCGGCGGCGGCAACGCCGAGATGCAGGCCGGCGGCGTCGTGATGAACATCATCCCCAAGGAGGGCGGCAACACGTTCAGCGGTCAGGGTTACGTCGGCCACACCGCCGGGGGCTGGATCTCCAACAACTATTCCGACCGGCTGCAGCAGGCGGGTACGACCGAGGCGGCCGAGTTCAACAAGCTGTTCGACTACTCCGGGTCGATCGGCGGGCCGATCATCCAGGACAAGCTGTGGTTCCACGAGTCGGTCCGCTACTGGGGCGCGTGGACACCCGAGCCGGGCTGGCTGTTCGACGACCGGAGCCAGTTCTTCAACGAGGAGGACATCATCTCCAGCGTCACCCGGCTCACCTGGCAGGCGAACACGTCCAACAAGTTCAGCGCCACGCTCGACCGGCTGAACAAGCGGCGCGGGCCGTTCATCGACCTGCCGCACGAGGCGCGCTACCGCGGCACCTGGCGCGCCACGCCCGAGTCGGCGTACATCCAGTCCGCGTTCCTGCTCGACGACCAGCGCGGTCCGGACCCGGAGACCGCCCGCAACTACCAGAACAAGGGGCAGGGCTGGCACCACGCGCCGTACTGGCAGGGACAGGCGAAGTGGACGTCGACGATCAGCAGCCGGCTGCTGTTCGAGGCGGGCTACGGCAGCTCCGGCGTCGCCGACTGCTGCAGCGACCCGCAGCCGAACACCGTGTTCCCGCGCTGGTCCGCGAACTGGCTGCAGTTCGTGCACAAGCGCGACCTCGACCGGAACATCCAGTTCGATTCGGTGGAGGACTTCTCCTGGAACCTGCCCGGCGAGCGGATCATGAGCTCGGTGTCCTACGTCACCGGGTCGCACAACTTCAAGACCGGCTTCTCCTACGCCTGGGGCACGGCCGAGCAGCACCGGTTCAACAACGGCGACATCAGCCGCATCAACATCCGCGACGGGCGGGCCTACGAGGTGCTGGCGGGCAACTACCCGTTCATGCGCCTGAACTCGGTCAAGGAGACCGGCTGGTTCATCCAGGACGCCTGGACCGTAGACCGCGTCACGATCACCGGCGGCCTGCGCGCCGACTGGCTCAACGGGTCGGTGCCCCCCCAGCGCGTCCCGGACGGGCGCTTCGCCAAGGGGCGCGACTTCGCCGAGGTGACCTGCGTGCCCTGCTGGGGGCCGGAGTGGTCGCCGCGCATCGGCGTCGCCTGGGACGTGTTCGGCGATGCGAGGACGGCGCTGAAGTTCAGCACCGGCAAGTACCTGACCCCGACCACCACGGCGTTGCCGAACCGGGTCAATCCGATGGCGCTGACGACTTTCGCCCTGCCGTGGAGCGACCCGAACGGCGACAGCATCGTCCAGGACCACGAGCTCGACTTCTCGAGGCTGCCGCCCAACTTCGGCTCGCGCCGCCTCGACGACATCGATCCCGACCTGGTGCGCGAGTGGAACGTCGAGACCTCGGTCAGCGTGGAGCGGGAGCTCACGCGCAACGTCTCGCTGAGTGTCGGGTGGTACCGCCGTTCGTTCCACGACATCCTGTTCACCGACACCGGCTACGAGGGGATGTTCATCTACAACCAGCGCTGGGCGGATCCGTCCTCGTTCCGCGCCGTCGAGGTGGTCAACCCGCTCAACGGCGAGGTCTTCAACGTGTACGACCTGGCGAGCGCGGACCTGGTGGGGCAGGTGGACAACCTGGTCACCAACCCGATCGGCCACACCGGCGTCTACAACGGGTTCGAGTTCGCGCTCAACGCGCGGCTGCCGGGCGGGGGGCAGCTCATCTCCAGCCTGACCACGCAGCGCAAGGTCACGAGCGAGTGCGACAACCGGGGCGACCCGAACGGGGACCGCTTCTGCGACCGCACCGACATGAACCGCTACAACGTCAGCCTGCCGGGCGGCGCGCAGGTGGCCTACGACGGGGTCGACTTCAAGAACGACTTCAAGCTCGGCGGCTACTTCCCGCTGCCCGCGAACATGCAGTTCAGCCTGGTGCTGAACAGCGTGACCGGCCGGCTGACCGGAGACATCCAGCGCGTCGACGAGCTGCTGCCGGTCAACTGGCTGATCAATCGGAACACCGTGTACACGGCCGACGGCGGATCCCACGGCCGCGCGCCGCGGTGTCACGGCGCCACCATCAACGGCGTGCCCTGCGAGCCGGGGATGCCGGTCATACCCGGCATGGTGCAGTCGTCGATCTCGGTGCCCGTCGCGCCGGCCGGCACGATCCACCAGTTGCCGCGGACGAACATGCTGAACTTCAGCTTCCAGTGGATCGGCAACGCGGGCGGCATGGAGTTCCGCCCGCAGCTCGAGATCTACAACGTGACCAACACCGACGTCTGGTACGCTGAAGCGTCGACCAACTACACGTCGGGCGTCTGGGCGCAGCCGAGCCGCTACGTGCTCGGCCGGATGCTGCGGCTGTCGACGCAGTTGAGCTGGTAGCTCTCCGGGGCGCGGCTTCCGCCCGAAGGTGGAGTCGCGCCCTCCTTCCACGACTGCGGGTCCCCGCCCGTCCGGCGGGGCCGCGGCTCGGGCGGTTGGATGCTCGGGATGTCCGGCGTCTCAACCGGGCACTCGCATTCTGCATGGTGCTGTCGGATTGAGCAGGCATGGCCGAGTTGAAGACGAAGCAGAACGACGCCGACGTCGGGGCCTTCCTCGACGGTATCGAGAACGAGAAACGCCGGGAGGACTGCCGCGCCGTCGTCGACCTGATGGCCGCGGTTACGGGAGAGCCACCCGCGATGTGGGGCGACAGCGTCATCGGCTTCGGCAGCTACCACTACGGGTACCCCACCGGCCGCGAGGGCGACTGGATGGCGACCGGCGTCTCGCCGCGCAAGCAGAGCCTGACCGTCTACATCATGACCGGCTTCCAGCGGCACGAGGCGCTGATGAAGCGGCTCGGGCGCTACAAGACGGGGAAGTCCTGCCTCTACATCAAGAAGCTCGAGGACATCGACATCGACGTGCTGCGGGAGCTGGTCCGGGAATCCTTCGAGCGGGTGTCGAAGGGGCAGTACGGCTGGTGAGTTGACGGGGTTGACGGGTGAGCCCCGGCCGCCGCCGAAGTTACAATTCCGACATGACCTGCCGGCGGCACGCACCCCTGTGGATTTCCGTCGCCGTCCTCCTGGCGCTGGCCGCGTCGTCGCCGCCGGCGCTCGCCCAGTCGACGGGAGGGATCGAAGGCACGTCGTCGACCCCGGCGGCGGCGCCCTGCCCGGCGTCACGGTGACGCTGACGGATCCGCTCGCGTCGCCCGGCGCCATCCGGGTGACCGGCGTCGACGGGCGGTTCACCTTCGTGGACGTCGCCGCCGGCAGCTACGTGCTGGCGCTCGTTCTGCCGGGCTTCGAGTCCCGAGAGGCCCCGGCCACGGTCCCGGCGGGCGGCACGGCAGCGCTCGAGATCACGATGGCCGTCGAGCGGCTGATGGAATCGATCTCGGTGGTTGCGGAAGAACCGCGGATCTTCGCCACCAACGTCGTGGCCGAGCCGATGATCGCGCAGCAGTCCACCATCAGCAGCGTGCTGGCGGTGGTCGACAACCTGCCGGGGGTGTCCATCCAGGAGGGCGACACGTACGGCATCGACGACTGGTCGACCAGCGTCTCGATGCGCGGCTTTCAGGTCCACCTGGACGAGGCGCAGATCGGGACCACCATCGACGGATTCCCCAACGGGACGTCGGACTACTGGAGCGGCTCGAAGGCGCACCGATTCATCGACCAGCCGAACATGGGCGGCGTCGAGGTGTCGCAGGGAACCGCCGACATCGCCTCCCGGTCGGTCGAGGCGCTCGGCGGGACCTTCCACGTCAATCAGCTCTATCGGGCGGGCTGGAGCATCCCGCGGCGGAACACGTTCGCGTACCTGAAGGCCGACGTGGCGCTCTCCGACACTCTGGCCCTGAGCACGGGCGCCTACTACCACCGGCAGACAGGCCGCGGCGACTGGCTGCCGCCGTACCTGGTGAACGTGACGGACGACGCCGGCGGCCCCGAATCGGAACTGGTCCCGGGGCGCCCGGTGCTCGGCGGCGGCGCCCTCGGCCGGCTCCATTTCGTCGGTCCCGACGGCCTCGCGCTCGCGCCACGCCCGGGCTGCGTCTCCTCGATCACCTTTCCCTACGGCGGCGCCGGCCCGGAGCACGCTGGTCGGCGCACGGCTCACGAGCAGCAGGTTGCGGGTGTGCTGTCGTCGGGTGCGCAGGACGACCGGCTGCCGGCAGCCTTCTTGTGGAGTTGCCCGGCGTCTCCCGACTTGACGTACCACTCCCAGCGGGCGCCGTCGGGGTCGGCCATCCAGGTCTCCGTCTTCTCCGCGTAGCAGCAGACGGTGTCCTCGACGCCGGTCGTCTCGAGCCCGGCCCGGCGCAGGCGCCGTTCGGCCGACGCAACCTCCTCGGCCGTCTCCACCTCGACGCCCAGGTGGTTGAGCGTCGCTCCCTCCCGCCCCTCGAAGAGGACCAGCTTCAGCGGCGGATCGGCAATCGCGAAGTTCGCGTAGCCGGGCTTCACCTTCGCGGGGGCGGTGTCGAACAGGCGGGAGTAGAACGCGATCGCCTTGTCGAGGTCGGTCACGTTTATCGCTAGCTGTACTCGGGACATGCGTGCTCCTTCGAGGGCCTATGCACGTTGCACACGTTCGACCAGTTCGGCGCCCGTGGCGCAGACGACAATCCAGTTGCCCACCATCGCCAGCAGCGCGGCATCGTTGACGCCGGCGATCAGAGCCGCCAGTCGTTCCGCCGTACCGGCGTCGAACCGCAACGCCGCCTGGCGGCAAAGGCGCGCCCGTTCGGCAGCGCGGGCCTGCTCGCGTCCCTCTGCGCGACCTTGCTCGCGAATCTCTCCGCGCAGGCGGCGCAGAAACGGGTCGCTCGACTCCCGGCCCTCCCGGTCGCGCAGCGTCCGGCCGATCCGCTCGAGTACCGCGATGGTTTCCGCAGAGAAGGTCGGCTCGTGCATGGCGCGGTGGATCTCCGCCGCCTTCCAGCCGGGAAACGCCCGGCTCTCGTACGCCGTGCTGTAGCCGTCCGGTTCCAGGACGTGGATCGTCAACCCCGGCGGACGGTTCACCGGCCGGCTCTGCGCGGGCACCTCGGGCACGTCCACCCACACCTCGCGCAGGCCCCACGACTCGTACAGGGCGAGCTTGCCGCGACGCGCGTCGGTCGTGTGATCCACTTCCAGGACCACGTCGGGAAGCACGTCCTCGCCCACGACCATGGCGGAGCCGCCGGGGACGTCGCGATCCGGGTGCAGGTACACCGTCTGATCCGCCTGCAGGATACGCTCGCGGGTCCTACGTGTCCAACTGTATCCGCTCCCGCGGTTTCCTGGCCGAGTCTGTTCACTCTCCGTCCGGGAGCGCGAAGACGAAGAACGTGTTGCCGGCGCTCGGGCGCAGCTCCTGCGTCAGAGCGATGAACCCCGAGGCGGTCGCCGCCGAGCCCGTGCTCACCGCCACGTACTGCCGCCCGCCGACCGCATAGCTGATGGGAAAGCCGGTCACCGGCGAGCCCAGGTTGATCTCCCACAGCACAGCACCGGTCTCCTGGTCGAGGGCCCGGAAGCGGCCGTTGACGTCGCCGCCGAAGACGAGCCCGCCGCCGGTCGCGACGAGCGACATGGTCGCGGCCCGCTGCTCGTGGATCCACAGCGTCCGGCCGGTCTCGGCCGAGATCGCGTGCACGGCGCCCAACTGGTCCGTACCGGGCGCGAGCTGGTGGCGGACGCCGAGCGCGTAGCCCCGCAGGTTCCCCTCCAACGTCGCCAGCATGCGCGCGCAACTGTTGCGCAGCGGCATGTACATCGCGTTGGTCAGCGGGCTGTAGGCCCCGGCCTCCCAGTCCTTGCCGCCGATGAGGGTGGGGCAGGCCAGCACCTCCTGGCCCAGGGCGCTTAAGACCACCTCGCCGTTCTCGGTCACCGTCCCGGTGGCGCCGTCGATGTCGCTGATGACGTTCTGCGTGACCGTCGGGGTCGCCCAGAGGAACTCGCCGGTCTCGCGGTCGAGGGTGTAGACCAGGCCGGTCTTGCCGGGGATGCCGGTCAGCACCTTGCGCACGGCGCCGGGCTCGATGCGCGGGTTGATCCAGGCCACCGCCTCGGGGTCCGGCGCCACGGCGGTGTCGACGAGGATGCGCTCGAACGGGTGGTCGAGGTCCCAGTGGTCGTTCAGGTGCTGGTAGTACCAGACGATCTCGCCGGTGTCGGCATCGAGCGCCAGGGTCGAGTTGTGGTACAGGTGCGCAAGATCGGCGCCGCCGAGCATGAACTTCGGCGCCGGCGAGGTGACCGACGTGCCGATGTAGACGAGGTTCAGCTCGGGGTCGTAGCTGGGGACCATCCAGGCGCCGACGTGCTTCCGTTCCTCGTAGGGCACGTCGCCCCAGGTCTCGTCCCCCGGCTCGCCGGGCGCCGGAATCGTGCGCCGCCGCCACAGCTCCTCGCCGGTGGTCGCGTCGTGGGCGACGATGACGCAGGCCTCCGGTCCGCCGCGCGACGAGCAGCTCCGGCCGGAGATCACCTTGCCGCCGGCAATGATGGGTCCCGAGCTCTGCAGCGCGGGATGTGTGTCGTAATCCAGGATTCGCGTCTCCCAGACCTGCCGTCCGGTCGCCGCGTCGAGGGCGAAGACGTAGCCGTCGGCGCTGGTGTCGATGATGCGATCTTCGTGGATGGCGAGATTGCGGTTCGTGGTGGCCAGCCCCCGGGTGGCGGTGTCGTCCGGCAGATCGCGGCGGTACTCCCAGAGGAGGTCGCCGGTGGCGGCATCGATCGCCTGGATGACGTCGCGCGGGTTCGGCACGTACAACACGCCGCGGTAGGCCAGCGGCGTCGCCTGCTGGCTGCCGGGCCCCATGCCGCGCGACCAGACCATGCTCAGCTCACCGACGTTCTCGCGGGTGATCTGCGCCAGAGGGCTGTAGCCCCGGCCGTCGAGCGTCCGCCGCCACATCAGCCAGTCGGCGGGTGCCGGATCCTGGAGCATCGCGTCGGTGACGGGGACGAAGTCGGCCGAGATCTGCCCGTGAGCCGCCGGCGCCGCGATGCCGAGGCAGAGGACAGCGACGGCGCGAACCGCGAAGGATCGTTCGGCACGGAACCGGTACGGCATCTCGACACCTCCAGGACTTCACGCACTCGAGCGCGTCCGACGCAGTGATTCGTTTACGGTATCAGCTTCGGTCGTGGTATAGAACGCACCATGGATGAACAGAAGCTCGCGGTGAACCGGCGGCGTTTCATCACCGGCCTGTCGGCGGCGGGGATCGGCTCCACATTGCTGCCCGGCGCGCTGGCGGCGGTGGCGCAGGATGCGGACGAGGTAACGGTCGAGATGCTCTTGGCCGCACAGCGCATCGCAGGGCTGAAGTTCACGGACGAGGAGCTCGAGCGCATCGCCGCAGGGCTGAATCGGCCGGGCGGCAGGCCCGACGTCGGGACCCTGCGTGCGGCCAACCTGGGGAACGCCGTGCAGCCGGCCATCGTGTTCAACCCGGTGCCGCCGGGGATGACGCTGCCGAGCGAGCGCCGTCCGATGCGCCGCGCCGCAGTCGCGGTGACGATGCCGTCCACCGACGAGGAGCTGGCGTTCCTGCCGGTCACGCACCTGGCGAAGCTCGTCGAGACCCGCCAGGTGAAGCCGTCGGAGCTGACCGAGCTGTACCTGGCCCGGTTGCGGCGCCACGACCCGGCGCTGCACTGCGTCGTCAGCTACACGGAGGAGATTGCCCGGCGGCAGGCGCGGCGGGCCGACGAGGAGATCGCGGCGGGCATCTACCGCGGGCCGCTGCACGGGATCCCCTGGGGCGCGAAGGACCTGCTTGCGGTTCGCGGCACGCGCACGACGTGGGGCGCCTCGCCCTACCGGCGGCAGACCATCGACACCGACGCCACCGTGTATACGTGGCTGACCGAGGCGGGCGCCATTCTCGTCGCCAAGCTGTCGATGGGCGCCCTGGCGTCCGGCGACCGCTGGTTCGGCGGCCGGACCCGGAACCCGTGGAATACGGAGCAGGGGGCGAGCGGATCGTCGGCCGGCTCGGGGGCGGCGACCGCGGCGGGGCTGGTCGGGTTCGCCATCGGGACCGAGACGCGCGGCTCGATCATCTCGCCGTCGACCCGCAACGGCGTTACCGGCCTGCGGCCGACGTTCGGGCGGGTGAGCCGCTACGGCGCGATGGCGCTGGCCTGGACGCTGGACAAGATCGGCCCCATGTGCCGCTCCGCGGAGGACTGCGCGCTGGTGTTCGACGCCATCCAGGGTCCGGACGGTCACGACAACACCCTGCTCGACGTTCCCTTCAACTGGGACGCCGAGGCCGACCTCGCCGGCCTGCGGGTGGGCTACCTGCGGTCGAGCTTCGACGACGACACCGTCGAGGAAGATCCGCAGAACCCCGAGCGTGCGACTCGGGAGCGGCAGACGATGGCGAACAACCGGGCCGCCCTCGAGACGTTGCGAGGCCTCGGCGTGACCCTGGCCCCGTTCGACCTGCCGGACGTGCCGGGCGGCGCGCTCGGCTTCATCGTGGGCACGGAGGCGGCGGCCGGGTTCGACGTGGCGACGGTCAACGGCGAGCTGGACAGCATGCGCGCGGCGCCGGAGGAGAGCCGCTGGCCCGACCGCTTCAGCGCCGCCCGCTTCGTGCCGGCGATCGACTACCTGCAGGCCAACCGGCTGCGGATGCAAATCATCGAGCAGTTCCACGAGGCGCTCGGCGACCTCGATCTGTTCGTCGGCAGCAACCTGGGGCTGACCAACTTCACGGGACACCCGGAGATCAGCATGCCGAGCGGGTTCTTCAAAGGCTCGCCTACCAGCCTGCGCTTCACCGGCAAGCTCTTCGGCGAGGCGGAGATCCTGCGGTTGGCGCACGCCTGGCAGGGGGCGACCGATTACCACCTGCAGCATCCGCCGCTCGGCTGAGCCGGGTTCGGCAGGCCCGCCGCCGGCGCCTGCACAGGATTGGGGGGATGCCGTTCTCGTTGCGTCGGGATTCGCGCGCAACGCACGGGTCCGGGGGATGTGGACCCGGCGTTGCAGCGCGGGTGGGGTTGCCCGGCGAATCACCGGCGCGCAGCGGCCGACAGCCGGCCGGTTGCGGCGTTCGCCCGGGGAGTCACCAGCAAGGTCTCAGTCGTTCGATGGCGCCGCCGCCAGGCCGTGCTCGCCCAGGAACGCCCGGATCGCCGCGTAGATGTGCTGGTTCTCCGCGGGGCTGAACCCGCCGTGCCCGCCGCCCTCGATGGTGACGAGCTGGTTCGGCACGCCCCACTCGTCCAGCAGCTCGTGCAGCCGCGTGGCGTGATCGTACGGCACGATAGAGTCGGCGTCGCCGTGGATGGTCAGGATCGGCGGCGTGTCGCCGTTGACGTAGTTGGTCGGCGAGACGCGGCGCGCGACGTCGTCGCGGTCGCTGCGGCTTCCCAGCCAGGCCTCGGTGAAGTTCCCGGACGTTCCCGGCTCCCGATGGGCCAGGTCGTAGACGTCGGTGATCCCGTACCAGTTGATGACGGCGGCGACCTTGAGGGGCGCCGTCGACCGCGGACCGATCGGCCACATGCGGTTTCGGTCGCCGGGGCACTGGCGGTCCAGGCCGGCCGACGCCGGGAGCATGCCGGTCGTGAGCGACAGGTGGCCGCCGGCGGAGTTGCCGGTCACCACGATCCGGTCGAGGTCGAAGTTGTACTGCTCGGCGTTGCGGTAGACCCAGCGCAGCGCGCAACGGCAGTCCTCGACCGCTGCCGGCGCGTGCGCCGTGCCCGCCAGCCGGTAGGAGACGTTGACCACGTTCCAGCCCATCTCGAGGTAGGGGAGGAAGGTCAACGCGGACGACTGCCGGCTGCCGTTGGTCCACCCGCCGCCGTGGATGTAGATGAGCGTCGGGGCCGGCTCGGACGCCGCGCGCGACCGGTAGACGTCGAGCGTCAGGTCCTGCCCGCCGGCGCGCTGGTAGGTGATGTTCGGGGTCAGGCTGTAGCTGGTTGCCACGCGCACGAACGCCGCCGCCGCGTCGTCGGTCTGCGCGTTCACCGCCACGGGCGCGAGCCCGATCGCCGCGACCAGGCCGATCGCTGCCAAGCTGAATGCTCTCATCGCTGTCGCCTCGCTTTCTGTCCTTGCGGATCCACGTTCCAGGGTCTGGATGCACCGTTTCCGAGAGTGCTCCGAACCCGCTGATTCTGTCATTCCTCCAGCAGACAGTCGAGCGCGGAACACGAGAATACCGATCTCCCGGGTACAGGTGCTCGCACGGCATCCCGGTGGAAGGGGGGATGCCGCACCATCCTGGACGCAGGGTGGCGGCCGGCGAACGTCGCTACCGGGAGCGAGGGGGCGCCAGCGCGCCACCGCCGGCGAACGTGGCCCGGTCGCCGAGCGCCTCCTCGATCCGCAGCACCTCGTTCCACTTCGCCATCCGCTCGGACCGCGCGAACGAACCGACCTTGAGCTGCCCTGCGCCCCAGCCGACCGCCAGGTGGGCGATGGTCACGTCCTCGGTCTCCCCGGAGCGTGCCGAGACGATGGTCGCGAAGCCGGCGGCGCGCGCCGCGTCGAGCGCCGCCCGCGCCTCGGTCACGGTGCCGGCCTGGTTGGGTTTGACGAGCAGGGCATTGCAGGCCCGCTCCCGCGCCGCCCGCTCGACGCGACCGGCGCTGGTAACGAGGTAGTCGTCGCCGACGATCTGCACGCGGTCGCCGACGGCCGCCGTGAAGCGTTGCATGCCGGCGACGTCGTCCTCGGCCAGCGGATCCTCGATCGAGGCGATCGGATACCGGTCGAGCCAGCCGATCAAGAGCTCGACGAGCGCATCGCGGTCGACGGCGCATCCTTCCAGGCCGAGCTGGTACCAACCCGCGTCGTGGAACTCCGAGGCGGCGACGTCGAGCGAGATGGCGAGATCTTCGCCGGGCGTGCGGCCGGCGTCCTCGATGGCGCGGACCAGGAACTCCAGCGCCTCCTCGTTGGTGTCGAACGCCGGCCAGTAGCCGCCCTCGTCGGCAACGCCCTGCAGCCGCCCGGCGTTCGCCATCCGCGCGCCGGCGGCCCGATACACCTCCGCCGTCCATTCGAGCGCCTGTGCGAAGGACGACGCCCCGACCGGCATCACCATGAAGTCCTGGATGTCGACCCGGCGGCCGGCGTGGGCGCCGCCGCCGAAGATCTGGATCTCGGGCAACGGCAGCAGGGCGGGGGCGTCGCCGAGCAGGTAGCGCCACGGCGGCAGACCCGCGGCGCCGGCGGCGGCGTGAAGAGTTGCCATGGAGACCGCGACGAGCGCGTTGGCGCCGAGGCGGCGGCGGTCCGGAGTGCCGTCGAGATCGACCAGCGCCCGGTCGAGGGCGGCCTGATCGGTTGCGTCCCGTCCGCGCAGCGCCTCCGCGATAGGCGTGTTGACGTTGCGTACGGCGGCCGCCACGTCGTGCCCGCCAAGGCGGGTTCCGCCGTCGCGGAGATCGACCGCCTCGCCGCTGCCGGTCGACGCGCCGGCCGGCGCGATGGCGCGTCCGGCGGCTCCACCCGCCAGACGGACCTCGGCCTCCACGGTCGGCCGGCCTCGCGAGTCCCATACCCGACGCCCGAAGACCTCCTGGATCACGGGTGATGACAGCGTCCTGTGCGGGCCGGCCTCCGGGTGGGGCGCGTGGCCCAGCGCGCGCGGCGGCTCCGCTCCAGGTCTGGTGGGTTCCATCACGCGGTTCGTCGAAGTCGCTCGGCCCAGGCCTCGCGCACCGCCGCCACGGTCGCAGGGGGCTTCCGTATCAAGGGCCGGGCCGTGAGTCGCACCCGTTCGCGGTCGGCCTCCGCGGTCACGTACTCGACGGGTGACTTGCCGTCGACCCGGGCGAGAAACAGCCCCGGCAGCAGATGCGCCGCGCGCGCCTCGATCGCGGCGCGCGGCTCCCACTCGACCCCGGCCAGATAGGTTTCCGCCAGCGTGTCGAACGATCGCAGGAACGCAGCCGTCGCCGCGGGCGTCCAGAGGCACTTGAGCAGCAGGTGGTTCAGGCAGAAGGCCAGATCGAAGGCGGGATCGCCGTACCACGCGCACTCGGCGTCCAGGAAGATCGGACCGTCCGGCCCGATCAGGATGTTCTTCGGGCTGACGTCCCCGTGCACCAGCGCGTGCTTCGTGGCCGCCGTGCGCGAGACGATCGCCGCCAGCGGGTCCGCGAGGTCGGGATGCCGCGACGCGGTTGCGACCAGGTACGGCTCCAGCCGGATCGCGTAGAAGATGTCGTCGGTGGCGAAGCGCGCCTGCACGTCCGCGCGGCCGGCGGTGGCGTTGTGGATCGCGGCCAGGCGCTTGCCGACCGCCTGCGCGGTCGTTGCGCGGGCGTTGCCGTCGCGCAGTTGCGTCTTCCAGAGGGGATGGGCCGCCGGGTCCAGGAAGCCCATCGCGAAGCAGCCCGCCTCGGCGTCGTGCGCAACGAGCGGCGGCACGCACGAAGGCACGATGCGGCCTGCCTCGCGCATCCACTCCCACTCGTAGCGGTTCCGCTCGACCGGCGCTTCCCAGAGCGCCGCGACCTTCAGTCGGGGGAGCGCCCGCTTCACGCAGACCGGGCCGGCGTGCAGATCCACCCGCCAGATGTCCGAGGAGACCCCGCCCGCGAGCGGCGTCATCGGGGGCGGCGCCTGTCCGTGAACGAGGCCCATCCGCGTGAGCGCCTCCACGATGATGGGGTCGGGTTCGGGCACGGTCGCACGTATGATAGCGAGCGGTGGGCCGGAAGACCGCGCGTGGCCGGCAGCCGCACCGTGCGTCGTTGCCCTGATTCGGAGCCGGCAGCCATGAACGTCACCTACCATTATTCCGCCGGTCCGGGCCTGACCGGCCGGCTCGCGGAGCTCGACCGTCAGGGACTGTCGGTCTCGGTCTGCGCGATGCCGGATCACGCGCGCTTCGCCGAGCTGCTGCCCGCCACCGAGGCTCTGTGGCACCTGCTCGTGCCGGTCACCGCGGAGGTCCTTGCCGTCGCGCCGCGCCTGCGCCTGGTGCAGAAGATCGGCGTCGGCGTCAACACCATCGATCTGGAGGCGGCCCGCGGCCGCGGCATCGCCGTCTGCAACATGCCGGGCACGAACACGCAGGCCGTCGCCGAGATGACCCTGCTGCTGATGCTCGGCGCGTTGCGGCGCGTGAGCCAGCTCGACGCGGCGACCCGGACCGGGCGGGGCTGGGAGCTGCCGGCGGCGCTCCAGGACAGCTACGGCGAAGTGGGCGGCCGGACCGTCGGGCTGGTCGGGTACGGGGCCGTGCCGAGCCGGCTCGCCCCGGTGCTCCAGGCGCTGGGTGCACGCGTCCTGTTCACCTGCCGCAGCGACAAGCCCGGAGCGGTGGGTGATCGCCGGCCGTTGGCGGACCTGCTGGCCGAGAGCGACGTCGTCTCGCTCCACGTGCCCCTGACGCCCGAGACCGAGCGATTGGTCGACGCGGACGCCATCGCCCGCATGAAGCCGGGCGCGGTCATCGTCAACACGGCCCGCGGCGCGCTGATCGACGAGGCGGCGCTCGTCGCTGCTCTGCAGACAGGACGTCTCGGCGCGGCCGGGCTCGACGTCTTCGAGGCCGAGCCGACGCCCGCCGGCAGCGCGCTCCTCGCACTCGACAACGTGGTCTGCACGCCGCACCTCGCCTGGCTGACGCAGGAGACTCTGGAGCGGAGCATTGCCGTAGCCGTCGAGAACTGCCGGCGGCTGGCGGCCGGCGAGGATCTACTGCACCGGGTCGTGTAACCGCCGCCCGACGGGCTGCTCTTGCGTCAGCCTCGGCAGGCCGGCGCGGCTCGAGTATTCCTCTACGTGCGCTCCAGGACACGCGCGGCCTCGAACGTCAGGTGCGTGCGAAATCCATGCCGGACGCGGAGGCTGCCGGCCGTGTTCACGTTGGCTGGGTCATGGCGACGGCCGCGGGCATCGGCTTCGGATCGGGACTTTCTGTTAGCGTCTCCCGCATGTCCGCATCTGTCGTCTCCGGCGCCGCGGCCCGTGCCCGTGCCGCCAGTCCGCGTCCGGGTCCGGATGCTCCGCGCATTCACCCCACCGCGCTCGTTGCCCACGATACGCGGATCGCGCCCAAGGTCGTCATCGGCCAGGGCGCACTGGTCGGTGTCGCCACCAGCCTTGCGCCCGGCGTCGACATCGGTCGGGACGCGGTCATCGGTGTGGGTGTTCGTGTAGGTCCGCTTTGTGTCGTAGGGGCCGAGGCGACCCTGTCGGACGACGTCACGCTGGAGCACGGCGCCGTCGTCATGCCGCGCGTGGGCGTGGGGCCGGCAACCGTGGTCGGCGCCCGTGCGGTCGTCGATTCGGGGTCGGTCGTCGGTTCGCATTGCACGTTCGATGCGGACTGCTACGTAGGAGAGCACGTGCGTGTCGGGGTCGATGTCCGCATCGCCTCCGGTGCGACCGTCGGGGACGGCGCCATTCGTCATCCGGACTCCGGCACTTCCGCTCCCAGCCCGCCCGTCATGCTCGGAGACGGCGTGCGCATCGGCTCCGACGTCACCGTCGCCCCGGGTGCGGCGGTCGGCCACGGCACGCACGTCGACCGGGACACGGTGATCGGCCCTGCCGCGAGGCTCGGGTTCTCCGTGCGCGTGTCGTCGGGCGTGCGCGTCGCGCCCGACGCCGAGGTGGGGGAGCATTCCACCCTCGCCCCTTGTTGTGCGGTGGCGGGTTGGTCGGCCGCAACTGCCGCCGCGGCCGTGACGTGGCGGTTGCAGCCGGGACGAGGGTCGCTGACGGCGTGCAGTTGAATGACGGCGCGCGCGTCCGCTCGAAACACGCACGCGTCGTCGCGGTCCCCGGCTTCGCTCACTGCGCCGAGCGCGCCCCGGGTGTCGCTCAGGGCTTCCCCTCGGTCCCCCACGGTTGTGGGGCGCGTGCTGGCGCCGCTCCGCGCCGCGCTGCGTTGGATCTCGCCAGGTTCCCGGTAAGCGGCCAGGTTGTCCACGTCGTCAACAAAAAAAGTACCGATGACAGCCTGGCGGGTCGTGACGGCGCTCGGCCTCCTGCTCGGGAGCGGTCAGCCGGCGGCTGCCTCGCAGACCGCGCTCGGGACCCGGGATCCGATCGTCCAGGTATCCGGTACCGTTTCCGACGAAACCGGCGGCGTGATGTGGGCCGCCACCGTGCGCGTCTTTCCCGACGGATCCGCCGAGCCTCTCCGAGAGACCACGACGGATCGGAACGGCCGCTTCAGCGTGGAGGTCCCTGCCGGATCGTATCGGCTCCAGGTGTCGGCGCCCGCGTTTCGGACCGTCGATCTCCCGGTCGACGGCGCGCCCGGCCTCGAGCCGCTGGCCGTGACCCTGGCCCTGGACGCGTTGGAGGAGAGCGTCGACGTGGTCGACACGGCGGAGGAGTTCGCCGTCGACGCGCTGTCGAGCCTGACTGCCACGACGCTCTCCGGCGACGAGCTGCTGGGCCTCCCGAACGACGAGGAGGACCTGGCGTTCTACCTGCTGCTGCTCGCCGGCGGGGATTCCACCGGCGATCTGGCGGACGACGTGTCCGGCTTCATCATCGACGGGTTCGACGAGGGCCGGCTGCCGCGGCCGGAGGAGATCGCGCAGATCATCATCGATCCCGCGCCGTTGCGGGCCGACGGCGGCGGCGAGGGGCCGCGCATCGAGATCATCACCCGGCCGGGAACCGGCCGGTGGCGGCGGTCGGCGAGCTTCGATTTCTCCGACGAGGCGCTCGACGCGACGACGCCGGGCGAGCGGACGAAACCGGCGCGGCAGACGCGGAACGTCAACCTGGACCTGCGGGGGCCGGTGCTTCCCGGCCGCCTCGATCTGGACGTCGAGGCGTCGACCGACAGGCAGCAGCGCGCGGCCGACTCGCTGCGGGCCGTCACGCCGACCGGCAACGTGTTCGACGGCGTCGTCCGCCCCCGGCGCGAGCACGAGCTGGAGCTGGATGCCGATATCGAGATCGCCGCCAACCGCAACATGGGGGTTCGTTTCGACTACGAGAGCCGCCGCACCGAGAACAGCGGCGTGGGCGGCTTCACGCTGGCCGAACGGGGCACGAACGACGCGCGGCGCGACTGGTCGTTCCAGGTCAGCGAACGCCGGCTGGGGGATGCCTTCGTCAACGATCTGCGGGTCCGGATGCGGCGGCGGGGATCGAGCGCGACGCCGGTGGCGGACGGGGTCGCCATAGACGTCGCGGATGCGTTCAACCGGGGCGGGGGAACCAGGCGGAACCTGGACCAGGACACCCGCATCCAGGTGGAGGACCGGCTGCGCTGGCAACGGCGGGACTGGAGCTTCCAGGCCGGCTTCGAGGGATACTACGCCCGCAACTACAGCCTCTCGGAGGACAACTACAACGGCACGTTCGACTTCGCCAGCCTGCACGACTACTGCGGCGCCACCGGCTTCGCCGGCGTCAACTGCGATCCGACCCGCCGTATCGTCGAGGAGGCGCTCGGCCGCGGCGTCGCACCGACCTACCGGAACGGCCGCGGCGAGACGGTCGCGATCACTGGGCTGCCGACCACCTTCACGCTGACCTCGGGCAACGGCGAGCTGGACATCACCGCGCTGGGCGTCGAGAGCTACCTGCAGGCGGATCGCGAGTTCGGCGAGCGGGCGAGCCTGCGCCTGGGGCTGCGCTACGAGGCGACCAACTACTCGGTCGACTACCTGCGCTTCGATCCGACCGTCAATCTCCAGTACCGGCTCTTCGACGACACCATCGTGAGCGTGGGGTCGCAGGTGCGGTTCCGGGACTTCCGGGATCACGTGCGGCTGATCCGCAACGACGGGTCGACGTATCAGAAGCAGCTCTCCATTTCGTCGCCGTCGTTCCCGGACCCGTTCCAGGGGGGGCAGGTCACCATCGACGGGCGGCGCACGTCCCTGTACCGGCTCGATCCCGACTACCAGTCTCCGTACAGCATCAATCCGCAGTTCAACGTGACGCAGCAGATGTTCGGCGGGCTGCGCCTCTCGGTCTCCTACAGCCTGCGCTACGGGCACCGCCAGCAGCGCACCCGCAACATCAACGCGCCGTTTCCCGGGACGCCCCTGCCGCAGGCGATCCTGATGCTGCCGCGCGACGTCCGGCGGGAGGCGGTGGATCGGATGCGGCCGTTCTACCCCGACGTCGGCAACATCCACCAGATCGAGTCGACGGGCAGGTCGGTGAGCCGGCGCCTGCGGGTGCGGCTCGAGCGGCGCCGCAGCCTGCAGGTGGCGGGTGTCGGTCTGTCGGGAAGCCTGAGCTACAGCTACCGCAACGGGGAGGACGACGACGACTTCAACAACCCGTACCTTCCGGTCTGGGGACTCGCCCGGCGGGAGCACAGGGTGTGGTCGCAGCTCCGGATCCGGCTGCCGCGCGATGCCGGCCTGCGGCACCCGTTCCTGCAGGCCCTGGCCCGCGCCACCTACGAGGGGACGGCGTTCCACGTCAATCTGCGCGCCAGCTCGGGCCGGCCGTACAGCATCCGCAGCGGCCGCGACCTGAACGGCGATCAGTCGACCCGGGACCGGCCGCCCGGCGTCGCGCGCAACACCGAGACCGGCCCGGCGCGCATCAATCTGGACATGACGTTCACGAAGGAGTTCCGGCCCCGGACGACGGATCTCGCCCAGCCGGGCGGGCCCCCGGGCGCGGAGCGGCTGGTCCGCTTCCAGGCGCGGCTCTACAACGTCCTCAACATCACGAACGTGCGCGGCTACAGCGGGGTGCTGTCGTCGCCGCTGTTCGGTCAACCGACCGGGTTTCTGCGCGGCAGAACCGTGCGCCTGTCCCTGCACGTCGACTTCTGACGCGCCGGTTCGGCGCTGCTGCCCGGATGGCGGCCGGCCACGCGCGAGGGACTCGCCGCGCGCCTACTGCCGCCGCAACACGATTCGCGCGAGACTTCGTGAATCGGGCGACAGGGCGTCGTCTCCCGCCGGCATTCCGCTGGCCGAGAGCATGTAGGCGATGACGTCGACGTACTCCGCGTCTGTGAGAGAGGTCGGATTGTCCTCGGGCATGGTCAGCCGCGTGTACTCGAACAGGGTGGCGAGCGATCGCCCCTCCCACTCGCGAAGGAATCTCGCCCGCGCCAGCGGGGGAGTGGACCGCATGTCGGGATCGTCGGGGGCGCCGTTCAGGCGACGGCCGTGGCACAGGCCGCACGCGCCGTTGTACACGCCCCGGCCTCGCGTCGCCTGGGCCTCGCTGAAGACGCCGTCCCAGACCGACAGCGCCGGTCCGGGATCCGCGACCCCTTCGAGCAGCGGGGCCGTCTCGTCGGCCGTCACGCCGCCGAAGGCGTTCGTCCAGGCGTTGCGGACGTAGTTCGCCGCCGCGGCGGTCTCTTCCGCGGTGAGGGCAGGGAAGGGCGGCATGTTGCCCGCGCCCTGGCGGATGGTCCCGACGATCAGGGCCGCGTCGGCGAGCCGGTCGTTGCCGCTCAGCGCCGGAAACGTCGGCGGGCGCCCTTCGCCCGAGGCGCCGTGGCAGCGCGCACAGTGCGCCTCGTAGAGCTGGCGCCCCTGCTCGAAGCCAGCCGCATCGTCGGCCTGCTCCGCGGCGGCGCACGGGATGACGAGGCATCCAAAACTCAAACCGGCAATAAGGATCTTCCGCATCGGACGCGCTCCCTTGTCGTGCATGCGGTGGTCAGGACCAGATATCGGCATCGGACAGCTCCATGTCCTGCACGAGCGCGGCCCGAATCGTCGTGTCGGTCTTCACTTCTCCGTCGAAGCGGAACGGGACGGCGCCCTTGCCCGACACGAAGAGCCGGTACTCGCCGGCAGGAACTCGCAGGGTCGCCACGCCGCGTTCGTCCGTGACGGTCCGATAGGGGTGCGCGACGACCCTGGCGCCCTCGACCGGGCTGCCGGTCTCGGCGTCTGTGGCAACGACTGTCAGGACGCACGCCGGCGCGGATACGACGCGCACGCCGAAGCGGGCGTTGCAGCCGGCATGCGCCACGGCCGCGCCGTCGTTGGCCAGGGCCGCGGCGGCCTCCCAGGTGTGGAGGCCCTCGGCGTCCGGTGCGATCAGCGCGACCTCGGCATGGTACAGCGCGTCGGTGCCCGGCCACGGGTCGTCGCCGAGCGTGGTCGTCGCCCGTCTCTCGCCGTCCTGGTCTCGCACCTCCACCGTCCAGCCGGCGGGCCGGCGTCTGGACGAGCAGGACAAGCCGACCCGGATGGCAAAGCGCTTGCCCCGCTCGACGGCCGCCGGCGCGTCCCAGACCACGATTCGCAGGTCGTGCGCCTCTGCCGCCGGCGCCCCGGACACGCTGCCGGGCGCCCCGGACGGGCTGCCGGACGACGTTGCATCGGCTCCCGCATCCGCCTCGCCGGGCGACGTCTCGACGTGATCCGCCCCGACGGTGCGCGGCGGATCGTCCCGTGGAGTCATGGTAGATGAGCTCGTTCGGTGGAATCGACCCCATCCTGGACGAGCCCGTTCGGCGGTGTCGACCCCATCCGGCCGTTGCGTTGCTCCCTACTCCGACATCTCCTGCGCGGCATGGGTGCCGGCGACGTACCCATGGACGTGGCCCTTGCCGAGACCGTGCTTGTTGAACCCGCCGACCGCTTCGCCGCCGGCGTAGAGGCCCGGAATGACCTCCCCCTGCATGTCCACGACCTGCTGGCGGCCGTTGACCCGCAGGCCGCCGTAGGAGTCGTGCCAGATCACCATGATCGACAGCGCATAGAACGGCGGCCGGTCGATGCGGAACATCGGCGCGTCGGCGTGGCGTTCGAACTCGGGATCGGCGCCGGCGTCGACGCAGTCGTTCCACCTGGCCACCGTCTCGGCGAGATAGCTGAGCGGCACCCGCTGAAACTCGTGGCCGGCGGCAATCTTCTCGGCCAGCTCCTCGATGGTGTCGGCCTGGAAGAAGTAGCCGTTGTCCGCCACGTAGGGGTGCCGCAGCTCCCAGCCGGTGCGGTCGACCGCCTCCTCGTCGAAGATGGCCCAGAGCGGCCCCGAGTGGTAGTCCGGCGCCTTCGAGCCTTCGTTCATGGCGAGCGCGGCATCGAGGCCGTGGTCGTAGTCGTACACCTCCCGGACCCACTTCTTCTGGCAGTTGCGCCAGTCGAGAGGCTTGTGGTCGAGCCCCTGGCCCGGGGCCGCGCCGTCGCCGGGATAGCGGCTGCCGCCGGGCCGGGCGGGCAGGCGGACCTCGTTGAAGAACCGCTTGCCGACCTGGTTCACCGCGATGAACTCCTCGAAGCCGGCGCTGCCGACGTTGACGCCCGCCGAGCGGCGGAAGCCGAAGGTCGGATGGCCGGGCATCATCGTGGTGTAGGCATCGCGGGTGCCGAGGCGGGTCGAGATGTGGAAGGTCGTCGGGTACGACAGGTTCTGCTGCATCCCCGCCAGGTTGGCGCCCACCCGCAGGCCGGCGACCAGCGCGGCGCCGTCCTGGCCGTTGGGTCCCTGCAGGGCGAGGCCGCTGGTCGGGAAGGCAGGCTCCCGCATGGCCGGGTAGAACATGCTGCGGACCTGCGGATTGCCGGCGTGGCCGCCGCTGGCCAGGATGACGCCCCGGCGGGCCCGGATGGTCACCGTCTCGCGCCGCTCGTCGACGTTGCCGTTCTGCCAGTAGCTCTGCAGCAGCTCGCCCGTCTCGGGGTGCTGCCGCGGCGAGTAGTGGGCCCTGATCCCCAGGATTCTCCCCGCGAACGGCTGCTCGCGGACGAGGTCGGCGAAGCGGCGATGCAGCATGAACTCCACGCCCTTCTCCCGCGCCGAGAACTCCAGGGGCCGCGCGAGGGCCACGCCGTTGCTCACGGCGTTGGGTGCGACCGAACGGCTGGCGTTGTTCATCTGCACGGGCGCGAGCGCGCTGGTGCGTTCGAAATCCGCGACGCCCGCATCCTCCGCGGTGATCGTGCCCGCCTTGATGTCGGTCTTCTCGCCCAGCATGAGGAAGCAGCGCGCCCCCCGCGCACGCGACAGGCCGCCCCCTCCGTGCGTGCCGCTGACGCGCGTGAACCGGACGTAGTTGTCGATGAGGAACTGCCGCGTGGCGGGGCAGTTCTCGGCCCACGAGCGGGCGAGCTCCCGCTCGTTGTAGCGATACGGGCTCTGGCCCTTCGGGTCGACGACCGACCAGTCGGTAAGATCCGTGAACAGCAGATCGACGCTGTCGTCGAGCTCTTCCGGCGCCTCGAGGGGGTCGACGGTGATCAATCCCTCCTTGTCGGCTTCGCCCTTCATATCCCGCTGCTGGACGGGGTCGCCGCCGCCCAGCGACACGAAGGCCCCGCTGTGCAGCATCCTGCCGCCCGGGTCGAAGTTCTGGTCGACCACCAGCACGCTGGCGCCCAGGTCCCGCGCGCGAATGGCCGCGGTCAGGCCGGCGCAGCCGCCGCCCGCGACGACGACGTCCACCTCGTAGTCCCAGGTGACGTCGCCGGCGCCGGCGCCCGGGGCCTGCGCGGACCCCGGGTCCGGCGTGAGCAGCGCGCCCGCGCCCAGCCCGGCGGCGGCTCCCGTCCTGACGAAGTCCCGCCGGCTGACGCCGTGCTCGTTCTCGATCCGTGGATCGTCGCGGTCGCCATCGCGCTTGTTCGCCATCTCGAGCCTCCCTCGCTTTGCTTCGGGCGTTGCCTGCCGTCGTGACCGGGGCTTGGGCGTCATGGTAGCACCCGGAGTGTCCACGGGATGTCTGAATTGTGTCGCAGGCTGGCAGGCGCACCCCGCAGGAGCGGGGGAGACGTCGAGCAGAGCCGCCTGCCTGCAGATGCTCGGGGCGCACCGGGGAGGGGAGGCAACCGCAGGTTCCGAGCACGAGGCATCACGCGCGCGGCGGAAAGCCTACGGACGTTCGAAGATGCGCGCAGCCGCGCACGTCAGGTCCGGGAACAGGACCGATTGCACGGTCTCGTCACCTGTGGCGACCTGCGTTTCACGATAGACGCCGTCTTCGAGCGCATGGACTGTGCGGTATCATCGCGAAGATTGCGCACTTCGCTGCGGTCACGCGTGCGTCCTTGACCGCGTCATGGCCGCGCGGCGTGCGGTCGAGGAACGGCCGGGAGGAAACATCGTGGAAACAAGGAAGCTCGTGGCCCTGGGGTTTGCGTTGGTGTTGTCGGGGAGCGGGATTCTCGCCGGTCAGGAAGCAGGCGGATGCGAGCCGGTGGGCGACATCCGGTTCATTTGCGACCTCATCGGCCCGGAGGACCTCGCCATCGTGCCCGGCGACGAGTGGGTCGTCGTCTCGGGAAACCAGGAGGGCGGGCGCATCCACCTGATCGACGTGGCCGACAAGACCACGTCTGTTCTGTTCCCGACCGCTGACAGGAGCGAGCGGCTCGACGCGGCGACCTACCCCTCGTGCCCCGGCCCGCTCGACGCGGCGGAGCTGGACCAGAACGAGTTCAGGGCGCACGGGCTTTACCTGAAGCCGGGGGAGGGCGACGTGCACGCGCTGTACGTCGTGCACCATGGCCGCCGGGAGTCGATCGAGGTGTTCGAGCTCGACGCCGGCGCCACGCCGATGACCCTGGCATGGGTCGGGTGCGCGGTCGCGCCGGAAGGCCTGCGGCTCAACTCGGTGGTGGCGCTGCCCGAGGGCGGCTTCTCCGCGACGAGCACGTCCACCGGGGACGTCTGGGAGTGGAGCACCGCCGGCGGCTGGTCCGTGATCCCCGGCACCGGCGACACGACGCCGAACGGCCTGGAGATCTCGCCCGACGGGCGCTGGCTGTTCGTGGCCGGCTGGCGCGGCGAGAAGCTCACGCGGCTGTCGCGCGGGGGACCGCCGCGGCAGAAGGACGTGGTGCCGATACCCTTCCGGCCGGACAACCTGCGTTACATAGACGCCGGCGCGTCGATCCTGGCCGCGGGGCACGGCAACTTCGGGACACCGGAGGAGACGTCGAACGTCGCCGTCATCGATCCCGAGACGCTGGAGGTCACGTATATATTCACGCATCCGCGCATGGAGGGGTTCGCGTCCTCGACGGCGGCCATCCGGATCGGCGGCGAGATCTGGCTCGGAACGAACCGGGGCGGGATGGTCGCCTATTTCCCCGCGCCCGAATAGGGAAGCGGTGTGCCGGCGCTGCCGATGCCGGAGGACAGGAAGCGCGCTCGGTCGGAACGCCGCGTGCTCGAAACGGAACGGCGTGAGCTCGAAGGGAACGACATGCGCTCGGCCGGTACAGAGGAGCTTGAAGCCATGAAGCGGTCTGCCATCTTCGTCGTGGTCGCCCTGTTAGTCTCCGCTTCGGTCTCGACCGCCCAGGACCCGGCCGCCGGCGACGGCGTGCCCCAGTTCGCTCCCGTCACCTGGGAGCGCCTGGTCAACGCCGCCGACGAGCCGCACAACTGGCTGATGTACAACGGCACGCTCGACAGCAAGCGCTTCTCGCGTCTCGATCAGGTCGACCGGACCAACGTGGCCGACCTGGAGCTGAAGTGGGCCTACAACATCCGCCAGCTCGACCGCACCGAGACGACCCCGCTGGTGGTCGACGGCGTGATGTTCATCACCGAATCGCCGAGCAACGTCACCGCAGTCGACGCGACGAGCGGGCGGCCGTTCTGGCGCTACGAGCACCCGCTGCCCGACGACCTGCGCATCTGCTGCGGGCGGAACAACCGCGGCGTCGCCATCCTGGGCGAGACGCTCTACATGAGCACCCTCGACGCGCACCTGGTCGCCATCGACGCGCGCACCGGCAACCTGGTCTGGGACGCCGAGGTGGCCGACTACCGCGGCGGCTACAGCAAGACCGCCGCGCCGCTCATCGTCAAGGACCGGGTGGTGACGGGCATCGCCGGCGGAGAATTCGGCATCCGCGGGTTCCTCGACTCGTACGACGCCGAGACCGGCGAACGCGCTTGGCGGACCTACACCATTCCGGGGCCGGACCATCCCGACAACCAGACCTGGCTGGGCGACTCGTGGCGCACGGGCGGGTCGCCGACCTGGATCACCGGCTCCTACGACCCGGAGCTGAACCTGGTCTACTGGGGCACCGGCAACCCCGGCCCCGACTACGGCAGCGAGATGCGGCTGGGCGACAACCTGTACGCCGACTCGGTGCTCGCCCTCGACGGCGACACGGGCGAGATGCGGTGGTACTTCCAGTTCACGCCGCACGACGTCCATGACTGGGACGCCATCCAGATCCCGGTGCTCGCCGACATCGAGATGCCGGACGGGCCGCGGCAGGCGATGCTCTGGGCCAACCGCAACGGCTTCTACTACACGCTCGACCGCGAGACCGGCGAGTTCCTGCTCGGCAAGCCGTTCGCCCTGCAGACCTGGGCCGAGGGGCTCGACGAGAACGGCCGCCCCATCCGGGTGCCCGGCATGTTCCCCTCGCCCGAGGGCACCGTGGTGGCGCCGACCGCCGGGGGCGCGACCAACTGGTGGTCGCCCGCGTTCAATCCCCGCACGAGGCTTCTCTACGTCAATTCATTCGACGGCGAGGGCGAGTTCTTTCTGCGCGACGAGGAGTACGTCGAGGGCGAGCGCTACACCGGCGGGGGTGTGCAGTCGCCGCAGCCGATGGACAATTACCGGAGCGCGATCCGGGCCATCGATCCGACCACGGGCGACATCCGGTGGGAGTTCGAGATGAAGCCGCGGGCCCGCTCGGGCGTGCTGGCCACGGCGGGCGACATCTTGTTCAGCGCAACGGTCGACGGCTACTTCTTCGCGCTCGACGCCGAGAGCGGCGAGGAGCTCTGGCACATCCCGCTCGGCGGCCCGGTCAACGCCAACCCGATGACCTACGCGGTCGACGGGCAACAGTACGTGACGATGTCGGTGGGGAACACGGTCTATACGTTCGGGCTGGACGAGTAGGGAGGATTCTCATGAAGGCTTCGGTGTCGCGGTGGTCGGCGGTCTGTTTCCTTGCCGTTGCGGCGGCAGCGGTCGCTCTGCAGGGTGCGGCGGCCGACTTGCCGGTCATGGAAGGGGTGCCGACGGCCGAGCCCGAAGCGGTCGGCATGTCGTCCGCGCGTCTCGAACGGCTCGATCGGGTGATGCAGGACTACATCGACCGCGAGGACGTGGCGGGCGTCGTCACCCTCGTCGCCCGGCGCGGCAAGGTGGTCAACTTCTCGGCGCAGGGGCAGCGCGACGTCGAGGCCGGCAAGGCGATGACCCACGACACCATCTTCCGCATGGCGTCGATGACCAAGCCGATCGCCTCGGTGGCGCTGATGATGCTCTACGAGGAGGGGCGCTTCCAACTCCGCGATCCCATCTCCAGGTGGCTGCCGGAGTTCGCCGACATGCAGGTGGCGATTCCCGCGCCCGAGCAGGAGCGGCTCACGGGACGCTACAAGCTGGTGCCCGCGGCGCGTCCGATCACCGTGCAGCACGTACTCACGCATACGGCGGGACTGGCCAACACGTACCGGGGCCTGACCCAGCCGGAGTTCCAGGCGATGAACGCCGAGCGCAAGCCGCACGACACGGTCGGCGACATGGTGAAGCGGCTGGCGAAGCTGCCGCTCAACTTCCACCCGGGCGACCGTTGGGAGTACGGCCGGGCCACCGACGTGGTGGGGCGGCTGGTCGAGGTCATGTCAGGGAAGACGCTGGACGCGTTCTTCCGCGAGCGCATCTTCGACCCACTCGACATGGCGGACACGCACTTCTATCTGCCGCAGTCGAAGCTCGACCGCTTCGCCGCCCTCTATGGACCGGGTGACGACGGAAAGCGCGTGCTGACCGAGGCGCCGACCGCCGACAGCCGCTTCGTCCGCGAGCCGCACGTCTACTTCAGCGGCGCCGGCGGCCTCGTCTCGACCGCACGCGACTACTTCCGCTTCCACCAGATGATGCTGAACGGCGGCGAGCTCGACGGCGTGCGGATCCTGAGCCGCAAGACCATCGAGCTGATGACCGCGAACCACACCGGCGACTTCGGCATCTGGCTCGCCGGTCCCGGCTACGGCTTTGGGCTCGGCTACGCCATCGTCACCGATCTCGGTCCGTCCGCGACCCCGCGCTCGGAGGGCTCCTACTACTGGGGCGGCGCGTTCGGGACCATCTTCTGGGTGGATCCGTCCGAGGAGCTGATCGGCATCATGCTGACGCAGATGCGGCCGTACACGCACCTGCGCATCCGCGACGACCTGGCGACGATGACGTATCAGGCAATCGTCGACTGACTGACGGCGCCGGCTCGGGCGGCTGGTCGGGTTGGCCGGCCTCGCATTGTCGTTCCGGACAATCGATACACGCGAACGGATCGGTTCCGGCGCTTTCGGATCGTGCGTCAAGGGGAGAGAAGTTCGCCATCCCACAGGGCGCGCAGGAACTCCATCACCGGCAGAATACGGATGCCGGAGAGCACCCGGGCGGCTTGGCTGGGCTATGCCCGCGATCCCCCGGCCACTCACTTTCTGGCCTACCGCCGGTGATCTGCGCACCCGGTCGGTGTTCCTGTTGGACCCCGCAGAGGCATTGCGGGGAAGTGCGTGTTTTCCGCAATACCTCTGCGGGAATACGCGCTACTCCAGCGCCTCGTAGACCAGCGTCTGGAACTCCCGCTCCAGGTCGTAGGCTGCGAACGGATTGAACTGGGCCCAGACCATCCCTATCAGCTCGGCCGCCGGGTCGATCCAGAAATAGGTGTTCGCAGCGCCCGCCCAGCGGAACACGCCGTCGTTGTCCGGCTCCGGCGAAGACTCCGCGTCCACGATCACCGCGAAGCCGAGCCCGAATCCGTGGCCGGGGCTCAGGTAGGTTCCGAGTTGGAGCGACACCAGCGCGTCCGGCAAGCGGTTGGAGCGCATCGCCTGCACCGTTTCGGTCTCCAGGATGCGCACGTCGCCGAGCACGCCGTCCTGCAGGAGCATCTGTGCAAAGCGGATGTAGTCGGAAGCGGTCGAGGTGAGCCCACCCCCGCCCGACAGCCAGCGCGGCGGCTCGGTGTACTGCCCGTCGACCGGCGAGTCGATCATCTGCAGGGCGCCGTCCGGGCGGGCGTAGTTGGCGGCGAAGCGGCCGCGCTTGCCGTCCGGCACGACGAAGGCGGTGTCGGTCATCTCGAGCGGATCGAGAATGCGCGCCTGCAGGAACGCATCGAACGACTGTCCGGAGGCGACCTCGACCACCCGGCCGAGGATGTCGGTGGAGACGCTGTAGTTCCAGCGGTCGCCCGGGCTGGCCAGCAGCGGCAGCGCCGCCACCCGTTGCGCGAAGTCCTCGAGTCCTTCCGCCTGGGTGAAGAAGCCCGACTGGTTGTAGATCCGATCGACCGGCGAGTCGCCGAAGAACCCATAGGTCAGGCCCGAGGTGTGCGTCAGCAGGTGCTCGACGGTCATCGGCCGGGCCGGCGCCACGCGGTCGCCGCCATCCGTGAGCACCGTCGCGTCGGCGAACGCGGGAATGAACTTCGAGACGGGATCGTCGAGCGCGATCGCGCCTTCCTCCACCAGGATCATCACGGCGACGCTGGTGAGCGGCTTCGTCATCGAGTAGATGCGGAAGATGTCGTCGGGTTCGAGGGGGTCGCCGGCATCGACGTCGCGCATGCCGGCGGCGTCCCAGTGGACGACCTGTCCGCGCCGGGCGACCATGGTCATCACGCCGGCCAGCCGGCCGTCGTCGACGTAGGCCTGCACCGCGGGGGCGATCCGGGCCAGCCGCTCCGAGGACATCCCGGCGCTCTCGGGGCCGGCCGTCGGGAGTCCCGCGGCTTCTGCGGTACCCATCGTCCCGGCGGGTTGGGCCGCCGGCTCCAGGGTGACGGCAGGCTGGAACCAGGCGCCGGCTGCAGCGAGGGTGGCGAGCACGACGGCGAGTCGTGCGGGTCGGCGTATCATGCGAGCCTCCTCGAGGTGGTCCGTTCGCGACGACGTTTCCGGTGTGACCCTTCGATAGTAACCCTTCGGCAGCGTCTACTACACGCTGAACGGGGCGGACGCCGAGTCGGCGAACATGCACATCACCATCGCCGTCCCGTTCGCCACGGGCAAGATACTCGGGTCCTTCCCCGACGAGGGCAGCTACACGCGGGCCGGCTCCTGGGTCATGGAGACGGGCACGTCCTCGGCGCACATCCTGATTCCCGGCCGCTGAAGCGTGCGGTCGCCGGCGTGTCGGCGGCGCCCGTACGGGCGTCCGGTCGATCGGTCCGACCGGGCCGGCGATTTGACAACGGGCGCGCCGTCGCCGACTATGGAGAGGACGCTCCGCGCCCTCGGCGCGGCGGCAGCCGGCGGGTCTGGGCGACGCCGGATGCCGGGCGGGTTGGGACCCGCCGTTGACGGGTGTGCCCAAGCAAGGAGGTGATCCAGTGGACGACCATAGTACGGGCTCTGCGGAGGTGGCGTCCTCGTAGGGACCTCCCGCGCTCCAACGGGTGGCGGGACGCCCCAACAGACGGGGTAACCCAACGCCACCATCGCAGACCAACTTGAGGGGGCTCCGATCCGCATGGGTCGGGGCCCTTTCTTCTCGTACGGGCCAGTCGCTCCAGCCTGAGCGAGGCCGAAACCCACCCCGGAGCCCCGCCCTGGTGACGCAATAATCGTTGCCCTCCGTCACTCACCGGTTTGGACACCGGATGCGCGCGCCTGGCCGGCATGCGATGATGTAGAGGCTTTTTCGCCGCCCCGTGGCGGCGCGTCGTGACCGGGCCGTGACTGTAGGAGGTCGACCCATGAAGCGGATGGCGCTCACCCTGTTTGTTCTGGCGTTGGCCTCGACGCTTGCGGCGGCGCGGCCCGCCGCGGCTGACGACAACTGGCCGCACTTCCGCGGGCCGACCATGAACGCGGCGGTGGCGGACAACCCGGATCTGCCGGAGACCTGGAGCCGGACCGAGAACGTCGAGTGGGCGGCCGACATCCCGGGGCTCGGCTGGTCGAGCCCGGTGGTCTGGGGCAATCGGGTCTTCGTGACCACGGTGACCGCGGTGGGAGACTTCGAGCAGCCGAAGCCGGGACTGTACGCTCCCCGCGGCCGGCCGGAGCCGGTGCCTCTGGAGCACGACTGGCGCGTCTACTGCCTGGATCTGGAAACCGGCGCGGTGCTGTGGGAGCGCTCGGTGAATCACGGCCGGCCGGCGTTCCCGCGCCACATGAAGAACACGTACGCCTCGGAGACGCCGAGCACCGACGGCGAGCACGTCTACGTCCGCTTCGGCGACCTCGGGCTCTACGCCTTCGACATGGAGGGCAACGAGGTCTGGCGGACGCAGATTCCCGATCGGCGCACGCGCTCCGAGTGGGGCTCCGCTTCGTCGCCGGTGGTGTACGAGGACAAGGTGATCATCCTCTACGACAACGAGGAGGAGTCGTGGCTCGCGGCCCTCGACAAGCGGACCGGCGAGGAGCTCTGGCGGACGCCCCGCGATGAGGTATCGACGTGGGCCACGCCCTACGTCTGGGAGAACGATCTGCGCACCGAGATCGTCACCTCCGGCGTCAACCGCATCCGCTCGTACAATCTCGACGGACGATTGCTCTGGGACATGGACGGGCGCATGTCCTGGGCGGCCATCGCGACGCCGTTCTCCAGCCACGGCCTGGTCTACGTCAACTCCGGCTACTTCCGCGACGAGCACCGTCCGGCCTACGCCATCCGCCCCGGCGCCAGCGGCGACATCACCCTCGCCGAGGGCGAGCGGTCGAACGAGTTCGTTGCCTGGTACCAGCCGCGCGCCGGCAACTACAACACCTCGCCGCTGATCTACGGCGACATTTACTACAGCCTGCTCGACCGCGGGTTCTTCGAGGCCTACGACGCGGCGACCGGCGAGCCGGTCTACGGGCGGCAGCGCATCCGGGTGGGGGCGAGCTTCACGTCGTCGCCGTGGGCCTACAACGGCAGGATCTTCGCCTTGAGCGAGCAGGGCGACACCTACGTGATCCGGGCCGGCCGCGAGTACGAGGTGATCGGCGTCAACAGCCTGGACGAGATGGCGATGGCGTCGCCGGCCATCGCCGGCGACCGGCTGCTGATTCGGACGACGACCAGGCTCTACAGCATCCGGAAGCAGTAGGGGATGACGACGAGCAGGGCGGGTAAGGAAACTTGCGCGGAAGAAAGCTGCCACCGGATTTGGTGGAGGCGGAACTCTTCGGACACGAGAAGGGACACGAGAAGGGTGCATTCACCGGAGCGATCATGCACCGCCGGGGTCACTTCCGGGCGCGACGGTTCGGAGCAGGCGGAGTGGGTGTGGCCGTTCCGCCCCGCAGGTCGCCGCGCGGTCGGAACGGACCGAATTACGCTGCGGGAACCGGTGTCACGACTCGGAGCCCCGAGAAGCAGCGGCGGTAGAATCCGCGATCCCGGGTCAGCAGGGCCTGTGCCCTGGTCTGGGCGTGAGCCGCGACCAGAAAGTCGGCGATCATGCGCGTGCGGCGTCCGCCGCGTCGCCGGTAGTCGCGCCACCGCTCGGCGGCCAAGCCGGCTGTGCGCTCGTCGAACGGGTCGAAGGCGATGCCCGCCGCGTTCATGGCGAGCCGCATCGGACCCGTCTCGGGGAAGAACGCGCCCACCTCCGCCCAGACGACGGGACAGATCACCATGCGGCCCATGCCGCGGGCAACATCGAGGGCTCGCAGCGAGGCCGGTCCGTAGGACGGATCGCCGGTTACGACGTCCAGAAGCACGGAGCTGTCGATTGCCGTGATCACGCCATCCTATCCTTCTCCATCATCCAGATCGTCCTGCCAGCGGGGGCCCCGCGTCTCGTCGAGATAGGCGTCGATGTCGATTCGCTCCCTGACTAGGCCGACGAGCTGCTGGAGCGGGTTCACGGGCGTCCGACGTCTGACGAGCAGCGTTCCCTCCCGCTCCTCGAACTCGAGCTCGTGGCCTGGCTCGAGACCTAGACTCTCGCGGAGCGGCTTCGGTATCGTCACCTGACCCTTCGTGGTGAGCCTTGAAACCATACCTGAATCGTAGTAATTCTTACCTGCATTCTACAACCTCGATTTACCATCGCCAGGGAGGAACGGACATGGGGCCCAGCCGACGAGAGTTCCTGAAGAGCGCAAGCGTCGCGGGCGCGATGGCGGTCGCCGGCGGCTCCGCGCGTTCCGGAGGCGCGAGCGCGCAGGTGCAGTCGGGCGCCGCCGTACTGCGGTCGGTCGAAACCGACGTGCTGGAGATCGGCTACGAAGAGAGCGGCGACCCGGCCGGGTTCCCGATCATCCTGCTGCACGGATTTCCCTACGACATCCGTGCGTGGGACGGCGTCGTTCCGGCGCTGGCCGACGCCGGCTACCGCGTGCTCGTGCCCTACCTGCGCGGCTACGGCACGACCCGGTTTATCGATCCCGAGGCCCCGCGGATGGCAGAGCAGGCGGCGATAGCCCAGGACGTCTCCGACTTCGCCGCTGCGCTCGGACTGGAGCAGGTGGCACTGGCCGGCTTCGACTGGGGCAATCGCGCCGCTTGCATCACCTCCATCCTGCACCCCGAGCGGGTGCGGGCGCAGGTCGCCATCGGCGGCTATTCGGTGCAGGACACCGTGTCGCCGTCGGCTCCCTCTCCGTCGGCGGCGGCCGAGGCGCGCCTCTGGTACCAGTGGTACTTCAACACCGAGCGGGGGAGGGCCGGCCTGGAAGCGAACCGCCACGCGATAGTCCGCTACCTGTGGGAGACCTGGTCGCCGACCTGGGAGTACACCGACGAGGCGTACAACCGGTCCGCCCCGGCATTCGACAATCCGGACTTCGTCGATGTCGTGATCCACTCCTACCGGCACCGGCACGGCTACGCGCCCGGCGAGGAGCGCTTCCTCGACGTCGAGCGCGAGCTCGCCGAACGGCCTCCGATCACCGTGCCGGCCATCGTGCTGCGGGGCAACGACAGCGGCTTCGGGCGGCCGTCGACCGATCCGACGGCGGACCGGGCCCGCTTCACCAATCTCGTCGCGCGCCGGATCGTGGACGGGGCCGGACACGATCTGGCGCCGCAGCGGCCGGACGCGGTGTCGTCGGCGTTGATCGAGCTCCTCGCGTAGGTCCTCGTTCCCAGCAAGACGATGCCCGCAGCCGGCGGCCTCCGCGCGTGTAGACGCGGCAGCGTCGCGGACCGCTCTGTCGCCGGTCGGCGACGATAGAGCATCCGATTCGGGTATCGAGGCTCGGGACCGGCGGCCGGGCGCGTCGACCCGTTCCGTTGCGAAACGTCCGCGTAACCGGGTCGCGCTATACTCGCCGCCTGTCACGAAACCCGGAAGGAGACCCCACATGAAACGCGCATCGATCACCGTTCTCTGCCTGGTTGGCATCGCGATGGCCGGCATGCCCTCGACTGCGTCCGCCCAGGAGGACTTCACGACCCTGTTCGACGGCTCCGACCTGGACGCCTTCAACCCGATCGGCGACGCCAACTGGGAGATCGTCGACGGCGTCGTGCAGGCCGACAGCGGCAGCGGCTTCCTGGTGACGAAGGAGTCGTACGCCGACTTCCACCTGACCCTGGACTTCTGGGTGGACGAGCCGGCCAACAGCGGCATCTTCGTCCGCTGCGCCGACCCGGAGAGCGTCAACGACCGCAACTCGTACGAGGTGAACATCTACGACACGCGCGCCGACCAGACCTACCGCACCGGCGGCATCGTCCACATCGCGGCGCCGAGCAGCGTCGTGATGACCGGCGGGCGGTGGAACAGCTACGACATCCGCGTGGAAGGCTCGCGGATCCTGGTGACGCTGAACGGACTGCACATGGTCGACGTCGAGGACACGCAGTTCGCCGACGGCCCGATCGCCCTGCAGTACGGCCTCGGCGTCGTGAAGTTCCGCAACGTGCGCGTACGGGGCCTGTAGGTCCTGCCGGCGGTTCGATTCGCCGGGCAGGGCACGATCGCGGCGTCTGCCGCCGTCGTGTCCTGCCCGGCCGTGCGTCTCGCAGCCCGATGTCCGTGCAAGGTCCGGCGCTCCTTCCCGATCACCGCCCGCGCACCGGCGCCGCGCGTGCATCCTTCGGAAACGACTCCGTTCACTGCGAGGTCTCGGGGCAGGAGGGTGAAAGATGAGCAGGCGGCAGAATCCGCATCACATGTACGTCGCGCTCCAGAACGACAACAAGATCTCGATCTTCACGATGAACCCCTCCAGCGGTGCGTTGAGCTGGCAGGAGGACGTGGCGATCGAGGGCGGGCCGGCGCCGCTGGCGCTCTCGCCCGACAAGCGCGTGCTCTACGTCGGCCGGCGGGGGAGCCAGGAAATCGCCAGCTACCGGGTCGATCAACGAACCGGGAGCCTGTCGTTCCTCGGCGCGACGCCGCTGCAGGGCGAGCCCGTCTACGTGTCGACCGACCGGACCGGGCGCTTCGTGCTCTCGGCCTACTACTACCAGAGCACGGCGGCGGTGCATGCGGTCGACGACGACGGTGTGGCGGCCTTTCCGCCCGTCGAGTGGCGGTACACGGCGCACGGCGCGCACGCGATTCTGACGGACCGATCGAACCGGTTCGCCTACGTTCCGCACATCGCGAACCGGGGGCCGAACCGGATCTACCAGTTCCGATTCGACGCGCAGACCGGCCGCCTGACGCCCAACGACCCGCCCTACCATGGTCCGGAAGAGTACCTGGGGCCGCGCGCCCTGGCATTCCACCCGTTCCTCGACGTGGTCTACTTCTCGGACGAGCAGGGGAGCAGCGTGACGGCGTACGCGATAGACCCGGAGAAGGGCACGCTCTCGCCGCTGCAGACCATCTCGACGCTGCCGGCCGGCTACAGCGGGAACAACACCTGCTCGCAGATCCGCATCTCGTCCACCGGCGAGTTCCTGTTCGCCCCCAATCGCGGACACAACAGCGTCGCGAGCTTCCGGGTGGACGACACGACGGGCCGCTTGACGGCGGCGGGCCGCGTGGGGACGGAGCCGGTGCCGCGCGCCTTCGGGCTCGACCCGGACGGTCGCTTCCTGTTCGCGGCGGGCCAGCAGTCGGGGCGTCTTGCGTCCTACAGCGTCGATCACGAAAGCGGCGACCTCACGCCGCTGGAGACCTACGAGGTGGGCAACAACCCGATGTGGGTGCTCATGACCACGCTGGACGCATAGTGGGCAGCCGGGGGCGCGTTCGACGAGCAAAGAGCAGTCGGGGGACGCGTTCGCGGGCGGAGGATGCAACGGGCGTGGAGTCCCGGCGGACCTGAGCCGCGGGGCATCGGACTTTCCGAGTTGTGTGTATCCAGGTGTGCAGTGCATACCTGCTGGTGGAGGAAGAGATGACGACAGTGCCGCTCAGGCGATGGATCACGATGGCGGCGGCCGGCGTACTGGCCGTGATGCTCGTACCCGAGCCGACACCGGCGCAGGAGGCGGAGACTTCGTACACCCCGGTCACGGACGAACGGCTGCGCGCCGGCGACCCGAGCGACTGGCTGATGTACCGCCGCACGTACGACAGCCACGGCTACAGCCCGCTCGATCAGATCACGAGGGAGAACGTCGCGGACCTCGTGCCGGTGTGGACGATGTCCACCGGCGTGACGTCGGGCCACGAGGCGCCGCCGATCGTCAACGACGGGGTGATGTTCGTGACGACCCCCGAGGACCGCGTCATCGCCATCGATGCGCGGAGCGGCGAGCAGCTCTGGATCTACAACCGGCAGTTCCCGGAGGACATGGCGCACCCGCACCGCACGAACCGCGGCGTCGCCCTGTACGGCGACAAGGTCTTCTACACGACGCACGACGCGTTCGTGGTGGCCCTCGACGCGGTGTCGGGCGAGGTGGTCTGGGAGACGGCGGTCGCCGACTACCGGACCGGGTACTACATGACCATCGCGCCCCTGGTGGCCAACGGCAAGGTGCTGGTCGGGCCCTCGGGCGGCGAGCGGGGCATCCGCGGATTCGTCGCCGCGTTCGATCCCGACACCGGCGAGGAGGTGTGGCGCACGCACACGATCCCGCAACCGGGCGAGCCGGGGAGCGAGACCTGGCCGGGCGAGACGTGGCGCACCGGCGGCGCCTCGATCTGGATCACCGGGTCGTACGATCCGGAGCTGAACCTGACCTACTGGGGCACCGGCAACCCGGGGCCGTGGATCGGGGACCAGCGGCCCGGCGACAACCTCTACACCAACTCCGTCGTCGCGTTCGACGCCGACACCGGCGAGATCAAGGGCCATCACCAGTACCACCACAACGGCTCGTGGGACTGGGACGAGGTCTCGGCACCGCTTCTGATCGACGTTCCCCGCGACGGCCGCACCATCCCGACCCTCGTCCACCCGGCCCGCAACGGCTACCTGTGGATGCTGGAGCGGAAGGCGGACTCCATCGGCTTCGTCGAGGCGCAGCCCTACGTCGACCAGAACGTGTTCACGGCCATCGACCCGGTGACCGGCCGGCCGGAGTACGACCTGGAGCGCAAGCCGGGGACCGACAAGCCGGCCACCTTCTGTCCGTCGCTCTGGGGCGGCAAGGACTGGCCGCCGGCCGCCTACAGCCCCCGGACGGGGTATCTGTACATCCCGGCCAACGAGAACCTCTGCTCGACGATGGTCGGCGTGGAGGTGGACTACGTCCCGGGCCGCGGCTTCACGGGCGCGTCGCAGACGGTGTTCGTGGTGGATCAGGCCGAGCACATCGGCGAGATCCAGGCCTGGAACCTCGCCACCGGCGAGCAGGTCTGGACGCACGAGTTCGGCAGCTCCCAGAACTGGGGGCCGATTCTCGCCACCGGCGGCGGCCTGATCTTCACCGGCGGCACGAACGACCGCTACTTCCGCGCGTTCGACGCCGAGACCGGCGACCTGCTCTGGGAGCAGCGCACCAACTCGGGCGTCATCGGCGTGCCGTCGTCCTACGAGATCGACGGCGTGCAGTACATCGCCGTGCAGTCCGGCTGGGGCGTCGACGCGGCCGGCATGCAACGGGCCGTGAATGCCCACTTCGACGCCGAGAAGCTGGTGCCGCAGGGGGGCGTCATCTGGGTCTTCGCCCTGCCGGCGGATCGCCGATAACGTCCAGGCGGGTCGCGGCGCCTTGCACGAACGCCGGCCGGCAATACGCCGGCTGTCGATGCCTGAGGCGGTCTCCCGCGGGAGCCGCCTCAGGCCTTTCCTTCGGTCAGCCCTTGATGCGATTCGTGATTCTGATGGCGGCAATCGTCGCCACGCTGGCATACAGGCTGGTCGACACGCCTCCGAGTATGCCGTCCAGGTACATGCCGACCGCGGGGATGGCGTTGAGCACGTCCGAGCCGGCGGCTGCGCCGAACGTCAGGACGACGATGAAGTGCGACGTCACGTCCTCGGCGTCGAGCTTGGCCAGGACGGGATAGGCGAGGCCCAGGAGGACCAGCAGAATCATCAGGCCGTTGCCCGGAACCGCATCCGGCGCCACGGCCAGCCCGATGGCCGTGAGCAGGGTCAGACCGACGGTTACTCTGGGTGCCATTCTCTTCTCCTTTCAGGGAGTGGTGCGATGAACGCGGGTACGCACGACTGCTGCGCGACTCTTCAGCCCTTGAGCCGGTTGGTCACCCTGATCGCGGCGATGGTGGCCACGCTGGCGTACAAGGCGGTGGACAAGCCGCCGAGTATGCCGTCCAGGTACATGCCGACCGCGGGGATGGTGTTGAGCACGTCCGAGCCGGCGGCGGCGCCGACCGCCACCACGACCACCAGGTAGGCGGTGGCGTCCTCTGCATCGATCGCCACCCAGGCGTAGGCGAGGCCCAGGAGGACCAGCAGAATCGACAGCGCGTTGCCCGGGATCGCTTCGGGCGCCACGGCCAGCACGATGGCCGACAGCAGAATCAAGCCCATGATGACTCTGATTGCCATGCTCTTCTCCTTTCACGGAGTCGTACGACGGACCTTGCGTCCACGTGAGTCGGAATCGTGATCGAGTTCCTGCCCCTCGCAGGCGCGACGTGCGCGAGAGGGCCGGTGGGTTGGTGGCGGAGGAGCAGCCGGCGAGCCGGTATCGTCTACCGGCGTACCGGCGACCGACGAGACAGGGTGAACAAGACGGGGCAGCGGCGGCATGACGCGCTCACGTTCCCGATCTGTCGGCCGCGCGCCAGCACGACTCGCGGCCGAACCCCCTTTGCAGCGACGAGTAGCAACAGTGTTTCGTTTTAGCGTCTACCGGTCAAGAGAAATCGTGATGGCGCGTTGACGGTCTCGGAGGAAAGAGCTCAGTACTCGCGGAACATGCGTCGGATCTCGTCGAGCTCGCGGGTTCGGGTGAGGGCGAGCATCAACAGGATGCGCGCCTTCTGCGGGTTGAGCGTGTCGCCGGCGACCATGCCGAGCTCGTCGTCCGCCGCGCGCGGGATGACGCGGCCGCTTCCGACCCGGTTCGATCGCACGATGACCGGCCGGGCGTCTACCGGCAGATCGACCACGCGCTCCAGCGCCCTCCGCTCGCGGCTCGACGTGCCGCCGGCGCCGGTGCCGGCGATCACGATGCCGGCGACCCCGTCGTCGATCAGCGTCTCGATGAGCAGCGGGTTCGCCTCCACGTAGGAGTAGACGATGTCCACTCTCGGAAAGGCGGTGACGCCGGCCAGGTCGAACTCCGAGTCGGCGGTATGGCGCTTCGTCGGCGCCCGGTAGAACGACACCCGGTCGCCGTCCACGTACCCGAGCAGGCCCACGTCCCGCGAGTTGAACGTCTCGAGCCGATAGGTGCTGGTCTTGGTGACGTCGCGGGCGGCGTTGATCTGGTCGTTCATGACCACCAGCGCCCCCTTGCCGCGCGCCTCCGGGGAAGCGGCCGTGCGAACCGCGTTCAGCAGGTTCAGCGGACCGTCGGCGCTGATGGCGGTCGCCGGCCGTTGCGCGCCGACCAGCACGACCGGCCGGTCGTGGCGGACCGTCAGGTTGAGGAAGTAGGCCGTCTCTTCCAGCGTGTTCGTGCCGTGCGTGATCACGACGCCGGCCGTGTCGGGTTCGTCGCGGAAGATGGCGTCGATGCGGCGGGCGAGCGTCAGCCAGTCGTCGAAGGTGATGTTGGGACTGCCGACGTTGGTCACCTGCTCGACCCGGATAGTGGCGTGCCGCGCCAGGCCGGGTACCGCCGCCACGAGCTCCTCGCCGGAAAACGCGCCCGCCCGGTACTCGGTCAGGCTCGTCGGGGAGGGGCCGCCGCCGGAGATGGTGCCGCCGGTCGCGAGCACCCGGACCACCGGCGGTTCCGTGGGGGCTTCCTGGGCGAGTAGCCGTGCGCAGGCGGTCGCAGTGGCCAGAAGGGCCGCCAGGGCGCAGGCGAGCACGGTCCGGGAGCGCGGAGTGTCTGATGTCATTGGGGCATCCTTGTGGCCCGGGTTTCGACTCGAGTTGCAGCTCCGGATACAAAAGTGCGTCACTCGGACGCGCTTCGTTCCGGCCGCCCGACGCGTCCGACAGGCCGATTCTAACCGCGCGGCCGTCCCGGTCGTCGATTGGCTATGATGGGGCGTGGCTCGTGCGGTACACGTAGAGAGCGCGCCATGACCTGGCTGGCGGACGTCGAGGCGCGCGCCGTCACCGTCTACACGGAGCCGGGTCCGAACGGATACGCGCGGCAACAGGGACGGCGACGCGGAGATCGGCTGGTCGCAGCCGGCGTGCCGGATCTCGGATTCGCGGTCGATGACGTCTTCGGCGAGTGACCATACGGACGACGGGATGAAGGAGAAGCGACTCATGAACAGAAGACATTTTCTCGCCACGTCGGGCATGACGGTGATGGCGGCGGCGCTCAGGAATCTGCCGCTCGCCGGATGGCAGGGGCTCACCACCTCGTTCGAGGATCTGCGGCGTGGCGTAGGCATCTTCAACGGCCAGGGAGGCACCATCGGGTGGCTCGTCAATGCGGACGGAATCCTGATCGTCGACAGCCAGAACGCCGCCGCCGCGGCCGCCTGCATCGAGGGCATCGGGGAGCGGTCGTCGAATGCGATCGACGTCCTCGTCAACACGCACCACCACGGCGACCACGTCGGCGGCAACCAGACGTTCCGCCCGGTGGTCGGCTCGATCGTCGCGCACGAGAACAGTGCGGCGTGGCAGCGGCGGGCGGCCGAGCAGGCGGGGAACGAGGACTCGCAGGCCTACCCGGACGAGACCTTCACCGACGAATGGCGGACGACGATCGGGGACGAGACGGTCGTGGCGCGGTACCACGGCGCCGGCCACACGAGCGGCGATTGCGTGGTGACCTTCGAGCAGGCCAACGTCGTGCACATGGGCGACCTGATGTTCAACCGCCTGCACCCGTTCGTCGACCGGTCCTCCGGCGCGCGGATCTCGGGTTGGATCGACGTGCTGGAGCAGGTCTCGGCGGCACAGCCGTCAGACGCGATCTACATCTTCGGTCACGGTACGCCCGGCGCCGGCGTGACGGGCGGCCAGGGCGACCTGGCGCACCTGCGCGACTACTTCACGGCGGCGCTGGATCTGACGCGCCGCGAGATGGCGGCCGGCCGGTCGAGGGACGAGATCACCGGCACCGAGTCGCTGCCCGGGTTCGAGGACCACGTGTCGCCATTCGCACTGCTCAGCCTGAGCGGCGTGCTCGGCGTGGCCTATGATGAGCTCGGTGAGGGGTAGGACGGGATCCGCGACGCACCGTGATATCGGCGTGGGGCGCCGCGCGACGCGGAAGCGGGCCGCTCCACCCCCGACGAACAAACACCGTAGCAGTGACGCCCCCATGCGCCGGGCGTCCGGGAGAAGTGCCGTGCGCGCCATGTTCTTCAAGTCAGTTGTCGCCGTCGTCACCGTCGTCACCGTCGTCGCCACCGGAGGCGTGACTCGCCTGTCCGCGGCCGAACCGGGTTCCGCGGCCGGGCCGGGCGCCACCGCCGAGCTTCGTCCCGCGACCGAGGCCCAATCCGGCGGCGACGACCGGCTGGAGCAACTCAGGCAGGAGGTGCTCGCGGGCGTCGACGACCGCCGCGGTTTCATCCAGCGGATGATCGACAGTCAGTTCAGCTTCGGCGAGCTCGGCTTCCAGGAGTTCGAGACCCAGCGCTACCTCACCGGGATACTCGAGCGGGAGGGTTTCGAGATCGAGCTCGGGACGGCGGGCATGCCGAGCGCCTGGCTCGCCCGGTGGGGTTCCGGACGGCCGGTGATCGCGCTCGGCAGCGACGTCGACGGCATCCCGAGGTCGTCGCAGGTGCCGGGGGTGGCGTACCGCCGGCCGCAGATCGAGGGCGCCCCGAGCCACGGCGAGGGGCACAACTCGGGACAGGCCGTCAACATCGCGGCGGCGCTCGCCGTCAAGGAGATCATGGAACGGGAGGGCGTCGGCGGCACCCTCCTGATCTGGCCCGGCATCGCCGAGGAGCAGCTCGGCGGCAAGGCGTTCTTCGTCCGGGCCGGCGTGTTCGACGATGTGGACATCGTGCTCTACAGCCACGTCAGCAGCGCGATGACGACCGCCTGGGGCGACGCCCGGGGCAACGGGATGGTCTCGGTGGAGTACACCTTCGAGGGAGAGTCGGCGCACGGCGCCGGCGACCCGTGGAACGGCCGGAGCGCGCTCGACGCGGTCGAGCTGATGAACATCGGCTGGAACTTCCGGCGCGAGCACCTCCGCATCCAGCAGCGCTCGCACTACGTCATCAGCGACGGCGGCGACCAGCCGAACGTCGTGCCGTCGACCGCCAGCGTCTGGTACTTCTTCCGCGAGAGCGACTACGAGAACATCATGCGGATGTGGCGGATCGGAGACGCCATGGCCGAAGGCGCGGCGAAGATGACCGATACCACGGTCACGTCGCGGGTCCTCGGCGCGGCGTGGCCGCAGCACCACAACCGGGTGATCGCCGAGACGATGTTCACCAACATGCAGCGGGTCGGGATGCCCGACTGGTCGGAGGACGACCAGCGCTTCGCCCGCGCGGTGCAGAAGATGCTCGGCGTCGAGGAGCAGGGCCTGTTGACGGAGGCGCAGGAAGCGCTGGACGGCGCCGAGCGGATTCCCGACAACCAGCGGCGCGGCGGCGGCTCGGACGACATCGGCGACATCTCGTGGGTGGTGCCGACCGCCACGTTGCGGTTCCCGTCCAACATCCCCGGCGGCGCGGGCCACAACTGGAACAAGAGCATCGCCATGGCCACGCCGATCGCCCACCGGGGGGCGGCGGCCGGCGCCAAGGTCCAGGCCCTGACCCTGCTCGACTTCGTGCTGCGGCCGGAGCTGGTGCAGCAGGCGCAGGACTATTTCGAGAACCAGACGCAGGACCGGCAGTACACGACGTTCCTGCGCCCCGAGGACGAGCCGCCGATCTGGCTGAACCGGGAAATCATGGAGCGCTTCAAGCCGCAGCTCGAGGAGCTCTACTACGACGAGACGCGCTACGACACGTACCTGGAGCAGCTAGGCGTCGAGTACCCGCAGTTCGAGCCGCCGCAGGATTGACGCCGGCTAACGCCGGCCCGGGCCGTGGAGCACGCGCCCGGGCCGTGCGCCGGTGTGCTCGCCGCCGTCGACGACCAACGTACCGTTGACCAGCACGTACTCCACGCCCTCGGCGTACTGGTGCGGCTCCGGGAACGTCGCGCGATCGATGACGCGATCCGGATCGAACACGGCGATGTCGGCGAAGAAGCCCTCGCGCAGCAGGCCGCGGTCCTGGAGGCCGAGCCGGTGGGCGGTCGCCCCGCTCATCTTGCGCACCGCCTGCTCGAGGGTCAGCACGCCGCGCTCGCGCACGTAGCGGCCGAGGACGCGGGCGAACGTGCCGTACTCGCGCGGGTGGGGCACGCTGGCGCCGAACACCGAGACGCCTCCGTCGGAGCCGATGGCCGTGGCCGGGTGCTGCATGATGCGCACGACGTCACGTTCGTCCATCGCGTGGTAGATGGCCCGGGCGCCGCCGCGCTCGACGATCTCCATGACCAGGTCGGCGGCGGCGGCCACCGTCACCTCGATCTCCCGCTCGGCGAGGATGTCGGCGAGGCTCTTGCCTTCCAGCGACCGGTCCCATTCGCACAGGCCGATGACGATGTTCGCCGGGTCGCCGCCGCCGCGGTCGTGCTCGATGCGGTAGACGATCTCCCCGCGGATGCGCCGGCGCGTCTCCGGATCCTGCAGCCGCACGATCAGCTCCCGCGTTCCCCCCGCCTGCGCCCACTGCGGCACCACCGCCGTGATGCCGGTCTGCGAGGCGGTGTAGGGATACTGATCGATGGTGACGTCGACCCCGCGCGCCCGCGCGGCGTCCACCAGCGCGAGGCTGTCCGCGCTCCGGCCCCACATGTCGCGGCTGATCGCCTTGTGGTGGGTCATCTGCACCGGAATGCCGGCTTCCTCGCCGATGCGGATGGTCTCGCGCACCGAGTCGAGCAGGCGCAGCGCCTCGTCGCGCATGTGGGAGATGTAGATGCCGCCGTGCGCGGCGGCGACCTGCGAAAGCGCGATGACCTCCTCGGTCGACGTGAAGCTGCCGGGGACGTAGAACAGTCCGGTGGACAGGCCGAAGGCCCCCTGTTCCATCGCTTCGGCCACCAGCATCCGCATGCGGTCGAGCTCGTCGCGCGTCGGGTCGCGGTCTTCGCTGCCGATGACCTCGCGGCGAATCGTCCCCTGGCCCGCGAAAACTCCCCAGTTCGGGCTGATGCCGAGCTCCGCGATCCGCTCCAGGTGCTCGCCGATCGGCCACGGCGAGCTGCCGTCGTTGCCCTCGGTCAGCGTCGTGACGCCCTGCAGCAGGTAGTTGTCCGCCGTCGGCACGTCGAAGATGCCGCGTACGGCGTGGGTATGCGGATCGACGAACCCGGGCGCCACCACCAGCCCCTCTGCGTCGATGGTGCGGTCGGCGGTCGCATCCGGCAGGTGGCCGATGCGCGCAATCCGGTCGCCGCGCACCGCCACGTCGGCGCGCACCCAGGGGTTGCCCGTGCCGTCGACCACCCGTCCGCCGCGGATGAGGATGTCGAAGGGCTCCTCCTGCTGTGCCGCGAGAGGCGCCACGGACAACGCCGCGGCGAGAAGGAGCAGGAACCAGCGGGTGCATATCGTCGTCGGGCGCTGTGGGTGCATGGTGATCTCCCGTGACGCGGTTCTGGAGCGGACGGAACCGAAGATGCGATTCTACCCGCGCCACGAGTGCGTGCCGCGGCACCGTGCTGGGCAAGGAGTACAGGAGGGCCATCGCCCCGTCGGCAAAGGCTCGAAGACTTGGGTCGCGCAGGAGTAACCGCTCCCTTTGCGGACAGGCCCCTTTGTGGCTATATAGTTTCGCGTGCGGCGAATCGGGCGCCCGAAGAGGGATTCGCGTGCGCCGTACACGGCACCCGAGGAGGGAACAGATGGAACGCAGCCTGTACCTGGGCATCCTGACGCTGACCGGAATTCTGCTGACGGCCGCGACCTACGAGGCGCGGCAGGAACGGGTGGATCTCGAGGTCCAGACGATCACCGACAACCTCTACATGCTGGCCAACGCCTCGACGGTGCAGGGAATGGGCGGCGGCGGAAACACCGCGATCTGGGTCATGGCCGACGGCGTGGCGCTGGTCGACACCAAGATCAACGGCTACGGGCAGGACATCATCGCCCACGTGGCCGAGCTCACCGACAAGCCGATCACGACCGTCATCAACACGCACACGCACTTCGACCACAGCGGCGGCAACATCGAGCTCACCGACACGGTGAACTTCGTGGTGCACGAGAACACGCGCGCGCAGATGGCGCGGGACACCTGCGAGCCGGTGACCAACTGCGACGCGTTCAAGGGCGAGAACGCGAAGTACCTGCCGCAGACGACCTACTCCGACCGCATGTCGTTGTTCGCCGGACCCGACCAGATCGACCTCTACCACTTCGGCCGCGGCCACACCGACGGCGACACCTTCATCGTGTTCAAGGCGGCGCGCACCCTGCACACGGGCGACATGTTTCAGCGCAAGGGCCTACCGTTCATCGACGTAGCAAACGGCAACGGCAGCGCGACCGAGTTCGGCTCTACGCTCCGCAAGGCGGTGGCCGGCATCCCGGACGTCGACACGGTGATCCCGGGCCACAACCCGACGCCGGTCGCCTGGGCCGAGTTCGTCGACTTCAGCGGGTTCTACAACGACGTGGTGAGCAAGGCGCAGAACGGCAAGGCCGCCGGGCGATCCGTGGATGACGTGGTCGCCGTCTACCGCGTGCCCGACGAGTACAGCGACTTCGCGGCGCCGGAGCGGAGCGTCCGGACGACGATGCAGTACGTCTACGAAGGGCGGTAGCGCCCCGAAACGCCTCGCCGCCGCGCCTGGATCGACAGGGATCGGCTTCGTGTGACAGCGGGGCGCGCTCCCGCGCGCCGCCTGGGTAAAGGATGCCGGGCCGGATGGCGTCAGGAGCCTACATGGAGACACTACACGCCACGGGCATCCGTACCGGCGCGGCGGCGGTGCTGGTGCTGGCGGCCTCGGCGGCCGCCGGGCAAACCACCAACGACCCGTTTCCCGACCCGATTCCGGCGAGCGACGGTGTCATCACGGTCGGCGTCGTCGAGTTCGCCTCGCTGCCGTTCCTCGACGGCCAGGCGCCGCGGATGATGCGGCTGGTCGACGAGCCGGGCACCGAACGCCTCTTCGTGAGCGACATGTGGGGGCTCGTCTACGCCGTCAGCTACGACGGGGAGACGGTCACGCGGTACCTCGACCTCCGGGATCCGCGCTGGGACGTCGACGTCGAGGCGTCCCGCCGCGAGCGCGGGTTCCAGAGCTTCGCCGTGCACCCGCAGTTCGGCCAGCCCGGCACTCCGGGCTTCGGCAAGCTGTACACCTACACCGATACGAGCAACACGGGCCCGCCGGCGGACTTCGTGCCGAACGGCGGGTCCGACGCGCAGGACACGATCCTGTTGGAGTGGACTGCTGCGGATCCGTCCGCCGCGGTCTACGACGGCGGCCCCCCGCGCGAACTGCTGCGCGTGGAGCAGCCATTCCGCAACCACAACGGTGGGCAGCTCGGCTTCAACCCGCGGGCGGCGCCCGGCGGCCCGGACTTCGGCCTGCTCTACATCGGATCGGCGGACGGCGGCAGCGGCGGCGATCCGCTCGACCTCGCCCAGAACCTCGGCTCGATCCTCGGCAAGGTGCTGCGCATCGATCCGCTCGGCTCCAATAGCGCCAACGGCCAGTACGGCATCCCCGCGGACAACCCCTTCGCGGACGACGGGGACGACGGCACGCTCGGCGAAATCTACGCCTATGGCGTCCGCAATCCCCAGCGTTTCGCCTGGGACGAGCGGAACGGCAACCTGTTCCTGGCGGACATCGGCCAGAACGTCGTCGAGGAGATCAGCCTCGTGCCCCGCGGCGGCAACCTCGGCTGGAACGACTGGGAGGGGAGCTTCCGGTGGATCAGCCGGCGCGCGGTCAGCCTGGTCGATCCGCGCGGCGAGGCGGGCCTGTCGTACCCGGTGGTGGAGTACGGCCAGCTCGACCCGCTCCTCCAGCCCAGCTCGATGGCCACCGGCCTGGTCGTCTACCGGGACGACGTCGTGCCGCAGCTCGAGAACCTGGTGCTGTTCGGGGACGGTCCCAGCGGCGAGGTCTTCTACTTTTCCGCCGACGACCTGCCCGCGGGAGGCCAGGACGCGATGCGCCGCGTCCTGTTCGACCACGACGGCGAGACGAAGACGCTGCTGCAGATGATCCGGGAGAAGAATCTCGCCCAGGGACGCACGCCGGCCACGCGTGCCGACGTGCGCCTGGATGCCGGACCCTACGGCCAGCTCTTCCTGCTGAACAAGCACGACGGCGTCATCCGTCGCCTGGCGCCGTAGCGGAGGGGACCTCGTGCGAAGCAGACTGCTGCTCGCCCTGCTCGTCGGGATCGGTTCGGCCGGCTGGGCCGGCTGTGACGACGGAGAGAACGCCCCTGTTGCCCCGACGCCGGCCGTTCCGGCTACGCCTGTCGAACCGGCGGGACAGTGCTCCGCGTCAGCAACCTACGGCGTAACGTTCCGGGCCACCTGGGACGCGACGTCACACGGCAACTCGCCGCCGTTTCCGTCCGGTGCGCATTTCTCCCGTGTGGCCGGGACGACGCACGTCGAGGAGGCCTCGTTCTGGAGCAGCGGCGGCATCGCGACCGACGGCATCGAAATCATGGCCGAAACCGGCGCCGTCGGCGCGTTGTGCGACGAGGTGCAGGCGGAGGTCGGCAGCGGACGGGCGGGCGGCTGCATCAGGGGACAAGAGGGCTCGTTCAGCTCTCCGGGCACGGTCACGTTGTCCTTCGAGGCCGACGAGGAGTTCCCGTTCCTCACCCTGGTGTCGATGATCGCCCCGAGCCCGGACTGGTTCGTCGGGGTCGACGGGATCGGCCTGCGCGACGGGGAATGCTGGGTGCCGCGGTTCGAGATGGACCTCGCGGGCTACGACGCGGGAACGGACAGCGGGGGGACGTTCACCGCGCCCAACGCCGACGTCACCCCGCACGAGCCGATCGGCCCGATTCAGGCGCTGCCCGCGGACGTGCGGGACGTACCGTTCGCAACCCTGGTGGTGGCGCGGGAGGACGGATAGGCCCCGCAACGCCGAGCTGCCTCGGCGTTGCGGCCCATCCCCCCCGCTCCGGGAGCCTGCGTCCCGGAACGCCGCCTTGCTGCGGTCTGCGGCGCAAGCTACCGGCCGTCCTCCCGTTCTCTACCGGTCGTGCTCCTGGACCCTAGAACAACGCCGTCGCCCGGCGCTGCCAGGGCTGCCTGCCCTTGTCCTGCGATATCGTTTCGACGTTCCCCACGTACGTCCCGGCCTGGGTCAGGACGTGGTGCAGGTCGTTGCCGACGCTGATGAACGGGAAGCCCTTCTCCAGGAACTCGCCGACCCGGTCGGTCCCGAAGAGAAACAACCCGAGGATGACGTCGTTCTTCGCGGCGGCCGCCCGCAGGCGATCCGTCGCGTCGCGCAGCTCGTCCGAGAAGTACATGTCGGGGAACTGGTACTTCTCGTAGAGCCCGAGCGACATGCAGAGGTCGTTCTGTCCCAGGAACAGCAGGTCGACGCCCGGCACCGCGGCAATCTCGTCGATGTTCCGGATGCAGTCGGCCGTCTCCACCTGCAGCGCCACGATGACGTTGTCGTTGGCGGCGCCGGCATAGCCGAGGAGGCCGCCCTTGTTCATGCTGCGCTGCGGGAAGTAGACCGAGCGCGTGCCGGCGGTCGGGTAGCGGCAGCAGCTCACCGCCTGCCGGGCCTCCTCGGCGGTGTTGATGTACGGCACCAGCACCCCGTCCGCGCCCACGTCGAGCGACTGCTGAATGCCGCCGCGGTCGTGGCAGCCGGCGACCCGCACCAGCGACTTGGCGCCGCCGCTGGAGATGCCGGCGACCATTGCCGACAGCGTCTCGAAGCCCATCGGGCCATGCTGTGAGTCCACCAGCAGCCAGTCGTAGCCGCTGTGGGCGAGCTGCTCGGCCACCGTGGGGCTGTGCGAATTGAGGAACAGGCCCAGCTTGGGCATGCCCTCGCGCAGTTGCTGCTTGAACTCGGCTCCGGTCAATGCGTCACTCATCGTTCTGGATTCCTCCGATGCCGCGGGTGGATGGTCGACGAAAGCGCGGCGGGTTACGGGTGCACGTTCTACAGGATTGTGGGGCGCAGGGCAAGGGACCTGCCACGCCGAGCAGTTTCGGCACGGGTCTCGACTTGCGCTGCAAAGGCGTTGAAGGCTCGCCTGCGCGCGGGCAGCGAGCGACAAGTTGACCTCATCCGAATAGAATCATATTCTATTCGAATGAGCACTACCGTGCACCTGCCGGCGGACCTGCTCGCTTCCATCGACCGGCAGGCACGGGCCCTCGCCATGAGCCGGAACCGCTACATCATCAGGGCACTGGAACGCTCGCTGGCGAGTGAGACCGCGTGGAGTGCGGAGTTCGTCGAAGAGCTCGCGTCGGCGCGCGCCGACGTCGAAGGGCGACGCGCCCTCGAGGAGTTGCGGGCCGTCGTGACGGCCGGACGGACGCGAAAGGGGCCGCCGGCGTTGTGAAGTACGTACTGGACACGAACACCCTTTCGTTTGCGATGGCCGGTGACCCCGCCGTCTGTGACGGAATCCTCTCGCGGAGCCGTACCGATGTGCTCCTCCCGCAACCCGTCGTCGCCGAAGTCCAGTACGGCTTGGCACGACTGCGGAGATCGAAGAAGCGCGAACGACTGGCCGGGCGTTTCCAGGTGTTCCTGAGGGAATTGCCGAGGGCGGCCTGGACCGATGACGTGAGTCGGATGTTCGGCTCGCTCAAGGCCGAACTCGAGCGCGCAGGCACTCGGCTGGAGGACATGGATCTGGCGATTGCCGCCCATGCGCTGGCGCGGGATGCAACGCTGGTCAGCGACAATGTCGCGCACATGAGCCGCATTACCCACCTGCGCGTCGAGAACTGGCGAACGGAACCCGCCGACTTCACCGCATAGGTCGGACTACGGCAACGCCAGCGCGATCAACTCCGGCGGCGCCGTCTCGCTGCTGCCGGTGCCCACCGCGACCACGATGTACTGCTTGCCCTCGTGGAGATAGGTAATGGGGTTCCCGTAGGGAATCGCAGGCAGCTCTATCGAACCCAGGTATTCGCCGTTGTCCTTGTGATAGGCCGTGATGGCGCTCGCCGAGGCGACCTGGTCCTCTACGTAGCGCGCTCCGGAGTTGACGACGAGCAGCGTCCTGGTGACCAGCGGACCACCGCCGTGCATGCCTGCATGGCCGCCGAGCGCGGGCAGGTTCAGGTGCCGGATCGCCGGGTGGTTGCGCGGCCCGTCCCCGTGCGGCGCCATCCAGACGTGGTCGCCGGTGTTGAGGTCGATGGCGGTGACGCGCTTGTAGGGCGGCTTTACGAGCGGCAGCCCCGCCGGGCCCGGCACCGGCGCGGCCCATGGATCGGTGAAGTAGCCCACGGTCGCCGGCGGCGGGTACTCGATCAGCTCGACGGCGCGCAGGCGCGTCTGGGAGGGAACGAACAGCCGGCCGGTCTCCGGATCGACGGCCGTGCCCGGCCAGTTGACGCCCCCGCCGGGGCCCGGCGACTGGATGATCGGCTTGCCCTCGCCGCGCACCGGCGGCGGCGTGAAGATCGGTCCGAGCTGAGCCCGATCCGCGATGCGGATCGCTTCCTCGCGCAGTTCGGGGGTGAAGTCGACCAGGTCGTCGATGGTGATTCCCTGCAGATCGAACGGGGCCGGCCTGGTCGGGAACGGCTGCGTGGGAGAGTACCACTCGCCCGGCACGTTGCCCTGCGGCACGGGCCGCTCCTCGATCGGCCAGACCGGCTCGCCGGTGACGCGGTCGAACACGTAGGTGAACGCCTGCTTGCTCGATTGCGCGATCGCCTTGATTTCACGTCCGTCGACCGTGATGTCGAGCAGGTTGCCGGCGGTGGGGAAGTCGTAGTCCCAGAGGCCGTGGTGCACCGCCTGGAAGTGCCAGATCCGCTCGCCGGTCTCGGCGTCGACCGCGACGATGCTCTCTGCGAAGAGGTTGTCGCCCGGGCGCATGCCGCCGTACCAGTCGTTGGTCGGGGTGCCGGTCGGCAGATAGACGTAGCCGAGCTCCTCGTCGACGGCCATGGTGCCCCAGACGTTGGAGTGGCCGCTGTAGCGCCACGACTCGTCGTGCCAGGTGTCCGCCCCGAACTCCTCGCCCTGCGGGATGGTGCGGAAGATCCACTTCATCTCGCCGGTGCGCGCGTCGAAGCCGCGCACGTGGCCCGGATCGGCCTCGCGGCGGGTGAGGCTCGTGTCCTGCACGATGCTGCCGACGATGACCGTGTCGCCGGCGATGGCAAGCGGCTGCGAGTGGGTGAAACGGGAGCGGTCGATCGGACGGCCCAGCGACGCGCTCAGGTCGACGGCGCCGTCCGCGCCGAAGTCGGCGTACTGCTCGCCGGTCCGGGCGTTGAGCGCCACGAGCAGCAGATCGTGCGTCGCGATGAAGATGCGGGCGTCGGTGCTCGCGTCGTCCTCCCAGTAGGAGACGCCGCGGTGCTGCCAGCCCATGTTGGCGGGCCGGTCGAGCCGGTCGTAGGTCAGCGGATCGTACGACCAGACGAGCTCGCCGGTGCCCGCGTCGAGCGCCGCCACCTGACCGAGGGACGTGCTCAGGTACACGATGCCGTCGATCATCAGCGAAACCGACTTGAACGGGCCCGGTCGAACGTTCTCCCGTTCGCGGGTGACCTCGGTCTCGATCGAGCGCCAGCGCCAGGCGATTTCCAGATCGTTGAAGTTCTGCGGCGTGATCTGGTCCAGCGGCGAGTATTTCGTATTGGCCGCATCGTGACCGAAGTGGCGCCACTCGGTGTCGGCCCTCGATTGCGCGACCGCGAGCCGCGGCGGAGCAAGGGCAAGAACGGCAAGCAGCAACGCCGCAACGGTCGAGCAGAATCGGAGCCAGCGGCCTGGAGCCATCGGAATCCTCCCGTGGGGCGGCGTCTGACCGGAATCGGATACGGTGGTGACGTCTGCAGCGTCGATCATATGACGTGAGGACTCCCGCCGTGTTGCGGCCGCACCTTTCGAGTGCACCATTTTCCGTCCAGAAGGGGCTCCGAACGGAACGGCGTGTGTATGGTAGTATTGCAGTAGTATGGTCAAGGTGACCTATTCCCTGGATGACGCCACCGTACGCCGGATCCGCCGGGCGGCGGAACGCCTCGGCAAGCCGCAGAGTCACGTCGTCCGCGAGGCGGTAGCCGAGTACGACGCACGCACCGACCGGTTGAGCGAGGCCGAGCGGTTGCGCATGCTCGCGGTGCTGGACCGCTGGCGCAAGGAACATGTGCCGCGCTCGGGGGAGAGCGTCGAGGCCGAGCTCCGGGAGATACGCTTGTCCCGCCGCGAGTCGTCGCTGCGTCGTTCCGTGTATGACGATCCATCTTGATACTTCCGCGCTGATCGGTGCGCTGCGCGAGCCTCGCGACGCTGCCGACCGCCTGTACGCATTCATAGAAGAGGGCCACCGCCTGCGGCTTTCGGCGGTCGTCCTCTACGAATGGTTGCGCGGGCCGCGCACCGTCAGCGAGCTTCGCGTGCAGGAGGAGCTCTTTCCGCGCGAGCAGGCTGTGCCGTTCGACGCCGAGGCCGCGGCGCGGGCGGCGGCGTTGTACGCTCGATTGCCCCGCCCGCGCGGTCGGGATCTGGATCTCGAGATCGCCGCCTGCGCCCTCGTCGACGACGCGGCGCTCTGGACGCTGAACGCGAAGGACTTCAGCGACGTGCCGGGCCTGAAGCTGGCGTAGACGGCGCGGGGAAGGGCCGCCGGATCCATGCTCCCGACGGCCCGCAGTGCTCATTCCGGTAGTGGTAGAGTCGACGACTGGCGCGGTGGCGGTAGGCGATGGGGGTCGCTGTTCCCGGCGGCTTTCGCCGATGCCGGTGCCTCACTCCTCGCCATGGCTCCGTTTCCAGTCGCCGCTCATCGAACCGGACGTGCGGATTTCCCGCATCCGGCTCTCGGACGAGATCATGCCTTCGCCCACGGAAGGCTCGTCGTTCGCGGTGCAAGGCGCGCGAGACCGTAGTCGTTCCACAGTCGTTCGTTGGAGAAGCGCACAGACTTCCCGGACCGCACCTTGTGCTTGCGACCGAGCCACTGGCGCAGCCGTCGCGTGGCGTGCCGGTCGATGGCGCGATACGCCGGACTGACCTGCCCAAGGGTGAAGTAGTTCGCCCAACCGGTCAACGCCCGGTTCAGACGCCGTACCATCTCCTTCGGCGACAGCAGCCCGTTTCGCGACGTGGTCAGCTCGCTCACGCGACGGCAGATGCTCTGGACGCTGGCCGGGCTCGGGCGCGTGCCGATGTAGGCGGCACCCGTGTCCGGCCGGTAGTTGTGCCCAATCCGGTAGCCGAGGAACGTCATCGGCTCCTCCGGCAGCCGGCAGCAGCGGGTCTTCTCGGCGTTCATCGGCAGCTTCAGCCGCTTCATCAGTCCTTCGACCGCGGCCAGCATCACCGACGCCGGCGCTCGGCCGAGCACTGCGAAGTCGTCCGCGTAGTTGACGATTTCCGCCCCGAAGCGCCGGGCGTACCCCAGCACCTTCCAACCCCGAATGAAGCGACGCATGTAGACGTTGCTGAACAGCGGCGAAATCGGTGCCCCTTGCGGGGTACCCTTCCGGTCGCGTCGCGCACGGTTCGTACGGCGGCGACCGCCCCGACCGTCGTCCTCCTCGACCGCCATCTCCAGCCACGCCTTGACCCACCCCAACAGCCGGCCGTCGCTCACGCGACGGGCAATCGACTTCAGCAGGTCCGCGTGCGGGATTTCGCCGAAGTAGTTCGTCAGGTCGGCGTCCACCACCTCCCGATGCCCGGTCGTCAGCAGCCGATGCACGCGATTGACGGCGTCATGCGCGCCTCGGCCCGGCCGGTAGGCGTATTGCTCCGGTTCCAGGTCCGCTTCGAATATCGGCGATAACACCAGCATCGCCGCCGTCTGCGCCACCCGGTCCCGGAGACACGGAATGCCCAACGGCCGGAACTGCCCGCGCTGCTTCTTCGGGATGAGCACCTGCCGGACCGCGCGCGGCCGGTAGGTCCCCGCCTTCAGGTCCCGCGCCAGTGCGCCCAACCATCCGTCCACACCCTGCGACTCGACGGCCGCGACCGTCTCGCCGTCCACCCCGGCCGCGCCGCCGTTGCGGCGGACAGCCTGCCAGGCGACCGCGAGCACGTCCTCGCGCCACACCTTGTCGCTCAGCGAGTAGAACCGGAAGTCAGGTGCTCCCTTCGCTTTCGCATGTAGCGCCGTCTGGAGTCGCTGAACACGTTCTGAGGCTGCTAGGCCCGGGCCAGTCCCCACGTCCCTTCCTCCGTCATGCGCTGCTCTCGAACCAAGGCCCCTTCCCTCCACCGGCGTTACCCGGCTTCCCCGGTACTACAGGCCTCTCCGCCACCCTCGCCGGCCCAACCTGACCCTCGCGGGCTGTCAGTTGGCGCGTGCCACGCCACCGGCAGGGCTTCCCGTGTTGCGTCCATCCCCCTCTTCCACACGTGCTACCGCCACTACCCCGGCGGAACCGCTCGGTGCTCGCGTCGCTCGCTTCCCGACCGGTGACAGCCTTCCCCGGTGTTCGGGCGGGTCGGCTTCCGCATTACCTGTTTCGAGGCCTGCTCGGCGTTCACTCGCGTTGCAGCCCGTGTGGTCGCTGAACCGCCCAAGGCGGCCCTTTGTCCTCGGAGTACTTCAGCCGATGTCGTTACCTCCATCGTCCGCTCCGACTGCTACCGGCTGGAGCGACAGTTGCCGGGCGGGATTCGCACCCGCTGAGGGTTGGCGCCTTTCACGGCAAACCGAACACGAACAGGTTGTTCCCCGCGCTCGGACGAATCTCCGGCGTCAACCGCCCGAACAGCGATGCCGTGCTTGCCGTGCCCGTGCCGACGGCGATGTACTGCCTGCCGTCCACCGCGTAGCTGATGGGGAAGCTGGTCACCGCCGAGCCGAGATTGATCTCCCAGAGGACCTCGCCGGTCTCCTGATCCCACGCCTTGAAGCGGCCGTTGTTGTCGCCCCCGAAGACCAGCCCGCCCCCGGTGGCGACCAGCGACATGGTGGCCGCGCGCTGCTCGTGCAGCCAGACCGTCTCGCCGGTCTCGGCGGAGATCGCGTGGACGGTACCCACCTGGTCGGTGCCCGGCGCGATCTGGTTCCGGACGGCCAGCGCATAGTGCGAGGTGCCGGCCGCGGTGGTCGCCAGCATGCGCGCGCAGGCGTTGCGCAGCGGCATGTACATGGTGTTGGTCAGCGGGCTGTAGGCGCCGGCCTCCCAGTCCTTGCCGCCGTTCCAGGTGGGGCAGGCCAGCACCTCCTGGCCCAGCGCGCTGAAGACGAGCTCGGCGTTCTCGGTGACCGCGCCGGTGGCCCCGTCGATGTCGCTGATCACGTTCTGCGTGACGGTGTTCCGGGCCCAGAGGAACTCCCCGGTCTCCCGGTCGAGGGTGTAGACAACGCCGGTCTTGCCGGGCACCCCGGTCACGACCCGGCGGACCTCGCCGGGCTGGATGCGCGGGTTGATCCAGGTCACCTCGCCGGCATCCGGCGCCACGGCGGTGTCGACCAGCAGCCGCTCGAACGGATGGTCGAGGTCCCAACTGTCGTTCAGGTGCTGGTAGTACCAGACGATCTCGCCGGTGTCGGCGTCGAGGGCCAGGGTGGAGTTGTGGTAGAGGTGCTTGTTGTCGACCCCGCCCAGCATGAACTTGGGCGCCGGCGACGTGACCGAGGTCCCGACGTAGACCAGGTTCAGCTCGGGATCGAAGCTCGGCACCATCCACGATCCGACGTGCGCCCGCTCCTCGTAGGGCACGCCGCCCCACGACTCGTCGCCCGGCTCGCCGGGGGCCGGAATCAGGCGCCGGCGCCAGATCTCCTCGCCGGTCTCGGCGTCGTGGGCCATGATGACGCACGCCTCGGGACCGCGCCGCGGGCGGCAGCTCCGGCCGGAGATCACCTTGCCGTCGGCGACGATCGGGCCGGCGGAGTGCCGGGCGGGGTTCTCGGTGTAGTCGAAGAGCTGCGTCTCCCAGACCAGCTCGCCGGTCGCGGCGTTCAGCGCGAAGGCATAATCGTCGTTGGCGGTGTCGATGATCATGTCGTCCCAGATCGCGATGTTGCGATTGACGCTGATCAGTCCGCCCAGGTAGTCGTTGATGTCGTCCGGGATGTCGCGGCGGTACTCCCACAGCAGGTCGCCGGTGACCGCGTCCAGCGCCTGGATGATGTCGTTCGGGTTCGGCATGTAGAGCCTGCCGCCGTAGGCAATCGGCGTGCCCTGCTGCGCGCCCGGCGCGAGGGCCCGCGTCCAGACCATGCGCAGGTCGCCGACGTTGTCGCGGTCGATCTGGTCGAGCGGGCTGTAGCCCCAGCCGTCCAGCGTCCGGCGCCACATCAGCCAGTCGCCGTCCGCCGGATTCTGGAGCATGGCGTCGGTGACGGGCACGAAGTCCGCCTCGGCGGAGGTCTGCGCCGCGGTCGGCGCGACGGCGGCGAGGAGCATGGCAAGCAGGAGTGCGCTGGGCACGGCGAGAGACGGTTCATTCGGTGGTCGGTGCATGGTGATCACTCCCCGGAACGTCAAGCATGATTCGACACGCGCGGAGTCCCGATTCTATCCGCGGGCGGCGCGGAGTAGTAGACTGCCGGATATGTGCCGCAGCCGAGCGCAAGCCGGGCGCCCGAGACGCGGAGTCCCCCCGTCGCGGGGAGGGGCCGCGATGTCCGCGGCCGCGGCGACGATGGCGCTTGTCCTGGCTCTCGTCCTGCCGGCGGGGACCCAGGAACCCACGCTTCCGCAGGTGCTCGCCCGCGCCACCGAGTACGTCGAGGTGCTGCACGCGCAACTCTCCGGCGTGGTGATGGAGGAGCGCTACCAGCAGCGGGCGTCGTCGCCGGGCTTCGGGCGGTTCGGCAACGACTCCTACGAACGGGTCACCCTCCGCTCGGACTACCTGCTCGTACGGCCGGAAGGCTCGGAACGCTACTTCGGCTTTCGGGACGTCTTCGAAGCCAACGGCAGCCGGGTGCGCGACCGCGAGGAAAGGCTGGTACAGCTCTTCCTCGACGGTGCGACGACCGTGAACGAGCAGGTGCAGGGCATCCTGACCGACAGTGCGCGCTACAACGTCGGCGACATTCAGCGCAACACGAACACGCCGACCCTGGCGCTGCTGTTCCTGCGCCAGTCCTACAAGCCGCGCTTCGCGTTCGAGCGGGTGGATGACCGCTCGCCGAGCCTGGGCGTCGACGGACCGGACCGTCGCGACGGCGTGTGGGTGATCGGCTACCGGGAAACGTGGCCGACGTCGGTGATCCGGCGGCGCCGCGGCGGCAACCTGCCCGCCCGGGGCCGCTACTGGATCGAGCCGGCCACCGGCCGCGTGCTGGTCACCGAGCTCGTTCTGGAAGACGATGTGGTGGAATCGCTGGTCACCGTTCGCTACGACACCCCGGACGAGCTGAGCCACCTCGTGCCCATCGAGATGCGCGAGCGGTACAACAACCGCCGGAGCGGTACGCGGGTCGAAGGCACCGCCACCTACAGCCGCTTCCGGCGTTTCAGGGTGCTCGTCGAGGAATCCGATCCGTTTCGGAACTGAACCGCCGCGGACCCGCCGGCCGGAAGAAGCTGCGAGGCGGGTGAGAGACGAGGCCATGGGAAGCACCAGCCACCACCGGCGCACATCGTCCCCGACGAACACGGTGACCCGCGGCGCAGCCCTGGCGCTGGCCCTGGCAGCGCCGCTCCCCGCGCAGGCGCAGGAGCCGACTCTCTGGAGCGTGCTCGTCCGGGCGACCGTGTACGTGGAGGAGCTGCACGCGCAGCTCTCGGGCGTCGTGATGGAGGAGCGCTACCAGCAACGGGCCACCCTGCCCGGGCAGTTTCGCCGGACCGAGAGCGCCGCCCTGCAGCGCGCCACCCTGCGGTCGGACTATCTGCTGGTCCAGCCCGAGGGAGCGGAACGTCATTTCGGCTTCCGGGACGTCTTCGAGGCCAACGGCGCCCGGGTGCGGGACCGCGAGGAACGGCTGGCCGAGCTCTTTCTCGGCGGCGCGACGTCGGTGGACCGGCAGGTGCAGGGCATCCTGGCCGACAGCGCGCGCTACAACGTCGGCGACGTCCAGCGCAACCTGAACACGCCGACCCTGCCGCTGCTGTTCCTGCGCCGCTCCTACAAGGCCCGGTTCGATTACGAGCGCGTCTCGGACGGCGTCCCGGGCCTGGAGATGGACGCGCCGGATTCCGAGCGGGACGTCTGGGTGATCGCGTACAGGGAAACCGCCCCGGACACGGTGATCCGTCGCCGCAACGGCGTCAACCTGCCGTCCCGCGGCCGGTACTGGATCGAACCGGAGACCGGCCGGGTACTCGTTACCGAGCTCGTCATCGAGGACGAGAACGTCGATGCGACCATCACCGTCCGCTACGAGACCCCCGCGGAGCTCGATCATCCGGTGCCGGTAGAGATGCGCGAGCTGTACCTGAACCATTTGAGCGGCTCGCGGGTCGAAGGCACCGCCGCCTACAGCCACTTCCGGCGCTTCCGGGTGGTCGTCGAAGAGTCCGAGCCGTTCCGCGACTGAGCGAACCTGCCGGTGCGCCTGTCCGCACCGTTCCCGCCGCATGCGCCATGGACGGAGCCGTGCGCCGGAAGACCGGCCGCAGGAACGGCGTAGACTGCGGGGCGGGCCTGGTTGGGCGGACATCGGAACCGGCGGGCGACGATTCCCAGGCTGCGTTGCCGCGCAGTATCGCGTTGAGGGAGTAAACGAATCATGAAGGCGCAGATCGCGTTGCTGACGGTGTCGGTCATGGTGGTTGCGAGCCTGCTCGGACTACCGGCGCCGGCAACGGCGCAGGAAGACGACGGCCTCCCCACGATCGAGTCGCACACGGTAGGCTTCGATCTTCTGGACGGCTTCTTCCCGCTCTATTGGAACGATGACACCGGCACGCTGTGGCTGGAGATCGGCCGGCTCGGCGTCGAGGTGCTGTACGTCAACGCGCTGGCCGCCGGGGTCGGATCGAACGACATCGGCCTCGATCGTGGTCAACTGGGAGGTTCGCGCGTCGTGCGCTTCGAGCGGGTGGGCCGCAAGGTGCTGATGGTCCAGCCGAACTACGGCTACCGCGCCACGACCGCCAATCTCGACGAACGGCGTGCGGTGGACGACGCTTTCGCCACCTCGGTCCTGTTCGGGTTCACGGTGGCGGCGCGCACCGGCGATCGCTTCCTGGTCGACGCCACGCCGTTTCTGCTGCGGGATGTCCACGGCGTCGCCGACAGCCTGCCGGGCCAGTACCGGCTCGACGAGCAGCGCAGCGCCGTGTACCTGCCGCGAACGAAGGTCTTCCCGAGGAACACCGAGATGGAGGCCACGCTGACGTTCGAGCGCCGGAGCCGCGGGGACGGGCCCGGCTTCGGCCGCGGCGCCGTCGAAGCGGTCACGCCGAGCGCCGAGGCGGTCACCGTGCGCCAGCGCCAGTCGCTCGTCGCGCTGCCGGACGACGGCTACACGCCGCGCCCCTACGATCCGCGCGCCGGCTACGGGTCCGTCTCTTACGTCGACTATGCGGCGCCCCTCGGCGAGCCCATGACCCGGCGCTATCTGCGCCGGCACCGGCTCGACAAGCGCGATCCGGCGGCCGCGGTCAGCGAGGCGGTCGAACCGATCGTCTACTACCTGGACAGGGGCACGCCGGAGCCGGTCCGCTCCGCGCTGCTCGACGGCGCGCGCTGGTGGAACCAGGCGTTCGAGGCGGCCGGCTACCGGGATGCGTTCCGGGTCGAGCTGATGCCCGAGGGAGCCGATCCGCTCGACGTGCGCTACAACGTCATCCAGTGGGTGCACCGGTCCACGCGGGGTTGGAGTTACGGCAGCTCGGTGACCGACCCGCGCACCGGCGAGATCATCAAGGGGCACGTCACGCTCGGCTCCCTGCGCGTCCGGCAGGACTACCTCATCGCCGAGGGGCTGCTCTCGCCCTACCTCCGCGGTGACGAAGAAGTGCCCGAGCTGGCGGAGCTGGCGCTGGCGCGGATTCGCCAGTTGTCCGCGCACGAGGTAGGGCACACCCTGGGCCTCGGCCACAACTACTACGCAAGCCGCCGGGGGCGCATCTCGGTCATGGACTATCCGCACCCGCTCGTGACGCTGGGACCCGACGCGCAGATCGACCTGTCGGACGCCTACGACGTCGGCATCGGCGAATGGGACGAGGTGGCCATCGCCTATGGCTACCAGGACTATCCGGCCGGGACCGACACGGCGCCCGCGCTGCAGCGGCTGCTCGACGAGGCGTGGGACGAGGACGTGCGCTACCTGACGAACCAGGACACGACCGCGCACCCGCGGGTCCACCAGTGGGCCAACGGCACCGATCCCGCCCGCGAGCTCGAGCGGATGCTGCAAGTGCGCCGCGTCGCCCTTGACCGCTTCGACGAGAGCGCGATTCCCGCCGGGCGGCCGCTGGCCACGCTGGAGGAAACGCTCGTGCCGCTGTACCTCCACCACCGCTACCAGATCGACGCGGCCGCCTCCGCGCTCGGCGGCGTGGACTACGTCTACGCAATGCGGGGCGACGGCCGCGTGCCGGTGACGCCGGTTCCGGGCGACCGGCAGCGCGCGGCTCTCGCAGCGCTGCTGCGCACGCTCGACCCGGCGGAGCTGACGCTGCCGGAGAGCGTGCTGCAGCAGATTCCGCCGCGGCCGCCGGGTCACGGCCTGCACCGCGAGCTGTTTCCGCGACGCACCGGTCCGGTCTTCGATGCGCTGACGCCGGCGATCGTCGCGGCCGACCTGACCGTTTCGCAGATCCTCGTTCCCGCGCGGGCGGCCCGCCTGGTCGAGCAGGCCATGCTGGACGAGACGCTGCCCGACCTGGCGGAGGTGCTGGACGCGTTGACCGACGGGGCGTTCGACACGCCGGCCGGCACGGCCTACGAGCGGGCGGTTCAACGGGCCGTGCAGCGCGTCGTGGTCGAGCGACTGATGGGGCTGGCCGAGCGGGCGGCGATGGCGGAGGTGCGCGCGTACGCGACGGAGACGTTGGAGCGCATCCGGAGCCTCGACGCCCGGCGGTCGGGAAGCGATGCCCACGCCCGCTTGCTGCGGGACGATATCGAGCGGTTTCTCGAGCGGCCGGGCGATCCCGCTACGGTCCCGGCCGTTCGGACGCCCGCCGCACCGCCGGGCAGCCCCATCGGCGCGCCGGCGCTCGACTGGCTGGGAGCACATCCGGAGCTCTGCGCATGGGATCGTGACCTTGACCGTGGCTCTGCTCCGGATTCTCCCGTAGCGGCGCAGTCCCTTCGACGCCGTGCGATCCGCTGCGGCCGGGGTACCATTGCGTCCGGGAACCGGGCGGTCGCGGACGCAATCGCTCGACGACTGGAAACGAAACCGGACACCGTAGAGGAGCACGAACCATGAAGAGCTCACGGCTGGCCAACGTCGCAGCACTGGTCGCGGTTGCGGTTGCCTGTGGATACCCGTCCGCCGGCGCGGCGCCGGCGGCGGCACAGCAGGCCGACGTGCCCGCGCTGCCGGCGCCCGACCTGTACGCCGGCTCGCCGTATCTGCGGGAGCTGCGGAACGCGCTGGTCTACGGCGAGATCTGGGAGCGTCCCTATCTGTCGAAGCGGGATCGCAGCCTGATCACGATCGCCGTCCTGCAGGCCCTGGCCCGCGAGGAGCTGGCGATTCACATCCCGCGAGGTCTCGAGAACGGGCTGACGCCGGAGGAAGTCTCCGAGATCATCCTGCACGTCACCTTCTACGCAGGGTGGCCGACCGGGGTGCAGGCGTCGCTGACGGCGGCCGAGGCGTTCGAGGAGCGGGGCATCACGCTCGGTGATCTGCCGCGCGCACCGGAGCTGGAGGAAGCCGTCACAACGCCGGGCGGGCTCAGCGACGCGTATGCGGCCGTGCCCCGGCTCGGGGCGTTGCGCAACAGCCTGCTGTACGGCGACATCTGGGAACGGCCGACGCTGTCGAAGCGCGACCGCAGTCTCGTCACCGTGGCCGTCAACCAGGCGTTGTACGTCACCAACGAGTTGCGCCTGCACATCGATCGCGCCCTCGACCAGAACGGCGTGACCCCGCAGGAGCTGTCCGAGGTGGTGCTGCACGTCACCTTCTACGCCGGCTGGCCGGCCGCGGTGAACGCGGGGCGCCTGCTGACGGCGGCTCTTCGGGCCCGCGACGTGGAGCTCGCCGATCTCAAGTAGGCGTTGGCGGCAGCACGACTTCGAGTCGACGACCGGGCATGGCGCGTCCAGCGCTCATGCGTTGCGGCTTGCCGACACGCCGCCCTTGCATCCTCGCGAACGACTGTGAGAGCAGGTGCCGAAGACCGTTCTCGACGGAAGGAGCACGGAGTCGGATGAGACAGAACACGCTGATCCCGGCCTGTACACTTCTGGTCACTTGGCTGGCGTCAGTCGGGGTTGGCGCCCAGCAGGGCGCTACCGGTGGCGAGTGGCGCTCCTACGCGGCCGACGCGTGGGGCACGAAGTACTCGCCGCTCGACCAGATTGACGGCGACAACTTCGGCAGTCTCGAGCTGGCCTGGAGTTGGCGCAGCGCCGACTCCCATCTGCCGGTGGAGGACGATCAGGGCGTTTCCCTCGTTGCGGCGGAGACCGTCTTCGAGCGGCTGGAAGACACGAACCCGGATCTCTGGGTGACCCGGCCGGGTATCGCCCGCCTGTCGGCAACGCCGCTGATGGTCGACGGCGTGCTGTACCTGGCCACGCCGCTGTACCAGGCGGCCGCGATCGACGCCCGTACGGGGGAGACGCTCTGGGTCCACAATCCACGCGTCTACGAGTCCGGCAGCCCGCCGCTGCCGTCTCCCTGGAACCACCGTGGTGTGGCCTGGTGGGAGGACGGGGACGAGGCGCGGATCATCTGGGGCACCGGAGACGGCTACCTGACTGCCGTCGACGCGCGGACGGGGTTGCCCGCTGCGGACTTCGGCGACAACGGCCGCGTGAGCCTGGAGGACGGGATTCCGCGGGCGCGCGAGAACCCGAGCCGGTTGCCGCCGCCGTCCCGCTCGCCGCCCCTGGTGGTGGGCGACACCATCATCGTCGGCTCGTCGGTGCACGACTACCTGCTGAAGCAGGAGAACGCCCCGGGGTTCGCCCGCGCCTACGACGCGAGAACGGGCCGGCACAAGTGGGACTTCCACACCGTGCCGCAGAGCGCCGACGAGTTCGGCTCCGACACCTGGCTGAACGAGGCGTGGCGCTACTCGGGCAACACCAACGTCTGGGGCAACATCGCGGCGGACCCGGAGCTGGGCTACGTCTATCTGCCGACCAGCACGCCGACCTCGGACTACTACGGCGGGCACCGGATCGGCGACAACCTGTTCGCCGAGAGCCTCATCTGCGTCGATCTCGACACCGGCCAGCGCGTCTGGCACTTCCAGATGGTGCATCACGGCGTCTGGGACTACGACAATCCGACCGGTCCCAACCTGCTGGACATCACCGTCGACGGGCGCCGGGTGAAGGCGCTGGCCCAGGTCACCAAGCAGGGCTTCGTGTACGCGTTCGACCGCGTGACCGGCGAGCCGATCTGGCCGATCGAGGAACGGCCGGTAGCGACGGACACCGACCTGGAAGGCGAGTCGATGGCGCCGACCCAGCCCTTTCCGACCCGGCCGGCGCCGTTCGAGTACCAGGGCGCCACTCTCGACGACCTGATCGACTTCACGCCGGAAGTCCGGCGGATGGCGCTGGCGGCGGTGGAGGGGTTCCGCCTCGGCCCGCTGTACACGCCGCTCTCGCTCAACGGCACGGTATTCCGTCCGAGCGCGGGGGGCGGCGCGAGTTGGGGCGGCGGGGCCGTCGATCCGGAGACCGGCATTCTCTACATCCCTTCGCGGAACGCCCACTCGGTCATGCGGTTCCGCGAGCGGCAGCCGGGCGAGGAATCGAACCTGCGCTACATCCTCAGCCGCGGCGGGTCGCCGTTCATCGAGGGCGGCAACCCGCGGCGCACGCCGGTCATGCCGCAGGGCCTGCCCCTGTGGAAGCCGCCGTACTCGCGCATGACGGCCATCGACATGAACACCGGCGAGCACGCCTGGATGACGCCGCTCGGCAACGGCGACCGCGTGCGCAACCACCCGCTGTTGCGCCACCTCGATCTGCCGCCGCTGGGCGGAGACAGCGGCCGCAACGGGCCGCTGGTGACGAAGACGCTGCTGGTGCAGTCGTTGACCGCGGGCGGCACGGACGATGGCCCGCAGCTCGTCGCCTACGACAAGGCGACCGGCGAGGAGCTGGCGCAGATCGACCTGCCGGGCGGGGCCATCGGGACGCCGATGACGTACCTGCTCGACGGCCGGCAATACATCTCCGTCACGGTGGGCGGCGAGTCGCCGGCGCTGGTGGCGTTCCGGCTGCCGTCGTGAGAGGGGTGACAGGAGGGGCTGAAGCCGTAGGGCGAAGTTGCTCTCCGCGGCCGAGGAAGACCGAAACGCTTGCGTTTCCATGCGCCCGCGTCTACTGTGATCCGCTGAGGCCCGTACCATGATCCGTCGAGAGCCCGCCGGTCGCAACCGGCGCAGGGGAGGCTGGAAGATGCTCAGGAGATGCTTCGCGGCATTCGTCGCGCTCACCGCCGTGCTCGCCGCGTTCACGCCGGCCCCGGCCGCGGCCCAGTCGGGGGAGCGCACCATGCCGATGCGGACCCCGGACGGCCAGCCGGACGTGTCCGGCACCTTCACGTTCCGCACCCTGACGCCGTTCCAGCGCCCGGCGCAGTTCGAGGGGCGGGAGCGGCTGGAAGCGGAGGAGGCGGCGGCATTCGAGGCGTCCGAGCGCGTGCGCCTGAACCGCGATCTCTTCGATCCCGAGAGGGGCGCGGCCGGCTACCGGCCGCGTTCGGAGGGGGGCGTGCTGTCCTACAACGAGTTCTGGTACGAGCGCGGCATCGAGCTGACCTCCGACAAGCGGACGTCGCTGATCGTCGACCCGCCCGACGGCCGGCTGCCGCCGCGCACCGAGGCGGCAGTGCTGGCCGCGGCCGAGCGCCGCGCCTACCAGGAGGAGCACCGCTACGATTCCTACGAGAACCGCAGCCTCGCCGACCGCTGCATCATGGGCTTCAACTCGGGTCCGCCGATGCGCTCGAGCGCCTACAACAACAACGTGATGGTCTTCCAGACACCGGGCTTCGTGACCATCCTCAACGAGATGGTGCACAACGCCCGCATCATCCCCATCGACAGTGATGTCGAGAAACCGCCGTTCCCGCAGTTCGCCGGCGTGTCCCGCGCGCACTGGGAAGGGGAGACCCTGGTCATCGAGACCACGCAGTTCCGGGGCGGGCAGAGCGGCGGCACCGGACCGAACATGCACCTGATCGAGAAGCTGACGCGCATCGATCCGGACACCGTCGCCTACGAGTTCACCGTGACCGATCCGACGGTCTTCACCGCGCCGTACACGGTGATGATGCCGTTCCGCCGCACCGACCAGACGCTCTTCGAGTACGCCTGTCACGAGGGCAACTATGGACTGACCGGCATCCTGGCCGGGGCGCGCCGTCTCGAGAGCCTGGGCCGCGAGCTGCGTCCGTGATCGGTTGGATGGGCGCCATGAGAGACACCTGTACGGCGGGTCGTAAAGCAGTCCGGTCCATGGTGGATCGGTTGGATCTAAGAAGTACCAGGCGTAAACTGTCAGGAAGCTTCGGAGGCCGAGCTTCTGGAGACCCTGAAGGTTACCCTGCGGGAACCCCCGGCTCTCAACCGCGGGGAGGCTCCGGAGGCGGCGGGAGATTTCGGAGGGCCGACGCGGTCGCGATGCGAGCGCTTGCCGTTGCAACGGCTGCACTTGTCGTTCTCGGGGCCGCCGCGGCCGGCGCGCAGACGACGGACCCGGGAGTGCGCGTCGAGCGCCTGCTGGACGCGCCGATCATCACGCCGGATCTGCACCCGAGCATCGGCGTCAACATCCAGGGCCCGTCGCTCATCGAGGTTCCGGATTGGGTGGAGGACCGGCTGGGCAGGTATTACCTGTACTTCGCCGACCACAAGGGCCTGTACATCCGCCTGGCGTACGCCGACGACCTGCTCGGGCCGTGGACCGTCCACCCGCCGGGCAGCCTGCAGATCGCCGATTCGCACTTCCTGACCGAGCCGCCGGAGGTCGCGCCGGACGTGGCGGCGCGGCTGCGGGCGTCACAGGAACGGCGCGGCGTGCCGATGTCGCACGACGGGCTGTTCGAGGCGACGACGCCGCACATCGCCTCGCCCGACGTGCACGTCGACGACGCCAACCGCCGCATCGTCATGTACTTCCATGGCCTCGACGACGTCAGCACGCAGACGACGCGGGTGGCGACCTCTTCCGACGGCATTCATTTCGAGACGCGGCCCGAGCGGCTCGGCCGGACCTACATGCGCGTGTTCGAGCACGACGGCTACACCTACGCCTTGTCGATGCCGGGGCAGTTCTACCGGTCGCACGATCCGCTCGGCGGCTTCGAGCAGGGACCGCTGCTGTTCAACCCGGACATGCGCCACCTGGCGCTTCTGAAGCGCGGCGACACCCTGTTCGTCTTCTGGACGCAGGTGGGCGAGGCGCCGGAGCACATCAAGCTGAGCACCATCGATCTCTCGGGCGACTGGATGACGTGGAAGGAAACCCCGGGCGTCGAGGTGCTGCGGCCCGAGTTCGATTGGGAAGGGGCCGACGCGCCGCTGGAGCCGTCCGTGCGGAGCACCGCCTACGGGCACGTCAACCAGCTTCGGGATCCGGCCGTCTTCGAGGACGTGGACAGCGGCCGCATCTTCCTGCTGTACGCCGTGGCGGGCGAGAGCGGGATCGCGATCGCGGAAGTCCACTTCGAAAGGTAGCGCGGCTGCGGCGAAACGGCGGAGGGCCGGGGTCCCGGCGCCCGCTCCCGAATCAACGGGCGGGGCGCCGGCGCGCCCCGGTCCGGCCTTTCGGCGGACGGCTCCGTGCGCCGCGCAGCAGGAATCAACGGGCGGGGCGTCGGCGCGCCCCGGCGGGCGTTGCTGCGCCGCCGGTCTCCGCGGCGCCCGCGCGCCCGACTCCTCCACGTCGTCGACTGCGGCCCTTCGGGCGCGGCGGGCAGCGTCGGCGTTCGGGTGGTGCCGCGTCGAGGGTGGCCTCGAACCCCGGTACCGTCCGGCGCGGGATCGATTTCCCGACCAGTCGTTCGATGGCGGCCAGTTGCTGCCGTTCCTCCGGTGCGGCCAGCGAAACCGCGTGGCCGCTCGACCCGGCCCGCGCGGTGCGGCCGATGCGGTGCACGTAGTCTTCGGGAACGTGCGGAAGGTCGAAGTTGATGACGTGGCTGATCCCTTCGACGTCGATGCCGCGCGCGGCGACGTCGGTGGCGATCAAGGTGTCGATCCTGCCGTCGCGAAAGCCGGCGAGTGCGCGGGTTCGTGCGCTTTGGCTCTTGTCGCCGTGAATGGCGGCAACCTGCCGCCGGGACGACTTCTCCAGGCGCCGCACGAGTTGATTGGCGCGGGCCTTCGTGCGCGTGAAGACGAGCGTCGGTCCCATGTCCGGGCGTCCGAGCAATGTCGTGAGCAGATCCTTCTTGCCGGTCATGCTGACCGGGTGGACGACCTGCCTGACGGCGTTGACCGGCGTGGCGCGACGGGCGACCTCAATCACGGTGGGATTCGTGGCCGTCCGGCGGATGAGCGCCTCGATCTCGTCGGGCATGGTCGCCGAGAAGAAGAGGTTCTGGCGCGTCGCCGGCAGGGCCTGCAGGATGCGCCGGACATCGGGCAGAAATCCCATGTCGAGCATGCGATCCGCCTCGTCGAGGACGAGAGTCTCGACGCGGTCGAGCCGGGCATGGCCCCGCCCGAGGTGATCGAGCAGACGTCCCGGCGTGGCGACGAGCAGGTCCAGGCCGCCGCGCAGCCGGTGTTCCTGCGGCTCCATGCCGACCCCGCCGAAGATGACCGTGCTGCGCAGCCGCAGGTAGCAGCCGTACTGCCGGGCCGCGTCCGTGATCTGGGCGGCGAGCTCACGCGTCGGTGTAACCACGAGCGCGCGGGGCGGGCGGCAGGGCCGGCCGCTGCCCAGGCGCTGCAGGATCGGCAGCAGGAAGGCCGCCGTCTTCCCGGTGCCGGTCTGTGCGCAGGCGATCAGATCCTCTCCCTCCAGCGCCGCCGGAATGGCGCGGGCCTGGATCGGCGTGGCGGTTTCGTAGCCCGCGCGGGCGACCGCGCGGAGGATTTCCGGGCGCAGGCCCAGGTCGGCGAACTTCATGCGGGTACGTGCTCCAGGCTCAGGCTCCGCGCTCACCCGGACGCGGAGCGATGTCAGCCGACCGGCCGCCGGCGCGGCGGGCGGTCTCGAGAGAATCTGGGAGGAGGGAAAGGCCGGAGAGCGTGTCCGGCGGCACCCGCTACTCTGAGCGGGCTTCCGGGTGGAAGAAAACCTGCTCGCGATTCAACAGTCGAAACATCATGGTACCACGGATCGGATCGTCCCGGCGGAAAGCCTGGAGAGCCTTGTAGTAGAGTGGCGGGCAGTGGACGTTGCTCTCGCGGGTCCGAACCGGCAGATCCGGTCGCGGGCTCTCGATGCTGGACCGGTGGAAGGAGAATCGCCATGCATCATCGTGCGTTCGCCCTGGCCGCATTCGTGATCCTGGCCGCCGCCGTCCCGGCCGCGGGACAGGGTCCTTCCGCGAACGAATCAGCGGAACAGGGGGCCTACGCGGTTCCCCGGACCCCTGACGGCCAGCCGGACCTGCAGGGGTTCTGGACCAACCAGACCTACACGCCGCTGGAGCGGCCCGACGGCGTGACCAAGGCGTTCTACACGCCGGAAGAGGCGGCCGCCATCGAGCAGGGGAGAGCCGAGCGCGAGACCTCACAGACCACGCCGGGGACCATCCCGGACGTGCACTACGACTTCACCCAGTTCGGGCTCGACCGCAGCCAGTCGACCTTCGCCCGCAACCTGCGCACGTCGCTGATCATCGATCCGCCGGACGGCAGGATTCCCGAGATGAACGCGCAGGGACAGCGGCGCGCAGCGGAGCGCCGGGCGGCCCGCGAGGCGCGCGGCGGACAGTACGACCGGGCGGAGAACCTTCCCCTCGGAGCCCGCTGCATCGTCATGCGCGGCGCCGGCCCGCCGATGATGAACGCGGGCTACAACGCCAACTACCACATCGTCCAGAACCGGGACCACGTCATGATCCTCACGGAGATGATTCATGACGCGCGCATCGTCCCGCTGGACGGCCGCCCGGCGGCGCCGGGCGGCGCCCGGGGCTGGATGGGCCGGTCGCGCGGGCGCTGGGAGGACGACACGCTGGTCGTCGAGACCGCCAACTTCAACGGCAAGAACCCGTTCCGAGGCGCCGGCCCGGCCCTGCGGGTGACCGAGCGGTTCACCCGCGTGGCCGACGACACCATCATCTACCGCTTCACGGTGGAGGACCCGGAGACCTGGGACACGCCCTGGACGGCCGAGATGCCGATGAAGCAGACCATCGGCCCGATCTTCGAGCACGCCTGCCACGAGGGGAACTACGGCCTGACGAACATCCTGGCCGGCGCGCGGGAGGAAGAGCGCCGCTCGGCCGAGGCGGCCCGGGACAGATAACGACAGCGCACGCCGGGTCATGCGCAGGCGGCTCGGGGCCAGCCCGGGCCGCCTGCTTCACATCCATCAGGGCGAGGGCTTTTGCCTTCTTGTCCTCGATGCGGCTCGGGGCCGGCCCGGGCCGGCTGCTTCACATCGGGCTCTGTTCGTCGCCGGCCCCGTATCGGACTCGGCGCCGCCGCCACCTGTCTTCGAACTCCCCCGGCCGCCGGAATCACATCCACACCTGCTCGTCGTCCAGGTCCGCGTCCGACACGCGCGCCGCCGCCACCCGGAGGGTGACGTCGCCGGCAACCACGGGAACGCTGGCGGCGTGCGGCTTGTAGCCGGCCTTGCGCACGTACAGGTCGTAGCTTCCCGGGTGCACCTCGACCTGCGCCTCCCCGCTGGCGTCGGTCGTCGCCCGGTAGAGGCCCACGTGCACCTCGGCCCCGGCGAGGCGGGTCTCGGTATCCCGGTCGAGGACCGTCACGGTGACGCGGTGCTCCGGCGGCGCCATCGTGCGGAAGCCGAACGTCGCCGTGGCGTCCGCGTGCCCGGGCGCCGGCTCCCCGGCCGGCGCCGCGTCGTGAGGCGGGGCCGAATCCGGTTCCGCCCCGTCGAACGCGGCGCTCCACGCGTGGACTCCTTCCTCGGCAGGGGCCTGCAGCGTCACCTCCACCGCGTACAGGGCGCCGGTCCCCGGCTCCGCGGTCTCGCCGATCCGCCCGTGTCCGACGTCCGTGCCCGCCTCGTTGCGGACGACGATCCGCCGGCCCGCCAGCGGGCACCCGGCCGAGCACTTGACCCCTACCGTGGCCGCGAAACGCCGGTTCACGACGACGGGCGACGGAACACCCCACACGGCGACGCTCGTCGGATGGGGCGCCGTCTTCGATTCGTCGCCGGCCGTGTCGCCGGGCGCGACCGGCGGCTGCACCTGATCGGTCACTGGTGTTCGTCCCGACTCGCCGCCGGCCGACCCGGCATCCGTGCTGCCGGCCGGCCGGAAGTCTGCGCCGCAGAAACCGCGCGGACGACGCCCAGTCCGCGCCAATCCGCGCTCAGGCCGTGCCTCCGTTCACCGCCGCGTCGCGGCCCGCGATGCGGCCGAAGACGAGGCAGCGGCCGAGACCGTGCTGGGCGAAGCCCCCCTGCGACTCGCCGGCGCAGTACAGCCCCGGAATAACCTGGCCCCGCGTGTCGATGACCTGCGCCTTCGTGTTCGTGCGCAACCCGGTCAACGAGTCGTGCAGGATCGGCGTGGACCAGGCCGCGTAGAACGGCGGCCGCTGGATCTTGTAGCGGGGCGTCGGCTTGTCGAAGTCCTCGTCCTCGCCGAGGTCGACGAAGGAGTTGTAGCGGGCGACCGTCTCCTCCAGCGTCGCACCGGACATCGACAGGGTCTGGTACGGGTTCCTGATCGCGGCGGCCAGCTCGGCCAGCGTGTCGCCCTGGAAGAAGTAGTCGGGATCGACGTTGGGCGGACGCGGATCCCATTCCTCCCGCTCGACCGCGTCCTGGTCGAAGATGGCCCAGATCGGACCGCCTCCGTTCAGCTTGTTCTCGTCGCCGCTCCAGGCCATGGCCGCCGCGAAGAAGTCGTAGCGGGCATCCACCTCGTTCCAGAACCGGCGGCCGGTCTGGTTGACCAGGATCAGATCCTGCCAGTCGATGACGGTCAAGCCCGAAGCGCGGGCGAGATCGAAGATGCGGCTGTCCGTCTGCCAGATCAGGCTCGAGTAGCCCCACTGGCATCCGATGTGGCGTGTCTTCGATATCGCGATCCCCTGCTCGCAGGTCTGGTTGGCGGTGCCCCACAGCGCCGCCCCGACCGCCATCGCGGCCAGCTCGCCGTCGCCGCTCTGCCGCGACCAGGGCTCGCCCGCCACCTGGTACTCCTCGGTCAGCCGCGGATCGAAGGTGCGGCGCAGGGTCACGTTGCTGGTGCTGCCGCCGGTGGCCACCAGGACGCCCTTGTTCGCCCGGATGTTCACGGTGCGGCCGTCGTGGGTGGCGGTGATGCCGAGCACCCGGCCGGACGACGGGCTCTCGCGCACGATGCTGGTCATCTTGTGGCGCAGCAGCACCTCGACGCCTTTCGCCCGCGCGCTCTTCTCGAGCGCCCGGATGAGGCCGGAGCCCACGCGGGTCGGATGGTGCGTCACCCGCTCGCTCGCCACCGGCCACTGGATGGTGCGCTGCTGCCGGCGCACCCGCGACGCCTGCGTCGGCCCGACCAGGTGGTCCTGGAACTTGACCCCGTTCTCGATCAGGAACTCGAAGGTGGGGGCGTTCTCGTCCGCGAAGGCGCGCACCAGGTCGCGGTCGCTGTAGCGGCTCTGCATGTGGTCGTGGCGTATCCAGTCGATGAACACCTGGTCCGCCGAATCCTCGACCCCGTGCTTCTTCTGGTTGCTGGTGCCCCCGCCGAGGTGCACGTTGCCCCCGGAGCACAGGCCGTGCCCGCCGATGTCGGTGTTCTCCTCGACCATGATCACCGAGGCGCCGTGATCGAGGGCCGAGACGGCCGCCGCGAGTCCCGCCGTGCCGGCGCCGATGGTCACCAGGTCCGCCGACAGGTCCCAGAAGTTCTGCGCCTCCGCCTCGCCGCGTTGCGCGCCGAGCCCGGCCAGCGCAGTGGCGCCGACGCCGGCGGTCGCGCCCTTCCTCAGAAAGGCTCTCCGACTGACGCTCGCATCCTTCCGTGTCGACTTGGGCATAGGTGTCCTCCCCGTACGATACCCGCACTGTAGCGAGAGTGCGGACCCGGCGCAAGACCGCTCGGCGACGATTAACGGGCTGGAAAGGTAGAATGGTGTCATGGCGGTACCCCACCGGAAGGCTCAAGGCGGATCGTTCGCCTTCACGTCGTTCGAGCCGCGGCCGGTGGTTTCCGGCCCGGCCTTGCCGGCCACCGCCCGCCCGCCGGATCTGCCCGGTTGCGAGCCGTTTCATCTGCCCGAGAGCGCCCTCGAAGCCTACGACGGCCACCTCGAATTCTGGGACGGCTCCAGCGAGACGGCCTGGAAGACCCGCGAGCCGACTTCGACGTGGCACGAGCGGCCGACCCGGCGGCTGGCGGGACTGGTCGAGCGAATCGCCTCGCTGCGCGGTTCCGGGATCCTGTGCCTCGGGTCGGCGGATTTGCTGCGTACGGACGCGGAGGGCCGCAAGCGGTGGATCATGCAGGCGGACGAAATCCTGTATCTGCATCCGGACCGGGCGCGGGCCCTGGGCCCGGCCGTGCTCATCGGCGAAGACCCGTTGCCGGACGTGGCGCTGGAGGTGGACCACTCCACGGACGTGCGCCGGTGGAAGCTCGGCGTGTACCAGGAATGCGGGTTTCCCGAGATCTGGGTGGAGGTCCCGTGGGACGCCTCGGCGCGACGGCCGGGGCTGGCGATTCACGTGCGCCGGGCCGGCGGCTATCGCGAGGAGGGGGAGAGCCTGGCGTTTCCGGGCTGGACGGCGGCGGAAATCCACCGGGCGCTGACCGAGGAGCCGCTGTCGGCGGAAAGCTGGCGGGCGCTGGAACGCGTGGCGCTGGCACTGGGCGCGCGCGAGGGAACGACCCCGGACGACGATCCGCTCACGCGCTCGATGAGCCGGCGGGCGGCGGCGCAGGGTCATGCGGAAGGCCGCCGGCAGGGGCATGCGGAAGGTCTCGCGGCGGCTCGCGCGCCGGCGGTGACGGCCGCGCTTCACGCACGAGGCGTCGACGCGCCGGCGGACGTCGTCGCCGCCGACGTGGCGCGCCGTGCGGAGCTCCCGCTCGACGCGCTCCTCGCCGCGGCGGCGACGTGCACGGACCTCGCCGACTTCCGGCGGCGCCTCCGGGAGATGCCGGTGACCGATCCGCCGCCCGATTCGGTCTGAGTTTCCACCCGGCCGTGCGGGACCCGTGCATCGACGAAACCTGGGGTGAGTTTCCCCCAGCAGTACCTTACCGGGGTGACATCACCGCGCCGCGGCCAGTCCCCCGCGTCCCAACCCGCCGCCGCTATACCGAGATCAGCGAATCTGGAAGGATCAGGCGCGCGCCTGATATCGCCAGCCATGGGATCGCCGAACGTCTCGCCTGCACTCCCGCTCGACGCCGGGCGACCGGCTCGCTCTGCGCGTGCGCCCTCCCTGAAGAACGGCAACCGGCTGAGCAGCGGCCGGATGAATCCGGTCTGGTGCACAGCCAGGCCTTCCCGGGGCTGCGCCTGGCGGTGGATTCCCTGCTCCGCGGAGATCTGGCCGCCGTCGTGCAGGCGCAGCAGGCCGGCCTGTGCGAGCCCGCGCATGCTGCTTTCGTCGAGCGCCTCCGGGCACAGCGCGGGTAATGCGACCCGCAGGTCGATCCGCTCCAGGGGCGGGATCAGGTAATGCTCGTCCGAGCGGGCCGGTTGCGGCCCGGCAGTCGGCCGAGGCTTGAGAAACAGGACGCATGCAGCCTATACTGCGCGGAATAGCCAGCGCGCAGTCCGACGACCTTCCCGGAAGGCCGCTCGTCCGTGTACCGTCCGGCTCGGTGGAGGAGGAGGGCAGGATGTTCAGGCCGTCACGCGTCGTTCCGTTGGGGTGCATCGTCGTCCTGGCGGCGGCGTTCTCCCTGACCGCCGCGCCGCTCCATGCCGCGGAGGCCGCGCCGGCCCCGGAGCAGGCTACCACCGCGCAGGCCGTCTCCGCCGGCGCTTCATCGGCCGCGACCGATGCGCGCGCCTTCCTCGACCGCCACTGCGTCGCCTGCCACAACGATCGGCTGCGGACCGCCAACCTGCTGCTCGATGCGGCCGACGTGACCCGCATCGGCGCGGGCGCCGAGATCTGGGAGAAGGTGGTCGGCAAGCTGCGCAGCGGCGCGATGCCGCCGTCGGGCCGCCGCCGTCCCGAACCGGCGGCACTCGACTCGTTCGTCACCTGGCTGGAGACCGAGCTCGACGGCTACGCCGCCGCCCACCCGAATCCGGGCCGCGTCGCCGATCACCGCCTGAACCGCTTCGAGTACGGCAACGCCATCCGCGACCTGCTGGCGCTGGAGATCGACACCGAGGAACTGCTGCCGGCCGACGAGTCGGACCAGGGCTTCGACAACATCGCCGAGGTGCTGTCGATGTCGCCGACGCTGCTCGGCCGCTACATGTTCGCGGCGCGCCGCATCAGCCAACTCGCCGTGGGCGATCCGACCATCGGGCCGGCGGTGGAGACCTTCAACCTGTCGCGCGGGCTGCGGCAGGACGCCCGCATGAACGAGGGCCTGCCGTACGGCACGCGCGGCGGCACGCTCATCCGCCACTACTTTCCGCTGGACGGCGAGTACCTGGTGAAGATCCGGCTCGGCCGGAACTTCACGAACTCGCGGATCCGCGCAATCCGCACGCGCGAAGAGATCGACGTGCTCCTCGACGGGGCGCTCGTCACGCGCTTCACGATCGGCGGCGAGTGCAACGACGATTCCGATTCGCCGCACTGCACGGGGAGCGGCATCTACCGCACGTCCCCCTATCACCTGACCGCGGACGACTCGCTGGAGGTACGCTTCTCGGCCTCCGCGGGCATGCACGATCTCGGCGTGGCGTTCGTCCGCAAGAGCGTGCTGACCGAGGGCATGGCGCCGACGCTGCTGCCGCCGCGGCATACGAGCTCCACCTACGAAGCGCCGCGGATGGACGTCGACACCGTGCGGCTGGAGGGACCGTTCGACCCGACCGGACCGGGAGACACCCCGAGCCGCCGCCGCATCTTCGTCTGCCGTCCCGCCGGCGAGGCCGGTGCGGAACCGTGCGCGAGGGAGATTCTCGGCACGCTCGCCCGGCGCGCCTATCGCCGCCCGGTGAGCGACACGGACGTCGAGACGCTGCTGCAGTTCTACCGGTCCGGATACAGCGAAGGCGGATTCGAACGGGGCATTCAGGAGGGGCTGGCGCGGCTGCTGGTTTCGCCGCAGTTCCTTTTCCGCATCGAGCGCGACCCGGCGCAGCTTGCGGCCGGCGGCGTCTACGAGATCAGCGACCTGGAGCTCGCCTCGCGGTTGTCGTTCTTCCTGTGGAGCAGCATCCCCGACGACGAGCTGCTCGCTATCGCCGCCGACGGCAGGCTCCGCGACCCCGGCGTGCTGGGCGCCCAGGTGCGCCGCATGCTGGCCGATCCGCGGGCGGCCGCCCTGGCCCGCAACTTCGGCGGCCAGTGGCTGTACATCCGCAACCTGCAAGCCGTCGATCCCGATGCCAGCGCCTATCCGGACTTCGACGACAACCTGCGCGAGGCGTTCCAGCGCGAGACCGAGCTGTTCATCGAGAGCCAGATGCGCGACGACCGTCCGCTGACGGAGCTGTTGACGGCCGACTACTCGTACCTGAACGAGCGTCTGGCGCGGTTCTACGGCGTGCGCAACGTGTACGGGGCGCATTTCCGCCGCGTGCCGTTGCGCGACCTGAACCGGGCGGGACTGCTGGGCCACGGCAGCGTCCTGACCGTCACGTCCTACGCGACCCGGACGTCGCCGGTGGTGCGCGGGAAGTATCTGCTCGATAACATCCTGGGCGCGCCGCCGCCGCCGCCGCCGCCGAACGTGCCGGCGCTCGAGGACGCCGCCGGCGACGGGCACGAGCCCGCTTCGATTCGGGAGCTCATGGCGACGCACCGCCGGAACCCGGCCTGCGCCACCTGCCACCTGCGGATGGACCCGCTCGGGTTCGCGCTTGAGAACTTCGACGGCATCGGCCGCTGGCGTGAAATGGACGGCCCGACGCCCATCGACGCCTCGGGCGTGCTGCCCGACGGAACGGCGTTCGACGGTCCCGTCGAGTTCCGAGAGGCGCTGCTGGACCGTAGCGGGGAATTCGTGCGCACGTTCGCGGAAAAGCTCCTGACCTACGCCCTCGGCCGGCCCGTCCGGCACTACGACATCCCGGCGGTCCGCTCCATCCTGCGCGACGCGGCCGCCGAGGATCACCGCTGGTCGTCGCTGGTTCTCGGTATCGTGGAGAGTCCGCCGTTCCAGATGCGCAGGGTGCGCGAGGAACCGGCGGCCGTCGCCCAACAATAGCCCGTGATGCAGACCTTGCTCTGACCCGGCAATGAGGAGTCTCTGATGGTAATCACGAAGAAGTCGCTGTCGCGCCGAACGATGCTGCGGGGCCTCGGGGCAGCAATCGCGCTCCCGCTGCTCGACGGCATGGTGCCGGCGTTCGCCGCCATCCGGAACACCGCGGCGCGGCCCGTCAAGCGGCTCGGCGCCATCTACGTGCCGAACGGCATGAGCATGGCGCGCTGGCTGCCGCCCGGCGAAGGCCGCCTGGAGATGTCGCCGGTCCTGTCGCCGCTGACCCCGGTGAAGGACCAGTTGCTGGTGCTGAGCGGGATGGCCAACAAGGAGGCCAAGCAGCGGCTGGACGAGGGAGACGGCGACCATTCACGTTGCCAGGCGGCGTATCTGACGGGCGCGCACGCGGTGAAGGCGTCCGGGACCAACAGCACCCTCGAAGTGGGCGTGTCGATGGATCAGCTCGCGGCGCGCGAGCTCCGCGAGGACACCCAGCTCGCCTCGCTGGAACTGTCGCTGGAGGCGAACGAGCTGGTGGGGCAGTGCGAGGACGGCTACGGCTGCGCCTACAGCGCCACCATCGCCTGGCGCGACGCCAACACGCCGATGCCGATGCAGACCAACCCGCGCGCGGTGTTCGAGCACCTGTTCGGGGCCGTCGACAGCACGGAGCCGGCCGCGCGGGCACGGGCCCTGCGCCGGGACAAGAGCATCCTCGACTCGGTGAACGCCGAGATCTCCGACCTGCAGCGGCAGCTCGGCCGCGGCGACCGCTCGAAGCTGGCCGGGTACCTCGATTCGGTGCGCGACATCGAGCGGCGCATCCAGATCGCCGAGTCGCAGAGCGGCCGGGCGCTGCCCGAGGTGGAGCAGCCGGCCGGCATTCCCGGCGACTTCGAGGAGTACGCCGACCTGATGTTCGACCTGATGCTGGTCGCCTACCAGGCCGACCTGACGCGTGTCTGCACCTTCCTGGTCGGCCGCGAGAAGAGCGTGCGCACCTACCCCGAGATCGGGGTCGCCGAGCCGCACCATCCGGTCTCGCACCACCGGTTCCGCGAGGAGCAACTGGTCAAGCTGGCCAAGATCAACACGTTCCACATGTCGATCTTCGGGCGCTTCCTGGAGAAGATGCGGGCGACGACGGACGGCGACGGCACGCTGCTCGATCAGTCGATGGTCGTCTACGGGGCCGGCATGGGCAACAGCAACGCCCACGATCCGCTCGACCTGCCGATGGTGGTGGCGGGCGGCGGCGGCGGCACGCTGAAGGGCAACCGCCATGTCCGCCTGCCGGAAGGCACGCCGCTGGCCAACATGCACCTGACGCTGCTGGAGAAGATGGGCATGCCGGCGGAGCGGCTCGGCGACAGCACCGGCGAGCTGCCGATCCTGTCGGGCGTGTAGGTAGGAGTCGCAGGCGGCGCCGGGTCAGCGACAGGCCCGGCTGCCGGGTGTGTAGGTCAGCGGGTGCGGGTACTCGTGGCGATGTGTATGCGCCGCGAGGCTCGTCCCGCGGGTTCGGATTCGAAGGACGGACAAGAGATGCGCACAACCATCCGACTCATGAGCGTCGCGGCCGTCGTTCTGCTGTCGTCCGCCATTGCCGTCGCGGCGCCGCCCGATCTGCGGGTGGCCGACGCGGCCAGGAGCCAGAGCGTGGAGGCGGTCCGTGCGCTGCTCGATGCCGGGGCCGCGGTGGACGGCGCCCAGGCCGACGGCTTCACCGCGCTGCACTGGGCGGCGCAGTGGGATCGCACGGACCTCGCTGATCTGCTGATCGGCGCCGGCGCGGACGTGGATGCAGCCGACCGCTATGGAGTCACCCCGCTGGTGCTGGCCTGCACGAACGCCAGCCCCGGGATGGTCGCGCGGCTGCTGGAGGCCGGTGCGGATCCGCACGGCGCGCAGGCGACCGGCGAGACCGTGCTGATGACCTGCGCGCGCGGCGGCGTGCTGGATACGGTGACCTCGCTGCTCGACCACGGCGCCGACGTGAACGCGAGCGAAGCCACGAACGGGCAGACGGCGCTGATGTGGGCCGCGTGGGAAGGGCACACGGAAGTGGTTCGCACGCTGCTCGGACACGGGGCCGAGGTGGATGCGCGCACGACGACGGGGTACACGGCGCTCGTTCTCGCGGCTCGCGAGGGCTATCGGGAAACCACCGAGGCGTTGCTGGAGGCGGGAGCGGACGTCAACGCCTCGGCGGTGGACGGCACTACCGCCCTGCTCGTCGCCACGGTTCGCCGCCACCTCGACTACGCGGAGTTCCTGCTGGACGAGGGGGCGGACCCGAACCTCGGGCCCGGCTTCTCGCCGCTGCACTGGGCGGCAGGGAAGTGGGACACCGAGCTGAACGACCTCTCCAACGGCGTCGCCGAGGGCAACCAGTGGAGTCCGTTCGGGGGGCTGCACGCGGCCGACCGGCTGCGGATGGTGCGCGCGTTCCTCGAGCACGACGCCGACCCGGACCGCCGGACGGCGCGGACCCCCGGATTCCACATCCAGGTGAAGGGCCATCTGGGGAACATGCGCGGAGCGACGGCGTTCGCCATCGCGGCCAAGGCGAACGACCTGCCGGTGATGCGTGCGCTGCTCGACGCCGGCGCCGATCCCTTCATCCCGACCGTCGACGGGACGACGCCGCTGATGCACGCGGCCGGCATCGGTCACGAGCCGGGCATCACCCGGTCGACCGAAGTCGAGGCGCTCGACGCCATCCACCTGATCGTGGAGATGGGCGGCGACGTGAACGTGGCCAACGATCGGGGCGACACCGCGCTGCACGGTGCGGCCTGGCGGGAGCGCGCGGATTCGATCGTGCAGTTCCTCATCGACCGCGGCGCCGACATCGACGCGAAGAACAATCGCCGGTGGACGCCGCTCGTCATTGCCGAGGGCATCCACACCGGCGGCAATTTCGCGAAGTCCGACACCACGGCCGCGCTGCTGCAATCGCTGGGCGCCGAGCCCAGTCCGCCGGACATCGTGCGGGAGCCGGACGCGCGGTAGTGCTGACTCGGCGTCGTGTGCGGCGCGGGGCTCCAAAGGCTCCGAATTCTCTGAACCGACACACGCGTCCTGGCGGCAAGAGGACCATGCCCGGGAGGCGATGGCCTCCCGGGTTCCACGGTCACGGCTCACCGGTTAGACTGATCCGGTGAAAGGCAGGACTGATTCGGGCCCCGGCGGCGGGCTCTCTCCAGAACCCGAGGGCATCTCGGCTGCGCTCGTCGAGGACCTCAATCGTCTCATCCTCGAAGCCCATCCCACCACGCAGGCTGTCTATCGGTATGGCACCTGGGCCACCGCGGCCCAGCGCGTGGACAGCGACCTGGATATCGCCGTGCTCCTGCCGCACGCCGAGGCCGTGCGGGTCGATCGCTGGCAGTGGCATCTGCTCGCGGTGAGGCTCGCCGACGCGGCGGGCACGGAGCATGCGGACCTCGTCAATCTGCGCCGCGCCGACACGACACTGCAGGCCGAGATTCTCCGCACTGGACGCATGATCTACAGCCTAGACGACGGCGTCAGGTTGGAGTTCGAAACACTCGTCCTCTCGATGTATCAGAGGCTGAACGACGAACGCGCCGGGATCCGCGAGACCATCATCGGCGACGCGCGGGCGATGGCGCCGTGACCGACGTACTGCTCGGCAAGCGGCAGAGCATCGAGCGCTGCCTCGCGCGCGTGCGCCGAGCCTGGTCGCAGCCCTCGCCGCTACCCTTCGAGGAGGACTTCGACAAGCAGGACATCATTGCCGTCAATCTGCAACGGGCCTGCGAGCAGGTGATCGACATGGCCAACCATGTCGTGAACGTGAGGAGGCTCGGCTGGCCCCGAACCAGTGCCGAGAGCTTCGACCTTCTTGCGCAAGCGGCAATGATCTCGGAGTCGACGGCGGCAAACATGAAAGCGATGGTCGGTTTGCGCAACGTCGTCGTGCACCAGTACCAGGATCTCGATCTCGACATCATCAGGGCAGTGGTTCGAGACCATCTGGACGACTTGTCCGACTTCGCAAGAGTTATCGTTGCCGCAGTGCACGATGAGACCGACCCGGAGCCGTTCGAGTGAATTGAACGCCCAAGCGTGGCGTCTCCTGTCGTGCCGCACGACGAGTGGCGTCCTGAGCATCCCCAACCGTGGGTATGGATTGGCTGCCTTGTCCGGCCGAAGTGCGGGTTTGTACAAACTACCGAAGTGCGGGTTTGTACAAACTACGTACCCGTTGGCGGCGCGAGATGCAGAGCTTTCGGGTTCACCTGGTTAGTCCCCGGAAGGCCGGGTCATGCGATGCAAGCGAGGGTCGGCCGCGTCGTCGCCATCAAGGTGCTCCAGCGTCGCCATGATGCCGCCGAAGGCATAGGAGGCGAATCCGGTGAACCCGAACAGGAGACTGAGCGCGAGTCCGTCCGCCGGGTTGGACAACTCGTTTCCGATGGCGCTGCGCATGAAGAACATGGGCGAGGACATGGCGACCCAGGCCAGCACCCAGACGCCGAGGCGGCGCTGGCTCGTCTGCGCTGACATGAAGGCGAACCGGCCGTCACGCAACGAGAGAAAAGCCGCGAACGCAAGGGCACCGGCAGCCAGTCCGTTCAGGATGGCAAGTCCCCGGGACGCGCCGGCGAGCGGCCCCAGCGCCGCCGAGACGAGCACGCCGGATGCGACGCCGATTACCACCGACCGCACAGTGAACACCTTGGCCTTCATGTCGATCCGTCTCCCTGGGGTCTCCGCACCGTCCACCGAATACAGGCAGCACGTAGATTCGCGAGTTGCCCGATCCGCGGATGGTGTCGATCCGCATGCTGCTACCGGGCGCCCTGCGAGGTCGGCCTCGGCGGGGCGCTCGGCCCCATCAACTCGCGTAACAACGCCGCCGTTTCGTCGTGCGCCCGGAAGTACGGGCCCGCGACGACGCCATCGGCGATCGTGACCGGCATGCGCCCCAGCTCGTCCTCGATATCCAGCCGGGCGCCGCGTTCGATCAGGTACGACGCGATGGAGTTTGCGCCCCGGTAGGCGGCGCCGTGCAGCGCCGTCTCGTTCTTGTCGTTGGTCGTGTTGACGTCCTCGCCGTGCTCGACCAGCATGCGCACCGCCTCGAACGCCTTCTCCTCCGACGCGAGGATCTGCCCTTCGATGTAGCCGATGCCGGCCGCCACGAGCAGCGGCGTCGTGTTCTCGTCGTTCCCGAGCGCCGGATCGGCGCCACGCTCGAGAAGTAGGCGCGTCATCGCGGTGTCCGAGGCCTTGACCGCGAGAAAGAGCGGCGTCGCGCCGACGTGGCTCATGTAGGTGTAGTCGTAGGTGCCGTTCTTCGGAGGATCCGCTGTCATCCGCGCGTCGACATCGGCTCCGTGGGCCAGCAGCAGCGCGGCCAACGCCAGGCTGTCCAGGGGGCCGGAACGCACCGGGCAGGGGAGCGCGGTCCGCTCGCAGTTGCGCGTCCGCACCAGGCCATGGAGCGCGGTTCCGCGCGGGCCGTCGACGTTCAGGTCGGCTCCCTCGGCAACCAGCCAAGCCGCCAGGTCGTAGTGCGCGTTCTCGATGGCGGTGGCCAGGACGCTCGAGCCGAGGCGCGGCGGCAAGTCTTCGTCCGCGTGCTCCTCACGACCCCGCACCGGAACGGCGTCCATCGCCGTCTCGTCGATGTGCGCGCCGCCAGCCAGCAGCGCCTTGACCGTGTCCAGGTCGCCGCTGCGCGCCGCGAACAACAACGCCGTCATTCCGCCCGACGAGCGGGCGGCCACGTCCGCTTCCGCCTCGAGCAGCACGCGAGCGGCCGCCGCGTTGCCTTCCGCCGCCGCCCACATCAGGGCGGTCTGCTGCCGCCAGGCTTCGCTGTCGTCCACCCGGGCGCCGTGGGTCAGCAACCGGCGCAGCACGTCCGGGTTCCCGGTGCGCGCCGCGGTCATCAGCGGCGTCTCGCCCTCGGGCGTGGCGAGGTTCGGGTTGGCGCCGGCGTCGAGTAGCAGCGCGGCGGTCTCGGGGTTTCCGTTCGTGCCGGCCAGCAACAGGGGAGTCAGGCCGTAGCGGTTCGCCGCGTTGGCGTCGGCCCCCGCCCGAAGCAGCAGCTTCGCGATTCCGGCCCGGTCCTGTTGCACTGCCCAATGCAGGGCGGTCGTGCCGTCGGGCTCGGGCGCGTCGACATCGCTCCCTGCTGCCACGAGCGCACGGGCGACGGCATAATCGCCGCTTCGCACCGCCGCGACCAGCCGCTCGTCCGCGGCAGCGATGGCGGAACCGGCCGGCGGCAGCAGGAGGAGGATCAACAACCCGGTGAGGCAGGTGACGCGCATGTCGATGCCCTCCGATGGCGGTGAAGACGGAACAGTGGTGGCGGAACGAACAGCCGCAGTATAGACTACGAAAACTCGCCTCTACAGCTTGATTTCGGGTCGGCGGCGCGTCGAAACCTCGTGCCGTCTCGCAGGAAGCGTGATGCAACGTAACCCGGCCGGGCCGTATCGATCGCAGCGTGGGTCATCGAGGACCGGCAGAGGCACAACGTCGTCGGCGCGGTCTTCTGCTGGGCGGACTCCCAGGGCGATCTGCCTGAGCGTCCTGGGCGTCTGCTGGCTCGCGTTCCTGCCGTTTGCGTCGAATCTGCATGCCGCCAACGGCCCATCGCAGGCGGCAGTCCTCCCGCAACAGGACACCGGCCGGACGCTCCGGAGCGAGGCGGCCAGTCACGCCACCGCGCCGTCACGCGAGCTGCTCGACCGCTACTGCGTGGCCTGCCACAACGAGCGCGTCGTGCAAGGCCGCGGCGGCACGGCCTCGCCGCTCGCCGCGCAGCTCCGCGCGGTCGGACTGACCCTCGACACGCTCGATTTGTCCGACGTCGGCCGCGACCCGGAAACCTGGGAGAAGGTGGTCCGCAAGCTCCGTGCCGGCGCCATGCCGCCGGCCGGCCGGCCGCGCCCGGACCCGGAGATGCGCAACGCTTTCCTGGCGCGGCTCGAAGCCGACCTGGACGCCGCCTGGGCGGCGCGGGCCGAACTCCCGCGAACCGCCGTCTTCCATCGACTCAACCGCGCCGAGTACGCCAACGCCATCCGGGATCTGCTCGCGCTGGACATCGACGTCGCGTCCCTGCTGCCGCCGGACGACGCCAGCTACGGGTTCGACAACATCGCCGACGCGCTGGGGGTGTCGCCCCTGCTGTTGGAGCGGTACCTGGGCGCGGCCCGGCGCATCAGCCGGCTGGCCGTCGGCAGCGCCGCGATCCGGCCGAGCATAGCGACTTATCTTGTGCCGACGGTGCTCACGCAGAACGACCATCTCGACGGCCTGCCGCTCGGCACGCGGGGCGGTATCGTCGTGCGTCACCAGTTTCCCCTCGACGGCGAGTACGTCTTTCGGATACGCCTGCTGCGAACCGTGATCGACACCATTCGCGGGCTGGGGGAGCCGCACCAGTTGGAAGTCAGCCTGGACGGCGAACGCGTCCGGCTGTTCACCATCGGGGGCGCGCAGCCGAGGTCGGACGCGTTCGAGCTGGACGAGGACGCCGACGAGGCGGCCCGGGAGGCCGCGCGCCGGGCGGCACGGGAAGCGGCGCTGGCATACTCGATGAATGCCGACGAGGCCCTGGAGGTGCGCCTGCCGGTCAAGGCCGGGCCCCGCACGGTGTCCGTGGCATTCCTGAGGAAGACATCGGCGCAGGTCGGCACGATCCGGCAGCCCCTGCTGCGCAGTAACATCGATCCGGCCGACACGTCCGGCCCGCCCCACGTACGGAGCGTCGCCATCGGTGGACCGTACGGCGCGACGGGGCCGGGAGACACGCCGAGCCGCCGCCGGCTGTTCGTCTGTCGTCCGGACCACGCGACAGAGGAGATCGCGTGCGCGCGCCGGGTCATGGCGACGGTCGCCCGCCGCGCCTACCGGCGGCCGGTGACCGATGCGGACCTGCAGGTGCTGCTCGGGTTCTACGAGGCGGGCCGCCGGGACGGCAGCTTCGAGGACGGCATCGGCCGGGCGCTGCAGCGCGTGCTCGTGAGCCCGGAGTTCCTGTTCCGCATCGAGGGCGACGCCCCGGGCGCCGCACCCGGCCTGGTGCGGCCCCTCGGCGACCTGGAGCTGGCGTCGCGCCTGTCGTTCTTTCTGTGGAGCAGCATTCCGGACGACGAGCTGCTCGCCGCGGCGGAGGCAGGAGAGCTCGACGAGTCGGACGTGCTACACGCCCAGGTGCGCCGGATGCTGCGGGACCCGCGCTCGCGGGCGCTCGTCGACAACTTCGGCGGGCAGTGGCTGTACCTGCGCAACCTGGCCGGCACGGCGCCGGATCCCATCCAGTTTCCGGAGTTCGACGAGAACCTGCGGCAGGCGATGCAGCGGGAGACGGAGCTGTTCTTCGAACGGGTGATCCGCGAGGATCGCAGCGCGCTGGAGTTCCTGACGTCGCGCACGACCTTCCTCAACGAGCGGCTTGCCCGGCACTACGGGATACCGCGCGTCTACGGAAGCCACTTCCGGCCCGTGACCCTGACGGATCGGAACCGGGCGGGCGTGCTGGGGCACGCCAGCCTGCTGACGGCGACCTCCTACGCCAACCGGACGTCGCCGGTGACGCGCGGCAAGTGGATCCTCGAGAACATCATCGGCGCGCCGCCTCCGCCGCCCCCGCCGGACATTCCGGAGCTGGAGGAAGAGACCGCCGACGGCCGGGTGTTGTCGATGCGCGAGCGGATGGAGCAGCACCGCAAGAACCCGAGCTGCGCGGTGTGCCACGCACAGATGGACCCGCTGGGGCTCTCGCTGGAGAACTTCGACGCGGTCGGCCGCTGGCGGGAGCGCAGCGAGTCCGACGCGCCGATCGACGCGTCCGGCGTTCTGCCGGACGGCACGCGGTTCGACGGCCCGGGCGGGCTGCGAGAGATCCTGGCCGGGCGCTCGGAGGAGTTCATCACGACGTTGACCGAGAAGCTGCTGACCTACGCCGTCGGCCGGGGCACCGAACTCGCCGACGCGCCCGTCGTGCGGCAGATCGTCCGCGACGCCGCCCGCGACGACCATCGCTTCTCGTCGCTGATCCGCGGCGTCGTCGACAGCAGGCCGTTTCGGATGCGGAGAGTACAGCCATGATCATCACGAAGAAGGCGTTGCCTCGCCGGACGGTGCTGCGCGGCATGGGCACCGCGGTCGCGTTGCCGCTGCTGGACGCCATGGTGCCGGCCTTGACGGCCATGACGCGCACGCCCGCGCACCCCGCGCGCCGACTGGCCTTCATCTACATCCCGAACGGCGCCTACCACGCGGCCTGGACGCCGAAGGGCACGGGGCGCAACTTCGAGTGGTCGCCCTCGTTGCAGCCACTCGCGCCGTTCCGCGAGCAGGTGGTGGTGGTGACCAACCTGGCCCATCGCCAGCTCGAGTCGCTCGGCGACGGCGGAGGAGATCATTCCCGTGCGAGCGCCGGGTGGCTGAGCGGCGTGCACGCCAAGCGCACCGAGGGCGCCGATGTCGAGGTGGGCACCACCGCCGATCAGATCGCGGCGCGGGAGATCGGCACGGCAACGCCCCTGGCGTCGCTCGAGCTCGCCCTCGACGCGGCGGACATCGTCGGCCACTGCGACGCCGGCTACAGTTGCGCCTACATGAACACCATCTCGTGGCGGACGCCGACCACGCCCAACCCGATGGAGCGCAACCCGCGCGCGGTGTTCGAACGCCTGTTCGGCGACGGCGACAGCACGGCAGACCGGCTGCGCGAGATGGAGATGGATCGCAGCCTGCTCGACTCGGTCACGCAAGAGATCGGGCGCCTGCACACGGATCTCGGCGCGCAGGACAAGCGGCGGGTGGACGAGTACCTCGACGCGATCCGCGAGACCGAGCGGCGCATTCGCAAGACCGAGCAGTACAACCGCGCGCAGGAGTTCCCGGTCCCGGACCGGCCCATCGGCGTGCCGGAGGACTTCGAGACGCACGCCGGACTGATGATCGACCTGCAGGTGCTGGCCTATCAGGCCGATCTCACGCGCGTGATCACGTTCGCCTTCGGCCGCGAAGCGAGCTACCGGACCTTCCCGGCCATCGGCATCAACGATCCGCATCACGCGCTGTCGCACCACCAGAACGACGACGAGAAGCTCGCCAGGCTGGGCAAGGTCAACGCGCACCACGTCGCCACGTTCGCCTCGTATCTGGAGAAGCTGCAGGCCACGCCGGACGGCGACGGCACGCTGCTCGACCACACGCTGCTGCTCTACGGCAGCGGCATGAGCGACGGCAACCTGCACAACCACTCGCCGCTGCCCATCGTGCTGGCCGGCGGGGCCGCCGGCCGGTTCAAGGGCGGCCGGCACCTCCGCACCAGGCCGGAGACGCCGATGACGAACCTGCTGCTCAGCATGCTCGACCTGGCCGGGGTGCGGCCCGAGCGTCTCGGCGACAGCACGGGGCGGCTGATCGATCTCTGATCGAGAATCATGTCGGGTCCTTTGTTTTCGCGGTTCGGACGCCTCCGCGCCGGCGGGGCGGCGATCGTGTCGGTGAGGAGGGGCGTCGAGAGTCATGCATAAGGCGTTTTCCGGTCAGCATCCGGTGATCCGTTGCGCGGCGGTTGCAGCCGTCGCGTGTCTGGGAGTCGTGGGCCTCGGCGCGCAAGACGGCGCCGCCGATGGCGAATGGGGCGTGTTCGGGGCGGACGCGGGCGCCACCCGCTACTCGCCGCTGGACGAGATTCATGCCGGCAACGTCGGAGACCTGGAGATCGCCTGGCGCTGGAGTGCCCGGGACCAGGGCACGCCCCCGCCGTCCGGCCGGACGCAGATCAGTCCCATCGTGGTCAACGGCGTCCTCTATACGACCATCGGCAACCAACGCAGCGTGATTGCCCTCGATGCCGCTACCGGCGAGCCCCTCTGGAACTGGCACCCAGGCGACAACGAGCGCCGGTGGGGCGACATCATCGAGCCGGTTGCGCGCAGCGCCGGACGCGGCGTGAGCTACTGGACGGACGGGGCGGGGGACGAGCGCATCTTCGTGGTGACGCCGAGCTTTCAACTGGTGGCCCTGGACGCCCGGACCGGGAATCTGATGACCGACTTCGGTGCGGCCGGCGTGATCGACATGATGGACGACCTGCGCTGGAACGAGCGGCCGGCCGCCGAGCGCGCGGGTCGCGTGGCCAACACCTCGCCGCCGGCGATTCTCGGGAATGCGCTCGTGGCCTCGATCTCGCTGCATACCGGCAGCATTCCCACCCGGGCCTCGCCCAACGAGGTCTGGCCCATGAACATGCCCGGCGACATCGTGGCCTACGACACGCGCACCGGCCGGACGCTCTGGCGCTTCCACACGGTCCCGAAGGAGGGAGAATTCGGCGTCGACACCTGGCTGAAGGCGGACGAGGCGCTCTGGGACGTGCCGACCGGCACCCACGACTGGGTGCAGGAGCGTCCGGAGCTCCTCGATGCCTCCTGGAAGTACACGGGGAACGTCGGGCACTGGGCGCCGGTGACCGCCGACCCGGAGCTCGGCCTGTTCTACGTGGCCACCGAGACGCCCACGAACGACTACTACGGCGGCTATCGGCCGGGAGACAACCTGTTCGGCAACTCGGTGCTGGCGCTCGACGCGCAGACCGGCGAGCGGGCGTGGCATTTCCAGCTCACCCATCACGAGCTCTGGGACTACGACATCCCGACCGCCCCCATCCTCGTCGACATCGAGGTCGACGGCGTCCCGATCAAGGCGCTGGTGCAGCTCTCGAAGCAGGGATTCGCCTACGTGCTGAACCGCGAGACCGGCGAGCCCGTGTGGCCGATCGAGGAGCGGGCCGTGCTGCCGTCGGACGTTCCGGGCGAGCGGGCGTCTCCCACACAGCCGTTTCCCACGAAGCCGCCTGCGTTCGATCAGCAGGGCGTCGCCGAGGACGACCTGATCGACTTCACGCCCGAGCTGCGGGCCGAGGCGCTGCGGATCGTGGAGCAGATCCGACTCGGGCCGCTCTACACGCCGCCGTCCCTGATCGAGCCGGGCGTCAATCTTGGGACCCTCGGGGCCCCCGGCGCGGGGGGCGGGGTCAACTGGCCGGGCGGCGCGGTGGACGTCGAGTCCGGGCTCCTCTTCGTGCCGTCACAGACGAGGCCGACGCTGTTCGGACTGACGGACGGCACCGAGGGGACCGGCGTGCGCTACCACATCTCGTTCTCCCGAGGCGTGCCGACCGTCCGCGACCTGCCCCTGCTGAAGCCGCCCTACGGCCGGATCACGGCGATCGACCTGACCGCGGGAGAGATGCTGTGGCAGATCCCGCACGGCGAGACGCCCGACTATATCCGTGAGCATCCCGACCTGCAGGGCGTGGACGTGCCGCAGACCGGGATTCTCACGCAGAGCTCCGGACTGCTCGTGACGTCCACCCTGTTGTTCGCCGGCGAAGGGCAGCGCGGGGGGCCGGTGCTCCGTGCTTACGACAAGCGCACGGGAGAGGTTGCGCATGAGATTCGGCTCCCGGGTGGACCGACCACCGGGTTCCCGATCACGTACCTGGCGGGTGGCCGGCAATACCTGGTCGTAGCGGCTCTGGACGAGGAGCGAATCGCGGAGCTGGTCGCCTTCTCCCTGCCTTAACGCTATCCCTCGTCCCGTTCGGTCCGCATCGGTCGAAACATGCGGATTTCCAAGCGGAATAAGGGAAATTTACCCTCTCCCGGGTCCAGACCGGTCCGGGACGATCCACCCGAATCCGGGTCTTGACTGTGGGCGTACCGTGGGTTTAGTATTTCGGCCAGGGGAGGCTGGTTCCATGGAAAGACTGACAGCCAAGCGGGCCGAGACGCTGCGGAAGCCGGGCCGGTACCAGGCGGGCGACACGGTGTACCTGGTCGTGGCCAGGGGCCGGACGGGCCGGGTCAACAAGCGGTGGGTTCAACGGCTCCACGTCCAGGGGAAGCGGCGCGACATCAGCATCGGCACCTACCCGGCCGTCACGCTGTCCGAGGCTCGGGAGCGGGCACACGACAACCGCCTGACGGCGAAGCGCGGCGGCGACCCGTCCGGGCGAGCGTCGACCGTGCCGACGTTCGCGGACCTGTCCGCCAAGGTCGACCAGGGGGGCCAGTGGTGCGGCAGTACCCGAGAGACGCGGCGGCGGACCCTGGCGCGGTATGCGGCGCGTCTGATGGGGCGACCCGTCGACCAGATCGACCGGGCGGCGGTGCTCTCGGTGCTCGGGCCGGTCTACCGCGACAAGCCCGCGACCGGCAAGCTCTTGCGCGGCTGGGTCCGGGGCGTGCTCGCGGCGGCGCAGGCTCTCGGTCACGTCGACGTGAACGCGGCGGGCGAAGTGATCGACGCGGCCTTGCCGAAGACCCCGAAGACCCGAGCGCATCGGCGGGCGCTGCCGTACGCGGACGTTCCCGCGGCGCTGGCGGCGGTCGAGGCGTGCGGGTCCGGTCCGGCCGTCAAGGCGGCGATTCGCTTCACGGCGCTGACGGCGGTACGGTCCGGCGAGGCTCGCGGGGCGACGTGGGGCGAGGTCGATCTCGAGGCGCGGGAGTGGCGCGTGCCGGCGTCGCGGATGAAGGCCGGGGCGGAACATCGGGTGCCGTTGTCGGATGCGGCTGTGGGCGTGCTGGAAGGCATGAAGGCGCATTCAGGCGGCGCGGCCGACTCGCTGATCTTCCCTGGCGTGGGCGGGCGGCGGCTCAACGGCACCACCTTGATCTACGCGCTGCGGAAAGCGACGGGGACGGATGCGGACGTTCACGGCTTCCGGTCGAGTTTCCGCACGTGGGCGGCGGAGCGGTCGGGGGCGACCAGGGACGTGGCGGAGCTGGCCCTTGCGCACGTGGTCGGCGGGGCGGTCGAGCGGAGTTACGCGCGCAGCGATCTGTTCGACCAGCGGCGCGCTCTGATGGACCGATGGGCCGCGTTCGTGACCGGTCCCGTGCCTACCCGGTGACCGGCCCCGGCCGCAGCCTGGAGACGTCGCCGGCGACGGTGGGCGACTACCTGCGCCGCGCCAGCGTGGCGCGGCGCTGAGTTGGCCGCTGCCGGAGTCGTTCGACGACGCCCGCCTCCAGCGCCGGCTGTTTCCGGTGCGGCCGCCGAGCCAAGCGGCGCGGCCGCTGCCGGACTGGAGCGCTGCCGGTCGTCAGCCGCTCCGCGCGATTGACAGACTCGTCGCAGGAAGTTGCGGGCAGCAACGGAGCAGGCTTACGCTACGGCGGGCCGACTGTCACCAACTTGGACCGATGCAGAGGCGTCAAGCCCCGTGCCTGCGGCGCATCTGATGGAGCTTCGTGGAGTTGTGTTTGGGGTTGGAGTGAAAGGGGTGGGGATTGATGGTCGAAGCAGCTTGGGCCGCGGCGATAGCGGCGGCAATATCGGCAGCCTCGGCGCTGGTTTCAATTTGGTGGGTGATATGGGCTTCACGTGGCAAGGCCGTTGTAGCATGGAACCTGAGGGAGCCTGGGTCGCCAGTGATCGACGTTTGCGTTAAGAATATCGGTGGAACTCCCATGTACGGGCTCAAGGTCCATGTGCCTCGCTTGGAGAAGCCAATTACCCTGCCGGTGCTGCCACCACAGGGCCAAGTCACCATCGACATGTTAATGCACTACGACGACGCGCGGGCGTATCGGGTCGTGAGCGAGTCTTGGGGGCCAGAGCCAGAAAAGGAGGAGGCGTCGGTTACTATAGACCCACAGCAGCTTACGGGCATGAAGCTAGGCTCACCCTTACCGATAAGCCGCATCGCCACAATGCTTGAGCAGATCCAGAAGAAGCTGGAAGACGCTCCGATCATTGAGAATATGGTGGAGCGGATCGGAGTGTCGCGCCCAGGTGAGGATGAGTGGGTCCTGCCCTTGGGTGTACGGAGCGTTTTGTTGCCGTCCCCAACGTGGCGTAAGGCAACGCGCGAAGACACAGATTACGGGGACCGTTGGGTGCGGCTCAAACCTAGCGATGAGGTAGTTCACCAACCGCTTCAGAAGTTGCGGATCGTGATGGACGAGACGGTCTCGGAGGAGGATCACGCGCGTCTTCGAGAGTATTTCAAGTCCGGCAGTACGATAATTCTTCATTGGCACTATAGCAGGGGGAACGTGCAGAGATTTTCGTACTTTGTGCGAGGCGAGTCCGTACTCCCGAAGCAAGCTGTGATACTGGAGCGTAGTGTTAAGTTCCTGCAAGATGGAGTTGACTCACAGGAGCAGGAAAAGAAGGAGGATTGAGCGGCATGACGATACGTACACTCAAGCCCGGCGACGAGGTGGCCGCTGAACTTCTGCATGATCGCGGTGTTACCCTTGTTGTTGGGATTGTTGCCGCCGCCGATGCGGCCTCCATTTTCGATCCAGATTCGTGACGGGGATCGCACTCGGCGTGGACCAAGCGCCGAAGGCGTCGCTGTCGATGAACGCGCGCGCGGGCCGTGACCGCCTGGTCTACCAGCGGTACCGCGGTCCGGCTCGTGGACGAGCGGGTTGTTTCGGTCTGGTCGCCCCCCGGCAGCAGGACGTTCGTAGCGCGCGCCCTTTGGCAATCGTCGTCGAGTAGGCGTGGCGGGCGCACGAGTTGGAGGCTCCCCCTGGGCGTGTCGTCAACAGGGCGGGAGGGTGGGCCGAAAGAGCCGCCGGCCGGCGGGGGCGGAGCAAGTCCGCTGGCGGTCGTTTGACGGCGCAGGTGCCGTCGGATCGATCATCGGATCGTCCAAGCAGTGTTGGCATGTCGGCTCGCGCGTTGCTACTTGTCAGCAGCCTGGCCCGCGGGCGCTGTGGGTTGACGGTGCTGTAGCGCTTCGCAGTGCGGCCGATGCGCCGGGCGGCCGTGACGACCGACGTCGTGTCCGTGGCCGGGACCAACGATCGCGTGTGCGACCTCGTGCAGGAGCCTGTCACGGAGGTCGTCCCAAGGCGCTCGCACGTAGCTGATCGAGAGCGCGATGATCCTGGCGTCGTTCCGGCAGATGCCGGCGCGGCTCGTGGCGGGTCTCGAAGCGGAAGCGCCAGCGGGTCGCCAGCGCGCCCGTGTCGAGGTGGTGTTCGGGCAGTTGCGCCGCGTGGTCCTTGACCTGCTGCATCGTCGCTCGGCCGGTTGGGCCGGCCGTGATGAGCCGGAATCCGGCGCAGCGCACGCGCCACCGGCCGGTCTCGCCGGCGGCGACGATGGCTTCGTGGCGCCGCAGCTCGGTGGCAGTGCCGAGGACCGTGCGCCGGTGGCGGTCGAGGAACGTGACGACGCTTCCCCACGGGAACTGTTGCCCGGGGAACCGGGTGTCGATCAGTTGTTCCGGGCATCGTGCTCGAAAACGTGCCGGCAGGCGGCTGGTTGGCGCGGATCACTTGGCGGCGGAGTGCTTGCTCCGGCCGCAACGGGCGGTCAGTGCCCCGCGGTAGCGGTGGGCCGGTACTCGACGTTGAGGCGGTGTATCTCGGCCTCGTCGTCGAGGTCGTGGTGAGGCACGTTCGGGTCGTTGGGCGGCGGCGTGATCACGAGGAGCCCGAACGAGGTCCCGGCGGGAGGCGGGGTCGGCCGGCTGTCGATGTGATGGGACAGGGCGAGCCGGGCGGCGACGTCGACGTTCGGCGCGTCGACCTGGATGGCGGGCAGGTGGTCGAGGGCGGCCGCGCCTTCACGCGGGCGGGTCTCGGTCTCGAGGATGACTCTGTAAGTGGTCGGCATGTTGGCTGTCCCGTGTGGGTCCGCTGGCGGTCAGGCAGCGGCGGCCACGCGCGCGATCGTGACATCGTACAGCCGGATGGCGTTGGCCCGCGGTCCGGTGATGCATGTCGTTCCAGGCGCTCACGCGTCTGCCGTAGTCCTCGTCCGGGACGGCGATGGAGCGGTGAAGCTCGGCCAGGGCCTCGAGGTGAGCTTCATATCACCTCGTCATCGGTCTTCCTCCTCGAAACTGCGGACGTAGCGCGAGACGGTCCAGGCCGCGATACCGAGGGCCTTGCCGATCTTCTTGAAGCTGAGGCCTTCGCGGCGGAGCTCGACGATGCGCGCGACGATGTCGACCGAGAGCGCCGGGCGCAGATAGCCGCGCCGGCTGGACACCCGGCCCGGACGTCTCAGCGTTGCCCGGTCGGCCGGCAGCGGCGCCCGGCGCGGGTCGTCAACGGCCGGGCCGTACTTGCCGATGTCCTTCCAGTCGAGCTGCGTCCGCTGCGGACCCTCCGGCATGAACTCCTCGAGGTCCTGGTCGAGGGCGCCGTCGCTGCCCTGCCAGACCACCTCGCCGTTGGCCACCGTGCCGGTGCCGGCTTCCCGCACCGGGGTCAGCTCGGGCTCGGGCCTGCCGTAGACGACCGAGACGCCGGTGACGTGCCCGGCGCCGGTGCGCCAGCTGACGTCGGTCAGCGCGGACTGGACATCGGGCCTCGCGAGCGCCGCGGCGAGCGCGGAGCCCTGCAGCCGCAGCTTCGACGTGATCGTCAACGCCCGCATCGTGCAGCCGGCGTTGTCGATGGAGCGGACGACGATCTTGGCGCCGACGCGCTGAGCGGTTCGTTCGGACATGGTTCTCCTCTCTTTCCGGGGGTGTGTGCGGCGGACCAGGCGGCCCGGCTGCCGCGCCGGGTTGCCGGGCGGCGCTTCTACGGGGGGTCGAGATGGGTGGTCGGGGTCGACGGGTCGAGGGCGGTCCCCGCGGGCTGGCGGCGGGCGCGCACGGGATCGGCACGCGGCGGGACGGGTCCGCGTGGCCCGCGGCCGGGAGGGCGTTCAGACGGAGGCGCGCCTCGTCGCGGTGAGTCCGGGTGACGCGGGTGTTGCGGAGCGGCCGGCCGGCTCCCGTGATCTCGTCGTCCCCGGAGCGGGCCGGCCGCGATGGCGAGCTGCAGAACATGGCTGTCTCCTTTCGTGCGCAGGGCGCACCTCTCCCCGCTTCGCGTGCGTTACGCGAACGGAATTCCGGGGAGCGTGGGTTCGGGTTGGGCGCGTGCGCCCGGGTGGGTCAGCGGGTCATCGGACGGTTGCCGTGGGTGTCGGCTCCAGGGTGCGCGTGGCTCGTGGTGGGCTCGACGAGGTGGACGCGGCCGAGGGCGTTGGCGCTCGTTCGGGCCGCGGCGAGGACCTGGCGGAGCGCGCGCGGGCCGGTTCCGGCGGGGGGCGTCACGGGCGCCGGCCGCCTTTCCGCGCGAGGGCGCGCCGCCACCGCCGCCGGGCCGCTCGCGATCGGGGCCTGGCCGGCCTGTCCGGCCGCTCGACCTCCCGGCCGGCGAGCCACCGCGCGATCGCGTCCGCGCTCGCGTGGCCGGGCTGCCGCTCGACGGCGCGACGCAGCGCGGCCTCGGGGCTCGCCGCCGCGGCCGCCCGCAGCTCGGCGACGACCCGCTCCGCGTGGGCCGGGTCGTGCTCGATCCACCCGTCGTAGATGACGGCCCCGTCCGGCGCCACCCGGTAGACGCGCCACCCGCGGGCGTCGGGGATGTCGGTCCTCACGATCACGGGCGCGCCGATGGGCACGACCGGGGCGATGTCCCGCGCGGGGCGGAGCGGGTTGCCGTACGCGCTGGCCGAGAGCCTGGCGCTGCCTTCGCTCACCGCGAGCCGCCGCGTCCGGAACGCGCCGATCTTCACCCGCGGCCCGGGCTCGCCGTCGCTGTCGCTCTCGAGCCGGCCGTGGATCGGGCGGCCCCGGGCCTGGGCCTCCTGCCCGAAGCCGGCGCCCAGCAGCAGCTCGGCGCGCGCCGGCGCCTGCTGCGGGTCGAGTCGCACCTCCGCGTTCATCGCGTTGTCCTTTCCCTGGGGAAGTTCGTGGGCGGCCCCTGCCGGCCGGGTTCTTCGTCGTTGCCCCGCACAGCGGGGCGAAAAAAAAGCGCGCATAGCGCGCGCGAAAATTTCCCCTTCCGGCCGCCTGTCGAAGACAGGCGGCCGGGTGGACCGGTGGCGAGGGGCAAGGGGTCGGGTTCACATGATGGTCGATCGTACCTGTGACCGCGCCCCCCACCTGTGCACCCCTCCGGGCCGTTTTCCGGCAGGTCGGGGCGAAGCCCTGGCGGCGCTCTTCAGCCATCCGCCGGCGGCGCGGACCGGGACCGGGCGTCACCGGGCGAGACCCGCCCGCGTCGTCGCGGGTGTCGATCAGAGGCCGGGTTCGTGTCCCCGGTCTCGCCGAGCCGGGGGCCGGGGCGGCGACGTCGCCGGCGCCGGCTTGGGCCGCATGTCGGGGGCGCGGACCGGAACGTGGCGTTGCCCCTCGGCAGGGCGTTTGACCCGGCCGTCGCCCTGGACCGGCCTCGACAGGGGCGGGCGTTCGTCGCGGTGTGCCCCGGCGGCGGGCGGGGTCCGGGCGCGGTCCGCGGGCGGAGAGGCCGGCCGCGGCCGCGGCACGAGCTTCTCGAGCTCGGTGATCATGGCCGACCTGACGACGCCGACCAGCTCGCCGCGAGCGGCCGCGACTTCTTCGGGGCTCGGCAGGCCGGGGCTCTCGCGCTGGGGCCTGCGGGTCATCCAGCGCTGCCGACGCGGCAGGGCGCTCCACTCGCCGAGGGCCTGCCGATGGCGCTCGTCGGCCGCCGCGGTCTTCTCACCCTGGCAGCGGACTCTCAATCGGGCGGCCTCGGCCGAGCGACCGACCAGGGGCGCCGTCTCCCAGTTGATCTGGTCGAGGACCGCCCGCTGAGCCGGCGGCGTCCCCGGCCGGGCGCTGATCGACTCGGCGACAGAGACGACGGTGTCCGTGGCCAGCGGGATGTGTCCCCACTTGCGGGCGGCCGCCCGCGCGGCCGTGATCAGCTCTTGGGCGTGACGCCGGTCTCGCGCTGCCCGCTCGGCCGCGGCGGCCCGTGCCGCTTCGGCATCGCCGCGCGGAGAACGATCCTGACGGTGCGCCGCATTCGACGGGCGAAGCCTGCCCAGCATCTTGTGAACGCGCTCCCGCAACCAGTCGAACAGCCGCTTCACCAGTCCGCGTGACGCCGGCGGCTCGGGCCGCTCGGCCGCGAGCGCCCGGGCGCGGGCGCGATCCGAGAGCGTCTGCGACACGCTTCCGGCCCGCCGCCCGATCTCGGTCGACCGGTTGAAGCCGGCGCCCGCGTCCTGCCACGCCGTGCTGGCGGCGCCGGGGAAGGCTCGTTCCGCCTCGAGGACGAGCCGATGCGGCCACGGGGGCGCCTCGTCGGCGTCACGGCCGCGCTCGGCGACATCGAGCGCGCGGTCGATGTCGCTCGGGCGCGTCCCTGTCCGCCGCCACGACGGTTTCTGCGCGTCGAGGGCCGCGAAGAACGCCTCGCTTCCCCCGGGGGCGCTCAGCAGCCGCTCCAGGCGAGAGACGCGCCTTTCGGTGGCCGCCCGCCGCTGGCGCCGGGCGGCCTCGGTCTGACGCCGCTCTTCCTGATCGCGCTCGGCCGCCGCGAGGGCGCGGTCGATGTCCGCCGTCGTGAACCGGGCGGCCCTGCCGAGCTCCTGACGGAACCGGGCGTCGGCGGCCTCGTCCGACAGCACGTCGCGAAGCCGCCAGAGACGCGTGTCGTCCGACTCGGCGGCGTCGAGGGCCGAATCGATGTTCGCGCCCGTCGTCGCGTCGTTGCCGTTCACGTTCCACGTCGGATCGAGATCGGCGAGTTTTGCGAGGAACAGCTCGACGCCCCCGGGCAGGTGGGCGAGAGCCGTTCGGCGGGCTTTCCTCTCCTCTTCCCGCTTCGCCCACTCCGCCTCGGCCCGGGCCCGCTCGGCTTCGCGGCGTGCGGTCGCTTCCCGCCGGGCCGCCGCTTCGGCTCGCCGCTGCTCCGCCTCCAGCGCCGCGATCTCCGCGTCGAGCGCCTCGACCTGCCGGCGCGCCTCGGCCGCTTCCGCCGCGTCCCGCGCGTGCGCCGACCGCGCCTCGCGGGCAGAGGCCGACGCTTCCTCGAACGCGACAACCCGGTCCGGCTTCTGCTCCGGCGTCCCCGACGACCGGTCCTCCCATTTGTGCTTCGCCGCCGGCCCGATGTGCTGTGACGGCGGGCTGAGCAGAAGACGCTGCTCCTCCTTTGCGTCGCCGGCCTCGCGCGCGCGCGCCAGTTGCGTGGCGTGGCTCTCGGGCGTCACCTCGTCCGACACGCCGGCGCGGCCGAACGCCTGGTTCATCTCCGCCGCCCACGCCTGCCGCGTCTCTTCGAGCCACGCCCGCGGCTTCGTGCGCTCGCTCTTCTTCGCGCCGCCAGCGGCCGGGTCGCCTCCCTTCGGAGCCGCGCGCCGGAACCACGATTCCGCCGCCCGCTCCACCCCGTCGTTCACGCGCTCGGAGAACACCAGGTGCAGGTGCGGGTTGTCCGCCACGCCCGCCTTCTTCGAGTGGCCGGCGTGCACCGCCAGCGTGTACGGCAACTCGCCCGCCGTCACGTGCGCGGCGAAGGTCCGCGCGAGCTGCAGCCGCCCGGCGGAGTCGAGCGAGTTGGGCAGCGCCGCCGTCAGCGAACGGAAAAGCCGCCCGTTGCTCCGCTCGTGGCAGTCGGCCGCCGCCCAGTACAGCCGCGCGTCCGACGCCGCGAACGACGGCATGCAGCCCGACTCGAGGTGCACCAGCTCGTCCTGGCTGGCCGCCCCGTACTTGCCGGCGCGGCTGATGTAGTCGTACTTCGCCGCCGCCGACTGGCCGCTGCCGCGGCTGCCCGTCTTCACGTTGACGTGGCAATACATGCGTGCGTGTCTCTTGCGCCTCAGGCGTGTCGTCGCACGTCGGTTTCGCACAGCGAAACCGGTAAGTGCGCCCTTCGGGTTTCGGGTTTTTTTCTCGTGGCGCCGTGTGGCCCCGGGATGTCGCGGCCGAGTTTAGTGCGTTGATCCGTTTCTCTCAGCGGGATTCATGATATATTCCGAATCATGCAGACGTCAAGACGCGGGGCTCAGATCGCCAAGCTCCAGGAGCGGCGCCAGGAGATTGCGTCCAGGGCGAGGGTCGCCGACAAGCGGCTCGCGGATCAGCTGCGTCAGCTTCAGTTGCACGAGACGAAAGCGGAACGCAAGCGGGAAACCCGGCGCAAGATCATCGTCGGGGCCATCGTCCGCGCCGCACAGACGTCGCAGACGGACATCAGCCTCCGCTGGCTCGAGGAACAGATCAAGGCCCTGAAGCGGGCCGACGACCGTGCCCTCTTCGGGCTCGACGGAGAGCCGTCCGCCGACGCCGCCGAGGCGGGCAAGGCTGAGCCGGCAGCCGCGCGGCCGGCGCCGATCACCCCCCGGCAGAAGAAGCTCTTGGCCACGCTGGTCGAGGAGCATCCCGAGCTCGCGCGGGAGTTCGGCGTCGACCCTGACGAGCCCGGGCTCGAGAAGCTCGGCAAGGCGAAGGCGACCTCCCTGATCGGCGCGATGCTCGAGCGCGTCAACGCGCAGGCGCCGCGCGATGAACGATGACGACTCGTGGGCCGGGCGGCCGCCGGCTGTCGCCCGGCCGTCCGTTCGTCAGGTCGTCAGTGTCGAGCCGGTGGTGGGGAAGTGGGCGGAAAGGGCGGGTCGTCGAGGACGACGGAATCGGCGGGCGGGCGCACGGCCGCGGGGCTCCGTCACGCGAGGGCGGGATCCGTCACCGCTCTCTCCTCGCCCCCGCGCCAGCCGGCGAACCGGTCGACTCTCCGCCACGCGCGCCGGACTCGTTGCGGGACGCCTCCGATCGCCGGGACAGCAACTGCGCCAACTGCTTCACGCTCTCGACCTGCTGGAGAAGATCCTGCATGTCGGAGCGCTGGACCGTACCCTGCTCGAGCCAGCCCGTGATCCGCCGGTCGAAGGAGGAGGCGGTTTCTTCGAGATGCTCCGCCACCGCGGCCTGGAGCTCCGGCTGCTCGTCGAACAGCGCCCGCCACAAACCGGTGAGCCGGCCAGGGTGCCAGTCGGGAAGCCGGAACACCGGGTCCGACGAAGCGAGCCAACCGCGGTACACGGCCAGGATGACGCCGCGGTCGTCGACGCCGGTGCGCTTCCACCGCTCGGTGACCAGATCCTGGTGGCCGTTCGGCTTGGGCGTGTCCCAGGCCGCCACCTCGTAGGTGGTCGCGGTCAGCCTGAGCAGCCACCGCAGCCCTTCGCGCCCCTGCCGGTCGCGGAGCCAGATCCGCTGACCGGGCTCGAGCTTCGCGCACGGAGAGACGAGACAGAAATCCGCCGACCCGATGCCGGTCGGGACCATCGAGTAGCCGTAGTAGCTCACGTAGAACGCCTGCGGGTCGTCCAGATCCACCGGCGCCGGCCTCGTCTGATCCTGCTGTTCGCTCTTCGTCAGGAAGACCTCCGGCGCCGGCTGCGACAACACCCGCACCGGCAGTTGGACGCTCGGGTTGAAGCGCGTCAGCGGGCGGGAGGGTTCTGCGCCGTCGGCCTCGACCTGAACATCCCGCGGCGGACCGATGTAGAGCTCAAGGCCGAGGGCGCGGCAGATCTGCTCGACGCGGTTCAGGCGGGGGACGTGCCCGTTCAAGACCGAGCGGATGGCGTCTTGCGGCAGGCCGCTGTTGACCGCGGCCCGGTACTGGGATTGTCCTCTTTCCGCGAGCCGACGCCGGATCGCCTCCGCGAAATCGATGGTCGTCACAGTGGGAAGTATACCGCCTCTCGACGCGGACGGCGGTTGACTGGACTCGTGATCACGATCCATCATTTTCGGTACATATGCACATGCGTCGGCAGCCTGCATCGGGGTTGCGGCGGCGAGGACGATCTCTCCATTTCGCCTCGACGCCTGGCCGGGCAGCGTGCCGTGACGGATAGGAGGTACTGGTAGATGGCGCAGCTCTTGACGGTCAGGCAAGTCGCCGGTCAGCTAGGCGTCTCGCGGTCGACGGTGTACAAGATGCTGGAGGATCGGGTGTTCCCGGCCGCACCGATTCGACTCCCCAATGGCGACCCTCGCTGGCCGCAGGAGGTCGTCGATGAATGGGTCGATACCCGCAGATGCGACGGAGAGCGCTCATCGCCGAGCCGACAGCCGGTCGGCGGTCGCGGCGGCTGCTTCGGGCGCGGACGCGATTCGTGACGCAGCCGACTCCGACATCGGCCTCTCGAGCGGCTTCCCCCCTCGTCTCGGTGCAGGAGGCGCGGGAGCGCCAAGCGTCCGTCCCAACTCGTCCGGCGTACGGCATCCGGCCACGCTCCGGCGGGTCGAACAGGAAGTGCTCGACTTCATCGCCAGCCGTCCCCCGTGCCGGCTCTGACAGGCCGGCTTCGCAGCTGGGATGATCCGCGATCTGCTCGACCGGCAGCACAGGGAACCGGCGATGTCGAAGGGCGAGGGACGCTCGCGGGCCGCGCTGGCTGCCCTCCACCTTGAACCCCTTGCCGCCGGCCGCGCCAGGCGGGTGCTACCGGGCTGTCGTTCGGCTCGGTGCCGACTGCGTGTCATCCCCGCCGCCGTCGTGGTCGCACACGACCACGAGCCTGCGTTCCGTGGAGCCTTCCCCGCAGGGAAGAATGCACCCTGAGCGACTCCGGCCGGTTCGGGCGTGAGACGCGCTGCCCCCGTTCGTGTGGGGGCAGGAAGTCTTACGGCCCGGGCCGGGGTCGCTCAGGGTACTTCAACCGGTTCGGGGGCTAGCCCCCGGGCGATCCGAGTTTCGCTCCAAGCTACTGCAGGGATTGGACTTGACGTCTCTCGTTCCCTAGCGACTCAGGGTCCGGGGTACGGCGTACGTCGACCCTTGGGCGTTTCCGGCCTGGGGGCAGGAACTCAGGCTCTCCGGGGGCAGGAACTCAGGCGCGTTTCCGGTGGCCGCCAAGCGTCGCCTGAGATGCTCTCCGCAGGTCGCGCGGGGACTGTCGGCTGGAGGTCGGCGGCGTGCTCGCCCGGGCAGTTCGGCAGGGGGAGGCGTTACTTAGGCACGCGGAGGGGGGGCGCGTTGCACGCTTGCCGCGACACTCGGGCTCGCGGCCGGGAGGCAGGTTGTCGGGACAGTGCTACGGGCGGTGTCGCTTGTCGGCGCGGCTTCCGGCGGTCCTCGGGACTGTCGGGGCTCACCGCTCCGGCGTTGCGGGAGCGCGGGCCGGACATCGCCCGGCTCGCCGCGCACTGCTGGAAGGACATCGCGGCGGCGGGCAGCCGCACGACTGCGCGGGAGACGATGGGCGCCCCTCGCGGCGCACCGGTGGCCCGGCGACGTGCGGGAGCTGCAGGACGTGCTCGCTGACATCACCGTCACCGGACCCCGCTACGGTGCGGTCGGCTCCGGCGCTCTGCCGGCGGCGTTGCGGAAACGGTCGGCACCGAGCGACAGCCGACGCTCGCCGAAGTCCGTAAGGACCTCGAACGGGCGATGGTTCGGGACGTCCTCGGGCATCGCAACGTCGCCCGCACCACTGGCAAGATGGGCGTCACGCGGCACGGCCCCGCGAAGCTGATGGTCCGGCTCCGGATCGACCGGTTCAGTCCGGGCTGTGACCGCTCAGCCCGGCGCCTCCGCTGAGCCTGATTGGCCGAGCGTTCAAGCTCGATGTCGGTCGCGCTCGTGGCGCAACTGAACCGATCGAATTCGCGTCCAAGTACATAGAGGAGCGAAGGGAGGCGGAGTGCGCTCAGTGCGATCGGAGGCGGCTGCGATGCGGTGTGTTGGCGGCGGTCTTGGCAGGCGTTTTACTCGCGATAACTGGATTTATCGCGAGTAAACATCGTTCCACACACAAGCGACGGAACCGTAGCACACGCTCGCGCCGTGATGCAAGATCGCCTTCACGTCCGCTCGCAAACCACTGAAAACGCTTGTGTTTTGGCCGAGTGATGCTGCGTCGGCCTGCGTGGCGGCCGCGGCGTGCCGGTGCCTGCCGCGGCGAAGTGTGCGGGAAGAAGTACGGGATTTTGCTCGCGATAACGTCACGCCCCTGTGTCTGGAGGGAAGCCCCTGAAGGCGGGCGCACGTCCACGCCCAGGGCCACCGCCAGCGGCGTGACGGCCCGTGTTACCCCCTCCCGCCGCGGTCCTGCTCAGCGCTTCTGCCGCTCGGCCAGTTGCGCGGCGCCGCTGCGCCGGGCCAGCAGCCGCTCTCCGTAGCGCTGGACCATGCGCGTCGTCGTCCAGCGCCCCGACTGCAGGATCGCCGGCAACTCGATGCCGCAGGCGATCATGTCCTGCACCGCCCCCACGCGCGTGCTGTGTCCGGCGAGCGTGTCCACGATGTCGTCGGGAATCTCGGCCCGGCGGGCCATCCTCTTGTAGATGCGTGGCACCTGGCTCGCGTCGAGCTTCTCACCGACCGTGCCGTCCTTGCGCACGGACCGGAACACCCGCCCGCGGTCGACGCCGCCCCGCTCGAGCCACGTCTTGACGAGCTGCACGGTGTCGCGCGCGAGGTAGAGGGTGGCGCCTCGACCATCCCCGTCGGTCTTGCCCGAGCGCACCAGCAGCGTCGCCGTTCCATCGATTTCCTCAAGTAAATCAGGCACTTCCAGCGACACCAGCTCGGAGCGCCGCAGCAGGGTGTCGTAGCCCACGGCCAGCAGCGCGCGGTTCCGGGCGTCGATCAGCCGGTCTCCGGTCGCCTCCAGAAGGCGGTTCCGCAACGGCCAGGTCAGTCCCCTGACCTGCGCCTGCCGGCGGCCCCGTCGGCGGTGCATCCGCTGCAGGGCGAAGCGGACGGCGGCGCTGTCGAGCGGGTTCGCCTGCCGCAGCGCCTTGTGCAGGGCCGCGATGCTGGACACGTAGCGGCGCACCGTGGCCGGACTCTTGACCCGTCCCATGTCGTCGACGAAGGCCACCACGGTGGCGGCTTCGGCGGGGAACGCCGGCCGGAAGTGTTGTCGGCACCAACTCGCGAAGACCTGCACGTCCGCCCGCAGAGCCCGTTCCGTGTTGCGGCTGAACGCGCCCCCGGCCGCCTCGAAGTAGGCGGCCAAGGGGTCACCCCCCTCTGTGTCGTGGTCGAGATGGAACGAGCACTCCAGCTCGCATGTCGTCTCCGAACTCAGCATCCGGCGGCCTCCGGGTCCGTCAAAAGACCGCGGATTTTACTCGCGATAAATCCAGTTATCGCGAGCAAAGGCCGCACCGACTGACGCGGACTCCCAGCCGTCCGCGCGGGTATGCCCAACGAGCCTGCCGCGGCGCTGCTAGCCGGCGCGTTGTTCCTGCTTGCCGCCGCCCGGTCGCGGCGCGGGGAACGGGTTCGTCTCGACGCCTACGGTGTCAGAGAACGGACGGTGGATGCCGGATGGCAGGGGGGATGTTCTGATTAGGTGGTCCGTAGCGGGGACGCGTCGGCCGCCGTCTCAAGGAGCGTTGACATGACCGTGACACCGTGGTACGACATTCGCACCGGGCGCGCCCGCCTCGCCCTCCTCCCCGTCCTCGCGCTGCTGCTCGGGGCGGTGTTCCTGCTGCTCGCCCATCCGGCCGCGGCGCAGACCGGCTCCGGCTACATGTCCGTCGACGGAATCTCGCCAATGGGACCCGGCCGCATGAAGATCAACGAGGGCGAATCGCTCACCTACGGCATCGCGATCAGCGAGCCGCCCACCGAGGAGCTGGGCATCTCACCGCGAGCCCACAACGCCCACGACGGACTGCTCACGATCCACAACGGGGTCACCTGGGAAGCCCAATCCGTCCTCAGCACGGACTGGATGAATCTCAAATCGGTCAGACTCACCGCTGTGAACGACAATGTGTGCAAGTCTCCGCCCGCCCGCAGGTTCTTTATCAAGCACCACGGCAGCGGCGGCGGTCCCGCCTATGCACCGAAGCCGGGCTGTTCTAGCGGTTGTGGCTGGAACAACCAGACACGACACCATGGCGTGGTGATTTCGATCCAAATCATCGACGACGACTGTCGTTATCTGACCTCAGACTCGCCGTCTTCGGGCTCCGTGTCACTGGACGAGGGCGGCAGCGCGACCTACACCGTCCGTCTGAAGATGCCGCTTGAGGACACCGCATACATTTCCCCGCGCATCAGCGCCGCCGGCGACAGCGACATCGACGCGATCACGGTCTCTCCCCAGCGGATCCGGGTCGAAGCGGGAGACACGAGCCCGAAAACGGTCACGGTCAGCGCCAGAAGGGACGCGGACTCCCGTGACGCGGTCCTGTACGTCGACCACAGCGTCGACTCGCCGGACATCCCGGCGGATTACCTGGGCGCCCGGGTGACCGTCGTTGTCACGGACGACCAGAACCAGGAACCGGCGAGGGAGGAGCTGACCGTGACCGGGCTCGCGCTCACGGCCGGTTCGGAAACGGTGGCGCTGGTCCCGGCCTTTGCGCCGGGGGTGACGTCCTACCGGGCGTCGGTGCCGGCGGGGACGGCGGGCGTGACGCTGGCGCCGCACTGGAGCGGTGAGGGGAGCGTGTTCGCGGGCTCGCGCCGGGGCGGGACGAGCTTCACGCGCCCGACGCGGGTGCGGCCCTCGGGCACGGCGGTCGCGCTTGCGCTCGCGCCGGACGGCGGCGCGACCGAGCTGTGGGTGATGCCGGGCGGCGCTTCGGCCGGCACGACGACCTACCGCATCGACGTGACCGAGGAGAAGCCGCAGACCGTGGCGGTGGCGTTCAGCAACGTCCCGCCGGAGCATGACGGGCGGACGCCGTTCGCGCTGGACGTGCAGTCGGGCTCGAGGCCCGCTCCCGAGGCGTTCAGGGTGACGGCCGGGAAGGTGACGGGCGTGGAGTCGCTGGACCCGGTGCTGTGGCGGGTCCGCATCGCGCCGAAATCCTGGAAGAACGTGACGGTTGCGCTCGGGGAGGCGTCGGCGACGGTCGGGGGGCCGGTACGCATCCGGGTCGGGGACGCGCGGGCGAAGGAGGGCAAGGACGCCTCGCTCGATTTCGCGGTGACGCTCCACCGCGCGGCGGCGCACGAGGTGTCGGTGGACTACACGACCGCCGACGGCTCGGGGAAGGCGGGCGAGGACTACACGGCGGTGTCCGGCACGTTGAGCTTCGCGGCGGGCGAGACGGAGAAGACGGTGCACGTGCCGATTCTCGACGACGACATCGACGAGGGCAGCGAGAAATTCGAGCTGCGCCTGTCGAACGAGAGCGGCGCGTACGTGAGGAACAGGCACCGCAAGGCGACGGGAACGATCAAGAACACGGACCTGATCCCGGCGGCGCTGCTGGCGCGCTTCGGGCGTGCGACGGCCGAGCAGGTGGTGACGCACATCGAGGAGCGGATGGCGGCGCCGCGGCGGCGGGGCTTCAGGGCGCGCTTCGCGGGCCGGGAGCTTCGGCCGGGGCAGGAGCGGGACTTCGCGCTCGGCCTGGCGTCGCAGTTCGCGCAGCCGATGGGCATGGGTCCGGCGGGCGCGCCGCCGATGGGGATGGGCTCGCACGCGGCCGGGGGCGGCGCCTTCGGCGTGAGCACGCCCGGCATGTCCGGAATGGGCGCCGCGGGTGGCGCGATGGGCATGGGCGGCATGCCGGGTGCGATGGGCATGACGGGCCAGCATGCACCGATGAGCGGCTACGGGCCGGCGGGCGCCGCGCACGGCGGCGGCCTGCTGGGCTCGATGGGGATGGGCGGCGACCTGTTCTCAAACTCCGAGTTGGAGCTGAACCGCGAGAGCCGGGGCGGGATGCTGTCGGTGTGGAGCCGCAGCTCGCGGTCGTACTTCTCCGGCCTCGAGAACGCCTTGTCGCTCGACGGCGACGTGCGGACGACGATGTTCGGGGCCGACTACTCGCGCGGCGCGCTGACACTCGGCCTGTCGGTGGGCCGCACCCTCGGGATGGGCGGCTTCCGGCGCGACGCGAACGGCGGGCAGATGACGACGTCGATGACCGGGTTCTACCCGTGGGTGGGCTACCAGGTCAACGACCGGGTCTCGGTGTGGGGGGTGAGCGGCTACGGCGCCGGCTCGCTGAGCCTGACGCCGGCCGGCCGATCGCCGCTGGAGACGGGCGTGTCGATGGCGATGTCGGCGGTGGGTACTCGGGGTGAGCTGATCGGCGCGCGGGCCACTGGCGGGTTCGCGCTGGCGTTCAAGGCCGACGCGCTGTGGGTCGGCGCGGCGAGCGACTTGGTCGACGGCGCGATGGGCCGCCTGAACGCGTCCGATGCCGGGGTGACGCGCGTGCGCACGGCGTTGGAGGGCTCGCGGGGCTACACCCTCGCCGGTGGCCGGCTGTCGCTGACGCCGAGCGTCGAGGTGGGTCTGCGCCGGGACGGCGGCGACGCCGAGACGGGCGCGGGCATGGACGTGGGCGGCGGCCTCGCCTTCACCGACGCGGTCACGGGGCTGTCGCTGGACGTGCGGATGCGGACGCTGGTGGTGCACCAGGCGGAAGGGTTCTCCGAGCGCGGGATGTCGCTGTCCTTCGGGTGGGACCCGACCCCGTCGAGCCCGCTGGGGCTGACGGCGCAGGTGGCCCCGTCGTGGGGCGGTTCGGCGCAGGGCGGGGCCGAGACGCTGTGGAACAACCAGATGGCCTACGGCATGGGCTCGCACCAGATGTACGGGGCCGGCGGGCAGCTCAACGCCGAGGTGGGCTACGGGCTGCCGCTGGGCGCGCGCCTGGTGGGGACGCCGCGCGTCGGGTTGACGACCTCGCAGTACGGCCGGGACTACCGGGTGGGCTACGCCCTGGGGGTGCTCGACCGGAGCGACGTGAACTTCGAGCTGGGGATCGACGCCGAGCGGCGGGAGATGTCGATGCAGGGCGAAGCCAACAACGGGGTCATGGGCCGGGGCACGCTCGGATGGTAGAGCGGCTGCGTGATGCGGGCAGCGGTCGACTGGGTGCGGTACCAGCGCCCCGGCCGCTGCCCTGCGCCTCCTGGACCAGATGCGGAGCGTCGAGTACCTGGCGGACGGGCACCACGTCGATGACGCGGGCAACCTGATCGCCTGCGCGTACGTCGACTTCCGCGACCCGGCGGAGCGGTTTCCGATCGCCGCCCTGCAGAAGGCCTCGTCCAAGCAGCACGCGATTCCGGGCTGCGAGACGATCCGGATCTCGAAGCCGAGCTGCTTCCTCGACCAAGGCGAAGGACTCCTCGCCAACGATGGCGAGGTCCACCACGCCGCGAACGGCTGGATCTACTGCGCGTCCATCGAGCCGGAGACGGCCGACGAGCAGGCCGTCTGGCGCAGGGCGATGCCGACCGGCTGCGACGCCGTCTCGCCCATCCGCCGGCCCCGAGAGTTCGCACGGGCGCTCGGCGCGATGGTGGCCGAGCAGGCCGGCCCCCGCGGCCGGACCGTCGTGCTGCGCAGCGCGGTCGAGGGCCGCTCGTTCTCCGCGGCCCACAAGAGCCAGACGGTCTACCACGGCCCCGTCGCCTACCTGGACGACCCGGTCCGGCGCCTGGAGGGCGCGTCGTCGGAGCTCGAGCTGTCGCTGCTGCTCGTCTTCCTGAAGGACGCCGCCCGCCGCGCCGAGCGCGAGTACCGGTTCGCCGTGTGGGCGGAGGACGAGCCGGCGGAGGACGTGCTGGACCTCGCTGTCTCGCCGGCGCTGGTCGACGCCATGCGGAAGCCGCGGCCGCAGCCGGAAGGCAGCGGCTTCGTGCGGGCCGGCGCGGCGGAGTACTCGGCCGTCGAGGAGCTGGAAGGGAGCGGCCTGCCGCGACCGCGGGCGCGGGTCGAGACGCTGCCGGCGTTCCTCGGCGCCGGCAAGCCGGCCGTCGTGCCGCGGCCTCTCGACGAGACGCTGCCGGGCGATCTGCGCGAGACGGCGGCGGCGTATGCGGCGATCGAGGCGCTGCGCGAAGCGGTCGACGCGGCGGACGCGGGATGCAGGCAGGGCGCTACGGCCGCGGCGTGGCACGCCGGGCCGGTCGTGCGGTTCCTCCATGCGGAGTTCGATTGCGCGATCGCCGGCGTGCGGGTCAGCGAAGACGGCTTCATCGTCGTCACGGCCGAACTGTCTACCGCTGGCGCGGTCGAGGCGAGCATTACCGTCGGACCGGAGGGGACCTGCGCGTGCACGGTCAGCGCCGGCGACACGCATCTCGCGTGCACGGCGCCAGACGTGCGGTCCTTCGAGCGGGCCGTCAGGGAGCGCCTGGCGGAGGTCGGCGTGCTGGGTTCCCGGCGGTGAGCCGTGCGCACACGCCGCCGCCGACGTGATTCCTGCCCCCCACTACCGCAGCGAGCGTCGTATCCGGGAGCCGAGACGGCGTGCGGCGTGCGGCCCGTCGAGGCGCTTTCCGATGCACCGGATGCCCTGGTGCAGCTCCCGCGAGACGTGCCCGCTCGCCGGCCGAGCGACGCCCGCCGGCCTGGCAACTTTTCTGGCAACTTTTGGTGCTCGAAAGGGGTCTTCTGGGCGGGTTTCTGACCGTTTTGGACCCGACCCGGACACCGGCTGGCGGCGACCGGCATGGACGAAGAACTTAAGAAAAATGGCCCTTTTCTCGGGGGAAAAGGGCCTGGAAGGTTGGCGCGCCCGACAGGATTCGAACCTGTGGCCTTCGGCTCCGGAGGCCCGCGTGCTCTATCCAGACGGAATTACGGGGTGCGTCCTGTCAGCAACTTACGGGGCTCGTGCGAGCACTGCCAGCCGCCCTAGGCCAGCCAAGCTCCGTGCCCGCGGCCGATCCGTACGCTCCAGATTGAGGAACCGTCAATACGCGCGCCATGACCCAATACGCGCGCCATGACCGATCAGACGTAGAACGTGCCAATATAGGTTCCGTGAATATCGTCCACATCCTCCTGGTCCAAGAAGTCCACAGTATAGTTCGTCGACGATACAAAAACGTGGGTCTTCCCGCTAAGGCACTCGAACGTAATGTCCCCCGCCGAATTTTGGGTGATCGTGTCGTAGTCCCTGTAGTATTCCAAGTCAGACGAGGGCGCTTCTCCAACTACGATGATCGTGGGTTGCAACGCGTCCAACCACGTCTTCGGAACGCGCCCGCTTTTGCGGCCGTGGTGGGGAGCAAACAGAATGTGTGACTGGTCCGGGGTAAACGCGCCACTGATGCGCTCCATAAAATCTGTCTCGAGATCCCCCATCCAGGTAACACGTGATCCGCGTTCCCGCTTGTATCGGATAACCGGAGAGATGTTGTTCGGGCTCCCCCCCTCCTTCGCCTGTTGAAGGGCCTTCTTGAACTCTTCGTTGGTGACAATGGGCCAGCGAACAAAAATGCCTGCCGAGTCGCGCTCGTCGTTGCTCTCGTTCAACCATCGTCGCGAACAACCCCGTTCGAGATAGTACGCTTTCGTCGAGTGGTCCCGCAGCTTCTTGTAGCGTTTGAAGTCGTCCGTCTCGTCGTCCTTCGTCGCCGCGTTTTTGACGACGTAGAAATTCATGATCTCCGATCGGTCATCAAGCTCGACCAAACCTCGGATGTGGTCCTGGTCCGGATGCGTAGAAATGAACCGAGTGATGCTCTTTCCCCTTCCGGCATCGTCTAGTTCGTCCAGAATCTCGTCCTGCCGGTCGTCTGCGCATTCCGGTGAAACCGATCACCCATTCCGGCCGAAACCGATCACCCGTTCCGGTTGAAACCGATCACCCATTCCGGCCGAAACCGATCACCCGTTCGGAGCAGGCGACGCGGGACCTGATCGTGAGTCGCGCTTCTCTCGGTTCTTCTCGCCGCCGGTCGGCGGGGTTATCGCATGGAGTCTCCCTTCATGTGCGTATTCGGTCCCTCCCAGTCGATTCGGCGACCGGGCGCTTGAGATTCTACCCGTGCCCCCTCCACAACGACGGAGATTCCGCGGTCGACGCCGACTGCAACCGCGGGACGGCGGCTCCGGTCCGCCGCACCCTCCCGGAATCCCGGCCGTCTGCTGCGTCCGTGGAGTCGTCGTGGACGGCCGGGACGCCCCGTCCAGGCCGGGCCGCAAGGCCCATAACTGCCATCTGAGCCGCGGGGCGGGGGGCGTGTCACCCAAAGGGCCGTAGCATCGCGGAGGACGCGCGCAGCGCGTTGACACGCCCCCCGCCCCGCAGCTACTCCGTCGCGACCTCCCGACAAGCTCGCCGTGCGTCCCCCCGAGGCGGTTCCGAATGTGGAGCACGACCCGGAGGCATCAACGGCTCCGGATGCCGGCGCCCGGGCTCCCGTTCGTGGCGACCAACCGGAAGCTGTCGCCGGTGGTCTAGCCGTCCCGGCCGAAGCCCTTGGGCAGCTCGACAGCCTCCAGTACCGACAGGTCCATATCGCAGACCTCCTCGAGCAACGCCGCGGTCGCGGACCCGGCGAGGGATTCCGGCAACGCGTCCCGCCACGCCCGGTACTGGTCCTGCAGCGCCAGGAGCGTCCGCACCGCGTCGTTCCACTGCTGTGGCCGCGACCTCCGGTCCGCCGGCGGACGGTACCGGACCCGGGGCTCACCAGCCTTCCGCCGCTCCCGGTAGCGCGCCTGCCGCTCCGCGTTCGTCAACGCCACAAGGCTATCCTCCACCGTTACGTAACGGACCGGGGTAGGCGGCTCGGGAGCCCAGGGGCCGGCCGGCATTCCCAAGGTCGTCGGTCACCTGGCTCATCTCGCTCATCTCGTCTCCTTCGTGCGGGTCTTCGGCCGGTCATCGGTCGTCACCAGCCGGCGCGGGGCGGCGGTCATGAGTCCGGGCTCCCGGTTCGGGTCGAGGGCCGGCGCCGCTTGCGCATCGAGTCGCCCTTGAGGTCGAGCTTGTAGGCGTTGTGCACGAGCCGGTCGAGAATCGCGTCGCCGAGGGTCGGGTCGCCGACAACGTCATGCCACTTGTCGACGGGGAGCTGGCTGGTCACGACGGTCGAGCGCACGCCGTGGCGGTCCTCGAGCACCTCGAGCAGGTCGAGGCGGTTCTCGGCGCTGAGCGGGGTCAGCCCCCAGTCGTCCATCACCAGGACCGCGGTCTTGGCGAGCGACTCGAGCCGCCTCGGGTAGCTTCCGTCGGCGCGCGCGACGGCCAGCTCGCTCAACAGCCGGGAGACGCGCACGTAGAGCGCACTGTGGCCGTTGCGGCAGGCGCTGTGGGCGAAGGCGCAGGCGAGCCAGCTCTTGCCGATGCCGGTCGGCCCGCAGATGAGGACGTTGAGGTGCTCGCGGACCCAGCGCCCGTCGGCGAGGGAGAGGACGAGCCGGCGGTCGAGGCCGCGGCGGTGTCGGAAGTCGATGTCCTCGATGCAGGCTTGATGCTTGAGCCTGGCGCGGCGGAGCCGGTTGGTGAGCTGCCGCGAGTGGCGCTCGGTGATCTCGCGGTCGACGAGCAGGCCGAGCCGTTCCTCGAACGAGAGGGCCTCGACTTCGGGGGCGTCGAGCTGCTCGGCGAGGGCCTTGGCCATCCCGGCGCAGCGGAGTTGCAGGAGCTTGTCCACGGTCGGATGAGTCAGCATCTGGGAGTTCCTTCAGGCGTCACTGGTAGTAGAGGGCGCCGCGGATGTTGTCGTGGTCGACGGGCTCGGCGGGTTCGGCCGGCGCGGCCGGGGCCTCGTCGAGTCGGTGCCGGAGGATCGATTCGACGCCGCGGTAGCTGCAGCTGTCGACGGCGAGGGCGCGGGCGGCGGCCGCTTCCAGGCGGGCGTCGCCGTAGCACTTGGCCAGGCGCTGGAGCCCGATGCAGGAGCGGTAGGCCTGCTGGGGATGACGCCGAGCGAGGACGGCGGTGATCAGGGCGGCGGTGTCCGGTCCGATCTTCTCGGCCCAGTCGATGAAGCGGTCGGGTGTCCAGTCGCCCATCCGGCGGTGCTTCTCGGGCATGTGCTCGGCCGCGGTGGTGTGGCGCCCCCGATGGGGCGAGCGGACGTGGCTCGCGACGCGCTGGCCGCGATGGAAGCACTCGACGGTGCGGGCCGTCAGCCGGACGTCGAGCTGACGGCGGACCAGGGCGTGCGGGACCGAGTAGTAGTGCCCGTCGACCTCGACGTGGTAGTCGGTGGCCACCCGCACGGCCTTCCACTCGGCGAAGACGTAGGGGCTGTCGGGCAGCGGGCGCAGGACCGGCCGGTCGAGCTGCTCGAACTGCGAGCGCCGCGACCCCGGGAGCTTGCGGAACCGTCGGGTGTTGAGCCGTTCGAGCAGCTCGGCGATCGCGGCGTTGAGCTCGACCAGCGAGAAGAACGTGCGGTGGCGGAGGGCGGCGAGTATCCACCGCTCCACCACTTGAACGGCCACTTCCGCCTTCGCCTTGTCCCTCGGGCGTCGCACTCGCGCGGGCAGGACGGCCACGCCGTAGTGGCGCGCGAGGTCGTGATAGGTCGGGTTCAGGTCCGGCTCGTAGCGGTGGGCGCGGCTGACCCCGGAGCGCAGATTATCGGGGACCACCAGCTCGGGGCACCCGCCGTAGAACGCGAAGGCGCGGACGTGCGACGCCGTCCAGTCGGGTAGGGTCTGCGTCCACGTCGCCTCGGCGTAGGTGTAGCTCGACGCCCCGAGCACGGCCACGAAGACCTGCGCCTGCCGCACCTCGCCGGTCTCGCGGTCGACCACCGGCACCGTCTGCCCGGCGTAGTCGACGAACAGCTTCTCGCCGGCGCGGTGCTCCTGGCGCATCACCAGGTCGAGCTTCGCGGCCCAGGCCCGGTACTGCTCGCAGAACCAGCTGTACTGCAACCCCTCGGGATGGGTCTCCTTGTACTCCTGCCAGAGCAGCGACAGCGTCACGCTCTTGCGCCGCAGCTCCCGGTGGACCTCGCTCCAGTCCGGCAGCGGCCGCGCCGTGCGGCTCGGCGGCGGCGGCGGAAAGAGCCGGCGCTCCAGGCCGGTGTCGTCGACCGACTCGGGTACGGGCCAACTCAGCCCGGCCACCTTGGCGCGGCGCAGGTACTCGCCCACCGTCGACGGCGACGTCCCCAGGCTGCGGGCGATGGCTCGGATGCTCAACGCCGCGGCGAAGTACAGCCGCAGCACGTCTCGAATCTTGCGCATGGACAACCTCCTGTTCGCCAGCGTTCGTCCCTCCTGCAAAAGCGGGAGGGTCTCACGGCCGGCGGGTCGTCCCGCGCCGCTCAGCTCCGACGGAGGGTGATCGGTTTGGACCGGAATCGGTGATCGGTTTGGACCGGAATCAGTGATCGGTTTGGACCGGAATCAGTGATCGGTTTGGACCGGAATACGCAGTCGTCTGATAGACAGCAATCGATGATGGAAAAACTGTCTGAGTTGTGGCGGATATAGAACATGTCTCCGTTACCGACTGCGAAGGATTTAACCAGACTCATTGGGCCTCCAGGTCACCTGCAGCTTCCAAAAGAAAGCGGGCGTAGCGGTCTGCCGTGACTCTCACCGCATCAGCACGCACACGAAACAGCCAGCCGATAACGATACCGGCGATCAGAAGAACGGTCACGAGTGGTAGGGGCGCTAGCTCGCCGGAGAAAGTCCAGCCGCGCCACAAAGACCAGCAGGAAGTGGCCAAGCTCGCGACTGCGACGCCGACGCCCAGCTTCTTCATGCCCAGCAGATTCCGCCGGAAACCGTACTCGACATTGCCTTTAAGGACGAGGGGGAAGCGGCCCGCTTCCCGCGTAAGGCGCCGAAGCTCATCTACTGCCGAGGCATAGAGGTCGAGCGCTCGGTTCGGGTCGGTCGCCTGCTCCTGTACGGTGGGGATGTTCATGCCAAGGCCACGCAACCGGTTGTGGGTCCGCAAACGCGTTTCCGCATTGAACTCCGTGTTGCCGTGGGTAAGAAAGCGCGTTGTTGGCGGGCCGCCCCAAGACCTCCAGAGCTCGGTTTCCAGACGTTTGCCGCTATCGGCCGCAACTTGACTGAGAAAAAATGAAACCGGCACAAGAACAAGGCCGGACACTCCCGCAAAGGAGAGGTTGAGACCTTCGGGAAGTGTAGAGCCTATCGCCAGCACAGCCGGTGCTCCGACGAAATAGACGGGCAGGGTGCGTGCTTGCCAAGTATAGCGATCGAGCTTTAGATCCATGGTAGTGCTCGTGCTGCCCTGCGTGCCGATAAGGCCACACGGCGTGTGTAGACCGCAAAGAGGCCACGGTTCACGAGGGAAACTCCCGACGAACGAAGCGTTTCGCAAGGCGAGTCGCCAAGGTCGCGTCGGTCACCTCGAAGCCATGTCGGCGAATTCGCGTGGCCTCCGATTGTGTCAGCCGGCGCAACGTGGTGGGGAAGGTGCGTGCGTGAAAGACGTCCTCGGCAGTGAGGTGATCGCCCGTGGGAGCATCCCAACCGACCGCAGAGTAGATCTGACTTACGGTGTTTCCCATTCTCAAGTACACCCCTGCGTCCTCGGTACGGGCGAAGTGTGCAACGACAGCTCGGGCGCGAAGACCACGGACCTGATCGGAGGCGATATCGACCAGCCGGAGTACATGCTGCGCTGGTCTGACAATCCCGCTCAGCGTGTGGCGAGTGAAGTTCACCGGGGCCGAGGCGTCGCTGACCACAAGGAGATCTACGCCATCGCGAAGCCCCCCGCTCGGCTTGAACAGGGGCTCCACACCCAGATTGTCATAAACGCCGCCGTCCCAAAGGCTATAGGCGCTTGCGCGAGTCGACGTCGGAATCAGTTGGCCGGCCTCGTACCTATGCCAACGGTAACTGCGAGTGCGAATCACCAAGGGTCCGATAAGTCCGGGTACCGCGGCGGAGGCCGCCATCGCGTCGGCGATCGGCACGTCCGGTTCCGTGACGTACTGCGTAAGGTAGTCGCCCATCCGCCGTTGGCTGAAGCGCCAGTTCTTGCCCGTTTCGTAGCATGTCGCGTTGATGATCCATCTCGGGGTCGCCGGAAGTCTCTGTAATGAGCCGTGAATTCCCCACTGAGTCTCGAGTTGAGTGGCGAGGATTCGGGCACGGCCCTGGGCCAAGCGCCATGGGGCGGCGAAGACCCGCCACATATAGGACCACTGCAAGGTCGCTGTGGTGAGGCACGTGACGATTCGCGGCAATACGGGGTTGAGGTAGTCTGCGCTCCTGGGCCACTGGTGGTCGTTCTGGCAAAGGAGTAAGCCCATGAGCAGACTTCCACCCGACACAGTTGACACAAAGGTAGTCCGCTCTAGCAGGCTGTCGAGAGCTAGCCGCTGTAGCACGCCGCAGTGAAAAGCAGCGGCGCGCACGCCTCCGCCGGAGAGCGCGAGCCCGATGTTCATTCAGATCAATCCTTGGGAGACTTGAGCGCGTGCGCGCGGCGACGGGGACGGACGTTCTCAACGCCTCCTGCAATTTGTGTCCAGCTAGGCCACGCGTCGCGTCAAGAAGTCACCTCCCGATCGCATTGTGAGCCAGGAAACACCGGTGCGAACGTTCGTTTTGAATACGTGGTTTGCGACGCGTAGGTAGAGGGCCAACGCTTTCTCATCGGGGTGACCGTACTGATTATCAATGCCGGCACTGATCAGCACTGTGTTGGGCATCACCGCCAGAGCCATTCCGGGGTGCGCCGCGTTCTTCGATCCGTGATGTGGGGCTGCCAGCACGTCGGCCCCCAGTGCGTCGTCGAACAGCTCGACGATCCGATCCCATCGAGGAATCTCCGTGTCTCCAGTGACAAGATATGTGAATCCTCCTAAGCCAATGCCTTCAATCTTCAACACGATGCCGCAGTTGTTGGAGTTGTCCATGTCCTCAATGTGTGGTGAGAACAGCTCAAGCTGGAAGTCTTCGGAGAGATCATCGAGATAGCGGGATTCCAATCGGTCGAGGCGTACGGACACGCGCGTGAGCGGGTTATGGGTACGTTCCCGACGTTGCTCGTGCTTCCGAATTACATTGAAGACCAGTGTCGCATTCTCCGAGTCCTTGTAGTACTTTGGGTACATGATCCAGTTTGGCTTGTAGTCCGCAAGAAGTCGATCAAGCCCAACAGGGTCCGCGTGGTCGGCGTCAAACCCGGTCAACACGATGCCGACAAGGGTGCGCCGTTGCAGGAACCGGTCTACCGTGGAGTGAATGGCGTCGGAACGGTCGGCGAGCCATCGCGTGTCGACGGCGATGGCCTGCGTGCCATGCCGAACAAGTGCAAAGTTGCCCTGTCCAACGTAAAGCGTTAGCACTTCCATATCTCAAGCCTTGGCGCTCCTCAGCGCCGAATCGTAGATCTCTCGGTTCAACTGAAGTTCCAATGCGCGCACGGCGTCGCCGGCGCTGCGAAATGGTGTCTCGCACAGCTGAGCCACGTGTGGTGACACAGCTGTCAGCACAGGATAGTAGCGCAATCCATCCTCGGTCCGGACTTCCACCACCCGAATGTGCTTTGCGGATCCGTCAACCAATGACAACGGACCCTTCCAGAAAAACGTGCCCGTTCGGGCGGTTAAGCGAGGCTCGAACGAAGGACATAGTACCCGGAGCACGGACTGATCCTGGGCGCGAACGGCTAGAGCGTCACCGGTTGCATCGGGCTTGGGGGGATGTGCGGGAGGGCCACCTTCGGACAGGGCCCCCTGCGTGGGCCAGATTCGTGGGTGGTCCGTCAGCCGGACATCGCGCGACGGAACCTCATGGACGTGGTCCTTGCCGCGAAAAAATACGTAGTGCCGGACTGCGTACCGCGCTAGTCCGTGCCGGCCGGTGTTTCGGTGGGTAACGAGGAGCGCATAGAAAAAATCTGTGTTATGCAGCTTGTGGTTCACTATGCGACGGTAGGTCGCGAGGTCTCCCGCGCTCAGTGTCGGATAGCCGTTGACGTGATGCGTATGCCAATTGCCAAGGTGTTCGATAGACGCATCGCGCGTCTCAAGCCGCCGGAACACGTCCGTCTGGTAGTCGCCGTCCTGAAAGAAGCTCGTGCTCGTGCGACGAGCCTTCGGACCAGGCTCGATCACGCCGGTCACTCGAATTGCGAGCGCATCGTGATTCATGGCGAAATGGCCAATCACGCGGCCTCCGGTTTCGTCGCGATCATGGCGGTCGCATTCCTCGAACACACTATGGAGCACGTCGGCGGCTAGCTCTATCCGTACGACGGGTAGGTCACTCTTCACGGTTTCCAGTTTCATGGTGGTCTCCGCAAACTAAGCATCCATCCAAAGGTGGTAGTGTTATGCGCTGGAGTTCGAAGTTCTTCGAGAATGGCCGGACCGCTCTGTTGCCCCACACGAGGTAGTTGCAATCGATAGGGGTCATGAACTTGGGACGTGAATGCGTTGCATTTCCCAATGCGTCCAACGTGAATCGAGTGTGGAACGCGGCGATGAAGCCGATGTCGACCGCCAGACCTGGGGAATCCTTGATCTCGTCAATCTCAAGGTCGTAGACCTTTTGACGCTCTGCTTCCGACACCAGATCGATCTCGCGGATGCCTTGCCGGAAGCGGGTTCGCTCCAGGAATTGTTCGAGACAGGCTAAGCAGCCGCTGTTGCCGGGACGGAAGGCGAAGACCTCGCCGCCGATGCCACGAGTGAAGACGCGGCCGACGGTGAACGGGGTCCGTGTCTCGACGCAAAGCTCGTTGAGCCGGTACCGGCTCGGTTCGTTGTCCGTTCCCACAACAACAACACTTGCCTTAGCGACTTCCTGCTCCAGCCCGCGCCAATGAAGTAGGTCTTCATCGAACTCGCGGATCTTGAGGTCGGGGTTGCGATCCCTTAAGAGGTCCGCTAGGGCTGCGGTCTTGTGCCATCCGAGGTACCGCTTGCCGCAGACATGTCGAATGATGTTCTCGACCTGTAGTTGGTCTTTGTCGACAAGGGTGAATTGCTTTATGCCGGACATGGCCAAGTGTTGCGCCACCTGGCCCCCTCCAGATCCGCACCCCGCAACCAACACTCGGAGATTGGCAAACGCCTCCACGTTGAACAGGGACTCAATCCGCGCGAACAGTCGATCCCTCATGATTCCGTTCTCTCTGTGGGCCATTTCCTAGTCTGCTGCCAAGCGGAATAGTGCTGGATCCAACGTCGAAAGAGGGCCACCGCATGCATGACGTCGTGTTTTCCGGGATTCCACGGCGCCATGGCGCCATAGATACACAGCGTGCCATCGGGCCAGCGGTGGGGACATCCGTCGTCGAGCGGTGCCGCCGAGACCACTGGTGCCTTGTTTGGGTAGCCGTGCGGCAGGGTGACGGTCACGTCGAGTGGCGTGTGGCCACTGAGCTCACGAAAGAGGAGTTGGATCTCGCGCTTGTCGGTTATGGCGACGCGACAGTGTTCATTGGAGTCGGCAATCCTGTCGAGCTCGGCCGTCATGCGGGGCGTCGGGATGTCGGGAAGAAAGTACGAGATCGGGACGAGGCAGGCCAATTGGCGGCCATTCCTTTCGATCAGAAATGACGTGCCGTCGCGGGACACTTCGTCCAAGACCTCGCCTGGCCTGCTGCGCAGGGCCATCATCGAGAGCGACTTGAATTCAACCAACATCGCGCTTAGTGGGGAATGCTGGCACCGGGCCAGTTTTTCGTCTGGCGGTATACCTCGTACTTCGCGAGCCACTTTGCCGCGCGCTTGATCACGAAGGTGAGGTCGTGCCGGCCGGGGTTCCACATACGGGGATGGAGATAGCAAATGCGGTTGTTGGGATACCTGTGTGGGGACGAGTCCAACGGAGGCCTCCGGACGTGCACTTCCGGCATATCGTTGGGATATGAGTCAGGGAATGAGACGTTCAGGGTGTAGATGTCTCTAGTGGTTTCCAAGGCAATGAGCACGGTGACGCCTCCGGCAGGCGTGGGGTGGCCCTCCACATAGTCGAAGTGCTGCTGGGCCGCTGCGATCTCCCGGCGGATTCTGACGAGGTTCATGCGGGGGCGCTCCCACAGCGGTACTCGCCGCCGAGGTCCTCGCGCATTGTGAGGGGCTTCCTGTAGCCGCGTTCTTGATCGTCGGTGCGTCCGCGAGCGCGGATCTCGCCGTTCGGCAGGATCTCGATCGGCGTGTCCTCTTCGGACTCTAGGAGTCTCTCAAGCTCGTGGATCGTCGGTTTCTTCGCCATGCTGGTCCCTCCCCGGGGGGCGCGAATGGGGAGTATAGCAATCGTGCGGTGGTGTGTCAACACCGCATGATTGGGATAATCGCATGGTGTGATGCGGGGTGCGGAATTGGCGGGGATCGTGGGTGCAGGGCGTCGGCCGGCCGCTGTGTGTGAAGCAGCAGGTTGCGGGGTTGCTCTAGGGGGGGCGTCGCGCGCGCTCGGGCCGGTGGGCGGAGGTCGGGGTCGAAGGGTGGTCTGGTCCGCGTCCGGCATGCCGACCTTCGTCGCGGGCGAGACGGAGAAGGCGGTCGCGGCGCATCACTGTCACGACAGCGCCGCGGAGGAGGACGAGACGCTGACGCTGTCGAATCCGTCGTCGGGCGGACGGTCGGCGACGCCGAGGCGACCGGAACGATCGCCGAGATGGGGCCGCTGAGGGCGTGGTTCTTGGGGGTGCTGGCGGAGCACGACGGGACGGCGTTCGAGTTCGGGCTGGCGTTCAGCGCCGAGGTGAGACTGGGCTTTGGAAGCGGAAGGACGGCTCGACGCTCGAGACCGACGTGTCGATGATGATGTCGGCGGTGGGGACGCGGGGCGAGCTGGTCGGCTCGCGGGCCACGGGCGGGTTCTCCCTGGCGTTCAAGGCCGACGCGCTCTGGGTGACCGCGGCAAGCGATCTGCTGGACGGCGCGGCGGGCCGGCTGAATGCCTCGGAGGCGGGGGTGACGCGGTTGCGCACGGCGCTCCAGGGCTTGCGGGGCTTCATCCTCGGCGTTGGCCGGCTGTCGCTGACGCCGAGCGTCGAGGTGGGGCTGCGACGCGACGGCGGCGACGCCGAGACGGGCGCCGGTATGGACGTGGGCGGCGGGCTCGCGTTCAGCGACAGGGTTACGGGGCTGTCGCTGGATGTGCGTGTGAGGACGCTGGTCGTGCACCAGGCCGGAGGGTTCACCGACCGCGGGATGTCGCTGTCGCTCGGGTGGGACCCAACGCCGTCGAGCCCGCTGGGCCTGACGGCGCGGGTGGCCCCGGCGTGGGGCGGGTCGGCGCAGGGCGGGGCCGAGGCGCTGTGGGGCAACCACATGGCCTACGGCATGGGCTCGCACCAGATGTACGGGTCCGGCGGGCAGCTAACGCGGAGGTGGGTTTCGAGCTGCCGGTGGGCGCCCGGTTCGTGGGAACGCCGCGCGTCGGGTTGGCGACAGCGACGTCGCAGTACGGCCGGGAGTACCAGGTCGGTTACGCCTCGGGGTGCTGGCGCAGGGCCGGGTGCACTTCGAGCTGGGCGTCGACGCGCAGCGGCGGGAGAGCCCGGAGCACGGCGAAGCGAGCAACGGGCTGATGGGCCGGGCGACCCTCGGTTGGTGGGCGGGCTCCGCGAGGAGCGAGTCGCGGTTGCCGCGCCCAAGCCTTAATGGCCAGCTTCGAGTACCTGGCAGACGGACACCACGTCGATGACGCGGGCAACCTGATCGGCTGCACGTTCGTCGACTTCCGCGACCCGGCGGAGCGGCTTCCGATCACCGCATTGCGGAAGGCGTCGTCAAAGCGGCACGCGATCCCCGGCTGCGAGACGATCCGGATCTCGAAGCCGGCCTGTTTCCTCGGCCAGGGCGAAGGGATCGCCGGCGACGGCGACGTGCACCACGCCGCGAACGGCTGGATCTACGCGCATCGATCGAGCCGGAGACGGCCGAGGAGCAGGCCGCGTGGCGCTCGTTGATGCCGGACGGCCGCGACGTGGTCTCGCCCATCCGCCGGCCGCGGAGTTCGCGCGGGCGCTCGGCGCGATGGTCGCCGAGCAGGCCGGCCCGCGCGGGCGGATCGTTGTGCTGGGAAACGCGGTCGAGGGCGGGAGGTTCTCCACGGCCCACAAGAGCCAGACGGTCTACCACGGTCCCGTCGCCTACCTCGACGACCCCTACAGGCGTCTGGAGAGCGCGTCGTCGGAGCTGGAGTTCGCGCTGCTGCTCGTTTCCTGAAGGAGACCGCCCGCCGCGCCCAGCGCGAGTACCGGTTCGCCGTGTGGGTGTAGGAGGACGAGCCGGCGGAAGACACGCTGGATCTCGGTGTCTCGGCGGCGCTGGTCGACGCGATGGGGAAGCGGCGGCCGGAGCCGGAAGGCATCGGCTTCGTGCCTGGCCGGCGGAGCACTTGTCGCGGGCGCGGGTCGAGACGCTGCCGGCCTTCGTCGGCGTCGGCGCCGCGGCCGCGCGACGTGGAGACGCCGCCCGGCGATCCGCGGGAGACGGTGGCCGGCGTATGCGGCGGTCGAGGCGCTACGCGAGGCCGTCGACGCGGCGGACGCGGGCTACAGGAAGGACGTGGCAGCTGCGGCGTGGCACGCCGAGCCGCTGCTGCGGTTCCTCTCCACGGCGCTGGGTGGCCGGGTCGCCGGCGTGTGGGTGAACGAGGAACGGATTCGTCGCCGTTACGGCCGAACTGTCCGCCGTGGTCGAGGCGAGCATCGCCGTGGGATCGGAGGGGAGCTTCGCGTGCACGGTCAGTGCCGGCGACACGCATCTCGCGTGCACGGCGCCGGATCTGCAGTCGTTCGAGCGGGCTCTCAATGAGCGCCTGGCGGAGGTCGGCGTGCCCGGGCTCGGGACAGCAACCGTGAACGGTCGCTGACACCGGCGTGATTCCTGCCCCAACCACTCGGCGAGCGCCGTAACCGGGAGCCGAGACAGGGTGCGGCGTGCAGCCGTCGACGGCCCCTGGCTCCGCGGGGGTCAGGCAAGTGGCGTATGATCGGACCGTCTGGGAGTAACCGTTCGGCGAAGCCGGTATGGACACGCGGCTGGCCCAGCCAGACGCGCCGTCGGCGTCCGGAGAAATCCGTGCAGACTGACCAACTCGGCCTGCGGGGGGAGTGCGTTCTTCGCCGCACGGCGCGCTTCCTGGCTCTGCCCGCGCTCTTTCTCCGCTCCGCGGCTTCACGTGTCGACCGCCCAGTTGTCGGTCCGCCATACCGGCATGGCCGAACGCTTACGTCTGGGACGGTAGCGGACCAACCTCGAACGGCTCGGTCAGGCGTGGGTAGAATCGTGGGCGTACCCGCCGCGGTCTGACTGAAATCCCAATGAATTCGGGGGTTTTTCGCTGTCTTCGCGCTATCCCTGCCATAGCGCCCCGAAACGCCTCGCTGGCTCGGCGTTTCGGCCCATAACCGGGTCGGCTGTGGTTATCCCCGCATCCGGGGTGTTTCCGGTTTCTGCAAGAGTCTGGTCAACGTGACCTCCCTTTCCACCATTGTTTCGCCGTTGCTCTACCCCGAGCGAGCCGGAGACTCGGACGATGCATCAGATGCAACCAGCCGCCACTCCGCGTGGACGGTGCAGGCGGACAGTTGGATCCGGCGGACCGTGATCTTGGCGTCCGACCGATCAATCGACACTTGCGCGGCCGAGGAGAGCCCCTGGTACGCGCAATCGATCACCGGACCGTCGGCCGCGAATGCCGACTCCGGCGCGTCTTCCAGAGCTTCGAAGATGTCGCTGGGAATTTCGATGAGCTGATAGCGGTGCGGAATAGTATCCGGTTCGCGGAACGCTCTGAGCATCACGATCGCGTCCACCGCCGCACGATATTCCCGGAACAGCTCCAACAGACGCTGCCGTCGTGCCCTGGCACTCCGCACATCCTGAATCCATGCGGCTTCCGTCAGCTTCGAGATGTGGGCGGTACCCTCGGCGATCCTCTTGGCGGCGGTCGACTTCAGCGACAATCGGCGCGTAGTTCCGTCGGCCGGCGTGAGTGTGAGGTCGACGAATCGCCGTGTAGCCGATCCGGGCGCATCAAGCGTCCAATCCAGAGCTTCGCAGGCGTTGCGAAACACGGTCTCCGAAGCTCGTCAGTCCGAGAGGTTCGGTTGTCGTGCCGTGATGCGCGGAAATCGCGAGGCCGAAGTACTCGCTCCATTCCGGATGCCGCGTCAGCCACGTCGGAGTGGCCGTGCTCGGCGCGGGTGCCTCGGACAGGGAGTCGACGAGCCGCGCGACGAACCGCACGGCCATCGGCGAGAGTGTGTCGATCCGCGCCTTGAGACGGTCGCGATCGTTCATCTGCCCATGCGTCGTTCGATCAGGCGCACGAACTCCTCCTTGAGCTCGATGCCGACCCACCGCCGCCGCAACTGCGCCGCGGCGAGCAGGGTAGTGCCGGATCCGGCGTACGGATCCAGCACGACGTCGTCCGGCACGCTGGTGAGCGTGACGCAGCGGCGGGCCAGGCCGATCGGCATGGGCGCGGGATGATCGTCGTCGGGAAACTGGCCGCGGCGGCGCGGGCTGGTCGCAATGTCCCATACCGTTCTCAGGCGCCGCTCGTTGGCCCCCCGAACGGCGTTGACGTCGTAGCAGTAGTCCTGCTCCTTCGACAGCAGGAAGACCGTCTCGTGCGCCTTGGTCGGCCGGTCGGCGACCGATTCCGGGTGCGCGTTCGGCTTGTGCCAGATTACCTCCGACCGTAGCCACCAGCCGTCATCCTGCAGTGCGAACGCCAAGCGCCAGGGGAGTCCGATCAGATCCTTGGGCTTGAGCCCGCTCGGCGTCCGCGGGCGGACCGCCATCGCGCGCACCCGGTTCTTCCTGTCCGGCGCCCGGTAGCGGCGATTCCCCGAGGTGTAGGCATCGCCGATGTTCAGCCACACGGTTCCGTCGCTCTTCAGCACTCGGCGGAGCTTGCGGAAGTCGGCTACGATGCTCGCCACGTAGTCGTGCAGCGTGTCGTCCCGTCCGAACGCGTCCCCGACATCGTAGTCACGCAGCGACCAGTAGGGCGGTGACGTGACGACCGTCCGTACGCTCTCGGTGGGCAGCAGGTCGAGCGCTTCCGAAGCTCTTCCGCGGATCAGTGCGGCGGCTGGCAGGGTGGAGAGTTCATCGCCCGTTTCCGCGTCGAGACGGAGGTAGGGTGGGGCGTGATCGCCCTGCGTATCCTTCGGGGCGGCCGGCTCAGTGGCCTCGATCGGAAAGAGCGTCGTCACGACACGCAACGCCTTGGGTTCGGGTACAAGTCAGCGTGCAGGTGGTCGCCGGGCGAAAGCTTGACAGCTACTCAAGCCAGGCGGTCGTGTCAACGAGGACCATCGCCGCGTCCGCGCACCTCGTCGAGGTCGCCGCCCCAACCTGGGCCCCGCATCCGTCGGGCTTCCTCCAAGCGGAACGCCTCCGCTGCGAGCGATTGCAACGCGAGATCGACGGCTTCCCGCTTGGTCGTCAGTTGATACCGCCGCATGACCGCCGCGCAGGCATCAATGTTGGCGCGTAACATACACCAATCATACGCCAGGATGGTCGAGCCCACGGCGCAGACTCCGAGCCGGGTTGCGGCGAACGCGATCATCGCCGCCGCCGTCTACGTGCAGCTACGTGCCTGGCCCGCGCCACGGAGTCATACGCGGCCGCCAGCGACCTACGTGCAGGCAGTAGGTCTCGTACGACCCTCCGAACCTTCGACGGAGCGTCGGCTCCTCGTAGAGCCGCACGAACAGGTGGAACGCAATCAGAACACTCCCGGCGTACGCGAACAGCCGGGCCTGACCGAAGAGCAGCGCCTGCCCCGCAACGATGACCAGCACGGAGAGATACATCGGATTGCGGACGAACCGATAGAGGCCGGACGCCACCAACACTTCGGTCTGCGCCACCGGCCCCGGTGTGCCGCGCCCCTCGAGCGCGAAGCGGGCGAAGCAATCCAGCAGGCAGGCCAAGCCCGCCGCGGCCGCCGCGACACCCACCGCCCGCTCACCCGGCAGCCCGAGCAACGGTGGATGCAGCGTCCAGCCGACCAGCAGGAACGGGCCAACACCGGCCACGACGGCGGGAGCGATCCAGAAGAAGACGAACGACCCCACGATCGCGCGCATGCGGGTTGTCATGAGACCCTTGGGCGTCGAGGAATATGGGTCTCGGAGCTCAGGCTCGCATTGCGAGGGCCTGTGTATCGCGCCAGCGGTGTGGAGATCCGTCACTCTTCCCGCGCGACATGCCTCCGGTCAGGACCGCCAAACCCACCGCCGCGCCGCGGAGCCACGCGACCTCGGCCCCCACGAGCATCCCGGCAACAAGGCCGACCGCCACCGACCGCAGAGTGAAGACAGCCACTCAATTGCCGGCGCGGGGTTACTCCGTGCCGCCCAGGGAACGGAGCAGGTTTGCGGTGGGCGTCTGTCCGCGGCTGGCCAGCCAGGCCGCGTAGACCTCTCGATAGCGTCCGAGCGCCGCGCCGCCGATGGCCGAACCGTCCGGGGCCTCGGGCGGCGCGAGCGCCACCGTCAGCGGCGTCTGTCCCACGTGATTCCGCGCATTCACGAGCGCGCCATGCTCGGCCAGAAGCCGAATGACGCTGTCGAACTTGCTGCCGGCCGCCACGTGCAGGGCGGTGTCGCCGGACAGGCTGACGGCGTTCGCGTCCACGCCGAGATCGAGCGCCGTCCTGACCGTTTCCAGAATGTGTCCTTCCGCGAGTCTGAGCCGCCGAAGCCCCGTGGTTCTCCCGCTGGCGACCACCATGGTGGCCGTCCGCCCGTCCTCCAACGGCAGCGACGTGTCCGCGCCGCCGGCCTCCAGCAGACGCATGATCGCGACGTCGGCGCGCCGGGCGGCCACCACGAACGGCGTCGCCCCGATCAGGAACTTGTCGAAGGCGAACGCATCCCGGTCGTGCTTGAGAAACGAACCCCGCGTGAGCCGTACGTCCGCGTCGGCGCCGTGGGCCAGTAGTATCTCCGCCATCTCGCGATCGCCGCGCAGCGCGGCCCAGTGCAGGGCGGCCTGTCCGGCACCGGCGGCGTCCGGGTCCGCGCCCTTCTTCAGCAGCACCGCGGCGACGTCGTGGAGACCGTGCTGGGCCGCGACGACCAGCGGGGTGGTGCCGGCCGCGGCCGTGTCGTCGATGGGCGCCCCGGCGTCCACCAGGAGTCCGGCGGAGGCGGCGTCCCCGTGGCGCGCGGCAAACAGCAGCGGCGTGAAGCCGCCCTGTTCGATCCAGACGGCGCCCTCGGTCTTGCCGAGACTCTTCTGGCAGCACAACAGGACGTGTCGGCGCGTCGACTTCGTCCGGGCATGCAGATCCGCTCCGGCTGCCAGCAGGATGCGCACGACCTCCGGGTTCCCGCGCGCAACGGCCCACATGAGGGCGGTCTGTCCCTGTGCGCCTTCCTTCGCATTCACTTCCGCGCCGTGGGCGAGCAGCGACCGGACCGCCGCGACGTTGCCCTGGCGCGCCGCGATCATGAGCGGCGTGCCCCCGGTGTCCGGCGCTGCGTTCGGGTCGGCGCGCGCCTCCAGCAGTTTCGCGACCATCGAGGCGCCGCCGGCCGTGGTCGCCACCCAGAGCGGCGTGACGCCCAGATCGTTCGTGGCGTCCAAGGCCGCGCCGGCGCGGATCAGCAGATCCGCGGCTTCGAGGTCGTTCAGGTGGGCAGCCCAGTGGAGGGCGGTGGCGCCGTCGCCCTGGCGTGCATCCACATCGGCGTCACGCCCGAGGAGCGCGCGCACCGTGGCCGCATCGCCGTTCTTGACGGCCTGAATCAACTGGACGTCGGCGGCGCTCGCACCGACGGCGGCACTCGCACCGAGTGCGGTGATGAGCACCAGCAGCCCGATGGACCACTCGCCTGACCGTCTCGTCGAGATGCGCATGTTCGTGCCCTCCCTGTACAGCGACTCGACGCGTATGCGACCGGTGAACCCGCCACTGCCGAGTCTAGGAGTTTGCGCCGCAGAACGCAACGGAGTGAGTGCTGCGCAGCGAACGCCGAAGGTGACAAGAACGCCCAAAAAAGGGTAGTGCGTCAGTCTGACTTTTGCGGTCCAGGGTCGCTCGCCCGGACGCACAACTTCGGGTTGTATGGGCTGTGCCTGTAGCTTTCGGTGCTAGCTCCAGGCTTCAGCCACGGTTCGATTGGCCAGCCACAGTAGGAGCACTTGAACCCGAAAGACACACCGGTCCACGACCGAAGAACGCCGCGAATCTCCAGCACCCGACTGAGGTTCAAGCCATCCACTTCGAGCTTTCCTGCCTCCTGCGTACCCGGCGCAGCCGTCTTCGCCTTCCGCGGCCGGTACTTCGTCCCGACCTTCGGGCCGGGCTTCTGCGGCTTCGGCGTCCGGTCCGCGATCATCGCCTCCAGCCAATCGTAGTCGTACAGGTGCTCCACGACGCCGGCCGCCATCGCCGGGGTCATCCGCAGCGTCCGGTGCTGGCGCACGAAGTTGTAGTGCACGGTGTCCAGCGCCACGGCGCAGCTCAGGTACTCCAGCCGCTTCGAGAACGCGTTGGTGAGTCGCGTGAACCGGCGCATGTTCATGCGCATGGTCAGGTTGTGCCGCTCCACGAACGACGTGTTGATGTGCGCCGGGTCCGGGCTGCCCTGGTGGACCTTGGTGACGGTCTTCTTGCACACGGGCGGGCTGTAGCGCCGCTCCGCTTCGGTGCCTTCGGTGGCGTAGATCTTGATCAGCGCTGCGTAGTCCACATCCGCCCCGAACGCCATCTCCACCGCGCCCGGATACGCGCTCAGCCCGTCTGACGTGATCTGCGGACGGCCGACCAAGCGCTCGCGAAGGTCCATGAGGAACGGCGCGGCCGTAGTCATGTCGCGCGGCCCGATCATCCACGAGATCAGCAGCTTCGAGTCGGCGTCGATGGCCGTCCAGGTCCAGGCATCGCCGGCCTCCGGCGGCGCTTTCTTCGCCCGCTCCACGTGCGCCTGCTTGGCGTAGATGAAACTCCAAATCTCGTCAAGCTGGATCCGCTCGGACCGAACGCCGCGGACAACCTCGTCGTGGAACGTGGCACATGCGCGGCCCGCGTCGGCGAGGAGCTTCTTGACCGTGTTGAGGCTGACGTCTTCCATTTCGGCTGTTGCCCGCATGGAGCAACCGCCGCGCGTCAGGGACTTGAGAATCCGGATCCGCTTGTCAGTGGAGAGGCGCCGCATGTCAGTATGATAATGTCATACTGACCGATTGTCAAGCACTGGCCCGAACCTTACTCGACGCGGGACCAAGCGATCATCTGTTCGCCAAGATCTCTAGCACCCGATCAAGGCGGCTTGTGATCTCCCGGCGGTTCTCGTCGATCTGCCTTCGGTTCTCCTTGATGTTCTCGCCGATGGTTGTGTGTGCCTTCTCGTTCTCACGAAGAATACGCCGGCCGTAGGCGACCAGCACACCCGCCGCGATCAGCCACCCGGCTGCGTCCCCAAAGTCACTGAGAACGCGCAGGATGCTCGTCAGTGTCGCCACAGTTACTCCGTTGCTGTGCGCTTGCCCCAGCGCGCATCCGCCGCCGCGCGGGCGATCTCCTTGCGACGCTCTGGCGTCAGCGCCTTGGCGCGAGCCGGGCCGCCCTTGACGCCTCCAACGCGGCGGGCGAGCACACGGCGGTCACCGGCAACGTCGCTTTCGGTGATCTCGCCGGTGGCCAGCCCGATGATCGTCGCCGCGAGCATCGCCGGGTCACTTGGCCGATTCGGAACGGTCGGCATCTGTCGTTCTCCTCTCGCGGAGCCGGGGACGGGCGTGCCAGCCTCTGCTCTTCTGCACAGTGTATCACCCAATACCGCTCCGGTCATGCGGTAGACTGTCCCCGCCACGTTCGTTTGACGCGTGCGGTCCGACACCGGGCCGCCGCTGAATACAAGACCCGCGCCAGCGGGGAATCAGGCGGGAGCCCGCGCACACGTGCGCGTCAACGAACGTGGCAATTCCGGCCCGGTGACCAATTCCGGTCGGGGCCGGGGAGATCGCCATGCTCGACGACGCCATGCTGATGCGGAACCTCACGGACCAGGAGCGCCTGATGTTCCAGAGCGAGATGGACGCGCGGCGCAAGGAACCCACGACCGGCGTGCTGCTCGCGGTCTTCCTCGGCGATTTCGGAGCCCACCACTTCTACATGGGCCGGACGGGGCTGGGCATCCTGTACGCGTGCTTCTTCTGGACGCTGGTGCCGGGAGTGATCGGGCTGGTCGAAGCCTTCATGATGCCGAAGCGCGTCCGGCTGCACAACTACACAGTCGGGCAGGAGATCAGCATCAAGCTCATGGCGTTGAGGCCGGGAGCTGGCGGCGCGCAGGCTGCGCTGCCTACGTCCGGCGTGGCACAGCCGAAGGGCGGCGCGTTGAAGGCTGCGGCACTCGGGGCGGCAGGTGGAGCCGTGGCCGGTGCTGCGACTGCCAGAGCGGCCGACGTGCTCGAAGGCGCAGAGACCGCAGAAGTCGATGGGATTGCGGAAGCGGCCGAAACCACGGGCGAGGAAGGTGAAGGCGTCGCGTCGACGCTGGCTTCGCTGCTTGGCGACGAGTGATCGGCATCAAGTCCGGCAGGGTATCCACAGGCGGCCGGGACAGGACCCGGCTGCCTCTCTGCGCCGACCCTCCACGCTCCCGACCACAATTTGACGTGGTAGGTCAGAGCTGAGATACAATCCCTGGTATGCAGCCGCGGGCGAGACCCCCGGCGCGAGACCGACCTGACGACCCGGCCCGTTCGGCGATCTCCAACGAAGACCGGGACGGAACCGGGCCCGCCCTACGGGGTCCCGGTGGGAGACAGTGATATGGCAATGAGCCAGTGGCGGAGCTTCAACAGCGCCACGGTGAGTACAGAAAGGGACCAATGGGGCGGCGTGTATGAGCTGGGTGACGCCAACCAGTCGGTCATCTACATCGGCAGCTCTGGCGAGGTCAAGACGCGCCTTTGGGCACACCTGGGCGGGAGCGACGGCCCCTGCACACAGAACGCCGACTACTACCGTGTCGACTACCAGCTCAGCTACAGGGTCGCAGAGCGGCAACGGTACGACGAGTACGTCCGCGCACACGGCCGTGGGCCCCGATGCAACGACAAGCGACCGTAGAGGAGGCTCACGTCGCGAACGCTGAGCGGCGAGCCGAGCGAGAGCGAGATCGCGAGCGGCTGATCGAGTACCAGGCTCAGGCGAACGACGCCTACGACCAGACGCTGTTCAAGCTCTCCGGTGGAGCCTTGGGCCTGTCCTTCGTCTTCGTCCGCCAGTTCGTCGCTGACGGACAGGAAGCGCGCATGCTCTGGGCGCTGGGGCTCGCGTGGTTCCTCTGGATCGTGAGTCTCATGTGCGTCCTCGCATCGTTCTACACCAGCGGTTTAGCCATGGACGAAGCGGTCCGTCAGCACGACGAGAACGAGACCTCTGACGGTGGGAAGTACACTAGCGTGACCCGCCGGCTCAATGCCGTCGGCGGGATCGCGTTCGTCGCCGCTGCATCTCTGGCCGGCCTCTTCATGATCAGTAACCTTGGAGGAAATCAGATGCGAAGCGACAAGTCAGACCCGACAACAGCGGCGGACACCACCGGTAGCAGGCCCGAAACGCGGCCGGCCCACGACGGGCAGCTTGAGCATAGAGGGCGTACCCCGCCCCCGCCCCGTCCGCAGCCTGTAACCCAGACCCAGACAACAAGCAGTAGCGGCTCGGGCAGCGGATCATCCGGAACCGGACCCGGTTCCGGCCGCTCGGCGCAGCAGCGCTGAGCGCAGGGCGCGATCTCGCTCCGTCGGCGCAGGTGTCAGGGAAAGTCAGAGTGACGCACTACCCAAAAAAGACCGACCCTCGCCGGGCCGTGATGCTATTATCCCCACTGGTCATCTGCAGGGAGGCGAAGACATGTCGCGCTGGCGCTCCGTTGGCGGGCTGATGGCGGCGTGGTTCGTTCTTGTGTCTCCCCTGTCCGCCAACCAGCCGGCGTCCCCACCGCCGCAGGCCTCGCCGGCGGAACAGTCCTCCCCGTTGCGTCCCGTACTGAACCGCTACTGCGTCGGTTGCCACAATGACCGGCTCCTGACGGCCGACCTGTCGCTGGAGTCGATGGATGCGGTCCACGTCGCCGAGGGCGCGGCAGTGTGGGAGAAGGTCATCCGCAAGCTGCGGAGTGGCGCGATGCCGCCGCCGCGCCGCCCGCGCCCCGAGCCGGCGGTCGTGGAGAACGTGCTCGCGTGGCTGGAGACGGAGCTGGACGCCGCCGCCGCGCGCAATCCCGACCCGGGCCGGACGGACAGCGTCCACCGGCTCAATCGCGCCGAGTACCGGAACGCGATTCGCGACCTGCTGGCGCTGGACGTCGACGTCACCTCGCTGTTGCCGGCCGACAGCGCGGACGAACATGGTTTCGACAACATCGCCAGCATGCTGTCGGTTTCGCCGACCCTGCTGGACCGGTACCTGTCCGCGGCGCGGCGGCTGAGCCGGCTCGCGGTCGGACTGCCGCCGTCTGCCCCCGCCACCGAGGAGTACCGGGTCCGGCTGGAGCAGGACGAGTACCTGGGCGAGGACCTGCCGTTCGGGTCGCGGGGCGGCGCCGCCATTCGCCATCGCTTCCCGGTGGACGGCGAGTACGTCATCGACGTCCGGTTGTACCGCCAGTTGTTCGACGTCGTCGTCGGGCTCGGTTCGCCGCACGAGGTCGAGATCCGGGTGGACGGCGAGCGGATTCTCTCGTCGGTCGTCGGCGGCGAAGAGACCGGCGGGGCCCCGCCGGCCGGATTCGTCGGAGACATCTTCGGCAGTCCGGCGTGGGAGCGCTACGCCCGGAACGCCGACGCGGGTCTCGAGGTGCGGTTCCCGGCCAGGGCCGGCTGGCGTCTCGTGACCGTTTCGTTCCTCGGGCGCGCGACCGAGGTCGAGGACGGCGTTCCCCACCCGCCGCGATACCCCGAGCGCGACGAGTCGCTCGAGAGCAACCCGTGGGTGCACACCGTCGCCATCCGCGGCCCGTACGAGGTGTTGGGCCCGGGCGATACCCCGAGCCGCCGCAAGATATTCACCTGCCGGCCGGTGGCGCCGCGCGAGGAGGAACCCTGCGCGGAGCGGATTCTCACGGCGCTCGCCGGCGAGGCGTATCGCCGGCCGGCGAGCGGGCGCGAGGTGGCGACGCTCCTGCGCTTCTTCCGGGAGGGCCGCCGCGACGGCACGTTCGACGACGGCGTGCAGTTCGCGCTCGAGCGGCTCCTGGCCGACCCGAAGTTCCTGTTCCGCATCGAAAGGGAGCCGGTCGACATCGCCTCGGGAACCGTGTATCCCGTCAGCGATCTCGACCTCGCGTCGCGCCTCTCGTTCTTCCTGTGGAGCAGCATCCCCGACGCCGAACTGCTCGGCGCGGCGGCCCGCGGGGAACTGAGCGCCCCCGACCAGCTCGAACGGCAGGTGCGGCGCATGCTGGCCGACGATCGCGCGCAGGCGCTCGTGGACAACTTCGTCGGCCAGTGGCTGCTGTTGCGCAATCTGCCCAGCGCGGCGCCCGACCTGAACGCCTTTCCCGACTTCGACGAGAACCTCCGCGCGGCGTTCGAGCGGGAGACGAAGTTGTTCGTCGAGAGCATGTTCCGGGAGGACCGGAGCGTGGTCGACCTCCTGCGGGCGAACTACACGTTCGTGAACGAGAGGCTGGCGCGGCACTACGGCATCCCGCACGTGTACGGCAGCCACTTCCGGCGCGTCACGTTCGGCGACGACGAGCCGCGCGGCGGGTTGCTCGGCCAGGGGAGCTTTCTGACGGTGACGTCGTACCCGAATCGAACCTCGCCGGTGCTGCGGGGCCGCTGGGTCCTCGAGAGCCTCCTGGGCACGCCGCCGCCCTCGCCGCCGGCGGACGTGCCGGGCCTGCCGGACCGCGGCGCAGACGGCCGGCCGGCGTCGGTGCGCGAGCGGCTGGAACGGCACCGCGAGAGCCCCGCCTGCGCCACCTGTCACGCCCCGATGGATCCGCTGGGGTTCGCGCTGGAGAACTTCGATGCCGTGGGTGCGTGGCGCGGCGATGGGGAAGACGGAACGCCCGTGGACAGCTCGGCCGTGCTGCCCGACGGAACGCGGTTTCGGGGCCCGGCCGGACTGCGCGCGTTCCTGGTGGGCCAGCGCCGTCAGTTCGTCGAAGCGATGACCGAAAAGCTGCTGGCGTACGCACTGGGCCGCCGGCTCGAGTACACCGATCGCCCGACGGTGCGCGGCATCGTGCGCGAAGCCGCGGCGAGCGACCACCGCCTGTCCGACATCGTTCTGGGCATCGTCCGGAGCCCGGCGTTCCAGATGCGACGCGCGGCCCCGGGGTCCTCACCGCCGCTGCCGGTGGCTGCGGCCAACCCTTGAGGGGGATGCCGACCGCCATGCGGATCCCTGTCGAACCCACGCGGAGAGCGGTTCAACCGAAGCGGAGAGCCCGACCATGATGATCACGAAGACGGCGTTGCCGCGGCGTACGTTCCTGCGCGGTACCGGTGCCGCGGTGGCGCTCCCGCTGCTGGATGCGATGGCGCCCGCGCTCACCGCGTTCGCGAAGACGCCGGCGGCGCCCGTCCGCCGCCTCGGCGTGGTCTACGTGCCCAACGGGATGATCATGCCGGCCTGGACGCCGCCCGCCGAGGGTCCGCTCGACCTCTCGCCGGTGCTCCAGCCGCTGGCGCCCTTCAAGGACCGCATGCTGGTGTTTTCGGGCCTGGACGGCGTGCAGAACCGCGGCGGCACCCACACGACCGCGGCCACCAGGTTCCTGACCGGCGTGGTCGGAAGGCGGACCGCCCAGGGGATCGAGGCGGGCACGTCAATCGACCAGATCGCGGCGCGGCAGTTCGGCCGGGACACGCAACTGGCCTCGCTCGAGCTCGCGCTCGACCGCCTGGACCTCGTCGGCACGTGCGACAACACCACGTGCGCCTTCATCAACTCGCTCTCGTGGACCAGTCCGACGACGCAGGCGCCGGCCGAGGACAACCCCCGCGTGGTGTTCGAGCGGCTGTTCGGCGACAGCGGGACGACCGACCCGGCCGAGCGCAGGCTGCGCCTGCGGCGGAGCCGCAGCATCCTCGATTCGCTGCTCGACTCCCTCGCGGACCTGGAGCAGGAGCTCGGCTCCGGCGACCGCTCCCGGCTGGACGAGTACCTGACGGCCGTGCGCGACGTGGAGCGGCGCATCCAGAACGCCGAGGCGCAGAGCGCGATGGATCTGCCGCTGGTGGAGCAGCCCGGGGGGATTCCCGCAGACTACGAGGATTACTGCGGACTGATGTGCGATCTGCAGGTCCTGGCCTACCAGTGCGATCTGACCCGGGTCGTGACGTTCATGCTGGGCCGCGAGTACAGCGGGCGGACCTACCCGCAGATCGGCATCGTCGAGGCCCATCATCCGCTGTCGCATCACCAGGACGATCCCGAGAAGAAGGCGCTGCTGGCGAAGCTGAACGCGTATCACGCATCGCTGTTCGCGTCCTACCTGGAGAAGCTGGATCGGACGCCCGACGGCGACGGTTCGCTGCTGGACCATACGCTGCTGCTGTACGGGGCCGGCATGGCGGACGGCAACAGCCACGACTCGCAGAATCTGCCGCTGATGCTGATCGGATCGCGCGACCCGTTCCACTTCAAGGGCGGGCGTCACCTGCGGTACGAACACGAGCCGGCGGCGTCGCTGCTGGTCACCGTGCTCGACAAGCTCGGCGTGCCCGTCGAACGGATTGCGAACAGCCGGGGCCCGCTCGACCTCGATGCGCCCCCGAGCCCGCTGGCGGGGATCTGAGTGGCGAGGCGGGGCCTACCTCGCCTCCACGTTCATCAGCCGGAACGCCGGCGTGCCGAACGTCTCCCGGAACGTCTCGACCGCGAGCCTGCCGTCCGGGCTCAGTTGCAGCCTGGCCGCCACGACCAGCACGCCGTCGCCTCTGCCGGCGTGGTCGAGGCGGAGCTCGATCATGCCGAAGGGGTATTCGCGGCTCCGGCTCCGACCCACCGACTCGTCGAAACCGAGGTGCCGGACGGTGAACACCCGGACCACGCGCCCGCTCTGCGTCGGTGCGGAGCGCGCCAGCGCGACGTCGTACCCCAGGCTGTCGATGACGATCCGCCCTTTCCGTGACCGGAGGAACGCATCCTCCAGCCGTCTCGGACCGCCGCCGGCCAGGATCTCCAGGAACTCGATGAACTCCTCGTCGCTCGTGTACTCGTCGACCTGGATGCTGAAGAAGTTGCTGCCGGCGTTGCCGAAGGTGCCGGTGTTCGCGATGCGTCCCTCGAAGCGCTCGGGTCCGGAAGCCTGGTCCTGGGCGAAGACCGGAGCGGTGGAGAAGACCAGTGCGCCCGCGAGCACGCCGACGACGGAGGAGCAAGAGCAACGCCGTTCGCGCGGGGGGCATCGCTGCTCGAATGCGGCGGGGCTCTTTCCCGGGACCGACTTCCTTCCGTACATCAAGACCTCCCCGGGGCCCAAAGAACGACGGGCCGCACCCCGGTAAGGGCGCGGCCCGTTCCACGGCGCAAGCTCCTAGAACTCGAAGGTCGCGCTGAGCCGTGCGATCCGCGGCGGGATGTTCTCCAGCACGTTGCCGAACGACGGGCCCGACACCTGCTGGATGCGCAGGATGTCGTTCGCGTTGAGCAGGTTGAACACCTCGGCCGCAAGCTGGAACTGGCCCGGGCCGACGTCGATGAACTTCGACACGCGGACGTTCCAGACGTGCTGGGCGGTGAGCTTCGAAGCGCCGTACGGCTCCACGCGGATCGTCTGGGTGCCCTGGTTGCGGAAGTGGAACAACCCGTCGGGGTCGTTCCGCAGGAACCGCACGGTCCGCTGTATCGGGAAGCCGCTCAGGGCCTGATAGAACACGCCGAGCTGGACGTCCCCCGGGAACATGTAGCTGCCGTGCGCCTTGAGCCCCCACTCCCAGGTCTCGTCGAGTCCGTGGAGGGCGACCTGCGGCGGAACGAAGTCCGTCAGGGCGGCGTTCGGGAGCCAGCGGTGATTCTGCGTGCCGATGAACGACACCAGGCCCTGCCACCCGTCCCGCAGCCGTCTCTCCAGCGTGAACTCGTAGCTGTGGTAGAAGTCCGGCTCTGGGTAGTTGATCCGCTGGTTCCCGACGAACTCGGCGCCCCGGTATTCGTCGCCGTAGTCGGCGAAGTGGATCATGTTGCCCGTGTCGTCGGCGGTGTCCAGCACCCCGTCAGGACCCGGATCCCGACGGCTGACCGGGATGGTGTAGGCGCTGAGCGGGCGGAGGATGTTCGGACCGCCCTGCGTCCCGGACGCCGTCGATCCCCGCGTGTCGAACAGGCCGGCCTCGCGCTTGTAGACGTACACGGCGCGGGCGGCCACCGAGGGCATCAGCTCGTGCTGGACGCCGAACGACAGCTCCTGCGTGTTCGACTGGTAGAGCTCGCGGCCGTACTTCGGATCGTTCGGCAGGATGGAGTTGGCGGCCCCGGTGATGCTGACGAAGTCGGGGCCGTCGAGGCTGAGGTCCACCTCGCCCGGCGTGTAGGTGTTGTCGGGGATCGAGTCGTTCCACACGTATGTCGCCGACGCGATCGCGTTGAGGTTGTACGTCGAGGCGAAGCTGTCGCCGAGCGACTGCTGGAAATAGTTGTACGCGCCCCGGATCACGGTCCTGCCGTCCCCGCGGAGGTCGTAAGCGAGACCGATGCGGGGGGCGAGTCCCTTCCAGTCCACCACGTCCAGCCGGTCGACCTGCCCGGTGAAGAAGATCCCGAAATCGTCAGCACCCTTGAACTGCTCGGGCACATAGGAGGCGTAGTGATCGAACCGCAGGCCGATGTTCGCGGTCAGCCGCCTGGTCACGCGCCATTCGTCGGTGACGTACGCGGAGTTGACGTCCACCCGGTTGGTGGGATCCAGGGGGTAGTTGAACAGCCTGACCCGGTACGGATTCCCCGCCATCCCGGTATCGAACAGGGTCGCGCCCTCGTACTCCAGGATGAAGTTGCCGCCGGCGTGGCTCGCCTGCCCCGTGCCGTGCGTCTCCCGATAGATCTGGACGCCGGTCTTGATCGCGTGCGCGCCGCCCGGGTAGTAGGTGACGCTCCCGAGGTATTGCCACCGGTTGCGGGGGCGCCTGTCGGCCCGGGCCGCCGAGCCCGTGTACAGGCGGGAGACGCGATCGAAGCGGGTGGCGGTGTCCACGCCCGCCCGCGGCTGATAGTCGGCGAGGTAGTAGTGGCGTCCCAGCGTGAGAGTGTAGACGAGCCGGTTGCTGGGCGTGCCGTTGAGCTCGATCTTGCCGGTCTGCGGGTTGAAGAGGTAGTCGTTGGTGGTCTCGAGCGGCCGGAACTGCGTGCCGAACCGCTCGGGCATGACCTTGCCGCTACGGTGATAGAACGCGTCCATCCGGTAGCTCTGCGAGAGCTGGAACGTGGTCTTGATGGTCTGGCTGTTGAGCTCCCGCCGGCCGTCCCCGCGCCCGTCCTCGGTCGTGTCGTCCGGCGTCAGGTAGATGCCGTCGGGCCCGCCGTCGAGCGCGAAGTTGACCTCGTTCTGCGCCTTGCGCTGCCGCTTGTAGTCGCCGTAGAACCAGATCCGGTCCCGCCAGATGGGGCCGCCCAGCGACCCCGAAAGGTCGCTGTAGTCCTTGAACGAGCTGCCCTGCGTGACGCCCCGTTCCATCAGCGCCGCATCCAGGTTGTCGGACTGCATCCGCCGGTTCTGGTACGCGCCGAAGTAGCGTCCGTGGAACTGGTTGGTGCCGGACTTGATGATGGCGGCGAAGTTCATGCCGGCCGTCGCGACCTCCGCGGTGTTGCCGACGGCCGTGATGGTGACCTCGTCCAGCGACGCGTAGTCGTAGTAGGAGCCCATCGAGGAGGTGTACTGCCTGGTGTTGATCCCGTCGAGGGTCGGCGTGATCTGGCCCCGCTGGCCATAGGCCACGGCGGACTGGTAGTTGGCCATCGTGCTGCCGCCAACGTCGATGCGGCCGACGCGCATGCCGGGCGCCATCGCCATCAGCTCGAACTGGCTGCCCGAATTGGGGACCGACTCGATCACCTCCCGCGTCAGGGTCTGCACGGTGGCCGCGCTCGTCACGTCGACGACGGGGCTCTGGCCGCTCACGGTGATGGTCTCCTGGACGGTCGAGAGCTCCAGTTCGACGTCTATTCGCGCCGTGAACCGGTCCGTGAGCCGCACCCCTTCGCGGATGACCGTGGAGAAACCGGGGAGCTCGAACGTGATCGTGTACGTCCCGATGCCCAGGTCGGTGAACCGATAGGCGCCCTCGCCATCCGTTATGCGAGTGATTTGCGCCACGGTCAACTGCGGGCTCTCAAGCGTGGCCGTCACGCCCGGCAGCACGCCGCCGGTTGCGTCCGACACGATCCCTTCGATGCCGGACGCGTTGACCACTTGCGCGTTCGCCTCCGATGCGCCGGCGAGGGTCAGCGTCAGCCCGAGACAGATCGTCAGACCTGCCGGACCCGCCCGGAACTTGCGATGCAGCATCTGAACACCTCCAAACCGTACCGTGTGGCGTACTGCACGTCGTGCGGCCGGGAATCGCGCCGGTATTCGCTTTCCGGATCGCCGCCGGAGAGCAGCCCACGACGTTGCGGGTTCGGGACGTCTGTGCCGATGCGAAGAAGCTGGAGCGGGACGACACGTGACTGCGGGAGAACGGAATCGCCGGAAGCGCCGTAGCGAGAGGATCGAGAGGCAACGCGACGGGACGCGCCGCGCGGGCTGCCGGGGGGCCGCGCCCGGCGCCGGAAACGGGCCGCGAGGACGGGGCGGGGCGTCGTGAACGGGCCGGAAGTCGGCGCGGTCCCGGCCGCCCGTCGCCACGACGGCGACCGGGTCGGCCGGCTTCCCGGCAGGAACCGGGCTGCGGCCTGGGCGGCAAGCCGTGAGACGTGAATTCCCACAGGCGCCTCGTCGCCGCTCCGGAGCTTCGACGCCTGCGCGCCTTCACCCCGGGCTCGTGACGACACCCGCCCTTGCATCCTACTCCCGCGTCCGGAGAAACGCAACGGACGGTTCGGTTCGGGACCGGCCGACCGCGGGCGGAGGCAAGGGCCTGTGGTATCGTGTCGAAAGCTACGCGCGGGGCCGCCGGCCGCGGCGATTCGACTCCAGGACGAGCGCCCATCAGAGTGCAACAGCTCATGGGACACCCCCGAGCGCGCCGCCTCTTCCTCCTCATCTACTTCCTGTCGGGTGCGGCAGCCCTGGTCTACGAGGTGGTCTGGTCGCGGCTGCTCGTGCTTCACATGGGGAACACGGTCGCCGGCATCGGGACCGTGCTGGCGGCATTCATGGGGGGGCTGGCCGGCGGCGCGGCGCTCGGCAGCCGGTTCGCGTTCAGACTCCCGCGCGAGCAGGCCTTGCGCTTCTACGCCCTGCTCGAATGCGCGATCGCGGCGTGCGCCGTGCTTGTCCCGGTGGCTCTCACCGCACTCCAACCGCTACTCGCTGCCGCGTACGCCGACGGCGACGGGGGCGCCTGGTTCGGTCTGAGTCGGCTGCTCTCGAGTCTGGCGATACTCCTGGCGCCCACCGCGGCGATGGGGGCGACGTTTCCGCTGGCCGTGCGGTGGTTCGCCGGCCGGGCCGAGGACGCGGGGGCCGAGACCGGTGCCCTCTACGCGCTGAACACGCTGGGCGCGGCCCTCGGCGCGGGCCTGGCCGGCTTCGTCCTGTTGCCCTGGCTCGGGCTTCGCGGCGCCGCGCTGGTCGGCGCGGCGGTCAACCTGGCCGCCGGCGCGGGCGCGTTGGGGCTGGCGCGTTACCCCGTGGGACCACGCCGGACGTTGCCGGCGACAGCGCCCGCCGCCTCACCGGCGACGGGCCGCAGAGTGGCCCGTCGAGAACGACGGCGACCAGCCCGGGCGGGCCACGGACCCACCGGAGCAGGCGACAGGGTGGTCGCCGGCCGGCGCGCCGACTCGCCACCCCTCGTCGGAAGAACCTGGCTGGCCGCGTCGGCGCTCGGCCTGTCCGGCTTCGTCGCCCTCACCTGGCAGGTCGCCTGGACGCGCATCCTCGCCCTGGTCATCGGACCGACGACCTATGCGTTCAGCACCATGCTGACCACGTTCATCGGCGGTCTCGCCTGCGGCGCGGCGATAGGCGCGCGGCTGACCCGCCGGCCGCGATATCGGATCGTCTGGCTGGGCACGACCTTGATTCTGGCCGCGCTGGGGACGTTCGGCGCGTTGCGGCTGATCGTGCCGCTGTCGCTCGCCATGGCGCGCGCCGCGGCCGAGCCCGACGTGCTGTTCACGTCGGTCATGGCCGTACAGGTTGCGCTGGCGGCCGGGCTGCTGTTGCCGATGACCATCGCGCTCGGCGCAGCGTTCCCTCTGGCCGTCGCCGTGGCGGCCCGGCGGGAGGAAACGGTCTCTCTCGATGCCGGCATCGTGTACGCGGTGAACACCGTGGGGGCGATCGCCGGTGCGCTGCTGGGAAGCTTCGTGCTCATTCCCGTTCTCGGCTTGCAGCAGACCGTTCTCGCGGCAGGCGCGCTGGGCATCGCCGGCGGCAGTCTCCTGCTGCTGACCGCCGGCGCCGGCTGGCGAGCGCGGTTCGCGGCGGCGGCCGTCGCGCTGACCGGTCTGGGCGTGGGAGCGGCGCTGCCGGACTGGAATCGCCCCTTGATATCGAGCGGAACGTACTGGAACGTGCCGCACGTTCCGACGCAGGACCTGCAGGCGGCCCTGGAGGCGGGCGAGGTCCTGTACTACGAGGAGGGAGCGGCCGGCACCGTCTCCGTGCGCAGGACCGCCGGCAGCCTGGCGCTCGCGATCGACGGCAAGGTCGACGCCTCGAACGCCGCCGACATGCTGACCCAGAGCCTGCTGGCCCACCTGCCGCTCCTGCTGCATCCCGACCCGCGGGACGTCGGCATCATCGGGCTGGGCAGCGGCGTCACGCTCGGGGCGGCCCTGCGGCACCCCATCCGGCGCGCGGACATGCTGGAGATCTCGCCGCAGGTCGTCGAGGCGTCGGCCTGGTTCGAGGCCGAGAACCGCGGCGCGCTCGAAGACCCGCGCACGCGCCTGATCCTGACCGACGGCCGTTCTCATCTGCTGCTGTCGTCGCAGCGCTACGACGTGATCGTCTCCGAGCCGTCGAATCCCTGGATGGCCGGCGTCGCGACGCTCTTCACGCGCGAGTTCTTTCAGGCGGCGCGCGACCGGCTGAGGCCCGGGGGCATCCTGTGCCAGTGGGCCCATACGTACGGGATTCGCGACGAGGATCTGCGCTCGATCACCCGCACCTTCCTGTCGGTGTTCCCGGAAGGCGCCATGTGGCTCGTGGGCGACGGCGACGTACTCCTGATCGGGAGCGTGGACCCGCTCGAGCCTCGGCTGCGCGGGGTCGCCGCGGCGTGGGACCGACCCGGCGTCGGCGCCGCTCTCGCCGACGCCGGCGTGCGGGACGCATTCAGCGTGCTCTCGCTGTTCGTCGGCAGCGGGGAAGACCTGCAGCGCTACGGCGCCGGTGCGCCGCTCCAGACCGACGACCACAACGCGCTGGAGTTCTCCGCCCCCCGCGGTCTCTATGAAGCCAGCCGCTCGACGAACGAGAATGCCCGCACTCTGCGGGCGCTCTCGCAGCAGAGCACTCCACCCCCCGCCATCCGGTCGGCGGTGGAGTCGGCGAGTGCCCGAGAATGGCGCAATCGCGGCTTGATGCTGTTGAACGCGGCCGCCTACGCCACCGCCTACGAGGATCTGGCCGGAGCCGTCCGGGCGGCCCCATCCGACCGGGAGGCACTGGCGGGCTTCGTCGAAGCGGCAGGACGCAGCCGACGCGAGGAGGACGCCACCCGGCTGCTCCGGCAACTGGCATCGCAACACCCCGCCAACGCCTCGCTGCAACTGGAGCTGTCCCGTGTGCTCGCCCTGCAGGGGGCGTTCGACGACGCCGTTGCCGCGGCAAGGGAAGCCGTGTCGCTCGAGCCCTCCAGCGCCGCCGCGCGCGAACAGTTGGCGTCGCTGTTCGTCGACCTGGGTGACGCCGCGAGCCTGGAGCCGATCGTCCGCCTCATGGAACGCGTCGCCCCCGACGATCCCGAGACGCTCTACCACGCGGCCGCGCTCCACTTCATGCACCAGCGCTACGCCGAAGCGGCGGCCCTCGGCGAGCGGGTGGTCGACGACGACCCCGACGACGCCCGGACCCACAACCTGCTCGGCGCCGCCTACGCCACGCTCGGTCGGACGGACGCGGCCCGATGTTCGTTTCGGGCATCCGTTCGCGCCAACCCGCGGGATCCGGTGACGTACGTGAACCTCGGGCGCCTCGAGCTCCAGGCTGCCGACTGGGCCGCCGCAGGCCGACACTTCGCGGAGGCGCTCACGCTCGACGCAAGCTCGACGGCCGCCGTGACCGGTCTGGCCGATGCCCTCGAACGCCTCGGCGAGACCGAACGCGCTGCGCGCCTCCGCCGGGGCCTGCGGATCGATTCCACGGCGGTCAGGTAGCGTCGAACTCGATTCTTCGCCGTCGTCGATACGTCCGGCGTGTGCACTACCGGCTCGGCACGGCCAACCTGAACGCACCTGCTGCCGGCCGGCCGGCCGACGAACGGTTCGGTCAGCGGGGCCGCCGGTATCGACGGCCTTCCGAGTACAGGTCGAGCAGTTGCCGAATCGTGGCAGCGAGCGCGCTCCCGCTGGCGGGGAGCGACGCGAGGGCCGCGCGAGCCGTCGCCGCCGCCTCGTCGAACCGGCCCGCCGCGGCATAGGCCGCCGCGAGCGTGTTCAGCACGCGCGCGTCTCGGCGACCGGTGAGCTGCGCCGCACGCTCCGCAAGCGCGACCGCTTGCCGCACGTCACCGGGGGTGGGCTCCGGGTGGGTCGCCAGGATCCAGCCGAGCTCGGAGAACGGCTCCGGCGCGTCGGGCAACAACGCAAGCACCCGCCGGTAGAGCGCGATCGCCTCGGTGAACTCGCCCTGCAACGTCAGCGTGCTCGCCAGGTTGTACAGCGCGTCCTCGTCGTCGGGCCGCGCCAGCACCGCCCGTCGAAAGCGGCGGATCGCCTCGTCCAGCCTGCCCTGCGATCGCAGCGCCGCGCCGAGGTTGTTGTGCACCGGCGCGTACTGGGGATCGAGCTCGAGCGCCCGCTCGAAGCGGGCGACGGCGGCATCGAGCTCTCCCATCCGGAGCAGCGTCGTCCCCACGTTGTACTGCGCGGCGGGAGACTCGGGCTCCAGGCGCGCCGACTGTCGGAAGTGGGCGAGGGCCTTTTCCGCCTTCCCGAACAGCAGGTAGAGGCGCGCCACGTCGTCGTGCACCGTCACCTTGCCGGGCTCGGCTTCGAGAACCATTTCGAATCCCACGATGTCCTCGGCCATCTCGATCGGCCGGCGGTCGGCGGCGAGGATTTCGCGGTCGGCGGCGCTGCGCGCCAGGACCTGAATCGACAGGTCGCCCATCGTGTTCGACGACCGCGGACCCCAGGTGACCCGCCGCGGGGGAAAGTGCGGGTTGCGCCGGTTGCCGGCGGAGTTGTCGAACCGGAACTCCATCGACAGCTCGGTGCCCCGGGGAAGCAGAAACGGTTCGGCGTAGAAGTAGTAGTCCTGCCAGGAGGCGTCCCAGTTCCGGATGTAGAGGAGCCACCGGCTCGTCCCGTCCGGCAGTGTTGCCCGCGCCCTCACTTCCGTGGCCAGGTAGTGCGCGTGCGGGTGAACGCCGTACACCTCGATGTCGACCGGGAGAACGTACCGGTCCCGGCTGCGGTAGTCGGTCTCTCCCGGCGGGATGTCGAGGTCCTGCTTGCCCAGCCTGATCGTGAACGGGATCTTCGTCGGGGGCTCGTCGGTGAAATAGAACCCGATGCGGGACTGCACGACCTCCGGTTGCCCGCTCGGCATCAGGTGCAGCTCGAGCAGCATGTCGGTGCCCGCCTCCAGGCGCCACGCCATCCCCTCGGCGATCAGCGGCCGGTCCTGCCCGGGCGTCCAGCCGAGCAGATGGCCGAAGGGAAACTGCGCGTCGAAGGGCGTGACGTCGTCGAAGCCGGGTTCGGGGTCCCGCGCGTCGAGCGTCCGGGAGGCCGGCGTCGGATCGAGCCGCATGTTGGCGTGGTGAATGACCCGGGGGTTCGATGCCGACGTGGAGCCGGCGCCCCGGACGGCCGGTTGGAACTCGAGGCCCTCCACGAACCGCGTCTCCGTAATCGGAATCGGGATCGCGAACTTGCGGAAGACATCGTCCCCGTCGGCCCGGAGCACGAAGGGCTCGGGCATTTCGATGACCAGGTCCGGCTCGCCGAGCCGCCAGCCGCCGAGACCCTCCGGCGTCGGCGGGCGGTCGGCAGGGTCCCCCGCGGGCGCCCCGGCATCGACCCATCCGGCGATCAGATCGATCTGGGCGTCGCTCAACCGCCGGTCGCCGATGAACGGGCCGCCGTACCCCGGCTCAGGCTTCCAGGGCGGCATCGACCGGCTCAGAGTCGCTTGCTTGATGGCGCGGGCCCAGGGCCGTGCGTCGCTGTAGGTCAGGAGGCTGAAGGGAGCGGCGGTGCCGGGGCGGTGACAGGTGGAGCAGTGCTCGAAAAAGAGCGGTGCGATGTCCCGGTTGAACGTGACGGTATCGGACTCGTTTGTCGCCGAGGGGAGAGCCTCACGCGGCTGGGCCGGCGCCGGCCCGGCGGTCGCCAGGCTCGTTGTCAGGATCAGTCCGACGACCGTACCGGTCGAGGCAGGCGCGTGTCGCGCTCGGCCGCGCATCGGACCGTTGAACAGCCCAGCCAGCATGGGAGCCAGTGCCGCCAGTATACGGCAGCCTGCGGCTGGAACGTGATGGCCGTCCATGCGGTGTCGGTCCCCGACCGTTGCGCCTTCTTCGCGACGGCGGCTTTCAACGTCGACGTGATGGCCGTCCATGCGGTGACTCTCGAACACCACTCGTCGCGCCGCCGGCCCGGCGTCAGATGGCGGAGCCCGCTCGCGGCTGGGCGGACCGGACGGACGCATAGGTTCTGCTCATCGGGGAAGCCGGCGCGCGGGACGGGGCGCGCAAGAACCGTGCGCCGGCACGCGACGCGGTAGTCCTCGGTCAGCTATGGCGACTCATCACCCGCCGCGGCCTCCCGCGCCTCCATGGCGCGTGCGCCCGAGAGCGAGCTGGGCATCGAGTAGTTGCCCTCGTGACAGGCGTACTCGTACAGCGGCTCGTCCGTGCGCGCCATCAGCACCTGCGCGGTCCACGGGCCTGTCCAGCTCGTCGGATCGTTGACCGTGAACTCGTAGATCAGCGTGTCGGGCCCGGCGCGCCGGAAGCGCTCCACCAGGTGCAGGTTGGCGCTCGACCCGCGCAGGGAGGTCTCGCCGAGGAAGTTCCGCGTCTCCACCACGAGGGTGTCGCCGTCCCAGCTCGCCCGCGAGTCTCCGACCCACTGCTTCAGATGCGCGGGCAAGTGCGGGCGGCCGTCCAGCGGAACGATGCGCGCGTTGTGCACCATCTCGTTGAGGATCACCACGTGGTCGGCCGTCTGGAAGAGCTGCACGTTGTTGTTGTAGGCGCTCGGCGTCATCGGCGGTCCGGAGTTGAAGCCGAGCAGGCAGCGCTCCGAGGCGCCGCGGTCTTCCGGGCCGTGCGCGTGCCGCCCGCGCAGGATGCTGCGCAGCGCCGCCCGCGCCTCCACCTCGGGCCGCACCGCGGGAATGCGTCCGTTCGGCGGATCGATCACCAGCGAGGTCCGCTGCTCGGAGAGCGTATGGCCGTGCTCGAACCAGACGCGGACCGAGTAGCCGAGACGCGCCCCCAGCGGGGCGTCCTCGCGCTCCGACTCGTTGGCCGCCCGCTGCTCGGCGAGCTGCTGCTCCCACGCGGCGGCTTCCTCCGCCGTCAGCGTCGCCTGGCCGGCCAGATCCTCCGGCCGCTCCATCGGCGTGGCGGTGGAGAAGTTCCAGACGCCTTGCAGGTCGGGGTGGCCGTCGGGCGTAAGGAACGAGGCGTCCTGCCCGGCGGCGCCGGCCGGCAGGAACACGACGAGAGCGGATGCCAGCACGGCGGCGCCGGCGGACTTCGGGAATCGACGCGTCATGAGCAACCTCCTGGTCCGGACGGCGGCTGTGGCGAACGGCTGGATGCCTCCTGGAGACGGGCCATTGTAACAGCCGCCGGCGGAGGCGTTTCGGCCCGATCCCCCCGCTCCATGACCTTGCGTCGAAGCACTTCCGGCATATCTGAAGTCCACTATGGATCTGCCGCTTCTGCTGCGGGCGGATGTCTCGGCGCCCGCCTCGCCGGGCACGGGCACGATGCGGGTTCGCCGCAACATCGGCGCCGGCGGCGGCGTCCTGCGCCGCATCACGCAGCGGTCCGTTTGCTTCCCGGCGCCGGATGGCGGCTCGCCGGCGTGATCCGACCCCGCCCGCCCTGCTGCATGCAGGCGCCGGGAAAGGCGAAGGACACACTACAATGAGGCCGTCGCCGCCCGTCCGACCACACCGCGGAGGAGAGCATGACCACGCGATGGCCCGTCGATCGTCGAAGATTCCTCGCCGGTAGCGCCGGTGCCCTGGGCGCCGCCTTCTTCGGGCGGTTGCCGCTCGATCTGCTGGCGGAGCAGGGCGCGCCGCCGCCGGCCCAGGGCTGGGATGCCGGACGCGTGCTTCACCTGCTGCCGGCGGTCAGCGACACGCGCGTGCTGCTGAAGGCGTCGTTCGATGGTCCCCTTTCCGGGGCGCCGACGTTGCGGATCGGCAGCGCCGCCGTTACGGGCCGCATGAACGACACGGCGGGGGAGTACTGGCAGTTCCACGCCACGGGCCTCGAGCCGGCGCGACGCTACGAGCTGTCTCTGACCGGAGCCGACGGCCGTGCGCTGTGCGAGCCGTGGCCGCTGTCGACGTTCCCGGCGCCGGACGCGCGTCCCGAGCGGTTCCGGATGCTGTTCTTCACCTGCGCCGGCGGCCCCGGGGGCACCTATTCGGGCATCGGCGACCGGAGCGGCTTCCTGCCGACCGCCATCCGCAACCGCCTGCTGCGCCGCGCGCTGTCGTTCCAGCCCGACGCGGCCATCGCCAACGGCGACCACATCTACTGGGATCTGCACACTTGGCAGGGGGAGAACGCAGGGCAGCTCAGCCCCAGCGGGCGGCAGTCGAACTTCGATTTCTCGGCGTCGGTCTTCAGCGCGAGCAACGAGGCGGCGATGAAGGCGGCGGCCGGCCCGCAGATCGTGCCGGTCTACGGCGCCGACTTCCGGTCCACGCCCATCTTCTTCCTGCAGGACGACCACGACCACTGGGAGAACGACGCGGTCACCGACGAGATCGCGAACTTTCCGATCCCCTGGTTCCAACTCCAGCTCGCGCGCGCCACGCAGCAGCTCTACTACCCGGAGTTCCTGCCAGACGCGCAGCGCCCGGCCGGCCTGCCGTGGTCGGGGACGAGCGACCGGGGCGACCTCTCCGAGAGCTTCGGCACGCTGCGCTACGGCAACCTGGCCGAGATCCTGCTCTACGACGTGCGCCGGACGGTGAGTCTTTCCGGGCCGAACGCGGTCTTCATCGACCGGCAGGTCGAGAGCTGGCTGTTGGAGCGCACGCGTGCGACGGATACACAGCATCTTGTGCATGCACCGTCCAACCCGTTCGGCTGGAGCGCCGGCAAGTGGGGCGAGTGGTACCCGGACGTGCTCGACCGCGACACCGGCGAGCTGACGACCGCCGTCGGGAAGGGCTACTGGCAGGAGGGCTGGCTGCGGCAGCACGACCGGCTGGTCGAGGCGATTGCCGGCCAGCGGGCACGCGTGCCGCTGGTGGTGAGCGGCGATCTGCACGCCATCGGCATGGGGCGGATGCACCGCGCCGGCAGTCTGAATCTCAATGCGCGGCCGGTCACGACAGTGCTCAGCGGTCCGATCGGCACGTCCGTTCGAGGCTTCCCGTCCGTGGTTCGCGGCGTCGGCGCGACGCCCCCCGAGCACCTCGACATGGAGGAGTCGGTGGCGCCGATCGAGGACCACGGGTTCACCATCGCCGACTTCCTGCCGGATCGGATCGTGCTGCGCCAGTTCCGCTGGGACGTAGACCGGCAGCCGCTCGAGGCCATCGACACGATCGAGGCGTTCCACACGGTCGAGCTGCCGGTGCCGGGGTAGCCGGGCAGCCGGCCCCGATTCAATCGGCCGGGGCATGCGCGGACCGGCGCGCCGAGGCAGGAGTCAATCGAGCGCGTTCAACGCGCCGGCGGTCATCTCGCGGGCCAGGCGCCGAAACCGTCCCGCGAGCGCCCGCGTCACCGGACCGGGCCGGCCGTCCCCGACGGGGCGCCCATCGACGCGGGTGACCGCGAGCACCTCGCGGGTCGTGCTGGTCACGAAGAGCTCGTCGGCCGCGGCGAGGTCGGCGGGACGCAGGGTTTCCTCCCGGACCGGAATGCCGGCCGACGCACCCACCTCGAAGACGAAGTTGCGCGTGACGCCCTCCAGGATCCCCGCCTCGACCGGCGGCGTCAGGGCCGCGCCGCCGCGCACCAGGAAAAAGTTCGACTGGGCGCACTCGGCCAGCTCGCCGCGGTGGTTGCACATCAGCGCCTCGGCCGCCCCGGCCCGGTGCGCCTCCTGCATCGCGAGCGCGTTGTTGAGCAGGTTGTTCGACTTGATCCGCGGGCTCAGCGCCGCGGGATGGTTGCGCATGACCGAGGACAGAACCACGCCGATGCCGCCTTCCACGACATCGGCCGGCAGCTCCGGATGCGGCCGGACGATGATGACGACCGTGGGAGGCGGACAGTTCGCGATGTCGTAGCTGAGCTCGCCGGGGCCGCGGGTCAGGAGCATTCGGATGCTGCGCTCGCCCGGCGCGTCCACGGCCCGCAACGTGGACTCGATGCGCGCGGCGAAACCCGTGTCGTCGAGCGGCGGCACGAGCGCGATGCGCTCGGCCGACGCGCGGAGCCGGACCAGGTGACGATCGAGCAGGAACGGCTGGCGGTGGTAGGTACGCAGCGTCTCGTACACCCCCTCACCGAACAGGAACCCGCGATCCAGTACGGAAACGCCGGCGCTCCGGGCGTCGCCGAGGCGTCCGTTGACGTCGATGGCTATCTGCATGGTGCTTCTCCGTCGCCGCACGTGCACGGCAACCCTTCAGATTATCGCCTGTTCACGGCGCCTGTCCCGTGCACGCGCCGACTCGGCGGCCGGCAGGCCCTCGCGCGACGGTGCACACCGGGTAGGATTCCCCGATGCGCGTCCTGACGCCGGCGCAGATGCGCGAAGCGGAACGGCGCACGATCGAGGACTTCGGCGTGTCGTCGCTGCACCTCATGGAGCGTGCGGGCGAGGCGGTCGTCGCGGCCATCGAAGCGCACGTCGAGAGCCGTCCCGGCCCGGTGACGGTGCTGTGCGGCCGCGGAAACAACGGCGGCGACGGGTGGGTGGTCGCGAGGCTGCTGCGGGAGCGCGGATGGGACGTCTTCGGCGTCCTGTTCGGAAGCGCGGGCGATGTGACGGGAGACGCGCGCACGAACCTGGAGCGGACGCGGCGGCTGGGCATCCCGACCGCGGAGGTGGAGAACGACGGCCATTGGGGCCGCTGCCGGCCGCGGCTCGACACCGGCTGCCTCATCGTGGACGCACTGTTCGGAACCGGGTTGAAACGTCCCCTGACCGGCCTGCCCGCCGCGGTGGCGGGCGACGTCAACGGGGCGCGGGGCCCGGTCGTGGCGATAGACCTGCCGTCCGGGCTGCTGGGCGACCTGTCGCGCCGGGACGCCCCCTGCGTGCGGGCGATGCTCACCGTCACGTTCGGCGCCCCGAAGCTGCCTCTCGCCCTGCGCCCGGCTCCCGCCGGCCAGGTGATCGTGGCGGACATCGGCATTCCGGAGGTCGTCATCGCGGGCCTGGACGCCCCGCGCGTAGAGGTCCTCGCGGCCGAGACGATGCGCCGGGCCGTGCCGGCGCGTCCCGCGGAATCGCACAAGGGCGATTTCGGGCGCGTCGCGATCGTGGCGGGATCGCGCGGCAGGACCGGGGCGGCGCAACTGGCCGGGCTCGGCGCGCTGCGGGCGGGGGCGGGCCTGGTGACGGTAGCCACGGCGGCGTCCTGCCAGGACGTGGTGGCCCGCGAGCCGGAGTACATGACCCTGGGCCTGCCGGACCGCGACGGGGTCGCCACCGGCGACGGACTCGGGGAGCTGCTGGCGGGGACGTGGGACGTCGTGGCGGCCGGACCGGGACTGGGCACCGGTGCCGGATGCCGGGCCATCGTGCGCGCGCTGCTCGATCGCCCCGATCGCGGACCCCTCGTGCTGGACGCCGACGCGTTGACCGCGTGTGCGGCGCATCCGGACCGGCTGCGCGGCCGTCCGGATGCGCCGGTCGTAATCACGCCGCATCCGGGCGAGATGGCGCGCCTGCTGGGGACGACGGTCGCGGACGTACAACGCGACCGGGTCGGTGCGGCGCACGGATTCGCGATCGGCCACGGCGTCCACGTCGTGCTCAAGGGCGCGCGGACGATCATCGCCGCGCCGAACGGCACGGTCCGGATCAATACCACCGGGAATCCCGGAATGGCCAAGGGCGGCAGCGGGGACGTGCTCACCGGCGTCGTCGCCGCCTGGTTGGGGGAGGTGCAGGACGTGGACACGGCAGTTGCGCTGGCCGTCCATCTTCACGGGCTCGCCGGCGACCTGGCGGCGCGACGGATGGGGGAGACCGGGATGCTGGCGCGCGACATCGCGTGCCGGCTGGGGCCGGCGGTCGCGGCGTTGACCACCCGGAGCGACGGCGCATGACCTCGACGCACGTCAGCCGTTCCGAGGCCGACACGATGCGCATCGCCCGCGATCTCGCCGGGACGCTGGATGCGCCGGCCGTAGTGCTTCTGTACGGCGAGCTCGGGGCGGGCAAGACCGCCTTCGTGCGGGGACTCGTCGAAGGCGCCGGCGGTTGCCCCGATGACGTCAGCAGCCCGACGTTCGTGCTGATGCAGGAGTACGTGGGCCGCCGACTCGTCCATCACGTCGACCTGTACCGCCTGGCCGGCGCCGAGGTGGACGATCTGGAACCGCTGCTGGACGAAATGCTCGCCGGCGAAGCCGTCGTCGCCATCGAGTGGGCGGACCGGCTGCGGAGCCTGCCCGATGCGGCCGTGCAGGTGCGCATCGAGGACCGGGGAGGAAACGATCGCGGAATCACGATCGAGAGACTGGCAGCTCCCTGACGAACAGCCGGCCTGCTCGCTCTGGTGGTTCGAGTCCCACCGGCCGGTGGACCCGTCCGAGTCGTGCCTGACGAACAGCCGGCCTACTCGGTCTGGTAGTTCGGGGCTTCCTTCGTAATCACCACGTCGTGGACGTGGCTCTCCCGCACCCCGGCCGGCGTGATGCGAACGAACTCCGCATCGCGTCGGAGCGCTTCCAGGCTCGACGCCCCGCAGTAACCCATGCCGGCCCGCAATCCGCCTTCCAACTGCTGGATCATCGTGGCGACGCTGCCCTTGTAGGGGACGCGGCCCTCGATGCCCTCGGGCACGAGCTTCTTCTGGTTGTCGTCGGCCGCCGACAGGTCGAAGTCCTCCTGGAAGTAGCGATCCGTGCTGCCGCTGCGCATCGCGCCGATCGAGCCCATGCCGCGGTAGTCCTTGAAGCTGCGCCCCTGGTAGAGAATGAGCTCCCCCGGACTCTCGTCGGTGCCGGCGAACAGGCTGCCCATCATCACCGCGCTGGCGCCGACCGCCAGCGCCTTGGTGATGTCTCCGGAATAGCGGATTCCGCCGTCGGCGATGACGGGAATGTCGTACTCGGCCGCCGCCGAGGCGCACTCGGCGACCGCGGTGACCATCGGGACGCCGATGCCGGCGATGATCCGGGTCGTGCAGATGGAGCCGGAGCCGATGCCGACCTTCACCGCGTCCACCCCCGCCTCGGCAAGCGCGCGCACCCCGGCCGCGGTCGCGACGTTGCCGGCGATGAGATCCACCGACGGAAACGCCTGACGCAGCCGGACGGCGGTGTCGATGACGTTCTGCGAGTGCCCGTGGGCGCTGTCGAGGACGAGAACGTCGACGTTGGCCGCGACGAGCGCCTCGGCCCGTTCGAGGGTGTCGGCGGCGATGCCGACCGCCGCGCCGACCCGTAGACGACCGAGCGAGTCCTTGCAGGCGCTGGGATACTTGATCGCCTTCTGGATGTCCTTGACCGTGATCAGGCCGCGCAGGTTGAACTGTCCGTCCACGACGAGCAGCTTCTCGACACGGTGCCGGTGGAGTATGTCCTTCGCCTGGGCCAGGGTGGTGCCGACGGGCACGGTGATCAGGTCCTCGCGCGTCATCACGTCGGCGATTGGTCGCTGCACGTCGCCGTGGAACCGCAGGTCGCGGTTCGTCAGAATGCCGACGAGGCGCCCCTCGTTGCGTCCATCCGCGGTGATCGGCACGCCCGAGATGCGGTACTTCTTCATCAGCTCGAGCGCCTGATACACCCGCGCCTCGGGAGAGAGCGTGATCGGATTGACGATCATGCCGCTCTCCGAGCGCTTGACCCGATCCACCTCCGATGCCTGCTTCCGAATGTCGAGGTTCTTGTGCACGATCCCGATGCCGCCGAGCTGCGCCATGGCAATCGCCATGCCCGATTCGGTCACCGTATCCATGGCCGCGCTGAGCAGCGGCAGATTCAGCGGGATGCGCCGCGTCAGCCGGGTGCTCACGTCGACCTCGCGCGGCAGGACGGTCGAGTGGCGCGGCCGGAGCAGGACGTCCTCGAAGGTCAGGGCGGTCCCGACCGTAGCGCTGGTCAACGCTTCGGTGGACGTCCCGGTCTTGACTGTCATGGTGCACCCACCGGTCACGCTCCGTGGCACTTCTTGTACTTCTTGCCGCTGCCGCACGGACACGGCTGGTTGCGTCCGACTTTCGGCACGTCGCGGCGGACCGTCTTGACGGGGGCATCGTCGCCGCCGGTGCGGGCCGGCCGGGGATTCCCGCCGCCGGGAGGCGCACCGGCGAAAGACGGCGCCTGCCGGCCCGGGTCGTTGAACGAGAGCGGCGCAGCCTGCCGTGCCGGCGCGGCAGGCTGCCGGCCGCCGTTGCCGTCGCCGTCCCGCACGACGGGCCGCAGGCGCCAGAGATAACGCAGCGTGTCCTCGTCGATCCGCTGCTTCATCGCCTGGAACATCGTGAAGCTCTCGCGCTTGTACTCCACGAGCGGGTTGCGCTGGCCGTAGCCCCGCAGGCCGATTCCCTCCTTGAGGTGGTCGAGCCCGTACAGGTGGTCCTTCCACTGCGAGTCGACGACCTGGAGCATCAGGTCGCGCTCCACGCGTCGCAGCAAGTCCGACTCGATCGCGGCAGTCCGCTCGTCGTAGCGGTTGCGGGCCAGGGACCAGAGCGCCTCGTGCATCTCGTCGGGGCTCTTGTCGTCGAGGTCGATCTCGTCGAGCGCCTCGGCCTCGAGGCCGAACAATTCCTCGACGTTCTGCCGCAACGCGGTCAGATCCCACTCGTCGGGATCGACGTCGCGGGAGCAATGCGTCTGAACGGCTTCGTCTATCGCGCCCTCGGCAAGCGTCAGAACGTACTCGTGCGTGTCGAGCTCTTCTTCGTCCTCGATGACGATCGTCCCTTCGAGCAGCTCGCGGCGCAACGCGTAGACCCCTTCGCGCTGCTTGTTCATCACGTCGTCGTACTCGAGCAGGTGCTTGCGCACGGAGAAGTTCTGTGCCTCCACCTGCTTCTGCGCGCGCTCGATGGCCTTGGTCACCATGCCGTGCTCGATCGGCACGCCCTCTTCCATGCCGAGGCGATCCATCAGTCCCTGGATGCGATCGGACCCGAAGATGCGCATCAGGTCGTCCTCGAGCGAGAGATAGAACCGTGACGAGCCGGGGTCCCCCTGCCGGCCGGCGCGCCCGCGGAGCTGGTTGTCGATGCGCCGGGCCTCGTGCCGCTCGGTGCCGATGATGTGCAACCCGCCCGCGTCCACGACCGCTTCGTGGTCCGCATCGGTCTGCGCCTTGTACTCGTCGAGGATCCGCTCCCAGGCCGGACGGGGCACGCGATGGAACCCGTCGTGCGTGAAGTAGACGTACTCCTCGTCGTCGACGAACTTCGCCTCGCCCTCGGGAAGACGCTCCGCGACCTCGTCGGCCAGGGCCTGCCGGCGCGCCATGTGCTCGGGATTGCCTCCGAGCAGGATGTCGGTCCCCCGGCCGGCCATGTTCGTGGCGATGGTGACGGTGCCGGACCGTCCGGCCTGGGCGACGATCTCCGCCTCCTTGTCGTGGTACTTCGCGTTCAGGACCACGTGCCTGATACCCCGGCGCTTCAGCAGGCCGGACAGGCGCTCGGACTTCTCGATGGAGACGGTGCCGACCAGGACGGGCCGGCCCTCTTCCTGCTGCTCGAGGATGTCGTCGACGATGGCCGCGTACTTCTCCCGCTCGGTCCGGTACACGAGGTCCGGCTCCTCGATGCGGATGAGCTCGCGGTTGGTCGGCACCGAGAAGACGTCGAGCTCGTAGATCTTCGCGAACTCGGTGGCCTCGGTCTCGGCCGTCCCGGTCATGCCCGAGAGCTTGTCGTACTTGCGGAAGTAGTTCTGGAAGGTGACGGTGGCCAGCGTCTGGTTCTCGCGCTCGATCCGGACCTTCTCCTTCGCCTCGACCGCCTGGTGCAACCCGTCGCTCCAGCGCCGGCCGGGCATGAGGCGGCCCGTGAACTCGTCGACGATGACCACCTTGCCGTCCTTGACCATGTAGTCGACATCGCGCTCGAAGAGGCTGTGGGCGCGCAGGGCCTGGTTGATGTGGTGCAGCAGCGGCATGTTGGCCGGGTCGTACAGCCCGCCGGGCTGCAGGCGGTGCTTGAGCAGCTTCTCGCAGATGGCCATGCCGCTCTCGGTCAACGTGACGGTCTTGTGCTTCTCGTCCTTGAGGAAGTCGCCGGTGTCCTCGAGCTCGGCTCGGCGCTCGGCCGGCACGTTGCCCTGCGTGACGGCGCCCGGCTTCAGGCGGGGAATGATCCGGTCGACTTCGTAGTACAGCTCGGTTGACTGCTGGGCCGGCCCGGAGATGATCAGCGGCGTGCGCGCCTCGTCGATGAGAATGCTGTCAACCTCGTCCACGATCGCGAAGTGGTGGCCGCGCTGCACGAACTGCGCCACGTCGAACTTCATGTTGTCGCGCAGATAGTCGAAGCCGAACTCGTTGTTCGTGCCGTAGGTGATGTCGCAACGGTAGGCGGCGTGGCGCTCGGCGTCGCGCAGGTCGTGCTGGATGACGCCCACCGTCATCCCGAGGAAGCGGTAGATGCGGCCCATCCAGTCGGCGTCGCGGCGGGCCAGGTAGTCGTTGACGGTGACGACGTGCACGCCCTCGCCGGCCAGGGCGTTGAGATACGCCGCGAGGGTGGCCACCAGGGTCTTGCCCTCGCCGGTCTTCATCTCGGCGATCTTGCCGCGGTGCAGCATGATGCCGCCCACGAGCTGGACATCGAAGTGCCGCATGCCCAGCATGCGCCGCCCCGCCTCGCGAACCACGGCGAACGCGTCGATCAGCAGCTCGTCGAGCTCGGCGCCCTGGTCGCGCCGTTGGCGGAACTCCGCCGTGCGGGCGCGGAGCTCGTCGTCGGAGAGCGCACGGACATCGTCCTCCCGCTCGCCGATGGCGGCGACAAGTGGCTGAACTCGCTTGAGATCGCGCTGGTTCTGCGTGCCGAAGACCTTGGCCAGTAAGGTGTCCAGCATTATCGTGACGCCGACGCCTTCTAGTTCGCGGCCAACGTGTCGGCCGGGTTGATCAGGCGCAGTGGGTTGACCGTCCGCCCGTTGACCCAGATTTCGTAGTGGACATGGTTGCCGGTCGCGCGGCCCGTCGCGCCCGCGCGCCCGATCAGGGCGCCGCGTTCGACGGTATCGCCCGGCTTCACGGCGAACGTCGAGAGGTGGCCGTAGCGCGTGATCAGGCCGAATCCGTGACTGATCTCCACGAGGTTCCCGTAGGCGCCGTTGCGCTTGGCTTCGACGACGAGACCCGTGGCGGTCGCGTACACCGGCTCGCCGGGCCGCGTCGAAATGTCGATGGCGGGATGATGATCCCGGTGCCCGGTGAAGGGGTCCCGGCGATAGCCGTAGCCTGCCGATACCCAGCCGTCCGCCGGCCACAGACTCGGAGTCGCCTCCGCAAGCGCTTCGCGCAACGCCACGCCGCTCCGCACGACCTGCAGCTCCCGGTTGAGAGACTCGAGCAGGTGCCGGAGATTGCCGAACGTCTGGTTCGCGATGGGAACCGAGGCGTTCGGACGCAGGGACGCGGCCAGTGCCGACGGCAGCCGTTCGACCGATGCGCGCAAGCGCATCACGTCCAGCGGCGTACGGGCAGCGAGGTCGTCGATTACCGCCTGAAGCGACGTGATGTTCGCGACCAGGTTCGTCGCCGTCGCACGGAACCCGGCGTTCTCGATCTCGAGACGGGCGTTGCTCAACCGCAGGCGCGCGAGCTCCGCGTGCACATCCCAGCCGGCATGGAATACCCAGCCGAGAGGAGCGCCCACCGCGACGGTCATGACGACCAGCGCCAAGCCGACGGATACAGTGAAACGACGGGTTGCGCCGGTTGCCCGGTCGGCGACGATAAAGGCATAGCGCCGTCGAATCATGAAGGCAGCTCTCCTCGATTCCCCAGGACAGCGCGCAAGCCCATCGCGCAGCCTGCCGATCCTGGGATGATCCGTGCCGGACGCTCCTAGTGTAGCACGCGGTACTGGATTGCCTCCGCAACATGCGATCTTCGGATCACCGGGGAACCGTCCAGATCGGCGATCGTGCGCGCCACGCGGCGGATGCGATCGAAACCGCGGCCGGTGAGTCCGAGCCTCTGCATCGCGCGCTCGACCAGCGCCAGACTCTGCGTATCGAGACGCCCGTACTCCCTCAGCCGCGGTCCCGACAGATCGGCATTGGTGCTGGACCGGTCTCCACGATAGCGGGCGGTTTGGCGCTCGCGCGCGCGCAGCACCCGCTCGCGAACCGTCGCCGAGGTCTCGGCGGGGTCGTCGTCGGCAAGGACCCGGAACGGGACGCGCTCCACCCGCACGGTCAGATCGATCCGGTCGCGCAGGGGACCGGAAAGCCGGTCCCGGTAGCGATCGATATCTCTCCGGCTGCACCGGCAGCGTTCCGACGACTCGCCGGCATACCCGCATGCGCACGGATTCATGGCTCCAACCAGCAGGAAGCACGAGGGGAACTGCACCGTTCGCAGCGCTCGTGCAATCCGGACGACCCCCTCCTCCAGAGGCTCGCGAAGCGCTTCGAGCGCACGTCGGTCGAACTCGACGATCTCGTCGAGAAACAGGACGCCGTTGTGGGCCAGGCTGACCTCTCCCGGCCGCGGGTCCCGGCCGCCGCCGATGAGCGCCACGTCCGAAGCGCTGTGATGCGGCGCCCGGAAGGGACGCTCCGGCAGCAGGCCGGCAGTCGGTTCCAGCAGGCCGGCGACGGAGTGGATGGCCGTCGAGGCTACGGCTTCGTCGAAGGTCGGCGGCGGCAGGATGCCCGGGAGACGCCGGGCGAGCAGCGTCTTGCCGGCACCGGGAGGCCCCACCAGAAGGAGGTTGTGTCGGCCGGCGGCGGCGATCTCGACTGCCCGTCGCGCGCCGGGCTGGCCCCGGACATCGACGAGGTCGACCGCCGCGCCCGCGGGTTGCGAGGCGGCTTCCGCCGCGACAACCGCTGCAGACGCGGTTCCGTCACGCAGATCGGCCACGATCTGCGCCAGTGAACCCGCCGGCTGCAGGCCGACCTCTTCTACGATGCACCCCTCCTGAAGATTGGCCGTGGGCAGAATCAGCCGCCGCCCGTGACGGGCGGCGAGCAGCGCCACGGGCAGCACGCCGCGCACCGCCTGCACGCGACCGTCGAGCGAGAGCGCGCCGATGACGAGCAGTTCGTCGAGTCGGTCGGGCGGCAGGACACCGACCGCGACCAGCAGGCCGAGGGCAATCGGCAAGTCGTACGACGCGCCGCTCTTGCGCACGTCGGCAGGGGCCAGGTTGACGGTGATACGCCGCTCGGGAAACTGGAAGCCGGAATGTTGCACGGCGCTCCGGACCCGGTCGCGGCTTTCCCTCACCGTCGAGTCCGGCAGACCGACGACTGCGAAGGACGGGAGGCCGCCCGACACGTCGATCTCCACATCGACGAGCGACGCCTCGACTCCGACGATGGCCGCCGACCGGAGCTTTCCCAGCACGCGCGCCTTCGACAATGCAAACCCCGGTCCAACCTCCGGGGGCGTCCTTCTGCGCACCTGGCGACGACAGGCTGCAGTTTTTGCAGTCCGGCTCCCGTCGGCCATGCACAATACCGCGCTGCCGACCCTATAATCCTGCGCGACTGTCGCATGCGGCTTTCTATCATCATCCCGGTCTTCAACGAGCGCCCGACCGTCCTGACGCTGCTCGACCGCGTGGAGGCGGCGCTAACCGACGCGGAGATCATCGTGGTCGACGACGGCTCGACCGATGGTTCGCGCGAGATCCTGGCCGAGCGCGCCCGCGGGTCCGGAGGCCGGATCACGCTGGTGGAGCATCCGGTCAACCGGGGCAAGGGGGCGGCCCTGGTCACCGGCGTGGCCCGGGCCGCCGGCGAGTACGTGCTCGTCCAGGACGCGGACCTGGAGTACGACCCCGCCGACTGCGACGTCCTGCTTGCACTCGCGGACAGCCGGGAGGCGGCCGCGGTCTACGGCTCCCGATTCGGCGGCGCGCGGCCGAAGATGTCCGTGCGGCACGTGATCGGCAACCGACTGCTCACCGGCTTGACGAACCTCCTGTACGGGTCGGAGCTCACCGATATGGAGACGTGCTACAAGTTGATTCGGAGGAGCCTGTTCCAGGAGCTCGGGATCGAGTGCACCCGGTTCGACGTCGAACCCGAGATCACCGCCAAGCTGCTGAAGCGGGGCATCGCGATTCACGAAGTGCCGATCAACTACGAGGGCCGCAGCTTCGCCGATGGCAAGAAGATCTCGTGGGTCGACTTCGTGTCCGCGGTATGGACGCTCCTGCGGCTCCGCCTCATGGGGTGAGGCTCAGCGCTTCAGCAGGACCTCGTGCGCGTCGGCGAGGTCGCGCGCCGCGGGTGTGACGATCGTGCGGTCGCCGATCACAATCGGCCGCGATTCGCGGATCGCGGCGCGGACATCGGCCTCGCACACGAACGGAACCGGTGATTCGGCGCCGGGAACCGGCGTGGGGGTCCGCGCGGAGGGAGATGCAGCGTCCGGCGCACGCGTCCCGCGCGGGGCGTCCAGCAGCGTCGCAACGCGGTCGGCCACGAGTCCCGAATCGAGACCGGCAGCAGGCCGCCCCACCTCTTCGGCCCGCTCGTCCAGGCGTCCGCCGCCCCGCGCGTCGAGATCCGCGGCGGCCCGAGACGCCGTGCGAGTCTCGTACGCCAGCCGCTTCACGTTGAGCAGGTGCCGCGGCGAGATGTTGTCGGAGGTCACGTTGCCGCCGTAGCCGCCGCAACCCAGCGTCATCGACGGATCCAGTCCCGTCGTCATTCCGATGGAGCCCAGGGTGGCCGGCGTGTTGACGACGATCCGGAACGCCGGCTTGCGGAGCGCGAACTCGAGTATCACCGACTCGTCCCTCGAGTGAATCGCCATGGTATGGCCCAGACCGCCGTACCGCAGGATCTGCCGGCACCGTTCGCAGCCTGCCCGCCAATCCTCGACCACGTAGTACGACAGTACCGGACACAGCTTCTCGATGGAGAGGGGATGCTCCCGGCCGACCCCGTCGAGCGGGGCGATGAGCGCCCGGGTGTGTTCCGGCACGCGCAACCCGGCCCGATCGGCAATCTCGACCGCGCTGCGACCGACGAGATCCGGATTCGGCAGCCGTTGGGGGGTTATCAGGGCCCTCGCGAGCGCGTCCGTGTTGTCGCGGCCGAGGAAACACCCTCCCTGCGCCTCGAATTCGCGACGGACCTGCTCGTCGATCGCCGCATCCACCACGACGGAGTTCTCCGACGAGCAGAGCAGGCCGTTGTCGAAAGTCTTGCCGGCAAGAATGTCGCGCGCGGCTTTCGCGACGTCGGCCGTACGCTCGACGTAGGCCGGAGCGTTGCCCGGACCGACGCCGTAAGCCGGCTTGCCTGCCGAATAGGCGGCCCGGACCAGCCCCATCCCCCCGGTCGCCAGGATCACCGCGACCCGCGGGTGACGCATCAGTTCCTGCGTGCCGGCGATCGTCACCGAACGCATGCAGGAGATGGCGCCGTCCGGCGCGCCGGCGGCGCGGGCCGCGCGCTCGAGCAGGCTCACCGTCCGGTCGATGCAGTCGGCCGCTGCCGGGTGCGGACTGAGCACGATCGCGCAACGCGCCTTCATCGCAATCAACAACTTGTAGATCGCGGTGGAGGTAGGGTTGGTCGAAGGAACGACGGCAGCGACCACGCCGAACGGCTCGGCGATCTCGACGACGCCTCGATCCTCGACGCGCCGCAGCACGCCGACCGTCTTCATCGGCCGGATGAAATCGTACACGGTACGGGCGGCGAAGAGGTTCTTGCGGACCTTGTCGGCGCGCACGCCGAAGCCGGTCTCGGCAACGGCGGCGGCGGCAAGATCCTCGGCGTGATCCGCCGCTGTTGCCGCCATGGCCGCGACGATTCGATCGACCTGCTCCTGGCCGAGCTCGGCCAGCGCGGACTGGCTGCGGTGCGCGCGCGCGGCGAGACGGCGCGCTTCCTCTGCAGAGCGTCTGTCGTCTGGCGCCGGCACTGTTCTCCGCGGCGCTGACTCCTAGCGCGCGCCCTCGGCCGCAGGCAGGATCTTCTCGACTTCGTGATGCGGCCGCGGGATTACGTGCACCGAAACGAGCTCTCCCACGCGACGAGCCGCCGCCGCGCCGGCGTCGGTCGCGGCCTTGACCGCACCCACGTCGCCGCGCACCATCACCGTGACGTAACCGGCGCCGATGTACTCCTTGCCGACCAGAAGGACGTTCGCCGCCTTGACCATGGCGTCGGCCGCCTCGATGGATCCGACGAGGCCCTTGGTTTCGACCATGCCGAGCGCTTCGAGCGTCATGCGGTTCAGTCCTCCAGCGTGATGCGCTGCGCACCCGGACGCAGAAAACGGCGGGCAGCCCGACCCGACAATCGTCGCCTGCGGCCCCGCTTGCCGCCCAGCCAAGCCCGACCGGAAGTCTACGCCATCCTGCGGGGCAGGCTCCGGCACGTTGCCGGCGGAACCCGCAACACGTTAGCATGAGCGGGTATGCCTGTTGGGTGTTCCGCCGCGGTGCGGGCGGGAGCCGTCGTCGCATGCCTGGGCGGCGTGTTCGGTTGCACGGCGCCTCCACCCCCCGTGGCGGCCGTCACCGTGGGTGTGGATCGGGCGGCCGTACCGCTCGGCGCTCCTCTCAATCTGCGATTCCGATTCGACGTGGCGCCCGACCTCGGGACGGACCTGGCCGGGGACTACCGCGTCTTCGTGCACTTCCTCGATGACCGGGGAGAGCTGCTGTGGACCGAGGATCACGATCCGGCGGTGCCGACCTCCGAGTGGCAGCCGGGCCAGTCCGTCGAGTACGAGCGGCGCGTGAAGATCCCGATGTATCCCTACATCGGCGAGTCCGTCATCGCGACGGGCCTGTATGCGCCCGGCGACGGCGCGCGCGTTCCTCTCGCCGGAAGGGACCTGGGCCAGACCGCCTACCGCGTGGCGAGCATCCGGCTCGACCCGCAGCACGAGAGCAGCTTCGTCACGTATGCGGAGGGCTGGCACCCGAGCGAGTTCAGCGGCGATGGACGGCTGCAATGGCGCTGGACCACCGGCCGCAGCGTCCTGTCCTTCAGGAATCCCGAGCGTGATGCGCAGTTGATTCTCGAGCTCGACGGCCGTCCCGACCTGTTCGACTCCCCGCAGCGACTTTCGCTTGCGGTGGGGGGCCGGGTGCTGCAGGAGCTGACGATCGATACGAACGACGTCCTTTACCACGTCGAAGAGATTTCTGCAGCCGACCTCGGAACCGAGGACTTCGTCGAGTTGGAGCTGCAGGTGGAACCGACCTTCGTTCCCGCGCAGATCGACAGCGACTCCCGGGACACTCGAGAGCTTGGCATCCGCGTCTTCTACACGTACTTCGAGCCGCGGTGACCGGAGGCCGCAGCGGTGGCCGGCCGCACCCGCGGGCTCGACCGACGCCGTACCACTGGTAGACTGAATCATGGTGTTGAAATGTGGAGCGGCGTTCTGCTGCGCCGTCGCGCTGCTGGCGTTCGCCTGGATACCGGTTGCGTTCATAGTCAACGGCGGCTCGGACGATGCCCGTCGGCGAGCGGCTTCCATCCTGGACCTGAGCCGCCGGGGAGCAGCGGTCCTGCCCGGGGCGGGGCTCGACGCCGCGGTCTTCCTGAACCCGCCGCTCGTTCCGGCGCTGGAGCCCGAGCCGCTCGATCTGGGCGATTCGCCGGAACGCCGGCGCGCACACGACGAATCGCCGGCCTTCTTCGGGCAACCTTGGAGCCGGAGCCGACACTTGGCCGCGGACCTGTCGCGACGCCCGTACGCACGCCTGGTCGAGCAGGCGGCGGAGCGTCACGGAGTCGACCCGCGTCTCGTGCACGCGTTGATCGAGGTGGAGTCCAGCTACCGTCCCGACGCCGTCTCCGGCGCCGGCGCCATGGGCCTGATGCAGTTGATGCCGGGCACCGCGAGGCGTTACGGCGTAGTCGACCCGCTGGACCCGGAAAGCAACATCGAGGCGGGCACACGGCACCTGCGCTCGCTCCTCGACGAGTTCGGCCCGTTGTTCGAGCTCAATTCACTGGCCGCTTACCACGCCGGCGAGCCGGTCGTGAGGCGGCACGGGGGAATTCCACCCTATCCGCAGACCCACAGGTTCGTGCGCCGCGTCCTGGATGTCCTGCTGTCGCACACCAGTTGGGGCGGTGGCGACTGACCGATGCACCGATGGAGTTTCGCTGCCGCCTCGGCACCGCCTCCGGCGAGATCCTGGAGCGCATCCGTGTCGCGGACAGCGAAGCGGGCCTGCGGCAGGCGCTCGAGAAGGAAGGCTTGTTCCTCCTCTCGTTCCGGCGCCGGGGTTCGTTCGCGTGGTCGGGTCCCTGGCTCCAGAGGAAACGGCGGCCCGGCGCACGCGAGTTCACGGTGTTCAACCAGGAGCTGGCGGCCCTGCTCAGGGCCGGGATGCCGCTGCTGCAGTCGCTCGACGTCCTTCGGCAACGCACCGAACAACCGGTTCTGAAGGCGGTCCTGGACGACGTCCACGAGCAGGTGCGTGGCGGGACCTCGCTGTCTGACGCGTTCGGCAGCCATGGCGATCCGTTTTCCGGGGTCTACACGGCCTCGCTCCTGGCGGGCGAGAAAAGCGGCAACCTGGAGGAAACGCTCCGGCGTTACGTACGTTACGCCAAGGTCATCAGCGACGTACGCCGGCGGACGCTGTCGGCCCTGATCTACCCGGCCATCCTGCTGGCGTTGTCCGGCGTCGTGGTCGCGATCATCGTCGTGCGCGTCGTGCCGGAGTTCACGAGCTTCTACGAATCCATGGGCGCGACGTTGCCGCTCGCCACGCGCGTGCTGACCGCCGTGTCCAGCGTAGTCACCCGGTACTTCTGGTTGATCGTGCTCGGGGCGGGCGCCTTCGCCGGCGCCGTGTGGGCCTGGGGCCGCCAGCCGGGTCGCGGCGCGCAGATCGATCGTCTGTTGCTCGGCCTGCCGTTCATCGGCAGCGTGGCCAATCGCTTCGCCACGTCGCAACTGTCGCGGACGCTGGCGACTCTGCTCGGCGGGGGAATTCCACTCGTCCACGCGCTCGACGTCACTGCACGCTCGGTGGCCAACCGCTACGTCTCTCGGCACCTGGTGTCCATCGCGCGGCAGGTGCGCGAAGGCGGGTCGCTCTCGACGTCCATGCGCGCCTGCGGGCTCTTTCCGCCCGTGGCCGTCAAGATGGTCGAGGTCGGGGAATCGACAGGCGCGCTGCAAGACATGCTGAATGCGGCGGCCGATTTCTTCGACGAGGAAATCGAGACCACGCTCGGGCGGTTCATGACCCTCATCGAACCGTTGTTGCTGGTAATCATGGGCATCGTGATTGCCGCCTTGCTCCTGGCGCTGTACTGGCCGCTGCTGCAGCTCGGCGCCATCGCCTGATGAACGACGATCGCGCGCCTGCAACCGGACCGGCGGGAATGGGGCACGGCACCGCGGCCGACGGCCCGGCGACGCTCGACGCCGGCGCGGAGGTCGCTCGCGCCCGGGCCCTCGCCCGCCGGTATCGGCTGCCGTACGTCGACATGGAGCGCTACTGCGTGGACCAGGACCTCCTGCGTTCGATCCCCGCCGATCTGATGCTGCGTTACCGCTTCGTCCCGCGGCGGCGCGCCGGCGAAGCCATGGAGATCATCGTCTCGGATCCGACGAACCTGCCGCTGATCGACGAGCTGGCGCTCCTGCTCGGGGCGCCGGTGACCGTCAGCGTCGGCACGCCGTCCGCAATCGAGTCGATCCTCACGCGGAGCGAGAGCTCGCAACGCGTGCTCGACGAAGCCACCGAGAGCTTCCAGTTGCAGCTCCTGGGCGAGGAGGACACGGGCGAGGACAGCCTGACGGTCGAGCGCCTGACCAGCGACCTCAGCCCGGTGATCAAGCTGGTCGACTCGATGATCTACACGGCCATACAGCGGCGGGCGAGCGACATCCACGTCGAGACCCAGGACGACGCCCTGCACGTGAAGTACCGCATAGACGGCGTCCTGCAGGCAGCGATGCGGCCGATCGACAAGCAGTTCCACAGTGCGGTCCTGTCGCGCATCAAGGTGATGGCGGAGCTCGACATCGCCGAGAAGAGAGTGCCCCAGGACGGCCGCTTCAAGCTGCGGATGCCCGGCAAGACCATCGATTTCCGGGTGTCGATCATGCCGAGCATCCACGGGGAGGACGCGGTCATCCGCATCCTCGACAAGGAATCGATCAGCGAGCAGTTCAGCGAGCTCCGGCTCGACATCCTGGGATTCCCCGCGGACGATCTCAAGCGCCTGCGCCGCGCGATCGCCGAACCGTACGGCATGGTGCTGGTGACCGGCCCGACCGGGAGCGGCAAGACCACGACGCTGTACGCGGCCCTGGCCGAGATCGCCTCGTCGGAAGACAAGATCGTCACGATCGAGGATCCGGTCGAGTATCAGCTCCGGGGGATCACCCAGATCCCGATCAACGAGCGCAAGGGATTGACCTTCGCCCGCGGTCTCCGGTCGATCCTGCGGCACGATCCGGACAAGATCATGGTGGGGGAGATCCGCGACCCGGAGACGGCGCAGATCGCGATTCAGTCGGCGTTGACGGGGCACCTGGTCTTCACCACGGTGCACGCCAACAACGTGATCGACGTGCTGGGACGATTCCTCAACATGGGCGTCGAGGCGTACCAGTTCGTGTCGGCTCTCAATTGCGTGCTCGCGCAGCGCCTCGTCCGCACGATCTGCCGGGAGTGCCGGCACCCGGTGACGATACCGGAAGAGCAGTTGCGCGAGGCGCGGATCGACACGCATGTCGCGGCCCGGCACACGCTGTGCGAAGGAGGCGGCTGCATCGAGTGCGGCGGGACCGGCTACCGCGGCCGGACCGCGATCTGCGAGCTCCTCGACCTTACCGACCACATCCGGGAGTTGATCCTCGGTCGTCGGCCCGCGTCCGAGATCAAGCAGGCCGCGCGCGACGCCGGAATGCGCTTCCTCCGCGAGTCCGCCGTCGAGCAGGTGTTGCAGGGACGAACGACCCTGCACGAGATCAACAAGGTCACCTTCGTTGCCTAGAAGCCGGTTGCGCTCGCTGTTCACGACGCCGGGTCCGGCGGCGGCGGTGTCGGTCGCCCCCGGGCGGGTGACGGCGGTACAGGTCGAGACCGGCCGCCGCGGAACGCTGGTGTGCGGTCATGCGCGGACCGCACTGCCGGCGGAGACCGTGACGCCGGCCGTGCACGGCCCCAACCTCGCGGATCCGCCCGCGGTGACGGACGCTCTCGACGACGTGCTCGGCCGGCTTCCGCGGCGTCCGCGGCGCATCGCGTTGCTGCTGCCCGACGGCGCCGCGAAGGTAGCGCTGGTGCGGTTCGCCAAGGTGCCCACGCGTACGGCGGACCTGGACGAGATGCTCCGCTGGCAGGTGCACAAGACCGTGCCGTTCGGCGTGGACGAAGCACAGATGGATTGGATTCCGGGCCGGCTGACGGCCGACGGCGAACAGGAGTTCGTGGTGGTCCTGGCGCAACGCGCGGTGGTGGAGGAGTACGAGCGGGTCTGCACGGCGGCCCGAACCCATGCGGGCCTGGTCGCGCCGTCGAGCCTCGGTCTGCTGAGCACGGCCGTGGCGCGCGGCGCGGGCGCCGGCGGAACGGACTGGTTGCTCGTGCACATCGGGTCCGGCGCCAGCACCCTGGCCGTCGTGCGGGGGCAACATCCGCTGCTGTTCCGTACGGTCGCGGCCAACGGCGAGGCGTTGGGCGATCTGGTGCATCGGACGGCGATGTACTACGAGGATCGCCTCGAGGGCAGCGGCTTTTCCTGTGCACTGGTCGCCGGCGACTCCATGCCGTCGGAGGGTGTGAGCGCGGTCGAGCGGGTTGTCTCGGAGCGTCTCGGCCTCGCGCTCGAGCCGATCGCGGGGCGCGTCGCACCGCTGGTGTCCGAGCAGGCCGCGCTGGACCCGTCCGCGCTCGACGAGCTGGCCGCACCGCTCGGGGTGCTGTTGCCCGAGTCCGGGACGCTCGGGACATAGAGTACCGGGAATGAACCTGGCGACGCGTCCGTTCTACAACGACCGCGCGGTACACCTGGCACTCGCGACTGCCGGGCTCGCGGTCGTCGCGGTGCTCCTGCTGGGTGGCATGCGCCTGGCCGACCTGTCGCGCACGCATCGCTCGCTGACGCTGCGGGCCGAGGCCGCGGAACGGGAGACGGCGGCCGTCGCAGCGGACGCGGCGCGGCACGAGCGGGCGGTGCCCGCGGAAGCACTGGAGGCATTGCGGCTCTCGGCCGAAGAGGTCAACCGGCTCATCGAGCGGCGGCTGTTCTCCTGGACCGCCTTCTTCAACGTCATCGAACAGACCCTGCCGTCCGAGGTGATGCTCACGGCCGTGCGGCCCGACGCCGACGAGCAGGGGACGAGCATCGATCTGGCCGTGATCGGCCGTACCGTGGCCGATATCGAGGAGTTCATCCGACGACTCGAAGAAACCGGACGCTTCCGGGACATGCTGGCCCGGCAGGGCGAGCTCGACGACGAGGGGATGTACCGGGCCCAATTGCGGGGGCGCCTGGTGCAGGTGGAAGGAACCGGGGGCGACGCGGACGAGCCGGCGGAGGTGCGATGACCCGCGAGCCGCTCGCTCTCGTCCGCCGGATACTCTCCGAGAAGCGCATGCTCGTCGGGCTCGTGGCAATCGGTCTGGTCGTGGACGCCGGATTGTACGTCCTGGCGGTCTACCCCTGGACCCGCAGGGTGGAGAGCGCGGACCGGCGCGCGGCGGCGGCGGCAGCGAACCTGGAAGCCGCCCGGCTGCGCTTCGAAGCGGCACACCTCGCGGCTGACGGCAAACAGCGCACGGAACTGCAGTTGCGGGCGTTCCACCGCGACATCCTGCCGCGGGGTCTGGCCGGCGCGCGCGCGCTCACACTCGCGCGACTCGCGGCGCTCGCCGGTGAACACGATCTGGTGCTGGAGCGGCGCGCCTCGGCTCCAGACCGCGAGGACGGGAGTCTTCTGGCGCGCCTTCAGGTGTCGATGCTGCTCAGCGGCGCCTACCGCGACATCCGCCGGTTCATTCACGCCATCGAGACGGCGCCGGAGTTTCTCGTCATCGACGAGATCGTCCTGAGTCAGCGAGACGAGACGGAAGCGGGGGAAGTGCTCGATCTGGGTCTGTCCACCTACTATTGGCAAGGCGATGGAGATGAGCCGTAACCGCCTGCGCCGCAGGAACGGATACTCGTTCGTCGAGTTGCTGGTGGTCAGCGCGATCCTGCTGATCCTGGCTTCCGCCGTCGCGCCGCTCGCGCACGTGACGATGCAACGAGAGCGGGAAACCGAATTGCGGCGGGCGCTGCGCGAGATGCGGACGGCGATCGACCGGTACAAGGACGCCGTGGACCTGGGGACCATCGGCGGCACGGATATCGATCCCGACAACCAGGGCTATCCGCCGAGTCTCGAGATACTGGTGGAAGGCGTCGAGCCCGTCGACGAGAATGCCGGCGGCGTGCTGCGCTTCCTGCGGCGGATTCCAATCGATCCGCTGACGAGGAGCACCGATTGGGGCTTGCGCTCGTACCAGGACGATCCCGATGCTGCACGTTGGGGCGGGGACAATGTGTACGATGTATACACCAGGTCGCGCGGTACCGCGCTCGACGGCACCCGCTACCGCGACTGGTGACGCGATGCGCAACCGGCGGCACGCGCAGGGCTGGACGCTCATCGAGCTGACCATCGTGATCTCGCTCATCACGGTCCTGTCGACGATCGCGCTGGTGGGCTACGGCAATGCCGTCACCCGCTCGCGCGAGGCGGTGCTCAAGGAGGACCTCTTCCGGATGCGCGACGCCATCGATCAGTACTACGCCGACCTCGGCGCGTACCCGCCGGACCTGTACGCACTGGTGAGCGCCGGCTATCTGCGCTCCGTGCCCGAGGATCCGATGACACGCTCGGCGGAAACGTGGGTCGTCGTGCCGGCGGAACCGGATCCGGCAGACCCCTTCGTCGAGGGCGTCTACGACGTCAGGAGCGGATCGGAGGGAACCGCTCTCGACGGCACGGCCCATGCAAGCTGGTAGGACCACGTGACGCTGCCGCGACACGCGTGCGCACAACGGGGCTTCGCGATGGCCGCCCTGCTCGTCGTCCTCGCCGTCATGAGCCTCGTGCTGTCGATGGCGCTCCCCGCTTGGCACCACGCGGCGCGGCGCGAGCGCGAGGCCGAGCTGATCTTCCGCGGCGAGCAGTACGCCCGGGCCATCATGCTCTTCCAGAGGCAGACCCCGGGGGCCTATCCGCCCGATATCGACACCCTCGTCGAGGGAAGGTTCCTGCGCCGCGCCTACCGCGATCCGATGACCGCCGACGGGGAGTTCCGGCTCGTCCTGCAATCGGAGCTGGCCGCCGTTTCCGGCACGGGCGCCGCTGGCGGGGCAGCGGACGATCCGTCCGGGGAAGGGGATGCCGGACCTCGGCCCCGGAGCGGCATCGCAGGGGCAGGACCCGGATTCATGCAGGGAGTCCGGCCGTTCGGAGACCGGACCGGGAACACGCCCGGCGGCGCCGACGGCAACATCGTCGGCGTCGTGAGCCGCAGCGAGCAGACCTCGATTGCGCTCTACGACGGAAAGTCGAAGTACAGCGAGTGGGTCTTCACCGGTGCAGGCCCGGCGACCGGAGCCGGAGAGGGCGAAGCGGCACAGCCCGGACCGGGACTGCCGGATTCGTCCGGACCGCCGCCGGTCCGGTCGGGCGGGAACCGGACGAGCCGATTGCCGTAGTGCCTCGCGAACCGCAGGCGAAGGAACTTCACGCGTCCGCCTGCCGGCCGGTCAGGCTCCTGACCAGCCACACCGCCAGCCCCGCGGCGCAGGCCAGAAGGAGCAGGCCGCCGCGCAGCGAGCCGAAAAGCCCGGCGTGCGCGGCCGCAAGCGTCAGGTAGACGGCCGCGCATCCCGCTCCCCAGCGGCGCAGGTCGGGCGCCAGCGGAGCCGGCGCCGGCTCGCCGGCGGCCGCGGCGATCCTGCTCCAGCCCGGGCCCCCGGGCCGCGTGCGCCGGTAGAAGCGGATCAGGTGCGGCAGCGGCTCGGCGCGCGTGGCGAGCGTGGCGGCAAGCCAGCACGCCGTCGTCCAGGGCACGAGATAGAGCAGGGAGTCCGGAAACGGAACCGCCGTGAAGAACCGCACGAACAGGAAACCGGCGGCCGCCGCGGCCAGTGCCGCCAGCTCCGAGATCGCCGTCACACGCCACCAGTACCAGCGCAGAATCAGCACCAGGCCCACGCCCGCACCCGACTCGAGCACGAACTCCCACGCCTGACGGACCGACTCCAGAGCGAAGGTCAGCGCTCCGCTCGCCGCCATCACGAGGACGGTGGTGAGGCGGGAGGCGCGAACCAGATGCGCCTCTTCGGCGTCAGGCCGCACGAAGCGCTTGTACACGTCGTTGACGAGGTACGACGTGCCCCAGTTGAGCTGCGTGGAGACGGTGGACATGTAGGCGGCGAAGAACGCGCCGACGAGCAGGCCGCGCCACCCCGCGGGCACGTGATCGCGCAGGACGAGCACGTAGCCCGCTTCCGGGTCGGACAGATTCGGGTAGAGGACGAGCGCGGCCAGCGCGACCAGCACCCACGGCCACGGACGCAGGCAATAGTGCGCCACCGTGAACCAGAGCGTGGCCAGAACCGCGTCGCGTTCGCCGCGGGCCGACATCATGCGCTGCGCCACGTAGCCGCCGCCGCCCGGCTCCTGGCCCGGGTACCAGCTTGCCCACCACTGGATGCCCATGAAGGCGATGAACGAAACGACGGGCAGGGCCAGGGTCGCGGAAGCGTCCGCGAGGCTTCCGCTCGTCGTTTCCACCGCCGGCCACAACCGGAACGTGGACGCGGGGAGGGCGGCGGCCAGGCCGTCGAGGCCGCCCACCCCGGGCGCGGACAGCGCATACCAGGCCAGGGCGATTGCTCCGGCCAGCGCGATGGCGAACTGTACGAGATCGGCCGCGACGACACCGCGCAGTCCGGCCAGGGCGGCGTAGCCGCCGGTGGCCGCGAGTCCCACGAGCACGCCGGTCAGCCGCTCCCAGCCGAGGGCGATCGACAGCACCTTGGCCAGGGCCAGGTTGACCCAGCCGATCACGAGGCAATTGACCGGCAGCCCGAGGTAGAGCGCACGCACCGCCCGCAATACGGCCGCGGCCCGCCCCGTGTAGCGCAGCTCGGCGAACTCGACATCGGTGAGGATGCCCGCCCGCCGCCACAACCGGGCGAACAGGACTACGGTGAGCATGCTGCCCAGCGCCGCGTTCCACCACAGCCAGTTCCCGGCGATGCCGCTGGCCGCCACGATGCCGGTGACCGCGAGCGGCGTGTCGGCGGCGAACGTCGTCGCCACCATCGAGGTGCCCGCCATCCACCACGGCAGATCGCGGCCCGAGAGAAAGAACTGCGAGAGGCTGCGCCCGGAACGCCGGCCGCAGGCGACCCCGATCGCGACCGGGGCCGCGAGCGCGAGCGCGAGCAGCAGCCAGTCGACGGCGGTCAGGGTCATCGTTCGCGCCCCGTCATCACCGCGTCGTGGAATGCGGGCCGCACGTCGAGAATCGCCTCGTTCGACCGTGACGGATGCACCCGGTTGGTCAGCAGCACGAAGTACCGATCGGCAACCGGGTCGATCCAGAGCGACGTCCCGGTGAACCCGGTGTGCCCTATCGATTCCGGAGACAGCCGCGTCCCGCACGACGAGGTCGGGAGCATGGTGTCCCAGCCGAGGGCGCGCGAGCTTCCCGGCACGGTCGTCCGCCGCCGAAAGAGACCGAACGTCGCGCGCGCCGCCGGCGGTCCGTCGCCGCGAATGCCGGCAAGCACGTCGCGGGCGAAGCGCCCGACGGCGCCGGCGGTGCCGAAGAGCCCCGCATGGCCCGCGGCCCCGCCGAGGGCCCAGGCGTTCTCGTCGTGCACTTCGCCCACGAGCGTCCGGCCCCGCCAGGGATCGCGCTCCGTCGGCGCGGTGCGGGAGCGCCATTCGGCCGGCGGGTGGAACCGGAGATCTCCCCAGCCGCGGCTCGCCGCGAGCGCATCGAACTGGACCGGCAGCGCGTTTCCCGCCGGATCGCGGTCCGCGAGGATGAACCCGAGCAGGATGAACCCGAGATCGCTGTAGACCGACCGGGTGCGCGGCACGTACTCCAGCGGCAGCCCGCAGATGGCGGGTTCGAACTCCGCGCGGCCGACATGATCGCGATAGAACGGCAGGTGGGCCGTCAGCCCCGACGCGTGCTCCAGCAGGTCGCGCACCGTTGCCATCTCCCGGTCCGCGCCGCGCCACGTCCGCAGAGCCTCCGAGATCGGCAGCTCGAGCGGGGTCAGACCGGCGTCGACGTGGCGCATCGCCAGCGTCGTGGTCGCGATGACCTTCGTCAGCGACGCCAGGTCGAAGATCGTGTCCACCTCCGCGGGCGGACCGTCGGCAGCGCAGGTCAGCCGTCCGGTGGCATGCCGCCACAGGCGTCCCGAGGCCGTGCCCACTTCCGCCACCGCGGCGGGGAAGACGCCGGCATCGACCGCGTTGTCCAGGATCCGCGCCGCCGCTCCGAAACGGCTCATCCGGAGGCTCCGAATCCCGCCCAGCGCTGAATGCGGTGCGCGGCGCATCCTGCGCCCACGGTCGCGGCCGAGCCGACGAGCACGTACCACTGCCACGACAGGTCGGTCAGCAGGCTCACGGCCGCAATCGTAACCAGACCGCCGGCCAGCCCCGCGATTCCCCCTGCCGGCGTCGGCCGGGCAACGAGCACGCTGAGCAGGAAGACACCCAGCATCAGGCCGCCGCTGAAGAACTGCACCGCCAGCACGTCGTCGATGACGCGCTGCGATACGCCGATGGCCGCAACCGCGACGCTCACCTGCACCGCGGCCCACGCGCCGGTCGCCCACCGTGAAGCACGCAGGGCCTCGGTCTCGGAACGCGCGCGGCCTGCGAGAAAGAAGTCGCCGACGGTGGATGCCGCCGAGGAGTTCAGCGACGAAGACAGCGTCGACATCGCAGCCGCGATCACCGCCGCCAGAAGGAGTCCGCGCAGCCCCGGCGGCAGATGGGTCATCAGGAAGAGCGGAAAGACGCGATCGGACTGCACCGCGCCGTCGACGGTGATGGCGGCGAGGGCCTGCGACCCGCCTTCCCCGTAGAAGGACCAGAGCAGCAGGCCGATCACCAGGAAAACGGCGAACTGGAAGAACACGAAGAAGCCGCTGGTGATCAACGCGAGTCGCGCCTCGGCCAGGGAGCGCGTGCACAGGTAACGCTGCACGAACATCTGATCCGTGCCGTGGGTGGCCGCGATGAAGACCGCGCCGCCGAAGACGCCGGACCAGAACGTGTAGTCCCGCCGCAGATCCCAGGCGAAATCGAACAGGTCGAGCTTGCCCGCCGCCCGCGCCGCCGTCACCGCCTCCCACGCGCCTTCCGGAAGGCCGCCGATCAACGTGGCGGCTGCAACGAACGCGCCGCACAGATAGATCGCGAGCTGGATTACGTCCATCCAGACTACCGCGGCCATGCCGCCGAGCCGGGTGTAGGCAAGCGTGACCACGGCGATGATCAGGATTGCCGCGACGATGACCGCCACCTGGGGCAGGCCCGCGAGCCCGACCGTGTCCGCGGCGGTTGCGAGCATTGCGGCCAGGACGAGCGCCGTCGCGAACAGGCGCAGTCCATCGGCGACGTTGCGGGTCAGGAGAAAGACCACCGCCGCGCACTGGCCGAACGCGCGGCCGACTCGCGCCGCGAGCAACTGGTACGCCGAGAGCAGGTCGCGGCTGAAGTACGCGGGCAGCAGAACGACCGCGACGAGGACGCGGCCGGCGACGTAGCCGAGGGCGAGCTGCAGGAACGTCAGATCGCCGCCGAAGGCATAGCCCGGAACACTGATGACGGTGATCGTGCTCGTCTCGGTCGCGACGATCGAGCCCATGACGGCCCACCACGGCAGGCGCCGGCCGGTCAGGTAGTAGTCGCGCAGCGTCGCGCGGCCCGGCGAGAGCCGGCGTCCCCCCCAGACCGCCAGGGCGAGGTACGCGGCGACGACGGTCAGGTCGACCAGCATCCGTCACCGTGGTTCGATCGAGTTGCGCGGCCGTCCGTCGCCGTCCTCGCCTATCGCTGCCCGCACGGAGTCGTTCGTCTGCCTGAGGCGGGCCAGGGCCTCGGGATACCCGATCTCGGCGTGGGCCATGACGATGGCCGCCTTCACGTTCCAGCGGGCCTGCTTGAGCAACGCGCCGGCCTCCTCGTGGTCGAGCCCCGTCACCGTCGTGATGATGCGCCGTGCGCGGTCGCGCGCCTTCTCCGATCCCGCGTCCACGTCGACCATGAGGTTGCCGTAGGTCTTGCCCAGGTGCACCATCGCGACCGTGGTCAGCATGTTCAGCACCATCTTGGTTGCCGTCCCGGCCTTCAGGCGGGTGGAGCCGGCGATGACCTCCGGCCCCACCGCGGGGGAGATGACGATGTCGACGAAGGTCTGCAGCTCGGTTCCCGGCCAGCACGTCACGAAGATGATCTTCACGCCGTTGCGGCGCGCGCGCGTCAGGGCGCCGCGAACGAACTGGGTCATCCCGCTCGCCGATATCCCCACGAGCACGTCCTTGCGCGCCGGATGCAGGCGGGCCACGGCCCGCGCTCCATCCTCGAAGTTGTCCTCGACCCCCGCCTGCGACCTGAAGAACGCGGATCGGCCACCGGCCATGATGGCCTGCACGAGGTGCTCCGGCGTGCTGAACGTCGGTCCCATCTCGGCCGCCTCCAGAACGCCGAGCCGGCCGCTCGTTCCCGCGCCGACGAAAATCAGGCGCCCGCCCTTCTGCAACGAGGCCGTGATGAGGTCCGAGGCGGTCGCGATGCGCGCCTTCTCGCGCGCCACCGCCGCGAGGATCTTGCGATCCTCCCGCATCATCAGGGCGATCATCTCCTCGGTGGAGGCCTGGTCCAGTGCGAGACTGGCGGGGTTGACGGCTTCGGTAGGAAGGTCCTTCCACTTGGAGAACATGCGAGAGATTCACCTGTGGTCGTCACGGGCTCGCGGGATGCCGGATGCGACGGGGAAGCGCTCGTCCGGGCGTCTGTTGACGGCTCCGGGAAGGGCGGGGTATAAAGATCGATTGTTCCGTGGCCAGCGGTCCGTCATGTGAAGGGTCGACGCCATGCCTGACCGGCAGCCCATCCGCGATGCCGGCCCGGACCGCGCCGGTGGACGCGGGCGCGGGCAGCGGATAAGGGCAGCCGGCACATTGTAGTGATTCCTGGGCCATCATCCGCAAGCAAGGGTGATGGCCTTTTTTCCGAACGACGACATTTCCTTGGTCAGAGTCGCCCTGTTGGGCTTCGGAACGGTCGGGCAGTCGGTGGCCCGCTTCCTGTGCGACGGGAATCGACGGCCGCTCGTCCTGTCGCACATCTGCAACCGGCGGGTCGAGCGCAAGGTCGTCGACTGGGTGCCCCCGACGGTTGCCTGGACATCCGACTTCGAGGAGGTCCTGCGCTCCGACGCGGATGTCGTGGTCGAAGTCATCGGCGGCCACGAACCGGCAGGAGCGTGGATTCGGAAATCGCTCGAGGCCGGCAAGTCGGTCGTGACCGCCAACAAGCAGGTGATGGCCCGTTCGGGCGCCGATCTGATGCAGATTGCAGCCGACCGGCAACGCCATCTACTCTTCGAGGCGGCGGTCGCCGGCGGCATTCCCATCATCAGGGCCGTGCGGGAAGGCCTGGCGGGCGACCGGCTGCAGCGCGTGCTCGGCGTGCTCAACGGCACCTGCAACTACATGCTGACGCGCATGGAAGCCGACCGCGTATCCTTCGACGAAGCCCTGCGGGAGGCACAGGAGCGCGGGTACGCCGAGGCGGATCCGACCGCCGACGTCGACGGTGCGGACGCCCAGGCCAAGCTGGCGATTCTGTCGGCGGTCGGTCTCGAGCGCCGGATCGCCGCCGAAACCATACCGTTGCGCTCGATCCGCCCGGTCGAGCCCGTGGACTTCGCGTACGCGCGACGACTCGGCTGCACGATACGCCAGGTTTCGCGCGCCGAGCTGTTGAACGGCAGCGGGGCGGTAACCGCCTCCGTCCAGCCGATGCTGGTCTCGCTGCGATCCCCGCTCGCGCGTGCGGAGGGAAGCCAGAACGTGGTGGTCGTCAACGGCGCCTACGGCGGCGAGACCGCGTTTCGCGGATTCGGCGCGGGCGGCGATCCCACGGCGGTGGCCGTGGTTTCCGACCTCGAGGCCATCGCGCGCGCGGGCGCCGCCGTGACCCGCGGTTGGCGGCGGGCCGAAGACGCGCCGGTAGCGGCCGACTTCGACGCGCCGCAGTACCTGCGCTTCGTCATCGTGGATCGGCCCGGTATCATTGCTTCGCTTGCCGGTGTCTTCGTGCGGCACGGACTCAACATCGATTCGGTCCTGCAGGAGCCCGACTGGCCGAAGTCGGCTTTGCCCTTCGTCGTGACCCTCGAGCCGTGCAGCTCCGGAGCCGTGCAGGCGGCCCTGGCGGAGATCGAGGCGTTCGACTTCCATGCGCGGCCGCCGGTGTGGATGCCGATTCTGCCGCGCGGAGAACGCTGCCAATGAGCTATCTCACCGGCCTTCGATGCTCGCTGTGTCAGGCGCCTTTTGCGGCGGAGGCGCTCTACGTCTGCGACCAGTGCCTCGGGCCGCTGGAGGTGACCTACGACCGCGACGCGATTCGGCGTGCGGTCTCGCGCGAGGTCATCGGCTCGCGTCCGCCGAATCTGTGGCGTTATCGCGAGTTCCTGCCGATCGACGGCGAGCCGCGCACCGGAATGACCTCGGGGTTCACGCCGCTCGTCCGCGCGGATCGACTGGCCGCGGAGCTCGGCATGCGCGAGCTCTACCTCAAGGACGACTCCGTCAATCACCCGACGCTGTCCTACAAGGACCGCGTCGTGCCGGTCGCGGCCACGCGCGCCTGCGAGCTCGGCTTCGAAGTCTTCGGGTGCGCGTCGACCGGCAACCTGGCCAACAGCGTGGCCGCCCATGCCGCCCGGCTGGGACTCGACTGCTACGTGTTCATTCCGCGCACCCTCGAGCCGGGCAAGATTGTCGGGTCCGCCGTCAGCGGCCCGCACGTCGTCGCCATCGACGGCAATTACGACGACGTCAACCGCCTGTGCACGCAGGTCGGCGACCGCTACGGCTGGGGCTTCGCGAACATCAACCTGCGCGCCTACTACGCGGAGGGAGCGAAGACCTGCGGGTTCGAAATAGTCGAGCAGCTCGGCTGGCGGTTCCCGCGGCATCTCGTCTGCCCCGTGGCGGGCGGTACTCTGCTGCCGCGCATCGGACGCGGCTTCGGCGACCTGCTGGACGCCGGCCTGGTGGAGGGCGAGCCGCCCCGCATTCACGCCGCCCAGGCCGCCGGCTGCGCGCCGGTCATACACGCGCTCGACGAGGGGCTCGACTACCCGGAGCCGGTCAGGCCGGACACGATCGCCAAGTCGATCGCCATCGGCAATCCGGCCGACGGGTTCCACGTACTGCGCACGATACGCGGGTCCGGCGGCAGCGGAGCAGCGGCAACCGACGGCGAAATCGTCGCTGCGATCGGCCTGCTCGCGCGCACCGAGGGCATCTTCACCGAGCCCGCCGGCGGCACGACGCTGGCGGTCACCCGCAAGCTCGTCGAGCAGGGGGTCATCCCCCGCGACGAGAGCACGGTGGTCTGCATCACCGGCAACGGCTACAAGACGGCCGACATCATGACTTCGTCACTCACCGCGCCGACCGCCCTCGGCCGATCGCTGGCCGAATTCGAAGCCTTCATGGCCGAACGCCGAACGTCCCACGCGCGCCCGCCGGCGGATCCGGCGGCGGCGCCCCGCCAACCCGTGTCCGGCTGACATGTCTCGACCCGAGCTGAGCGAGATCGTCGAGGCGGAAGGCCATCTGGTCGATTCGCACCTGCTGAACGCGATCTTCGACAAGGTCATCGAGCGACGCGCCCGCTTCGACGTGCTGCGGTTCGAGATCGGCCGCACCAACGACGAGTACTCCCACCTGAAGCTGAAGGTGACGGCGCCGGACGAGACCGTCCTGGCCGAGCTGCTCGAAGACCTGATGCCGCTCGGGTGTCATCCGACGCCGGAGCGTGACGCCGTGGTCAAGCGGTCCGAGCAGGACGGCTGCGTGCCGGACGACTTCTATTCCACGACGAACCACCGCACCTACGTGCGGCACGGCGGACACTGGCTCGAGGTCGAGCGCCAGCGGATGGATGCGGTCGTCGTCGTCGAGGACGGCCGCGCGGCGTGCCGCAAGCTGCGGGACGTGGCGGCCGGCGACGCGGTCGTCTGCGGCGTCGACGGCATCCGCGTCTCGCCCGAGTTCCGCGAGCGCGACCGGCTGGGATTCGCGTTCATGGTGAACGACGTGTCGACCGAACGGCGCGTGGAGGTCAGCGTCGCCCGGGTGCTGGCGATGATGGAGGACGTCAAGCGCGGCGGCGGACGCATCGCGTTCGTGGCCGGCCCGGTGGTGGTCCACAGCGGCGGCGTCGAGTACTTCTGCGACCTCGTGCGCCGCGGCTTCGTCGACGTGCTGCTGGCGGGGAACGCGCTCGCCGTGCACGACGCCGAGCACGCGCTGTTCGGAACGTCGCTCGGGATCGATCTGAACGCCGGGACGGCGGTCGAGGAAGGCCACCGCAACCACATGCGGGCCATCAACGCCGTCAATCGCGCCGGCGGCCTGCGCGCGGCCGTCGAGCAGGGGCTGCTGCGGTCCGGGATTCTGTACGAGGCGATTCGGCACGACGTGGACTACGTGCTGGCGGGGAGCATCCGCGACGACGGGCCGCTGCGGGACACCGTCATGGATCTGATCGCGGCGCAGGACCGCTATGCCGAGGCGCTCCGCGACGTGAGCATGGTCGTCATGCTCTCGACGATGCTGCACAGCATCGGCGTCGGCAACATGCTGCCGTCGCACGTTCGCGTGGTATGCGTGGACATCAATCCTGCCGTGGTGACCAAGCTCGCGGACCGCGGCTCCTCCCAGACCGCCGGCATCGTGACGGACGTCGGGCTGTTCCTGCACCAGTTGACGGCGCAGCTCGACGCGTCGGCCGGGGCGCGGACGCCGGCGTCGATCGAGGCCCGGCGATGACGGTTCCGGCGGGCGCGGCGCCGACAATCGTCCAGAAGTACGGCGGCACCTCCGTCGCCACGGCGGAGCGGATTCGCGCGATTGCCGAGCGCGTGGCGCGCACCCGCCGCGACACCCCGCGGCTGGTCGTCGTGCTTTCGGCCATGGGCAAGACGACCGATGGGCTCGTGGCGCTGGCGCACGAGGTGGCGGACAATCCCTCCGGCCGCGAGATGGACGTGCTGCTGGCGACGGGAGAGCAGGTGTCCGTTTCCCTGCTCGGCCTGGCGCTGCAGCACAAGGGCGTCCCGGCGATCTCCCTGACCGCCTCGCAGTGCGGGATCCGGACCGACGACGCGTACAACATCGCCCGCATAGAGTCGATAGAGACCCGGCGGATTCTGGCGGAGCTGGAGCGGGGCCGCGTGGTCATCATCACCGGATTCCAGGGCATCACCCGGGATCACGAGGTGACGACGCTCGGCCGCGGCGGCAGTGACATCACCGGGGCGGCCGTGGCGGCAGCCCTCGGCGCGAGCGTCTGCGAGATCTGCACGGACGTCGACGGCGTCCTCTCGGCCGACCCGCGCGCCGTGCCGCACGCGACGCGCTGGCGCGAGATCAGTTACGAGGAAGCGATCGAGATGGCGTCGAGCGGCGCCAAGGTCCTGCATCCGCGCGCGGGCGAAGTGTGCATGGCCTACCGAATCCCGATTCACGTGCGCTCCAGCTTCCACGACGGCGAGGGCACCTGGATCCGCGGAGGCGACGAGATGGTGATGGAGCAGGCGGCGGTGGTCGGGGTCAGCAGCGACAGGAAAATCGCCAAGGTCACCCTGATCGACGTGCCGGACCGCCCGGGTCTGGCAGCCGAGGTCTTCAAGGATCTGGCGGCCCAGTCGATCAACGTGCGGCTCGTCATTCAGGGAGCGACAGCCGAAGGCCTGGGCCGGATTACCTTCGTGCTCGACGACGAGTACGTCGAGGGAGCCACGCGCCTGGTCGAGGACTGGCAGTCCCGCGGACTGGCCGTGGCGGGGGAGGTCGATCGCGACGTGGCCAAGATCTCCATCGTCGGTTCGCGCCTGGCGTCGACCCCCGGCCTGGCCGCCCGCATGTTCGCGGTACTGGCGCGCGAAGGCATCAACATCGACTGCATCAGCTCTTCGGAGATGAAGATCGCCTGCGTGATTGCCGACACGCACGTGGACGAGGCAGTCCGTGCCGTCCACGACGAGTTCTTTCCGGAGGGAACGGCGCCGCAGGCGGAGCGCGGTACGGCCTGAGGGAGCAGGCGCCGCACGGGGCCACTGACGGCACGGACCATCGACGGCGCGCCGGCCGGCAGACCTGCGGAATCAGTCCGCCAGGTCCTCGCTCGCTGCGTAGTCGAGCACCAGCCTGATCGGCGCCGCCGGATCCGCCCCGAAGAGAGACCGGCCCGGCGCCCGATCGGCCGCCGGATGCAGAACGGCATCGACCTCGATCATCGAGCCGGCCGGCAAATCGACAGGCGCATCGAACCAGTAGCGGGTCGGCCAGGCGGTGTCCGGCTCGCGGAGGAAGAGCATCGGCACCCGGGTCCCGCCCGGGGTCACCGCCACGACCCGCACGTCCCTGGCTTCGATGGCGACCTCCGGCAGGATGGCGAGCGCGCTCACGTCCTGCTCGACCCGCCGGCTGAACGCCAGCGTCAACCCGCCCGCGGGCTCCGGCGCCGACAACAGCATGGAATCGACCGTCCGGTGGCTCTCGTCGCCGAGGTAGAGCCCGATGCGGCTCCGATCGACGAACTCCTCGTACTCCGTGATCCAGGTCTTCTTGTAATGCACGCGCGCCACGATGTCGGCGCCCGCGGGCAGGCGGCGGGCGACGTCCTCCTGGCGCACGCTCGGCCGTCCCGGCGACCAGAGCGCCAGCGGCGCGGCGGCGGGGAAGTCCCGTCCCTCCACCTCCGCGAATCCGGGACCCTCGTCCTCGGCGTCGAGCGCCCGTGCCGTGCCGGTGTCGTCGACGTAAATCGCGACGTCGCGGACGACCGCCGCGGCGCCCGGCATCACGTCGGCGCCGGTCACGAACCGGTCTCCGGTCGTCCCCGCGGGCAGGACGAAGTAGCGCACCAGCTCGTTCACGTTCGCGTCGAGCGTAAAGGGCTCCGCCATCTCGAGTTGCACGTCCGGAGCGCCCAGCGGCCATTCTTCGGGCTCGGCCACCGGGTCGGGACGCAGCCCGCGCGGACCCTGCGGATAGCCGCCGCTCGACCACTCCAGAATCATGTCCATCTCGTGCGCCGGCAGCGCGTGGCCGTTGCGGAAGTCGCCGAAGCCGTCCTCCGCCTTCCACGGCGGCATCCGAAGGCCCAGGACCTCCTCGCGGATCGACTGCGCCCAGGGATAGGCGCTCTGGTACGAGACGAGCGACATCGGCGCGATGCCGCCTTCGCGATGGCAGGAGCCGCAGTTGTCGCGGAAGATCGGGAACAGGTGCTCGTTGTAGTTCCACCGCGAGGCGATCGGCGTGTGGGTTTCCGTCTTCTCCACCTGACCGCTCACGGCGGCAAGCGCCACCGCCGCGCCCAGGCACCAGCGACCGTATCGCGTTGTCATCGTTCCCTCTCCTGGCCGGTCGCGCGCCGGCTCACCGGGCGGCGGAATCGTCGTAGACGCCGTTGATGCCGCGCACGGCCTCGTCGAACACGTCGTGCGCCTCGCTCACCTGCTGCTTGTTCCCGAGGTCGCCGTACCAGTCGAGCAGCCACGCGGCCCGGACGAGGCTGCGCACCGCGATGCGCACCTGGTTCCGGCCTTCGGTCGGCAGCGCCTCGGCGCGCTGATCGAGCGCCAGCGCCAGCTCCTTCGACTGCAGGGCGGGAATGAAGATCTCCGTGAAGCGCCCCTCCGCCACGAGGCGTTCGATCTCTTCGTTGCGCGCGCTGATGCCGCTGACGATATCGAGGGTGCGCTCCGGAATCCGCGGGCGAATCCGCTCGGCGAGCGGCAGCGTGGCCGGGATGTCGGTCGGCGCGGTCACCGTACGGATCGGCGCGTCCGCGGTCAGCTCGGCGAAGATGAAGTCGAACCGATCCTCGGGGTAGTCCTCGACCATGCGGAGCTTGGCGATGAAGTCCGCCGGCAGCGGCCGGTCGCCGACCTCCGCCTCCAGATACGCGCCGTCGGGGGCGGGCAACAGCGCCGCCGACTCGACCTCGATGAACTCGTCCGTCGCCGGGTCGTAATCTTCCTCCAGCACGACGCGGCCCATCCACATGGTCACGTCGACCGGCTCCCGGTAGTTGTCGGTGGCATAGAGCCGGAAGATGCCGGGCTCGGGGTAGGTGCCCTCGATGTGGTGGAAGCTGTCGGGGGCCATGAACACGCGTCCGCCGTGCCGCGGGCTGTGATCCATGTGCGCCCCGGGCGCCGCGTCGACGACGCCGCACGTCAGCATCATCGAGCCGTAGTACGGGTTGCGCACGGGGCCGTCGATCTGCACCCAGTTCGAGCCGCCGTCGTACATCGGGCAGTAGGCGCGCGCGTAGCCGGCCGGCAGGTCCATGCCCGCGAGCAGCTCGGACAACGGCTTGAACGCGCTGCGCAGCGATTCGATGTCGCCGGCGCCCGCCGCGGTCTCGGCGAGCGGCCCGACGACGCCGTCCGCGATGGCAATCAGCGCCGCCAGCGCGCTCTGCGCGCCCTCGAAGTCGTCGGCGGCGAGTGCTTCCTGCGCGCGGACGTACTCGCCGACCTGTGCGGCGAAGTCCGCCTGACCCGCCGCGGCGGCGCGGCGATCGGCGGGGTAGAGCAGCATGGCGAACGCGCCGGCGACCACGGCAAGGTGCTTCACTGGATGAGACATGGGACCGATCCTCGAGGAGTGCGGCGAAACTGCGGAGGCCATTCCTGTTCCAGGCTGCGCGAAAGCTCCATTATACAACCAGCGGCGTGCCGCCCGCAATCCCGGCGCCGGCTGTAACTCATTGTGCAAATTGGAGTAGTGGGCGCCCGTGGACACCGGCGGGCGGCGCAGCCGACACCGCCCGCGCCGCCCGCCGCCCGCCGCCGGGTTGGCCGACTTCCAGCCGGCGGCCGATACTCCCGGCGTGAACGACGCGCTCGTCGACGCCTACCTGAACGATCTGAAGGCGGGACGCCGCGTGGCCGCCAACACCGTGAGCAGCTACGCCCGCGATCTGGTGCTTCTCGCACGCTTCGCAGAGGCGCGCGAGACCGCTTTCGAGAGGCTCGACCGGCGCGACCTCGAGGCGTTCGTGCGGGAATTGATGGCCTCCGGCCTGGCGCCCCGATCCGTGGCGCGCACCGTGGCGTGCGTCCGCGGTTTCTTCAGGTTCCTGCAGGTCGACCGCCGACTGCCGTCGAACCCGGCCGACGACCTGCGCGCCCCCCGCTCATGGCCGGCGCTTCCGAAGTTCCTCTCCGTGGACGAAGTCGACGCCCTCCTGGACCAACCCGATACCGCAACCGCGATCGGCATCCGGGACCGGGCGTTGATCGAGCTCCTCTATGCCACCGGACTGCGGGTGTCGGAGCTCGTGTCGCTGCAATCCGGCGATCTGCACCTCGACGCGGGGCATCTGACCTGCATCGGCAAGGGCGACAAGGAACGCCTGGTCCCGATCGGCAGCGCGGCCACGGACTGGGTGCGCCGCTACCTGGCGTCCGCCCGACCGGCGCTGCTGGGCAAGCGAACGTCCCGGTGGATCTTCGTGAACGCGCGCGGGGGCATCCGCCTCACGCGCGTCGGCTTCTGGAAGCGACTGAAGCACTACGGGCGGCAGGCGGGACTGCCGCGGGACCTGAGCCCGCACGTCCTGCGGCATTCGTTCGCCACGCATCTGCTCGAGCGCGGAGCGGATCTGCGGTCCATTCAGACCCTTCTCGGGCACGCCGATCTCTCCACGACCCAGATCTACACGCACATCCTCGCGGCGCGGCTCCGGGCGGTCTACGACGAGTGCCATCCGCGTTCGTGAATTGACCCCACGGTCGTTCCTTGGTTACCGTATGCGGTTGGCGCGGGCGCGCAGGGGCTCGACGTGCAGCGGTCGGGCGCCGTCGGCGCGCCGCCCGGCGGACGCCCCGGCCGGGCCTGCGCCGCTGGCATCACCGCGAAGGGAGACTCACCGACCATGCGCCGGACAGGCCGCTACCTCTTCACCTCGGAATCGGTCACCGAAGGCCATCCGGACAAGATTGCCGACCAGGTCTCCGACGCGGTCCTCGACGCCGTCCTGGCGGAGGACCCGACCGGGCGCGTGGCCTGCGAGACGTTGCTGACGACCGGGCTCATCGTCCTGGCGGGGGAGATCACGACGACCGCCAGGGTCGAGTTCGCCGACGTCGCCCGGCAGGCGGTGCGGGACGTAGGCTACACCCGTGCGAAGTTCGGTTTCGATGCCGACACGTGCGCGGTGCTCTCCTCGCTGCACGGGCAGTCGCCCGACATCGCGATGGGGGTCGATCCCGGGGGCGCGGGCGACCAGGGGCTGATGTTCGGATACGCCTGCAACGAGACGCCCGAGTTGATGCCGCTGCCGCTCATGCTGGCGCACCACCTCGTGCGGGCGCTGTCGAACGTCCGCCGCGAAGGGCGCCTGGACTATCTTCGCCCCGACGGCAAGTCGCAGGTCACCGTGGAGTACGACGGGGACCGGCCGCGGCGCATCGACGCCGTGGTGGTGTCGAGCCAGCACAGCGATCGGGTCTCGACCGAACGGCTCCGCGACGACATCACCCGCGAGGTGATCCGCACCACGGTGCCGGAATCGCTGCTCGACGACGCCACCCGGATCTACGTGAATCCGACCGGGCGCTTCGTTACCGGCGGCCCCCACGGCGACTCCGGCGTGACCGGCCGCAAGATCATCGTCGACACCTACGGCGGCATGGCTCCGCACGGGGGCGGCGCGTTTTCAGGCAAGGACCCGACCAAGGTCGACCGCTCCGCCTCGTACATGGCCCGCTACATTGCGAAGAACTGCGTGGCGGCGGGCCTTGCCGACCGCGTGCAGGTACAGCTCGCCTATGCCATCGGCGTCGCCGACCCGGTCTCGGTCCTCCTGGATACGTTCGGAACCGGCAGGATCGACGAGACCCGGCTGAGCGATCTCGTGCGCGAGCACTTTTCGCTGACGCCGAAGGGCATCATCGAGACGCTCGCGTTGCGCCGGCCCATCTACCGCAAGACGGCGGCCTTCGGTCACTTCGGACGGACGGACCCGGAATTCTCCTGGGAACGGACCGACCGGGCGGCAGCACTGCGTGCCGCGGCCGGGGTCCGCGAGTCGGTGCCCCAGGAGTCTGCGCCGTAGAGGCAGCCCCACCTCCGGCCGGAGGCGGGGTCGGCATTCGCAACGATTCATCGGGGGCCGGAAGAAGCGCCGGGTGGACCACCCGGCCGGCCGCCTCCCGGGGACTCGCGGCCCTCAGGTTCGCACCGAGAAGAGGAAGTAGCCCGCCGAGGCGCCGAAGATCAGGTTCGGAGCCCAGGCCGCGGCTGCCGGCACGAGCGCGCCGGCGCTGCCGAGGGCCCCGAACACGCTCAGCACGATCCAGTAGCCGAAACCCAGCACGATGCCGGCGCCCACGCCGTACAATGCCCCGCGCGGCCCGATCGTGACGGCGAAAGGCACGGCGATCAGCGTGAGGATGAACGTCACGAGGGGGAACGACACCTTGCGGTGCAGTTCGACGACCAGGTTGACGACGTCGAAGCCGAGCGCCCGCAACTCGGTGATGTGCCGCTCGAGCTCGCGGTAGCTCATCAGCTCCGCCTCGGGCAGCTCGGATGTGAACACCTCGGGCGAAGCGACCGCGGGCAGCGCCCGTTCCGCGTCGCGCCGCAGAGCCGGGGCGTCGCCCGCCGTCGTCCCGAAATCCCGTGACCAGACGTCGTGACCGGTCCAGACGCCGTCGAACGCGGCATGGACCGCGTAGGTCCGGCGCGCCAGCGACCAGGGGCGTCCGTCGAACTCGTAGACGGAGAGCTCTCCCACTTCGTTCCTGTCCGCGTCGAAGTGGAGATAGTGGTAGATGTCGCCCTCCGCGTTGACCAGCCATCTCCGATCCGCCGTGCCGAACGGCTGCGCCCGGCCCGTGCGAATCTCGTTGTTGAGCGCCTCCGCGCGCCGGTTCGCCTGCGCCAGCACTCCCTCGCCGAGCGCGAACAGCAGCACGCTCCACAACAGGCTGAAGCCGAGAATCGGCACGGCCATCCGGTACAGGCTGATGCCGCACGCCTTCATGACGGTCAACTCGCTGGTCCGCGTCAGCAGGCCGATGGTCACGAGGGTGGACACGAGCGCGGCGACGGGGAGCACGTAGGAAACGTACTGCGGCGTGGCGTACCAGAAGTACGTCAGCAGCTTCCCGAGCGTCGTCTCCTCCTTGAAGAGCTTGTCGGCGAGATCGAGGAAGGTGCCGATGTAGAAGATCCCCAGCAGGCCGACGAACGCGAGCGCCATCCAGTGAAAGTAGATCCTCGTCACGTACCGGTCCAGCAGGTTGATGCCCCACCGGGCGGCGGGGGAGACCGCCACGACGGCCCGCGGCTCGCCCGACCGGCCCGCCGCCGGGGTCTCTGCAGGACGGGTTCGCGGCACGAGCCACGACAGCGTCGTGCGCCGCTCGATCGTGCCCGAGCGCCACCGGACCAGCACGATGCCGGCCAGGCCGAGCACCACGTTCGGGATCCACCTGACGAGGTGCGGCGACAGCCATTGTCCCTTGGCCATTGCCGTGCCCAGGTACATCATCACGTAGTACGCGAAGATGACCGCAATGCCGAGCGCAAAGCTGGCCAGCCGTCCTTCCTTGCGGTTGCTGACCCCCAGACCGACGGCCAGCAGTACGAACACGAGGCACGCCACGGGAATGGAGAACTTCTCGTGCAACGACATGATCGGCTGATGCGGCGAGATGCCCTCTGCGCGCATCGCGGCGATCTCGTCCCGCAGCTCGCCGACCGACAGCTCGTTGAATCCCCGCGCGGGTCCGCCCTCGGGAAACAGCGCCGAACCGTCGAGCTGGATCGTCAACTCGTCGAAGTCGTGGACCTCGTACCCGTCGGGATCCGCCGGATCCACGCGATGCCGTTGCCCCTGCCGCAGCGCCACCGAGGCGGTCCTGCGCTCGGAATCGACCGCAACGCGTCCCCACTCGGCGACATAGATGTCAGGCTCGCCCGGCCGGTCGACGTCCGCGAAGAACACGTCCCTCCAGCCGTCCGCCGCAACCTCCCGCACGTACAGCACGGCGCGCGGAAACCGATCCACCTCGAACACCCGCGGCCTTACCTCGCCCTCCGCCCGGTTCGCCGCCACCCGGGTCACGATCTCGCGAAAGCGCTGGTTCGCGTTCGGCACCACCGTCGACAGGACGTAGCAGTCGACCGCGGCGACCCCCGTCGCCAGCAGCAGCAGCGGCGCCAGAATACGGTAGATGCTGATGCCGCAGGCCTGCATCGCGACGATCTCCCGATCGCCCGACAGGCGTCCGAGCGCCATGAGGACGCCGACGAGGAGCGACATCGGGAGCGTGATGCCAATCGCGTACGGCAGCAGCGTCGCCAGGATCGCAACGATGTCGCCGGCGTCGACGCCGACGCCGATGAGCCTCTCCGCCTGCTTGCTGATCGGATCCAGCATCAGCAGGAAGGTGAAGACCGCCTGCGTGAGGCAGAACGGCGGGATGACCTCCCGCAGGACGTACCGACCCGTGATGCCGAGCATGGTCTCCGGTTCCGGACGCAACTGCGTCCCCGGCGCAACGTATCGCGCCCCTCAACCCGATCCTATCGGTCGTGCGCCGCCCGCGCCAGCGGGAATCCACTGCGTCCGATAAGGGGTGTTATGTTAACTTGCAACCAACGGAACGCGATTTTCCGGGCTTCGGGACAACCCCGCCGACACCGTTTATTCGTCGGGCTCCCGATCGTCGTCCGACCGGCGCAGGTCGTCGATGATACCCTCGAGCGTCGCGATCAACTGATCCCGCGGAACGCTGGTCTTCCTGAACGCCAGGCGCAAGCTGAACGTGCGGTTCGGCGAGGCGTACCGGTACACGAACGGTCTCGTCCGGCCCCCGACTCCGCGCCGCCCCGCCGCCGCCTCGCGCGCCCGCCGCCGTGTCGCTCCGCCGTCGCGCGTGATCTGCTCGATGAAGGCCGCCATCGCTTCCGGACTCCGCTGCCGGACTATCTCGAGCAGGACGGACTTCGACGTAATCCCCGCAAGACGACACAGACGCTGCACCTCTTCCGGCATGGCGTTGAGGCTCAGCGACTCGGTGATCGACGTCCGGGACCTGCCGAGCCGCTTCGCGAGCCGCTCGTGCGTGTACTCGAACCGTTCCGCAAGCGCCTGGAGTCCCTGCGCCTCCTCGAACGGCGTCAGGTCCTTGCGCTGCACGTTCTCGATGAGCGCCAGCTCGATGCTCTCGGATTCGTCCGCGGGCCGAATCACCACCGGGAGCTCGGCCAACCCCAACTGAACCGCCGCCTGATAGCGTCGCTCGCCGGCGATGATCCCGTACCGTTCGCCGCGCGGGCGAACGACCAGCGGTTCGATGATTCCCTTTTCGGCGATCGACGCCTTCAGCTCGGTCAGATCGCCCATCATCTGGCGCGGCTGGTCCGGGTTGGGATCGAGGAGCTCGATCGGCACCAGGCGCCCGATGGGCTGTCCGGAGGAAGCGGACAACGTCTCGACGTAGTGGGCCTCGTGACGCATGCGCACGGTCTCGGGCAAGCCACGCTTAGACACGGTCCATGAGCTCCTCGCACAGACTGTAGTAGTCCGTGGCGCCCGTCGAGTTCGGCGCGAACGCAAAGATGGACTCGCGGTACGCCGGCCCTTCCTCCAGCCGGACGCTCTTGGCAATCACGGTGCGGAAGACCTTGGGCCCGAACGCCTCGCGGATGCGGTTGTTGATGTCGCGGCCCAACTTCGTCCGCCGGTCGTGCATGGTGATCAGCACGCCGAGGATATCGAGTCCGGGATTGGCGCGCGACTGCACGCGCTGCACCGTTTCCAGCAGGTCGTCGGTGCCCTCGAGGGCGAAGTACGACGACTGGATGGGGATGAGCAGGTGGGTGGCGGCGACGAGCGCGTTGACGGTCAGCAGGCCGAGCGCCGGTGGGCAGTCGATGACGGTGACCGGGAAACGTTCGCCCAGGGTGTCCAGGCGTTCCTTGAGCCGGAAATGCGCATCCAGCTCCCCCACCAGGCGCGCCTCCAGCTTCGCCAGGTTGATGCGCGCGGGCGCGATCCACAGATTCTCCTGCGCCGACGGATGAATCACGTCCGAGAATGCGCAGCCATCGTCCACCAGCGCTTCGTACACGGACCGGACGTTCCGGTCACGCGGCAGGAAGGAAATGGTGCTGTTTCCCTGGGGATCGAGATCGACGAGGAGGGTCGGCTTCCCGCGCAGGGCGAGCGCCGAGGCCAGGTTGATGGCCGTGGTCGTCTTGCCCACGCCGCCCTTCTGGTTGGCGATCGCGACGATCATCGATGTGCTGTCGGCGAACAGGAACTGTGAAGGTACGACACGGAGCGTCCCGGAATCATGGAGCCGGCCGGAATGCCGGGATTCTAGGAACGGGCCGCCGACGTGTCAAGGCGCCGCGGCGGAGAGCCGACGGCGGAATCGCCGTGGAACCGGAGAGTTGTACAGGAATGTCGGCCGGCCGACAGGCCGGCGGGGACGCTACATCTTGTACTTGCCCAGGTCCTCGGGATCCAGGTTCTCCAGCCACTTGGCGAGACGCTCCGAGTCGGCCTTGTCCGGGGCGAAGTCCAGGTTCTTGGCGTTCCGCACGACGGCGTCCTCCACGTAGATGGGCGCGCTTACGCGCAGCGCCAGGGCGATGGCGTCGCTGGGCCGGGCGTCCACCGCCACCACCTCATCCCGGGTGCGGACGTAGATCAGGGCGTAGAAGGTGTTCTCCTTGAGATCGCAGACGACGATCTTCTCCACCGATCCGTTGAGATCGCTGATGACGTTCCTCAGCAGATCGTGCGTCATGGGCCGCGGCGTGGCCACGTTCTCGATCTGCAGCGCGATCGCGTTGGCCTCGAAGATGCCGACCCAGATGGGGAGTACGTGCTCGCCCGCCGCGTCGCGCAGGATGACGATCGGCATGTTCGTGATCGGGTCGACCATCAGTCCCTTGATCGTCATCTCGATCTGCATCAGCCCACCCCGCCGCCGCCGCCGGGCGGCGGCTCGACTGCCGTGGGCAACGTGCCCCAGAGACTGTTCGGACCGGCACGTTCGATCCGCACGTCGAGTATCCGGCCGATGCAGGCCGCATCGCCCGGGAAGTTCACGACGGTATTGCCGCCGGTGCGTCCGGCATACTCGCCGGCGCGCCGCCGGCTCGGCGCATCGGCCAGCACCGTGACCGTTCTTCCGATCATCGAGTCGTGCAGCTCCTGCTGAATCCCCTGTTGCAGCGCCTGCAGGGCCGTCAGGCGCCTGGCCTTCTCGGGCTCCGGCACATCGTCCGGCATGCGCGCGCGCGCCAGCGTATCGGGGCGCTCCGAGTACTTGAAGGAAAACATGCCGTGGTAGCGGACGGTCTCGGTCAGGCTCAGCGTCTGCTCGAAATCCTGCGCGGTCTCCCCCGGAAACCCAACGATCATATCGGTCGACAGAGTCACGCCCGATACCTGCGCCCGAATCTCTTCGATCAGCGAGAGATACCGCTCGCGCGTGTGCCGCCTTCGCATTCGGGCCAGCACGCGGGTCGAACCGGACTGCACCGGCAGGTGAAGATGCTTGCACACCTTGGGCAGATCGCGGATGGCGCGGATCATCCGCCGCGTGACGTGCCGCGGATGGGGGCTGGCGAACCTAATGCGATCGATGCCGTCGATTTCGTGGACGCGCTCGAGCAGCCCGGCGAAGTCGCAGTCCGCGGCATCCGGCGCCTGGTAGTGATTCACTATCTGGCCGAGCAGATGCACCTCGCGATGGCCGGCGGCGGCCGCCGCCGCGACCTCGGCGACGATCTCCGCGACGGGCCGCATCCGTTCGTGCCCGCGGGTATAAGGCACCACGCAGAAGGAGCAGAAATCGTTGCAGCCCTCGATGACCGTCACGTAGGCCTTGACCGGATCTTCGCGGACCGCGACGCCGAGCGGGAACGAAACGCTGTCGTACGGGTTCGTGTCGACCTGCGGGCGGCCGGTCCGCTCGACTTCTTCGATGGCGCGCGGAAGCATCGCCAGGGCCTGCGTGCCGATCACGACGTCCACCATGGGCGCGCGGGCCACGATCCGCGCTCCCTCCTGCTGGGCCACGCAGCCGGTAACGGCGACCAGCGGGCGCTGCGGGCGGGGGCGGTGACGAAACCTGTCGAGGCGCGCGAACAGCTTTTCCGCCGCCTTCTCCCGTACGCTGCAGGTGTTCACGACGATCAGATCCGCGTCCCGCGGCGATTCCGCCCGCGCATATCCCGCCTGCTGCAGAAGACCGCCCAGCCGCTCGCTGTCGTGGACGTTCATCTGACAGCCGAACGTCTCGACGGCATACGTTCTCGCCATGATCTACCCCGACCGCTCCAGTCCCGCCCGCAAATCGTCGCGTGCGGATCCCATTGTCGCCCAACCGATCCCTGCCGGGAATCCGCCCCGTTCTACGGCGCCGACTCCCGGTCCTCCTCGACTCCCCCGCCGGCCGCCGCCGCCGCGGGCCCATGCCTGGAATCCAGCAGCTCGGCCGCGCTCGCAAGCGCCGTCGAGCTGTCCGAGCCGGTCATCAGTCGTGCGAGCTCCGCGACGCGTTCGTCCTGCGTCAACCTTTCGACCACGGTGCGCGTCCGCCCCCCGTCGACCCGCTTCGACACGCGGAAGTGCGCCGTGGCGTGCGCGGCCAACTGCGGCGCGTGGGTCACGCAGAGCACCTGGTAGCGTGCACCGAGCCCTCGGAGCCGCTGCCCCACGCGGTCGGCGACCCGGCCGCCGATGCCCGTGTCGATTTCGTCGAACACGAGCGTCTTGCCGGCGGCGTCGGTAGCCGCCAGGGTCTTCAGGGCGAGCATGACGCGCGACAACTCGCCGCCGGAAGCGACTCTCGCAAGGGGGCGCGTCTCCTCGCCGGGGTTGGCGGACAGCAGGAGCTCGACCCGGTCCGTGCCTCCTGGTCCCCAGCGGCCCTCCGCAAGGTCGGTGTCGACACGCACCTCCACGCGCGCGTCGGGCATGGCCAGATGCCTCAACTCCGCTGCGAGCGCCGGGGCGAGTTGCCGCCCGCGTTCGATGCGCCCGGCGGACAGCGCCCGCGCGGCTGCGACATACGCCTCTCGAGCCTCGACCGCAAGCGCTTCCAGCGTCGTGCGTCGTTTCTCCCCGTCGCTCAGGCCCTCGACCTCCGCTGCGAGCGCCCGGCGCCGGTCGAGCACGGCGTCCAGCGTTCCACCGTGCTTTCGCACGAGCCGCTCGACGTCCGCGAGGCGTGCTTCCACCTCCGCGAGCCTGTCCGGCGACACCTCGATCCCGGCCGCATAGGACCGCAGCGAGTGCGCAAGTTCCTCGAGCAATGGAACGACCGTATCGCGGACGGCCGCCTGCTCCGCCAATCCGGCATCGAGAGCGGCCAGCTCGTCGAGCTGCCGCCACACGCTGCCGAGTGCGGACAGCACCGAGTCGTCCCGCTCGTACAGCGCGGCGTAGGCGCCGCCCGCCAGCGTCAGCAGCCTGTCGGCGTTGGCGAGCCGGCGCCGCTCGTTCCGCAGGACCTCGTCTTCTCCCGGACCGGGCGCGACACGATCGATCTCCGCCAGTTGAAACTCCAGGAACTCGACCCGTGCGGCCAGCTCCTCCGCATCGACGCCCGCCGCATCGAGGCGGGTCCGCGCGTCCTGCCAGCGCCGGTAGGCGGTCGCGACCTCCGCGGCGACGGCCTCGAGTCCCCCGTAGGCATCCAGCAGCCCGACGTGGGACCGCGGGTCCAGCAGCGCCTGGTGCTCGTGCTGGCCGTGGATGTCGACCAGACGCGCGCCCAGCGTCTTCAGTGCGGCGCCTGTCGCAAGCGCGTCGTTCAGGAATATCCGGCCGCGTCCCCGTGCGCGGATCTCGCGTCTGACGATGGTCTCGGCTCCGTCCCGATCCTCGAACGCCGCCTGCACGAGGGCTCTGGCGGTACCGGTTCGCACCAGATCGCCGCTGCCCCGCTCCCCGACCAGCAGACCGAGCGCGCCCGTGACAATCGACTTGCCGGCGCCGGTCTCGCCCGTCAGCACGTTGAAGCCGTCCTCGAACTCGATGTCGAGGGCATCGACGATGGCGAGATCGCGAATGCTGAGGAAACGGATCATGCCCCACGGCCGCTCGTCGTTCCGCGTTCCAGGCGCCCGCCGGGATCGCCCCGGGCCCGGATGGTCGAGGAAGGAAGCGTCATGTTAGCACGTTTGACACCCGATCCGGCGGCATGGTAGCCTCGTTCAACTAGCGCCTTCCCAGCGGCGCGCCATTGTCAGAATTGACGGAGGAACCGAGGTGCGTATCCTTGGATACTATGCCTTTGCCTTCCTTCAGGCGCCCGTGGCGAGCGAGCCTGCGGAGGGTTTCGGCGATCTGTTCGGGCTCATTGCACGGCAGTCCCTGGTCGGCCATCTCGTGCTGGCCGCCCTGGTCGCTTTCTCCGTAGTCTCTTGGGCCATCATCCTCTTCAAGCTCTGGCAGTTCCGCCAGGTCGAAGCCCAGACGTCGACGTTCGTGGCCATCTTCCGCAAGAGCCGGAAGTTCTCCGAGGTGCAGTCCGTGTGCAAGTCGCTCGCCGCGAGCCCGCTCACCGGGGTGTTCCAGGCCGGCTACGTGGAGCTCAACTCGCAGTTGCGTGACACCGAGGCCCCGCGCGGCGATCCGCTGGCCGGGGGCGCACCGAGGCCCTCGCTGCGGAGCTTCGAGGCCCTCGACAGATCCCTGCTTCGCGCCACCAACGTCGAGGTCAACAAGCTCGAGCGCCACGTGTCGGTTCTCGCCACGACCGCAAGCATCACGCCGTTCATCGGCCTGTTCGGAACGGTCGTCGGCATCATCATCGCGTTCCAGGACATCGGCGCGACCGGCTCGACGAATCTCGCGGTAGTGGCGCCAGGCATCGCCGAGGCGCTGATCGCGACGGCGGCCGGTCTGTTCGCGGCGATTCCGGCGGTGTACTTCTACAACCACCTCACGCACCGCGTGAAGCTCACAGCCTCGGAGATCGACGACTTCTCGCTCGAGTTCCTCAATATCGCGGAGCGGTACTTCTCCGCGTGAGTTCCGTGTCACCATGCCGAAGATTCAGTCGATTGAGAGTGGCGGAGAGAATGGCCGGCGCCGGGGCCGCGGCCGGCGGACGAGCACGTCGCTGTCCGAGATCAACGTCGTGCCGCTGGTCGACGTGATGCTCGTCATGCTGGTCATCTTCATGGTGACCGCGCCGATGATGCAGCGGGGACTCGACGTGCGGCTCCCCGAAGCGCGCCGCGCGGAGCCGCTGGTGTCGGAGCGGCTGTTCGTCACCGTGCCCCTCGCCTACCGAACGGACGGAATAGTGCAGGTCGGCGAGGACACGGTCGGCATCGATGTACTGCCCACGCGGCTGCAGGCCGAGCTCGAGGATCGCGAGGACAGGTCGGTCTTCTTGCGCGGCGACAGCGAGATTACCTACGGGGAGCTGGTCTCGGTGATGGATCAGCTCAAGGAGGGGGGCGTCGAGGACGTCGGGCTGGTGCTCGACCTGCCACGCGAGCGGTGACGGTGTCCGGTGCAGGAAGCAGCCTCTGAGATTCTGACGGCGCGCTCGGGCCGGCGCGACGAGCTTCGTCGCACGGCGGTCGTGTCGCTGTCCGCCCACGCCGTTCTCATCACCGCGATCCTGTTCGCGCCGGAGGGCTGGCTGGCCGGCGCGACGAACGGGCCCGCACTCGACGACGTCATGACGATCCGGCTCGGCGGTCCGCAGGGCCCCGGCGAGGGGGGGCGCACCGCACTCGGCGGTCAGCCCACGCAGGAGGTGGTCACCGCGCCGGAGATTCGGCGCCCACAGTGGATCCAGCCGCCCACCGCCGCGCCGCCCAGAATGATCCTTCCGGTGCCCGAGGCCGTGCCCGCCCGCCGGCCGGAACCCGAGGTCGAGGTGGAAACGGCCCCGGCGGAGGCCCGCGGGCGCACTCCGACGCGGGGCGCCGAGGCCCGCGAAGGCTCGACCATGGCGGACACCGGCGTCGAAGGGACCGGAGTCGGGCTGTCGGGCGGCGGACTCGGTGGAGAGGGAGCTGAAATCGACGTCGGCGACTTTTGTTGTCCGCAGTACCTGTCGCTCATGATCGAAGCGATCAGAAGGCGGTGGGACAGGAACCAGCGGGTCACCGGCTCGGTCGTGGTGCGTTTCACCGTCGACCGCAGCGGCGCAATCGGCGGCGTGGGCGTCGACCGCTCCAGCGGCTATCTCGCCCTCGACATGAGCGCCCAGCGCGCCGTCCTGCTGACGCGCGCGTTGCCGCCCCTTCCCTCGGATCATCCGGACGACGATTTGCCGGTGCGTCTCACGTTCGAGTATCAACCATGACCAGACCACTCCTTCGTTCCCTGTCTCTCGCGGCGGCGGTCGCGACCGCCGGGTCGCTGCTCTTCGCGCAGCAGTCGCCGGCGCCCGATCCTCCGGCCCGCGGGCGGACCGGGGTCGACCTCATCATCGGCGACCGCATCGGCGCGCAGCCGCGTGTGGCGGTGCCCGACTGCCTCGCGCTGACGAACGACCCGGAGACCGCCGACGCGGCCTCCACCATGGCGCAGGTTCTCTTCGACGATCTCGAGTTCGAACGGGAGTTCCGCCTGCTGCCGCGCGACACCTATCGCACGATTCCGCGCGCCCGCAGCCTGACGGACGTGCCGCTCGAAGCCTGGCAGGAGCTCGGCGCCGACGGCGTGGTCAGTTGTTCGGTGAGCCGGCAACCGGACGGCCAACTGCTCGTGCGCGCCCGGCTCTTCAACGTCAGCTCGCTCGAGTCGGCGCTCGGAGTCGAGTACGCCGGCTCGTACCGCAACGTCCGGCTCTACGCCCACGAGCTGGCGAACGAGATTCACCGGCAGCAACGCGGTCTCGAAGGTGTCGCGCGCAGTCACCTCGCCTTCGTTTCCGACCGCGACAGCGAGTCGGTGCTCGGCCTGGTGCCCAACCGGCAGACGAAGGAGATCTACATCTCCGACTACGACGGCGCCAACGTGCGGCGGGTCACCGTCAGCCGATCGCTCAACGTCACGCCTGCGTGGAGGCCGGACAGCCGCGCCGTGGCGTACACGTCGTACCGCTACGGGCCGCAGGACATCGTCATTTCCCACATCTACGAGGGACGGCTGGAGACACCGGCCGGCGGCAACGAGCGCGTGCACAACTGGCTGCCGTCGTTCTCGCCCGACGGACGCCAGATAGCGTTCAACTCGAACCGCGACGGGAATCCCGAGCTGTACGTGATGAACGTGGACGGGACGAATCTCCGGCGCCTGACCAACCATCCCGCCATCGACACGAGTCCCACCTGGTCGCCGCTCGGGCACCAGATAGCGTTCACGTCGGACCGCACCGGCTCTCCGCAGATTTACGTCGTCGGCGTCGACGGCGCCGGGCTGCGCCGCATCACGTTCGAGTCCTACTGCGATCGGCCCACGTGGTCCCCGAGCCCCTACAACGAGATCGCGTATGCGTCGCTCACCGGTCCCGGGTACGACATCAAGGTCGTCGATCTCGCCACCAACGAGGTCCGGCAGCTGACGTTCGGACAGGGAACGAACGAGAGTCCGAGCTACGCGGCGAACGGCCGGCACCTGGCGTTCTCGTCGACCCGCGGGAGCGGCAACAAGCAGATCTTCGTGATCGGGCGAGACGGCCGCGGGCTCCGACAGGTCACGTTTCTGGGGAACAACGAGATGCCGAGCTGGTCACGATGATCGGACCGCCGGCCCGACAGAGGTTGCGAACCGGCCGCGTCCGATCGCGGCCTGGCGAGGAAAACCAGATGAAAGCACACGAACGACTGCAATCGGACTGCCTGCTGCTGGGCATCGCTGTCCTGGGCCTTCTCGCCTGGTCATGCGCGCGCAATCCTGCACCCGTGGAGCCGGAGCTTCCCGACCCGCCCCCGGGAGCCGAGCAGGTGGTGCCGGTGGCGCCCGCCCCCCCGCCGGCGCGTCAGTCGTCGCCGCCTCCTCTGGCGGATCCGCCTCTCCCGTTGCCGGAGAAGGAGTTCGTGGCGCGGCCGCTGGAGGAGATCAACCGCGAGGCATTGCTGCAGCCCGTGTTCTTCGGCTACGACAGCAGCGAGATCAACGCTGACGCCAGGGCCGCGATCGGATCCAACGCGGATGTCCTGGCGCTGAATCCAACCTGGGTGATCGCGATCGAGGGGCACTGCGACTCGCGCGGCACCCCCGAGTACAACCTGGCCCTCGGCGAGCGTCGCGCATACGCCGTCCGCGACTACCTGGTCGGACTCGGCGTGTCAGCCGATCGGCTGCAGACCATCAGCTACGGGGAGGAATTCCCGTTCGTTCCGGGCGAGACCGAGGAAGCCTGGGCCTCGAACCGGCGAGCGCATTTCGTCGTCACCGGGCAGTGAAACGCCGGGTTCCGGTCCAGATGGGCCCGAACGCCGCGCCTGCGAAGCGTTTCGGGGACGCTGGCGCTCGCCATCCCGGCGGAGTACAGTAACCGGAGGCCTCACGAGTACCTGAGCGGCGTCTCCGACACCCTGCCGAGACGTCCCGCGCAGGTCAGCCGATCAAGGGGAGACAAGCTCATGACACGCATGGCGGTCGGGCTGTTGCTCGTGCTCCTGTCCACGACGACCGTCGTTGCCGCGGACCGGGAACACGAGCAATTGATGGCGGACATCCGGATGCTGCACGAGCACACGATGCGGCTGCATCTGATGATTGGCGGCATCATGGAGGCGATCGACACGCTCTCGACGAACCAGGAAGCGCTCGGAACCGCGATGCGGAGAGCGTTCGCCGATCAGCGCCTGACGATCGACAACGTAGGTTCCACTGCCCGCGTGCTCCGTGAAAAGCTCGACGAGACGAACGTCCGCATAGCCGCGCTCTCGCAGGAAATCGAAGCACTGCGGGTCTCGATTCCGCCTCCGCCGCCGATCCAGACGACCGGGTTGCAGGCGGATCCGGAGGCGGAGCAGCCCGCCGCGGCCGCCGCCGCCCCGGCGCCTCCCCCTCCGGTGTCACCCACGGTTGCCGGAAGCTCGCCGCAACGGCTGTACGACACGGCGTGGGCCGACTACGCCGCGGGCCAGTGGGCGCTGGCAGTAACGGGATTCGATGCGTACATCTCCACGTATCCGCGTTCGGAGATGACGGATGACGCGGCGTTCTACATCGCCGAGACCTACTTCCTGCAGGGGGACTTCCAGCGTGCGGTCGAGGCGTACGAGCAGGTGGTCCTGAACTATCCGAACGGCGACAAGGTGCCCGAGGCTGCCTACAAGCGGGGGGTGGCGTTCGATCGTCTCGGGGAACCGGAACGCGCCCGAGAGTCCTTCCGGTTCGTGGTGACCGACTATCCGGACAGCCGGATGGCCGCTCTGGCACAACAATTGCTGGATAGACTCGGTCAGTGAACCGGTGATCGGAAACGAAGAGACGGTAACCATATGGGCAGCGTGAACAAGGTCATTCTCGTCGGCAATCTCGGCCGTGACGCGGAATTGCGCTACACCCCCGGCGGCGCTGCGGTGGCCAGCCTCCGGCTCGCCACGAGCGAGTCGTGGAGCGACAAGAACACCGGGCAGCGCCAGGAACACACCGAGTGGCACAGCGTCGATCTGTGGGGCAAGCGGGCGGAAGCCCTCCAGCAGTACCTGACGAAGGGACTGAAGATCTACGTGGAGGGCAGCCTGCGGACGCGGCAGTGGGAAGATCGGGACGGCAACAAGCGGTATTCGACCAGTATCCGCGCCGATCGCATCGAATTCCTCGACACCCGGGGCGAAGGCGGCGGTCGTCGTTCCGACGGCGAGGGACGCAGCCAGGCGCCTGCGCCTGCACCCGACCAGGGCGCGCCGGACGGCGGCGCCGACCTGACCGAGGACGACATCCCGTTCTGAACGGCTTACGCGTCCGTGGTGCCCTCGCGGCCGTACCGATCCTCGATCCGGACGACGTCGTCGAGCTCCGGAGTCGACACCTCGAACACGTCGCAGTCCTCGATCGCGGTCATCCGATGGACGGCGCCCGGGCGAACATGAACGCGGTCGCCGGGCGCCATCTCCCAGCACCGGCTGAGATCGGCCTCGCGCAACTCGAACCGGAGCCGTCCGCGCCAGAGCAGAAGCGTCTCTTCCTTGCGGTTGTGGTACTGCAGGCTCAGGGCGTGTCCGGCCCGGACGTGGATTACCTTGCCGACGTAGCGGGTGGTTCTGGCCCAGATCAGCTCGTACCCCCACGGCTTCTCCACACGCGTCGCGACATCTTGGGTCGTCACTCGAGCACCTCGGATCTGCTTCAGTAGTGCACCCGGCGGCGGCTCGACGTCGGGATCTTCAACTCTTCGCGATACTTGGCGATCGTCCGCCGTGCGAGCACCAGGCCCTCCTCCTGCAGCAGGCGCACGATCTTCGAGTCGCTCAACGGCTTCCGGGAGTCTTCCTCGGCGACTATCTTCCGGATGCGCTCCTTGACCTTGACCGAGGACACGTTCTCGCCGTAGGCGCTGCTGATGCCGCTGTGAAAGAAGTACTTCATCTCGAACACGCCCTGTGGTGTGTGCATGTACTTGTTCGTCACCACCCGGCTCACGGTCGATTCGTGCATCCCGATGTCGTTCGCGACGTCGCGCAACACCAGCGGTCGCAGATGCGAGATTCCGTGGTCGAGAAAGCCCCGCTGAAAGCCGACGATGCTCGTCGCGACCTTGTGAATCGTCCGCTGGCGCTGATCGACCGACTTGATCAGCCACTTCGCGGACTCCACTTTCTTCTTGACGTACGCCCGCGTCTCCTCCGAGCTGTGGCTGGCCTTGCTCATCATGCGGCGGTAGACCGGGCTGATGCGAAGTTGCGGCACGCGCTCGTCGTTCAGGACGGCCAGGTAGTCGTCCTCCACCTTGATTACGGAGACGTCGGGAATCACGTACTGGGAACGTTCCGCGTTGAGGTGGCTTCCCGGCTTCGGGTCCAGTTGCCGCACCACATCGACGTGCATCCTCAGGGCGCCGATGGTCACGCCCAGCCGCCGGGCGAGCTCCGGCAACTTCTGGTTCTGCAGCAGCGGGTAGTGCTCGCGAACCAGGGCCTCGCACGTCTCGCACGGCAAGTGCTCGCGAAACGGCGACTCGCCCACGTCCGCCCTGGCGTCCGCGCGCCCCCAGTGCCGCAGTTGGAGCAGGAGGCACTCCTGGGGATCGCGCGCCGCGACGCCGATCGGATCCAGCGCCTGAACGACAAGAATCGCCCGCTCGACATCCTCGGGCGGCCATTTCCCCAGCGCCGCGATCTCCTCGACCGATGCCGCGAGGCGCCCGTCTTCGTCCAGGTTGCCGACGATGGCCGTCCCGATGTCGCACGTGAGCTCATCGTCGGCCTGCATCCGGAGTTGCCACAGCAGGTGGTCCGACAACGACGTGCCGCTGGACAGCGTGTTCTCGATGGGCGGCAACTCCTTGTACTCGGTCGGCGCACGCGGCCGGTAGCCCTCGTCCAGGTAGTCGCCCAGGAAGTACTCGTAGTCGGCGTCGTCCCAATCCCGACTGTCGGCGGCAGGCGCCTCGGCGCCGTCAGTGCCGTCCTTGTCGGGCTGCTCCGCCGCATGTGTCGCCGGCGCATCTTCCGGAATCTCCTCCGGCGCCCGGTCTTCCGAGGCGGAATGCTCATCCGCGCCTTCCGTCGACGATCCGTCGTTCGGGGTCTCCTCCAGCACGGGATTCTCGACCATCTCCTGGTTCAGATGGTCGGCGAGCTCGACGGTAGACATCGGCAGCAGCTTTATCGCCTGCTGCAACGACGGCGTGAGGACGAGCTTCTGCGACAGCCGGGTCTGAAGTTTCTGCTGGATGGCCATCGATGCCTGAACGGTGGCGCCTCTACGAGAAGCTTAGTCCAAACGAAAGTCCGCACCCAGGTAGATGCGCTTGACGTCGTCGTCACCGGCCAACGCTTCCGGCGTGCCGCTCCTGAACATGTCGCCGTCGTGGATGATGTACGCGCGGTCGGTTATCCGCAGCGTCTCGCGCACGTTGTGGTCGGTCATCAGGACGCCGATTCCGCGTGCCTTGAGGTGGAAGATGATCTCCTGGATGTCGCTTACGGCTATCGGATCGATCCCTGCGAAGGGCTCGTCGAGCAGCATGAACGCCGGCGACATCACCAGCGCCCGGGTGATTTCCACGCGCCGGCGCTCGCCCCCCGACAGCGAATGGGCCTGTGCGCGGGCGAGCGGCGTCAGGTTCAACTCGGCCAGCAGCTCGTCCGCCCGCCGCCGGCGTTCCGCGCGCTTCAACTTCAGCGTCTCGAGGATCGCCAGGATGTTCTGCTCCACGGTGAGGCCGCGGAAGACCGAGGGTTCCTGCGGCAGGTAGCCGATGCCCTTCCTGGCTCGGACGTACATCGCATCGGCGGTGATGTCCTCTCCGTCCAGCACTACCCGGCCCGAGTCCGGAGCGGTGAGTCCCACGACCATGTAGAACGTCGTGGTCTTGCCGGCGCCGTTCGGGCCCAGCAGCCCGACCACTTCGCCCGGGCGCACGTCCAGACTGACCCCGCGCACCACTGTGCGCCGGCCGTAGGATTTCGTCAACGCGAGCGTCTTGAGGAGAGCCATGCTGCGGCCGGCCGTGGCGATCGGGAAGGTCTCGGGTCAACAACGCCCGGCAGCGGACGCGGTCCGCTCGGCGGACTGCCCGTCGGCCGAGATCGAGTCGCCGGTCGCGTAGAACGTGACGGTCCTGCCGGACGTTTCCCGGCACGCGCCCGCTCGCCGCTCGATGACGATCACGGGCTCTCCGGTCAGATCGTAGCGGCCTTCGCCATCGTCGTAGATCAGGTTTCCTGCGGTCACGCTACGGGCCTCGAGCTCGAGTGCGACGTTGTCCACGGCGTGAATCCTGTCCAGGGTCCGGGCGTCCTCGTGCAGGAACAACTCGATCTGGTCCCCATTCAGCGCGAAGCCCGGGCTCTCCAGCCTGGCTCCGGTCGTGTACGTGGCATGGCGGCGCCGATTGTCGTAGAGCAGCGCAGCACCGCTCCCGGCGGATGCCACCTCTACCGCCTGCTCCAGCTCGTCGTCCTGCTGCAGCATCGTCGTCCGCGTCTGCACCGCCCCATCGGCGGTTATGTTCCCCGTCGTCTCGTCGATCACGACCTTGGCGCCGCGGAACTCGGTGCTTCCCTGCCACAACCTGGCCCCGCCGTCATACGTCGCCAGGGACTGCTCCGAATCGTACGAGAAGCTCCCGGCCACGAAGTGAATCGGGGCTTCGGCCGCAAACAGCCCGGGGCGCACGCCGGAGGTCTCGGCGGTCGCGGTCTCGCTCAGCACTCCCCTGACGTCCAGCGTCGCCTCGATATTCGGTCCGCCGAGATCGATGGCCAGCGTCTCGGCCTGAACGAATCCGCGTTCATCTTCCATGCGCGGCGCCGCGCCCGCCCCCTCTGCCGCGACCAGGGTGAACAGCGCCTCCTCCGGCGCGTAGGTCGCTCGATCCGATTGCGCGCGGAGGCTTCCCGCCTCGAGCGCGACGCTTCCAACGAATCGCGCCTCCGTCAGTCGAGCGAGCCCGTCGGCCAGGGTCGCTTCGAGCCGTTCCGCGCGCATGACGCGCTCGGCCGGCGCGGCGGCCTCCTCTTCGACTCCCGACTCGCGCATCTCGACGTTCCCATCGAACACGGCCGACAGCCGGCTCGACGACTCGACGGAGTCCTCGGGGCCGGGTGGCGTGACGGGCGACTCGATCGGCGGATCCGCCGCCCCCTCTGCACCGGAGTCGGCACCGATGTCGAGCGTCCGTGCCCGAATGCGACGCAGCGCACCCGCGTCCGCCGGGAACGCCAAGTCCGCCCGGCCCGTCGCGAGCAGCTCGTCGATGCCCCCGCCGCCGGTGTCCAGAGCCATTTCGATGGACGCGCCGCCTATCGTCGGACCCGCTGTGCCGGCAGGATCGCCGAAGAGCTCGACCCGCGCCCCCTCCATCATCCTCACTCGCTCCGGCGCACCGTCCCGGTAGGCCACCTCGATGGTCGGCGCCGAGAGCTCGCGAAGCCGACCGGGACCGGTGTCCCCGCCCTGGATCCGGGCGTCGCCGGTCAACGCGGCGCCTGACAACTCGCGGTCCCGGTAGGTCACGGCGATCCGCTGCGCGGACAGCTCCCTCGAACCCGCCCCCCCGCTCCCGCGGGAAAGCATGCGCGCCCCGCCTGCCAGCTCGATGGCGTCGACCCGGTCTGCGTCGGGATCGAAGCGCACGACAACCGTCTCGGCCCGCATCCGGCTCCGAGGGCCTTCGATGGTGACGCCGCCGGCAAAACGCATGCTGCCGACGAGACGTTCGACCTCGGCCGCGCCCGCCACGATTCGCGTGGGCGCCCCGTCTTCATCCTGCGCCGGACGCAGCTCGACGATCGCGCGCCGGTCGAGATGCACCAGGCCGCGACGGCGGTCGTAGCGTGCCGCGTCCCCTTCGAGTCGCATCCAGCCCTGCTCGAAGCGGGCCGGCTCGGGCATGGTGACGATGCCCGTAGCATCGTCATAGGACGCCTCGGAAGTGCTCCCGGAAAGGCCGTCTCCCGTCTCGATGATCACCGAGTCGGTCAGCCTCGACTCCCCCGTTTCCTGCAACACGGTCGCCTCGCCGCTGCGGATGCGAAAGCCGGTGCCGTCCTCGCCGGCGGGTACGATGACCTCCACGCCCAGCAGCCGGGCCGATCCGTCGTCATACCCGAACTGCCGATCCGCGACGATGACCGAGCCGTTTCCCAACGTAATGCGCGCGCCGCGGCTCTCCAGCACGGCCTCGGGGTCCGCCGGCGCCACGGTCGCCGCTGCCGGCGGCCCATCCCGGTCGTACATGCTGTACAGCAGCGCACCGGCCAGGGTCAGCGCGAAGGAAGCGAGCCCGACGCGGGCGGGGCGTTGCCAGACGGCCATCCTTCTCACTCTAGGAGCTTGCGCCGCAGAACGCAACGCAGTGAGTTCTGAAGCGCAAGCTCCCGGCGCGGGGGGGATGGGCCGAAACGCCGAGCCGACGAGGCGTTTCGGGGCGTTAGCGATGCTCGACGGCATCGGCAACGATCAACTGCAGGAAACGATTTCCCTTGTAGGAGTCCTCCCCGAGAGAGAACGCGACGCTCAACTTGCGCTCCTGCTCGAAGACCGCCGAGCGCTCGGCGGCGCGCCACGCGACGGCCGGAAAAGCCGCGCGTCCCTGACGCAGCGTCATGCGCAGGTGGCGCTTGCCCACCGTGCGCGGGCCTTCGGCAACCTCGACCGGCGCGGCGTGGAAGACCGGCCGCAGGTTGCCCCTTCCGAACGGCTCCAGCGACGCCAGACCGCGCAACAGATGGTCTCTCCGGACCTCGCCGAGCGGCAGCGGCGCATCCACCGTCAGCCGCGGAACCAGCTCCCGCGGATCGAGCGCCTCGTTGGCGTAGGCGGCCAGCCGGCCGCGCAGCTCCTTCAGGCGGCGCGCTTCGACCACCATGCCCGCGGCCTGCCTGTGCCCCCCGAAACGCACGAAGAGATCCGCGTTCGCCTCGAGAGCGCCCAGCAGATCGAATCCGGGAATGCTTCGTCCGGAACCATGCGCCTCCTCCCCATCGACCGACAGCACGATGGCCGGGCGCGCAAACGTCTCGACGAGCTTGGACGCGACGATCCCGATGACGCCGCGGTGCCAGCCCTCGGCCCAGACCACCAGCAGGTTCTGGGCGCCGATGTCGGGATCCCGCTCGATGAGCTTGCGGGCCTCGGCGACGATGCCGACCTCCTCCTCGCGCCGCCGGGCATTCTCGGCGTCCAGCGACTCGGCCAGGGCCTTCGCGTCGGCTTCCTCCGACGCGCCCGTCGCCAGCAACAACTTCGCCGCAAGGTCGGCGGAACGCATGCGGCCCGCCGCGTTGATCCGCGGCGCCAACTGGAACGCCACGTCGTCGCTGACGATCCGGCGCCCGGTCGTCAACCCGCTGACCTCCAGCAACGCCTGCAGGCCGACCGTGTTGGGCCCCTCGGACAACCGGTCGAGCCCCACCTTCGCCAGCACCCGGTTCTCGCCCTTCAACGGCACCGCGTCCGCCACGGTGCCGATGGCGGCCAGCTTGGCGAATCCCCGCAGCCACGCGGTGCGGCCCGTCCGCTGACAGAGCGCCTGCACCAGCTTGAACGCCACGCCGACGCCGGCCAGATCCTTGTCCGGATAGGTGCAGTCGGGACGGCGCGGGTTGAGCACGGCGAACGCCGGCGGAAGCGCCGCGTCCGGCTCGTGATGGTCGGTGACGATGAGATCGACACCCAGCTCACGCGCCCGCGCCGCCGCGCTCACGCTCCGAATGCCGCAGTCGACGGACACGATGACCCGGACGCCTTGAGCATGCAGCCGCTCGACCGCCTCGGCCTGCAACCCGTAGCCGTCCCGCAGCCGCTCGGGAATGAAGTGGGTGACGTCGCCTTCGAGCAGCTCCAGGACACGGCGCAGCATCACGGTGGAGCTGACCCCGTCGGCGTCGTAGTCGCCGTGCACGGCGATCGGCTCCCGGCGGGCGACGGCACCGAGGAGCCGCTCCGCAGCGCGATCGAGATCGGCGAGGCGCGACGGATCGTGCAGATCGTCGAGGCTCGGGTTCAGGAACTTCCCGGCGGCCGCCGGCTCGGCCAGGCCACGCTGAACGAGAAGCCGGGCCACCGTCGGGTGCAGGGCGAGCTCACGCTGAAGCCGCTCGACGGACGCGCCGTCGCAAGCCGGATGGTTCCAGACCGCCCCCCGCAACTTCGCCACCCCGGTGCCGGGGGCCGCTAGCCCTGCCCGTGCCCCATAACTTTTTGCTGGACTTCATGAGGCCACTTCGCTACGGTGGCCGGCATGGAGATTCAGAATCAGGTTTCACGTATTCTACGAGACCACCTCGCCCACCTGCGCGACGTGCTGGACGAGGCGGTCTCGCAGGGCGCCGGCAGCCTCGGTCAGGTCGCCGACCGCGTCTGTGAAGCGTTCGATTTCCGGGACGGGCGGGGCCGGTGGCAGCGGGCGAGCTGCTACCGGGCGTTGACCGACCTGCGTGCGGCAGGCCAGGTCTCGCTGCCTGCCGGTCAAGGTGCTCGCGGTAGTGGGGGTCGTGCGCGGGTGCTCCCGCACCCGATGGCGCCGGCAGTGGACGTGCCGGACACGGTCGGCGAGGTTGTGGGTCTGACCTTGGAGCTGGTGGAGACCGCCGAGCAGCGTCGGGTCTGGAACACGCTGATGGCCTACGAGCACCCGCGGGGGGCCGGTCCGTTCGTGGGTCCGCAACTGCGGTATCTGGTGGGTTCGGCGCATGGCTGGCTGGGCGGCGTGGGGTTTGCGGCATCTGCGCGGCGGCTGCGGTCGCGCGACGCCTGGGTGGGGTGGGACGATGCGGGCCGTCGCGCGCACTTGCACCGGGTGTTGGGCCTGTGCCGGCTGCTGGTGCGCCCCGGCATCGGGTGCCGCAACCTGGCCTCGCACGTGTTGGGGCGGGTGGTCCGGGTGGTCGGCGACGACTGCGAGGGTCTGTATGGCTATCGCCCCTGGCTGACTAGAGGCGCGCGAAACTTCCTGCCGAAAGTCCTGCGAAAAACCCTGATCCGAGTGTTGGCTGTGTCAACACGGTGTTGGTAAAACGGCTCCCGCGCAGGGCGAGGCGAAGGACCCTTGGCGCAAGCGCGGTCCGCCGCGGGGAGCGCGTGCCGGCGGCTGCCTGCGGTGCTGGCCAACGGTTCCTGTTTCTCCCCCTCAAATGAGAGGAAGAAACAGGAACACCGCCTTGCGCAGCTCGTCAGGTGGTGGCGCCAGGGGGACCTGGCGCGCTGATAGGCGGGGCCGAGGGGTCGGGCTCTGTGAGCACCTGGACGCCGGGACCGGCGACGTCAGCCAGCAGGGCCGCCCAGGCGTGTGCAAGGTGCCCGGACAGCCCGGACTTGGCGATTATGGGCTTCCGGCGGCGGAAAAGCCCGAAGTCAAAAGCGATCTGCACGACGTCAGGCCATTCGGCCGGCACCTGCGGCTCGGCCACCCACGCGTTCGCGTCGTCGGCGATGTCCACGGTCGTCTGCTCGGGCACCGCGAGAGGGAAGCCGTCCATCTCGCCCAGGCGCAGCAATCGCATGCTGGCCTCCTTCGACAGGCGCACGCGCGCCACACCGTAGAGTGGTGCCATCACTGCCCTCTAGGAGTCTCACGGAACACGACGCGGGTCAAGATGAAGTCGAAGAATTCCGGCTCCCGGCTGGCGAAACCAGCCGGATTCACGCGCATCTTCTCCAGACCCGTCGAGATCACCTCGGTCGCCCGGATCCGGGTCCCGTCCGCGAGCGTCTCGAAGCGGTAGGGGTTGCCGCCAGCCGGACCGTAGATCTTGCCCGTGTAGTCATCGGCGAACCCTGGCCTGTAGTCCTCACCTGCCGGGTAATCCGGCAGAGGACGGGTGGGACCCGTCGTCCGGCTGTCGAGGAACGCGACCGCCTCGCGTAACAGGTCGTCGTTGGCGTTCTCTACCACATGCCCAAGCTCGTGAGAGACCACCTTCATGTCGCGGTCGATATCCGGGTTGAGGTTTGCCCGCAAAGACATCACCGAACCGGGAGCCGCCCGCGGTCGGCGCACGAAGGAACGGTCGCCGAGCCCCTCGTCGGGAGGCGCGACGCCGACGCGGCCGCGGCGCAGCAGGACGGGGTCGACCATGCGGCTGGTGGCGTCGACGGCCGGCCGGTAGGACTCCTTTTGCAGCCGGACGCGACCCGACCAGTCGGCGTTCGTCGGGTGAGCCTCCTGGATCAGCCGCTTCATCTCCTGCCTGGCCCCGTATTGAGCCACGCGCCTGTCTGACGTCGACTCGTACTCGATCGGCTCGACCATGCCGTCAGGTCGACGCCGCACGCCGTGGTACTTGTCGAGGATTGACCTCGCGCGCTTCCTGGCGCCGCGGGCCGCGGCCGAGTCCGCGCCCAGCTCCGGCGCCGGCAGCGCGTCCCAGGCGCGCCGGTAGTCCTCGCCGGCACGCTTCATGGCTTTAGCGTCCTCGGGTTTGTACCACTCCTGATACTTCTCCTGCGCCTGCCGGAAGCGGTCTTCCAGGTCGTCGAGCTCGGCAGCCGGGAACGCCGGCCGGTCCGGCGCCGGCGCGACCGTCGTCGACGGCACCGGCGCCAGGCCCCGCGGCGCCGAGCCCCACCCGGCGTCCGGAGTCATGGTCTGCCCGTCCCGGACCCGGAAGGCCGTGCCGGGCCGCTCGACGGCCTCCCCGGTGCGCTTGTCGACGCCGACGCGCTGCTGCACGGTCTCCAGCCGCCCGGCGCTGTCGGCCACCCGCAGGCCGCGGCGCTTGACTTGGTCGGCGGTGAGCGCCCGCACGCGGCACCGGCAGTTCCACCCGTTGGGCGGGTAGTGGGTCTGCCAGATCGGATCGTCGGCCCGGAAAACCATGCCGTCCATCGCGGCGTGGCTCGGCCGCACGCGGTTGTCGTTCCGGGCGTCGTACATCCAGAACGGCCGGCTGTCGACGTTCTCCTCCTGCTGGCGCTGCCGCGCGGCGCCGTAGACGGACCGCATGTTGGAGTCGTAGATGGTGCGGAGGCGATACGGGCTGCCGAGCTGCACACGTTCGGCGCCGCCGTCCGGCGAGACGACGATCCGGCGCCCCCACCACCCGAGCTTCCGAAGCGCGGGTTCGAGCTCGCGCGCGAACTGCCGCCGCGTCTGGCCCTGCTCGAGCGCCCGGTCGAGGGCCGTCCGGATGGACGACAGGACATCGAGCTCGACGGCCTTCGCGACCGTGAAGGCGCGCCGGTGGGCTTCGGCGTAGACCTCCCACCAATTCCAGGAGACCTCGTAGCCCTTCGCGCGGAAATACTCGATTGCCTCGCGCGGCGCAAGCTTCGCCGCGAAGCCGAGATCGACGCCCCGTTCCTGCGCCGCGGTCGCGACGAGCTCGTCGCGACGCAGTAGCGCGGCCGCCACGATGCGGCGACGCTCCTGGCTCGTCATGCCCACATCAGGCGTCATCCTCCGCGAGTTCCGCCGCCGCCGCCGCGCGGCGCATGATCGCCTCCCAGCGCCGCTCCACCTCGGCGATCACGCGCTCCGGGTCGCTGCCGTGGACGTGGATCTCGACCGGGCGGCCGTCTATCCGCACGTCCACCGTCCGCCGCGCCGGAGGCCCAGCCGCAACCGGGACCGCGGCCTCGAAGGCGAGCCCTGGAGCCGCTGAAGCCTGAGCCGCTACCACGGCCGGCTCTGGAGCCGCTGGAGCCTGCGTCGCGCCCACGGCCCTGCCTGCGGCGCCGCCCGCGGCGCCGCCCGCGAGACCGCCGAGCAGGCCGCCTATCACCGTGCCGATGCCTGGCAAGAGCACCGACCCGAGCGCCGCGCCCAGCGCCGCGCCGGCGGCCCCGCCGACCACGTCGCCGGCGGCCTCGCTGATCTCTGCGCGGCCGCCGCCACCGGCCACCGCGGCGCCGATGTGCGCGGCGCCGAGCGCGGCGCCGATATACGGCAGTCGACGGGCGAACCGCCCCACCATGCTGGTCGCCTTCGCGGCCGTCGTCGCGGCCGTCGTCGCCGTGGTCGCCGTCGCGAGGCCGCCGCCGCGGAGCCGGCGAAGCAGCGCTGCCGCAGTTCCTCCGCCTCCAGCCGCCGTCGTCGCGGCCGTCGTCGCCGTCGTCGCAGCTCGAGCACCGCGCCAATCGCGCCACGCCTGGCGACCACGGCCGATTCCGCGGCCGGCCGCCGCGATGCCGCGCCCCGCGTAGACCGCGCCCACGATCGCGGCCGTGGCGGTAATGATGGCGTCCTGGTACCCGGTCATCGTCACCACGAACGGCTGGAGCCATCCGCCGAACAGCGCGCCCACCCGTTCCGCGGCCCGGTCGCCGGCGACCGCGATCTGCGCCTGTGCGGTTTCCGCCAGCCGCTCGGTCTCCGCCAGATACGCCGCCCGGTCCGCCTCGACGGTCCGCACGGCCTCGGCGAGATCGCGCCCCATGTCGAGGCCGAGCTGCTGCACGAGCCGCATCGACTCCCGGCCGAGCACGTCGCGCGCCAAGTCTTGCCGAGCTGCCAGCTTGAGGGCCGTGTCGAGAGGCGACACGCCGCCGCCAACCGCGATGCCGGCCGCCTGAATATCGGCCTGCCGGTCCGCGATATCGGCCAGCAGCGCGGTAACGGACCCAACGGCCAGGTCCCGACTGCCGGTCGCCTGCATGCCCACCTGTAGCGCTGCCTGCACGTCGCGCCAGGCGGCCTCCCCGGTATGGCCGGTCGCCGCCCATGCCGCTATCGCCGGCGTGCCGACTTCGGCGACGTCGGCTACGCGCATCGCCCCCAGCCGCTGCCCGCCGACTGCGACGGCGAGCGCCCGCTCGAGCTGGTCGCCGACCATGCCGAGCTGGCCGGCCGCGAACACGGCCTCCCCGACCGACCGACCACTGCCGCCCGTGCGCTGGATCGCGCGGGCCAGCACGTCACGCGCTTCGATGGCCGTGCGCAGATCCCCCGTCCGCTCGACGAGCGCATCCATGGCGCCGAAGAGATCGGTCTCCCGCACGCCCGCGGCGTGCGCCGCCTGAGTGACGCTCTCCCGCGCCGCCTCCGCCTCCGCCTCCGACATGCCAGCATCCACGGTGAGGCGCGTATACCTCGCCTGCGCACCCGCCTCGCGCATGATCGCGGACGATCCGGCGACGCCGCCCACGATAGGTGCCGCCAGACGTCCAAGGCCGGCGCCCACGCCTCCGGCGGCGCCCCGTGCAGACGCCTGCACTCGCCGCAGCTCCCGCCAGCGGTCGCGCAGCTCGCGCACCTCTCGCGCCTGGCCCCGGAGGCGGCGCCCCGTTCGCCGCGTGGCGTCCAGCGCCGCGCGTGCGTAGTCGCCCGCCCGGCGACCGACGTCACGCCACGCCCCGCCCACCGTGCGCGCCGCATCGCTCGTTCGCCGCCCCCAGCCGGACGCGGCCCGCCCCGCGGTTGTCGAGGCCGCCGCGGCGCCGACCAGGCCCGCCCGCAGTCGCCCGGTCGCCCGCGTGGCCGCGCCAGCCGCGGCCGCGGCCCGCGTCGAAGCCAGCCCCGCGGCGCCGACCGTCGAGGCGTATCGGGTAGTCGCCGGCGTCGCGGCGCGCATGGCCGAGCCCGTGAGGCCGGCCGCGCGCCGCGTCCGCTCGAGCGCCTGAGCAGTCTCCGCGAGCGGCTTTATGTTGGCCGTCGCCGTGACGACGACGCCGACTTGCAGTGATTCAGACATCGAGCAGGTTCGCCGCCCGGTCGCGGCGCTCTGCCGCGCGCCAGGCCCCTAGGCCGCCATCGGCGCCCGGCGAGCACAGCGCCTCCGCCCGGTGCCTGTCGGCTTCGGCGCGGAGCGCGGCGGCCGCGGCCGTTGCGGAACCCCCGCGCCCGGCGCAGGGCGCCGGCGGCGACCGTCTCGTCGCGCCGCCGCTGGCGGGCCGCGGCTCGCGCCCGCCGCTCGGCCGCCGGGAGCGCGATCCTCACGTGGTTGAACGCTGTCGTCTCGGCCATCAGCCAGCGTGCGCCTTCGCCAGCGCCGGCAGGTCCAGCGCGGGGTTGTTCGTCAGGGCGGCGTGCTCGATCGCGGTTACGACGCCGGCGCGGGTGTGGCGGAAGACCGGGCTGACGTAGCGGTATTCGCGCGCCTTGATCCGCTCCCTGGCGTGCGCGGTCCACTCGACCCGCGCCCAGATGGCGCCGGCGCGCGCCCGCAGCTCCTTGATCCAGCCTGCGGCCGGCGCTTCCTGGCCGTTCCGCTCGGCGTGTTGGGTCTGGTGCTCGTAGTCGAACACCATGTCGACGCCGCCGTTTCGCCGGCGCGTCTCCGCGATGACCTTGTCGGCGTCGTCGAGGCGCCAGCGGCGGCCGTCGCGCGCGTTGAGCTCCCCGGCCGGCATGAGCATCACCCACTCCGACGCGCCGCCGGAAGGGAGCTCCACGGCACAGGTCGCCACGCGGCCGACCGCGGCCCCGCCCATCGAGTCCGCCCACTCCTCCAGCCTGGTGGTGCGGTCTCGTTCCGTGGCGGCCAGCACGTCACTGGCCGCCGCGTCCGCCAGGCGCCGAGAGAGCGCGGATCTCTGGCGCTTCAGCGCGGCTTCTTCCTGCTGCAGTTGCGCCTTCATTTCCGGTGACATGCGCCAGTTCTGCCGCAGCTCGAGCCGCACGGCCTGGGCGCGAGCATTCATGCTGTCGAGTATCTTCTCCTGGCCGCGACGCTCCTGGTGCGTCATGCCCACACCTCACCACGGAGCAGCGCGTCCCGACGATTGAACGCCTCGTCGGCACGGCGCTCAGCTGCAGCCACCTGCTCTCGCGCCACCCGCCGGGACGCGAGGGCCTGGTCGACCCTGTGCGCAGCCTCGTTCAGCGCGAGTATCCGGTCCTCGATGCCGTCGGCCTGACCACTGCTGCCCGGCAGCGTCTCGCGGACCAAGGCCCAGACATCCTGCCGCGTCACGGGATCGTCCACGAGCCCGGCCGCTTGTTCGAGGTGCGCGAGCAGCCGATCCACGATCTGTCTCTCCAGGCCCACCCACACACGCTCGCGGCCCATCTCGTTCTGTATGGCCCGCAGTCGCCCGATCTCGGCGCCGGCCTCGGCGCCGACGGACCGGGGCACAACCCGCGCGGTAGCCCGTAGCTCCTGCAGCCGCGCGAGGTGCGGGCCGAATTCCTGCTGCAGCCGGTCTCCTGCTTCCTGGCGTTCCTTTTTTCCAAGCACTTCTTTCCACCTTGCGCAACCGGGAATTATTCCCGTCCAAGTCGGCGCTGAACCCACGCCTCGAGCCCATCGACGGGCCACACGATGACGCGGCCTACATGCCGCGGTCGCGGCACGTCGAGATGCGGATGTCGCGCGCGCCAGGACGGGCGGCTCCACGAGCGCAGCGTGGAGGCCTTCGGGGCGGCGCCACGCGGAAGCCTCTGGGCGCAGTAGCGCTCGGCCTCAGCGGCCGTGAGCAGCGATCCCGCCATCTCTCTTTCCATCCCGGACACGTTGCCAGTATCGCCCTCGCCGGCAGCCGCCGGCGTCCTGGCGTGGATTTAGTGACAATTCCCGCCGAGGTGGGCTGGCTTAAACGTGGTTTCATTTGGTCGATGCTCCCCGAGCGCGAGATCCTCGACGCCCTGAAGCTGAGGCCCTGGGAGCAGTTGTCGCGCTGGAAGAGAGCGCTGATGCGGCGTGCGGTCGTCGAGCTGCTGTCCTCGCCGGAATGGTGCGCTGAGACCTCCCGCGGGGCACTGGTGGTCAACCTGCTCGAGAAGTTCTGCGCCGCCGACGCTGCCGCGCTCGTGGCTGTCCGGAACCAGGCTATTCGGCAGCGCTTCGACGGCGCAAACAACGCCGAGCTGGCTAAAGCCTTCGGCCTGCATCCCCGCCAGATCCGACGCATCGTGCATCCCCGCCGGCGCAAGTCGGGCAGCAGCGCGACGGTCTCGGCTTCCTGAGCGCCCGAGAGAGGGCGGAAAGCGCCCCTTCTACTGCAGCCCGGGTGGGGCTACTGGAAACGGACGTCGCCGGACGCGCGGAGCGCCGTCCATATCTCCCTGGCCTTCGAGCGGCGGCGCGGTATAGGAAATCGGCCTTTGGTATACCGGGCAACGACCCCATCGTAGACGCGGCGCTCGGCGCCCACCGCGGCACACAGGGCGTCAGGGCAAGCCACCTGCTTCGTGCGCGGGTCGAGGCGCATGCCGATCCGCAGCGCGACGGTCTCGGCTGCGTTAATCGCGGCCTCGTTCGGGTTGTTGCTAAACATCAGGTCCCACAGGCGCTCGCGGGCTCGCCTGGCGGCGGCAATAGCGACCGGCGCAGGAGACGGCTGCTCCCACAGCGCGGCCGGATTCGGCGCCGGCCGCTCGACGCCGGCCGGCCAGGAGAGATCGTCTGGCCAACGGTCGGAACACCACTGCAGGACTTGCTCGGCGCGTTTCGGTCTGGCGCCGGCGCCAGCGGCGAGGCGGCGGTAGAACGTGCCGTCGCCGGTGATCCAGTCGCCGACCGTAGCGGGGCTGCGCTTGTAGTAGGCGCTCAGTCGCTCGATCAGCTCACGCATCAAAGGCGATTCTATCGTCTCCCATCACACTTTTTCATCCCATTAGAGACGACCTCGCACGATACTTGACCCCTCGCGACTCCTCGACCGCCGGAGGGCGGCGGCGACGACCCCCGGAATAATTGGGCGGCTACCGCTCCCGTGCTTCGAGCCACGCCACCTCGTCCAGTGTTTGCTTCAACAACCCCAAAGCGCCCCGAACCAACTTGACACGGCGGGCGACATCAGGCGGCAGGTCCTGACCGTCCAGCGCTGCGGCGAGTGCTGCCAGCTCTTCAAGGCGCCGCACAAGCTCTGGCCAGCTTGGCGCCGCCACCCTGACCTCAGCTGAGGGTGGGGAGTCACCACCTGCGGCTTGCGAACGACCAATGCGAATCTCCAGACCGAGTGCGTAACAGATCTCGGCGGCGCGGTCGACGGACGGGACTTGTGGTCGCGCAGAGTCCAGGATTCCGCGAAGGCTCCATCGCTTCAGGCCGGCCCGCGCTTCCAGCTTTCTGGCACTGAGACCCGTCTCGCGCAAGGCGCGCTCAATCGCCACCCGGATCTCCTGGCTCGGAGTGCGCGCCATCGAGGCTTCATTGTGACCGAAAGCACACTGCCTGTGTTGACAGAATCGTGCATGATAGTGCACCATGAGCCCGCGCTTTATGGTGCATAGAGAGCGGGTTGTCGTGGATCTGATCCGCCGGCACGCGGAGCTGCGAGGCTGCACGCTCACCACGGCTTCGCGACTACTGACCGGTAGCGGAGATACGATTTCGCGCCTGGAGCGCGGCGGCAGCCTATCCTGGCAACGCGCCGATGCCGTCGTGGCGACCGCGGCCAAGATCTGGCCCAGCGGCGCGGCGTGGCCTGCGGGGCTCACGCCTAACCCCAAGAGCTTTAGGAAACGGGCGCATGGGGCGCCTGTACGTAGCCGAACCCGACGCGGCCGGAACATGGAAGACCTGACCGCGCCGGGTTCCCGAAAGGACGAAAGGTGAATTCTACCACTACCACTCCGCAACCCTGCCCGTCCGACACCGGCGCCGACTGGACCCCTCCAGGCGCCGCCGAGCACCTGGCGAGCCTGGCCGCCCGCCTGGATACCGACGTGGACCTGGTGAAGTCGGTGGCCGCCCTCGACGTGACGGGCGTCCTCGCATCACCTGAGGCGTTCTGCCGGACGCTCCATATCGACCGCGGCGTCTACGACGAGGTGATTCGCCGCTTAGGCAGCCGCGGGTCGACCGGGCCGGAGCCGAAGCCGACATCGAGCGCCGGCGTCGTGCTCGAGACCCTGCGCGCAATCGGCGACCGCCGCTTTATCTCCCCCTCGCGGCACCCGGACGAGTGGCGGCGCCTGGACGCGATGTCCCAGGACCGCCAGGCGTTCGCGACCAACGTCGGGATGGACATCGGCCTGCTGCGACGCGTGCTCGACGCCCTCTTCGACAACTCGACGTTGTCCGGTTTCGGCGCCGAGGGTGCCGATGGCGCCGCGGCCGACCGCGCCGCCGCGGCCGGCTGCCGCGTGGCGGCCCTCGCGCTCGCCGCCATCGAGCGGGACACGGACGCCGCCACGGAGCCCACCTGGGTCCCGGGGCGCCAGGAGGCGTAGCGTTGACGACGCCGGGGGGGGGGCGCTTGCCCCCCTTCACCCCCCCATGGACAATCCCACGCGCGCCGCGATCGCTGAGACCATGGCGGCCGCTCCCCGCGGCGAACGCACCGCGACGGCGAATCGCCTGGCCCGGACCTACGGCGTTCACGTCGCGACCATCTACCGCATCGCCGACCTGCGCGGCGCTCCGAGGCCGCGCCGGCCCGAACGCCCGGAATACCGCGGATGGGTCCGCATCGCCATCACCTGGTCGGAGCGGGGGCCGAAGGGAAAGCCGGTCCCGATCGACCAGGCCATCGCGGCCGCAATCGAGGCGGGCGATCTCCCGCCGGAGGCGAAAGACATGCCAGTACAGACCGTGCGGCGCCTGCGCCGGGAGCTCGACCTGAACCCGCGGCCGAAGCGCACGCACCGGCTGCACGCGGAGTGGCCGATGCAGGCCGTCCAGCTCGACGCGTCGACCAGTGAATACCTGATGGTCGACCCCGGGAACGACGCCCGGGGCGACGCGACGCTCCTGAAGCTCCACGAGCAGCCCGGGCCGGCCTCCGGCTACAAGAACAAGCCCCTCGGGCCCGAACGCTTGCGCGTGCTCGTCTACGGCCTCTGGGACATGTGCACGGGCATGGTGCGCTCGCGCTACACCGTCGCGCGCGGCGAGACCTCCCTGGACGCGCTCGAGTTCCTCGTCTGGGCGCTCAGTCCCGGCGCGGATCCGCGCGTCGTGCTGCACGGCGTTCCCGAGGACCTGTGGGTCGACCAGGGCCCGCTGGTGAAGTCCGGGCCCGTGCGGGACCTGCTCGAGCGCCTGGACGTCAACATCGTCACCGGCGCGCCGTACGCGAAGGAACGCATGGGCGGCGTCGAGCGGGCGCACCGGACCCGCTGGGCGCGCTTCGAGCGCCAGCTCTTCCTGCGGCCGGAGTCGCTGACGTTGGGCGATGTCAACGCGCGCCTGGAACAGTTCGAGCTCGCCGAGTCCGGCCGCTGGACGGCGCGCACGCCGGTCGACGGCAAGCTCCTGTCCCGGGCCGCCACGTGGGTGGCCCTGGTCAACCGGCGCCCCGCGGACCGGCCCCTGCGCCGGATGCCGGAGAACGCGCTCGACACGCTGGTCCGGGAGGCGAAGCGGAAGATCGACGTCAACGGCATCATCCGCTGGGGCGGCGTTCTCTACGAGTCGACCGACTGGCATGAACGGTGGGTGCACGTGCGCCGGCCGCTGGACGGCGCCGGCGACGACATCACCATCGAGGACCTGGAGACCGGCGAGAAGCGGATCGCGCGGCGCTACGTCCCGCGGTCCTACGGGGAGGTCCGCTCGGCGCCGGCGGCGCCGCTGGAGAAGCTGCGCGCCGTGGACGCCGAGCGGGACAGGAAGGGCGCCGACATCTTCGCGCCGCCCACCGAGCCGCCCGCTGTCGTGCCGCTCCCGGCGCGGACGGCGCCGGCGGCGCCGCTGGAGAACCCGCTCGACGGCGGCCGGTGCCGTAACCTCGACGAGGCGATGCGGCTGTTCGTCGAGCACTACCCGTACGCGTTGACGGCCACGGCGCGTGCGCAGGTGGTCGCGCACATCGAGCAGCGCGGCCTGGAGCGCCGGGCCGTCATCGAGGCGGCGCAGGCGTTGGCGAATCGCGGCCGGCAAGCGAGAGGAGAGGCCTGATGTCGAAACGGACGCGGACGCTCGCGGAGACGTACGGCGGCGTGCCGTCCGAGGACCGCGAGGCGGAGCTCGCCGCCACGACGGCGGCCGCGGTGCAGGACGCGGTGGAGTCGATCCCGGACCACGGGCCCGACGACATCGCCGCGGCCGCCGAGATCCGGACGTGGTTCCTGGTGCTGAAAACGGTCGGCGCAGCGGCCGAGACGAAGGTGATGCGCGCCTGCTGGCGCATCCGGCAGGCGCATCCCGACGCCGAGGCCTTCGGCCGGTTCGTTCACACCCAGCTCGACAACCTGATGACGCCGTGCAAGGCGTGGCTCCTGGCCGACACCTGGGAGGTCGCGCGCAAGAACCGCCAGGTGCGCGAGTTGACCAAGAACAAGCCGGGCGAGGTGATCGCGTTCGTGCGGGACTTCACCGACGCCGTCGAGGCGGCCGGCGGCGCCGCGGAGCTGCCCCTCCCGCTCGACGACGACGACCGCGAGATCGTCGCGCTGCTGACGGCGCCGCCGAAAAAGCGCCGCGAGCAGCTGCGCGAGCTCGTCGCCGCGCAGCGGGAGCGGGACCGCCACCCGGACGACGTCAGGCGCATCCGGGAGCTCGAGGCCAAGCAGGCCGCGGCCGCGGGTCGGCCGTCCGACAGTCCCGCCGACAACCCGGACGCCGCTGCGGCCGTCGAGGCGCTCGCCGCGGCCGAGAGCGCCCTGTTCGAGGCGCGGACCCGCGTCATCGCGGTCGCCGACCTGCTGCCGGCGCACACGGTGGCGCGCGTGCTGCGCGTCTGCGACCGGGGCGTCAGCAGCTTCGACGAGATCACCTTCTCCGTGCAGAACGACCTCCAGCCGGAGGGGGGCCAGTGAACGCCGCCATCCGTCTCCGCTTCGGACTGGACGCCGACCCGTGGGCGCAGCTGCGCGTCGACACGTCCGACGCCGCGAGCGCCGCCGGCCTGGTCAAGAGCGCCGCGACCGCGCAGACGATGGTCTCTATCGTGGGGCCGCGCGGCGCCGGCAAGACGACCGCCGTCCGGCGCGCCCTGGCCGACGCCGGTGCGCACGTCGTCGAGGTCCTGCGCCTGGACCGCGAACGCGTGCACCTGGGCGACGTCGCCATGGCGCTGGTGTACGGCCTGTCGGATGAACGCCCCCGCCACTCTGGTGAGGCCAGGGCCGCACAGGCGCGCCGCCTGTTGGGCCAGGCCGGGCCGCGGGTCGTGCTGGTGGTGGACGACGCGCACCTGCTGCACCCGAGCACGCTACGCGGCCTCAAGCGCCTGCGCGAGCTCGCCTGGCGCGGCCGCGCGCCGCTGCTCGGCATCGTCCTGGTGGGGCAGGCGGACCGCACCGCGGCCGTGCCCGAGGTCGGGCTCCGCACCTCGGTCGTCGCCTTCGCCGGCTTAACCACCTCCGAGGCCGAGCAGGCGATCCGGTCCGCATGCGGCGCCGTGGTCGACGCGGCGGCCGCGGCCGTGCTCGCGCAGTCGGCCGACGCCCGGAACTGGCTCGACCTGCAGCGCCTGGTCGACCGGGCGCTGCTCGAGGCGGCCGCTCGAGGCGCCGGCGCCGTGTCGGCCGAGACCGCGGCGGCCGTCGCGGATCCGGCCGCGGGAAGCTCCCTGCGATCCGTCGACGCGCCGCTGTCGGACACGGACGTCTCGCAGGCGCTCGAACAACTGGAGACACGTCCTGATGACCGACCAGAACCTACCCGCACACGCCGGCGTTCACCTGACAGAGACCGGCACCCGTGAGATCGAGCGGCTGCCCGCCCTGGCCGCGGCGGGGCGGATCCTCGCGTGGCGTGATGTGCTGGTGGCGATCGGCACCGTGGCGGAAGTCCAGATCATGGCAGCGTGCTGGGCCATCCGCAGGGAGCATCCGGACCAGAAGGACTTCGGCGACTTCGTCTACAGGGCGCTTCCGTCCGCGATGACACCCACTCGGGCCTGGCAGCTCGCCGACCTGTGGAGCATCGCGCGGCGGCATCGGCCGGCACTCGAGCTGGTCAACGGTAACCCGCGCAGGGCGGAGCTCTTCATCGCCGACTTCGCCAGGACGCTCGACGTCGACCGGACGGAAGACGGCGATCCGGATCTCGGCCCGGACGAGCGTGAGATCGTGGACCTCATGATGAAGCGGGGGAAGGCGCGCCGGGAGGGCCTCAAGGCAATCGCGGCCGAGCGCCAGGCGGCACGGCAGCGCCGCCACCCTGACGACGTCGCGCGGATTGCGGAGCTGGAGGCCGAGCGCGACGTTCGCGCCGCGGCGCCCGAACCGCCGCCAGCGCAGCGGGCCGCGGCGGCGCTGCAGACGTTCGCCGACCAGGAGGCCGCCCTGGTGGATACCGCACGCGCGATCCGGGAGCTGTGCGCCGCGGGCGCCTTCTCGGAGCACATGCGGCAGCGCCTGCTGCGGATCGCAGACAACGCGAATTCAACGGTGGCCGTCATTGCGGACGCGGTACACGAGGAACCCCCACATGGACCCCGTCACTCGATTCCGGATCACGGTTGATGCTCGCACCCTGGAGCGGGCTCGCGGCTGCCGCTGGTGCCGCCGGTCTGACCGTGCCCGATTACGTGTCTCGACTCGTCGCGGCCGCTCTCCAGGCGCCCCCGACGTCGCCCGAGGGTGTCGCCGCCTCGGTCTCGCGCCACGTTGCCAGCCTAAGCGGCTCCACCACGACCCACGGTAAGTGCAAAAGCGAGGTGACGGCGCAATGACGTGCAGCGGCTGCGGTGTGTTCAAGGCCGACCCGAACGGCTTGTGCCAGGTCTGCGAGGCGACACCCCCAGAACGCCGACCGAATCACGCGCTGGCCATCGAGGCGGAGAAGTGGATGGCTGAGGCGCGGGCTCTTCGTCGGCCGCGGCGGCACCGACCCGACGAGCGGGCAGCATCCCCCCACGGGGAGAGAGGGCGGAAAGCGCCCGGGCGCGGGTTCTGATCCCAGTTGTTCCCGTCAACACCCTGTTGATCCCGGTTTTTCTGCGCACGCTCTTTCGCAGGACTTTTCCGGGCGGGTTTCGCATTCCTCAAGTCTGCTGGAAACGTTCGTCGACGAGGCTGCACAGACGGGGGCGAGCGTGCGCGCGGCGAACTGGGTTCGGGTGGGTGAGACCTGCGGCCGCGGTCGCGGGGACCGCAGCAACGCGGCGCCGGAAACGCGCAAGGCGGTGTATCTGTATGCCTTGGAGCCTGGGTGGCGCACCCGCCTCGCGGCGCCTGCACCGGTCGTGGAACCGCTGGCGGTTGGCGCCGGTCTCGACGCCGCGGTCTGGGCGGAGCACGAATTCGGCGGGGCGCGGTTGGGCGACGCGCGTCTGAGCGCGCGTCTGGTGCAGAGCGCGCAGCAGATGGCAGAGTCTCCGATGCGCGCCATCACCGGCGCCGCCCACGGCGCGCGCGCCCTGGTCAAGGGCCACTACCGGCTGATCGACCAGCCCGCCGACAGCGCGGTGACGGTCGGCAACATCCTGGCGCCGCATCGCGAGCGGACGCTGCGCCGGATGCAGGCGCACGAGCTGGTGCTGTGCATCCAGGACGGCACCCGGTTGAATTTCACCCGGCGCGGCCAGACGCAGGGACTGGGGGCCATCGGCTCGAACCAGACCGGGGCGGTGGCGCGCGGGCTGGAGTTGCACACGACGCTGGCGGTCAATCCCGACGGGGTGGCCCTGGGCGTGCTGCGGGCGGCGTTCGACGCGCCCGCCGACCCAAAGGAGAACGGCAAGGCGAAGCCGCGCGAGGAGCGCAAGTCGTTCCGTTGGATCGAGGGGTTGCGCGACTGTGCGCAGGCGGCCGAGCAACTGTCCGAGACCTGCGTGGTGTGCGTGATGGACCGCGAGGCCGATTTCCTCGACCTGTTCGTCGAGCACCGCACGGCTGCTCCGCAGGTCGACCTGCTGGTCCGCGCCAAGGCCGACCGCGTCCTGGGCAAGGAAAAGACGGCCGACGGGCAGACGCTCTCGCACCGTCTGTTCGATACCGTGCGCAACGCGCCGGCCCGAGGCGCCGCAAAGGTCGAGGTGGCGCGGCTGAGCGCGCGCGTGAAGGCCAGCAAACAGGCTCGCAAGGACCGCCGCGAGGAGCGGGTCGCCGACGTGACGCTGCGCTACCAGCAGGTGGAACTGCCCCGCCGCGGCAACGAGCCGCTCTCCCTGTGGGTCGTCCACGTGCGCGAGGAACAGCCGCCGCCCGCGGCCGAGCCGCTGGAGTGGTTCCTGCTGACCACGTTGCGTGTGAGCAGCGCCGACGACGCCACGCGCATCCTGCAATGGTACGCCCGGCGCTGGCGCATCGAAGAATTCTTCCGGGTGCTCAAGTCCGGCTGCAAGGTCGAGGAGTTGCAACACCACACGGCCGAGCGGCTCGAACGCGCCATGGCCATCAAGATGGTCATCGGGTGGCGCATCCAGTTGATGGTCCAGCTCGGCCGCGAGGTGCCCGACCTGCCGGCCGACCTGCTGTTTTCCGATGGCGAGTTGCGCGTGCTCGCCACCTTCGCCCGCTCACGCAAGCTGCCGCCGCCGACGCGCCTCGGCGACGCGGTCGGTCTGACCGCGCGCCTCGGCGGGTGGCTCGGACGCTCCCGCGACCCCCCCGGGGCGCAGTTGCTGTGGCACGGCTACACGCAACTGGTTGCCATGGCCTTCGCCTTCGAGCTGCGGGACGAATTCGGATGACCTCTGCTGATTGCAGTTCAGCCCCGGACATCCGGGGCACGGGCAGCGCTAGCCCCACGACACGGCGCCCTTCCCGCACACCTGCTCGATGTCCTCCACCAGTCGATCGGAGGGCTGCACGCGGACCCGGTTCAACCCCGCGCGCACCCTGAGCGGCGGAACCTGGCGGCGCAGCTCGACCTCGAGGACGACCCGCCCGTTGCCGTAGTGGCGGCCGAGAACCTCCTTCAGGGCTTCGAGCGTCTCCCGGTTCGCCGGCGGCGAAGCCACGCGGATGGCCAACGCACGACCCGCGGCGCTCAGCACCGCGTCGACTCTCCGGACCTCGCTCACGACCAGCCGCGCCGTCTCGTCGTCTACCTCCAGCTTGCCGCTGACCACCACGACGGGCACGTCCGCGGCCGCATCCAGGAGCCGGCCGTACTTGCGAAACGCCTCGGGAAAGACGACCGCTTCCAGCCGCCCCCCGCGATCCTCGACGGTGACGACCGCCATCGGATCGCCCTTCCTCGTCTTCAGGCTCCGCCGTTCGCTGATGATGCCGCCCACCGTCACCGACGCCGCCGACTCGGTCAGCGTGTCGATGGACCGCACGCCCGCGCCGTCGAGCTCCTTGCGGAACCGGTCCATGGGGTGGCCGCTCAGGTACAGACCGAGCGCCTCCTTCTCGAAAGCGAGCTGCTCCTTCTCGGTCCATGCCGGAACGTCCGGCAGCGGCGGCGCGGATCCTTCCGCTCCGACGGCCTCCGACTCTCCGAACAGCTCGTGCTGGCCGCGGTCCCGGTTCTTCTGCCGCCGGCTCCCGTGCTCGATGGCGCCGTCGACCATCGCCAGCAACTGCGCGGAGCGAAGCCGCCGCACGGCGCCGTCGCCGACCGGGCCGCCGGCGCCGTACAGGCTGTCGAACGCACCCGCCTTCACCAGGCTCTCCAGAACGCGCTTGTTGACCGCCTGCAGGTCGGCGTCCTCGCACAGCCGGTTCAACGAGGTGAGCCTGCCGGACGCCCGGCGCACCTCGAGAATCGATTCGACCGCCTTGTCGCCGACGTTCTTGACCGCGCCGAGCCCGAACCGGACGCCCGCCGGAGTCACGGTGAACGCCCATTCGCTCTCGTTGACGTCCGGGGGCAGGACCGTCACCCCGAGATCCCTGCACTCGCCCAGATACCTGCCGACCTTGTCGGTGTTCTGCCGCTCAATCGTCAGCAGTGCCGCCATGAAGCATGCCGGGTAGTTCGCCTTGAGATACGCGGTCTGGTAAGCGAGCAACGCGTACGCCGCCGAATGGCTCTTGTTGAAGCCGTAGCCGGCGAAGTACTCCATCAGATCCCAGATCTTCCGGGCGATGCCCGCGGCGAGGCCCCGCTCGACCGCGCCGGTCAGGAATTTCTCGCGCTGCGCCTCCATCACCGCGGCGATCTTCTTGCCCATCGCCTTGCGCAGCACGTCCGCCTCGCCCATCGTGAAGCCGGCCAGGTCGCTGGCGATGCGCATGACCTGCTCCTGGTAGGCGATCACGCCGTAGGTGCCGTGCAGGATCGGCTCGAGCTTCGGCGTGTCGTAGGCGATCTCCTCCTTGCCGTCCTTGCGATCGATGAAGGTGTCGATGACGCCGGCGCCCAGCGGACCCGGGCGGTAGAGCGCGTTCAGGGCGATCAGATCATCGAACCGCCGGGGCTTGGCCTTGCGCAGCGTCTCGCGCATGCCGGAGCTCTCGAACTGGAAGATGCCCAGGGTCTGTCCGCTGCCGAACAGGCGGTAGGTCCTCTCGTCGTCGAGCGGAATCGCCTCCAGCCGAATCGTCTCGCCGGTCGAGCGGCGGATGTGATCCACCGCGTCGTGCAGCAGCGTCAGCGTGCTGAGGCCGAGAAAATCCATCTTGAGGAGGCCGACCCGCTCGACCTCGTTCATGGCCCACTGCGTGGTGACGATGTCGTCCTTCTTGTAGAGCGGTGCGAACTCGGTGATCGCGGCCGGCGCGATCACCACCCCGGCGGCATGCACCGAGGCGTGCCGGGTCACCCCTTCGAGCCGCTGTGCGACGTCGAGCAGCTCCTTCACCTGCGGCGTGTTGCGCTGCATCTCCCCGAGCGCCGGGTTCTCCTTGAGCGCCTTGTCGAGGGTCATGTTCAGCGTCGGGGGAATCTGCTTCGCCACCCGGTCGACTTCCGCGAAGGACATGCCGAGCGTCCGCCCCACGTCGCGCACCACCGCGCGTGCCTTCATCGTTCCGAAGGTGATGATCTGCGCCACGTTCTCGCGGCCGTACTTGCGGGTCACGTACTCGATGACCTCGCCGCGCCGCCGCTCGCAGAAGTCGATGTCGATATCCGGCAGGGAAACGCGTTCCGGGTTCAGGAAGCGCTCGAAGATCAAGTCGAACTCGAGCGGATCGACGTCCGTGATGCGGAGGCAGTACGCGACCAGGCTGCCGGCCGCCGACCCGCGCCCGGGGCCGACCGGAATGCCCTGCTCCCGGGCGTAGCGGATGAAGTCCCAGACGATGAGGAAGTACCCCGCGTACCCCATCTTCTGGATCATCTCGATCTCGTACGACAGCCGGCGCTCGTACTCCTCGACGTCGTAGCGCAGGACGCCGCGCTCGCGCAACGCCTTCAGCCGCGGCAGCCGGTCCGTGAAGCCCTCCCGCGCCACGCTCGCGAAATAGTCGTCCGGCGACTCGAACGGCGGCGGCACGTCGAAGTTCGGAAGACGATGCACGGTGCCGGACAGATCGACGTCGCAGCGCTCGGCAATCGCCACCGTGTTGCGCAGCGCCTGCGGATAGTCGCCGAAGACCGCCGCCATCTCGGCCGGGCTCTTCAGGTAGAACTGATCGCCGTGGTAGCGCAGCCGCTTCTCGTCGGCGACGTTCTTCCCGGTCCCGATGCACAGCAGCACGTCGTGCGGGCGATCGTCTCCCTGCCGCAGGTAGTGCACGTCGTTGGTGCAGACGAGCGGCAGCCCGAGGTCGGCGGCGATCGGCGGCAGGCCCCGGTTGACCACCCGCTGGTCGTCGATGCCCTGGTACTGCATCTCCAGGAAGAAGCGGTCCGGACCCAGGATGTCCCGGAAAGACGCCGCGGCCGCGCGGGCCTTTCTCGCCTGGTCGCGGCAGAGATTGGTGGCCACCTCTCCCTTGAGGCAACTGCTGAGCCCGATGATGCCGTCGGCATGGGCGGCCAGCAGCTCCTTGTCGATGCGCGGCTTGTAGTAGAAGCCTTCCGTGTAGCCCGCCGACACCAGCTTGATCAGGTTGTGGTAACCGGCGAGGTCGGATGCGAGCAGCACGAGATGGTTGGCCGTCTCGCCGGGGGTCCCGCTGTGGTTGCGCCGGTCGCCGTTGGCGACGTACACCTCGCAGCCGATGATCGGCTTGACTCCGCGCTTGCGCGCCTCGTCGTGGAACTTGATGGCGGAAAAGAGATTGCCGTGCTCCGTCACCGCTACCGCCGGCATCTCGAGACGAGCCACCTCGTCGAGCATCTCTCCTATCCGGCAGGCGCCGTCGAGGAGCGAGTACTCCGTATGCAGGTGCAGGTGCACGAAGTCGGCCATGCTGTTCGGACCTATTCCCACTCGATCGTGGAGGGCGGCTTGGAGCTGATGTCGTAGACCACCCGGTTGATGCCGCGCACCTCGTTGACGATGCGGGAAGATACCGCGGCCAGCAGCTCGTGGGGCAGCCGGGCCCAGTCCGCCGTCATCCCGTCGCGGCTTTCGACCGCGCGGATGGCGACGGTGTGCTCGTAGGTCCGCTCGTCGCCCATCACGCCGACGCTGCGTACCGGAAGCAGCACGGCGAACGCCTGCCACAGTCGGCGGTAGAGTCCCGCCCGCCGGATCTCGTCCGCCACCACCGCATCCGCCCGCCGGAGCAGGTCGAGCCGCTCCGGCGTCACCGCCCCCAGGATGCGCACGGCGAGGCCGGGTCCGGGAAAGGGCTGGCGCCAGACGAAGTCGTCGTCGAGCCCGAGCTCCCGGCCGAGCTGCCGGACCTCGTCCTTGAACAGCTCCCGCAACGGCTCGACCAGCGAGAACCGCAGCCGCTGCGGCAGGCCGCCGACGTTGTGGTGACTCTTGATGGCGGCCGACGGGCCGACGACCGACACGCTTTCGATGACGTCGGGATACAGCGTCCCCTGCGCCAGAAAGTCGAAGCCGCCCAGCCGGCCGGCGACCGCTTCGAAGACGTCGATGAAGGTCGCGCCGATGATCTTGCGCTTCCGTTCGGGATCGGTGACGCCGGCGAGCGCGGTGACGAACCGTGCGGAGGCGTCCTCGCAGACCAGGGGCAGGCGCATGCGAGTCGAGAAGCGCTCTTCCACCTGAGCGGCCTCGTCGAGGCGCAGCAGCCCGTTGTCGACGAAGATGCACTTCAGGCGATCGCCGACCGCGCGATGGACGAGCAGCGCCGCCACCGTGGAATCGACGCCGCCGCTCAGCCCGCACACGACGCGTCCGGCAGCCCCCACCTGCCGGCGAATGCGCGCGGTCGCCTCTTCGACGAAGGAGGCCATCGTCCAGTCGCCGCGGCAGCCGCATATCCCGGTGGCGAAGTTGGCGAGAATGCGGGCGCCGTGCTCGGTGTGCGCGACCTCGGGATGGAAGAGCAGCCCGTACAGACGGCGACCCGAATCCGCCATCGCCGCGACGGGGGCATTCGCACTCGTGGCGGCGACGGAGAACCCGGGGGGCGCCTCTCCCACGACGTCGCCATGACTGGCCCAGACCCGGATCTCGTCCGGCACCCCCGCGAACATCCCGCCGCGTTGTCGTACCGTGACTGCCGCGTGCCCGAACTCGCGTTCCGGCGCATGGCCGACGCGGCCTCCGAGAGCCGCGGTCATCGCCTGCATGCCGTAGCAGATCCCGAGCACCGGCACGCCGCAGTCGAAGACCGCGGGATCGCACCGCGGCGCTTCCGCGCTGGAGAGACTCGCGGGGCCACCCGACAGGATCACGCCGGCCGCTCCCCTGCCGCGGATGTCCTCGGCCGAGATCGTCAACGGCACGATCTCCGAGTAGATCGACAACTCGCGAAGGCGGCGAGCGATGAGCTGCGTGTACTGGGAACCGAAGTCGAGAACCAGAATGGCCTGATGGGTCACGGGCACGTAGTGCTAGTGCAAGCGCCAGCGGCGGGAAGCAGTCCGGCTCGGGCCACTCGACTGCCGCTATTATAGCGGGGTGATCGTCCGGCGCACCACATCGACGGCGGCGCTCGTCGCGATGCTGCTGGCGGTCGTTCCCGCTGCGCCGGCGAAGGCGCAGCCGAGTGCGCGCTTCGCTCCATCGCACCTGCTGCCCGTCGATGCGGCCTGGACGAGCGTCCTGGACGGCAGCCCCCGCCATCCCCTTGCATTCGACAGCGAGCGGGCCTACGCGGCGCTTCGCACCGATCGGCTGGTGGCCCTGGATCTGGCGACCGGCGAGCAGCTCTGGGCCGTCGAGCAGCGCCTCGATCACCCACCGGTGGCCGGCGACGGCGTGGTCGCGGGCGTGAGCGGAAGCAGCGTCAGCAGCCGGCGCGCCTCGGACGGCGCCGTGTTGTGGAACGCCCACCTCGACTCGCCGATCGTCGCCCCGCCGCTGTGGAACACCGGTTGGCTGGTGGTGGGAACCGAGGCCGGCCGGATCGTCGCTCTGCGGGGTTTCGACGGCCGGGAGCTGTGGCGCCGCACCCTGAACAGCACCCCGACCGTGCGCCCGGCAATAGCGGGCGACCGCCTCTTCGTGCCGCTCGCGGACGGCCGTGTCGTAGTGCTGGACCTGGGTACGGGAGCCGTGATCTGGGAACGCGAGCTCACCGGTCGCCCACAGGGAATCCTGGTGCTGGATGCGCTCTACGTCGGCTCGACCGACAACCATCTGTATCGCCTCAGGCTTGCCGACGGCGGCATCGACTGGTACTGGCGAACGGGGGGCGACATCGTGGGAACGCCCATCGCCGACCGGGAACGCGTCTATTTCAGTGCTCGAGACAACGTCCTGTACGCGCTCGACAGGCGTAGCGGCGCGCGACGCTGGCGCCGCCCGCTCCCGGGAAGGCCTGCGGACGGCCCGCTCCGCGTCGGTCCGGTGGTGGTCGTGGCCGGGATTTCGCCGACCGTCGACCTGTTCGACGGCGAGACCGGATTGCCTCGCGGACGCTACCTGACGTCAGGAGAGCTCGCCGCGATGCCTCACGTCTTCCCGGACGCTCGGCCGCCCCTGCCGCACATCGTACTGGTCACCGGAGCGGGCAACGTCATCGGCCTCGCGGCAGCCGGCCCCCCCCCGCGGCTTCCCTTCGCACTGCCTCCGGAACCTTTTCTGCCGCAGCCGACCGTATTGTCGCTGTCGGAACTGGTCGACTGGTTCCCGCCGCGAGCGCCGAGCGAGCCGCCTTCGCCGCCGGCGACCCTGCCGCCGTCCGCCGTCGTCGGCGGGCTCCCGCCACAGCCGCCGCCCCGGTTCCCCGACCCGCCGCAGTAGCCCGCGATGCGCCCGATACCGTGGCCGGGAGTCGCTCTTGCAGCCGCCGCGGCCGCCGCCCTGGTTGCCGGCCTGGGCGCGGCGATCGAGCCGCTGCGGTTCGGGGCGACGCCCGATACCGGCTTCGAGCGGGTCGAGGAACACGTCCGCCGACGGTTCGACGACCTGGCACGAACGCTGCAGCGGACCGCGGTCTCCCTGGCTACCGACCCGGGCGTCCCGGATGGACTGCACGGCAACCGGGCCGCTCTCGTCCGCCTGTTCGAGCTCACGCGGGATGCCGTTCCCGCCGGAGCGGAAAATCTGGCCGTGACCGTCTACGACGCGACGGCGACACCCCGGGCCTGGACGGGTCGGCCGTCGGAGCTGCCCCGCGATCTCGTCCTCTCCGAATCGGCGTTTCACGTGGTCGCCGGTCCCCCGGGTCTGCGCCTCGTGTACGTGGAGCCGATTACGGCGCTCGTCCCGGAGTCCGATCGCCGCGCGAGGATCGGCTCCGTTTCGACCGAGCGCGTGCTTTCGGCCGCCGCCGGCCTGGCAGCGGAAGACGGTCCTTTGCCGTTGGCCTCTCCACTGGCGCCACTGAGCCTGCGGGCCGTTGCCGACGTGCAGTACGTTCCATCGGACCGGCGCCGTTTCACGCTCTCGGCTCCCGGCGGCCAGCCGCTGCTCGAAGCCTCGGTCGCCGACGAAGATCTGGATCGGGCCCGCGCCGACTGGCAGCGATCCGTCCGCGACCTGGCCTTCGTCTTCGCCGCGCTGCTGCTCGGCCTGGCGGCGCTGCCCGAGCTGGTCAGGGCGCCTCGCGACCCCGACGCCCGGACGGTCCTGCGCGGAACCGCGGCCGCTTCGTGCGGGCTCTTGGCCGCGGGCGCTCTACTCTGGACCGCGGCGACCCCGGGTCCGGTCCGACCGGCACTGTTGTCGGATGCCGTCTACGCATCCATTCGCCTGCCCGGTCTGCTGCGTTCACCGGCCGACCTGCTGCTGCTGGGACTGCTGCTCACGGCGGTCGCGACCACCGCGGCGCGATTCGCCGACGTGGCGCGCACCGCCTGGCGCCACCGGCGCTGGCGCACGACCCGCAGCGGCGTGCTGAAGGCGCATGCCGCCGCCGGCGTGCTGGTTGCGCTGCTGCTCGGCGCGTACGAGCTGCTGCTGGCCGACACCGTTGCCGGCACGGCGGTCGATCTGCTCCAATGGTCCCGCAACCCGGTGGACTCGTCGCGCATCGGCTTGCTGCTCGGCCTGCTGCTGGCGGCCACGGCAACCGTGTGGCTCGGAGCTGCCGTGCTGCTCGGCGTGGAGGCGCGCTGGAATGGTCGCCTGCACGACGTGCGTCTCGCCGCGCTCGGCGGTAACGTGGCTCCGGGACTGCTGCTGGCGCTGCTTCCCGCGGTACCGACCGCGCCGTACGTCGCCCTGCTCGCCGGGATCGTCGGCACGTCGCTCGCCGCACGGCACCTGCGGCCCTGGTTTCGGCATGCGTCCGAGTCCGGGCGGCTCGCCGCCATCCTCGGCGTGTTGATCGTCCCTGCCGTGCTTGCATATCCGGCAATCGCCGACCAGGGGCTGGCGGCCAAGCGGGACCTCATAGAAAATGCCATGGCCCCGGCGACCGCCGGTCATCCCGAGAGGATCCTGGCGAATCTCTCGCAGGCGCAACGCGAGATCGATGCGCTGCTGGCTCGCGCACCGGTAGCGCCCGACATCTTTCGGCCGGCGGCCGGCGACGCGACGCCCGACGCGGCGTTTTCGGTGTGGCGACAGACTGCGCTGGCCCGGCTCCGACTGACCTCGGCCATCGAGTTGTACGGTCCGGATCGCTCGCTCGTCAGTCGCTTCGCCCTGAATTTCCCGGACGCGCCGGCCGTCCCGTCGTTCCAGGGGACCAGTTGCGACTGGGAAGTCTACGGAGAGGTCTTTCCTTCCGGCACGGAAGAACGCCGGGTACTGCACGCGGAAAGAGGCATTTGCCTGCCGTGGCCGGGCGACATGCCCGCAGCCGACGCAGTCGCCGGCGCCGTCGTCGTCCATGTGCCTCTCGACTATCGGACACTCCCCTTCATCCCGTCGCAGAACCCGTATCGCGACGTGCTCCGGCCCGCCCCGCAGCCGCCGGACACGCGCCCGCTGGACGCCGATCTGGAACTGGCGATTTATGGCTGGAGCCTCAGCCCGATCTTCACGTTCGGCTCGGCGGGGTGGACGATAGACGATGCGCTGTTCGAACGGATCTACGCGTCGCGGGAACCGTTCTGGACGACGCTGCAGGCCGGAGGCCGCACCTCCGCCGTGTACATCTCGAACAACCGCGGGGGCATCTACGCGCTCGGCTATACGGTGCTCGCGCCGTTCGATCACCTGATCAGGCTGGCCGAGATCGTGTCGTTGACCGGCGCGGCCTTCGGCCTGTGGGTCATCCTCCTCGCGCTGGCCGGTCCGTTCACGGCCGGACGATATCGCCTCGGTCGGGAGCTGGTCCGCGAGCTTCGCGTCAGTTTCTATCGGCGCCTGTTCCTGGCGTTCGTCGCGGTTGCGGCCGTCCCGGTGCTGGGTCTGGCGGTCCTCATTCGCAACTACTCCAGCACGCAATTGCGGGCCGACGTCGAGGCGGGGGCGGAACGCACGGCGGTCGTGGCGCAACGCGTGATCGCCGAGCTGCAGCAGGCGGCGGACTTGCCGGCGAGCGTCGTCACCGACGATCTGCTGGTCTTCGTCGGCCAGATCATCGAACAGGACGTCAACATCTTCGAAGGCCCGCGGCTCATCGCCACCAGCGAGCGCGACCTGTTCGCTTCGGGCCTCCTGCCGACCCGCACACCGGCAGCCGTGTACAACGCGATAACGCTGGCCCAGGCGCCGACGTTCGTGACCGAGGACGCGTTCGGCTCGCAGGACTATCTGGTCGCGGCGGCGCCCATCCGCTCCGTGGGCTCCGACGCCATCCTGACGGTTCCGCTGGCGTCGCGCCAGCGCGACATCGAACGTCAGATCCGCGATCTCGATCGCGGCATCCTGCTCGGAGTCACCCTGCTCGTTCTGCTCGGAGCCGGCAGCGGCTTCTATATCGCCGAGCGCATCGCCGATCCGGTTCAGCGCCTGACCCGCGCGACGCGGCGCATCGCTCGCGGCGACTTCGACGCCCGCGTCGCGACCCGCTCCGCCGACGAGATCGAGCGGCTGATGACGGCATTCAATCGCATGGCGGGCGACCTCGCGGTCCAGCGCCGGCGCCTCGAACGAACACACCGCCTCGAGGCGTGGGCGGAGATGGCGCGGCAGGTCGCTCACGAAATCAAGAACCCGTTGACGCCGGTCCAGCTTTCGGCGGAGCACCTGTTGCGCGTCCATCGGGATCGGGGCGAGCCGCTGGGACCGGTCGTCCGCAGTTGCGTCGACTCGATCCTTGCGCAGGTCCGGCTGCTGCGCCAGATCGCTTCGGAGTTCTCCAGCTTCGCGTCTTCGCCGCCGGTGAAGCGGGAATCGACGATACTCGCCGACGTGGTCCGGGAGGTTCTCGACCCGTACCGCGCCGGGCTCGCCGGGCGGATCGCGTTGTCGGTCGATGTCCCCTCCTCGCTGCCGCGCGTCGTTGTCGACCGGACGCTCATCGGTCGCGCCATCACGAACGTGGTCGAGAACGCGCTGCACGCGATGCCGGGCGACGGCCGGCTCAGCGTCACCGCGACCGCCGGCGCGGAAGCGATCGTCCTGATCGTGCGGGATACGGGAGTCGGACTCGACGAGGCGCTGCTCGCCCACGTCTTCGAGCCGTACTTCTCGACGAGAGTCTCTGGTACCGGCCTCGGCATGGCCATCGCCAAACGCAACGTCGAGTTGAACGGCGGCGCCATCGCCATCGACAGTCGGAAAGGCGAAGGGGCAACCGTCACCCTGCGACTACCGGCGGCGAGCACCTCCGCGCCCGGCGCCGCCCGCACATGAAGCTGCCGGCCGGGAGTCTGCGCCGCGGGCGACGATTGTCGGGCCGCCGGGCGGGCCCGCCCGGCGGCCGAACGCCGGTTCAGGCAGAACGCTCCGCCGCCGAAACCTCGGGATCGGCCGGCGCCGTCAGCCGCGCCGGGCGGCGCTGGCCACGATTCATCACGGCGCCGATCAGCCCCGACGCCAGGTACGTGTACGCCATCACGACCAGCACGGCCTCCGGCTGGGCCGCGATTGCGGCGATGACCGCGGCGATGACGAGCGGGGTCAGATACGAACGGCGCCGGCCCGGAATCAGCGCGCCGAAGCTCCTGAATCGCAGACGGCTGACCATCAGCGCCGCGGGCGCCAGCACGATGGGCAGCGCGGCGAGCGCCGCACCGGGCTCCGCGAATCCCAGCGGATACGCGAACACCGTCGAAGCGGGCACCCCCGCCGCGGCCGGGCTCGGCAGGCCGACGAAGTAGCGCTTGTCGCCCTCCTTGCCCTGAATGTTGAACCGCGCCAGCCGAACCGCCACCGCGGCGAGCCAGAGGAAGGCCACGGCCCAACCCACGCGGCCGAGCGGCTCGAGGCCCCAAGCGAACACCAGCGTCGCCGGGGCCACGCCGAACGAGATGACGTCGGCCAGCGAGTCGAACTCCACGCCGAAATCGCTCGTCGCCCCGGTCGCCCGAGCCACTCGGCCGTCGAGCCCGTCGAGCACGATGGCAAATCCTATGAAGGGAGCAGCCGTGACGTAGTCGCCGCGCATCGCGAAGACGATGCACGCCCAGCCGCAGAACATGTTCGCCACGGTGAACAGGCTCGGCAGCAGGTACGTCCCCCCGCGCAGCCGGCGGGGACGGGGGGTTCTACCACGAAACATCGACAGCACTTTGCTCATGACCTCGGTTCCCCGCCCCCCGCCAGATGCGCCAGCACGGTCTCCCCGCCGCGAACCGCCTCGCCCACGGCGACGGCAAGGACGGCCGATTCCGGCAGGAAGACGTCCATGCGCGATCCGAACTTCATGATACCGAACCGTTGTCCGCGCACCACGTTCATGCCCGGAGCCAGACGGCAGACCACCCGCCGGGCGAGCACTCCCACGACCTGTCTGAAGACCACCGTCTGCCCCGCGTGATCGAGACGGATCTCGCTGCGCTCGTTCTCCGCCCCCGAGCGGCGATCGTAGGCGGGCAGGAAGCGACCGCGACGACGGGTCACCGCCAGCACGCGACCGCCGATCGGGGCCCGGTTGACGTGGACGTCCAGCGGCGACAGGAAAATGCTCACCTGCTGCCAGGTCCCATCCGGCGCCGTACCGGCGTCGGCCGGGCCGGCGTGGAGAATTCGGCCATCGGCGGGCGCAAGCACGGCATCGCGCCCGGCGTCCGCCGGTTCGCGCCGATCCGGATCGCGAAAGAAAAAAGTGAATCCGGCAGCCAACAGCCAGCACGCGGCGCCCGGCACCAGGAAACCGAACCACGAGCACAGCCCGCCGACGGCAGCCGCACCTGCGATGAACGGAATCCCTGCCCGATCGATCTTCATTGGCATGCGCAGGGGCATCCCTTGGGGAAGGATGCGCCATCGCCGTGGTGAACCCGCTGCCGGGGACTTGCCGTCACTTCCGGCACGAGGCGGGCTCCCCGTCGACCGCCGGCTCCACAATTCCCGCCCGCGGCTCCGCTCGCCGCCCAACCGGGCCTGAACAGCAGTCTACGCCGTTTCCGCGGCGCAGACTGCCAGCGCCCCGAAACGCCTCGCAGGCTCGGCGTTTCGGCCCATCCCCCCGGCTCCACGACCTTGCGTCCCGGAACTCCGCTTCGCTGTGTTCTGCGGCGCAAGCGCCTAGCGGTCGACGAGGGGCTCGCCGTCCTCGACCCGCGGTGTTAGGTGCCGCTGCAGGATGTGCTCCATGCGGTCCTTGATGTGGAGCTTCTTCTTCTTCAGAGTCGCTTCTTCGATCTGTTCGTCGCCGGACCTGTACGGGTGGCCGAGCAACTCCGCGAGGCGACTCTCCAACGCCCGATGCTGCTCGGCCAAATCACGGTACTCGTCGTCCTGCTCCAGCAACACCTCACGCGCGTGTTGCTCCTGGTTCATGTTCCCTCCCGGATGGCGCGCTGCCCAGGGTGCGGCGAACGCTGCCAACTGCGCGCGGCAGCCGCAAACTATCATACGCCCCGAGCGTGTTTCAAGCGTGTTTCAGGAACGGCGCGCGCGGGCGATCACGGCGTCGGGACGCCGAACATAAAGCGGTTGGGCGGCATGCGGAGCGATGGCCCCGTCGCGGCGTTCGCAGGCGACACGGGCAATCACCGGCGCAAGCGGCGGCGGCGAGCCCACCAGCACGGCCGTCGGTCCGAGACGCCGGGCGAGCAACGTCCGGGTCGCGGGCACGCCGTCACCGACCACGTCCACCCGCCGCCCCACCAGATCCGCGGCCCAGGAATCGAGCATGTCCGCCGGGCTCCCCACGCAAGGACCCGCCAGGCACGTCGCGCCGCCATGGTCGTACAACGCCGCGAACACGTCGCGGCGCTGCCCGTCCATCCAGGCCAGGACGCGTTCGCCGTCGCCGGGCACGCGGGCCAGGGCTTCGAGCGTCGAGACCTGCACCACGCGTCGGCGATGGACGAGCGCCAGCGCCTGCACGCTTGCCAGCCCCACCCGCAGCCCGGTGAACGACCCGGGACCCGACGAGACCGCGAACAGATCGATATCCGACAGCTTCACGCCGGCTTTCGCGACGAGGGCCAGCAGGTCCGCGGGCAGCCGCTCGCCGTGCGTGCGGGACGGGTCTCCGCTCGCCGCCGCCACGACCTCGCCGTCGCGGGCCAGCGCGGCGCTGCCCGCGCGCGTGCTCGTGTCGAGCGCCAGTATCCACATCGGCCGTCCTGCCGGAGTCTCCACTGCGCGATGCTACCATCGAGCGGATGACGTCCGCCGTCAAGATGCCGGCCGCAGCGGCCCGGGGAACCACCCCCGCCATGCGCCAGTACCTGGATGCCAAGCGCCGGCATCCCGACGCGCTGGTCTTCTTCCGCATGGGCGACTTCTACGAGCTGTTCTACGAGGATGCGGTCACCGCGGCCGAAGCGCTGGAGCTGACGCTCACGTCGCGTTCCAAGGATCGCAGCGGCCGCGGGATCCCGATGTGCGGAGTCCCGTGGCACGCGGCCGACACCTACCTTGCACGGCTGGTCAGACAGGGGTTTCGCGTCGCGGTATGCGAGCAGGTGGAGGACCCGCGCAAGGCCCGTGGAATCGTCCGGCGCGAAGTCGTGCGGGTGGTCTCTCCCGGCACGTTCACCGACGCAGGCTCGCTCGAGGCGAGTGAACCGGCGTTGCTGGCCGCGGTCGCGACGCGCAGCAACGGAACGGAGACCGTGTTCGGCCTCGCGACCGTCGACTTGTCCACCGGACAGTTGCAGGTCACCGAGCACCGGGGCGCCGCCGCGTCCGGCGCGACCGCGGACGAGCTTGCCGCCGTCCGCCCGCGGGAGATCCTGCTGCCCACGGATCTCGACAGGGCCTCTCTCCCCGGCCTCGAGCAGGCCGCCGTGCCGATTACCGACGCCGAGCCTTCCATCTTCGATCTCGACCGGGCCCTGCCGACCCTGATCGACCAGCTCGGCACGACGTCGCTGGACGGCTTCGGCCTGAGTCCCGCCGAACACCCCGCGGCGATCCAGGCCGCGGGCGGACTGGTGCAGCATCTGCGGGACACGCAGAAGACGGAGCTGCGTCATCTCGGAACGCTGGAGTTCCGGACGCGGGCCGACCATCTGATCGTCGACGCCGCCACCTTCGACCACCTCGAGATCTTCGAAGGCGCCGAGGGCCGGCGAAGCGGATCCCTGCTCGCGGAGGTCGATCTCACCCGCACGCCGATGGGCAGCCGCCTGCTGCGCGCCTGGCTGCAACGGCCTCTGGTAGCGCGCGGTGCGATTGTCGACCGTCTGGATGCGGTCGACGACCTGCTGCGTCAGGTGACCGTCCGCGGGCGCTTGCGGGCGGACCTGAACCGCGTGCAGGACCTGGAACGGTTGCTCTCCCGCGTGTCGCTCGGCACGGCCGGACCACGCGATCTGGCGGCGCTCGGCCGATCCGCCGGCATCGTCCCGGCAATCCGGGGCCACGCCGCGGAGCTGGCGGCGCCGCTCGTCGGCGCGCTGCTCGACGGGTTCGACGACCTGCACGACGTCCACGACCGTATCGCCGCGACGCTCGTCGACGAGCCGCCCGCGCTCGTGCGCGACGGAGGGGCGATTCGAGACGGCGTCGACGCCGACCTCGACGCGCTGCGGGGAATCGGCCGGGACGCTCGCCACGCGATCGCGTCCATGGAGACCGCCGAACGGGAGCGAACCGGGATCGCGTCTCTCAAGATCCGCTTCAACCGGGTCTTCGGCTACTACATCGAAGTGTCGGCCGCCAATCTGCACGCCGTGCCGGACGACTACCTCCGCAAGCAGACCATCGCCAACGGCGAGCGGTACATAACACCCGCGCTCAAGGAGTACGAGGAGCAGGCGCTCGGAGCGGACGAACGACTGCTCGACCGGGAGCAGGAGATCTTCGACGAGCTGCGGCGCGCCGTGCTCGCGGAAGCGAACCGCATCCAGTGCTGTGCGCGGGCGCTGGCGGCCCTGGACGTCCTGGCCGCACTGGCCGAGGTGGCGGCGCAACGCGACTACGTCAAGCCGCGGCTGCACGATGACGGAGAGCTCCTGGTCGCCGATGCGCGGCATCCGGTCGTCGAGAGCCGGACCGAGTCGTTCGTGCCGAACGACGTCCGGCTCAACGATACGGATCACCAGGTCGTCGTGCTGACCGGGCCCAACATGGGCGGCAAGTCCACGTACCTCCGGCAGACCGCGCTCATCGTCCTGATGGCGCAGGCCGGATCCTTCGTACCCGCCCGCGAGGCGGCGTTGCCGATCATCGATCGGATATTCGCCCGCATCGGGGCCGCCGACAACCTCGCCCGCGGCCAGTCGACGTTCATGGTGGAGATGCAGGAAACGGCGAAAATCCTCCACCAGGCTACTTCCCGGAGCCTGGTGCTGCTCGACGAGATCGGCAGGGGCACCGCCACCTACGACGGTCTGAGCATCGCCTGGGCGGTTACGGAGCACCTGGCGACGAACCCCGCGGCGCGCCCCAGAACGCTCTTCGCCACGCACTATCACGAGCTCACCGACCTGGCCGATCTGCACGAGACCGTCGTCAACTACCACGTCGCGGCACGCGAGTGGCAGGACGAGATCGTCTTTCTGCGCAGGGTCGAGTCCGGGCGCTCGGACCGCAGCTACGGCATACAGGTCGCGAGGCTGGCCGGACTGCCGCCCGCGACCGTGGCACGCGCGCGCACCATCCTCGCCGGCCTCGAGCGGGACGAGCTGTCGCGCGGCGGCCGGCCTTCCTTCAGCGGCTCCGGGAGCGAGGCGCCGGGCCAGCTCGGGCTCTTTCAACAGGAGACGCCCTCGATCCACCGCGACATCTGCGAACGGATCGCAGCCCTCGATCCGGACAGTCTCACCCCGCTCGAGGCCCTCGTGCTGCTCGGCGAGCTCAAGGACGCGCTGGCCGACTGAACGGCCGCCAGCGGATCCGGCCCGATCACGATGCCCAAGTCATCCCCGCGGACCGACAAGTCGCGCTTCCTCGACACCCCGGTCGAGCCGTTCGAGATCGCGCCGGACGCCTCGGCCGACGAACTGCTCCGGCGGATGGAGCGGATCTCCTTCCAGGGACGCAACCTCGCCACCGCCCATCGAATCTGGCAGCGGATGCTCGCCGACGACGTCGTGATCTTCCTGGGCGTCGCCGGCGCCCTGACCGCCGGGGGCCTGCGGCTGGCGATCGCCCGGCTCATCCACGAACGCGCGGTGGACTGCGTCGTCTCCACCGGCGCCAACCTGTACCACGACCTGCACGAGACGCGCGGCCGACGGCACTTCGTCGGCTCGCCCCGCGCGGACGACCGCGCGCTCCAGGCGGCTCGCATCGACCGCGTGTACGACACCTACGTCGACGAGGACGAGTTCGTCGACAACGACAAGTGGATCGCCCACTTCACACGCGGCCTCGAAGCACGGCCGTACACCACCCGCGAGTACCTCCACCAGCTCGGCCGCCGCCTCTGGGACGAGACGCGCGGCGACGGCATCCTCACGGCGGCCTACCGGGCCTCGGTCCCCCTGTTCTGTCCGGCGATAGCGGACTCCTCGATCGGCCTGGGGCTGGCCCAGGCCCGTCACGCGCACCCGGAGTGTGGTCGGATCGACGTGATCGGCGACATCATCGAGTCGGCCAACCTCGTCATCCGCCGCCCGCGGACGGCGTCCGTCGTCCTGGGCGGCGGCACCCCGAAGAACTTCATCAACCAGGCGAGCGTGCAGGCCGACTCCTGTCGTCCCGGCACCGGCGGGCACCGGTACGCACTGCAGATCGTCACCGACGCCCCGCACTTCGGCGGCGCCTCGGGGTCCACCCTCGACGAGGCGCAGAGCTGGGGCAAGCTCGCGGTCGACGCCGACCAGGTCACCGTGCACGCCGACGCGACCCTGGCGTTCCCCGTGCTCGCCAGTGCGCTGGCCGCATCGGCGCGGCAGGCGATCGCCGCCCGGCGCCCCCCGACCTTCGAGCTCGCCGGGCGCGTGCTGGCCGTCGACGGCAAGCCGGTTCCCGTCGATCGCTTCGACGGGCTCGTCGATCCACCGGCGCAAGCGCCGGAGAAGCGGCGCTAGCCGCCAGCGCCCCGAAACGCCTCGCCGGCTCGGCGCTTCGGCCCATCCCCCGCTCCATGACCTTGCGCTTCAGAACTCACTGCGTTGCGTTCTGCGGCGCAAGCTCCCGGTCTCCTTCCGGCGGGGCGTGACGCCCGCGCGGCTGCTGCTGGGTGACGCAGTGCACCGCCCCCAGACCGAGGATGAGGTCGCCGGCATGGATGCCGATGACCTCGCGGGTCGGGAACAGGCGGGCCAGCACGCTCAGTGCCGTGCGATCGGCCGGGTCGTTGAAGGTCGGCACGAGCACGACGCGGTTGCCGATGTAGAAGTTCAGGTAGCTCGCCGGCAGGCGGTCGCCGTCGAAGTGCAGCGGCCGCGGCATCGGCACGGTCAGCACGCGCAACGGACGCCCGCGCTGGTCGCGCATCGCCCGCAGGCGGCGGAGGTTGTCGGCCAGCGGGTCGTGGTTGTCGTCGCGCACGTCCTTCTCGACCGCGGCCACGACGGTGTCGGGCCGCACGAAACGGGCCACGTCGTCGACGTGACCGTGCGTGTCGTCGCCCGCGATGCCTTCGCCCAGCCACAGGACCCGCTCGATCCCGAGCCCCTGCTGCAACGCGCATTCGATCTCGCGGCGTGTCAGGCCGGGGTTGCGTGCCTGCCGGCGGGCCAGCAGGCATTGCTCGGTGGTCAGCAGCAGGCCCTCTCCGTTCACGTCGACGCTGCCGCCCTCGAGGACCACCTGCCGCGAGCCGCCGCCGGCCGGCACCCCGATCTCGAAACGCCGCATGCCGAGCCGCCCCGCGATCGCGCGCGGCAACGCGTCGTCCCGACGCCAGTTGCGGTAGCGGGCCCAGCCGTTGAAGCGCCAGTCGGTGGCGGCGACGGTGCGCTCGCCGCCCCTCCCGCGGACGACGAAGATCGGGCCGCAATCCCGAATCCAGGAGCGGTCGGCGGGCACGACGTGCGAATCGATCCGGTCCGGGTCGACGCCCGTCCGCCGCAGCCGGGCCTCCGCTCGCCGGCGCACGGCCGCATCGTTGTAGACGATCGCGACGCGCTCGCCGCGAACGAGCTGCCGCACGATCTCGGCGTAGCACCATTCGACCGCCGCGGTCTTGACATCCCAGTCGGCACGGGCGTGGGGCCAGACGAGCCAGGTTGCGCAATGCGGTTCCCACTCCGCGGGCATCCGGAAGCCGTCGCGACCGGGAGCCGAGTTCAGCATCCCGTCCCGGCCGACCGCCTCCGGACGTGGAGCGTTCATCCCGCCGGACGGGCACGTTGCGGCGGCTCGTCCAGGTACCGCCGGGTGATCGGCCCGTACGTGTCGATGCGACGATCGCGCAGGAAGGGCCAGGCCCTTCGCTGCCGCTCGAGGCTGCGGCGGCTGCACCGCGCGATCAGCACGCGGGGCGCCTCCCCGGCCGCGCGGGCCAGGACCCGCCCTCCCGGGTCGCACACGAACGACTCGCCCCAGAATCTGAGGGCCCCGGCATCCGAATGCTCGACCCCCACGCGATTCACTGCCGCCACATAGACGCCGTTGGCAATGGCATGGCCCCGTTGCACCGTGATCCAGGCGTCACGTTCGGCGAGCCCCTCCGCGCTCGGAGCCGCGGCCCCGGACCAACCGATCGCCGTCGGATAGAAGATCACCTCGGCTCCCCGGAGGGCCGTCAGCCGGGCCGCCTCCGGGTACCACTGATCCCAGCAGATGAGCACGCCGATGCGGGCGTAGCGGGTCTGGAAGACGAGGTAGCCGAGGTCTCCCGGCGTGAAGTAGAACTTCTCGAGAAACTGCGGATCGTCGGGCACGTGCACCTTGCGATACACGCCCGCGAGAGCGCCCGACGCATCGATTACCGCCGCGGAGTTGTGATAAAGCCCCGCCGCCCGCCGCTCGAACACCGGCACCACGAGCACGGCCTCGAGCGCGCGCGCGAGCTTTGCGAAGCGGGTGGTGGACGGGCCCGGGATACTCTCCGCCAGCTCGAAGCCGGCCTCGTCCTCGCGCTGGCAGAAGTACGGCGTCGCGAACAGCTCCTGCAGGCACACGATCCGGGCCCCGCGGCCAACGGCTTCGCGAATGCCGTCTTCCGCCGCCCGGTGGTTCTGCTCGATCTCCGGGGAGCAGGCCATCTGCACGAGGCCTACGGTGAACTCGCCGGCCGCGGGCGCCGGCCCCTTCGTCATGACGTCATCCGCGCTCGGGACAAACGGCTATTGGCCGGCAGCGAGCCGGTCGAGCTCGCGCTCGGCCTCGAAGCGATAGCCGGAGGCGGGAAACTCGTCGACCAGGCGTCGAAACGCCAGTGCCGCCTCGGCCGGCTGCTCGGCGAGCCGATACGACTGGCCGAGCCGCATGAGCACCGCATCGATGGGAAACCCGGTATCCGCCACACGGGACTCGGCTTCGAGCAGGGCAATCGCGTCCGCGTACTCTGCTGCCTGCAGATGCGTCTCGGCGCGGCCCAGGCGCGCCATTCGGCCGTAGATCCCATCGCCGGCGAGCTCGATCAGCCGGCCGTACTGCTCGCCTGCCTCCGCGGTGCGGCCCAGCGTGCCGAGTGCGACCGCCGCCTGGTAACGCGCGGCGATGCCCTGCGCCAGGCTCGGGTACGCGTCGGCCGCCGCAAGCAGCCGCGGGACGGCCGTCTCGAGCTTGGCGGCCTCCGAAGGATAGGCCCCCGCGGGGGTTCCGGCGGCGGATTCGCCGGCATCCGCGGGAACGACGGGTGCGTCCACGACGGACATCGCCGCCGCGAGCAACTCGCTCGCCCGCGACGCGCGCCACTGCTGCCAGCCGAGGAACGCCCCGCCGATGACGAGGCCGACCACGACCGCGCCGGCGACGGCAACCCAACTGCCGCCGCGCGCGGATTCCTGAAGTGCCCGCAGCCTGACGGCCAGCGGATCCTCTTTGAGGTGATGTCTTTCCGTTCTCTTCATCGCTTTGTCACCGGCAAGCCGATGAATTGTACCAAATGCGCCTCCCTCGCCGCGCATCCGGGCGCGACCGGCGCGGAGCGCCATGCTAGACTACCGCGTCGCGGCCGGCGCAGCGCTCCTGTCCCGACGGGTGCGCGCTACAGCCAGCGGGCCGCGGAGTCTCGATTCCTTGGTCCCGATGGGGAAATTGAGTTCCGGGGCGCCCCGGCCCTCGCGGCGGCGGTTTCTCCGTTCCACCGTGATGTCGGTCGCGGCCGGCGCGGTCCCCGTTTCGGTTGGAGGCCAGGCGCCGCCGATACTTCTTCCCCCGTACGTGACCGACGTCGATGGCAGCGGCTTCATCGACGGCGCCGACGAAGAGCTCGTGAGCACCGCACTGTACGCGCAGCGCGGGTTCGGTCTGGCGCCGCGCTCCGGATTCGACTACCGGGCCGACGTGCTCGGCCGGGCCGCGGTCGATCCGCAGGTCGTCGACGCGGTCAGCCACTCCGTTCAGCAGTACGTCGAATCCGAGGAAGCGACGCCCGACCGGCCGATAACCGTCGCCTGGCACTACGGCTGGTACAACACGCTGGACCGGCCGCCCGGCACGCAGACCGTCCGTTTCAAGGGCGGGAACTACCGCTCCTTCGACCCGGAGCCGGAGACCACCTTCAACGCGTTGAAGAACGAGTTCGGCGTCACCGTCGACGCCCTGAGCTGGATTCCGCGACACGCCAACAACAACAACAACACCAACTACCACAAGGGGTACCTGCGGGCGTCGAACGTGGACACCCGCCACGCCTGCCTGCTCTACGAGAGCACGCTGGCGCTCCCGGTCTCGCTCGGGCGAATCAGCTTCCACTCCACGCACGTGCAGGCTCGCTTCGACGAGGACTTTCGCGAGATGGCGCGTTTCATGGTGCGCGTCCGGGACCACAGTCCCGCCCGCGTCTTCACGCTGCAGGGACGTCCCGTGATGTTCATCTTCGGGACCCACACCTGGGGCCGGCTGCCGCTCGACGCAGCGCATGTCCGCGCCATGGAAACGACCATCGCCAAGGCGATGCAGACGTTCGCGGACGTCTACGGCGCGCCCCCTTTCCTGATCGGCGAGGAGATGCAACTGTCGGCGACCGGCGAGTTCTCGGAAGATCGACGCACCCGCAGCACCTTCTTCGACGCCATCTTCATCTATCACCATGCGTCCAACCTCAAGCGCGGCAGCGAGCAGCTGCTGCGCATGTCCCCCGCCTACATCCAGAACCAGATCGAGATACTGCGGAACACCTATGACGACAGCAGGCATCTGCAGAGTCGCTTCACGGGCAGCCGCCTCCTGGTCATCCCCAATCTGGCCCCCGGGTTCGCCAAACCGGGACACCCGACGCTGGAGATCGAACGCGGCGGCTATGCCGACTTCATGAAGCTCATCAAGCGGGTGCACATGGAGGGCCACATCCTGCGGCACTGGTCGACAGAGTTGGGGCAGGCCGCGCTGCCGGCGCCGGTCTACGTAGTCGGCTCCTGGAACGAGGAGTTCGAGGGGCACTGCCTGTTTCCCTTCGACTTCAACCTGTCGGTGACGAGCGTGGAGCAGCACGGCTTCGACATCGCCATGGCGCTCAAGGAAGTGTTCGGCTGGAACCACTACGCGTTCCGCGACATCGTGGCGGCCGACACCGAATCCGCTCTCCAACCCTGATGGCGGAGGTGGCGCGCGTGCCAGGATTCGAACCTGGGGCCTGCCGCTTAGGAGGCGGCTGCTCTATCCTGCTGAGCTACACGCGCACGTCTTCGCGTTCCTTGAGTGCCGTCAGCCCGTTGCCGACCCGGACGTACTCCTCGTACCGCTGCTGGTAGGCCTGCAGCTTCTCGTCTTCGAGAGCGGCCAGCTGGGCGCGCCCCGCGGGCGTGGAACCGCCCGCAGCCTGCAACTCGGCCTCGAGTGCACTCGCCCGCTGCTTGAACTCGACGTCGTGGCGACGCTCCCAGGCCAGCCATTCCGCCGTCCAGCGCGCATGCGCGTCGTCGATCACCTGGTGCGAGAACGGAAAGGCTTCACCTGTCTGCCGCTCGATGTCGCGTACCGCTTCGGGAAACATCCTGCGGATCGAGCCGGCGGCCGCGCGCCAGGCGAGCAGGTCCCGGGGCTCCCCGCGCGCGGCGTCCGGCGCGAGAGTCGACAGCAACAGGGCGGCCAGGCGTTCCCGGTGCTGCCGCCGGCCTTCCCGGCGGGCGCGCTCGGCGACAAGGACCAGAACGCCGATCAATGCGATGACGAGAACCTCGATCATGCGATCGTCGGCTGCGGTGAACTGCCGACCTCGACTAGTAGTGCACTATCGCCAGCACCTCGTGTCCGGCCAACCGCTCCCGTCCCCGCAACGCGTCGAGCTCGATCAGGAACGCGAACGCATGCACCCGGGCGCCGCGCCCCGAGACGAGATCGGCGGTGGCGCGGGCGGTGCCGCCGGTTGCGAGCAGGTCGTCCACGATGAGCACCCGCTCGCCGGCGCCGACCGCGTCCTCGTGCATCTCGAGCGCATCCGTGCCGTACTCGAGCGCATAGTCCACCCGCACGGTGCTCGCGGGGAGCTTCCCGGGCTTGCGAGCGGGCACGAAGCCGGCGCCGAGGCGCTCGGCCACGGCCGCGCCGAAGATGAAGCCGCGGCTCTCGATACCCACGACCTTGTCGATGCCGGTTTCCCGGAACGGTTCCGCCAGGCACGCGACCGCGCGACGCAGCCCGCCGGCATTCGCCAGCAGCGTCGTGATGTCCTTGAACAATATGCCCGGCTTCGGGAAATCGGGCACCTCTCGTATCAGGCTCTTGAACTCGTTCATGGCTCCAGGACGCGGGCGCCGTCAGGTGCGCACCACGAATCCTCCGGGCTCGCCCAGCGGCGCGGCATCCTCCACCGTAATCCCGAGCACCCTCGAAAACGGCGGTCCCTTGCGCAGGGCGCGCTGGAATCGTTCCATGGCCTCGCGGTCACCCTCGCCGACCGCCTCGACCCGTCCGTCGTCGAGATTGCGCACGAAGCCGCGAACCCCCTCCCGGCGGGCTGCGCCGGCCGCGAACGCGCGAAACCCCACCCGCTGAACACGACCGCTGACGAGCATACGTTTCGTTACTATCATGGCAGGCTTGGCGGTCGGGCGCCGTGATTATAGCCGACCCCCCGGGTCCGTTTCCTGAATCCGGCGGGTCCGGCTGCCCCCGCCGGCACCTGTGCTACGCTGCCATCGAATGGAGGTTTTCATGAGATCTGTCGTCTGTCTGCTGGTCGCCCTGCTGCTCGCTGCTCCTGCCGCCGCGCAATTCGCCGAGGTCGGGTCGCTCGAGTTTCCGACGTCGGCGCGTTCCGAGGAGGCGCAGGGCCACTTCCTGCGAGGCGTCGCCATCCTCCACAGCTTCGGCTGGAAGCAGGCCATCGAGCAGTTTCAGGCCGCCCAGGCCATAGAGCCCGACTTCGCCCTGGCGTACTGGGGCGAGACGCTGAGCTACAACCACCCGCTCTTCGGCGGCGGCCCCAACCTGGACGAGGAGAATCCGCGTGCGGTGCTCGCACGCCTGGGCCCGACGCCGGCGGCGCGCGCCGCCAAGGCCCCGACCGACAGGGAAAAGGGCTTTCTGGAGGCCGTCGAAGTGCTGTGGGGCCAGGAAGGCACCTACAACGAGCGCCGCGTCGGCTACATGGAGGCGATGGGACGGCTCTACGATCGTTATCCGGACGATCACGAGGTCGCCACCCTCTATGCGCTGTCGATGCTGGCCGGATCGCGCGCGCTGGGCGATCAGTCGTTGCGCCTCGAGGTCCGGGCGGGCACCATCGCGATGAAGGTGTTCCACGAGAATCCCGACCATCCGGGAGCGCCGCACTACACGATTCACGCCTTCGACGATCCGATCCATGCGCCGCTCGCGCTCGACGCCGCCCGCCGCTACGCCGAGATCGCGCCGGCCGTCTCCCATGCGCGCCACATGCCGACGCACATCTTCATTCAGCACGGCATGTGGGATCTGGTCTCGAACCACAACCAGTCGGCGCATCAGGCGGCCCGCGACCTGTGGGAGCCGGGCGACAGCGTCGGCGACGCGGTGCATTCCCTCGACTGGGGCCAGTACGGCGACCTGCAGCGCGGCGACTACGACAAGGCCCGCGTGTGGATCGAACGCCTGGAGCGGCTCATCGCCGAGAGCGACGGGCAGACGCGCGCGGTCAACACGCTGCCGCTCGTGAACGCCCGCTACGTGGTCGAGACCGAGCAGTGGCGCACGCTGCCGGTGGCCGACGAGTCGTCCATGCACGAGCTGCTGGCCACGGGGCTGAGCGCGGTCCGGACCGGAGACCTGGCCACGGCGCGCGAGGCGGAAGCGAAGCTGGCCGCGCGGGCGGAGGACGGCGGCGCGCAGGACCGCATCGCCCACCACGAGGTGGCCGCCTCGATTGCGGCCGCCGAGGGCAACGCGGACGCGGCGGTCGAGCTGATGGACGAGGCCATCGCCGTCGTCGAGACGCTGCGTCTGCCCAACGGTGCGGCCAGCCCGGTCAAGCCGCCGTACGAGCTGTACGGCGAGATCCTCCTGCAGGTCGGCCGCCCCGACGAGGCGCTGGAGAAGTTCGAAACATCGCTCCTCCGGATGCCGAACCGGATGCGCTCGCTGCTCGGCGCCGCGCGAGCCGCCGCCGCGAGCGGCGATCGCGTTGCCGCGCGGGAACGCTACGCGACGCTGGCCGACTTCTGGATCGGAGCGGCCGACGACCCGGGCTACGCGGAAGCGCGCGAGTTCATCGCCACGACCGACGAAGACTGATCCGGCTCCCGCCGCCGACGGTTGCCGGTTCCCGCGCTCCGGCAGCGCGCGAACCGGCGACCGTCCGGGCCGGCAACTGCCCCTCCCCGTGCAAAGCGCCACTCGCCGCACGTTTGCGGGACGCCCCAGGCGGTCCCGAATACCGGCCGCCAGGCAATTGGAGAGTGGAGTCCCGGCAGCAGCCGTCGCGGGTACGAGCTACCTGCACGAACTGCCTACGGGAGAAAGGAAGTGGTCGGGGCGAGAGGATTTGAACCTCCGACCCCTCGGTCCCGAACCGAGTGCTCTACCAGGCTGAGCCACGCCCCGACACAGAGAGTCTATCTTACCCCACTTGCGGTCCACGTGGGGAGACGCCGCGCCGGGCAAGCCCGTGAGGAACCCCGTAACCGCGTGACGGCCATCAGTTTCCCAGCCATGCCGCAGGATGCTTCACCGTTCGACGCCGTGCTCCTGATCAGCTTCGGCGGACCCGCCTGTCGAGCCGACATCCGGCCGTTCCTGCAGAACGTGCTGCGTGGACGGCGCATTCCGGCCGCACGGCTGGAGGCGGTGGCACGGCACTACGAGCACTTCGACGGCATCTCGCCGATCACCGCCATCACCCGGCGTCAGGCCGACGGGCTGCGCGAACGTCTCGCCGCGAACGGACCCGATCTTCCGGTGTTCGTGGGCATGCGCAACTGGCACCCGTTCCTCGACGACACGCTGGCCGAAATGGCGGCAGCGGGCATCGGGCGCGCCCTGGGAATCGTGCTGGCGGCGCACCACAGCTATTCGAGCTGCGGGCAGTATCGCCAGAACGTCGCCCAGGCAAGGCAGACGCTGCGGGAGCAGGGCGTGGCCGACGTCGAGGTGCTCTTCGCACCCGGTTGGCATACGCACGAGGGATTCATCGAGGCCAACGCCCGGCAGATCGAATCCGCCTGCCATGATCTCCCGGACGAAGCGAGGCGGATCGCGCGGATCGTCTTCACGGCGCACAGCATTCCCGCATCGATGGCGGCGGACTGCCGCTACGAAGCCGAGCTGCGGGAAACGGCCGCCCTGGTGGCGAGTCGACTGCAGACCGACGACTGGAGCCTGGTCTTCCAGAGCCGCAGCGGCCGCCCGGAGGATCCCTGGCTCGGGCCCGATGTCTGCGACTATTTGCGTACCGCGCACGCGGGCGGACTGCGGGCCGCGGTGATCGCGCCGATCGGATTCGTGGCCGACCACATCGAGGTGCTGTACGACCTCGATACGGAAGCGGCGGAGGTCTGCCGAACGCTGGGACTGCAGATGCGCCGCGCCGCGGCCGTCAACGATCACCCCGCGTTCATCGACACGCTCGCCGACGTCACGCGGCGCGCCTGCTCGTTGGCGCGGCGAGGACGACCTCTCCCGCTCGTTCCGGAAGCCTCCCCCGCGCGCCTGGAGCCGCCGCCGCCCGCACGCTGAGCGCTTCCCTGCGCCGCGCCCACCTCGCCGGCGGGGAGTAACGCGAGCGCCGCAATACCCTTCGAACGGCTCCGTGTTCGGCGCCAGCCCCCGCCACCCCGGGAGCCGGCGCCTCGGAACGCGCGGCGGTTACGTTCTACGGCGCAAGCTCCCGGGCGCAGACTACTGGGCTACGGTGGCCGACGCGCAGTACTTGTCGAACGCGGCGGTGAGATCCCGCGCGATGACGTCCGCCTCCCGATTCTCGATCTGGTGGCGCTCCATCATGTAGACCAGCTTGCCTTCCCGAAGAATGGCGATGGAAGGCGAGGACGGCGGATAGCCCGTGAAGTACTCCCGCGCGCGCTGGGTCGCCTCGACGTCGGCGCCCGCGAAGACGGTGGCGAGGGCATCGGGCCTGGTCCCGTGCCTGAGCGCCAGCGCCACGCCGGGCCGCGCCTTGCCGGCCGCGCAGCCGCAGACCGAGTTCACCACCAGCATCAGCGTCCCGGACTGCCCGGTCACCGCATCGTCCACGTCCGACGCGGTCCGCAATTCCTTCACACCGAGCCGGGTCAACTCCTCGCGCATCGGGGCGATGAAGAACTCTGGATACACGCTTGCGCTCCTTTCGCGTCCTGCGCGCGCCGGCGGGCGCGCGACCTGATCGTCAACCTCAGAGCGTAGCATGGTCCGCGGCGCTGCGGGTCGCGAGGCGCCGGTTGAAGACGGCCAACACGGCCAGCGCAATGCCCCACTGCACCACGCAGGTACCGACGCTGTATATGCGCAACGGGTTCCACCAGCCCTCCGGGTCGTACACCGTGGCCGCCTGGTACATCCACCAGGCGAACATCGCCGCGAACTCCACCGGGACGAGATACTTCAGGATCCAGGCCCAGACGGGGCCGGCGCGGCGGCCGGACGCGTGCGTGTTCACCAGCTCGTCGCGGAATCGGTCGACGCCGTAGCGGATCGTCGCAACGGCTATGAACAGGCCGCTCACCATCAGCGCAAGGCCCCAGACCCAGTCCTGGTTCTCGAAAACCGCCATGCTCACCGCCGAAGGCGCTCCGCAGACCACGGCTGCTGCGACCACGAGCGGCACCGCCCGCGCGCGGGTGACGCCCGCGTCGATCAGCACGCGGGTCCCGAGCTCGACCATCGCGATGAGCGACGACAGCGCGGCGCAGAACATCGCCAGGAAAAAAAGCGGCAGGAACAGGCCGCCGGCGGGCATGCGGGCGAACACCTGCGGTATCCAGATGAAGGTCAGCCCCGTGTTGCCCGCCGCCAGCGCCTCGGTCGCCTCGCCTTGCGGCAGGATGGCGAAGGCGGCCGGCAGGATCGCCATGGCGGCCAGCAGAGAAGCCGCGTTGTTGCCCAGTCCGATCGTCGCGGCATTGGTGACGACGTCCTCGCGCTCCCGCACATAGATGGCGTAGCAGAGAATGAGCCCCCACCCGGCGCCGGTCGACCAGGCCGACTGGGTCAACGCCTCGAGCCAGGTCCGGTAGTTCGCCAGGGCGCTCAGATCCGGGGTGAACAGATAGGCCAGTCCCTCGCCGGCGCCCGGCAGCGTGACCGCTCGCACCACGGCGAACAGCAGCAGCACGAACAGCAGCGGGATGAGGATGCGGTTGGCTCGCTCGATGCCTCCCGTCACGCCGCGCGCGACCACGAAACCGGCCCCGGCCACCGCCGCGACATGAAACAGCACCGGCTGCCACACGGAGGTGCTGTACGCATCCCAGTAGCTTGCAGCGTCGACCGCCGCAAGGTCGCCGCTCAGCGCCGCCGCGAAGTACTTGAGCATCCACCCGGTGACGACCGAGTAGTAGAACATGATCATGACGCTCGTCACCGCGACGAAGCCGCCCATCCAGGCGGTCCGCTCTCCCGTCAGCCTCGCGAACGCGCCGACGGGCCCCCGGCGAGCGCCCCGGCCGAGTCCGAACTCGGCAATCAGCAGCGGGATGGACCACGCGAACAGGAACAGCAGCCAGGGAATGAGGAACGCGCCGCCGCCGTTCTGGGCCGCAATGCGCGGAAAGCGCCACAGGTTGCCGGTTCCGACGGCCATTCCGAGGCCGGCCAGGACGATCCCCCAGCGGGACGAGAAGAAATCGGACGTCTTCATCGGATGCTCCTGATGCGCTGCGAAGGCCCGGCCGCCGCGCGACCGGCGCGCCGTTGCGGAGGCGGAGCAGGTCGCGATTCGCGGCCGGGTACCGGCGGCCGACGGCGCCGCCCCGCTCGCCCGGGCGCATGTAACGAGGCTACACGCATTCGAGTCGCCGCGTCAGCACCGCCGCCACGGGCGCCGCCGGCCGGTACGAGCTCGCTTCCGCGCCGCGGCCGGCCCCGCAGCGGTCGGGTCGGCCGGCATCCCGCTCCACTCCCGCCCAATCGGGAACTTTCCCCGACATTGATACGTAATGTATCAATGTCTATAGTCGACTCGACGCAATCATGAGCGACATTCTCTTCATCAGCACCGCGTCGCGCATGCTCGGCATGCATCCGCAGACGTTGCGCAAGTACGAGCGTCTCGGACTCGTGCGGCCCGACCGGACCGTGGGCAGCATGCGCCTCTATTCGCCCGAACAGATCGACCGCCTGCGGTTCATCAAGCACCTCGTCGACGAGCGCGGAATCAACCTCGCGGGGGTGCAACAGCTTCTGGCGGTGGCCGACGCGGTGCGGCGGCTCCGGCCGCTCGCCACCGGCGCCGCACTGAGTCGAAGGGGCGGCCACCGGCGCCTGCTCCGCGAGCTCGAGCACCTGGACGGGATGGTGGGATTGTCGTGAACCGGAACCACGACTCGACGACGTCGCATGACCCGAGGCAACGATGAACATCAACCGACTGACCGAGAAGGCGCAGGAAGCCGTGGTGACCGCCCAGCAGGTTGCCGAGCGCGCGGGGCATCCCCAGATCGAGCCCGAGCATCTGCTGTTGACGCTGATCGAGCAGCACGAGGGGGTCGTGCCCGCGGTGCTGCAGAAGCTCGATGTCGCTCCTGCCGCTCTGGGCGCGGCGGCGCGCGCCGCGCTGGACCGGCTGCCGTCGGCGACCGGCGGCGCCCCTCCGGCCCCCTCGAACCGCCTGCGCGGCGTCCTCACCCGGGCGACCGGCGAGGCGGAACGCCTGAGCGACGAGTACGTCAGCACCGAGCACCTGTTCCTGGCGCTGGCCGCCGAGAACGGTAACGCGCCCGCGGCTCGACTCCTTGCCGAGGCCGGCCTGACCCGCGACCGCCTGCTCGACGCGCTCACCGCCGTCCGGGGCTCGCACCGGGTCACCGACCAGCATCCCGAAGGGAAGTATCAGGCGCTCGAGCGCTACGCCCGCGACCTGACGGCGCTGGCCCGGCGCGCCACGCTCGATCCGGTCATCGGCCGCGACGAAGAGATCCGCCGCGTCATCCAGGTGCTGTCGCGCCGGACCAAGAACAACCCCGTGCTCATCGGCGAGCCCGGCGTCGGCAAGACCGCGATCGTGGAGGGCCTGGCCCAGCGCATCGTGCGCGGCGACGTCCCCGAGGGTCTCACCGACAAGCGGCTGGTCGCCCTCGACATGGGGGCGCTCGTCGCGGGCGCCAAGTACCGCGGCGAGTTCGAGGAACGGCTCAAGGCCGTGCTCAAGGAGATCACCGACGCCGACGGACGCATCGTGCTCTTCATCGACGAGCTGCATACCGTGGTCGGCGCGGGTGCGGCCGAGGGCGCGATCGATGCGTCGAACATGCTGAAGCCGTTGCTCGCCCGCGGCGAGCTGCACACCGTCGGCGCGACCACCCTGGACGAGTACCGCAAGTACATCGAGAAGGATGCCGCGCTCGAGCGCCGCTTCCAGCCCGTGCTGGTGGCCGAGCCGTCGGTCGAGGACACCATCAGCGTCCTGCGCGGCCTCCGCGAGCGCTACGAGATCCACCACGGCGTCAAGTTCAAGGACGCCGCCCTGGTCGCGGCCGCGGTGCTCTCGAACCGCTACATCAGCGACCGGTTCCTGCCCGACAAGGCCATCGACCTGATCGACGAGGCGGCATCCAAGCTGCGCACCGAGATCGACTCGCTGCCGGTGGAGCTCGACGAGGTCGAGCGGCGCATCATGCAGCTCGAGATCGAGCGCGAGGCGCTGCGCAAGGAGACCGACGAGGCGTCGCGCGGCCGCCTCGACCGCCTGGAGAAGGAGCTCGCCGATCTGCAGGAGGAACGCAGCCGGCTGCGCACCCGGTGGGAGCACGAGAAGGGGGAGATTCAGGAGACCCGCCGCATCCAGGGCGAGCTGGAGGCGCTGCGGCACGAGGTGGAGCGGGCACAGCGCGAAGGCGACTACGCGCGCGCGTCGGAGCTGCAGTACGGACGGCTTCCGGAGCTGGAGGAACAACTGCGCCGGAGCCGCGACACGACCGCCGCGGGTCCGCGCATGCTCAAGGAGGAGGTCGACGAGCAGGACATCGCGGCGGTCGTGAGCAAGTGGACCCACATTCCCGTCAGCAAGCTGGTCGAGGGCGAGGTCGAGAAGCTCGTCCGGATGGAGGATCGACTCCGCCGGCGCGTGATCGGCCAGGACGACGCCGTGGCCGCGGTCTCGAACGCGGTGCGGCGCGCCCGCGCCGGCCTGCAGGATCCGGATCGGCCGCTCGGCAGCTTCATCTTTCTCGGGCCGACCGGGGTCGGCAAGACCGAGCTGGCCCGGGCGCTGGCCGAGTTCCTGTTCGACGACGAGCGCGCCATGGTGCGCATCGACATGTCGGAGTACCAGGAAAAGCACGCCATCTCGCGCCTCGTCGGCGCCCCGCCGGGGTACGTCGGATACGACGAGGCGGGACAGCTCACCGAGGCGGTGCGGCGGCGTCCCTACTCGGTGGTCCTGTTCGACGAGGTCGAGAAAGCCCATCCCGACGTGCTGAACGTCATGCTGCAGCTTCTCGACGACGGCCGTCTGACCGACGGCAAGGGGCGGACCGTGGACTTCCGGAACGTGGTCGTCATCATGACCTCGAACCTGGGCAGCGAGCTCATCGCCGCGCGGGCCCAGGACGGCCGCGACCTCGACGAAGGCACGCGACGCGGAATCGACGAGGTGGTGCGCGGGCACTTCCGGCCGGAGTTCCTCAACCGCGTCGACGAGATCATCGTCTTCCACGCGCTCGAGCGACGCCACCTGCAGGCCATCGCGGCAATCCAGCTCAACGGCCTCGCGCGGCGGCTCGCCGATCGACACGTCAGCATCGAGGCGACCGACGCGGCGCTGGGCCAGCTTGTCGAGGAGGGATACGACGCGGCGTACGGGGCGCGCCCGTTGCGCCGGACGCTCCAGCGCCGGGTGCTGGACCCGCTCGCCATGGAGCTGCTGCGCGGGAACTTCTCGGACGGCGACGCGGTGCTCGTCGATCGCGACGCCGGCGGGCTGACGTTCAGCCGCCGAACGCAGGCCGGGTCCACGGAGAGCCCGAAACCCACGGTCGACGCGTAGAACGGCGCGGTGCGGGCAGCGGGAATGTCGCGCGCCGGCGCGCCGCGGCATTCCCCGCCGGAAAGAACGACGCCGGCTGAAGCTCAGCTTTCCGCGCGGACGGCCGAGTCGAATCCCTCGCGGTTGTGCGCGCCGTCGCAGAACGGCTTGTTGGCCGAGTGGCCGCAGCGGCAGAGCGCGAACGGCCGGCGCGCGAGCGGAAACTCGTTGCCCTCGGCATCGACGACGCGCACGTCGTCGCCGTCCACCAGACAGGGTCCGTTGTCTCGAATTCTGATCGTTGCCATCGCTATCCCATCTTCTGCATCGACGCCAGGAAGTCGGCGTTCGACCGCGTCTTGCCCATCTTGTCCAGCAGCAGCTCCATGGCCTCGACCGACGACAGCGGGTTCAGCACCTTGCGCAGCACCCACACGCGGTTGAGATCCTCCTTGCCGAGCAGCAGCTCCTCCTTGCGGGTGCCGCTCTTCTGGATGTCGATGGCCGGGAAGACCCGCTTGTCCACGAGCTTCCGGTCGAGGTGGATCTCCATGTTGCCGGTGCCCTTGAACTCCTCGAAGATCACGTCGTCCATCCGCGACCCGGTGTCCACGAGCGCCGTCGCCATGATCGTCAGCGAGCCGCCCTCCTCTATGTTGCGGGCCGCGCCGAAGAACCGCTTCGGCTTCTGCAGCGCGTTCGAATCGAGACCGCCGGAAAGCACCTTGCCGGAGGGGGGAATGACGGTGTTGTAGGCGCGCGCGAGGCGCGTAATCGAGTCGAGGAGGATGAAGACGTCCTTGCGATGCTCCACCAGGCGCTTGGCCTTCTCGATGACCATCTCGGCCACCTGCACGTGGCGCTGGGCCGGCTCGTCGAAGGTCGACGAGATGACTTCGCCGTCGACCGACCGCTGCATGTCGGTCACCTCTTCGGGACGCTCGTCGATGAGCAGGACGATGAGGTAGACCTCCGCGTGATTGCGGGCGATCGACTGCGCGATGTTCTGCAGCAGCATCGTCTTGCCGGTGCGCGGGGCGGCGACGATCAGGCCGCGCTGCCCCTTGCCGATAGGGGTCATCAGGTCCATGACGCGCGCCGAGAGATTGTCCGGCGCGGTTTCCAGTTGTGCCCGCTCCTGCGGATAGAGCGGCGTGAGATTCTCGAAGAAGATCTTGTCGCGCGCCTGATCCGGAGACTCGAAGTTGACCGCCTCCACCTTGATCAGGGCGAAGTAGCGCTCGCCTTCTTTCGGGGGCCGGATCTGCCCGGATACGGTATCGCCCGTCTGCAGGTCGAACTTGCGGATCTGGGACGGCGAAACGTAGATGTCGTCGGGACCCGGCAGGTAGTTGTAGTCCGGTGCGCGCAGGAAGCCGAAGCCGTCCGGCAGGACCTCGAGCACACCCTCGGAGAAAATGAATCCGCTCTGCTCCGTCTGCGCCTTCAGGATCTGGAAAATCAGCTCCTGCTTTCGCATTCCGGTCGCGCCGGCGACGTTGAGGTCCTTCGCCACCTGGGTGAGCGCGCCGATGCTCATTTCCTTGAGCTCGCCGATGTTGAGCGTGTCCTTGCCGCGGCGGGCGGGCCGGGGAGCCTCGGCCGGCGGTGCTTCCGTTGCGGCGCCACCCTGGGGGGGTCGCGAGGATGAGCGTTTGTTGTTGGTCGGCATGTCTTGGCTAGAACTCTCGGTTACGGGTTGACGTCGGGCCGTGACGGCCAAGGTTGCGGATGGGAGGGGCGATTCCTCCGGGGCGCCGCCCGGAGCAAGGGTTTACAGGCTTCCGGTGTCGGTTCTCGTCGCGAGCTGATTCGGACCAGGCCCACCCGGCGCGACCGGGCGTGGCGCTCTCATTGCAGAATGCCGAAACACGGGGCCGGCTGAAGACTCATGCGTCGACGTGCAACGGCCAGCATGGAGGATGCGTTCGAACGTCGTGCGGATTAGCGCCCCGAAACGCCTCGCCGGCCCGGCGTTTCGGCCCATCCCCCCGCTTCAGGAGCTTGCGCCACGGCACTTCGCTTCGCTACGTCCTGCGACGCAAGCGTCTAGCATAGAAAGCCGGCTGAAACCTGTCAACCCCCGGCGCCGCCGAACCCGTCGCACGACTCTACATTCGGCCCCGGCCGCCATCCCCCCGAGCGCTTGCGCTCCGTTGCGTTTGCGGCGCAAGCTCCCGGCCGACGACCGTACCGGCAGTCCGTCAGTAGTGAGCGGGCGATTCGTCGACGGCCAGTATGCTGCACTGCAGGCGGGCGTCGAGCCCCAGGGCCTGGGCCTGCCTCAAGAGGGAATCGCTCTCGGCGCCCGGGTTGACCCACAGCTCCGGAACGCCCTTGGCGGCGATCTCCTGCAGCACCTGCTCCCCCACCGATGGATGGACGTACAGGGTCGCCACGTCGAGGCGACCCGGCACGTCGGCGACCGAGGAGTACGCCTGCAGGCCCTCAACCGGCCGCGCGATGCGGGCGCAACGGGGGTTGACCGGCACGACGTCATGTCCGGCCTGCCGCAAGGCCCGGACCGCCTTGTTTCCGAACTTCGCGCGATCTTCCGAAGCGCCGATTACCGCGACCCTCACCAATCCAGTGTCGCAGGTACCGCGCGTGACGGCAAGCCGGCGGCGGTTCGGCGCCCCGCGGGTTGTACAATTCAATGCGGTGTCACGTCACGCGTTCGTCCTCGTCGGCGTCTGCGCGCTGACGTTCTTCGTCGGGCTCGGCAGGCCGGCCCTGACCGATTCGGACGAGGCCTTCTACGCCGAAAGCGCCCGCGAGATGATCGAGCGGAGCGACTGGCTCACCCCCTACTACAACGGCGAACCGCGCTTCGACAAGCCGGTTCTGTACTACTGGCTCGCCGCCGCCTCGTACGTCGCGGCCGGCTCCTCGCCCGGCGCGGCGAGGTTCCCCGCCGCGTTGGCCGGCGTCGGCCTCGTGCTCGTCACGTTCTTCTGCGCAAGGCGCTGGCACGACGAACCCACGGCGTTGCTGGCGGGCCTGATCGCCGCCACCAGCGCGGGCATCGTGGCCATGGCCCGCCAGGCCCTGCCCGATCTGCCCCTCGCCTTCTTCGTGACACTGTCCACCTGGGCGGCGCTCGTCGCTCTGCTCGACGACCCGTCGCGGCAACTCGACCCCCGCGAAAGGCGCGCCTGGCTGGTGGCGGCGGCGCTGGCCGCGGCCGCCGCATTCCTCGTCAAGGGCCCGGTCGGCCCGGCCCTGGCGGCTGTCGTGGTGCTGCCGCTGCTCGCCCTGCAATGGCAGCGGCACGGTGTGCTCCTGCGCGTCACGACGGTCGACCTGGGCCTGGCCGCGGCGGTCTTTCTGCTCGTCGCCCTGCCCTGGTACGCTGCGATGGCGGCGGAGCACGGGGTCGGCTATCTGGAGCGTTTCTTCCTCGCGGAGAACCTCGACCGCTTCGCTACCGACCGCTACAACGCGCCGCGCCCGGCGTGGTACTACCTGCCCATCGTGGCCGGCGGTCTGCTCCCCTGGTCCCCGTTCATGCTCCTCTGGGTGCCGTCTCTGCGCCGCGCCTGGCGCCGCCGGGCCGTCGATGCATGCGTCGTGCGGCTCGCGGTCTGGGCCGGTGCGCCACTGGCCTTCTATACCCTGTCGGTCGGCAAGCAGCCACGTTACATCCTGCCTCTGCTGACCCCGTTGGCCATCCTCCTCGCGCGGTCCATGGTACGTGCCCTCGACGGCTCCTCCACGACCCGCAAGGCCTTCGCGGCGAGCGGCGCGGCGGCCGGCGCCGTGGTGGCATCCATAGGCGCACTGCTCTACCGCGCTCGGCCTCTGCTCGTCGAATGGAGCCCCGCGGTCACCCTGGGCGTGCCCGCCGCCGTGCTGCTGGCCGGCGCCGCGATCGTGGCAGCCTCGCTGGCCGCCTGGCGGCACGCGCCGCGCGCCGCCGGCATCCCGGCACTGGTCGCCGCGGCCGCAACCGTGATGGCGTTGGGAGCGCACCTGGTCGTGCTGGCTTCTCCCGGTCCCGCGCCAGTCGAGCGCGTAGCCGCCATGCTGGCCGCGGCGCGCGACGTCGACGAGCCCTACGGCCGCCACCGTGTCTTCGACCGCAACCTGGTCTACTACACCCGTACGCCGCACGTGGAGTTGCCGGCGTCGCTGGCGGTCCGCAATTTCCTCCGGTCCTCCGGGCGGGTACTCTGCGTTCTGCGCGCGGAGGACGCAGCACGCTTCCGGCGCGACGGCCTGCGGCTGCAGCGCCTCGGCGAGGTGCGCTACCTGAACACGGGCAACCTCAACCTGCGCACCTTGCTCGATCCAGACCCGGAGCGGTACCTGCAACGGGTCGTGCTGGTGGCCAACCGGTGAGCCGCACACGGCCTCTCCGGAGTGGAAGGGTCAGGCATGCAGGCCGGGAGCTCGAGCGCCGGCCTTCTGGCGCAACCGCGTCTCGACCAGCTCCGGCACCAGGCCTTCGAGCGATCCCCCGAGCGCGAAGACCTCCTTGGCCAGGCGCGAGCTGAGATAGGTGTAGCGTTCGTCCGGCATCATGAACACGGTCTCAATCGACTGGCTGAGCCGGCGGTTCATGAGCGCCATCTGCATCTCGTACTCGAAGTCGGAGATCGCACGCAGGCCGCGGACGATTACGTCGGCGCCCCGCCTGACCGCGTAGTCGACGAGCAGGCCATGGAAGGTCTCCACCTCGACGTTGGAATCCTCCCGAAACACCTCGCGCGCGATCTCGACGCGTTCCTGCTCGGAGAACAGCGGAGACTTGTCCATGTTGACCAGGATCGCGATGACGATCCGGTCGAACAGCAAGGCGCCGCGCCGGATGATGTCGACATGGCCGTTCGTCAGCGGGTCGAACGATCCCGGATAGACGGCCAGCCTACTCCTCGGCTCTGACATGGAAATCGAGAACGCTGTTTCCGGCTCGTACGCGTCGGGTATGCCTCAACGGCGCCACGGAGACCGGCGCCGCACGCCGCGTCCGTTCCACCACCACCCGGCCTCCGGCCGCGGTACGCCGGCCGGCGGCCGACAGTATGGCACCCATCGCGCGGTCATCATACTCGTACGGCGGATCGAGCAGCACGAGGTCGAAGGCGGCAGCGGCGTCGACGAGGTCCAGAGCGCCGGGCAGGACGCCGCGAATCACCGTGCCGCGGCCGGCCACCCGGCAACGCTCCAGGTTCGCCCCGATCAGAGCGACCGCCCGCGCGTCGGCGTCGATGAACGTCGCGTGAGCGGCGCCGCGGCTGAGCGCCTCCAATCCCAACGCACCCGTGCCCGCGCAGCCGTCAAGCACGTCGGCGCCGGCCACCGCGTCGCCGAGAATGTCGAACAGCGTCTCCCGGAGACGGTCCGCTGTCGGCCGCAGGCCCGGCCAGGTCGGCGACGGAAGGCGACGGCCTTTCAGGATCCCTCCGATGATGCGCATTGCGCCCTACGCGACGCCGGTCAGGCCGTAGCGCCGAGCCCACCCGCGCCTCACTTCCTCAAGTCGCTGCCCGGCCGCGTCGGGACCCGCGAGCCAATCCGCCGCGGTGCGTCTTGCGTCCTCCATCACGCGGTGATCCCGCAGCAGATCGCCGACGCGAAACAGCGGCACGCCCGACTGCCGGGTCCCGAAGAAATCGCCCGGCCCACGCAGCTCGAGATCGCGCTCGGCGATCGCGAACCCGTCGGTCGTCTCCGCCAGCACCCGCAAACGGGCACGCGCCGCGTCGGAGAGCCGCGAGGCATGGACCAGCACGCAGTGGGACTCCGCCGCGCCCCGCCCCACGCGACCGCGCAACTGGTGCAACTGCGCCAGGCCGAACCGCTCCGCCTGCTCGATCACCATCACCGTCGCGTTCGGTACATCGATGCCTACCTCGATCACCGTCGTCGCGACCAGGACGTCGATGGCGCCGGCCGCAAAGGCCGTCATCGTCCGCTCGCGCTCGGCGGCGGGCACCCGGCCGTGCACGAGACCCACCCGGGCGTCGGCGAACACCCGGGCCTGCAGCTCCGCCGCCATCTCCGTCGCGGCTTTCAGATCCAGCTTCTCCGACTCCTCGACGAGCGGGTAGACGACGAACGCCTGGCGCCCGGCCTGCAACGCGGCCCGGATGAGGTCGTAGGCCCGGGCGCGGCGCGACTCGCTCAGAACCATCGTCCTGACCGGCTGCCGCCCGGGAAGCCGCTCGCGGATCTCGGAGGTGTCCAGATCGCCGTACGCGGTCAGGGCCAGGGTCCGCGGGATCGGCGTGGCGGTCATCACGAGCACGTCCGGATCGAACCCCTTGTCGCGCAGGGTGGCACGCTGCACGACGCCGAAGCGGTGCTGCTCGTCGATGATCGCGAGCCCCAGCGCCCGGAAGCTCACTGCGCCCTGCACCAGCGCGTGCGTGCCCACGACCAGGTGCGACGCGCCGTTCGCGATGCGGCTGGCGACCTCCCGGCGCGTCCCGGCCGGAAGCGTTCCGGTCAGCAGGGCCGTGGAGAACCGCGACCGGGCGAGGACACGAGCGACGTTGGCGTAATGCTGCTCGGCCAGAATCTCCGTCGGCGACATGAACGCCACCTGCAGTCCGTTCTCCATGGCGACGAGAGCCGCCAGCAGGGCCACGATGGTCTTGCCCGACCCCACGTCGCCCTGGAGCAGGCGGTTCATCGCGCGCGGGCTTCGCAGGTCGTCGACGATCTCCTTCAGGGCGCGCCGCTGGTCGCCTGTCAAGCGGAACGGCAGCACGTCTCGCGCCGCCTGCCGAATCCGATCGTCGACGACGACCCTACGCGGCTTGACGCGTACGTCCGCCTCGCGCCGGCGCAGCAGCAGGCCGAGCTGGAAGAAGAAGAACTCCTCGAAGACGAGCCGCTGCTGCGCCGCCGTGCGAAACCGGTTGAGCGCCTCGACAGAGGTGCCCGAGGGCGGAAAGTGCGCGTCGGACAGCGCCTGCCGGCGCGCCGGAACCCCGAGTCGCCCGCGCACCCCGGCGGGCAGCAGGTCGTCCACCTCCGCCGGCAGGCGCGCGAGCGCGTCGTGGACGACGCGGCGATGGGCTTTCGGCGTAAGCGAGGCGATCTTCTCGTAGACGGGAACGATCCGGCCGCTGTGAATCAGAGCGCCGTCGTCGCCCTGCTCCTCGGACACGATCTCGTAGTCGGGATTGGTGATCTGCAGGCCGCCCGCGGGCCGCCGATCGACCTTGCCGTGCAGCACGACCCGTTGCTGCGCCCCGAACACATCCTTCAGAAATGCCTGGTTCAGGAACGCGACGCGCACGCGGCCCGACTCGTCCTGCACGAGCATCTCGAAGATGCGGAATCCAGGCCGTCGCGTGTTTCGCAGACCGCAGCTCAACACCGTGCCCGCGACCGAGGTCACCTCGCCCGGCCGCAGATCGCGGATCGGTTGCAGGCAGGCGCGGTCCTCGTAGCGGTACGGCAGGGTGAGCAGCAGATCCTCCACCGTGTGCACGCCCGCCGCGGACAGCTCCCCGGCACGCCGGGGCCCGACGCCTCGCAGGTATTGAACGGGAATCTGCAGGGGATCAGCAGCGGAAGACGCCGGCATCGCTCACTGTACGACTACCATCCGCCGCAACTCGACGTGAACCGCGTCGATGCCGCCGGGCAGCGGAATCGGCTCGTCCACGTCGATGCCGTCGGGATACCGATCGGAACGCGTGTAGATCTGCGCCAGCTCGGCGACGAGAGTCGCCGGCACGGAAAGCGATCCGATCTGCGCCGACTCGATGTCGATGGTGAGCGTCCGGCCGGCGGAGCGCACCAGCCCCACCGCCGTCACGGGTAGCCGCCCGCCGAGAAAGCGGAGCGGATTGAACCGGCCGGGCGCCTGCTGCTCGCGCACCGAGTCCAGGTCCACGGTGGCGGTGACGGTCAGGCGCCCCCCGGCCTCCATGCGCAACTCGGGCTCGGTCAGGCCCGGCGGCAACTGATCCGCGCCCTGGAAGCGCAGAAAACCGTTGACGGCCCGCTCGGTGATGACGACGCGCCGCTCGCCGCCGCCTCGTGGAGTGGCTGCGTTGAGCAGAATACGCGCCAGCGCAGCTTCCAGCTCGCGACCGTCGGCGGCGGTCAGCGGCCCGCCCGCCTGAGCCGGCGCCGTCGCGCCCAGCATCGCCACGATCGCGAGAATCCAGGACACACGCAGACTGTAGCACGTGTCCACGGACCTGCCCGCGGCCGGTTCCCGAACGGGGCCGCTGATCTTGATATTCGCCTTTCCTTTGCTGTAAGGTGATGGGCGCGTTCGCGCGGAAAACGCCCACCAGGAGGCAACGTGCAACCGCTCACGAGGCGCCAGCGAGAGATCCTCGACTTCCTGACGGAGTTCATCGAGCACCACGGCTACAGTCCGAGCCTCGAGGAAGTCGGACGGCGTTTCGGACTCTCCTCGCTGGCCACGGTGCACAAGCACCTCACCAACCTGCAGGAAAAGGGCTTCATCAAGCGCGCCTGGAACCGCAGCCGGTCCGTCGAGCTCGTGCCGACGGGAGCCGCCGGGCGGGTCCTGGAGATACCTCTGCAGGGCTACGTGGCCGCCGGCGATCCCATCGAAGCGGTGGTGTCGCCGGAGACCGTCGCCGTCCCCGAGAACCTGACCGGAACCCGCACCACGTACGCGCTCCGTGTCCGGGGCCAGTCGATGATCGACGAGCAGATCCGCGACGGCGACGTCGTCATCGTCGAGGATCGCAAGACGGCGGAGAACGGCGAGATGGTGATCGCCCTGATCGACGCGTCGGAGGCTACGCTGAAGACCCTCCATCGCGAGAACGGCCGCATCCGGCTGCAACCGGCGAATCCCGCGATGCAGCCCATCGTCGTGGACGCCGACCGGGTCGAGGTGCAGGGTGTGGTCATCGGGCTCATGAGAAGATATTGACGCGCCGGCCCGGCGCCGGCGTTCAGGGGACGCCCGTGTCGGAGCGGGCATCACGGCAGACCGACCAAGGACGAGAAATGCCCGAACGCAAGCAGATCAACTTCACGATCGTGCCGGACGAGCCGAGCGACGTGGCCCGCATCTACGCCAACTTCTGCGCGATCTCCCATACCCCGTTCGACTTCACGCTGACCTTCTGCGAGGTGCTGCCGCCCTCCGAGACGGAGGTTCGCGCGGCCGACAGCGGGAACCCGGAGTCCAGCACGGTGCGCCAGCTCCGGGCGCCGGTCCGCGCCCGCATCGTCGTGCCGGCGCAGTTCGTCCCCAGCCTCATCACCGCGTTGCAGGAGCACGCCCGCGCCTTCAGCGAAGCACCGCCCAAGGTGTCCTCGCCCGGCGACGCGGTGCACTGATCGCCGTGACGGACGAACGTTTCGAGCAGCTCGTCGCGGAAGCCATGGACCGGATTCCGCAGTTTTTTCGAGAGGAGATGCCCCAGTATTTCAGCGACGACATCTGGGACGCGAACGTCACCGTGCTGATCGAGGAACAGCCGTCTCCGGACACGCTCGCCGATCTCGGCATCGAACCGCCGGACACGTTGTACGGACTCTACGAAGGCACTCCACGGACCGAGCGCGAGTGGAGCCAGCTTGCGGACCTTCCCGACCGCATCATCATCTTCCGCAAGCCAATCCTGGACGACGCCGAGGACGAGAACGACGTGTTCCGAGCCATCGGCGAGACGATGCTCCACGAGTACGGCCACTATTTCGGGCTCAGCGAGGAAGAGATCGACGAGGCCGAAGCAATCTGGGCCGAGGATTTCGACGACGAGATCGACTGACGCGCCCCGCCCCGGCCGGCCGCGCCGCCGGCTGGGCCAGCACTTTCTCGAGCCCGCGTGGGTGCGAAAGGTTCTCGCGGCCATCGCCCCGGGGCCGGACGATCTCATCCTGGAGATCGGACCGGGGCGCGGGGCGCTGACGCTGGGCCTGGCGGACCGTGCCCGGCGCCTGATGTCCGTCGAGCTGGATGCCGAGCTCGTTCGATGGCTGCGGCCCCGCGCCCCCGCCAACGTGGAGGTCGTGCAGGCCGACTTCCTGCGCATCGACCTCGTCGAGACGGCGGCGGCGCTGCGTGGCGCGAGCGATCCACCCACCGCTCCCCTGCGCGTCGCGGGCAATCTGCCCTACGTCGTATCCGCACCGATTCTGCTGCGGCTGTTGCGCGGGGCCGCGGCGGCGGGAATACGCGACGCGGTGGTCATGCTGCAGCGCGAGGTGGCCGAGCGCGTCGTCGCAAACGCCGGATCGCGGGCATACGGTCCGCTGGCGGTCATGACGGCCCTGCACGCCGACACCCGTTGGCTGCTCGACGTGCCGCCCGGCGCGTTCCGGCCCGTCCCGAAGGTGCAATCGGCCGTCGTCTCGCTCCGGTTTCGCGATCCGGTCCGCGCACCTGCCAATCCGGCTGTGTTCGAATCGCTGGTGCGGGATCTGTTCACCCGGCGCCGCAAGCAACTGGTCAACGCCCTGGCCGCGTTCGTGCCCGCCCGCGGTCTCGACGCACGAACCGTATGCCGTGACGCCGGCCTGACCCCGACGCGGCGGCCGGGCGCTCTCGACCTGCCGGAACTCATTGACCTGGCTGATGTTCTGACCACGATGACGCATTGAGTCCGTGCTATACTCCAGTCTGTTTCCTGCCGTAGCGAGCCTCCCCAGCAGCTCGCGGGCAGACCGCGGCGCCGGGACACCCCGCCCGGCCACGTACTTGCTCCGGTCCACGCAAGGCGTACGCCCCGGTCGCTGACGCAACGGAGATTTCGCAACGGGTTCCCCGAACATGACGGGCAGCCGTTCACCCGCGGTCGAGGTGCTGCTCCTCGGCGGCGTCGGCGAGTTCGGAATGAACATGATGGCCGTGCGATGCGGGGCCACCAGCATTCTCGTGGACGCCGGCGTGATGTTCCCGGACCCCGAGCACTTCGGCGTCGACCTCATCATCCCGGACCTGCGCTCGGTGGCCGACGAGATCGGCCCGCTGTCGGCGTTGCTCCTGACCCACGGCCACGAGGACCATATCGGCGCCGTTCCCTATCTGTGGGAGCTGATCGAGGGCCCCGTCTACGGAACCCGGCTCACGCTGGCCCTGCTCGAGCGCAAGCTCGCCGAGCACGGCCACGACCCGGCGGGCCGGCTGACTGCCGTCTCCACGTCCGAGACGGTCGCCATCGCGGACCTGCGCGTGGAGTTCATCCGCGTCGCCCACAGCATTCCCGACGCGGTCGCGCTCGCCATCCGCACGCCGGCCGGCACGCTGGTTCACAGCGGCGACTTCAAGTTCGATCAGACGCCTCCGGACGGCCGCCGCACGGACGCGCATCGCCTGGCCGACCTCGGCCGGGAGGGCGTGCTGGCGCTGTTCTCGGACAGCACGAATGCGACGCGGCCGGGTCATTCCGGATCGGAGCGCCAGGTGACCCCCGCTCTCGAGGAGATATTCGCTGCCGCGCCGCGGCGGCTGGTCGTGACGGCCTTCTCCTCCAGCCTGCACCGGATGCAACTGCTGGTCGACCTCGCCGAACGCTTCGGCCGGCAGGTGGCGTTCGTCGGGCGCGGCATGGTCGAGAACGCGGAGCTGGCCGCCAGGCTCGGCTACCTGCGCATCCCGGCCGGCCTGCAGGTCGCCGAGACCGACGTGGAGAAGCTGCCTCCGGAGAAAGTGCTCTGCATCGTCACCGGTTCCCAGGGACAACCGCTGGCTGCCCTGTCGCGCATGGCCGTCGGCGCCCACCGTCACGTTCGACTGGAGGAGAGCGATGTCGTGGTCTTCTCGGCGCGCGCCATTCCCGGCAACCAGAGCGCCATCGAACGGCTGATGAACCACATCGCCCGCCGCGGTGCGCGGATCGTCGACGAGCGGGACAAGCGCGTGCACGTTTCGGGACACGGCAGCGAGGAGGATCTGAAATTGATGCTCTCGCTGGTCAGCCCGCGCTGCTTCGTGCCGATACATGGAGAGTACCGCCAGTTGGCGCATCACGCACGGCTTGCCGAGCAGGTGACCGGCGGGAACACGACGGTGCTGCTGGCCGAAAACGGCGACCGACTCTGTTTCGACGAATCCGGGGGCTGGCTCGGCGAATCGGTCCCGGCCGGGCGGATGTTGATCGACGGCACACGGACGGGCGAGGTGGTCGACGAGGTGCTCCGTGACCGCCGGCACCTGGCCGGCGACGGGGTCGTCGTCGCGGTCATGGGACTGAACGCTCACACCGGGCGCGTGGAGCAGGATCCGGAGCTCATCACCCGTGGATTCGTCATCGACGCGACCACCGATGCCCTGCTCGCAGGCGCGGCGAGCAGGCTGCGCGTGCTGGCCGCGGAGGCCGGCGTCGAGGAGCGCCTCGACCGTGGCGTCATGCGGGAGCAGGTGCGCGTGGAGTTGCAGCGGTTCTTTCGCAAACGGTGCGGCCGGCGGCCGCTGGTGCTGCCGGTCATCATGGAGATCTGATCTGTGGTCGCCACCACTCTGTCCCGTCGCGTGAGCGAGATAGTCGGCGTCGCCTTCTTCGCCGCCGCCCTCGTCTGGCTGGTTTCACTCTCGACGTACGACGCGTCCGATGCCGTCTGGTTCTTCAATCCGGACGGCGCGGCACCGCCCCTGAACCTGGTCGGCCGCGTCGGCGCCTTTCTGGCGGAGATCTCCTATCAACTGGTGGGCCTGACCGCCTTTCTCATCCCGATCCAGCTCCTGGTGCTCGGCTGGCACGCCTTCTGGTGCCGGTCGGTCGGGACCGCGTACACGAAGCTGCTGGGCCTGGGCGTCGTCGTCGGATGCAGCGCGGGCTTCCTCAGCCTCGCCTTCGGCCACATCACGGAATCGCCCCGCCCCATCGACGCCGGCGGCTACCTCGGAGCGCTCCTGACCAGCCTCCTCTCCGAGTACTTCAACCGGATCGGCGCGATCATCGTCATCCTGACGATCATGTTCCTGGCGGTGATGCTGTCGACACAGTTCTCGCTCGGCCGCATCTTCTCGGCCGTCTGGGGCGGTCTCCGCACCGCGATGCGGGCGGTGCGGGGGACGGTCAGCGCTTGGTGGACGAAGCGGCAGCGCGAGCGGCAACGGCGCGACGTCGTGAACAAGCACCTGGCCAAGACCGGCGCGTCGTCCGCCCGTACCGAGATCCTCGCCCGCAGCCAGGGACCGGAGCGCCCGCGCCGAAGCGAGTCGCCGAAGCCGAAGAGGAAAGAGAAGAAGAAGAAGGCGCCGGATCCGCTGTCGACGCCCGACGGTCCCGCCGGCGACATCGACATCGAGCCGGCGCCCGCCGCCGGGTCCGCACCGGCGCCGCCCGCCATCACGGCGCCGCCCGAAGCGATCGAGCCGGGTCCGCCGCTGGCCCCCGACATGTCGATGCAGGAACGGCGCAGCCGTTACACGTCCCCCCCCATCTCGCTGCTCGACTCGCCGAAGGCGATGCAGACCTTCGACGAGCGGCAACTGATGGACCGCGCGCATCTGCTCGAAGAGAAGTGCCGCGAGTTCTCGGTGGAAGGGTCGGTGGTCCAGATTCACCCCGGCCCCGTCGTCACGACCTTCGAGTTCAAGCCGGACGCCGGCGTCAAGTACAGCCGGGTCACCGGCCTGGCGGACGACCTCTGCCTGGCGATGCAGGCCGAGTCGGTGCTCATCGAGCGCATTCCCGGCAAGTCGACCGTCGGGATGCAGATTCCCAACGCGGTGCGCGATCAGATCTCGCTGCGGGAGCTGCTGCAGTCGGAACCGTACACGCAGTCGTCCTCGAAGCTCACGCTGGCGCTGGGCAAGACCATCCACGGCGAACCGGTGGTGGCCGATCTGGCCACCATGCCCCACCTGCTCATCGCCGGGGCCACCGGAACCGGCAAGTCCGTCTCGCTGAACGCGATGCTGACCAGCATCCTGTACCGGGCGACGCCCGAGGACGTCCGCCTGATCATGATCGACCCCAAGCGCCTGGAGCTCGGGATGTACGCCGACATCCCGCACCTGCTGACGCCGGTGGTCGTCGATCCCAAGCAGGCCAACAACGCGCTCCGCTGGGCCGTCCGCGAGATGGAGGAGCGCTACAAGCTGCTCGCCGCCGAGGGCGTGCGCAACATCGGCCAGTACAACCGCAACGTGCACCGGCAGCTCGAGGAGGAACGCGACGGCGGCGCCGGGGCCGTTCAGGAAGACGGGGACGGCGCCGAGAGCCCCACCCCGCTGCCCTACGTCATTCTGGCCATCGACGAGCTGGCCGACCTGATGATGGTGGCGAGCAAGGACGTCGAGGAATCCATCGCCCGGCTCGCCCAGATGGCCCGCGCGGTCGGCATTCACCTGATCCTGGCGACCCAGCGGCCATCGGTCGACGTGATCACCGGGCTCATCAAGGCGAATCTGCCCTCCCGCATCGCGTTTCGAGTCTCCTCGAAGGTGGACTCGAGGACGATTCTCGACGGCAACGGGGCCGAGCAACTGCTCGGCAAGGGCGACCTCCTCTACCTGCCGCCGGCCTCGTCCCGCTGCGTCCGGCTGCACGGTCCCTACATATCGGAGCGCGAGACCGCGCGCCTGTGCAGCTACCTGCGCAAGCAGGGCGCGCCGGGCTACGACGAATCGATTACGGCCGACGAAAAGGCCCCGGAAGCCCCACCCGCGGAGCACGACGACCTGTACGACCAGGCCGCGCGCATCATCGTCGGCAGCGGCCAGGCCTCCATCTCCTACCTGCAGCGACGCCTGCGCATCGGCTTCAGCCGCGCCGCGCGGCTCGTCGACATGATGGAGGCGGATGGCCTCGTGTCGGCGGGAACGTCGGGCAAGCCGCGGGAGGTCCTGGTCAAGCCGGACTACTTCGACCAGGTCGACTTGCAGTTGCGCTGAGGCCGAGACGGGTGGCGCTGCCGCCGGCGGTTCCCTCGACGCTGCCGCCACGCAGCTTGCGCACGCCGATCAGGAGACCGGCGAGCAGTACCCCGAGCAGAACCGCGATCAGGCCGAGCACGCCCACGACGGAGAACGCGCCGAGCACGACGTCGATGACGGTCGTCTGCTCGGTGGTCTGCTCGACCAGCTCGTAGACCAGCGGCGTCACCGGTTCGGGCTGGGCCACGGAAACAGCCTACCAATTCCGGTCGCCGATCGCCAATGCGGTCAGCGTGCGCACCATGACGCCGGTGGCGCCGGCGGCGGCGTCCTCCCGCGGCTTCTCGATCCAGGCGGTGCCGGCGATATCCAGATGCGCCCAGGGCAGCCCGCCGGTGAAGGCCTCAAGGAAGGCGGCCGCCGTGCACGCCCCTCCCTCGCGCCCCCCGATGTTCTTCATGTCCGCCAGCTCGGAACGCAACTGCTCGCCGTACTCCTCGTAGAGGGGCAGCGGCCAGGCCCGCTCGCCGGCGCGGGCGGCAGCCGCCTGCAAGGCGTCGGACCACGCCTGCGGTCGAGCGAAGAGTCCGCTGGCGGCGCCGCCGAGCGCAATGACGCAAGCGCCGGTCAGCGTCGCCACGTCGACGAGGTGGGTGGCGCCGCATTTCCGCGCGTACCAGAGCGCGTCGCCGAGAATGAGCCGGCCCTCGGCATCCGTGTTCAGCACCTCGACCGTCGTGCCGCCGGCGCCGGTCAGAATGTCGCCGGGGCGAATCGCGCGTCCGCCCGGCATGTTCTCCGCCATCGGCACGATACCGATTACGCGCCGGGGGACGCCCAGCGCCCCGATGGCGCGCATGGCGCCGACGACGGCGGCGCCGCCGGCCATGTCGCTCTTCATCCACTCCATTCCCTTGGCCGGCTTGATCGAGATGCCCCCGCTGTCGAAGGTCACTCCCTTGCCCACGAGCCCCAGCACCGGATCGGCCGGCGCGTCCGCGGGCTCGTGGCGCATGACCAGCAACCGCGGCGGCGCGTCGCTTCCCTGGCCGACACCGAGCAGCAATCCCATGCCCAGCCTGGCGATGGCCGCTTCGTCGAGCACGTCGACGGCCACGCCGGCCTCCCGGACCGCCTGTGCCGCCCGTTCGGCGAACATCGCGGGCCGCAGCAGGTTGGACGGCTGGTTGGCCAGCTCGCGGGCCAGGTTCGTCGCGGCGCCGATCACCGCGCCGCGCTCGACGGCTTCCACCACCGCGGGCGCACCGGCGCCGGCCGGCCAGACGACGTCGCATGCCGCCGGCGAGCCCTCGTCGTCGGCCCGGCTCTTGTACCGCGTGTCGACGAATCCGCCGGTTACGATGCCCTCTCCCACCGCCTGCGCCAGCTCGGCGGGCTCCGCCTCGCCCCGGCAGACGAACGCGAGGCGCGAGACGCGCCGCGCGCGGGCGACCCGGGCCGCGACGGCCGCCGCCTCCCGCAGCCTGGCGGCCAGCGGCTCGGTCCGCGGCGGTGCGCCGACCAGGAGCACCCGCGACGCCCGCCAGCTTTCGCCGCTCAGCAGCGTGTCGAACGTCTCGCGGCGCTTTCCCCGAAACGCACCCGACGACCGCGCGTCGGCGATCGCGCCGTCAGCGGCGGCGTCGAGATCCGCGAGATCGGAGAGCGTATCGCTGTCGGCGTCCCCCAGAACCGGGACGGCCAGCAGATCGGCGTCGGCCGCCGCCGCCGATGCGCCGCCGGCTCTTGCGAGGGTGGGAGTCGGAATCGCCATCGGGCGATTATACGGTCTACAATACGAGCAACTCGCCGCTGAGAGGTCTTAGCCATGAAGCCTGCAACAACCCGGCGTCGCCGCGCACTCCCAGTCGCCATGATCGGCATCGTCTCGCTGGTTCTCGCCGCCGGTCAGGCGGCCGACGGACACGCCTCGTCGGGACAGGGTCCGGACGACGATCCGCGGTTGCGGTTGCGATCCACCCCGCGCGTGGCCTTCGCCGGACAGAGCTTTCTCTTCGTCGGCTCGCTGCGGGGCGGTCCCGACGACAACGAGGAGCTGTACTGCGCGACCATCGAGTGGGACTGGGGCGACGACACGTACTCGGAAAGCACGCCGGACTGCAACCCGTTCGAGCCGGGCAGGAGCGAGATTCGGCGGCGCTTCTCGACGCGGCACACGTTCGACTACGCCGGACGCTACGAGGTGCGCCTGAATCTGAAGCGGCAGGACGACATTCTCATATCGGCCCGGACGCGGATCGAGGTGCGCGGCAACCGTTTCCGGTTCGAGTGACCGACGCTCACTCGCCCCGCGGCGCGCGTCGGCGCGCGGCGAGCGCGGCCCGCCACCTGGCCGCCGAGTCGAAGACACGGTCGATCGTCCGGCCGTCGCCCAGGTTGTCGCGAACCGTCCTCAGCTCGGCGATCAACGCGTCGAGGGCAACGCCGACCTCGTCGGCGTTGGTCGAGCAGATGTCTCTCCAGATGTCGGCCGGACTCGACGCCAAGCGTGTCGTGTCCGCCAGCCCCCGGCCGCTCAGCGCCAGGCCGTTCTCGCCGATGGCATCGCCGACCACGTGCATCAGCACGCTCGCGGTGAGCTGCGGCACGTGACTGAGAAACGCCAGCAGCCTGTCGTGCGCGTCCGGTGCGAGCACGTGGGGAACGGCTCCGAACCCGGTGACGAACCGGCGCAATCGTTCCAGCGCTGCACCGTGACGATCGTCGGACGGTGTGAACAGCCAGGGCCTGTCGCGGAACAGGTCGGGCCGCGCATGGTCGATGCCGCTGCGCGGCGCGCCCCCGAGGGGATGGCCGCCGATGAACGCCAGTCGCGCCGGCAGGGCACGGGCCGCCTCGACGACGTCCCGCTTCGTGCTGCCGACGTCGGTCACGACCGCGGCGCCGGAAACATGCTTCTCCAGGTCCGCGAGCAGGGCCAGATTGGTGCGGACCGGGGCGGCGAGCACCACCAGGTCCGCCTCGGCCATCACCACCGGGTCGTCCGCCGCGACGTCGATGGCGTGGCGCAGCATCGCGCGTTCCAGCACCGGCTTGTCGTCGACGCCGATCACCAGTCCGCCGGGCCACGTCTCGCGCACGGCCAGGGCCAGGGACCCGCCGATGAGACCGAGGCCGACGATCGCCACCTTCTCGAAAACCGGTGGTGTCGAGGCTTGCGGTCCCGGCTGTATCACCGGCAGGCTGCGACGCGGGTCCGTCATCTTCCGGCTCATGCGTGCGACGCCGCGCGGCGGGCCGCCGGTTCCACGCAGATGCTCCGGCCGATGGCCGGGGCGATGATGCGCAGCTCGGCCATCAGTCGCTCGAACTGCTCCGGGAACATCGATTGCGCGCCGTCGCTCCGCGCCCGCTCGGGATCGGGATGCACCTCGATGAGCAACCCGTCGGCGCCCGCCGCCACCGCCGCGCGGGCCATCGGAGCCACCTTGTCGCGCAGGCCGGTCCCGTGGCTCGGGTCGACCACGACGGGCAGGTGGCTCAGCTTGTGGATCACCGGAATGGCGGAGATGTCGAGCGTGTTCCGGGTGTACGACTCGAAGGTGCGAATGCCCCGCTCGCACAGCACGACGCCGGTATTGCCGCCGGCCAGCACGTACTCCGACGACAGCAGCCATTCCTCGATCGTCGCCGAGATGCCGCGCTTCAACAGGACCGGCGTCCGCGATCGGCCGAGCTCTCGCAGCAGGGTGTAGTTCTGCATGTTGCGGGCACCGACCTGCAGCATGTCGGCGTAGCGGCCCACCAGCTCCAACTGGCCGACATCCATCACCTCGGTCACGAGCTCGAGGCGGTGGCGGTCGCAGGCGCCGCGCAGCATCCGCAGCCCCTCCTCGCCCAGCCCCTGGAAGCTGTAGGGGGAGCTGCGCGGCTTGAACGCCCCTCCCCGCAACATCTTGGCTCCGGCCCGGGCCACCGTCGCGGCCGCCGCGTCGACCTGCTCTTCCGTCTCGGCGGAGCAGGGCCCCGCCATGACGATCACTTCGTCGCCGCCGATGCGGAACTGTCCCAGCGACACGACGGTGGGGGTCGGCTTGAAGGTACGGCTGGCCAGCTTGTAGGGCTCGGTGATGCGCAACACCTGCTGCACGCCGTCCATGACCTCGATCAACCCGGCGTCGAACTCGCGGTTCCCGCCTACCGCCCCGAGCACCGTCTTGAGGGCGCCGGTGGAACGATGCACGTCGAAGTTGCGTTCGACGAGCGTGGCGATGACGTGTTGGATCTGGTCCTCGGAAGCCCGTTCCTGCATGACGACCACCATGGCACCTGCACCTGCTCCCTTTGCTTCCCAGCGCGCGCCGCCGCTTCCGCGCCGCGGCATCACCCGTCCGTGTCCCCTGTTTCCCGCAGCCGCTCCAGGCGGCGCGATTCGTCGATGATGCGCTCGAACAGGCGGATCACGGCAACGTCGGCCAGCGGGCCTTCGTTGACGCGCCGCACGTGATCGAGAACGATCCGTTCCCGGCCCGGCTGGTAGACCTCCATGCCCACCCGCTCCTTCAGCCGGCCGATCTCGTTCGCGCACGTCGCCCGGGCGTTCAGGAGGCGCACGAGCTGCTCGTCCAGCTCGTCGATCCGCCGGCGGTAGCGATCCAGGTCCGCGGCGATACGCTCCGGCGCAGCTCCATCGCCCGGCGGCCTGCCTTCCGGCATCTCACCGTTCCCCCGCCGTCGCGGGCGCGTTCGCGGAGCGGGCGGCGGCGCCGGTTTCACCGCGCAGCCACCGCACGTAGCGCTCCACGTCGTCCGGCACGCGATCCGGCGCAGCGCGGGCGATGACCTCGACAAGCGCGCTGCCGACGACAGCGGCGTCGGCCCAGCGTCCTACCTCGGCCACGTGCTCCGGCCTCGAGATGCCGAATCCGAGCGCTATCGGCAGATCCGTCGCGGACCGTATCCGGGCCACGAGCGCCTCGGCGCCGGTTGCAATCGCGTCCCGCGCGCCGGTCACCCCGAGGCGCGAGATCCCGTAGAGGAAGCCGCGGCCCAGCTCGGCCGCCCGGCGAATGCGCGCGTCGGTGGTGGTCGGACTGAGCAGGAATATCGGATCCATGCCGACTGCGATCGTCCTGTCTCGAAAGCCGTCCGCTTCTTCGATCGGCAAGTCGAGAATCAGGACCCCGTCGACACCGGCCGACGCCGCGCGTTGGACGAACGGCGCCATGCCCATGCGCACGATCGGGTTCGCATAGGTGAACAGCACGATGCCGGCGGAGATGTCCGGCCGCACCGCGGCCACGAGATCGAGCACGCGAGAGAGCGTGGCTCCGGCGCGCAGGGCCCGTTCCGACGCCCGCTGAATCACGGGTCCGTCGGCCAGCGGATCGGAGAACGGCACCCCCACTTCCAGCACGTCGGCGCCGGCCCGGTCCAGCGCACGCAGAATGTCCGCGGACCGCTCCAGGTCGGGATCGCCGGCCGTCGTGAACGTCACCAGGCCGGGCCGCCCGCGGCGCCGCAAGGTTTCGAACGTTCGCTCGAGACGCGACATGCTGTCTCCTACCCCGCCGCCGCCTCGCGCGCTCTGATCGCGTCCACGTCCTTGTCGCCCCGTCCCGAGAGGTTCACGACGAGGATACGGTCGCGGCCGAGCTCCGGGGCAATCCGGCAGGCATGCGCCACGGCGTGCGCCGACTCCAGGGCCGGCAGAATCCCTTCCGTGCGCGCCAGCAGGCGGAAGGCCGCTAGCGCCTCGTCGTCGGACGCCGAGGCGTACTCGGCGCGGCCGAGGTCGCGGAGCCAGGCATGCTCCGGCCCCACCGCGGCGTAGTCGAGCCCGGCCGACACCGAGTGCGTCGGTTCGATGTTCCCGTCGAGATCCTGCAACAGGTAGCTGCGCGTTCCCTGCAGCACGCCGGCGACCCCGGTCGCGAAGCGCGCGGCGTGGCGACCCGCGACGAGCGCCTCGCCGCCGGCCTCGACACCGATCAGGGCCACGTTCGCGTCGTCGACGAAGCCGTCGAAGATACCCAGCGCGTTGCTCCCCCCGCCCACGCAGGCCACCACGACATCGGGCGTCCGGCCCGCCAGCGCATCCATCTGCGAACGCGCCTCCCGGCCGATCACGGACTGGAACTCGCGCACCATCAGCGGATACGGATGGGGGCCGAGAACCGAGCCGAGCAGGTAGTAGGTGTCCTCGACGCTGGTCACCCAGTCGCGCATCGCCTCGTTGATGGCGTCCTTCAGGGTCCGGCTGCCGGCGTCCACCTGCGAGACCGTCGCCCCGAGCAGCCGCATCCGGTAGACGTTGAGCGCCTGCCGCCGCATGTCGTCGGCGCCCATGTAGACCTCGCAATCGAGGCCGAGCAGCGCGCAGGCCGTGGCCGTCGCGACGCCGTGCTGCCCGGCGCCTGTCTCGGCCACCACGCGCCGCTTTCCCATCCGGACGGCGAGCAGCGCCTGGCCCAGCGCGTTGTTGATCTTGTGGGCGCCGGTATGCGCCAGGTCCTCCCGCTTGAGGAAGATGCGCGCCACGCCGCCCGGACCCGCCTCGGGCTCGAGCGCGGCCCGCAGCCGGGTCGCCTCGTACACGGGTGTCGGCCGGCCGACATAGTGCCGCAGCAACGCCTCCAGGTCCGCGGCGAACGCCGGATCCCCGCGGGCTTCGCGGTATGCCCGCTCCAGCTCCTCCACCGGCGCAACGAGGGTCTCCGGCACGAACCGGCCGCCGTACTCGCCGAAGTAGCCGCGTTCGTCCGGATCGCGCCGCCCGAAGTTGGGAACGGTCATGCGCGCGCCACCTCCTCGAAGAAGCCCCGCAGGCGGCCGGCGTCTTTCCGGCCCGGCTCCGCCTCCACCCCGCTCGACACGTCGATGCCGTACGGCCGCACGACACGCAGCGCCTCGCCCACGTTCTCGGGGCGCAGGCCGCCCGCGAGAAAGATGCGCCGGCGGGCGGCCACCCCGGCCGCCACGCTCCAGTCGACCGTACGGCCGGTACCCCCCTTGCGGATCGGATCCCGCGCGTCCAGCAGCACGGTGACGCGGGACGGCACCCGATCGGCGGCGTCATGCGTCGCCGCCCCCGCCACCGGCACCGCCTTCAGCACGCGGTACGGCAACCCGTCGCACAGGGTGGGCGGCTCGTCGCCGTGAAGCTGCACGGCGGCCAGCCCCACCTCGGCGGCGATACGCCGCACGTCGTCGACCGGCGCATCCACGAAGACCCCGATCGGCGCGACGTCGGCCGGCAGCTCGCGGGAGATCGCGGCCGCCGCCTCCGGCTCGACGTAACGCGGACTCCGCGGCCAGAAGACGAAACCGACGGCCGACGCGCCCAGATCGGCGGCGAGCAGGGCATCGTCCCGTCGTGTGATGCCGCACACCTTGACCTTCGCACCGGCCATGGTCCCTGCTCTCAGGCCGTGACCCGGCCGCGTGCGCCGCGCGGCACCCGTTCGACTGCATCGAGCATGCCTGCGAGCGCCGCGCCCGGGTCCGGCCGGCTCATGAACGACTCGCCGATGAGAAACGCGTCGTAGCCCGCGCTCCGCAGCTCCCGCAGGTCGGCCGGCGCTCGCAGCCCGCTTTCCGCCACCGCCACGATCCCCTCGGGAATCGCCTCGACCAGGGTCCGGGAAGCCTCCAGGTCGACCGCCAGCGTCCGCAGGTTGCGGTTGTTGACGCCGACTACCGCCGCCCCCGCCGCGAGCACACGATCGAGCTCCCGCCTGTTGTGGACCTCCGCGAGAACCGCCAGTCCGAGCCCGGCGGCCTCCGTCGCAAGCCGGCGCAGCGTGTCGTCGTCGAGCCCGGCCGCGATCAGGAGCGCCGCGTCCGCGCCGGCTTCCCGGCCCTCCATCAACTGGTACTCGGACACGATGAAGTCCTTCTGCAGCAGCGGCACGTCCAGCCGCCGCCGCACCGCGGCGAGGTGCGCGAGCGCGCCGTCGAAGAAGGCCGGCTCGGTGAGGACCGAAACAGCGGCGGCGCCGGCCGCGGCGTATCCGTCCGCTATCCCGACCGGTTCGTAGTCCGCCCGAATCACCCCCCGGGACGGCGAGCGGCGCTTGCACTCGGCGATCACGCTGTAGCGATCCGGGTCGGCCAGGACGGCCACGAACCGGTCGCCCCGCGGCTGTCTTTCGGCGGCGGCCCGCTCGACATCGCGCAGGTGCCGGCGGGCCTGTCGTTCCGTCACCGCGGTGCGGGTGGCGGCGATGATCGTCTCCAGCAGGTCGGCGGGCGGTACGGATGCGGCGGCGCTCACGCGTCGCCCTCCGGCGCCTGCGAGCATCGCGCCAGCTTCTCGATGGTCGCCGCCGCGCGACCGCTCCGCAGGGCCTCGCTTCCCATCTGCACGCCGTCGGCCAGCGACTCGACCCGGCCCGCCACCAGCAGGGCGGCCGCGGCGTTGGCGAGCACGAAGTCGCGCGGCGGTCCCTCCTCGCCCGCGAGCACCGCCCGAGCGATGCGCGCACTGGCCTCCAGGCCGTCGACACGCATCCGATCCGGCGTCGCCGGCGCCAGCCCGAAGTCGGACGGATGCACGTAGAACGTCGACACCGTGCCGTCACGCACCTCGCAGACCTTCGTGTGCCCGACGGCCGATATCTCGTCCAGCCCCTCCGCGCCGTGCACCACCCAGGCGCGTTCCGAGCCCAGCTCGGCCAGCGCGCGGGCCACCAGGTCCGCCAGCTCCGGCCGCGGCACGCCGACCACCTGCCGCCGGGCGCCGGCGGGATTGGTGAGCGGGCCGAGCAGGTTGAACGCCGTGCGGATGCCGAGCTCCCGCCGCACCGGCCCGGCGTGCCGCATGGACGGATGGAAGGTAGGCGCGAAGAAGAAGGCGATGCCGGCCTCGTCGAGGCAGCGTTCGACCACCGCCGGCGACGCGGCGACGTTGACGCCGAGGGCTTCGAACAGATCCGCGCTGCCGCAACGGCTCGACACCGACCGGTTGCCGTGCTTGGCCACCTCGATGCCGCAGGCAGCCAGCACGACGGCCGACAGCGACGAGACGTTGAAGGTGTGCGATCGGTCGCCCCCGGTGCCGCAGGTGTCGAAGCACGCCTCGCGGGGCCGCGACAACGACACGGCATGCGCCCGCATTGTCCGCGCAAGGCCGACGATCTCCTCGGAGCGTTCCCCCTTCATCGCCAGCGCGACGAGGAAGCCGGCGATCTGGGCCGGGGTGGCGGCGCCCTCCATCACCTGCTCCATCGCCGCCGCGGCCTGCGCCGCGGTCAGATCCTCACGCCTCAGAAGCGTGTCGAGCGTTTCACGCATGACGTTCACCGGCTTCAGCAGCCAGGAAGTTGCCCAGGATGCGCCGGCCCTCGCCCGTCAGCACCGACTCGGGATGGAATTGCACGCCGTGGACCGGACACCGCCGGTGGCGAACCGCCATGATGGCGCCGTCCTCGCGCGCCGTCGCGGCCACCTCCAGCTCGTCGGGCACCGACGCGGCGTCGACCGCGAGGGAATGGTACCGCCCGGCCGGAAACGGCTCGGTCAGCCCCGCGAAGACGCCCCGGCCGTCGTGCTCGACGGTCGAGGTCTTGCCGTGCAGCAGGGCCGGCGCGGCGACCACCGAACCGCCGAACGCGATGCCGATCGCCTGGTGGCCGAGACAGACGCCCAGTATCGGCACGCGCGGCGCGTAGGCGCGAATCAGATCGACGGTGATGCCGGCATGCTCCGGCCGCCCCGGTCCCGGCGATATGACGATGCGGTCCACGTCGATGCGGTCCACCTCGGCCACGGTCAGCGCGTCGTTGCGCACCACGTGCAGCGCCGCGCCCAGCTCGCCCAGGTACTGCACCAGGTTGTAGGTGAACGAGTCGTAGTTGTCGATCACGAGCACCATCAGCCGCTCCTCCCGCTGGCCGACGGCCCGCGTCCGCTCTCGGCCATGCGCAGCGCGCCGAACAGCGCCGACGCCTTGGCCCGCGTCTCCTCGTACTCCGCCGTCGGATCCGAGTCGGCCACGATGCCCGCCCCGGCCTGCACCCAGGCCCGCCCGTCCCGCATCACGATGGTGCGGATCGTAATGCAGCAATCCAGATGGCCGGCGAAGTCGAGGTAGCCGACCGCCCCCGCGTAGATGCCGCGCCGGGTGGGCTCGAGCTCGTCGATGATCTCCATCGCCCGGATCTTGGGCGCCCCCGACACCGTGCCGGCGGGGAAGCACGCGGCGAGGGCGTCGAGCCGGTCGTGCTCGTCGCTCAGCTCGCCGACGACGCGCGACACCAGGTGCATGACGTGCGAGTACCGCTCGATCGCCATGTACTGCGGCACCCGGACGGACCCGTAGGCGGAGACCCGCCCCAGATCGTTGCGGCCGAGGTCGACGAGCATCACGTGCTCGGCCCGCTCCTTCTCGTTGGCCTGCAGCTCTTCGGCCAGCCTCGCATCGGCCTCGGCCGTGACCCCGCGCGGCCGGGTGCCCGCGATGGGGTGCGTCTCGGCGCGCCGGCCCTCGACCCGGACGAGCATCTCCGGCGACGATCCCACGATCGAGACGTCACCCAGCCGGATGAAGTACATGTAGGGCGACGGGTTGACGTAGCGCAGCGCGCGATAGACGCTGAACGGATCGCTGCGGACCTCGGCCTCGAAACGCTGCGACAGCACGACCTGGAAGATGTCGCCGGCCGTGATGTAGTCCTTCGCCCGGCGCACGGCGCTCTCGAAGGCCGGCCGGCTCGTATTGGATCGGAACTCGACGTCGCAGAGCGGGCCGGACGGCGACTCGGAGAGCTGTCGTCCGATCTCCGCCTCCAGGAAGCGGATCCGCGCGAGGGCCAGCGCGTAGCAGGCCTCCAGGTCGCCGCCGGGCTCGACCGCGGCGTTGGCGATGATCAGGATGCGATGCTTGACGTGGTCGAAGGCCAGCACCGTGTCGAACAGCATGAAGGCCGCGTCGTCGCCTCCTTCGACCGGCTTCGGGTGCGCGTCCCGCGACCGCTCCAGGGCCGGCTCGAACCAGGCGGCGGTATCGTAGCCCAGGAAACCGACGGCGCCGCCCGTGAAGCGCGGCAAGCCCGGCACGCGCGGCGACCGGTAGCGGGCCATCAGCCCCCGCAGGGCCTCCAGAAAGGGTTCCTTCAGCTCCTCCGTACGGCCGTGCTGCCGGCGCAGGGTCCGGCCGCCCGCGGACCGCAGCACGAGGAACGGATCCCGTCCGAGAAAGGAGTACCGGGCGAGGTGCTCGCCCCCGGCCACGCTCTCGAACAGGAATGCGTGGTCCGCGCTCTCGGCGACCTTGAGGAACGCCGACACCGGGGTCAGCAGATCCGCCAGCACCTCGCGGCACACCGGCACGAACGTCGCGTCGCGCGCCAGCTCGCGGAACTCGTCGAACGTCGTTGCGGTCATCGTCTCCATGGCGGCGTTTCCACTACGCCGGCCGGGCGGCCGCGGAGGCCGATGCCCGCGCCTGACGCGCGAGGTCCTGCTCGGCGGCCTGCCTGAAGAGGCCGGCAGGCGGCGTCATGCCGGTCCACCAGGCGAACTGGCGCAACGCCTGCGCCACCAGCATGTCGAGACCGCCGATGGTCTCGCATCCCGCGCGGGCCGCATCCGCCAGCAGACGGGTCCGCGGCGGGTTGTACACAAGGTCGTACACCAGGCGGCCGTCGAACGGCCCGTCCGGCAGCGGACTCCGCGCGACGTCGGGCCACGTGCCGAGCGGTGTCGTATTCACGAGCAGGTCCCACGATCCTGCGGGCGGCGGCAGCGGCCCCGACCGCGTTCCCGGCGCCACCCGCGCCACCGCGGCGGCCTGCTCCGGACGCCGCGCGCGGACGGTGACCGCCGCCCCCCGGCCGTGCAGCGCGAAGGCGGCGGCGCGGGCCACTCCCCCGGCTCCGATGACCGTCGCGCGGGCGCCGTCCAGGTTCATCCGTCCCGCCAGCGGCGCCAGCAGTCCCGGCACGTCGGTGTTCAGACCCTCCCAACCGCCGGCCTCGATACGACGCAGCGTGTTGACCGCCCCGACCGCCCGGCTGGTGGCGTCCTGCTCCGCCGCGTGCGCCGCAATCTGCTCCTTGTAGGGCGCCGTCACGCTGGCGCCCCGCAGCCCGACGGCGCGCGCGAAGGCGAGGAAGTCCTCCACGCCGGCGGCCTCCAGCGGCAGGTAGACGGCATCGACGCCGGCCTCCCGAAAGCCGGCGTTGTGCATCGCCGGAGACAGGGAATGGCCGATGGGCGACCCGAGGACACCGTAGACGGCGGTCGCTTCCGAGACTTCGTACGATCGGAACTGCTCCCGCATCCTCCGGAGGTCGATCTGTCCGGGCGCCACGCCGTCTCCCGCATAGGTCCAACACGAGCCGAAGCGGCCCGCCAGCACCCGCGACGGCACCCCCGCCGCTCCCATCCCAATCAGTACGCGGGGCTCGCTCCCGCCACCGATGGCCGCCACGCGCAACGATTCCTCCAGGCTGGCGACGGCCGCGGCGATCTTCACGACCTCCGCCCCCGTGCTCCGCATCGCCCGGTAGCGCGCGTCCAGGTCCGCCGGCAGGCCGTCGAACGCATGGAACGACAGGACCACGCCGCGGCCTTCTCTCGCCGCGAGCAGATCGCCGGCGAAGTCGGCCCGCTGCTCCACGTCGACGTACTCGGCCCCGAGGCGGCTGGCATCCAGCAGGATGTGCCGGCGCTCGGTCTCGCTGCCGCCGAACGCGCCTCCCTCCCACGCCGCCCGGCACGTGACGACCACCGGCCGGCGGCGGCCCTGCAACGCCCCGGCCACGTCGGGCCGCTCCAGCATGTCGAGGCGCAGCTCCACGAGATCGGCGCCGGCCTGCGCATCCCGCCTGGCGCGCAGTTCGGCCGTAGTTCGCGCGGTCACCGTCGCGCACAGCCGCGTTCGCCGATCACCCATATGGTTCCGCCGCCCACAAAAAAAGCCTCTTCACCCGAGGGGTCGAAGAGGCTGCCTCGTCTTGCCTGTCGTCGTTCGACCTGGTCAGCCAGCCCCTCCGTCGTGCGTGGCAAACGCCCGGTACCACCGCCAGCACGGCCGGCCTCCCGCCGCTCGGCGGGACTCGCGCGACGCGCTCGGCACCGACGTCATCATGGTTGGCATCGTCTGTCGCAACGCCTCGGCAGACAGAAGATGACGGTAACAGAGGCCCGATCGTGTGTCAATGCAGCCGCATGGCGGTATGATGGTTTGCGACGGAACGAATCCCGCTCAACCCATGAGACTTGCCACCGGCCGCATTCCGCCGCTCGCCGCGGGCGTCGCCCTCGCCGTCCTGGTCCTCGTGCCGTTGCCGGCCGCCACGCCGCGCATGCCCGTCGCCGAGATCGAGGCCGGCATGCACGGGGTCGGCGTCACCGTGTTCGACGGGACGACGCGCGAGCAGTTCGACGTGCACGTGCTGGGCGTGCTCACCAACGTGCTCGGCCCCCGCCGCTCGCTCATCGTGGCGCGGCTCGAGGGCGGCCCGCTCGCACGGACCGGGGTCATCCAGGGCATGAGCGGCAGCCCGGTCTACATCGACGACCGGCTCGTCGGCGCCGTCTCGTACGCGCTCGGCTCGTTCTCGCGCGAGGCAATCGCGGGCATCACGCCGATCGAGGAAATGGCCGCGACCGACGCAACCCCGTTGCGGGCGGCCCGGCGGCGGTCCGCGCCGCTGCCACACGCGCACGCGGTCACGCACGATTCCCTGGTCGATGTCGTCGCGAGTGCGTTTCCCACGCGGGAGCCGTTCGCGCGGCGGCCCGGCGACGTTCACGCCGCCGGTCTCCTCCCGGTCGACGGGGGACGCATCGGGGCCCTGCTGCGGCCCATCGCGACGCCGCTGGTCCTCAACGGCTTCGCGCCGGAGATCCACGATCTCTGGAGCGCCGCGTTCGACGCCGCGGGTCTGGTTCCCACCGCCGGCGGCCGCGGTACCGGCGCGCAAGCCGAAGAGGACGACCGTCCCCTGAAACCGGGTGATCCCGTCGGTGCGAGCCTGATCCAGGGCGATCTGGCGATGGCCGGCACGGGCACCGTCACCCTGGTGGAGGACGGGCGGGTCTACGCCTTCGGCCATCCGTTCTACAACCTCGGCCGGGCGCAGATGCCGATGACGCGGGCGCGCGTCACCACGCTGCTGCCGAGCCTGGCGATCTCCTCGCGTCTGGCGAGCATCGGCCCGGTGCTCGGCACCATCGATCAGGATCGGTCCACCGGCATCTACGGCAGTCTCGGCCCGGGGCCGGCGCTGATTCCGGTCACGCTGCACATCGCCGCTGCCGACCGCCGGCTGAACGAGCGCTTCGAGTTCGAGATCATCGACGACCCGCTGTTCACGCCGATACTGACCCTGACCGGGGTGCTCAACACCTTCCTCTCCTGGACGCGCGACGTCGCCCCCGCGAGCACCTACGAGGTGGACGGGACGGCCACCTTGGGGAACGGCAACGGCCGCGTGGCGTTCCGCAACGTGTTCACCGGGCCGTCGGCCGCCTTCAGCGCCGCGCTCTCGGCGACCACCCCGCTGATGACGCTGCTCGGCAACCGCTTCGAGCCGGTCGACGTCACGCGCATCGATCTCGACATCCGGACCCACGAACGAACCCGCGCGGCGGTGCTCGAGCGCGTACAAGTGGACGCCGACCGGATCCACCCCGGTGACACCGTGCCGGTTCGAGTTCTGGCGCGCACGCTCGACGGGGCGCCGATCGCATCCACGGTCGGCGTCGAGGTGCCGCGGGACGCGATCGGCGCCCTGCGTCTGCTGGTAGCCGACGCGGCAACGCTGAACGCACGCGAGGCGCAGGCGGGGCGGCAGCCGCACCAGGCGCGCTCGCTGCCGCAACTGATCCGGGCCCTGAACGCCGGCCGGCGGCAGGACCGCCTCTACGTGCAGTTGCTGGCGTCGCGCCCGGGCGCCGTGGTGCACGGACAGCCGCGGGCCGCGCTGCCCCCGTCGGTGCTGGCGGTGTTGGCCGGCGACGGCGCCGGCGGCGACGTGACCCGCCTGCGCGAGGCGACGCTCGGCGAATGGGAGGTGCCCCTCGGCCACGTCACCTCCGGGTCCCGACTGCTCTCCCTCATGGTCGAGGCCGAATGACGTCTCCCCGTCCGCGCCTTCCCGTCGCCGGGGTCGCCATGCTCGCGGCTTTCGCCGTGCTGGCGATCGGCCTTTCCGCCGCCTCGCCCGTGTTCTGGCGCGTCTCCACGCAGGAGGAGATGCTGCGCGGCACGGCCGACAACGTGTCCATCGACGCCGGCGGGCGCCTGCTGCTGGGACCGAACGCCGAGCGCGTCACCGAGACCGGCGTCCCGTTCCTGTGGTCCCTCGTGCGCGGGGGCGATGCGTTGTGGGTCGGCGGCGGCCCGCCGGGCATGGTGTACCGCGTGACTCCCGGCGGCGCCGTGACCACGGTTCTGGACGGCGCCGAGGGGGACGCGCAGGCGCTGGCCACGGGAACGGGCGGGCGCGTGTTCGCCGCCACCGCGCCGGACGGGCGGATCGTCGCGTTCGACGCCCGGGGCACGCAGCGGGAAGTACTCGACACGGAGGAACCCTACGTCTGGGCCTTGGCGACGGCGGCCGACGGTACGCTGTACGCCGGCACCGGCAACCCCGGCCGCATCTACCGCGTCACGCCGGACGGCGCCGCAACGATGTGGTACGACACGGGAACGGCGCACGTCCGTTCGCTCGCGGTGGACGGGGCCGGACGCGTCTACGCGGGCACCGGCTCGCCCGGCCGGGTGCTGCGCATCGACGCCGGCGGTCGCGCCTTCGTGCTGCTCGACACCAACCACGACGAGATCACGTCGATCCGCGTGGCCCCGGACGGGGCACTCCTGGCCCTGGCCGCCGGGGGCGCACCGTCCCCGGTCACGGCGGCACCCGCCGCGACGGCCGCCGCCGCGACAACCGCGGCCGTGACGACGAGCGTCTCGGTGACGGTAACGGCCAGCGCCACCGCAGCCCCTGCCGCGACACCGGCTGCCCCGAGCGCCGGGGCCGCCGCGCCCTCGACGGCCGCCGGCGGCGCCGTCTACCGCATCGCGCCGGACGGCAACTGGGACGCGCTGTGGCAGTCGACCTCGGATACCCCCTACGACGCGGCGGTGGACGCAGAGGGGGCGGTGATCGTGGGCACCGGCCCCGACGGCAAGATCTTCCGCGTCGAGGGGCGCCCGCCGACGACGGTGCTCCTGACCCGCGCCCCGGCGCGGCAGGTCACGCGCCTCGCCCGCGGACCCGACGGCCTGCTCTACTACACGACCGCCAACCCGGGGAATCTCTACCGTCTCGCCACGAACCGCGCCGGCAGCGGCACCTACGTCTCCGAGGTCCACGACGCGCGCACCGTCGCCACCTGGGGCACCATCCGCTGGCGGGCGGACACGCCGGGCGGCAGCGTGGTGCGCCTGCAGACCCGCTCCGGCAACACCGCGGTGCCCGGCGACACCTGGAGCCGGTGGTCCGCGCCGTACGCCGCGCCGGGCGGGACCGCCATCAGCAGTCCCAACGCACGCTATCTGCAGTGGCGGGCCTCGCTCGCCGGCAGCGGCGCCACGCCGGCCCTCTTCTCGGTCACGGCCGCCTACCTGCCGCGCAATCTCGCGCCGCAGGTCACGCGCATCACCGTCCATCCGCCCGGACAGGTCAACCTGCGGTCGTTCCCCACCGATCCGCCGATCGCCGGGCTGGACGCCGAGCGCGACCCCGCGGCCCCGCCGCCCGCGGCCGGCACGGCCCAGACGCCGACCCTCGGCCGGCAGGTCTACCGCAAGGGGCTCCAGTCGTTCGCCTGGGACGCGCGCGACCCGAACGACGACCCCCTGGAATTCGAGGTGCACTACCGCGAGGAGACGGCCTCGGCATGGCGCGTGCTGAAGCGTGAGCTCACCACGCGGATCTTCACCTGGGACACGACCTCGACCCCGGACGGCACCTACGTCGTGCGCATCGTCGCCACCGACGCCGGCGCCAACGCGCCGGGCCGGGCCCTGACCGCCCTGCGGGACACGCCGCCGTTCGACGTCGACAACTCGCCGCCGCGGATCACGGTGGAGGGCGTGACGCCGGCTGCCGGCCGCGCGACGGTGCGGGTGCTCGTCTCCGACGCGCAGTCGACGCTGGCGCGCGTGGAGTACACGGTGGACGCGGAGCGGTGGCAGGCGGCCTACCCCGTCGACGGCATCGCCGATCAGCGAGAGGAGCGCTTCGACGTCACGGTGTCGGCCGGGGAGCTCGAGCGGCTGGTCCTGCGGGTGACGGACGTCATGAAGAACACTGCCACGGTCAGCGTCCGCTGAAACGAGCAGAAACCGCAGGCCGCCAAGCCGCTACGCGAGCGGCCCGAGGCCGGCGCCGCGGAAGTCCGACATGGCGGCGTCGGCGAGAATCGTCACCTGCTCGACCACCCACACCATGTTGACCGCGACCGGCGCGCCGCGGTACTCGGCCGGCTGGAAGCGGGCCCCCGAAGCCGAATCGACCAGCTCGTGCCAGCTCAACGGATCGGGGCCGCTCGAATCGAGGACCTCCAGCCCGGAAACGGTCCCTTCGCGGGTGACCACCACCGCGAACGTGACGCCGGTCGGGCGGCCCGGCAACGGCATCGGTTCTGGCAGGGTCAGCAGCACGGCGTCGGGGCTCAGTTGCGGCGCGACCATACCGGTACGGAGCTGCACCGGGTTCTCGTTCGATCCCGGGTTCGACAGCTTCTCCATCATCGCCGCCAGCGAGTCCGGACTCTGCACGGTGCTGATCACGCTGGCCGCGACGAACGCGCACAGGCTGGTCGCCACGCAGGCCGCGCCGGCCAGCCAGACCCGGTGGAAGTTGTCCGCCAGACCGCGCACGCCCGTCGTGCGGGCGACCTCGCGCTCCGCCGCGATGCGGCTCAGGACCATCCCGCCGGCCACCCGCAGCCGTTCGACGATCTCGTCGTCCAGGCGGTCGCCGGCCACCAGCCGCACCGCCCGGCTCAGCTCCCGCTCCCCCTGCGCAATCCGAGCGCAGTCCGCACAGGCTTCGAGATGTCCGTCCACTTCGATGCGATCGCGGACGCAAAGCTCGTCATCGAGATAGGCGGCCAGACGACGCCGGATCCATCTGCAAGTCACCTTGGCCAGAGCTCCTTCATCGACTCGCGGAGCGCGGCGCGCCCGCGCGCGAGCCTGGACTTGACCGTCCCCACCGTCACGCCCAGCGAGAACGCGATTTCCTGGTAGCGCATGCCGTGGAACTCCCGGAGCACGAGCGCCGAGCGCTGGTCGAACGGCAAGGCGCCGATGGCCGCCCGCATGCGCGCCGCCAGCTCCCGCCGCTCGAGCCGGACGTCGGCTCCCACCTGCTGCGTGGCCCGCGGCTCGCCGTGCGCCGACGCGTAGTCCTCCAGCGAGACCTGCGCGTCACGCCGCCGCCGCATCCAGGATCGTTGCCGGTTGCGGGCCTGATTGACGACGATGCGGTAGATCCACGTGCGCAGGGTGGCGTCGCCGCGAAAGCTGGTGAGGGTCCGGAACACGCGCAGGAACACCTCCTGCGAGATGTCGAGGGCCTCCTCGCGCTCGCCCAGCAGGGCGAGCGCGAGCTGGAACACCATCGCCTGGTGTGTTTCGACCAGTTGCCGGCAGGCGACCTCGTCCCCTTCGACGCACCGATCGATCAGCGACGTGTCGGTTGCGGGAACCGCCGACCAGTCGACAGCGGATGCGGATCTCAACAGCTCCACCAGTGGCCGCGCCCGCGGCCTTCGCCGTTGCCCCAAGGGTCCCGTACCGTCGGCCCGAACGCAAGCGAGCCGGCAGACGACCCGCCTCTTGGGCCTATAAGTTCTTGGACACCAGCGGCGGCCGGAGGTTCCCTCGATCCTGCTACGATCATCCGCGCCATGCCCGACGCGGTTGCCCGCCCATGCTGAACGGCCTGTTCGTCTCGGTCGCCCTGGCCTCCGTCCTCCTCGCCGCGGCCACGGGCCGGATGGAGGAGCTCACCGGCTCGATCCTGACGTCCGCACGCAGCGCGGTCGACCTGGCGATTGGGCTCGTCGGCGTCATGGCCTTCTTCCTGGGCCTGATGCGCGTCGCCGAGAACGGCGGCCTGATGGCCACTATCGCGCGGCTCGTGCGGCCCGTCATGCGCCGGCTGTTTCCTGACGTCCCGGCCGACAGCCCCGCGATAAGCGCGATGATCCTGAACATCGCCGCCAACATGATGGGGCTCGGCAATGCGGCCACCCCGTTCGGCATCAAGGCGATCCAGGAGCTCGACAAGCTGAACAGCCGGCCGGGCACCGCCACCAACGCGATGGCGCTGTTTCTCGCCATCAACACGGCGGGACTCGCCGTACTGCCGAGCGGGATGATCGGCGTGCGCGCGTCGCTCGGATCGGAGGACGCCGCCGGCATCTTCTTTCCGACGTGGTTCGCCAGCGGCTCGGCGACGGTCGTCGGCATCATCGCTGCGCTCCTCCTGTCGCGGGTCGGCCGCTGGCGCCGCACGGAGCCGCCCCCGGTCGAGGCCGCGACGGCGCACGCGCCTGAGCCCGAACCAACGCCGGGAACGCCGGCCTCCGACGAGACCGCGGCCGGCCCGGAAGCAGCGCCGGCGCCCTCTCCGCAGCGGGCCTGGATTGCCCGGGCGTTCTGGATCGGCCTGCTGGCGCTGGCCGTCCGCGACTTCCTCGCCCGGCTCGAGGCGGAACCCGCGCTGGACGCGTTCCGCGGCATGACCTCGTTCTGGATGCTGCCGGCCCTGGTTTCGGGCCTCGTGCTGTACGGCTGGGTGCGGCGGGTCCGCGTCTACGATTCGGTGGTCGAGGGCGCGAAGCAGGGCTTCGACGTCGCCTTGCGGATCATCCCCTTCCTGGTCGCGATACTCGTGGCCATAGGCATGTTTCGCGCCGCCGGCGGCATCGACGCGCTCGTCACGCTGCTCGGGCCGCTCACCGCCCTCATCGGCATGCCGGCCGAAGTGCTGCCGGTGGCGGTGCTGCGCCCGCTGTCCGGCTCCGGCTCGCTCGGGGTGGCAGCCGAGATCATCCAGACCTACGGCCCCGACTCGCTGATCGGCTATCTGGCGAGCACGGTCTACGGCAGCACCGAAACCACCTTCTACACGCTCGCGGTCTACTTCGGCGCCGTCGGCATCCGCAACACCCGGCACACGCTCCCCGCGTGCCTGATGGCCGACGTCGCCGGGATCCTCGCGGCGACGTTCATCGTGAACCTGCTGTTCGGATAAGAGGCGCGACGCCCCTCACGTTCGCCCGGGACGCTCTGCGGCGAAGGCGTGCGGCGGTTCGTCCGCCGGCAGGAGGAGGAGCTGGAAGTCCGGGGCGCCCGTGATCGTCTGCGGGGGCCTCAACTCAGGGGTCGAACGGAATACCGTTCAGCGTCTCTTCGTCGTCCGGGAGAGCGGCATCTCCCGCCGGCAGGCGGTTGCCCCGCAGGATGTGCGCCACAATCTCGGCCGTCTGGGCGGCGGTCAGCGTGCCCGGCGCGTCCTGGGGCATCGTCTCGCGGATGTACCCGAACATCTCGCCGAGCGAACGGCCGCGCCAGAAGTTCCGAAAGGTGTGATCGCCGAGCAGGGCCGCCATCTCCGGGACGATGGCTCGCATCTCGCCGTGACACACGGTGCACCGATCGTCATAGAGCGCCTCGCCGCGATCGGCCTGCTCCACCGTGTAGACGCCGTCGCGCACGGAGGGAGCAGCCGTCTCCTGCGCCGGAGCGACGACGACCCCGGCCAACAGGACCGGGGCCGCTGCGCCAGCAAGACGAAGAGCAGCACGCATGCCTACTGATCGAGTATCAGCGTGGCGTTGCGCTTCGGCACGTTGCCGCCCGTCACGATCTCGGTGACCTTCTTCACCGATTCGATCTCCACCACGGCGACGCTGCTGGTGTCCGCCAGCGAAACGTAGGCGTACTTGCTGTCCGGCGTAATCGTGATCCAGTTCGGCGACTCGCCGACGACGACGCCGCCGACCAGCTCGAGCTCCGGCAACGCGTAGACGTAGACGCTGCTGTTCAGGCTGCTGTTGGCGACCAGGTACTTGTTGTCCGGGGTTACGCCGATGCCGTGCGCGGTGTTGCCGCTGTGACCGGGCAACTGCTCGTCCTCCGGCACCTCGGGGTACTCGATGCGCCGCACTTCCTTGCGCGTCGAGAAATCGATGACGCCGAAGCCGTTGAAGTTGGAGAGCTGCGCGTAGACGTGGCGCGTCGAGCCGTCCTCGTGGCGGTCGAACGCCATCGGGCGGATGCCGCGGTCGAAGTAGGTGGTCCACACCGGCTGGTCGGTCGCGGTGTCCACCACGGTGAGGTTGCGCGCGCCAATCATGCCGGCGACGGCGTACTTGCCGTCTGGCGTGACGTAGGTGTTGTGCACGCCGCCGTGGACCGAGATCGTCGCGATGATCTCCTCGGATTCGGTGTCGAGCACGTCGAGGGCCCCGGGGGCCTCCGCGATGGCCGTGTAGACCTTCTTGCCGTCCGGCGTGATCGCGATGTTGTTGGGATGTCCGCTGAGCGGGACCTTCTTGATGACCTTCAGCGCCTTCACGTCGACGATGTCGACCGTGTTGTCGGACTCGTTGGCGATGTACACCTTGCTGCCGTCGGGGGCCGGCGCGGCGCCGTGGGCCAGCGAGATGCCGTCGATCTCCGCGACAACTTCGTTGGTGGCGGGATCGATGAAGTGCAGGTTGTCGCCGCGGCTGTTGGTCTGGACGATCCAGAACTTGTCCTGCGCCGCCGCCATGAGGGGCAGCACGAGAATCGCCGCCAACACCAGATAGCCGACTGACCAGTGTTTCGTCGCCATCCTTCCAACTCCTGTCTTGTTGCCGTGTCGTTGGTTCTACTGCCCGAGCGTCCAGTGAGTCTACCACTGCCGGCGCGTCCCGGAACGGATAGAATCCCCTCGATCCCGGTGCGAACGACCCAGGAGGTGCAGCGATGACACTCTCGCGACGCAAGGCGCTCGCCATTTCCGGCTCCACCCTCGCCGGACTGTCCCTCGGCGTCGTCACGCCCGGACGTCCCGCGGCCGTCCAGGCGCAGGAAGCGCAGGACTGGCCTGACAGCCTCGTCGAGCGGCCGTTGCGGGAGGGATTCCCGGCCCCGCTCCCGCTCAACCCGGACGGGTCGGCCCCCGACCATCCGGAGAACGCGGCCGGGTCGATCACCGATCCGCTGATGTGGCGCACGCCGGGCCGGCGCACGCCGGAGATCGAGTTCGACTACCGGCGGATGGCGATCCGGGTCGACACGCGCGGCATGGCGCGCCTGTCCGGCACCCTGCGCTTCTCCGACCTGGAGCAGCTTCCGGTGGTGTCCGGCACCTGGCTGCTGCAGTGCGGCGCCCCGAATCCGCGCGGCATCGTCAAGTGGACCGGCGTCCGCTTCAGCGACTTCGCCGACATGCTCGGCGTGATTCCCGAGGTGCACTACTGCCGCTTCGTCGGCTCCGACCGCTTCTACGCGGACGAGCCGATGACGACGCTGCGGCGGCCGCAGGTGCTGCTGGCGTGGCTGATGAACGACGCGCCGATCCCGCCGCGGCACGGCGCGCCGTTGCGGTTGATCGTGCCGTTCCGCTACGGGAATCGCAGCGTGAAGGCGATCACCGGGATGACGTTCAGCACGCCCGGTCCGAGAATGCCACCGTTGCCTGGCTAGGAGCTTGCGCCGCAGAACGCAGCGAGAGCGGAGTTCTGAGACGCAGGGTCGTGGAGCGGGGGGGATGGGCCGAAACGCCGAGTAACGAGGCGGTTCGGGGCGCTAATCGCTCACGAGCCTGAACTTCTGGTTTCGCCGGCCCCCGACGGTCTCGGCGGCGTAGAGGTTGCCCCGCGAGTCGACGACGATGGTGTGGGGGAAGGTGAACTCCCCCGCCATGTGCCCCGACCCGCCGATGCTGCCGGCGATCTCGCCGCTTTCGCGCTCGAGGATCCAGATGCGGTTGCTGCCGAGATCGACCACGAACAGGTACCGCTGCCCGGGGTCGCGGGAGAGCTCGATGTCGGTGGCCCGCAGCGTCGCCTGGCCGTACGCCGCCGGGGCGACCGGAATGATCCGCTGCAGGTTGCCCTCCCGATCGAACACCTGGATGCGGTTCTGGCCGCGGTCGCAGGCGTACACGAGCCCATCGTTGCCGAGCACGACGCAGTGGGGATGTCCGCCTCCCCCTTCGACGAACTGCCCGTCGCCGCTCCCGGCCGAGCCCCACTGCCGCAGGTAGTTGCCTTCGCTGTCGAAGACCACGATGCGGTGGTTGCCGTAGCCATCGGCGATGTACACCGAGCCGCGCTCCCCGGTCACCGGATCGGGGTTCGGATCGACGGCGACGTCGGCCGGGGCGTTCAGCAGGGTCCGGCTGCTGTTGTAGCCCGGCTCGCCGCAAGTAGGATGCGGAGCGTTCGGACTCAGCGTCGGCGGTCCGTCGCAGACGCCCTTGGTGCCGATCTGCAGTAGCAGTTGCGACCCGTCGTGCGCCCACTTCTGGACGACGCCGTCCGAGTTGCCGGCTATCCAGATGTTGTCCATCTCGTCGACGAAGCAGCCGTGGATGCCGTGCGGCAGCACCGCCGCCGCGCCGTCCTCGGTGAGCGTCGGATCGCCCCAGCTCGCGGCGACGTTGCCGTCCGTGTCGTACAGGATCACCGGCGGCGACGGGACCGACTGCGAGCCTTCCTGCGGCAGCAGGCCGTTGGGCAGAAACCCGCGGTTGACGGTGATGACGCGATCCTGCGAGTCGATGCAGCTTGCGCCCACCATCCCGGTCACCCACTGCCGCGCCAAGCCGTCCTCGTCGATCGTGGTCGGCAGCGGCTTGGGCCAGAACGGGTCGACCCGGTACGTCGGCGCAGGCGCGGCGTCCTGGGCCGTCGGGAGGGCGATCCAGAGCATGCCCCCGAGCACAAGCGCGAGCAACCCGGCCGCAGGCCGGTACCCACACGGGAAGACGGCGTCGCTTCGGCGGTGATTCATGGTTGCCCTCCGGGTCGACGGGAGCGCCACCAGCCGCCCCCGAACAGCAGTAACACCAGGCCCAGGACCGCCGGGAGCGGCAGCGCCGGCACCGCGGCGGCGCAGTCGCTCCGGAACTCGTCCAGGGTCAGCAGCCACGCTCGAAAATCGGCATCCATCGGCGCGCAGAGGCCGGCGTTGTCCTCGATCCGCAGCCGCTTGAGGCCTGTCAGTTGCCGCAGGTTCGACGGCAAATCGCCGGTCAGGCGATTCTGATGGAGCCTCAACTCCTCCAGGTCCTCCAGGTCTCCCAACGCGGACGGCACCGGACCGCTCAGCGCATTGTTGGAGAGGCGCAGCACCTCCAGCTCGGTCAGCTTGCCGAGCGCGGACGGAATCGGGCCGGTCAGGAAGTTGTTGGAAAGACGTAGTTCCTCGAGTGCCGTCAGGTTGCCCAACTCGGCCGGTATCGAGCCGCGCAGGTTGTTGCCGCCCGGACCGCAGAGGTCGAGATGGACGACCCGCCCGCCCTCGGTCTCCACGCCGTACCACGTCCCCAGCGGCTCGTCGCTGAGCCAGTTCGTGCGGTCGATCCAGTCCGCTCCCCCGGCCGCGTTGTACAGGGCGACAAGGGCCGCACGGTCCCGCGCGCTGTCGGCCTCGGCCTGCGCCGCATGGAGGACGGCGAACATCGACATCGACAGCACCGGGCGAGACGCGCAGGGCTCGGCCGCCCGGGCCGGCGCCGGGTCGGCGACGATCCCACCCAACGCGACCGACAACAGCACGCCGACCGCTCCCCGCGGTATCGGCATGCGCCGTGCAGGCCGCGGCATTCTTCGTGTACGCATTGTTTGGCCTCTGGTCGCTCAATTTATGAGCTTGCGCCGCAAAACGCAACGCAGTGAGTTCTGCGGCGCAAGCGCATGGAGCGGGGGGATGTGCCGAAACGCCGAGCCAGCGAGGGTTTCGGGGTGCCAGCACACACACCCGTTTCCGGCGTCTTCGGAACAAGCGCGGACAGGCGCTCGGGGCCGACCGAGACGCAACGCGGTCCACGCGGGATGCCTTCCCGCTCGCATGCCGCGGCGGTTGGTCGCGGGCTGCTAGAGTAGACCCGCACACAAGGAGGTGCCATGCACGCAATCGACGCCACACGCTGTCATTCGACGTGGACCCGCCGCCTGATCGCCGGCGCCACGCTGGCCGGGCTGGCCGCAGCCACGGGAGTCGCCGTTCCCGATGCGCAAGCGCAGGAGCGGACACGTCTCAACAAGGTCATCGAAGCGATCGAGGAGGGCCGGCCCGCCATCGCCAACCAGGACTGGCGCTTCGTCGACATGGAGCACTCGCCCTTCTCGGCCCAGGGCATCGTGGAGGCATTCGCAGAGGCCGATCAGGACCGCGACGAGCAGGGCCGGATGCGGCTGACGCCGATGGTGCGCATCCCGCAGGAGGGCGACGAGGACTTCAAGTGGGCCATCAAGCAGGTCCTCGACCTCGGCGGCCTCGGCGTCATCGTGCCGCACGTCGACACCGGCGACGAGGCCGTGCGCCTGGTGCAGGCCGCGCGCTACCCGCCGATGCAGAACGACGCGCAGCCCGAGCCGCGCGGCGAGCGGGGCTGGGGACCCGGGCGGGCCACCCGCCTGTGGGGCGTGGACACCGCCGAGTACCACGCACGGGCCGACGTGTGGCCGCTCGACCCCGACGGCGAGCTCTTCGTCGTCGCCATGGTGGAGTCGGCCGAGGCGGTCGCCAACATCGACGCCATCCTGGCCGCGCCGGTCAGCGCGATCATGGTCGTGCCGGGCGACATGAGCATCGACCTCGGACTCGGACCCGCACCCGGGCCGGAGAACCATCCGGAGGTCGACGCGATGTACGACAAGGTCCTCGCGGCATGCCAGGCGCAGGACCGCGTGATCTGCGGCTGCGGCGACGGCGCCGTCCGGCTGCAGCAACGGATCGACGAGGGCTGGCAGTTCATCCTGCCGCTCGGCGGATAGCGGACAGCAGCGTCCGGAGAGCCGGAGGATTCGACACCAATCTCCTCCGGCTCTCCTTGTCGTTACTGCGTGAAATGCCGCTACCACCACGGTCTTGCCGCCGGCGGTCCTGCTACCCTGTGCGTATGGCCGTCGACATCAGAGCCACCTTCGCAGACGGACCGCCGCCGGCCTTCCCGTGGAGAACGCTCGTATGCGTATGGCCCTTGACATCAGGGCCACCTTCGCAACACGCCGTCCGAACGGCTTTATGCCACGCGGCCCGCTGCCTGACACCTCTCAATCATCGCGCGCTCCGCATCTCGACTGGACGGCAGGCGGCGTTCATCGGAGCCGCAGGCACGTAACGGGAGCCTCCGATGACGAATCGTGAACCGGGTCGCCAGAACAACTACCGCATTGATGTCGAGGACTTCGGTCCCATCCAACGGGCAAGCGTGGACGTACGCCCGTTCACCGTGTTCATCGGCCCGAGCAACACGGGCAAGTCGTACTTGGCCATCCTGATCTACGCCCTGCATCGGTCTCTCGACATGGGTCACGGCTGGGTACCGTGGCCTGCACTTGATGCTCGTATCGCTCGCTCGACGACCACCCCGGGCGATGAGCTTCTGCAGGACCTGAGAAGCTGGGCAGAGCGGGTGTCTGGCGAACGACCGGTGTCGCCGCCGCCGCCCAACGTGACGACATACATTGACGAGGTCCTCAGGAACGCCAAATGGCTTGAGTCCGCTCTCACCGATGAACTGCGCCGCTGCTTCGGCGTCGACCGTCTCGACGTCCTGGCCCGACGACCTGACGCAGGTCTCGGCGCCCGGGTCAGCTTCGGCGACGGCGATGAAGGCGGCGGCCCGGAATCTGCAAGGTACGAGTTTCGATTCGGATTGGGCGATCATCGTCTGTCGGGTCACGTGGCCCCGATTTCATCCCGTTTGCCGGATGCGGCGCGCCTGAAGGAAATGGTGGCTGAATGTACCGACTGGAATCCATTCGACGACGATACGCTTGACGATGACTTCGATTCCACATCGTTTTTCCGGCTGATCGTGGCGCACCTGTTCGGCGCGTTCCTTGCGCCGATGCATCGGCCCGCCTACTACCTGCCGGCCGACCGGACCGGCGTCATGCACAGCCATCAGGTGGTTGTGAGCACGCTGGTTCAGAGCGCCACAACGGCAGGACTGCGTCCGTCAACCAATGTGCCGATGCTTTCCGGGGTGCTGGCTGATTTTCTGAATCAACTCATCGCCATGGGCGGCGAGCAGCGTCCCACTCGACGGAAGCCCGTAGCCAAGTTGGCGGCAGGCCTGGAGCGGGCGGTGCTCAAGGGCGCCGTTCAACTGACTCGCACCGGGTCCGGCTACCCTCGCTTCACGTACCGTCCGAACGGCTGGAAGGACGACCTGCCGTTGATGCGAACCTCGTCCATGGTCTCGGAATTGGCGCCGGTAGTGCTGTACCTACGGCATCTCGTGCAACGCGGCAACGTCCTGATAATCGAAGAACCGGAGTCACATCTGCATCCGGCGATGCAGGCCGCCTTCGCGCGCGAGCTTGCCCGGCTGGTGCGCACTGGCGTTCGCATCGTCATCACCACGCACAGCGAGTGGTTCCTGGAACAGATCGGCAATCTAGTCAGGCTCTTCTCGCTGCCGGAGAACCGGCGGGCAGGTATCGCCGGTGCCGACGTCGCACTGTCGCCGCAAGAAGTCGGAGCATGGCTGTTCAAGCCCGGCGCGGAAGGCTCCGTGGTGGAGGAAGTCGAAGTGGACCCCGAGACCGGTCTGTTCCCGACCGACTATGACGAGATAAGCCAGTCGCTCTACAACGAGGGTGCCGACATCTTCAACCGGCTGCAGGAAGGTCCGCGCGAGTGAGCGGGCTCGTGCAGGCGGTCACGCGGCACGTGGACATCGCCTGCCGGAAAAGGAGCATCAGCAAACGAGGGTGCTCGGTGTCGATGCAAGGGGTGCCGGTCGAACACGTGGCGGTCGATCTCGACTGCGACACGCTCGATATTCCGGCTGATCGCAAACGGTGCGACTATCTATTCTTCGGCAAAGGACAGAACGTAGCGTGGGTGAGCCCCATCGAACTGAAGGGTGGTTCCTTCAGGGGTGGCTCGGCCGCAGCGCAGCTTCAGGGCGGCGCGGACATCGCCGACGCGTGGATTCCCGACAGCCTGCGGTTCAGGTTCGTCCCGGTTCTCGCCAGCGGACAAGGCGTTCACAGGGCACGTCTCACCGCGCTCCGCCGCGCGACAGTCACCTTGCGCGGCCAATCCCGACGACCGTTGCTCATCCGTTGCGGCTCGCGATTGATGGAGGCGCTGGAGTCCGGGTGACGTCTTCCCGCTCGACACTCTGGAATGCGCCGCCCATCCCGTGGTCAGGGCGCCACGGCGACAGACAGCGCTACCGCGGTCACGGTGCGGAGGGTCCGGCCGCCACACGCGAACTGATCCGCCATGCGTGAGTCCTTCGTTCACACGAGAAACCCCGGCCATCTCTCCCCCGTTTCCAGATCGCATGGTGCAAAACCGGCGAAGGCCCATCGGAGATCGTCGACGCGAATGGGACATTGGACGGGAACGTCGATCATGACCCGGCGGATGGACAGATCCGTATGCACGGCCAATGGACGGTAGCGGTGTTATCGGAATGCGCAAATCAAGGTCGCGAAGACCCGCACCGTACCAACGATCAACTTCTTGAACAGGCGTCGTTTGTCCGGGCGGGGACATCCTCAACTTCGGTGCCGCGGCACCGAAACTCCCGAGGATACCACGAAGCAGCTACGGTCGAGCCTCAGTCAGACCGCAAGAGCCCCCAACTCGTCCGTGATCCTGCGCATCTGCCGCACGGCATCGCCGACGACGCGGTCCCGCTCGACGCCCGCGGCTAGGCGGATCGGAATACACAGGTTGAGCCACCCCCTCGTACTCTCTTCTACTTGCGAGCCATCGAACCGCGCCTGAAGCCGGCGCGCCACACCCTCGGGGGTGTGGCAGTTGCACCACAACGGTGTGATTCCGTGGCTGCCCCACAGGGTGAGGCTGACGACGAGGTGCACGTCGAACTTGTCGTGGACCCTCAGCCAGCGTCCGAACTGACGGGCATTAGCCGCCTTCGTACCCGCAGCGGAATCCCCGACCAGCCTGTCCGCGATCGGATCGATCAGCCCGCCGTAGTTGAGCAGACGCCGCGGCACGCGCGCGTCGGTCAGCTCGACCGCGCTCAGTGGCGAGAACACGTCAGTCGTCATCCGGGTTCACCCTTCCGCAAGGCTACGGAGTTGGACGATCTCCTGCTCGATGGCCGACAGACCGCGCGCCGCCGCGGTCTCCTGCAGCGCGTCGAGCACGCGCCTCCAGCTCGTGATGAGCATGGTGCGCTCGGCCACGCGTATCCGGCGACGGTCGGCCGTCCGAGACTCCTCCCCGAAGACGAGTCTCGCGGCGTCGCACTTCTCCTTCAGTTCCTTCCACCGACTCTCGATCTGGCCTTCCGGTGCGATGAAGGCGAGCACCGACGCGGGGTGAGAATCAAGCGCTTTCAGATAGCCAACTGGCTGCTCCTTGGTCAGCAGCGCGTCGAACTTGTTTTCCACGAACATCCGACAGGTCTCCCCCGTGTCGTGAATCGCCAGATCCGGCTTGACCCCCTTCGCGTAGACCCACTCGCTTCCGATGCGCCCGATTTCAAACTGCCCGCCCTCCAGGAGATCGACGAACGTGCGAGCGAGGTCGGATGACGCTTCGAGAATGTAGTGCAATGCCTGCGTGGCGGCGGGTTCGCGCTGCATGACTCGCGGAATGACCTTGGCCAGGACGCTCCGGCGCGCGATCGGCGAGGGACGGGACGGAGGCCTGTTCTGGGACACGTTCAGCAGCACGTCCGCGATCCCGCGGATCCTGTCAACCGCATCGGCGATCACACCGGCTTCATCGGTGCCGGTCTTCAGCCGAACTGGTATGTACAGCCAGTCGCCGTACGATCGCACGCCGTCGAAACGCTGCTTGATCCGCAACCAGTTTCCGAGAGTGCTGAAGGTCTCCGACCCCGTCAGGACACACCAAAGCGGCGTGAGCCCGGAATCGCCCCAGGCGCCGAGCTCGATGCCGAAACGCAGATCGAACCTGCCGTGCACGCGCATGGCGCAGCCCTCGTCGCGCCGCATCCGCAAGGAAGGTTGCCTGTACTTCACGTCCGTGGCCAGACCATACTCCTCGAGTCGCCCCGCTATTTTGTGGACCAGATCGCGGTAACGGAGCAGGCGGCGTGCGAGAGCCGCGTCGGCGGCCTCGTCCTCCTCCAGCGGCAGGAACGCCGCCGTCTCCATTCGTTTGGCGAGGCCCCGAAGCTGGACGATGTCCTGTTCGACGGCCGAATCCTCGGTGACTCGCTGCAGGGTCTCGAGCACGTACGCCCAGCTCGCAACCAGGAGAATACAAGGGCCGACCCGGGCCCAGACCGCTTCGTTCGTCGGGGGTTCATCCCCGACCTCGATCTCCAGACTGCCCGCGCAGCGCTGATGCAGGACGTCCCACAGGGACCGAATCCGCTTTCGCGGTGCGATGTACACGAGGCCCGAAGAAAGGTCGCCGGGGAGCTCGCGGAGATACTCGACGGGCTGCGCCGCGGGCACGCCCTCCCAGAACGCAGCCTCCACAAACACGCGCGGTTTCCCTGCTGCATCGTAGATCGTCACGTCCGGCCGGCTGTCGTCCTTCTGGTCCGGATCGCTCGCGACGCGGTCCGGCTCGAAATTGAGGGAGCCTGTCTCCCCGACGAGATCGACGAACGCCGACGCCATGCCCGGAGAGGCATCGAGGTCGAGAATGTGAGCGAGCGCGATTGTCGCCGCGCGCTCCGGGTGCCACCCAGGCACGAGATGTCCCAGCAGACTCATGACCGCCAATTCCCTTCATCCAACCCGAGGCGGCGCGTCGCACGCTTACATCAACGGGTGTCGACCAGCATACGACGGCACCATGCTTCTGACGATCACGCTCTCTCGGTAGTGGCGCGCAACCCGAGGCGGTTCAGATCGAGATCGCGCAAGCGGCAAAGCCGAGGACGGCTCCAAGCGGCGGCAGCGGCCGGGCGCGTGCTCCGGCCGTCGGCTCACCCTGGCCGACTGGAGTTGGAGACGGAGAGTCGCCTGGGACTGGCCAGCCCGAATTGCATACGGAACGAACAACGACCGTCCCAGGCAGCCTCCTAAGACACTGACAATCAGCCAGTTACGCTACTTCGCGAGCGGATGCGGCCGGACCTGGAACTTCACCGCCTTCTGCAGCGTGCCGGGTCCGCCCTCCAGGTGCCAGGCGGCGTAGTTCGAGTAGCTCGACCAGAGCCCCTTGCCCTTCCAGCCGGTCGTCGGGTCGTCGATGCGGCCGACCGACGAGCGCGAGAAGAAGCCCATCGGGTACGGGATGCGCAGCGTCACGTACTCCTCGGTGGACGGAACGAACACCTCCAGCGAGTCGGTGTTGACCACGCCGTAGACCGGCGTCTCGGGGCCGAACCCGAGCACGTCGTGGTGGTCGATCTGCGTCAGGTAGCTTTCGTCCGAGTTGATCGGCATCTCGGCGTTCGAATACGTCGGCTTGTCCATGCGATACATCGTCCAGCCCTCGGGACAGCTCTGCCCCGTCGCGGTCGGGCCGTTCCTGACGGTGCAGACGCTGTGATCGAACGAGGCGAAGTGGCCGCTGCCGCGCCAGTCCTGCCAGATGATGCCGTCGCGGGTGACATGCAGGCCGCCGCTGCCGTAGGGCGGCGGGTTGACGACGGTCGGCGGCGGCATGTAGACCTCGGCGATGCACGTCTCGGGCGGGTTGTCGCCCAGCTCCAGGCGCACGAGGGTGTTGTCGTCGCGCCCGTTGTCCGAGCACCAGACGCTGCCGTCCGCATCGTTGAAGGCCGGCGAGTAGCAGCCGTAGGCGATGCGGTGGTCGCGGGTCGGATCGACCGGCTCGTCCGGCTCGGTCCAGCCCGGCGTGATCACGCCGTCGCCGTTGGTGTCGATGACCGTCGGGCACCAGCCCTGCGCCGCCTCGGCGTCCCCGGTCTCGTCCCACAGCTCCACGTCCACCCAGCCGACCCCGTCGCGGAAGCCGTAGTAGAAGCGCTCGTCGTGGCCGAGCTGGTTGTGGTCGGACGAGAAGCAGGTGTCGATCTCGCTGAACTGCTCGCGCTCCGGGTCGTACAGGAAGACCTGCCGCGTGCCCACCTCCAGCGGGAAGTAGTCGCCGAACGCGTTCCCGCCGTCCGTGCAGAAGTCGGGCTGCTCGTCCGGCGCGCGGACGCGGCCGGTCAGCCAGACGCGCCCCTCGCCGTCCATGGCGACGCTGCGCGGGTCGGAGCGGCGCGCCCAGATGGGATCGTCGCCGTAGTAGGGCGAGGTCGGCGTATCCGTCAGGATCGGCGGGGCGTTCGACGGAATGGGAATCGTGGTCGCACTGTGCTCCACCGGGTCGATCACGGCAAGGATGTCGCTCGGCTGCACGACGCCGTAGACGAGGCCGTCGGCGTTGACGGTGCCGTCACGCACGTCGGAGGGGGTGCTGTCGGTCCGTCCGTCGTGCTCGGTGCCCCAGTCCCAGAGGGTGACGACGACGTTGCGCTCCGCGCCGGTCGGCCGCGGCGGGGTCTGGGTCGGCGCCTCGCCGGACGCGATGCGGTCGGTCCAGTCGGCGAACATCGCCCGCTGCGGGCCGAGCCGCCGGAACGACCCGGCCATCGAGGCGCCCATCGGCCCCATCGCAACGCGCCGGTCCCACGCTTCCAGGTGCGAATCGACGCCGCTGAGGATGCTGTCCGGGATCGCACGCGTCGCCTCGTTGCCGATCTGGTGGCAGTTCAGGCAGCCGGTCACCGAGCTGCCCAGCTCCTGCTGCGAGTGCTCGCCCTCGGGCAGCTCCATCATCGACAACCACCAGGCGGCGGGATAGACTCGCGCGGCGGCCAGCGCGTCGGGGGCCACCACGGCGTCGAGATCCAGCGCCTGCCCCGGCGTCGCGGATACGCGCTCGGAGTCGACGAGGCCGTAGCCGCGCACGAAGATCTCGTAGGTCGCATCCGGCAGGTCGGGCAGCACGTAGCGGCCCTCGTCGTCGGTCGCCACGATGCGGATGAAGCGGGTCGGCAGATCGGTCGTCTCGGCGACCACCCAGACGCCCGCCTCGGGACCGTCGGCGCTGGTCACCACGCCGCCGATGTCGTCGGCGTCGAGCTCGATGCCGGCGGACTGGGCCAGCCCTTCCCCACCCATCGGACCCGCACCGAGGGCAATCGCCGCCGCGGCCGCGGCGGCCGCAGTACCCGACGCCAGAGTCGATCGCATACGTCTCCTCATCGATGCCTCCTGCTCTAGTACAGCGTCGTCTGCGTCAGCTCCATTGCGTCCGGCGCAGACGCCTAGTACTCCATCGCGACGATTCCGCCTTCCGCCGTCCACTGGAACCGCATGGCCGGCACGTGTCCGCCCTCGCCCTCGCCGGCTGCGTAGACGTAGATGAGCGCCTCGGCGTAGCGGCTCTCGAGCGGCGCCATCAGCTCGCGGGCGACATCCGACGCCGTTCCCAGGTCTGCCACCTCCACCTCGAGCGTGATGACGTCGTGCGCGGTCGCCATCTTGAGGATGCGCCACGCCTCGTTGACGACGCCCTGCTCGTCGAAGGTCGGCGGCGGAGGCTCGGCGGACGCCTCCTCGTGGCCGCAACCCGCCAAGACGGCGCACAGCGCCACGCAGGCCACCACGCCTCCGCGCCCGCTGTATTGCAAGTGCCCCCTCACGGCTCCCACGCCTCGGGCCGTTATCCCAGACTCGCAAGGAACGCGTCGATCCCCGCCTGCGCCACCACCTCGTCCTGATCGGGGGTCCCCGAGCTGCACCCCACGCCGCCGACGATCTGTTCGTCGACGAACAGCGGCACCCCGCCCGCCACGATCATGAACCGTCCCTGGTTGCTCACATGGATGCCGAACGCGGGCCCGCCCGGTCCGCTCACCTCGCCGTAGGCGCGCGTCGAGCGCCGCGCCGCCGCCGCCGTGAACGCCTTGTTGATCGCGACGTCGATGCTCGTGATGCGGCCGTTGTCCATGCGGTGGAACATCAGCAGGCTGCCGTTGTCGTCGGTGATCGCGATATCCATGTCGACGCCGATCTCGCGCGCCTTGGCCTCGGCGCCGGCCATGATGACGCGGGCGTCGTCGAGCGTCAGCTTCTGTACGGTCTTCATCGCGCGTGTCCTCCTCCGCGTGCGAGCATAGCCCGGAAACCGTCGCCGTGCGGCTGCGGCTTTCCGCCCGGCCAATCCTCACTGCAGCCTTTCGACGGAAGCGGGCTCGGATTGGACTGCTCCGCCCGCACGGAGAATCACGGCGGCCGGGGAGTCTGCGCTCCTGAAATGGCGCCCGGCGCAGACGACGCTGTGCCGAGAGTCTGCGCCGAAGAAACCGCGCAGACGACGCTCCGCTAGTCGGCCGCGCCGAGGGACCGCAGCAGATCTGCCGTGCTGGTGTCGCTGTAGTCGGTGAGGCTGCGGGTCAGCCGCGCCGGAGCCCGGGCGGCGAGCGCCCGGTCCAGCGGAGTTTCGCCGCGAAGGTTGACGGCGTCCAGCCGCGCTCCGCGGCTCACGAGATAGCGCACCACGGTCTTGAAGCCGTGGAAGGCGGCCATGTGCAACGCGGTGTCGCCGGTGGCGCTGGCGGCATTGACGTCGGCGCCCAGGTCTACCGCGACCTGCACCGCGTCGATGCCGCTCGCCATCACGCGGCGGTGATCCGGATCCTGCGTGAGGGCGACTTCCATCTCGGCCGAGTCCATCTCCCGTCCCAGGCGATCCTTTCCGGCCCGCCCGAACCCCCGGGTGAGCATGCCGGCGGCGGCCATCAGCGGCGTGACCCCGCCGTCGAGGCGGGCGTGCGGATCGGCCCCGCTCTCGGCGAGCGCCTGCATGATGTCGCCCCGGCCGAACTTGGCCGCGAGAAAGAACGGCGTCGCGCCGGTCCAGGCCCGGTCCAGGGAGAACAGCTTGCCCTGGCGCGCGTAGCGGGTGCCGCTCAGCAGGCGCGTATTCGGATCCGCGCCATGGGCCAGGAGCGTTCGGACCAGCGTCGCGTCGCCGCGCAGTAGCGCCGCGTGCAAGGGGGTGTATCCGGCGCGGGCGGCGTTCGCGTCCGCGCCCGCGTCGAGCAGCAGCGCGGCCAGCGCACCGTGGCCGCTGTGGGCCGCCACGACGAGCGCGCTGGTTCCGGCCGGCGCGGTGTCGTTCGGATCGGCGCCCGCGGCCAACAGCAGTTCGGCAGAAGCGAGATCGCCGCTCCGCGCGGCGAACAGCAGGGGCGTGAAGCCGCCCTCCTCGACGACGACCACGGCCCCCTCGCTGCTCGTGCGGGCGGAGTGCGCCTGCACCACGGGTCGGATGCGTGAACGCGCGTGTACGTCCGCTCCCGCGGCCAGCAACACATCGACGACCCCGGCGTGGCGCTGCGACGCCGCCCACATGAGGGCGGTCTGCTCCTCCATCGCCTCCCGCGCCTGCGCGTCGGCGCCGTGAGCCAGCAACGCCCGCACGGCGCCGACGCTGCCGGCCCGCGCCGCGGTCATCAGGGCCGTCTCGCCGCTGGGGAGCACCGCGTGCGGCGTGGCGCCGGCCGCGAGCAACGCCCGCACCACCGCCGCGTTTCCGTTCTCGCACGCCAGGTAGAGCGGGGTGACGCCCAGCTCGTTCGAAGCATCCGCCACCGCGCCCGCCGCGATGAGCAGCTCGGCCGTCTCGATATCGTTCAGGTAGGCCGCCCAGTGGAGTGCGGTCGCCCCGTCCGGCTGCCGGGCGTCGACGTCGACGGGCTCCTCCAGCAGCGCCCGTACGGTGTGCCTGTCGCCGTTCCGGATCGCCTCCACGAGGCGCAGCTCCGGGTGCTGAGCCAGGACGGGAGCAGCCAGCAACAGGACGAAACCCACCGCCGGACCCGGGCGCATGCTGCTGCCACGCATGGTCGATTTCCCCTGCTTTCGCCACGCCCGCGTCGGACGCGTAACAACAAGAGCCTACGCGGCTACTCGCCGGCTTCCGGCGCCGGCAGGACGACGCGCTCGATGGTGAGGAGCCGCTGGTCGACCTTCCCGAACGCCACTTCAAGGGCGTCCAGGCGGGCGTCGAACCGCGCGTGATCCTCGCGCATGTCGTCACGCAGTCCTTCTAGGGCTGCGTGCATGTCGTCACGCAGCCCTTCTATGGCTGCGTGCATGGTGCGCATGTCCGCGCGAACGTCACGCAGATCCTCGCGAACGCCGCCGATCAGCGCCACCACGACGGCGATCACCGCGACGGCCGACCCGACCACCGAAGCGACCACTGCCGCGCCGGTTCCGACGATCCACTTCGTATCGTTGCTCACTACTAAGCGCGTAGCATGGACCGGCGCCACTTCCCGCGCCGAACCAACCCCTGTCCCGGAGCCTGCACCGCTTCCGCGGCGCAGCATCCTCAGACGCCCGCGAGCTCCTGAATCTCCCCCGTGCTCGTCCCGAACTGCTCGACGGGCACGCCCAGCTTGTCCATCAGCGTCACGTGCAAGTTGGACATCGGCGTCGGGTCCGGACACTGCAGATAACGCCCACCGTGGAGCGTGCCCGCGCCGCCGCCCGCGAGCAGGATCGGCAGGTTCTCCGAGGAATGGCGGTTGCCGTCGCTCAGCCCCGCGCCGTACAGCACCGCCACGTGGTCGAGCAGCGAGCCGTCGCCGTCCGGCGTGGCGCGCAGCTTGTCCAGGTAGTACGCGAGCAGGGAGGTGTGGTACGTGTTGATCCGGGTCAGCTTCTCCAGCTTGTCCGGATCCTGCTGGTGGTGCGACGTCGGGTGGTGCGCCTCCGGCACGCCGATCTGCGGGTAGGTCCGGCCGCTGTACTCGCGGCTGATCATGAAGCTGATGACGCGGGTCAGGTCGGTCTGGTAGGCCAGCACCTGCAGGTCGAACATCAGCTTCGCGTGCTCGTCGAAGGCGGTGGGAACCCCCAGCGGCGGCGCGATATCCGGCAGCTCCTGATCGACCTGCGCCTCGGCCTTCTGGATGCGGCGCTCGATGTCGCGCACCGCCTCGAGGTACTCGCCGAGCTTCAGCCGGTCGCGCGGCCCCAGATCCCGGCGCAGCGCGGCCACCTTGTCCGTCACCGCATCGAGAAGGCTTCGGTTCTGCTCGATGCGCGCGAGCCGCGCGGCGGGATCCGTTCCCCCGGTGTCGCCCAGCAAGCGCTCGAAGACCGTCCGCGGATTGGTCTCCATCGGCAGCGGCGTCGTCGCGCTCCGCCAGCAGATCGTGTTGGTGTATGCGCAGGTGTATCCACCGCCGCAAGTGCCCACGTCGTCGCCCGACTCGAGGGCCAGCTCCAGCGACGCGAGCTGCGTGTGCCGGCCAGCTTCCAGCGCTACCTGCTGGTCCATCGACACGCCGGCCCCGAGTTGGGAGCCCTGCGTGCGCTTCGGCGGCACGCCGGTCAGGAAGCTGGTGGCGCCCGTCTCGTGGATGTCGTCCGGCCCCTTGTTGCTGAGTCCCGACACGACGAGCAGGCGGTCCCGGAAGCGCTCGAGCGGCTTCAGGATCGGAGTGATCTCGAACCCCGTGCCCGCCGTCGCGGGAATCCACTGCTCCATCACGATGCCGTTGGGGACGTAGACGACGCCCAGCCGCCTCACCGGCTTCGCGGCAGTCCGGCCGAGGGCGGTCAGCGCCGGCACCATGCCGTCGAGCAGCGGCAACGCGAGCGTGGCGCCGATGCCGCGGAGTACCGTGCGGCGAGGGAGAGCCTTCCTGCTAATCATCATGATTCTGATCTCCGCATCTGAAACGGCGTGCTCTCGACGATCCCGAGCACCAGGGAGGACCACGTGTAGTCGTCGGCAGCCGCGTCGCGAATGATCCCCCGAAGGGCGGGCATGTCGTAGTACTCGAGACCGCGGCCGAGCGCGTAGGTGGCGAGCTTTTCGGTCACGGTCCACACGAACTGCTCGTGGCGCTCGAGCAGCATCGCCTTGAGGCCCGCCAGCCCTTCGAATCCGGTCCCGTCCGGGAAGACGCCCGACGCGTCGATCGGGCCGCCTCCCTCGCCGGTCGCCCGCCACTTGCCGATCGCGTCGAAGTGCTCGAGGGCGAAGCCGAGCGGATCCATCGGCGCATGGCAGTTGGCGCAGACGGGGTTCTCGCGGTGCTGCTCCAACCGCTCGCGCACGGAAGCGGGCCGGCCGCCCTCTCCGCGGTCCGGGAGCGCCGGCACGTCCGGCGGCGGGGGCGGCGGGGGCGCGCCGAGCACGTGCGAGAGCAGCCAGTGCCCCCGGAGCACCGGCGACGTCCGCGTGGGATAGGAGGTGACGGTCAGGATGCTGCCGTGTCCCAGCAGGCCGCCGCGCACGCCGTCGGGGAACGTGACGCGCCGGAACCGGCTGCCGTAGACGTTCGGGACGCCGTAGTGCCGGGCCAGCCGCTCGTTGACGAACGTGTAGTCGGCCCGCACGAGGTCCAGGACGCTGCGATCCTCACGGATCTGGCTGGCCACGAACAGCTCCGTCTCGCGCGCGAACGACTCGCGCAGGTTGTCGTCCCACTCCGGAAACAGCTCGGGGGTCGGCACCACGCTGGACAGCGTGCGCAGGGCCAGCCACTGCAGGGCGAAGCCGTCGACGAGGGCCTGCGCGCGGGAATCGGCCAGCATGCGCCGCACCTGCCGTCGCAGCACGTCCGGGTCGCGCAGCTCGCCGCGCGCGGCGACGTCCAGCAGCTCGTCGTCCGGGATGCTGCTCCAGAGGAAGAACGAGAGCCGCGCGGCGAATTCCAGGTCGCTGACCGGGTGCATCGTGCCGGGCCGCGTGTCCACCGGGTCGCGCTCGACCCGGAACAGGAACTCCGGGTCGACCAGAATGCTCTCGAGGGCCCGCTGAATCCCGGCCTCGAAACCGCCCGCCTCCCGTCCCGCCGCGAAGAACCCGAGCAGCGTGGCCAGGTCGGTCTCCTTCACCGGCCGCCGGAAGGCCCGCCGCGCGACGGTTCCGAGAATCTCCCGCGCGCACGCTTCCGCCGCGCCGGGCGCGGGACGGCACACGAACAGCCGCTCCCGGCTTGGGGTCTCGCCGGGACCGGTGGCTTCGAACGGACCGGCGATGCTCACCTGGTCGACCGCCGCCTCGGGCGCTTCCGACGTCGAGCTCCAGCGCTCGGCGATGGCCAGCACCTTCCCGGTCGCCCGCGGCTGCAGCACGCCGTCGCGTTCCGACCGGCCCTGGACGAAGGAGACACCGAGCACGCGCGGCCCCGCCTTCGTCGAGACGCGGACCGAGAGACCCTCGTCCGCGTGCAGCGTGTACTCCTCCCACGCGCGGTCTCCGAGCACGGCGCCCGCGAACGTCCGCGGCGGCGGCGTCCCGGGCGCGCCGCCGACGTGGAACAGCGCCACCCGCTCGCCGTCCAGGCGCACCTCGAGTTGCTGCCGGTTCTGCAGCCCGCGCACGTAGTCGTAGAGCTGCCGCTGCAGCCGGATGCGGACGTCGTACTCCCCGTCCAGCGGGAAGTTGTGGCGTATCGCAATGCCGCCGCGGGAACCGAACGGCAGGTCCTCGCTCATCCGCAGGTCCTGGAACCGCATCGAGGGAACGACGTAGGTCTCGGTCGTCGGCTCCATCGTCGGATCGCCGACCGCCAGGCGGCTGATTCTGCGCGCCGCGAAGATGTAACGGTCGAGCAGCGCGGGGGACACCGACAGGATGTCCGCCATGTTGTCGAAGCCGAGATCCGCGTTGTCGGCGGGCAGCAGGGCGCTCGCATCGATGTCCAGCGCGAGCAGGTCCCGCACCGCGTTCTCGTACTCGCGCCGGTTCAGGCGGTGCACGGTGGTGCGACCCGGATTGGGACTCGCGGCCGCGGCCCGGTCCAGGGCGTTCTCCAGCGCCGAGGCGACGGTCTCGTACGTGGCCGCATCGGGCCGCCGCCGGCCGGCCGGCGGCATGGCGCTCGTCCGCAGCTTGCGCACGACCTTCTCCCACGCATCCGGATGGTCGCCCACCCGAGCGGGATCCATCTCATCGAGGGCGAGTCCCGCCGTCCGCAGCCGTTCGTTGTGGCAGCCGAAGCAATAGCGGTTCAGAACCGGGCGGACCGCCTCGCTGGCCGAAGTTCCAGCGGAAACGGATGACTGCGTAGAAGATCCGGCCGCGAGTGCGGCGGATGGCGGCAGGGGCTCACCGGGCGGCGGCCCGCCGTGCGGCCCGGCGGTAGACAACTCGAACGTTCCCTGCACGGCAGCCGCAATGCCGAGTCCGACGACGCAGGCGGCCAGGGTCTTCGACATCGTCCTACCCTCGGCTGTCGACGCGGCCGCTCCAGGTCCGCATCCTCTCGAAAGCACAGTTCACCGCCGGCGAACGAATAGCGTAGTCTACTCCTCCAGCCGACCACCGGGCGAGCGAATTCCCGGCCGCCGGCGCCCGTCACGCGGTCGGATGGCTACCGCCGCGTGCCGGTGACGTCGGTCCGGATGCTGAAGAGCGTCTTCCCCGCCGTGATGTACAGCGTGCGGAGGTCATCGCCGCCGAAGGCGACGTTCGTGATGGTGTCTTCCCAGATCGGGATGTGCTCCATCAGCTCTCCGTCCGGCGAGAAGACGTGCACGCCGGTCACCGTGTCGAGCGTCTCGCTCGTGCCGCGCAGGCGGTTGAGCCCGGCCGCGACGTACAGGTTGCCCTCGCTGTCGATCGTCATCCCGTCCCCGCTCCGGCCGGGATAGAAGTCGTGGAAGACGCGCATGTTGCTCGCGGTGCCGTCCTCCGCGAGGTCGTAGGCGCGGATCATCCGCGCGCCCCCCTCCTGCTGTGCGGTCTCGATCAGGTAGAGCGTGGCGTCGTCGGGCGAAATCACGATGCCGTTCGGCCGCTCGATGTCCGGCTCGGTGAGGATTCGCGCGATGGAGCCGTCGGGGTCGATGCGGTAGACGCCGTGCACGCCGGTCTGCTCCGGCGTGACGTTCGGACCGGGGCGGTCGGTGAAGTAGATGCGACCCCGGCCGTCGATGGTCAGATCGTTCGGCTGGTGGAGCTGCCTGCCATCGAAGCTGTCGGCCAGCACCTCGATCTCGCCCGTCTCGACGTTCGTCCGCGTGATGCGCGGCAGGACGTCGTCGCCTCTGCCCCCTTCGCATGCCAGCAGGCGCCACTCGCTGTCGAAGATGAGCCCGTTGGCGCGGTTGCTCGGCTCGCGGTACGTGCTGACGGTCCCGTCGGTGTCCATCTTCAGGATGCGCCCGGCGCCGCGCAGATCCGTGAAGTAGACCGCGCCCGCCTCGTCCACCGTCGGCCCCTCGGTGAACGTGATGTCCGCCTCGACCGCGACCGGCCGGCCCTGTGTCTGCGCGACGGCTGCGCCTGCCCAGACAATGGCTGTCACCATCGCCGCCAGGATCCACACCCCGGGTCCGTGCACCTTCTGCTTCTGCAGCTTCATCGTCTTCATCGTCGACCTCCGTCCATCGTCAGGTTTCGGCGCATGGCCACCTCCACGCGCGCCGGTTCGGCCATCACGTCCAGCCCCAGCGACCGGCGTCGGCGTCCCACAAGGCCCAGCAATCCTGGGCGATGCCCGCGTTGAGAAACGCATCCGGAAGGCGCGACATCGACCCGAGCGGCTCGATCAACTCGCCGTCGGCGTACCACGACGAGACGATGTTCCCCTGAGTCGGCGCACCCTCGACGGCCGGCGGCTCGACAGCGGCGGAATCGATCACGACCCGCCACCGCACCTCGGTACCGTCCGCCTGCATCTCGGTGAACGTCAGCGTATCCCCGGTGTGCTCGACTCCGCTCACCGATTCGATGCTGTCGATCTGCGCCGCGAACGACGCCCTCAGGTTGTCGGGACCGGGCTCGACGGCGGCCGCGCACCCGGCCGCCATCGCCGCAGCCACCACCACCACCCGGATCGGGCCGAGACGCACCGGCACGCCCGTTGTCTGCTCTCCTGCCACACCGACCGATCCGTCACCGCGGGGCTGCCATCTCATGGCGCTACTCCAACTCGTCGAAGATCACCTGCACGTAGGCTTCCAGCCGCTCGGGACCCGGACTGCCGAAGCCGGAGAACTCCGCGGGCACCTGCCAGCTCGCCGCCACCTCGGCCGCCGACCGGCCGTCTTCCTTCGCCTCCCGCACGTCGGCGACGAACGTGTCGACGAAGGCGGCCATCTGCGCGAGGTCGCTCCGCGTCATCTGGGTGCTGTGGCCGGTGATGATCAGGTCGATGTCGGTGACCGTCTGCCAGGCGTTGCGCAACGACTGCGCGTACTCGACGCCGCTGCCGCCGTTGCTCGCGTCCATGATCGGCACCTGCCGGCCGGGGAACATGTCGCCGGCGTGCATGACCCGCAGCGAGGGGAACACGACCCAGGTGTCGCCGCCGGTGTGGCCGCGCCCGAAGTAGTAGAGGTCGACCTGGTCGTCGCCGCTGCCCAGCGTCAGGCGATCGTCGTAGGTCCGGGTCGGCAGGCCCTGGCCGCCGCTGGTCTGGAAGACGTTCGGGAAGTCGCCCGGAAAGCCGGTGACGGGGTTCCATTCCTCCATCAGCCGCCGGGCGTTGGTGTGCGCGACGACCTCGACCGACGCCGGGAACTCCACGTTGCCGCTCACGTGGTCGAAGTGCGCGTGCGTGTTGATGAGGGTCGTCACCGGATTCGGCGTCAGCTCCGCGATGCGGTCGATCAGCGGCTGGCCCCAGCCGGCGACCTTGGTGTCGACAAGCACCACGCCGTCGCTGGTCACGAACGCCGCCGCGTTGCCGCCGCCGCCGCGCAGCACGTACAGGTTCTCCTTCAGCCGCTCGACCTCGACGACCGGCCCGCCCTGCTCCGCCTCGGTGACCGCCAGCGATACGGCGCCGACGACGAGCACCGCACCGAGCACCATCACCCGCTTCATCTCACGCCCCCACTGCATCGACCTCACCTCGCTCATGCCATGCCTCCCGACAGGAAGACCCGTTCCACGAACCAGAACGCGCCGGCCGCGATCACCGCGATCGACCCGGCCACCGCGATCCGCTGGCCGGCCACCGCGCTGTACGCCCGGATGCGCCACAGTATCGCCGCGACGACCAGGACGACGGCGAGCTGCCCCAGCTCGACCCCGAAGTTGAACGAAAACAGGGACCAGCCGAGCGCCCCGCTCGGCAGCCCCATCTCGCGCAGCACGCTCGCGAACCCGAAACCGTGGATCAGCCCGAACACCAGCGCGATCCAGATGCGCATGTCCCGCCCGCCGCGGGCCAGCAGGTTGTCGAGGCCGACGTAGACGATGCTCAGCGCGATGATCGGCTCCACCAGCCGCGCCGGCGGCGTCACGACGTTCAGCACCGCCAGCGACAGCGTGATGCTGTGGGCGACGGTGAACGCGGTGACCACGAACAGCAGTTGCCGCACGCTCCCCCCGAGCAGCAGCAGGCCGATCAGGAACAGCAGGTGATCGGGTCCGATCAGGATGTGGTGCACCCCCGACGGGACGAATCTCTGAAGCACCGCCCAGACGCCCTGCCGGGTGCCGAGGAAGTACTCGTACTCGATCTCACCGCCGCCCAGGATCGCCTGCGTCGTCAGCTCGGCGTCCTCGTAGACGTTCAGGAACGTCTGGTGATTCGGGTCGTACGGGAAGAGCTCGGCCGACACCGCGACCGCGCCGGTCCCCGCGTCGAACGGACTGCGGGCCCGCAGGAGCACCGACTGCCGCTCCGCCAGGATCTGCGGCTCGGACCAGCGGTCGAGTGCGACGGGGCGCCCGTCGGCCGTCAACCGGAGGCGCTCGCCGATCAACTGCCCGAGCCGTTCGCCCCGCGGCCGCAGGATGTCGGGATTGAGCACCAGCGCGGGATCGTCGATATCGAACTCGTAGGCTACGTCCCAGACATGCGCCACCACCGTGACGTCCAGCGTCCCGGATCCCAACCGCACGTCGACGAAGCTGAACGGCGCCGGGTGCGCCGCCACGCTTGCGGGAGCCGCGGCTACCGAGGCCCCGGCGATCAGGAGGCACCAGCCCAGACGCTTCATCGCGCCAATGTTAACAGCCTCACAACGCTTCCCTGCCGAAGCGCTCGATCGTTTCGAGCGTTTCGCGGACGTCATCCCACGTCGTCGTGTGGTTGATGACGCACATCCGGAGCGCGAACCGCCTGTGCAGCAGCGTCGACGAAATGAAGGCGCGATCCTCCCAGAACACCCGGGCGAGCACCTGCCGATTGAGCTGCTGGAGCGCCCGCTCGTCGCCCGCGCCTTCGCCCGGGTTGACCCGGAAGCAGAGGATTCCCAGCGAGGCGGGCGTCATGAGCTCCAGGACGGAACTGCCCGCGACGTACCGCGCCGCGCGCTCGGCCCGCTCGATTCCCTGCCGCACCGCGTCGCGAAACGCCGCCATGCCGAGCATCTGCACCGACATCCAGATCTTCAGAGCTCGATCGCGACGACTCAGTTGCAGGCCGCGGTCCGCCTGATTCGGATGGTTGGCGCCCCACACCGAGTCTTGCAGCACGTCGTGGTGGATCGCGAAGGCCCGTTCGAGCGACGTGACGTCCCGCACCAGCAGGCAACCCGTGTCGTAGGGCTGGAAGAACCACTTGTGCGGGTCGATGCCGATGGAATCGGCCCGCTCGATGCCCCGGAGCAGGCGCGCGCCGGGCTCGGTGACGGCCGCGAAGCCGCCGTACGCCGCATCGACGTGCAGCCAGATTCCCTGCGCCTCGCAGTAGTCCGCGATGGCGTCCAGGGGATCGACGGTTCCGGTGCTGGTGGAGCCGGCGTCGGCGCAAACGGCGACCGGCGTGCACCCGGCGTCCCGATCAGCCTCGACGGCGGATGCCAGGGCGTCGACCGGAAGACGGAAGTCCGCGTCTGTCGGCAGCACCCGCACCCGATCCGGGCTTATGCCGATGATGCGCGCTGAACGAATCTGGCCGCTGTGGCCCTGGTCGCTCATGTAGACGGTTGCCCGTGCCGGATTCCCCGCCGCCTCGCGCGCGGCCACGAAGGCATTCAGGGCCGCCGCGGAGCCGCCGCTGGTCAGCACGCCGCCGGCGGTCTCCGGGTATCCCAGCCAGCGGCGGAACCAGTCGATCACGACGGCTTCGAGCTGGCTGGGGCCGCTGGCCGACAGCCACGTCGCCGCGTTGACGTTGAAGCCGGTCACGAGGTAGTCCGCGAGCACGCCCGGCCAGGTCGGCGCCGACGGCACGAACCCGAAGGCCCGCGGGTGGTCGTGCCGCACGGCCGGCGACAGGACGTCCCGCACGGCCCGGTCGATCACGTCGCGCGGCGCCCGTCCGCGCTCCGGCGGGTCCTCCATCAGCCGGGCCGTCAGCTCCTGCTGGAACTCGCCGTCCCAGGCCGGCTCGCCGGGCAAACGCCGGGACCGCTCGACCAGAATTCCGGTGACGTATTCGGCGAGCTCCCGCATGAGGTCGGGCGGCATCCGCAGGCCGTGCGTCATGGCGTCTCGTATGTCTCTTGCCGGTTGAGTAGCTCGCGGACCCGGTCGGGCGGCATCCGCACGCCGTGCGTCATGGCGTCTCCCGGACGGCACCACGGGCTCTGCCGCCGTTACCCTGCACCGTGTCGATCGCGGGAATGAGCTTCATCCATGAAACCTCCGCGAAGACGTTCCTTTCCTTGTTGTGGAGAGCATTTCCGCGGGAATGTCGCTGCACTATACACAGGAACGTGAGTATCGGATAATTCGGGCATGCGTGAAACCAGGAATCCTCCCTTCCATGGCCAACCCTGACAACTCCGGCGTGTCAGGTTCGCTGCGCGTCCGGCGCACACCGCGCGGCAGCGGCAAGCCGAGCCGCCGGATCCGCCTCGCCGTCCTGACGATGTCGATGCTCGCAGCCACGGCGTCGGTCCAGGCGCAGGAGACCGGCACGGTGCGCGGCACCGTGACCCTCGCGGAGAACGGCGGCCCGGTCGACGGGGCGCTGATTCTCATCCTCGGCACGGGAGCCTTCACGTTCACCGACGACGGGACGTTCGAGTTCACCAACGTGCCGGCCGGAACGTACGACGTCCTCGCCCAGCGGGAGCAACTCACTGCCGGATACCAGACCGTCACCCTCGGCGCCGGCGAAACGGCCGCCGTCGACTTCGAGCTCAGCCTGTCGCCGATACGCGAGGAGGTGACCGTCACGGCGTCGGCGGCGGTCGGCGCCGAGGCGACGCTCCGCACGTTCAACGCGGTCTCCACCGTGGATTCGTTCGAGATCGCCAGGGAGGCCCCCAGCACCATCGCCGAAGCCATCGAGCACGAACCCGGCATCGCCAACCGCAGTTTCGGTCCCGGCGCGAGCCGGCCGGTCATCCGCGGCTTCGCCGGCGATCGGGTGCTCATCATCGAGGACGGCATCCCCACCGGCGACCTCTCCGCCACCTCGGTCCATCACGGGATGACCGTCGACCCGAAGAGCGCCGAGCGGATCGAGATCGTGCGCGGGCCGGCCACGCTGCTCTACGGATCCAGCGTCGAGGGGGGCCTCATCAACATCATCACCCCGCACGCGGCCTACCGGAACCTGCTCACGCCCCCCGAGAGCTACGGCGAGTCGCTGATCGACGGCACGCGGGCGCAACTCGGCGCCGACACCGGAAGCGCGAACCGGCAGGCCGGAACGCATGCCAACCTGCAGCATTCGCAGGGCAACCTGCTGTACTGGGCCAGCGGCGCCAAACGCCGGACCGGCGACTACGACACGCCGGAAGGCCCCGTCTTCAACACCGCCGCCGAGCTCGCCAACGCGCGCACCGGGCTCGGCTACTTCGGCGACCGGGCCTTCGCCAGCCTCTCGCTCACGTTCGAGGACAGCCGCTTCGGGCTCCCGTTCGAGGACATATTCCATTCGCACGGGCATGCGGCGGACGGCCATGGTCACGACCACGGGCATGACGAGGAAGAGGAAGCCCGAGGCGAGGACGACGTGGCAATCGATCTCACCTCGCGGCGTCGCGTCGGCCGTTTCGACCTCGGCCTGCGCAACCTGAACAACGACTTCCTGCAGGGGGTGCGCACCGGTTTCCACGTCATCGACGTGGCGGACGCTCATGTCGACACCGTAGGCGGCGCGGCCAACGTCGATTCGCGGGTCCGCAATCGCACCTACATCAAGCGCACCCTGTTCTACCAGCGGCAGCTCGGGCGCTTCTCCGGCCGGTTCGGGACCGAGCTGAAGTTCCGCGACTTCCACGCGACCGGCGCCGAGGTGCTGGCGCCGCGCACCGACCAGGGCACGTTGTCGGCCTTCGGCTACGAAGAGCTGAGCTTCGGGCGCTTCCGCCTGCAGCTCGCCGGACGCGCCGAGCGCAACCACTACAGGACGGCGGCACGCGTCGGTCTTCCCGGCCAGGACGCCGTGGACCATTCCGGCGACGACCACGGCCATGCCGCCGAGGCCGGCGTCGACGACGAGCCGCCCGACCCGCGCGACCGGCAGTTCCTGGGTTTGTCGGGCTCGGTCGGGCTGCACGCCGACCTCGGCGCCGCCACGGCGTTCGTGGCCAACCTCATGCAGTCGCAGCGCGTCCCGGCACTCCAGGAGCTCTACAACTTCGGACCGCACCTGGGGAACTTCGAGGTCGGCGACCCGGACCTGGAAGCGGAGACGACGCTCGGCCTCGATCTCAGCCTCCGGCGGCAGTCCGGCCGCGTCGGGACCGACCTGAACTTCTACGTCTACGACATCGAGAACTTCATCTTCGGCAATCACACCACCGAAGTGGTGAACAACCTGCGGGTGCTCGACATCGTCCAGGACGACAGCCGGTTCGTCGGCTTCGACGCGCGGGGCAGCGTGCGGCTGGGCGGCCAGACCTGGGCGTCGCTCGGCATCGGCTACGTCAACGCGACGTTGACTTCGACCGGCGAGGCGGTGCCGCGCATCCCGCCGCTGCGGGCCACGCTCAGCGTCGACATCCCCTACGGAGCATTCACCGTGAGCCCGGAGCTGATGTTCGCGGCGCGGCAGGACCGGGTTTTCCGCGACGAGACCGCGACGCCGGGCTACGCCGTCCTGAACCTGGACGCGTCCTACATCTGGCCGCGGCAGCACATGGCCCACATGCTGTCGTTCACCGGATACAACCTCACCAACGCGCTCTTCCGGAACCACATGTCGTTCATCAAGGACCTGGCCCCCGAGATGGGCCGCGGGGTCAAGGTCGGATACTCGCTGCGTTTCTTCTGATTCGAGATCCCGCGGCGGTACCCTCTGCGTGGCATCGGGAAGGGCGACGCATGCAATGGCGAGGCGCGACGAGGGAGCCGTTGTCTTCTTTCTGCTGATTCTGGTTCTCGTACCCGCGGTATCCGCGGGTCAGGAACCGCGGCTGGCTGCCGGCAACTGGACGCGCGGTCTGGTCGCCGGCTGGGGCCACGCCTGGAAGCATGGCATCCCTGGCTACGGGAAGACCGAGAGCGACGCCAGCTTCGCGGCCTTCCACCCACAACTCGGCCGGTTCGTCACCAACCACCTCGAGATCTACGGGGAGGGCACGCTTCTGCTCTACGAGCGGCCGGCTCGTTCCGTCGCGGCGGGTCTGGCCGGCCTTGGGGGTCGGTACCATGTTTGGCGCGACCGGCAGTGGACGCCGTACGTCGTCGGCATCACCGGGCTGCTCTGGACCTCTCTCGATGTACCGGAGCTAGACCGCGTCTTCAACTTCCAGCTCGTCTACGGCCTCGGCGTGCGGGTAGTGCCGCGGCGCGGACCCGGCTTGCTCATCGAGTTTCGCAACCACCACATCTCGAACGCCGGGACCGCCGGAGAGAACCTGGGCCTGAACGCCGCGACCATCATCGCCGGCGTCCAGTGGGTGCTGCGCTGACTTGCCGGGATCGAGCCCCGGCGGGTCAGGACCGCAGCGCCATGGCGCCGTGAGGTATCGTTCGGCGCATGAAGACTCATGCGGCGATGTTCTGCCTGGGCGTCTGGGTGATGGGAACCGTGTGCGTCAGCGTCGTGGCGATGCAGAACTTCTACACCATCGACCGGCTGCTCGACGGTCCGAGCCACGCCGCGTTCTCGGCATTCGTCGAGGACGCCGGCCGCGAGGACGCCCGCAACGTGCTGCGCTATCTGTCGTCGGAGCTGAACCGGCTGTTCTTCCAGCTCTGGAACGTCGCGCAGCTCGCCATTGGCGGCGCGGCCCTCCGGCTGGTCTGGAGCCTGCGCTCGCCGGCCGCTGCCCGCCTTCGCTGGACGCTCGTCGCGATGCTGGCCGTGGTGGTCATGCTCACGGTCGGGATCACGCCGCAGATTCTCGCCATCGGCCGGAGCATCGACTTCGTCCCGCGCGACCCGCCGCCGCCGGCAATTGCCACGTTCGGCGTGCTGCACGCCGCCTACACGCTGCTGGAGCTCGCCAAGTGCGGGGCCGGCATCGTGGCCGCGTTCTGGCTGGCCCGCGGTTGGTCGCAAACGGCGTGACGGACTCGTCGGTCATCCGATGGCCGTCCCGACGCAAGGTTCGCGCCGTGGCGCCGCACTCGGACGGCGCCTGCCGCGTAGACGATGCGACGGTCCGGGCGATCAGCCGATGCGACAGTCCAGGCGATCAGCGCCTGCTGTCCCCGGAACCACCGATGTCGGCCGGCCGACATCGGGGTTCAGCGATACCCGTCGACAATCCGCGCCGCACGTATCAGGCCATCGGCCGCCTGCAGCGCCTTGGCGCGCAGTCGCGGCGTCAGATCCGGGCGGTCCGCCAGGTACCGCTCGACGATGGCGGCGGCACCGGCCGTCTGATGCCCGTCCAGCGTGGTCTGGAGCCAGCTCAGGGGAAAGAAGATGTCGCCGGTGCGCTGAATCTCCTCCAGCAGGTCGAGGCTCGGCCGGATGTAGACCTCCGACTCCCGCGCCCGCAACGGGTGATGGAGCAATCGGAGTCCCGTCAGCACCCACGGCTCGCGCGCCCGGTTGGCGGGATCGGCGAGCGAATCGAAGAAGGCGTCGCGCACTTCCTGTTCGGCCGACAGAGCCGGCATGACGAACTCGAAGGCGGCGCGCCGGTCGGGATTGTCGATGCGGTCCCGTTGCGCGGCAAGAATCTCCGGACTGCCTGGAACTTCGCGGACGGCAAGGGCCCGCGCCAGCGCCGTGAAGTCCCGCTCGGCGAGCGGCACGCCCGGCACCTGCTCCTCCTCCCGCCAGATGCGCTCGAGGTGCTCGTTCGCCTCCGTTGACAGCGCCACGTCGCGGTACGCACCGAACCAGGCGGCGGCGAGGCTGCGACTGCCGGCCGCCACGGTTCCGCGCCACAGCAGCGACTCGATAGTCGGCGCCAGCGCCGCGCGCCGCTCCGGCGCCAGATAGCGCCAGTACGTCGAGGTCAGGTAGCCGAGGATGCGCGAGACGTTCTGCTCGTCCGTCTCCGCCGGGAGCGCGCGCTGCGCAAGATCGATCAGCGCCTCCGGACCCACCTCGCCTTCGAGCAGCGACTCCCAGAGCGACATCCAGCCGACGGCCCGTGTCAGGGCATCTTCGATACGCGGCAACTCCGCGAGCAGATGGTCCCGGGTGCGTGCGTCGAGGGCCATCAGCCCGTAGCCGAGGCCGCCGCCGTTGGCGAGCACGTAGTCGGGCGCAGGCAGCCCCGCCGCGTCCGCGACCACCGCCTCCGCGTCCCGCAGGTGGACCGGCAGGGTATTCGATGCGCCGTCGCCATACCCCAACCGGAGGTCGAGCCGCTGATTCCAGATGCGGCCCGCCTCTTCGGGATCCGACTGGCGCACCACCAGCCGCGCGATCGTGTCCCCGTCGGCCTCCAGTTCCAGCTCTACGCGAGGACGACCGCTCTCCTCCACCCACGTCCCGCTCCACGCCGCCAAGTCCTCGTCCGTCCGGGCGTCGAGAATCGCGATCAGGTCCGCCCAGCTCGCGTTGGCGTAGGCGTGCGTCGCCAGGTACCCGCGCAGTCCGCCGCGCAGCGCCTCCTCGCCGATCAGCCGCTCCAGGTGCGCGAAGACGATCGGCGCCTTCTGGTAGATGATGGCCCCGTAGAGCGTGCCCGCCTCGTTCAGGTTGTCGAGCGGCTGGCGGATCGGATTGGCGCCGGCGGTACGGTCGACCCCATATGCCGCCGGGTGGTGCGCCAGCAGGAACCGCAGATCGTGGTCAACCTCGGGGAACTCCGGGTTGACGATCTTCGCGGCCATGAAGTTGGCGAACGTCTCCTTCATCCAGACGTCGTCGAACCACGTCATGGTGACGAGGTCCCCGAACCACTGGTGGGCGGTCTCGTGCGCGATCAGGCTGGCCCGGCCCAGGCGGGCGTTCTGCGTGGCGCTATCGTCGAGCAGCAGCGAATCGGCGCGGTAGAAGATTGCCCCCGGGTGCTCCATGCCGCCGTACTGAAAGGCCGGCACGAGCACGAAGTCGAACTTCTCGAACGGGAAGGCGATGCCGGTGTACTCCTCCAGCCACGCCAGGGCCGACGCGTGCAGGTCGAATATGGCGCCGGCGTTGCGCTCTACCCTCTCGCGATCGGTCTCGCGGTGGTACATCGCCATGCGCCGTCCGTCGCGCGCCGCTTCCTCAACCTGGAAGTCCCCGGCGGCGAAGGCGAAGAGATAGCTGCTGATGGCGTGGGTCTCGGTGAAGGTGAGCAACGCGCGGTCGCCGCGCTCCTCCCGCGAGGCGAGCGATCCGTTGGCCACGGCGCGCCAGGCCGCCGGCACGTCGAGCCGGAGCCGAAACCGTCCCTTCAGGTTCGGCTGATCGAAGAGCGGAAAGGCGACGCGCGCGCGGTCGGGCACGAACAGGGTATAGAGGAAGTCGTCCTGCCGGTTGAGCGAGCCATCCCCCGCCGTGAACTCGATGTCCACCACGTTGTGCCCGGGCGACACCGCCTCGGCGGGGACGATGATGTGCTCCTCGCGCACCTCGAAGTCGACCGGTCGACCGGTTACCCGCACGGCGTGGACGTTCTCCGCGGGCTGGGCGAAATCGAAGACCAGCGGAGCGACCTCGGTAAGCGTGAACGACGTGGTCACGCTGCCGTCGATCGGCGCGGCGCGCGCCGCAGGAATCGAAAGCCGGATGTCGTAGTGGACGTTGAAGATCGTGGCGGCTCGCCGCTCGGCCAGCTCCAGCGCCACGCCCGGGGCGACGTCAACGGTCGTCCCTCCGCCGCACCCGCTCGCCATGCCGGCGAGGATGGCACAAACGCCCACCACGCGATTTGTCCACGTCTTATGTGTCGTCATGTGTATTCAGTGCCCACGACAGGCATTCTCCGTATCGGCCGTCGCAAGCGACCTCGTCGCTGCGGACTTCCCCCTTCCACTGTCGGCGGGTACTCGTCATCGGCACACGTGCGCGGCCACGGTCGGTCCGGCAGGATAACACCGTGGATCTCGCGCAGACGATTCTCGCCTGGGCACGCTGTCCGATCGACCGCAAATGGTGGAGTTCACGCCGGCCGTCGACACGACGCGCCGGGGTACGGCATAGTGTCGCCGTGACTGACTCAATCCGCACGACCATCATCCTGCTGGGGCTGCTTGCGCTGTCCGGCTCCCCTTCCGCCGCGCAGAACACCGACTGGGATACCTACCTCGGCGACGTGGCCCGCCGGCACTACTCGCCGCTGGACCAGATCACGCGCGAGAACGTCGCCGACCTGGAGGTGGCCTGGACCTACGACTCCGGCGAGCTGCGCCCGGGCAACTCCACCATGTACACGAGCCCGCTCGTCGTCGACGGCGTGCTCTACGGACTGTCGCCGCAGCTCGTCGCATTCGCCCTGGACGCGGCCACCGGCGAGGAGCTGTGGCGTTACGACCCCGGCATCGAGGGCGCCCCCCAGCGCGGCCTGATGTGGTGGGAACGGGAAACCGACAGCGGCACCGCGGCGCGGCTCTTCTTCACCGGCAACGACGCACTCGTCGCGCTCGATCCGGCCGTCGGGGAGCCGGTCATCGACTTCGGGCAGGACGGCGTCGTCGATCTGTCGGCGACCATGGAGGGCGAGGGCCCGTTGCGCGTCACGGTGCCGGGCATTGTCTTCGAGAACCTGATCGTGATGGGCTTCTCGACGAGCGAGGCGGCCGGCGCGCTGCCGGGCGCGGTCTCCGCGTACAGCGCCATCGACGGGTCGCTGGTCTGGCGGCACCACAACGTGCCCCGCCCCGGCGAGCCGGGCTCGGAGACGTGGGCCGAGGGCTCTCTCGATGTGGCCGGCGGCGCCAACACCTGGACCGGGATGGCGCTCGACGCCGAGCGCGGCCTGCTGTTCGCGCCGACCGGATCGGCGACGCCCGACTTCTACGGCGCCTCGCGGGTCGGCGACAACCTCTTCGCCAATGCCCTGCTGGCCATCGACGTGCGGACCGGCGAGCGCCGCTGGCACTTCCAGACCATCCGGCACGACGTCTGGGACCGCGACCTGCCGTCGCCCCCGACGCTGGTGCAGCTCGAACGCGACGGCCGGACCATCGACGCGGTGGCGCTCACCAGCAAGTCGGGCCACCTGTTCCTCTTCGACCGCGAGACGGGCGATTCCCTCTACGACATCAACGAGGTGACCGCCCATCCGAGCGACATACCGGGCGAGGTGGTGGTGACGACCCAGCCGGAGTCGTCGATAGCGCTGACGCGACAGCGTTTCGAGATGACGACGCGCAGCCGGGAGTCGATCGACTTCGTGAGCGCGATCTGGGACCGCCTCGATCAGCGGCCGTGGGCGCCGCCCAGCCTGCAGGGGACGATGATGTACCCCGGCTACGACGGAGGCCAGGAATGGGGCGGCTCGGCGTTCGACCCGGCCACCAACCGGCTGATCGTCAACTCGTCGGAGATCGGCTCCATCCTGCAGCTCTACGAGGTCCCGGTCGGCTTCAGTGCGCGTGCGGTCTACGCCGAGCACTGCGGCGCCTGCCACGGCGCCGATCGCGCCGGCAACGCGGTCGGCCCGAGCCTGATCGACGTCGGCGAACGGCTGACCGCGCGGGAGATCGACGGCGTGGTGCGCAACGGGCGGGGACGGATGACCGGCTTCGAGCACCTGGACGAAATCGAGATCCGCGCCGCGATCCGCTACATCCGCAACCCGGAGGAGGAAGAGGACCTGCCGCCGTCGACCGAGGTGGACTATGCCTTCGGCGGCTACGTCTGGCTGCGGGATCAGGACGGGCTGCCGGGCAACCGGACGCCCTGGGGCACGTTGACGTCGGTCGATCTGGCGACCGGCAACTTCGACTGGCAGGTGCCCTTCGGCGACTACCCGCAGACGGAAGGACAGGGTCTGGGCGCGCCCAGCTACGGCGGCCCGGTGGTCACCGCCTCGGGGCTCATCTTCATCGCGGCGACGCCGGACCGGAAGCTTCGCGCCCACGACACCCGGGACGGCGCGGAACTGTGGCAGGCCGACCTGCCGGCCGCCGGCTTCTCGACCCCCGCGGTCTACGCCGTGGACGGCCGGCAGTTCGTGGTGATTGCGGCCGGCGGCGGCCGCATGGGGCCGCCGTCCGGCTCGGAGTACGTCGCGTTCGCTCTCCCGGCGCCCGGGGACTGAAGCCGGCTCCCGAAGAGCGTCCCCACGCTGGAGCCCCGACCGGCCCGGTCACCCTGCCGCGCCGGCCGGCTCTGCCGTGCTTCCCTTCCGGCTCTACCGACCCAGCTCTTCGTAGATCGCCGCGATGGCCGCCGCCATCCGCTCGGTCCGGTAGCCCTCGTACTCGTCGGTCAGATCGATCGACGCGGCGGCCTCCTCCGCGCTCTGCCCCGCCTCGACGGCGCCGCGCACGGCGGCCAGCAGGTCGGCGGTGAAGCGCTGGTACTCCTGCAGCGACTCCGGCGTGGTCACCGGGATATGGCCCGGGACGACGGTGTCGTAACCGTCCACGTTGTCGATCAGCGCCTGCAGCGTCTCGGGGAACGAGACGCCGCTGCCGCCGTTGCTTCGATCGAGGAACGGCGCGTCCCGCCACGGGAACATGTCGCCCATCTGCAGGACCCGCAGGCCCGGGTACAGGATGAACGTGTCGCCGTTCGTATGGCCGGCGCCGAAATGGTACAGCTCGATGCGGTCGGCGCCCGAACCGAGGGTCAGGCTGTCCTGGTAGGTCGTGTCCGGCATCCCGTGCGCGGTGTCGCCCTCGAACATGCCGAGACGGCCCATGTTCGCCTCGGTGTTCTCGTGCACGACGATCTGCACCGACTCGGGGAAGAACGCGTTGCTGCCGACGTGGTCGCCGTGCGTGTGCGTGTTGATGATCGTCGTCACCGGCTTGTCGCTGACCGTGCGGATGCGGTCCATCAGCGCCTGCCCCCAGCCGGGCAGTTTGGTGTCGACCAGCGTGATGCCCTCCTCGCCGATGTACACGCCGGTGTTGCCGCCGCTGAAGGCCGACCGGTCGAGCGGGCTCGAGCCGGTGATGACGTACAGGTTGTCCCTGACCTGCTCGATGACCGTGGCGTCGAGCGCCGCCTGCGAAAGTTGCTGTTCGGAGCTGACCGCCGCCGACAGTCCGCCGACGACGAGGAGCGTGCCGAGGACCAGAACGCGTCTCATGACATTCCTCCGTGTGTGATCCGCCGCCCGCGCCCCGCCGCGTCCGGCCGCGCCGGACCCGGCAGGTCGCGCGGCGCCTCCGGCGGACCGGCCGGCGGAGAAGACTCCATCAGTCGATGGCAAAGCAATAGAACAGGCCGGCCCCTCCCGTAGCGACCAGATCGTCCTGCGAGCAACCGCGTGACGGGTGGGCGGTGTTCCAGGGCGAACCCGGCGTCGTGAAGGAGTAGCGATCGGCGTGGCCGAGCATGGCGCTGCCTTCGTCATTGCTGGTCCAGTTGCCGCATGTGCGGTCATCGCCCTCCGGAAACGCCGTGCCGTCGAGCTGCGTGCCGGTCAGCACGTCGTGCTCCGTGAAGTCGGGGTCTCCGTCGATGCGTGATGCGAACTGGTTGCCGTTCTCGTCCAGCGAGTGGGTCCAGTTGAAGGTGGAGTTGTCGTAGTGCAGGCGTTCGACGCTGGTGGCCATGACGAGGCCCTCGGCGTTCGCCCACGGCCCTTCCCCGATCCGATCGCGTGCGTTGACGGCTCCGGAACCCTGCGTGCTCAGGTAGGCCCGCCAGGTGCGGTCGCCGGCGCCCGCCGCGGCGGCCAGCGCCTGGCAGTGGGCGTCCGCGCCGTCCAGCCCACCCAGGTTGGCGCCGTCGCCGAGACCGACGCTGGTGACGAAGAAGCCCATCGGCGGCGGCTCCTGTTCCTGTTGCTGGGCCACGATCGTGAGCCCGGACAGCACCACCGCACCGAAGACCGCCGTAGCTGCCGCCTGGATCCGTCTGTCGCTCATCTGAGTCCCTCCTCTCAGAATGGCGAACGGGTCGCTGCCCGCGCTGACGTGCTCGACCCGTTCCGTGGTGTCGATGCCCCCTACTCTACTCGAAAGCGACGCGCTCGAAGCTCGGCGGATCGTCGTCGCCGAAATGCGGATGGACCACGTAGACGTCGTCGCCGACGACCGCGGCGGTCGTCGCCTGCTCCTCGTAGTCCGCGACCCCGGCAATGCCGGCCGTGGCCCAGTCGTCATCGCTGGTCAGCGCCACGACGCGGTTCGCCGAGTTGCTGACGATGGCGAGGCGGCCCGCCGTCCAGACCATGCCGTCCTGACCCGGCACCTCCTCGGGCAGGGTCACTTCCGCCGCGGCGCCCGGATCGTCGAGCGGCACCTTCCACAGCGTGGCGCCCCGCGCGACGAGCAGATACCCGCCGGGGTGATGCACGATGCCGTTGGGACCGGCCCCGCCGTCGTCGAAGCCGTGGAACACGCTGGCAGCATGGTCCGCGTCGACACGGTAGATGACGTTCGCCCGCGTGTCGGTGACGTAGGCCGTCCCGTTGTCGGTGACCGCGACGTCGTTGGCGAAGTGCATGGCGTCGTCGCCGGCGTCGACGGTCGCGGCCAGGTCGATCATCGCGATCCGCCCGCCGGTGGTGAGGTTGTAGATGCCCAGCTTGGCCTGACCCACTCCCCCGCTCTGGAAGACCGAGCGGTCGGCGTTGGCCACCAGCAGCCGGTCCCGCGGCTCGTCCGCTTCGATGCCCACCGAGGAGACCAGTTCCTCGTCCTCCACCAGCGCCTCCACGCGACCGTCGGCGTGGATCCGGAAGACCGACCCTTCGGTGAGCGATCCGGTCAGCAACCGGCCGTTCATCATGTCGTATTCGACGCCCTCCGGGATGAACCCGCCGCGCTCGGCGACGATGACGTCGGGCAGGGTCTCGGCCGCGGCCGGCGCCGCCGGCGGCTCGGTCTCCGGAATGGCGGCCGCCGGCTCCAGCTCCGGCTCGCTGCCGCAACCGGCGACGAGGGCACATGCAAACGCGATCACGAGAAACTGAGTGCGCATCGGATACTCCAGGCTGAACGGTTCTTCGCCACGTGCAAGCTCGGGCCGGGAGTCTGCGCCCCGGTGCATTGCCGGCGCAAGCGACGCCCTCCCGGGAGCCTGCGCGCAGGAGGCGCCGACGCAGACGCCGCTCTCTAGTATAGGATGGCGCGACCGGCCCCTGATTGCGGCGCCAAAGCGAGAGACCGACCCATGCGCGACTTCCTGGCCCAGACCCTCGCCGAGAGCCCCACCCGCGAGTGGATGGTGTACCTGCTCGGCAACGTGCCGGGCCTGCCGCCCATCGCCCAGTCGTTCCACATCATGGGCATCGCGGCGGTCGTCGGCTCCGCCATGATGGTGGACCTGAAGTTCCTGGGGCTCGCGCTGCCGAACCAGAACGCCAGCGAGATGATCCGGCGGCTGCTGCCCTGGACCTGGTACGCCCTGGCCGTCAACTTCGCCACCGGGCTCCTCTTCGTGCTCGCGCGGCCGATCCGCTACTTCTACAACCCGGTCGCCACCTTCAAGTTCTCGTGCCTGCTGCTGGCCGTCGGGCTGGCGTTCGTCGTCTGGTGGATGAACCGGAAGCAGCACGGCTACTGGGAGCATTCGTCCGAGCGGCTGTGGGCGGCGCGGATCATCGCCGGCGTGTCGCTGCTGCTCTGGATCGGCGTCCTGCTCGGCGGACGCTGGATCGCGTACTCCGAGTACATCACCGATCCCTTCAACGTGCCGTTCGTCTGGGAGGACCTGGCCGCGTACCCCTCCATCTGGCAGTGGATGCAGGACCACCCCCTCTCGCAGCACATCGGCTTCACGTGGTGGTTCCCGCTGCTGGAGTCGATCCACGTGATCGGCATCGGCCTGGTGGTCGGATCGATCATGACGGTGGATCTGCGGCTGCTCGGGCTCGCCGCGCTGCGCTACCCGGTGACCGAGATAGCGCGCAAGCTGCTCCCCTGGACCTGGGCGGCGTTCGTCGTGGCGGCTGCCACCGGCTTCGGCATGTTCGTCACGCGCGCGCCGGCGTACGTCGAGAACCCGGCCTTCCAGGTCAAGTTCCTGCTGCTGCCGCTGGCCTTCGTCAACATGGCCGTCTTCCATTTCTGGACGTACCGCGGCATCGCCGCGTGGGACACGGCGCAGGAGCTGCCCCTGGCCGCGCGGGTGGCCGGCGGCGCTTCGCTGGCGCTCTGGGCGGGCGTCATCATCGCCGGGCGCTGGACCGGCCACATCATCTGAACGCGTGGTGCTGTCCAGGCACCGGCGGGACCGCGGCGTGCCGGCCATCATCACGGCCCGCGGGCGCCCGCCTCACCTGCTCTGCCCGCCGGCTCGCTCCGGCGGGACCGCGCATACAATCCCCCAAGACCAACGACTCTTCGCACCTCGGGAGGACGCCATGTCACGAAGCTGCAGCCTCGTTGCGTTCATCGTCGCGCTCGCGCTCGTCCCGGCCGGCGCCGCGGCGCAGGACGCGCGCGACGACTTCCACCGCCTGGGGCAGATCAACAAGGCGTCGATCGTGATGTTGACCGAAGCCGGGCTGGTGCCCGAGCGGCTCGGGGCGACGATTGCCGCGGGCATCGCGCAGGTCGTCGCGGAGCAGGAGGAACCGGGCTCCCGCCGGTCCTCCGACTACCTCGTCTTCGAGGAGCGGCTGGTCGCGGTGGCCGGCCGCGATGCGTCACGGCTGCACACCGGCCGGAGCCGGCAGGACATCGGCTCGACGTTCCGGCGGCTCGCGTTGCGGGAGGCGCTGCTCGCGACCTACGAGTCGCTCCTCGCGCCCCGCGACGCGCTGCTGGCGCTGGCCGCGCAGCACACGGGGACGATCATTCCCGGCTACACGCATGGCGTACAGGCGCAGCCGACCTCTCTCGCCCACTACCTGCTGGCGTTCGCCGCGGCGCTCGACCGCGATGCGAGCCGCCTCGAGGAAACCTATGCGCGGGTCAACCGGAGTCCGCTCGGCGCCGCCGCGCTCGGCACGTCGGGCTTCCCCATCGACCGCGCGCGGCTCGCGACCCTGCTCGGCTTCGACGGCGTCCTGGAGAACTCCTACGACGCCAACCACGTCTCGTCGGTGGACTCCAAGACGGAGCTCGCCTCGGCCCTGGCCATCTCGGCGATCGCGGTCGGGCAGTTCAGCGAGGACGTGCAGGTCCAGTACCACGATCCCGCGCCGTGGCTCCTGCTCGACCGCTCGCTGACCGGCATCAGCAGCATCATGCCGCAGAAGCGCAACCCGATCGCGCTGGAACGTCTCCGGCAGGTAGCCAGCACCGTCCTCGGCGACGCCCAGACGGTGTTCCTGACCGCCCACAACACGTCGACGGGCATGATCGACTACCGCGGCGCGGACCAGATCCTCGAGACCGCCGAGAAGGCGCGGGAGATGTACGGGCTCTACGCGGCCGTCGTCGGCGGCCTGGAGGTCGATCCGGAGCGGTCGCTGGCCGAGGTGGACGCCGACTACGCCACCATGACGGAAGTGGCCGACACCCTGCTGCGCCACGCCGACATCCCGTTTCGCGTCGGCCACCACTACGCGTCCGAGCTGACCGAGTACGGCCGGGCGCACGGCAAGCGTCCCAAGGAGCTGACCGCCGAGGAGTTGCTCCATGTCTACGAGGAGACCTACGGGGAGCCGTTGCCGGTCAGCGTCGACCGCATTCGCGAGGCGCTCGATCCCGAGCAGATGGTGGCCGGACGGCGCGGGCTCGGCGGTCCGCAGCCGGCCGAGACCGGGCGGATGCTGCGGGACGGCCGCGAGCGGCTGGATGTCAGCCGGAAGTGGCTGGAAACGGCGCGCGAGGCGCTTCTGGAGGCCGAGTCGGTGCTCGAGGGCTCGTTCACCGCGCTGGCCGCCGGCGCCGGAAAATAGTCACAGTCTCGCACCGTACCGACACCACCCCGTCACCTGCAGGAGGTGCCTGATGGCGTCCGCTCGACATCCGTTGGCCGTCGCGACCGTGCTGTTGCTCCTGTATTGCTGGGCCCTCCCTCGAGTCTCGCTCGCCCAGAATCCCGCGCCGCCGGAACCGGAGCCGGCACCGGAACAGACTGCACGAACCGACGAGGCGGAGAGCGACGACGGCGAGAACCGCGGTCGCCGCGGGCCCCGCAACCGCAACGGCATCAAGCCCTACGACGAGGTAATCACCAGCGAGGCGCGGAGCGACGACGGCGTGTTCACCGTCCACCAGCTCGACGACAAGGTGTTCTACGAGATTCCGGGGGCCGAGCTCGGCAAGGAGTTCCTCTGGGTCAGCCAGATCGCCCGCACCACCGAAGGGGTCGGCTACGGCGGCCAGGCCTTGGGCAACCGCGTCGTGAAGTGGGAGCGGCAGGGCGACCGGATTCTGCTGAAGAGCGTCTCCTACGCCATCGTGGCCGATGCGGAACGCCCCATCGCCCGCGCCGTCGAGGCGGCCAACAACGACACGATCATCAGTGCGTTCGACATCGAGGCGCTCTCCGAGGCCGGGGCGCCGGTCATCGACGTGACGACGCTGTTCAACCGGGAGGTGCCGGAGTTCAGCGCCCGGTCGCGGCTCCAGGCCCGCGGGTTCGCGCGCAACCGGTCGTTCGTCGAAAGCGTGACGGCGTTCCCGGAGAACATCGAGGTGCGGGCCACGCACACCTACACGCTGCCGCCGCCGCCGACCGGCCAGAACCGCCCGCGGACGCAGGCCCGCCGCCGCGGCATGCGCCCCGGCAGCGCCACCGTGCTGCTGCACTACAGCATGGTGAAGCTACCGGAAAAGCCGATGCAGCCGCGGCTGTTCGACGAGCGGGTCGGCTACTTCTCCGTCCGCCAGATCGACTACGGCCGCGACGAGCACCGCTCGCCGCGCCGCCGCTACATCACCCGCTGGCGCCTGGAGAAGCAGGATCCGGAGGCCGCGGTGTCGGATCCGGCGACCCCGATCACCTACTGGATCGACCCCGCCACCCCGGCGAAGTGGGTGCCCTACATCAAGCAGGGGGTCGAGGCGTGGCGGCCCGCGTTCGAAGCGGCCGGCTTCAGCAACGCCATCGTCGCGCGCGACGCGCCGACGCCCGACGAGGATCCGGACTGGAATCCGGAAGACGCGCGCTACTCGGTCATCCGCTGGCTGCCGTCGACGGTCGAGAACGCCTCCGGGCCGCACGTCCACGACCCGCGGACCGGCGAGATCCTGGAGACCGACATCCAGTTCCACCACAACGTCATGAACCTGGTGCGCGACTGGTACTTCGTGCAGGCGGGGCCGCTCGACCCGCGCGCGCGGACCCTGCCGCTGCCCGACGAGCTGATGGGCGACCTGCTGGCCTACGTGGCGGCCCACGAGGTGGGACACACGCTCGGCTTCCAGCACAACATGAAGGCCAGCTCGCTCTACCCGCCCGAGAAGGTGCGCGATCCGGATTGGGTCCGCACGATGAGCCACACGCCCACGCTGATGGACTACTCGCGGTTCAACTACGTGGCGCAGCCGGAGGACGGCATCGCGGTCGAGGACCTGATTCCCAAGATCGGCCCGTACGACGTATGGGCCACGAAGTGGGGCTACGCGCCGATACCGGATGCCGCGAGCCCGGATGCCGAGAAGCCGACGCTGGACGCGTGGGCGCGGGAGCAGGACGACACGCCGTGGTACCGCTTCTCCACCCCGGGCGCGCAGAACGCCGATCCGGGCCAGTTGACCGAGGCGGTCGGCGACGCCGACGCGGTGGAGTCGACCGCGCTCGGGCTGAAGAACCTGCAGCGCGTGGCGGCGATGCTGCTGGATGCCACCGCCACCGAGGCGGCCGCGGGGGATCCCTACGACGACCTCGACGGGTTGTACGGCCGTCTCGTCGGCCAGTGGGCGCTCGAGATGAACCACGTCGCCGCGGTCATCGGCGGCGTCCGCTCGCAGCAGAAGCACATCGGGCAGGACGGCGTCCGCTTCACGACGATACCGCGCGAGACGCAGGCCGAGGCGCTCGCGTTTCTGAACGACCACGCCCTCAGGACGCCGATGTTCCTGATCGACCCGGCCATTCTGCGCCGCCTCGAGCCGGCCGGCGCGCTGGAACGCATCCGCAGCAGCCAGGCCCGGGTGCTCCGCACGCTTCTGAACCCCGGCCGCATCCGCAGACTGGTCGAGCAGGAAGCAATCGACGGCGATGCGGCCTATGCGGCGACCGACTTCCTCGCCGACCTGCGGGCGGGACTGTGGGCGGAGATCGACTCTCCCGACGTCCGCATCGACGCCTGGCGGCGCAACGTCCAGCGGGCCTACCTCGAGTTGATCGACGGCCGGCTCAACGGGCGGCAGGCCGCCGGCGGCGACGTGCGGCCGTTCCTGCGCGGGGAGTTGCGGGCGATCGACCGCACCGTCGGCGCGGCGCTGGAGCGCTCCGCGGACCGCGCGACGCGGCTGCACCTGGAAGACGTGCGCGACACGATTGCGCGCACGCTGGACCCGCCCGCGGCTTCGGCGGCCGGCGGCGGCCGCGCTTTGGCGGGACTGGACGGCGCGCCGCCGGACGATCCGTTCGGCACCTGGATCGGCGAGCCGGCGCACGATGCGCTCGCGTGCTGGCCCGACTACGCGGTGCGAATCGCGCCCTCGCCAGCGGACTGGTGAGAACCGGCGGTTACCGCCGCGGCGCATCGGGGCCGGGTGCGAACCGCGCCCGGAGATAGTCGGCGAACGCGGCGTCGAACTCCGCCGGCGTCAGCCCGAACGCATCCCGGTAGGGACCCGCGGCCCGCTCGCCGGCCGTTCCGAACGCGCGCAGGAAGGCGGTGACCGCTTCCCGTCCCCATTCGGCTTCGACGAAGTCGAACGCGGCGTGCCCGAGGGCGTACACCACGCGTGGGTTCTCGAAGCCGGCGCCGCCCTCGACAGTGGACATTGCCGGAATCTCGCCGGACGCCACGAGACCGCGCAGGACGCCCTCGTCGGTTTCCGACCACGTCCCTACCCCGTAATCGGCCAAGCCCTCGTCGATCCAGAGAGGAACGCCGGTTCCGGAATCGGAGCGGGGGACGGCCTCGAAGGCGAAGACGTGCGTCAGCTCGTGGGAGATGCGGGCAACCAGGTCGTCGCCCCACTCCTCGACCAGCACCACGATCCGGTTCCCGGCCGGCTCCGAGAACGAGACGACCCCGCTCAGGTTCGCGCCGGGCGCGACGTCCTGCCGCTCGAACTCCTCGCGCGCGGCGAAGAGGATCAGAGGCACCCCGAACGGCAGATCGTCCGCGAGGCGTTCGCTCACCCGCCGGTACGCGCCCTCTGCCGCCGCCTCGACGCGGTCGATGTCATCCGCCAGGGATGGGCCGTAACGGATCTCGAAATGCTCCGTCTCGGAGGTCCGCCAGTCGACCGCCGCGGCCGGTGGAGTCGCCTGCACGCCCTGCACCGCACCCGTCCCGGCGGTCTGGGTGGCGTGGGTCGCGTGGGTCGGACCCAGTCGCGGCCACACCGCGGCGCCGATTCCCGCGCACAGCACCAGAGCCACGGCCCACGCCACCATCCGACCGCGGGAGCGCGGCCGTTGCCGGGGCGGCCGTTCCAGAATCCGCCGTACCCGTCCGCTGAGCGGACCGTCGGCCGCCCCGAGCGCCGGCGCCGCCTCGCGCCCGCGCCACTCCTCGAGCGCCGCGAGCGCCGAGGCGTAGCCGACGCGGTCGCCGCTGATGACGAGGGCGACGTCGTCGCAGCAGTGCTCCCGCTCGGCCCGGATGCGGCCCGACACCCACCAGACCGCCGGGTGGTAGAAGAGGACGGTCTCCGCCAGCGATTGCAGCAGGTTGACGAGATAGTCGTGCCGTCGGACGTGGGCCAGCTCGTGCGCGAGGATCGCCTCGACCTGCGCCGGCGTGAGATTGGCGAGGGCGGCGACCGGCAGCAGGACGATCGGCCGCATCCAGCCGACGACGGTGGGGGTGCCGACCAGACGCGACTCCACGACGCGTACGGCAGCCGCCAGGCCGAGGCGCGACGCCAGCCGCGCCGCCATTTCCTGCCAGCGGGACACCGGAGCGGCCAGTCCGGCCTCGTGTAGCCGGTGCACTCGCCAGACTCCGCCCCCCATCCGTACCAGCAGCAGAGAGACCCCGGCGAGCCAGATGGCCACGACCCCCGGCAGCGTTGCGGCGAGACGCGCGTGGACGGCGTCCATCGAGTCGCGGGCAACGAGCGCGTGGCCGCCTGTCGAACCGCTCCGCAGCGCGCGCGTCGCGGGGCGGTTCGCCGGGCCGAAGGGCTCGGGCGCACGCGCCGCCTGCCAGAGGACCGCCGCCGTCACGACGGGCGCCGCGAGCAGAGCCAAGAGGCCACCGGAGGCAGCGGCATAGCGCGCGTTGGCCGATCTGCAGCGGCAGAGCCACAGGATGCCTGCGACAGCAAGGCCGAGAAGGGCTCCCTGCCACACGAAGTGCAGCAGCGTCCAGCCGGTGATGTCGATCCAGTCCCTCATCACACTCCCTCCCGCTTTCCTTCCTGTTCCGCCAGCCATTGGCGGATCTCGGCGAGTTCCTGGGGCGATGCCCTCTGCACGGCCAGCGCCTGCATCACCAACCGGCCCGCCGATCCGCCGAAGGCCCGGTCGGCCAGATCCCGCACGAGCTGCCGCTGGGTCACCCGCTCGGATCGCGCCGCCCGGTAGACGTGCGTGCGGGCGGACTCGTCGCGGCGCACGAGGCCCTTGTCGGTCATGATCTGCAGCAGCTTCAGCACCGTCGTGTAGGCGCTCTCCCGCCCCATCTCTTCCGCGACCTCGCGGACCGTGCTGGGCCCCTGTTCCCACAGGACCCGCAGGATGGCAAGCTCGGCATCGGTCGGTCGGCGGCGGACGGGCATGGTCAATCTACGAAGCAGTTCGTAGATTTCAAGATACGAAATAGTTCGTAGATTTGTCAATACGAAGATCGTCGTACGTTGGAGCTGGCCGAGCGCCGGCGCGTTGGCAGCATTGACAACACACCGGGCACCCGCTCAGAATGAGCGTGTGGGGACGGCCACGCTGGTGCTCCATCGGCGGGTCGTCGTCCGGGTCGATGCGTTCGTCGAACTGAAGATCACCCGTATCCCGAACCCCGTGGATGGTTGCGACCATCCGTACAAGTACGGTCTCGCACTCGTCGTACGCCGGGAGTGCATATTGCGCTACGACAATGAACGCGGCAAGGGCGACCATCGACACCTGGGTGCGACGGAGACGCCCTACGTCTTCTCCACCGTCGAACAGCTCATCGCCGACTTCATGGCTGACGTCAGGAGGCTGCTCGATGAACACGCTTGAACTCGGCGTCAGGACTCTCTCCGAGGCACTGGGGGACTTCGACTCCGCCTGGAAACGCGGGCGGGCAACGCCCCGGTCGCGTATCGACTTCGCATCTGCCGAGCTTCTGCTCGACGTACTACGAAACCGCCGTCTCGATCTGCTGCGCGCGCTCGTGGGTGCAGGGCCCTTGTCGCTGCGGGAGATCGCACGGCGGACGCACCGGGACGTCAAGGCGGTGCACCGCGACGTGCATGCGCTGCTGCAGGCGGGCCTGCTCGAGAAGACCGAACTGGGCCGGATCCGGTTTCCGTATGGGCGCGTGCACGTCGACTTCGCGATTGAGCCCGAGGCAGCGTGACACGTTCGAGGCCGGGCGGTTCGGCGACGGCACGCGGCGCCGCGCGACCGGCCGAGCGCGGCGGAGGCTCACTCGCCGGTCGACTGCAGGGCCTGCCTGGCGATCCGCTCGAGCCGCGGTTGAATGGACGACATCACCGCCGCGAAGACGACCAGCGCCCACCCCACCGCCAGGATCACCTGGACGCCGACGAGCAGCCACGCACCGGGTGAGACGGGAACGATGCCCGGATAGTCCTGGGCCAGCGCCCGGAAGAAGGCGAACGCTATCCACTCGCCGATGCCGGCCCCCTCGGCGCCGGAGAACGCGCCGGGATCGAAGCGCGCCAGCATGCCGCTGAATCCTGCGAACACCAGGATGATCGCCAGGTAACCGACCGCAAAGCTGCCGATCGGGATCCACATCACGCGCAGATACTCCGCGAGCTGCCGGTAGACCTCGAGTCGCGGCTGCAGCCAGTTCGCGGCGGCGCGGGCGGCCACGAACACGGCAGTCGGGATGACGACCATCGCCACGGGCACCGTCACCGCGGCACGCAGCAACGCGTCGGCCCGCGGCCGGCCACCGCGCAGCCCTTCGTGCATGACGCCATCGACCCCGAACCCGAGCACGGCCACCGAGCCCAGCGCGAGAAGAAGCGGCAGCCGCGGGAAGCGCCGCCCCGCCGCCCCGCCGGTCAGTGCTCCGGCAATCAGCGCGGTCGGCGGCGTGACGAGGAAGCACGACAGGAGCCCCCCGATCCCCAGCGCCGGCAGAAGCCCCGCGCCGATCAGGGTCGACATCGCCAGCGTCTCGACGGCGGCGTCCCGGTAGCCGTGCAGTCGGGCGGTTCCGAGCCCGTCGACCAGGCCGACGGCGAGCGCCACCAGCGGCGGCACGATCCACATGACGCCGTTGCCGGGCACGAGCCCCGCCAGGAGGGCCGCGGCCATCCCGGCGACCGCGCCGACGAGTACACCCGCCGAACGGCCGATCCCTTCGCGCATGCGCAGGCCGAGCCCGACGCCTACCGCCAGACCGCAGCCGGCCGCCAGCAGCACGTCGTTGTGCACACCGGTGACCGCGTACGCGAACGGGACGACGACCACGCCGACGGCGACGGCAACCTGCGACGAACGCCACGCGCGGCGGAGCAGCCTGCCGGCCGATGCGCGAACGGACGAGTGTGCCATTTGAAACACGCGCGTTCGGGCGGATGGTACCAGGTTTCATCGGCCGGTCTCACCCCTTCGTCCGCTCCGCGTGCTATTCCCGGCACATCGCAGGAGGAACGGATGCTCCAGGCTGGATTGGTGTAATGATGACCATGTTAGCTGCGTTCCCTGCCGGATCGATAACGCCGGTCAACTCACGGAATCCGAGATGATCACCATCCGACGCGCCGTCGCCGCGGACCTGCCCTTCATCGCCGCGGTCATGAACCACTACATCGTGACCTCGACCTGCACCTTCCACCTCGAGCCGCGCACCCCGGAAGACTACGCGGCGTGGTTCCGCGACCGGACCGACGCCCATCCGGTGACCGTGGCGGAACTTGATGGCGAAGCCGCCGGGTTCGCGTACCTCTCGCCATGGCGACCACGCGAGGCGTACCGTCGTTCGGTCGAGGGCTCGGTCTACGTGCGCTCCGATCTGCATCGCCGCGGCATCGGCCGGGCGCTGCTGACAGACTTGATCCAACGAGCGAGATCGCTCGGTCACCACACCCTGATCGGCGGTGCTTGCACCGAAGCCGAGGCCAGCCTGGCCCTGCAGCGCGCCCTCGGCTTCCGCACGGTCGGCGTGCTGAAGGACGTCGGCTGCAAGTTCGGCCGGTGGCTCGACGTCGAGCACACGCAGTTGATGTTGTAGGGCTACGGGCTCAAAGTGTCCGAGGCGGGCGCGGGTACGACCGGCAGGTTGATATCCGACACGATCACTGCCCGATCTCTGCGGCGAAGTCGTCAGCTTCCAGTTGATCGTTGAGCTGGTTGAGCCGCAACGGGTCTACTCCCGGGACGAGCCCGCTGCGGTTGGGAACAACACGGAATTCCGGTGGTTCCGGCTCGTGTGCTCCGGACGCCATGCCCCGCCTCAAGACCTCGTGCACCACCTGCTTGAACGGCTTGTCCTGCAGACGACTCTGCTCCTTCAGGGAATCCGTCACATCCTCGTCCAGGGTCAACGTTTGTCCGTCCTTCGCCCTCGATCATGACGCGCCAGCGTATAGCGAGAGAACGCCCACGGTCACGAGCCCGACGGCGGATCCGACCAACCGCGCGAGCCACTGCGGCGGCCACGCGCGAGACGATCACTGGACACCATGCCGCTCCGGGCGCGGACGATACGGTAGGCAGGCTTCGCGGCGTCAGACCGGAAGACCATGCAGACCCCGATCGATGATCTCCTCGACTTCGCGCCCGCCCTGGCGAAGCATCACAGCATCAACTGCCGATGCGATCGGCTGGGCAGGGCTCAATCGCAGTTCTCGGCCTCGGCGCGCCGGCGCGCGATCCGTTCGAGCCGCGGCTGGATGGACGACATCACCGCGGCGAACACGACCAGCGCCCAGCCGATCGACGGCAGCAACTGGAACGCGACCAGGGCCCGCGCCCCGGCCGAGGCCGGGACGATGCCCGGGTAGTCGCGGGCCAGCGCCGTGAAGAAGGACAACGACGGACATGTGCGAGAGATTACAGATTACGGCAGCAGCCATGGACCGACATAGCCGGCGTACGCGACGAGGCTGACGGCCATCCCGGCCACCATCGATACGGCGGCCACGATCCTTCTGCCGCGCGGCAGGTAGCGCAGAAGCCAGATACCGCTGCCGGCGAGGAACAGCACCGCGAATCCAGCGAGCAGGGGGACCGGGATGCCGGTCAGCACCGCGACCCGCAACTCGTCGAAATTCCAACCGGCCGCCATTGCCTCGAGGTCGCTCGGAAGTCTCTGTTGGAACTCGCTGTCGAACAGGCGTCGCCACGCGTATTGTGTCGCGATGCGGATGCGGGCCTGGGCGAAGTACGCCACCGCGATGAGCGCGGGAGACGGACCCCATGTCGCACAGCCGTAGCAGCACGCCAGCACGATCGCGTAAGTGACCAGCGGACCGGCGGCGTCCGAGAGCGCTACTCCCCAGAGCGGAGCGATCGTGGCGGCGGTCGCGTGGTCTTCACGCAGGACAGCCAGCCAGAACTCCTCCAGGTCCCACGTGACCCCCACGAAGTGGAGCGCGAGATCGGGAACCCCGAGCGCAAGCAGGACCAGGAAGTGGCCGATCTCGTGCGGCAGGATGCCGAGAGGTGCCGCAACCAGTCCGCCCGCGAACCACCGCAGCGCAGTGCGCCGGAGCGAGTCCGCAGCAGCGGTTTCAGTCATGGTTGTCCCCCGCACCGCGTCGTGCGATGCGTTCGAGCTGCGGCTGGATGTGCACCATGACGGCCGCGAACACCACCAGCGCCCAGCCGATGGAAGGGATCAACTGTGCGCCCACCAGCGCCCGGGCGCCGGTCGAGACCGGCACGATGCCCGTGTAGTCACGTCCCACGCCGGTGAAGAACGCGAACGACACCCACGTCAGGATGCCGGTGTTCTCTCCTGTTCCGGCGAATGCGTCCGGACTGAAGTGCGCCAGCATGCCGTAGAACCCGGCGAACAGGACGATGATGACGAGGTAGCCGATGGCAAAGCCGCCGATGGGAACCCACATTACCCGCAGATAGGCCACGAGCTGCCCGTAGACCAGCAGGCGCGGGTGGAGCCAGGCCGCGACGGCGCGTGCACAGACGAAGACCGTTACCGGCACGACGATGCAGCGCACCAGCACGACCAGCCCTGCGTCTCCGATGCCGGCTTCTTCCCCACTCGCCACCAGGAACAGGCTGAGCAGAACCATCATCGTCACGGCCGCGAGCGCCAGCCAGGCCGGAGGCCTGCCGAAGCGCCTCCCGTCGGCGGACTCGCTGAAGAACCCGGCAATGAGGGCGGTCGATGCCAGCAGGAACCAGGGTCCCGCGAACAACGCGAGGTTGGCGGGCAGGAAGGCAAGGCCCATGAACAGGAAGCTCACGACGAGCGATTCTCGAATCGCGTCGCGATATCCCCGCAGGCGCGGCTCCCCGAAACCGTCGACCAGGGCCAGCGCCAGCGCCATGGCCGTCGGCAGGGTGTTGAGCGGGCCCTGCCGGGTCTCGGGCAGGTTGGCAAGAATCTGGACCGTGACCATTCCGACGACGGACCCGGCAAGCAGCCCCAGCCACTCCCTGGCCGCCCCGTGGGTGCGAAGCGAGATCCCAAGGCCGACGACGAGGCCGTAACCGGTCGCCGTCACGACCTCGGCGTAGTCTCCGCTCGCCGCATAGCCGAACGGAACGACGACGAGGAGAACGCCGGCACCGACCAGCATGCACCGCCAAGCGATACGAATTGCCGCAGAAGCGTGCTCGGCGAGCGGAACTCGCCGAGACGTGTGCTGCCGATCCGGAGGGATCGTGCGTTCCGCTGCATCCCCCATCGCCGCTACCGCGGGGGCTCAGGAGCCGTGGGCGAGGTCGCGCCGAGGCCGAGCAGCAGCGCCTCCATGTCAGGCCAGCGCCGTCCGAGGTTGGCGTAGAAGATCCCCTGGGCGATCGTCAGGGGCGTCCAGCCCCGCTCGTTGACCGGGTCGAGTGCGGCGCCGTGCTCCAGCAGGTAGAGGACCAGCTCCGGCGACCCGCGCATCACGGCGCCGTGGAGCGCCGCATCGCCGTTGTCGTCGACCGTGGTGACCGAATCGCCGAGCTCGACCATCAGCTTGACGGCCTCGAGCGCCTCCCCGGCGCTGCCCGGGCTCTCGCTCGACGACCAGATGCCGACGCCGGCCGCGACGAGCAACGCGGTGGTGCCGTCCTCGTTCGCCAGCAGCGGGTCGGCGCCCAGCTCGAGCAGGAGGCGCATCATGTCGAGGTCGACCGCCTTGGCGGCGAGCAGGAACGGCGTGGCGCCGCTGCGGTTGAGCATGTTGCGATAGCCGTCGCGCGGCTCCGCCGTCTGGCGGGCATTGACGTCGGCGCCGTGGGCGACGAGCGCGCGGGCCAGTTCCAGGTCCGTCACCGTCCCCGTCGGGAACGCGGCCGGGTTGTTGTAGTGCCGGTTCGGCCGGCGGGTCCAGACGAGCTGGTGCAGCGGCGTCCAGCCCGGCTCGGCCGCGGCCGCATCGGCGCCGTGCTCCAGCAGCCGCAGCGCCACGTCGTAGTGCGCGTTGATCACCGCCAGGTGCAGCGGGCTGGTGCCGTCCGGCAGCGCGAGGTCGACGTCCGCCCCGGCCTCTATCAGCACTTCGACGGCGTCGGCGTGTCCGGCGCGCACCGCGAACGCGAGGGGCGTGAATCCCCCGTCGGAACGCGCGCCGACGCCCGCGCCTGCCGCCACCAGGGGTGCGACGACCGCCGCGTGACCCTCTGCCGCAGCCCACATCAAGGCCGTCTGGCCGCGCCAACCTTCCCGCGCGTCGATCCCGGCGCCGGCGCCGTGCCGCAACAGCGCGGTCACGCTGTCGACGACGCCGGCCCTGGCCGCGGCCATCAGCGGGGTCTCGCCTTGCGGTGAGGCGCGATTGGGATCCGCGCCACCCTCCAGCAGCGTCTCCACTACCGCCACGTGCCCGAGCGCTGACGCCAAGGCCAGCGGTGTGACCCCATGGCGCGTCGCGGAGTCGACCTCGCCGCCGGCTTCCAGCAACCGACCGACGACTGCTGCATTCCCCTCGTGGGCCGCCCGATGCAGCAGCGTCGCGTCGTCTGCCACCTGCCCCGCGGCAATCTCCGGCAGACCGACGCCAGCGGTCAGAACGATCGCCGCAACGCCAGGACTCAAGAGTCCGCGGAGAGAGTTGCGCTGCCCTCCAGCCACACTGCTCCCCGGTCGAACAGCGTCGCTCCGGGCCCGAACATGCCCCAACGGTGCCTTGCGCATCACCGAGAACTCACCAAGTGTGGGCAAGCGTGCCTGCAACACGCCCATCTACACATCGGCGCATCTACACATCAGCCAGCCGGGCCAGCTCCCTCAGCCGCCCCGTGCTGTCGCCGAGCCCGTAGTCGAGCCGCACCCCCGCCTTGTCGAGCTGGCTGACGAGCAGGTTCGTCATCGGCGTATCCCGCGGATACTGGAGGTGGCGCCCGCCCTTCAGGTGCCCCCCGCTGCCGCCGACCAGCATCAGCGGCAGGTCGTAGTGCAGGTGCTTGTTGCTGTCGCTGAGCGACGCGCCGTAGAGCAGGAGCGAATGGTCGAGCAGCGAGCCGTCCCCGTCCGGCGTCGACGCCAGCGTCTCCAGGAAGTCACGGAAGAGCGTGACGTGGTAGGTGTTGATCTTCGCGAGCTGGGCCAGCTTCAGCGGATCGTAGCGGTGGTGCGAGATCCCGTGGTGCGACTCGGGAATGCCGATCTCCGGATAGGCGCGGCCGTTCAGCTCGCGGCCCAGCATGAACGTGAACACCCGGGTGATGTCCGCCTGCCAGGCTAGCGCCGTCAGGTCGAACATCAGCCCGACGTGCTCGGGGTACGACTCGGGAATGCCCACCGGGCGGGCCAGCTCCGGCAGCTCCGTGTCGCTCTGCTCGGAGAGCTGGATGCGGCGCTCGATGGCGCGCACCGCGTCGAGGTACTGCGTCACCCGTGCCCGGTCGCCCGCGCCGACCTCCCGCTGCAGCCGCGCGAGATCGTCGGTGATGGCATCCAGGATGCTGCGGTCCTTGCGGAACTGCGCCCGCCGCTCCGCCGTGGACCCGCCCTCGCCGAAGAGGCGCTCGAAGACGACGCGCGGGTTGTTCTCCATCGGCAGCGGCGTCGTCGGGTCGCGCCACGCGATGGTGTTCATGTAGATGCAGCTATAGCCGTTCTCGCAGTTGCCGACGAGAAAGTCGCGGTCGATGGCCAGCTCCAGCGACGGCAGCGGCGTCGTCCGCCCGAGTTGCGCCGCCGCGATCTGGTCGGCGGTCATCCCCGCCCGCACGTCGGCCCCCTCGGTTTCCTTCGGGTGGACGCCGTTCAGCCAGGTCGCGGTGGCGCGGGTGTGCTCGCCGTTGCCGTCGCCGAGCGCCTCGGCCTGTCCCTGGGCGAGCCCGCTGAGCACCACCATCCGGTCGCGGTATGCGCCGAGCGGGCTGAGGGTGGGCGACAGCTCCAGCGCCGTCTTCGCCGGCGGCGTCCACGACTCCATCGCCATGCCGTTCGGCAGGTAGACCCAGCCCAGCCGGCGCACCGGCTCGGCCGCGCGCACGGCGCCGAACCCGGACAGCGCGGGGGTCATCGCATCCAGCATCGGCAGCGCCAGCGCCGCGCCGGCGCCGCGGAGGAACGTGCGCCGCGGCAGCGTCTTCCTGGTGATGATCATGATTCCGCTCTCCTCATCCTGAACGGCATGCTCTCGACGATTCCGACGACGAGCGACGAGAACCGGTAGTCGTTCTCCGCGGCCTCGCGCGTGATGGCGCGGATGGCCGGCGCGTCGTAGTGCTCCAGGCCGCGCCCGAGCGCGTAGGTCATCAGCTTCTCGATCAGCGTGCCGACGAACCGCTCCGGCCTGCTAGCGAGCGCCTCGCGCAACCCCGCCGCGCCGTCGAAGCGGGTGCCGTCAGGCAGCTCGCCGGAGGCGTCGATCGGCGTGTTCGCGGCGGTGCGGGTGCGAAAGCGGCCGACCGCGTCGAACTGCTCCAGCGCGAACCCCGGCGGGTCCATCAACCGGTGGCAGCTCGCGCAGACCGGATTGGCGCGGTGGCGCTCGGTCGCCTCGCGCATCGACAGCGCTTCCCCGCTGTCGGTGGTCTCCTCCAGCGCCGGCACGTCGGGCGGCGGCAGCGCGGGCGGCGTCCCGAGCAGGTTCTCCAGCACCCACTTGCCGCGCAGCACCGGCGAGGTCCGGTTCGGATACGACGTGACCGCGAGGATGCTGGCGTGGCCCAGCAGGCCCCGGCGCGCCTCGTGCGCAACCGGCACGCGCCGGAAGTGGCTGCCGTAGATGCGCGGCATGCCGTAGTGCCGCGCCAGCCGTTCGTTGACGAAGGTGTAGTCGGCGGTCAGCAGATCGAGCACGCTGCGGTCTGCGCGGAAGACGCTCTCGACGAACAGCTCGGTCTCGCGCCGCATCGCCTGCCGCAGCCCCTCGCCGACGTCGGGAAAGCGATCCTCGTCGGGCACCACCGCCGGCACGTTCCGCAGGAAGAGCCACTGGCTCGCGAAGCTCGTGACGAGCGCCCGCGCGCGGTCGTCGGCCAGCATGCGCCGCACCTGCTGCTCCAGCACCGCCGGATCGCGCAGCCGGCGCGCCGCGGCGAGGTCGAGCAGCTCGTCGTCGGGGATGCTGCTCCACAGGAAGAACGACAGCCGCGACGCGAGCTCCAGGTCGCTGATCGCGTAGCTGGTGCCGGGCGCCACGCCCACGGGGTCCCGCTCGACCCGCAGCACGAACTCCGGGCTCGCGAGGAGCCAGCGCAACGCCATCTCGACGCCCGCGTCGAAGCCGCCCTCCCGGCGTCCTTCGTCGAAGAACCGAAGCAGAACGTCCAGGTCCGCGGCCGCAACCGGCCGGCGGTACGCGCGGCGCGCCAGGTTCGAGAGAATCCGGCCCGCGCATGCGGTCCGCTCGGCATCCGTCGCGCCGGCCGGACGGCAGACGAAGATGCGCCGGCGGCTCGGCGTCTCCTCCACGGGCGGCCCACCGCCCGCGGCGAACGGCCCGGTGACGGTGACGCTTCCCAGATATGGCTGCACCCGCGTGTCGCCGCCGGTGATGCTCGTGTACGGCCGCAGGTACGGCTGGCGCAGCGTCTCCGGGTAGGCGGCGGTCTGCCGCACGAACGTCACGCGCAACTCGTGCGGCCCGGCCTTGACCGGAAGGCGGAACTCCCAGTCGCGGTCGATGGTCCGCTGCCGGTCGCGCCACGCGCGGTACTCGTCGCTGTCGCGCGGGGCGTCGGGAGACGGGCCGCCGACGGTGAACGTCCGGACCAGTGCGCCGTCCAGGCTGACCTCCAGCGTGTGCGGCACCTCGAAGACGGCCAGGTTGTCGCCCGCATTGCGGGCCAGACGGACGCGGAAACGGTAGTCGGCGTCCTCCGGAAACACGTGTCGAAATGTGCCGCCGCCGCGGGTGCCGAAGGGCATCCCCGCCACCCAGTCGTCCTGCGGCAGGTCGCTGGCCAGACGAAAGACCTCGGCGGTGGCCGACGGCGCCGGGCGTCCGACCGCCACGCGGCTGATCTTGCGCGCGGCGGCCAGGTAGCGTTCCAGCAGCGTCGGCGAGATGCCGAGCACCCCGGCGATGTTGTCGAACCCGTAGCTGGCGCCGTCGGCCGGCAGCAGCTCGGCGACGTCGATCTCCAGGTCGAGAAGGTCGCGCACCGCGTGGTGATACTCGGTCCGGTTGAGCCGGTGGAACGCCTCCGTGCGCCCCGGGTTCGGATCGTCGGCCGCCGCCCGGTCGAGCTCGGTTTCCAGCCAGCCGATGAACCGGTCGTAGGTCGCGGCGTCAGGGCGCGGGCGCGGCGCCGGCGGCATCGCGCCGGCGCGCAGCTTGCGGACCACGGTCTCCCAGACGTCCGGCGCGTCGGCGACCCGGGTCACGTCGTGGGTGTCGAGCGTGAGGTCGGCGGTGCGCAGCCGTTCGTTGTGGCAGGCGACGCAGTAGCGGTCGAGAAGCGCCCGCTGCCAGCCGCCGGCGGGTGCGTCCTGTGTCCGAGCCGCAGGCGGGGCCCGCGACTCTCCGGACTCGGCCGCCCGGGCCGGAACGGCCGCAACGGCCATCAGCGCCAGCACGCAGCCCGGCAGCAGCGCGAGATACCCGCAAACAGGGACCGACGTTCGTGGTGAGGACATGGATCCAGCGAGCCCCCGTAGTATCCGGGGAACCTCCGGAGAGTGTCAATCGTCCATCGTCGCCGAGGTGGTCTGCGTGCTCTCGTCTCCCCGCCTGCCCTTAACGACACGGCCGCGCAGCGTCCACCGGTAGAGGGACGCGGCCGTCAGCGCTCGGGCAGCAGGTCCACACCCGCCGTGATCGCCCCGTGCCACGACGGATAGTCGCTCCGAAGACGTTCGAACTCCTCGACGGTGTAGGGAAAGAGATCCAGCCCCACGGGGAACCCCAACGGCAGGTAGTCGGCGGCCCGATCCCGAAATGGCTTGTCAGAGCACGTCAGAACGAGGCAGACATCGACGTCGCTCCCCGGAGTCGGAATCCCGTTGACGCGCGAGCCGAACCTCGTGCGCGTCCCCGTCGCGCGCGTCCCGCACCCCCACCGTGCGCCGGTCCCTTCGCTGGAACAGCCGATCGGTGAGCGTTCCGCACGCACGGCTCCTCTGTTAGCATGCGGCCTGACCGGATTCAAGGGGAGGGAAACATGAAACGCAGCATCGTTCTGGCCGTCGTGCTCGGCGTCGGCGCCCTGTCGCTCGCGATCGTCGAGGCTCAGGACGCGATGGTCATCGAGGTCGAGCAGCTCGAGGACAACCTGTACGTCCTGCGGGGACAGGGGGGCGGCGGCAACACGGCGGTCTTCGTCACCAGCGACGGGGTCGTCGTCGTCGACTCCAAGAACCCCGGCTGGGGCCAGTCGATCCTGGATGCGATCGGCGAGCTCACCAGCAACCCGGTGACGACGCTCGTCAACACGCACAGCCACCACGACCACGTGAGCGGCAACGTCGCGTTCCCCGCCAACGTCGACATCGTCACCCACGAGGTCACGGCGGCGAACATGCAGGTGATGCGGGCCTACAGCGGCCGCACCGAGCCCCCGGCCAACGTCTTCGCCGACTCGATGGGGCGCGGGCTGCCGACGCAGACCTTCTCCGAGCGCATGTCGATCGGGACCGGCGACGACCGCGTCGACCTCTACCACTTCGGCCGCGGGCATACCGGCGGCGACGCCTGGATCGTCTTCCCGGTGCACGGGACGCTGCATTCCGGCGACATCTTCCCGGGCAAGAACCTGCCCTTCCTCGACGCCAACAACGGCGGCAGCGGCGTCGACATTCCGGACAGCCTGCAGAAGGCCCACGACAACATCCAGGGCGTCGACACGATCATCACCGGGCACAGCACCCAGATGACGTGGGCGGACCTGCACGAGTACGCGGCGTTCAACCGCGACTTCCTGGCCGCGGTTCGGGCCGGGCACGCCGCGGGCCAGAGCGTCGACGAGATCGTGGCGGGCTGGACGATGCCGGACGGCTACGAGGGATACCGGGCGCCGGCGCCCGCCGGTCTGACGAACAGCGTGCAGGTGATCGTCGACGAGCTCGAAGGGAGCTGAGTCCGGTCGTTCGTGGCCGGCCAGGGGGGCCGTCCGGTGCACATCGGACGGCCCCCACGCCGTCGACCTCGATACCGCCGCCCGGGCGCGCACGACTCGGCCGGAAGCCCGCGGCTCCGCTTCTCGACCAGTCGACCCTGTCCGGGAGTCCGGCCTCCTCCCGGGTGCAGACCGTTCTACTCTTCGGCCAGCGTATCCAGGAACTTCCGCACGCGGCGCGCGTTGGTCCCGAGATCCCCGGCGCCGATGCGTGAGAGCGATCGGACGTCCACGCGGCTTCCTCCTTCGCCGGACGCCGTGATCCGGATGACGACGTCGTCGTCGAACCCGAACCAGAACGTCCGGTCCGTTGCCTCGATCCGGTAGGCACCGGGATCGGTCGCCAGCAGCTCCCAACCGAGCCGGCGCACCGCGGCGAGAACCCGCTGGAACGCGGCGTCCGGCCCGTCCTGCAGGACCGCCGGTCGCAGGTCCGGGTAGGCGGCGCGCTGCACCTCGGCGAGCCGCGGGCCGGCGTAGTCGGTGCGACCCGGCGCATTCAGCGGGACCGCCGCGACGAACGCCGGCGGATCCTCCGTGTCCGTCGTGACGTCGTGGATCGGCGGCGCGCTCCACACCCAGACCAGCGTCCTAAGCGGGACGGCGCCGACCAGCACCGCGACCACCAGTGCCGCGCTGGCCGCCCGACCCGCCAGCCCCGCCCCGCGCGCCATCCGCGCGCCGAGCACTCCCACGCTCGCGGCAATGACGAGCAGGCCGCCGACCAGCAACCCGAACGCCGGCCCGAGCGGCACGCCGATGCGGTATGCGAACGGCGCGGCGGCGACGGCGGCGCTGCCCGCCGCCGCGCCCCACGTCGCCCAGCGTGTCACGCTCATTGGGTCGACGCCATGCCGGTGAACGTGAACTTCTGCGCGCGCCGCCCGCGCTGCGCCTCGGCCGTGTAGAGGTTTCCGTCGCTGTCGCTGGCCAGATGGTGGAGCGCCTGGAACTCGCCCGGCGCCGCGCCGTTGTCGCCGAACGTGTCCAGCACCTCCAGGGTCGCGCGGTCGATCACGTGGATGTGCGAGTTGCCCTGGTCCGCCGAGTACATGAACCGCTGTTCCGCGTCCGGCGAGAACGCCAGGCCGGCGACCGTCGACGAGCTCTCGTCGCCCTGGTTGACGAAGGCCTGGATCCGGTAGGCGCCGTCCAGATCGAAGACCTGCACGCGGCTGTTGCCGCGGTCGGCCACGTACACCAGCCCGTCGCCAGAGACCTCGATACCGTGCACGATGCCGAACTGCGGCGGCCCGCCGCGACCGTCCAGCTCGCCGCTCGCCGCCGACGGATCGAGCGGCGTGTTGGCGAAGGCGCCCCACATCCGCTTGTACTCGCCCGTATCGGCGTCGAACACGATCACGCGCCGGTTGCCGTAGCCGTCGGCCACGAACACCTCGTTCGTCGCCCCGTGCACGAACGACTCCGCCGGCCGCATCGGGTTCACCGTGTCGTCGTTGCCGCTGCTCCGTGCGCGCCCGCCGATCTGCATCAGCAGCTCACCTTCGGGAGTGAACTTCAGCAACATGTCGTCCGACTCCGGGGCCGCGCTGTTGCCGCCGACCCAGACGTTGCCGTCGGAATCGACGTGGATGCCGTGCTCGTTGGCCGGCCAGTCGTAACCGTCGGCCGGTCCGCCCCAGGCGCGCACGAACGTGCCGTCCTGCTCGAACGCCAACACGGACGGCGCCGGCGTCCCCTGGTCCTCGGCTACCGTGCGGGGCCGGTGGAGCACCCAGATCGTGTCGTCCGGGCCGACGGTCACGGACGACGTCTGCCCCAGCACCCAGTCGTTCGGGATGCTCGGCCAAGACGGATCGACCTCGAACCGCGGCACGCCGCCGTCCTGCGCCTCGGCCGCGAGGGCTGCGGGCCCGTGTCCGACGTGCGACAGCCCGCCGAGCGTGACGACCAAAGCGACGACCGACAACCCGACGGTGATTCTCCAGGGCATGGCTTTCTCCTTCCTTCCGAGCTATCGTGACGGCAGGACGGTACGCGTCCACGGCCTAAAGGGGGCACGTCCCTCCGCGCTACGAGCCCTCCAGGGTCCGGCGGCGCGAGGCGCGAGCCCCCGTTTCCTCTCCTCGAGTCGATCGTGCCGGGTATGCGCGCCGCCGCCGCCCGGCGCGTTCTCGGCCGGGTTCGCCCGGCGGAGCGGTTAGGGTGCACGCCCCATCGTCCCCGTGTCCCGGGACCGGCTACCGACCAGCAATCGCGCGCTCGGGAAGCGCGAACACGTAGACCGCATTCGCCCGGCCGCCTCCGACGGGCGCCGCCAGGTACTGCCGGCCGTCGACCGCGTAGGTGATCGGGAAGCCCTGCACCGAGCCGGGCAGGCGGGTCCGGAACAGCACCTCACCGGTTTCCACGTCGTGGATGAACAGGTTGCGGTCGGTGTCGGCGCTCACGACCAGACCGCCGGCGGTGGTCAGGGCCGCCCCGCCCGGCCGGGTGGCCATCGAGTGCCGCCAGATGATCTCCCCGCTGTCGATATCCATCGCGATCAGGTGGCCGGCATGCTCGCCGCTGTCGGGATGCACCCGGCTGCCGCGCGAGAACCAGCCGCGGTCGGCGTAGTAGTCGTTGCCCTCGACCTGCTCGAGCTCGGTAAACATGCCCGTCACGCAGGTCGGGTGGATGGGGATGTAGAGCGCCTGCGTCTCCGGGTGGTAGGCGCTCGCGCGCCAGTTGCGGACGCCGCCGAAGTCGGGACAGAAATCGAGCTCGACGCCGGCGACCGGGATCATCTCGGGCCGATAGGTCACCTCGCCGGTCTCCGGGTCGACGTCCAGGACGTTCTGGTAGCCGAGGTCGTGCGCGGCGACGAAGGCGCCGGTCGCGCGGTCGAGCTCCCACAGGATGCCGTGCTTGCCCATCTTGAACAGCGACTTCCGCCCGCGGTGGTCGATGAGCACGCTCTCGAAGACGTCGTCGAGGTCGTGCGTCTCCCCGGGCACGAACTGGAAGTACCACGCCAGCTCGCCGGTGGCCGGGTCCAGCGCCAGCACGCTGTTCGTGTAGAGGGCGTCGCCGTCCGTCTTGCGCGACACGCGGGCCCACGGCTTGGCCTGCGAGGTGGACCAGTAGGTCAGGTTCGTCTCGGGATCGTAGCTGCCGGGAATCCACGAGTCGGCGCCGGCCCGGAACGTCAGCGGCAGGTCGCCCCACGTGTCGCCGCCCGGCTCGCCGGGACGCGCGATGGTCGATGTGCGCCACACCTGCTCTCCCGTATCGGGATCGTGTGCGGAGATGAAGCAGACGTCGTTCTTGTAGTTCTGGCAGCCGGTCATGCCGGACACGATGTTGCCGTTCACCACGATCGGCCCGCTCGTGTAGCGGTACCCGAGCCGGTAGTCGGCGACGGTGTGGTCCCAGGCCACTTCGCCGGTGGCCGCATCGAGCGCCACGATGTGGGCGTCGGACGTGTTGACGAAGATCCTGTCGCCGTAGATCGCAATCGAGCGCGTGCGCATGCCGGCGCCGACCGAGTCCAGGAAGTCGGTCGACGCGTCGAACTCCCGGCGGTACTCCCAGATGCGGTCCCCGGTCACGGCATCCACCGCCTGCACGACGTTGCGGGGGCTGGGGATGAACATCACGCCGTCGTGCACCAGCGGCGCCGCCTGGCTGAGACCGGGGCCGAGCTGCCAGCCCCAGACGAGCTGCAACTGGTCGACGTTCCCCCGGTCGATCTGGTCCAGCGGGCTGTAGCCCCAGCCGTCCAGGGTGCGCCGCCAGTGCAGCCAGTCGGCGGGATCGGGGTCCTGCAGCATCGCGTCGGTGACCGGGGCCGGAACGCGTTCCTGAGCGACGGCCGCCGCGCCGGCGAGAAAGACGAGCAGCGCCAGCGCCGCGCTGCGCCGCATCCGTTTCACCGACAGACTCCGACATTGTCCTGTCTTGACGGTCATCGGCGGCCCTCCCTGTTGCGTTCGCCCGACTATAGCCGACCTGCCCCCTCTGCAAGCGGTGCAGCGCCGGGGCATGCGCTCGCGAGCGCGCTTCGCCTCACCCGACGGTCGGCTCGGCGTACTCCTCGACCGGCGGGCAGGCGCAGACGAGGTTCCGGTCCCCATGCGCGTCGTCGATGCGGCCCACCGCCGGCCACACCTTGTTCTCGGCAACGAACGCACGGGGAAACGCCGCCGCCTGCCGGCTGTAGGGATGCGTCCACTCGTCGCCCGCCACTTCGCCCATGGTGTGCGGGGCGTTCTTCAGGACGTTGTCGACCGGGTCCGCCCGGCCCGCCGCGATGTCCTCGATCTCGTCGCGGATCGCCAGCAGCGCGTCGCAGAAGCGGTCGAGCTCCTCGAGCGGCTCGCTCTCGGTCGGCTCGACCATCAGGGTGCCGGCCACCGGAAACGAGACCGTCGGCGCATGGAAGCCGTAGTCCATCAGGCGCTTGGCGACGTCCTGCGCGGTCACGTCGGCGCGGGCCTTCAGCGGGCGCAGATCGAAGATGAGCTCGTGCGCGACGCGCCCGTTCGGGCGCGTGTAGAGCACGTCGTAGCGGGATTCGAGCCGCGACTTGACGTAGTTCGCGTTGAGGATGGCGTGCTCGGTGGCGGCGGTCACGCCGCGGGCGCCGAGCAGCCGGATATAGGCGTACGAGATCAGCAGAATGCTCGCACTGCCCCACGGGGCGGCGGAGACGGGCGCGATGGCCGACTCCGGCGACGTTTCTTCCCCGAGCGGATGCCGCGGAAGGTACGGCGCGAGATGGCGGGCGACGGCTATGGGCCCCATCCCGGGCCCTCCGCCGCCGTGCGGGATCGCGAAGGTCTTGTGCAGGTTGAGGTGGCAGACGTCGGCCCCGATGCGCGCGGGCGAGGTCAGCCCGACCTGGGCGTTCAGATTGGCGCCGTCCATGTAGACCTGCCCGCCCTGCTCGTGGATGGTGCGGCAGATTTCCCGGATCGAGTCCTCGAAGACGCCGTGCGTCGACGGGTAGGTGATCATCAGCGCGCTCAGCCGCGGCCCGTGCGCCGCCGCCTTCGCCTGCAGGTCATCGAGATCCACGTTGCCGTCGCCGTCGCAGGCCACGACGACCGGCTGCAGGCCGGCCATGACGGCGCTGGCCGGATTGGTGCCGTGCGCCGAGGCGGGAATCAGCACCACGTCGCGGTCGCGCTCTCCACGCGCACGGTGGAACGCGCGAATCACGAGCAGGCCGGCAAACTCCCCCTGCGCGCCCGAGTTGGGCTGCAGGGACACGGCGTCGAAGCCGGTGACGGCGCACAGGAACCCTTCGAGCTCCGCGATGATCCGCCGGTAGCCGCCGGCCTGCACCGGGGGTGCGAAGGGATGGACGTCGCCGAACGCCGGCCAGGTGACCGGCTCCATCTCTGCCGCCGCGTTCAGCTTCATGGTGCACGAACCGAGGGGGATCATCGACGTGTCGAGACCGATGTCCCGGCGCTCGAGCCGCTTCAGGTACCGCGTCATCTGCAGCTCCGAGCGGTGGCGGTGGAAGACGGGGTGCGTGAGGAAGGTCGAGCTCCGCCGCAGCTCCGCCGGCCAGTCCGGGGCGGGCAGCGACCGGTCGGATGGCAGTGCGGGAACGGCCGCGGCGCCGGCGGCGCGGGCGAACACCGCGACGATCGCCTCCACGTCGGCCCTGGTCGCCGTCTCGTCGAGGGCGATGCCGACGTCGCCGCCGGGGTGATAACGCAGGTTGACGCGGGCGGCTTCCGCCGCCGACCGCACCGCGGCGGTCGCCGCGGCCCCTCCCGGATGGACGCGCAGCGTGTCGAAGAACGCGTCGTTGCGCTGCACCATGCCGAGCGCCTCCAGGCGGCCGGCCAGCGAACGCGCCAGCCCGTGCACGCGGAGGGCGATCTCCTGCAGCCCGTCGGGACCGTGATACGCGGCGTACATGCCGGCGGCGTTGGCCAGCAGCGCCTGCGCCGTGCAGATGTTCGAGGTCGCCCGCTCGCGGCGGATGTGCTGCTCGCGGGTCTGCAGCGCCATCCGATAGGCCGGACGCCCCCGGGCATCGACGGACACCCCGATCATCCGCCCCGGCATCTGGCGCGCGTAGGCGCGGCGGGCCGCGAAGAACGCGGCGTGCGGTCCGCCGCAGCCCAACGGGACCCCGAAGCGTTGCGCGTTGCCGACCACCACGTCGGCCCCCATCTCGCCCGGCGGCGTCGCCAGCGTCAAGGCGAGCAGGTCCGACGCCGCGACGACCAGGGCCCCCGCGTCATGCGCCCACGCCGTGACGGGGGCCAGATCGTGCAGACGGCCGGAGGCGTCGGGCGACTGCACCAGCACGCCGATCAGATCGTCCGGCCGGCCGCCGCCCGGCGCCGTTGCGTCGACGTCGTCGACGTCGACGCGGATGCCGAGCGGCTCGGCGCGTCCGCGCACAACCTCGATGGTCTGGGGAAAACAGCCGGACGAGACCAGGAACCGCCGCGCGTCCGGACGCTGCCGCGCCTGCAGCCGGAACAGCATGGTCATCGCCTCGGCCGCCGCGGTGGCCTCGTCGAGCAGCGAGGCGTTGGCGATCTCCATCCCCGTCAGGTCGGCGACGGCGGTCTGGAAGTTCAGCAGCGCTTCCAGCCGGCCCTGCGCGACCTCGGCCTGGTACGGCGTGTAGGGGGTGTACCAACCGGGATTCTCCAGCAGGTTGCGGAGAATCACGGGCGGCGTGACGCACCCGTAGTAGCCGAGCCCGATGAAGGACCGCCAACTCTCGTTGCGGGCGGCCAGCGTGCGCATCCGCGCCAGGAACGCCGCCTCCGACTCCGCGTCGGGCAGGTCGAGTGGCTCCGCCAGGCGGATGCCCGCCGGAATCGACTCGTCGATCAGGGTGTCGAGCGACGGCGCCCCGACCACCGCCAGCATGCGCTCGAGATCCGTCGCGCGCGGCCCGATGTGGCGGCCCGCGAATCCTGTGATAGCGCCAGCCATGCGGGCTCAGCCGGCTCCGCCCACGAGCTCGCCGTAGGCCGCCGCATCCAGCAGGGCGCCGGCATCGTCGGGATCGTCCAGCTCCAGCACGATCATCCAGGCCGCGTGCGGATCCTGGTTGACCGCTTCGGGGGCGTCCGCCAGCGCGGCGTTGACCTCGACGACCGTGCCGCCGACGGGGCAATAGAGATCGGACACGGCCTTGACGGACTCGATGGATCCGAACTGCTCGCCCTGCTTGAAGGAGCGGCCCGCCGCCGGCAGCTCGACATAGACGACGTCGCCGAGCTGCTCCTGGGCATAGTGGGTGACCCCGACGCGGCCGCGCCCGTCCTCGATCCGAATCCACTCGTGGTCTTTCGTGTACTTCAGCTCTTGCGGATACATCTCGCCTCGTCCGTCAATCGTCACCCGCGGCTCCGCTCGCCGCCCTGCCCACTGCCCGGCCGCCCGCTGCGGACTGCCGGAGTCCACGCCTTTCTACCGCGCAGACTCCCGGCTCGAACGCCTGTAGAACGGCATCCGCACGACCCGCGCGCGCAGGCGCCGGCCCCGGACGTCGATGGAAAGCTCCGTATCGCGCGCCGCCAGATCGACCGGCACGTACGCCATGCCGATGGCCTTGCGGAGGTACGGGGTCACGGTCCCGCTCGTGACCCGGCCGACGCGGTCGGCGCCGGCATGGACCGCGTGGCCGTGCCTCGCGACTCCGCGATCGAGCATCTCGAAGCCGATCAGCTTCCGGCTCGGCCCGGTTCGCTTCTGCGCGAGCAGCGCCTCCCGGCCGATGAACGACTCCTTGTCCCAGCCGACGGTCCAACCGAGGCCGGCCTCCAGCAGGGTGGTCGTCTCGTCCATGTCCGTGCCGCACAGGCGCATCCCCGCCTCGAGCCGCAGCGTGTCGCGCGCGCCGAGCCCCGCCGGCCGCAGGCCGTGCGCATCGCCGGCCGCGAGCAGCGCGGACCAGACCGTCCCGGCCTGCCGCGGCGGCAGGAACAGCTCGAAGCCGTCCTCTCCGGTATAGCCGGTCCGCGAGATGGTCGCCCGCACGCCGGCCACCTCGCCGTTCGCGGACGTGTAGTACTCGATGCCGTCGAGCTCGATTGCCGTAAGAGGCTGGAGAACCGCCACCGACCGGGGCCCCTGCAGGGCGACCAGGGCGTAGCGACTGCTCGCGTTCACGGCCACCGCGTCGCCGGCCGCGGCAATCTGCCTGCGGATCCACGCGACGTCCTTGGCGATGTTGGCGGCGTTGATCACCAGCAGGTAGTGTCCGGCGGCGAGCTGGTAGACGAGCAGGTCGTCGACGACCGTGCCCTCGGGCGTGGTCAGGGCCGAGTACTGGGCGCGTCCCGGGACGAGGCGGCCGGCATCGTTCGACGTGATGTGCTGCACCGCCGCGAGCGCGTCGTCGCCCGCTATCTCCACCTCGCCCATGTGGCTGACGTCGAACAGCCCGGCCGCGGTACGCACCGCCTGGTGCTCGTCGGCGATGCCGCTGTACTGCAGGGGCATGTCCCAGCCGCCGAAGGGCGTCATCCTCGCCCCCAGGGCGACATGTCGCGCGTGCAGCGGCGTAGCCTGCAGGGAATCGGCCGGGGCCATCGTATGACGGAGGGTCGCCGCTGTCGGCGTGCCGGCCGTATTGCCGGTACCTCAACGTACTACGCAGCCGCTGACAGGGTCAAGAACGCGCCCGCACTGCAAGACGCGCGTCCTCGTCAGGACCCGGGCGTCCTTCTCCTCCGCACCTGATCGAACCCCGGGGCCGCCGATTGCGGGGACCTGTCGGTCGTGGTGTCGCCGTAGCGCAGGTACGCCTGCAGGGTGTGGTAGCTGATGCCCAGGATGCGACACGCCTGCCGCTTGTTGTTGCCGCAGCGGTCGAGGACGATTCGCGCGTAGCGGCTTCCCCACGCTCGCATCGAATCGTCCCGCACCAGCGACGGTTGCAGGTTCCGCACGTAGTCGCCGGTTATGGTTGCCGGCAGGTCCTGGACCCGAATGCGCCGGCTCCCGGAGAACGCCAGCACATGCTCGATGACGCGGCGGAGCTCGCGCACGTTTCCCGGCCAGTCGTGCGACATGAGAGCATCCACGGCGCACGGCGCCAGGGAGCGCCCGGACGACTCGTCGTGCTGACCCAGAAAATAGTCGGCCAGCAGCGGGATGTCGCTCCGGCGTTCGCGCAGGGGCGGCACGTGAATCTCGACCCCGCTCAGTCGATAGAACAGGTCCGAGCGGAAGCTGCGCCCCTCGACCATGCTCCTCAGCTTGCGGTTGGTCGCCACGATCAGCCGCACGTCGAGAGCCCGCGTGGTGTGCGACCCGACACGTTCGACCGCCAGCTCCTGCACGACCCGCAACAGCTTCGCCTGGGCCGCCGGGAACAGGTCGCCGACTTCGTCGAGGAACACCGTTCCCTCGTTCGCCAGCTCGAATTTCCCTGCCCGCCCCCTGACGCCGGTGGCCGTCCGGTCCTCGATTCCGAACAGCTCCGCCTCGACGAGCGTATCCACGATGGCGGCGCAGTTGACCGCAACGAACGGACCGCCGCGCCGCGCGCTCCGCTCGTGAATCTGACGGGCGACGAGCTCCTTGCCCGAACCGCTCTCCCCTTCGATCAGCACCGCGAAATCGGTCGTCGCCACCCGCGCAATCCGGTCTCGCAGCCTGGCCATCCGCGGTGCGCGACCAATCAGCGGCGACGGTGAATCGGTTACCTGCATGCTCCCCTCGTCCCTCCGGGATTCGACTCGGTCTGCGGCAATCAACATCGGTGCCAAGTCGGGAACGCCCCTGTTCCCGGCGCTTCGATGCGATTGGGATGCCGTGGTCCGAGCCTCGGATGTCTCCCGTGGGTAGCTGCTTCCGCCCGCAATCGGCGCGGAGACCGATACAGCCTCCGGGAAGGGAACTAGCTGCTCTGCACGATCACCGTGTGCGCCACCTTCCTGCCTGGAAATCGTACTGGTGGATCCGCGCGCGAGCGGTCGCGCCGAGAATCCTCACCGCGGCCTGATGCCCTTCCCGGCTTCTCAGATACAGGGTGCCCGAGGTCGCCGTTCCCAGCGGGGTCACCGTCAGAATGTCACTTGCGCCGAGGCGGATCGGGTCGGCGCCGGCGCCGGCCGGCGCCGCGGCGCCGATGGCCGGTGCAGCAGCACTCAGCCCGAAGCGCACGCCGCTGAAGTGATCGCCGAGACGGGTCTGCTCGTCGATGGGCAGGTCGACGCCGCGCGCAATGTCCGAGGTCCGAACGCCGTTTCCATTCGTGTCGACATAGCTCCGAAACCGCACGCCCTCGGTGTCGGCCTCGAATCGTATGCCGACCGCGGCGCCCCGGCGGGCGGCAGCGGCCCGTGCGAGCATGAACTGCCCGCTCATGAACCGGGCGGCGTCGATGACCCGTTGCTCGTGTCGGCCCGTGGTCACGAGCGGCACCGAAATGCCGACCGCAACGATGACGATGCCGGTTGCGACGGCGGTCTCGACAAGCGTGGCGCCGCGTTCGAACACCGATTGCCTCCTTCCCGGACGGGAAGCAAGGTCCCGACGCCGGAACCCTGCTCCCCGTCGACCTGGCTCGGAAGTCGTTGCCTGGCGGCTCCGCTTTCCGTCCAACGAACGCTCTCACGCAGTCCCCCGCTCCTACGGCTCGGATTCCCCGTCGCGCGCGGGCTCGTCCACGCGAATGAGCGGCCGCAGGCGCAAGAAGGTCCTCTCGCCGATCCCGCGAATGTTCATCAGGTCCTCGATCTTCTCGAACCTGCCGTGTTCTCTCCGGTACTCGATGATGCGCTCGGCCGTCCGCTCGCCGATCCTCGGCAGGGTCTGCAGCTCCGCCGCCGTCGCGGTGTTCAACTCCACGGTCTCCTGCGCTTCCGGCTCCGCGCTCTGGAGTGCAGGAACACCGGGTTCCGCAAATGCATGACCGTGAACGGTCATGGCGAGGAACCCGGCACAAACCGCCGTCACTACGAACGCACGTTGCATGGTCAACCTCCCGGTTGTCGTGCTGCCGGCCGGCGAACCCTCGCGAGCACACATCCGGCCCCGCCGCGAGCAACACGAGAATGGAGAATCGGGTCGCGCCGGCCTCTCTCGGCAGAGCCACCCCGTACCCAAGCAAGATGCGGGCCGTCCGGGCGCAACCCGCAAACGTCCAGGCCATCGGCCTCCCGGACAAACGTCTCCGCCGGCCGGTCGCAGGATCCACCGGATTGCACCCACGCAACCGTCACCTTGCGTTGCCGCCCGCGAGCGAACGCGCGGGACCGGCACGCACGCGACGAGTGCACCGGAGGGCGCGGAACTACTGCCCCACGTGCGCCGTCGGGCCGGCACGCGACGCCTGCGAAACCGCGGCAACCGCCGGAGACACTTGCTCTATCGAGCGACGATCGACCCGGGGCCGGGAGCTTGCGCCGCAGCACGCCGGAAGGGTCGCCGTTCTGTTATCATCGAACGTTTGGCCTGATGCCGACGACAGCAACAGACAACCTCGCCGTGCTGGGCGCGCAGTGGGGCGACGAAGGCAAGGGCAAGGTCGTGGACCTGCTGAGCCCCGCCTTCTCCGTCGTCGCCCGCTCGCAGGGAGGGCACAACGCGGGCCACACGGTGATCGTCGACGGCGACGAGTTCATTCTGCACCTGATCCCGTCCGGCATCCTGCACCCGGGGGTCACCTGCGTCATCGGCAACGGCGTCGTCGTCGATCCCGCGGCCCTGTTCGCCGAGATCGACCAGCTCCACGCACGGGGCCTCGACACCACCGGCCGCCTGCTCGTCAGCAGCCGCGCGCACGTCATCCTGCCGTATCACCGCGACATCGAGGCCGTGTCCGAGGACCGGCTCGGCGCGCAGCGCATCGGCACGACCTCGCGCGGCATCGGGCCGAGCTACGAGCACAAGGCCGGCCGTTGCGGCGTAAGGATCGGTGATCTGGCGGACGCCCGCCCCGGCGGCCGCCTGGCGGCACTGATCGAGGCCAACGTCGCGGCGCGAAATCGAGCCGTGACGGGGTCCGCGCTCGACTGGCGCCAGGTCCTGGAAGATGCCGCCGGCGTCTGGGAACGGCTGCGTCCGCTGGTTGCCGACACGTCGCGCTACCTGAACGACGCGCTGGACGCCGGGCGGCCGGTGCTGTTCGAAGGGGCGCAGGGAACGATGCTCGACATCGACCATGGCACATACCCCTACGTGACCTCGTCGAACGCCACGATCGGCGGCGTGTGCACCGGCCTCGGGGTCGGACCGCGGGCGATCGACGGGGTGCTCGGCATCGTCAAGGCCTATACGACGCGGGTGGGCGAAGGGCCGTTCCCGACGGAGCTGGACGAGCCGCAGGCGGAGCGCCTGCGCGAGTGGGGCCGCGAGTACGGCGCCTCGACGGGCCGCCCGCGGCGCTGCGGCTGGTTCGACGCCGTCGGCGTGCGCTACGCCGTGCGCGTGAATGGCATGACGGCCCTGGCCATGACGAAGCTCGACGTGCTGGACAACCTCGACGAGCTGCGCATCTGCACCGGCTATCGCCGTGGCGGCGAGGTGCTGACCGATCCGCCGGCGACCATCGGCGAGCTGGCCGACTGCGATCCGGTATACGAGACTATGCCGGGATGGTCCGGCCGCGGACGGACGGCCGGCGTCACGGACGAGCGAGACCTGCCGGCCGCGGCGAGGGCCTACCTGGATCGGCTCGAGACGCTCAGCGGCGCCCCGGTGGCCATCGTCTCGACGGGTTCCGACCGCGGCGACACCATCGTGCGGCACGACTCCCCCGCCATCCGCTGGATGCGCCCGTGCGTGCCTGCCGGCGCCCGCGATCGCTGATCCCGGGTCGTCACAACCGATGCGATGCAGGTAGGGCGGTGACCAGAGCACGGGCGGCACTGTCGGCGAGCCTGCTCGCGACCGCGCTGGCCGCCTGCGCGCCGGCGGCAGACCCGGAGCCGACCGTAGCGGACGCCGAGGCCTTCGTCGCCGCGGCGGAGGCGCGCCTGCTCGCGCTGCGGCAGAACGCGTTGCGCGCCGCGTGGCTCCATGAGACGTCCTTCGACGCCGCGACCCGCTCGGTGGCGGCTGCCGCGCAGGCGGCGCTGAGCGCGGCCGCGGCCGAGCTCGCCCACGGCGCCGCGCGGTTCGACGGAGTCGAACTGCCGGAAGCCGCCGCGCGCAAGCTCACGCGCCTGAAGGCGACGCCGCTCACGATCGCACCGGACCATCCGGCATTCCGGCAAGAGCTGTCCGATCTGCTCGCCGCGCTCGCGCGCCTGCACGGCGCCGGCGCGTACTGTTCCGGGGCCGGCGCTGCCTGCCTGGACCGCGGCGCATTGGAACGCACGATCGCGGAGCTGCGCGACACCGATCAACTGCTCGATCTCTGGCACGAGGGGCGGGCCATCGCATCGGCGATGCGATCGGGCTACGAGCGGTTGGTCGAGATTGCGAACGCTGGCGCCGTCGAGCTCGGCCATGCGGACGCCGGCGATCGATGGCGGTCGGCGTTCGGCCAGCCTCCCGATGCGCTGCCGGCCGAGCTCGAGCGCGTCTGGAACCAGGTACGCCCGCTCTACGAATCGCTGCACTGCCACGTGCGCGATGCCTTGGGGGACGAATACGGCACCGCGATCGCCCCGCCCGAGGAGAAGATTCCCGCCCACCTGCTGGGCGACCTGGGAGACGGGCGCTGGTCGAGCGTCTACGAGCTGGCCGCACCGCGCAGACGCGGCCGCGCGTACGATGCGACCCGCCAGCTCGAGCGCAACCGCGTGGACCCGCCGGCCATGGTGCGCTACGGCGAGGACTTCTTCGTCTCGCTGGGCTTCGATCCGTTGCCCGCCACCTTCCGGGAGCGCTCCCGCTTCGTGCGGCCGGCCGACCGCGACGTCCTCTGCCGCCCCCGCGCATGGAACCTCGACGGCGACGACGACATCCGCCTCACGATGTGCCTGGGCGTCACCGGCGACGACTTCGCGGCGGTCCATCGTGAGCTCGCGCGGGCCTACTCCCGGTGGCTGGACCGGTCGCTGGACCCGCTGATCCGCACCGGCGCCGATGCCGCGCCGCTGGCTGCCGGCGCGGCGGTCGCGCTCTCGGTCACGCCGGGTTACCTGGTCGAGCTGGACCTGCTGGACCGAGCGCCGGGCGACGACTGGGACGTCCCCTTCCTGCTTCGCAAGGCGCTCGATGAGATTGCCGCCCTCCCGTTCGCGCTGCTGGTCGAGCGCTGGCGCTGGCAGGTCTTTGCCGGCGAAGTGCGGCCCGACCGCTACAACCGGGCCTGGTGGAACCTGAGAGAAGCGTACCAGGGGATCCGGGAGCCCGTGCAACGCGGCGAGGCGGATTTCGACCCCGGCTCGACGCAGTACGTTGCGACCAACACGCCATCCGCCCCGGATTTCCTGGCCGGGGTGGCGCGGTTCCAGCTCCACCGGGCGCTGTGCGCCGCGGCCGGCGACGACGGACCGCTCCATCGCTGCACCATCTTCGGCAGCCCCGAGGCGGGCGCGCGGCTGCGGGCCATGCTGGAGATGGGAGCCGGCCGCCCCTGGCCCGACACGCTCGAGGCCGTCACCGGCACGCGGCAGGTGGACGCTTCGGCGCTCCTGGAGTACTTCGCGCCGTTGGCCGCCTGGCTCGACGAACAGAACGCCGGACGGTCCTGCGGCTGGTAGGGCGCGCTCGAACGCTCAGTCGCGGCCGGCGTACTCCGCGTCGGTCACCGCGTCGAGCCAGGTCGTGATCGACTCGATGTTCACGGCCAGATGGGTCATCGGGCCGTCCGCGGACGCGCCGTGCCAGTGCCGCTCGCCGGCCGCGATGCAGGCGACGTCTCCCGACTCGATCTCGCGTACCGGCTCTCCCTCGCCCTGCAGGCGGCAGCGGCCGTCGAGCACCACGAGAAGCTGCGGCCCGCTGTGCACATGCCAGTGCGTGCGGGCCCGCGGCTCGAACTCGACGCGGAAGGCCTTTATCGCCGGCGCGTCCGACAGGCCGGGCATGCGCGTCATCCGCGCACGCCCGGTGAAGGTGTTCGGATCGGATGCCTCCGACGCAAGCGCCGCGAGCCGGGCAATCCGCATCGGTTCCGCTCAGGCCGCCGTCGCCGGCCGGCTGCCGTGCTTCATGATCATGTAGACGGCGCCGGCGCCGATGAGTGCGACGATCAGCGTGCCCAGATTGATCAGACCGCTCGACACCACCAGATAACCGACGGATCCGGGCAGCAACGCGTAGTACACGAACGGAATGACCGTCATCCGGATGACCGAGCCCTCGCGTCCGAGCAGGCCGACGACCGCGGAGGCGGCCACGACGTTGTGCACGCAGATCATGTTCCCGGCCGCGCCGCCGATGGCCTGCAGGGCGACGATCCAGGTCGGATCCACGCCGATCCGCTCGCCCATGCCGAACTGGAAGAGCGAGAACATCATGTTGCTGACGGTGTTGCTGCCGGCCACCGCCGCCCCGATCCCGCCGATGAACGGGGCGAAGATCGGCCAGACGCCGCCGACGAGCGCCGCCACGCCGTCGGCCAGCACGATGGGCATCTGGTCGTAGCCGGCGGCGCCGCCGCCGCTGTTCAGGAACACCTGCACCATCGGCACGGTGAAGACCAAGGCGACCGAGGCCGCCGCCGACACCTTGAGCGAGGTGGACCAGGCCTTGGCGTAGCGGTCGCCGGGAATCCGGTGCAACCCCATCGTGATGAGCGAAGCGACGATGAAGAGCGTGCCCGGCAGGTAGAGCGGTTGGAAGCTGGCGGTGATCGACGTCCCGAAGATCTCCGGCCAACTCACCACCCAGGCCTGCAGGAAGACGCGGAACGGATCGACGAGCCGCGACGAAAGCAGCAGCAGCGCCACGACCGCGTAGGGCAACCAGGCCTTCAGCAGGCTCATCGAGCCGCCGTGGGCCACGTCCTTCACCTCGATCGAACCGGTCCACTCGGCCGGCCAGTTCTCCTTCTTGTCGAACTCCCACGCCTCGTCCGGCCTGGGGATGAGGAAGCCGGCGCGCGCCGCGCTGACGACGATGATCAGGCCGGCCATGCTGCCCATCAGCGCCGGGAACTCCGGCCCGAGGAAGTAGGCGGCGGCGAAGTACGGGACGGTCATGGCCAGGGCCGCGAAGAGGGCGAAAGGCCAGACCTGCAGCCCCTCGGCGAGCGAGCGGCTCCTGCCGAAGAAGCGCGTCATGAACGAGACGAGGATGAGCGGGATCAGGGTGCCCGCGATGGCGTGCAGGATGGCGACCTTCAGCCCGATGAACGCCAGGAAGTCGGTCCACTCCGCGTACCCCGCCTCGGCGGCGAAAGCGACGATCTCGGGGTTGGTCCCCTGCCCCAGCCCGGTGTTGACGCCGACCAGAATGGGCGTGCCGAGCGCCCCGAAGCTGACCGGGGTGCTCTGGATGATCATTCCCGCCGTCACCGCGGCCATGCCGGGGAATCCGAGACCGACGAGCAGGGGCACCGCGACCGCCGCCGGCGTCCCGAACCCGGCCGATCCTTCGATGAACGCGCCGAACAGCCAGGCGATGATGATGACCTGCACCCGCCGGTCGGGCGTGATGTCCGTGAATCCCTGCCGGATCGTCTTGATGGCGCCGCTCTCCTGCAGCGTGTTGAGCAGCAGGATGGCGCCGAAGATGATGTAGAGCAGCGTGAAGGCGATCACGAGCCCGTTGATGGTGGCCGCGGCGATCTGCAGGCCGGGCACCTGCCAGACCAGCCAGGCGAGCGCGGCGGCCACCAGGTACGACAGCGGCATCGCCCGGCTCGCCGGCCACCGCAGGCCGACGAGAAAGATCGCGACGGTGATGATCGGCAACAGCGAGACAATTGTCAGCATCGAGGGGGTTCCTCCTCAGAGGCGGCCTATGGTATCGGAAGACGGATCAACACACAACGAAACGCTCGTACCGGCGCGTGGTACGATGACGGCATGGCGCGCGCGGTGACGGTGGCCAGGGCCGAGAGCTTCGGACCGGGGGCTCGCAAGAAGGTCTTCTCCGGCGACCGGCGCATCGCGGTCTTCAACGACGCCGGCACCCTGCATGCGGTGGACGATACCTGCACGCATTCGGGCGGCTCCCTCTCCGAAGGGCCGTGCGAGAACGGGATCGTCACCTGCCCCTGGCACGCGGGGCGGTTCCGACTGAGCGACGGCAAGGGCCTCGGCCCCCCGGCCTACCGCGGCCTGGCCGTGTACCCGGTCTCGGTGGCCGACGGAGTCGTCGTCGTAACGATAGACGACACGTAGACGGGCCACGGACCCTGTCTGCCGCATACCCGCCGGACGCGAGACGAAAGTGATTCACGAACGCCCCGCCCTCGAGCGCCGGGTGCTGTCGGTGCTCGAGGGCGAACCGGCACGCATGCCTGTCGTCGTCGGCGGCTGCGGAAGCGGCCGGACGTCGTTGCTGACCCGTGTGGCCGCAAGGCTCGGGGAGCGGCGCAGCCGGTACATCGACGTCGAGCGCATCTCGTCGACGCCCGAGCGTGTGCTGGCCGCCGTGGCCCCCGACTCGCTGCCCGCGGCCCGCGGCGGCGCCGTGCCGCTTCCGGCGGATCGACCGGCCCCGCGCATCGCATTCGAGGCGCTGCTCGCGTTTCTCGAACGGCGCGAAGACCCGTTGCGGACCCTGCTGCTGGACGAGTGGCTGGAGTTGCGGACGCTGGAGAGCTTCCCCGGGCTCCGGGGTGCGACGCGCGAGGTCGTCGGCATGCTCGCGCGGAGTCCGGGGCGGTTCGTCCTGGCCAGCCGGTTCGCAAACCGCACGCGGCGCCTGCTGGACGGCTTCTCCTCACGTATCGAGCTCGTTCGCCTGCCGCCGCTGAGCCCGAACGAGGTGGCCGCGGCGCTGCCCGCGGGTCGGTCAGGCCCCGACGAACCCGGGCGGGCAGAGCTCGCCCGTCTCGTGCACGCGCTCACCGCCGGGCGTCCGAGTTACGTGGGAGCACTGGCCGCGAGCCTGACCTCCCCGGCAGGCCGGCCGGCAGATCCGATCGGCGCGCTCGCGGCACAGTTGGCGCCCGGGACGCCGCTGAGCCACCTGTGCCGCTTCTCGTACGAGCTGCGGCTGCATCGGGCGCGCGGATACGGCGCACTCAAGGCGATTCTGGGCATCCTCGCCGACGCGGAGCCGCTGACGCTGACCGAGGTCGCGCGCCGTCTCGGGCGCACCCCGGGGTCGACGAAGGACTACCTGTCGTGGCTGGAGGACGTCGACCTCGTCGAGCCGAGCGAGAAACGCTATCGGTATGCCGATCCGCTGCTGCGGCTGTGGGTTCGGCTGCACGGCCGACCGACCGCTCCCGACGACCGGGAACGAGCACTCGCGGTACGGGAGTACGCGGCTGCCCGCCTGGGGTCCGCGGAACGATCGCCGGCGCCGGCCGCGGCCCCGTTGGCAATGCCGTTGCGGCGCAGGCCCGAGAGCCTCATCGAGATCGACTGACGTCTTCCCGCGAGGCGTCGGCTGACAGCACCGCCAGCGCCTGCCGGGCAGCCTCCCGCTCGGCTTCCTTCTTGCTCTGGCCGGACCCGCCCGCCACGCGTCGATCGCCGACGAGCACCTCCACCGCGAATTCCTTCCGGTGATCCGGGCCGGTGGTGTGCGACAGACGATATTCCGGCAAGGGTTGCGCACGCGCCTGGAGCCATTCCTGCAGCGCCGACTTGTGGTCCCGCGAGCCGCCCGTCACGCCGTCCCTCCGGAGCCGATCGAGCAGCGGCCGAAACGCCCGTTCGAGGAACGCCGCGGCCGCGTCGTAGCCCCCGTCCAGATAGATCGCGCCGACGACCGCTTCGAACGCATCCGCAATCAGCGAGCGCTTCCGTCGGCCGCCGGTCTTCTCTTCACCGCGGCCGAGCAGCAGGTGGTCACCGAGCTGCAACCCGTCCCCGAGCTCCGCGAGCGTCGCGGCCGACACGAGCTGGGCGCGCGCCTTCGACTTGCGCCCCTCGTCGTACTCGGGATACTCCCGAAACAGGCGATCCGCCATCACCAGCCCGAGCACCGCGTCCCCGAGAAACTCGAGCGACTCGTTGTCTTCGACAACCCCCGTGTCGTCCTCGTGGGCGCGCGAGCGGTGGGTCAGCGCGCGCTCGATCAGGCCCTGGTCCGAGAACGCGTAGCCCAGGCGCTGCTCGAGCAGCGGAAGCCGCTCCCGGAGTTCGTCGGCGCCGGCCCGATAGTCGTCGAGCAGGCGCGACGCGCGCTCCGCCTCGTCCGCCCGGACCGACACCCGCACCTCCCCGAGCCCGTCTATCGCCAGCGGGAACACCGCGTGGGACACGTCCGACGCAACGACGGCACGGATGCCGTGGGTCTCGAGCAGCGCTCGAGCGACGCTGGCCTCGACGTCCGACTGCGTGCGCAGCACCACCGTCAGGCCCGTCAAGTCGCCACTCCCGGCTCGTCGACGCGCAGCAACACCATCGTCATGTCGTCGTGCTGTTCGGCCGTTCCGACGAACCCGTCGACCTCGCGGAGGATCCGCTCGTGCAGCGTCTCCGACGTGGCGGCCTCGTCGTCCTCCAGCAGGCGCGACAGTCTCGCCTCGCCGAACAGATCGTCCTGTTCATTCATGGCCTCGGTCACGCCGTCGGTGAACAGCACGGCGACGTCGCCCGGCCGCACCGGCAGTTGGTGCTCTTCGAGCAGCTCGACGAATTGCCGCTCGAAACCGTGCAGGCCGAGCACGAGGCCGTCCGGCGCAAGCGTGGTCACCACCCGCCGTGCGCCGTGCTGCGAGGCATACAGCAACGGCGTGTGCCCCGCCCGCGCGCAGGTCAGGGTGCCGGCATCGAGATCGATCACCGCGTACAGCATCGTGATGAAGCTGCGACTGTCGAGCGCACCCGCCAGGATGCTGTTGGCTTCGATGAGCAATTGGCGCGGAGAATCGTAGGTGGGCCCGAGGCTGAGCACGAGCCCCTTCAGCTCGGCCATGTACAGCGCGGCCGAGGTTCCCTTGCCGGACACGTCGGCGACCAGCAGACCCAACCGCCGCTCGCCGAGCCGGATGAAGTCGTAGTAGTCGCCGCCGATCTCGCGCGCCGGCCGGCAGAACGCGGTCACCGACAGTCCCGGAACGGACGTGGGGTCGCGAGGCAACAGCGACATCTGGATCTGGCGGGCGAGACGCAACTCGTTCTCCAGGCGCTTCTTTTCCGCCGCCTGGTGCAGCAGCCCTTCCACGCTGGCGGTCATCGCGTTGAACGACTCGGCCAGCTCGCCCAACTGGTCTCCGGACGTGACGTGGATCCGCTGGGTGAAGTCGCCGCGGCGGATTCTGTCGGTGCCGACGGACAGGGCGTGAATCGATCCGGTAATCGACCGCGCCAGAACCAGCCCCGTCACGAACGCCGCCAGCTCGATGACCAGAAACAGCACGCCGAGAGTTGCCAGCAACACCAGGAAGAGGTATCTGACGCTCAGCTCCGCGGTCCCGACCCCGGCTCCGAAGAACTGGTCGAGGAACCCCGCCGCCGGCACCCGGATGAACAGGTTGCCCGCCTCTACGGCGCCGGTAGCCCAGTCGACGGGTTCCAGGAACACGACCCAGGCCAGCCCCTCCGCCGACGCCAGGCGGGAAGGGTCCAGTGCGTCATCCGCAAGCTCGCCCAACGGCTCCAGTGCGACGCCGGTGGCGGCCTCTATTCGATCCTGTACGGACGCATCCAGGGGCACGTCGATGACGACCGCGCCGCTCCCCGCGGAATTCACCCTCGCCACCGCGCGAATCGTCAGCGGCCACTGCGATCCGACCGTGACGAGCCCGGTGAACTCCTGCTCCCGAATCCACTCGGGCACCCGATCGGGCCGCGGCCCGCCACGCCACGGGCCGACGGTCGCCGCGATGCTCCCGGGGGGGCGGCCGATCACGAGCGCCGAAGCTCCCGGGTATCCCGAACCGAGCGTTGCCGCCAGCGGTTCGAGAGCCGCGGCGGCCTCCATGCCGCTCGAGAGCCGCGCACCGGCCGCCGCCGCGGCTACCCGGACGTCGGCGACCACGCCATCGAGCTCGCGGCGCACGATTTCGGCGCTCGCCGAGAGCCCCGACATGGCGCCCGCCACCGTGAAGAACGCCACCACGAGCAGGACCGGGACGAATCCGATGAAGACGTACGAGACGATGAGCTTGCGCCGGACGCGCCACAGCAGACGCCGCCGGAGCCGCGCGACAGCCCGTACGATCAGGTGACCGAGGCCGATGGCGAGCGCGAGGGACGCCGCCACGTCCACCCACGCGAGCAGTGACTCGCCGTCCGTGACGAAGGGGAACAGGAGGAGCTTCGTGCCCGCGCCGGCCAGAAGAAACCGGCCGGGCCACGACCGCGCCAGTGCCAGGGGAATCGCTCGCAGCCGATCTCGAGCCATCCGCGCTCTCTTCGAATCGTATCAGATGCCGATTGCGTCCTATCGAGGGGGCCGCCCATGTCGACGGCCGGGGCTCGTGGACCGCCCGGAGTCTGCGCCGCGGAACGGCGTAGACTCCTGACAGGGCCCGGTTCGGCGGCACGCGGAGCCGCAGGCGACGTAGAATGTGGCCCCGCGCCCGGCGCACGGTCCCGTCATCCGCCGATCCTCCATGCCAGTCCGCCCCTCGCCCCGCACTGCCGCAGCCACTTCCGTGATGCACGGAGGCTCGCTGGTCGTGCGCGGCGTCGTCGGAGGCGCGTTCATGGGACTCGCCAACCTGATGCCGGGCATCTCCGGCGGCACCATGCTGCTGGCGGCCGGCGTGTATCCGCAGTTCATCAGCGCCGTCGCCGAAGTGACGACCCTGCGGTTCAGGGCGCCGGTGCTCCTGTTGCCGGCGTGCGTGGGTGCAGGCGCGGCCGGCGCCATCGGGCTCGGCGCGGGGGCGATCGGAAGTCTGCTCGACCTGTACCCGTCCGCCATGTACTGCCTGTTCATCGGACTCACGCTCGGCGGCGCGCCCCTGCTGACGCGGCTTCTGCTCCCCGTCGATCGCACGGTGGCCGGCAGCGCCGCCGTCGCCGTCGCGCTCATGGCGTTTCTCCGGGCGGACGAGCCGGCGCCTGCCGATGCCGGCGCGCAGGCAGGGATCGCGGCGCACGCCATGCTCCTGATTGCCGGGTTCTCCGGCGGTGCGGCCATGATTCTGCCCGGCGTCTCCGGCGCCTACCTGCTGCTGATCCTGGGCCAATACCGGCTCGTCGTCGACGCCGTCGCAACGGTCGTCGCAAGCGCGCGGGGAGGAGACGCCGCCGCGGCAGCCGCTGCGCTGCCCGTGCTGCTACCTGTCGCAATCGGCGTCGGGCTGGGAGTCGCCGGCGTGAGCAACCTCGTGAAGTGGCTGCTCGCCGAACACCGCCGCGCGACTCTCGGTTTTCTGCTCGGCCTGCTGCTCGGCTCGGTGATTGGGTTGTGGCCGTTCCCCGGCGTTCCGTCTGCCGCGCAGGCCGGCACCGGAATGGCGCTGGCAGCAGCCGGATTCACGACCTCCTGGGCGGTTTCGCGCCTCGACCGCGGCGGCCGGGAGTCTGCGCCGTAGCGTCCGCGCCGGCCGGAAGCCCGGGCTGCCGGCCTCACGCGCCGCCGGTCGACTCGGCGACCCACGCGAGATAATCGGGATTGCCATCGACCACGGGCAGCACGACGAGCTCCGGCACCTCGGCCGGATGCAACTGCCGCATCCGCTCGCGCAGCCGTGCGATGCGGCCCGCCGTGGTCTTGATCATCACGAGTTGCTCGTCGTCCTCCTCGACGACTCCCTGCCAGCGATACACAGACCGCACCGGCGAGTGCGTCGTCACGCAGGCGGCAAGTCGATCCTCCACCAGGGTCCGGGCAAACCCGGCCACATCCGCGCCGGGCGGCCACGTCGTCCAGGCGACAACCGTCGTGACAGCGTCGTTCATCATCCTCTCACGATATCCCGGACGCAGCCGCGTCATCGCCCTCCCCGCCGCGCGCGGCGGTCTCTCGGTCGTTGACCGACCGTCCGCAACCGTGCTAGAGTTGTGCTTTACAGGCCAAGACGCGGGGTGGAGCAGTCCGGTAGCTCGTTGGGCTCATAACCCAAAGGTCGGGGGTTCAAATCCCCCCCCCGCTACCAATTCTCGAGTCGGCGCCCCTGCGCTTCCGTCTGCTCCTTCGAGAACTTTCCCGCCCGACCGGCTCTGCGCCTCTCTGCGCGTACATGGTTTCCGTCCGGGTCGCGGCGGCACTGCGGTACGGAATCGGGTTCGTGGTGCTATAGTGGGCACCGCTATACTGGCTCGCAGCCACGTCGGTCCGCGGCGCGCATCACCGTGCGCGCGGTTCGAGGAAGGAGTCCCGGAATGAAGCTCGTCACCGCGATCATCAGGCCCCATGTAGTCGACGACGTGCGCGACACGTTGTCCCGCCTTGGCGTGACCGGTCTGACCGCGACCGAGGTGAAGGGTTTCGGACGCCAGAAGGGACACACCGAGATGTACCGCGGCGCGGAGTACTCGATCGATTTCGTCCCCAAGGCGAAGCTCGAAGTCGTCATCAACGACGACAAGCTGGACGCCGTCGTCGAGGCGATCAAGTCGGCCGCCCGCAGCGGCCAGATCGGCGACGGCAAGATCTTCGTGAGCGACGTTCAGCAGGCGGTTCGCATTCGAACCGGCGAGACGAACTCCGACGCGCTCTGACGTCATCCACGCCGGTCCGGCGTGGCCTCCCGTTCCGGAAAAAGCGGCCACGCGGGCCGTGGCGTTCCTGTTACCGGTACCAGCCTCGAAGGACCAGACCCATGATCCACTACCTGTCGAGAATCGCCTTCATCGTCGCTGCAATCGTCGCGCTGGCGCCGCGCCTCGCCGGGGCGCAGGGGAACGGAATCGATTCCGGCGACACGGCCTGGATGCTCACCGCGAGCGTGCTCGTGCTCTTCATGACCATTCCCGGCCTGTCGCTGTTCTACGCCGGCCTGGTCCGTTCCAAGAACGTGCTGTCGGTGATGATGCAGTGCTTCGCCATCACCTGCATGGTCACGATTCTCTGGACTGCCTACGCGTACGGGCTGGCTTTCGGCGACGGCGGCGGCCTGAACGCGTTCGTCGGCGCCGGCAAGCTGTTCCTGTCGGACGTCGGCGTCGAGACGGTGTCGGGCACGATCCCGGAGTCCGTGTTCCAGATGTTCCAGTTGACCTTCGCCATCATCACGCCGGCGCTGATCGTCGGCGCGTTCGCCGAGCGCATGAAGTTCTCCACGATGATGGTCTTCATGGCGCTCTGGCTCACGGTCGTCTACGCGCCGGTGGCCCACTGGGTCTGGGGCGGCGGCTGGCTCGGCGACATGGGCGTGCTCGACTTCGCGGGCGGCACCGTCGTGCACATCAACGCCGGCATCGCGGCCCTGGTGCTGTGTCTCGTCCTCGGCCGGCGCAAGGGTCACCCGGGGACCCCTATGCCGCCCAACAGCCTCGTGCTGACGGTGGTGGGCGCCTCGATGCTCTGGGTCGGCTGGTTCGGGTTCAACGCCGGCAGCGAGCTGGCGGCCGACGGCGTCGCCGGCATGGCGATGGCGGTCACGCACATCGCCACCGCAACCGCCGGGTTCACCTGGATGATGGTGGAGTGGCGGGTTCACGGCAAGCCGAGCGTGCTGGGAATCGCCACCGGTGCAGTCGGCGGGCTCGTGGCGATTACGCCGGCGTCCGGGACGGTGGGCCCAATCGGCGCCCTCGCCATCGGCGCCGCGGCGGGTATCTTCTGCTACCTCGGCGCCGGCGCCATGAAACGGTACTTCGGCTACGACGACTCGCTGGACGTCTTCGGAGTGCACGGCGTGGGCGGTTTCGTGGGCGCCATGCTGACGGGCGTCTTCACGGCGGAGATGTTCGGGGGCGCCGGCCTGGAGAACGGCATCGGCACGCAGGTCTGGCTGCAGTTCGTCGGGGCGGCGGCCACCATCGCCTATTCCGGCGTGCTCACCTTCGTGCTGGCCAAGGCGCTCGACGCCACGATGGGCCTGCGCGTCACCGCCGCGGAGGAGTCCGAGGGGCTCGACATCGCGCTGCACAACGAGACCGGCTACAACCTCCTCAACCTGTAGCCCGCTGAGGCGCGGGGTTCCCGCCGCGGGAACCCCGCAACCCTATCCTCCCTGCTCGACACGCCGGGCCAGCGCCTCGGCAACGGCAGCGGTCGTCGCGTCGCCGCCGAGGTCGCGGGTAACGACCTCGCGCTCCGCGAGTTGCGCCTCGATCGCCCCGACCAGCGCTGCGGCGGCCTCGGCTTCTTCCAGGTGCTCGAGCATCATGGCGGCGGTCCACACCTGCGCGATCGGGTTGGCGATGCCCTGCCCCGCGATATCCGGCGCGGAGCCGTGCACGGGCTCGAACATCGACGGCTCGTTGCGCTCCGGATTCAGGTTGGCGCCCGGCGCCAGGCCGATGGATCCGGCGATGGCGGGACCGATGTCCGAGAGGATGTCCCCGAACAGGTTGCTCGCCACGACGACGTCGAACCAGTCCGGATGCTGCACGAAGTGCGCGGCCAGGATGTCGATGTGGAACTGGTCGGTGGTGACGTCGGGATACTCCCGGGACAGCGCGGCGAAGCGCTCGTCCCAGAACGGCATGCTGTGGATGATGCCGTTCGACTTGGTCGCGGAGGTGAGGTGCCGCGCCGGCCTGCGGCGGGCCAGCTCGAACGCGTAGCGCAGCACCCGATCGACGCCGCGGCGGGTGAAGACCGCCTGCTGCACCGCCATCTCGTCGTCCGCGCCGCGATAGAGCCGGCCGCCGATCTCGGAGTACTCGCCCTCGTTGTTCTCTCGGACGACGACGAAGTCGATCTCCTCGGGGCGGCGACCCGCCAGCGGCGAGCGGACGCCGGACAGCAGCCGGACGGGCCGCAGGTTGATGTACTGGCCGAAGGTCCGCCGGATGGGGATGAGCAGTCCCCACAGCGAGACGTGATCGGGCACGCCGGGATAACCGACGGCGCCGAGGAAGATCGCATCGTGCCCGCGCAACTGCTCCAGCCCGTCCTCGGGCATCATCCCGCCGGTGCGCGTGTAGCGCTCGCAACCCCAGTCGAACGAGGTCCACCGGCAGTCGAAGCCGAAGCGGCGGCCGGCCGCGTCGACCACCTGCATCGCCGCGGGCACCACCTCCTGCCCGATCCCGTCGCCGGGAATGACCGCAATCGAATAGCTCGCCATCAGGACCTCTTCCCTCTTGTCAATCGTTCACTACCGTACGACCCCGGCGGCCCGCAGCGCCGCGATCTCGTCCTCTCCGTAGCCGGCCGCCGCGAGCACCCCGTCCGTGTGCTGGCCGAGCAGGGGCGCCGGTCGCCCCGGCGTCAGGGGGGTGCCGGAGAGCTTGATCGGCGTGCCCAGGGTCGACAGCGCGCCCAGCGTGGGGTGGTCCGTCTCGACGACCATCTCCCGCGCCCGCACCTGCGGGTCCCGCATCACCTCGCGGTAGTCGTTGATCGGCCCGCACGGGATGTCGTGCGCCTCCAGGCGGTCCAGCCAGTACTCCCGCGATTGCCGCGACGTGACGTCCTCGATGAGATCCGCGAGCACCGCCCGGTTCTCCACCCGGCCCGAATCGCTCTCGAAGCGCTCGTCCTGCAGCCATTCGGGGTGTCCCAGCAGCTCCGCCAGACGCCGGAAGATCCGGTCGTTGGCGGCGCCGAGGGTGATGTAGCCGTCCGCGCAGCGCACGGCCTGGTACGGGGCGCTCATGCGGTGCGCCGACCCGAGCGGTCCCGGCACGACCCCCTTCGAGAACAGCTCCGTCGCCTCCCATACCGACAAGGCCACGCCGGCATCGACGAGCGACGTGTCGACGTGCTGCCCCTCTCCGGTCCTTTCCCGCGCGTGGAGCGCGGCCAGGATGCCGCAGGCGGCGAAGAGGCCGGCCCCCAGATCCGTCAGCGGCACCCCCGCCTTCACGGGCGGGCGACCCGGCTCGCCGGTCACCGACATCAAGCCCGACACGCCCTGGGCGACGAGATCGAACCCCCCCTTGTGCGCCGCCGGTCCGGTCTGGCCGTAGCCCGAGATCGACGCGTAGACGAGACGGGCATTCAGCCCGCGCAGCGTGTCGTGGTCGAGCCCGAGCCGGCCCAGGACGCCGGGGCGGTAGTTCTCGATGAACACGTCCGCGCGCGACGCCAGCCGCCGCAGCACGCCGGGGCCGCCCGCGGCCTTCAGGTCGATGACGATCCCGCGCTTCCCGCGGTTGACCGCGTTGAACGAGGCGCTGTCGCTGCCGCGCGCCCCCGCCATCCGGCGCGAGGAGTCGCCGGCCGGCGACTCGACCTTGATCACGTCGGCGCCCATGTCGCAAAGTAGCATTGCGCAGAACGGCCCCGCCATGACCTGCGTGACGTCGAGCACGCGGACGTCCTGCAGCGCGCGTGTCATCGGTCCATCATCCGCCGCGGTCGGCCGCGGTCACGGAGGTGCGCATCTTGTCGACCCCGCACGTCGTCCTCGATCGGGACGGCCCCATCGCCACCATCACGTTCAACCGGCCGGAGGCGCGCAACGCCATGACCTGGCCCATGTACGACGCGCTCGCGGAGCTGTGCGACACCCTGGAAGGCGACGACTCGATACGGGTCGTCGTCCTGCGCGGGGCCGGCGGGAAGGCCTTCGTCGCCGGCACGGACATCGGGCAGTTCCTGGCGTTTCGCACGGAGGAGGACGGCCTCGAGTACGAGCGCCGCCTCGACGCGGTCGTCGACCGGCTCGAACGGGTGGCCAAGCCGACCATCGCCGCCATCGACGGGGCGACGACGGGCGGCGGCTGCGCGATCGCCGCCGCCTGCGATCTGCGCGTGTGCACGACCCGGTCGCGCTTCGGCGTGCCTATCGCCCGCACCGTGGGGAACTGCCTGTCGGCCGCGAAACACGCGCTCTTCCTCGATCTCGTCGGTCCCGCCCGCCTCAAGGAGATGCTCTACACCGGCCGCCTGTTCAGCGCCGCCGAGGCGGCCGCGGCCGGTCTGGTGAACCGCGTCGTGGAACCCGACGACCTCGACGCCGTCGTGGGAGAATACGCGGAGACGATGGCCGCCAACGCTCCCCTGACCATCCGCGCCAGCAAGGAAATGATCCGCCGCGTGCAGGCCCACCGGCGGATCGAGGCGTCGCTCGGCCGCGACCTGATCGTAAGCTGCTACACGAGCGCCGACTTCCGCGAAGGTGTCCAGGCGTTCCTCGACAAGCGCCCGCCCCGCTGGACGGGCCGCTGAGATTCTACCGTGAGGGATGAAATGACGTGGTCGATTGCCAAGCACCGGCCGGACGGCGGCCTGACGCGGAAGGCGTTTCTGGAAACGGCGGGTGCGGCCGCCGTGGCCGCCCTGTGGCCCGGCGGCGCCCGCGCCCGAGCCCAGGAACCCCCGGCTCGGGACGTCCGCGAGCGGGTTGCCCGGATCGTCCGTGAGTACGACAGCCAGGGCGACCATCGGACCGGCTCCCCCGTGGACGCCGAGAGCGGCCGCTGGCTCGCCGACCGTGTCGACGATGCCGGCATCGTCCCGGAAATCGAGTGGATGGGGTTCTCCCGCATCGACATCGAGGCCGCCTACGTCGAGATCGGCGACCGCCGGGCCGAGGGCGTACCGCTCTTCGACGGGGGCTTCACGGATGCCGCCGGCATCACCGGCGCCCTGGGGCCTCTCGACGGCGACGGCGCGATCGGTCTCGGCCACGCCGGCCCCCGAGCCGGGTCGGACTTCCGCTCCTATCGCCGCGACACCGCGCATCGGGCGGCGGTGACCGTGACGGGAGGCCCGGCCAACGGCGTGCCGGAAGGGCTCGCCCTGCTCAACGCACCCGACTTCAAGGAGCCGTTCGGACCGCCGGTGCTGCAGGTGGCGAGCCGGCACCGGGCGTGGCTCGCAGACGCCGCGGCAGCCGGCGCGACGGCGCGCGTCGTCGCCCGCGTGACCAGGCGTCCGGAGGAGGTGTTCAACGTCACGGCGACGCTGAGAGGCCGGGAGCCTTCGCAAGCGGCCGTCTTCGTCATGACGCCGCGCAGCGGATGGTGGACCTGCGCCTCGGAGCGCGGGGGCGGGATTGCGGTCTGGCTCGAGATGATTCGCGGCATGGCCGCCTCACCGACGCCGCGGCGCACGACGGTCTTCCTGGCGTCGACCGGCCACGAGCTCGGGCACTACGGCCTCGAGGAGTTCCTGCGCACCCGGTCGCGCCTCGTCCGGGGCGCCGCCGCCTGGATCCACCTGGGCGCCAACTTCGGCGCGGCCGTCGGCGGATCTCCCCTGCTGCAGGCATCGAGCATCGAGCTGCAGGACCGCGCAACGGACGCGCTCGAGCGCGCCGGCGAGGCTCCCGCTCGACGGCGTCCGGTCGGAGAGACCGCGGCCGGAGAGGCCCGCCACATTCACGACGGGGGCGGAACGTACCTGTCGATAGTCGGCGACAACGGGCTGTTCCACCACCCCTGGGATCGCTGGCCCGATGCGGTCGACGTCAACCGCATCGCACGCTACGCGCGGGCCTTCACCCAGGTCGGACTGCAGTTGGCCAACGCTTGACCGCCCCCGCCGGCGCCAGCCCGGAAACCGTCGCCCGCGGCGCCGCTTTCCGCCCGGCCAACCCTCTCTCCGGAAGGTCTACGCCGTTCACGGCGCAGACTCCCGGCTCCCTACCGTCTCGCGGACCTGCCCCGCCTGGGTCGCGCCCCGGCGGCAAGGGCATTCGACACGAGGGTGGCGACCGCCGCGAGCCCGCTCCCGACGTCGCCGTCGAGGTGCAGGCGCAGCCAGCGCCGGCGGCGCGCCGCGAGCACCGTACAGTCTCCGGCGGCCTGTGCGGCCTCGACGCCCCCGAGCGTGAGTTCCCGGTGCGGCACCGGCACGTCCACGACGTGGGCGCAGGTGAGAATCAGGAACAGCCCGTCGGCCGGACCGCCCTTGTGGGCCTGACCCGTGGAATGGAGGAAGCGCGGCCCGAAACCGACCGTCGCGGCCACCTGCGTCGCCGCGCGCACCCGGTGGCGCAGCTCGTCGAGAACCCGCCGATGCGGATCGCACATTTCGAGGTACGCCAGCACGGCGAAGTAGCCCCGCGGGCGCAACCGGCGCAAGTGCGCGGTGACCCAGTCCTGCAGCGGTGCGTCCGCACCCACCGACCGGCGCAGGGCCGTGGAGTACGGCCGCGCCACGTAGGCGGAGACGACGCCGGCATCGTGGGCCAGCTCCGCGACCGGAGACACCGGCGCCGCGCGCGCGTTCGCCGGCGTCAGGCTCGTGATGGCGCGGGTCGCAACCTTGCTCGCTTCCACATCGGGTTGATCGAACGGGTGCACGCCGAGGACGGCGCCTGCCACCGCCGTGGCGAACTCCCAACGAAAACACTCGGCCGCGACGTCGTACCTGTCGCGAACGCGAATCCGGACCACCGGATGACCGGCGTGGGCCAGGGCCTCGAGCGCGTCGTCGCGCCGTTCGTCCGACTCGTCGTTCAGCGTGGTCGCCACGAACACGCGGTCGTCGCCGTAGACGGTCGGATCGTCCAGCGACTCGCCGTCCACCGGTACGATTCCACGTCCGTCCTTGCCGGTCGACTCGGCCAGCAGTTGCTCGATCCAGGCACCGAATCCTTCCAGCCCCGGGGAGGTGACGAGCGTTGCCTTGTCGCGCCCGTCGCGGGCAGCCAGACCGAGCAGCAGGCCGAGCTGGACGCCGGGGTTCTCCGCCGGCGGCGATTCGGGGCCGCAGGCGTCCGCCATGACCCTCGCCCTTGCGAGCAATCGCCGCAGGTCGAGGCCGATGAGCGCGGCCGGCGCCAGGCCGAAGTACGAGAGGGCGGAGTAGCGCCCGCCGATGGCCGCCTCCCCGTGGAACACGGCCCGAAAGCCGCGCTCCGTGGCCAGGCGGTCGAGCGCCGAGCCCGGATCGGTCACGGCGACGAATCGGGACCCCGCCGCCTCTCCACCCGTGCGCTCGCTTACCCGTTCGAAAAAAAGTGCTTGAAACAGGCTCGTCTCCAGCGTCGTCCCCGATTTGCTCGAGACCACGAACAGGGTGCGGTCGATGTCCAGGGTCGACTCGAACGTCCTGACCTGGGCGGGGTCCGTCGAGTCGAGGACCCGCAGCTCCACCCCATCCGCCGATCCGAAGATCCGCTGCAGCATGTCGGGACACAGGCTGGAGCCGCCCATGCCGAGCAGTGCCGCGGAAACGAAGCCGTCCCGGCGCACCCGATCCACGAATGCGTTCAGACGCCGAACCTGCGGGCCTTCCGGGTCCGGCACATCCAGCCAACCGAGCCAGCGTCCCTCGTCGGCGCCCGTCCAGACGGTGGGGTCCCGCTGCCAGAGGCGGCCCAGGCGTTCTCCGGACGTCCAGGCAAGAGACTCTTTCTCCATGGCGCCACGCAGCGCCGGCGGGGCAAGAATCGCTCCCATCAGGTTCGTTTCGGCCAAGTCCCCTCCACCGATTCGCATTCCCGCCGGCAAGGTCGAGGTCGTGCGGACGGCGAACGGCGTCCATCGGGGCCGTCCTCGAGGGAGGCCGTCAGCCCGCGACCGCGTCCATGCGCCGCTTCATGTCTCCCGTCAGGCGGGACAGCTCCTCGCTGACCGCTACTCGATAGCTCGCCGGCTCATCCAGTTGCAATACCTCCGCCGGCAACTCCGCTACCGCCTCGAGCGCACGCCCGCGGATCGTCCGCATGGCCGGCGCCGGCCGTACGCGCCGGCCCCGCCGCATGACCCGGCCCAACAGCGCGCGCCCGTGTCGCGGAGGTGCTTCGTACCCGCCGGCCAGGACGTCGTGGGTCGCCTTGCCGCCAGCGGCGATCCGCCACACCTGCTTCACGCCGGGATACGTTTCCTTGCCCGGACTCAACTTGAGCACGGGCTGCGGCAGCCCGGCGCGCTCCACCTCGACGAGCTTGTAGACACCGCCGAGCGCCGGAGCGTCCGACGATGTGCTCAGAGCCGTGCCGACGCCGAAGACGTCGATCGGCGCCTCCTGCTCCACCAGCTTCGCTATCCGCCGCTCGTCGAGATCGCCGCTCGTGAAGATCTTCGTGGCCTCCAATCCCGATGCGTCCAGCCGGGCCCGCACCTTGCGGGCCTCGACCTCCAGATCGCCGCTGTCGATACGCACCCCGGACGGAGCGAGCCGCGCGGCGGCGATGCGGTCGATCGCCCGCTCGCAGTCATAGGTATCGACGAGCAGCACGGTCTGGTTGCCGTAGACTTCCACGAACCGGGTGAACGCCTCCGTCTCGGAAGCGTGACTCATCACCCAGGAATGCGCCATCGTGCCGGCCAGCGGCAGGCCGAACACGAGCCCCGCCTCGAGGTTCGACGTCCCGCTGCAGCCGCCTACGAACGCCGCCCGGCCGGCCAGCATGCCCGCCTCGGCCCCGTGCGCGCGGCGGGCGCCGAACTCGTACACCGGGCGCCCTGCGGCCGCCCGCACCATGCGCGAGGCGCGGCTCGCAACCGAGGTCTGGAACAGTACAGTCGACAGCAGCGCCGTTTCCACGAGTTGCGCTTCGACGAGAGGCGCCGTCACCCGCAGCAGCGGCTCGCCCGCAAAGACCGGTTCGCCCTCCGCCACCGCCCATACGTCGCCGGTGAACCGGAACCGGGACAGGCAATCGTCGAAGAACCGCGCCGGCGCCTGCCGCAACTGCGGAACCTGCCGCAAGTAGTCGATTTCCGCCGCCGTGAAGCGCAGGTCCTCCAGCCAGGCGAGCGCCGGCTCGATCCCCGCCGCCACGAGATAGCCCCGGTTCGGCGGCAGCCCCCGCACCGACAGCTCGAACGTCGCCGAACCGCTCGTCCCAGCACCGAAGTAGCCGGCCGCCATCGTCAGCTCGTAGAGGTCGGTGGACAGGGCGGTCGGCATCACGGTCTAATGTACCTTCAAATGTCAGCGATCCACCGCGCGCTGCTCGTCGTGGACGTCCAGAACGACTTCTGCGCCGGCGGTGCGCTGGCGGTTCCGCAGGGAGATCGCGTCGTCGATCCGATCAACCGCCTGCTCGCCGCCTACGCCGCGGCGCACGCGGCCATCTTCGCCTCTCGCGACTGGCATCCGCCGGGGTCGTCACATTTCGTCGACCAGGGTGGACGATGGCCGGTCCATTGCGTAGCGGATACTCCCGGCGCCGCATTCCATCCGCAACTGGCCTTGCCGGACGACACCGCCGTGGTCAGCAAGGGACAGGCCCCCGACAGCGACGGATACTCGGCTTTCGATGGGACGCTGCCGGCCGGTGAGACGCTCGACGCCGCCCTCCGCGAGCGCAACGCAGGCCACCTGACCGTATGCGGACTCGCCACGGACTACTGCGTGCGGGCGTCCGTGCTCGACGCGCGGAGACGGGGCCTGGAAGTTTCGGTCGTGCGCGAAGCGATCGCCGCAGTCGACCTGAAGCCCGGGGACGAAACCGAGGCCATCTACGAGATGCGCACGGCCGGCGCCGACATCGTCGCCCTCGACGACGCGCTTGCGCTGGTTGGCGGCGCCGGCGCGTGAACGCTGCCCTCGCCCAGGCGTAATGGAGACTCGGGGGCGGGCACGAACCCGGCGAACCTCGAGACGAAGACACCGCTGAACGAAGAACGGCGCGCCGCCCTGCATCGCTGCAGGCGGCGCGCCGGCTTGAACTGTGGTCGCCGGGTCAGTTCCCCCGGATGGGCGACGGCCCGCCCTCGAACGTCAGCATATAGTCCCGAATCGCCTCCAGTTGCCGCGGTCCGTCGGCGTCCAACTGCGGGTAGGGAGACGCGGGGAAGTCCGTCCAGAACATGGGCATGCGGGTCCCCGGCTGGATCTCCAGCGGCGCCCGGAGCCAGTCGACGATCCAGTCCGGCTGCAACCGTTCGCGCGCCATGCGCAGGTCCGGGGCGAGATTGTCTGTCGGCTGATCGTCCGGAATGGTATCCAGCACATGGCACTGCTGGCACCTGAGCAGCTCGAACAGCTCCTCGCCTTCCCGCGGAACGGCCCCCGCGGACAGCGTGTCGTGCGTGCGGAACTCGCCGACCGAGTCCGAAATAGCGCCGAAGTAATCGATCACCCCGTTCCAGTGTGCGTCGTCGAGAGCGAACGTCGGCATGCGGACGTCGAGCCACGGCCGGATCGGAATCGGGCCCTTGAAGAAGGCGTACATCCAGTCCGGCTGCACCTTGGCGCCTTGCGGAGTGAGCATCGGCGGCGCCAGGGACGGGTCGTCCACGAGAGCGACGTAGTCGCCACCGTCCTCCTCGATCTCGTGGCAACCGATGCAGTTGCGACGCCGGACCAGGTTGCGGCCCTCGCGCAACGCGTCGTTGCGGGCCGAGCTCGGCACCTTCGCGGCCAGCGGCTGCACATCGGTCTGGAAGCTCATGATGGCGGTGGCGAAGAGCTTCGCCTCCTCCTCGCTCATCCCGAAATCGGGCATGCGCAGCTTCTCGAGCGGCTGCAGCACCCGGTTCCGGTCGAACGCGCGGGGATCGCGCATCTTCTGCTTGAACCACTCCACCTTCGTGTGCGGAATGTCGTGCACGAAGGCGAAGTCGAGCCGCGGCAGCAGCTTGGAACCCTCCTCCGACAGCTCGATGCCGATCGGCTGCGCATCCTCGAAGCCCGCGATCTCGTGGCAACTGAAGCAGCCGTAACGCCCGATCACCCGTTGGCCGAGGTCGAGCCGCTGCTCCTCGATCGACATGCCGCCGACGAGCTCCTGCGCCTCGGCGGTGGGCAGAATGGACCTCACGTAGTCCAACAGCACCGCGGTGATCTCGTCGTCGTCGTAGGTCGCCTCCGCGCTCCGCCCATCGGGTCCGGTCAGCGTGCTCAGGTAGGTCGCCACGTCCGCCGCCTCGCGGTTGGTCAGCCGCAGATCCGGCATGTAGGTCTCGCTGCTGAAATGCGCGGGGTCGCGCACCCAGTCGAACAACCACTCGTAGCTCGTCTTGTTGCCGATGCTCTGCAGCGGCTGGCCGAACGTGCGGCGGGTGCCCGCGGCCAGACGGTCCTGATCCTCGGTGATATGGCAGGCGAGGCAGCCGACCGACTCGACCAGCTCCCGGCCGCGTTCCGCGTTCCCGCGCGGCGGGAACATCACCGCGAACTCGTGGTCTTCCGAGTTCCCGAACAGGTACGCCACCGTCGCGTCGATCTCGACCTCGTTCCGGATCGCGTCCTCCGGGCTGCTCGTGTTCGAGTTGTACCAGACGCGCGGCATCCACGTGCTGGGCTTCACCGCGCGGGGATCGCGAATCCAGTCCGACACCCACTCCGGGGTCAGCTTCGCGGAAATCTTCGTGAGGTTCGGTCCCGGCTTGCGGAGATCGGTGAAGCCCCTGGTGGTGTGGCACGCGTAGCACCCCGCCCGCTCGTACAGCCCGTAGGCCAGATTCAGGTTCTCCGCCTCGGCGACGTGGACGGTCTCCTGGTGGCACTTCGCGCAGGAGGCCTCGGTCATGTCGGTGGGCAGCATCGGGTAGTCCCACAGGTGCGGCACTTCCCACCCGTACTGCTCCTCCCACGCGTGCATCTGCGCCTCGTCCCCCGGCGTATGCGACGCGTGGATGAAGCCGATCGACTGCCCCATGCCCTCGTGACAGACGGTGCAGCCGATGGTGGCCAGCGGATGCGGCGACGAGCTGCCGACGTAGGTGTCCAGGTTCGGGTGCGTCGTGTACGGCTGCGGGTATGCCTCGTACCCTTCGCGGTCGATCGCGATGTGGCAGGTCCGGCAGCGATCCATCTTCTGGAACCGGATGAAGTTCAGCTCGTCGTGGACGTTGGGCGTGATCGTCTGCTGCACCGTCAGGCTCGGGGCCATGAAGTCGAGCAGGGGCGCGTTCAGCAGGTAGTCTCCGACGAAGTCGACCTGCAGATCCTCCACCAGTGCGGCCAGCCGGGTCGCCTCGGCGGTCAGGTCGCGGATCTGGGTGTCGGCGTCCGTGACGCCTCCGGTGTACTCGCCAATCTGCGCGCGGAGATCGTCGCGCCTCGCAGTCAGCTCCTCCACCTGCAGACCGAGCTCGACCCAGCGGTCGTACATGGCGTCGATCTCCGGGCGCTCCTCCGCGGCCTCCTCCGGGTGCTCCTCCCGGAGCTCCTCGTACGCGTACCGGGCGACGTCGTAGTCGGCCTTCTGGAAGTTGAACTGCTGGTTCGCGAGGTAGTAGTCAGCCTCGACCTCGGCCAGTGCGTCCTCGAGTTGCGCCACCTGCTCCGCGTTGGCCGCGAGCTGCTCCTCGGCCGCCGCGCGCTCGGCGTTCAACTGCTGCAGCCGCACCGGGTCGATGCCCGCCTGCGCCGCCTGGAGGTTGAGCGACGTGACGTAACCCTCGAGCAGCACGAACTGCCGCTGGTAGCCCTTCCACTCGCGATCGAAGTCGTCGAAGACCATCCAGATCGTCGTGAAGAACAGGAACAGGCTCGACGCCGCGAAGACGACGTTGAGGAAATCGATGTTGTAGGCGTGTCCTACGCTCTTCTTGTTTGCCATGGTGGTCTCGGCAACCTGCTAGATGTTGAAGAACCACTCCGGAATCGAGACGACGTACTTGAGATTCACCACCCAGCGGCTGAACATCTTGATGGGCAGCGACAGCATCATCAGGAACAGGAAGGCTCCGACGTAGAAGCGGGTGGGCCCCATCTTGTCGTAGTACCGCTTCAGCACGGTCTTGGCGAGAAGGACCGGCAGGACCGTGACGTACGCGATCGACAGCAGTATGCCGACCCCTTCCCGCACGAGTATGTTGTCGGGGAGCGCGGTGCCCATGCCGCGGACCCAGAGGTACTCGGACAACTGCACGTTGTTGAGCGCCTCGAGCTTGTGGACGTCCCAGTACTCGAACGGCCCGAAGAAGTTCCAGTTGGGGCCGCGCAGGAAGGTCCCGAGCACGATCAGCGACGTCCAGAGAATCACGAAGCCGAACAGGAAGATCGTGACCTCGGCCTTCCGCTCGTTGAACGTGTAGTAGCCGTTGCCCTTGGGGTTCGTGTCGATGTACGGGATCGCCATCAGGCCCACGATGATCAGGCTCGGGAGCACGACCCCCGCAAGCCAGGGATCGAAGTAGACCAGCATCTCCTGCAGCCCGAGGAAGTACCAGGGCGCCTTCGACGGATTCGGCGTGTTGGCCGGATTCGCCGGCTGCTCGATCGGGGCCTCCAGCACGATGGACCAGACGACCAGGACGGCCGTGCAGAGGACCAGCGCGATGAGCTCCGTGTAGACGAGATCCGGCCAGACCCAGACCCGATCCGACTCCTGCTTCTCGATGACGTCCTCCCCGGCCGCGACGCGCTGATCGTTGAGCACCGCCTCGCGCATCGAATACCAGGTGAAGAACACCACCAGAAAAATCAGCGCCACGATCGGCACGTTGTCGGGCTTGGCGATGATCAGCACGAAGTTCTCGTCGGTCATGCCGAACAGGAAGAACACGGCCAGGAAGCCCATCAGGCCGTAGCCCATCGAGAGCTTCGCGAAGGCCTCGCGCTTCCAGACGATCAGCACGAGCGCGACGACCGACAGGATGAAGAACAGCCGCGGGTCGGAAACCAGGTTGAAGAATCCCTTGATCGCTTCCATGGTGTCGTGATCTCTCCACGTTCAGACGCGCGGGGCTCCCCTAGAGCGGCCCCGAGATACCCCCGTCCTTGCGCACGCGCCAGAAGTGCACGGCCATCAGGAACCCGATCACGAGCGGCAGCGCGACGCAGTGCAGGACGTAGAAACGCAGCAGCGCGCCCTCGCCCACGAACGTGCCGCCGAGCAACGCGAAGCGCGCATCGTCGGCCGCGTGAATCAACTGCACGTCCCCGATGGCGAGCAGGGAGGCGCCGGGCCCCTCGTACCCGAGGAACGGCGTCGCCCGCGCCATGTTCGAGCCGACCGTGATCGCCCAGATCGCGAGCTGGTCCCACGGCAGCAGGTAGCCGGTGAACGACAGCAGCAGCGTCAGCACCAGCATGATGACGCCGACGTTCCAGTTGAACTCGCGCGGCGGCTTGTACGAACCGGTCATGAAGACGCGGAACATGTGCAGCCACACGGTGATCACCATCGCGTGGGCGCCCCAGCGGTGCATCTCGCGCATGATGCCGAGCGGCACGTGCTCGCGGAGCCCGACGATGTCCGAGTAGGCGTACTCCAGCGTCGGCCGGTAGTAGAACATCAGCAGCACGCCGGTGAACGTGAGGACGAGGAACAGAAAGAAGCTCAGCCCTCCCATGCACCAGGTGTAGCGGAGCCGCACGCCGTGCTTCTTCAGCCGCACCGGGTGCAGGTGCAGGAAGACGTTCGACAGCATGACCAGCACGCGGTTGCGATCGGAGATCGGGGCCTCGTGCCGGAAGATCGACGTCCAGATCTGCGTCTCGGTGAGCCAGTTCCAGGCGCGCTCCAGCGCGCCCGCCTGCGGTTGGATTTTCGCCTTCGCCATGGTTCAAGAACTCTGACTTCGCACTAGCGTCTTCCGCGTCAACACCACTCCCTGCCGCAGACTCCTAAACGGCAAGGAACGCTTCCGGATCGGTCCACTGTCCCAGCTCTTCCTGGAACTTGCGCGCCTTGTCGACCATGATCTGCCCGTCCTCGGCAAGCACGATCCGCGCCCGCTCCAGGGGTCGCGGCGCCGGCCCCTCGAAGTTGATGCCCGTCGGCCGGAAGCCGCTGCCATGGCAGGGGCACTTGAACTTGCTCTCCGCCGACAGCCAGTTCGGCGTGCAGCCGAGGTGCGTACAGGTCACGAGCAGCGCGTAGAAGCCGGACGCCTCGTGGTAGTCGTCGAACGGCGTGCGTACCACCCAGACCCCGAACCGGTCTTTCCAGCGCTCGTCCACGCCTTCGCCGTACTCGTCCGGGAAGCCGATCGTGAACTGCTGCGGCGGCTCGTTCAGCACGTTCGGGAACATGAAGCGGCCGGTGGCAGCCAGACACCCGGCCGTCGCCGCGGTGAAAGAGCCCCACGCGAGCCCCATCCATCCGCGGCGCCCCATCAGGGGCGACTCGTCGTCCGGCTTCCGCGGCACGACGCGATCCGCCAACTTGGTGGCGGCGCCGACCAGTGCCGCCGGAGCCGACGTTCTGGCCGGCGCCTCCGCCTCGGATTCGGCCGCGGCCTTGTCAGGCGCCGCGGGCCTCTCACGAAACAGCAGGATCACCAGGATATGCGCGACGAACATCGCCGCGCCGGTGATGAGGACGGCTATCAGGGGATTCACGCCTCGTGCCTCCGTCGAAGTCTCACGGTGATCGGTTCTCTCTGCAACGGCATCGCTCAGCGCGTCAGCCTGGTCGACTGGTTCAGCAGATCGAGGGTCTTCATCGCCAACTCCCGAACCCTGAGGTTCTCGTCCGTCTCGCTGAGCGCCTCTATGGATTGCCGCAACTCCGCCGCCCGCAGCGACGCGGCCGCCTGCAGACCGCTGACGATGACCTCGCTGACCGGATCGAGGAGACCGTCCGTGTCCGCCCGCCGCGTCACCATGCGCGTCACGTACTCACGGTCGAGCATGCGCCGAATCACGTTCATTCCGTCACTGCGACCATGCCGGGCCAGCGCGACCGCGGCGTTCCACTGGACGTCGGCGGTCGGATCGTCGAGCGCGTTGCGCAACGTGGCGTGGTCTCCCGACCCGACCAGGGCCCCGAGCGCGTACACCGCCATCTTGCGGACTCCCGCGTCGTCCGAGCGGTACATCGCCTCAATGTCGTCCACCGTCGATTCGTTGCCGAGCGAAGCCAAGGCCCAGATGACGCTGATGCGCGTCTCCGTGTCCGGATCGCCCAGGGCCGCCGTCAGCTCGTCCACGGCCTCCGGGGGGGCCGCCGCCAGCCGGCCGATCGCCAACGCAAGATAGCGGCGCACCCGCGGATCGTCCCCCTCCGAGTCGACGAAGGCCTGCACGATGGCCGCCCCGAGCTGCGGATTCTGCGCTTCGGTGCGCGGATCGCTCAGCATCCGCGACAACTCGTACGCCGCCGGCCACCGCCGCTCACGCCCCCCCGTGCGGACGTCCGACAGCAATTCCGCGGGGGTACGTTCGGTCGTGAGCAGCATGCGAAAGCCGCCGTACACCAACACGATCACGCCGACGACGGCAAGCGGAATCAGGAAGAACTGTACAGCAAGCGCCGGTGCCGCGCTGAGGGGATTGACACGGGGGGCAGCTTCGCGCTCGACCAGCTTCGGCATCGCAAGAGTACAACAGACAGAATGCCCGGCGGGTCGCTGTGGGCAAGCGCAACGCGCTGCCGTCCGTCAGGCGACCAATCGTACTACGGTGCGCCGCCCCGGTCAAGGCCGGAACGGCTCTCGGCCACCTTCAGCGCGTATGCTGTCAGTCACTTGGCGGGAAACGCCGACCGCTCAGGTGCGGCGGATCCAGGCCAGCGCAAGCGTCAGCACGATGCTCAGGAGGACGCACGTGGCCAGCGGCAGGTAGATGGTGGAGTTTCCCCGCCGGAAAACCAGGTCTCCCGGCAGGCGACCGAGCGGCAGCCCCAGCGTCATCAGGGCGCCGAGCGCGGCGGTCAGCAGCCCCACGGCGATCAGCGCCTTGCCCATCGAGGCTCCGAATCAACCGATCTCGACGCCGCGGAAGAAGTAGCCGAGCTCGGTGGCCGCGGTCTCCGGCGCATCGGAGCCGTGCGTCGCGTTGCGCTCGATGGACGAACCGAACTCGCGACGCAGGCTCCCGGGCTCCGCCTTTGCCGGATCGGTGGCTCCCATCAGCTCGCGCCAGCGCCGGATGGCATCGTCGCCTTCCAGGGCCAGCACGACGGCCGGGCCGGACGACATGAACCCGGTCAGGCTGTCGAAGAACGGGCGGTCCCGGTGCACCGCGTAGAAACCCTCCGCCTCGGCCCGCGTCATGTGGACCAGACGCATGCCGCGCAGGGCGAAGCCTCCGCTCTCGATCCGCTGCAGGATGGCGCCGGCGTGCCGGTTGGCGACGGCGTCCGGCTTGATGATGGCCAGCGTGCGTTCCATCAGCGGAGGCTCTCCATGATTTCGTCGAGCGCCGCCTTCGGCGGCCGCACGCGCTCCTGCGGCAGCGTCGCCAGCGGTTCGTCCACCACGTTCAGCACGTCGAGAAAGTCGGGCTTGACCGGCTCCACGTAGATCAGGCCGGTGGCGAACTCGCCGCGGCTGCGCGTCTCCTGCAGCACCCGCATTGCCTGCACCTTGTTCAGGGGATCGTAGTCGGCGTCCAGCTTCTTCAGGTACAGCTTCGACCCGTCGTGCATCACGACCTCCCGGGTCGTTCCGGGCTCGTAGTCGATGCTGATGTCCTCGAAGAAGGGAACGAAGTCGATCTCCTCGAGCGGATCGTCGTGCGTCTTCGCGTAGGCGTAGCTCTTGGTCGACCCCTCGTGGTCGTTGAACGTGACGCAGGGAGACAGCACGTCGAGCATGGCCGTGCCGCGGTGACTCAGCGCCGCCTTCAGGATCGCCGTCAGTTGCTTCTTGTCTCCCGAGAACGAGCGCGCCACGAACGAGGCGCCCAGCTCGATGGCCAGCGCGCAGGTATCGATCGGCGGCAGATCGTTCACGACCCCGGTCTTCGCCTTCGACCCGAGATCGGCGGTCGGCGAGAACTGGCCCTTGGTCAGGCCGTAGCAGCCGTTGTCCTCGATGATGTAGATGATCGGCAGGTTCCGGCGCATCAGGTGCACGAACTGGCCGATGCCGATGGCGCCGGTGTCGCCGTCGCCGCTGACTCCGATGGCCACCAGGTTGCGGTTGGCGAGCATCGCGCCGGTCCCGACGGACGGCATCCGGCCGTGCACCGCGTTGAATCCGTGGGCCGAACCGAGGAAGTAGGCGGGGCTCTTGCTGGAGCAGCCTATTCCGGAGAGCTTGACGACCCGTTCGGGCTGAATGCCCATCTCGAAACAGGCCCCGATGATCCGCTCCGAGATCGCGTTGTGCCCGCACCCGGCGCAGAGCGTCGTCTTCGCGCCGCGATACTCCCGGGTCTCGAGCCCGACCCGGTTGACCTTCTTGCGTACCGGCGATGTTGCGACAGCCACGTGTCCTCTTCCCGCTGTTCCTGGCCGTTCCGTGCCGATGTCGGGCCGCCGGCCAGCTATTCTCCGCCCACGCCGGCCTCGCGCGGAACGCGCGACGTCTCGGCGCCGGTCTTCTGTACGCGATACCCTTCCTGAATCAGCACGCTGTCGGTAATCGACCGCGCGTCTATCGGCAGTCCGGAGTAGTGCAGCACGCTCCTCAGGCGGCGCGCCAGATCCGGCTCGAGGTCCAGCTTCATGAGGCTGAGCATCTGGCCGTCCCGGTTCTGCTCGATGACGTAGACGCGCTCGTGGCGCTCGATGAACGACGCCAGGGCGGGCCGGAACGGATAGCCGCAGACCCGATAGTACGACGTCTCCAGGTCGGCCTCGGCCTTGAGCTGGTCCCGGCTCTCCACGATCGCCCAGTGCGTGGTGCCGTAGGCAATCAGCCCGATGGACGCCTGCCGGTTGATCTCGACGACCGGCGCCGGCATCCAGTTCCTGGCGTTCTCGAACTTCTTCGCCAGACGGTCGACGTTGCTCTGGTAGTCGTCGGGGCGCTCGCTGTACTGCGCCCACTCGTTGTGGCCCGAGCCGCGACAGAAATAGGCCGGCATGCTGTCGCCCGGCACGCTGCGGTAGGGCACGCCGTCCCCGTCGACGTCCCGGTAGCGGCCGAATCGCCCGATGCGTTCGAGGGTCTCCGCGTCGAGCACCTTGCCGCGGTCGAGCGGCTTCTCGGGATACGGAAACGGATCGGACATCCAGGTGTTCATGCCCAGGTCCAGATCGGTCATGACGAAGACCGGCGTCTGGAACCGCTCGGCCAGATCGAAGGCTTCCACCGCCATCGAGTAGCACTCGCTGACCGATGACGGGAACAGCATCAGGTGGCGCGTGTCGCCGTGCGACAGGAAGGCGGTCGAGAGCACGTCGCCCTGCGCGGTGCGCGTGGGCAGCCCGGTCGACGGGCCGACCCGCTGCACGTCGAATATCACCGCCGGCACCTCGCCGTAGTAGCCGAGGCCGGCGAACTCGCCCATCAGCGAGACTCCCGGGCCCGATGTCGACGTCATCGCCCGCGCGCCGGCCCAGCCGGCGCCGACAGCCATGCCGAGCGCCGCGATCTCGTCCTCCGCCTGCACCACCGCGAACGTGGCCTTGCCCGTCTTCTCGTCGATGCGATGCTTCTGCAGGTAGTCGATGAGCGTCTCGCACAGCGAGGACGAAGGCGTGATCGGATACCAGGCGACCACGGTCACTCCCGCCATCATCGCGCCGATGGCGGCGGCCGCGTTGCCCTCGATGAGGATCTTGCCGGCGGTCTCGTTCATCGGCTCGACCACGTAGGGATCGCGCTTCTCGAAGTGCTGCTCGGCATAGGCGAAGCCCACCTCGAGAGCCTGCTGGTTGAGGGCCACGGCCTTCGGCTTGCGCCCGAGCTGCTTCTGCAGCGCCCGCTCCATCTCCCGCAGATCGATCTCCAGGAGCCTGGCCAGCACGCCGTCGTAGATCATGTTGCGCACGAGACGCCGCAGCTTCACGTCGGTGCAGACGCCCGCGATGAGCTTGTTGAACGGCACCGGGTAGAAGACGAGGTCGTCACGCACCGCGTCGAGGTCGAGCCCTTCGTCGTACACGACCGCCGCACCCGGCTCGAGCGACAGCACATCCTCGCGCGCGGTCTCCGCGTTCATCGCCACCAGGAAGTCGATCTCCTTCTTCCTGGCGATGTAGCCGTCCTTGTTGGCGCGAATCGTGAACCAGGTCGGCAGGCCGGCGATATTCGACGGGAACAGGTTCTTGCCGGAAACCGGCACGCCCATCCGGAAGATGGAGCGCAGCAACACCAGGTTGGCGGTCTGGCTGCCCGAGCCGTTGACCGTGGCCACCTGAATGCTGAAATCGTTGACGATCCGCTCGGTGCTGCGGGCGACGGGAGCTTCTTGAACCGCGACTTCAGCAGGCGCCATGCATCCTCAGCTCTGGAGAGCGGCAGCGACTCGTCCAAGCACTGCCCTGTTTCTCGTTATTTCAACCCGAAATACTAACACGACGTGCATAATCGAAGCCTGCCTTCACCGTCTCCAACGGGGTTCCGCCCCCTGCCGCTCCCGGTGCTGCACCGGGACCCGCCCATGGCCTGCTACGCAGCCAGGCGGCGGGCCATCGCGGCGCCGATGTCCGCGGGGCTCTTCACCACCGTCACGCCGGCCGACTCGAGCGCGGCCTGTTTCTGTGCGGCGGTCCCCGCCCCGCCCGCGATGATCGCGCCGGCGTGCCCCATCCGCCGGCCCGGCGGCGCGGTCTGCCCGGCTATGAACCCGACGACCGGTTTGCCGAAGCCGGCCGCGATGAAGGCGGCGGCATCCTCCTCGGCCGAGCCGCCGATCTCGCCGATCAGCACGACGGCCTCCGTCGCGTCGTCCGCCGCGAACAGCCGCAGGGCGTCGACGAAGGTGGTGCCGATGAGCGGGTCGCCGCCGATGCCGATGCACGTCGTCTGACCGAGCCCGAGCCGGGTCAACTGGTGCATCGCCTCGTAGGTGAGCGTGCCGCTCCTCGACACGACGCCTACGTTCCCCCGGCTGCCTATGTGTCCCGGAATGATGCCCGCCTTCGCCTTGCCGGCGGACAGCACGCCGGGGCAGTTCGGCCCGACCAGCCGTGTGCGGCGACCGTCCAGAAACGCGATTACGGGCAGCATGTCCCGCGTCGGGATGCCTTCGGTGATGCAGACGACGACCTCGATATCGGCGTCCGCGGCCTCCAGGATGGCGTCGGCCGCGGCGGGCGGCGGGACGAAGATGACCGACGCGTTCGCGCCGGTCTCGGCAACGGCCTCCCGCACCGTGTCGAAGACCGGCCACCCCTCGTGGGTCGTGCCTCCCTTGCCGGGGCTGACGCCTCCGACCACGACCGTGCCGTAGCGCGCCGCCTGCTGCGCGTGAAACGTGCCCTCCCGCCCGGTAAGCCCCTGTACCAGCAGGCGGGTTCGCTCGTCGACGAGCACTGCCATGGTTCCGCCTCGCACTCAGCCGGACGCGAGCGCCACGACGCGCTCGGCCGCCTCGCTCATCGTATCGGCGGTCGTGAAGTTCAGGCCGCTGTCGCGCAGCATCTTCTTGCCGATCTCCACGTTGGTCCCTTCCATGCGAATGACCACGGGCAGCCCGACGTCCAGTTGCCTGACCGCGGCGATGACGCCCTCGGCCAGCACGTCGCAGCGCAGGATGCCGCCGAAGATGTTGATGAGCACGGCCGTGACGTTGGGGTCCGCCATGAGGATCCGGAAAGCGTTCCGAATCTGGTCCGCGTTCGCGCCGCCGCCGACGTCCAGGAAATTGGCCGGTTCCCCGCCCGCCAGTTGAATGATGTCCATCGTCGCCATGGCCAGACCGGCGCCATTGACCATGCATCCGATGCGCCCGTCGAGACGGACGTAGCTCAAGGAGTGCTTCGACGCTTCGACCTCCAGCGCCTCCTCCTCGGCCGAATCCCGCAGCTCCCGCAGCTCGGGATGCCGGAACAGGGCGTTGTCGTCCAGGTTCACCTTGGCGTCGAGCGCCAGCACCTCCCCGGCGGCGGTCACCACCAGCGGGTTGATCTCCACCAGGGAAGCGTCGAGGTCTCGAAACGCCTGCGCGGCGGCCGACATCGCCGCCGCGGCCCGGCCTGCAACGCTGCGCTCGAGACCGAGACCGAACGCCAGCCGGCGGGCCTGGAACGACCGCAGCCCGGCCACCGGATCCAACGCCTCCCTGAGGATGAGATCCGGCGTTTCGGCGGCCACCTGCTCGATGTCCATGCCGCCGGCCCGGCTCGCCATCAGCACCGGACGGAACAGCGCGCGGTCGATGACGAGGCCGACGTACAGCTCCCGATCGATGTCGAGCCCCTCCTCGATCAGCAGGCGCCCGACCCTGCGCCCGGCGGGACCGGTCTGCGCCGTGACCAGCGTCATGCCGAGCATCGCTTCGGCGGCGCCCTCGGCCTCGGCGGCCCCGGGAACCACCTTGACGCCACCTCCCTTGCCGCGGCCGCCGGCGTGGATCTGGGCCTTGACGACGACCCGCCCGCCCAGCCGTTCGGCGACGGCCCGCGCCTCGGCCGCGGTGAACGCGGCCTCGCCGCGCGGGACGGGCACACCCGCCGCCGACAGGAGCTGCTTGGCCTGGTATTCGTGGATCTTCACGAGCGTCGGCAGGGTTGCCGGAATGCTGGAACTAGAACATGTGGATGACCTGCACGAGCTCCTGCACCGCGGCCGCCGACTTCTTCAGCGCCGCGTCCTCGTCCGGCGTCAGCTCGATCTCGACGATCTGCTCGAGTCCGTTCGCGCCGAGCTTGCAGGGCACGCCCACGAACAGGCCGTGGATGCCGTACTCGCCCTGGAGGAACACCGAGCACGGCAGGATCTTCTTCTTGTCCTTCAGCACCGACTCGACCATTTCGACCACGGCGGAGCCGGGAGCGTAGTACGCGCTGCCGGTGCCGAGCAGCTTCACGATCTCGGCCCCGCCATGGGCCGTCCGCTGCACGATGGCGTCGACCGTCTCCTTGTCGAGAAGCTCGGTCACCGGAATCCCGGCGACGGTGGAGTACCGCGGCAGGGGCACCATCGTGTCGCCGTGCCCGCCCAGGACGAACGCGTGGGTGTTCTCGACCGACACGTCGAGCTCCTGCGCGATGAAGGCGCGCATGCGAGCCGAATCCAGGACACCGGCCATGCCGATGACGCGCTCGCGCGGCAGTCCGCTCTTGCGGTACACGACCTGCGCCATGGCGTCGAGGGGGTTGGTGACCGGCATGATGATGCAGTCCGGGGAGTGCTTCATCACCTGCTCGGTCACGCTCGAGACGATCGCGCAGTTCTTCGTCAGCAGATCGTCGCGGCTCATGCCCGGCTTGCGAGCGAGCCCCGCCGTGATGACCACGATGTCGGATCCGGCCGTATCCGCGTAGTCGCTCGTGCCGAGCACGCGGGCGTCCGATCCCTCCACGGGGCACGCCTCGAGCATGTCGAGCCCCTTGCCCTGCGCCACCCCCTCGAGCTGGGGGATATCGAGGATCACGACGTCGGCGAGCTCCTTGTCCGCGATGCTGCGCGCCGCGGTCGATCCGACGTTGCCCGCTCCAATCACCGAAACCTTGCGATTCATGCTGCTCCTGCTCCAGGTTCTACAGGTTCGCGATGACGGCGTCCGCGAACTCCGACGTCCTCAGCTTGGTGGCGCCCTCCATGAGGCGCTCCAGATCGTACGTCACGGTCTTCTGCCGGATGGTGCGCTCGATGCCGTCCTCGATGCTCGTCGCCACTTCGCGCCAACCCATGTAGCGGAACATCATCGCCCCGGACAGGATGACCGAGCTGGGATTGATGACGTCCTTGTCGGCGTACTTGGGCGCCGTGCCGTGGGTCGCCTCGAAGAACCCGACCTCGTCGCCGATGTTGGCGCCGGGGGCGAGGCCGAGGCCGCCGACCTGTGCCGCGCAGGCGTCCGACAGGTAGTCGCCGTTGAGGTTGGTGGTGGCGATGACGTCGTACTCGGCGGTCCGCGTCAGGATCTGCTGGAGCATGCTGTCGGCGATGCGGTCCTTCATCACGATCCGGCCGTTCGGCTCGCCGTCCCACTCGCCGATGGTGTGCTCCCCGAACTCCTCCTTCGCCAGCTCGTAGCCCCAGTCGCGGAACGCTCCCTCGGTGAACTTCATGATGTTCCCCTTGTGGACGAGCGTCACGCTCTTGCGGCCGTTGTCGATGGCGTAGCGGATCGCCATGCGCACCAGGCGCTTGCTGCCGGTGATCGAGATCGGCTTGATGCCCAGGCCCGAATCGCGGCGGATGCGCTTGCCGAAGGACGTCGACAGGTAGTCGAGGAGCTGCTGCGCCTGCGGCGACCCCTGCTCCCACTCGATTCCCGCGTAGACGTCCTCGGTGTTCTCCCGGAAGATGACGACGTCCATCTGTTCCGGACGGCGCACCGGCGACGGCGTGCCGGTGAAGTACCGGACCGGCCGTACGCAGGCGTAGAGATCGAGCAATTGCCGAATCGACACGTTCAGGCTGCGGATGCCGCCGCCGACGGGCGTGGTGAGCGGACCCTTGATCGCGACCCTGTACGCCTTGGCCGCCTCGAGCGTGTCCCCCGGGAGCCACTCGCCGGTCCGATCCCTGGCCTTCTCGCCGGCGAGGACCTCGAACCAGACGACGCGCTTCCGGCCATCGAACGCCTTCCTGACCGCGGCATCGAAGACCCGCACGGACGCGCGCCAGATGTCGCGGCCGATGCCGTCGCCTTCGATGAACGGGATGACTGGATCGTCGGGCACCACCAGCGCGCCGTCGCTTCCGCGCGTGATGGCCGTGCCTTCGGTGGGGGGAACCAGATTCTTGAATTCGGGCATGATGCGCAGTCCTGGCCGCTGGCCACGGGGCGTGCCCGTGGGAAGACGGGCCGGGTTCTCAGGTCATCTCCCTGCGGCCCGTTATCGGATCGTCAACAGAAACCGTGGAAACCTTGTGGAAGAATCGGTCTTCGGGCGAGGGCGACCCGCGTCCTCCGGTCCGTTTCAGCGACTTGCACCATCCTGGTGCGGATGCCCTCCCCCGCGGCGCTCGACGCGCGCCGCGCTGCCGGCGCCCATTATACTTTAAGGTTGTCGCGCGTCCCGCTCCGTCCCTGGCCAGGCTCATGAAAATCGTCATCCCGGATCCCCTTCCCGCGGCCGCCGTGTCCCTGCTCGAGGCCGAAGGCTGGACCGTCGACAGGCGCACCGGCCGCTCCCCCGCCGAGCTGCGGGCCGCCCTGACCGGCGCCGACGCCCTGATCGTGCGGAGCGCGACGACGGTCACGGCCGAGCTGATCGCCGGAGCACCGCGCCTCCGGGTGGTCGCACGTGCCGGCGCCGGTGTGGACAACGTCGACCTGGAGGCCGCCGGCGAACGCGGAATCGTCGTCCTGAACGCCCCGGGCGCGAACAGCGTCAGCGTCGCCGAGCACGTCTTCGCCCTGATGCTCGCCTCGGCCCGGTCGGTCGCCCTCGCCGACGCGCAGATGAAGGCGGGGCGTTGGGGCAAGGACAGCCTGCGGGGCGCCGAGCTGCGCGGCAAGACCCTCGGCGTGGTCGGTCTCGGCCGCATCGGACGCGAGGTGGCGCGACGGGCGCTCGCGTTCGACATGGCGGTCGTCGCCCACGATCCCTTCATCGCCGCACAGATGGCGGAAGACCTCGGCATAGAGCTGATCGCGCTGGAGGCTCTGGTCGAGCGGGCGGACTTCGTCACCCTGCACCTGCCGTCGACCGCGGCGACACGCGGACTCCTGAACCGGAAGCTGCTGTCGCACTGCCGCCGCGGGGTACGCATCATCAACACCGCGCGGGGCGACCTGGTGGACGAGGCGGCGCTGGTCGAGGCGATCGACGACGGCCGGGTGGCCGGCGCGGCGCTCGACGTCTTCCGTCGGGAACCGCCACCCGACACCGCCCTGACCGGCCTGCCGCAGGTCGTCGCGACACCGCATATCGCGGGCGCGACCGCCGAAGCCCAGCAGCTCGTCGGCCTGGAAGCGGCCTCCGGCGTTCGCGAGTACCTGCGGACGGGATTCGCCCGCAACGCGGTCAACTACCCTTCCATCGCCCCGGACCAGCTCCGGGCGCTGCGGCCGTATCTCGTGCTCGCCGAACGCCTGGGCGGCCTGCTCGGCCAGCTTGCGCAGAGTCCGATCGCGGGCCTCGGCCTCCGCTACTACGGCAGGCTGGCCGACCAACCGCACGAGATGCTCGTCAGCGCCACCCTCGTCGGACTCCTCGCGCAGGTGCTGTCGCAATCGGTCACGCTCGTCAATGCCCGCGCGGCAGCCGAGCAGCGCGGGCTGGAAATCGTCGAGTCGCGCAGCTCGCGTCCGCGCAACTTCACCAGCCTGGTATCGCTGAAGCTGCATACCGGTACCGGCGAGCTGTGGGCCGAGGGCGCACTGTTCGAGCCGGAACAACCGCGCCTGGTGAGGCTGGACGGCGTGGAGGTCGAGGCCCCGCTCGAGGGCACGCTCATCGTGATCCGCAACCGCGACCAGCCGGGGGTGATCGGGGAGGTCGGCTCCGTCCTGGGCCGCCATGGCATCAACATCGCCACTTTCGCGCTCGGCCGCGGAACGGGAGGCGCGGTCGGCGTCGTGCGCGTCGGGTCGCACGCTCCGGAAGAAGGGACGGACCGGCCGGAGCCCGAGGTGCCGAACGACGTGCTGGAGGAGATTCGCGGGATAGCGGCGGTCGAATCGGCCGGCCTGGTCAGACTCTGAGTCTGCGCCCGTCAACGCAGGTCGAGCCGATGGCGCGTTCCGCCGTCATCGACCAGCGTCACGCTCGACGCCTCGACCGCGTCGACCCGATACCCGCCGGGAACGCGGTCTCCGGCGCCGACGAGCAGCACGTCGCCGTTCGGTGCGGCGAGAATGCCGATCCGCTCGGGATCGTCTTCCGCCTGCCCGCTCGCCACGCCAATCAGCTTGTGCGCCGGCCCGACTCGCCGGGGCGGCCGGGACACGATCCGGGGGCCGCCCCGGCGCTCCCGGGACGGATCGGACGTGGCGGCACGGGGCCGAGGCGGGGCGAGCGAGAACGGGTTTCGAGCGCCCACCCGGAGGGCCGGCCCCTCCGCGGCCCGCAGTCGCAGGCGCTCGAGGTCGGCGCCCAGGTCGGCGGCGGCGCTCCCGGCCGGCGGCGGCCCTTCCGGCCGGGCGGAGGGAGCGACGGCCGGCGCCGCTGTCGACTCCGCGCCGGCTTCGCCGGGCGCACCGGTCGCGGCAGCGAGCCACGCCGCCAGCAGCGCGGCTCCGCCTGCGACCAGCGCGATGCGCAAGGGCGGGATCGACATCCTGTTCGCTCCACGAACCCGGCGGTGAGACCGTCGCCTCCGGCTCCGACCTCCCCCCACCGACCCTCCTCAAGTCTACGCCGATCCACGGCCGGGACCTGCGGCGTACTTCGCCCGCGACCTGCCGCCGCGGGACACCACCGCCCCCCGGCCGCCGACCGGCGTGGTAGCATTCACCGTGCACCTTGCCGTGCAAGTCATGGCGCACTCCCGCGCCGTTATCCCCACCACGACGGTCGTCATCCCGGCACGCTACGGCTCGACGCGACTTCCCGGCAAGCCCCTGCTCGACATCGGCGGGCGGCCGATGATCGAGCACGTGCACCGGTCGGCGACCCGGGCGCCGGGCTCGCACCGCGTGCTGGTCGCCACCGACGATGCCCGCATCGCCGATGCCGTCACCGCGTTCGGCGGCGAAGCCTGGCTCACCCGCCCGGACCACCCGACGGGCAGCGACCGGCTGGCCGAGGTCGCCCGGCGGCTGACCAGCGACATCATCGTCAACGTCCAGGGCGACGAGCCGCTCATGCCCCCCTCTCTCATCCGGGGGGTCGTCGCCGCGCTCGCCGCGGATCCGGGACTGGCGATCGCGACGGCGCGCTGTCCAATCGACGATGCCGACATGCTGTCGGATCCCCACGTGGTCAAGGTCGTCGTCGACACGCAGGGAAACGCCCTGTACTTCTCCCGCGCGCCGATTCCCTGCGCGCGGGAGGCGATGCCCCGGCGCGCACCGCTCGGCGACCGGCACATCGGCCTGTACGCGTATCGCCGCGCGTGCCTCCTCGAGCTGGCGGAGATTCCGCCGACACCTCTCGAGCGGCTCGAAGGGCTCGAGCAGCTCCGCGCTCTCGAATCCGGATACCGGATCGGAACCATCGCCACCGAAGAGGCCCCCATCGGCGTCGACACGCCCGCCGACCTCGAGCGGGTTCGCCGGTTGGTCGCCGCCAGAGCACGCGCATGACGAAACGCGCAGACCACACTCCGCATCCCGTCAAGTACATCTTCATCACGGGCGGCGTCGTCTCCTCGCTCGGCAAGGGGCTGGCCGCCGCCTCCATCGGGGCGCTGCTGGAAGGACACGGCTACCGCGTCACGCTGCAGAAGTTCGACCCCTACGTGAACGTGGATCCCGGAACGATGAGCCCGTACCAGCATGGTGAGGTCTACGTCACCACCGACGGAGCCGAAACGGACCTCGACCTCGGACACTACGAGCGCTTCACCGAGACGGTGACGACCCGCAACCACAACTGGACGACGGGCAAGATCTACCTGTCGGTCATCCAGAAGGAACGCCGCGGAGACTACCTGGGCCGAACGGTACAGGTCATTCCGCACATCACCAACGAGATAAAGGACAGCATGCAGATCGTCGCCCGCCAGGGCGGCATCGACATCGTGCTGATCGAGGTGGGCGGTACGGTCGGCGACATCGAGAGCCAGCCGTACCTGGAGGCCATCCGGCAGTTGCGCCAGGATCTCGGGCGCGAGAACACCCTCTACGTGCACCTGACGCTCGTTCCCTTCATCGGCGCCGCCGGCGAGCTGAAGACCAAGCCGACGCAGCACAGCGTCCGCGACCTGCGCTCCGTCGGCATCCAGCCGGACATCCTGCTGTGCCGAACGGATCGGGTGCTGCCGCAGGATCTTCGCCGCAAGATCGCTCTGTTCTGCGACGTCGACGAGGAAGCCGTCATCACGGCCAGGGACGTCGACAGCATCTACGAGGTGCCCCTCGTGCTCTCGGGCGAGGGCGTCGACCGCATCGTGCTCAAGCGGCTGGGCCTGCCTTCCACCACCGAGCGGCGGATGGAGTCCTGGGAGCGGCTGGTCGAGCGCATCCGGAACCCCACCGACGCGGTCACCGTCCACGTCGTAGGCAAGTACGTGGGCTACGAGGACTCCTACAAGAGCCTCAACGAAGCCTTGATCCACGCCGGTTTCGCGCACCAGTTGAAGGTGCGGATCGAGTGGGTCGAAGCCGAGGCGCTGGAGTCCGGGGAAGACGACCCGCTCGGTGACGCCGACGGCATTCTCGTGCCCGGCGGTTTCGGAGACCGCGGCAGCCGCGGCATGCTGCGGGCTGCCGAGGTGGCCCGCCGGCGCGGCATCCCCTATTTCGGAATCTGCTACGGGTTCCAGTGGGCGGCCGTCGAGTTCGCGCGGCATGTCTGCGGACTGGAAGATGCGGACTCGACGGAATGCAATCCGCAGACCCCGCACAACGTCATCTACAAGCTCCGCGATCTGCTGGGCGTGGACGACCTCGGCGGTACGATGCGGCTCGGAAGCTACCCCTGCGAGCTGGTCCCCGGCACGATGATGCACGAGGCCTACGGTCAGGCATCCATCTCCGAACGTCACCGCCACCGCTACGAGTTCAACCGGGCCTACGAGGCGGTGCTGACCGAGGGAGGGCTGGTGATTTCCGGCCGCTCGCCCGACGGGAAGTTCGTCGAGGCGATGGAGATTCCGGACCATCCCTGGTTCGTCGCGGTGCAGTTTCATCCGGAGTTCCAGTCCAAGCCGCTGGCGCCGCATCCGCTCTTCACCCGCTTCGTGGATGCAGCCTACCGGCACCGGCTCTCCGCGAAGGCCGCTGCCGAGTCGCTCGCCTGACTGCCGGCGGCAGGCGCGGCGCCTTCCCCGGGATCGCCGCGCGCCGGGCGGTCGCAGAACGGCGGCGACGGCGCGGCCTCTATAATCAACCAGTGCGAACGGTTGCCGTCGGCGGGGTGCGTTTCGGAGGCGGCCATCCGCCGGCGCTGATAGCCGGGCCCTGCGTCATAGAGAGCGCCCGCCACGTCGAGGAGCTGGCCGAGGCCATCCGCGAGACAGCGTCCCGGGTCCGGGTCCCGTTCGTGTTCAAGGCATCGTTCGACAAGGCGAACCGCACCTCACTGGCGTCGTTTCGAGGTCCCGGGCTGGCGCGCGGGCTCGACGCGCTCGCGTCGGTCAAGCAACGCCTGGGCTGTCCGATTCTGACGGACATCCACGAGCCCGCACAGGCGGCCCCGGTCGCCGAAGTCGCCGACGTGCTCCAGATTCCGGCATTCCTCTGCCGGCAGACCGACCTGATCGTCTCCGCCGCCGCGACCGGACGCGCGGTCAACCTGAAGAAGGGACAGTTCCTCGCGCCGCAGGACATGCGCCACGTGATTGCCAAGGCGACCGCCGGCGGCAATCACCGCGTGCTGGTGACCGAACGGGGCACGGTGTTCGGCTATCGCAACCTGGTCGTCGACATGCGCGCGTTCCCCTTGTTGAGATCGTTCGACTATCCGGTCATCTACGACGTCACCCACAGCCTGCAGTTGCCGGGAGCGGGCGACGGCGTCAGTGCCGGACAGGCGGAGTTCATCGAGCCGCTCGCCGCGGCCGGGGTGGCGGCCGGCATCGACGGCCTGTTCTTCGAAGTGCACGAGCGACCGGCCGCGGCCCGGAGCGACGCGCAGAACGCCCTGCCCCTGGCGCGGCTGGAACCCGTCCTGCGCCGCCTCATGGCCATTCACCGGGCGGCGCACCAGCCCGTCGTCGAGGCAGAGGCCACGTAGATGCAACCGGACCCACGCCCGATCGGGGTCCGCCCCGGAAGCCCGGACGGCGCGGCCATCGAGCTGGCCCGCCGCGTGCTGCGCATCGAGGCCCAGGCGGTCGGCGCCGTGGCCGACCGCCTCGACCACCGCTTCGATGCCGCGCTCGAGCTGCTGCTGTCCTGCGCCGGCCGCGTCATCGTGACGGGCATGGGCAAGTCGGGCATCATCGCACGCAAGCTGGCCGCGACGCTGTCGAGCACGGGCACGCCGTCGTACTTCATCCATCCCGCGGAAGCCGTGCACGGCGATCTCGGGGCCATACAGCCGAGCGACGTGCTGGTGGTCATCTCCCAGAGCGGCGAGACCCCCGAAACGCTCCGGCTGATCGAAACCGTCCGCCGGCTGGATGCACGTCTGATCGCTTTCACCGGCGACCTCGAGAGCACGCTGGCCGAGACCGCCGACGTGGCACTGGATTGCAGCGTATCCGCGGAAGCCTGCCCGCTGAACCTGGCGCCGACCGCCAGCACCACCGCCGCGCTCGCGCTCGGCGACGCGCTGGCCATGACCCTGCTCGTCAGCAAGGGCTTCCGCGAGGAGGACTTCGCGCACCTGCATCCCGGCGGACAGCTCGGCAAGCGGCTGCTGCGCGTGGACCGGCTCATGCACGGCGGAGCGGAGCTGCCGACCGTGGCGCCGTCGGCCGACGACCGCACCGTGATTGCGACGATCGGCGCTGGCGGCTTCGGCATGGCGTGCGTGGTCGACGACGACGGGCGTGTCGCGGGGATCATCACCGACGGCGACCTGCGGCGCCACCTGACCGGCACGTCGGGTCTGGCGGGCAGGAAGGCCCGCGATCTGATGACCGGCAACCCCGTCACCGTCGGTCCGGCAACGCTCGCCGCGGAAGCCCTGAACCGGATGGAGAGCCGGCGGATCACGGCGCTCATCGTCATCGACGACGACGGGCGCCCCCTCGGCGTGGTCCACCTGCACGACCTCTGGCGCACGGAGCTGTTCTGATCCCAGGCGGATGACCGATACGCTGGCACTGCTCGCCGCTCTCGTCACGCTGCTCGCCGGTCTCGCCATCGGCAAGGCCTGGGAACGCTACAAGCTGCAGGACGGCCGCTGGATCGACCGCCGCAAGGTCCGGGAATCGCCGCACTACATACTCGGCCTGAACTTCCTCGTGTCGAACCAGATCGATCTGGCCATCGAGGAGCTGACCAAGGCCATGGGGCTCGATTCGACGGCGCTCGAGATCAACCTGATCCTGGGCAACCTCTATCGGGAGCGCGGTCAGGTCAGCAAGGCGATCCGACTGCATCAAAGGCTGTTGCAGCGCCCGAAGCTGAGCACGATGGAGCAGGCGTACGTGCAGCTCTGCCTCGGCCTCGACTACAAGCGCGGCGGCTTCGTCGACCGGGCGTTCCAGTCGTTCTCCGAGGTGATTCGACTCGATCCCGGCAATCAGTACGCCCTGCTCAATCTCGAGAAGATTCACGAGGAGCAACAGGAGTGGCAGGAGGCCCGCGCGATCCGGCAGCGCATCACGAACAGTGCTCCGGCCGGCGAAAAGCCGCGCGATCAGGCCATTCTCGCCTTTCTCGAGAACGAGCTCGGCCTGCAATCCGTGCGCGACGGCGCCTTCGAGCAGGCCATCCGGCACTTCGAGACGGCGCTCGACCTCGACAGCCGCACGGTGCCGGCGTCACTCAATCTCGGTGACGTCTTCATGGCGCAGGGCCGGACCACCGACGCGATCGCGATGTGGGAACAGATCAGCCGCACGGCCCCGGAGCGGTCCTATCTGGCCTTCGCCAGACTCGAGAGAGCCTACGAACGGCTGGACGGTCCGGAGCGCTTCGTCAACCTGTGCCGGCGTCTCATCGACGCGAACCCGCAGGACTGGCGGGCGCGCCTGACCCTCGGACAGCATTTCGCGAACCAGGGCAACCCGGCGCGGGCGCTCGACCTCTTCTTCGACTCGCTCGTGCACAATCCCCACGCGCTGGCGGTGCACCAGGCCATATGGCGGACGTTGACGACGCTCGACTTCGATCCGCTCCTGGTGCGCCGCTACGTAGAGCTGACCCGCGACGCGGTCTTCTACCTCGATCCCCACGTCTGCATGCGCTGTCACTACCGCAGCACGGAGCTGCTCTGGCAATGCCCGCAGTGCCACGAATGGAACACCTTCGTGGAGGAGCGGATTGCACCGGCGGAAGAGGCCGAGGATGCTCCGGCCTGACCGCGGGCCCCGACGCATGCTCCGGGTGGCGCTCACGGGCGGAATCGGCACGGGAAAGTCCCACGTGGTCCGACTGCTCCGCCGCCGCTCGATACCGACCGTCGATGCCGACCAGCTCGCGCGGGCCGCGGTCCAGCCCGACCAGCCTGCATTCGCCGGATTGCGCGACCGGTTCGGAACCGAGGTCATCGCCGCTGACGGCACCCTCGACCGGACTCGTCTCGGCCTGCTGGTCTTCGCGGACGCAACCGCGCGGGCCGCGCTCGAGGCCCTCGTCCATCCCCCCGTCAGGGAGGCGATAGACGCGTGGTTCCGGCGCTGTCGCAGCGCTACGGATTCGGCGTTCGCGGTCGCGGACATTCCGCTCCTCTTCGAGACCCGGCGCGCCGGCGCGTTCGATCGGGTGGTGGTGGCGGCCTGCGAGCCCGCCCTGCAGCTCCAGCGGGTGATGGCCCGCGACGGGCTCCCGGCAGCCGAGGTTCGCCGCCGCATCGCGGCGCAGCTTCCCATCGCCGAGAAGGTCGAGCGCGCCGACGCGGTGGTCAGGACCGACGGGTCGTTCGCGGAAACCGACAGGCAGGTCGCCGCCCTCTGCCGCACCCTCGCCGCGGTCTCGGGCTCGTGAGAATCCCGGGCCGGCCAGAGTCCCGGCTCACGTCAACGTCGCCGGCGCAGACGCTGCTCGGCCGCCCGCACGGTATTCGACAACAGCATCGCGATGGTGAGCGGGCCCACGCCCCCCGGCACCGGCGACACGGCGCCCGCGACGCCGGCGACGGCGGGATGCACGTCGCCGCACAACACCCGGCCTCGCCGGTCGAACGCGGCGACCTTCTTCGAACCGGCGCCGAAGAGGGAGACCACCCGGTCCCGATCCGTCAGGGTATTGGTGCCGACGTCGACCACCGTCGCGCCCGGCTTGACGAAGTCGGTGGTCACGATGGCCGGACGACCCACCGCCGCGACCAGCACGTCGGCCCGGGACGCGACCCGCGGCAGGTCGACGGTCCGGGAATGGCAGATCGTGACCGTGGCGTGGCGGTGCAGCAGCAGCATTGCCATCGGCTTGCCGACGATGTCGCTGCGGCCGATGACGACCGCCTGGCGGCCCTCGATCTCGACACCGCTGCGGTCGAGCAACTCCATCACGCCGGAAGGTGTGCACGGGGCGAGCGCCGGCGTCTGCTGCACGAGGCGGCCGACGTTCTCCGGATGGAATCCGTCGACGTCCTTGGACGGATCGATGGCTTCGAAGATCCGCCGCTCGGCATCGTCTCCCATCCCCGCCGGCAGCGGCGACTGCACCAGAATGCCGTCCACTCCCGGGTCGGCGTTGAAGGCATCGACGACGGCGAGCGCCTCGGCGAATGCAGCGGATGCCGGCAAGCGCTCGAGCGCGGTGCCGATTCCGAGCCCCTCGCCCTGGCGAATCTTGTTGCGCACGTAGATTTCGGAGCCCGGATCGCTTCCCGCCAGCAGGAGCCCGAGCACCGGGGGACGGCCGGCGGAACGGCGGAAGGCGTCGATGCGCGGACGTAATGCAGCCTGGATCCCGGCGCCGACGGCGGCCCCGTCCAGGACGCGCGCCGACGGTCCGACCGAGCTCGAGCTCTCCTCGCGGCAATCGGATTGGGCAGGCATGTCCTTCCGAGTGTACAGCCGGACCGTTACAATGCGGAGCAACCACCGGACGCCCGCACCAACGACGGAGGCACGACCAAAGTGACCACGACCCCCTCGCGCGGCATGTGGAGTTCCCGGGCCGGCTTCATTCTGGCGGCGGCCGGATCGGCCGTTGGCCTCGGCAACATCTGGGGCTTCCCGACGCAGGTCGGGCAGGGGGGCGGCGCGGCGTTCGTGGTCATCTACCTGGCCTGCATCCTCCTGATCTGCGCGCCGATCATGGCCGGCGAGATCGCCCTCGGGCGGCGCACACGGCAGAGTCCCGTGGGCTCGTTCGCCATGCTCGCACCCGGCGGCCGCTGGTGGCTCGTAGGGGCGCTCGGCGTGCTCGCCGGCGTCGGCATCCTCTCCTTCTACTCGGTAATCGCCGGCTGGGCCGTCGCCTACGTCTGGTTCACCGCGACCGGGGCGGTGACCGGCACGCCGGACGACATCGGCCGTTTTTTTTCCGAGTTCACCGGAAACGGCCTCGTCAGCTCGCTGCTGGCCCTGTTCGTGATCGGAACGACCGCCGCCGTGCTGCTCGGGGGAGTCCGCACCGGCATCGAGCGGGTGACCAAGGCGCTGATGCCGATCCTCTTGCTGCTGCTGGTCGCGCTCGCGCTGCGCGCGGTCACGCTGCCCGGCGCGGGCGCCGGTCTGGCCTACTACCTGAGCCCGGACCTGTCGCGACTGGCCGACGTCGGCGTCTTCACCTCCGCCCTCGGCCAGGCTTTCTTCTCCCTGAGCCTCGGCATGGGATGCATTCTGACCTACGGCAGCTACTTCCGACGCCAGGACGGGATCGCCGCCTCCGCGTTGTGGATCGTGGTGCTCGACACTTCCATCGCGCTGCTCGCCGGATTCATCATCTTCCCGGTCGGATTCTCCATCGCCGGATTCGATCCGACCAGCAGCGGACCGGGACTGATCTTCACGGTACTGCCCCGCCTCTTCGCCGACATGCCCGGCGGACAGCTTTTCGGCACCGCGTTCTTCCTCCTGCTGAGCGTCGCGGCGCTCACCTCGACCATCTCGCTGCTGGAGGTTCCGGTATCGCACTGCGTCGACGCCCTGCGGTGGTCCCGAGCCAGGGCGGTCGGCGCGGTGACCGCCACCGTCTCCGTGCTGGCCATCCCGTCGGCGCTCGGCAACGGGGCGGTCGGCCTGTTCACGAGCGTGCCGGGAATCGGCATCGGTTTCCTCGACCTGATGGTGAACGCCTGGAACGAGTTCGCCCTGCCTGTCGGCGGCTGCCTCACCGCCATCTTCATCGGCCGGATCTGGGGGGTCGGACAGGCGCTCGAGGAGCTTCGCGCGGAAGGCGCCTGGCTCCCGGTGCCGGCGTTGTGGGCTTTTCTGATTCGCTGGATCTGCCCCGCCGCCATCGCCACGATTCTCATCGCCACCCTGGCGTCGATGCTGTGATCGCGGCGCCGACACCCGATTGGAGCGTGACGTGCAGACCCTGACCGACCAGGTAACCACCCTCGATGGACTGGTGTGGCAACCGTTCGCGATGCCGCTGGTGCTCGTGGCCGTAGGCATCCTGATCACGATCCGGACGGGGTTCATCCAGGTGCGGCAGTTCCCGCTCGCCGTGCGGCGCACGCTGGGCAGCGCCCTGGCGAAGCCGGGATCCGGGCGCGGCGAAGGCGCCATCACGTCGTTTCAGGCACTGTCGACCGCACTGGCGTCGACCGTGGGCAACGGCAACATCGGAGGGGTCGCCACCGCCATCCTCATCGGAGGGCCCGGCGCGATCTTCTGGATGTGGGTCACCGCCGCCGTCGGGATGGCGACCAAGTACGCCGAGGCGGTCCTCGGCGTGCGTTACCGCGTGACCCGCGAGACCGGCGAGCTCGCCAGCGGACCGATGTACTACATCACCCGCGGCGTGCCGCACGCGGCGGCCGGCAAGGCCCTGGCATGCATGTTCGCCTTCTTCGGCGCCGCCACCGCGCTGTTCGGCACCGGCAACATGGCCCAGTCGAACACCGTCGCGCGCACTTTCACTGAAGCCGCCCGCGATCTGACGGGACTGGATGTGCCGCTGCTGGTCCCCGGCCTGCTGATAAGCACCGCGGTGGGCCTCGTCCTGCTCGGCGGGATTCGCCGCATCGCAGCGGTGGCCGAGCGCCTCGTCCCGTCCATGATCGTGCTCTACGTCGGCGCCGCGGTGGTTTACATCCTGCTCAACGCCGGGCAGATTCCGACCGTATTCGGGCAGATCGTCGCGGGCGCCCTGCAGCCGGCGGCCGCGTTCGGCGGGTTCGTCGGCGCGTCGGTGGCCCAGGTCATCGCCGCCGGCGTCAGCCGCGGGGTGCTGTCGAACGAGGCCGGCATGGGCAGCGCTCCCATCGCGCACGGCATCGCCAGGGTCGAGCACCCGTCGGAACAGGGGGTCATCGGCATCTTCGAGGTCTTCATGGACACCATCGTCGTCTGCTCGATGACGGCGTTCATCATCCTGACCTCGGGGCTGTGGACCGATCCGGCCTACGTGGGAGCCAGCGGAGACCTGACGGCTGCCGCGTTGAGCACGTCCGTGCCCTTCGCCTCGCTGATCGTTGCCCTGTGCTCGTTTCTGTTCGGCTTCTCCACCCTGATCGGCTGGTCGTACTACGGCGAGAAGTGCATCGAGTTCCTGTTCGGATCGGGCGTGATCAAGCCCTACCGCGTGGTGTTCACGATCATGGTGCTCGTCGGCTCGGTCGTCTCCGTGCCGCTGGTGTGGGCCATCGGAACGTTGCTGAACGGCCTGATGGCCTTCCCCAACCTGATAGGGATCGCGTTCCTGGTGGGAACCGTTCGCTCGCTCACGCTGGACTATTTCGCCAGCCGGTCGACGTAGGCTCGCACCCGGGCGGCGGGTGGTCCTCCGGCCAGCAGGTCACCGGCGACCGCGACGGAGGCGGCGCCCGCCCGCAGCACCGCCGGCGCGCGCTCCAGCGTGATGCCTCCGATAGCCACCACGGGGACCGTGGCCGCCAGGGCCGCCGCGCGGCGAACCAGTGACAGTCCCACCGGCCGGTAACCGGTGTCCTTGGTCCCGGTGGCGTAGACGGGACCGACCGCCGGATAGGTCACCGGCCTGGTCAGTGCATCCCGGAGCTGATCGTCCGCGTGCGTCGACAGTCCGACGATCGCGGACTCCCCCACCACCAGCCGCGCGTCCTCGACCGGCAGGTCCGCCTGTCCGAGGTGCACGCCGGCCGCGCCGCACAGGCGGGCGACATCGGCCCGGTCGTTAACCACGATCGCGGCGCCGTAGCCCGACGCCCGCGCGACGACGCCGTCGCACCACGCCTCGAGCACGCCGCTGCCCACGCCTGGCGCTCTCAATTGCAGGAGCCGGGCTCCCCCGTCGAGGAACGCCGCGGCGAGGTCCGGAACCGTCCAGCCGTGCCGGGCGGCGAGGGCGGCATCGACGATCGCGTAGAGCGGCGGCAGGTCGGCGGGCATCACGCCGGTCCGGCGATCATCGCCCGCGGCTCCGATTGCCGCCCGCCCCGGCCTCTCCGGGAGTCTGCTCGGCGGGAACCGCGCGGGCTCCCGGTGCGGACCCCGGCCCGTCCGTGTCGAGCAGGCAGCGGCACACGGGCGTAAGGACTTCGATTCCCGCTGCGGTCATCAACACGTCGTCCTCGATTCGCACGCCGCCCAGACCGGGAACGTAGACGCCGGGCTCGATCGTGAACACCATCCCCGGCGCCAGCCTCGTGTCGTCCGGCCCGGCGGCCCCTTCGCGGCGCTTTCCCACCCGCGGAAGCTCGTGCACGTCAATCCCGAGTCCGTGACCCGTGCCGTGCCCGAAACGGTCCGCGAGTCCGTAACGCTCCAGCACGGTTCGAGCGGCTGCGTCGACCTCGCTCGCGAGCACGCCCGGGAAACCGGCGGCCATCGCCGCCGCCTGCGCTTCCTTCACCGCCCGATGCAACCGGGACGTCCTCGAATCGGGTGCGCCGACCGACACCGTCCGCGACAAGTCGACACAATACCCCTGATGGACGCCCCCGAAGTCGAGGATGACCAGGTCTCCCCCGGTCAGCTTGCGATCCGTCGGATACGCATGCGGCAACGCTCCGTTGGGCCCGGAAGCGACGATGGTATCGAAGGCCGGCCGCTCGAAGCCCGCCTCTTCGATCAGCCGCTCGATGTCCTTCGCAACCTCGTGCTCCGTGCGGCCGCGCCGCGCACACAGACAGGCGGGACCGGTGATCGCGGCGAGCATCGCGCCGGCCTCCCGCAGCACCTGCGTCTCATGGCGGTCCTTGACCATGCGTGCGCGCTCGACGAGCTCGACGGCCGGCGTCAGGTCCGCCGACAATGCCTGCTGCAGCCAGGTCCACCGCCGCACGCTGAAATGATCGGCCTCGATGGCCACCCGCGCGGCCGGCCTGCGCCGCAGGAGCTGGCACAGGGTCTCGTCGTAGGTGCTCTCCACCCGGACCACTTCCAGGTCCGGCGGTGCGATCGCTTGTGTCAGGAGACGCTCGACCGCCTCGACGTACCGGAAGTCGATGACCAGCCGAAGTCCCGGAGGCTCGCGCTCGACGACGGCGACACCGGCGCTCGCGCGCAGGTTCAACAAGTAGAAGAGGTGCGGAAGCGCCGTGACGACCAACGCATCGAGACCGCGATCCCCCAGCTCCCGCCGCAGCGCCGTCGCTCGGGCAGCCAGCCGTTCCCGCGGGGCGAAGCGCATGCCGCGTCATTCTACGACGACCCGCACCGTGGCCCACCCGGTTCGATTCCCGCTGTCGGTGACTGCGAGGCGGACGACGAACTCGCCCGGCGTGGCATAGGCGTGACTCGTCGTGGGACCGCCGGCGCTTTCGCTTCCGTCCCCGAAATCCCAGCGGTACTGCACGATTCTCCGCCCGCCGACGGCCCTGGATTCCTCCGCGCTGAAGACGACGACCTGCCCCGGGGCCGGCGACGGCGGAGAGAACCTGACGACAGCGACTGGAGCGCCGTCGACGATCTCGACGGTCGCCGAGGCCGAGCCGACGCTCCCGGCGTCGTCGGTCACGTTGAGAACGACCGTATAGGTGTTCGCTGACCGGTACACGTGGCTCGTGGTGACGCCGCTCCCCGTACTCCCGTCCCCGAAATTCCATGCCTGGGAGACGAGGCGCCGGCCGGCGGCCGCGCTCGACAGGCTCGCATCGAAGAACACCTCCTCGCCTGCCGCGGCCGGAGTCGGTGAGGCGGTGAAGGAAGCGTCCGGGGGAATTCCGGGCGCCACGATCACCGTGCCCGTTGCGTCCGCCGAACGTTCGAACGCATCCGTGACGGTCAATCGGACCAGGTAGGCGCCGGCCCGCGAATAGACATGGGCGAGCTGCTGCCCGGAAGCCTGCGCGCCGTCGCCGAAGTCCCAGCGCCAGGCGGCGACCAGTCCGGACGGATCGTGGGTGCAACCGGCGCCGGCCGGCGCGCCGGCCGGGCAGTCGGCTGCGCTGAACCGCACCTGGTCGAACACGCCCGGCGCCGGCGGCGTGACCTCGAAACCGGGCCGCACGTCGAACGGCGGGATGACCGCGCCGGCGGGAACGAGACGAATCCGTACCCTCCGCTCCGTTGCGCCCGTAAAGTCGTCGGTCAGCGGCGTGACGACCAGCGTGACGATGCGTCCGGAATCGACCCCTCCGGCCGGGCTCCCCGAGGGCTCGGGGGCACGGTACGAGAAAGTGGCGCGTCCGGCGGCATCGGTCACCACGGACCTTCGCGAGAGTCGTCCCAGATCCCGCGGCGTAGCGCCGTCCACGATCCGGACCGCGAGCCGCAGGCGGTCGGCGGGTGCTCCGTCGGCACGCGTAGCAGTGACGGCGACCAGCGCCTCCGACCTTCCGTCGGCCGGCAACACGTCGGGAGTGACGCTCAGCCGGACGGACAGCGCCAGGGCGGACGGGCCGGCCGGCGCGCCCGGCCCCCGGCCATCCTGCAGGCACGCTGCGAGCAAGGCAGCGAGCACGGCGCCGGTCGCCAGACGGCGTGCCGCGCCGGGACGGCGGATCTCGGCGGAGAATCGACTCTGCATCGTTTCGGCTCACTGCAACGGCGCCGCGTCGGGCCAGTCGGCGAACTCGACGGTAATCGCACCGGTCGCCTCGATCCGCGCGCCGCCGTGGTCGCGCCCGTAGAAGGTGACGTAGGCGAGCGTGTTGATGACGAGGTCTCCGCCCCCGTCGCGGAGCCTGACGAGGGGAGGATCGAGCTTCGCGGACGCACGGACGAGGACGAATTCGCCGGTCTTGCCGTCCAACGAGACAAGGAGCGTCAGAGCGCCGTCCCACGGGTGCGGCACGTCGATGCCCGGCGCGTTGCGCCCGTCGCTGCGCACGTAGCGCACGCGGTAGCGGTCTATCGCCGCGAAGACCGCCGCGGTGGGCGCCCCCGGACCCGACGTCGCGGAAGGGTCCCTGGCGACGAGGCGCAGGGTCGCCCGCACCGTATCCCGGACCACCGTCCCATCCGTCACGACATCGGACTCGACGAACATCCGGTGCGCGCCCTCGGTCGAACCTGCCGGCGCCTCGATCCGTTCGACCAGCAGCTCGAAGCTCGAACGCGACGAAGTCGGTCCGTCCGCCGCGCACGCCGCGGCCATCGCGAGCCCGGCAGCAGCCAGTGCGACGGTTGCGCGGTCGCCGGCGCTCCTCGACCTGACCCGGCCCTCCCCGGCAGTTGCAGGACTTCGTTGCATGGGATCCCCAACCTCGCGTTGCGATCGCCCCTCAGCGCACGATGCGCGGCGTGAGGAAGATCAGGAGCTCGTCGGTTCGGCGCCGCTCTGCCCGGCTGCGGAAGAACCAACCGAGGATGGGAACCCTGTGGATCCCCGGCACGCGCCGGTTCGCCCGCGTTCGGGCGCTCTCGTATATGCCCCCGATGACCGTCGTGGCGCCGTCGGCGACCTGCACGGTCGTACTGGCGCTTTGCGTGACGATCGGCGGCACACCGTTCACTTCGCGGGCGAAGTCGGCGAAGTCGTTGCCGATCTCGATCCGCATGATTACCGTGTCCGCGGTGGTGACCTGCGGGGTCACGGCAAGGCGCAACGCCGCATCGCGGAAGGTCACCGTCACCGTGTTGTTGGCCACGGTCTGGATGGGAATCTGATCGCCCTGGGTGATGATTGCCTCCACGTTGTTCTGGGTGGTGATCCGCGGGTTCGACAGAATCCTCACGTGCCCGTCGCTCTCCGCGGCGGAGAGCACGACGTCGAGGCTCAGGGATCCGTCGATCGCGCCGAGAGCCAGCCCGAGCGCGGCGTTCGGCGAAGCCACGCCGAGGTCGACCGCCGTGCCGCTGTTCTCCGTCTCGACCGCCCGCGGATCGGCGCCGGCCGCCGCGGGCCCCTGGACGCCGCCCGCGCGACCGCTGACCCCGCCGCGGTTCGGGAACGCCAGCGCGGCGGTGTTGCCGATTTCCGGCGCGACCCTTCCGGCGATGCCCCACTGCACGCCGAGCTCGCGAAGATAGTCCTGGCTCGCCTGTACGATGCGCGCCTGAATCTGGACCTGCGGCTCCGGACGATCGAGCTCCTCGATCAACGCCTGCATGGCGTCGACGCGCTCCTGCAAGTCCGCGATGATGAGGGTGTTCGTCCGGCCGTCGACCTGCACCTGTCCCCGCGGCGACAGCACGGTCCGCGTAACCAGGTCCGCCAGATCGGCCGCACGTGCGTATCCGAGCGCGCGAGTCAGGACGACCAGCTCCCCCGCCAGCGCCAACTCGTCCTCGCGCGCGCGTCGTTCCTCCTCCTCGGCGGCCAGCGTGGCCACCGGCGCGATGCGCACGACCGTACCGTCGACTTCGTACCCCAGCCGGTTGGCGCGCAGGATGACGGCGAGAGCCTGATCCCAGGGCACGTCGACCAGCGCCACGTCGACACTGCCCGTCACCTGCGGATCGATCACGAGGTTCAGGCCGCTGATTGCGGCGAACGTGCGCAGGACCGACCGCAGGTCCGCGTTCTGGAACTCCATCGAGACCGGGTCGCCCGCGTAGTCCCCGGCGCGGCCGGGCCCGGGCGGGGAAACCTGCGCCCGCACCACGCCGGGCGGGAACAGGGCGCCGCCCCCCACCATCGGCGCCTGACTTCCGCCCAGATGCAGAAGCACCAGCACGTGCGAGACGAGCCGCAGCGAACGCGGCCGGCTCATCGCCCCGCCGTCCGTGCCGGGCCCAGCGTCAGACGCACGGTGCGCCCGGCGGCGCCTGCCGTGCCGCCTGTCCCGCGCCGGACTATCTCCACGCCCTCGGCAGTCACCGACCGCACCGCTCCGTCGAACAACCTCTCGCCGCCGCGCAGCAGGTGACTCCTGCCGTTGCCGGACTCGACGACTGCAACGTGGTTGCCGCCGATCAGCACGAGACCGCGCAAGTCCAGCTCGTCGACCTCCAGTCCGGCAAGACCGCGAGGCCGCGCCGCCGCCGCCGGCGCGTCGCTCCTCCGGAAGGGATCCACGAACGGGTCCCGATGCCCCTCGTCCTGCCCGACCGCCGGTCGCGCGCCGCCCGCCAGCACTCCGGCCAGCAGCAACGCAGGCAGCGTCGTACGCCTCATCGCTTCAGCCCCCTCCCCCATCCACCGCGGCTTCTTCGAGCTCCGACTTGCGAAGCACGTAGGTCGTGGCCGTGCACGTCACCGCAATCGTCGCCGCCCGCGTCCCGGGCGGGAGAGCGCGGATCGCGATCCGGCCGACGGTGACGATCCGCCGCAGTCGGCTCACCTCTCCGAGGAATGCCGTGAGTTCATGGAATCCACCGGTCAGCTCCAACCGCACGGACCACTCCTCGAACCGGTCGCGAGGTTGCACGGGGGCGAGAGCGAAGGCCTCGGTCGTCAGACCCGATCGCACCGCGATCTCCTGCAGTCCCCGCAGCAGCACCCCCACCTCGCGCGCCTCCGGCAGGGTTCCACGCAGCGCGTCGCGGCGAAGACGCAGCCGTTCGACCTCCGCCTCGAGCCCCGGCAACCGGCCGGCCGCGCGGCGGGCGCGAGCAGCCTCGGCGCGACTCTGCTCCAGCTCGGCCCGCTGCATCGCCAGCAGGTCCCGCTGCGGCCCGACCCACAGCATGCGAAACGCCGGCGCTGCCGCCAGGGAGACCAGCACGCCCACCGCCAGCAGGCGCTTCCCTGCTCCGCCCCACAGCCTGTGACTCACGGTAGCCCCGCCGCCCCCGGCAACGGCACCCGAACCTCGAAGCTGACCAGCTCCCGACCGCCGGACCGGCCGCCGCGCTGCGAGTCGACGAGATCGACCGGGGCGCCGAACGCCCCCGCGCTCTCCAGCGCCGCGACGTAGTCCGAAACGGCCGCGCGAGTCGCCGCGTGGCCCCGCACGAAGAAGCCGTCGGATTCCTCGCGCACTTCGCTGAGCCACAGATCGCCGGGAAGCACGCGACTCATGCCGTCCAGCATCCGCAGGGCGGTCGTCCGTCGTGCGTGAAGCGCTTCGAGAAGGTCCACGAACCCGAGGAGGCGGGCTCGCAGTGCTTCCGCCTCGCGCAATCGGTCGACGGCGGGCGCCAGGGTCCCGGCGGTCGCCTGCGCGCCCGCCAGTTCCCGCGAGACCTCCGCCGCCGCCGCTCGCAGCGCCCAAGTCCACCAGACCATCACGACCAGTGCGGCGACGATGGTCGCCAGGCCGGCGGCGACCGCAACCCATGGAAGCCAGGCGCCGTCGCGGTGCGCGGCACGGTCTGCCGGCGAGGCGATCAGGTTGATGCGAATCATCGGTCCTCCATCGATCGCAGGGCGAGACCGGTGGCCACCCCCGCGGCCGCCCCGAGGTCGGCCAGGTCGCCGCCCGCCGCGCTCACACCGGCCATGGCCATCTTCCGAAAGGGATCGAATCGCTCGACAGGCGCGTCGAAACGTGCAGTGACCGACGCGGTGAACTCCCGCCCCCGCGACGCACCGCCACTCAGCACGATGCGGTCGAGGCGGAGGGCAGACTGCGTCGCGGCGAAGAAGTCGAAGGTCTTCTCGACCTCCAGCAACAGCGCCTCCGTGTCCTCCGGCGCGACCGGGGCGGGGACGTCGAGCGTCAGGCCCCGGCCGTCGCCACGCTCCTCGATCCGGTCGGGCTCGCCTGACGCGGCGGAACGCGAGACCCGCGGCGCTTCCGCATGCGCATTGCCTCCAGTTGCCATGTCGCGGGTGAAGACCGAGCGGCCGCCGAGAACGATGTTGACGTCGATCGTGGTCGCACCGGCATTGAGCAGAGCCACGGAGCCGCCGCCGTCCCAATCGCCGAACGGCGCGTACGCGTTCTGCAGGGCGAACGCGGCCACGTCCACCACGACGGGCACGCAACCGGCCTCGGCGGCCACGGCGGCGTACTGCTCGACCACGCTCTTCTTCGCCGCCGCCAGCAGAACGACCATCGTGGGATGTCTATCGGCGTCCGCATCTGCTCCAACGATCTGGTAATCCAGGTTGACGTCACGCAACTCGAACGGGATGTGCCGCTCGGCTTCCCAACCGATGGAGCCGGCGAGCTCCGTCGGACTCATCCGCGGCATCGCAATCTCCCGGGCGACGACGGCCCCGCCCGGAAGCGACAGCGCCACCTTGCGCCCGCGGATGCCGGCCGCGTCCAGAACGCTGCGCAGGGCGTCCGCCACCAGGGCGTTGTCGACGATCGCGCCCTTCGCGACGCTCTCCGGCGGCAGCGGCTGCAGGCCGGCCCGGGCGACGACCGCGCCGGACGCCGACCGCGTCAACTCCACTGCCTTGACCGCGCCGGAACCGATGTCGACACCGACCAGCGGCGACGATCGCGGCAGCAAGCGCGAGAGGATTCGCGTTGGTGAGGCCACGACGAGCTGGGCTGCAAACACCGTGCCGCCCCGCCGAAGGCGAGGTGGCGGCAGCGGGCGAATCGAGGGCTTCGGCGTCCGACCGGGGTTCCCGCCGTCCCGCGGCTCCGTGCGCCCGACGAGGTCGCAGAGGACGGCATCCCGTCCGATCGGCGAGCAACCGCCTTGACACCGGCTTCCGCGCGTTTGTAGGATTTACGGCTGTACCGCTAAGAACTGGTGTGAATACGTGTCCACTTATGCTCCCAGCCGGAAAGACATCGCGCGGAACTGGCACGTAATCGATGCCGACTCCCAAGTGCTCGGGCGACTCGCGACCGTGGCGGCGCGCCTCTTGCAGGGCAAGCATCGCCCGCAGTACGCCCCCTACCTCGACACCGGCGATCACGTGGTCATCGTCAACGCTGCCCGTGTCCGCATGACCGGCCGCAAGGAAAGCCAGAAGCTGTACCGCGCCCACAGCGGTTACCTTGGGGGTCTGCGGTCCGAACGCGCCGGCACGGTGCGCCGCACCCATCCGGAACGGCTCGTCGAGTCCGCCGTGCGCGGGATGCTGCCCAAGACCAGGCTCGGCAAGGCGATGTACCGCAAGCTGAAGGTCTACGCCGGCCCCGAGCATCCCCACGCGGCCCAGAAACCGACCCCCTGCGAGGTATCGTGAACGCAGTAGCTGCCTTTTACGGAACCGGACGACGCAAGACATCGACCGCCCGCGTGTTTCTGCGGCCCGGCACCGGCGCTTTCACCGTCAACACGACGTCGCTGGAGGAACGTTTTCCCACGGCGTCGTTGCGGACACGGATAACCGAGCCCCTCGTGCTGACCGAATCGACCGACCGGTACGACATCTTCGCGACCGCGACCGGCGGAGGCGTCTCCGGTCAGGCCGGCGCGTTGCGTCTCGGAATCGCGCGCGCCCTGGTCGAGGCGGATCCCGACCTGCGGGCTTCGCTCAAGAAGGCCGGCATGCTGACGCGTGACCCGCGCGGCAAGGAACGCAAGAAGTACGGGCTGGCTGGCGCACGCAAGCGATTCCAGTTCAGCAAGCGCTAGGAACCCCACAGCGGCCCGCCGCCGAGTCGCGCGCGCCGGATGGAGGAAGCTTGACGCCGTTGACCATGCAGGAGCTACTGGAGGCCGGTGTCCATTTCGGCCACCAGACCAAACGCTGGAACCCGAAGATGAAGCAGTACATCTTCGGCCAGCGCAACGGAATCTACCTGATCGACCTGAGCAAGACGTCCGCGTGCCTCCGGCAGGCCGAGGAGTTCGTGATGCGCCTCGCCTCGGAGAACCGCACCATCCTCTTCGTCGGCACGAAGCGGCAGGCCCAGGATCTGATTGTCGAGGAAGCGCAGCGTTGCGGGATGTACTTCGTCAACGAGCGCTGGCTCGGCGGCCTCCTGACGAACTTCACCACCATTCAGCGGAGTCTCGACCGTCTGCGCGAGCTGGAATCGATGGCGCAGGACGGTCGGTACGAGAGCCTCTCGAAGAAGGAAGTGGCGCGTCTCGAGAAGGAGAAGCGGAAGTTGCATCGCAACCTGGACGGCATCCGCCGGATGTCCAGGCTTCCGGACGCCGTGTTCGTGATCGACACGCGGCGTGAGAAGATCGCCGTCGACGAGGCCCGCAAGCTCAGAATCCCGGTCATCGGCCTGGTCGACACCAACTGCGATCCCGAGGATGTCGACTACGTCATCCCCGGCAATGACGACGCGCTCCGCGCCATCCGGCTCTTCGTGACGCGGATCGCGGACGCCGTCATCAGCGGGCGAGGCCTCAAGGAGGCCGCGGAAGCGGCCGACGAGGCGGTCCGGGACACCGCATCGCCGTCTGCCGCCGAGCCGGCGCCCGCGCCCGCATCCGTCTGACAGCAGCAATCTACGGCCCGTCGTCCCGACGGGCCGACGGCCCTCCCTACAACGCAAGAGATCGAGCGATGGCAATCAGTGCGGCGCAAGTGAAGGAACTACGGGACAGGACCGGCGTCGGCTTCATGGAGTGCAAGGCGGCACTCGGCGAGGCCGGGGGCGACATCGAACAGGCGGTGACGATTCTGCGGACGAGGGGCCAGGCCAAGGCGGCCAAGCGCGCGGGCCGCACCACTTCGCAGGGTCTCGTCGGACACTACATCCATCAGGGGGGCCAGGTCGGCGTTCTCGTCGAGGTCGATTGCGAGTCGGATTTCGTGGCGCGCACCGACGATTTCCAGACCCTCGTCCGCGAGATCGCGATGCACATCGCCGCGGCCGACCCGCAGTACGCCAGCCGCGAGGAAGTGCCCGCCGCCGATCTGGAACGGGAGCGCACCATCTACCGGGCCCAGTTCGAGGGCTCCAACAAGCCGCCCGCGATCATCGACAAGATCGTCGAGGGCAAGCTCAACAGCTACTACGAACAGGTCGTGCTGGTGGACCAGCCGTCGATCCGCGACCCCAAGACGACCATCGGCGCGATGATCACCGCCGCCATCGCCAAGCTCGGCGAGAACATCACGGTCGCCCGCTTCGCGAGATTCAAGGTCGGCGAGTCAGGAGAGTAGATCCGCGCCGCAGGGCTCGTTTCGTGCGGTCGGCGCCCGGTCGGGCCCGCCCCCCTCACCCCGGCCGGGGGTGCTGCGCTATAATCCCCTCCGGCCGCGCACCGTATCCGGGATTCCCGCTTTCGCACGACAAGGAACGGCGCCGGCTCGTTTCCCGATGACCGGACGAGCCTTTCGGCGTGTCCTCCTGAAGCTCTCGGGCGAGGCGCTCGTCGGAGAACAGTCCTTCGGCATCGACTCCACCGTCGCCGACAAGCTTGCCCGCGAAATCGCGGCGGTGCGGGCACTCGACATCGAAATGGCGATCGTGATCGGTGGCGGCAACATTTTTCGCGGTCTCGCTGCGAGCGCCAGCGGCATGGACCGCGCCACTGCCGACTACATGGGAATGCTGGCCACCGTGATGAACGCGCTGGCACTCTCCGACGCCCTCGAGCGGCACGGCGCCTCGACGCGTGTCGTCACGGCGATAGAGATGCGCGAGGTCGCGGAACCGTACGTGCGGCGCCGCGCGGTCCGGCATCTCGAGAAGGGTCGTATCGTGCTCTTCGCCGCCGGTACGGGCAACCCCTATTTCACCACCGACACCGCCGCGGCGTTGCGCGCGATGGAGATTCGGGCCGATGTGCTGCTCAAGGGCACGAAGGTCGACGGCATCTTCACGTCCGACCCGCTGACCGATCCTACCGCCACCCGTCTCGATCGGATCTCGCACCGGCAGGTGATCGAACAGGGCCTCAAGGTGATGGACGCGACGGCCATCTCGCTGTGCATGGACAACGGCATGCCGATCGTGGTCTTCAATCTGCGTACGTCGGGCAACATACGCCGTGCCGTCGTGGGCGAGCCGGTGGGTTCGCTGGTGACCGCGGCGCGCCCCGGCGACCGTTCGGAGGTAGCCACATCATGACCGTGACCGATCCCGAATCTGCGCACGCGGACGCCGAACGGCGCATGGACGGCGCCGTCGAACACGTACGGCGGGAGCTCGCCGGCGTACGCACCGGACGGGCCTCGGTGACCCTGCTCGACAGTGTGCGCGTGGAGGCCTACGGCACCCGGATGCCGCTGAACCAGGTGGCCAGCCTGTCCGTGCCGGAATCGACGCTGATCGTCGCGGCGCCGTTCGATCCGTCCCAGATAACCGCCATCGAGAAAGCCGTGCGCAATGCGAACCTCGGGTTGAATCCGAGCAACGACGGCAAGGTGATCCGAATCCCGGTGCCCACCCTCACCGACGAGCGGCGCAAGGAGATGTCGCGCCTCGTGCACAAGCTGGCCGAGGAGGGTCGGACGAGCGTGCGGCAGGTACGACGCGACGCCAACGACGCCCTCAAGCGGTTGCTGAAGAACCACGAGCTTTCGGAGGACGACGAACGACGCGCGCTGGATGACATCCAGAAGCTCACCGACGCCCACGTGCACAAGATCGACGAGCTGCAGAAGGCGAAGGACGCCGAGCTGCTGGAGCGCTAGCGCCGGCACTCTGCGCCGTCAGAACGACCAGTCAGCCACGGTTGGGGCGGCAAGCGGAGCCGCAGGCGGCGATTTCGGTTGGAACGCCCATCGCGATCCGGTCACATCGGCACCCCGCGGTTCGCGCCCGTACCTCCATCATGTCAACGCTCACTCACCTCGAATGCTCGGCCGTCTGCGGCATGGGTCCCCTCGATCCGTCGCGGGTTCAGCACCTGTGCACCTGCGGCGCGCCGCTGCTGGCGCGCTACGGCCTCGATGCGGTCGTCGGCGACCGGATGCGCGACGCGCTGGGCAACCGCCCGCCGACGATGTGGCGCTATCGGGAGGCGCTGCCTCCGTCCGGCGACGACGGACCCGTGACCCTGGGCGAAGGATTCACGCCGCTCGCGCACGCACCACGCCTCGGGGCCGCGCTGGGCATGGACCGGCTCTACGTCAAGGACGAATCGGACAATCCGACCAACTCCTTCAAGGCCCGCGGCCTGTCCGCGGCCATAACGGTCGCCCGGCGCCTGGGGGCAACCACGGTTTCCGTTCCATCCGCCGGAAACGCGGCCAACGCCGCTGCCGCCTACGCCGCCCGCGCGGGATTGTCGGCCAAGGTCTTCATGCCGCGCGACGTCAAGACGCCCTTCATCCGCGAATGCGAGCTCTACGGGGCGCACGTAACGCTCGTTGACGGCCTGATCACCGACGCCGGGCGCGTGGCCGCCGAGACCGGCGCCTCGCGCGGATGGTACGACGTCTCGACGCTGAAGGAGCCGTACCGCGTCGAAGGCAAGAAGACGATGGCCTACGAGATAGCCGAGCAGCTCGGCTGGGAGTGGCCGGACTGGATGATCTACCCCACCGGCGGAGGCACCGGCATCGTCGGCATGTGGAAGGCCTGCGCCGAGCTGGAGGCGCTGGGTTGGATGCCGGCCGGCGTACGGCGCCCGCGCATGGTTTCCGTGCAGGCGGAAGGATGCGCGCCGATCGTGCGCGCCTTCCGGGACGGCGACGCGCACGCGAAACCGTGGGAAGACGCCCGCACGAGCGCCGACGGGTTGCGCGTCCCGCGCGCCGTCGGCGACTTCCTCATCCTCCGCGCCCTGCGCGAGAGCGGCGGCACGGCCGTGGCCGTGAGCGACGCCGCCATGATCGCGGCGATGCGCGAGATCGGCGCGGCCGAGGGCATCAGCGCGGCGCCGGAGGGCGGAGCGACGCTGGTGGCCTTGCGCGCGCTCCTCCACCGCGGAACGATTCGACGGTCCGAGCGCGTCGTCCTGTTCAATACCGGCGGCGCGCTGAAGTACCTGGATTTGCTCCGTATATAATGAAGGATTGTGGTTGCTGGAATCGTCCGCGACCACGCATCCTGCCGTTGTCGACAGGAACGGGCCGCTAGCTCAGTTGGGAGAGCGCCGCGTTCGCAACGCGGAGGTCGTGGGTTCGAGTCCCATGCGGTCCACCAACCATGTCCGGGTCGGTCATGACCACGAACAAGGCACCGTACCGGGCCGTGCTGCGCTGCATTCAGGGCTGCACCGGCGAGCATTCGCTGCTCGATCCGATCTACCGGTGCCCCGCCTGCGACGACCTGCTGGAGGTCTCGCACGACCTGGACGCCCTGCGGGACCGGTCCGCGGGCTCCTGGATGAGGCTGTTCGACGAACGCTACAAGCGTACGACCTGGCCGTACGGATCGTCCGTCTGGGGCAAGAAGGAGTGGGTCTGCCCCGAGGTGGGCGCCGACAGCATCGTGTCGATGGACGAGGGGGGCACCAATCTCTTCTGGGCGGAGCGCTTCGGCCGGGAGCTCGGCATCAGCGACTTGTGGGTGAAGCTCTGCGGCAACTCCCATACGGGCTCCTTCAAGGACCTGGGCATGACCGTGCTGGTCTCGCTGGTCCGGCAGATGATGCGCCGGGGAGTCGCGATTCGCGCCGTCGCCTGCGCCTCGACCGGCGACACCTCGGCATCTCTCGCTGCATACGCCGCCGCCGGCGGCATTCCCGCGATCGTGATTCTGCCGCGCGGCAAGGTCTCGACGGCGCAACTCGTCCAGCCGCTGTCGAACGGCGCCACCGTGCTTGCGCTCGACACGGACTTCGACGGCTGCATGGCGATCGTCAAGCGGCTCTCGACCGAGGAGGGAATCTATCTGGCGAACTCGATGAACAGCATCCGTCTCGAAGGGCAGAAGACGGTCGGTATCGAGATCGTCCAGCAGTTCGACTGGGAAGTGCCCGACGTCATCATCATTCCGGGAGGCAATCTGGGCAACGTGAGCGCTCTCGGCGCCGGCTTCGACATGATGGAGGCGCTCGGCGTGACGGCCCGCCGCCCGCGCATCGTCGTGGCCCAGGCCGCCGCCGCCAACCCGCTGTATCGAGCGTACGCCAACGGTTGGAGGTTCGAGCCGATCAAGGCCGCCACGACCCAGGCGTCAGCGATCCGGATTGGCAATCCGGTCTCGATCGACAAGGCGATCCGCACGCTGCGGCGCTACGACGGCATCGTCGAACAGGCGACCGAAGCCGAGCTCGCCGACGCGTCCGCCCGCGCGGATCGCACCGGCATGTACAACTGCCCGCATACGGGAGTCGCACTCGCGGTGCTGACCAAGCTGCGGTCCCGCGGCGACATTGCGGCGAGCGACCGCGTCGTGGTGATCTCGACGGCAAACGGACTGAAGTTCACCGACTTCAAGCTCGACTACCACCGCGCGTCGGCCGCCGAGCTGCAACCTCGGCTCGCCAACACGCCGATCGAGCTGCCGAACGACTACGACGCCGTGCGCCGGGCCGTGGCGCACGTGACGGAGGACTGACGAACGTCCGTCCTTGACACTGTCGCCGGACGCCATCGACAATACGGCATGGCCGTTCCGCGCATCACGAAGGAAGAACTGCAGCAGCGCATCGAAGACGGCGGCGCGACCGCGCCGGTGCTCGTCGACGTGCGCCTCAAGTATCCGTACGAGCACAGCACCGTCCGTCTGCCCGGCGCCCTTCGGCTCGCCCCGCCCGACTTCGATACCTCGTCGGTACCCCGCGGCCGCGACATCGTGACCTACGACTCCGACCCGGAGGAACTCGTCGGTGCGCGCGTCGCCGCCGAGCTGATCCGTCAGGGCCAACGCGCGAGCGTGCTGCGGGGAGGCATCGTCGATTGGCTGGCCGCCAAGCTCCCGACCGAGAGCAAGGACGCGCCCAAGCAGAAGCCACCGCAGGCCGGCGCCCTCAAGGGCTAGGACTCTGCGCCGCAGAACGCAACGAAGTGAAGTGCTGCGGCGCAGAGTCCTGGAACGGGGGGGATGGGCCGAAACGCCGAGCCTGCGAGGCGTTTCGGGGCGCTAGGAGCTTGCGCCGCAGGACGGAGCGAAGCGAGGTGCCGCGGCGCAAGGTCGGATCCATGGCATTCGTGCGTCAGCTCGCCGGAGCGGTCGTCCTGTTGTGCACCTGCGCTCCGGCGGGGCAAGCAGCCGGCCAGTCTCCCGCCGCGCCGCCCATCGCCGAGCTCGTGGCCCGCCTGCAGGCGCACTACGACCGCATCGCCGACTTTTCGGCCGATTTCGAGCACCGTTACGCAGGCGGTGTGCTCCAGGCCACCGACGTCGAGCGCGGCGCCATCCACGTCAGGAAACCGGGAAAGTGGCGCTTCGACTACGTCAGCCCCGAGCCCAAGCTCTTCGTGTGCGACGGCACATCCATCCACTCCTACTTCCCCGCCGACCGGCAGGTCGTCGTCAGCCCCCTGCCGGCGGCTGCGCGCGCTTCCACGCCCGCCTCCTTCCTGGCCGGCGAGGGCGACCTGCAACGCGACTTCGCGGCTCGCTACGCCGCCGGCCGGACGCCGGACGGAGCCTGGGTCATCGAGCTGACACCGCTCGGCGGCGGCGCCGACTACGAGTCCCTGAGCCTGACCGTCGACCGGTCCACGATGAACCTCCTCGAGCTGGCCGCCACCGACTTCCAGGGCGGCGTGTCCACCTACGTGTTCTCCAACATCAAGCACAACCAGGGTCTGTCCGATACCCTGTTCGTGTTCGACATCCCGGGAAACGTCGAGGTCATCACCGATGACATCTTCGCCCGGTAGACGCTCGTCCCGCGTTGCCTTCCGCGCGCTGTTGGTCCTGCTGGCCTTCGTGATCCCGGCCTGCGCATCGACGGGCGCCCTGCGCAGCGGGGAGCGCGCCGAGCGCGCGCGCGACTACGACCGGGCGGTCGTCATCTATACGCAGGCCCTGGAGGAACGGCCGGGCGACCGCAATCTGCAGCTCGCACTCGAGCGCGCCCGATTGCGAGCCGCCCAGATGCACTACGCGGAAGGACGGCGGCTGGAGCGGGACGCGCAGTGGGCGGACGCGCTGGCCGAGTACGAGATCGCGTACGACCTGAACCCGGGCATGGCCGACATCGAACGCGCCCTGCGCGCGGCGCGCGAGGCCATGCGCGCCGAGCTGGCGGCCGCGCCGGAAGGCCGCACGGCGCTCGAGGCGCTCATCGACAGCACGTTCGACGCCGCGCCCCCCGGGCTCGACCTGCCGCGGAACATCGCGCTTCCCGATTCGGTCGTCTTCAGCAGCGAGAGCTCGCGCGCGGTCTTCGCGGCCCTGGGCCAGCTCACCGGCATCAGCGTCGTCTTCGACGCGCAGTTCCGCGACGCGCCGTTCTCCGGCGATCTGCGGGACATGACGTTCGACACCGCGCTCGCCGTCGTCGCCGCCGGCACCGGCAATTTCTTCCGGGTCACCGCGCCCGGCACCGTGACCGTCATCCCGGATACGCCGGCGAAACGCCGCGAGTACGAGGAGGAGATCATCCGGACCTTCTACCTCAGCAACGCGGAGGTCGACGAGACCATAGACCTGCTGCGACTGGTGGTCGACCTCCGCAGGCTGGCGCCGGTGACCGCCACGAACGCCGTCTCCATCAAGGACACCCCCGAGCGCATCGACGCGGCGGCGCGGCTCATACGGGCCATCGACAAGGCGCGCGCCGAGGTCGTCATCGAGGTGCAGTTGCTCGAGGTCGACCGGCAGGTCCTGCGGGACTACGGCCTCCGGTTCCTCTCGAGCGGCGACAATTCGGAGATTGGCGCCGGCGAATCGGCCACCAGGGACATCGGCACGGACAACCCCGCCACCGGTCTGGGGCTGTCCGTCGACGACCTGCGACGCGTCAGCGGCTCGAATCTGTTCGTCGCCAATCCGTCCAGCCTGCTGCTGCGCCTGCTCCAGACGAACGGGAACACGCGGATCCTGGCCAACCCGCAACTCAGAACGTCGGACGGCGTCGCCGCCGAGGCCCACTTCGGCGAGCGTGTGCCGGTACCGGTCACGACCTTCACGCCCTTCGCGGCCGGCGGCATCAGCCAGCAGCCGATCACCTCGTTCAACTACGAGCAGATCGGCGTCAACATCCTCATCACGCCGCGCGTGCACCACAACGACGAGGTCTCGCTGTCGCTCGAGGTGGAGATCAGCAACATCTCGGGGACCGGCTTCGGCGACCTGCCGCAGTTCGGCAGTCGTTCCATCACGACGAGGATCCGGCTGCGCGACGGGGAAACCAACATCCTGGCCGGACTCATTCGCGACGAAGAACGGGAAACGGTGGAGGGCATTCCCGGTCTCGTCCGCATTCCGATTCTCGGACGCCTCTTCGGCCGCACCCGGACCGACACCCAGGAGACGGACATCGTTCTGACGCTGCGGCCGCACATCATCCGGCCGCTCGCGCTCGACGAGAACGACCTGCGGCCGTTTGTCGTGGGCGCCAACGCGCTGACCGCCGGAGCGGGAGGCGGGGCGCAGCCGAACTCGTCCCGCACGCAGCCGCAGCCCCAGCCGCGCCCCGGACGCGCGCTGCCCGGACAATCGGAGCCGCAACGGCCGATTACCGCACCGGAAGCTCCGCCCGGCCGCTAGCAGCCTGCGGCTTCAGTCCTCGACCGCGACCCGCGCCCCGAGCGAACGCAAGCGGTCGACGACACTGGCATAGCCCCGCTCGACCGTTTCCAGCGGACTGATGCGGCTCTCTCCCTTCGCGGCCAGCGCGGCGGCGATGAGCGCCATTCCCGAACGCAGGTCACGCGTGTCCAGGGTCCGCCCGTTCAGCGCGCGACCTCCTTCGACGAGGATCCGGTGGGGATCGCACAGGAAGAGATTCGCTCCCATGCCGCTCAACTGCTCGAGCGCGAACAGGCGCAACTCGTACATCCAGTCGTGGATGAGGGTTCGACCCGTGGCCTGCGTGGCCAGCACCGTGACCAGGCTCACCATGTCGCTCGGAAAACCGGGCCACGGCGCGGTGGTGATTTGACGCACGGCCCGCGGCTGCGACGGCCGGACCGCGAAGCGCTCGCCGGCGACTTCGCAACGAACCTCCATCCGCGCCAGCACGGCGGCAACGGGCTCGAGGTCCAGGCCGTCAACGCCGCCCAGCTCGATCTCGCCGCCGGTGATCGCGGCGATCACGGCCCAGCTTCCGGCCTCGATGTAGTCGCCGCGCAGCCGGTGCGCGGTTCCACGCAGCCGGACCCCGCCGGCGACCCGGACCGTCGGCGTTCCCGCGCCCGCGATATCGACGCCCATGCCCTGCAGGCAGGCGCACAGCTCGACGACGTGCGGCTCGCAGGCGGCGTGGCGAATCTCGGTAACGCCGGGCGCCGCGGCGGCGGCCAGAATAGCGGTCTCTGTACCGGTGACCGAGGCTTCCTCCAGGTAGAACGAGGCGGCAGCCAGGCCGTCCGGGGCCTCGAAGCAGTGCCGCTCCCCCGCCTGATCCCGCACGCCCATGGCGCGCAGCGCCTGCAGGTGCGCGGCCAGCGTGCGCCGGCCGGGAAAATCCCCGCCCGGCGGGGCCAGCGTGGCGCGCCCCAGCCGCGCCAGCAGCGGCCCGACCAGCAGCACCGAGCCGCGCAGCCGGCCGACGAGACGCGGGTCCGGCTCGTCGCTGCCGACGTCCGCGCACCGGACCCGCAGCGTCGTGGTGCCGATGCCTTCCACCTCGGCGCCGAGTCCGCGCAGCAGATCGGCCATGACCCGCACATCCCCGATGCGCGGCACGTTCGACAAGGTGCACGGCTCGTCCGTCAGCAGGCAGGCGGCCAGGAGGGGCAACGCCGCGTTCTTGTTTCCTTCGACGTTCACCGACCCGCCGAGTCGATGACCGCCTTCGACGATGAGTGTGGCCATGCCGTCGCTTCGACGCCTCCCGGTCAGGATGACGGTTCGAACGCTCCCAGAAACATGACTTCCGGGGCCAACGTCACGCCGTACCGTTCCGCAACGTCCGCCCGGCAGCGATCGAGCAGGATGCGGACGTCCCGCGCCGTGGCTCCGGGACGGGTGACGATGAAGTTCGCGTGCACGTGCGATACGCGCGCCCCGCCGACTGCGCAACCCTTCAGACCGGCCCCGTCAATCAACGCTCCCGCCGCGCAGGGCACCCCCGCCGGGAGGCGCGCGCGGTCGGGATCCGGGTTGCGAAACACGCAGCCCGCGCTCGGCGCGGCGAGCGGCTGCGTGCGCTTCCGGAAACGCAACGAGGATCGCGCTTCCGCACGCAGGTCGGCCGCCGGTGCGTCCGTCACGGCGAACTCCGCCCAGAGCACCGCCTCACCCGTCTCCTGCAGCCGGCTGCGGTCGTAGCCGAAACCCATCCGGTCCCGGGGGACGCAACGCGTCTTGCCGTCGCGCCCGAGCAGACCGACCGTCTCGACCAACTCGCCGATCAGCCGACCGCGAAAATGCGCGTTCCCGCAAATCGCGCCCCCGACCGTGCCGGGCGTTCCCGCCCAGGCCTCCAACCCGGCGAAGCCGCGATTGATCGTCCAGCGGACCAATCCGTTCAAGGCGACGCCGCCGGCGGCGCGCACCACTCCCGGCGCCGTCTCCGCAATCTCCCCGTGCCGGAACCGCACCACGAGTCCGCGCACGCCGGCATCGCTGACCAGCACGTTGGACCCGCCGCCGAGCAGGGTGACCGGCAGGTCGAGCATGCGGGCCGCGGCGACCGCCGCCGCGACCTCGTTCCCCGAGCGGGAATCCAGGAACCAGTCGGCGCGCCCGCCCACCCGCAGCGTCGTCAGCGGCGCAAGCGGTTCGTCACGGCGAATACGTCCGGGATCGAGCACGGCGACGAGCTGCGCCCGCAATGCCCTGTCGACGTCGCTCCGCCGTCTCCCGCGCCATGCCGGAGCCATGCTCCGGACGACCGCCGCCGACACCGATTCAGGTGCTCTCAAGATCGGACTCGGACTCCATCAAGGCCTCCCGCGCCGTTTTGCGATCGCACGGCTCGAACTCGATCCAGTCGCGGGGGGCCAGTTGCGCCAGCACGGGGATGTCCGCGCCGATGACCGTCGCCACGCGCGGGTACCCTCCCGCGGTCTGGCGATCCGCCATGGCGACGATGACGTCCCCCGACGGCACGACCTGGATTGCACCGATCGGGAATCCCTGAGACAGCAGGCTCAGCCCCGCGGGCCCGACGATCGGTGCGCCGTCCAGACGATACCCCATCCGATCGGACTCCGGTCGAATCGTGTATCGCGCCGACCCCAGCCGGCGCAGGACACCCGACTCGAACAGCCCGGCGTGCGGGCCGGACAATACCCGTACGCGCGCACCGCCCAGGGGCATGCGCCGTTTCCACCTCGCCGTCGCCGACTCGCGCCGCGGCTCGCCCCGCGACGGGCCGGCGGCCAGCCGGTCTCCGGCCCGCAGCGCCCGTCCTTCCAGGCCGCCCATACCGCTGCGCAGATGCGTCGAGCGGCTGCCGAACACGGGAGGAACCGCAAAACCCCCCGCCGCCGCGAGGTAGGCCCGCGCCCCCGCGGTGCGCCGGCCGAACGCCAGCGTCTGACCGGGCTCGGCGCAGAGCACCGTGTCGCTCGACACGGGCCGGTCGTCCAGCCGCAGTCCGAACGGCGCCCCCGCGACAGCTATCCGCATGGCCGCGTCGAATCGAAGCACCGGGCCGACCAGGGTAATCTCGAGCGTGGCCGCCGCGGGTGGATTGCCCACCAACCGGTTCGCGCGGCGATGGGCCGTCAAGTCCATGGCGCCCGACACGGACACGCCGTAGTGCTGGTAGCCCCACCGGCCGGTGTCCTGAACGGTCGTCAGCAGACCGGCGTCCTCGACCACCAGCCCCCGGCGGGCGCCGGTCACCGCCGCCCGGTCTCCAGCCGGTCGTACGACGCTTCGTCGATCGGCTCAAAGCGCACCAGATCGCCGGCCGCCAGGAGAAACGGATCGCTGCGAGTCATATCGAAGATGCGAACCGGGGTCTGGCCGATCAATTGCCAGCCGCCCGGCGACGCGACCGGATAGACACCGGTCTGCCGGGCGGCGATGCCGACGGAGCCGGCCGGCACGTGAACCCGGGGCACCGCCCGCCGCGGCGCCGCGATCCGCGGATCCACCGCGCCCAGGTAGGCGAATCCCGGCTGGAATCCGAGCATGTAGACACGGTACCCGGCTCGACAGTGTCGTTCGATCACCTCCGTCTCGCTGCAACGCGCGAACCGTGCGACGGCGGCCAGGTCCGGTCCGCGAGCACCGCCGTAACAGACGGGCAGCCGGATCGCCGCCCGCGGCCGGTCCGCGTCCCGGCGAGCCGTAGACGCGGCCTCAGCGACGAGTTCGCGCAGCGCGCCGGCAAGCGCGTCGCCGTCGCACGCCAGCGGATCGAAATGGACGGTGACGGTGGCGAAGGCCTCCACAACGTCGCGCACGCCGCGCACCCGCCGCCGGCGCAGCGCCTCGGCCACGGCGACGCAACGCGCGTTGATTCCCGGATCCAGTCGGGACGGAAGCGCGAGCACGAGGGCGGAATCCCCGTCGTGGAACACCTCCCATTCCCGCGGCGCGACCCGGTCCATCTACGCATCCGCCCGCGTGGTCGATGCGCCCAGCCGCCGGCACAGGGACTCCCGCAGCCCGCCGAAATCCCCGTTGGACATCAGGACGACGCGATCCCCCGCACGCGCCTCGCGGACGATCGTATCCCCGATCCCATCCATCGTCCCGAGGTGCCGGGCGCGTGTCCCGACCGCCAGCAGATCGGCGACCAGCCGCGTTTCGGACAGCCTCTCCTCGACGGGCAGGGACGACCGGAAGACCGGCGCCACCAGTACCTCGTCCGCCGCCCGGAGCGCCTCGGCATAGGCTGACTGAAAGACGCGGCGGCACGAGGTGGCCGACCGCGGCTCGAATACCGCCCACACGCGCCCGCCCGCCGCCGCCGCGCGCAGGGCGGCCACCGTCTCGCGGACCGCCGTCGGATGATGCGCGAAGTCGTCGTAGACGCGCACGCCCCGCCCGATCCCGCGCAGCTCGAGCCGCCGGCGCACGCCGGCGAAACTGCCCAGGGCCGCCGCCGACGCCTCCGGACTCACACCGACGGCGGCTGCCGCCGCCAGCGTCGCCAGCGCGTTCCGCACGTTGAAGACGCCGATCAGGGGCAAGTCCACGCGGGCCACCGGTTCGTCCCCGTGCACCACGTCGAACCGCGTGCGACTCGAGCCGTGCTCGACGCCGACCGCCCGCCAGTCGGCGCCCGCCTCGATGCCGAAGGTCTCCACGGCGCAGTACGCCGCGTCGCCGAGCGCCCGCGCTCCGGGGTCGTCGTGGCCGAGCAGGACGCGGCCGTTCGCCGGCACGATGGCGAGCAGGCGGCGGAACGCCAGGCGCAGCGCCGCCAGGTCGGGATAGATGTCGGCATGATCGAACTCCAGATTGCCGACCACCGCGACGAACGGCAGGTACTTGAGGAACTTCGCCGTCTTGTCGAAGAACGCGCTGTCGTACTCGTCCCCTTCGATCACGAACAGGTCGCCGCCGCCCAGCCGGTAGCTCGCGTCGAAGTTGCGCGGAATGCCGCCCACGAGGAAGCTCGGATCGACGCCGGACTCGACCAGGGCCCACGCAATCATCGACGTGGTCGTCGTCTTGCCGTGCGTGCCCGCCGCGACGATGGGCCGCGCGCCGCGGAGAAACCGTTCGCGCACCATCTCCGGCAACGAGACGTAGCGCATCCGCCGCTCGAGCACGGCCTCGACTTCCGGGTTGCCGCGGGACACCGCGTTGCCGATCACGACGACGTCGATGTCGCCGGTCAGGTGCTCGGCGTCGTACCCCGCCAGCGGCGCGATCCCCCGGCCGGCCAGGAAGGCATCCATCGGCGGATAGGCATGAGCGTCCGACCCGCGGACGTGCAGTCCCTGTTGCTTCAGCATGGCGGCCAGGGTGGCCATCGCGGTCCCGCAGATCCCGATGAAGTAGACGCTGGTCACGCGACCGCCGCCTCCTCCACTATCAGCCGGCCCGCGCCGGTGGCGTCCACGGTCACCTCGACCCCCAGCGGCACCGTCAACAGCGGCCGGGCGGCATGCCCCGTCGGCAGTCCGAACAACACCGGACCCGGGGTGTCGGAAAGCAGGTCCGCCAGCACGGAGCGCGCGGTCAGGCCCGCCGCGGGTTCGTCGCAGCCCGGGAACTCCGCGCAGACCACGGCGGCGGCGCGGGACAGGACCCCCGACTGGCGAAGCTGCAGCAGCATCCGGTCGAGCCGGTAGGGCCGCTCGCCGACCTCGTCCAGCAGGAGCACGAATCCGGGTGGCGGCGCGAAGGCGGACGGCGTCCCGAGCGACGCTGCGAGCTGGGTGAGCGTCCCGCCGAGCAGAGCCCCGCGGGCCCGCCCGGCCTTGAGCACCTGCATCCCGCCCGCCGCGAGCTCGCCGAAGGGGCGTGAGCGCATCAGGTGCCCCAACAGGGATTCCCGGTCGTAGCCGGCGCCTCCCGCCCCCAGGTGCACCAGCATCGGTCCGTGGAACGCGACCAGGCCGCAGTGAATCGTCAGGTAGCTCAGCATTGCCGTCACGTCACTCGAGCCCAGCAATACCTTGCATCCTGCCCGTATCTCGTCCGCATCCAGCCGCGGGAGCAACTGCGCGCTCCCGTAGCCGCCCCGAACGGCGAACACGCCCGCGACGGAAGGATCGCGCCAGGCCGCCCGGAACGCCCTCGCCCGCGCTTCCGCGGAGCCGGCCACATACCTCCGCCGCGCGAAGACGGAGGGTTCGAACACGGGAGCGAACCCCAGGGCCCGCACCTCCTCGACACCCCGATCGAACACCGTCCGGTCGAACGGCGTCGCCGTGGCAACCAGCGCGATGCGGTCGCCCGCGCGCAACGCCCGCGGCCTGCGCATCCCCTACAGAAACCCCCGCATCAAGCCGCCGATGTCCTGGTGCTCGGTGCATCCGACCACCTGGTTCAGCCGCGCCTGCGACGGCGGACGCCACCGGTCGTCGCCCTGCAGAAAGCGCTCCCGGGCCCGCTGCTGGCGGCCCAGCGCCTCGACGACGCGCCGCTCGGGCAGCGAACCGTCCTCGACAGCGTGAATCAAGCCCTCGATGACCGCCGCCTGCGCCGCCGGATCCGGCTCGCAGAGCAACACCAGATCGCATCCCGCCCCGACGGCCTCGACGGCCGCCGGGGCCGCCGCCCGGTGGTTCGCTATCGCCCCCATCGCCATATCGTCGGTCACCGCCAGCCCGTCGTACCCGAGCTCGCCGCGCAGCAGGTCGGTGACCACGGTCCGCGACAGGGTCGCCGGCGCCGCCTCGTCGAGAGCCGGGTACCGAACGTGAGCGGTCATGATCGCGGCGGCCCCGGCCTCGCTCGCGGCGCGAAACGGCAGCAGCTCGACTGCCTCGAGCCGATCCGGCTCGTGTTCGACGACCGGCAGCTCCAGATGCGAATCGCGGCTCGTGTCCCCATGGCCCGGGAAGTGCTTGCCGCAAGCGGCCACCCCCTCGGCCTGGAGCGCGCCGATGAGGACGGCGCCGAGACGGGCGACCTCTGCCGGATCGTCCGACAGCGCCCGATCGCCGATGACCGGGTTGGACAGGTTGGTCAGCACGTCCAGAACCGGGGCGTAATCCATCGTGATGCCGACCGCCCGCAACTCGCGCGCAAGCGCACGGGCGAAGCGCTCGGCCAACTTCGGATCGCCGCACCGACCGAGCGACGCCGGCGGAGGCCACTCGGTGAACGGGGCCCGCAGGCGCTGCACCCGCCCTCCTTCCTGATCGACGCTTACCCACGGCGGGACGTCCGAGAGCTGCTTGACCTCGTACGCGACCTCGGCCACCTGGAGCGGCGCCTCCACGTTCCGGGCAAACAGGATCACGCCGCCCAGATCGAACTCGCGGGCGATGGCGCGCAACTCCACCGGCAGCGTCACGCCTGCGAAACCGGCTACGACCAACTGCCCGATGCGGCGTTGCAGATCTGTAGGCATGCGGTAGCGCCCCGAAAACGCCTCGCAGGCTCGGTGCGACGCGGGGTTTCGCCACGGACTGCCAGGGTCGACCCGGACGTGCAGGCGGGCGTGCAGACCGGCGAATGACCGTCGCGGCTCATTATAATTCCTGCGTGCAGGTTCACGCGTCGGCTCCGACGCGGGTCGACTTGGCGGGCGGAACACTCGATATCTGGCCTCTCTATCTGTTTCACGAGAACGCGCAGACCCTGAACGCAGCCATCACGATCCGGGCGGAGTGCCGGCTGACGGCCAACGCCGACGGCCGGTTGCGCATCGTTGCGGAAGACACCGGGGCGCGGGTCGACGTCGCCCACTGGTCCGAGTTGGACGAAACCCGGGCTTCGCGCCTGGTGGCCCGCATTCTCCGCTTCTTCCGGGCCGAGGGACTCACCGTCCATACCCGATCGGCGGCCCCCGTCGGGGCCGGGCTGGCCGGCTCCTCGACGTTGAACATCGCCCTCTGCGCAGCACTCGCCCGCTGGCAGAACCGACCTCTGGCAGGTGAATCCCTGATCGATCTGGCCCTCAACCTCGAGGCCCAGGTGCTCGGCGTGCCGACGGGCGGCCAGGATTACCGGCCTGCCACGTACGGGGGGGTCGCGGCAATCGAGATGGGCCCGGCCGGCGTGGCGCGGGTTCCGCTGCACGTCGACCCGCGGATGCTGGCGAGCCGAATCGTACTCGCCTACACGGAACAGTCGCGCGATTCCGGCATCAACAACTGGGAAGTCACCAAGCGCCGCATCGATGGCGACCCGGTGACGACTTCCCTGTTCGACGAGATCCGCGACGTTACGCTCGGCATGCGGCAGGCCCTCGAGAGCGCACGGTGGGACGAAGTCGCTCGCCACCTGGCGCTCGAATGGGACATTCGGAAGCGCCTGGCGCCGGGAGTCACGACACCGCGAATCGATGCGTTGATCGAGCGCGGCCGGGAGGCGGGCGCCGGCGCGGCCAAGGTTTGCGGGGCCGGCGGGGGCGGTTGCCTTCTCTTCCTGGTCCCGCCCGAACGAGCGGGCACGGTAGGCAGCGCGCTGGAGGAAGCAGGCGCCCGCGTGCTCGACTGCCGCATCGACACCGACGGTCTCCGGGTCGCCGCCGGCTGAGGGACGGCAGGAAAGCGGCGCTGCGCGCGATCACTCGGCGACGAAAGTCAGGTAGTTGGCCGGCGTAATCCGTACGTCGAGGACCTCGCCGGACGCGCCGAGCACGCGGCCCGGCCGCTGATTGATCGTGAACGCGAACGCCCCGGCGTCGCCGATCCGCAGCTCAATCGCCCCCTGAGCGACGACCACCGCCCCCTCGCCGGCGCGCAACACCCGCGAGAACACCGTGGCCCCGTCGGCGGATGCCTGTACCCAGCAATCCGCCGTCGGGCTTATCTCCATCGTCAACTGCCCGGCAGCGCTCGCCGCGGCCGGCGGCGGGTCCGGGCGCACCTCCGATCCGGTCGGCCGCAGAGCGTCCGGGACCACGTCCGAGGCCGGCGGCGTCTCGGACACCGATGGCGTCTCGGACACCGGCGGCGTCTCGGACGCCGGTGCGCCGGAAGTCTCGCCCGCGGCGGCAACCGCCGGCTCCCGCTCTGCCGGTGAGCGAACCTCCCGCGCACCGACGACCAGCAGCCACACGACGAGGGGCACGGCCAGCAACGCCGACCAGATCAGCACCTTCGCCGTCTTCTGCCGCTTGACGAACTCCTCGTTGGCGCGCCCCTCGATCGTCGCATGCAGGGTCGCAACGGAGGATTCCTCGGGGAACCTGGCTTCGAACTGCGCCAGCGTCTCCTGCGGATCGAGCCCCACGGTTTCGGCGTACGAGCGCACGAACCCCCTGGTGAAGATGCCGCCGGGAAGATTCTCGATTTCGTCACGCTCGATTGCCTGCAGCTTGGAGATGGAGATCTTCGTCGAGGCCGAGACCTGCTGCAGGGTCATGCCGCGCGCCGCGCGTGCGTCGGCCAGAACCTTGCCGAACGTCTCCGATGAGGGATCGCCCACGAGCCGGCACGTTAGTCGAGGGTTCCGCGTCTGTCAAACGCGGCGCGCAGCGCCTGCACCCGAAGCGCCATCTGTTCGCGGCGTTCACGGGACGAGGCGCAACGGAACAGGCGGATGCCGGCTACGCCCGCCGCGCCGGTCGCCGCCACCGCCGCCCCCTCGGCCACCCCCACGCCACCGATCGCCAGGACCGGACGGGTGGACGCGCGAACGATGTCACGCAGCGCATCGAGCCCGAGCGGCCGCCGGCCCGGCTTCGACGGCGACCGGAATACCGTGCCGGCCAGCAGATAGTCGACCGCACCGGACTCCGCCGCGCGCCTTGCGCCGGCCGCGTCGTGCACCGACCGCCCCACGATCCAGTCGCGCGGGCCGAGCGTGCGGACGCGTGTCGGGGAGCGCTCGTCGTCCTTCAGGTGCACGCCGCCGGCGCCGGCCGCGAGCGCCACGTCGGGGCGGTCGTTGACGACCACGCGGGCAGTGGTGGTCCGCGTGCGGTCCACCGCACCGCGCACGAGGTCGAGGAGACGACGGTCGCACAGACCCGGCTCCCTGATCTGCACGAGATCGATGCCGGCGTCCGCGCAGTCGGCGATCACCTCCAGCATCTGCCGCAACGCCGGCGACTCGTCGCCGGCAACGGCATCCGCGAGTGCCCGGCGATCGGTCACCAGACAGATCAGCGCGTGCGACGGGAGCGCTGTCGGAGCACGGGCCATTCACTTCACAGGGGCGGCCAGCCGGAACGAGCGCCGATGCACGTCCGAGTACCCGAACCGCGCGACGGCATCGATGTGCGCATGCGTCGCGTACCCCTTGTGCCGATCGAAGCCGTAGCGCGGATAGACCTCGTGCAGCCGCACCATCTCCCGGTCCCGCGTCACCTTGGCGACGATGGAGGCGGCGGCGATTGCCGTGCAGCGCCGGTCGCCGCCCACGACTCCACGCTGCGGCATATCCAGTCCGGGAACGCTGAAGCCGTCTATGAGCGCGAATGACGGCGGCGGGTTCAGCGCCTCCACCGCTTGCCGGAGCGCATGGAGCGATGCCTGGTGCACGTTGAGCCGATCGACCTCGCCCGGCGACACCGCGGCAACCGCCCAGCGGGCGCTGGCAGTGATTTCAACGTAGAGCCGCTCGCGCGCAGATGCGGTAAGCAGCTTGGAGTCGCGCACGCCGACCAGGCGGCGGTGAGGAGCGAGCACCACCGCGGCGGCCACCACGGGCCCCGCCAACGCGCCGCGGCCAACCTCGTCGGCTCCGGCGACGTGCTCGAAGCCACGCCGCCGCAACGCATTCTCGATGGTCCGCCGCGCCGCCGCGCGCCGCATGGTTCCGTCAGCGGCGGCGGCGTTCCCGCATGCGCGCCGCTTTTCCGCGCAGCTTTCTGAGGAAGTAGAGCTTTGCACGGCGCACGCGTGCCGAGCGCACGACCTCGATCCGGTCGATCATCGGCGAGTGCAACGGAAAGATCCGCTCGACGCCCTGGCCGAACGACACCTTGCGAACCGTCAGCGTCGACCCGGCGCCGCGCCGGTGCTGACCGATCACGATCCCCTCGAACACCTGAATCCGTTCCTTCTCGCCCTCGGTCACGCGCACGTGCACGCGCACCGTATCGCCCGACCGGATATCCGGTCGCTCGACGAGCTGGTTCTGCTCCACCGCTTCGATGGCCTTCATGCCTCTGCTCTCCTCGCCCGGAAATCGGGGACTCCGATTCCCACCCGACCAGGCCCGTCCACGAGCGCGCGACGCCGCTACCGCGCCGACTGCCGGCTGGTCGCGGTCGCCCGCAGCTCGCGAAGGTACTCTCGTTCCTCGTCGTCCAGATGCGCGCTCCGCAGCAGATCGGGTCGTCGCCGGAGCGTGCGCCGCACTGCCTCGCGCTTCCGCCACCGCCGAATCTCGGCGTGATCTCCCGATACCAGAACCTCCGGCACCGCATGCCCGTTCAGCCGGGCGGGGCGCGTGTACGTCGGCCAGTCCAGTGTCCGGCGCACGAACGAGTCGGTCGCCACCGACTCGGCGTTGCCCACGACGCCCGGCACCTGCCGCGACACGGCGTCGATAACGACCGCCGCGGCCAGCTCGCCCCCGCTCAGCACGTAGTCGCCGATCGAGATCTCCTCGGTGGCAACCTGCTCGCGCACGCGCTCGTCGACGCCCTGATAGCGCCCGCACAGGAGCACGACGTGGTCGAGCCGACTCAACCGGACCGCCGCCTCGTGGTTGAAGGTCCCGCCTTGCGGAGACATGAGAATCACCGCGTCCGGGCGCCCCCGCCGCTCCTTCACGAGAGCGACGGCGCGCAGGAAGGGCTCCACCTTGAGCACCATTCCGGGGCCGCCGCCGTACGGCGCATCGTCCACCGTACGGTGACGGTCCGCCGTGAAGTCCCGGAGGTCGTGCACCGCCAGATCCAGCAGTTTCTTCTCTCGCGCACGGCCCACCACGCCGACGCGCGCCACCTGCTCGACCAGGTCCGGAAACACGGTGACGACATCGAACTTCATCCGCGCATCTCCGCCGCGGCCGGCGATCGCGAAGCACGACCGGCACGGTTCCCGCGCCCCGCACGGGTCTTCGGCCGATTCACCTCGAGCAGCCCGTCCGGTGGATCGATGACGACGGAACCGGCCCCGATATCGATCGACACGCAGATTTCGACGACCAACGGCACGTCGACCTCGCAGCCCGCCTGCCGGACAATCAGGCGCTTCGCGCCGGCCGGCCCCTCGACACCACCGACCGTACCCACATCCTCGCCGCTCACCGTTCGCACCGCACAACCGACCAGCTCATGCTCGTACCAGGTGTTCGCGGGCAGCGGACGGAGCGCCTTCTCCGGCACCCGCAACTCCGCGCCACGGAGCGTTTCCGCCTCCCCGAGCGTGTCGATGCGATCGAACGAAACCACCGGCCGCCTGCCGTGAAACCACGCGTCGCGGATCCGCACCGCAACCGGCCCTCCGGCTCGCTCCAGAAACAGCGTCCCGCCCGCCCGGAAGCGCTCCTCGGGAAAGTCGGTCTCGGGATTGACCACGACCTCGCCATGCCTCCCGTGGGTGCGGGCCACGACGCCGACGACCGCCATCTCCCCCCAGGATCCGTGGTCCATGCGCCTGTCACTCCTCGTCGTCGAGGAAGTCGACCGCCACCCGCAATCCGTCACGCTCCGCCGCGATCTCGGCCAGCGTCCGCACTGCGGATGCGGTGCGCCCCCGGCGTCCGATCAACCGGCCGAGCTCGCCCGGCCGCGCCGTCAGCTCGACGCGGACGTCGCCGCCGTCGACCCGCTCCTCGACCCGGACCGCATCGGGATGGTCGACGAGCGCTTTGGCGATCGCCGCGACCACGTCGCCGGCGCGGCTCACGAGACCGCCGACTCCGCCGGCGCAGCCTCCTCGCCCGCGGCCGCCGCTCCCGGATTGCGTGCGATCAGCGTCCGAACGGTGTCGCTCGGTCGGGCGCCCTGCCCCACCCAATGCTCGATCCGATCGAGCTTGACCGTCAGCGCCTCGGGCTGCCGCGTCGGGTCGTAGTGCCCCACGACCTCCAGCGCGCGCCCGTCGCGCGCGCTGCGCGAGTCGATCACCACCAGCCGGTAGAACGGGCTCTTCTTCGCTCCCTGCCGCCGCAGTCGAATCGTCAGCATCCTCTCTCCTTCGCCTCTCGCTCCCGCCGCCGCAACACACCGCACGCAACGGTCCGCGGCATCATCGCATGGCCGGCAACGCCAGGCGCCGCCGCTTGCCCTTCTTGCGGCTCGGTCCACCAACCGTCTTCAACATCTTCCGCATCTGTGCGAACTGCCTGAGCAGCCGGTTGACCTCCTGCACCGTCGTCCCGCTGCCCCGCGCCACACGCCGCCGCCGGCTGCCGTTCATGACCGCCGGGTTACGCCGCTCCCCGGCCGTCATCGAGTCGATGATGGCCACCATGCGGGTCACGCCGCGCGGATCGACGTCCGCCTCGGAGATCCGCGAACCGAGCCCCGGAATCATGCCGAGCACCTGGTCGAGCGGTCCCATCCGGCTGACCGCGCGCATCTGCTGCTTCAGATCGTCGAGCGTGAGCTCGTTCCGCCGCATGCGCGTCGCCATCGCTTCCGCGTCGTCGCGCGCGATGGCCTGCTCGGCCCGCTCGACGAGACTCAGCACGTCCCCCATGCCGAGCAGGCGCGACACCAGCCGGTCCGGCCGGAACGGCTCCAGATCGCCCAACCGTTCCCCGGTTGCGGCAAACGTGACCGGCACCCCGACCACGGACACGACCGACAGCGCGGCGCCGCCCCGCGCGTCGCCGTCCAGCTTCGTGAGCACCACGCCGGTCACGCCGAGCCGATGATGGAACTCGCCCGCGCTGCGAATCGCATCCTGCCCGGTCATCGCGTCGGCCACGAACAGCAGGTCGGACGGCTTCACCGCATCGCGAATGGCGGCGATCTCCTGCATCAGCTCGTCGTCCACGTGGAGGCGGCCCGCCGTATCCACGAGCACGACGTCGAAGCCGAGCCGCCGCGCCTCGGAGACGGCGGAAACGGCGCGCCGCACGGGATCGGCCGCGTCCGCATCCTGGACGCGGAGCTTGGCCTGGTTCCCGAGAACGGCGAGCTGCTCGATGGCGGCCGGCCGTCGAACGTCGGTGGAGACCAGCAGCGGATGGCGCCCCTGCTCGGTGAGCCAGCGTCCCAGCTTCGCGGTCGTGGTGGTCTTGCCCGAGCCCTGCAATCCGACGAGCAGGACGACATGCGGCCGGTCGGCGGTGGTCGAGAGCCCGGCGCGGGACTCGCCGAAGAGCTTCAGCAACTCGTCGCGCACGATGGCGACCACCTGCTGGGACGGGGTGAGGCTGTCGAGCACCTCCCGCTCGGTTGCCCGATCCCGGACCCGGTCGATGAACGCCTTGACGACCTTGAAGTTGACGTCGGCTTCGAGCAGGGCCAGCCGGATCTCGCGCAGCGTGCGCTCGACCGTCTCCGGCGTCAGCCGCACCTCGCGGCGCAACGACCCGAAGACATCCTGCAAGCGTGAGCCGAGTACCTGGAACATCGGAAAGGGCCCGCTCCGGCCGGGGCCGCTGGCCGGGAGCCGTAAATGACTCTCTGGAAACTGGTTATTCTAGGCGCTTATCGCCGCGGAAAGCAAACGCAATGGATTCTGCGGCGTGAACGCCTGGGCCGGTGGGGGCTGGGCGAACCCGGAACCCTGCGACGGGTTGGCGGCGCCGGGCCGCTGTTCGTCGCGCCGTCAAACGGGGCGAGGCCCCACCTGCGGCCCGCCCTTTCAGACGGAGGAGAGACGGTGGCCGAGCTTCTCCTTCTTGGTGCGGAGATAGCGCTCGGTGAACTCGGTCGGCTCGATCTCCAGCGGAACGGACTCTTCCACCGCGAGCCCGTAGCCGTCGAGGCCGATGAACTTCCGGGGGTTGTTGGTGAGCAGGCGCATCGTGCGGACCCCGAGGTCGCCCAGTATCTGGGCGCCGATCCCGTAGTCGCGCTGGTCGGCCTTGAAGCCGAGGTGCTCGTTCGCCTCGACGGTGTCGAGCCCCTGATCCTGCAGCTCGTAGGCGCGGATCTTGTTGGCCAGCCCGATGCCGCGCCCCTCCTGATTGAGATAGAGAAGCACGCCGCGGCCCTCGGACGCGATCCGTTCCATGGCGCGCGACAACTGCACGCCGCAGTCGCAACGGGCGGATCCGAGCACGTCGCCGGTCAGGCACTGCGAGTGGACGCGCACGAGCACCTGCTTGCCGTCACCCACCTCCCCCCGCACGAGCGCGACGTGGGTCCGCCCGTCGATGAGGCTGTCGTAGGCGGTCACGGTGAAGGGTCCGTGCGCCGTCGGGAGCTTCGCGGTGGCGAGCCGCTTCACCAGCCGGTCGTGGCGCATCCGGTGCTTGATGAGGTCCGCCACGGTGATCATGAGCAGACCGTGCCGCCGTGCGAAGCGGTCGAGGTCCGGCACGCGGGCCATCGTGCCGTCGTCGTTCATGATCTCGCAGATGACGCCGGCGGGGTAGAGACCCGCGAGCCGGGCGAGATCCACCGCCGCCTCCGTCTGGCCCGCACGCACCAGGACGCCGCCGTCGCGCGCGCGCAGCGGAGACACGTGGCCGGGCTTGGCGAGGTCGGCCGGCCGGGTCGCCGGGTCGATGGCCACGCGAATGGTGGCGGCGCGGTCGGCGGCGGAGATGCCGGTCGTGGTGACGTGCTTCGCGTCGATCGGCACCGCGAACGCGGTCTCGAACCGCGACGTGTTCTCGCTCACGATCATCGGGATGTCGAGCTCGTCGAGACGCTTCCCGGTCATCGAGAGACAGATCAGGCCGCGCCCGTAACGCGCCATGAAGTTGATCGCGTCGGGCGTGACCTTCTCGGCGGCAATGGTCAGGTCGCCCTCGTTCTCGCGGTCCTCGTCGTCCACGACGATGACCATGCGGCCGGCGCGGAAGGCTTCCACCGCCTCGTCGATCGTCGCGAAGCGGGCGCGCGCGGCGTCGCCGGACGGGGCGGATGGCTCTTCCTTCTTCTTGTCGGGCATGGTCCTCTTCGTCAGCCCTTCAGGACGCCTCCGAAGGCTTCGACGCCGCGGACGACGTACTTGCCGATGATATCGCACTCGATGTTGACGGCCTCGCCGACGCCGCGGGCGTGGAGGTTGGTGTGCCGCCAGGTGTGGGGGATGATCTGGACCGTGAAGCTGTCCGGATCGAGACCCGCCACCGTGAGACTGATGCCGTCGACGGCCACCGACCCCTTCGTCACGAGGTAGCGCGCGAGATCCGCCGGAAACCCGACGCCCACCCACCAGAAGTCGTCCTCCTGCCGGATGTCCGCAATGCGGCCCACGCCGTCGACGTGTCCCTGGACGAAGTGGCCTCCCAACCGGTCGGAGGGCAGCAGGGGCCGCTCCAGGTTCACGGTCGCTCCGACGCGCAGGTCGGCCAGGTTGGTGACCCGCAGGGTCTCCGGCGAGACCTCCGCCTCGAAGTCCGAAGCATCGAACGCCACTACCGTCAGGCAGACGCCGTTGACGGCGATGCTGTCGCCCGGCGTGAGGTCGCCGGCGATTTCGGTCCCGATCCGCAACCGCCGCCCGGACGGGAGCTCCCGCGTGCCGGCAACCGCGCCGAGTGCTTCAATGAGTCCTGTGAACATCCGCTTCCATCAGCAGGTCCGGCCCGCAGGCCCGGACAGACAAGTTATCGATGCCGCCGAAGATCTTGCCACGGTCCATCCAGGCAACGCCGGCCTGCCCCAAGTCGACCGGCGCGACGAAGATCTGCACGCGATCCACGAGCCCGGCATCCCACGCGGCCTCGTGCACCAGACGTCCACCTTCGAGCACGAGGCTGGTCACCTCTCGCGCGGCCAACCGCTCGAAGGCGTCGGGGAGAAACCGGCCGGCGTCCAGACACTCGACCTCGGCCCCCGCGTCCGCGAGCCGCGCCTGGCGCTCGCGATGCCGCGCGGATGCCGAGTTCTCGGTGAGCACGACGATGGGTCCGCTCTCCCGGGTGCCGAAGATGCGCGCCGTCGGTGGTGTACGCAGCCGGCGATCAAAGATGACACGCATCAGCGGCAGCACGCGCGATGTCTCGCGCGCGGTCAGCAGCGGATCATCGACCAGTACGGTCGTCGATCCAACGCCGATGGCGTCGACCTCGGCCCGCAGGGCGTGCACGACCCGATTGGCCACGGGCGACGTCAGTGTGGTCCGTGCGCCGGGTTGCGCGGCAATGCACCCGTCGAGACTGGCGGCGACCTTCAGCGTAACGAACGGCCGCCGCTCGGTCACCCAGGTGACGAACGACTCGTTCAACCGCGCCGCCTCGCGCCCGCGGAGACCGACGTCGACCATGATTCCATGCCGACGGAGCGACTCGATGCCCTTTCCGTTCACGGCAGGATTCGGGTCCGGCATCGCCACCACCACGCGCGCGACGGCCGCTTCGACGATCCGGTCCACGCACGGCCCGGTTCTGCCGCGGTGGCAGCACGGCTCGAGCGTGCAGTAGAGCGTGGCGTCCCGCGCGGCGGCACCGGCCTCGGCGAGGGCGCGGACTTCCGCGTGATCGCCGCCCGCCCGCTCGTGGTAGCCGGTCCCGACCACGGTGCCGCGACCGTCGACGACGATCGCCCCCACCATCGGGTTGGGGCTCGTGCGTCCGCGGCCGTTCTCGGCGAGCCGCAGGGCAGCGAGCATGTGCGCGTCGTCGGATGCGGCCAGCGGGGCCATCGCCTACCACGCCTTCTCGAACAGCGCGTCCACGTAGTCCCCGGCCGAGAACGGCAGCAGGTCGTCAATCCCCTCGCCGACCCCTACGTAGCGAATGGGCACGCCGAGTTCTCCGGCGATGGCGACGGCGACACCGCCCTTCGCGGTCCCGTCCAGCTTGGTCAGGACGATTCCGGTAACGCCCGCCGTCTCCAGGAACCGGCGCGCCTGTGAGATGCCGTTCTGCCCCACGCTCGCGTCGACCACCAACAGCACCTCGTGAGGCGCCCCCGGGGCCGCTCGCCCGGCGACGCGGCGGATCTTGCCCAGCTCACCCATCAGATCGGAGCGGGTATGGAGGCGGCCCGCCGTATCTACGAACACGACGTCCCGCCCCCGCGCCCGGGCCGCCGAGATCGCATCGAAGACGACGGCGGCGGGATCGGCGCCGTCACCGGCGCGCACGATGTCGACGGACGCGCGTTCCGCCCACACGGCGATCTGCTCGACCGCCGCGGCCCGAAACGTGTCGGCGGCGCAGATGAGCGGCGTCCGGCCGTCGAGACGGCTGCGGTGGGCGAGCTTCCCGACCGTGGTCGTCTTGCCCGTGCCGTTGACGCCCACCACGAGCACGACCCGCGGCGCCGGAACCTCGACCGGCGGCGCGGCGGCGCCGGCCAGGACGCCCAGGACCTCGGCCTTGACGCGCTCGCGCAGGTCGCCCGCACCCTCGTCGTCGCCGACCCGCTCGACGATCCGTCCCGCCGTCTCCACGCCGACGTCAGCCTCGATCAGCAGCTCCTCGAGCACTTCGAGGGACTCGGCGCTCGGCGCGCCGCCGCCGCCCGCGGAACCACCGGCCAGACGGTCGAGCCGGCCCGTCCAGCGTTCGGCCGTGCGCCGCAAGCCCTCGCGCAGGCGACTGACCAGGCTCATTCGTCCAGCTCCGACCGCTGCCGCCGCAGCATGAGCTCCTCGACGGCGGCGCGCGGCGCCTTGCGGCCCGCGAGCACCTCGGCCATCTGCGAGGTGATGGGGAGCTCGACGCCGTGCCGCCCCCCGAGATCGAGCGCGGCCCGCGTCGTACGGACCCCCTCGGCCACCATCCGCATCCCGCCCAGCACCTCGTCGAGCGATCGTCCCTTGCCGAGCTCGATGCCGAGCTGCCGGTTGCGGCTGAGCCCGCCCGTGCAGGTCAGGACCAGGTCGCCGAGGCCGCTCAAGCCGGCCAACGTGTCACGCCGGCCGCCGAGGGCGCACGCGAGCCGCGAGATCTCCGCCAGGCCGCGCGTGACCAGCGCGGCTATCGCGTTGTGGCCCAACCCCAGCGACTCGATGCCGCCGGCCGCAATGGCAATGACGTTCTTCATCGCGCCGCCGATCTCCACGCCGACCACGTCGTCGCTTGCATACAGCCGCAAGCGATCCGACCGGAAATCCTGCTGCACGGCCGCTACGGGGTCGGTGCGCCGGCCGGCCACCACGACCGCGGTGGGGACACCCCTGGCGACCTCGGCCGCGAAGCTCGGGCCCGACAGCACCGTCACCGCCCTCTCCCTGCCGACCTCTTGCGCTACCACCTCGGACATCCGAAGCAGCGTGCCGTCCTCGATGCCCTTCGCCGCACTGACGATCGTCGCATCCGATCGCAAGTGCGGCGCCGCCTGCCGGACCACCTGACGGGCGCCGTGCGAGGGCACCGCCGCGACGACGTACACGGCGCCATCGACGGCCTGTTCCAGCGCCGCCGTGGGACGCACGGACGGTGCCAGCTCGATACCGGGGAGATACACTTCGTTGCAGCGGCGAGCGGTCATCTGACGGACGAGATCCGCATCCCGCCCCCAGAGGCGCACATCTCTCCCGCAACGGCCGAGATGGACGGCCAGCGCCGTGCCCCAACTGCCGCAGCCGACTACGGCCACCGGTCCGGTCACCCTCACGCGCACGTCCTCCTGTTGCACATCGTGTGGAGATCCGGTCGACCGCGAGCCGCGCCGGAACGCCCCCGGGCGGGTCGGCCCCGGCAGCCTACCGAGTATGCCCGATCTCGGGAGTCGAATGCGTCACGCCCCACTGTCCCGGAGCGCGACAGCGGCCAGACGATGGTACGTCGAGCCGCCCGGCCCCAAACGGCTTTCGTACAGCGAGACACGGTCCACCTGCCACCGGATTTCGGGCAGCTTGCTTCCGGCCGCCAGACCGCGCAGTCGGCGCGCCGCACCCGCCCGCGCCCGGCGTACCCGACCCAGCGTGACGTGGGGTTCGAAGCGGCCGGGTCCGGAGCCGAGACCGGCCCCGTCCAGACGCCGCCACAGGAGCCGCGCCACGCGCCGCACCTCGTCACCTCCCTGCCCCGGCCCCGTCCAGATCACGCGCGGTGCGCCCGATGGCGGAAAGACACCGGCCACGGACAGGGAAAGACCGAACGGCGGATGCGGAAGCGGTACGGCGCCGAGGTCGACGACAGCCGCGACCCTCTCGCTCGGCACCTCGCCCAGGAATGCCAGGGTCACGTGCAAACCGGCCGGTTCGACCCACCTGATCGACGCGCCGGACTCCGCGGTCCTACGGGCCAGCGACGCGCTGACCCCTGCAGCAACCGCGCGCGCGTGATCGTCGAGGTCGATGGCGAAGAAGAGACGCACCGCCAGGAGTCCGTGGGTGAAACGCCGGGTGGCGCCGCGTCAGCCCGCTGCCGCGCCGCGTAGCAAGGCGCGGCGGAGAAGGTCGAGAGCGGCCTGCGACGCCTGGAACTTCACCCGCTCGCGATCGCCGGGAAGCTGGACCCGCCGGACCCGCGTGGGTTCCGGCGCGCCGGCAAGAGCGAGACAGACCGTGCCGACCGGCTTCGAAGGGATGCCGCCGCCGGGGCCCGCGATACCTGTCACCGCGAGTCCGAACTCGACGCCCGCGACCTCCCGCACCGCCTCGGCCATCGCCTCGGCCACCGGCTCGCTGACCGCACCATGAGTTTCGATGAGGCCCGGTGCAACCCCCAGAGCCACCTTGGCCTCGTTGCTGTAGAGCACCCAGCCGGCATGAACGTACGCGGAGCTGCCCGGCACGTCGGTCAGCCGTGAGGCGATCAACCCGCCGGTGCAGGATTCGGCGACCGCGACGCGCGCGCCACGCCGCCGCAACAGCTCCCCCACGACCTCCGGCAGAGACCGTCCGTCGATGCTGACGACGCAACTCCCGAGCACGCCGGTCAACTCGTTGACGGCCGTGTCCAGAACGCGCTCGCCGGCCTCGGGGTCCGCGCCGACCGTCGACAGGTGCAGGTCGATCTGCCCCAAGGATGCCAGTATCGTGGTCTCGACAGGCGGGTATCCCCCGGCCAGCGGCTCGTAGACCGGCCTGGCCAGCTCATCGATATGCGATTCCGTGCGGCCCGTCGTCCGGATGATCCGCCGCTGCACACGCCGGCCGTCGGCTGCGGGAGCCAGCCGTTCCTTCACGAGTCGGTCGAACATCGGCCGCAGCTCCCGGGGCGGTCCGGGCAGGAGCGTCAGGAGGGCCTCGCCGGCGGTCAGCCACAGACCCGGCGCGGTACCCCTTGGGTTCGCCAGTATCTCCGCGCCGCGCGGCACCGCGGCCTGCCGCCGGTTGATCTCGGGCATCTCGAGGCCGCGCGCCGCGAACCGGGCGCGAATCGCCTCCACGATGGCGGGCGACTCTTCGAGCGGCGCGCCGAGCAGCTCCGCCACCACGTCGCGCGTCACGTCGTCCGCCGTCGGCCCGAGCCCGCCCGTGACGATCACGAGATCGGCTACGCTCAACGCGTGGCGCAGGGCGCCGGCAAGCCCTGGCGGATCGTCGCCCACCACCAGCTTCTGCCGCACGCCGATACCGACGTCGTTCAGCCGCTCGGTGATGAACAGCGAGTTCGTATCGGTCTTGTGCGGCGTCAGCAGCTCCGAGCCCACGGCGACGACCGCGGCGGCGGAGACGCTCCGGCGCGTCTTCGGCATCATCCCAGCATCCACTCCGGCGCCACGGCGGCCAGCAGGCGGACCGTCGCGTACGCGTAGAGTCCGGCGACGACGTCGTCCGCCATCACTCCCCATCCCGCGGGCAAGCGCTCGGCCGCGCCGACGGGAAACGGCTTGACGATGTCGAAGACCCTGAACGCCAGGAAGCCAGCGAGGAGCCCGATCCCGGTGACCGGAATCCAGAACAGCGCGATCAGCACGCCGGCGACTTCGTCGATGACGATGACACCTGGATCGGAACGGCCGTAGTGGCGTTCCGCCATGGTGGCGGACCAGACGCCGCCTGCGAGCACTACCGCCAGCAGCAACGCTTCCACAGCCGGCGCGGCTGTCTGACGCACCACAACCAGCAGGCAGACGGCAACCGCCGATCCCCACGTGCCGGGCGCTACGGGAATCAGGCCGACCCCTCCCGCCGATGCGAACAGCAGCGCCAGACGGGTCATCATCGAGCGCGGGGCGCACCCCGATGGATCGGCTGGAACGCTCGCCTGCGCATGGGCATTGGCCGGTGCGCCGTCTCGCCGCAATTCAACGCCTCGTCGAGCGGGACAGCCTGGCGGGCGGCGCACCGCACCAGGAAGTAGTGCGATTATGGGTGGAGAGCCGGAAGGCCGTCAACGGCCGTGCGCGATGATCGAAGCCATCCCCAACCTCAGCGAGGGCCGGCGCATCGACGTGGTGCGGGAAGCGGTGGAGGCGATTCAGGCCGTAGCGGGCGTCCGGGTACTGGACTGCTCTTCCGATCCCTCCCACAACCGGTCGGTCATCACGATGGTCGGCGGGGCGGACCCGCTGCGCGAAGCGGTCCTGCGGTTGTTCGAGGTGGCGTTGGACCGCATCGACCTGCGCCGCCACCGCGGCGTGCATCCGCGCATCGGCGCGGTCGACGTCGTGCCGTTCGTGCCCCTCGGCAGCACGCGGATGGAAAGCTGTGTCGAGCTCGCGCACGCGACGGGCCGCGACGTGGCGCAGCGCCTGCAGGTGCCCGTCCTGCTGTACGAGGCCGCCGCCACGGACCCGGCCCGCCGCCGGCTGGAGCGGTTGCGGCGCGGTCAGTTCGAGGGGCTGGAAACCAGACTGGTCGAACCCGACTGGAGACCGGACTACGGTCCCCCGCGGCCCCATCCGTCGGCCGGAGCCGTCGCCATCGGGGCCCGGAGACCGCTCGTGGCGTTCAACGTGAACCTGGCGTCCGACGATCTCGACCTCGCCCGGCGGATCGCCCGGACGGTCAGGGAGAGCGGCGGCGGGCTGCCGCACGTGAAGGCCATCGGCGTGCGCCTCTCGGCGCCGCGGCGCAATCTCGTCCAGGTGTCGATGAACCTGACCGACTACCGGCGCACCCCGCTGTCCGCGGCCCTGGAGCGCGTCGCCCGGGAAGCGGCGCTCGCAGGGGTCGCGATCGCCGGCACCGAGCTGGTGGGCCTGATTCCCCGCGAGGCGCTGGACGGCACTTCCGGCGGGCGGCCGATGCTCGACGTCATTCGTCCTGATCGGACGATCGAGGCGCGGCTCGCGCGTTGCCCTCCTTCTCCTCCTGACCGTCGAGCAACCCCTTGAGCTCTTCCATGAACTCGCCGATGTCGCGGAAGTCCCTGTAGACGGACGCGAACCGTACGTAGGCCACCTTGTCGAGCGTCTTGAGCTCGTCCATCACCAGGGCCCCGACCGCCTCGGCGGACATCTCCTTTTCGGGCCGCTCGTGCAGCGCCGCCTCCACCCGGTTCGCCACCGACTCGAGCACCGCGACGCTGACCGGACGCTTCTCGCACGCCTTGAGCATCCCCGCAATGACCTTCCGGCGCTCGAACCGCTCCCGCGTGCCGTCCTTCTTGACGACCATGTAGGGAATCTCGTCGATCCGCTCGTAGCTGGTGAACCGCCGCTCGCAGCGCGCGCACTCGCGGCGGCGGCGGATGGCGTCGCCCTCGCGGCTTTCGCGCGAGTCGACCACCCGGTCGTCGAGATGACCGCAGAACGGACACTTCATGCGCCCGTTTCCCCTTCCGCGTCGGGCGCCGGCGCGGCCGCCGCGCTGCTCACCAGGTCGCCGACGCCCGCCAGCCGCACGCCTTCGGCCGCCATCAGGATCACGCCCACGACCGTGACCGGCAGAAACGAGATGGCGTGCGCCACGAGTCCCGCCCCGACGGCACTTTCCGCACTCGCCGCGAAGAGCGTCGTCGCACCCACCTGGAATGCCGCGTGGTAGCCGCCGACGCCCGCCGGGGTCGGCACGGCCACGCCCAGCACGATCAGCACCAGCACGATGCCGGCGCCGGCCGGCGACATGTCGATGCCGAAAGCGACGGTCACGCACCAGAGACCGGCCGTGATCGACAGCCAGATGACCACCGTCCACGCCATCGCCCACACGAGCGGGCCGGGCCGCCGCATCGCACCGAAACCTTCCGAGAAGCGATGGGAGAGCTGCACCAGCCGTTGCGAGAGACCCGCCGGCAGCAGGGTTGTCACGCGCGCCACGGCGCGGCCGACCGAAGCGGGACTCGTGGCCGCCACGCACGCCAGCCCCAGGGTGGCCAGAGCGAATCCGGCAACCACCGCGGCGCCGGCGTGCAGCGCGGTGAGCAGCCCGTCGTCCGCGACACCGCCGGGCGGCTCGAACACGACGGCCGCAAATCCGAAGATCGCCAGGATCACCGCCAGGTCGAGCAGCCGCTCCAGCACCACCGTCCCGATCGCCGCACTCACGCTCAACCGCTCGCGGCGTGCCAGCAGGTACGGCCGCAGGACCTCTCCGACACGCCCCGGCAGGACGGCCGTCGCGGCAAAGCCGATTATCGTCGCCCGCAGCGCGACCCCCGGATGCACCCTGCCGAGGGGCTCGAGCAGATAGCACCACCGTACGGCCCGCGCCACGTAGGTCGCCACCATCGCCAGCACGGCGAGCCCGATCAGGTCCAACCGCGCGCTCGTCACCGCCTCGCCGACCCGTCCCAGGTCGGCGCCGCGCAATACGTATGCCATCAGCCCCGCGCCGATCAGCGCGACGACGATCGTCCGGATGTGTTTCCGCATGCGGACCCGACCGTACTACATTTCGTTTTGCCGTCGCGGGGTTGTCCGGTAAGCTAGGCGTCTACGCCGCAGAACGGCGTCGACTGCCGGTCAGGCCCGGTTGGGCGGCAAGCGGAGCCGCAGGCGACGATTGTCGGGCCATGGCTTTTCGTTCCGCACGAGGGTTCCCGTTGTCATCCAGCGCCTCCGTTTTCGAGACATCCCTTGACGGCATCCCCGTCCACCGCCGCGGGAAGGTCCGCGACATGTACGAGGTCGGCGAGCACCTGCTGATGGTCGCCACCGACCGCATCTCCGCGTACGACGTGGTGCTCGGATCCGCCGTGCCGGACAAGGGACCGGTCCTGACGCAACTGTCCGCATTCTGGTTCGGCCGCACCGGGCACATCGTCGGCAACCACATGGTGTCGACCGAGCCCGGCGAGTATCCGGCCCCGCTCGGTGACCACGCGGCGCTGCTCGCCGGCCGCTCGATGCTGGTGCGCCGCACGCGCCCGGTACCGATCGAGTGCGTCGCCCGCGGCTATCTGTCCGGCTCCGGCTGGAAGGAGTACCAACGCAACGGGCAGGTCTGCGGCGTCCGGCTTCCCGCGGGGCTGCAGGAGTCGGACCGCCTGCCCGAGACCATCTTCACCCCGGCCACCAAGGCGGAAACCGGGCACGACGTCAACATCAGCGAAGCCGAAGCCGGCCGCCTCGTCGGTCCGGACCTCGTGTCCCGCCTGCGCGCGCTGACCCTGGCCCTCTACGAGCACGGCGCGGCCCACGCCGCGGCGCACGGGATCATCGTCGCGGACACGAAGTTCGAGTTCGGGATCGTCGACGACGGGGGCCGCGAGAACGTCATTCTGATCGACGAAGTGCTGACGCCCGACTCGTCGCGATTCTGGCCGGCCGAGCAGTACCGGGCCGGCGGTCCGCAACCGAGCTTCGACAAGCAGTACGTCCGCGACTACCTGGACCGCATCGAATGGGACAGAAAGCCGCCCGCACCGGCGCTTCCCGATGACGTCGTCGACAACACGCGCCTGAAGTACGTCGAGGCCTACCGCCTGCTGACCGGCCGCGAGCTGGACGCCTCCGAATAGGAACCGAGCCGTGCGCGAGGAACTCGACCGGCTGGTCGACGAGATGTTGACCAAGGGCATCCGCTACGAGGACGCGCAACGCGAAATCGAGAAACGGTTCATCAGCCGGGCCCTGGAGAAGTCCAACGGCCGGCTGGGCGATGCCGCGAGCCTGCTCGGCATCCACCGCAACACGCTCACCCGGAAGATCGCCACGCACCGATTGAAGCGCACCGGTTGACGCACCGCGCGCCGCCCTTCCTTGACGCGCGTCTCGCGCGGTCGCTAGAATAGCAGACTCGGTTGGCGACTGCTAACGCCACCATAGGGGGAGAGGGCCGCGCGAGTGACTGCGCGCGCGGCTTGGCGGAGTTCTCACGAAGGAGTAGCAGAGTTCATGGCTGTCAAGGTACGACCACTTCACGACCGCATCATCGTCGAGCGCATCGAGGAAGGCGAGCAGCAGGTCGGCGGCATCATCATCCCGGACACGGCGAAGGAAAAGCCGCAGCAGGGCAAGGTGATCGCGGTCGGCAACGGCAAGATCAAGGACGACGGCACGGTGACGCCCCTCGACGTCAAGGCGGGCGACACGGTGCTGTTCGGCAAGTACTCCGGCCAGGAAATCAAGCTGGAGGGGGACGAGTTCCTGATCATGCGCGAGGACGAGATCCTCGGCGTCATCGAAAGCGACTAGCGGCAACCACCGCATTTCCAGTGATTGGAGTTCGAGAATAATGGCCAAGCAGATCGTCTACGGACAGGAATCGCGGCAGAAGATCATCGAGGGCGTCAACCAGCTCGCCAACGCGGTCAAGGTCACCCTCGGCCCGAAGGGGCGCAACGTCGTCCTCGACAAGAAGTTCGGATCGCCGACCATCACCAAGGACGGCGTCACCGTCGCCAAGGAGATCGACCTCAAGGACCCGCTCGAGAACATGGGCGCGCAGATGGTCCGCGAGGTCGCCAGCAAGACATCGGACATCGCCGGTGACGGCACGACCACGGCGACCGTGCTCGCGCAGGCGATCTACCGCGAAGGCGCCAAGAACGTCGTGGCCGGCGCCAATCCGATGGAGATCAAGCGCGGCATCGAGACCGCGGTGGAGGCCGTCGTCAGCCGGCTCCGATCGCAGTCGAAGAGCGTCAGCGGCAACATGATCGCGCAGGTCGGCACCATCTCGGCCAACAACGACGCGACGATCGGCACGATCATCGCCGAGGCGATGGACAAGGTCGGCAAGGACGGCGTCATCACCGTCGAGGAGGCCCGCACGCTCGAGACCTCGCTGGAGGTCGTCGAGGGCATGCAGTTCGACCGCGGCTATCTCTCCCCGTACTTCGTGACCGACGCCGAGCGGATGGAGTGCGTCCTCGAGAACCCCATCATCCTCATCCACGAGAAGAAGATCAGCTCGATGAAGGACCTGCTGCCGCTCCTCGAGCAGGTCGCGCGCCTGAGCCGGCCGCTGCTCATCATCGCCGAGGACATCGAGGGCGAGGCGCTGGCCACCCTCGTCGTCAACAAGCTGCGCGGCACGCTGCAGGGCGCCGCGGTCAAGGCCCCCGGCTTCGGCGACCGCCGCAAGGCCATGCTCGAGGACATCGCCATCCTGACCAACGGCAAGGCGATCACCGAGGACCTCGGCCTGAAGCTCGAGAACCTGCGCGTCGAGGATCTCGGCAAGGCGAAGAAGGTCACCATCGACAAGGACAACACGACCATCGTCGAGGGTGACGGCACGCAGGCCGCCATCGAGGGCCGGGTCAAGCAGATCCGGGCGCAGATCGAGGAGACGACCTCCGACTACGACCGCGAGAAGCTGCAGGAGCGCCTGGCCAAGCTCGTCGGCGGCGTGGCGGTCATCAAGGTCGGCGCGGCCACCGAGACCGAGATGAAGGAGAAGAAGGCCCGCGTCGAGGACGCGATGCACGCCACGAAGGCGGCGGTCGAGGAGGGCATCGTCCCGGGCGGCGGCGTCGCCCTGCTCCGCGCCTCCGGCGCGCTCGAGGACGTCGATCTCGACGGGGACAAGCAGATCGGCGTCAACATCATCCGGCGGGCGCTCGAGGAGCCGATGCGCTGGATCTCGCAGAACGCCGGTTTCGAGGGCTCCATCGTCGTCCAGAAGGTCCGCGAGGCGGGCGACGACGAGGAGGGCTTCAACGCCCAGAGCGAGAAGTACGAGAACCTGGTGTCGGCGGGCGTCATCGATCCCACGAAGGTCGTGCGCACCGCGCTCCAGAACTCGGGTTCCATCGCCTCGTTGCTGCTGACCACCGAGGCCCTGGTGTCCGAGATCCCCGAGGAGAAGAAGGAAGCGGCCCCCGGCGGCATGGGCCCCCACGGCGGCGGCATGGGCGGGATGTACTAGGCAGTCCGGCACCACACAACGAGTCGTCCAGCGCCCGGGCGGGCCGCGAGTCCCGTCCGGGCGTTTCTCTATTCGTGTTGGCTCGATTGTGGCCTTCTTGGCGCCGGCCGCAGGAACCTGCTCAGCGGTGCCCAGCGCAGGTTTCCACAGGTCAGCGCAGGTTGAAGAACAGCTCGAGACTGACCAGGACCGCGACCGGTTCGCCGAAGCGCAACCCGGGAGCGAAGAGCCACTGCCTCGCCGCCTCGATCGCCTGCTCGTCGAGGCCGAAGACCGTGTCCAGCGACTTGCTGACCGTGACATCGCCGACCTCGCCGCTGGGCAGGACGACGACGTCCAGCCAGACCGTCCCCTGAATCCGCGCCCGCATCGCCTCGGCCGTGTACTGCGGCGTCACCTCCCGCAGCAGGCGCGGAATGGTCAGGCCCGCGGTTCCGGGACGATAGACGCCGCCGCCGGTGCCGCCCCCTTCGCCCGGACCGAGCCCGTCCCCCTGTCCCGGTCCGGCGCCGCCGCCGTCACCGGTCCCGGCTCCTCCGCCGGTCCCGCTTCCCTGCGCGGACTCCGATTCGGCACGGAGTCCTTCCAGCACGCCGGGCCTCGTCTCGGGGGCGCTGGCCATCGGCACGGCGGGAATCGAAAGCTGCTGCGTCTCGATGGGCTCGGGTTCCGGCTCCGGCTCCGGCTCGGGTTCCGGCTCGACCGGAACGGGCTCTTCGATGGGCACGCTCAGCTCCGCTTCCTCCGGTCCCTCGAGCCGGGCCAGCGCCGGCATTTCCAGCGACTCGTTGCCGCCCCCGCCGCCGCCGCCGCCCGGACCCTCCTCGGGAATCCAGACGATGCCGGCGTAGTTCTGCTGGTCGACGATCTCGTACACGCGCTCCGGCGCGAGACTCAACAGCAGTATGACGATGCCGACCCCGACGGCGTGGCTGGTCAGCGAGGCGGCGAACGAGCCGCCCATGCGCTGCTGGCTGGCCCGCAGCAGGAAGTGCGCGTCCGACGGCGCGACGTCGTCCGGCAATATCGAGAGGGATCCGTCCGTGGCCCGAGCGCCCGTGGAAGCGGCCGCCGCGTCGCCGTCGCCACGCGCCCGCCTCAGCCGCAAGGGGCCGGGGACACGGGGTGCGGCCACGCGACGACGCCGGCGTTCCGGCGGGGTATATGACGTATGCGAGGATGTGAACCGAATCTGACCGAGCCCGAGACCCTGGCTCAAGGGTGCGCCTCCTCACCCCATTTTGCCCAACCTGCCGCAAATAGGCAACTTGGCGGCCAGACGCCTGCTTCCACGACCGCTGTCGCGGAACAGGACGCGCGCGCCGGATCAGACCCGGCCGCGCCAGGCTCCGATGGCCGCGTTCCCACCACCGTAGGCGTGCATGAGCGCCAGCGCGTCGGCGGCGCGAGGTTCGCTCGCCACGGCGACCAGGACGCCGCCGCGGGCCGTGAGCGTTTCGAAGATGAATCCGTCGTGCGCCTGGAACCCGGCCCGCCGCATGGTGGCCGCCACGCCGACCGCGCCCAGCGCGTTGTCGTCACCCTGCAGCGCTTCGACGAGCGCGCCATGCGCGACCGCGGTCCCGAGTCCCGGCACGTCGGTGACCGCCTGCCCCGTCCCGGGGCCGAACGTCTTCTCCACCAGTTCGGTGACTTCCGGCGCCTGCCGGGCCACAATCGAAAGCGCGGCCGGCGGGAACCCCTGGCCGGCCAGCGCGTCGAGCCCGCGCGATGCCCAAGCCGCATCCTGAAACACGCCCACCGTGAAGCAAGGCCCGTCCTGATAGCTCGCCATACGTCGTCGGCTGCCCCCCCGGCGCGCCGTTCAGCGCCGCCGCCGAATTGTAGCATCGTTCGGCAGCGCACCAGCCGAGCGCCGCCGGACCCGTCGCCGGGCTCCGCGTTCGGCCCCCCGGAATTCAGATGACGATGCGGTCCCGCCCCACCCGGCGCGTGACGCGTACGCGATCCAGGTACTCGAGGAGCGGGATGGCGAACTTCCGCGTGATGCCGAAGCGCTGCTTGAACCCTGCCACGTCGATCCGCACGGGCTCGCCGGCGCCCTCCTTCAAGCCCGCCACATCCGCCTTGAGACGCTCGAGCACGTCCCGGTGAAACACCAGGTTGTCGAGACGCTCCACCGCGCCGTCGCGCAACAGCAGCTTGAGCATCCGGTCGGCAAGCTCCTCGTCGACGCCCCGTTCCCGGGCCCAGGCCAGCGGATCCGGCGGTGAGAACCTCTCCCGCTGCAGAACGTCGGCGAGCTCGGCCTTGACGCGCGCCTCGTCCTCCGTCAGGACGATCCGGTGCGTCGACAGGGCCAGATGACGTCCGGCGCCCAGCTTGCCCTCGGCCGCCAGGGAACCGGCGAGGTGATCGAACAGCGCCGGACCGCCGCGCTTCGCCAGGCGCTCGCGCGCTTCCTCCCGCGGGAGCCCGGGCTCGAGGGGATGCGCTTGGTGGTAGGCGCCGGCCATGGCGAGCAACGCCTCGCGTGCCGCCGCAACCGGCGCCTCCGCGACCAGGCACTCCCCCACCATTACCACCGCGTCCCGCTCGGCGAGCCCCGTCGCGACGCGCCGGACTTCGGCGCGGGTGCGGCCGACACGCGGCGCGAGCGCACCGAGGGTCAACCCCTGACCGGCTGCGCCCTCGACCATGGTCAGCACCGCCGTCTCGTCGTCGTCGAGCGTGTCCAGGCGCCGCAGGCGTTCGAAGCCGGCGGCCGATCGCAGCCGCCCGGCCGGCGGAGCCGGATCCAGCACGATGCCGCCGCCGATGGTGACCATCGGCGAATAGGCTCGCAGCACGAAGCGATCCCCCCGCGTCAGGGCAACCGGCTGTTCGAGATGCAAACGGGCGAACGCCGAGCCGCCGGGCTGCAGCACGCCGGGGAATACGGGGAGGCCATCCCCGCCGGGGTCGGCGCCCTTGTCCCCCGCGGGTCGCGCCGCCCCGATCGCGAGACGCCCCATGACCTCGCTGGTCCCCTGGTGGAACCGAACCCGCGCGCCGTACTTGAGCGGCCGGGCGCCGTCGAGCAGCGTCACGCGCCCGTCGAAGCGGCGCGACGCGCACAGGCCCTCCGCCGTGGTGAGGGTATCTCCGCGCTGCAGCTCGTCCACCCCGAGACCCGCCAGGTTGACGGCCACCCGCTGTCCGGCGAGCGAGCGCGAACGCTGCTCTCCATGCACCTGCAAGCCGCGGACCTTCACCTGCCGGCCGGCAGGCAACAGCGTGAGCTCGCCGTCCCCCGCGATGGCGCCGGAAGCCTGCGTGCCGGTGACCACGGTTCCGAAGCCCCGCACGGTGAACGCACGGTCGATGGGCAGCCGCGCAATGCCGCCGTCGCGCCGTCCCGGGACGCCGCCGGCAAGCGCCGCCAGCTCGCGCCGCACGTCGTCGAGCCCCGTGCCCGTGCGCGCCGACACGGGCACCAGCGGTGCACCGTCGAGGAACGAGCCGGCAATCAGCTCGCGGGTCTCGAGGCGGACGAGCTCCAGCGTCTCCTCGTCCACCAGATCGGCCTTGGTGAGAGCCACCAGGCCGCCGCCCACGCCCAGCAGACGGCAGATGTCGAAGTGCTCCCGCGTCTGCGGCATCACGGACTCGTCGGCCGCGATGACGAGCAGCACGCAGTCGATGCCGCTCGCTCCCGCCAGCATGTTGCGGACGAACCGCTCGTGCCCCGGCACGTCGACGAAGGCGAGCTGCGTGTCGCCGTGGCGGTACGGCGCAAATCCGAGGTCGATGGTGATCCCGCGGGCCTTCTCCTCCTGCAGCCGATCCGGGTCGAGCCCCGTCAGTGCCTCGACCAGGGTGCTCTTGCCGTGATCGATGTGGCCCGCCGTGCCGACCACCAGGTGCTTCACGGAACAGATCATCGCATGGGCGCGACCCGGGCGGCGGACCCTCTGCGGTCATCGCCGCCGAGCCCGCGCCCCGCGACGCGCCGCTATCCGATCAGCGCGACCTGCAAGTCGCCTACGTTGGTGTCGGTGGGACCCGTACGGATCAGATCGCCGAGCGCTTCGAAGAAGCGGTAGGAGTCGTTCGCGGCCAGGTAGTGCTCCGGCCGGTGCAGACCGCACTCCGTCGCACGGGCGGGCGTGGTGGTGTCGATCAGGGCACCGGCCGCATCGGTCGGGCCGTCGATGCCGTCGCTCCCGACGCTGGCGACGACGGCAGCGGAAAAGCGCCGGGTCAGATGGAACGCGCCGGCAAGCGCGAATTCCTGGTTGCGCCCGCCGCGCCCCTTGCCCGTGACGCAGACCGTGGTCTCTCCGGCAGAGACGATGCAGAGCGGCCGCGGGCGCTCGTACGCCAGACGGGCGATGGTCCGCACATGGTCCTCGCCCGCCCTGCGCGCCTCGCCGGTCACCGGGGCATCGATGATCGACACGGAGTACCCGAGCTCCCGGGCCTTGTGCGCAGCGCCCTCGACGGCGTCCCGCCGACTGCCGATCAGGTGAAACGCGGCGCCGGCGAGTCGGGCGTCGTCGGGCTTCGGGCTCTCCTCGATTTCTCCCCGGGCGCCCCGTTCGAGCGTGTCGAGCACCGCCCGCGGCAGCGCTCCCACGCCCGAGGCCGCACGGCAGATCGCCAGCGCCTCGGCGAACGTCGTCGGATCGGGCGTCGTCGGTCCCGAGCCGATGACCGCCGGATCGTCGGGTACCGGATCGACGACATCCGAAATCGCCAGGGTCACGACGTGACCCCGCGCGGCGACCGCCAGCCGTCCGCCCTTGATCGCCGACAGGTGCTTGCGCACGCAGTTGAGTCCGTCGATAGCGACCCCGGACCGCAGCAGGACGGAGGTCGCGGCCGACTTGTCCTGCAGGGTCAGCCCGGCCAGCGGCGCCGCCAGGCCGGCCGAAGCGCCGCCCGACAGCAGCAGGACCAGGACCTCGCCCGGCGCCAGGCCGGCGGCCAGCGCGAGCGCACGACGCCCGGCGGCGACGCTCCCCTCCGTGGGCATCGGGTGCCCGACGTCGAACCACTGCAGGGCCCCGGCCGGAGCTCCCGGCTGCGGCGAGGCAACCAGCCCCTTCGCGCGCGCGCCGGGGATTGCGGATGCGAATGCGGACGCCATCTCCGCGGCGGCCTTGCCCGCGGCCACCACGACGGGTGTGCGGCCGCCGAGATCGCGGTCTACGGCACGGCGGCGCAACGCTCGTCCGACGAGCTCCGACGCACCTGCGGCCGAGATGCCGTCGCGAACTATGTCGAGGGCGTGACGCCGGAGGGTGTCGAGTGTCAGGAGAAGACCCGTCAGTGCGTCGGTTGCCGGTCCGGGGAGGCCGACAACTGCGTCACCCCGTCGATCTGATGCAGCAGCCGGCTGACGACCTCGTCACCGTTCTCGTGGGTGCACAGGCGATCGACGTGCTCCATCAGCTTCCGGAGCGCCGCTTCCACGTCGATCATCGTCTTGTGCGAGTAGTGCTCGCGCTGCTGTTCGAGGCAATGCCAGTGCTTGCGCAACTCCTCGCGGTAGAAGTCGGAGCGAACAGAGGGAACACGAACGGGACAACGACTGTCGGGGGGCAGCGAGGTTGCAGGCTCGCGGTTCGTCACCGGCATGGATTCGCTATCCGATCAGTGTAGGACGTTGCGCCGCAGAATGCAACGAAGTGCGTTCGGCGGCGCAACGTCCTGGAGCGGAGGGGATGGACCGGCACCGCCGAGCCGGCGAGGCGTTTCGAAGCGCCGGCGACGGCCGTTCCGTGCTGTCGAACGCGGGCACGGTCGACCGGCATCAGTCACCTTCGGGGTTCTCGAGAGCCGATTTCAGCAGCTCGTTGACCATTTGCGGATTGGCCTGGCCCCTGGTCGCTCGCATCACTTGGCCGACGAGAAAGCCGAGGGTCCCGGTCTTGCCGGCGCGGTACTTGCTCACGGCGGCAGGGTTCTCGGCCAGGGCCTGCCGCACGACCGCTTCCAACCGGTCGGCGTCGCCGATCTGCGACAGTCCCTCCGCTTCGACGATGGCATCGGGAGACTCGCCGGTGCCGGCCATCCGCTCGAAGACGTCGCGGGCCGCCGAGTTGCTGATTCTTCCGGAATCGATGAGGCGAATCAGCGCGCCGAGCGTCGCCGGCGTGACCGGCGCGCTGCCGACTCGAGACCCGTCCGTCTTCATCCGATGCGCCAGCGGGCCCATGATCCAGTTCGCGGCCGACCGCGGGTTCCCCGCCGCCGCCGCCGTCTCCTCGAAGAACCCGGCCAGCTCGTGATCGTCGGCCAGCAGCGCGGCGTCGCGCTCGGGCAGGTTGTGGTCGGCCATGAAGCGCCGCTTGCGCGCCTCCGGAAGCTCCGGCAGCGCCGCCCGCACGTCCGCGACCCAGCCGGGATCGAGCACCACTGGAGGCAGGTCGGGATCGGGGAAATACCGGTAGTCGTGCGCCTCCTCCTTGCTGCGCATGGAAACGGTGCGGCCACCCGCGACATCCCACAGCCGGGTCTCCTGCACGACTGCGCCCCCGCTCTCCAGCACCTCCGACTGGCGTCGGACCTCGTAGTCGAGCGCCCGTTCCAGGAACCGGAACGAGTTGAGGTTCTTGATCTCCACCTTGACCCCGAGCGTCTCGGCGCCCCGCGGCCGAACCGAGACGTTGGCGTCGCACCGCAGGCTGCCCTCCTCCATGTTCCCGTCGTTGACCCCGGCCGCGAGCAGCGTCCCGCGCAGGCGCTGAAAGAAGCGCGAGGCCTCGGCCGGCGACCGCAGGTCGGGCTCGGTGACGATCTCGACCAGGGGCACGCCGCTGCGGTTGAAGTCGAGGTACGTATTCCGGCCGGAGTCCGCGAACCCGTCATGGATCGACTTGCCCGCATCCTCCTCCATGTGCACGCGCAGGATGCGCACGCGCCGCGCCACCCCGTCGTCCAGGTACTCGACGCGGCCGCCGGTCGCCAGGGGTTCTTCGTACTGCGAGATCTGATAACCCTTCGGCAGATCGGGATAGAAGTAGTTCTTCCGGGCGAAGACGGAGGCCTCGTGCACCGTGCACTCGAGCGCCGCGGCAGTCCGGACCGCATGCTCCACGGCCCGCTGGTTCAGCACCGGCAGGGCCCCGGGAAGCCCGAGGCAGACCGGGCAGACGTGGCTGTTGGGCGGGGCGCCGAACGCGGTGCTGCAGCCGCAGAAGATCTTGGTCTCGGTCAGAAGCTGGGCGTGGATTTCCAGCCCGATGACGGGTTCGAACGGCATGAGCCCCGGCAAGCGGGCCGGCCCTCAGGCGTTCGGCCCGGCGCGGCGGACGTCGGCCTCGGCCTCGGCCTCGAACGCCTTGAAGTTCTCGGCGAACATCCCGGCCAGCCGCGCCGCCTGCTCGTCATAGGCGGAACCGTCGCTCCAGCTCGCGCGGGGACGCAGGCTCTCGGCCGGAACGTCCGGGACCCGGGCGGGAACCTCGACGTTGAAGACGGGATCCGGCGCGTACGGAACGTCGTCGAGAGCACCCGACAACGCTGCCCCGATCATGGCGCGCGTATGCCCGATCTGCATGCGGCTGCCGACGCCGTAGGCCCCGCCGCTCCAGCCCGTGTTGACCAGCCACACCCGAGAGCGCCGGGCGGCGATCTGACGGCCCAGCAGCTTCGCGTAGACGGTCGGATGATGCACCATGAACGGCGCCCCGAAGCAGGTGCTGAAGGTCGCCTTCGGCTCCGTGATCCCCTTCTCCGTCCCCGCCACCTTCGCGGTGTACCCCGACAGGAAGTGATACATCGCCCCGGCCGGGGTCAGCCGCGAGATCGGGGGCAGCACCCCGAACGCGTCGCAGGTCAGCATCACGATGTTGGCCGGGTGGCCGCCCTGCCCCGACGGCACCCAGTTGTCGATGAACGAAATCGGGTACGCGCCGCGCGTGTTCTCCGTCAGCGAGTCGTCGTCGAGATCCATCCCGCGGGTGGCCGGATCGAGCACGACGTTCTCGAGCACGGTGCCGAACCGGCGGGTGGTGCCGTAGATCTGGGGCTCGGCCTCCTCCGACAGCCGGATCATCTTCGCGTAGCAGCCGCCCTCGAAGTTGAAGATGCCCCGGTCGCTCCAACCATGCTCGTCGTCGCCGATGAGGCGGCGCGCCGGATCGCTCGACAGCGTCGTCTTGCCGGTACCCGAGAGTCCGAAGAAGAGCGCGGTGTCGCCGGCGGCGCCGATGTTCGCGGAGCAGTGCATCGGCATCACGTCGCGCAACGGCAGCAGGTAGTTCATCACGGTGAAGATCGACTTCTTGATCTCCCCGGCGTAGCTCGTGCCCCCGATGAGAACCAGTCGCCGCGCGAAATTGAGCAGGATGAACGTACCCGAGTTGGTTCCGTGGCGCGCCGGATCCGCGGTGAGCGACGGGAGGTCGACGACGGTGAATTCCGGCACGTGGTTGCCGGGCGGCGTCCCCGGCGGCTGCTCGAGGAACATCGTGCGGGCGAACAGGCTGTGCCATGCCCGCTCGGTAACGATGCGTACCGGCAGCCGGTAGGCCGGATCGGCCCCGGCGAAGCAGTCCTGGACGTACAGCACCTTGTCGTCGAGGGCACGTACGACCTCGTCGTGCAACGTGTCGAACCGGGCCGCGTCGATCGGCCGATTGACCTTCCCCCACCAGACGTCGGCAGACGTCGACGGCTCGTCCACCAGGAACTTGTCGTTCGGCGACCGCCCCGTATGCGGCGTGGTCAGGCAGACCAGGGGACCGGTCTCGGCAACCACGCCTTCGCGGTTGCGCACAGCCTCTTCGTACAGGGCCGCCGTGCCGAGATTCCAGTGCAGGTGGCGTGGTCGCGCGCTATCGAGGAACGACGAAGACGTCGCTTGAGGTGCTGCTTCCGGCATAAGTGAACCAAACCTTAGTCGCGCGGCGTTCGCCAAGTCAAACGACCCGGAGTATCATGTGCGGTGGCCGTGATCGACGCCGGGATCGATGCACCGGTAAACGTCGAACGAGCCGTTTTCGTCCTCCTCGAACAGGGGCCCGCGCCGGGATAATGCCTGCCACAGACATCGCGTCCGCCGGTCGCCGGGAGCGCGCCGTCGTCGATTCGCAGATCGCCGACGAGGTGAGCGCCCTGCTGTCGCGCGGGGACCGGATCGCGGCGGGGGAACGCTTCGCCGAGGTGATCGATCGCCACCACCGGCGCGCGACGCGTATCGCGTACTACTACCTCCGCGATCCCGCGGAGGTCGACGAAGCGGTTCAGGACGCCTTTCTGAAGGCCTTCGTGAACATCGCGTCCTTCCGGGAGCGAATGTACTTCGAGCTCTGGTTCACCCGGATTCTCGTCAACGGCTGTCTCGACCGGGTGAAATCCCGAGCACGCCGGAACCGATGGCTCGTACCGGTCGGCGACGGCGAGGGCAGCCCCGGGCCACGGGACGAGCTGGAACGCCGGCCGGCTCTCGACCCGTCGCCCGAAGCGACGCTTCTGCACGCCGAACGCCGCGCGAAGCTGCTCGCAGCGGTCGATCGACTTCCGGAACGACAACGCGCCGTGGTGGTCCTGAGCCAGTTCGAGGGACACGCGACGCGAGACGTGGCGTCCATGCTGGAGCTGACGGAAGCCACGGTTCGGGTGCACCTGTTCCGGGCGATTCGATCCCTGCGCCGCATCCTCGGCACGCAGAACTGGTTCCACGAAAAGCCTTTCCCGCGAACGGACGAGGCTGCCGACTCATGAGACCGCAGGTTCACTGGCGGAGGGTCCCGGCGCTGCTCGCGTCCGTGCGGCACGGATTCGGACCGACACACCTGACCGACCGCGAGCTGGTGCGAATCGTCGTGAACGCCGAGCGCGCGCACGGAACGGCACGCAACGCCCATCTCGCCGCCTGCGAGCGCTGCAGGGTCCGCCTCGACACCCTGCGGGGGGACCTCGACCGTATCGCGGCGACCGCCGAGGCCGCGTTCGACGACGCGTTGCCCGCCTGGCGGCTCGCGCGTCAACGACGCCGCGTCCTGGACCGGATTCGCCGCGCCGCGGGCCGGCAGGGCGGCGCGCGCATACTGCGATTTCCCACGCTCGGCGCTCCCGTGGCTTCCAACGCGTATCCGATGCGCCGGCGGCTCTCGCTGGCCGCCGCCGCGGGCCTCCTCGTCACCGTCGGCATCGGCCAGCTCGTAGATGGCGACGGTCCGCCTGACGCGGACCCGCAACCGGCCGCCGCCGTCGCGCCGTCCCAGCCGGCCATCGGACCGCCGGCCGGGCAGGCGCAGTCCGCCACCGACGAGCAGTTCATGCGCGAGCTCGAAGAAGCCCTGAACTCCTCCCGCGTCCGGCCCCTCGTGGCTCTCGACGAAATGACGCCGCGCGTGCGTGCCGCGGCCATCGATATCCGGTAGCTGGATGTCCGCCCCGATCTACAGGAAGGGCCTCGACCTCAAGCACGATGTCGCGGGCGATCTGGCGCGCGACTACCATAGCCGGTTCCTCGACCGGATCCGGGAAGCCGGTTTCACGTGGCGGAGCGGGCGGCTCACGCTGCATCTCGCCCGGGAGTTCGGGTTCTGCTACGGCGTCGATCGCGCCGTGGACTACGCGTACCAGACCCGGCGGAAGTTCCCGGACCGCACGGTGTTCCTGACCGGCGAGATCATTCACAACCCGCATGTCAACGGTCGGCTGCGCAGCGCCGGCATCCGGTTCCTGAGCGACCCCGGTGAGGACATCGGAGCGGTGAAGGCCGACGACGTGGTGATTCTGCCGGCCTTCGGCGTCACCATCGCCGAACTGGAACGACTCGTCGCGTGCGGTTGCACGCTCGTCGACACGACCTGCGGATCCGTCCTCAACGTCTGGAAGAACGTCCGGCGCTACGCACGCGACGGTTACACCGCGATCATTCACGGCAAACTGAAACACGAGGAGACCCAGGCGACGGCGTCGCAGGTCGGCACGGCATCCGGCGGCCACTACGTCGTGGTCCTCGACACGCGGGAAACCGGCGTGCTCTGCGATTTCATCCGCGGACACGTGGACTCGGCGACGTTCCTCGACCGGATCGGGCACGGCTGCTCCCCCGGTTTCGATCCAGCCCGCGATCTCGTGCGGGTCGGCCTTGCCAACCAGACGACGATGCTGATGACCGAGTCGTTGCAGATCGGCGACCTGGTCCGCAACGCGATGCTCGCCCGTTACGGCGAGGCCGCGCTTCCCGAGCACTACCGGGCGTTCGACACCATCTGCAGCGCCACGCAGGACCGGCAGGACGCCGTGGTCGACCTGCTCGACCAGCGGCGTTTCGACGCGGCGATCGTGATCGGCGGCTACAACAGCAGCAACACGCGCAACCTGGCGCGAATCTGCGCCGAGCGGGTCGCGACGTACCATATCGCGGACCCTTCCTGCCTGGAGGCGGAGGCCATCCGGCACCTGCCCCCCGGTGCACGCCCGGGAACCGAGACGGTGACCCGCGACTGGCTGCCCGCCCTCGATCCGTGCACGCTGGCGGTGACGGCGGGGGCGTCGACGCCGGACAACGTCGTCGGCGAGGTCATCGAGCGCCTGGGCCGGCTGGCCGCGTAGCCGGCGTGGCGGGAGACTCGCGCGGCACGAGACGATGCCGGGGCATCCGTAAACGGTCCGCGCCCCGCGTCCGTCTTCCCCTCTGAAGGCGGACGCGCCTGAGGTATTCTGACGGTTGTGCAAGCCGGCACGGAATTCGACGGGGAATCTGCGATGAGCAAGACGCGCGGATGCACGGCGGTCGTCCTCCTCGCGGCGCTTTTCTCCCTTGCCGCCGCGGCCGAGGCCGGCCAGCGTTTCAAGTGGTGGGAATCCGACGAAGTCGCGTCCGAGATCGGGCTGACACGCGATCAAGGCGCCGAGATCGAGGCGATTTTCCAGTCGCTCAGGCCCAGGCTCAGGGAGTTCGCGCACCGGCTGCATCGCGAAGAAGACGAGCTGACCGCGATCATGCACGCCATGCAGGCCGAAGAGTGGGAGGTCGCCCTGCAGATCGACAGGGTCGAAGCGGCCCGCAGCGCGCTCAGCAAGACTCGCACCCTGATGCTGTACCGGATGCACAAGACCTTGACCGCCGAACAGAGCGAGGCCTTGCACGCGATGTGGGAACGGCGCCGCTCCCATGGACAATCGTCGTCCCGCGGTCGCGACTAGCGCCCCGAAACGCCGCGCCGTGGAGCGGCGCAGAGTCCCGGCGCCTCCGCGGCCCGCCGTGACGCCGGCGGCATCCATTCGCATCGAACCGGCCGGGCGCGCCTTGCGTCTGTACGATGGCCGGGGAAGATTCCCGCAGCAGTGCGGGTCTACGTACCCCGAGTCTGGAGGAACGCCTTGATGAGCCACGCACGTGTCGTACCCGTCGTTTCACTGCTCGTCGTGGGGTGGCTCCTTGTCGCACCGAGCCCCACGGAAGCCCAGCTCCTCGGGCGCACCGCCGGCGGCCTCGTGACCGACACGGCGCTTCGGACAAGCCGGAACGCGCAGGCGGCGCGCCGCTTCGACCTGACCCTCGACGACGCCGTCCAGCGCGCCCTCGATCGCAATCTCGACATCGCCGTCCAGCGCATCAATCCGCTGGTGCAGGACATGCAGGTGGCAACCGCCAACGCCGCGTTCCTGCCGTTCGCATCGTCCGGCTTCGGCGTCAATCAGCGCACGACCCCGAACCGCTCGCTGTTCGACGGCGGCGGCCTCCGCGGCGCCAACATCGTCAGCGAACAGGGCAACTACGACCTCGGAGTCAATCAGCGGATGAAGTGGGGCGGCGGCCAGTACAACTTGTCGTGGAACTCCTCCCGCTTCGAGACGACGAACATCTTCAACACCTTCAACCCGAGCTTCGGCGCCAACATGATCCTCGAATACACGCAACCGCTGCTGCGCGGCTTTCGCACGGATCCGCAGCGCACGCAGCTCGTCGTGTCGGGCATCAACCGCGACATCTCGGACATCGACCTGGAGCAGACCGTCATCAATACCCTCGCCAACGTCCGCCTGGCGTACTGGGAGCTGGTGTACGCCCGGGCCGCGGTGGACGTGCAGCAGCAGGCACTGGAGCTGGCCGAGCAGCTCGTGCGCGACAACCGCGCGCGCGTCGAGATCGGCACCCTGGCCCCGATCGACGTCGTGCAGGCGCAGTCGGAGGCGGCAGCGCGGCGGCAGTCGCTGGCGCTGGCGATTCGGACCCTGCGGGCCAACGAGCTGGCGCTGAAGCAGCTCATCGTGGGCGGCACCGCGGACGAGCTGTGGGATGCCGAGCTCAATCCGACGGACCAGCCGCAGATCGATCCCACGCCGATCGACCTGGAGGGAGCGATTCGCGGCGCGCTGGACCGGCGCACCGACATCTCCCGCGTGCGGCGGCAGCTCGACGTCAACAACGTCGAGGTCGACAACTTCCGCAACAGCACGCTTCCGCAGCTCGACCTGGTGGGCAGCTACCAGTTGACCGGCCAGGGCGGCCCCCGGCTCGTGCCGGCGGGCACCTCCTTCGAGGCGATCTTCGGCGGTGCGGGGGGCACGATCCCGGGCGGCTACCGCGACGCGATCAACAACATCGTCGACGCCGACTATCCGTTCTGGAGCGTGGAGGTACGGATGACCTACCCGCTCGGCCAGAACGCGGACAGAGCCGCCTACGAAAGGGCGCGCCTTCAGATCCAGCAGGCCCAGGTCCAGATCCGGCAGATCGAGCTGCAGATCGCCACCGAGGTCACCAACGCCGCGCTGCAGATCGATGCCATCGAGCAGCAGATCGACGCGGCGACGGCCGCGCGCGAGCTGGCGGAGGAGCAGCTCCGGGCGGAGGAGAGCAAGTTCGAGGTCGGCCTGTCGACGAACTTCTTCGTCGTGCAGGCCCAGCGCGATCTGGCGACCGCGCAGGACACCGAGCTGCGCGCGATTCTCGATTACCAGCGCGCCCTCATCGATTTCGAGCGCGCCCAGCGCACCTCGCTCGGCAACGCCGGGATTTCCGTAGTCGGCGGCGCCGGAGGAGGAGGAGGAGGAGGAGCGCCGCAGTAAAGCGTCCGCGCCGCGGCTCCGGATCTTCCGGCAAGAGGACAGCAAATGAGACGAACCATCCTCGTTATTCTCATCCTCGGCGTCGCACTCACCGCCTACGGCTACTACAGCGTCCGAACCGTCGAGTTCGTGCCGGAGGTCAGCACCGTCACGGTCACCGGCGGCGACATCGTCGACACGGTCGGTGCGACCGGGGCCCTCGAGGCGGTGACGACCGTGCAGGTGGGCAGCCAGGTATCCGGCATCATCCAGGAGCTCCACGTCGACTTCAACTCGATCGTCCGCGAAGGCGACGTCATCATGCGCCTCGATCCGTCCCTGTTCGAGACGCAGCTCGAGCAGGCGCGCGCCAACCTGCTGCGCTCCGAGGCGGAGGCCGAGCGGCTGTCGGTCGCCGTCGACGACGCCGCGACGCAACTCAGACGCTCGCGCGAGCTCGCGGCCGACGATCTCATCTCCGAGACCGAGCTCGAAGCGGCGGAGGTCACGCTGCGGTCGGCCCAGGCCCAGCTCAAGTCGGCCGAGGCCCAGGTGCGCCAGTCGCAGGCCTCGCTGAGCATGAACGAGGTCAACCTGGAGCACACCGTCATCCGGGCCCCGATCGACGGCATCGTCACGTCGCGGCTGGTGGACGTCGGCCAGACCGTCGCGGCCAGCTTTCAGGCCCCGGAGCTGTTCGTCATCGCGGCGGACCTGACCAAGATGCGGGTCATCGCGAACATCGACGAGTCCGACGTCGGCCGCATCCGGCCCAATCAGCGGGTCACGTTCACCGTCGACGCGTTTCCCGCCGAGGAGTTCGAGGGCTCCGTCTCGCAGATCCGGCTCGAGCCGATCGTGACGCAGAACGTGGTGACGTATGCGACGGTCATCGACGCCCCCAATCCGGAGCTCAAGCTCAAGCCCGGGATGACCGCCACCGTCACCGTGGAAGTGGCGCGGCGCGAGAACGTGACGCGCATCCCCAACTCCGCGCTGCGCTTCCGGCCAACGCCGGCCATGTTCGCGGCGCTCGGCCAGCCGGTGCCGGCCGAGCTGCAGGTGGGCCGGCGGGCCGGCGGGACCGGGTCCGGAGGAGGCGGCCCGGCGGGACCGGCCAGCCCGCCGTCCGCAACCGGCCGTCCCGGCGGCGCGCCGGGCGGAGGAACGGGGGGCGGCTTCGGCGCGGCCGGCGGAGGCGGCCCGGGCGGCTTCGGCCCCGGCGGCTTCGGCGGCGGCGGAGGCCCCGATCCGGAGCGACGGCAGCGCATGATGGAGCGGATGCGACAGATGTCCCCGGAAGAGCGCCAGGAGTTCTTCGCCCGCATGCGCGAACGGCGCGCCGCGGGCGGCGCCGGTGGTCCCGGCGGGCCGGGCGCCGCCGGCCGCGGCCGCGGTCCCGGATCTGCGCGGCGGCGCGCGAACGTGCAGGAGAGCCCCAACGTCCCCGCCGTCGAGCGGGGGGCCAGCACCATAGACGCCCTGTTCGCACCCATCGAGGTGGAAGAAACGTCCGGACGGGTGTGGGTCATGAACGGGGGTCGATTGTCCAGCCTCGGCGTGCGTCTCGGCGTGACCGACGGCACGGCGAGCGAGCTGCTGGCAGTCGCCGAGAGATCCGCTTCGAGCGGATCGGCCCCACCCGCGAACCCCGAGGTCGAGTCGCTGCGCGAACGGCTGGCCACGGTCGCGGACGCGGCGGCGCGAGCGGCTCTGGAGCAGCGGCTCGCGGCCCTGGAAGCCGCAGCCCCGATCGTGCCGCAGTCCGCGGCCACGGTCGCGCCCGGGACCATCGGAGCCGGCCTGCAGCTCGTGACGAACGTGAGCACACCGGACACGGGAGGCGGCGCAGCGGTGGGCAACAGCGGGTCTCCGCTGATTCCGCAGTTCCCCTTCGGAAGGCGCGGCCGGCGATGACGCCCTCGCCGCATCCCGTCATCGCGGTCGAGGACATCACCAAGGTCTACGCCATGGGCGATGTCGAGGTGCGCGCGCTGCGGGGCGTGAGCCTGTCCATCCGGGCGGGCGAGTTCGTCGCCGTCACCGGTCCGTCCGGGTCGGGCAAGTCGACGTTCATGCACATCCTCGGCTGCCTGGACCGGCCGACCGGCGGCCGCTACCTGCTCGACGGCCGGGACGTCTCCAGGCTCTCGCGCGACGAGCTGGCGGAGGTGCGCAACGGAAAGATCGGCTTCGTGTTCCAGGGCTTCAACCTGCTGGCGCGGACCACCGCGCTCGACAACGTGGAGCTCCCGCTGCTGTACGGATCGCGCATGAACGGGCCGGCGCGCCATGCCCGGGCCCGGAACATGCTGCACGCGGTCGGGCTCGGCGACCGGATGGACCACTTTCCGAACCAGCTCTCGGGCGGCCAGCAGCAGCGGGTGGCGATTGCGCGCGCCCTGGTCAACCAGCCCGCCATCCTCCTGGCCGACGAGCCGACCGGCAACCTGGACTCGCGCACCAGCATCGAGGTGATGGACATCTTCCAGCGCCTGAACCAGGAGAGCGGCATCACCGTGCTGCTGATCACGCACGAAGCCGACATCGCCGAGTACGGGAACCGGATCATCCGCTTCCACGACGGCAAGGTCGCCTCGGATCGGACGAACACGGCGCGGCGCGTCGCCGGCGACGAGGTCGCCGCCCTGCAGCCCGAGACCGACGCACCGGCGCCGGCCGCTTCCGCCCCGGCCTGACGGGGCAGCGAGGTCAGAACATGTCCGTGCTCATGGTGCTCCGCGTCGCGCTCAAGGCGCTCGGCCGCAACAAGATGCGGACCAGCCTGACCATGCTGGGGATGATCATCGGCGTGGCGGCGGTCATCACGATGGTGGCCCTCGGCCGGGGCGCGCAGCAGGAAATAGAGACCCAGATTCGATCCGCCGGCACGAACATGATCATGGTCCGCGCCGGGAATTTCCGCCGCGGCGGCATCAGCATGGGGATGGGCCAGTCGCCGCGTCTCAAGGCGGACGACGTCGAGGCCATTCGCGAGCGGGTGCCCGACGCGCAGTACCTCGCGGCCGGCGTCCGGACCCGTGACCAGGTCGTCGCGGCCGGGCAGAACTGGAACACCACCATCCAGGGAACGGACATCGAGTTCCCCCAGATCCGCTTCTGGGACATCCAGCTCGGCACCTTCTTCACCACGACCCATGTCCAGAGCGCGGCCAAGGTGGCGGTGCTGGGATCGGTCGTCCGCGACAACCTGTTCGGCGAAGGAGTCGACCCGGTCGGGGCGCGCATGCGCATCCGCAACCAGTCGTTCCAGGTGCTCGGGGTTATGGCCGCGAAGGGCTCGGGACAGTTCGGCGAGGACCAGGACGACGCCATCTTCGTTCCCTACACGACGGTCAACAAGAAGCTGCGCGGCCGCGACGGCACGAACATCTCGGAGATCACCATCTCCGCCGCCTCGGCCGACCGCATCAACGGCGTGGCCGACGAGATCTCGACCGTGCTGCGCGAGGAGCACGGCCTCGGCCCGGGCGAGGACGACGACTTCATGGTCCGCACGCAGGAGGACATGACCAGCATGCGGACGCAGACGACCCAGACGATGACCGGCCTGCTGGCCAGCATCGCCGGCGTCTCGCTGATCGTCGGCGGCATCGGCATCATGAACATCATGCTCGTGTCGGTGACCGAGCGCACGCGGGAGATCGGCCTGCGGATGGCGGTCGGCGCCAAGGGGCGCGACGTGCTGCTGCAGTTCCTGGTCGAGGCGATCGTGCTGAGCCTGGTCGGCGGCCTGGTGGGGGTCGGGCTCGGCTTCAGCCTGTCCGAGGGATTGACGCAGTTCCTCGCCTGGCCGACCTCGGTACCGCCGGATGCGGTGGTCGTCGCCGTCGGCTTCGCCGCCGCCACCGGCATCTTCTTCGGCTTCTACCCCGCCCGCAAGGCGGCGCAGCTCGACCCCATCGAATCGCTGCGTTTCGAATAACCTGGACCATGGAAGACAACGCCCCGAGGAGGCAGACAGAATGAAGCTCGCAGCTCTCGTAGTCGCCGGCACTCTGGCCGGTCTCGTGACCACGCCGGCAGCAGCCCAGACTCCCGATCTCTCCGGTACCTGGCAGCTCGACCGGGACGCCAGTGACATGCCGGAGCGCGGGGCCGGCCCGCGCGGCGGCAGGGGCGGCCGTCCGGGGCGCGGCGGCGGGCCCGGACGCGGCGGCGGGCCGGGCGGCTTCGGTGCCGCCGGGACGCTCGTGATCACCCAGTCGTCCGACCTGCTGACCATCGAGCAGCGGACCCCGCGCGGGGGCCGCTCGGTCAGCTACCGCCTCGACGGCAGGGAGAGCACCAGCCCCGGACCGCGGGGCGACCTGGTGACCACCTCGAGCTGGGACGGCGCCACGCTGCTCACCGTGGGCACGCTGGAGATGTCGACGCCGCGGGGCGACTTCTCCGTGGACATCATCGAGCAGCGATCCCTCAGCGCCGACGGCCGCACCCTCACGGTACAATCGGTACGCATGTTGCCGTTCGGCGAGGTGGCGTCGACGCTGGTCTATCGAAAGGAAGTGCCTCGATGACGCGTTTCCTCGAGCCCTATGCAGAGTGCATCCACGACACGCTCCGCATCGTCGCGGGGTATTGCTTCATGCTGCACGGGCTGCAGAAGCTGTTCGGCGTTCTCGGCGGACCGGAGAACGTCGAGCTGGTCTCGCTGCTCGGTCTGGCGGCGCTCATCGAGACCGTCGGCGGCGCCCTCATCGCGCTCGGTCTGTTCACGCGCCCGGCCGCGTTCATCGCCAGCGGCGAGATGGCCGCGGCCTACTTCATCGCGCACGCGCCGCGGGACGGCATGTTCCTCTTCCCGGTCGCCAACCAGGGAGAACCGGCGGTGCTGTTCTGCTTTCTGTTCCTCTACTTGGCGTCGGCCGGACCAGGCGCCTGGAGCCTCGACGCGCGGCTGGGCAAAAACTGATCCGCGGCCGGAGACGCCGGAGGGAGCGCGGCCAACAGCTCACGGATCGTGCGGCCGGTCACCGGATCGGCCAGATCGGGCGCGATGGCGGCCAGCGGCGCCAGGACGAAGCGCCGTTCCCGAAACCGGGGATGCGGCAGGTCCAGATGGGGCCGGCGGGTTACCAGATTGCCCATGAGGACGAGATCCAGGTCGAGGGTCCGCGCCGCCCCGCGATGCGGCCGTTCGCGGCCGCGCTCCTCCTCGATCCGCAGGAGCGCCGCGAGCAGCGCCTCGGGCGCGCACGAGCATCTCCCCACCACGGCGCCATTGAGATAGAGCGGCTGCGGCGGCACGCCGGCCGGCGCGGTCTCGATGAACGGCGACACGCGCATGTCGGCGAGCAACCCGTCGAGCGCGGAAACCGCGAAGGACAGGTGGGCGCGCCGATCGCCCAGGTTGCTGCCGAGGGCGACGGCGGTGACGCGGGAAACGGCCTGGGAATCGGGCTCGGCTTCCGCTACGACTGCTGCTTCTCCTTGCACGTGATGCACACCCGAGTCCATGGAATCGCGTTCAGGCGGGCTGGCGCGATCGGCTCGCCGCAGTCGCGGCAGATTCCGTATATCCCCTGATCGATGCGCGACAGCGCCTCCTCGATCGCCTTGAGGATCTTGGCATCGGTCTGCTTCAGCTTGAGCTGAATGTGCACCTCGTTGTTGCCGCTCGCCTGATCGGCCATATCACCCTGACGGGTGTTGTTGTCCATCGGCGTCGAGAACGACTTGGCGCCGCGCTCCGCCAGGATCTCGGTGCGCTTCTTCAGCAGCGCGTCCTTGTAGACGGCCTCTTCCATGACCCGGCTCCTCCTCTTTCGGTGGCTCGCCGGAAGCGTAATCTGGCAGTTTAGCACGGATGCCCCCATCCCCCGGGGGGCGGGGCGGGGCCGACCCGCCTACTCCGCTCGCAGGGTGAGCAACGGCTTCCGCCGCAACACGTCCACGCTCGAGGCCACACCGACCACCAGCACGACGACCGCCGTCACCAGCACCCCGCCGATGTTGACGGCAGGGGCCGGCGTCCACGGCACGTCGAGCACCTGCCGCGTGAGCGCCCAGGTCAGCGCGAGCGCGCCGATCGAGCCGACAAGGCCGGCCAGGGTTCCCAACACGCCGTACTCGAACACGTACATGACGGCGATCAGCCGGGTGTTGGCGCCGAGCGTCTTGAACACCGCAGCGTCGAAGAGGCGCTGGAACTTCGTCATCGCCACCGAGCCGACGAGGATGAGGCCACCGGCGAGCAGCGCGATGGCCCCGACCACGGTGACGGCCAGCGTGACGTAGTCGAGCACCCGCCGGAACGTCCGGATGATCTCCAGGCCGTCGATGACCGAAACGTTCGGGTAGCGATCGACGAGGGCCCGCTGCAGCGCGCCGCGCGCGTCCGGCTCCGCCGGCCCGCGCAGGAAGCTGATGTAGCTGTGCGGGGCGCCGTCGAACGTGCCGGGGCTGAACAGGAACATGAAGCCGCCGCTGCGCGAATCGTCCCAGTCCACTTCCCGCACGCTGGTCACCCGCGCCTCGACGATGCGGCCGAGCACGTCGAACCGTACCGTGTCGCCGAGCCGCATACCCCGTTCCATGAGACTGTCCTCGATGGAGACCTCCGGAGAGGAGGCCGGCGAAGCGTCCCAGAACGTGCCGGCGACGATCCGTTCGTTGTCTTCGAGACGCTCCCGGTAGGTGACGGTGTACTCCCGCCCGAACCCGGCGCGCCGCACCGCCCGCCGGCCCTCGATGGAGGTCGCGGGACCGGTCACCGCCGTCACCCGGGCGCGCAGCACCGGTATCAGAACCGGCGCTCCCATGCCCCCCGGTCCGCCGAGCCCGGCGTCCCGCAGAACGCGCGTCACCCCGTCGGCCTGATCCTGCTGCACGTCGATCAGGAACATGTCGGGCATGTCGTCGCGCAGCTCCAGCGAGAAGGACGCCAGCAGATTCGCCTGCACCGCGTGCACGCCGATGATGAAGAAGCTGCCGAGCCCTACCGCGAGCAGCACCACGCGCGTCTGGTTGCCCGGGCGGCGCAGGTTCAGCGCGGCATGGCGCAGCGGGAACCAGCGGGCCGCCTCCAGCGGACGCGTCAGCCGGACGAGCGCCCGCCCGAGCAGGTGCAACGCCCCGGCCACGCCGATGAAGCCCCCGGCCACGTACGCGCCGACCTCGAGAGACGCCGCCTGCCAGGCGGCTACGCCGACGAGCCCGACGCCCACCAGAATCGTCGCGGCAATCCGCACCCGGTCGGGCGGCAGCGCGCCCGATGCGTCGCCTTGCCGCAGCAACAGCAGCGGCTTGGCGTGACGCGTGTCGAGCAGCGGCACCAGGGCGAACAGCAGCGACACGAGCAGTCCCACCGCCAACCCCTGCAGCACCGCCGAGGGGGTCAGCGCGGTCGATACCACCTGGAAGCCGGTGGTCGCCGCCGCCTGCGACGCCAGCGACTCGGGCACGGCCGCCAGCACCGCCCAGGCGACGCCCACGCCGAGCAGCGCCCCGCCGAGTCCCAGCAGGGCCACCTGCACCACGTAGACGGCCAGCACGCCGGCGGCGGTCGCGCCGAGGCACTTCAGGATGGCGGCGCTGCGCAGCCGCTGCTGCACGAAGACGCGGGTCACGCTCCAGACCCCGATGCCGCCGAGAATGACGATGACGAATCCGATCAGGCTGAGGTAGTTCTCCGCCCGCGAGAAGTTGCGTTCTATCCGGTTCTCGGTGCGGCGGTAGGAGCCGATGCGGACGAACGCCTCCTGCAGGTCCTCGCGCAGGAGCCGGACCAGCGGGTCGATGGACGCCTCGTCGGGGACGCGCAGCAGGAACTGCCGTTCCGCGCGGCTCCCGAACCCGACGAGGCCGGTCCGGGCCAACGCATCGTGCGCCACGAGCACGCGCGGACCGAGGCTGAACCCGCCGAGCTGCCGGCCCGGCTCGGTCACTATCGCGTCCCGAATCGTGAACGTCTCGTCGCCGATCAGTATCCGGTCGCCCACCGCGACACCGAGTTGCGGCAGCAACTCTCGTCCCACCAGCGCACCCCGGTCGCGAAGCAGCGCGGGCGAGTACGCGGCGCCGCTCTCCAGGGTGAACCGGCCGTAGAACGGAAAGACCGGCTCGACGCCGCGCACCTCGACGACCTTCGTACGCGTTCCCACGTCTGCCGGCAGACGCGCCATCGTCACGGTGTCGACCGTCTCGGTCAGCTCGGCCCCGGGCACCCCGGCGGCCCGCTCCCGGATACGGCCCTGCACCTCGTCCGACCACGGCTGGTCGGTCCGGACGTAGATGTCGCCCGCGGTCAGGCTGCGGGCCTCGGTGGCCAGAGCCGTGCGAACGTTCTGCACCAGCGAGCGCAGCGCCACGATGCCGCCCACGCCGATGGCGACGCAGCAGAAGAAGAAGATGAGCCGGCGCCACGAAGCCCGCAGCTCCCGGTACGCCATGCGCAGGATGAAGGTCATGACTCGACGGCCACCGTCACAGCGCGGCTGCGCCCGCCGGCTCCAGCACGGCGTGAGGACTCTCGGCGCGCTCGGTGCGGCCGTCGCGCATCGACAGCGTGACGTCGGTGCAATCGGCCAGCTCCCGATCGTGGGTCACCAGCATGAGCGTCGTGTCCCGTTTCCGGTTGATGTCGACCAGCAGATCGATGACGTGACGGCCGTTCGTGCTGTCGAGGTTGCCGGTCGGCTCGTCGGCCAGCAGGATCGGCGGATCGTTCGCCAGCGCCCGCGCGATGGCGACGCGCTGCTGCTCGCCCCCGGAGAGTTGGGACGGGTAGTGATGGCCCCGGTCGGTCAACCCCACGTCGGCCAGCAGCCCGCGCGCCCTGTCGACGGCGTTCGCCACGCCGGCAATCTCCAGCGGCACCATCACGTTCTCGAGCGCGGTCAGTGACGGAATCAGGTGGAAGAACTGGAACACGAAGCCGATGCGGGCGCCGCGCAACCGTGCGAGCGCATCCTCGTCGAGGGTGGTGATATCGGTGCCCCCTATCAGGATCCGGCCGGTCGATGGCGTGTCGAGACCCGCGATCAGCCCGAGCAGCGTCGACTTGCCGCTTCCGGACGGGCCGACGATCGACAGCGACTGCCCGGCCGGCACGGACAGGTCCAGCGGATGCAGGATGGTCAGGGCGCGGTCGCCGCTCTGCACCGTCTTGGAAACGTCGCGCAACTCGATCATGGGCTTCAAGGAACGACCTCCTGCTCGGCAGCGATCATCCGCAGCAGCGGCTCCAGCGACGGCCAGAGATGCTCTGCGACGCGGGCCGCGCCCGCCTCGTTCGGGTGAATCCCGTCGGCCTGGTTCAAGCTCGCCACGCCCGCCACCCCCTCGAGCAGAAACGGCACGAAGGTCACGTCGCGGCTCTCCGCCAGGCGTCGGAACACGTCACGGAAATTGGACGTGTACGCCGGCCCGAAGTTCGGCGGCGCCTCCATGCCGGCCAGCACGACGCGCATGCCCCGGCCCAACGCCCCGTCGATGATGCGTCCCAGGTTGTCCCGCATCTGCTCGACCGGCAGGCCGCGGAGCGCATCGTTGCCCCCGAGCGCAACGACGAGCAGCCGTACGTCGCCGTCGAGCGCCCAGTCGAGGCGGCGCAGACCGCCCGCCGTGGTGTCTCCGGATACGCCCATCGCGACAATCTCCAACGGCCATCCCGCGGCGTCGATACGGGCCTGCAGCCGGGCCGGATAGGCATCCTCGGGAGCGAGTCCGAGACCGGCGGTCAGAGAATCGCCCAGAATCACGACGCGGGCGAGATCGACGACGTCGCCGGCGCCGGGCTCCACCGCTGCGCCAACCCGCTCGGGCGGTCCGGAGCGCGGCGGCGGGCCGACGCCGGCCGTACCGGCAGAGTCCGCTGGCGCGCCCCCGCAGGCCATCGACAACGCGAGGACCGCACACGGGATGGCGGCGGAACGGAAACCGAGCGCCACACGGATTCTCATGCTGCGGCCCACGACATCACTCCATCCCGTCAATTCTACAGCCGCGGCTTCATCGCCGGGCGCCGCGTGCGCGCCCCCGCCGGAGGACGACCGCCCGATAGCCCCACCAGCCATAGGCGGCCGCGTTGATCCCGCAGGCGAGGGCGCCCAGCGCAAGTTGCGCCTGACGCGTGAGCCCCGCGGGATAGAGCACCGGCAGGAGGTAGTGCGCGATGAAGTCGCCTTCGTAGCCGGCCGCGCCCGCTTCGATTCGCAGCCACAGCTCCAGCGGCGTGAGCGGACAGATTGCGCCCGTCAGCTCGATGCCGACGCCCCAGGCGACCGCCGGGAGGTGAATCCAGGCCAGTCGCGGCCAGCGCGGCGCCGCGAACCCGCCGAGCACGACGAAGGCCACGAACGCCAAGTGCACGACCACCAGCAGATCCGCCGCGATGCCGTAGAGCATGGCGGCTCCAGTATGCCCGAACGCCGCCGGCCTCCCTCGACGACTCCCGACGGCCTGGACGCTTCGGGTTCCTGTAGCGCCCCGAAACGCCTCACGGGCTCGGCGTCTCGGCCCATCCCCTCCGCTCCACGACCTTGCGTCGCAGAACTCCGCAACGCTGCGTTCTGCGTCGCAAGCTCCTAGCTGCGCCCGCCGATTTCGGGTACGATTTCTCCCCCGATGACGAGTGCAGCAGCTCGCGCCGGCGTCGTCATCTGCGCGGCTGTCGCCGCCGCAGGGGCGGGAGCCGAATCGGGACGCGCCACCATGACGACTCGAGGGCTGACCGCCGTCGCCGGCATCGAGGTCGGCCATCACACGCTCGATGCCCGGCCGACCGGCTGCACGGTCGTTCTGACCCGGGAGGGCGCCGCCGCGGCGGTCGACGTTCGCGGGGCCTCGCCCGGCACGCGCGAGGTCGCGCTCCTCGATCCGGTCAACTCGATTCAGCAGGTGCATGCCGTCGTGCTGGCAGGCGGCAGCGCGTTCGGCCTCGCCGCCGCCGACGGCGTGATGCGCTACCTCGACGAGCAGGACATCGGCTACCGGACGCGGACGGCGCGCGTGCCGATAGTGCCCGCCGCCATCCTGTACGACCTCGGCATCGGCGATCCGGCCGTGCGCCCGACCGCGGACTGCGGATACCGGGCCGCGCGGGCCGCCTCCGGCGGCGCCATCGAGGAAGGCAGCGTCGGGGCCGGCGCGGGCGCCACCGTCGGCAAGCTGGCCGGCCCGGACCGCGCCATGAAGGGCGGCATCGGGACGGCGCTGATCGAGCTCCCGGACGGCCTGCAGATCGGCGCACTGATGGCGGTGAACGCCGTCGGCGACGTGTACGACCCGCTGGCCGGCACCCTGGTTGCCGGCGTGCGAAGCGCCGACGGCCTGCGGTTGGCGGGCGCGCGCGCCTTGCTGCGGGAGCCAGCGCCCGACCCGCCGGGCGGCGAGAACACCACCATCGGCGTCGTCGCCACCAACGCCCGGCTCGACAAGGCGCAGCTCGGCGTCGTCGCGCGGATGGCGCACGACGGTCTCGCGCGCGCCGTCCGTCCGGCGCACACCCCGGTGGACGGGGACACCATCTTCGCGCTGTCGACCGGCAGCCTGGAGGGCCCCGCCGACCTGCTGCGGATCGGCGCCCTGGCCGCCGACGTCACGGCGGAGGCCATCGTCCGCGGCGTGCGCGCCGCCGACGGGCTGCCGGGCTACCCGGCGGTCCGCGACCTCAAGGAGAGCACACCATGAACGCTGTCGTTCTCGCGGTAATCGGCCTGATCGCGGTCTTCTCCGGGTACCGGTTCTACTCGAAGTTCATGGCCGAGAAGATCTACCGGCTCGATCCCGACTTCAAGACCCCGGCGCACGCCATGCGGGACGACATCGACTACGTGCCGACGAACCGCGTGGTCCTGTGGGGGCACCACTTCACCGCGGTCGCCGGCGCCGCGCCGATCATCGGCCCGAGCATCGCCGTCGTGTGGGGCTGGCTGCCGGCTTTCCTCTGGGTGGTCATCGGCACGATGTTCTTCGCCGGCGTGCACGACTTCGGCGCCATCTGGGCCAGCGTCCGCAACAAGGCGCTGTCGGTCGGCTCGCTGACCGGCGAGGTGGTGAGCCACCGCGCCCGCAACCTGTTCATGATCGTCGTCTTCTTCCTCCTGCTGATGGTGAACGCGGTCTTCGCGGTCGCGATCTCCAACGAGTTCATCAACACGCCGGCGAGCGTCATACCAGCCTGGACCGCCGTCGTCGTGGCGGTCGGCATCGGCATCCTGCTCTACAAGGTGGGCGTCGGGATCACCTGGCCGACGGTGGTGGGGACGATCATCCTCTACGCGGTCATCTACCTGGGCGAGCTGTTCCCGGTGACGCTGGCAGAGACGGCCGGCATCGCGCCGGCCGCGCAGTGGATCCTGATCCTGTTCGCCTACGCCGCGGTGGCGTCGATGCTGCCGGTCTGGCTGCTGCTGCAGCCGCGCGACTACATCAACGGCATCCAGCTCTTCGTCGGCCTGGGCATCCTGTACGGCGCGGTCTTCATCGCCGCTCCGACCATCGTCGCGCCGCCGATCAATCCCAACGTCCCGCCGGGGACGCCGCCGATCATGCCGCTGCTGTTCGTGACGATCGCCTGCGGGGCGATCTCCGGCTTCCACGGCCTGGTCAGCTCCGGCACCACGTCGAAGCAGCTCAACACGGAGACCGACGCGCGTTTCGTCGGCTATCTCGGATCGCTCGGGGAAGGCACGCTCGCGATCGTGGCGATCGTCGCGGTCACGGCCGGCTTCTCGATGACCGAGTGGCAGTCCGCCTACTCCAACGCGGAGAGCTTCGGGGCGGTGGGCGGCATCAGCGCGTTCGTCGAGGGCGGCTCGCGGATCGCCGCGGCGGGGCTCGGCATACCGCTCGGCTTCGCCCAGACGCTGCTCGCCGTCATGGCCGTGCTGTTCGCCGGCACGACGATGGACGCCGGGGTCCGCCTGCAACGTTACATCGTCCAGGAATGGGGGACGATCTACAACATCCCGGCGCTCCAGAACGGCTACGTCGCCACCGCCGGCGCGGTAGGGGCCTGCCTGGTGCTGGCGTTCGGCGCGGGGGGCGCGGACGGCACCGGCGGCATGATCATCTGGCCGCTGTTCGGCACCACGAACCAGTTGCTCGCGGGGCTGACGCTGCTCGTCATCAGCGTCATGCTGGTCAAGCTCGGCCGGCCGGCGCGCTACACGCTGATTCCGATGGTCTTCGTCACGACGATGGCGCTGCTCGCCGCCCTCTACCAGCTCAGCAGCCTCTACACCGAGGGCAGATACGTGTTGGTCGCCATCGATATCGTGATCATCATCACCGCCATCTTCGTCATGCTGGAGGCGGCGTCCGCGCTGATGCGCGAGCGGCGCGCCGCCGCGGCGGGGGTAAGCTAGCTTCCCTTCCAGGACGGCCATGAGCCCTTCGCGACTCGACGGCGTCCGGGCGCGGCTTGCGCGGGCCCGGACGCTGCTCGGCGAGTTCTACACGGCGCCCTACCGGGGCGCGGTGGCCCGCGCGCGCCGCGACGAGGACGACCTGTTCATGCTGTTCGTCTTCGCGGAGCTGATGGGGGTGCCGAACCCGGCCGCCTACTACACGCTGGAGCTCCAGCCGCTCCTGCTCGAGCGCTTCCACGAGTGGCACACCCGTATGGGCCTGGAGCACTCGCCCCTTGACCACTTCCGCTGCTGCTGACGGCCTGCTCGCGCGCCGCATCGTCTTCGTCGGCGGCAAGGGGGGCGTCGGCAAGACGACGACGGCGGCCGCGCTGGCGCTCGCCGCGGCGGAACGCGGGCGGACCTGCCTGGTCGTTTCCACCGACCCGGCGCACTCGCTGGGCGACATCTTCGAGCGCTCGATCGGTGACGCGGAAACTGCGCTGGCGCCGGACCTGTCCGGGCTTGAGCTCGATCCCGACCGGGCCGCCGCCGCGCACATCGCCACCGTCAAGGAGCGCATGAAGACGCTGGTCCACCCGCGGCTGTACGACGAGGTCGACCGGCAGCTCGACCTCGCCGCGCACGCGCCGGGCGCCACCGAGGCGGCGCTCGTCGAACGGGTCGCCGAGCTGATGGCGGAGGCCGGCTCGCGCTTCGACCTGGTGGTCTTCGACACCGCCCCGAGCGGCCACACGGTACGGCTGCTGTCGCTGCCCGAGGTGATGGGCGCCTGGATGGACGGCCTGCTCGGCCACCGCGAGCGATCCTCGCGGCTCGGCGCGATGCTCGGGCACCTCGGCGGCAAACCGGGACAGGGCGACGATCTCTCGTTGATCGAGGCACACTCGGATCATCCGCGCGACAGCCCCGAAGCCCGCATCAACGAGGTGCTGCAGGCCCGCCGCCGCAAGTTCCTCGTCGCCCGCGAGCGCCTGCTCGACACCGCCGGCACCGCGTTCCTGCTGGTGGTCAACCCGGACCGCCTGTCCATACTGGAGAGCCGCCGGGTGGTCGACACGCTGGCCCGCTTCGACCTCCCGGTTTCGTCGCTCGTCGTCAACCGCGTCCTGCCGGACACCGCCGAGGCCGCCGGCGCGTTCGTCGACGCGCGCCGGGCGCAGGAACGAACGTATCTCCGGGAGATCGAGGAGGTGTTCGCGGCGCTGCCGCGCACCGTGGTACCGCTCCAACCGGACGACGTGCACGGCCTGGATGCGTTGCGCGCCATCGGGGCGCAACTGCTCCCCCATTGACCATGTCGCCACCGCCCACCGCGACCTGCCTCATGCCTGCTGTCGCAGCCGTCGTCGCGCGACATCCATGACCATGTCTCCACTGCTCGCCGCCCTCATCTGCATCGCGGCCTACGTGGCCGCCTACCGCGTGTATGCCCGCTTCCTCGCCGAGCGGGTGTTCATGATCGATCCGACCCGGCCGACCCCGGCGGTCCGCTATCGCGACGAGATCGACTACGTGCCGGCCAACCGCTACGTGCTGTTCGGCCACCAGTACGCGTCCATCACGGGACTGTCGCCCATGCTCGGCCCTGCCATCGCGGTCATCTGGGGCTGGCTGCCGGCGATGCTGTGGGTGGTGCTCGGCGCCATCTTCGTCGGCGCGGTGCACGACTTCGGCGCGCTGGTGGTGTCCATCCGGGCCCGCGGGATGTCGCTCGGGAAGGTGACGGAGAACCTGGTCGGGCCGCGGGGCAAGACGCTGTTCCACCTGGTGATCTTCTTCCTCATCGCGCTGGCCATGGGCGTGTTCGTCCACGTCATCGCGGTGCTCTTCTCCCCCGACTTCTATCCGCAAGCCGTCCTGCCGAGCGGCGCCCTCGTCCTCGTGGCCGCGGTCATGGGCGTGGCGGTCCACCGGGGTGGATGGAGCATCCGCAGCCTGACGCTGGCGGGGCTTGCCTTCGCGCTGGCGCTGGCGTTTCTCGGCATCCGCAACCCGGTCGTCGGTCCGTCGCTGGCGCAGTGGAAGTGGCTGCTGCTCGCCTACGCCTTCGGGGCCAGCGTGCTGCCGGTCTGGCTGCTGCTGCAACCCCGCGACTACATCAACAGTCTGCTGCTCTACGCCGGCGTGGGCGCGATGTACCTCGGGTTCGTCGCGACCAACCCGTCGTTCGCGGCCCCGGCCGTGGACCTGGCGCCGGCCGGAGCCCCGCCCATCGTCCCATTCGTCTTCGTGGTCATCGCCTGCGGCGCGGCGAGCGGCTTCCACGCGCTGATGTCGTCCGGCTCCACTGCCAAGCAGCTCTCAAGCGAGGGCGACGCCCGCTTCGTCGGCTACGGCGCCATGATCGGCGAATCGCTTCTGGGGCTGATGGCCGTGCTCGCCTGCACGGCGGGGTTCGTCTCGCGCGAGGCGTGGCTGGAGCGCTACGTGAGCTGGCAGGCGGCCGACAGCCTCGGCAACAACATCGCCGCCTTCATCGGCGGCACGACGCACTTCCTGCAGACGCTCGGCATTCCCGAGGCGATCGGGGGCACGTTCGTCGCCGTCATCGTCGTCTCGTTCGCGCTGACCTCGCTCGACTCGGCGACGCGCCTGCTGCGCTACAACGTCTCCGAGATCGGCGACACGCTGCGCGTCGATGCGCTGTCGAACCGCTACGTCGCGTCGGGCATCGCGGTCGTCGCCATCTGGGCCTTCGCGTTCATCCAGGTGGACGGCGAGTTCGCCGGGCTGATCCTGTGGCAATTGTTCGGCACCACCAATCAACTCCTGGCCGGCCTCGCCCTGCTGGCCGTCACCCTCTACCTGCTGCGGCGCGGCAAGCCGCTCGTCTACACGGCGGCGCCCATGGTGTTCATGCTGCTGTCGACGCTGACAGTGATGAGCGCCAACCTGACCGACTTCTGGAGCGCCGGCCAGTGGCTGCTGCTGGCCCCCGCCGCGATCATCTTCACGCTGGCAGTGTGGCTGGTGGTCGAGGCGGTGCTGGCGGTCGTCCGCTTCCGGCGGGACCCGGTGCTGGACGGGCTGGAGGTGGTGTTCCGGGAGAAGTGAACGGCGCGCCACACGTGTTTCAAATGTCGCCTTCCAACAACTTGCCCTGGCGGCGCAGTTCCCCGGCCACAAATGGTGCCCGGCGCGTCACGTAGTCGAGCTGGATATGCCCATCCCAGTAGTCATGGGCATATTCGGCACGGGCGTCGCAACAGAGGAAGTCGTTCAAATGCAGCCGCTCGATCGTGTCCTCGACCGCCACCTCTACCTCTTCCGGCAGCTCAGTGCCGGGCACAACCTTGAAGACGGACAGGTTGAGCGCGAACCAGCCGTCCTCGACCTCGAACGGATCGAGCACATGTGCAGCGACACCCTTCCGGGCGTTCATCAGCGAGCAGGCCAGCCGGTAGTTGCGCCACTCGTAGACCTGGTCCCAACGCACGGACTTTGCGATCATGTGATCGACGCTCGGTGTTCCCGTGCCGCGCGGGATGTACAGGCACAGGTAAGAACAGATGCGGTCGTAGCTCGCCATCAGGTCGGTGAGTGCTTCCCGCCAGTACGGAGGAAACGCCGGGGCCGGAATCTCCTCTCTCGATTGCGCGACTTGCGCGTGGGGCTGCCCGGCGGTACGCGGCGTTGTCTCGCCGACCAACTCGGCGATGGCCCGCAATCCCCGCTGTCTCACGTCCGCATCGAAGTTCGGGGGTTCCTCTGCGGGCCTGACGGGGATCACGGAGCCCCCCCTCGGTCCTCCACGAACGCGTTCCAGCGCACCCAGAACCGGTCGATGTCCGGGAGGACACGCCGCAGTTCCTTGTGGACCTCCATCACGTCCTCAAGCGAGGCATCAGTTTGCCCGAGGAGCAGTTCCGTTGCACGGAGAACTGCTTGCTCCGCCTCGATGCTGCCGCGCTCGGTCGCCAGGTCGAACGCGTCGCTTGTCAGCCATGCTCCGGGCGTGCCTCGCGGCGTGTAGGGGCGCCGATACAGATGTGCCTCCGGCGGGTCGCCATCGAGATCCAGATCGAACCAAGCGTCCTGCCCTGGATCAAACCACGGTTCGGCGGAGGCGAGCACCAACGGGGCATGCGTGGAAGCGATCAGTTGCAGTTCGGCGCCGTCAAGGAGCTCCACGCCGACGTCCCGCAATGCCCGAAGAATCGAACGTTGCCACCTGGGATGCAGATGGCTCTCCACTTCGTCGAAAAGCATGGTCGCGCGACGGACCACGTTCTCACCACGCAGATGGGCCGCAATCCTATGTTCGCTCCAAGCCCACGTCAGTATGTACGCGAGGGCGACAACGCGTCGGATTCCCGCTGACGCGTGCAGGATCGGCACGGCTCCGGCATACCTGGTCTGTATCGAAGGAATCTCCCGAACATCGTCGATTGACAGGCGCATGGGCGATCCCGGAACGAGTGCTTCGCCCTGTTGCTGATTGGGCGACAAGGCGTGCAGTGCTTCCGCCATCGCGTCGGCGTTGGCGTCGCGCGCCTTGATCCAGTTCGACCAGTCCTCCAGCAGCCCCTTGCACACGGGCACTGGTCGACCGTCCAGTACCCCCTTCAGTCCATCCCATACCTCGATCTCGGTGAACACGTACGGTGGTCGGCGCTCATGCTTCTCGCCACCATCCCACCGTGGCCAGTCGTTCCGAGCCGGGTCCCAAACGGACAGGGAGCCGTCCGCGTGCCCGTACACGACAACCCCGGGCGTTTCAGTCGGCCCAAGCGTCCGGGTCCAGGTTTCTTCCGCGGTCATATACCTCGCGCTGGAGTCCACCGGCCCGGACGTCCCGTGTACACGGGCCTGAATGGTGGCAGGCTTCTTCCGATCAACAGGACGCGCGGGGAGTCCGGACGTCATGCGCCGGTTGACCTCCGCCGGCCACTGACCGGTCAGTGCGCGCCACGCCGTATCCAGCAGAAAGCTCTTGCCAAGACCGTTGTCGCCCGTGATGAGGTTCACCCGCGGGGCAAACTCGACTTCCATACGGGGCGCTGGGCCCACGTTCTCGAGCTTGAGGTACTCCAGCATGCCCGTCTCTGGCGCCTCTTCAGGTGAACAACTCGCAGACCCGGACGGCAAAGTCACGGAGTACAGGAGCACCGCTCAGAGTATCCGCCTCCGAGAATGTCTCGGCCGGATGACCCTGACGGTGCGCGACCACCGACCGCGTCTCGGGGTACAGCACCCAGACGAGCCGGGTGCCGCCCTCCAGCCAGTCCCGTATCTTGTCTCGGACTGCGGCAGCGGCATCGCCGGGAGACACGACCTCGACGACAAGATCGGGCGCCATCTCCAGAAACCCGGCCGGGGTCTCCTCTGTTCCCAACCGCTCGCGTGCCACGAAGGCCACGTCCGGTGCTCGCACCGTGTCGGGGTCGCGCCGCAGAAGGAAACCGGTTTCAGCCGCAAAGACGCGGCCCAGATTCCGCTCCAGCACGTGGTTGCCGATGAAGAGGCCGACCTTGTGTGCGACCTGTCCGTGTCGTCCCCCCGCAGGCGCCATGACGACGAGGCCTCCTCTCACGAGCTCCGTGCGCTTCCCCAGGGCCGAGAGACGCGCGGAGAGCGCCGGCAACTCGGCAGCGGTGACGGGGGTCCTGGCACTGCTCACAACCATCACGCAACACCCACGTCCATTCTACGCGGTCGGCCGCTCTCCTTCGGCGTCGGCAGATGCGAATGCCGGACGTGGCCTCACGTTTCGAGGACTCCAACCTTCGGAGAACAAAGCGTACGCCAGATACATGTCAGGCTGTCTCGACGTGCCGGCGCAGGATCTCCTCGACTTCGGAGCGCGTGAGGCCACTCTCCGGATCGGAGGACACTCCGCTTCTCATCCGTGTTCTCGAAGTGCGCGATTGCGTCTCCGGCGTTAATGTGGACAGGACGTCCGAGGCAACGACTTCGCAATCCTGCAGCGAGGACATCACCACCGGGGAATGGGTGTTCACCAGGATCTGAAAGCACGTCTGCGCCCCGGGCGATTCGGTACAGCCCGCCGCGGACCGGATGAGCTCCATCAACGCCGGTATTCGCGCCTCGTGAACCCCGTTCTCGGGTTCCTCCCAGCAGAGGATCCCTCCGTGTTGAGGATCGTTCAGGATCGTCACCAGGGCCAGAAGACGAAGGGTACCGTCCGAGATCACACGGGAACTGAAGGAGAGCGAATCGGCCAGTCGGAGGGTGAAGGAGTACTCCGAGTCGCCCGGATCGTCGCGAACCACAAGGCCCGCAACCGACGGAATCAGCGCGGACAGGTCCGCCGCGACATCCGACAGAAGACCGTCCGGCCTTTTCTCCGTTCTCGTCTCCTCCGTCAGCCGGGCGAGCACGGTGGCGAGGTTGGACGCGTCGGGAAGCAACCGGCGCGGCGCGAGTCGGTCGGTGGCACGCCTGGAAGCCTGAGGATCGATTTGCAGAAACTGAGTCGACGACAGAAGCGTACGCAGAGCATACAAGTGTGGAAACTCCGCGGTCGTCACCGTGGACAGCCCCGTGCGAGACGCTTCCCTGGCCGACAGCGCCAGCGGCCGACCTCTCTTGCCGGGGCCGTCCTGACGGATCTCTATGACGTGCGACTCCTCGCTCGACCCGGAACGCGTCGCGATGAAGGGCTTCGATTGTTGCCCGTACCTGACGGATCCGCCGTTCCAGGCAATCGAGCCACGTTCTTCTTTCCGCCGTATCGGCAGACAGTGTTCCCGGTGAACGTATACCCCCTCCAGGTGCCGGTCAGCTCCTGTTCGAACCGCGATCTCGAGCTCGTACCGAATGCGCTGCGTCCACAACTCGAACGACTTGCCGAATGGATCCGTACCGTGGGGTTCGAGCAGGACTTCGACGGCGAAAGCCATCCGGTCGGAGCGCTTCGCAGCCGTGCGGCGGAACAGCTCTTCCGGTCGGCCTCTCAACTCCTGCATCGCTTCCCGAATGTCGGTCTGCGCCAGGCGCGAGATGAACTTGATCGCGTCGAACAGATTCGACTTGCCGGAGGCGTTCGGGCCTACGACAGCCGTGAATGGACGCAAGTCGAGCCTGAAGTTGTCGAAGGTCTTGAAGCCGTCGATCTCGATGCGTGTGATCACCGCGAGCCCGCCCAGGCCGGGAACCGGATCGTCAGGTCGCCCCAATGCATGGATACAAATGTACCGGACCGCCGCCCTTGCGGCAATCCGGCGCCGGAGCGACCGAATCGTGATTGGCCGAACAGGCCCGCGGGAAGGGATACCGGTCCAGACTCTTGCTTCAGGCGCTCCGACCGCGTCTCCACCGAGGGCGCGGACCGTGAACGGTCATGAACGGCGATCCGCAGTAGAATTCCTCCACTTACAGCACCGCAGCAATCACACAGTGTCTTTTGTTGTTCGTCTGATCGCAGAGGTCTTGCCGGGTCTGGCCGCACTCTTCCGGAAAGCCGTGCCGACCGAAGCCGTCCATGCACGCGAGGTGATGCTGCAGCAGTGCCTCGAGGATCTCGAGGACCGCCACATGGCGGAGGAACGACTGGCTGCGCCTGCCAAGCGCTGGTCTCACGAGGACCTGAAGGCCGATGCGGATCTGGCTCCGATCGGCGAGACGTCTGCCGTTCATCAGAGCCGGCAACGGCATGAGTCCTGACCGTCCTGACCACGTCATCGAGGTCGACGCCATCCGCAAGACGTACGGCCCGACGGTCGCCGCCGACGACGTCTCCTTCACGGTACGGCGGGGCGAGATCTTCGGCCTCATCGGACCCAACGGGGCCGGCAAGACCACGACGATGGAGTGCGTCGAGGGGCTGCGCGCGCCCGATGCCGGGCGAATCGAAGTGCTCGGGCTCGACCCGGTCGGTGACCGGCGGGCGCTCCAGCTCCGCATCGGCGTGCAGCTACAAGAAGCGCAACTCCAGAAGCGGATCAAGGTGTGGGAGGCAGTCGCCTTCTGGCAGGCGCTCTATCCGACGGCAGTCGACGGCGGGCAACTGCTCCGACGGCTCGGGCTCCACGACAAGCGCGACGCCTGGTTCATGACCCTGTCGGGCGGCCAGAAGCAGCGGTTGTTCATCGCCCTGGCTCTGGTGAACGACCCGGAAGTGGTGTTTCTCGACAAGCTGACGACCGGCCTGGACCCGCAGGCGCGGCGCGCGATCTGGGACCTGGTGCGCGGCATCCGCGACCGTGGCAAGACCGTGTTCCTGACGACGCACCTGATGGAGGAAGCCGAACGCCTGTGCGACCGCGTGGCGATCATCGATCACGGGCGGATCATCGACATGGACCGGCCCGCCGCGCTGGTCGAGCGGCACTGTCCGCAGCGCACCGTCGTCGTCGCCACGGACTTCCCCGCCGCCGCCGACTACTTGCGCGACGTTCCGAGCGTCACCGGGATCCGAAGTGAGAAAGGACGCTACACCATCGACGGGCGGGGCGACGCCCTGGTGACCGACGTCATCCACGCCATCTCGGAGCACCGCATGCAGGTCTCGGAGTTCCGCACCGTGCTGCCGACCCTGGAGGACGTCTTCCTGACGTTGACCGGCCGGTCGATCCGAACCTGAGCAGGCGCGATGCGAACGATGCTGCGACACCTGCTGCACCTGGTTTGGCTCGAGACGAAGATCTTCGTCCGCGAGCCGCTCGGCGTGGTCGGCTCGGTCGCCGTGCCGGTGCTGCTCTTCCTCGTGGTGGGTCGCATCGCCATCGGCGGCACCGGTGCACGCGCCGTACAGGAGGCCGCCCCCGGCGATGTGGCATTCCTGCGAATCGATCTGCCCGTCTTCGTCGCCATCCTCATCACCCTGAGCGCGGTCCTCTCGCTCGTCACCATCATCGCCATCTACCGCGAGGGGGGAATCCTCAAGCGGCTGCGGGCCACGCCAGTGCGCCCGCCGACCATCCTGCTCGCGCACGTGCTCGTGAAGCTGATCTTCACGGCCGCGACGCTGCTACTGATGGTGCTGGCCGGCCGGCGCTTCTTCCCCGTCGGCGTCGATGCGCCGCTGGCTGCGTTCACGGCGGCCCTGGTACTCAGCACGTGGAGCCTGCTGTCGATCGGCTTCGTCATCGCCAGCGTGGTGCCGACCGCTCGCTTTGCCCAGCCGCTCGGGGCGTTGCTGCTCTACCCGATGATTCCGCTGTCGGGCCTCTTCACGCCGATCGAGACGCTGCCGCCGGGCCTGGAGACGGTCGCGCGGTTCCTGCCGCTGACCTACGCGGTGTCGCTGCTGCGCGGCATCTGGTCCGGGAACCCGTGGTCGGCGCACGTCGGCGACGTCGCGGCGCTCGGCTTGGTCTTCGTGCTCGCGACCAGCTTCGCCTCCAGGGTATTTCGCTGGGAGTGACCGCGGAGATCGGCCACAGAATCGCCGCGGCCGTTGTCAGGCGGGCACCTGCTCGTAGGAGAACTCCGGGATACCCGTACGCTCGGATGCGTGCTCGACCGTGAGGGCGCAGATCTTCCCGTCGTCGCCAATATCGAGCAAGGTGTTCTCGTCCAGATCGCGCGTCTCGACCACGCCGCCGTGACGAAACTCTATGTACAGCGTGTCCGTTTCAACGTAGTACCGAATCTGCATGGGCTTGGCGGCTACCGCCGCTCCAGCACCATCACCCAGCGGTCGTGCCCCTCGCGCTCGCTGTCCCCCACAACCGCCAGAACCAGCGACCCGGCCGCAGAAACGTCGCGCGCCGGGCGAGGGGTCTCGTAGCCGCCCGCCGCCACGGGGTTGGCCGGATCCGACAGATCCACCACCTGCACGCCCGCCTCGGTGTCGGCCACGAAGGCGTGGTCGCCGTCCAGGGAGACCCTTGTGGCGCGGCCGGGCGTCTCGAACGACGACAGCTTGTTCGGCGCGGCCGGATCGGAGACGTCGTAGACCTGCAGGTCTCCCCCACCGGCCCCGACGATCAAGGTCGGCCGCGAGCCCGTGCCCACCGACACCTCGATGTCGCGCGGCGCCGCCGGCGCGTGGATCACGCCGACCGGCTCGGGCATCCCGGGCCGGGAGAGATCGAACACGTAGAGCCCTGACGGCGAATCGGTGGCGTAGGCGATCGTCCCCGCGGTAACCACGTCGCGGGCGTAGCCGTCGAGGAAGAACGAGCCGATCCCGGCCGGGGCGGCCTCGTCCGACACGTCGATCAGAACGAAGCCCTCCATGTGATCGATGATCCCTACCTTGCCGCTCGCGACGTCGCCGATCTTCGTCTGTCCGAGCGTCTTGTGCTGCCCCAGCAGCACCGGGGCGTCCGGGTCGGAGATGTCCAGAATGCCGAGCCCGAAGAAGTTGGCGCCGACATAGGCGCGGTCCTCAGTCAACCGGAAGCCCCAGATCTCCTGAGGAAAGGTGTGCGAGCCGCGCGCTACGGGTTTCGCTGGGTCGGAGATGTCGTAGATGGTGAACACATGCCCGCCGGAGACGTAGGCGTGGTCGCCCTGGAGGCGCACCAGCTCGGCCGGTCCCGGTATCTCCCCGATCGGCTCGAGGGTGACCTGCTGCGCGGCGGCACCCGCCGCGAACAAGCCGGCGGCCGCCGCCAGAAACGCACCGCGCGTCACGTTGCCCAGGGTCCTCACTGCCCGCCTCCCTTCGCGATCCGGTAGAGCTTCGACTGCGTACGGATGAACAGGCTGCCGCGTGCGATGGCCGGCGTGGCCAGCGTCATCTCGTTCAACGGGTTCTTGTGCAGGATCTCGAACTCCGTGCCGGCCTTCACCACGTAGGTCTCGCCGTCCTCGCTCAACAGGAACAGCTTGCCGTTGTAGGCCCACGGCGAAGCAGTGAAGCCGTTGCCGATCTCCAGACGCCGGCGGCCGTAGATCTCCTCCCCGGTGCGCGCGTCGTGGGCGACCAGAAAGCCGCGGTCGAGCAGCGTGTAGTAGATGTCGCCGTAGACGATGGCGGTCGTGTTGTAGGTCCCGAGCAGCGGATACGACCAGGCGATGTCCTCCGAGGCGGTCAGCGGACCGGGGAACCCGGAGGTGATGCCGCGCCGCATGGCATCCTCCGGGAAGAGCGAGATGTCCCCCGACGCGCCCGGCCGCACCGCGTACACAGGACGCAGACCGCCGCCCGGATAGCCGGAGCTGATGTAGACCAGGCCGTGGCTGGAGAAGGGCGTCGGAATGGTGAGCCCCGACATGCCGTGGAGCTCCCAGAGGAGCTCGCCGTCCAGATCGTAGGAGCGCACGCCCTGCGTGCCGGCGGTCACGAGCTCCGTCCGCAGGTCGTGCTCCCAGACGAACGGCGTCGACCAGTTCTGGCCCTGCTCGTCGCGCTGGACTTCCCACACCTTCTCGCCGGTGTCCTTGTCGAAGGCGGCGAGGAACGAACGGGTGGTGTTGTCGTTGACGATGTACAGCCGGTCGCCGTGGAGGATCGGCGACGCGGCGGTCCCCATCTCGAGCAGCGTGTTGTAGACGTCGAGCTCCCGGGTCCAGATGGTCTCGCCGCTCATGTTGAACGCGGCGACCTGGCCGACGGCGCCGAAGTAGACGTACACGCGCCGGCCGTCGGTGACCGGCGTCTCCGACGCGAAGCTGTTCTTCAGGTGCCGCTTGCCCGGCGGGGGCGCGCTGTAGAGCTCGCGCTGCCAGCGGGCGCGCCCCGTGTGGAAGTCGATGGCGTAGAGCAGCCAGCGGTGCTCGTTCAGCGAGGCCTCCGAGCCGTTCTCCATGCCCGGGTCGTAGAGCCCCTTGATCGGCTCGGGCTCGTCGCCGGCGCTGATCGCGGTGGTCAGGAAGACGGTGTCGCCCGCGACCACCGGCGAGCTCCAGGCCAGCCCCGGAACGTCGATGGTCCAGACGACGTTCTCGGTCTCGCTCCAGTGCTCCGGCAGATCCGGATCGTCGGGGACGACGCCCGCGGCAGGTCCCCGGAACTGCAGCCAGTCTTCCTGCCCCGCGGCCGCGGCTCCGGCGACCAGCAGCGCGGCTACCGCGACGACGACGATCCGGTGCATCGCTCTCTCCTTCGGTCAGGTCCGGTTGCCTGCGCGAACGGACGCCTCGCGCGGCGCATCCCGGACGTTCCGCGCCGCCGGGCGGTCTACACCAAGCGCGTGCCCCTAACTGTACGACGCCCGATTCGCCTGTCAAGCGGCCGGGTCGGAAGACTCGCTGCTCTCGAGCGGCGATGCATCCCGCCTGAACGCCGGTGCTTCCCGGTTCCGCCCACGGACTGCAGGTCGAGACCGTACCGGAGCATAATAGGTAGTTACACAACCGGTTCTCACCAGGAGGTAGCGGATGCGATTCCGGCCGTCCGTTTCGATCAGCCTCGCGGCGATGCTCGCCGCCGCCCTGTTCATCCCGGCCGCCGCCGCCGGCCAGGACGACGCGTGGCAGGCGCCGCGCACCGCGGACGGGCGCCCCGACCTGCAGGGCGTCTGGGACTTCCGCAGCCTGACGCCGCTCGAACGGCCGGAGACCCTCTCCGACCAGGACGTCTTCACCGCGGAGGAAGCCGCACAGTTCACCGAGGAACGGCTCGCCGCCCTCGACAAGGACCAGCCCGGACCGGACGGCCGCATCCCCCTGTCGGGCGGCTACAACGACTTCTGGTGGGACTACGGCCGGCAGCTCACCGACGACCTGCGCACGTCGCTGGTCGTCGACCCGCCGAACGGCCGCATCCCGGCGCTGACTCCCTCCGCGCAGGAGCGCGCGGGCATGCGCCGGACCGCCCTGGGCCGCGACGCGCACGGCCCGGAGGACCGCGGCGCCTTCGAACGCTGCATCCTCGGCTTCAACGCCGGCCCGCCGATGAACCCGAGCGCCTACAACAACAACATGCAGCTCTTCCAGACCGCCGATCACGTCGTCATCCTGAACGAGATGGTGCACGACGCGCGGATCGTCCCGCTCGACGGCTCGGACCACCTGCCGGGCGACGTGCGGCAGTGGCGCGGCGACTCGCGCGGCCGCTGGGAGGGCGACACCCTCGTGATCGAGACCAAGAACTTCACCGACAAGACCTCGTTCCGCGGCACCGGCCCCGGACTGCGCCTGGTCGAGCGGTTCACGCGGGTCGCCGAGGGGATTCTCCTCTACGAGTACACGGTCGACGATCCCGAGTCGTTCGAGCGCCCGTGGTCGGTGGCCGTGCCGATGCAGAAGAACGACCTGCCGGTCTTCGAGTACGCCTGCCACGAGGGCAACTACGGGATGCTCAACCTGATGGTGAGCGCCCGGTCCGAAGATGCCCGCAAGGCCGCGGAAGCCGGGCGGTGACGGCGTGACACACCCGCTGCCGCGGAGAGACCGCGCCTGCCAGGACGGGATAAAGAAGATGGAACGCATGCAACGCCCGGTGCGCACGAGGAGCCGCCCGTTCGCGGCGGTCGGCGGTCTGGCGGCCCTGCTCGCCGTACCCGCGGTCGCGATCGCGCAGGATCCCTCGGCCGGCGCCGCGACCGCGAGTCCCGGCCATAGCGAACCGCGCACCCCATGGGGGGCGCCGGAGCTCGGCGGCGTCTGGGACTTCCGCACCCTGACCCCGCTGGAACGTCCCGAGGTACTGGGCGGGAAGGCGGTGCTGACCCCGGAGGAGGCCGCCGCGTTTCGGACGCAGATCCTCGAGAGCCGCAACGCCGACCGGCGCGACGGCGGCGCGGCGCGGGACGTCGAACGGGCCTACAACGACTTCTGGTGGGACTGGGGCGACACGCTGACGGAGGACCTGCGCACCTCGCTCATCGTCGATCCGCCGAACGGCCGCATCCCGGCGCGGGCCGACGGCGTGGACGAGGCCGACGACGCACGGCGGGCCGCCCAACGCCGGCCGGTCCGCGAACGGGTCGTCTTCGGCTCCCCCGCCCACGGGCCGGAGGATTTGGGCCTGTCCGAGCGGTGCATGCTCGGCTTCAACGCCGGGCCGCCGATGCTGCCGAGCGCCTACAACAACAACATCCAGATCCTCCAGACGCCGGACCACGTGGTCATTCTCAACGAGATGATCCACGACGCCCGCATCGTGCCCCTCGGCGACAAGCCGCACCTGCCGGGCGGCATCCGGCAGTGGCTCGGCGACTCGCGTGGGCACTGGGAGGGCAACACCCTGGTCGTCGAGTCGACGAACTTCACGTCGCAGACGGGCAGCTTCTACACCGTCGTCCGCGCCTACGGTTCGGGCGAGACCCTGCGGCTCGTCGAGCGCTTCACGCGCGAGGACAACGACCGCCTGCGCTACGAGTTCACCATCGACGACCCGGCAACGTTCACTCAGCCGATTACCGGCATGATTCCGATGCAGCGCAGCGACCAGTCGCTGTTCGAGTACGCCTGCCACGAAGGCAACTACGGCATGACCAACCTGCTGGCCGGCGCCCGCGTCCAGGAACGCCGGGCCGCCGACGCCGACCGTGACGGCGCCGACGCCGCCACGGCACGCTGACCAGACACAACGCCAAGGAGCATTTCGATGCACAGATTGATCAACCGCCGCTTCGTCACCATCACCGCCCTGGCCGCCGCCTTCGCGCTGGCCGGTGCGACGGGCGCCGACGCGCAGCTCGAGCGCGTCATCGACCCCGACTGGACGCTGCCGCGCACCGCCGACGGGCAGCCCGACCTGCAGGGCCTGTGGGGCAACAAGACCATCACGCCGATGGAGCGCCCCGCCGACCTCGATGGGCGGGCCTTCCTGACCGACGAGGAGATCGCCCAGCGCAACCGGCAGCGGGCGCTCGACGAGGCGGCGCGCGACGCCGCGCCAGCCCGGCGCTACGAGGCCGGCGGCAACGTCGGCGGATACGGCAGCTACTGGCTCGACGCGGGCGACACGGTGCTCTCGACCGGCCAGACCTCGCTCATCGTCGATCCGCCGGAAGGGCGGGCGCCGGTCCGGGAGTGGGCGCTGAGGAACAAGGCCTACAACCTCGCCCGCAACGGCGACCACTACCGCAACATGAGCGTCTGGGACCGCTGCCTCTCGCGCGGCGTGCCCGGCTCGATGCTGCCGGCCGGCTACAACAACGCCTACCGCTTCCTGCAGACGCCGGACCACTTCGTCATCCAGCACGAGATGATCCACGACGCGCGCATCATCCCGTTCCGGGATCAGCCGTTCGTCGACGACAACATCCGGCAGTGGATGGGCGACGCGCGCGCCCACTGGGAAGGCGACACCCTGGTGGTCGAGACGAAGCACTTCCACAACCGCGGCTGGATCGCCTCGAGCGGCGCCGGGGCGCGGCTCAAGGGCATCGCGGTCAGCAAGGCGCTGCACGTCGTGGAGCGTTTCCGGCGCGTGTCGGAGAACACCATCATCTGGACGGTGACCATCGAGGACCCGAACGTCTACACGCGTCCCTGGACCATCCAGATGCCGCTGACGGCCGAGCCGGCGTACGACATCTTCGAGTACGCCTGCCATGAGGGGAACTACGCGGTCCCGAACGCGCTGAGCGGCCAGCGGGTCATCGATGCGCGGGCGGCGGCGACCGAGAACCAATAGGTGCGCGGTTCCGCTTCAAGGCGGGGTCGCGACACCCGCGGCCAAATGGGCGGGGTCCAGAAGACTGGATTCCGCCCATTCCCGTACCTCGGCCGCTGGCGCCCGCCAGGGTTTCCGATTCCTCAACGCACCCATTCGGCCCACTGGCGTTGGAGTGCCTGCCCCGCACCCAGAATCGCCCCCGGCGACGAAGACTGACCCATGACGGACCCCGGCCTGACCACCAAACCGGATCCCAACAGCGGCATCCGAATCAGTCGAGTCACCATCCGCAACTTCCGTTGTATAGACGAGTTGAGGCTCGACCTTGAACCAGGAACTACCTACCTCGTCGGTGAGAACAACGCCGGCAAGACGTCGGTCTTGCTCGCTCTGTGGTCTGCCCTCGGCAGCCGTCGACCACTGGACTACGACCTGCGTCACAGTGTCGATGACAGTCCGGCGAACGAGGCATCAGTTGATGTCTTCGTCGTACCTTCTGCCGGTCAACGCTTCTCGACCGAACTCAGGCAGCGCCTCCTGTACGTGCAGCGCGATCCCTCGACACAGACCGAAACCGTCGGGATTCGCAACCTGTTTCAGCCGAGCCACGAAGGCAACGTGCTGTCCACCCGGCGGGTTTTTCTCCAACCGGACCGCGATAGTGAATGGACGCCCGTCGCTGCACCGCGCCTTCCCCCTGAGCTCATGAATCGCCTTGAAGCTCATTTTCTGGACGCGGCCCGAGACCTTGTCGAAGAACTGGGGAATCGCACCAGCGTTTGGGGCAGAGCCCTCGCCGACCTGCAAATCGACCAACACCCCAAACAGGGCGAGGGGCGGGTCGAACTCGAGCAGGCCCTCGCCGATTTGGCCCGCCGCGTGCGCGAGTCAAGTCCCGTTTTGCGCACGCTCCAAGATGACCTCGCCGGGATCGCCGACGCACAGGCCAGTGTCGGCAGTGTCGAGGTCCAGCCACTGCCCCCGCGTCTCGAAGAACTCGCCAGGACCGCCGAGGTTGTGCTCCACCAACCGCAACAGCCCGTTCTGCCGCTCCGTCAGCACGGACTCGGCAGCCGGAGCCTCGCCACGATGCTCGTGTTTCAGACCCTCGCGAGGTTCCGGCTGGGTGCCGACAGCGGGTTCGAACCCCATCTCCTGACTCTGCTCGAGGAACCCGAGGCCCACCTGCATCCCCAAGCCATTTTTGCGCTGCGAACCCTCTTGGATCGGTTACCCGGGCAGCGCCTGGTCTCGACGCATTCCTCTCAACTCGTCACAGACGCCGATCCTCGCTCCATAAGGCTAATCCGGCGTTCAGCGGAAACCATCAGCGTTTTGGGTCTCCCTACGGAGACGGCCAGACAAATCGCGCAGTTCCGCCGTTTCGTGGAACGTCCATTCGGCGAGATTATCTTTGCCAGGGCTATCGTGCTCTGTGACGGAAGCACGGAGAGGTACGTACTCCCTATCCTGCTCTCTGGCCATTTCGGATGCAACCCGGCCGGTCTCGGAGTTTCCTTCGTCGATTGTGAGTCGATGAACAAACCGCATACCCAGATGATCATCCGGGCTGCCCACAACCTGCAGCTCCCATGGTTGGCCTTTACGGACAACGATGCCGCGGGACACTTTGCGCTGAACAGTGTCACCCACCCCGCAAACGGCAAACCACTTACGCCCGACTCGGACGAAATCGTCATGAGCGGCCAAAAGCAGATCGAGCAGCTACTTATCGACGCCGGTTATACCGAGGAAACGGAACAAACCGCACGAGACAACGAGCTCGAGATCGGTTCCGGCAACAAATGGCATCTGAAGTTTCTCAAGGACAACAAGCCGTGGGCCGCCGAGCAGGTTGCCCTGCGAGCCATGGACGCCGGCAGAGTTCCTCCAGCTCCCGTTGTGACTCTCGCCCGCAAACTGGAGGCTCTCTTGGGTGTCACGAACAGAGCGGCATGAGGTGAAGGGATCGTGAGTCTGCGCACACCCCGGTCGTTCACGCCCGATCAGGAGCATGCCATTTCTGTGCCGGAACGCGAGGTGCTTCTCGTGGCGCCGGCCGGCAGCGGAAAGACAGAAGTGCTCATTCAGCGTGCGATCCGCACGCTGGAACAAAGCGCCGGCGAAGCATTTCGTCTTCTTGTAATAACGTTCACGGTCAAGGCGGCCGAGGAGCTGAAGCAGCGTGCGCGCGAGTCCATAGCGGACGAGCTGTGGCGAGTAGACGCCGACACGATTCACGGCTTCGCACTCGATTGGTTAAAGCGCTACGGAAAGGAGATCGGTATTGGACCCGATGTGGTTGTACTCGGCGACGATATTGATCGAGCGAAGTTGATCTCGGAGTACCTTCGATCTATCGGCATCGGGACCGCCCTCGATAGTGGCGGCGGAGCAGGCATGAGAGATCTGCTGGGAGCCATTGATGCCCACAGAACGCGCCACAGCGGACAACACTGCAGGTGCAAAGAGGATCAGAGCCACTTCGGTGTGTCATTGGAGGAGCTTGCGGATGCCTATGGCGCTGCGTTGAAGGCTCAGGGAGCTATCGATTTCCCCGGCATGTTGTTGAGCCTTTCTGAACTGCTCAACGACGACGAATGGGTACTGGAGCATTTTCGGACACTCTACCGCGATATCCTGGTCGACGAAGGCCAGGATCTTACTGCGATCCAGGCACGTCTTCTAAGACAACTTGCGGGCGACAGCATCAACTTGTTCGTTGTGGCGGACGACAGACAGTCAATTCGGGGATACGCGGGCGGCGCGTTCTCGCACGCCGAAGAACTCGTTCCTTCGGCAGCGCGCACTCCTTTGCACTTGCACCATAATTTTCGCTGCGCAACGAAAATTCTGCGCGCAGCCGAGGCCGTGTTACAAACGACGGCAGCAACACGCCATGTAAGATCCCTGAAACACGCACCTCCCGGGAAGGTCAGCTTCCTCCCGATGTCCTCCCCCGAAGAGGAAGCCGACTGGATAGCTTCATGGATCTTGAAGCTTCTGGAATCAGGGCTCGGTCGTCAGACGGTGGCCGAAGGTGAGGACCCGTCCGTCGTTCCCGAGGACATCGCAGTTGCCGCCAGAACACGTTGGTCTCTCGCCCCGCTCATCGAGACGCTGACACGGCGGGACATCGGGTTCGTAGCACAAACCGACGCCCAGGTATTCCTGACGGAGCCCGAAGCACGATTGTTCGTGGATTGCCTGGCTTTCGGTATCAACGACAAGGATTCGCCGGCGGCGCGTCGGATCGCCGAGGAACTTCATGAACTTACAGGTAGCGAGTTGGCGAGCGACCCGCTGAATACCCTGCAAGACGCCAACAACGACGCGCTGAAGTCCGTAGCGGATCTCGTCACGCGCGGTCTTCGGGGAGGCGATGATCTCGAACAGGTCATGAGCGAGCTTGCCGCCATGGGACAGTTTCACGGCTGGCCAGATGGATCTCGCACACTTTCCGCTGCCTGGCGGGAGTACCAGACAACAACATCCCTTCAGAGTCGAGCACCCCAGGGCTTCCTGGCACATCTCGCGAAAACCCAGCGGACTCGTCCCACTGACCCAGGCGTGCGGCTGCTCACAATCGATAAAGCAAAGGGACCGGAGTTCAAGGCAGTAGCTCTCGTAGGGGTCCGTGACGGCCAGATACCAGACTACCGTGCCCAGTCCGTCCGCGAGCGCAACGAGGAACGCAGACGACTGTACGTGGCCATGACCAGGGCTGCCCGTGAACTCGTCGTGACATGGCCGACGACGACAGTTGACCGATACGGCCGAACGCACTGGCAGAGTCCGTCACCGTTTCTCGTTGAGGCTGGACTCCTGGATGCAAACAGCACCAGCGCACCAAGCAAGTCGATAGGAAGTTGAGGTAACTTGGCCACTGACGCCGCAGATCCCGCGTCCAAAGATACCGACCACCACTTGAGCGACCTTGCACCAATTCACGGCGCGTCGTTGGTGATGCGGTAGAGCCTCGACTGCGTCCGCAGGAGGAGGCTGCCGTGGGCGATCGCCGGGGTCGCCAGCGCCATCTCGTCCAGGTCGTTGGTCCCCACTATCGAGAACTCCGGACCGGCCTCCATCACGTAGGTGATCCCGTCCTCGCTCAGGGCGAAGATCTTCCCGTTGTAGGCCCACGGCGAGGCGGTGAACCCGTGGCCGGGTGCGATGCGCCGGCGGCCGTAGATCTCCTCGCCGGTCCGGGCGTCGTGGCACAGCAGGAACCCGCGGTCGAGCAGCGTGTAGTAGTAGTCGCCGTAGACCAGCGCCGACGTGCTGTAGGTGCCGAGCAGCGGCTGGTACCACGCGATGTGGTCGTTACTCGTTTCGCCCTCGGCCAGCGAGATGTCTCCCGACGCGCCGGGCCGGACGGCGTAGACCGGCCGCGGGAAGCCGCCGGGGTAGCCGGAGCTCAGATACAGCAGCCCGTGGCCGGTGAACGGCGTGGGGACGACGTTGACGGTCATGCCCCCGAGCTCCCAGAGCTGGTTGCCGTCGAGGTCGTAGGAACGGATTTTCCGCCGCCCGGTGGTCACGATCTCGGTCCGGAGATCGTTCTCCCAGACGAACGGCGTCGACCAGTTCTCGGTCTCGTCCCGGTCGATGCGCCAGACCTGCTCGCCGGTGGCGGTGTCGAAGGCGGCCAGGAACGACCGGGTGGTGTTGTCGTTGACGAGGTACAGGCGGCCGTCGTGCAGCACCGGCGAGGCGGCGCTGCCGAACTCCTGCCCGCCGTTGAAGGCGCCGACCTCGGCAGTCCAGACGGTCTCGCCGCTCAGGTTGAGGGCGGCCACCAGTCCGATGGCCCCGAAGTAGACGTACACCCGGCGGCCGTCGGTGACCGGCGTCTCCGACGCGAAGCTGTTCTTGATGTGCTTCAACTCGGGCGGGGCCAGGCCGGCCAGCTCGCGCGCCCAGCGGATGCGGCCGGTGGCGAAGGAGACGTCGTACACGATCCAGCGGTGCTCCGCCGTGGAGCGCTGCTTGCCGAACTCGTCGCCCGGGTCGTACAGCCCCGGCACCGGCTGCAGCTCCTCGCCTGCGCTGATCGCCGACGTCACGAAGACGTGGTCCCCCGCCACCACCGGCGAGCTCCAGCCCAGGCCGGGAAGCTCGACCGACCAGGCGACGTTCTCGGTCCTGCTCCAGGTATCGGGCAGGGCCGGATCGTCGGCCACCGCCCCGGCCGTGAGGCCCCGGAACTGCGGCCACTCCGCCGGCGCCTGGGCCATGACCGAAGACGCCGTCGTACCGGTCGCCGCCAGCAACACGAGCGTCGCCGCTCCGCTCCACTGTCTTGTCGTCATCGCTGCACGCCCCCTGACCGACATACTATCCGGCGACGGCCTCCCGGGTCGCGGCCGGCCTGTCGGTCCGGTCTGCTTCCCGCTCGCCGCGTCCGCGCCAGTACCGCACAAAATGCGCGCCCGCGCACGCCAAAACTGCTATCTTTAGATCTTCCAAGGGCAGACATCGTGTCGTTCTCCGGAGACACGCACGGGACAGGAGGGAAACGGTGACCAGACGCAGTCTTCACCTGACGGTCGTGCTCTTCGCCGGCATGGCGCTGCCGGCCGGCACGGCGGCGGCGCAGGACGACTCCTGGACGGCGCCGCGGACGGCCTTCGGCCACCCCGATCTGCAGGGGGTCTGGGCCAACAACAACGCCACGCCGCTCCAGCGGCCGGAAGTGCTCGGCGACCGCGAGTTCCTCACCGAGGAGGAAGTGGCCGCGCTGCAGTCCCACGCCGAGGAGCTGTTCGCCCTCGACGGGGGCGACGCCGCCTTCGGCGACAGCGTCTTCACGGCGGCGCTGAACGCGGTGCAGAACTTCAGCTCGCGGGATACCGCCACCGGCAACTACAACCAGTTCTGGATGGTCGAGCGCGACTGGGACAACCGCACCTCGCTCATCGTCGATCCGCCGAACGGCCGCCTGCCGGCGCGCACGGCGGCGGCCACGATGCGCGCCGAGACCGCCGGCATGAAGCGGCAACGCCATGCCGTCTGGACCGACGACCGCAGCCTCGGCGAGCGCTGCGTCAGCTTCGGCGCCCCGCGCCTCGGGGCGGGCTACAACAGCTACTACCAGCTCTTCCAGACTCCCGACCACGTGGTCATCCTGATGGAGATGGCGCACGACGCGCGGATCATCCCGCTCGACGGACGCCCGCATCTGGACGACGGGGTTCGGCAGTGGCTCGGCGACTCGCGCGGCTACTGGGACGGCGACACCCTCGTGGTGGAGACGAAGAACTACTCGCCGTTCGCCAACTTCATGGGCGCGGCCGAGCACCTGCACATCACCGAGCGCTTTACCCGGGTGAGCGAGAACGTGCTGCAGTACGAGATCACGGCCAACGATGCAACGACGTGGGAGCGTCCGTGGACGGCGATGATTCCGCTGCGCAGCAGCCCCGATGCCCTCTACGAGTACGCCTGCCACGAGGGCAACATCGGCATGGAAGGCATCCTCGCCGGCGCGCGGCGCAAGGAAGCCCAGGAGGCGGCGGCCGCGGCCAGCCGCTGATCCACCGGCCGACCGACGCACTCGACACGGCCGCCGCTCCTCGGGGCGGCGGCCGTTTTGCTATTCTGGCGGGGCATGCACCGACCCGCTCAAGAGGTCACCGACGATTGACAGGCTGGAATCGCATCCGGCAGGACGGATTCACGAGCCGGCAGGACGGATTCACGAGGAGGAAGACATGGGCACGCGGAATCAGCATCGACACCGAAGACTGCTGCTCGCAACGGCCTGCGCGCTGCTGGTCGCGGGCGCCATCGCCGTCCCCTGCGCGCAATCCACGAGCGGCGAAGCCTATACGGCACCCCGCACCCCGTGGGGCGTGCCGGACCTCCAGGGCATCTGGACCAACGCCACCCTGACCCCCATCGAGCGGCCCGCGGCGATGGCCGGGCAGGACGTGCTCACCGCCGAGGAAGCAGCGGCGTTCGAGACCTCCTCGGCCGAGGCGCGCGCCGCGTCCGACCGCTTCATTCCCGGCAACGTCGGGGCCTACAACCAGTTCTGGATGGACGGCGGCAAGGTGATGACCGGCGATCGCCGGACCTCGCTCATCACCGATCCGGCCGACGGGCGCATCCCGTGGACCGAGGCGGGACGCCGGCGGCTCGCGGAGGACTCGGCCAGGTACGGCGTGGGCCCGTTCTACTCCTACACGGACGCCGACACGGGCGAGCGCTGCCTCACGGACGGCCTGCCGTTCGTGCCGCTGCAGGGCTACAACATGAACTACCACATCCTGCAGTCCGAGGGATGGGTGGCCATGCTGAACGAGATGTTCCACGAGTTCCGGCTGATCCCGACCGACGGCCGGTCGCACATCCCGGTGCACGTCGGGCAATGGCTCGGCGACTCGCGCGGCCGCTGGGAAGGCGACACGCTGGTGGTCGAGACGACCGCCTTCGCCGACAAGCGCGACGACCTGTGGCGGGCGACGTGGCGGGCGGCACGGCCCGGGCTGCGCCTGGTCGAGCGGTTCACCCGCGTCGACGAGGAAACACTCGACTACGAGTTCACGATGACCGACCCGGACATGTTCACCCGGCCCTGGACGGCGCTGCTGCCCATGACCACCGACCACGAGTCGCGGGGGGTCACTTCCGGCCCGATGTACGAGTACGCGTGCCACGAGGGCAACTACGGCCTGCTGAACATCATGCGGGGCGCCCGCGCGGAAGACGCGCAATAAGTCGTCGCGAGCGTCCCTGGAGGGCTCCGGAAGGGAGAAGGGGACGCCCCGACCGAACGGAGCGATCGCCAGTGTCCTCACCCGACCATCCGCCCGGCAGCCCGCCGGGCGGATGGAGCAAGCACGCCACGCCCGAAGACATCTACTACGCCTACCGCCTCCTGCTGCGGCGTCCTCCCGATTCGGACGGATTCGAGCACTACCAGCGTCTCGTCCGGCGCGGCATCACGCTCGAGTACCTCGCCGACAGCTTCGCCGACTCCGACGAAGCGAACGAGGCGCTGAAGCCGACGCCGGTCGAGCTGGACGGCTATCGGGTCTGCGTGCAGAAGCGCGATACCGAGTTCGCGCGGAACATCCTGGCGACCAACGACTACGAACCCCACGTCCGGGGGGCCGTCCGCGAGCGCGTGCGCCCCGGCGACGTCGTCGTCGACATCGGCGCCAACGTGGGCTGCATCGCCCTGATGGCGGCGGTGCTGGTCGGCGAAAGGGGCCTGGTCGTGGCGGTCGAGCCCAATCCGGACAATCTCCGGATGCTCTACGCCGGCATCGTGCTGAACCGGTTGCGCAACGTCCGCGTAGTGCCCTGCGCGGCGGCGAGCGGATCGGAAGTGGTGTCGCTGAGCGACAACCGGTCGAATACGCACCTGCTGCGCGCCCGACCGCCCGGGCCGCGCAGCGTCTACGCGCAGACGGTCTCGCTCGACGAGTCGCTGGCATGGCTGCCCCGGCTCGACCTCGTCAAGATCGACGTGGAAGGGTACGAGGTCGCGGCCTTCGACGGGTTCAGGAACCTGATCGAACGGCACCGGCCGGCGCTGGTGGTCGAGTTCAACCCGCGCTGCCTCCTCGATCTGCAACAGCACGAACCGGCGGATCTGGTGGATCGCATCCTGGCGCTCTACCCGAGCGTGCGGGCCATCAGCACGTTCGGCGACGACGAGCGGTTCGCCCGGACGGCCGACCTCCTGGCGTACTGGCGGCGCCGGAATCGGGAGGTGACCGGCGCGGGCCTCCTGCCGGACCGGCTGTTGCACTTCGACCTCGTCGCCGAGCGGGGCCGGCCCCGCCGTGATCCGTGACGTCGCCGTCATCCGCCGCCGGCGTCGTCCGGCCTGCCGCCGCGCAGGTGCTATCGTTACGCGAGAACGTCCACTGCAATCCGCCGGGAGGATGGCCATGTGCTGGATTGGATCCCGTCGCCGTGTGCTCGCCGCATGCCTCGCCGTGACCGGAGCTCTCGCCTTCTCGCTGGATGCGGGGCGGGCGGCGGCGCAGGTACGCCCGGATGCTCCCGGCAGTGCACCGGTCGTCCGCCTGAGCGAGCCGCGCATTCCGCCGCTGCCGGAAGCCGAGTGGACCGCCGGGCAGCGCGCGCTCGTCGAGAAGTACGCCTCCGAGGTGCGTATCGGCAACGCCTTCCGGACCATGCTCCGCGTGCCGGAGCTGGTCGAGGCGGTGATGCCGTTCGTCCTCTTCACGTCGATCGACTCCACCCTGTCGGCGCGCCACCGCGCGCTGCTGATCCTGCGGACGGCGTGGCTGACGCAATCGAGCCATCTCTGGGCCGACCACGCGCCGACCGCCCGGGCGGCCGGCGTCATGCCGGACGAGATCCGACGCGTCGCCGAGGGGCCCGCTGCCGCCGGGTGGGATCCGTTCGAGGCCATGCTGCTCCGCCTCGCCGACGAGCTGTACGTCAACTCGTCGGTGCGCGACGCGACCTGGGACGCGCTGGCCGGCCGCTACGACCTCTACAACCTGTTCGACGCGGTGATGGCGGTCAACGAGACCACGCTCGTCGCGATGCTCTACAACTCGTGGGGGGTGCAGCCGGACGACAACGCGTACGCGCGCTTCCCTGCCGACGTGCCGTACCGGCTCGACGTGCCGGCACCGGAACCGCCGCTGACGGCGCCGCGCGTCGCCCCGCTCGAAGGCCCCGGTATCCGCGTCGGGCGCACGTTCGGACGCTACCCCGAGCTGCAGGCCGCGCGCAGCGGGCAATCCGGCTACGTGAACCGGATCTCGCCGCTCACGCCCTACTTCCGCGAGCTGCTGATTCTGCGCATCGGATGGAACTGCCAGGCCGTCTACGAGTGGGCCAAGCACGTCGGCAGCGTGGGCCGGGCCCGCGACCACGGGCTCGAGCCGGAACGCATCGCCCTCGGCGCCGGCGCCGGCTGGGATGCGTTCGAAGCGGCGCACGTGCGAGCGGCGGACGAGATCTACCGTGACGGCATCGTCTCCCAGGACACCTGGGACACCCTGGCCGAGCGGTACGACACGCGCGAGATGATGAGCGTCGTGATGACGGTGGCCAACTACCGCCTCGTCTCGATGTCGCTCAACGTGCTCGGCGTCCAGCCGCAGGAAACGGACGAGCTGTTTCCCGACGTGGACTGGCGCTAGAACCGGCGGCTGTTCATGCCTCGGACAGAGATGAATCGCGTTCCGACCAGGCAAATGGGGTATAGATCTGTGCCATGATCACTGATTCCACTCGTCCTTCAACGTTTCGTGCAAACCGCTCGGCCCGCCGGCCGCTGAGCCGGCGAGCGTTTCTCGGAGCCACGGTCGCGTCCACGACGATTGCCCCGGCGCTGGCGGCCGCGCAGCAGGCAAGCCTGCCGCCGTACGAACCGCGCGACTGGTCGGGGCAGAACCCGCTGCACTATCCCGATCCGGACATCATCGCGCTCGACCCGCGGTTCCGGCCCTACATCCTCTTCAACACGCCGATCCGCCGGCATTACATCGGCACGCTGTGGGCGGAAGGCCCGGCGTGGAACGGCAGCGGCCGCTACCTGGTCTGGAGCGACATTCCGAACAACCGCCAGATGCGTTGGCTCGAAGAGGACGGCCACGTCAGCGTCTTCCGCAGTCCCTCCGGCCACAGCAACGGCAACACGTTCGACCACGAGGGACGGCAGATCTCCTGCGAGCACGGGAACCGGCGCGTGGCACGCTACGAGCACTCCGGCGAGGTGACGGTCATCGCGGACCGCTTCGAAGGCAGCCGCTTGAACTCGCCGAACGACGTCGTCGTCCATCCCGACCGCAGCATCTGGTTCACCGATCCGCCGTACGGCATCCGCGGCAGCTACGAGGGCTTTCCGGCCGAGCAGGAGCTGCCGCTGTCGGTCTATCGCGTGGACGGCGTAACCGGCGCAATAACCCGGGTCACCGACGAGATCGGCGCGCCGAACGGCATCTGTTTCTCGCCCGCCTACGACCGGCTGTACGTCGCCGACACGGGCAGCGGGCAGGACGTGAAGGTCTGGGACGTCGACGGCGAACGGCTCGTCAACGGGCGCCGCTTCGTGCAGCTCTCCGTGCCGGGCGATCCCGAGGCACGCTCGATAGCCGACGGCATGCGCTGCGATACGGACGGCAACGTCTGGGCGGGGGCCGTCCCGGGCGTGCAGATCATCGCCCCGGACGGCGACGTCATCGGCATCATCCGGCTGCCGGAGCGGTGCGCCAACGTCTGCTTCGGCGGAACCCGGCGCAACCGGCTGTTCATGACCGCGAGCCAGTCGCTCTACTCGGTCTACGTCGGGATTCGCGGGGCCGGCATCGCCTGAGTAACGAGGCGCTACGCGCGCAGGTCGTAGCAGAGCAGGCGCGGGCCCGCCCCGGTAAGGAGGTCCCGCGCGTTCTGCGTCACGTAGAGCAGGCCGCGGGACAGCACGGGCAGACTCCACGACTCGCGGGCCGCGACGATCCAGCCGCGGGAGATCTCCGTATACCCCTCGGGCGTCAGGTCCATCCAGAGCAGGTGGCCGAGCTCGCCGAGGCACAGGAACTGCCCGTCCGCCGCGAGCAGCGACCCGCGCGCGGTGCCCAGGATCTGCTCGTACTCGCGCCCGTCGATGGTGAACGTCTCGCGCCACTGCGGCACGGCTCGCCACACGGCCTCCCCCGTCTGCGCATCGATGCAGGCCAGCGAGGAATCGCCCATGTTGCGTCCGTCGAACCCGTAGAGGTAGCCGCCCCGGTGAATGGGCGTGTTGAAGTGCAGCGCGAACTCGCGCGTCGTCCACGCCACCTCGTGCGTGAAGTCGGGCCGGACTGCGACGAGGGCGCCGCCGGCGCGGTAGCTGGCCGTGATGAAGACCTTGTCGTCGAAGACGACCGGGCACGCCGCGTTGACCGACTCGTAGGTCCGGCTGCGCCACGGGAAGGCGAAGTCGACCTGGCCGTTCGCCGGATCGATGGACATGAGCCCGCCGGACGGCGGCCGCGACTCCCCGCCCGCAAAGACGAACACGCGGCGCTCGCCGTGCACCACCGCCGGCACCGGGGAAGCGTAACTCGCTCCCCATTCGTCGCCAGCGCGCCAGGCCTCTTCGCCGGTCTCCAGGTCCAGCGCCGCTGCGGTCGGTCCACCCGGGGCGCCCACGTTGACGATCAGCAAGCCGCCCTCGATGAGCGGCGTCGAGCTGATGCCGAAGAAATCCTGCCGCACGCTGTACGCCGTGCGGAGGTCGGACCGCCACACGACGCGGCCGGTCTGGAGCTCCATGGCGTGGACCCGCCCCTCGGCGCCGACCGTATAGACCCGGCCGCTGCCAACGTCGATGACGGGACTCGAACGGGGGCCGTTGTTGTACCCGTAGCGATCGCGGTAGGCCGACGGATACCGCAGGCGCCAGTGGGTGGCGCCGGTCTCGGGATGCAGGCACTCGACGATCTCCTCGTCGCCGACCCGGTGCAGGTAGACGAGCCGGTCGCCGAAGATCGCCGGCGAGGCGTAGCCCGACCCGGTCGGAAACTCCCAGACCAGCGGCGGCGGCAGCGTCCGGCTGAGACGCGTTTCGGTCGATACCGCGTTGTGCGTCGGCCCGAGAAACGACGTCCAGTCGTGGGTAACCGCGTCAGGAGCAAGCGGTCGGGGAGCGCGATGCACGACGGCCTGCCCCGCCCCGGCCGCAACACCGGAGGCCGGCTGCGCGGGGGGCGCAGCCCGCCCCGAAACGGCACGCGGAGCCAGCAGGGGCGCCGCGAGCGCGCCGAGTGCCGTGCGCCGCGACAACATGCGCATCTCAGGAACCCGTGGCAAGAGCCCGCTGCATTCGAGCGACATGCATCCCGGGTGGCCACCTGCTAGTGCGGTCGATAGGACAGCACCAGGAACGCGCCGGCCGCGGCCATCAGAATGCCGAGGAAGAACAGCGGCGACGGGCTCTGCTGCGGCGGATTGTAGAGCATCGCCACGAACACGCTCACCACCGGCGCGCCGGCGAAGACCAGCGGCGGCACGACGTTCGGGCGCCCGCCGTTGACCAGCGCCAGGACGATGCCGAGCGCGCCGAGCGCGCCGAGCACGCCGGCGGCGAACGTGAACAGCATCCCGTTGGGGTTGTCGCCGAACAGACTCCACGTCCCGGCGCGGGTGACCATCATCCCCGGCACGGCGATCGCCACCAGCAGGTAGGCCAGTCCCACCATCAGGAACGCGTGCACGCCGCTGCCGCCGAGCGCGAGCTGGCCGCGGTGCAGCGTCGGAATGTAGGTTCCCCAGCTCAGCACCGTCATCACGACAAAAGGCAACCAGGAACGCATGGATCGTCTTCCTTCCGAGAGAAACGGCAACAGAAGAAAAAGGCCCGCCCCAGTGCGCTGAGACGGGCCCGCAAAAGTCGGCTGTTCGCGACCGGCGCGGTGCGCCGCTCAGTCGCTGCCCGGGATCACCGGACCGAGGTCACGGCCTGCGTGTCCTTGCGCCGCGCGCCGGCCATGATGCCGTGCATTCCGATGTTGCCCTCGTGGCAGGCGTACTCGAACAGCGGGCCGTCGGTGCGCCGCAGCGGCATCATCGCCGTCCACGGCCGCGTGAAGTTGTTCGGGTCCTCGACCGTGAACTCGTACATCACGGTGTCCGGGTCCATGCGCCGGAAGCGCTCGACCAGGTAGGTGTCCGCCGACGAGCCGCCCAGGCTGGTCTCGCGCAGGAAGTTCCTCGTCTCGATGACGAGGGTCTCGCCCTCCCAGCGCCCGCGGGAATCGCCCGACCACTGCCGGAGCTCGCCGTGCGGCCGGCCGTCGATGGGAATGATGCGCGCGTTGTGCACCATCTCGTTCAGGATGACCACGTACCCCGGGACCTGGAAGATCTGCACGTTGTTGTTGTAGGCGCTCGAGACCATCGGCGGCCCGGCGTTGAAGCCCATGATGCAGCGGTCCGCGAGGCTCCGATCCGTGTAGTGGTCCGCGAACCCGTTGCGCAGGTTGAGCCGGCGGATCTGCGCCGCCGCCTGGTACTCCGGCTTGAACGGGATGCGCCCGCTCGGCGGATCGACCACCAGCGAGGTCCGCTTGTCGGCGGTCAGCTCGACGCCCCGCTCGTACCAGAACTCGTTGTACGACAGCACGCCGCCTTCGGCCCGCGGCTGGTAGCCGGCGTTCGGAGCGCCCGTCTCCGGGTCGAAGAGGTCGCGGTTCAGACGAATCCGCTCGGAGGCCTCGAACTGGGCCGCCTCCTCGGCGCCGAGCGTTTCCCTGCCCTCCAGCGCGGAGGGGCGCTGGAGCGGGGTCAGGGTCCGGAACGTGAAGATGCCGGAGATGTGCGGCTGGCCGTCCGGCGTCCGCATCACCGTTTCCGACTGGGCCGACTGCGCGCCGGCAGGAATCGGCGCCACCGCCGCCATGGCGATCGCCACTGCGATGACCGTCACGAATCGCTGACTCATCTGGAATCCTCCATCCGCTCGAACGGAAACGTCGATCCTACCCCGGAATCGCCGGCTGTTCAACGTAACCGGGGCGCGCGTGAGATTCGTGGAGATGACCACAGGACGGCATCCTGCGGCTCTTCTGACCGTGCTGTTCGACGCGAATACTTGATAAATAATCATCTTTTGATTATTCCAGGGACGCTGATGATTTCCGGTGTTCGGAGCGGGGACTCACGACGGTCGACTGTGTCAACGCGTTGAAATCCGGCACGGTCGACCCCGCGGAGTGGGAGAACGGCACGTGGCGGTATCGTGTGCGCGCAGGGAAAATCACCGTGGTGATCGCCTTTCGTGACCCGCGGACGCTGACCGTGATTACGGCATGGACCTGAAGTGCTTCGGCTGCGGCCACGGGATGACCACCGGCCGGGAGAACGTCAAGTACGACGCGTGCGGGCTGCCGGGGGTGACCCTCGTCGACGTCGAGGTCAGCCGGTGCGGCCACTGCGGTCAGTACGAGGTCGCGATTCCCCGGATAGAAGAACTGCACCGCGTGATGGCCACTGCCCTCGTCCGCAAGTCTGCGCGCCTGACGCCGGCGGAGATTCGATTCCTCCGGACCACCCTGGGATGGTCCGGCCGGGAACTGGCCGACCACATGGGGGCCACGGCCGAAACCGTTTCCCGCTGGGAGCATGGCAAGACCCCGATGGGGCCGCAGGCCGACCGTCTCCTGCGCCTGATGGTCCTTCACAGGACGTTGCCGGAGTCCTTCGATCTCTCACACCTGAAGGATGTCGCGAGACAAGCGCCCGCCGACCTGCGCACGCGGCTGATCGGCGGCAAGGCCGGCTGGACTGCCGAGGCCACCGGGTCGCCGGCTTGAACGGGGATTCGACCGGCGGGTGAAGCCGCCTCGAGTGCGCCGCCGCCGTTGACGGTGAAAGTGTTCCGCCCGCCGGCAGATGCCGCACGCGTGACGGTGTACACGGAAAACGGCCCGCTACGGGGTCCCCGCAACGGACCGCACCCGTCGTGAGATTTCCGGCTGACTCGCTGTCCCGACTCAGCGGGCCGCGTCGACGCGCTGCGTGTCCTTCCGGCGGGCGCCGGCCATGATGCCTTCCATCCCGATATTGCCCTCGTGGCAGGCGTACTCGAAGAGCGGGCCGTCGGTCCGCCGCAACGGCATCAGAGCCGTCCAGGGACCGGTGAGGTTGTTCGGATCCTCCACGGTGAACTCGTACATCACCGTGTCGGGATCGACGCGGCGGAAGCGCTCGATGACGTGCGTGTCCTTCGACGAGCCGCGCAGGCTGGTCTCGGTGATGAAGTCGTAGGTCTCGACGACGAACGTCTCGCCGTCCCAATGGCCGCGCGACTCGCCCGACCACTGCCGCAGGCCGTGGCGCGGCGCCTCGGCGTCGATCGGGATGATGCGCGGGTTGTGCACCATCTCGTTGTAGATCACCACGTAGCCGGGGACCTGCATGATCTGCACGTTGTTGTTGTAGGAGCCCGCGGTCATCGGCGGCCCGGCGTTGAAGCCCATGATGCAGCGGTCGGACAGGCTGCGGTCGGTGTAGTGATCCGCGAAGCCGTTGCGCAGGTTGAGACGCCGGATGCGCCGCGTGTCCCGGGCCGCGTCGGTGTACGGGATGCGGCCGTTCGGCGGATCGACGATCAGCGACGTCCGCTTGTCGGCGGTCAGCTCGATGCCCCGCTCGTACCAGAACTCGTTGTAGGACAGCACCCCGCCCTCGGCCCGCGACTGGTAGCCGGCGCTCGGCGCGCCCGTGATCGGGTCGAACAGGTCGCGGTTCAGCCGGATGCGCTCGGACGCCTCGAACTGCGCGGCCTCCTCGAAACTGAGCCGCTCGCGTCCTTCCAGGGCCGCCGGCCGCTCCAGCGGCGTCAGCGTGCGGAAGGTGAAGATGCCGGAGATGTGCGGCTGCCCGTCGGGGGTCCGCATCACCTCGTCGTCCGACTGCGCCGCGACCGGCAACGGGGCCAGCAGCACAACCGCCGCCAGCGCGAACAACGCCGTCAGTACACGATGATTCATCAACTCGCCTCCCTCGCTTGCTCTGGACCGGCAGTGCGATTTACGGCCGACTCTCGTTGCGCTGGCCGGCCATGAAGCCCTGCAGCGCCCCCTCGAGCTTGGCCATGCGCTCGCGCAACTCGGCTTGTCCGCGTTCGACGCCCGCAATCCGTGTATCGAGACTGCGATGCAGATACAGGATGAGAGCCGCCAACGACAGTCCCGATGTCCAGTTGGATGCCAACAGCTCGGACACGATGCCTCCGCTAACCGAGTATCGTCACGAGCAGCAACCCACTCGTTCAACCGCGGGCAGGCTCATCAGCCGCGGGAATATTCCGGCCCATGACGAACGCCACCACCATGAGCGGAGTCGATTCGAGGGCGCCGACCCGGCCGGTCAGCCGATCGACCTTGCTGTTGACCACCAGTACGCCGACCGCGCTGACGAGCGAGAGCAACGCCGTGAGGACATCGAGGACCGTGGCATCCATCCGGTCCATTGTAGCCTGGGAAGCCGTCGCCTTGCGGCCCGCGTTCCGCCCCACGAGGCGAGGAGTCGTCACCACCTCTCCGGCGTAGATCCCGGCCCGCTTCCTCCCCCGGCACCCGTCGCTACTCGCCGGCGTCCGACGCGATGCGGTACAGCTTCGACGCGGTCCGCAGAAAGAGGCTGCCGCGGGCAATCGCCGGGGTCGCCATCGTCATCTCGTCGCCGAGCGAGTTGCGCCAGAGGACCTCGAACTCGTCGCCCGCCTGGATGACGAACGTCTCGCCGTCCTCGCTGAGCGCGAAGATCTTGCCGTTGTAGGCCCAGGGCGATGCCGTGAAGAGCGTCCCCGCGGTGACACGCCGGCGCGGATACACCGGCTGGCCGGTGCGCGCGTCGTAGCACATCAGGATGCCGCGATCGAGCAGCGTGTAGTGGTAGTCGCCGTAGACGAGCGACGACGGGTTGTAGGAGCCGAGCTGCGGGTGGGACCAGACGACGTAGTCGTTGCTGGTGCTCCCCTGCCCCAGCGAGATGTCGCCGCTCGCGCCGGCCCGGATGGCGTAGACCGGCCGCGTGCTGTCGGCGATGTAGCCGGAGTTGATGAACAGCAGGCCGTGGTCGGAGAACGGGGTCGGGATGACGAGCGACGACATGCCGTGCAGCTCCCAGAGCAGCTCGCCGTCGAGGCCGTAGGAGCGGACGCCGCCGGTGCCGGTGGTCACGAGTTCGGTCCGGACGTCGTTCTCCCAGACGAAGGGCGTCGACCAGTTGGTCCCCTCGTCGCGATCGGTGCGCCAGATCTCCTCGCCGGTGGCCGCATCGAACGCCGCCACCCACGACTGCTCGTCGTTGTCGTTGACCACGTAGAGCCGGCCGTCGTGGAGCACCGGCGAGCCGGCCGCGCCCCAGTTGCGCCGCGGCAGCCACTCCAGCGGCACGGACCACGTCTCGTTGCCCTCGAAGTCGACCGCGAACAGTCCGATGTCGCCCAGGTAGACGTAGACCCGCTCGCCGTCGGTCACCGGCGTCTCCGACGCGAAGGTGTTCTTCTGGTGGGCGGTCAGCGCCGGCACCGCGGTGTGCAGCTCGCGCTCCCAGCGGACCGCGCCGGTCTCGAAGTCGACGTCGTAGAGCACCCAGCGCAGCGGCTCCGCCTCCCTGTCGATGTCGGCCCCGGTCATCGATCCGCCGAGCGAACGCGCCCGGTAGGACTCGATCGGCATCGGCTGCGCGTCGGTGGTCCCGCTGACGCGGGTCACCGTGAGCACGAAGACGTGATCGCCCCAGACGATCGGCGAGCTCCAGGCGCGCCCCGGAATGTCGATCCGCCAGGCGATGTTCTCGTCCGGCCCCCAGCGCTCCGGCAGCGCCGGGTCGTCGGCGATCACGCCCGCCACCCCGCCGCGGAATTGCGGCCAGTTGGTCTGGGCCGAGACACCAGCCGCCATCGAAAGCACCAACACCGATATCAGCGTCACTCGCGTGGTTTTCACCGCAGCCTCCTGAAACGTCTTGGTCGTCGAGCCGGCTCATTCTAGCCCGGAAACCGCAGCCTTATGCGGCCGCGCTTTCCGCCCAGCCGACCCTCTCCAGGCGGCTGCACCGTTGCACGGCGCAGTCACCCGGCCCGCCGGCTCTGCTTGACGCGCCGGTGCCGCCGGCGTACCGGCACGCGTACACTGATACGCCGTGACGCTGATTCGCTGGACGGCGGCGTTCCTCCGGCCCTACCGCGCGCGGGTCGCCGCCGTCCTGGGGCTGTCGCTGGTCGAGATCGGCCTCGTCACGCTGGCGCCGTGGGCCCTGAAGCTGATCGTGGACAGCGTGCTCGGCGAACAGCCGCTCCCCGGTCCGCTGGTCGCGCTCTTTCCCTTCTTCTCCGAGCTGGGGCCGATCGCCCTGCTGGCCATGTTCGCCGGCGGCGGCCTGCTCGTCGAGCTGTCCGCGGAGGCCGTGCGCCTGACGCACACCCAGATCGAGGTGGACATGGGCCAGCGGGTCGTCCACGACCTGCGCAGCCGCCTGCTGGCGCACCTGCAGGCGCTGCCGCTGCGGCACCATCTCACCCACCGGACGTCGGACGCGGTGTACCGCCTGGACGCCGACACCTACTGCATCAACGACCTGGTCACCGGCGGCGCCCTGCCGATCGCGCTGGCCGCGCTGCATCTCGGCGTCATGTTCGTCGTGGTGCTGACGCTCGACCCGACGCTGGCGCTGCTGGCCCTGGCCGTGGCGCCGTTCCTGTTCCTGTGCCTGCGCTACCACGCGACGACGCTGAGCGAGCGCGCCGAGCAGGTCAAGCTGCTCGAATCCGGACTCGTGGAGCGGGCCTACGAGACGCTGCGGTCGATTGCGGCGATCAAGAGCTTTGCGCGGGAAGGGCACGAGCTCGGCCGCTTCTCCCGCACCAGCCGCGACACCGCGCGGGCGCGGGTGCGCCTGACCTGGCAGGAGTCGCTCTTCTCGCTGGCCGTGACGACGGTGACGCTGGTCGGCACGGCGGTGATTCTCGTCGTGGGAGGGCTGCGCGTCGTCGAAGAGACGCTCAGCGTCGGTCAACTGCTGGTCGTCATCGCCTACCTGGCGCGGGTATACGACCCGGTGGCCGAGATCGCCCATACCGTAGGCAATCTGCAGCAGGCGGTGGTCGGCGCCCGCCGCGTGCGCGACATCCTGGCGCTGGAGCCCGAGGTCGCCGACGCGCCCGGCGCCGTGGACGCGCGCGGCCTGGCCGGACACGTCCGCTTCGAAGGGGTCGATTTCTCGTACGACGGCGTGCGCACCGTGCTCGACGGGGTAAGCCTCGATGCCCGCCCCGGCGAGCTGGTCGCCGTCGTCGGCCCCACAGGGGCCGGCAAGACGACCCTGGTGCACCTGATCCCGCGGCTCTTCGAGCCCACCGCGGGGCACGTGCTCATCGACGGGCGCGACGCCGGCGCCTACCGCCTCCGGACCCTGCGCGAGCAGATCGCCCTGGTGCCGCAGGACCCGCTGCTCTTCGCGGGCACCATCGCCGACAACATCCGCTACGGGCGGCTCGCGGCCTCGGACGCGGAGGTCGAGCAGGCGGCGCGCGACGCACAGATACATGCGGCCATCGCCCGGCTGCCGAGCGGCTACTCCACGCCGGTCGCCGAGGCGGGCGCCACGCTGTCCGGCGGCGAACGCCAGCGGCTCGGCATTGCGCGGGCCCTGCTGAAGCGGGCGCCGATCCTGATCCTCGACGAGCCGACGTCCGCGGTGGACACGCTGGCCGAGGCGGCCGTCTTCGACACCCTGCGCCGCCTGCGGGCCGGGCGGACCCTGTTCGTCATCGCGCATCGCCTCTCCACCATCCGCGACGCGACCCGCATCCTCGTCCTGCAGGACGGACGCATCACGGCGCAAGGCCCCCACGAGCACCTGCTTGCGTCGAGCGATCTGTACCGCCGGATGTGGGAGCGCCTCGCCAGCGGCGGGTCGCTCGACGATCCCGACCTGACGAGCTCGGCGGCAACCTCGCGGGCCGTGGCGCTGCCGGCAGGGTCCTGATTCGGTCATGAGAATCCTCTTCGCCGGCATCATCGGCCGCTATCCCTTCGGCGGCGTCACCTGGTGCTCGCTGATGTACCTGCTGGGCCTGCGCGACCTGGGGCACGAGGTCTGCTATATCGAGGACACCGGCGAGTGCATCTACGACGCGGACGCCGACGCCATCTCCGAGGACCCCGGCTACGGCACGCGCTATATCCACGCGGCGCTGGCGCCGCACGGGCTCGGCGACCGCTGGTGCTTCGTCAACTACGACGAGACGTACCACGGCTGGTCGCGCGACCGGCTGCGGCAGTACTGCCGCGACGCCGACCTGTACATCGACCTGTCGGGCGGCTGCTGGTTCTGGCGCGACGAGTACCGGGCGATCCCGAAGCGGATCTTCATCGATTCGGACCCGGTGTTCACGCAGCTCGCCATTGCGAAGGGCGTCGCCTGGTACGTCGATTTCTTCCGGCAGTTCGATCACCTCTTCACGTTCGGGGCCAACGTCGGTGCGCCGGCCTGCGATGTCCCGACCGGCGGGTTTGCATGGCGCAAGACGTGGCAACCCGTCGTCACCCGGCTGTGGCGCACCGATCGCGCCCCGGCCCGCGACCGCTTCACGACGGTGATGACCTGGAAGACGGAGAGCTTCACCGACGTCGACGGCAACAAGGACCGGGAGTTCGTCCGGTTCATCGACCTGCCCGCTCGCACCCCGGCGCGCTTCGAGCTTGCCGTAAACGGCCCGCACCAACTGCTGCGCCGGCACGGCTGGTCGCCGGTCGACGCGATGCGCGTCTCCCGCACCGCGAACGCCTATCGGAACTTCATCCGGGGGTCCAAGGCCGAGTTCGGCGTCGCGAAGCACGCCTACGTCGCGCACCGGTCCGGCTGGTTCAGCGACCGCACCGCCTGCTACCTGGCCGCGGGACGTCCCGCGGTCGTGCAGGACACCGGGTGGAGCGATCACCTTCCGTCGGGAACGGGCCTGATCCCGTTCTCCACCGTCGAGGAAGCAGTCGACGGCCTGGCTCGTGTCGAGAGCGACTACGCGCTGCACGCCGCGCGGGCCGCCGCGATCGCGGAAGAGTGCTTCGACGCCTCCCGTGTGCTGCCCCGCCTGCTGGACACGTCCTGCGCTTGATGCGCGCCTCTTCGGTGCCGTCCCTCCACAGCGCGCTCGCGCGCTTCCGCTCCTGAGGCCACTGTTCGACTTCGCACGTTGTTCGAGCTATCCCGTATACTCTTGCCCCGTAATCCGACGAGCGCTCCGTCAGCGGCGTTCGCCGATCGACCGTGCAGGCCAGAGCGAACGACATGCGCACCTCGACCACGGCGGCCCTGGTCCTGCTGACCGCCCTTGCGGCTGCCGTCGCCGTCCACTCCCGACAGCAGGACGCCGGGGAGGAGACGACTTGGCGCGGCCTGGCTGTCGAGGCCGAGGACGACTGCGCGGTCTCCGACCCCTACGACCGCGACGCCTACGCGTACCCGCAGAGCCGCGAGCAGGACATCCAGAACGAGATCGGGGCCACGGCGGGCGGTTGGTACGGGATGTACGAGGCGCGGATCTTCGCCAGCGGCACGGAGACCGACATCGAGCACATCGTGGCGGCGGCCGAGGCGCATCGCAGCGGCCTGTGCGGGCGAACGGCAGAAGAAAAGGAAGCGTTCGCCAACGACCTGAACAACCTGACGCTGGCGTCTGCGGATCTGAACCGCAACGAGAAGAGCGACAAGGACGCCGCCGAATGGCTGCCGCCGAACGCGCGCTGCTGGTTCGCCCGCACGGTCGTGTTCGTGAAGCAGACGCACGACCTGTCCGTCGACGAAGCGGAGCGAGACGAGCTGGAACGGGTGCTCAACGCTTGCGAGTCCGGCGAAGTGCCGGCCCGAGTTGCCGAACAGGACACCGCCACGACCACAACGGCCGCCAATCATCCCCCCGTGCAGACCTACCGCAACTGCGCCTCGATGCGGGAGGCCGGCTGGGATGAGGGCGTGCATCGGAGCGGCGGCACGTACCGCGATGCCTGGAACGACGCCGAGATTCGCACCTACAATCTGAACACGGCGCGCGACCGCGACAACGACGGGCACGCCTGCGAGTGACTCGTCGATTCGTCCATCGCGGCGCGGCAGCGGCCGCGATGCTCGCGATATCGTTGCATTGCGGCGTTCCCACGGAACCTGCCCGGCGCCGCCGCAATGCCGCGTCGGCATGGCCAGACGCCCCCGCACACGTCCGATGGAACCCCGACGCATGCGAATCGCCCTGGTCGCACCGGTCGCACAATCCGTGCCGCCCGCGCGCTCCGGCTCCATCGAGACGGTGACGGATCTGCTGGCGCGCGGCCTGGTCGCGCGGGGTCACGAGGTCACCCTGTTCGCCGCGGGATCGTCCGCTACGCCGGCGACGCTGCACGCCACCTTTCCCCGCGGCTACCACGCCGACGAGTCGCTCTGGCCGTGGGAGCTGTGCGAGCTGTTCAATCTGTCCGCGGCGGTCGAGCGGGCGGCTGCGTTCGACGTCATCCACGCACAGGCGGAGTACGCGCCGCTGGGCCTGGCCTACACGAACCTCTGCGCGGCGCCGCTCGTGCACACCGTCCATCACTGGCCGACCGATCCCGAGGTGGCGCTGTGGTCGCGCTATCCGAATGCGCCGTTCGTCGCCATCTCCGCCGCGCAGGCCCGCCGGTTGGCGGGATTGACGGTCGCCGGCGTCGTGCACCATGCCGTGGACCCCGCTCGGTTGCCGTTCCGGTCGGCGCCCGACGACTACCTGCTGTTCCTGGGCCGCTTCGTCGCCGGCAAGGGCGTGGTGGAAGCCATCGAAGCGGCGCGGCGTTGCGGCATGCGTCTCCTGCTCGCCGCGGCGGAGACCGACTACTACCGGCAGACCGTCGCGCCGCTGGTGGACGGCAACCGGATCGCATACCGCGGCGAGGTCGATCCGGCCGCCAGGGCAGCACTGTTGGGCGGCGCGCGGGCGCTGCTCTACCCCGTGCAGGCGGAAGAGCCGTTCGGGCTGGTGCTGGCCGAGGCGATGACCTGCGGGACACCGGTGGCGGCGCTCGACCGCGGCGCGGTCGGTGAGCTGGTCGACGAGGGAGTCACCGGCGGCGTCTTCGACGACCTCGACGACCTCGTGGCGGGCCTCCCGCGGATCGCGGCGCTCGATCGCGGGCGGGTCCGCGCCCGCGCCCTCGAACGCTTCCACCCGGACCGCATGGTCGAGGGCTACGCCCGGATCTACGCCGGCCTGGCGGCGGCCGGACGCAGGACAGGCACGTCCGCGGGCCTCCCTCAGCGCACGAAGAGCGACCCGCCGCCCAGCTCGTAGAACACGATCGGCACGAAGTCGTTCGCGGTCCACGTCGCTTCCCGGCCCCACTGCGCGTCGTAGGCGGACGTCGGCGCCGCATCCATCACGTCCTCCAGGGTGTAGCCCTCGGAGATCATCGTCTGCACACGCTCGCGAATGTCGACGATCATGTCCAGGAACTGCACGAGCGCGTCGCGTCCCACGACCTGCAAACCGTGGCCGGGAATGACCCGGGTGTCCGGTCCGGCCAGCGCGATCGCCTTCTCGAGCGCCGCGACGGTGCCCGCCACCGTGCCCCCGTTGTAGACGTCGACGATCGGATAGCTCGTGGTCCGGAAGACGTCGCCGAGGTGCAGCACGTCCGACTCGGGAAAGTGGACGAACGTATCGCCGTCGGTGTGCGCGGCCGGGGCCAGGAACGCCCGCACCTCCTCGCCATTGAAATGGAAGCTCACCGCGTCGTTGTAGGTGACGACCGGCCGCGCGCCGACCGCCGGACGCGGTGCGAAGCTGCCCCCGCGGCGCGGGAAGCGGAGCCGCTCCAGAGCACGCACCCTGACGTTGTCGTGCGCGAAGATCAGGACATCCCGACCCGCCAGCGGCGCGTTGCCGCCGATGTGGTCCGGGTGCACGTGGGTATTGATCAGGAAGCGTATCTCGCCGTCCGACACGCTCCGCACCGCGGCAACCAGCCTGTCGGCCAGCGGCGCGAAGAGGGAATCGACCAGCAGGACGCCGTCGGGTCCGGCGAAGAGGCCGATGTTGCCGCCTCCCCCGGGACGCTGCACCATGTGCACCTGACCCGCCACCGGCACGACGGTCAGCTCGACGCCCGCGAACCGGTCGGCCGGGTTCTGGGCCGCGGCGACCGCGACGGCCACGATGCAGGCCGCGGTGAGGGCGGCCAGTACGGTACGCGGTTGCCTGATCATCGACGCCTCCCGCCTCATGCTCCGAAGTCTTCCCGGAACCGGTCCATCTGATGCATGCGCTCGTGCAGCACGGTGACGACACCGATGTCGCCGTTGCTCAGCGTCTTCCAGTAAACGAAGTGCTTCTGGCAACGGAAGAAACAGCCCTCCACGCCGAGCTCCGCCGGGACGGGACGCGACCGTACTCCGCCGACGGCGATTCTGTCGAACGCATCGAACAACCCGATGACGCAGGCGTCAGCCCGATCTTCGCGGGAGCAGCGGTAGATCTCGTGGCTGCGAAGAGCGGGCGTGTTCATCATAACCAACATGTCACACACCCCGAGAGCCTCCCAAACGCCGCAATGCCGGCCGGTTGCGCCTGTGGTCTCGTCCCACCGTGGCGAGCCGGGCCGTCCGTGGCGTACGCTTTCCGTCGAGGAGCCATCGACCGTGCCGCCGCAAACCGACCTCCACGGACGTTCGCTGCTGGCGGTATTCGCGCACCCGGACGACGAGTCGATCGCGTGCGGGGGTCTGCTGGCGTGGTGCACGCATCTGGGGGCCGATGTATCACTTCTCTGCATGACACGAGGCGAGCCTGGTCGGGGCGCGGGAGAGGTCGGGGAGGCACGGAGCCGGGAACTCGAAGCCGCGGCGCGTGCGCTCGGCATCGGCGCGGTGACGCTCCTCGACCACGAGGACGGGATGCTGCCCTGGCTGGCCGCCGGTCCTTTGCGGGCCGACATCGAACGGACGATACGCGCATGCCGGCCGGAGGTCGTCCTCACCTTCGATGCCGACGGTCTCTACTGGCACCCGGACCACATTGCGGTCCACGAACTGACGACGGGCGCCGTCACGGCGCTGGGCAATGCCGCACCCGCGCTCTACTACGTGACGCTGCCCCCCGGATCGATGCGTGCCGTGGCCGACCGCGCCGCGCAGGCACTACGGCGCCGAACCGCGAACGAACCGGTGCGCACCGGTACCGCCACGAGTGCCGGCCGCTCGCGAGACGCCACGGCACGTCCGTCGGCGACATCCATACTCGGAGTGGAGGATCCCGACGCGTTCGGCTCGGCGGCGCCCGAACCGACGCTCGTGGTCGACACCGGCGACTTCGCGGTGCGCAAGCTTGCGGCCCTGGCCTGCCATGCGTCGCAGTTCGATGACGGTGCACTCGCATTCCTGTCCGAGCGCGACGCCCCGCGCTTCCTGGGCGTCGAGCACTACCGGCGGGCCGCGGCCGGCGCTTCGGGCCCCACTTTCCTCGACGAGCTCGGCACCCGCCCCGAATGCTCGGACAGGCCGCGCGACCAACCCGGCGGTCCGTCCGCCGGCGGCGCCTGAGCCGTACCGACATGCTGATCGAAACCCTCGACCTGTTGCGTTGCCCGTTCTGCGGCACCCGTCTGTCCGTCGTCGAGAACGCGGCGCTCGAGCGCAGCCCCACACACATCCAGTCCGGCGTTCTCGGGTGCGAGTGCTGCGCCTTTCCGGTAATCGCGGGCATTCCGATCCTGATCGCCGACGACGCCACGCGGAACGCCATGCACGCGCTGGAAGCGGGACGGGCCGACGACGCGTTCCACGCACTGCTCGGTCTGGACGGGAAACGGCTCGATGCCTTTCGGGAGCTGACCTCCGGCGGTGGCATACCGACGTATCGCGACCTGCTTCCCGTGCTCTGCGCCGACGCCGAGGCGGACTACATGCTCCACCGCTTCTCGGACCCGACCTATCTGGTCATCGAGGCGCTGCTCAACAGCCTCGGGCGCGGCCGATCTCCACGATCAGCGGGTCGGCTGGCCCTCGATCTGTGCGGCGGCTCCGGCCACCTCACCCGCGTTCTGTTGCGCCAACCGGCCTGCGCCGGCGCGGTCCTGGCCGACGTCCACTTCTGGAAGTTGTGGCTCGCTGCCCGCATCGTGGCCCCGGAGTGCGAGCCGGTGTGTTGCGACGCAAACAGCCCGCTGCCGTTCGCGGACGACCTGTTCGACACGGTGCTGCTATGCGACGCGTTTCCCTACATCTGGCACAAGCGCCTGCTCGCCGGCGAAATGCAGCGCGTGGCGACAAGCGACGCAACGACCATCATGCCGCACCTGCACAGCGCCCACGGCGAGAACTACTCGGCCGGCGACACCCTGTCTCCAGCGGCTTACCGTGACCTGTTCGCGCCGCTGGCGCCCCGGCTCTTCGACGACCGGGCGCTTCTGGACAACCTCCTCGACGAACGGGTCGTGGACCTCTCCCGGCACACGCCACCTGCCGACTGCGGCGACACGCCTTCCATCACGCTGGTCGCCGCCCGCGACACCAACCTGTACCGCCGCCACGACGTCCTCGACCGTCTCGACGTCGCCGGCGTGCTGACCGTGAACCCGCTCTACCGCGTCGAGTACGCCGACGGGGTCTCCCGCCTCGCCTTGACTTTTCCCACTCCCGAGTACGAGGACGAGTTCGCGCTCGCCAGACGCTACCTGCCCGCCGGCCTCACCGTGGACGCCGACGTGCGGAACGCCGTCACCCCCGCAGCCGTCGGCGCCCGGTACGCCGAGCTTCGCCGGCGGCGGGTCCTGATCGACGCGCCGCAACGCTACTGTTGACTGGCCGGTTGCCGAACCAGAACGAGAACACACCGATTGCAACTTCCACGTCAGCGGTTCCGGGCCCTGATGTCCCTCTGCGCCGCACTCACTCCGCAAGAACCCGAAACGGCCGGTTCCCAGCCTCCCATCCCCGCACGTCCGTCCACAACGCCGTTGCCTGCAGGTCGGCGGGAGTAAAGCCGGAGCGGAGAATGCTCGCGATGTGTTCTTCACCGACGCCCGCTCGAATGTTGCCGAGAATACGGCGGAGTCCGATTCTCAGAATACTCACGACGTCGTGTCCTCGTACGACGCGCCATGGATCGGCAACCGGCAATTGCGCGATACATCGCTCCACCAGTTCCTCATCGCACGCTGAACCGTCCTTCACCACCGCGCGAATCAATCCCTTCCCGTCCACCGTCCATGTTCCAGCATCAACGAAACGAGGCACGCGAATCGCCGAACGGTCGATATCCAGAGCGTTGCGCAGCGCAGCGAACCTCAAACGTCCGAACACCAACGCCCGTTCCAGGAGTGCATCGCGCACATCCATACCCGCATTTTTCTCGAACCGGCTGATCTTAGATTTGTCACCATACTCCGCAAGAACCTTTTGCAGAGCGGTCGAACGGCAAAGGAGACACTCCATGTCGTGACCGTCCGTCCTCACCACGTTGCTTGTACCCAGGTCGTCCCCGATCAGACTGTCGTAATCGTCGTCGACCACGCCGAGCACGCCGCCGAAGTGTTGGGCGTCGAGTCGCCGGACGCTCCCGACGACGTTGGACTTGCCTTCGCCATCAATGAGCTCGCATGCCGCACGCTTTCTGGGCCGCCAGAATCGCACGTCCGTCACACCCTCGACAACCAGAAATGCGCCTGCGTGATCCACGCGCATCATTTTGATTTCCGAGGCGATCGTTCCGGGATCCTTGTAACCGGTCGGCATTCAGGTTGAATCTCCGAGAGCAACCATCAGGTCGTCTCTATCGCCGACGACGTACGGCGAGTGCGTAGCGACCAGCGCGTCGAAGTTCGATAGTTCGACGATCTTCAGCAAGTCGGGAAGAAAACGCTTCTGCCACGCTACGTGGAGAGAGAGCTCGGGCTCGTCGACGAGTACTATTGTGTTTGACCGAACCCTGAACAGTAGATCGTAGTGAAGGACGAGCTCCTGTTGCTCTCCCGACGAGAGCGCGCGCAGCGCCAGCACTTGACCCATGTCGCTCCTGGCGACGAATCCATGCTCTCGATCCAGCGCTATTCTCTTGTGTCGATACTTCTGATTCACGTTGTCCAGCAGAACGTGAACGCGTCTTGCCAGATCTTCTAGCACCTGGAGTTTCTGCTCAGTGTCCTGAACGTACAGCGTCATGACCCGGATCCGTGCAGTATCCATGTCACTGAGCATGTCGACCGGGAACGGATGCGTGGGAGTCTCGTCCAAGACTCCGATTCTCTTCAGCTCTTCGGTCTTGCGATCCAGTTCGGACATCCGATTCTTGAGTTCCTCGACCGCGAGCTCTTCCGTAGCCGAAATCAAGCGCTGCGGGAAAGACTGGTCCAGCGCCTGGGCCTCGCGCCCGTACTGAGCCATGGTCTCGGCAATCCGCCCTTGGAAGTGCTCTCTACATTCGTCCACAGCGAAAACCGTCGGCTCACGCCGTAGCGTTCTCCGGTAGCCGAAGCGTGAGAGGGAGCTCCAGTCCGTCCGCACCAGACGCTGGGCCTCGATAAAGTGGGCGCGAGCGCGTCGCAAGAAATCGTCGAACCAGCTCGTCTCCTCTTCATCGGCCTCTACCTCGGAGTATCGGGAGACAACCTCAGAAGCGTCGAGCACTTCGTCGTCGCGCATGTCGATCCAGACGTCGGTGATCTTGGGGTGCGGGCGAAGATAGTCGATCTGCTCCGCTATCCGGCCAGCCGTGAACAGATCGTCGAGGCGTGCCGAGCGCGCCTGCCCCTGCGTAGACAACGTCAGTTCGTAGGCATCGCCAGATTCTTCGCCCGCAGCGGCTACTTCGACGGTACTACCATCACGAAACTCCAGAAAGAAACGGGAGAACGGAATACCTCGAATGTAGGCGAGGCGCCGCCTGAGTAGAGCGTCGACCATCCCCAGAACGACCGTCTTGCCCACGCCGTTCGGGCCGTGCAAAAGCGTGACTCGATCTTCGAGCTTGAGGCGAATGTCGTGGTTATAGGTCCCGAAGAGGCCGTCCACCGCGATGCGCTGCAGCCTCAGCAACTCCGATTCGGCCATCAATCAGTCCCTACCTCCGAGTGTAGACATCACTCTCAGTCTAGCATCACGTGCGCTGCGCGCGAGCTGCTCAGGGGGCCGCACTCCCGGCATCGCCCCCGACGTCCCCGAACGCGTCGAGGAGCAGCGGCAGCAGGGTGTCCATCCGGGCGATGGTTCCGCTTCCGGGGGCGAGCCCGGCCATGAACCGGTGGAGCCGCAACCGGTCGAGCAGCGCGGGGCGGCTGGCGATCACGTGCACCGGCACGTCCCACGACGCTCCCTCCCCGCTCACGAGCGACGGTGGCTGATGGTCACCGACCAGAATCAACACGACATCCCGATCCGCGCGCAGCCGCAGGTACCCGCCGGCGATCGCATAGGCGTAACGCAGGGCCTGGACGTAGCTCGGGCCCAGGTTCGTCCAGTCGGGCTGCTCCGACCAGGCTGCGTACAGCTCGTCGTCGTCGTAGGGCTGCTCCGAGAGCACGCGCTGCCAATCCGGCTGGTAGGGGGGGGCCGGCGTGAAGGGCGCATGGGTGCTGAGCGTCGAGAAGAAAACGAATCGCGGCTCCCGGTCACGCGGCTCGATCTCCAGGCGGTCGACCCGGGCCAGGGCATACTGGTCGTTGATGCTCCACCAGCCGAACGGCGGGCCGCGGTAATCGAGCCGCTGGTAGTCGTAGATCTCGTCGTATCCGTAGAAGGCGCCCTCGGGCCAGGCGACGAGCAGTCCGGGCACGATCGCCAACGCTCGATAGCCTCCCCGCTGGAAGACCGTCACCAGCGTGTCCCGTTCCTGCGCCATCAGGCGCGCGTTGGCGCGGTCGTCCCGCACCTCGGTGCCGGACAGCAGGCTGATGTGCGCGAGCCACGACTCGCCGGCGAAGGTCGTCGATTCGACCCGGGCCGAGACGACCTCGCGGCCCGTCTCGCGGATGTCGGCCGCCAACGCGGCCCGGCTCGGTGCGAGCGCTTCCAGGAACGCGGGGCGCTCCCAGCTCACGACGCCGTACGATTCCAGGAACACCAGCAGCACGTCCGCCCCCGCCACGCGGGACAGGTCCGAGCGCAGCACCGGGGGCGGCCCGAGCGCCGCGAGTCCGGCCCCGCTCATTTCGTAGGCCAGCTCGTACGCCTCGCGCGCGTAGACCGAGGCGACCGGATCGGCGAACTGCAGGCGGTCGACGGGACGCCAGCCGGCCTGCGCCGCGGCGAACAGCGCCACCGAGACGCCGGCCGCGGCGCCGAGAACATGCCGGCCCGCCGGGTCCGCGGCCGTGCGGGCGACCGTGCCGATGCACCACCGCGCGGCCGCGTAGACGGCCAAGGGCGCCGCGATCGCCGCCGCCGCGAACAACGCCGTCTGCCACGGGTCGGCCACCGTGGCGAACATGGCACCGACGCTGGGAACGTGGCGCAGGTCCCAATAGGGATTGACGTCCCTTCCGTAAAGCGCCCGCGTCGTGACGTCCACGTAGCGCCCGGCAATCAACAGCACCCAGACGACGGCCGCGCCGCGCAGGAAACGTGTCGAGACCCGGCCGGCCCACCGGCGTACCAGCAGGAGACCCACCAGGCCGACCGCCAGATCCGGCGACAGCTCGGCGGTCGGCCGTATCGCTAGCGTCGGCCAGACGTTGCGGAAGGTCAGCGACAGGTTGAGCAGCAGCAGCGCCGCGGCGACCCCGGCCCACGCGGCGAATCGCGAGCGCGCGTCCGCGGAAGGCCATCGATACGCCCGGGAGCCGGGCGCGCGCGCATCGCGTGAGGCGTCAACGGGCACGGACGCCGCCTACCTCAGGCTGAACGGCAGCATCCGCCCGCCGACGGCAAGCGCGAGGAGGCTGCCGATGACCGGCGGCCCGTAACCGTTCCAGAGATAGCCCCACGTGAACATGATGCCGCTCGCGAAGTGAAAGTTGAGCACCATCAGCAACGCGAGCCCGGCGGTCAATCGGACGCTGAATCCGACCGTCAGCGCCGCGCCCGCCGCGAACTCGGCCAACGGCACGATCCGTGCGAAGATCGGCGCGTACGGAATGCAGACGGCCTCCAGGTACCGCAGACTGCTGCCGGACGTGAGCCCGCGCCAGCGCTCGAGCTCGGCGATGAGCGCGCTGCTGTCGAGCAGCCAGCCCACCTTCTGCCCCGCCATCAGAATCAGAAACAACCCCATGAACACCGACAGCGCCCGCAGGCCGACGCCCTCACCGGTAGCGTGCACGGACATGTCCGCCATTGTAACCGCGCTCGGTCCGTCCCGAGGCCCCGTCACGTGAGCCGCCTGCGCCGCGCCGTCGGCCTGGGGCGCTCGCTGCTCGTCTACCACGCGATTCCGGGACGGCAGCGCCGACTGCGGCGCCTGTACCGCAGGTTCGTCTCCGCCGGGGATCTCGTCTTCGACCTCGGCGCCCACGTCGGCAACCGGACACGCGCCTTCAGGGCGCTCGACTGCCGCGTGATCGCGCTCGAGCCGCAGCCCGACTGCGCGCGCGTGTTGCGTGTGCTCTTCTCGCGGTCGCACGACGTCAGCGTCGTGGAGTCGGCGGTCGGGGCGACGGGCGGCCGGGTCCGGTTGACGATCAACGAGCGGCACCCGACCCTGACCACCGCCGACGACGACTGGCGCGCGGAGCGGCAGCGCGACCCGCGGTTCGTCAACGTCCGCTGGGACCACGCGCTGACGGTCGAGTCCACCACGCTGGACCGCCTGATCGATCGGTTCGGAGAGCCGGCATTCGTGAAGATCGACGTCGAGGGGGGCGAGCCCGACGTGCTGGCCGGCCTCGGGCGGCCCCTTCCGGGGCTGTCGTTCGAGTACCTGCCGGGTGCCCCCGCCGCCGTGCGGGCCTGCGTGGAGCGGCTGGCCGAGCTGGGGACCTACCGCTACAACTGGTCGCCCGGCGAGTCTTTCGAGCTGGCCTCGGGCCACTGGCTGACCGGCGACAGGCTCGCCGCGGACCTGGCGAGCGACCGGGCGCAACGCACCTCGGGCGACGTCTACGCCCGTCTCGAAGCGGGATCCGCAAGCCGATGACGACCCGCTTCGACAAGGCCGCGGTACGGGCGTACTACGACCGGCACACGGCCGCCTTTCTGCGCTATGGGCAGGGCGGCGGGGCCGGGGCCATTCACCGGGCGGTGTGGGGGCCGGGCGTGGAGACCCGCGAGGCGGCGTTCCACTACGTGGAGGACTGCGTGATCGACGAGCTCGGCGCGCTGCCGAACGTCGCCGAGCCCTCGGTCGTCGACCTCGGTTGCGGGGTGGGAGGCAGCCTCTGCCACCTCGCGACGCGGCTGCCGATCCGCGGCCTCGGCGTGACGCTGAGCCCGGTGCAGGCGCGCCTGGCCGCCGAGCGCATCCGGGCCGCCGGCCTCGACGATCGGATCCGCTGCGTGGAGGGCGACTACACCGACCCCGGCCTCGACCTGCCGGCTGCCGATCTGGTCTACGCCATCGAATCGTTCGTCCACGGACCCGATCCCGCCGCCTTCTTCGGCCAGTGCGCGCGAATACTCCGCCCGGACGGCCTGCTGCTCATCTGCGACGACATGCGGCGGCCCACGGCGGATCCCGCGGCCCGCCGCGCCGTCGACCGCTTTCGCCGGGGCTGGCGCATCAACACCCTGCTCGATCGCGGCGGGCTGCGCGCCCTCGCCGCCAAGGCGGGATTCGAGCACCGCGCGACCCGGGATCTGACCCCCTGCCTCGAGCTGGGCAGGCCGCGGGACCATGCGCTCGACCTGCTGGCCGCCCTGCTCGGGTGGCTCCCGACCCAGGCCGGGCTGGGACACCTCACCGGCGGCAGCGCGCTGCAGACCTGCCTGCGGCGCGGCTGGATGGGGTACGATCTCGCGCTGTTCCGGCGGCGCGCCGGCGGCCCCGCCCCGATCGATGCCTGACGATCCCGTTCCGTACTGGCAGTCGCTGACCGGCCCGGAGGCCGAGTTGCTGGGCCGGCGCGATCCGGTGCTGGTGCTGCCGCTGGCCGCCATCGAGCAACACGGTCCCCACCTGCCCCTGTCCACCGACGCCGACATCGGACAGGGACTGCTGGCCCGTGCCATGACCCGGCTGCCCGCCGACTTTCCGGTCCGGGTGCTGCCGCTGCTGCCGATCGGCGCCAGCACGGAGCATGCGCATCCGGGACTGGCCGGCACCCTGCACGTCGAATCCGGCGACCTCGCCGCGGTGATCGTGCGCATCGGCGCCGCCCTGGCCGGCTACGGCGTCCGGCGCCTCGTGCTGAGCAACAGCCACGGCGGGAACCGCCATGCGATGGAGACGGCGGGACTGCGGCTGCGGCGCGAGCACGGCCTGCTGGTCGTCAAGGCGACCTACTTCTCGTTCGAGCGGCCGGCGGACGTCGACCTCCCGGAATCGGAATGGCGGCACGGGCTGCACGGCGGCGCGATCGAGACCGCGATGATGCTGCACCTGCATCCCGACCGGGTGCGGATCGAAGAAGCGGCGCGCTTCGCGTCGCTGGGCCAGGAGCTGGAGGCGGCCGGCTCGCGGATTCTGCCGGAGGGGCCGGCGGCGTTCGCGTGGATGGCCGGCGATCTCAACCCCCGCGGCGTCGCCGGCGACGCCAACCTCGCCACCGCGGCGATGGGCCGGCGGCTGGTGGAGCATTACGGCGACACGCTGGCGGAGATCGTCCGCGACGCCCGGGCGTTTCCGGTCGGACGACTCGCCTGAAGGCTCTACTTGGGCGAAGGCGTGCCCGACAGCATGTCCTCGAGCCAGTGACCGGCGCGCTGCAGCTTCGCCTTCACGTAAGGCAGGTTGTGGCGGTTGAGCGTGCCGTACAGGGGACGCCGGTCGTGCACCTCGATGCCCCCGCTCCGCAGCGCTTCCATCTTCGCGGGATTGTTCGTCAGCAGCAGCACCCGGTTCACGTCCAGGGCCTTGAGCATCTCGACCGCCGCCACGTACTCCCGCTCGTCGGCCCCGAAGCCGAGCACGCCGTCGGCGTCGACCGTGTCGAGGCCGTGCTCCTGCAGCGTGTATGCCCGCAGCTTGTTGGCCAGCCCGATGTCGCGTCCTTCCTGGCCCATGTACAGCAGCACGCCCCCGCCGGACCCGGCGATGTGCCGCAGGCTGCCCCGCAGTTGCTCTCCGCAGTCGCAGCGCAGGCTGCCGAAAAGATCGCCCGTCAGACACGCCGAGTGGATGCGGACCGGCACCGGATCCGGCCAGTCGCACTGGCGCCCCACCAGCACCGCCACGTGCCCGAGCAACCCGTGCGCCTCGCGAAAGAAGACGAAGCGGGCGTACTCGGCCTCGGCCAGCGGGACGGGCCCCTCGCTGACCTGCGTGACGCGCACGTCCACGTTGCGGGCCATCTCCTCGATCTGGGCGCTGGCCACCGACAGCGTCACCCCGCCGGCCATGCGCTCGCGCAGCATTGGAGAGGCGTCGGGATCGGCGCTCACGCTCACGACCGCCGGCAGCAGGCGGCCCAGGCGCGCCAGCGCGAGCCCGCCGATCTCGACCGTCGATGCGGGCCGCACATCCCGCGGGTCGATCGAGAACCGGCCCTTGGCCATCGCCAGGTGCAGGATCTGCTCCGGGCCCTCGCCGTTCAGCGAAAGGCTCATGCCGTGAGCCCCCTCCATCGTGGCGGCGGGAACGAGCCCCATCGAGGTGGCCCGGTGGCGCGTCACGACGAGGCGCAACCGGCCCTCCCCGCGCAGCGTCTCCAGCGCCGCGTCGGTCAGCCCATCGACCGAGGCGATCAGAGCGCCGCGCTCGTCCCTCGCCGTGACGTAGACCGATCTGCCCTGCCGCAGGTCGAACAGTGCGCGTTCCGAGTCGTGCATTCCCATGCGCGTCGCAGTCGTTACGGTTGTTGATCTGCTGTTACTCTAACAGCCCTTGGCAAGCCGTCCGCCGGAACCGACGCGCGCCGCCGACGACGACGAGCTTCCGCGGCTCGGCGAGCATGCCGCCTGGCGCCTCGTGCGCCGCGTCCGCCCGGGTGCCCGCACCCTCGTGCAAGTATATGATTACAAGGCGGATGCGCCGCTGCAAGTGTATCCGTCCGGTGCGTGGAACACACCGGTGCGCTTGACCGAGGAGGCGCGTCAGCTCCTCGATTTGTTCCTCCCGCTCCAACTGCATGCCGACCTCGTCATCGCCCAGGCCGGGCAGAGCCTGGACGGCCGCATCGCCACCGACAGCGGGCACTCGCACTATGTGACCGGTCCGCAGGACATAACGCGCCTCCATCGACTGCGTGCGCTCGTCGATGCCGTGATCGTGGGGGCCGGAACGATCGCGGCCGACGACCCGCGACTGACCGTGCGGGAAGCCGAGGGCGACAACCCGGTGCGCGTCGTCATCGACCCGCACGGCCGCCTCGACCGGTCGCGGCGGGTCTTCCGCGACGGCGCCGCGCCGACGGTGGTGATCCGGCGCCGCCGGGACGCGGATGCGGGGCAACCGCCTCCCGCGCATGACCTCTCCGCGCACGCACGCCCCGCGCCGGCGGGCGACACAGCCATCGAGCTGCCCGCCGGCCCGTCCGGCACCATCGAGCCGCGCGACGTGCTTGCGGCGCTCCGGGACCGCGGGTGCCGCCGCTTCCTGATCGAGGGCGGCGGCGTCACCGTCTCGAGATTCCTGGATGCCGGTGCGGTGGACAGGCTGCACGTCGCGGTCGCCCCCTTGCTGATCGGGTCGGGCCGGCCGGCCTTCACCCTGGCGCCGATCGCCACGCTCGAGCGGGCGATCCGCCCCGCGTGCAGGGTGTTTCGACTCGGTGCGGACGTGCTCTTCGATCTCGACCTGCGCGCCGCCGCTACGCCGGCAGGGCCAGCAGATCCAGGTGCCCGACCGTAAGGCCGAAGCGGCCGGTCCCGATCGTCGCGCGCCGGCGCCGGGCCCATGCCCGGACACGGTCCACGTCGGCCGCTTCCCCGGACGACGCCTCCCCGAGCTGCTCGACGGCGGCGGCCTCCCAACCCTCGACGAGCGCGCGGGCCAGCTCCGCATCGCCCGGTCCGAGCCGCCACGGGCTTGGCAGCAACCATGCGCGGTAGCCGGCCGCACGGAAGGCCGTCTCGGCATGCAGGCCGGCCATCGGGCCCAGGCCCGGACCGAGCCCCTTGTCGCGCCGCTGGTGGTCGTTGACGGACCGCCGGACCAGCGCGTCGTCCGGATCGTCGGCCGGCCGGGGATCGTCCTCGGCCGCATGCCACCGGATGGCACCGTCGTAGGTCAGCGCGAACAGCGCCGCGCGCCCGGACGGGCGGCAGGCGGCGACCAGCGCGCCCAGCCACTCCCTCGACACCAGGTCGAGCAGCGCCGACGCGGTCACCAGATCGGCGTTCGACTCGCCGATGGCGCCCAGGCCCGCCGTCGCCAGATCGCCGACGACGCGGGTCGCCTCCGCATCGCCGGGAACCGACGCGCGCGCCAGCAGATCCGGGTCATGATCGACCAGCGTCCAGCTCCGGATTCCCGGCAGCCGGGGCGCGAGGTAGCGCAGGTTCGAGCCGGTCCCGCAGCCCAGATCGACGATCCGCGACCAGCCCCCAGCCCGCCACGCGGGCACGAGCAGCGACATGGCCGCGGCGGCGCGCGATCGGTGGTCGGCCGGCTCGCGCAGGGCGAGCCACGCCGGATCGAACGACTCGCTCATGTCGCGGGGGTATCCTCGTAGGTGTTGGTCAGCTCGCCCACACCCTCGATGCTCACCGTCACGACGTCGCCGTCGCGCAACGAGCCGACCCCGACCGAGGTACCGCATGCGATGACGTCGCCCGGCTCCAGCGTCAGGTCGAACGACAGCCGGCTGACGAGCTCGGCCGGCGTGAAGACCATGTCGGTCACCGGATAGTGCTGCCGCTCCCGACCGTTGACCTCGGTCCGCACGCGCAGGGCGGACGGATCGAGCCCGGTCGCCACCGCCGGCCCCAGGACCCCGAACGTGTCGGCCGCCTTCGACCGCGTCCACTGCGGGAAGCTCGGGTCCTTCTTCAGCAGCCCGATGGCCGTCACGTCGTTCACGCACGTGCAGCCGAAGAGCGCGTCGAGCGCCCGCGGGGGTTCCGCGTTGCGGCAGGTCCGGCCGATGACCAGTCCCAGCTCGCCCTCGAAGATGATCTTGCCGTCGTAGCCCCGCGGGCGCCGGATCGGCCGGCCGGGTCCGTTCAGCGACGTGTTGGCCTTGATGAAGTACAGCGGCTCGGCCGGCACGCTGCCGCCCAGCTTCTCGATGAGCGCGTGGAAGTTGTTGGCGAGCCCGATGATCTTGCCGGGCGCCACCGGCGCCAGCAGCTCGACGGCGTCGGCCGCGATGCCGGCGCCGGCCGGCGCATGGCGACCGAACATCTCGCCCTCGTGCGGCGTGATCACACCGTCGGCCAGCGTCCCGAAGCCCGTCCCGCCGTCGTGAAGAAACCGTACCCAGTGCATGGTCACCTCGCCTTGTCGTCGACCCGCGCCGCCGCGGTCCGTCAGCGCCCCGCTTCCGTCTCCTCGGGCGCAAGGGACAGCAGGTGCGCCTCGAACGTGCGTACCGCCGTATCCCAGTCCGGCAGCCTCGCCGCCTGTCGCCGGGCCGCCGCGGCCAGCGCGGCGCGGCGATTCGTCCCGGGCCCGGCGGCCCCCTCCGCCGCTGCTCCGTCCGGATCCAGAAGCGAGCCGATCGCCCCGGCCAGCGCGCGCTCGTCGCCGGGCGGCGCCAGCAGGGCCGCGTCGGACGCCACCGTGTCCGGAATCGCCCCGCCCGTTGTGCTGACCACCGGCAACCCGCGGGCCAGCGCCTCGGTCAGCACCATCCCGTAGCCCTCGTAGTGGGACGCGAGGACGAAGATCGAGCTGCCCGCGTAGATCCGGTCCAGCTCCGGCCGCCCGCATTCTCCGGCGAACCGGACGCGGCCGGCAAGGCCGTGTTCCTCGACCAGCGCGCGAACCCGGCGCACGTGGCCGGGCGCACGGTCGAGGCTGCCGGCGCACACGCAGCGCCAGCGCAGGTCGCGCAGGCGCGCCAGCGCTGCCACGAGCACGTCGTGCCCCTTGCGCGGCACCACCGACGCCACCGAGAGCAACTGCGGCGGAGCGCCGGGCGCCGGGCCGGCGGCCGGGGGCGCCGGATCCGTGCCGGGCTGCGCCACGCGCACGCGCGCCGCGGGCACCCCGAAGCGCGCGAGGCGGCGCGCGGTGAAGCCGCTGGTCACGATCACGCCGCCCACCGCGGCCAGGGCGTCGCGCTCGCGTCCGGCCAGGCTTGCACGGACCTGCGCGGGGAGCCCGGTCTCGTCCGACACGGGGTGGTGCACGAGGGCCAGGATGCGCAGCCGCCCGCGGTGCGCGGCGACCGGCTCGGGCAGGCCGCCGAGCGCCAGCCCGTCGACGAGCACTCGCGATCCGCCTTCGAGAGCGGCCAGCACACCGTGCAGGCCCGCCTTGGCCGCGGCGTCGGCGTCCGGGAACGTACCCTCCAGGTTGTGGACCTCGACATCCCAGCCGCGGCGCCGCAACCCGGCCGCCATCCGCGCGTCGTAGATGTAGCCCCCGGTCTGCTGATCGAGCGGGCCGGGCACGACCAGGTGCAGCCGGGGCAGGCTCACGGACGGCCCTCGTAGCGCCCCCAGGCCACGTGGGACTCGTGCAGCGTCACCGCAATCGAGGTCACGCCGCCGGCCCCCTCCCCCAGGTCTCCCGCGCGAATCGCCGCGGCCAGGCGGTCGAATATCTCGCGGGCCAGGAACTCGGTGGTGGTGTTGCGGCCGGCGAACGCCGGCTCGTCGTCGAGGTTGCGGTAGTTGAGCGCCGCCAGAATCGCCTTCAGGACCTCGCCGGCCCGGCCGATGTCGACCACCATGCCGTCGGCGTCCAGCTCCGGCCGGGCGAAGGTGGCGTCGACGACGTAGGTGGCGCCGTGCAGCTTCTGCGCCGGCCCGAAGGCCTCGCCGGTGAAGCTGTGGGCGATCATGAAGTGGTCGCGGACGTTGAGGCTGTACACGAGGTTCCGTCTCCTTGGATTGGTTGCGTCCCGCTCAGGCCCCGGCGCTCACCGCGACCGGCGGATCCGGGTAGCGGATGCGATGACACAGCGTATCCCCCGGCGCGCCGGCAAGCGCCGCGAGCACCGCCGGCAACTCGTCGAACGCGCTCTCCCCCGTCACCAGCGCTTCGAGCCGCGGATCCGCGAGCAGGGACAGCGCCAGCTCCAGACGCCGGCCGCGAGTCCAGCGCGGCGCGCGGTGCGGCGGCACGTGTCCCACCTGGCTGCTCCGCAGCGTCAGGCGCCGGGCGTGGAACGCCTCCCCGAGCGGCAGCGGAACCGCCGCCGCGCCGAACCAGCTCGCCTCGACGATGGTCGCCTCCTGGCCGGCCGCGGCCAACGCTGCCCGCAGCCCGTCAGGATGCCCGCTGGCGTGAATCACGAGATCGGCCGTCGCGCCGTCCGGGGGTTCCGGACGGTAGGCGAGACCGAGTGCGCCGGCGACCGCCGCGCGCGAGCGGTTGGGATCGACCACCGTCACCCCCGCGCCCGGCAGATCCCGGCACAGGAACGCGGCGAGCAGCCCGACGACGCCCCCGCCGATCACCACGATCTCGTCCCCGGGCCCCGGGCGGGCGTCCCAGACGATGTTGACCGCCGTCTCCATGTTGGCGGCGAGCACGGCGCGCGGCGGGGGCACCCCGTCCGGCACCGGGTGCACCGCCTCGGCCGGCACGCAGTAGCGGTCCTGGTGCGGATACAGGCAGAAGACCGTCCGGCCCCGCAGCCGCTCCGGTCCTTCCTCGACGGTGCCGACGCTGTTGTAGCCGTACTTCAGCGGTCCGGGAAACTCCCCGTCCTGAAACGGCGCGCGCATCGCCGCGCGCTGCGACGGCGGCACCTGCCCGCGGAAGACCAGCGCTTCGGTCCCGCGGCTGATGCCGCTGTAGAGGGCGCGGACCAGCACCTCGCCGGCTTGCCTCGGCGGAAGCTCGGCGCACAGAATCTCACCGTGGCCGGGTTCGCGGATCCAGAACGACCGAGCCGTCGACTTGGGCGGCATGAGCAGGTTGGTGCTGTCCAGGGACCTTATCGGACGATCGTCATGCCGCCACGCACCCGGCGGCCGGCGCGGACGCGCCGCTCGACCGGTCCCCTGCGCGCCCTTGCCGACATCGCATTCGGCCTGCTGCCGCTGGCTGCCTGCGCATTCACCACTTCCCGGTTGCTGGAGCTGCCGCCACAGTACTTCGCGGACGTCCTGGGCATCTATGCCCTGATGGCGGCGCTGATCGTACGCGGTCTGCCCCCCGACCTGCCGCCGCCCGGCCTCGGCGCGGCGAACCAGATCACGCTCGTCCGCGCCACCCTGGTCATGCCGGTGGCGGGCCTGACGCTCCAGCCGGCGGCGCCGACCCCGGCGGCTCTCTGGTGGATCGTCGCGATCTCCACGGCGGCAATGGCTCTGGACGGCGTCGACGGACAGGTGGCGCGGCGGCGCGGACAGGAGACGCGATTCGGGGCGCGGTTCGACATGGAGCTCGATGCGTTCCTGATGCTCGTTCTCTCCGTGCTCGTCTGGCGGACCGGCCGCGTCGATGCCTGGGTTCTGCTGATCGGCGCGCTCCGCTATCTGTTCGTGGCCGCCGGCCGGCTCTGGCCCCTGCTGACCGCCGACCTGCCGGCCAGCCTGCGCCGCAAGGCGATCTGCGTCGTCCAGGGGGTCGCGCTGATCGTCTGCCTCGCACCGATAGTATCTCCGGGGCTTGCCACCAGTGCAGCCGCCGGCGCCCTGGCGCTGCTGGTCTACTCCTTCGCGGTCGATGTCATCTGGTTGATCGTCAAGGTCCCCGTGCACATCCGGTCGCGGCGTCCCGGATACCCGCGCTGACCGGTTGCCGAGCGATACGATGCGCAGACTCACCCTGGCCGCTACGGTCGCCCTGGCCGCCGCCGGCTGCTTCGACGGCTCCCGCGCGGATCCGCCGCGTCCCACCGTGGACGAGCTCGTCGAACGCGCCGAGCGCGGCGACGCCATGGCGCTGTTCGAGCTCGGCAACCGCTATGCCGACGGCGACGGCGTAGCCCGCGACAACGTGCTCGCCTACATGTGGTTCGGCCTCGCGGCCGAGCGGTTGACCACCGAAGAAGGATACGAGGCCAGACGGATGCAACTGCGCCTCGACCCCGACATGTTCCGGCACCAGATCACGGAGTCGGAACGGCTCGCCCGCATCTGGAAGGCCCGCCAAGCCGCGCGCGAGCGCGGTGACGAGCGTCCCTGACCCCCACCCCGCGAACACCGCGGACGGCAGCGCGCCGCGTCACTCGCGAGGGCCGTCGCCGTCCGGTTCGCCGTCCCCGGAGGGCCGCAGCTCGTTCATCCCGAGCCCCCCGTCGCCGTCGGCGTCGAGCGAGCGCAACGACCGCGGGGCCGACCCGATCTCCGACGCCGAGATCGCGCCGTCCCCATCGGGGTCGAGCGCCGCCATGAGCGGGTTGCGGGGCCGTGGACGCCGCTGCGCCGCCGCGGCTTCCGTCGCATCCTCCTCGCCGGCCTCGGCCTGCGCCGGTTCCGGCTCCGGCGGAGGCTCGGCCTCGGCAGTCAGCAACGCCAGGATCTCCGCTTCGGAGGCCGCCCCGTCTCCGTCGGCGTCGGCGCGCGTCAGCAGGCTCACGAACTGCGACGCCAGCTCCGTGCGCTCGAGCAGGCCGTCCGCGTCGGTGTCGAACCGCATGAACGCGGCCGTCGCCTCGGGCGGGGTCCGCGCCGCTCCCCCGATCGGGCCGCCGCCTCGAGGGCGGAGCTCGTCCTCCGACAGTTGGCCGTCGCCGTCCTCGTCGAGGGTCGCCAGCGATTCGGCCGCCGCGTCGATCTCGGCGGCGGAGATCTCGCCGTCGTCGTCCGCATCGAGGGCGCCGAAGGCGGGCAGCCGGCGCAACGCACGGTCGCCGTCCTGTACCTGGCCGCCCTCCGCCCCCTGCTCCTGCACCCCGGCGACGCCCGCCCCGGCGAACGCCGACATCACCGCCAACCCGACGGCCGCGCCGTACGTCAGCCCGCGTGATTGCATCGTCGACTCCAGTCAGCGGTTCCCGCGCACGGCCGTCAGCCGCTGTCGCGCGACGTCTCGGGCCGGCCGAGGCCCCAGCCCAGCGTCCCGTCGTCGAGCTCTTCGACGGTCTGGCCGAGCACGATGTCGAAGTGCGCGGTCAGCTCACCGATCTTCGATCCGGGCAACGGATTGAAGTCGACCAGGATCGTCTCCTTCGCAACCGGATCGACGATCCGCGACGTGAGTCGATCCCGCGCGTTGTCCGGATGGCCGTTGACCAGCATCTGCGACGTGAAGATCCGCTGCCCGTGCCGGCTGACGCCGAAGTGTACGTGGGGTGTGCGGAATATGTCCCCGATTATGTACGGCACCGGCTTGATGGTACGGAAGTAGTACTCGCCCTTCGCGTTCGTCAGGAAGCGGCCGTAGCCCTGGAAGTTCGTGTCGGGCGGCACGTCCTCGCGGACTCCGTCCGCGTGCCGGTAGTTCTGGTTCGCGTCGCACTGCCAGATCTCGACGAACGCATTGCGCAACGGCGTCCCCGCGCGGGTGGTGACGGTGCCGAACAGATGCGTGACCTCGCCGGCCGCCGGCGTGATCGAGTCGTTGACGATCAGCAGATCGTTGTCGGTGTCGAGCGGCATCCTGTCCGGGTAGAACGGCCCTTCGAGGGCGCTGCTGCTCGGCGTGGCGATCAACTCCTCGGCGAGCACGCCGGGCGTCCAGAGAGCGGCGGCGCCGAGCGTGCCGGCCCGCAGCGCGCGCTCGAGGAAGACGCGCCGCGGCAGTCGCCGGTCGCATGACAGCTCGCCGCGCGAGAACGAACGTCGATGAATCGGCTGGGTCATGGCCTCCTCCACGCGATTCCGCGACTCAGGGAATGCAGTCGCCGACGGCCGGCCGGGGCCGGCGGCGAACGTCACCAAGTCCCGTTCGGTCAAGGTCGAGTCCTCCTCGACGGCGCCGGGCGCTACGTCCAGTGATGCGATCATAGTCCCGCCATACCCTGTCCGCCACCACCTGCTGCGGGCGCTTCATCCGCCCCCGGCCCGCGCGAGGCTCGCGTCGAGCCGCTCCTCCACCGCGCGGGCACTGATGGCGCCCTTGTAGACGTACAACCGGCCGGGAAGATCGCCGTCCAGCACCTCCTCGCTGACGCGCAGCCGGCTGCTGACCGCGAAGACGATCGGGTCCGGCAACCCCGCGTTGACGAGATCGACGCGGCGCCACACCGCCTCCCGGCTCCAGAAGCCGAGGACCTCGAAGTAGACGCGGCGGCCGCTATCGCGATGGGTGAACACCAGATCCGGCACGCACAGGCCGACGCCGGGCAGTTCGAGCAGCGCATGCGCGATCTCGACCGCCCACGGCGTCTTCAGCTTCCGGAAACGGTCCACCAGCCGGGCGACCTCGTCCGGCAGCCGTTCGTCGTCGCGGGGCGTGTTCGCGCCCGGCGCGCCTGCGAGATGGAACGTCGCGGGCCGCCGCTCGGGTCCCCACAGGATGTCGGCGTCGAGCTCCCAGCCGGGGCCGCAGGCGTCGAGAACGGGAAGCAGCAGCGCCAACTGCAACCCGTAGGTCGTGACCGATCGGAAGAGGCTGAACGGCCCGTCGATCTCGACGCGGCAGGCGCCGTCGGGCAACCGCGTCGCGACGTGCAGCAGCCGGTGGAACTTCAGCCGCCGGAAGAACAGGCGCATACCCGGCGCATCGGGCCGCTGCAGCGTGACGACGACGCGGACCGCGCGCAGAAGGATCGCCTGCTTGCGGGCCGTCTCGTAGGCGGCGACGAGCGCGGAGCCGCCGATCGCAGCGAACCTGGCGAGGACGTGATTCTCCCGCAGGTCGGCGAACAACGCGTGCCGTACATCCTGCACCGACAGGCCGAGCTCGGCCGCCGCCGCCGCGATCACCGGTTCGGGCTCGAACCGCTCCGCATCGCCCACCGCCCGCCGGGCCGCGGCGGCGCGGACGAAGACCGTCCGCCGGAGCGCGGCAGGGTCGACGTCGTCCCGCGCCTCGAACTCGCAGCGGTCCTCGACGAGCTTGCGCAGCCCCCGCACGAGCCGATAGTCGGTCTCGTGGTACGGCACGTCGTCGCAGGCCGCCTCGAACGCCGAACGGGTGTTGCCGACCGCGGCGCGCGCGGCGGCGACGTACTCCGCCGCGACGGCCAGCGCCCTTTCCTTTTCGGCAGGCCGCAGCGGCGGCACCTCGATACGCTCCCCGCGGCGCCGCGCGCGCACGAGATCAACCGTCAGCATCGCGCTCCCGGCGGCGGTCGCTGGTGAGAACCTCCGACGTATCGTCCGCCACCAGCTCGTACAGGACCGCCTTCTTGTCGCCCTGCTTGCGGAGGATGCGGCCGAGGCGCTGCACGTACTCGCGCACGGATCCGCTGCCCGAAATCACGATGCCCACGTTGGCGGCGGGCATGTCCACCCCCTCGTTGAGCACCTTCGAGGTGACCAGCGCGCTGTAGCGACCGGCCGCGAAGTCCTCCAGGATCCGGACCCGCTCGGACACCTTCGTCTGGTGCGTGATGATCGGGGCGAGAAAGCGGCGCGAGAGCGCGTAGGCGGCCGTGTTGCGTTCGGTGAACAGCAGGGCGCGGTCACGCCGGTGCCGGTGCAGCAACCGCTCGACGTAGGCCAGCTTGGACGGCGCGGCGAACGCGAGCTGCTTCTGCCGCTGGTAGGCGGCCAGCGCCCGCCGGCCGGCGACGCTCTGCGAGGAGCGGATGATGAACTGCGACCACCCGTCCGGATCCGACATGCGGATCCCCTGGCCGACCACGAACTCCCGATAGATGCCGCGCGCCTCGTCGTACTCCCGCCGCTCGTCCCCCGTCAGCTCCACGAAGATTCGCTCCACGGTGTAGTCGGCCAGATAATCGCCCGCCAGATCGCGCACCTGCCGGCGGTAGACGACGGGCCCCACCAGCGACTCCAGGTCGGCGTGGCGGCCGTCGGCACGCTCCGGCGTCGCGGTCAGCCCGAGGCGATACGGAGCGAGACAGTATCGGGCCGCGAGCGCGTAGGCCTCGCCCGGCAGGTGATGACACTCGTCGAACACGACCAGGCCGAAGCGCGCGCCGAGGTGCTCCATGTGCATGAAGGCGGAGTCGTAGGTCGAGACGGTGACCGGCGCGACGTGGTAGTCGCCGCCCCCGATGACGCCGACGTCGCGGCGTAACCGCTCCCCCAGCAGCCGATGCCACTGCGTGACCAGATCGAGAGTCGGCGCGACGACGAGCGTGTCCCGCCGCATCCTGTCGATGGCCAGCAGTGCGACCTCGGTCTTCCCGGCCCCCGTCGGCAGCACGACGACGCCGCGGCCCTGCGCGGCTCGCCACGCCTCCAGCGCCTCCGTCTGAAAGGGTCGCGGGTCGCGGCGCACCTGCAGGCCCGCATCGAGCACGCCGTACTGTCGCGCTTCGTCGTCGTACGCGATCCGGCCGCGCACCAGCGCCCGGACCACCTGCGCGTAGGCGACCGCCGGTGCGCGGAAACGCCGCGTGCGCGGGTCCCAGCGGCAGGCAGCGGGCAACTTGGCGTTCTCCGTCTCGGTGAATCCCCCGATGTCCAGGGTGCCGGCGGCGAAGTGCAGGGAAACAGCCAAGGTTCTCTGGAAGAAACTCGGGCGCCGCGAGCGCGTGCACGCCGCATTCCGCGCACAGCGTACCCCCATTCGCCGACGGACGACTGCGACTCGCCGACCGCTTTCGAACCCGACCGAGCCGGGCGGCTCTGCAGCACATGGACACGGGCGTCCCCGACACGCCACGGCGGGCGAGGCTCGTTTGGGCTAGAATGAGGGGCTGACCATGTCCGACAACGGAAGCTCTCCGGAACCGCCCGAATCCTCGCCGTCGGCGGAAACCCCGGCGGCAGAGACGCCGCCGGACAGCGGCAAGGCTTCCCGCTCCAAGGTCCCCGGCGTACCCCTCAAGAAGTCCGGCGAGGCGCGCGCGGCCACGGCCACGAAGGCGGGCGCCGGGCTGGTTGCGGCTGTCCGCGCGCTGGCGCGCCGGCGCGACAAGAAGCGCGTCGACCCCGATGCCGACTCGGCCGAAGCGGATGCGAGCAACCTCGAGACGACCGCCCCGGCGGCCGGGAAGGGAGATTCCGTCACCGAGCGGCGGACCGAAGCCCGGATGGGCGGCGGCCAGGCGCGCATCGACGCGCAGCATGCACGCGGCAAGCTGACGGCGCGGGAACGAATCGAACGGCTGCTCGATCCCAACTCGTTCGAGGAGTTGGGACCGTACGTCGAACATCGACATTCGGCATTCGGGCTCGACCGGCAGCGGCACGCGGGGGACGGCGTCGTGACCGGCCTCGGCTACATCGACGGCCGGCGCGTGGCCGTCTTCGCCCAGGACTTCACGGTGCTGGGCGGATCGTTCTCCGAGACCCAGGCGCTGAAGGTCGGTCGCCTGCTCGAGACCGCCACGTCGAGCGGACTGCCGGTCTTTGCGCTGCTCGACTCGGTCGGGGCCCGCATACAGGAGGGGATCTGGAGTCTGGCCGGCTTCGGCGATCTGTTCTGGCGCAATACCCAGGCCAGCGGCGTCGTGCCGCAGATCAGCCTGATGCTGGGGCCGTGCGCGGGGGGAGCCGTCTACTCTCCAGGACTGACCGACTTCGTGATCATGGCCCGCGGCAGCAGCTACATGTTCATCACGGGCCCGGACGTGATCCGCACGGTCACGGGCGAAGAGGTGGACGCCGAGACGCTGGGCGGGGCCGACACGCACGCGGGCGGCTCGGGGGTCGCCCACTTCGTGGCCGACGACGAGAACGTGGCGTTCGAGTTGGCCCGGCAGTTGCTCGGTTACCTGCCGTCCAACAACGCCGAGGACCCCCCGGTCGTCGAGGCCGAGCAGAGCATCGAGCCGGACGTGGCGGAGCTCGACAACCTGATTCCGGAAGCGGCCGAAGAGGCGTACGACGTCCGCGACGCCATTGCGCGCATCGCCGACCGGCACTCGTTCCTGGAGGTGCATGCCGACTTCGCACCGAACGCCGTGGTCGGCTTCATCCGGCTCAAGGGACGGGTCGCGGCGATCATCGCCAACCAGCCGGAGCATCTGGCCGGGGTGCTCGACATCGACGCCTCGGACAAGATCGCCCGCTTCATCCGGTTCGCGGACTCGTTCAACATCCCGCTGGTGACGCTGATCGACTGCCCCGGCTTCCTGCCCGGCGCCGATCAGGAACGGAACGGGATCATCAGGCACGGCGCGAAGATCGTGTACGCCTATGCCGAGGCGACCGTGCCGAAGGTCTCGGTCGTGCTGCGCAAGGCGTACGGCGGCGCCTACATCGTCATGAGCAGCAAGATGATCCGCACCGACGTCTGCCTCGCGTGGCCGACCGCCGAGGTCGCGGTCATGGGCGCCAAGGGAGCGGTCAGCATCCTCTACGCACGCCAGTTGAAGCAGGAGCTGCCGTCGAAGCGCGACGCGGAACGCGCACGGCTCGAGGACGAGTTCGAGAAGCAGTTCAATTCCCCGTTCGCAGCGGCCGCCACGGGACACATCGACGACGTCATCCACCCGCGCGAGACGCGCGCGCGCGTCGTCGCCGCGCTCGACTTCCTCAAGGACAAGCAGACCGCGGCTATGCCCAAGAAGCATGGCAACATTCCGCTGTAGGTCCGCGCGATGACGCCCGAGCTGCAGACGGTCCTGGAGATCGCCGGCGTCGGCTCGACGTTGCTGTTCCTTGCGCTCGGCGGCCTCGTCACCCTGATGTACGCGCTGACGTCGCCCCTGCTCTACGGGGGCTTCACGCTGCCGGGAGGCAGCGGCACCGGGAGAACGAAGGCGGCGGAGCGGGCGCGGATCGAGGCCGCGGCGGAGCAGGAGCGGCAGCGCCAGGCCGTCGCCATCGCGGTAGCCGTGGCCAGGGCCCGCGCCGCCCGCCCCATCCCGCTCGAATCGGACGTGCCGGCGTGGCGGCGCATTCACCGCGCCCAACGGCTCGGCCAACCCAGCGAACGGGCGAGGGCCCGCCTGTGACCCGCTACCGCGTCACCATAGATGGTCGTGTCTACGACGTCGACATCGACGACCCGCGCGCCAGGCCGGTAACGGCCCGCCTGTCGGGAACCGCCTATTCGGTCGACGTCGAGCCGACGCGCAGCGGCGCCGACCCGGGACCGGCGCCGGCGGCCGAAGCCGAGTCCGCGTCCGACGACCCGGAGACGCCCCTGCTCTTCCCGTCCGGACCGGCGGCGGAAGAGGGCGGCGACGCCCCGCGCACGATGACGGCGCCCATTCCCGGCTCCGTCACCAAGGTGGTCGCGTCGGTGGGGCTGCCGGTCGAGCGCGGCGGCGAGCTGCTGACCATCGAGGCGATGAAGATGTTCAACGTGATCCGCTCGCCCTGGCGGGGCACCGTCTCCACGGTGCACGTCAAGGACGGCGACCGCGTCGTCCAGGGCCAGCCGCTGGTCACCCTGACGCCGCGCTAGGAGTCTCAGGCTGCCTCTCGACTTCGGAATCCTCGTGATGTTCGCCGTCGGCGGCGTCCTCATCTATCTGGCCATCGCCAAGGAGTACGAGCCGACGCTGCTGTTGCCGATCGGCTTCGGCGTGCTGCTGGGCAACCTGCCGAACTCGCCGATGAACGAGCCGGGCGGCATGCTCTACCTGCTGAACGAGTTCGGCATCCAGACGGAGCTGTTCCCGCTCTTCATCTTCATCGGCATCGGTGCGATGATGGACTTCCGGCCCTTGCTCTCGCAGCCGATCTTCGCCGTGCTGGGCGCCGCGGGTCAGTTGGGGATCTTCGCGACGCTGCTGCTCGCCACGGCCATCGGCTTTCCGCTGAACCAGGCGTCGTCCATCGCGGTCATCGGCGCCATCGACGGGCCGACCAGCATCTACGTCTCGTCGCTGCTCGCCCCCGAGCTGCTCGCCCCGATCGCGGTCACCGCGTACTCCTACATGAGCCTGGTGCCGATCATCCAGCCGCCTATCATGCGGCTGCTCACGACCCGCAAGGAGCGGCGCATCCGGATGGCCTACGCGCCGCGGCCGGTGCCGCGGGCCGCCGTGATCCTCTTCCCGATCGTCGTCACCGTGGTCATCGGCCTGCTCGTGCCGCAGTCGGCCCCGCTGGTCGCGACCCTGATGATCGGCAGCCTCATGAAGGAATCGGGAGTCGTCCCGCAACTCGCCGGCTCCGCCTCCGAGACGCTGACCAACATTTCGACCCTGTTTCTCGGCCTGACCATCGGCAGCCTGATGCAGGCCGACACCTTCCTGCAGGTCGACACGCTGCTCATCCTGCTCCTGGGCCTCGGCGCGTTCGTGCTCGACACCGTCGCCGGCCTCTGCTTCGGCAAGATCCTGGCCCTGGTCACCGGGGGCCGCATCAACCCCCTGGTCGGCGCCGCCGGCATCAGCGCCTTTCCGATGAGCGGGCGTCTGGTGCAGAAGGTGGCGCAGGAGGAGGATTTCACCAACCACGTGCTGATGCACGCGATGGGGGCGAACACGGCCGGTCAGCTCGGTTCGGTGATCGCCGGCGGCGTGCTGCTGACGCTCGTGACCGGCGCGCTCGGGTAGCTGGGCGAGACGTGAAAACACTTAACCCCAGCGCGCCTGGCTCCCGGGCGCGATGCGGTCGGTGCCGGCGCCGGCGTTACCGCGTGTAGCCGTCCTTCTGGTAGGCGGGCTCCTGCGGTTCGCGGGCTCGGCCTGCCGTTCCTGCGCTGCCCGGCGGGGTGGATCCGTGGGGCACGCCACCCGTTGTCGGTTCGCCGGTTCCGTGGCTCATCCCCAATGTGGTGGTGGGCCACTGGAGGACCGTGGTGCTCGGTGCTCGCGCCGCCAGTCGCTGCGCTACCTCGTCGAGTATCGGCGCGGCGCCGCCGGCAGCATGCATCTCGAGGAACTCGTCGATGCCGTGGGCGTTGGCAACCTCGCGCAGGTTGCCTGCGTCAGCGGTGACCACGTGTTTTCCGAAGTCGTGCGCGATGGCCGAGAACCGGGCGGTTCCCCGCTTGGTCTCAATCAGGTACTGCTGGTACAGGGCTCCCTTCAGCCGGGTTGCCGCGCGTTGCGTCAGTTCTCGTTTCTCGGCCGCGTATTCCGGACTGATGTTCTGCAGCTTCGCGCCTGCTTCCTGGTCGAGCCGGTGGGCGCTCGCGGTCCATTCGGCCGTGATCGCCCGAATCGACTCGGGATCGAGCATGTTGGCGGCGGCGCTCAGTGCGCTCGGCGCCGCGTGCGCAGCCACCGCGATGTCGAACAGGTCCCGGGCCGGGCTTTCCTTGCGCTGGGCCCGCTCGAGCTTGCCGCGCAGGATCTGCGCGCTGCTCTTCACCTGGACTTGGCGTCCCGCGAGCAGCGCGGTCTGGTGGCCGTGCCGGGGACGGCTGTCCATTTCCGCGATGTCGATGGTCCCATCCTCGAACACGACCTGGTGCCGGGTCTTTCCGATCGAGACGTGTTCGGCGCCGATCGCGTACATGTCCTTGCGCAGTGTGCCGCCGAGTCGTTCACCGAGCGCCTGGATGAGGCTTCCCTCCGGCACCGTCAGGTCGATGTCGGTGCTGTCGCGGTGCGCCCACCGTTGCGCGAGGATGGTGCCGCCGCCTATCGTCCATTCGCCTGGCGGGTTGCCCATCATCGGCAACGCCCTGTCGAGGACCGCGGCCGTCCGGTTCCACAGGCGTTGCGCACTGGCGGGCAGAATCAGCAGTTCCATAGGGCTATGCCGTCGACCTCGGGCACCAGTGCCATGTTGTTCAGGTGGCGGAAGCTGCTCCAACTGTACAGGCCGTCGACCTTGTGGTAGGCCGTCACCAGCTCGCGTATGGTGTAAACGCGCTCGCCCCAGGCGTCGAGGACGTCGAGACGCGACGCTTCCTCGGCCCAGGTGCTGATCAGGCACCGCTGCCGGAATGTCGGCCGTTGGGCGTGGACCGCGTCGTAGAACTCCGGCGCCGTGGGCCGTTGCGGCCAGCCGCTGCAACTGCTGGCCAGGCGGCGCGTCACAGCCATGCTCGTCGGCCCCATGCAGCCGGGCTCGTGCTCCGGCCACAGGTCGAAGTACCACTCGGGCGCCGGCTCGTGCGGGAACGCCTCGGGCGGGCCCAGCAGGCACGGCCGTTTGTGCTCGCGTTCCGGCGGATACTCGCCGCACAGTGCGTTCCAGTACGCGAGCAAGCGCCGCTTGTCCGACGGCGACCCCCTCATCAGCGACTCGACCTGCTCGTGGGTGAGGATCTGCATCGCTGGTCCTACCGTATCACTCTGGCGCCTTGCGCCCTGCCCGCCCGCGCCGTGCCGGTGGCGCCGCTCGGCCGGCCGCGGCATGGCGAAACGGTCGGCAGTCTCGCCGTCCTCATGGACCACCTCGTCAAGCAGGCAGACCGGACCGCCCGGCGGCGTCGACGGTGGTGATGACGCCGTAGCGGGCGCCGGTCAGGTCGCGGGCGCCGTCGACGCTCCATCGCCCGGTGATCGTCGGGCGTGAAGCAGGCGGTGACGAAGTCGCGGGGCGCGGCCGTCTCGTGGCCGTCGGCCAACTGGCCGCGGCAACGGCGTGTGCAGGAGGAACTGTCCCGGCAACTTGATGACTTCTGTAAAATGAGGGCGGTTTCGCCGAAATCGACGAGTTGCTCCAGGGCATGTTCCCGATGGCTCGCACCGGCCTCATGCGCGGCTCGTTCGTTCCACCTTCCCGGCCTCCCGTGCCAGTCGCGCCGGCTCGCCGCCGGGACTCTCGCCGGCAACGAACACAAAGACCGCGATCACGCCAGAGACATATTAGGCATGCAAACAGCCATTCGGGCGACATGGGAATCGGCCCTGCAAGAACGCACCTTCCATGCGAACGCGCCGCTTCATTGTGCCGTCGGCATTCGGGGCATATCATTTGTACACGGCTTCGCATCGGTCGTTGGGTGTCCTCCGGGAATTGTCGAGCGAAACCCGGCGGGCCAACGCGAGCGGGACAACGGCGGCCATACAGCAGAACGAACAACGGCGCCTTGAAGACCGGAAGCCTGGTGTGCCATCCGAATGCGGACTCGGCCACACTCGTGCTGGTGATCCTTGTAACGACATCGGAATGGGCGCACATGAGGCAAGCATGACGCGGACTGCGAGCTCGGTCGTGGGGATGGTCGTCGCGTTCGTCGTACTCGCGCCCGCACGGCCGGCGGCGTCCGGGGCGCTTCAGGACGACCGCCTGCAGGAACAGATCGAGGAACGGACGGCCGCGCCGGCCGACGAGCTGGGCCGCGCGCTCGGGATGACGCCGGCCGAGATCGAGGCCCTCGGCTTGTCGCCCGCCGAGATGCAACGCCTGCTCGCGGGATTCACGGAGGAAACGGTGGTCGTCGGCTCCCGCGCGCAGCCGCGCAGCGCCGTCGAGTCGGCGGTCCCGGTGGACGTGCTGTCGGCCGCCGACCTCATCAGCCAGGGGGCGGGCGATCTGAAGGATCAGCTCCGCACCATCATCCCGTCGTTCAACACCAACACCCAGCCGATCAGCGGCGGATCGACGGTGGTCCGCCCCGCGATGCTGCGCAACCTGGCCCCGGACCACACGCTGGTGCTGATCAACGGCAAGCGCCGTCACCGCTCCTCGATAGTCGACTGGCACGGCGGCAACGGCGTGGCGTTCGGCTCGCAGGGCCCCGACATCTCGGCCATCCCCGCGATTGCATTGCGGCAGGTCGAGGTGCTGCGCGACGGCGCGGCCGCCCAGTACGGCTCGGACGCCATCGCCGGGGTGATGAACTTCCAGCTCAAGGACGCCCGCGCCGGCGGCAGCGTCGAGCTGAACACCGGGATGTACCGCGCCGGCGACGGGGAATCGACGCAGTTCGCCGGCAACGTCGGCCTGCCGCTCGGCGCGACCGGGTTCGCCAACCTCAGCCTGGAGTACGGCAACGCGAATCCGACCGACCGGGCAGCGCCGCGGCGCGACGCGATCGCGCTCATCGCGGCCGGGAACACGCACGTCACCTCCGAGCGTCCGCAGGTCTGGGGCGACCCGGACATCGACGACGACCTGAAGGCGTTCGGCAACTTCGGCTACACGCTGCCCGCCGGCGTGCAGATGTACGGCCACACGAGCTACGCCCGCAGGAAGGTCAGCTACGGCATCTTCTTCCGGAATCCGAGCACGCGGCTCGGGGTGTTCAGCAACGACCGCGGCCGCACGCTGCTGGTCGGCGACGCGCTGGCGGCGCGCGGCATGGGCTCGGCCCACTGTCCGACGGTGGCCGTCACCGACCTTCTGCCGGACCCGGTCGCCCTGCGGCAGGTGGCCGACGACCCGAACTGCTTCACGTTCCAGGCGCTGTTTCCCGGCGGCTTCACCCCGCGGACGGGGGGTACGGCGACCGACGCGTCGCTCGTCGGCGGGGTGCGCGGCTTCACCGCCGGCGGCTTCAACTGGGACCTGAGCGGCTCGCTTGGGACGCACCACACCGACTTCTTCATCGACAACACCATCAACGCGTCGCTCGGCCCCGAGTCGCCGAACACGTTCCACGTCGGCAGGAACCTGCAGCGGGACGTCAGCCTCAATTTCGACGTGTCGCAGGCGGTGACCGATCGAGTGAACGTCGCCGCGGGCGCGGAATGGCGCGACGAACAGTTCGGGCTGCGTGCGGGCGACCGTGCCGGATGGATGGTCGGCCCATACGCGGCGCAGGGCTTCATGGCCGGCTCGAACGGCGTCTTCGCCTACAGCCCGCCGCAGGCGGGCACGTGGAGCCGCCACAACATCGCCGTTTACGGCGACCTGGAGGTGACCGACCCGGGCGATGGGTGGACGCTGGGCGCGGCGGTCCGCATGGAGGACTTCGAGGACTTCGGGACGACGGCCAACGGCAAGGTGTCGGGCCGGGTCGGCTTCCTGCGGGGCAGCGTGAGCACGGGCTTCCGGGCGCCGACCCCCGGGCAGCAGCACGGCCTGAACATCCATAGCTGGTTCGACCCGACGGTGGGCGATCTGGTCAACAACGCGGTCATCCCGTCGATCTCGCCGGTGGCGCTGCTGCGCGGCGGGGCGCCGCTCGAGCCCGAGAAATCCATCAACTACACGGCCGGCGTCGTGTTCGGCGACGGCCCCTTCACGCTCACCGCCGACTACTTCCGCATCGACGTGTCGGACCGGATCGGCATCACGAGCAACTTCATCCTGACGCCGGCGGAGATCGCCGCGGTCGTGGCCGGGGGCTTCGAGGCGGCCGAGAGCGTGCGGAACTACCGCTTCTTCACCAACGCCTTCTCGACGACGTCGCAGGGCATCGACGTCGTGTCGACCTGGACACCGCTGGCGCTGCGGGGGAACACGGTCTTCAGCGCCGTCTTCAACCACACCGACACGGAGGTGACGGACAACGCGAAGGGTCTGCTCGACGGCCGGCGGATTGCCGAGTACGCCTACGCGCTGCCGCGCGCGCGCTGGAACGCCGGGGTGACGCAACGGCTCGGGCGGGCGAGCCTGCTGGGCCGCCTCAGCTACTACAGCGGCTGGTACGACTACGACAGCGGGCGCGGGACGGTCTTCGATCCGTCGGGCGGCCTGGAGCAGGGCTTCTTCGACGGCCGGCCGATCGTCGACCTGGAGCTGAGCATCCCGCTCGGACAGGGCACGACGCTGGCCGTCGGGGGGCAGAACGTCTTCGACACCTACTCGCAGGTGTCGGTCATCGCCAATGCCGTCGGCGAGCAGTACAGCGAGTACATGCCCTGGGGCTACAGCGGCGCCTACTACTACGTGCGTATCGGTTACGGCTGGGGCGATTGAGCGCTCGTCAACGAGACGCAACGATGGCCTCCAACGCCGCCGACGCGCGCCGGGACGTGCGCTACGAACCCGACGAGCGGCCGCCCCTGCTCATCTCCTGTGGTCTGGGGCTGCAGTACGCGATGATCGCCATCCCCGGCATCGTGCTGACGCCGACGATCCTGATCCAGGCCGCGGGCGGCAGCGCCGCCTATCTGACCTGGGCGGTGTGCGCCGCGCTCGCCATCAGCGGCATCACCACCGCCATTCAGGCCGTGGGTGTCGGCCGGGTAGGCGCGGGCTACGTGATGCTCATGGGCAGCAGCAGCGCGTTCCTCGCCATTTGCGTGTCGGCCCTGGAGCAGGGCGGACCGGGACTGCTGGCCACCCTGATCATCGCTTCGTCCCTGTTTCAGTTCGTTCTTGCGGCCCGGTTGTCGGCGCTGCGCCGGATCTTCACGCCCACGGTGGCGGGCACCGTGGTGATGCTGATCCCGGTGAGCCTGGCGCCGCTCATCCTGGGCAAGCTCGCCGCGGTGCCGGAGACCGCTTCGTCCGCGGCGGCGCCGGTAACGGCGAGCGTGACGCTGCTCGTCATCGTGGTGATGGCGCTCCGCGGCTCCGGTCCGTGGCGCCTCTGGGGACCGGTGGCCGGCATGGTCGTCGGCAGCGTGACCGGCGGGCTCGCCTTCGGGATCTACGACATGGCGAGCGTGCGCGAGGCCGGCTGGATTGGATTTCCGGCGACGGCCTGGCCCGGACTCGATCTCGGTTTCGGGCCGGCGTTCTGGGCCCTGCTGCCGGCGTTCGTGCTGGTGACCGTCGTCGGCGCGATGGACACGCTCGGCGACGGCATCGCCATTCAGCGCGCGTCGTGGCGCAAGCCGCGCGCCATCGACTTCCGATCGGTGCAGGGCGCGATGACCGCGGACGGGGTGGGCAACCTGCTGTCGGGTCTGGCGGGCACGGTGCCGAACACGACGTATGCCACGGGCACCTCGATCGTGGAGCTCACCGGCGTGGCCGCCCGTTCGGTCGGCGTCTGCCTCGGGCTCGTCTTCGCCGTGATGGCGTTCATCCCGAAGTTGATGGCGGCGATCATCGCGATACCCGGTCCGGTGGTCGCCGCCTACTTCGTCCTGCTCGTGGCCAGGCTCTTCACCTTCGGCATCGAGATCCTCCAGCAGGACGGCCTCGACTACCGCAAGAGCCTGGTGGTGGGCCTGGCGTTCTGGTTCGGCCTTGCGTTTCAGCTCGATTGGATCTTCCCGCAGTACTTCCAGGGGGTCTGGAGCGAGCTGTTCGGCAACGCGATGACGGTCGGGGGCCTGACGGTGATCGCGCTGACGCTGTTCGAGGAGCTGACGACACCGCGCCGGCGGCGCCTGCGGGTCGGGTTGAGCACCGATACCTATCCGAAGATCGACGCGTTCCTGGCGAAGTGGGGCGCCCGCCAGCGGTGGAGTGAGGGAATGGTAGAGCGGGTTCGCGCCGTCGGCGAGGAGACGCTTCTCCTGTTGCTGAACCAGCGAGAGGATGACCGTACGGCCGGGAAGGAGCGGCGCCTGCTGCTGATCGCGGGCAGCGAGGGTGACGCCGCCGTTCTCGAGTTCATAGCCTCGACCGACGAGACGAACCTCGAGGATCGGATGGCGCTGCTGAGCGAGCGGGCAGCGAGCGGCCTCGTGGAACAGGAGATATCTCTTCGACTGTTGCGGCACTACGCCTCGTCCGTGCGTCACAGCCAGTACCACGACACCGACGTCATCACGGTGCGCGTGGAGTCCGCCTACGCGTTGTAGACGAGCGCCCTGCTCACCGTCACTGCTCGGTGCGCCGTCCGCACATGGAGAACGCACGATGAGACGTTGCCGGAGATTCCATTTGACAGCCCAATAGACCCTTCGATAGCCTTTATTGGGATGACTAATGGAGACTCGAAGAGGACGGAAGTCCTGCGCGGCACGCTCGACCTGATGGTGCTGCGGACGCTGGTCTCGCTCGGCCCGTCGCACGGCTACGCGATCGCCGCCCGGCTCGAGCAGGTTTCCGGCGGCGCCCTCCTGCTCAACATGGGCACGCTCTATCCCGGCCTGATGCGGCTGGAGCAGCGCGGCCTCGTCCGGGCGGAGTGGGGCACGACGGAGAAGAACCGGCGCGCCCGGTTCTACGCGATCACCACCGCGGGCCGCCGCTACCTCGATGCCGAGAAGCGCAGCCTGGACCGGATGGTGTCGATCATCGACACGCTGTTCGAGGAGCCGGCATGACGAGGAAAGCACCATGACCGTCCTTCGCGAGTGCTGGCGTCGTTTGTGGGGCGCGTTCCGGCGCAACCCGGCCGATCACGATCTGGAGCGCGAGCTGCGCTTTCATCTCGAGCAGGCCGAGGAAGAGCTTCGCGCGAAGGGCCACTCGCCGGCCGAGGCCGCCCGGATGGCCCGCGTGCGTCTGGGCGGCGTTCCCCAGACCATGGAGGCGCTGCGCGACCAGCGCGGCCTGCCGTGGCTCGACGACCTGCGGATCGATCTGCGGATCGGCCTGCGCGGCCTGGCGCGGCAACCCGGTTTCACGGCGACGGCGGTGCTGACGCTGTCGATCGGCATCGGAGCCACCGCGGCGGTCGCCACCGTGGCGAACCCGATGTTCTTTCAACCCCTGCCCGTGCCCGATCCCGACGAGCTCGTGGCCGTCACGCAGCTCGACGAGCATACGTCGGTCTTCCCGCACCCACTGTCCTACCCGGAGTACCTCGACTACCGGGAGCGCAACGACGTCTTCGAAGGCCTGGCCGCGCACGCCGTGGCGGAAGAGCTGCTGTCGATCGACGGTCGCGCGGCGGAGCGGATCCAGATCGAGTACGTCAGCGACAACTACTTCGAAGTACTGCAGTTGAACGCCGTGCGCGGCCGCACGTTCCTCCCCGGGGAAGGGCGCCGTCCCGGCGATGCGCCTTTCGTCGTCCTGTCCCATCACGCCTGGCGGTCGCGGTTCGGCGGGGACCCGGCTGCCATCGGACAGGTCGTGCGCCTCGGGCCGGCGAACATGACCGTCATCGGGATCATGCCGGAGGACTTCATCGGGACCTTCGGCCTCGTGCCTACGGAGCTCTTCGTCCCCGCCACCGCGGGCGCGCTCGTCGAACCGGGATGGACGGACCTGTTTACCGACCGGCTCGAGGAGATGTTCGCGATGACCGGACGCCTGCGGCCCGGCGTGACGCTCGGCGCGCTCGCCGCGTCCGGCGCCGCGCGTCTCACCGCCGGTTTTCTCGTCGGCGTCACACCGAGCGATCCCGCGGTGTTCAGCATCGCGGGCTTCCTGCTCGCAGGTGTTGCTTTGCTCGCCTGTCTTGTGCCGTCACGGCGCGCGGCGAAGACCGACCCGCTCGCGACGCTGCGAGCCGGGTAGGAGTGAGGACACGGACCATTCTCGGGCGTCAGGTCCGCGTCAGTGCATTGTCTTCAAGGCGATCCACGAAGGGAAAGACCAAGATCAGCGTCGAACTGGTGGTGCTCGCAAACAGTGTCGCGGAGATCTGCGTCGACACGCACCCGTAGTTCGTTCGCGTTCCGCTGGCGCAAGACTATAGACCGACGCGTGGGGGAAGGCTCGGGGCAGGTCGCTCGCCCTGCCGGATCCGTCCGGGGAGGGCTAGAATAGTCGCGTACAGTCGAATGACCAATTGTGCATGGATCAGGGTCGACCGGCCTCTGCGCGTCGGGGCGACAATCGGGAGAGAAACCAATGCGAACTGTCACCTTCGTCGTCGTGTGCGTCGCCTTGACCGTAGCCGTGGCTGTCCCGGACGGCGCCGCACAAACGACGTCCGGTGCCGCCCTGCCGTCAGATCTCGGGGTCATCGACTTTCCGACCTCCGGCCCCGCCGATGCCCAGGTCCATTTTGTCCGCGGCGCGGCGATGCTCCATAGCTTCGGCCTCGAGGATGCGGCCCTGGAGTTCCGTCAGGCACAGGCTCTGGCTCCGGACTTCGCCATGGCCTACTGGGGCGAGGCGATGAGTTACAACCACCCCCTCCAGCGCTTCCAGGAGTGGGACCTGCCGCGGCAGGCGCTCGAGCGGCTGGGGCCGACCCGGGAGGCCCGGTTGGCCAAGGCCCCGACCGAGCGCGAGAAGGGATTCGTCCGCGCCGTGGATGCCCTGTTCTTCGGCACAGGCGAGGAAACCGATCGCCGCGTCGCGTACGCCGACGAGATGGAGCGGCTTGCCGCCGCCTACCCCGACGATCAGGAGGTGCAAGCGTTCTACGCGCTGGCGCTGCTGGCCACCTCGAGCGACTATGGCTACGAGCCGTATCGCACGAACGTGAAGGCGGGCGCCATCGCGCTGCGGGTGTTCGACGACAATCCGGATCATCCGGGCGCCGCGCACTACATCATTCACGCCTTCGACGATCCGATTCACGCGGCGATCGCGCTGCCGGCGGCCACGCGCTTCGCCGCAATCGCGCCCGGTGTCGTGCACGCGCTGCACATGCCGTCGCACATCTTCATCCAGCTCGGGATGTGGGACGACGTCTCGTCGTCGAACGACGCCTCGTATGCGGCGGCGATCGAGATGTTCGAGCGGCAGGACACCTACGAATCGGACACGCAGCGGTACTTCAATGCCAGGAATCTGACGCATGCGCTCGACTGGGGCCAGTACGGCGACCTGCAGCGTGGTGACTATGCCAAGGCGTGGCAGGCGGTCGAGAACGGCGAGATGGTCATCGCCAATACCGAGGCGCCGATTGCCTTGCAGCGGGCAGCCATCACCCGGCCGCGGTACGTGATCGAGACCGAGCAGTGGCAGGTCATCGAGGTGTCGCCACATGCCGCGGCGGGGGGACACCTGGCGAACGGCATCAGCGCCGTGCGGACCGGCGACCTGGCGGCGGGCGCCGCGGCCGCCGCGGCACTGGCCGCGCTGGACGGTGCCGTCGCGGCGATCGCGCATCACGAGGTCACGGCGCTCCTGCACGCCGCGCGGGGCGACGCGGACGCCGCGGCGGCCTCGATGGACAAGGCGATCGAGCTGGCCGAGTCGCGGGGCGCGCCGCGCGGGGCGCCGACCCCACTCAAGCCGGCGCACGAGCTGTATGGCGAGATGCTGCTCGAGCTGGGTCGGCCTGCTGAAGCCGTCGAACAGTTCAAGCGCTCGCTGCAGCGCACGCCGAACCGGTCGCTCTCGCTCCGCGGGCTCGCCCGCGCCGCCGTGGCCGCCGACGATGCGGACACCGCGCGCGCGCAGTACGCGCAGCTCGTGGCTCAGTGGCGCGGGGCGGAGGACGCGCCGACCGTCGAGGAAGCGCGGCAGTTCCTGAGGGACCACTAGCGGCGAGCGAGCGGAACGAACTCCGCGCCACGGGCGCGGTGACCGTCGTTGCTGTATTTCAGTAACCGACTTGTATATCAACAGGTTGCATCAATCTCAGTTCTGTAGCGGTAGAGTCGACGACTGGCGCGGTGGCGGTAGGCGATGGGGGTCGCTGTTCCCGGCGGCTTTCGCCGATGCCGGTGCCTCACTCCTCGCCATGGCTCCGTTTCCAGTCGCCGCTCATCGAACCGGACGTGCGGATTTCCCGCATCCGGCTCTCGGACGAGATCATGCCTTCGCCCACGGAAGGCTCGTCGTTCGCGGTGCAAGGCGCGCGAGACCGTAGTCGTTCCACAGTCGTTCGTTGGAGAAGCGCACAGACTTCCCGGACCGCACCTTGTGCTTGCGACCGAGCCACTGGCGCAGCCGTCGCGTGGCGTGCCGGTCGATGGCGCGATACGCCGGACTGACCTGCCCAAGGGTGAAGTAGTTCGCCCAACCGGTCAACGCCCGGTTCAGACGCCGTACCATCTCCTTCGGCGACAGCAGCCCGTTTCGCGACGTGGTCAGCTCGCTCACGCGACGGCAGATGCTCTGGACGCTGGCCGGGCTCGGGCGCGTGCCGATGTAGGCGGCACCCGTGTCCGGCCGGTAGTTGTGCCCAATCCGGTAGCCGAGGAACGTCATCGGCTCCTCCGGCAGCCGGCAGCAGCGGGTCTTCTCGGCGTTCATCGGCAGCTTCAGCCGCTTCATCAGTCCTTCGACCGCGGCCAGCATCACCGACGCCGGCGCTCGGCCGAGCACTGCGAAGTCGTCCGCGTAGTTGACGATTTCCGCCCCGAAGCGCCGGGCGTACCCCAGCACCTTCCAACCCCGAATGAAGCGACGCATGTAGACGTTGCTGAACAGCGGCGAAATCGGTGCCCCTTGCGGGGTACCCTTCCGGTCGCGTCGCGCACGGTTCGTACGGCGGCGACCGCCCCGACCGTCGTCCTCCTCGACCGCCATCTCCAGCCACGCCTTGACCCACCCCAACAGCCGGCCGTCGCTCACGCGACGGGCAATCGACTTCAGCAGGTCCGCGTGCGGGATTTCGCCGAAGTAGTTCGTCAGGTCGGCGTCCACCACCTCCCGATGCCCGGTCGTCAGCAGCCGATGCACGCGATTGACGGCGTCATGCGCGCCTCGGCCCGGCCGGTAGGCGTATTGCTCCGGTTCCAGGTCCGCTTCGAATATCGGCGATAACACCAGCATCGCCGCCGTCTGCGCCACCCGGTCCCGGAGACACGGAATGCCCAACGGCCGGAACTGCCCGCGCTGCTTCTTCGGGATGAGCACCTGCCGGACCGCGCGCGGCCGGTAGGTCCCCGCCTTCAGGTCCCGCGCCAGTGCGCCCAACCATCCGTCCACACCCTGCGACTCGACGGCCGCGACCGTCTCGCCGTCCACCCCGGCCGCGCCGCCGTTGCGGCGGACAGCCTGCCAGGCGACCGCGAGCACGTCCTCGCGCCACACCTTGTCGCTCAGCGAGTAGAACCGGAAGTCAGGTGCTCCCTTCGCTTTCGCATGTAGCGCCGTCTGGAGTCGCTGAACACGTTCTGAGGCTGCTAGGCCCGGGCCAGTCCCCACGTCCCTTCCTCCGTCATGCGCTGCTCTCGAACCAAGGCCCCTTCCCTCCACCGGCGTTACCCGGCTTCCCCGGTACTACAGGCCTCTCCGCCACCCTCGCCGGCCCAACCTGACCCTCGCGGGCTGTCAGTTGGCGCGTGCCACGCCACCGGCAGGGCTTCCCGTGTTGCGTCCATCCCCCTCTTCCACACGTGCTACCGCCACTACCCCGGCGGAACCGCTCGGTGCTCGCGTCGCTCGCTTCCCGACCGGTGACAGCCTTCCCCGGTGTTCGGGCGGGTCGGCTTCCGCATTACCTGTTTCGAGGCCTGCTCGGCGTTCACTCGCGTTGCAGCCCGTGTGGTCGCTGAACCGCCCAAGGCGGCCCTTTGTCCTCGGAGTACTTCAGCCGATGTCGTTACCTCCATCGTCCGCTCCGACTGCTACCGGCTGGAGCGACAGTTGCCGGGCGGGATTCGCACCCGCTGAGGGTTGGCGCCTTTCACGGCAAACCGAACACGAACAGGTTGTTCCCCGAGCTCGGCCGCAGCTCCGGGGTCAGCCGGTTGAAGTGCGACGACGTCCCCGCGTTGCCCGTGCCGACCGCGATGTACTGCCGGCCCTCGACCGCGTAGCTGATGGGAAAGCCGCTGACCGGCGAGCCGAGGTTGATCTCCCACAGCACCTCGCCGGTCTCCTGATCGAAGGCCCGGAACCGCCCGTTGATGTCCCCGCCGAAGACCAGACCGCCCCCGGTAGTCACGAGCGACAGCGTGCCCGCGCGCTGCTCGTGAAGCCAGACGGTCTCGCCGGTCTCCGCCGAGATGGCCCGCACGGTGCCCGCGAATTCGTTGCCAGGCGCCAACTGGTGCCGGTAGGCGATGGCATAGGTCGTCGAGCGGTTCTCGGTCGGCAGGACCGGGGTATCGTCGTTGAACACCCGCGTTGCGAGCATGCGCGCGCAGGTGTTGCGCAACGGCATGTACATCGTGTTGGTCAGCGGGCTGTAGGCGCCTGCCTCCCAGTCCTTGCCGCCGTTCCAGGTCGGACAGGCGAAGACCTCCTGGCCCACCGCGTTGAAGACCACTTCCGCGTTCTCGGTCACCTCCCCGGTCGCGCCGTCGATGCTGCTGATGACGTTCTGGGTGACGGTGGGGGTCGCCCACAGGAACTCGCCCGTCTCGCGGTCGAGCGTGTAGACGACGCCGGTCTTGCCGGGGATGCCGGTCAGCACCTTCCGCACCTCGCCGGGCTGGATCCGCGGATTGATCCAGCTCACCTCGGACGGGTCGGGCGTGACCGCGGTGTCCACGAGGATGCGCTCGAAGGGATGGTCGAGGTCCCAGTGGTCGTTCAGGTGCTGGTAGTACCAGCGGATCTCGCCGGTGTCGATGTCGAGGGCCAGCGTCGAGTTGTGGTACAGGTGCGTGTTCTCGACGCCGCCGAGCATGAACTTCGGCGCCGGCGAGGTGACCGACGTGCCCTGGTAGAACAACCGGAGCTCCGGGTCGTAGCTGCCCGCCACCCACGTGCCGACGTGGATCCGCTCCTCGAACGGCACGCCGCCCCACGTCTCGTCGCCCGGCTCGCCCGGCGCGGGCACCGTCCGCCGCCGCCACAGCTCCTCGCCGGTGCGCGCGTCGTGGGCCACGATGACGCACGACTCCGGCCCACCCCGCGGGCGGCAGCTTCGCCCGGAGACAGCCCTGCCGTCGGCGATGATCGGCCCCGAGCTGTGCCCGGCCGGTATCACCTTGTAGTCGAAGATCTGCGTCTCCCAGGCGATCTCGCCGGTGGTGGCGTCGAGCCCGAAGATGTAGTCGTCGTCGCTCGTGTTGACGATGAAGCGGTCGTAGATGGAGATGTTCCGGTTGCTGCGCGCGTTGCCGCCGACGTACTCGTAGACGTCCTCAGGCAGGTTGCGCCGGTGCTGCCAGATCAGGTCGCCGGTGGCCCCGTCGATGGCCTCGATCACGTCGTTCGACTGCGGCATGTAGAGGATGCCGTTGTAGGCCAGCGGGGTGCCCTCCTGGCGCCCCTCCGCGAGCCCCCGCGACCAGACCATGCGGATCCGGTGCACGTTGTCGCGGTCGATCTCGTCCAGCGGGCTGTAGCCCCATCCGTCCGGCGTCCGGCGCCACGACAGCCAGTCGCCGTCCGCCGGGTTCTGCAGCATCTCGTCCGTGACCGGGACGAACTCGGCGGACGATTGCGCGCCCGCGACCGCCGGCGCCGAGAGGAGCGCAGCCGCGAGGAATGCGATTCCGAGAACGTGTCGTGATCCGCGTGACTGCATCTGCATCGTGGGGCTCCTCGTCCCGAGGCTCGTCGTTTGTTGCGTCGACCTACCCGGCTTCTCCGAGGGCGCCCGCGGCGCGCCGCAGCCGGGAACCCATCATTGACGCCGGGCAAGAGTGTGTCAAGGCGGCCGGAACCGGCGGAACCGGTGGCATCAGTCCGATCAGGGAACTACGAGCCGCACGGTTGGGAAATAGGTCTTGATTCTGCCCGCATCGGCCGTCGCCAGCGGCCACGCCATGATCTCGGCGTGTGCGCCGATGAAGAAATCCGGTAGCGGCACCGACGGTGAGTCCTTCCCGGACTGGCGGCGCCTGCGCTCGCGATACCTCCGGTGCGCAGCCGCGCAGACCTCGGCAGCAGCGACCGGCACGTCGAGTGTCGCGACACCCCAAGCGCGAACGCGTCCTCTCAAGGTCGGAGGATGTTCGTCCCCGACGCAGATCTCAGCCAGGCACACGACGTTAACTGCCGCCCCATCAGAAGCCACGGCACGGCTGATGATCCGTCGCGCCCAGGCATGATGCACCGAGTCTTGCTGTGACGCGTAGATCACGACATTGGAGTCGAGCAGGGTCACGGCTCGCGGGTGATTCTTCTGAGTTCCTCCCACGACAACGCCATCCGAAGAGGATTCTGGTCCATGGCTTCCAGGCACTCTTCGACGCTCTTCTTCGGCACCGGATCGGGCCGGTGCAACCGGACGAGCACGTATCGCTCATCGCCCTCGGGTTGGATGTCGAAGACATCACCAGGTGCGGACCCCGGAATGACGATGCGCTTCTTGGCGTCTGCTCGCACAGTGGGCATAGGTGGGATTCTCCCACCCGCGGCGGCCTCGGTCAAACGCCACGAGTGCGCTACAGCGCCTCACCGAGGTCGACAACTGGTCAAGCACTCGGTCTCACTGCGCTCCGGCCGAGCAATTTGTCAGCCATGGACCTGAACTTCTCGAACAGCGAGCCGTGTCTTGCCGACCTTCGCGCCACCCGTCTCGTAAACTCCCGCTTGACCGCATCGACGGCCGGCGCCTCCCCACCGGCCCGATCAACCACCGCAACGAGAGACGCGACGTAGATCTCCCCCAGCGCGGTTGTCAGGGCGACGGCCGTGGCGGCCGAAATCATCCCACCAATGATCGCGCCTCCACCGGGGATCAACTTCACGAGATTGGCAACGACGACCCGGCCGGCAACGACGGTACCAGCGGTCCCCGTCAACGCCGGCGCGGAACCCGTCGTCCCGGCGCGCCTTGGTGATCACGGCGATCACCGGCACATGCTCGGCCAATGTCCGGCACAGATCCCTCTCGGCGGCTTCGACGCGGCGTCCGTCTTCATGAAGGCAGAGCCATGCGACATGGACGTGATTGTGCGGGTTCGGATCCTGGAGCCGCGTCTCCACCAGTCGTGTCAGCTCGCCGAGCGTTTCGGCGAAGTCGGCCATCTCCAGGCCGCGCGTGTCCCAGATCGCAAGCGGAACGCCCTGCTTCGAGAGGAGACGTGTCGCCTGCGTGACCGGCTCCCCCTGGCCCGTAGTAGCCAGGCTGCCACGAAAGACGCTGTTGATGAGCGTGCTCTTGCCGACGCCGGTGCGACCGGCGACACTACTGTCCCACATTTTCAGCCCCAGAGCAGCATCTGAGGACTTGGAGGGGTTCGGGAACCGGGTGGTGCGGGCGGCGTGAACAACTCCACCAGTGGACGGCGGTCGAACAAGTTGAGCTGCAGAACCTGTAGCATCAGGTGCAGGGTCCAGCTCAACCGCAAGACGAACTTCAGGTACGCCAACAGCAGGTACATGCACGTGGCCACCCACAGTTGCGACAGACCGCGTTCCTCGAGCGGCCCACGAAGCGCTTCACCTTCAAATTCTGCTTGATCCACTTGAAAAACAGCTCGATCTGCCAGCGCGACTTGTACAGGTCGGCAATCGTCTTGCCCACCCACGTCGTGTTGTTCGTCACAAACACGTAGCGCCGCTTCGTTTCCTCGTCCCAGTAGCCGACCCGCCGCAGCGTGTCCGGATACGCCTTGCGGCCACGCGCACTGGTCAACTCGATCGTCTGGTCGCTCATCACGCCGGTCCCGATGTTGACGTCGTGGTCGTGCAACACCCGGTATTTCACGCCCCGCTTCAGCCGGGTCACGAAGGTCACGCCCTGTTCCTGCAACCGTCGGAGCCACTGGAAATCCAGATACGCGCGGTCGGCCACCACCACGCTGCCGGCCGGGAACGTCCACGTGCGGGCCACCGTCACATCGCCCGCCTTGCCGTCGGTCACGCTGAGGAAGCTCGGCAGATGCCCCGCCTGGTCCAGGCCGACATGCAGCTTGATGGCGCCCTTCGTACGCCGGAACGACGCCCACGGAAAGGCCGCCAGGCACAGGTCGATGGTCGACGCATCGACCGCATACAACTTGCTCTTGAACCGGAAGCCGTGCCGCGGCGCCCGCTGCTGACAACGAGCCAGGAGGCGTTGGAAGAGCGCTTCATAGAGCGTGTACGGCTGCTCGGCGTTGACCCGCGCCAGCGACGAGCGGCTGACGAGGACCTGTATGCCGAGGTGATAGAGCTTGTGGGATTGGGCGCCCAAGCTGCCGACGATGTCGCGCAGGCTGTGCAGGCCGGCGAGTTGGCCGAGACCGAGGGCGACGAACTGCGCCCAGCGGCTCATGACGCGGAGTCGTTGGCCCTTCTGGTGCTGCCGGGCCTCGGCGTCGAATTCATGTCGGGGAAGCAAATCGAGAAGCTGGCTGAAGACTGTGCTATGATGGGCCACGGCTTGGATCTCCTGTCTTTTGAACGATTTGTGGACAACTCATTCTATCAGACAGAGAGATTCCAAGCCGCCTTGATTAGGAACTCTGTGGGACAGTAGTGGACCGGCGATGAGCACGTTGATCTTGCTGAAGTCTCGTTCGGCTTCTTCCAACGCCTTCTTCACGATCTCCAGCAAGTCGACGAATCCAGACATGAGATTCCTACCGTTCCTGGAACCCACGCGAAGTGCAGTGGCTCAACGCGTTCAACCGCCGAGCACACCAGCGGCACCTTGGAATCGTTCACGGAACAGGACTCAACGCTCCCGGAGCTCCTGCCTGTTGTCCCTACTGCTCGGCGAGCGGCAGGAAGATCGAGATCCGGTCCTCGTCACCGACGGCGCGCGAGATGTGCCCCTGGCCGGTGGTGTCCTCGGCAAGCAGGATGTGGCCGGGGTACAGCCGGACCTTCGTCCCGTCGCCGAACTCCACCTCGCTCTCCCCCGCCAGGGTGATGACGTACTGGCGGCGCGGCGCGGTGTGCCAGTCGATGAAGTACTCGGGCGAGGTCCGCCGGAACTGGACGCTCGTGACCGCGACCGGATCGGACAGCTCGGTGGCGCCGCGCTGCGAGGTGAGCGGGACGTCGTACTCCTCGACATGCGTCTGGCCGTCCTCGCCGGTGTAGATGCGGGACACCTTGATCGGCGTCCGCTCCTGGCCGAGGCGGCGGGCTCGTCGAGCCAGCGGATGCCGCCGGCGACGAACAGCGTCGGAATCCAGCCGAGCACGAGCGCGCGCGTGAGCCATGTCTTCAGCATCGGGCGGTCCCTCCTGGTCAGTCGTGGCATTATAGGGGCCATCCTGAACGAAAGGTGTGCTCATGACCATGCTCCGACTCGCTACGATTCGCAGCGCCGCGCCGCTGATGCTGGTGGCCGCCTTCGCGCTCGCCGCCGCGCCCGCCGCCGGGCAGGACGAGAACGCGGCCGAGGATCCCGAGGCGGTCCGCCCGTTCACGATCGACGTGCCCGACGAGGTGCTGGCCGACCTGAAGGACCGCCTGTCGCGGACGCGGCTGCCCGACGACCTGGTCGGCACGGAATGGGACTACGGCACCAACCGCGAGTACCTGGAGGAGTTGATCGCCTATTGGCGCGACGAGTTCAGTTGGCGCGACCAGGAGTGGCTGCTGAACGGCTTCGACCACTTCAAGACCGACATCGACGGGCTGGACGTCCACTTCATCCACCAGCGCTCGCCCCACGAGGACGCGCTGCCGCTGGTGATCACGCACGGCTGGCCCGGCTCGATCATGGAGTTCTACAAGATCATCCCGCTGCTGGTCGATCCGACCAACTACGGCGGCGACGCGGCCGACGCCTTCCACGTCGTGGCGCCGTCGATCCCCGGCTACGGCTTCTCCGACAAGCCGACCGGCCGCGGCTACGGCCCCGAGAAAATGGCCGCGATCATCGGCAAGCTGATGGAGCGCCTCGGCTACGACCGCTACGGCACGCAGGGGGGCGACTGGGGCAGCATCATCAGCCGCTGGCAGGCGGCGCAGCATCCGGACCGCGTGGTCGGCGTGCACCTGAACATGGTCACCGCCGGTCCGCCCGAGGGCGTGGAGGATCCGACCGCCGGCGTGCCGCCCGAGGAGCTGGCGCGCACCCGGGAGCGGCAGGCGTTCTTCGCCGACGAGCGGGGCTACAGCAACATCCAGGGCACCAAGCCGCAGACCCTGGGCTACGGCCTGAACGACTCGCCGGCCGGACTGGCCGCCTGGATCGTCGAGAAGTTCCGCACCTGGTGCGACTGCGGCGGCGACGTCGAGAGCCAGTTCACCAAGGACGAGCTGCTGACGAACATCACCATCTACTGGGCGACCCAGACCATCACGTCGTCGACCCGCATCTACTACGAGTCGCGCCGCGCGACCAGCCAGCCGGGCTACATCGAGACGCCGGTCGGCGCCGCCATCTTCCCGAAGGAGCTGTTCATTCCGCCGCGCGCGTGGGCCGAGGCGGCGTACAACGTGACGCACTGGACGGAGATGCCGCGCGGCGGGCACTTCGCGGCGCTCGAGGAGCCGGAGCTGCTGACCGAGGACATCCGGGCGTTCTTCCGGAAGCTGCGATGACTCTGCACGCCAGCCGCGGCGCGGGCGCCCGGCCACAGCGGTAGCGGCCTTCCGCCGCAACGGCGCCGCCGTTCGCTCGCCTTCGCGCGCTCAAACGGGCTACCATGACTGCCGTCCGCGTGCTGGGCGGCAGTCGCCGTCCCTGGCCCATCGTCCGAGACATGTTCCTGGCATGAAGCCTATGCATTCTGCACGCACCGCGAGCTATCCCTGCCGTATCGAGCGTGGGACGCCCGACTCGGCGATTTCGTTCCGTGACGTCCCGCAGGCCCTGGCAGCCGGCCGGGGCGTTCCCGGCGTCTTCGAGGCAGCCGAAAGCGTGCTGGTTGCCGCGCTCGACTCCCTGGGCGCCAACTCCGTCGGCGGCCTGCCGGCGGCCAGCGCGCCTGCTCCCGGTGAGGTGATGGTCACCGTGCGCCTGGGGGGACCGCCGCTCGTCCGGACTTCGCCGCCGAAGCCCCCGTCCTCCGATTCCAACGCCGCCGACGAGCACATCCCGACCGTGTCCGGCGAGGTCGTCGACGTTCCGTCGGAAACGGGTCTCGTAGCCACGGGTCGGCAGGGCGGGTTCTGGTCCCGGGTCCTCGGCTGGCTGACGGGGTCGCGTTCCTCCTGACCCATCCGCAGGGTTCAGCCGGTCTCGTCCTTCTACGAGGACGTGCGCTTTTCCCGAGTTGCCGGTCACCTGGCAGACCTGCGATCCCGGAAACGCAGCCCTTCGGCCGTCATCAACTCGCCTAGTCTGAGCAGACCCTTGACACCGCATCGCGCTGATCGTCGGCCATCCCACCGATGCATGTCCCGCTTTTCGACCGCACCACTACCTGGACATCATCCGCCTTGACGAGATTCAACAGCTCCGGGCTGTGGGTCGTAAGCACCACCTGGCTCCGGTCGCTGGCCTGTCGCAGATAGTCCATCAAGAGCGGAAGGGCTCCAGGATGAACCGTCAACTCTGGCTCTTCGATACCAACCAGCGGCAACGGCGGGTCCTGGAGCAAGGCAGTCAGGATTCCGGCCACGCGAAGCGTGCCGTCCGACTCCTGCGCCGCGTCGAACCACTTGCCCTGGCCGTTCCCCCCGTGCCTGAACTGCGCCGCGAGATAGCTCGCGGCCTTGCTCACCTTGATGTCCCGAACGTCTCCGGTGAGCCGCCGAAGTCCTGCCACGACCTCCCGCTTCCACGTCGACGGTTCCTGATCACGCAGGATCGAGACCCAGTTGTCGCCGTGTCTGTGCATCGGCTTGTCGGGACTGTACGTCTGGGGCCGCCGAAGGGTGTCCGGGTAGATCGAGTAGATGGCCAGACCGGAGATCAGGTCGAACAGGCGTCCGAAACGTTCGTCACCTGCCACGGCCGGGAGTGCGAGACCGGTGTCGCTGATCCTGGGTTCCAGTCCCTTCGGGCCATGCCATTCGCCCCGCTCGACGGCAAAGCCCGTTTTCCCCTGACCCGTCGACACCTCCGCCGTCTCCGACTTGACCCGAAACTCCTCCCTTCGATCACCTGTGATCTCAAAGGCGTAGGAGCCAGAACCGGTTCCCAATTCGATGTCGAGCGTGATCGACACGTTGTACGGACGTCCCGCACTCCAACGCCGCACCGCGTCGATACCGCCCCGATCCGTGATCGCGCCCGAGAGGCCCATGTGCATCGCATCGTGGACGAAGCTGAGCACATCGACCACGTTGCTCTTCCCCGAACCGTTGGGACCGACGAGGACGGTCATGGGCCCCAGTCGCACATGTTGATCCCGCCCCACGCTCCGGTAGTTCGAGACACTGATCCGCGTGATTCGATTGCGAGGTACGTTCGTGCTCAACGGGGGTCTCGTACCGCTGCCGCCGCACGCCAAGTCGGCTCGTCCAGCGCGCCGGTCTCCTGAAGAATGGTGCTCAGCCGCTCCATCAGGTCGGCGAAGACCTCTGCCACTTCCGGGGCCGCCCGCCGCATGATCTGACGGTCGACAGTGCCCGCCTGCGTCTCCACCTGCACGTCGCCGAGCAGGTTGTGCATCTCGTGCGGGTCGGCCTCGATGTCATAGAGCTCGTAGGGGGCCCAGACCTCAGGGATCCCCTCATTTTATAATATGAACCGAATAGGAAACAAGTCCTTTCTGAAGATAGAACCTATCGCATTCTGAAGTTTGCAGAGCAACGCACTTGGATTAGAATGTGGGTTTCATGCATCCACAGCGAAATCGGCAGACGTCATCCAAACTATGGCTTCGGAGACACGACCTCCTGAACTTCATCAACACCTTGTACGACGGCGACCTGCACGCCAAGCGGGTGCTGTCACTGGCCAACGCCACGCTGGGCGTGCTGACAAGCGCTTCGCTGGCAATCCATGCGGTGGGGCGCGGCCTGGCCCAGGCCATGGGCACGTTGACCAAGCATGGCGTCAAGCAGGTGGACCGCCTGCTGAGCAATCAAGGCGTCAACGTCTGGACCTTCTTCGCCTACTGGACGCCGTACATCGTCGGCGCCCGCACCGAAGTGGTCGTGGCGCTGGATTGGACGAGCTTTGCGGCCGACGAGCAGGAGACGATCGTGCTGTCGATGTTGACCGGGCACGGGCGCGCGACGCCGCTGTTGTGGAAGACGGTGGCCTCGTCGACGCTGAAGGGCAATCAGCGGCGCTATGAGTACGAGGTGCTGTGCCGCTTGCGCGAAGTGCTGCCGGACGGGGTGAAAGTCACCGTCGTGGCGGACCGGGGTTTTGCGGACTGCAAGCTGTTCTACGCGTTGAAGACCGAGTTGGGCTTTGAATACGTGATTCGGTTGCGCGGAGACATCTATGTGACGAACGCGAGCGGCGAGCGGCGAGTGGCCGCCGAGTGGGTCGGGGCCGGGGGGCGTGCGCGGCGGCTGGTGGGGGCTCGGGTGACCGACGCGCACGAGATGCCGGTGGGCGCGGTCGTCTGTGTCCACGATGCGGAGATGGACGAGCCGTGGTGTCTGGTGGCGAGCGAAGCGACGGTGCCGACGCGGGTCTTGATTCGCTACTACGGCAAGCGTTGGGGGATCGAGGCGGGCTTTCGGGACATCAAGGACATGCGTTTCGGGATGGGTCTGTCATCGATGCATGTGTCGCGCCCGGAGCGGCGAGACCGCCTGCTGTTGCTCAGCGCGTTGGCGATTGCGGTGCTGTCGGTGTTGGGCGCGGCGGGCGAGCGCATCGGGTACGACCGTTGGTTGAAGGCGAATACGGTGAAGCGGCGGACGCATTCGTTGTTTCGGCAGGGGTTGATGCTGTACCACCATCTTCCCAATTGGCCCGAGGATCGGGTTCGTCCGTTGATGGAGACGTTCGGCAACATGCTGCTGGAACAGCGGGTGTATCGAGAGGTTTTCGGCGTGATCTGACGCCTGCAGAATGAGGGGATGCATGAGGGCCCAGACGCCGTGGAAACGGATCAGCTTGTAGCGGTCCCCGCGCACGCCGAGCACGGTAGGTGTCTGGGGAAAGGCGCGCTCCCAGAAGTACTCGTAGAGGAACGCGTCGCGCCACTCCTCCGAGGTCCCGTCGAGCAGACCGTGGAACGAGCGGCCGTGCATCGCCTGGGGAATCGGCGCACCGGCCGCCTCCAGGAACGTCGGCGCGAAGTCGATGTTCAGGATCATCTCCGGCCGCCGCGTGCCACCGTCGAACAGATCCGGACAGTGCACGATGAGCGGCACGCGGATCGATGCCTCGTACATCGTTCGTTTGTCGATCAGGCCGTGCTCGCCGAACTGGAAGCCGTTGTCCGAGGTGAAGACGAGCAGTGTCGATTCGAGCAACCCTTCGTCGCGCAGCGCCTCGACGACCCGGCCGACGCTGTCGTCGACCGCCATCAGCGCCTCGGCGTACTCCCGCACGAAGCGGTCGAAGTCGGTCCGCCCGTCGTACATCCCGTCGACGCCGTGCCAGCTACCGCGCTGCGCGCGCACCCAGGCCGGCTTGCCGGCGTAGTTGGCGTCGGTGTCGGCCATCGACGCCGGGCGCGGATAGCGCGTGTCGACGTAGGCGCCGGCGTGGCGCTCGGCCGGGGTGAACGGGGCGTGCACCGCCTTGTGCGACAGATACAGCAGGAACGGCCGGTCGTGGTCCCGCCGGATGAACTCGACGGCGTGGTCGGTCAGCAGATCCGTCGTATAGCCGGGCGTCTCGCTGCGCGTCCCGTTGATGTTCAGCGTCGGGTTCGTGTACAGCCCCTGCCCGCGGAAAGATACCCAGTGGTCGAAGCCCGGGCGCGGATCGTCGCTGGCGCCGCCCATGTGCCACTTGCCGACGAACGCGGTCTCGTAGCCGGCCGCCTGCAGACCTTGTGGAAAGGTCGGAATGTCTCGCCGCATCGGGGTGCTGTTGTCGAGCACCTGGTGGGCGTGCGCGTACTGGCCGGACAGTATCGACGCGCGCGACGGCGAGCAGAGCGACGTGGTGACGAACGCATTCTCGAACAGGATGCCCGCCTCGGCAAGGCGGTCCAGGTTCGGCGTGCGGAAGTAGTCGTTCAGCACCCCGAGGGCATCGAAGCGCTGATCGTCGGTCAGGATGAAGACGATGTTGCGGCTGTCGCCGGCGAAATCGGTCACTTCGGCCGGATGACCGGTCGCACTTGCCAGCGAGAGGTACGCGGCAACGACCGCCACCGTAATCCCCCCGCACGACCGAGGCCCTGTCTGCTCCGATTCGTGTCGCATCCTGTCAACCTCCAGAGCGCGCGTGCACTCCGCACCCCCTTGGATTTACATGCCCCAGACGGTAACCGGCGCCTCGTCGGGCGGCGGATCGCGACGGAATATCTTTTCCTCCCACGTCCGCTCCCGCGAGCGGTCGAAGACGATCAGGTGTCCGGACTCCGCCCCGCAGCGGTCCATGTACACGCGCGTCTGCTCCAGGCCCTTCCTGATCGTGGATTCGAGGTCCCCGTGCCGCAACTTGCACTCCACCACGAATCGGCGTTCCCGCCCGTCGTGCGTCCAGCGGATCAGGAGATCCGTGCGCCCGCGGCCCAGGGCGTACTCCCGCTCGATGAACCCGCCACCATTCACCACCCGCTGGAGGTGCGCCTGGAGCAGGAGTTGGGGTCCGGCCTCGTGATAGCGCTCGAAGCGCTGCACCCAGTGCTCGGAGTGCTCCCGGAAGAACGTCTGGAACGACCCGATCAGTCCGTTCACGTCGAGGCCGCCGTTCTCGTCCATGTACCACGCCCGCTCCTGCGGCAGCCCGATCTGCACCGCATAGGTCAGGTGGCGTGGCACGACCTCGGCGTAGATGGGATTGGCGATGCGCGGCGTGCCGTCGTCCCGCAGAGCAATCAGGCCCAGGTCGCGAAGGTACCCGACATCTTCTTCCGACCACGTCTGCTCGCCGGCTCCGGCAAGGATCGGCTCGATCACTCGCCGCACGCGTTCTTCGCGCAGCTTGCACGCCAACTGATCGACGTGCGTGTCGCGACGCAGGATCATCCGCTCCTGGGCCGCCAGGATGTCGTCCTCCGTGATCGGGCGCGTGCGGTCATGGCCCGCCTCGTTCCTGAAGCAGGCGTCGTAGCACAGCGCATTCACCAGCCACGGCTGGCCGGCGGTGCGCGTCCAGACCACCCGCAACGCGGCCTCGGTGAACACCTGTCCGGTCTCCTCGGTGTGCTGAGCGATCAGAGCCCGCACCTCGCCCGCCGTGAAGTCGCCGAGCCGCAGCGACGCGGACTTGATGTTGAAGGCGCTGCCGCCGAGGACCAGCGCGTTCTCGGAGCTCGAACGAATGCGGTAGTCGCGCACGTCCACGACCCCGCACAGGATCACGGAATGCGGAAAGCGCCCGGGGCGATCCGCGTAGCCGGTGCGCAGTTGCCGCAGCACGCTCAGCAGCGTGTCGCCGATCAGCGAGTCGATCTCGTCGATCAGCAACACCAGCGGCTTCGGATCGGCCCGGCACCAGCGCGTCAGCACCTGGCGGAGCGCGCCGTGCGGACCGACCCGTTCCAGCACGTCCGGCCAGACATCCTCCAGCAATCGGTCGCCAAGCGTTGCATCCGCCTGGAGGGCCAGCTCCGCGAGAACGGTGCGCAGGCCTTCCGCAACGTTCTCCCGCGCCGACTGGCCGCTCTCGACGTTCGCGTACACGCAGCGGTAGTCGCCGCCCCGGTTGAGCAGATCGCGCAACGCCAGCAGCGCGGACGTCTTGCCCGTCTGCCGCGGCGCGTGCAGGACGAAGTACTTCTTGTCGCGCACGAGGCCGAGCAGCTCGTCGAGGTCGAGCCGCGACAACGGCGGGATCAGGTAGTGATCCGCCGCCACCACGGGTCCCGCGATGCTGAACTGCCGCATGGTAGTCATTGTCGCCGCACGCGGCGCTACCCGTCGCTTCCGGCGAAACCGGTGCGCTCTCTCGCAGCGCACTCTCGCGCAACGGATACGTATGGGGATAACGAAAGGCCGGCGGCATGGCACCGCCGGCCCCTGCGTTGCCGCTAACGAAACCAACGGTACACGCCCCAGCCCGACGATCGTCGCCTGCGGCTCCGATGGCCGCCCAACCGGGTCTGACCAGAAGCCTGCGCCGTTCTACGGTCGCAGACTCCTACGGCTGTACCGTCATCGCGTTGATCACGACCGGCGTGACCGGTACGTTCCCATGCGCCCCCTGCGCGGTCGTCTGCACGCCGGCGATGGCATCGACCACGTCCATTCCGTCCGTCACCTCGCCGAAGACGGCGTAGCCGTACTCGTCCGGGGCGGTGCTGCGGTGGTCGAGGCCGCGGCCCCCGTTGTTCGCGTGGTTGATGAAGAACTGCGACGTCGCGCTGTGCACGGCCGCGGTCCGGGCCATGGCGATCGTGCCCCGCCGGTTGCCGAGGCCGTTGGTCGCCTCGTTGGTGATCGCCTCGCGGGTGATCTTCGGGACCAGGTTGGTCCCCATGCCGCCGCCCTGGATCATGAAGTTCTCGATCACCCGGTGGAAGACGGTGTCCTCGTAGAAGCCGGCGTAGGCATACTGCAGGAAGTTGCTGACCGAGATCGGCGCCTGGTCCGCGAACAGCTCCAGCGTGACGTTGCCCATCGACGTCTCCATGACCACCACCGGGTTGCCCGGAATCGCGCCCGCGGTGGCCAGGTCTATGCGGTAGACGCCCGTGCTCGCGGTCATGTAGAGGGTGCGCCCGTCGCCGCCCCAGGCGACGTTGGCGGTCACCTCCGGCATCAGGATCGTCCCGAGGTGGACGCCGTCCGGCCCGAACACCCAGACGCCGCCGGGTCCGGTGGCGAAGACGTTCCCGCGCAGGTCGACCTTCATGCCGTCGGCGGCCCCGGCCGCGGTCTGGTCGTTGACGTCGTAGAAGACCCGTCCGTTGGAGGCGCCCTCCTCGTCGAGGTCGTAGGCCATCCAGACCTTCTGGTTCTCGTCCGAGTTCGCGACGTAGAGGGTCGACTCGTCGGGCGACAGGGCGATGCCGTTCGGGCGCGTCTGGTCGCTCACGAGCAGTTGCAGCTCGCCGTCCGGACTCAGGCGGTAGATGCCGTTGAAGTCCAGCTCGCGCAGCGGCGACTCCTCGAGTCCCTCCAGGCCGTAGGACGGATCCGTGAAGTAGAGCGAGCCGTCGGAGCCGAAGACGGCGTCGTTCGGGCTGTTCAGGCGGCTGCCCTCGTAGGCGTCGACGAGCACGGTGCGGGAGCCGTCCTCTTCGACCCGCGAGATGCGGCGGTTGCCGTGCTCGCAGATGATCAGGCGGCCTTCGCTGTCGAAGGTGAGCCCGTTGGACGAGATCGACCGCAGCCCTTCGCGGTCGCCCTCGAACACCGGATCGATGAACGTGCTGGCGCCGTCCGCCGCGGTCCATTGGTGGATCTGGTTGGCCCGCACGTCCGAGAAGAGGAGCCGCTGCTCGCCGCGGATCCAGACCGGTCCCTCCGTGAACGTATAGCCCTCGGCGACCTTCTCGATGGTGGTCCCCTGCGGTATCAGTGAATCGAGCCGTCTATCGACCCTCAGGATCGATCCTTCCCCGGCCGGTTCCCCGGCCGGTCCGGTATCCTCCTCCGGCGGCGGCTCCGGCGCCCCGCCGCACGCCATGGTCCAGGCGACGAATACGGCCACGAGCAGGCTGGTCGGTTTCATCATTTCGCTCCTCGGTTCCCTTCCGTGTCGATTGTGATTCGCACGTCAGAAGATGGCTATCGGGTTCACCGGCGAGGCGGTCCCGTTCGGGATCGGTAACGGGGCGATGTTCAGCATGAACTCCCAGCGGTTCCGCGCGGCCGCCGCCTCGGCCAGATCGTCGAAGTCGGCGCGGTCGAGCAGGTGCACGCCGAGCATGGTCAGGGCGAAGTCGTGGAGCGCGAGCCGCGGCAGGTCACCCGGCGGCTGCGGCATGTAGCCCGGCGTCTCCCAGCCGATGATCGCTACGTCCCGCTCCCGGAGCCACGGGATCACCCGGTTGTCCAGACCCGCCGCCTCGGCCCCCGTGTCGAACGATCCGATGTCGTCCTGGCGCACCCAGCGGCCCCACCGCAGCAGGAACGCATCGCCCGGCCCGACCCGCACGCCCGCCTGCGCCTCCCAGGCTTCGAGGTCCTCGACGGTAATCCATTCCCCGGGCTCGAGATGCCGCACCCCCTTCAGACGGGGAATGTCGTACAGCACGCCGCGCGTCACGACCCCGTGCCGCATCGTCAGAATGGCGTTCTTCGTCGCGCCGTGCTCCATCGTGACCGTTTCGGCGATCGGGTAGCCGTTCCACATCTTCCCGTCGAAGAAACGGTGCGCGAAGCCGTCGATGTGGGTCGTGCCGGGACCGTGGATGCAGGGATAGTTGATGGTGTCGCTGGCGCCGCCCGGCGACGCGCTCACCATCCGCCACTCGATCGGACAGGGGTTGTCGAGGGTCCGCTGCCGGTTCGCGATCGACGCGAGCGATACGGTGAACCCTTCCGTCACCAAGTCGGCGGCCGCGCGCCGCTTCTCGGGGGTGATCAGGTTCAGCGCGCCCATCTCGTCGTCCGGCCCCCAGCGCCCCCAGTTGGAGAGCTCGTCGAACCAGGCGTCGTACTGCTCCTGGGAGACGACCTGCCGCTCCCCGGTCTGCTGTCCGAGCGCAGCCGGTCCGCCGAAGCCGACCAGGAGGAGCGTGACGAGGGCGCTCCCGCCCACCATCCGTGTGTTTCGCGTCGTCATGCGCTGCCTCCTCCCCTGCCGTGTCCGGCCGCCCCCTCCGTCGCGTGGACGGGCGCCGAAGCACAGCACCTCGTTGTTCACGCTGCCTCTGCCACCGCCCGGCGGATCGCCGGCACGAGGTCGCAGCCGAGCAGGTCGTCCAGCTCGCGCCGATGGTTCCGCCGTCCCGCCCCCGGATTCGGCGACGACGTGACGACGATTACGGCGTCGAGATCGGGTATCACGAAGATGAACTGTCCCCCGTAGCCCCACGCGTAGTACGTCGGATGTCCGGCGAAGGTGCGCATCCACCAGCCGTACCCGTACTGCCGGCCGCTGAACCGCGAGCGCGTGCGCGGGATCGTCGACGCGCGGATCCATTCGCGCGAGATCACCTGCTGCCCGTCGCTCGTCCCGCCGCGCCGGAAGAGATTGCCGACGGCGAGCATCGCCCGGGGGGTCAGCGCCATCTCGTTGCCGCCCAGGTAGACCCCCTGCGGATCGCGGGTCCACGCGGGCAGCGTGACGTCGAGCGGCCGCGCCAGGTAGCGCCGCCCGAACTCGAGCGTGCTCATGCCGGTCGCCCGCGTCAGGATCGCGGACAGCAGGTGCGTGCTGCCCGTGCTGTAGATCATCCGTCCGCCGGGCCGGTCGACCAGCGGCCGGCTCAGCGCGTGCCGCACCCAGTGCCGGCTCTGCACCCAGCGCCCGTAGTTGCGGTTGGACGTCGTCTCCAGGCCCGACCGCATGGTGATCAGGTCTTCGATCGTGATGGATCGCCTGGCCGGCTCCGCCTCGGCCAGCTCGTTCGGGAAGAAGTCGACGATCGGTTGATCGACGCCTTTGAGGTAGCCGCGGTCGATGGCGATCCCGACGAGGACCGCGATGATCGTCTTGGAGGCCGACTTGAGGTTGGCGGAACGTCGGGCGGACGCCCCGTTGAAGTAGTGCTCCTCGACCAGCTCGCCGCCGACAGAAACCAGGAGGCTGCGCAGGCGCGGCAGGCGCGCCGCCCGTTCGAGAATCCTGGCCCGGTGGACGGCGTCGAGCGCGGGGGCATCGCTCGCGCTCGCCGTGCGAGATCCGGCCGAGCCGGCCAGCCACAGCAGCGCGAACAGCGCCAGACAGCCGCCCAACCACCGCCGCCGCGCCGGGTCCGTGCGCCGCATCGGCCCATTCTATCGGTCAACGGGCGCCGGTGATGTAACGTGTCCCATGGCCTCGGCAGCGACGGCATCCCCCCTGGTCGCTCTGACCATCTGGACCGCGCTCTTCCTCTACGCCGGCGGGGAGTACGGCCGGACACGACAACCCCCGGCAGCCTGGGCGCGGCCCGCCTGGCTGCTCGGCGCGCTGGTCTACCTGGCGCACGTCGCGGCGGCTTTCGGCATCCACCACGACTGGAGCCACGCGGCCGCTTACGCCTACACCGCCGCGCGCACCGATGCCCTCATCGGGCTCGACTGGGGCGGCGGCCTGTGGGTGAACTACGCGTTCACCGCGATCTGGGTCGGCGAGGGTCTCTGGTGGCAGCTCCGACCCACTCATTACGCGCGCCGCCCAGCCGTCTGGACGCCGGCTGTCCGCGGCGCTTTCCTGTTCATGATCGCCAACGGCGCGGTGATCTTCGTGGAAGGCTCCCGGCGCCTGCTCGGCTTCGGCGTCCTCGCCGTGCTGGTCTGGATCTGGAGAAGCGAGACGCAAACCTGCAGGCCCGACCAGCGAGATGCACCCGGTCATCCAGGGGCAAAGCGCGGTTGAGGGCAATCATCGATACGAACCTGCTGGTGGGAGCACTGGCGCGGCGCGGCGGCGCCGCCGGTCGCATCCTGGAACAGTGGCGCGCCGGCGCGTTCGACCACGTTGCATCCGAGGCGACGCTGCGCGAGGCGGAGCTGGTGGTGGGAGCACGCTGGTTGGAGCGACTGGCGCCGAAGAGAGACCGCGACGACCTGCTGGCGGCACTGCGGACGCGGTCGATCATCGTGGAAGCGCCCATCCTGGGGAAACTGACCCTGAAGGACGCAGGAGATCGACGCCTCGTCGAGGCGGCCCACGCCGGGAAAGCGCGCTATCTCGTGACGTCGGATCGGGAAGTGCTCCGGATGTGGGGGTACGGCGGCGTGGAGTTCGTGACCTCGGGCGAGTTTCTGCGGGCGCTCGCGGAGCTGCCCAACTACTAGACGCCGGTACTAGACGCCGGATGCGGAGGAGGAGACGCGGTCCGCCCGCGACGGGCAGACTCGCCGATACACTTCGGCTGCGCGCCGCGCCATGACCTCAGCCGTGTAGTGTTCCCGCACCGCGGCAGCGGCGCGCGTTCCCAGTGTGGCGCGCGACGCCTCGTCGCTGCGCAACCGCAGCAACTCGGCCATAAGCGCCTCGACGTCTCCCGACGGAATCAGCACTCCCCCGCCCGTGCGCTCGATCAGCTCGACGTAGGTGCCCCGTCTCGCCGCGACCACGGGGACCCCGCACGCCATCGCCTCGACCAGGGACAGCCCCTTGGGATCGTCGTACGTCGCCGGCACCGCGAACACGTCGAGGCGCTGCAGGAACGCCACCTTGTCGTCCAGCTCCAGCACGCCGCGGTAGTGAACCTCGTCTTCCAGACCCCACTCGCGGACCTGGCGCACCATGCCGTCCAGGTACGCCTGGTGTTCCGGTCCGAGATAACCCGCCAGCTCGAGGCGGCAACCTTCGAGCTCGCCCTTTGCGCGCAGGCGGTGGTAGGCGTCGCAGAGCAGGTGGGTGCCCTTCTCGGGTGCGATGCGCCCGAGGTAACCGACCGTGAAGGGCCGCAGCTCGTCACGCGAGGCCGGGGGGTAGCCGTCGACGTTGATGCCGAGCGGCACGACGTCCAGCTTTGCACCGGGAATCCGCAGGTACTGCGCCATGTGGCCGGCGTAGTAGTCGCTGACCGCGACGAAACGGTCGACCGACCGGGCGTGCTCGCGTATCAGCGCCAGCGCGCGGGAGCGGTACGGCTCGTCGAGATGTTCGAGGAAGATGTCCTCCCCTTGCAGGGTGCAGCAGATCGCGCAGCCGATCGCCTCCTTGAGCGCGGGCGCCAGCGAGATCAGCATGGAATTGGAGATGTCGATTACGTCCGGTTTCGGCTCCGAGCGCAACCAGTGGACGAGCTTGTCGACCTCCTTCCGCTGATGGCCGTGCCGGCCCTCCAGCACCGAGACGGTCAGCTCGCCCAGTTGCTCCGGCTGGGTCTGCACGCCGCGCTGCGACACCGCGCGCAGCAGCCACGGCGCCTCCCACAGACGATCGAGCAGCCAGGGCGTGCCGCGGAAGAGCCCGGAGTACTGCTCCAGGTAGACGCTGATGCCGCCGAAGAAGACCCGGTGCTCGCTGACGCTCGGCTCGTCCGTACGCGGCGGCGTATAGAGCGGCACCAGCAGCACGTCGTGCCCGAGTTGCCGCAGGGACTTCGCCAGCGTGTTGTCTCGGATGCAGCTTCCGCAGTACATGCCGCCAGCGCCGGCTGTGATCGAGATGATGCGCATCGGAATCGGGCGGCTCGCGTCGGCGCCGCGGAGCGGGCTTGCCGTGTGGCGCGATTATAGCGTTGCCGTGGACCGCGTAAGGAACTGCGAGACGTGCTCGGAATTCCTGGACATCGCTCCAGATCGTATTTCAACTGTCGGTACCGGTGAGGCCAACGCGGGCCAACGCGAGCAGCAGAAGGGCAAGTCCGGCACTCACCGCTACGGTGATGGCGGGAAGCGCCGCATCGCCACCGAACTCGGCGACGGCCGGCACGACGCGCAACCCGGCCAGCCATGACGCGACGACCGGAAGCGCAGTCGCAAGCGCACCGGCTGCGACCGGCACCGTGGCGGCCATGGCGATCAACTCCATGACCGAGATCGGCCGCAACGCTCGTTCGGCAGCCGTACGGCGGGCTCGAAGCTGCGCGATCCACCAGATGCGCCCGGCGTTCGCCACCGGAGGGTCGACCGGCAGACACCGCCGGTCGCGGCCGAGAGCGGTGGCGACTAGTGCCACGTCACGGCAGACGGGGCAGCTCGCGGCATGGGTGCGAAGCGCTTCCGGCCATTCGCCCGCGCGTGCCGCGCGCGCGGTGGCCGACTCGCGTGCACAGCGCCACTTCATCATGACGACCTCCCGGCGACCAGTCCTTCGGGCGCCAGCCCAAGGGTACGGAGTTCCCGCGCCATCCGATGCCTGGCGCGGAAAAGCAACGGCCGGATGCTCAGCCTGCTCAAGCCGAGGACCTCGGCGATCTCCCGATGCTGCATCCCTTCCACATAGGCAAGCCAGAGCAGCGCCCGCTGGCGGGGCGTCAGACCGTCGAAGACGGCGCCCACATCGCCGCGCAACTGCAGCCGGCGCTCGAGACCGCGATCCGCCGGCTCATTGGTCTCTTCGAGCGACCCACCGTCCCGGCGCGCCCGACGGTAGTGGTCGCGGTACAGGTTGGTGGCGATGCGAAACAGGTATCGCCGGCGTCTGTCGGCATCCGTCGGCGGACCCCCGGCGGTCAGCACACGGCAGTACGCTTCCTGAGCCAAGTCGTCGGCCAGAGCAACACTCCCCGACAACCGTGTCAGGTACCCCCGCAACGGGTGCGCCGTGGCTTCGTAGAATCGGGTGAACTCGGCCTCGTCCATTGCGCAACGCCCATCCGTGGACGCGCCCTGGTCGATCGCCGCAAGGACGTGCTCCTGCATGAATCAGTCGGCCGGCCCTTCCGGCGAACGCCGGGTGGACGCGGCGGAGGCATCGAAGAGCCCCCACGATTTCGACAACCGATAGGAAATACCGGAGGCGACCAGAAAACCCGCACCGAGCGCCAGCACCATGACCGCGAAGCCGAGAGCGCCCTCCTCCGGATAGAGTGCGCTGAGGACCAGCAGTCCGACGCTGAGGCAGCAGAGCACGGCGCCGACAGAAAGCGTGGCGATGATACGGCGCCGCGGGTCCGCACGCGGAGCCGGGGTCGAGACGGTTTCGAGCAGCTTCCGTCCAGACTCCGACTCCAGATAGGCCACCGCCTCCTGACCGGTGTCCAGCTTGTCGATCAGCCGGCGGACGGTATCGGCCCGGCGATCTTCCCTGCGACTGTTCTCGCGACTGATGATCCAGACGATGGCCCCCACCAGTGCAAAGACCGCCAGCGGAATTATCTGTTCGATGATCTCTTCCATCGCTTCCTCCCGCGGGACACGCAACGGGCCGGACGCGATTGGCGACCGGCCGTGCGCTCCTGTATTGAAGGACGAATCGGGGAACCGATCCGTTAGCAGGCACCAGGGATCGCGATTCAGCCGCACGCAAGCAGATTGGGCGACATCGGCCCCGCTATGCTCGGTCGGCAGCGGGTGGCGTCACTCAGTCGGCGGCGATGCAGTAGAGGTACTGCCGGCCCCGCAGGTAGATCTCGTCGCCGACCACGGCCGGGGAGGCGTCGAAGCCGTCGTCGAGGCGGTTCATCGACAGCATCTCGAACTCGGGTCCGGCTTTCGCGACGAGCGTCACGCCGTCGCGGCTCGTGACGTAGAGCCGGCCGGCGGCGATGACCGGCGAAGCGTAGATGTCGCGGACGCCGGACAGCCGCACGGGACCATACAGGTTCCGCCCGGTGGCGGCGTCGTAGGCCGAGAGCACGCCCGAGTTGCTCTTGGTGAAGTACAGGATGCCGTCGTGCAGGACCGGGGACGGCACGTAGGGCGTGTCGCGGTCCAGCGACCAGACGATGCCGCGCCCGCGGGAGATGTTCCCGCGCGCCGACGCGAGATCGACGGCGTAGAGCCGGTTGCCGCGATAGCCGCTCATCAGGTAGGCGATGCCGCCGGCGGCGACCGGTGACGGGATGGCGTTGGTCGTCACCCCTTCGCCTTCCCACAGCAGCTCGCCGGTCTCGAAGTCGTAGCCGCGCACGCCGTCCGTCGCGCTCGTGACCACCTGGGCGCCGCCGGCGTGCTCGACGACCAGCGGCGTCGACCACGAGGTGCTCTCGTCCCGATCCGTGCGCCACAACTCCGCGCCGGTGCGCTTGTCGAGCGCCGTGATGAACGACTGCCCCTCGTGATCCCAGACGACGACGATCGCGTCGCCGTGCAGCGCCGGCGAGGCGCCCTCGCCGAAGCCCATGCGGATCCGCATGTCGCCGAAGTCGCGGTCCCACAGCGGATTGCCGTCCAGGTCGTAGCAGTGGAGGCCGCGCGACCCGAAGAAGGCGCAGACCACCTCGCCGTCGGTCACCGCCGACCCCGACGCCCAGCTTCCCGTGTTGTGCCGTCCCTCGTGCGGCTGCTCCGTCACCGCGGTCCGCTCCCACACCACCGAGCCGTCCCGCCGGTCGAGGGCCACGATTACGAAGTTCAGCAGGTCGCCGGAGCGCACCGTCCCCATGAAGCGGCGGCGGAGGCGCGAGAAGAACCCGTTGCCCGAGTCGTCCCCGGGACCGGCGGGAATCGCCGTCAGGACGAACACGCGGTCTCCCCAAACGATGGGCGACGCCTGCCCGTACCCGGGAATCTCGATCTTCCAGCGGACGTTCTCGGTCTCGCTCCAGCTCGACGGCGGGTCGCCGGCCGTCGCCGCGCCGGTGGCGAGCGGGCCGCGCCATTGGGGCCAGCCGGCGTCGGCTGCCGCATCGGACTGGGCGGCCGCGGGCGCCGCCAGGAGCGACGCCGCCAGAACAGCCGCGTGCACACGGAACAGCAAGGTCATCTTCACCATCATCACAGGCCCTCGCGCGGCGTCCACCACCAGTCAAGCGTACCGGATCCCGGCCTGCAGGCCACGCCACCGGACGTCGACGGCCCGCCGGTCGGTCACCATCAGCCGGGCGTAACGGCTCGGCGGCCGACCGGAGGCGGCCGGAACCGGCATGCGGTCACACACACTCCTCCACCAATCCGAACAATCTCAATGATAGTGGGATAAGATCCGCCCACCATGATTATCAACACTTCGTCGTCGTCGGTTCTGATCCTGGTCGCCCTGCTCGTCGCCGGCTTCGCGGCCGCGGCCGGCGCGCAGCGCGCCATCCCCGCACCGCCCGACGTCGCGGCGCCGCCGGACGACGCCGAGCGCACCTCCTCGGGCCTCGCGTCGAAGGTCATCGAGGAAGGCACCGGGTCGAGGCGTCCCCGATCGAACTCGCGCGTCACCGTCCACTACACCGGCTGGCTGACCAACGGCCAGATGTTCGACAGCTCGCGGGTCCGCGGCACGCCCGCGATGTTCCCGCTCGACCGCGTGATCGCCGGCTGGACCGAGGGCGTGCAGTTGATGGTGACCGGCGAGAAGCGGCGCTTCTGGATCCCCGAGAACCTCGCGTACGGCGGACGCCCCGGATTCCCGGCGGGCATGCTCGTCTTCGACGTCGAGCTCCTCGCCATCCAGTAACGAACCAAGGAGGACCATCGTGCCCCTGACGAAGAAAGCGGTCTTCGCCGCCGCACTGGCCTTCGGCTTCAGCATGACGCTGGCAGCCGCACAGGACGCAGTCACCGAGAGCGACTACGAGGCCGCGATGCAGGAGTTGCGCTACCTCGCGACGGACACGTCGCTGCACATCGATGCCAGCTACTGGGGCGACGTCGGCGAGGACTCCGACAAGATCCGGGCCGAGCTGGCCAAGGTGGAGTCGTTCTGGACGGCGCAGGAACAGCCCCAGGCGGTCGAATTCGCGACGCAGGCCATCGAGGCGGCGCGGTCGATCGGCCGTGCGTCCGGGTCGCAGGACCGCAACGCCGCGACCACCGCGCTCGCCGAGCTGCGAAGCGTCTGCCAGTCGTGCCACGGGGAGTTCCGCGAGGAGACGGACGACGGCTTCCGCATCAGGCCGGACGCGCTGAAGTAGCTTCGCACCGCCCTGCCGCGCAGGCCGGCCGCCCCGCGGCAGATTGGCGTCGCCATGAAGCGCAAGCTGCCCACCGGCATCCAGACCTTCCGCAGGCTGCGCGAGGACAACTGCTACTACGTCGACAAGACGTGCATCGTTCCGGACCCTGCCTGCGATAGACCTGCCTGCGTGGAATGAGACCGCCCCGTACGGCAAGGTGGCCGGCCCGGGCAGCACGCCCGGACCGGCCTTTCGCTTGCCGATCGAATGTCGGCCCCCGCGACGTGCGGGCGCCGGTCATCCCCCTAGTTGGTCGGCCAGAGCACGCCCTGGCTGTTCTCGCCCTCGGCGCCCTCGGGCACCGGACCGATCCCCTTGTAGACGAACTTCTGCACGCGCGACCCCTCGTAGGTCTCGGTCGTGTAGATGTTCCCGTCGGAGTCGACCGCAATGCTGTGCACGGCGAAGAACATGCCCGGCTGGCGTCCGCCGTCGCCGAACGCGGTCAGCACCTTCAGCGACTTGCGCTCGATGATGTAGACCTTCATGTTCTGGCCGTCGGCCAGGTACATGTAGGTCTGATCCTCGTCGGGCGAGAAGTCGAGGTCCCAGGTCGAGCCCTGCGCGCGGGTGTGGGTGGCGACGAGCATCTCGGCGACGAACGTCCCGTCCTTCTGGAACACCTGGATGCGGTCCTCGGCGCGGTCACAGACGTACACGAGCCCGTCGTTCGAGATCACGCTGCAGTGCACCGGCCCGCGGAACTGCTGCGCCGGATCGTTCCCCGGCACGTAGGGGCCGCCGAAGTCGTAGCCGTCGTCCGGCACGTTGCCGTAGGCGCCCCAGCCCCGCTTGAACGCGCCGGTCTCCACGTCGACCACAGCGACCCGCTTGTTGTAGTAGCCGTCGGCGAAGTACGCCTCGTTCGCCTCGGGATCGATGCCGATCTCGGCGACGCGGCCGTAGCTGTCCTCCGAGAGGCTGTCGCGCTGGAATATCCGCCGCCCGTCCTCCTCGCGAACCATGCGGGCGTTGTGCCGGCCGGCCTGCAGCAGGAACTCGCCGCTGCGCGTGAACTTCAGCACGTGCGCGTCGCCCTGCCCGTTGCCGCCGATCCAGACGTTGTCCATGTGGTCCACGGCGATCCCGTGGTTGGACTCGGGCCAGACGTAGTCGCCGGTCTCGGTGCCGGGACCGCCCCAACTGTCGACCAGGTTACCCTCCTGGTCGAAGACGAGGACGGGCGGACCGGGCTGGCAGCACTCGCTGACCGGCGGGTCCATGACCATGCCGATCTCGGTGGCGCCCTGGAAGTTGTTGGGCGTGTTGCGGTGCAGGACCCAGATGTTGTCCTGCGCGTCGACGTCCACGCCGATGGTCGGCCCCATCAGCCAGTGGTTGGGCAGGTTCTTCGGCCACAGCGGATCGACCTCGAACATCGGCGCCATCACCGCGTCGTCGTTCCCGCTCTGGCCGGCAACCAGGACGACGCCGGCCGCCAGGGCGACGCCCAGCGCCAGCGGCACCAGAAACGCGTACTTCCTCATCTGTGGTCCTCCTTCTGGAACCGTGCGCCGCGTCCCGCGAAGCTCGTGGCCGTTCGGCGCGTGTACATCGAATGCGACGGGCGAACAGTATACTTTGGAAGCGACAGGGCAAGAGGCCACGACAAGAGGGGAAGGACCGAGTGCGACATCGACGTGCGATGTGGCTGGCCGCCGGCATGGCGGCGCTGCTGCTGGCAGGAGGGGGCGCGGAGCTGCGCGCGCACGACATCCCGAGCGACGTCACCGTGCGCGCCTTCGTCAAGCCCGAGGGCGACCGGCTGCGCATGCTGGTGCGGGTGCCGCTCGAAGCGATGCTCGACATCAACTTCCCGCTCCGCGGGCCCGGCTACCTGGACATCGAGGGCGCCGAGCAGCTCCTGCCCGACGCCGCCATGCTCTGGCTGGGCCAGGAGATCGAGCTGTACGAGGACGGCGTGCGGCTCCCGGAGCCGACGCTGGCCGCGGTACGGCTGTCGCTGCCGTCGAACCGGGCGTTCAACACCTACGAGGACGCGCTGGCGCACGTCACGACCGGGGAGCGGCTGCCGCCGACTACGCAGATCATCTGGCGGCAGGCCCTGCTGGACGTGCTGCTCGACTACGACACGACCTCGGCCGAGGCCGAGTTCTCGATCCGGCCGGGCGTCGAGCGCCTGGGCCTGCGGGTCATCTCGGTGATCCGGTTCATCACGCCAGACGGCGCCGAGCGGGCGTTCGAGCTGCGCGGCGATCCGGGCGTCGTCACCCTCGATCCGCGCTGGCACCAGGCGGCCTGGAACTTCGTCGTCTCCGGCTTCGAGCACATCCTGGACGGCATCGACCACCTGCTCTTCCTGCTCTGCCTGGTAATTCCGTTCCGCCGGTTCTGGGCCCTCGTGCCGATCGTGACCGGGTTCACCGTGGCCCACTCGGTGACGCTGATCGCGTCGGCGTACGACATGGCGCCGAATACGCTCTGGTTCCCGCCGCTGGTCGAGACCCTCATCGCCCTCTCCATCGTCTACATGGCGTTCGAGAACATCGTGGCGGCCGGGTCCGGGGACGCCACCCGCATCCGCCGCCGCTGGGTAGTCGCCTTCGGCTTCGGCCTCGTGCACGGCTTCGGCTTCTCGTTCGCGCTGCGCGAGACGCTGCAGTTCGCCGGCTCGCATCTGCTGACGTCGCTGCTGTCATTCAACGTCGGCGTCGAGCTGGGCCAGTTGCTCGTCATCGCGCTCTGCGTGCCGGCGCTGGAGCTGCTCTTCCGTTACGGGGTCAACGAGCGCATGGGCACGATCCTGATCTCGGCGCTGGTCGCGCACACGAGCCTGCACTGGATGGCCGAGCGCTACGAGACGCTGAGCCAGTACCCGCTGACCTGGGCCGCGCTGGCCAGCGCGCTGCTGGTCGGGATCATCCCGTGGCTGATCCTGTTCATGCTGGCCGCGGCCACGGTTTGGTACGGATTCAAGTACTGGCGGCAGGCGGAGGAGGCTGCGGCGGAACAGCGAACCGGCTGACCGGACGAGCACGGCGCCCGTTCAGCGGACATCGAGTTCGCCTCCGAACGAGCGCACGGGAGTCACACCGGGGGAGGACGGAACCCGCGGCCCGGCGGCCGGGCCTCGTCGAGCACCAGGAATACGAACGCGCACAACGACCACCGGGCGCGACGCGTTTCGCCCGGTCGACCACGACGATGCCCATGACAACTCTCCGTCGTTCGGTCCCCCTTCTCGCCTGCCTGCTGCTGGTCGCGTCGCAGCCGGCCGGCGCGCAGTCCACGGCGGAGACGCCCCTCGGAACGCGCACCGTGTCCGCGGCCGACGCCCAGGCGGTCGAGCCGCCCCTCATCCTGGATGGAGGAAACGGCGGAAGCGGCGGATTCGCCGTCATGCCGCCGAGCGAGTACTACCGGGTGGCGCCGGTCCGCGTCGAGAACGGCCCGCAGATCGACGGGCGCCTCGACGACGAGGTCTGGCTGCAGGCCGCGGTCATCGACGAGTTCGTGCAGCAGGAGCCGGCCGAGGGCGAGCCGGCCACCGAGCGGACGGTGGTACGGCTGCTCTACGATGCCGAGGCCCTGTACCTCGGCGTCGAGGCCTACGACTCGGAGCCGGACGGCGTCATCGCCACCGAGATGCGGCGCGACTCGCTCCGGCTGCTCGACGAGGACAACTTCCAGGTCATCCTCGATACCTTCCAGGACCGGCGCTCCGGCTACATGTTCGTGACCAGCCCGCTCGGCGCCAAGCTCGAGCAGCAGGTCGCCGAGGAGGGCGAAGGCGGCTGGCGGGGACGCAACAGCAACAACATCAACATCAACTGGGACGGCGTCTGGGATGTCGTCTCCCGCCGCACCGCCGACGGCTGGGTCGCCGAGATCGCCATCCCGATGGTGACGCTCCGCTTCCCCAGGCAGGCGGAGCAGGCCTGGGGCGTCAACTTCATGCGGAACATCCGCCGCAAGAACGAGCAGGTGTTCTGGGCGCCGATCTCGAAGGAGTACACCCTGACCCGCGTCAGCCTCGCGGGCACCATGACCGGCATCGGCGCCGTCAACCGCGGCCTCGACCTGCGCATGACGCCCTACGTGCTCGCGGGCGGCCGGCAGGACCGCGCGGCGGGTACCGTCGCCGGCGGCGGCCTCGACGGCTCGGGGTTCAACGACTACGGCCTCGACGTGAAGTACGGCGTGGCGTCGGGCCTCAACCTCGATCTGACCCTGAACACCGACTTCGCGCAGGTCGAGGTGGACGAGCAGCAGGTCAACCTGACCCGCTTTCCCCTGTTCTTTCCGGAGAAGCGCGACTTCTTCCTGGAGAACGCCGGGATGTTCAACGTCGGGGCGCCCGGGAGCGGTTTCGGGCGGGTCGCGGACCTGTTCTTCACGCGGCGGATCGGCCTGTCGGCCGGCGGCCAGCCGACCCCGATCATCGGCGGCGCGCGGCTTACCGGGAAGGTGAACCGCCACAACGTCGCGGCGATGAACATCACGACGGGGTCGTTCGGCAACGCCGGCGACAACTTCTTCGTGGGGCGCTACAGCCGCGACATCCTGGCGCGCTCGAAGGTCGGCGGGATCGTGATCGACAAGCAGGCCGTCGGCAGCGTGTTCGCGCCCGGCGCGGGCGGGGTCTCGCACTACAACCGCACGTTCGCGGCCGACACGACCCTCGCCGTGCACCGCAACCTGACGATGACCGGCTTCGTCGCCAAGACCCAGACCCCCGGGCTGACCACCGGCGACATGGCCTCGTACGCGCGGGCCACGTGGCTGAGCCCGGCGTTCCACGTCTACACCGAGTTCGCCGACCTGCAGGAGAACTTCAACCCCGAGGTCGGCTTCGTCCCGCGCCTCGGCATCCGCACGTCGAAGTTCCACGGCGAGTGGAACCCGCGGCCCGGTCGCTTCAACATCCGGATGTTCGACCCGATGTGGAACATCACCTACACCACCGACCAGCACAACCGGCTGCTGACCCGGCGCATCCACAACATGATCGGGACGTACTTCGAGGACGGCTCGTCGGTCATGTTCTATTTCAACGACCACTTCGAGCAGCTCGACATCCCGTTCCCCATCCGCAACACCGGCGTCACCGTGCCGGCCGGCACCTATCGGTTCGGCGAATGGGTCTTCTCGTATCAGTCCGACCCGTCGCGGCGCCTCTACACGCGGACCCGGTATTCGCCGCAGACCTTCTTCGACGGAACCCGCACCGACATCCAGGCCACCGTCGGCCTGCGAGCGACCAGCCGCATCTCGGCCGAGACCATCTTCAACCGCAGCGACGTCGACCTGCCGTGGGGAGAGTTCGTCGCCGATCTGGCATCGCTGCGCCTCGACCTCACCATCTCGCCGACGGTGACGCTGCGGTCGCTGTCGCAGTACAACTCGCTGACCGGCGAGCTGAGCAACAGCATCCGCTTCAACTGGATCTACAGTCCGGGCAGCGACATCTACATCGCCTACGACGAGATGCGCCTCGACGATCTGTTCTACCTGAATCCCCATGTCCGCCGCTCGCCGTGGGGGGACGTGCGCAACCGGCAGATCGCGATCAAGATGACCTACCTGCTGTCGCGGTAACGCAGGAACGGCGAAGACGGCATGGCATTCGACCGGCGATCGGTGCGGCACGACGCACACCGGCCGGCGGCTTCTGTCACGTCGTTTGCTCGATCCAGGCCTCCGGGGACATCATGAACAGCCTGGAGGCACGATGCCGGACGTCATCACCCAAGCCCTCCTCGACCGGATGATCCGGACCATCGTCGACGAGGTCGATCCCGAGCAGGTGATCCTCTTCGGCTCCCGCGCGCGGGGTGATGCGAGGCCCGACTCCGACGTCGACCTGCTGGTCATCGAGTCCCAGCCGTTCGGACCCGGTCGGAGCCGCCACGCCGAGGAGACCCGCATCAGCCGGGCGTTGCCCGCAACCCCGGTTGACAGGGACATCCTCGTCTACAGCCGCGACGAGATTGAACGCTGGCGCGGATCGCTGAACTACGTCGCCGCCCGCGCCCTGCGCGAGGGGCGGGTGGTGTATACGCGGGGTTGGGGCGTTCCGTCGCCGACGTCACGGCCGTGCAGCGTCCGGGACGGCGACGAGCCACAGCCCGACGTCGATCAGGCGCGCCTGCTGCTCGACATGGCTGACGGGGACCTGGGAGCCCTCCGGGTCATGCACAATCCGGCCGATGTCACGGACGAGATCTTCGGATTCCACGTCCAGCAGGCCGCCGAGAAGTGCTTCAAGGCCTGGATCGCGATGCTCGGCGAGGAGTATCCGCTGACGCACGACCTCAACAAGCTCATCGCTGCCATCCGACGGCGGGACGCCACCGTCTCGGAGCACCGGCATCTGACCGGGTTCAACTCGTTCGCGGTGAAATACCGCTACGCGCGGTTCCCGGAGAACGCCGGCCCCATCGACCGTCCGGCCGCGATTCGGCAAGTGGACGCGCTGACGCGACAGGTCCGGCGCCTGCTCCCGGCGGAGGAGTCGCGGACAGGGTGAACGAAGACCAACGCGTCGCGATCTTCTCCCGCCTGCGGGCGGCCAACCCCGAGCCGACCACCGAGCTCGACTTCCGCACCCCCTTCGAGTTGCTGATCGCCGTGATGCTCTCGGCCCAGGCGACCGACGTGGGGGTGAACCGGGCGACGGCGAAGCTCTTCCCCGTCGCTCGCACGCCCGCCGCCATGCTGGAACTGGGCCTGGACCGGCTCAAGGACTTCATCCGGACCATCGGCCTGTTCAATACCAAGGCCGAGAACATCGTGAAGACCTGCCGCATTCTCCTCGACGAGCACGGCGGCGAGGTGCCGCGGCGGCGCGAGGCCCTGGAAGCGCTGCCCGGCGTCGGCCGCAAGACGGCCAACGTCGTGCTGAACACCGCTTTCGGCGAGCCGACCATCGCCGTGGACACGCATATCTTCCGCGTGTGCAACCGGACGGGAATCGCGCCCGGCAAGACGCCCCGCAAGGTGGAGGACGCTCTGATCCGCTCGGTGCCGGACAATTTCAAGCGCGGCGCCCACCACTGGCTGATCCTGCACGGCCGCTACGTCTGCACCGCGCGCCGCCCGCGCTGCGGGGAGTGCGCAATCGAGGACCTGTGCGAGTTCAAGGACAAGCACGGCGCGCGGGGAGGGAAGTGAGACCGCCGGCGCCGCGCGTCTTGCGGACCGCAGACCGCCGGCATCACGCTCACGTGCGAATCACTTCGATCTCTCGTTATGCCGAAGGTCGAACACGGCGGCGTGAGACAATCGATCGGGTGACCGACGACGATTGGACCGCTCGCGAGCGCGAGGAACGAAGAGCGTTGCGGGTACCCGCGTACCGGTCGGTCGAACTGCTGCCGGCGGACCGGTTCAGCCACCGTCCACCGGATGCGGAGATCGCCGCCTGGCTGAGCGACGGCAGCGGCAACGGAGACGAGCGGCACGGGACCAGCGCCGTCGGCGCCCGGCTCGGACGCAGTTGCGCCGGGTGGGAACACCAGCCGACGGCGGCGGAGTTCCGGGACGCGCTCACCGCCGAACGGCCCAGCCAGCGACAGTTCGGCATCCTGGCGACATGGGCGAACGAGGCGGACTGGTCGGAACACCAGCGCGCATGGTGCGAGGGCGCATACACGCTGCGCGAACTGGTGGAAGCTCTCCACCGGGCGGGGATCACGACCTGCCGGGCGGCGAGATGGCTGAACCACCAGGCAGACCGTTGAGGGACACGATCGAGCTGCCCGAGCCGGCTGCCGGGCTGTGGAGAAGGACTGCGGACACGCTCCGCCGGCACGTCGCCGCGCTCGGCGACGACCGGGAGACGCTTCGCTTGGGGGGCGGCACGATCCTGGCCGCCCAATGGAAGCACCGCAGGAGCTTCGACATCGACATCACCGTCTCGGAGCGCACGCCGCTGGCGATTCTGGACGGTGCCGAAAGCAGCTTCCGGCACGACCTGGAGGCACTCGGCGGAGTACCGGACTTCGACGCCGAGATCGGGAGCTGGGCCATCGAGTTCGACAAGAGCAAGGTCGAGTTGTGGGCGAGGGACCCGCTGCTCGACGCCGGCGAGCGCGTGGCGCTGATCCACGGACAGCGAACCACCATCCTCTCCAACGCCCAGATTCTGCGCGGAAAGCTGGAACGCGCCGAGCTGAACCTGCCGCGGGACGTGTTCGACGTCGTGTGCGCGCACGAGATCGACCCGTCCAGTCTGGAATGGGCGCTGAACGCGCTGCCTGCGAGGCAGGCGATGACGCGCACCGCGAGCTGGAAGCTCAACCACGCCTACATCGCCGCTACCGCCCCGGTAGCGCTGGAGGGAATCTCCGAAGCCGACCGGCGCGCTCTTTCCACCCTGGGCGCCCGGGCAACGGAAATCGCGTGGAACGCCGTCTACGACCGGATGTCGATACGGATCGAGAACGACCTGCTAAGGGTCAACGCCACCAGGCGCGACGGCCGGGAGCGCGAGTGGACATGCAAGGCCGCGGAAGTCGAGACGCAGTGCCGCCGCCGGGGACTGAACAGACGGCTGGAGGCCACCACGGGACGGGGCAACGAAATCCTCTCGTACGCGGCCGCACAGGCGCTTCAGGGCGGCAACGCGCGCGCACTGTACGAGGAGTCGCGCGGCATCGCAACCCACTGGGAGACGGCCGACGGCGCCCGGAACGCGCCGCTGGGCGCGACGCAGGGGCCGAAACCGACGCCACCGGGCAAGCCCTCGACCCGTTCCAGGTAGGCGGCCAGCAGTGGAGCTCCTCCCCGCGAGCGGCGGCGGACCTTTTCTTCAATCCAGGGAGCGAAGGCTGACGGCGGTGCGCCGCGACACGACAGGCTGGCGCAGAGCGCGTAGCGGTCCGAGCGGGCGTCCGCCGCATGCAATCCTTCCCCGCGCACTTCCGGCGCCATAGCAGCCTTCCACGCATCGACACGGCGGAGGATGTCCGGGCCACCGGGACTTGCCGATCCGCGTCGATTCGCGATCCTCGTGCAGATCCAACAGGTCGCGTACCTCCCGCTCGGTGAAACCGAGCAGCTCGTTGAACCGCGGTTCCAGGCTGATGTTGCTGCCGATGTTGAAGCCGCTGGTCACGTCGTCCAGGGTGATGGGCGACACGCCGGTGATGAACAGGCGCTCCAGCGCGCCGTCACTGTGCTCCGTGCCCGCCTTCAGGGCCGCAAAGAAGTTGCGATAGAAACCGCCGCCGTGGGTGAATGCCCGATACGACGGCTCGCCGTGGTACGCCAGCACCGTGTTCGCGAAGTTGTCGTACTCGTCGATGAGCACGTACAGCGGAATTCTCTGGTCGCCGGCGTACAGGAACAACCGGTTGAGTTTCCCGTCTATCGAGGGCGGCGCGAGAATCCGCCGCCGCGCCTCCTCCGGAAACAGGTCCGGATTGCGTCCCAGCGCGTGGTAGAGCACCTGGCCGCAGTGTTCTTCGAAGCGCTCCCGCAAGGTCTCGGGCGCATCGTCGAACGCGGAGAAGTTGAAGCGCAGAATGACGTAGCGATTGCGATTCGCCGTGGGTCGCGCGCCGATATCGGTACCGCCGAAGACGTTGTCGAAGTGGTCCGCCCGGTTGCGGTCGTAGTAGTGCTCCAGCAGCGACAGCCAGTAGGTCTTGCCGAAGCGGCGGGGCCGGATCAGGAAGACGTAGTCCTCGTTCTCCAACTCCCGGAGAAAGCGCGTCTTGTCGACATAGAGGCGCCGTTGCAGCCTGATGGCCTTGAAGTCGGCCATGCCGTAAGGGATGCGGGGATAGGAAGGGGGCATGGCTCACGGCCCGGACGGCCGAGCGCGGCGACCGCTCGGAGGGCACGGCGACCGCTCGGAAGACACGGTGACTACCGGGGGACTGTAGCGAGGCGTCGGGCGGCCGTCAACCGCGGGCACTCCGGTCTCCGGCGACGATTCCGGGACCCGCACGGCCGGTTTTTGCGTCACACTGTAGATGGATGCCCGAAACGTGCCGGCGGCGCGTCAGGGAACCAGTCTCGCACCGTCCTTCGTGCGGCGTGGCCGCCGTCGGCCTCCGCCGCGGTCGTCCGCCACGCCGTGAGCCACAAGGAGATCGCATATGGACCAAGTACCCAACATCCCCATCGACGTCTCGCGGGTGCGCCTGCCGCGCTTCCCGCGGGGCGCCCTCACGGCGGCCATCGGCCTGATCGTCGCGGCCGTCGTCGCCTTCGGCGCGCTCTACCAGGTGCAGCCCGAGGAGGTCGGCGTCGTGCTCCGGTTCGGCCGCTACGTGCGCGCCACCGAGCCGGGCCTGCGCGCCAAGATCCCGTTCGCGGAGACGGTGCTCAAGGTGCCGGTGCAGCGGCAGCTCAAGCAGGAGTTCGGGTTCCGGACGATGGAGCCGGGCATCCGCACGCAGTACGCCGCCTTCGACCGCGACGCCACCGAGGAGTCCATGATGCTGACGGGCGACCTCAACGTGGCGGTCGTCGAATGGATCGTGCAGTACAGAGTTGCCGATCCGTACCTCTACCTCTTCAAGGTGCGCAACCTCGAAGACACGTTCCGCGCCATGAACGAGGCGATCATGCGCGAGGTGGTCGGGGACCGGACGGTCACCGAGGTGCTCACCGTCGGGCGCCAGGAGATCGAATCCCGCGTCGAGGAGCGACTGCAGGATCTGGCCAACCAGTACGAGATGGGCATCACCATCGACCAGGTGGTCCTGCAGGACGTCAACCCGCCGGACCCGGTCAAGCCGTCGTGGGACGAGGTCAACCAGGCCCAGCAGCAGCGCGACCGGATGATCAACGAGGCGCGGGCCGAGTACAACCGCGTCATCCCGCGCGCGCGGGGCGAGGCCGAGCAGACCGTGCTGCAGGCCGAAGGCTACGCGCTCGACCGCGTCAACCGGGCCGAGGGCGAGGCGACCCGTTTCGCGGCGGTCGAATCGGCGTACCGCCAGGCTCCCGAGGTTACGCGGCGCCGGCTCTACCTGGAGACGATGCAGCGCATCCTGCCGCGGGTGGGCCGGAAGCTCTACGTCGACGAGGACGCGACCGGGGTGCTGCCGCTGCTGTCGCTCGACGGCACGGCGCCGCGCCGTGCGCCTGAGAACACGACGCCCGTGGGAGCCGGAGGTGGACAATGAGCAAGAGTAGACTGACTCTCGTGATCGTCTTCGTCGCCCTCGTGATCGCCGGGCAGGCCGCCTACACGGTCAGCGAGACCGAGCAGATCATCATCACCCAGTTCGGCGAGCCGGTCGGCGAGCCGGTGGTCTCTCCCGGACTGCACTTCAAGATCCCCTTCATCCAGCGGACCAACGTCTTCGAGAAGCGCTTCCTGGAATGGGACGGCAACCCCAACCAGGTGCCGACCCGCGACAAGCGGTTCATCTGGGTTGACACCTACGCCCGCTGGCGCATCGTCGACCCGTTGCTCTTCTTCCAGCGCCTGCGCGACGAGCGGGGGGCGCAGTCGCGGCTCGACGACATCCTCGACGGCGAGACGCGCAACGCGGTGGCGCGCCACGACCTGATCGAGCTCGTCCGCAGCAGCAACCGCGATCCCGAGGACGTGCTGATCGAGTCCGAGGAGGAGGCGGCCATTCTCGAGGAGATCGCCCGCGGCCGGCGGGAGGTCACCCGGCAGATTCTGGAGACCGCGGCCGGCCGCACCGCAGATCTCGGCATCGAGCTGCTCGACCTGCGCTTCAAGCGCATCAACTACGTCGAGGAGGTCCAGCAGGACGTCTTCGCACGGATGATCGCCGAACGGCAACGCATCGCCGAGGAGTTCCGCTCGGAGGGCCAGGGCGAGTCGGCCCGCATCCACGGCGAGCGGGAGCGCGAGTTGGCCCAGATCCAGTCCGAGGCCTATCGCCGGGCCGAGGAGTTGCGCGGCGAGGCCGACGCCAACGCCACGCGCATCTACGCGGACGCCTACAACCGCGACGGCGAGTTCTACGCGTTCACGAAGTCGCTGGAGACCTACGAGGCGACCATGGATCCCGAGACGCTGTTCATTCTCGGGACCGACAGCGAGCTGCTGCGGTTCCTGGAGCGGACGCGCTGAGCCAGTGGCGGCGGGGGACGGCCGGCGGGCGTTTGCGCCCAAGCCGCGAGTCGCCTGTGCGGCTCGCGGCGGCGGCGAGCCACGCCCGGCGACGACGGCCTCCGGTCATTCGGCCCGTAGAACAGTCACCGGGTCCACGCGCGCCGCGCGGCGGGCCGGTGCGAACGCGGCCAGCATCGCGGCCAGTCCGAGAACGACAGCCGCGCCGGCCAGCGTCAGCGGATCCCGGGGATCCGTCTCGTACAGCAGGCTGGCCAGCCCGCCCGTGGCCGCGGCACTGAGAACGAGCCCAAGCAGGAGACCGCGCGCGAGCACCGCGTCGAGCGGGTCGATGCGAGCCTGCAGCGCCTCCATCCGCCGCCCGCCGCGCATGCGCCCGACGGTCTGGAACACCGGGAGCCCGCCGCTCTCGAACACCCGGTGCTCGTCGGCGCCGAACTCGTCGGCGGCCATCATCGCGGGAATCCAGAAGGCGCTCTCGAAGCTCGGCCAGACCGGACCTCGGAACCCGGGCGGCGCCACACCGACCACTTCGTAGGCGCGGCCGTCCAGCAGCACGTCGCGCCCCAGCACGTCCGCGTCCGCCCCGAACTGCGTGCGCCACAGAAAGTGCGACAGGACGATGACCGGGTGCGCGCCCGGCGTGACGTTGTCGAAAGGCGTGATGCTCCGCCCGAGAAACGGCTGCACCCGCAGCACGGAAAAGAAGTTGCCCGAGACCAGCTCGCCCTCGTGCAGCTCCGGAAACTCGCCGCCGCCGACCGTGCTGAAGGTGCGCACGAAGGCGGCCAGCTCCGCCGGGCCGTCCCCGCCGTCGTGCAGGGCGTCGCGGAAGGCGAGGTAGTCCCGCCACGGAATCGTGGCGTACTCGCCCCCGCTTCGCGCATAGAGGGTAACGAGCTCGCCGCCGTCGTCGAAGCCGAGGGGCCGCCACAGCGCCCGGTCCACGAGACTGAACGCCAGCGTCGACCCGGCGATGCCGATGGCGACGGTGAGCACCGCCGCCACGGTCCAGCCCGGCTTCTTCAGAAGAAAACGCAGCGCCGAGCTGACATCCCTCAAGACCGGCCTCAGTCCCTGAAGATGTCGTCAACCCTCAATTCGAAGCCTGGCAACGTGGGCGACGTCAAGGTGTCTCCCTCGCCGTAAGTGCCCGCCACCTCGAATCCACCTTCGCGAAGCAGCAAGACCGCTACGCTCCTTGCCTCCGTGTCGACGATCCAGTACTCGCTCACGTCGTGCCTGGCGTACAGCCTGCGCTTTAGCGTTCGGTCGCGATCGGCGGTGGAGGGAGACAGTATCTCGACGACGAGGTCCGGCGCTCCCTGCACGTTGGCGGCAGTGACGATATGGGCACGCGCATTGGAAACGAACAGGAGATCGGGCTGCACGACGTCCGTGGTGGACAGCACCACATCGAAGGGCGCCTGATACACCCGCCCCAGGCCGTTCTCGGTAACGAATTGGATCAGTCTCCAGCCGAGCAGAATAGAGATCCGCTGATGGAGTTCTCCAGGCGCCGGGGTCATGATCAGCTCTCCGTCCAGAAGCTCGTAGCGCTTGTCTTCCGGTGTGTTCACGTAGTCTTCGTAGGTGAACTTGATATGCGGGTTGGGAACCGTCATGGTCTATCCTTCCGGCATCGGGGTCCACTTCTCCGCCGACCGCGCGCTGGCGACCACCGTCTTGATGAACAGCATGCCGCGCAGGCCGTCGTCGACGGTCGGGAAGTCGAGCGCGAGCGGGTGGGGCTCCTCCCCCAGAATCCGGGCGCGGATGGTGTCGCAGGCGTTGGCGTAGATGCCGGCGAACGCCTCGAAGAACGCCTCGGGATGCCCTGCCGGCAGCCGCGTCGCACGCGCCGCCGCCGGGCTCATCTCGCCGACGTAGCCGTTGCCGCGGCTCCAGGTCTCCTCCGGCCCGTCGAGGGACGTCAACTGCAGCATGTTCGGCGTCTCCTGCCGCCAGCGGAGTCCGCGCCGCGCGCCGTAGACGCGGATCGCGAGCCCGTTCTCCTCGCCGACCGACACCTGGCTGGCGAACAGGACGCCGCGCGCCCCGCCCTCGAAGCGGACCAGGACGTTGCCGTCGTCGTCGAGCCGCCGGCCGTCGACGAACGTCGTCAGGTCCGCGGCGAGCTCGGTGATACGCAGGCCGGTGACGTACTCCGCCAGGTTCTCCGCATGGGTACCGATGTCGCCGATGCAACCGGCGGCGCCGCTCCGCGCCGGGTCGGTACGCCAGTCGGCCTGCTTCATGCCGGTCCGCTCCAGCGGCGTGGCGAGCCAGCCCTGCGGGTACTCCGCCACGATCTTCCGCACCGGCCCGAGCTCGCCCTTGCGCACGAGGTCGCGGGCCAGCTTCACCATCGGGTAGCCGGTGTAGTTGTGGGTCAGCGCGAACACGCAGCCCGACCGCTCGACGATCTCCTTCAGACGCCGCGCCTCGGCGGCGTCGAACGTCATCGGCTTGTCGCAGACGACATGGATGCCCGCCTCGAGCAGCGCGCTCGCCATCGGGAAGTGCAGGTGATTCGGCGTGACTATCGAGACGAAGTCGACCCGCTCCCCCGCCGGCAGCGTCAGCTCGCGCTCGATCATCTCGTCCAGCGAGCCGTAGACGCGCGCCGGATCGAGGAGCAGTTCGCGCCCCTTCTCCCGCGAGCGTTCGCGATCGGAAGCGAACGCACCCGCCACCAGCTCGACCCCGCCGTCCAGCAGCGCCGCGCGCCGGTGCACGTCGCCGATGAAGGCGCCGGGGCCGCCTCCGACCATGCCCATCTTCAGCGTCCGGTCCAGCGTCGCCATCGTCCTGCCCCTGTTCTCAACGTCGTCTGCGTCAGCAACTTCCCGCCGCGCAGATTCTCAGCTCTCGAACGCCGCGTCGAAGGCCAGGTTCGACGGCGCGAAATCGATGCCCTTGACGAACTCGCACGACTCGCGGGCGCCGTGCTCGCGATCCATGCCCGAGTCCTCCCACTCGACGGACAGCGGCCCCGTGTATCCGATGCGGTTCAGGACGCGGATGATCGCCTCGAAGTCGACGTCGCCGCGGCCCACCGAGCGGAAGTCCCACCCGCGTCCCGGCTCCCCGAACCCCAGATGCGACGAGAGGATGCCGCTGCGGCCGTCCAGAGTGACGGCGGCGTCCTTCATGTGGACGTGGTAGATGCGGTCCGGGAACTCCTCGATGAAGCGCACCGGATCGATCCCCTGCCACTTCAGGTGGCTCGGGTCGAAGTTGAAGCCGAACACGTCGCGCCGCCCGATGGCCTCCAGCGCCCGCGCCGCGGTGACGATGTCGAACGCGATTTCGGTCGGGTGGACCTCGAGGGCGAACTTCACCCCGTTGTCCTCGAATACGTCGAGAATCGGATGCCACAGATCGGCGAACCGCTCGAAGCCGGCCTCGATGGCCTCGGAGCTGACCGGCGGGAACGAGTACAGCAGGTGCCAGATCGAAGACCCGGTGAAGCCGCAGACCACCGGGACGCCGAGGTTGCGCGCGGCGCGTGCGGCGTTCTTCATCGTCTCGACCGCCCAGGCCCGCTTCGCCTCCGGATCGCCCGCAAGGTCGTCCGGGGCGAAGGCGTCCGAGCGTTCGTCGTTCGGATCGCAGACGAGCTGGCCGGCCAGATGATGCGAGATCGCCCAGCAGCCGAGGTTCTCCGCGGCCAGCAGCTCCTTGCGCTCGGCGCAGTAGCCGGCATCCGTCGCCGCGCGCTCGACGTCCAGATGGTCGCCCCAGCAGGCGAGCTCCAGCCCGTCGTATCCGAAGTCCGCCGCTTTGGCGGCGAGGTCGGAGAGGGGGAGGTCGGCCCACTGGCCGGTGAACAGCGTGACCTGACGCGCCATGAATCGTCCGTCCTTTCGTGCAAGACAGCCGCCAGCCCGGGCATTCTGCCGGACCATGTCTACATCTCATACCACAGTCGAACCCCGCGGCCGCGACAGGCATCCCACCGGGAACGGGACAAGCTCCGGCGCGAGAACGGCCCAGCCAATCGCGTATTATCGCCCAGTCGCCGTAGCTGGAGACGGAATCCCGTGCCGGCCGAAATCAATCGCCAATGGCTGCTTGCGTCCCGGCCGCGGGGCACGGTGGCCGAGACGGACTTCGCGTATCGCGAGGCGCCTCGGCCGACGATCGACAGCGGCCAGTTCCTGGTGCGCACGCTCTACGTGTCCGTCGATCCCGGTCTGCGCGGTTGGCTGACGCGTTCTCCGGAGTATCTTTCCCAGGCAATCGACCTGTACCTGGACGCCATCTTCGTGACGCGCGGTCAGATGAAGGTTCCGCCGGAGTACAGCGCACCCCTGCCGATCGGTTCGGTGATGTGCGGTCCGGCTCTCGGACAGGTGGTCGAGTCGCGCCATCCGGAGTACGCGGTGGGCGACTTCGTATCCGGACTCCTGGGCTGGCAGGACTACTGCGCGTCAGACGGCACGGCCCGGGTGCCGGTCTTCAGATTCAAGCGGGTGCACCCGCTCCCGCGGTATCTCGGCGTGCTCGGCAACAACGGGATGACCGCCTACTTCGGCATGCTCGACGTCGCCAGGCCGCGAGAAGGCGAAACCGTGCTGGTATCGGGCGCGGCAGGGGCCACCGGCTCGATCGCGGCGCAGATCGCCAGGATCCAGCGGTGTCGCGTCATCGGCATCGCCGGCGGCCTGGAGAAACGCCGCTGGCTCACGGACGAGCTCGGGCTCGATGCCGCCATCGACTACAAGTCCGAGGATCTCGACACGCGGCTCAAGGAGCTGTGCCCCGACGGCGTCAACGTCTACTTCGACAACGTCGGCGGCCCGACGCTCGAGATTGCGCTGGACCACATGGCCACCTGGGGACGCATCGCTCTGTGCGGCGCGATCTCCGATTACGACCAGGACGGAAGGCCGGCCGGTCCCGCCAACCTCGTCAATCTGGCGACACGCCGCCTGCGGATGGAGGGGTTCCTCGCTCCCGACTACACCCCGCGCTACAAGGAGGCGCGGCGCCAACTGTCCGCCTGGCTCGCCACGGGCGCGCTCAAGTCCTGCGAGCATATCCATGAGGGTTTCGAGAACATACCGCGGGTCTTTCTCGGGCTCTTCCGGGGCGCCAACATCGGCAAGGCGATGGTGAAGCTCGCCGATGCACCGATCGGCCGTCACGCTCGACGGCCGGGATGACGACGCGTCGCGCTCGCCGTTCCGGCCGCCACCCGGACGTCTGGCACACAATGCCCCCAATTCTTGACAACTTGCGCCACAAATAACCATCATTCCACGTGATCCCCCGGCACATAATCGATGACCTTCGAGTTTGGCGGCAAAGAGAAGACCGCAAGCCCCTGGTGCTCAGAGGCGCCCGCCAGGTCGGCAAGACGACGGCCGTCGACCTGTTCGGAGCGGAGTTCCGCCAATACGTCTCGCTGAATCTCGACCATCCCGGCGACCGCGAGGTATTCGACCGGAAGCTGCCCCTCGCCCGTACGCTGGAGGCCGTCTTCTTCCTGAAGAACGCCGACCCGACCGAGACGTCGACGCTCCTGTTCCTCGACGAGATCCAGAATTCCCCGCATGCCGTGCAGTTGCTGCGCTACTTCGCAGAGGAGCGCGCGGACCTGGCGGTGGTGGCCGCAGGATCGCTCCTCGAGGCGACCCTCGCCCGGTACCGGGCGAGCTTCCCGGTGGGCCGCGTCGAGTTCCTCTACGTCTATCCGCTGGCCTTCGCGGAGTACGCCGCCGCCGCGCCCGACGGCTTGCAGGACGCAATGGCCGCGGTCCCTTGTCCGGACTACGCCGTCGCGCCCCTGCGGCGCCTGTTTCGAGACTATGTCCTGATCGGCGGCATGCCCGAGATCGCAGCCTCGTATCTCCGCCATCGCGACCTCGGTCGTCTGGCGCCGCTGTACGAAGGACTGCTGGTCTCCTACGCGGACGATGCAGCGAAATACGCCCGCAGCGTCGCGCAACTCGGTCATCTCCGCCACGTCATCGAAACCGCGCCTCTGCAGGCGGGCGAACGGATTTCGTTTCAGGGCTTCGGCGGCTCCAATTTCCGTTCCCGCGAAATGGCCGACGCGCTCAGGACCCTGGAGCGCGCCATGCTCCTGTTTCTGCTCTACCCCACCACCGCCGTCCTGCCCCCCGCGCTGCCCGATCTGCGCAAGGCGCCACGCCTGCTGTATCTCGACACCGGCCTGGTGAACTATCGCGCCGGCCTGCAAACCGGATTCCTCTCGGTGACCGCGCTCGGCGCGTTGTACCGCGGCCGCCTGGCCGAGCACGTCGTCGGGCAGGAACTGATCGCCGCCGATCGCCGGACCAACGCCAAGCCGCGCTACTGGGTGCGCCAGAAACCCGGCGCCACCGCCGAGGTGGACTATCTGCATCAGTACCGCGACCGACTGGTGCCGGTCGAGGTGAAATCCGGCCGGAGCGGCGCCCTGCGGTCGCTGCATCAGTTCATGCAGCGTGCGGACCATGACCTGGCCGTGCGGCTCTGGGACGGCGACGTCGACCTGCACGAGGCAAAGACGCCCGAGGGGCGCCGGTTCCGGCTGCTCAACCTGCCCTTCTTCCTGGTGCACCAGCTCGACGCCTATCTCGACTGGGCCGAGCGAGGGAATTGCTGACGGCGCCGGCCAAACGTGACGGCCGCTTGTGCGAGCGCGGCAAATCGCCGCAGCCCCACACCGGACGCGGCGGCCGCCGGACGCTGACATAGAATGGGCACGATTCGGGCAGCGGAGGAATCCATGGCGCAGCTCACACGACGCGAATGGCACAGGCTGACGCTCGGCGGCGTCGCGGCGGCCGCCGCCGGCATCCTGCCGGGAACCGCTCGGCGGGCCGTGTCCGCGCAGTCCGAGTCGCGGTTCGCGGGCGTCCTGATCGGCCTGCAGAGCTACAGCTTCCGCGACCTGAGCCTCGACGAGGGCATTGCCGCGATGCAGCAGGTCGGCATCACGAGCTGCGAGCTGTGGGAGGGACACGTCGAGCCGGCCGAGCTGCGCCGGCCCGAGAACCGGGAGCGGCTGCGGCGCTGGCGCACGACCATCCCCCTCGACTGGTTCGAGGAGATCCGCTGGCAGTTCGAGGACGCCGGCATCGAGATCAACGCCTACAACCTGAGCTTCAAGGACCACTTCTCGGACGCCGAGATCGACCGCGGCTTCGAGATGGCGCAGATGCTCGGGGCGCCGGCCATCACCGCCTCGGCGCACATGAACAGCGTGCCTCGAATCGCCCGCTACGCCGACCGTTACGGCATGCCGGTGGCGATGCACAACCACTCGCGCGTCGACCCGAACGAGTTCTCCAGCCCGGCCGATTTCGCGCGGGCCATCGAGATGGGCGGCCGCGCGCCGATCGCGGTCAATCTCGACATCGGCCACATGGTGGCGGCCAACCACGATCCGATCGCCTACCTGAAGGCCAACTACCAGCGCATCGTCACCCTCCACCTGAAGGACCGCAAGCGGAACGACGGCCCCGACACGCCGTGGGGCGAGGGCGACACGCCGATCCGCGAGACGCTGCTGCTGCTCCGCGACGAGGGCTGGGACATCCCGGCGAACATCGAGTACGAGTACCCGGGCGACGACACGGTCACCGAGATCGGCCGCTGTCTGGAATACTGCAAGGACGTGCTCGGCGCATGAGCGCGGCACGGGGGTGAATCCGATGACAGACTTGATTCGCACGACACACGCGACACTGGCCGTGCTGCTGCTCGCGGGGATTGCCGCCCCGGCAGTCGCCCAGACGCTGCCGCGGGTGCTGTACGTCACCCAGTCGGCGGGCTTCGCGCACCCGGTGGTGCCGCTCTCCGAGCAGGTGCTCCCCGCCATCGGCCGCGAGCACGACGCGTTCGAGGTCGACATCACGCGCGACGCCTCCATCCTGACCGCCGATGTGCTGACCCGCTACGACGCGGTGGTCTTCTACACCACCGGCGAGCTGCCCCTCGACGCGGACCGGAAAGAGGCGTTTCTCGACTTCATCCTCGGTGGCGGCGGCTTCATCGGCGTTCACAGCGCGACGGATACCTTCTACGAGTGGCCGGCGTACGGCGAGCTCGTCGGCGGCTACTTCGACAACCACCCGTGGCGGCAGGAAGTCGAGATCCGGGTCGAGGACCTCGACCATCCCGCGACGCGCCACCTCGGCGCCAGCTTCCGCATCAGCGACGAGATCTACCAGTTCAAGAACTGGGAGCGCGCGCGGGTCGACGTGCTGCTGAGCCTCGACACCGACTCGGTCGACGCCGAGAAGGAAGGCGTCAAGCGCACCGACGGCGACTTCGCGCTGGCCTGGACCCGGGACTACGGCGACGGCCGGATGTTCTACACCGCGCTCGGCCACGAGGACGCGGTGTGGCAGGACGAACGGTTCCAGCGCCTCGTCGTCAACGGCATCGTCTGGGCGATGGGCGACCCCGGCAACCTGTCCGCGAACGACTGGCGACCGTTGTTCGACGGGACATCCACGGCGGCTTGGCGCGGCTACAAGCGCGACGCCCTGCCGGACGGCTGGCAGGTGGTCGACGGCGCGCTGGCGCGCGTCGACCGCGGGGGCGACATCGTCACCGTCGAGCAGTTCGAGAACTTCGAGCTCCGCTTCGAGTGGCAGGTCGAGGAGGGCGGCAACAGCGGCGTGTTCTTCGGCGTCACCGAGGAGGTCGACGGGCCCGTCTGGCACAGCGGCCCGGAGTTCCAGATCCTGCACAACGCTGGCCACCGCGACGGCCAGGCGCCGCTCACGTCGGCCGGCAGCAACTACGCGGTCCACCCGCCGTCGGCGGACGTCACCCGGCCGGTCGGCGAATGGAACACGTCACGGTTGATCGTCGACGACGGCCGCGTCGAGCACTGGATGAACGGCATGCACCTGCTCACCTACCGGCTCGGCGACACCGACTGGCAGGAGCGGGTGGAGGCGAGCAAGTTCGCCCCGCTGCCGCGCTACGGACGCGTGCCGCGCGGGCACATCGCGATCCAGGACCACGGCGATCCCGTCCGGTTCCGCAACATCCTGATCCGGGAGCTCGACTGAACGGAGCCGGAACGCCAGTGAGCGAGATGTCACCAGCCGTCCGCCTCAAGCTCTCGGCGATGATGTTCCTCCAGTACTTCGTCTGGGGGGCCTGGTCCGTGCCGCTCGGCACCTATCTCGGCGGGCCGCTGGCGTTCCAGGGCGAGCAGATCGGCCTCGTCTTCGGCACGACGGCCATCGCCGCGATGGTGTCGCCGTTCTTCATCGGCATGGTTGCCGACCGCTTCTTCGCCACCGAGCGGCTCCTTGCGGTGCTCCACGTCGTGGGCGGGCTCATCCTGTTCGCGGTGTCGCTGCAGGCGTCGTTCGGTGCGTTCTACGCGGTCCTGCTGGTGTACGCGCTCTGCTACATGCCGACGCTGGCGCTCACCAACTCCATCTCGTTCCGGCAGATGTCGAACCCCGGCCGGCAGTTCCCCGCCGTCCGCGTGCTCGGCACCATCGGCTGGATCGTCGCCGGCCTCGCGGTGGGCTTCCTGCAACTGGAGGACACGGAGCGCCCGCTGCAGATCGCCGCTGCCGCGTCCATCGTGCTGGGCGTCTTCTGTCTCGCGCTGCCCCACACGCCGCCGGCGAAGACCGCCACGCGGGTCACCGCGCGCGACGTGGTCGGCCTGGACGCCCTGCGGCTGCTGCGCGAGCGCTCGTTCACCGTCTTCGTGATCGGATCGTTCCTGGTCTGCATCCCCCTGCAGTTCTACTACGCGTTCGCCAACCCGTTCCTCAACGAGATCGGGGTCGACAACGCGGCCGGGAAGATGACCCTCGGCCAGATGTCCGAGATCGGATTCATGGTCCTGATGCCCTGGTTCCTCGTCCGGCTGGGCGTCAAGCGCCTGCTGCTGGTCGGCATGCTCGCCTGGGCGCTGCGCTACGTCCTTTTCGCCTACGGCGACCCCGGACCGGCCGTCTGGATGCTCTACGCCGGCATCCTGCTGCACGGCGTCTGCTACGACTTCTTCTTCGTCACCGGGCAGATCTACGTGGACACCAAGGCACCGAAGGACCTGCGTGCGGCCGCGCAGGGGTTCATCGCCTTCGTCACCCTGGGCGTCGGCGGCTTCATCGGGAGCTGGCTCTCGGGACGAGTCGTCGATGCCTACGTCGTGGCGGGCGACGGCATCCCCCATCAGTGGGAGTCGATCTGGCTGATTCCCGCGGCGTGGGCCGCGCTCGTGCTGGTGCTCTTCGCGGTCTTCTTCACGCACCGGGACGACCCGGACCCGGCGGCGGAGGCGAGGGCGGCGGCTTGAAGCTGTCAACCCGGGGCACGAACCAGCCAGCGCGCCCGTCAAGTTGACCATTCCGCCGGTAAGCGGGCACCTTGAAGGATGAAGCAGGAGCAGAGTCCTTCGTAGTGCCACGCGAACGTGGCCCCCTTCTGCGCGTCAGGTCGTGAAGATGCCCAGCACGGCGAGCAGGCACTCCTCGAACCGAGCCCTCTCGTCGCGCGACAGTTCCGTCAACGGACCGTTGCCGAGACGTCGGCGGTCGAGGGTGCGAGGCTGGTCGACGACTACTTGAGAGTCCAGTCGCAAGTTGTCGCGAGCACGAATGGTGACGCGAAGCGGCTCTGCCTCTCGACGTACGTCGCTGGTGAGTGGCAGGACGATCACCGTACGCGACTGCGCATCGCTCAGCCAGTCTCCCTGCACTACCAGCACGGGTCGAATCTTGCCTACTTCATGACCACGATTCGGATTCAGGTTGGCGGTCCAGACCTGCCCGCGTCGGACGACCGCGGTCATGACGCATCGTCTTCGCCCCGTCGCTGGCCGGCAGTGTCCCGTCGTTCCGTCAACGCCAGGGACTCATTGTCCAGCGGCAGGGCTTCGTCCGCCAGGGCTCTGGCGCCGTCGCCGTCGATCGCGGTCGCAGCCCGGGCAAGCCGGGCCAGGAAGCGCTCTCGATGCTGCCGAGCCAGGAATTGCTCGAGGGCCTCGCGCGCCAGCAGGGACTTCGGTTGCCTGGCAACGCGAGACTCCTCGGCCAATCGTGCGTCGAGAGCGTCGGAGATCCGAATACTGAGCGTAGCCACTTTCGTCTTACGAATTGTAGCTCACGACGAATGACGTTCCGTCGCACGAACAGGTCGGCTTCTCATCTCGGATCGAACCGAGGGTTGTTCGACAACGAGAATTCACCAAGATCACGAAGACAGTCCCGGCGTCCAATGGGGATCACACCCCCGCGAGCCGCCCCGTGCTGTCGGCGATGCGCTCCACCTCGACGTCCACCTTTTCCAGCAGGCTGAGCCCCAGGTTCATGAACGGCGTGTGCAGCGGGTATTTCAGGTGGCGGTTGCCGGCCAGCCGCCCCGCGCCGCCGCCGACGAGCGCCACCGGCAGGTCGAACGGGGTGTGGTGGTCGCCGTCGCCCATGCCGCAGCCGTAGACCAGGATGCAGTGGTCGAGCAGCGTGCCGTCGCCGTCGGGCGTCGCGCGCAGCTTCTCGACGAGCTCGGCGAACAGCGACATCTGGAAGACGTTGATCTTCGTGTACTGCGCGACGTTGTGCGGATCGGTCTGGTGGTGCGACACCGTGTGGTGCGCCTCGGGCACCCCGATCTCGGGATAGGTCCGGCCGCTCTGCTCGCGCGCCACCTGCGTGCAGCTCACCCGGGTGACGTCCGCCTGAAACGCCAGCGCCAGCAGGTCGTAGAGCAGCGAGAGATGTTCGGCATAGCCGTCGGGCACGCCGGCCGGCTGCTCCAGTTCCGGCAGCGGCGTCGAGGCGTTGTTCTGCTCCGCCCGCTGGATGCGCCGCTCCACGCCACGGACGGTGTCGAGGTACTCGCCCACCCGCGTCCGGTCGCCGGCGCCGAGCCGACGCTCCAGCCGCCGCAGGCTCTCGGTGGTGGCGTCGAGGATGCTGCGATCCTTGCGCATGTCGGCCAGCCGCGCCGCCACGCTGCCGCCGTCGCCGAACATCCGCTGGAAGACGACGCGCGGATCCCGCTCGTGCGGCAGCGGCGTCGACTCGTCCTTCCACGACGTCGAGTTGAGGTAGGCGCAGGCGTAACCGTTCTCGCAGTTGCCCACCAGGTAGTTCGAATCGGTGGTCAGCTCCAGCGACGGCAGCGAGGTCTCGGCCCCGAGCACGTCCGCGGCGTACTGGTCGATGGTCTTGCCCGCCTTCAGGTCGGCCCCCTCGGTCTTGTAGGGCAAGACGCCGTTGAGCCAGCCCGCGTGGGCGCGGCTGTGAACGCCGCCCCCCTCGTTCGGACTCACCACGCCGCGGTTGCTGAGCCCGCTGACCACCGTCAACTGGTCGCGGAACGGCTCGAGCGGCTGCAGAATCGGGGTCATCGCGAAGTCACGGCCGCCCTTCCCCGCCGGATGGAAGTTCGACAGGAACATGCCGTTCGGCCCGTAGAAGAACCCCAGCCGCCGAACCGGCCGCGCCGCCGTGCGGGCGGTGGCGGTCAGCGCCGGCGCCATCGCGTCGAGCAGCGGCAACGCCACGGCGGCGCCCAGTCCGCGGAGGAACGTGCGGCGAGGCAACGACTTGCGGGTGATGATCATGACCTCGCTCTCCTCCACTGGAACGGATCGCTCCGCACCACGCCCAGAATGATGGACTGCAACCGGTAGCCGCCGTCCGCCGTCTCGCGCAGAATCCGCCGCACCGCCGGCATGTCGGCATGCGTCAGCCCGCGGCCGAGGGCATAGGTCAGCAGCTTCTCCGTCATCGTCGTCACGAACCGCTCCGGGCGCCGCACGAGCGTCGCGCGCAACTCGGCGACGCCGTCGAACACCGTGCCGTCGGGCAGGACGCCCGACGCGTCGATCGGGTTGAACGACTCGTCGACCACCCGCCAGCGGCCGATCGCGTCGAAGTTCTCCAGCGCGAATCCGGCCGGGTCGATCATCGCATGGCACGCCGCGCAGGCGGGGTTGTCCCGGTGCGCCTGCATCCGCTCGCGCAGCGTCGCCGTCTTCGCCTGGGTCTTGCGGTCGACCAGCGCCGGCACGTTGGGCGGCGGGTCGGGCGGCGGCGTCCCGAGTATGTTGTTCAGGATCCACTTGCCGCGCAGCACCGGCGACGTACGGATGGCGTGCGACGTCAGCGTCAGGATGCTCCCATGACCGAGCAATCCCCGGCGCGGGCTGCCGGCCGGCAGCGACACCCGCCGGAAGTGGCTTCCCTGCACGTTCGGGACGCCGTAGTGCGTCGCGACCCGTTCGTTGAGAAACGTGTAGTCGGCCGTCAACAAGTCCAGCGCGGGCCGGTTCTCCCGCACGAGGCTGTCGAAAAACAGCTCCGTCTCGCGGATAATCCCGCGGCGCAGGGACTCGTCGAAGGCGAGCGAGTACGGGTCGCCCGGCCGCACCGCCGTGTCGGCCAGGTTGCGAAGCTGCAGCCACTGCCCGGCGAAGTTGACGGTCAACGCGTTCGTACGCGGGTCGGCCAGCATCCGCCGCACCTGCCGTTCCAGCTCGATTGGGTCGCGCAGACGGCCCGCCTCGGCCGCCCTGAGCAGCTCGTCGTCCGGGATGCTGCTCCACAGGAAGAACGAGAGCCGGGACGCGAGCTCCAGGTCGCTGATGCGGTACCTGTCGGCGCCCGCCGGATCGGATGGCGGCGCCTCGACGCGGAAGAGAAAGTCGGGGCTCGCGAGCAGCCAGCGCAACGCCAGCTCGACGCCCGCCTCGAACGAGCCGCCCGCGGCGCGCTCGTCCGCGTAGAAGCCGAGCAGCGTGTCGAGATCGTTCTCCGTCACCGGCCGCCGGTAGGCCAGGCGAGCCAGAGACGACAGGATGCGGCTGGCGCAACGGCGCTCCTCGTCCGGCGCAACGCCGGCCGGCCGGCAGGTGAAGATCCGCGATCGGCTCGGCGTCTCCCCCGCCCCCTGCGGATTGTAGGGACCGGTGACGGTGATGCTCGACACGATGGGGATCGGCCCGGCCGCACCGCCGCGCCGGGGATTCTGGAACGGCAGCCGGACCTGCTCGACGAGCGCCGCGGGGTTCCGGAAAAACGTCACCCCGACGTCGTGCGGGCCGGCGGGGACCGGCACGCGCACGGTCACGCTCGACGCGTTGGCGTACGGATTCGATCCGTCGGCGTCCGCATCCGGCGGCGCGAGCGTGACCGTCTCCACTTGCTCGCCGTCGACAGCGATCTCCAGTTGGTGAGGAGCACGCACGTTGCGCGACCGCCCCAGCTCGACCTGGATGTCGTACTCCGCCTCTTGGGGAAACAGGTGCGTCACCAGTGCGCCGCCGCGGGTGCCGAACGGCAGCCGGTCCATGCGGTCGTGCTGCTGCATGTCGGTCGCCAGGCGGTAGGTCTCGCCCACCACCGCCGGCGGCGGGCTCCCGACCGCGAGCCGGCTGACCGTTCTTGCCGCGGCGAGGTAACGCTCCAGCAGCGACTGCGACATCCGCAGCGCGGTGCCGATGTTGTCGAACCCGTAGCTGGAGTCGTCGGCCGGCAGCAGCGCGTCGACGTCGACCTCCAGGGCCAGCAGGTCGCGGACCGCGTTGCGGTACTCGGCGCGGTTGAGACGGTGCAGCGGCACCGTCCGGCCCGGATCGGGATTCTCGGCCGCCGTGCGATCGAGCTCCGTCTCGAGCCAGCCCGCGAACGCCACCGCAGCCTCGCCGTCCGGGCGGGGACGGCCCGCCGGCGGCATCATGCCGCCCCGCAGCTTCCGGGCGACCTGCTCCCACACCTCGGGACGCGCGCCGACAGTCTCCAGGTCGAGTGTATCGAAGGCCAGGCCGACCGCCCGAAGCTGGCTGACCAGCGGTGACGGCGCGCCGCCGCGGCCGGCGACGAGGCGCTCGTTGTGGCAGGCGACGCAGTAGCGATCGAGCAGCTCGCGATGCGCGGCCGGCCCGCCCTGGGCGGACAACTCGCCCGTGGACACGAACGCCGAGGCAATGGCGAAGGCGGACCCGGCCAGCAGCTTCCGGCTCAAGCGGATTCCTCCCGAATCACGGAGCGGTTGGGGCCGGCCGTGTCGATCCGCGCGATCGTACAACGCCCCGCGACGACTGACAATCGGATGGACGCGCGCCACCGGCCGTGTCGGTCGACCGGCACGCTCAGGTTCAGGCGGTGCGAGACACCTGTCCATCCATCGTGGCGGTGAGCTTTCGCCGCATGCCGATACGTATAATCACACGTATTCCCGGACTCTCAGAACGGCAGGCCGACGCGCAGGTAGTAGCGCGGCCCGTCCCGCTCGACCAGCGGGAAGGCTGCGCCGGCCCGCAGTCGCAAAGGGGTCCCGTACAGGAAGAGCAGGTCGGTGCTGACCTCGAACCCGGCCGACAGCAAGGCGCGCGGCCTGGGCCCCTCTTCGCCGGTCAGCGACGCGCCGCCCCACGCGTTGCCGCCGTCGAGGAAAACCGAGCCGAAGACGCGGTCGAGGTGCAGCGGCAGTACGCCGCGGCCCCGATTGACGAGCGCGAGCGGCGCGCGCAGCTCCACCGAGGTGGACCAGGCGTAGCGGCCCGACCGCGTCGAAGTCTCGTAGCCCCGGACCGGGAAGAAGACCGAGCCGCCCGGCAGCGTGAAAGTGCCCGGCAGCGGCACACGGTCGCCCGATGCACCGCCCACCCCGAAGTAGCCGGTCTGGGCGCCCGGCCCGCGAGCCATCCCGCCGCTCGCGCGCACGGCCATCACCGGCGCGGCGAATCCCGGTCCCGGCAATGGAACGTAAGCCCGCGCTCGGCCGATCGCATCGTCGACAGAGAGATCGACGGCGTCGCGATCCGCGAGCGCAGCCGGAACATCCAGGTCGTCGCGTGTTCGGGCGCGCAGGTACAGCGCCGCCCCACGCGCGTTGCCCATCTGGAACGCATGCGACCGCGCGGTGGAGACGCTGAACGAGACCGCGTACTCGCTCAGGAGACTGGCGGGGCGAACCAGGCGGTAGCCGTCCGTCAATCCCAGGGTGTCGTCCAGTACTTCCCGATCGCTCCGGACCAGGCCGGCCGACAGCCGCAGCGAGGTCGACGTCCGGACCCCCGGCCGGTGCACCCGCACCGAGGTGGCCAGCCGCCGTTCCCGTTCCAGGACGAAGAAGGTCTCCGGCGAGCCCGCCGCTGCCGTCTCCGGGCGGCGCACCCGGACCCCGTCGTCGTCCCACGTCTGGGAAGCGGTCACGCCGATGGTCGGGTTCCCCAGGCCCCGATACTCGTACGACACGTCGCCCTCTCCCCGTCCGCCCGATGTGAAGACCTGCGCCCCGACCTCGTAGGCATGCCTGCCGACGAGGTCGAACCCCGAGGTGCGGCCTCCGATCGCGTAACCGAGGATCTCGGTGCGCGGCACCTCGACGCCCTCGACGATCGTCTTCGCGGTCGCTACCGGCTCCCGGATCGCCGGCAGCCAGTACCGCGGATACAGCGTCGAGAACGGTGAGTAGTCGCGGGCCGGCCGCTGCGGACCGCGCCGTGCTCCTCCCGCCGCGTCGTCCTCGTTGCGGGCCGTCACCGCGGCGCCGGGTTCGTCGAAGCGGGCCGCCGGCGCAGGAGCGCGCGGGGCGGCGCCCGGGGCGAACCGCACCCGCTCCACCTCCCAGCCATCGACGTGGTACCCCGAGAAATAGAGCCACTCGCCGGCGGGATCGACACTGGGAAATGCCGCTCCCGTCCGAACGTTCGTCAGCATGACGGGCGGACCGGCGGCGCCGGTGCGCGGATCGACCTCCGCTCCCAGAACGTTCAGGATGCCGCTCCGATCCGACGACCAGACCAGGTAGCGGCCATCCGCGTTCCACTTCGGCGCCAGGTCGAGTGCGCGGTCGCGGGTCACGTCGTGCGCCACGCGCCCGTCCGCATCGAGGATGACCACGTCATGCCGGCGGGCCCTCCAGCGGCTGACCGCAATCCAGCGCCCGTCGGGCGAGACAGCGGGGTAGGCCCAGTACGTAGCAGCTTCCGGAGCCACCAACGTCCGGATCGACCCGTCCAGGAGATCGACCCGCACCAGGCCGTTCGTTCCCCCGCCCTCCGCCACGGCGACGGCCCACGTCCCCTCGGGACCGGCCGACGGCGCGCTCAGCCTGGCGCCGCGGGTCACGCGCCGCACCTCCCCGTCGATGCCTGCGACGTGCAGGTCGCTGAACCTCCTGTAGCGATCCGTGTACTCGCGCTGTGCAAAGACAATCTCTCCCGCCGGCAGGACATCGAACGGCGTGCGGTTGTTGATCCTGGTCACCGTGGAGGGATCGCCGCCATCGGGAGCCGTGACGACGAGACTCGGGTACGAGCGCCCATCGGACCGCACGTAGATCAAGGCGCCGCCGTCCGGCGAGACCATCGGGTGCAGCGCATAGCGGGCGTTCCGTGTCAGCGCCTCGGGCGCGCTGATCGGGCCGTACGCCGCGAGATCCCCATCCAGGCGGCCCAGGCGCGACCGCATCTCGTCCGTCCAGGCGCTCCATTCGTTCGACAGCGACGCGCCGAAGGCGCGCCGGCCGGCGGCGTTCAGCCGCGGCAGCGGTACTTGCGCCAGCGGGCGCGCGACCGCCTCGACGAACGCCGCCATGCCGTCCCGGCCGTGCTTGTCGAGCAGATAGTCGAAGAAGAGCGAGCCGTAGGCGTAACGGCGCACGCCGCCCGGCCACTGGGGCGAATTGCCGCCCGCCTGCCCGATACTCTCGAACCGTCCTTCGAGCATGGCCGTCCGCAGCACCATCTCGTGGAACGTCCCGTGCACTCTGCCCGCGTCGGTCAACGCCGATTCGTACCAGGTCGCCAGTCCCTCGACAACCCAGCCGGGGACGACGGCCCCCGGAAAGTTGAAAGGTGTCAGCGCACGTCCGAACAGGGCGCGGAAGATCCTGCCCATCGTGCCGCCGTAGTCGAGGTGGAAGACGTGCGCCAGCTCGTGGGTGATCAACAGCTCGAGCCAGTCGTCGAAGTACGCCAGCGCGAGATGGTCGGCGGGAGGGCGGGCGAAGAGCACGACCCGGTTCGACGGCCAGAACCGGGCGAAGCCGTTCGAGACGTCGACGTGGTCCGTCAGAACGATGTCGATCCGTCCGGACGGCCCCTCGCGGAACTGCGTCGTGAGCTCCCGGTGGGCCTGCTCGGCCAGACCTCCGGCCCGCCTGCCCAACCCCTCCAGATGTTCGGGAAAGGTGACGCGGAAGTGTTCGGTCTCGACCGTACGCCACGCCTCGTCCGGAGGAACCTGGGCCGCCGCCGGGGCAGCCGCCAGCAGGCAAACGAACACGGCGGTTGGGAAGCAGGACGCCCGACAACGCATCACAAGGCGCCCGGTCCGGAGGACGCGACCGGGAAAGTGGGTCGCTCTACTCTTCCCCGAGCCACTGCAGGATGGCCGGCGTTACGATCTCCGGCACCTGCGTGTGCGGGCCGTGCCCGACGCCGGGCAGGATGCGCAGGGTCAGCGGGCCGTCGACCCAGCGCCAGATCCCGTCGAGCGTCTCCGGCTTGAAGGGGCCGCTCTCCTTCCCGTAGATGAGCAGCGTCGGGGCCTGGACGGGCGGAAACTCGTCGATGCGGAAGCCGAAGCCCTCGGTCTCCATCGTGAACGGCCGAGGAGGCCAGTTGGCCTTGTAGAAGTTCACGATCGACTCCGGGTAGAGCCGTTGGTAGGCCAGCCGGCGCAGCGCCGCCAGCTCGAAGCTGTCGCCCGGGCTCGCCGGCCGGCTCCGCATGCGCTCTCCGAACTCCGCCCCCGCGTTGGGGTTCTCCTGCATGCCGCGCTGGAACATGCTCGCCTGCTGCTGCTCGGTGTTCGAGACCAGCTCCCGGATCAACCCCGCCGGGTGGATCGTGCCGACCGAGACCAGGCGGGCCGTCTTGTCCGGATGGGTCATGGCGAAGTGCCAGGCGTAGAACCCGCCGCTGTCCTGGCCGACGATGATCGCGCGCTCCTCGCCGAAGTGGTCGATGATGGCGGCGATGTCGGAGGAGATCTTCGCCATCGTGTAGTTTTCGACGCCCTCCGGCTTGTCGCTCTTGTCGGTGCCGCGGGTGGACATCGCGACCACGCGGTAGTGCTCCGACAGCCCGACGAGTTGGTGGCGCCAGTCGAACCACGGACCGGTGATGCTGTGAACGAAGATGACCAGCGGACCTTCGCCCGCCGTGTGGTAGACGATCCGGACGCCGTCCGAATCGGCGGCGCCCTCCTCCATGGTCACCGACTCGCCGCGCCAGTCCGTGACGGGCACCTGCGCTACGGCGACCGCGGGAACGAGACCGAGAAACGCGACGACAACGACCAGCGACAACCACCCTGTTCTCACGGCAATCCTCCAGATCGCACCGGCCGCGCCGCGTGCGGACGTTCGTGATTCCTTCCAGCTCGACGCGGCCGGCGACAAGCCCGCCAGCGGGTCTCGACGACGCTGCGCCCCCGCCCGTCAACGGCCTGCGGATCCGCCAGCCGCCCAACCAACCCTCACCGGCGTCTGCACCGTTCAACGGCGCAAACGCCCCTACCCGTCGAGCCCCGTGTCGCGCCGACTACGACGCCGGTTTCCGCTACGCCAGCACCTCCCGGACCACGCGCGCCGGCTCGACGCCGGTCAGCTTGGCGTCCAGTCCGCGGTGCTTGTGCGTGAACCGCTCGTGGTCGATGCCGAACAGGTGCAGGATGGTCGCCTGGAAGTCCCGGATGTGCACGGGGTCCTTGACGATGTTGTACGAGAAGTCGTCGGTCTCGCCGTAGACCACGCCGCCCTTGACCCCGCCGCCCGCCATCCACAGGCTGAAGCAGCGCGGATGGTGGTCGCGCCCGTAGTCGGTCGGCGTCAGCCGCCCCTGCGAGTAGATGGTGCGGCCGAACTCCCCGCCCCAGATGACCAGGGTCTCGTCGAAGAGCCCGCGCTCCTTCAGATCCTGGATGAGCGCCCACGCCGCGCGGTCGACGTCGCGGGCCTGCGCCGGCAGCACCTCCGGGGCGAACGCGTGCACGTCCCAGCCGCGGTGGTAGATCTGGACGAAGCGCACGCCCCGCTCGACCAGGCGCCGCGCCATCAGCGCCGCATTCTGGAACTTGCCGGGCTGCTTCGCCTCCTCGCCCCAGCGCTCGAACGTGCTCTCCGGCTCGCTCGACAGGTCGGCCATCTCCGGCACCGACGACTGCATCCGGAACGCCATCTCGTACTGCTGGATGCGTGCCAGGGTCTCGGGGCTGCCGATCTGCTCGTGTTGGATCCGGTTGAGGTCGGCCAGGCCGTCCAGCATCTGCCGGCGGACGCCGCGCGACACGCCGTCGGGGTCGCGCAGGTACAGCACGGGGTCGGCGCCGGTCCGCATCCGAACCCCGGCATACTCCGGCGACAGGAACCCGGCGCTCCACAGCTTGGCCGAGATCGCCTGCACGCCGGACTTGGGATGGCTCTTCTCGGCGTTCATCACCACGAACGTCGGCAGGTCCTCGTTCATGCTGCCGAGGCCGTAGGCGAACCACGACCCGATGCACGGGCGCCCCGGAATCTGCTGGCCGGTCTGGATGAACGTGATGCCCGGCTCGTGGTTGATGGCGTCGGTGTGCATCGAGCGGATGATGGCGATGTCGTCGGCCATCCGCGCCGTGTAGGGCAGGATCTCCGAGATCCAGGCCCCGCTCTGGCCGTGCTGGTGGAACTCGAAGACGGACGGTGCGATCGGAAAGCGCGCCTGCCCCGAGGTCATCGTCGTCAGGCGCTGGCCCCGGCGGATCGACTCGGGCAGGTCCTTGTCGTACCAGTCCCGCATCTTCGGCTTGTAGTCGAGCAGGTCCATCTGCGGCGGGGCGCCCATCATGTGCAGATAGATGCAGCGCTTCGCCTTGGGCGCGAAGTGGGGCAGGGACGGCAGGCCGCCGAACGTCGGATCGTCCTGCACCAGCCCGAACGCGTCCTCGGCCATCAGGCTCGACAGGGCGAGCCCGCCGACCCCCATCGCGACCTTGCCGAAGAACTGCCGTCGGGTCTCCGCCAGAATCGCCTCTTTGACTGGATGCATCGTGAAACCTCTCGCTGCCGGATGTGCTTGTGTCGACACGTGTCTTCCGATGCGCGCGCGGCTACTTGTTGAGCACCTCGTCCAGGTTCAGCACCTGGGTCACCAGCATCGTCCAGGCCGCCGACTCCGCCGCCGGCAACGCGCCGTCCGGGAGCGAGTCCCCGACGTGCAGAAGCCGCTCCGCCTCGCCCGAGTCCGCGCGATAGGCATCGACCAACCCCTCGAACGACCGCCGTGCGATGTCTCGCTCCACGTCGTCGAAGCGCCGCGCGAGCAACCGCAGCGTCACGAAGTCGAGACCGGGATCGAATGCCGCGCCCGTTTGACGCATCGCGCGCTGGGCCAGGTGGCGCGCCGCTTCGACGAACTGCGGATCGTTCATCGTCACCAGCGCCTGCAGCGGCGTGTTGGTGCGCTCCCGGCGCACGACGGAGTGCTCGCGCGTCGGAGCGTTGAAGATCTCGAGCGACGGCGGCGGCGCCGACCGCTTCCAGAACGTGTAGAGGCTCCGGCGGTACAGGGCCTCGCCCTCGTCCTGCCGGTAGAGCCGGGTGTTGCTCTGCGGCATCGCCACCGTCGACCAGACACCCGCCGGCTGGTAGGGACGCACGCTCGGGCCGCCGATCTTCCGCACCAGCAGCCCGCTGGCGGCCAGGGCGTAGTCGCGCACCATCTCGGCGTCCATCCGGAAGCGCGGGCCGCGCGAGAAGAGCCGGTTGTCCGGGTCCGACTCCAGCTTGTCCGGCGTCGCCAGCGCGGACTGCCGGTAGGTCGCCGACGTCACCAACGTCCGGAAGAGGTGCTTGACGTCCCAACCCGATTCGCGGAACTCCACCGCCAGCCAGTCCAGCAGCGCCGGATGCGTGGGCGGATCGCCCTGCGCCCCGAAGTCCTCGCTCGTGGTCACCAGACCGGTCCCGAACACCTGCTGCCAGAAGCGGTTCACGGTCACGCGGCTCGTCAGCGGATTGCGTTCGTCGACCAGCCAGCGCGCGAGCCCGAGGCGGTTGCGCGGCCACGACTCCTCCATCGGCGGCAACGCGGCCGGGGTGCCCGCCAGCACGCGATCGAGCGGCTGGTCGTACATGCCCCGGTCGAGCACGTGCGCCGCGGCTTCACTCTCGGTGCGCTCGTTCATCACGTGGGTCACGCCGCCGCGGCGGCGCACCTCGCGCCACTCGCGCTCGATCTGCTGGCCGCGCGCCACGAGCCCCCGATACTGCTCGTCCTTCACGCTCAGGAAGTAGAGCCGCAAGGCTACCCGCTCGGCCTCGTCGAGCGCGTCGGGGTGCTTGTCCCGGGCCTGCTCCAGTGTCGACCAGAGCGAGACGACCTTCGCCTCCTGCACCGTCAGCGGGCGGTTGAAGACGCGCAGGTCGGCGATGCCGCCGCCGCTGAAGTAGCGCATCTCCAGCTCGTCGCGTCCGCCCCGGCCCCGCGTCCGCCCGCGGCCGAGCTCCAGCGGTAGCCCGGTCCGGATGCTCCCGATGGCCCGCGTGAAGTACTCGCTGCCCGACGCCTCGACGACGTCTCCGTTCCGGAAGACGTTCATCCCGGCGCGCTCGCCGGTGCCGTCGTGGGTGATCACGACGTGCGTCCACTCGCCGGGCGGCAACCGCCGCAGGTTGCTGGGCGCGACATTCGGCGCCGGCCGCCCTTCGCCGTCCGGGTCCGGCTCGCCCGTCATCCGGAACGAGAGCTGCCGCGACCCGATGTTCATGGACCAGCCGCGATTGCCGTCGCCGGCGTCGTACTGCCCCGCCACGACATAGTTGCCTTCCTCCTCCGGCTGGTGGATCCAGAGCGCGATCGAGAAAGGCGTGTCCGTGTCCAGCGGCACCGGCGGGAGCGCGGCCCAGGATTCGTCCTCGAACCGCAGCGCGGTGTGTCCGTGCGGGCCGGCCTCGATCCGGGCCCCGCCCTCGAGAGCCACCGGATGCCGTTGCCCGTCCATCCGGAAGGACGGTCCGGCGGCGGCGGTCAGATCGAGCCGCATCCACTGCGCCTCTTCCTCCAACGGCGAGCGGAGGGTCCGGTGCTCGCCCGTGGCGAGCCACTCGGTGAAGGCCGTATCGACCGCCTCCGCGCGGTGCGCCATCCGCAGCTCGACGTCGGCCGCCTCCTCCCGCAGGGAGTACCAGAGATCGCGATCCTCCTCCCCCGGCACCACCAGGATGGGCGGCGGATCGGAGACGTTGCCGTCCATCACGTACTGCGTCGTGTTGCGGAAGAACGCCGTCATCGCGTAGAACTCGCTCTGCCGGATCGGGTCGAACTTGTGGTCGTGGCAGGTCGCGCAGCCCACGGTCAGCCCGAGAAAGACGTTGCCGATCGTCTCGGCCCGGTCCTTCGCGTAGATGGCCTCGTACTCCTCGGGTACGACCCCGCCCTCGTTGGTGGTGATGTTGTTGCGCTGGAAACCGGACGCCACGAGCTGGTCCAGGCTCGGCTCGGGCAGCAGGTCGCCGGCCACCTGCTCCACGGTGAATTCGTCGAACCGCCTGTTCTCGTTGAAGGCCCGGATCACCCAGTCGCGGTAGGGATACATCTCGCGATAGTTGTCGATGTGAATTCCGTGCGTATCGCCGTAGCGCGCCGCGTCCAGCCAGTAGCGGGCGCGGTGCTCGCCCCACTGCTCCGTCGCGAGCAGCCTGTCGACGAACCTCTCGTAGGCGCCTTCCGACGGATCGTTCAGGAAGGCGTCCAGGACCGCGGGATCGGGCGGCAGCCCCGTCAGGTCGAGCGCGGCACGGCGCGCCAGCGTCCGCCGGTCCGCCTCGGGCGCCGGGGTCAGGCCCTCGGCGTCGAGGCGCGCGAGAACGAAACGATCGAGCGGGTCGCGGATCCACGCGGCGTCGGCCACCGCCGGCGCCTGCGGCCGGACGACCGGCTTGAACGCCCAGTGCTGATCCCACGAAGCGCCCTCGTCGATCCAGCGCCGCAGGACGTCGATCTGCTCGTCGCCGAGTGTCTTGTTCGTGTCCGCCGGCGGCATCCGCAGGCGCGCGTCGGCGTGCGTGATGCGCCGATACACCAGGCTGGCCCCGGCATCGCCCTTGACGATCGGATGCCCGTTGGGACGCTCCGCGAAGGCGCCCGCCTCGGTGTCGAGACGGAGCCGTACCTGGCGCGTGCTCTCGTCCGGTCCATGGCACTGGAAGCAGTTGTCGGCCAGGATCGGCCGCACCTGCCGCTGGAAATCGACCGTCGGCTCCGATGCGCTCTGCGCGGCGGCGGGGGCCGCTCCGACCGCCAGCCCGGTCGCAAGCAGGAAGCTCGCCAGCGTTCGTGGCCGCAAGCCGGGGATGACAGGCTCGACGAGTCGGATTGACATGGTGCTTACCCCGTAGTGCGCGTGCCGCGGTCCGGATCACCGTTCCGCCGCGGGAGTTCACCAAGGTTATACGGGCGCGCAGTCACGGTGTCAATCAGGCGGTTTCGCGTGCACGGGCCTCGGCGCGGCCGGCAAGAGCCCGGCGACGGCCCGCGCCGCCGCCCGCAGGCGATCCGGGGCATCGCCGGCGGCGAGTTCCTCGACGGTCAACCGCATGAGAGCGACGACCGTCCCCATGTGGCCGTCCGGCCGCGTCGTGTCGTCCGCCGTGGCGGACCAGCTTTCCAGGTTGTCCACGGCACGCTTCACCAGGTGGTGCAGGATGCGGAAGGCGCCGTCCGATAGCGGCGGGTCGCCGCGGTAGTGCTCCAGCCGCCCCCCTTCGCGGTAGCGCGGGTACGACTCGAGGCCGAGAAACGTCAGCGCCCAGTCGGCTCGGAACCGGCCGGCCGCACGCACGATCCCCGCGTAATCCGCGATGATCTCGTCGAGCAGCCGGTTCTTCATCGAGCCGAACACGCGGCGCGTGAAGTAGTGCATGGACTCGTGCTCCACGCGGATTGCGAGTGACATCCGCTCCCACGCCCCGCGTGCGAGACCGAGCCGGTCGGCCGGCACTGCGCTGTACGGGGTCGTGGATGCGATGATGAACCGGTCCTGATACAGGGCCTTCCTCGGCAGCAGCATCCTGAGCTCCCGCTTCCAGCCGACCTCGGTCGGAAACGGGTGCCCGGCCCACCACTGTTCCCGGAGCGTCCGCAATCGTTCGACGTTCGTGTATCCCGCCACCATGCAGGCACCGATCGACGCGGGCACGGGAGCAGGCTCGTTGCGCTTCGTCAGGGCCTGCACCAGGCGCTCGAAATCGCCGCGCCGGGGCGCGACCACCACCGGCAGCCGTCCCGCCGGCGTATCGCGGATCTCGATCCGCACGGCATCGGGCCGGGCCAGCTCGAGAGCAGGCGACTCGTCCTGCGGGGAAGCCAGACCGCGCGTGGCCGACTCGTACGCGGGTTCCCGACTCATTCCCCGGCGGACGGGGAAGCGAAGCTGCACCAGCGCCCTCCGCAGCACGCGCCAGGCGCCGACCGACTCGGCTTCCCGCGCGTAGCGCTCCCAGGTCTTCACGAACGCTTCGTCCGCGAGCGGCAACGTCGCGACCCGAGCCAGTCCGTCCGGATCGAAATGATTCTCGTTGTACCGCAGCAATTCGGCGCACTCGGCCGGGGTCGCACCGAGGGCTCCGAGAACCGCGACGCGGTCTGCGGAAACGGCCACCTCAATCTCCGCCGGCTGCATCGCCCAGCCAGGCGAACTGCCCGTCGCGAACGACTACCTTGCCGATCGCATGCTCGACCAGATCGCCGTCGTCGGTAAACGCGATCCGCCCGGTCACGCCCCGCCAACCGGCGGTCGCCCGCAACGCCTCCGCCACGGCGTCCGGGTCGACACTCCCGGCTTGCGCGATGCCGTGCACCAGCAACCGCACGGCGTCGTAACCCAGCGCCGCCGACGCGTCGGGCAAAGCGCCGTACCGCTGCCGAAACGCCCGACTGAACCGCTGCACCTCCTCACGTTGGTCGGCCGGATGAAACGCGGCCGCGATGACGGTTCCCTCGACGGCGCTCCCGCCGAGGCTCACGAAATCCGATGTCCCGAGCGCGTCGCCGCCCAGTACCGGGACGGCGATGTCGCTGTTGCGGGCGGCGCGGATCATCGCCGCCGCCTGGCGCGGCTCCCCCGCGATGAAGATGGCCTGCAGGTCCAGATCCCTCCACGACGCCAGGATGTCCGTCAACGCCCGGTCTCCCGCCAACGTGTTCGGATCGTAGGATTGCCGGTCGGCGATGCCGACTCCCAACTCGAGCGCCCGTTCCTCGAACGCGTTCGCCAACCCCCGGCCGTACGCGTTGCGGATGTAGTAGATTGCCGCGCGGTCGTAACCGTGTGACGCGGCGAAATCCGCCATCTGAGCACCGATCTCCCGATCCGTGAAGGTCATCCGGAACAGCCGGCGGTAACCCTGCTCCGTCAGTCGCGGATCGGTGGCGGTCGGCGCGAGGTGGACCAGACCCGACAGGTCGTAGATCGCCGCCGCCGGAAGTGAGACGTACGATTGCATGTGGCCAATCACGGCCACGACATCGTTGTTCTGCGCGAGTCGCTGGGCGACGAGCCGGCCCCGATCGACGGATTCGTAATCGTCCTCGCGCAAGACCGTGAGCGGACGCCCCAGGACGCCGCCCGCGGCATTGACCTCTTCCACCGCCATCTGCAACCCCTGGCCGTACAACAGGGCGGTGCGCGATTCCCAAGGCCACGGCGCGGCGATCGTGACCGGACCGCCGGCCTCCGCCTGCGCCTGGCCGCGCGACAGCTCCGGTTGCCGGCACCCCCCGACGAAGATGGCCACGACGCAAGCGATCCAGAGCGCCGGTACTCGACTTCCGCGCAAGTGCATGGTGGAGATGGTTGACATGGTTGCCTTGCCCTCGACTTCAACTGGTCTGACGTCTGGCCAGGTCGGCGAACGGTCCGTCGAGAGCGACCAGATCGTCGTACCTGCCGGACTGGACTATGCGCCCGCGTTCCATCACGTAGAGGCAGCTTGCGTTCCTGATCGTGCTCAGGCGGTGCGCTATCACGATTCGCGTGGCATTGAGGCGCTCGAGGCTCTCGCTGACGATGGCCTGCGTGCGATTGTCGAGCGCACTGGTCGCCTCGTCGAAGAAAACGATGCGCGGCTTGCTTACGACCGCACGCGCGATCAACAGGCGCTGGCGCTGGCCGCCGGACAAGGTGTTGGCTCCCTCGCTGACGACGGTGTGCATTCCCATCGGCATGGCCTCGATGTCTTCCGCCAGTCCAGCCATGCGCGCAGCTTCCCAGGCGTCCTCGAGCGTGTGCGTCGTGGAACCGACGATGTTCGTGAAGAAGTCGCCGGCCATGATCCGCCCCGATTGCAGCACGACACCGATCTGGCTGCGGACCGCCTGCGCGTCCAGCCTGCTGAAATCCTGCCCGTCGAAGTAGACGGACCCGGAATCCGGTTCCTCGAAGCCGAGAAGCACTCGAAGCAACGTCGATTTGCCGGATCCGGAAGGTCCGACGAACGCGACGAACTCGCCCGGACGCACCTCGAACGACACGTCCTGCAGGGCCGGCGGCAGGTCCGGCTGGTAGTGGAACGTCAGATGGTGCGTCTCGATGCTTCCCGTCAGTGTTCCCGGGTCGCCCCCTGCGTCGTGAACCTCGGGTGCCGCCTCCAGGATGGGCTTGGCGTTCTCGTAGATCGGAACCACGCCGAGTGCCTCCAGCACGGCAGTGCTCATGGCGACCATGGCCGCCAGACACGCTCCGAAGGCGGCCGAGAACGCCAGGTAATCGCCGGTTCGGATCTGGGGAACGGCGTTGCCGCCCGCGGTGGCCGCGGCCATGATCACCAGCAGGGACAGGGTCGGAAACACCGCGTTGAAGACCCGCAGCCAATTGCCGACCGTCCTGGACCTGAATTGCAGACGGCGCTGCAGACTGAACAGTCGCGCCCATTGCGCGAACGCGTAGCTCTCGGCCGCCGCGACGCGCAGCTTGGAAATGCCGGTCAGCAACTGCAGGACCAGCCCGGACGTCCTGGCGCGCAACGGCACGATGCGCCGCTGGAGCCGCAACTGGCCATAGCCGACGAACAGGGTTGCACCGCCCGCCATGGCCAGCAGCAACGTCGCCCACCAGGCGAGCGCGCCGCCGTAATGAAACAGGAGCCCGAAATTGAAGAGAGAAAAGACCCCGCCGAGGGCGGCTGACACCGTGGCGCCGGACAAGGTCCTGCGCATGGCGTCGATGCCCATCGCGCGCACCGCCAGATCGCCCGCGCTGTATGGACGGAAGAACCGCAGGGGAAGACTCAGCAGCCGATCCCATACGGCCGCCTGCACGGCTGCACCCATGCGGCCGTCGACACGCGCGAGCGCCAGCCGTCTGACCAGCTCGAACATGCCCGTCGCGCACGCGCAAGCCAGGAGAATCAGCGTGACTTGCACGAGTTGATCCCGTTCGGCGCCGGGGATGATGGAGTTGAACAGCGCTCCCGTGGCGACGGGAGTCACGAGACCGAGCCCGCCTCCGGCGAGACCCAGAAGCACAACCAGCCACAGGTCTCTCCTGCAACCGTGAACACCGAAGCGGAGCACGTCCCTGAGGGAGAGAGCGACGGTGGGCAGGGAACGATAGAAGGTGTACGCGAGCGGGTTCAGCGCGGAAGCGGTAGCCGCCGTGACCGGGCTGCGAGAACCGTCGACCGGGTCGCAAACCGCGTAGGAGCCCGATGGAGTCGGCAGCAGCGCTACCCAGCGCTTGTCGCCCTCGCCGGTGCGACCGAGCAGGGGACCATTGTCGCCCCTCCACCAGCCGTCCTCCAGCAATACCCGCCGCACCCGCACTGCCGAAGCCCTGGCAATATCCGCGACGGGATCCGACGAAGACGTGGCTGCGCGCTTCGCGCCCCGGCCAAGGGACAGACCCAGCTCGGCTCCGACGAGGCTGCACACAGACGAGAGGGAATCGTGCTCGTCCGCCTCGGCGGCCGCACCGGGACCGCCACGGACCGCCAATGCGTCGCTCGCGGCATCATGCGCCGCCACGAGCTCGGTGAAGGCGTCGCGCATCAATGCCTGGCGCTCCACGTCGCGTCGCTGCTGGCGGTGACGCTCTTTCGCGGACCGCTCTCCCATCGCCAGCAGCGCGCACCGGGTGGCCAGACGCTGGAACTCGGCCAGGCCCGTCCACACGCTGCCTTGCTCCAGCATCGTTCCGGTGGTCGTCATCGTCACCACGCTGGTAGTCGCGGCGACGCACCACGCCCGTGCCGAGCAGGGGACCGGCTGATCGAGGAGCGGCAACTCGCGTCTGCCCAACAGGCTCGATCTCCCTTCCCGGTGGCTGATCCAGCCGACGCCCGTTCCGGAGCTCGCCGTTGCTGCAGAATCGAGAGTCACCGTCGAGGACGGCGGCAGCGCCTCGCAGTCGCGGGGCATCGCACCTGCAATGAGCCCCGCGTAGACGGACTCCACCCATCCGTCTATCAACCGGCTGGCCTCGGGGCCCTGCGCGGCCGCATCGAATCGGCCGCGCGCAACCGCCAGCGGCAGGAATCGGAGCCTGGTTCCCGCACTGCCGACTGCCTGCAGACCGCCATCGGATTCGGCTTCCCGGGGAACGCCGTCTTCGAAGCCTTCCAGGTGGGCCTCTCGATCGCGCGCGTCGACTCCGGTCATGTCGAACAAGCAACCTCCCGCGTCCACGCGGGCGATATGGGCGCGGGCCTGCACCGTCGCTTCTGGTCCCAGTCGGAGGCAGAAGAGATCGACCCACCCCTGCTCGACGAACCACACCCCACCCGCGTCGAGCAGGAAGGACCGGTTGGCCCCGGCTTCGAGGAGCGAGTCGCTGGAAGTGAACAGTTTCGTTCGCACCGCTGAGACTCCAATCGATTGTCCCGCTGCAACCGTGCGTCAGCCTGCCGCGATGAGCTGGCGGTAGCGTCCGGGAACCGCCTTCATTTCGTCGTGCGTTCCCCGCTGCACCACGCGGCCGCGATCGAGCAAGACGATCTCGTCGCAGTCCCGGATGGTGCTGAGTCGGTGGGCGACAATCAGGCAGGTGCACCCGCGACGCCTGAGGTTGTCGTCGATCGCCGCTTCAGTTGTCGGGTCCAGCGCGCTCGTGGCCTCGTCCAGCACCAGGACGACCGGATTCGTCACCAGCGCCCGGGCGATCTCGAGTCGCTGGCGCTGGCCCCCGCTGAAGTTGCGGCCGCCCTCTTCCACTCTGCTGCGATACTGGCCCGGCCGAGCCGAGATCTCGTCGTGGACGCAGGCGTCGTTCGCCGCGCGCACCATGTCGGACTCGACAACCGTGGCATCCCAGAGCGTCAGGTTGTCGCAAACGGAGCCCTCGAACAGGAACACATCCTGATCGACCACGGAAAACGAGGTCGTCATCAACCGGCGAGGCACGTCCTGCCGCGGGCGGCCGTCGAACAGCACGTCGCCGCTCCACGGGGTGTACAAACCGCAGACCAGCCTTGCGATCGTGCTCTTGCCGCACCCGGAACCGCCCACGAGGGCGACGCGACTGCCCGGACGAAGCGACAGGCTGAAGTTGTCGATCAAGGGCGGCTCGAGTGGGCTGTAGCCGAATGTGACGTTCCGCAACTCCAGATAGCCGGCCAGCTTGGGAGCGGCCGCGGACGAGTCGTCGCCGTCGTCGCGGCTTGCCGATGGCATTTCCGCGGGGGCCGACAGCACGTCGTCGAGTCGGGCTATGTCTCCGTCCACTTCCTGCAGCGTGCTGCCCAGGTCGACCATCTTGTTCACGGGCGTGATGAAACCCAGCATGAGCGCCTGAAACGCAACCAGCATCCCCATGCTGACGGCGCCGTCCATTACCCGCAGACCGCCCAGTCCGAGGATGAGCGCCGTGCTGACGGGCATGAGGAAGCGTGGCACCGCCGCCAGCATTTCGGTCTGCACCTTCAGGCGCTGCTCCGTCCCCACCGCCTTGGCCTGATAGCCCGACCAACGGGCAAAGAAGTCGGCCTCGGCGCCCATTGCCTTCAGCGTCTCGATGCTCTGCAGTCCGGCCATCGCGGTTCCGAGCAACCGTCCCTGGTCGTGGAGAAGCTGCTGGTTCAGGTGCACCCTCTTCACCGAGAAGTACTTGAGCGCGATCACGTTGAGCGCCGCCGTCGAAATCGCGACGACGCTGAGAACACGGTCGTATTGCCACATGAAGACTGCGTAGAACACCGCCATGCACATGCTGATCGACGACGCGGCGAGCTCCCCGGACAACAGGTGGGCGATGCGATCGTTGATGGCGACGCGCGACCCGATGTCGCCCGCGAAACGCTGCGTGAAGAACCGCATAGGCAGATGCAGGATGTGCCACAGGAAACGACTGGAAGTCGCCACTGCGAACCTGGTCTCCAGACGCAGCAGGTAGCGGTGCTGCAGCCATGTGAGACAGCCTGTCGCGGCAATCGCCGCCACCATGGCCAGAAACAGAGGCTTTGCCAGGTCCCAGGCCTCACGTACCAGCACATCGTCGACGAACAGGCGGGAAAAGGTCGGAATCACCAGGCCCGGTACGACCAGCAGCAGGCCGGCCCCGACAACGTAGGTCAGTGCCGGGTACGAGCCCGCCAACCGCGAACGAAGCGCGGTCGCAAGCCGTCGCTTGACGCCGCCCGGCGCGAAATCGCGAGCGGGCTCGAACGTCAGCGCCACGCCGGTGAAGGCCTCGTCGAATTCCGTTGCGGTGACGACGCGCGGCCCGGCCGCCGGGTCGTTGAGAAAAGCCTGACCGCCGCGGAAGCCCTCGAGCACCACGAAGTGGTTGAAGTTCCAGTGAATCACCATGGGCAGCGGCAGATCCGCCAGCGCCGAGGGTTCACGGCGGTAACCGCGCGCCGCGAGCCCGTAGCTGCGCGCCCCCTTCAGCAGGTTGCTGGCCTTGCTTCCGTCGCGCGAGACACCGCAAGCCACCCGCAGCTCCTCGAGCGGCACGAAGCGACCGAAGTAGGCCAGCACCATCGCCAGTGCCGCGGCCCCGCACTCGACCGCTTCCATCTGCAGCACCGTCGGCACTCGCGCGCGGCGCGTCCGCCCGTTCATCGACAGCCAGCGCATGATCATTTCGAGCATTTGATGGCCGGGTTAGATGCCGAGCTGTTCGCGGAACAACGGAACGACCATCTCGACGGGGCGCCGCCGTTCCACGGTGATTCTTGCCAGGCACAGGGTTCCGGTAAGGATGTCCATGGGCGGCCCCGCCGAGGACGACCACTTGTAGCCGCTGACGGTGGAGGGATCGAGCTGGAGATCCGCGCGTATCTCGTACGGCGCGTCGCCACGTGACAGGGCGGCGACCAGCTCGGGATTCCTCAGGGTGCGTTGTATGGCTCGCGACGTAGTGGGAAAGTCCGAGACATAGGTCACGGTCCCGATCATGTATCCGTGTTCCTCCGGGGCCACGGACGCCGGCGCAATCCGCACTTCCATACCCGTGCGAATACGCTTCCCGTGCGCAGACGGCACGTAGATGACCGCCTCGAGGCCCTTGACGGTACGTCCGGTGCGGTCGAGACGGAGGAGGGGCTGCCCCGCCGCAACGACGTCGCCCTTCTCGGTCATGATCTCGATGATGCGGCCGTTGAAGGTCGACACGATCTCGGACATGTCCTTCATCTCGCGTTCGAGTTGCTCCAGTTCCGCCATCGCCTTCGAGATCTGGTGCTCGCTCGCCTGCCGGGTCCGCGCGTTCCGTGCCTCCATCGCCAGTTGCTGAAGTCGCAGTTCGGCGAGTTGCTGGCGATTGGAACGCAACCGTTCCTCGGTGGCGTGCATTTGTTGCCGACTGTTGATGACGGTCTGCCGCGTCAACCGACCCTGGACCACGAGTTGCTCCTGCGCGGCCACTTTCTCCCGCTGCCAGCGGAGGTTGTCGACCGCGGCTGCAATGGACTGGTCGAGCCCCTCGCGGCGCTGGCGCAACTGGGCGAGTTGCAGGACCGTTTCTTCTTCCGAATGCGTCGTCACCATGCGGTGCTCCACCCGCAGATTCTCCAGGGCGAGACGCACCTGCCTGATCTGGTTGAGCACGCCGGGCTGGGCGATGCGCGCAACGACCTGCCCTTCGCGCACCATGTCGCCGACATTGACCGCCACATCCGTGATGCGGCCCCCGGCCCCCGCCGCGATCTCGAGCACGCCGCCGCTCTTGAGAAGGATGCCCTGGCCGGCGACCCTGGAGGGGATGCTCCCTTCGAACCCCCAAAGAACCGCCGACCCCACCAGGAAGCCGAGCGCGACCAGGGCAATCCATCCGCGCAGCCGCGTCACCTGCAACAGCCTGTCGAGTTGCTCCGGCGATGCGAGCCGATCGAGCGATGCTTTACGAAATACGCCTTCTTGTTTCTTCATGGCCTGCGTTCCTCGAAGACGAACGAAGTCATCCTGCCGGGGGCTACCGAAACGGCGTCCCCGGTGTCCTCTTCCAGTAGTGTCGCGCCCTCGAATCTGAGCCGTACCAGCGCGGCGGCCAACCGGAACTGCGCGCTGGTCCGGAGCAGACGGGCGTTCGTCAAGGAGTCCTCGGCCAGGATCGCGTCGAAGAGAGTCGCAAGCCCCAGTCGAAACTTCTCCTGCTCGGTCACCACCGAACGCTCGGACAGGCGTACGGCTTCGCGGGCGGCCCGGGCTTCCTGCACCGCGTTGTCGAGCCGTTCCATCGCCACCCGCACATTCGCCTCGATCCGGCGAACGAGATCGTCGGCTGCAACGACCGCCGTGCGCTCCACGGCCGCGGCGCGACGCGCCCTGCCAACCACCGCGTGATTGGTAGCCAGCGGCTCGTACTGGATCTGGACCAGGCTGTTGACGCCGCCGGCGGCTCCGGCCGACGAGGAGAGGGCGCCCGCCGCCGGACGGGGGGAGACCCAGGTGAATCCGACGCGCGCGAACACGTCCCAGCGGGAACGCATGTCCCGGAGCGTTCCCTCCCAGGCCAGACGCGCGCCGTCGCGGCGGGCTCGCAGCCCGGCGAGGTCGCGCCGAGCCGCCAGGGCCCTCCGGACCACTGCGGCGCGCGTCGCCGAGGTCAACGAAAAGGAAGAATCGCCACTCGTCTCGGGAAACCCGGTCAGGGGCGGACCGAGGGCCGGAATCGCCTCGGCTCCGAGCCCCATGGCGACCCCGAGCGCGTACCGCGCATCCAGGAGCGTCTGACGCGCGGCGGTGACCGCGGTCTGCTTCTGCGCGAGATTGCTGGCCATCAGATCCAGGTCGGACATCGGACGCTCGTCCGCCCGAATCAGAACCTCCGTTTCCTCGACCAGACGCCGCGCGCGGTCCGCCGATTCGACGTGGGTGTTCAAACGCTCATGCGCTGCCAGGTAGAGCCAGTAGGCGTGGACGGCATCGTGCACCGCGCGCGCCGCGATATGGTCCCGTTCGAACCGGCTGGCCGTGTAGGACTCCTGCGCCGCGCGTTCCGCGCCGGCCGTCGCCCCGCCGCCGCGACCGCCGGACAGCGGCACCAGCAGGGAAACCTGCGAACGGGCCTGATCGGCCGGTACGGTGTCCGCGCCGCTCCTTACGCGGCCAAGCGACAGCTCCAAGGACACCACCACCCCCGAGCGGAAGCTCTTGGTTGCGGACGTGCTCGTCTCCAGGCTCCGGGTCACGAAGAGGCCGTTGCGCCCGCCGGCGACAGGCAGGACCTCGCGACCGCTGCGCAGACCTGCCCGAACCTGCAGGTCGAAGGGGCTCGCCGCCAGCAGTCGGGCGCCGGCCTCCGCTTCGACGGCGAGGCGTCCCACCTCGATCTCCGGACTGTTGATCAGGACCGCATCCACGACATCCTCGAGCTCGACGCCGTCGCTGAGCGGGGTCTGCGCATGCGCCGTGACAGCCAGCGCCATCACCAGGAGCACGTGGTGACAACCCGTGCCGCCGCGACAAGGGAGCGACACCCGGCCCGAGCGGCGCGACGAAGGAGGCTTCGATTGCATGGGCTGGAGTTCCAATCGGTCGCGCCGGAATCGGGCGGCGCACGTCGCCAAAGCAATACAAATCGCGTGCCACCTTCGGCGGCGAGCTCGCGCCCTGCGGCAACGCCGTAGAAGAAGCCGAAGCGGACACGCGGCATCGGCATAGGCAAGGCGCACGTCGATGCGAATGCGGCAAGGACTCGGCGAGCAGTCGGGCAGCACTCCCTCGACCCGCGTGCCGGTATCGCGACCGCGGGCGCCGGGCGGGACAACCACCGGTGACACGTACGCACCGCCGCCTACCGCGGCGATCCGCAAGGGATTACCTTGGATCGACCCGCCACGATGACGACTCGGCGGCTTTGGCGGGATTTCAGCGGCGCCCCGGGTTGCACGTCGACGAGTCGATGCAGTCACCGGGCGCCCTTGGGTGTTTCCGTCCATCGCGGGCGTGGTGCGCTGCCCGCGGCGCGAGCGGCGTCAACCCGACTTGACGAAGAACCCCGGACGACCCATGCCTCGTGCGGCTCTCCTTGCGCTGCCGGCGATTCGCACGGTCACTGGTTTCGATAGCCGCCGATGGCACGCAGCTTGCTCCGGGAAGGGCTGTCCTGAGACACGCAGTGGGCGCGTCTCGCCACGTCAATCGCCGCAACAGGAGGAAACGAGAATGACGAGTGCCACGGACAACGGAAAGGTGCAGGAACTGCTGGCGCGCAGCGCAGTGGACAACGACTTCCGCGCCGCGCTGCTGACCGATCCCCGAACCGCTCTCGAGCAGGCGGCCGGCAAGCAGATCCCGGAGAACCTGCGCGTCAAGTTCATCGAGAATCTACACGAGTACCGCCGTAACATGCTGATTAAAAAAGACTTCTAGCTGCAAGCCTCCGGAGCCTTCCCACGGCGTATCCCACAGGAAGCGGGATGCGCCGAAGGGCGTACCGCCCGGCGCATGTTCCGAAAGCAAGTACTGCAACCTGCGCTGGCGCTGCTCCAGCCCGCACCTCGAACGAGCGTACGAAACGCCTGGAGCCCCGCGCCGCCGTTCACCGTCTCTTCGTGGTTGCGTCACCCCCGACGCGAGGACGCGACTTCAGGTAGCCGAGCACCTCGTCCTCGAACCAGCCGACCGCCTTGGGTCCGATCCTGACCGACGCGGGGAAGAGTCCCCGTTTCCGCAGCGCGTAGATCGACGACCGCGACAGCCCCGTCGCTTCCTTGACGTCCTTCAACCGAAGAACCCGCCTGGTCATCCCGTACTCCTTCCAGATGGCCCCGGCCAGATCCGGCGGCCGGGTGAAGTATGCAGAACGGCGGTCACCCGAGGCCGCGCTCCACCGCCCTGCTTCCGGTTGGAAAGCTCTGAACTGGAAGGGAGGGACTCGTCCCGGGGCGCGATAGCTCCGAGGAATGCCGGCCGCGTCTCTGCGGCGGCGGGAGACGGTGGCGGGCGAGCGCCCGAGGCTGCAGGACGCAGTTCGCCATCGACGCGCGGTTGCTGCCGCCGGCGACGTGCCCGGACGGCGGGGGCGACGTGCTCGCCCGCGCGGACAACAAGGGCGACGACGCCGGGGCCGCTCGCCGTTCAACCCGCAACGGGTCTGGAGAGCACTGCCTGGCAACAGCCCGCCGCGCCTCCCAGAGTCGGCGCGGATACGGACCACGGAGAAGCAAACGGGCGGAACGACAATGGGGCAGGCAGGCGAGTAGCGGCACAGCGGAACGGGGCGGGCGGGCAACGCGGCGCCGTGCTGTGCACCGTTTGTCCACGCCTGGCCGCTCACGCGCTGCTGTTCAACGCCGAACGCGGCAGGCCGCCGCCAGACGGCACGCGGGGGGACCGGCGCCCCGCTCCAACCCGGCCCTGTCGGGGCCCACTCTGTCGGGCTTCGACCCGTGTCTGCGGTGGTTGCGGTAGCCGCTGCCGTGCGGACGCCTCGACAGCTTCCTGCCGAGCCGGGACGGCAACCCGTTCTTCACCAGCAACGCCACGCACGGCAATGACGCCGGTGCATGGAACGACCACAAGGCCGACGGCACCTTCGCCGGTCTTTCGCCGGAACGTGTTCCGGTACGTGAAATCACTTTCGCCGGGACCCCGGCCCCGAGGCGGTCGCGGGGCCGGTCGCACGCGCCCCGCGCGTAGCGGCACGCAGCAACGGCGCCGGCGGGCAAGACCACGCCCGGCGTCCGCCCTGTCTCCACGCCTCGGCTCACGCGCTCGCGTCCACGCCGTCTGCGGCAGGCCGCCACCAGACGGCACGCCCCTGAGCCGACGGCTCGTTCCATCTGGCCCTGCCGGGCCTTTCCCCTTTCCCGGAGGAGACCCCATGCCCCTCATCGAGCTGCTGCGTCCCGAACAGCGCGTCTGGCTGCGCAGGCTCCGCAAGCGCATCGCCAACCGCGAGCTGATGCGCCGCGTCCGCGCCGACATCGACCGCAAGCTGCTGTGTCCCGGCGTCGACCTGCCGATCGAGGCCGGCACGTGTGGGAGACTCATCGCGCCCGAGAGCAGCCGCTGCATCCGCTGCTTCAACCGCCGGCGGTGGTTGCTCGACCACGCCTTCAACAACGCCGAGGTCGCCATCACGGCGCTGCTCGAGACCGTCGCGCTCGAAGACGACGCACCCGAGGCGGCGAACGCGCCCGCCGACACGCACAACCCCGTCCCGCTGCTCGACGACCTGTCCGCTCTCGGCGATCCCTGCCTGCGCTGGTAGCGGCTGAAGGCGCGTCCTCCGCTACTCGAGCGGCGCATCCGGGTCCGGCGCCGGGCGAGTCTTGTCGCCACCGCCGAAGACGCGCTCCAGCGCTTCAGTGACCAGGTCTTCCAGAGCGTCCGGATCCACACCCTCGAGCTGACCCTGGAGCTCGAGCAGCGTCTGCAACGAGTTGCTCCACCCCCAACAGCGGGACTGGCTGGAAGCTCCGCAAGCGGATCGCCAAACCGCGAGTTGATGCGCCGCGTCTGTGACCGTCCTGCTCGAAACCGCCGCGGCCGAAGACGAAGCACGCCAGGAGGCCGGCGCGGCCATCCAGATGCCCGACGCCGTGCCCCTGCTCGACGACCTGTCGGGCTTCGATCCGTGTCTGCGGTGTAGCGGCAGCCGCTCGCGTGCGAACGCCTCGACAGCTTCCCGCTGAGCCGGGCCGACGGCACGCTTTCGCGAGATCTTCGCCGGAACACGTTCCGGTACGTGAAATCACTTTCGCCTTGATCCCGACGTCAAGGCGGGTCCACGCCCGGTTGCACGCGCCCCGGTCCGCCTCCCGCTCCTTCCGTTCCCGGAGCCTCGACTAAGACCGCTGTCCGGCTCGAGGCCGGCGTCCCGTACACTCCCCGCCGCGCCAGAGGCGATGGGAATCAGATTCGGTAACTTCGCTGCGCGACACCGGCTGCGCCCAACCAATCCGGGGCGAGGCAACCGAACGCGCACCAACTCGGGAGGTGGCCGTGATCGGTCGCATCATCGGCTCCGGCCGCGGCATCGCCGGCATGGTCGCCTACATCACCCACGACCAGATCTCGCCCGACGAGCGCGGGCCCACGACCTCGGAACGGGTGGCCTGGACCGCCTGCCTCGGCATCCCGACCGAGGACACCGAGCTGATGGTCCGCGCCATGCAGGGACTGACCGCCGACGCCCCGGTGCTGAAGACCAGGGCCGGCATCAGCGCCCGCGGGCGCAAGCTGAAGAATCCGTACACCCACCTGGTGCTCAGCTGGCCCGAGGGCGCCACTGCCCCGGCAAAGCAGGACATGCTTGGAAATGGCAAGTACAAAAGGGACCCCTGTGGCCACGTGAAAAGGGACCCCCCCGGTGACGGGAGCCGTCGCGGGAATCGAAGCCGTCTGCGTACCGGGACGACCCCGCACCCGGCTCGTTCAGTGCGTCAAATGGTTGAGCTCCTCCTTCCTTGAAGAATGGTTTTCCGGCTGTCGGGCAAGATTGCCTGTGACCGTGCGCGGAGCCGGTGTCAAGGCCGCAGCCCCGCGGAGCGGGGGCGTCGCGCAGCGACGCGCCTTGACGCCGGTGAGCACACGGTCACACTGGTCGGCCCGACAGCGCGGGTTGTCGCTATCCGGTGCTCGACGCAGTTGGGCGTTTCTGTCGAGCCGACGCGTGTTCGGCGTCAACTGCTTTCGGCCGGCGCTAGCCGTCACGCCCGAAGCCCCTGGGCAGCTCGACCGCCTCGAGTACCGACAGATCCAGGTCGCAGACCTGCTCGAGCAACTCCGCGGTCGCGGACCCGGCGAGCGATTCCGGCAACGCCTCCCGCCACTCCCGGTACTGTTCCTGCAACTCCAGGAGCGTCTGCACCGCGTCGTTCCACTGCTGTGGCCGCGATCTCCGGTCTGCTGGCCGGCGGTACCGGACCCGGGATTCGCCGGCTTTCCGCCGCTCCCGGTAACGTGCCTGCCGCTCCGCGTTCGTCAGCGCCACAAGACAACTCTACGCCGTTACGTAACGGAGCAGGAAAGCGGTCGGCCGAGCGATCGAGGGACAAGCGTGGTGACAGGCCCACCGCTCGGTTGTCGTCGGCATCGGTCCATACATGCACGTTTGTCCGCGACAGCGGAGCGGCTCCCCGGCGCCGCCCTTCCGGGCAGTCGAACGCGGGCCGGCACGACTCGCCGGCGTCAACGTGTTCCCTCCTTGCCGGACGCCTGCGTCTGGTTCCGCTTTGCGGCCTGTAACCTGTAGCTGTTGCCCGATGTCTGCAGTACCGTCGCGTGGTGGACGATGCGGTCGATGACCGCGGCGGCCGCCGTCGGGTCGAGGAAGACCTCGGACCAGCGGGCGAACGGCAGATTCGTCGTCACCACGAGGCTGCAGCGCTCGTAGCGCTGGCTGATGAAGCCGAACAACAGGTCGGCGCCGGCCTTGTCGAGCGGTACGTAGCCCAGTTCGTCGCAGATGACGACGTCAAAGCGGGCGAGTTGGGCGAGCTTGCGGGCCAGCCGGCCTTCCTGCTGCGCTTCGACGAGCATCGTGACCAGCTCGGCTGCGGTCACGAACCGCACCCGGTAGTCGTGCTGGCAGCAGGCCATCCCCAGGGCGATGGACAAGTGCGTCTTGCCCGTGCCGACGCCGCCGACGAACACGACGTTGGCGGCGTCGGCGACGAAGCGGCAGTCGAAGACCGCCAGCACCGCATCGCGGTCCAACTCCGGCTGCGCCTCGAAGGAGAAGGCGTCGAGCGTCTTCAGCATCGGGAAGCGGGCATCGTGAATGCGGCGTTGGATACGGCGTTCCCGGCGTTCGGTCACCTCCAGATGCACCAACTGGGCCAGGTAGTCGGCCGGCGCCTGCCGCTGACGGGCGGCCTGCTCGGCCAGCGGCCGCCACTGCGCGGCGACCGTCGACAGGCACAGCGTCTTCAGGTCCGTCTCCAGGTGCGGGGGCTCGATAGTCGTAGTCGCCATCAGCAACCCCCTTCCACCAGCGCGTCATAGGCCGACAGCGTCGGGGTGGGCACGGTAATCTGCGCCAGCTCCGGGCGCACCCCCGTCACCGGCGGGCAGACCGGCGGCGGGCCTGCCTGCTGCTGCCGGAGGAGGAGCCGCACCGTCTCCAGGCGCGGCGAATGCCGTTCGAGCGCGGCGGCCACCGCGCGTTCGACGGCCGCGGCCGGGTACGTCTCCATCAACCGCAGCATCCGGACCCATTCCTGATCGGGCTTGCGCGTGTGCCTGACCAGCTCGGCCCGCACTTGCTCCCACACCGGCGCCAGCCGCCAGCCGGCCAGCGCCGTCGCCTCGGTTACCGCCCGGTGTTTGCGTTCCAGCAACGGCAGCACATGGAACGGGTCGAGGACCCTGGCGCCCCGGCTGAACGCCCGGCGATGCTCCGCAACCACCTCGGCGCCGACGGCGATCGCCACCCGGTCGTGATACAGCTTCACCCACACGGGCCGGTAGGCGTGGCGGACCGGCACCGAGTAGGTGACGTGGTCCACCCGCACATGGCCGAACTTGTCGGCCACCCGGGCGACGATGCGGCAGGTGGCGGGAAGATGCTCGGGCAACGCCCGCAGATGCTGCCGCTCCAGCGCCAACGCTTCCTGCACCGGGCGCCCGTCGTCGAGGTGGCGCGTCGGCAGGTCGGCTTCCAGCTCGGTGAGGATCGCCGCGTTCAGCGCGGTCCAGCTCTCCACCGCCAGCCGCGGCCGGAACACCAGATTCCGAACGTATTTGACACCTCCCTCCACGGAACCTTTCTCCCAGCCCTTGGCCGGCGCGCAGAACTCGGCCCGCAACGGATACGCGCCCCGGAACGCGTCGAACGCTTCGGTCTGCACCCGGTCCCGGCCGGCCAGCACGTCCTTGACCGCCAAGGAGGTGTTATCGAGCACCACGCGCTCGACGATGCCTCCCCAATAGCGGAAGGCCGACTCGATGCCGTCGAGCAACGACTCCAGCCGCTCAACCGGATACGCCTTGGCGAAGTACGCGTTCGAGTACGGCAACGTCGCCACCAGGTATTTGACCTTGCACGGCGCCCCCGCGATGTCGGCCCACGATTCGCCGAAATCGACCTCCATCGTCGTGCCGGCAGCCACGCTGCGGTGCACGAAGGCCTCCTTCGACGTGACACGCCCCCGCAGCGCCGCGACGTAGCGGCGCACTGTGCGCGGGGAAACCGCTCCGGCCAACGGCAGCAGCAACCGGCGGATCCGTTTCGCGGTCAACTTCCGGTCCTCCCGCAGCCACTGCTCGATCCGGTCCCGCCACGGGTCCAGGCTGCCGGCCCTCGGCGGAGACACCCGCACCGGCGGCGTCGCCCGGTCTACGGCGCGGCGCACCGTCTTGACGTCCAGTTTCAGACGCCGCGCGATCTCCTTCTTCGGTACCCCTTCCACCAGATGCAGATGGCGGATCTCGGCCCACTGACTCATCCTGATCACCTCCGCGTCCTCCTGGCTGAATCGACGAGACGACCGTGTCTCGTCCCATCGATTCATCGCCGCAGGAACGCCATTCCTTGAGTGCTCAGGGGGTCCCTTTTCAGATGGCCACCGGGTCCCTTTTCATCTTGCCGCTACCAACATGCTGTCGGCTGTCGCCGGCGCGCTCGACAGCCTCGGTCTCGACCACCGCCACTACGCGGTCTGCGCCACGCACTCCGACACAAGCTGCCCGCACGTCCACGGCGCCGTCAGCCGCGTCGACCCCGAGACCGGCCGGCCCGTCAACCTCGACAAGGGCGCCACGCGCAGGCTCAGCCGCTGGGCCGAGCAATACGAGCGCGACCACGGCGGCATCGCCGTGCCCACGTGTCGAACGGCGCGAGGCGCGGGCGGCCCGCCGCAGCCTCGAGCGCGGCTGCCGCCGGGCCGGCATGCCGCGCGAGCTGGCCCGCTCGATCACCGCGCGGCTGCACCCGCGGCCGGCGGCGAGGCGCCCCCCCAGACGGCCGTCTTCACCCGCCGGTTCGACGCCCGACCAGCGCGCGTGGGGGACGCAGTTGCTCGAATGGCAGCGCGGCGACATGCGGCATCAGCGGACCGCTGAAGACGAGCGGGTCCAGCCGCGCGGGCCGAGGCGCACACCGCCTGCGGCCCCGCCCCTTTCCCGCCGCGCAGTGCGTCGGTCCGCAAGCTGCGCGGCGACGGCGCCCGAACGCGCATCGAGCTGCGACGCCCGCCACCGGACCGAACGCGCGTCGCCGCGGACGCGCCGTGGCCCGCGAGCCCACCGGCTCGCCCCGCGTCCCGACCGCCGACGTCATCATCGACACGTCCGTCTCCAGCGTCGAGGTGCCGTCCGGCGCAAGGCTCAGCGCGCCTGCGCCGCAGCCGGTCGCCCCCACACCGAGACCCGGTCGTTGACCTGGCAGCCCACCCACGGGTAGAACCCGGTCATCGACCTGCTCATCCGCCCGCCGCTCGGGCCGCGGTAGCCGCCCAGCCCCAGGTGCGCCCGACCGACAGGTCGACCGTCGGCGGGCCGCGCGAGTAGTCGGCCCGGCCATCGTCGTCCGCACGTCGTCGTCGAGCGACAGCTCCACAACGACAGCATGCCGCGGCTCTCGCGATTCAGCTCGAACTCGGAGTTGGAAACAGGCCGCCGCCCGGCGCCATCGAGCCGAACAGGACGCTGCCGTGCGCGCCGCCGCATCGGCCCGCAGCCGGCCGCGTCGCCAGGGCGGCAAGGGTCCGGATGACCGCCGGAGCGAAGGAAACCACCATGATGGGATGGACTCCTCCGGGTTTACGATGCGCCAAGCAAGAGGGTGCATCAGCTGATCCCCATCAGCACAAACCAGGAGGAGACCAAGATGGATGGTACGACAGTGGCGGTGGACCTCGCAAAGACGGTGTTCGAGGTGGCGGTGGCGGATGAACGCGGACGGATTGTCGAACGGAAACGGCTGGGACGGCCGCAGTTCGCGCGTTTTCTGGCGGCACAGGCTCCGGCCCGAGTGGTGATGGAGGCTTGTGGAACGGCGCACTACTGGGGTCGTCTCGCCCAGGACCACGGGCACGAGGTGACCTTGTTGCCGCCGGTCTACGTGCGTCCATTCGTGCGCCGGAACAAGACCGACCGGGCGGATGCCGAGGCGTTGGTGGATGCGGTGCGCGCCGAGCGGATTCCGGCCGTGCCGGTCAAGCGCGTGGAGCAACAGGCGCTGGTCGGCGTGCATCGGGTTCGCGAGCAGTGGGTGACGACACGCACGGCGCGCATCAATACGCTGCGCGGCCTGTTGCGGGAGCATGGTCTGCATTTGCCGGCCGGTGCGCAGGCTGCGGTGCGGGCGGTTCCGGCGCTTCTCGATGAGGCCACCGCGCTGCCGACAACGCTGCGGCAGGTGTTGGCCAGCATGCAGGAAGAGATCCGAGCACTGGAGACGCGGATCGCCGAGGTCGATCGCCAATTGCGGGACTTGGCCGCGGCCGACCCGGTCAGCGCGCGGTTGCAGACGGTACCCGGTGTCGGGACGTTGACGGCGACTGCGCTGGTCGGCGCCGTCGGTCACATCCATGCCTTCGGGCGCGGGCGGCAGTTCGCGAGCTGGCTCGGTTTGACGCCGCGCGAGTACTCCAGCGGCGGACACCGTCGGCTCGGGCGTATCAGCAAGCGCGGTGACCGTTACCTGCGGTACCTGCTGACGCATGGCGCCCGCGCCGTGCTGGTGACCGCGGCCCGCCGGCAGCGGGCCGGGCAGCCGCTGTCACGTCTGCACCAGTGGGCGCTGCAGGTTCGCGACCGTTGCGGCTACAACAAGGCTACGCTCGCGGTAGCCAACAAGCTGGCTCGGATCGTGTGGGCCGTCTGGACCCGGGACGTCGCCTTCGCCGCGTGAATCAACCGACCGCCGCAACTGCTGAGTGAGTGAACGAACGACATGGCGCCTCGAACCGACCGACACCGCACCAGGCCGATAGAAACGCCGGCGCCCGACGCCGACACCACGTGTGGCCCGCGGTGTGCGACTTCCATGGTGGCCCGGAGACTGGCGTCTCCACACAGAGGCCGGATATACGACTGCAGTCGATTCGACGCCACACGTCGTCGTCGAGGCACGCCGACCAAGGCCCCTTGCAGGGGACGCGGCGGGGTGAGAGCCACCGTGGCGGGTGGCGCGTCAAGCCGCGCAAGCGCGGCTCCTCCACTTCGTTGCGGCCCTGCGGGTGACCCGCCACCCGCCACGGTGGACGGGCAATTGTGGCCGGAAGCACGCTTCCGGCCAGGAACTGACCGGCATCGACCACCACCGGTCCCGCGCCGTTCGCGGCGTTGCCGGTTGCCGCCGGGCAGGACTGACCGTTTCAAGTGGACAACGTGGAGGAGTCCATATACGCGTTTCTTGTCCCTGAGGACCTCCGGAGGCGGACCGCAACGCGCAGGGTGCAACGTTGCACGGTCACGTCCGCCGACAGTGCAACAAGACGGTGTCAGGTGCCGGCGTGCACGGTGCACACGGTAGCCGCATGTGCCTGAAATCGCCGAAACCGAACTGGGGTCAAGATCGCGTCTGTTGGCGGGCCCTCCGCGGTGCAGGGTGCGGCCCGCTGGCGGGACAGGACCGATGGTTCACCGTGCACACCATGCTCCTGTCCGCCCCGACCGTGCACCCCGGCCGGACGTTGCACTGCACCATCGCCGCCGGCATGCGCCATCGCAGCCACGAGCAAGATCCGCGGCAAGGGACGCCAAAGCGAAAACGCTGGACTTTCTTCGAGGCGGCGAAGGCAGCGACGGTGCACTGTTTACACGGGCCAACCACCCCCGACGACGTCGGGACCGTGCAACGTTTACTGGGGCCAACCACCACGCACGGGTGACAGGCCACCATCGGAAACCGTGCAACGTGGCACCATCGCGCACCCCTCCGGAGGCAGACCGGAAAGAAGGGTGAGCGACCCCGGTTCCGGGGTCGCTCGCCCAGTATGTTTCCCTGCGGGAAGGCTGGATCCGACCGATCAGTGCAACGTTGCATTGCACCGTCGAAAACAGTGCCACGTCCCTTGACCCCAGTTCAGAGAGCCCCTTGACCCCAGTCCCGTGGATCGTTGACCCCAGTTCCGCTCGCAGGGGGCTCGACAAGCTGCCCCAGCCCTTCGACCGCGGGCTGAACGGCTAGTGCGACGCCACAACGATCGATGAGCGCCATCCGAGGTTCCTGCTCCTCAAGGGCGGATCGCCGGAGCGAGGGCCGGCCGACATCGACCGCCTGCTCGGCATCCTCGACCGGCTCATCGCGGCGGGCGACACGGTGATCGTCATCGAGCACAACCTCGACGTCATCGCCGCCGCCGACCGGATCGTCGACCTGGGACCGGAGGGCGGCAACGACGGCGACGCCATCGTCGCCGAGGCCCGAGACCATCGTCGCTCACCACGCGACCAGCCACATGGGGCGCCATCTGAAAGAATGGCTGGCCGAACCACCATCAATCGGCGCGGTTCGTGTTGCTCCCGTGGACAGGACCAGCCCCGCTTGCCCTCCGGACCGTAGCCGGCCTCGATGAAGTGTGCGGGTCCGGGTCAGGACGGCTGGCCGGTCACCGGACATGATGCGGGGCAACCGAGTCTTGGCGTTCCCGCCTGCGTCTGACAAACCGAATCTTCCGTCAACTTCCGGTCCGGCGCGCGGGTAAAGATTCCAGCCGGCGCCGGCGTCTTCATGAGATGTCGCCACAAGGGGCGGGCCGGCGGACACCTTCAACCGCATCCATGTCAGCCGTCGGCCTGCCTCACCCGTGTCCAGCCTGATTTGGGGCTACCCTATTCGTGCGTGGACGAGTTTCCATCGGTTGCCCTGACGCAACGGTTCCTGGCCTTGTGCGAGCACCACGGCTCGCAACATCTCGCGGTCAAGCTGGTCGCCGTGGGACGAAGTACCGGGATTCCGGGGTTGCCGCAAAGCGACGACTGGACGACGTGGGATGCCCGCCAGATGCGGGCGGCGGTCGAGTACCTGGAGCGGCTGCGCGGCCGATAGTCGGCCGAACCTTGACTTCCGCCGCCTCGACCAGCTGCTCGAGCTCCTCGACCCGACGTCGCCGGCCCGCATCCTCTGCCGCCGACGTGCTACTGTCCGCGGCGTGAGCACGGAAACCGCCGCGAGACTGCGGCCGCTCCGCCTGACGCAGGCCCGCATCGGCGACACGCTGCACGACGGCAACGGTACCCGGGTCGCGATCGTCAACGCCTTCACGACGGTGAATCCGGAGACCGAGGCGACGGTCCGCGCGGTCGACTACCAAGTGATCGGTGCGGCTGCCGAGCAGTTCCGCGTGTATTCGGACGACGCCAACGACGTCGCCCGCTGGCGGGTCGAGACGCCGGAGTCGCCATGACGCCAGCCGTGACATCGGTCCGCGGCCGACCGGACGGTTTCGGTACAATCCGATCGCGGAATGGGATAGGTTGCGGTCCGCTCTCGCCCGCCTCAATCCAGACTTGCCCGACGAAGCGCTCGATGATGCCCGGCGCCGACTGACGCGCCCGGCCGGAGTGACACTGGAGACCCGTAACCGCGACTTTCACCGAATGCTCGTCGCCGGCGTGACGGTCGAGCACGCTGGTTCGGATGGCCGGATTCGCGGCACTCACGTTCACGTGCTCGACTTCGACGAGCCGGACCGCAACAAACTGCCGGCGAGAAGTGGTTCAAGCCGTGGCGCACGATCGCGGGCGAGGCGCTGGCCGACCCGGCCCTGCCACAACCCCAGGTGCTGCTCGAAGGCGTCTGCACGCCGTACCGGCTGCTGGTGCTCGTCCGCGACTTCATCGTGTTCGAGGACGACGGCAGCGGAGCACTGGCCAAGAAGATGACGGGCTACCATCAGTTCCACGCCGTGCAGATGGCCGTCGCCGAAACGCTACGGAAGGGACATCGAGCTTCAACGACTCCATGAGGCGCAGCTGACCGCCAGACGCGGAACGAGCGTATCCCCGCTCACGACCGGGCCGCCGCCGCGGCCATGCTGAACGTGTCCGAGCGGCTGATGGGCACTAGACTGAACCCAAGCGAGGAATACCGGACGTGGGTGTTCTCCGACCCGCACTTCGAACACGAGGCGAGCGTCGCCCTCTTAGGACGCCCGTTCCGGAACCGCCACCACGGCGACGGCTACCTCTGGAGCAGTGGACGCACGACGTACGGGACCACGACACGGTGGTCTGTCTGGGCGACGTCACCATGGACCGCCCGACGGACGGCTTGATCGACCGCCTCCGGCGCAGACCGGGCCGCAAGATCCTCGTGGCCAGGAACCACGACAACGCGCACATCGGCCGCCTTCGGCGGGCGTTCGACGCGGTGGCCGCGTGCGCCCACCTGCCGGGCGAGCCCGACCTGCTGTTCACCCACGTGCCCCTCGACGACGTCCCGGCCGGCTGCGTGAACGTCCATGGCCACGCCCACCTGAAGACGTCGGTAGACGAGCGCCGGATCAACGTGTGCGTCGAACAGATCGGGTACCGGCCGAGCCCGATGGCCGACGTGAGAAGACGGCCCGGCGCCTGAGTCAAGCGTCCCCGTGGCGGGAGCGCCACTGGCCGGACGCCGGAAGAGGACAGGGAGACGCGCCGTGAGCGGCACACCCGACACCGAGGACCGGGACGGCCCGACGGCCCCGGCGCCGGGCCACCCGACACTCGAACCAGACGAGAGGCTGTGGCTCGAGAGCTACCTCGAACGGCTGACGAAGGCGCCCGGCGGGCTCCTCAAGCGACTCGTGGTGTACGGCTCGAAGGCCCGGGGCGACGCCGGACCAGCGAGCGACGTCGACGTCCTGGTGCTCGTCGGAGACGTCCCGGACGCCGTAGGGAGCGCGCGGAACTTGATCTACGGCGACGACGACCCCGACGGCGTCGACCACAACGTCGTGGTCCGGACGGAGGCCGACTGGCTCGGGGACCTGGAGAAGGAGCTGCCGTTCCCCAGGAACGTCGAGGCCGAGGGCGTCCAGCTCCATCCGGCCCACCGACCGGCGAGGAGGCCGCCGGGCGACCGGCCGCCGGTGACCCGGAAGGGCATCCGGCACGCCGTGCCCGTATGGCTGAAGGAGGCCGGGAGCAACCTGAAGACGCTCGCGTACGAAATCAAGGAGCTGAAGAACGGGCGATTCAAGTACCCCGGCATGGCAGCGCGGCCTGCCTTCGACGCGGTCTTCTTCTCGGCGATGGCGTGGTGCCTCACCAAGGGCGTGAGCGTGGTGCGGCGCAAGGATCTCCCGACGAGTGTCGAACGCCACCTGATCGAGCCCGGGGCGCTGGACCCCGGCTGGCAGAATCGCATCCGAATGGTCTGGTCCGCCTGGAAGGCGGAAGTCGACTGGCAGCCGGGCGGGGATGCCGAGCCAACGGTCGACGACGCCGCTGAGTGGGCCGAGACAGCCACGGAGTTCTGCGCGCTCGCGCGCGACGCGATCGCAGCCGCAGGCGTACCTGCCTCCGCTTCAGTACCCTTGTCCGTCAACCGCCTGTAGATTTCCCAATATGAACATGCCGGGGGACTTCGTCGGCACCGGCCAGTTCCATCACATAGAGAGGTCCAGCCAGCAAGGACCCGAGCCCTGTTTGTTGTCGATGTTGTCGATCGACGTGTACGTTCCGTCCCCGCTTCTGCTACGTGGTCTCTAAACCATTGCAAGAATGGGGCTTGCTCTCGACTCCTGGTGCCGGTTCCACGTTCCGTCCCACACTTGACTCGTGTTGATCGGGTTGGTCGGCTTGGTCCTCCCGGTCCGCTCAGCTCGTGATAGCGTGTCACGAGTTGAGCGGGCGGCCTGCCGCTGCTCACTCGTGGACCCCGGTGCCTGGAGAAAAGTCGTTCCGTTGAAGGCGTGCCGCTTCTCCGCTATGCTCACCAGCCAATGACACCACGTACCCCGTTCTCGCGGCGCCACCGCTACGCGAGCCCAGCCAAGGAGATCACGATCAGGGAGGACGCACCGGAGGGGTTGAGGGTAGCTGTGCTCGACACTTCGATCGCCCTCGGCTGGAGTCCAACGCGGTTGCGCGGCATCATCTGCCCCGTCTTGCGGGTACGCCCTGATTCGAACAACTGGACCGACTACCCGAACGTCTGGGACGAGGTCCAGTACCTGATCCACGCCTGTGAGTGGTTCAAGGTTTACGACATCATTGAGGCAGTGTACGCGGGATTCGCCGGTCGCACGGATGAAGCTGCCGCTTCCTTCACCGACGAGATTAACGCCTACTTCGTGGAGGAGGGTGTTGGTTGGCAGCTCGTGGACGGGCTGGTAGTCACGCGAGGACCAGAGACGTTTGAATCCGTCGTGACGGCCGCCACTGCGGCCCTGAATGATACCGGACGGCCCACGACCGCTGGACACTTGTATGAAGCGCTGCAGGATCTGTCTCGGCGGCCGACGCCCGATCTGTCGGGCGCCATGTACCACGCCGCGGGTGCGCTGGAGGCCGTTGCTCGCGACCTCACCGGTGATTCAAATGCGACCCTTGGCCAGATCATCAAGCGCCATCCCGACCTGTTGCCCAAGCCCCTGGATACGGCGCTCTCACACCTTTGGGGCTATGCCTCCAATGAAGTCCGGCATGTTCAGGAGGGCCGGGACCCGAATCGCGAGGAGGCGGAACTCCTGGTGGGGCTCGCCGCGGCGATCGCGACCTATCTGACCCGCAAGTAGTCGCACCAGGCCTCCATCATGGCCTTGTCCGCTTCACCCGCGTTTCGGAAAAGCCTCTGGAACACCCCCCAGTAACACCTTCTGTCTCAGGTGCAAGTCCGACCAGATCCAGGTCCCCTCGTCCGGTTGTTCGCATACGCCCGGCCCGGCGGCGCGCGGCAGCCGGGTAGTGGTCAAGTTTGGATCCGCGCGCCGGTTGCGGCAGCAGACCGGGGCGCGGTAGAGTCGGCTGCATGACCGATCATCGATCCGATGAAGGCCGGCGTCACGGATCGGCTCTGGAGCATCCGCGATATCGTCGGGCTTCTGGAAGAGCACGAAGCCCACACCGCGGCATGACTCAGTCAGCGCTACAGCCAGCTCGGATCTTGGCCGAGTTCGACCATGCCGACCGGTGGCGTCGCGGACAACCGCAACCGCAGGGCGATCGAATCCGCTCTGCCGGACGGCTCCCACAACCAGGATTCGGGACACCACGAAAGGTCTTCGACGGGAGGCCGCACCTTCTTTGCGATGGAACCTGGGGTGCGGCAGTTGGGGAGATCAGAGCCACTTCCGGAGACGGTCGCACGGCACCGTTGGCGGGCGATTCTGTGCGGTTGTATACGAAGACGGCTGGCATTTGGCCCCCGCGGCGCATCACGGAAATCATGGGCCATCGCGAGACTCTTGGGATCCGTGTCTTCATCTGCCGCACAGGTCGCCAAACTTGACCACTACCGGCAGCCGGATCAGGGCTCGCGTCTGTCGTTCGTTCACCAGCGCGCGGCCCGGTGGCACCAATGCGTTCTCGAGCTCGTCGATGTACAGCGCGTTTAGGACAGTGATCGATACAACTTTTGCCAACTGGCGCGACGGCCCAGGCCCGTGATTCCGGGGTTCGCGCCCGGGAACGTGGCAACGTAGTTTCCGTCACCGCCCTTAGCCTCTCCGTGACGGCCTGAGTAGCCGCGCCCACGTGTCTGTTCCCGGGGTTGGCTCACGTTGTTGATCCGGAAGAACGTGTTCGGTTCACAACGTCATGCCAGACGAGAAGATTCTTCTCCTTTCGCAGACCCGCGGCGTGACCCAACGCGGTTGTTGGCGCTCTCGATCGAGGAAGTGACAGATTCGCGACTCACGTCGACCGCAAGATGTTGTGGTCACCAAGGCATCGTCAGACCAACAGGGTGCGCGTGTGCTCCCCGGCGTCAAGGCGCGTCGCTGCGCTCCGCCCCCGCGTTGCGGGGCTTCCGGCCTTGACCCCGGTCCGCTTGACCCCGGTCCGCGCACGCTCATCCAGACTTGGCTCTTGTCCGACGATGCCCGAGCTACGACCCCAAGATGTTGTGGTCGACGATCTGTCGAACCTGACACGGTTTCTGACAACCGTTGACACGGTCGTGGGGCAACCACCCGAGAATCCGCGGCGTAGTGCCGGCACGGGTCTGACTCACCCCAGCTCCCTCTTGGGCTACCGCTCGCGCGTCGCGAACGGCCTGCTGCGCTTCGATGATGCACCGGCGGGCCCGTCACCGCCCGCCAGTGGTCGCCTCGGGCAAGAGCGCAACCTCTAGCGAGGCTTCGCCTCAGACCCACAAGCATGTAGGCCTCGGTGGCAGCTGACGGGAGGTCGGACTCCGGCCGCTGCTCCCTCTGCGGCCGCGAGGCCGCGTTCATTGGTCGCGCAATGGCGATGGTGGCCGTAGACTGGCCGGTGGGGAGCCCATCGACCGGAGCCCGAGCCATGAAGGTAGCACGGTCCGTCGCCGAGATCCTGTCGGAACACACGACGCTGGCCCTCGAGTGCATCGACCGGTTGTACCTCAACGTCTACGTGCCGGTGCTGCAGCGGGCGGCCGGGGCGGCGTACTTCTTCCGCACGATTCGGGGCTGCAGCGTGCCGTCGTCGGCGCTGATGGCGCCGATGACGCAGCGGTTCGTCGCTGCGATCAAGCGCTACGCCGAACGCGACGGCATCGACATCGTGTCGTTCCGTCGGGGCGAGCGCAAGGACGACCGCACGCAGGAGTACTTGCGGCAGTGGCCGGGGGGCGAGGGCGTGCTCTACATCGGCAGGGCGCAGGAGAAGGCGCGGGTGCAGCGCACGCAGCGCCGCCGGCGCCCGTCCGGGGCGACCTACGCGTGGCTGGTCGACTCGACGGCGATGGTGAACCACTTCTACTTCTACGTGTTCGACGACGACTTCGGGCCGTTCTTCCTGAAGTTCTGTTCGTACTTCCCGTACAACGCGAAGCTGTGCATCAACGGGCACGAGTACCTGAAGCGGCAACTGGCCAAGCGCGGTATCGGGTTCGAGCCGCTCGACAACGGCATCCTGCGCTGCGCGGACCCTGCGGCGATGCAGCGGCTGGCCGAGGGCCTGACGGCCGCGCGGGTCGACGCGCTGCTGCGTAAATGGCTGTCCCGGCTGCCGCACCCGTTTTCGGCCGACGACCGCGAGCAGGGCGTCCGCTACGACATCTCGATACTGCAAGCCGAATTCGCGCGCACCGAGGTCTTCGACCGGCCGGTTGCCGGACGGGTCTTCTTCGAGGAGGTGATGCGCGAGAACCTCGATATGGGGCGACCCGACCACGTGCAGTTGATCTTCGACCGGCGCGTCAACCGACGCACCCCCACGCGGTATCGCACCCGCGTGATTACCGACGGGGTCATCCCGTCGCTGCATGTGGACTACAAGCACTCGCGGATCAAGCAGTACCACAAGGAGGGACGCGCGCTGCGCACCGAGACGGTGATCAACGACACGTACGACTTCGATGTCGGCCGCCGGCTGAAGAACCTCGATGATCTGAAACGGATCGGCTTCGCTGCCAACCGACGCCTGCTCGGCGTCGAACGCCTCAGCCACGACTGCACCATCGGAGCCGAGACGCTCGTTGACCTGCACCGTCCGGCGCACATCGACGGCCAACGCGCATCAGCGCTACGCTTCGGCGACCCTCGGGTGCAGGCGCTGCTTGCCGCGCTGCTGCGCTTCGACCTGCTGCCGACGGGATTCCGCAACCGCGAGCTCCGCGAGGCGGTGGCCCCGCTGCGCGGGATGTCGGTCGACGACTACAACGCCGGACAGATGACCTATGACCTGCGCCGGCTGCGGCTGCGGGGGCTGATCGAGCGGATTCCGCACAGCCAGCGGTATCGGCTCACCGCCGAAGGCCTGTGCATCGCCCTGGCCTACCACCGCACCCAGGCGCGCGTCCTGGGCCCGGTCCTGTCGGCCACCCTCGACGGGGAGTCGACCACCCGTCTGCAGGCAGCCGTCGCCGCGTACGACCGCGAGGTCGGCCACCTCTGGGAAGGACACGCGCTGGCCGCGTGACCAGGAGAACAGAACGGCCCACCGACAGGCCGATCCCGAACTTGACTCAACTGTGAAGATGGTCCTTGTTCAAGGAGTCTAGCGCGGTGATGACGCGCAGGCACGCGTCCGCAAAAAGGCCAATCTCCTCACCGACCAAGTGCACCGTTTCGCCGAGTTGCTCGACCTGCGTCAGCGCGACATAGTGCTCATCCGCAACGCCCAGATTGTGCCCGATGACATGACGCTTCTCGATGTTGATCGCCATGCGATTGGATTCCTCTTCCGAGAGCACCGCGTATAGGTCGATGTCCAAGGCAGCGAACCTCTCACGGCCTCTCTTGATGTTCTGGAAGGCAGTACCGATCGCCTTCTTGCTGCACAATTCGGCCGCTCTGTCGGGGACCCGTCGGCGCGCGAGATGACGGTAAATTGCCTTGAGCGTCGTTTCGAATGCAGTCAGAACATCTTCATGGGCGTTGCCCAGGAGCCGATATGCGAGCTCGGAATGCCCCCCACGGTCCTGTGCTGCGGCAACGGCGAGTTGTTCGTGTACCAACGTGATCTCGCGCCGAAAATGCAGCGCCAGATTGGGTGCGCCGCAATCGGGGCAGAAGAGTGCGATGGCATAGACCCCGTACGAACGTTGGCAGACGTCGCACGACAGATCGCGCAGCAGGTCCTCGCGGATCGCGATAGGGCGTGCCGCCCGGTTGGGTTTGTGTTCCAGCCTCATGCTGATAAGGTCGCCGCGAGGCTGCCGGCGATTGAAGTCCCTCGCGAGATCGCCAAGCCAGTCGCTCACGTCGGCGGCCGCATCATGACGAATCTGTCGCTTGATGGCCTCGATGTCCGCAGAATGCACGAACGCGTCATCATCCGCCGTGTAGCCTGTATATGGACACACGGTTTGGCCCGGCCCCGGCGTGCGGCGAACCCGGCCACGGTCCTCATCGCGGATCTGCCGCTCCGATGGGGCGCTGCCCATTAGGAACAGCCTGGGCACGGCGTCCGGATTGGGCGAGAACTGGTACACCTTGCCAGACGGGCTCCGCGGAGCTGCGTACGAAAGCTCCATGCGGCTTTGCGTTCCGCCGGTACGGTGTCGTTCAAGCCGACGGAAACGAAGACTCCTCATCACTGGTGCCGTCGGATAGCTGGGTTGGCCACGATCTTCACCCAAGGACCGGTGCAATCGCGACCTTTGCTGCGCGTCCTGTTTGCCGCAGGCGCCCAGCTAGGCGTTCGCGACCGGTCCCGCGGATGTTCCGCGGCAGCGGTCCAAGCGCTGGGCTCTGGTCCCGCCGATTCTGGTCGTCTCGCCTCGGCTCTTGGCGGCTTGCGCGTCCTCATGCGTCGTCGTCTTCGGCTTCGTCGGTGGTCTCTGCAGGTACCACTCGGAACACGGGCAGGGTCAGAGGTGGCAGCGACATTCGCGCCAGCGATGCCTGCACGAGTTCGCGCCAGTACGGCCAAGCGTTGAACACGGCGTTTCCTTCCGCGAACGCCTCCAACTGTTCGGGAGAGAAGCTCTCCTCGTCAGGAATCGCGTACGACAGCTCGAACGTGGCCCGGATCTCCGCTTGGAGCTTTTCGGCGTCGTCTGCGCTGCGTGCTTCCAGCGAGAAGGCGGTCTCGATCAGCAAGGAACCGTCATCCGCCGTCGGTTCCTTGACGACTGCTGTCTTGCGCGAGGTGGTGATGTTGATCGCGTCCGCGATCTCGGCCGGCTGCACTGCAGAACGGCAGTGCGTCTCGCAAAGCCTCACGCTCTCGATCTGGATGACCGAGACTAGTCCTTTCAGGTCAACCATTTGGCCTCATCAACGCCGGTCTTCCCGACCCCCTAAGCAACGGCGGCCATTCGGGGCCTGTTGGTACTTCTCCCAGGTCTCGAGCCCAGATATCTCTGGTGCATCGTCGTCGCAACCTGCGGCCTCCGACGATTCCAGTGGCCGATCTTGAGCGTGTCTTTGTGTACCGCGATGGCGGCCCGCGGCGCCGCCACCGCGGTCATCTGTTCGGAGGACAACTTGAACAACGGTCGGAGCGACAACGCCGCGGCGATGTCCGCAATCGTCCTGAGCGTCAGGTTTCGCCCCCCGCCCAGCAACTGCGACACGAAGCCCGGAGTTCGCCCCATGCGTCGCGCGAGTTCCGCTTGCGTCACGCGGCTGTTCTCCAGCGCCCCCGCCAGTTGCTCGGTCACCTCCAGAATCAGGCGCTCCTGACGCAGCAGCTGTTCGTACCTCTCGCCGCGGTGTCCCGAGCGTACTTCGCCCGTCATCGTCATCCTCCCTGCTCGTGGCGTGCCAGGTGCTCCGTCAAAATCCTTGCTGTCCGATCAAGATCGGCTGACCGGTGCTTGTCCTGCTTCTTCTTCAGACCGTGAGCCACGAGGAACTGTTTGCCGGCGAAGCGGCCCAACAACCTGATCTGGTGCCGCTTGAACTCCCAGATCGCGTGCCTCTTCCGGTTTTCCAGCTTCTTGAACTGCGTCTTGTTGGTGATCTGACCGCGTTCCGCCAGTCTCTCGAACAATACTTGCACCTTCGCGGCCTCTTCATCGCTCAGTCGCTCGAAGAACTCCAGGGCGGGTCGTTGCCCCGATGCGTCGACAGCCCAGACGACGCGACCCCATGCCCCTGTCGCCGCAGGTTCAGAACGGCACACTGCTGATGTTTACATTTAGATAAACCTCGTGTCAAGCTGGAGTGCTCCCCCACATCTGCTGCGCACAGTTCCTCGGTGAGGTCGGACGTTTTGGTCTGGCGCCGTCAATCCCCACGGGATCGTGCTGCCGGCCGCGACCGCGACCGGGATCAGGGTGCGCGGTCGCCACGCAGTCCCGGCCAGCAGTCGCAGCGCCCGGCCCGAGTCGTACGCTCCAGCGTCGCGGTCGCCCGGGCCGGCAGAATTGAGGGTCGCCGGCAATACTCCCGTAGCCCACCTCGGCGTTGACCTGCCCGCTGGACCCGTACATCTGGCGCGAGCCCGTGCCGTAAGCCATCTGGTTGCCCCACAGCGCGTCGGCCCCGCCCTGCGCCCGCCCACCCCATGTTGGAGCTACTCGCGCCGTCAGCCCCAGCGGGGCTCGACGGCGTCGGGTCCCACCCGAACGACAGCGACATCCCGCGCTCGGTGGACCCGTCGGCCTAATGCACCACCAGCGTCCGCACCTGCACGTCGAGCGACAGTCCGGTGACCGCATCGGTGAACGCGAGCCCGCCGCCCACGTCCATGCCCGCGCCCGTCTCGGCGTCGCCGCCGTCGCGCCGCAGACCCACCTCGACGCTCGGCGTCAGCGAGAGCCGGCCGCCGCCCAGCGCGAAGCCCCGCGAACCCGCCGGTGGCCCGAGAGCCGACCAGCTCGCCCCGCGTCCCCACCGCCGACGCCCAGTCGGCCCCGAACATCGTCGTGCGCACGTCGCCCTTGAGCGACAAGGCGTCCTCGATGCCGCTGAAGTGCGACCGGGAGCTGCGGCTCCACAGCAACAGGACGCCGCCGCGGCTCTCGCGGTTCAGCTCGAAATCGGAGTTGGACAGCGGGCCATAGCCCAACATCGAGCCCCGAACAGGACGCTGTCGTGCGTGCTGCCTGCCTGCCCGTAGCCGGGCATCGCCGCACCGCCGCCCAGCGGCTGCTACTGGTCCGTCGCGCCCGGCATGCCGCCCCGGCCGCTCATGCTCATCGCGCCGGCCGTGCCACTCACGCCCATCGCACCGCCCATGCCGGGCATGCCCGAGCCGAAGGAGCCCGCGCCGGCCGCGTGCGAACCCATCCCCAGCGGCTGCGCGAACTGCGACAGCAGGCCGACCGCGAAGTCCTGCTCCTGCCCCGACTGCAGCTGCTGGCCCGCGAACCGCGCCCTAAAACCCCGCTGCCGAGGCGCCGCCATCCGCCCCTCAATGTGGGTGACCACTTCCTCGGCCGTCGCACGCCCGCAGCGCGCCAAGAGCGCCGCCGGCATCAGGTCCGCGTTCTCTATCGTCCCGCTCGCCTCGCCGTCCTGTAGCCACGCCCCCGACGCGTTCGACAGCGTCAGCGTCTCCTCCCCTCGTCGTGCGCGTCGTCGAGCACCGACACATCGATCGCGAAAACCGGCGCTGGCGGATCGGCGTGCGGCCGTCCTCGAACGACGACCTGACGGTCACGCCGCGGTCCGTCGGCACTGTCGGACGGCCACGCCGAGGAACGGCGCCTCCGTCCTGCTACCCGCCGGCGCCGGCTTCCTCCGCGCCGCTGTCGAACACGGTCTCGGCGCGGGTGACGGGGCCGCTCGCCGAACAGTGCCATTGCATGTTACACTAGCGCCCCAAAGGAGGTGCAATAGTGGGGCTTACCATCGTCACCGTGCAGGACGCAACAACCGATGCTCGGGCACGCCAGATCCGCATCACGGCAGGCGCTGATCGTCGGCTCCAGGCACTCATGTCCGGTTTCCAGGGGACTTCGCAGCGAGCGGTGGCCAGCACGATCCTGCAGCACTACTGCTCGCGCGAAGCCTACATCGCGGCCCTAGCAGGGCAACCAGATGAGCGCCACGAACCGATGCGGGTGCGCCAGATCCGCATCACGCCGGGCGCCCATCACTACCTACGGAAACTTGCGGCCGAACTCGGGGCTACGCCGCGGGCCGTCGCCAGTGCGATCCTGGAACGCTACTGCTCGCGAGAGGCCTACGTGGCTGCGCTAACCCGGTCAGTTCACGGCGACGACGAGCCAGCGGGGGAGTGAGGGACGAGATCGGCACTCGTAGCGGCGGACCCGGCGACCCGCGCGGAACGGCCATCGCGACGAACTGTGCGGGTGTCCGACGAACTCATTCCGGCGTCACCTCGCGAGAGGCCTCCTGGCGAGAAGCGCGCAACTTCAGGTCGAGGTCCGTCGGAATCTCAACACGTACGAACTCAATGGAACTGGGAACTCGACCGTTCTCGACTTCCTTGACCCATCGTGCATACATGTCCTGCTCCGTCAAGAGAACGAGCTTGCGCTCCGCACTCGCCAGGAGAAGGAAGTAGATGTCGGAACGGATCTTGTTCATCTTGCCGACGCCTGGATTCCCGGACGCCGTCTTGGAGCCACTTGTTGAGATCACGGCAACGGTCTTGTGATCGGCACTCACCGCGTCGAAATCGAAGACTCCGCCGGAGGTCAACGGGATCCGTTCTCGGGAGAATCGCTGCCCGTACCGTGCCAGCATCCAGTCTCGCCTCACCCAATCCTCGACCATCAATTGAGTGCTCGTATCCGCCATCTTGTCGACACCTGATCCTTCCCGCGGCGGGCCACGCCGGCTGGAGGATTCCCGGTCATGATACCTCCAACGAGTCACGCGCCAACCGATTCCGTGGATGGGTGCTGCCCGGCGCTCTTCGCCCCGATCCCGATCCGTCACCCGGCGTACGGAGACAACCTGTACATGCTCGCCGCCGGGCTATGACGACCGGCCATCCATCAACCGGCCAACGCTGCTCGAACAGGTCCGAACGCGCGTAGGCAGCCTCGGCCTTGTTCTGGATCACGTGGGCGAGTGCAGCTTCGAGGGGCAGCCAAGACGCGTCGGCCGAGACGGCGATCACAATCCGGTTGGAGAACTCGCACCGCTGCTAGTACGGGAGCGGCGAAGAGGGCACAACAGTCGACGGGGTCCACACGACTTGGCCATCCGTTGCCAAGCTTCATGCTCTTGGAGAACCTTGTCGCGACGGTCCGATCATCGCGCCGACGACCACGCCGACGATCTCCCAGTCCTCGGTCCGCTCGTCGATCACGATCGGCCGGTGCTCGGGGTTGCTGCTGCACGGCTTCAGCTCGACCCGGTCGTCGGCCGGCCGGTGGAAGCGCTTCAGCGTGATCTCGGTCCCGATCCGGGCCATCACAACATCGCCCTCGTCCGGTACCCGACGGACGAAGCTGTTGCGGGGGAGAGACGAGGTGACGGTTCAACTCGTCTACCCGTCGACGCTAGACGAGTACCGTCAGGCTCTCGTGGCCCTCGGCGGATCCGTTCCCGCGGCCGGGCACGGCAACTCGCTTCCGGCAGGAGACCATCGGCGGATCCGTTCCCGCGGCCGGGCACGGCAACTCGCTTCCGGCAGGAGGCCAGCCGGGGACACGCAGCCTACGTGGTCACGACGGCGCAGCAACGCCATCTGTGGGCTCTTCCCGACCTGGCGGTGTCCGGCGGCGTGGTTCCCGTGGAAGAGCCCCGAGCCCTCGACCTGCTCCACGACGCAGCCGTCGAGCCCGACAGAGCGGCCGGGCTGTTCCCCGGCCGTTCCCCCGAGGTCGTTTCGGAGTTGGACGCCGGGGCGCCCGGCGGTTCGTGGTTCGACGCCGTGCGTGGTTTCCTCTCGCCCGGCGCGCGCATCGAGCAGGCCGTCGGGGCGCTCGACCGCGCCGGTCTACCGGGCGCCGTGCACGAGGCGCTGTCGGACAGGCTGACCCGCGTGTTCGGCTCCGGCGCCAAGACGGCCGAGGCAGAGTTGGACCGGCGTCCTTGCGCTCGCCACGCCGGAACGTCACGATGTCGATGTCGTTGTGCTCGGTTCGGGCCGTGCTCGACCTGCCGTGGGCGAAGTCCGGGCCCCAGCGGTTCGACCGGGCGCATGTAGCCCGCAGATGCTCGGTCGCACCCACGCCGCCCTGGACGGCGTCAAGGCCGGCATCCTCCGATTCCTGGAGTCGTGTCCCCAGGCGCGCGACCTGCTGACCTTCGAGGGTCCCTGTTCGTGCCGGCGCGCCGAGACGCACGGGTTGCCGCGCTGGTCGTCCGCACGGGACCGGTTCATGGACGGGCTTCGGTTCTCTGCCTGGCCGGCCCCGGCGGGACCGGCAAGACATCGCTCGCGCACGCCGTCGCAGAAGCCCTCGGTCGAACGCCGGTGAGCGTTTCTCTGGACGGGAAGGCGACCAAGCGGCAGATCCGAGGGTCGTACCACGGCGCCCCCAGGGTGTGTGGTCGAGGGCCTGCGCAAGGCCGGGGTGACCAACCCGGTGTTCATCCTCGAAGGGATCGAAGAGGTCGGCGACGCGGACGAGCATACCGATCTGCTGCTTGGCGTCCTGGACCCATCGAAGCGGACGGCATTCACGGACTCCTACCTCGATGTCCCGCTCAATCTGTCCGGGGTTTCTGTGGATCGCGACGGCGACCGACACCGAGACGATTCCTGCAGCGGTGGGCGATTGCCTGTACGTCGTCGACCTGCCGGCGTACACCGAGCAGGAGAAGCTGGCGATTGTGCAGGAGCGCCTGTTGGCGCGTCCGTTCGACGGCCCGCTGCCGACGTCGGCGAGCATCCTGGCGCTCGAACCTGCGGCCTCCGCCGTGTCGGTGGGCACCGCTCCGCCGTCTGGTCCGCCCGCGCCGGCCGTGGTCGCGGATCGGGTCGTTTCTTCCGTCGAGGAGTTGCGGGTGTTGTCGGCGGGCGCGCCAGCGGCGGGAGACGCGGGAGAGCCGTGGCGCACGGCGGCCTCCCGGGGCAATGTCCGTTTCGAGCCGGAGGCGATCCTCCGGGTGATTCGGGACTACACCAACGAACCGGGTGTGAAGGACCTGTAGGCGCGGCTTGCCGGCATCTGCCGTCAGGTCGTGTTGCGCCGGTCGCCGTCGGCCCGGCGGCCGGACGTCGTCACACCGTCCCTCGTCCCGGCGCTGCCGGGGGACGGCTCCGCCGACCCGCTGCCCTTGGTCGTGCGGGGGGTCATCGAGACCGAGCGGGCGCGGCTGTCGGACGACTCGAGCACTCTGGCCCTGCTTCTCGCCGCTGGCGAGGGCAGGGAAGACAACGTGTATCTGAGGGGTTCGCTGCAAGTCGGCGTGGATATGGACGCGGAAACCGAGGAGGAAATCCCGGACGAGGGGACCGACGCCCACGACTGGGCCGGCCAGAAGATCATCCGGTCGATAGAGCACGGCGTGGTCGAGTTCCTGCTGACCGAATCGCCCGACGACCGGCCGAGATTGAAGCTGCTCGAAGCGCTGCAGGCATTGAAGGCCGCCGCACCGCGCCGCCGCTACTGGCCTGACCTAGCCGTGGCGCGGATGCAGCAAACGCTGCGAAGCGGCCTGATCGACGGAACAAGCGACCCGTCGAGTGCCCGCAACTACTTCCCCGACGACATCGAGGGCTGGCTGAAGCTGACCGGCTACCCCGGAGACGCCGCGGACAAGGCGCATGAGCTGTGCGAGACAGCGATCGGCACGCTGCTCGACGCGGCAGCGGCCGACACGAACGAGACCAGCCGGAACATCCTGCTCGGCCAGGTCGAGAACCTGCTGCACGCCAGCGGGTGGGAGCCGCTGCTGGTAGCGCGGCTCGAAGAGGAGAGAGGACACAGCGCCGAAGCGCGGGAAGCGTACGAACAGGCCGGAACGGCGGCCGACGTCAGGCGGATCCTGCGCAAGCAGGCCGAGTGGGAGCAGGCGGCAGCGCTGGACGGTGGAAACGCGGACCTCAAGTGGCTGCTCGATGTCGACAGACTCGCCGCAGCCAGGCCAGCCGGACTCGGTGGGAGGCTGTACGAGCAGGAACGCCGCCGGCTGGACCCGACGCGCTTCTGTTCGGTCCGCCGCGATCCGGGTCGTTGCCGGCGCCGGTCCGGATATCTATCTATCTATATCTACGCTCCGGCCGCGACGCGCGGCCGGCCTATGAAGACTTGTGCGAGCAGGTCCGCAACGCGCCCGTGGTCACGGCGGATGAGACCGGCTGGTGCGTCGGCGCCCGCAGCCACTGGTTGTGGACGGCCGTCGCCCCGACGACGACGGTTTGCGCCATCTGCGCGGGCCGCGGATTCGACGACGTGCAAACCCTCCTCGCGGCGGACTTCGACCGCGTGCTCGTGCGCGACGGCTGGGTGGTGTACCGGTGCTTCACCAACGGCGAGCATCAACCCTGCCTGCAGCACCTGCGGCGACGTTGTGAGCATCTGCGGGACCACCATCCCCGCAGCCCGCAGGCTGGACATGTGCGGGACACCTTGCAGGATGTCAACGGTTCACTGAGATCCGCGGAGTATAGCCAGCTGGTCATACTCCGCGTTTTTCGATGACCGTTGACAAGGCCCACCTGCTGGCGCTGCTTGCCCGGCGAGCGGCCGTCGCGCTTCGGCTGCGTCAGGTCGCGAACGTGTCCCGCGACGCGCGAACGACGTAGCCCGACCCGAGGAGTTGGTTGATCTTGCGCGTCTTTCCGGGCGATTCGACGATTACGAGGTCAGCCATCGCACGCCGGCGAGCGTAACCGACCGGGCCACGCGCGAGCGTCGGCGGGACCTTCCGGAAGCAGGTCGGGGACGGCTGCTACGAAGAGGCGAAAACGCGGGCACGCACTGACACGTGCAAGTGCTATATGTTCGCCTTGATTTCGCTTTTCTACTTGGCGATCCAATACTATGGATTGCTTCCATGGACGCAATCCTGTAGATGGACAAGAGAAGTTAAAAGTCAACATTTGCAGTGTGTCAATATATTGACGGCCGCCCGATGCACCATTTATGGTGCAGTTTCTACTTGCTCTTTCGTTTCCAGAACACTGTCTTCCATTGGACATGGTCCAGAGGTTTCGAGGGGCGAAAGTCCGCTCCATGCCAGCCGGGACACCGTCCGTCCGGGCGGATCCGCCTGGTGCAACCAGGCGCCACCATCAATCGACCTGTTTCCGAACCCGATGCGCGGCCGTGGGTGCGATGAGACCGATCGCGACCAAGCGCAGTCAACAACTCATCGTGGCAGATCGCATCCAGCACCCGTGACCGCCCGCCCCGCGCTGCGACGACGGTAGCCACCACCAACAACACCACGCCGACGCCGCTGCCGGGCCGGCGCGCCTCCCCGAGTCGGCGCGCAGGAGCCACGGACCCGGAAGGGGGGACGGTAGCGGGCGACAATCAAGCAGCGCGGACGGAGACTCGACAAGGCCAGGGCGGGCGGTCAAGGCAACGCCTCTGCATTCTGCCCCCCCGCCGACGGGCCTTTGGTCTCCGACCCTCCCGCGTCCGCAACGCTACTGGGCCTGCCGGCCCGCTCCAACCGGCCCCGCTCCGGGGCCACTCCCTTTCTCCAGGAGGACGACCTGATGCCTCTCGCCGACCTGCTCCGCCCCGAACAGCGCCAGTGGCTGCGCCGCCTGCGCCGCCGCATCGCCAACCGCGAGGTCATGCGCCGCCACCGGGCCGCCAACCGCGACAAGAGGCTGTGCGCCGGCGTCGACCTGCCTCTCGACGCCGGGACCTGCGGGCGCCTCGTCTGGCCCGCACACGAGCGCTGCTACGCCTGCCACGTGCGGCGCCAGTGGCTGCTCAACCACGCGCTCAACCCCGCCGAGACCGCCGTGGTCGGGCTGCTCGAGAGCATCGAGGACGCAGCCGACGACGACGCCTCGGCCGAGGACGCCGGCCGGAGCACGCCGCTGCTCGACGACCTGTCCCCACTCTCCGATCCCTGCCTGCGCTGGTAGCGCCGAAGACGCAACCGTCGGCGCGGACAACGCCGCCCGCTGACGGCCATCGGGCAATCCCTCGCAAGACCTCGGACGATCCCGCGACCCGGACCCGTCAACACGAAGCCCGCCACCGCGGGTAGGATGCGACCGGAAGCGCGCAGTTCACGTCACTGCTGCGGTCAGTTCCCCTCGGCCTTTCCGCCCGTTGTGCAGCCCAGTACTTCCGCATCCGCTCGGCCACGGCCCGGCGCTGCTCCTCGGTCATCGTGCGCTTGCGCCTCCCGACCGCCTTGACCGCCTTCCTGCTGCCGCGCCGCGCGGTCGGCGCGGCAGTTCCTTCAATCGCCTCGATGGGGGGCGCTGGCGACGAGCTGGCTCTTAAGCGAGCGCTCCTCCTTGCGCAGGGTATCCAGGATTCCGCTGCTCGACATCGTGAAATGCTCCTTGCAGGGCGACCCGCCGCCACCTCGACATCGCGGAACACCGCCTGGCGATCACAGGCCGGCGAGTTGCCGTCGAAGCCGCCGGCAGACGAGGCACCCCGGCCCGGCGCCAGCCGCTCGGCCCTCACGCCGGGTGCTCCCGGACGGGGCTGATCGCATCGGTCCCCCAACAATTGCTGACCCGCGGGTCAGTAATTCTGCAATCCGCCGGAGACGTCCGGCTGACCAACGCGCCGGCCGGGCGCAACGGCGCGTCTTCGGGTGGCCGCCGCAGGCGCCGCGGGCTGCGAAGGGCAACCGCCGCCGCGTGGCCGAGCCAGTCGACATGTCGGCAAGGCAGCAGCGCGAGCCGTCGCGGAAACGACCACAGCAGGAAACCGGACGCCCTCGCCGAGGCGCTCGGCATCGTCATCGACGACGGCCTCGTCAATCGCCTCGCGCACATGCGTGCCCGCATGGACCGTGACCGCGTCGACATGCAGCGCGCGGCCGGTCCCTCAGTGACCCTGCACCGAGCAGAACGCAAGGCCCACAGGCGCCGAGCAGCAACCGCGGGCCACACAGCCGGAGGCTGCCCGGCATGATCCTGACGGCCACCAGCCGCATCGAGGGGATCGCGATCCTGCAGTATCACGACCTGGTGACCGCCGAGGCCATCGTCGACGCCAACGTCCTTGAGGACCGGCATCAAGCACCACGCCGGTCAGCGCGGCGGCCGCACCGAGCAGCACGACCTCCTCCGCACACAGCCGCCCGAGGTTTGCCCGCACTGAACGCCTCTCGGGAGCGAGGTGGCACGCAACCGGATAACCACCTCAAGGCGTGCACCCAGCGGCGCGCCTCAGCGCCGGCGAGCGCGCACACGGCGGCGCGCATCCATCGAAATCCGGGCAGACGCCCCGTCCGCACGCACCGAGAGCAACAGCCCCGGGCCACCAGGCAGTACGTTACTCGCGCGCCCGCACCGAGCAGCACGCCGATCAGGACCGAGTCCACAGCGGAGCAGGACACCTTTCCTCAACGCACCCGGCGCGGCGCCGTTTCAAGACGCTACACCAGGCCACCGACAGCGCCCTGCACGCACACAAACGCCCCTCTTCAGGAGCGCGCCGAGTACAGCGACTTCAAAGGCACAACGTACCACCCGAACCCACCGAGTCCGCCGCGGCCAGCGAGCGGTACGCCGCCCGGCATCCCACCGAGACGGCCATCTCCGGACAGGCGCCGAGTGTGGCGCGCCCGCGAACCTGCCAGTACCCGCCGAGTGCAACGGCCCCGGGAACCTGCCAGGTACGCACCGAGTGAAGCGGCCCCGAAGACGCGCCGCCACGCAGCGAGCGACGGCCGGCCAAGAAACGGGAGGCGGCATGCAACCTGACGGGAGGGCAACGCACCGGAGACCGTGTCGTTTCCACGAGCCAGCACTCACGGCTGCCGGCTGCCCCGGAAGGGAATCCGGAACAGGCGAAAAACGTTCCGCCGGCCGGGAACAAGACGCGCCGCTACTGCGTCTAATAGCCTGTGCGGCACAGAGAAGTACGCCTCTCGGTACCGGCAACCCGATCCGGCCGGATCCGACAACGTCCCACCGCTTCCTCAACCGCGTCGAACCGGAGCACTGACCCACCGATCGGCACGCCGGCCATCCGAGCGAGGGCCACGCCGCGGACCGGCCACATCCGGATTCTGATACTCCCCGCGCGGAACCAACCCCGCGCGGCGCCGCTGGCGCACCTGCTCGACGAACAGCGGGAAGCCGAGCGCAATGCACTCGCGAAGAATCCACGAGCGGGCCATGTTGAACTCGGCCACCGCCAGGTCGAGCTGCTCGAGCTGACGCGTCGAGACCCGCAGCTTCAGTGTCCGATCCAACGCTTCGGCGTCCGGTTCCCAGACGGGAGTCAACGGCATCGAACCACCACCTCTCCGCATGCGCCGGGAGCACCCCCCAAGTTGGACAGGGTGCTCCCCACGCACGGATACGCCAGCCTCTACTCCGGCGGCTGCGACGGGTCCGCAACCGGTTCGACCTGCGGCTTGCCGAACACCCGGGCGAGCGCGTGGGCCACGACGTCGTCGATGTCATCGGGCGCCACGCCGAGCACCTGGGCGTGCAGGCGAAGAGCCGCATCGAGATCCCCCTCGGGCATCTGGGGCTGTGCTGCACGCGCAGCGCGCCCGTAGTCCAGCAACACGGAAACCGCCCGGTCCGGATCCAGTACCTTGCGCGGACGGCCCCGCCCCGGACGCTTCCGCGTCCCCCGGACGCGCCACAGCCGCGAAGCGCCGGCGCCGGCCGCCTTCACCAGTCGCAGGTCCCGGAGCCGTTCCAGCCTCCGCGGCGGCCGGCATGCCCTCGGCAACCGCCAGGCGCACGACCTCGGAACGGTTGGAACCATAGCGGTCAGCCAACAAGTCGCAGGCCTTGACGGCCGCCGACGGCAGGAACACGACCACGCGCTTCATCTGCATGAGAACCTCCAGCCGGACCACGGCCAGGACCGGCCCGAACGCGCAAAAACAGTGCACGGTGCGCCGAAAACAGTGCACTGATCGCGAAAAATCCGAGCCCTGGCGAAAACCCCGAAAACCGAACTGGGGTCAAGATCGCGTTCGTTGGTGGGCCCGGTATCCGCAGTGCAAGCGCCGAATTCGGCCCGCGCAGGACGCACGAGTAGTGCACGGTGAACCACGGCCTCGGTTCAGCGCCGAAAGCCCCTCGGAGAACCACGGACATCCACCCGTGAGCCTAGAGGACCAAGGGCCGAACGCAGCTACGGCAGACGTGCTAAACACCTGAAAAGAAGCAGGTTGCAAGCACGTTCCTACAGACGGAAACGCTCCGGGGACCAATCCGATCAGCAGCTCCCGAGAGTCCGAGAAACGCACGCAAAAAAACGTTGTCATGTTGTCTGCAAGAAGGACGCTTCATGGCACTGTTTCGCCGGCGCCCGGAGATCGGAGATCAGAGGGGTGAGCGACCCCGGTTCCGGCGTCGCTCACCCCAGTATTTTTCCCTACGGGAAGGCCGTTTCGGCGATCACGCTGTCACGGTGAAGTGCAATGGCACTGATCGGCCGAAAGCATGGCCCCAGTGCGCTGCGACGCCATGGCCCCAGTTCAGGCCGTTCGATGGTCCCAGTTCTCGATTCAGGGGACGAAGCCTCCCCGAGTTCGCGGCTCGTCGGGCCGAGGATAACCGCCGGGAGCAACGCATCGAGCCAGCTGCGAGAACACTGGTACAGCGTCCCCAACCGCGACCGCCCGCATGTCAACCGCGCCGACGCAGCGCGGCGAGCTGCGGGCATCGACCCGACCACGTCGCAACGTCGGACCCTGCTGGGGATGCCGTCGACGAACAGACGCACTGTCCTGGCGAGCCTCCACACCCGCGCGGCAATACTGCCGCAGCGAGTCTCCGTCCGACCCGGCCACGAGCGGTAGCGTCGAGCCGAGGCGCACGGCACTGTCTGCGGCGCCAGCGTCCATAACAACCTTGAAGCTGGCGGGTGGGCTTTCTTGGGCCATGGGCTCGGACCGGGCGACAGTCGGCTCGTGGAGGCTGCTTGAACGCTTGGACGATTCGCGGGAAGCTCTCCCGTGGATTCCCGGCTACTGCGGTCCAACGGGCAGCATCGCCGGGGCTGCATACGAGTTGAGGGCCGCTCGCTGCAGATCGAGCACCGACATGGACTACGACTCCCGCCGAGCACTGGATCTCCTGAAGCGAGGCACAGGGCAGCAAGACGCACGCTTTCGCGAGGGGCAGGAAGAAGCCATCCGGCACCTCGTCGAAGGCCGCCGCCGACAACTCCTGGTCCAGAAGACGGGCTGGGGGAAGAGCTTCGTCTACTTCATCACCACCCGGCTGCTGCGTGAAGCGGGGCTGGGGCCGACCCTCCTCGTGAGCCCCCTGCTGGCGCTGATGCGCAACCAGATCGCCGCGGCCGAGCGGATGGGCGTCCGCGCCGAGACGATCAACTCGGACAACCAGGACGAGTGGGACCGCGTGGAGAAGGCGGCCCGCGCGGGCGAGGTAGACATCCTGCTGATCTCGCCGGAACGACTGGCGAACGAGCGATTCGGCGAACAGGTGCTGGCGGACGTCGCCGAGCGCATCGCGCTGCTCGTCATCGACGAGGCCCACTGCATCTCCGACTGGGGCCACGACTTCCGTCCCCACTACCGTCTGATCGAGCGCACCGTGCAAGTCCTGCCTCCCAATCTTCGCCTGCTCGCGACCACTGCCACGGCCAACGCGCGGGTGATGGCCGATCTCGAGGCGATCCTGGGACCGAACATCCAGGTGCTCCGGGGCGATCTCAACCGGCCGTCTCTGGCGCTGCAGACCATCCGAATGCCCGGTCAGGCCGAGCGCCTTGCCTGGCTGGCCGAGCGACTGCCGTCGCTGCCGGGGAGCGGTATCGTCTACACCTTGACAGTGCGCGACGCCGGGCTAGTGGCGGCTTGGCTCCAGTCGCGCGGTATCGAAGTGGCAGCCTACACGGGCGAGACCGGCTCGAAGCGGCAGGCGTTGGAGCAGGCGCTGCTCGACAACCGCGTGAAGGCGCTCGTGGCGACCACGGCCCTGGGCATGGGATTCGACAAGCCGGATCTGGCGTTCGTCATCCACTACCAGACGCCCGGGTCCGTCGTGGCCTACTATCAGCAGGTAGGCCGCGCCGGCCGGGCGCTCGAAGCGGCCCGCGGCGTGCTGCTCAGCGGCGGGGAGGACACGGAAATCACGAGCTACTTCATCAGAAGCGCGTTTCCCACGCGGAACGAGGTGGAACAGGTACTGGCGGCGCTGGAAGCCGCCGACCAGGGGCTGAAGCAACGCGAGATCGAGGCGAGGGTCAACGTCAGCGCCAGCCGCATTCAGAAGACCCTCCAACTGCTGTCGCTGGAGTCGCCCGCGCCCATCGTCAAGCAGGGCTCGTCGTGGCAGTTGACCGCGGCGTCGCTGAGCGATGCCTTCTGGAATCGGGCGGAACGGCTCACGTCGCTACGCCGTGAGGAGCAGGCGGAGATGCAGGAGTACGTGCAGCTCTCCTCAGACCATATGGCGTTCCTGATCCGGGGGCTCGACGGAGACCCGCCGGAGATCCTGCCTCCACCGCTATCGCCGCTGCCCGCCACGCACGGTCCGGAGACGGCGGCCAAAGCAGTCGCCTTCCTGCGCCGTTCGAGCCTGCCGGTGGAACCGCGGCGGCGTTGGCCGCCGGGAGCCGGCATCGACTCGGAACTCCAGGCCCAGCCGGGAAGGGTGCTCTCCGTGTGGAGCGACGCAGGCTGGGGACAGCTTGTCAGTCGCGGTAAGCTGCAGGACGGGCGGTTCTCGGACGAGTTGGTCGGCGCGTGCGCGGCGTTGCTGCGCGAGTGGCGTCCGGACCCGTCTCCCACTTGGGTCGCGGCCATTCCGTCACTGAGGCACCCGCATCTCGTCCCCGACTTCGCACACCGTCTTGCCGATGCGCTGGGCCTGCCCTTCAGCGACGTGCTAAGGAAGACGGGCGACCGACCTGAACAGAAGACGATGGAGAACAGTGACCGTCAGGCCCGCAACGTCGTCGGTTCGCTGGGTGTCGCCGAAGACGCTATTTTGACTGGACCCGTGCTGCTGGTCGACGACGTCGTAGACTCCCGGTGGACCTTCACCGTCGCCGCCTGGGAGTTGCGCCGACGGGGATGCGGCCCGGTCTGGCCACTGGCCCTCGCCAACGCGGGAGGTGGGTCATGAACGACGCGCCCTCTCTGAACACGCAGGCGATTCTGCTGCTGACCGCGCCGTTGATCCTCGGACGGGAAAAGCGATCCGCTCCCAAGCCTCTGGCAGCCGGCGAGTACAACCGCCTCGCGCGCCGGCTCCGGGAACTGCGGCGTCAGCCCGCAGACCTGCTAGGCAACGACGCGCACACGTTGCTGGAGGAGTGCCGACTCGACCTGGATCGGGAACGGCTCGACCGTCTGCTCGACCGGGGCTTCCTCCTCAGCCAGGCGATCGAGCGCTGGCGCACGCGCGCGCTCTGGGTCACCAGCCGCGCGGACGCGGAGTACCCGCGGCGGTTGAAGAAGCGCCTGCAAGAACAGGCGCCACCAGTGCTGTATGGCTGCGGGGACCGCGACGACCTGGACAGGGGGGGCTTGGCCGTCGTCGGCTCGAGAAACGTGGACGATAGCTTGATCGCCTACACCGAGGGCGTCGGGTGCCTAGCCGCCGAAGCGCGGCGCACGCTGGTCTCGGGCGGCGCCCGCGGCATCGATCAGGCGGCGATGCGCGGCGCACTGGACGCCGGCGGGACAGTGGCTTGCGTGCTGGCCGACGGTCTCGAGCGCGCCGCCACGCACCGGGAGCACCGCGACGCGGTGATGAACGGCCGCTTGGTCCTGATCTGCCCGTACGACCCTGCCGCCGGCTTCCTCGTCGGACACGCGATGCAGCGCAACAAGCTCATCTACGCGCTGTCGGACGCGGCGCTGGTCGTCGGCGCGGAGTTCGAGAAGGGCGGGACCTGGGCTGGAGCGGTCGAGCAACTCGACCGGCACCGATTCGTGCCGGTCTACGTCCGCACCACCGGCAAGATGGGGAGGGGTCTCGACGCTCTGTTGGCGCGCGGAGCCCGTCGATGGAATACCGAAGATCCGGATGCTCTCGGCTCGCTCCTCGATACGCCGTACGAGGCAACTCGCGCATCCGGTCTCGCCCCCCTGCCCCGCGAGATCCGGAAGGATCAGGATCCAGCCGACGACACCCAGCCCACGCTGGCGCCGGTGCCGATACCAGTTGCCAAGTCTGGTTTCGGGAACGATCTCTGTCCGGCCGAGAAACTGTTTGCAAGGGTGAGAGTACTGCTGCCACGGTACCTGGACGAGTCCAGAAGCGAAACGGAGGTCACACAAGCGCTTGACGTGCAGAAGCCTCAGGCGTCCAGATGGCTGAAGAGGCTGATGACGGATGGCGTGATCGAACGGCTCTCCAAGCCCGTTCGTTATCGAGCCGTTGACGCGGCGAACTCCGGGTCGGGCTCCGGGGACGATTTCCTTCCCGCGGAGGCCCTGTTCGCCAGCGCGAGAGAACTACTGTTGCCGTACCTGGACGAGCCCAGAACCGAGGCCGATGTTGCCGAAGATTTCGACGTTCGGAGGCTTCAGGCGCGTAGTTGGCTGAAGCGGCTGCTGGCCGACGGTGTGATCGAGAGACTCTCCAAGCCCGTTCGTTATCGAGCCACCGGGGCGGCGCGCTCCACGCCGCTCTTTCCCGCCTCCGTCTCGGGCGAACGCTGAGGTCCCACCATCGCCACCGAGCCGCTAATTCGGCCGCAGGAAGCCGGTCGGCCGCGCCGTGGCGGCGTTGCGCAGGACGTCGACGGCTTCCAGCAAGGGCTTGGCCACGGGCGACGCCTCGATGTCCAGCGTGCGCAGCATGCGCGGCGTGTAGCGGCGGAAGCGGCTGTAGCCGGCCAACACATGGTTCAACGGATCCGACGTGACCGCGGCGGCAAAGGCGGCAGCCGTTGCGACCAAGTCTCCGAGGCCCTCCCATCCGGGACTGTCCGCGACCACCGCGTCGAGCGCCGCGCCCGCATCCCTCGCACCGATCAACGCGTTCCCCAGAGCGGCGAAGGACCGTAGCGCCTCGCGCACCGCGGCCGTTTCGTGTCCGAGTTGCGCTTCGCAAGTGCACACGGCCGTGCGATACGTCCTGCCGACGATCCGGTCGTGGGTCTCCACCACGGCATCGGCGAGGAACATCACCCACTCGACGGCGCAGACCGCAAGAATCGCGAGGCGACGGTTCTCCAGGAACTCGCGCAGCCCGTCGGCGAAGTAGCGTTCCCCTTGCCGGCGGAGCCGCGTGATCCGGTGCGCGGGAACGTCATGGAAGAGGCCCTCCGCGAAATCGAGGCGCTGCAGGTACTCCAGGCGGTCCAGCAGCCGGTTGGCGTCGGCGGAATTGGTTCCCGGCTCGAACTGCCTGAGCCACACGAAGCGTGTCACGTTGCCGTCGACCGTCTCGCGGAGCAGATTCTCAAGTCCCCGGCGAAGTCCGGCCGGAACCCGTTCGGCGATGCGGGCTTCGATCCGGCGTTCGGCGTCAACCAGCGCGTCGGGTACCAGGGTCCGGTAACATCGGGTCCACGTCAAGGACGGCGAATCGACAGTGGCGACCACAGACACGATGATCCCCCGCGCCGGCATGCTCGCCACCGTCCGCAACCGGCGCGGCGTGGTCGCGGCGGTCGAGCCCTACGACGGCGAGACGGGGCGCCTCCACCTCGTACATCTCGAGTACACCGACGATCACGCACCGGCCGAGGAGCGCCTCCTGTGGGAGCTCGAGCCGAGTCGCCATCTGCTCGAACCGAACGCCCTGCCGGACCCGGCGCACGCCGGCGGTCCGATGCCGGCAGACGACTTCGACGCGCTGCTGCGGGCGGCGCGGTGGACGGCGCTGTCGCCCTACCTCGACCCCGGGGACGACGACGGGCGTACTCGGCGAGAGCCGATCGCGAGCCCGTTCCATGGCGGCGTACGCATCGAGAGCTACCAGCTCGTACCGCTGCTCAAGGCGCTGCGCATGCCGCGGGTCAACCTCCTCATCGCCGACGACGTCGGCCTCGGCAAGACCGTCGAAGCGGGCTTGATCCTCACCGAGCTGCTGTTGCGGCGCCGTATCCAGCGGGTCCTGGTGCTCACGCCGGCCTCGTTGCGCCAGCAATGGCGGGAAGAGCTGTGGGAGAAGTTCGCACTGCGGTTCGAGGTAGTCGACCGGCAGGAGACGGAGCGCCTGCGCCGCGGGCTCGGCATGGATGCCACGCCCTGGCGTTCGTTCAGCCGCATCGTCGCCTCGTATCACTACCTGCGGCAGCCCGACGTGCTGGAGCAGTTCCTGGCCGCCTGCCGTACACCGGAAGGCTCCCCGCATCTTCCCTGGGATCTGCTGATCGTCGACGAGTGTCACAACCTGATGCCCTCGCCCTTCGGCGAGGACAGCGAGCTGTGCCGCATGCTGCGGCTGCTGGCCCCGCAGTTCGAGCACCGCCTGTTCCTGTCCGCTACGCCCCACAACGGACACACGCGCTCGTTCACCGGGCTCCTGGAGATGCTCGACCCGGTGCGCTTCTCCCGCACCAGCGAGATGGGCCCGGCGATGCGGGGGCGGATAGAGGACGTGGTGGTCCGCCGGCTGAAGCGCGACATCAACGCCCGGAGCACGACGCCGCGCTTCTGTACCCGGCTTCCGCCGAAGGCGATCCGTCTCGCTACCGACCCGCGTGAAGCCAGGCTCTCGACCGCCTTCGACGCTTTCCGCACCGCCATCCGCGCCCTCGTGTCGAGGGGGCCGGTACCCAGACGCCGGACTGGCGCGTTCGCGGTCGAGATCCTCGGCAAGCGGCTGCTCTCCTGCCCCACCGCGTTTGCGGACTCCTGGAGTCGGGCGCGGCAGGGACTGTCCGGTGCAGAAACGGCCACCGAGAAGGACGTGGCGACGGCGGAGCGCACCCTGCGCCAGGAGACCGGCGACGACCGCGAAGCCCAGCAGCGCGAAGCCACCGCGGCGACCGTTGCCGGCGCCTGGCTCCGAAACTTCGCCGACGAGCTGGATGCACAGATTCGCAACATCGAGCACGCGCTCGACACGCTCGGATTCGACCTGGACGATGCCGCGATTACGGAGCAGACGCCCATAGCCGATGCGCGGTTCGACGCGCTCTTGACGCTGGTCGAAAAGTTGCTGATCCAGTTCCCGGGTCGCGCCCGCCGCGGTGCGGGGGACGAACCCGCGTTCCGGCCCGACGAACGCCTGATCGTCTTCACGGAATACAAGACCACCCTCGACTACCTGACCCGCCGCCTCCGGGAACGCTACTCCGATGATCGCGTCCTCACGCTGTTCGGCAGCGGCGGCCCCGGCGGCATGGATCAGAGCGACCGGGAGCACGTCAAGGCCCAATACTGTTGCTTTAGCAGTCAAACCCCTGTATTCTGCTGTGATAGCGGAGATGCGGGGGGATGAATGGCCCGAACACAAGCCGTTCTGCCGGGCGGCCCGCGGCTGTCGGACTATCTGAGCATCGGCGTGCTTGCGCAGGTGTACCCGATCGCGGCGGTACGCGAGGCGTTGGCGTCGTGCGATCGGGCAAGCCTTCGGCAGCGCGCTCTGCCGGCCGAGGCGATGGTGTATTACGTGGTGGCGTTGGGGCTGTTCCGGTCGGTGTCAGCGCGGGAGGTGCTGCGCTGCCTGATGGAAGGGCTGCGGTGGGTGTCGTCGGACGCGACGTTGCGCGTGTCGGGGAAGTCATCGATTTCGCGGGCGCGGACGCGCTTGGGGTCGGCGCCGTTCGAGGCGTTGCGCGCGGCGCGGGTGGGACCAGTGGCGGACCCGGCGACGCGCGGGTCGTGGTATCGCGGCCGGCGCCTGGTGGCGTTCGACGGGTCGACGCTGAACGTGCCGGACGAGGTGACGAACCGGGAGGCGTTCGGGGCGCCCGGCGCGTCGCGTGGCCGTGCTGCTTTCCCCCAGGTGCGCCTGACGGCGCTGGTCGAGGTGGGGACGCGCGCGGCGTTCGCGTGGCGGGCCGGCGCGTATGCCGAATCGGAGGAGGCGCAGGTCGAGGCGCTGCTGCCTTGGTTGTCGCCGGGCATGTTGGTGCTTGCCGACCGGGGCTACTGCGGTTTCCCGCTCTGGCGGCGGGCGGCCGGCACCGGCGCCGACCTGCTCTGGCGCATGAAGGCGAACCTGCGCCTGCCGGTGCTGGAACGCTTCGACGACGGTTCCTACCGGAGCGTGCTGCGGGGCAGCGGCCAGGACCGCCGGCGCAGTCGAGGAGAATGCCCCGTGCGGGTCGTCGAGTACAGGCTGGACGACCCGAGCGATGTCGTCTACCGCTTGGCCACCACCCTGCTCGACCCGGCCGCCGCACCAGCCGCCGAGGTTGCCGCGCTGTATCACGAACGCTGGGAGGTGGAGACCGCCTACGATGAAGTCAAGACCCACATCCTGGGTCCCGGCGCGATCCTGCGCAGCAAGACACCGGACTTGGTGTTGCAGGAGGTGCACGGCCTGATGCTGGCGCATTACGCCGTGCGGCGCCTGATCCATGAGGCGGCGCGCAAGGTCGACGAGGACCCGGACCGCCTCTCGTTCGTCCACGCCGTGCGGGTCGTGCGCCGCCGTGTCGAGAACCCTGGCGTTTCCCCCCTCGTCTCCGAATGACCGGCTTCGCGATCGCGTGCTGGACGAGATTCTCGAAGAGCGGGTGGTCTCCAGTCGCGGCCAGAAGAAGCCCCGCGGCGTCAAGCGGAAGATGAGCGGCTATCCACTTCGCGGCCCTGGCCCGCTGTCCCGCCGCGAGTGGGATTGGACACCGCAGATCGTGGCGTCAAATACTTAAAGCAACAGTATTGCGTCAAGGCCGCGTTCAACGATCCGGCGTCGCCGGTGCGCGTGCTCGTCGCCACGGACGCCGCGTCCGAGGGGCTCAACCTGCACCGCACGGCCCGCTACCTGCTGCACTACGACTGCCCCTGGAATCCGTCGCGGCTGGAGCAGCGCAACGGCCGCATCGACCGCTACGGGCAGGCCCGCGACGTGACGGTGCATCACTTCGCGAGCACGGCCGATCCCGATCTGGACTTTCTCGATCACGTGATACGCAAGGCGGACGAGATACGCGAGGACCTCGGCTCGCTCAACGAGGTCTTCGACCGCGCGGTGCACCGCCGCCTGGTTCGGAGCGAGGACGCGGCAGCGGTGCGGGCGGATCTCGATCGGGACACCGCGAGCAGCCGCGGCAGCGCCGACTTCGCGGCGGACGCGACGGTCACGGCGGCGGATCAGGAGGCGCGCGAGGCAGCGGTGATAGAGGCCATGGCCGGTGAAATCGATCTCGACCCCGCCGCCCTGCGCGATGCACTCGAAGCCGCCCTCGCCGTTCCCGCCGGCCGCCCACAGCTCCGGGCCGATGCGGAGTCCGGCTTCTCCCGCGTGCTGCACCCCGATCTCGCGGGTTGGCGCGACGTCATCGACGAGGCCGTGCGCCGCCCGTCGTCTGCGGGCGCATACGGGCCGATGCCGCGGCTCGCCTTCAGCACGGAGCCGTTCATCGAGCGGCTCGGCCCGTTGAGCGTGTTCCGTCCTCGGCAGGATGCGCTGCTCGTGCATCTGGCCCACCCCCTGATGCAACGGGCGCTCGGCGTCCTCACGCGGAGCCGCTATCCCGGCGCCAACGAGACGTCGCGCTGGACGGTGCGTTCGGGCCCGGTTCCCGACGGCGCCGACGCCGTCATCCTGCTCAGCATCGAGGAGCTCGGCGTCAACGAGCTGCGCGAGACGTTCCATCGCTGGGTGCGGACGCTGGCCCTGCCTGTTCGCAACGGTCTTGCCGGCGATCCGTTGCCGCACGTTCCGGCGCAGGCTCTGCGCGGCGCCCGCTATACGGACGATCCACGTGAACGGGAACGCGCGGGCGACATCTTCGACGACGCCCGAGCCGACCTGCAGGCATGGCTGCGCCGTTACCGGAACGACCTCACCGAACGTCTGCGCCGCCTGCTTCGCGCGGACGGCGACGCCGCGCGCAGTCGCGAGGAGGAACGCTACCGGCAACGTCAGGGCGAGGTGTCGGCGCTGATCGAGCAATCGACGGTGGCGCGGCTCACGCGCGAGATCGAGGACCTGACCCGGAAGACGAGCCAGCGCCGACTCTTCGACGAGGACGAGCGCTTGGCGGCACTCGAACATTCCATCGAGGAGAAGCAGGACGAGCTGGCGCGCCGCCGCCGGCACTACGAGGAGATCCGAAACCAGTTGCAGCGCGAGCGCAAGCGCGTGCTCGACCACCTCCTGCCGGCCCGCTTTGCCCTCGCCGGTCAGGCACAGGTGTTCCCGGTCGCGGTGGAGATCCGCCTGCCGGCGCCGTCACACTGAGCGAACCGATGCCGGGGACGAAGTCGAACCGAACGGGAGAAAGAGCCGCCCTGGCGAGCCTGCCCGGCTGGGATCGCCTGCGCCACAGCGGGCTGCTGCTGGACGGCATGCGCCTTGCTACCCTCGCCCGACAGGCACCCGCACCGCTCGACGCCTGGACCGAGCGACAGCTCCGGCAGCGCGCCGGTGCGATGCTGGACGGCGACGCCGAGGCGTCGTCCTTCGTCGCCTTCGTACTGGAGCAGGTGTGCGGCCTGGATGCATCGACCGGCGCCTGGACGCGCGGCAGCAGCGTGGCTTCGGACTGGGGACGGCGCGCGGTCACCGGGGAGACGGTGAAGCCCCGCCACCTGTGGCAGGGCCGGCACGGTGGGCGGCTGCCGGTGTTCATCGACGACGGCGGCCGCCTCGGCATCGGCAGAAGCCGCCGCGCCGTGAGCCGGGTGGTCGGCTGGCTGCGCGCCGGCGGCGATCATCTGGCCCTAGTGACGAACGGCCGGCAGTGGCGTCTTCTGTTCGCCGGGCTCGACTACGACGCCTGGTGCGAGTGGGATCTCGACCTCTGGTTCGAGGAGGGCGAGCTGTCGCCGCAGGTGACCGCGCTCCGCACCCTGCTGCGGGGCGAGCTCTGGACGCCGGAGACGGAGGGCGCCGAACCACCGCTGCTGCAGGCCGTCCGCGACACCCGCAAGGGGCAGGCGGAGCTGTCCGAGGTGCTCGGCGAGCGTGTCCGCGAAGCGGTCGAGATTCTGATTCGCGCCCACGGGGACGCCCTGTCTTCCCTCGGGGAAACGGACGACATCCGGGAGTACGTCGACTACCTGGCCGAGGATGCCGGCGCTCCCGCGCCCGACGCCGACGAGGTCAGGGAGATGTTCGGGGCCAGCCCCGCCGAGATCTACCGCGCCGCCTGCCGGGTGGCGATGCGCCTGGTGGTGATCCTGTTCGCGGAGTCGCGCGACCTGCTGCCGCGTGACAACCCCCTCTATCACCAGAGCTATGGCCTGCACGGCCTGCTCGAAAGGCTCGAACGCGGGGCGGCGCGCGGTGGTGGCCTCGCGGGCAGTTTCGGCGCATGGCCCCGCGTCCTGGCCCTCTTCGCACTCGTCCGGGAGGGCTCCCATCACCCGGATCTACCGGTGACCGCCTACGGCGGCGACCTGTTCGCACCCGGCGCCGTGGATGCCGACGACGGCGTGTCCCGAGCCCTCCGCGTGTACGAGCAGGCCTGCGTCGAGCAGGAGGTGATGCCGGACCGCGACGTCCACGAGATGCTGAAGCTCCTGACCCGGACGACAATCCGAATCCGACAGGGCAGGTCCAGCATCGCGGCCGTCGTTCCCGTGGACTTCTCCGATCTCTCGTCCGAGTACATCGGCATCCTGTACGAGGGGCTGCTCGACTACGAGCTGAAGGTCGCGCCCGCGGGCGACCCGGTGATCTTTCTCTCGGTGGGCGACCAGCCGGCGCTGCCTCTCTCGCGCCTGGAGGCCATGGACGACGGGGCGCTACGGACCCTGTTCGAGAGACTCAAGGAGAAGTCGGGCGGGACGGACGATCTGCCGGAGGACGAGGCAGCGGGGGACGACGCCTCGAACGTCGACGAGAACACCCGGGAAGAGGAGGAGTCGCTGCTTTCCGACGCCGCGGACGCTGCGCCGTCACCGGACGCCGCGCCGGCACACGCCGCGGGCGCGGCGGACGAGCGACAGCGGAACCGAACGCACGCCGAGGCGTGGGCGCGCCGCGCCGTGCAGGCGGCCCGTCTGCTCAAGAGGCCGCGCGGCCGGGATACGCCCGAGCGCCGACTCGCGTTCGAGCAACGCCTCGCCGCCAAGGCGCGGCAGCTCGTCGCCCGCGTGGTCCTCCCCGGCGAGTGGTACCTCGTCCGCTGGGGCGGCACGCGCAAGGGGTCCGGCAGCTTCTACACGCGCCCCGGCCTCGCGGTGCCGACCGTGCAGCGGACGTTGCGCCCGCTCGCCTACGATCCGCCGGCCGGTACCGACGGCAAGCCCGACGTCGACGCGCCCCCGGCCCGCTGGACACCGAAGCCGCCCGAACGGATTCTCGACCTGACCGTCTGCGATCCCGCGTGCGGATCGGGCACCTTTCCGCTGGCCGCGTTGCGCTTCCTCACCGACGCGCTGTACGCCGCGCTCCAGCATCACGGCCGCCTCGAACCGGACGGCGACCGGGTGCTCGTGCGCCTGCTCGGCATCCGGGACGGGAACGGCGCGTCGGACCAGGACCAAGCCGTCGAGCGGGGAGCGTCACGCGGCGCCGCCCGCGGCGAACCCCGCCTCGCCGACGAGCTGATCCCCTGCCGTCCGGACGACGACCGCTTCGAGCCGCGTCTCCGGGCGGTGCTGCGGCGCCACGTCGTCGAGCGCTGCATCTATGCCGTCGATCTCGACCCCCTGGCGGTGGAGCTGTGCCGCCTCTCGCTGTGGATCGAGACCATGGACCGCACCCTGCCGTTTGGCTTCCTCGACCACAAGATCAAGTGCGGCAACGCCCTGATCGGCACCTGGTTCGATCAGTTCCGGCACTATCCCCCGATGGCTTGGAAGAACCGGGAGGGCGGCGACCGGAACCACGCAAACGGCGTCCACTTCGAGAAGAACGCCCGCACGCAGGCGATCAAGACGTTCGTCAGGGAGAGGCTGACGCCGGACCTGAAGCGCTTTCTCGGCGGGGCGACGCTGTTTCAGGCGGACCTGCTGGAGCAGGCGGCCGCCGCCCACGACGATGCCCTCGCCGTGCTGGAGCGCATGCACGCGATGCCGGTGCACGACGCGGCCGAGCGTGCGCGCCTGTACCGCGACGAGTTGGTCGGATCGACCGCGTGGCGCGCGCTAGAGGAGGCGATGGACCTGTGGTGCGCCTGCTGGTTCTGGCCGGCCGACCGGATCGAGCACGCCCCGCTGCCGAGTACCTTCGCGGAGCCGCCGGCAGAGACACGAACGGTCGCCCGGCGGGTCGCCGCCGAGATGCGGTTCTTCCACTGGGAGCTGGAGTTTCCCGACGTGTTCCGCGCGGCAGGCAGCGGCTTCGACGCCATCCTGGGCAACCCGCCATGGGAGAACCTGCAGCCAAATCCGGAGGAGTTCTTCTCACATCGGGATCCGTTGTTTCGGACTTACGGCCGACCCGAGAAGACCAAGCGCCAGCAGCAGATATTCCGGCGAGAACGTAACCTCGAAGATGACTACCTCTCCTATCTTGCGGGCTTCAAGAATCAGTCGAACTGGGTAGCCATTCGTACCGCCCCGTTCGGCGATCCTGAAGCGCCCGGGCCGAGTCGTAGTGCTTTTTCCCTCGGGAAGGGAGGCAAGGAACTACACCGGCGCTGGTCGTCTGTCCGTCGAAGATCACCCAGCTACTCGGACCAGAACCACCCGTTCCAACTCCAGATGGGTCGCATCTTCACGTACCAGTTGTTCTTGGAGCAGTCCCTCGTCCTCCTGAAGAACAAAGGTCGCTGCGGGCTCATCGTTCCATCAGGGATCTACAGCGATGCATGGTCACGCCCACTCCGAACTACTCTTCTCGAACGCTGTCGCTGGGAGTGGCTGTTCGGAATCGAGAACCGCGACCGCGTCTTCCCCATCCACAGGAGCTACAAATTCAATCCCGTGATCGTCGAGAAAGGCGGCTCCACCGCCGCTATCCGCACCGCGTTCATGCGCCGCAACGTCGACGACTGGGCGCGTGCCGAGGACCTCGCCACGTCCTATACCCTCGCGCAGGTTCGGCAGTTCAGCCCGAAGAGCCACGCCGTCCTCGAGATCCAGTCGCGGCGCGACATGGAGATCCTGGAGAAGATCTACGCAAACGCCGTGCTGCTCGGCGACGACGGTCCCGAAGGGTGGGGCATCAAGTACAACATCGAGTTCATGATGAACACAGACGCCCACCTCTTTCCGCCCCGACTGCAGTGGGAGACGCGAGGCTACCGGCCCGACGAGTACAGCCGCTGGCTGCGCGGCGACTGGCGGCCCATCGAGGAATTGTGGGAGGAGATGGGCGTCGATCCGTCGCCGCCCGTGCCGGCGGAGATCGAGCTCGAAGAATGGCTGTTCGATACGACCGCCGGTCCTGAAAGCCGGGTCACCGAGGCGCGGTTCCTGCACGGGCACCGGCTGAAACCCGGCGATGTTGCACGTACCGAGTGGCGGTCGCGTTGCGCGCAGCCGCCCTACGATCCGCTGCCGACCCCGCGGGCCAGTTTCCCGCCGGGCGTCGTCCTCTCGCGGACGGGTGATGCATGGATCGCGGAGGAGAAGATCGGCCACATCGCGCTGCCCCTATACCAGGGCATCATGATCCAGTCGTTCCTGCCCAATGCGCGCGGCTGGCTCAGCGGCACCGGCTTGCGGGCCAAGTGGGACCACAGCGATCTCGGTAACCTTCGCTGGAATCCGCAGTACCTGATGGCTGTGGAGGATGCTCAAGAGCGACCTGGGCGCGAGTCTCAGTTGAAGGTCGGTTACCGGCGAGTGGCTCGTAGTACGGACATGCGATCGTTCATTGGAGCATGTCTTCCGGCCTTTCCCTGCGGCGACAAGGCACCGATTCTACGGCTGCGTGGTCACGCGATTGCTTCCGTATGCAATGCCGTAGCATCGCTCAACAGCCTCGTCTTCGACTGGCTCGTACGCCACCGACTCGGAGCGGCGTCACTAGATTGGTATGTCCTCGCCGAGGCAGCGCTGCCCCGAGTCTCGGACGTAGCGGGGCTGTTGCCGATCGTAAAGAAGCTGAACCTCTTTCCGAGCCTGTTCGCACCTTTTAAGGCGACTCAGCCCACGGCCGCGCCCGATGCGCTGCATCCCGGAGAGCGGCTGCGCCTGCGCGCGATGACGGATGCCGCCGCCTGCGCGGCATTCGGCCTCGACGCCGCCGACCTCCGCCACGTGTTGCGCGATTGCGACCTGCCGACCGACGTCGTGGGCCCGCGTTCGTCCGCTGCCGCGTCGCTGGACCCGCGCGGCTTCTGGCGCGTCGACCGCGACAAGCCCCCCGAACTGCGCCACACCGTCCTCACCGTCGTGGCGTTCGACGACCTCCAGGCGAAGATCGACGCGGTCGACGGCGATCGCGAGAAGGGCATCGAAGCCTTTCTCTCGCAGAACGACGGCGAAGGCTGGATGCTTCCGGAGACCCTGCGCCTCGCCGACTACAACCTCGGCCACGACGAGCGCGCCCGTCACCCCCAACCGGTCGCCAGCCGTCTCGGCCCGCGCTTCTACGACTGGCAACTCGTCCAGAGCGCCGACGAATCCTGGCGCGAATGCCACCTGCACGCCCGCAACCTGCTCGGGGAACACGACTATGCGCTCCGCATCGTCGACTTGCTCGAACGACGGATGGCTGGCGGAGAAGACCACCTGGGCCTCCTGACGGACCGGTTCACGCGCGATCTGCTCGGAGACGGCGGCTACGTGACGGCTCTGGTCGAGATCCGAGCGCGGGAGATCCTGTACGAAGGCAGCTACTGGGCGACGGTGACCGACCTTCGCAACGGCGGCCATCTGGACGACGGCAACTACAACCAGCTTCTCGACCGCCTGCACGCCCGCAACCTGCTCGACGACGTCGGCCATCATCGCCGCCGGGAACCGGGCATGCCGGCGCCGGCCGCCGGACTCCCTGCGCAACGGGCCGCCGAGCCCCGCGCAGGCCACCAAGCCGATCTGTTTCCGAAGAAGAAGCAGCGGGATCTGTTCGAGTAGAGGCAGGGTTTCGATGAACGGAGGGCTCGCGGACCAACGGCCTCGTTGCGGAATCGGTCCGAACCGAGGCTTGAACCGATGTTCGACACCACCGAGCAGATTCTGGACCAGCTCCGCGCCGGCGAAGACGGCAGGGCCGAGTTCAAGGAGGTCCGTCTCGGAGACCGCGGCGTACTCTCACCCTATACCGAGGTGCTCGCTGGCGAGCTGGTCGCGTTCGCGAACGCCGCGGGCGGCGGCGTCTTCGTCGGCGTCGCGGATTTCGGCGCCGTGGTGGGGATTGCGCCGTCGCGCGTCGACGCGGTCGAGCGCTGGATCGTCAACGTCGCCACGCACAATTGCGAGCCGCCGATTCGACCGATCCTCCGCAAGATCCTGCTCCCCAACGCCGCCGGAGACGACCGGCACGTGCTGCTGGCCGAGGTTCCGCGCGGGCTCTACGTCCACCGGACGTCGGGTCGGCGCTATTACGTGCGCGTCGGTTCCACGAAGCGCGACCTCACGCCCCCCGAACTGGCCCGGCTGTTCCAGGAGCGGGGCCACGAGTACGTGTTCGACGAACAGGCCGTGCTCACGGCGGCCGTCGACGACCTCAACCGCCACCGCCTCGAAGCGTTCTTCAGGCGCTCGCCGACGATCCCCTGGCTCGACCTGCTCCGCAACACCCGGGTGACCTTCCGGGACGAGAACGGCGTCGACCGCCCCACCCTCGCCGGACTGCTGACCTTCGGTAGGGAACGGACCGATTTCCTGCCCTCCGCCTCCATCGAAGCCGCCTGTTGTCGGGGCGAGCGGCTGTCGTCCGACGACCTCGCCCACGCCGAGCGGCTTGCCGGGCCCGGTGTCCGACCAGATCGACCCGGGGACCGCCTTCGTCGCGCAGTTCATGCAGCCGCCCCCGAACGCCCGATCGGGCGATGGCGGCGCCGATGCACGGTACGATCTCGACGTCGTCGACGAAGCGATCGTCAACGCCGTCGCCCACCGCGACTACGCCATCTCCGGATCGAAGATCCGCCTGTTCCTGTTCGCCGACCAGCTGGAGCTCTACAGCCCCGGCAAGCTGCCCAACACCATCACGCCCGACGAGATGCCCTACCGCACGTTCACGCGCAACCAGCTGCTGGTGAGCTTCTGTCCAGAATCCGGAGCAAGCGGACCAGGGAGGTGTTCCCGCGGCGAACAGGTGCGCAAGATTCTCCAGGACGGCGACGCGCACTCAGAACGGCGGCCAACGTACGAGCTGTTCGGGGACGAACTCCGGCTTAGTGTTATGGGCGAAGAGCTCAACGCGAACCGCCTGAGGGGAGGTCGCGTGTCCGACCATCGTCGGTCCCTGTGTGGTCTCGCGGGTGTACACCAGCTTCGTCTGGAGGTACGGCTGACGAGATCCTGTGTCAACGTCGCTCCTTGTGCGCCCGTGAATTCCTCGAACCAGCGCCGGAGCGCCTCGGCAGGCAGAGCCGTTCGCAACGCGGCGGTGAACTCCGGGTGGCGGCTGGACTTCCAGGGAGACGTCCTTGACGACGACCCGAACACGAGGTTCCTCGATCCGCATTCAGGTTCTTCAAGAGCCGATCCGCGTCGATCCCCTTCCACCAACAACACTTGCCCACACTTCGACAGTTCATTTGACGAACCCCTTGCTGAAGCTCTCGGCCCTCGAACACGCTGCATGATAAGGTAAGGTGTGGCGGGTGGCCCGACCACGCACGTGAGAATGTCGGGCTTGGAGGACCGCGTGGCTAGGCGAAACGACCGGACGAATGCACACGACCAGCGCGAGGAACCTGTCGATGGAGGAAGCGAGAAATCAGAACCGGGATAGTGGCAAGAGCGGGATCGTCAACTGGTTGAACGCAGACGATGAGAAGAGAGACGCTGCTGCCCTTGTGATGCCGAACTTGGACTACGAGTCACAGTTGATAGCGATTCTCCAACTGCTGAGTCATCAACGTCGGGCGGAGAAGGAAATCAATGCCGAGCTCGACAGACTCAAGAGTCTCGCCGAGCGCAGCGGCAACGAACATACCGTCGACTTGTGGTGTGAGCATTTGAATCAGAGTGCCTACCAGGCTGCGGCACACAGCATGGCCGCTGTAGGTATGATTGCGCCCTTCGTGGAGTCAACGTTTTGCCAAGCGTTCCGAGGGATCGAGCATGCAATGACCAAAGCCATGCCACCACTGTTTGGGCACGAACGGTGGCATAGGCCTGCAGAGGACCAGTGGGATTGCCGATATGTTTGGAAGCATGGACGACGGAGTAGGCATCTTGTCCGCGGCGTCACGCAACTCGCGGATGCCATCGGCTTGCTGCCATACCTGCCCGACGAAATGGAACCGACTCTCTCTGCGCTATTCGAGTATCGGAACAAGATGTTCCACTTCGGATTCGAGTGGCCGGTCGAGGAGCGCAGACGTTTCGATGACAAGCTACGCGAGTCCCAGTGGCCGACCGATTGGTTCTCAAGATCGACGACTGGTGAGGACCCGTGGGTCTTCTACATGTCCTCGAAGTTCATCGACCATTGCCTGGCGACGGCCGGGGGGATCATCACAGGAATCGGGCACTTCTGCGATCAGCGGCTCTACTCCATGGAGGACGGCTCGCTGGCAATCAAGCTCGAAGGCATCCATTTATGATTGAAGAAGAGACAGCAGCGCCTCGTTATCACTACCGCAAGGAAGGTGCCCGTCGAGCAGCTGCACGGTATACGCGTCCGCAGACACCCCGTGCTGTCTGGCTGCCCGTTTTAGACAACGACCAAATTCCGGCGTCAGATCAGGCGTCACATCCACGAGCCACCTCCGATAACTGTCGGCCCGGGTCTCCGTCATCCGAACCGGACCTTCCCGCACCAGTGATCCGGGTTGATCGCCACCCGCCGGGATCCGTCCTGGAAGACGGCCGGGCCTTCCTTTTGACAAGCCTCCGACTTCACCCGGTCGAAATCCACCACAAATCACCGAATCGTCCACTCGTGCCCTCACATATAGAAACTATACCGGGGAGCAATGGGCCTATCGGATGGAATGTACTTCAGAATGTCCCCAACGTGGCGCGCTGCCCGTATCGTGATCGCCTCTCCACCGTCGAATTGCGTATTGTTCCAATTCATCTTCGACAAGGCGAGAATTTCCTCCGCCAAGAAGCTCAAGGGTTGATTCATTTCTTCGCAGCGCAGCAACAACGGCCGCGGAACATACATACCCGGATAAGTGCGAAAAAACTCCACACTGCCGCGAGTGTACAGTAGCATTTCCCGGCCACCAAGGCGCATCGCAGTGCCGCGTAGCGGCGGGTACGCGCCGTGTCGATAAAGACGCGTCAGTGTCTTTGAAACACAAACCATGTCCACGTACTCGACTCCCCGCTCATCAAGTGCGCGTCCAAACCCCTCTCGTTCGTCTGCATCAAAAAGAGACGTCTTGTGCAAAACGACGCGCGCCGGAAAATGTCGATGCTGTTGACGAAACGCGACGAGGGCGTCCGAGAGTAATCCGTACGCATCGTCCGCCGCCAGATGCGGCTGACGATCATCCTTCGATTCTTTGGCCCGCGCCCCGCGCAAAATGAGGCCTTCTCCCCGTTCGTCAAACATCTGCGCAGCACTCGAACGAACACGGTCGCCCTTCGCCGTCCTATAGAAACTGATACCTATATAAGATGTCTTCAGGTGCTCCGCGTTCCGAACCAATCGCCACGGCAAACCGTTGGCCTTGTAGTAGAGGGCCGTGAAGAGATTCCAGGCCCTGGTCGCATCGTCCTGCACCTCCCGATAGCTCGACGTCTTCAGCTTCCTGGGTATGCGAATGGCGGAATCGTAGGTTGTCGGCCACAGTATCTGTATAGGCAGCCGCAACTCCATGCAGGCGGCCTTCAGCATGCCTCGGAGGTTTACGTCTCCACTTTCGTCATGCCCACGCGATTCGTTCTGTCCGTCGTCGGCTACCGCGTTCACAGTCGCCTGGATAAGCGGTAGCGGAAGCGCGCAGAGCACGACGTCAGGCCGCCTATTCTGATCGCCGAGGGCCCGAATCTCCTCAAGAAGCGATGCAACCGTCTCCCGCGTCGCCCTTCTAACATCCTTGACCCCACCAAGCCGCAGTACTTCACGCTCCGAGAGAGTGCGCTGGAGGTCCACCGATGTCACGAAGTCGCAACAAAACGGGCTGTCGCCCTCAAGGCCCGGAAAGGAGGGAAACAGATTGGGCTGCCGGCTGACCTTCGCAGGCACCCCAGACCGACAGCGATCGATCCACCGGTCAGCGCCCTCCACTGTTTCCGCACTTCCCACGATCCCCACACGGATCCGTTGGGGAGTTCCTGGGTGTGCCGCATCGAACGGCCCGTGATCCATGAGTCCGAAGCGAATGTCGAGATGCCGGCCACCACCGCCGAACTCAAGCTCAGGTTCCGCAATATGGAGAATTTCGGCCATCAATCGCTCGCGTTCTCCTCGAATAGTGGCATCCGGTGCACAGGTTCCCCGGAAAGCCAGAGTTTGTCAGGTACGCCCTGCTCAACAGCGAGATCCGACGCGACACCAAACTTGATAAAAGGATATTCCGGCGTGAACATGTTACCGCGCACTCGTGTAACGAGGTAGTGCTGCCACATCGCGAACTGGCCGAGTACTGCGCTATTGTTCTCAAGTTCCTTGATCCCCTTTAGGCGTTCGGAAGCAAAACGATCCTCCCACCGGCCATCCCGAGTGAAGTGATACGTTGGAGTGATCTCCAGGTACCACCTGTCATCGAAACATTGGAACCGACCGATGAACGCGGAGTGTCGACAGTACGCAATCTCTCTTGGCAACTTTTTCTTACGATAGAATTTTACGACATTTCGAGCTGTTTGCTTCGCGAATGCACGGTACGAGAATGAGCGATCTGTCTTGCCCTCAGGCGGGCGAAAGTAGAAAATATGCCGATCGATATCAGCCACCAAGTCGCTACGAGTCAGTTCGACCAACGCACGATTGAGTAGCTGAACGAAGTCGCGTTGACGGTTGAAGTCCGAGGCGAGTGCCCACTCTGACACATCGAACGACTCAATCGTGCCGACTTCGCAAAGGTCACACCATGGGCGTGAGTGCAGGTCATGGAAGGAGAGAATGTGACCATTCTTCACTATCCATTCGCTGGGCGCGTCGATCACGAGTCGACGAGATGCCGCGTGAAACTCGCCACCACTCCGGTGTTCAGTCTCCGCCAGAAAGAGGCGTGGCCCGAATCGTTCTATGGGCACAAGGTTTGTTGCCAAATGCTCGCCGACGTATGTCGGTGGACCTATCGCGCCCGGTCGAACACTGGCTGCAATCGTGGAAATGACCGTCTTCGCCGAAAGATTGAAGATATCCTTGGACTTATCGAAGACGATACAACGCCTCTGTGACGTTCTGGGATGCCCGAAATAGTCCTTGATCGATTTCCAATAGGCACGATTCGTCGTCGTTTGCACTACGATCAGAAGGACGGGTGCAGTACCGTGGAGCCAATACTTGATGTCGGCTTCCGAACACGGCCATTCAAAACTGTCCGACGTTTCCGCTGGGAGCCGTTCACGCTCGGTGGCCTTGCCCTGCACCTGCAGGATGAGATTGCTCACCTTCCCGGTGTGTTGGTCTCGCAGCTCGATGTAGCCGTCAATTCCAGCCTCAACACCCCCGGTCTCGTAGAACATGTAACCCATGTCGAGCACGACCCGCCGAATGTGCGCAATACCCTGTTCGCCGACGATGCTGGCTCGACCGATATGTTTGCTCATCTCGAAGTCCGTGCCGTGAAGACGTGGTGTTGATGGTGTCGAAAGGCAACGGACGACGTGATGGCGGCCGGCCCACCATCGGCCGTCATGGGGTCAGACAGCGGAAAACGCCGGACCGGCCGGTGACTGAGCATCGAGTCTACCCTGCCCATTCCCGCGCCCGTTGCCTCATTTCGTTATGCGTGACGCCCAGGATCTCCGCGGCGCGTGCGAGCGAAATCAGTTCCTCTTCGAGCGCCCGCCGCACCAGCCCGGACAACCGGCCTTCGATGAAGTCGTGCTCGGAGAGGCCCGCCGGTTCGCCCGACCGGCGCCAGTCCCATGCGAACTCACTCTTCTCGATCGCCTCCGGCTCCTCGATCCTCTGGAGCGCCCGGCCGAAGCGCTCGCCGTGCTGGCGCTGGAAAGCGCCCCAGACGTCCGATGTCTGGCGGCCCGTCTCGACGAGCCGGCGAAGCACGGTCATGTAGCTGACACGGAAGATCCGCTTGACCTTCAGTACCCGGACCAGGAGCGAGTGCCCTCTGGTCGCCTCCCACTCTGTCGCGAAGGCGGCCTCCGGCATCAGAAACTCACTGGCGAAGGCATCCGCCTGCTGTTCCGGTCCGCTCGGCATCGCGGTCGCGTCGCGCCGGTACTCCGACGGGTGCAACAGCAGGTGGCCAAGCTCGTGCGCCGCCGTGAAGATCCAGCGCTCCACCGAAATCCGGTCCCAGGTGTTGACCACCACCGCCGGACCGCCGTCGGCCTCTCCGACACTCAGCCCGAAGAAGGAGTCACGCGTGGTCTCCAGAAGCAGGAGCTTGACGCCGTTGTCCTCCAACAACCGACTGATGTTCCGCACCGGCTCGGCCGCCTGAAGCCCGACCACGGAACGAACGGCCCGTGCAACTTCCGTTGGAGTGCCGTCGCCAACAAAGACCGCCCCGAACCCGAACGTGGGCCCGTCGTTCAGCGCCGTCTCGAGCCAGCAATAGGCATCCAGCCATTTCGAGACCACCGCCAGGATCTGCTCTCGCCCGCGCATCTGCGCCTTGGCGCGAAACCGCACACTCTCGAGAAGCCGAACCCGCGTCGCCAACTCGCCGACCGGCACCGCCAAGGCCGCAGCCAACCCGGCCAGCGTGCCCGCCCGCGGGACGACGCCTCCCCGCTCGATCTTCCCCAGCGCCATGCGTGAGATCCCGGCCCGCGCGGCAAGCTGTTGCTGCGTGAGTCGCCGATCCAGCCGCAGCCGTGCAACGTTCGCGCCGATACCCGGATCATCTCGCATTCGCGTCCCCCGCCTCCGACAGGAGCTGGTTCGCATATTATCATCTTTTCGGATCACGATTGCATGACGCCTTCCAGTGTGAACGATACCCCGCCAGACAGACTATCGAGACGTCCCGTCACCGTGCACTTTGCAGCAACCACTCGCAGGCGCTATGCATTTCCACGCCCGCCGACGGTTCAGTGGGCATGCCGTCCTGTGTCAACGTGAGCAGCCGCCGGCTGGCGCGGGAACAGCTTGCCGGCCGCGACGAGCGCCCGGCATTCGCGCGCTGCGGTGGCCGGGTCCGAGAGTTCAGCGCAGACCTGGATCAGTTCAGTTTCGCCGGGCGAGCTCTGGTGACGAGCGCCAGTTTGCTTCGCCCCCTCGCTTGACCTCGGTCGAGTCCCGGTCATACGGTTGACGACGATGCGACGCTACACATTCGTCGTGGAACGTTGCCCGGATACGCGTCTCTATGTCGGGTACGTGCCGGGGTTCCCTGGAGCGCACAGCCAGGGCGACACCCTCGAGGAACTCAACGAGAATCTCAAGGAGGTCATCGCGATGCTCCTCGATGACGGGAAACCCGTGCTGGACGGCGAGTACGTGGGTACCCAGGTCGTCGTGGTGGCTTGATCGAGTGCCGTCCATCCCCGTTCTCAGGCCCCGCGAGGTCATCGCCATCCTCGCCGCACTCGGCTTCGACGAAGTGTCGCGCGAGAAGTGGGCCTCACCGTTTACGAATTCGTCGAGCGTGAGCGATAGCGTCCGATGGCTCTGAACCCGATCGCCTACACCGAGCACGTCGTCCGCAGCTTCCTGCGCTACCAGCTCACGGCGTATCCATTCGCCGATGACCGGCTGCACGGCCAGATGCGCGACCTGCTGTCGCTCGACGAGACCCGCCGGTCGCCGCTGCTCAAGGGCCCGTACGTGAGTCTTTCGCGCCCGTTTCGACAAGGCGCAGCGGTGGACGCCCTGATCCGCGACGGACTGCTGCACCCCCATCTGCGCGAACGGATCCCGGAAACGCTGAGCCACCTGTACGGCCACCAGGAACGCGCCGTGCGCGCGATTGCGGACGGCCGGACCACCCTGGTGTCCACCGGCACCGGCTCGGGCAAGACCGAGTGCTTCCTCTATCCGATCGTCAGCCGGTGCCTGGGCCTTCGGGACGATGACGCGCCGCCGGGCATCAGCGCCGTCATCGTCTATCCCATGAACGCCCTGGCGGAAGACCAGCTCATGCGATTGCGCGGGCTGCTGGCGGGCACCGGGATTCCGTTCGGGATGTACGTCGGCAAGACGCCGGAGCACGAGGCGGACGTGGCCGGCGTGCGGCTGCCGGCGGGATCGTCGCGGGCCGACTACGAGGCCCGGCTGGAGCGGGCGCGACGCGAGGGCAGCGGCGAGACGGTCTATCCGGCCGAGGAGGTCTGCTCGCGCGAGGTCATGCGCAGCCCGGCACGACAGCCGCGCATTCTCCTCACCAACGTCAAGCAGCTCGAGCTGTTGCTGACGCGGCAGCAGGACGTCGAGCTCTTCGCCGGCGCGCGGCTCGATTTCCTCGTGTTCGACGAAGCGCATACGTTCACCGGCGCGCTGGGGGCGGAGACGGCCTGCCTCATCCGGCGTCTTCGCGCGTTCTGCCGGACCGACGCGGCTCGCACGACCTGCATCGCGACCTCGGCGACCATCGTCGATCACGACGATCCGCAGGCCGGGCGCAACTTCGCGGCGCGTTTCTTTGGCGTGGCGGACGACTCGGTGACGACGGTCGGGGAGGACTACGAGACCGAGGTCTGGACCGAGCGGCGATTCTCCCCGCCGGCCCCCGGGGAAGACACCGCCGCGATTCTCGACCGCGCGGTGCAGGCCGTGGAAGACGGGACCTCGACGGGTACGGACGTTCGGGACGTCTACCGCAGACTGGCGGGAGAAGAACTGGGCACGGGCGAGTGGCCGGACGTTCTGCACGCGGCGTTGTCCCGCAACGAGTTGGTCTACGGACTGACCGAGGAGCTGGCGACCCCGAGGGCGCTGGAGGAGCTGCCGCCGGCCCTGGAGGCACGAGTCGGGCGGCCGGTCACCGAAGCCGAGATCCTCGCCTGGCTGACGCTCGGCGCCGCGGCGCGCCGCGACGGACGGCCGCTGCTGCGGCCGGTCGTGCATGGGTTCGTGCGCGGCATCGGTGGGGCGGTCGTGTCCTTTCCGGCGGAGAGCGACGGTCCGAGGCTCTGGCTTGCGGCCGAGGACGATTGCGCGGCCGCCGACGGCAGCGAACGACTCGCTCAGTTTCCCGTCGCCACGTGCACCGTCTGCGGGCAGCACTACTACGTCGCGTTCCTCAGGGACTTCACCTTCACGAGGCGGACCCCGGGGGGCGGCGATGCGCGCGCGGGGGGAACCTGCTGGGAGCACCAGGAAAGGCAGCTCGGCGGTCGGCGGGTCGTCCTTGTCGACACCTTGATCGGGGCCGACGAAGAAGAGGAGACGACGGTCCCGCATGCCCGTACCGCCCCGCTTCACTTCTGTCGCGGTTGCGGCGCCGCGCACCCGACGGCAGTGAGCCGCTGCCTCGCCTGCGGCCGCAGTGGGGACACGGTTCGGCTTCTTGCCATTCGACAGAAGGAGCAGCGCCCCGGACTCCTGGCGAGCTGCCTGTCGTGCGGGTCCACCGGCAGCACGCCGAACGGCGGCCGGTACCGGGAACCCGCTCGCCCGGTCCGGGCCATCAACGTCGCGGACGTGCACGTGCTGGCCCAGGACATGGTGCACCGCGCCCAGCGGCCGCGGCTGCTGGTCTTCTGCGACAACCGGCAGGATGCCGCGTTCCAGGCCGGCTGGATGAAGGACCACGCGCGCCGCTTCCGGCTGCGCGCCCTCATGGCGGAGGGCATCTGGGACAGCCCGCAATCCATCGGCGACCTTGTCGCGCATCTCGACGATCGGCTGGAGAGCGACGAGGCGCTGTCGCGGGCGTTGATTCCGGAGGTCTGGGAGGTGGCCCGCCGCGAGCATGCGGGCGGGCGCCACGCGAAGGAACGCCGCAAGTACCTTCGGTTCCAGGTACTGCGCGAGATTACCCTGGCGTCGCGGCAGGCGCTGGGCCTCGAGCCCTGGGGCCGGATGAAGGTGGAGTACGCCGGCCTGGATGCCTCCCTGCCCTGGATACAGCAACGCGCCCACGATCTCGGCATCTCGGCGGAGCACCTGCGGGAGGGCGTGGCGAGCGTACTCGACTATCTGCGCCGTCGGCGCGCGCTCCACGACCCCGAGCACGAGCTCTTCACGAAGTACTGGAAGGACGGCGACCCGGAGGTTCAGCAGGGCTATCTGCCGAATCTCCGCGGTCCCGCGGGGACGAAGCTGCGCCGCGAGTCCGCCGAAACGCCCGCGCTGGTGATCCAGTGGTCGAGCGAGGCCGGCCAGACCACGATGCGGCAGATCGCGAGGAAGTGGGAGGTGCCCGCGGACGCCACCGGGCCCTTCCTCGAGAGCCTCTTTGCATTCCTGGTGGAACGCGGGCTGCTGGTTCCGGTCCGGCTCAAGGGGTCCAGGGGACGCTTTCTGCCGAACGTCAGCGGCGTACACCAGGTGAACGCCGACCGTCTCCGGCTCTCGCCCAACCGCGGCGTGTGGCGGTGCCGGAGCTGCCGCCGCACCACCACTCGCGAGCCCCCGCACCGCCGCTGCATCGCCTGGCGCTGCGACGGCATCGTCGAATGGGTCCCGGAAGACGAGGACAGCTACGACCTCCAGTTGCTCGACGGCGCCTACTCGATGCTGCGCTCCGAAGAGCACACGGCGATGGTGCCGCCGGACGAGCGCGAGCGCCTGGAGAACCTGTTCAAGGGTGACTCGGAGGCGGTGAACTGTCTGGTGTGCACGCCGACCTTGGAGCTCGGCATCGACATCGGCAGGCTCGACTCGGTGCTGATGCGCAACGTGCCGCCGCTGCCCGCCAACTACCGGCAACGCGCCGGTCGCGCGGGTCGGCGCCATCGCATGGCGGTGGACCTGACCTACTGCCGGCCCGTCTCGCACGACCGGGCCTACTTCGCCGAGCCGTTGAAGCTGCTCGACGGCCGCATCGATGCGCCCGCCTTCAATCTGCGCAACGACGTGATGGTCGCCAAGCACGTGCACGCGACGATCATCGGGGCGTTGCACGGCTACGGGCGGGACGCCGCCCGACCGGAGGGGAAACGGGCCGCGATCCGGGACGTGCTGCACCGCTGCCTGCCGCGGCGGGTGGAGCCGTACCTGTTCGAGGACGGCGAAGTCCGCAGCGCGCCGTTCGACTTCGGCGCGCTGCGCGATCTGGTGCAGCGCCATGCCGCAGACCTGGCCGTCCGCGTGCAGGCCGTGTTCCGGCAGGGCTGGCCGGCCGAGGATGCCGGGGTTGCGACCCCGGCTGCGCTGGGCGCCCACGTCGACGCGTTCACCGACAACCTGGAACACGTCGTCGCGCGCCTGCGGAGCCGCCTGCAGTGGGCGATGCGGCAGATTGCCCGTCTCAACGCCCTGCGCGAGCGTCGCGGCACGCTCGAACCGGATGACGAGGCACTGTTTCGCCGCTGCGACAGGCTCGTGAAGCGACTCAAGGGAACGGACCGGCGGTCCCGCCGGCAGGCGGAAGGCCACGACGACGTCAACACCTTCAGCGTCCTGGCCGCGGAAGGATTCCTGCCCGGCTACGGGCTTGAGGTCGGCTCGGTGGTGGGCTGGGCGGAGATCCCGTTCTGGCGCACCGGCACCATGGACTTCAGCCTGCCGCGCCCGCCCGCGACGGCTCTCCGCGAGTACGTGCCCGGCAACCTCATCTACGCCAACGGCCACCGGTTCGTGGCCCGGCGCTTTCGTCGCGACCTGCACGGCGCCCCCGGCGCCGGGTCCCGGACCGGCGGCGCGCGGTCGGACATGCCGTACTACGAAGTCTCGGTGCAACGGCAGGCCGTCAGGGAGACGCGGCCGGGCGAGACGTCGTCGCTGAGCGGAACGTCGCTCCGGACGATGGCAGTCTGCGACACGGACCTGATCCACACGTCGCACATCTCCGACGAAGAGGACCTGCGCTTCCAGTTGGGCGTCGCCATCTACGGGACCGAGCTCGGCCAGCACAGCGGCGGGCGCGCGTTTCGCTGGGGACCGCAACCCGTGCAGCTTCGCCGGGGCGTCCGCCTGCGCCTCGTCAACGTGGGCCCGGCCGGCGCTGTCGAGAGACTGGGGCAGGGAAGCGCAACGGGGAGCTCTTCGCCGGGTGGGCATGCAAACGGGAACGCCGGGCAAGAGGGCAGGCGCGGCGAGCTCGGCTACCCCGTCTGCACGATCTGCGGCCAGAGCGTGTCGCCGCTTTCCTCCGACCGCCAGCGCCAGGACTTCCGCGAAAGGCACGCGGAACGCTGCGGGCGCGCGCCCGAGGGCATCGGGTTTCACGCGGACGTGACGGCGGACGTGCTCTCGCTGCCCGCGTGCGACAGCGCCGCAATGGCGTACAGCGTGCTGGAGGCATTGCGGATCGGCGGGGCGCAGGTACTCGACATGCACCTGGACGATTTGCAGGTCCTCGTCATCGGCCATGTCGACCGCGACGACGTCGACGCGCTCCTTTGGGATCCGATGCCCGGCGGATCGGGCCTCCTCGACCAGTTGTGCGAGCGCTTTCCGGAGGTCGTTCAGGTGGCCCGCGAGGTCGCCGGCGCCTGTCCCGGCCTGTGCGAGTCGTCCTGCATCGATTGCCTGCAGTCGTTTCGCAACGCCTACTACCACCGGTATCTGGATCGGGAGGCGGCCCGCGAACGGATCGACGAATGGGGGCGGCAGCTCTCGTTGGAACACGAGATACCGCGGCGAGAGCCGGATGCGGCGCCGGCCGGAGACGATGCAGTTCCCGTCAACGACGCGGAGACCAGGCTGCGTCACCTGCTGCTCGCCGCCGGGTTCGGCGAAGGCGTGCGGGACGAGCAGATTCGGCTCGATCACACCTTGGGGACCACGACGCCGGACGTGATCTATCGCACCGAGGATCACGATCCGGACGAGGGCGTGTGCATCTACCTGGACGGGTTGAGCGCGCATCTGCACGGCAATCCGGAAACGGCCGAGCGGGACCGCGAGATCCGCACGTGGCTTCGCAATCACGGCTTCGAGGTGATCGAAATCACGGCCCACGACCTGGACGACGAAGAGGCGATGGTGCGCCACTTCCGGCGGCTCGCCAACTATTTGGCCATGCGGGACGTACGGAGCAGGGTCAGAGCGGACCGTTCCTGGTTTCGCAATCCCGCGACGAGCGGCGCAGCCACGCCGCGGCCCCGCCTGCGGCTGGTCGCCTCGAGGGCTGAGGTGCGCGACGGCGCCTGCGTGCCGCTGGTGCCACTGGCCGCCGCCGCCGGTGCGTTCGGCGATCCTCACACCGTCCCGGACCAATCCGAGTGGGAATGGGTGGAAGTCGAGACGGCGCGTTCGGCGCGGCCTGGGATGTTCGTGGCCCAGGTCGTCGGACACTCCATGGAGCCGGCCATCCCGGACGGCGCGTACTGTCTGTTCGCAAGCCCCGTTACCGGCACGCGCCAGGGCAGGACACTACTTGTCCAGTTGCGCGATGGGATCGATCCCGATACCGGCGAGCGATTCACCGTGAAGCGCTACCGCAGCCAAAAGGAGACGAACGCGGAGGGATGGCGGCACGTGCGCATCGTGCTGGAACCCACGAATCCCGACTTTGCGCCGATAGAGTTGACCACCGACGACGAAGATTCAGTGACGGTCGTTGCCGAGTTGGTTGAGGTGATCGGCACGACGCCGCCAGCCTGAAGGTTGCGCGCACCGCTCGGCGGCGGCGGTCAGTTCGCGCGACCACGTCAGGTGCAGCACGCGCTGGCCGCTACCCACCTCGACCGCCTTCCACAACACGGTCGTCTTCCCGGATCCGGGCCGACCGTGCACCAGCCCACACAGGGCGGCCCGCGGGCTTCAGGGCGGGGACGAGCGTCGCTACCCTGATCTACAGGAGCCGTTGCGCACCAGCGTCTGCAACGCGATCTGCTTACCGTCCGAGTGACATGCCGGGTTCCCGCCTGCCAAACGCAGATGGTGCGCCCTCCACTGTGCGCCCTCCCCGCATGCCGGCGTTTGCTGTAGAGCCAGTCGAACGCCATTCAGCAAGATCCGGTGAATGCTGCGGCCGGCAAACCGACGTGATTCGGGCGAGATCCGCGTCATGAGCGGCGCCCCGTATGGCTATCGTTATCTTCGGGCGTCTCCAGTTACCCCCATAAACATTGCGTAATCAATCGCTTATAGTGGAAGTCTTGCTGACGTGGCCGGAGGGCGCGAAGCCGCCGTCGAGGGCGCATGCCCTCGACACCGTGCAGGGTGCGCTCGACGCGCTCGGCCTCGACGACCGGCACCGGGGCATCGTGGTCGCGCACGCCGACACCGACAGCCCCCACGTGCACGTGCTCGTCTCGCGCGTCTGCCCGGAGACGGGACGGGCCGTGAAGGTGACCAAGCCGGCGGTCCGGCGGTTGCAGCGCTGGGCCGTCGACTACGAGCGCCGCACGGGAGGCGTGGTCATCGACAACCGCGTGCGGCGCCAGCAGGCGCGGGCGGCGTTCACGGCCGAGGTGGCCGTCCTGAAGGCGGCGGGCGTTCCCGAGAAGGACGCCGTCGACGTCGCCCGAGAGAACACCCCCCTGCCACCGCAGCGACCGCGCAGCGAGGCGCCGCCGCGCCGGCCGCGAGAAGCGTACCGCGACAGAGCGGGCCGAGTGGCGGGAACTGAACGAGCGCCAGCGAAAACAGCCCGACCTGCACCCGGGCCAGGCCAAGGCCGAGCGGTCCAGTTGGCACGGCGCCACACGCGCCGACGGAAGCGGCAGAAGGTCTTCGCGCCGCTCACGAAGCTGAAGCTGTGGCAGCCCGCGCCCGACGACACAACGCCCGGCAGGACGGAGCCGAAAGCGACGACGGCCCGAATCTCGGGCCCTGACCTCCAGCGGCTCGAAGTGCAGATCGGCGCGAAGCGCGACCAGACCCGCGACGAGCTGCGCGACGCCGAGGCGGCCGTGCGCAAGGCCGAGCGCGGCGCTCCGCACCAGCAACGCACATCCGCGCCCGCGAGCACGACCCGCGAGCGCCAGGTCCGCGAGACGTTCGAGGTGGCCGTCCGTGACGACCGGGCCGCCCAGCGCACCCTGCGGGCCGCCGCCCGCCACCACGCCGCGGCCCGCGATGCCCTCGCCGCCGCCACCCGCGCGGCGTCCCGCTAGACGCCCAACCGCCAGCGGAGCAGCGAGCAGGACCTCGCGTACCGGGACGCCGACGAACACCGCGACCAGGCCCGCGACGCCGAGCTCGTCGCCGAAGGCCGGGCCAGATGGAGAGCCCGCAACCGGCAGGAGGCGCGCGACCGCTGGCGCGCCGCGGCGGCCGACAAGCGCCGGGCCCGGCAGGACCGCCGTCAGCTGGCGCGTGAGAACCGCCCGGCACGTCGCAGGCTGCAGCGGCTCCGCCAGCGCGTGGCGGACCTGAGACGGCGCCTGACCACCCTGGACACCGCACTGAAGGCCGTCGAACGGGTCCTCGATCGGCTGGGATTGTCGAGACGGTCGGCGCCGCCGGCGCCACCGCCCGACCTCGGCCCGTCGCTGTCGAGCATCATGCGCGACATCGACCGGCACATCGAGCGCAACTACCCCGCGCCGGGTGCCGAGCCCGTCCGGGTCGCCACGCCGGAACGACCGCCGTCCTCGACAATCCCGCCGGCTGCCCGCGTTCGCCGGGAGCCGCCCGCTCGAGAGCGCCCGCCGGCTGCGGCGCCCGCCGGTTCGCGCGAAGCAGGCCCGCGCACACAGCTCATCGAGGACCTGATCGGCGCGGTGTGCGCCGGCGGCTCTCGCCTCTCGCGGGTGCGCTCGGAGTTCGAGCGGATGGACGCGGACGGCCGGCGGCGAAGCGTCTCGTGCCGAAGGCGGTCGGCGTCCAGAGAAATCCGCGCAGACTGACCGGCTCGGCCTACGGGCCAGTGCGTTCTTCGCCGCACGGCGCGCTTCCTGGCTCCGCCCACTTCAGCTCGTCCGCGCTCTTTACTCCGCTACGCGGGTTCACGCGCGTCGACCGCCCCAGTTGTCGGTCCGCTATACCGGGGCGACCGAACGGTTACCTGCGGACGAATCTGGACCGGGTGTGCCGGCTGACCGGCGAGCCGGCCGTCCTTCCTGCCCGGCCGGCCCGCCGGTCCGACCGCCGCGCGTGATCTCCTGTTGGACCACATTGGTCCCGAGCGTCCCGTGAGCCTGACGGCTCCCGCCCCGGCGGAAAGGGACGGAGGTGATTCTGTAGAGTTAAACATGGACTGAAGGTCGAGCATGCTGAGACCATCGGCCGGATCGAACGCCCTGCCCCTGCTGCGTCTGGCACCTCGCCGGCGCCGATCCACCGCGGCGCACCAGCACCGCTCAAGCTGGATCCGGAGATCGGAATGACGACAGCACTCTGGGACTCCTACCTCGCAGCCGCGAAGGCGAGGTACGACGAGATCGAACGGGAGGAGCGCTTCAAGCTCGATCTTGGCAGGGCCTTGACGAGAGCCCGTGAGGCGCTGCTGCGCGATGAACGAGACTGGCCTACGCTGGTGAAGGCGGCGATCACACACAAGCGGAACATCGTCATCAACTGGCGCAATCACTCGAAGCTGACGGAGTGGATCGACGGCAACGTGGGCGAGGCGCGTGACACGCTGTCGGGACTGTGGTCCGAAGACGACCGAACGCCCGCCGACCGTGTTCGCTCGTTCGATGGCGGTCTGCCCGAAAGCGTGTTTTCGCGCGGCGCTGTGGGCACTCGTCTCAATGTCGCGTCCTACTTCATGATGGGGATCGACCCGCAGCGCTACCCGCCGTACCGGCGGAAGCCGTTTCGAGCCGCGTATGAGAGACTGGGCTATCCGCAGTCGTCCGCGGGCGATTCAGGAAATGAGTACGAGCACGCCCTGGGTTTCCTCGACCGCGTACTCGAAGAAGCACGGCAACGGGGTACGGACTGGCCAAGCACTCGGCTCGACGCTCAATCCGTCGTGTGGTGGTCTCCCGAGGACATCGGCACCTCACGCTCACGTGGCGCACCGGGTCCGTTGGGACACGCCTTGAACACAATCCTCTACGGTCCACCCGGTACCGGGAAGACGTGGCACACCGTCACGCGAGGGGTGGCGATTGTCGAGGATCGGGAAGTGGGTGAGCTGGCGCAGGAGGATCGCGTCGCGGTCAAACGCCGGTTCGACGAGCATCGCCGGGCCGGTCGGATCGAGATGGTGACGTTTCACCAGAATACGACCTACCAGGACTTCGTCGAAGGCATCCGGCCCATCTTGGCCGAGCATTCGGACACCGACGCAGAAGACTCGGCCCAAGGCGGCGACGCCAGAGACATCCGGTACGAGCTATCGCGCGGCGTGTTCCCGCGCATCGCGGAGCGCGCCGCGGCGGATCCGGACGGGCGCTACGTGCTCGTCATCGACGAGATCAACCGCGGCAACATCGCCGGGATCTTCGGCGAGCTGATCACCCTGATCGAGGACTCGAAGCGGATCGGCCGCGACGATGAGGCGCAGGTGACGCTGCCCGGCTCGAAGACGGAGTTCGGCGTGCCAGCGAACCTGCACGTCGTCGGGACGATGAACACCGCCGACCGGTCCATCGCTCTGCTGGACACCGCGCTGCGACGGCGTTTCGTGTTCGAGGAGATGATGCCGGATGCGTCTCATCCCGGCATCAGCACGGACGCAGACGGCGTTGATTGCCGCGAGCTTCTCGCCGCGATGAATCGACGCATCACGGTGCTGCTGGACCGCGAGCACCAGATCGGGCACACCTACTTCCTGGGTGTCGACACACTAGCGGCGCTCGCCATCACGTTTCGGACCCGCATCCTGCCACTCCTGCAAGAGTACTTCTACGACGACTGGGAGAAGATCCGCGCAGTTCTGAACGACAACGGGTTCGTCCAGACGTCGGGTCCGCCGGAAGAGCTGGTCAGAGCCGATCTGGTGGATGCCGACCGGGCCGTGTACGACCTGCCTCGGGCCAATGACGGCCGGTGGACCACCGCGACCGTGTACCAAGCGATCTACGAGCCGAAGGCGTCAACGGAAGACGACACCGTGGCACCGGGTGCCTGACCATGCCGACCCCGCCCGTGTTGGTGGTTCGAGAGCACGAGCCGCTGACCGGACTGCGTGAGGACGAACAGCGTGATCTGGAGAGATTCGCGCTCGCGCAGCCGACCGACGAAACGGGCCGGAGTTGGCCCGTTCTCTCGCTCCGGCACGGCCGCCTCCACGCGCAGAACTACGTCGGGATCATCGAGACCCGCCGGGGAACCGTGATCGAGATCCTCCCGAAGGTCGATCTCTCGAACGACGGGAGCGGCACGACAACGATCAGCGGCCACGCTGGCGAGCCAACGGAGGGCCGTTCTGGTTCCATGACCGACAGGGACGAAGACACCCGGCGGGTCTTCCTCACGATGCTGCGGGACTGGCGCGGCCTCGGGCAGGCACAGCTTGACGGTGCCAGCATCCGCGCGATCCGGCACTTCGACATGTTCGAGGCGTTCGTCCATCTGTTCCTGGTGAGCGTCGTCCTGCTGACCCGGCGCGGCCTCGCCCGGGCGTACCGGACACAAGAGGCGAGTCTCCCGTACCTACGGGGCCGGATCCTGTTCCCGCTGCACGTCCGCGAGAATCTGGTCGACCGCTCCAAGTTCTACGTCGGCTACGACGAATTCACGGCGGACCGACCCGCGAACCGGCTGATCCACCGCGCGTTACGGCGACTCGCGGGTGTCGTTCGCCATCCCGCGAATCGGCAGCGCGTCCACCAGCTACGCATCGTCTTCTCCGATGTGCCCTCGTCGACGAACTTGGCTGACGACTGGACACGGCATCGAGTGGGCCGCTCGATGCGGCACTACGACACCGTGATGCCTTGGGTGGGGTTGTTCCTGTTCGGCCACGGTCTGGCCACGTTCGCCGGCCGCCACGTCAACCGTGCGCTGCTGTTCCCGATGGAGGAGGTGTTCGAGGACTTCGTCACCGCCTCCGTCCGCCGACACCAGCGGCGCTTCACGGTGCGCGCCCAAAGGCCGATGTGGCATCTGGCGACGGACGGCGCTGGCAAGGCCGCGTTTCGGCTGAAGCCGGATGTTGTCCTGATCGAGCGGAAGCGGGTCCGATTCATCCTGGATGCGAAGTGGAAGCGACTGGACCCCGGCGCTCCGAACCACGGCGTCAGTCAGGACGACGCGTACCAGCTCTTCGCCTACGGGAAGAGATACGGCTGCCGGCGTGTGGTCCTGGTCTATCCGATGACGAAGGCGTTCCGCGAGACGCTCGTCTTCCGATTCGTCGCCGGCGACGATCTGGAGATGGCCTGCTTCCCGTTCAACTTGGCCGATCCAGCGGGAACCGTTGGCGCGCTGATGCGGGAACTGACCGCGTAGCGCCGGCTCACATGCGCCGCCACCGCATGTGGGATCCCGCCGTGGTCGATGCCGGCCTGTTCAGGGCCGGACGTCGGCGTCCGGCCACAAATGCCACTGTCCGCCCCGCCGGCCGGCTCGTCACCCGTCAGGGCCGGAACGCCAGTGGAGGAGCCGCACGCTTGCGGGCGGCTTGACAAGCCCGCGGGGTGGCACCCCTTTCCGGCGGCTTCAGCCACCTTACTAAACACTCCGGATGACGATGAACGCTGCTGGACACTGACGGGCCGTTCAGCAGACGGCAATGGCCTCTACTGCTCAGGCGTGAAAGCGAAGCACCTTCCCGCCGTTGCCGGTCACGAACGCTGCCCATGCGTCCATCAGGGCGCGCCGCTTCTCGAACAGGTCGGACCGCGCGTAGCTCCGTTCCACGTCCGAACCTACCCGATGCGCGAGCGCCATTTCCGCGATGTCACGAGTGACGTTCGTCTTCTCGGCCGCCCAGGTTCGGAACGACGAACGGAAACCATGCATCGTCGCGCCCGGCAGTTGCCTCTGGAGGGCCTTGACCACGGATGACGCGTCGAGCGCCTTGCCGGGTCGCTTGGGCGACGGGAACACAAGGTTGCCCGACGAATGCGGCCTCACGGCCTCCAGGACAGCTATTGCGACATCTGACAGCGGAACCCGGTGTTCCTCGCCAACCTTCATCCGGTCGGCCGGGATGCGCCACTCTGCGGCCTCCAGGTCGATCTCGTCCCACGTCGCTTTCCGTGCTTCCGTCGAGCGGACTGCGGTAAGCACCGTGAACCGCAGGCAGCCCTTCACGATGTCGCTCGCCGTTGACGCTTCGATTGCTTCCAGCGCGCCCGGCACGTCCCGATACGGTACCGCCGCGTGATGCTCGCGAGCGCCCTTCACCTTGGGCAGCGCACCGTTGATGGCTTCGCCTGCCCAGTTGTCGTCCACGTGGCCGTGCGCCTGTGCCCAGGACAAAACCCCGCGGATCCAGATCCGGAGCTTCCGCGCGAGCGACGGCTTGTCGGTCCAGAGCGGAACGAGCACACGTAGCACGTCCTCGCGGCCGATCTGGTCGACGCGCCGATCCATCAGGGCGGCCGCGTGCGTCTCCAGCGCGGAGCGCCGCATTGCCCCGGTGCGGCCCTTCCACTCCCGACCGTCGGCCACCTTCTCGCTCGCTACGCGGAATGTCGGCCGCGGCTTGCGCTGGCCAGCGAACGGATCGTCGCCCCGCCGCGCCGCCCTGCGATTCTCGAAGGCCTGATCGCGGGCTTCCGCCAGAGTCACGAACCGCGCCGATCCGAGCCCAACGTCCCGGCGTTTGCCGTTCACGACCAACCGCTGCATCCAGGAACGCGCCCCGCCCTTCTGCACGAACAGGTACAGTCCGTTGCCGTCCCCGTAGCGCCCTGGCGCCGTTAGCTTCGCGAGCCTCTTGACCGTCAATCGTCCCATCGGCATCCGTGATCCCCCTCGATTTACTCCCACAATTTTACCACATATAGCGTGGGAACAGGCCGGCAGAGAGCGGCACTGCCTGGAACGATCCGGCACAACAACGCCGTAATTAAAGGGAATTTCGGAACATCACGAACCATCTCGGACTCCAGTCGTGTTCATCGAGAAGGATGCCGACTGCGACGAGATGTTCGTCCTGCCGGATCCGGTGACCAGCGATGAGCTGACCCCCGAGCAGCTCGAAGCGGTCGCCGGCGGCTGCGCGGAAGGCATCGAGATCGGCGACGTCAACATCTGCTGGTTCTCCTTCTAGGCCGTACCAGCGGGAACTACCGATGGCGTTTCGACCCTCGGACCTGCGCTGGGTGGTGGAGGAATCGATGACGCTGTCGGAGCGTCGGGGCACCGCCGTCGTTCCCGGCGGCGCCGGCCGGATTGCCGGTGCCGCCGGGGCACGTTTGCGCAAGTGGCGCGACCGGGTGGCGAACGGCGACGCGACGCGGTTCGACAGGCGCCTGCGCTGGGACGGACTGGACACCGAGTCCGCCCTCCGGTTACTCGGACCGGTCCGCCTGCGAAACGACGGAGCACTACCCGGCTGGGCCCGTTTTCTCGACGCGGCATTGTCCGATCCCGCCGGCGCCGAGGAGCCGGATCGGGCAATCTTCGATGCGGACGCCCCACAACCCTTCGAAACTCTGCTGTGGCGGTTCCTCCCCGAGGCGGCGCGCCGCATGCGAGCCGGCCTCGGGCACTGCCGGACTCGCCTCGCGCCCGCCGCGGTCCTCGACCTGCAACGCGGTCTTCTCGCCAGAATCTGCCGGACGGCGGCACGCACGCTCTGTGCCGAACTCGACGCCTTCCGCGCCGCGCATTCGAGGCGCTTCGTTGGCGACACGACTGATGTCGAGGCACCCGGCCGCGGGATCTACCGCAACTTTCTGCACGCTCTGGACGGGGAGGCACTCGTGGCGTGGCTGCTGCGCTACCCGATGCTGGCCAGACTGCTGGCTACCTGCTGCCGGCAGTGGATTGCCTCCACCACCGACCTGGTGCGGCGCCTCGATCACGACGCCGAGGCCATCCGCAACGCCTTCGGAATTCGGGACCGCGCGTTGCGAATCGCAAGCGTGAGACCGGACCTGTCCGATCCGCATCGAGATGGTCGAACGGTCTGTCTGCTGCGTTTCGAATCCGGGACCGCACTCGTGTACAAGCCGCGGCCCCTCGCCCTCGATCGATGCTTCGCGGATCTGCTCTCCGAGATCTCGCGGACGTGCGCCATGTCCGCGACGAAGCGGCTGCGGGTCCTCGACCGCGGAGGCTACGGCTGGGTCGAAGTCGTCGAAGCGACCCCGTGCACCGACCGCGCGGCCGTGGAACGCTTCCATCTTCGCGCCGGCATGCTCACCTGTCTCGTCTACGCGCTGGGCGGTTCGGACCTGCACGCGGGCAACCTGATCGCCGCGGGAGAGTATCCGGTACCGATTGACCTCGAGTGCATCGCAGGTGCGCCGCTGGACGGCACGCGAACGGGAACCGGCGCAGGACGGCTGCCCGGCGATTCGCCTGCAGGAAGCGTATTTCGTACCGGCATGCCGCCGACTACCCGTCGCGCGCCGGATGGTGTCTTTCAGGTCGTCGGCGGTCTGGCGGATCCCGATCCCCGCCATTGGGGTCGGCAACCGACCGCGCACACGAATACCGACTGGATGGCTTGGCAGGGAGGCGGCTCCCCGAGCCACGTCGACCGGAATCTTCCGGTGCTGAACGAACGCCCGCAGCCCGCATCGGCCCATCTGAACCGACTTCTGGAGGGCTTCCGCCTGATGTACGAGGCCCTCGGCCGAGACCGGTCCCGGCTTCTGGCCACCCGGAGCCTCCGCCGGCTCGAACGTGAGGAATTCCGGGTGCTGATTCGCGACACCCGCAGCTACGCGGCGCTTCTCGAGAGCGCGCTCGTTCCCCAGCACCTGACGTCGGGACCCGACTGGAGCATCGCACTCGACGTCATCACCGCCCCGAGCCTCGCCGCGAGCCAACGCCCCACTTGCTGGGCCACGCGCATCGCCGAACGTGTCGAGCTGGAACGGCTGGACATCCCGCTGTTCACCGGCAGCATGGCAGGGCGGACCCTCCGGTCCTCGGAGGGAGTGCCGCTCGAACAACGGCTCGCGAACCGTGGACGGTCTCCGGGCACGCGTCTCGCACTGCTGAGCTCCCGGGATTTGCGGCAGCAACTCGATCTGCTTCGGATGTCCTTCACAATCGCCGACGCCAAGCGCCGCCACAGGAGCGCCCGGATGCGCACCGCGCGCCAACCCGGCCCGGAGCCGTTGCGGCGGGAGCACGTGCTGGTGGAAGTCCACGCCATGGTCGATCTGCTGAGACGGCTCGCCGTCGATGACGGGCAGTCGCTGACCTGGCTCGGCCTTGGCGGTCCGTCACCGGACGCGCCGGCTCTCGAGCCCGTTGGAATCGGTCTCTTCAGCGGAACATCGGGAATCGCGCTGTTCCTGGCTGCCGTCGCCGCCGTCGCAAGGTGCCGCAACGCACATGCGCTCGCGGCACGGGTCTTCGACCCGCTGTGCAGACAGTTGGAAGACCGCGTGCGTCGACTGGAGCTGGCTTCGGCAATCGGCATCGGGGGCGCGATCGGCCTCGGCGGACTCGTCTACGCCCTGACGCGCGCGGGCAGCGCACTCCGAAACCCCGGCTACCTCGCAGCCGCGGGAGCGGCAGCCGGCGCCATCGACAGCACCGCGATTGCGAAGGACGAAGCGCTCGACGTGATGTCCGGTGCGTCCGGTGCGCTGCTGGGCCTGCTGTCCCTCCACGCGGCGACCGGCGACGGTACGGCGCTGCGAAGCGCCGTCAGGTGCGGCGAACATCTTCTCGACCGCCGCGTTGCCGATCCGGCGACCGGTCTTCGCTCGTGGCCCCTTTCGCACAACCGTCTCGAGACGTCATGGTCGGCCACCGGGAGCAGCCCGCTCCGGCCTCGCTCGTGGCCCCTTTCACACGACCATCTCGAGACGGGATTCGCGCACGGGACGAGCGGCATCGCGTGCGCCTTGCGACGACTCGCCGGGGCGACCGGAAAGAACGAGTTCCGGCAAGCCGCAGCCGAGGCCTGGACCCTCGGGCAGCGGCGCACGGGAACGGGGAACACGCCGCCGGCGGCGCATCGACCGGAAGCGCCCGGCTCGCCCGCCCACTGGCGGCGGTCATGGTGCCGCGGCGCGGCAGGCGTGGGCCTGGCGCGACTGGGCTGTCTCGACGACACCGATCCGGATGTTCACTCCGACATCGAGGCCGCTCTCGAATCGGTGCAGGGCGTCGAGACCTCCGGTCCCGACAATCTCTGCTGTGGAGGAATGGGGCAGGCGGACTTCCTGTTCTCAGCCGGCCTGCGCCTCGGACGGCGGAGTCTCTGCGAAGCAGCGGCGACCATCGGCCGTCGGATCCTGACGAGAGCCCTCGACGCAGGCCGTTTCGCGATCGGCACGGACGAGGGCTTCCGCCCCGGCCTGTTCCAGGGCGTCGCGGGAATCGGCTACGAGCTGCTCCGGCTGCACGCACCGGACATCGTGCCGTCCGTGCTGCTGTGGGAGTGATTCCAATGTCATCGCTCGCCGACACGCTCGACGTCATGCGGCCCCTTCTGCCGCCGGCTCTCGTTTCTGCCGCCGCGTTCGAGCGGGCGCGGACGGCAGTCGAGCATCTGCCAGCCGGGATTACGGACGGCATCTACTTCGAGTGCCGGCTCGACGAACGGTCGACTCGCGTCGATCTGGTCCTCATCGTCCGCCACCAGGGAGGCGTGCTCCTGGCCGGCCCCGCGGCGCGGACGCGCCGCGGCATCCCGCACGACGACCGGGGATGGCGCCGGCTCACCGCGTTCTGCCGGCAATGGACCGCATCGGGCTCCCGCCTGCACGAGTTCATCGATCACATCTGGCTCGAATACGACATCGAGGCGGCCGACGCCGGCACCGGCCGGCCGGCGCCGGGAGTATTCTGCAGCTTGCGCCGGCCGCACTGGGCGGCGCACACGGCCCGGGAACTCTGCCGCCGCACGCTGGCGGTAGTAGAGGCCCTCACGGGACATCAGCCGTCCGGCATCGTTCGCGAGTGCGTGTCCGTCAGCCTGACCCGGCTCTCGGCCGACGCGGCGATTCCGTACGTCGGGTTCATGATCGGTCGTCGGTTGCCGACGATCCGGGTCTGCATCGCAAAGCTCCCGCTGGCACACGTCGAGACCTACCTCGCCGCCACGGCTGCCGTCGGCGGCCGATCGGTAGCCCGAATGGCCGGGCAGGCAGCACTTCCCGACGGAGCCGGCGGGCCGTGGTACGTTCCCATGCTGCATCTGGACATCGACGAGCAACGGGGGTTCCTGCCACGAGTCGGAATCGAGAGACCGTTTCCGCAGTTGTGTCAACTCGCGGGCGAGACGGGTAGTGTGGTAGTTTCACATTTCGTCTCTTGACGGCCCGCGGCCCGCTCGGTACGGTTCGGATCGTGCCCAAGGGACCGAACGGGGAAGCTGCTGTGGGTCGTGCCGTCCTCGCTCTGCAGGATGCGCGTGAACGGAAACGGGATGCGGAACAAGGCTTCTTCGTTGAGGGGCAGTCTCAAGAGTCCCTCAATGCGAGTGTGGCGGCGTTCAAGGCTGCCGAAGCCGATATCGACAAGGCCCGTGCTGAGTTGCGGAAGCTTGGCGTCAAGATATCGCTTTTGCACTAGATCCAGCCGCTTTCGGCGTCCGGGGCCGGTACTTCGTCCCCTTCGCCGGTCCCGGCTTCTGCGGCTTCGCCGCTCTCGCGTCCACCATCTCCACGATCCAGGTCGAGTCCCGCAGCGTCTCGGTCACGCCGGCCGCCATCGCCGGGCTCATGCGCAGCGTCTTGTGGACCCGGCAGAAGTTGTGGTGCACGTAGTGCAGCGCGACGTGCGCCACGTGGTTCGCCAGCTTCTTGCTGAACGCGTTGGTCAGCCGCGTGTAGCGCCGGTTCGCCATCCGCAGCGTCAGGTTCTGCCGCTCGATGTAGCTGGTCGCGATGTGCTTCGGGTTCGGATCCCCGGCCACGCGCACGACCCGCGTGCCGTGGCACGTCGGCGGGCTGTAGCGTGCTGACGTGGTCGCCTCGTCTGTGTCCCGCCCCGGCCCGTACATCTTGATCAACTGCGCGAAGTCGACGTCCGCGCCGAACACGTCCTCGATGGCCGGCACGTACGCCGCCAATCCGTCCGTGGTCATCTGGACTCGGTTCACCAGCCGCTCCGCAAGGTCCGCCATCAGCCCGTACGCCGTGCCCTGATCCCGCGGCCCGATGGCCCACGAGATCACCAGCTTGTGGTCGGCGTCCATCGCGAGCCACGTCCACGTGTCGCCGGCCTCCGGCGGAGCCTTCTTCGCCGTCTTGACGTTCTTCTCCTTCGCGTAGGTGAAGCTCCAGATCTCGTCGGCCTGCACCCGGCGGGTCTTCCGCAAGCCGCGCACGTGCTCGTCGTGGTACGCGGCGCACGCCTCGCCCGCGGCGACGAGGAGCCTGGTGACCGTTTTGATCGACACGCCGGTCACGCGCTCTATGGACCGCAGCGACATGCCCTCCACGAGCAGATCGATCAGGTGCGCCCGCTTGGCCGGACTGAGCTTGTTCATATGTCATAAGTATACATAAAGCAAGACGAAAAGTCAATGTTTACGGGGCTGCCTTGGGCGCAAGTGCCGGCGACTGTGTTGGGCTGGGACCGGGTGCGGCGCGACGTGGTGTGCTAGACTGGCGGGCAGCGCGACCATCCGACCCGCTGGCCGTCCGGCCGGCAGAGACCCCGCGATCAGGCGTCGTCACCAACCACTAGCGGAGGTATGTGTATCGAGCGGAACCTGAACTGATCGGAGAGTGGGCGCGGCGGCGGGGTTGGAGCCCCGCCTTCCCTGGTCGGGCCGCTCGGTAGGCGATACAGACCGAAGACAAGTCAGTATCACCTACCGAACCGGGAGCCGTCAACCCGCGAACAAATTCAAGCGGCCGTTGAGGGAGAGGTGCATCTCATGATGGACCGACGACTCCTCGCGAAGACTGCGGTCTTCGTGACGGTGTACGTGCTGATCATGCTGCTCGGGTAACCGGGGATCGGTGGTAGACTCGCCTCGCCAAACAGTCCGCGAGCGGTCCGACCGTCGGGCCGCCCGCCCAATACAAGACCCGGCGCCAGCTGGGGAATCGGCGGGAGCCGCATCTACGTTCGCGGACTGTTTGGCGACTGGCCCGGCGACCAATTCCGGTCGGGGCCATGGGAGGTCGCCATGCGCACCTGGATCTCTGCTATAGCTATCGCTGTCGTTTTCGCCTCACCCGCAGCCGCCCAATGGCAGACAGTCACGAACGACGGAGCGATGATCGCAGGCACGCCCGGCACCGTGGGCAGGCTGACCGTCACGATCTCTTGCGCCGACAGCGACGTGCTGGTGGTTTCACTCCATGCAGACGACGGCACGCCCCTGCAGGCCGGCAGGGTCGATGTGGTCTGGCGCTGGGGCGATGACACGACGGACCAGTACTCCTTCGTGGGCGACTCCGAGTCCGTGATGGCGTCCACGAGCCCGGCCGGCGGCTTCACGACGTCCTACAGTCCGGAGATCTCCGGACTCGTCGCGAAGCTCCGCACGGCAAGCAGTGTGATCGTCGGCGTGCCCGGGCCGGACGGCTTGGCGATGGACTATTTCGGGCTGATCGGCTCATCCCGCGCCATCAACTCACTCCCGTGCTCGGCCTCACCATCCGGCCGCACAGTCTCGCCGCCTGCCGGCCGCACGGCAGCGTCCATGCAGCGCCCCGGCATGTCGCTGGCCCGGTCCGTGGCGTCGTCCATCCAGGGCGAGCTGGACACGCCCATGAGCCGCGTGCTCCCGCAGATGCCGGACGACGTGAGGCCAGAGCGGAGCCGTTCCGGCGAGGACCGGACGTTCATCTACCGATTCGCCGATGGCAGTCGGCTGATCCTGGTGGCCCGACCGCTGGGTGGCGGGCGTGGACTGGCCCTGTACTACGTGGACATTGAGGACTGAGCACGCGGGGCTGGGGACTGGGTCCGACTCCCAGCCCCTCGCTCGGCGTCGGCGGCTTGGAGGACTGACGGCAATGTGCGAGCAAGAGCCGGACCCGAGGACCGAACTCGCCGAGATCGCAGCCGCTGTCGGGCGCGCACAAGACACCTTGGATGGTCTGCGCGGGCGCTTGGAACGTGTTGCACGGCGCTTGCCTGACGCGCCGCCGTCGCCCGACAGCCTCCGGGTGGCGCCGCCAATAACGCGATCAGAAGGCCGAATTGTCAGGGTAAGAGACGAACCCGATAACCGCGGCGGGGATTGACCGCTACTTCCTGCGAGCCTCCCGCGCCGCCGCAGCTTCAGCAGCGATCTCGCTCCGGCGTTCCGGCGTCAGCTTCACGGCTCTCGCCTTGCCGCCCTTGCTGGCGCGAGCCAGCATCATGCGCTGGCGTTCTCTGGTCGGCGCCGGCGGCGCGTACATCTCCGGGCTCTCGCCGAGCGAGATCTTGCAGACGAGCGCGGCACACTCGTTGTCGCTGTCCGGCCGCCACTGGCCGTCTGGTCCCTTCGCCATGATCATGAACGTAACCCGTGGTAGCGTGGGCGTCAAGCACGTGCCGGTGATGCCGTTCCGCCCCATCAGGGGCGGCCTCATTGGCGTGTTCCATGCGGCTCGCTGGAAAGCTCCGAAAGGCGCTCGTGGTCGGCTTCATCGCCGGCATCGGGAGTGTCGGCGTTCAGGACGTCGACGCTGACGCGGGGCTGACTTCACGGTTCGCGGACGACGCCCCGCGCGCGGACTCAGGTGCGGGAGCGGGTCGGCGCTGGATCCGGCGGGGATCACGCCGCGCTGTAGAGTGGATCACGCCGCCAATGACCGTCACGGCTACCAGAATCCACAGAGGATTTCCTGCCTCCATTGGTCTGATTTCGACCCCAAAAGGTCGGCATTCCGGGTAGAATCGGGGGGAGAAGAGTTCGAAAACACGCACGGTTCTCTTCCAGGCCCGGCTGTAGATTGAGGGTGATCGCTCTGTTCATGAGAGCCGTGATCGACCGCTCGTAGCGCGCTTCCACCGTGCTTCGAGCGGTCGATCAACGATAGCGTGGCCCGACGGAAGGCCGCGCGGGAGACGGACATGCCCCAAGTGACCCTCCCCGACATCGATGCCGCCACCATTGGCCGCATCAAGCGCGAACTCGGCGAGATCGACGACAACGTCGCCGTCCGCTCGGCGCTCAAGATCAGCGAGCGAATCCTTCGAGAGATGGCTGAGGGCGGGACCCTCTTGATCAAGAGACCCGACGGTAATATGCGCAGGTTCTTCGTCAAGCCGCGAGAACGTGCGTGAACGGCGTCGACGCCGATGCTCCGGGTCCGGATGCTCCAACCCCTCGGGAGCTTGAGAGCGAAGTCTACCCGCAGGCGCCGGTCCACCGGAGCGCGCTGAGGTGGCTCGGCAGCGTCGCAATTCTGGCCGTTGTGGGCGTGGTCGTGCTAGCGCTCTGCGGCCACAGCACAGCCGCCACTTCACTCGTTGCTGTCGCGACGGCAGCGGTCGCTGGGATGGCGGCCATCTTCAGGTGATTCTCGACGGCCGACGCCCGGATCACAACGCCGCGCGAATGTCAAAGAGCCCGGCGTCGGTCCGAATGTCAAACTACCACACTACCGCGAGACGGGCGCCGCGGAGCGCGGCCTGCTCGACGCGCTGGCGGCGCAAGACATCTGCTCGCGGAAGAAGCGCGATGCCCTGCTCACCTGGCCCGGGCGCTCGGCGGCGATGCTGCGGCACGAGCTCGGGTGGAGCACGGTCGAGCGCCGGATCAACCACCTGAAGTTCGTCCATGAACCCGATCTCGGGACGGAGGCGAAGGGCTACCTCTTCGCAAGGCACTACCGCTGCGGGAATCGATGCTGACGGAGCCACGGACATGCCTGACCGCACGTTGGAAGACAGGGCGATGCTGATCGCGGTCGACGAGCGCGATCGCCGGACCGGCACGGTGGAGAAGATGGCGGCGCACAGGGACGGCGTACTGCACCGTGCGTTCTCCGTCTTCGTCTTCGACGAGGGCGACCGCCTGCTGCTGCAGCGACGGGCGCGCGGCAAGTACCACTCCGGGGGGCTGTGGTCGAACACGTGTTGCAGCCACCCGCGCGACGGAGAGTCGCTGCTGGAAGCCGCCCACCGCCGGCTGCGCGAGGAGATGGACTTCGATTGCCCTCTCGACCCGGTATTCGGCTTCGTCTACCGGGCGGCGCTGGGTGGCGGCCTGGTGGAACACGAGTACGACCACGTGCTCGCGGGACGCTTCCAGGGAAACCCTGCCCCCGACCCGAACGAGGTGGAGGACTGGAAGTGGGAGACCCTGCCCATCATCCGATCCGGACTCGCACGGAATCCGAACGACTTCACGGCGTGGTTCGAACAAGCCCTCGACGGGCTTCTGAAGCGCGGTCTGCCGGCCGCTGCACCGGGCAACCAACACACCAGGTCAGGAGGAACACGATGACGCACAACGAAGAATTCGGGAACCCGGACAGCCTGCTCGCACCGTCCGGGCAGATCTCCGACGAGGACCTCGAAGCGGTCACGGGCGGCCTCGCCCGCCCGCTGGGACGAAACGTGCACGACCTGCACGGAATCGACGGCGAATCGGATGCCGGACATGACGACGCCAGCAACGGTTAGCAGCGGCGGCGCGTCGAGCGCCGGAACCGGGAGGCGCGAGGTCGAACCGCCGGCCTCGCGCCGTGCGGTCGCCCTCCAATGGGGGCTCGGCGGGCTGCTCGCCGCCCCCTTCGCCGTCCTGCCCCACGAGCTCGGCCATTACGTGGTGCTGGCGGCGCTCGGCGTACCGAACCTGGCCCTGCACTACTCGACGGTCACGTGGGACCTCGCGGAATTCTGGGGGGCCGTGCAGCGCGCGGATTTCAGTGCCGCCGAAGCCGTCGCTCCGATCTGGGGTGTCGTGCTGTCCGACGCCGTCGGACCATTGATCACCTACGCGATCGTCGCCGCCTGTTGCTACGGCTGCGCCCGCTGGCGCCCGCACCCGGGCCTCGTCGCCGTGGCCTACCTGGCACAGGTCCGCATCGCGGTCGGCGTCATTCACATGGTGCGCAAGGCGTTCGGCACGGCCAGACCGACGAACTACGACGAGCTGCGCGTCTCGCTGTTGACCGGGATTCCCGTCGAGGTGTTCGTGACCTTCGGCCTTGTCGTCCTGTTGGTCTCCGGCGTCTGGCTGGCACGTTGTTTTCCCGCCGGCGCGCGCACCGTGGCGGTAGTCTCGATGAGCGCCGGGATGGGCGCCGGCATGCTCCTGTACGCCCGCGTGCTCGGCCCCTGGCTGCTGCCCTGACTGCAAAGAAGCGCAGCCATTCGCCCTTCACGGCGCCGACCAGCGACCGGACGCATGAACGTAACGAGAACCGGTCGCCCGCCGTCGCGCCCGCCCCCCACTGGCCACTGCCCGTCGCGTCGAGCGCGAGCGCATGGGCGGCGCATCGTTGACTTCCTGTCGATGACCGCCCACCGGCTACTGCCCCGCCGCGTCGAGCGCGAGCGCGAGGTCGGTAACGATGCGCGCGGCGCGCGTGAGGGCGGCGGGCTCCAGCTTGTCCGCCGTATCGCGCGCGGTGTGGATCGTCTGCAGGATGGGGGGCGCGAGCGCGCCGCGCAGCGGATCGCTCAGCGAGCCGTTGAGGACCAGCCAGAGGCGATGCGCCTCCTCGGCGGGCAGCATGGCGAGCGAGACGGCGGGAATGCCGGCCCGCCGGAAGCTGCGGTCGTCGCTCGGCGGCATGCGGGGCGTGCCCACGCACGCGACGGCGTGGCGCGCGCACACCCGGTGCACATGGCCCGACAGGGGGTGCTCGGCGGAAAGATCGCCGGGGCCGTACAGCAACGTGTCCCCGTAGCCGACGATGTCCACGTTGACCATCACCGCGCCGGGATCGGGATCGAGTGCCTCCGCGTACGCGCGCGAGCCGAGCAGCCCGAGCTCCTCCATGTCGAAGAAGACGACGTGGACGGTTCCTCGCAGGGCCGCGTCCCGAAGGGTCTCCGCCACGCGCAGGAGTACGAGCACGCCGGCGCCGTTGTCGACCAGACCGTGGCTGAGAGCGCCGTCGTCGAGACGATCGGCGTCGAAATGGCCGCCGACGATCACCCGCGGACGGCCGGCGCCAAGACGGACCACCACGTTGTGTCCGTCGGACCGGTCCTCGTCCGCGCCGGCTCCCGGGAAGGTCTGCAGCGTGTAGGGCAACTCTCGTTGTCGCAGTTCCTCCTCGAGTACGGCAAGGCGCAAGTCGTTCGACGGCTGCACGAATCGCCGCGCGGCATCGATCGCGTCATCCGTGAACGCCGCCGGCCGCGCGGCCGGTCGCGTGGATGCCGATTGCTGTTCGGCGCCCGCCCCGCAACCCGCGAGGAGGAGGAACACCGGCCAGGTCAGAGACCCGAGGCGAAAGCCGCCCCTCCCTCGAGCGACGCTGCATCCCCGGTGGACGGCGTTGCGCCGCCCAGGCGCCGGCGAGGTAGCCGTAGTCGTCCACGAGCGAGCGACGCTGCATCCCGGGTGGACGGCGTTGCGCCTCGGTCGAACATGCCCACGATGCTTCCGCGGCGCGCCTTGCCGCGCAGGCGCCCGGGCGCTACCGGCACGATGCGGGGCTGCGCCGCGAACTTCTCGGCGAATACGTGCGACACGGCGGGCTTGCATGCTTCCCTCCATTCTCCGATTCCGACCAGGGTGCTGCAACGGCTTCGGTCCTGCGGCGGGACGCAGGAGAAAGCAACGTCCTGCGGGCAGGTGAAGCAACAGCCGTGCCGAAGCCGGCCGACCCGCACGAAACCGCTGCAATCCTCTCGAAAACCGTGACTTTTCGACCCGCTGCGGGATCTCGTTGACGGGCCGCGGACGAGAACGTCCACCGGTTTCCGGACGCGCCGGCAACGCCGGTTGTCACAGAATGCAACAGGAGGCTGGAGGCGCCGCCCGGATTTGAACCGGGGATGGAGGTTTTGCAGACCTCTGCCTTACCACTTGGCGACGGCGCCGTCAGGACGGCAGCGCGAGCGACTCGGGAAGACAGAAAGTGGAGCGGGAAACGGGATTCGAACCCGCGACTTCGACCATGGCAAGGTCGCACTCTACCACTGAGTTATTCCCGCTCGCCCCGACCGCCGAACTAAGGTACCACAGGGTGCGAGGTCTCTTCAAGACCGGCCCGTTCAGGACCAGCCCGCCCCCAACGCGTTGCGAACAGACGCACGAGCGCAAGACTGCACGTTCCGCGGCCGTTCAGGACCAGCCGGCCCCGAACGCGTTGCGAATCAGCGTGACGTCCGGCGCCTCGCCCGCATGCGCCTGCACGGCCACGACGTCGAAGCGGCACGGACGCGCCGCCCACCCCACGCGCGCCATGTAGCGCTGCGCCATGGCGATGACCTGCCGCTGCTTGCGCGGCGTCACGGCCCCGATCGCGCCCCCGAAACCGCGGGACGAACGCGCCTTCACCTCCACGAACACCAGCACGTCGCCATCCCGGGCGACGATGTCGATTTCTCCATGGCGGGTCCGGAACCGGCGCGCGAGAATGGCGTAACCGCGGCGCCGCAGCTCGCGGCAGGCCAGATCTTCACCCTGTCGTCCGAGACGTTCCTGATGCGGAGTCGGCATGATGCCCGGGAGCCATGCAAACCGCCGGCCACCACAGCGCCCGACCTACTTCCGCTTCCAGCGCGTGCCGGCCGGCGTGTCCTCGAGCACGATGCCGCGGGCATCGAGCTCGTCGCGGATGCGGTCGGCGGCGGCGAAGTCCCGCTGCCGCCGCGCGGCGCGGCGCTCCTCGATCGACTTTTCGATCTCGGCGACGTCAACCGGCGGCGCGGCCTCCTCGCGGCGCCGGAGCGCGATGACGCCGAGCACGTCGTCGAAGCGGTCGAACGCGTCCCGAACGGTTTGCACGTCCCCCGATCCGAGCGCGCCGGCGTCGATGGCGGTGTTGACGTCGCGCACCAGCTCGAACACCACGCCGATGGCCCCGGGCGTGTTGAGGTCGTCCGCGACCCGCGCCCGGAACGCCTCGTGCGCGGCCTGCACCCGCGTGCCGATCGCCTCGTGGGCGCCGGCCGCGGTCACGGCATCCAGCCGGCCCAGGCAGTCCATCAGCCGCCGCAGCGCCTCTTCCGCCTGCGCCAGGCTGTCCCACCCGAAGCGGAGCTGCTTGCGGTAGTGGGTCGACAACAGCACGTAGCGCAGCGCGGACGCCCGGTAGCCCTTGTCGAGGACGTCGCGCACGTTCAGGACGTTGCCGAGCGACTTCGACATCTTCACGTCGCTGCCCAGCAGCAGGTGCTCGACGTGGACCCAGAAGCGCGCGAACTGCTCTCCCGTCGATCCCTCCGACTGCGCGATCTCGTTCTCGTGATGGGGAAAGATGAGGTCGACCCCGCCGGCGTGGATGTCGATGGGCGATCCGTCGAGCAGCCGCAACGCCATCGCCGAGCACTCGATGTGCCAGCCGGGCCGGCCGGGGCCGACGCCGTAGTCCCAGGAGGGCTCGTCCGGGCCGGTCGCCTTCCACAGCACGAAGTCGCGCGCTGCGTCCTTGGCGTACTCGTCGCTGTCGATCCGCGCGCCGTCCTGCATGCCGGCGTGATCGAGCCGGGCCAGCTTGCCGTAGTCGGCCAGGCTGGCGATGCGGAAATAGACCGACCCGTCGCTGCGGTAGGCGTGTCCGCGCGCCTCGAGCGCCGCGATGGTCTCGACCATCGCCCGCAGGTTCTCCTCGTCGGTCGCCCGGGGCGATTCCTCCGCCGGCTCGATGCCCAGCGTCTCCGCGTCCTCGCGGAACGCGGCGATGTAGCGGTCGGTGTACTCCCGCAACGGAACGCCGGCCTTCCGCGCCCCGGCGATCGTCTTGTCGTCGACGTCGGTGAAGTTGACGACCTGCCGCATGCGGTGGCCGGCCACGTGCCGCAACGCCCGCCGCAGCACGTCGAGACAGACGAAGGTGCGGAAGTTGCCGATGTGTCCGCGCGCATAGACGGTCAGTCCGCAGGCATACATCCGCACCGTGTCGTCGCGGAGCGGAGCGAAGTCTTCAATCCGCCGGGTCAGTGTGTTGTAGAGACGCATGGGATGAGGCGCAGTCGGCGACGGGAACGCTGCCCGTCAGGTGGCGGCGGGCAGCGGCGTGACGAGCGTGCAGGACTCGGCGCCGTCCACGCGCCCGAACTCGACGCGGCCCGCGAGGCGCCGCAGAACCACGAGGGGCGCATCGCGGCCGCCGTCGCTCAGGATCCGCTCGATGGCCGGTCCGGGCCCCGCGCCCGGCGCACCAGCCTCGGCCAGGTATCGCACGCGGGTCGTCAGGACTCCGCCCCCCGCGCTGAAGGAGATCATCACGCTCGAGTAGACGGCGCCGTCCGCATGGTCGAGCACCCCGCTCGTGGCCAGGGTGACCGCCCGCGTCAGCGCGTCGGCCGCGTCGTAGCCCAGGCAGGCCGTCAGACGCGGCACCACGCAATCCCGCAACTCCCGGAAGCGCGCGTCGCACGGTAGCGTCACCTCGTACCGCACGGCTCCCGGATCCGCTCCCGCGTCGTCTGGCACGGCCATAACACTACAGGGAAATCTGACGAAACAGCGCCCGCGCCCGTTCGCAGTCGGCTGCGATCTGCTGCTGCAGCGCCGCCGCGTTCTCGAACGCCTGCTCGCCGCGGAGCCGCTGAATGAACGCCAGCCGCAGTGAGCGGCCATAGAGATCGAGCGTCGCGTCGAACACGTGCGTCTCGATGGTTCGCGGGCCGTCGGGGCCGAATGTCGGCCGGACGCCGATGTTGGTCACCGATGCATGGAGCACGCCATCCACCGTCGCGGTCGTCGCGTAGACGCCGTCCGGCGGCAGCAGCTCGTTGTCGGTCCGCAGGTTGGCGGTCGGCACGCCGTGGTTGCGGCCGCGGCCCTCCCCGTGCTCCACGATCCCGTCGATCATGTAGTGATGACCGAGCAGGGCGCCCGCCTCGTCGACCCGGCCGTCGGCGACCAGCCGGCGCAACCGGGTGCTGCTGACGACGAACTCCTTGTAGCGCACCGGGTCGATCTTGTCGGCCTCGAACCCGTAGCGGTTGCCCAGGGAGCGGAGCAGCGAGAAGTTGCCGCTGCGATGCCGGCCGAACAGGAAGTTGGCGCCGACGCAGACCTCGGCCACCTGCAGCCACTCGACCAGCACCGTGCGGACGAAGCGGTCGGGGTCCCAGCGGGACAACTCCGGCGTGAAGCGCACCACGGCGGCGCCGTCCATGCCCGCGGCGGCCAGCGCCTCCAGCTTCTGGGCCTGGGTCATCAGCAGCGGCGGCGCCTTGTCGGGCCGCACGACGCGCGGCGGATGCGGATCGAAGGTCAGCGCCGCGGCGGTGGCGTGCCGCTCGTCGGCGCGGCGCCGCACCTGCTCGATGATCCGGGCGTGCCCGCGGTGCAGCCCATCGAAGTTGCCGAGCGCCAGGACCGTCTGCGTCCAGCGCGCCGGCGGCGGGTCGTCAGGGTAGTGAATGACTTCCATTCGCGATCCCGCCATGATAATCCAGCCGCGGCTGGACGGTTCTCCGAGGAGAGTCGGAAGCAGGACCACGCCGGCGCGCCCTTTCGCCGACCGCTCAGTAGAGACTCGCCGCCTGACAACCGGCGGCCAGCAGATGATCCGTCGCGGCCGAAACCACCTCCAGCTCCAACCCGTCGTAGGCGAGCGACATTCCCTCCGGCAGCTCGGCGCAGGTGGCCGCGTGCGGCAGGTCGTGCGTCATGTGGGTGAACAACGTGCGGCGCGCCCCGATCCGTCCGGCGACAGCGACCGCCTGCTCCACGGTGAAGTGCGTCCGGTGCGCCTTGTGACGCAGCGCGTCGAGCACCAGGACGTCGAGGCCCTCCAGCAGGGACCACGACGCCTCCGGAATCGCGTTGCAGTCGGTGAGGTAGGCGAACGCGCCGATGCGATAGCCGAGCACGGGCAGCGTGCCGTGCAGGAGCGGTACCGGGATGACCGTCGCGCCGCCCAGCGAGAACGGGCCGATCACCTGCCGCAGGGCGAGTTGCGGCAGGCCGCCGCCCTTCGGCGTCGCCGGATCGAAGACATAGTCGAACATCCGCCGCACCCGGGCCAGGGCCCGCGCGGCGCCGTAGCAGGGGATCGCGCCCCCCTGCCGGAAGTTGTAGATGCGCACGTCGTCGAGGCCGAGCACGTGGTCGGCGTGCGCGTGGGTGAGGAGGATCGCGTCGACCCGCGTCAGTTGGAAGCGGAGCGCCTGCGCCCGCAGATCCGGCGAGGCGTCGACCAGCACGAAGGTGCCGTCGTCGAAGGCGAGCGCCAGCGACGGGCGCCAGCGCTTGTCGCGGGGGTCTTCCGACCGGCATGTCGCGCAGTCGCACGCGATGACGGGAACCCCGGCCGAGGTTCCGGTGCCGAGAAAGGTGATGCGCACGTCCGTTCGCCGTGTTGCAGGCTGCTGCAGCCGACAGGGCTCTCCAGGGCCGTACGGTCCTGCCGGTTCGCTTACGTCAACGCCGTCGGCGGCCGGCCCTCCCCGCCCCCGGAGACCGGCCCTGTCTGCTACTTGTGCGCCTCGATCAGTCGCCGCCGGAGCTCCGCGAGCACCTGCCCGAGAAACGCCGCCTCGCCCTCGGTCAGGTTGCCCGCCGTCTTCCGTTGCAGCAACGCGAGCATCTCGATGGCCTGCCCCGCCCCTTCGAGATTGGCCGGACCGGAACGCCCGGTCGCCGGATCGGCCATGTCGCCGAAATGAACGGCGGCGGTCGTCGCCAGCGAAACCACGAACGCGTTGAAGGTGACCTCGGACACGGACTGCCAGCACCCCGAAACGCCTCGTTCTCCCGGCGTTTCGGCCCATCCCCCGCTCCATGACCTTGCGTCGCGGAACTCCGCTACGCTACGGTCAGCGGCGCAAGCTCCTAGCATACGCCACCATGTCAATCGAACCCGAGGCACAAGAACAGACTGCCGGCGCCGGTTTCCAGCGGCTCGTCGATCTGATGCGGCGGCTGCGCGCGGAGGACGGCTGCGCCTGGGATCGGGAGCAGACGCTCGAGTCGTTGCGGCCGTTCGTCATCGAGGAGGCCTACGAGGTCGTCGACGCCATCGACCGCGGCGACCTCGACGGCCTGCGCGACGAGCTGGGCGACTTCCTGCTCGAGGCCGTGTTCCTGGCCCAGATCGCCGCCGAGCGCGGTGACTTCGACATCGCCGATTCGCTGCGCTCGATCTGCGACAAGCTCGTGCGCCGCCACCCCCACGTCTTCGGCGGGCAGGCCGGCGACACCCGGTCCCCCGACGCCGCGGAGGTCAAGCGGCGGTGGGAGGAGATCAAGGCCGATGAACGGAAGACCGCCGGCCGGCCGGGGAGTGCGCTCGGTTCGATCCCCGACAGCCTGCCGGCCCTGCTGCGCGCCTACCGCCTCGGCAAGCGCGCCGCGACGGTCGGTTTCGACTGGCCGGATGCGTCCGGCGTCGAGGCCAAGGTCGCCGAGGAGCTGGCCGAGCTGGCGGAGGCGCGGACCGGCGGGTCGGCGGCCGGCGTCGAGGAAGAAATCGGCGACCTCCTGTTCGCCGTCGCCAATCTGTCGCGGCATCTCGACGTGGATCCGGAATCGGCATTGCGGGCCGCCAACCGGAAGTTCTCCGAGCGCTTCACGGCGCTCGAATCACGGTTGGAGGCACGCGGTATCGCGCTGCGCAACGCGACGCTCGACGAGATGGAGGCCGAGTGGGCGCGAGTGAAAGCCGCTACCGGCGACCGGCGAAGACTCGGTCTTGCGCGGTCTCGCCCTTGAGGGCTTCAATCACCAGCGTGCGCAGCTCGCGGATGTCGGTCTCGATCCTCGCCATCCGGTTGTCGAGGTTGTCGATCCGCTCGTTCACGGTCCTGTTGACGTCGTCGATCCGCGTATTGACGTCGTCGATCCGCTCGTTCACGGTCCCGTTGACGTCGTCGATTCGCTCGTTCACGGTCCTGTTGACGTCGTCGATCCGCTCGTTCACGGTCCTGTTGACATCGTCGACTCGGCTGTTCACGTCGTCGAAGCGAGCGTTGATCCCACTGGCGATGATTGCAGTGAATGCCACTATCACCGTCGTGGTGGCCAAGCCGGTTCCGATAATCGAAACGACGATCGTTCTGGTGTCGCTCATCGGGATCTCCTTACGATATCACGGCCCTGCCGGCGTGCCCTCGGGTGCGGAGTCACGCACACCCGCTCCAAGCCGGAGCGGATCCCACGCGAGGAGGCGGCCGTCGTGGGTGGCTGCGGCGAGACCGAGGCCGTCGGTGCAGACGGCCACCGCACCCTCCTCGCCGGTAGCCAGCACGACCGCGCCCGCCGCTTCGTAGCGCGCCACGACCTCCGGATGGGGATGACCGAACGCGTGGTCGCGGCCCGCGCTCACGATCGCAACGGCCGGACGCAACGCCTCCACGAACGCGGCCGAGCTCGAGGTCCGGCTGCCGTGGTGCGGCGCCTTCACCACCCGCCACGCCGCAGGCCCCGCCGCGGTCGAGATCGTCCGTTCGACGGCCGCCTCGATGTCGCCCGGCAGGACGATCGACACGTCGCCGTAGCGCAGCTCCAGCACCAGCGAGTCGTCGTTGCGCACGCGCGGGCGCTCCCAATCCGCCCGGGGCGGATGCAGGACGCCGACCCGGACGTCGCCGATCGCGCGCACGTCGCCCGCGCCGAGGGTGCGCCAGGTTGCGCCGACAACTCGGGCACGGGCGCGCAGTGCGGCCAGCGGTTCGGAGGACGGGACCGGTACTCCCTCCCACACCTCCCGCGGCCGGAGGTCGCGCAGCACCGCGCCGGCCCCGCCGATATGGTCCGGATGGCCGTGCGTGATCGCCAGGTAGTCGAGCCGCCGTACGCCGTGCGCCCACGCCGCCGGCACGACCACCCGCCCGCCAACATCCGCCTGGCCGCGTACCTGTCCCGCCGCGTCGACGAGCAGCGACCGGCTGTCCGGAAAGCGCACCAGCGTGGCGTCGGCCTGGTCGACATCGAGAAAATCGACCCGCAGGAGCTTCCTCCCGCCGGCGGCCGGCAGCAGCGCACAGGCATCCTCCGTCGTCCAGCCGGTCCAGCCCGGCAAGGGCGCCGCCAGCATCGCCGCCGCGCCGGCCGCGACCAGCGACGCACCGGCCCGCCGCGCCGGTCCGCTCGGGATGCCGAGCGCATCGGAAGCGAAGGCTTTGCCCCCTTGCGACGCGCCGAGGGGCCGTGATGCGGATCCGCGGTGCGCGGAGAGACAGAGGAACCACCCGGCGTAGTAGACGGCAACGACTCCCAGCCCCGGCGGCGGCAACCGCCACGACAGCCACGGCGCCCAGGCCAGAACGCGCGTCGACTCGACGATGCCGGCCGCGGCGGCATGCGCAATCCAGCCGGCCCCCTCCGCGGCGGCCGCGTTGACCGGCGCCAGGCCGACCGCCGCCATCCCTGCGAGCTGGGTGACCGACATCAGCGGAATGGCGGCGAAGTTGAGGCCCAGGCCGGCCACGGTCACCCGTGAAAAATGGAACGCGCCGATCGGGAACAGGGCGAGCTCCGCGCAGATGGTCGCCGCGAACAGGCCCATCGGCGGAACCAGGAGCAACCGGACCGCCGCCGATCTGTCCGCGGCGCCGTCGTCGACCCGGGCCATGAGCCTCGGCACCCCGACCAGAAGCCCCGCCGTGGCGCCGAAGGTGAGCTGGAAGCCGGGATCGACGAGCGAGCGCGGGTCCACCGCCACGAGGCAGCCCGCCGCCAGCGCCAGCGTGTTCAGGGCGTCCGTCCGGTGGTCGGCCGCGCGCGCGGCCAGGAAGACGACGGCGACGAACACCGCCCGCGTCACCGACGCCTCGGGCGCCACCACCTGCGCGTAGGCGACGAGACAGCCAATCGACACCAGCGACGCCGGCCGGCCGCCCGCGCCGGCGAGACGCAGAACCAGGAGCAGCGCCGCGGTCAGCACCGCGATGTTGCCCCCGGAGATGGCGATGACGTGGTAGATGCCCCCCTGCTGCAGGCGCTCGGTCGTCTCGCGATCGAGCCCGGCGCGGTCGCCGATGAGCACCGCGGTGACGATGGCGGCCGAGCGCGCATCGTAGGCCCCCACCGTCGCGGCGACCGTCCGCCGGACGTGGGCCCGGGCGCGACCGCCCCACTCCTGGCGCGCCGAGCCCTTCTCGATCACTTCGACCTGCAGCGCGCTCGTGACGGACCCCAGCAGATCGATGCCGCGCACCTGCATGCGGTACGCCTGGTCGGGCGTCCCGCGGTTCGCATAGCGGGCCGGACGGCGCAACCTGACCGGAAGGCGCACGGTACGCCCCTGGCGCCAGTCGGCGATGCGGCCGTCGACGAGCGATCCGCCGACGCCGACCCGCACCGCACCGCGCATCGGAAGCGGTCCCCTTCCCCGCTCCACGTCGATGACCTCGACCGTGAGACTGGCGCCGTAGTCGGTGGGCGCGGCATCCCGCCGCAGCCGCCCGACGATCCAGGCGACCGCGTCTGGCGCATCCGCCGCGATCTCCGCCTCGAACCACTCCAGGATCGGTGCGGGCAACTCTGCGCGGGAGCGTTGGCCGGCCGCGAGCCCCCCCAGCGCATAGCCGAGCAGGCAGACCGCCGCCGCCGCCGACCGCCGACCGCCGCGGGCGACACCCGCGACGGCGGCCAGCGCCGCCACCACGGCCGCCGCCAGCGCCATCGCGGTCGCGGGACCCGGCGCCGGAAACCACCAGCCCGCACCGACACCAACCAGGAGCGCGAGCGCGGGGGGCAGAGCGGGACGGGTCACCCGGCGGGATCATGCAAACCCGCCGCCGATTTTCCCGCCGGCCGGCAGACAACAACCGTCCGGCCCGGCGCGCCGGCGCACCGGGCACCCCGCGGGACACACTACCGCTCCCGGCGTGGTGCGCCGGTCAGCCGCGGGCGGCGACGCTGGCGTGGTATTCCTGCAGCGGCCGGACGGAAGGCTTCTCGGCCCGCAGGGCGCGGATGGCGCTGACGGCGGCGGCGGCGCCGGTCAGCGTGGTGACACAGGGTATGCCGTAGAGCATCGCCACGCGCCGCATGGTGAGGTCGTCGAAGTACGACTCGCGGCCGAGCGGGGTGTTGACGATCAGGTCGATCTGCCGATCCACCAGCCGGTCGCCGACGTGCGGGCGCCCCTCGTTGATCTTGTAGACCACCTGGACGTCGAGACCGTGGGCGCGCAGATAGGCGGCGGTGCCGCGCGAGGCGACCAGCTCGAAGCCGAGCTCGGCCAGGTCGCGCGCGATCGGCAGGACGTTCCGCTTGTCGTCGTCGTTGACGCTGAGGAACGCCCGTCCCCGGTCGGGCAGCCGCTGGCCGGCCGAGAGCTGCGCCTTGGCGAAGGCCGTGCCGAAGTTGTCGCCGCCACCCATCACCTCGCCGGTCGACTTCATCTCCGGCCCCAGGATCGTGTCGACGCCCGGGAACCGGACGAACGGGAAGACGGGGCCCTTGACGAAAACCCCCGCCACGTCGAGGTCGGCGGTCAATCCGAGCTCCGCCAGCGTCTTGCCGACCATCAGCCGGGCCGCGACCTTCGCCAGCGGCACGCCGGTCGCCTTCGACAGGTAGGGAACCGTCCGCGAGGCGCGCGGATTGACCTCTATCAGATAGACGGTGTCGCCCTTGACGGCGAACTGGATGTTCAGCAGGCCGACGACCTTCAGCGCCCGGGCGATGCGGCGCGTGTAGTCGCGGATGACGGCCAGATGCTGCTCCGGCACGAGGTACGGCGGCACGACGCAGAAGCTGTCGCCGGAGTGGATGCCCGCCTCCTCGATGTGCTCCATGATGCCGCCGATGACGACCGCGCCGGTGCGGTCGGCGACCGCGTCGACGTCGATCTCGAAGGCGTCCTCGAGGAACTTGTCGACCAGGATGGGATGCTGCGGCGACGCGTCGACCGCCTCGGTCATGTACCGATCCAGCGCGCCCGGGTCGTAGACGATGGCCATGGCCCGCCCGCCGAGAACGTACGAAGGCCGCACGAGCACCGGATAGCCGATGCCCTCCGCGATGGCGCGCGCCTCCTCGCGCGAGGTCGCCAGGCCGTGCGGCGCCTGCGGAATCCCCAGCTCGCCGAGCAGCTTCGCGAACCGCTCGCGGTCCTCCGCCAGGTCGATGGAATCCGGCGACGTGCCGATGATGGCGACGCCGGCCGACTGCAGGCCGAGGGCGAGCTTCAGCGGCGTCTGCCCCCCGAACTGCACGATGCACGAGACGTCGCCGCCGGCCGAGCGCTCGCGCCGGATGACCGCCTGCACGTCCTCCTGGGTCAGCGGCTCGAAGTAGAGCCGGTCGACCGTGTCGTAGTCGGTCGACACGGTCTCGGGATTGCAGTTGACCATCACCGTCTCGTAGCCCTCCTCGCGGAGCGCGAACGCGGCATGACAACAGCAGTAGTCGAACTCGATGCCCTGGCCGATACGATTCGGGCCGCTGCCGAGGATGACCACCTTCGGGCGTTCGTTGGGCTCGGCCTCGCACTCGATCTCGTACGTGCCGTAGAGATACGGCGTGAACGACTCGAACTCGGCGGCGCAGGTGTCGATCCGCTTGTAGACCGCACGCAGGCCCTGCCCGTCCCGCCGCTCCGCAACCGTGGTTGCGTCCACGCCGAGGATGGCGCCGAGCTGCTCGTCCCCGAAGCCGGCGCGCTTGAGCTCGATCAGCAGATCCTGCGACAGCGCGTCCGGGCCCGCCTCCGACGCGCGCCGGTACAGGTCCACGATCTCGGCGAACTGCGTCAGGAACCAGCGGTCGATGCGGCTCGCCTCGTACAGCGCGTCGACGGACCAGCCCGCGACCAGCGCCTCGAAGACGGCCCACATGCGCCGGTCGGTCGGCGAGACGATCCGCCGCCGCAGCTCGCCCTCGGCGCCGGAGCCCTCGGGCGGACGGCCGAACAGCAGCCCGTTGCGCCCGATCTCCAGCGAGCGCACGCCCTTGAGAAAGGCCTCCTTGAAGGTCCGCCCGATGGCCATCGCCTCGCCGACGGACTTCATCTGGGTGGTCAGCGTCCGCTCGGCCCGCGGGAACTTCTCGAACGTCCAGCGCGGAATCTTCACGACCACGTAGTCGATGGTCGGCTCGAACGAAGCGGGCGTCAGCCGCGTGATGTCGTTGGGAATCTCGTCGAGGCGGTAGCCCAAGGCCAGCTTGGCGGCGATCTTGGCGATCGGAAAGCCGGTCGCCTTCGACGCCAGGGCCGACGAGCGCGAGACCCGCGGGTTCATCTCGATGGCGACCATCCGGCCGGTGTCGGGATCGACCGCGAACTGGATGTTCGAGCCGCCGGTCTCGACCCCCACGCGGTTGATGATGCGGCGCGCGGCGTCGCGCATCCGCTGGTATTCCTTGTCGGTCAGGGTCAGGGCGGGCGCGACCGTGATGCTGTCGCCGGTGTGCACGCCCATCGGGTCGATGTTCTCGATCGGGCAGATGACGACGAAGTTGTCCGCCCCGTCGCGCATCACCTCGAGCTCGAACTCCTTCCAGCCGATGACCGATTCCTCGATGAGAACCTCGTGGACCGGGCTGAGCTCGATGCCGCGGCGCGACAGCTCGCGGAACTCCTCCATGTTGTAGGCGATGCCGCCGCCAACGCCGCCGAGCGTGAACGACGGCCGGATCACGACCGGGAAGCCGAACCGGTCGACCAGCTTCAACGCCTCGTCGAAGGACCGCGCGTAGGCGCTGTCGGGCACCTCGATGCCGATAGACTCCATCGCGCCGCGGAACTTCAGCCGATCCTCCGCGATGCGAATCGCGTCCAGGGACGCGCCGATCAGCTTGACGTCGAGCTCCTCGAGCACCCCGCTCTCGCCGAGCTCGATCGCCAGGTTGAGCGCGGTCTGCCCCCCCACGGTCGGCAGCAGCGCGTCCGGCTTCTCCTTCTCGATGACCGACCGGGCGTACTCGCGGGTGAGCGGCTCGACGTAGGTCCGATCGGCCACGTCCGGGTCGGTCATGATCGTCGCCGGGTTGCTGTTCATCAGGACGACGTCGAGCCCTTCGCTCCGCAGCGCCTTGCAGGCCTGGGTGCCCGAGTAGTCGAACTCGCACGCCTGGCCGATGACTATCGGGCCGGAGCCGATGACGAGCACACGCTGAATGTCGGTACGGCGGGGCATGGGCGAACGTGCAAAGGACGTGGTCGTTACGGCTTCGGGCGCGCGGGCCCGCCTGCTCTCTGCTCCATCGCGTCGATGAAGCCGCCGAAGAGGTAGTCGGCGTCGTGCGGTCCGGGCGACGCCTCGGGATGATACTGCACGCAGGAGACCGGCAAGCGCTTGTGGCGCAGCCCCTCGATGGTCCCGTCGTAGAGATTCAGGTGCGTGACCTCCACGTCGTCGGGCACCGAATCCGGATCCACCGCGAAGCCGTGGTTCTGCGAGGTGATCTCGATCCGCTCGGTGGCCACGTTGCGCACCGGGTGGTTCGCGCCGCGGTGGCCGAACTTGAGCTTGTAGGTCCGCGCACCCATCGCCAGCCCGAGCACCTGGTGGCCGAGACAGATCCCGAACACGGGCACGTCGCTCTCCAGCACCGCCCGGGCATTGCCTACGGCGTAGTCGAGCGGCGCGGGGTCGCCCGGACCGTTGCTGAAGAAGACCCCGTCGGGCTGCATCGCCAGCAGCTCGGAAGCGGGCGCCGCCGCGGGAAACACCCGCACCTCGCAACCGTGCGCGGCCAGCCGGCGCAGGATGTTGCGCTTCATCCCCAGGTCGTAGGCGGCGACCCGCAACCGTCTCGCGGCGCGCCGCTCCGGCTCCACCGAGAACCCGGGGGCCGGCGCGTCGTCCTCGACGCGCCAGTCGAACGGCGCCGCGCAGGTGACCGAGTGGACCAGATCGCTGCCCTCCATCCGGGGCGCCGCCTGCGCCCGCGCGACGAGCGCCTCCGGCTCCACCACCCCGGTCCCGATGACGCCGCGCATGACGCCGGCGCTGCGCAGCAAACGGGTCAGGGCGCGGGTGTCGATGCCCGAGATGCCGACGATGCCGTGCGCGGCCAGATAGTCGTGCAGCGTCCCCGTGGCGCGCCAGTTGCTGGCGATGGGCGAATCCTCGCGCATGACGAATCCCGCCGCCCGGGGTGCGCCGGACTCGCGATCCTCCGCCTCGGCGACACCGTAGTTGCCGATCTGCGGGCAGGTCATGGTGACGATCTGCCCGGCGTAGGACGGATCGGTCAGGATCTCCTGGTAGCCGGTCATGCTGGTGTTGAAGACCACCTCGCCGGCGGTGACGCCGGATGCGCCGACCGCGCGGCCCTGGTACCAGGTCCCGTTCTCGAGGGCGAGCACGGCGTTCATCGTTCTCCCCCCGGCTGCAGCGACGCTCCGACCCGGATCTGTTCCGTCCCGGCAACGTCGACCTCGGAAACCCAGGGCCGGTAGCCGGGCAGCTCGATCCGCACCAGATGCGTGCCGAACGCCACGTCGGAAACCTCCATCGGCGTCACCCCCACCGCCACGCCGTCGACGCGGACCGTCGCCCCCGGCGGACGGGAACGGACCAGCAACGACCCGCTGCCCGCTGCGGCGGGAGGGGGCGGCTCGTCATCCGCGGAAGCCGCCGGCCCGGATCGGACCGGCGGAGTCGTCCGGCGGGTGGCCGAGGGCGCCTCCGCAACCGGAGTCGACGGGGGCGAACCGGCGGTCGCCGGCATGCTCTCCGACACGCCGCGGTCGTCGTTCGGGCTTCCCGGACGCCGCGGGGGAGAATCGGCCGGTCGTGCGCCGTCCGGCGCCGGCGTGCCGAACTCCGGCGGCTCGGCGGCCGGGACCGGCTCGGCGCCGGCAGGCGGCGGATCACCGACCGCCACGATCGGCTCCTCGACCAGGATCATGGGACCGCCCGCGGCGGCAGCGGGGCTCTGCTCCCCGGAAGCCGCGGCATCGTCCGCGGCGCCCCCCACGTCCACCTGGGCATTCTCCGGCGATTGCCCGGCATCGCCCGTCGTCTCGTCGCTCGCGGTTCCCAACCCCCTTACCACCAGGTATGCCAGCAGCACACCCACCGCCATGGCGGCGATGACGGGCGCCATGGCGCGCATCGAGGTGGGCGACGGCGGCGGCGGCACGTCGTCGTCGTACCCCGGCTGCTCGACCGCCGGCTCGATGGCGCCGCTGTCGTCCAGCGGATCGAAATGCACGTCGTCGCGCACGGCGACCACCGGCCCCGTCCGCCGGCGCGGGCCGCCGCGGCGCGAGCGACGTTTGGAGCGGGAGGAGCGCTGTGATCGAGCCCGCCGCTCTCCGCGCACCCGGCCCGCATCGTCGTGCGGATCCTCGCTGTCGCCGGGCCGGTCCTCGCCCGCGGCGACCGCGTCGTCGGGCAGGGCAATCTGCACCGGAAGAGAAGGCTCGTCCTCGGAATCGACAAGCCCGCGTCCGGCCGGGCCCTCGAATTCCCGCGCGCCGAACGCCTCGCCCGCCGTGCTCCCGACCTTCCCGGCTCCGGCGCCCTCCGCATCCGGCACGTCGCCGAGCAGGCCCGCCGGGTCTGCCTCCGGCTCCCGCGCGCGCGTCGACGGCGACGGTGCGCCTGCCCGGGGTTCGTCGCCCACGGCGCGCGCCAGCGCCGTCGCGAACGCGGTCGCCGACGCCGACCGGATGGCCGGGTCGTCGGCCAGCGCGTTGCGGAACGCCTGCTGCAACCCCGCGGGGTCGGCCACGTCCGGGCGCAGCTCCCGCAGGTCGGCGATGGCCTCGTCGCCGTCCCCCGCCGGACGGGTTCCGGTCAGCAACTCGTAGGCCAGCACCGCCACGGCAAAGCGATCCGCCGGCGGTCCCCAGCGGCGGCCGGCCATCATCTCCGGCGCCGCGTACGGCCTGCGCACGGGAATGCCGAGCTGCACGTGCTCCAGTGCCCTGGGGATCCCGAAACCCGTCACGCACACGCCCTCGGACGACACCAGCACGTCGCGCAAGTGCAGCGCTCCATGCTCGAGCCCCCGCGCGTGGGCCGCGTCGACGGCGCCGGCGAGCTGCGCGATCCACTGCGCCGCCTCCCGCGGACGCGCCTCGCGCCGCAACGCGACGTCGAGCGATTCGCCCTCGACGTACTCGTAGACCATGTACGGGGCACCCGATTCGAGGCCCGCCGCCAGCGGCGCCGCGATTGCCGGATGCGAGATCTCCACGTTGACGATGTGGGCCAGCGCGTTCCCGAACACCTCGACCTGTTCGGGCGTCAGCTCGAGCTCGAAGCACTTGACGGCGACCGTTCTGCCGCCGTCGGATTCGCGGGCGCGAAAGACGGGTCCGAGAACGCCGGTACCTGCCTGATGCAGAACCCGGTAAGGGCCGAATGCGCCGGAACCCGAGTACGCCCCGGCATCCTCGCGTGTCAGTGGTGAAATCTCCCGGCTGGTTTCCGGATGGTACCATGGGGGCGGTTTCCCGTTCAATGGATGGCGAGCAGCAGGACCCGGGCATTCGCATAGACGACCGGCAGCTCCCCTGGACGAGTCGCTTCGTCCGGGACTACTGTCACGCCTTCGAGCGGCTCGCCCCCTACTTCGCCGGCTCTCCCGCGCACCCGGCGAGCTGGTCAGAAGCACTCGAGGCCCGCGGCCGCCGGCTGCCCGACCCGGCGATGGCCGCCGTCATCGAACGCCAGTTGGAAGCCCGCGGCGCCCCGGCCGCGTCGTGCGCCGCCGCCGGGCGCCTGCGCGAGCCGGCTGCCGTGGCGGTGGTCACCGGGCAACAGGCCGGGCTGTTCGGAGGCCCCCTCTTCACGCTGCTCAAGGCGGTCACCGCCATGCGGCTGGCGCGGCGCCTCGCCGACGACCACGGGATCACGGTCGTGCCCATCTTCTGGGTGGATGCCGAGGACCACGATCTCGACGAAATCCGCGGCTGCCATGTCCTGGACCCGGAGCTGACGCGGGTAGCCGTCGCGCTGGACCTGGACGTCCCGCCGGGCACGAGCGCGGCCGCGGTCGTGCTCGACGGCTCGATCCGGAAAGCCCTGGACACGTTGCACGCCACCCTTCCGACTACCGAGTTCACGGCCGAGGTGGCCGACGGGCTGGCCGCCGCGTACGCGCCTGGAAGACGGCTGGTCGAGGCGTTCGCCCGCTGGCTCGAGCGGCAGCTCGGCCCCCACGGGCTGGTCGTGTACGACGCGTCGGATCCGGCCGCCAAGCCGTTCGCACGGTCGCTGTTCCAGCGCGAGATCGGGAACGCCGGACGCACCGCGAGGCTGGCCGCGGAGGCCGGCGCCGAGCTTGCCTCCCGCGGCTACCACGCCCAGGCCTCTCCCGCCGCCGACTCCGTCGCGCTCTTCCAGCTCGACGGGACCCGCCGGCCCATCCGGGCCGTCGACGGCGCCTTCTCGACCGGAGGACGCACGCTGGACGCGTCGACCCTGCTCGCGGACATCGAGACCGACCCGGCGCGCTTCAGCCCGAACGTGTTGTTGCGCCCGATCGTCCAGGACACGCTACTGCCGACCGTAGCCAGCGTGGCCGGCCCCAACGAGCTGGCCTACCTCGGCCAACTGCGCCGCGTCTACGCGGCGTTCGACGTGCCGATGCCGGTCGTCCATCCGCGCGCGAGCGCCACGATCGTCGACGCGGCGACGGCCAGGTTCCTGAACCGCTTCCCGGTCGACTTCGCGGAGCTGCAGCCGCGTGACGACGCGGCGCTGAACCGCCTGCTGGCGCGGCAGATCCCGGAGAGCGTCGAGCAGGCGATCGCCGCGGCCGAGCAGTCCGCGGCCGGACGACTCGACGCCATCGCCGGCGCCGTGCCGACTCTCGACCCGACGCTCACCGGCGCCGTCGCCTCGACCCGGGGCCGTATCGAGCGGGAGCTCCGGAACTTGCGCGGCAAGGTCGTGGCAGCCGCGAAGAGACGGGATTCGACCCTGCGCCGGCAGTTCGAGCGGGCCAGGGCGCAGAGCTTTCCCGGCGGCATCCCGCAGGAACGGAGCGTGGCCGGCGTCTACTTCCTGAATCGCTACGGCTTCGCCCTCGTCGACCGGCTGCTGCGGGACCTGCCGCTCGACCCCGGCCACCACTGGCTGCTGACGGTGTAGGCGCGCCGCCGCGCGGCGGCGCGCAGTATACTGGGGCCGGAATCCGATGAACGAAGAAGTCTTCAAGGCCGTCAACGACGTCTTCGCCCGCGGCGAATCGGCGGCGCTGGTCACGATCGTCCGCACGCAGGGCTCGACCCCGCAACGCGTGGGCGCCAAGATGCTCGTCTTTGCCGACGGACGCACCATCGGCACGATCGGCGGCGGGTGCTACGAGAACGATGCGTTCTGGAAGGCGCGTCGCGCGCTCGAATCGCGCAAGCCGCTCGTCGCCCGGTACGAGCTCGCCGACGACATCGCCGAAGAATCGGGACTCATCTGCGGAGGCCAGATGGAGGTCTACATCGATCCGCTCGAGGCCTCTCCCCACCTCTATCTGGTGGGAGCCGGGCACGTCGCGCTGCATCTCGGGCGCCTTGCGGCGCCGGCCGGATTCCAGGTGCACGTGATCGACGATCGCGAGAAGTTCTCCAACGCGGAGCGTTTCCCCGACGCCGTCGAGGTCGCCGTGGACGACATTCCCACGTGGCTGGAGAACACGGACTTTCCGCCGACCGCCTACGCGGTCATCCTGACCCGCGGCCACCGTCACGATCTCGATGCCCTCCGCGCGCTCGCACCGCGCCCGCTCCGCTACCTCGGCCTGATCGGCAGCAAGGCCAAGGTCGCAAGACTGCATGACGCCCTGCGCGAGACCGGCGTCACGATCGCCCATCCGGAGCGGCTCCACGCGCCGGTCGGCCTCGACATCGGCGCCGTGACCCCGCAGGAAATCGCCGTGAGCATCCTGGCCGAGCTGATCGCCGTCAAGTACGGCAAGCTGGATGCCCCGGACGCCGACCCCGCGGCCTCGGTGAAGCAGTTGCGGTGGCTGCCCCCTGCACCGCGGGCAACGGTGCAGCCCGGTGCGGGAGAGCCGGCGCTCGCGGATGTCGCCGAACCCGCTGCTATAATTCAGGATCGCTAGCAGCGCGCGACCGGCGGGGTCGGCCGCGCTTCCCGCTGGCGGCACGCACCATGGCACCTCGCGCCACCATCCACGACCCCGGAATCGGCCGGTTGACGGATCGCGCCACCCGGATTCTGGCGGCGCTCGTCACGCAGTACATCGACCGGGGAGAGCCGGTATCGTCGTTGTGGCTTGCACAGCACCGGGACGTCGGCCTGTCGTCGGCGTCCGTGCGCAACGTCATGGTCGAGCTCGAGCAGGCCGGCTACATCTCGCAGCCGCACACCTCGGCCGGACGCGTCCCCACCGATCGCGGCTATCGGTATTGCGTCGACCGGCTCCTGAGCCGGCGGCGTGAAGCGGACCCGCCACCCGACGTCGAGGCGCGGCTGCGGCAGGCGGGCACGGTGAGCGACGTCCTGTCGAACGTATCGCACGAGCTCTCGGTCGCCTCGCACCACCTGGCCTTCGCCTGTCTTCCCCGTGTTTCCGCCGGCACCTTCCGGCGCATCGAGTTCGTTCCGCTCGGCGGCACGAAGATCCTGGTGGTGGTCACCACCGAGGACGACGAAATCGCCCACAAGGCGGTCGACCTGGGAGAGGAAACCGATCGTCGGGCGCTGGAGCAGGGCGCCCGCTACCTGTCCGAGACGTTCGCCGGCCTGCCGCTGTGGGACGTCCGGACGGCCGTGGTCGAACAGTTGCGCCAGGAGCGCATGCTCTACGACCAGCTCCGCTCGCGCGCGCTGCGGCTGGCCAGCCTGACGCTCGAGGAGATGGTCCCGCACAACCACCTGTTCGTCGAAGGCGCGTGGTTCCTCGCCGAGGAGGTGTCCGACGGTGAAGATCGCGTGCCGCTCGAGATCCTCCGCACGCTGCTGGCGATGATCGAACGCAAGGACCTGCTCGTGCGGGTCCTCGACGAATACCTCGACGGCCCGGGGCTGACGGTCGTCATCGGCACGGAGAACTCTTCGCCGGAAATGCAGGCCTTCAGCCTGGTGGCCTCCACCTACTCCGACGGCTCGCGCACGGGACGCATCGGCATCATCGGCCCGCGGCGCATGCGCTATTCCCGAGCGATCTCGGCGGTGGACCAGGTCTCCCGCGCGGTCAGCCGGGTCCTCGTCGAACAGACGACTGCATCCGAACATGACAGACGACGTGAACCTCGCACAGCCTGAAGAAAACACGAATCCGGCGCCGCCCGAAGCAGACGCGCAACCGCCGCAGCCCGCACGGGACACGAGTCCGACGGCGCCGGAAGCAGACGCGGGCCCCACGCAACGGGGAGACGCGGCCGGCGATGCAGCGCCGCCGGCGGCCGGGTCGGAACCGGTTCCGGATCCGGCGGCCGAGCGCGACGAGTACCGCGACCTGCTGCTGCGCAAGCAGGCGGAGTTCGACAACTACAAGAAACGTGTCGAGCGCGACCGCGCAAGAGCCAACCGACAGGCCGAGAAGACCCTGATCACGGCGCTTCTGCCTCTGCTGGACGACTTCGAGAGGGCTCTGGGGACGCCGGTCGAGGCGAGCGGAGCCGACGCCTACCGCGCGGGGGTCGAGATCATCCACCGCCAACTGATCGAGATCCTCCGCAAGCGCGGGGTCACGCCCATCGACACGTCCGGCGCGCGGTTCGATCCCGAGCTGCACGAGGCGGTCGCCTATCAGGCCAGTGAAGGCCACGGGGACGGAGACATCATCGACGAGGTGCGGCGCGGATACCGGTTCGACGAGGAGCTGCTGCGGGCAGCCATGGTCAGGGTGGCCAAGGCGTGAGCAAGCGCGACTACTACGAGGTGCTCGGCGTCCCGCGCAGCGTCGGCGAGCAGGAGTTGAAGAGCGCGTACCGCAAGTTGGCGCTGAAGTACCACCCCGACCGGAATCCGGACGACCGGACCGCGGAGGAACGCTTCAAGGAAGCCGCCGAGGCGTACGGCGTGCTCGCCGATCCGGACAAGCGGGCGCGTTACGACAAGTTCGGCCACGCGGGAGTCGCCGGCGCCGGGAGCCCCGGCTTCGATCCGGCCACGTTCCGCGACTTCAACGACATCTTCGGCAACCTCGGGGACATGTTCGGGTTCGGGGACATCTTCGGCTCGGGCCGGCAACGGCGGGGGCCGCGCCGGGGCGCCGACCTGCGTTACGACCTGCCGATCTCGCTCGAGGATGCGGCGGCCGGCACCGAGGCCACGCTGCAGGTGCCGCGGGAAGAGCCGTGCGGCCACTGCGCCGGGTCGGGCGCGGCGTCCGGCTCGGGCCCGGAAACCTGCCCGCAATGCCACGGCCGGGGACAGGTGCGCTACCAGCAGGGCTTCCTCACCGTCGCGCGCCCCTGCGGCGCCTGCCGGGGAGCGGGCACGGTCATCCGCAATCCGTGCACCGCGTGCCGGGGCAACGGGCGGGTGTCGCGCGAGCGGAAGCTCAAGGTGAAGGTGCCGGCCGGCATCGATACGGGACAGCAGCTCCGCCTGCAGGGCGAGGGGGAGCACGGCCCGCGCGGCGGCGAGCCCGGCGACCTCTACGTCGTCATCCACGTGCAGGATCACCCGGTGTTCCGGCGCGAGGGCAGCGACCTGCTGTGCGCCATTCCGGTGAGCTACCCCACGCTGGTGCTCGGCGGCACGATCACCGTGCCGACGCTGAACGGTGACGAGACGCTCCACGTTCCGAAAGGCACGCAAGGGGACGCCCGGCTGCGGTTGCGCGGCAAGGGGTTGCCGCACGTGGCGGGGCGGGGACGCGGCGATCTCTACATCGACGTGAAGGTGGCCGTGCCCACCTCCGTGTCGCAGGAGCAGAAGGCACTGATCGAGGACCTCGACCGCATCATGCCGCAGCGGTCGTTCGAGCCGAACGAGCATGGCGAGGGTGACGGCGGCCGCCCCTTCTTCAGCCGGGTGAAGGACATTTTTGGATAGGAGTCTGCGCCGTGGAACGGCGGAGGCTCCCGCTCATGCGACGCGTCCGGCGCTGGATATCCGCTTGCCGGCCGCTCCCGAATCGCTGCTGCCCCGCCTCGACGCCCTGCTCGACGACTACGAACCGTTCGCCGTCAGTGACGGCGGAGACGGCGCCCCGGCGGCAGCCGGCGCCGAACGCCGGTCCCCGGTCCTCGAACGCCGCGTGTACTTCTTCTCGGCCCGTGCCCGCGACGCCGCGCGCCTGGCGATAGCGCAAATTCTGGGACCGGACGGCGCCCGGACCGCCCCGGTCGACGTGAGCGACGACGGTTGGGCGGCGCGGTCGCACGCCGGCCTGCGCGCGGTGCAGGTGGGCGACGTGGTCGTGGCCCCTCCGTGGGACGCTCCCCCGTCCACGCCCACCGCGCGAACCGTCGTCAGCATCGAGCCTTCGATGGGATTCGGCACCGGCCATCATGCCTCCACGCGCCTCTGCCTGCTGGCGCTGCAGCGCGTCCGCGACCGGCTGCGGACCAGCCGCCGCGTGGTCGACCTCGGCACCGGATCCGGGGTGCTGGCGATAGCCGCGGCCCTGCTCGGCGCGGAGACGGTCGTCGCCGTCGAACGCGACCCGGACGCGCTCGGCAACGCCCGGGACAACGTCCGGCGCAACGGGGTCGCCGATCGGGTCACGCTGCTCGCCGGCGATCTCGCGGACGTCTCCCCGCACGCAGGCGACGTGGTCACCGCCAACCTCACGGGCACGTTCTTCGCGCGGCACGCGCCGGCCGTGCTGCGCTGCATCCGGCCGGGCGGGCTGCTGCTCGCCGGCGGCATCACCGCCGGCGAGCAGCAGGCGGCGCGTGCCGCGCTGGAGCCTCCGCTGGTCCTCCGTGAACGGACGGCGGAGGACGAATGGCTCGGCCTCGTCTTCGAGCGGCCTGCACGAGACGCAGCCGGATCGATTCGGACCGCATGACGATCCACCGGTTCTACGCGGCTCGGCTCCCCGCAACGGGAAGCGAAGTCGGGCTGTCGGCCGACGAAGGGCACCATCTGACCCGGGTGCTCCGCCTGCGCCCCGGCGCCCGGGTCATCGTCTTCGACGGGCGCGGCCGGCAACACGAGGCCACGGTCGCGGATGCCGATCCGGACCGGCCGACGCTGCGCCTCGGCGCGCCTTCGCCGGCGGCCCCCGAGCCCCTCGTACGCATGACCCTGGGCGTGACGGTCCTCAAGGGCCGCAAGCTCGACACGGTGGTGCGGGACGCCACGGCGTTGGGAGTGACCGACATCGTGCCCCTCCTGACCCGGCGCACCGAATCGGGGGGCGGGCGGCGCGCCGGCGGGAGGCTCGGCGACCGCTGGCGCGGTGTCGCGGTCGCAGCCGCCAAGCAGTGCGGGCGCGCCGTGGTCCCGGTCATCCGCCCGACGGTCACGTTCGGACAGTTCGTCGAGGACGTACGGTCCTGCGCCGTCCGCCTGCTCCTGGTCGAACCGGCGGCGGCCGCAACGGACGCCGCCGGAGTCCGGATCGACGCGCTCGGGCGCGGCTCGCGACCACCTGCCGCCGCGCTCGCCATCGGTCCGGAGGGCGGCTGGACCGGCGACGAGATTCAGGCGGCCGAAGCAGCCGGCTTCGGAATGCTGACGCTCGGCCGCCGAACGCTGCGCGCCGAGACCGCTCCGGTCGCCGCCCTCGCGGTGCTTCGGTTCGCCTGGCGCGATCTCTGAGATCCGGGGCCGGTCGGAGCACGGCGGCGCGCTCCGACCCCCAAGCTATACTTGCCGCACCCGCATGCTGTTCCGAGGGCAGAAGCTAGGCAAGTACAAGATCCTCGCCCCCCTCGGCAGCGGCGGCTTCGGCGCCGTCTACCTCGCCCGCGACACCTGGATCGACAAGGACGTGGCGATCAAGGTGCCCCACCGGCAGAACCTGAACTTCGGCGAGCTCCTGCGGGAGCCTCGACTGCTGGCGGCGCTCGACCACCCCAACATCGTCTCGATTACGACGGCCGAGAAGCAGGACAACGTCTTCTTCATCGTGATGGAGTACGTCGCCGGCCACACCCTCGAGGACCTCATCACCACCAACACCGGCCTCGATGCGGCGCGCGCGGTCGACTACGCGATGCAGATCGGCCGGGCGATGGAGCATGCCCACGCGCAAGGCGTGATACATCGCGATCTGCGGCCGGCCAACATGCTCGTCTCCGACGCGGGCGTGCTGAAGGTCGCCGACTTCGGCACCTCGCGTTTCCTGGAGATCGCCGCGCACGGCACGACGGTCATCGGCAGCCCGCCCTACATGGCCCCCGAGCAGTTCGAGGGCAAGGCGGTCTTCGCATCGGACATCTATTCGCTCGGCATCACCATGTACCAGATGCTCACCGCGGTCCTCCCGTACGAGTCGCCCGCCCCCGGCGATCTCGACAAGCTCCGCAGCGGCAAGCTCGTGCGTCCGCCGCGGCTCTCGAATCCGGACGTGCCGAAGGCGCTCAACGACGTCGTGATGAAGGCGCTCGCGCCGGAGCTGTCGATGCGCTACCAGCGCGCCGCCGAGCTGCTCGGGGACCTGGAGCAGGCGTCCGCGCCGACTCCCCGACCGGCGCCGGCGCCGGACCGCCATGCCGAGCCGGCGCGCGAGTCGGCGCGGGCGCGGGTCCACGTGACCCCGCGCCGCCTGGGTACCGCCACCCCATCGTCCAAGCGCTTCTGTTCGCGCTGTCACAAGCCGCTGCACGCACGCGCGGACCGTTGCCCGTTCTGCGGAGAGAGCTGGTAGGCGGACTCGCTTGCAAAGAGCGCGCCGGACTCGGTACACTAGAGCGTAACTTGTTCACATCATAGGATTTCACAGGTCTGCCATGAGCTTCGGGACCGGCCGCATCTGGATGAACGGCAAGCTGGTCGATTGGGCCGACGCGAAGGTCCACATCGGCTCCCACGTCATCCACTACGGCAGCGGCGTCTTCGAGGGCGCCCGCTGCTACGACACGCCCGACGGAGCCGCCGTGTTCCGGCTCGACACGCATGTCCGGCGCCTGTACGACTCGGCCCGAATCTACCGGATGGATTACCAGGAGCTCACGCAGGACGAATTCCACGAGGCGATACTCGACACGATCCGCGCCAACCGGTACAACGCCTGCTATATCCGGCCGTTGATCTATCGGGGTTACGACACGCTGGGCGTCAACCCGTTCAGTTGCCCCGTCGAGGCCGCGATCCTGGTCTGGGAGTGGGGCGCCTACCTCGGCGAGGACGCCCTCGAGCACGGCGTCGACGTACAGGTCAGCTCCTGGGGCCGCGGAGCCCCGAACCGGTTCCCCTCGGTGGCCAAGTCGACGGCCAACTACGCCAACTCGCAGCTCATCAAGATGGAGGCGACCCTGAACGGGTACGCCGAGGGCATCGCGCTCGATCCGCGCGGCTTCGTCAGCGAAGGCAGCGGCCAGAACATCTTCGTCGTGCGCGACGGCGTCATCAGGACGCCGCCGTCCGCCGATTCCATCCTGCCGGGAATCACGCGCGACGTCGTCGTCACGCTCGCGACGGACCTGGGGTTCGAGGTGCGCGAGGAAACGCTGCCGCGCGAGGCCCTGTACATCGCCGACGAAGTGTTCTTCACGGGCACCGCGGCCGAGATTTCGCCCATCCGCTCCATCGACAAGATCACCATCGGCAGCGGCAAGCGCGGCCCGATCACCGCCGCCATTCAACGACGGTTCTTCGACGTCATCAACGGCCGCGTGGCCGATACCCACGGCTGGCTCACGTTCGTCTACGGCGAGGCCGCGACAACCGCGCATGCGGCCGAGGCCGCGGCCGGCGCCGGGTAGCGGGGGCGGAACCGGCCGTTCCGGTCGAACCGCCTTGCCCCCCAGTCCCCATGCGGCCGGGCTCGCGATGCTGGCCCGGCGCGAGCTCTCCGCGGCCCAGGTGGCCGAGCGGTTGCGGCGCCGCGGCTTCGGCGCCCGGGAGGTGGCAACCACGGTTGCCCGGCTGCAGGGTGAAGGCGCCATAGACGATCTGCGGACCGCCGGAATGCACGCGCGCCGCCTGGCCTCCACCGTCCACCGCGGTCCGTTCCGGGCCGAGCGGGAGATCGCCGCGCTCGGCATCGCCCCCGCGGTGGCGCGCGCGGCGGTGGCCGAGGCCTACGCCGAGCACGGCGTACAGACCGTGCTGGAGCAAGCGCTCGCACGGCGCCTACCCGCGGGCGCGGCGATCGAGGGCCGCATCCACTACGGCAGGCTGTACCGCTACCTGGTTCGCCAGGGCTTCGATCCGGGCATGGTGACCGCGACGCTGCGCGGACGCGCCGGCGCGTCCGCGGGGCCGGATGACGAGGAGCCCTCCTGAAACCGGGTACGGCAAGCGTCCCGCCGCATTCGAGCGGCGATGCATCCCGGGTGGACTGCGTTGCCGCTGCCGCCCCGGCACGCGGACGCCGTGTGTCAAAATGACCCGGATGACTTCGGCCGAGATTCGACAGAGCTTCCTCGACTACTTCCGCGAGCGCGGGCACCGCATCGTGGCCAGCTCCCCCCTCGTCCCCGGGGACGACCCTACCCTGCTGTTCACCAACGCGGGAATGAACCAGTTCAAGGACGTCTTCCTCGGGGCCGAGCGCCGCGAGTACCGGCGCGCCACGACCGCGCAGAAGTGCATGCGGGTCAGCGGCAAGCACAACGACCTGGAAAACGTCGGGCCCTCCCTCCGGCATCACACCTTCTTCGAGATGCTCGGCAACTTCTCGTTCGGCGACTACTTCAAGGCCGACGCCATCCCGTTCGCGTGGGAATTGCTGACCGGGGTGTGGGGCCTGCCCGCCGAGCGCCTGTACGCGACGGTCTTCAAGGGCGAGGACGGCGTGCCGCGCGACGACGAGGCGTACGCCATCTGGGAGCGGCTGGTTCCGGCGTCGCGCATCGCCGAGCTGGGCGCGGCGGAGAACTTCTGGGCGATGGGCGAGACGGGCCCCTGCGGCCGCTGCTCGGAGATCCACTATCACCGCGGCGATCATCTCCCCTGCTCCGCCGAGCCCTGTCTCGGCATCGACTGCGACTGCGACCGCTACGTCGAGATCTGGAACAACGTGTTCATGGAGTTCGAGCGCCGCGCGGACGGATCGCTCACGCCGTTGCCGGCCCCGTCCATCGACACCGGCATGGGACTCGAGCGGATCGTCGCGGTGCTCCAGGACAGGCTGTCGAACTACGACACGGACCTCTTCACCCCGCTCCTCTCCGCCATCGGGGAACGGGCGGGCGCGGAGTACGGTCCGGCGGCAGGCCGCCCGTCGAACGACACGAGCGACGTCTCGCTGCGGGTCATCGCCGACCACCTGCGCGCGATGACGTTCCTCATCGCCGACGGCGTGGTCCCGTCGAACGAATGGCGCGGCTACGTGCTCCGCAAGATCATGCGGCGCGCGATGCGGCACGGGAAGAAGCTCGGCCTGACCGATCCGTTCCTGCACGAGCTGACCGGCGTGGTGATTGCCGGGATGGGCGGCGCGTATCCGGAGCTGGAAGCGAACCGCGACGCCATCGTCTCGACCGTGCACCGCGAGGAGACGCAGTTCGACCGCGTGCTGCGCGACGGGCTCCCGCACCTGGAAGAAGCGCTCGCCGGCGCGGACAGCATGCAGCGCGTTCTGGACGGGAGAGTGGCGTTCCGCCTGTACGACACCTTCGGCATGCCTCTCGATTTCATCGAGGACATGGCGCAGAGCCGTTCACTGCAGGTCGATAGAAAGGGGTTCGAGAGGGCCATGGAGGCGCAACGAACCCGAGCCCGCGAGGGGGCGGCGTTCGGCGGCGCGCGCGAATCCGAGCTGACGGTAACGGCCGGTCCGTACATGCGCACCGCGTCCGGAGATCCGGCCTTCGGCCCCCAGCAGTTCGACGGCTACGAGACGACCACCACCCGCAGCGGTGTCACCCATCTGTTCCGCCGTGACGGGAACGGAGCGAGTCTCACAGGGGTCGATGCACTGACTCCCGGTGAGGAGGGATACGTCGTCCTCGACCGGACCCCCTTCTATCTAGAGGCGGGCGGACAGGTCTCGGACACCGGTCGCCTGTCGGACAAGAACGTCGACGCTCCGGTAGAGGACGTGGTGCGCCTGAAGCCGGCGTGGCCGCGAATGCACCTGACCGCGCTGCGCGAGGGGGAACTGCGAGTCGGCGACGAGGTCACGGCCGAGGTCGATGCCGAACGGCGCGACGACATCCGGCGCAACCACACCGCGACGCACCTGCTGCACACAGCGCTGCGTCGGATTGTGGGTACCCACGTCCGGCAGAAGGGATCGCTCGTCGCTCCGGACCGGCTGCGTTTCGACTTCTCCCATCACGAGCCAGTCACCCCCGAACAGCTCGGCGAGATCGAGCGGCTCGTGAACGACCACGTCTTCCTGATGAACCAGGAAGTCGAGACGGAAGAACGGTCTACCGAGGAAGCCATCGCAGCCGGCGCGATGGCCTTGTTCGGCGAGAAGTACGGCGACCGGGTTCGTGTCGTCACCGTGCCCGGATTCTCGGTCGAGCTCTGTGGCGGCACGCACTGCCGCGCGACCGGCGATATCGGACCGTTCATCCTCACCTACGAAGGCGGTGTCGCGGCTGGTGTTCGTCGTATCGAGGCGCTTACCGGCACCTGGGCGGTAAAGGCGTTCCAGGGTCGGGGAGACGAGCTCTCGCTCCTGGCGCACGCCCACGAGTCGACTGCAGATCAAGCCGTGGAAGCGGTTGGCCAACTCGGGAACCTTCGCTTCCGTCGTCCAGTGAACACGAAGCTCGCCGATCGCGCCGCAAGGACCGTCGGAAAACTGGCTGCCGACTACAAGCGAGTCTTGCGCGAGAACGAACGCTTGAAGGTGCGGGCGGCTATGGTTGGCGGCGCCGAAGCGCAGGGTCAGGACTCGGACGCGGCCGAGGTCGACGGCATCCGGATCGTCACGCGCGTGGTGTCGGGCCTCGAGCCGGGCGCGCTGCGCACCCTTGCCGATTCGCTGCGCGACCGCCTCGGCAGCGGCGTCGTGGTGCTGGCGTCCGACAACGACGGCAAGGCGGCGCTGGTCGTCTCGGTAACGCGTGACCTCACCGAGCGCGTGCACGCGGGCAACCTGATCAAGACGCTCGCTCCCATCGTCGAAGGACGGGGCGGCGGACGCCCGGATTTCGCGCAAGCGGGCGGCAAGCGGACGGATCGACTGCATTCCATCGTCCCCGAGAGTCGCACCGCGGTCAGCCGCATCCTCGCCGGCTTGCAGGCCTGATGACTGGCGATCCGACCGACTCTCGCATTCCCGAGTCCGTTCGCATCGACGTCTGGCTCGACGTCGCCTGCCTGTTCCGTACGCGGTCCGAAGCGCAGCGCGCCGCCAAGGGGGGCAAGATCGAGATCAACGGACAGCGGGCCAAGCCGCACCGCGAGATCCGGCCCGGCGACGAGATTCGGATCACCCGTCCCAACCGGATGACGCAGGTGGTATCGGTAGTCGCGCTCGCGGAGCGCCATGTCCCGAAAACCGACGCCCGGACGCTCTACGAGGACCGGACGCCCCCGCCGACGGAAGAAGAGCTGGCCTTCCGGATGCTGCTCCGCCGCGCGGGCCGCGCCCCCGCGCCGGACAAGCAGCAGCGCCGGCAGCTCCTGCGGCTGAAGGGACGCCCCTGAATGGACGGCCCGGGGTCGGAGCTCCCGAGCGAGCGCCACCCGTGCGGGCCGACGTGGACGATCAACGACTGCTCAGCGGGCCCACCGGCAGCTCGTCCCGGCCGGCGCCGAGCGCGGCGACCGGCATCTCCGCTTCGTGGGTCAGGCCGCGCGACACCGCTGGTCGCGGGATGTCGGCCGGCCACTCCACCAACGCCGGCCAGTTCGCGGAGAGGAATCGGAAGGCGCGTTCCGCGCGCCGCGTGGTGATGGTGTGGCCTCGCCGCAGCCGGGCGATGGTCTCTCCGCTTCCCGTCGCATAGCGGGAAACGGTCGAGACGCTCCGTCCGGTACTCCGGGCGAATAGATCGCAGAGAGCCACGAGCCGCCTGACCGTGTCGTCCATGGCACGCAAGCATGCCACAAATGGCACGTGCGTTCAAGTGTTTCCGTGTATCGTGTCGCTCGTGACACGATACGGCGTCGAGTACCTCCGCGAGACCGTCAGGCAGCAGGTGGAGACGGAGGGACTGCGGCCGTTCTCGTTGCGGACGGGCGTTCCCCTGGGCCAGTTGAGAAGCGTCGTGGAGGGCCGGGCGGCGCGGAGCACGACTCTCGAGCTGATTGCATCCGTCCTGGAGCTCGAATTCTACATCGGGCCCGCCCGGGCGGACTCCACGGCCCGGCCGCGGCTGCCGTCGCAGATCACCCGCGCCCTCGACCTGCCCCGGGACGCCACCGTCGACGACGCGGTCGGCGCGATACGCAGGGACGCGATGGCGTCGAAGCTGCGCGAGGGTCTCGGCCTCGTGCAGGAGCTGATGGAAAAGGCGGCGACGGCAGCGGCCCTGATTCCGGATCTGGTGTCCCGCAGGAGGCCGGCGGCACGCGAACGCCCGGAGAGCGGCGTCGTGATGATTCCGTTCGCCCCGGAGGTGCGGCTGGCGGCCGGCACGGGAGAGGTGGTGTTCGAGGAGTCGCCCGAGGTATCGATCGCCGTCGCGACCGGCGCGTTGGCCTCCTGGGCTCGCCATGATCGACTCGCGTGCGTGCGGGCGGCGGGCGATTCGATGGAGCCGACCCTCCACGACGGGGATCTCGTCGTCGTCGATCCGGGCCGGAGCGAGCCGCTGGACAGGCAGTTGTTCGCCGCACGAACCGATGCCGGGCTCGTCATCAAGCGGCTGCGACAGGTCCGGGGCCGCTGGCTGTTGACCAGCGACAACCCGTCCCATCCGTCCCGGGCCGTGGCCGCGGAGGACCGGATCGTCGGACAGGTCGCCTGGTGCGGTCCGCGGGGCCGCGATCAGCGCTGAGTCTCCCCCGAACCGCGTGCGACCGGGCATTCCGACATGACACGAGACGCCTGCCCCGAATGACACCCGCGCCGCCTGCCGTTTGCTGGTATCGTGTCAGTAGTGACACATCCCGACGGCGTCGAGTACCTGCGCCGGGTCGTTCGCGAGCGGATCGATTCCGAGGGGCTCAGACCGTTCTCGCTGCGGACCGGCATCCCGCTGGGCCAGCTCAGGAGCCTGATTCAGGGACGCGCGGTGCGCAGCACGACTCTCGAATCGATCGCGTCCGTTCTGGGACTCGAGTTCTACATCGGGCCCGCCCGGCCGGGCTCGTCCGCATCACCGGCCCTGCCGCCGGAGATTGCCCGGGCGCTCGACCTGCCCCGAGACGCCGGCGTCGCCGACGCGGTCGGGGCGATGGACAAGGACGCCATGGCGTCGAGACTGCGGGAAGGACTCGGCTTCGTGCAGGAATTGCTGGAGCGCGCGGCTGCGGCAGCCGCGCCGATTCCCGGACCGGGGCTCGCTGGGAACCCGCGGTCGCACGGCCGGCACGATGCCGGCGTCGCGATGATTCCGTTCGCGTCCGACGTCCGCCTTGCGGCCGGCCCCGGCGAGGTCGTCTTCGAAGAATCGTCCGAGGTCTCGATTGCCGTCGCCGCCGGCGCACTGGCCGGCTGGGCGCGGCCGGAGCGCCTGACGTGCGTCCGGGTGGCGGGCGACTCCATGGAACCGACGATTGGCGACGGGGACCTCGTCGCGGTGGATTCCGGCCGCACCGACCCGCTGGAAGGACAACTGTTCGCCGCGCGCATCGACACCGGTCTCGTCGTCAAGCGCCTCCGACGGATGGCCGGTCGCTGGTTGCTGACGAGCGACAACCCGGCCCACCCGCCGCATCCGGTGGGTGAGGACGATCGGATCCTCGGGCAAATCGCCTGGAGCGGACCGCGGGATCGCCGGCCCGCTGACGGTGTTCGGCTATAATGTCACCGCACGGGCGGCATCCGCCGTGCGCCCGACAGGAGCATGAGCATGCGAACCTTCACACTGGCGCTCGGTCTGCTGGCGTTGGCCGCCGCCGCGGTGGCCGTCACGTCGACCGTCGCCCACGGACAGCAGGACGCCGAGAAGATCCACGTCTACAAGTCGCCCACCTGAGGCTGCTGCATCCAGTGGGTGGTTCACCTGCAACAGCACGGCTTCGACGTCGAGATGACCGACGTTCCCAACGTACTGCCGCTCAAGCGCCGCGCCGGCATCCCGGCGTCGCTGTCTTCATGCCACACCGCGCTGGTGGGCGACTACGTGATCGAGGGCCACGTGCCGGCGGCCGACATCAGGCGCCTGCTCGACGAGCGCCCGCGCGTTGCGGGACTCGCGGTACCCGGAATGCCTATCGGATCTCCGGGCATGGAAGTGCCGGGGCGCGGAGTTCAACGCTACGACGTCATCGCGTTCCAGCGTAACGGCAACGCCGAGGTCTACTCGTCGCACGGCAGGTAACCGGGCGGCGCTCGCACCCAAACGGCAAACGGAGAGTGGCCGCCAGGACGCGGCCGCGACAGGTTGGAGCTTCATGGCGAACCACAAGTCCGCGATCAAGGCGCACGAGCAGAGCCTCCGGCGCCGCGACAGAAACAACCGCATGAAGAGCAGGATGCGCCGCGCGATCCGGGCTGCGAGGAGCGTCATCGGCGCCGTCGGACCGCAGGATGACGATTCCGTGTCGGCCGCACGCGAGTCGATTCGTACGACCGGGGCGCTGATCGACACGCTCGCGGGCAAGGGAATCATCCACCGCAACGCCGCCGCCCGCCACAAGTCGCGGCTCGACAAGCGGTTGCAGAAGGCGTCGGCGCCGGCGACGGACTCCTGAACGTCGCCTGCGTCTCCGATTTGCCGCCCCACCCGGGCCTGAGTGGGAGTCTCCGCGCTCAGGCCCGGCGGCGCTTCGCCGCTGCCGCGGTACCGCACAGGTCGACGACCAGACGTTCCAGCAGGACACGCGGCTCCCCGCCGGACTGCTTCAGCGCGAGATCCGTCCGGAAGACAGCCTCGATCGCCGGTTCGATTCGAGCGGCGGCCAGCTTGGTTCGAGCCACCCAGGCAAGCTGGCCCAGCACCATGTGCGGCACGGCCCCCGCGTCGAGCGCCAGCCCCAGCTCGCGGAGCGCCCGGCCCGCCGCTCCCTGCTCGATGGCTCGCGCCACCGCCCAATCGTCGGTGGCGCCGGAGGCGGACGGCCCCAGCATCTCGCGCGCGTGGGCCGCGGTGACCGTGACGCCTGCATCCACGAACAGCAGCAACCTGTCCAGCGCGTCCTGCAGGCGCACCGTATCGCGCCCGGCCAGGTCGCTCAGCAGCCGGACCGCCGCGTCGTCCGCCCGCCGGCCCGCCGCGTCCAGACGCTCCCGAATCCAGCGCCGGCCGCCGGCCGCATCCTCCGGCGCTCCGCAGCGGACGACGGCGGCGAGCGCCCGGAGCTGCTTCACGATACGGCGCCGCTCGTCCAGACCCGTCGCCGACAGCACCAGCGTCGTCTCCGGAGACGGCGACGCCAGGTAGTCCTCGAGCGCTTCCAGAGCGCGTCGCGCCGCCTCGCTCTCCCGCGCCGGCTGCAGCATCCGCTCGGCGCGCACGGCGACGACGATGCGCCGCGGCGCCATCACCGGGACGATACGCGCCACCCCCAGCACCTCTTCGAGGCCGGCGTCGCCCCCATGGAAGCGGTCGACGTTGAACGCGCGCAGTCCTTCGTCGATGGTCTCGATCAGCGCGCGGACGAGCGCGTCCTTCTCGCGCTCGTCGTCGCCTGCGAGCAGATAGACGGGATCGAGATCGCCCGACGCAATCCGTTTGCGCAGCGCTGCCGGAGTCAGTGCGGGCACGCGCGCGCTAGAAGGCCTCGAGGATGGAGCTGACCACGGTGGTCGCAAAGTCCACGGCGAGGCGCTCGACAGTGTTGGCCTGCTGGCCGAAGAAGGTCGATACGCTGGCGATGTCACCGGTGCCGGACGCCACCTCGTACTCGTCGCTGAACACCATTTGCGGGTTGTCCCAGACGATCTCGTCCGTCGTCAGATCGCGGAACTCGATGCTCGCCCGCAGGGTGAACACGTAGCGCGACGCCTGCTGGTCCGCGCTGAAGCTGGCCGGTGCGATGCGTATGTTCTCGATGGTCCCGGTCAACGTCGCGTCGGCGCCCGCCTCCTCGGTCTGCACGCGATACGAGCCCCGGCTGATGAAGGCCGTGCGAACCTCCTGCGTCAGCAGTTGCTCGACGTCGAAGACCGGCGTGTTGTTGCCGAACATCGGGATGGCGACGGTCTCGATGTAGTCCGGCAGGAACGATCCGCGTCCGGCCAGCGTGTATCCGCACCCGGAGAAGGCGGTGCAGACGAGCGCGGCGAGAAGTACGTGGATTACCAGCCCGCGTCGCAGGCCCGGCCGCATGCGGGAGGTGCGGCTTGCCTGCACGATGTCGCGCCCGGATCGTTTTCCATGCATCGGGAGTGCTCCTCTCACGATTTCGCGACGATGCTCACCAGCCGGCCCGGCACGACGACGACCCGGGCCACGGTCTTCCCGGCCGTGTGCGCCTGCACCTGCGGGTGCGCCTGCGCGAGGCGGCGCAGCTCGTCCTCGGCCGAATCGACGGACACGGTCAGCCGCGCCCGGACCTTGCCGTTCACCTGCACCGGCAGAACGACCGTCTCCGCCCGCGCCACGTCGGGATCGAATGCCGGCCAGCCGGCCGCTTCGACGCCTTCGGCATGGCCCAGGGCCTCCCAGAGCTCCTCGGAAAGGTGCGGGGTGAATGGCGAGAGCATCAGCACGAGCGCTTCGATCGCCTCGCGCACCACCGCCAGCGCCGCCGGTCCGGCTCCCGCCGCGGGCGCCGCCGCATCCGCGGCGAACGGCCCGACGCGCACCCGCTCGCAGAAGGCGTAGAGGTCGTTCACCAGCTCCATCAGCGCCGACACCGCGGTGTTCAGGTGGACGCGCGGATCGAGATCCTCCGACACGCGCCGGATGGTGTCGTGGGTCTTGCGGCGGAGCGCCCGCTCCGCTTCTCCCAGCTCCAGCCCTTCGATCGCGGGAACGCCGCCCGCCGCGCAAACGTCGGCGAACGGGGTGACGACGCGCCAGACGCGGCCCAGGAAGCGGGCGCTGCCGTCGAGTCCCGCGTCGGTCCACTCGATCTCCTTCTCCGGCGGCGCGACGAACATCTCGTAGAGACGCAGCGCATCGGCCCCGCAGGTCGCCGTCATCTCGTCCGGGTCGACCACGTTGCCCTTCGACTTCGACATCACCGCGCCGTCGCGCAGGACCATCCCCTGGGTCAGCAGCCGCGTGAAGGGCTCGTCGTGATGCACCAGGCCCAGGTCGCGCAGCACCTTGCAGAAGAATCGCGAGTATATGAGGTGCAGGATCGCGTGCTCGACCCCGCCGCTGTAGAAGTCGATGGGCGCCCAGTAGCGGACGGCCTCCGCGTCGAACGGCGCCGTGTCGCAGCGGGGATCGCAATAGCGGTAGAAGTACCACGACGAGTCGACGAACGTGTCCATCGTGTCGGTCTCGCGGCGGGCAGTGCCGCCGCAGTCCGGACACGCCACGTTGACGAACTCGGGCACCTGCGCCAGCGGCGAATCGCCGCGGCCGGTGAACTCCTCCACCCGCGGCAGCTCCACCGGGAGCTGATCCTCCGGCACGGGCCGCGTCCCGCAACTGTCGCAATAGATGATGGGAATGGGCGTGCCCCAGTAGCGTTGGCGCGAGATGCCCCAGTCCTTCAGCCGGTACTGCACCTGCCCGCGGCCGAAGCCCTGCTTCTCGGCGGCCTCCGTCATGACCGCCTTCGCCCGGCCGCTCTCCAGCCCGGTGAACTCGCCCGAATCGACGACGCGGCCGGGATCGGCGAACGCGGCATCGAGGCTGTCGCCGTCCAGGGACGCACCGTCCCGGGGCTGGATCACGATCCGGACCGGAAGCCCGTACTTCCGCGCGAACTCCAGGTCGCGCTGGTCGTGGGCGGGCACGGCCATGATGGCGCCGGTGCCGTACTCGGCCAGGACGAAGTTGGCCACCCAGATGGGAACGGTCTCGCCGGTGAAGGGATTGACTGTCCGGCGGCCGGTATCGACGCCCTCCTTGTCGATCTGCCCGGTCAGACGCGCCGTACGGTCGAGAGCGCGAAAACTGCCTATGCGCGCGCGGAACGCCGCCGCGTCGGGCCGCTCCGCCGCGATCCGCTCGACGAGCGGGTGCTCCGGCGCCAGGAGGACGAAGGTCGCCCCGTAGATGGTGTCGATGCGGGTCGTGAAGACCTCTATCCCGTCCTCCGGGGGCCCGGCGGCGCCGTCGGGGCCGGCCAGCGGGAAACGGACCAGCGCGCCGTGCGAGCGCCCGATCCAGTTCCGCTGCATCGTCAGCACCTTGTCCGGCCACTGATCGAGGGCGTCCGTCCCGTCGAGCAGCTCGTCGGCGTAGTCGGTGATGCGCAGGAACCACTGCTTCAGGTCGCGCGTCTCAACCGTCGTGCCGCAGCGCCAGCAGCCGCCGTCGACCACTTGCTCGTTCGCCAGCACCGTCTGACAATCCGAGCACCAGTTGACACTGGACTGCTTGCGATACGCGAGGCCCCGCTCGTACATCCTCAGGAACAGCCACTGGTTCCAGTGGTAGTACTCCGGGTCGCAGGTCGCGATCTCGCGCTCCCAGGCGTAGCTGATCCCGAGCCGCTGCAACTGATCCTTCATGTGCGCGATGTTCTCGCGCGTCCAGGTCTCGGGGTGCGTGCGGTTCTTGATCGCGGCGTTCTCGGCCGGCATGCCGAAGGCGTCCCACCCGAACGGATGGAGCACGTTGTAGCCGCGCATCCGCTTCATGCGGGCCACCACGTCGCCGATCATGTAGTTGCGCACGTGCCCGACGTGGGCGTGGCCGGACGGATAGGCGAACATCACGAGGCAGTAGAACTTCGGACGCTCCGGATCGGCGGTCACCTCGAACGCCCGGCGCTCGCGCCAGCGCCGTTGCCACTTCTTCTCTATCGCCTGGGGCTCGTAGTCGCGCACGAAGGCGATTGTACCAGCAGCGTGGAAAGCCCCGGCGAAAGGCCGGCCTGCAACCGGTCGTCGGCGCTTTGCCGGAGTCAACCGCCGGGCCGCTCCGCCGATCGCCGATCGAGCCAGACCTGAACCAGGCGAGCCGAGGCCGCGGTGCGGTCGCCGCGGCGGACCGGTCCGGGCCCGCCATCGGCGCGGCTCGAAGCCGACTCCCGATTCACTTCCGCCGGTGATAGCATGTTCGTATGGGTGCTGTGACGAGCGTGCTGCGAATGCTGAGCGACTTCGGCGACGCCGCCGGGTGGCTGATCGCGGCTCTCGTCCTGTTTGCCTACGGGCGGCGCATCATCCAGGAGAACGAGAAGGCGCACGCGGCGATCACTGAAAACGTCAAGGAGAACCGGGAGCGGATTGATGCGCTCGGCGGGACGCTGAACACCGTTGCCCGCGACGTCGCGCTCCTGCGCGACCGGTCCGAGCGGGCCTCCTGAGGTCACGCGTCATGCGGCTCCTGGGGCCGGAGTGCCGTACATACGGATCGAGCCCGCATCGAGAATCACAGCCGCCATGTCACTCTTCGCGTTTCTCTACTTGAGGCGCTCGGCTCGCTTTCATTGATGCCAAACGCGCCTGAATGTCCCGAGCGACCTCGTCAACCTCAAGCGCCACTCGGGGCTCAAGACCGAGCTCCCGTTCCAGCGCCGTCGTCAACGGCAACAAAAGATGCGGCGACGGCGATGCCTGGATGAGCTCGCACATGCGCTGCGGCCCAAGAACGACGCTGAAGTCCAGCAGGACCATGACGGCCTCCCTTGGGGCAGGGCCCAACTCCGGGAGAAGCGCAAGGACCGCCTCGACGTCATGCTCGCAAGCGGACCGATCGCCGCCGCCTGCGAGGAGCGCCCTGGCCCGGACCACGTGGCCCTGGAATCGCTGTTCCGGCGCTCCCCTGGGCTGTTCGATTACGCGGGTGGCGCTCTCGACGGCCTCCTTGTAGTGCCGATTCTCGATCTCGATGTCCGCTCTCCCGAGCAGTGCTACCCCCACGCTCATGATGAGTGCAGGGTTCTCGCTATCCCCGAAGCGGCGGACCACTTCGTCGCAGGCGTCCACTGCATCCTGTGGCCGACTCAGCGCGCCGAGGACGTACGCCTTGTTGGTCAGGGCAGTCGCAACCCTCTCCAGAATGGCGGGATTCTCATTCTCGCCGAACCGGCGAACCACCTCGTGACAGGCCTTCAGCGCGTCCTGCGGCCGATGCAGCGCGACGAGAGCGCCTGCTCGGTTCACGAGGGCGGTCGCAACCGATCGCGGGAGAGCCGGGCTGTTGCTCGCCCCGAAACGACGGACCACTTCGTCGAAGGTCTCCAGTGCGTCCTGCGGCCGGTTCAGCGCGGCCAGGGCAACCCCCTTGTTCGCGAGGGCAGTCGCAACCGACACGAGAAGAGCGGGCGTCTCGCTCTTCCCGAAACGACGGACTACCTCGTCGCAGGCCTCCAGCTCGCCCTGCGGCCGATTCAACGCGCCAAGAGCGCCTGCTCGGTTCAGGAGAGCCTTCGCGACCCACTCCAGAACGGCGGGATTCTCACTCTCTCCGAAGCGTCGGACGACCTCGTCGAAGGTCTCCAGCGCATCCTGTGGCCGGTTCAGCGCGCCGAGGGCAGCCCCTTTGTCCACAAGAGCCTGTGCGACCCTCTCCAGAACGGCGGGAATCTCACTTTCCGCGAAGCGTCGGATTACCTCGTCGCAGGCCTTCAGCGCATCCTGCGGCCGGTTCAGCGCGCTGAGGGCGTCTCCTCTGTTCACGAGAGCGGTCGCAACCGACCTCAAGATTCCCGGGGAATCACTTCTCCCGAAACGACGGACCACCGCGTCGCACGCCTCCAGTGCATCCTGCGGCCGGTTCAGCGCGCTGAGAGCGCCTCCTCTGTTCACGAGAGCGGTCGCAACCGGCTCCAGAAGTTCCGGTGAATCGCTTTCCCCGAAACGACGGACCACGTCGTCGCAGACATCCAGCGCCTCCTGCCATCGGTTCAGCGCGCCGAGAGCACGTCCTCTGTTCACGAGAGTCCTCGCAACCGGCTCCAGAAGTTCCGGTGAATCGCTTTCCCCGAAACGACGAACCACATCGTCGCAGGTATCCAGCGCCTCCTGCGGTCGGTTCAGCATGCCGAGGGCGGCCCCTCTGTTCATGAGGGCAGTCGCAACCGATTTCAGCAAGGAGGGAGTTTCGCTCTTCCCAAAACGACGGACCACATCGTCGCTGGCCTCCAGCACTTCCCGCGGCCGATGCAGCGTGCCGAGAGTGGCCCCTCTGTTCACGAGGGCGTCCGCAACCGACTCCAGGAGCCCCGCAGAATCGCTCTCTCCGAAACGACGGATCACCTCGTCGTAGGACTCCAGCGCATCCTGCGGTTGGTTCAACATGCCGAGGGCGGCCCCTTTCTTCACGAGAGCCTTGGCGACCTGCTCCAGAGCGGCGGGAACCTCACTCTCTCCGAAACGACGAACTACCTCGTCGTACGACTCCAGCGCGCCCTGCGGTCGGTTCAGAGCATCACAGCCGATCCCCTTGTTCACAAGCGCGGTCGCAACCGACTCCACGAGAGCCGGCATGTCACTCTCTCCGAAGCGACGGACGACTTCGTCGCACGTCTCAAGGACGTCGTGCAAGCGGTTCAGCGCGTCGAGGGGTCTCGCTCTGTTCAAGAGGGCGCTCGCGACCGACTCCCGAAGAGTCGGGATGTCACTCTCTCCGAAACGACGAACCACCTCGTCGCAGGCCTCCAGTGCGTCCTGCGGCCGATTGAGCGTGTCGAGGGCGGCCCCCTTGTTCACGAGAGCCTTGGCTACCCACTCCAGCACGCCGGGGCTCTCACTCTCTTTGAAGCGAAGGATCACCTCCTCGTAGGCCGCTACGGTATCTTCCGAACCGTTCCGAACATTCAGGGCGTTGTTGAAGAGTTCCCTTGCCGCCATCTCGGCCGACTCGCCCGTACCCCCTTGAGACTGCTCTGCCCGATCGGTCTCCACCGCCATTTCCACCGCCATTTCCACAGTCGTTTGCGCCACCTCCGCTTGTGTCGAGCCCCGACCGGAAACCGCTACGAAACCCGCGGGCATGATCCCCAGCAACTCGTCGCGGTGATTGGCCAGACTCGGTAACTCCATCAACCCCTTGAGCACGCTCCGGAGTAACGACCACATCTCCGCACCGAGTCCGCCCGCGTCACGGACCATCCGGACGCTGATGTCCTTCAGTTCGGGCGGCGAGTAGCACGCCTCCATGAAGTGGATGAGTCCATCCACGAACCGGTCCGGCCCATGCCGGCGTCGCAGCAAATAGTAGATGTTGTACAGGCGCTCGGTCAGGTAGTACTGCTTGCGTCTGGCGCTGCCGCCAGCAACGCGCACCACCCCGCGGTCGCCGAGGCGTGCGAGCTGGGCGCTGCACGGGCTGGTTTCGAGCCGGGCCTGATCCGCGATCTCCCTCGTAGTCGCCGGCTTCCACAGCGCGGCGAGCGCGAGATAGACACGTCGTTCCTGTGGCGGAAGCGATTCGAGGTGCCCCTTGAAGTACTCCGTGTGGTCGTCGACCAGATCGAGCAGATGCGCCATGAGGTCGCGGAACGACAATCCGGCCCCGAAGCTGGCTACCATCGAGATCAAACGAGGACTCCCGCCGGTGAGGATCTCCAGCGAGCGAACGGCTCCTGGCGCTGGTGGGCGGCCGGAAACCGTTTCCCACAGGACGGCACATTGTTTGGTGTCGAGAGGGCGCAGCGTGCGGATCCGGAAGAGGTCGTACAGGGCGCGGTCCGGGTTGTCGATCTCGTCGAAGCGGCTGGTTGCACTCGCGAACACGATGATCCGCGGCTCGGTCTGCAGGACCTTTCGCAACCGCCACCCCGCCTCGGGATCGGCCATTTCCCCGAACAACATGTTCAGGTTCTCGACCAACAGCACGAGCCGCTTGCCCTCCCGATCGGCGAAGTCCAGCAACGCGCCGAGACAGCGATCCGACAACGCCTGGTCGTCGCGGACCGCGCGCAGCTCCTCGACGGTGCGGTCCAGATCGGGGGCGTCTTCCCCGCGCGGGACCTGAGCCGCCAGATTGGTGAGACACTCCAACCAGAACTCACCGGCCGTCCCGACCTCGTAACTCTCCTCCGCGAAAACGACCGGGAAATAGCGCGTCGACAGCGCCGTGTCCCGCCTTGCTTCGGCCGCGACACGCAGAAGGAGGCTCGTCTTTCCGCTGCCCCGCGGGCCGATCACGATCTGGTGCGCGTTCGAGCGTCCGGTGCACTCGCGCAGAACCTCGACGAGCAACTCGAACTCCGTCGTTCGCACGCAGTACGACGCCACGAGCTCATCGTCGGTGAGAAACCCTGGGTTGAACTTGCGCGTGGGTGGGGCCATCGCGTCATGCCCCCTGCGATCCCGAGCGACGCTCGACAGGCACGAAATGCCGGCCATGCCGGGCTCGCCACCAATCCTCAAGAAGACCCGAAACGAAGCGATAGCCGTCTCCCCGTGGTTCAAGGTACCCGTCGTGCTCGAGCACTCGAAGTACATCGTCGATCGGTACCGGATGATCGGTCATCGCCCAGGCCGGGAAGTGCTCGCGGTACCGGTCGATGGCGGCGCGCTGCAGCACGCCGCCATCGACCGCGGCTTCGGTCAACAGCGAAAGCGCGGCACGATAGCCATCGGGTCCGAGGACCAGCTTCAGCCGGCTTTCGTAATGATCCAGATCCGCCTGCCCGCGAATGCCGAGCATCTCGTCCGTGTACACGCGCTCGACGTCGTCGACGGAGGCTTGGCGCCGACCGTCCAAGCGCAGGTCCTCGTCGAGGCTGTCGAAGAACCGCTGCACGTGGTGTGAAACCAGACACCGCAACCGACGACACATCTCCCGACGCGCGACGAGCGGCAGCTCGAGACCGCATGTCTCCGCGAGCGCGGCGAGGCAGTCGAGCGCGGTCTTCTCGTCCCAGGGTTTCAGATCCAGGGGTGAGAAGATATTGGCGTGCGCACTGAGTCCCGCCTGGTGCAGGATCGGCTCCAGACCTATGCTGCCGGAGAGGATCAGGCATATCCTCTCTCGGTAGTCCTGACCGATCTTGCGCAGCCAGCTCAGGAACTCGTCGACATTCTGCTTGCCCTGCGGCGTGATCCGATGGTCGGGGTCCTTGAGCATCCGGTTGACGAGGATCGGAAGCTCGTCGAGCGCAAGCACCACCGGCCGCTCGTTCTTCGCCAAGGCCGCGCAGACTTCGTCGCCCTTCTGCCGCCAGGTTCCGGGGTCGATCCCCGCCCGCAGCTTCACCCGCACCTCGCCGATGGCCAGTGAATCCACCCGATCCTCGACCCCGCGCAGGACGTTGCCGAACCCGGCCTTGATTAGGTCCCACGCACCGTGCGCGTCCCGTGACTCGACCCCGATCTCGACCACGGCGTCCGCCGCCGTGCGGACATCCTCCAGATCGACGAAGATCGTCTCGAAACGCCCCTCCTCCTTCAGACGGCCCAGCAGTTCGCGAACCAGGCTCGTCTTGCCCATCCGTCGCTGCGCGGTCAGCAATGTATGGGTTCCGTTCTGCACTCGTGCCGTGAGCACATCGAGCTCACCGTCCCGGTCGAAGAAACGATCCCCATCGACCCAGTTCGACCCCGCCTTCTTCAATCCCGCCATCACGCCTCCCAACAAATCCGTTGCCATCAATAATGTTTGCAAACAGTTCTGCTGTCAAGCGCGCCCGCGGGTGTGCCAACCGCAGGTGGAGGTGGCTGTCATGAAGAGACTGCTCAGCACTTATCCCTTGCGACTGCCTACGTCGCTCAAGGTGGCCGTTGCCGAGATCAGCAAGGCCGACGGCACGAGCATCAATCAGTTCGTGACGACGGCGGTGGCGGAGAAGGTGGCCGCCATGAAGACGGCCGAGTTCTTCACCGCCTGCAGGAAGCAGGCCGACATCGAGGCGGCGCGCCGTTTGTTGCGGAGAGCAGGTGGGCGACCCCCGGGACCCGAGGACAGGCTGCCGTAAACCAGAGTTGTACGGAATCTCTACCTGTCACTCGACGATCGGCCAGTACGGCGACTGGGCCCGCAGCACTGATTCCAGGGCCGCGGCGGCGATGGCCGTCGAGCCTCGCACCGGCGGAATGGATGCGGGCGGATCCGCCGCGCAGACCTCCAGGGTACCGTCCAGGCAATCCTCCAGCGCCTGCAGGTCGTATCCTCCTTCGGTGACCACGGCCAGCCGGCCCGCGCAGCGGTCGGCGGCGAACGCCCACAGGCGGCGCGTCAGGGTCGCGTAGCCGTCCGTCGACAACTGCATCCCGCCGAGCGGATCGGCCGCGTGCGCGTCGAAGCCGGCCGACAGCACGAGCGCGTCCGGCCCGTACGCACCGAGAATCGGCACCACCACCTCGCGGAACACGCGGTCGAGATCGGCGTCGCCGGCACCCGCCGCGAGCGGTACGTTCACGGTCTCCCCGGCCCCGTCGCCGCGGCCGACATCGTCGGCCGCCCCGGTACCGGGATAGAAGGGATACTGGTGGGTCGAGACGTACAGCACCCGCGGATCGTCGTAGAAGATCCACTGGATGCCGTTACCGTGGTGGACGTCGTAGTCGACCACCGCGACGCGCTCCAGCCCCCGGGCCACGGCGTGCGCGGCGGCGACGGCGGCGTTGTTGTAGAGGCAGAATCCCATCGCCCGCGCCCGCTCGGCATGGTGCCCGGGCGGCCGCACGAAGGCGACTCCCGGCCCGCCGTGATCGAGCGCGTGGTCGACGGCGGCCACCGTCGCGCCGGCCGCGAGGCGCGCCACCGCCACCGAGTCCGGCGAGGTGAATGTGTCGGGATCGAGCCGCGCGCGGCGGCCCGCGGTGGCCGCGATGTCCTCCAGATAGCGGGCGTCGTGGACCCGCGCCAAGGCCTCGTCGGCGACCGGTTCGGGAACCGCCGTCCGGCCTCCCCCTGCCGTCCAGCGCGCTGCGACGCGCGCCATGACCTCGGCGCGCGCCGGCTGCTCCGGATGCCCGCCCGGCGTGCGGTGATCGACGAAACGGGGCGACGAGATCAGCAACACGTCCGTCTTCGCCATCTCCAATCCTCCTCCGGTCCCAGGGCCGCCAACCCCGTCGCAAGGCTCCGTGTTCGGCCCCAGCCCCACCGCCCCAGGACTCTGCGCCGCAGAACTCGCTTTGTTGCGTTCTGCGGCGCAGGATCCCAGCCCAAGAATCCTGCGGCGCTGCTCACCGCCCTCAAGCCCGAGCGGCGCGGCCCACCATGGCCCGGGCGCGTCCCGCGAGCTCTTGCAGCGACCCCTCCAGCTCCAACCGCTTGCCCTCGATCAGCTCCGGACCGCCCCCCCGCGGCACCTCGATCGGCTCGCCAACCACCATCGCGGCGCGGGCGAACGGCTTCGGCACCTGCGTCCCATCCCAACTCCGCGCCGTCCAGAAGCGGTCGGCCTCGCTGTGAAACGGCAGCACGGGGTTGCCGGTGAGGCTGGCCAGCCAGACCGCGCCCGGCTGTACCGAGCGGGCCGGACCCCGCGGGCCGTCCACCGCAAACCCGGTCGGCGCACCGGCCAGCGCCAGGCGCCGCATCCGGGCGAGGGCGCGGGCGCCGCCGCGCGAACTGGAACCGCGCGCCGTGCGGTAGCCGAACCTCTCGATGAGGCGGCCGATCCACTCGCCGTCGAAGTTCTCGCTGATCATGACGACGATGCCGCGCCGGCGGAAGAACCAGGTGGCATGCACGATGCGGCCGTGCCAGAACGCCATGACCGGCTGCCGGCCCGACGCCTGAATGGCATCGTAGTGTTCCAGTCCCTCGACCGTCCAACGAATCGTCCCGCAGAGTGCGGCGACGACGGGCTTGCCCACCGCCGCAATTGCGGCGGCCGACGTGACTTGGCGGGATGACAGGCGCCGGCGCGGGGCGTCGCGGCTCACATGCCTTCGTAGGACGGACCGCCGCCGCCCTCGGGCGGTACCCAGTCGATAATCTGGTAGGGGTCCATGATGTCGCACGTCTTGCAGTGGACGCAGTTCGACGCGTTGATCTGGAGCCGCTTGCCCGCCCCCGCGTCCGCGTCGACGATCTCGTACACGTTCGCGGGACAGAAACGCGTGCAGGGATTGCGGTACTCGTCGATACAGCGCGTGCGGCAGATATCGGTATCGGCGACCAGCAGGTGCGACGGCTGATCCTCGTCGTGCCGCGTGCCCGAGTAGTGCACGTTGGTCAATCGGTCGAACGTCAGCTCGCGGTCTATCGGGACGCTGGGAGGACTCGCTGCGGCGCCGCCGCCGAAGTACCGCGCCACGGTCCGGGTTCGCTCGTGGCCGGCGTGGGACGGCATGGGGTCGCGGATCCACCAGCCGCCGGTCAGCAGCGACAGGCCGGAATAGAGCAGGCCGGCGAAGAGCCCCCCGGCGAAGCTCTGGTGCACGTTGCGCACGGGATGCAGCTCGCGCCGAATCGGTCCCTCCTCCACCAGCCGCGCGTACTCGGAGAGCCGCCCGGCGGAGACGTCGTCCTCGCGCACGGCAGCGAACGCCACGTCGGCCGCGTGCATCCCGCTGCGCATCGCGAGATGGATCCCCTTCAGCCGCATCGAGTTCAGGAAGCCCGCGGCGTCGCCCACGATCAGCGCGCCGTCGACGTGGCAGCGCGGCAGCGCGTGCCAGCCGCCCTCCGGGAGCGCCTTGGCACCGTAGCGCACCATCTGTCCGCCGGCGAGCAGCCCCGAGACCAGCGGATGGCGTTTGAAGCGCTGGAACGCCACGTGCGGATCGAACAGCGGGTCGCGGTAGTCGAGACCGGCGACGAACCCGACCGACAGGCGGCCGTCCGGCAGGGCATAGATGAACCCGCCCCCGAACTCCTCGACGCGAAGCGGATGCCCCATGGTGTGAATCACGGACCCGGCCGGCAGCCGATCCGGGTCGACGTCCCACAGCTCCTTGATGCCGATGGCGTAGCTCTGCGGCGATCGGCCCGCGTCGAGATCGAGGCGGCGGATCAGGGTCTTGGTGAGGTTTCCGCGCACGCCGTCGGCCAGCACCGTAACCTTGGCGCGGATGTCGACGCCCGGCTCGAAGGTGGGCTTGCGCTCACCATGCCGGTCGATGCCGCGGTCGCCCGTGCGCACCCCGACCACCCGATCCCTCTCGTACAGCAACTCGGTGCCGGGGAATCCGGTGAAGACGTCGACGCCGGCCGCCTCGACCTGCTCCGTGAGCCACTTCGCGAAGCGGTTGAGCGAGATCACGTAGTAGCCGTGGTTGCGCAACGGGGGCGGCGTGATCGGAAACGGCAGCGCGCGGCGCGCGGTGAGGAAGTAGATGCGGTCGTCCCGCACCGGAACGTCGAGCGGCGCTCCCCGGCTCTTCCAGTCGGGCATCAACTCGTCGAGCGCCGACGGGTCGAGCACGGCTCCCGACAGCATGTGGGCGCCGGCGGCGCGGGCCTTCTCGAGGACGGCCACCATCAGCGGCTCGCCGCCCTGCTCCTCGTTCAACCGTGCGAGACGATACGCGGCGGCGAGCCCGGCCGGCCCGCCCCCGACGACGAGCACGTCGACGTCGAGCGTCTCGCGCTCCACGTCAGCCTTCCTCGAGCGCCGCCCTGATCGCGGGCACGACATCGAAGAGGTCGCCGACGATGCCGTAGTCGGCCACCTCGAAGATGGGTGCGTCCGCGTCCTTGTTGACCGCGACGATGGTGCGGGCGCCCTTCATCCCGACCAGGTGCTGGATCGCCCCGGAGATGCCGACCGCGAGATACAGCTTCGGCGCCACGGTCTGGCCCGAGCTGCCGATCTGCCGGTCCATCGGCAGCCAACCGGAGTCGCAGATGGGCCGCGACGCGGCCAGCTCGGCGTCGAGCGCCTGCGCCAAGTCCTGCGCGAGAGGCAGATGCTCCTGCCCCTTGATGCCGCGGCCGACCGCGACGATGCGCTCGGCTTGGGTGAGGTCGACCGCCTGCCTGGCTTCCTTGAAGGGATCCTCCGGCCGCTGGCGAATCGCCGCCCCGTCGAGGTCCACCGCGACGTTCCGCACCGGCGCCGGAGAGGCGCCGCGCGCGCAGGCATCCGCACGGCAGGCGCCGATCTGGAAGCTGGCGAAGTGCGGCGCCGGCCCCTCGGGCAGCACGTCCGCCACGAACTTGCCCTGGAACATCGGGCGCACGAACACCCGCCGGCCGTCGCGGACCTTCGAGCCGATGCAGTCGGGAATGAGCACGCGCCCGAGCCGCGCCGCCAGCGCCGGCGCGTAGTCGCGGGTCTGATACGTGTGGGGGAAGAGCACGAGGTCGGGCCGGGTTGCCGCCACCACCTGCGCGAGGGCCGCGACGAAGCCGTCGGGGGTGTACGGCTCGAGCGCGTCGTGCTCGACCGCGAGCACCTCGGCGACTTCCGCCGCCGCCAGCTCCGCGGCCAGCCCCTGCACGGCGACTCCGGCCAGGGCCGCCGCCACGGGCCCGCCCATCTGCTGGGCCGCCGCCACCGTCTCCCAGGTGGCGGGATTCAACGCGCCGCCGCGCTGCTCCGCGATGACCAGAATCACAGCACCCTCGCTTCTTCCCGCAGCAGCCGCACGAGCTCGCGCGCCGCCTCCGGCGCCGAACCGTCGATGAACCGGGTGGCGCTCGATTTCTCCGGCACGTACAGCTCCAGGATCCGCTGCCCCGCCGCCTCCACGTCGCCGGCCGGCACGGTGCGGATCTCCTTGCGCTTCGCCGCCATGATGCCCCGCAGCGTCGCGTAGCGGAGCTGGTTGATGCCGCTCTGAATGGTCAGCAGGGCCGGCAGCGGCATCGACACCCACTGGAACCAGCCGCTCTCGAGCTCGCGCTTCACCCGCAGGGAGGCGCCGTCGTCCGCCACGCCGACCTCCATGATGATGGTGGCATGCGGCAGGCCCAGGCGTTCCGCCAGCACGACGCCGGTCTGGCCGAACCCCTGGTCGTCGGACTGCAGCCCGGTCAACACCAGGTCGAACGACTCGCCCTCCATCGCGCCGGCCAGCGCCCCGGCCACCGCGTCCGCCCCGGCCGCGGACAGCGCCTCACCCTCGACGTGGATGGCCCGATCCGCGCCGCGGGCGAGCGCCTCGCGAATGACCTGGCTGACGCGGGCCGGACCGGCGGAACAGACGACCACTTCGCCGCCGAGACGTTCCTTCAGCCGCAGCGCCTCCTCGAGCGCGTAGGCGTCGGGCTCGTTCATCTCGAAGCTGGCGTCGTCGTCGCGGACCCACGTCGCGGCCTCCGCCAGGCGCAACGGCCAGTCGCGGGTCACGACCTGCTTGATGCAAACGGCAATCTTCATCGTGGGTGTTCGCTCTCTCGTCGCGACCCGGGCGGCCCGGCCCGGCCGGCTCCTAGCCGTGGTAGCGCTTGAACAGGAGGCTGGCGTTCGTGCCGCCGAACCCGAACGAGTTCGACAGCGCGTACTCGATGGGCAGCTCACGGTGCGCGTTCGGCACGTAGTCGAGATCGCAGTCGGGATCGGGGTTCTCCAGGTTGATGGTCGGCGGCACGGTCTGGTGGCGGACCGCCAGCGCGGCGATGCCCGCCTCGAGACCGCCTGCCGCGCCGAGCAGGTGCCCCGTCATCGACTTGGTCGAGGAGATCGCCAACGACGACGCGTGGTCGCCGAAGCAGGTCTTGATGGCCAGCGTCTCGATGCGGTCGTTGTGCGGCGTCGAGGTGCCGTGGGCGTTGACGTAGTTCACTACCGACGGATCGACCCCCGCCGAGCGGATCGCGTTCCGCATCACCCGCACGGCGCCGGCGCCGTCCTCGCAGGGCGCCGTCATGTGATGGGCGTCGGCCGACATCCCGTAGCCGACCAGCTCGCAGTAGATCCGCGAACCGCGGGCCCGGGCGCGCTCCAGGTCCTCGAGGATGACTACGCCCGCCCCCTCGCCCATGATGAAGCCGTCCCGGTCCCGGTCGAACGGCCGGCAGGCCCGCTGCGGCTCGTCGTTGCGCGTCGACAGCGCGCGCATCGCCGCGAAGCCGCCGACCCCCATCGGCGTGATGGCCGCCTCGGACCCGCCCGCCACCATGACCTCCGCGTCGCCGCGCCGGATGATCTCGAAGGCGTCGCCGATGGCGTGCGCCGACGCCGAGCATGCCGTGCAGGTCGCCGAGTTGGGGCCCTTCGCCCCGAACCGAATGGAGACCTGGCCGGCCGCGAGGTTGATGATCGCCGAGGGAATGAAGAACGGCGAGATCTTGCGCGGACCGCCGTTGAGCAACGCCTTGTGCTCCCGCTCGATGGTGCTGAAGCCGCCGATGCCCGAGGCGATGAAGACACCCGTCTCCGTGCCCAATCCACCTTCCGTGGGCAGGCCGGCGTCCCGCAGGGCGAACTCCGACGCCGCTATCGCATATTGAATGAAGACGTCCATCTTGCGGACGTCCTTCCTGGAGAGGAACTGCAGCGGATCGAAGTCGGGCACCTCGCCGGCGATCCGGGAGGCGTAGTTGGATGCGTCGAATGCGGTAATGGTCCGGATGCCGCTCCGGCCGGCCAGCAATCCCTCCCAGTTGGCTTCGGTCCCGATGCCGAGCGAGGATACGAGGCCGACCCCGGTGACTGCAACGCGACTTGGCAACGAATGCTCCTGGTGGGACCACGCAAGAACGACGTCAGCTCGCGTCCCCGGCGTGAGACTCGATGTAGTCGACGGCTTCCTTCACGCGCGTGATCTTCTCGGCATCCCCGTCGGGAATCTCCAGATTGAACTCTTCTTCGAACGCCATGACCAGCTCGACCGTGTCGAGCGAATCGGCGCCCAGATCGTCCACGAACGACGCATCGGACGTGACCTCTTCCTCGTCGACGCCCAATTGCTCGACGATGATGCTCTTGACCTTGTCAACGACCGCCATACACCAGCCTCCTAGCCCGTCAACCGTCGCCTGCGGCTCCGCTTGCCGCCCAACCACCCTCGCCGGGAGCACCGTTCCACGGCACAGCCCTCTAGAGGTACATCCCACCATTGACGCCCACGACCTGCCCAGTAATATACGATGCCTCGTCGGACGCGAGAAAGCACACGGCGGCCGCGACATCATCCGGCGTTCCGAGCCGGCCCATGGGAATACGGCCGCCGATCGCCTCCTGCGCGCGCTCGTCGAGCGCCGCGGTCATATCCGTCTCGATCATTCCCGGCGCCACGACGTTCGCGGTGATCCCCCGTGACGCGACCTCCAGTGCCAGCGATCGGGTGAATCCTTCCAGACCGGCCTTCGACGCCGCGTAGTTGGCCTGACCGGGGTTCCCCGTCCGGCCCACGACCGAGCCGATGTTCACGATCCGGCCCGACCGCTGCTTCACCATCGGACGCAACACGGTGCGGCAGCAGGCGAAAGCCGCCGTGAGGTTCGTGGAGATCACCGCGTCCCACTCCTCCGGCTTCATCCGCAGCAGCAACTGGTCGCGCACGATCCCGGCGTTGTTGACCAGCACGTCGATGCGGCCGAAGCGTTCGAGCGCGGCCTGCGCCATGGCGGTGATGGACGCGGTGTGCGTCACGTCGAGCGACACGGCGATCGCCGTCCCCCCTGCCGTCTCTATCTCGCGTGCGACGGGCTCCGCGTGGTCCGCGCGCGCGCCGGCGACCACCCGGGCGCCGGCGGCGGCCAGGCGCAGGGCGATCGCCCGGCCGATGCCGCGCGAGGCCCCGGTCACGATCGCCGCCTTGCCGCGCAAGTCAGGCAACGCCCGCTCCCGTGTCGCGCAGCTTCGCCTCGGCCGCCTCCAGGCTCGCGGCGTCGTGGACGCACGTGGCGCCGACCCCTCGATCTATCTTCCGGATGAGCCCGCTGAGGACGCCGCCGGGGCCGACCTCGATGAACGTCGTGGCGCCGTCGGCCATCAACCGCCGGACCACCGCCTCCCAGCGAACCGGGGCGCTGACCTGGCGTACGAGCGCCTCGATTGCCGCCCGACCGGTCCGCTTCGGCTCCGCGTCGACGTTGGCCACCACCGGCACGGCGGGATCCGCCACCACGAGGCCGCGCAGCTCGGGCGCCAGACGTTCCTCGGCCGGCTTCATCAGGGCACAGTGAAACGGAGCGCTCACCGGGAGCGGCATGACGCGCCGCGCGCCGAGCTCCTTCGCGCGCCGGCCGGCCCGCTCGACCGCGGCGGCGTGGCCGGCGATGGCCACCTGCCCGGGAGCGTTCAGGTTCGCGGTGCTGACGATCTCCCCGCCGGCGACCTCGGCGCACGCCTGCGACACCAGCTCGGCCGACAGACCCAGCACCGCCGCCATCGCGCCCTCTCCGACCGGCACCGCCTCCTGCATGTAGACGCCCCGACGGCGAACCGTGCGCAACGCATCGGCCAGTCCGAGGGTGCCCGCGGCCACATGGGCGGAGTACTCGCCGAGACTGTGTCCGGCCAGGAACGCCGGGGCGTGACCGCGCGAACGGAGGAGCCTGTCGACGGCGACGCTGGCGGCCAGCACCGCGGGCTGGGTGTTGCGCGTCAGCGCGAGCTGGTCCTCGGGGCCATCGAAGCAGAGCCGGCTGATCGGCTCGCCGAGCGCCTCGTCCGCCTCCTCGAACGTCCGCCGGCAGACGGCGAACGCCTCGGACAGCGCCTTGCCCATGCCCACGCGTTGCGAGCCCTGGCCCGGGAACACGAACGCGATCATCGGGCCCGCTCCAGGGGCGGCGCAGCCGGCGCCAGGCGCGCCGCGATCGTGCTGACGAACTCCGCCCGGACGAAGCGGCTGGTCAGCGCCAGCGCGTTGCGCACCGCCTTGATCGACGACCGCCCGTGGCCGACCATCGCGAGCCCGGCGACCCCCAGAAGCGGCGCGCCGCCGTACTCCGAGTAGTCCACGCGGCGACGGAACCGGCGAAAAGCCCGCTGCGACAGCAGAAACCCCAACTGCGTGGTGAACGTCCTGCCCAGCTCGTCCCGCAACAACTCCTCGACCACCTCCACGAGCCCTTCGCTGACCTTCAGCGCCACGTTGCCGGTGAACCCGTCGCACACGATTACGTCAGCGACGCCCGAGTACACGTCGCGCGCCTCGATGTTGCCTATGAAACGCAACGGACCGCCGCTGAGCAATCTGTGCGCATCCCGCGTCAAATCGTTGCCCTTCGTCGACTCTTCCCCGATCGAGAGCAGACCCACCCGCGGCGTCTCTATGGCCAGCATGGTCCTGGCGTACACCGTGCCCATCGCCGCGAACTGCACGAGATGACGTGGCCGGCAATCGACCGTCGCTCCGACGTCGAGCAACACCGCGTCGCGCTTCAGCGTCGGAATCCGCGTCGCCAGAGCGGGCCGATCCACGCCCGGCAGCATGCCGAACGCGCTGTGCGCCGCCACCAGCGTCGCCCCCGTGTTGCCTGCGCTGAAGAACGCCGAGGCCTCGCCCTGCGCCACCGTCTCCGCGGCGACTCGCACCGACGCCCGCGGCTTGCGCCGCAGCGCCGCCGGGCCCTCGTCCATCCCGACTACATCCGGGGCCGGCACGACGCGCAGGTCGACGGCTTCGGACTCGGGGTGCCGCAACAGTTCCTCGTCGATCAGCCGCGGCGGCCCGACGAGCGTCAATCCGAATCCGAGATGCCGTGCGGCCACCAGCGCTCCGGCGACCACGTTCCTCGGCGCGTGGTCGCCGCCGGCCGCGTCAACGGCAATGCGCATGCTGCTCGGTCACCGTCGACTCACGCCTTTCAGCCGGCGCGGACCGCCAGCGCCCCGAAGACGCCCCGCGGGCTCGGCGTTCTCGGCCCATCCCCCCGCTAGGCCTCCTTGACCGCCTTGACCTGGCGCCCCTTGTAATAGCCGCAGTGGGGACAGACGCGATGCGGTAGCTGCAACTCGTGACACCGCGGGCACGGGCTGAGGCCGATTGGCTCGAGGGCATCGTGCGCCCGGCGCTTTGCCGTGCGGGCCTTCGAATGACGTCGTTTCGGGTTCGCCATCTCGTTTCCTAGACCTTTCGCGCCGGCCCCGAACCGACGGGCGTGCGCACGAACGCCCGCAGGGGCTCGAGGCGCGGGTCGCGCCACGTGGTATCGCACCCGCATGCCTCGCGGTTTCGGTTCGCACCGCACACGGGACACAGACCGCGGCAACCATCGCCGCAGAGCGGTTTCATCGGAGCCGCCAACTGCAACTGCTCCCGCACGAGGCCGCCGAGATCGATCTCGTCGTCGCGGTAGAAGGCAATCGACAGGTCCTCCTCGGAAATCTCGTGCTCCCCCTCGCCGGTGTTGACCCGGTGCGGCAGGTACCGCACGTCGATGTCCACCGCCGTCGGCACGTCGAACGGCTCCAGGCACCGGCAACACTCCCGGCGGACGGTCGTGACCAGCCGTCCCCGCAGGCTGTACTTGTCGCCGTCCTTCCGCACGTCGAGCCCCAGCTCGATCGGCGCCGCTACCGTGAACCCCTCGTCCCGACCCCATGCCGAAGCGGGAAATGCACGAACGAGCGCTTGCGACGGACCGCGCACGTTGCGCAGATCCAGGCGCATGGACGCCCCCCCGGCTACGTCTTTCGTCATGTGACCGAACCACGCACTATATCACATCGCCTCTACCGGCCGAGACTGCCGGCGCCTTCCCAACCCCATGGCCGGGGCACGAAGATCTCTTCGAACAACCCGATCGCAAAGCGATCCGTCATCCCCGCCAGGAAGTCCTTCACGGCGACGTCGAGCCCGTCGCGCTCGACGGACCGTGGATCGAGAAAGCGCGACGGCGTCTCCCGGATCTTCTTCCAGAGGCCCTCCAGAATCCCGCACGCCTTGCCGAACTCGGCGACCGCCGCGTCGTTCTCGTACACCTCCGCGTGCAGGAACGCCCGCAGGTCGAGGGTTGCCTGCAGCACGCGCGGGCTCATGGCCACCTCCGGATCCTCGCGCCGCGCGAGGGTCTCGCGCACCACGTCCGCGACCATGCACCCGATACGCTCGGACGACGTCGGTCCGAGAACGGAAATCGGACCTTCCGGCAACGCCTCGACGCCCAGGATGCCGGCCCGCAACGCGTCGTCGATGTCGTGGTTGACATAGGCGATCAGGTCCGCTGCGCGCGCGACCTGCCCCTCGAGGGTTGCCGCCCGGAGGGCAGGCTCCACACCGACCGGGGCCCCATGCTTGCCCTTGGAATGCTTGCCGATCCCGTCGCGCACCTCCCAGGTGAGGTTGAGTCCGGCCCCGTTCCGCTCGAGGACGTCGACGACCCGCAGGCTCTGCTCGTAGTGATTGAAGCCACCGGGGATGAGCTGGGTAAGCACGCGCTCGCCGGCGTGGCCGAACGGTGCGTGCCCGAGATCGTGGCCGAGCGCTATCGCCTCGGTCAGCTCCTCGTTGAGCAGCAGAACCTTGGCGATGGTCCGCGCGATCTGGGATACCTCGAGCGTGTGCGTCAGCCGGGTCCGGTAGTGATCGCCGGTGGGCGCCAGAAACACCTGGGTCTTGTGCTTGAGACGGCGAAACGCCTTCGAATGCACGATGCGATCGCGGTCGCGCTGGAACGCCGGCCGGATGGGATCCTCCGGCTCGGGGCGCAGGCGCCCGCGGCTGCCGCTGCTCAACGCGGCATGCGGGCTCAGCGCGGCGCGCTCGCGCTCCTCGAGCCGGCGCCGCAGCGACTCCTCGCCGGCGGGACGGAACATCAGTCCCCTGCAGTGCCGCGGGGCCGAATCGTCGCCACGGCATGCTTGAAGAGCAGCACGTCCGACTCGTCGTCCTCGACGAGCAGTGCGTAGCGGTCGAAGCTCTTGATCCGGCCGCGCACCTCGGTGCCGTCCATCAGGCGCACCGTAACGCGCAGCCGCTCCCGGCGCGCCCCGTTCAGAAAGACGTCCTGCAGATTCGATACGACCTGACGATCACCCGGTGTCGACATGGCTTGTATTGGAGGGCGCCCGCAGCGCGGGATGCGCATCGAGCGTCGCAAGGACCTCGGCCAACGCGTCCGGGTGCTCGCCCGGCCGCGAAATCCACCGTAGATTAGGTTCTTTTCGAAACCAGATCAACTGACGCCGCGCGTAGCGGCGGTTCTCCTGAACGATGAGAGCGCGCGTCGCCGGCTCGTCGCGCACGCCCCTGAGATGCTCCAGAACCTGCCGGTAGACGAGGCCGCCGAGCGCATGGGCGTCCTCGGGCACGCCGGCGGCGAGCGCCCGGCGGACCTCGTCGACGACCCCCCGCTCGAACTGCCGGTCGACCCGGCGGGCAACGCGCCGGGACGTCTCCTCCGCCGGCAGCCGGAGGGCGAAGGTCAGCACGTCGTGGGCTTCCAGCGGCGACCGGGTATCCGCGAAGTGCGCGGTGAGCGTCCGGCCCGTGAGCAGGTATACCTCCAGGGCCCTCACGAGCCGCTTTTCGTCCCGCGGCTGAATCCGCGTGGCCGACTCGGGGTCGACGCGCGACACCCAGGCATGCAGGCGCTCGACACCCCGCCGCAGCGCAACGCGACGCAACCGCGCACGCAACCGATCGTCGCGGGCCGGCGCCGGGCACAGCCCGCGGACGAGAGCGCGGTAGTAGAGCCCGGTTCCGCCGACGAGCACCGGCATCCGCCCCGCGGCCGTTATCCGCTCGACGGCGTCGGCCGCGGCCCGTGCGTAGCGCGCCGCCGAGTAGCGCTCCGCGGGCTCGGCGACGTCGATGAGGTGATGCGGCACGCCGCGCCGCGCCGCCGCCGACGGCTTGTCGGTTCCGATGTCGAATCCGCGGTACACGGCCGTCGAGTCGCAGCTCACCACTTCGCCTCCCGTACGCAGCGCCAACTCGACGCCGAGCGTGCTCTTGCCGCTCGCCGTCGGCCCGACGATGGCGACGAGGAGAGGCCGGGCGGGCGATCTCAGGACCACCGCACGAGAATCCAGGCGACCAGCAGCACCAGGAACAGGACCCAGCCGATCTGCTGCAGGCGAGAGGGCATGTGCATGCGCTCCGTACGGGTGTCTCAGGCCGGCGGAGACTCGTTGAAGTAGAAGGTCACCGTGAAGAAGCAGGTGTCGTCGGGGTAGTCGTCCGGCAACGGGTACGTCGGATTCGACGTGGAGATGGCGTTGAAGGCGGAATTGGTGAACGCGCGGACCCGGGACGGCTTCAGGATGCTGAGGTCCGTGATGGACCCGTCGCGGTGCACGTTGAACGTCAGCACGACGTTTCCGTGCATCGACATGATGGCGTACGGCATGAACCAGTTGCGATACACCTGCGCAACGAACCGGCGGATCCAGGGACCGAAGTCGGCCCCCTTGGAGTCGAACTGGATGAACGGCGCCTGGCGGTCCACCCGGCCCCGCTGATTGTTGAAGGTCTGACTCTGGGCGTACCGGTCGAGGTTGCGCATGGCCCGCCCGAGAAGGCCGTCGGCCGGCCGGTTCGCGAGCGGATCGAACGCGTCCGGATCCCGCTCGCCGCCGCCGGGGAGAATCAGCGCGCCGTCGGCCAGCAGTTGCTCGACCACTTCGTCCGGCAACCGGCCGTCGTCCTCGCCCGGCGCCTCCGCGCTGCGCGAGGCATCGGCCGTCTCCGCGTCGGGCACGTCGCCGGCTGCATCCTCGAGCTGCGATTCGCGCGAGGCGGCCTCCTCGCGCCGGGCCCGGGCGGCGTCGGCGGCGAGCTCCGGCCGAAAGTCCTCGGCGGGATCCTCGCTCTCCACGAAGCGCATCGAGTTGCCGTCGGCGTTCGGCAGATTGTTGAGCGGATCCTCCGCCGCGGTGGGCGACTGCGCGATGCGGTCACGATCGGACAGGGGCGCGTTCGGGTTCGGCGCCTCCTCCGCAGGGGCGTCGAACAGGGGCTCGATGTACACGAACGTCGGGTCCCGGTCCGCCGCCAGCGCAAGTTGCGCCTGCTCCTGCAGGGCCGCAAGCTCGGCGAGCCGGGCCAACCTCTCGGCCTCGGCCTGCTGCACGAAGGGCAGCCGCGGCACGAAGAATACGAGCAGCACCACGGTCACGTGGGCGAGCACCGACAGCAGGACCTGCTCGCGCCACGACATCGCCGATTCGATGGTCGGCGTGTCGAAATAGCGGTCCTCGAAATCGAAGATCATGCAACGCCCGTTCGATTATAGTCCGCCGCCGGCGTCACCGGCGGCGCCCCGCGGCTTCGGGTTCCCACATACAGGTACACGATGCCCAGCAGCATGCGGATTGCCGCCGTCTCCGTGAAGCCGGCGCCGTCGAGAAGCTTCCGAAAGACCTCACCGCTCGGAAACGCGCCGACCGACGCGGGCAGATAGGCATAGGCGCTGTCGTGCCGCGAGACCACGCGTCCGATCTGCGGCAGCACCGAGCGAAAGTACCAGCGATAGAGCGGGCCGAGCCCGGGCAGCGTCGGCATGCCGAACTCCAGGATGGCGATTCGCCCCCCGGGCCGGACCACGCGGTGCAGCTCGGCCAGCGTGCGGCGCGGGTCCTCCACGTTCCGAATGCCGAAGGCGATCGCGGCGGCATCGACCGACGCGCCCGGCAGCGGCACGCACATGGCGTCTCCACGCACGAGCCCGATCCGGCCGCGCAGCCCGCGCGCGCCGAGCTTGCGGGCGGCCTGCTCCAGCATGCGGCCGGCGAAGTCGACCCCGACGACACGCCCCGCGCCTTCCCGGCGGCGGCTCAGTGCGATGGCGAGATCGGCCGTTCCCGTGCACAGATCGAGAACCGTCTCGCCGCCCGTGAGGCGCAGCGCGCGGACCGCCCGCGCCCGCCACCGCCGGTCCAGGCCGGCGCTCAGCAGGTGATTGAGCAGGTCGTAACGCCCCGCGATCGCGTCGAACATCCCGGCGATGCGATCCGGCGTCTTGTCGATCACCCGGTCCACGCGGGAAAGAGGTCCTGATCGAGACCGAGACACGAGACGATCTTGCCGGCCATGAAGTCGGCGAGGTCGTCGAGCGTGGCCGGCCGTTGATAGAACGCGGGCATCGCCGGCAGCAGGTGTGCGCCGGCCTCGGCGCAAAGCACCATGTTGCGCAGTTGCGGCAGGCTCATCGGCGTCTCGCGCGGCACGATGACGAGTGGGCGCCGTTCCTTGAGCGCGACGTCCGCCGACCGCTCGATCAGGTTGCGCGACAACCCGTGCGCCACGCCCGCCAGCGTCTTCATGGAACAAGGCACGATGACCATCGCGTCGCAGGGCGAGGTGCCGCTCGCGATGGCCGCGCCGAGATCCCGGTTGCGGTGGATCGCCAGCGCCTCGTCCGCCACGTCCACGCCGTAGCGCGCCGTCAGGTACGGCGCCAGGCGGTCGACCGCCGCCTGCGCTCCCAACTCTTCGGCCAGCAGGCGCCGCCCGAAGTCCGAGACCACCAGATCCACGCGCACGTTCGCGGCCAGCAACGCAGCCAGGGTACGCACCGCGTACAGCGCCCCGCTCGCACCGGTGATGGCGACCACCACGCGCGACGGCTTATCCGACATGGATGGCGGCCGCTGTCGCGGCGAGGTACAGGATGCCGACGTACCCGTTCAGATCGAAGGCCTGCTTCGCACGCGACAGGTCGGCAGCGCTCACCAGAGACTGCTCGTAGACCAGCAGCACGGCGACTGCGCCGACCCCGATCAGGTAGACGGGACCCAGCGGGGCCAACCAGGCCAGCGCCGCGAGCCCTGCAACGGTCAGGACGTGAAACAGGCGCGACAGGCCCAACGCCCGCTCGATGCCGAACTGCGCCGGAATCGACCGGAGACCGTGACGGCGGTCGAAGTCGACATCCTCGCAGGCATAGATCACGTCGAAGCCCGCGACCCAGGCGCCGGTCGCCAGCGCGAGCAGCCAGGGGGTCCAGGCCCAACCGCCCCCTGCCGCCAACCAGCCGCCCACCGGCGCGACGGCCAGCGCCAATCCGAGAAAGAGCTGCGTCCAGGCGGTGTGCCGCTTTGCCAGCGAGTACCAGAACACGATGGCCAGCGCCACCGGCGACAGTGCAAAGCAGACTGGACCCAAGGGGTAGGTGACCGCCACGAACGCGGCCGCGGCCAGGATCACCATGGCCCGGGCCTCTCGGCGGGAGATCCGTCCGCGCGGCAACTCGCGGCCCTGCGTACGCGGATTCAGCGCATCGTAGCGCGCATCGACGAGTCGGTTGAACGCCATCGCGGCCGTTCGCGCCGTGAACATCGCCAGCACGATCCAACCGGCGCGGGTCCAGGTGAGATCCGTCTCCAGCCCGGCCAGCAGGGCGCCGCACAACGCGAAGGGCAGCGCGAAGACCGTATGGCCGAAGCGGATGAACGAGGCGTACGTGCGAATTCGGGTCAGCATGCCAGCTATGTCGATTCCGCGCCGCTCGGCGCGCCGCCGGCGCGGTCGAGCCGGAGGACCTGCTCCGGCACGATCCCCGTCAACAGATATTCTTCCACATCCTGCTCGGTCTCCGGCGTCTCCACCGCTATGAGCGCCGCGCGGCGGGAAGGCTCGATGGCGCCGTGCGTCCCGCCCCGGCCGAGCGCCACGGCGCCGGCGAGCGTTGCGCTCCGGAGCATGCTGCGGGCCGGGACCTGCGGCGCCAGGCGGCGCAGGCAGGCCAGCTCCGCGAAGGTGTTGAGGTCGGGAACGCTCGCGAGGCTGTCGGTGCCTACCGCCACCGAGGCGCCCGCCGCATAGAACGCGGCGACCGGCGGCGTCCCCGCGCCGGTCCAGGCATTGCTGCGCGGGCAGGTCACGAGGGTGGCGCCGGATTCGGCCACCCGGCGGATCTCGGCCGGCGTGAGCTGCACGCCGTGAACCAGCAGCGAGTCGCCCCGGAGCCACCCCAGCGAATCCAGGTACGCCGCCGGCCCGCACGCCGGCGGCCGCCAGCCCCGGTTCCACCGGCCACGCGCCTCGAGGATCGTCCGCCAGGCTCCACCGCCCGAACGGAGAAACTCGCACTCTTCCCGCGACTCGGCCAGATGTACCGACCGCGGGCCGGGGACCTGGGCCGCCAGAGCCCGGAACAGCGACGGCGATACCGAGTACGGCGCATGCGCAGCGGCCCGGAGGCTCACCCGCGCGTCGGCGCGGCGGGACGCCAGCCCGGCAAGCTCCTCCGCCATCGCCGCCGCCTCCTCCGCCGGCACGTCGAAACCGAGCACCTCGCGAAAGACCACGGCATCGACCGGGCCCGCCTCCAGCGGGGCCACCGAATCCAGCGTGTTGGCGATGTCGCCGACCAGTGCCGTCCCGGCGCGGTACAGCTCGTCGATGGCCCCGCGAATCGCCGCGGACCGGCTCCCCGGCGGCTCGCTCTCCAGGCGGCTCATGAGCGCCGCCGCCCAGGCCGGCATCGAGCGCGCCGGGGGCACCGCGCCGCGCTGCGCCGAGAGCTCCAGGTGGGTATGGGCATTGACCAGGCCAGGCAGGATGCAGGCGCATCCCAGGTCGATGTCGCGGGTGACCGCGGCGCGCCGGGCGGGCTTCCCGGTACCGAGCGCGCGGACGACGCCGCCCTCCACCTCGACCCAGCCGTGCTCGATGGGAGGAGAGACGATCGGCAGCAGCCAGCGGGCGCGGAAACGCGTTCGCTCCGCGAGGCTCATGGGCGCGCCGACCGGCGCCGCTTGCCGGCCAGGCTCCGCGCCGGATAGCGATCGAGCTCGACCGGCACCGACGTGTCACCCGCTTCGCGGGCGGTGGCCAGCGCGTTCATGCGCGGCACGAGCCGCTCGCGGAAGATCGGATCGCCGAGCACCCGGTACTGCATGTCGCGGCGCTTCGGCACGAATCCGGCATCCTCGATGTTGCGTACGATCTCCACCTCGTCCATGCAATAGGCTGCCCCGGCCGCACGCACGACGTTCTCCTCGATCATCACGCTGCCCATGTCGTTGGCGCCGTAGGCGAGGCTCAACTGCCCGACCTTGCCGCCCTGCGTCACCCAGGATGCCTGCAGATTGTCGAAGTTGTCGAGGACCAGGCGGGCGAGCGCGAGCGTTCGCAGGTACTCGACGCCGGTGGCCCCGACCCCGCCCAGCTCGGTGTTCGACGGCTGAAAGCTCCAGGTGATGAACGCGGTGAAGCCGCCGGTCGCATCCTGCAGCTCCCGCAGGCGCAGCAGGTGCTCGATACGCTCGTCGGGCCGCTCCACGGTGCCGTACATCATCGTCGCGGTGGTGCGGAGGCCGGCCTCGTGCGCGTCCCGCATCACCTCGATCCACTCGGTCGCGGTCGCCTTGCCGTAGCAGTTCAAGTGCCTGCGCACGCGATCGACGAGAATCTCGGCGCCGCCGCCGGGAATGCTGTCGAGGCCCGCGGCGACCAGCCGGTCGATGACGGCGCGCGGCGGAAGCTGCGACAGCCGCGACAGATGAATCACCTCCGGCGGCGAGAGCGCGTGCAGCCTGAAGTCGGGATAGCGCTCCTTGACCGCCCGGAAGAGGTCCTCGTACCAGGCCAGCGGCAGATCCGGATTGTGCCCGCCCTGCAGCAGCAGTTGCACCCCGCCGACCGCGATCGTCTCGTCGATCTTCGCGAAGATCTCGTCGAACCCGAGCACGTAGCCGTCTCCCGCGCCCACCTCCCGATAGAACGCGCAGAAATTGCAGCGTGCCACGCACACGTTCGTGTAGTTGACGTTGCGGTCGATGATGTAGGTGACGATCCGATCCGGGTGGCGCGCAACGCGGGCGGCGTCGGCCAACCGTCCCAAATCGTGCGTCGGCAGGTCCGTGTAGAGGGCCAGCGCGTCGGCGGGACCCAGACGCCCACCATCCAGCACACGCCGCACGGCGCCGTCGATCTGGCGACCGGTCATGCGTCGAAGAACCGTAGTCCGGCCGCCTGCGGCACGACACCGACGTCGGCGGCGGCGGCGAAGAACCGCTTCAGTCCCGCGCGGCCGTCCTCGGTCAGGCCGAACTGCACGTTGTTCCGAAGGTACGTTCGCGCCAGGTCGGCCTGCTCCTCGTCCTCGATCCGCTGCGCGGCCACGATCTCGTCCACCGCGGCGGCGCCCGCATCGCGCGCATCGCGCAACGCCTGCACGTGCTCCGGCCGGACGGCATCCGCGCGACCGACCCAGAAGGCCCAGACGAACGGCAGCCCGGTCATGGCGGTCCACTCCTCGCCCAGGTCGATCTTGTCCAGATCGACCACCGTCTCGTGCTCGGTGAACAGCGCGATGTCGCCGATCAGGAGCGCCGCATCGCACCGCTTGAGCATCGCCTGCAGATCGGGATGCATGGTGACGAACTTGGGCTCGATATCGAACCACTGCGCACAGAGGACGCGCAGCAGAGCCACCGCGGCCCGCGAGCTCGAATCGATGGCGATGGACCGGATTGCCGTGGTCGGCCGGGTCGTGAAGAGCGCGACCGACGCCACCGGCCCGGTCGACGCCACCGCGACGTCCGGCACGACGCGGTAGTCGGGCCGCCGCAGGTACTCGATCGCGGGCAACAGCGCGATGTCTACCGACCCCTCGCGCAGCAGCGCCGCGCAACGGGCGGGCACGTCGTACCGCAACGAGAAGAGGTCCGGGCGGGCATCGAGCCCGTAGGCGAGAGGTTTCGCATTCAGGTACTCGACGACTCCGGCACGGATGGCACTCATTGGTGATGCGCGCTCAGCGTCCGGAAACGGCCGTCCCGTTCGGCCGGAACCCGTCCCGCCGCGCGGATGTTCCGCGTGATTTCCTCAAGCGTCGTACGACGGCGCCCGTGCTCCTCCGAATCAGCAGGAGAGACGCCGTCGATGTCGTCCGCGCCGAACGTCAGCGCCACCTGCGCCAACTGCGGTCCGTACAGTCGCCAGTCCACCTGAATCGATCCGATATTGTCGACCAGCAGCCGCGCCAGCGCAACCCGCCGGACATCTTCGTAGCCGGTCGACGGCGTCTCGGATACGCTCCGCGCAAGCGGCGCGAGAGCGGGCAGCGACGCGTCATCGCCCCAGCGGGCGACACGCAGCAACGCACCGATGCCGCCATCCCCCTGACCGCTCGACGTCCAGCACGCCACCGGAACGCCGGCCGCCGACGCGCGCCGGACCCAGGCGGGATCCTCGGCGCGCTCGACGCGCGCCTCGGCGATGTACGCCAGCCCTTCGGCCCGCAACGCCGCCACCAGGTCGTCGAAGCGCACGGCATCCCCGCCGCAGAGGTCCACGAGCTCGTCGAGCGCGAAGCCGCTCACCGGAACGCCGCCCGCGCTGCGCACGACCCTCCGAACCGACTCCAGCGTCAGCGTCGGCGTGGCCGGGCACCCGGCGAGACGAATCTCGCCGGCGTGCCGCGCAATCGCGCCGCCGGCGGCACCGGTTGCCGGCACGTCCGCCACGCGGACGAACGTCACCCGGTCGCCTCGCAACCGGCGGCGCCGTTCATCCGCGAGGGCGCCCAGGCGTACGAGATCGCGCGTCTCGGACAGCGCCGCGATCTCGGGCTCGGACAGCGCGACGCCGGCCCGCAGCTTGTCGCCCGCCTGCTCGAACCAGGATGCGTCGGTCATGCGGCTCCGTGCGGGGTTGCCGGATCGCGATGGTCCGCCATCGCGTCCGCGATTCGCTGGGCCACGGCGAGCGCGCGCCGGCCGTCGGCTCCGGTCACGCGCGGGGCGGCGCCCCGCCGCGCGGCGCGCACGAAGTCGCTCAGCTCGCGCTCGAGCGGTTCGGCGTTCGCGACGCCCACCCGCCCGCCGTCGATGCCGACCTGCTCGCCCTCGCCTTTCTTGACCTTCCAGATCTCGACCTGCTGCTCCGCATAGTCTACCGACACGAGCGCGTGCGGCTGAAACACCCGCAGCTTGCGGACACGGTCCCGGCTGATCCGGCTGGCCGTCAGGTTCGCGATGCAGCCGTTCCGGAAGCGCAGGCGCGCGTTCGCAATGTCCACTCGGGGGCTGAGCACCGGCACGCCGATCGCCTCGATGGAAACCGGCTCCGAGCCGACACAGGACAGAACGACATCGAGATCGTGAATCATGACGTCGAACACCACGTCGATGTCGAGACTGCGGGGCTGAAAGCTCGCGAGGCGGTGCACTTCGATGAAACGCGGCGCCGAGATCAGGGGCAACGCCGCGGTTACCGCCGGGTTGTGACGCTCGGTGTGTCCGACGGCCAGCGTCGCCCCGGACGCGGCCGCCGCTGCGATCAATCGGTCTGCCTCCGGGATCGACGCGGCGATCGGCTTCTCGACCAGCACCGCCACGCCGGCTTCGAGCAACGGCACGGCGACGCGCATGTGGTCCTTCGTCGGCACGGACACCACGACGCCGTCGACGCGGGGATCGATCTCGCGCACGTCGGGCACCGCGATCGTGCCGGCGTCCGCCGCCACCGCCCGCGCGCGGTCCAGGTCGACGTCGACCACCGCGGCGAGATCGACGTCCGGGGCGGCGCCCAGAATGCGGGCGTGGTGGCGCCCGAGATGACCGACCCCGATCACCGCCGCACGAAACGGGGGCTCCGTCATTCCGGCGACGCCCCCGAACCCGCGAGCGCGCGGCCGACGACGGCCACGCCGGCGGCGTTCGCCGCCTCGAACACGCGATCCCCGTCCAGCACGACGGTCCGGCCGGCGTCCACCGACAGCACGGCGGCGCCGGCCGCGCCGAGCGCATCGATCGTGGCAACGCCGATGACCGGCACGTCGAAACGCATGTCCTGGTTCGGTTTGGCGACCTTGATGATGCAGCAGCCGGGGCCGGCCAGTCGACCTGCCCTGGCGATCACCTCGTCGGTGCCCTCCATGGCCTCTACCGCCACGACCGCGCGTTGCCGCACGGCGATGGTCTGGCCGATGTCGAGCCCGGCAATGGCATCCGCCATGCCGTATCCGAATTCCAGGTCGCCGCGCTCCGCTTCGGCCGGGGCCCGCCGGGTGAGCGTGCCGGCGCGCGCAAGAAGCGGCTCGAGAAACGCGGTCGAGTCGACGAGCTGTATGCCGTGCGAGCCGAGCACGTCCGCCACCGCCGAGATCAGCGCGTCGGTGTTGCGCGTGGTCAGCCGGCGCAGCACCGAGAGCAGGGTGAGATCCGGCACGATGCCCGAAAAAATGCGGGTGTGCTTGACCTGGCCCGCCATCAGGGCGCGGGTGACGTTCGCGCGCTTGAGGATATCGATGCACCGCCCGAGCTGGCCCAGCGAGACCCAGTGGAAGTCCGCCGGCGGTCCGGCGGCGGCGGCCGCTTCCATCGCGGGGCTGGCCTCCTCGCGAATCGCGACTACCGTGACGTCGTGCCCGAGGCTGCGGGCAGCATCGAGGGCCAGGAACGGAAACTGGCCGTTGCCTGCGATCAAGCCGATGCGCATGGACGGCTCGAGGGCTACTCTTCGACCACCACCGGTTCGACCCGCCGCGCCGGCCGGCGCAGGTTGACGCCGCGCCTCGAGGTCCGGATGAACTCCACCAGGTAGCGCACTTCGTGCCCGTCGAGGCCGGGATCGGTGTCGATGCGCGCGAGCGCCCGCGTGGTATTGAGCTTCGACTGCAACAGATAGCGATAGGCCCGCTTCAACTGCGCGATGGTCTGGGGCGAGGCGCCGCGGCGCTGGAGGCCGATCGTATTGACGCCGTACAGGCGTGCCCGGTTGCCCACGGTCTTGCCGTACGGCAACGCGTCCATCGTGACCACGCTGTAGCCGCCGATGAACGCCTGCCGGCCGACGCGGCAGAACTGGTGAACGCCCGAGAAGGCGCTGATCGTCGCCTCGTCCTCCACCATGACGTGCCCGCCGAGGGTGGCGCCGTTGCCGAAGATCGTCTTGTTTCCCACGATGCAGTCGTGCGCCACGTGCGCGTAGGCCATGAACACGTTGTCGTTGCCGACGAGGGTCAGGCCGCCGCCGCCGCGCGTCCCGCGGTGGATGGTGACGAACTCCCGGATCACGTTCCGGTGACCGATGACGAGGCGCGTCTCCTCGCCCTCGTACTTGAGGTCCTGCGGAATCAGCCCGACGGAGGCGAACGGGAAGATCTCGCACTCGTCGCCCAGCTCGGTGTCGCCGTCCACGACGGCCGATGCTCCGACCCGGCAACCGCGCCCCATGCGGACCCCGGCTCCGACGATGGCGTTCGGTCCCACGACGGTCTCGGGTCCGAGCACGGCATCCTGATGCACCTTGGCGGTCTTGTCGATATACGTGGATTCCTCGATGCCGACCAGCAGCTCCGCCTCCGCCACCGTCTGGCCGGCGACGGTCGCGACCCCTCGCAACACGGCCACGTGGGCGTCCCGGCTGCGCAGGGTCACGTCGAGACAGAGACGGTCCCCGGGGAACACCTGCTTGCGGAACTTCGCGTTGTTGACGCCGCGCAACGCTGCCCGCCCGGTCGGCACGTCGCTCTCCGGGCCCAGCAGGAGCAACGTGGCGGCCTGCATCAGCGTCTCGATCATCATGACGCCGGGCATCAACGGGTTTCCGGGAAAATGTCCCTGGAAGTACTCCTCGTTGACGGTGACGTTCTTCACCGCGCGCACGCGGCGGCCCGGCTCATGCTCGACGACGCTGTCGACGAGCAGCGACGGATAGCGGTGACGCAGGCGATCGAGAACGACGGGTATGTCGAGAGACACGTATGTGTGCGGGCTCACGCGACCGTGAGCGCCAGTCTACAAGGGCGAACCCGCGCCGTCCACCCGGCGGCCGCTCCTGCCATCCCCTATCCGCCGGGAGTCGACCGGCGCTGCGCCATCAGCGTCGGTTCAGGTCGTCGATGACCGACTGCGTCAGGTCGAGCGCAGGGTTCGCCCAGACCAGACCCGCGGAGTTCAGGATGAAGTCGACTCCGCGCGCCCCCGCCACGGAAGCCAGCGCGGGACCGAGCCTCGCGTCCAGCTCCACCTGGAGTCGCTGTTGCAGCTCGGTCACCTCCGCGTCGGCGTCCTGGGTGACCCGCTGCATCTCGGCCTGGGCATCCTCGGTGTCCCGCTGTATGTCGACCTGCAACCGGGCGATGTCGCGGGACAGCATCTGACGGGCATCGAGACTCATGACCGTCTCGCCCTGCGCCAACCGCTGCTGCATCTGCAGCAGGTTCTGGTTCTTGGCATCGATCTGCGTCTGCAGAGTGGCCTGCCGCGCCTCGATTTCCGTCCGCTTCTGTTCGAGCAATTGCTGCACCTGCGCGTTGGCGCTCTGGCCTGCGACCGACTCGGCGATGATGCGCTGAAGATCCACGAAGGCGTACCTCGTTCCCGCGGGGAACGGCAGCGATGACTGCGCCTGCGCGGCCGCGGGCGCGGCGGCGACTGCGGAGAGCACAACAGCGATCAACGTCGTCGGGACAACAAGTCTCATCGGTAATCCTCGTGGGGCGGCGCGGTCCCCTGCCCGCGCCGCCGAATGGTTGACAACTGGAGCGTGGACCCTTGTTGCGTCGTCAGAACGTCGTGCCCATCGCGAATCGGAATCCGTGCCGTTCCTGCGGCTGATAGCGATCGTTGAAGATGCCTTCCACCTGCGGGTTGTAGTAGTAGATCAATCGGAACGGCACGTTCAGCATCGGCATGAAGAAGCGCAGCTCGACGCCGGTCGACGTCCGGAAGTCGTTCATCGTGAACTCGCGGCCGAAGTCCTGCACCTGCCCGGCGTCGTAGAACGTCACGAGCCGCACCGGACCGCCGAGCACGAACTGGTACTCGAGGTTGAACAGCAGGCTCTTGTTGCCGCCCATGACGATCAGTCCCTGGTAGCTGTTGTTCGGGACCTCGGGATTGACGTCCGACAGCGTCGGACCGATGCGGCGGATGTCGAATCCGCGAATCGAGTACTCGCCGCCGAGCCAGAGCCGCTCGAAGACCGGGATCATGTCCGGGTTTCCGGCCTGCAGGTGACTGTACTGCACGCGCGCGCCGAAGATCGTGCGCGCCGTGTGCGGGCGGTACAGAGTCCCCTCGAGGATCGGCTTCACGAACTTCGTGTTGCCGCCCGCTCCGGCGAGCTCGAGGGCCAGCGACAGGCTGTTGCCCTGACTCGGAAAGATGGGGTGATCCACCGTGTTGTGCCGGTACTGCGGCGTGATCTTGCTGACCGTCCGCTGGCCGTCGCTCCCGAGCAGCAGGGCGTCGGCGAAGAACGGGTTGTACGCGGCGAGATAGGAAGCGTCGATGTTCCGCCCGAAGTACTCGCTGACGCTGGCCTCCGAGTTCTCCAGGCTGTAGGTCAGGAACATGCGCGAGAACAGGGCGAGCGGTATGCCGAAGGTCGCGGACCCGCCGACCGTCTTCTCCCGGAAGCTGAACCAGTCGATCTCCCGCGAGAAAATCTGCGTGCCGAGCGAAATCGGCTTGCCGAAGTTGTAGGGCCGCGTGAACGACAGTTGCGAGTTGTTGGCCCACTGCCCGCGCTGCACGGAAACGCCGAGCGTCTCGCCCCGCCCCATGAAGTTCGTGGTCTGGAACGAGACCTGGCCGAAGACGCCGTCGAACTGCGAGTAGCCGGCTCCGAAGGTCAACTGGTTGAGGTTGGTCTCGGTGAGATCGAACGTGAGGTTCACCTCGTTCTCGGCGGACTCCGCCTTCTCGATGCTCACGCCCTCCTCTTCGAGCGGCTCGAAGAACCCGAGCTGATTCAGACGCCGCACGCTGTGCTTGAGCGCCTCGGTGTTGAGCACCGCACTCTCGGCGACCTGCAGCTCGCGGCGGATGACCTCGTCGTGCGTGGTCTGGTTGCCGGCGAACTCGATCCGGTTGATGAAGTACTGCTCTCCCTCCTGCACGCGGATCGTGACGTCGACGACCGGGTCGCCTTCGATGCGGAGCGGGCGGGGTGCGACGACGGCCGCGCCGGCGCCGTTCGCCTCCCCGTTGCCGTTCGTGTAGCCATTCCCGTCGCCGTTGCCGTTGCCGTTCGCATAGCCGTTCCCGTTGCCGTTCCCGTTGCCGTTCGCCTCGGCCTCGCCGTTGCCGTTCGCCTCGGCCTCGGCGACCCGCGCCGCCTCGCTCTCCTCGCTCCGGGGGCTGAGCTCGGGCGCCAGGGTCATCTCGTAGTAGCCGAGCGAGCCGTACAGCTCGCGGGCGTCGTCGAACCCCTTGCGAACGTCGCCCTCGCTGTAATAGTCGCCGGACTCGATGTCCTCGAAGATTCGGCGCAACCCGACTTCCAGAAGAATCTCGTTGCCGGCGAAGTCCACCTCGCCGATCCGGTACCGCTCCCCTTCATCGACCGGGATCCGCAGCCGCAGCCCGCGGGTCTCGCCGTCTTCCGAAAGCTCCAGGTAATCGAGCTCCGGCTGGCCCACCTGCGCGGTGATGTAGCCCTCGTCACGGTAGTACGCCTCGATCGCCACCGCGTCCTCTTCGTACTCCTCCGGCTTGTAGGTGCCCCGTCCGGTCATCCACGAGAGCCACCAGCGCTGCTTGATCTTCTTCATCTTGCCGCGCAGCCGGCGGTCGCTCATCGCTTCGTTGCCGATGAAGTCGATCTCGTGCACCTGGACCTTGGGTCCCTCCGTCATGTTGAACGTCAGGCGCACCAGCTTCGGCCCGCCGGGCAGGGCCTCGACGGTGTGGTCGACCTCCGCGAACATGTACCCCTGCGCCTGGAAGCCCTGCCGGATGATCGCCTTGACGCGGCGGATCGTCTCCGGGTCGATGAACGAGTCCATCCGGAGGGTGACGCCCTGCTGCTCCAGGTTCTCGAGGATGTCCTCGGTCTTCAGCACCTCCGAGCCCTCGTAGGTGACGATCTTCACCCGCTCGCGCTCTTCCATGTTGAAGACAACGGTCTTGGCCGGCACGCCGTTCTCGTAGGGCGTGTCGATCACCTCGACCCAGAGATCGTTCAGGAAACCCGTGTCCCAGAGACGCTGGTAGTCCGCCAGGACCATCTCCACCGTCTCGTCCGTATAGGGCGCCCACTTCTGCTGCGACGGCAGACTGACCTCGTCCTTGGTCTGCATGTAGTAGAGGTAGGTGTTGTAGTCGACCCCCGCCACGTTCCCCTGCGTCGGGAACTGGATCGCGATGTTCCTGAGCAAGGTGGGAGAATCGGGGGGCGGCAACGACGGACGCGGCGGCTCCGGCGCCCCGCCGAAGATAGACGGCGCCGGTTGCTGCGGCGTCCCGAAGATGGACGGCTGCCCGTCCGCGGGCGCCGCTCCCGCCAGCCCCGCCGCCAACGCCAGGGCCGCAGCGCAGACGCGCGCCCCGACCTGCTTCGGATGCCCCGTTCGCTGATTCACCTGCATCGATGTTCACCCGCGGGAAACCCTGCGGACCCGGCCGCGAGCCCCGCCGATACGGTCATCGCTGGCATGTCACGTGACCAACGAGCCCTCCCGCTATTTTACGGGATCTTTGGACGCTCCGAACGCCGATTCGGTCGGTACCCTAGACGAGACAACGCCCCTCCACCTGCTGGCCCGCGGCGCGGTAGGCAAGCACGCCCGCATCGAGGTAGACCTCGACCTCCCCCGACTCGAGACGCCCGCTGATCAGCTCTTCGGACAGCGGGTCCTCGACGTGTCGCTGGATCGCCCGCCGCAACGGGCGCGCGCCGTAGGAGCGGTCCTTGCACGTCAGGTCGATGATCCAGTCGATGACCTCCGCCGTCAGCGTGATGCGCAGGTCGCGAACGGCGAGGTTCTCGTTGAGCTGCCGCACCAGCATCCGCAGGATCTCGCGCAGATCGTCGTCGGTCAACGCCTCGAACACGATGATCTCGTCGACGCGGTTCACGAACTCGGGGTTGAACGTCCGCTTGACCTCGCCGAGCACCAGGTCCGTCACGCTGCGCTGGACCTCCTGCGCGCTCGACGACTGGAATCCCACCGCCGCCTTCTTCTGGATATGGCGCGCGCCGATGTTCGACGTCATGATGACGATGGTGTTCTTGAAGTCGACGCGGTTGCCCAGCCCGTCGGTCAGGTGGCCGTCCTCGAACACCTGCAGGAGGATGTTGAACAGATCGGGGTGCGCCTTCTCGATCTCGTCGAGCAGGACCACCGAGTAGGGGTGGCGCTTGACCTTCTCGGTGAGCTGCCCCCCCTCGTCGTGGCCGACGTAGCCCGGCGGCGATCCGATCAGCTTCGAGACCGAGTGCTTCTCCATGTACTCCGACATGTCGAAGCGCACGAGCGCCGTATCGCTGCCGAACAGGAAGCCCGCCAGCGCCCGCGCCAGCTCCGTCTTGCCGACGCCGGTCGGTCCCAGGAACACGAAGCTGCCCACCGGCCGGTGCGGCGACTTCAACCCCGCCCGCGAGCGCCGGATGGCCCGCGCCAGGGCCGAGATCGCCCGCTCCTGGCTGATCACCCGGCGGTGCAGCTCGTCCTCCATGCGCAACAGCTTCGCGCTCTCGTCCTGGTTGATCGTGGTCAGCGGGACGCCGGTCCACTTCGAGACGACCTCGTCGATGTCCTGCCGGCCCACCTCGACGGGCTGGCCGCCCGCCTGCACGTCGAACTTCTCGCGCACCACCTGCAGGTTCTCCCGCGCGAGCACCTCCTGCTCGCGGAAGAACTGCGCCCGCTCGTAGTCCTTCTGCGCCGTGGCGCTCTCCATCTGCTCGACCGCGACGCGGATGTTCTTGTTGATCTCGCTGAACTCCTCGCTGTACCCCGCCGCCCGGAGCTTGGCGCGCGCCCCCGCCTCGTCGATGAGGTCTATCGCCTTGTCGGGCAGGAAACGGTCGGTGATGTAGCGGTTCGATTGGAAGACCGCCGCCTCCATGGCGTCCTGCGCGTACGCCACGCGGTGGTAGCTCTCGTAGCGCTCCTTGATCCGGCTCAGGATCTCGAGCGCTTCGTCCTCGGTGGGCGGATCGACCTTGACGGCCTGGAACCGCCGTTCCAGCGAGCGATCCTTCTCGATGTACTTCCGGTATTCGGCCGGCGTCGTGGCCCCGATGCAGCGGATTTCGCCGCGCGACAGGGCCGGCTTCAGGATGTTCGCCGCGTCGAGCGAGCCCTCCGCCGATCCTGCGCCCACCAGCGTGTGCAGCTCGTCGATGAACACGATGATGTTCGGGTTCTCGGTCAGCTCCTTCATGATCGCCTTGAGGCGCTCCTCGAACTGCCCGCGGTACTTCGTGCCCGCCACGATCAGCGGGATGTCCAGGGCGAGGAGCCGCTTGTCGGCCAGGAAGTGGGGCACGTCGCCGAACGCGATGCGCTGCGCCAGTCCCTCGACGATGGCGGTCTTGCCGACTCCGGGCTCGCCGATCAGCACGGCGTTGTTCTTCGTGCGCCGGCAAAGCACCTGCTGCACGCGCTCGAGCTCCACGGCGCGGCCCACGAGCGGGTCGAGGCGGTTCTTCAGCGCGGCGTCGGACAGGTCGCGGCTGAACTCGGCCAGCAGCGGCGTCTCCTTGACGCGCGTCACCGTGGTCTTCTCGTTCAGGAGCTGCACGATGTCCTCGCGCACCGCGTTCAGCCGCATCCCCTTCTCGGACAGGATGGTCGACGCCACGGACCGCTCCTCGCGCAGGATGCCGAGCAGGAGGTGCTCGGTGCCGATGTAGTTGTGCAGCAGCCGGTCCGCCTCCTCGGCGGCGAACTGCAGCACGCGCTTCGTCTCCGCACTGAACGGGATCTCGACCGACGTGGAGACCTTCTCGCGGAAGACGGTGCGGCCCTCGATCTCCTTGCGGATGTTCTCCAGCGACAGGCGCGAGCGGGCGAAGATGCGGCTCGTCAGCCCCTTGCCCTCGCGAATCAGCCCGAGCAGCAGATGCTCGGTCTCGATCGAGATGCTCCCGAGCTGGCTCGCCTCGTAGCGCGCGAAGAACAAGACACGCCGCGCCCGTTCGGTGTATCGCTCGAACATGTCGACTGCTCCGACGCCTGGTGGCCAGCGTCCGGGTGTGCTTCGATTATAAGGTATCGGTATCAGGTGTCGGCCGGCGCCCGAAGCCGGACGCCGCACGCCCTCAGGCCGCGACCAGCCGTCCGCCGGCCAGGCGCAGCACGCGGTCGCAGGCGGCGGCCAGCCGGTCGTTGTGGGTCGCCACCACCGACGTGAGTCCGTAGGCCCGGTGCATGTCGCGCAGCAGGTCGTGGATTGCCGTGCCGGTGGCCTCGTCGAGATCGCCGGTCGGCTCGTCCGCGAGCAGCAGCGCGGGCCGCATCACCAGGGCGCGCGCCACCGCCACCCGCTGCTGCTCCCCTCCCGACAGCAGGCCGGGCCGGTGGTCGAGCCGGTCGCCGAGCCCGACCTCGCGCAGGAGCGCGGCGGCCCGTTCGCGGGCCTGGCCGGCCGGCCGGCGGGCGATGCGCATCGGCATCTCGACGTTCTCCAGCGCCGAGAACTCCGGCAGCAGGTGGTGAAGCTGGAAGACGAAACCGACGCTCCGGTTCCGGAACGCGACGAGCGCATCGTCGTCGAGGGCCGTCAACTCCACTTCACCGGCGTGAATCCGCCCTTCCCGGGCGCGGTCGAGGCCGCCGAGAAGGTGCAGCAGGGTGCTCTTCCCGACGCCCGACGCCCCGACGATCGCGACCATTTCCCCTGCTTCGACGCACAGATCCAGCTCGCGCAGCACCGGCAGCTCCCGCTCGCCCATGCGATACGACCTGGACAATCCCTGCACGACGAGAAACGGCATGACTTGCAGACCCGGCCGCGACCGTCACTCGTAGCGCAACGCCTCGGCCGGGTCGATCCGGGCCGCGTGGCGGGACGGATGCAGCGTCACCAGCAGGCAGACGACGTTCGCCGTCAGGAGCACGACCCAGAAGTCGAGCGGCTCGATGATGAAGGGCACGTAGGTCACCTGGTACACGTCCATGGGCAGCCGCAACAGCCGGTAACGGTCCATCACCGTGCAGATGACGTACCCGGCGACGGCCCCCGCCGTCGTCCCGGCGAGACCGATGATCGCGCCCTGCAGCACGAAGATGCGGCGCACGACCCGCGCGCCGGCGCCCATGGTCTTGAGAATGGCGATGTCGCGGCTCTTCTCCATGACGAGCATGATGAGCGACGAGACGATGTTCAGGGTCGCGACCAGCACAATGAGGCCGATGGCGGTCGAGATGGCCATCTTCTCCAGGGCGAGCGCGTCGAAGAGCGTCGAGTTCAGGCGCGACCAGTCGTCGGTCAGGTAGCTCCCGCCGAGCTGTTCCGGGAGCGCTTCGGCCACGGCGCTTGCGGCGTAGGGGTCGTCGACGCGAAGCTGCATCATGTCGACCCGGTCCCTGCGAAACAGCCGCTTCGCCGCGTCCAGCGACACGAAGCCGTAGGCCGTGTCGTAGTCGTGCAGCCCCAACCGGAAGATGCCGACTACCTCCATGCGCCGGGGCCGCGGCAGCACGCCCATGGGGGACAGCGTCCCGCTGGCCGCGGTGACCAGGCTGATCTCGTCGCCGACGAAGGCGCCGAGATCGCGGGCCAGCTCGGCGCCGATCACCACGCCGCCCAGCGCCGGGCCGTCGTAGGCGGTCAGCGCCGGGAGGCGCCCGCGCTCGACCGCCGCCGCAAGGCCCGAGACCGTCTCCTCCAGCCGCGGATCGACACCCTTGACGTTGATGAAGACCTCGCCCGCGCGGGTGCGGGCCAGCGCCTTGCCCTGGATCGCCGGCGCCGCCGCCTCGACCCGCGGCAGCGCGGTCAGCGTGCGCGCCTCGGCCTCGTAGTCGTCGAAGCCGCCCACCTTGTAGACGTACACGTGGGCCTGCGCGCCCACGATCCGGTCGCGCAGCTCCTGTTGCAGGCCCGTCATCAGGGCCAGGGCGACGATCAGTGCGGTGACCCCGACCGTGACGCCCAGAATCGAGATGAGCGAGGTGCTCGCCATCGACGCCTGCTTGCGCCGCGCCACCAGGTAGCGGACGGAGATGTACAGCTCCAGGGGCAGGTTCATGGCGCCGGGGGGGTGTCCGCCTGCGGGCGCGCCTGCGGCCGCAACAGGGGGAACAGGATCACGTCGCGGATGGACTGCCGGTCGGTGAACAGCATGACCAGCCGGTCGATGCCGATGCCCTCGCCGCCGGTGGGCGGCAAGCCGTACTCCAGGGCGCGGATGTAGTCCTCGTCCATGGCGTGCGCCTCGGCGTCGCCTGCTCCGCGCGCCTGCAACTGCGCCTCGAAGCGGCGGCGCTGCTCGGCCGGATCGTTCAGCTCGCTGAACGCGTTCGCGATCTCCATGCCGCCGATGTACAGCTCGAAGCGCTCGACGGTATCGGGATCGCCGGGGCATTGCTTCGACAGCGGCGAGACCTCCGTCGGGAAGTCGTGCACGAAGGTCGGCTGCACGAGTCCGTCTTCGCACAGCGCCTCGAACAGCGCGAACGCGATCTTGCCGGGCCCGGCTTCCGGCGCGACCTCGACATCCAGCTCGCGGGCCAGCCCGGTCACCTTCGCCAAGTCCCTCAGGTCGCCCTCGGACACGTCACGGCCCAACCGGGCGGCGACCGCCTCCCGCACCGCGTCGCGCACCTTCTTCTTCTGGAACCGTCGCAGGGAAATGGTGGTCCCGTCGTAGGTGAACTCCCGTTCGCCGAGCACATCTTCCGCCACGGCGCCCAGCAGTTCCTGCGTCAACCCCATCAGCTTCCGGTAGTCGCTGTAGGCCTCGTAGAACTCGAGCATCGTGAACTCGGGATTGTGGCGGGTCGAGATTCCCTCGTTGCGGAAGTTGCGGTTGATCTCGTAGACCCGCTCCATCCCGCCGACCGTGAGCCGCTTCAGGTAGAGCTCCGGCGCCACCCGCAGATAGAGCGGCAGATCGAGCGCGTTGTGGTGCGTGACGAACGGCCGGGCGAGCGCACCGCCGGCCATCGGCTGCATCATGGGCGTCTCGACCTCCAGGTAGTCGCGCCCGTCGAGGAACCGGCGGATCGCCTGGATGACGCGGCTGCGGGTGTCGAAGACGTGCCGGGACGCGGGGTTGACGATCAGGTCGAGATACCGCTGCCGGTAGCGGGTCTCGACGTCGGTGTCGAACCACTTTTCCGGCAGCGGTTCGAAGGACTTGGCGAGGAAGGTCAGGTGTTCGGCCCAGACGGTGAGCTCGTCGGTCCGCGTGCGAAAGATGCGGCCCTTGACCCCGACGAGGTCGCCGACGTCGAGCAGCCTGAACAGGTCGAAATCGCGGGCGTTCTTGAGAGAGTCCTCCCGGACGTAGGCCTGCAATCGGGACTTCCCATCCGTGAGCACCAGGAAGTTCGCCTTCCCGAAGCTCCTGATCGCCACGACGCGGCCAGCCGTGATCGTCTCCGGACGCTCGTCCTCCAGTTCCTCCCCAGAGCGGCTTTCGTGCATGTCGACGATCGCCGACAGACTGTCGGACTGGTCGAAACGGGCGGGGTACGGCTCGACTCCCAGCGCCTGAAGCGCCTCATGGTTCGCGCGCCTGCGCTCGCGCTCGTCCAGGCGCGCCTCCTCGTCGCTCTCCCTCAGCGCATACCAGATCTCCCCATCCGGCGCCTCGGCTTTTTCGATATCGGATTGCCCGGCAAGAAGAGCTTCCAGATAATCCCGGCGTTGCTCGGCATCCAGATCCCGGCGCAGCTTGGTTGCCTTCAGAATGACACCTATGGATCTTCGGCCGTGCGGCAACTCGGGATTCATCCGCGCCTTCTTGAGCACCCTGCGCACCCTGGTCCGCGCTTCCTCGTCGTTGATCGGTCTCCGCGCTACGTTCTCCGTGACCGCGCGCTGGTTGGCACGCCCTTGCCGCCACCTGTCGAGGCGCTCCTTCGATGCATAACGGCTCTGCCCGCTCTTCCCCTCTCGCCGAACGACCTCGGACTCATGTCGGGCCAGAAGTTCCTCTACCTGCTTGCGGTCCAGTCCGGCCTCCTTCGCGAGACCCTTTACGGTCCTCCAGAGGTGCTCTCGGTTCTCGAGGGCCGAACGGACGTTGGCCCACGCATGGGGGTCGTTTGTCTGCGGCCCCGGCTCACCGTGCGTTCCCGCCTGCTCACCCGCGCTCATGTCACGCCGCCCACCGGCTTCGTTACTCGTCACGTCCGGACCGCGCTGTTCTCGTCCTGCTCCACGATCGCGCGCCGGACCGCATCCAGCACGCCGTTGATGAAGGCGACCGCCCGGTCACCACTGAACGTCTTGGCGAGCTCGAGCGCTTCGTTGATGACCACCGCCGGCGGCGTCTTCTCGAACAGCAACTCGTACACGGCCAGGCGCATGATGAGCCGGTCGACCACGGCCAAACGCTCCGACCGCCAGTTGTCGGTGTGTTGCGCGATCAGCAGATCGATCTCCGGCAGCGCGCTCACAGCGCCGCGCGCGAGGCCGAGCGCCATCTTCCGGCGCTGCTCGGGAACCGGATGTACGTCCCAGAACAGATCGAGAGCGTCATCGATTTCGCTCGCACCTATGCGGCCGACGTCCCACTGGTACAGCAACTGGAGCGCCGTCTCGCGAGCCCGATGGCGCTCGCGCGCGCTGTCGGCTCTCGTCTCCCTTGCGGCAAAAACGCCGTCTGCAGAACCGAGAGTCTGTTGCAACGACTGAAGGCCAGCCTTGCGAGCCCGCGCACCCGCGTGCGACACGCCTGCTCTCGACTGGATTTCGCGTGGTCCGTGCCCAGGCGTTTCCCGGACCCCAGGCCCCTCGCGCCGAGTCCCGCGGCGGATTTCAGGCGCCCGGAGATCGCGGGATGGATCTTGACGTGGCGGCCGAGCGGAAGTCCCCCCCGATGCGAGCCGATCGACCCGCTTGACCAGGCGAGGCCGCTTGTCGGGCGCCGGGGTACTGCACCGGCCTGCGTCCTCCAGCCACCAGCGGCCATCCGAATCCCCGATCAGTTCTCCACCGACCATGAGCGCGGTCTCGTCGAACGACTTGATCTCGCGGTGAGTCTGATCTGCTGGAGTCGCAATGACGCAAAGGGCTCTGGCGCCACTCCTGATCAGTTGTACGTGATCCCGGCGCTCGGAAGCACCGGGATGCTCGCGACCGTCGCTGGTCAATTCGTCTTCGGGGTCCCAGAGACAGACACAGCGCCGCCCTTTCACGCTACGGAACTGGTCGTCCCAAACACGCAGATAGACTACGTTTCCGGATTGCGAGGTCGCTCCCCACGACCACCTGAGGCTGCGAAGCCGCGCACCGAGGCGATCCCTGAAGAACCGGGTAATCGTCATCGCCTCGCTGCCGTTGGACATACGCCGGCATCCACTTCCACGCTGCTACGCCCCCGGCAGCGAGCCGATGACGTTGGCCAACTGCACGGCGGCCAGCGCGGCTTCGCGCCCCTTGTTCGACGGGCCGTCGCCGGCGCGGGCGGCGGCCTCGTCCAGCGAGTTGGTGGTCAGGACGCCGAACGTCATCGGTACGCCCGTTGCCTGCGACGCCGCGGCGATCGCGTGCGCGACCGCCGACGCCAGGTAATCGAAGTGCGGCGTCTCGCCCCGCACGATGCAGCCGAGGCACGCGATGGCATCGAAACGCCCCGATTCGGCGGCGCGGCGAGCCGCGAGCGGAATCTCGAACGCGCCCGGAACCTCGATGACCGTCACCGAGCCGGGACCGCCCGTTCCGGTACCGCGCGACCCGGCCTCCCGGAGCGCGGCGAGAGCGCCGTCGCACAACGCGCCGGTGACCGCCCGGTGGTACGCGGACACGACGAGGCCGACCTGCAGCCCCGACGCGTCGGTCGCCCCCTCGATGACAGGGGTGTCTCTCATGAGCCGCTGAAGCGCGCGGGGCGTTTCTCCAGGAAGGCGCTCGTGCCTTCCCGCCAGTCGCTGGTCGCGGCGGCCAGCCCGAAGAGGCCCGCCTCGTGGGCGCAACCGTCCGCCAGGGTCATTCCCATTCCCTCGCGCACCGCGGCCAGGATGCAACGGACCGCGATCGGGGCCTGGGCCGCGATCGTCCGCGCCAGCTCCATCGTCTGCGGCAGCAGCTCGTCGCGCGGCAGCACGCGGTTCACGAGCCCGATGCGCCACGCTTCCTGCGCGTCGATGGGCGACCCGGTCAGCATGATCTCCAGGGCGCGTCCGGCGCCCACGAGGCGCGGCAGCCGTTGCGTGCCCCCGTAGCCGGGCAGGAGCCCGAGCCCGATCTCCGGCTGGCCGAGCTTCGCGGTCTCGGCCGCCAGCCGCAACGTGCAGGCCATGGCCAGCTCGCACCCGCCGCCGAGCGCGTACCCGTTGATCGCGGCGATCACCGGCTTCCCCATCCGCTCGACGGCCCGGCACAGGGCATGCCCGCGCTCCGCCAGCGCCTGCGCCGTAACCGGATTGAGCACCGCCAGCTCGCGGATGTCGGCGCCGGCGATGAACGCCTTGTCGCCGGCGCCGGTCAGCACCACCACCCGCACGCCGTCATCGGCCGTCAACGCGCGCACCGCGTTCTCGAGATCGGCGATCGTCTCGTTGTTCAGGGCGTTCAGCACCGCCGGCCGCGTCACGGTGAGCACGGCCACGGCCCCGTCCCGCTCGATGGTCAGATTGTCATTCGGCATGGCGTCCGGCCCGACCGGCAAGAACTATACTCCACGCCCATCCGAGCGCCGCGCCGGCCGCCGCCCCCACGGCATCCGCGGCCAGATCCCGCAGCTCCGGGGTCCGTCCGGGCACGAACGACTGGTGGACCTCGTCCGTCAGTCCGTAGGCAATCGTGAGCGCCACGGCCAGCAGCACGCCGCCGCCGGTGACCCGGGACGAGTCCGCGCCGGTCACCGCCCGCAGCATCGCCACGCCCAGAACCGCGTAGGCGACGGCGTGCGCCGCGAGGTCGGAGACCGAGGCCGGCAGCCGGGGCAGGGACGAGGACGCCGAGAGGAGGAAGATCACCCCCATCACGGCGGCGACCGGCCCCCAGACGTACAGCAGGCGCAACAGCCGCGCCGGACGGCGACGAACGGGAACGGTCATAGCGGGAACGGATACATGAGCCAGGCCAGCACCGTCGCCGCAAGCACGAACCCCGCGAACAGCACGCCCCCGAAGCGTGCCTGCTCGCGGGGCTCGTCGCGCATCAGCACCGCGAAGACGAGGGACACGAAACCGGCGAACAGCACCATCAGGAAGAAGTGGCTGGCCATGGCGCCCGCCTACTTGCGCCCCTGGGCGATATCGAACGCGTCCAGCACGACGAGCGCGTTCAGCAGACCCGAGACGATGAGAAACGTGTTGCCGTACTCGTAGGTCCCGGCCGCCACGTCGCCGCCTCCCGCTCCGAGTGCACGGGCGAGCAGATAGGGCGCCCCGATGCCGAGATCCGCCAGTCCGGCCAGCGCCACCAGGGGCTGGGAGGGATCGATGGCGAACAGCTCGCCTTGCAGCCCGAGTCCGATCGCGAACATCAGGGGCAGCGCCACGAGGAACACGACTCCCTTGGACGAACGCCCCAGCCAGAGGTGGCCGGCGCCTGGGACCGCCCAGGCGACGGCACAGATGGCGGCGACCCGGCCCGGCTCGGCCGCCTGCGGACGGTTCGGCATATGGCTCTAGTGTACCTTCCCGCGGATCGCGGCGGCCACGAACCAGCAGACCGCCGCACCGAGCGGCACCGCGGCGGCCGCGCGTCCGGCGTTTCCGGGATCGACGACACCGAAGACCTCGAGCACGAGGGTCGCAGCCGTCGGCAGCGCCGACGCGGCGAGAAGCCCGCGCGTGGCTCGCACGCGAACCCGGGCCGCGATGCCGAGCAGGCCGAGCAGCCCGCCGGCGTACAGCCCGGCGCAGCGACCGCAGACCGGGAGCTTCACCCTCCAGGGATGAAACGACCGGTCCGCGCGCTGGTGACAGATGAAGCTGGCGGCGGCGTAGACGGCCGCCGCCGCCAGCACGGCGCCGCCCCCGGCATGCTGGCTCAACGCGTACGGCGCCGCCGCCAGCGCGCCGTTCCAGAGCAGGACGCCTCCGACCAGCGACGACAGCAGCAGGCGTCTAGTGGTCGAGCGCATCGAAGTGGGTCAGGCGCCGGAACGCATCGAAGCGCGACCGGATGTCACCGTCCGTGAGGCTCAACAGGCGGCCGAGGCCGAAGTCCTCCACCGAGAGCGACGCCATCGCGCTGCCGCAGACGGCCGCGCGCGTCACCGCTTCGTCGGACAGGTCGCCGGCGGCGGCCAGGTACCCGATGAACCCGCCGGCGAACGTGTCGCCGGCGCCCGTCGGATCGCACACCTCCTCGATCGGCAGCCCCGGCGCGGCGAAGAAATCGTCGCCCCGCGTCAACAGGACGCCGTGCTCGCCGCGCTTGATGATCACCCGCTCGGGGCCCATCCCGCGAATCTCCCGCGCCGCCTTCACGAGGTTCGCCTTGCCGCTCAGTTGCCGTGCTTCCTCATCGTTGATCACGACGGCGTCCACGCGTTGCAGGACCCGCTCGAGCTCGGCGGGCGTGCCGTCGATCCAGTAGTTCATCGTGTCGAGGGCGACGAACCGGGGCGCCTCGATCTGGTCGAGCACCTCCATCTGCAGCCCCGGATGGATGTTGGCGAGGAAGACGATCGGCGTGGACCGGAAGCGCTCGGGAACGCGCGGCGAAAAGTCCTGGAAGACGTTCAGGTGGGTGTAGATCGTCTCGCGCGTGTTCAGGTCGAGCTTGTACTCTCCTTTCCAGCGGAACGTCTCGCCCGGCACGCGCTGCAAGCCCTCGAGATCGATTCGGCGCCCCCCGAAGACCTGCATGTGGCGCGCGCCGAAGTCCTCCCCGACCACCGCCACCAGCCGCACGTCGCTGAAGAACGACGCGGCGATGCTGAAGAACGTCGCGGCCCCGCCCACCACGCGGGACACCTCCCCGAACGGGGTCCGAATCGAGTCGAAGGCAACGGACCCGACCGTCAGCACCGGTTGCTTCATTGCACGTACCTGCCGATGATGGGGGCCAGCTCGACGCGGACCTCCGGGGGAATCGCCTCGGGCCGCGTGATGATCGCCGTGGCGAGCGCGTTGCGGCACTCGCATTCCCGCTCGGCCGGCAGGTGCGAGACGATCTCGGCGATGGTGCGCTGCGCCGTCACCGCGTTCGCCTGCAGGGTCTCGATGACCATCTCCACGGTCACCTGATCGTGGTCGGGATGCCAGCAGTCGTAGTCGGTGACGAGCGCCAGGGTCGTGAAGCAGATCTCGGCCTCCCTGGCCAGCTTGGCCTCCTGCAGGTTGGTCATGCCAATCACGTCCATGTTCCAGGAGCGATAGAGGCGCGACTCGGCCAGGGTCGAGAACTGGGGTCCCTCCATGCAGAGATAGGTGCCGCCGCGGTGCACGGTCGCGCCGACCCGGCTGGCCGCGTCGCCGGCGAGCCGGCCGAGGGCGGCACAGACCGGGTGCGCGAGGGAGACGTGGGCGGCGAGGCCGCGCCCGAAGAACGTGCCGATGCGTCCCCGCGTGCGGTCGACGAACTGGTCGGGGACGACGATGTCCTGCGGCCGGTAGCGCTCCTGCAGGCTGCCGACGGCGCTCGCGGACACGAGCCACTCGACGCCGAGCGTCTTCATGCCGAAGATGTTCGCCCGGAAGTTGAGCTCCGACGGCAGGATGCGATGCCCCTCGCCGTGGCGGGCCAGGAACGCGACGCGCCGGCCGGCCAGGGTGCCGATCACATAGGGCGCCGACGGCGCCCCGAACGGCGTCTCGACGGCGCGCTCCTCGCGATCCGTCAGATCGGCCATGTCGTACAGGCCGCTGCCGCCGATGATGCCGATGCGAATCCGGTCTTCAGCGTGCATGATGCTGCCCGGCGCTCCTCTCCTGCTTCAGCTCGACGAGGACGCCGTGCGCGCTCGCGGGATGCACGAAAGCGACCAGCGCGCCCTCGGCGCCCTCGCGCGGCGTCTCGTCGACCAGCCTGACCCCCCGCGCCTTCAGGCGCGCGAGCGCCGCCGCGATGTCGTCGACCCGCAGCGTGATGTGATGCATGCCCGCGCCGCGCCGGGAAACGAAGCGCCGGATGGGCGACTCCTCCGTCGTTGCTTCGAGCAGCTCCAGTGAGGCGGATCCGACGCGCACGAAATGCGCGCGCACACCCTGCGACGGAACGTCCTCGGTGGCGTCCACCTCGAGACCGAGGGCCTCGGTATAGAACGCGAGCGCCGCGTCGAGATCGTCCACCGCGATTCCGATATGGTCCAGCACCGCCTTCATGAGTCTGCCGCCTCCTGCACGAATCGTCGCTCGAGCTCCTCCGCCGCCGTGTACGGATCGACCGCGCGGGAGGCGACGGCTTCAATCGCGGCGTCGAGGCCGCGCTGCGCGCCGATGCGCTCGACGAGCCGGGCGACCAGAATCGACTCCAGTCGGGTACGCGCGCGGCGCCGCGCGCGATCCGCCGCGACCGATCCCCGCTCGGCGAAGCGCCGCACGGCCGCGACCAGCTCGCCGACGCCGTCCCCGGTTGCCGCGCAGGTCTTCACCACCGGCGGGCGCCACCCGCCCGTTCCGCCCTCGCGCAACGACAGCATCGCCTCGATCTCCGCGACCGCGCGGTCGGCGCCGTCCCGATCCGCCTTGTTCACCACGAACACGTCGGCGATCTCCATGATTCCGGCCTTGATCGCCTGCACGTCGTCGCCGCTGCCGGGCGCGAGAACCACCACCGACACGCCGGCGGTGCGGCTGACGTCGATTTCTCCCTGGCCCACGCCGACGGTCTCGATCAGCACGACGTCCGTCCCCGCGGCTTCGAGGACAATCCGCGCGTCGTCGGTCGCCCGCGCCAGCCCGCCGAGCTGTCCGCGGGTCGCCATGCTGCGCACGAAGACCCCGTCGTCCGCCGCGTGCCCCTGCATCCGGATGCGGTCGCCGAGAATCGCGCCGCCGCTGAACGGGCTCGTCGGATCGACGGCCAGCACCCCGACCCGCAACTCCTCCCCGCGCAGCGCGGCGGTGAGACGATCGACGAGGGTGCTCTTGCCGACGCCCGGCGCCCCGGTCAGGCCCACCACCAGCGCGCGCCCGGTCCGCGCGAACAGCCGGCCGATCAACACGGCCGACTCGGCGTCCTCCCGCTCGACGACGGAAATCGCCCGCGCGACGGCGCGCGCATCGCCGGCCAGCACGCGTTCTGCGAGATCCATGCGGGTCGGAGGTCCTTCGGCCGGCATCAGCTCAGGTATTGCCGCGCAATCACCAGTCGCTGGATCTCGCTCGTGCCCTCGCCGATGGTCAGCAGCTTGACGTCGCGGTACAGCTTCTCGGCCGGATAGTCCTTCACGAAGCCGTACCCGCCGTGGACCTGCACGCACTCGCCGGCCGCCCGTACCGCCACCTCGCTGGCGTAGAGCTTGGCCATCGACGACTCGCGCGTCGTCGGCCGGCCCCGATCCTTCAGGTACGCGGCGCGGTAGGTCAGCAGCCTGGCCGCGTCGATTCCGGTGGCCATGTCGGCCAGCTTCCACTGAATCGCCTGGAAGCTCGCCAGCGGCCGGCCGAACTGCTTGCGCGCGGCCGCGTGCCGGCGGGCGGCATCGAAGGCCCCCTGGGCCAACCCGACGGCGAGGGCGGCGATGCCGATACGGCCCGCGTCGAGCACCGCCATGGCGTCGACGAACCCGTGCCCCTCGCGGCCCAGCAGGTGATCCGCTGCCACGCGGCAGCCGTCCAGGCGCGTATCGGCGGTCGTGCTCGCCCGCATGCCCAGCTTGTTCTCCTTGCGGCCCGCCGACAGCCCCGGCGCGCCGCGCTCGACGACGAAGGCGGAGATCCCGCGGCGACGCGCCGCCGGGTCCGTAACCGCCATCACGACGGTGAGGCCGGCAAGACCCGCGTGGGTCGTGAACGTCTTCGTGCCGTCGAGGACCCAGCCGTTCCCGTCGCGGCGCGCGCGAGCCCGCAGGCTCCCCGCGTCGCTGCCGGCATCCGGCTCGGTGAGCGCCCACGCCCCCAGGAACTCCCCGCGCGCCAGCGGCGCCAGCCAGCGCTCCTTCTGCGCCTCGGTGCCGAACATCGCGATATGCGCCGCGCCCAGCCCGTTGTGCGCGGCCACGGTGAGGGCGATGGTCGGATCGACGCGCGCGAGCTCCTCGATGCAGATGCAGTACTCCACCGCGGACATTCCGGCGCCGCCGTAGCGGGTCGGGAACTGGATGCCGAGCAGCCCCAGCTCCGCGAGCTGCGCCAGCAGCGCATCCGGAAACGCCTGCGCCTCGTCCCACTCCATGACGTGCGGTGCGATCTCCCGAGCGGCGAACTCGCGCACCGCCCGCCGCGTCACCGCCTCGTCTTCCGTGGGACGGAAGTCCATGGCGTCGAGACTCTATCACGCGGCGCGCGGACCGCTCCGTCGCGCATTCCGCACCGGCGCCGGCCGCGGCCTCGAGCCCGAAATCGGCACGCGCGCCTCCGATTCCTCCCGGCAGGGCCTGCCGTCCGGAAATTCGGACCGCTTCCTTCCGCGGAGCAGACGCCGGGGATCAATAATGCACTGCGATGGGCGTTCGGGTCGGAACGGGACGCGCGGTATCCGTCGCGCTGCTGGCGATCCTCCCGGGGACCGCCGCGGACCGGGCGTTCGCGGACATGACCGTCTTCGCCGGCGGCACCACGACGGCCTCCCGCACCACCTTCGGGGCGACTCTGGGCCTGTCGCTGCAGCCGGTCGGTCTGGAGTTCGAGTACGCCGACGCCTCCTCGGACCGGCGCGCCGGCAGCCGGGCTCTGCGAACCGGGCTCTTCAACCTGATGCTCTCGTTTCCGAGCGGCGGCCGAATCCGGGTCTACGGAACCGCCGGCGCCGGGGTGTACCGTGAGAGTCTCGCGGAACGGGCCCGCACGGGAGTCGCCGCAGGCGGCGGCGGCGGCATCTACCTGCGCCTGGCCGGGCCGTTTCGCATCCGGCTCGACTACCGCCTGCTCGCGCTGCGAGGCGCTGGCCTTCACCGCCGACCGCGGCGGGTCTACGCGGGGCTCGACATGGCCTTCTGAGACCACGAAGGAAACCGTGCCGGCGCTCGGCCGGGGTCCGGGCCGGCGGTGAACGGGAGGCTCAGCGCGGTTCCTCGACCAGCACGACGGGATCGAGATTGAGCACCACCTGGCCAACCCCGAACGACTGGTTGAAGGACTCGTAGAGCTGTTGGACCTGCGCGGGAAACGCCTCGTTCAGGAGCTGCGGCGCCGCGTAGTTGGCAGCGGTCACGACCGGATCGAGCAGCCAGACATAGGCCGTGTTGTTGTTGGGGCCTGGCTCGCGCACGCGGTACATCGTCCAGCCGGCCGCCTGCCCCTGACGCTCCGGGTCCTCGCTGGCGGCCATCGCCTCGACCAGTTGGCGGGTAATCTGCTCGAAGTCGCTCGTCCCGGCGGCGTGCACGAAGCTCATGACCATGGCGGCAGGCGCCTCGAAGGTCAGCGTGGCTACCGGCGGCGGCGCCTCGTCCTCGTCCTCCGGAGCAACGTCATCGGCCGGCGCACCCTCGTCGGTCGCCGGCTGCTGCGCCCCGGGGAACGGCAACGGGGCCGGAGCCGTCTGCTGCGCTGCTCCGGGCGGCTGCGCCGCGCGAATGGACTCGAAAGGCCGGGGAATAGCCAAGCCGACGGCCACGCCGGCCAGCATCGCCGCGGCAATCGACAGCATGAAGCCCGTCCCGTGCCGGCCCGACCGGCGGGTACTCATCGACAACATCGCCCCACCTCATGCGGAACGGCAGCCCGCGCTGCGGGCAATGCGGAACCGAGACGGCCCGGCTGCCGGGGGACCCGGTTGCGGATGGCTCCGTCGAGCCCGGCGGTCACCGGCCGCGGCCTCGGCGCCGCCACGGCCGGCATCATGCAGAAAGACGACGGCCGGGCCCCGCGACCCGGCCGCCCTCAGCATCGCGGCGCAAGGGTCCTAGAAGTCCCGGACCAACGTGAGATTGATCGGCAACTGCTTGAGCGCGGCGTCCGTGAAGGAGCCGTTGTAGCTGTTGTAGAGCTGCTCGATCTCGCCCGGGAACACCTCGTTCATGATCGTCGCCGCCGCGTAGTTGGCGCCGCCCATGACCGGGTCGATGACCCAGGCGTACATCACGTTCCCCTGGCCGGAGATGTCCATGTTGGCCCGGTAGACCTTCCACCCGGCAGCCTGCGCCTGCCGGTTGGTCTGAGCGTTCTGGCTCTGCTGCAGCGCCTCGCCCAGCCGCGCCATCACGCCTTCGTAGGCCGACGTGGACCCCGGCTTGACGAAGTGCAGCATGACCGCGGCGTCGCCGCTGAACGCGACCTGGGGCTGCGCCTCCACCTGCTGCGAGGGAACCAGCGTTCCCAGCATCACGCCGGCGGCCAGCGTCGCCGCGAACGCGCCGCCGAGAAAGATCCGCCGCATCGACCGCTCCTTGCGAAACCAACGCATGTTCGTGTCCTCCTTGGATGCCCCGTGCCCGGAAAAGAGCGGTTACTTTACCGTACCGCCCACATCAGACGAAAGTCCTGACGACCTCGTTCGATACCAGCATGCCGGGCCGGGTCAGGCGCCACCGGCCGCCGGCGTCGACCATCCACCCCGCGTCGACGAACCTGCGCACCTCCGCGCCGTACCGTGCCCGCAGGTCGATGCCGTAGCGCCGCTCCACGGTCGCGAGCTCGACACCCTCTGCAAGCCGCAGCCCCGTGATCAGCGCATCCCCGAGCCGCTCGCTCGCCGACAGGCGGCGGCGCGTCTCCGTCACCGGCTCTCCCCGCTCCATCGCCGCCACGTAGCGGGCCGTCTCCGACACGTTCTTCCAGCGGACCCCGGCCCGCGTGGAGTGGGCGCCGCACCCGAAGCCGAGCCACTCGCCATCCTGCCAGTACTTGAGATTATGGCGCGAGAGCCGGCCCGCCCGCGCGACGTTGGAAATCTCGTACTGATGGTAACCGGCCGCGTCGGTCCTGGAGAAGGCCTCGAGGTACATGACGGCGGCATCCTCTTCGGGAACCTGCGACCACCCGCGCCGCGCCGCCTCTTCCCGCAGCGGCGCGTTCGGATAGAGCTCGAGCATGTACAGCGAAGCATGGTCGGGCGCGACCTCGAGCAGGGCGTCGACCGAAGCCGCGGACGCGGCGCGGCTCTGCGCCGGCAGCCACAGCATCAGGTCGAGGCTCACGTTGTCGCAGCCGGCGTCGCGGACCGCGGCGAACGCCGCACGGGCCTCGGCCGCGGTGTGCGCCCGGCCGAGGCGGACGAGCTCCGCGTCGTCGAAGGACTGCACGCCCAGGCTGATGCGATTGACGCCCGCGTCGAGCAGCGCCGACACGTAGGGACGCCCGCACGATTCGGGGTTCATCTCGAGCGTCGTCTCCACGCCGGATGCGACGTCGAAGGCGGCGCGGCAGGCGTCCAGAATCTGCGCCACCTCCTCGACCGCGAGCAGCGACGGCGTTCCGCCGCCGAAGAAGATGGAATCGACGCGGCTGCCGTCTCCGCTGCGCTCGATCTCGCGCGTCACCGCGGCGACGTAGCGCCGCTTGAGGTCCTCGTCCAGCAAACCGCGGTTGAAATTGCAATAGCTGCAGATCGCGGAGCAGAACGGCACGTGGACGTAGAGGCCGAGAGGGGCGGAACCGGTCATGTCTCGACGTGCGCCGGCCGTTGGCGGCGCGGTCTGCAGGCCGGGCGGTACGAAAACACGAGCCACCTGCCCGCCGAGCTCAGGTGCCGGCCTTGCCGCCGGCCCAGCCCAGGTCGAGCTGCCCTTCCGGCATGCGGGCGCGCGCGCGCGCCGACGCCCGCTTCGGCAGGCGTCCGGCCGGTGACGTCGGCGGTCCGGCGGGACGCCCCGGGCGCATCTTCCACTTCTGGTACAGGAACTCCGCGGTCGGCGGGTGTTCGAACTCGCGGTAGTCGGGCCCGTCGTACTCGAGAAACTCGCACATCTCCCGCAGCCGGGAATGCAGGCGGCGGCCGACGCGGACGAGCAGCGAATCGAGGTCATCGACGTCGGGAACGTCCTCGTAGTTCGTGGTGAACACCGTGGGCCGCTTCTCGTTGTAGCGGGTGTTGACGACCAGATGCATGGTCTCCTCGACCCAGTCCGTCAGCCGCTCGGCCCCCAGGTCGTCGAGCACGAGCAGCTCGGCGCCCATCACCTCGTTCAGGACGTCCGCCTCCGACGCGCGGGTGACCGGGTTGTAGGTGCTCCGGATGGCGCTCAGCAGCGAGCGGGTGTCGTAGTAGACCCCGCGCATCCCCTTCAGCACCACCTCGCGCAGCACCGACACCGCCAAGTGCGTCTTGCCGATTCCGGGGGGACCGATGAACAGCAGTCCCTTGTCGACGACCGGAAACGCGCCGGCGAACTCCCGCGCCTTTCGAACGACGCGCTGCAGCTTCTCGTTCTCGTAGGTGATGAAGGTCGAGAAGTCGCACTTCGCATACCGGGCGGGAATGCGGGCCCGGGCCAGCATCTGCCCGGCAACCCCGGCGCGCCAGCAGTCGCACCGCTCCGCCCGGCGCGTTCCGTCCACCGTGCGCAGGGACCACCCGGTACCCCGGCAGTCCGGACAGTCCGCCTGCACCCGCGCCTCTCCCCCCGGCGTCACCGGACAAGCTTAGCAGCCCGCCGGCAATGCTACTTCGGACTCCCCGGCGGCCGGGCGCTACCCGACTCCGGCCCGGCGGCGCCCGGCGGCTCCGCCGCCGCCGGACGCACGAGATCGCTCGGACTGGACTTGACCAGCGCGGTCCCCAGCCGCTGCTCCCAGTCGCCCACGCCGCGCGCGAGCTCCTGCTTGACGTAGTGCATGAACTCGTTGACCTCGTGCTGCATGCGCGCCATCTTTTCGCGCATGTTGAGGATGATCTCCACGCCGGCGAGGTTCACGCCGAGGTCGCGGGTCAGCGAGAGGATGGTTTCCAGCCGTTCGATGTCCTCCTCGCCGTACAGGCGCGTGTTGCCGTCCGTGCGCGAGGGCTTCAGCAGCCCTTCGCGCTCGTAGAGCCGCAGCGTCTGCGGGTGGATGTTGTAGCGTTTCGCGACGACGCTGATCATGTAGGGCCCGGCGCCCGTCTGCTTGGCCATGGGTGTCAGTCTTCGAAGAGGCCGCGGCGGACGTCCGCCGCGTTGATCCGGCCGAACTCGCGGAGCAGCGCCTTCGACCGCTCGTCGGCGACCGGCGGCAGCACGACGTTGACCGTCACGACGAGATCGCCGCGAGCGCCGTCGCGGCGGGGCGAGGGCACCCCGTGCTCCCGCAACAGGAACCGCTGGCCGGAGCGCGTTCCCGGCGGCACGCGCAGCCGCGCCGTGCCGTCGAGGGTCGGCACGTCCACGGCCGCTCCGAGCGCCGCCTCGTGAATGGCGACGGGCAGCTCGAGATGCAGGTCCTGCCCTTCGCGCCGCAGGATCCGGTGCCGCCCGACCTTCGCGACGATGTAGAGGTCGCCCGGCGCACCGCCCCGCAGTCCCGCGTTCCCCTTCGCCTCGACCCGCAGCCGGGATCCGTCGTCCACGCCGGCCGGCACGTGGATGGCGATCTCCTCGTCGCGCGCGGCGACACCGCGCTCGCGGCATGCGGCGCAGGGCCGGAAGCGGAGAAGCCCCGTGCCCTCGCAAGAGACGCAACGCATGGCGAAGACCATGTGTCCGCGCCGGCGGCGGGTGGTTCCGGTGCCGTCGCAACCCGCGCAGCTCGTCTCCACGGCACGCCGCCGGCCGCTGCCCCCGCATTCCCCGCAGACGTCCAGGCGCGTGACGGTCAACCTGCGCTCGGTCCCATGCACCGCTTCCTCGAACGAGAGCGCGAGCTCCCCGAACAGGTCGCTGCCGCGTTCGGGCGGTCCGGGACCGCCCCCCCCGCGCGCATCCGGCGCCCCGAACACGTCGGAGAACAGCTCCTCGAACGTCGCCGAGGTCCCGGACCCGCCGCCGTCCGGCGAAAAGTCGAATCCCTGAAACTCGATCGAGGCCGGCCGCGGGCTGTGTTCCCGGGCCCCGTGCGCGTCGTACTCCCGGCGCCGGGCCGGATCGCACAGGGTCTCGTACGCCTCGGTCAGGATCCGGAAGAACGCCTCGGCCTCGGCGTCGCCCGGATTGATGCCCGGGTGATAGCGGCGCGAGAGACGCCGGTAGGCGCGGCTCACCTCGTCCCGCGTCGCCGAGCGCTCAACCCCGAGAACGACGTAGAAGTCCACCTGGGCCACGGGGCGCCACCTCCACCTCCCGGCCCGGAAAGCGAAGCCTTTCGGCTTCGCTTTCCGCCCAACCGAGCCCGACCGGGGGTCCGTACCGTGCTGCGGCGCGAAGTCCCGGCTCTCCGTTACGGCTTTCCGTCATCGACGACCTCCGCGTCGATGACCTCGCCGGAATTGCCGGCCCGAGGTCCGCCCGGTCCGGTTCCGGATCCCGGTCCGGCACCCGCGCCCGGCGCGGCCCCGGCACCGGCTTCCGGTCCGCCGCCCGCGCCGGGTCCGGCCTGCGCGGTCTTCGCGTACAACGCCTGGGCCGCCGTCTGCTGGGCGGCATTCAGCTTCTCCAGCGCCTGGTCGATCGCGCCCGCGTCGCCGCCCTCGGCAGCCTTCTTCAGATCCGCGACGGCTTCCTCGACCGGCTTGCGCTCCTCCTCGGACAACTTGTCGCCGGCGTCCTTCAACATTCGCTCGGCGGCATAGGCCGCCTGGTCGGCCCGGTTGCGGACTTCCACCTCCTCCTTGCGGGCCTTGTCCTCGTCGGCATGCGCCTCGGCCTCGCGCATCATCTTGTCGACCTCGTCCTTGCCGAGGCCGCTGGAGGCGGTGATCGTGATCTGCTGCTGCTTGCCGGTCCCCAGATCCTTGGCCGAGACGTTGACGATGCCGTTGGCGTCGATGTCGAAGGTCACCTCGATCTGGGGCACGCCGCGCGGGGCGGGCGGAATGCCGTCCAGGTGGAACTTGCCGAGGGTGCGGTTGTCCCTGGCCATCGAACGTTCGCCCTGCAGAACGTGCACCTCGACGCTGGGCTGGTTGTCCGCGGCGGTCGAGAAGGTCTCGCTCTTCTTGGTCGGAATCGTCGTGTTGCGCTGGATCAGCGAGGTCATGACCCCGCCCAGGGTCTCGATGCCCAGCGACAGCGGCGTCACGTCGAGCAGCAGCAGGTCCTTGACCTCGCCGGCCAGCACGCCGGCCTGCACCGACGCGCCGACGGCCACCACCTCGTCCGGGTTCACGCCGCGATGCGGCTCCTTGCCGAACAGCTCCTTGACGATCGCCTGCACCCGCGGCACGCGGGTCGAACCGCCGACCAGCACCACCTCGTCGATCTTCGACGGGTCGAGTCCGGCATCCCGCAGGGCGCTGCGGACCGGCTCGACCGTCCGCTGCAGCAGGGGCTCGACGAGCTGCTCGAACCGCGCCCGCGTCAGCTTCTTCTGCAGGTGCTTCGGGCCGGACGCATCGGCCGTGATGAACGGCAGGTTGATCTCCGTCTCGACCACGGTCGACAGCTCCATCTTGGCCTTCTCGGCCGCCTCCTTGAGCCGCTGGAGCGCCATCGGATCGCGACTCAGATCGATGCCCTCCCCGCGCTTGAACTCCCCGACGATCCAGTCGATGACCTCCTGGTCCAGGTTGTCGCCGCCGAGGTGGGTGTCGCCGTTGGTCGCCTTGACCTCGACCACGCCCTCGCCCACTTCCAGGATCGAGATGTCGAAGGTGCCGCCGCCGAAGTCGTACACCGCGATGGTCTCGTCGGCCTTCTTGTCGAGTCCGTAGGCGAGCGCGGCCGCGGTCGGCTCGTTGACGATCCGCAGCACCTCGAGCCCGGCGATCTGCCCGGCGTCCTTGGTGGCCTGCCGCTGCGCGTCGTTGAAGTACGCCGGCACGGTGATGACCGCCTTGGTGACGGCCTGCCCCAGGTACTCTTCCGCTGCCGCCTTGAGCTTCTGCAGCACCATGGCCGACAGCTCGGGGGGCGACAGCTCCTTGCCTCCCGCCTTCACGCGCGCGTCGCCGTTCTTCGCGCGCAGCACCTCGTAGGGCACCATCGTCATCTCTTCGTTCACTTCGTCGAAGCGGCGCCCCATGAACCGCTTGATCGAGAAAACGGTGTTCTCGGGGTTGGTCACCGCCTGCCGCTTGGCGACCTGGCCCACGAGCCGTTCGTCGGACTTGGCGAACGCGACGACCGACGGCGTCAGCCGGCTTCCCTCCGGATTGGCGATGACCGTCGGCTCGCCACCCTCGATGACGGCCACGACCGAGTTCGTCGTGCCCAGGTCGATCCCGATGATCTTGCTCATCTCTTGCTCTTCCTTCGTTTTCCGCAGCCGTCCGCGAGAGAATCACCGCCCGCTGCGCTTTTCCACATGACCATATAACATCATAAACATATAATCTTAGCGCCATGATGTCAAATCGAGACCCGCCGGGTGGCGCGGGCCCCACCGTCCAAGCCCGTGCTATAGTGAATCCACCCCCCGAGACATCAACGAGGAGAACCGCGTGGCTCCTGCACCGAACCGCTACGTGCGTCATGCCGTCATCCTGAGCCTCTTCGCCGGCGCCGCCCTGTTCGGGATCGTCACCGGCGTGCTGCTCGCCTACTCGCCGGACCTGCCGGAAATCGAGGCGCTCGACGACTACGCGCCCGACACCATCACCCGCGTGTACGCGCGCGGCGGCGAGTTGATCGGGGAGTTCGCCACCGAACGCAGGGACATCATCGGTTACGACGACATCCCCGAGGTGCTCCGCAACGCCATCATCGCGGCCGAGGACGCCTCGTTCTTCGAGCATCCCGGCATCAGCATCCCGGCCGGCATCCGGACCGTGATTCAGAACGTGGCGGCCGGCGATCTCACGGCCGCCGGCGCGAGCACGCTGACGATGCAGCTCGCGCGCAACATCGAGGTCGCAGGCCAGAGCCTCGGACTCCAGAGGACATGGCAGCGCAAGGCCTGGGAGGTCTACTACACCTTCCTCATCGAGAAGCGCTACACGAAGCGGGAGATACTGGCCCTCTACGCCAACCAGATATGGCTCGGCACCGCACGGCACGCCGCCCACGGCGTCGAGGCGGCGTCGCAGCTCTACTTCGGCAAGTCCGCCCGCGAGCTCGAGATCGGCGAGGCCGCCCTGATCGCGGGCATCCTGCAGTCGCCGGCGCGCTGGAGCCCGCTCGTCAACATGGACCGCGCCACCGAGCGGCGCAACTACGCGCTCGGCCGCATGGCGGCGGAGGGTTACGTCACCGAGGCCGTCGCCGCGGCGGAGATGGCCAAGCCGATCGTGCTCGCCCCGCGCCGGCAGCGGGCCAACACCATCGCGCCCTACTTCCTCGAGGAGATCCGCCAGCACCTCGAAGCCGGCTACGGTGCGCAACGGCTCTACGAGGACGGCCTGGTGGTCCACTCGACGCTCGACATCGACCTGCAGCGCGCCGCGAACAAGGCGGTCTCCGAGGGGCTGCGCGTCGTCGACAAGCGCCACGGCTTCCGCGGCGCGCGGCGCAACGTGCTGCGCGGCGACGATGCGGTCGAGTCCGTCGACGCCTTCGAGCACTTCCGGTGGCGGCTGCCCATCGCCGAGGGCGACATGGTGCCGGCGGTTGTGACGGGGACGACCGACGCTGCCATTCGGGTGCGGGTCGGGCCGCACGCGGCGGTGATAGACGCCGACGGCTACGCCTGGACGCGCGCGTCCTCGCCGGACGCCCTCGTGCAGGTCGGCGACCTGATCGACGTGACGCTGGTGACCCTGCCGGGCGAAGCGGGCGGCCGCGGCGCCGCCACCCTGGATCAGGAACCCGCGGTGGAAGGCGCGCTGATCGCCATCGAGAACCGGACGGGCGAAGTGCTCGCCATGGTGGGCGGCTACGACTTCGACCGCAGCCGGTTCAACCGCGCCACGCAGGCATTCCGGCAGCTCGGCTCGCTGTTCAAGGGTGTCCTGTACGCGGCCGCGGTCGATCAGGGCCACACGACGACCAGCATTCTCCGGGACGAGCCGGTCAGCTTCGAGGTGGGTCCGGGTCAGCCCAGGTACCGTCCGAACAACTACGACTACGAGTACAAGGGACCAGTCACCCTGCGCCACGCTCTGGAGACGTCACGCAACGTGCCGGCGGTGTGGCTCATGAACGAAGTCGGGCCCGAAGTGGTCGTCGACTTCGCGCGCCGCGTCGGCTTCAGCTCGCCGATCCCGCCGTACCTGTCCGTCGCTCTCGGCTCGGCCGAGGCAACGCTGATGGAGGTGACCAGCGCCTACTCGGTGTTTCCCAATCAGGGCAGGCGCATGCTGCCGTTCCTGATCGAACGGGTGCTCGATCGCAACGGGGACCTGCTGGAGGAGAACCGCCCGCAGTCGCGTGACGCGCTGCGGCCCGACACCGCCTACATCATGGCCAGCCTCATGCGCGGTGTCGTGCAGCGGGGGACGGGCCGGCGGGCCCTGCAACTGAACTGGCCGGTCGGCGGCAAGACCGGAACCGTGGACGATTTCACCGACGCCTGGTTCGTGGGATTCGATCCGGACATCACGCTCGGGGTCTGGGTGGGGCACGACGAGAAAAAGACGATGGGCAACCGCGAGGAAGGCGCCCGCGTGGCGCTGCCCATCTGGATCGACTTCATGAGGGCCTACGTCGGCGACCGCGAGATACCGCCCCAGTTCGATCCGCCGACGAACATCGTCTTCGCGGCGGTCGATCCGGAGACGGGCGAGCCGGCCGGCCCGGGAACTCGCCGGCCCATCCAGGAGGCGTTCATCTCGGGCACGGAACCCGGCACCGCGTTTCCTCGATAAGAGGTGGCGGCACCGGCCGCCCGGCCTACTCTCCTCCTCCGCCGCCGGCCTCGGGATTCCCCGGCGTACCGGACGCCTTCTGCATGAGGTACGCCTTGATGAACGCGTCGAGGTCGCCGTCGAGGATCCGATCGACGTTGCCCTCCTCAACCTTGGTGCGGTGATCCTTGACCATCCGATAGGGATGGAGAACGTAGCTGCGGATCTGGCTGCCGAAGGCTATGTCCTTCTTCTCGCCCCCGATTTCCTCCAGGCGGTCCTGCTGCTCCTTCAGCCGGCGGTCGTACAGCCGCGCCTTCAGCACCGCCATCGCGGCGTCCCGGTTGCGGTGCTGCGAGCGCTCGTTCTGGCAGGAGACGACGATGCCGGTCGGCAGATGCGTGATGCGCACCGCCGAATCGGTCACGTTGACGTGCTGCCCTCCCGCACCGCTCGACCGGTAGGTGTCGATCCGGAGGTCCTTCTCCTCCAGCTCGATATCCACATCGTCCGGCAGCTCCGGCCAGACGAACACCGACGCGAAGGAGGTGTGCCGCCGGGAAGCCTGATCGAACGGCGATATGCGAACGAGGCGATGGATGCCCGCCTCGGCGAGCAGCAACCCGTAGGCATAGTCGCCGTCGACGGTGACGGTCGCGCTCTTGACCCCTGCTTCGTCGCCGGGCTGCGCGTCGATTACCTCCCGCGAGAAGCCGCGGCGCTCCGCCCAGCGGAGGTACATGCGCAGCAGCATCTCCGCCCAGTCCTGCGACTCGGTTCCGCCGGCGCCCGGGTGGATCGAGACGATGGCGTTGCACTGATCGTGCTCGCCGCCGAGCATCTTGCGAACCTCGGCGCCTTCGACTTCCTGCCGCAGCTCGGCAAGCCCCGTCTCGAGGTCGCCCCCCACTTCCTCGCCCTGCTCGGCCCATTCGACGAGCACCGCGAGATCGTCGGTCTTGCGCCGCAACGACTCGGCCAGATCGAAGTCTTCCTGCAGTCGGCGGCGCCGCTGGAGGACGCGCTGGGCCGCGGCCTGATCGCTCCAGAAATCCGCTGCCGCCGCCTGTCGCTCGAGCTTCGCTATCTCCACTTCGACAGCGGCGGGGTCAAAGATAGCTCCGCAAATCGGCCGCGCGCTTGACCAGGTCCTGATATCGGCGAACGTGTTCGTCCAAGGCTATCGCCACGGGGTATGCCTCCGTCTCCTGCGTCTGGCGGCACGCCTCGACCTTGCATCGGGCTTGCCGAAAGCCAACTGTGAATCCGCTGCCGCGGCCGTCAATCGCGACGGCGACGCCGGCGGCCGCATCCGAGCGCGACAACGGCAATGACGGCGCCCGCGTACGCCGGCGCGTCGCCGAACCGACCGTACATCGTGAGGCCGTCCAGAATCCGCACGTCTTCGACGACGACGGCCGGCTCGAACAGCCCCGAGCGCGCCAGCACCCGCCCGTACGGGTCGATCACGCCGCTGATCCCGGTGTTGGCGGCACGGACGAGAAAGCGTCCCTGCTCTATCGCCCGCATCGTCGCCTGCTGGAAGTGCTGATGCGGCGCGGCCGTGCGCCCGTACCAGGCATCGTTCGTGACCGTCGCCAGCAGCCCGCTGCCGCGGAGCACGAGCTCCCGTACCAGGCCAGGATAGATGATCTCGTAGCAGATGGCCGTGCCCACGGAGCCTGCGCCGACCGGAAGCGTCCGCGCCTCGGTGCCCGCGGAGAAATCCGCCACCGTCTCGACGAGCGGCGAGACGAAGAACAGCGCCCGGCGCAGCGGCACGTACTCTCCGAACGGCACGAGGTGCTGCTTGCGGTACACGCCGGCCGTCGCGCCCTCGTCGGGCTCGATCAGGTAGGCCGCGTTGTAGTACCGCGTTCCCGCATCCCGCACGACTTCCGTGGTGCCGACCAGCAGATGCGCTCCCGACTCCCGCGCCGCGGCGCGCACCGCTTCCCCGCGCGCGTCCCGATCGAGCGCGAACGGCGTTGCGGACTCCGGCCAGACCACCAACCGGGCGCCCGCGCCGACCGCGCGCCGCGTCTGTCCGAGATAGATCTCCAGGATGGCGTCGCTGCGCAGCGGATTCCACTTCTCGTCCTGCCGGACGTTGCCCTGCAGCGCGGCCACCCGCAAGGGAGACCCGGCCTGCAGAAGGGATCGGTCAGCGAGCCGCCAAGCCCCGAACGCGACAACCGCGGCGACCAGGCCGGCGGTCACCGCGACCGGCGTGCGTCCGGACGCGGGCCCGGCCACCACCGCGTGCGCGACGGCGCCGTTGACGGCAACCACGAGTGCCGACACCCCGAGCACGCCGACGACGCTCGCGGCCTGGGCAACGGCTGGAAACGGCACCTGGCTGTAACCGATCAACGCCCAGGGAAACCCGGTGAAGAGATGCATCCGCCCCAGCTCGGTCGCGACCCACAGGGCGGGCGCGAACAACAGCCCCCGGGACCCGAAACGCGCCGTCAGCTCGGCCGTGCCGGCCGCGAACAGGGCGGGAAAGAGCGCCAGGACCGCAACCAGCAGGGCGTGCACGACCCACGCGACCGGCGCGGGCAGTCCCCCGTAGTCGATCATCACGGCGGGAATCCAGTAGAGGGTGCCCGCGAAGTGCACCAGCCCGGTGACCCCGCCGAGCCGCAACGCCTGCCACGGGGCCGCTCCCGCTACCGCAACGAGGAGCGGCACCAGGGCCAGCCAGGCGGCGGCGGGATGTCCCGGCGTCGGAAAGCTCAGAAACAACAGCGCGCCCGAGAGGGCGGCGAGCACCAGGGGCGGCACGGATCGGATTCCCGACGAAGACACCTGGCGACCTAGCGCGTGATCCAGGGCCTGAGCGACTCTTCGCCTTCGAGCCGCCGGAGGACCTGCTCGGCCTCGTCGCGGTCCGCGTACGTGCCGACTCGGACCCGGAATACCGGAACCGGCACACCGGGCGCGGGCGGAACGACGAACGCGGGATACCCCTTGTCGACGAGCCCCTGCGCCATTCTCTCGGCCGCGGCGCTCTCGCGCAGCGTCGTCACCTGGATCGAGTAGCCGCCGGATTGTCCCGCGGACGCCTCGGCAGGGGTCGTCGAGCCGACCTCTCGCGAACCGCTCGGCTCGACGGCTTCGCCGGCCGGCGCCGCGGCATCCTCCAGCAGGCGGGCGTCGAGCTCGGGTCCCAACTCGTCGTCGAGGCGCTGGAAGTAGGTGAGCTCGTCGCCGTCGGTCGCCGCCATCGACGGCTCGCGCCTCGTCGTGCTGGCGACGAACGGCTGGTCATCCACGGCGAACGAGTCACCCGTGGCGCCGGCAGGTTGCTGCCCGGTGATCATTTCCAGGATCGACACGTCGCGACCCACCAGCACGCCGAGCAGGAAAACGACCACGGCCAGCCCGGCGCTGATCATCGCCAGAAAGACGACATGCTTGGAGCCGAGGCCGCTCCCGTCTGATGATCTTGACGTCACGCTCGCCCGTCAATCGCCGCCTGCCGGCTCCGCCTGCCGCCCAACCGACCCCCGCCGGGGTTCTGCACCGCTCTACGGCGCAGCTCCCTTGTCGTCGCGTTTGCCGGCCAGGGCGCCCATCAGGTCGATCGGCAGCGGAAAGACGATAGTCGAGTTCTTTTCGCCGGCGATCTCCGTCAAGGTCTGCAGATAGCGCAGCACCGGGGCCAATGGCTGCCTGCCCATGACTTCGGCAGCCTGCGACAGCTTCTCCGACGCGATGAACTCGCCCTCGGCGTGGATGATCTTAGCACGCTTCTCCCGCTCGGACTCCGCCTGCGCGGCCATCGCGCGCTGCATGTCCACCGGCAGATCGACGTGCTTGACCTCGACCGACGAGACCTTCACGCCCCAGGGATCCGTGTGCAGATCGAGAATCTGCTGCAGTTGCTGGTTGAGCGACTCGCGCTCCGACAGCAGGCCGTCCAGCTCCACCTGGCCGAGCACGCTGCGCAGCGTGGTCTGCGCGAGCTGCGAGGTCGCGTAGTGGAAGTTCTCGACCTCGACGACCGAGCGCTGCGGGTCCATGACCCGGAAGTAGACGACGGCGTTCACCTTGACCGAGACGTTGTCCTTGGTGATGACGTCCTGCGGCGGCACGTCCATGACGATGGTGCGCAGGCTGACGCGGACCATGCGGTCGATCGGTGCGAACACCAGGATGACGCCCGGTCCCTTGGAACGCGGATAGAGCTTCCCGAGACGGAAGATCACGGCCCGCTCGTACTCGTTGAGAATCTTGACGGAGTTCGCGATGTACAGCAGAACGATGATCAGTACGACCAGTTCCGGGCCGATGTTCATGACTCCGATCCTTCCTCTGACGGCGGCGCCGCGCGCCGCACGGTAAGCACCATGCCGTCGACCGCGACCACCTGCACGCGCTCGCCGCCGGCGATGCCCTCCCCCGGAGCGGCGGCGGCCGTCCAGATTTCACCCCGCGTCGAGACGCGGCCCCGCCCGCCGGCCGGAATCGGATCGATGGCCAGCCCCTCCTGCCGAATCATGCCGTCCACCCCGGTGACCGCGCGGACCCCGTGCGCCTTGATCCCGAGTCGGGCCAGGGCGCCGGTACCGAGGCCCAGCACCAGCACCGTGAAGAGAATGAACGGCCAGTCGAGCTGCAGCTCGGGCGCCGGAGAGTCGAACAGCATCACCGCCCCGAACAGCATGCTGGCGATGCCGCTGGCGGCCAGGAGGCCGTAGGTCGGTGTGAACATCTCGATGACGAGCAGCACCATGCCGAACAGGATCAGCAGCAGGCCGACGTAGTTGATCGGCAGTATCTGGAACGCGAAGAACGCCAGCAACAGGCATACCGCCCCGACGATGCCGGGTACGGCGGCGCCCGGGTTCCAGAGCTCGATGGTCAGCCCGAGGCTGCCGAGACTGAACAGCAGCACCGCGATCTGGGGATGCGCAATCGCACTGAGCAGGCGTTGCCGCCAGGTCATCTCGACGGTTTCGATGTCGGCGTCCGCCGTCCGCAGCACCTCCAGGGTGCCGTCCCAGCGGCGCACCTCGCGGCCGTCGAGCTGATTCAGCAGATCGTCGAGATCGGCGGCGATAAGGTCGATCAGCGGCGGGTCGGCCTCGAGCGCCTCGCGTTCGGTGAAGGACAGGCTCTCGGTGACCGCCTTTTCCGCCAGCTCCACGTTCCGCTGCCGCTGGCTCGCGATCGACCGCGCGTAGGCCGCCACGTCGGACGCCGCCTTCTCCGCCGCGGTCTCGTCCATCCCGGATCCGGTGCCGGAGACCGGATGCGCGGCGCCGATATGGGTGCCGGGCGCCATGACCGCCACGTCCGCGGCGATGGTGATCAGGAACCCCGCCGAGGCGGCGCGGGTGCCGCTCGGACCGACGTAGACGACGACGGGCGTCCGGGCTTCGATGATCCGGGTGTTGATCTCGCGGGTGGAATCGACCAGTCCGCCGGGCGTCCGCAGCATCAGGACCACCAGGTCCGCGTCGGCGCGATCGGCTTCGTCGAGGGCCTGGCCGATGTACTCGGCCGACACGGGATGGATGAGCGCTTCGACCTCCGACGTATAGACGACCGGACGGCGGGCCGACTCGTCCTGCCGGGCACCGGGCCATGCCGCGGCCAGCAGCATCAGCGTCCAGATGACGGCGCCCCACCGGACCAAGCGCCGAATCCGATGCCGTGCCTGCCTGATCGACATGTCCTGCCCCCACGGTAGCCGAGCCCCCGAACGGTGTCAACGCAACGCGCACCGTGCCGGCGCAGGGGGGAGCGGCCGCGCGGATCTGGTAAGGTTTCGGTCGGCGATGTCGACGGCGGCCATTCTCGCCGGCGGCCGGGCGCGCCGGTTCGGCGGCAGGCCCAAGCTGCTGCTTCCCCTTGGCGACCGGCGCATCGTCGACCGCCTGCTGGCGGTGCTCCGGGCGGTGGCCGATCAGGTGTTCATAGTGGCGAACGACTACAGGACCTACGCGGGTCTCGGGGTGCCCGTGCAGCCGGACGTGCTGACGGCCGCCGGACCGCTCGGCGGCGTGCACGCGGCGCTGAGCGCCTCGCGCTCTTCCCGCACGCTGGTCGTGGCCGGCGACATGCCGTTTCCGAGCCCGCCGTTTCTGGCGCGGCTGCTGCAGAACGCGAGCCCCCGGGTCGACGTCGCGGTCCCGCATACCCGGGACGGCTACCAGCCGCTGTGCGCATGCTATCGCGCGTCCTGCGTTCCCGTCCTCGAGCGCCGGGTCGCGGCGGGGACGCTGCAGGCGACCGCGGCGCTGCGGGAGCTGCGCCGGTACGAGATGGGCGTCGAGGAGATTGGGCCGCTCGATCCCCACGGCATGCTCTTCTTCAACGTCAACACGCCGGCCGACCACGCGCGGGCGCTGACCCTGGCTGCCTACCATGGCGACTGACACGCGGTCACGGCCGGCGCGCCGGCCGGCGGCGCGCGGCCGCGCGCGGGAGCTCGACCGATGATCCTGGGGATGCACGCGGCAGTGCGATCGCGCGTCCGCGACGTGCTGGCCGAGCTGTACGGCCTCGCTTCCGACCGCCTGCCGGACGTGGCGATTCAGTACCCGCCGGACCGCTCGATGGGCGACCTCGGCGTCACCGTGGCGTTCGAGCTGGCGCGGGTGCTGCGCAAGGCCCCGCGGGCCATCGCCGCCGAGATCGTCGCGGCGCTCGGCCCCATCGACGGTGTCGAGCGGGTCGAGCCGGCCCCCAACGGCTACGTCAACATCTTTCTCGATCGGGCGCGCCTCGCCCGCGCGGCGCTGGGGCCGGCGGCACCACCGGCCGGCCGGGGCATCCGGAAGGCCATCGTCGAGCACACCGCCATAAACCCGAACAAGGCGGCCCACGTCGGGCACCTGCGCAACGCCGCGCTGGGCGACACCCTCGTGCGGCTGTTGCGCTTTCTGGGCATCCCGGTGGAGGTCCAGAACTACATCGACGACACCGGGGTGCAGGTGGCGGACGTGGTGGTCGCCTTCCAGCACCTGGAGCGGCTGCCGCCCGAAGCGGTCGCGGCGCTCGCCGAGCAGCCGCGCTTCGACCACTACTGCTGGGATCTCTACGCGCGGGTGACCGCCTGGTACGAGGAAGATGCCGACCGGCTCGCCCTCCGCGCCCGCACGCTGCACGATCTGGAGACCGACACCGTCCCCACGGCCGGGCTGGGGCGCCTGATTGCCGACCGCATCGTCCGCTGCCATCTCGCCACGATGGACCGGATGAACATCGAGTACGACCTGCTGACGTGGGAGGGCGACATCCTGCGCCTGCGCTTCTGGTCGCGCGCTTTCGAGGTGCTCAAGGAGACCGGAGCGGTACGGCTCGAGACCGCCGGACCGCAGGCCGGCTGCTGGGTGATGCCCCTCGACGGCGCCGCCCCGCCGCCGGACGACGCGGACGCCGTCGAGGGCGGGCCGAAATCGAAGTCCAAGGTGATCGTGCGCTCGAACGGCACCGTCACCTACGTCGGGAAGGACATCGCGTATCAGTTCTGGAAGCTCGGGGTCCTGGAACGCGACTTCCGGTACCGCCTGCACGGCGCACAGCGTTCAGGGCACCCGCTGTGGTCCACGACCTCCACCGCGGGCGACGCGGAACCGGGCCCGACCGCTTTCGGCCGCGCCGACGCCGTCTACAACGTCATCGACACGCGGCAGACCTACCTGCAGCAACTCCTGAAGCAGGCGCTCACCGCCGTCGGCCGCGGCAGGGAGGCGGATCGATCGGTGCACGTGTCGTACGAGATGGTGGCGCTGTCGCCGGCGACGGCGCGCGCGCTGGGCCATGACCTCGATCCGGACACCGAGCGTCCGTTCGTCGAAGTGTCCGGCCGCAAGGGGCTCGGCGTGAAGGCGGACGACCTGCTCGACCGGCTGACCGAGGCCGCCCGGCGCGAGGTACTTGCGCGCCACGCCGACCTGTCGGACGGCGGCGCCGAGGCGCACGCCATCGCGAGGACCATCGCCACCGCCGCCATCCGCTACTTCATGATCAAGTACTCGCGCGGAAAGCTCATCGCGTTCGACATCGACGAAGCGCTGAGCTTCGAGGGCGAGAGCGGGCCCTATGTGCAGTACGCCGCCGTGCGGGCCGCGAACATCCTGCGCAAGCTGTACGCGAGGGACGGCCTGGACGATGCGACCCTGGTCGCGGCGCTCGAAACGCTGCCGGCCGCGCCGCTGGCGGACCCCGGCGACGGGACCGCCGCCTGGGGCCTGCTGCTCGAGGCCGCACGGCTCGACGAGGTGGCGGATCAGTCGATCCGCGCCCTGGAGCTGTCCGTGCTCGCCAAGTACGCGTTCGGCCTCGCGCAGATGTTCAACACGTTCTACCACCGCTGCCCGGTCGTGGCCGAGGAAGACGAGTCGACCCGGCTGTGGCGCGCCGCCGCGGTGCTGTTCTGCCGGCTCCAGTTGACGAGGGCGCTCGCGCTGATGGGCTGCGAGGTGCCGCCGCGGATGTAGCCGGGTTGCTCCCCGGGGGTCAGTCGAACGCCAGGCGCGGCAGCTTGTAGTGGTCGACGAGCAGCCGGTCCGTGGCCGTGTCGACCGCCTTCGAGAACTCGGGGGCGGGCATCCGCATCCGGAACGGCTCGAGCGATCCCCGCGCCTCGGCCCGGAGCGCGCCCAGCGCGGTGTCGCCCGCGTCCGACCGGGCCGCGGCGGGGAAGCGCCCGTCCAGCTCGCGCAACTGCTCGATCACCCGGCGACGGGCCTCGCCGCGGAGCGTGCGGCCAGCGGCGCGTGCGGCGTCCACCGTGCCGCGCGCCTCGACCACGAGACGCTCGAGAGCCGCCGCCCCGGGGGGCGGCTCCCAGGCCGAGAGCCGTGCGGCCAGATCGTCCAGATGCCCGGCGAGCGACCTGCGGGCTCCGGCCCGGCGCGGTGCGGCTTCGTCCTCCTCCGCCGCCGATTCGCTCCCCCCACCGGCAGTTCTCGCCGCGGCCACGCCCACGGCCCGCTTCCACTCGTCGAACAGATCGAGCACGTCGGCCTCGCAGAACTCGATGCGCAGGGGGTGACGCTTCGGCCCGCGCGCGTGGTAGCGGACGTAACGGCGATCGATCGCCCGCTCCACGACGCGGCGGGGAATCCCCGCGGCCGCCCACCCGCACACCATCTCGAAGGCCGGGCCGACGATGCGGATGAGGTGACCGTCGTTCTTGCGGCGGAGGTACGACTCGACCGCACGGCACAGCGCGTCCGGCTCCATGGACCGGGCCGTGCCGGGCATCGATCCCGCGGCTTCGCCGCGCCGCGCGTCACCCATCGGCGCCGCCCCCGCGGACGCGCTCCCACACGAAGCGGAGGCCGGTCAGGGTCAGATCGGGTTGCACGTGATCGATCAGCGAAGTCTCCGCCGCGATGTCGGCCGCCAGACCCCCGGTGCCGACGCACAGCAATTCGGCGCCGCCTTCCAACTCTTCCCGCAGCCGCCGGACGATGCCTTCGACCATCGCCACGTAGCCATGAAAGAGTCCCGACTGCATCGACGCGACGGTGCTGCGTCCGACCACCGCGGCCGGCTTGCGGACCTCGACCCGGGGCAACTGCGCGGCCCGGCGATAGAGGGCGTCGGCGGAGATCTCGACGCCCGGGCAGATGACGCCGCCGAGGTACTCGCCAGCCGCCGAGATCACGTCGAAGGTCGTCGCCGTGCCGAAGTCGACCACCACGATCGGCCGCGCCGCGCCGCCGTACATCCGCACGGCCGCCACCGCGTTCACCAGGCGGTCCGCGCCCACCTCGGCCGGGTTTTCGTAGCCCACCGGCAGGCCGGCGTTCCCCGCATCGACCCGCAACACCTCCTGCCCGAGGCCCCGCCCGATCATGTCCGCCACCGCTCTGGTCAGCGCGGGCACGACCGACGACATGACGACGCCGTCGATGCACGCCGGATCCACCTCGTGCTCGGCGAACAGCCGGCTGACCAGCACCCACAGCTCGTCCGCCGTACGGTCGGGCAGCGTCGCCAGGCGCCAGCGGCACTCGAGCGACGCACCGGCGAAGAGACCGAGAACGACGTTGGTGTTGCCGACGTCAATCGCGAGCAGCATGGTCGGATCCCGCGCGCCGGTGGTCCTCAGTCCCACGACACCTCTCCGCCGACGATGCGTTCGGTCCGTCCGGCGCACGACACGAGGAGGGCGCCGGTATCGTCGACCCCGGCGGTGACGCCATGCCGGCGGCGCCCGTCCGCGTCCCACGCAACCGCCGCGCCGCGGCTGCCGGGCGCGAGCGCACGCCAGCGCGCGATCACGAGGCCCTCTCCCTCGGCCGCCATCCGCCGCCGCCAGCGGCCCAACCGCACGAGCAGATCGGCGCACAATATCGACCGGTCCACCCGCCGGCCCGCCAGCGACTCCACCGTCGTCGCCCGACCGGCGAGCTCGTCCGGAAACGCGCGGCTGCGCACGTTCACCCCCACCCCGAGCACGACGGCGGCGTCCCGATCCGTCACGCCGGGAAGGGCCTCGGTCAGAATCCCGGCAAGCTTGCGCCGCGTGGGGGCGCCGGCGCCCCCGCCGGCGTACGACGCGACGACGTCGTTCGGCCATTTCAGCTCGACCGCCACGCGCGCGACGGCCTGCACCGCCTCGGCCACCGCGACGCCCGCCAGCAGCGTGACGACCGGCGACTGCGACCCCCGCAGGACGACCGACATGTACAGCCCGGCCCCGGGCGGCGAATCCCAGACCCGCCCGCGCCGGCCGCGACCGGCATGCTGGCGGTCGGCGACGACGGTCGTCCCGTCCGCCGCCCCGGACTCGGCCAATTCCGCGGCCGTGTCGTTCGTCGACGGCAGCTCCGGGAAGTACAACACCTCGGTATCCGCCAGCTCCCGGCGCGCGGCGAGCGCCGCAGCCAGATCCGCAGGCAATCCGCCGCGCATCGTACCCATCCGCTCAGGACGCCGGCGCCATCTCGAAGCTGATGTCGACGGCAGGCGCCGAGTGCGTCAGCGCCCCGACCGACACCGAGGTCGGGCCCAGCCCGGCAAGGGCCGGCAACCGCGCCAGCGTGACGCCGCCGGAGACCTCCGTGCGGGCGCGTCCCCGGCAGCGCGCGATCGCCTCGCGGGTCTGCTGGTTCGACAGGTTGTCGATGAGCACGACGTCGGCGCCGGCGGCGAGCGCCTCGTCCACCTCCGCCAGGGTCTGGGCCTCGACCTCGACCGGGAAACCCCGGCCGGCGGCGCGTGCGCGAGCCACCGCCGCCGCGAGCGAACCGGCCAGCCGCACGTGGTTGTCCTTGATCAGCAACCCGTCGCCGAGCCCGAAGCGGTGATTGGTCACGCCGCCGGCCCGCGCGGCGTACTTCTCCAGGGTCCGCAACGTGGGGGTCGTCTTGCGGGTATCGAGAACCGTGGTCCGGCCGCCGGCCGCGGCGACATGGCGGCGCGCGGCGGTGGCGATTCCGGACAGGCGCTGCAGGAAGTTGAGCGCGGTCCGCTCGGCGCTCAACAGGGCCGCGGCAAGGCCCTCGACGGTGGCGACCACCTCGCCGGCGGCACATGTCTCGCCGTCGCGCCGGCGCGGGTCCACGACCGCCGCCGGGTCGCGTTGCCGGAACACCTCGGCCGCGACCTCGATACCGGCGAGCACGCACTCCTGCCTGGCGCACAACTCGCCGCGCGCGCGTTGGCCGGGCACCACCGTCGCTTCCGACGTGACGTCGCCGCCCTCCAGATCCTCGGCGAGGGCGCGCCGCACGAGATCCCGATAGGCGTCCGGATCGAGCGGCGCGAAGGCCGCGGCGATCATGACGCGAGCTCCGCGAGGATCCGCTCCAGCTTCTCCTGCCGCCGGCCCACCTCCCCTTCCTGGTCCCGCGTGTCGCGCACGACATCCGGATCGGCGCGCTCCAGGAACGCGGGGTTCGCCAGCCGCGCCTGCAATCCCCCGCGCTGCTTCGCCAGCCGGGCCAGCTCGCGCGCCACGCGGTCGGCTTCCTGCGCCCTGTCGACGATTCCGGCCAGCGGCACGTGCAGCTCGAACCCGCGCACCACGCGGCGCACCGTTTCCGGGTCGGGCCGCGGCGCCTCGTCGGCGACGTCGAACGCGGAGAGTCCGGCGAGGCGCGTGACGTGGCCCAGGTGGCGCCGCAGCGCGGCCGCCGTCTCCGCGTCCATCCCGTGGGCCAGCACCTCGATCCGCCGTGCCGGCGGGACCCCCCACTCGGACCGCACCGTCCGCACCGCGGTCACCACGTCCTGCAGCAGCGCCATCGCCTGCACCGCGTCACCGTCCGTCCAATCGGCCACGCGCGCCGGGAACGCCGCGCGCGTGACGGTGCGCCCGCTCCCGGCCGCACCCTCGCCGGCCCGCGGCGGCAGCGCCTGCCAGACCTCCTCGGTCACGAAAGGAATGAACGGATGCAGCAGGCGCAGCAGCCGATCGTGCACCTCCAGAAGCACCGCCACTGCGCGGTCGCGCGCGGCCCCGCCCGCCTGCAGCTCCGGCTTGACCAACTCGATGTACCAGTCGGCGTACTCGTGCCAGAAGACGTGGTAGAGACGGTCCGCCGCGACATCGAAGCGATACCGTTCGAAGGCGTCCTCGAGCTCGGCGGCGAGCTCGCTCACCCGGTGCAGCATCCAGCGATGGATCACGTCCAGCGTCCGCGGCGGCGGCGGGGCCGGACGCTCGGAGAGCGACTCGGGAACGTGCATGAGCACGAAGCGCGACGCGTTCCATATCTTGTTGATGAACTGCCGGTAGGCGCGCAGGCGTCCCTCGGAGAGCGAGATGTCCATGCCCGGCGAGGCCAGCGCGGCCAGCGTGAAGCGGAACGCGTCGGCGCCGATCTCGCCCATCACCTCGAGCGGATCGACGACGTTGCCCTTCGACTTGCTCATCTTCCGGCCGTGGGCGTCGCGGACCAGCGACGTCACGTACACCGACCGGAAAGGCACGTCCTGCTTGAACCGGAGGCCGAGCATCATCATGCGGGCGACCCAGAAGAAGATGATGTCGTGGGCGGTGATGAGCAGCGTCGTCGGGTAGTAGCGCGCCAGATCCGCCGTCTCGTCCGGCCAACCCAGCGTGCTGAACGGCCAGAGCCCGGAGCTAAACCAGGTATCGAGCACGTCGGTGTCCTGCCGCAGCGCACCGCCGCAGCCGCAGGCGTCGGGCGCCTCCTCGGCGACGTGCAGCTTGCCGCACGTGTCGCAGTACCAGGCCGGGATGCGATGGCCCCACCAGAGCTGCCGCGAGATGCACCAGTCGTGGATGTTGGTCATCCACTCGTCGTAGGTGCGGGTCCAGTTGTCGGGCACGAAGCGGGTGTCGCCGTCGGCGACCGCCCGCAGCGCCCGCTCCGCCAGCGGCTCGATGCGCACGAACCACTGGGTCGACAGCAGCGGCTCGACCACCGTCGAGCACCGCTCGCACTGCCCGACGGCGTGCTCGTGATCCTCGACCCCCACCAGCAGGCCCTCGGCCTCCAACTGCGCGACGAGCGCGGTGCGCGCCTCGAACCGGTCCTGCTCCGCGTACGGCCCGGCGTCGCGCGTCATCCGGCCGTCCTCGTCGATCACGGACACCTGCTCGAGCCCGTGGCGCTCACCCATGGCGAAGTCGTTCGGATCGTGGGCCGGCGTCACCTTCACGGCGCCGGTGCCGAACGCCGGATCGACGAAGTCGTCCGCGATGACGGGCAGGCTGCGGCCGATGACGGGCAGCGTCAGGGAGCGGCCGACCACCCGCGCATAGCGTTCGTCGTCCGGATGCACCGCCACCGCGGTATCGCCGAGCATCGTCTCCGGCCGCGTGGTCGCCACCGTGACGCCGCCGTCGCCGTCCGCCCAGGGATAGCGGATGTGGTAGAGCTTGCCGCGGCTCGGCGCGTGCACCACCTCCAGGTCCGACAGCGCGGTCCGGCAGCGCGGGCACCAGCTCACCAGGTACTTCGCACGGTAGATGAGGTCGTCCTCGTAGAGGGTCACGAAGACGCGCCGCACGGCGCGCGAAAGGTTGTCGTCCAGCGTGAACCGCTCGCGCGACCAGTCGACCGACGATCCCAGCTTGCGCATCTGGCTGGTGATCGTGCCGCGGCTCTTCGCCACCCATTCCCACACCCGGGCCTCGAAGGCCTCGCGTCCGAGGTCGTGGCGCGACTTCCCTTCCGCCGCCAACTGCTTCTCCACGACGTTCTGCGTGGCGATCCCGGCATGGTCGGTGCCGGGGAGCCACAGCACGTCGTACCCCTGCATGCGTTTCCAGCGGGCGACGACGTCGGGCAACGTCTGGTTCAGCGCGTGGCCGATGTGCAGCCAGCCGGTCACGTTGGGCGGCGGCAGCACCATGCTGAACGGCGGCCGGCCCGAGTCGGGATCGGCCCGAAACGCACCGATCTCTTCCCAGTAGGCATACCACTTGGGATCGACCGCCGCGTGCTCGAAAACCTTCGTCAACTCTCGCATTGGACCGGGATCGTATCAGTAGCGACGGTGCTTCCGGGGCTGGCGGGCCGGGACGGCAGAGAGGGGAATCGCGTTACTCGCGGCCGCGCGGCACGCGCGTGATCTCCTCGCGGGCAAGCCGCTCCGCGAGGCGCGAGACGACCTCGGCGACCGTGTCCCGCAGAACCGTGTCGGTCAAGCGCTCGACGACCCTGCCCACCAGGTCGTCCATCACCGCTTCCGGGAGAAGCGGCTCCGCACCCGAATCGACGGCGGCGGCGGCGACCGGCAGCACGGGCGGGGCGGCGCCCTGCTCGACGGCCAGAAAGGTCACGAACGACTGGGCCAGCACCGAGCCGCCGGCGCCGGCAGCGGGAGCGGTCCCGCCGGGAGTCGCGTCCTCGGCAGCCGCGTCCTCGGCAGTCGGCGCAACGGCCTCGACTTCAACGGTCTGCTCGAGAGGCGACGCAGGCGGGCCGTCCGCATCGGCGGCCGACGCCTCGGACCCCGGGTCGACCGGCTCGGACGGGGTGGCCGTGCCCTCGTCGGGTACCGGCGGCGGATCCGATGCGCCGGTTGCCGAGCGCTCGTCAGGCCCTTCCCCGGTGGCGGCCGCAACCGCGGCCGACGTCGGGTCGGGGTCCGTTTCGCCCTCCGTGGACGAGGCCTCCCCGTTCGCAGCGACCTCTTCCACCACCGGGGTCCGAGCTCCGCTGTCTGCGGACTTCTCCCGGGCGGCGGACGTGGTCTCATCGCTCGCCGCGAGCTCTTCCACCTCGGGAGTCTCCGTCTCGTCCGGCACGGACGTCTCCTGCCCGGTGGCTTCGACGGCGTCGGCCGCCTCCACGTCGGCTTCGTCCGCGACGGCGCCTGCGGCAGCCTCGGTGGCCGCCCCCGCCGACCCTTCCGAAGCGGCCCCGGCAGGCGCCTCAACCGGATCGGCTTCGTCCGCAGCCGGCGCCCCGGCCGAACCTGCCGCCGGCTCCACCAACGCCGTCGCGATGGCGGGAGCATCCGCCGCACCGGCCGCCTGGAGCTCCAGCAATGCGCGAACCGTGCCGATCACCTCGCGCGGGTCGAACGGCTTCACCAGCACCTCGTGGCGGCCGATCGCATCGCAACGCGCCGTGTCGAGCGGTTCGAACGCCCCGGTGAGCAGGACGACCGGAATCCGCGCGCGAGCCGGATCGAGGCGCACGAACGAGGCCACCTCGTAGCCGTCCCGGCCCGGCATGCTCACGTCGGCCAGCACGATGTCGGGCTCGTCGCGCTCGATGGCCTCGATGGCCTGCGCCCCGTCGCCGACCGTCACGACGTCGATGTCCTCGTTGGCGAACGTCAGCTCGACGACACGCTGGATCGTGGGGCTGTCATCGGCCAGCAACAGCTTGTGGGCCATGTTCGTCGCAGCCTACCGGCGGGGACTGCACCCGTCAAGACGCGGTCGCGGCCGCCCGCACATGCGTGGTGATGAAGTCGACGATGGACTGCATCGACGTGCCCGGCTGAAAGACGCCCTCGATCCCGATCTCGCGCAGCCGCGGAATGTCGGCGTCGGGAATGATGCCGCCGACGACCACCAGCACGTCGTCCGCGCCCTTCTCCTTCAGCAGCGTCATCATGCGCGGACAGACGTGATTGTGCGCACCGGAGAGGATCGACACGCCGATGGCGTCGGCATCCTCCTGCAGCGCGGCCTCCACGATCTGCTCCGGCGTCTGGCGCAGGCCCGTATAGATGACCTCCATGCCCGCGTCCCGCAGGGAGCGGGCGATTACCTTGGCGCCCCGGTCGTGCCCGTCGAGCCCCGGCTTCGCGATGACGACGCGGATCTTGCGCATCAGACCGACGGCGCCTCCTCGTATTCGCCCCAGACGTCGCGCAGGGCCGCGCACATCTCGCCCAGCGTCGCGTGCGCCCGGACCGCTTCGATCAGCGGGGGCATGAGGTTGCCGGCGCCCGCCGCGGTGCGCCGCAGGGCGTCGAGAGTCCGCCCGACCCGTGCGCCATCGCGCGCCTCCTTCGTCCGGGCCAGTTGCCCGGCCTGCCGCCGCGCGGCGCTCTCGTCGATGTACAACGTCTCGACCGCGGGCGGCGCCTCGGCTACGTACCGATTCACGCCGACCACGGTCTGCTCGCCCGCCTCGACGGCCTGCTGCGTGCTGTACGCGCTGTTGGCGATCTCCCGTTGCGGATAGCCGGCCTCGATGGCCGGCACCATGCCGCCGAGGGCGTCTATCTTCTCGATGTACTCCCGCGCTTCGGCCTCGAGCGCGCCGGTCAGCGACTCGAGAAAGTACGAGCCGCCGAGCGGATCGACCGCCGCCGGCACGCCGCTCTCGAGCGCGATCATCTGCTGCGTGCGCAGGGCGAGCAGCGCGGCCTCGCGCGTGGGCAGCCCCAACGCCTCGTCGAGCGCGTTGGTGTGCAGGGAGTTCGCGCCGCCGAGCACCGCCGCGAGCGCCTGCACGGCGGTCCGCACGACGTTGTTGTGCGGCTGCTGGGCGGTCAGCGACACCCCGGCGGTCTGGGCGTGGAAACGCAGCTTCAGGGAACGCTCGTCCGTGGCGCCGAAGCGTTCGCGCATGACGCACGCCCACAGCCTGCGGGCGGCCCGGTACTTGGCGATCTCCTCGAAGAACCGGTTGTGGGCATTGAAGAAGAACGAGATCCGCGGGACGAAGCGGTCGACATCGAGCCCGGCGTCGATGCCGTACCGGACGTACTCGATGCCGTCGCGCAGCGTGAACGCCAGCTCCTGAACCGCCGTGGCCCCCGCCTCCCGGATGTGGTAGCCGCTGACCGAAATCGTGTTGAAACGCGGAACGCGATCGGCGCAGAACGCGAAGACGTCGGTGACGAGCCGCATCGACGGCCGGGGCGGATAGATGTACTCCTTCTGGGCGATGTACTCCTTCAGGATGTCGTTCTGCAGCGTCCCCGAGAGCCGCGCCCAGTCGGCGCCCTGCCGTTCGGCGACGACCAGGTACATCGCGAAGATCATCGCCGCCGGCGCGTTGATCGTCATCGAGGTGGTCACCCGGTCGAGCTCGATCCCGTCGAACAGCCGCTCCATGTCGGGCAGCGCCGCCACGTTGACGCCGCATTTGCCGACCTCCCCCCGCGACAGCGGGTCGTCGGGGTCGCGGCCCATGAGCGTCGGCAGGTCGAAGGCGACGCTCAGGCCCGTCCCGCCCGCCGCCAGCAGCTCCCGGTAGCGCCGGTTGGTCTCTTCCGGCGTGCCGAATCCGGAGAACTGGCGCATGGTCCAGAGCTTGCCGCCGTAGCCCGACTCGTGGATGCCGCGCGTATAGGGGAAACCGCCGGGGTCGTTCAGATCGCGGCCGTAGTCGAGATCCGCGATTGCCGCCGCGTCGTACAGCGGGCGGGCCTGCCGCGACGGATCGGAAGCCGCCGCGGTTGCGCTGGTACCGGCCGGTGCCGACTTGCTCGCCACGGGCATGGAAGGGTCACGCGCCGAGCCGGAACGCCACCATCTCGCTCGCTTCGCCGTCGCCCAGCGTCGCGCGGATCTCGATGATGTACTCGCCGGGCGGCAGGAACGACGGAGCCACCTCGACCTGGCGGGAAGCGCCCCCGTCCTCGAACGCCAGGACGTCGAGCGGGAATATGGCGTCGCCGCCCCGGTTCAGCAGGTTGGCCTCCATGTCCGGCGTTGCATCGCCCGGCGCATAGACGTCGAACCGCAGCAGCAGGCGATCCGTACGCCGGAAGCTCCGCGACACGGTGGGCGGCGCGCCCCGGTCGTCGACCAGCGCGTTGAGCTCCAGTGCGTTGCGGGCGCGCACGAAGTAGGGCGTGCTCAGGACCAGGTCGGGTCCGGTGAAGTCCGGGATGACGATCTCGTCGCGGTCCCGGTCGAGCACCTCGCCGGCTTCGCCCTCGATGGCCAGGTTCATCTGCATGGTGCCCGGGTCGGCCTCGAACTCCACGCGCGTGCTCGGCGGCGCCGCGGGCGCCTCGCGCCGGCTCCGGCGGCGCGACCTGCCGCGGCGCGCCGACTCCGCCCGCTCCGGCACGCGGCCCCGGAAATAGGCCCCGCCGGTGTCTCCCATGGCGGTGACGAGGACCCGCGACGCGGAATAACGGCGCCCGCGCTCCTCGGTCGGCTCCCAGGCGAAGGTGACCCGGGTCCGGCCGTTCTCCGCGCGCGACGTGCCGACCCACGTGCGGACGAGCCGGCCGCGGCGCGGCTCGGCCAGGGCGGACAGGGCGACGTCCACCGCCTTGGGAGGCTCGTGCGCCCGGGTCGTGAGCGACCGTTCGACGTCGCGCACGGTGACCGCCCAGTATCCTTCGCGGGCGCGCACGCGCAGGCCGGGGCGCTTGACGCGCACCTCGATCTCGTGAAACTCCCCGTCGGTCGGCGCGGCGTCCGAGTTGTAGCCGAGCAGGTAGTAGCCGCTGGCGTCGTCCAGCATCTGCTGCAGGCCGGGACGCAGATCGTTCTGATTGACGATCGCCCGCCCGCCGGTCTCCTCGGCCAGTGTCCGCAGCGTGTCCTGGGTGAAGCGCAGCGCCCGCTGATCGGTGCGATAGCTGATCTGCGGTTGATCCATATCGAACTCGAAGACGGCCAGGCCGCGGGGATCGACCGAGTAGACCGAGGCGTTGAAGCGGCTGGCGGTCTGAATCACGCGCCGCAGATCCTGCAGCATCGCGCTCCCCTGGAAGAACGCGAACGTCTCCTCGTACGGATTGTCGCCCGCGAACGGATCGAGCACGGACGGGTTCACGGCCGGATCGGCCCGCAGGTCCGCAACCTGGCTCCGCAACTGCGGCGGTACGTAGTTCGTGTAACCCTCGCTCACCAGCAGCACCGACTTGCGCCCCTCGCGCAGGCCGCCCAGCATCGTCATCAGCCCCCGCAGGGCCGACAGGGACACCTCGTTGCGGATCCGCTCGACGATCTCCGTCGGGTACATGCTGTAGCGCGACTCGTAGACGTTGCGCACCCGGTAGTCGTACTTGATCCCCTGGAACTGCCGGATGGCGTTGACGACCGCCTCGTGGTTGCGGGTCAGACGCACGTCCGAGACCGGCATCAGGGGGTACATCACGCCGACCAGATCGGTCGGGATCAGGTCGTTCTCGATGAACTCGACGAGCATGCGCCGGGCCCGGATGCTGTTGCCCTCGCGCACGTGGTAGTCGTCGAGGAAGATCACGAACACCCGGATGTCGGGCCGCGAGGCGGCGACTTCCTGGTCCGACCGCGTCACCCCGACGCTGGTCAGCGGCTCGCCGGAGAGCTCCGGCGTGCGGTCGACCTGGACGACCTGGAACGAATCGACCGACTGCAGGACGCCGTCCTCGTACACCTCGAAGTCGTCCTGCGTGAGGTCGAACACGGGGTTGCCGTCGTCGTCGGTCACGAAGGCGTCGACGCGGACGTAGTTGATGCCGCTGCGGAAGACGGTGACTCCGCCCTGCAGCGCGACGGACTCCCCGACGGCGGGGGCCTGGGTCCCGCCGGGCTCGGGCTGCGGCGGCGGCTCGGTGGTTGCCTGGCGCTGCGGCGCGGCCGAGCCCGACACCATCAGCAGCAGCCCGACGAACAGACAAGCGGCGATCCAGCGTGTATTCATTGGTAGCCTCGCAGGGCCGGCGCGTTTCCAATGATACCATCGCGCCCCATGCGAACCGCCGCAGCCGCCGCAACCGAAGCCGGCGAGACCGCCGCCCCGCTCACCCGGCTCTCCGAGGACGAGCGCCTGCTGCGCGCCAGCGTCCGGGCGTTCGCCGAAGCCGAAATCGCACCCCTCGCCCGGCGTATGGACGACGAGGCGCGCATGCCCCGCACGGTCATCGATCGGCTCTTCGAACTCGGCATCATGGGCGTCGAGATCCCGGAACCTCTGGGCGGCGCGGGAGGACACTTCTTCCTGTCGGTCGTCGCGGTCGAGGAGCTGGCGCGGGTCGACCCCGCCGTCGCGGTGGTCTGCGACGTGCAGAACACCCTGGTCGTCAACGCGCTGCTGCGCTGGGGATCGGACGACCAGCGGAACCGGCTGCTGCCCGGGCTGGCCACCCGCTCGGTCGGCGCCTACGCGCTGTCGGAGGCGGCCTCCGGCAGCGACGCGTTCTCGCTGGCCACGCGCGCCGTGCGGGACGGCGACGACTGGGTCCTGACCGGCCGCAAGCTGTGGATCACGAACGCGGCCGAGGCCGACGTCTTCATCGTGTTCGCCACCGTCGATCCGGCCGCCGGGTACCGCGGCATCACCGCGTTCCTCGTCGAGCGCGCCTTCGAGGGCTTCACCGTCGGCAAGAAGGAGGACAAGCTGGGCATCCGCGCCAGCAGCACCTGCGAGCTGCTGCTCGACGCCTGCCGCGTCCCCGGCGCCAACGTCCTCGGCGCGGTCGGGCGCGGCTACAAGGTGGCCATCGAGACGCTCAACGAAGGACGCATCGGGATCGCGGCGCAGATGGTCGGCCTCGCGCAGGGCGCGCTGGACCACACCCTGGCCTACGTGCGGGAGCGGAAGCAGTTCGGCAAGCCGATCGCCGACTTCCAGGCGGTGCAGTTCCAGCTCGCGCAGGCCGCGACCGAGCTCGAGGCGGCCCGCCTGCAGACGTACAACGCGGCCCGGCTGCGCGACGCCGGCGAGCCGTTCCTGACGGCGGGGGCCATGGCCAAGCTGTTCAGCTCGCAGGTGGCCGAGCGGGTCAGCTCCCTGGCCGTGCAGCTCTTCGGCGGGGTCGGCTACACGAAGGACTACCCGGTCGAAAAGCTGTACCGCGACGCCAAGATCGGGCAGATCTACGAGGGCACGTCGAATCTGCAGTTGCAGACCATCGCGAAGCAGATGCTGGACAGCTGCTGACGAGCCAGGTGCTGGGCTGCGCCTTCAAGCCGGGTCCGCCGCCACCTGCGCGGCGATGATCATCCGTTGCGCCTCGGAGGTGCCGGCTACTATCTCCAGGGCCCGCGCGTCGCGCAGCAGCCGCTCCACGGTCGTCCCCCGCCGGTAGCCGGCCGAGGCGAAAATCCGCATCGCCCGGTCCGCGGCGCGCTGGGCGGCCTCCGCGGCCGCGAGCTTCGCCATCGACGCTTCCAGCGTCGCCCGCTCGCGCACGTCCTTCGCCGCGGCGGCACGCAGAACGAGCATCCGCGCGGCATCCAGCTCGGTAGCGATGTCGGCGAGCTGCCACTGGATGGCCTGATAACGGCCGATGGGATGGCCGAAGGCCTCCCGGGTGCGAGCGTGGCGCAACGCCTCTTCGAACGCGGCTCGGCCGACGCCGAGCGCCGCGGCCCCGATGGCGACGCGGGCGCCGTCGAGCGCCCACTTCGCGACGTCGAACCCTCGACCGCTGTCGGCCAGCAACGCGCCCGCGTCCACCTCCACATCGTCGAGCCGCAGGTCGACGCACCCAAGCCCGCGCATGCCGAGCGGGTCCTCGGTCGCCTCGCGCGACAGTCCCGGCTTGTCCAGCGGCACGAGAAAAGCGCTCACGCCGCGCCCGCCGCGCTCCGGCGCGGTCGCCGCGAAGATCAACGCGACGTCGGCCGCGGCGCCGTTGGCCACCCAGACCTTGCGTCCCCGCAGCAAGTACCCGTCGCCGTGGGCCGCCGCGGTAGTCTCCTGGCGTGCCGCGTCAGTCCCCGCCTGCGCTTCCGACAGGGCGAACGCACCCACGGATCGTCCCGACGCCAGGCGTGCGAGCCAGGCGTCCCTCTGCCCGTCCGTGCCGAAACGGTGAACCGCCTCGGCCACGAGCGAGTTGTTGACCACCAGGACGGCCCCGAGCGTCGCGCTGGCGGCCGCGACCTCCTCGACCGCCAGCGCATAGCTGACGTAGTCGCGGCCGGCGCCCCCCGCGGCGCCCGGTATCGTGACCCCCAGCAGCCCTTGGGCCGCCGCTACGGACACCAGGTCGTGGGGAAATCGATTGGACGCGTCGATCTCCGCGGCCCGCGGCGCTACCGTGGACGCCGCGAACTGGTGGACGGCCTGCCGAAACCGGCTCTGCCCGGAAGTAAGCTCGAGTTGCATTCGCCTGCGGCCCGGCGTTCGCCCGGTGTCGTCTGCGCGTTCGCCGGCCCGACAATCGCCGCCTGCGGCTCCGATTGCCGCCCAACCGGGCCTGACCGGTAGTCTACGCCGCTCTACGGCGCAGACTCCCGGGACGCGGACCCCCGGGAGCTCGCCGCGAGCCGCTCGAACACCGGCTTCAATCGAGCGACGCTCGCCGCGGGCTCCTCCGGAACGACACGCGTGTCGCCGACGACGGTCATGAAGTTGGTGTCGCCGTCCCAGCGCGGCACCAGGTGCACGTGCAGGTGTCCGACCACGCCGGCGCCGGCCGGGCGGCCGAGGTTCATCCCGACGTTGATGCCGTGGGCGCCGTAGGCCTCGGTCAAGGCCGTCTCGGCCACCCGCACGAGGTCGATCAACTCGGTCAGCTCGGCCGCGGTCGCTTCCGCCAAGCGGGCGACGTGCCGCATCGGAACGACCATCAGGTGACCGTTGTTGTACGGGTACTTGTTGAGAATGACGAAGATCCGCTCGCCGCGAAAGACCACGTGCGGCGACGGGCCGGCCGGATCGAGCGCCGCACAGAAGACGCAGGCGGGTGACGCACCGCCCGCCGCCCCGGTCACGTACTCCAGCCTCCACGGCGCCCAGAGTCGTTCCACCTTGCCGGCATCCTCGCGCGGCGGCCGCCCGCTCGTCAGCCCCGGACCGGCACGGCGGACGGTCCCGCGGGCGTTCCGTCGAGCACGACGTGCCGGCGGCCCGCCGCCGCCGGTCTCCCATCCGCGCCGGGGCCGGCCGGCGACGAACGCTCCGGCCCCGCCGGCAGCGGCCGCGGCGATGCATCCGGACCGCGGTTGAGCAGCTCCTTGAGCTCCTTGCCGGGCTTGAAGTAGGGCACCTTCTTGGACGGCACGTTCACCCGGTCCCCGGTCTTCGGATTGCGCCCCTTGCGCGACTCGCGCTGCCGCAGCCGGAAGCTTCCGAAACCCCGCAACTCGATCTTCTCGCCGCGGTGCAGCGCGCCGACGATGCAATGGAACACCGTGTCGACGATGACCTCGGCGTCCTTCTTGGTGAGGTCGGTGACCCTGGCCACCTCTTCCACCAGCACCGCCTTGGTCATGCTGCCCCCGACCACGACTCCCTCGATCCGCGCACGTCGCCGCAGCCGCCCCGGCCCGACCATCGCCGCCTGCGGCTCCGATTGCCGCCCGACCGGGCCCGGCTGAAAGTCTGCGGCGCTCTCCGGCGCAGACTCCCGGCCGGGGAGGCGACACTTCACCTAGTCGGACGACGTCTGCTGCTTGAAGTGGTCCCCCAGCGTCACCTCGGGCGACTCGCCGCTGGTGTAGCTGCGCCAGTCGGCTTCGAAGTTCTCGTTCGTCAGCGCCCGCACGCTGAGCCCGATCTTGCGCTCGGCGGGGCTCAACTTGATGACACGCATCTGGATCGTTTCGTCGACCTTCAGCTCGGCCTTGTCGCCCCGCCCCTGATCCTCGAATTCGGAGACGTGAATCAGCCCTTCGATGCCTTCGGCCAGCTCCACGAACGCGCCGAAGCTGGTGATCCGGACCACCTTGCCCTCGACGACGTCGCCCACCTTCGTCGTGGAGAAGAAGTCGTCCCAGATGTCGGTGGCAAGCTGCTTCAGTCCCAGCGAGAGCCGCTGGTTCTCGGGGTCGATGTTGAGCACCATGGCCTCGACCTCGTCACCCTTCTTGATGACGTCGGAGGGGTGCTTCAGCCGCTTGCTCCAGGACATGTCGGAGATGTGGATCAGGCCGTCGATGCCCTCCTCGACCTCGACGAACGCGCCGAACTCCGTCAGGTTGCGGACGGTTCCGGTGATCTTCGAGCCGACCGGGTACTTGTCGCCGAGCTGCTGCCACGGGTTGCTCTCGATCTGCTTCAACCCGAGCGCGATACGGCGCGCGTTGGGATCGACGCCCAGGACCATCGACTCGACCATGTCGCCCACGTTGAGAAGCTTCGACGGATGCTTGACCCGCTTGCTCCAGGACATCTCGGACACGTGGATGAGCCCCTCGACGCCGGGCTCGAGCTCGACGAAGGCGCCGTAGTCGGTGAGGCTGACCACCTTGCCGTGCAGCCGCTGCCCGACCGGATAGCGCTCCGCCGCCGAGGTCCACGGGTCGGCGTGCAACTGCTTGTAGCCGAGTGAGACGCGCTCGGTCGCCGGGTCGAACTTCAGGACGATGACCTCGACCTCGTCGTTGACGTTGAAGATCTCGGACGGGTGCTGGGCCCGGCCCCACGACATGTCGGTGACGTGCAACAGGCCGTCGATGCCGCCGAGGTCGATGAAGGCGCCGTAGTCGGTGATGTTCTTCACCACGCCCTGCATCACCTTGCCCTCGGCGAGGGTCGCGAGCGTCTCCTTCTTCTTCTCCGCGTTCTCCTCTTCGATGAGCACCTTGCGCGACAACACGATGTTGCCCCGCTTCTTGTTCACCTTGATGACGCGCATGCGCAGCTCCTGGCCGCGCAGCGAATCGAGGTTGCGGACGGGGCGCACGTCGATCTGCGAGCCGGGCAGGAACGCGCGCACGCCGATGTCGACCGCCAGCCCGCCCTTGATGCGCTCGATGACGCGCCCGATGACGACCTTGCGCTCGACGTAGGCCTTCTCGACCTCGTCCCAGATCTTCATCTTCTCGGCCTTCTCGCGCGAGAGCACGATGTGGCCGTCACGATCCTCGGTCCGCTCGAGCAGCACGTCGACGGTGTCGCCGGGCTGGACCATCGGCTCGCCGTTCTCGTCGTAGAACTCCGACAACGGGATCAGCCCCTCCGACTTGTAACCGACGTCGACGATCACCTCGGAGTCGGACACCTTGAGCACGGTGCCCTTGATGACCTCGCCCTCGGTGATGTTCTTCAGGCTGCTCTCGTAGAGGGCGACGAGGCGGGCATGCTCCTCGGGATCGACCGTCTCCTCGTCCGGGTCCACGAAACGTGGAGGCTGGGGAGGTTGCGGGGCGGCCGCGGCGTTCTCGGCGGCCTCGACCGGGGCCGCGTCATCTGGTGCGTCTATCATCCTGTCCTTCTTCCCGATCCGTCTCCCGCGATCGATGCAGCACCTTCCCGGCGCCCGGTCGCCCGCTTGGAGGAATCCCCCGATGCGCTGTAAGCGCAAGACTGTACGATAGTTACCGAAAGCGCGTCAACTCCGCGCAGCCTTTCCGCGGCGGTCGCGGATCACCTCCATCACCCGCTGCACCACGGCTTCCACCGGCAGCCCCGTGGTGTCGATTCGCACCGCGTCCGGCGCCTGCTCGAGGGGCGACGCGCGCCGGGTCCGATCGGACCGGTCGCGCGCCCGGAGGGCGCGGGCGACTTGGTCCACCCCGCCGGGCGGCAGGCGGTGCGCGGGGTCCCTCGCGCGCCGCGCCGCCCGCTCCTCCGGCGCGGCGTCGAGGTAGATCTTCACGGGCGCGTCCGGAAACACCGCGGTCCCGATGTCGCGCCCCTCCATGACGACGGCGCCCGCGCCGGCGAGGTCGCGCTGGCGGGCGACCAGCGCCGCCCGCACGCGCGGCAGCCTGGCCACGGCGGCCGCCGCGACGTCCATCTCGGGAGTCCGTATCGCCCGGCTGACGTCCTGCCCGTCGATCCCGATGCGCGCGCCCTCCAGCGTGAAGACCGCGCCGGCCGCGACCGCCGCCACGGCCGACTCGTCGTCGAGCGCCCGACCCTGCTGCAAGGCCCGCCAGGCGACGGCCCGGTACATCGCCCCGGTGTCGACGTGGCGGCAATCGAGGGCTTTCGCCACGGCGCGCGCCACCGTGCCCTTGCCCGCGCCCGACGGTCCGTCGATGGCGATGACGTCCGGCGCGCTCATCCGCGATGCCCCGCCGCGGGAGGCGACGAAACCGGCCGCACCGCCCGCCGCAAGGCGCCCACTTCGGCCGGGGTCAGGTCCCGCGCCGCGCCCGGGCGCAGCCCGCGCAGGCCGATCGGACCCAGCCGCGTCCGGCGCAGGCGCCGCACGGGATGGCCGATCGCGTCGAACATGCGGCGCACCTGCCGGTTGCGCCCCTCGCGGATCACGATGCGCACCAGTGCCTCGCCGCTCCGCCCGGAGGCGCCCGCGTGGAGCATGCGCACCTCGGCGGGGGCCGTCGGGCGGCCGTCGATCTCGATGCCGGACGCCAGCCGCCGCAGCCGCGCACCGTTCGGCACGCCGCGTACCGTCGCCTCGTACACGCGGGCCACGCCGTGGCGCGGATGCGTGAGCACGGCGGCCAGCGCGCCGTCGTTGGTCAGCAGCAGCAGCCCCTCGGAGTCGTAGTCGAGCCGGCCCACCGGGTAGACGTACTCGCGCACGCCGGGAATCAGATCCAGCACCGTCCGGCGCCGGTGCGGATCGCTCCGCGTCGTGACGTAGCCGCGGGGCTTGTAGAGCACGAGGTACCGCCGCGGCACCTGCCTCGCCACCCGGCGCCCGTCGACGCGCACGTCGTCGCCGGCCGGATCCGCCCGCGCGCCCGCCTCCCGCACCGTCCGTCCGTTCACCGTCACGCGGCCGTCCGCGATGAGCTGCTCGGCCGCGCGGCGGGAAGCCACGCCGGCCGCCGACAGCAGCTTCTGCAGCCGCACCGGCCCACGGGTCGGGATCGGCGGCGTCGCCGGCGGTTCCACGGCATGCATGCGGCAGCGCCCGGGTGTCAGTGGACCTTCTCGGACCCCGGGGCCGCCGCGGGCGCGATCTCGACGGCCGTCTCGAACGGCAGCGCCGCGTCGCGCGGATCGTCGGTCGCGAGCGCCGGCGGCACCTCCATCCCGAGCGCCTCGGCCATGTCCTCCACCTTGGGCAGATCCGACAGGTCCTTCAGTCCGAAACGGTCGAGGAACTCGCGCGTGGTGGCGTAGAGGAACGGCCGCCCGATCACCGCCTTGCGGCCGATGACCTTGACGAGCCGCCGATCGACCAGCGTCCCGATCACCCCGGAGGTGTTCACGCCCCGGATCTCGGCAATCTCGGGTCCCGTGACCGGCTGCCGATAGGCGATGACGGCCAGCGTCTCGAGCGCCTGCACGGAGAGCCGCTGGCTCGCATGCTCGTGGAAGAGGCGGCGCACGCGATCGTGCAGCTCCGGCCGCGTGACGATCTGGTAGCCGCCGGCGACCTCGACCAACTGCAGGCCGCCCGGCCGGCCGGTCCAGTCCCGGCGCAACGCGGCAAGCGCTTCCTCGACGTGCTCGCGCGGCTCGTCGTCGAGCGTCTTCAGCAGAATCTTCAGCGTCAGCGGGTCCGGCGACGCGAAGATCAGGGCCTCGATGACCGCCTGCAGGTCCTTCAGCTCGTCAGACACCGTGCGCCTCCTCCCCGGTCGCGCTCCCCGTGCGAGCGGGCAGGGACACGCGGATCGGACCGCAGACGCCGGCCTGGTAGACCGCTATGCGCTTCAGCCGGATCAGCTCCAGGGTCGCCAGAAACGTCGTGATGAGGTCCTGGCGGGACACGGCGCCGTCGAACAGCTCCTCGAACCCGCACGGCGCGTTGCCGGCCAGCCGCTCGATCATCTCCTCCATGCGGGCCTCTATCGACACCACCTCGGCGGGCAGCGCGACGCCGGCCCCCCGGCCGCGGGCGCGGGTCAGCACGGCCTGGAACGCCTGCAGCAGGCTGAACAGGTCCACCTCGAGCTCGCGTTCGAACGGCGCGCCGGCAATCTGCTCGACCCGTTCGTCGGGACGGGTCCACTGGGCGCTGCGCACCGTCTCGCACTCGTGCAGCATCTCGGCCGCGGCCTTGAACCGCTGGTGATCGAGCAGGCGCTGCACCAGGGCCTCGCGCGGATCCTCCGCCGGCTCGTCGCCCTCGAGCCCCGCCTCCACCCGCGGGACCAGCATCCGCGACTTGATGTGGATCAACGTGGCGGCCATGACCAGGAACTCGCCGGCCACATCGAGGTCGATCTCCCGCATCAGGTCCAGGTACTCGATGTACTGCTGCGAGATCAGGACTATGGGGATGTCGTAGATGTCGACCTCGTTCTTCTTGATGAGATGGATCAGCAGGTCGAGCGGCCCCTCGAAGTTGGTGAGGCGGACCGGGTAGTCCGGCAGAATCGACTCGAAGTTCGGCGGGAGCTCCACGTCGCCGGCGACCGCCGCGTTCGTCACGCCCGCGTCCCGTTCGGCCATCGTGGGTGAACCTCCGCTCGTCAAGCCCCGGGTGGACGGTACCGCAGCCCGACCGCCTCGCGCACGCGATCCATCGTGGTCCGGGCCATGTCGCGGGCGCGGGCCGAGCCGTCGTGCAGGATCTCGCGAATCCGGCCGGGGCGGGCCAGGATCTCGGCGCGCCGCTCCCGCAGCGGCTCCAGGTGCGCGTTGATCGCCTCGGCCAGCGCCACCTTCACCTCGACGTCGCCCACCTTGCCGGCCCGATAGCGCGCCTTGAAGTCGTCGACCTGCGCGGTGTCGGGGTTGAACGCGTCGTGGTAGATGAACACCGGGTTGCCTTCCACCGTGCCCGGAATGTCCGCGCGGATGCGCTTCGGATCGGTGAACATCCGCATCACCTTCTTGCGCACCGACTTCGCGTCGTCCGCCATGTCGATGGTGTTGGCGTAGCTCTTCGACATCTTGCGGTTGTCCAGGCCCGGCAACCGGGGAAAGTGCGTCAGCAGGGGCTGCGGCTCGACGAAGACGTCGCCGAAGAACTGATGGAAGCGGCGCACCACCTCGCGCGCCAGCTCCAGATGCGGCACCTGGTCGTCGCCCACCGGCACGTACCGCGCGTCGTAGATGATGACGTCGGCCCCTTGCAGCAACGGGTAGCCGAGGAATCCAATCGACGACAGGTCGCGATCGGACAACTGGTCGATCTGCTCCTTGTAGGTCGGCACGCGCTCCAGCCAGGGAATCGGCACGACCATCTGCAGCAGGAGGTACAGCTCGGCGTGCTCCGGCACGAGCGACTGCACGAACAGCGTGCTGCGCTCAGGGTCCACGCCGGCCGCGATCCAGTCGGCGACGTTGTCGTACGCGTAGCCGGTCAACCCCGAGGTGTCGGCGAACTCGCTGGTGAGCGCGTGCCAGTCGGCGACGAAGTACATGCAGTCGTAGTCGGCCTGCAGATCCGCCCACTTGCCGAGGGCGCCGGCCAGATGGCCCAGGTGCAACCGGCCGGTGGGACGCATGCCGGAGACGACGCGCGGCTTCGGTTTGTCGGCAGCCATGGTGGAACGGTTCAGGAAGCCCGGCCGCCGCACGGACAGCCGCCGTCAGCCGAACGCACGGAGAAAGGGAACGGAAACGAGCAGGAAGATGGGACCGGACGGCCGATCTCGAACACGGATTACCAGCATAACGGCATGGCCCGCGGCCGGCAAGCCGCGCCGCGCCCGGCGGCGGGTCACGCTCACGTCCTGATGGGCAGCCCGGCGAAGTGTCCGAGCACGGCGTCGGCCAGCTTCGCGCCGAGCACCGGCAGCAGCTCCTCGCGCGAGGCGCGCCGCACGCCGGCGAGACTCCCGAAGCGCTCGAGCAGCGCCCGGCGCCGGCGCGCTCCGATGCCCGGGATGCGATCGAGCTCCGACTCGAAGTCCCGCATCCGGCGCGCCCGGCGGTGGTAGGTGACCGCGAACCGGTGCGCCTCGTCGCGCGCGCGCTGGATCAGGTGCAGGGCCGGGCTCGACTTCGGCAGGCGAATCGGCTCCGCCGCGTCCCGGATGAAGAGCTCCTCTTCGCGCTTGGCTATGCCCACCGCGGTCAGGTTGCCCAGGCCCAGCGTCTCGAAGGCGCGGTACGCGGACGTCAACTGGCCCTTGCCGCCGTCGACGACGACCAGATCCGGAAAGGGTCCGCCCTCCTCCAGCAGCCGCCGGTACCGGCGCAGCACGACCTCCTCCATCGCCGCGAAGTCGTCCGGCCCCGCGGGCTTCTCCCGCGCCGGCGCGGCCGGGTCGGGCCGCCGGGAAGCGGTCCGGGACTTCCGCCGCCCCCGTGCGCCGGCCGTGCCGAGGCCCTGCACCCGGAACTTGCGATACTCGCCGCGCTGCATCCGTCCGTCCTCGCAGACGACCAGCGACCCGACCGTCTCCCGGCCCTGCACGGTCGAGATGTCGAAGCACTCGACGCGGCGCGGCGTCACCGGCAGATCGAGCGCCCGCCGCAGCTCCTCCAGCGCGCCGGCATGGACCTGGGCGTCCTCGCTGTAGCGCGAGTCGTAGGCCAGTCCGGCGTTGCGCGACGCCAGCTCCAGCAGTCCGCGGGTATCGCCGCGCTTGGGCACGTGCAGCTTCACCCGGCGCCCGGCCCGCAGGGCGAGCCAGCGCTCGAGCTCGTCGCGCTCCTCGACCTCGACCGGCACGTGCACCTCGGGCGGCACGTCGTGCGTCGCATAGAACTGCTGCACCGCCGCCTGAACCAGGTCGCGCTCGCTGTCGGTGGCGGACCGCACGTCGTCCGCCACCAGCTCGACGCGCTCGACGACGCGCCCGCGCCGCATCTGGAAGACCTGGATCACCCCGCCGTCGGGTCCCAGCCTGACGCCGAACGCATCCCGATCGCCGAGCCGGCTGGTCGCCATCTTCTGCTGCCGGTCGCGCAGGGTCTCGACCGTCCGCATCGCGTCGCGGCACTGCGCCGCGCGCTCGTACCGCTCCTCGTCGGACGCCTCCTGCATCCGGCGCCGCAGACTGGCGATGACCTCGTCGGTGCGGCCCTCCAGGAAAAGGCGCGTCTGCTGCACCGACTCGCCGTACTGCGCGGGGCTGCAGATCTCCGAGACGCACGGCGCGACGCAGCGCTTGATGTCGTACTCCAGGCAGGGGCGATCCCGCTGTCCGGTGATCACCTCGTTGCAGGAACGGATGCCGAACAGCCGGTGGGTCAGCGACATCGTCTTGCGGGCGAAGGCCGCCGGCATGAACGGCCCGGCGTAGACGTTGCCGTCGCGGGCCACCTGGCGGGCCACCAGCACGCGCGGGAAATCCTCGGCGGTGGTGAGCTGCAGGTAGGGATAGTTCTTGTCGTCCCGCAGCAGGATGTTGTAGCGCGGCGACCGCGCCTTGATCAGGTTGTTCTCGAGGGCCAGGGCCTCGACCACCGAGTCGGTCACGATCACTTCCAGCCGCGCCGCCTCGTCGAGCAGCGCGTCGGTCTTCGGGCTGCTGCCGTACGCCCCCAGGTAGCTGCGGACCCGGTCGCGCAACGCGCGCGCCCGGCCCACGTAGATCGTTTCGCCACGGCTGTTGAAGTACAGGTAGACTCCAGGCTGCTCCGGCAGCCGGGCGATTGCGTCCCGCAGATCCCGAATCGCCATCCGACCTAGAATACCAAGGCCACCTCACGAGCATCGATGACGTTCACCGGCGCCATTGGGCGCGCGTGCCTGTTCCCGCTCCGCGCCATCATCGCGTTCTGCGTCGCCCTTCGGATTCACCCGAACGTGCTGACGCTGACCGGCGTCATCATCAACGGCGCGGCCGGCTGGGCGCTGGCCGCCGGGCGCTTCGGCCTGGCCGGCTGGATCATGCTGGTCGCCAACATCTTCGACTTCATCGACGGGAAGGTGGCCGACGAGCTGAAGCTGAGCTCCCGCTTCGGCGGCTTCTGGGACTCGGTGATGGACCGTTTCTCGGACCTGTTCATCCTGACCGGCCTCATCTACCTGTACGCCACGCTCGGCCGGCCGGACTACGTGCTGATCGCTGCGCTGACGCTCACGTTCTCGGTGATGACCAGCTACACGCGGGCGCGGGCCGAGTCGATCATCCCGCTGTGCAAGGTCGGCTTCATGGAGCGGCCGGAGCGCATCGTGCTCTTCATGATCGGCGCGTTCACCAACCGGATGGCCGCCGTGCTCTGGGTGATCCTGGTGCTGTCGGTGCTGACCGTGCTCGACCGGATCTACTTCACGTGGCGCGAGCTGCGCTCCGACCGCCGGGAGTTGCCGGCATGAGCCTGTCGCGCGCGCTGACCCTGCCGCTGCGGATGATCTGGCACGCGCTCTTCTGGACCTTCGAGCGCGCCACCTGGCAGTACGACCTGATGGTCATCGCCATCCTGGCGTTCATCTGGCTGACGCCGCCGGAATGGCTCGGGGACCCGGTGGCCAGCGGGCCCGGACTGATCGGCATCCTCCTCGCGTTGCTGCGATAACGCCGCCGACCCGTCGCAAGGCCCGCGTTCGGCCCCGGCCCCCACCGCCCCCGCGCGCCCTGCCGCGGCAGCAAGCGGAACGTCCGCGGGTCACACCAGGTCGCGCTGATCCGTGCCCAGGTCCAGCGTCTTGCCGGTGAAGTGAATGTCGTGCGCGGCAATCTTGTCCCGCAGCAGCCGCCGCACCTCGCCGTAGCAGGCCTGCGGCACGGTGAGCTTCCGGGCGAGGCTCCGCAGCCGGTAGATGATCACCAGCGTGATCGTGGCGCCTTCGCGCCAGCTCAAGCCGCCGATCTTCGAGTACGGCACATAACCGCCGTCCGACCAGATGCCGCCCGCGTACAGCCCGCGCCCGATGCGCAACCGCAACGGGACCGCGCAGGCGTAGTAGATGAGCATCATCCCCTCGCCGAACGCCCGCTGCGGCGGCTGCTGCTGCACGATCAGCTTCACGAAGATCAGCACGCCGGCCGCCGCCCCGAGGGCCAGCAGCCAGCCGTAGAGCGGCGGCTTCTCGCTCGGCCAGGTCAGCAGCGCCGAGGCGCGCAGGCGCCGGTAGCGGACGAACTGTCCCAGAATGCGCAGGTTGGCTACGAGGAACCCGACCCCGAGTGCGAACAGCGCAACGCGGACCGCCTGGGAAACGTCGATGTCCCCCTCCCCGGTCAGGCTCGCGAGAGGTACTCGCCCGTGTCCGTGTTCACACGGACCTTGTCCCCGTTGCTGACGAACGGCGGCACCTGGACCACCAGGCCGGTCTCGAGACGGGCGGGCTTGAGCTGCGCGCTGGCGGTCGCCCCCTTGATCGCCGGGGCGGTCTCCTCCACTGCCAGATCCACCGTGAGCGGCAGCTCGATTCCCACCGGCGCGCCCTCGAAGAGCTCCACCGTGATGGTGGAGTCCGGAAGCAGGTAGCTGACCGCGTCGCCCAGCGTCTCCGCGCTCAACTGCACCTGCTCGTAGGTCTCCGTATCCATGAAGTGGTGCCCGCCGCCGTCGGCGTAGAGATACTGCATCCTGCGCGTGTCGAGCATCGCGCGTTCGACGAAATCCCCGGAGGCGAACTTGTGGTCCGTCTGGGTGCCGGCGACGACGTTGCGCATGCGCGTCTGCACGAAGGCGCGGCCCTTGCCGGGGGTCACGTGGTTGAACTCGAGAACGCGGTACAGCGTCGCGTTCATCTTGATCAGCATGCCCTTGCGGATTCGCGTGGCCTGAATGGATTCCATGGCGGCCGGAGATGGTACTACAGCGAACCGCGGGCGATCCAACGCCGCGGCGCGGGCCGGCAACGGCGGCCGGGGAGCGATCCAGGCCGCCGCCGGCGCTCAGCTCGACCCGCCGCGCGAGACCGCCGGACAGTCCGCCAGGTACCCGCGCCAGTGCCGCGCGGTCCCTGCCGTGATACCGATGCGCGGCCCCCACCGCACGGTTTCCGCCGGCAGGCCGCGATCCTCGATGAACAGGCGCTCCCCGCACAGGTCCAGGCGGTTCTGCCGCAGCGTGACGCCGAGCGCCCGCGTCAGGTTGCCCGGCCCACGGCACAGCGCCTCGTCGCCCGGCGGCGCCGCGCCTCGCCGCCCCGGCCGCCGCCTGCGCATGCCGTCGAGCCCCTCCACCGGACTGAGGGCGCGAATGAGCACCGCGGCCGGGAACCCCATCGGCCCCGTCACGGCGTTGAGCAGGTAGTGGATGCCGTAGTTCAGATAGACGTAGGCGTAGCCCGGCGGGCCGTAGAGCGGCGCGTTGCGCGGCGTCAGGCCCGACGCGGCGTGGCAGGCGGGATCGTCCTCGCCGCCGTAGGCCTCAACCTCGACGATGCGGCCGGCCGCCGCGCCCCCGCGCCCCCGATGCACCACCACCTTGCCGAGCAGGGCCCCGGCGACCTCCAGCGGCGCGCCCCGGTAGAACGACCGCGGCAGGCGGACAGCAGCGGGCACGGCTCTTCCGTCAGGCCAGGGCGCGCATGCCCGCCAGCACCTCGCGCAGGTAGCGGCCGGTATGCGACTCCGCATGCCCGGCCACCACCTCGGGAGGACCCGCCACGACCACCTCGCCGCCGCCCTCCCCCCCCTCGGGTCCGAGATCGACGAGCCAGTCCGCGGTCTTGATGACGTCGAGGTTGTGCTCGATGACCAGCAGCGTATGTCCCGCCTCCACCAGTCTGGTGAACGCGGCCAGCAGCTTCGAGATGTCGTCGAAGTGCAGGCCGGTGGTCGGCTCGTCGAAGATGTAGAGCGACCGCTCGCCGTGCCGCATCGCCAGGTGCGCCGCGATCTTGATGCGCTGCGCCTCGCCGCCGGACAGCGTCGTCGCCGGCTGGCCGAGCCGCAGGTAGCCGAGGCCGATCTCGTCGAGCACCTGCAGCTTGCGCACCACCTTCGGCGACGAGCCGAAGAAGTGCAGCGCCTCGCGGGCGGTCAGGTCCAGCACCTCGTCCACCCGCAGACCGCGCCAGGTCACCTCCAGCACCTGCGGCTTGAAGCGCTTGCCGTCGCACTGCTCGCACGGCATGAAGACGTCCGCGAGGAACTGCATCTCCACGCGGACCTCGCCCTCGCCTTCGCAGGCGTCGCAGCGCCCGCCCGGCACGTTGAACGAGAAGTGACTCGCCGTGAACCCGCGCGCCCGCGCGTCGCGGGTCGCGGCAAACAGCTCGCGGATCGGGTCGAACGCCTTCAGGTAGGTGACCGGATTCGAGCGCGGCGTACGCCCGATGGGGGTCTGGTCCACGAGCACGATGTCGTTCAGCAGCTCGACGCCGTCGATGCCGGCGTGCCGGCCGACGCGCTTGTCCCAGGCCCCTTTGGCGCGCTTGACCGCGGCGTACAGCACGTCGTGCACCAGGGTGGACTTGCCCGACCCGCTCACGCCGGTGACGCAGGTCAGCATGTTCAGCGGAATCTCGACGTCGATGCCCTTCAGGTTGTGCTCGGCCGCGCCGCGCACCCGCAGCGCCTGGCTGCTCGGCAGGCGCTTGCGGCGCGCCGCCGGAATCGGAATCGCCAGGTCGCCGCGCAGGTACTTCGCGGTCAGCGACGTCGTCTCGCGCGACAACCCGTCGCGTTCGCCGGCGTAGACCACGCGCCCGCCGCGGGTGCCGGCGCCCAACCCCAGATCGACCACGTAGTCGGCGGCGCGGATCATGTCGGCGTCGTGCTCCACCACGAGCACCGTATTGCCCTGGTCGCGGAGCTGTCCGAGGATGCGGATGAGACGATCGTTGTCCCGCGGATGGAGCCCGATCGACGGCTCGTCGAGCACGTACAGCGTGCCGACCAGCGACGATCCGAGCGAGGTGGCCAGATTGATCCGTTGCGCCTCGCCGCCGGACAGGGTCGAAGAGAGCCGGTCGAGGGTCAGGTAGTCGAGGCCCACCCCGCTGAGAAATCCGACCCGCCGCCGGATCTCCCGCACGATCCGCTCCGCGATGGCGGTGTCCTTCTCCGACAGCCCCAGGTCCTCGAAGAACCGGCACGCCGCCCCGACCGTGAACGCCGAGATCTCGTCGACCGTCCGGCCGCACACCTGCACGTCGCGCGCTTCCCGCCGCAGGCGCGTCCCGCCGCAATCCGCGCACGACCGGTAGCCGCGGTAGCGGCTCAGGAACACCCGCACGTGCACCTTGTATTTCTTCTGCTCCAGGGAGGCGAAGAACCCCCGGATGCCGCCGTAGCCGGCGCCGTCGCCGTCCACCACGAAGCGCCGTTCCTCGGCGGAGAGCTCCGCCCAGGGCACCGTGGTCCGGATGTCGCGCCGCCGCGCGGCGCGCTTCAGATCGGCCAGATTCGACCGGTAGTGCGGCTTGCTCCACGGCTCGATGGCGCCCTGGGCGATCGACTTCGTCTCGTCCGGCACGACTAGGTGCATGTCGAGCTCGATGACGTTGCCGAAGCCGTGGCAGGTGGGACAGGCGCCGAACGGGCTGTTGAAGGAGAACAGCGTCGGTTGCGGGACCTCGTAGGCGATGCCGCAGGGACGGCATTCGAACCGTTCGCTGAACGCGTGCTCGGCCGGCGGCGCGCTCCCCGCCTCGACGGCGAACGCGTCGCCGCGCCCTTCGTGATAGGCGGTCTCGATGGCCTCGGTCAGTCGCGGCAGCGCCTCCGGCGCGGTCCGGATTCGATCGACCACCACCTGCAACGCCTCGCGGCCGGCCAGCAGCAACGGATCGACGTCGTCGAACGACAGCGCGCGGCCATCGACGCACAGCCTGCCGAAACCCTTGCGCCGCAGGCCGTCGATGGCCGCGGCGACCCGGGCGGCCGCGGTAGCGGACCCCGGTGCGTCATCCTCCTCTTTCCCCGCCCGGGCCGCCACCGGATGCGTGAAGCCGACCAGCAGGCGCGTGTCCTCCGGCAGGGCGACGAGCCGGCCGGCCACCGCCTCGGGCGTCTCGCGGGTCACCTCCGCACCGCAGCCGCGGCAGATCGTGCGGCCGACCCGGGCGAAGAGCAGCCGCAGGTAGTCATGGATCTCGGTCGTGGTGCCGACCGTCGAGCGCGGGTTCCGGACGCTGTTCTTCTGACGAATCGCGATGGCCGGGCAGATGCCGTCGATGCGGTCGACGTCCGGCTTCTCCATCCGTTCGAGGAACTGCCGGGCGTAGGCCGAGAGCGACTCCACGTAGCGCCGCTGCCCCTCGGCGTAGACCGTGTCGAAGGCCAGCGAGGACTTCCCCGAGCCGCTCACGCCGGTGACGATGATCAGCCGCTCCTGCGGGAGCGTCAGGTCGATGTTCTTGAGGTTGTGCGTCCGGGCGCCCCGGATGACGATGTGGCTCTCGGCTGGCTGGCGGGTCGGCTCCGGCATGCGTGTCATGGCGGTACGGGCGCGTCCTGCGCGCCGCACCGGGATGCTGCGGCGCCACCTTCACGGCGGCCCCTCGCGTCCCGGCCGTAACAGGCTATTCTAAGGATCGGCTCGCGAATCTGGCAAAGCCGCCCGGAGGGCCCCATGGAACGACACGTGACGATTCTCGGCGCCTTCCACATCGCGTTCGGCGCCCTCGGCCTGGTGGCGGCGCTTGCGATACTGCTCGTCTTCGGCGGCGTGGCCGGCCTGATCGGCCTGGGCGCCGCCTCGGATCCCGACGCACTGATCGCCGTGCCCATCATCGGCATCGTCGGCACGATCCTGATGCTGGCGGCCCTGACCCTGTCGGTGCCGGGCATCGCCGCCGGGTTCGGGTTGATGTACTACCGGCCCTGGGCGCGGATGGTGACCGTCGTGCTGTCGCTGCTGCACCTGTTCAACTTCCCCTTCGGGACCGCGCTGGGCGTCTACGGACTGTGGGTGCTGCTGTCGGACGAGGGGCGCCTGCTCTTCGAGCCGCGCCCGGCGGGCGGCTGAGCCGGCGGCGCGGCCGCGGGCCGACAGCGAATTGGATCGGCCGAGCCGCGTCGATCGCCCGGTCTGCGGCCGGGGGTCGAAGCCGCCTCTGTGCTATGATTCGAGGTTGCCGCGCAGCATGCACGCTGCGCCCGACCGCGCCTCCGCACCGGGGTAGCCGGCGTAGCTCAGTTGGTAGAGCAGCTGATTCGTAATCAGCAGGTCAGCGGTTCGAGTCCGCTCGCCGGCTCCAATAGAATCAATAACTTACAGAGTTTTAGCGGGATCGGCGATTGTGGCTGTGTCGGCACTATGTAGGCAAATCCCCCGCACAGGCCCGCAAGAGCCAGCGCTGCGCAGCAACATCGTGAACGGCTGCGACGGACGCCCCGTTGGGCCGTCTCGGTCCCGGGCCGTGAACAACTCCTCGTCGATCGCCGCTCGCTGTCGACGTGCGGCTGCCGTTGCCGGCAAGGTGCCACGTCACGGGCCTGGGCCGTCGCGCCAGTTGGCAAAGTTGTATCGATCACTGTCCTTCGGAAGGGCGGCGGTCTGACCGCGGTGACGACGGTCATCGACTTCCCGGTCCGAGGCTCGCGACGCAGCGCTGATCGACGGGACGATAGACCGTATTGGCGCGTTCCCGACCATCCTGCTCCCCTGGGCGCCCTCGAACAGCCCCGCGCCGGAATACTCGAACCAGGGTCGACGTCGCTGCGGCGCCACTAGGCCCATCGAGTCACGTTTTGACAGGCTTGCGGTTGGCATCTAGAGTTCGACTATTCGCGAAACGCGAGCGTGACGAGGATGCGTCGGCACGCAGATTCGCCGTGCCTGTTACTCGGTCGTCAGCGGGAGGAAATCCAGATGAGGTCCATGACGAGGACGAGGCTATTCGTGGCCGGAGCCTTTGTGGTCGGGTTCGGTCTTGGGTGGGCGGTCAAGGGCGGTCACGGTGTGGTGGAGGCTCAGGCGTCAGACGCTCCGTTCCTGATGCAGCGGATCTATACGGGCACCGATGGACGGTCGCATGTCGAGCACATCCCGCTGAACGCGGAGTCGGTGATGGAGGAGGTTACCGGCATGCGGGTGCGTGTGTCACCGCCGGGGAGCTTCATCGACTACCATGTGGCTCCAGGGCGCCGATACATCATCAATCTGACGGGTGGCGGACAGCTCGGGGTGGCGGAAGGCCTAGTCGATTTGCCCGCGGGGTCGGTCGAATACATCGACGATCTGACAGGCCAGGGGCACACGACGGCGAACGTCGGCAACGCGCCTCGCGTCTCGATCCACCTCGAGTTCGCGGACCAGAACCAGCACATCGGACCCCTCGGCACCGGGCAGTAGCCCGGCACGCAATGAAACGGTCATCCGTGTCCGTCCTGTTCTCCCTGGCGGTGCTCCTGGTCGTCGCGTACCCGAGCCCCGCGCAGGACTCGGTCGGGCGCACCGCGCCAACGAGGGAGAAACAGCAAGTCAAGGTGATCACCTCTGGCGGTTTCACGGCGGCCTTCAACATCCTCGGGCCGATGTTCGCGCAGGCCACCGGAATCGAGGTGATCACCGAATACGGTTCCTCCATGGGCGGTGGACCGGAATCCATCCCGGTTCGGCTGGAGCGCGGCGAGACGGCGGATCTACTGATCTTCAACGGCAGGGCATTCGATGACCTGGCCGCCACCGGGCATCTGCGAACCGCGACCCGTGTCGACCTGGCGCGCTCCGTCACCGGCATGGCTGTGCGGGCGGGCGCGCCGAAGCCCGATATCAGCACCGTCGAAGCCTTTATCGAGACCTTGCGGGCCGCAGAGTCCATCGCGTATTCGGCCAGCGTCAGCGGCACGTACCTGTCGACTGTGGCATGGCCCGAGCTCGGGATCTGGGAAGAGATTCAGCCAAAGACGACACGCGTCGTGACCGAGCGGGTCGCGAGTGTCGTGGCACGTGGGGAGGCCGAGATCGGCTTTCAGGCGATGAGCGAGATCCTGCCGATCGAGGGCGCGGAGTTGGCCGGTCTGCTACCCGATGAGTTGCAACAAGTGGCGACGGTGGTCGTCGTCATGACGGCGCACATGGAGAATCCCGAAGCGGCCCGGAAGCTCGTCGAGTTTCTCTCTTCCGATGCGGCCGCCACGGTCGTTCAGTCCACGGGTCTGATGCCCGTCGCTCTCGACGAACCCCCGGGGGCACGGTGATCACGTCCGGTGGAGCAGGCAACCGGGCCTCGGCGGCAACCGCGCCGGCAAGATTGGTGCAGGCAACACCCGCACGAGTTGCCGGAGGCGTTCTACAACCCCCACGCAGTCGCCCAGGACCGTTGCATCGACTGCTGTAATGCTGCCGCCGATTCGAACGTCAGCGCAATGCGGAAACTCCCCCGCCGTTCGCCCAGAGCCTCCGCTCGGCCCGCGCCAGACTGCCCGCGCAGACCGGTGCCGTGGAGCGCGGGTACCGCGACGCCGCTGTGCAGGCGCGCCACCCTGTCATCCTCGCCGCCCCCCATGATCTGAGTCGGACGCAACTCGATCACCGGGCGATTTCCGGTTTCCATTCGGGACGGCAGGGCGTATAACTCTGGGCATGCGCAAGGTCCTGCTCCTCTCCACGCTGTTTGCCTTAGCCCAGCCCGGCCTCCACGCGCAACCGGCCGGGCTTCCCGCCGCGCCCGCGCTGCCGGATGCGCAAGCAGCGGGCGCGCGCATCTTCCAGCAGAAGTGCGCGGTCTGCCATCTCCCGATCCTCGGCAGCGGCGACACGCCGTATGCGAGCCGGCTGGACGGCGCGCGCACGGCACGCGACCGAGACCACGCCCGCCGGGTGATCGAGGACGGCAATGCCGCCGGCATGCCGGGCTGGAAGCACACGTTGCGCCCGGCGCAGATCGATGCGCTCCTGACCTACCTCGTCGCACTCGACGGAACTGCCTCGTCGGCGGCCGACCGTGCGCACGGCGGGTCGGCGCCGCGCGTCGTGCCGCCGGGGGAGAAGGACGCGCTGCTGGCGGGAACCGTGACCGCGGCGTCCGGCGAACCGCTGGAAGGGGTCACGGTCTCGGCGAAGCCGCCGGGGCGGCCGATCACGACGTCGGTGTTCACGGACGAACTGGGCGCGTACGCCTTTCCCCCGTTGGAGAGCGGTCCGCACCAGGTGTGGGCGCAGGCGGCCGGCTGGAAGGGCGTGCGGCGCCCGGTCGACCTGGCGGGCGCGCGGCAGCGGCAGGACTTCGTGCTGCACGAAACGGCGGACTTCGCCGCGCAACTCACGGGCGACCAGATGGTGGCCGCGCTGCCCGAGGACACGCCGGCCCGCCGCCGCATGAAGGCCGTCTTCGTCGGGGTGTGCACCGAGTGTCATGCGGCGAACATTGTGCTGCACAACCGCTTCGACGAGCGGGGATGGGACGCGGTCCTCGCGGCAATGGGCCGCATCGGCGCCATGAACACGTTCCGCGAGCGGCCCTCGCCGGTCCTCGAGCACTTCCGCGTCGATCTGGCGGCCTATCTGGCCGAGATGCGCGGGCCCGGCCCCTCGCCGATGCGCTTCGAGGTGCCGGCGCGCCCGCGCGGCGCCAGCACGTTGCCGGTGGTGTACGAATACGACCTGCCGCCGGATGCGGGCGGTCGCGTGCTGAACGCCGGGAGCGACTGGTCGCTAGGCGGTCCGAGCGCCTCGGGCGGGGGCTTCGGCCTGCACGACGCCACGGTCGATCGCGCCGGCAACGTCTGGTTCACCTACAACGAACCCGAGAGCGCGACGCGGACAGTGGGCCGGGTGGATACGGCGACCGGCCGGGTGACCGATTTCACGTATGCCCGCCCCGACGGCCTGGCGGCCACCAGCCATGGCATCATCACGGCCCGCGACGGCGCGGTCTGGTTCAACGTGAACCTGCGAGCGCCCGGGGAGCCGGGCAACGAACGGCTGGGCCGCATCGATCCGCGGACCGGGACGCTGGAAGTGTTCACGCCGCCCGGGGACATGCGGGGCATGTCAATCCACGTGGCCGAGGACGCGCAGGGCAACATCTGGGGGGACACCGCCACCGGCGCGATCCGCTACGACCCGGCGGCGCGCGCGTTCACTGCGTTCACGTCACCGACGCAGCCCGGCCGCACGTACGGGGCAGCCGGCGATCGGGACGGCAACGGCTGGTGGACGCAGATTGGCATCGACGTGATCGGCCGCGGCGACCTGTCGGCCGCGAGGTCGTCCGAGATCCGCCTGCCCGCGCTGCTGCCGTCGTTCGTGCAGGACGGCGATTTCTCGGCCGAGGACCTCGCGATCTATGCCGGCCGGGGCCGGGGGCTGCAGGCGCCGCGCCGCCCGGCCGCCGACCTGGAAACGGGCGACGTCTGGGTGCCCAACTACGCGGGCAACAACCTGCTACGGATCGACATCGACACGCTGGAGACCACCTACTACCCGTTGCCGCGCGCGGCGATGAACCCGTACATGGCCGGCGTCGACGGCGACCACGACGTGTGGGTCAGTCTGCAGGGCGGCGACGAGGTCGCGAAGCTGAACCGCGAAAGCGGCGAGTGGAGCCTCTACGCCTGGCCCTCGCGGGGCACCGGCTTGCGCAATCTGGCCGTCGTCGAACGCGCCGGGCGCGTGGAGGTCATCGGCGCGTACTTCAACGCGAACCGGATCGGCCGCATGGTCATGCGCACGCGGGCGGAGGTGCAGCAGGACGCATTCTGAGTGCCGCCCACTACCCCGGCGAGTGTCGGCGGTCCCGCCGGCCGGTTCCGCCAGCCGTGTCGTCGATCTCTCACACCCAGAATGCCCACAGCGTCGTGGCGACTCTCATCCTGGCCTCCCACTCCTACCGCCCATCGTCCTTGCCCTGGTCGTCTCCTCTCTTGCCGCCGGGCTGGTTGAAGTAGTCGCTCTTGTGCGGGTAGTCGTCGCCCACTACCCCGCCCTCGCGACCCTGCGCCGAGGGCACGACCCAGTCACATCCCGGCGTGTTCTCCGGCCCCTCGAGCCAGCACGCACGGCGTCCATCGGCCGGTCGGGTTGCGGCGCGCGAGCCGCGTCGTCTTCTGCCCACACGACCGACACGAAGGGGCGCAGCTCGGCGCGCGGAGCCCGGATCATGTGCATGGCCGCTCCTGCCGCTTGACGATCACCCATCCCGTGGGTAGGGTCGCGCGAGCCGACGGGGCGAACCCGCGCGACCCCATAGCAGGGAATCAGCACGGGTCGGTTCCACACGAAAGAGACGACGATGTCCAACATGCCCATCAATCTTGTCACCAACGTGGTTCTAGCCCTGGGGATCCTGGCCATGGGGTCGCCCGGACTCGCCCAGCCCCGGGATGCGGAGGCGCGGGACGCGGCCGCGGAGACGGCCGCGCGCCAGACGCTGGAAACGTTCATCACGCAGTGGAATACGGGCGACGACGCGAACCTGCGGGGGGCGATGCACTTTCCCTTCGCGACGGTGCCGGGCGGCGGGGCGTTGATCGTTGACGCCCAGCCGGAGGACTTCTCGGCCGGCTTCGACGAGATGCGGGCGCGCGAGGGGTGGAGTCGCAGCTCGTTCGACTTCGACTCGTTCGCGGTGGTCAAGTCCTCGACCGACAAGGTGCACGCGGAGATCGGATTCAGCCGCTATGGAGCGGACGGCCGCGCCTATCGCACCTCGCGGGTGTTCTACATCGTCACCCGGCAGGACGACCGCTGGGCCATCCAGCTTCGGACCCCGGCCGCCGAGCCCGCGGATCTGGGCGGCGACGAGCGGGCGGAGATCGTCGCGTCGGCGCGCCGGGCGGTGCTGGACTTCTTCACCGCTTTCAATGCCGGCGATGTCGACGGCACCCTTGCGACGCTCAACCACCCGCACCTGTTCATGACCGCCGACGGTGGGTTCGCGGTGGCCGAGTCGCCCGGCGATGGTCCTCGCCCGAACTTCGACCGGATGCGCGCGGAAGAAGACTGGCACATGAGCACCATCGATGCTCTGGAGGCGAGCATCGTCACGCGCAACAAGGTGCACTTTGAGCTGACCTTCACCCGTTGGCACCCCGACGGCACCCGCTACTGGACGGTCCCCGGGCTGTGGATCGTGACCCGCGCAGGAGACCACTGGGGCATCCAGATCCGCTCGCTCATGCCGGCCACCTTCGACGCGCGCGCCCGGTAGGCAGGGCGTGCGGGTCGGCCGTTGGAGAGGGTATCCGACGAGCGGACTCGCCGTCCCAGGCCGGCTCGTCGGCCAGACGCCGGCTCCGCTCGACCAGAATGTCGGTGACGTACGCCGCGAGTTCACGCATGAGGCCGGGCGGCATGCGCAGACCGCTCGTCATGGAGTGCGCTCCGCGGCGGCGGCGCGCTGTTCCCCACCGCTACCCCGCACCGTGTGGCTCTCGCGAACGTGCCGGCCGGCACGTACGACGTCATCGCCCAGCGCGAACAGCTCAATGCCGGCTATCAGAGCGTGACCATCGGCGCCGGCGAAACGGCCCACCGCCGACTTCGAGCTCAGCTTGTCACCTTTGCGCGAGGAGGTGACCGTCACCGCGTCGGAGGCGGTCGGCGCCGAGGCGACGCTTCGCGAAGCAGCCGCGCCTCGTCGGCGAGGACATCCCGGTACGCCTTGGCCTTGGGCGCCCGGAAGACGAGCGCCTCGTCCAGGATCAAGACGGCGTGGTCCCAGCCATGGGTCAGGTAACGATGGGACGTCCACTGCAGGTCGGGGAACTCGGTCTGGATTCTTCACAGGAACGGCCCTTCTTCCATGGCGTGCCTCGCCCTACAGCCAGTGCCGGACCGGGATCGTGAGGAACGTCTCGAGACCTACGCCTTCCCGCGCATCGGCCGGATGCCCGTCTCGGACGTGACCAGCGCCGACGTGCTGGAGATCCTCACGCCCATCTGGCACGTGAAGGCGACTACGGCACGGCGCGTGCGCCAGCGCATCCGCGCGGTGATGGAATGGGCGATCGCCATGCAGATGAGGACCGACAACCCTTGCGACCGGCTTGAACCCGTGCTCGGCGTCCAGCCGGCCGTCGTTGAGCACATGCCCGCGTTGCCCCACCGTGAGGCGGCAACGGCGACCTCGGCGGTCCGGGCGTCGCGGGCCACGCCGGCCGGCAAGCTGGCGGTCGAGCTTCTGGCCCTCACGGAGGCGCGTTCCGGCGAGGTCCGGGGGGCGCAGTAGTCCGAGATGGACACGACGGCGGACGTGTGGACCGTCCCGGCGGTCCGCATGAAGACGCTCCGCGCACACCGCGTGCCGCTGTGCGGCCGGGCCATCGAGATCCTCGACCCGGCGCGGACGCTCGGCAATGGTGGCAGCCCGCTGGTGTTCCCCGGCCGATGGGGAAGGCAACTCGACGGCACGACGCTGACCCGGATCCTCAAGGACTGCAACGTCCCGGCCGTGGCCCATGGCGTGGAGGTTGCAGTCTGAAGTCGAACCGCGGGTTCGCGCCGCGTTCATCTCGCGGCCACTCATCCAGGCATCACGCGGAGATGCCGGTTCAGTGGCGCGGGGAATCAGCTTCTGCCCCCTGCCCCTGAGGGTCAAGGGGGTCAAGGGGGGAAAGTGCACTCGTATCGGCACCGGCCGCGATCAAGGCAGCCACGATCTCGGTGTGGCCCATCGAGGCCGCGAACTGCAGGGGAGTCCAGCCGTCCCGATCCCGGTCTTCCTCCCTTTCCTCCTCCCACTCCGTTACTGCTTCTCCCACCGCGTGAAGGCCGAGCCCGGGCAGAATAACGGGCAGGGCTACCATGGTCAATAGTTCAGCGAACACAGACGCATCGTAGCCTGCGCGTGCATTCAAGGCGGCACCCGCGTCGAGCAAGGTCATCACGATCGCCGCGTGTCCACCCCACGCGGCCATGTGCAGCGGCGACAAGTACAGGCCATGTGTTCGACCCCGACGATAGTATCGTCGCGCAGTCGAGTCAGCTCCGGCCTCCAGCAGGGTAACCACCAGCCCCGTGTCGCCATTCGCAGCGGCGACCCCGAGGCCCGCCGAAGGGTCGCCGCCGGCTTCAAGCAGGGCAACCACTATGCCGGCATTGCCATTGTCCGCAGCCGCGCGAAGAGCGTGCTCTCCAGGGTCAGCCCCGGCTTCAAGCAGGGTAGCCGTCAGTGCCCTGTCGCCAGCGCCGACGGCGGCCAAGAGCCCGTCCGAGGGGTTGGCGCCGGCCTTGACAAGCGCCAACACCACATCGACGTGACCATTCTCGGACGCCACGCTAACAGCGGGGTCATTTCCCAACCAACGAGCGTCAGGGTCGGCGCCGGCTTTCAGCAAGGCACCTACCACGGCGGTGTACCCATTCTCCGCAGCCGCGCGAAGAGCGAATTCTCCAGGGTCAGCCCCGGCTTCAAGCAGGATCCCTACCACATCGGCATGACCATTGCTGGCGGCAGCCTCCAGCCCGTCCGAGGGATTGGCTCCGGCTTCAAGCAGGGCAATCACCAGCCCCGTATCGTCTGTGCGAGCAGCGGCCCGGATCACGTCCGAGGCGTCGCCCCCAGCCTGGACAAGGGCCAACATCACGTCGACGTGACCGTTCTCCGCCGCCGCCCTGACAGCGGCGCCGCGACCCCAACCGGGGTTGGGGTCGGCTCCGGCTTCCAGCAACGCACCGACTACATCGGCGTGGCCATTGCTGGCGGCGGCCCGGAGCCCGTCCGACGAGTCGGCTCCAGCTTCCAGCAGCGCGCCTACTACATCGGCGTGGCCATTCGCCGCAGCCATGCGAAGAGCGCGGCTGCCGGCGTCGGCTCCGGCTTCCAGCAGGCGAACCACCATACCGGCGTCGCCATTCGCTGCGGCGGGCTCCAGGATGTCCGAACTGTAAGCCCCGGCCTTGACAAGGGCGAACACCACATCTTCGTGACCATTCGCCGCGGCCATGCGAAGAGCGCTGACGAATCGCCCTTCTCGCCACTGGTCCGCGTTGGGATCCGCTCCAGCTTCCAGGAGGGCAACCACCACGGCGGCGTGGCCATTCACCGCAGCTTCACATAGCGCGCCTTCCGCCTCCCGGGAAGCAGGGTCAACGTCCGACCCCATCAGCGCAACAACCCTCGCAGTATCGCCGATTCGGGCGGCAGTTCGCAGAGAGGGCCGCGCCGCACACCCGGAAAAAGCTAGCAAGATCACCAGCGCCACAAGAATCGACGCGACGGGACGCTCGGCCCGGACAGCATCACGCCTGCCGGAACCGTGAGCGGGAGCACCCGCCCCGTTACGCCAAGTCGCCGGTATCACGAGACCAACCTCCAACCAACCGACTCGCCAACTTCGCTGAACGGTGCATCGAATCGTAGCACAAGAGGCCGGGGCGAAGTGGGTGAGTCGCCACGTCATCATGAGGGCCGTACACTCCGCGCTACCCGAACGCCTCGTCGAGACGAGCGGCGGCAACGACGGAGTCCGGCGCGTCGCCACGTGACGGCCTTCCCGCCTTCCGCAGGAAGAATCCAGGGAGGGAGGGAGCGACCCGCCCGGCAGGTGTAACGAAGGCTAACCAAGGCGCACCTGCCGGGGCCAAGAAACGCCAGTTTCGCGGGGGTCGCTCCTGGAGTCGCTCCCTCCTTTTCCCGGACCCATTCATGTGTTCCGGTCGTGGATCGTCGCCTTCGGTTTGGTCAATGATTACAGGGGTTCTTGAAGAGGTGGCGTAAACTCGGCTGTAATGTCGGCGTAATCATCGAAGTGAGACAACGTGCACGCTGTTACGGCATTCTCGTGTCCCATCTTGCCGTTCTGCCTTCCCTGCCGGCTCTCTGCGACTTCATCTGCACGGTCCGTTACTTGGTTTCGTTTCTGGTTCCCCGGCCCCGATCTCCTTCCATGCCGGACCTCGTTGCGACTTCCCGATTCCGCCGTCTGTGTTACCGATTCGTGCGCGTAGGTCCTCTCCGGCTGACCCTCTTCGTCGTACTTGCTCAGGAACGGCTTCTGCCCGACGGTCAGCCAACCGGGGGACAACCGGTTGCGCGGGTCGTGATCGATGCGGTCCGTCTCGGTCCGCGAGCAACGGAGCGCCGGAGCCGCCCATGGCGGCCTGGCGCGCCGGGCGACGGCGTGGTTCCCGCCTCGGGCGACTTCCTGCCCGCGACCCGCGGCCCCGTCCGGCCGGGCGAATCTACTTCAGCACCACGCCCACCTCGGTCCCGCCGGCGGTCGGCAACGTCAACCATGTCGACACGGGCTCGCTGCCGTCCAACCGCAAGTTGGGGACGTGATTCCGCAGCGTCTCGCCAGCGTACGGCCCGACGTCCACCGACTGGTACTGGAGGCGCCTGACTCGGACGCCCATGCTGAAGCGCCCACTGAGCGCGAAGTCGACGCCGCCGACATACACGAACACGCCCACGTTCTTGCGGAACGGGGCCGCGCCGCGGCTGGCCGTGCCGGCGAGGTTCCCGCGGATCTCATCGAAGTTGGGCTGGCCCCGGCCCGTCGTGATGGCGAGCGGATCGGCCCTCCGCCGCCAGTTCCAACTGAAGTCCGCGCGCATCGCCGCATATCCGAGACCGGCGCCGACATAGGGCCGGATGGGGCCGCTCCTGATCGGGTACAGGTGGACGGCGCCGTGCACGCCGTGCGTCCGCCATACGCCAAGGCGCTCCTGCCCGACCTCCAGCTCGTTCGACAGCTTCTCGAAGCCCACCCCCCTGGGCGTTGGTGGACGCGGCGGTCTGATCGAAGGTGGCCTGCACCCGGCTGTAGTCGAAGGCGAGCGTCCTTCTGCCTGGACGCCGGCTCCGCGCGCTCCCAGAACTGGCAGTTGTCGGACGATGCCGGACCGCGACCCTGCCGCACACCACCACACTCCCCGGCGATGGCGACAGGACCCGGCGGTCCGATCAGCCACACGGATGAAGCCGGAAATGGGATAAACGCAGCCCGGAGATGATCTGAGCGGGACCGGCTCGGAGCAACGGCGACCACAGATCAACGGCAGGACGGCAACCGTCGGCCCGACCGAAACGACCGTGGCACGCCGGTCGATCATACGGACCCCACCCGCGCCAGCCCGCGAGACGGACATCAGACGCATGATGGATCGAGCATGAAGAACGTCGAACGAGCCGGGATACAAGAGGTCCGGGCCGGGCGACGAAGACGATCCAGGCGGCGGAACCCGCACCGGCCGTGCCGGCGGTAGGGCTGTTCGTGCTCGGCGCCGTGCTCGCCGGATTGGGAATCCGTAGAGGCGAGTCATGAGCGGTTACGAAATGGGAATCGAAGTGACGCCGCCCGCGTCCGCCGGCATGCCGTGGCGGGCCGTGACAACCGGCGACGATGCGTGCACCGGCGAGCATGCCGATCCCTATCTGGCAGTCGCCGCGGCCGTGATTCGCAAGGGCTACTCGTTTCACCAAGAGCGGGAGTTGGACGGCGAAGCGACAGACGACGAGATCCTGTTGTGGGACCGGCTCATGGAAATCATCCGGGAGATACCGCGATGAGACGGGTGCAACTGTTGGCGCTGGCGCTCAGCCCTCGGACACGGATTCGAGCCCAACGTCCGAACCATCGTCTGGCTCGTCATCGGGCGCGCGGGTGCTCGACAACGGCCGGACCTTATACAGAAGGGCACTGCGGAGCTGTGCACGCCTCCACCTTGACGCCACGTCCCGCCGCCGCCGTGCGGGTCGTGAATGCACATCCGGCAGAAGGCGTTGATCGCGCCCCGCAGACTCGGTCGCTTCCCCTCCAGCGTCATCGTGATGCCCCTTGCACTTCGAAGACCAGCTTGCGGTCGGGTCCCGCGTAGGGGAACAGGCTAGCGCTTCCGGTGACCCGCGGTGGATGGTCAAACTCGATCTCCGGCGCGGCGACCCGCCCTCCGGCACCTCCACCCACCTCCTGAAAACCCCACGCCTCGTACAGCCCCAGCTTGCCCCGCCGCACGTCGGTGGCGTACCCGGCGCCCTGGCGGGGTCACGTCCGAACGCCCGGCAGCGGCCGAGTCCCCCGGCGCGCCGGCTTCTACCAACTGAGTCGGCTCCCGATCGCGATACCCGACCGGTCCAGCCTTGTCACCTCGACCGGCACGCTCGCAAAAACGGTTGTGAGCAGAAGTCCGACACCTGCCATCCCGAGCCCGGCGACCATACGCCCGCGCGGCCAGGACTCCGAAACCGTCGCCGATCCAAGGACGGCATCGGCGATCGCACTGCCCAACTCCTCTGGAACGGCGGGTCCCGACAGGAACGTCAAGTCCAGATCGGAGCGTCTGCCGAGCCGGACCGGACCGCTCGACGACATTTCCTGCCCGCCCAGGTTGACTCTCGACGTGAGGGTGAACAGGATGGCGCACTCGCTGCCGGAGAACGTCCCCGGCTTCAGGCCGGCCGCCGAAATCGACACGGACCCGAAGGCACCGGCCTGCATATAGCCCGGTCCAAGAGCTCCTGTCGTTCCACACTCCTTTCCGAAGAACGCCAGGTTGAAACCCGCCGTCATGAGCCCGATTCCGATCCACGTACGTAGCCGAGAGCGTTGGTATGTCGTGTTGCCGGCCTGCATGAACGTGCGCGCGCGCGCTGCTGCGATTGCTTGCGCCTCGATCGGCTCGGCCTGAACCGGCATCGCGGCCAGCAACAGCGCCCCCATGACACCCACGACGACGGTTTTCGTCATGCCCTTCCTCGCCCTCCGTCCCGTATCGGCGCCCGAGATCCGTCCACCAGCGTCCACCGAGTCTACCGGCCGAGCGCGCCGTATGTCCAGAACAGGCGAGGGCGGACTACGACTCACGTCTTTGCGACCCGAGCGTCGACCTTCGGGGGCAGCGGTTTCGAGCGGCAGCCGGGAAGCCCCATCCTGGGCGTGACGTTCATCCGCGCGGGGCGGGAACGGCCCTGGGCCTCCCCCGACAGGCACTCCCCGATCTGAGGGAGGGCGAGGCGGGCTAGTGGAAGGGGTGGCGAACCGGGGGAACAGGGTTCGCACGCTTTGGGTCGATTCGCGGGCCGCGGCGGAGAATCCGGTCGATGATATGCGGCGGAAGCTTCTGAACGGTCAGCGGTCGCGAATCGCCGCGGCGCTTCTGCTTCCGGCGCGCTCTTTCAAGGGCATGCTGCGCGGTCACGCCGGTAGCCAGGGACTCCCGATCACCATCCACACCGGCCAGGTACTTCGCGATTCTGATCTCTACGAGCATCGTTTCCCCCTTGTCCGAGGCGTTTCTTCCGCTCCCTCAACGGCTGAGGATCGCGTCCATCTTCGCGGCGGCCTCCCGCTGCAGCGCCGGCATCACGTGCGCGTAGGTGTTCATCGTCAGACTGATCTGCGAGTGGCCGAGCGTCTCCATGATGGTCCGCGGGTCGACCCCCTGGGCCAGCAGCAGCGTCGCGGCCGTGTGCCGGAGGTCGTGATACCGGATGTCCGGCAGCCCGGCCGCGCGCAGAATCGCCTTGAACGACTTGTGCAGCCCGCTCTTGTCCATCGGCGTACCGATCGTCGTCGTGAAGACGAGCCCGGAGTCTCGCCACCGTGCGCCGGCCACGAGCCGCTCCTCGAGCTGGCGCGTGCGGTGCCCCCGCAACGCCGTCGCCACGATGCCCGGCATGGTGATGGTGCGACGGCTGCGCGCGGTCTTCGGCTCGCCGAACCGCGGCTCGCTACCGGCCCGTTCGAGCGTCTGCCGCACCGACAGCACGCCCGCATCGAGGTCGACGTCCTCCCACCGCAGCCCGAGGGCTTCACCCTGCCGCAACCCGAGCCCGACCGCGACCGTGATCAACGCTTCGAGGCGATGGTCGGCGACGGCCGCGAGAAGCGTGCTCGCCTGCTCCGGCGTCAACGGCTCGATTTGCCGTGCTCGATGCCGCGGGGCGTCGGTCAGCGCGGCGACGTTGCGCGAGACGAGCTCCCACCGAACCGCCTGATTCAGCGCCGTGCGCAGAATCTCCCGCGCTCCGCGAGCGGTGTAGGCGCTTCCGTTCGTCTCGACGCGCCGGAGGCACGTCACGACGTCCTGCGGCGTGAGCTTCGCGAGGCGGATCCGCCCGAGGCTCGGGAGCAGGTGCGCTCGCACGACGTGCTCGTAACGCTCCACCGACCGGCGCCGCACGCGGCTCTGCCGGCTCTCCAGCCAGCGACGGAGGAACGCGCCGACCGTCTCCTGCTCCGGAACCGCCGGCAGCCCGTGTTCCTTCCGGTGCAGCGCGTCGCGCAGCTTCTCCTGTACCTCGCGCTTCGTGCGCCCGTAGACGGTCTTGCGATGGCGCTTGCCGTCCTGCCAGCCAAGGTCGGCCTGACCCATCCACCGGCCGTCCGACCGCTTCGTGATGCTGCCTTCGCCGCGTCCGCGTCTCGCTGCCATCAGGCACCCTCCCTTCGCGTCCTCGTCGTGCCACCGTGCTTGTCGATGAACCGCTGAAACCGCACGCGGTTCCCGCATGCCTTCGAGCAGAACCGCTGTCGCTTGTCGGCGATGAAGAACGGCCGTGCGCACTCCGGGTCGGCACAGGTGCCGATCGATGCTTGGTCGGCCAACGCCAACGCCACGCTCAGGTAGCAGATAGCCGTGAGCGACGTCGGGCGAATGCCGATGCGCAGCGCACCGGGCGGCACGGATTCGCCCGCGAACGCGCGGTCGTGCACGCACGCCAGGCTGTCGGCCATCCCCTCGTTGAGCGGACCGGCGACGTAGTACTCGTTGGCGTGCATCACCAGGGTCCGGTCGTCCGCGTCCACGAACCGCTCGTCAGCCGTGTACACGTCCCCGGCGCGACGCGTGACGAGCTCGCCGGTCTCGTCGTCCTGCACGGACATGCGGTGGTCTTCGGGAATCACGACCAACTGGCGCAGCCGGCCGATGGCCTCGGGGTCGCCTTTGGTGCCGCGGCGCACGAGCCGCTCGGTCTCGAGGACGTGGCGCAGGTCATCGGCGCTCGTCTCAAACGACGCGAACGGCTCGCGGAGCGGCTTCAGCGGCCGGCCGGGAAGGGAGATCGGCTGCTGGAGCAGGCCGTAGCGCCCCACGAACGCCACCGCGTCTTCCGGGGTCCGCACGCGCGCCAAGTCGATGCCGATCTCCCGCTCCGCCAGCGGGTAGTACGTCGACGCGCGGGCGCGGTCCATCACGATGTCCTCGCCGTCGATCCAGGCCGGGCCGCACAGCCACGAGATCGGCATCGGGCGAAGCGGCCACTGCTTGAGCGTCTGAGAGTCAGGCACAACGGCAGTAAACGCTATCATATACTTGCACGCGTTGTCCAGCGCATCTAGAATCCGTCCATTCGGAAGGAGTTGGACAGTGCCTGTAGAGCGCATCCTGTATCGCCCCAGTGAGGCCGCCGAAGCGTGCGGCGTCAGCCGCGCCCGCATGTACGAGCTGCTCGCGAGCGGGGAGGTCCCGTCGATCAAGGTCGGAAGCGTCAAGCGCGTGCCGGTCGACAAGCTGCAAGAGTGGGTGGAGCGGCAGCTCACGCCGTCTACCGCCGCCAGCGAGTGAAAGAGCGGATGGAAACCGACAGGGCAGCCGACCACCCGTCGACCGGCGAGATCCGCCCGAGCGCGCCGGAGCCGCCCGCGTGGGTCTGCCCGTCCTGCGGAACGGCGTTTTCCGCGGCGGTGGGGCGACATCCGTCCGGACTCTGCCCGGAGTGCTGGCGTGGCTGACGAGCCGTTCATCGTGCTGGCGGGTCCCGAGGCGAACCGCCTGCTCGGTCCCCCAGGGGTAGAGAGAAGGGGGAGGTTGTCGTTGTACGCACGCTTAGGTCACAATTCGCCGTTTGGAAGCCGTCGATTCAATGCGGCTAACACGTCATCACGGAGATTGCACATGCAGTCAGAGGCGGAAGTGTGCGGGAAAACCGCAGAAGGGAGAGTGCAGGTGAGGTTCAACGGCGGAACTTCTGGCGAGGGCTGGCAGCGCTACGTCGACGAGGCCAGGGAGTCGGGGTGTCTCTGGATGCTGGCCTTGGCGCTTTCCGGGCTGGCCTTCGCGTTGCCGGCGGCTGCACAGGTGGCCGGGATCGAGGGCTCGGTCACGGACACGACCGGCGGCGTTCTGCCCGGAGTGACCGTCGAGGTTGCGGGTCCCGCCTTGAGCGGCGCGCCGCGCGTGGCGGTGACCGGCGGTGACGGGCGCTATGTCGTCGAGACGCCGCCGGGCGCCTACGGCGTGCGATTCAGTCTCCCAGGCTTCGCGATGGTCGAACGCGGTCGGGTGCAGGTGGCCGATGGTGCGCTGACGACGGTCGACGTCGAGATGCGCGTCGGCGGCCTCGCCGAACAGGTCTCGGTCGTCGCCACCGGCACTGCCATCGATGCGCCGGCCATCAACCTGCCGCACGCGGTCGCCGTGGTCAATCGGGAGACGCTCGAGGAGCAGGGGGCGTCTCAGATCGTCGATCTCTTCAAGAACCTCGGGGCGAGTCACGGCGTGGTCGGCGAAGCCAACAGTTGGTACAACGCCGACCAGTCCAACACCATTCCGGAAACCGTGGCGAACGTCAACCTGCGCGGTCTGGGGGCCTCGCGCACCCTGGTGCTGATCAACGGCCGGCGGCAGACGTACGTGCCGGCGCGGCTGATCGGCGGCCGATTCGTCGACGTGAACACGATTCCGGCCATCGCCATCGGCCGGATCGAGGTACTCAAGGAAGGCGCCGCAGCCACCTACGGCTCGGACGCGGTGGGCGGCGTCGCCAACTTCGTGACGAGAAGCGACTTCAGGGGCTTCGAGCTCGCGGTGACGCGCGATCAGTTCGCCGACGCCGGCGATACGACATATGCCGGCATCTGGGGCGGGCGGATCGGATCGTCCCACGCGGTCTTCTCGGGGGAACGCGCCGAGCGTTCGGCGTTGCTGCCGGCGGAGCGGGATTGGGCGCTGCGGCCGTTCGAGGGAGGGCGCGGCGGCTGGTCGAGCGTCGGCAACCCCGGCTATTTCTACGTCCCGGCGCTGACCGGAACCGAAAGTCCGGGGGCATTCACGGAGGCGCTCAGCGGCGCCGCGGGCTTCATCGACCCGCTGTGCGAGGACTTCGGCGGCCACGCCGAGAGCTGGACGTGCCGGTTCCGCTACCAGCCCTGGGACGACCTGATCTCCGAGTTGCAGCACACCCGCGCCTTTGCGGAGATCAACGGGCCGCTGGGCAACCGCACGAACTACCACGTCGAGGGGCTGTGGGCCGACGGTACGATTCCGCACTGGGGCACGCAGGCGTCGTATCCTCCCTTTCCGCTGCTCTTCAACGGCATCCAGCGGGTCGGTCCCGAGCATCCGGGCCGCCGGGCGTTCTGCGAGGACCACGGCGCAACGCTCCAGAACGGGACCGCGTGTTCCGCCGACGACTGGTTCTTCCGCGGGCGGCCGAACGGGAACGCGGGGCCGGGACGCACGCTGCGCCGCGACTCGCGCACGGCGCGCATCGCGGCGTCGGTGGATGGCGACCTGCAGGCGTTCGGCGGACGGGACGTCCACTTCGACCTGGGCCTGAGCTATTCCCGTGCGCGGGGCAACATCAACATGCCGGGCATCTACAGCGAGCGGCTGTTCCTGGCCTACCGCGGGTTCGGCGGCCCGGACTGCGGCGTCGGCGTCACGCCCGACCCCACGTCCGCCGCCGGCATGGCGCTCGGACGGCCCAACGGCGCCGTGGCCGGCCGCGGACCCTGCATGTACCTGAATCCCTTCAGCAACGCCATCCAGTACTCGCAACAGCCGGGCTCGCGGTTCGAGAACGAGGCCAATCCGACGTGGCGCCCCGATCTGGCGAACGACCCGGCGCTGATGGCGTGGCTCGACGACGAAGTGGATCTGGTCAGCACCACCGACCTGGTGGTCGCCGACGCGACGCTGAGCGGCGCCTGGGTCGAAGGCGTGGCCGACTACGCGTTCGGCTATCAGTATCGCGGATTCAACGCCGCCGGCGACCCGAACGACGCCGGCGACATCGCCGTCAATCCGTGTCCGATCCGGGGCGCGGCCGACTGCGCGGCGGGCGACCGGTTCGGTCCCTACGCGTTCACGAACGTCCACAGCGCCTATGCGAGAAGCCAGACGGTGCAGCGGCTGTTCGGCGAGGTCGCTCTGAACGTCGGACCGCGACTGGACACGCAGCTCGCCGCCAACTACGAGATCCACGACGTAGCGAACAGCTTCGACCCGAAGTTCGGCTGGCGCCTGCAGGTCGCCGAATCCCTCGACTATTCCCTGGCGTTGCGGGGGGCCGTGCAGACAACGTTCCGTACGCCTTCGCTGGACGATCTGAACGAGGACGCGCTCACCACGCTCGAGTACATCAACGAGACCGGCGCGTTTCAGGCGGTGGACAAGTTCGGGAGCACGGACCTGGAGCCGGAGCGGGCGTTCACCTGGAACACCGGGCTCATTCTGTTCCTGACCGGCGGCTTCGAGGTGACGGCCGACTACTGGAGCTACGACTTCGAGAACGTGATCAACGCGATGCCGCATGCCGCGATCACCCGCTTCTACGCCGACCCGCTGACGCGGGCCGCCGTCTCGCGGTACATCCTCTGTCCGGAGGGCCGCGCGTCGACCATCTCGGTTGCGTGCGAACCGGCCAACATGGAGCGGGTGCAGGTCGATCTGGTCAACTGGCCGGGCGTGAAGACGTCGGGTCTCGACCTCCACTTCGGCCAGCGGGTCGATGCGGGACCCGGCCAGCTCTCGCTCGCCCTGGACGGCACCTGGACGGCCGAGTACCGGACGAAGGCGCTGATGCTGGGCGACCTGGAGCTGCAACCGGCGGCGGACGCGGCCGGCCGCCTGAACTTCGGCAATCCGATTGCCGTGCCGCTGCCGAAGTGGAAGAGCCGCTTCGCCGGCACGTATCGGTGGAACGCCTACAGCCTCTCGAGCTTCGTGAACTACATCTCGTCCTACGAGGACCCCGGATCGACGCTGGTGCCGGTCATCGAGCCGTTCCTGACCTGGGACATGACCTTCCAGTGGCGCTTTCCCGACAGCGGATTCGACGTGACCCTCTACGGATTGAATCTCACCGGCGAAGCGCCTCCCTGGGCGGACGTCGAACTGTCGTACGACGGCTTCACGCACGACCCCAAGGGCCGCCGCGTGAAGCTGGGCGTGACGTACCGCTTCGGCGGCTGACGGCGTATCCACCGCCGTCCGCGGGTCAGTCGAGGATCTGGAAATGCGCTTCGGTGGGCTCGCGCGCCTCGCCGTTGATCGGCAGGATGTCCTGCGGGCAGGCGGAGAAGGCGACGATGACATCCAGACTGGCCTCGAACAGCACGTAGTCGCCTTGCCTGGAGACCGGCGCGGCGAAGGCAAGGCCGCCGTCCGCCTCCCAGGGGATGTTCATGAAGAGGTTGAGCGGCGACGGGGTTTCCGGCGGCGTCAGTCCGAGTTCACCGAGAGCGGCTGCCAGGTTGTCGGTGCAGTTGTCGTGGTATTCCGTGCAGCCGAGCAGGCCGTAGCGATAGTTGTCGCAGGCGGCCATCAGCGTGTCGTGCACGCCGGGCGAGGTGTCCTCGACGAGCGTCAGGATCGAGCGCCGGCGGTTGCTGTAGAGCGCGTCGCCGACCTGGGGGCGCATTTTCGTCAAGGTTGCGCGGGTGTGCTCCATCGACATGAACTCGCGCAGGTCCCGTTGCGCGAAGGCCCAGGTGTCGATGACCTGCTGTCCGTGGGTATTGACGACCTTGACCTTCTGGCCCCTGGCGACCGGGGCAGCCCTGCCGCTTCGCGCCGGAATTGTCTGAAGCCCGGACATGACGCGCCTCCCATGCTGGCTGGAAACCGCGAGCATGAACCCGGCGGCACGGCGGGGTCAAGGCGTGTCCGCGGCGAGGCCGGCTGTCGCGGCGTTGACCCGTCGCGGCAGCGTGGCGTACTGTAACCGCTCGCCGCACGGGGGAGGAGCCGCCGTGCCGGCGGGTTCATCGAAAGTGTGAGGACGGCGGACCGAGATGTTGCCCTTGTTCGAACGAGCGCAGGCGGCCATGTTCGCCGTCGTCGTTGCAGCGGGCCTCGGCTGTTCCGGCGGGTCGGCCGATACGGATCTGCTGACCGAGATCAAGGAACGAGGCGAGTTCATCGTCGGAACCGAGGCTCGGTTCCCGCCGTTCGAGTTCGTCGAGGACGGCGAGATCGTCGGCTACTCGACCGACATCATGGACCACATCATGCAGGCGTTGCCCGGCGTCGAGCTGACGCGGCTCGATCTCCCCTGGCAGGGCATTCTTCCCGGCTTGGCGGCGGCCAGATTCGACTATGTCGTCACGTCGGTGACCGTCACCAGGGAGCGCTACGAGCGGTACGCGCTGAGCCTGCCGATCGCCGACGCGACGATGGCGCTCGTCAAGCGCAGGGGCGACGATGCGATCGAGGCGCCCGAGGATATCGCCGGCCATCTGGTCGGGTCGCAGGCCGGCTCGGCGCAACTGCAGGCCCTTCAGGCTTTCGCCGCGGAGTTGTCGCGTGCGGGTGCGGGCGTCGAGGAGATCAGGACGTACGTCGATTTCAACGAAGCCTACGCCGCTCTGGCGGCGGGGCGGATCCGGGCGGTCTCCAACAGCCTGCCGAACTTGCTCAGACTGGTTCGCACGCGGCCGGATACGTTCGAGATGGTGCTGCCGACGTTCGGTCCCAGGACGTATTTCAGTTGGGCCGGGCGCCGGGACGCCGAAAGCGCTTCGCTGGCAGCCTTCATGGATGAGCAGCTCGCCGCGCTGAACGAGTCAGGAGTGCTGACGGCGCTGCAGGAGAAGTGGTTCGGCGGCCCCATGAACTTGCCGTCCGACGCACTGCCCGTACCGCTCGACTGAACGCCCGGCAGCGATCGCTGCCGGCGGGGCGGGCGGTGAAGAGCGCGGGTGCGCGCGGTAGAGGGGTAATCGGCGCTCGATTCGGGTTTCGCCGGTGGATTTTCCTGACGTCATCTCGAACCACTACAGCGCGTTCCTGGCCGGGGCGCGGATGACCGTTGCGGTCTCGGCGGTCTCGATAGTCGCCGGCATGGTCCTGGGGCTGTGGCTCGGTTTCGGTCTCATCTCGCACAACCGGTTGATCCGCCGGGCCTCGATAGCCTACCGAAGCGTCTGGCGGGGGACGCCCATCCTGGTGCAACTGCTGATCGTCTTCTACCTGCTGCCGACGATCGGCCTGGATGTGCCCTCGGTCGCCGCGGCGATGATCGCGCTGACCATGAACACCGCGGCGTTTCAGGCCGAAATCTTCCGGGGCGGTCTGCTGTCCATCCCGCCCGGCCAGGTCGAGGCCGCGCGCATGCTCGGGATCGGAATCGTGGACATCAGGATCAGAATCCTGATTCCCCAGATGTTGCGTCTGGTTCTGCCGGCGCTCGTCAATGAGACCATCAGCATCCTCAAGAACTCATCCCTGATCTCGGTGATCGCGGTGACCGAACTGATGCGCGCCGGTCAGCAGGTGGCCGCCGTCACGTTCCGGCCATTGGAAGCCTACGTGATCGCGGCGCTCATCTACCTCGCCATGAACCTGGTCCTGGCCCGCGTCGGGGCCGGCTTCGAGAGGCGCTACGCCGCGGCGGCGGCGCGATAGCTGCCCCCAGGGGAAAGCCATGTCGTTCGACATCGACATCGTGATTCGCTACGCTCCGCTGCTGTTGTCGGGATTGTGGACGACGGCCTGCATCTGTGCGCTGGCGTCGCTTCTGGCCGTTGCCGCCGGTCTTGCCGTCGCGGTGCTCCAGAGCCTGCGGTTCCGCCCCGTGACGTTCTTCTGCCGAGCCTACATCGAGGTCATGCGTGGAACTCCGATCCTGATTCTGCTGTTCCTCCTGTACTACGGCGGACCCTCGGTCGGTCTGACCCTGGCTGCCGAACCGGTCGGGATCATCGGCCTTGGCCTGTATGGCGGCGGCTATTTCGCGGAGATCTTCAGGGCCGGGTTCCAGTCCATCCCGTCCGGACAGGTGGAAGCCGCGCGCATGCTCGGCATCCCGCGCCGGCTGATCGTCGCCCGCATTCAGATCCCGCAGATGCTGGCGTTGATCATCCCGCCGTCGACCAATCAGGTGATTGTCCTGGTCAAGGAATCGGCTGTATTGTCGATCATCACGGTCTCCGAGTTGACGAAGAACACGACGCAGATGGTCAACGAAACCTTTGCCGTGGTCGAGCCCTACGTCGCAGTAGCTCTGCTCTACTGGCTGATCATCGAGGGCATCGCGTTTGCCGGCGGGCTTCTGGAACGCCGGTTCAGCCGTGCATCATGAGCGGCGAAGAAGCAAGCGGCGCCGACCGCAACCCCGTGGTTCTGGTCGAGGGCCTGCGCAAGCGGTTCGGCGCGGCCGAGGTCCTGAGAGGAATCGATCTGTCGGTCGACAACTCGCGGGTGGTCTGCGTCATAGGCCCGTCCGGTTCCGGCAAGACCACCCTTCTGCGATGCATGGCGTTTCTGGACCGGTACGATGAAGGCCGGGTGTTCATCGAAGGCCGGCTGCTCGGCTACCGCGAGGTCGACGGCAGACGGGTGCCCGACAGCGACCGCAACATCGACAGCGTCCGCAGCGTCATCGGCATGGTCTTCCAGCACTACAATCTCTGGCCGCACAAGACGGCGCTCGGCAACGTGACCGAGGCGTTGCGCGTGGTCGAGAGACTCGGCAAGCGGGACGCCGAGGCGATCGGCATGGAGATGCTGGCCAGGGTAGGGGTGGATGACAAGGCCCACGACTACCCGGCCCAGCTCTCGGGCGGACAGCAACAGCGCACCGCGATCGCGCGGGCGCTGGCGATGCGGCCACACGTGATGTACTTCGACGAGCCGACGTCGGCGCTGGATCCGGAACTGGTGGGCGAGGTGCTGCAGGTGATGCAGGAGCTGGCGAGCGACGGCATGACAATGGTCGTCGTCACCCACGAAATGGGATTCGCCGCGCAGGTGGCCGACGAGGTCGTGTTCATGGACGGGGGCGAGGTCATCGAGCGCGGCCCCCCGGACGACATCTTCCGGCGACCGCGAAGCCAGCGCCTGCGCGCGTTCCTCGATACCTGGCGGTCGCGCGCGATCTAGCGATCGGGAACGGACGGCGAACCGCTGGAAACGGATGACCGCCTCGTTCGAGGCCGGGATCTGCACCGAACGCGGACGCAGCAAGGAAGCGCTCAGGGAGGCGTCGGCAGCCGGGGCGCGGCGCTTCATCGAGCGGCACGCTTCCAAGCCCAAGAGGCGCCAGGAAGCCGCGCAACGAGCCCGTCCGCGAGCGAACCGACGAGGAACGCGCCCGGGCGGCCGAGTTCTTCCGCCGGTCCGACGCCGAACACGCAGCGGACGACGAGGCCCTGTGGTGGGAAACACATGGCGGGAAACCGAAGATCCCCGCACTCTTCGCAGTAGCCGCCCATCATCCGCGGGTGCGTGCAACTCGACGTGCTCCCTGCGCCGCGACCCGTAACGTTGTCCGGTGGTGCTGCGGCTACGCTGGCTCGACCCCGCGCGCCTGAAGGCCCGCGGGTTCAGGTGGCGGCCGGGCGGATCGGAGCCCCGCCGACGCCGTCGGGGCAGGACTTCCAGTACACGGTCAACGCGAGCGGCGGCTGTCCGAGGTCTCGGAGTTCGAGAACCTCATCGTGCGGGTAGACGACGGCGCGATCCTGCGGCTACGGGACGTCGCGCGGGTGGAGCTGGGCGCGCAGGACTATGCGATGTCCATGCGGCTGAACGGGCGGCCGTCAGTCGCCCTCGCCATCTACCAGTTGCCCGGCGCCAATGCGCTGGAGATGGCCGCGAACGTTGCCGCGGCGATGGAAGAGCTGGCGCAGCGTTTTCCGGATGGAGTCGTGGCGTCTTTCATGTGCATCGTCGGATTTCCCCTACTAGGGGGAGGCACTACCAAAGCACCGGCGTCGTCGGGTGATCGCAAGGATACAATGCACGCGGTGGTTTCGCCTCAACCAAACGCGACGTGGCAGGGCTGCGCGGCGGCTCGTGGTCGAGTGGACTCCTGCCGGTGCTCCTCGCTGCCCCGTGAAGTTCAGGCAGGGGGGTCAAGTTCCGGAAAGGGGGGCCAAGTTGTCGCGGTGGTGCCCAAGGCGGCCGTGCTCTTCATCGAGCAGGTTGCCGAACTGCTGAAGCTCCGATCCATACCAACTCGTCGTCGTCCGGTTCCGGCAGCGTGAGAAGGAGGGTCCACCATGCGCCTGCGGATCGCGGTCGTTGTCGCCGTTGTCGTCGTCTTCTCGCTGCCGACCGCACCGGTTCTGGTGGCGCAGACCTTCTGGAACCTCCCGGCAACCACGGTGACCGGCACCGGCGACGGAGGCTGCTGGCCTCACCACGTGGTAGTTCCGGCGCTGAATCGAGACCGCGCCATCCGCGTTGACGCGTTCCTCGACCCACCGTCCGAGGGCGCGCATCTCTCGTTCTACACGTCCGGTGGCCAGACTTTTGGAGGCAACCTTTCGCGGGGCAGGGTGGGGCATCTGCAGGTGTTCGGCTGGGCTTCGCCGAGCATCAAGGATGCCCTATGGGTCTGCATCGGGCTGTACCCGGCCGGCAGCGCACGAACGGTCACCTACGAGGTGCAGGCCAGTTTCGTCGGCTGGCCACGGCGCACGCATCCGACTGCGGCCGAGTGGACCCGATACAACGATCGGCTCTATCGGGAAATCATCTTCAACGATCACGACGAGCCCGACCAATTCGGTTCAGCAGTCTCATGGGTCCGGAGCAACCCGACGCCACGCTTCTACATCGAGCTTGGCGGGCCGAACGGCTGCGAGAACGGCAACTGGCGCCTATCCGTGGAAACCCTTCACTTCTGGCGCGCCATCGTGCCAACGCTGGCGGAGATGATCACGGGAATCCGGTATTCGCACCCTGTCGAGGCCGGATGCCGGTCGATTCCGGTCGAGCAACGCATGGGCCACGGGAGTGCTCTGGTCGTAGTCAGCTACGTCACGGCAGCCGAGTACAAGGCTGAGACCGGCGATGAGTGGGGCGGTGCCGCAGGCAGGGCTTTGCTCGGCGGCGGGCGGATTTGGATTCACAACGACTCCTGGAAACCGGACGAAGACCATCAGGAACTGATCGCCCATGAAATCGGACACGTTTTCGGGCTACGACATACCAGCGGGCACGGGGAGATGATGAACCCGCGCACCTACAACGCGGATTTCCCGTTCCTCACCCGCGCGGAAGAGGACGCCGCTCGGCGAGCCTACGAGGCTGGCTACCAGTCGCGTTACTGCGGCGACCCGCGCGAGTGCGGGAACGGACGGGCCGCTGGCGAGCCGGTTCTGGCTCGGCCGCCGATCGTCGTCGACTGACGGTTTCAGGTCTCGGCGCGGTCCGCCCACCGTGCGCGCGCGCGGCCTTCTTCGCGATCTCCCGTCGCTGCTCCGGGGTCAACTTCGCGGCCCGCCGGCGCGGACGAGGGTGACGAGGAGGGCGACGGGCGCAGCAGAAGGTCGCCCTCGTCTCGGTCGCCAGGGCGCTCACTGTCGACTGCACGCAGGACGAAGTGGAGTTTGCGCACCTGCGGACCGGCATCGTTCGGCGGCGCCGGCGATGGCGCTCGGGATCGCAGACCCAAACCCGCCTGGCTGGACGGGAAACGGATCAGCCGGGTAGCATGAGCGAAATGGAAACACCCGGTCGGTCCCCTGGTGTTCTCGTTGAGGGGAAACCAGGGGCCGATTCACACAACCACCGGAGAGGGACCATGCGACTGCGTCCACTGGCGAAGATTCCGCGGGCGGAACCGGTGAAGCACGGCGGAGCCAGATACCAGCAGGGCAGGCGGAAGCGTGCAGCGGGCGGAGCCGTCGCGGTCATACTGGCATTCCTGGTCGGAGGGTGCGCTCCACCGCCGGATGTCGAGCGGCGACCCGACCGCAGCGCGGCATCCGAGTGGCAGCAAGAACTCGGCGAACGACGGGCCGCCATCGAGCGCACCCGCGACGCTGGGCAGCGCGCCCAGCGGACACCCGCCCCGCCGTCGACGTCGCCTTCTGACTGGCAGATGATCAACTTCGTCGACGAGTTCGGCGACCGCACCGGCCAGGGAGCGATGAGCCGGGATGTTGGCCCGTTGCGGCCGATGTCGTTCCCCTACGGGTCGACGACCGCGCGGATCTTCGTCAACTGCGATCGGGCGTGGGTGCGGTTCAACGAGTCGCCGAACCTAAACGGGGGTGACATCCGGGACGGGTACACGCGATACACCGTCGCCGTGCGGGTCGATGGCAATGATGCCCGCTGGGCGGTGAATCAGTCATGGGGTGATGATGATCTCCGTTTCGTCGATTCCTCACGGGCGATAGCGGCTCTGTCGGGCGGCTCGACGTTCGATCTCGCCGTCTCGTGGTTCGGCGAAGGGGCGGTTGCTTTCTCGTGGTCGCTGGCGGGCTCTTCGGACGCGATCCAGCGAAGTTGCGACTGATGGCGCAGATGTGGCCGTTGCTTGCTTTGGACGGCCAGCCGCAGGGCGACGGGCACTCAGCACTGGCTTCACGGGGCAGCGAAAAGCATCGGCCGGAGTCCAATCGCTCGTGTGGCTGTCAGAATCCGAACGTCTTGCTCAGTCGAGCGCCGCCTCGAGTTGGCGTGACGGAGACGTTCTGCATGGCCGGCTGGTTCGGCCAAAGGGCCGCCAAGACTGCCCCACCGACGACCAGAGCCGCTCCGCCGTACTTCAGGCCACCGCTTCGCTCCTTGTAGGGAATGAAGGGCTTGAACGGGCCGGCGTAGACTGTCCGCTCCTCCGAGGTTGCGACACCGAGTGCCGCTCCCGCGCCAACGATCGCTCCGTTGAGGGCGCCCGCGACGTAGATGGTGCACGTCAGATTCACCGAACATGCGGCGTGAGCGGTCGACGGGTCGACATCCACGAGCAGTCTGGCGAACGTCTCCGGGTCAGCCAGCAGAGCGGCCGTCTCGCGGGCCAGCGTATCGTCCGGGACGATGCCCGGCTGCGTCGGCTGAACCGGCTGCTCGGGGTCGATGGTCATCATCGCGGCGCCGGCTGCGGCAAGCGCCACGCCGACGATCCGCATCTGCGCCGCGGCTACGGCGGCCAGCATCAGCGCGCCGACCAGGGTGAACAAGGCGATCCGTCCGCGCATTGGTGTGACCCTCCTCCAGAGAAATGCCCGCCTCTAGTGGCTGGGCACGAACAGGAAACGGTACCCGATCACCCGCCGGTCTGGACAGGCACCGTCGCCTACCAGTTGGATCACCAGCGATCACCGGGAAACGGTACCCGATCACCCGCCGGTCTGGACAGGCGGGCGCGGTTTCGCTTGCGCATCGCCGTTCGACGCGATGCGACGCGGCCCGACAACCCAGGGTCGCCGCTGAGTATGACACCCGACTCGCTCCCACCACTGGCAGGTGCCCGCCGTTGGCGGACCCGTCACCATCCGCATACAGGTGTCGGACGGGCGAGGCGGCTCGGTCGCGGTCGACCTGCGAGTGGGGCTCATGGCGGTCCCCGCGTTACCGCTCGGCGGGGTGCGGGTGTTCGACCCTGACACCGGCCCTGTGCGTGCCCCTGCGGGCGTCCCCGCGTTACCGCTCGGCGGGGTGCGGGTGTTCGGGTCCTTGCTGGCGTGGCGCGGGTTCCGCGCGAGCCGCGCCACGGGGGACAACCGCGCGGGACCACCATCGCGAGACGGCTTAGCCACTCGCAGATCGCGGGCAGGGACACGTCACCACAGGGCAACCTCCCGTACGGCCACTATGGGACTGGTGCCCCCTGGGGATCTCCCCAGTTCCAAACAGGCGCTCGTGCGCGGTACTGTGCTGGGGAAAGAGAAGGGAGGGTGAGCATGCACGCCCCTCGACGTCTTCATCACAGCGGTCTCGTGAGCCGCATCTGCCGCCGACTGTGCTGGTTCGTCGGCATCGACCCGCGCTGCTGCTTCTGCTGGCGCTGCATCGCCGTGCGTACCGGGCTCTTCCACAGGACCCGAGTCCAGCTCGGCGATCGAACCTACGCCGACGTGAGGGTGCTCGGCATCCGCGTCGTTCACCGTTTCGTCTTCGAGCTGCCGTAGAGTCGCCGCGCGAAGATTACCGCGCGTCGCTCGTCGACCGCGCCTTGATGCCCTGTACACCGGCTGTCGGCAGCGGCGCTAGGGTGCGCCCCGACTCGTCAACGAAAGCCCACAAGCCCGTTTTCTGCAACCGCCCGCTCTGCCCGGACAACGAGGTGGTCTGACGTCCCGATCTGATCCACCGAGAACCAGGCCATGACCTTGTTCTCGGGTGCAACCCCGCTCCACGACAGGGAGCAGCCAGCCCTGCGAGCAGCAACTCGGCTTCTTGTACGCTAGCACGTGGAGGCACACATGATGCGGCGATTCGTCCTGACGGTTCCGGTTCTGCTCCTTGCCGTCGCGTGCGGCGGCGATGACGGCGGCGGCCCGACCGCCCCAACGGCGCCCACTTCGCCTCCCACTTGCCCAAGCGTCGGGCTCGACGTGCCGTTCAGCACGGAAGATCTCCGCGTGGGCACGGGGCAGGAAGCGATGAACGGCGACATACTGTCCGTCGACTATACGGGCTGGCTCTACTGCCCGAACGCCCACGAGAACAAGGGCATGCCATTCGATTCCGGGAGTAACCTCCAGTTCACGCTCGGGGTCGGCGAGGTCATTCAGGGCTGGGACCGGGGCCTGCTCGGGATGCGGGTTGGCGGCCTGCGGCGCATCGTGATTCCGCCCGAACGCGGCTACGGGACGAGCGGCGCTCCACCCGCCGTTCCCGGCGACGCCACCCTGCTCTACGAGGTCGAGCTGGTGAGCATCGGCTAGTGATGTTGTCACTCCAGAACAAGTTTGCAGTTCGACTTCCGAGGAGCGGCAGCAGTGCCGCCCACAATCGCCCCGAAAATCAGGGGTTTCTTCGCCCACCGCGCGGACCGACGGCTCGCACCGCGTCCGTTTCCGTGACTTGACTCCTCGGGCTCGGGAGGGCCGACCGCGGCCCTGCGGCCGAAGAACGAAGGGCGCAGAACGCCCCACCCGATAGACTCGCCGCATGAGAACCCTCAACACTCGGCGTTGGTCGACCCCGGCGACGATGGGCGCCGGCCTCTTCGTCATCACCACCGGCCTGCTGATGTTCTTCGTCGCCGAAGGTCCGTTCAAGGTCACGCACGAGCTGGCGGGCATCGTGTTCTCCGCCGCCGTAGTGTTCCACGTGCTGAGCAATTGGCGACCGTTCACCAACTACTTCTCCCAACGCACCGGTTTCGCAGTCCTCGTGCTCGCTTGGACGATGGGGTTCGGCATGGTCGTGGCGTCGAGCGTCTTCGGCCTCGGCGAGCCCGAGGAGTTGGTCATCGCACGAATCTCGAGTACTCCGATCGCTCGACTGGCGCCGGTCGTCGGCATGGAGGTCGGCGACCTGGTCGACCGGCTCATCAGCGACGGGTTCGCGGTCGAGGACCCGGCGACGACCATCGAGCAACTGGCCCTTGACGTCGGCGCCGACGCCGACGACGTCCTCTTCTCAGTGTTTCGGTTGCCGACTTCGGCATCAGGGTCGTGACCATCGGGCGAGCCCGGTTCCCGCCAGCACACACACCATCGGCATCAGAGGAACCCGCATCCTGTCCGCGCCGCCGAGCGCCGCGCCGCCGGTCATGATTCCGAAGTAGCCAGTTGCGGCTAGAAGCGTGATCGTGACCGTTCGTCGCCAGGAGAGAGCGAACACGCCACAGCCAGCCGCCACGTAGGGAACAACGCACAACGCCAGCAGAACGGCGTAGGCTGGCAGAATGAACAGGTAGTTAACTCCTGACACGTGCTGGCCAGCGCCAAGGCGGCCGAGCAGATTCTGTCCAGAGTAGTCGGGGTCGAACAGCCGAATGTACTTCGAGAACTGCAGTCCGAAGGCGATCGCCAATCCCCGAACGTAGGCCATAGCACTAGCTACGGGATGGTCGATGATTGTCGACAGTCCCGCTTGGCGAGCATGCGCGTAGAGCTCGACTCTCGTCCAGCCCCCTTCCGTAGCACTCCGCTCGAGCTCGGCAGTGAGGCGCTTCTGAGCCACGTCAAACGGTTCTTCGTCGATGACCGCTTCCACCGAGGCCGCGATCCAGCGGTACATGTGAATATCAGGTAACGCAGAGAAGCGCGTGTACTCCGCTACGGTCTCGTTCCGCTGGGTCCACAGATACACCGGGCCGAACGCGACGACAGCGAACAGGACAGCCGCCACAACCGTGCGCGGTCGTCGTACCAGGAGCAAGGTGGCGATTGGAAGCCAGTGCAGAGCCATCGGGCGGACAAAGGGTCGGCGCAAAAATAACTTCCTAGAAGTGCCTGTAGTCTCGCTATAGAGCACAGCCGGTCCCGCAACGTTCGTGGCGTCGACAGTCTCGTCAAGGCAAAGGTTTCTCTGGATTCTGGGAGCAGAGCCCTGTCCAGATTTATGGCATAATTGCGGAAACCGTGATCCGTAATGGTGCCATAATGAGACCAACCGCGTTCTCCGCCGACACGATCATCGCCTTGCTCCGCAAGCAGACCATCGCCACGCTGCCCGAGGTGATCGCGGCCCTCGGGCCCCGCGCCAGCAGGCGCACCGCGTTTCGCAAGCTCAAGGACCTTGACGCCCGGACCAGCTACTCGCATCGCGGTGGCTACTACACCCTCGACGCACTCGCCGACTTCGACGAGCACGGCCTGTGGTCCTTCGCCGGGGTCCGCTTCTCCCGCGTCGGCACCCTGATCGCAACCGCCGAGTCGTTCGTCAACCACGCCGAGGCGGGATACTTCGTCGACGAGTTGGACAACCTGCTCGCGGTCGGCACCCAGGACCCGCTGCACAAGCTCGTCAGCAACGGGCGGCTGACGCGGCACAAGCTCGCCGGCCAGTTCCTCTACTGCGCGGCCGACCGCGCGCAGCAGGCCCACCAACTGCGCGCGCGGCGCCTGTTGATGGCCACGCCCGGACTCGTGCGGCCCCTGCCACAGGCCGACCTGATGCCGGAGGAACTGCGCGCCGCGATCGTGTTGTTCGCCAGCCTGCTCGACGAGCGGCAGCGGCGGCTGTTCGCCGGCCTCGAAGCGCTCAAGTGCGGGTGGGGCGGCGACCGGCGCATCGCCGAACTGCTCGGCATCGACCCGTCGACGGTCGCCGCCGGCCGACGGCAACTCGTCGAGCGCGACGTCGAGATCGACCGGGTGCGACGCGTCGGGGGCGGGCGGCCGCCAGCGGAAAAAAAACGCCGGAAGTCATCGCCCACATCCAAGACCTGATGGACCACGAGACGGCCGGCGACCCGGTCCGTGGCCTGAAGTGGACACGCCGCACCACCGCCAAGGTCGCCGCCCAACTGCGCAAGCTCGGGACCGACATCTGCGCGCGGACCGTCGCCCGGCTTCTCAAGAAGATGGGATTCTCGCTGCGCGTCAACCACAAGAAGCGTGCCGGCGCCTCGCACCCGAACCGCGACGACCAGTTCCACCACATCGCCGAACTGCGTGAGCGGTGCGCCGCCGACAACACGCCGGTCATCAGCGTCGACACCAAGAAGAAGGAGCTCGTCGGCGCATTCCGCAATCCCGGCGCCAAGTGGGACCGCAGACCCGAGCTGGTCAACGACCACGACTTCCGCTCCGATGCCGACGGCCTCGCCATCCCCTACGGCATCTACGACACCCGGGCCAACGCCGGCACCGTCTTCGTCGGCCAGACCGCCGACACCCCGGCGTTCGCCGTCGACTGCATCGAGAAATGGTGGCGCACCGAGGGCTGCAAGCACTATCCCGAGGCCGAAGCTCTGCAGATCCTGGCCGACGGGGGCGGCAGCAACAGTTGCACCGCGCGCGCCTGGAAATTCAACCTGCAACACCGCCTCTGCAACCGCCACGGCCTGCGCGTGCGTGTGGCCCACTACCCGCCGGCCACGTCGAAGTGGAATCCCATCGAACACCGCATGTTCTGCGAGGTCACCAAGAACTGGGCCGGCCGGCCGCTCGACAGCTACGAGTCCATCCTCAAGTACCTGCGCACCACACGCACCGCCACCGGACTGCGGGTGCGCGCGCACCTGGTCCGCAAGACCTACAAGACCGGCGTCAAGGTCACCGACGCGCAGATGCAGGAGTTACGCATCACACCCGACAGCTCCCTGCCCAAATGGAACTACACCATCGAACCCATGTGACGAAAAAACGGAAGTTATTCTTGCGCGGGGCCAAAGACTGCGGCAGCCGCAGCGGCGCCGGCAGCCGCCGCAAGTGCCGGGTGTCTGTTCTGTTCAATGCACCGCAGCAAGATCACCAGGTGAACCAGCAGGACAAAGACGAATAGCGTTTCCGTGAACATGTTGACGCCGTGGATGACGGAAGGGGGATCGACGGCGAACAGCAGCCCAGCGGCCGAGGCGGCGAGCCGGCTTCCAGTGACCCGCAACGTCATTTTGAACACGAGCACGGCGCTCAGCGCTCCGAGAATGGCCTGCAGAGCCACAGTGACGCCGATCGGGTGTCCGATGCGGGCGCCCAGCGCGATGAACAACGGGTACCCGGGCGTGCGCTCAATCTCGGGAAGTCCGTCGCGGGCAAATTCGCCACGAAACGCCAAGCTGTCCGCGAGTTGGAGGTACCCGACCCCATCAGGGAAATCAGCGAAGTAGCTGCCGGGCGGGTGCACAACTGCGGCTGTCATGGCCACCGCGCATCGGACCACGAGAGCGACGACGAACACGGACTGTGCGCTCCGCACGCTGGCCCCCCCCTCCCGGCGCGCCGGTGGTGCGCCGGGTGCGCCGGCCTATATCGGAGTAATCGAAAGCCGAGCGGAGTGCCGGTATCGCCCGAGCCTCCACACGTCAGTGAACACGAACAGCCCGCACGCCTGCGGGTTCGCCTTGGCCGCGAGCTTCAACCGGCGACGCCACCAGCGCGGCCATCGCACCGTGCAGTGCGCGTTCTCGCCGTTCGGCAGGAATTTGACGGCCGGCCGGCATGAGATGCTGGCGAAGACGAACCGGCGCGCGAACCTGAACAGGTCCGCGAGGATCCAGTCCAGATCCTCTTCCGGGCAGTGCTCCAGTACATCCGTGCAGATCACGCCGTCGAACGTCCCGCTCGGGTACACATCGAATCCCGAAACCGCCGGGTCGTAGCACGTCACCGTGACGCCCCAGCGCTCGTCCAGCGGTTCGGCTCCACCGTCCCGACCGCTGTAGAAGCTCCCCTTGCCACAGCCGTAGTCGAGCAGCGTCCCAGCCCGGTGCTCGTCAACCAGTTCCTTGATCGCCGGGGCATGCGACAGCACAGACCGCCCCTTGAAGGTCTCGCCGGAGGACATGCCGAGTTCCGGCACGCCGCGGGCGTGCACCTGGCGGTACTGGTCGATCAGAACGTCGAATCGCTGGCTGTGTCTCCTCATGCTGTCAGGCTCCCGTCGCCGGCCTCCCGCCACGGTTGGTGAGGTGATCGCCAGGAGTCGGTGAGGTGATCGCCAGGATCAGAAGCGAGACGACGGCAACCCGGCGCATGGCGACTCCCCTTCCGCCCGGTTGCCCTTCCCGCGGGCGGAAGGGCGCCGGGCCGGTCGCCAAACACCAGTTCTCCGTTGATTGATGGAGAGAAGTCCCGCCTATTCCGCCCTGACGGGCGTGTTGTATTCGGCGGGCGACCCGACGAAGACGTTGTGCGCCGCTGCCTCCACGCACAACGCGAACGCGGAGGAACGACTCAATCAACGGGTCGGCGAAGCGCCGACGAGCCGACGAACCGGTGTTTGGCGACAGCGACTCTACCTGAAGCGATCCCACTCGGGCAAGAGCCCGCCTCCGGCGACCACCAGGAGGTCGCCGGGCTCGTCTGCCAAACACTCCAACACTAACCTTGTGCGGGGTCCCGCCTGTTCCCCCTCGCTCGGAGGGGTCTTGTATTGGGCGGAGAACCCGACGTCAAGACGTCAGTGTTCTCGAGGAGTGTTTGGCGAAAGCAGTCTACCACAGCGTCTCCAGAACCGAATCCCGCCACGACGCACGCCCGCGAGCCCCCACGCGCTGCGGCACGCGAAGCACGCGCGCATCCGGCACGGCGACCCCGGCGGTCGTGGCTAGGAGCCGGCCAGCCCCCCGAAGGATCTCGTGGGGAGACACCCACCCGATCCGGCCGTGCTACGATGCTCTCGCCACGCACCGGCAGTCGTCTGACGCCGGGTCGCTCGCCGGAATACAAGACCCGTCCCGACCCGGACGGGGAACAGGCGGGACCCTGCAATCGACTGCGCGGTGCGTGGCAACCGACCCGGCGACCCCTTGACAATGGTCGTTGGTGGCGCCCGGTGTCGTGTTGTAGACTTCTTGTCGCCAAGCATCAGTTCGTCGGCTCGTCGGCGCTTCGCCGACCCGTTGATTGAGTCGTCTTCGGCCGCACGCACGGCCAGGGCGACGGCCACAACTTCTCGTCGGGTCATCCGCCGAATACAACACGCCCGTCAGGGCGGAATAGGCGGAATCCTCTTCCGAATCAACGGTAGAGCTGATGTTTGGCGACAGGCCCGACGGCCCTCTGCGGGGGCCGCTGGCCCAACAACGGGGGGGTCGGCCTTCCCCGGATGAAGGAGGGAACCACATGCGCAGGCTCATCCTCGTCCTCGTCGTTCTCGCTGCCGGCTGCGATGATGGCCGTCTCCAGAGTCCCGCCGCGCCGTCGTCGGTGCGCCCGACCGTTCCGACCGTCCCGCAGGTTGCTGGCACCTACCTCGGTCCGCTCGAGCTGTCGGGGTCACTATTCCCGAATACGGTCAACGGATCGATGCGCATGGCGGTCGTGCAAGCCGGTGGACAAGTCACCATCACCGGGTCCATCACGTTCTTTGGCGAGACGACTCAACTCCCGGCGGTCACTGGCGTGATCAACTCGACCGGATTCGTCACGGTAACCGGCGGGGGATTCTCGGGCAGCGTCAGCGACCCCGACTGCGGCACGATCACGACGACCAGCTCCACGTTGACGTTCTCCGGACGCTCAGCCCGCGTCTACGAGGCAGCAACGACTGATTTCTGCGGGAACTTCACCATCACCGGGACGTTGACGCGCTGAACATCAGCCAGCGTCGCGGTCTGTGGACCCTTGACGGCCCCAGATGCCCGGCGCATGATCTGCTCGCGCGGGCGCCCTCCCAATCAGGGCCTTCCCCGCCGCCCGGCCCCCGGTCGCTGTGCGGCAACAGCCGGGGCCGGGCGCCTCCCCGCTGTTCGGCCGGACCTTCTTCGGCCTACCCGCGGCGGATCGCATCGTCGCACGAGCTGCACACCGCGATGCAGTTCGCGAGCACGCTGGCTCCGCCGGACGCGGCCGGCACGTTGTGCCGCGGTACCCAGCCGTCCGTCAGCTTCGCGTTACACCTGCCGACGTGCCCGCATTCGCGTCGCCGGCACTCGCAACGCGCCTCGGCGCGGGCGAAGGCTTGGCGCTTCACGCGCTCATTGAACTCACCAGGGCGTACCATGAACCGGCCCTCACGGAAGAATCGTAGCTGCTAAACCCGGCCGTGCAAGGAGGACGGAGGGAACTCAGACCCGCATCCGCAGTCCCCGCCGCCCGATCCCACGGTCGCTGTGTGGCAACCGCCGGGAACCGGGCACTTGCCGGGGCCGTAGCTGGTGAGTACGGGCTTCGACCCGTCCGAACCCGGCGCACGGGCGGGCCGGAATCTTGCCACCAGATTGGAGGGACGGAATGAAGAACCTGAACACCCGAAGATGGTCGACCCCGGCGACGATGGGCGCCGGCCTCTTCGTGATCACCACCGGTCTGCTGATGTTCTTCGTCGCCGAAGGTCCGTTCAAGGTCACGCACGAGCTGGCGGGCATCGTGTTCTCCGCCGCCGTCGTGTTCCACGTGCTGAGCAATTGGCGGCCGTTCACCAACTACTTCTCCCACCGCACCGGTCTCGCAGTCCTCGTGCTTGCCTGGTCGATTGGGTCCGGCATGGTCGTGGCGTCGAGCGTGTTCGGCATCGGCGAGCCCGAGGCGCTGGTCATCGCACGAATCTCGAGTACTCCGATCGCTCGGCTGGCGCCGCTCGTCGATCTGGAGGTGGGCGAGTTGGTCAACCGGCTCGACGCCGATGGGTTCGCGGTTGACGACCCCTCGATCTCCATCGAGCAACTGGCCGTCCAGTTCCGTGCCGATGCCGATGACGTCCTGTTCTCAGTGTTTCGGTAGCGGTGCTTCAGTCCACGACGATCTGCGGCGGCAGGTACTCAAGCGACCGACTCTCGCCGGGCGTCAGCCCGCTCCCGCAGCGGTCGGGGTCGCCGCAGTACCGGGCGCCGCGGCCCGCTCGGTAAGCCGCCCGGGCGGCCGCTTCCTCGCCGGGCGTGAAGACGTGCAGCGTGCCGCGCTTCGTCTGCCACCCGTTCTCCATCATTGCGCCCTTGACCCCGGTATGAGAGAGGCCGAAGGCATGCCCAATCTCGTGGGCAACGAGACGCCTGTAGTAGTCGTCGGGCTGTGCCGGGCGCCCTTTGTGGAGGATCCAGACCTTCCCTCGATGGGCACCTTTCATGCTCCTGCCATCGTTGTTCGCCCCCCACTCTTTGCCCGTCTCGGCGAAGTACTCCTCGGCTGTGACGTGCCGCACGGTGACCCATCCGAACTCCGGCTCGCGTACCGCGCACCCTGACTCGACGCGGTGCGGGTACGGCACGCCGGTCAACTGCTCGGCAAGGATCGGTACGATCGCTCGCCAGTAGTGCATCGCGAGCAGGGACACCCGCGCCCGGTCCCCGCAGCGGCCGTACTCGTTTCCGAGCTGGATATAGAACTTCGGCGACTTCGTGTTGAGAACCCATGATCGGTCCGACCACTCCGTTCCGCCTGGGTTGTCGTAGGCGTCGAAGATCAGGTCGCGGTAGAGCTGATCGTCGAACTCCATCTGGTCGCTGTTGTGCGGGATCCGCGCCTGGCGGACGACGTGCGCGCGCGCCGTGAAGGTCAGGGCGGATTTCTTGTCGTCGCAGACGCTGACCGCAGCGGTGACCCGCGCCCCCTCGGGGAACAGGTGCGTGAGCTGGAAGAAGCCGTCCTGGCCAACCGTGAAGTCGTCGTAGGAGTCCCAGTCCCAGTCGTCGTGGAAATCGGAATCGAACGAGACCTGCAGGTCGACGCTGGCCGGGGCAGCGACGGTCACCCGCACGTGCTGCGCAGCCGAGCGCCGGGGCACATCGAACGACCTCCACCAGCACTCGTACCCGCCTGCGGCGCGCGTTTTCTGCCAGTCGAGGAGGAAGTCCTGGCCGGCCGCGGGACCGGCGAACGCGACGAGGAGAGCGGCAGCGAGCACCACGCACATCAGCGCGGGGCGCATGGCAACCTCGTGTCCCCCGACCCAACGAAGCGAAATTGGCGAAATGACACACATGATGGGGAAACGTTAGTTTAGTTTAGCCAATTCCTACCAAGCAGCTCTTGCGACCGCGGACGCCGCAGCGACGGATACAATTGGTCCAATGGCCGGTCGGCCGAAGCATCGAGCGCGCGTCGCCGCGGCACTCGCCAAGGGCGAGCCGCCGCCTCCGAATCCGCGGTCCAGCAGCCCGGCCCAATCCGCTGAACACGCCGCGGAGCGCGTGCGGCTGCAGAAACTGTTGTGCCCGCCGAGCGGGTTTACCGTCAACCGCTGCAAGGCGAAACTGAAGAGCGGGAAGCGGCGTGGGGAGGACTGCGGTGCGCCTACGGTGTGGGGGCTCGACGTCTGTGTCAAGCACGGCGGCCTGGCCCCCGAGCGTCAAGCCGAGTTGCGGAAGCGGATCGGCATGTTGCTCGATTTCCTCGATCCGAGGAAGTTGCTCATCAAGGCGCATCAGATCATCGACGCGCACCTGGGGATGATCACCGAGGCGCCGGGCAAGTTCCTGCCGGTGTCGAAGTGGCCGGACGAAATCTGGCCGACGATCCGCTCGATCAAGATCCTCAACTTCAACACGGACGGTTCGGACGGGAAAACCGAATGCGTTGTCGATGTCCAGTTGGTCCCGCAAGAGCGGTACCACGAGATGTTGATGAAGAACGCCGGGCAGCTCATGGACAAGCTGCAGGTCGGGAAGCACCAGCACGAGCAGGTGATCGACCGTGAGTTCGTCGAAGCGCTCGAGGCCGGGCTCGCCCGGGCGGCCGAGAGCCCGCCGCCGGACAACCCTTGTCCGCACTGCCACGGAACCGGCATCGAGCCGCGCCCGCAACTCGCCGAGGCGAAGCCGGACGAGACGATCAACGTCACGCCGGAACGCGAACGGGAGCCGCCGCTCGGCACGCATCCGACCGGTCGCGGCGGCGCGCTGGACCTTTGGCCCGGTGCTCAGCCCGTGCCAGGGTACCCCAGCCGATAGGGTCTTCCCTTCGACTACCTGCGCGACGGCTTCCGAACGACGCCGGTGCGGGGCTGCCTAGCCGGAATCACACTCCCGCACCGAACCACGGAGGCATTATCAGGTGCTTCATCTTGTGCTCCAGCTCGCGGACCCGCGCGTCACGCTGCTCCAACTCGTCGGCCCTTTGCTTCCGCGTCGCAGCGTGCGCGACCTTCTCAGCATCGAGGTCGCGCTCGACCCGCGTCGCTTTCTCCTCGAATACCCGAAGGTAATGTGCGAGCCTGCTGCACTGGTCGCACGACCCTTCCAGGACATCGATCATCTGTGCCATCGGACCACGGGGCGACTCAACGCCGTCGTTCGCGGCGGCTAGAAATGCGCCCTGGCCGGCACGCTCGGCCGACAACTGCACGAGCGCAGCCCTCAACCGCTCGATCTGCTCGTCGCGGTCAGCGACTTCGCCCTCCAATTGCGCGATTCTCGCGCCACGCCGATCGTAGTCAGCTCGGAAATCGGCCTGCTCTTTCGCCTCACGCTGGCGGCGTCGGCGGGCCTGTGCCGCCCGTGCCTCTCCTGTCGATGGCATGGTGTTCAGGAGCCAGGGCCGCACTCAGTCGAGCGCGTAGACGGCCCGTTCGACTACCTGCCGGGCGACTTCCCACGACGCGCCCTGCCCGCGGGCCTGCTCGCCGGCATCGAGAGCGGCCGAACGGCGGACGCGGGCCAGCGCGATCAGGCTCGCGTGGCCAGAAGATGGTTAGGTTCCACAGTAGTCCCTGAACAGCCAGGATGACCCAATTTTACTGGGTATAGTCTGCGGCATGCGTCCAGCCGCCACCGAGCGAAGTCGGCCAGTTCCAGCCCCTAACGTGGTATAGTCGTGGGACGCAAATACAACGGAAATCCACCATGGCAGGACGCCTCAGAGTCAAGCAGATCCCAACCCTGCGGCCAGGCCGCCACGGCGACGGCGGCACCCTCTACCTCGTCGTCGAGCCCGGCGGCCGGAGCCGCCACTGGGTGCAGCGGCTGACCGTCGACGGCAAGCGCCGCGACCTCGGGCTCGGCGGCTATCCGTACGTCGGGCTCGCCGAGGCGCGCACCGCCGCGTTCTCCAACCGTCAGCTCGCGCGCCGCGGCGGGGACCCCACGGCGGCCCTTCAGCGGTCGCGGGTCCCGACCTTCCGCACGGCGTGCGAGCGGGTCGACGCGGCGGCGACCTGGAAGGGACAAGGGTCGGAGGACCGGCGGCGTGCTCTGGCACGCTACTGCGGCTCGATCCTGGACCGGCGTCTCGACCAGATCCGCCGCGCCGACGTGATCGGCATCCTGGCCCCGCTGATGGCCGAGAAGCGGGCCATGGGGTTGAAGCTGCACGGCTGGGTCCGCGGGGCGCTGGCGTGGGGCGTGGCCCGCGAGCACCTGGAGTTCAACGTGGCCGACGGTATCGGCGCGGCGCTGCCCCCTGCTCCCAAGGGAAAGAAGCACCACGCGGCGCTGCCCTACGCCGAGGTGGGCGCGGCATTGGACGCCATCGCGGCGTGCATGGCGAGCGAGGCGCTGAAGAGCTGTCTCCGGTTCATCATCCTGACTGCCGTTCGCTCGGGTGAGGCGCGCGGCGCCACGTGGAGCGAGATCGACCTGGAAGCCGCGGAGTGGCGCATACCGGCCGAGCGCATGAAGGCCGGCCGCGAGCATCGCGTGCCGTTGTCGCCGGCGGCGATGGACACGCTGGAACGTGCCCGAAGCCTGCACAGTCCTGCCGGGTGGTGCTTCCCGTCCCCGGCGCGCGCCGGTCGCCAGATGCACGCGACGACGCTGGCGCAGGTCGTCAGGCGGCTGTACGGCGACCGCTGCACGGTGCACGGCTTCCGCTCGTCGTTCCGCGACTGGGCGAGCGAGCAGACCAGCGTGCCGCATGCGGTCGCCGAGGCGGCGCTGGCGCACCAGGTGGGAAGCGCCGTCGAGCGCTCGTACGCCCGGTCGGACCTGTTCGACAAGCGCCGCGGCCTGATGGACCGCTGGGCGGAGTTCGTGACGAGCTGAGACCGGCGGCGCGTGGAGACGCCGCCGCCGGTTAGCGTCTCTCCCCCGGGTCCGTTCTCGCCCGGTACGCGGACGGGTCTCGATGTGTCCGATCGGCTCGGCCCGGTGCTCGGCAAGCAGCGGAAGGTCGTGCGGAACATGCGGGCGCTGCCGCATGGCGAGGCGGCGGCGGCGCTCGCGGCGATCCGCGCCGCGTCGGTCAGGCCCGTGGTCAAGCTGGTATTCGAGTTCATGATACTGGCGGCCGGGCGAGGCGCGCGGAGCACGTTGGTCCGAGATGGACCGGGACGCCGCGGTGTGGACCGTTCCGGCCGAACGCATGAAGACGCTGCGCGAGCACCGGGTCCCGCTCAGCGGACCTCTGTGAAGGTCCTCGACGCGGCGCGGACGCTCAGCGACGGCGACCGGCTCCTCGTTGTTCCGGCCTTCGGTGACCCGCCGCCCGCTGCGATGGGGACGGCTGGTTATGCGGAAGCCGCTTCCGCCCGTCGAACGAGCCGTCATCGACTACGAGCCCACGACGCCGGGATCGGCCACACCCTTCCACGACGACACGAGCGGGACGGAGATCCACGAGCATGAATCGATCCCGGCAACCGGAAAGATCCAAGCAGGTGATCCGAAGGCGAACCGAGCATCAAGGCGAAGGGGCGGAGGACCCGTCCGCCGCCCGATCACATCTTGAAGGGACGGTCACTTACCCCCGAGGATGCCAACAAAGCGCCGCGCCAGAGCGTAACAAGGCCGGCCGTAACAAGTTACAGCCCCAGTCACATCCGGACTTACACGTGCCCTTTCGTGTAAGTCCTTGAATCTACGACTACGACTCAAACCGCGACCACAGAACGCGCTCGGGGTCGGGAAAGGGTCGAGGAAAAGAACGGGAGCGACCACCCCCTTACAGGCGTCCAGCGGTCCGGCGAGGTGTGACCAGTCACACCTCCGGGGCCGCCGGTGCGGTCGCTCCCGTCGTGATTCTTCCCTCGCCGGAAGGCTGGACTGCGCATCAACTGTGTGGATGACCGACTGCTTCGTCCACCAGCGGGGCCAGGTTTCTCCATGCGTCGAGAAGAGTCTCCACCAGTCGCTCGCGATACCCCTTGAGGTTGTCACCCTCCCAGAACCTGCCAACCGGAGGATCTACGTGCACATAGGCCGGCCACCAAGAGCTCTGCCGTGGATACGCCGGACGCCTCTCTTTCGTAAAGGGTCGTCTGTAGCGTTCCTTGTTCGTTCTGACTCCGCAAACTAGGTTCCCACCCGGCGAGAAACGCGCCGATCGGCGATTCCATTCCAGTCTCACATCCGGGTCCTCGGAGTCTTGAGGCCAATCTTGTCGGCGGAATCCCAACCCTGGCCAGTCTCCCTCTTCACGGAAAAACGACTCGACGCCTTCATCGGCGATCCTTCCGGCCCTGAGTGCCGCGTCGATATCGCCTTTGAGGCTGCGGTAGAAGCGATCCGCGAACTTGACGACGTCGGCTTCGAGAGCCGCCCACTCTCGGATCTGGGCTTCATGCTCCAGATAGAACTTGATCGGTTCGTCTTCGATTCGGTTCATCTGAACTGCTCCTGGAGCGTTCGCAGATAATTCCTGACCACATCGACAGCGACGGCACGCGCAGACGCAGGCCGTGATTCGTTCAACGCAGTCTCCATCATTGTGCGGACCTCCGGCCATGAGAGGGTCCTGAACGCGCGCAGAGCGCCCGGTGTGGTCGCCGTGAGGGGCTTGCGGCCGTCCGGGGTCAGGAACAGGAACCGCGGCGCCTTCTCGTTCTTGAAGTTCGCGTACAGGTCGTCGCACTGGCCGGGCTGTTCCGTCGCGTCGACCTTGTTCTCGATGACGAGCGTGAAGTCCTCGCCCCACACGACGAGGTCAGCCTCCCTGTCGTTGCGCCACTGCGAGAAGGCCACGTGCCTGACTGTCAGGGACGCTGGTGCCGCCTCGCCAGTGCAGTGCTCCACCAAGCGCCTGACCAGTCCGTTACCGAGTCCGTGCCGGCCGGTCGGCTTCAAGAGCCACTGGAGCATGCGTGAATGCGTGTTCTCGGCGCGGGCCTGATCGACGATAGCGAGGAAGTCCGACGGTCCGGCCACCCACAGGCCGTCGGAAACGAGGCGGTCCTGCTGGCGTCGCATATCCGACATCGTGCCGCGCCAGGCGGCCACGCGCGCTCGCGTCCGGCGTGCCGAGACCTCGCCCCATTCGCGTTCCATCGCACGGAACTGCGCCTCCCACAAGCGGACTCGATCGACCGGCGTGACACCAGGGGACATGGCGAGCGACGATTTTAGCCGACCCCGGACAGGGACGCGAGCGTCATGCGCGTTCTCGATGCCGAGGATGAACAGCTCGGCGGCCGGCGAGGCCGCGGCGCTGGCGCCGGCGAAGACCGCGCAACCCGTCGCCTGTGAAGTGTTGCGGCCTATACACGGCCGGCGTCCGGGTTCTGGTGGCCGGCCAGCGTGGTCGATGGCCGGGCGGATACGGACGGCCATAACCAGCCTGAAGCTGGCGCAAGCGGCGTGTCACCCTTCAGGGCCGGAGCGCAGCGGAGGAGGCGTGCAGCGCCTTGACACGCCGCTCGCAGAGGCTACCCGGCGCGTCGCCGGGGCTGAAGCGTCCCACCAGCCACGGATGCGACGGGAGCGCGGTTCGACGCCGGCCTACCTGGATGTCGGCCGCGCCACCGTCCGGGCGGGCTCCCGGTTGATCTGTGCCGCCAGCTCCTTGCCGGGCTTGAAGTAGGCGACGCGCTTCGACGGCACGTCCACGCGGTCGCTGGTCCTCGGGTTGCGGCCCCGGCGCGGCTCGCGGCGCCGGAGGGCGGAAACTGCTGAAGCCGCGCACTTCGACCTTCTCCCGGTGGCGGAGCGCCTCGGCGATGCTGCCGAGCACGGTCTCGACGATGACTTCCGCGCGTTTCTTCGTCAGGTCGGCGACATCGGCGACGTGCTCCACGAGCGCCGCCTTCGTCAGAGGGCCGCCGGTCACGAGTTGATCGTCCGTCAAGGGGTTGCCAAACCCGGGCGCCAAGCGCGAGCGTCACCGCCAGCGGCCACGGCGCGGGGGGATGATAGCAGCGGCGGCAGGTGAACGGGACGGCGGCCGGCACAACGGCCGGGAAGGCCGCCTTACCGTAGGCGCCGGGCGACGTTCGGAGGGACGGTCCAGAACCTCTGGCGGCCACGTACTTGGATCGGCCTGCGCAACGCCCGTGGATCCGCCAACACGAACCCGTACGGCCCACCGGTGAACGAGTAGTGGTCGCTCTCCTCGACGCAGTCCACCAGTTCCACCGTCCCAAGGATCGTACCGTTCGGCGACTCGTGGCAGGCGTTCCACGTGGCGGCATCCTCGAGCATGGCGGCAAGCCGCCCCCAATCGCGGTCAGGCTTCTGGGAAGAGTGGATCGCGATGCGCCCGCGGACACGGGTGCTCCATTCGCGATTCTCTACTCGCTTCCGGCCGCTGATGATGGCCCAGGCCCAAGGCTGACGAACGGTCAACGCCTTCATGGTGAATCGACTCAGTTGCCCTTCCGCGTCGCCCTCGGGCTGGGTCGCGCGTAGCTGCCTCGCTCGCCGCCGGACAGCCGCTTCGGTCCGGCCGAGGCGGCCGGCAAGCTCGCAGAGACGCTCGCCGCCGGCCTTGACGTCGAGCGCCGCAGCGAGCCGCACTGCCGTGTCCTCGCTCTCCGTCCAGCGCGGTGCCATCATCAACGCCCGCCCGCGCTCCCGGCGCCGCCGAGGAGCCGTTCGCACCCGTCCGCGTTCGTCGGTCAGCCGTCCCCGATGGCAGACACAGGCGCCCCGATGCCCCGCACACAGCGCATGATCGACGATTCTACGCCAGCGGCTCGGGAATCCGGGTGGGGGGCGACCGCTGCCACGGTCCGGCCCAGTCAGTTCCCAAGGCACAGCCGACCCGAGAACCGACGCCGCCGCCGCGCACGCGCCGACTGTGCGCTGCCGGACGGCCGGGAATCGCCCGGCGTGTACGCCGACACGCAGTTCCGGCGACGGTCGCGCCGACGCCGGCGCTTCACCGGCGCGGCACCGCCGTATCTCCGTCCGGGGTCGAGGGGGGTGCGCCAGGCTAACTGGTGCCAGCGCAGCCGGTGAAAGTCCGGCAGGAAGGAGAAGGTCAGCCACCACTTCCACCCCGAGTCATGGGCCACCGTCCGCGAGGGCGGGGGTCAAGCGTTGACAGGGGTGCGTGCGGGCAGGGCTACTGAGCGCCGAAAGGACCTTCGTCCGGGATGCCGAGGTCTTCCCCCATGGCCGAAGGCAGCATCCGTCCCACCGCTATGGCGAGGGGGGTCGGAATCCCGCGGTGTCGAAGAACCCAGGCACGCACGTACGCGCTGCACCGGGACCTGGGAGGTCTCCGTGCCATCCCGCTGTCGTGGGCGGGGTCGCTGAGGAAAGGAGGAATCCGTACCGAAGATGGACGGCATGGAGAAGTCAGACTCGGCCGTAGTAGCTGCGAAGTCGGCGAACAAGGGGGCGTTTGTCCCTGCGGAGCCGATGGAGCCAAGGGCCGAGCCCGAGGGGAATCCGGAAAGCCAAAGCGCGCGCCGGACGCAGTGCCGGGGGAAGCGCGTCACAGGCGGCCGACCGGATACGGCAATTCGTGCAACGGGAACCACGGGAGCGTCTGACGGCGCTTCTCCACCATGTCACGGTCGATGCGTTGCGCCAAGCGTTCTTCGAGCTGAAGAAGGATGCAGCGGCCGGCGCGGACGGCATGACGTGGCGGATGTACGAGGACGGGCTGGAAGGCCGGCTGGTCGACCTGCACGACCGCGTGCACTCGGGAGCGTACCGGGCGACGCCATCACGACGGGTGAACATCCCGAAGCCGGATGGCGGCACACGACCGCTCGGCGTCGCGGCCATCGAGGACAAGATAGTCCAGAAGGCGGTGACGGAGACCATCCTGACGCCGATATACGAGGCGGAGTTCCTGGGGTTCAGCTACGGGTTCCGGCGCGGGCGAGGGGCGCACGACGCGCTCGACGCGCTCGCGGTCGGACTCACACAGCGGAGAATCAACTGGGTGGTGGACTGCGACATCCGCGCGTTCTTCGACACCGTGTCGAGGGACTGGCTGGTCCGGTTTCTCGAGCACCGCATCGGGGACAAGCGGGTCATCAGGCTCATCATCAAGTGGTTGAACGCTGGCGTCATGGAAGCTGGGGAATGGCGGGACAATCTGCGGGGGACGCCACAAGGTTCGGTGGTTTCACCGGTCCTGGCGAACGTGTACCTGCACTACGTCCTCGACCTGTGGTTCCAGAAGAAGTGGCGCAGCCACGAGGCCAAAGGCGACACCATCATCGTGCGGTACGCCGATGATTTCGTGGTGGGCTTCCAGCACAAGCGGGACGCGGAGCGATTTCTGGAGGCTGTGAAGGACCGGTTCGGACGCTTCGACCTGGACCTGCACCCCGACAAGACCCGGCTCATCGAGTTCGGACGGTATGCCAGACAATACCGTCGGGCACGCGGGCAGGGTCGCCCGGAGACGTTCGACTTCCTGGGATTCACGCATTACTGCGCCGAGTCCCGCGGCGGTCGATTCCAGTTGGGGCGCAAACCCATCGCGAAGCGGATGCGCCGGACCCTGAAACGGCTCAAGGAGGCGCTACGCAGGCGGCTGCATGACGATGTCAAGGCAACGGCGAAGTGGCTGGGGAAGGTGGTTGACGGGTGGCTGAACTATTACGCCGTCCCGACCAGCTTCCGCTATCTGCGCCGCTTCGTCACGCACCTGAAGCACCTGTGGCTGCGGATACTCCGCCACCGGTCGCAAAAGGACCGCTCTGGTTGGGCTCGGGTCGCCAAACTCACGGCGAACCATTGGCCCAGGCTGGAAATCCGACACCCGTGGCCGGACCGGCGATTCGCCGTCAGCGCTGCAGGGGGCAGCGCAACCCGAGGGAGGAGCCGGATGCCCTAGCGGGCACGTCCGGATCTGTGCGGGGGGCGCCGGGCAACCGGCGTCCCTACCGCGATCGGAGCCCCTCACCAGCCCCGATGTGTACGCATCGGGTCGGCTGGCTCATGACTCCTATTGGTGTCATGAGCCAGTGTTCCCGTGCTCCGCTCTCTCGCCCGTCCGGATCCTCGCCGCCGTCCGGATCCTCGTCGTCGATCTCCGGGATCTGCTCGTGTTCGCCGTTCCGCTCGACGTCGTTCCTCGCCCGATTCGTGCGGCGCTGATTTCCCGTTTCGATCTCGTCAGTCGGCTGGACCAGTTCGGCAGGTGCTTGTGCGGTCACGCTCCCGATTCGTCCGTGGCCAGTGTTTCCGGCCCGCTGGAATCCGGTTGGGAACGAGGGACGCGATGAGGGGAAGCGCTCAACAGAACGGGCCGTATGTGATTTGTATGCAATCGCTTACGGCGGGCACGCCACCGATGCCCAATCTTCTCGCCGCCGCCGGCCGACACGTCGAGCGCATCGGCTCGACGGCAACAGCCGGCATGCGCGGCGAATGCCGGCAACGATACCGGAGCGCGCGGGGGAACCGATCCGGCGACACAGCGCCAGGGCCGCCGACAGGTGCGTCCGGCGGGATCTGCGCCACCACACGGCGGATCGGACCGGCGGCGACAATGGGTGGACGGGGCGGGTCGGGCGCGGGCGGGCGGACAGGTGCTTGCGCACGCGACCGGGCTGCGCCCGGCGATCAACGTCGTTGCCCGGCGGGAAGCCGGGGCGCGATGGTCGCCGCGGCGACGCGGCGACGCGACCATCCCCGAGTACGCAACCGTGCGGGGCACCGGCGTAACGAACGCCCGTCATCTGTAGAGCGGCCGATCCGCCGCTGACGCCGGCATCCGCACCGACCGGCCCAGCCGGGCCATCACCAACACACGCTCGACGCCGTCCGCCCGCTGGACGCCACCGCCCGCGGCGCCGCGAGACCGCTGCGCCCGCCGGCCCCCGTCGGGCTCAACCCCGGAGGACTCGCCATGACGCTGATCGACATGCTCCGCCCGGAGCAGCGGCAACAACTGCGGCAGATGCGCTACCGCATCTACAACCGCGAGTACATGCGGCGCATCCGCGAGCAACGCAAGCTGCTGTGCGTCGGCGTCGACCTGCCGATCGAGGCGGGCACCTGCGGGCGCCTGGTGCACGCCGGCTACCAGCGCTGTATTCACTGCACCCGTCGCCGCTGGTGGTTGCTCAAGCACGCGTTCAACGACGCCGAGGTGTCCATCGCCGCCATGCTCGAGGTGCACGCGAGCGACAACGACACGCGCCACGACGCCCCCGGCACCCTCCCGGTCCTCGACGACCTGTCCGACCTCGGCGATCCCTGCCTGCGCTGGTGAGCCGCGAGGGGCTCGCGGATTCCCCGGGGGCGCCCGCGGTTTCCGGCAGCAGGTCCTGCCGGAGACCCGTGAGCCCGGGACCAGGGCCTTGCGTCGTCTCGTTACGTCTATGCTAACGGCCGGCTATGGGGGGATCAGGAATCGGCCTTTCGGCCGCGTGAAACAAGGCCGCAACGCGAGTCGGCCCGCAGTCCGACTCGCGTTGCGGACCAGCTTCGGCAGCATGCGGCACAGCGGTTGATCCCGCCGAGGAGCAACGGCGGTGGACGGCGGGCTGAATCGGCCCGCGGTCCGACCTCTCGTTGCAGCCTCCGTTCGTCCAGCGGCGCCTCGATCTCCGACCCGCCAGCGGGTCGCCATCGCCAGGCAGTCCGCCGGAGCGGCCAAGCAACCATGACGCCACACGAGGCCAGGCGCGAGGCGCGCCGCGTCGGCAGAATGACGGCCGCCGAGTGGGTGGACCACCGCCGGCGGGTGAAAGCCGAGCGCGGCCGAGACGAGGAGCCTGAAGTGCTCGGGCCGGCCATCGCCTTCAGCGACCGCCGCGTCGACGCGACCCGCCGCCGTGCGTTGATGCCGGAGCGGCTCGACGAGGAGACCGGGCCGCGGAGCCGGACCGTGACCGACCGGCTGCTGCTCGCCTGCGCGGGATGGACGGCGACGCCGAGCGCGGCCGAGTTCTACGACGCGCTGCGAACCGGCGAGCCCACCGCGCGTCAGCGTTCCATCGTGCTCGCCTGGTTGCAGGAGGCCACCGACGACGAGCTCTGGTACGCGTACATCGAGGACGCCTACAGCTGACGGCAACTGGCGGCCGCCATCCAGGCGTGCGGCATCGGGCACTTCCCCCGATGCCGCCAGATCAACGCGCTGAGCACGCCATGAGCGCTGACCGGCGCTGCGACGGATGCCGCGATACGCACGAGGACGAGGTCCTTGAGTTGGCGGGGAGCACCGCGAGAGCTCTTCGCGCGGATCTCCGGTCCCTCCACCCGGTAGCCTCCCGCCTCGCTGGCGGCTGTGTCGAGCGTCTCGCGGACGTCGCCGCGTGTGCTGGCTCGTATCACGATCTCGATGATCGACAGCATCGAGTTTCCCGACCAGGCGGAGCAACGAAGACGGGCGTCACTCGCGTCGCGCACGAGCCGCACCGGCACACGCGGCACGACTTCGGACGATGGCAAGGACCGCTCCGCCTAAAGGCGCTCGGTGCGAACCGAACCGCACGCGAGCGGGTACGCACCCGCCGGCGCAGAACAACGCACAACTGCACGGGGCAAGCAACCACCGCCGACGACGACCGCACGAACCGCAATCGGTACGCACGAAGCGCGGCGACACCGCGGGAGCGTCTCGCGGCCGTGCCGATATCGACCGACCGCCACGCGCGGCGCACCCATTCCGCTGCCGCGGGACACGCGACGCACGAGCCCGTGTGCGGCCGGCATCCGAGTCCCGACAAGGACCTGCGAGCCGGCGCCGACGAACCAGCGCGCCCAGGTGCAAGTCAACGAGACAGACGCGCATCGAGCGCGGCACGCGAGGCCGATCGCCGGCCGACGAAGATCGCTCGCGGCGCAACGACCCGTGCCCAACCATCGGTACGCGTCCGCGGCTCGTTCACGCAAGGCCCGTCGGGCAGCCCGCGACTCGCGCGTGTTCGACGTCCCGCACCGCGGCATCGAGCGCGCCACGATGCAAACCGCGGTTCGCTGATCCGTGTCGCAGCGCGAGCCCAACGAGTCGGCACGACCATCGACGCGGCAACCGCTACGAGCCATCGTCGAGCACGGATCGTCGACCTGCCGAGATCGCCGGCACGCGAGCCGGACCGCAAGGCGGCCCGGGTGATGTGGCAGGGAGAAATCGGATACCGACCGCCTCGCACGATTCCGCTCGTCGAACGGATCCCGATCGCACTGACCGACACCGCACGCCCTCAGCCGCCCGCCGGCTCGGGGTACTCAAGTCGCGGCTCGTCGACCGCCACGTCACGCCGCGAGGTCCATGCTCCCTCCACTGAGGCGCCGCCCCACAGCCCGCGCCGCGGACCCTTCGTCGTACGCCGCGAGTGGTGCGGACGACCGACAGAACCACCAACGATGGCACGACGCGCAGCCGCCGGCCAACGCGCCGAAGCATCGGTCACTTTCAAGGGCGCACGCGGGTCGACACCACGCTCGGTGCCGGAAACCAAATCGCCGTGCACGCGAGCGATGACCCGGTCGAGCAACTCGTCCCGCGCGTGCCCGAGCTCGTTCGGCGCGCACGATTCGTCGAGCGCCGCGCGCAGGTCCTCCCAACCGATATCCGGCCGCCGGCGCAGCAGCATGCGAGCTCTCCGCACGAGCCGGCGCTCGATGCGCCGGTGGGCGGCATTCGCACGCTCGGCGGCATCGACCGGGGGGCCATCGCACGAGGTCGACGAACCGTCCTGCCCTCGCCGTAGCGGGCACGCAAGCCCGGCAGGGCCGCACGTACCCCGGGGAGTCCGTGCTCGAGGGCCTCGCGCAACAGCTGCGAACGCTTGACGCCACTGCGATACACCAGCGCGTCGTAGCGCTCGAGCACGTCGGTCGGAACGAAGAACGTCAGCCTGATCATCGCCATCACGGACCTCCCCAACGCGCCGGCTCGCGTCGGCACGTAATACGGCCAGGGGCACGAAAACGCCGCGCGGCGTCGTCCGGCGGAAGGTTGCCGACGCGCGGCACGAGAACGCGGGATCTCACGATCCGACACGAGCGACGTGTTACCTACCCAAAAACCGCTATTTGGCAGGTGGCACCGTTTCTTGTACCGGACAAAAAATAGGACCTCAAGAGGGCCCGGCAGTTTTTGCCATTACGCGAGCGGCCAAATAAACATGGGTTGGCAGCGGTTAATGATCATGGCGTAAGACGTCAATAGCCACGGGGATCTTACATAGGCACGTGTGACTGTACACGCGTACTGTGGTCATGTTTTTTGTCAAGCTATTTGGCACCCTGTGAGCGACCCCCTTGCGGCGGTCGCTCACAACCCCATTTTCCCTGCGGGAAGGCTTTCCGGGCGGTGTCACCGATTGCAGAACTATGTGTACGTACACTCGGCGAGCCGAGATCATATCGCCAATTGACAACAGTCGCCTGAAGGCGCCCGACCAACCGCCGGACGGACCCCGGACAGAGCCCCCGGCAACGGCAAAGCGCTGGTGCGAGGTGTGCATCAACGCCCCGAGAGTCCCGGACAGCTCGCCTCCCGCCACCCGGCAACGGCAAAGCGCTGGTGCGAGGTGTGCATCGGCAGCGCCTCGGAACAGCGCCGCGGGGTCGCCTATCGTCCTCACGGCGCGGACAACGAACGGATCGCATCGGCTGCGACGTTCGCAACGAGATTCCTCTGGAGCACGGGCGGCGAGGCGCTGTTGCGGGACACGAGACGCCGTTTCCAACGGGAGGCGCACACGCGAGCGTTGTGCCGAAGCGAAGCGACACAACCGACGAATCGGCCGCGTGCCGACCCCGCTGTCACGCGGGAATCGGCACTTGGGATCCGGCGCGCAGCGGCATCGGATGCGGTGGCCCCATGCTATATGTCGATGGCTCCGAACCGATGCGACAAGCCGAATCATCGACACGCGACCACGACGCAGATCGCCAGACAACGACCAGCCGAAGACGCCTTGCATGACGACGCTCCGCATCGGAACGGCGACGCCACGATCACCGCGCGAGGCCCGCAGTATGCGGCGAGCGTCCTCGCCACCGAGAGACGATACGCGATACTGGCGCGACCCCGGAACTACTCCGACGTCACTATCGGTGCATCGACACACAGGCAAGCGGCAACCAACGTCGCCACGCTACGGCGGCAAGGGTCGAACGCGTTGCTGCACGACGGGTACCAGGGTAGAGCTCTGGCTTGACCGCTAGGTCGCAAGACGAGCCGGAGCCGTCCACGTCCGGGGAGCCGGCAGCGGGTGAAATCCCCATTACGAAGAAGCGGTCGATGCAGCGCTGCCCTGAGGAACATCGAACAACTGCCACGGCACGTCATCGTTCGCGACCTCTCGATTCGGTCGCGGCTCCAACAAGTGCGGAGCAGTGATTGACGATTGCTCCGTTCCCCGAGCGCGTTGAGGAAACCGAACGAACAGCTACCGCCGCCGTTTCACGCCCCGAACGCCCTGTCTTCGCGAGCTCGACCGCCCGATTTCCTGTTGGGTGCACTCGGTCCGGCAGGACGAGCCCCTCTCTGGTCGGCCTCAACGTCTCCCGGCCGATGCAGCCGCCGACGATGGTGCGGTCTCGACCGCCGGAACTATCTTCATTGGAACCAGGAGCATTTCAGGCCAAGAAATCGGGCGCTGGAAGGAGGGCACGTGAGCGGATAAAGCGGCGGCGAACGCGGTCGACAGGCGCTCGACGGTCGCCGTCAGTGCCGGCACTGTCGTGTCCTGCGCCCGTTCGACATCGATGCTCTTGAACTTCAAGCTGTTCAGGACAAGAAGGAGTTCCCAGTCGCGCAACGGTGCCGGGCGGCCTCCGGCTTCCGTGACACCGAAGATCAATCGATGCACGAGCGATCCCGTTCCCGTGACTTCGTCCTCGACGGACACGATCAGGACCGGGTTGCCGATTCCCTCGACGGCAGCCGCCCGCACTGGAAGATCGCGGGCTTCGTCGAGGGCGGTGTCGACAAGGATGTGGCCGACGCCCAGCACCCTGGACGCAGCACTCTCGCCGCGTAGGCTACGGTCGAACACGAGGCCGTCGTACCTGTCGCGCACCGCGTAGCTGCGCAACTTCCAGGCGTCCGGCGCCCTGATCTCCAGGCCGTCCGTACGCCTGCGCACGCGGCGCTTATGGCGGCCGGCAGCCAGGGTGACGAACCGTTCAAGGTCTGGAATGTCGACTTGCGGCAGATCCCTGCCGACGGTCTGAAAGTCGAAACGTGACACGTTGCCGAGCATCTCCTGGACGGCTTCGATCACGTCGCGTCCGCCCAGCGTGGCGGTCGCCGTGTCGAACCAAGCCGTCAATCGTTCACCGGTCATGCCCTGCGCGCCGGAGAACAGCTCGTTGAACACCGAACTGCCGGCCATGCCGACCACCAACTGCGAGATATCCTCCGGCTGCTCCATGACGGAAGACAACGCCTGTTGCACGCGCTCCAGCTTTTCGTTCAGCAGGTCCCAGATGCGCGCCTCGACGGTTTCCGGGTTTCGCAGTATGTAGGCGGAGACGGGTCGCGACTGGCCGTAGCGCGACAGGCGGCCGACCCGCTGGTGCAGGCGCATCGGGTTCCAAGGCATGTCGACGTGCACGAGCACGGCGCATCGCTCCTGAAGATCGATGCCCTCGCCCCCGGCCTCCGTTGACACCAGAAACCGAACGCGGCCGGCATTGAACGCTGCGGCCGCCTGTTCACGGGGCTGCGCGACGGCGGCGGTCGTCCCGGACGCCTGCTCCACTCCGTCGAGCCGGTCATCACCATTGATGAAGGTGGCCGAACCGAAGCCAAACTGCTGATGCAGCGCATTCACTACGAGCGCCTGGGTTGCCTTGTACTCCGTGAACAGCAGAACCGGTTCCCCGCCCGGAAAATCGTCCCGAATCATCGCCGTGAGCCGATCAATCTTCGTCTCCGCCGTCACGGCCTCGCTCAACTCTATGAGTTCATCCAGCCGCCGCATTTCGTCCTTCAGTAGCAGCACGGCTGCGGACTCGGGCAACTGCTCTTCCGCTTCCGCCACATCGTCCAGGGTCGCCTGTTCATCGTCCGGCAGCTGGACGGACGCGTCGACGTGCGTCTGACCGACCCTTGCCGCCAGCATGACCCTGCGCTTCCGGAGGGCGTTGCGAATGGCGACGATCGAACTAGCCGCGAGTTTCTGAAGACTCGTGAGCACCAGCATGCGCGCCGTCTGGGCACGCCCATCGAGGGTCGCCGCGTAGGCGCGACCGTCAAGGATGAACTGGCTGAGCGTGTCGTAGAAGCGGGACTCGGCATCGCTGTAGGCGTACTCGCGGTTGTGCACGCTGACCGGCTGGAACAGGCGAGCGCCCCGCAGGTCCGTGACGGCGGCCTTGTTGTTCCTGATCATCGCTTGCGGCAGCCGGCGGAGCTGTTCCGGGGCGTCGCTTTCGGGATCGAAGAGATCGGGGCGAACGAGATGCATCAGGCCGAAGAACCCGAAGTCCTTCCCGCGGTGGGGCGTACCTGTGAAGAACAGTAGCGATTCGATCCGCTGTCTCGCCGCAAGATCCGACAACAGGCCGTAGGCGAGCGTCGGACCGGTCTTCTTGTCCGTGCCCAAATGATGCGCCTCGTCCACGATGACGAGATCCCACGAATCAGCGTCGAGCAGCCGGCGGCGGGCGCCCCGTCGGTCGTCGCGCAGGGTGTGGAACGAGGCCACCACCATCGACGCGGTCGCCCAGAACTCCCCGCCCGGCGTATCCGCTTCGGACACGTAGCGCTGGAGCCTGATGTCGAACATGTCCTTCAGGCGGAACTGCCACTGGGGCACCAGTTTGGCTGGCGCGAGGATCAGCAGGCGCCGCACCCGGCCCGACGCGATCAGCGGCATCAGCACCAAGCCGCACTCGATGGTCTTGCCGAGACCCACGTCGTCGGCGACCAGCCATCGGAACGGCCATTCCCGGTTGACCTTCCGGCAGACCCACAACTGATGCGGAAGCAACTGCACACGGGATCGCGAGAAGACACCCCACTGGTCGTTGACCGATGAGATGGCCAACGCCTGCGCGCGCACCACCACGTCCGTCGGATCGTCGAACCGCCCGTCAGCGAGCGTGGTGTACAGCGACGGCGTCTCAATGACCTCTCCCGCGGGTAGCTGCTCCAAGCTGGCATCGAACCGGACCACGACCGTCTCGCCCATGTCCGCGACCACGCGACCGCGACCGTGGCGCGGGTGGCTAACGGGCGCTCCGCTTTCCAGATGCCGGTTCGGGGGCCTCTGCGTTGTCATGTCGCGTGTCCGAGATGAGATTCCGTCATCAGGTCCCTCAATCGCCAGTGCGGCCGACCACGGATGGCGGCGTGCTCCTTCCAGACGTGTGGAGTTGCAGCGGCAGATCGAAGTCGCCGGCGAATAGCGCGTGTTCCTTGCCGATCTGCTCCTCGATAAACCGGTGAACGCCCGCGCTGTCATGGCAGTCCGCGCCCAGGTCCTGAAGGAACTCTCGAACCCGCTGCGTGGGAGCCCAGCCGTACGGCGCAAGCAGTTCGGCGTCGTTCGCGTCGTACACTTGGTGGCGCGACAGCTCCCGGACCAGCCAACTCACGCCGATGCGGAGCGAGCGGTCGAGAGGAGCCGTCTCGATACCGAGCGGCCGGAAGGCAGGAGCGTAGGCCGCTCGCAGGATATCGTCCACCGAGACGCGCCCCTCCTTTCGAACGACGCCCGGCAGCTTGCGAAACAGAAGGATGTAGTCGTCCAGTCGGCGCACGAAGGTGTACAGTTCGCCGAACGTCCGTCTCCAGGGAAGGAAATCCTGACCGAACTGGTTCGGCGCACTCCAGCGCTCCAGGAGATCGATCCAGGGTCGAACGTCTTCCGGCGGATGTGACTCCGCGAGCGTCTGCCACCATCCTTGGCTCAGGCCGCGGTCGATGAAACCGCGATGCTGTTCGTCCTGCGTGCGACCGAACGACTGGAAGCACGCGAGTGCAAACATCGTGAACCATCCGACGCGGTCGTCCTTGTGCCGAAGTTGCCCCGGCCGAAAACCCGACGGATACACTCTCCGGTCGTACTCGTCACGCTCCGATTGGCCGACGCGAGTCCACCAGTCATGTATCGCCAGCAAGGCTGATTCGGCAGAGGGCGGCATGGATTCGGGAGGAACGGGTTCACGCACGTCGACTTGTTCGTGACCCCCGAGTCTGATGACCAGCATCTTTCTCGATTCATCCCGGCGCGCGGCGGGCAGAAGGTCCGGCGGAATGTCTCTGGGATCCTCTGGCATCCAGGCCGGTCGATTCTGTCGCAGGGCGTCCGCCAGCCCCGGCCCTTGGTGTCCGTCGACGAGGTATCGAAGCACCGCGCGCTGCCGATCTGGATCGCCGGCTTGCCGCGCCCATCCCAGCAGGTCGTGGACCTGCGGACCGTAACCGGCGCGGCTGCGTGCGACCTTGAAGAACTCGATCGCGGCGCCCTGGTAGTCCCGGTGAAGCAGGGTGCTCTCTGGCGCGAACTCGCACCGCCGCTTCTCGTCCTCGCGGCCGGCGAGTTGCGAGTTCAAGGTGCCGACAGGGCGCCACGATTCGTCCTGCGCTCGGAACTCGACGTGCTTCGCCACGTTGAGGATGCTGTCTCGTTCCTGGTCCAGCGGCTGCTTCTCGATCCCGCTCGGAGTGATGAGCTCGCCGAGTCGTTTGCCTCGCCCCGGATCGATCCGCTTGTCCGTGCCCATCTCGTCATGCAGGAGACCGGACAGCGTGATCGGCCGGATGCCGTCGAAGCCGAGGCCCCGCAGGACTTCCGCACCTTCGGGGTTCACCACTCGGCGCTTCAGCGCCGATAGCATCGGCCAGTGACGTACGCTCTCGAAGGTACCCGTGTCCGTCAACGCGCCGGACGTTCGGCGGGTTACCTCGGCGGCACAGACGAGTTCGTCGAACGGCTGCGGTAGTCCGGTCGGAACCGCTGGCCGTTCGGCGGCAAGGTACCTGTAGCCACCCTCGGCGTGAAGACGCCGGGCTAGCGGATCGTCGAGGTCCCTGCGTATCACCTCGAAGAGTCGCGACCAGAACCGTGGCCGCGCAGAATGCTCCGACCGATCCAGGCCCACTGCACCAGCGAAACGCACCCAGTCGTTCTCCGCGACATCGTGGAGTGCCAGCAAGCGCACACCCAGACTCCGACCCAACCGACCGAACAGTGATCGATGGTCTTCGCTGGACCCGGCCAAGCGTCCGCGCCCGGGGTCGACGGGGAACGGGCCGTTCAGCAACCATCCCGACGTCATGGGCTCAGCCAACGGCGCCAGATTCCAAATACGCGGCGTGTCGTCCGACATAGCAATCGGACCGACCTCATCGGTGCTGAGCAGCAGACTGTACTCGTCTCCGAGGTCAAACCGCAGCGCGCGTGACGTTACACCGGCGGCCTGGACAGTGACCACCTCGATTGCGTCGGCGCCTGCGAGTGCGTCGCAAGAGCACTCGACGGTGACAGGACTGGCGCCGGTCACCTCGACACGACTGATGCGGCGGGCGAACACCGGCAACCACGTCAGGGCAGCTCTGAACGCCCGAATGCTCTCCTCGCCCTTGGCGGTCCGATCCGCCGCAAACGGAACATCAATGACGGTCGCCTTCCGACCGTCCGCGCGATTGCGTTCGTTCGCCTCCCGGCTGCCCGCGTGCCATTCCACGGGCAGGAATCCGCCGTGGATCCGCAGAGCGACGAAACCGCTGGCGATTCCCACGCTGTCGGACAGGATGTGCACGCTCTTGAACCCCAGACCGAACTTGCCGGTCAGGTCATCCTCGGCAGCCCGGGGCCGCTTGTCAGAGAAGTTCATCAGCAACATGTTGACCAGATCGCGGTCGTAGCCGCGACGCCGGCCCTCGTCGGCATTCCGCCCGCGGTGATTGACGGGGCGACCCCAGTGCACGACGCGGAGTCCGCCGGGGGCATCCGGCAGATCTGGCAGGATCTCTACCTGGAAACAAGCATCGTCCCGACCGGCGTCGATCTGAGCGTACGCATCGTCAGCGTTCTGAAACAGCTCGAACAGCACATTTCTGGCGGAGTATCCAAGATCCTCGATCTTCGCGCGGACGGCGGAGAGCAGTTCGGCGCCGGCGTCTGCTTTGTGCAGGCGACGCCACAGGGTCCTCTTCGACTTGGCGAGTTCGGCAGGGTCGGGTGGATCGGATTCACCGGATGCGCGATGAATCCAGTTCTCGTCATCCCGGTACTCTTGCAGAGCCTGCTCGCAGGCGGAGCCGCGATTCGGCTTGAGTTGCGCCAACATCCCAGGCAGCAGATCCTGCAGGAGATGCTGCGTCTCCTTCAGAGTCGTCTGATCGACGTGACTCGCCTTGTCGAGGATGTCACGAAGAGCGGCCCGCTGGTCCGTCATTCCAATCCAGAGACAGTCGACGGCCACGGTTTCCACGAACCGGCGGAATATCCGCAGAGACTCGGTCTGCGAATTGGCGGCCGGGTCGACCGGGCGAAGCTGCAGTTCGACGAGCAATCGTCTCTGCCGCTCTTCACCGGACGTGATCACGTTCCCCCGCTTGTGGAAGTTGCCGACCAGGAGTTCCGATGAGTCGTCGAGCGGCGCTTCGAACGACTCGCCGGACAGCGCGACCGCCGGCACACGGCCTCCGTTGACCGCCGTAACGCGGAAGCACCGGTGCTTCACCCTGCCACTCAGCCGATCGGGAAGGAGCCGATCGAGGCGCTTGTCGAGGTCCCGCCACAGCGTCTCGACCTCGTGGGTCGCATCCGCTTCCCATTGCTTGGCGTACCCACGCATGCCGCCGTAGCGCCCGATGAACCCGAGATAGACGATTACGAGGTCGGACGGAACACGTCCTCGCCAAGGTTCCAGAAACCACCGCTGTCGATCGACGGACTCGGCCTCCATCGCCGGCAGATCGATATGTTGGGGTGCGCCGGCGTTCCCGCGGGTAGTTGCAGCGTCCGGCGCCGGCGTGCCATCGGGCGGCGCATCCCCGTCGGTGGAGTCATCTTCGTCGTTCCGCGTCGGAAGATGCGAGGCATACGCCCTGTCGAGGACGTGCGTCTGAGCCACGCCGCGGTCGTCTTCAATGATCACCTCGCGACCACTGCGCCACTGGCCGCCGACCGTGGGCACGCGGGTGCCGCCGAACACGCGGCACCGGGCCGCGCCGGACCACGGTGCCACCGCCTCGAATCCATGTCGGTACGCTCGCCGCGCCGCCTCGCTCGTTGGCTCGCTCTTGGAGGCCAGCTCGGCCAGCGCATCGAGATGCCGGCCGGCCAGACCGGCGTTGCGTTCGGACAACTGTCGAAACGATCTCCAAAACGTTACGGCGTCGCAGTCGACCTGGCGCGCGGACAGGAGCAGGGCCGCCAGGAGACGCCACCCCGGCAGCACTAGATCGTGGCCGGCCTCGGCCAGAACGATGAAGTCGTCGAACGGGCAGTGCTCCACCGGACCGAGATGGCCGGCCACGTCCTCAGCCGCCACGATACCGGCGAGTGCCTTGAGGGAGGTCCGATGATCCGGCAGTAGGTGTTCTTCGACGCAACGAAAGCCGGAATGTTCGCGAATCTCGACGGGGAGACAGTCCACGGTGAAGAAACGCGGTGGCCGCTTCATGGACGAGAACAGCGATCGCGCCGCGTCCTCCACGGGCCGCGGTAGCCTCCAGATGTCGACGGGTGCGACCGGCCTCTCGTCGACCGCGAGCCAGCGCGTCGTGCGGAGCTCAGCGCTCACACTGGAACCGTCGGAGATACCCGCTAGCGCGTCGAGGATCTCGCTACGGAAGACGTGCGGTTCGGGTCGGGACAGCGCCGTGTCGACCTGCGCGCGCGGCGACCAGTTCGGAATGAGACGCTTCTGTCTCCTCCGTGCGTTCGGATGGCTCGAAAGCACAACCGTCTGCACGTGTGCGCTCAGCGATGCGGGAATCGGCCACGCTTCGGTCGCCAAAAAGACCCCCTCGGCATGGTCGACGGTCCCATCGGAACGGACATGAATCGGTAGAGCTCTCACCACCGAGTCTGGGATGTCCATCTGCAGAATGGCATCACGTTCCGTCTCCGTCAGACGAGGATCGAGCAACGCGTCGGCATTACCTACGAATAGGGCCTCGATTCCGCGATTGTCGAGGGTGGTGACGCCGATGTACTCGCGCTGGTTTCGGGACAACCCGTCGGCAATACGCCGGGGAACAAGGAAGACCGACTCGTCGCCGGAAACGCAGCGGGTTGCGATTCTCTCGATCTCTGGCGAGAGCCCATCAGTCGCCGCCAGCCGCACCGCTGGCATGCCGGCCCCTGGCTTCCCGGCGCAGAGTTTGCGGAACGCCGTCCTGTCGTCGCCGTCGGTCACTTGCAATACATCAATCAGCCCGGCGCGGTCCGTGTCGTTCCCGAACCGGGACGCGGCACCGACGAGATCGAGGCAGGCGCGTTTGTCGGAGCTGAGAAACCGAAGGGTGGAGCCGCCCTGTTCCCCGAGCAGTTCGGCGGTCTTGCCGCTAACGATAACCGGATGGGCGTCGGGTAGGGCGCGAGCCAGCTTGCGCAGTACCGTCTTGGCGGTCGGCGCCGCCCGGAACAGGAGTCCGTTCCGGGAACGTTCGCACGATTGCTTCAACGTCAGCACGACCTGTTCATCGGTGCCCGGGTCTCGGCCGCGGAGTATCGCCAGATCGGCGAAATCGTCCAGGCCAGAGAGTCCCCTGAGATCTTGCCGCCGAAGGAACTGGAGGGCGGCGGCGGCGGCCTGATCCGCGAGATCGGGTTGCTCTCCGTTGGCGATGATCGGCTCCACAGCCCCGAGCAGTGCTGCGAGATCGGTCCGTGACAAAGGCGGGCGGTCGTTCGCACGAGCGGCACCGGGCGTATCCGCATCCACAAGCCATTCGTGGCGAACCGGAAGAATGGAGGCACGGGCCGAGGAGAGCGCTTGTAGCAGCCGCCGATGCTCCACTGACTTCGGAAGCGGCAGGAAGAGACCGCGTGGGGCGTGAGACAGGATGGCACCTATCTGGTCCGAATGCGCCAGCGATGAATCCGTATCGTTCAATGCGTCGCACAGCGCGCGGCGCAGGTGCGGGCCGATCGTCTCCTGCAGGTCGGAACGGTCGGAACCGAGCGGCGGGTCTACCGCGGCCAGCATGTCGCCGAGTAGCCGTGCGAGCGCCGGCGACTGAAACGCGCGCGGCGAGAGTGTCGCGAACAGCGCGCCGAGTTCGTCCGGAAGCCAACGAGTCGGCTCAGCGGTAAGGGATGCTTCCGGATCGACGCACGGCATGAGGTTCCTGTCGCGAGCCAGCGCGTGCACGCCGCTGAACAACTCCTGCAAGCGTTCCGGAGCGTCGGCCACCGAGCCGGGCAGCGGGCGAAGAGAGGAACCGGCCGGAGAGAGACGCCAGACGACGGCGCTTGTCGGATCGATCACACGGACGAGCGCGTGTTCGGCGCAGATCGCGGACCGATGACGGCAAAACCACGGGTGCCGGGCGATGTTCGCTACCACCGGGAGGAGTTCGGCGCTCCTGATCAGCTTTTGTTCGAGCGCGTCCCGCAGGACGGCCGGAATCAACGGAAGGACGACGGAGTCTCGAAGCTCGACATTCCAGGCGCGAGCTAGTTTCGCGGTGGTCGTGGGAACGTCGGACGGAGCGGTTTGCATCAGGCCCTCGATGTGCCGCCGACCGCTGTCCAGAAAGAAGTAGCCGTGCAGCAACAGACTGAGCCGGCCAAGGCTGACGACGCCGGTGCGGCCCGGAGCCGCGTCGAACGCGGACAGGTCGATGCGCGTCGTTGGGTGAGTCACCTCGGATGCGCCTGCACGTGAGGTGCTGGAGTCGGCCTCCGTTTCGGAGATCGGCAGGAACACGGCCCACGAAACCGTCAGGTCGTCGACGTTCCGAGACGTCGCGGTCGGAAGAGCGCGCAGCAGCGTCGCCGCACCATGCGGCTCGCCCTTCTCGGGCTTGGGCATCGAACTCAGAGCGCTGATCGCGGGCGGCCAGTGCTCGCTGGCCTGCAACTCCTGGAGACGCTCGGTCCGCATGGTCGCCTCGCGCCCGACGAAGCGTGCCCTCGTCCCATCGGGCTCCGTCCCGACCGTCCCACTGAAGGACCTGATGCCTGCGGGCCAACGCTCAGGGCCGAGCAGCCGCTGATTCGCATCGACGAGGCGAACGGCGCAGCGCGTCCTGCCGCGGTCCCGGATCTCGATGGACTCCACGTGGCGGAGCGCCGTGACGAGCGGGCGAAGGTCATCCCGGCGCGCCAGCTCGGCGGCGATTCCGGCCGGCCGGGGCTGCAGATTCGAGAACCCGGCGTCCGGCGCCGGGCGCAGCCCTTCACGACGGAACGGTAGCCAGAGCAGGAGTCCGCGCGCCCGGCAGTCCGCCGGCACGGCGTCACACAGCAGCTCTAGATCGCCAGCGCTCAGTTCGTCCCACGTGTGTGTCTGGTTGCCGTCGACGTCGACTCTCAGGAACGGGTTCACGACCGTACTGAACAGTTCTTGTGGTCTCTTCGAGACGTCCGAGCCGAACGCATGGACGACGAACGCGTCGCAGAGATGGAACACGGCCTTCTGGCCGAGTCCGAACTTCCCGATGGCCGAACCGTCGGTCGCCTTGACGCTCTCACCGAAGGAGAGAATGCCGCGCCGATCCTTGGCGCGGAACATCCCGTCGTTGACCACGAGGAGTCCGGGGCCGTGCAGCAGAGGATTGTCGGCGACCGGCCAGCCGTCCAGGGAATCGAGTCTGACACGGCGCGCTTCTGCGTCGTCGGCGTTCTGCACGAGCTCCTTCAGAATCGGGTAGCCGGATTCGTAACGATCCCGGAGAAGGCTCTTGATCTGGTTCACGATCGAGAGTGGAGACACTTCGATAGGGGGCATCAGTCACGTCCTTGCGTCCGAACGCCGCCGACGCAGAGAAGCTGCCGCGGTACAGACAAGCTGCGACGCGCCGCCTGCCGCCTCGACTTCCGCGACACCAAGGGAATGCGTGCAAACCCAGAACTGGCCTCCCGTGTTGCGGCCCGCCCTGCGGTGGGAAGCTCCATTGGAGCCCCGCACTTCGGACATTCCGGGCGGCTCCGATATGCTGCCTCGGATCTCTCGCGGCAATTGGTGCCTCCGTCTCGGGCGCGGAGATTCTACCGCACAGCCGGGGCAACGAGCCGTGCCGGAACCCGTCGAGCCGGTGTAGCGGCTTGTGCACGTGGTCGGGGCTGCGCCGGGCGATGAACGGTCCAGCTCGAAGCCCGGCGCCGAGAGCCGGCCGAGGCGGCGCCGCGGCCGCCCCCTAGAGAGACGGCGCGCCAGCGAGCGCTGCGTGATGCCAGCCTGGTGACACAACGACAGCTTGCGCGCGAGGCCCCCCCGTACTCGGTCCGGCGTCGGCCGAAACCCAGCTCGGCGCCCGACCCGGAGCGCGCTGAGGCTGGCCGGCTCGCGTCGGCTCGGTGCTCGTCAGCCGGACCGCGACCGGCGCGGGTCGCGCCGCCGTCAGGTGACGCCATCCGGTCCGTCTTCGCTACCTGACGCGATCGTCTAGCCGCACCGAACCGACGGGGCGTCATCGAGCGCCCGCTAACCGCAACGACGCCAGCGATCGAGCATCCGCACCGCTCGCGCGACCCGGCGACCATCTCGCCCGTGGGTAGGAATCCCGCCGCCGCGGCGGCAGGGTCCGTCGGCTCGCCGTGCTGGACTGCGGTCGTTGGACTCGGCGGTCGATACGGAAGCGTCATCTTGACACGCCGCGATGGTGTCGCCGAGCCAGTCGACGGCGGGCGCTGGATGGAGGCGTGAGCACCACAGAGACCCGCTCGGTCCCGCTTCCTTCACCGTCGGGCAATACCCCCTTCCGAGGCGACGAGCCACTTCCCCAAGTTAGGCGTTTTGACTTCGCTCACGCATTTCCGGCATGATTCGGGTTGGTCAGGCTAAGGAGGCTCGCTATGCCACTGTCCGAAACGGAACTGGAAAGGGTGTATTCCACGCTGGCGGAAGCCGCCCGCGAATGTGGCCTCGGTTGGGTGTTGGAACAAGTCGAGGAGAGAATTGCGGTTGGCAAAACCAGGATCGAGAAGATCCCGGTCAAGTATGCGGAGGCTCTGGCCGTCATCCCCTCCGAGTCGAAGGAGGAATATCGGTCAAAGCGGGGTGCGCCGGCCAACTTCGTTGCTTCAGAACCGTATTCCCCTGCAGAGAGTGCAGAACTCTTAGTGGAAGCTCTGCTCCTCGCTGTACCCACTGCCCACCGAGTCGCGCAGCATACATTGGCCGGAATCGGTGAGTTTGGCCCGATCAAGTCGGTGCTCTTTGCCCCCGACGTTCCCAGTAGCCAGCCGCACGAAATCCACCCAGATGACCTTGAGAAGCGTACTAGATTAGTCACGCGCGTCGAAGAGCTACTCAAGGAACTGCAATTGGAGTTACAGGATGGTTCTCAAGAGTGATCTTCTTGATGAGATTCGGCAGGTGCTGGGACCGGCTGTTAGTCCATCGCTAACCACACAGTCCCAGATTAGTGACGTCTACGAGGGATACATCTTCAGCATAGTGCTACAGGCAGCGCAATTGGAAGGGGCGCAGGTTCGGCTGTCTTCCATTCAGGGAGGGACGCCCACTCAGTTCATCTTCCGCACTAGTCCTGGATACCTCAACTCTCGACGGCACAACTATGGCTACGCCGAGATTCAGTTTAACAGGTGTCCACTCTTGGAAGTGCATGTCAGCGTACGAGTGGCCGGTCATTCAAATGTGTTGCACGAGTGCGATGTGTCCGTCGTGGACCAAGCCGAAGCTCAGCTTTGTCGGAGTGGAGCGCGAACGCTGGCACCGCGCTCCGCGCGCGTTCGGATCGCGGTTGAAGCGAAGTACTACACGGTGTCTTTGGCGCTTGAACTTGGGCGGGAGTTCTTAGGTTTGGTTCGCGACCTGTCATCCGACAACGCATTCTTTGTGTTCAACCGGAATGCAGAGTCGGTGGAGCGACTACTGGCACATAAGAAGCAGCAATGGGAACATAACATCGTTCCGACGAACGATGTGCCTGTTGCACGGCTCAGGAATGCCTTTCAGGCAGCCTTCAAGAACTATAAGGCGCGCACACGTACGTAGGCAAAGAGGTAGTGATTGTCAACGCGTGGTGATGCGGCAAAGTCGGAGGTTGGCGGTGTGGTGAATCTTGACGCGAACTCGAGGTAGTGAACAACGGCCCCGCGGGTCGCCCCGTGTGACGGGATCCAGCAGATGCTCCAATGCTGCCACTAGTCTCTACGTCCCGGACCTGCTCCGCCAGCGCCTTGCGACCGCCGCCCTGGGGCCCTCCCGCGTAACGCCGCCCGCGGTGCGGTCGCGTAGCTGAAACCAGTTCCCCCCCACTCCTGCTTGTCAACGTGGGCCCTCACCGCTTTGGCCCGCCATAGGCCCCGACCGTCGATACCGAACCGGTCGCCGTCAGTGACGCCGACCGAATCCGGAGCAAGCCTGCCGCTGCAAAGGGCAGCGGTGTCGCGGCGGTCGTTAACGCTGACGCGCCGACGCAGCAGGCAGGCGCCCCTCGAACAAGCGAGCAACCCGCGTGCGTGGCTGAAGAAGAGGTTCGGCATTTGAACCGCCCCAACGCTTGTCTGATGAACCGGTCCCGCCGACTCGCTGCCGGGACCCACGGAAGGAACGGCGCCCGCCACATTTGCCTGGCGGAGCGTTCCTGAACTGCATCGCGCTTCACCGTCGCCGCCCCGCCCCGCGACGGGCTCAAACCACCACCGACACCACGTCTCGGCCACTGCCGGGCCGGCGCGCCTCCCCGAGTCGGCGCGCAAGACCACGGACCCGGGAGAGGGAGCGGTAGCGGGCGACAATCAATCAGCGCGGACGGAGACCGGAACACGGCCAGGCGGGCGGTCAAGGCAACGCCTCTGCATTCTGCCCCCCGCCGCCGCGCCGCTGGTCTCCGACCCTCCCGCGTCCGCAACGCTACTGGGCCTGCCGGCCCGCTCCAACCGGCCCCGCTCCGGGGCCACTCCCTTTCTCCAGGAGGACGACCTGATGCCTCTCGCCGACCTGCTCCGCCCCGAACAGCGCCAGTGGCTGCGCCGCCTGCGCCGCCGCATCGCCAACCGCGAGGTCATGCGCCGCCACCGGGCCGCCAACCGCGACAAGAGGCTGTGCGCCGGCGTCGACCTGCCTCTCGACGCCGGCACCTGCGGCCGCCTCGTCTGGCCCGCGCACGAGCGCTGCTACGCCTGCCACGTGCGGCGCCAGTGGCTGCTCAACCACGCGCTCAACCCCGCCGAGACCGCCGTGGCCGCGCTGCTCGAGAGCATCGAGGACGCAGCCGAGGACGCCGCCCCGGCCGAGGACGCCGGCCGGAGCACGCCGCTGCTCGACGACCTGTCCCCACTCTCCGATCCCTACCTGCGCTGGTAGCGCCGAAGACCGCCTGCGCGGACAACGCCGTCTGATGCTCGCTGTACCGAGGACCGAGCGCCCGGTCCGTCCCCCTGACGGCCATCGGGCAATCCCCCGCACAACCTCTCGGACGATCCCGCGACCCGGACCCGCCAACACGAAGCTCGCCACCGCGGGTAGGATGCGACCAGACGCGCGCAGTTCGCGTCACTGCTGCGGTCAGTTCCCCTCGGCCTTTTCCGCCCGTCGTGCAACCCAGTACCTCCGCATCCGCTCGGCCACGGCCCGGCACTGCTCCTCGGTCATCGTGCGCTTGCGCCTCCCAACCGCCTTGACCGCCTTCCTGCTGCCGCTGCTCGACATCGTGATGCTCCCTCCGGGACGACCCGCCGCCGCCGCGCGGCGCGCACCGGCGCCGTCAGTTCGGTCGCCGAGAACGGCTTGACCAGGTAGTCGTCGGCGCCGGCGTCGAGCGCCCGCGCGAGGGCCTCGGTGCGGTCGTAGGCGGAGATGAAGATGACCGGCAGCTCGGCGAGCGCCCGGCGCCTGCGCCATCAACTCGATGCCGTCGCTGCCGGGCAGGACCAGATCGAGCAGCACCAGCGCCGGCCGCTCGGCGTCGAGGATGCGGGCGAGGTCTCGGAAGTTGCCCGTGGCCATCGTGTCGAAGCCGGCCCCGTCGAGGGCCTCGCGCGCGAAGCGCAGCGTCCGCGGGTCGTCGTCGACGACAAGCACGCGGGCGCGGGCGCCGGCGACGGGCGTCGTCGGCGACCGGCAGGGTGAAGGCGACCAGGGCGCCGGTGCCGGGTCCGCGCTCTCGGCGCGGATGCGCCCGCCGTGCGCCTCGACGATGCCCTTGCAGATGGCGAGCCCGAGGCCGCGGCCGGAGGACCCCGCGCCCGGGGCGCGCCCGGCGTACTTGCGGAACAGGTAAGGCAGCTCCTCCGGGGCGACGCCGCGGCCCTCGTCGGCAACCGACAGCTCGACGTGTCCGCCGTCGAGCGCGGCGGCCACCTGGATCGGCGACGGCGGCGCGTGGCGGGCAGCGTTGGCGAGCAGGTTGCCGAGCACATGGACGCCGCGGGGCGCGGTCGGCCATCACGCGCGGCAGGTCCGCCGGCGGGTCGATGGCCACGTCGTGACCGGTGCCGCCGGCCAGGAACGCGCCGCGCGCCGCGTCGATGAGCGCGCCCGCGTCGGACGGCTCGGCGCGCCGGGCGCCGAGCACGGTGGTGCTAGCGCCCTTGATGGAGGTGAGCGGCACCCGCAGCTCGTGGATCACCATGCCGAAGAAGTCGGCGCGCATGCGGTCGAGCTCCTCGAGCGGGGCGAGGTCCTGAAGCGTGACCACGACGGTCTCGATCCCGCTGTCGCCGCCCACGGGGGTCGCGCTGAGCAAGGTGGCGACGCGGGGCCCGTCGGGCACCGATAGCACGATCTCCTCGGCCCGCAGCCGCTCGGCGCCGTAGAGCGCCGCGGCGAGCGGGAACGCGCCCAGCGCAAGCTCGCTCCCGTCGGCGCCCCGGCAGGTGATCACGTCGAGGAGGTCCTCGGTGGTGCGGCCGGGTTGGCGCAGGCGCTCGACGATGCGCCTCGCCTCGCGGTTGACGAGACCGGACGCGCCGTCGCCGCGTCGAACACCACCACACCGACCGGAGAGGTGTCGACCAGGGCATCGAGGTCGGCGCGGGCGCGGCGCTCGTCGCGCAAGGCGCGGGCGTTGGCGATGGCGACGGCGGCCTGCGCGGCGAACAGCACGAGCAGTTCCTCGTCGTCGGCCGTGAAGTCGGCGCCGCCGGCCTTCTCGGCCAGCCAGAAGCTGCCGACGTGTTCGCCGAGGTGGCGCATCGGCGTGCCCTGGAAGGTGCGGTACGGCAGCAGGCCGTCGCCGTCGAGGCCGAGCGCGCCGAGCTACGAGGGCAGGTCCGGCCCTCACGCCGGGTGGCCCCGGACCGCGCCGATCGCATCGGCGACCAATTACTTACTGACCCGCGGGTCAGTAATTCAGCAACCCGCCAGAGACGTCCGGTCGGGCCACAGCCGCAGGTGCCGAGGGGCTGCGACGAGTGACCGCTGCAGGGCGGCCGAGCCGGTCGAGATGCCCCCGGCATCGTCGAACAACGGCCCCGGCCAGCGGGCGGCGTCGCGGCGGGCCGATGGCACCGGTCCCGAATACTCGACCGTCGCCGTGGTCAGTAATTCGGAACCCACACCGGGAGGTAGCCATCATGTCGACCGACACGCCGGCAACGCGCAGGGGGCGGCCCAAGACCGAGCGCATGCTCCAGATCGCACGTCAGATCCTCGCCATTCTCACCCAGGACCATCCGCAGAGCGTGCGGCACGTCTTCTATCGCCTGCTCGACCCCACGCTGCCGCTGCCGCTACCGAAGACCGAAGCCGGGTACAAGTGCGTCCAACGGGCGCTGGTCCACCTGCGCCGCTCCGGCCAGGTGCCGTACTCCTGGATCAGCGACGCCACGCGGTGGGGCTATTACGTCAGCGCCTACCAGCATGCCGCCGACGCGCTGCAGGCGGCTGCCTACGCCTACCGCGTCGACCTGTGGTCGCAGGCCGACACCTACGTCGAGGTGTGGACCGAGAGTCGCAGCATGGTCGGCGTCATCCGCGACGTGATCGAGGAACTGGCGGTGCCGCTCTACGCCGCCGGAGGCTTCTCGTCCCTGACGCTGGCCAACAACGCCGCCGAGCACATCGGCAGACTCGCCAACGGCCGGCCGGTGCGCATCCTCTACATCGGCGACTGGGACCCGGCCGGCGTCCTGATCGACGAGAAGGTCCTCGATGAACTGCGCGGACACCTGCCCCACCTCGACATCGCGGAACACCGCCTGGCGATCACCGCCGAACAGGCAGCCGAGTTGCCGTCGAAGCCGCGCAAGCGCGGCGAGAAGCGGCGGCCCGACATCCTCCGCACGGTCGAAGCCGAAGCGATGCCGGCCGACGCGTTGCGGGCGTTGCTGCGCCGCACGGCCGAAGCATACCTGCCGCCCCGCGCGCTGGAGATCACCAGGACGGTCGAAGCGCAGGAGCAGCAGTCGATCCTGGCGATGGCCGAGGCAGTCCGGCGATTGGGCGTGCAGGGCGCCGTCGAAGCGCTGGCCGGCTGATACCCCGGCTCCCGGCGTCGGCGGCGCCCGCGGGCGCCGTCGGCGCACGACCGCAAGGTCGATGTCGACCCGCAGTTGGCGTGACGGCGCCAGCCACGGCGCGGCCGGTCAAGCGGTTCAGACTGGAAGCACTCCCGGCCGCATCGCCGACCAGCGCGACGACGAGCCGACTCCCAAGGGGGACGACCACGAGACGCTCTGCATCTACAGCTGCAGCTTGCCCGCGTCGATCGAGCTCCTCCGCCGCTCGACACCGTGCACGGGCCACCACATGCAGCCGAGGAGTGATCGCGCACCGAGCAGAAGCGACTCTCCACGCGCACCGAGCAGCAACACGAGCCCACTGCGCAGTGCGCTATCCGTCATGATCCTGACGACGAGCCGCATCCAGCCGGGCAAGCTTGGCTGGGCAATGCGCATCCTGCAGTCCGGACGGCCGTTGCTGTGAGTCCACGAGTTGTCGTCCCGCCGCGCGGGTCACCGCCCGCGCGCCGCGATGCCGGCGACCGGCTCGGCGGCGCCGGCGCCGCGATGAGTCGCCGACGACGAACCGGCCCGGTCGAGGTCACGCCGCAGACCGTCCACCGACCTGCTCGGCGCACCGGACCGCCGCCGGCCGCACCGCGCGACCCCGCGTCGCCGTGTGTGTCGTCGGCGGCGAGCTGACCGCCATCGAAGCCGGGTCGCCTGCTCCCAGCCGATCGGCCTTCGACCAGTAGAGGCGCCCTTCGGGTCCGGGCGGCGACCCCCAAGCCGTGGCGTGTGACTGCTAAGAGTCACGCCCGGCACAAGACTGCGGCCGGCCGCCGGTCGTCCCGGACGGGGCTGAGCGGACCGGTCCAGCACTTACTGACCCGCGGGTCGGTAATTCACAAGCGGTCGCAAGCAACCCTCGCCAACGACAGCCAGCCGGCAATTACTGACCCGCGGGTCAGTAATTCGCAAGCGAAGACCATCCAGTGACACAACGCGCCGGACCGACCGACGGAGCGACCGGAACCGGGCGCGTCCTCCCACTCGAACTCCAGATGATTCCCGTCCTGGCGTACCATCGGCTGTACGCCGGCATCGGCGTGCCGGGATTCGGCGTGACAGACGAGGCGGACGGGCCCTGACTGCTGCGCGCAAGCCCGCGTTCGTGTCGGGCCGGGGCCCCGGGGAGGCACGTCCAACGCGCCTGGGGTCCCGGGCAGCGCCGCCCGGGCCGTGGCGTGTCCCGCCGGCAAACGAGACGCCCCGGCCCGGCGCCAGCCGCTCGGCCCTCACGCCGGGTGCTCCCGGACCGGGCTGATCGCATCGGTCCCCAACAATTACTGACCCGCGGGTCAGTAATTCTGCCATCCGCCGGAGACGCCCGGCTGACCAACGCGCCGGCCGGGCGCAACGGCGCGTCTTCGGGTGACCGCCGCAGGCGCCGCGGGCTGCGAAGGGTGACCGCTGCAGCACGGCATCGAACACCACGCCGGTCAGCGCGGCGGCCGCACCGAGCAGGACGACCTCCTCCGCACACAGCCGCCCGAGGTTGCCCGGACTGCACTGACCGCTTCTCGGGAGCGAGGCGGCACGCAACCGGATACCGCCTCAAGGGGCGCACCCAGCGGCGTGCCGTCAACGTCGGCGAGCGCGCACACGGCGGCGCGCATCCATCGAAATCCGGGCCGACGCCCCGTCCGCACGCACCGAGAGCAACAGCCCCGGGCCACCAAGCAGTACGCTACTCGCGCGACCACACCGAGCAGCACGCCGATCAGGACCGAGTCCACACCGAGCAGGACACCTTTCCTCAACGCACCCGGTGCGGCGCCGTTTCAAGACGCTACGCCAGGGCCACCGACAGCGCCCTGCACGCACACAGACGCCCCCTCTTCAGGAGCGCGCCGAGTACAGCGACTTCAAAGGCTGCGAGTACGCGCCGAGTGCAATGGCTCCGAACGCCTGCGCACCGAGCGGTCCTCTCACCGAGCACAACCTACCGCCCGAACGCACCGAGTCCGCCGCGGCCAGCGAGCGGTACGCCACCCGGCATCCCACCCGAGACGGCCATCTCCGGACAGGCGCCAAGTGTGGCGCGCCCGCGAACCTGCCAGTACGCGCCGAGTGCAACGGCCCCGGGAACCGACCAGGTACGCACCGAGTGAAGCGGCCCCGAAGACGCGCCGCCACGCAGCGAGCGACGGCCGCCCAGGCATGCAACCTGACGGGAGGGCAACGCACCGGAGACCGTGTCGTTTCCACGAGCCAGCACTCACGGCTGCCGGCTGCCGGCTGCCCCGGAAGGGAATCCGGAACAGCCGAAGAAAGTTGCGCCGGCCGGGAACAAAACGCGCCGGGACGACGTCTAACAGCTCGTGCGGCACCGAGAAGTACTCCTCTCGGTACCGCCAACCCGATCCAGCCCGGATCCGACACCTCCCACCGCTTCCTCAACCACGTCGTCGAACCGGAGCACTGACCCACCGATCTGCACGCCGGCCATCCGAGCGAGGGCCACGCCGCGGACCGGCCACATCCGGATTCTGATACTCCCCGCGCGGAACCAGCCCCGCGCGGCGCCGCTGACGCACCTGCTCGACGAACAGCGGGAAGCCGAGCGCAACGCACTCGCGAAGAATCCACGAGCGGGCCATGTTGAACTCGGCCACCGCCAAGTCGAGCTGCTTGAGCTGACGCGTCGAGACCTGCAGCTTGAGTGTCCGATCCAACGCTTCGGCGTCCGGTTCCCAGACGGGAGTCAACGGCATCGAATCACCTCCTCTCCGCATGCGCCGGGAGCACCCCCCAGTTGGACAGGGTCCTCCCCGCGCACGGATACGCCAGCCTCTACTCCGGCGGCTGCGACGGGTCCGCAACCGCTTCGACCTGCGGCTTGCCGAACAACCGGGCGAGCGCGTCGGCCACGACGTCGTCGATGTCATCGGGCGCCACGCCGAGCACCTGGGCGTGCAGGCGAAGAGCCGCATCGAGGTCCGCCTCGGGCATCTCCGGCTGCGCCGCACGCGCAGCGCGCCCGTAGTCCAGCAACACGGAAACCGCCCGGTCCGGATCCAGCACCTTGCGCGGACGGCCCCGCCCCGGACGCTTCCGCGTCCCCCGGACGCGCCACAGCCGCGAAGCGCCGGCGCCGGCCGCCTTCACCAGCCGCAGGTCCCGGAGCCGTTCCAGCGCCTCCACGGCGGCCGGCATGCCCTCGGCAACCGCCAGGCGCACGACCTCGGAACGATTGGAACCATAGCGGTCAGCCAACGCGTCGCAGGCCTTGACGGCCGCCGACGGCAGGAACACGACCACGCGCTTCATCTGCATGAGAACCTCCAGCCGGACCACGGCCAGGATCGGCCCGAACGCGCAAAAACAGTGCACGGTGCGCCGAAAACAGTGCACTGATCGCGGAAAATCCGAGCCCCGCCAAAAACCCCGAAAACCGAACTGGGGTCAAGATCGCGTTCGTTGGTGGGCCCGGTATCCGCAGTGCAGGCGCCGAATCCGGCCCGCGCAGGACGCAAGAGTAGTGCACGGTGAACCACGGCCTCAGTTCGGCGCCGAAAGCCCCTCGGAGAACCACGGACATCCACCCGTGAGCCTAGAGGACCAAGGGCCGAACGCAGCCACGGCACACACGCTAAACAACTGAAACGAAGCAGGTTGCAAGCAGGTTCCTACAGACGGACAACGCTCCGTGGACCAATCCGATCAGCAGCTCCCGAGAGTCCGAGAAACGCACGCAAAAACGTTGTCATGTTGTCTGCAAGAAGGACGCTTCATGGCACTGTTTCGCCGGCGCCCGGAGATCGGAGCTCAGAGGGGTGAGCGACCCCGGTTCCGGGGTCGCTCACCCAGTATTTTTCCCTGCGGGAAGGCCGTTTCCACGATCACGCTGTCACGGTGAAGTGCAATGGCACTGATCGGCCGAAAGCATGGCCCTAGTGCGCTCCGGCGTTATGGCCCCAGTTCAGCCCGTTCGATGGCCCCAGTTCTCGATTCAGATGGTGAAAGCCCCCTCTGAGTTCGGTCCTCATGGAGCCGCAGATCACCAGCACGTACGAACGCCTTCGAGCGATTGACGAGGACACGGCTCAATCGTCAACACGGCGACCAACGAGTTCATCAGAGGCGGGACGGCGTCAACATGCTCAGGTTCAGAAGTACGACGGGACCTGATGGTCCGCGCGGTGCGAGGGCGGACCGCCGACGCCCCGGCGCTGAAGGCGAAACGCCAGCATCAGCACCATCCGAGGGCGCAACTTGAAGAAGCCGTACACGCACTCGCTGTCGAGTTGGCCGCAAGGGGGCCGAGGCTCCGTCCAAGCAGCACGTGCTGTCGGCCATCGCCGCGGCGCCCAAGAGTTCTCCGCCTCGACCGCCACTACGGCGTCGGCGCCGCCGGCACCGAAACTGCCTGTCTGCAGGCCCACATCGCCGTCAGCCGCGTGGATCCCGGATACGAGCCGGGCTATCGACCTCGACAAGGCCGCCACCAAACGCCTCAGCCGGTGAACGGAGCAATACAAGCGCGAGCACGGCGGGATCGTACCCACCCTCGCCCAGCGGCGCGAAACCAAAGCAGCCGAGCTGCGCCCGCTCTCGGTCTCTTCCTGGTTGACGTCGATTCTGCCGTCGTCCTTGGCGCGCCGGTGCGCAACGGTGCCCCGCCCCTCACGGCGGCTGCGGGTCACCAGCTCTTTCGATCGGTTGGTCCACAACCGGGTACCCCGCCTCTATCTGCCGCCGAAGAAAATGTCAGATCACATCGCAACTACTGCGCCGAATCCAACCGTGCCAGAAAACGGACCTCATCGACCGCCATCTCTCCGTGGTTCCGTCAACAGCACCCGCAGTGCCGTCAGCACGCGGCGTGGGTGACGGCGGTGCATCGCCATGCCGAGCCAGTAGGCGGCCTCTTCACGCTCCATCTTCTCGATGCCCTCGGCCACCGCGCGCATGTTGTCGCGGCTGCGCATGGGCGCCAGCGCGCGGAACAACAGCCCCAGCGTGAGCGCCGTGTCCTCCGCGAGCGCGTAACCGTGGCCTCCGCGGCCAGCGGACGGTCCGGGGCGGACACCGACTCCGGCCAGCCGCCGTAATACGCGGTGCTCGATCAGGTCCAGGTTTCGGCCGCGGAGTCCGGCGATACGAATCGGCGCCCTGACGTGCGGTGTGGCCGGGGCCGGCAACTGCCAGATCTCGTATTCCGTGTCGGATGCGCCGTGCGCCCGCGCGCGCAGTTCGTACCGCGGGGCGGACGCTGGTGTCGCCACACTCGCGAGGCTCTCGATTCCCGCCATCAGGGTTTCGCCTCCGCGGTCGCCGAGACATAGGCAGCGCCGCTTGCGAAGCGGCACAAGCGTTCCGTAAGCGTCTCGGGCGCATCTCCCTCCAGTGGCAAGCCCTCGCCGAACGACAACTCGAACTTCGCCTCGACCTTCCTGGACCCGGCATCCCGAAGCTGCGGCTCCAGGAACTCCCTCACGGGTTGGGCGTCTGGAACCGACCCGCGGAACTCCATCTCGAACGTGCTCCCGTCGCGCGTCTCGTAGCCGCCGGTGATGGTCACGACCTTCTCTGCGCCGGACACCGCACCCACCGCCCCGAGCAGGCGGAAGGCATCGCTGGCCTCGAACATCCGGACCGTCAACACGCCGACGCGGGCCGCCCGCCTCGCTCGCGCCTGCTCCCAGAGCTGCGTCAGCGCATCCCGGAGCACCCCCTCGGCGCTGACGATGACTGCAGACGGCGGCAGGTCAGGCGGATCAGGTGGCGGTGGCGGCTCAACCGGCGGCGGATCAGGTGGCGGCAGCGGCGGGTCCGGCGGCAACGGCGTCGAGCGCGGCCACACGCCCTTGTCCTTGGCGTAGGCCATCGTCATCACCACGGCCTGTTCGTCGATCCGGATGTCGGCGGGCGGATCTCCGCGTCCGAACAGCAGGTCGCCCCGTTGGTAGACGTAGTCGCCTTGCTCGATGCCGAGGCGGATGCCCCGGATGAAGATGTCGTCGCCCAGCAGCATCGGCAGCGCCGGATCCCGTCGGAACTCGTCCCGCAACGCCGCCGTGGTCATCTGGCCCTTCCGGAGCGGTGTCCGGTCGCGCACGTAGGTCGGCGCGTCCGGCTCGTCCTCGGGAAAGCGCAGCTTCTTGAGATCCCGCAACGCCCGCGCGACCTGCTGCTGGCCAGCGCCCGGTTGATTCGACGCCGACGGAATGTCAATTGCCGTGTGCGCCAAGTCCACGCCCCGCGTGCCGATGCGGTTGCGCGATGGGTAGAACACGTGCCGGTAGCACGCTTGCACCGAGATCGCTAACTCCTGCTCCGACCGGGCCTCCAGATCGCGGATCTTCTCCTGCTGGTGCTCGGCCAGATCGACCAGACGGTTCGGCGCCTTCAGGCGCTGCAATGCCAAGCGCGACCGCATGCGGCGCCGCATCGCGTCGCTGGCATGCTCGTCGGCGGCGACGAACACGAGGTGGTTCCGCAGACGGCGCAGCCCCGACCCCTCGGCGCCGCTACGGGCGTATACCCGCTCGACCAGATCGGGGACCTCGTCGACCACGTCGCCGATAGCCAAGCCGTCGTACGCGAACACGGCGAGCTTCGGGCGGCCCTCACCCACCTCGTCCGGCACGTCGAACGGGCCACCCGGAAACGCCACGGTCTCGAACGTCTTGCCGCCGAAGATGCCGCGAATCCGGTCGTTGAGCTGAGCACGGGCCTCGGCCGCCTCGACGTGCTGCTCCTCGCGGCGGATGATCACGTTCAGGTTGGCTTCGGCCCGAAACTGCATCGGAGCCGCCGGCCGGTCGTCGAGGTACGCCGACTCCGCCGTGAACCGCTTGCGCGCTTCGTCGATGAAGCTCGGGTTGACCGCAGGACCCGCCGTCGCATAGCGCAACTCCTCGGCGGTCAATCCTTTCAGCGGGTCGTTGAACGCCAGCGTGTGCATGAAGATCGTCCGTGCGACGTAGGCCGTGTAAGGCGGCAGCCCCTGATGCTGCTGTGCATCGATCGCCTCAGCCAGCGACCGCTGCTCTGCGGCTCCTGCTGCCACGTCGTTGGTGATCGCCGGCACGAAGGCATCCTGGCCGAGACGGGTCACGATCTCCTGTCGGATCGGCTCGTAGCCGGGGTCGACGTGGTGCAGGTGAATCGCCGTCGCGTCCGCGGGCCGCTGCCGCCAGAGATGCTTGACGGTATGGGCGAGCAACCGCAACATCCCGCGCACCCGCTGGAAGTTGGCCAGCGTGGCAGTCTTGCCGGTCAGCGTCTCGAGAACGTGCGGGTGTAGCGGGTAGCTGGCCCGGAACTGCTCCACCGTCTCGGGACGCGCCGCGTCCGCACCGAGCCCTTCCCGGTTGCCGGCCCACAGCTCGCGGTACGCGTCGACGACCTCGGCCGCCCCGTCACCGTCTATCTGCTCGAACAGACGCCGCCGGATCACCTGCACCGTCTCGTCTTCTTCGGTCGGATTCAGGAGCGTCGCCTTGCGGGCCGAGACGCTTTCGATCTCCGCCATCCGATCCGCGACGAACTGGTTCTCCGTCGAATAGGCGTCGGTCGCCCGACCGTCCTTGCCGATGGCGAGGGTGTAGACAAGCGCCGCGTTCGGCGCCGACTCGATCGCCTTGAACAGCGACGTGAGGAAGGCCGTCAACTGGCCTCCGGCGTCATCCTGCCGGCTCACCTTGCGGAGATAGACCGACAGCTCGTCGAGCAGGATCAGTGCCGGTGCGCCGCCCAACAAGGATCGCAAAGTGTCCGCGCCCGGCGCCTCTCGCTGCTCGTCGCTCCGGCGTACCCGCTCGTAGCCCGCCGGGCCAGCCAGCGCGTGGGCGATCTCGCCCCAGGGCGTGAAGGCCAGCACGCCGCCGTCGAGGGCGCGGCCATTGGAGGGATCGGCGTTCTCGCCGTCGAAGGCGGCGATCCGCACCGGCGCCGACGGCAACAGCGCGGGATCGATGAACTCCGCCGCGTTCGATACCCCGATCATCCCCCGGCCGGCGTGGGCCAACGCGATCAGGCCGTGCGTCTTCCCGCCGCCGTAGGACGTGTCGAGCCGGAAGATCGCGCCCACCGCGTCGCCCGTTCCGCTCAGACGCCGACACACGTTGGCGAGCAGGTTCTTGAGGCCTCTGGTCGGAAAGGTGTTGGCAAAGAAGCGGCCGGGCTCCCGGTAGTCGGCGCTCGCCTTGCCGGTGAGGACCTGCGCCAGGTCGGCCGCGAAATCCGTGTCGGCGACATTGCCGGCGAGCACATCCGGCCGTGGGCGGCAGATATCGAAGATCGTTGGCAAGGCCACGTCCGGTTTCGAAGCGCGACCGTTTCACGGGTCGCTGGGTTGACGTACGGCTGCGTCCCAGATGGGCCGCCGACCTAAACACGGCAAGCTCGAATCGCGACGCAAGTCTACCGTGACGCGTGAACCTGGAGGCCGCATGGTGCCCTGTTCCACTCCGTGTGAGGCGCCCGGTTACTCCTCAAGGTCCCCCAGCAACTCGAACCAGCCACTCTCGGGCTCAGCGCTCCGCTGCCAGTCGGTGAAGTCACGCCAGCGGTGAAAGGCCTCAACGAGCAAGCCGAGGCGGCGGAACACCACGCCTTGGTCGACGAGTTCCTGCAGGCCATCCTGGTCCAGATCGTAGTCGACCGGGGGTTCCGCAATCAGGCAGTTCGGGCGCCATGTCTTCAGGCGCATGACCGTCCAACTGTCGTGGCAGGTCACCGTTTGCGCTTCGTCGTCCTCGTCGTCCCACAGCGTATCCGACTCCGCTTCGTACTCGAACGGGTGCCATTCAGCTTCAAGCGAACCGGCATGAATGGCCTCCTCATTCCAAGGCCCCTCCGTGTCCGCGAAGATCAAGTGGAACCACGCGCCCCTCCCGGTGGCCGGATCGAACACCGCGCCGCGGCGTTCCTCCAGCGACTGCAGCGACGGGTCGTCCCACTTCTCGGCACCAGAGCGCGTTCGGCGGCGGCTCGAGCGCCGCCCCACCGTTCGGCCGGTCCGGCCGCCGGACCCGGCCATCCCGCGGATACGTAGCGGTCGAACGGAGGCGGATCCTTCAGCAAGGCAACGTCGACGGCATGTTCGAGGCTCGGTTCAGATCCTTTCGCCCATTCCGGGACCCTGCCGATGTCTAACAGGTCGACGGTGACCGGCATGATCTCCTCGCCGTAGGTCCCCTCATCCCACGCGACGTAGTCGTATGTAACGACCTCACGTGCCTCGTGTTCAGGCACGCCGTTCTCGACCATGCGCTGGATGTCGGCTTCGCCGAGGGAGCGCGGAGGGACGTACCCGGAAACCGGATGTTCTCGGCTCGCACTCATCGCAAGAAGCCCTCGTTGGCTCTCAACGTACTTGATGCTCTTGGGTCGCACGCACGACCGCTTCAACAACGCTCTCGGCGGGCGGACTAGCTCCTTGGGCGTGGTACGCTCCACACCTTTGGGGGATTCTACCGCCAGCGCAGGGGCTCGGGGTTGGCGGGCGTCCGGAGCCCCCGACTGCTGAACCATGCCTGACACCCGCCTGATCGAACGTTGGCTGCCGATCGCCGAGATCGGCATCGAGAGCACACGCGAGCGGACGCCGATGACCCCGTTCCCGGCGCCGAACCGCCTCCACGTCTGGTGGGCGCGCCGGCCGCTGGTGGCTTCCCGAGCGGCGGTGCTCGCGTCGCTGCTGCCGGCGGACGCGGACCGGGACAGATTCCTGCACATCCTCGGGATTCACGGGGATCCGGTGGCCGCCCGCGGCCAGATTGATCGGGCGCGAAGAACCGGAGTCCGCGTGGACGATCCGTACGGCTACGAGCGCGCCTTCAAGTACTCGCTGGCGGACACTGATTCGCACTGGCTCAGGGGGACACTCCCTGATGGCCGACGCCTGACCGTTCTCGATCCAACCGCCGGTGGCGGCAGCATCCCGTTCGAGACACTCCGAATTGGCGTCACGTCTCTCGCCAACGACCTCAACCCGGTTGCGGCTCTGCTAATGAAGGCCACGATTGAGTGGCCATCTCGGTTCGGCGCAGAACTCGGAACACGATTCGAAGAACTTGCCGCCGAGTGGCGACGCCGCATCGAGGATCGCCTTGCTCCGTTGTTCCCCCAACGCGAGATCGACCAGCTTGACGTGACGTACCTCTGGGCGCGCACGGTCACCTGCCCGTACTGCGACGGCCTAGTGCCGCTCTCGCCGAACTGGCGGCTCGCGCCGGACGGCACCGGCGTCCGGCTGCTGCCCGACTGCGCCAGCGGTCCGGGCAAGGCCGACCGCGTGTGCGCGTTCAAGATCGTCGGGTCGGCAGAGGAGCAGTTTCCTGGTACTGTGGCCCGCGGCAACGGCCACTGTCCGTACGCCGACTGCGGCCGGGTGGTCGACGGCGACGAGATCAAGCGCCAGGCCCGGGCCGGACAGATGGGCGAACAGCTCTTCGCGGTCGTCTACAAGCGACGTGTGCCGGGGAAGGTGCTGAAGTCCGGCAAGCGGGGACGGGACAAGTGGGTCCGGGGCTACCGCGCGCCAAGGCCGGAAGACGACAACATCGCGGCTATCCGGGAGCGGCTCGCCGAGAAGCTGCCGGAGTGGGAGGCGCTCGACATCGTGCCAAGCGAACGGATCCCCAACGGCCACAAGACCGACGAGCCACAGCGATACGGGATGGAGCGTTGGTCCGACATGTTCTCGCCCCGCCAGCTCCTATGCCACGGGACGAGCGTCGAGGTGTTCCGGGAAATGCTGGACGCCGATCGGGCTGCAGGCCGGCTGGACGATCGCCAGAAGGTGGCCTACGGGTACTTGGCGCTCGCGCTCGACACGATCCTGGACTACAACAATCGAGCCGGCTACTGGGACGCGATCACTGGCCGGGGAGTGCGGCATATCTTCAATCGGCACGATCTCGCTTTCGTGTGGTCGTATGGTGAGTTGGCTCCGCTGGTCGCAGGGGTCGGCTACGACTGGGCTTTAGTGAAGACCGCCAAGTGCATCGGCGAACTCGTGGCCCTGATCCGCCCTGATGCGTGCAGTAACGTGCGCGGCCTACTAGACGCGGCCGAGCCGAAGTCGGTCGCCGCGAATCCGCCGCCGGTCACGATTACCTGCAAGCCGGGCGACGGCCTTGACCACATCACCGACGCCAGCGTCGACTGCGTCGTGATGGATCCACCGTACTACGACAACGTGATGTACGCAGAGCTGTCGGACTTCTTCTACGTCTGGTTGAAGCGGACCGCCGGGCATGTCTTCCCGGATCTGTTCCGGCGGCAGTTGACCGACAAGGAGAACGAGGCGGTCGCCAACCCGGCCAAGTTTCGGGACCAGAAGGGCGCGCGCGCCCTCGCAGGCAAGGACTACCAAGGACGGATGGCCGCGATCTTCGCCGAGTGCCGGCGGGTACTGAAACCGGAAGGCATCATGACCCTGATGTTCACGCACAAGGCGACCGGGGCGTGGGACGCGCTCACCACGGGCCTGATGGACGCCGGGTTCGCGATCACGGCGTCGTGGCCCATCAACGCAGAATCCGAGGGTGGTCTCCACATCAAGAACAAGGCTGCGGCGAAGAGCACGGTTCTCCTCGCCTGCCGTCCGCGATCGGTAGTCGACGCGACCGGTGCAGCCAACTACTGGGAAGACGTGGAGCCGCAGGTCGCCGGGGCCGTGCGCCAGCGTGTCGAGGCGTTCCAGGACGCCGGCATCCGCGGTGTTGATCTGTTCCTGGCGGCGTTCGGGCCGGCGCTTGAAGAGTTCTCCCGCCACTGGCCGCTACGGCGCGGCGAGCCTCGGGACCGGCCACAAGAGCGGCGCGGACAACAGACCCTGCTGAAAGAACCGTGGGACCCGTACGCCGTGTCGCCGGAGGATGCCCTCGATGTCGCCCGCCGGGAGGTCAAGCGCTGGCGGCTGGAACGGCTGACTCACCTGAAGGCCAACGCCGATCTCGACCCGGCCACCGCCTTCTTCGTGCTCGCCTGGGACACGTTCCGGGCACCGGCGTTCGATTACGACGAGGCGCTCCGCCTAGCGCGCGCGGTCGGCGTGGATCTTGACCGTGACCTGACCGGGCGGCTCGTGCACAAGTCGGGAAGCAACCTCACGCTCTGGGACAGCATGCGCCGGGCGGCCACCGGGGCCCTCGGCCCCGCCGACGGCTCGCGCGGCATGATCGACGCCTTGCACCACGCAGCGCACGCGGCCCGCAGCAGGTCCCTTACCGCAGCACGGGAGCTGCTCGACCGAGCCGGCGTGGCCGAGGAACCCCGGTTCGTGACGGCGCTCGAAGCCGTCCTCGAAGTGCTGCCCCTGTCGCCGGACATCACGGGGACGAAGCTCACCGGCGATGCGCGGGCTGCCGGCGACGACTTCCACGTCCTCTACGAGCTGTCTCGCTTGGCCTACAGAGACCGCGTCGACGAGCCCGACCAGCTCGCTCTATGGCGCAGTGCCCGCGAATGACGATGCGCTCGCTTGTGATGCGAGATAGCCGTCGGCGTCGGCGCGAGCCCGTACCGGCCCAAAACGGGAGGTTGCCGACGAAATGATTGCATGCAATCATTTGAATGGTGGACCTTCGCAAGGAGTCCCAATGGCCAGCATCACGATTCGGAACCTGTCGGCGGAATCGAAGGCGAGGCTCCGACGACGCGCCGAACAGCACGGTTGCAGCCTCGAAGCCCTGGTGCGCTCGCTCCTCGACGCCGCTGCCGAGCAAGCCGCCCCGACAGGCAGCTTTCCGCACAACCTGATCGTGTTGGTCGAGCCGGGCGACGACATCGAGTCGTTCATCCGCGAGCACAGGCAGCCACAAGAGCCGGTGGAGCTGGCGTGATCCTGGTCGACACCAACGTCCTGTCGGAACTGACCAGACCAACGCCGGAGCCACGCGTGATCGCGTGGCTTGAAGTCAACGAGCCGGCAATCGCCGTGCCGGCAATCGCCTTGGCGGAACTGCGGTACGGCATCGCACGCCTGCCTGACGGCCGCAGGCGATCAGGTCTGCTGCGTTTCTGGCATGCGACATGCGCCCAGTTCCGCGGCCGGGTCTTCTCGTTCGACGAACGCGCCGCCGAGCGGTACGGAGACGTAGCCGCCGACGCGGAACGCGCGGGGCGACGACTCAACATCCAGGACGGACAGATTGCAGCGATCGCATTGGTACACGGCATGAACGTCGCGACGCGCAACGTTGGTCACTTCGAGGCGGCAGGGGTCGTGATCGTGAATCCGTGGGAGTAGAGCGGTGCTCAACGACCGCGACTGGAAGCTCAAGTACACCCCGGAGGATGGCGATCTCGTCCGGGTCTTCTACGTCCCGGCGCTTCAGGACGCCGCACGCTACGACCGGCTGACCGGCTACTTCGACGCCGGGGCGCTCGCGCTGGCCGCCCGCGGCGTGGAGGGCCTCGTCCGCAACGATGGGCGCATGCGCCTCGTCGTCGGTTGCACGCTCGACCGCGAGGAGATCGACGCGATTCGTGAGGGTGAGACGCTACGCGACCGGGTCCAGCGCCGCCTCGCCGAGCTGCCGCTGGCGCCACCGGACGCCGACGCCGCGCATGCCCTGGAACTGCTCGCCTGGATGATCGGCCGCGGCCACCTCGACGTGAAGGTCGCCGTCCCCTGCGACGCGAACCGGCACCCCGTTGAGGGTACGGCGATCTTTCACGAGAAGTCCGCCATCATCGAGGACCGCGCCGGCTACAAGATCGCTTGGACCGGCAGCCTCAATGAGACTACCGCCGGCTGGCAGCGTAACTGGGAGAGCATCAACGTCTACCGGAGCTGGGGTCCGGAACCGGAGCGGGTGGACCGTGAAGAACAGAACTTCGCGCGTCTATGGGCTGATCAGTCCCCGCGCGCCATCGTGCTCGACGTGCCGGACGCCGCCCGGCAGGACCTGCTCCGGTTTCTGCCAGCAGAGCTGCCCGCACGCCTCGAGGAGAAGGCGCAGTCGCCGGAGCCGCCCGTCGAGCCTGTCACGCCGGAGCCGCCCGCGCCGCTCCCGTTACCGCCAACCGACCGGCGGCGGCTCGTCTGGACGTTCATCCGGCGCGCTCCGTCCCTGCCGGTGGGCGGAGCGGAAGTCGGCGCGGCGACGGCGGCCATCGACCCCTGGCCGCATCAGGCTCGCGCCTTCGAGCGACTCTACACGCGCTGGCCGCCGAAGCTCCTGATCGCCGACGAGGTCGGCCTCGGCAAGACCATTCAGGCGGGCTTGCTGCTCCGGCAGGCGTGGCTCGCGGGCCGCGCAAAACGGATCCTGGTCCTCACGCCCAAGGCGGTACTGAAGCAGTGGCAGATCGAACTGCGCGAGAAGTTCAACCTCAACTGGCCGATCTACGACGAGGGCAAGCTCGTTCGCTACCCCTCACGGGCTCTGCGCGGCAATCACGAGCGGAAGGTCGACGCGAAGCGCTGGCACGAGGAACCCGTCGTGCTGGCGTCCAGCCAGTTGATGCGCCGGAAGGAGCGCGCCGCGGCCCTGCTCGAAGAGGCCGAGCCCTGGGACCTGGTCCTGCTCGACGAGGCCCACCACGCCCGGAGACGCGCGGCCGGCAGCCCGCAGGAGGGCGGCCCGAACGCGCTGCTCCAGCTGATGCGAGCCCTGAAGGCACGCACACAGGGACTCATCCTGCTGACCGCGACACCGATGCAGGTGCATCCGATAGAGGTATGGGATCTGCTGGATCTGCTCGGTCTACCCCCAGAGTGGACGGAGCCGGCGTTCCTCGACTTCTTCAAGGAGGTCCGGCAACCCAACCCGTCGGCGGAAGCGCTGGACCGGATGGCGCGATTGTTCCAGGCTGTCGAGCGCCATCACGGTGAGGCATCCCGCGACGCGATCCAGCGCCTGACCGGGCTGTCGCGCTTGGGAACTTCCGCGTTGCTTCGCGCCCTGCGCGACGAGGCGAGCATTCCCCGTCGACGGCTGGAGACTGCCGAGCGCCGCGCGGCGATCCGCGTCATGCTCGCGCACACGCCCATCCGCCGACTCATCTCCCGGCACACCCGCGAGCTGTTGCGTCAGTACGCCGCGGCTGGCGTGCTCTCGGCCGCCATAGCGGATCGCCAGGTGCAGGACCGTTTCGTCGCGCTGAGCGATGACGAACGCAGCCTCTACGAAGCCGTGGACGCGTACGTCTCGACGACCTACAACCGGGCGGCCAAGGCGGAGCGTTCGGCGGTCGGCTTCGTAATGACGATTTACCGCCGCCGGCTCGCCAGCAGCTTTGCTGCGTTGAGCGCCACGCTGGTGAAACGCCGCCATGAGGCGCTCGAATCGACGGTCGCCCTGGAAGAGGACGCACCCGATGACGAAGCGCTCGACGAGGTTCCGGACATAGACGAACTCCGCGCCCTGGAATCGCAGGCGCTGGCGGCCGAAGAACAGGGGGAGATAGACGGCCTGCTGCGACAGATCGCCGTGTTGCCCCCCGACAGCAAGCTCGCGCGGCTGACCGAGACGCTGGACGAGCTGATGCGGGATGGGTACGGCCAGGTCATGGTCTTCACCCAGTACACCGACACGATGGACTTTCTGCGGGGCTCCCTCCGGGAGCGGGGCTGCCGGTTGTTGTGCTTCTCCGGCCGTGGCGGCGAGAGTCCCGTCGGCAACCGCGACGAGTGGCGAGTCATCGACCGCGAACAGGTCAAGCGCCGGTTCCGCGACGGCGACGCCGACGTGCTGCTGTGCACCGACGCCGCGGCCGAGGGGTTGAACTTCCAGTTCTGCGGCGCGCTCGTCAACTACGACATGCCGTGGAACCCCATGCGTGTCGAACAGCGGATCGGCCGAATCGACCGGGTCGGCCAGCGCCATGCCGCCATCCGCGTCGTGAACCTGCACTACGAAGGAACGGTCGAGACCGCGGTCTACGGCGCGTTGCGCGACCGCATCGGACTGTTCGAGCAGGTCGTGGGACGCCTCCAACCGATCCTCGCTCAAATGCCCCAGCAGATCGCCGAGGCCCTCCTCGCCGGCGGCAACAGCCCGGACGCCCGGAACATTGCCGAGCGGATCAACCGTCGCGTGTCCGAAGAGGAACGGAGCGGCTTCGACATCGACGCCGCGCTCGACACGGATCTCCGCATGCCGGATCGCACGTCGTCCCCGGTCACCATGAACGATCTGGACCGTGTGATCAACGACCCGGACCTGATGCCACCGGGCACCGAGGTGCAGCACCTTCAAGCACAGGAGTACAGCCTCCTGGCACCCGGCATGGCCGAGCCCATTCGCGTGACGACTGACACCGCCTACTACGAGGAGAACTCGGAGAGCGTGGAGCTGTGGTCGCCGGGCAACCCGTTGTTCACCGCCCCGGAAACGGCTGCGGACGACGAGGAGCCGACAGCCGGCGACACCTTGAAGGACATCCTCGAGCGATGAACGGGACGTAGGCTCCAGTCCCCTGGCCGTTTTTCGCCGCCTGCCGCCGTCGGGTCCCCCGCCGCGCTGCACCCACCTGACGGTCGGCGAACACCTGACCAGACGTGCTCTGGCCGCTGCTGCGAGCCATGGGACCTCTTGCGCCCGGCCCTTCATCCACCGGCTGCCGCTGGCGCCCGACGGTGAGCGGGCGACGTTCCGTGTTCGTTCAACCGGAGGAGGAGACGCAGAGCGCGCTGTGGACTTGGGGCGGGCGGCACGCCGGGTTGTGGATCGCGCTGCGGGCCACCGGCCATGCCGTCGATATCGTCGCCGTGGGTCGGAACGCCGAGCGGCTGGCCGCGGCGGAGCGTCGCCAAGGCCTTCGGAAACGTCGCGATCTCCTCGTCGCCGTGGCTCGCGCGGCGAATTCCGTGACCGCAGCCTCGCAGCCTGCGTCGATAGCAGCGGGCGTGGCGACCCAGCGGTGGAGCACCCGCTCGATGACCCCCGTGGGCGCGCTTCCGCTGCTCCCGGAGTCTCCGGGGCGGTCCACCTGCGTCTGCGATCCTCGCCGCGGGCTGCACGACCACCGTCGCGGCCAGCGCCTCCGACCGCCGCCGGCCGGCAACCTGCCTGCGCCTTCCCGGCGGATCGCCGCCATTCCCGCCCGCCCGCGATGCAACGCCCATAGAAACGACTGGCGCACCCGCCTCCGCGACCGCACCGGTCAGCGACAAGGGGTTCCGCGATCCTCCTGTGCTTCTTCCTCGGCGGTGTGCACCGCTTCTACGTCGGCAAGATCGGCACCGGCATCCTGATGCTGATAACCTTCGGCGGGTTCGGGATCTGGGTGCTGATCGACTTCATCCTCATCGTCACCAGCTCGTTGAGAGATGGTAACGGCCTGCTGATAAAGCCGCCCCGCTCGTGACGGTTCGGACCCGCAGCGCGGGGGGCGCCAGCCGTCAGAGCTCGATGCGGTAGACGCGGTTGTCGCGGTATGCCGAGACGTCCAGCACGCCGTCCCCCACCGCGATGCCGGACAGCTCACCGATGGCGGTGGACGGTCCGAGCGCAGGACACTGACGTAAACAACGTTGCCGCCTTCTTGGGCGATGACGCCGCAGGCATGGGCAGGTGCGTCGCCGGAACTTGGCAAAGTTGTATCGATCAAGATCCTTACAACGCGAAAGCGCGACGCTGCGACGCCTTGCAGTCCGGCAGGACGGGCGTCCAAGTCGCCTCGGCGAACGTTTAGCTTGAAGCGCCGAGTACGGTCACGAAGCCTGCGCCAGCGCAACTCGCCGGTCTGGGAATCCACGACCGGGACCGCTGCCGTCGCGCGACGAAACGAAACGACTCGTACCCGTTTCACCCTTCACAATGCCCGCCACCGCCGGGAATGTCCAACAACCTGACAGCCGCCGCGCTCCAATGCATGGAATCGCCTCCTCCCGGTACGGTCCCCACCTATTGCAGGCGGCTCAGTTCCTCCACCGTGTATCCCATCGTCTTCCGAACCCAGGCTTCAACGTGGGCCGCCGACGAAGGGAAGTACGCATGAGTATCGCCTGGTGACTTCTTCCACCACGGCGCAACACTCGCGAGGTGAATTCGACTGAAATCCATTGCCGTAACGATATCATCTACCTCGGCAGACCGTACCGCACCGGGACTGAATGCGCGAGGTCCTACAACGTCTGCCTCCTGCTTCAGCACCGCCAAGTACGTAGACGCCGTCCGTTCCGTCATTTGTGTGCGCAAACTCTCCACCGCGTCAAACTGCCAATGCGGATGGCCTGCACTCCCTCCTTGTGCCCCATAGCCTACCCCGTTCCAGTCAGCCCAACCCGCCCACTCCGCGCGAAGAATCTGTGGCTTGTACCGTACATTACGGAATCCCACGTGGATCGTTAGCGTGGTAGACCGGTACGAATAACACCGCATACGACCCGACGCCGGTTCGTTGGCCCATTCCTGCCGAAATCCAAGCCACGCCCACATTCCCCAATCGAAACCGACCAGCGGCGCGACGTAAACGTCGCCTCCTCGATTGCGTGACGCGATTTCACAGCCCGTTCCAACCAGACCGGCGACCAGTGGTGCAATCCCCCAATCCGCGTCAATTCTTGCCTGGACCTCCGCACTGACCGCACCCGCAAGTCTCATGCATCCCCTCATTCTGCAGGCGTCAGATCACGCCGAAAACCTCTCGATACACCCGCTGTTCCAGCAGCATGTTGCCGAACGTCTCCATCAACGGACGAACCCGATCCTCGGGCCAATTGGGAAGATGGTGGTACAGCATCAACCCCTGCCGAAACAACGAATGCGTCCGCCGCTTCACCGTATTCGCCTTCAACCAACGGTCGTACCCGATGCGCTCGCCCGCCGCGCCCAACACCGACAGCACCGCAATCGCCAACGCGCTGAGCAACAGCAGGCGGTCTCGCCGCTCCGGGCGCGACACATGCATCGATGACAGACCCATCCCGAAACGCATGTCCTTGATGTCCCGAAAGCCCGCCTCGATCCCCCAACGCTTGCCGTAGTAGCGAATCAAGACCCGCGTCGGCACCGTCGCTTCGCTCGCCACCAGACACCACGGCTCGTCCATCTCCGCATCGTGGACACAGACGACCGCGCCCACCGGCATCTCGTGCGCGTCGGTCACCCGAGCCCCCACCAGCCGCCGCGCACGCCCCCCGGCCCCGACCCACTCGGCGGCCACTCGCCGCTCGCCGCTCGCGTTCGTCACATAGATGTCTCCGCGCAACCGAATCACGTATTCAAAGCCCAACTCGGTCTTCAACGCGTAGAACAGCTTGCAGTCCGCAAAACCCCGGTCCGCCACGACGGTGACTTTCACCCCGTCCGGCAGCACTTCGCGCAAGCGGCACAGCACCTCGTACTCATAGCGCCGCTGATTGCCCTTCAGCGTCGACGAGGCCACCGTCTTCCACAACAGCGGCGTCGCGCGCCCGTGCCCGGTCAACATCGACAGCACGATCGTCTCCTGCTCGTCGGCCGCAAAGCTCGTCCAATCCAGCGCCACGACCACTTCGGTGCGGGCGCCGACGATGTACGGCGTCCAGTAGGCGAAGAAGGTCCAGACGTTGACGCCTTGATTGCTCAGCAGGCGGTCCACCTGCTTGACGCCATGCTTGGTCAACGTGCCCATGGCCTGGGCCAGGCCGCGCCCCACCGCATGGATTGCCAGCGAAGCGCTTGTCAGCACGCCCAGCGTGGCGTTGGCCAGTGACAGCACCCGCTTGGCGTGCAGGTCGCCGTCGTACAAGGTGTTGATGAAGTTCAGGAGGTCGTGTCTCCGAAGCCATAGTTTGGATGACGTCTGCCGATTTCGCTGTGGATGCATGAAACCCACATTCTAATCCAAGTGCGTTGCTCTGCAAACTTCAGAATGCGATAGGTTCTATCTTCAGAAAGGACTTGTTTCCTATTCGGTTCATATTATAAAATGAGGGGATCCCTGAGCCCGCAAGTGCCAGTTCCAGTGCACCAAAATGCTGTTGCAGCCGGGCCTCCGACAACATCAGCGGTCTCCTCATTCCGCTCCCATTCGTTCAACGAACTCCGCCCCGTATAGTTCCGTGACGAAACGCTCCGTTCTGGAACGACGAACTGGATCCGCAAACTTGTATCCTTGTCCAATTCGTGCAAGTGCCAGAACCACCTCGCTCGCGTGCTCATCGCATAAGAGTGCGGGAAGGTTTGGAATCGGAACACCCTTCACGAAACGCCAACTCAAATCGTATTGGCCACCCGCCACGTGCTGCGAGTATAGCCTCAGCACCCGCGCCACAAAATCGGAGTTCAGAATCGTGGAATACGCCGTCAACATTTCTCGCATTCCAATGCCAAATGATGATACGTCTTCCGCCTCGACCGCGCCCGTCTCCCAAATTGGCATCCACGCGAATCCCTGAACGACGATATAGGCGGCATCCAAATCGGGGGCGAAACTACCCGGGCCGCCAAAGTACTTGGACACAATCCGCGGCCCCGGTTCCAATGCCCATCTTCTCCATTCAGACAATCCCCACCAGTCCTGCCTGCCGGCACGCACAATGTTAGCCCGGCGCGAGAGCGCAGCACGATTTGGTTGTAGATACCGCTCGCAATAGACCGGCAACTTCTCCTTTAGAGTCTGCTCATCGCGTATGAGCAAACCGTCTCCGCCATAGGGATAGAATACATAATGACTTGACCGGATCGCGCCATCCTGGATGGACTCATTAACACTCGCCTGCCGGAACCACGCTCTCTCAACTCTGGGCAGCAATCTAAATTCCGCCGTTGTCATTACAAATGCGGAGTTCCTCCCTGTGCGCACTCCTTGACGGACGGAAAACAAGTCGTCGATGGGCGCAATGAAGCCGGACTGCAGCAACCTGTTGAGAGCGCCTTCTGTACTCGGCCGAATCAGACGCCATGTCGGTCGATTGCGAAAAACGCGAGACGAAGTCGTAAACAGATGCCAACCGTTCTTGCCGATCTCTTCGACGTTCGTATTTCGGACGCGACGGAGATTACGGAATGCCGTACCTGTAGCTTCGGGCTCGCTGCCGGCAACAAGCGCGATCACGTTACTCGGTTGTTGATCGCCCTCGTGCTGCTTGGCGAGAACAATGGCAGAGACTTGAACTTGAGCGTAACGGAAAAGGCTGTAGTCTCCGAGGGACGCAATGAAACGCAGATCCGCTTGTTCCAGCAGGCTGGCGCGCCAGCGGTCGGCGCCCCCAAGCGCCAAGAGGCTACCCGGAAGAAGCGTGCCAAGTGCACCCCCGGGGCGAAGAGCCGCCAATGCGCGACTAACAAATGCCATGCAATAGTCGCCACGGCCAACCAAGCTATTGCCTAGTACCTGCCGCATGTCGGAACGCTGTTTCGACGTCAGTGCAGCCCAGGAGACAAACGGCGGATTCATCAGGACTAGATCAGCGGCAGGCAACCGCGCGGTGAGTGAGTCAGCAGCCTGCAATTGCAGCTCGCATCCGCCCTTCGGAGACCAATCCGCGACGGCATTCGCAAGAACGAACTCGGCCATCGTGACAGCGGCTTTGGAGGTGTCTTGGCCGACTAAGACCAACCGTCCATCATAGCGTGTCCGACGTAGAGCTCGTAGCGCTTCATGGAGGAATGCTCCAGAGCCGCACGCTGGGTCCAGAAGCACGAGTTCCTCGCGACATCGCAAGTCTGGTACCTGGGCTAGAGTTTGGTCAACAACGGTGCGAGCGAGCGCCGGCGGAGTGAAGTGAGCGCTCCCGCGGACGATCGGCTTGGTCGTCGCAGGCCCCACGTGGCCGAATAGATTCGGATCGGGAGCGCGTAACAGTTCAAAGTGAGCCTCCTGGAAGATCTCACTTCCGGCATGACGTATAGCGAGACTGGGAACCAAGCTGGGGAGCAGGTCCGACGGCCCCCTACCGAAGCTCTCGTCGAACAGAGCTTCTACGCCACGTTGAGAGAGTGAACTGAGAACATCCTCGTGTTGGTTCTGGTCGGCGAAGACCATCGGGAATGCGGTTCGGGCATCGTGTGTTCTACGTATCGCGAGGGATAAGAATGCCAAGAACGCATCGATGCTACGCGCGTCTTCCATGCGAGCGGCGGCAACGAGAGATCGAATTGAGCGATAGATGCTAAGCATGAATTCGACCACTCGTTCAGTCGACTGGACGCGGTCAGAGGTCAAGTAGGAATAGAATGTGGAGATGTGGTCTTCTACGCTACGCCTGGTAAACAGCTCGGGGTTTGATTTGTCCCAACGAACAACTGCCACCTCATTGTCGGTAATCGTTACATGGTGGGGGAGATTACAAGACCAGGACCAGTCCGCACAAACACGTTCTTTCCAGAGTGGCTCAGAACTAACGGAGAGCGCAAAACTACCAAGTCCGCCATCCAACAGGACATGGTGACTGCCAGCGAGTGCCGAGTCGCGCGCTCCGAATAGGGGCGACGAGGCTAGGCCGAAGCGAGCTGCCCAAGACGTGGGTAGATCGTCTGAGGTCATTACGCCACCGCATGCACTGGGAAGAGAAACAGCTGATCGGGTGGAGGTAGAGAGAGCTTTGTAGCGATCGGAAGAAGGTGAGGGTCTAGGGGTATGAGCACTCCGGTCTGGATGTCGAGTGTCTGAGCAGCTAACAATACCGGGCTGGCCTTGGTCCGAAACGTCAGGATTTTTCCCCAGAGGCTCGGAAAGGAGATTGCTTGCAGGTTGTCACGCAAAACAACTATCCCTGGCGCCCAAGCACCGATCTCCACAGCGAAGTCGTCGCGAAGCTGTCGGAGCAAGCGAAGCGCAAGGACGGTCTGCCACGAAAAGAGCGCGTGTCGGCCTGGGCCAGCCGCAGCTACGTCTGCGGGGATCAGGTTCCGGCGACGACAACTCGACCACTCTCGAAGTTGGCTCATACTGAGACCAGTCAGCTCGACGACGTCTGCAGCTTGGAAGTAATTCACGGCGGCTCTCAATGGGTAACGTGCCCACTATACCGGAACTTCCCGCATGAGGCAATACCCGCGGCGAACAACGTACGGAAGGGGTTCGGTCGGGGGGAGGGCATTGGCACGGGAACCGGGTCGCCGCGTACGACCGCGAGGTCGGCAACCTCTGGGAAGGAAAAGCCCTGGCCGCTTGATCAGGAGACCAGAACGGCCGGCCGACAGGCCAAGCCCAAACTTGACTCAACTGTGGTACGCGGCCTCTCCCGCTTCTCGCTTGCGGCCCCGCAACGCCTTCGACAGCACCGCCCGGGTCGCGAGATCGCCGCGTAGAGCCGGACATCTCGTCCAGCAGCCCGGTTGTACCCCACGGCCGAGGCGGCGCAGCCTCCAAGAAGGTCTCGCTCAGCACGGGTTCGACCAGAAGAACCGGGCCCCGTCGCTGTCCGACGACGGTGGCCGGGCTACCGCATACCGGCTTCGCCGAACGGTTACCGGGCTACTCGGGCTACCCGGGCTACCGGGCTACCTGGACTCAGACGCTGGTAGAGGGCTTCCCGACGTTGTGGGGTACACCGTGGGACGCGGTCTCCATGCATCCAGGTAAACTATGCGTATTCAATTACTTGCAGAGCAAGTCTCGCTGACGTGGCCATCGCGAGCAGCTTGTAGCCGGGCGCCGTCGTCCGTGGCGAGCCAGTGTGCGGCCAGGGCGCGGTCTGTCGGGAGCGTCTTCGCAAGACGCCCGCGGACGGCAGCACGGGCAGGAGCGAAGACACCGTGCAGGGCCTCGATGGGCTCAGGCGCCGTCGCGATGAGCGCCGCTCGCCCGGCCAAGTGCTTCCGCGCCCATCGTCCGGGTTCGTTGCGGCCGTCGTCGCCGCTCGTGTCGGGTGCCTCCGGGCACACAGCCGGGACACCGACTGCGGTTTCGCCCCTCATGTTGGCAGCTTAGCGCGGTCGCCGCTCAGAACGCCAGTACGAGGGGCGAAACGTCGTTGCCGGCAGCTTGCAACGTCAGGCTCCGTGCGCTACCCTGACTGAAGCCAAACATCGGTTCGCCGTCGCCTCGTAGCTCGCCCGTCTCGTCTCAGATCGCCTGTCGCCGAAGGCTGCTGCATCAGTGCGGCAACCAGCGGCATTCGTCCCTCGTCGACGGCGCTGACGTTTGGCGACCGGGGCCGGCGACACCTTCAGTCGTCGGCGGGAGCGTTGCCATGCGAACCTTCCGGGCCATCGCACAACTTGCCTTCGCCCTTGTCGTGCTCACCGCCGGCTCGGCCGCCAGTGCGCGCGCTCAGCAAACTGCTGCCGATGACGCTTGGTACTCGCGTCTCCGCGCCGAGGTTGGAGAGGAGGCTGCGGACTTCGCGTGGTACTACCGCGTGGTCGTCGAGCGCGGACGCGGGACCCCAACCGCACAGTGGTTCCTCGGTGGACACTACCGCGATGGCCGCGGCGTGGCCCAGGACGACACCCAGGCCGCCGCTTGGTTTCGACGCGCAGCCGAACAGGGATTCTCTCTCGCGCAGTACGACCTCGGCCTGATGTACTCCAATGGCCGCGGCGTAGCGCAGGACTACACCCAAGCCGCTTCTTGGTTCCGACGCGCAGCCGACCAGGGGTTTGCTGACGCTGAAGTGATGCTCGGTCTCTCGTATGCCATCGGCCGTGGCGTGCAGCAGGACTACACGCAGGCCAACTTCTGGCTCAGACGCGCCGCTGAGCAGGACAATGCCACCGCGCAGGGCCAGCTCGGATTCTCGTATGAACGCGGCTATGGCGTGCCGCAGGACTACGCGGAGGCCGCTTCCTGGCTCCGCCGCGCCGCCGAGCAAGGTGATGTTTTCGCGCAGTATCGGCTCGCGCTGCTCTACGGGTTGGGCTTGGGCGTGCCGCAGGATTACGTCCTCTCGCACGTCTGGTTGAATCTGGCCGCGTCGCAAGGCCACGAGGAGGCGCGCGATCTGCGAGACAAGCTTGCCCGTCATGAACTGACACGAGGCCAGCTTGCCGAAGCGCAACGGCTCGCACGCGAGTGGGCGCGCGGACCACGTACCGGTCAGATGCGGGAGCCGCGCCGATGACGACGTCTTCGAAGCCGGCCAGGACCGTTCCTTCCGCCCGCCGCCCGGCAAGCTCGATCGCTCGACGGACGCTGTTCGAAGAACCCGAGTCTCATCGGGAGTCGGCGGAAACGGAGTGGAATCGAGCCAGCACGCAGCGGTCGCTCGACGAACTGTTCGCGTGTGCGGGCACGTATACCAGTTCCCGTGAGTTCAGCACGCTGATCCGCTTCGTCGGTCGGTTTCGATTCTACTCGCCGTTCAACGCGATGCTGGCACATGTTCAGATGCCGGGCGCGAGGTTCGTCGCCCCGGCATACCGCTGGGGTCGCGACTACGGGCGTCGCGTCAAGCCCAACGGCCGCCCGATCGTTCTCCTCAAGCCGAACGGACCGGTGCTCTTCGCATTCGACGTCAGCGACACCGAACCGCTCCCCGACGTGAAGCGCCGCGTGAAGCCGGTACCGAAAGCCGTCGAGAGGCCCTTCGCCGTCCGCGGCACCGTGGGTCGAGAGCTCCAGTGGTCCATCGAGAACGCGAAACGAGACGGGATTCGTGTAGCGGAGCACGGCGCGGGGTCCCTGAGTGCGGGCAGGATCGGGCCAACGGAACCCGGTGCGGTGGTCAGGTTTCAGGTCAAGGAGCGCCCGAAGCCCCGCTACATCCACATCCCCGTGCGATACGACGTTCTGCTGAACAGCAGCCACACGCCAGAGGAGCAGTACGCAACCCTCGTTCATGAACTGGCGCACCTGTACTGCGGTCATCTCGGGACACCGGACGAGCGTTGGTGGCCTGACCGCCCCCAACTCTCCGTGGACGTTGAAGAGTTCGAAGCCGAGTCAGTGGCGTACCTGGTCTGTCGCCGACTCGGTATCAAGACTCGGTCCGCCGCGTACCTGGCTGGATACCTGAAGCGCAACGACGAGACGCCTGACATCAGCCTCGACTGCGTGCTGAAGGCCGCCGGGCTCGTCGAGGCGATGGGTTGCGGGCGGATGAAGGTCAGGAAGCACCAGTCATGACACCCGCGGTCCAAGATTTCCCGGCCTGGGCGTCAAGAGGACGCAATCATGCCGTCAGAACGGAGGACACCATGCGAAGAATCGCGGCAGTAGCTCTGCTCGTGGTCCTCGCCGGAGCCGAGCTCGGTGCATTGTCGATTCCGGCGCCGCCGAAGGACATCGACAACGTGGCGAAGTGGACCGAGGTCGACGGCGTGCGGTGGCGACTGCGCACGAGAGACGACGGCTCGCTTCGCTTCATGTCCTGGTGGGATGACGACCGCATCGAGACGTGCTACTTCCCGCCCGACAGCTTGCGCGCCTCCGGCTTCGAGGCGCGTTGCTGGGAGCGTGTGGTCGTCGAGGGCCGCATTTCCGAGTTCATGCGAACCTTCGCGCGACTCCCCCTCGCCTTTGTCGGGAGGCCGTCATGGTGACGAGACGAGATTTCCTGACGGCGGCGGGGGTTGCGCCGACGGCGATTCTGGCACGGGGCAAGGCCGAGAGCTGGCCGGCGGCGCCGGCGGACCCGAGAGTGCCGATCGACCACCTTCGGCGGCTGATGGCGGACGCCGGCTTCTCGGACGCGGGTCGCGTGATGTTCTCGGACCACGTTGAGATGCTGACCGTCGAGCCGCTCGGGTTCCGGTTGGTCGCGGTGCACGCTTCGGACCCGTACGATACGCGGTCGCCGCAAGTGGGCGGCATCGTGGAGAGCGCCGCGTTCCGCTACAAGTTCGAGGCCCGCGAACTCGCGCAGCCGGCGTCGTACAACAACGACCTCGCAGTGGTGTGCGAGCGGCTCGACGGCCAGGGCGAGCGGGACATACCGCTCGTGTCCGGGAGCTTGTTCGGCCCCACTTGGCATGAAGTTTTCTCGCAGATCGTGCACACCGAGGCGCGGTTCTCGCTGTCTCGGAAATTCTGAGCGGGTAGAGTGATATGTCAGGGGTTTGGGCAGTGAGCATCCGCGACACCGGGAACCGCGAACATCGGCTTTCGGCGCTCGCTCCCGAGGCTCGGCACCGGAGGCGGCGTACGAGGTGGCGACCAAACCCAGCCGCGGAGTTGGACAGGGCGGGGCGACCGATTCGGACTGGCCGCGGCGGGTCGAGGGAGGGCATCAGCTCGGCGAGAAGGGGGCGAAGATCCCGGCTCGGATCCAACCTGATCCCGTCTGATACGGGCAGACCAAACGGGGACGCACCTGCCCCCCAAAGGCAGGTTTCCAGGGCGAACCGCCGCCCGTCTGGACAGGGGAGCCGTGAGCCCTGTAGAGTCGCGGCATGCCAAACATCACCTTGGTCGAACTTGCGGCGACTACTACGACGGAGACAGATCAAGTCCGGATCACAATGCGCCTGCAACACCTGCCAGTTGACGACCCGCGGCAACAGAGCTTCGATCTTCGACTTGCGCCCGACACCGCGCGACGGCTAGCCGATGAGCTTCGCAGGAGAGCTGACGAGGTCGAGTCTCCCCCTCCTGATCCCGCTCCCAAACTGTAATGGTTCCCTTGGCGCCAAGCACGACGTCACAGGGAAGAACGACAGACCCAATCTGCACCGTCTCCACTGGCTCCACAGGAAACCTCCCTGGCTAGCGAAACAAAAGGGTTGACGACACTGAGAAGGCACGTCCAAACGGAATCTTCGCCAGTCTAGCACGGGGCCGCCTTGAACCGGGCGCTGGTTCCTGAGTTCACGCCGGGACGGCGAACGGGCTGACGGCCGTCTCGTTCGGGCCGCCGTGGCCTGTTCGCCGGGGCGAGCCGCTCGGGCGGCCTTACCCCAAGCGCAGGGTCTCGGCGGCCCGGGTACTGCGGCGAACTTGGACAGGCGCGCTCGGCGTCTTGGGTCGACTCGACCGAACCCGCGAGCCCCAGGTTCGCTGACCGCCGGTCACCGAGGGGATCAACCCACGCACCGGGAATCCGGCGCTCCGTGGTGGTGCTGCACGGTGCGTCCCCCGCGCCAAGCTCTTCGTCCAGTCGACCGCGGCCGGCGAAACCCGACGCTCGTGAATCGACTCTCGCTCACCTGCCCGTACCGGAGGGAGTGCGTTCCCCGCGCTCGACGGTAAGGGACGAGATTTATTTGCCGTCCATATGCGTCCAGATGTGTCTATACCGTTCACTAGGTAGGCATAACGCATCGGCGAAACGGACAGTTTCCTGTAGGACTAACATGGATGCTTACCGCAACAGCTTGCCGAGACGTCTAGAATGTAGTTGTTCACCACTGTGTATCACGAAAGGAGAACCGGCAGTGTTCAGCGTGCAGCCACGAGAAACAAGTGTGCACGTCGGCGTCCGGATCGCCCGGTCGACGGCTGACGACCTCGACCGGATCGTGAGCGATACCCGCACCAGCCGCTCAGACGTGCTTCGCGCGGCGATCGAGGAGGCAATCCGCCAACACCGCCGCCAAGCCACGCGAGCCCGCCGCGTAGAACGGAGATCGAGACCTTGACCGGAAGGGGTCTTCAGCCCCCACACGTCCACTTGCGAACCAACGGGTGCGTGAGTGTCGAGTTCCAAGATCGCGATTGACCGTGAGTTCGAGGCGGAGCGCGCCACGCTCGGCGCGGTTCTGATCAACAACGACCTGTTCGGACCGGTCCACGCCGTCCTGCGGCCGGACGACTTCCTTCGGGAAACGCATCGGACGATCTGGCGGGCGATCGTCGCTGTTCAGGCGACCAACCGACCGATCGACCTAGTCACGGTCCGTGAAGAGCTCGCCAGGGTGGGCAAGCTCGACGAGGCAAACGGGCCGGCCTACGTTGCTGGGCTTGCCAACGGCGTCCCGCGCAGCACCAACGTCCAGTACTATGCGACACTCGTCCGCGAGTCCTCCCTGCGGCGCCGCCTCAGCTTTCTTGCCACGACCGGGGGCAACGTCCGAGACCTCGAGAGATCCGTTCGCGACCTGGTGTCGCTCAACGGCGCCACGAACCCAGATGGCACGCGGGTCGATGACCCGTCCGTCTGGATGCCGACGCCGGCCAGCGAGCTCGACGCCGCCGCGAACAACGTCCCCGTCACAGTGGCCCGCGGTCTGTTCTACGAGAACCGGTTGACCTGCATTCACTCCCCGAAGAAGATGGGCAAGTCGACCCTTCTGGGCGCGGCCGTCGCCGCCATCACGACCGGGGCTGACTTTCTGGATGAGCCGACCAAGCAGGGCACAGTCTTGTGGATCGGCGAGGAGACGGCCGACGACATCGCAGGCCGGCACCTGCAATTCAACGGGGATCCGGAGCGTCTCCTCATCACCGACGCGCGGAGTGCCGTCCGGTACGCACCGGGGCTCACGCCAGTCGAACGGCTCACGACCATGATCCGGGCTTCAGAGGCCGATGTGTTGCTCCTCGACACGCTGACCCACCTAGCGCGACTCCTCGGCGTCCGGTCCATGTCGGCGAGCATCGAGGCGCAAGAACTAGCCGACTTGCTGCAGGAGTTCGCCCGGGGCGGCATGCCCGTGGCGTTCACCCACCATCAGCCGCGCGCTCCCGAGGGCGGCGGCTACCAACCGCGGATGCGCGACAGTACGGCGTTCGAGGCGGCCGTCGACGCCGAAATCGCGTTCAAGCGTTCCGGGACCGAGGTCGTGCTGACGTGCACCGGCGCGCGCTGGAATCTCCCGACCGTGGTCGCAGACCTCGATCGCGAGAGATCGAGCTTCAAGTTGATCGACGTGCGCGACCCGGCAGAGGAAACGCACTCTTTCGGAGCCGAGGACCGTGACTGGTGCGCGGACGTACAGCGCATCATCGGCCAGCGGCCTGGTGAGTCGTGGACAATGAGCCGGCTCAAGAAGGAACTGCGGGTCGGTGGGCGCTACGAGAAACTGAGGACAGCCGTCAACGTCATGGTGGATGCCGGCACCCTGGAGAGCTACCAGAGCAAGGTCAGGGGCAAGGAGCGCGAGTGCTTCCGGCTGGGCTCCGCGCTTGCTTCCGAGCGCCAGCCAGGAGACGAAGACCCCGACGACACGCTCGACTCCCCGCCGACCGACGAGTAGCCGAACGTTGCCCGCCTGCCGCCTCTCGACACCCCCTCCCGGACGTAGTTCACGGCATGGTCACGGCGGCGCATAGTGTGAACTGTATAGACGGGCGTCTTGTGAGACGTAGTTCCACGCATACAAGTGCACGTGAACTACGTCTGAACTACGTTCACTGAACCACGTCCGCGAAACGTAGTTCCCCCCCCCCTTGTATAAGGGGGGAACTGCTTTCGCGGAGCGATGAACTGGGTTCGGCCATGTGAACTCCGTTGAAAGGGGTCGTCCCCGGCTCTTCCCTGCCCCCAAAGCAAGAAAGCCTCCAGAATCGCCCCAGGAGGGCGTCAGCGAGCTCGGACGACACCAAACCCCTCGCGAGGGGGCTCGCGCCGCTCTGGGCCGCCCTGGGCCGCTCTGGCGGCCGATTTCGTGCCGACCCGGCAACCCAGGCCGACCCTCCCGCCGCCCAACCCGAAAAATTTTCTGAGCCGCGCACGCGTCACTGCATAGTTACGTTTCTCATCCTCGCCGCGATTTGGGCATCGGATCCGTGCGCGGTCCGCTCCGCCAGCCGACCGACCGCCCCCCGCCACGCCACCCGATCGCCGCTCCGCGACTGCCTCGACCACCCTGAACGGCTCGATCAGCCCGCTCGACCGCCTCGCCGACCGTTCGCCGCCCCGCTCGCGGCCCGAACGAGACGCCGTCAGCCCGTTCGCCGTCCCGTGCTCGCCCCTTGCGCCGGTTCGAGGAGCCCGTCGAGCACGTCGCAGACCGTCACGTGGTGGTCCTCGCCGCTCACCCGAGGCGCCGCCTCGATCACGCCGCCGAGGGGTAACGGTACCCCCTGGCCGGCCGGCTTCGACCACGGTCGATCCCGGAGGAACGGTGCCGAAACCGGGTCGTCTGGAGCGGTAGGCAGTCAATCATGGCAGTACCCGCCCCCGGAGGTTCAAAAAGCCCAATGAATCCGGGGGTTTTCGTCTCCGATCCACCGATACCGGACATCTGTTGAACGGCCCGCTCACGCGCGCGCGCGCTTGTGTGACTGCGGTGCGCGGATCAGATCGGATCGTGTGGCCCCATGTCGAGGGGCACTGCGCCCCGCTGTCCTCGGGCCGGATCCTTTCGGGGGGCTCGGACTCCCCGAGGCGACTCTCCCTTGGGGAGTCTCCACGCGCGCGACGCCCGGCGGGTGGCGTCGGTGCGCGGCTCGCATTGGATCGTGGGGCGTGGGGGCCGATTCTCCCCGAAGTTCCCCCCCTTCGCGCGCGCGAGCCCGGCTCCCCTGCGCGTCTCTCCCCGAACCGACCGAATCGCCCCTGAATCTCCTCGCTCGGGCGCTACCCCCGCGAAGAAAGCACTGGCAAAGTGATGGTCAATCTGCTACCATGAATTAGGGCGAATGCCCGAAACGGCGGGCGGGTTCTTCGACAACTGAACAGGGCGACGGACGAACGGCGGCGGGTGATCGCCACCGGGGAAGGCTCAAGGGCGTGCAGAAGCGGTCCTGAGCAACCCGGAGCGAGTGACCGCGGTTCGGAAGCTGAAGCCCGAGGACGGAATGTGACCTGTGGCGGCCGGTAGCCCCGGCCGTCGCATCGAGCCTCCGGGAGCTGTTCCCGGCGGCTGGATGCGGCGATGAAGCCGCGGAGGACGGTCACATGACATCGAGAGAGAAGGCGGCGGCGGCGTTGCGGTCGAGCATCGACAAGGCCGACCGGCGGAACGGCGTGAGGACCATCCGGCAGCGCTACCTCCTGGAGGTTCGGCGTTGGGTGGGCGGTCGGACCCGCATCGAGACGCGTGCTCGTCTGCACGAGACGACGCGGAAGCGGCGGCTGCGCGCGATGCACATGGCGCTGTTCTACGCGCTCGGCGACTACTTCGTGAAGGTCGGGACGGTCGACGACCTGAGTCTGGTTGGGGAGTTCACCAACGGCGTGCTCTCCGGTCGGATGCAGACGCCGCCGAACCGTTGGCCGGACGTCGCCCCGCTCGTGAGGCTCTACCGGCGGACGGAGGCGGCGGCTCGCGTCGCAGCGTAGGTGCGGATGGGCGGCTCCGGCCGCCCGTCGCTCTGAGCTTCCGGGGGTTCCCCCGGCGGTTCAGAGCGGCGAGAAGCCGCAGAAGGGATGGGTCACACCATGTATCCAACGGACGTCGAGCTGGTTGACGAGCGGCTGGCGTGGGAAGAGGAAACCCAAGCAACGCCGATCGAGGTCGAGCGGCTCCGACAGCGACTCGGGAACACCGAAGCCGACGACGTGACGTCGCCGGCGGGGATGTACCTGCTTCGCGAGCGTGTCCGCGCGGCGGACGCGGACCTGCAGGCGGAGTTCCGCCGCCGGTTCGTGTGGGTCAACGACGGCAGTTGCGAACCGGAGATCGCCGGAATGGCAATCTGCGGACCGTGCGCCGACGAGCCACGGCCGGACGACGACCCGCACCCGGCGACCGTGGAGGGTTGGGAGCTCGTCGAGGCGAGCTGCGAGCACGTCTGCGACGTGTGCGGACGGTCGGCGGCGAGAGCTTGACGGCAACTCAGGGCGGCCGGTTCGCCGGCCGCCCGAGGGTGCAATCAAGCACCGGACGGAGGTCACATGACAGAGCAAGAGAGCGCATCGTTCAAGGGCGGCATGCTCGCGGCGGAAGACCCGCTCGTCAGCGGCGACAACGCGCGGCGGCTGCGCAATGAGGAAGCGTTCTGGCAGGGGTTCCATGAGGCGCGCCCGCGACAGGCGCGGATGCTGAACAAGCCTCTTGAGGACCCGACTCGGCCGGGGGGTTGGTGCTTGCCCGGTCCCCTGCCCATGACGACGGCGGCAGTGCTCCAGCGGGCAGCCGAGATCCTCGACTGCCGGGAGCACTGGACGACCGAAGTCAACGCCCGCAACGCGGCCGGCGGCATGCTGAACGTCTCGGACGACGCCGCCTGCGCGTACTGCCTCGTGGGGGCGCTCATGCGGGCGGTGCACGAGCTGAGCCCGCTCAAGCTCGATCTCGACGACGAAGTACTCCGGTGGATGCCGGCGGTGCGGGATGCGGTCGAGGCTGTCGGGTCGGTGCTACGGCCGGGGAGCGATCCGGGCGACGCGGGTTCGATCTGCACGGAGTTCAACGACTGCATCGCGCTGCGGTGGTTCGACGTGCGGGGCAAGCTCCGCGCGGCGGCGGCGGCGGCGGCGGCGGCGGCGGCTTGACGGCGACTCAGATGGCCGGGGGGCGACTCCCGGCCATCGAGGACGCAATCAGGAGCGTCAGGGAGGAACGACAGATGGATGCACGGACGCAGATGGCGTGCTCGCTGCAAAGCGCCGCGAACGCCCTTCACAACGCGCTGGAGGCCGCGGAGGACTTGCAGCGGGCGGGCGTGCCGGCGGACGTCGCCGGCATCGAGGCGGCGATGGGCGCGGTCGAGGACGCGCAGCGGACCGCCCGGCAGCGCGCCGAGGGGGGCGACTCCCGGTTGATCGAGCGGGTGCGGGCGGCCGGCGCGGAGGTTCGCGAGGCGGCGCAGGCGTTGCTCTGACGGCGGCTCAGGATGGCCGGGGCTTTCCGGTCCCGGCCATCCGAGGACGCAATCAAGGGCGTCAAGGGGAGGTCACACATGGGACGGAGAACGCACGGTTACACGCTCTATCTCGACCGGGCGGGGCTCTGCACGAGCGATCCGTTGACCGACGAGGTCGGCTACGCGGAGACGTGGCGGGAGCTGCACTGGATGGCGAAGGGCGCGGAGCCGTTCGAGCGGGCGGGGCGGCTGTGGGCGCGCGATGAGGCGGCAGGGACGGTGCTCTGCATGGCCGACATGCGGCTGCCGGAGCGTCCCGAGGTCACGGACATGGGCAACGCGCGCATCGTGCGGGAACGCGACGAGCGGTTCCACGTGCTCATGACCGCGGTCGATGGCGGGGCGCTGCGGACGGTGTCTATGGGGCCGGTCGACACGTTGGGCGAGGCGCAGGGGATCGCGGTCGACGTGCTCCTCGGCAACCGCGACGAGCGGCAGCCGACCGCGGGGCCGGACTTCGACCGGCTGATCGAGCGGATCCGCGACTTGGGGGCCGTGCTCGTGGACGAGGACGGCAGCAACGACCGGGAGCACGACGCGGCGTACGCCGTGTTCGAGGCGGCCGGACCGTTCCTCGACCGCGCGTGCGGGGGCTGCGACGGAGAGGACGCGCGCGGGTCGGGGTCGGTGTGCCCCGGCTGCGACTCCTGACGGCGACTCAGGATGCCGGGGCCACGGTCCCGGCATCCGAGGGCGCAATCAGGGCGCCGGGAAGGAAAGGCTATGACTCGACCGGATGCGAAACGGCACGCGATACAGACGGCCGGAAGCGGGTTGGACGGCACTGTGGAGCAGTTGGCTCGGATGCTCGCCGCGGTTGACTTCGAGCACGCCGAGGACGTGCGCGTGTTCGGGTGCTCGCCGGCGGTGCCGGACCACTACGCGCAGCTCCGCGAGGCAGCGCGCAACGTGGTCGAGGAAGCTCGACGGGGAGCTTGACGGCGACTCAGGATGCTCGGCTCCGGTCGAGCATTCGAGGGCGCAATCAGGCGCCAACGGACGGAGGGGTCACAGGGTTGACACAGCTACGAGCGGCGTATCGACGGGAGCTGCACGACTGGACGGGCATCCAGGACCGTCGCCGGATGCGGCAGTGGCTCCGACTCGCGGAGCGGCGGTTGCGATGGCGGGCGGTGCACATGGCGGCGTTCTACGCGCTTGGCGACGCGCTCGCCGACATGGGGTGCCCGCCCTGCGACGTCGGGTGGCACGTCAACCGGATCATCCGGGGCGAGGAGCAGCCTCTCCCGAGGATGGCTCCGATGGTGCGGATGCTCCAGCGGACGGCTCACGCGGTGGCGTCATGACTCGGCAGATGCATCGACAGAAGCATCCGCGGGAGTCGGAGACGTTCTGGATGGCCGACGAACACGGCGATCTCAAGCTGTGGCGCTGCGTGCGCGTAGAGCTTCCGCGCGGCGCCGACTACTCGGTCATCCACTACCAAGCGGCTTGACGGCGACTCAGGGACGGCGAACGGCGAAGGTCGTTCGCCGTCCCGAGGGCGCAATCAGGCGCCGGAGGAGGTCACGTGTACATCGACAGGATGCACATGACGGCGACGGCGGACGGACGTGTGGTCGCGCTCGGCGTCGAAGACGCCACGGGCGATCACATCCTCATCGACGATGGTGAGGTCGAGGAGCTCGGGTCGGACCGCGAGGCGGCGCTCGCCGAGCTGACCATGCGCGGCGGGAAGCACGAGCTGAAGCGGGCGACGGCCGAAGCGTTGCTGGCTGGCGACGACGCACGGTGCGCGGCACTCGCGCGGAGCTGCGAACGGGTCTTGAAGGCGGCGGAAGAGGCTTGAGCCATGAAGAGACGGCTCAAGGTCTACGCCGAACGGACGAACCGGCTTGCCGGCGTCCTGGAGACGGACGACGGGCACGCGTGGCACTGGATGCCCGCGCGTCGCAACGTCCGGGCGTTCCAGTCGCTCGGCAAGTCGTTCGGCTCCGTGTGGGGCTCGATTGCCGAGTTCCGTGAATCCTGCCACGAACGCATCGTCATCCAGTTCTGACGGCGACTCAGGAGCCTCGGGCGACCGAGGCTCCGAGGGCGCAATCAGGCGCCGGAAGGAAGGGTCACACATGAAGTTCACGGTTGAAGTGATTGACCGGAACACGTTCAAGGTCACGGCACAGATGCCGCGCGACCCGTCGAGTGGGCTCGTCGAGGACGAGGCCAAGAGCGGCGTTGTTCAGCCGGTCCTGCACCATGTCACGGCGCAGCCCACGGGCTATTGGCAAGCGACCGTGACCGGCCGGACTGAGCCGATCAAGTCCGCGAAGTCGCGCGGCGGCTGCATCTTCGCAATCCTTCAGCACTACGCGGGAATCTGACGGCGACTCAGGAGCCTCGGGCGACCGAGGCTCCGAGGGTCGCAATCAGGCGCCGGAGAGAAGGTCTCACCATGAGGAAGTACCGGGCTGGATACCCCGGCGGAAAACGCGTCTCGTGTTGCGGGGATCTGCACTCCGCAATCCCGGATGCGGTGCTGTGTCGCGCCGCGGCCGGGCGCGGCGACCTGCCAATCGTGGCCGTGGAGGTCGTGGACGATCGTCCGGTCGTGTGCGTGCTGACGCGCGAGGAGTTGGACATCCTCCACGCGACCGAGGGACAGAAGGTCTGACGGCGGCTCAGATGCCGGCGGCGGGGACGTCGCCGGCATCGAGGACGCAATCAGAGCGTCAGGAAGGAAGGTCGCATTGCAGTTGGGAGAGCTGGTTCACACCATCGGCGACAAGCCTTGGGACGAACACGACGAGGGGCGCGTAGTCGCCATCCGCGAAGGTGGGATGGTCGACATCAAGTGGGCGTCCGGGGACGTGACGCAGGAAGCCTGCGATGCGGGCGATCTCGCGGCCGGTCCTCGCCCCGCCTACGAGGTCGCCGTACTCGAGCTGGAGCGGATCCTCAAGCATGCCGACGACGCACAGTCGGACTATCCCGAGATCCTTCAGGCGGCGGCTCAGCACGTCGTTGACACCTGGAAGGAACGGCAGCGTTCGGCGACGGCTTGACGGCGACTCAGGATGGCCGGGCGACCGGCCATCCGAGGACGCAATCAGGAGCGTCAGGAAGATGGGGTCACATGCAGGAGTTGTGGACGCACGTCGACCGGCTGCACGAGCCGGAAGAACGGACGGAATCGGAGGCTGTTGGGCTCGCGGTGCGCGATGCGCTACGCGCCGAACGCGTCTTCGAGGCGGCGGCTGTCGAGGTCGAGAACCTGAAGCCGTCCACGCGTGTTGCGGGCGATACCGAGGGCACGTGGACGGCGATGAACGGCAGCCTCGACGTGCTGTCGGGGACCGTCGTGATCGATTGGACCGATACGGACCATCTGTCCGGTTGCGTGACGGTCTACGTCGGCTCTGCCGGCATCGTCTGACGGCGGCTCAGCAACCCCGGCTTCGGTCGGGGTTGCGAGGACGCAATCAGGCGTCAGAGGGAGAGGTCACATGTTGATTCTGTTGCCGGAGTCGAAGCGGAAGACGGCGCAGGGGGTTGCTTACGTCGCGGCCCTGCCGCTCATCGTGCCGGCGGGCACGGTGGTCGAGGCCGTCGAGATCCGCGGCGACGGCTTCACGTTCAGCCTCGTGGAGCTGGACGTCGAGGAGTGCAACGCCATCGGCGGCACGGTGCGCGAAGCCAGCCGGCTCGCCAGTCAACCGATCCGCGCGATGGCGACGGACCTTGACCGCTACACGCGGCGGCCGAAGGTCAGCCTCGAAGACGCGCTGCGCGAAGCCCGGAAGCTGCGCGACGCGCGGCGGGAGTCGGAGCGGTTCGCCCTGGCCCGGGCGGCCGAGGAATCGCGGTCGCATCCAATCATGGGCGACAGCGAAGCGGACGACGCGGCGTGGTCGCTCATCGTGGACTGACGGCGACTCAGGTGCTCGGAGCTGCGCTGGCAGTTCCGGGCACCGAGGGCGCAATCAGGCGCCGGCGGGGAGGGCACAGTGACAGCAGAACAGCTACGGGAACGGCTGCGGGCACGGCTGCAGGACGCACGGGGGTCGTTGCTGAACGCTCACGCGCTCGTCCGGTCGCTGCGCGAGGACCACGTTCACGGCGCGAACGCGCACGTGGAGGGCCAGGTTACGTCGGCTCTCGGCGCGGTCGAGGCCGCGCAGCGCGCCACGCGCGTCCTGCCGCCTCGGGAGCGGCTCGAGGTCGCGCTGGACACGCTCGCGGATGCAGTCGATCCGAGTCGGCTCGGCGTGAACGCGCAGCACGCCCCGGACCTGCGCGAGACGGCGTTGATGGTGCTCGAAGCTCGCCACGACATGCAGACGGCGAGCGGGAGCACGGGCGACGGGTCGATTCCCGACTGACGGCGGGGGCTCATGGACTGTCGACATTGCGGCGGCAGCGGCGTCGTGAACCGTCACACCGGGGTGCGTGAGTGCGACGGGTGCGGGATCGCGCTCGCCTACCCCGGAGATCCGTGGTGTCAGGTAGCTCCGCTGCCACGGATTCCGCCACGGAGAGACTGACGGCGGCTCAGATGCGCCGGGCCTGCACGGGGACCCGGCGCATCGAGGACGCAATCAGGAGCGTCGAAGGGGGGCAGATTGGCAAGGGACAACACCATCAACGTCTCGGGCACGGTCACGCGCCAGGACGGACGCTACGCGGCGACGGTCGCCGTGGTTCAGCACGGGCTCTTGGCTTCGACCACGGGCGAAGCGTCGACGGTGGCGATGGCCGTCAAGCGCGCCATCGACGTCGGGATCGCGAGCGTCCGGCAGCAGGACGCCGAGCAGCGGCGGGGGCGCCGGTGATGAGTCTGACCGACCTGGACACGTTGCGGGCGGCACGCGCGGTGCTCGACCGACACGGGTTCGATGCCGGCGACCTGCGCGCCTGCATTGCGGCGGCGGAGCAAGCGAACGAGGACGAACGGCTTGACGAGGGGGGCGACGACGGCCGCATCGGCTCATCACGCTCGGGGGTCGAGGACCTGCTGCACTGACGGCGGCTCAGATGTGCCCGGCTCGACCGCGGGTCGGGCGCATCGAGGACGCAATCAGGGCGTCGAAGGGAGGACAGATGGCGAAGCGGAAGGCGGCGGAGGCGGCGACAGAACCGGGCGCCGCGGGCACGTGTCCCGACTGCGGACGGTCGCGCTACGAGTGCGACCGCACCGAGCCGCTCTACCGGGGCGAGTTCTGCCGCGGGCGGATCCGCCGGGCAACCGAGGTCGCGCGGTTCTACATGGTCACGGGGACGTTGGAGAGCGCCTGACGGCGGCTCAGGTGCGCCGGCTCGCGTTCGGGGTGCGGGCCGGCGCATCGAGGACGCAATCACGCGTCAGAGGGGAGCAACAGCGCATGCACATCCAGATCGTGACTCCGAACCTCGGACCGGTGGGCAAGCTCGCGGACGCCGAGCTGGTGTTCGACGACACCGACGGCGTGCTCGCCGGGACCAAGCTGGTCGGCTTCGCGGTATGGGAGGGGCGCGAGTCGGGGACGTTGCACGTCACCCTGCCTGCGCGCCAGTACACGGGTCAACGGCGAGCGGCGGCGGTTCATCCTCGTGCGCCCGGTCGAGGACAACCGCAACACGACCGAGCGGCTGCGCACGGCCATCGAGCACGCGTACCGGCAGAGCGTCAAGCGCGCGGCTTGACCCGCGGCGGGGGGCGAGCCGGCGGGCTCGTCCGTCGCGTTGAGCGCCGGCACAGACACCCGGCGTTGAACGCGGCGATGGACGCCGCAGAGAGGGCGATGACGGCTTGACGAGGGGGCGAAAAGCGCATGAACCAGGAGAAGGTCAACATGACGACAACGGAGGTCCTCGACCGCGCGGCGGACATCCTGGAACGCGACGGGGGTTGGACGACGGAAGCCTACGCCCGATCGACGTCCGGGCGAATGGTGAACGTGACGGATGGTCAGGCATGCCAGTTCTGCGTGGTGGGCGCGATCATGCGCGCCGTGCATGAGCTGGACCCGACGACACCGAACGACATCAACCTGCGATGGAGTTCGAGTGTCCTGGCGGCGGTCAAAGCTCTCGCCGCGCAGTGCTCCAACGATGGTAGCGCGGCGGTGTCCGCGGAGGACCGCTACGAAGCAGTCATCACGGAGCTCAACGACCGCATCGCTCGGGAACCGGGCGAGGTAGTCGAGAAGCTCCGCTCGGCGGCGGCGGCTTGACGGCGGCTCAGCAGCTCCGGCTCCCCGGCCGGAGCTGCGAGGACGCAATCAAGCGTCCACGGGGACGGGAGGTCACATGCGCGGAATACGGCGGTTGAAGCGGTACAGCAACGAGCCGACGTTGGGCAGGCGCGACAACCTCAAGCGCATGCTCCGGCGCCGGGAGTCGGCGTACGACGAGCGGCGCCGCGGCCGGTCGCACGCGGAGTTCGACCTGGAGTTCCACCGTCGCCCCCGGCGCGTGGACGTGACGCGCACGAGCGGGCGGCGCGTGGTCGAGCAGGAGACGTACTGGGTCTGACGGCCAAGCAAGGGCATGCGCCAACTCCGCGAGGAGGCGGCAGGGATACGCGCGCACGGCGGGGGCGAGCCTGCGGGCTCGCCCGTCGCGTTGAGCGCCGGCACGGGCACCCGGCGTTGAACGCGGCGATGGGCGCCGCAGAAAGAGGGCAGATGAAAGCACAGCGGATGGTTCGGACGGTCAACCGAGCGGTGCCGCTCGGTATCTACGTCGCCGCGATCAAGCTCGCCAAAGCCAACCCGGAGGCCACCTTCCGGGAAGGTCTGACGAGTTGGGGGCCGACGACGGGGGCGGAAGTCGTGCGGCAGTTTCGCGCGGGCATGCACGACCGGATCACGCAGGCGATCCCCTACGACCGGCGAGGCATGGAAGGGTTCGTCGCGTGCGAGCTGCTGTCGTGGCTCCTCGGCGGGTGGGCGTGCATCCTCGCCGCGTTCGCCTTCGCCGTGTCGCTGTCGAGCGAGATCCCGGTCGCGCTGCCGGAGGTCGAGCGGCCGTACGTCGAGTGCGACGGCGTACCGTTCTACGGGACGTTCGGTGACTGCCTGTTCGTGCACGGCGGGCGCTCGGCCCGGATCGTCGGGTGGCAACCGGGCGGCGTCTCGTTCCCGGTCGAGCAACCCGCGCTACCCCGAGTGACTGGCGTTCCCGACGAAAGGGGGAAGCGCAGCGAATGAGTAGCTACAGCAAGCAGGGGAACACGGCGTACTGGTCGCTGCTGACCGAGGGCTGGTTCACGACGCACGACCGCGTGCTCTACCGCGTCGTGGCGGTGGACGGCGGGCAGTGGACCGCGACGCGGATCGACCTGAACGCGACGCCGCCGGCAACGGTCGCGCCGATCGGCGCGCGCTTCGAGATGCGCGAGCTCGCCGCGAACGCGTGCCTGGAGCACGCCGGGCACCCGGACGCCCGCCACGCGTTCCAGATCGCCGACACACGCTCGCCGGACTGCGAGACCCGCGATGAGGAAGCGCGCAGGGACCACGCACGGGCGTTGCTGTGGGGCGAGTGGCAGCGCCTCGACGAACCCGAGCGGCGCTTCCTGAAGGCACTTGAGGACGCCTGGGCGCACGACGGCTGGACGGCGTGCGCGATGCGACCGGCACCTGACGGCAACCACGCCATCGTCACCCTGGCGCGGCTGAAGCGGCCGAGCCGCGACTGAGCATCGCTCCAGCTCGCGAGCCGGCCCGGGTACCCTCGGGACCGGTTGCGCGGGCTGCCTGGGACGCTCAGTCCCGATTCGGAAACGCGGTTCAACGGGAGGATGCGTATGGCGGAGAACGGCACCATCACGAGTCGGCTCAGCCTGTTCGAGTTGGCCGAGCAGCAGGTACGGGCAATCCAGGCCGGCGACGTCTCCCGCGCGCACGAGTGCGCAGGCGCCGCGCAGCCGTGGGTGCTCTACACCTTCGAGTTGCACGTCGACCACGAAAAGACCGTGGGCGTGATGCTCACCAACCCGGACAAGTCGTCCGCGCGGCACCTGCCGCCGCCCGGCATGACCCCGGACAACCCCGGCGAGCGATTCGTGCCGATGGACCCGCTCGCCGCGCTCGAGCTGTGCGGCGAGGACGACGTCACGCCCGAGGCCGTCCAGCGCGTGATCGACACGCTCGACCGGCTCGGAGAGTGGGACGCGCTGACCAAGGTCTTCGAGTGGCTGGTCGAGCCGCGGACCGAGCTGTGCACGGGCCTGGACGACCGGCCGGACGCCGAGATCGTCGCGCTCGCGCCCGCTGCCTTCCAGCACTGGAAGCCGTACTACGCGCCGCGCCGCGCCAACGACGAGACGTTCGTCCGCTACCTGAACGCGGTCGGCGAGGCGAACCGGGCGTGGCTCGCCGAGCGGCAGGAGCAGGCGCGCCAGGCCATCGAAACAGCCAAGGTCGAACGCGACAAGCAGGCACTGCGCGACGAGATCCGCGACGAGATCCGCGGCGAGGTCGTCCGCGAGCACCGGGCGCAGATCCGCGCGGAAGCGCGGGCGGAGCTGCGCGCCGACGAGGACCTGCGCGGCGAGATCCGTGACGAGCTGATGCAGATGGTCGACCCCGAGCCGGGCGCCTTCGAGACGATGTTGCAGTGGCTCGATGCGCAGATCGCAGGCGACGAGGGGCGCTCCCGGAGCGGGACCGTGGACACGCACGGGGCGTTCCTCGCCCGCCTCAACTGCTTCCGGATCGTGCGCGCGGTACTGCTCGCCGAGCAGCCGGGTGTCGAAGCGTCCGCGGCGAAGGTGCGCGACCTGATCGCCGTGACCCTGGGCGGCTGGTGGGCCGTCAACGAGTACCGCGACGGGAAGCGGATCCGGACGATCAGCACGCACCGGGACCGCATCGACGCCGACGTTGCATGCGACCGCGCCAGGAGCGACGGCAACGCCAACGTGCTCGTCGAGCCGGTCGAGAAGGCGGCGCGACCGACGGAACCGCACGACGGCACGGGCGGGACGGCACAGGACACCGGCCGGCTGGTCGACGTCATCCGCGACATCGACCACTGCCTCGCGGATCTGGACGAGATCGCCGGCGATCTCGGGCAGACCGCGCTCGACGTGCTTCGCATGGCCGGCGAGGAAGAGCCGCACGACGCGCGGGCGAAGGGGCTCGACGCGCAACTCTTGACGCTGTGTCGCCTCGCCGTCGAACGCTGGAGCAAGTGAAGGGACAACCCGCAACCGCAAACCTGGAGGACGAACACGACATGGTGACGACGACTGGAAACCGGCGGCTCGATGCGGCGCTCGACGCACTCGCCGACGTGCTCAACGACGAGGAAGCGGGCAACGGTCCCATCCTGGATGCGGCCATCCACGTGGTCGACCGGTGGGACGGACCGCGGCGGGTCACGATTTCGATCCCTGCGACCGGCGTGGCGCCGCACGACGCCCACCTGGGCGCGGTCTGCTGCTGACCCCTGCCCCCGCGCGCCCGGCGCTCCTGCGGGGGTGTCGGGCGCTTCCTTGGAGGACACATGAACCAGACCATCGAGCGGCAGATCGAGCGGATTCGGGATCTGATCGGCGACGAGCGGATCGAGTCGTTCAGCAACGACAAGCTGCTGGACGCGTGCGTGGATCTGGTCGCCGCCTACGAAGGCCGACTGCACGACGAGGGAACCGAGCCGGACTCGCACCGGGGCGCATCGCCCGAGGACCGTTGCGCCTGACCTGGTCGACTCCCGGCACCGACGACGAGCCGCCCGCCGAGCACGAATGCTCACTGCCGGTGGGACACGAACAGGACCACGTGTGCGGCTGCCTCGACTCGCGGCCCAACCGCGGATAGAACCCGAAGGGAGACACGCCAACCAATGAGACGAACCGCCGACATCCTGCGCTACGGCGCGAACCTCGTGCGCCGCGGGCTGTGCCGCGGCGACTACGCGCAGAACCGCGACTGCGAGCCGGTCGTTCCCGAGCACGCGGACGCGGTCTGCTTCTGCGCCTCGGGCGCGATTCGCCGCGCCGCCTTCGAGCTGCTCGAACCAGTCAGCATCGCCGTGGCGCCGGCACGCCAGCTCGCGCTGCGCGCGTTCCACCTGCACCTGGTACGCCGCGGGCTCGCCGACATCGACTCCGGCATCGACAAGGGGATCAGCGACTGGAGCGACCGCGCCGATCAGACGCCCGAGACGGTCGCCGCCGAGCTCGACGCGTGCGCCGAGCGTCCGCACGACGGCTCCACCTTCGCGCAGAACCTGACCGGCGTGCCCGACGCGGTCGCCGCCTACCGCGCCGGCGAGGCCCTCGGGCGCGGCGACATCGAGACGGCCACCGGCAACTACCGCCCGCCCCGCTCCGCGGCGAACGTCGTCAGCATCGTCGGCGAGTGGCAGGGCGGCCGGCCGCTGTCGAGCGAGGAGCACGACATGGCCGTGTCCGGCTACCTCGACGGTCGCCGGATGCACGAGGACGCGCTGCAGCGACGCAACGCGGCGGCAACCGCCGGCTCGCGCCCGAACGCGGATCCGCGCGGGCGACGACGCGCGGCCACGGCAACCGGCATCGTGCGACGGAAAGCAGCCGTCGTCGCCGCCGCAAGATGACCAACGGCCGGTGTGGTAGGAACGACGGCGGGGCGGCCAGGAACCGCCGCCCCGCGCCCGGGCGTCGCACGGATAGACTTGTTGCCCATCTCCGACCCCAGGACACAACCCACGTCGAGGAGGACCTTGTACCGATGGCGACACCGAAGAAAGACGGGGAGACGCAGATCCGCATGGACGCGGAAACCCACGCCCGCATGAAGGCCCTCGCCGACCGAGTCGGCCTGTCGCAAGTCAAGCTGCTGAGAACGCTCTCGTTCGCAGACGAGAACGTCTACACGAAGTGCATGAAGCTGCGGCTCGACGCCGGTGCGCGGTCCCGCGGCGATTCCTGATCCATAACTGCGTCGGTCCGTGCGCGCGCCCGCGGGTCAGCGCGGACCGGGTAACGCTCGGGGCCGGTCCCCTCTTGAAATGGGCCTGGGCCGGCCCCGTTTCGCGTAAACCGCCCTCCTGCTATCCTGAACAGAGCCAGCCCTGCATCAGCCGCGTTGCATGCGCGGTTCCGGAGGACGAACGATGAGAACCTCTCCGATGCGATTCAACCTGCTCTCGACCCTCGCCGCATTCCTCCTCGCCGCAACGCCAGCGGCGGCGCAGCCCGAGGCGCCGGACACGACGCGCGGGCGCGTCTACACCCTGGTCGGTGGCGCGATCGGCGACGGCGCATTCATCACGACAGGGGCCGGCGCCCGTCTCAAGCTGGCGCCGCAACTAGGGCTGGAACTCGAGCTCGTCCACTTGTCCGGCATCGACGACCGGGACCGCGCTCACATGGTCCTGTCGGACCCGCCCGATCCCGGCGGCGTCCTGGAGAGCGATATCCCGTTCTACGGCTGGACACCGTTCGACAGGCCACGCAGAGACGCAACCACCCTTCAGACGAAAATCGTCGTGGAGTTTCCGCTCGCCGCCGGCCGCCTGTTTCCCTACCTCGCTGCCGGCGGCGGCATCGGACGCGTGACCGAGAGCTTCGGCGCGGGCAATGGCTTCGTCTCGTGGGTCCCGGCGGAGTCCATCGCCAACGAGCCGCAATCCATGCAGACGAGCGGTTCCGACCCAGGCTCCGACACGGTGCACTTCTTCGACAACTTCAGCTTCACGTTCCCGAGGTTCGGCGAGTACTCGGAACTCGGACTCGCCCTGTCGCTCGGCGGCGGCGTCGATGTTCGAGTGTGGCGCGGCCTCGGCCTCGGCGTCGACATCCGCTGGCTACGCATCCTCCGCAACTACGACCACGTCGATACCGCACAGGTAGCTTCGAGCGTGAGCTACCGGTTCTGAACCGGGTACCGCCCGGCCGTGGGCGTCCGGGGAAGGGCGGGACCGTAACCTATCGTAGAGCGGGGCTGCATCCGAGAAGACGGGCATGAGCTTATTCTCGGTGGAGCAGATCGGGACTTCAGACCTACTCGTGGTCGCGGCAGAGAAGGCCGTTGCAGAAAACGGCCAGTGGACTTTCTTTGACGAGACCGGCCGGATGTTGGTGACGCTGCCGACGAACGGTGTGCAGGGTATCAAGGCGCGGCCGGAGGACAACTCAGTAGTCCTCGCGCGCCGACCCAACTGAGCTGCTCGAACCGTCGAAATGGCGGCCCGGCGGCCCGCGTCCTGGTTTCCCAGGGGCGGCAAGGAACGGTGCTCGCCTGTCTGGACTGCCAGCGTCCTCGGCAATAGAATCTCGACGCGATGAAGCTGACGCAAGCGCGGCCCGGCGACGTCCTCCGCGGACCGGGTGGCCGGATGGTCGAGATCGTCTAAGTGTTCACGGCGGCTCGGGACCTGCACGTCAACGCGCGTCGCCGGCTACCGGCCCTACGGTGGCGGTGGCGGACGGTGGCGGACACACCCTTCGGGTCTACGCCGACGAGGACCACGACGAATGGGAACGAGTAAGCCTGACGTAGTCACCGCGCACGACTACGGCAAATCAGCGCCCGATCTGGAAGCGCTGCGGCTACTGCTCCAGAGGAGGTGCCCGATCGTGAGGTTCGGGGGCCACACACGCAGCGGAGCACAACACGGGGAGTACAGGTTCCGCTTGCCGCCCGGTGCGGACGCGTCGTACAGCCGCTCGGCCTATGTGCAGGCGCCGGTGACGCCGAACGGGAACCCGCGCCACGGCCTCGGCTTGTGGTGCTACTGCCTCACGCAGAGGACGGGAGAAGCGCGGCGGCCTTGGGTCTACTGCAGCATGATCGAGACAGTCGCGGAGTGGGTGTGCATGGCGGCTCTCGCGCGTCTCTCCCCGCAACGGACGCTGAGGAAGGGACAGGGAGAATGACGATTACCTTCGAGCACGCTCGGGACGCGGACACGGGCGAGTGGGAGTGGCTTATGGTCGTCGACGGGCTCCTTTGCGAGAACAGCCCAACGACATTCCAAACCAGAGAGGAGTGCGAGGAGTCAGCGCGTCGACGCGAAGCCGAGTACCGCACGGGCGGCGGCTCACGTGACACCACAAGCTGAGTGGGCCGACTTGGACGGGTGCCGGAGGCAACCTCGGCGGTCGTAATGACGCGCCGGGCTGGACAGGACAGAACCGGCGATCTACGCTGCACGCAGCCCGGAAGCACGGGACCGTGCCCCGACATTCGGATCCGCGCGACCAACTCCGACCAAGAACCCCGGTCGCGCCAACGGAGGCGATAATGTGTAGAGAGCATATCGCACGGCAGGCCACCTTCGTTCGCCGGGTCGCCACGATCCTGGGTGTTCTTCTGGTTGTTGCGACACCTGCTCTCGCACAGCGATGGGGAGTCGAGCCGGATGGCGGGAACGCGACCGTATCCGGTATCGGTGGAGGAATGATCTACACGTGCGCTTCCGATGCCCCGTCGCGCGGCGCGGTCGTTGCCGTTTTCGGCGGCACGCGCATTGATGGCCGCCGTCCCGGATACGTCGAGGTCTCTGGCGGCGGGAGCGGCCCGGCCACACGGGTCAGAACGAGTTGGGAGTGCGCCGAGCTTGGCCCGTCGACAGCCTGCTTCGCTCTCACCGCTCGGGACTCGACACGACTGCGCGACCTGCTGATCAGCGGCTCGAATGCGATGGCTGTCGTCGGATCGGTCGACAATCCGGCGGCCGTTGTCATCGTTGGGTTGACCGGGTCTGCACGTGCGATCACCCAGGTCCATCGTGCCTGCCGGTAGCTGGCAGCCAGTGGGGAAACAAGCATGCCGTGGTGCCGGTGGACCTGGGAAACGAACGATTTCGGGATCTTGACGGCCAGGCGCAGCCCCCCCCGCAAGCTGTGCTTTCGCTGCGGGAAGCGTCCGTATCGTCCGGGTCGAATCACCTGCGCGTCGTGCGACCGCAGATTCGGTCCGAAGACCGTCGATTGACGTAGACACCGGCGGTCGTATGTCGCGCCGGGCTGGACAGGACAGAACCGGCGATCTACGCTGCACGCAGCCCGTTCGCGTTGCACCGGGCCATGAAGGAGGTGTACGGACGATGCGAGAGCGACTGCTCCTGACTGTGATCGCCCTGCTGGGGGCGGCGATGATGGCGGGTGCCCAGGAGCCCCCGGCCGAGCCGCAGACGCCCGAGGATTGGCTCGCGCGCTGCGATGCGAACGGCAATGGACGCGTCACCTGCGCCGAGGCTCGCGCGGAATCGTGCGGGGCGCCGCTACCAGTCACCCGCGACCACCCGCTCTACCAGTTCATGCGCGACGGGGACGGCGATGGGCAGGTGTGCGAGTAGCGCGGCCGAGCGGCGGCAGGCGTTGATGCTGTGCGCGCGCGCTAAGGACAGTGATCGATACAACTTTGCCAACTGGCACGACGGCCCCAGGCCCGTGATTCCGGGGCTCGCGCCCGCGAACGTGGCAACGTAGTTTCCGTCACCGTCCTAACCGAAACCCATCGGAAAGATGAAGCCGGTTCAAGGCGAGGGGACCACTGCAACCGGACGGCCTTCCAGCAACCCACGACGCGGCGCCGCAGCGCCGGGGGGCGTGGTCGACGACGCAGCCCACGGTCGGACCATCGAGCACGTCACGCTGCCTATCGGCGGGTCGCGCGCGGCCCGCTCGGAAGTCCCCGACGACGTACCCGAGACCCTCCGCGCGGAGGTTCTGCTGCCCGCGCTCGCGTGCGGCGCGGTCGAGGTACCTGACCATCCCGAGTATCTCCTGCGCCAGCTCCTCGGTGATGACGGCGGCCTGTTGCTGCGGCTCGAATCGGCGGACGGCGGGTTGGTCGACATCGGTATCGGCTGGTCGGACCCAGGCGCGGACCGCGTGTGGCAACAGATCGTCGGCGAACTCGCGGCCGAGGAGCCGCAGCGACCGTGGTGCGCCGACGTGCTCAACCTCGACGCGCTCGAAGCCCTCGGCGGCGAAGGACTCGCCGTCGCGGCTTGGTCTGCGAACTTGGCGCGCTGCCTCGCATGGGCGCTGGTGCCGGAGGAAACCGATGAAGGCTCGCAAGCCGAGACCCGCTGCCGGCGACAGACGCGCGGTCCAGAACGCCGCCCCGGACTGGAATCCCGCCAAGTTGAGCGTCGAGGCTGCCATAACCGCAGTCGAGGACCTCGATAGCCATGTCCACGACCTGCAGGGCCGCCACGAGGTTCGCAACCTGCTGGCCTCGTGCCGATTGAGGCTACGCTCGGCGAGCCGCGAGCTGATACGAGCGAAGGAAATCAACGACGGAATCGAGCGCCCCCGCAAATGATGGCTACGCCTTGGATGGGAGAACGGCCGACTGAAGCTCAGAGTCACGGTCGGCGTTGCCACCTTGACGATCTCTACGCCTACACCTTCACGACCCCTGTTGGGGACGCGCTTCAACACGACTTCGATCTCTACTTCAACAACAACAGTTCGGGGTTTCTCGTGATCGTTCAGGACACCAGTGAATACACTGTCCTTATCAGCATGAGCGGCCTTGATCGCAGTGATCGCTTCCTGCACGGGAGCGTTCGGCTCCTGCCTGACGAAGCGATCACAGTCACTGTTGGATGCTTCGACGCGAGCGCCGACTACAGGCTCTCGGTCAGGCGCGGCGAAGAGGTCACCTTGCAGTCGCCGCGTGTGGTGCGTGAGCATCAAGGGCTGAGCACCGTAGAAGCCGCGCGGATGTTGGAGCTTGAGCGCGTGCGTGAGCTTCGCGCGGGGGCGAGGACGCGTCGTTCCGCCCCAGGAGGGGCGGCCTCATTGAAGCGCCATCATCTGCGCGCGCTGCATGTCCGTGATGAACAGTCGTTCCGCCCCAGGAGGGGGCGGCCTCATTGAAGCATTTGCTGCCACGCGCCCGCCGGCCAATCGACCTTGGAGTCGTTCCGCCCCAGGAGGGGCCGGCCTCATTGAAGCTCGTAGTCGTTGATGTCGAACCCTTCGACGAGCATCAGGTCGTTCCGCCCTCAGGAGGGGCGGCCTCATTGAAGCGGGATAATGTCCCGTCCGACGAACTGGTAGTAGAGCGTCGTTCCGCCCCAGGAGGGGCGGCCTCATTGAAGCGAGGCGGCGGCGCTCTACCGGGAGCAGGCGCCCGGCCGTCGTTCCGCCCCAGGAGGGGGGCGGCCTCATTGAAGCAGCACATCGGAATCGACGAGGCCCGCGAGCGCGAGGAGTCGATACCGTGTAGTTCCGCCCCAGCGTCGCCGGCCTGCCAGTCTGGACGCCTCGCAGCGCAGCCTGCTATCCTCCGTGTGTGCCGTGTGTTCCCGGTGCCCGTGCCGTTGGTGGGCAGCCTTCAGGCCAGATCGTTCCGCCCCCGGAGCGGCAGTCTCGCTCAAGGAGGCGGTTCGAGAGCGAATCGAGGCGGCGCCGAGCGGGGACCGGGGACGATCTTTCGTTCCGCTGGCGGGCGCGCAAGGGACGGCTCATGGCCGGGCAGGATACGGCCGTGGCGACGTGGCGCGCGCCGAACAGGCCGGGCCGCGGCGCGTTGCGCGTGTCCGTGAGCGACGGAACCGACACCGTAGAGGGCAAGGTCGTCGTTCGTGTACGGCGGAAATGAAACGCCGTAACCGTTGGCGGGGGGCTTTCGGAATCCTGGCCGAGCACGGACCGTGCCTCTGTGCAGGATTCGCCGCCCGGCGTGGGCCATCGTGCTTGCTGGACGCTGTGGAGACAAGCTCACGGTCACACAAAGGACTTTGCTTCGCACGGGGAGGTCACTAGAGAGATGGCACTTCGCGACTGGCTTCGGATGTGGGCTCCGTTCGGGAGGTACGTCGTTCGCAACGGCGTGTACTATCGGCTGTTGCCACGTACCTGTTGGCACCTAATGGACGACATGCTTGGGCACAGCGCCTTCCTGCGGCAAGGCCTAGTGTCGTCAATAGGGGCTGGATTGGCAAATGGAACACTACCTGCAGGCGTGACAACGCCGTACAACATCGCGAACCAGAATAAGGATACTGAAGCCCTTTGGGAGCAAGTGCGGAAGAGTGAGTTTTGTGACCTACCTTCACGGTCAAATGCGTTCTTCTGCTTCGAGAAAGAAGCAGACGTGGGCGAGGCACGCCGACTGTGGTTTCCCAATACTGAGTCACGACCTTGCGTGAGGGTGCACATCGTAAAGGGTACGTTGCTGCATAGTGCAGACACAAGATGGCTTGATGCGCCAAGCGAAGATGCAGCACGCAGCTACTGGAAAGGAGAGCATACGGACAACCCCTTGGTCGAAGTAGTTGTCCAGGGGACGGTATACTTCCCGGATTGGAATGCTGGTCCACCCTTTCAACTCTTGCGCCCTGATGTCTATGGCGTGCCCCCTGAGCCTCCGCCCCCGCGTCGGTGACGACCCTTCCCATCGACCGTAGCGAATCGTCTTTCAACTCAGCCGGCGGGCGCGGCGGTTGTGCGCAAGGAGCGTGGCAGCTTCATCGGCACCAGTGGCCTTGAGCTTCCTGCAGGTCGGCGTCGATCACATCACGCGTTTTTCTCCGCCGCCAGAGCCCGACTCGCGTAGCGACTCAGGGTCTTCGCTACGCCTTTCGGGATACCAACCTCACCAACGACGGTGCCCATCCCCAGCTTCTCGGTGTCGTTCGACACAGGTACTCGCCCCTCGATCCCAACTCTCACAATGCATGCCATGAGCGCACCGATGGCCTCTTCGAGGCCCTCCACCTTACGTTTCAGCTCTTCGATTTCCCGGTCCTGCTGCTCGAAAGCCTGTTGAACTGCAGCGGTGGCCCCGCCTGGAATCTTGGCCATTAGCTCTCCTCCCTTTTCCAGCGCCTGCCAGTCTGCCGGCAGACAGGAGTCTGGTCTGGACTGCCATCGTCAATCAGCGACCATCTGCACCGGCGACAGGTGCAAGAGGCAGCCACGGATACCGCCAGTGCAAAAAGGTGTGGTCCCTCATGAGTTGCCCGAGCTCCTCCTGGTCCGCCGAGTACCGACTATCGAGGCAGCGCGCGGCGGCGACGTCTCCTGCCGCCAGCGCATCGACGATTCTGTCGATGTGTAGCATCTGTTTTTCGTGGAACCTGTGAATCCGCTCGTACATGGCCGTGTCCAACTGCTGCAACAGCCGCCGACTGCGCGGCTCGACGGATGTGTCCTGCACCAAGCCGACGCAATCGCGGCTGCAATTGGCGTACTTCAAACGACTCCTCCCTGCTGGGGCCAGGGAAATCTGACCTCGTTCGCCTTGAGTATACGCTCCTCCAGGCCAAGCGCCCAAGGAGGAAATCCGCCCCAGGAGGGGCGGCCTCATTGAAGCTGGCGACGGCGGGGGAGCTAGGCCGGCTTCGAGCGTGGTGACTTCCGGTCAGACGTCAGCGGGCGGGGAGTTGAATCAAGTCTCCACGCACCGTCTCCCAAGCAACAGAGTCCATTCTGAAGGTCTTTCCGTTCACCATGTGGAGGACGGCATCGCGTCTCGTTCCGGTTCTCTCGTCACCAAGCGTTTCGTACCGAACGTAGGCTACGTGATCGATGTTGATGTCGTACGTGTGATTCTCCCCGCCGACCTCTGGACGGATCCAACTCATGTCCCGTTGCCTCCTCGACCGCCGCGGCCATTTCTGCCCCCCGGTGGGCCTCCTCGTCTCACAACGATGGCGAATCGTAGCTCACGCCGCTATCGCCTGTCCAGATAGGCTGTGCGCTGCCAGCCGCAGAATCTCAAGCTGGTTGAGGTCGGCGAAATCGGGGGCGGGCGTCGTCAGCAGGCTGTCACTTAGGCTGTCAACCGTAAGTCGAGGAGCGTGCGAAGCGTCGTTTCGCCCAATGAATATGGGGATTCCGGGAACGGCAGTGCCACTCTGACCACCCAGTTGTAGTAGTGGTAGTCGGCGCTGCCCGGATCGGTCACGCCCTTCATCTGCGGGCCGGGCGTCGGGTACAGCGTCCAACCCTCCGGGCAGTGCTGGCCGGTCGCCTCGGGGCCGTTCAGCACGCGGCACTTGCTGCGGTCGAAGCTGGCCATGTGCCCGCTGCCGGAGAGTGCGGTCCAGATGACGCCGTTCCGGTCGACGTCGACCCCGCGCGGCGCGTGCCCGGTCTGCGCCGCATCGACGTCGGGATTCTCTATGGACGGCGGCTCGTAGACCTCGGCGATACACGTCTCCGGCGGGTTGTCGCCGCGGTCGAGACGCACGAGCCGGCCGGGAAACGGTCCGGTCCGGGCGATCCAGGCCGAGTCGTCCACCGGGTTGGCGATGATTCCGTAGGCGAATCCGGCCAAGCGGGTGTCGCGCGCCGGATCGGCTTCCCCGCCCGGCTCGTTCCACGGCCGCGTGATCCGCCCGTCGCCGTTGGTGTCGATCACCGTCGGGCACCAGCCCTGCGACGCCTGCTCGTTGCCGGTCTCGTCGTACGCCTTCGTGTCGAGCCAGCCGACCACGTTCGGGTCGCCGCTGAACCAGAGGGTGTCGCTCTCGTCCTCGGCGAACTGCAGGTGGTGCGTCCCGTAGCAACTGTCGATGAGCGTGAACGTCTCGGTCGGCGGGTCGTAGACCGATATCTGCCGGCCGCTGCGCTCGACGGGAAAGTAGCGCGCCGACGGATGTCCGGAACCCTCCCGGCACCAGTCCGGGTTGGCGCGGCGGCGGATCGTGGAGGTCAGCCAGACCCGGCCCTGCGCATCCATCATCGGGTTGTGGGGGTTGGCCGGCGCATTGAAGATGATCTCGTCGCCCCAGTACGGCGACGGCTCGAAGCCGGGCGCGGTCGGGAACATCGACGGCACCATTCCGGCCGGCTCGCGGAGCGGAATCGGAATCTCGATCGATTCGTGCCGCGCCGTGTCGGTGACCACCAGGGTGTCCTCCGTGATCGAGACGCCGTAGACGAGGCCGCCGGCGTTGATGGTCGGCTGCCGCTTGTCGGTGGTGATCTCGTCGTGCACGTACGAGGTCTCCCCCGCCCACTCCCACATGGTCAGCACCAGGTTGCGCTCGACCCCCTCGGGACGCGGCGGGGCCTCCGGCACCTCGCCGGCGGCGATGCGGTCGCTCCAGTCGGCGAACATCGCCAGCCCACGCCCGCGGCCGAAGCGGTTGAGCACACCGCTCATCTGCGCCCCGCGCTGGCCGAAGGCGACCCGATGGTCCCACGCCTCGACCGACGAGTCGAACCCGTCGAGATGGCTGATGTCGAACGTGAACCGGTTGCCCATCTGGTGGCAGAGCTGGCAACCCTGCTTGGTGACGTCGACCCAGGCGGCCTGGCTCCGAAGCGCCGGCGAGATGCCGTTGCCGTCGGGGCCGGTGCCCGGAAACTCGCTCGCGGCGGGAACCTCGAGCAGCGAGTACCAATAGTTGGCCGGATACACCGCGGCCGCCTCCTGCGACGTCGCGGCCGGCGTCGCCTCCAGCGCCAGGGTCTCCCCCGGCCGGGCCGTCACGGGGGCGGAATCGACCAGCCCGTAGCCGCGGACCCAGACGCGATACGCCGCGTCCGGCAGATCCGGGACCAGAAACCGCCCGTCGTCGCCGGTGACGACGATCTTGCGGAACAGGGTGTCGAGATCCTCGGTCTCGGCGATGACCCAGACGCCCGCCTCGGGCCCGGCCGGGCTGCGCACGACGCCCCGCAGGTCTGCTTCCGGCTCGACCTCCGGCTCCTGCGCCGCGCCGAGCGAGGCCGCGAACGCGACGACGAGGGCCGCCGCGAGCCAATGGATTCGTGCGTGTCGCATTCTCGACCTCCTTCTATGCTCTGACTGACGGCAGAATGTACCGTGATTCTGGACCGGTTGTCAGCAATCTTCCAAGCCGACCGAATCGGATGAAGCGCACGGCCGGGGCACGTTCAAACACCGGGTGACGTCGGCGTCGCGCCGCGCCCGCACCGCTGCCTCCAGCACGCGGATGACGAAACGGTTCCTGGACTCGTGTTGGTCCTCGCCCGACTCGTCGATGACGCGAAGCTGATGGTGTTCCGAGAAGCTGTTGGTGTTCCGAGTTGCCGGCAGATCCCGATCTCGATCGGGAACAGGCTCCGCACGGCCGCCGAACTGGATGCGGCAGGCACGGATTGGAGTGACGAAAGCTGGTGTTGATGGCTCGCGGCGCCGGTCGAATGCTCGTACAATGGTGGCGCTCACGGGAGCGGAACCACGGACGAGAATCTGGAGCAGCAACGATGAGATATCTCGCGCGCGCATTCATGGTGGTGGCGGCCTCGGCGCTGTTGATGGGCGTCGTCTCGGACGCGGCGGCGCAGGACTGGCCGCAGTGGCGCGGGCCGTCGCGTGACGGCGTGGCGGCGGCCTTCGACGTGCCGGCGAGCTGGCCGGACACGTTGCAACGGCACTGGTCGGTGGACATCGGACTCGGCTACGCCAGTCCCGTGCTGATCGGCGACCGCCTGTACATGTTCAGTCGCCAGGGCGAGGACGAGGTGATGACCGCGCTCGACGCCGGCACCGGCGAAACGGTTTGGCGGACGAGCTATGCCGCGCCGTTCAACATGAACCCGTCGACTGCCCGGCATCGCGCGGGTCCGAAGTCGACCCCGACCTTCGCCGACGGCCGTCTCTTCACGCACGGCATGACCGGCACTGTCACCGCATTCGACGCGGCCGGCGGCGAGCAGCTCTGGCAGTATCCCGGCACGGGACTGACGCCGCTCTTCCACACCTCGATGTCGCCTCTCGTAGTCGGCGACCTGGTCGTCGTGCACGTCGGCGGCCACAACGACGGTCAGTTGACGGCGTTCGACGCGGCCACCGGGGCCGTGCGCTGGAGCTGGGACGGCGACGGGCCCGCCTACGGCTCGCCGATGCTGTTCGAGCTGGGCGGAACGCGGCAGGTGGTGGTCTTCACGCAGGAGCACTTCGTCGGCGTGGCGCTGGAGACCGGCGCGCTGCTCTGGAGCCGGCCGTTCACGACGCCGGCGGTGACCACGTCGCAGACGCCGCTCCTCTACGAGGACATGGTGATCCAGACCGGCCGCGCCAACGGCGTGACCGCGTTCCGCGTCAGCCCGGGCAGCGGCGGCTGGACCACCGAGGACCTCTGGCACACCGACGAGGTCGGGCTCCACATGACCAACGGCGTCGTCAACGACGGCGTCCTCTACGGGCTCTCGCACCTGAACAGCGGCCAGTACTTCGGGCTGGATCTCGATACCGGCGAAGTGCTCTGGACCAGCGCGCCGCGGCAGGCGGAGAACGCCTCGCTCCTGCGCTCCGGAGACACCATCCTCTCGCTGGAGGACGACGCCGAGCTGGTCGTCCTGGCCCACAGCCGGAGCATGTTCAGCCCCGTCCAGCGCTACGAGGTGGCCGACAGCGAGACCTGGACGGCGCCGACGCTCGTAGGCAACCGGCTCTTCATCAAGGATATTTCGACGCTGGCGCTCTGGACGCTCGACTGACCGGGGCGCGGCCGTCGTCTTCGAAGGGAGTGGGCAGAATGACGCTGACAACCCGTACGCAGCTTCGTCTCGGTCTCGCCGTCGCGTGCGTCGCCGTCGCGGGAGTCCTGTACTTCGCCGCGGATTCCGGCTCGGTCGCCGCGGCGCAGAGCAACTTCGTCGGGGGCGATCCGACTCGCCCGGACTCGTCGGACATCCGCGCCGTCCGCCTGCGCTTCGAAGCCGGCGCACGGTCGAACTGGCACAGCCACGGCAACTGGCAGATCATCATGGCCGAGGAAGGCGAGGGCCGCACCCAGGTTCGCGGGGAGCCGATACAGATCCTGGAGGCAGGCGGCAACCCGGTCTACGCCGGACCCGGCGTGGTCCACTGGCACGGCGCGGCGCCCGACCAGCACATGGTTCAACTCACCTTCGTCAGCGGCCAGACGAGCTGGGAAGGTCCCGTCAGCGATGACGACTATCTGGGCCGGTAACGGAACCGCGACGCGACCGGGTGCGTCGACGACCACCGCAACCCGCCGCCCGCGGGCGAGGTTCGCGGCGGTCGCGGCCTGTGCCGGCGCAGTGGCGCTCACGGGCACGCATCCCGTCACGGCGCAGGAAGCGGAAGAGCCGTCGGTCTGGGATGGCGTCTACTCCGCCGAGCAGGCGATGCGCGGCAAGAAGCTCTACGAGGCAACCTGCTCCCGGTGCCACGGAGAGGATCTGTCCGGCGCCAACGCGCGGCCGCTGGCCGGCGAGAGCTTCATTCGCGACTGGGGCGGCCTGAAGCTGGACGGCGTCCTCACGCGCGCGATGACGATGCCGCCCGGCGCCTCGGGCGCCCTGGGCGAAGCCGGATACGTCGACATCATCGCCTACGTGCTCGAGGTGAACGAGTTCCCGCACGGCGAGGCGGAGCTGACCGCCGAGCGGGCCGGCGACGTGCTCGTCTACGGCGCGGACGGGCCCGACGCGGTGCCCAACTTCGCCATGGTGCAGGTGGTCGGCTGCCTCGCGCGGGACGACCGCACCTGGATCGTCACCGACGGCAGCGAGCCGATCCGCACGCGCGACCCCGACGCCTCGACCGGCGACGTGCTAGCGCTCACGCAGGCGATGCCACTCGGCGGCAACACGTTCGAGCTGATGTACGTCTTCCCCGATCCCGACCCGTACGAGGGACACCGGGTCGAGGCCAAGGGGTTCCTGATCCGGCGTGAGGACGACGCCGACGCGCTGGACGCGATCAACGTGACGACGGTGGCGAGCCTGGAGGCCGCCTGCCGGGTCCAGGAGCCTGTGCCGTAGAACCGGCGCAGAACCGGCGCAGGCTTCTGGAAGAACTCAGCCTGCTGCATCGTGAGGGATGTGCATGGCCAGCCGTTACATGCGTCTCCTGATGGCCGGCGGATTGGTCGTCGCGTTGCTCGCGTGCGACGGTTCCGCCGGTAACGGTGATGCGCCCGGGTCTCCCGCGGCGGAGCCCCTGTCCGCGGGGCAGCGCCAGCTCGTAGGTACGTGGTCACTGGCAAGCATCGAACGCCGCAGCGCCGACGACGAGCTTCTTGCGGCCCCGCTCGAAAACCGTCTCGGATACCTCATCTACGACGCTTCCGGGTACATGGGCGTGACAATCATGCGTCCTGACCGCGTGCCGTACTCCGAAGCCGGGCCGACCGCCGACGAGGCGCTGGCGCAGTTCGGGAGCTACACGTCGTACTTCGGACCATTCACGGTTGACGACGTCGAGGGAGCCGTCACGCATCACGTGGAGGCAAGCCTCGACCCGCGCGGCGCGGGGTCGGACTACACGCGCTTCTACACCCTTGCCGAGGATCGCCTGACCCTTCAGCCCCCGGCGGGAGCTGACGGTTCGAAGACGCTCGTGACGTGGGTGCGGCAGCCCGACCTGCCGGACTCGGAGGCAACCGACACGCACACGGAGCTCTTCGGCGCGTACCGCATCGATTCGGTCTCCCGCCATACCACCGACGGCTTCCAGGTCGAGATCGACCAGTACGAGACCGGCTACATCTTCTACGCGCCGTCGGGGCACATGTCGGTACACCTCGTGCGCCCCGGCCGGTCGGCGTTCGCCGGAGACTCGCCCACCGCCGGCGAGGCGCTCCGGCTGACCGAGACCTACGGGAGCTACTTCGGACCGTTCTCGGTACGCCAGATGGCGGGCTGCATCACCTGCCCCGGTCCCCGCGATCAGGGCTATCTGACCCATCATCTGATCGGGAGCACGAATCCGCGGGGCACCGGCACGGACGCTCGACGCTACTACGAGCTGACCGACACCGACCTCACGTTGCGGCCTCCGGTAGGCACGGATGACGAGGGCCGGGAGGTCGTGACCGCGATCCGCTGGGAGCGGCTGCTGCGTCGGTGAGCCGTCCGATCTCAGCCCCGGCACGGTTTGGGGCGTGCACTCCACCCTTGCGCGTGCGGCCAGTCGACGGCTTTCAGGTTCCATCAAACACTCCGCGTCTGCCATCGCCGCGAGCTCGCCCGTGGGCAGATGCCCGTTTCTGGAGCCCCGGCCACGGTAATTTCTATTTCTATCCAGAATACGTATGAGTATTTTTGCCTACAGTGAATAACATCGATAGACTCGGCCGCGTGCCGCCCAGACCACGATACCTCTCCACGCAGGTCGAGCGGGACCTTGCCCGCAAGATGGTCTTCGTGGCAGGCCCCCGTCAGGTCGGCAAGACGACGCTCGCCAGAATGCTGCCCGACGCCGACCCGGGCTATCTCAACTGGGACGTCGCAGAACATCGCGAGCGCATTCTGCGGCGGGAGCTGCCATCATCCCGGTTGTGGGTCTTCGACGAGATCCACAAGTATCGGAACTGGCGCAACTACCTAAAGGGCGTGTACGACCAGCACGGCGCGCCCCCCCTCGGCCCGCGCATCCTCGTGACGGGAAGCGCACGACTGGAGGTGTACCGCTTCGGAGGAGACTCGTTGCAGGGCCGCTACCACCTGCTTCGGCTGCACCCGCTGTCCGTTGGCGAGCTGGACTTGAAGACGCCGGACGAGTTCCGGGATCTCCTGACGCTCGGCGGATTCCCCGAGCCCTACTTCGGTGGTTCACTGGTCGAAGCCCGGCGCTGGTCGCGCGACCACAGGACGCTGCTGATACGCGACGAGGTCACGAGTCTGGAGCGGGTCCAGGACCTGGGAACATTGGAGCTGCTCATGCTTCGCCTGCCGGAGCTGGTCGCATCTCCCCTGTCGATCAACGCCGTTCGCGAGGACCTTCAGATCAGCCACAAGACCGCCGCCGCGTGGCTGCAGGTGTTCGAGCGACTCTATGCGATCTTCCGACTCCCACCGTTCGGCGCCCCCGCCGTCCGCGCCGTGAAGAAGGAACAGAAGCACTACCACATCGACTGGTCGGTGGTTCCTGCAGAAGCAGCGCGTTTCGAGAATCTCGTCGCCTGCCACCTGCTCAAGTGGGTCCACCACGAGCAGGACACGCAGGGACGCGACGTCGAGCTGCGGTACTTCCGCGATACGGACGGCCGCGAGGTCGACTTCGTGCTCGTCGACCGGCGCCGGCCCGTGCTGTGCGTCGAGTGCAAGTGGGCCGACACGTCGGTCGACAAGAGCCTGCGCTACTTCAAGGTGCGCTTCCCGGACTGCGACGCGTGGCAGATCTCGGCGACCGGAACAAAAGACTTCGTCAACCCCGATGGCATCTCGTCGCCCCGGCACTGACGCTGTTGCGGACGCTGCCATGACGGGGCACAGCTTCGCCCGCGCCCTCGATGCAATGCGCCGGCGGGTTGCTGCGCCCCCAGGTCAGGGGATCTACTGCCCGACGGGAACCGCCACACCCGCCGCTTCCAGCGCCGCGCGAACGGCGGCGGCCGTCGCCGGGCTGCTGACGATGTTCATGCCGCGGTGGACGCCGGCCGCGATGTCGAGCGGTGTCCAGCCCTGCGAATTGGGCTGGTTCCAGACTTCGACGTCGGCGCCCGCCTCGGCGAGCAGCGCCACCACGCTGGGCACGTGCTTGTAGGCGGCGCCGTGCATGGCGGTCTCGCCGTTGTCGTCGATGGTGTTCAGGTAGCCGCCGAGCTCCAGCGCCACCTTGACCGCTTCGAGCACCTCCGGTTCCGTGCCGGGATCCTCTCCCGGCGCAGAGGTGCCGACGCCGGCCGCCACCATGAGCGGCGTGGTGTCGTCCTCATTCGGCAGCAGCGGATCCGCGCCCAACTCGGCGAGCAGCCGCATCAGGTCGGCGTCCCCGGTGCGCGCCGCGAGCAGGAACGGCGTCCCGCCCAGGAAGTTGAGGCGCGTGATCCCGGCCGGCGGCCGGGTCGTGACGCGGGCGTTCACGTCGGCGCCCGCCGCGACGATCTTCCGCACGAACTCCAGGCTCGTCATGTTGCCGGAGCCCTTCGGCGCCGGGTTGTTGCTGCCGGCGATGCCCGCCTTGCGCACCCACGACACCTGGTGCAGCGCCGTCCAGCCGCGCGAGGCGACGTTGACGTCGGCGCCGCGGTCGACGAGCAGCCCGGCCAACTCGTAGTGGGCGTTGGCCGCCGCCAGCAGGAAGGCGTTCAGGCCCGTGGCGGCGCGCTCGGCGCTGGTGCCGCCGCGACGCGTCTCCTGGATGATGGGGAGCGCCTCCTCGACGTCCACGCCGGCCTCCAGCAAGGTCTGGACGACGCCGATACGCCCTTCGCGCACCGCGAAGAGCAGCGGGGTCCAGCCCTTGGCCGACCGCGCGGAGACATCGGCGCCGTACGACAGCATCGTCGGAACCAACTGCGCATGTCCCTCGGCCGCCGCCCACATCAGAGCGGTCTGGCCGCGCCAGGACTCGGCCGCGTTCACGTCGGCGCCCCGCTCGAGCAGCAGCCTGACGACATCGAGATCGCCGGTGCGCGCCGCCGTCATCAGGACCGTCTCTCCCTCGGCCAGCGTAGTGTTGGCGTCCGCCCCGGCGTCGAGCAGCAACTCCACGACGACCGCGTTGCCGTTGGTGCAGGCCAGCGAGAGCGGACGCACGCCGTAACGGTTCGCCGCCGCGGCGTCGGCGCCGGCTTCGATCAGGAGGGCGACGATGGCGGCGTCGTTGGCATGCGCGGCCCAGTGGAGCGGGGTCGTCCCGTCGGGGTCCGCGGCCGTGACGTCGGCGCCGCGCGCCAGCGCCGCGCGCACGCCCTCTTCGTCGACCGCCTCGATGGCCACGATCAGACCGGGGTCCGCCGCTTCCGCCGCCACCGCGGAGTTGAAGCCGGCCGACGCAACGCCAAGCAACAGGAACGCCGCCAACGCAAGGATCGAGCGGTGCATGGGAAGCTCCTCACAAATGCGATGCGGGCTGCCGGCCTGAAGAAGCCGACAGCCCGCGGTTACTGCCAGCCCGGAAATCGTCGCCTCAAGGCTCCGCTTTCCGCCCAGCCTCACCGGGAGTCCGCGCCGCTCTGCGGCCCAGACTCCCGGTGCAGTCTCCTTCGACCGCTCCGCTACAGCGACAGCGGTTCGACGACCTCGCCGAGGTGACCCGTGCTGTCGGCGAACTCGTCGAGGTGCACGCCGACGTCGTCGAGCAGCGTCAGGTGCAGGTTCGCCATCGGAGTCAACTCGTCGTACTTGACGTGCCGGCCGCCCTTGATCTTCGACCCGGCGCCGCGCGCCACGACGATCGGCAGGTTGCGGTGGTCGTGCACGTTCGGGTTGCCGAGCCCGCTGCCGAGCAGGTACGTCGTGTGGTCGAGCAGCGTCCCGTCGCCGTCCTCGGTCGTCTTCAACTTCTCGACCAGGTAGCCGAAGAGCGAGACGTGGTACTGGTTGATCTTCGCCAGCTTGGCGAGCTTCTCCGGATCGTCGACGTGGTGCGACGTCGGGTGATGCGGCTCCGGCACCCCGATCTGCGGATAGGTCCGCGTGCTCGCCTCGCGCGCCATCTGGAACGTGATGACGCGGGTCAGGTCGGCGCGCAGCGCCAGCACCTGCAGGTCGTACATCAGCTTGACGTGATCCTCCCAGACCTCCGGCACGCTGGTCGGGCGGGTCAGGTCGCTCAGCGGCGAGCCGGCGGCCGACTGCTCGGCGCGCTGGATGCGCCGCTCGACCTCGCGGACGGTGTCGAGGTACTCGTTCACCCGGTGCTTGTCGCTCGTGCCGAGCTGCGACTGCAGGCTGGCCATGTCGTCGAGCACCCAGTCGAGGATGCTGCGGTTGGTCTTCAGCTCCGCCTGCCGCTGCTCGGGAGTTCCACCGTCGCCGAAGAGCCGCTCGAAGACGACGCGCGGGTCGGCCTCGGTCGGGTTCGGGGCGGTCGGCGAGGCCCACGAGAGGCTGTTCATGTAGACGCAGGCGAAACCGTTGTCGCAGTTGCCGACCTGCGCGATCAGGTCCGTGCCGATCTCCAGCGACGGCAGCGGGGTGTCGCGGCCGATGTGCCGCGCCGCGATCTGGTCGACCGAGGTCCCGTTGACGTAGTCGCTGCCCTCGGTGCGCTTCGGCCGCACGCAGGTCAGGAACGAGGAGTTCGCCGAGGCGTGGTTCCCGGAGATGTGCGCCTTGTCGATCTCGAGGTTGGTGATGATGCTCACGTTGTCGAGATGCGGCGTCAGCGGCGACAGCGAGGACGAGAGCTTCGTCAGCTTGCCCACCTCCGACGGCGTCCAGGGCACGGGGTTCATCCCCATCGGGATGTAGACGTAACCGAGGCGCCGAGGCGCCGCCGCGGCCGTCTTCGCCATCGCGGACGCGGCCGGGACCATGGCGTCGAGCAGCGGCAGCGCCAGGGTCGCCCCCACGCCGCGCAGGAACGTCCGCCGGGGGAGCGCCGTCTTCGTAATCATCATGACTGGGATCTCCTCATCTGGAAGGGAGTGCTCTCGACGATGCCGAGGACGAGCGACGACAGCCGATAGTCGTCGGCCGCCGCCGCTCGGGTTATCGCACGAACCGCCGGCGCGTCGGCGTGGTCGAGGCCGCGGCCGAGCGCGTAGATCAACAGCTTCTCCGCTACCGTGCCGACGAACACGTCGGGACGAGCCAGCACCGCTTCGCGCAGGCCGGCCACGCCGTCGAAGTCCTCGCCGCCCGGCAGGTTGCCCGCCGCATCGATGGCCGCACCGCCCTCGGCGACCCGCCAGCGGCCGATGGCGTCGAAGTTCTCCATCGACAGGCCGGCCGGATCCATGATCCGGTGGCAGACGGCGCACTGCGGATTCTGGCGATGCGCCTCCATCCGCTCGCGCATCGAGACGATGCGCGTGTTCGACCGGGTCTCGTCGAGCGGCGGCACGTTCGCCGGAGGCGCCGGCGGCGGCGTCCCGAGCAGGTTCTCGAGGATCCACTTGCCCCGCAGCACCGGGGAGGTCCGCGTGGCGTACGACGTTACCGTGAGGATGCTGCCGTGCCCGAGCAGGCCGGCCCGGGGGCTGCCCTCCGGCAGATCCACGCGCCGGAAGTGGTCGCCGTAGACGCCCGGGAACCCGTAGTGGCGCGCCACCCGCTCGTTGACGAAGGTGTAATCCGCGGTCAGCAGGTCGACGACGCTGCGGTCTTCTTCCAGGACACTCTGGAACAGCAACTCCGTCTCGCGGCGGAAGCTCTGCCGCAGGTTGTCGTCGAAGTCCGGGAACAGCCGGGCGTCCGGCCGCACCGCATCCAGGTTCCGCAGGTGCAGCCACTGCGAGGCGAAGTTGGTCGTCAGCGTCTCCGCCCGCGGGTCGGCCAGCATCCGCTGGACCTGCTCGCGGAGCACGGCCGGGTCGCTGAGCCTGCGGGCCGCCGCGACGTCGATCAACTCGTCGTCGGGCAGGCTGCTCCACAGGAAGAACGACAGCCGGGAAGCCAGCTCCAGGTCGCTGATCCGGTAGGGAGCGCCGGGCGCCACGCCGGCCGGATCGCGCTCGATGCGGAACAGGAACTCGGGGCTCGCGAGCAGTGCGCGCAGCGCCGTCTCGATGCCCGCCTCGAACCCGCCCGCGGCATGGCCCCGCCGATAGAACGAGACGAGCTGATCGAGATCGTCCACCGTCACCGGGCGCCGGTACGCGCGACGCGCCAGTCCGGCGATGATTGCGGTCGCGCACTCTTCGGCCTCGACATCGGAGGCCTCGTCGGCCGGCCGGCACGAGAAGATCCGGGCGCGGCTCGGCGTCTCACCGATCCCGGTCGGATCGAACGGTCCCACGATGGACACCGACCGCACCGCCGGCTGCTGCCGCGGATGCCGATCCATGTTGAAGTGGGCGTCGTAGGGCTGCCGGGTCGTCTCGATAAGGGCGGAGTTCTTCTTGATGAAGGTGGCGCCCACCACGTGCGGCCCGGCCGGCACCGGGATGCGCACGTTCAGGTGGTTGTCGATGCCCTCGTCCGCGTAATACGCGGCGTTGGCCTGCATGACGTAGTTCTCGCTCGGCTCCATCGTGAACAGACCGAGCCGCTCTCCGTCCAGGGTGATCTCGACGTCGTGCGGTTCGGTCAGCCCCTCGACGTTCTCGTTCCGGTTCCGCTGCAGGCGCACCTGGATCTCGTACTCGCCGTCGGCCGGGAACGTGTGATCGACCGCGGTGCCGCCGCGGGTTCCGAACGGCAGGCCGGCGACGTGGTCCTCCTGCGTCCGGTCGGCGGGAACGACGACCACGCGGCTGCCCGGCGCGGGCAGGTCGCTGCCGACCGCCAGCCGGCTCACCCGCCGCGCCGCCGCCAGGTAGCGCTCCATCAGCGTCGGCGACAGATCGCCGGCGTTCACGTTGTCGAACCCGAAGGCGGAGTCGTCGCGCGGCAGGACCGCGGTGACGTCGATGTCCAGCGCCAGCAGATCGCGCACCGCGTTCTGGTACTCCGTCCGATTCAGGCGGCGGAACGTCGCCGTGCGCCCGGGATCGGGATTGACATCGGCGGCCGTGTCGAGAGCCGTCTCGATGGAGGCCAGCACCCGCGCGTAGGTGGCGTCGTCCGGCCGGGGGCGCGGCCGCGGCGGCATCGCGCCGGCGCGCATCTTCCGGACCACCTTCTCCCACACCTCGCGGTGCGCGGCGACATCGGCGATGTCGACATCCTGCAGCGAAAGGCCGCCGGTCTCGAGCCGGTCGTTGTGGCAGGTAACGCAGTAGCGCTGGATGACGGCCTGGTCGGCGGCAACGGCCTCGCCAGACGCAGCACTCTGCGGGGCAGCGGCAGCCGGGCCGACGGCGCCCGCCGCCAGTAGTACGCCTGCGACAGCCGCGGAGCCGAGCTTCAGCCAACGCATGGCCATCCCCTTCCCTTCGCTTCGATGCGGCCGCAGCGTGCCGCCTGCGGGAATCCTGGTCTCCGGGTATTCGAGTACGGCGCTCGGCGGTATTCTACACGGCCCGCACCCTGTCCGCTACCCTCGATTTCGACCGAGGGGAGACACGTTATGCCCCTTCGTCCGGGCGGCTTCCCCGCCAGTGGCGCAGCAGTCCCTCGGCGCCCTCGAGCGATGTGTGCTGTGGACCCTCGACAAGCGCCACGAGACCGTCGCCCGCGAGCTTGGCGTCGCGGCCTGGTGACCGGCAGCGCGACGCGTGGCGACCCCGTCGCCCTGTGCTACCTTTACGCATTCCACCGACACACTTGCGCATGAACAAGCTCCAACGCGTCACGATGTTCGCGCTCGTCCTCGCCGCCGTGGCCGGCATCGGGCGCGCGGCCGCACAGACCTCGGCCCGAGCGGGCATCGAAGACCCGAACCGCCACCCGGCCGCGCCGTTGCTGGAGCAGTACTGCTTCCGCTGCCACGGCCCCGAGACCCAGACTGCCGGCGTCAACCTCGACGGGCTGATCGCCCAGCGCCCGCTGGTGCGCAACCGCGGAGCCTGGACGCGGGTGATCGACGCCGTCGAGGTCGGCAAGATGCCGCCGGCCGGCGCGCCGCAGCCCGCCGACGCCGAGCGCGAGACGCTCCACGCCCTGCTGTCCGACTCCATCGACAACTTCGACTACTCCACCGTCGACGACCCGGGCTACGAACCGGTGAAGCGGCTGACGCACCGGGAGCTCGACAACACGCTGCGCGATCTCGTCGGCGCGAACTTCACGCTCACCGACCGCTTCCCCGCCGAGCTGGCCGGCGCGAGCGGCTTCGACAACACCGCCAACACGCTGTTCCTCGAGTCGACGCTGATGGAGCGCTACATCGCGGCGGCCGAGCGGGTGGTGGAGCTGATGCTGCCGGCAGAACCGGCGACCGCTGCCGAACGGCGCGCGCACGACCTGGTGTTCATCGTCACCCCCGGCGGCGGCGTCAGCGACGGGGAAGCGGCCGAGCTGGTGCTCCGCCACTTCCTCGGACGGGCGTACCGCCGTCCGCCGAGCGAGGCGGACGTGGCGCGGGCAGTCGGCCAATACCGCACGGCGCGGCAGTCGGGGCAGGCGTTCCAGGACGCGGTCAAGGTGGTGCTGCAGGCGATCCTGATCTCGCCCAAGTTCCTGCTGCGCGTCGAGACGCCGCCCGAGACCGGCAACGCCGAGCCCTACCGCATCAGCGACTGGGACCTCGCCTCGCGCCTCTCCTACTTCCTGTGGTCGTCGATGCCGGACGCCGAGCTGCGCGACCTCGCCCGCCGCGGCGGGCTGAGCGACCCGTCCGTCCTCGAAGCGCAGGTCGACCGGATGCTGGCCGACCCGAAGGCCGACGCACTCGGCACCAGCTTCGCCGCCCAGTGGCTCGGCTTTCAGCACGTCGGCTCGCGGATCTGGCTCGACCCCATCGACAACCCGTGGTGCACCGACACGCTGATGACCGCGATGCGCGACGAGTCGTCGCTGTTCTTCCTGTCGCTCGTCCGCGACAACCAGCCGATCCGGCGGCTCATCGACGCCGACTACACCTTCGTCAACGAGGAGCTCGGCACCGTCCTCTACGGCATGGAGGGAATCGAGGGCGAGCACATGCGCCGCGTGCGGCTCGACGGTCCGAACCGCGGCGGCTACCTCGGCCACGGCAGCGTCCTGGCCCTGACGTCGAACTACAAGGACACGAGCCCCGTCAAGCGCGGCCACTACGTCCTCGACGTGCTCCTCGGCACGCCGCCGCCGCCCCCGCCGCCGGGCGCCGGGGTCCTGTCGGAGGAGCTCGGCGACCTGCGCGCGCTCAGCTTCCGCGAGAAGCTGGAGATGCACTCCAGCAATCCCACCTGCAGCGCCTGCCACAGCCGCATCGACCCGATCGGCTTCAGCCTGGAGAACTTCGACTACTTCGGCCGCTGGCGCGACAGCTACCACTTCCGGGAGCGCGTGGAGACCGAGGAGGAGGCCAACGAGATCCGCATCGTCGAGGACACCAACGTCTTCACCGAGAAGCGCTTCTACCGGAACACCTACACGCCGATCCAGGCCGCCGGCTCCCTCCCGAGCGGCACCGCCTTCGTCGGCCCGGCCGGCTTGAGGCGGACGCTCCTCGAGGAGCGCCACGACGATCTCGTCCGGCAGACCGCCTCAAAAATGCTCGCCTACGCGCTCGGCCGCCAGCTCGAGTACTACGACGAGCCGGCCCTCCGGAGGATTCTCGCCGCGCTGGAAGCGGACGACTACCGGTTCCAGACGCTGGTCAAGGAGATCGTCGCCAGCTACCCGTTTCAGTACAAGAAGCAGTAGCGGGGAGTAGCGGGGTGCATCATACAGTGGAGATCGTTTACCCACTGGGCTGCCCCGACATCAGGTCCAGCCTGGCTCGGACACAGGAAGTCTCATGAAGAGTATCGTTCTCGCGTGCGTCTTCCTCTTCGCAGTTGCACCAAGTGCCTCTGCCCAGTGGACGTATGACCGAGTCGGTGACCTCCTGATGGGAGGCGGCGGTCGTGGACCGGCAACCGCAGAAGAAGCGGTTATGTTCGCGTCACAAGCCATTCGACATTTCGGGCGCGCAGCCCAACCCCTCGAAAGCTACGCACGGTGCCTTACGAGGGGCATCATACAGCCGGACCTTCCGAGGACCTATCTGAACATCACCGAGGATGTGGATCGCATTCGTAGCGGTAATGCAATGCCTACGACGAGTTTCGAGGCAGCATTGTTCGTTGCACGAATCTGGTCCTCGGCGGGCGCAGACACCGCACGACCCTTTTTCCGCATGTACGCGGACCGATGCTGGTCAATTCCTTCTCAACGCCGAAGACCCGCCGAGACGGCAGGGTCGGCGTCAGCAGCAGAGATAGTCCAGGGAAGCATCTCGGAGAGAGGATCACGCAGATATCGGTACCGTGTCGACTCGAGGAGCGCAGAACAAGTAACTGTCTCCGTGTCGTGGGCGTACGCTGGTTACCGGGGGCTCGGAATCGCTGTACTCCTGCGGGCCTACACGGACGACACCTCGCAAGTCGTGGCGCAGTCTGCACCGGCACTACGGAGAGGAACCAATCGCATGGAGCTCGGACTACTTCCTGACACCACATACGACGTGGTTCTTCAGAACATCGGCACGGCAACGACCTTCGCGCTGCGTACAACGGGCAACATCCAGTTTCTCGGTGAGCAGTGACAAACCGGGTTAACCAGGTTCATCAATCGGGGTCCTTGGGCAGCCGAGCCAACTTTATCCGCAGCATTCAGTTCAAGAAAGATACTGACGACTCAATGAGTTCTTGGACCAAATGCCTCCCGACATCAACGGGTGCAGCCAGATGAGCGACGTCAACGCCGGAGGCGCCATGGTATACTTCCACAGGGAGTACAGTCACCTTGGCGTCGAACTCGACAACGAACACGGAGAAGACTGGCATGTGCGCAACAGTCAGTTCCTGCATTTGCCCGATCCAACGCTACTGGCCGCGCTCGTGGCGTATTGCAGCGGCCGACGACAGCAAGTATTCCTTCGCGGCAGCACAGAAAACCATCCGTTCTCCGTGCCATCGCTCTTTCGGGACAAGAATCGGAACGGAGCGGCCTATTGCCCGGACAAGTGCATCCGGCTCTGGGATGCCTATCAAAACGTCTTGGCTTCCTTGCGAAAGGAACTTGCACCGAAGAATGGTAAATCCCGGTGGAGACGGCCCAACCTGGGAGCAGTCCTCCAGCACTACGGAATAAAGACTCCGTGGCTCGACGTCGTTCGCAACCTCCAGACTGCGATCTGGTGCGCCACACACGAATTGGCGGCTCAGAATATCTGGCGCCCTATACCGAACAAGAATCACGGTTGGATATCACTCTATTCACGCAGGCCGCGTGAACGATGCGGCTCCTTGGATTCGTTGGTGATTGGCGATCTCTGGGGCGACCAGTCGTCAAGACATTTCAGGCCTCACGCGCAGCAGGGGCTATCCCTCGCGATGCAAAAGGACAGCGTTCCTTGCCCATCCGGGGAGCAGGACTTCAATCATTACAGGATCGCACAGGTTCGGTTTCCAAACAGAACGGAATGGGAGCTTTGCGGCCCCATGTTCACGCCCGCGTTCCTCTTCCCTCCTGAGAGCCAAGACGACTCGTTGAAGGAACTCAACGGCACCAAGGTCCAGAACATCCTCGACCGGGCCCGCACCGCCCACACCACCAACGAGCTCAACCTTGGCACACTCGGTCGGATTACGCACTACAGCTGATGGTTCTCGACAAAGGTGAGGCGACCGGGCGCTTCAGAGAGCGCTGGTCCGCAAGCCCGCTTCGCGCCAGCACCACATCAATCGCTGACGCGCCGGAGCCACTGGAAGTCGCTGTCGGCCGATTCGATGGCTGCGCCATGGACCTGCGCGCAAGCTGCGATCGCGACATCGGTCGCGGGCACTGTGACACCCCGAGCCCGGGCGCGACGAGCGAGTTCGTACGCGGCCGTCCAAGACGACCTTGTCGATCGCGAGGTCCGGGAGCACCGCTGCAAAATCGCGAAGCACTCGCTTCTCGCGGTCGCCCCGAGCGCCGTTCCACAACTCGAGCTGGACGATCGGACACCAGCAGGCATCTCCCGCCTTGAGCGCCGCTTCTACGCGGCTACGGGCCACAGGATCGCCGTTCGGGCGCAGAAGGTGAATCTAGGACGAGGTGTCAATCAGGGTCAACGATCTGCACTCGCTTGCGACGCTGCGCCTGAAGCTCTTCGACCGTCATCAGGTCGGGGCAGGTGCCGGCATAATTGACGAGCTCGGCCATGCGGCGGCGGCGATTGAAGTCGGCAATGGCGGTCACCACAGCTTCGCGCTTGGTCCTCGCACGCGTGAAGCGCATGGCATCGGACAACTCGTCGTCAGGAATATCAATTGTCGTCTTCATGAAGGCATTCTAGTGGCCAGCGGATTCTCGACCAAAACAGTTCTGCATCCGACGTGTGCCCGTCCTGGTGGGCCACCGTGGGTCGCCCGAGCGCTACCACCGCGCGACGGCGCGGGCGGACGGCGCGGGCGGACGGCGCGGGCGGACGGCGCGGGCGGACGGCGCGGGCGGACGGCGCGGGCGGACGGCGCGGGCGGACGGTGCAGACAATAGTGGAGGGCGCCGCGCGGCTTCGGTACCGATCCGTCGCACGGTTGCCGCCGCCGGTGATCTACACTGTGGCGGTCGGCGCGCTCCGAGAGATCGAATCCAGGAACTGGCCCGATGACGACCCGACGCATCTCCCGGCGGACCGTGCTGCGCGGACTCGGCGCCACGATGGCGTTGCCGCTGCTCGACATCATGCGCCCGGTCTCCGCGTTCGGAGCCACTCAGGCGGCCCCCGGCGCGGCGGCGAGCGCGCGGCGGTTGGCATACCTCTACTTCCCGAACGGGATCGCGCGCGGCTCCTGGCATCCGGCCGAGACCGGGCCCAACGGGCGGCTGCTGAAGCTGAACGAGTGGATGCGCCCGTTCGAGCCGTTCAAGGACGAGCTGATCATCCCGCGCAACGTCTGGACGCCGCTCGGCAACGGGCACGTCGGGGGCACGCCGACCTGGCTGACCGGGTTCGACTACGACCGGCAGGCCGTCAGCGCCGGCGGGGTGTCGGCGGACCAGATCGCCGGCCGTCACGTCGGGCAGCAGACGCTGCTGCCGTCGCTGGAGCTGTCGACGAAGGGCGAGGGGTTCTTTTCGAACTCGCTGTCGCGCAACAGCATTTCGTGGTCGGCACCGGATCGGCCGTTGCCGCGCGAGGTGGAGCCGCGCGCCGTGTTCGACCGCATCTTTCGGCCCCCCTCCGGCGGAGCGAGCAACCGCTCGGTGATGGACGCGGTCCTCGAAGACGCGAAGGCCCTGCGCCGCACCGCCAGCACGACCGACCAGGTCCGGCTGGACGAGTACTTCGAGTCGATCCGCGCCCTGGAACGCCGCATCGAGTTCTCGGAGCGGCGCTCGACCGAGATGGGCAGGGACAAGGCGCTGACCGACACGCTCATGGCGCCGGAGCCGGGCATCCCGGCCGACCACGGGGAGTACGTCCGGCTGATGATGGACCTGCTGGTCGCCGCCTTCCAGTCCGACGCGACGCGCGTGGTGACGTTCATGCTCGACCACGGGCAGTCGAACCGCTACTTCAACTTCATGCCGGGCGTGAAGGGCACTTGGCACGCGCTGTCGCACTACAAGAACGCCTCCGGCAAGACCGAGGACGACGACGGCGTCACCTCGTGGAGCTCCCCCGAGGAGAAGCAGCGGATGTACTGCGAGGTCATCCGCTGGCACCACCAGCAGGTGGCCTACCTGCTCGGCCGCCTCAAGGCCATCGAGGAGCCCGACGGCCGGACCCTGCTCGACAACAGCATGATCGTCTACGGGGCGATCCTCGGCGACGGCAACGCACACGATCCCGACGACCTGCCGACGCTACTCGCCGGACGCGGCGGCGGCACGATCGACAGTGGGCGGGCGCTCGACTTCGCGGAGCCGACCGACCTCGCCAACCTGCACCTGTCGCTGCTGCAGCGGATGGGGGTGCCGATCGACCGCTTCGGGAACAGCACGACGCCGATGCACGAGATCGACGCATGAGCCCCGCCGTGGCGCGGGCGGTCACTCGGTGAACGGCGGCAGCGGACTCTCGAGCCCACTCCGCTGCCACCAGTCGTTGAAATCCCTTGCTCCGTGCAAGAAGCCGATCACGGCGACCGTTCCGTTCCGAATCTCGTACAGCAGACGGTAGCTGTAGACGAAGACCTCTCGAATGGCGGGGTCGCCGAGTTCCGGAACCACTCGGCCGCGTTCGGCGAAAGACGTCAGGGTGGAGGCCGCTTTCAGAGCCTGAGTCAACACGCGGCGTGCGGCGTCGCGCGAGTCTCCCGCGATATGGCTGACCGCGCCGTCGAGCGCCTGCCTCGCGACCCTCGCCCAGACTACCCGTCGCCGCCGAGCAGCCACTTCCGCCGCAACTCCGCCTCGACCTCATCGTGCGGGATCGTCAGGCCAGCGTCGGCTTCGGCCCGGCCCTGCTGCACAGCCTGCGCCACGTACAGGTGATAGAGCACGTCGTCCAGGCTGCAATCCTCAGGTAGCTGGTCCAGAACGGCGCGAGCAGTTTCCTTGGCGGTCATCGAGGCAATGCTCCTCGATCAGGATAGCAGCCCGCGCATCCGCAGGACGAAGCGCAGCTCCACCAGGACTCTCGCCGCCCGTTTCCGGTAGAGTTGTCCCCACGCCACGGGGAGGAATCCATGACCCGCACGACGCCGTTCCGCACTGCGCTCGCCGTCGCTGTCGTCATCGCCTGCGCCGCGTTGCTCCAGACCACGGCCGGGGCCCAGAACCGCACCGGCGCATCCGCACTCCGGGGCGTGCCCGGCCTGCCGCCGCCGGACCGGCCGGTGGTGCTGTACACCGCCGAGCAGCCGCGCATCCGCGTCGTGCCGATCGTGACCGGGCTCGACCACCCGTGGGGGATGGCGTTCCGCCGCAACGGCGACATCCTGGTGACCGAGCGCGACCGGGGCACGCTGCGGGTAATCCGCAACGGGCAGCTCCTCGACGAGGACGTCCCCGGCGTGCCGGAGGTCTTCGTCGGCGTGCGGCTGGCGGGGCTGATGGACGTGGTGGTCCATCCCGAGGACGACACCCTGGTCTATCTCACCTATTCCAAGGGAGAAGAGCGCGACGGCCGGCAGGGCGCCACCGTGGCGCTGGCGCGCGGGCGCCTCGACGAAGGGGCCGGCGCGCTGACCGAGACGCGCGACATCTTCGTCGCCGACGGCTGGGGCGGCGGCATCGCGGCGTCGCGGCTGATCTGGGGACCGGACAACAAGCTGTTCATGACCGTCGGCGGCGCGTTCGAGTTCGCCGGCACCGGCGAGTACGCCCAGGACGGGCAAACCCACTTCGGGAAGCTGCTGCGGCTGAACGACGACGGCACGGCTCCCGACGACAACCCCTTCGTCGGCGACCCGGACTACCACCCGGAGATCTGGACGATGGGCCACCGCAACCAAATCGGCCTCGCCTTCCACCCGGACACCGGCGAGCTGTGGGCCACCGAGCACGGCGTGCAGGGGGGCGACGAAGCCAACATCATCCAGCCCGGCTCGAACTACGGCTGGCCCATCGCCTCCTACAGCCGGACCTACGGCGGCCGGCCGATCACGGAGACGCCGTGGCTGCCGGAGTTCACCGGACCGCACGTCATGTGGTGGCCGTCGATCGCGCCGTCGGGCCTCACCTTCTACGACGGCGAGCACTTCCCCGCCTGGCGCGGCAACCTGTTCGTCGGCTCGATGATGGTGGGCCGCATGCAGCACACCGGCCACCTGGAGCGCGTCGTCTTCAACCGGCTGGGACAGGAGATTCGGCGCGAGTGGCTGCTGATGGAGCTGAAGCAGCGGGTGCGCGACGTGCAGCAGGGGCCGGACGGCTACCTGTACGTCCTGACGGAAGAGGACAACGGCGCGCTGCTGCGCATCGAGCCGGCCCGCGCCATCACCGAGGCGCCCGGCAGCATCGTGCCCGCGGTGCGGCTGACCGATGCGCGCGTGCCGCCGCTGGCGGAAGCGGATTGGACCGCCGAGCAGCGTGCGAGCGTCGAGCGGTACGAGGCCGACGGACACTCGCCCAACGTCGTACGCACGCTGTCCCGCGTACCCGCGCTGGCCGGCCGCGTGCTGCCGTTCACCAACTACGTGGCCAACGAGACGACCCTGTCGCCGCGCCACCGGGCGATCCTGATCCTGCGCACCGCGTGGCTTACCCAGAGCGCGAACATCTGGGCGGCGGAAGCGAGCCGGGCGGCCGAGTCGGGCCTGACCGCGGACGAGGTGATGCTGGTTGCCAGCGGCCCGGGCGACGACTGGGATGCCTTCGAGGCGATCCTCATCGGCTTCGCGGACCAGATGTTCCGCCACGCGGCGGTCACCGACCGGACGTGGGAGGCGCTGGCGGAGCGGTACGACACGCACAACCTGATCGACGCGGTCATGACCGTGGGCTGGACCACCACCAACGCCATCCTCTTCAACTCGCTCGGCATCCAGCCGGACGCCGGCGTGCCGGCCGAGGCGCTGATGCCGGTAGACGACGTCGGCTACCGCGTGGTGGTCCCGGACCAGGAGCCGCCGCTGACGACGCCGCGCATCGAGCCGGTCGAGGGCGACGGGCTGCGCGTCACGCGGACGTTCCTGCAGCACCCGGCGATGGTGGAGGCGCGCAACATCAACCCCCGCTACGTGCTCGATCCGGAGCGGTCGCGCCTGACGCCGCACGACCGGGAGCTGCTCATCCTGCGCATGGGCTGGAACTCCGCGGCGGTCTACGAGTGGGCCAAGCACGTCGGCAGCGTCGGCCGAGCCCGCGATCACGGCCTCGACCCGGTCTGGATCGCGCAGGGCCGCGACCAGTCGGGCTGGGGCGCCAACGAGCTGGCGCTCATCGACGCCGCCAACGAGATGTTCCGCGATTCGATGATCTCCGACGAGACATGGGCCGACCTGTCGACACGCTACGACACGCACCAGATGATGAGCATCGCGCTGGCCGCGGCGCGCTACCGAATGGTGTCGATGGCGCTGAACGCGTTCGGCGTGCAACCGCGGCCGGACGACGAACGGTTCCCGGTGCTGGAGGGATACTGACGAGGAGAGGACCAGTGACGCCGACGCTCGCCGGTCATGAAGCGCCTGTGGTCCACGCACCGGTTCGTTGTTGGCCAGAAGATACGTGCGCGACAGCGCGACCGGCGTCGTCGAACCGTTCGGGACCGCCGTTCCGCGCGCACGGAACGGCGGTCCCGCGCGTTCGTCAAAACGATCAGCGACTTGTCGCACCAGGGAGGCTCGATCTGTTTGGGGATTCGCATGACACGATCCGGTACTGCAACGAACTGCGTCAAGCGCTCATGAAGCAGGGTACGAGAGTTTTCATGGATCTGCGTGCCGTCGAGACCTTTACCAGCGATTCGCTGCTCGTGCTCCGGGCGATAATGGACGCCAGCTCTCGTGCCCCGGATACTGATGTCGGCGGCAATCTCCCTCTTGACGCAAAAGTCGCGTCCGAATTCAAAGCGTCGGGCTTTTTCGAGGGCTTCGCCAAGCCGCCTGCCGATCTCCCGGAACCGAAAGGCCTGATGAAAAAGAAGTCACATCGCATGGTGTATTCCCGGGTCGCTGCTGAACTGGTCGACTTCGCGTCAGAACGGGCACGGGTAATGCCTGAATGCGCCAATGCATCGTCGCAGAACCTAGTCGAGGTAATGACAAACACGCACAATCACGCAGGCTACCCCCCCAGCGCCGCAAGAGTTCGAGACAACGACAACATGAACGATGGTGGGCCAGTGTCTACTGCCGAGACAATGTTGCATACTTCAGTTTCGTCGATCTCGGTGTCGGCATTCTCAAGAGCGCGCCAGCCAAGGGCTTCGTTCGCAAACTGCAGAAGTCCGGCGTGATGTCAGCATCTGGACGATCCGACTTGCTCAAGGACGCGTTCGAAGGACGCGTGGGGTCAGCCACGGGAAAACCGGGCCGAGGGCTTGGGCTTCCCCGGATGATGAAGCATGCGAAGGAAGGACGGCTACTGCAACTTCAGGTACTGACGTCGGACGTGGTCGGATCGGTTGTCAATCTTGACTTCAGATCGGCGAGTCACTCTCTACGCGGCACCGTGTTCGGTGGCAGACCGGTCGAGAGGGAGGCGAACAATGATCACGATCAACATTGCCCACGAATTCACGCCGCTGCCTGGGCCAAGATACCGGGATCAGGGACCCGGATCGGGTGAACAGTTCCTGGAGGAACACCTGCGGCCGGCGTTCAAGAAGGCTGTAGAGACCGGCGAACGGTTGACCATCCAACTCGATGGGGTCAAGTACGGCTATCCGACATCGTTTCTCGAAGAGGCGTTCGGCGGTCTCGCCAGGGAGTTCGGGATCGATGCCGTGCGCAGGACTCTTTCTTTCGAGTCTCACGTGGAACCGATGCTCCACGAGGAAATCCACTACTACATCGAGCACGCCCAGGACACACGCGGCGCCTGATCGGAAGTGATAAGGTGACGAAGTCGGACTTCATTCCCGCAATCGTGTTCGGCGCGTTGCTTGGCTCACTCGTCACGCTATCGCTACGTGACCCGCAACGCTTGCCTATCAGCCTGATCCCGAGTCTGGTCACGGGAATGACGACGATTGTCGTAGGCTGGTGGATTCACACGGCCGTGCGGCGCCGAGGGGAACTCGACCGTATCCCGATCGATTACATATCGGATCTCAACCGGCGAATCGGTGACCTGATTTCCGCGTGCTTCGGCACTTCCGGCAACGACCAGACAGTGAATTTCAGGCGGCTCGGCATCGAAATCACCGGACTGCGCGAAATCGCGCGCCGAACGACGCAGCCAGAGTTGCTCCCCCTGGAGCAGGCACCTGACGGACAACGACGCCGTCGACAAGGGCCTGGCCTCGAAGGCAAGCAGTGAGATCCGGATGACCGCTCTGAAGATCCAATGGCGGATCTCCAAGCACTTCCTCGACCGAACGACGGATGACGACGTTTTCGCGGCGGAGTGAACCTGGTGCACCAAATGCGCGGCTCACGTCGGGCGACCGGACGGGGTAAACTGCCCACTCGGTCCGGTTCGCCGAAGGAGGCAACCATGCTGACTCACGCTCTGCGACGCCGAGGCGTCCCCGTCCTGGCGGCGCTCCTGATCGGCGCAGCCACCGCCGCCGTCGACTCCCAGACCCGCCCGGCGATGACCACCGAGGCGGAGTTCCTCCACGCTATGGAAGCGCTGTCGAACTGGGGCCGCTGGGGTCCGGACGACGGGCTGGGCGCCGCCAACCTCATCACGCCGGCCAAGCGCAAGGCCGCGGCCGCGCTGGTGACCGAGGGGCGCAGCGTGTCGCTGGCCCACGACATCATCCAGGCGCCGACGCTCGAGGGGCAGTGGTATCTCGACCGGCAGGTGGTCAACGTCAGCGAGACGGGCGCCTCGGACCGGTACCAGTACACGGGCACCTACCACGGCGTCATCCACAGCCACCTCGACTCGGTCGCCTGCCACGTGATGTTCGACGGCACGGGCTACAACGGGGTGACGGCCGAGCAGGTAAAGGCGGCGGAGGGCTGCCCGCAGGGAAGCATCCACGAGCTCCGGGAGGGCATCTTCACGCGCGGGGTCCTGTTCGACGCGACGCTGCTGCCGGGCAAGGACGACGCCGGACAGGGCTGGGTGGAGCCGGGCACGGCGATTCGCGCCGCCGATCTCGAGGAGCTGGAGCGCATCCAGGGCGTGCGCGTCGAGCCGGGCGACGTCATCCTGCTGCACACCGGGCGCTGGAAGCGGCGGGCAGCGCTCGGCCCCTGGAATCCGTCCGAGGCAGGCGTGGCCGGCTATCACGCGGACGTGGCGTACTTCCTGAAGGAACGCGGCGTATCGTTTATCGGCCACGACATGTGGAACGACGCGTTCCCGCACGAGTTCTCCGACGACGTCCGCCTGCCGATCCATCGTCTGGCGCTGGTCGCGCTCGGCGTCGGCATCTTCGACAACCTCGATTTCGACGATCTCGCCGCGACGGCGCGCGAGCTCGGCCGCTACGAGTTCCTCTTCGTGGCCGCGCCGCTGCGCATCGAGAAGGGCATGGGGTCGCCCCTCAACCCGATCGCCACCTTCTAGGCAAGACGATGACGAGACAGTCAGGCAAGACGATGATGAGACGTGTGCGACCGCTTCCGACGCTCGTCCTCGCCGGGATTCTCGGTATCGGCCTCGCCGCGCCGGCCGCCGGCCAGTGGCACAGCGCGGGCGAACCCCTCCCCGACGAATCCTGGCGCAAGCTCCGGAACGGCTTCGGCGCCATGCTGGTGCTGTCGAACCGGCCGGACGAGTTCCTCGAGGCCTGGGTGCAGCGAACCCCCGGCGTCTCCATCAGCACGACCCGCATCGGCCGGCGCGGACAATCGCTCGCGCCGTTCATCTTCTTCATCGGCTGCGCCGAGAACCGCCTCGGTGTCTGCGACACCTCGTTCGACCTGGAGGTGGTCCGGCCGGACGGCACCTCGTTCTTCCAGGCTCCCGGCCTGGAGCTGTGGCGGGCCAAGCCTGCACCGGTGCCCGGCACGATCGGCCTGTCGGTGGGCTACGCGGGAATCGATCTCACCGACGCCGACGCCCTCGGCCGCTACGTCGTGCGCGCCGAGGTGCGCGACGCGAATGCAGGGACATCGCTGACTCTGGAGCAGACCTTCCAGGTCTTCGGCGCGGTGTCGACGATCATCGGCGACGGCATGCCGGGCCTGTCGGACATGCAGGTCAACAATCCCTACGGCGTGGTGATCGGACCCGACGGCGCGCTCTACTTCTGCGACCTCGACAACCAGATGATCCGGCGCCTGAGCCTGGCGACGGGACGGACGACGACGATTGCCGGCAACGGCGAGCGCGGCTACGGCGGCGACGGCGGTCCGGCGACCGACGCCATGCTGAACATGCCGCACGAGATCCAGTTCGACGCGCGGGGCGACCTCTACATCGTCGAGCGCGACAACCACGTGGTCCGCAAGGTGGACATGCGGACGGGCATCATCTCGACCGTCGCGGGCACCGGCGAGGCCGGGTTCTCCGGGGACAGCGGTCCGGCCACCGCGGCGCAACTCCGCGCTCCCCACAGCATCGTGTTCGCCCCGGACGGGCGCCTGCTGATCTGCGACATCGGCAACCACCGGATGCGCCGCGTCGACATGGAAACGGGTCTCATCGAGACGTTCGCCGGCACCGGGGAGCGCGAGCCCACCCCCGACGGCGCCCCGCTGGCCGGCACGCCGCTGAACGGACCGCGCGCGATGGCGCTCGATCCCGAGGGCAACCTGTACCTCGCGTTACGCGAGGGGAACGCAATCTACCGCATCGACCTGGAGAACGAGACGATCCACCACGTGGCGGGCACCGGCGAGCAGGGCTACACCGGCGACGGCGGTCCGGCGCGCGAGGCGACCCTGGCCGGCCCCAAGGGGCTCGCCTACGCCGCCGACGGCACGCTCTACATCGCCGACACCGAGAACCACGTCATCCGCCGCATCAACGTCGCGACCGGCGTCATCACGACGGCGCTCGGGACCGGCGAGCGGGGCGACGGGCCGGAACCGGAGCCGCGGCGCTGCAGGATGAACCGGCCGCACGGAATCTGGGTGGACGAAGCGGGCGCCCTCTATGTGGGCGACAGCGAGGCGCATCGCATCCGGGTGCTCAGATAAACGGTCGCGTGGGCCGCAACGACTCCGGCCGACCCGACGACGGCGAGGTCGTCGAACCGACGGGCGGCGCTCTCACGCCTCGGCGGCGCCGGCCGTTTCGCGCGCGGGCCAGTGGTCCGTTACCCGCCGCGCCTCTTCAGCCCCCGGCCATGGCGGCATCGTCACGATGACGAAGCGGAGATCTTCGTCGCCGATGTTGCGGAACTGGAAGTGCGTCCCGCACTCGATGGTCAGGGCAACACCGGGTTCGACGTCGACCACCGATTCAACGCCGTCCTGCTTGCGCCAGACCTGACCCGTTCCGGCGAGGAAGTACCACGCCTCGTCTACCGTGGCGTGGACGACCGCCATGGAGACTGCGCCCCCCGGCAAGGTGCAGTGCACCATGCTGCCTCGCTCGACGGCCACCAGTTCGCGAATCTGCGAACCGTCAGGCGCCGTTGCCAGCCTCCCGTCCGCCAGACGCACCGTCTCCATCACGCTCCCTCCAGCGGGATCACATGGAGCGCCGCAGGTCCGCCGGCGATCAGTGCTGCTGGCACAGCTTCATCCAGCGTGGCGAACTGCACGCCATGCCGCGCGGAGACGGCAAGCAGATAGAGGTCAGCCAGTTGCTTCGGAGAGACGCCACGAAGGTCTCCGAACGTCGGCGCGTCCGCCACGGTGAGGTCGGCCGGCAGGAACCGATGACGGGGAAACGCCAGGAGATAGCGCAGCTCGACCAACGCTTCACCGGGCGAGCCGGGCCCGCCCGGATATCCGGGATGTCCGTAGATGCGGAGGAATCCGTTCTCCGTGAAGGGACAGGTGCACAGCGCCGCGTCCGAGTGTTCGTTCTCCCAACGACGACAACGCTGGTGATGTTCGTGGCGCGAGTCTGCCCGGGCGATCAGCACGTTGACGTCCAGCAGGAATCCCACGCGGTCAGACGCCTTCGAGCTCGCGCAACCTGTTCACCAGATCGTCCGTGATCACCGTGGTGTCGCCCGGTTCCCGCTTGAGCACCGGCCAGCCTCGTTCATCGATCTCGAATCGTTCCCTGCCAGGAAGTACTTCGGCAGAAAAGGCCGGACGAGCGAGGGACTCGGCGAGAGAATTCACCAGGAGTGCGCGCAGTGTCGTACCCTGCTCGGCTGCTCGGATCTTCGCTTGACGATAGAGAGCGTCCGGGATGTCGACAGTCGTCTTCATATAAAGCAGTATGCCCGTATCTATATAACGATATCAAGAGGGTCCGCGCATCCACGGGCGATCACGTGTCACCGGTCTCCGCGCCGGCCGGCTCCCAGCCGTCGCCCCACCCGGTCTTGCGCACCGCCCGGTAGCGTTCACCCTCGCGGCGCGTCACCAGCTCCTCGCGCAGTCCGTCGGCCGTGCAGAGCCGGAGCGCCACGCGGCGGGGTTCGCGGCGCGGCCGGCGCAACACCCTCGCGGCGCAGGGATCGGCGTTCCCGCGGGTCACGGCAACGTAGGAGAACTTCTCGTCTTCGTATCCCAGCGACCCACCCTTGAGTCGCCGCTGCAGGCTCGACCTGTTCACGCGCGCCCCGAAGTGACACCAGTCGTCCGCAGCCAGCGGGCACGCGCCGGCGTGCGGGCAGGGCGCGGCAACCTCCGCTCCCCGATCGACGAGACGCGCCCGCGCCCGCTGTACACGCGCCGCCCCGGCCGGGGTGCCGGGCTCGACGATCACCAGCGCAACTACCGCCACGTCCCACGCCGCATCGACGAGCGACTCCCGGGCCGACTCGGACAGCTCTCCGAGCACGTAGCCGGCAAGCACCAGGTCGTGCTCCCCGAGCTCGCGCGTCCGCTCCACATCATGCACGCACCATGTCGATTCGACGCTTGCGCCGAATCGACCGGCCTCCAGCAGCAGCCGCCCCACTTCGGCCATGTCTCCGTCGCGTTCGACATGCGTGGCTCGCGACAGTTCCGAAAAGTGCAGACCGGCCGCCCAGAGTCCGGGCGCCGGCCCGGCCCCGAGCTCCAACAGGCTCTCCACCCGCAGCCCGGGCGCCCGACGGCACAATTCCCCGAAGACCGCACGGGTCGCCTCGAACGTGGACGGCAGGCGGGCCGCCACGTACGCCAGGCGGTCGTGCCGGGTGGTCATGCGCAGGGCTCCGCCCGGCCGCCCTTCACGATAGGCCGCGGAGAGCCGCTCCGACGACCGCCGCAATTCGGCGAACGACACGCCGTCCAGCAGTCGGTCGACGACCTGGCGAAGGGCGTCCGAGCGCAACTCCTTCTTCGCCCGCATCGTGAAACACTACAGGTATCCGCTCGTTCAGGAGTCCGCGCCGTAGAACGCAGCGAAGCGGAGCTCCGAAACGCAAGGTCGTGGAGCGGGGGTGTGGCCCGAAACGCCGAGCCGGCGAGGCGTTTTCGGGGCGCTCGCGTCATCAGGTCCGAAAACGGCCAACGCGCCATCCGCTGCAACGCTATAGTGCCGGTGATGCTGGATGCCGAGGCGTGCGAACGGGCCCGCCTGTCGCGCGACGCGCGCTTCGACGGCCGCTTCTTCATCGGCGTCGTGACCACCGGCATCTACTGCCGGCCGGTCTGCCCGGTCCAGCCGCCGAAGGCCGCCAACGTCCGCTTCTACGGCTCCGCCGCAGCCGCGGATCGCGCAGGCTTTCGCCCCTGCCTGCGGTGCCGCCCCGAGACGGCGCCGGGCACGCCGGCCTGGGCCGGATCCCCGGCCACAGTGCGGCGCGCGCTACGGCTGATCGACGACGGGGCCCTCGACGGCGCCGGCATCGACGACCTGGCGCAGCGACTCGGCGTCAGCGCCCGGCATCTGCGCCGACTCTTCGACCGCCACGTCGGCGCGTCACCGGTGCAGGTCGCTTCGACGTGCCGCCTCCACCGGGCCAAGCGGCTGATCGACGCCACCGATCTACCGTTCACCGCGGTCGCGCAGGTCGCCGGGTTCGGTAGCGTCCGTCGCTTCAACGACGTGCTGCACCGGGTGTACGGCCGCACGCCGCGCGAGTTGCGCCGTCGACGCCGGCCGGCGCCGGCGGGCACCGGCCAACTCGATGGAGCGCTGCGCCTGCGCTTGTGCTACCGCGCCCCGTACGACGCGACGGCACTGCTGGAATTCCTGGCGCCGCGCGCCGTGCCCGGCGTGGAGGTCGTCGATGTCAATCGGGGAACCTACCGGCGCACGTTTCTCTTGGCGGGCGGTGAGCCTGGGAACAGTGGCCCGCGCAAGTCGCAGCCCGGACGAGTCGCTGAAGCCGGCATCGTGCACGTCGAGGCGCGTGGCCACGGGTACCTGGACGTGGAGGTCTGCCCTCCGACCGCCCGACTGCTGCTGGACGTGGCGGGCCGACTGCGGCGGCTCTTCGACCTGGACGCCGATCCCTTGTCCTTCGGACCGCATCTGTCCGGCGCGCACGGTCTGTCCGCCCGGATGGATGCGCTGCCCGGCATTCGCATTCCCGGCGCCTGGGACGGCTTCGAGCTGGCGGTGCGTGCGATCCTGGGCCAACAAGTGACGGTGCAGGGCGCGACGACACTGGCCGGAAGGCTCGTGGAGGCGCTGGGAGACCTCTTGCCGGACGATCTGCAAGACGCGGGCCTTGCACGGACGTTTCCGCGTCCCGACACTCTGGTCGGGTTCGATCCACGGACGATCGGCGTACCCGCGAGGCGTGCCGCTGCACTGCGCGCGATGGCCGCCTCGGTCGTCGACGGGACGCTGATCCTCGACGCAACCGCCGACCCCGGCGCGACGAGAACGCGCCTGACGGTGATCCCCGGCATCGGCCCCTGGACCGCGGAGTACATCGCGATGCGGGCGCTACGCGACCCGGACGCGTTTCCGGCCGGCGATCTGGGGCTGCGCAAAGCAGTGTCCCCGGGCGCGCCGGTCACCTCGAGAGAACTGCAGGCGATGGCCGAGGCTTGGCGCCCGTGGCGCGCCTATGCCGCGATGACGCTCTGGCAGGACGGCGCGGCACAGCAACGGAGATGATGGAGATGCCCAGGTCGTACCATGACTTCGACACGCCGATCGGCACTCTGCGCCTGGTCGGCGACGAACGACGCCTCGAGCGCGTCGACCTGCCGAACGCGGCGGTGCGAGAGCCCGACACGGCATGGCGCCTCCAGCGCGGGGCGTTGCCGGCCGCGCTGGAGGCCGCGAAGCGTCAACTCGCGGAGTATTTCGAGGGAGCCCGCCGCGACTTCGACCTGCCGCTGTCTCCCAACGGGACGGCGTTTCAGCGCCGCGTATGGAACGAGCTCCGCCGCATCCCCTACGGCGAGACCATCTCGTACGGCGAACTGGCCCGCCGCATCGGCAAGCCGACCGCTTCGCGCGCGGTGGGCGCGACCAACGGCAGGAACCCTCTCGCCATCGTCGTACCGTGCCACCGCGTAATCGGCGCCGACGGGACGCTCACCGGCTACGGCGGGGGCCTGTCGGTGAAGCAGGCGCTCCTCTCCCTCGAACGCCGCGTAGCCGGCAAGGCTACGCTTCTGCAGGACTGAAAGGCAGCCACGTCTCGATGTTCCTCCGCGGCACGATCACGAGCACGGGATCACGGTCACGTCTCCTCGGGACCTGCTTCTCGTCGCATGCCGCGTCCAACTCCGCCCGGCGGTCCGCCGTTGTGTCGGCGTCCGCATCCGTGACGACAATCAGGTAGGCATTCTGCCTTCCGCGGATGGCCTTCAACTCATCCGGATACCGCTCCCGTACCCAGTGCTCACCCGACTGGGAACCAGAGTCTCGTCACCATGACGGCGGCCCCGAAAAGAAAGCCGGCGACACCACTGGCGCCGCCGGCGTCACGCTACACGATCCCGACGATCCGAATTGGACCTGCCCCGCTACGGCAGGCTGAGCGCGACCCACTGACCGGGAACCTCGCGCCCCCCGATCGGCACGACCACGTACTGCTTGCCCTCGTGCAGGTAGGTCATGGGCACGCCGGTGGTCCCCGCCTCGAGCTCCATCTCCCAGACGACGTCGCCGGTCGCCTTGTCGTAGGCGCGGAACCAAGGCTCGCCGTAGTTGGTGACGATGTTGAGCGGCATGCCGTCCATCACGCGGCCGCCCTGCTGGATGCCCACGTCCGATCCCTCGCCGATGAAGAGCAGCGTCTTCGTCAGGAGCGGTCCGGGGCGGCCCGGCGAACCCAGGCGGCCCAGATTCAGATGGGCGATGGCCGGATGGTCGGTCGGCCCGTGGCCGTTCGGCACCATCCACACCTCTTCGCCGGTGTTCATGTCGAAGACGGTGATGCGCCCGTACGGCGGCTTGAACAGCGGCAGCCCGCGCGGCCCGCCGATCCACTGGCGCGTCCCCTTGATGTAGGCCAGGTTGGTCCGGTCGGGATTGCCCTCGAGGATGTCGGCGACGAACGGAGAGGTGATCGACGGAATGTAGAGGTAGTTGGTCTCCGGATCGAACGCCGCGCCCTGGACGTCCGCCCCGCCCTGCGAGCCCGGAAGCTGGATCGTCCCCTGGTTGTCGTTCGGCCCCGCGCCGCGCACCGACGGCGGCGTGAACATCGGGCCGATGGTGTAGCGCTCGACGATCTCCAGCGCCTCCTCGCGCAGCTCCGGCGTGAAGTCGATCAGGTTCTCGACCGTCGCGCCCTGGCGGTCGAATGCGGGGGGCTTCGTCGGAAATGGCTGCGTCGGGGAGGTCACCTCGCCCGGCGTACCCGACTGCGGCACCGGCCGCTCCTCGATCGGCCAGATCGGATCGCCGGTCACCCGGTCGAACGCGAAGGCGAACGCCTGCTTGGTGATCTGTATCACCGCCTTGATGTCGCGGCCGTCGACGGTCAGGTCGGCCAGGATCGGCGCGGCCGGGATGTCGTAGTCCCACAGGCCGTGGTGGACGAGCTGGTAGTGCCAGACGCGCTCGCCCGTCTCGACATCGACGCAGACGATGGACTGGGAGAAGAGATTGTCGCCCGGCCGGTGCCCGCCGTACATGTCGTTGGTGGCCGAAGAGGTCGGCATGTAGACGTAGCCGAGCTCCTCGTCGGCCGCGAAGAGCGACCAGACCGGCGCGTGCCCGCTGTACTCCCACGAGCGGTCGCCCCACGTGTGGGTGCCGTACTCGCCCGCCTGGGGAATGGTGTGGAAGACCCACTTCAGCTCACCGGTGCGGACGTCGAACGCGCGCACGTCGCCGCGGATGTCCTCCTTGGTGAAGAACGTGTCGCCCATCGACTGGCCCATCACGATGGTGTCGCGGACGACGGTCGGGGCGCCGCCCCAGCGGTAGCGCGCGCCCTCGGCCAAGCCGGTCTTGAGGTCTACCCTGCCGTTGTCGCCGAAGTCGCTATAGGGCTCGCCGGTGGCGGGATCGAGCGCATGGAGCCACTCGCCACGGTGGGCGATGATGCGCCGCTGAGTGCCGTCGGTCCAGAAGGCGATGCCGCGGTGCCCCGCCCCGCGGAAGCCGGCCGGCCCCTCCTCGAACGGCTGCTGCACCCAGATCGTCTCGCCGGTCGCCGGATCCCACGCCTCGACCAGGCCGACCGCGTTCGGCGCGTAGACGATGCCGTCGACCATCAGCGGCGTCGAGCGGTTGGCGTTGTTGTAGCCGAGATTCGGAACCACGTCGAGGATCGACTGGTCGACCGTGGGACGGGTCCAGGCGATCTGCAACTGATCCACGTTGCCGGTATCGATCTGATCGAGCGGCGAGTATTTGGTCGCGCCGATGTCGGCGGCGTAGGCGCGCCACTCGCCGTCGACCGCCCCTTGCTGGGCGAGCGCGGGGGTGACGGCGCAGGACAGGACGAGAACGAGCGCACAGGTCACGGCGCCGGCGAGAACGTTGCGATGGCGCATCATCGTTTCCTCCAGTTCAGAGCGGTCAAATGCGAATTATAGGCCGCTGGCCAGCGTCTCCGTGCCGGCACGAGCTCTGCGACGCGGGCTCTCCGCCCGCCCATCGCAGCCGGCGGCTCCGATTCGCCGCTCGACCAACCCTGGGCCACGAGTCGGCCCCGCTTTCTCGCAGCGCCGACTACTCGCCGGCGGGGGTGGACAGGCGGCCGCCCGGAATGCGCTTGACGATCGCGCTGTAGCTCAGCAGCACGCGGTCACCGGTGAAGATCTGCCCGCGCACGAACGTCAGCGAGCGCGTCCTGCGCACGACCTCGCCGGCCGCCTCGATCAGCGCCCCCGGCTCGCCGGCCGCCACGAACTCGCAGTTGCAGGACACCGTGACGCACTTCTCTCCGGGCTGGTCCCAGACGGCGGTCAGGCAGAGCGCGAAGTCGGCGAAGGTCATCAGCATGCCGCCGTGCAGCGTGCCGCCGGTGTTGGCGTGCCGGCCATCCGCCTGGAACGCGAAGGAGATCCTGTCGCCGTCGATCTTGTAGCCCAGGGGACCGACGTGGTCCTCGAAAGGATCCTCGTAGGCGTAGGCCTCGTAGCCGGGGGGCAGCGTGGGGTTCAGCGTCGAGTGCGATTCCATGGCGCGAATGGTACCGAAGTTGGACGGGCGGCGCGCGACGTCGAGACGCCGAGACGCCGGGGGCACAGGCTCGGCTCCGCCGTGCCCGAGCAGTACTACGCGCAACTTTCCTACGAGATTGGGAACGGACGAGAACCGTCACCGCGCCAGCGAGGCGATACGGTCCGGCTCCGAGAGCCAGTGATGCGGAGACGCCCGCGCCAACGTCTCGCGCGGAAACGGTCCCCACAAGGCAGCGCCGGTCTGCACGCCTGCGGCGCGCCCGGATTCGATGTCGTGGGGCGAATCGCCGATGAAGACCGCGTCGGTCGCGCTGGCCGAGAGTCGGTCCAACGCCGCCAGCACGGGCGCCGGATGCGGCTTGTGGTCCGCCACGTCGTCGGCTCCGATCAGGACGCCGAAGTACTCGTTCAGTCCGCAGCGCGTCAGACCGCGGCGGGCCAGCGCGTGCGTCTTGCTGGTGACGACGGCGAGCCGTGCGCCCGCGCCGCGCAGTGCGCCCAGCGCATCGTCGATGCCCGCGAACGGCTTCAATAGCCGATCGTGGTGCGCGTCGGTATACGCGCGGTAGGTGTCGACCATCCGCGAGGCGTGCTCGTCGTCCCGCGCGAACTTGCGGAGCTGCGGCCGGAGCGGGGTGCCGAAGCCGGCCCGCCAGACCGTATCGTCCGGCACCGCTCCCAGGTGCGTCCGCATCGTGTGCCGGAACGACGCCATGATGAGCGGAATCGAATCGATGAGCGTACCGTCCAGGTCGAAAAGGAACGTGCGGAAGCGTCTATCGGCGGGCACGGCGGATTATAGCGCCGCGGGTGTGACGGGTCGGGGGGCACGATCCGCCCGGCCGTCCGGCGACCCGGACCGCCTCAGAAGCCGAGCCCGGCGCCGGCGTGGATGCGCATCGAACCACGGAAATCGTGCCCGGCGTCGAGGTGCAGGCTGCCGAAGGGCACGGTCAGAAAGACGCCGGCGCCCGCCCCCTTCAGGAACCGCTGGTCGCCCAGGGACCCGCCGGCGTCGTAGGCGGCGGCCGTGTCGTAGAAGATGCGCACCCCCGCGTTCCCCATGGCGATCGGCGAGCCCAGCGGCAGCCGGAGCTCGACCGACGCCGCCGCGAGCCGGTCTCCCACCCGCGCGCCCACCCGCCACCCCCGCAGGTTGCCGCCGCCGCCGAGCAGGGCCTTCTCGTACAGCGGCAACGCCGCGGAGGCCCCCTCGAACAGGAAGCGCGCAGCCAGCACCGCCTGGCCTCCCACCCCCTTGAACGCCTGCGCATCGATGCGCGGACGGACAACCGCGCCCGGCCGTCCGGGGATGGCAAGCCGCTCGACCGCGGCGCGCAGTCTCACATCGTCGCGCGGAAAGGCGCCGGCCGAGACACCGTCGTATTCCACGCCGACGGTCAGGCGCGTGAGCCGTTCGGACGGTCCGACGAAACCGACCTCCTCCCAGGCCGTCTCCAACCCCGCCCGAAGTCCGTTCCGCAGTTCGCGATCGAAGCCGACCCAGGCCTGCGTGCGTCGATCCTCGACGCCGAAATACGGATGCGTCCTGTATCCGTACGACCCGCCGCCCCGCACGCGGTCGACCACACGGCCGGGCAGCGGTCGCTCGATCTCCACTGCCAGGCGCCTGTCTCCTCCCCAGGTGGCCGGCACCGACACCCGGCTCCCCCGCCCCAGCACCTCCACGAAGCTGAAACGCGCGCCGTACGAGACCCCGTAGCCCTCGTCGTAGCGCAGGACGGGCAGGAACATCGACTGTCCCGCCAGGCGGGCGAGCGACCGCACCACCGGGTTGCGGATGGAAGCGCGCGGCCGTTCCCGAACGACGATGATCAGCGCGATGCGGTCGGTCGCCGTCAGCGAGCGGTAGCGCTTGCGCACCTCGACCGCCTCGAAACGCCCGCTGCCTTCGAGGCGTCGCGTGATGGCCTCGACGGCGGCCACATCGACGACATCCCCGACCGCGATGCCGGCGAGCGCCAGCACCTCGTCGTCCGGCATCGTGTGGTTGCCGTGAATGCGAAGGTCGACCACGGTCTCCGCCGGCGGCGCCTGCGCCAGGACGGGCGTGAAGAGCGCGAGTACGAGTGCGAGGGCGACCACGGCCGGCGCAGCAGGGTCGAGGGCGGAGAGACGGCGCAGGACCCGACGGCGAGCCGGCGCACCCCACCCGCCGGTGTCGATGACACCATCCTCGACGATGACCCGGCGCGCGATGCGACGGCCGGTCATCGCACCGGACCCGGCCCGGCCGCCCGCACCCGCCCGCCCGTCTCGGCCTCGCGATAGTTCGTGTACGCCCGCGTGGCCAGTGCTTCGTACGTGCCGGTCGCCAGCGACAGCACGGCGCGCATGTCCACGCGCGCGGGAAGCCAGACGCCCGGAAACGGCTGCCGCATCGTCATCGACGCGGTCAGGTCGTCCAGGCGGAACAGCCAGCGGCCCGGCAGAAAATCGAAGCCCAGGTTGTCGAACGTGTAGCGCACGATCTGGTGTTGCTCCGGAGCTATCCAGAGCGTGACGAGGCTGGTCTTCTCCATCGCAGCCGTCTCGGGGTCGACGCCGCTGGAAACCGAACGCCTTTCCGAATCCCGGGCTTCCGAGTCGCCGTCGCGCGGCCCCGCCGTATCCCGATCGCGAGCGCCGCCGTCAGGCCCGGTGAAGAGCTGCTCCGGGTAGTACTCGATGCGGAGCACCTCGTGTCCGTCCAGCGTCTCGCGACCGACCAGATAGTAGTTGCCGGGTTCGAAATCGAAATCCAGGAAGTACGCATCGGAAACGAAGCGGGGCTCCATGCTGCCCCACACGGGGTCGGCGGACCGCGCCTCCTGCGTCTCGCGCCCGTCGGCCCCTGCGCCGGCCAACGCCGACAGCGCGGCGCGGCGCCCGGCGAGCGCGGCGGCGCGGCGTCCGGCCACCACCGGATCCGCGTGCGCTTCCGCCGGGGTCGCATCCCCCGCCGCCAACGGCAGCTCGAACCGTATGGCCAGGTCGAACAGATCGAGGAACCGGTCGAACTCTTCCCCGGTCGCCGCCGGCGCGGCCGGCGCGATCTGCCCGATCGCGCGGTCGAGCATCCCCGTCACCTCGTCCGGCAGCAAGCGACCGCTCTCCAGCATGGCGAATCCGTCCCTCGCCCGCTTCACGGCGCGGTCGAACCCCACTGCCGATACCCCGCCCGCCGCCTCGAGGATCCCGTCGGCGGCCACCGTGATCGCGGCGTGATCGTCACCCCACGTGCCGGCCTGCTCGGCGATCTCGTCGAGCAACTCCCCGTCGATACGAACGCCCCACAGGCGCTCGACGGACAGCGCCACGTTGTCGCGCGTCGAACGCACCGACATGCGCGTGGGCGACCTGCGCTCGTCCCGGCGACGCTCGCGGCGCTGCTGCTCCCGCCGCAGCCACTCGGCCTCGTACTCGCGCCGGCGTGCCTCGTCTATCGTCACGCCGTCGATGCGGATCGGACTCCGGACGAAGAAACCGTCGCGCTCGTACCAGGTGTACTCCCCGCGGAAACCCCACAGGGCCGCTCCCCCGGGGCCGGAGAGACGCAACTGCGACTGCTCGTCGAGCACGTACTGCAGCCGGACGGCCGCGTTTCGCTCGCGCTGCTCCAGCACCCGCTCCATGAAACGGTCGAGCTCGTTGTCGTCGTCGTCCTGGGCGCCGGCCGCCGCCGGACCGGCCGCGAGCAGAGCAAGGACGGCCAGGGCGCGCCGCGTGGTCCTGCCGGATCGCTGCATTATGGGTGCCTCCGAGCTTCGATCGTCATGCGCCGGAATCGTCCGGGGTCGCCCCGCCGGGAGCACCACCGCGACTCCAATTGCATGACGATACTCCGCGGCCCGCTGTTCCGGGCGGCTCGATGAAATCCTCCGCTCGGCTCGGGATATCCTGAATCAGGAGCGATACTCTTGCCGCTGGCCATCACTCAGGTCGACGCGTTCACCGGCGAGCCCTTCGGCGGCAACCCGGCCGCGGTCTGCCTGCTGCCGCACCCGGCCGACGCCGCCTGGATGCAGCGGGTGGCGCGCGAGATGAACCTCTCCGAGACGGCCTTCCTGATTCGCCGCGACGACGGCGCGTTCGATCTCCGCTGGTTCACCCCGGCCGTCGAGGTCGACCTCTGCGGCCACGCCACGCTGGCGAGCGCCCACGTGCTGTGGGAAGGGAACCACCTTGCCCCGGACCGGCCCGCCGTCTTCCACACCCGCTCCGGCCGCTTGTCGGCGGTCCTGCGCGACGGGTGGATCGAAATGGACTTCCCGGCGGAGCCGGACGCAGAGGCGCCTGCTCCCGACGGGCTGGCCGATGCCCTCGGGACCGGGCCGGCCTACGTCGGCCGCAACCGCTTCGACTACCTCGTCGCCGTCGACGCGGAGGCGACGGTGCGCCGTCTGGCCCCGGACTTCCGGCGCCTCGGGGCGATCGACGCCCGCGGCGTCATCGTCACGGCGCGGGCCGAGACCGACGGTTTCGATTTCGTGTCGCGTTTCTTCGCCCCCCGCACCGGCATCGACGAGGATCCGGTGACCGGCTCGGCGCACTGCTGCCTGGGACCCTACTGGCAGCGCCGACTCGGCCGCGACACGTTCACCGCGTGGCAGGCGTCCGCGCGCGGCGGCCTCGTCCGGGTCGCCGTCCGCGGCGAACGCGTCACGCTGTCGGGGCAGGCGGTCACCGTCCTGCGCGGCGAGCTGCTGGCGGGAAGGAGAATGCGATGAACCGCGCCGGCGCCGCGGCCCGGCGCGGCAGGCCCGAAGCGTCCCCCCGGGCCACCTACCAGGACGTGCTCGACGTCCCGGCGCATCGAGTGGCCGAGATCGTCGACGGGACGCTGCACACCCAACCGCGGCCGGCCATGCCGCATGCGCTTGCGAGCTCCCGCCTGGGCGGCGAGCTCACGGGCCCCTTCGACAGGGGCCGCGGCGGTCCGGGCGGGTGGTGGATCATCGACGAGCCCGAGCTGCATTTCGGCGAGGACATCGTGGTACCCGACCTGGCGGGGTGGCGCCGGGAGCGGATGCCCGACTATCCCGACGCGGCCTACGTCACCCTGGCGCCGGACTGGGTGTGCGAAGTGCTCTCCCCTGCGACGCGCAAGCTCGACCTGCACGGCAAGCGTCCGATCTACACCCGCGAAGGGGTGGGACACCTGTGGCTCGTGGATCCGGCGGACCGCACCCTGGAAGCGTTCGAGATGCGTGAAGGGCACTGGGTGCTGATCGCGACCGCCAAGGACGCCGATCCGGTGTGCATCCGCCCCTTCGATGCGGTCACCTTCAGCCTCGGCGACCTCTGGCCCTGAGAGAGCGGCCCAGCCACGAAGGTCGCCGATTGCGTTCATCGTTGCCTTCGACCAAGAGCTGAATCTCCCGTTCGATACGCTCGGTCGCCATGGTCAGCGGATTTCCATGTTGTGGCGAATCACCCCGCTGATCGCGGTCGGACTCAACGTCACGCAACGGTTCCCGCCGTCGATGACCTCGAGGCGATGCAGTCGAAAGCCCTCCGATCCGAGAGCCTCGTGCGCTGCCTCGATGCACTCGAAGCTGTGCGTCGTCGCGAATACCTGCACGTTGAACTGTTCGGCCGCCTTCGCGATGACCCTCCAGACGTTCGACAGAACCGAGTGATGCAACCCGTTCTCGATTTCGTCCACCAGCACCACGCCGCCCGGCGTGGATGCGACCACCAGAAAGATGCGGGCGACATGCGTCATGCCGGCTCCGAGGATCGACAACGGCACGAGTTCCTGCAACCCAACGTCGACCCAGATCATGGGTTCTCCGCTGGACGAATTATCTTCGATGCCCTGCAACCTGGAATCGACGACGCGGAGGGCGTCGACGAGCAGATCTCCGCGCTTCTGCCTTCTCAAATGGCCCAGAAGCATGGCGTCGGCGTTCGGGTGTCCGCTTCCCGGGAAGAGCATGCGTCGGGGAAATGGGACGTACAGGTCTTGCCGTACGATTGTCACCTTCCTGCCTGCCTCCCGTATCTCACTCTCGATCTCACCGGCTACCGGATCGACGTACCTGAATCGGAGTGAACGTTCACCGGAAGAGGCTGCCGCCAGTGCGCCGTTGTCCTTGCCGGGAAAGACCTCCGTCGATGTCGGTCTCTCCCAGGTGATTCTCTGCTCGATGTGCCCGACAACCGAATGGTCGCCGGCGATCGTGAGCGTCCTGCTCGTGTCCAACTCGGAGAACAGCGGCTTCCAGAACGTCTCCGATCTCGGAACCTCGTTGTCCGCATCGATACCGCGGAGCATGTAGGGGTTGACCGCCATATGCGCGTCCGCCGCTCCGCCGAGCAGAAAAATCGCCTCCAGCAGGGTGGTCTTGCCCGCGTTGTTCCGGCCGGCAACAACGTTGATCCGGCCCAATGTGTCGATCCGGAGGTCACTGAAGCCGCGGAGATTCCGTATGCGCAGTCGCTCGAGCACGGCGATCACCTTCTATCGATGCTACCCATGGTCGACCGCGCCGACCTTTCCGCGGTTCTTTCCCGAGCAAGCCGACCCGCACGAACAGAAGGTTCGCACGCCCTCACATGCTCACGAGAGCGCCGGCACGGACACGAGCCCGATCATGTACAGCACGTAGAGGATCAGCAGGCCGATGCCCGCCGCGCGCCGGACGACGCCGTTCTTCAGCACCACGCCGACGATGGTCAGGAAGAAGATGCCGAGCCAGGGGAACCCGTACCACTGGCTGAATGAATCGAGCACCAGCGGCTGAATGGTCCCGGACAGCCCGACGATGAGGAGCAGGTTCAGAACGTTGGCGCCGACGATGTTGCCGAGCGACAGGTCCGGCACGCCCTTGCGCGCCGCGGTCACGCCGGTCACCAGTTCCGGCAGCGACGTGCCGATCGCGATGACCGAGAAGCCGATGATCGCCGACGGGACGCCAAGCGCCGCCGCCAGGCCCTGACCCGAGTTCACGAGCAGGTAGCTGCCGGCCAGAACGCATGCTCCACCGACGGCGAACCAGGCTGTCGGTCCCGCCAGACCGATGGCGGCGTCGGCGTCTTCCGTCTCTTCCCCGGCCTCGCGACGCGACCGGAGAATGCCCAACAGGTCCCAACCCAGGTAGGCGACGGCCAGCGCCAGCAGCACGACGCCGTAGACGCGGTCCATGGTCAGGTCCCAGGAGAACCCGACGACGAGCAGGCCGCCGCCGACCATCCAGCCGGCCCGCCGAATGAAGTCCGCGCGGTCGACCTGCACCGGCATTATCAACGCCACCGTGCCGACGATCAGACCGATGTTGCAGATGCAGGATCCGACCGCGTTGCCGAGCGCGATGCCGGAATCGCCCATCGTTGCGGCGGTGGCCGAGACGACGAGCTCCGGCCCCGTGGTCGCGAGGCTCACCAGCGTCCCGCCGATCACGAAACGCGGAATCCGGAGCGCCCGGCCGATCTGGACGCTGGAGTCCACGAAGAGATCGCCCCCCTTGGCGACGAGCGCGAACCCGATGGCGATCAGCACGATGTCGTAGAACATGGTCGTATTCCGGGCGGCGGGTTTCTAGAGCCCCAGGAAGAGCACGGCCGCGCCGCTCGCCGCGACGACCAGTCCGGCCGCGACATCCGCATGCAGGCCGATGCGGCCTGCGCCCAACAACGCGACGCCGCGCCAGGCGGCGGCGACAACCAGCAGCATCACCCCGACCGTCAGGAGTCCGAAGACCCCGACCACGGCCCCGACCGCGAGCCAGTCGCGGGCCATCCCGGGAACCACCATCAGGGGGATGAGCGGCTCGCACGGACCCAGCACGAACACGATGAAGAGCGCCCAGGGCGTGACGCGGTCGGCGCCGGCCACTGCTCCGCGCAGGGACGCACCGCCCCGCCCGCGGAAGCCGCGCCAGGCAGCCCACGCCGCGTAGGCGAGACCGAAGCCGATCAACAGCGCCGCGGCCAGCTCTCCACGGGCCGACTCGAGCCACAGCAGCGCATCGGTGGCGATGCCGAGACCGACCCCGACCGCACCGATCACGACCGAAGAGGCGACGTGACCGGCGCCGCACAACGCGGTCACCAGCAGCGTGCGGCCGAGCGCCCACCCGCGGGCGCGGCCTAGCGCGACGAACGGGAGCGAGTGGTCGATCCCGAGCAGGGTATGGACGACCGCCAGCGAGGCGGCGGTCCCGAGCAGGACGGTCGTGGTCTGGGTCGGATCGGGCATCGGGATGACCGGAAGACGGCGGCGAAGCCGCGATGGATGCGTAACGCTACACTAACGGAGACCATGCGGGTCCGCGACGAGGGGACGTTGACCGGTGATTATGACGCGATGACGGCCCTGGACGCCAAGATCGCCCATCTCCGACGTCTGCTGGCCGACCTCGGTCCGGTGGTGGTCTGCTTTTCCGGCGGCGTGGATTCCGGCTATTTGCTGGCCGAGGCGGCCGGCGTCCTGGGCGACCGGGCCGTGGCCCTGACCGCGGTCTCGCCGAGTCTCGCGCCCGAGGAGGGCGCCGCCGCGCGCCGCCTCGCCGAGCAACTCGGCGCCCGGCACCTGTTGGTCGACACCGCCGAGGTCGACGATCCGCGTTACGCGGCCAACCCGGTGAACCGCTGCTACTTCTGCAAGGTGGAGGTCTACGGCCGGGCGGTTCGCGAGGCGGCGCGGCTCGACACGCACTGCGTCGTCGACGGCTTCAACGTGGACGACCGCGGCGACCACCGGCCGGGACGACAGGCCGCAAAGGAGCAGGGTGTCCGCTCACCCCTCGACGAGGCCGGGTTCACCAAGGCCGACATCAGGGAGGCTGCTCGCCGGCTCGGACTGCCGGTCTGGAACAAGCCGGCCCTCGCCTGCCTCTCGAGCCGTTTCCCATACGGCACGGCCATCACGCCGGAGCGCCTGACCCGGGTGGCGGCGTGCGAGCGGGTGCTGCGCGAGCGCGGCTTCACAGTCTGTCGGGTCCGTTACTTCGACGAGCGGGCCCGCATCGAGGTCGCCCCCGAGGAAGTCGACCGCTTCCGGGACGCTGCGCTGCTGGCCGAGGTCACCGCCCGCTTCCGGGCAGCCGGCTTCGACGAGGTGGAGGTCGACCCCGCCGGGTATCGGCAGGGAGCGATGAACGAACTGACCCGGACCCAGCCCCAGCCCAGCCCTGGCCCGACAACCGTCGCCCGCGGCTAGCTTGCCGCCCGACCGCGCCTGCCTGGGAGCTTCGCCGTTCTACGGCGCAGACTCCCAGCCGCCCGAGACGCCGCGGAACATGTCCTCCACGGGGACGACCCGCACGCGATCGGGGTTGATGGCCAGATCGAAGCCCTCGATCAGCGCATCCTCCGCCTGGATCTCCTCGGTCACCGCCGTGTTGTAGGCCGGCGGAGACGCCTCGCCGGCGAGCAGCGCGTCCCGGAACGCCTCGGCATCGCGGGTGACGACGGCGACGGCCAGGTCGTCGTACTGCAGGTGGCGGCGGATCGCCGCGTTCACGTCGTCGACGGTCAGCGCCGTGAGGCGGCGCTGGATCTCGTCGATGAAGTACCCGGCTCCGTACACCGCCGAATCCATGTGGTAGCCGAGCCGCCGGCTGGTCGTCTGCACATAGAGCTTCGAGTAGTTGAGCAGGAACTCGCGCGTCGCCTCGAAGTCCTCCGCCGACAGTCCCTCGTCGACCAGGACGTGCAGCTCGCGAATCGCCTGGCGCAGGGCGAAGTGCGCGTTGTGGTGCGGCACCGGCCGGATCCAGATGCTGAAGAACTGCCGGCTGCGCGGGATGTTGGGGATGGGCAGGCGCGACCCCCCGTCCTGGATGAAGTTCTCGATGTAGGAGTAGTCGCCGTAGTTGAGGCCGCGCTGCCCCCGCATCTTGTTCATCAGCAGGCCGTTGAACGTACGGTGCTCGCCGAAGTAGGAGTTGGCCACCAGCAGGGCGTAGAAGTCGTCGCCGGCCCGGGTCAGGTCGATGGGGAAGCCGATGGAGATGGCCGTGGCGATGGCGTCCTTGTCGACCAGCAGCAGCTCGCGTCCGTCGAGCGCCCGGGGCGCCGGCAGCGGCGCGCGCTCGGCCCCGTCGGCCGGCAGAGCGTCGAGAAGCTCCTGCTCGACCCGCTCGACGAAGCCGTCGGGGTAGCCTCCCGCCACGCCGACGAGCGCCCGGTCGCGCGTGTAGTGATCGCGATGGAACGCCCGCACGTCGTCCAGCGTGAGCGCGGCCAGCCCTTCCTCGGTCCCCACGGTGGGCGACTCGTAAGGATGCCCGGCGTACAGCAACGCGTTCAGGGCCTCCTTGCCCAGCTCCTCGTCGTCGCTGCCGCGCAGGGTCGCGACGACCGTGTTGGTCAGGAAGTCGCGGTTGCGGGCGAAGTCGGATTCATCGAAGCGCGGTGCGACCAGCAGGTCGCGCACGATGGCGAAGAACGGCTCCAGGTGATCCCGGTGCACCTCGCCGACCAATACCGTCATCTCCTTGTCGAACTGCGCGCGGATCGACGCGGACCACGGATAGAGCGCCTCGGTGATCTCCTCGAAGCGCAGCGACTCGGTGCCGCCGCGTCCCATCATGAGCACGGTCAGCGCGTTCAGGCCGTTCTTCCCCGCCGGGTCGTCGACCGAGCCGGTGCGGAACCCGATGCGCAGGGTCACCAGCGGCGAGTCGGGCGTCGGCAACGCGATGATCTCGGACGACTCGGCGCCCGATTCCGACGCGCCGCAGGCGGGCGCGGCCACCCCGGCAAGCACCAGGCCGAGGATGGCCGCCAGACCGATCCCGCGGCCCGAGACGCCCCATCGAATCGAAGTCGGCGGCGTCGCCGTCTCTGGTCGTGCGTACCGCGTCATCGCCCTTCCTCCTGGGTGAGGATCACCACCGTCCGGTTGGTGTCCGCAAAGTAGGCGTTCGCCACCATCCGCACGTCGTCCGGGGTCACGGCGTCGTACAGCTCGTAGACGCGGTTCACGGTGGCCGGGTCCTCGGTGAGCTGCAGGTAGTGGCCCAGCGTGCGCGCGATGCCGCCCGGGTTGTCGAGCCCCATCGCGAAGCCGTAGCGCATGTGCGACTTGGTCGCGGCGAGCACCTCGGCGTCGACCGGCTCGGTCTTCAGGCGCTCGATCTCGTCGATGATGGCGTCGCGGACGTACTCGACTCTCCCGGGGTCGGTGATGCGCGCGATGATCGTGAACAGCGGCGAATCGCGGCTGTCGAGCGCGCCCCCCTGCAGCGCGTCGACCACCTGCTCCTCCAGGTAGAGCTTGCGGAAGAGCGGCGATGTCTCCGAGAAGAGAAGCTGCGAGAGCACGTCGAGGGCCGGCATGTCGATCCGCTCGTCCGAGAACGGCGGCGCGTGGTAGCCCATCATCACGAACGGCAGCGTCGGGTTGGGCCACGTGATCCGCGCCGAGCGCGCCTCGGTCTGCGGCGGCTCCTGCGGGATCTCCGGCACGAAGCTCCCGCGCTCCCATCCGCCGTAGTACTCCGCAGCCAGCCGCTCCAGCCCGGCCTGGTCGAAGTCGCCCACCACCACCACGATGCAGTTCTCGGGGCGGTAGTAGCGGTCGTAGAACTGCAGGCTGTAGTCGTAGTGGTTCGGCATGTCCCGGATGTCCTCCAGGAAGCCGATGGTGGTGTGCTTGTACGGGTGCGTCGTGTACGCGAGGTCGTGCAGACGCTCGCGCAGCAGCGACACGGGGTTCGAGAAGTTCAGGTTGTACTCGCCGAGGATGGCGCCCGCCTCGGTGCGGAAGTCGTCCTCGCTGTACTGCAGGTTCCGGAAGCGGTCCGACTCCAGGTCCATGATCGTCTCCAGCGCGTCCGAGCTGGCGACGATGTAGTAGGTCGTCCAGTCGCTCGTGGTGAACGCGTTCGAGTCGGCGCCGATCCGCTTGATCACCGCGTTGTAGGCCTCGGTCGGGTACTTCTCCGTGCCGCGGAACATCATGTGCTCGAAGAAGTGGGCGTAGCCCGAGAAGCCGGGCTCCACCTCGTTCCGCGACCCGGTGCGCACCACCGTGTAGTAGGCGACGATGCCGGGGCTGTCGTAGTCGACGCCGACCACCTTCAGCCCGTTGTCGAGCTCGAACGTGGTGACCGGGAACGGAAAGACCTCGCGGCCGTCCTGGGCCGCCGCTACGGTCGCGGCAGCCAGCACGAGAGCCGCGGTGACGAAGATCCGATGCTTCCAGCACATGGTGACGTCTCCTGTGTCACACCCGAAGTCGCTCGCTGTCTCCGACTGCCGGACCGCGCGTCCGGGCGCGTCCGGACCCTGCGTCCGAGTATAGCGGCCCGCAGCCCGGTGCGCGTCCGGCCGGCCCGAGCCGGCGCAGGGCGTTGTCTTCAAAACGGCCGCCGGAATACACTGGAGTTCAGTTGGCGCCCGCCTCGAACGAGGCGGAAGCAACATTACGACGCCTGCGATACTCGCTCTTGCACCCGGCCTTGCGGTCTCGATCCTGCGCGTTGCGGAAATCCACCGGCGTGGACCAAAGCCCCTCCGCCGCGAGCGCACCGCGGGATCCGCCGTTTGGCGACGCAGCACGCGAGGCGGCATGGGGCTGATTCGTCACCGGCTCGCACTCCGCGACAAGAGGAATCCTCGATGAACGCACAAGCACACGAACGACCGTACCTGCCGTTGGTCTTCTGGCTGGCGACCGCCGTCATCGCGCTGGTCGGCGCCGCGCCGGCCCGCGCCCAGGCGCCCGCGGGCGACGCGCGGGTATTCGTCACCCTCAACGGCGGGTTGCAGACGCAGACCAGCGGCTTCTCGGAGGACATCGCCTTCCCCGAAACCGGGGGGGTGTACCGCGAAGTCGTGTCGGGGGCCGCGGCCCAGGAAAGGGCCAGCTTCGAGAGCGACTATCGCTTCGCGAACCCCACGCTTCTCGACGTGAGCGGCGCAGTGCGCGTGGCGCCGTACTTCGCTCTCGGGGTCGGCATGTCCCGGTTCATGATGGAGGAGACGGCCAGCGTGTCCGCCCAGGTGCCGCATCCGCTCTTCTTCAACCGCGACCGTTCCATCTCCGGGTCGTCGCCGCCGCTCACCCGCCGCGAGACGGCCGTGCACCTGCAGGCGCTCGTGGTGGTGCCGGTCACCGGATCGTTCACGGTGACCGGGTTCGGCGGACCGACGTTCTTCACCGTGGAGCAGCAACTCGTCACCGACGTGAACTTCACCCATGCCTACCCGTACGACACCGCCACGTTCTCGAGCGCGGTCACCGGCCCCCAATCGGCCGACACCGTCGGCTTCAACGTCGGGGCCGACGTCGCCTACTACTTCACCGGCAACGTCGGTGTCGGTTGGCTCACCCGCTACAGCCGGGCGATGGTGGAGGTTCCGTCCGCCGGCGGCGAGACGCTGGACATCGAGGCGGGCGGACTGCATACCGCGGTCGGTTTGCGCCTGCGGTTCTGAACCCGGCGCCGCACGGTGAACCCATGCCTGGCAAGCCTGACTGCAGGGGAGATCGACACGCCATGAGAACCGCTCCACGATTCGCAATCGCCTCGGCCCTCGTCGGGGCCGCACTCATCGCCGCGGAACGCGGCGCGACGTCCCAGGAAGCCGGATCCGACGTTCTTTCCGTCGCCGCCGGGCACGCGGCCGGCGTCGACGAGCTGCGCCGGTGGGACACGACGGTGGACGGCCTGGCGCGGTCCGGCGACCTCGTCGTCATGTCGCGACTGGCCGACCCCTCCCTCGCGGGACGCACGCACGAGTATCTCGCGCAGCACCACGCGGGCTTTCCGGTGTTCGGCGCGGGCGTCTCCCGGCAACTCGACGCCGCCGGCGTCACCGTCTCGCTGTTCGGCACCCTGCACCAGGGGATCGACGCGAACCCCGTGCCGGCCCTCGGCGGGGCCGAGGTGGCCGCGCTGCTCGAGCAGACGCTCGGCGGAGAGGTCGTCGCCGGCCGGCAGTCGTGGCTCGGAATCCTGCCGCTGCCGGACGATTCGTACGCCCTGGCCTACGCCGTCGCCATGAGCGACGGGCACTTCTACTTCGCCGACGCCGCCGACGGCCGGGTTCTGCACCGGTTCGATGCGGTCAGGGAACAGTCGGCGGTCGGAGCAGGGACGGGATCGCAGGGCAACCAGAGGAAGCTGAGCACGACCGGGGAGGACGGCCGCTTCCAGGCCCACGACCGGATGCGGCCGGCGGAGATCGTCACTCTGGATGCCCGGTTCAACTTCCTGCGCTACCAGCGCCTGAGTTTCGACCACATCATCGAAGGCCTGCCGCCCGGGGAGCCCGTCTGGACGGCGGACGACTACGCGACCGACGCGGACAACGAGTGGGACGACCCGGCGGTGGTCGAAGCCCATGCCTACACCGGCTGGTTCTACGACTACTTCGCCGCGCGGCACGGCTGGGAGGGCATCGACGGCGCGAACGGACGAACCATCAGCATCGTCAACCTCGGCCTGGCGAACGCCTTCTTCAGGCCGCCACCGTTCGGCCCGGAAGGCAATGGCATGTTCGGGTACGGCCGGCGGATCGACGAGACGAGCGAGGAGCCGTACTCCCTGCTCGACATCGTCGGGCACGAGCTGATGCACGGCGTGACGCACTTCGCGGTGAGCAATCGCACCGGCAGCCCCTTCGGCCTCTTCAACCTCGCCCCCCTCGGCGCCCGACTCGGCCCGACCAGCTTCACGGACAGGACGGGCAAGACCCACCGCTGCGACACCGCACGGTTCCCCGGCGTGGTCGAGACGCCGGAGGGGTTCGACGTCGGGCTGGTCCCGGCCTGGTGCCGCGACGGCCGGTTCGTCCTGGCCTATTCGGGCGACGGCGCCATCCACGAGGGTTACTCCCAATACTGTTGCTTTAAGTATTTGACGCCACGATCTGCGGTGTCCAATCCCACTCGCGGCGGGACAGCGGGCCAGGGCCGCGAAGTGGATAGCCGCTCATCTTCCGCTTGACGCCGCGGGGCTTCTTCTGGCCGCGACTGGAGACCACCCGCTCTTCGAGAATCTCGTCCAGCACGCGATCGCGAAGCCGGTCATTCGGAGACGAGGGGGGAAACGCCAGGGTTCTCGACACGGCGGCGCACGACCCGCACGGCGTGGACGAACGAGAGGCGGTCCGGGTCCTCGTCGACCTTGCGCGCCGCCTCATGGATCAGGCGCCGCACGGCGTAATGCGCCAGCATCAGGCCGTGCACCTCCTGCAACACCAAGTCCGGTGTCTTGCTGCGCAGGATCGCGCCGGGACCCAGGATGTGGGTCTTGACTTCATCGTAGGCGGTCTCCACCTCCCAGCGTTCGTGATACAGCGCGGCAACCTCGGCGGCTGGTGCGGCGGCCGGGTCGAGCAGGGTGGTGGCCAAGCGGTAGACGACATCGCTCGGGTCGTCCAGCCTGTACTCGACGACCCGCACGGGGCATTCTCCTCGACTGCGCCGGCGGTCCTGGCCGCTGCCCCGCAGCACGCTCCGGTAGGAACCGTCGTCGAAGCGTTCCAGCACCGGCAGGCGCAGGTTCGCCTTCATGCGCCAGAGCAGGTCGGCGCCGGTGCCGGCCGCCCGCCGCCAGAGCGGGAAACCGCAGTAGCCCCGGTCGGCAAGCACCAACATGCCCGGCGACAACCAAGGCAGCAGCGCCTCGACCTGCGCCTCCTCCGATTCGGCATACGCGCCGGCCCGCCACGCGAACGCCGCGCGCGTCCCCACCTCGACCAGCGCCGTCAGGCGCACCTGGGGGAAAGCAGCACGGCCACGCGACGCGCCGGGCGCCCCGAACGCCTCCCGGTTCGTCACCTCGTCCGGCACGTTCAGCGTCGACCCGTCGAACGCCACCAGGCGCCGGCCGCGATACCACGACCCGCGCGTCGCCGGGTCCGCCACTGGTCCCACCCGCGCCGCGCGCAACGCCTCGAACGGCGCCGACCCCAAGCGCGTCCGCGCCCGCGAAATCGATGACTTCCCCGACACGCGCAACGTCGCGTCCGACGACACCCACCGCAGCCCTTCCATCAGGCAGCGCAGCACCTCCCGCGCTGACACCGACCGGAACAGCCCCAACGCCACCACGTAATACACCATCGCCTCGGCCGGCAGAGCGCGCTGCCGAAGGCTTGCCCGATCGCACGACGCCAACGCCTCGCGTACCGCCGCGATCGGGTACACCTGCGCAAGCACGCCGATGCTCAGATAGTCCGACAGCCGCGGGCCGCCCGGCAGAACGGCTTGTGTTCGGGCCATTCATCCCCCCGCATCTCCGCTATCACAGCAGAATACAGGGGTTTGACTGCTAAAGCAACAGTATTGGGGTTACTCCGACATCTACGGCGAGGCCCTCGGGTTCTACTACGAAGACGAAGGGGTCTCGGCCGACTATCTCGTGGGCGGCGACTTCGAGGAAGGCCCCATACGTTCCCCGATCGACCCCAAGTCGATCCTCGACGGCTTCCATCCGGATGCATACGCCGACCGCTACGAGTTCGCCCTCACGCAAGGCGAATTGGGTTGGGACTACTCCGGGCACATGTTCGTCCGCGGCGAGTACTTCGGCACTTTCCCCAACGATGCGTTCGGCTACGGCGGCAACCATTGGAACTCGCTGATCCTGAGCCACGCGTTCTACCTGGCCGTCGAGGGCGGCACGCACCGCAGCAGCGGCGTGACGGTCGCGGGCGGCGGCGAAGCCAACCGGGCGGAGATCGAGCAGATCTTCTTCCGGACGATGCGGGACCTGATGCCGGCGATGGCGACGTTGCCGCTCGCCGCGGCGCTGCTCCGCCAGTCGGCGGCCGATCTCGCCCCCGGCAGCGCCGCGGAACGGGCGATCGACCAGGCGCTGCGCGCGGTGGGGCTCGCGCCGGGAGTCCGGTAGGGTGTGATTCTCGCCTGGCAGGCCGCGGCCGGCGTCAGCCGCGGCGGTACGGACGCCGGGCCGTCTGCCGGGACACCGCTCCCGGCAGACGGCCCGAACCCACGACGAGCCGGTAGTCGTTTGCCCTGGGACCCCGATTGCCGCCAATCGGGGGCGGCAGCAGTCTGCGCCGTGCTCCGGCGCCGATCGCTACCGCGGCGTCGGCCGTCCCATGATCGTCGGCTTCTGATCCGACAGGCTGTCGACCACCGCCTGCGTCACCACGTTCGAGAAGAGCGGCCGGATGCTCAGGTGGTTGTAGGGCCGGATCTGGATCATCAGGATGCCGATGAGGTCCTCCACCGGGTCCGCCCAGTACAGCGTCCCGTAGGCGCCGCCCCACGTGTAGCTGCCGATCGAAAGCGCGTCGGGCGCCTGGGCCGAGTCGGTCAGCACCCCGAAGCCGAGACCGAAGCCGTAGCCCCCGCCGCGGATGTAGACCGGCCGGTCGGCCCCGATGTGGTTGCTGATCATGTTGTCGACGGTCATCCGGCCGAGCAGCCGCGTTCCGTTCAACTCGCCTCCGTTCGCGATCATCTGCGCGAACCGGTAGTAGTCGGCCGCGGTGCCCGCCAGGCCGGCGATGCCGCGGAACATCCGGGTCGGCTCCACGTAGGTCGGCGACACCATCAGCTCGATCTGACCCTTCTCATCGGGACGGTAGACCGAAGCCATCCGCTCGACCTTCTCGCGCGGCACGTAGTAGTAGGTGTCGGTCATGCCGAGCGGCTCGAAGATGCGCTCGCGCAGGAAGTCGTCGATGGACTTCCCGGAGATCTTCTCCACCAGCACCGCGACGTAGTCGGTGGAATCGCCGTACTGCCACTCGTCGCCCGGGTGGAACGCGCCGGGGATCACGGCGGCGTGCGCCACCCGCTCGGCCAGCGTCGGCCAGCCCTTGCCGTGGTTGGTGACGTGGTCGATCTGCTCCTGGCTGAGCCCCTTGCCTTGCGGATTGAGCGTCAGACCCGACGTGTGCGTCAGCACGTGGCGCACCGTGACCGGGCGCGCCTCGGGCACCACCAGCGGCCGGACGCCGTCGCGGTTGATGCGCACCGTGTGGTTCTCGTACTCGGGAATCCACTTCGAGATCGGGTCGTCGAGCAGGAACCGCCCCTCCTCGAACAGCATCATCAGCGCCGTCGAGACGATCGGCTTGGTCATCGACATCAGGACGAAGATGGTGTCCTTCGTCATCGGGACACCGTTCTCCCTGTCGCGCCAGCCCTGCGCCTCGAAGTGGACCACCTCGCCCTTGCGGGCCACCAGGGTGACCGCCCCGGCGATGCGGTCCGTGTCGATGTACTCCTGGATGAAGCTGTCGATGCGCTTCAGGCGCTCCGACGACATGCCCGCCGACTCGGGCCTGGCGACGACGACGTCCTCGGCCGCCCGCAACGACGGCACGGCCGGCAGCACCGCGGCCAGCAGGGCGGCAATCGCTCCCGCCGCCCAACCGTTGCGACTCATTCGCACACCCGTCATGGTCGTGTTCCTCCCCTCATGAGCCGGCTCGCACCGGCAGTAGACGTCCGCGCGTCATTGCAGACCGCGCGCGGCGTTCTTCGCAGCGAACGGGTTCAGTATCTCGCGACAGGCGGTTCAGTATAGTGAAGGAAGGATGCCGGACGCGTCCGGAACGGATCCCGCGAAGCCGCCGCCGGTGGGCATCGGCGCGGTCCGGCAGTTGCCGCGGCCGCGCATCCTGCCCACGGTCTGGCGCGGCGTGAAGCGGCGCTGCCCCCACTGCGGGCGAGGGCCGCTCTTCGTTCGCTGGATTACCCTCCACCGGCGGTGCGCCGACTGCGGCCTCGTGTATCTCCGCAATCAGGGAGACATCTGGTTCTTCTGGATCGTGATGGATCGCATCCCGATCCTGCTCGGCATCGCGGCGATCTTCTTCGGCTTCCGGATCACCTCGTGGCTGAACGGCATGGCCTTCTTCCTGGCCGTCGCCGGACCTCTCGTGGCGACGATGCCGCAACGGCAGGGCGCCGCGGTGGCGCTCAACTACCTGTCGCGCGTCTACTTCCGGGACCCATCCGACGCCCTGCCGGCCCCGGTCGACGAGCGGGCCGAAACGCCGATCCAGCGAGGCGTTTCGGAGCGCCGGGAGTCTGCGCCGTAGAACGACGAGACTCCCGGTCAGGCCCGGTTGGCGGAAAGCGGAGCCGCAGGCGACGATTGTCGGGCTAGTAATCCGCGGCGGCCAGCGACACGCGGATGATCTCCTCGTCGTTGCGCGTCACCAGGTGGCGGTTGGCGTAGGCCGGCTGCGTCCAGTTCACGGCGCGGTCCTCGAAGCGGCGCGGCCCGTAACCGGCGCGCGAGGTCGGCTCGATCAGCCGCGTGCGGTCGATCTCGACGTAACCCTCCGGCGTGAACCGCGCGATGATGAGGTCGCCCGCGTCGTTGTTGACGAAGTAGCGGTCGCCGTGGCGCACCAGGAAGGCGGCGCCCCAGCGGCGCTGCACGGTCATCCGGTCGCTTACCCACAGGCGCTCGCCGGTCGTGGCGTCCAGGCCGCGCAGCTCGCCGTAGCTGCCAACGCCGTAGATGGTGTCGCCCTCGATGATCGGCGTCGTGATGAGCGAATGCAGCCCCTGCGTCTGATCGGGCATCTCGCCGGTGCCTGCGACCCTCCAGAGGACGTCGGCGTCGGGCCGGTCGGTATCGAGACGCAGCATCAACGAGCCGCCATAGAACTGTGAGAAGAACAGGTAGTTGTCGCTGCGGACGGGCGTGGCCACGGTGATGGCCGACCGCGCCTCCCAGGCTTCCTCCCAGTAGGCTTCACCGGTCTCCGGATTCAGCGAGCTGACCCCGCTCGGGTGCCAGACGATGAGCTGGCGCACGCCGCCCGCCTCGTAGATGACCGGCTGCGCGTAACCCATCTCGGTCACCACGTCGATGGCCCGCCAGACCTCCTCGCCGGTGCGCTTGTCGAAGGCGACGACCAGCGCGTCCGGCTCGCCGCCGACGATGGCGATCAGCAGATCGTCCTCGACCAGGGGCGAGCTCGCCGTCCCCCAGACCGGTACGGTCGTGTCGTACTCGGCCACCGTGTCGTGCTGCCAGACGACGGCGCCGGTCTCCACATCGAGACAGAGAAGCATCCCGGCGCCGCCGGCGACGTAGACCCGATCGCCGTCCACGGTCGGCGAGGCGCGGGGCCCGGTCGCGTACGAGAACTGCAAGTTGCGGTACGCGGTGGGCCACTCGTGCGTCCAGAGCACCTCGCCCGTCCGCTCGTCGAGCGCGAGGACGCGCTCGGTACCGTCCATCACCCGCGTCTCGGGCAGGAACTCGAAGTCGGTGACGAAGACGCGCCCGTCGGCGACGACCGGACCAGCGAAGCCTCCCTTGACCGGCGTCCGCCAGACCACCTTCAATCCGTCGGGCGGAAACCGCTCGATGATGCCGTCCTCGGTCCAGACCGCTACTCGGCCCGCGCCGCGCCATTCGGGCCAGTCCGCCGCGTAGAGCGAAGTTCCCACCAGAGCCGCCGCCAGCACGGCGGTCACACACAGCAGCCGCAACGTTCGCATCGTCGTCATTCCCCTCAACTCCAGATCTGCTTCCCGGGCGGTCTTGCGGCAAACGGGGTTCTCGCCGTTGCCTCCGGCCATGCCGGCTCCACCGCGGGCTATTGCTACCCGGTCCGCCCTTCCGGATGTCGTCACTCGTAGTCGGCGGCCGCAAGCGACACGCGGATGATCTCGCTGTGGTTCCGGTGCACGACGTGCCGGTTGGCGTAGGCCGGATGCGTCCAGTTGACCGGTCGATCCCAGCGCAGGCGCGGGCCGGACCCGATGCCGGAGCGGCTGTCCGCCTCGATGAGCCGCGTGCGGTCGAGCTCCACGTAGCCCTCCGGCGTGAACTGCGCGATCATCAGATAGCCGTCGTCGTTGTTGACGAAGTAGCGGTCGCCGTGCCGCACGAAGAACGCGGCCCCCCAGCGCGCCTGCGCGGTCATCTCGCCGCTCATCCAGAGCCGCTCGCCCGTCCGCGCATCCAGGCCGCGCAGCTCGCCGTAGCTGCCCACGCCGTAGATGTAGTCGCCGATGATGAGCGGCGTCGTGATCAGTGCATGCAGGCCGTCGGTCTGGTCCGGCATCTCGCTGCGGCTGCTCCCCTGCCACAGCATCGACGCGGCGGGCCGATCCTGGTTGAGCCGCATCATCATCGAGCCGTTGTAGAACTGCGACACCAGCAGGTAGTCGCCGCTGCGGACCGGGGTCGCCACCGACATGCCGGCGCCGACCTCCCATTCCTGCTCCCAGTAGACCTCGCCGGTCTCCGGGTCGAGGGACACGAGGGCCGCCGCGTGCCAGACGATGAGCTGCCGCACGCCGCCCGCCTCGTAGATCACCGGCTGCCCGTAGCCCATCTCGCCGACGACCTCGACCGCGCGCCAGATCTCCTCGCCGGTCCGCTTGTCGAACGCGACGACCAGCGCGTCCGGCTCGCCCCCGACGACGGCGATCAGCTTGTCGCCGTCGACCAGCGGCGCGCTCGCGGTGCCCCAGGTCGGGATGCTGGTGTCGTACTCCTCGACGTAGTCCTTGCTCCAGATGACGTCGCCGGTCTCGACGTGCAGGCAGAACACGCGGCCGGTGGCGCCGGAGACATACACGCGGTCGCCGTCCACGGTCGGCGTGGCCCGCGGTCCCTTCGCGTAGGAGACCATCAGCATCCGGTAGGTGGTCTGCCACTCGTGGGTCCAGAGCACCTCGCCCGTCTCCTCGTCGAGCGCAACCACGCGCTCGGTGCCGTCGAGGGTCCGCGATTCCGGATCCTCGAGCCAGTCGAGCACGAACACGCGGCCATCGGCGACGGCGGGGCCCGAGTAGCCGGAACGGAGCGACGTGCGCCACTTCACCTGCAGGCCGCCCTCCGGAAACGACTCGATGATGCCGTCCTCGAGCCAGACCCCGAGGCGGTCGGGACCGCGCCACTGCCGCCAGTCGTCCGCGGCCAGGGAAACCGTAAGCAATCCACACGCGATGCATGCCAGCGTCAACGTCCGTACGACCCTCATGAGCCACCCCTCGCTTTCATGTCGAACCGATCCGCCGCCGCGGCCGGCCCGGTCGATCCGGACCGACCCCGGCCGCCCTATTGTGGACCAAACCGGGGAGGGGACGAAACCGCCGCCGGCCGGCACCGACGCCCTGCAGCGTGCGAAGGCCCGATACGCCTGCCGCCGGGAGCCGGACGCGGTGCAACCTGAGACCGTAAGCGGACACGGCCTGACCGCTGGCGGGGACACGACCCGTCAGTCGGAGCGTCCTGCGCCGCTGTGCGCGGGGGGTCCGATTCTGGCACGGTCCCTGCTACACTCGATATCGCCAGCCTGCCCGAGGAGAATCGTGATGTCGCGTACCGCTTCATGGCTCCTGGCGGTTTCTCTCGTCCTGTCGCTCGCGGCGCCCGCTGTCTGGGCCGAGGAGGGGCAACGGACCCGGCGCCGCGACGGAGGCGGCGGCCGGGCCGCCGCGCCGCGTTCCGCCCCTGCGCCCCGAGCGCAGCGTCCACCCGCGAGGCGCGCACCCGCCGCTCGCCCGCAAAGGCCCGCGCCGCGCACCGGGTCCGGCCGCACGCGGGCTGTACCGCGGCGAGCGCCGGCCGCCGCACCCGCCCGGCCCGCGCCGCGCACCGCGGCTCGGCCGGCGGACCGGCCGCAATCGCAAGCCGGCCGATCGCGCGCCGTGCCACGCCGGGCGCCGGCCACGGCCGCCGCGGGAGGCGGCGCGACCCGCGGGCGCGCCGTTCCACGCGCACGCGGCGGCGGACGCCCCGACGCGGCGGCCGGACCCGGGCGCGGCGGCCGGCCGGGTGCCATGGTCCGGGACCGCCCGAACGGCCGGGGGCGGCAACCGGCCCGGGCCAGGGGAGCCGGCCGCGGCAGGGCGCCGGCCGTCATCGACACGCGCGGACGCGCCGTCCCGCGCGCACGCGCTGTCGGCCGTCCGGGCCCCGTCCCGGGCTACCGGGGCCGCTACAGCCCCCGGCCGCGACCGGGCTACCGCTACGGGTTCCACTATCGCGGCGGCTACGGGTACTACAAGCCCTGGTACGCGCCCCGGCGGCACCGTCACGTCCACTTCGTCGGCTACCCCGCGCCGCGCGTCTTCGGCAGCTACTTCCACTTCCCCGGGTTTACGCTCAGCGCCGGGTTCGGCTACCGGTCGCACGCGCACGTCGGCGTCGGGTACCCGTACGGCTGGTACGACCCGTACGTCCGCTACGGCTACGCACACGTCGCCGACGCGTATACCGGGTTCCTGCGCCTGAAGGTCCGCCCGCGCTCGGCGGAGGTCTACGTCGACGGATACTTCGTCGGCATCGTGAACGAGTTCGACGGGCTCTTCCAGAGGCTGCGGATCGAAGAAGGGCCGCACACGGTCGAGCTGCGGCATCCCGGCTACGAGCCGCTCACGTTGGACGTACTCATCGTCCCGGGGGAGAAGGTCACCTTCGAGGGCGACATGATCCCGCTGCCGTAGCAGCACCCATACGGGACGGTCGTGTCCATCACGACCGTCCCCCCCGCTCGGCCCCGCAGCTCCAGCAGGCCGTGAACTGCTCCTCGACCGTCTCGCCGCACGACCGGCAGCGCCAACCGCCGCTGCCCGCCGGCTCGGCCGGCGCCTCCTGCCGCGCGGCATATTCGCCGGCGATCGCCGCCGCGCGCGCGGTACGGTCGGGGTCGTCGTCGAGCACCCAGACCGAGGTGACCATCTCGACGTGCGACAGGCTCCCGCCCTGCAGCGGCACCATGTCGTCGCCCCGGACGACGGCGTCGATCCCCTCAACCTCGAGCAGGCCGCGCAGGACGTGCGCGTCGCCCGGACCGTTCGCCACGTAGATCTTCTTCAGGTCCGCCATTCACCCGTACTTACCACGAACCACGGACAAGGGGGCTGCGTATACTCCGGTGGTGGCGACCGACCGGCGCGACGACGACTTCTTCGAGGTCTATACGAAGGACCTCACCGGCGAGGACGTGCAGCGCCTGTTCACGCGCGACGCCCCCGACGCCTACCGCTTCTTCACCCGCCACATCGACGAGGCGGCATTCACCGAGCTGCCGCCCCTGCAGCGGTTCGCCCTGCGCGTGCGCCTCCTGTTCCTCGCCTTCACGCTGAAGCTCTCGCCCGCCCGCCGGGCGCTGTTCGCCGTGTCGCTCGCCGCCTTCCTGGGCGGCCTGCTGGAGCTCTTCGCGGGGATCGATCTCGTCCGCGTCCCGGTGGTGCCGTTTCTCCTCGACATTCCGCTGCCCACCCTCGTCTGGGCGGACGGCGCCGGCTGGGTGACGATCGGCTTCGTGCTGGTCAACCTGCTGGTGCTCCTGGAGGTGGCGGACCGGCTGAGCCTGAAGAACGACCTGGAAGTGGCCCGCGAGATTCAGCTCGCGATGCTGCCGCAGCGGACCCACGCCATCGAGGGCCTCGAAGCGGCCGGACGCACCCGGCCCGCGAACACGGTCGGGGGCGACTGCTACGACATCCTGCGGCTCCCCGACGGCCGGCTGCTGCTGATGCTGGGCGACGTCTCCGGCAAGGGCAGCCCCGCCGCGCTCCTGATGGCGCTGGCCATCGCGATGCTGCGGACGCTGGCCCCCGAGGACCTGCCGCTGGTCGGCCTGGTGGAACGACTCAATCGGCTGGTGTACGAGCAGACGCCCGGCTCGCGCTTCATCACCATGTTCATCGCGACCATCGATCCCGGCACGTGGACGCTGACCTACATCAACGCCGGGCAGACGCCGCCGCTGCTCCGCCGCCGCACCGGGGAAATCGACTCGCTCACGACCGGCGGCATGGCCCTGGGCATGTTCGACCGCGCCACCTACCGCGCGGCGGAGCGCACACTGCATCCGGGCGACCTGCTGGTGACCTACAGCGACGGGGTCACCGAAGCGGAGGACCCCGGCGGAATCCCGTTCGACGAGGATGGCCTGCGGCGCCTGATCGAGACGCATCACGACGAGACGCTCGATGCGCTCGGCGAAACGATCGTCGCGGCGGTGGTGGCGCACGCCGACAGCGCGAGACTGGCCGACGACCTGACCGTGCTCGCGGCGCGCCGTCTGCCGCCGGTCCCCGCGGTCGCCGGCGCGCCGGCGTAGCGGGCACGCGCGTTGCCGGCCGCCGAGCGACACCCGCCCGGGCCTCCGGCTCCCCGGCTCCGGCCATGCCCCCGCTCCTTCGATCCCGGGTAGAATAGGCGCCGCAAGGAGTTGCCATGCCACTGACCCGCCGCCGCTTTCTCACCGATTCGACCGCGGCCGCGGCCGGCGCCGGCGCCGCGTCGCTGGTGCCTGCCGCCGTCCGGACCCGCGCGCAGGGGGTGTCGCCGAGCGACAGGATCGTCGTCGGCGTCATCGGCTGCAACGGGATGGGCTTCTCGAACCTGCGCTCGCTGCTGCGCATGGACGATGTGGAGTGCGGGGCGCTGTGCGACGTCGACGCCGGCGTGCTGGAGCGGCGCAAGCGCGACGTGGAGGAGATGACCTCCGTCACGCCGAAGCTGTACGGCGACTACCGCGCCCTGCTGGAGAACCCGGACCTCGACGCGGTGGTCATCGGCACGCCCGACCACTGGCACTGCCTCCAGATGGTCGAGGCCTGCGAGGCGGGCAAGGACGTCTACTGCGAGAAGCCGCTGGCGAATTCCATCGAGGAGAGCCGCCTGATGGTCGCGGCGGCGAAGCGCTACGACCGCATCGTGCAGGTCGGCCAGTGGCAGCGCAGCGGCCCGCACTGGGCCGAGGCGATCGACTTCGTGCACTCCGGCAAGCTCGGCCGCATCCGGACCGTGCGGGCGTGGGCGTACATGAACTGGCTGCCGCCGGTCCCGAACGTCCCGGACGAGCCGGCGCCCGACGGTGTGGACTACGACCTGTGGCTCGGCCCGGCGCCGAAGCGGCCGTTCAACCGCAACCGCTTCCACTTCAACTTCCGCTGGTACTGGGACTACGCCGGCGGCCTGATGACCGATTGGGGCGTGCACATCATCGACATCGTCCTCTGGGGCATGCAGGCCACCGCGCCGAGCTCCATCGCGGCCAGCGGCGGCAAGCTGGCCTACCCGGACGACGCGCAGGAGACGCCGGACACGCTGACCGCCCTCTACGAGTTCGATGACTTCCTGATGGTCTGGGAGCAGGCCACCATGATCGAGCTCGGGCCGTTCCAGCGCTCCCACGGGGTGGCCTTCGTCGGCAACAACGGGACCCTGGTGGTCGACCGCCAGGGCTGGGAGATCTTCCCCGAGGAGAAGCTGGAGAACCGGCGCCCGGTCGCCTGGCGGATGGAGACCCGCCCGCCGGTCGTCGCCGCGGCCGGTCAGAGGGGCCTCGACCAGCACACCGCGAACTTCATCGACTGCATGAAGACGCGCCGCCAGCCGGTCTGCAACGCAGAGGTCGGCAGCCTCGCGGCGGTCAATGCCCACCTCGGCAACATCGCCTTCCGGACCGGCGCCAAGGTGCACTGGGACGGCGCGCAGATGAGCTTCAAGGACAACGACGGGGCCAATGCGCTCGTGAAGGCGACCTACGACGGCCCGTGGAAGCTGCCGCGGGTGTAGGGGTCTGCGCTGTAGAACGGTGCAGACCTCCTGATCAGGATTGGGTTGGGCGGAAAGCGGCGCCGCAAGGCGACGGTTTCCGGGCCGGGACGAGACCTCGCAACAGCCGGAGATGACTGCAATGACCCGATTCGGATTCGCCCTGCTGCTCGCCATGGTCTTCGTGATTCCCGCGTTGCTCGCCGCGGTGACCCAGGAGCTCGACGAGCTGCCGCCGCCCGAGGAAACCGAGGTCTGGGATCCGGAACCGGCCATCGTCGACCCGGGCGGGCACGGCAAGGCGCCGTCGGACGCCGTCGTGCTGTTCGACGGCAGGGATCTGTCGAAGTGGACGGGCCGCAACGGCAAGGCGGAATGGACGGTGGCGGACGGGGCGATGACCGTCAAGCCGGGCACCGGCTCCATCTCCACGCGGGACCGCTTCGGCGACGTGCAGCTCCACGTCGAGTGGCGCACGCCGACCGAGATCGTCGGCGAGAGCCAGGGCCGCGGCAACAGCGGCGTCTTCCTGATGGAGCGCTACGAGGTGCAGGTGCTCGACTCGTACGAGAACCGCAGCTACTCCAACGGGCAGGCGGCCAGCATCTACAAGCAGCACATCCCGCTGGTGAACGCCGCGCGGGCGCCGGGCGAGTGGCAGACCTACGACATCGTCTTCATGGCGCCGCGCTTCCGAAGCGACGGCAGCCTGGAGCGTCCCGCGACGATGACGGTGCTGCACAACGGCGTGCTGGTGCAGAACCACGTGGAGATCGAGGGACCGACGGTCTTCCGCGGGCGGCCGCGTTACGAGGCGCACGCCCCGAAGGCGCCGATCCAGCTCCAGGATCACCGCAACTTCGTCAGCTACCGCAACATCTGGGTCCGGGAGCTGTAGAAGCCCCGGCCCGGTCGCTCGAACCGTCACAACCATCATTCGAAGGAGATTCCCATGCTCGCTCGCACCCTGTTCGCCGCCCTGCTCTTCGCCACCATCGCCGCCGCCGCGGCTCCCGCCGTCGAAGCGGTCGAGGAACGGCCCATTCTGACCGCCGCCGCCGCCAGGAAGATGATCGACGCCTGCATCGCCAGGGCCGAAGCCGAGGGCTGGCTGATGCACATCGCCGTCACCGACAACCACGGCAATCTGAAGGCCTATCACCGGATGGATGACGCGCAGTTCCTGTCGCAGGACGTCGCGCTGGGCAAGGCGCGCAGCTCCGCCGTCAGCCCGCGGTCGACGCTGCAGTGGGGCGAGATGGCGTTCGGCGGGGGCGCGCCCGGCGCCGCGGCGTTCGTGCCGGGGATCATCTACTTCGAGGGCGGCCTGCCGATCATGACGGCCGGCGGCTACCACGTCGGCGGCATCGGCGTCAGCGGCGACACCGGCGCGAACGATGCGATCTGCGCGCAGGCCGGGATCGACGCGGCGGCGGCGGATCTTCAATAGGCAGACAACCGACCGCAGGGGCTCGGCCGCACGGCCGAGCCCCTCGTTCCCTTTCGCCTCCCGCAACCGCGCACGAAGCGTTTCGTCCCGACCCGGAACGGTCGGTCCAACGCCGACGCGTCGCGCTACGGCGCCGCCGGCACCTCGATGTCCAGCTCGGCGCCGTACATCGCCGTCCGATCCTGATCGATGGCGACCCAGCGCAACAGCGTCTCGATGTCGGGCTCGACCATGCCTTCGAACGCCGTGACCCCGTTGACGGCCACCGTGATGGGCTGCGTGAAGTCGAACTGCTCCGGAGAGATCAGGAGCTTGAAACGCCGGACTCCCCGGGTGTAGGCCGTGACGGTGTTGCCCCGCTGATCCAGCTCGACGCGTCCCGGCGGATTCGTACGGGGAAACGCCTGCCGGCCTTGCGGGGCCGCCTCGGCCGGGTATTCGAGCATCATCTCCATGCGCTCGGCGCCGCGCTGGATCACCATTGGAATCTGCTGGCCCGGGGAGAAACCCACCAGCGCCTGCCTGAGATCCTCGACCGAGGGCCCCGTTATCCCGCGCACCTCGACGATGGTGTCGTCGTCGACCATGCCGGAGGCCGACGCGAGCGAGTCCGGTCCGACCTCCAGCACGCGCAGCCCCGAGCCGTCGACCATCTGGCCGATCATGTTGATGCCGAGCTGTATGCCCTGCGACGGATCGACGATGGTGTTGTACGCGGGCAGATCGGGCTCGCCCTCCACCTCGCCCAGCGCGGTGATCACGAGCCAGTGCGCCCGGTTGTAACGATCCGTGCGCTCGGTCTCCCACGACACGCGGGCCGGGAGCGGCCGGCGCGCCTGCTCGGTCATGAACTCGTCCATGGCCGGCCTCTCGTCGTCCCACCAGCTCACGTCGTGGCCGGCCTCCGGCTGGGGCCGGAAATCGAGAAACACCCCCGCCTGCTGGAACAGCCGCATGAAGGGCGCCACGGACGCGGCGGGGTACAGCGGATCGCGGCCGCCGTTGACGACGAAGAGCGGCTTGTTGCGCAGGTTGGTCACGTGCAGGTCGCCGTCGACGTCGGACGCCGGGTTGGCGAGCACCAGGGGATGGCCGTTCAGCGGCAGGAACGCGGCCCACGGCGTGGTCGCCTTCATCGCCTGATAGTAGATGCCGGTCGCGCCATCCGAGATCCCGATCAGGTAGGCGCGGTTCTCGTCGACGTTGTACGTCCGCTTCAGGTCGTTCAGGACCCCGGCCAGATTCTCGATCTGGCTGTCCTGCCACCAGAGCGACTCGTTCCAGGAGGCGGGCGCGACCACGATGGCGTCGTTCCGCGCCAGCCGCTCTTCGCGGCGCCACCAGGTTCCGTCCTCCCGCTTCGGCCGCGACACGCCGCCGTGCAGGTAGACGATCACCGGATAGCGGGTGGCGGGGTCGTAGCCTTCCGGCACGCGCACGACGTAGCCGTGCTCGAGGCCGTCGCGGTTCTCGCGGGCCAGGAGCTGCCGCCCGGCCGGAACGTCGTGCGTGTAGGAGCGTCCGGTGCGCAGCCTTGCCCAGATCGCCTCGACGTCCGGGCCTGTCGCCAGGATGGCCTCCGTCGCGGCGGCGATGTCCTCGTCGGAGGCCGCCGCCCAGAAGGCGTCGACCGCCTCGTCGAGTGCAGCGTCGCTCGACTGCCCGGCCAGCGCCGTTCCGCCGGCCACGCAAAGCAACAGCGTCGCCGGCCCGAGGACGCCAAGGGCGCCGCGAAGCGCAAGACGACCGCCCCGCGGCCGAGAACGGCTCGGCCGCGGGCGGAATGAACGGGTCACTGCTGTCCCTGGGTCGGCGCGGGCATGTCTCCGAGCCCGTGCCTCCCGAGGAAGGCCTGGATGGTCTCGAAGATGGCGATGGTCTCGTCGCGGCTGAAGCCGCCGTGGCCGCCGCCCGGCACCGTGTGCAGCTCGTTGTCGATCCCGGCGGACGAGAGCTCCTCGTGCAGCCGGATCGCGTGCTGGTACGGCACCACCCCGTCGGCGTCGCCGTGGATCGAGAGCACCGGCGGCAGGCCGTCCCGGACGTAGCTCAACGGCGATACCCGCCGGGCGACGTCGAGCCGGTTCGGCAGGCTCCCCATCCAGCGCACCGCGTACGACTTCTCGTTCACGCCCTGCAGCAGGTCGCCGACGTCGGTGATGCCGTACCAGTTGACGATCGCGGCGACGCCGAGGTCGGCCTTCGGCTGACACTCCAGGTCGAGCCCGGCCGAGCCCGGCACCATGCCGGTGGTCAGCGCCAGGTGTCCGCCCGCCGAGTTGCCGGTGACGACGATGCGCGACGCATCGAATCCGTACTGCTCGGCGTTGCTCTTCACCCAGTGCAGCGCGCAGAGACAGTCCTCGACGGCGGCCGGCGCCCGCGAGATGCGGCCGAGCCGGTACTGCACGTTGACCACCGCCCAGCCCTTCTCCAGCCAGGGCAGCAATCGCAGGACGTTGCCCTCCTTGCTGCCGCCGACCCACCCGCCGCCGTGGATGTACATCAGCACGGGCGAGGGGCCGGAAGCGTTGCGCGGCAGGTAGAGATCGACGCGGTTGTCGAAGCCGTTCGCGACGTGGTAGGTCACGTTCGGTACGACGCGGTACTCGTTCGAGACGTGCGAGGCCCACGTCGCGGTCTGGTCGAGCTGGGCGACCGAGACGGACGGTGCGAGCGCGAGGGCGCCGAGCGCCAGCAGACAGGTGAGGCCGAGGATTCGAGTGGACATACGGCTTGCCTTTCCCTTTGTGCGAAGTTCCGAACCGGTGGGCGGCCCGCCGTTCCCGGTGCCTGGTCCGACGGCGCAGGCAACGCGGCGAACCCGCCGCAGAACGGCTAGTATATCGAAGAGCCCGCGTCGAACGACTCCCGATCCGGCCGGTGCTCGTCGAGCTGTTCACCTCCCAGGATTGCTCGAGCCGCCCGGCGGCCTTTGCCGTCATGCGGCGCCTCGAACGCAACCAGCCGGTCGGGGCTGCCACGACGCCGGTCGGCTGATCCGATCAGCCGGCAGCGCGTGCGGGAACGGGAACGGCCGCACCCTTCCGCCCCTTCTTCTCCTTCCTGTTCCAGGCCCCGTTGCGGTACAGCGTGATCGCGATGTCGACGTTGCTCCGCAGCGCTTCCTTGATCGACTCCCAGTCCTTCTCGGCGCGGATCAGCGTCTTCCACGAATGCAGGTGCTTCGGCTTGTGGAAGTCGCTGCTCGCGATGTAGGGATAGTGCTTCAGGCTGGTCACGGCGAACAGGTCGTCGCGATTGGCCGCCTCCCAGACGTCCACGAGGTCGACCGCGTGCTCACGTGCCGCCCGGGCGCGCACGTCCGGCTGACCGACCTGTTGCCCGACTACGGCTGGGCGCCCGCCGAGGCGCCTTCGGCAGGCAACAGCACCGTCGTCGACTCGGTCACGGAATCGATCTTCGCCCGCGAGAAGAAGATCGGGAAGTAGCGGTCGCGCGCCCACACGTCGAACAGATCGCGGTAGTGCGGGCTGTCCGGGTCGCCGGCCTGCCCCGGCGTGTTCAACCCCACCGAATTGTCCCAGTCGGCGGTGTCGGCGACGATCATGAACGATGCGCCGGAGGTCTGGTTGTCGCCGCCGCCGGTATTGTGGACCGTGCCGCCGTAGCCGCCGCGCGGGAACGGCCCGACGTCGAGCCGGCGCCGCAGGTCGGCGTTGACCGCGGGGCTCAGCGGGTGGCGGATGAGCGCGTGCTTGAAGCGCTCGCCGCCGTACTTCCAGGTGGTCATGTCGGCGGTGCCGAACCGCGCCCGCAGGCCATCCAGGGCGGCCGCCAGCGTGTCGCGCAGGACGGCGTCGCGGCCCGCGAGCGGATCGTCGCCGAAGCGCCCGTCGGGGGCGGTCAGCCAATCGATCAGCCGCTTGGTGTTGACGGCCCGGATGTAGTCGCGCGCGGCGGCCGGGACCACGGTGCGATGCACCGCGGCGCGCAATTCGCGCTCCCAGCTCACGTAGACGGCCGCCTCGACCGAGTCCTTGTCGAGCACCGCGTCCCAGTCGAGCAGCATCCGGCGCGCTCGGTCCGCGCGGCCGTCGAGCCCCGGCAGGTCGCGCAGCAGCTTCACCAGGTTGCGGGCCGCGACCGACAGCTCGTCCATCATGAGCTGCATGTTGTCCACCACGGTCATGTGCCGGGCGTTGGCCAGCACCTCCTCCACCCGCGCCGCGCGCATCTGGTCGCCCCAGGTATAGTGCAGCGCCTCCCAATGGGGATAGGTGGCCGGATTGTCCAGCAGGGTGTAGTTGTTGGCCGTCCCGAAGTATCCCTTCGCCGGATTGACGACGCTCGGCAGCGCCTTGATGGGCAGAAACCCGTCCCATTCGTAGCGGCCGTCGCCCGGTACCGGCACCAGCCCGCTGTGGTTCGGGCGGATCGGCGACACCCCGACCGCCTGGTAGCCGATGTTGCCGGCGCGGTCGGCCCAGACCATGTTCTCCGACGGGATCCGGCTGTAGTTGCACGCCTCGACGAACTCCTCCCAGGTCGTCGCCTGGTCCATGCGCAGGCTCGCCAGGTACGGCGCCGAGCCGTAGTCGAGCCAGGCCGCCCGCACCGCGTACGCCGCATGGTTCGCCGGATCCTCGAAGACGACCGGCCCGTGGCGCGTGTACTTCAGCTCGACCTCCACGTCGCCCTGCCCCCGCACCGGGATCGAATCCCGGATCACGGTCATCTCCTCCCACCGGCCCAGATGCCGGTACTGGTTCGGATTGGCCGGATTGGTCTCGTAGACGTAGAGGTCCTCGTTGTCCTGGCCGAAGACGGTCAGGCCCCACGCGCCGTGCTCGTTGTGGCCGATGGAGACGCCCGGCAGGACGGGCTCCCCGCCGCCGATGACGTTCCAGCCGGGAGCCACCAGGTGCACCCAGTAGCGCAGCGAGGGGGCCGACTGCGCGCGGTGCGGGTCGTTGGCCATGATCGGGTAGCCGCTGAGCGTCCGGGTGCCGTGCACCACCCAGTTGTTGCTGCCGATGGCGTCGTGGTCGTTCCGCTCCAGGTCGATCTCCGACGGCTGCGCCGCCGCGAGCCGCTCGAACGATTCGCGGTCGCCGCGGTACGCGACGGTGACGTCCTCCGGCTCGAAGACGAGCGCCCGGCGGTGCGCGCGGTACAGATCGAGGATGCGGTCGTCGAGCAACGAGGCGTCGACGGCCGGATCGAGAGTCAGGTCGGGATCGCCGATGTAGTAGTTGAGCTCCTTCACCGCGGCGGCGCCGAGCGCGGCCACGGCGCGCGCGTTGTCCAGCTCCCGGGTCACGTTCGCTACCAGGCCCTGGTGGCGCGAGATCACGACCTCGGGCGTCCAGCGCCCCGGCGTGATGCCGAGCAGCTCGAACTCGATGGGCAGCCGGCCGGGCTCGCGTTCCGTGCGCTCGATCCAGGCATTGACGCCGTCGACGAACGCCGGAACGATCGTGTCGCCCCGCTCGTGGTAATGCCGCATCTCGGTCGCGAGGTCGCCCCGGAAGCGGAACAGGCGGGCGCCGGTGTCGCGCTGCAGCTCGCGCGGGCCAAGGATTTCGGCGACGGTGCCCGTGGCCCGGCGGCGCCAGATCTCGAACTGGAACAGCCGGTCGCGGGCCGCCGCGTAGCCTTGGGCGAAGAACAGGTCGTGCTCGTTGTCCGCGTAGATGTGGGAGATCCCCCAGCGATCGGTGACGATCTCCACCGGCGCAATCAGGCCGGCCGTATCGAGCGTCTCCCGGCTCGCCGTCTGGGCGCCGACGTCCGTCCCGGCCGCCGACATCGCCACCGCCGCGAGCGTCACCATGATCCGGACGGCATATCTGAGTATCATTCCTGGACTCCTCACCCCACGCGAAGTTCGGTCATTATAGGCGCGCCATGCCGGAACTCATGAAAGAGAAAAGGAACCCGTTGATTGCGTCCGAGGACTGGTGGGCCGTCTGGCTCGCCGCCCTCGTCATGGCCGGTGTGGTCGCCGGCTTCATCGGCGCCGTGCCCGGCGTAGGCCGCTGGGCGGCGCTGCCGACCGAGGCATTCGCGGGACGCATGGGCGGACTCGCGGTGCTCGGGCTCGCCATGACGGCGCTGTCCGCGCTCGCCGTGCGGGTCATGGGACGCTCCGCCCGCCGCCAGGCCGTGGCGTTCATCCCCCTCTTCGTGCTGGCCGTCGCCGCCTACACCCTGGCCAACCAGGTCGGCGTGCGCGCCGCGGGATTCGGTTACGCCTTCTGGGCGCTGCTGATCGGGCTCGCCATCGCGAACACGGGCGGCACCCCCGAGTGGCTCAAGCCGGCCCTGCGCAGCGAGCTGTACATCAAGACGGGCCTCGTACTGCTCGGCGCCGAGGTCCTGTTCGGGAACATCGTCCGGCTCGGCGCACCGGGCCTCTTCGTGGCCTGGCTGGTGACGCCGGTCGTCATCGTCTTCATGTACCAGCTCGGGGTCCGGTTCCTGCGGATCGGCAGCCGATCGCTGGTGATGGTCATCGCGGCGGCCACCTCGGTCTGCGGCGTATCGGCCGCCATCGCCGTCGCCGCCGCGGCCCGCGCCCGCAAGCAGGAGCTGACCCTGGCCGTCGGCATGTCCCTGATCTTCACCGTGGCGATGATGATCGTGATGCCCCTCGGCATCCGCTGGGCCGGCATGGATCCGGTGGTCGGGGCGGCCTGGATCGGGGGCACGGTGGACGCCACGGGCGCCGTCGTGGCGGCCGGCGCCATCCTCGGCGAGCAGGCGGAGCAGATAGCCGCCGTCGTGAAGATGATTCAGAACACGCTCATCGGCCTGGTGGCTTTCCTGGTGGCCGTCTTCTGGGTGACCCGGGTCGAGGCGACGGACGAGCGGAAGCCGGAGGCGATGGAGATCTGGTACCGCCTGCCGAAGTTCATCATCGGCTTCGTCGCCGCATCGCTCGTCTTCTCCTTCGTCCTGACCCCGTCGCTCGGGGAGGCGCGGGTCGGCGAGGCGCTGGACCTGACCTCCGACGTGCGCGGCTGGCTGTTCTGCCTGGCCTTCGTCAGCATCGGCCTCGAGTCGAGCCTGCGCGATCTGGCCCGGCACACCTCCGGCGGGCGTCCCATCCAGCTCTACCTGACCGGCCAGACGTTCAATCTCGTCCTGACCCTGCTCGCCGCCTGGCTCGCCTTCGGCGGCATCCTGTTCGATCCGGTGACCAACGTGGAGACGGCCGCGCGCAACGACGCCCGGCCGGCCACCGTGATCGAGCACAACCTCGCGACGGGCCGCGACGCGACGCCGCTCTTCTACACGGAAGTGGACGGCTGGCAGGACTACCGGGCCGGCCTGCCGCCGACGCGCTGAGCGAAGGCGTCCCCGCGCCGTTCGCTGCTCGATACATCCGTGTTCGAACCGGGAGGGGTCCGGAACCAGCCCGCCCCTGGGCGGCGCCGACCCTAGCCCTGCCCGTGCCCCGGATGTCCGGGGCTGAACTGCAATCAGCAGAGGTCATCCGAATTCGTCCCGCAGCTCGAAGGCGAAGGCCATGGCAACCAGTTGCGTGTAGCCGTGCCACAGCAACTGCGCCCCGGGGGGGTCGCGGGAGCGTCCGAGCCACCCGCCGAGGCGCGCGGTCAGACCGACCGCGTCGCCGAGGCGCGTCGGCGGCGGCAGCTTGCGTGAGCGGGCGAAGGTGGCGAGCACGCGCAACTCGCCATCGGAAAACAGCAGGTCGGCCGGCAGGTCGGGCACCTCGCGGCCGAGCTGGACCATCAACTGGATGCGCCACCCGATGACCATCTTGATGGCCATGGCGCGTTCGAGCCGCTCGGCCGTGTGGTGTTGCAACTCCTCGACCTTGCAGCCGGACTTGAGCACCCGGAAGAATTCTTCGATGCGCCAGCGCCGGGCGTACCATTGCAGGATGCGCGTGGCGTCGTCGGCGCTGCTCACACGCAACGTGGTCAGCAGGAACCACTCCAGCGGCTCGGCCGCGGGCGGCGGCTGTTCCTCGCGCACGTGGACGACCCACAGGGAGAGCGGCTCGTTGCCGCGGCGGGGCAGTTCCACCTGCTGGTAGCGCAGCGTCACGTCGGCGACCCGCTCCTCGCGGCGGTCCTTGCGAGCCTGTTTGCTGGCCTTCACGCGCGCGCTCAGCCGCGCCACCTCGACCTTTGCGGCGCCTCGGGCCGGCGCGTTGCGCACGGTATCGAACAGACGGTGCGAGAGCGTCTGCCCGTCGGCCGTCTTTTCCTTGCCCAGGACGCGGTCGGCCTTGGCGCGGACCAGCAGGTCGACCTGCGGAGCAGCCGTGCGGTGCTCGACGAACAGGTCGAGGAAATCGGCCTCGCGGTCCATCACGCACACCACGCAGGTCTCGGACAGTTGCTCGGCCGCCTGCGCACAGTCGCGCAACCCCTCGATCCAACGGAACGACTTGCGCTCCTCGCGCGGCTTCGCCTTGCCGTTCTCCTTTGGGTCGGCGGGCGCGTCGAACGCCGCCCGCAGCACGCCCAGGGCCACCCCGTCGGGATTGACCGCCAGCGTCGTGTGCAACTCCAGCCCGCGCGCCACCGCCCCGGTCTGGTTCGAGCCGATGGCCCCCAGTCCCTGCGTCTGGCCGCGCCGGGTGAAATTCAACCGGGTGCCGTCCTGGATGCACAGCACCAGCTCGTGCGCCTGCATCCGGCGCAGCGTCCGCTCGCGATGCGGCGCCAGGATGTTGCCGACCGTCACCGCGCTGTCGGCGGGCTGGTCGATCAGCCGGTAGTGGCCCTTGACCAGGGCGCGCGCGCCGTGGGCGGCGCCGGTGATGGCGCGCATCGGAGACTCTGCCATCTGCTGCGCGCTCTGCACCAGACGCGCGCTCAGACGCGCGTCGCCCAACCGCGCCCCGCCGAATTCGTGCTCCGCCCAGACCGCGGCGTCGAGACCGGCGCCAACCGCCAGCGGTTCCACGACCGGTGCAGGCGCCGCGAGGCGGGTGCGCCACCCAGGCTCCAAGGCATACAGATACACCGCCTTGCGCGTTTCCGGCGCCGCGTTGCTGCGGTCCCCGCGACCGCGGCCGCAGGTCTCACCCACCCGAACCCAGTTCGCCGCGCGCACGCTCGCCCCCGTCTGTGCAGCCTCGTCGACGAACGTTTCCAGCAGCCAGGGGCGATAGCCATACAGACCCTCGCAGTCGTCGCCGACCACCCGGACCACCCGCCCCAACACGTGCGAGGCCAGGTTGCGGCACCCGATGCCGGGGCGCACCAGCAGCCGGCACAGGCCCAACACCCGGTGCAAGTGCGCGCGACGGCCCGCATCGTCCCACCCCACCCAGGCGTCGCGCGACCGCAGCCGCCGCGCAGATGCCGCAAACCCCACGCCGCCCAGCCAGCCATGCGCCGAACCCACCAGATACCGCAGTTGCGGACCCACGAACGGACCGGCCCCCCGCGGGTGCTCGTAGGCCATCAGCGTGTTCCAGACCCGACGCTGCTCGGCGGTCTCCACCAGCTCCAAGGTCAGACCCACAACCTCGCCGACCGTGTCCGGCACGTCCACTGCCGGCGCCATCGGGTGCGGGAGCACCCGCGCACGACCCCCACTACCGCGAGCACCTTGACCGGCAGGCAGCGAGACCTGGCCTGCCGCACGCAGGTCGGTCAACGCCCGGTAGCAGCTCGCCCGCTGCCACCGGCCCCGCCCGTCCCGGAAATCGAACGCTTCACAGACGCGGTCGGCGACCTGACCGAGGCTGCCGGCGCCCTGCGAGACCGCCTCGTCCAGCACGTCGCGCAGGTGGGCGAGGTGGTCTCGTAGAATACGTGAAACCTGATTCTGAATCTCCATGCCGGCCACCGTAGCGAAGTGGCCTCATGAAGTCCAGCAAAAAGTTATGGGGCACGGGCAGCCCTAGCCCTGGCCCTGGCCGATCTCGTGGCCGGCCAGCATCTCCAGCGCCTTGACCATGGCCGAGTGGTCCCAGGCCGAGCCGTCGTTGGCGGCGCAACTGTTGAACAACTGCTGCGCGGTGGCGGTGTTCGGCAGCGACAGGCCGAGCGCGCGGGCGCCGCTGAGGGCCAGGCTCAGGTCCTTCTGATGCAGGTTGATCCGGAACCCGGGATTGAACGTCCGGGCAATCATCCGCTCGCCGTGGATCTCCAGGATCTTCGACGAGGCGAACCCGCCCATGAGCGCCTGCCGCACCTTGGCCGGATCGGCGCCGGCCTTCGACGCGAACAAGAGCGCCTCGCCGACCGCCTCGATCGTCAGCGCCACGATGATCTGGTTGGCGACCTTCGTCGTCTGCCCGTCGCCGTTGCCGCCGACCAGCGTGATGTTCGCGCCCATCAGGTCGAACAGCGGCTTCACCGTGTCGAACGCCGCCTGGCTGCCGCCCACCATGATGGTCAGCTTGCCCGCCTTGGCGCCCACCTCGCCGCCGGAGACCGGCGCGTCCAGATACTCGCAGCCCAGCGCGTTGATCCGCTCGGCGAAGCCCTTGGTCTCGATGGGCGAGATGGAGCTCATGTCGACGACGATCCTGCCCGCGGACAGGCCCTCGGCGACGCCGTTCTCCCCGAACAGCACGGCCGCGACGTCGGGGGTGTCGGGCACCATCGTGATGATGATCTCCGAGCGTTCCGCCACCTCCTTGCCGCTGCCGCAGACGGTGGCGCCGCCGTCGACCAGCTCCTGCGGAATCGGAACCAGGTCGTGCACGTACAACGTATGGCCGCCGGCCTGCAGATGCCCCGCCATGGGGCGGCCCATGATGCCCAGTCCGATAAAGCCTACATTCGCCATGAGTTGGTGTCCTCCGAGAAGCGTTCAGCGTTGACGTCCGTGGTTGAGCCCCGCGTGGCGCCGAGAGCGGCGAGGCGCCCGCGTGGCAAGGCGCCTGTCGGGCAAATTCGACCGGGGAGCAACGCGGTCCGCGCGGGATGCATCGGCCGCTCGAATGCAGCGGAGCTTCGCCACGGGCTGTTCAGGCCCCGCCGCCGACGTAGGGAGCCACCCAGGACAGCCCTGCCGTCGTCGCCGCGGCCGGTTTGTACTCGCACCCGATCCAGCCCGTGTATCCGATCCGGTCTATGAAGTCGAACAGGAACGGATAGTTGATCTCGCCGGTCCCCGGCTCGTGCCGGCCGGGGTTGTCGGCGAGCTGCATGTGGGAGATCCGCCCGAGGTTGCTTTCGATCGTCGGCGCCAGGTCCCCCTCCATGATCTGCATGTGGTAGATGTCGTATTGCAGCGCGAGATTGTCCGATCCGACCGCGTCGATGACGGCGTTTGCCTGACCGGTCCCGGTCAGGAAGAACCCGGGAATGTCGCGTGTGTTGATCGGCTCGATCAGAAGCTGAATCCCCGCCTCGCCCAGCTTCCCGGCGGCAAAGCGGAGGTTCGCGACGAAGGTCTCGTTCAACTGTGCCGGGTCGGCGCCGTCGGGAGCGATGCCCGCCAGGCAGTTGACGCGCGGGCAGCCGAGCGCGCGGGCGTAGTCGATGGCCCGCCCGACGCCGTCCTGGAACTCGCCCACCCGATCCGGCAGGCAGCCGATGCCGCGCTCGCCGGCGCCCCAGTCGCCTGCCGGGAGGTTGTGCAGCACCTGCTCGAGGCCGTTGTCGGCCAGGCGCCCGGCCAGTTCGTCCTTGCCGAAATCATAGGGAAACAGGTACTCGACGCCCTGGAATCCGGCGTCGGCCGCCGCCCGGAACCGGTCGAGGAAGTCGACCTCGTTGTACAGCATGGTCAGGTTGGCGGCGAACTTCGGCATCGTCGGCGTCTCCTCTCGCTGTCTCGTCTGAACGTGCGGCGCGGCGTGGCCGCCCGATTCGGTGTGTAAGGTCGTGAAAGGGTACGGCAGGTAGCAGGCGGCTGTCGAGACGTCCCGGCACCGTCACCGCGTTGACCACGTCGTCGAGGTCCTGCTCGGACCGCGTCACGGTGACCGTCTCGGCCAGCGGCGCGATGAACAGGGTGAATCGCGATCTCGAGGGTGCGCCGGACGACGCTGCAACTGACCGCACCGCAGAGGCCGACCGCGGCCGGCGAGCAGGCCCTCGCCAGCCGCAGGGTAGCACGCGTGGGCGGCGATCCACGCGCCGCCAGCCGCCGCCGGGCCAACGGCATGTCGACCTTCGAGGAGGCGGCCGCCAAGGTCATCGCCATTCACGGCGCCGCGTGGACCCGACAGTTCATGCGAACATGAAGACGGTGGCAACTGCACCCCAGTACCGTCGCCAGCGGAGCAGTGACCGAGCTGCAAGCGTCAACGCGACCACGTTGAAGACGACTTATGATGCTGCGTTCGCCGCCATGACGGTCGCGGTCATCGACGAGCTCTTCGTTCGCATCCGGTCCACCGGCTTCTTCCTGCGCTTCACCCTCTTCACGCGGATCCTGCTGGCCGCCGGATTCATCCCCACGGGTATGGTCAAGCTGCTCGGGCAGCGGTTCACGATCCTGCCGGACACGACTCCGATCGGGGCGTTCTTCGAGTCGATGTACCAGACCGGACTGTTCTGGAACTTCATCGGAGCGGTGCAGGTGGTCGCCGGCGTGCTCCTGCTCATCCCGCGCCACGCTCACCTGGGGGCCCTGTTGTTTCTTCCCGTCATTGCATCCATCAACATCATCAACGTCGCGCTGGGCTTCGGCCTGACTACCGTCATCACTGCCCTCATGCTGCTGGCGGCGTTGTACCTGTGCTGCTGGGACTACGACCGCTTCCGGAGCCTGTTCACGACCCGCCCGTTCGAGCCGCGCCACAGAATCCCGACCCTGACGCTCGACAGATGGGAGCGCCTGGGATTCTTCGTCTTCTCGATGGCGCTCCTGGCGTTCTTCGGCTCGACCCGCGGCCTCGTTCCCGGGCCGGCGGCGAGATTGGCGATTGCGACAGGTGTGGCCGCGGGCCTGTTCACGCTGCTTCGATTCAGCGTGGTTGTCCGACGGCGCCCGTGAACGGCGCGCCGCGGCGGTGGGGCCGAAACCCGAAGATCAGCCCGAGCGCCGGGCCGCGGCCAGCGGCGAGGCGGCCGGTAGTTCCTTCGTGAACAGGACCGCGTCAGGAAACGGCCATACCCACCGCGACCCCAGGGGACGATGACGATCCGCCCCGGGCGCACCCGGTCATCCGGCTGGAGAGCTCCGCAGCGCGTCCATCGAGAAACCCCGGGTCCCCCAATGAACCGACAGCGACTTCCGACACGGCGGGCAGCGAGCCGGAAACCACGCGGCGCGGCCTGGCATGTTCTCCGCCGACCACAATCTCTTGCGACAGTAGCCGTCCGCCCCCGGCGGCCTTGAAGAACGTGAATTCGACGCAGGTGACGTCGATCCCCTTCGAGCCGAGGAACGACGCGGTCTGCTTGATCTCCGGCGTCACCCGCCGGCCGACGATCACGATGCGCTGATCCTTGTTGAAAGCGACGGCCTCGGACTCGTCGACCCGGGCCGATCGGCTCGGCCGGCCTCGGCTAACGCCTCGCAGCCGGTGGCCGGGCCGGCGCGAAGGAAGCAGAGGAGACGACGGCGGCGGCGCTGAAGGCTCTACCCGTCGGGACGGCGAGCGACGGGATCCGAGGCCGGCGGTGCGGAGGCGCCGCCTTGCGGAGAGACACATGCCTTGCGGGCGAGCAGATCCGCCTCACGTTCGCGCAGGTCGCTGTCGGCGACGATCTCGGCCGCGCCGGCCTCGACGATCTCCCGGTCCTCCGGCGTGAAGTGCTTTGTCAGGTCGCTCCACAAGTGATGTCCGCTCATTGCTTCGGGCCTCCCCGGGTGACGGCGCGCCGACGCTCGTCTTCGATCTCGCGGAGGTACTCATCCTAGATCGCATCGGCCCGCGGGACGTAGTCCCGGTAGAAGCACTCCGAGTCGGTCTTGTGGCCGGCGATCAGCAGGATCGCCGTGCGGTAGGGGTCGAAGGCGTAGAACACGCGGATCGGCGGGCGGCCGGGAACGCGAAGCTCCCGCATGCGGCGGTGCCGCGAGCCCTTGATAGCGGGCGAGTGCGGGAACCGGAGGCGGGGTCCGCGCCGCACCAAGGCGTTAACCACCTTCGCGACGGCACGCTGATCGCGGATGTCAAGACCGTCCCACCAGACGCGGAACTCGTCGGTGACTTCGACATTGGTGTGCTCAGCAGCCATCGGGCCGGCCAAGTATGGCGCACTCCTGATGGTGCTGCCGCATGAAGAGGACAGAGATGAGCAGAAGCGAGGGAGACGGCTCGGACGCGGCACAGGAGCCGATCCGCTGGCCGAGAAGCGCCGCCTCAAGAGCATGCCCACCTTCGCCACCGCCGCCGAGGCGGTCTTGGCGCAGATGCGACCCGGCTGGCGCAACCCCAAGCACGGCAAGGACTGGCTGTCGAGCATGGAACGCTTCGCCTTTCCCCGGCTCGGCAAGCTGCCCGTTTCCGAGGTGACGAGCGCCGACGTGGTCGAGGCGCTGCGGGCCGTCTGGCACGAGCGGCCGGCGACGGCGCGGCGGGTCCGCCAGCGCATCAGCACGGTGATGGAGTACGCCGTGGCGCTGAACTACCGCGACGACAACCCGTGCAGCCGCATCGGGCCGGTGCTCGGTCCGCAGCAGGACCTCGTCCAGCACATGCGGGCGCTGCCGCATCGGGACGCGGCGGCGGTGGTCGAGACGGTGCGGGCATCCGGCACGGCCCCCGCCGTCAAGCTGGCGTTCGAGTTCCTCGTGCTCACGGCCGCTCGGTCCGGCGAGGTCCGTGGGGCACGGTGGGCCGAGATCGACACGGACGACCACGTGTGGACCGTCCCGGCCACGCGGACGAAGGCGAAGCGCGAGCACCGGGTGCCGTTGAGCGGGCGGGCGCTGGAGATCCTCGATGCGGCGCGGGCGCTCGATGACAGCAGCCCGCTCGTGTTCCCGAGCGTGCGGGGCAAGCGGATGAACGACATGGCCCTGTCGGGACTGCTCAGGACGCTGGAGATCCCGGCCGTGCCTCACGGCTTCCGCTCCACCTTCCGGTATTGGGCGGCCGAGGAGACGAACCACCCGCGCGAGGTGGTCGAGGCCGCGCTCGCCCATGTCGTCCAGAACAAGGTAGAGGCGGCTTACGCGCGGTCGGACCTGTTCGAGCGGCGCCGGCGCTTGATGCACGATTGGTCTGCCTACCTCGCCACGACGAGCGCGCAGGCGACCCCGCAGCGGCGCTAACGGTCAGCACGACGGAAGCGTCCAAGCAGGCCGGGACGGCTGCCGGAAATGCGAAAGTATCCCCGCGCGGCGACCCCGGAATACCGGCCACTCTCGCCGCTGTTCCCGCGTCTTCCACTTGTTGATCCAATTCCTTGGATTGGGTCCATGGACCCAATCCTCTAGACGCACAAGAGAAGTGGCGGCGGCCGGTGTCGATCACCCGGACGCCGATCAGATCGCCGCGGTCGCCCGCGCCGACCGCGGCGGCCGACGCCGCCAGCCCGACGACCAAGGTCGCCGAGCCCGAGACAGAGGCGAGGCTGCAGCATGATGGAGGTCATCGTCGTCCCAATCCTTCCAGTAGCGTGCGAAACGCCAGATCCGCGGCGTGCGCGGGCGCCAGACGCCCCGCCGCCACTTCGGTCCACGCGATCCAGATCTGCGCGTCGATGTGGGCCGCCGCCCAGGTGCGCGGCACGTTGGCCGCCAGGACGCCCTCGCTCTTGAGGTCGTCGATCAGCCGCGCCAGCCATTCCATCTCCGCCTCGTGACGGGCGCGCAGCTCCGCCTCGTCGGAAACGACCGCGGCCAGAAAGTGGTATCGGTCGCCGAGCGGGATGACGGCCTCCAGCATCCTCCACAGCGTCTCCCTCGCCGATCCCGCATCGCGGGTGGCTGCGGCCGTCGCGGCTTCGGTCTCGTCCATGCACTGGCGGACGACCGCGGCGACGAGGTCGCTGCGCAATGGGAAGTGGCGGTGCAGGCTCGCGCGGCCCACGCCCGCCCGAGCCGCGATCTCGGAGAGCGACACGCCGCGGTTGCGGGCGAGCAGCTCGATGGCGGCGTCGAGAATGGCCTGCCGCACCGATGGCCGTAGCGGCTTCGTGGTCATGGTCCTTGCCTGGGCGTAGCCCGAGCCGAAGTTCAAGTGCTGTCCGAGTGATACAATTATGTCTCATTCAAGGCGAGTTCAGAGCGGGAGAGACGGGTGGCTTCAGCGAGGCTCTGCGCATGAACAACTCGATGACCGTCATGCATCGGCGAGTCACGTGGCGGACCTGGACGGCGCTGGCCGGCGTCGCGCTGGTCGCGGCCCTGGACTGGTGGTGGGTCTGGGGCGTGTGGATGTGCTACTACGCGGCCGTAGGCATCCGGTCGGGAGAGGCGTTCCTCGTCGAGCCGGTCACCCGCGCGGACAACCCGATTCCGTTCTGGCTCGTCACGGCGATGTGGACCGCGTCCGGCGTCTGGATTGTGGCGGCCGACCTGAACCGGGGTCCGTGGTGGACATGGTGAGCGGAACGGGAGGCCGGCCATGAGCGGCGGCCGGACGATGCCGGTGCTGCCGGTCGAGGCGTACACCTCGCAGGCATGGTTCGACCGCGAGCAGGCGCGGATCTTCTCTCGGACCTGGGCCTTCGCGGGGCTGGCGGAGGATGTGGCCGAACCGGGCCGGTACGTCGCGGTGCAGGCCGGGCTGAACAACATCTTCATCGTGATGGGCCGCGACCGCCGCCTGCGGGCGTTCCACAACGTCTGCCGGCATCGCGGCACGCAGTTGCTGCGCGCCGTCGGCAAGGCGCAGAAGGCGATCACCTGCCCCTACCACGACTGGACCTACGACCTTGAGGGACGGCTGATCGCGGTACCGAACCGGGAGACGGAGTTTCCTGATCTCGACGCGGCGTGCCTCGGTCTGAAACCTGCCGCCGTCGACCGGTGGCGCGGCATGCTGTGGGTCCACCCCGACTCCAACGCCGGGTCGATCATGGACTGGTTCGGCGAGGTCGAGCCGCTGCTCGGGCCGCACCGCGTCGACGAGCTGGTCGAGTACGCCGAGGCGCGCACGAGCACCGACATCGCCGCGAACTGGAAGATCGTCGTCGAGAACTACATCGACGGCTATCACTTGGCGCACCTGCACGCCGGCACGCTGGCGATGTACGACCACTCGAGGATCGAGTCGGGCTTCGTCGGGCCGCACTTCGCCTTCTGGGAGCCGGCCGCGGCGGACTACCGGGAAGGCATCGAACGGAACGCCGCTCTGCCGCTCATCGACCACGTGTCGCGCGACCGGATCGGCGCCTGGGTGCCGATGCTGTTCCCGGGCATCGGCCTGGCCGCGGACGAGGGTTCCTGGTCGGTGTACCACGTCACGCCGCTCGCCCCAGCGCTGACCCGCGTGGTGACCCGGACGAAGGTGGCGAACGCATCCGGCTGGGCGTTCACGTGGCAGGCCGTGCGCTCGGCGGGGTACTGGGCATCGCGCATCCGGGGCAAGTTCGCCGGCGACAAGGCCGGGGATCCGCTGGCGTCGGGCGATTTCATGGCCGAGGACGTCTACGCCTGCGAGCAGCAGCAGAAGTCGCTCCGGAGTCCCTACTTCGAGCACGGCCCGTCTTCCCGCCGGGGCGAGGCGGGCGTCCGGAGGCATCAGGCGCTGGTGCGCGAATGGGTGGAGGGCGGCGCGTGAGCCAGCAGTTCCACGCGCTTCGCGTCGCCGCAGTCGAGGCCGAGACCCCCAGCGCCGCCAGCGTCCGATTCGATGTCCCGCCCGCACTGAGCGGAGCCTTCCGCTGGCGGCCGGGACAGCACGTCACGCTGCGGCTGACGATCGACAGCCGGGAGGTGCGGCGCACCTATTCGATCTCCGAGGCCCCGCTCGCTGGCGCAGCGTTGCGGGTCACGGTCAAGCGGGTGCCCGACGGGCTCGTGTCGAACCACATCAACGACCACGTCTCGGCTGGTGACCGGATCGACGTCGCGCCGCCCTTCGGCGGCTTCTGTCTGGATCCCGAGCCGCGCGCGCGCCGGACGCACTACTTCTTCGCCGCCGGGAGCGGCATCACGCCGGTCTACGCGATGGTGCGGGCGCTGCTCGAAGCCGAGCCGCACTCGGTCGCGCATCTGGCCTACGGCAACGTCGACGGCGCATCGATCATCTTCCGCGAGGCGCTCGCGCGGGCCGAGGCCGGCGCGGCCGGCCGGCTGCTGGTGCGGCATGTGCTGTCGAAGCCGGGCATCTGGCCGTCGATGGACTACTGGCGGCGGGGCCGCATCGACGCCGCGGCCGTGGAGGCGTTCCTCGCCGAGCATCCGCCCGAGGCGCAGGATGCCCGTTACTACGTCTGCGGTCCCGGCGGCATGAACGCGGGCATCAGGACGGCTCTGGAGAACCTCGACGTGCCGGACGCCCGGATCCGGATGGAGAGCTACGGCCGATCCAGAGCAGCGCGGGACATGTCGGTCGCGGGCGTGGCGGCGCTCGCCAGGGTGGTTCTCGCCGGGCGGACGCTCGCGGTGCCGATCGCGCCGGGCCGGACGCTGCTCGACGCGGTGCGCGCCGTCGGCGCTTCGCCGCCGTTCTCGTGCGAGTCGGGGGTGTGCGGCTCGTGCCGGGCGCGGCTGAGCGCGGGAACCGTGCACATGCGAGCCCGCATGGCGCTGGGCGATGACGAGATCGCCGCGGGCGCCGTCCTGACCTGCCAGGCTGTGCCGACGACGCCGCAACTGGCGGTATCGTACGACTGATTCGGTCCCTGCGCGATCCTCGTTGACCCCGCCTCGCAACCCAACTTCGACGCGGCGAAGAGGATGACCGCACACAGGGAGATCGACACGCAGTCAGAGACCGTACGGGGGCGGCCGCCTCGAGCTCGCCAACAATCGTCTCCGCCTCGTCGAGCTGGTGCACGATTCGCATCGCGTCGGAACCAGCGGCGTCAAGCGCGACGATGCCGCCTGCTGCCACGTCGAGGTCGTAACCGGCGGCTTCGGCCGCTACCACGCGTCCCCACTCGCCTTGCGCTGGTGGCCGCTCTCCAACCGCTGTTCGACTCCTTCACGCGTTAGCCCCGCCCGCCTCGCGCCGGCGCAAGCTGCTGCGACCGACACCACGCCTCGGCCGCTGCTGGCCGGCGCGCCTCCCCGAGTCGGCGCGCAACACCACGGGACCCCGGAGGGGAGCGGCAGCGGGGCGACGATCACACAGAGCGGACGCGGACGGACAGGCCGAAGGCGGGCGGACAAGGCAACGCTCCGGCATGCTGCGCCCGCCCCACGCCGCTCGTCGCCGACCCCCGCATCCGCTACGCCTCCGGGCCTGCCGGCCCGCATTACCTGGCCCCCCCTCGGGCCATTTCCCCTTTCTCCGGAGGAGAACCTCATGCCTCTCATCGACCTGCGACCAGGTGAGCGCCGACGACCCGCGGCCCACGACCGACGAGCGCGTGGCGTGGACCGCCACGCTGGGCGGCTCGCCGACGGCCGACTGTCGACCTGTGCGTGCGGATGATGCAGGGAAGGGTCGCCGATGCGCCGCTGCTCAAGCAGCGGGCGGGCGTGTCCGCGCGCGGGCGCAAGCTGCGCAACCCGTATGCGCACTTCACCGCCGCGTGGCCGCCCGGTCAGACCCCGACCCGCGACGAGCAGCTCGAGCTCGCCGACCGCGCCCTGAGCGCGCTCGGCCTCGAAGACCACCTCGCGGTCCTGGTCGCGCACAACGACACAGACCACGCGCACTGGCACCTGGTCGTCTGCAAGGTGCACCCCGATACGGGGAAGGCGGCCTCGCTCGGCCGTTCCGGCCTGCGGCTGTCGAAGGTCGCCGAGCAGTGGGAACGCAAGCACGGCGGCATCGTGATCGACAACCGGGTCCGGCACCGGGAAGTGCGCGGGCGCTACGCCGAGTACGTCGCCGGGCGGATGAGCGACTTCAAGGACCGCGGCGCGGCGACGCCGGAAGCGAAGGCCGAGCAGCACGCCGCTGAGCTCGACACCGCCCGCCGACGCGCCCGCGACCTGCACCCGCTGCCGCCCGCCGAACGGCCGCGCGGCCCTGGCCGGCGACCTCGAACCGATGGCGAGCGCGAGGACTGGACGCGGGTCTATGAACCGGAACGGCGGACACCGACGCCGCCGCCGCGGACGCGGACCGAGCGGTTCCGGCAACGTCTGCAGCGGCGCCTGCGCAAGGCGGGCACGCCGCGGGACCGGGCGCGGGCCACCGCCGAGCGCCTGGTCCCGCGGTCGCGACCGCGACACGGCATCGTCCGGCGTACTTGGGCCCGCCGGGCGGCCTCGGTCCGCCGGCCCGTCGACTACTTCACGGCGCGGCAGGCGCTCGACGCCCGGCTCGCCGACGCGCGCATCGAGCGCGTGCTCGGCAGCCGACGGCGGCTGGGCAATGCCATCGATACCGCGATGGACGCCATCCTCCTCGCCCGCCGCGCGGGCGTGCCCGCTGTGCAGATGGACCGCTACCGCGAACGTGAGGTGTCTCGGCACCCGCATGCCGTGTTCCATCTCGCCGTGAGCTCCCGGCATCACTGATGCCCCGAAGAGTCTCATACGCCCGTCCAACCTCCTTGAAGATCCACTCGGAAGTCGGATCGTCGGGGTTCTTATCCGGGTGGTGCTTCTTCGCCAGACGCCGGTAGGCCGCCTTGATCTCGTCGGGCGTGGCACCGGGTTTCAGGCCCAAAACCTCGTATGGATCCATGAGGCTCAATTCCCGGGCAGACACGAATGCTGATCCAAGTGCGTCGAGGTACACACGCCCCAAGAATCCGTCCGACTACGAGCCCAAGGGGCGCCGTGGCTGGCTCGAAATCGACGCGCACCTTGGTCGCCACCCGCAGTCGGACCCAACGTGAGCAGCCGATCCTTCGCCGGGTCGTCACGGATCGGGTTTCAGCGGCCATTTCCCGAACAGGTAGCCAGCGACCGCTCCAAGGAGGGTACCGGTAACCCCATCCTGCAGCTTGCCTTCAAGGGCCAGGATCGTAGCAATTCCCAGCACCCATGCGAGGCCGACAAACTGAATCGTCCGGCCACCGATACCACGCTCCAGTTGCCAGCGGTTGCACATTGCTCCGACAAGACTGCCGACCATGATCACGAGCATCGCGCCCTGGATCCAGGGTGTCATCGTGAACTCGCCGGCAGCCTGCGGACTTGGTTCTGTCATGGGAAGAACACGAGCTTGATCAGCAAGCCGAGGATGGCTGGCCCGTACCCGAATTTCAGCAACTTCATGTCGGCCTTCAGGTCGGCGATTGCCGCCTTCAGGTCATTGTCGACCCGACCGATCTCGGTCTGCATGCGGTTGATGTCACGTTCGAGGTCAAGCTTGGTCACCAAGTCTTCCCGGCCAGCGATGGCACCCGCGGCGGCCTTCGCGAGGTCTTCCTGGACGTTGGCCGCGCGGAACGCGTCATAGACCTCGGTGACGATCTGGCTCATGTGTTCCTCGTTGCGCTGCGATCATGCGTCCAAGTCATGCTACCACGGCCCGCGGGTCGTACGGGCGGGGTGAGGCAACGCGGACAAGAGCGAGATGCCCCCGGTCCAGGGCCGTTCGGGGATGTTGGTTCTGGACCGCTGCAAGCCGACGCGGAACGAGGGATACGCCGAGGGGAACAGCCGCCCGTAGAATCTGTAACCCGCTTATTATCAGCATCTTACAGGCCGTTCTATCCAGAAACCCTGGAAGCTCGGTGGCTGGTCGAGTTGCGGGACCCCCTCAACCCGCCGGAGTGGGTCGAGGGGGTGGACGAGCCGGTGCCGGGCTACCCGCAGCGGCCGGTCTCGAGAACGCCGCCAAGGCGCTCAAGAAGCCGGCGCTGACGAAACCTCTACAACCCCCGGCCGCAGTGGCTGGCGGGGACGCCCACGCGGCGCTGGGCGCGACCGTGGCGGCGGAGTACAGCTGGCCTACCGATATCTCCGATGACGACGCCCTTGCGCGATCTGCTCGAGAACGCAGCGGCAGCGGCTGATCCAGTCGACTCGATCGGACGCTCACGCTCGGCGATGGCGCGAACCGGTGTGATGTCGCGGGTCCGGTATGATGGCCGGTGGCGCGGGATCGCCGATTCGGCATCGTCCGGACAAGAGCCCGTTGTGATCGTGCGCGGAGCCAAGGTCAAGGCGTGCCTGCACTTGAAGCCTTCGGCATCTACGACACGGCGAGCGTGCGCGAGGCGGGCTGGATTGGATTGCCGGCGACGGCCTGGCCCGGAGTGGATCTCGGTTTCGGGCCGGCCTTCTGGGCCCTGCTGCCGGCGTTCGTGCTGGTGACCGTCGTCGGGGCGATGGACACGCTTGGTGACGGCATCGCCATTCAGCGCGCGTCGTGGCGCAGGCCGCGCGCGATCGACTCTTCGACTGCTGCGGCACTACGCCTCGTCCGTGCGTCACAGCCGGTACCACGACACCGACGTCATCACGGTGCGCGTGGAGTCCACCTGCGCGTTGTAGACGAGCGCCCTGCTCAACACGTCACTGCCCGGTGCGCCGTCCGCACCTGCGGGGCAACCTTCAGGGCCGTCATTTCGCTCCGGCCGCCGGATCGGATAACGAGGGGCTTCATCAACTTGCACCTGCCGCGCAACACGCAGGCCATCCCGCCGCCCCGGGGCTGCCAGGCCGGTAGACCGACGATGGTTCGCGTCGCCGGCGACGACGGCTTCCGGATTGCTTGCGTCAGCGTGCTGTGCCTGCTCATCGGTGTCGGGCCGGCGGTCGCGCAGGACGACGCCGGGTCGATCTGGGGAATCGTCAGCGACCAGGTAGGCGGCCTGCTGCCCGGAGTGACCGTCACCGCGCAGCATGCAGCAACCGGCTTGGCCCGCAGCGCGGTGACCAGCGAGGACGGCGACTACGAGATCGCGCGGCTGCCCGCGGGAGACTACGAGCTATCCGTCTTCCTGCCCGGGTTCCGCGCCGACCCCACCGCAGCGCGGGTCGAGGGAGCGGAGACAATCGTCGACTTCACCCTGACCATCGCGCCGCTGGCCGAGACCGTCACCGTGACCCGGTCGGAGCAGGGCCTGGACGACGTGGCCAACGCGGTGGCGGTGCTGGGGCCCGAGGCGCTCGGCTTCACCGAGCGGAAGGCGTCGCTCGACGAGGCGCTGCGCGGCGTGCCGGGCCTGACCGTCCAGAACCGGCGCGACTACGGTCTGACCGGCGGCATCGCCCTGAGCATCCGCGCCCCGCCGTCCCAGCCCATGCTCGGCATCCGCGGGCTCGCCGTCATCCAGGACGGGATACCGCTGACCACCACCGACGGGACCACCGAGCCGGGCAACGTCGACCTCGGGGCGGTGCGGCGCATCGAGGTGATCCGCGGTCCGAGCTCGGTCCTCTACGGCAACGCCGCCGGCGGCGTGATCAACCTGGTCACCGAGATCGATCCGACCCGGCGGTTGACGATACGGCCCGACCTGCAGTGGGGCAGTCACGGCTACCGGCGGCAGCAGCTCCGGGTCGATGGCCGCAACGACCGCGGCACGCGGTTCATGGGCAGCGTCAGCCGCTTCCGGACCGACGGCTGGCGGAACCACAGCCAGGCGGAGGTGCGCCAGGCCAACGTGGTCGTGCGACAGACGCTCCCGACGGGGACCGAGCTGTCCCTCGTCTTCAACCACTACCACCTGCCGTTCGCTGCGAACCCGAGCTACCTGAGCGCGGCGGAGGCGGGCGATCCCCGGCTGACGGCGGCGGAGCGGGGCGGCCGGGTCCAGGATCCGCGGCAGGCCCGTCCCTTCCTGGGCACGACCGTCGCCGAGCAGAACTGGGGCGAATCGGCCGTGCAGATGCAGGGCGGGGCGACCCTCGAGCACCGCTTCTCGGGCGCGCAGGTCCTGCGCGCCACCGTCTGGGCCGCCCGCCGGCGCGTGGACACCGCCCTCGTCATCCGCGCCCTCGACCTGCGGCGGCGTGGGGCCGGCCTGCGGTCGGAGTACCAGGGCGCGGTCGAGGTCGGTTCGACCACGCTCGAGTGGACGGCCGGGGTGGACGTGTCGTCGAAGGACGAGACCCGGCTGGACTACGTTTTCCTGCCGCCGTTCGTCGTCGGCGCCACCGCCCACCGCGGCCCCCTGAACCTCGACCAGCAGGAGCTGGTGGCGTCGGCGGCGCCGTTCGGCCAGTTGAGCGTCTCGCCCCACCCGCGGGTCACGCTGACGGCCGGGGCCCGCTACGACCACTACCGCTTCCGGGCGGTGGACCGGAAGCTCGACGACGGCGATCAGTCGGGCCGCCGCACCATGAGCGCCCACAGCCCCACGTTCGGCATGACGGTGGCGGTGGCGCCGGGCCTCAACGTCTACGGCAACCTCGCGACCGCCTACGAGACGCCGATCACCGCCGAGCTGGCGCGGTCGCCGGGTGGTCGGGGCGGGTTCAACCCGGATCTGGACCCGTCGCGGCTCCGCAGCCTCGAGCTCGGCCTGCGCGGGCTGATCGAGCCGGCGCGGCTGCGCTACGAGGTCGCCGCCTACCGTTCGCGCCTGCTGGACCGGATAGTGCCGGTCTATACGCGCGGTTTCGCGCTCCACTACGAGAACGCCGGCGAGACCGCGCGCGACGGCGTCGAGCTGTCGCTCGGCTGGCGGCCGACGGCCCGCTTCGAGACCCGGCTCGCCTACACCCTCCAGGACTTCGTCTTCCGCCGGTTCGTGCTCGACGGGATCGACTACGCCGGGAAGCGCGAGCCGGGGGCGCCGCCGCGCCGGCTGTTCGCGGGGGTCGACTACGCGGCGCCGTTCGGCCTGCAGTCGAGCGCGTCGGTGCGCTGGGTCGACGAGTACTTCTTCACGAACGGCAACGAGGCGGGGACGACCAACTGGGCCTACACGGTGGTTGACCTGCGCTTCGGGTGGGTCGGGCGGTTGGGGGACATGGACGTGCAGCCCTTTGCGGGCATCGACAACCTGTTCGACGAGCGCTACAACTCGTCGGGCCTCGCCAACGAGTTCACCCGCCGGTACTACCGGCCGTCGCCGGGCCGGGAGATCTACGTCGGGTTCACCCTCGGCGGCGGGGTGCGGTAGTCGTCGCTTCAAGTGCTCGTGCCCGTTGATGCACGGCTTCGCGTTCCAGGGCAGTACGAACAGAGCTCAGCGACTCGCGGTGACTTTGCCCCGTGAGTCTCCGCCCGCAGAAGACCGGCGGCGGTCAACACGAGTCAACACGGCCGTTACGATGGCCAAGCCAGTGCCGACGACCGTTCCGATGATCCACTTCGTGTCGCTGCTCATGCGACAGCACCACCGTTCATGGCCCCCCGGAAATCAAGGGAACCGAAACCAGTTCAACGCAAGCGCCCCGGTCTCGCCCGCACATCGACGACTTGTTCCGTCGCGACGTTCAAGTCGCACTCGTAGACGTGCGGTTGCCACGCGCCGAAGCCGTTCTGGAATTCGATACGATCGCCGAGATAGGTAACGACGTTCGGATCCCCTGTCGGGCGCGAATGGCTGAACTTCGGTTCAAGAAACCCATCCGTCCATCGATGGGTATACTGCGCGAGCCGTTCAACCTGTGCCGGACATCTGACGAGCGCGGCGACCTCTCCACGCTGCGCCGGGGTCTGTGCGGTTGCCCGCTGAGCATCCGTCTCGGCTTGTTCCCCTGCCGGTTCCTGACGCCGACGCTCGGCGTCTTCATCGGGAAGGCTCGCCCCAATGACGAGCAGCAGGAGCAGCGACGCGATCAGAAGGCCGCACCCCCAGGGCGGGCTCTCCGACGGACGCCTTCCGCTGTTGGACACCTGAGTGACACCAGCGTACGGGTCGGCTTGGTGGCGCTGGTTAGTCACGTTGGCACTCTTCTACGACCCATAGTGTGACATCCCGACCGTAGCCGACACACCCCCCCCATCATGGTCGACGCCTCGAAGGGTGGACGTGCCTCGAAGTACGTCGCCTACTTCACGGCTGGCAAGGAGCTGAAGGCGTCGATCAACGGGGAGTCGGCCGTACCGCCGCCCGTGTCCGAGTAGGCCGTTGTCGAACCGCGCCCCCGTCTCGTCCTCGCCCGCGTCGTGCGCGTCGTCGCGCACCACAACCACGATCTGAATCCGTCCTCGCACGGTGCTTCCAGGCCGCTGGAATCCGGCTGGGAACGAGGGACACGATGAGGGGAAGCGCTCGGAACCACGTCCGTAAGTTGCTGATACTAAGAGGCTTATACAGCACACACCCCCGAGGACCAGTCGTCCATCAACTGCCGCCGCCGCTCGAACAGGTCCGACCGCGCGTAAGCGGCCTCTACCTTGTTCTGGACGATGTGGGCGAGCGCGGCCTCGACCACATCGCGCGGGTGGTTCGTCTCCTCGGCGGCCCAGTCGCGGAATGTGGAGCGGAAGCCATGCGGGCCAGCGGGAATCTCCAGCGTCTTGAGCAGTCCCGACAGGGTCATGTCGTTCATCAGCTTGCCCCGCACGGTCGGGAACACGAGCGGGTTGCCGTCTTCGAGCATCCGCGCCGCATCGAGGATCTCCAGCGCCCGCCCGCTCAACGGCACCCGGTGCTCGCGCTTCGCCGTCGTCCGCGTGGCCGGGATGGTCCACACGTGGTCGTCAGTGTCGATCTCGTCCCACCGTGCGCCACGGACCTCGCCGGACCGCGCAGCCGTGACCACGAGGAACTCGAACGCCAGTTTGACGACGGGCGCCGCGGCGGCGGCCCGCACTGTCCCGACCACCGCCGCCACGTCCCCGATGCGGCAGCGCCCGCATGTGCTGAACCAGATCCTGTTGCGGCCCGAGGACCGGCCCGATGCGGCTGCACGGGTTGTCGTCGCGGTAGTTCAGCGCCACGGCCCACTCCATGACGGTGCTGACCGAGAGTTCTATTGGGTTTTCAAATGGAATCTCCGGCACGTCTCAGCATGCGTTCTCCTTGCGGACGCTTGTCCCGGTTCCCGCTCGACTCAACGCTGCGGCGGCCGAAACGGCCCCGACGGCACGCCGCCTGCGGGACCCACGGGTCCGCGCTCCATCGCGCTGCCGACCAGGGCAATGCCGGCGCTGCCGCGCGAAGCGCACTGCGTCCGGTCGAACTCGATCCGCACCCGCTGGTAGTCGAGGATCGCGCGCAGCTCGGCATCCTGCGCGGTGGCGAGATCGCGTTTCGACTGCAGGACGAAGAAGTCGTCGACAGACCCACCTCGAACTTGCTCTCCTCCGCCTGGAGCTGTTCCTCGGCCAAGTCCCGCGACGCCGTTGCAGTCTCAATGCGCTCCCGGATCGACTCGATCCGAAGCGCGGCGTTGGTGACCTCGCTGGCAATCCGCAGCTGCGGCGAATCTGCGCGCGGTTCTGCTGCGCCTCCAGCCGGACCCGCTCGTACGCGGCCCGGTCCGCGCTTCGACCCAGCGGGTAGGTTATCTGCAGTTGGACGTTCCAGATCGAGTAGCCGGCGTTGGCGATGTTCTGGAGCCCCATCCTGGTAGCCGCCCGGGATCAAGCCGCCGGCACCTCCGAAGATGTTCTCGAAGCTGTTCCCGGCCGGCGCGGCCCGCATTGTCGCCCCCGTCCCCGCCCGGCGACGCCGAAGGTATCGTGGAGCGGCCCGCCACGTGGTCGGAACCGAGTGCGCAATCCCGGTCACCCGCCGAGGAGATCGCTACGAGAATGCCAGTGGCCGGCAGCGATCCGATACCGACACTGGGGCCGCGGACTACGAGGCGATCGCGTCACGACCACCGCACGTGAAGTTGATGGGCACACGATCGCTTGAAAGCGCGCGCCTGCAAGCTGGCGCTGACACTGCTGGTGATCTCGGGACGGCAAGTCGTCGATCTGCGTCTGGCTGCGACCGCCTCGCGTAGTTCGAGGTTGCTGTCACGTGCTAAGGCAGCGAGAGCATACAGATTCCAGCAAGTCATTCATTCTATTCGACTTGCTGTCACTGACCCGACCGTGATTCCCTCGTCGATTCCCACATCCTGAACGGGAATCCACGGGACCATCGAAGTCGCCTCCGAACCGTACAGGTCATTGTACCAGCGACGCCCGACCGCCGATGTCGGGCCGCTTGCCGTTCACGCGCCGGCTCCTCCGAGCCGCGGCTCGGCCAACGGGTCTCCGCCAGACCGGGCGAGCTTGCGGTTCCCGAGGGCCTGCCTGGCGGCTTCGGCGAGAGATGAGGGGGGGCGGCGGGGAGTCCGATCTCGGCGTTGTTCAGGCAGCTCCCCGCCGGACATGAGTGGTAATAAGTTATTACTACACAATAGCTTACGGGATTTCATGTGCTATGCTCGACCCTCACCGGACACGGCGAGACCGGGCGATGCCGCCACGCAGCGCCGGACCGGAGAAAGGAGAGCCGCACATGACCACGAAACTGCTCACGCTCCGCGACGTGACGCGCATGACGGCGCTGTCGCGCTCGGCTGTCTACGCGCTGATGGCCGAGTCCCGGTTTCCGAAGCCGATCCGCATCGGCAGCCGGGCGGTCCGCTGGATCGAGCAGGAAGTGCTCGACTTCATCGCCAGCCGCCCCCGCGCCGGCTCTGACCGGCCGGCTGCGCAACTGGGATGATCCGCGCAAGGGGCTGCTGGAGCTGTCCTCGGGCGGGACGGTCCTTCTCGACGAGGTGGCCGAGCTGGCGCCGCGCGCCGGCCAAGCTGCTGCGGGTGCTCCAGGACGGCGAGACCCGGGGCCGCGACCCGCTCGGCCCGGCGCCCTCGCGGTAGCCCGCGCCGGCCCGGCGCGGCCGGGGCGTCGCCGAATCCGCGACGCCGACACCCTTCCAGGCTGGAACCGTTTGCCGGGAGCGACCCCGCGCGATGGGTGTGACGGAGAAGCGCCCATAGCGCCGCGAAACCGCAGGTTTCGGAGGGGTCGCTCCCGGCACTACGGCGGCGCAAATGGGGCCGGCCGCTCCTGCCGAACGACGCGATCGGTCCGGCAAACGCGGGGCGTTCCGGGAGTTCGGCCCGGCGGGTGGGATGTGATTCCGGGTGTGACAGGGGGGCCATCGTCCCAATCACAACGCCGCCGCGGCGAATTGGGGCCGCTCGGGCCTGGGGTTCGGCAGGACGTACGACGCTGGATGCGGCGCGCCGGTCTGGCGGCCGGGCGCTTGCCTCACCGGTCCGGCGGCGGCGCCATGCGGTAGCCGACGCCGCGCTCGGTGAGGATGTACACGGGCTCGGCGGCGTCGTCGCCGAGCTTGCCGCGCACGCGCCGGACGAAGGCGCGGACCAGCTTCGGGTCGATGCGGCTGCGGCCCCAGACGCTGCGCGCCAGGTCGTCGTAGGAGCACACGCCGCCGGCATTGCGGGCCAGCGCGCACAGCAGGTCGTGCTCGGTGGCGGTCAGGTCCAGCTTGCGGCCGGCGAGCGTGGCGCGGCGGCCCCGGTAGTCGATGGCCAGCTCGCCGAGCGCGAACCCCGCCGGCCCCGCCCGCCGCCGCAGCGCGGCGCGCACCCGCGCCGTCAGCTCGGTCGCCGAGAACGGCTTGACCAGGTAGTCGTCGGCGCCGGCGTCGAGCGCCCGCGCGAGCGTCTCGGCGCGGTCGTAGGCGGAGATGAAGATGACCGGCAGCTCCGCGAGCGCCGGCACCTGCGCCATCAGCTCGATGCCGTCGCTGCCGGGCAGGACCAGGTCGAGCAGCACCAGCGGCGGCTGCTCGGGCGTCGAGGATGCGGGCCAGGTCCCGGAAGTTGCCCGTGGCCATCGTGTCGAAGCCGGCCCCGTCGAGCGCCTCGCGCGCGAAGCGCAGCGTCCGCGGGTCGTCGTCGACCACGAGCACGCGGGCGCGGCCGCCGTCGCCGGGCGGGCGGGCGCCGGCCGCCGGCGCCGCCGCCGGGTCGTCGTCCGCGACCGGCAGGGTGAAGGCGACCCGGGTGCCGGTGCCGGGTCCGGCGCTCTCGGCGCGGATGCGCCCGCCGTGCGCCTCGACGATGCCCTTTGAGATGGCGAGCCCGAGACCGCGGCCGGAGGACCCCGCGCCCGGTTCGCGCCCGGCGTACTTGCGGAACAGGTTCGGCAGCTCCTCGGGAGCGACGCTGCGGCCCTCGTCGGCGACCGACAGCTCGACGTAGCCGCCGTCGAGCGCGGCGGCCACGTGCCCCCCCATGGGCCGGGTCTCCGGAGGTCGAGGCGTCGGCCCGCGGGCCGTGGTCGCGCGGGTCTCCGGGGGGCGCGGCGTTGAAGCGGCTGTCGCGATTGGGGGGATGGAGCGGTCGCGGGCGGCCGACGCCTTGCGGGTCTTGCGGCCGGCCGCGGCGGGTCTGGGGCGGGTCTGGGGCGGGTCTCGGCCCGGCGCTGGTGGACCCTTCCCGGAGGGAAAAATGCACCCTGAGCGACCCCGGCCGATTCGGGCGTCAGACGCGCTGCCCCCGTTCGTGTGGGGGCAGGGAGTCTTACGGCCCGGGCCGGGGTCGCTCAGGGTACTTCAACCGGTTCGGGGGCTAGCCCCCGGGCGATCCGAGTTTCGCTCCAAGCTACTGTGATGATTGAACTTGACGTCTCTCGTTCCCTAGCGACTCAGGGTCCGCGGTACGGCGTACGTCGACCCTCGGGCGTTTCCGGCCTGGGGGCAGGAACTGAGGCGCTCAGGGGGCAGGAACTCAGGAGCGTTTTCGGTGGCCGCCGCGGGGCTGCTGGAGCCGTCATCCGGCGGCACGGTCCTGCTCGACGAGGCGGCCGAAACTGGCGCCGCGCGCGCAGGCCAAGCCGCTGCGGATCCTCCAGGACGGCGAGACCCGCCGCCTCGGCGAGAACCGCAACCGCCGGCTCGACCTGCGTCGTCGCCGCCACGAGCCCGGCCGCTCGACGTCGAGGCGGCCGAGGGCCGGTTCCGCGAGGATCTGCTCTACGCCGGGGCGGCGCATTGGGGTTGGTTCGGGCGGCGCTGAAGCCCGACGGCGGCCACGCTCGCGGGGTGACTGAGCCGGCCGGATTCGCCCGAACAGGGAGAGGAGCGAAGCGGGCGCGGAGGCTGCCGGTTGCGATCGCAGGCGGCTGCGGTGCGGCGTATCCGCGGCGGCTGTCACCGCTCGCCGGGCCTGGGCATGCGGTAGGCGACGCCGCGCACGTTCCACACCCAGGCCGGCTTAGCCGCGTCGTCGCCCAGCTTGCTGCGGAGACCCTTCACGATCGCGCGCACCAGCTTCGGGGCGGCGGAGCCGCGCTCCCGCTGGCCCCACGCCCGGCGCAGCAGCGAGTCGTACGTCACGGCCCGGCCGGCGTTGGCCGAGAGCACGCGGAGCACCTCGAACTCGGTCATCGTCAGCGTCACGAGGCGGCCGGCCACGGTGACGCGGCGGTCTTCGTAGTGGATCGCCAGCTCCCCCAGCATGAAGGGCTCCGGCTCGGCGCGCCGCCGCAGGGCCGCCCGCACCCGCGCCGTCAGCTCCGACGGCGAGAAGGGCTTCGAGATGTAGTCGGCGGCCCCCGCATCCAGCGCTCTGACGATGGTCTCGTCCCGGTCGTAGGCCGAGATGAAGATGACCGGCAGGTCCTCGAGCTCGCGCAGGCCCTCCATCAGCTTGATGCCGTCGGTGCCGAGCAGCACCAAGTCGAGCAGGACGAGCCGCGGCTTGTGCGCGCGGATGAGCTCGGGCAGCTCCTCCGGGTCGCCGGTCACGACCGGGGCGTAGTCCGCCTCGGCGAGGGTGTCCCGAACGTAGCGCCAGGGCGTGCGGGTCGTCGACCACGAGGATGCGCGTCCACTCCTCCTCCTTGCGGGGCCGGCGGGAGCGGCGCGAGGTCACGGTCGTCGGCAAGATCAACCCGTCAACCGAAAAAACCTACAAATTTGGGGGCGCAAGGACGTGCGCACGTGCGCTAGGGTTCACCGGAAGGTGGGACTGCCCCGCGAGACGAAGATGGGGAAGCGCAGCCGCGCCGGGGGCGCTTGGAGTCGGTTCGATGGGGTGTAGCCGCGACCGCTTCGGGCGTCCTGTTTGCTCGCGATAACTGGATTTATCGCGAGTAAAGATCCATCTCCACACCGAACGGACGCCGATTCTACATCACACCGAACGCGATCCGCAAACCCGCCGCCCTCGGCGCAACCTGCTGACACCGCTTGAGTTCTTCGGAGCGCGCCGCGCCCGCCCGTCGTGACGGCCGATCCCGGGCGAGGACGGATCGGAGTGGGGCGCGCTCACGTTTTTGCTCGCGATAACTACCTCGCCGAGTGCCCGTGACGAGCCCTCGAACGCCAGGCGCACGTCCGCGCCCGGCCGCCGCTGGCGGCGTCACGGCTCCCGATTCCCCGCCCACGGCCTTCCTCAGCGCCGCTGCCGCTTGGCCAACTGCGCGGCGCCGCTGCGCCGCGCCAGCAGCCGCTCCCCGTAGCGCTGGACCATGCGCGTCGTCTTCCAGCGGCCCGACTGGAGGATGGCCGGCAGCTCGATGCCGCAGGCGATCATGTCCTGGACCGCCCCGACGCGCGTGCTGTGCCCGGCCAGCGTGTCCACGACGTCGCCGGGAAGCCCGGCCCGCCGGGCCATCCGCTTGTAGATGCGCGGCACCTGGCTGGCGTCGAGCTTCTCGCCCACCGTGCCGTCCTTGCGCACGGACCGGAACAACCGCCCGTCGTCGACGCCGCCCGGTTCGAGCCACGTCTTGACGAGCCGCACGGTGTCGCGCGCCAGGTAGAGCGTCGCGCCTCGCCCGTCCGGGTCGGTCTTGCCCGAGCGCACCAGCAGCGTCGCCGTTCCGTCGATTTCCTCCAGTAAATCAACCACTTGCAGCGACACCAGCTCGGTGCGCCGCAGCAGCGTATCGTAGCCCACGGCCAGCAGCGCCCGGTCCCGGGCGTCGATCAGCCGGTCTCCGCCCGCCTCGATCAGCCGGTTCCTGAGCGGCCAGGTCAGTCCCCGGACCTGCGCCTGCCGGCGTCCCCGGCCGCGGTGCATCCGCTTCAGGGCGAAGCGGACCGAGGTGCTGTCGAGCGGGTTCGGGTAGCGCAGCGCCCGGTGCAGGGTGGCGATGCTGGACACGTAGCGGCGCACCGTCGCCGGCGTCTTGACGCGAGCCATCTCGTCGATGAAGGCGACCACGTCGGCGGCGTCAGCGGGCAACGCAGCCCGGAGGTGCCTCCGGCACCAGGCCGCGAAGATCTGCACGTCCGATCTCAGAGCCCGTTCCGTGTTCCGGCTGAGCGCGCCCCTGGCCGCCTCGAAGTAGGCGGCCAACGTGTCTCCCACCCTCGTCACCTGACCTCGCTCGAACGAGCGTTTCAAGTCGCAGTCCGTCTGCGAACTCAGCATCCGGCGGCCTCCCGGTCAGTCCGAAAAGGCCGCGAATTTTACTCGCGATAAATCCAGTTATCGCGAGTAAACGGGGCGCGGACCGGCTGGGAGAACTCGGTCGTACGGCCGGCTGGGGTGCCGTCGGGGCGGGGGCTCCGCGGCTGCTCGTCCGCGACGACGCGGAGCACGAGGAGCACGGCTGTCACGGGGGGAACGCGATGGGTCGCCGAGGAGAAGAACCGGTTGTCGTCTACGGTGCACGGAGCTCCCGGTGCAAGCCTGACCGCGCCCCGGACACCGCCGCCCCCGTTCCCCGTCGCCTTCCCGCCCTCGCGCTGCTGCTCGGCGCCCTCTCGCTGTACGGCGCCGCGCCCGCCCAGGCGCAGACCATCTGGGTGGCGGAGTTCACGGTGGCGAATCAAGGCAGTGGAGACTTTGGCTGCACGCCCGCGAGCCAGTGCGCTTCGCGGCTGACTGACAAGGACTTCACTGTGGGCGGCACTGATTATGTCGTCGAGCTTCTCTATGATGATGTTCCCAGTGGGCAGTTTGCGGTCGCTTTCAATTCGGCCGTCAATACGGCCCTCCAGGGACTGAAGTTCTGCGTCGGACCGACCGCGTTCGCGTTTTCATCGGCATCGCTGACCAACAGCGACCACCGGGCCAATTGGACCGGCGCCAACCTTGCGTGGTCCGCCGGCCAAAAGGTTCCGCTCAGCATCGGGACCGCGTGCGCGCCCGGCGCGCCCACGAGCCTGGGCGCCACGCCGAGCGCCGGCCAGCTCGACCTGAGCTGGACCGCGCCGACGGCGACCGGCGGCTCGGCCATCACCGGCTACGACGTGCACTACACCGGCTCGGCCACGGTCGGCGACGGCGCGCCGGCGTTTCCCTTCGGCTCCGACCCCGCCACCGGCTGGGTGAACGCGGCCCACAACGGCACGACGGCCTCGGACTCGCTCACGGGCCTGATGCCGGTGACGGCGTACCGGGTGCGGGTGCGCGCGGTGAACGCCGCGGGCTCGAGCCCCTGGGTGCGCGTCTCCGGGACGACGCCGGCGGTGCCCCCCGCCGAGGTCGCGGGCCTGGAAGTCGCGCCGAGCTCCGGCCAGCTCGCCCTGAGCTGGTCGGCGCCGCCGACGACCGGCGGCTCGGCCATCACCGGCTACGACGTGCACTACACCTCCTCGACCACGGTCGACGACGACGCCGCGTCGGACCCCCGCGGCTCCCGCGATGGCTGGTTCGACACGAACCACGGCACGGCGACCACCCGGACGATTACGGGGCTGACCAACGACGTGGCCTACCGGGTGCGGGTGCGGGCGGTGAACGCCGCCGGCGCCGGCCCCTGGGTGCACCGCACGGGTACGCCCGAGCTGCGCAACCCCACGTTTGACAGCGTGTCGCTGTCGGTCGGCGGCAGTCCGGTCACGCTCACCAGGCTAGGAGAGCACGGCTGGAAGGCGACCGTCCCGCGCGACGCGACCAGCGTGACCGTCACGCCCACATGGACCGGCTCCAGCACGGCGACCGTGAGTTCCCGGGAGGTGTTTAGCAAGAAGGAGATCACCGCACCGCAGAACGTCACGTCCGGCGGCTCCGTCTCCGTGAATCTGGCAACCGGCCTCGCGTACAACGCAGCCGGCGACGAACACCGGACACAGGTGGAGGTCCTGCTGACGCGCGCCGAGGGCTACTCTGCCACGTGGGGGGTAATAGTCTACAAGGGGGGACCCATCAGCGCCTCGCTCTCCGTCTCCCCGAACCCGGTGCTCGAGGGCGACGAGAACTGGGTTGAGACGGAGGCGACGGTTACGCTCTCGTGGCCGTGGGATGGCGAAGCGGACGCGGTCATTCCGCTGACGGGAACGAACGGCTCGGCCGAGGACGGCGACTGGATTCTCAACAAACCGAACGTCACCATCCGGCGCGGCGAGTCGACCGGCACGGCGCGCATTAGCGTGTGGCCGGACGACGACACCGACGACGAGACGATGACGGTGGCGCTGGGCACGCTGCCGAGGGGCGCACGGCAGGACGCGGCGGACACGGAACTGACGGCGGGCACCCCGAGCTCGGTCGAGCTCACGATCACCGACGACGAGGGCGCGGGCGGCGGGGACCCGGTGCAGGACGACCGCCCGACGGTGACGCTCTCGGCCACGCCGAACCCGGTGCCCGAGGGCTCGGCGCTGGAGGTGACGGCGACGCTCTCGGCGGCGCTCGCGAGCGAGGTGACGATACCGGTGCTCGCGACCCGGTATACGGCGGAGCATGACGACATCGCGACGCACCGGCTGCGCCTCATGATTCCGGCCGGCGCAACGAGCGCCACGGGCACCCTCGCGACGACCATCGACGTCGACGGCGACGACGAGCGGTTCCTGGTGGCCGTGGTCACGGAGGAGCTGCCGCTGAACGTGGTGCGGAGCCATTCGAGCGTCGAGGTCACCATCGAGGACACGACCACGACCCCGCCCGAGACGGCCCCGACCGTGCCGGTGGTGACGGTGACCGCGGGCAACAGGGTGACCGAAGGCACGGCCGCGGAATTCACGCTCACCGCCGCGCCCGCGCCGGCTTCGGACCTCGGCGTGATAGTGACGGTCTCCGAGAGCGGCGCGTTCGCGGAACGCAACGCGATCGGCTCGTCCACGGCGACGATTCCGGCCGGCGCCACGTCGGCGACGTTCACGGTCACGACGGTCGACGACACCGTGGACGAGGCGGACGGCTCGGTGACGGCGACGCTCGCGAGCGGCACCGGCTACACGGTGGGCGCCGCGGCGAGCGCGACGGTGACGGTCGCCGACAACGACGCGGCCGACACGACCCCGGGCGTTCCGGTGGTGACGGTGACCGCGGGCAGCGGGGTGACCGAAGGCACGGCCGCGAGCTTCACGCTCAGCGCCGCGCCCGCGCCGGCTTCGGACCTCAGCGTGGCGGTGACGGTTACCGAGAGCGGCACGTTCGCGCAACCCTCCGCGCTCGGCGCGCGCACGGTGACGATTCCAGCCGGCAGCACGTCGGCGGCGTTAACGGTGGCGACGGTGGACGACACCACGGACGAGCCGAACGGGTCGGTGACGGCGACGCTCGGGAGCGGCACCGGCTATACGTTGGGCGCCGCGGCGAGCGCTCAGGTGGCGGTCGCCGACAACGACGCGCCCGCCGTCCCGGTGGTGACGGTGACCGCAGGCAGCGGGGTGACCGAAGGCACGGCCGCGGGCTTCACGCTCAGCGCCGCGCCCGCGCCGGCTTCGGACCTCAGCGTGGCGGTGACGGTCACCGAGAGCGGCACGTTCGCGCAACCCTCGGCGCTCGGCGCGCGCACGGTGACGATTCCAGCCGGCAGCACGTCGGCGGCGTTAACGGTGGCGACGGTGGACGACACCACGGACGAGCCGAACGGGTCGGTGACGGCGACGCTCGGGAGCGGCACCGGCTACACGGTGGGCGCCGCGGCGAGCGCTGAGGTGGCGGTCGCCGACAACGACGCGCCCGCCCCGGTCTGGTCGGCCACCCTGACTGCGAAGGTGCTCCAATTTCAATTTGACAGCGGCATTGGCTGCGATACCCAGACGACAGGTGCCGAGTGCTCGTCGAGTTCGATTCTGACGGACGACGACTTCTCGCTCGGTGGCCAGGATTACACCGTCGAACAAATCAATGACGGGGATTTTGACACGCTCACCCTCATCTTGAGCTCCCAGAGCGCGCCGGGCGATGATTTGAAGGCCCTCAGCTTCTGCGTCGGCACGCGGGCGTTCGCGTTGTCGGGCATCTCTCACTTGTTAGGGAACGAGTACCACAAAAATTGGAGCACCGACGTGGGCTGGTCCGCCAGCGACACGGTCAAGCTCAGCATCGGGAGCGCCTGCCCGTCGGGCAGCGGCGGGGGCCTCGGCGGAACCCAGGGCCAGAGCGCGGCGACGGTGTCGCTTTCCGCCGAGCCGAGCACGGTGGCCGAGGGCTCCGGCGTGACGGTGACGGCGACGCTGTCGTCGGCGCTGTCGAGCGACGTGACGATCCCGCTGGCGCTGACCGACGGCACGGCGGAGGCGGGCGACCACGGGGCGCTGGCGGGCATCACGATCAACGCCGGCTCGACGCGCGGGTCGGGCACGGTGACGACGAACCAGGACGACGACGCCGACGACGAGACGTTCACGGTGTCGCTCGCCAGCAGCCTGCCGTCGTCGGTGGCGGCGGGCACGCCGTCCTCGGTTGAGGTCACGATCACCGACGACGACGGCGGGACCCAGGGACAGGGTGGCCCGGGGCCAGCCAGCGGTCCCTACGCCGATCTGATCGCGAAGATGTACGAGTGGCGCAACGACCCGCAGTGGGCGCACGCCAAGGCACACACCGACCGCTGGGACCGGGCGCTGCTCGCGTTCGGGGAGACGGTCGAGGACAGCTCGCTCACGCCGATGACCGCGGCCGAGGCGCAGGGGTATGCGGACCGCGGCTGGGAGCGCTGGGTGGAGGTTGCGGCGGCGATGTGGGAGATGGAGGGCGGTCGCCCCGCCCCCGACCCGGTGGTGACTGTCGCGGCCGGCGGCGGGGTGACGGAAGGCGCGGCCGCCCGCTTCACGCTGACGGCCGACCCGGCGCCGGCCGCGGACCTGGCGGTGACGGTGGCGGTCTCCCAGAGCGGCGACGTCGCGGACGCGTCCGCGCTCGGCGAGCGCACGGTGACGATCCCGGCCGGCAGCACGTCGGCGGACTTCACGGTCGCGACCGTGGACGACGAGGCGGACGAGGAGAACGGCCGCGTCGTGGCGGCGCTCGCGGCCGGCGGCGGCTACACGGTGGGCGATGCGGCGCGCGCGACGGTGACGGTGGCCGACGACGACGAGGACAACCCGGCCATCTTGACGGACCGGGCCATCGCTCGCGAGGGCGATGACGAGGCGGTCGTCTTCAACGTGCGGCTGGACGGCCCGGCGTCGCACACGGTGACGGTGGACTACGCGACCGCGGACGGCGCGGGCGTGTGGGCGAGCACCGGGACGGCGACGGCGGGGGTGGACTACACGGCCACCTCGGGCACGCTCTCCTTCGCGGCGGGCGAGACATGGCAGTCCGTGTCGGTGCCGATCCTCGACGACGTGATCGACGAGGGCACGGAGTACTTCCTGTTGCGGTTCTCGAACCCGCAGGGGGCGACTCTGGAGGCCGGCCGCCGCGAGGTGCAAGGTCTCATCAGGAACACGGACCTGATCCCGGGGGCGCTGCTGGCGCGCTTCGGGCGCGCGGCGGCCGAGCAGGTGGTGACGCAGATCGAGGAGCGGATGGCGGCGCCGCGGCGGCGGGGGTTCCGGGCGCGCTTCGCGGGCCGGGAGTTTCGGTCGGGGCAGGAGCGGGACTTCGCGCTCGGCTTCCTGACGCAGTTCGCGCAGCCGATGGGCATGGGTCCGGCGGGCGCGGCGTCGATGGGCATGGGTCCGGCGGGCGGTGCCCCGATGGGGATGGGTCCGCACGCGGGCGGGGCCGGCGCCTTCGGCGTGAGCACGGGCGGCATGAACGGCATGGGCGCCGCGGGCGGCGCAATGGGCATGGGCGGCATGGGCGCCGCAGGCGGCTCGATGGGCATGACCGGCATGGGCGCCGCAGGCGGCTCGATGGGCATGGGCGGCATGCCGGGTGCGATGGGCGGCTACGGGCCGGCCGGCGGCGCGCACGGCGGCGGCCTGCTGGGCTCGATGGGGATGGGCGGCGATCTGTTCTCCAACTCCGAGTTCGAGCTGAACCGCGAGAGTCGCGGCGGCATGCTGTCGGTGTGGAGCCGCACCTCGCGGTCGTACTTCTCCGGCCTCGAGGACGCCCTCTCGCTCGACGGCGACGTGCGGACGACGATGTTCGGGGCCGACTACGCCCGCGGCGCGCTGACACTCGGCCTGTCGGTGGGCCGCACCCTCGGGCTGGGCGGCTATCGGCGCGACGCTGCCGCCGGGCAGATGACGACGTCGATGACCGGGTTCTACCCGTGGGTGGGCTACCAGGTCAACGAGCGCGTCTCGGTATGGGGGGTGACCGGCTACGGCACCGGCGGGCTGAGCCTGACGCCGGAGGGCCATGCGGCGATGGAGACGGGCGTGTCGATGGCGATGTCGGCGGTGGGGACGCGGGGCGAGCTGATCGGCGCGCGGGCCACCGGCGGGTTCGCGCTGGCGTTCAAGGCCGACGCGCTCTACGTGACCGCGGCGAGCGACCTGGTCGACGGCAAGATGGGTCGGCTGAACGCCTCCGACGCCGGGGTGACGCGCGTGCGCACGGCGCTCGAGGGCTCGCGGGGCTACACCCTCGTCGGCGGCCGGCTGTCGCTGACGCCGAGCGTCGAGGTGGGCCTGCGCCGCGACGGCGGCGACGCCGAGACGGGCGCGGGCATGGACGTGGGCGGCGGCCTCGCCTTCACCGACGCGGTCACGGGGCTGTCGCTGGACGTGCGGGTGCGGACGCTGGTGGTGCATCAGGCCGAAGGGTTCTCCGAGCGCGGGATGTCGCTGTCCTTCGGGTGGGACCCGACCCCGTCGAGCCCGCTGGGGCTGACGGCTCGCGTGGCCCCGTCGTGGGGCGGGCAGGCGATGGGCGGGGCCGAGGCGCTGTGGAACAACCAGATGGCCTACGGCATGGGCTCGCACCAGATGTACGGGGCCGGCGGGCAGCTCAACGCGGATGTCGGCTACGGGCTGCCGGTGGGCGCGCGCCTGGTGGGGACGCCGCGCGTCGGGTTGACGACCTCGCAGTACGGCCGGGACTACCGGGTCGGCTACGGCCTCGGGGTGCTCGACCGGGGCAAGCTGACCTTCGAGCTGGGCGTCGACGCGCAGCGGCGGGAGATGGCGGCGCAGGGCCAAGCCAGCAACGGGGTCATGGGCCGGGGCACCGTCGGCTGGTAGAGCGGCTGCGAGACGAGCCGCGGCCGTGCGGGTGAACGGAGGTTGCCCGCGAGCGACGATTGGACGGCCCGGGACGGGGGGATGGATGCGGGCAGCGGTCGTGGAGCGCCAGCGCCACGGCCGCTGCCCTGCGGCTCCCGGACCCACCCACGGCGTCCCCCGGGCGGGTTGCGCCACGTAGGCAGGCGGTCTTCGTGAGGCGCCCGAAGGACTGTCGAGGCGCCACGCAGCAAGCCAGATGCGGAGCGCCGAGTACCTGGCGGACGGGCACCACGTCGATGACGCGGGCAACCTGATCGCCTGCACGTACGTCGACTTCCGCGACCCCGCGGAGCGGTTCCCGGTCACGACCCTGCAGAAGGCGTCCGCGAAGCGGCACGCGATTCCGGGCTGCGAGACGATCCGGATCTCCAAGCCGAGCTGCTTCCTCGACCAGGGCGAAGGACTCGCCGAGGGCGGCGAGACCCACCACGCCGCTACCGGCTGGATCTACTGCGCGTCCCTCGAACCGGAGACGCCCGAGGAGCAGGCCGCTTGGCGGGCGGCGATGCCGGCCGGCTGCGACGCCGTCTCGCCTGTCCGCCGCCCCCGGGCGTTCGCGCGGGCGCTCGGCGCGATGGTGGCCGAGCAGGCCGGCCCCCGCGGCCGGATCGTCGTGCTGCGCAGCGCGGTCGAGGGCCGCTCGTTCCGCACCGCCCACAAGAGCCAGACGGTCTACCACGGCCCCGTCGTCTACCTGGACGACCCGGTCCGGCGCCTGGAGGGCGCGTCGTCGGAGCTGGAGCTGTCGCTGCTGCTCGTCTTCCTGAAGGACGCCGCCCGCCGCGCCGAGCGCGAGTACCGGTTCGCCGTGTGGGCGGAGGACGAGCCGGCGGAGGACGTGCTGGATCTCGACGTCTCGCCGGCGCTGGTCGATGCCATGCGCAGGCCGCGGCCGCAGCCGGAAGGCAGCGGCTTCGTGCGGCCCGGCGCGGCGGAATGGTCCTCCGTCGAGGAGCTGGAAGGCGGCGGCTTGCCGCGGGCGCGAGCGCGGGCGCGCGTCGAGACGCTGCCGGCCTTCCTCGGCGCCGGCAACCCGGCCGTCGTGCCGCAGCCCGAGGGCGAGACGCTGCCGGGCGATCTGCGCGAGACGGCGATGGTGCGCGCCGCGGTCGACGCGCTGCGCGAAGCGGTCGGCGCGGCGGACGCGGCATGCAGGACGGAGTCGGCAGCTGCGGCATGGCACGCCGAGCCGCTGCTGCGGTTCCTCTATGCGGAGTTCGATTGCGCGATCGCCGGCGTGCGAGTCAGCGAGGACGGCTTCGTCGTGGTCACGGTCGAACTGTCTGCCGGCGAGGTCGAGGCAACCGTCGCCGTGGGACCGGACGGGACCTGCGCGTGCACGGTCAGCGCCGGCGAGAGGCATCTCGCGTCGACGGCGCCGGACGTGCGGTCCTTCGAGCGGGCTGTCAGGGAGCGCCTGGCGGAGGTCGGCGTGCCGGGTTCCCGGCAGTGACCGGTGAGCACACGCCGACACCGGCGTGATTCGTCCCCGACTACCGGAGCGAGCGCCGCATCCGGGAGCCGAGACAGGGCGCGGGTGCGGCCGTTATCGGTCTCCCTCCTCGAAGCTGCGGACGTAGCGCGAGACGGTCCACGCCGCAATGCCGAGGGCCTTGCCGATCTTCTTGAAGCTGAGACCCTCGCTGCGGAGCTCGAAGATGCGCGCGACGGTGTCGACCGACAGCGGCGGGCGCAGATAGCCGCGCCGGCTGGACACCCGGCCCGGGCGCCTGAGCGTGGCCCGGTCCGCCGGCAGCGGCGCCTTGCGCGGGTCGTCACGGCCCGGGGCGTGCTTGCCGAGGTCCTTCCAGTCGAGCTGCGTCCGCTGCGGACCCTCTGGCATGAACTCGTCGAGGCGCTGGTCGAGGGCGCCGTCGCTGCCCTGCCAGACCACCTCGCCCTCGGCCACCGCGCCGGTGGCGGCTTCCCGCACCGCGGTCAGCTCGGGCTCGGGCCCGCCGCAGACGACCGAGACGCCGGTGACGTGCCCGGCGCCGGTCCGCCAGCTGACGTCGGCCAGCGCGGACTGAACGTCGGGCCTCGCGAGCGCCGCGGCGAGCGCCGAGCCCTGCAGCCGCAGCTTCGACATGACGGTCAACGCCCGCATCGTGCAGCCGGCGTTGTCGATCGAGCGGACGACGATCTTGGCGCCGACTCGCTGCTGAACGGTTCGTTCGGACATGGTTCTCCTCTCTTCGGGGATGTGCGGCGGACGGGAACTACCCGCCTGCCGCGCCGGGTTGCCGGGGGCGGTGCTTCGCCGGGCGGCGTTTCTGCGGGGGGTCGAGATGGGTGGTCGGGGTCGACGGACCGACGGCGATCCACGCGGGCTGGCGGCGGGGCGCACCTCTCCCCGCTTCGCGTGCGTCACGCGAGGGAATTCGCGGGCGTGGGATTGGGTTGGGCGCGTGCGCCCGGGCGGCTCAGCGGGTCAGCGGACGGTTGCCGTGGGCGCCCGGCTCCAGGGTGCGGATCGCGGTGGGCTCGTGGTGGACGCGGCCGAGGTCGTTGACGATCGTTCGGGCCGCGGCGAGGACCTTGGCGGAGCGTGTACTCGAAGTCACGGGCGGCCGCTCTTCCGCGCGAGGGCGCGCCGCCACCGCCGCCGCGCCGCCCGCGACCGGGGCCTGGCCGGGGCGGCGGGCCGCTCGACCTCCCGGCCGGCGAGCCACCGCGCGATCGCGTCCGCGCTCGCGTGGCCGGGCCGCCTCTCGATGGCACGGCGCAGCGCCGCCTCGGGGCTCGCCGCCGCGGCCGCCCGCAGCTCGGCGACGACCCGCTCCGCGTTCGCAGGGTCGTGCTCGATCCACCCGTCGTAGATGACGGCCCCGTCCGGCGCTGCCCGGTAGACGCGCCACCCGCGGGCGTCGGGGACGTCGACCCTCGCGATCACGGGCGCGCCGATGGGGACCAGCGGGGCGATGTCCCGCGTGCCGCGGAGCGGGTTGCCGTACGCGCTGCCCGAGGGCCTGGCGCTCCCTTCGTTCGCTGCGAGCCGCCGCGTCCGGACCGCGCCGATCTTCACCCGCGGCCAGGGCTGGTCGCCGTCGCCATCGTCCTCGCTCTCGAGCCGGCCGTGGATCGGGCGGCCCCGGGCCTCCTGCCCGAAGCCGGCGGCCAGTAGCAGCTCGGCGCGCGCCGGCACCTGCTGCGGGTCGAGTGTCACGTTCATCGCGTTCTCCTTTCCTGGGGAAGTTCGTGGCGGCCCCTGCCGGCCGGGTCCTTCGTCGTTGCCCCGCACAGCGGGGCGAAAAAAAAGCGCGCATAGCGCGCGCGAATTTCTCCCCTTCCGGCCGCCTGTCGAAGACAGGCGGCCGGGCAGACCGGGGGGCGAGGGGCAACGGGTCGGGTTCACATGATGGGCGATCGTACCGCTGACCGCGCCCCCCACCTGTGCACCCTTCCGGGCCGTTTTCCGGCAGGTCGGGGTGAAGCCCTGGCGGCGCTCGTCAGCTGTCCGCCAGCCGCGCGGATAGGGGACCGGCCGTCACCGGGCAAGACCCGCCCGAGTCGATCAGAAGCTCGGCTCGTGTCCCCGGCCAGGCGGCGGACGGCGCCCGCGCGGCGGCGTTGCCGGCGGCGGCTCGGCGGGACGCTCGACCTCGCCGTCGCTCCGGCGCGCCCTCGAAGGCGGCGAGGGCTCGCCCTGGTGCGGCACGGTCTCGGCCGGCGGGGTCCGGACGGGCGCCGCCGGCGGCCTCGGCCTCGGCACGACCCGCTCGAGCTCGGCGGCCATGGCGGCCCTGACGACGCCCAGCAGCTCGTCACGGGCCGCCGCGACTTCTTTCTGGCTCGGCAGGCCGGGACTCTCTCGCTCCGGCTTTCGGGTCATCCAGCGCCGCCGCCGCGGCAGGGCGCTCCACTCGCCGAGGGCCTGCTGATGACGCTGGTCGGCCGCCGCCTCCCGCCGATCCTGGCAGCGGCCTCTCAATCCGGCAGACTCGGTTGCGCGACCGACCCACGGCGTCGTGTCCTCGTTGATCTGGTCGAGGACCGCCCGCTGTGCCGCCGGCGTCTCCCGCCGGGCGCCGAGCGACGCCGCGGCGGAGACGATGGTGTCGGTGGCCGGGGCGATGTTTCCCCACCGCCGCGCGGCCGTCCTGGCTGCGGCGATCAACTTGCCGGCCATGCCCTGCTCTTCGCGTTCCCTCTCGGCCGCGGCGGCTCGTGCCCGAGCGGCATCGGTGCCACCCTCATGCCGCACCGCGCTTGACGGCCGAAACCTCTCCAGCAGCCGCTCCATTCGCTCCCGCAGCCAGCCGAAGAGCCGCTTCACCAGCCCGGGCGCCGCCGGCGGCTCGGGCACCTCGGCCGCGAGCGCTCGCGCGCGGGCGCGATCCGAGAGCATCCGCGAGACCCGCCGGCCGTGCCGGCCGGCATCGGTGGCCGGGTCCAGATGATCGCCCGCCTCCCGCCACGCGGCGCTGGGGGCGGCGGGGAACGTCGCTTCCGCCTCGACGACGAGCGAGTGCGCCCAGGGCGGCGGCTTCCTGCCGCCGCGGCCTCCCTCGGCGGCGTCGAGCGCCTCGTCGATGCCGGCCGGGCTGGCGCCCGCCGTGCGCCACGACCGATCCCGCTCGTCGAGGGCCGCGATAAGCGCCTCGGCCGGCGCGGGCTCGCCGAGCAACCGCTCCAGGCGGGAGAGCCGCTGCTCCCGCCTGCGCCGTTCGGCCGCCGCCTGGCGGCGCGCCTCGGCCTGTCGGCGCTGCTCCAGCTCGCGTTCAGCCGCCGCGAGGGCGCGGTCAAGGTCCGACGTGTCGAACCGGCCGGGGCTCTCTTCGAGCACCTCCACGTAGCGGGCCGCCCCGGCCTCGTCGGACAACGCGGCGCGCAGGCGATCAAGGCGCGCCGTATCCGACTCGGCCGCTTCGAGGGCCGCCTGCGTGCTCTCCCGGGGCGGCGGCCCGCCTTCCTTGCGCCAACGGGGATCGATGTCCGCCAGGTGCGCCCGCTGCAGGTCCATGCCGCCGAGGCCGAGCGCTTCCTGCCGGACGGTCTTCTCCTCTTCCCACCGCTCCGCCTCCGCCTCCATCGCGGCGGCCCGCTCGATGACGCGCTCGCGCTCCACGAGGGTCTCGCCCTCGCGCCCGGCGGCGCCGAGGACTTCGGCCCGGGCGGCGCGCAGAAGCGCCTCGCCGACAGGATCCGCCCGAAGGGCCGCTTCCTCGCGCTCGATCTCCGCGCGGTCCTGCTCCAGAAGCGCCGTCGACCTGTCGACGATCTGCGCCCGCGCCGAGAGGCTGCCGTCCCAGTCGCGCTCACTCAGCTCCTCGACCGCCTCGGCCATCGGCCGGTCGCTGCCCGCGCTCGCAAGGACCTCTTCTTCGCGACGGTCGAGCGCCCGCAGCAGCGCCGCCCCGGTCCTGGTCGTCAGGAGCTCGGCTTCGCCTCCGGTGCGCCGGGGTGTGCCGGAATCCTGGACCGCAACGACGGCGGCGTCCCCAAGCTCCCGACGAAGACGCTCGGCCAGAGGCTCGGGGTCGTGACCATTCGGGGCAGCCGCGGCGGGTCCATGTTCCCGCTCGACGCCGACGACGGCGCGCAGGGCGCCCGAGGCCCGCTCTCGACCTGCGCGGCTTCCGCCGCCGTAGCGCGCCTGGTGGTGCTCCTCGCGCCGCAAACGCATCTTCTCGACGTCCCGCCACGCTTCCGCGGCGCGCGACGCGTCGTCGCCGCCATCGGCCGAATCGCGGCCGGCGGCCGGCTCCGCCTTCCGCTGCTCAAGCAGTCGCTTCCCGTCGAGATCCTGCTCGTACAGCGCCCCCTTCAGCCGCCAACGGTCTCCCGTTTCAGGATGACGGGCGGTCACGTAGTGCCGGCCCTGCCGCGTAACCTCCAGGCCCAGCTCCCCCAGCGCCGCCACCACCCCGGCCCGGTCCCGGACCGCGCCCGACGTCACCCGCTCCAGCAGGTACTCCCCGATCCATTGCCGGGGGTCCGGCTCGACCGCCAGCTCGGCCCGTAGCGCCGTCGCGTCCCGAGATGCCCGCGACGGCTCCGGCCGGTACGCACGAGCCCGCGCCGGGTCGTCCGGGCGGCTCCAGCCGTGCTCGTAGTTGAAGGCGTCGCGCAGCGGATCGAACGTCTTCTGCCACCCCGGCGGGGCGATGTTCAAACTGCGGCCGCTCGCCAGGTCGCAACGCGCCGCCAGAATGTGCGCGTGCACCCCGCCCTCGTGGTCGCGGTGAACGACTGCCGACCACGCGTAGCGGTCCTTCCCCAGCCCCGCCCAAGCCAGTTCCTCGAACGCGTCCACGAATCGCTCGACCTGTGCGGGCGATGGCGCGTCGTCCCGCGACCACGCGACCACGCCGGAGGTGTAGCGGTGCTTGAAGGGGAGCGCGTCGGCAATCGCCGCGACCTCGCGCGGGTCGCCCCGCAGGACTTCGACCGCCGCGCGCTCCCTGCCCGCCGCGTCCCGCTTGGCGAGGAGGTACGCCGCCGCCGCAGCCGCCGAGCCCGTGCCCCGCGCCAGAAACTTGAGGTGCATCAGGGCCGCCGGCCGGACAGGGCCAGGTTCCGCAGCGCCAGCTCGATCGCCGCGAGGTGGCGGCTCACCTCGACGGCGTCGGCCGCCGACTTGTGCTCGTTGGCCCAGCGCGCGATCTGGTTGAGGTTGTTTCCGATGCGCGCCAGCTCCCGCGTCCGCGCGCGCTCGACCTCGCGCCCCCGCTCGCGCTCGGCGTCGGCCGCCGTCGGGGTCCAGACGCCGGTGCGGGCCATGGCCTGCCGCAGCAGGGCCGACGACGAGACGCCGGCCGCCGCCGCCTTCGCCCGCCACGAGGCGAGCTCGCGCGGCGAGACGCGCGCCTGTACCAGGCTGCGCCGCCGCGGCGATTTCCGCTCACCGGAATCGGGCACTTCCCGCTCCTCGGGGTCGTCGGGGGTCGAGGGGGCGTAGCCCCCCGCCAGCCTCATTGTCATTGGTTTGTATGACAATGAGTAGGCTGGCTAACCGACATGCTGTCGAACACGTGACGCCGCCTGTAACCTCACGTGCCACTCCATGCTAGCATGCCCCAAATGGGCACCGAACCCGCCGTCCGGTTCCGCGTCGACCCCCTGACCAGACGGCGGCTCGACAGGCTCCGGACCGAGAAGGACATCAACGTCTCCGCTTGGTTGCGACGCCTCGTCCAGCACGGACTCGACCAGGAGTTTCCCGACGACGTCGCCGACGAACCCGAGCCCCTCCCCGTCGAGACGCCCGCGACTCCGCCCCCGAAGCCCGACCCGGCGAAGATGCCCATCGAGGGCTGGAAGCCCCGCCGGCTCCCCGGCGGCGAGTGGGGCGCCGTCCTCGCCGGCCCCAACGTCGCCGAGCTCCCCGACAACGACCAGTTGCCTCGAACCCCCATCGTCGTGACCGACAACAAGGGCGACGCCTGGACCACGACGCTCGTGGAGCTCGTCAGCAGGACTGACGACACCATCGTCGTCAGGACCGCCGGCCGGCCGCGCGATTGACCTCGGCCCGACAGAGCCTACCGACTCGACGGGCCGCGACCCCCGGCGCTCCTCGCCGAATCGGCGTACGACCGGTCACCAGTGCCCCGGAAGCGCAACAGCCCCGGATCGAGCTGTCCGCGACGAAAAATCTGGCGACCTGGGTGTACCGCATCGCATCGACGCGGACCGAACCGGCCGCTCGGAGTCCCGGCCGGCCTCAACTCGACAGACCTGGACGGAGAGAGACAGGACTGGACACAACTCCCTTATTTGTAGACAGTTACGGCGTTCTGATACGCTCCGATCCTGCCCGTTCGCGGACGGATCACAGCAGTCCATCGCATCAAGGAGCGCATCAGATGACGACGAACCGACACGCCACGCCCGAGCAGCCGAGCGCCGGCGCCGGCATGCCCAGACTCCTGACCCTGCGCGACGTGACGGCGGCGACCGCCCTGTCCCGCTCAGCCGTCTACGCGCTGATGGCCGAGTCCCGCTTCCCGAAGCCGATTCGCGTCGGCACCCGGGCCGTCCGCTGGGTCGAGCAGGAAGTGCTCGACTTCATCGCCAGCCGCCCCCGAGCTGGCTCACATCGGCTCCCCACATAGTCGACTACCTGCTCGGCGGGCGGTACGCGGCCGGCAAGCTGCGCGACGGCGTCGAGGTCCGCCGCGGCGATCCGACCCGGCCCTGACGAGGTCGCCATCATGCCCTGCGATGTCGAGTACACGGACGAATTCGAGACCTGGTGGAACGGGCTGACGGTTCGGGAACAGGAGGATGTCAGGCCCGTCGTCAGATTGCTCGAAGAGCGAGGGACCCGGTTGGAACACCCGTACTCCTCGAAGGTCAACGGGTCCAGGCACGGGCGCATGCGTGAGCTTCGGATCCAGAGCGGCGGCCGGCCAATCCGAGTCTTCTACGCGTTCGACCCGCGGCGTACGGCGATTCTCCTGATCGGCGGCCACAAGCGGGAGCACGATCGGTTCTACCAGCACTACGTGCGGCGGGCCGATGCGATTTATGATCGGTACCTGCAACAGCTCCGGCGCGAGGGACTTCTCCCGCCGGAGCGAGGATGGCAGCGATGAAGCACAGACCGTTCAGCGAGCTGACGAAGGACTGGTCGCCGGAGCGGGTGGCGAGGAACGAGGCGAAGGTCAAGGAGATGCTCGCCGAGTTGGATCGCCAGCAGCGCGAGAAGACACGGGACGAGCGTACGTCCGGCGCCGTACCCGAGACAGCTCCGAGCCGGCCACCGGAACTGACGCGCTGACCCCGGCGGGCGATTCAGAATCTCTCGGCCACTTCGGCCGCGATGCCCCCGGCTCCCTCCTGGCAGCGATTCCCGCCGAGGTAGCTCGCCCAGTCGTCCATCAGCCGCCGACGCCGCTCGAACAGGTCCGACCGCGCGTAGGCCGCCTCGACCTTGTTCTGGACCACGTGCGCCAGCGCCGCCTCGATCACCTCGCGCGGGTGGTCGGTCATTTCCGCGGCCCAGTCCCGGAACGACGACCGGAAGCCGTGAGGCACGGCGGCGACCTCGTGCTGCTGGAGCATCTTCGGGAACGTCGACGAGGCTATCGACCTCCCGCTCCGCATCGGGAACACGAGCCGGTCGCCGTCGCCGAGCGTCCGCGCCTTGTCGAGAACTTCCAGCGCCCGGCCGCAGAGCGGGACACGGTGCTCGCGCTTCGCCTTCATCCGTGTGGCCGGGACCGTCCACACCGCGCCGGCCGCGTCGATCTCGTCCCACGTCGCGTGCCGGACCTCGCCGGACCGCGCGGCCGTGAGCACCAGAAACTCGAAGGCCAGCCGGACTGCGGGCTGCGCCGAACCGTCCCGCACCGTCTCGATGGCCGCGGCCACGTCCTGGTGCGGCAGCGCCTGCCGGTGCGTCACGATGTCGTTCTGCGGACCGAGCACCGGCACCACCCGGTCGCAGGGATTGTCGTTGCGCATGTCCAGGGCGACGGCCCACTCGAGCACCGCGCGGATGCGCTGGCGGACCTCTCTGGCCGTCGCCGCCTTGACGTGCCAGATCGGCGAGAGGATCTCCAGCACGTCGGCCGTGTTGACCTCGGAGACGGGCCGGCCGCCGATGCGGGGGAAGACGTACCGCTCCATGCTCCGCCACCAGTTGTGCACATGCCACCGGCCGCGCCAGCCGCCGCGCTTCTGCTCGAGCACGCGCCCTGCGGCTTCGGCGAAGGTGGGAACACCCTGAACGCGGCGTTTCTCCGTGAGGGGGTCGCCGCCCGAGCGGGCCAGCATGCGGTTGGCGAGGGCCTGCTCGCGGGCCTTGGCGAGCGGGACGAGCGTCGCGGCGCCGAGTCCGAGCTCGCGGCGCCGGCCGCGGATGACCAGCCGCTGGACCCAGCTTCGCGTTCCGGTCGGCTGAACGAACAGGTACAGGCCGTTGCCGTCCGCGTGGCGTCCTGGTGGGGCGGAACGGACGAAGGCGGCCGAGAGGGCCTTGTCGGGATGGCGGCCTCGGCGCTTGGTTCTGCGGGGTGAGGGTGCGGACTTGGCTACAACATTCATTCCACCATTATATACGGGATTGGGCTGGATTTCGCCACACGTCCTGACCCGGCCAGCCCGTGCCGTGTAATCATAAACGATTACTACTCAGCAACTTATGGTCTGTTATGAACAGGCCTGGACGCGTGCGGACTACCATTGGGTATCAAGGCAGCGTGAACGCGAACAGGTTGCTCCCTACGCTCGGACGCAGCTCCGGCGTCAGCCGCCGGTTGGTGCCGCCGCCCGCGCCGGTGTTGACCGCGACGTACTGGCGCCCGCCGACGGCGTAGGCGATCGGGAAGCCGACGACCGGCGAGCCGAGGTTGATCTCCCACAACACCTCGCCCGTCTCCTGGTCGAGGGCCTTGAACCGGCCGTTGACGTCGCCGGCGAAGATCAGCCCGCCGCCGGTGGCCACCAGCGGCATCGTGGCGGCCCGCTGCTCGTGCACCCAGGCGGTCTCGCCCGTCTCCGCCGAGACCGCATGGATGGTGCCCAGGTAGTCGGTGCCTGGGGTCAACTGGTGCCGCGCGGCCAGCGCGTAGATCTCCAGCCCGCCCTGCCCGCCGGCGGTCAGCGCCCGCGCCCGCTCGCTGCGCACGTTGTCGGTGGCGAGCATCCGGGCGCAGGTGTTGCGCAGCGGCATGTACATCGTGTTGGTCAGGGGGCTGTAAGCGCCCGCCTCCCAGTCCTTGCCGCCCGCCCAGGTCGGACAGGCCAGCACTTCCTGCCCCAATGCGGTGAAAATCACCTCGGCGTTCTCGGTCACCGCGCCTGTCGCCCCGTCGATGTCGCTGATCACGTTCTGCGCGACGGTCGGCCGCGCCCACAGGAACTCGCCCGTCTCCCGGTCGAGGGTATAGACCAGGCCGGTCTTGCCCGGCACGCCGGTGACGACCTTGCGGACCTCGCCCGGCTGAATGCGGGGATTGACCCAGCTCACGGCGTCGGGGTCCGGCGCCACCGCGGTGTCGACGAGCAGGCGCTCGAACGGATGGTCGAGGTCCCAGTGGTCGTTCAGATGCTGGTAGAACCAGCGGATCTCGCCGGTCTCGACGTCGAGGGCCAGCGTCGAGTTGTGGTACAGGTGCTTGTTCTCCACCCCGCCGAGCAGGAACTTGGGCGCCGGCGACGTAACGGAGGTGCCCTGGTAGATCAGGCGCAGCTCCGGATCGTAGCTGGCCGGCATCCAGGAACCGACGTGCACCCGCTCCTCGTAGGGCACGCCGCCCCACGTCTCGTCGCCCGGCTCCCCCGGGGCCGGCACCGTCCGCCGCCGCCACAGCTCCTCGCCGGTGAGCGCATCGTGCGCCACCACGACGCACGATTCCGGCCCGCCCCGCGGCCGGCAGCTTCGCCCCGAGATCACCCGGCCGTCGGCGATGATCGGACCGGAGCTGTGCCCGGCGGGGATCTCCCGGTAATCGAAGATCCGCGTCTCCCACGCGATCTCGCCGGTCGTCGCGTCGAGCGCATAGGCGTAGTCGTCGTCGCTGACGTTGATGATGAACCGGTCGTAGATGGCGATGTTCCGCATGCTGCGGGCGTTGCCGCCCACGTACTCGTAGACGTCCTCCGGCAGGTCGCGGCGGTACTCCCAGACGAGGTCGCCGCTCGCCGCGTCGATCGCCTGAATGACGTCGCTGCCGTTCGGCATGTAGAGGACGCCGTCGTAGGCCAGCGGCGTCACCTCCTGCGTGCCGGCCATCAGGGCGCGCGACCAGGCGAGCCGGAGGCCGCCGACGTTCTCGCGCGTCACCTGGTCCAGCGGGCTGTAGCCCCAGCCGTCGAGCGTGCGGCGCCACATCGGCCAGTCGGCCGCATCGGGGTCCTGGAGCATGGCATCCGTGACCGGCACGAAGTCGTCGGCGGGCTGGCCCAGGACCGGGGTCGCAACGAGAGCGAGCGACACCGCCGCGATGCAGGCGGCCGACGAGAACGGTGCGACGAACCGAGGTCGAGACATCTGAGGACTCCCGGAATCGGAGGCTGGTACGTGTTCGATGACCGAAAGGGCATTATAGGCGCCGGGCCGCGGGATCCTGGATCCAATCGCCGCCGAGGAAACGCGCGGCGATTCGTGACGCCGAAGACCAATCCGGGCCGAGGGAATTCAGTCGGCAGCGTCGAACACGGCGCCGACGTCGACCGTCAGTCCGTCCAGCAGGATCGAATCCGCCCGCGCGCCGCGAGCGAGGACGCCGTGCTCGACGTAGGCCGCCCCCTGGAGCGCGAGCACGGTGACCGTCTCGTTCCGCGGGTCGACGATCCAGTACTCCGGGATTCCCGCTTCGGCGTAGTCCCGCCGCTTGTCGACGAGATCGCGCTTCGGGTTGTCGGGACTCACGATCTCCACCGCAAGGTCCGTCCCGCGACAGAAACGATTCCGGCGCCGGGTGTCATGGGCGTCGCGGACCAGCACGAGATCGGGCTCCCGGAACGCGCCCTCGCGAATGCGGACCCGCAACGCGTCCTGGGCCGGCGTCACGACGCCGCACGTACACTCCCCGGAACGCGCCCTCGCGAATGCGGACCCGCAACGGCGCAAACAGCACCTTCCCGCCATGGCCCAGCGCGTAGGCGTCCAGGAGCTTGTACAGGTACGCCGCAATGCTCTGGTGCTCGTCGGTCGGCATCGGGAGGACCTCTATGCAACCATCGGTCCACTCGATGAGACGATTCGTGCTGTCCGTGAGCCGGAGGTAGTCGTCCTGGCTCCACTGCCCTTGCCGGGGCGGCGTCCCGCGCAGCAGGTCAGTCAATTCCTCGTGCGTGATCCCGACCGTCCCGGCGGGGGGTGCCGCCAGTGTCGTCGTGGTTGCCGGCCGAGCCGTCACGGCAGTTTCCTTGGCAATCCTGATGGTCACGCTGCAGCCTGACGCTCTGGAATTGTACGCGAGATCCCTCGCTCACACGGCTCGGGCCGCGCGGCCGGGAGCTCGCGGCATGTAGCTCGCGCCGGCGCCGCCCGTCGAATCGCCTCGCAACCCGGACGGGTCACAGGCCGCGCTGCAGGTAGGGCAGGAACGCCGTCGCCAGCCCGAGGATGGCGAAGAACCCGAAGACGTCGGTCATGGTGGTGATGAACACGGCCGACGCCAGGGCCGGATCGATCTGCAGGGCCCGCAGCACGATCGGGATCAGCGTCGCGGCGATGGCCGCCACGAGCAGGTTGATGACCATCGCCAGGGCCAGGATGGCGCCCAGGTAGGGATTGCCGAACACCCCCCACGCCACGCCGGCGCCCGCCGCGCCGAGCACGATGCCGTTCGCGACGCCGACCAGGGCCTCCTTGCCGAGAACCCGCCGCGAGTTGCTCCAGGTCAGCTCGCCCAGCGCGATGCCGCGCACGATAACCGTCAGCGTCTGGGTCGCCGCGTTGCCGCCCATGCTCGCCACCACGGTCATGAGCGCCGCCAGCGCGATGATCTGCTCGACCGTCGCCTGGAACTCGCGCACCACGAGGGCGGCCAGCGTGGCCGCGATCAGGTTCACCCCCAGCCACGGCAGCCGCTTGCGCCATGCCTCCCACGGCGACGTGAAGACGTGCTCGTCGGCGGGGACGCCGGCCAGGCGCAGGATGTCCTCGGTGGCCTCGTCCTTGATGACGTCGATGACGTCGTCCACCGTGATGATGCCGACCAGCCTGTTCTCGTCGTCGACGACCGGAATGGCCAGCAGGTTGTAGTTGGCCACCTCCTGGGCAACCTCCTCCTGGTCGGTGTCGACGCGCGCCTTGACGAGCTCCGCCGTCATGATCCGCTTGAGCGGCGTCTCCGGCGAGACCAGCAGCAGCCGGCGCAGGGACACCACGCCCACCAGGTGGCGCCGCTCGTCGACGACGTAGAGATAGAAGACCATCTCGACTTCGCGCGAGCGCTGCAGCGCCTCGATCGCCTCGCCCGCGGTCAGGTCCTCGGCCAGGGCGAAGACCTCCGGGTTCATGATGCGGCCCGCGGTCTGCTCGCCGTAGGCCAGCAGATGCTGCACGTCGCCCGAGTCCTTCCGGCGCATCCGGGCGAGGACTTCGGCCGACAGCTCGTCGGGCAGCCGGTCGATCAGCGCCGCCGCGTCATCCGTCGGCAGCTCGAGGAACAGCTTCGCCAGCTCGTCGGGAGGCCGCTTCGTCAGGAGCGCGTCGCCGATCTCTGCGTCCAGCTCGCTGAGCGCCTGCATCGCGAGGCGGCTGTTCTGCGCGATCAGCGTGTTGAACGTGGAGAGCCGCTCGGCGTCGGACAGTCCCGTCAGGACCTCGGCGAGGTCTGCCGGATGCTGTTTCTGGAGAACGTTGAGGAGGTTAGCGGTCGCACCAATCCGCTGCAGTCGCTTGACTGAATCGAGCACGACGTCGATTCGGCGGAGAGGCGGCATGGTTCCGGTCCGCGAAGGCGCTCGCCCTCGCGCGAGACGGTCCGGTGTTGGATCGTTGTCCCACTAGTCCAGACACTGAGCGATTCATTGTACCACGTCCGCGCGGTCCGACGCCGCGTGGCGGGCGCCTCATCGTTCGAGCCCCAGCTCCCGCAGCATGCGTTCGCTCTCGCGCCAGCCGGGCCGCACCCGGACATGCAGATCCAGGTACACGCGGGTCCCGAACAGGCGCTCGAGCTCCTCGCGCGCCTCGGTGCCGACGCGCTTGATGCGGGATCCGCCGCGGCCGAGCACGATCGGCTTGTGGGTGTCGCGGTCGACGACTATCGAGCAGTAGAGCCGCATGACGCCCCGCGCGTCGGGATCCTCGAAGCGGTCGACCACGACCGCGCTCGCAAACGGCAGCTCCGCCCGCGTCTCGCGCAGCAGCTTCTCGCGCACCGTCTCGGCCACCACGACGCGCTCCGGCTGGTCGGTCACGTAGTCGTCCGGGAACAGCGGCTCGCCTTCCGGCAGTCGATTCCAGACTTCTTCCTCGAGGGCGGACACGCCGTCGCCAGAAAGTGCCGAAACAGGTACGAGACCGGCGAAGTCCCGCTGCTGCCGGTACCAGTCCATCAGCGGCAGCAGGCGATGCTTGGCCATCAGGTCGATCTTGTTGAGGGCCAGAATCACCGGCGCCTTCGCGTTGTCGAGCAGCTCCAGCACGTAGCGGTCCCCCCTGCCCGTCCGAATGCTCGCGTCCAGGACCACCACCAGCACATCCACCTGCGAGATCGTCTCGACAGCATGGTCCACCATCCTGACGTTCATCCGGTGCATCGGACGGTGGATGCCCGGGGTATCGACGAACACGATCTGGCCGGGACGCTCGGGGGAGCCGTGCTTCACGCCGAGAATCCGGGTGCGGGTGGTCTGCGGCTTGTCCGAGACGATCGCCACCTTGGTTCCGACGATCCGATTGAGCAGGGTGGACTTGCCGGCGTTGGGACGGCCGATGAGCGAAACGTATCCCGCTTTCACGCGGGCGTCTCCAGCGGCGCCGCGGCGCTGCGGCGGAACCGGACGCGATGCACGCGGCGGCGCTCGGCCTCGATGACGTCGACGCTCAGTCCGTCGACCTCGAACGACTCGCCCTGCTGCGGCACGCGGCCGAGGCGGGCGAGGATGTACCCGGCCACCGTCTCGAAGCCCTGCGGCTCGATGGCCACGTCGAGACGCTTGCGCAGGTCGTCGACGCTGACGCGGCCCGTGAAGACGTAGCTGCCCGAGCCCTCGTCCACGATCGGGTCCGCCTCGACGTCGTACTCGTCGCGAATCTCGCCGACGATCTCCTCGATCAGGTCCTCGATCGTGACCAGGCCGGCCGTGCCGCCGTACTCGTCGTGCACGATGGCGCTCTGGACCCGCGCCTGCTGCAGCTCCTTCAGCAGATCCGCCACCCGCTTGGTCTCCGGCACCGTGTGCGCCGGCCGCAGCAGCCGGTCGACCACGCGTTCGTCGCCGGGCGCGTCGGAGAGGGCAACCAGATCCTTGACGAACACGAAGCCGAGCACCGTGTCGAGACTGTGCTCGAACACGGGAAGCCGGGAGTACTGCTCCTCGGCGAACAGCGCGCGCAACTCGTCGAGCGTCGCGTCGGAGCGGACGGCCACGATGTCCGGCCGCGGGGTCATCACCTCGCGCACCAGGGTCTCTCCGAACTCGACCACCGACTGCAGCAGTTGCCTTTCCTCCTGCTCCTCCAGCGCGGCCAGGCCGTCGGCGCTCTCGCGGGTCTCCGCCCCGGCCGCCGGCGTCCCGTTTCCGGCGACCACCGGGCTCGCGCGACGGCTCCCTCGCCGCAGCAGCCGGATGAGCGAACGCGTCAGCGGCTGCAGCACCACCACCGCCACACGCAGCGACGGCAGCAACGCTTCGAGGACCCGCTGCGGATCGTGCCGGACGATGACGATCGGCAGCAGGTGCCCGCACACCAGCACGAAGGTCAGCAGCGCGGCCGCGAGCAACGCCAGCGAAGCCGCATCGCGCGTTCCCACGGCGAGCATTCCCAGCACCGCCATCGACGCGACGCACACGCTCTGCAGGACGCGCACCGGTACGAACAGCCGCAGGGGCTCGTCGAGATAGCCGAGCCGGTCGAGGCTGCCGCGGCGCTCCGCATCCAGCCGCAGCGACAGACGCATCAAGGTGGTGAACGCCGCCTCCACCGTCCCGACGTAGACGGTGGCGCAGGCGAGGAGGAATAGAACCAGCGGAATCACGCCAGTCCTCCCCGGCGGCGGAGCCGGCGCTCCAGGCGTTCCATCTGTCCCGTGTCCCGCTCGTGGTCGTACCCGAGCAGGTGCAGCAGGCCGTGCAGCGCGAGGCAGCAGAGCTCGGCCCCGAGCGGGTGACCGGCGGCACGCGCCTGACGGCGAGCCACGCCGAGGGCGATCACGATGTCGCCCAGGTGCCGTTCGATGCCGCCGGCGGGCCCCCGACGGGTCACTTCCGCCGCGTCTGCCGGACCGCTCACTTCCGCCGCATCCACCCGGTCCGTTCCATCGCCGTCCGGCGACGCGATTCCGGCGGGCTCGATTCCGGCATCCGCCGGCACTTCGGTCGTGGCAGGGAAGGAAAGCACGTCGGTCGCGTGATCGACGCCGCGGTACCGGCGGTTGAGGTCGCGCATCTTCCGGTCGCACACCAGTGCCACCACCACTTCGCCGCGCGCCGCCGGCGGCGCCACGCCGGCCAGCCACCGGCGCAACCGCGCAACCCGCCGGACGCGCCCCCGCCCGTCCGTGACCACGACGCGCAGCCCGCTACGCCGGGACCGGTCGGGGTCGGGTTCCGAATCCGGATCGTCGATGCTCATGAAGATTCGGGAGAAGCGCCGGCCGGCGCCGGAACGAACCGCTCGTAGGCCTTCACGATGCGCTGCACCAGCGGATGACGCACCACGTCGCGGTCCGTGAAGTGCACGATCGACACGCCCTCGACGCCGCGCAGCACGCCGAGCGCCTGGACGACGCCGGAAGTCTGCCCCGCCGGCAGGTCGATCTGCGTGATGTCTCCGGTGACCACCGCCTTCGACCCGAAGCCGAGGCGGGTCAGGAACATCTTCATCTGCTCGGTCGTGGTGTTCTGCGCCTCGTCGAGGATCACGAACGCGTCGTTCAGGGTCCGCCCCCGCATGAAGGCGATCGGGGCGATCTCGATGACGCCGCGCTCGATCAGGCGCCCCACCTTGTCGGTATGGAGCATGTCGTACAGGGCATCGTACAGCGGCCGCAGGTACGGGTTCACCTTCTCCTGCACGTCGCCCGGCAGGAAGCCGAGCTTCTCGCCCGCCTCGACGGCGGGCCGCGCCAGGATGATGCGGCTGACCCGCTTCGAGGTCAGGTAGGCGACCGCCTGCGCCATCGCCAGATAGGTCTTCCCCGTACCGGCCGGGCCGATGCCGAAGACCACGTCGTGGCGTTCTATCGCGTCGAGATAACGCCTCTGGCCGAGCGTTTTCGGCGTCACCTGCCGCGTGCTCGACGCCCGCACCGGCGCCCGCAGAAAGAAGTCGCGCAGGTCGATCCGCTCGTCCTCGCTCACCATCTCGGACGCCCGCCGCACGTCCTCGCGCGAGAACCGATAGCCCTCGCGCAGCAGTCCCGTCAACTGGTCGATGACCCGCTCGGTCTTCGCCAGGCCGGCGGCGTCGCCGGTGACCAGCAGCTCGTTGCCCCCGGTGCGGATCTGCACGTCGAACTGCTGCTCGAGCTGCTTGAGGTTCTCGTCCCGGGAGCCGAACAGGGTCTCGATCCCCTCGTCGGGGACCGGGATCTTCACGAGGGTGGGTGTAACGATCGGAGTTCCCCTATCAGTCCGCAGCGGAAGCCCGCGTGACACCCGGACCGGCGAGAATGCTGAGTGGCAAGGCTGACCAATCGATACCACGCGCCGTGACCGCCGGTCAAGATCGGGTGGCAGCGATATCGCCGGACCCTCAGTCCAGATGCAGCTCGCGCAACTGGCGCCGGTCGACCGTCGACGGCGAGCCCGCCATCAGGTCTACCGCGGCGGCCGTCTTGGGGAACGCCATGACGTCGCGGATCGACGACTCGCCGGCCACCAGCGCCACGATGCGGTCGAGCCCCAGGGCGATGCCGCCGTGCGGTGGGGTGCCGTACCGGAGCGCGTCGAGGAAGAAGCCGAAGCGGGCCTTCGCCTCCTCGTCGCTGATCTTCAGCAGGCGGAAGATGCGGGCCTGCAGATCGGCCGCGTGGATTCGGATGCTCCCGCCGCCGATCTCGTTGCCGTTCAACACGAGGTCGTAGGCATGGGCGCGAACCGCCGCCGGATCCTCCTCCAGACGGTCGAGATCCTCGGGCCGCGGGGACGTGAACGGATGGTGCATCGAGACCAGGCGCTGCTCGGTCTCGCTCCATTCCAGCAGCGGGAAATCGACCACCCAGCTCAGCGACGTCCGGCTCTCGTCGATCAATCCCTCCCGCTTCGCGAGCCGCAATCGGAACTGGCCGAGCAGGACGCAGGCCTCGTAACCGGCGCCGCCGGCGATCAACGTCAGGTCGTCGAGCCCCGCGCCGACCGTCTCGACCACCTGCGCCAGCGCCTCTTCGCCCGCGGCCTTGAGGATCGAGCTCTGGATGGCCCCCTCCGGCGACTGCCGCACCCAGACGAGCCCCTTCGCGCCGAGGGCGAGCGCCTCGTCGACCAGGTTGTCTATCTGCGCCCGCGCCTGCCGGCCGGCGCCCGGCACGACCAGCGCGCGCACCGAGCCGCCCCCGGCCACGAGCTCGCGGAAGACCTTGAAGCGGCCCTCGCGGAAGACCTCCGATACGTCGTGAATCGGCATCTCGAAGCGCAGGTCGGGCTTGTCGCTGCCGTAGCGCGTCATCGCTTCGTCGTAGGCCAGGCGCGGAAACGGCGCGGGCACGTCCCTGCCCACCACGCGGAAGACCGCCTGCATCAGCCGCTCCACCGCGGCGAAGACCACCTCCTGATCGACGAACGACATCTCGATGTCGATCTGCGTGAACTCGGGCTGCCGGTCCGCGCGCAGATCCTCGTCGCGAAAGCACTTGACGATCTGGAAGTAGCGGTCCATGCCCGAGATCATCAGGATCTGCTTGAAGATCTGCGGCGACTGCGGCAGCGCGTAGAACTCCGCCGGGTGCAGCCGGCTCGGCACCAGGTAGTCGCGGGCCCCTTCCGGAGTCGACTTGGTGAGCAGCGGCGTCTCGATCTCCCAGAACCCGTCGGCATCGAGGCTGTTGCGCACCGCCATCGTGATGCGGTGGCGCAGGCCGATGTTCTCGCGCATGCGCGCGCGGCGCAGATCCAGGTAGCGGTAGCGGAGCCGAACCTCCTCGGAGACCGGGGTCTCCTCGTCGATCTGGAACGGCGGCGTCAGCGCCTCGCTCAGCACGGTGAGGCTGCGCGCCTCCACCTCGACCTCGCCGGTGGCGATCTTCGGGTTGAGGGTCTCCTCGGAGCGGCGCTCCACGGGTCCGGCGACCGCGATCACGTATTCCGGCCGCACCTGCTTTATGCGCGCCAGCACCTCGCTGCCGTCGCGGGCGACCACCTGGGTGATCCCGTGGCGGTCGCGCACGTCGAGGAAGGTCAGCCCGCCGAGGTCCCGGATCTTGTGGACCCAGCCCATCAGCACCACGTCGGTACCGACGTCGCCCGGGCGGAGCTCGCCGCAGGTATGGGTGCGGGTGCGCGGAACGGAGAGTGTCTCTTCAGTCACGGTCGTCTCTTGTCGGGCACGCCGCCGATCCGCTTGCAGGCTGCGGGGCAGCGCCGTCGATCGTTCGTCGTTTCGTGTCCGGCGCGCCGCCGGCCGCCGGCGGGCGCACTGACGGGTTCCCCGCGGCGTTTCGGCCGCTCGGCCGGGCGTCACAAGCACCGGCGCGCTTCCGCACCGCGCTCGCACGCCCCAACGGATGCATCGGCGGGCCGGCGCGCGACATCACCCGGACAACCGCCGCACGACGTCTGCGCGCGCCACAGCCGCCTGCTCGCCCGATGCCATGTCCTTGACGCCGACCTCGCCGCGCGCGATCTCGTCGTCGCCCAGGATGAGCACCCGGCGCGCCCCGGACCGATTCGCCCGCTTCATCTGCGCGCGCAACGAGCGGGCGTCGTAGTCCACCAGCGTCGTCACCCCCGCGTGGCGCAGGTCGCGGGCCAGCACGTGCGCGGCCGGCCGCGCCGCCTCGCCCAGCGCCACCACGAAGGCGTCCGGCACAGGCGCGCCCGGTCCCTCCGGCATCGCCAGCACCAGACGCTCCATGCCGGCGGCGAAACCGATGCCGGCCCGGTCCGGCCCGCCGAGCTGCCCCACCAGCCCGTCGTAGCGCCCGCCGCCGAGCAGCGCGTTCTGGGCCCCGAGCGCCGTGCCCAGCACCTCGAACGTCGTCCGCGCGTAGTAGTCGAGGCCCCGCACCAGCCGGTGCGAGACGCGGTAGTCGATCTCCAGCGCCGCCATCTGCGCCGTGGCCGCCGCGAAGTGCTTCCGGCACGCGTCGCACAGATGGTCCGTCGAATGCGGCAGCGCGTCGACGATCGGCTGGCAGACCGGCACCTTGCAGTCGAAGATCCGCAACGGATTCGTCTCGGCACGCCGCCGGCAGTCGCCGCACAGGTCGGACTTCCGCTCCCCGAGCGCCTCCAGCAGCGCCCGGCCGAACCCGGGCCGGCATTCGCGGCACCCGACGGAATTGACGACCAGCTCGGCCTCCTCAATCCCGAGATCCCGGACCAGGGTCGCCGCCATCTCGATCACCTCGGCGTCCAGCGTGGCGTCCGTGACCCCGAACACCTCGACGTCGAGCTGGTGGAACTGCCGGTAGCGCCCCTTCTGCGGCCGCTCGTAGCGGAACATCGGCCCGAAGCTGAAGAGCTTCACCGTGGGCAACGCCTGATCGAGCGCATGCTCGACGTAGGCGCGCACCATGCTGGGCGTCGCCTCCGGCCGCAGCGTGACCCGCTCGCCCCCCTTGTCCTCGAAGGCGTACATCTCCTTCTGGACGATGTCGGTGGTCTCCCCCGTCCCCTTGGCGAACAGCTCCTCGCGCTCGATGACCGGCGTGCGGATCTCGCGGTAGCCATAGCGGGCGCAAACGTCGCGGATCACCTGCTCGGCGCGCTGCCAGCGCTCTATCTCGCCCGGCAGGATGTCGTGCGTGCCTCGGATGGCCGGAATCATCGATCTGAACCGCTGCAATCACTGGATCGGACGGGATACGCGAGGACTTGGCCCCGCGCGATGCTTCGGAGCCACGCGCGGCGCCGGAGGCTGGCCGTCTCGCAACGATTATAGCCCGCTCCGAGCGTCCGACCCGCCGTCCCGCGGGACGCACCGTGCGACCGGCAAGGGTCGTGCGGCAAGCGGCGGCGCCCGCGGCGCCGCTTGCGGCGTACGCCCGCCCATGTAGTGCGATAATGGAAGGCCGATGGCCGCCCGCGACCGGTTCGATCGTCCGTTGCGCAGCCTGCGGATCTCGGTCACCGACCGCTGCAACCTGCGCTGCCAGTACTGCATGCCGGAGGAGGAGTACGTCTGGCTGCCACGCGGGGACATCCTGACCTTCGAGGAGATCGGCGCGCTCGTCGACGCCTTCATCGACGCCGGCGTCGACCGCGTCCGCCTGACCGGGGGCGAGCCCCTGCTCCGCAAGGACCTGCCTGACCTGATCCGGCGGCTGGCAGACAAGCCGGCCATCCGCGATCTCGCGCTCACCACCAACGGCATGCTGCTCGCGGACCAGGCCGCCGGCCTGCGGGACGCCGGACTCCACCGGCTCACCGTGAGCCTCGACACGCTGCATGCCGACCGCTTCCGCGAGCTGACCCGCTTCGACGGCGTCACCGCCGTGCAGCACGGCCTGGACGCGGCGCGGAGAGCGGGCTTCACCGACCTGAAGATCGACACCGTCGTCATCCGCGGCGTCAACGACGACGAACTGCTGGACCTGCTCGCCTACGGCCGGCAGGCGGGAGCCGAGGTGCGTTTCATCGAGTACATGGACGTCGGGGGCGCCACCCGCTGGTCGACGGAGGACGTCCTCTCCCGTGCCGAGATGTTGCGGCTGATTGGTGACGCGCTCGGACCGGTTGCGCCCATCGAGGAGGAATCTTCCGCCCCCGCCGACCGCTTCCGCATTCCCGATGGGGAAACGTTCGGCATCATCTCGTCGACCACCGAGCCGTTCTGCCGCTCGTGCGACCGCAGCCGCCTGACCGCAGACGGCCTCTGGTACCGCTGTCTCTACGCCCGCGAAGGCACCGACCTGCGGGGACCGCTGCGCGCCGGCGGGTCACGCGCCGAGCTGACTCGGATGATTGGCGAGATCTGGACGGCCCGGACCGACCGCGGGGCCGAGGTCCGGCTTGCCACCGGCAACCGCGAGCCGTTCATCCCGGTCGAGACGCTCCAGAAGCAGCCGCACCTGGAGATGCACACGCGGGGCGGGTAGCCCGGCGGCACGCTCGGCTCGCGGACGCCTCACGGCGCCGACATCAGACCGAACCACCGAGCACTTCCACCCCCGCCGCCCGCGCGGCAATGGCGAGTTGCCGGTCGAGCGTGGCCAGCGACCGGTCCTCGCGGACAGCCAGTTCCAGGTACATCGCGTCGTAGACCGTCAGTCGATGCGCGCGGGCGCAGGCGAGTACCGGGCCGCTGTCGGGCAGGCGGTCGAGCCGTATGCCCAGCGCATCCAGCGCCGCCAGGGCCACTTCGGTCCCGTAGAGACTCATGCGGCCGCGGCGCTCGGCCCGGATCAGCGCGTTCCTGACTTCCGCCCACCACACCGCGGTAGCGACGCCGCCCGTCTCCTGCACGAGCTCGAGCACCGGGGTGACGGCCGGCGACTCCTCATCCGCCAGGATCCAGGCTACGGCCATGGAGCAGTCGACGACGGGTCCGCTCACCTGCGACCCTCGTCGCGCAGTTCCAGGATTTCTTGGACCGTCGCGCCGCCGAAACGCGCGCGCAGGGCGCGGAGCGCATCACCCGCCTCCCGGGCTCTCCGCCGGTCGTCGTCGGCCCGCTGCTCCCGATCATCGACCGGAACCAGGCGCGCGACGGGACTACCCCGCTTCGTGATGGTCACCGTCTCCCCGGCCGCAACGTCGTCGAGCAGAGCCGACAGATGCGTCTTCGCTTCGAATGCTCCGATCTCTCGCATTGGCGGACTTCCCCGGAGCCGGACCCAAGCAACTAGATGTCAAACTAGTTTATCAGTTCCAAATCCAGGTAGTCTCCGCGAAACCGTGACGACTTCGAGCGCATCAGTCGCTCGGGGTAGACGACCCGCTGGATTGCGACGACGATCTCACGCGGTGCGAACGACGGACATTCGGGATCGTCGCGAGAAAGACCAACCGCTCGCGCACGTCGGGAGCCGAGACTTGTCAATCGAGTTGCACCAGCGCGTCGATCGTGGTCCCGAGCGTTGCGGCAACTCTGGACAGTGTCCCGGCGGATCCCGGTTTCAGTCCGCGTTCGATCTCGGACAGGTAGCCGACGGCGATACCGCTTCGAGCCGCCAGATCGCGCAGCGTCATGCCGCGATGTCTCCTGAACGCCAGAACAGGCCCCTCGCCGCCCATGATCGCCAGAGCCACCTCGTGCGGGATGCGGCTGCCGTCATCCGCCTCCCGGGCCGCCAACGCGTCCTCGAGCTCCTCGGTGCGGGCGATCAGGGCCTGGTACTCCGACCGCGTCAACGTGACAGTGCCGGTCTCAGTCATATGCTTCCCTCCGGTGTCTCACCCTCAGGACGACCAGGACGACGGGCACGCTGCGTTCGATCGTGAAGAGGACTCGATAGTCACCCACTCTCAACCGCCGATACGTGCTGCCAGCGAGTTGGATCACCTGATTGGCAAGCGACGTCGGATCCTCGGCGTATTGCTCGACCTTGGCCACCACCCGGGCGCGGTCCGGACCGTTGAGGCGGCGCACGTCCCTCACCGCTCTGGTCGTCCACTGGATTTCCAAGGACCGGCTCCGCGAACCGATGTTCTCATATGGAGAACACTATGGCAAGTGCTGTCGCGTGCCGACCGGCCCCCGAGCCAGCGACGTTGAGGTCCAGCCACGGTCGAATCGATGCCGCGTCCGCCGTGAGCGGGCGACGCGCAGGTGAAACATCCACCACGACAAGGCGATGGCCGCCTCGTCACTCCCTGGGCTCGGCGTGCTCCTCCAACCTGCTGCGCGAGTGCGAGGTGCACACCCTGCTGCGCCTGCCGACGGCGCGCAGCGCCTCGAAGCGCAGATGCCGCTTCTGGTCGCGATCCAGGTCGGCGCGGCGCTTGAGATACTCGTGCGCGGCGAGCAGGAAGCCGCCCGTGCCGCACGCCGGATCGACGACGACCTCGCCGGGCCGCGGCTGCACGCAGTCGACCATCGCCTGGATGACCGCACGCGGCGTGAAGTACTGCCCCGCCCCGCCCTTGACGTCCTGCGCGTTCTTCTCCAGCAGCCCCTCGTAGGCGTCCCCCTTCACGTCGGCCGCCATCGCCGACCAGTCTTCCTTGTCGATCAGCTCGACGATGAGCCGGCGCAGTTTCGCCGGGTCCTGGATCCGGTTCTGCGCCTTCTCGAAGATCAGCCCGAGCATGCCGCCGCGCCTGCCGAGGATGCGCAGCGTCTCGCGGTAGTGCCGATCCAGCTCCGCGCCCTCCATCGTCGGCGAGGCGAGGTTCTCCCAGCGGTGCCCAGCCGGGATCGGCTGCCGCTCGCCGGTGAGCCGCTCGCGCTCGTCGGCCATCTTCAGGAACAGCAGGAAGGTGAGCTGCTCCAGGTAGTCCTGGTAGGAGAGCCCGTCGTCGCGGAGGACGTGGCAGTACGACCAGAGCTTCTGGACGATGCGGTTCGCGGCGTCGCTCACAGTTCTCGTTCCGCGTTCCTCGATCCGTGAAATACCGTGACGACCTCGACGGCATCAGTCGCTCGGCGGTAGACGACCCTATAGTTGCCAACGACGACCTCACGCAGTCCGAACGACTGACGCTCGGGAACGATCCGCCCGGAATCCGGGAACCTGCGGAGTCGCTCCACCCTGGCCGTGATTCGCTGCAACGTCAACTGGGCGTATACGGGTGAGTCCTGGGAGATGAACGCGCGGATGGCCTGCAGGTCCCGAACGGCTCGTGGCGACCAGAGCAACTCGATCACAATTCGAGCCGCCGTTTGACCTCGTCGTGCGGAATGCCTTCTCCGCGGTCGAGCTGAGCCAGTCCCTCCTCGATCTTCGCAAGGAAGACCAGCCGCTCGATAGCGTCCTCGACACTGCAGTTCGGCTGGAGATCGCGTAGCGCGTCGATAATCCTGTCGCGCATCGGCTGGCTCACCATGTCGGTCGATTCTCGCACGTCGCCGTCCATGCTCGCCAGTGCCACCGCGTGCGAGATGCGGCTGCCGCCATCCGCTGCAGTATCGGTAATGATACCATTCATAGGTGGCACAGGTCGCCGACATCGTCCGCAAGGCGCGCGACAGTCCAGAGACCGTGCGCTTCCGGGACCTCGTCAAGGTGTGCGACGCGTACTTCGGAGCGCCACGCCAAGCGGGCACGAGTCATCGGGTGTATCGCACGCCGTGGCCGGGCGACCCGCGGGTAAACATCCAGGACGACAAGGGGATGGCGAAGCGCTATCAGGTTCGTCAGGTTCTCAGCGCCCTCGAGAAGCTGGAGGCGGAGGATGACTGATCACTATACGTATCGCGTGACCTGGTCGCCGGAGGACGGCGAGTACGCAGGGCTCTGCGCGGAATTTCCGTCGCTCAGTTGGCTGTCCGCCACGGCCGAAGAAGCGTTCTCCGGAATTCGCTCGCTCGTGCACGAGGTCCTCGCGGACATGCACGCCAACGCGGAAACCCCGCCGGCGCCGCTCGCGGACCGCGCGTACAGCGGTAAGTTTCTGGTCCGTGTTCCGCCGGAGACGCACCGGGCGCTCGTGCTGCAAGCGGCAGAGGAAGGCGTGAGCCTCAACCGGCTGGTGAGCGCGCGCCTCGCGGACTGACCTGCTGCGAAGGCTTACCGCCGGGAACTGCCGAGCGAAGGGCGGCTCGCGCGGTTGCTGCATGTCGATCGCATCGCGTTGCACAGGATGCTGGACGATGCCGGCATCGACCGCACCATCCACATCAACCGCTCACCGCGTGAAGCCGAAGGCCAGAGCGCGCATGACCTTGATCATGGTCGCGAGCTCTGGATCACCGCCGGGAGACAACGCCTTGTAGAAGCTCTCCCTGCCGGACCGGCGTGACGGCTCTGTCTGCTGTCGCGACGCAGCACGCAGAAAGTTGACATTGTCAGCTATATAGATCAGAATATCCGACAACAGGGACGTGCAGCTTGAGCGACGGACCACACAGGAGCCTGAACATGCGGCGCGGCTGGAAGCGGCTCGCGGAGCGTGCAGCCAACGCTGCGTTCGACGACAACGAGAGACGCGATGCCCTGGCCGGTGCACTCCAGGGCGACTGGCGTGACGAAGTTGCCGAGGACCTGGTCGGGCGCCTTCGCGACGTCCTCGACGATCACCAAGGTGACCTCTTTGGAGAATCGGTGACCGAGCGGCTCGAAGCACTCAAAGGTCAAGCCACCGGCTGTCCGCTGGCCGGCGCGGTGCTGGACTCCGCGGCTCGGGCGGCGGATCAAGGGTACCGTGGCGACGAAGCACTCACGAAGGCAGCCGTTGACGCGCTCTTGGGGCGCGCCGCGAGCGGCCGGCGACAGTTGGAGGAGCATTGGCTGCGAGCATCCTCGGCTCGGAGCGCCGGGTGCGTGAGGAACCGCATCAACGACGCCATTGCGGCGTCGGACATGGATGCCATCGCGCGGCGTTGCATCGGATGCGCTGACGAAGCCGCGTCGCGGACGCCACGCAGGAGGACTGGAATCGACGACGGTGTGTCGTTGTCGTGAGGACTGGTGCCGTATGACCTCTCTCGTCTCCGAACGCCGTGTCGATGTCGTGGAGGAAGGTAGGTCTGCCGGAAAAGGTCGGATCAGGTGCGCGATTGACGAACACCTGAAGTTCGACACCGAAGGCATCGAGGCGTATTGCCTGGCCCGCTGGAACGCGACGGTATACGACGCGTTCGTCGTCGGTGCCGCCGTTCAGTTTTGTGACCATACGATGCGGCGTCCCTCGACCGGTTGGCACCGCGACATCGCTTTGCGCGTTCCCGTCCACAATCCAGATCACTGGCGGTCCGCGGCCGTGTCCGACGCGCTGCATGATGCGCTGTCGTTCCTGACCGGAGATCGGTGGCGTATCGACTTCATCCGGCGAAGAAGGGACTTCGTGCCCGCGCGGCAGCAGCGCTTCGACCTCCCGCGTTCCTGTGTCGTGATGCCGTTCAGTGACGGCCTCGACTCGTACCTGATGGCGGGCCTGCTGCAGCGAGAACATGGTGACGCACTGGTCCGGGTTCGACTCGGATCGACAGCGTCGGCGAAACGGCGACCCCGAACCTCGCCGCCACGCGCGTTCGCCTCGATGCCCTGGCGGGTGTCGTGCGGCAAGTCCGGCTCGGTCGAAACGAGCGCCCGGTCACGCGGGTTCCGGTTCGCACTGCTCAGCGGCATCGCGGCGTTTCTCTGCAGGAGCCGAAGAATCGTGCTGCCGGAGAGCGGCCAGGGCGCCCTGGGACCGTCGCTGGCTCCGGTAGGCCAAGCCTATGCGGACATCCGAAATCACCCCCTGTTTACCGCCAGGATGGAACGGCTCATGCGTGCGCTGTTCGGTCACGAGGTTCACTACGAGTTTCCACAGATCTGGCGAACGAAGGGCCAGACCCTGTCGGCGTTTCTCGAATCGTGCCCCGAGGATGCCGATTGGATGGGTACGCGCTCATGCTGGCAAGGTGCTCGACAGGTATCGGTGTCCGGGAGCCTCCGCCAATGCGGGATTTGCGCCGCGTGCCTGCTCCGACGAATGAGCGTGCACGCAGCCGGCCGATGCGAGGATCCGGCAATCTACGTGTGGGAACATCTCGGCGCCACTCGTTTCGAGGACGGCGCCGCCGAGGGATTCGCGAATCGAAAGCCCAAGGGAGCGCTTCACGAGTACGCGATTGCCGGCGTCCTCCATCTCAACGATCTGGCCCACCTGCGTCAGTCGCGGGCGAATGCGGCCGCCGTCGAAAGACAGGCCTTCCTCCTGAACCGGCCGCTCGAACTTGACGAACAGGAAACGAAGGAGAAGTTGGCGGGCATGCTCCGGCGACATGAAGAGGAGTGGGACAGCTTTGTCGATTCGCTGGAACCACGTTCGTTCGTAGCGCAATGGATTGCGCGAGGACAGTGACATGGCACTGGACAGTATCGATGCCGTCGACGTCGGCGCCCGCCTGCGTGGGGCGCGTGAAGCGGCGGGGCTGACGCAGACCGACGCCGCGGCCGACCTGCGCGTCGCGCGGACGACGCTCGTCGCCATGGAGCAGGGCCGACGCCGCGTGCGGACCGATGAGATCCAGCATCTGGCGCGCATCTACGGTACGTCGGTCAATGCGATGCTGCGCCGCGAAGCGGTGCACGTCGATCTCGTACCCCGTTTTCGCAAGCTCCCGACCGCCAACGACGAGGCGGCCGAGCGGGCGGCGCGCCTGTTGACGGACCTCGTCCGCGCCGAGGTCGAGCTCGAGAACCTGCTCGGCGTCACGCGCACGCGGAACTATCCGCCAGCGAGACCGTTGCTGCCCGGCGACGTGCGCCTTCAGGCCGAGAACGACGCCACCGAACTCCGGCAATGGCTCGGATTGGGGCTGGCCCCGGTCCGCGACGTCATGAGCCTCCTGGAACTGGACGTCGGCGTGCGCCTCTACGTACGGCCGCTCGACAGCCGGGTGTCCGGGTTGTTCGCGTACGACGACGACGTTGGCGCATGCATCCTGGTGAACGCCAGACATCCGCGGGAACGGCAGGCACAGACCGGCGTTCACGAACTCGGACACCTGACGTCCCGGCGGCAGACGCCGGACGTCTGTCGTTTCGACCGGCAGGACGATTCGCGCGAGGAACGCTACGCCAACGCGTTCGGCCGCGCCTTCCTGACGCCCGCGCGAACCGTTGCGGTCAGATTCCAGGACGTGACCGCGGGTGCCTCCCGCTTCACCCGACGCCACGTCATCCTGCTGGCGCACGCCTTCGGGGTGTCGCGTGAAGCCATGGTCCGCCGGCTGGAGGAACTCGACCTGGTCAAGCGCGGTACGTGGGACTGGTTCGAGTCCAACGGCGGCATCACGAACGAACAGGCCGGTCAGGTGCTGGGCGAACCGGGTACCGCCGGTCCGGACACCCCGGACGCACACTGTCGGGTGCCCTTCCGCCTCGGCCTCCTGGCCGCCGAAGCACACCGTCGCGAGCTGCTGAGCGAAGGGCAGCTCGCCCGGCTGTTGCGCCTCGATCGTGTCGAGTTGCGCAAAGTCCTGGACGCTGCCGACAACGATGGGAACGATTCGGATGGTCTGCCGAAGCTGCCTCGATGAACGCCCGGCCCCCGTTGTCCTCGACACGAGCGTCGTCATCAATCTGAACGCCACCGGATGCGCCGACGCCATCCTGCGCGCGCTGCCCAACCGGTGTGTCGTCGTCGAGCAGGTCTCGCTGGAGCTTCAGGCCGGTCGACGGACCGGCCGCGGAGACGCCGACGCGCTTGCCGTGCTGATCGAGCAGAAGCTCATCGAGCACGCCCAACTCAGGGACACCGGCATGCGCCACTTCGCGAACCTCGTCAGCGGTTCGGCGGCAGAAACCCTCGATGACGGGGAAGCAGGCACCATCGCGTGCGCCATGGAGCAGGGCGCGGTCGCGCTCGTCGATGAGCGCAAGGCCATTCGGATCTGCGCCGAACGCTTCCCAAGCCTCGGGATCGGATGCACGGTCGACGTGCTCGCTCAGCGACACGTCCAGGCCGCACTCGGTAGCAGTCTCGCCGATATCGTGTTCAACGCCCTGGATCGTGGCCGCATGCGTGTCCCCGACCATCATGGACGTTGGGTTCTGGAGCTCATCGGGACAACACGGGCTGCAGCATGTCGTTCGCTACCGAAGCGGTTCCGGGGAGGCGGTCTACCGAGATCGACGTGATCGGCCGCCCCGCGATCAGTCAGAATATGTGAACTGTTGAGGTTTCACGACAACACCCAACCAACTGAGGCCAATGGCGATAAGGAAACTCACTCGGGCTACTTTGGAGAAACTTCGCGTCTTCGAGAAACAGCTCACTGACGCAGTTGACTCTGGCGAAGCAGACCGTGCGCTTGGACTCGTCGCCAGGATTCAGGAACTTTTTTCCGGAGACCGTCGCCACCATAGACTACTTCGCGCAAAACTACAGGCTTTCGAAGCATGCCTCGACACCAATCGTTTGCAGTACGCAGGAAGTGGTTTTCTTGGCATACGGAGATTGGCGGGAAAGTCGACTCGTCTATATTTGGAGGCATCCATCCTGCTCGCCGTATGCCATCTGCGCAAGAAAGAAACACCGGAAGCCAAACAAGTCATACGCGAGGTCTTCAAGAGAATAAACAACATAGCGTCCAGTCGGACGCGCCGGGAGTTCCAAAAGAAAATAGTCAACCGCATCGAGGAAGAAAGCATCCTGGCCAGTTTAATTGACACTCAAAATGGCTCGCTCGACGCGAAAGCAATAGAAAAAGAAGCCGAACAGCTAGCCAAAGAGACCAGCGCCAGCGAAATATACAGCCTGATCGGCAACAGTTTGCCGGGTGGCGGGGTATACCTGCTCCGGGAAGTACGTGAGTACTCGCTCAAACAGCTCACCCAACCAGATAGGAAACTGTTGCCGCCTCCAAGAGAGGTGGAGGAACCACAAACAATTGGCCGAACGGCGTTCGCGGCCCTGAAGAGAGTTTGCTGGAAGACAGTCTGCGCCAAGGATAGCCCTGTATACAAGTTGTGGTCGAAACGGGTTCCAATAATCTTCAATCAGGGGTACTTTTCGGCAGCAATCATAACGGCTCTCGGGGACTTTCGAATTGGGATTCCGCTGGTTGCCAGTGGCCTGATTGCACTGGCAATGAAATACTCTGCCGAAGAATTCTGTGAGGTGTCAAGACCTGAGGGCATCATGTCTCGAACAGAATAGTGCCATGCTTCGGAACGGTTACTCTGTTTCTCGGCCCACTCCTGCGTACTCTTCTCCATCCAACAGTTGATCCAGAAAATGGCGGGCCGCTCGGCGCTCGCAATCACTCGAACAGTCCAGGCACAGGCTCGTCAAAGGTATCCCGGTGCACCGCTGAAGGCAGACTTCAGAATCGACTTGCGGAGGCAGGCGATACGACCGCTAAAGCGATCAACCACTACGTGTTTGGAGACAGTTGCAACCACATCATCAAGGCGTGTGAAGTACGAATCGACCGTCTCCACGATGCGCCGCTGCTCGTCGGGCGGCGGCAGGTGAACCTCCCAACCGCATCGCGAAACGCACGGGGGAGACGAGGTCGGTGAGCAGCCGCTGCGCCGACGGGCCTCGGACGCGGCGCCTGTCCAGTGTCTCGTAGGCGCGCCAGAGCTTCTCGGGCGTCCAGGCGCGCGGCGGCGCCTTGATTTCATCTGCCAGCGTCTTGAGGTCGCTGAAGCGGAGGCGCTTCGTGTACGGCGTCCCGTAGAAGCACTGAAGGGCGTCGATCTCGTCCCTATTGTCCGCGATGAATCGCTCGAACGAGTCGACCAGCGACTTCGCCTTCTGCTTCGCCGCCTCGCTCGCTCCCGCCTCGATCAGCTCGTCCACGGAGATGTCGTCGATGACCTGCTCCAGCCGACGCTTGATGTCCTGCAGAAGGTGGCGGAGCGCAGGTCTGGTGGCGATCGGCTCGGCGGCCTGCTTGAGCAGCGTTGTCGCGGCCTGCTTCACCTGCTGTTCGGTCGGCTCGTCTCCGGCGGGCACATCGAACATCGAACGCGCCTTCGCAACCTGACGGTCCGGATCGAGCCCCTCGACGATGGCGTGGCTGATGGCGCCGATGCCGGCGCCGCCGGACACTTCCGCGAAGCGCTCGCGCTCCTCCGGCCCGCACTGCCGGTCGAACCGCGCGAGCCGGCTGGCGAGCGACGACAGCATCGCCGGATCGGTCCCGCCCATGGCGACGTGCTCGAGCAGCGCCTGGAAGGAGACACTCTTCTTCCGCTCCAGCGGCTGCGTATCGGCCAGCGGCGCGTCGGACACCCCGACGCAGTCGACGATGACGAAGTGGGTCTTGGCCCTGGCGTCCGGCGTGACGGCCTGCAGCTCGCGCGCGTCGATGACGCGAACGCCGCGGCCCTTCATCTGCTCGAAGAGCACGCGGCTCTTGACCGCCCGCATGAACATGACGATCTCGATCGGCCTGATGTCGGCGCCGGTGCTGATCATGTCCACCGTGACCGCGATGCGCGGCTCGAAGCTGTTGCGGAACGCCTGGATCAGGTCGCGCGGCTGGGCGACGGTCACCTTGTAGGTGATCTTCTGGCAGAAGTCGTTTCCGCGGCCGAACTCGTCGCGGACGATCTCCACGATGTCCTCAGCGTGGCTGTCGTCCTTGGCGAAGACAAGCGTCTTCGGCACCTCGTTCCGGCCGGGGAAGATGTCCGTGAAGAGCCGGTCGCGAAACGTCCGGACGACGGTGCGGATCTGATCGCGCGCGACCACGCGGCGGTCGAGCTCTGCGGCATCGTAGGTGATGTCCTCGTCGGGTCGTTCCCACCGCCGCTGGCGCGTCTGTCGGTCGCGGTACTCGACCATCGTGTCGGGCGTCGCGGCGATGGTGGCGCCCTGCCCGGTGATCCGCGGCCGGATGTCGTAGACCTCGAAGTCGACGTTCACGCCGTCGGCCACCGCGCGCGCGTGGTCGTACTCCATGACCAGGTTCTTGTTGAAGAACCCGAAGGTCTGCTTGGCGGGCGTCGCCGTGAGGCCGATGAGGAACGCGTCGAAGTACTCGAGCACCTGCCGCCAGACCGTGTAGATGGAACGGTGGCGCTCGTCGATGACGATGACGACGAAGTACTCCGGCGGGTAGGCGGCGTTGTAGATAACCGGCAACGGTTCTTTCGGAATCCGTTCCCCAAACGAGCCGCGCCTTGAATTCCTGGGAACGGGATTCTCGAACGCCGTTGGTCACCAGAGCCTTCAGATGGCTCTCGTCGATTGAGTCGAGGCGAGCTGGGAGCATGCGAGAGTCTCAGAGGTTCCTATGAACGTCATCGGTTCCGCCGGTCGTCAGTCCTGAGACATCGACTGGCGTCAACCGGTACACCCGCTCTGCGAGCCGAGATGCACGCTCGACGTCGCCTGCACGTAGCGCATCTCGAACGTCATCGAGCTTGTACGCGTCCTCCAGAGACAGGTACGGCGCCCAGCCTCCTTCGTCCTCGAGGATTTCGACGGTGACCTCGGCAGCGAAGGCGACGCCGCGGACGAACTTCATGATCGGTCGGACGTTCACTTCCGCCTCCTCAGTCACATCCGGTCTCACCCTCGCGCACGACGGCATACAGCAACTGGTCCTGCACGATCCCGTCCTTGACGGCGCTCCGCCGCATGCGGCCCTCCAGCCGGTAGCCAGCCTTCTCCAGCACCCGGCAGGACGCCGTGTTCGCGGCGAGGGGCACAGCGAACAACCGTTCCACCTCGTAAGCGGCGAAGGCATACTCGGTGAAGCCCACCAGCGCACGTGTCGCGATGCCGCGGCCCCAGCACGACTCGCCGAGCCAGTAGCCCACCTCCGCCGAACAACGCTCGACATCTTCGCCGAGCACTGCCCCGATGGAGCCGACCGGCAGGTCGTCGACGGTCACCGCGAACGCCGTCTCGGGGTTCGCGCCGCGAGCGAACGCGATGAACCCGCGCGCATCGTCGATCGAGTAGGGATGGGGAAACCGATCCCGCAACTGCCGCCACACGTCACGGTTGTTCGCGTGCCGGGCCAGCTCGGCGGCGTCCGACTCGCGGAACGACCGCACGCCGCAGGATTCCAGATCGAGTTGCATCGGCTGTTCCGGCAAGCCCGGTTCACGCTACGGCGTGATCGCCGACGGATCTCCGAACAGTCCATGTTCGACCGTCAGAAGCCGAACCGGTGCACGGCGTCAAGGTTCCTACTCGTCCTCGAGCCCCAGCACCCGACGGCTGAATGCCGGATCCTGGAAGGCTGCCCTCCACTCCGCCACCTCTTCCTCCGGCGCATCTCCCTCGATCCCAAGCCGCCGGCGCGCCTCCTCCAGCTTGTCGAAGTCGATGCCCCCGCGCTTGCGGCAGCGCACCAGCTCCACGGCCGGGACGCCGTGCTTCGTGATCACGACACGCTCGCCCTTCTCGGCGGCCGCGATGAGTTCCGACAGTCGGGCCTTGGCTCCACGCACGGCAAGTTCCATGGGCGGCATCCTCCACCGGCTGCACGTTTATTCAATATACGGCCGGCTCCGGCAGCCAATCAAGACGACGGCGTGACTGCACTCTACCCGCCCCAGCCGTAGTTGAGCCGCGCGTAGTAGTACCCGCCGCTCAACCCCCACGGCGTGAACTGGCTGTAGGGCAGCCCGAACCGCACGGCGAACAGGTCCATCCGGTCCGAGAAGGTGTTGAAGACGTTCTGGCCGCCGACCGCCAGCGTCACGTCAGGGGCGAGCGCGACGCTGGCCTCGAGGTCGAGGATGAAGCGGCCGCCGAGGATCTGCGCGTCGGCGCCGCGCGCCGAGCGTGCGTCGAGGTGATCGACCCACGACCCGAAGTAGTGCAGCCGGCCGAGCAGGCCGACCCGCCCGGCGCGCTGGTTGACGGCGACGTTCCAGCGCGTCTCCGGCACGCCCCGCTCCAGGGCGAGCACGTCGCCGGGGCTCAGCAGGGCCGACTCTTCGGTCACCTCCGTGTCGGTGCGGTTCATGGCCAGGCTGAATACGGTGCCGCCTCCCAGTCCGGGAGGTGTCCAGGTCGATACGACGTCGATCCCCCGCGTCCGGGTCGAGAAGTCGTTTATGAAGAACCGGAAGAAGGCCAGCGTGCGCGCCGAGGTGATGCCCTCCGACAACAGCAGCGCGCGCTCGTCCGCTCCGAGCGTGAAGTTCTGCGACAGGGCGAGACGATTCGCGACGTCGACGTGGAAGTAGTCGGCGGTGAGCGTGAACGCGCCGGTGTCGACCACCAGACCGGCCGTCGCGTTGGTCGATGTCTCGGGATCGAGCGGCCGGCCGCCCCGGAGCTGCGCGGCCCGGTAGGTGGACGGCACGGTGGCGCTGTCGACCAGGTCCAGCGTCCTGGGGTTGATGGTCGACTGCACGTTGAACGTGTTCTGCTGGCCGGGCGTGGGGGCGCGGAACCCCGTGCTGACGCCGCCGCGCACCGAGACGGCGTCGCCCAGCCCGTAGCGGGCCGACAGCTTGCCGTTCGCCGTCGCGCCGAAGACGTCGAAGCGTTCGACGCGCAGGGCGCCGCCGACGGTCCAGCGGTCGTCGGGACTGCCCAGCTCCACGTCGCCGTAGAGGGCGACGTTGGCGCGGGTCCAGGTCCCGGCCGTGTAGTCGGGAAACCCCGGGAAGCCGTTGGAGCCAGAGACGAAGCCCTGCGCCGCGTAGGGCCCCACCTGCCACGAGAGCGGCCCGCCTTCCCGGATGGTGAAACGTTCGTCCCGCCACTCGGCGCCGCCGGCCAGGTGGACCCTGTCGGTGGCGGCGTAGGAGACGTCGACGTTGAGGTTGACCTCCGCCTGCCGGTAGAGACCCGGATCGAAATCGCGCGGCGTGTCGGGACCGAGCGACGCGTTGACGGTGTTGAACAGGAAGAAGTCCGCCTGGTGGGCGCCGTAGCTCGCGCTGGCGTCCCAGATCAGGCCGTTGGCGGCGGCGCGGCGCAGCCCGGCGACCGCCGACAGGTCCATGATCACGCCGCTGTAGGACGGGGTGAACCCGCCCGGGGCGATCTCCTGAAACGAGAAGCAGTTCGGGTCGGCGAACACCTGCGCCAGGGCCGTCTGATCCGGCCTGTTGTCCGTGATTCGCACCGTGGGGCAGCCCGCCGAGCCGTCCCGGACGCCGTCGCGCGCGTCGAGCACGTCCCCGACCAGAAGCGTCTGCCCGCCGTCGAGGCTGAAGATGTTGGCCCGCGTATTGGGGTTTCGAAAATAGAAGCTCTGCACCGACGTCTTGTTTGCGTAGTTGGCGTGGCCGTAGAACTGCAGGCCGTTGGCGTTGAGGTGGCCGAAGTTGCCGAACAGCTTCAGGTCGTCCTCGCTCGTGGTGTTGCCCCACGGCTGCGCCGGGTCGGCCACCGCGGTGTTGCCGGCCGCGATCAGCGCCGCCGCGTCGGCGCGTTGCACGCTGCGGTCCGTGGGGCCGGCATTGCCGTACTCCAGGCTGAGGTTGGCGAAGCCGTTGTCGCCGAGCGGCAGTCCGACGTTGCCGGCGACGTTGTACGCATCGCCGTCGCCCGCGCGGTAGGTCCCGGTGTCGAACTCAAGGGAGCCGCCCTCGCGGGCGTCCTTGAGCAGGAAGTTCAGCACGCCGGCGATCGCGTCGGAGCCGTACTGCGCCGAGGCGCCGTCGCGCAGCACCTCGACCTGCCGCAGCGCGATCGCCGGAATGGTCGAGATGTCGGGCCCCTGCGTGCCGTCGGTGACGCCGCCGAACCAGACCAGGATCGCCGAGCGGTGGCGGCGCTTGCCGTTGACCAGCACCAGCGTATGGTCGTGGGCGAGGTTGCGCAGGCTGGCCGGGCGCACCAGCGAGGCGGCGCCGCTGATCGGGTGCGTGGCGACGTTGAACGACGGCACCAGGTTCCGCAACTGGTAGTCGAGCGTGGTGGCGCCCTGGCTCATCACGTCGCGAAAGGGAATGGCGTCGATGGGAACCGGGGATTCGGTCACCGAACGGGGCTGCGCGCGGCTGCCGACGACGACGACCTGTTCTTCGAGTTGCACCGACAGGGCTGTGTCGAGGGTTACCGTTGCCTCCGCGCCGAGCGCCACGCCGCGGCGCACGTCCGTCTGGAAGCCGGGCAGCGTGAAGGTGACGTCGTACACGCCCGGCGGGAGTCCGGTGATGGCGAACCCGCCGGCGCCGTCGGTGACGACCGTTTCGATCGGGCCGCCTTCCTCGGTGCTGCGCGCCTCCACGGTCACGCCGGGCAACACGAGATCCGTCGTGTCGGTGACGGTGCCTTCGATGACCGTCTGCGCGTGGACGAGCCCCGGCGTCGCGAATCCCGCCAGCAGCGTGAGAAGGATCACGCTACGAAGAAACCCGGCTCCCGTTTCGTCCCTCAGGATGCCCGCCGCAGGCGGGAATGGCCAGCTTGACATCCCCTAAGATTACGTGAAAGTTCGTGTCATCACGAACCGACCCCGCTCATCGACCTTCTTTCTGGGGCATCGGTAGCCCTTAGCGCCGGCGCCGCACGAACGCCAGGCCGGACCAGTCCTGGTCGACGGCGCAGACCTTGAAGTCGACCAGCCCCGCAGCGAGTGCGACGCGCCGCACGTCGTCGCCGGTGTGATCGGCGGCCAGCGGTGAGGCCTTCTTCGGCCAGCAGATCCAGAGCCGCCCGTCACCGGCGACCTCCCCCATCCGGGTCATGCCGCGTTCGAGCTCCCGCCCCGAGCGCGTGAACCACAGCGTGATGTCGCGAGGGCCCCGGTTCGTCGTGCGGAGCGTCACGTCGGGCGGCAGCGGCGCGAGGATCGCCGCGAAGCCGTTCGGAGGCTTCACCAGCACGACCCGCATCCCCGGCTTGATGCCGAGCTTGCGGGGCAACGGCGTGCCGGAATAGCCGGCGGTTGCCGCGGGCGCAGGCGCGGCGCCGCTCGGCGGCATCGCGAGCGCGCTGGCGAGCGCGGTAACGACGTCCTCCGGCGCGGCGTGCATGGTCTCGAGCGGCAGCGCCTTGAGCCGCGTGAAGACGGCACGATCGCTGGCGACGAAAACGATCGGGATCCGCCGGGTCGCCACCCGCTGGCGCAGGGCGAGAGCGATGTCCCGGCCGCGCGCCGGCGCCCGGTCGAGATCGATGACGACCGCGCGCGGCGGTTGGCGGGCGATACGCTTCAGGTCGTCCGGGCCGGTGACCGGCTCCCGGTCGATTGCGTGCCCGGCGTCCTCCAGGCGTGCGATCCAGATCGTGCTTGCTCCCGGTGACGCACCGATGACCCTGACCGTTCCGTCCGGCATGCGGTAGTCTAGGAGCTTGCGCCGCAGAACGCAGCGAAGCGGAGTTCTGAGACGCAAGGTTGTGGAGCGGGGGGATGGGCCGAAACGCCGAGTCAGCAAGGCGTTTCAGGGCGCTACGAGGGAGGAGGCCCTGAATGGCGCTGGTCAAGAAGAGCATCACCATAACGGATCGCCAGGAGCAATGGATCAGGGCGCAGGTCGCAAGCGGCGATTACGGCAGCGACAGCGAGTACTTCCGCACCCTGATCCGCCGGGACCAGGAACGAAACGCGACCTTCCAAGCCTTGCAGGAGGCTGTTCGGGAAGGTGTGGAGAGTGGTGTCAGCGACAGGACGGTGAAGGAGATCTGGGCGGAGGCGGAGCAGCGCTACGAAGCCAGGCATGGCTGACTTCCGTCTGTCGACCCGCGCCGCGGCCGACCTCGGCGGCGTCGCCCGCTATACCATCGAGACCTTCGGCGCCGAGCAGGCGCGCCGGTATCGTGACGATCTCGAAGCCTGCTTCCGAACTCTGGCGGAGAATCCACGATTGGGCAGAAGCGCAGAACGACTTCGACCCGGCCTTCGACGCTTCGAGCATCGCTCGCACGCCGTCTTCTACACCCAGGACGAAGATGGAATCCTGATCGTCCGTATCCTGCACGCCAGGATGGATGCCTTGCGCCTTGTTCGCCCCTGATGCGCAGGATGGAACCGACTGCCGCAAGGCCTTCCACCGAATCCCTCGACGCCCTGCTGCGCCCCGCGTCGGTCGCCGTGATCGGCGCATCGAACGACCCCACGCGCATCGGCGGGCGGCCCATTCGATATCTGCGCGCCGCGGGTTACGCCGGACGCCTCTACCCCGTCAATCCGAGGCACAAGGAGGTGCAGGGACTCGGGGCGTTTCCGCACATCTCCGAGGTGCCGGAAGCGGTCGACCTGGCCATCGTCGCGGTGCCGGCCCCGAGCGTGGTGGACACCATCGAGGCATGCGCGGCGCGCGGCGTCCGGGTCGCGGTCATCTACAGCGCCGGCTTCGCGGAAATGGGGGACGAGGGCCGGCGTCATCAACGGCGACTCACAGCCATCGCGGCAGAGACCGGCCTCCGCATCGTGGGCCCCAACTGCCTCGGCGTCTACAACTCGGAGCTCGGATTCTTCGCCACGTTCAGCACGACGCTGGAGGACGGCTTCCCCGCACCCGGCGGCGTCGCGCTGGTCAGCCAGAGCGGAGCCTACGGCAGCCACCTGTCGCTGCTGGCCCGCAAGCGGAACATCGACATTCGCTACTGGGTGACGACCGGCAACGAGGCGGACGTCTCGGTGCCCGAGGTGCTCGGCTGGCTTGCGGAACAGGACGACGTGTCGGTCATCATGGCCCATGCCGAGGGCATCACGGACCGGGACATGCTCGTGCGCGCACTCCGAGCGGCCCGCGCGCGCCGCAAGCCGGTGGTGTTCCAGAAGGTCGGGGTCACCGACGTGGGCGCGCAGGCCGTGCAATCGCACACGGCGTCGCTCGCCGGGGCCGACCCGGTCTACGAGGCGGCGTTCCGGCAGTTCGGCGCCTATCGGGCGCGCGACACGGACGAGATGCTGGACGTCGCCTATGCGGCCAGCTTCGGCGTCTTCCCCGAGAGTCCGCGCGTCGCGCTCGTTTCCATCTCGGGCGGCGTGGGGGTGCAGATGGCGGACGCGGCGGTCGGCTTCGGCCTCGACGTGGCGCCGCTGAGCGAGTCGGCGCAGAAGCGTCTGAAGGCGGCGCTTCCCTACGCCTCGCCTCGCAACCCGGTCGACATCACCGCACAGGCGTTCAACCGGGTGGAGCTCATCGAGGACAACCTCGGCATCGTCTTCGAGGAGGAACGACACGACTCGGTCGTGGCCTTCTTCACCTACGTCGCCGCGGCCGACGGGATGGTCGAGCCGATCCGCGACGCGATTCACGCCGCCCGCGAACGGCGGCCCGGCTGCGCGCTGGTGCTGTCCATCGTCGCTCCACCGGATGTCGTGCGCCAGTACGAGGCGGTCGGCTGCCCGGTGTTCGAGGACCCGACCCGCGCCGTGCGTGCCGTCGCGGCGCTGCACCGGTTCAGCCGGATCTTCGCGGAGAGCACGGACGGCATCCTCGCGGAAGTCCCGGGTGGAGCGTCGGGCACGACAGCGATCGTACCGCGCACACCGGGACTGCCCGAGGGCCCCATCTCGGAACGGGAGGCGAAACGCCTCCTCTCCAAGGCAGGAGTGCCGGTGGTCGACGAAGCGCTCGCGCGCACGGCCGACGAGACCGCGCGCGCCGCCGCTGCATTCGACGGACCTGTGGCGGTCAAGCTCTGCGGGCCGGACGTCCTGCACAAGACCGAGCTCGGCGGCGTGGTGCTCGAAGTGTCGACGGAGGCGGAGGCGCGCCTGGCCTACGAGACGGTCACGTCGCGCGCCCGCGCCGCGGATCCGGCGATCCGCATCGAGGGTGTGCTGATAGCGCCGATGATCACCGGCGGCGTCGAAACGATCCTCGGCGTGCGCCACGATCCGACGTTCGGACCGGTCGTCATGTTCGGCATCGGCGGGACCTTCGTGGAGGTCATCGAGGATGTGTCGTTCCGCGTGGCGCCGTTCGGCAAGGACGAAGCGCGCCGGATGATCGCCGAGACGCGGGCCGGCAGGATTCTCCGCGGAACACGCGGCAAGGGCCCGTACGACGTGGCCGCCCTGGCGGCAGCCCTGTCACGCCTGTCCGGGTTCGCGGCGCAGCACGGCGACCGGATCGACAGCGCCGAGATCAACCCGTTCGTCGTGCTCCCGAAAGGTCAAGGCGCCGTAGCGCTCGACGCCGTGATCGTTACAGCGAACTGGAGGACCCAGCAGGACAAGAGCACATAGTCTCGCTCGCGCGCCGCGCATGAGGACATCCGCTCGGTTCAGCGCTGGTTCAACTCTCGAAAGCCACACGCACAGAGATACTTCCAGGTCTCATCCAGTTCGGAGAGACACGGCACAAAGACAACATGAGCGTCACGCCCCCGTGTCAACAGCACGCGGTAGGCGTTCGCGCGCAATCGCCATGGATCGCGCACCTTGGCGTTGCCCTGCGGCCGATAGCCGCGGGCTCGGTCAATCGCCCATGCCCCTCCGCGCAGCACGAAGTCGGTGCCCCAGGCGAGCAATACCGCGTCGAGTTCCAGCCCCTGCGCGCCGAATTCGGTCACGCACTCCCGCAAGTGTCGGCAAGAACGTTCGCCCTCATCTGCTTCCCGGTCGTTGTACCACGGTCCGTAACGCACTCGCTTGGTTGATTGGAAGTCGTTCGAAACGCCGAATCGGACAAGGTCCCTGTCGCGGCTCGACGCCATTAGTCCGAAACGCGCGTCAATGTGGTTCCGATATCGCTCCCGGAGGTAGGTATCCGCCACCGAGCGGTTGCGCGTGATGCGGAGATCGTGACCGTCATGCTGCAACTCCTCCGCGATCCTGCGCAACTTCGCGGCCGGCGGAGGGTGCTTTCGCAACAGATCAGCTACGAAACTGTGCAGGCGCGCCGCCCGATGCGAGCGGAGCGTCTCGTCGAGTGTGAGTGTCGTCGACGTTTCGACGGACAATCCGCGAAAACTGCTGGCGACGGCCGGTGGTGCGTGTACGGTCCAGCGGTCCGGCTCGCGACTTCCACGAATCGCCTCGGCCCAGAGACTCAGGCCGCCCTCCTCTCCAATATGAATCTCCTGGCCGCTTCCTACCAGGCCGACGATCACCGACCAGTCGCGCGTCCGCTCGGCGAACTCGATGAAATGCTGAGGTTCCGAGCGCGAGTGGGCAAGGGAGTGCTTGTGCGTATCGGCGACCTTCGCCCGGTCGAACGCTCGCTGCGCCTCGTCGAAGATCACGACGTGTTCCGGCGGCTCCAGATCGGGGCGGCCGTCGTATCGGCGCACGTACTCCCGTATGGGTCGCACGAAGGTGCGCCCGGCGCCGCCAGCCTCGCGCAGCACGTGCTGCAGAACCTCCACGAGAGGACCGTTTCCCGACAGGAACACGGCGGGCGAACCGCGATCTCCTCGCTTCAGAAAATCCAGGCCCGGATCGTGCGCGATTCGCATTCCGACGAGCGTCTTCCCGGCCCCTGGCACGCCGGCCAACAGTACGAGGCGACGTGTACGGGTGAGGCTCGCGTCTGCCACGATCCGCGCGATGTGATCGACTGCGTCATCGGTGTTGGCGGCCGCGCGCCATAGTTGTGGCGGCCGTTTCGCAAGAAACAGGTTACGCGCCGCCTGGATCAAGCTCGGAAGCGGTCGATAGGCGTCTGCATCCAGGAACCGGTGAGCGTCGATGGGAGGTCCGGTCCTACGCGTATCGAGGCTGGCAACGAGGGCGTCCAGCGCGTCCGGCCCACAGACATGCACGTTCCGTTCGGCTTCTCCCCGGCCACGCATCAGCGTCGGCACCAAGACCGCATGTACAGGTCTCTCGTGACATTCGCGGTGATAGCAGCGCAGGTCGCGAGCGTATGCGTGGGCCTGGTCTATATCGGCGTCCGACGGGTTTAGTTTGCCCTTGAGTTCGATCACCACGACACCGTCGCGGAGGAGCAGCACGGCGTCGGCCCGCCGCGATTCCATGGGCAACTGATATTCGAGGACGGCCGTGCAGCGGGCGTAGTGGGTGTCCACACGGACCACTTCGCCGATTTCCTGCTGAAGCTGCGGCACCGTATCGCCCCACGATCGACGCTCCTCGCGCGACGACTCGGGGTACGTCAACCGCAGGCGTTCGAGAATCCTTGAACGAGGCGTCTTCTCGAACTGAACGAAATCAGAGTCCCAACCGCGGGTGGCTTCCGTCACGAACCGCTATTGTCCTTCGTACATCGTGATCGACGTCATTTCGCCGTCCGCCAATCCCACGCCGGCAAGTCCACCCCTGGGAGCAACAGAGCATCACCGGCGGCAGATGGCTACGGAAGATTGAGCCGCTGTCGGCTCACGAACGCCAATACCGTGGGCAGGTGGCACCCCGAGAAGGCTCTGCCCCCCCGGGGTGCCCGAAAGATCGCGGCTGATAACTATCCGACGCCGACAAGGTCGTCCTGCTTCGAGCTCTTGAGCCCCTGGATCTGGACGACGGGCGGCGCTTCCTCCTTCAGCACGTGCTGACGGTAGAGAGCCGCCATCTGCTGGTCGTAGGCCGCGTCCTTCTCGGACTTGCCGTTCGCGCCGTTGGTCCCGTTCGTCCCGTTGGCGCCATGCGCGGCGCCGTTGCCGTTGGCGCCCTTCGCCGCGGCGCGGGCGGCCAGCTTCTCCTGGCGCGCGTTCTTGGCGATGCCCTGCGCGTCGAGGTCGGTCTGGATGCCGGCCGCGACCGCCTCCGGATCGAGCACCAGGGAGTGCTCCTTGGAGTCGAGATTGACGTTCTTCCCGCCCGCGAAGATCTCGTGCCGGCCGCGCTGCTCGTACCACTTGGTGAGGGTGGCCGTCATGTGCATCTTCTCGATGATGTTGCGCCAGCCGATCCCGGTGTTGTAGGCGCAGAAGGAGATCTCCCCTTCCTGTGTCGCATACGGGATGATGCACCGCTCGGTGCGGCGGAAGTCGTAGTTGAAGAGGTCCTGGAACCACATGCCGGCGACGAAGAGGAAGTTCCAGCGGTCGGACCGCCGCCTGGCGATGTCGTCCTGCGTCCGCTCGCCGGAAACCTTGCCGTAGTCCTTGCCGGTCGCGCCGAAGGTCTTGTCGAACTTCTTCAGCAGGTCGACCAGCTTGAAGTGGGTCGGCGCGTTGAACGGGTCGTAGTTGCGCATCAGCGCCAGCGCCATGCCGACCACCGAGCGGAAACGCCCGCCCGCCGCGTCGTTCACGCTGGCGATGTCCTTCGCGAGCTGCTCGCCCCGGACGAACTTGGTGAACGGCACCGCCTCCTTCGTCTCCTTGTCGATCATGACCGCCATGCCGACGCCGCAGTTCGGATGGCAGCCGCAGTTGAGCTGGCCCCAGCTCTCCTCCGGCCCGTGCACCAGGTCGGCCCAGTCGGTGAAAGTGCCCATGAACGAGATCGGGAACCAGTCGCGCGCCGGCTCGCCGATGCCGGTCTGGTTCTTCACGTCGTGCGCGAGGTGCGACAGGGTGTAGCGCTGCGCCTTGCGGCGCTCGTCGGTGATCTCCTCGTCGCGGCCGGTGAACGAGACCGGCTGGAACGACAGGAAGCTGATGGTCTTCGGGTTGTCGAGGGCGAACTGCACCACCCGGCCCACCTGCTCGTTGTTGATGCCGTTGATGATGGTGATGACCGGCACGATGTCGACGCCCGCCTTGTGCAGGTTCTCGATGGCCCGCAGCTTGACGTCGAACAGGTTGCCCACCAGCCGGTGCGAGTTGGCGGCGTTGCCGATGCCGTCGAACTGCAGGTAGGCGTAGCGCAGGCCCGCGTCGGCCGCGGCGCGGGCGAAGTCGAAGCTCTTGGCGAACTCGATGCCGTTGGTCGCCGCCTGCACGCTGTTGTAGCCGACCTTGCGGGCGTAGCGCACCGCGTCGAGGAAGTACGGCGACATCGTCGGCTCGCCGCCCGAGAACTGCACCGACATCTGGCGCCGCGGCTTGATGGAGATGGCGTTGTCGAGCAGCGTCTTGATGTCGTCCCACGACAGCTCGTGCACGAAGCCCACCTGGTTCGCGTCCATGAAGCAGGGGTCGCACATCATGTTGCAGCGGTTGGTCAGGTCGATGGTCAGCACCGAGCCGCGGCCGTACTTGATGGTGCTGCTGCCGTGGTTGTGCAGCTTCTCGTCGTTGTGGGCGCGGATGTCGCTGCCCGGGAACGACTCCTCGAGATGCTGGAAGAACTCCGTGTCCATCGCCATGACGTCCTCGAACCGCCCGTGCAGCGGGCACTCCTTGACCATGACGATCTCGCCGTCGCGCTCGATGATTTCGGCCTTGATCTCGCCGACCTTCTCGTTGAGCAGGATTCGGTAGTCCTTCTTGCCGTCGAGAATGTCCTGGCGCGCCTCGCGGACGCAGGTCGGGCACAGCGAGTCGGTCTCGCGGGGCCACCCGAGCGGCGGCTTGACCTTCTGGTGCGACTTGAGCAGCGGCTTGTCCGACCAGGCCGGCGTGAACGACGGGTTCTGCCGGAACCGGTTGTAGCCGTCGTAGAGGAACCAGGCGCCGTTGGCGGCGATCGACAGTCCCTTCTCGAAGTACTTGACTGGCTTGTGCATCTTGGATGTGCCTCTGTGAACGAATTTCCTGGCATTCACGGCCCGGCCATGGACGGACCGATCTCTCACCTTGCCGAGACTTTGAAGGTTACCCGCGATTCGGGGTTGCCGACTACAAGATTGTAGTGGAGGGGCGGAACGGCGGTCCGAGTGGTCGTGACGGCGCCTGAACGGACCAAGCTCTCCGGCCCGACATCCCGTTGCGCACCGGGAACGACGAGCCGGACGGACGGCAGGACGCGACGAGAAGCGCGGCGTCAGGGCGCATGCGCGTCGAGCGCGTACTGCCGGAAGGTCAGGCTGACCCTGCCGCGCAGACCCAGCGCCGACGGTCCGGACCCGCGCAGGATACGCGCGACGCCGTGGTAGCGCAACCGGCTGGGCCCGCCCATCACGAACGCGTCCCCGGACCGCAAGTCGATCGCCGTCGTGGATTCCCGGCGGCGGAACCCGCCGAGCAGGAACCGGCCGCTGTCGCCGACCGAGAGCGAGACCACGGGCACGCCCGCGTCGAGCGTGGACGCGTCCTCGTCCTTGTCCTGATGCAGTCCCATCCGGCCGTCGTCACCGTAGCGGTTTACGAGGCAGATGTCGGGATCGACGGCAAAGCCGACCGCGGCGGCCGCGTCCACCGCCAGCCGCCCGAGCGCAGGCGGCAGCGGGGGCGCCGGAAGCCCGTCGTGATCCGAACGCTGCCACTCGTACGTATAGGTGCGCGCGTTCCAGTGGCGCCCGAGACAGAGCATGTCGCAGTGCATGAGGCCGCCCCCGCGCACCCGCGGGCGATAGAAGCCGGCCGCTCCGGCGGCGAGAGACTGAACCGTCTCCAGCACGCGGCGCTGCGCGGACGGCGACAGGAATGCGGGCAGATGGAACGCGCCGGGCGCGAGCTCGACGATTGCATCGGCTGTCATGGCGACCTGCGCGGTCCGCGCCGCGGCCCCTCGGCTTGCCCTCCCGGCGGGCCGGAAGTGCGGTGCCGAACGCGCTCGAGAATCGTACCGCTATCATCATGCGCATGTCGCGCTCCACCGATGTCGTGGTGGTCGGCGCCGGTACGTTCGGCGTCTGGACCGCCTGGCACCTGCGCCGGGCCGGCCATGCGGTGACGCTCGTCGATGCGTTCGGAACAGGCCATTCGCGGGCGAGCTCGGGGGGCGAGTCACGCATCATCCGCATGGGTTACGGCGACCGGGCGCTCTATTCCCGCTGGGCGCTGGAGTCGCTCCCGCAATGGAAGCAGGTCCTGGCGGAAGCCGGGCAGCCGGACCTCTTTCGCGAGACGGGCGTCCTGTGGCTCGGTCGCGACGATGACCCGCACGTCGACGTCACGGCCCGCACGCTGCACCGACTCGGCGTGACGACCGAATCCATCGCGCCCGAGGACCTGCGGTCACGGTTTCCCGCACTCGACTTCACCGGAATCACGCGGGGCGTCTTCGAGCCCGGCAGCGGGGTGCTGCTGGCCCGCCGCGCCGTCAGCGCGGTCGCGGAACAGGCGATGCGCGGCGGAGTCGATTACCGTGCGGCGTCGGTCGAGCCACCCCACCGCGCCCGGCGAGCCGACGTCCTGAACCTCGCCGACGGCTCACGCCTGTCAGCCGGAGCAGTGGTCTTCGCAGCCGGCCCCTGGCTGCCGAAGCTCTTTCCCGATCTACTCGGACCGCTGCTGCGGACAACCCGGCAGGAGGTCTTCTTCTTCGGAACGCCCGCCGGGGACGGCGGCTTCGCGCCGCGTGCCCTGCCGGCCTGGATCGACTTCCACGCTGGCGCCTACGGTCTCCCCGACATCGAAGGCCGCGGCGCCAAGGTCGGGCTCACCGCGCTCGGCTCGGCCTTCGATCCGGACTGCGGCGACCGGACACCCTCGGCCGCGGCCCTGGCTGCGACGCGCCGGTTCGTGGCCGGCCGGCTCCCGGCCCTGCGCGACGCGCCGCTGCTGGAAACCAGGGTTTGCCAGTACACCAACACGCCGAGCGGCGACCTGCTGATCGATCGACATCCCGGCCACGACAACATCTGGCTCGCCGGGGGCGGATCGGGCCACGGGTTCAAGCTCGGGCCGGCCGTCGGCGCTTACGTGGCATCCCAGGTTTCCGGGACCGCTCCGGCCGAGGGTCTCGTCGGCCTGCCGGCGAAACGGCCGGACCAGGAGCGGGCCGTTCTCTGAAGACGCAGCCCGCTCCCGCAGCCCCTCCCCACGCGGCACTCTCCTTGCATCCGGATCGGTGGTATGATCCCGGCCCCGCGAGAGCGGCGCACAGACTACCCGCCCAGGCCGGCAGGGAGTTGCTGCAATGGACCAGGAATCCACGGACGACCTGCTCAGAAATCTCGACCGACGCGTCGGACGGATCGAGCAGGTTCTGCCAACCCTCGCCACCAAGGACGAGATCCGCAACCTCGCCACCAGGGACGAGCTCGAGCGCTTCGCGACGAAAGAAGACATGCTCGCGGAAGGGGTCCGGACGCGGGCGCACTTCGACGCCGTCGCCGAGCGGTTGGAGGCGCAGATCCGCGTGCTCGCGGAAGGATTGACCTCGCTCGACCAGCGGTTCGAGAATTTTCGGAGCGAGACCCGCGCCAACTTCGCGGCGGTCGACCGCCGGTTGCTGCGGCTCGAGGCCCGGGCCGCGAAGGAAGACGCACGAACGGGGTAAGCGGTCCCGGAAAGCCGCGCGGAATTCGCCGGCCGGCGTCGAACCACCGAGACCCCAGTGGTTGCTCGAACGTTCCAGCCTTACTGCGCCGCCGAACGCGCGGGACCCGCCGCTCCGGCTCGAAGCCCTCCGCCCTGCCCGCGGTACCGGTGCGCCAGGCGCAGCCCGAACAGGATCGCGAGTATCACCGCATAGATGAGCGGCTCCCCGATGTCGATCTTGACCAGCCAGAGGAAGTGCACGACCCCGGCGACGGCGCTCGCGTAGACGAGACGGTGCAGCGCGGTCCAGCGCTTGCCGAGCCGCCGGATCCAGCCCTGCGTCGAGGTCACCGCGAGCGGAATCATCAGCACGAAGCCGACGAAGCCGGCCGTCACGTACTTCCGTTCGGCGACGTCGTCGATGATGAGCAGCAGGTCGAAGAAATGATCGAAGACCAGGTAGGTCGAGAAGTGCAGGCAAGCGTAGAAGAACGCGAACAGGCCGAACATCCGCCGGAAGCGGATCAGCCCGTGCCAGCCGGCCAGCCGCCGCAACGGCGTCACCGCGAGCGTCACCAGCAGGAGCCGCAACGCCCAGTCGCCGGTGCGGTGCGTGATGTCCTCGATCGGGTTGACGCCGAGGCCCCCGGTGAACGCATCCCGGACCAGCAGAAGGGCCGGAATCAGACAGGCGACGAAGACGATCGGCTTGACGCGCCGGATCCGGAAAGCTGTCGCCATGCGCTGCGCTGCGAACCGGGCGCCGCCCCCGGCGGGCCGGGGATCCGGACGCCTCCGACTCAGTAGTTCCTCTCCAGGTCCATCCCCTGGTACATGCGGGCGACCTGGTAGCCGTACCCGTTGAACATCCGCGTCCGCTGCCGGAAGAAGTTGCCGATGCGGCGCTCCATCCCCTGTGACCAGCGCGGGTGATCGACCTCCGGATTGACGTTGGCGTAGAACCCGTACTCGTGCGGAATCGCGACGTTCCAGGTGTTCCGCGGCTGGTCCTCGACGAACTGGATCCGGACGATCGACTTGATGCTCTTGAAACCGTACTTCCAGGGCACGACCAACCGAATCGGCGCGCCGTTCTGGTTCAGCAGCGTCTTGCCGTAGATGCCGACGGCTAGAATCGTCAGCGGATTCATCGCCTCGTCCATCCGCAGCCCCTCCACGTACGGATACTGGAGGTTGCGGGCGCGCTGCCCCCGGAACTCCGACGGGCGATAGAGCGTCTCGAAGCGGACGAACTTCGCGCGCGACGTCGGCTCGAAGCGCCGGATGAGATCGCGCAGCGGGAAACCGACCCAGGGCACCACCATCGACCACGCCTCGACGCAGCGCAGTCTGTAGATGCGCTCCTCGAGCGTGTGCGGGCTCAGGATGTCCTCGAGGGCGTAGTCCGCCTCCGGGCGGTTCATGTGGCCTTCCACGCGCACCGACCAGGGTTCGACGGTCAGATCGTCGGCGTACCGCTTCGGATCCTCCTTGTCGAGGCCGAACTCGTAGAAGTTGTTGTAGCTGGTGATCTCCTCGTAGGAGTTCTGCCGTTCGTCGGTGCTGAACTGGCTCGGCCGCAGCTCGCCGAGATCCTCCTGCGGCGCGGCGTGCAGACCGCCGTCCGGCTGGCCGAGCACGGTGGCGCCGGACGCGCCGAGGGCCACGCCGGACGCGGCCCGGATGAACTGCCGCCGGTTGTAGTAGAGCCGCTCGGGCGTAATCTCGGAGGAGCGGATGTCGGGCGCCTGTTTGATCAGCATCGGTTTGCCTCTGGCTGGTGTCGTGCGCGCGTTCAGTCGCTGCGTCCCTCTTCATGGTCGCCCCGCGGCCAAGCCCTTGTCAACAGCGGCAGGCGTACCCGGGGGACCCCGTCGCCGGCCGTTCCGCCACGTCCACCACGCGGCCGCCGCGACCATCCCGTACTCGACCGGCTCCACCCAGACCGGCAGCACCCAGCCCTCGCCGGCCAGGTGCGGCGTCCAGACCGTGTAGGTGAGCATGGAAGCGAGCGTCCAGACGACCAGCGGCCAGTTGACGGCGGGTCCTAGAAACGGGATGACCCACACGAGATACCAGGGATAGACGGCCGGCAGCAGGCATACGGTGGCCGCCAGCGGCCAGGCCCAGGCCGCCGGATCGTCCCTGCCGCGCGTCGCCCGCGCGTGGATCGCCGCCGCAAGCCCCACCGCGACGGCGAAGCCGATCGCCGGCGCCGTGCCGATCCCCGACGCCAGCAAGCGAAACCACGGGCCGTTGAACCGCCACTGCGCCAGGTACGTCCCCAGCGACCCTACCGGAAGCTGCCAACCGTCGAGAAACGGCAGGTACAAGAGCACGACCAGCAGCGCCCCCGCCGCCCCGTCGACAGGCCGGATCCGCTTCCACAGCAGCGGCGCCAGCACCACCGGGAGGAACTTGACGGCGAAAGCGCAGGCGAAGCCGACGGCGGCCAACAGCGATCGGCGCCGCGACAGCGCATACACGGCTCCGACCACAAGCAGCGTTCCGGCGACATCGACGTGCGCGCCGCCGGCCCCCTCCAGCGCGACGAGGGGATGCCAGGCATAGGCGAGGACCCACCAGCGGCTGCGGCCGGTTGCCGCGAGCCAGCGCCGGATCAAGCCGATGAGGACGAGGTCGCAGCCCAGGGTCGCAAGCGCCATCGCGAGCACGGACTCGTGCACCCACGTGACCCCCAGAAAGTAGCGCTGGGCCAGCGGGGGGTAGATGGACGGAAGCGCGGCGCTCGTCGGATCGATGCGGCGGGTGACGTCCGTGTGCAGTCGGGTCAGAGCCGGGTCGGCCGGCGCGGTTCGCAGCGGATTCAGACCGTGCTGCTGCACCCGCCCGTCCCAGACGTAGCGGTATACGTCGTCGGAAACCAGTGGCGCCGCGCCGAGCAGGACGATTCGCCATGCCAGGGCCAGGAGAAGGCACGCGGCGAACGCCCGGCGGTCTGCCGGGCGTCGCTCGCCGCCGTCGAGCCTGCCGAGCCGCGCGAGCGCCGCGACGTACGCGAGCGACGCGACCCCGAGCAACCCCACGAACGCCTCGGCCTGACGGCGCGCATCGAGCGCCGCCGCGGCGGCCAGGGCAACCAGCAGCACGACACCGCAAGCCAGAATGCGCCGCTGCTCGCCCCCCGCAAGAGACGTGTCGCCGCGGAGCAATACGTGGACGACACGCGCCCCCACCACGAACAGCACGACGAACGCCTCGGCCTGCCAGCGCGATTCCACCGTCGCCGCCGCCAGCGCCGCCAGCAGCGCAACGCCGAGCACGGTGATCTTCCAGTGCATCACCCTTCGGGCACACCAATCGAGGAGCTGCGCCGTTGCGGCGCCGCCGAACCGGGCCCGTAGTACCAGCGCGCCAGCCGGTCGGGAGCCGCGCCGGCAAGATAGAGGGCCAGCAGCGCGAGGTTCGACGCCGTCCGCCGCAGCCATCCGTCCCGCTCCCAACGGCGGGCCGATACGCGGACGGCTACCGGCGGAAACCAGACGCGTCCCCGCCGCCGGAGCCTCCCCATGAAGTCGACGTCCTCCATCAAGCCGAGCGGCCGGTACCCGCCCAGGGCATCGAAGCGCTCCCGGCGGACGAAGATGCCCTGGTCGCCGTACGGCAACTTCAACCATCGCGTCCGAAACGCCACGCCGTGTTCGATGATGCGGGCCGCCCGATGCGTCGACGCGAGGGTGAAGCGAAACGCGCCCCCGGCGACGTCCGGCCGGTCGTCCGCCGCGGCGAGCGCCGCCAGCCAGCCGCGACCGAGGCGGGCGTCGGCATGCAGGAACAGAAGCCACCGGCCCGACGAGGCACGCGCCCCGGCGTTCATCTGCCGGCCGCGCCCCGGGTCGCTCTCGACCCACCGCACGCCGCCCCCCCTCCGGATCAGCGGATCGAGCGAGCGGTCGGCGGGGTCGCCATTGACCACGACGATCTCGACCCGCGGGTCGGGCCGATGCTCCCGCAGGGCATCCAGCAACCCGGCCAGCTCCGGGGTATCGCGGAGCACGGGCACGACGATCGAGACGAGCGGCCGGGAACCTTCCGGTTGCACGCCGACAGGGTATCAGCCGGAAGTCGCGGGCGGGACCCCTGCGACCGACTCCCGCCGGCCCGGAACGCGTCGCCCTGCGGCCTCCGATTGCCGCCCACCGACCCTCTCGGGGAGGCGGCCGCGATCTACGGCGCAGATTTCTGGTCGGTCAATCCGAGGAAGCGCGCCGACTCCGACCATACCCGTTCCAGGCTGGCCCCGAGCTGGTGGCCGTCGTCCAGCATGACCAGCGCGACGTGCGGCCGGGACGCGGCGAACCGCCGGACCATTTCCGGATCGACCACGTCGTCGTGCCGCCCCTGCAGAACGAGGGTGGGAACCGGGCGCTCGGCGGTGAAGGAATCGTAGCGCTGCGCGTCACGGAACAGCTCGTAGTGCACGCGGCTCGGCTGCCCCGACGCGTAGTGCGCCAGTTCCCACCAGCCGGTGTCGCGCCAGCGGGCCATCCCGGCCTCGCCCAGCCCGCCCACCGGCCGCCGGCCGAAGTCCAGCGCAGGGGCCAGCAGCACGAGCCGCGCAATCGGATGGCCGGTCTCCGCCGGGGCTCGCTCGGCGACATGGAGCGCAACGAACGCGCCGAGGCTCGACCCGAACAACACCACCGGTCCCTTCGGCAGCGACGAGATGAGTGTCACGGTCTGCTCGATCATCCGCGATGCCGTGAGCGTCGAGAAGTCGGGCCGGTTGAGATCGGGACAGTGAAAGCGCAGCCCGTGAGCGGCGAGCCGCTGTCCCAGAAAGGCGGCCTTGGACGACGCCGGCGACGAAGCGAACCCGTGCAGGTAGACGACTTGCGGCGTCACAGTCGATACGGACAACCCGGCCTGCAGCGGCACGGGATATCGCCGTCCCCCTCGGTGTTGTAGTGGAAGGTCAGTTCCTCGCCCGCCGCGATGTTGCGCGCCGCGACGATCCAGATCGTGTCCCCGCGCACGGACGCGTAGCAGTTGGGCTTGCAGGAATGGTTGATGAACCGCGCGAGATTGCCGCCGACATGCCCGTCCCGCACGAACAGGCGGTTGATCCGGAAGCACCAGATCTCGCCCCGCATGAGATAGCGATCCTCGCGCAAGAGACTGTCGCGCACGCGGATCTTCTCGCCCGCGTAGTGGATGATCCGCTTGTTCTTGTTGATGTCCTCGAGGGCGAAGACACCCCAGCCGTGCAACCGCGACCGCTTCCGCCTGATCCTGGGAAAGTACAGGCCGGTGGAGTAGGGATCGGAGTAGTCGCGGGGCCGGTCCGGGACGGCGCGCCCCTTCCCCGCACCCCGGCCGGCGCGCCCTGCCTCGGTCCCGTTCGTCCCCGCCATCCCGCCGCTTCCCTCGGATTCGGTGGTTCAAGCATGCGTCCGCCGCCATTGTAGCCGCCCGCGTATAATCGCGGCCGATGCCCGCCGGGTGCCGAGATTCGCCGCCGCCGCTTCTTCTTGCAGGCGTCGAGCAGTTCAACCGGGGCGAGTTCTTCGAGCAGCACGAGACGCTGGAAGACCTCTGGCGCGAGGAGACCCGCGAGGTGCGCCGCCTCTACCAGGGCATTCTGCAGGTCGGCGTCGCGATGTACCACATCGGGCGCCGGAATCACCACGGAGCCGTCTACATGCTCACGCGCGGGCCCGCGTACCTGGAACCGTTCGCCCCGGCATGCCAGACCGTCGACGTGGCCGATCTGCTGTCGCAGGCAGCGCGCATTCGCGCCGAGGTCGAGCGGCTCGGCCCGAACGGTCTCGAGCACTTCGACTGGTCGCTGGCGCCGCGCGTCCGCTTCACGGGTTGACCTCGATGCCTGCCCCGCACTTTACGCAGAAGACTCTGACTTTCCTCCGCCAACTCGCGCGCCACAACGACCGGGACTGGTTTCGCGAGCATCGCACCGACTACGAAACCCACGTCAAGGGCCCGATGATCGCTGTCATCGACCACCTGGCAGTCGATCTTCCGCACATTGCACCTGATCTGGTCGCCAACCCGAAGACGTCGATGTACCGCATCTACCGCGATACGCGCTTCTCGGCGAACAAGGCGCCCTTCAAGACACACGTCGCGGCGATCTTTCCGCACCGCGCGCTGGCGAAACACGAGGGCGCCGGTCTCTACGTGCACGTCGCGGCCGACCAGGTGTTCATCGGCGGCGGGCTCTACCGGCCTCAGCCACGGCAGCTTCACCGCCTGCGGGAGCACGTCGCCGCCAACAGCGAGGACCTCCGCGAACTGCTCCGCGCGCCGGCGTTCCGCCGCAACTTCGGCGCGTTGTCCGGCGAACGGCTCAAGCGGGTGCCGCGCGGTTTCCCGGCCGATCATCCGGCCGGCGACATGCTCCGCCTCAAGCAGTTCCTTGCCGGCTGCGAGCGTCCTCCGGAATTCGCGACCGGTGCGCGCTTCTACCCCTCGCTGCTCCGGCTCTTCGGACATCTGGCGCCGCTCATCGAGTTCCTCAACACGCCGCTGGCGACCCCCGGGTTCCGGCTGGAAGAGACGCTGCCATCCGAGCCGCCCCGGTGAGCGGAAGCCGGACGCATCTCGAAGCGGTCGGGTCCCCCGCGGCACGGCGACTACCCGGGCCGGCTCATGAACGGGTGCGGCCAAGCACGTGGCGCAGCGCCCCCTCGAGGCCCGGGTGACCGAAGACGAAGCCACCTTCCCGCAGGCGCCGGGGCTCGACCCGGGTGCTCGCCAGGAGCAGCGCGTCGGCCATCTCGCCGAACGCGAGTCGTGCCCCGAAAGCCGGCATCGGAAAGACCGTCGGACGGCGCAGCACCCGCCCGAGCGTCTTCGTGAACTCCTTGTTCGTGACGGCGCCGGGCGCCACCATGTTGACCGCGCCGGCCAGGTCGTCGGTGCGCAGCGCGTGCAGGATGCCGCCGAGCACGTCGTCGAGCGCCGCCCAGCTCATGTACTGCCGGCCCGAACCGATCACGCCGCCGACGCCCATCCGGAAAGGGAGGAGCATCTGGCCGAGCGCGCCGCCGGCCGGCGTCAGCACGATGCCGATCCGCAGATGGACGACCCTGATGCCCGCCTCGCGCGCCGGGTCGGCCGCCGCCTCCCAGGCCTGGCAGACGTCGGGCAGAAAGCCCTCCCCCGGCGCCGATGCCTCATCGACGACATCGTCGCCCCGCTCCCCGTAGAACCCGATCGCCGAGGCGACGACCAGCGTCCGCGGCGGTTTCGGCAGCGCGGCCAGCCCTTCGGCGAGATGTCGCGTTCCCTGCACCCGGCTGTCGCGGATGCGGGCCTTGCGCGCCGCTGTCCAGCGCCCCCCGGCGATGTTCTCCCCCGCCAGATGGACCAGGGCATCGAGGCCCTCGGCCACGCCGGCGGACAGGGCGCCGGTCTCCGGATCCCAACCCGGCGCGCCGCCGTCGCCGCGCCCGCTCGCGGGCGCTCGCCGCAGCGGGACGACCTCGTGCCCGCCGCCGAGCAGAAACGGCACCAGGGCCGACCCGACCAATCCCGTTGCACCGGTTACGGCCACCTTCATCGGCTTCCCTCCATATCGACGATGCCAGCTCATGTCCACAACCGTCACGCGCTGGCGGTACGCAAACAGCCGCTCGAGCTCCCGCCGCGCGAATGGACGCGCCGGGAGTGCCAACCATCCGCCGGGCAGCTCGTAGCGGACGTCGTCGACCAGCGTAGTCGTGTCGCCGGCACGCGGCTCGAAGCGATGGTGGTGCTCCCACGCGGCGAAAGGGCCGGCGACCTGCCGGTCACTGAACGAGCAACCCGGAACGCACGGCCCGTGCTCGGCAATCCAGCGGATCCCGAAAGGACCCAGCGGCAGGCGCAGGGTCACGCGGGTACCCGGCTGCAGCGCGCGTCCCGACCGCCCGAGCACGCGCACGGGTCGCCAGGGCGGCGTCAGGCGCTCGAGCGCCCCCGGACGCGCGTGCCACTCGAAGACGTCCGCGCTCGGCGCCGCGACGATGCTCTCCCGGCGGTAGTGCGAGATGGCGACCCTCCCCTTCAGGGTACAGTGACGACCAGCGCGCGACACGGCCGGCAGCCGACACGCCGGTAGCCGTGCAGCACCGCCCCGTTCAGGTACGCGGCGTCCCCGGCGGCCAGCGTCTCCTCCCTGTCACGCACGTACAGGCCCAGCTCGCCCTCCAGCACGTAGACGAGCTCGGCGCCGTCGTGCTTGTGCAGGCGCACGTCATCGACGGGCCGCGCCTCGAACTCGGCCAGATAGGAGTGCATCTTCCTCTTCTCGGCGGGAAAGTCGAGGGACTCGAAGTGGTAGGCGACGTCCCTGGATCCCATCCGCTCCGGCAGCCGCAACCTGTCCCCGCGCCGCACGATGGTCACCAGCGGCTCCTCGTGGCGGAAGAAGTAGTCGAGCCCCACGCTGAACACGAGCGCTATCCGCAGCAGCGTGGGCAGCGTCGGGTACATGCGCCCGCGCTCGATCTTGGACAGCAGCGCCGCGGACAGCCCGCTGTGCGCGCCCAACTCGACCAGTCCCATCCGCTTGCGCATGCGCAACTCGCGAATCTTCGGACCTATCCCATAGCGATCCAGGCCGTTCTGCAGGGTTTCGGTCAGTGCCATCCGAATCCATCTCCGAATTGGAGCAGCCGTGGCGGGCGCCGTCGAACCCGTCACGAGGCGCCGTGCCCGACCCCCCACCGCCGGGAGACAGCGCCTCCGGAACTCACTCGTCGCGTTCTACGGCACCGGCGCCCGGCCCTTCGCGGCGGCAGCGCGCGGCCACGCAGGCTGTTTTTTCCTGGACATAAACATACTTTAATTTATAATCAATACGATGACGGGGCAAGAAGCCGGCCCGGGCAGCCGGATCCGTATCGAGCCGCAGCCGGTAAGGGGGTGGCGGTTGTCGTGCCGCCAGCGGCTGCCGGGACCGCCCGAAGCGGTGTTCCCGTTCTTCGCCAGCCCGCGCAATCTCGAGCGCATCACGCCGCCGTTCCTGCGGTTTCGAATCCGCCGCGTGCAGGGCGAGCCGGTCGAGGCCGGCTCGCGGATCGACTACAGCCTGCGCCTGCATCGGCTGCCGATCCGGTGGCGAACGCTCATCGAGGTCTGGGATCCGCCCCACCGGTTCGTGGACCTGCAGATCGGGGGTCCGTTCCGGCAGTGGCGCCACCGGCACACGTTCGAGAGAGACGGCGCCCGGACCCTGGTTACCGATGCGGTGGACTTCGACCTCTACTGCCGCCCGCTGGTCCGTACTCCGTTGCTGGGCTGGATAGCCGCCGACCTGAAGGCCATCTTCGCGTACAGGCAGCGCGCTACCGCAAGGGCTTTCGATCCGGCTTCCTAGACATCCCGAGTTCGCGCCTCACGATCCCGAGTTCGCACCGGAGGCAGCGGCAGAAAGGCGGAGGTGCGCGCCACGTAATCGCGGTACGCGGGCTTCGCATTCAGGAGATCGGCCTCCAGAAGACGCACGCCCGAGACCCGCAGCAGGAGCCAGGTGAGCAGCAGCGGGCTGACGATCGTCCAGAGTGCCCCGGAACGGGCGCCCGCAAGACACCACAGGCCCCACCACAGGACCGCTTCGCCGAAGTAGTTCGGGTGCCGCGTGTAGCGCCACAGGCCCCGATCGCGCATCGGCATATCGAGTTGCCTGCTGGGCGAAACCGTGCGGCACGACGGCGGCCACAAACGCGACCCCTTCCTGGTCGAGACGCTCGGCCGCCTGGTCGAGTGGGTACCAGTCTGTCCCGAGGTCGAGGTGGGGTTGGGCACGCCGCGGGAACCGATCCGGCTGGTTCGCGACGCCGGCCGGAGCGACGGGGTACGGCTCGTCGCCCGAAGCGGCAGGCGGCTCACCGCGCGGATGCAGCGGTTCGCGCGGAGCCGTCTCCGATCGCTGGCCAGGGCCGGCCTGAGCGGCTACATCCTGAAGAAGGACTCGCCGAGCTGCGGACTCGAACGCGTCAAGGTCTGGCACGACGACGACGGGCGGGCCGCCGAACGCAATGGCCGCGGCCTGTTCGCGGCGGAGCTGGTGCGGCAGTACCCGAACCTGCCGGTCGAAGAGGAGGGCCGGCTGCACGATCCGGTACTGCGGGAGAACTTCTTCGAGCGGGTCTTCGCCTACCAGCGCCTGCGCGCGCTGCTCTCCAGCCGCTGGAGCCTCGGCGCCCTCGTGAGCTGGCACACCACCCAGAAGCTGGCGCTGATGGCCCACTCGCCGGTCCGCTACCGCGAGCTGGGGCGGCTGGTGGCCGAGGCCCGGGTCGTCCCGCGGGCCGAGCTGGCCCGGCGCTACGAGGACGAGTTCATGTCCGCCATGCGTATCCGCGCCACGCGGGCGCGCCATACGAACGCCCTGATGCACGCCGTGGGCCACTTCAAGCGCCGTCTCGATCCCGCTTCGCGCGACGAGTTGCTGGCCGTGCTCGATGACTACCGCCTCGGCCTCGTGCCGCGCATCGTGCCCCTGACCCTGGTGCGGCATCACGCCCGGCGGCTCGAGGTGGAGTACCTGCTCGAGCAGAGCTATCTGAACCCGCACCCCAAGGAGCTTGCTCTCCTCAACCACGTGTGACCCTGCCGCTGACCCCGCATGCACCGGCGATTACCGGGAGCCTGCGCCATAGAACGGTGTAGACTCCTGGTCAGGCCGGCCCGGGCGGCAAGCGAAGCCGGAGGCAACGATTGTCGGAATAGAATCGGCTACGAGGCAGCACCCAAGTGCTCCGCGAGATCGCCGACCTCATCGGACGCGGATGCAGGCTTCGATGCCCGTGTTGCGGCTACGGACGCCTGTTCAAGTCGGCGACCCGCATGCACGATCGGTGCAGCGCCTGCGGCGAGAAGTTCGAACGCGAGCCGGGACAGTGGCTCGGCGCCGTCTACATCAATCTCGGATTCACCCTCGGGCTCACGGTGACGGGCTACCTTCTCTTGCAGACCTTCACCTCGCTCACGACATCCCAGCAGCTCGCCATCTGGACAGCGATCGCGGCCCTCGCCCCGTTCGCCTTCTACCGGCTGTCCAAGGGGCTCTGGACCAGCCTCGTCTTTCTGGGTGAAGGGCTCTACATTCAGTGGCCGAGCCGGTAACCGAACCCGAAACCGCCGAACCGGTCCAGGCCGACGCGTCCCCCCAAGGGTGGGTCGTGCGCGCATTGCTGCGCCTCGGCGAGGCCTTCACTTTCCCGGCCTTCCGGAATCTGTGGACCGCGGCATTCACTTCGGCCGTCGGCACGTGGATGCAGCGCTTCGCCCAGCAGTGGTTGATCTACGACCTCACCGGATCGGCCTTCTACCTGGGCCTCGACATGTTCGTCGGAAACGTGCCGCTGCTGCTCTTCACGCTCATCGGCGGCGTCACCGCCGACCGCTACGACCGCCGGCACATGCTGATGGCGTCGCAGATTCTCCAGATGATCTGCGCGCTCATCCTCACCGCGCTCGTCTTCACCGAGACGGTGCGCCTGCCCTACATCCTGGTCCTGTCGTTCACGACCGGCTTGGCGCAGGCGTTCGGCGGCCCGGCGTTCCAGTCGCTCATACCCGCCCTGGTCCCCCGCAAGACGCTGCCGAACGCCGTCGCCCTCAACTCCATCCAGTTCAATCTGGCGCAGTCGGTCGGACCGCTCATCGGCGGGCTGGTCTTCACGACGCTCGGCCTCGTCGCCTGCTTCGGCATCAACAGCGCATCGTTTCTCGTCGTGATCGTGGTGCTGAGCCTGCTGCAGGTGTCGCCGCCGAATCCGGCGCAGCGACGACCGGTGCTGGAGGAGTTGAAGGGCGGCCTGACCTACGTCGGCAGTGGCGGCGCGCTCCTCGCGCTCACCATCCTGGCCATCTCGACCACCTCGCTGGGACTGCCGATCCGCGCGTTCCTGCCGGTGTTCGCCGGCGATCCGAACACGCTGAGCCAGATGATGACCTCGCTCGGGACCGGCGCGGTGGTCGGCGCGCTCGTCGTGGCCTGGCTGGGCAGCTTCGAGCGCATGGGGCTGGCGCTGCTGCGGGTGCTCGCGGCGTTCGGCGGCTTGATCGCCGTATTCGCCCTCCTTCCGATCAGCCTGCTGAGCTATCTTCTGTTGTTCCTGGCCGGCGCGGCGCTCCTGATCGTCTTCTCGCTCACCGCGTCACTCGTCCAGCTCAACGTGCCGGACGAACTCCGCGGACGCGTGATGAGCATCTATCTGATGGCCTTCCGGGGCGGGATGCCGCTCGGCAGCCTTGCGAGCGGCTATCTGACCACCTTCGCCTCGACCCAGACGATTATCGCCGTGAACGGCGGGCTGCTGGTGCTGGTCGCGCTGTATTTCCTCGCCCGCAGCCACGGAATCCGCGAGTTGTAGCCGCCGCAGCCTCCCGGCCGCGCCGCCTCACTAGTCGCGGAGCAACCCGCGCCAGGAGAGGTCCCAGCTCAGCGGCACCGCCTGCGGGAGATAGCAGACCTCGTGGTCGCAGGCCTGGTACTCCAACACGGCCTCCACCCGCACCGTGGCGCCCGGATCGGAAGCCAGCTCCGCGATGTCCTGCCGCATCGGGATCGTCACGTCCTGCACCAGGCGGAACCGGTCCTCGTAGACCGGCACCGTCTCGTCCAGGGGCTCGAAGTGGTACATGCCGGCGGGCGGATAGCTCACTTCGTGCCGGCGCAGGAAGTCCGGCGCGGTCGTGCGCAATCGGATCACCCGGTAGGCGTGGTCTCCCGGCGCGTAGACGTGCATGTCCCGCTTCGGCGTCACGTCGACCACGAGGGAGAGTCGGTTGCCGGGAGCGACGACCTCGTCGGTCGCCCAGGCGAAGGCCTCGATGTGATCGGTTTCGACACGCGTCGCGGCCTGCGCGGGGCCTGCCGCCGCATCCCCGAGCCGGACCGCGATGCTCGACACCGTGGAGCGCTCCTGGTACGCCGCCTCGAAGAAGCGCGCCGTCACGCGGCCCGCCGGGTCGAGCATGAAGGTTCCCGGATACGGAATCCCGTACAGGCGCTGCATCATCGCGCGGCGCTCCTCCGGCGCGCGATCGGGATTCATGTCCTCGTTCAGCAGGCCGTACTCGCGAATGGTCGCGGAACCCGCGTCGGACAGGAGCGGAAACGAAATCCCGCGCGTGTCGGCGAACTCCGACAGGGTCGCGGTGGGGTCGTAGGTGATGACGGCGAGGCCGACACCGCGCGCCTGGAGATCCGCATGCCGGCTTTGCAGCTCCACGAGCTGCGTCTTGCAGTACGGTCACCAGTCGGCCGACCGGCTGAAGACGAGCATCAGTCCGTCGGGACCCATCAAGGATTGCAGATCGCGCGCAGCGCCGTGCTGGTCGACCAGCGAGAAGGCGGGCACGGTGTCGCCCACCTGCGGGCCGAACCGGTCCACGTCCGGCAGCGCCTGGGCTTCCGCGAGCGCGGTCGCCGCGAACCCGAACAACAGCGTCAACGTCACGATGCGCGCGAGCCTCATCTCGAACCTCCGATGATCCTTCGCGGTTCCGGCCATGAACCGCTAATCTCCGATCCACCGTCCATCATACGCGGATATGCTCGTGAGCGGTGATTGTCGCACTCGATGCGTCGTGCTTCGCGGGACGGCCCGCAGCTAGAATGAATGCTCGATGATGTGCACGAACCGCACCGCCGGCCGGTCGCAGCGACCGTCCATCCTGTCGGGTTTGTTCGCGGCCGTCCTCCTGGGCTCACCGGCCGCGGCCCACGAGATCGAGAACACCCACGTCCTGATCAGCCTCCTGTCCGACAACGAATACCGGATCGACATTCTGAACGACGCCGATTGGCTGTGGATGCAGTTTCACCCCGGGGCGACGGAGCTGCCGCCGGTCGAGGAACGCGACGCCCGACTGGCCGAGCTGGCGTCCACCTTCACGACCGGGGTGACCCTGCTCTTCGATGAGAACCCGGCAACGCCGCGGACGGTAACGTATCTGCCGCCGCTCGAGCGTGACCGCTCGGCCCCGATGGGGCTCGCCGAGCCCGGCCTGATGCGCCTGTCCGGCACCGTGCCGCCCGGGGCACGGACCTTTCGCTTCGGGTACGAACTGGTCGTCGACGAATATCCCCTCACGGTGGCGCCCGCCGTCGGCACGCCGATCACCCGCTGGCTGCTGGCCGCGCAACTGAGCGAGGCGTTCGAGATCGGGGCGCTCCGACCGCTCACCCGCTGGCAGGTGGCGACGCAGTACCTCGGCCTGGGGTTCACGCACATTCTGCCGCGGGGTCTGGACCACATCCTCTTCGTCCTCGGCCTGTTCCTGCTCAGCACCCGGCTGAAGCCGCTGCTGCTGCAGGTCACCGCGTTCACGGCGGCCCACACGCTGACCCTGGCACTGACCATCTACGGCGTCTTCGCGCTGCCGCCGTCGGTGGTCGAACCGCTCATCGCCCTGTCCATCGCCTACGTCGCCGTCGAGAACCTGATCACCAGCGAGCTCCAGCCGTCGCGCGTCGTGCTGGTCTTCGCCTTCGGCCTCCTGCACGGCATGGGCTTCGCCGGCGTCCTGACCGACCTCGGCCTGCCTCGCTCGGAGTTCGTCACGGCCCTGCTCACCTTCAACGTGGGCGTCGAAGTCGGACAGCTCGCCGTCATCGCCGCCGCGTTCGCGGTCGTCGTCGGCGTGCGCAAACGTCCCTGGTACCGATCGCGGGTCGTCGTCCCGGCGTCGGTCGCCATCGCCGGGGTGGGGCTGTTCTGGACGGTGCAGCGGGTCGTGGGAGCATAGGAGGCCGGGCCCGCCGGGAACGTGGCCCGACAATCGGGCAGGCTGCGGCCGCATTCGCGCAGTCGATTGCCAACCCCGTGATTGCGGCGGTACGATCCGCGCGCCGATGTCCTTTCGACGAAACGGAGCACCCTGCGCGGCGCTGGTCGTCGCGGCAGTCATCTCGCTCGCCGCCGGCGGCGCGGCTGCGCAGCCCGGGCCCGAGATCGAGCGTGTCGCCAGCGTCAACCTGGGCCTGCAGGTCATCAACGACGCCTTCATGAAACGGGTCACCTTCCGGCAGTACGACGAGACGGGATTCTTCGACGCGCACTACCACGTCACGAAGCACTATTCCATGGACGCCGGGATCGCGGTCCGCCTGTGGAAGGCGCTGGCGTTCGGCATCGTGGTTTCGCATGTCGGCGAACCGACGCGGGCCGCCCTCGACGCACAGGTTCCCAACCCGTTCTTCTTCAACTTCCCGCGCACGACCGAAGGCGTCGCGAGAAGCCTCAAGCGGAGGGAGTTCGGACTGCACCTGCAAGGCCAGTACTGGCGCGTCTTCGGCGAGACCTTCCTGTTGCGGGTGACCTGGGGACCGACCATTTTCGCCGTCAGACAGGATCTCGTATCGCAGATCGTCACCCGGGAATCGAGCGTCGACTTCGACCGGGTATCGCTGGTGAACCACCGCACCAGGACGGTCACCGTCGGCGGCCTCGGCGTCAACGTGGGATTCGACGGCACCCTGTTCGTGACCGAGCGCATCGGTCTCGGTTTCAACATGCGCCACAGCAACGGCAAGGCGACCGTCGACGGCCGCAACCAGTCGCCGACGCTGCTGGAGCTGGGCGGGATTCAGGCCGCCGGCGGATTGCGCTTCGCTTTCTGAGAGCGGTTCCGCGACGCGGATTCGACCCGGCAACCGTGCCACGATGCAGGAGGGAGCCTCAATGACAGCGCACTCGCGTGATCGCATCCCGGTCCGGAGTCGCAGAGACGCGGTGCGGCTCCTCGGTCTCGGCGGCGCCGGCCTGGCGGTTGGGTGCGGCCGCGCGCCCGAGTCCGACGCAGCAGCGGAATCGCCTTCCGCGGCCGAGTCGACACCTTCGGGCGCGGGGATAGTACGGACGATTCTCGAAGATCTCGCCCCCGAGGAGCTGGGTCACGGTGCGGTGCTCTTCCACGAGCACATGTCGCTGGACATTCCCTTCTGGGACCGGCTGGTGGGCGCCGACAACCCGGCGCGCGACAGTTTCATCGGCGCGCCGGACACGCCCTACTTCATGCAGGACGTCGAGGCGATGGTCGCGGAGCTGCAGGCCGCGGCCCGCGAGGGCGTGGCCGCGCTCGTCGACGGCGGCCACGCGGACATGGGCCGCGACGTGTCGTTCCTGCGCACGGTCTCGGAGCGGTCGGGCATGCCGATCGTGGTCAGCGGCGGCTACTACACCGACCCGTTCCACCCGCCGGAGCTGGCGGACCGGACGGACGACGAGATCGCCGCCGCGCTCGCCGAGGCGGCGGCCGCACAGCGGTGGGGCGCGTTCGGCGAGATCGCGAGCTCGGCCGAGATGACGCCGGGCGAGCGCAAGGTGTTCCACGCCATCGGCAAGGCGCACCTGCTGACGAACGTGCCCATCTTCACGCACACCGCCAACGGGCTCGAGGCCGAAGCGCAACTCGACATCTTCGACTCGCTCGGGGTGCCCCCCGGCAGCGTTGCGATCGGGCACATGGGCGGGCTCGACGATCCCGAGGCGACGGTCCACCGGCGTTTGGCCGAGCGCGGCGCCTTCGTCGGGTTCGACCGGCTCGGCGGCGGGCCGGAGGCCGACGGGCACAAGGTCCCGATGATCCGGGCGCTGATCGACGCGGGCTACCTGGAGAACGTGCTGCTGGCCTCGGACTTCGCCCGCGCGAGCGACATTCAACGCAACGGCGGACCGGGATACGCCAAGACGGTGACGCAGTTCCTTCCGCTGCTGCGGGAAGCCGGGGTGACGGAAGAGCAGATCCGCATCATGACGGTCGACAATCCGTTGCGGCTGTTGGCGTTCGTGCCGCGGTCCGCCTGAGGGATGCGTCCGGGGCGGCAGTATGATGCCCGGAGCCGTGATGAAGCGCCGCGCCGACAGCGACGCGGCGCCCGCGTGGCAAGGCGCGACGCGGGAGCATGCGAGGAGGATCCCATGAGACGGCGGGTCGGGACATTCGCACTGATCACGGCGTGCGCGCTCGCGCCCGCGGCTGGCGGCGCATTGGCGCAGGCCCCCGAGGAACGGTTCATCCGCATCGACACGCTCAACGTCCGAGACACCCTGTATCACCTGGGAGACGGCGGCGCGAACGCGCTCGCGCTGATTGACGAGATCAACGGCGGGGTCATCCTGGTCGGCACCAAGCTGCCGGGCTGGGGACAACCGGTGCTCGACGCGGTCTACCAGGTGACGGACCTGCCGGTGACGACCATCATCAGCACGCATGCCGATCCCGACCACACCGGCAGCAACGCCGAGTTTCCCGACGTGGTCGACATCGTTGCACACGAGAACACGCGCGCGAACATGGCCCGCATGGAGCTGTTCTCCGACGGTGCGGGACTGCCGACGACGACCTTCACGGACCGCTACGGCCTGCTCGAGGATCTCGACCGCATCGAGCTGCACTACTTCGGTCCGGCCCACACCGACGGCGACATCGTGGTGGTGTTCCCCCAGAAGCGGACGGCCTATCTCGGGGATCTGTTTCCGGACAAGGCGGCGCCCCTCATCGACACCGCCAACGGCGGAAGCGGCATCGCGTTCCCCGAAACGCTGGCGCGCGCGGTGGCGGCCATCGACGGCGTGGACCGCGTAATCACCGCCCACGGCCCCATCCCGACCACCTACGCCGGTCGCGGGCGGCGTGACCGCGGCGGGCGGCGGGCGTGGACCGGGTGGATGACCTGGGACGATCTGGCGGAGTACGCCGACTTCAACGCCGCTTTCCTCGCCTCGGTGCGCGCGTCCCACGAGGCCGGCCGAAGCATCGACGAGGCGACCGCCGGTCTGGAACTGCCGGAGCGCTATGCCGGCTACGACCTGGGGCGGGCGCGGGCCAACGTCGAAGCGATCTACAACGAGCTGGCGGGCCGCTGACGGCCTCGAGGAAGACACCATGAAGACGTGGCAAGCAGCGGCGATCGGCAGTCTGGCCATGCTCGCGGGCGGCGGCGCGGACGTGTATGCCGACGACTGGCCGGAGTTTCGCGGCGAGGGCCGGCTCGGCGTATGGCGCGAGACCGGGCTGATCGAGTCGTTCCCGGCAGAGGGCCTGAAGGTGCGCTGGCGGATGCCGATCAAGGCCGGCTTCGCCGGACCGGCGGTGGCGGACGGGCGGGTGTTCGCGACGGATTGGGAGCCGACCGACGGCATGCGGGGCACCGAACGGGCCATGGCGTTCGACGAGGCGACCGGCGAGGTGCTCTGGGTACAGGAATGGCAGGCCGACTACGCCGGCGTGCAGTGGGAGGTCGGGCCGGGCGCCACGCCGACGGTCGACGGCGACCGGGTGTACGTCCTCGGCCGCACCGGCACCCTGTCCGCGCTGCGCGTCGACACCGGCGAACTCCTGTGGCGGAAGAACTACGAGGACGACTACGGCGTGGACCGCATGCAGTGGGGCTTCGACTGGGGCTTCGCCAGCGCGCCGCTGGTCGACGGCGAGCGTCTCATCTGCTTCGTGGGCGGAGGACCCGACGCGCGGGTGGTGGCCTTCGACAAGCTGACCGGCGAGGAGCTCTGGCGGGCGCTGCCGAGCGACGAGGACCTCGGGGTGGCCCAGCCCATCATCGTCGAGGCGGGCGGCGCGCGGCAGCTCATCGTCTGGAATCCCGAGGAGGTAGCTTCCCTGGATCCGGTCACCGGCGACATCTACTGGCGGCAGCCGTACGTCGTCGGCGGGGCGATGACCGTGGCGGTTCCGGTGCAGGTCGGCGCGCAGCTCTTCTTCACCACGTTCTACGACGGCCCCATGATGCTGACCCTGAACCAGGATCGGCCCGACGCGACGGTAGCTTGGAAGGGAAGCAGCAACAGCGAGATCCGTACCGACGGGCTGCACGCCGTTCTCGCAACGCCGATCATCGACGGCGGCTACATCTACGGCATCTGCAGCTACGGCCAGCTCCGCTGCCTGAACGCCGCGACGGGCGAGCGCCTCTGGGAGACGCAGGCGGCGACGGTCGAGCGGCGCCGCTGGGCGTCGGGCTACATGGTCCGCAACGGCAACCGCGTGCTGATCAACAACGACCGGGGGGAGTTGATCATCGCGCGCCTCAGCCCCGAGGGCTACGACGAGGTCAGCCGGACGAAGCTCATCGCCCCCACCTCCCCGCCCGGCAACCGCCGCGAGTTGCGGTTCGTCAACTGGGTGCACCCGGCCTACGCGAACCGGCACGTCTACACGCGGAACGACGAGGAGATCATCGCCTTCTCGATGGATGCAGCGGACTACGAGTGACGGCAGTCGAAGCCTTCGGGGCCGAACATGGAGACAGCTCCCTCAAGAGGGAGTCCGGCGAGCGAGCGTCGAGGGGACCAACCCCATGCCGGTGATCGATTCCGTCGACGAACTGACGGCGGAGATGGCCTCTGTCTTCCGCGTTACGCACATCGAAAACACTGGTAACCATATACTTGGGCGACCCCGCCCTCGATCTCAACGGGTGCGGCCCTTCGGACGTCGTACCGATCCCTTCAGGAGAGATGGGCGGAAGAGATCAACGCCGATCGAGCAGTGTCTTGACCCAGGCCACGTCGCCGGCCAGAAGCTTCTTGACGTCCGCTTCGACCGCCTTGATGTCGCCGCGCAGGTTCGTGTCGACCGTCTTGATATCGCCGCGCAGATCGCGGTGCGCCTGATCGTTGGCCTTGAGTTCTCGGTGCAGGAAGAAGCCAATGATCGCGATCAGTGCAGCGATCGATCCAGCCACCCACGTCAGTGCAGTCGGCAGCTCAATCGTGATCGTTGGCTCAGGAGGCATCCCCCGAGTGTATCACCGAATACCTGGCAGGTCAGACCAATTCCGCCCGCTACTGGGATGGTCGCATCACTCCTCCTTTACCAGTGATTCAGCCTGTAGCGCGTGGGCGATGCGACGGGTTGTCGCCAAGGCCAACCGAGCCAACAGGGTCCGGCCAGCTTCTTGCGCGCCGTCCACGCTCCCCAAATGCTGCTTTGGGTCGGCGCAAAAATAACTTCCTAGAAGTGCCTGTAGTCTCGCTATAGAGCACAGCCGGTCCCGCAACGTTCGTGGCGTCGACAGTCTCGTCAAGGCAAAGGTTTCTCTGGATTCTGGGAGCAGAGCCCTGTCCAGATTTATGGCATAATTGCGGAAACCGTGATCCGTAATGGTGCCATAATGAGACCAACCGCGTTCTCCGCCGACACGATCATCGCCTTGCTCCGCAAGCAGACCATCGCCACGCTGCCCGAGGTGATCGCGGCCCTCGGGCCCCGCGCCAGCAGGCGCACCGCGTTTCGCAAGCTCAAGGACCTTGACGCCCGGACCAGCTACTCGCATCGCGGTGGCTACTACACCCTCGACGCACTCGCCGACTTCGACGAGCACGGCCTGTGGTCCTTCGCCGGGGTCCGCTTCTCCCGCGTCGGCACCCTGATCGCAACCGCCGAGTCGTTCGTCAACCACGCCGAGGCGGGATACTTCGTCGACGAGTTGGACAACCTGCTCGCGGTCGGCACCCAGGACCCGCTGCACAAGCTCGTCAGCAACGGGCGGCTGACGCGGCACAAGCTCGCCGGCCAGTTCCTCTACTGCGCGGCCGACCGCGCGCAGCAGGCCCACCAACTGCGCGCGCGGCGCCTGTTGATGGCCACGCCCGGACTCGTGCGGCCCCTGCCACAGGCCGACCTGATGCCGGAGGAACTGCGCGCCGCGATCGTGTTGTTCGCCAGCCTGCTCGACGAGCGGCAGCGGCGGCTGTTCGCCGGCCTCGAAGCGCTCAAGTGCGGGTGGGGCGGCGACCGGCGCATCGCCGAACTGCTCGGCATCGACCCGTCGACGGTCGCCGCCGGCCGACGGCAACTCGTCGAGCGCGACGTCGAGATCGACCGGGTGCGACGCGTCGGGGGCGGGCGGCCGCCAGCGGAAAAAAAACGCCGGAAGTCATCGCCCACATCCAAGACCTGATGGACCACGAGACGGCCGGCGACCCGGTCCGTGGCCTGAAGTGGACACGCCGCACCACCGCCAAGGTCGCCGCCCAACTGCGCAAGCTCGGGACCGACATCTGCGCGCGGACCGTCGCCCGGCTTCTCAAGAAGATGGGATTCTCGCTGCGCGTCAACCACAAGAAGCGTGCCGGCGCCTCGCACCCGAACCGCGACGACCAGTTCCACCACATCGCCGAACTGCGTGAGCGGTGCGCCGCCGACAACACGCCGGTCATCAGCGTCGACACCAAGAAGAAGGAGCTCGTCGGCGCATTCCGCAATCCCGGCGCCAAGTGGGACCGCAGACCCGAGCTGGTCAACGACCACGACTTCCGCTCCGATGCCGACGGCCTCGCCATCCCCTACGGCATCTACGACACCCGGGCCAACGCCGGCACCGTCTTCGTCGGCCAGACCGCCGACACCCCGGCGTTCGCCGTCGACTGCATCGAGAAATGGTGGCGCACCGAGGGCTGCAAGCACTATCCCGAGGCCGAAGCTCTGCAGATCCTGGCCGACGGGGGCGGCAGCAACAGTTGCACCGCGCGCGCCTGGAAATTCAACCTGCAACACCGCCTCTGCAACCGCCACGGCCTGCGCGTGCGTGTGGCCCACTACCCGCCGGCCACGTCGAAGTGGAATCCCATCGAACACCGCATGTTCTGCGAGGTCACCAAGAACTGGGCCGGCCGGCCGCTCGACAGCTACGAGTCCATCCTCAAGTACCTGCGCACCACACGCACCGCCACCGGACTGCGGGTGCGCGCGCACCTGGTCCGCAAGACCTACAAGACCGGCGTCAAGGTCACCGACGCGCAGATGCAGGAGTTACGCATCACACCCGACAGCTCCCTGCCCAAATGGAACTACACCATCGAACCCATGTGACGAAAAAACGGAAGTTATTCTTGCGCGGGGCCTTTGGGCGACCTGCACTGCATTCTCGTGTGCCTGTCCCGCCTCCGGCAACAGCAACTCCGTGACCTCGACTGCGACGTCACCTTCATCCGCATGCACGATGCAATCTGGTGTAGTGTTAGGATCATGATTCGATGTCACGCTGCCTGTTGGGAAATCGGAGAACTCCTTTTGAAAGGTTCTTACGTGCTGGATTTCTCCGATCCGCTGTCGCGCGATTCGACTGTTTCCCGCGGTGCACAGGACATCGCTGGTCATGATCTCCCGTAGATGTACCTCGTGGTCGCTGGGAATATGATAGCCGCGCTGTTCGCAATCCAAGCACTGGCGCACGACGTGTGCGCTCTCGAGAAACGCGCTGGCCGCGTCGATCTTGCCACAGGTCGGACACAGCCCGCCGCCATCGCGGAGCAATCGGAATCTGCAGGCCACGCACCGTCCACCATGGTCCCGATTCCCATCCGGCCTCTTGTCACATGATGTGCACTTCGGGCGAGTCCAGTCAAGGAACTCTTCCCTCCCTGATGTCGTTTCCCGTTGTTGCTGAACGATGTACCTTGGGCTGACCAACCTTACACTCCTACGGCTAGCGGAAATGCGAATACCAACCTCTACACGAACTCCAAGGCCCGACGTACGAACACGAGCGGGGCAACCGCGACATCAGGACTGATGCGCGCGGCGTAGCGCGAACGCTCTTGCCAGCCCAAGGAATGCGGCGGCCGATGGCGGCAGCCCTATCTATGGCTCCCCGAAAGGCTTCCATTGATCCAGCTCCGCGCCTCCACGACCTCGCCCCGGCGGCGTTGCAGGTGACGTGACCAGATCTGGAGAACGGACCGTAGGATCGATGAGCAGGAACGTCGTTCCGAGCTGCTCCGGAAAATCCGGATCTCGAACGGGGATGCCAAGTCCATCCGCGATTTCGTCGGCCTTCTCGTTCTCGAAGGGAACGATGGTGTCCGGTCCTTTCGCATGACCGTGCCGCGCGAATCCCCTATAGCTCCGGTCGCCACGGTGGTGCTGGCCCCAGTAGACCATGCCGAGCAGCCGGCGGGTCACCCCCGGGTCGTCGTTGCGTTCGCGGAAGCACGTATAGGCAACCACGGTCCGTACGGCAGACCCGCGGATAAGCCCGCTCTTGCCGTACCCGAAGGAACCGCCGGTACCCGCCCGCTTCACATGGAACGAGACGGTGTTGAGCGCCAGGTACATCTTGGACCGGTCACCCGACCACGGGCCGTACATGCCGGTGGTGCCAGTCTCTTCGATCAGGAGGTACGGGAGCGCGTCGTCCGCCGAGAGTCGCTCAAGGCAGTTGGGCGATCTGAGGCCGAACTGTCCATCGTCGGAGCCCTCCAGCCGCTCGGCCAGTTCATCGAGCCCCAACCGGGCTATCAGTTGCCCTTGCGGTCCGCCTGCGCGGGTCCGAACGAGAATCGGATCTCGAAGGGCGACGCATCGTCCGAGTCCTCACGGAACTCGATCGCGGCGTCCCACGAGTTCTGGATCACCTCCCGCGCGAGCACCGTGGCGTCGGCCGACGGCGCACCGACCGAGAACACGCCGGGCTGCTTGATGTTCTCGTTCTTGAACAGCTTGGAGAGATCGCCCGACGAACCACTGTGACTGGGGTCGGTCTTCTCCCAGTACCACTTGCGAGACGGCACGGTCGTGATCATGAGACGTAACGGAGACTCGATCTGGCTGCGCGAGACTTCGACACCGCACGAACATCGCGGATTCTACACGCCGGAAGACGAAGATCCACGCGGCGATGGCGGTGACGGGCTTCCCCCATTCCAGGAACCTACGCCTCCGAACTTCGTTCGTTGCGTTCTGCGGCGCAGACTCCTAGAATCCCGCGCGTGACCGACACCGGACCGCTCCGCGAGCTTGCCACCCTCTTCCTGCGTCTCGGCGTCACCGCGTTCGGCGGTCCCGCCGCGCACATCGCGATGATGCGCGACGAGGTGGTCGATCGCCGGCGGTGGCTGACCGACAAGGAGTTTCTGGACCTGGTCGCGGCAACCAACCTGATCCCGGGGCCGAACTCCACCGAGCTCGCCATCCACCTCGGGTACCGGCGCGGCGGACTGGCCGGACTGGCGCTGGCCGGGGTCTGCTTCATCCTCCCGGCAGCCCTTGTCGTCGCCGGCATCGCGTGGGGGTACGCCCGGTACGGCACGACGCCGCAGGTGGGATGGCTGATGTACGGCATCGGGCCGGTGGTCATCGCCATCGTCGTGCAGGCGCTGGTGAAGCTCGGGCAGGCGGCGCTCGGCCGCTGGGCGTACGCGGCGGTCGGGGCGGCGGCGCTCGCCGCCGTGCTCGGCGGCGTCAACGAGCTGGCCGTGCTCGCGGCGGGCGGGATCATCGGGCTGGCGCTGGCCATGCGGCCGAGCGGACCGGCAGGCAGCGCAGCGGTCCTCGCGTGGTTGGCCGCGCTCGTGACGGCGCCGGTGCACCCGGCGCGTTCCACGGCCCAGGCGATGGCCCAGGCCGGCGCAACGGCGGGAACGGCGAGCTCGGCGGGCGCCATCGCCGGAACGACCCTGGCCGGTGCGGCGGCGGCCGGCGCGGCGGTCCCCTTCACCCTCACCGGACTGGCGCTGTTCTTCCTGAAGGTGGGCTCCGTCCTGTTCGGCAGCGGCTACGTCCTGCTCGCGTTCCTGCGGGCCGACCTGGTCGAGCGCTGGGGCTGGCTGACCGACCAGCAGCTCATCGACGCCATCACCGTCGGGCAGGTCACGCCGGGACCGGTCTTCACCACCGCGACGTTCATCGGCTTCCTGCTCGGCGGCTGGACGGGGGCCGCGCTCGCCACCGCGGCGATCTTCGCCCCCGGGTTCTTCTTCGTCGCGGTGACGCAGCCGCTGATTCCCCGCCTGCGCGCGTCGCGGGCGCTCGGCGGCCTGCTCGACGGCGTGGTGGCCGCGTCGCTGGGCCTGATGGCCGCGGTCACCTGGCAGTTGGCGCAGGCCGCGGTGGTCGACGTGACCACGGGGCTGATCGCCTCCGCGGCGGCGCTGCTGCTGTTCCGCTGGCGCCCCAATTCGACGTGGCTGATCCTGGGCGGCGCGGCGGCCGGCTGGCTGCTGCGGGGATAGAAACACCCCGGCCGTGGAGGTCGCCTTCGGTATCCGATTGGCGGGACCGGAGGCTCAGCGTCGGTCGGACGAGACCGCGGGCGGCGCCTCGGGAGCGCGCTCCAGCGACATCTTGAGCACGGGGCTCCGCCCGGCGCGCCCGCCGTGGTCGGAGGACATTCGCGACGCCACGCGGCGGGCCACCTTGCCGACCTCGGCCAGCGCGGCCTGACCGGCGACGAAGACGCCGTGGAGCCGCCGGCATTCCTCCGTCAGGTCGCGATCGAGCGCGGCGAGCTCCCCGGCCCAGGGCTCGTCGCGATGCGCCAGCACGTCGATGCTGTGCAGCAGCCCCTGGAGAATCTCGATGTCGTGCAGCCGGCCCAGCGAGTCCTGGATCTTCTTCAGGCGCGCCACCGCTTCCGACGTGTCCGCCTCGCCGGTCTCGGAGGCCAGCTCCAGGGCGTAGCGGAGCTTCTTGGCCGCGATGCGCACCTCGTGGACGCGCTCGGAGACGTACAGCGGCCCCGCCTCGGCGACCGCATCCCGCAGCCGGCCGGCCCGTTCGCTCACGCGCCCGGCCAGGACCAGCGCCCATGCGTCGGTGGCATCGAGCATCCCGATCGCCTTGAGGACCTCGGCGACGTCCCGGGCCACCTTGCGCAGCCAGGCCGGCTTCAGCCGGGCCCGCATCCGCTCGCGCTGGCGCTCGCGTTCCTCGCCCACGCGCTGGCGCAGCCGACTGGCCGCGGACGGCTGCGCCAGCCCGGCGCGCTCCAGCTCGTCGACCAGGCCCAGGGCCACGTCCAGCTCGCGCACGGCGCCGAGCGCGCCGCCCAACCGCCGCACACGCTTCCGCGCCCGCCGCGCCACCGGCGCCGCGAGCTCCGCGTCGCACAGCGGCAGCAACTCGCGCAGCCGGCGCGTCGCCACGCGGCACTGGTGGAGCGGCTCGACCGCGCCTTCCGTGGTCGGACGCAGATGCCGGAGCAACGCGCGGACGCGGCGCTCGAGCGGACGCTTGAGAACGTGTGGACCGACCATGCTACGATGCCCGCCTTGCAGGCGGAAGCCCGAGTATAGTGAAACTCCCGGCATCCGTGGCAACTTCGTCACACTGCGTTCGCCCCTTGTTCGCACCGTGCGCATAGCAGCCATCGACATCGGCACGAACTCGGTCCACATGATCGTGGTGCAGGTCCGGCCTGACCACTCCTTCGAGATCGTCGACCGCGAGAAGGAGATGGTCCGGCTCGGTGCGGGCGGCCTCGGCGGGCGAGCCCTGACCGAGCTGACGATGCGCTCGGCGCTGCAGGCGCTGACGAAGTTCAAGCGCCTCGCCGATTCGCACGAGGTCGACGAGGTGGTGGCGGCGGCCACCAGCGCTGTGCGCGAGGCCGAGAACGGCCGCGAGTTCCTCGCCGCCATCCGCCAGCGCACCGGGATCGAGGTCCGCGTCATCTCCGGCACCGAGGAGGCGCGCCTCATTCACCGCGCCGCCGTCTACGGCGTCGACGTCTCCGACGGCGCGGCACTGGTGATGGACATCGGCGGAGGAAGCGTCGAGCTGACCCTCGGGCGCGGATCGCAGGTACGCGTCGCCCACAGCCTGAAGCTCGGCGTCATCCGGCTGACCGAACGGTTCGTGCACAGCGATCCGATCACCCGCGCCGACGAGCGGCGCATGGTGAGCTACATCACCGAGATTCTGACTCCGGTGACCGAGAAGATCCGCGGCCGCGGATTCGCCCGGGTCGTCGGGACCTCGGGCACCATCCTCAGCCTCGGCTCGCTGGCCGTCGGCGCGGGCCGCGCGGTCGGCTCCGACGCGCTGCGGAACCGCCGCGTGAGCCTGAAGCTGCTCCGGCGCGTGCGCAAGGAGCTGACGGCGCTGGATCTGGCCGGGCGCATCGGCATCCCGGGACTCGACCCGCGCCGGGCGGACCTGGCCGTCGCCGGCTCCATCCTGATCTGCACGACGTTGCGCCTGCTCGGGGCGCGCGAGCTCACGCTCTGCGACCTGGCCCTGCGCGAGGGGCTCGCGCTGGACTACATCCACCGCAACCGGGCCCACATCGCCAAGGTGGAGCAGTACCCGGACGTGCGGCGGCGCAGCGTCATCGAGCTGGCCGAGCGCTGCAACTACAGCGAGCCCCATGCCCGGCAGGTGATGCGGATGGCGCTGTCGCTGTTCGACCAGACGTCCGCCATCCACGGCCTCGGCGCGCGCGAGCGCGAGTGGCTGGAGTACGCTGCGCTGCTCCACGACGTCGGCGTGCACATCAGCTACAGCCGCCACCACAAGCACTCGTACTACCTGATCAAGAACGGCGACCTGCGCGGGTTCGAGCCGCGCGACATCGAGATCATGGCGCTGGTCGCGCGCTACCATCGCCGCGGCCTGCCCAAGCGCTCCCAGACCGGCTACGGCGATCTCTCGGGAACCCGGCGGCGCACGGTCAGGACGCTGTCGGCCATGCTGCGGGTGGCCGAAGGGCTCGATCGGAGCCACGCGCAGAGCGTAGCCTCCGTCTCGGTCGCGCCGGGGGCGCACGACTGCCTGCTGAAGCTGACGCCGGCCGGCGACACGGAGCTCGAGCTGTGGGCCGCCCAGCGCAACGTCGCCCCGCTCGAGTCGGTGCTGGGCCGCATAATCCGTTGCGAGCTGGATGCCGGGAAGCGGCGCCCGTCGGGCCGCGGCACGGCTTCGACGGGAAGGCGCCGGCAAACCGCCGCGCCCCGGACCCCCGGCCCGCGCCGGCAGGCGGCGGCACCCGCGCCGGGCGATCCGGAGGCCCGGGAGTCCCGGTCGTAGAGAAACGGCTTGCCGCCCGGCCGGGCCGGGCCGGGCAAGCCGGAGCCGGAGGCGGCGATTGCCGGGCCGGCGCCCCGCGCAAGCCTGACGGACAGCGGCGCGACGATCTACAATCCGGCGAGTCCGTTCGACGCGAGGGTCGGGCGCTTCGCCGATCGTCCGGCGTTTCCACCGCGGCAGCATCGCGCGTTTCAGACGGGGCGGCGCCGCGCGCGGCCCGCGCCGCATCCGCATCCAGGGAGACGTGGTGAACGAGGAGCGGCGTTGTGTGCACTGCCGGCAGCGGCCGGTCGACCCGGAGTGGCGACCGTTCTGCAGCGAGCGTTGCAGGCTCCTCGACCTGGGCAACTGGATCGACGGGCGTTACCGGGTCCCGAGCGAATCGACGGCAATCGAGGATCACGATCCGCTCGGCGGCGACCAGGGCTCCTGAGGCGAGCGGCTGGAAGGACCGACCGAGCAATCCGGGGAGCGACAGGCAGGCATGAGCGATACGCTGACCATCACCGACAACCGTACCGGCAAGCAGTACGAGATCCCCGTCGTCGACGGCATGATCCGGGCGATCGACCTGCGCCAGATCAAGGTCGATCCCGACGAGTTCGGGATGCTGTCGTACGATCCGGCGTACCTCAATACGGCCAGTTGCCGCAGCCGGATCACGTTCATCGACGGCGATCGGGGCATCCTCCGCTATCGGGGGTATCCCATCGAGCAGCTTGCCGAGCGGAGCACGTTCCTCGAGACGGCGTGGCTGCTGATCGACGGGGAGCTGCCGACGGCGGCCGAGCTGGACGCCTGGACGGCCGAGATCGACGGCCACGCCCTGAACGGGCGCTCCGCGCTCGATCCGCACGTGCAGGCGCTCATGGGCGGCTTCACCGAGGGCGCCCACCCGATGGGGATGTTCCTGGCCGCCATCGGCGGGCTCTCCACGTTCTTCCCCGAGGCGAAGCAGGTGCTCGACGCGCAGAACCGCCGGCTGCAGATGGCCCGGCTCATCGCGCTCGCGCCCGGGGTGGCGGCGTACGCCTGCCGGCGCAGCACCGGTCGCCCGTACGTGGTGCCCGACGCGGGCCTCGGCTACACCGGCACCTTCCTGAGCATGCTCTACAAGGAAGAGGGACAGGCCTACGCGCCCCATCCGGTTCTAGAGCGCGCGCTCGACATCCTGTTCATCCTGCACGCCGACCACGAGCAGAACTGCAGCACCAGCGCGATGCGCGGCATCGGCAGCTCGCAGGCCGACCCGTTCGCGTCGCTGGCGGGCGCCGCGGCGGCGCTCTATGGTCCGCTGCACGGCGGGGCGAACGAGGCGGTCCTGCGCATGCTGCGGGAGATCGGCTCGGTGGACCGGATTCCCGAGTTCATCGCGCGCGTGAAGAGCGGCGAGGGCCGGCTGATGGGCTTCGGCCACCGCGTCTACAAGTCCTACGACCCGCGCGCCAAGGTGATCAAGAAGACCGCCTACGAGGTCTTCGACGTGACCGGCCGCAACCCGCTGCTCGACGTCGCGCTCGAGCTCGAGAAGATCGCGCTCGAGGACGACTACTTCGTCAAGCGCCGCCTGTATCCCAACGTCGACTTCTACTCCGGCCTCATCTACGAGGCGATGGGGTTCGACGCCGGCATGTTCCCGGTGCTCTTCGCCATCGGCCGCACCGCCGGCTGGGTCGCGCAGTGGCAGGAGATGCTGGAGGATTCCGAGCAGAAGATTGCCCGCCCGCGGCAGCTCTACATGGGCGAGGGAACGCGGGACTATGTCGCTGCCGATGCGCGCGGCCGATAGCTGACGACCATCGCCGTCACGTCGTCGTGTTGCGGGGCGCCGGCCGTGAACCGCTCGACGCTCGCGAAGATTTCCTGCAGGCACGGCTCGCAGGCGGATCCGGTCGCGCCGGTCAGGCATTCGAGGAGGCGGTCGTCGCCGTACTCCTCGCCGTTCGCGTTCATCGCTTCCGACACGCCGTCGCTGAACAGCACCAGGTAGTCGCCGGGCCGGAGGGTCGCGGTCCCTTCGGCGAACGGCACACCGTCGAAGAGTCCCACCACCATCCCGCCGGTCTCCAGGCGCTCGACACCGCCCGCGGTGACCAGCACCGGTGCGTTGTGTCCCGCGTTGCAGTAGCTCAGCCGGCCGTCGGGGTGCAGCACCGCGTAGAAGAGCGTCACGAAGCGTCCCTGGATGCCTCGGCGCACGAGCGCGGTGTTGACCGTCGTCATAATCTCGGCGGGTCCGGCCCCGCGCCTGCCCTCCGCCGCCAGCGAGCCCTGCATCAGGGCCCCGAGCAGGGCCGCGGGCGGCCCCTTCCCGGCCACGTCCCCGAGGGCGAAAGCAATGGCCTCGTCGGGCCGGTCGATGTAGTCGAAGAAATCGCCGCCGATGGATCGGCACGGCAGCGTCGCCGCCGCGGCTTCGAAGAACGCGCCGGACCGCCGCCGGTTCGGAAGCAGCACGCGCTGGATCTCCGCCGCGGTCTGCATCTCGCGCTCCAGCCTCGCGTTCTCGAGCGCCGCCCGGTACAGCTCCGCGTTCTGGATGGCCACCGCCGCCTCGTTGGCCAGCGTCTCCAGCGCCCCCTCCGTGGAGGGCGACAACAGCTTCGCCTTGTCGCGGCTGTCGAGGTACAGCACGCCGATCCGCCGCTGCCGCACTTCCTCCGCCGCCGGCTCGACCGCGTCCGAGAACCGCATCACGTGCAACGGCACGCAGAGCACGTGCCGTATGCCCAGCGCCACGGTACCCACGTGCACGTCGGCGAGGTCGCCGTCGAGCAGATCGGCCTCGATCCGCGTGCGGCCCGTATCGAACACTTCCTCGGGAATCTTCCGGCTGGTCTCGAAGCCGCCGCCGGGCAGGGTCTTTCGACCTTGCGCGCGGGCCATCTTCAGCTCCAGGGCCCCGTCCTCGTTCGCGAGCATGATGAACCCTCGCTCGGCGCCGCTCACCGTGATCGCCGAGTCCATGACGAGGGCCAGCACGTCGTCGAGGACCCGGGCGGAGCCGAGGGCGCGGAGCCCCTCCAGCAGCGCCGCCACCTGCCGCAGATCGACGGGCGCGGCCATGCCGGCGCCGGTATCGCGGACGGTCGCCGGCAGTGCTCCCGCCGGTCGAAAGACGAGCTCGGCGCCCGCGGTGCGGCCGAGCCGAATCCGATCGCCGTCGGCGAGCAACCGCTCGGTCACTGCCTCGTCGTTGACGAACGTGCCGTGGCGCGAGCCCCGGTCCCGTACGGCGTACCCGGAACCCGCCGCGACGATCTCCGCATGGTCGCGCGAGACGTCGCCCTGCGGCAGCACCAGGTCGCTTTCGGCCCTGCGGCCGAGGCGGAACGGAACCCTCTCGATGGGGACCTGCCGCCCCGCGGCGCCGATCACTTCGAGTCGGGCGTCGGTTGTGCGCGTCATGCCACTGCCACGAGAAACGACCCGCGTCAGCCGAGGCGCAAGCGCCACGCCAGCAGGCCGCCGGCGCAGGCGAGCATCAGCCAGACGAGGGGCTCGGGCGGCCTGCCGCGCACCAGCTCGGTGACGAAGAAGAGGACCACGCCCAGGAAGACGACCGCCAGGAACAACGCGGACCACCGGCGGCGATCGGGTTCTTCCAGCCGCGCCGGCTCCCGTTCGCGCGCCGCCGTCGCGGCGCCGCACTTGTAGCAGATGAGGGCGTTGTCGGCGATCTCCTGACCGCAGGCGTCACACGTCATGATCTCTCGTCCGTTCGTTTTCAGCGCCCGCCGGTCAGGCGACGCAGGTCCCGCGACACCCTCGCCAGCTCCAGCAGGAGCCGCTCGAGCGCGGCGGCGTAGCGCTCCGGCGGCATCGAATCCCGCGCCGCCCGCAGCTCGGCCACCGCGATGTCGAGCGCGGCCCGGCGCGCGGCCAGCCGATCGACCGCTTCGCCCCGCCCGGTCGAGACCTCGTCCACGCCGGCCCCCACGTACACGGCCGCCGCCGGCCCGGCGCGCGGAAGTTCGCCGCCGTCGCCGGCGTCGATGCCGCGGCCTGCCCCGGTGTCGTCGAGGAGCGCGCGCTCCGTCGCCAGCCGGCCCCGCTCCTGGTACCAGCGCCGCACGCCGGCACTCGCGTAGACGAAGGCCTCCCAGACCGACACGCGGCCGTTCCGATCCCTATCGCCGGCCTCGTCGGCGAATGCGCGGACCAGGAACTCGGGAAACACGGTGGCATAGCGCTGCGCCGGCGATTCGGTCGCCGTGATCACGATCCGGTCCGGCCCTGCCAGAGGCGCCAGAAACGACGAGCTCGCCGCCGTCGTGTTGACGAACACCAGCCTGCCGGGCAGCGGATCGACGAGCGCGGCCCAGTCCGCGGCCGCGAGATCCGGCCCCACGAGGTTGAACTTCGCCTCCCGGCCGTCGAAGGTCCCGTGCCCGAGCAGCAGGACGAACAGGACGGACTGCGCATCCATCCGCTGCCCGAGCTCCCGAACGGCGCGCCGCACGCCCTCGCGGGTGGCGCGCCCGGCCGCGGGGCCCGACTCGTCGGCGAGCACGCGCAGGTGGTCGTCCCGGAATCCCGGTTGCGCGCGCAACGCCGCGATCAGGCCGGACCGCCAGCGGTCGTAGCGTTCCGCGTACTCCGGACCGCCCGACGCTCCGGACACGATCAGCGTGAAGTAGTCGCCGGCCGGCGCCGCGCCGGGTGCGGCGAGCAGCACCAGAAACAACGCCGCGACCCGTCGTGCCCGCCGGGTCACCGCATACCCCACAGGCGGCGGAGCGACCACTCGGCGGCGAGCAGCGCGATGAAGAGCATCAACACCGCTGAATGATGCCAGACTTCGCGCGTCGCGAGGCGCGGGCGGGTCCTTTCCGCGGCCGGCAGGCGGTCGGCCAGACCGCCGAGCCGAGCCGGGTCGAGGAAGACCCCGCCGCCGGCTTCGGCGGTGCGCCGGAGCAGATCCCCGTCGAGCCACGGATGTTCCCATTCCGGATCGGCACCGCCCACGAGCACCCGGTCGCGCCGCCGGCCGAGCTCCCGCCCGTCGTGCGTGACGCGGACGTCGATCCCGTGCACACCGGCGGACAACGGCGGCGTCTCGACGCTGTACTCGCCGGCGGTCCGCGCGGTTGCCGTCTCCTGCTCCAGTCGCGTCTCCCCATCGGGACCGCTGACGCGCACGCGCACGGCGGCGCCCGCCACCGGCCGATGCCCGGCATCGCGCACGGAGACGTTCACCTGGACGGAATCGCCCGCCGCGCGCCCGCCGCGCGTCGTCACCGCAACCTGGTCGACGGCGCCGGCCGTCAGCCAGCGAGCCACCTGTCCCCAGTACCGTTCGTAGGTGTCATCGCCGGCGGGCAGCAGCATCTTCCACCGCCACGTGGCGCGTGCGGCCAGGACCATCGACCGGCCCGCGCCGTAGCGCTGGACGACGACGAGCGCGCGTGTCCCGCCACTGCGCGCAGCGGTGGTCGCGAGCACGGCGGCGCCCGGCCGCGCGGGGCCGATGCGCACGCTGCCGGCCAGGGCCGGAGCCGCCTCCCAGCGGCTGCCCGTCTCGTCGACGGTGGCGCCGAGCCGCAGCATGGGGTGCTCCAGCCCCGCGGCGGTGGGCACGAAGCGATCCGCGTCGTCTCCGTCGCGTCCCGCGTCGGTCAGACCGAGCCGATCCGCAAGCTGCGCCGGCAGCGCCGGCTCGAGCCGCGAGCCGAGATAACCCCGCCGGCGCAGGCTGGCGGGTCCGAACACCAGCAGTCCCCCGCCGCGTTCGGACACGAACTCCGCGGTGAGGTCGAGCTGGTCGGGCCGGAAGAACTCGGCCTCGATGTTGGCGAGCACGACGGCGTCGTAACGGAACAACGCCGCACGGGTCCGCGGGTAGCCCGTCTCGAGCGCGCCAGTGCGTTCCGGGTCGCCCTGCACGTAGAACGTGTGCTCTCCCCGGTCGTTCTGGCCTTTCCGCACCACGGCATCGAAGGTCAGTCCGGGATCCGCCAGCCAGGTGCGCTTCAGGAAGCTGTGCTCGTAGCCGGGCGAGCCCTCGACCAGCAGCAACCGGCGCGGCCGCTCGGGTGGGCGCACCAGGACCCGCTGGCGGTTGTTCGCCGTCACCAGCTCGGCGGCATCCACCGGCACCTCGACGGTGTACGCCGAGGCCAGGGCCGGATCGGGCGCCACCCGAAACGTCGCGACGGTCGGCGCCCCGTCGCGCACCGGCCGTACCCGGCGCACCCCGACCAGTCGCCCGTCGGCAATCAGCCGCACGTCGAAGGCGGCGTCGCCGAGCCCGCGGCTGACGATGGTCGCCCGCAAATCGACGGCGGATCCGATTCCGACCGGCCGGCCCGCCTCGAGGGCCGTCACCTCCCGGTCCGGCCCCGGGCGCGGGTTTCCGACACCGAGCGTGTAGACCGGGACGGACGATCGCGCGGCGACCTCCGCCGCGTCGCGCCTCCCCGTCGCGACACCGTCCGAGACGACGACGATTCCGGCGACGGCCCTGCCGCCGAACCGCGCCGGAACGCCGTCCAGGGCGGCCGCGATCTCCGAGCGCGGCGCCGCCGCATCGAGCGCCTCGACGGCCGCCGGGGTCACGTGCTCACCGAACGCCAGCACCTCGACCTCGAACCGCTCGCCGAGCGCGGGAAGCAGCCGATCCCGAACGATCTCCCGGGCGGCCTCGATCCGGGGCCGGCCGCCCGCATCCGGAATCGCCATGCTGCGCGAGTGATCCACGAGGATGACGGCCAGGTCGCTCCCCGGGGGGACAGGCTCGGTGCGCAACGGCCGCAGCAGCAGGAAGACGACGCCCAGCAGGACACCCAGGCGCAACACGGTCAGGATGGCGCGCTGTCGGCGGTTCAGATCGACCGGCGGACGGGCGTAGGCCCACCACGCGACCGCCGCGGCGGCCAGCACGACGGCCGCGACGCCCCACCACGGAATCGGCACGCCGATCTGCACCGGATCACCTATCGACGCTCCCGCGGTCGCCGCGGCGGATGATCGGCCAGTGCGCGATAGTACCGGTCGACGAGGGGGAGGTACTCGTCAGGCACGGCCTGCTCGACACCGACGTCGACGCGCCCCCGGGTCTCGGCGACCTGCAATGCGCGCGTGCGGTCCGCCTCGAAAGCCTCGATCGCCCGCAGGATCCCGTCGCGCAGACTCTCCCAGGCGGCGAAGTCCTGCTCGACGGCCTGCAGCGCCGGCCCGCCGCCGGCGGGGGTCGCCGCCGCCCACCGGGCCAGATCCTCCAGCACGCCCGGCCGCGCCGCGCCGAGCGCCGCGCGCAGCTCCGGCAGTGCCTCCAGCCGGCGGAGGAGCTCGCGGGCGGTGTCGCCGACCGACGCCGACCCGCCGTCGGCCTCCTCCGCTTCCGACGGCTGCCGGCCGCCGCCGGGCGCGACAACGTCGGTCGATTGCGGTTGCGTCGGGATCCGTCCGAGCCGCTCCTCCAGCGCCTCCAGGGTCCGGCGCACGGCAGCCGCGGCCTGCAAGTCGGACGCCAGCCGCTCGCTGTCCTCGTCCCCGGCAGCCTCGCCGGCCGCGGCCAGCGTCCGGGCCATCGCACCCAGTCGATCCAGCGCCTCGCGGGCGCGCTCGGCCGCCGCGCCGACCGCGCCGCGCTGCAGCTCGGCGAGGGCCCGCCGCATCGGTTCGCCGATGCCGCCCGCCGTGCGCGGATTCGATGCGGAAGCAGCGGAAGCAGCGGTCGATTCCCCGGCCGGCGAGGAAGATCGCGGTTCGGACGGGCGGCGCGCGCTCCCGCCCGCCCGCCGCGCCTCGAGCTCCCGCTCGAGCGCCTCCGCCCGTTCCCGCAACTCCTGCTGCTCGCGGGTGAGCCGCGCCAGCACGCGCTCCCGCTCCTCGCGCTCCAGCGTCTCCTGCCGGCGCGCGAGGTCGTCCTGCGCCCGCCCGAGCGCCGCCTGGCGTTCCGCCAGCTCGCGCACGCGGCGCAACGCATCGCTCTCGGTCCGCGACGCCGCCGGCGGCGCCGACGGACGGTTCTCGTAATTCGTCTCCTGCTCGCGGCGCAGGTCGCGGTCGAACAGCGCCGACAGATCCTCCCGGGGCTGCCACGCCGCCGAGCGCCCGCTGCCGCCGCGCGAGATGCGCGTGCGCCGAATCGCGGCCCGGGCACGCAGGAGCGCGGCCAGCGCCTCCATCTCGCGCGGCAAGGCCCGGTCGGTCGAGGCCGCCCGCAACGCCTCCTCGGCGCGCGCCATCGCATCCACGGCGGCAGCGAACGCCTGCCGTTCGTCCCGTGAACTGCTCCCCTGCAGCATGCGCGCCGCCGCGCCGAGCGCGGTCTGGCGCAACTCGGCCTGCGCATCGGCGACCGCGACGAGGTCCGCGTCATCCGCGGTCAGGCCGGATCGGCCGTCCAGCCTCCAGGTGGCGGCGATGATCTCCTTCTGCACGCCGGCGAGCTGGCCTGTCGTGCCGGCATCCATCGACAGCGAGGACTGGCTAGGCGCATCCTCGAACTCCCGCTCGAAAGGCCGCACCTCCAGGAAGTAGATGTCGCTGCGGGTCGCCCGCGGGCGCGCGGGGTTGGCGTCTCCGGCGCGCAGATAGTAGCTGATGACGTCCCCGGGCGAGACGTCGAGATCTTCCGCGTAGAGCGTATGGACGCCGGCGCCGCGGGCCATCCGCTCGCCCCCGAGCAGGTCGACGACCCGCTCGGCGCCCCCGGCGACCGCGTAGACGAGATCGAACCGGTCCAGAGCGAAGTCGTCCTCGGCGCGCGCCTCGATCACCACCTCCTCGAGCGGCGTGATCTCGCGGTCCCCGCCGGGCCGGCGAACCTCGACGAACGGAGCGTCGTCGGGCAGGACGCGTATGACGTATTCGGTGGCGGACCGGTTCGTCAAGCCGTCGGCATCCCGCAGGGCGACGCGATAGGTATCGTCCCGGCCCACCTCGAACGACGCCGACAGCGCCCCCCGCGCCGCGTGCCGCAGGGGGACGACCCCGCCGGCCCCCTGCCGCAGCGAACCGTCGCGGATCGGCTTGTCGGCATGCACCGTCACCGTGACCATCGTGCCCTCGGGTGCGAACACGTCGCCGCCGCCGGTCTCGACGCGCGAATCGAGCCCGGTATGCGCGGGATACGCGTAGGCGACGTCGATACGCTCCACGCGCGGCAGGCCGAGAACGGTCACCGCGTAGTCGTCGGACTCGAGCGCCGCGGCGGCTACGCGGTAGGTGAAGCTGCCTGCCGCGGGCGGCAGCAGCGCCGCGTAGCCCGGGCCGCGCCGCTGCATCGCGAGCGTGGAGCGCCGCCCGTCACCGCCGACGACGGTCACGCGCGGAACCGAGCGCCCCAGGGCGCCGAGCGTATCGACGAGGCGCGCCCGAACCTCCAGCGACTCGCCGGCCACCAGGCGCGCGGCGCCCGGCTCGACGATCAGCGTCGCCCCGAACGGCGCAGCGTACAGCCACGCGCTGCGCGCGATGCGGCCGACCGTGTCGGCCCCGACCAGCAGCAGGGCGGCCAGCGCCGCCGCCGCGCCTACCCCGCCGGCAACGGCCCGGCGGACCACCCTGGCCGCCACCACGCGATCGAGGTCGACGGAACGCGACCGGCGCGCAGCGTCTTCCAGCAACCGGTCCTCGAAGGGAGACGGCGTCCCGGGCGCCTCGATGGCGCTCGCCAGCCGATCCTGCAGTTCCGGGCAATGCTCCTCGATGTAGCGCGCCACCCGGCGGTCGGACGGACCGCGCCGGAGCGGCCCGAGGATCCAGGCGGCCCAGCCGGCGGACACACCGGCCGAACAGGACGCCAGCAGCGCCATGACCAGGTCGGGCGGCGCCAGCAGGCGGTCGACGACGAGCACCACGGCCAGCGCCAGAAGCGCCACGGAGGAAGCCCTGGCGACGCCGCGCATGACGCGCGCCGCCATCCACCGCCGGCGCACCGCCCCCAGCAGTGCAGCGATCTCCGCGAACGGCGACTCGGTCACCGGTCCAGTGTATTCCACCCCGCTACGCCATGGTGCGCGCGAGCCACGCTTCGCCGACCAGGACGAGCGCCATCGCCGCCAGGAAGTACCACCAGAGCGACTGCTCGGCCTCTTGAGCGGCCGATTCGAGACCCTGCGCCGCCCCGACTCCTTCGGCGCGCGGGCGGTCGACACGGGCCAGGAACGCCGCCGGCGTCACCGGCAGCGGGTCGGACTCGTCCGTATCGACGTTGACGGCGACGCGTCGCCCGGACGCCGGATCCGTCGCCACGCCCGGGACGGGCGGCACGCCGGGCGGAACCTCGGCCGGCAGCAGGTCGGGCGGCGCCTCGCGCGGTCCGGCCAGGTAGCGGACGATCTCCTGCAGAAACGGCACGAAGCCCGGATGACGCGGCAGGTCGTTCCATGCCATGCCGAGGTCCGATGCGAAGAGCAGCGCACGACCGCTTCCCCGCGGGTACTCGATCAACGCCGGGTCGCCGTGATCGAAGCGGGCCAGAACGTGCGGCGGGCCCTCCAGGTCCGGTGGGGCAGCTCCGGGATCCGGAAGGTGCACGCGGGCCGTCCGCGTGAACCGCGCCTGGGTGAGCGCCGCCGCACGCTCGCCGAAGGGCCGGAACACGGGATGGCGCGGATCGACGACCGCCAGCCGGCGGGGAGCGCCGCCCGCGACCGACGCGGGCGGAATCTCGAGATCGAGATCGAACCCCGTGCCCAGCAGGTCGCGGACCAGCCGGGGGTCGACGCCCCCGCCGACCGCCAGCAGGAGACCGCCGCCGGCCTCGACGAACGTGGAGATGCGCGCACGCCCCGGACGACTCAGGCCCCGTGTGCCCAGGAGCACCACCACGTCTCCGGTGCTCCAGTCCGCCCCGGCCGGCGCGACCAGGCCGGCCGGGGCGGCCGAACGGATCTCGAACGGCCCGGACTCGGGGGCGGCGCCGAGCGCCTGCGCGAGATAGAACGCCTCCCCGTCGAGCGTCCCGCCATCGGCGACGACGTGGACGACGGTCGGACGCGCCGGTCCGAGCAGTGCGTAACGCGTGTCGTCCCACCGATAGCCGCCCGGGTCTGCCACGCGGACCGCGGCGACCGGCGCTCCGTCCGGCGCCTGCTCCCAGCGCAGCTCGTTTGCGCCGGGAACGAGCGTCGTCAGCCGCCGGCCGACCTCGCGTCCGTCGAGCGAGAGCGTCGCCTCGGTCTCGACCGGCCCCGGTCCCGCGTTCAGGACGACGGCCGTCACGCCTTCCGCCTCGGAACCGACGGCGCTCACGGCCAGGTTGCGCTCGACTCGCGGCACGCCGGCGATCTCGACGGCCACGCGCTCGGGAATCGCCGGCCGCACGCCTTCCGGCCACCCGGCCGCCTGCAGATCCGTCACCACGACGATCCGCCCCGGCCGCCCGTCGAGCAGCTCGACGGCCGCCGCGATCCCGGCCGCGTAACGCGTCCCGCCCGGCGTCGCGTCGATCCGTTCGATTGCGGCCCGCGCCGGCCGGCGGCCGACCGCCGGCCGCGCCAGCACCTCCCCCGCGTCGTCGAACGCCACGACCGCGACCGATTCGTCCGCGGGCGTCGCCGCCACCGCCTCCAGGGCACGCTCGCGGGCCAGGGCCATCTGCCCCGGCGCCGACAGGCTCAGCGACCGATCGACGGCGATGACCGTGATTCGCCGGACGCCGCCGGCGGCATCGAGGAAGGGTCGCGCGAAGGCGAGGGCCAGCAGCAGCAGCGCGGCGACCCGCAGCGCCAGCAGCAGCAGCTCGCGCACCCGCCGGCGCCGGTCCCGGCGGACGAACGCGCGCTCGAGAAACCGCACGTCGCTGAACGGCAGTCGCGGCGCGCGGTCCCGCGCGAAGAGATGCAGCAGGATGGGCACGATCGCCGCCAGCGCCCCGAGCAGGAACCAGGGCGACAGGAAAGCCATCAGCGGCGGCTCCGGGTGGCGAGGTACTCGCGCAGCGCGCCGTCGAGCGGCTGGTCGGTCCGTACCCGGCAGTACTCGATGCCCGCCAGTTGGAGCTCGCGGGCGTAGCGCGCCGTCATCCCTTCCATCTCGCGCACGTACGAGTCCCGGATCTCCCCGGCGACCGTCGTCACCTCCCGGCCGGTCTCGAGATCCTCGAACCGTGTCGCGCGCTCGAACGGAAACTGCAGCTCGGCCGGGTCGAGCACGTGGAACACGATGACCTCGCTGCCGCGGAACTTCAGGTACTTCAAGCCGCCGGCGACCGCGTCGGGATCGTCGAGCAGGTCGGAGATCAACGCCACCATTCCCCGCCGGCGCATCGCGGCGGCCAGCGCATTCAGCGCCTGCGAGACGTTCGAGCGGCGCCCCATCCGCATCTGCTCCAGCGCGACCAGGATCCGCCGCAGGTGGCCGGGCCGCGCGCTGACCGGCACGTTGGCCACCACCCACTCGTCGAAGGTCAGCAGCCCCACCGCGTCATGCTGCCGGTTCATCAGCCAGGCCAGTGCGGCCGCCAGATACGAGCCGTACTGCAGCTTCGACACCGCGCCGGAGCGATAGCTCATCGACGCCGACACGTCCAGCAGAATCCGGCAGTCGACGTTCGTCTCCTCCTCGAACCGCTTGACGTAGAACCGGTCGCTGCGCCCGTAGACCTTCCAGTCCAGGGTCGACAGGTCGTCTCCCGGCATGTACTGGCGATACTCGGAGAACTCGGCGCTGAAGCCGGTCCACGGGCTGCGGTGCAGGCCGAGCAGGAAACCCTCGACCACGGCGCGGGCTCGCAGCTCCATCGAGCCGAGGCTTGCGATGGTCTCCGGGTCGAGGCAGCCGAGCGCCGGTCGTGCTTCGGCGCCGGCGCCCATCACATGCCGCTCGCGGGGGCGGGGACGGCGTCGAGCAACCGCGTGACGATCGCCTCGGCGTCGACGCCCTCGGACTCGGCGTAGAAGTTGGTCACGAGGCGGTGCCGCAGCGTCGGCAACGCCAGCGCCCGGATGTCCGCCACCGATACGTGGTAGCGCCCCGCCATCAGCGCGCGCGCCTTGCCGCCGAGCACCAGCGCCTGCGATGCGCGGGTTCCGGCGCCCCACTTCACCCAGCGCTCGACGAAGTCGGGCGTGCCGGCCCGGCCCGGCCGCGAGGCGTCAACCAACCGTACGGCGTAGCGCGCCACCTCGTCGGCCACCACCACCTGCCGCACCAGGTGCTGGAACGCCAGGACGTCGTCGCCGTGCAGCACGCGGTCGAGCGCCGGGGTCTCGTCGGAGGTCGTCCGGGTCACGACGCGCACCTCGTCGTCCTCCGCGAGATAGTCCATGACGATGTTGAACATGAAGCGGGAGAGCTGCGCCTCCGGCAGCGGGTAGGTCCCTTCGAGCTCAATCGGATTCTGAGTCGCGAGCACCAGGAACGGTTCCTCGAGCACGTAGGTGCGCCCCGCCGCCGTCACGTGGTGCTCCTGCATCGCCTCGAGCAGCGCGGACTGCGTCTTCGGCGGCGTGCGGTTGATCTCGTCCGCCAGAATGATCTGCGCGAAAACCGGCCCCTTGACGAACCGCAGCTCGCGGTGGCCGCCGGTTTCGTCGATGATCTCGGTGCCGGTGATGTCGGCCGGCATCAGGTCGGGGGTGAACTGGATCCGCTTGAACGACAGGTGCAGCACGTCGGCCAGGGTCTTGACCAGCAGCGTCTTGGCCAGACCGGGCACCCCGGTGATGAGGCAGTGCCCGCCCGCGAACAGCGCCGTCAGGACGAGGTCGATCACGGCGTCCTGCCCGACGATCACCTTGCGCAACTCGGACAGGATCCGCGAGCGGCCGTCCATCACCCGTTCGGCCGGCGCCTCCGTTGCCGTCACGGGAAAAAAGCGAGCTTTATGAGCAACCCGAGGATGACTGGACCGTAGCCGAACTTCAACACCTTCAAATCGGCTTTCAGATCGGCTTCGACACGGACGAGCTCGGCTTCGATCCGGTTGACGTCGGCGGCTGTCGCCAAGTCGTTGCCGAGCGGGATGGCCGCCGCCGCGGCCTTGGCCGCAGCATCGTCGACGCCGACAAGTCGGAAGGCCTCATAGACCTCCGTGACGAGATGGCCCACTAACTCAGTCTACACCTTGCCGCCGCTCAGTGCGTCAACGCGTAGACGATCTCGTTGATGAACATGCGATACGACAGCGCGGTGTAGCGGATGTAGTCCGGGTACTGCTCCGCGTTGGACCACTCCCAGCCGTCGCCCATGTCGGTGTTGAAGTTGACGAGCGCCATCACGCGGCCGTCATCGTCGAGAATGCCGTGGAGCTGCGCCTCGAATCCGCCCTTCTCCCACGAGACGTTGTTGAAGTAGGAACCGAGGCCCGCGATCTGCGGGTATTCGTCGAGCTGGTAGAAGCAACTGAAGACCGGATGATCCGGGGGCAGCCGCACGATCGCGCGGTCCGGGAACACGCGCGCCATCTGCCGCTCGAACAGCGCCCACTCCTCCGGCCCGTGGAAGTCGTCGAAGGTCACCGTGCCGCCCCGCAGCAGGAACTCCCGGAGGACGTCGACCTCCGCATCGGTCAGCATCAGGTTCGCCGGCTCGACGATGTAGATCCAGGGGTGCCCCCAGAGCGCCTCGTCCGACAGCTCGAGGATGATCGGCTCGTTGACCTGCAGGCTCGTCACGCGCGCCATGCGGCGCGAGAGGTTCTGCTCGGCGACCGGCGCGTCGACCTCCCACGGATCGACCCAGTAGATGCGCTTGAACTCGGCGAGTTGATCGGGGGGCGTGCTGTAGCGGATGCGGACGAAGCGCCACTCCAGTCCGGTCAGGCCGTCGCGCTCCGGCAGCACTTCGTCCTGGCTCGACACCCGGGCGCCGCTCGCGGCCAGCAGCGCGACGGCCAGCCAGCCGGCCGCCGCCCGCGGGGGAACCCGTCTCACCGGTCGGCCTCGACGATGGCGAGCAGCAGCTCCAGCGCGCGGTCGTAGGTCGGTGCAATCTCGAGGGCGCGCAGTGTCTGGCGCCTGGCCTCGGCGAGCCGCCCCGCCGCGAACAGAGTCTCCGCCAGGTCGGTATGCGCGGCCACGCGGTCCACCGGCCCGAGGGCCAGGGCCACCTCGAGCTCCCGCACCGCGGTCTCGGTCCGGCCGTCCTCCCTGGCCAGTCGGCCGAGCGTCTGGTGCGGGATCGGATCGAACGGATCGATCTCGATCAGACGCTCGTAGGCCGCCTGCAGGCGGGCCTCGTCTCCCGCTCGTTCCGCCAACGCCGCGAACCTGAGGACCGCGTCGATCGAGGTCTCGTCATATACCAGCAGGCGCTCCAGCTCCTGCATGGCTCCCGCGGCGTCGCCTCCCTCCTCGGCGAGGCTCGCCAACTGTCCGCGCGGGCTCTCCAGCCCGGTCGCCATGGGCGCCAGCTCGGCGGCGCGCTCGAAGGCGGCACGCGCACCGGCCGTATCGCCGGCGGCCCGGAGCGCGCGGCCGAGCCCGAACTGCACGTTGAAGTTGCCCGGCTGCTCCTCTGCCAGCTTCCGCAGCGCCTCGAGCCGCCCCGGCCCCTCGGGCAGGTTTTCCGGGCGGCTCTGCAGCGCGCGCCGCAGCGCCCCGAACTCCTCCTCCACCGCTGCGTCGAAGCTCGCCTGGAGGCGCTCGTAGTCGAGACCGATGCGGGCGAGCGCCTCGTCGGTCTCGACCCCGTCGCCGTACGCCCGAATCATGGTCCGCAGCGCCTCGATGCCATGGGCCTCGATGAGGTGCTCGACCACCACCGAAGCGTGGAAGTAGGAGAGCGAGATCGACTCCGGCCGCGTGAACCCGCGGTCGAGCTCGCTGATCGACAGCAACGTGCCCGCGTTCAGCGCCGCCGCGAACTCCAGCACCTGGTCGCGGCCCCAGGCCAGGTGCTTGCGCTTCTCCTCGTAGGTCGAGATCCCCTCGCTCAGCCAGCGCGGCAGCCGCTGGTCGGACATCTGCAAGGTCACGACGTGGGCCATCTCGTGCCACAGCGTCGACATCCAGTTGAAGTCGCCGGGCGGGCGGGCGCGCGGCGAATCGAGCGTGACCACCTGGCCGAAGCAGGCCCCGAGCGCGCCGAGCATGCCGGGCAGTCCCAGGGTACGCACCGCGAAGTCGTCGTGGTTCGGAAACACCTCGACCAGGACCGGGGTCCGGACCGTCATGTCGTACCGCGCGGAGAGCTCGTCGAGCGCCTCCTGGGCGATATCGAGGACGTAGGGTTCGAGAGCCGGGGCTTCGTCGGGGTGCAGCCGCACGATGAGATCCCCGCGCTCGATGGTCACGAACTCGTCGAGGTTGTCCAGCATCTGCAGCAGGTTGAACGTCACCACGTCGTAGGGGTCTTCCTCGAACGACCGCTCCAGCGCGGTGCGCGCCGCCGGCTCGTCGCCGGTACGCAGCAGGTGCATTCCGAGCTCGGCGTGGGAGCGCGTATTGTCCGGATCGATCTCCAGGGCGCGCCGGACGAGGGTGACCGCCTCCGGGAAGCGATAGGCCCGCGCCGCCTGGCTGCCCGCGATGCGGTAGACGTCGCCGTAGGTCGGGTTGATCGCCAGCACCCGCTCCACCTCCGCCTCGAAGTCGTCGGCGCGATCTTCCAGGTAGGCGATGGCCGCCAGCAGCGAACGCGCCTCGAGGCTGCGCGGGTTGACCTCGAGTGCCCGTCCGATCGACTCGCGGGCGGCGTCGCGGTTCCGGTCGCCGAGCTCCAGCTCCGCGACGAACAGGTGCGCCCCGATGTTCGACTCGTCGACACCGAGGGCGCGCTCCACTGCCCCGCGGGCCACCGGCGGGTTCTCGTTCGCCAGCACCCGGGCCATGCCGACCAGGGCGGGCGCCCAGTTCTCGTCCAGCTCGAGCGCGTCCTGAAACGACTGCAGCGCATCGGGGTTGTTGTACTTCTCCAGGAACAGCTCGCCCCACGCGGCGTGGATCGCCGGGTCTTCGGGCAGCACGCGGGCGGCCCCGCGCAGGAACGTGTTGGCTCGCCTGAAGCCGCCGGCGGCGCGGGAAGCGAGCGCGCCGTAGTACTGCGACAGCCCGTCGAACGAGTTCAGGCCCCTGACGATGACCGCCTCGAGGAACGGCACCGCCTCGCTGGTGCGCCCGAGCGTCACGAGCAGGCGGGCGAGCTCCAGGCCGGCCACGCTGCTCGGGGCCTCTCGAGCCACGGGCGCGAGCAATTCCTCGGCCTCTTCGTACTCCCCGCTGTCGACAAGCAGCCGGGCGCGGAGCGCGGCGGCCGCCGGATCGGAAGCATCGCGACCGGCGGCAAGTGCTTCCGCCGCCTCGCGATCGCCGTGCGCGAGGGCGCGGCTCGCGTCCTGGTGGAATTGCTCTTCCGGAGTGAGTTCAGCGGCCGGTTGACCGGCACCCGTTCGGGGCGCCAGGACGACCAGCAGGACGAGCACGGCGGCTTGCAGAATTACCGGCCGAATGCCGCAGAACATCGGGTGCGCCCTCCTCGGAACGACCTCCGGCAACCCGTGACCATCCGGCTGCCTTCCGCCACGAGCCCGAAGGCGATTATATAGTCCGCGGGGCATGCACTCCCGCACCGCGCCGCGCACCGGGGAGGCGTTGCCACGGGCTCCTGCGTGTCGACTCTAGAAGAACGCGAGGTTCTGATGGGAGGGGATGTCGAAACGCCGCCGGCACTTCTGACACACGACGACATCGTCGACCCGTACCATGTAGTTCCGCAGCTTCTTGAACATCTCCCGGTCGCGGCCGTCGGCCCCGCGCGGCGGCTGCGCCTTCTTCATGCGGCGGATCCACCGAACCTGGTACTCGCCCCGAAACCGGCACCGCGGACAGGTGTAGGATGCGGGCTTCGTCTCACGGGTCTCACTGAAGAACTCGCGCTCATGCAACGCCATCCGCGGATGATACCAGTCGTTCGAGGCGGCGCGTCCGGCGACCGGACCGCGTGATGCCCGTCGTCGTCTTCGCGATCTCCGGACACGGCTTCGGCCATGCCTCGCGGCAGACGGAGATCATGCGCGCGCTGCACCGGCGGCGGCCCGACGCGGCCGTCGGCGTCCGGACATCCGCCCCGCGCTGGCTGTTCGAGCGCACCCTCGACTTCCCGTTCTCGTTCGAAGCGGTCGAGGTCGATACCGGCGTCGTGCAGGTCGACAGCCTGGAGGTCGACGTCGGCGCTTCCATCGCCCGCGCCGCCGCCTTCTGTCGCACCCTCGACCGGCGCGTCGAGGCGGAGGCTCGCGCGCTGACTGCGAGAGGGGTTGACCTGGTCGTAGCGGATGTCCCTCCGCTCGCCTGCGCGGCGGCGGCCCGCGCGGGAATCCCGGCCGTTGCGGTCGGCAACTTCACGTGGGACTGGATCTACGCGGGCTACCCCGAGACGGCGGCGGCGGCACCGAACCTGGTGCGGAAGCTGCGCGAAGCGTATGCCGCCGCGACGGCGGCCTGGCGGCTGCCCCTCCACGGGGGCTTCGGCGCCTTCGAGACGATCGTCGACGTTCCTCTCGTGGCCCGGCAGTCGTCCAGAGAGCCCGGCGACGTCCGCCGGCAGCTCGGACTCCCGCGCGACCGGACACTGGTGCTGTTCGCCTTCGGCCGCTACGGCATCGGCAACGTCGACTGGCCGGAGGTGGCGCGGGCGAACGGGTGTCACGTCGTCTTCACCACCGGTCCGCACGCGCCCCCCGGACCGGACGGCGATGCGTTCACCACGCTCGACGAAGGTGCAATGGCGGGCCGGGGCATCGCCTTCGAGGACCTCGTTGCCGCAGTGGACGTGGTCGTCACGAAGCCGGGCTACGGGATGATTGCGGAGTGCGCCGCCAACGACACCGCGATGCTCTACACGTCACGCGGCCGGTTCCCGGAGTACGACGTCCTCGTCGCCGGCCTGCCCGCCCTCGCCCGGGCGGCGTTCATCGGCCATGCCGACCTGTTCGCCGGCCGCTGGCGTGCACACCTGGACCGCCTGCTTGCACAGCGGCGTCCCGATCCGCCGGCCGCGAACGGGGCGCAGGTCGTGGCCGACGCGCTCGCAGCGCGCATCGGGTAACGAGAGCGCCCGCCGGCCGGAGTTTCAGTCCTTGGTGCAGGTGACGAGCGACCAGATGCGGGGAATGTTGACCTTCTCGATCGAGACGGGCTGCAGATCGGCCTGCGCGAGGAACGCCGGCAGGTCCAGGTCGGCCTTGAACCCGATGTAGACGGTGAGCGGCGAGATGAGGCGTTCGGCGCGCGCGACGATGCGATTGGAGCTGAGGAAGTGATTGAGGAAGACGAAACGCCCCCCGGGGCGGCAGACCCGCCGCATCTCCCGCGCAACCGAGACCGGATCCGACACCACGCTCATGACGTACGGCGCATAGACGAGATCGAACGAATCGTCGGGAAAATCCAGGCGCGCCGCGTCCATCTGCACGAGGCGGACGTTGCGCACCTTGTGGGAGGCGAGCCGGCGGGCCGCTTTCTCCAGCATCTTCGCGGCGACGTCGATGCCGGTCACCGTGACGTTGCCCGGGTACAGCGTCGCGTTTATCCCGGTGCCGACGCCGACTTCGAGCACCTCGTCGCCGGGTTGCAGATCGAGCCTCCGGATGGCCTCGAGGCGCCCCGTGTGCAGGGTCGCCCCGAAGAGCCAGTCGTCGATGACCGCAATCTTGTTGTAGACGGCTTCGACGAAGGAGCTCTCGACGACGGCCGCGGACAGCGCCCGCGTCTGCGCATCGGAACAGAGATCGTCGTCGGAATCCCGCTGGAGGAGGGTCACGCCGGGAACCGCCAGTCGTAGGAAGCAGCGGGATGCCGCCGCGGGCGCATGGTAGAGACCTGCATTTTCGGCGAATCGTTGTCCGAACCCGGCGACTATACCGCGTCGGACCACCGCTCGCAAGAACGAACGGGAGCCCCGCGCCGGGATCCCGGCGCGGGGCTCGAGAACACATCCGCATTGGCTATAGTGCCCCGGAAGTGCCGCCGGAAGCCAGATTCCTCACCACCGCCCAGCAGGTGCTGCTGACCACGCTGGTCGTGAAGCTCGCCGTGGTGGCGACCCTGTCCACCATGCTCGTCCGGTTCCGCCAGTTCCGGCGGATTCTGCTCACCGAGCAGCGCGCGTGGCGGGAGCGCCTGGTGTTCGCGTTCAGCCTCGGGATCCCCCTGCTGGGCGGCGTCATCGCCCGGCTCCTGCTCGGCTACGACGCGGCGGATTTTTCCCTGGCCGGTCCGTTTCTCGCGGGCTTGATCGCCGGCCCGTACGCGGGCGCCATCGTCGGCGTGCTCGTCGGCACGCCCGCCCTGCTGGGAGGCGAGGTGGCGGCCATGCCGTTCGCGGTCGGCTGCGGGTTCGCCGGCGGCGGCCTGCGGGAGGTCTGTCCGAAGGAAGCCATCTGGCACCTGTCGCCGTTGTTCTTCGCGGACCTGCACCGGCACGCGTGGCAGCTCGTCCGCAGGTTCCGCATCGACTGGCTGCTGATTCTCGCCGCCGCCCCCGTCGGGCTGGAGCTGATCCGGCAGACCCTGGGAGTCCGGTTCGGGCCGGACGTCATCTTCTTCTTCGCGATCGAGAACCTGTGGCTCGGGGCGCTGGTGATGCTCTCCACCGTGCTGAGCGTTGCCATCCCGATCAAGATCTGGAACACCGCCCGGATCGAGCACCGGCTGCAGGAACAGGAGAAGCTCCTGATGGCGGCGCGCGTGGACGCGCTGTCGACCCAGATACATCCCCATTTCCTGTTCAATACGCTCACGTCGATCTCGTCGCTGATCCGTTCGCAGCCGGAGACGGCGCGGGAGTTGATTCTCAAGCTTTCCGTCATGCTGCGCCGGATGCTGCGAACCCAGGAACAGTTCGTCACCCTGCGCGAAGAGCTCGCTTCCATCAACGAGTACCTGGACATCGAAGCGGTCCGGTTCGGGCCCACGCTGGTCGTCGAGCAACGCATCAGTCCCGACAGTCTCGACCTGATCATCCCCAGCATGGTGCTGCAGCCGCTCGTCGAGAACTCGATCAAACACGGCATCGAGAAGAAGGTCGGCGGTGGGCGTATCATCATCCAGAGCCGGCGCACGCGCCGCCACGGCGTCATCGAGGTGATCGACAACGGCGCCGGCATGGCCGACACCGATGTCGGCCGCAGTCGCGAGGGCGGAATCGGCCTGCGCAACGTGGACGAGCGGTTGCGCGTCATATACGGAGAGAACTACCCGTTGCGGCTCGAGAGCACGCCGGGGGAGGGAACTTGCGCGCGCATCGAGATTCCGGTTCCAACCGCGCCGCAGAGCGCATCGGCCTGAGATGAGCATTCGCACCGTGGTGGTCGACGACGAGCAGCTCGCCCGCAACGAGCTGTGCTTCCAGCTCGAGCAACTCGAGGACGTGGAGATCGTCGGCCAGGCCGGCGACGGCCTGCAGGCTCTCGAGGTCATCGACGAGCTGCGTCCCGACCTGGTGCTGCTCGACGTGCAGATGCCGGGACGGACCGGTTTCGAGGTGGCTCGCGAGCTGGTCGATCGCGACGATACCCCCCGCGTGGTATTCGTGACCGCGTACGATCGGCACGCCGTGGAGGCGTTCGAGGTCAACGCGGTCGACTACCTGCTGAAGCCGGTCGAACCGACGCGGCTCGCCCGGACGATAGCCAGGGTACGGCGCCTGGTGGAGCCCGCACAGCAACAGGGGGAGCTGCGACCCGCGCTGCAGGCCGAGGAGCTCGAGCGGCTCGTGGACCTCGTGGCCCGACGCCGCGGGCGCCGGGAGCCCATCGCCGTCCGGGTGGGCGAGCGCCTCGTGCTCGTACAGCCTCGGGACATCGTGTTCGCATCCCTTACGGACGACGTCATCACCGTCGCAACCGGTACACTGAACGGCGCCGCGAGCTTCCGGACGCTGGACGAGCTGCATTCGCATCTCGACCCGGACGTCTTCTGGCGGGTGCACCGATCGCACGTGGTGAACATCCACAAGATCAAGGAGATAGTGCCGTGGTTCAGCCGGAACTACATTCTCAAGATGAAGGACTCGAAGGGCACCCGGATTCCGGTCAGCCGGACACAGACGAAGCGCCTGCGGGAGTACCTCAGTCTCTAGAGCCGGGCGACTCGGTCGAGGATCTGATCCGCCGGGACGTGGACGCCCCGGCGCAGGCGCCGGTCGAACCGGCGCCTGCACCGGAGCCGCGGCAGGTGCACGCGTTCCTGGTCCGCGCGGGCGAAGAGCTGGTGGCGTGGTTGAAGACCTTCGCCTCGGCGGCCGTATACGCCACGCTCATCGTCACCTTCGGGTTCCAGGTCGCGCGGGTCGAAGGCAAGAGCATGGAGCCGACGCTCGAGGATCAGGATCGGCTGATCGTCAACAAGGCCATCTACATGTTCTTCGAGGATCCGCAACCGGGCGACATCGTGATGCACTACTACCCGGCCGACCCCGACAAGTCCTTCGTCAAGCGGATCATCGCGGAGGCGGGCGACACCGTGCGCATCGAGGACGGCACGGTGTACGTGAACGAGGTGCCGTTTCCCGACGCCATCCCCGCCCGCTACCGGAGTCACGAAGACTACGGGCCCGAGGTCATCCAGGACGCGTACTACTTCGTCATGGGAGACCACCGGAACAACAGCTCCGACAGCCGCACCTGGGGCCAGGTGCCGAAGAAGTACATCGTCGGCAAGGTCCAGCTCCGCTGGTGGCCGCTGACGGACGCGACCTTGTTCTGAGCCGCACGCGCGGGCAGCACCGCGAGCGCGGCGCGATCAGGCGTACAGCCGTTCGATCGCGTCGCTCCAGCGCTCGGCGACCACCCGCCGCTTGACCTTCATCGTCGGCGTCAGCTCGCCGGTCGCGATGCCGAACTCCGCCGGCAACAACGCCGAGCGCTTGATCTGCTCGTGCCTGGCCAACCCCGCGTTTACCTTCTCGACGACCTCGTCGAACAGCGCCACCACGTCGGGGCGCTCGACGAGATCGTCCCGCGACGCGCTCTCCGCGTCGACTCTCGCGGCCAGCGCCGCGAAGTCGGGAACCAGCAGCGCCGCGACGTAGGGACGGCGGTCGCCGATGAGCACGGCCTCGCCCACGAGCGGAGAACGCTTCAGCTCGGCCTCGATCGGATTCGGAGCGATGTTCTTGCCGCCGGCCGTCACGATCAGCTCCTTCTTCCGATCCAGAATGGTCAGGTAGCCGTCTTCGTCGAGACTCCCGATGTCGCCCGTGCAGAACCAGCCGTCGCGCATCACCTGCGTTGTCGCCTCCGGCTTGCCGTAGTAGCCCTGCATGACGTTCGGGCCGCGCGCGAGCACCTCGCCGTCGTCCGCAATCCTGAGCTCGACGTTGCGGATCGCGGGTCCCACCGTGCCCAGCTTCGGACGTTCGAGGGGATTGACCGTCAGTGCAGGCGACGTCTCGGTCAACCCGTAGCCTTCCACCACCGGAATCCCGATCGCGAAGAAGAACTCCGCGATCGATGCCGACAGCGGCGCGCTTCCCGAGACGACGAAGCGCAGACGCCCGCCGAGACGTTCCCGGATCTTCGACAGGACGAGCCGCTCCGCCAGCCCGTGCAGGACACGCGTCGGCAGGGACACGGAGCCGCCGGCGAGCTCGGCCTGCGCCCGCCGCAGGCCGAGCCCGACTGCCCAGTGGAACAGGCGCCGGCGAATCGCGGGCGCGCCGGCAACCGCTTCGTGGACCCGGGCATGGAACTTCTCGTACACGCGGGGCACGCCGGTCATGACGGTCGGTTTCACGGCGGCGAGATCCCGCGCGATCGTGTCCAGCGACTCGGCGAAGGTCACGGTCGCGCCACGGTACAGGTACAGCAGGACGACCATCCTCTCGAACGCATGGCTGAGCGGCAGGAACGACAGTGCGGAGTCCTCGGGATGGATCAGTACCACCGTGCTCCCGTCCACGATGTTGCTGGCGACGTTGCCATGGGTCAGCATGACGCCCTTCGGCTCGCCGGTGGTGCCCGACGTGTAGATGATCGTCGCCAACTGATCCGGCGCGATGGCCGTGGCGCGCTCCTTGTACTCCCTGCCCAGGCCGTCCTCGGTCGTCAACCGGCGGTGGCCGCGGCCGATGGCTTCGGCGAGGCTCAACTCCTCGCGCCCCGGCCCGCCTGCATCGCCCGCCGCCGCATCGGCCGCGGAATCCATGATCACCATCGCCGACAGCTCGGGGAGCTCGTCCCACACCGCGCGCACCTTGGCCGCCTGCGTCTCGTCGGCGACCACCACGATCCGGGCGCCGGAGTCGGCAAGAATGTAGCGGACCTGCGCCTCGGGCAACGTGGGGTATATGGGCGCGGTCACCGCCCCGGCGGTAAGCGCCGCGAGGTCGGCGATGACCCACTCCGGACGGCTGTCGGACAGAATCGCGACCCGGTCGCCGGGCTCCACCCCCAGCGCGCCGAGACCGAGACCGAGGTCGCGAATCCGGTCGAAGAACTCCTGCGTCGAAAGCTCCTCGACGGCATCGCCCCGACACCGGCGCACGAGGGCGGGCTTGGGATGGCGGCCGACGAAGTGAAACGGCAGTGCGGCCAGGGTCTTCAGTTCATCGTTGTTCATGGCTGTCAACCGGCCTGCGGCGGCGCCCCCCACGACTCCGGCTCCCATCGGCCTTCGCCTTCAGAGGGCGCAGTAGTCGCCCGACCGGCCTCCTGTCTTCTTCACCAGTCTTATCGAACCGATGACCATTTTCTTGTCGATCGCCTTGACCATGTCGTAGATGGTCAGCGCCGCCACCGAAACGGCCGTGAGCGCCTCCATCTCGACCCCGGTCTGCCCCGACGTGCGCACCCGCGCCTCGATCAGGTAGCCGTCATCGAGCGCCCGCAGGTCGACATCCACCCGGGCAAGCATGAGCGGATGGCACAGCGGTACGAGCTCGGCCGTCCTCTTCGCCGCCATTATGCCGGCAAGACGGGCGGCCTGCAGTGGATCGCCCTTGGCGATTCGTCCGTCGCGAATGGCCTGCAACGCCGCCGTTCCAATCGCGATGTGGCCGCGGGCCACGGCCACGCGTTCGGTAACCGGCTTGTCTCCGACGTCGACCATGCGCACCCGCCCCGCGTCGTCGACGTGGCTCAGCTTCGGCTCGGGAGCACCGTCTCGGTCTTCCACAGACACCTCGCGCAAAGGCCCGTCAGTTCCCGGCCCCGCTCTCGAGACGGGCCAGGTAGAACGAGAGGCTCTCGAGCGAAACGGTCAGGTCCACGCTCTTGAGCTTGACGTGGGGCGGGACCCGCAACGCGCCGGGCGAGAAATTCAGCACGGCCTTGATGCCCGCCTGCACCACGGTGCCGACGACCTGTTGCGCGGACGCCGCGGGTACGGCGATGACCGCGATCGTGATGCTCTCGCGTTGCGCCACTTCACCGAGCTCCCGGATATCGTAGATGCGTACGCCGGAACGCGACTGCTGGCCCACCTTCTCGCGCAGCGTATCGAACAGGGCCACGATACGGAACCCCTCCCGGCGAAACCCCGGATAGTCGGCGAGCGCGAGTCCGAGGTTCCCGGCGCCCATGATCGCCACGGCGAGCTTGCGATCCAGCCCCAGTATCGCCTGGAGCTCGCGGCGCAGGTCCTTGACGACGTATCCGACACCTCGTACGCCGAGGTCGCCGAAGTGCGCGAGATCCTTGCGTATGAGCGCGGCATTGAGACCGAACTGCTCGGCGAGGACGGTGGAGGACACCGTACGCACACCTTGTTCTTCCAGCTCGTTCAGGAATCGAACGTAGAGCGAGAGCCGATTCGTCGTATGCTCGGAGATCTCGTCACGCATCGGGGCGCCCGACGGGGCAAGGTCCGGGATTCTATGGCCCGGATCTCGACGGGTCAAGCCGGGGAGCGCGTGCTAAGATGCGAACCATGATCCGTATGCAGTGGTTGCGGCGAGCGACCCGGCTGGCGGTGGCGGTTTCGTGCGCCTGTGCAGCCCTCGCGCCGGCCCTGGCCACAGCGCAGGCCCGGCATGCGACGACGCTCGACGCGCTCGATCGGCATCCCTTCTTCTTCCACGGTCAGGAGATCATCGTCGTCACGGAAGCCACCAGCGAGCAGGTGCTGACCTGGCTGGTCAACGCCGACGACAGCGTGCGGCTGCTGGCGCTCGACGTTCCGCCCCCGCCCGACGGGGTTCGCGAGCGCCTCGAGGTCATCGGCACCTTCTACGACGTGGGCCGTCTCGACGAAGGCGACCAACGGCTCGCCGGCCTGCCGATCCGCCGCCTGTCGGAAGAGCTTCTGCGCAAGCCGTGGCCGGGGATCGGCGAGTTGCCCGTGGTCGTCGCCGTCTCGTCGCAGCCGGCATCCCGCCCGTCCGCCACGACGCTGCGGAGCATCGTGCTCGATCCCGACCGCTATCTCGACCGCGGCGTCACCGTGATTGGCCGCTTCCGGGGGCGCAACCTGTACGGCGACCTGCCGGAGGCGCCGGACGAGAGCCGCTGGGACTTCGTGCTCCGGTCGGCCGATGCCGCGGCGTGGGTGGTCGGCAGGGAGCCGAAGGGTGACGGCTTCGAGCTCGACGTATTGGCACGGGTCGACACCGGCCGCTGGCTCGAGGTGACGGGCGCTGTCCGCGTCGAGGACGGGATGGTGCTCGTCGATGCGGGCGTTCTGGCCCTGGCCGACCCGATCGCGAACCGCCTTCCGCCCGCTCCGGCACCCGATGCACCGCGCCTGCCGCCGCCCGAGGTCATCTTCAGCGCGCCGTTGCCCGATGACGTGGACGTGCCGCAGGACGCCACGGTGCGCGTCCAGTTCTCCCGGGACATGGACCCCGACTCGTTCGACGGCCAGGTTCGCGTCGGCTACAGCAGGCCCGGCGGAACCGAGGTGGACGCCGCCGCGCCGGACATCCTGTTCGAGCTCGCCTACCGCGGACGGAACCGCGTGCTGGAAATCCGATTCGACCGGGAGCTGGAGCGCTTCCGCAGCGTCACCGTGACGCTGCTGGACGGCGTGACGGCGAACGACGGAACACCCATGCCGCCCTGGACGCTGTCGTTCTTCGTCGGCGGATGAACCGCTTCAGGAGGTCGCCAGCAGCGTCTCGATGGCCCGCCGAGTGCGGTCGATCAGGGCGTTGCGGTCCTTGAAGTCGAGGCCGTCCACCGGAATCGGTTGGCCGATGCGCACGCGCACGGTTACCGGCCGGATGACCGGGCTCCCCTTGCGCATGGCGGCGTCGGCGCCCTGCACGGCAACCGGCACGATCGGGGCCTGCCCCTTGATGGCCATGATGAACCCCCCTTTCTTGAAGGGCAGCAACCGCCCGGTCCGGCTACGCGTGCCCTCGGGGAAGATCATGAACGAATCGCCGCCCGCGAGCGCCTCCGCCGCCCGGTCGATCGCCCGCGAGCTCTGATCCCGGTTGCCGCGCTCGATCGGCACGAATCCGACGAGATCGAAGGCATTCCGCAGCACCGGCACCGCCGACCGCAGCTCCGCCTTGTAGAGGACCTTCAGTCGGGGATGAACGGCGGCGAGCGCCATATAGATGATGGGCGGCTCGAGGTTGCTGCGGTGATTCGCGCAATAGACCGCTCCGCGCCCCACCTGCACGTGGCTTCCGCCGGCCGCCGTGAAACGTATGCCGGCGGCCCCGAGGCCGAGCCGCACGCCGCCGCGACCGAGCGCGTACAGGATTCCCGGGCGGCGGAAGGTGTAGGCCAGCGCCATGCCGACGGGACCGAGAACGAGAACCCACAGGGCGACGCTGAGGTACGCGCTCGCGGAGCGGACGGTCGCGACAACGGTGCGGACGAGTTCCGCCACGGGGTACGGTACGGTTGAGGACCTGGTTCTACGGACTTGCGGGAGTCGCTTCCGCGGCGTCGGCCGCCTCGGGTACCTCGCCGACTTCCTCGGGAGCCTTGACCTTGGCGGCGCGCTCCTTCGCAAGCTGACGAGCCCGGTTGGCGAGGCAGCGCTCGAGCGCCTTCTCCACACGTTCCTCGATCGCCTCGGACGGCTCGCGCACGACCTCGGAGATCTCCGACACCACGAGGAACTTGGCCCGGTCGAGCATGCGTTTCTCGCGGAACGAGAGGTTCTTCGACTGACTGAGGTGATTCAGGCTCTTGAGCACGTCGACGACGTCGTACAGCGAGCCCGTCCGCATCTTGTTCGAGTTGTCCTTGAAACGGCCCTTCCAGTTCTGGTGGTTGTCGATCTTGCCGTTGCCCAGCAGGGTGAACAGCTTCTTGACCTCGTGATCGCCGATTGCTCGGCGCAATCCGACATCCTCGACGTTGTCTACCGGCACGAGCACGGTCGTGTCGCTCGAAGCCATGCGCAACGAGTAGAAGCCGCACGTCGTGCCCATGATGGTGCGGGTTTCGATTCGCTCGACGACACCGAGCCCCTGATTGGGATAGATGACCTTGTCTCCGACATCGAACCGCAACATGGCCCCCCCGGCGGAAAGGTGGACGGCAGCGATGGACGGGCCTCCATATAGAGGCGGGCAGGTATTATAGCCGATTCTTGCGCCGAACCCAACCGGAAGTCGCACGGAATGAGCGGTTTCCGTCGTCGGCCGCCACCGCGGGCCTCCGGGGGCGCAAACCGCGCGCGGGCGGCCCGCCGTCGAGCACCGAACCGTTGGCCGGGTACGCGCCGCCGGAGCCGCGACCGGCCGGTCCGGACCGCGGCGCTCCGGCCGGCTGCGGCGCGGCGGCCGGCTGTTGTAGAGTAACGCCGTGCGGCCACGGCCCGGAGCGCCCGGAGCCGCACGCCTGGAGGACACGATGAGGTCACGACGGTTCAGCGCGACGACCCGCGGGCTCGCGCTCGCAACCCTGGTGCTGGTCGCAGCCGCGGCCATGCCGGCCGCAGGCCGCGCGGCGCAGGACGGCAGAAGCCTGGCGCCGTTCGTGCCGACGCCGAACGATGTGGTCGATCGGATGCTGACTCTGGCCGGCGTCACCGAGAACGACGTGGTGTACGACCTCGGATGCGGCGACGGCCGCATCGTCATCGCCGCGGCCCGCGACTTCGGGGCGCGCGGCGTCGGCATCGACATCGACCCGCAGAGAATCGCCGAGGCGAACGCCAACGCGGAGCAGGCCGGCGTGCAACACCTCGTGGAATTCTTCGAGCAGGACGCGATGACGGTCGACGTGTCCGACGCCACCGTCGTCACCTTGTATCTGCTCTCGTCGTCGAATGCACGGTTGAGACCGATCCTGACGCGGCAACTGCGACCCGGTGCCCGGATCGTGTCGCACGCATTCAGCATGGGCAACTGGGATCCTGACGTCATCGATCGCTTCGAGGACGCCCGCGGAAGCACGCGTACACTCTATCTGTGGCGGCATGACGGCACCGTCAGGCCCTGATCCGGCAGCCGGAGTGGCGAAATTGGCAGACGCGCTGGACTCAAAATCCAGTGGGGTTCACTCCTCGTGTGGGTTCGAGTCCCACCTCCGGCACCAGCTTCCGCCCCGTTCTCCGCAATTGCCGCCCCTCCACCAGGAGTCGATACCTCTGGATTGTCGACAAGGACCCCAATGCGGTGACCAGGTTCAACCCGGCCGGCTACGTGACGATGAATCTCGGGCGGCGTCCGGAAGGATACGAACCGCACGACCATCTGTATCTCCGGCGGGGAGACGCAGTACCTGTTCGCGCCGGACGTGGAGCCCGGGCGTATCTACAAGATGACGCTGGACGGCAGGATCCTGGGCTGGCTCGGAGAGTCCGGCAGGCAACTCGGACAGTTCAACTGGCTGCACGGCATTTCATGCCGCTCGGAAGATACTCTCTACGTGGCCGACCTGAACAACTGGCGCGTTCAGAAGCTGCTGCTCGATCCGCGGGGCAGCGCTACCGAACAATAGAGTGGAATCAGCGGCAGTCGGGGAAGTGCCGCGCCGGTGCTTCCCCGACCCGTTGACCCTACTCCGAAGCCTTCCCTTCGCGTCTCGACGCCCAGTACTTTCGCATCCGCTCGGAGATGGCCCGGCGCTGCTCCTCGGTCATGGCCCGCTTCCGCTTCGGCGGCGCCGCCACCACCGCAACCTTTCGCGCCTTCTTCCTTCCGCGCGCGGCGGGCGCCGGCGCATCCGCCAACTCTATGGCCTCGATGGCGCGCTGTATCGCCACAAGCTGCGTCTTGAGCGCCTTCTCTTCGGTCCGCAACGCTTCCAGGATTCCGATCTTCGACATTGTCACTAGCCCCCTTTGGACCGGACCCGCAACAACATCGCGCGGATCCTGTAACTGGTCTTCGCGCGACAGTCTACTACAGGTTCATAGCGGGGAAGACCCCTCGCCCGAAGTCTCGCGCTGCGCCGCCACCGCCTGCCGCCGCCTGGCGAACGCCCGCAGGTCGGTTACCTGGTCGAATTCGTCGACGATCTCGCGGCCAATGAGCTCCTCGAGGACATCTTCCAGAGTAACGATACCGGCAAATCCTCCGAACTCGTCGATCACCGCCAGCATGTGCCGGCGCCGGGCGAGAAACGTCCTGAGCACGCGGTCGAGCGGCGCCGCGGCCACCACGAAGCTGATGGGTCGCATCACGGCTTCCAACTTCGTCTTGAAACGGTCGTCGGCGACCGCCTTCAATATGTCCACCTTGTGCACGACACCGACCAGTTCCTCGGCATCGTTCGCGTAGACCGGGATCCGGCTGTACTTGTCGAGCTCGGTCATCGCGGCCGCTTCGCGCACCGTCAGGGACGCAGCGAGCGTGAAGACCACCGGGCGCGGCGTCATCACTTCCGAGACGGTGCGGCGCTCCAGGGCGAGGACGTTCTGTATCACCCGGGCCTCATGCGGCTGGAAATCGCCCGACCGCAGACCGAGCCTGACCATCGCGAGCAGCTCGTCGTCGGAGATGCGTTGCTCCTGCGATTCGGAGCGGATGACCCGGGTCGCCAATTGCGTCAGCGCGATGAGCGGGCCGAAGAGCGACACCAGCCAGGCCAGCGGTCTGGCCACGAAGGGCGCGAGCGCCCGGGAATAGACCACGCCGATCGTCTTGGGCAAGACCTCCGAAACGAGAAGGATCGCCAGCGTGAAGGTGACCGAGAACACCCAGATGCGCGCCGTGCCGAAGATGCCGCCCGCAAGCGCTCCGGCCAGCGCTCCACCGCCGGTGTTGGCAATGGTGTTCAGCGACAGCACGGCGGCAATCGGCCGATCCACCCTCTGCCGCATCTGTTTCAGGATGCGGCCGGAAGGACGCTTCGCCCGGTCGAGGTCCTCGATGCGGCTCGCCGGTACCGAGTACAGAACGGCCTCGAACAGCGAGCAGGCCGCGGAGGTCGCGACTACCAGTCCAACCACGACGAGCAACTCCAGCATGGTCGTCTCCGGGTGATGATGGCGCACCGACCCCGATGCGGCTGGCGCCGCCGCCTCATCGGCCGAGACCGACCGCGAGCAGGGTGTCGCCGTTCCGCACGTAGAACCGCCCGTCGGCCAGCGCCGGATAGGCACGCACCGTGCCGCGCAGCAACCGCGCGCGCGCAAGCGGCGCAAAAGCACCCGGCGACGCCTCGGCCAGCAGCAACTCGCCGGACTCGCGCATGACGACCAGGAGGTCGTGGGCCAGCAGGACGCTGCCGGCTCCGAAACGCGGTACGTCCCAGGCGACGTCGCCGGTCTCGAGGGCCACTGCGCGCAGGCTCGGGCCGAACTCCTGCCGGCCGTGATAGCCGTAGAGGTAGCCGGCCCGATGCACGCTGGTCGCGTAGTGATTCGACATCGCGTCGTCCGCGGTCCACAGCTCCTCGATCCGCGATCCGGCAACGCGAAACACCCCGGCGCCGGTGCCGTACTGCGCCGAGACGAAGACGAGATCGTCCACGATCAGCGGCGTCGCGGCGTTGACCGATGCGCGTATTCGAGCCCGCCAACTGCGCCGAAAGCGCTCGCGTCCGTCGACCGGATCGAGACTCACGAGGTTGTCGCGCGTGAAGAACAGCGCGTGCCGCACGCCTCCGAGGGTGGCCCCCACCGGCGAAGAGTAGCTGGCCTCCTCACCGGCCACGGTCCACAGCACGTCGCCCGTCTCGGCGTCGAAGGCCACGATGCCGTCGTTCGGTCCGCCGACGTTAACGATCACGCGTCCGGCCTCGACCAGCGGCGAGCCGGCCGCCCCGAAGAACGCCTTGCGAAAGCGGAAGCGCTCGCGTGTGTCGACGTTCCAGACACCCATTCCGGTATCGAGATCGACGGCGTGCAACTGTCCCTGTGCCCCGAACGTGTAGACCCGGCCGGCCGCCACGACCGGCGCCGAGCGCGGTCCTTCGTCGAATCCGAAGTCGTCGCGGTAGGTCGTCGGGTAGTCGTAGCGCCAGATGGAAGCGCCCGTCCCGGCGTCCAGCGCCTCGAGAACCTCGCGGTCACGCACGCGATGGAAGAGCAGCACGCGACCGCCGGAAACGACGGGACCCGCGAAGCCCTCGCCGACCGGGCGGCGCCACAGCTCGCGGGGCGCCCCACCCGGCCACGTGCGAGCCAGGGGCGGCCCGAGATAATGGCCGTCCCGTTGCGGGCCGAGAAAGTGCGGCCAGTCCTGCGCGCCGAGAGTCGCTCCGGCGACAAGCAGCAGGACCGTTACGCCGCCCACGCTCCATCCGCGCTGCAACGCCGCGTTCCGACTCGTCCCGCTGATACTCATCATGGTTTTCCTCCCCACCCGCCAATCGCCGCCTGCGACTCCGATTGCCGCCCCACCGCGCCTTCCAGGCGCCTGCGCGGCTCTACGGCGCAGACCCCCGACCAGCCTTGTCGTGCTCCGCCGCTCGCCACTCCTTCGCCAGCACGGCGTAGACCACGTGATCCACGAAATGGTCGTACAACCACTCCGCCTCACGCAGCATCCCCTCTTGCCGCAAGCCCAACCGGACCGGAATCCCCCGGCTGCGATGATTGCCCGTCGCGCACCGGATCTCGACACGGTTCAGTCGGGCGCTCTCGAAAGCCCGGCCGATCAGCGCGCGGCACGCCGCCGTCGTCAACCCGCGTCCCTGGTAGGACTCGCCGATCCAGTATCCGAGCGACGTGCTCCGGTTGCGCCAGTCGACCTGGTGATGACCAACCACGCCGGCGATACGATCGTCGACCACGAGAGCCAGTTGCGCTCCGTCGTTGCGGGCCGCCTGCGCCTGCGCGGCGCGGATGAAGGTCCGCGTGTCGTCGACCCGGCGAACGCTGTCCAGCCACGGCAGCCAGCGCCGCAGGTAAAGGCGGTTCGCATCGGTAAGGGAGAAGAGCTCGTCGGCGTCCGCGAGATCGAGCGGGACGAGCCGGCAGCGGTCCGTGACCGGAATCGTCAGCATCTCTGGCGCCCCGGCGCCCTCTCGCGCCGATTGGCGCCGATTATAGCTGCGCCCGCGAGGACGCCCGGCGGCCGGTCCCGGGAGATGCACACCAACGTCACGCGTATAATGCAGGAGGCACTCGTGTCCCGGCATTCGATCTACCTCGACGCACTGCGCGCACGCGCGGCCGCACTGCCGTTCTTCCAGCTCATCGGGCTGGAGGTCGTCGACATGCGGCCGGGGCGGTGCGTGCTGACGATCCGGCACCGCGCCGATCTCGCACAGCCCGTCGGCATCCTGCACGGCGGCGTGACGGCCACCCTGGTCGATACCGGAATCGCCTACGCGGTGCTGGCGCGCGACGAGATTCGGCCGCTGGTCGAGGCGGGCGGATCGGTTGTGGCGATCGACCTGCGGATCAAGTACTTTCGTCCCGTGTCGGCGGGAAAGCTGACGTGCGTATCCACCGTGACGCGCATGGGCAGGCGGATCATTCACGGCGAGAGCATCGTGACCGACGAGCGGGACAAGGAAGTCGCCCGCGGCGACTCCATCTACGGAGCCTTGCAGCCGGACGAAACGGTGGGGCACGGCACGTCGGCCGGCGCCCGGTACCTGATGCCGGAGGCCGTCGTGCACGCCGCCTCCGAGGAGAGGACATGAGGGTTCATCGTCTAGTCGCATTCGTCGCGCTGATGCTGAGCGCGTCCGCGGGCATCGCGCCGATCGGTCACGCGCAGGCTCAAACCCCGACCGTAGGAATGATCCCGGTCGAAGGCGAGGGGGCGCGCTACTGGCCGCGCTGGCGCGGCCCGTCCGGCCAGGGCATCGTTGCCGGCTCCGGGTACCCGGACCGCTGGAGCGCGACCGAGAACGTCGTCTGGCGCACGCCCGTGCCGGGACGAGGCAACTCGTCGCCCGTCGTCTGGGGCGACCATATCTTCCTGACGACCGGACGCGACGGCGGGCGCCGCCTGTTCGTCCACGCCTACCGGCGCAGCGACGGTTCGCTGCTGTGGGAAACCGAGGTGGCCCCCGGCCCGCGCGAGGCCGTCCACCAGAAGAACGGACCGGCCTCGGCCACCCCGACCACCGACGGCGAGCGCGTCTACGTGTCGTTGGGCAGCCGGGGTCTGGCGGCCCTCGACTTCGACGGCGCCGTGCTCTGGCACACCGAGGTGGGACGCATCTCGAACTACCATGGCCCGGCCGGCTCGCCTCTGCTCTACGGCGACAAGCTCATCATCTATCAGGACCAGCGCAGCGGCGGCTTCGTGGCCGCCTACGACACCGCCACCGGCGAGCAGATCTGGCGCACGTCCCGGGTCCAGAGCGTCGGCTGGGGCACGCCGGTGGCGATCCGGGTCGGCGACCACGACGAGCTGGTGGTCAGCAGCTCCCGCACGGTCAACGCCTACGACCCGCAGACCGGTCGAGAGCTGTGGCGCTGCAACGGCAACAACTTCGAGGTCATCCCGACTCCGGTCGTCGAGGCGGGGCTCGTCTTCTGCACCTCGGGGCGCGCCGGGCCGACGCTGGCGATCCGGCCTGGCGGACAGGGCGACGTCACGGATACGCACGTCGAGTGGTCGACATCCCGCGGCTCGCCGTTCGTGCCCTCGCCGCTGGCCGCCGACGGCTACCTCTACACGATCAACGACATGGTGAGCATCGTCACCTGCTTCGAGGCCGCCACGGGCGAAGTCATGTGGCAGGCGCGCCTCGGCCGCGCGGCCCGGGAGAGCTTCTCGGCCTCGCCGGTGCTGGTGGACGGCAAGGTGTTCTTCACCAACGACGAGGGCATCACGTTCGTCCTCCGGGCGGGGCCGGAGTTCGAGCTGCTCCACACCAACGACATCGGCGCACGGATGCTGGCGTCGCCGGCGCTGGTGGACGGGATGTGGTACATGCGGACGGAGGACGCACTGCTCGCCATCGGCAGCCCGTCCTGAACGGCTGCACCCCGGACACCGAACGTCCCGGCGGGGACTACGCCGGACCGGGAGGCTTCGGATCCGGTTGGCGGCCTCGGCGCCGCAGGCTGAATCGCGGGCTCAGAACCGGAACAGGCGGTTGAACTTCACGACGAACGCCCGGTTCTCGAGGCCCGGGAACCGCGGCGTCAACGTGTCGCGCTCGTCCGTGTAGACGACGAAGAGCTCGCTGCCCGGTTGGTATTCCCAGCGCAGGCGGATGTTGGTGCCCAGCGAGTCGGCGCCCGAGTTGTACTGCAGCAGCGCCGCGACGAACATGCGGGGCGTAAGCGTATAGATGGCCCGCGCCGCGACGAGCTCGGTCGTGAAGTCGCCCTGCGGCAGCTCGATCCAGTTGAACGACAGCGACGGCTCCACCGACAACTGCGGAGACAGGTTCACGCGGCCGCGGAAGTAGCCGACGCTGGTCCACTCGCCGCCGAAGAACTGGCCGCGGTCGAAGGTCAGACCGCCGGACACGCCGCGCTGCTGTCCCAGGGCATAGACGACCCGGGCATTGGTGAACGAGTAGCCGCCGATCGGAATCGAGACGTCCTTGTGGATGTCGAACGGCTCCTTGAGGAACTCGTAGTTGTCGGTGGCGCCGGCGAAGAAGCGGTCGCCGTTCTCGAACTCGATCCCGAAGATACCCTGCTGCAGACGCGTCTCGAGCAGCCCCGCCCCGTCGGCGATGTAGTCCAGGCTGCCCTCGAACAGGAACTTGCGCACCGCCTCGATGGACCGCGGACGAGGACTGAAGCGGAACGAGCCGAACGAGCGGCGGAAGTCGTCGCGGCGCAGAAAGCCGACCTCCGGATTGAAGTTGGCCCCGACGCCGAGGCGCTCCACCACGAATCCCCAACGATCGCCGCTGTATTCGAGCTGCCCCTGGTAGCTGGCGTCGTCGCCGCTCCGCCCCGGCGTCTCGGTGCGGGCGAGATAGGTGTTGACGTTCAGGTTGTCGTAGAAGGAGAAGACCCCGTCGACGCCGTAGGTATAGCTGGCGCCGGGCGCATCGACCGCGACCGAGCGTCCGGTGAACAGCGCCCCGACGGCGCTCCGGCGCAGCACGTCGCGCTTCAGGCGGGCCACCGCGAAGTTCGTCGGCGCCGTGCCCGACACCGACTCGTCGCCGGTCTGCACGTCGAGCAGACCGATGCTGTAGGGTCCGACCTTGCCGGTGAGCCGGCCGCCGCCCCGGATCGGCACCGTCCGCCCCTCGTTCAGCCCGATGCGCCGGCTGAAGAAGAGCACCGGCGCGGAGCCGCCGAACCGCTCGCCCCGGAAGTAGTAGGCGGTGGGGCCGCCGCGGAACCCGCCGCCGAAGTCGAAAATTCCCTGCCCTTCCAGGAAGAACTCGCGCTTCTCGGGAAAGAACAGGCTGAAGCGGGTCAGGTTGACCTGCTGCTCGTCCACCTCCACCTGCGCGAAGTCGGTGTTGTAGGTGAGGTCCGCGGTCAGCCCCTGCGTGACGCCGTACTTCACGTCGACCCCGAAGTCGCCGCCGGGGTCGTTCGACAGCCGGGGCGTGGCGTTGAGGTCGGTGGTCACGTCGGAGATGGCGTAGGGCTTGACCTCCAGCCGGGTGCCGGACTCCGGCACCTCGACGCCCACCAGGGTGGGCGCGGACGAGAACCGGAACATCCCCTGGAACGCGAGCGCGGCCGGAATCGGCGTCAGGAAGGACGTCTCGTTCGTGGAAGCCACGTTGCGCTGGAAGTTGATGCCCCAGATCTGCGACGCACCGGTCCGGTAGCGGAGCGACTTGAAGGGGATGGCCATCTCCAGCGTCCAGCCCTGCTCGAAGCGGCCGGTCCGCACGTCCCACACCGCGTTCCAGTCGAGGTTGGGAGTCCGCTCGTTCGTGATCGTGGCGTCGAACAGCGCCCCGAGCGCGTTGGTGATGAAGTTGAAGCCGTTCCGGCGGTCGTAGAAGGTGTCGAGCACCACCGAGAAGGTCTCGTTGCCGAACATGTTGTAGCTGTCGCGCTTCATCTCGTTGGCGATGATGCGCGCCGGGTCGGTGCTCCAGCAGCGCGCCGCGACGTAGAAGGTGTCGCCGTCGAACAGCACCCAGACCTCGGTCTGATCCCGGGCCGGAGCGCCCTCGTCCGGCTCCTGCTGGATGAAGTCGGTGACGGGCGGCACGGTGAAGTAGACGCGCTCGTCGAGCTGTCCGTCGAGCTGCAGCGGCGCGTCGAGGCGAATCGCGCGCATGGTGGCGCGGCCCTCGGCGTCGCGGTTGATGACCTCCGGCGCGATCGGCGGCGGCGGACCGTGGATGATGGTCGGGGCCACCACGAATCCGGCGCTGCCCGACCCACCGGGAGATCGTGCGGATGCAGCCGCCTCGATGGCCGGCGGTCCCGGCCCCGCCGAGTTTCCCGGGGCCGGGCCCGCGATGCCCTCCCCGGCCGGATCACCGGGACGAGGCGCGGTGACGGGCGTGGACCTGCCGGCCGGCAACACCGGGACCGGCGGCCGGGCCAATGCCGCAACGCGGACCAGCCGGGCGCTCAGCTCGTCCTGGAGAGCGAACAGCTCGGACATCGTCCCGTCCACCGTGGTGGCGAACTCCGCACGTCCGCTCGTCGCATTCACCAGCTCGGCCGTGAGCCGGATCCGGTCCGCGAGCCGCTGGTAGCCTCCGTGCACCAGCAACCGTTTCGGCGCGCGAGAGCCGTACGGGGCGAGATCGACATCGAGGGTCGCGGCGATGCCTTCCCCGATCCAGTCATCGACCGGGTTGCCGCTGATGTTTCGGAACGGGGTGACACGAATCACGGAATCCCGACCGGCCACCGCCGCGCCCGACAGAACATCGAAGCCCCCCTCCTGCGCCGGCGTCGGGCCGGCGGAAAGCAGGACGGCGCACAGCGCCCACCAGCCGGCAGCGAAACGATACGGCACAGGGAGTCTGGTCATGCGTCCGGGCAAACGGTGTAGTTTACCGTGATGGATCTTCCCCCCGATCTCTGTGCCCGGCCGGCGACCGACCTCGCCCGCGCGATTGCCGCCCGCGAGCTCTCGGCCGTCGAAGTGATGGAAGCCCACCTCGCCCGCATCGACCACGTCAACCCGATCGTGAACGCCATCGTGACGCTCCTGCCGGACGAAGCCCGCCGCGGGGCGGAGGCGGCGGACGCGGCCGTCGCGCGCGGGAACGCGCTCGGGCCGCTGCACGGGCTGCCGGTGGCCCACAAGGACCTCACGTGGACGAAGGGCATCCGGACCACGTTCGGATGCCGGGCGTTCGAGCAATTCGTGCCGGACGACGATGCGCTGATCGTCGAGCGGCTGCGCGCGGCCGGAGCCATCACCATCGGCAAGACCAACACCCCGGAGCTCGGCGCCGGATCGCAGACGTTCAACGCCGTGTTCGGCGCCACGCGCAACCCGTACGACACGACGAAGACATGCGGCGGGAGCAGCGGCGGCGCAGCCGTGGCGCTCGCCACCGGGATGCTGCCGATCGCCGACGGCAGCGACCTCGGGGGGTCGCTGCGCAACCCGGCCGGCTACTGCAACGTGGTCGGCTTTCGCCCCTCGCCGGGCCGCGTGCCGATCTGGCCGAGCCAGGCCGCCTGGTTCCCCATGGGCGTGCAGGGACCGATGGCGCGCACGGTGACCGATGTCGCCCTGATGCTCAGCGCCGTCGCCGGCCCGGACCCGCGGGCGCCGATCTCGCTCTCGGAGCCGGGGGCGGCCTTTCGCCCGCCGCTGGACCGCGATGTCGATGGCGTACGCATCGCCTGGAGTCGGGACCTGGGGGGGCTCCCCGTCGACCCGCGGGTCACCGCCGTCATCGAAGCCGAACGCGGAACGTTCGAACGCCTGGGCTGCGTGGTCGAGGACGCCGAGCCGGACATGCGCGGGGCCGACGACGTGTTCCGGGTGTGGCGTGCCTGGTACTTCGAGGCCTGCTACGGCGCGCTCCTCGACGAGCACAGGGAGGTGCTGAAGGACACCGTCGTCTGGAATATCGAGGAAGGACGGCGACTCACCGGCCCGCGCCTCGGCGAAGCGGCGCGGACATGGAGTGCGCTGCTCGACCGCGTGCGCCGGTTCTTCGAGCGCTACGACTTTCTCGTGCTCCCGGTCAGCCAGGTGCCGCCGTTCGACGTCGACCGACCCTACGTCACCGAAATCGACGGCGTGAAGATGGAGACCTACCTCGACTGGATGAGCTCCTGCGCCCACATCTCGGTCCTCGGCCTGCCCGCCATCTCAGTTCCCTGCGGATTCACGGACGACGGCCTGCCGGTGGGAGTGCAGATCGTCGGCCGCCAGCACGACGACCTGCGCGTGCTGCAGCTCGCGCATGCCTTCGAGCAGGCCAACGGAGCCGGCCGGCGCAGACCGCCGATTGAAGACCTCGTCAGGGGCGAAAGTGCGTGAGCGCTCTCCCCGGCCGGCCCATCGACCGTGCGATTCACTCACTGTTCGCCTGCGTGCTGTTTCTGACGATTCTGTGCCTGTGGCGCCTCGTCCACGAAGGCTCCTGCGCGGCGCTCGTCCTGCCGGGCCTCGTCTGGTGCACCATCTGCTACGGATTGCTCCAGTACCGTTTGCAGCGCAGACGCTTCGTCCTGGAGTTCTATCTCGACGAGTCCTCCCGTCTGCGCGGGTGGTTCCGGCGGCCGTTGCTCGCGGTGACACCGAGTCTGCTCCGGGCCGCGCCCCTGGCGGCGTTCCTGTCCGTCTTCGCCGCGCTGTCGCGTCCTTCCGACTGGTACTTCCTGTGCGCCGCGGCCGTCGCTTTCCCCCTGCTGTTCGTCGCCGCCGTCCGCTGGCCGGGCAGTCATCTCCGCCATGACGCGGGCGACCGGGCACCGGGTTCGTCGCTGCGGCACGTTCTCGCCGCGCGATTCTCGGGCTGGCTGGCGCTGGCCGGGCTACTCGGCGCCTACCTCTATTTCGGCTACTACTACATTGCCGCGCCCGGGGACCTCATCTATCCGGGTTCGCTGGAACGCACCCTGCAAGCGTTCGCCGGGCGCGCCGGCTCGGCCTGCCCCGTCGTGCAGGACACGCTGCTCGTCGCAACCCGCATCGAGGGGCTGTCCTGGCATGTCGTCGCCACCATGACCACCGCGCCCTGGATGCAGGACAGCGTGCGGCCGCTCGTGTGGGCCGGTTTCCTCTTCAACTCGGCGATGGTGTTCGCAGGCTTCGTCCGCGGCCTCGAAGGCGCCGTGTTGCTCGCCGGCCGCGCGGCAGGGCGGTTTCGAAGGGGGTGGGCATGACACCGCGCAACCCGGACGACGACGGCGTCCGCGGCGGCGAACCACATTCGACCGCGCTGCGCTGGACAGGACGGACTGTCCTGGCGCTGGCGTGCGTCTCGCTGCTGTCGTTCGTCTTGGCCACCACCGTATTCGATCTGTTCGGGCCGCTGGAACCGCCGCCACCCCCCGGACCTCCGCCGCTTGCCACGCCCGCCTGCGAGTGGCTGTCGGACTTCGAGCTGGAGCAGCTCGCGGAGCGATGGTGGGCGACGGTGGAGGCCGGTCTGCGCGACGAGCCGCTTGCAGAGACCGGGCAGGCGATCGAGGCCCGCGCGGAAGAGGCCTTCGCACCGGTTTATGCGCAGATTCCCGAGTTTCTCGACTGGCACTATTCCATGGCCGGCCAGTACACGCAACTGGCGGTCGTAGTCATCACGCTGCTGGAGGATTGGGGCCTCCCGAGAGCCATCGAGCGACTTGCGGAATCGGAGCCGATGCAGATGCTCGTCGATTGGTTGCGGGTTTGGGATCCGACACGGGAGACCATCGAGCGACTGGCCGGACTCGATCTGCCGGCCGCGGCCCGCGAGCAGCTCGATCGCCTGCAACGACAGGTGGACGAGCGGCTGTTCGACGACCTGTCCGACCGCGCGCGGCTGGCGTCCGACGAGGTCGAGAGGGTCATGCGGGCCGAGATGCGCGCCCTGATCGCCCGCCGGATGCGTAACGAGGTGGCGCTGTTCCCGATCGGCGCGCGCGTTCCGATTGCCGCACCATGTTCGGATGTCGAGAGGGTCAGGGTCGGGCTGGCCTACGAAGGCATGCTGGAAGCAGCGATTCCGGAGACCGTACGGCGGTTCACCGCTACCGCCGCTCCGACCGGCATTTTCGCCGCCGCCGCCGGCGTCCGCAGTGCGGCCGCGGCCAGAGCGATCGTGAAGGGCCTGTCCGGAAGACTGACCAGGAGGCTGCTGCCCCGAATCGGCCGCCTGATCGGTGTCGGCGTCGGGGCGGGCGCCTGGTTGTTGTTCGACTTGCTCGTTCTCCATGCCGACGAGTACTTCACGCGGGAACAGTTCCAGGAAGAGCTGACCGCGCTGGTGGACGAAGAGAAAGCCGGGCTGATGGCAGACCTGTCGGCGCGGGCGGACGAGGTCCGGCAGACGGCGCTCGGACCGTTCGCCCCCGCCGCGCTGGAGGGAGCCGACTGACGCTTCGCGCTTCGGTTCCGCGGGGCGTCCCCGCCGGGTTCCGGAAGGGTAGAATGCCTCCGATGCGCCGTGACCACGCTCGACCGTAGCAGGAGGCACCGATGTCAGCTCCATCCAGTCGATTCCCGGCGATTCTCGCAGCCGTCACCCTCGCCGCCGCCGGCTTGGTCCTCGACGGTCCCGCCGTGTCCGCACGGCAGGCTCCCGACTTCGACGCCGACGACGTCGGGGGCGTCGTCACCAGCCCGAACGGCCCCGAGGCGGGGGTGTGGGTCATCGCCGAAACGGACGACTTCCCCACTCGGCTGCGCAAGATCGTCGTGACGGACGACGAGGGACGCTACGTGCTGCCGGACCTCCCGGAAGCAGACTACGAGATCTGGGTACGCGGGTACGGGCTGGCCGATTCGCCCAAGGTCGCGGGCAGACCCGGGCAGACGCTAGATCTGACCGCCGTGATCGCCGCCGACACGCAGCAGGCTGCCGCCATCTACCCGGCCAACTACTGGTACTCGCTGATGCAGGTGCCCGACCCGTCGGAGTTCCCGGGCACGGGCGCGGACGGCAACGGCATCCCGCCGACCGTGCGGACGCAGGCCCATTGGGTCGACCTGCTCAAGCAGGGCTGCCAACTCTGCCACCAGCTCGGCAACCTGCCGACGCGCGAGATTCCGAACGCGGCGGACTTCGACTCGACCGAGGCGGCCTGGGCGCACCGCATCGTCACGGGCCAACGGGCCTCCAACATGGCCGCCACCATCAACCGCTTCGGGCGCCAACGCGCGATTGCCTCCTACGCGGAGTGGACCGACCGGATCATGGCGGGCGCGGTGCCCCCGGAGCCGGAACGGCCCCAGGGCCGGGAGCGCGACGTCGTGCTCACGATGTGGGAGTGGGGCGGCGAGACCGGCTACATCCACGACGAGATCGCCAGCGACAAGCGCGATCCCCGGGTCAACGCCGGCGGTCCGGTCTACGGCGTCGAGTTCGCCGGCGACAAGCTGGTCTGGGTGGACCCGGACAGCAGCGAGGCGCACGAGGTCGTGCTACCGGTGCGCGACACGCCCGGCGAAGGCGACTTCCGGTCGTACATCGCCCAGGAGATGCCGAACCCGTCCTTCTACTACGGCGACGAGCTGATCTGGAACAATCCCGGCAACCCGCACAACCCGATGATGGACGCCGAGGGGCGCGTCTGGATGACTCACCAGATCCGGGGCCCCGGCAACCCCGACTGGTGCCGCGAGGGGTCGGACAACCCGTTCGCGCAGTACTACCCCATCGACCGGGCCGCGCGGCACGTCGCCTACTACGATCCGGCAAACGAGCACGTGGAGCTCATCGACACCTGTTTCAACACGCACCACCTGCAGTTCGGCTTCGACGAGGACGACACGCTGTACCTGAGCTCGGTGAGCGACGTCATCGGCTGGGTGAACACGAAGACCTACGCCGAGACGGGTGACGAGCAGGCGTCGCAGGGCTGGTGCCCGACCATCGTCGACACCACCGGCGACGGGCGCATCGGTGAATGGACGGGACTGCGCGACGACCCGGACCCGGCGAAGGACCGCCAACTGGGCCGCGGCTGGTACGGCATCGTTCCCGATCCGACGGCGGAGAACGTCGTCTGGGCCGCATCCGCCGGGGTCCCCGGCCAGATCGTGCGGCTGTCGCTCGGCGACAACCCGCCGGAGACCTGCATCTCGGAGTACTACCAGCCGCCGTTCGAGAACGCGGACGCGCCGATCCAGGGCTACTCGCCGCGCGGCATCGACATCGACCGCAACGGCGTCGTCTGGACCGCGCTGTCGGGCAGCGGCCACGTCGCCAAGTTCGACCGCAGCCAATGCGCCGTCCTGAACGGGCCGACCGCCACCGGCCAGCACTGCCCCGAGGGATGGACGCTGTACGCCACGCCGGGACCGCAGATGCAGGGCGTGGACGCGCACGGCAGCGCCGACTTCCACTATTACAACTGGGTCGACCAGTTCGACACGCTCGGCCTCGGCGAGAACGTGCCGATCGCCACCGGCTCGACCTCGGATTCGCTGCTCGCGTTCCTGCCGGAGGAAGAGGAGTTCGTGATCATGCGCGTGCCGTATCCGCTCGGGTTCTACTCGCGCGGCCTCGACGGGCGCATCGACGACCCGGACGCCGGCTGGAAGGGCCGCGCGGTGTGGGCCGACTACGGCACGAACGCCGTCTGGCACATCGAGGGCGGCAAGGGGACGCAGGGCAACCTGGTGAAGTTCCAGGTGCGCCCGCACCCGCTGGCGCACTAGCGGGGGGGAGGGGGCGCCTCCAGGGGCGCCTCCCGCATGGCTGGAGACGGGTTGCTGATCCTCAGAGTGAGAGTCACCGCTGGTCCATCTCCCTCGAGGCGCGGAGCGAAAGGATGCCGCCGAAAGCACGGCAGCGCACTACGACACGTGAACATGGCCCGCGGTTGCCAACCGAACCGTTCGGTTCCGCCGCGGATGTCGAGCAGTTCTTCGCCGTCTGCGACGCGCAGGAAGGATCCGGTGTCGAACCGGACTGGGACGAGCACCTCGCGGTCATCAACGAGTCCCGTAGCCGAGGTGTTCCGACGACGCCCAAGCACGTCTGCACGAGGAAGTCTCGACATGAGCGATGAACTGCCTGGCAGTCCGGAGCGCATACACGTCGATATCGCAGTCTGCGGCGGACGCCCGCATATCCGGGGGACCCGGGTCCGCGTGTCCGACATCCTGGACCTGCTGGCAAGTGGAGTCTCGCAATCCGGGATTCTCCTCGACTACCCATACCTGACCGAAGCGGACGTGCGCGCGGCGCTCGTCTTCGGGGCGGCAACCAATCGGCTGGCAATCCCCTGAAAGACGGGAACGTCAGCCCATAGCGACAAGCGGCTTGATTGCGCTGATATCGGCGGCTGCGCGGGCGCGATCGAGGTCGTACATACGTTGGAGGTTCAGCCAGAACTCCGGCGTCATGCCGAGAGCCTGCCCGATACGGAGCGCGGTATCCGCCGTGACCGAGCGGCGTCCGCGAACGATGTCGTTTATGCGACGCGGGGATACATCGATCGCCCGCGCCAAGCGGTACTGGCTGATCCTGAGCTCGTCGAGGATCTCGGCCAGATGCTCTCCGGGATGGATGGGCTCGATGCCAGCCATGAGCTTGTCCTCTACCGATTCACCCGGTCCGATGGCGCTCAGGATCGTGCCTCGGTAGATCCGTGAAATCACGACTCGTCATCCTGCCAGCGAACGTCGTCGGCAAGCGCGGCGTCGAACGCCTCCCTTTCCTTTCTCAGCCAACGCTCGCCTCCTCCGAGCGCGGCGAACATGTCCTTGCCGATACCGCGCAGGTCGCGGATCGAGTTACATCCAGGCTGGCGATGACCGGTCTCCAAACGTTGCTCAACACCCACTACGTATCGCCTCGCGAACCGCTACTCCTGCACCAGGTGCCGCCCCCGCACCGGCCGGCCAGGCTGCACGCCCTCCACCAGCGCGCCGTCGCGGACGACGAACGTGCCGGCCACGAGCACGTGCGCGATGCCGGCGGAGTACTGGTCCGGCGCGTCGTAGGTGGCGCGGTCGATGATCCGCTCCGGATCGAAGATCGTCAGGTCGGCGTCGCTACCCACCTGCACGCGGCCCTTGCGGGCCATCTCCGGCACGATGGCCTCGAGCCGCCGGGCCGGCAGCAGGGTCATCTTGCGCAGGGCGTCCATCAGCGACAGCACGCCGCGGTCGCGGGCGTAGTGGCCGAGGATGCGGGCGAAGGTGCCGGCGCCGCGCGGGTGGGCCCGGCCCTGGCTGAACGGAATGCCGTCGCTGGCCGCGATGACGTCGGGCTGGCCGACGATCCACTCGTTGATCGCTTCCGAGCGGCCGTGCATGATGACCCACCCGCCCTGCTGCCGGTAGCGCTCGAACGTCTCGGGCGTCAGCCGCTCGCCGGTCTCGACCCATTGCAGGCTCCGGTAGGCCTGACGGGGGCGGTCCACCCACCCGTCGAACAGGGGCGATTCGATCAGCGAGGCGCTGGCGGTGTAGGGATAGGCCTCGGTCGTGACGTCGATCCCGCGCTCGCGCGCCCCGCGGATCATGGCGAGCGCTTCTTCCGCCAGCGCACCCGAGGTGCTGTTCATGTGGACGATGTGGAGCGCGGCGCCGGTGACCGCCGCGTTCGCGATGACCTCCTGGAACGGCGCCAGCGCGCCGCCGCGCCGGAACTCCCCCGACGAGCGCAGGTGAATGAACGTCGGCGCCTCGTGCTCGGCCGCGACCTCGAACATCCGCAGCAGCTCGCGGTGGCTGACTCCCGGCGTATAGCTCAGGCCGAAGCCGAGCCCGATGCCGCCCTCGCGCAGGCCGCGCTCCATGAGCTGCCGCAGGCGGACGAGCTCCTCCTCGTTCGCCGCGCGGTAGAGCGTGTCGTCGCCGCTTTCGCCGAGCGAGAACGTGCCGGCCGCGTTGGCGCGGGCGAAGACGCTGCCCAGCGCACGGATCCGTGCTCCCTGGTGGCTCACCGACACGCCGTAGTTGATGAGCGACGCGCCGCCGCGGCGCCGGTACCAGCGGTCGACCGGATACGCGCCGATCTCGAGCTCCAGCGCCGTCGTCACCCCGTCCATCGCCTGGTAGCGGTTGCTGGCCGGGTCCTGGCCGTGCGCGTGCAGGTCGACGAAGCCGGGTGCGACCACCAGGCCCGTGGCATCCACGGTCTCGGCCCCGGTCAGCGGAGACTCCGAGACCGCCGCCACGGCGCCGTCGCGGATGCCCACGTGACGCACCGCGTCCAGCCCCGTCTCGGGATCCACGACCCGGCCCCCGGCGATCACCAGATCGAGCGCCTGGACCGCCTCGGCGACCGGCTCCATCGACGCCGGATCGCCGCCCGCGCACGCCGATGCCGCCGCGGTGCACGCGACCGCCAGCGCCAGCGCGTGCATCTGCCGGCCTCGCGGCCGGAATGTCGATCCCGCCGCACGCCCGACCGTCCGCCGCGACGACGCCTGTCGAGGATTGGTCTTCATCACCACAACCCCAGCACCTTCCACCACGCGATTCCCACCGCCAGCCAGATGACCAGGTTCACCACGGAGGCGAAGAACCCGGCGCGCCACCAGTCGCGCAGGCTGACGTAGCCCTCGATGAAGATGACCGGCGAGGTCGTGGTGCCGTAGTGGGTCAGGCAGGCCTGCAGGTTGTTGAGGAAGAGCAGGCTGTAGACCACGATCCCGGCCGGCGCGCCGACGCCGACGAGCAGCGTGACGAACGGTCCGTAGAGCGCCAGCGCGTGCACCGTCGTGCTGGCGAAGAAGTAGTGCGTGTAGAAGTAGATGACCAGCGCGACGACCAGCACGACGATCCAGGGCACGCCGGTGAACCAGCCGCCGACCCAGCCGGTGAAGGCCACCGTCACGCCCGTCTCGTTCAGCAGGCCCCCCATGGTCAGCAGGCCGCCGTACCAAACGAAGACGTCCCACGCCGACCGTTCGCCGAGCGCGGCGTCCCAGGTCAGGGTGCCGGTGACGAAGAGCACGCCGAGCCCGACGAAGGCCACCAGCCCCGGCGACAGCCAGTCGACGTACGACGACAGCACCCAGAAGCCGATGAGGAAGACGAACACGCCGAGCACGACCGCCTCGGCGCCCCTGATCGGTCCCAGCTCGTCGAGCTCCCGTTGCGCGAAGTCGCGCGCCGCCGGCGTGTGCCGGATGTCCGGCGGCACGACCCGCAGCATCAGCAGCGGTACCGCCACGCTCGACACGATGCCCGGCGCCAAGCCGGCGATGAACCAGCTCGTCCAGGTGACCTCGACCCCGGCGAACTCGCGCGCCAGGTCCCCGAGCAGCAGGTTGGCGGCGCTGCTGTAGAAGAACATCGCCGAGGCGATGGTGCTGGTCTGGTACATGCACGTCATCAGGAACGTGCCGAGCCGGCGCGCGCTCGGTCCGGGCTCCGACTCGTAGAGCGTGCTGATGCTGCGGGCGATCGGAAAGACGATGCTGGCCGACCGGGCGGTAATCGACGGGACGCCGGTGGCCAGGGTCAGGTCCGTCAGGTGCAGCGCGTAGCCGAGGCCGAGCGACGTGCGGCCGATGGCCCGCACGAACCAGAGCGCTATCCGCCGCGCGAGGCCGCACTCGCGCAACGCCCGCGACATCATCATGGCGGCCAGCACCATCCAGACGGACGCCGCGGAATAGCCCTGCAGCGCCCGCCCCATCGGGATGCCCCCGACCAGGATCACCGCCGTGATGCCGAGCAGCACCACCTGGGAGCCGGGCAGCGGCTGGAGCATCAACCCGGCGATGACGGCGAAGAAGACGCCGGTGATGCGCCATCCCGCGGCCTCGACGCCTTCCGGGGCCGGCAGCACGTGCGCGACGAGCACGTAGATGCCGAGCAGGGCGAGCAGCCGAGCCGGCTTGCCAGCCATGACCGGCCTAACCGACCCGCTCGAGGACCGCGGCCAAGCCCTGGCCGACGCCGATGCAGAGCGTGACCAGGGCGTAGCGGCCCTCGCTGCGCTGCAACTGCCGGACGGCGGTCAGCGTCAGGCGGGCGCCGGAAGCGCCCAGCGGGTGCCCGATCGCGATGGCGCCGCCGTTGGGGTTCACGCGGCTGTCGTCCTGATCGATCTCCAGCGCCTTCAGGCAGCCGAGCACCTGCGTGGCGAACGCCTCGTTGATCTCGATGACGTCCATGTCGGCCAGCGTCAGCCCGGCCCGGGCCAGGGCCTTGCGCGAAGCGGGCACGGGTCCGAGCCCCATCACCCGCGGCTCTACCCCGGCGACCGCCGCCGAAACGATGCGCGCCAGCGGGACCGCGCCGGCCTCCTCGCCCGCAGCGCGCGACCCGACGATCAGCGCCGCTGCTCCGTCGTTGATGCCGGACGCATTGCCGGCCGTGACCACGCCGTCGTCCGCCAGCGGCCGCAGCGTGGCGAGCTTCTCCAGGCCGGTCCCCGGCCGCGGGTGCTCGTCGTCCGCCACCTCGGTGGTCTGGCCGCGCTTCGGGCCCGGCACGGTGACTGGATGCAGCTCACCGGAGTAGAAGCACTCCGACTTCGCCTGCGCATAGCGCTCCTGCGAGCGAACGGCGAAGCGATCGCTGTCGTCGCGGCCGATGCCGAGGTCCTTCGCCACCTCCTCGGCCGTCTCGTACATGGCGTGGTCGCCGAACGCGGCGGTGGCGCGCCGGTTCGGAAAGCGCGATCCGAGCGTGGTGTCGAACGTCGTGAGTTGCCGCGCGTAGGGACGTGCCGCCTTCGCCATCACGAACGGCGCCCGGCTCATGCTCTCCACCCCGCCGGCCACGAACAGGTCGCCCTGCCCGCACGCCACGGCCCGCGAGGCATCGACCACCGCGGCCAACCCGCTCGCGCAGAGCCGGTTGACGGTCATGCCCGCGACCTCCACCGGCAGGCCGCCCAGCAGCCCCGCGCGCCGCGCGACGTTGCGGCAGTCCTCGCCCGCCTGGTTCGTGCAACCGGCGATCACGTCCTCGAACCGGTCCACGGGAAACGGGCTCCGTTCGACAAGGGCGCCCACCAAGTCGCCGAGAAGATCGTCGGGACGGACAGGCGCGAGCGCGCCGGCATGGCGGCCGAACGGCGTCCGCAGGCCGTCGTAAATGAAGGCGTCGATCATCGGGCCATTATAGGCGCGCGCACGGAACCGCATCGCCATCCCATCGCTCACCCCGCGCACTTGTGGATCGGTCACCCCTGCGTGCATTACATTCATGACGATTCTGTGAGATAGTAAGGAAAGAATGGAGACCGGGAGAATCACCGCCAAGGGTCAGATCACGATACCGAAAAAGGTGCGGACGAAAATGGCCGTGGCCGCGGGCGACCGGCTGGCCTTCGAGCTCGACGACCACGGCGGGGTGCGCATCGTGCCCGTGAGGCATCCCGTGAAGCCCCTGCGAGGTTTCCTGTCGGAATACGCCACCGGCCGGAAAGTGGACGACGAACGGATCCGCGAGGCGCTCCGCTGGCGGGCCGCGGAAAAGCACGGACGGCCATGATCGCGTTCGACACCAATGTCCTGCTACGGCTGCTGCTGAACGACGACCCGAATCAGGCGAGACAGGCGCAGGACCTGGTCGACCGCGCCGTGGCCGCGTCCGACAGGGTGCTGCTGCCGGACATCGTGCTCTGCGAGTTGGAGTGGGTACTCGAATCGGTCTACGCCTTTCCCCGTGCAAGAATCGCAATGACCGTCCGCCGCCTGCTGGACGCGGAGGAATTCGCGTTCATGAACCGGGCAGCGGTCGCTCGGGCGCTTGAGCACTACACCAGGGGCAAGGCCGATTTCTCGGACTACCTGCTCGGCGAGTCAGCCATGCTGGGGGGAGCTTCGACTACGTATACGTTCGATCGCGTCCGGAGTCGGAGCGCCGGGTTCAGCCAGCCTCGCTAGTCCGCCAGCCACCCGGCGCGGCCGAGCCGGCGAGGTGGCCGGCCGTCAGCGGCGGCGCATCACGACGATGCGGTTCGAGTTGGTTCCCGCGCGGTTGTTGTCGACTCCCCACGTATTGGAGGTCTTGGTGAACGCCTGCGCGTTGACCAGTACGCAAACCGGCTCCCACGCCGTCTCGCGCGCCACGTCGGCGACTACCCGATCCAGCAGCAACGCCCCGCCGCGAATCTCTCCCACTTCGAAGGCGAATACCGCCGCGGGACGACAGATCGCGGCGGTATTGTCGAGCGCGCCGCGGACGAGAGCCTTCCAGGCATCGAGATTGCCGGTCTGCGTGATACCGACCGCATCGGGATCGATTCCGGCGAACCAGCAACGCATCCAGTTGTCGCCCTTGTAGTTCACGATGTTCATGAACGGCGGCGACGTGACCGCAAGCGCTACCGGCGGCCCGTCGTAGGCGAACGGCGTGCCCACCGGCTGGCGGAAGAACCCGTGATTCCGTCCCGCCGGCGCCTGACGCCGCAGGTCGCGCAACAGCGAGCGCGTCTTGCGCAGGATCACGGCGGCGACGTCCCGGTACTCGGGCTTCAGGTGGCGGAGCGCGTTGTTCTTCCGCTGCCGCTCGATCGACGCGGCCTGGTTGGGAGGCAGCGTATAGACGGAGAAGAATCCCTTCGAATGCCCGGTCAGCCGGTTGATGGCGACCATCCGGATCCAGCGGTCGACGGTGTCCGCGCGTCCGTCGGCGTGGCGCTCGCGAAGGTACTCGCGAAGCCGGCAGATCTGATTCAACGTGCGTTCATGGAAGAAGACATCGAACCCGTCGGGATGCGCCGCAGGCCCGTCCAGCGACAACGAGCGCAGACGTGCATCCACCTCCGCTGACGCCGGCGGCCTCAGTCGCGCCTCCAGCAGCACACGAGACAATGGATTGACGTCGTTGCCCAGCGTCTGCCGCCCGTGCAGGGCCGCCTCGAGGAGCGTCGTCCCCCGCCCCATGAAGGGATCGAAGACCACGTCGCCCGGATCCGTCAGCCTGGTGATGAAGAACCGCGGAAGCTGCGGCTTGAAGCACGCGCGGTAGGAGATCTCGTGGAGGGAATGCGCCGCCCGCTGCTTCGACGTCCAGAACTCGTTCACGTAGACGGGCACGCCGGCGTACTCGTCGACTACCGTCTCCTTGCCGTATCGACGCCATCGTGCGAGCTCGCTCTTGAACTCGTCGAGCGTCAGACATTCGCCGCCGTCGAGGGCGAGTTCGTGTTGCACCATCCACGCTCCCGAACCCGGGCCGGTTCACCGCGTTGCATAGCATATTGTCGCCGTGATTCGTTCCTGGCGAAACGCGGCGAGCGGCAAGGTCCTTCGACAAGTGCGGCGCCCCTCGGCGCCGGCGTGAGACTTGCATTCACTCCACGTGAAGCGCTTGCGTCAGGTCCAGTCTCATGATGCGCCGCGCCGGGCCGGCATGGGCAGCGGCGGCGACCCCGGCAATCAGCAACAGCACAATCCCCCACACCACCGGATCCGCCAACGTGATTCCCGGCATCAACTGCGACACGACGCCCGCCACGAGGACGGCCAGGACGGCGCCGAGACCCGCGCCGGCGGCGATCACCCATGCGCCGCCAGCCAGGACGAGGCGGAGCAGCGCTCCGGAGCGCGCTCCCAGCGCCGATCGGATCGCAAGCTCGCGCGTGCGTCCCGCGACGACGTAGGCGATCACGCCGTAGAGCCCGACGGCGCCCAGCAGCATGGCCGTGATGCCGGCGGCACCCGATACGGATGCCGCGATCCGCAACGGCAGCATCGTGACGCCGGCAATTTCCCGCAGCGTGTCCCCCTGGAAAAAGAAGAAGAGATCGGGCTCCATCCGGCGGAACACGCTGAGGATGTCTCCCACCACGGCCGCCGCGTCACCCTCGATCCGGGCAAGCAACACGCCGCCGGTCAGCGGGGTTTGCGACCGGGCGACGTGCACATAGGGTGCAGCTTCTTCCGTCGGGAACCGAACCTTGTAGTCGGCCGACACACCGACGACCTCGTACTCGGGGCCATCCCATTCCGCCTGACGAAACCGCCGCCCGACCGCCGTCCCGGCCGGCCAGAAGCGATCGGCCATCGCCTCGCTGACGATGGCGACACGCGGCGATTCCGGCGTGTCGGCCGTGGTGAAGGCTCGCCCCTGCAGCAACGGGACACCCAACGTGTCGAAGTAGTTCGTCGACACGGCCACCGCGGGTATCGAAGCACCGCGGTCGGCCGGACCGTGAACCCCCGGCACGAGGACGGGCGCCGTGCCGTACGAGATGGCGTCGAGGGGAGCGCGGGACGCCAGCGCCGCCGCCGCCACTCCCGGCATCGACTGCACCCGGTCGAGCGCATCGCGGGTGAAGCGCGCTTCCCGCTCCGGGCCATAGCCGAGCATCTCCAGATCGGTGCTGACCGCCACCACCCGGTCCGGGTCCAACCCGAGCGAGACACCGGCCGTCGCCGCCGCGGCGCTTCGTCCCAGGAGACCGGCGAGCACCAGCAGAGGGACCGTGACCGCCAACTGCGCAGCCACCAGGACGTCGCGCACGAACCAGCGGCGGCCGCCCGTGCGCGGGACCCCGAGCGCGCCGCTCGACTCCCGCACCAGATTCGGCCGCGTCGCGCTCAGAGCCGGCACGAGACCCGCCAGCAGACCCGCGCCGGTCGCCAACGCCCCCGTGAACAGGAACGCGCGCCCGCTCAGCGCGAACTCGAAGCTGAAGGGAAGGGAACGGATGGGAGATTCCACGGCGCCGGCGCCTCGCAGCATGGTCCAAGCCACGACCAGCCCCACCGCGGCGCCCAAGGAGGACAGCACGAGCGTCTCCGTCAACAACTGCTGCACTAGACGCCGCCGGCTCGCGCCGACGGCGAGCCGCACCCCGATCTCGCGCCGTCGCGCGGCAGCGCGGGCCAGCAGCATGCCCATGACGTTCGCACACGCCACCAGCAGAACGATTCCGGTGATGAGCAGGGCGGCTGCCGCTCCGGCGTACGCCGGGCCCGCCGCGTCCGGCGTCAGCCGCACGTCGTCCGTCAGGGTCAACGATATTTGCAGGTCCTCGTTGGAATCGGGAAAGGCGGCGGCCAGATCGGCCATGATCACATCGAGATTCGCGTCCGCCTGCGTCAGGCCGACGTCGTTCCGCAGCCTCCCCTTGATGAACATCCAGCGCTGCCCGCGGCGTTCCAGCCGTGTCTCGCCCGGGGAGGGCATGTGTGTCGAGCCGCCGACGGGCGTCACGTCGTCCACCCAGGTCATCGGAATCCACACTTCCCCGCCGGGAATGGGCGGCATGCCGTAGAAGTCCGGCGGCGCGACGCCGATGACCATGTACGCCTGCGACCCGATATGCAGATCCCGGCCGACGACGGCCGGGTCCCGTCCGAACGCCCGCTCCCACAACCCGCTGGATATCACGGCCACGCGTGCGGCGCCCGGTCGATCGTCGCCCGGTGCGAGCAGCCGGCCGAGAACGGGCCGGACGCCGAGAAACCGGAAGTAGTTTCCCGTGACCGTCTCGCCCATCACCAGATCGACCTCCTCGCCCACCCGCACCACCGCACGCATCGGGGCGTGCGCCGCCAGATCCGAGAACACGTCGTTCGCCGCGCGGAAGTCGAGGTAGTCCGGATAGGAGTTCGGCCCGGTCCAACCAGCGCCGAGATGGCTCGTGTGCAGGTCGACGATCTGCGCTGGACGCACTATCGGCAACGGGTGGAACAGCACGGAATCGACGATCGTGAAGATCGCGGCGTTGAAGCCCATCGGAACGGCAAGCGATACGACGGCTGCGGCGGTAAAGCCGGGATTGCGGCGCGCGCACCGCAGCGCGTAGCCGAGGTCCCGGACGAGGTCCTCCAGCGGGCGCCCGCCGCGCGCATCCCGCACCGCCTCCCGGATGCCGTCGGCGCCGCCCAGGCGCAGCCGCGCCCGCCGGCGCGCCTCGCCCGGCGGCATCCCCGCGCGCATGTTCTTCTCCGCCTCCAGCTCCAGATGGAAGCGTAGCTCCTCGGCGGTCTCGTCATCCTCCCACCGGCCGCGGACGAGCCCGCGAAGCAACCTTGCGAGCCGGGCAACCGGATTCACTGCGAACCTCCGGCCCAGTTCAGCACGCCGTTGACGGCGTTCACGATGCGCTCCCACTCCTCGCGCTCTGCCGCGACCTGGCGCCTCCCCGTGTCGGTCAGGAAGTAGTAGCGCGCCCGGCGGTTGTTCTCGGTGATCCGCCACTCCGAGTCGACCCAGCCCTTCCGCTTCATGCGCTGGAGCGCCGGATACAGCGTGCCCTGCTGGATCGCGAACACGTCGCCCGACATGGTCTCGATCCGCTGGGCGAGCCCCCAGCCGTGCATCGGCTCCAGCGCGAGCGTGCGCAGCACGAGAAGTTCCAGCGTGCCTTGCAAAACGTCGGTCCGGTCGGTCCCCATCGGACTCCTCTTGATCGCCAAAACGAATAATGGCGCACCTTCTTCAGATTGTCAAAATAAAGATGTGCTCCCGATGGACGCCGGGCGCAGAGGAATGGAGAAAGGCGGCACCCGCCGACCGACCGCGGTCCGGTTCACCTGCGTCCGGCCCCGACCCGCGAGGAGTCCTGCCCCCGAGGCTACATCCCGAGCAGGTTCGTGCGCACCTTCGCCAGCCCCTGCTCCACCGCCCAGAGATCGAGCTCGACGGAGGCCAGCTCGTCGACGACGGGAACGGCAAGACCGTTCTCCCGGAGGTCGATCGCCTTGATGTAAGTGCGGCAGGATCCGCACTCTTCCACGCGGATGTGCGGCCACGACTCCGAGACATGATGCGGCCGCTTGTCCGCGCGCTCTTCGCCGCACGCAGGACAGCGCGTCCGCGGAAACGTCCACTCGATCAGGCACAGCGAGCAGAGCAGCGTGCGCCGTCCCTTGATCTCCGGCTTGTCCCGCAGCGCGGCGGCAACAGGTGCCGCTCCGCAATACGGGCAAGCCGCGCGGGTACCATCAACGCCGGCAACCGCTTCGTCACCGATCTCGTCGCGGACCGCCGAGAAGTCGAGGTCCGTCCGGCTGGCAAGGGCCTCTGCCATGGGCTGGACGAAGGCGCGCGGGAAGAACTCCAGCGCCGCGGCGTCACAGTCGAGCCGAGCCGCCACCGCGTAGATCGACTCCCGCCCGAGCACGGCGCCGAGCAACGCCGACATCGCCGCGGGCTCCGACGCCAGCCGCGACGCCATCGCCTTCAGCATCTCGCTGGCGGTGGCCGCGACCGCACGCACGAAACGCGAGAAATCCCGCTCGCGAGACCGTTGCGGAAGTCGCTCCAGACGCAACCGGGGCGGTCGACCGTCGGAGGCCTCCACCGCGCCCAGCCAGCGGGACGTCAGCGCCTTGCCGTACAGCGGCTCCTGCAGAACCAGCACGTCGTCGTAGAACGCCAGCAACTCGGCGGCGTGCGGGTGCTCGGCGCGCAGGCGCGTGAGTCGACGTCGGCGTTGATTCCAGCGTGGGTGCCGTGGCACGTAGCGTGCGAACCTCGTCTGATGACTCGCGCCGTCACCGGGCACGGCAGGTAACCGCCGAGACATCAATCCTGCCGGCAGGACGTTCCTTCCGCAGATCTCGGGCACCCAGCCGATTCTCGCCCATCGAAATCCGGTCCCGGCTCCACGCCCGGCGGTTCCGAAACGCGCGGAAAATCGGTTGCCGCGCCCGCAAGCTCCAGCAACGCCGACGTCCACGCGGGGCGACGCTGCCCGCGCTCGGATCGGCCTGCCTGAAGCCGCGGCTCGCCTGGATTATCGTGCCGTATTCGTGACATATCAACCGCGCGTCTTCTTCAGTGTAGGCGCCGTCCGGGTCTTCGAATGCCATGTCCGCCATGGCCCGCCGGGCGAACTGCGATGAGTAGTTGACGCAGACGTCGCGCCCGACGATCGACCGGAAGTCGTTCGACAGCACTTCCTGGATGGCGTCACCGACGGCCCGTGTGCTGCGTGCGGTGCTGCCCGACAGGAAACGCTCCTGCACGTTCAGGAAGGCCTTGATGCGGTCCCGCGCGGAGACGTAACGGTCCGTGTGGAAGAACCGGCTCTTCATCGCGGCCGTTCCGCATCGAACAACAAGCCGCCTCCACTGACTCGTCGGGCGGGTGGGCAGCCACGCGTTTCTGGTCAACGAGGGAGTTTCGCTCCCAGAAAACGCCGTCCCGGTACCCCTGGATCGCGCACTCCGCATCGGCGACGGCTAGTCGCTGCTCCGCAAGACAGCAATAGGATTCATCGATTTCGATCCCGACATAAGCCCGGCCGAGCTTCTTGGCGACGACGGAGGTAGTCCCAACGCCCAGGAACGGGTCAAGTACCACGTCGCCGGAATTCGAGATTGTAGGGGGGATCCACGATCAACAGGTCGACGAACCCCGAGGGAAGGTGCGGGAGCGCCTCGAACAGGTCCTGGCACACCGTTCGACCGACGAGGTTCGATGGAACGGCCGGTGCAGTCAAACGCACGAGTCGTTGCGACTGCACAGCGCGCTCGCTGTCGCTCAAGGTCATCGTGCGGTTGCGACCAGCACGAAACGTATCAGCCACGGCACGCTCTGCGGTGGGAAGCCGCCACGCAACCAACGGCGAAGCAGCCCGTATCACGCGGACCGCGAGCCAGTCCCCGAGACCGGATCACCCGCCCGTCTGCTCCTCGTGCCAGCCCGGGTGGTGGTGCCGCGCCCAGCGCTCGGTCACCGTCCCGTCGATCATCGCGCGCGCCGTGCCGGGATAGGCGATCGTGCCGAGGTAGACGTGGACGATCAGCAGCAGGCCGCCGCCGAGGGTGGCGAAGTAGTGCGCCAGGCGCATCCACTGCAGCAGACCGGCACCGAACGATTCGGGGAACCAGAGGGGAACGCCGCTGACGACGAAGACGACGGCCAGCAACCCCTGGAACCAGAAGAACATCTTCTGGCCGGCGTTGTACTTGCCGGCCGGCGGCACGTTGGCGGAATCGCGCGTCGCATAGGCGCGCACCGCACGCAGCCAGCGCCAGTCGGTGTCGCTCAGGAACATGTCGCGGATCCAGATGGCGATCATGAAGACCATCCCGATCCCGAACAGCACGCCGACCCAGGGATGCAGCACCCGCGCCGAGGGGCCGCCGCCGAGCAGCGCAGTCAGCCAGAAGAGCGCCGGGTAGGCGAAAGCAAGGCCGGTCGCCAGCAGGAGGACGAACGTGACGCCCACCACCCAGTGGACGATCCGCTCGGTGAAGTTGAAGCGATGCAATATCCGGTCGGCCATGTCAGCAGTGATGTCGACCCCGAAAGCTCAGGCCGCCGACGCACCGGCATCTCCGCGCGGCTCGTGATCCTCGTGCTCGTCCAGCCGCTCGGGTCCGTAGCGCAGGAAGTGCCCGACCACCCCGAGCACGCCGAAGCCCATCAGGTACGCGCCGATCCGCTTGAGGAACCCCAGCGCGGTCATCGGCGCCGGACTCGCCGTCGGGTCCGACGGCAGGCTGTAGTCGGCCAGCCGGTCGCCGTGCGGGACGACGTACATCATGTGCGTGCCGCCGACGCCGGCCGGGTTGTAGACCGCCGCGTTGTCGTAGCCGCGCGCGTTGAGCGTCTCCACCTTCTTGTCGGCCAGCGCGAGCATGTCCTGCTTGCTGCCCCAGGAGATGGCGTTGGTCGGGCAGGTCTTCACGCAGGCCGGCTCCAGCCCCGCCTCGACCCGGTCGACGCACATGTTGCACTTCGATACCTTGCGCGTGTGGACGTCGAAGCGGGGAATGTCGAACGGGCAGCCGGTGACGCAGTACTGGCAGCCGATGCAGTTCTCCTGGTTGAAGTCGACGATGCCGTTCGTGTACTGCACGATGGCGCCGGGCGCGGGACACGCGAACAGGCACCCCGGCTCCTCGCAGTGCAGGCAGGCGTCCTTCTTGATCAGCCAGTTGAGGTTGCCGTCGACCTCCACCTCGTTGAAGCGCATCAGCAGCCACGTCTTCGGGCTCAGGTCCCGGTGACTCTGGTAGCTCCCGAAGTTGGCGGTCGGCTCGACGCCGAGGTCGTTCCACTCCTTGCAGGCGACCTCGCAGCCCTTGCAGCCGATGCAGGCGCCGATGTCGACCAGCTTGGCGTAGGTCGGCCCGCTCGAGCGCAGCGCGCTGATCGGGATGTAGGCGTCCGGGCTCGCCGAGACGCGGCGGATCGAGAGGGTGTCTGCCATGATGTCCAGAGAACCTGCCGCGACTCTCAGCGCGACGCCGAGCGCTCCTCCTCCGTGGCTTCCGGCGCCGGCATCATCGAATGCAGCGCAGGCGTGTTCACGTGCCCACTGAGGATCGTCTCAATCGTGTCGACCTTGCCCCTCAACTTCATCGACGCTGCCGGCGAGCCTGTCGATCTGAATCGCGTTCCACAGCACCCCCAACGCCGTGATCACCGCAAGCACCAACTGCCACGTCGCCTTGTCCATCCCGCCTCTCTCACTCGCGGGCACGGAATCTCCATCTCATGTTACACGCAACGGGAGAGCCCCCCCGGCCCTCAGGCGCGCTCGATGTTGACCAGGAACGACTTGAACTCCGGGCAGCGGGTGTTCGCGTCCCCGATGAACGGCGTCAGCAGGTTGGCCATCGATCCCTGCGTGATGCCGATGAAGCCCCAGTGCACCGGGATGCCTACCGTCCAGACCACCCTGCCGTTGACGCGCAACGGCTTGATGCGCTTGGTCACGATGGCTGTCCCCTGCACCTCGCCCCGCTTCGACCAGACGCGCACCTGACTGCCGTTGGGAATCCCCTTCTCGGCGGCCAGCCCCTCGGGCAGCTCGACGAAGAAGTCGGGCATCGCCTCGACCAGCAGCGGCACGTTGCTCGTCACGAAGTGCTCGCGCTCGACGACGCGGTAGACGGTGCAGGCGTAGGGGTAGTCGTCGTCGCCGTTCGCCAGCGTCTCGCGCACCCCGTCATACCAGCGGATGACGGGGTTGATCGGCACGTTGTCGTGCAGCGCGTTCGGCGACGGGCTCTCGACCGGCTCGTAGTGCTCCGAGAACGGGCCGTCCGCCAAGTGGCTGCTGAACAGCCGCGCAACACCCTCCTCGGTCATGATGAACGCGCCGGCCGCATCCGGCGGCGTCGTGCGCCCGTAGTCGGGGACGTCGCCGATCCACTCGCGCCCGTTCCAGGCGATGCCGGCCCGGCTCTGGTCCCAGGGGCGCCCCTCGGCGTCGGCCGACGCGCGGTTGTACAGAACGCGGCGGTTGGCCGGCCAACTGAACGCCCAGTCGTGGTGCATCCCCAGCCCGGTCGGGTCGGCGGTGCCGCGGCGCTGCATCTGGTTGCCGGCCTCGGTATAGCTGCCCGTGTAGATCCAGTTGCCCGAGCTCGTCGATCCATCGTCGGCCAGCTCGCCGAAAGACGACAGCAGCCTGCCGGTGGTCCGGTCGTAGCCGTTGATCTCCTTGGCCAGCTCGGCCATCGTCGGCTCGCGCGGGTTCAGGTAGTCCCACGTCAGGTGCTGGATGGCGTCGTTCCAGGCGCCGCCCTCGGCCTGGTACAGCTCCTTCACCCGCCAGAACAGCTCCGACAGGATCCAGGTGTCGGGCTGGACGCCGATCGGCGGGTCGACCGCCTTCTCCTTCCACTGCGCCCAGCGCCCGCTGTTGGTGAACGAGCCGTCGCGCTCGATCCAGTGGGAGGACGGCAGGTACAGGACCTCGGTGTCGATCTGCGAGGGGTCCATCCCCGGCGCCTTCCAGAACTCGGCCGAGTCGAGCATGAAGGGGTCGATGACCACCTTCCACTTGAGCTTCGACATCGCGTCGAGCAGGCGCGGCACGTCGGGACCGGCCAGCAGCGGGTTGAACCCGAGGGTCACGAATCCTTCCAGCGTCCCCTGGTGCGCCTTGTCCCAGATGGTCAGCCACGTGGCGTCGCCGTCCTGCTTGGCCAAGTGGTCGTAGGCGAAGTCGTTCTCCGGCGTCGCGTGCTCGCCGAACCACGCCTTCATCTGCGAGACGTAGAACTTCGGGTAGTTGCCCCAGTAGTTGACGGTGTCGGGGACCAGCGGCCGCGGCGTCGAGTCGCGCAGGTGCGCTTCCAGCGACTGCTGCGGCGGCGTCGGCACCTTGAGATACCCGGGCAGGATGCCGGCGACGATGGCGTGGTCCGTGGCCCCCTGCACGTTGGCGTGCCCGCGCAGCGCGTTGATGCCGCCGCCGGGCCGGCCGATGTTGCCGAGCAGCAACTGCAGGATCGCCGCGGTGCGGATGATCTGGCTGCCGACCGTGTGCATGGTCCAGCCGACCGCGTACATGATCGTCCCGACCCGGTCGGCGCGCCCCGTCGAGCAGATGATCTCGGCCATCCGCAGGAACTCGTCGGCCGAGCAGCCGGCGATGTCCGCGACCACCTCCGGGGTGTAGCGGTCGTAGTGCTGCTTCAGGAGCTGGAAGACCGAACGCGGATGCGACAGCGACGGATCGCGGCGGACGTAGCCGTCGGGGCCCCGCTCGTAGTCCCAGGCCGTCTTGTCGTAGTTGCTGGCCGCCTCGTCGAAGCCCGCGAACAGCCCGTCGGCGAACCCGTACTGGTCTCCCACGACGAAGGTCGCGTTCGTGTGGGCGCGCACGTAGTCGGCGTGGTACAGGTCGTTCTCGAGCGCGTAGCGGATCAGGCCGCCGAGCACCGCGATGTCCGAGCCGGGCCGGATCTGCATGTGCCGGTCGGCGACGGCCGACGTGCGGGTGAAGCGCGGGTCGATGGTCAGGAGCTTCGCGCCCCGGTTGTCACGCGCCTCGACCGCCCACTTGAACCCGCAGGGATGATTCTCCGCCGGGTTGGCCCCCATCACCAGGATGACGTCGGTGTTCTTGATGTCCTTCCAGTGGTTGGTCATCGCCCCGCGGCCGAACGTGGCGGCCAGACTGGCCACCGTGGGGCTGTGTCATATGCGGGCCTGGTGGTCGATGTAGACCAGGCCCATGGCGCGCATCGTCTTCGTGATGAGGTAGGCGTCCTCGTTCGAGACGGTGGCGCTGCCGACCCAGGCGATGCCGTCGGCGCGGTTGACGACGCGGCCCTGGTCGTCGCGCTCGCGGAACGAGGCGTCGCGCGACTCCTTGAACCTGCGCGCGAACCAGTCCATCGCCGTGTCCCAGTCGACCTCTTCCCAGTCCGCCGCGCCGGCCCGGCGCAGCAGCGGCTGGTGCCGCAGCCGCGGGCTGATGGCGAGCTCCATCTGCGAGGCGCCCTTCGGGCAGAGCGTGCCGCCGTTGATGGGGCTGTCGGGGTCGCCCTCGACGTGGATGACGGTGTTCTTCGTGTTCAGGCCGCCGCTGCCGTGGACGTAGGCGATGGTCCCACAGCCGACGGCGCAGTACGGGCAGACCGTGCGGTACTCGGTGGCGTTGCGGATCTTGAGCTGGCGGACGGCAGCGTGCGCCGGCCGCAGATCGAAGCCGAGGGCGCTGACCGCGAGGCCGCCGGTGACCGAGGCCTTCAGGAACGTGCGACGGGAGATGTCCATAGGCTGTCCGTGCTCTGGTGGTTATACCACAACGCGCGGACGGCGCCCGTCCTCCACCCCGTCCCGGGTGCCGTGAGGCGAACCGGGCGGCCACGTCTTTCGGGGACGCCGTCGGAACGGTTGGCACGACGTGTGCTTCGGACTCCCGCACGAACGCCCGACGTGTCCGACTTGTCGAAGACGTGTGACGACGTGGAAGCGGCCTCGGACGTGTGGTAGCTTGGGGGAAAGCCGTGCGCGCCGCCGCGCCGTCCGGAGATCCCCGCGATGCTCAGACCTGTACCTGCCGCCGCGCCAATCGAGTACCCGAGCTCCGACGGCCAGCCGATGGCGGAGAACGACGCCCAGCGGGATGCGATCATGTACGGGATCAGCGCCTTGGCGCGGCACTTCAAGGACCGCCGGGACGTGTACGTGTCCGGGGATCTTCTGCTCTACTACGAGGAAGGCAATCCGCGGGTGTCGATCGCCCCGGATGTCTTCGTGGTATTCGGCGTGGAGAAGCGCCGGCGGCTCAACTACAAGCTGTGGGAGGAGGGGCGCGCGCCGGCCTTCGTGCTGGAGGTGGCGTCGCCGAGCACGTGGCGGGACGACGTCGGGCGGAAACGGTCGGTGTATGCCCGGCTCGGCGTGCGCGAGTACTGGCAGTACGACCCGCTGGGCGAGCATCTGCCCGCGCGGCTGCAGGGGGAGCGATTGACGCGGTCGGGCTACGTGCGTCAACCGGCGGCGACAGCCCCGGACGGGACGCTGACGCTGCGCAGCGAGACGCTGGGACTGGAGTTGCGGGCGGCGCCGGGGCGGGAGATGCGCTTCCGGAATCCGGCGACCGGCAACGAGCTGCGCAGCCACGACGAGGAAGCCGAGGAGCGCCTGACGGAAGCCGCCGCCCGCGCCGCCGCCGAGACACGCGCCGCCACCGCCGAGGCGCGCGTGGCCGAGCTGGAAGCGCTCCTTCGCGAGCGGTCGTCCCGTTGACCCGCGCCGGAACGGGAACCCCCGACCGCGCCGCGACGTTGCGACCGACCCGCGCGCCCCGGGACGCCCTGCCTCGGATCGGCTGTTGCGGAACCGGCGGCGCAACCGTGGGGAGCGGGGACCGCGGCCGTACCGGCGACACGCCGGGGGTTTGCGCCGCCGAAGTGCTCGCGAGGCGACGCTGATCCTACGTGAAGTCCGCCCGCCACAGATCCACGGCGCGCGCCGCGAGCCGCCGCTGGCGCTCCTCCAGCAAGGGCGGCGTCCATTCTTCGGGCGCCAAGTCGGCGATCTCGCGGGTCAACGCGGTACGGCCGGGTTCTCGGTCGGTTTCCGGATCGACGGCGCGCTCGCCGGCGTTCGTCTCCAGCCGCGCGAGCACGTACCGCGCGATCTTGCCTCGCTGGCCCCTCGTACCGACGGTCCATCGCGCGAAGTCGCTCTCGAAGCGGTCATCGTCCACGTAGATCGCTCGAAGCTGTGCGAACACCGCGCCGGGACGGTTCGCTTGGCCTTCGAGCACCGCCTTTGCCGCGAAATGGCAGACGCGCTCCAACAGGTTGGGGTTGAGGCCGCTCACCACGGAGTAGCGGAAGGCGATAACAGCGGCGAGCTTGAGCAGCCGAACGAAGTCGTCGTCCGAGAATCGTCCCCACGCCGCGAAGATGGTGACGGGCGGCGGTTCGGGTGGCGTCCGCGCCTCGGCGGCATCCAGGAGGCCGCGCGCGCCGGGGGCGCCTCCCGGGCGGACCATGGTGATCAGCTCGCGGATGCACTTGGCGGTCTTCTGATCGCCCATACGCCCGGCCTGGGCCTGCCGCTTGATCTCGTCGCCGTCGATCACCCGGCCACAATCCGGGTAGGGACAAATCCCGTTGCCGCGCGCCACCGTGCCTGCCGACTGCTCGCCGGTGGAGTTAACGATCTCGAACGAGCAGACACGCCCCGCCGTCCCCGGACCGGCACCGAGACGGGGCTTCACACGGATGCCCGGGCCGTCCGACGCGACGGGCCAGTTGGGCGACAGCGAACCGGACCGTCGCAGTACGGACAAGTGACCGTGCGCGCCCAGAGGTAGCCTTCGATGCGAACACTTTCTGGTTCCGCTGGGAACGCGTTCGTACTTCGGCTCGGCCCGGTTCATGAACTCACGAGCCACGTCATCGAACTGTGCTCGCAGTAGCGCTCCGTGAGCCCGCGGCCATTCGACCGTCGCATTGAGAATCAGGGCGGCGACCGGGTTCACGTCGTTGGCGAGCGTTGGATAGCCCAACCGATGGGTCTCGATTGGGATGCTACCGCCGCCCGCGGTCGGATCCAGAATTCTCCGAGCCTGCCAAGCCTTCCCGATAGTTGAGTCGACCCAATGACGATCTTCCGCAGTCGGCGTGTACGTGAATGCTCGCTTGTAGCCATACGGATTGAGACGCATGGCCGGCGTTCCGACGTCGCGGTCGACACCGGCCTACGAATCCGTTCCGCATACCGCGCGGGAACGAGTTGCCGCAGCACCGTCTCCCCCTGGTCCAGGTCCAGAACGATCACCTGGTCCAGCCCGAACGCATCGACGAACAGTGGTGATCGCGTGGCCACGAGCACCTGACCGGCGCGGCCGACCGACTTCACCATCTCGGCGACCAGGTCGACGGCCGTCGGGCGCAGGCCCAGCTCGGGCTCGTCGAGCAGGATGACGTCCGGCAGCATCTCCGGCGGGCGGTTGAGCAGGGTCAGCAGCGCAAAGAACCGCAACGAACCGTCGGACGTCTGACGACTTGCCGGACCCGTTGGCGCCGATCAGGACGGCGACCGGTGGCAGATCCGTCACCTTCACGTCGGCCAGCGACCGGAATCCCCGGATCCTGATGCTCTCGATCCTCGCGTGCAGTCCGTCGTCCATGGTGGTCCAGTGTCGATAGCCGATGACGGCCCTACCCTCTCACCGCGCGCCACTCGCGCAGCACCACTACGCTCCCGACCCGCAACGCACGGCGGACGTATCGCTCGTCCGCCGTGACGAACACGCCGCTGCCGGCAAGCGCCGTGGCATGGTATGCCGCATCGTAGAACGAGACGCCGTACGTGACGGCAAGAGACACGGCCTGCGCGCGCCATCCCGGGTCCAACCGCCACTCGGTCATGCCGAAATCGACCAGCGTCGCCAGAAGCTCGTCGGCCTGTTCAGGAAAGCGCCGCGCCAAGGTGTTCCCCACCTCGTAGATCCAGAGTTGCGGGACGAGCAGTTCGATGGTCCCGGACACGGCTTCGTCGCGCAGCGAAAGCGCCGCCCCCGTGTACGGCTCGTCGTCGCCCGCAACCACCCACTTCAAGAGAACGGACGCGTCGGGCACCACGATCACGATGGTAGTCGCTCCCGTCCCTCCCGGATCCACCGGACCACTTCCTCCGTACCGACCGCAGGGAGGCGCGCTCGCAGAGCATCCATGCGGGCCGCCGCCTCCTGCCGCGCCGTAGCACGCGACCAATCCCGGATCGCCGCATTGACGGCGCGGCTGCGAACTCCGCGAGGCAGCTTCTCGATGACGCGCCACGCGTCGTCGTCCATCATGATGTTGACTCGCCGCGGCATGGTGACCTCCCCCCGTTGGCCAGCCGAAGTGCGTAACGCATTACACACCACCGGTGCGCATCTCGCAAGCGTACAACGCGCATCGAGATTCTGAGGCCGTTCGTCCTGCGGCTGCTGCGAGACGCCCATCGGACCGGCGCCGCCGAGCCCGCGACGAGTAGACTGAAGATGCCTTGCGGCGCGGAATGCAGCCGGGGGAGGCGGACCACTACAATCAGGAGCGGGGGTATGACAAGACCGAACGCATGGATTCTGGCGGCGGCGCTCGTGGCCGCGACGGCCTCGGGAGCGTGCGACGACGCGCGGGTCGCGTCGGCGAACCTGTCGCGCGCCGCGGACAACTTTGAGATCGCGAGACGCGTGGTGTTCCTCAACGGGATCACTGACAGCTACCTGCTCTCGATTGAGGGATACTGCGCGATCGAGGACCAGGGGCGCCAACTGGAAGTCACGTGCGAGAGCGCGCAGGGCGAGTACAAGAAGCACTTCCTGGGGCTTTCCGACAACGTTACGTACTTCGCCGAACAGATCGACGGCGCGAACGTCAGCGCGTACCACTACCGCATCACGTTCAAGCCCCAAGCAATCCTTCCGGACCTGGACTTTCGGGGCGACGCCGGGGAGCTGCTCGAGAATGCGTCCGAGAACGAGAGCCGGTAGAACGGGCTGAAGCGGACGGCGCGGGGCGGCCTTGCGCCCCCGGTCGTGCTCTACGGTGCCTTGCAAGTCCGATCCGAGCGGTCCTTGCCCTCCCGGTTGCGCGGCGTCACGAACATGAAGGCGCACTCGGCCCGTTTCGCACGAGAGATCGCGCAACGCGCCGGCGTGTTCACGCGCGTTCGGTCTCCAGGACCACGACGTCGCGGGACTCGCCGCTGATCTCCACGCCGAACAGGTGAACGGCGCGGTCCGGAGCGCGGTACTTGTCGGCGTAGCGGCGCTCTTTCAATTGCGCCAGTGCCGAGCCGCGTGCCGACCGTTCGGCGACCTTGAACTCGAACAGGTAGGCGTTCCCGCCCAGCCGCACGGCCAGGTCCAGCCGCCCCCGGCTGGTGGCGTCCTCCACCGTCACGCCGTCCAGCAACGCCTGGAACCAGGCGTAGAACACGCTCGTCCAGTAGCCCTCGTAGCGGGCGATGTCGTTCCGCCGGTGCCAGTCGTGCGGGATGCCGGCCAGCAGCCGCCGAAACAGCGCCTCCAATCCCGTCCAGTCCTCCGCCGCCAGCACCCGGCGGAGCGCCGCGCCGCTTCCCGCCCGCCGCCAGTCGGGCGCCAGGGCGTCCAGCAGGCCCCGGTTCAGGCCGCGCCGCACCTCGCGGTTCGGGTAGTCCAGCCGGTAGCGCGGATACTCGTCCAGATTCTCGGTCTCGGCGATCGTCACGTAGCCGGTCTGGAACAGGAGCGCCTCCGGGGCGGCGGCGTCCACGTCGAAGGCCGACAGCAGTTCGTCGTCCGCACGCAGGCTCTCGATGTCGGGGACCGCGAACCCGCGCCGAATCAGCGCGTCCACCAGGAACCGCGGCGTCGCCGACTCGAACCAGTGCGCCTTGAACACGCGGCTGCGGAACAGCTTGAGCAGGCCGAAGGGGTTGTAGACCCGCTCCCGGCCCAGCCAACTGTAGCCGTTGTACCAGGCGCGGATGTCGCCCCGGTCCAGACCCGGCAGCTCCGGCGCGAACACCGTATCCAGGTCCGCCTCCGTGTAGCCGCAGATCGCCGAGTAGTCCGGGTCCAGGGTGAGGTCGATGAGGTTGTTCAGGTCGGAGAAGATGCTCACCTTGCTGAACTTGCTGACACCCGTGATGAACGTCAACTCCACGTGGGCGTCGCTCGCCTTGAGCGTGCCGTACAGCCCGCGCAGGTCGTCGCGGTTGACCTTCGCCTGCTCCGGGTCGTCCAGCACGTCCAGGACCGGCTTGTCGTACTCGTCCACCAGCACCACCGCGCGACAACCCGCGCGCTCGCTCAGCGCTTCGATCAGGCGGCGGAAGCGCACCGGCGCACTGCCGCCGCGCGATTCGACGCCCGCCCGCCGGCCGATGTCGTCGATCTGCGCGGTTGCACTCTCCTCCACGGCGCCCGCCCGCCGGAAGTTGCCGCCGCTGAAGTCCAGCCGCACCACGGGGCGCCGTTGCGACCAGTCCCAGTTGTCATGGACGGCCAGCCCCTGGAACAGCGCTTCGCCGCCCTCGTACAGCTCCTTGAGGGTGTCGACGAACAGGCTCTTGCCGAAGCGGCGGGGACGGGAGAGGAAGTAGTGCTTGCCGGCGTCGTCCGCGAGCCGGCGGGCGTAGGCGGTCTTGTCGACGTAATAGTAGCCCTCTTCCCGGATCTCGCGGAACGTCTGGATGCCGATGGGAAGCCTGTGCCTGACCACGGCGGCATTCTAGCCCCCTGCAAGCGTGCCGAGGACGGCTCGAAGCACTCCCGTCCCTTCGCGGCTCCATCGACAGGCGGTAAACTGGCTCGTCCTCACGCGCATTGCGGCCGCGTGGGGCGTGTCGGACGATCGAGGAGCGGACATGGCACGGAGCGACCTCCTGGTTTCGCTCGTCAAGGCAGGATCGAGCGGCGACGCGGCGCGTGCGCGCTCCGTGACCGAGGCGATCATCGCCGAAGAACGCGCGAAGCGCCACAACGTGCTGGCGGACCGGCTCACCGACGCCCTGCAGGTCAACGGCAGCAGCTCGGCCTCGGCCACCTTCGTCGGTCCCGGCCGGCAGCGCCAGCAGTTCCTGATCGAGTTGACACCCCGGAAGCGGCTGGCCGATCTGGTCCTGACCGATCCTGCCCGCCGGACCTGCGAGGAGTTGATCGAGGAACAACATCGGGCCTCCGTGCTCCGTGCGCATGCGCTCGAACCGCGACATCGCGTCCTGCTCGTCGGGCCTCCGGGAAACGGTAAAACCTCCCTCGCCGAGGCAATCGCGGAAGCCCTGGCGACACCGTTCTTCGTCGTGCGGTACGAGGCCCTGATCGGGAGTTTTCTGGGAGAGACCGCCTCGCGGCTCAAGCGCGTCTTCGATTACGCCCGCACGACCCCGTGCGTCCTGTTCTTCGACGAGTTCGACACCGTCGGCAAGGAGCGCGGCGACGTCCACGAGACCGGCGAGATCAAGCGCGTCGTCTCCTCGCTGCTGATGCAGGTCGACGACCTGCCAAGCTATACGGTGGTCGTCGCCGCCACCAACCACGCCGAACTGCTCGACCGGGCGGCGTGGCGGCGCTTCCAGGTACGCTTGGCGCTCGATCCTCCGACCCGCCGCGAGCTGACCGCCTATCTCGCCCGTTTCGCCGACTCGTGCGATGAAACGCTGGGACGGTCGCCCGCCACGATTGCCAGGCGGCTCGGCGCGATCAGCTACGCCGAGGCCGAAGAGTTCTGCCGGGACGTACGTCGGCACCTCGTGCTCGCAATGGGCGCGAAGACGCTCCAGGCAATCGTGGCCGAACGTTTGAAGCTATGGAAGGAACGGCTGCGGGCCTCTGCGAACAGAGAAGTAACGAATGGCGGAGTTCCCGCTACTGCCGATACCGACCCCGGTTCCTGACGACCCGGACTGTTTCTGCATCAGCGTCGCAGGCGTTCTCGACCAACTCGAATGCAGCGCGCCCGGGAGAGCCACTCAGTTCGTCCCCGAGGAGTTGCAGAATGCGAGCCCGCGGCCTGAACTGCAGGCTCAGCGCTGCATCGCCGGTCTTCCTTCCAGCCGTGGCCATGGGTCAGATCCATTCTCGCGGTCGCTCGTCGAGTACCCGTTCAGCCACCCGGCCAAAGTAGCATCGGCTCGTCGTGAAGAACTTCCGCAGCCTTCCATCGGCCAGCAATAGTTCGCGTCGGGCCGCCCTACTCACTTCGTCCGGATCGCCGCCGAGTCCGCCCCACGCGTCGTCCAGAGCTCTCCACCATTTCGCTCGCGCGACAAGCAAACGTCGAGCGTTCAAGTTGAGCATCTCGATGGTCCGTGCCAGATGGTCCGCTGATACGCCCGCGGTCGCGCACGCCTCCGCGTCAGCCTCGATCCGGCCATCTACCAACACTCTCACGAGCGACGGCGCCGCCGGCAATTCCCTTGGATCTACGAACGCAGCGCTCATGCGGTCGCCCTTCGCTTCACCACAGCTACGATTGCGTTTCACGGGCTTCATGTACCGGTCGGCATCGTGACTGCGCGCTGTTCCACCCTTGCAACAGGCCATCAGGTTGCCGACGTCAAGCGCAAGCAATTCGCCCTGTGCGGACTCGGTTTGCGGAACGACGTGCTCGACTTGACGATCGAGCTCGGCAAGATCGATCTCGCAATAGCCGCAGAGCCCATGTTGGAGACTCGTCAATTCGCCGATGAGGTCCCGATAGGCCCTACCGCGATCATGACTCCGAAACCTGTCCCAGCTCGCATTCTCTCCCTCGAGTTCGAGGTACTCCACGAGACCGGGCGTTCGATCAGGCAGCCTCCCGATGCGCTTCACGTTGACGTGCCCGTCTGGTGGAAGAGCTTGCGTCGCCGGATCTCGATGTCTGCTCGATCGAGAGCCGGATCGTCGGCCGACATTTCGTTCAGCTCTCGCCGCAGCACCAGAGCCTCTTCCGATTCACCCTTGTCGTAACTGATGAGACGCCGGTAGCGCGCCAGCTTCTCGGTGAAGGTATTGTCTGGCCGCTCGTCCACTCCCATCACGACCGACAGCACGTCTCCCGCTTCGGCGCCGTATGTCCATCCCGCCACCGATCCCGCTACGATGCGTCCGTCCTCACGGGCGAGCTCGATGATGTGTTCCGGCCTGATGGTCGTCAGCACCTGCGGGCTGTGGGTGGAAACGATGAACTGAGCGTTGGGAAACGTCCGCTGCAGATCGATCAGGATCCGCTGCTGCCACGACGGGTGGAGGTGCAGTTCCACCTCGTCGATCAGGACGATGGCCTCAGACGCCAGCGGATTCTCCAGATCCGGGTTTCCCTGCGCCATCCGCCACGCGAGATCGGCCGCGAGCGCCAACACCGCGCGCTGGCCATCGCTCAACTGGTCGAGCGTTAGTGTTTCCACACGCCCCTTCTCGACCTTGACGGAAACCAGAAACCGAGGCGGCCGTACCTCGATGTGAGGCTCGGACACCCCGTCGAGCATCGAAGAGATCGCGCTGCGGACCGCCGAAAGGTCCCTCTTGCGATAGTCGAAGTCACGTCGTTTCCTCTGTTCCCTTAGCTCCTCGTCCTCCTTCGCACGGAACCACTGAAGCAGTTGACCGTACTTCGCGCGGGCTGACAACGCGCCTTCCAGCGCCGCGTAGCGGGGAGGTCGCCTCTGCTCAACGACTACGGGCTCCGGCCCGTGCACCACCATTCGCACCGCAAAGGGAGGAATGTCGCCATCGGAATGACGCCAACCCTCCGGAATGTCGAGAACAGCCCGGTCGGTATCGTAGAGAGCGACAATGGGGAGTTCCACGGCCCGGTCCGCAGCGACAACTTCGAACAGCTTTTCCTTCAGCGCCTCGAGTCCATGTGTCTTCGTCTCGAACGCTTCAAGGTCTTCGTTGAAAAAGCGCTCGAGTTTCCAGGAAAGTCCGCCGACCGCCGTCAGGTCGACCTGTCCGAACGACTCGCCCTCGCGCACGTCTGTATTGAGAAAGTCAATTCCCGAACTGCCTAGCAAACGCTCCGGAATGACGCCCAGCCCGACCGCGATGGCACTCAGCACGCTCGTCTTGCCGCACGTGTTGTCGCCGTGCAGCACAGTCAGCGCCGGGTCGAGCGGCAGACGAAGATGCTCAATCGCGCGGTAGTTGTCGATCTCGACGGCTTTGAGCTTCATGGCCGCGGCTCCCTGGTGCGTGGACGCGGCTCCGTCAGCAGCATCCGGAGCGCCGTCAGCACCCGGCGCGGGCGACGCCGGTGCATCGCCATCCCGAGCCAGTAGGCGGCCTCTTCACGCCCCATCACCTCGATGCCTTCGGCCACCGCACGCATGTTGTCGCGGCTGCGCATCGGTGCGAGCGCGCGGAACAACAGGCCCAGCGTCAACGCCAAGTCTTCCGTCAGCGCGTAGCCGCGCCGCAGCCGGCCAGCGGATGAACCGAGCTTGACGCCGGCGCGGGCGAGGCGCTTCAGCACACGGTGCTGCACAAGCTGCAGGTTCCGGCCGCCGAGCCCGGCGACGCGGATCGGCGCAGTGACGTGCGGCGTTGCCGTGGCGGGCATCTGCCAGATCTCGTAGTCCGCGTCGCCAGGCCCGCGCCGCCGGACTCGCAACTCGTACCGCGGTGCCGACGCCGGCGTCTCCACCGAGACCACCCGTTCCAATCGCGCCATCACGACTCCGCCGCGTGCGCCGTCGCCGACACGTACGCGGCCCCTCCGGCAAAGCGGGACAATCGCTCGGTGAAGGTCTCGGCTGCATCGCCAGCCATCGACAGACCATCGGCGAAGGTCAGCTCGAAGCCCGCTTCCAGGTTCCTGGTGCTCGCGGCGCGCAACGCCAGCGTGTGCATGAAGATGGTGCGCGCCACGCAGGTCGCGTACGGCGGCATGCCGCCGTGGTGCTTCGCGTCGAGATCCTGGGCCAGGGCCGGCGTGCCGCCCGATCCCGCCACGTCGTTGGCGATGGCCGGTACGTACCGGGACTGCTGGAGACGGGTGACGATCTCCTGCCGTATCGGCTCGCAGCCCGTATCGACGTGGTGCAGGTGTATCGCCGTGGCGTCCGCCGGGCGCGTCTCCCAGAGGCGCCCGATGGTGCGCGCCAGCAACCGCAGCATGCCGCGGACGCGCTGGAACGTCTCCAGCGTCGCGGTCTTCGAGGTCAGCGTCTGCAGCACCTCGGGGTGCAGCGGCCAGCTCGACCGAAAGGTCTCGGCGGTCTCCGGACGGCTCGCGTCGTCCGCGATCGCATCCCGCTTTGCGGACCACACGGCCTGATAGGCATCGACCGCCTCCCGCGCGGCGTCCTCGTCGACGGACTCGAACAGGCGCCGGCGCAGCACCTGCGCCGTCTCGTCCTCCTCGGTCGGATTGAGCAGCGTCGCCTTGCGCGCCGAGACGCTCTCGGCCTCCGCCATCCGATCGGCGATGAACTGGTTCTCTGCGGAGTACGCGTCTACCGCCCGGCCCTCCTTGCCGATCGCCAGCGTGTAGACCAGCGCCGCGTGCGGCGTCCCCTCCACCGCCTTGAAGAGAGAGGTCAGGAACGCCGTCAACTGATCGCCCGCCGCGCCGATCTGCTGCACCTTGCGGAGGTAAACCGAGAGCTCGTCGAGCAGGATGAGCGTCGGCTGCCCCCCGAACAGCTCGCGCAGGGTGTCGGCGCCCGGTGAGACGCCGCCGGCATCGCTGTTCCTCACGCGCTCGTAGCCCGCCGTCCCGGCCAGCGTGTACGCAATCTCGCCCCACGGCGTCCGCGCCCGGACGCCCTCCCCCATCGTCCGTCCGTTGGCCGGGTCGGCGTTTTCTCCGTCGAACGCGGCGAGACGCACGGGACCTTGCGGCAGCAGCGTCGGGTCGATGAACTCCTCAACGCCGGCTACACCGGTCAAGCCCCGCGCGGCGTGCGCCAACGCGATCAGACCGTGCGTCTTGCCGCCGCCGTACGAGGTGTCGAGCCGGAAGATGGCGGCTGCCTCGCCGCCCGCGCCGCTCAGGCGCCGGCAGACGTTGGCCAGCAGGTTCTTCAGGCCCCGCGTCGGGTACGTGTTGGCGAAGAACCGGACCGGATCGACGTACTCGGCGCTTCCCGCACCGGTGACGACCTGCGCGAGGTCGGCGGCGAAGTCCGCTTCCGCCACCATCCCCTGCAGCACGTCGGAGCGCGGGCGGCAGGTCTCGAAGATCGTCCGGATGCTCATCGACTGCTGCCGGGAATCGGCGCGAACGGCACGGCCGGCTCCCGCACGCCGGGATGCCCGGCCTGGATCCGCTGCTGCGACACCAGCGCCGCCGCGTCGAGCGCCTGCTGCTCGTCGGCGCGTCCGGCGTTGAGCAGGTTCACCATGGCGTGGTTGCCCTCGTGGCAGGCGTACTCGAACAGCGTGACGCCGGGGGCCGAGCGGTGCATCGGGATGGCCGCGGTATAGGACACGGCGAAGGTCTGCGGATCCTCGACCGTTACCCGGTAGTCGATGGTGTTGGCGTCGACCAGCGTGAAGCGCTCGGTCAGGCGCAGGGTCTCGCCGGACCCGCGCGGCCCGGTCGGGGTGACGTGCGACGGCTGGTAGTCGCCGCCGTCGAGCTTGCCGTTGAAGTGCAGCGTCTCGACCACCAGGGTGTCCCCCTCCCAGCGCCCGCGGCCGTCGCCCAGCCACTGCCGGATGGCGCCGGGGGCATGCGGCGTCCCGTCCAGCGGCACGATGCGCGCCTCGTGGATCATCTCCATCAGCAGGACGAAGTGGTCCGGCGTTTGGAAGACCTGGTAGTTGGCGTTGTACAGCGTCGGGATCATCGCGGTCGGCAGGGTGCGCGAGATGCACCGCTCCCAGTTGTTGCGGTCGCGCCATGAATCGGCCTCGCCGCGGCCGGCCCGCGCGTTCTCGCGGTCGATGAGGCGCTGCACCCCCTGCTCGGCCATGCGGATGCGCCCGTCGGGCGGATCGACGATCAGCGACTCGCGCTCGATGTTCCCCGCCTGCTCCAGCCAGCCCGCGCCCGTACCCCGCGTCGCGGCGATGACCGCCTGCCGCGCCTCCCGGCTGAGGGCCTGCTCCTCGCTCGTCAGCCGCTCGAGCGGTGTCGTCGTCGAGTTGTTCCAGATCCCCTGGAAGTCCGGATCCCCCCAAGGGGTACGCGGCAACTCGGATTCGGCCGCCGCGAGGCGATCCGGCGTCCACTGCGCGACGGCCGGGGTGGTCGTGAGCACGGCGGCCAGAAGGGTGGAGATTCCGACGAAGCCGAAAGGTCTGCGTGTGCTGTGCATTCTGCGATCCTCCAGATCCACGGCAGTATAGGCCGCCCGGAAGCTGGGAGCCGAGTTGCAGACCCTCCCAGGCCGGAAGTGCATCCCGGGTCGCCGAGCCCAGGAGTCTTCAGCGCGGAAGCTCGCGCCGGCGAGCCCGCCAACGCAGCCGTAAACGTCCCGCCGGCTCGGTGGCGGCCTGCTTGACGCGTGGCGACGGAGTCCGCAACGGCGCCGTACCGCTGCGACGCTCCCGACGAGACTATGATCGCGTCATGGGATCGGACGCCGCCCTCTCCCCCGCCCTGCGGAGCGTGAACGTGCGCCGGCGGGGGGAGCGGCTCGATCAGGACCTGATCGTCGTCGAGGAGCCCCTCGAAATCCGGCTCGACGGCAAGCCGCTGGTCGTCACCATGCGCACGCCCGGCGACGACGAGGAGCTCGCCGCCGGCTTTCTCCACGCCGAGGGAATGATCTCCCGAGGCGCCGCGCTCGCGTCGCTCCGTGCGGTTCCCGGCGAAGAAGAAGCCGCTACGGGGGAAGAATCGGCGCGCATCAAGGTGACGAACTTCGCGGGGGACCGCGTCGAGGTCACCCTGGCCGACGACGCGACAGGCGCAGCGCCCGCCTCTCCGACGGCCGAGCCGGCGCGGGAGTTCCGCGCCACGGCCGCCTGCGGTGTGTGCGGCAAGGAATCGATGGAAGACCTGGAGCAGGAGTTGCCTTCGATCTCGCCGGTCGAGTGCCGTCCGGCACTCTTCGAGGCGTTGCCCGAACGGCTCCGCGCGGCGCAGACGCTGTTCGAAGCGACCGGCGGAATCCATGCCGCCGGCGTCTTCACGCTCGACGGCGAGCTGCTCTGCGTACGGGAGGACATCGGGCGCCACAACGCGGTCGACAAGGCGATCGGCCACTTCGTGCTGCGCGACGAGGTGCCGCTCCGGGACCGGATCCTGGTCGTCAGCGGCCGGGCCGGCTTCGAGTTGGTGCAGAAGGCGCTCAAGGCCGCCATTCCGGCGATGGTGTCCGTGGGCGCCGCGTCGAGCGTGGCCGTCGACATGGCGACGGCGGCCGGCATGACCCTCTACTCGTTCGCCGGGCGCGGGCGGGGCAACCTGCACGTGGCATGACCGCCTCCCGATCGACGCCGGGTGCGCATCAATCGCACGCACAAGACCATGGGTTTGCCGGGCTCGGACGGCCTCCTGTCCGGCGAGTGCTACGATGGTGGAGGCCTGCTGAACGGCGAGAGCAGGCCTTCCGGATCTTTCTGAACGCGGAGCATTGCGGGATGCCGACAGCACAGTGGGAGCAGCGGACCGAGAACGTCGAGCAGCGCGTCGATCGAATCGAGCAGGTCCTGCCGACTCTCGCAACGAAAGAGGCCATGAGGGCCACCGAAGAGCGCCTGCGGGCCGAGATCAAGGACACCGAGGAGCGCCTGCGGGCCGAAATCAAGGACACCGAGAAGTGCCTGCGGGCCGAGATCAAGGACGCCGAGGAACGCCTGCAAACGGAGATCAGCGACTCCGAGCAGCGTACGCGAACCCACTTCGACGTGGTGGCCGAGAGCCTGCGCGACGACATCCGGCTCGTCGCGGAAGCGGTCGCGACGCTCGCCGAACGCGAGCGGTAGGCCGGGACACCGCGACCTCCACGCCGCGGACGGAGCCCCCGAACGAGCAACGCAGTAATTGAGAGGGCCGGACCGCCCGGCGGCACGGGCCGGGCGCCGGGAGGGATCGAGTCGTCCGCACGAGCTCCCGGCAATCCGGATGTCCTGCTCACCTGCGCAAACACCAGAGAACGAATGACGATGCCTGCGACCGCGCTCCGGCGCCTGCGCTCCCGGCCGGAGTGGAAGTTCCTGGCCGTCCTGCCGCGCGCGAACCCGTTCCTGGCCGCCGTCTGGTGGACCACCCTCGTGGTGCGCAGCCTGTTGCCGGCCCTGTTCGCGGTGGCGATGGGACTCCTCGTCGGCGCCGTCGAAGCAGGCGGCGATCCGGTCTGGCCGCTCGCAGGTGTCGGAACCGTGTTCGTCCTGCTGCAGGTGCTGCCGCCGCTGCACCTCGCCGCAGGCCAGAACCTGGGCAGCTCGGCCGCGGCGTGGCTGTACGACGAATTGACGGTCGCCTGCGTCGAGCCGCCCGGCATCGGCCACCTGGAAGACCCCGAGCTCGCCGGCGACCTGACCATGGCGCGCGACTTCGACCTCGGCATCAGCGGACCGCCGCTGGCGATCTCGATGGACTTCATCGCGGCGGGTCTCGTCGAGCTGCTGGCCGGACTGATCGCCGTGGCGATCCTCTTCGCCTACGCCTGGTGGGCGCCGCTGCTGCTCGGCGGCGCCTGGCTGGCCACGCACTGGCTGCTGCGCGAGAGCGCGGTGTGGAAGGACCGCCAGACCGACGCGGTGCGCGCCGCCCAGCGCCATGCCGACTATGCGTACCGGCTGGCGGTGGACGCGCCCGCCGCCAGGGAGCTGCGGCTGTTCGGTCTCGCGGACTGGATCATCGGGCGCTTCCGGCGCCACCGGCGCCGGCTCCACGACCTGCGCTGGGAAGCGACGAAGCTGCGCGAGCGGCCGGTGGCGACGAGTCTGATCCTGGTCCTCGCCGCCAACGCCGTCGTGTTCTGGTCGCTGACCGCCGACGTCACCGCCGGCACGCTGCCGCTGGACCGCCTGGTGATGTTCGCGAGCGCCGCCATAGCCGCCAGCATGATCGCCTTCGGGGGGCTGTCCTGGGCCCTCGACGGCGCGGGGGCGCCCGCGGCGGCGGTGCTCCGCCTGCACGACGCGATGGCCCCGCGCGGCGCATTGACTCGTGGACCGAGACCGGCGGCCGACCCCGCGCGCGAGATCCGCTTCTCCGGCGTGCGCTTCGCTTATCCCTCCGGACCGGGCACGCCGGTGCTGGACGGGTTCGACCTGACCATTCCCGCCGGCTCGTCGCTGGCCATCGTCGGCCAGAACGGCGCCGGCAAGACCACGCTGGCCAAGCTGCTGTGCCGATTCTACGAGCCGCAGGAAGGCGCCATCGAGGTCGACGGCGTGGACCTGCGCGAGTTGGACGTCGATTCCTGGCGCGAGCGGATCACGGCCGTGTTCCAGGACTTCGCGCGCTTCGAGCTGCCGCTCGCCGACAACGTGGCGCCGGCCGGCGCGCCCGAGGCGGTCGTTCGCGACGCGCTGGCCAAGGCCGGGGCGGCGGACCTCGCCGACCTCGACACCATCCTGGCCCGGGGCTACGACGGCGGTACGGAGCTGTCCGGCGGGCAGTGGCAGCGGGTGGCCCTGGCCCGGGCGCTCGCCGCGGTGCGGCAGGGCGCCGGCGTCGTCCTGCTCGACGAGCCGACCGCGCAGCTCGACGTGCGGGGCGAGGCCGAGATCTTCGAACGGATCCTGCAGGCGACCCGCGAGACGACCACCATCCTGATCTCGCACCGCTTCTCCACCGTCCGCCACGCGGACCGGATCTGCGTCCTCGAGCACGGCCGGGTCGTCGAGCTGGGCACCCACGAAGAGCTGATGGCGCTGGGCGGGCGCTACCGGACGATGTTCGACCTGCAGGCGCAGCGCTTCGCGGAAGAGGAAGAGACGGGGCTCGATGTCCTCGACTGACCCCACCCGCGCCGGCGGCGACGACATGCCCCCGGCGCTGCCGGCGATGTGGCGGGCGCTCCGGCGCGGCTTCGACGCCGAGCCGGCGCTGCTGACCGTCGCCTTCGGGCTGGCCCTGCTGGCCGCCCTGCCCGACGCGCTGATGGCAATCTGGCTGAAGCTGCTGGCCGACGGCCTGCTCGGCGACGACCCGACGCTCGTCACGGCCGCCGCGGCCGGACTTGCCATCTCCGCAACCCTGACCTGGGTGCTGCGCGTGGCCGGCGACCGCACCCAGCGCCGCTTCCGAGACCGGGTCACCATCGCCCTCGAATCGCACGTCGCCGGGCTGCAGGCGAGCGTCGCCACCGTCGAGCACCATGAACGGCCGGCGTATCTGGACCGGCTGGCGGTGCTCCGCAACCAGGTGTTCGTGCTCGACCACATGTACATGTCGCTGTTCAGCACCGGCGGCTGGGTGCTGCGCCTGGCGGTGACCATCGGCCTGCTGGTGTCGATCCACCCGGCGCTGGCGCTGCTGGCCCTGTGCGCGCTGCCGACGGTAGCGACCGCCTCGTGGCGGCCGGCGGTGGAGCGCGCCGTCGAGCAGGCCGGTGCGCAGGCCCAGCGTCTGGCGCGGCACCTGTTCGACACCGCCACGACCGCCGCGCCCGGCAAGGACGTCCGCATCGCCGGCATCGGCCCGCGCCTCGTCGGCGACCGGCGGGCCGCCTGGGAGCGCTGGTACCGCCCGGTCGCGGCGGCGCGCTGGGCCAGCGCCGGCTGGCACACCCTGGGCTGGAGCGTGTTCGGCGCCGGTTATATGGGCGCGGTGGTGTTCGTGACCTCCGGGCTGCGGGCTTCGCCCGGGGACGTACTGCTGCTTCTCGCCGCCGGCTCGCGTCTGGCGGGCTACGTCAGCGCCACGGTGGGCGAGATCGGCTTCCTGCGCGGCATCTGGCTCGACGGCTCGCGACGCCTCGCGTGGCTCGAGGACTACGCGGCGGCGCAGGCCGAGCGCGCCGACCGGCCGGCGCCGGCGCACATCGAGCGCGGCATCGCGCTGGAGAACGTGTCGTTCGCCTATCCCGGCACCGACCGCCTGGTGCTGGAGAACGTCGACCTCACCCTGCCGGCGGGCGCCGTCGTGGCGCTGGTCGGCGAGAACGGCGCGGGCAAGACCACGCTGGTCAAGCTGCTCGGCAAGATGTACGAGCCGAGTGCGGGCCGCATCCTCGTCGACGGCGAAGACCTCGCGCGGATGCCGGCGGCCGCGTGGCGCGCGCGCCTCGCCGGGGCGTTCCAGGACTTCTTCCGCTTCGAGTTGCCGGCGCAGCGAACCGTCGGGGTCGGCGACGTGCCGCGACTCGACGACCGCCCCGCGGCGCGGACCGCCATCGACCGGGCCGGTGCCCAGGACGTGGTCGACACGCTGGCCGACGGTCTCGACACCCAGCTCGGCCCCACCTGGCCGAACGGCGTGGAGGTGAGCGTCGGGCAGTGGCAGAAGCTGGCGCTCGCCCGCGGCTTCATGCGCGACGAGCCGCTGCTGCTGGTGCTCGACGAGCCGACCGCCTCGCTCGACGCGGAGACGGAGCACGCCCTGTTCGAGCGCTACGCGAGCGCGGCGCGCGGGAACGGGGCCGGCGACGCGGCGGCCGGTGCAAGCCACGGCGAGGCGGCCAGCGGCAGCGGAAACGGCAACGCGACGAGCACCGCGAAGGGCGATGGTACGCCCGCCGGCCGCATCACGCTGCTGGTCTCGCACCGCTTCTCCACGGTGCGCATGGCCGACCTCATCGTCGTCCTCGACGGCGCCCGCGTGGTGGAGGTCGGGAGCCACGAGGAGTTGCTGGCGGCGGCGGGGCACTACGCCGAGCTGTACGAGATTCAGGCCGCGGCGTATCGGTAGCGGACGACCCGGTCGCTCCTCCGACCGAGAGCGCCGTCAGTCCTCCGACCGAGCAAGCCGCTCCGCGAGCTGCATGAAGCGAGCGGCCGCATCGACGGCGGCAGCCGCCTGCGACTCGCCGAACGCCTCGAACGGCACGCCGCCGGCGAGGCCGTTCGGATAGCGGGTCGGCACGTAGTACTGATCGAGGATACCGCTCAACTCCCGCAGGTCCTTCAACTCGGGCACACGGTCCTTATAGCGGGAGATGAGGGTCACGAGCGAGTGGCCGAGCACCGCGCGCTCACCGAGGCCGTAGGCGACAGCCTTGACCGCCTTTTCCGCCGCCTGCTGGGCGACGAAACACGCCTGCGCGTAGAACCGCTCGCGAAGGGCGACGCGGGCGAAGTCAAGGTCGTTGGCAGCCTGCCGGCGCCAACGCTCAGCTTCCGCGCGGGGGTCCCACATGGATCCGTCTGGCGTCGGCGAGCGCGTCGACCAGGAACGGTCGCTCCTCCGCCTGCATCCGTGCAAACTCCTCCGGCGTGTAGACGAGCAGGTCGACACCGACGCCGGCGTTCGCAATCGCCGGCAGGTAGTCGCGGAACCGATCCACGAACGGTCGGTCGGTCGGCGCCACGACGATCACGTCGATGTCACTCTCGGCGGACGCGGTGCCGCGGGCGTGAGATCCGAAGATCCAAGCCGAGTGCGCGCCCCGCGCGTCCAGGAGCGGACGAAGCAGGCCGAGAAAGCTGTCGAGCTGCACCACACGAACATTCTACGCGGCGCGTGTGCCGCTTGTGACGGCATGCATGTCCCCGGCACTTCACAGGTCGAACAGGCTCTTGAACCAGTTGACGAACAGCTCCGACTCGTCTCCGGCAGGGTCCAGGACGGTACGCTCCACGGCTTCGTGCAGTCGCAGACCCGGCGGGTCCTGCCATGCAAGCCACGTGTGAAGCTCCGCCTTCCTTTCGTGGGCTGAACGGGGCGCGGCCAACAGTGGACCACAGCACGTGCGGGTTGCCGGCCGATCGGAGCAACTCGATGCACTCCAGGATCGATGTCTTGCCGGAATTGTTCGCCCCGACCAGCAGGTTGACGGGGCCGAGTCCCTCCATCCGGAACGAATCGAGTCCGCGGTAGCCGTTGATCCGTATCGACGAATACAAGGTGCAGTCTCCGTGGGAGCCCAGGCCGCGATCACCGTATCCCCGCGGACCGCTCCGCGACGAGCCGCCGCATCAGCTCGATGGTATGCGTCGGCGCCTCGAACTCGGCCTCCTCCAGCGCATTGCGGCCGAACTGGTCGCGGGCGTCGAAATCGGCGCCGTTCGCGGCCAGGTACTCGACAATCGCGTCCTCGCCGGCGCGGATGGCGGTGTGAAACGCGTTGCGGCGGCCCGGCGGTCGGACGTTGACGTCGAGGCCGAGCTCCACCAGGAACCGGACCGCTTCGAGCTCCCGGCTGCCGGCGGCGAGCAGCACCGCCCCCGCCCCGTCGTTGGTTTCCACCGCCGGATCGGCCCCCAGCACCAGCAGCGCCGCCAGCATGTCGACGTTGCCGGACTGCGCCGCGGTGAGAAAAGGCGTGAGGCCGCCGGTTCGCCGCCAGGCCGCGCCGCCGGGGCCGCCGCCGCTGCGGGCATGGACGTCCGCGCCCCGCGCCACCAGCTCGCGCGCCATCTCGACGTTGCCCTGCGCGACGACCGCGTGGAGCGCGGTGCCGCCATCGCGGTCGCGGGCGTTCACGTCCGCGCCGTGGTCGAGCATCAGCCGGGTCACCGCGTCGCGGCCTTCCCCGGCCGCGATCAGGAAGGCGCTCCGGCCATCGGCGGCGTCGACGTGCGGGTCGGCGCCGGCCGCGATGAGCGCACGTGCGCCGTCGGCGTCGCCCGCGGCGGCCGCGAACAGGATGGGACGGAAGCCGTTCGTGGACGCGGCACTCACATCTGCCCCGGCGTCGACGAGAAAACGCGTGATTGCCGTATGGCCTCCCGCGGCGGACCACATCAGCGGGGTCTGCCCCATCCGGTGCTCCGCCACGTTCACCTCCGCGCCGCGTTCGACGAGCAGCCGCACCAGCGCCTCGTTCCCGGCATCGACCGCGGCCATCAACGGCGTGTCCCCGCTCCAGCGCGCGGCGTCCACCGCCGCGCCGGCGTCCAGCAGCGTCCGTGCGATCGCCAGGTTCCCGTTGCGGCAGGCGAAGATCAGCGGCGTCTCACCGTTCTCGTCCGCAGCGTTGGGGTCGGCCCCCGCGCGCAGCAACGTGTCGACGATGCCGGCCGCATCGCGCAGCGCGGCCCAGGCCAGAGGGGTCGCCCCGTCGGCGCGGGCGGCGTTCACGTCGGCTCCGCCGGCAACCAGCGCCGCCACCGCCGGCGCGTTCCCCCGCTGGATGGCCTCGATGAGCGCGCCCTCCGCCGCGGAGGCCGGCGGTCGGGTCTCCTGAGCGGACGCCGGCGTGGCGCTGCCGGGCGGCGGCAGGAACCCGACGGCGAGAATCAACCCCGACAAGAGCGTGTTCCGCATGGAATCGAATGCTACACTCCGAACCGGTGAGCGGACTACGAAACGTCGCAACCCCGGTAGGGATTCTGGCGGGCCTCCGGATACTCGCCCTGTCCTGGATTCTGGCCGGCTTGTCGGTTCCGCCGCCCGCCGCGGCACAGAACGAGACCCGGGATACGGACCCCGGACCGCGGCTTCTGCAGGACACCGTGCGCCACTACTGTCTCGCGTGCCACAACGATCGGACGTTGACCGCGGGACTGTCGTTGCAGGACGTCGACGGCGATCGCGTGGCCGCGCACGCACCGGTTCTGGAGAAGGTGTTCCAGAAGCTCCGGGCCGGCGAGATGCCGCCGGCGGGCCGCCCGCGCCCCGACACGGTTGTCGCCACCACCCTGGCGGCCTGGCTGGAGACCGCGCTGGACCGCGAAGCAGCCGCGAACCCCAACCCCGGCGCGCCCGCCATCCACCGGCTGAACCGTGCCGAGTACCGCAACGCCGTCCGCGACCTGTTGGGGCTCGATCTCGATCACGCGCGCGATCTGCCGGCGGACGATTCCGGTTACGGCTTCGACAACATCGGCGACGTGCTGACGGTCTCGCCGCTGCACGTCGAGCAGTACGTGGCGGCGGCGCGCCGCGTCAGCCGGCTGGCGGTCGGCAACCTGGCGCCGAGACCGGTCGTCGAGCGCTACGAGCCGCCGGACGGAACCACCGACGAGGCGATCGACGGGCTGCCCCCCGACGAGCGGGGCGGCATCCTGTTCCGCCACTACTTCGCGTTCGACGCCGACTATACGCTTACCGTGCGCGTGCGCGGGCGGCGCACCACCGGGATGCCGGCGCCCCGGCTCGACGTTCGCGTCGACGGACGGCGGGTCCGGCTGATCGACGCCGATTTCGATCCCGAGGAGGCGAACCAGCTCACGCGCAACTTCGAACTGCGGCTGCCGCTGCCGGCCGGGGAGCACGAGATCGGCGCCGGGTTCCTCACCGAGTACGCGCGGAGCGAGGACGGCGCCGAGACGAACGACTACTCGGTCGACTACGTGCTCGTCGAGGGCCCGTACGACGCAGCCGGCCCGGGCGAGACCGACATCCAGCGCCGCATCTTCGTCTGCCGGCCGGCAGCGAATGAACCCGAGGAGCCGTGCGCCCGTCGGATCCTGCAGCGCCTGGCCCGCCGCGCCTACCGGCGCCCGGTGGCGGAAGCGGATCTCGACCCGCTGCTCGACCTGTTCGCCATGGGCCGCGCCGACGGCGAACGCTTCGAGGACGGCATCGAGATGGCGCTGAGCGGGGTGCTGGTCTCGCCGAGCTTCCTGTTCCGGGCGCCGCGCGCTCCGGAGGACGCCGACCCGGGCTCGGCCTACCCCCTCTCGGTCATCGATCTGGCGTCGCGGCTGTCCTTCTTCCTGTGGAGCAGCATCCCCGACGAGGAGCTGCTCGACCTGGCCGAGCGCGGCCGACTGCGCGATCCGCCGGTGCTCGCCGGGCAGATCGCCCGGATGCTGGCCGACCCGAAGGCCGGGGCGCTGGTGGAGAACTTCGGCGGTCAGTGGCTGCACCTGCGCAACGTGGCCGGCTGGACGCCGGATCCGGTGCGGTTCGCCGACTTCGACGACTCGTTGCGGTATGCCTTCGAGCGCGAGACGACGCTCTTTCTCGACCACCTGATCCGCGAGGACCGCAGCGTCCTGGAGCTGATCGACGCCGACTACACGTTCCTGAACGAGCGTCTGGCCGGCTTCTACGGCATCGAGGGCGTGAACGGCGGCTACTTCCGCCGCGTCCCGCTCGCGGACACTGCCCGCGGCGGCATCCTGACGCACGGCAGCGTGCTGATGGTCACCTCGTACCCGACGCGGACGTCACCGGTGCTGCGCGGCAAGTGGGTGCTGGAGAACCTGCTCGGCGCGCCGCCCCCGCCACCGCCGCCCGACGTGCCGGCCCTGGACGCCGGCGCGGAGACCTCGGCCGGCAGCCTGCGCGAGGCGCTGGAGCGGCACCGGGCCAACCCGGCCTGCGCCGCCTGCCACGCGAAGCTCGACCCGCTCGGGTTCGCGCTGGAGAACTTCGACGCGGTCGGCGCGTACCGGACGGAGGACGAGGGCGTGGCCGTCGAGGCGTCGGGGGCGCTGCCGGACGGCACGCTCGTCGACGGCCCCGCGGGTCTGCGCCGCGTGCTGCGGGACCGGCGCGACGAGTTCGTGGAGACGCTGGCCGCGAAGCTGCTGACCTACGCCGTCGGCCGGGGCCTCGAATCGTACGATCAGCCGGCCGTGCGCGAGATCCGCCGCCGGGTCGAAGCCGAGGACTACCGGTTCTCGGCGCTGGTCTCGGCCATCGTCGATAGCGTACCATTCCGTTTGAGGAGGATTCCGGAGCCATGATCACCGGAACTGCGCTACCCCGCCGCACCTTCCTGCGAGGCATGGGCGCCACCGTCGCCCTGCCGTTCCTCGACGCGATGACGCCGGCGTTCGCGCGGGCGTCGACCCCGGTCACCCGGGTCGCGTTCGTCTACACGGCCAACGGCATCATCATGCAGGACTGGACGCCGGCCGAGAAAGGCCCCGGCTTCGCGTTCAGCAAGACGCTGATGCCGGTGGAGCCGTTTCGCGACGACCTCCTCGTCCTGACGGGTCTGGCCCACCGCAACGGCGAAGCGCTGGGCGACGGTCCCGGCGACCACGCCCGCGCCGGCGCGAGCTGGCTGACCGGCGTGCACCCGAAGAAGACCCGCGGCGCCGACATCCGCAACGGCATGTCCGTCGACCAGATGCTGGCCGAGACGATCGGCCGCGACACCCCGCTCCCCTCTCTGGAGCTGGGGCTGCAGGACGTGCGGATGGTCGGCGGCTGCGATTCCGGCTACAGTTGCGCCTACAGCAACACCCTCTCGTGGAGCTCGCCGACCACTCCGCTGCCCTACGAGAACAACCCGAGCCGGGTGTTCTCGCGGCTGTTCGGCGACGGCGACACCACCGACCCGGCGGTGCGCGCGGTGCGCGCGCGGCAGAACCGCAGCCTGCTCGACTTCGTGCGGGACGACGCGGCGCGGCTGCGCACCACCCTCGGCGCCGGCGACCGGCGCAAGCTGGGCGACTACCTCGACTCGGTGCGCGAGGTGGAGCGCCGCATCCGGAACGCACGCTACGACGGCGTCGACCTGCCGGTGCTCGACCGTCCCGACGGCATTCCGCCGACCTTCGAGGAGCACGTCCGGCTGATGTCGGACCTGGTCACCATCGCGTTCCAGGCGGACCTGACGCGGGTGGTCACGCTCATGTACAGCCGCGAGGGCGGCAACCGGACCTACCGCTCCATCGGCGTCCCGGACGCCCACCACGGGCTGTCGCATCACCAGAACGACCCGGAGAAGATGGCGCGGCTGGCGATGATCGACCGGCACCACGTCGCCATGCTCGCCTACTTCCTCGAGAAGCTGCGGGACGCGCAGGACGAGACCGGATCGCTGCTCGACCACTCGATGGTCGTCTACGGCAGCAGCCTGAGCGATTCGAACGCGCACACCCACGACGACCTGCCGACGCTGCTGGCCGGCGGCGGCAGCGGCGCGCTGCACGGCGGGCGCCACCTGCGGTACGCCGACGGCACACCGATGACGAACCTGTTCCTGACGATGCTCGACCGCCTCGGGGTGCATCGGGAGCAGATCGGCGACAGCACGGGCCGGGTCGCGCACCTGAGCGAGCTGTAGGCGGGGGCCGCGGCAGCGGAGGCTCACGGCGTCCGGTCCAATCGAGTTGCGTCCATGACTCGACGCAAGCTGCCCCTCGGCGTGCAGACCTTCCGCAAGATCAGGGAAGAAAACCGCTACTACGTGGACAAGACCGGCTACGCGGCGCGGCTGGTGGAGGAGGGCGACCACTATTTCCTCTCGCGCCCGCGCCGATTCGGGAAGAGCCTGTTCGTGGACACCCTGAAGGAGCTGTTCGAAGGCAACGAACCGCTGTTCCGGGGGCTCGCGGTCCACGACCGCTGGGACTGGTCGGTTCGTCACCCGGTGGTGCGGCTCGACTTCGGCAGCGGCGACTTCAAGGAACCGGGCTACCTTCGCGAAGATGCGGCGGCGCAACTCGCGGCCATCGAACGGCGGGCCGGCGTGGCGGCGGAAGGCGGCAGCGCGCCGGTGCGCTTCCGCCACCTGCTCGAAGAGCTGCACCGCCGCAGCGGCCAGCGGGTCGTGGTGCTGGTGGACGAGTACGACAAACCCATCCTCGATGCACTCGAGGCGCCGGCGATAGCCAGGGCCAACCGCGACTATCTGCGCGGACTGTATTCGGTCACCAAGACCGGTGACGCCCACATCAGGTTCAGCTTCCTCACCGGCGTCAGCCGGTTCTCCAAGGTGAGCCTGTTCTCCGGTCTCAACAACCCTACCGATCTCACCCTGGACCCTGCCTTCTCGCCGGTCTGCGGCTACACCGAGGCGGATCTGGACACGGTGTTCGCGCCGGAGCTGCCCGGTCTGGACCGCGCGCGAATCCGCGAGTGGTACAACGGCTACAACTGGCTCGGCGCGGAGCGGGTATACAACCCCTTCGGCATCCTGCAGCTTCTCCGCACCCGCCGCTTCCGGCCGTACTGGTTCGAGACCGGCACGCCGGCGTTCCTGGTCAAGACCCTGATCGAGAAACGGATCAGCATCCCGACTCTGGACCGGATGCAGGGCGACGACGAACTCCTGTCGAAGTTCGACGTGGAGGACATGGCCCCGGAGGCCCTGCTGTTCCAGACCGGCTACCTGACGATCCTGGGCGAGGAGTTGGACTTCGACGGAACCCCGCGCTATCGGCTCGGCTATCCGAACCACGAGGTGCGGCGAAGCCTGAACAAGAGCCTGCTGGCCGCCCTGGCGCCTCCGTCGTCACGCCAGGACGCGGACCCGCGGTTGCCGGATCTGCTTCGCGCCAACGACTTCGCGGCCATCAGGGCGCGGCTGGAGCAGTTGTTCCACTCCATCCCCCACGAGTGGCATACGCGGAACGAGATCGCGCGCTACGAAGGCTATTACGCAAGCGTGTTCTACGCCTGGCTGGCAGCCGCGGGGCTGGACCTGACGGCGGAGGACAGCGGCAGCGGCGGGCGCGCGGACCTCGTGGTGGAATTCGGAGAAAACGTGTACCTGTTCGAGCTCAAGGTGGTGGAACAGGCGTCGACGGGCACGGCCCTCGCGCAGTTGCAGGCGAAGGGCTACGCCGAGAAGTACCGCCGCCGGGCGGCGGAGGTCCACCTGATCGGACTCGAATTCAGCAAGGCACAGCGGAACGTGGTGGCGTTCGACACCGCGCGGGCGTGAGCGACGGCTACGGCGCGGCGCAAGCGAAGCTCGTATCGTCGTTCGGATCGCCCGCTCCGTCGTAGACTGCGGCCTGCGGGTAGGGACAGAGCGGCCGCGTCATGGTCGGCTGTCCGTCCTGTCCGAGCTTCGACGCGAGCAGGCGCTCCGGCGCGTTGCCCTCCTCCACCCAGGCGCGGATGGCCTCCACCCAGTCGACGCGGTCGGGACCGGGGCCGCCGGCGCAATGGAGCACGCCCGGCAGCATGTAGAGCCGCGCGTAGTCGCGCGCCGCCGGATCGCCCGCCTCGAGCCGCTCGTAGTAGTCGATGGTGCCGAGCGGGGCGAGCGCCAGGTCGGACCAGCCGGTCCAGTAGATGATCTTGCCCCCGCGGTCCCGGAAGGCGCTCAGATCGGTGTCGGTCGCGTTGAGGATCGCTGCGGTTTCCGCAACGTCGTCCTTCCACGTCGAGAAGTCGTAGGTCGTATAGTCCCAGTCGGGGTCGTCGAAGACGAAGTACTTGAACAGCTCGGTGCCGAAGCCGAACTGCGCGTTGGGCACGCCGGCGGCCCGCCGCTGCGGGGCGCTGACCACCCACGAATCCCAGCCGCCGCCGTCGTTCTCGCCGCCGTAGTTGAAGCCGTGGTAGATGGGCTCGCCGTTCGAGACAGGGCCGTCGTAGACCGTGTTGATGGCCGCGAGCTGCGCCGCGGTGACGCAGCCGTCGGCCGGACGATCGCCCGCGCAGCGCGGCAGGTCCTCCGGCTCGAAATCGCACCGGCGCGGGTCGTTGAGCACGCCGTCCTCCACCCCGTCGCCGGCGTCGCAGGCGGCGAGGATGCTCGACCCGAGCAACTCGAGAGAGGCCGGCGTGAGCACCGGGTCGTCGACGTCGCCGTCCGGGTAGATCGCCTGCTGGTTCTGCACGAAACCTGCCGTGATGCCGGTCCAGTCGTAGGCGGGCGCCGCCGCCACGATCCCGTCGAAGTCGGCCGGGTAGCGCTGCGACTCCATCATCGCCTGCCCGCCGCCCCGCGAGCAGCCGACGAAGTAGGAGTAGTCGGCCGGGCGATCGTAGTAGTGGCCGATGATCGACTTTGCCGCTTCCGCGGTCAGGTGCACAGCGCGGTGCCCGAAGTTCTCCTGCCGCACGGGATGATCGAGCGCCCAGCTCGCCTCGATGCCGCTCCCCGTGTGTCCCGTATCGGTCCCCGCCGTGGCATAGCCGCGCTGGAGGGGACTTCCGCCGTGGGCGTAGAGCGTCCGCGCCTGGTTCTGCACGGTCCCGACGAAGCCGCCCCCGCCGCCCATCAGGAAGCGGCCGTTCCAGTCGTCGGGCAGCAGCAACTCGAAGTCGATCTCCGTCTCGATGGTCCCCGTCACCCTGCAATGCGCCGGCAGACCGGCCGCGGCCGGTACCGGTTCCGCCGCCCCGATGTACAGGTCCAACAATTCCAGCGTCGCGAGCCCGTTGCAGGCGTCCGCGGGGTCGGCGGCGGGAGTCGCACACGCGGCGGCGACCGCCAGGCCGGCGGCAACGACGACGTTCACGAACTGGCGCTGGATGCGGGACATCATGGCTTTCCCCCTGTGTCGTCCGGACCGCTTCAACCGTATCAGCGTACCTCCGGTGTCTCAAGGGACTTGCAGCGTGGACGCGCTGACCGCGCGACCCGCGGCGGGAATCGCGCCGCGGCGCCGAACGCCTCCGTACGTCTGGAGGGTCCGGTCTCGCTGCCGCCCGCGGTCCGGGGCTCCGCAACCTGCCGGCCCGCGGCCGACATCGGGCCCGCATATAATCGCCCCACCCCATGCCGCCTCTCGACGGACTGCGCGTGCTCGATCTCACCCGGGTGCTGGCCGGCCCCTACTGCGCCATGATGCTGGGCGACATGGGCGCCGAGGTGCTGAAGATCGAGGAGCCGACCCACGGCGACGACACGCGGGCGTGGGCGCCCCACCGCAACGGCTGGAGCACGTTCTTTCTCGGCCTGAACCGGAGCAAGAAGAGCGTCGCGCTCGACCTGAAGTCCGCGGCCGGCGCCGACGCCCTCCGCCGGTTGATTGCGACGGCCGACGTGCTGATCGAGAACTTCCGGCCGGGCAGCTTGGCGAAGCTCGGCTTCAGCTACGAGACCGTCTCCGAGACAAATCCCCGGCTCGTCTATTGCTCCGTCACCGGCTACGGGCAAGTCGGCCCCAAGAAGGGCCTGCCCGGCTACGACGCGGTAATCCAGGCCGAGAGCGGGCTGATGGACGTGACCGGCCAGCGCGACGGTCCGCCGACCAGAGTCGGGGTGGCGATCACCGACTACCTGGCCGGCCTCTACGCGATGAACGGCATCCTGCTCGCCCTGCGCGACCGCGACCGCACCGGTCGGGGCCAGCACGTCGACATCGCGCTGATGGATGCGATGACGTCGGCGCTCGCGCTGCCGGCAGGCATCTACTTCAACACCGGCGAGGCGCCGGGACGCGAAGGCAACCAGCACCACACGCTGACCCCGTACGAGACGATCGAGGTCGCCGACGGACTGGTCGTCGTCGCCGCCGGCAACGAGCGGCTCTGGAAGCAGTTCTGCGACGCCATCGGGGCCGCGGATCTCGAGCGCCATCCGGACTACGCCACCAACACGGACCGGATGGCGCACCGGCCGCAGCTCATCGCCGAGTTGACGCCGCGCCTCGCACGGTACACGCGCGACGCGTTGATCGAGCGGCTCCGTGCGCACAACGTACCATGCGCCCAGGTGCGAACCATCGGGGAGGCGCTCGAGGACCCCCACCTGCGGGAGCGGGGAATGGTCCTCGACATCCCGCACGAAGACCTCGGCGCGATGCGCAGCCTCGGCAACCCGATCCGACTGTCGCGAACGCCGGCCGTGATTCACCGCCGCCCGCCGGCACTGGGCGAGCACAACGACGAGATTCTGGAGTCGCTCGGCGCGGACGACTCACCAGCCGACCGGCAACCCGTCGGCGCAACGTCGCGAGGAGTGGACCGATGATGAGCAGCATGAGAATCCTGACGTTCACCCTGGTGGTCCTGACCGCGGGGTCCCCCGCGGCAGGCGCGGGAGCGCAGGAGGTGGAGCACTACGGCGAACGCTTGTCGCGCATGCCGGTCGACCTGCGCACGACGTCGACCATCGCGGGCGAGGGCTCGGTCGCCGCCGAGCTGGCCGGCGACGAGCTCACCCTCCGCATCCGGTTCAGCGGGCTGACCTCGGGAGTAACCGCCGCCCACGTGCACAACGCGCCGGTCGCCCGCCGGGGCGGAGTCGCGTTCGCCGTCGATCCGGGCGGCGCGACCGGCACCGCCGGGGAGATCGTAGATACCATAACGCTGACCGGCGACCAGATCGCCGAGCTGCGTAGCGAACGGTACTATGTGCAGATCCACTCCGAGAGCAATCCGGGCGGTGAGCTGCGGGGCTGGCTCCTCCGACGCGACGACTGAGCGTCCCGAGCATCCGTGGTAGCATGCTTTTGGGGACATCGGGTCCGTTTAGTACAACCTCGAAGCGCCCTGCCTCCGGGGCGCCCCAGCAGGAAGCGCCGGCATGACGAACGGTAATCCAACGCTGCTGCAGGATCTGCTGACACGTGTGAAGCAACTACCGCCCGCCGCCGGTCTGGGCGGCGTCGTGATTCTCGTTGCGATTCTCGGCTATCTCTTCGTGGGCACCGAGCCGGAGCCGGAGCCGGAAGCGGAAATCGTGGAGGCCCCGCCGCCTCCGCCGCCTCCGCCGCCTCCACCGCCCGAGCCGGAACCGGAGCCCGAGCCGGAACCGGAGCCCGAGCCGGAGGTCGAGATACCGCCGCTCAACGCGAGCGACCCGGTCGTTCGCGAGTTGGCCGCGGAACTGTCCGCGAGTCCGGAGCTGGCGAGCTGGCTCGTCACCGACGAGCTCGTCCGGACGGTCGTCGTGGTCATCGACAACGTGGCCGAGGGCACGAACCCCTCGCAACACGTACCGTTTCTCCGACCGGAGGGCCGCTTCCAGATCGACGGCGACACGTCGGCGCCGCGGATTTCGGCCGCCAGTTACGCCCGGTACGACGAGGTGGCGGCGCTCGTGGCCTCGCTCGACGCGGAGGGCATCGCCGAGCTGTATCGGCAGTTGCGTCCGTTGCTGCGGGAAGCTTACGAAGAGCTCGGCCAGCCCGGCGACGCATTCGGCGACACCCTGTGGCGGGCGGTGGCGCATCTGCTCAACGCGCCGGTCATCGAAGGCCAGCCCGAGCTGGTCGCGCGCGGACCGCTGTACCTGTACGCCGACGAGACACTCGAGTACCTCTCGCCGGCACAGCGCCAGTTGATCGGCATGGGTCCCGACAACCAGCGTCGCGTGCAGCGGAAGATCCGGGAGATCGGGGTGGCCCTCGGCTTCACCGACCTGCCCCGGCCCCACGTCGTGCAACGGTAGCGGCGCGACCTGGATGCACCGCGTGCTCCGCGTCGCGCTCTGCCAGTCGAATCCGGTCGTCGGCGATCTCTCCGGCAACGTTGCCGCCCTTCAGGCGCGAGTGCGAGAGGCGCGAGAGCGGCAGGCGGACATCATCCTGTTCCCCGAGTTGTCGATCACCGGTTACCCGCCGGAAGATCTCCTGCTGAAGCCGAGCTTCGTACGGGACGCCGCCGCGGCGCTCGGCGAGCTGGCCGCGGGGGTCACCGGCATCGTGGCCTGCGTCGGGGCGCCGAACGACGGTGCAACCGCGGCCGGAACGGAGGAACTCCACGGCGCCGACCCCGCGCCCGTCACGACCGTGCCCCCGCGGACCGTGCTGTACAACGGCGCGGCGGTGTTGGCCGACGGTCGCGTCCAGGCGCTCTACCCGAAGCACCACCTGCCGAACTACGCCGTCTTCGACGAGCGCCGCTACTTCACGCCCGGCAACGAGGCGGTCGTCATCGAGCTCGGCGGCCAGCGTCTCGGCGTCACGATCTGCGAGGACATCTGGCTGCCGGGCGGTCCGGCGGACTGGTCGGTGCGGAACGGCGGCGCGGAGATAGTCCTCAACCTCTCGGCCTCGCCGTATCACCAGGGCAAGGGCCGCGAGCGGGAGGAGCTGTTCGCGGCCCGCTGCCGCGACCAGCGCTGCTTCCTCGCATTCTGCAACGCCGTCGGCGGCCAGGACGAGCTGGTCTTCGACGGCCACAGTCTGGTCATCGGACCGGATGGAGAAATCCTCGCCCGCGGTGCGCCGTTCGAGGAGGAGATGCTCGTCGTGGACCTCGATCCGGCAGCGGCCCGCGAGTTGCGAGAGTCCGATCCCGCCTGGGCGACGTCGCCCGGGCCCACACCGGAACGAACCTCGAGCCTGCCGCGCGCTGCGAACGCCGACGCGTCGCCGGCGCGGCCGCCGCGCCAGGACGCAAGACGGGTGATCATCGTCCGCCCGCGCCGACCGGCGCGCTCCGAGACGGCTCCGCTCGCACCGCGGCCGGCGGCGGAGCCGCTGTCTCCGGAGGCGGAGATCTACAGCGCCCTCGTGCTGGGAACCGCCGACTACGTCCGGAAGAACGGCTTTCCGGGAGCCGTGCTCGGACTCTCCGGAGGAATCGATTCCGCCCTCGCGCTCACGATTGCGGCGGACGCCATCGGTCCGGAAGCGGTCACCGCCGTGTCGATGCCGTCGCGCTACACCGCCGGGATGAACCGGGACGACGCGGCCATTCTCGCCCGCCGGCTCGGCGTCCGGTTTCTCGAGCTGCCGATCGAGGATCTGGCAATCGCGTACGGCGGGGCGCTCGCCGGCCCCTTCGCGGGCACGGAACCGAACGTCGCCGAGGAGAACCTGCAGGCGCGCATCCGCGGCAACCTGCTCATGGCCCTGTCGAACAAGTTCGGCTGGCTGGTGCTCACCACCGGCAACAAGAGCGAGATGAGCGTCGGCTACGCCACCCTGTACGGCGACATGGCGGGCGGCTTCGCGGTGCTGAAGGACGTGCTGAAGACGTGGGTGTACCGTCTGGCCGACTGGCGCAACCGCGACGGCGAGGTCATCCCGCAGCGCATCATCGACAAGCCGCCGACCGCCGAGCTCAGGGACGACCAGCGCGACGCCGACAGCCTGCCGCCCTACGACGTGCTCGACGGGATTCTGGAAGCCTACGTGGAAGAAGACCGGAGTCCGGCCGGGATCGAGGCGCTCGGCTTCGCCCGGGAGACGGTGGAACGCGTCGTGCAGCTCGTCGACCGCGCCGAGTACAAGCGCCGCCAGGCGCCCCCCGGCGTCCGCATCTCCACACGCGCGTTCGGCAAGGACCGGCGGCTGCCGATCACCAACCGCTATGCGCCGCGGAAGGCGGCCGCGAGCGGTCCCCCCGGGTGAACGACGCCCTCGGCAACCGGCGCACGCCGCAGGCGTCCCGCGCGCGAAGGGTTACCGCCCCGCGGACCGGCCGCGGCTACCGGCGCGACGCCGAGCCGCCATCGCCTGACACCTGCTTCAGCACCGTGGTGGCGGCGCCGATCATGGACGCGACATCGCTCAGGTTGGCCGGCACGATGAGGGTGTTGCCCGCCTTCGCGAGGTTGCCGAAGCGTTCCAGGTAGTCCTCGGCGACGCGGAGCTGCATGGCCTTGTCCCCGCCTTCCGAGTTCAGTGCCCCCGCTACCTTCTTGAGCCCTTCCGCCGTCGCCCCCGCTACCGCCAGGATGGCGGCCGCCTCACCCTCGGCCTCGTTGATCTGCTGCTGCTTGGCGGCCTCGGATTCCTTGATGACCCGCTGCTTCTCACCCTCGGCCTGGTTGATCTTGGCGTCCCGGTCGCCCTCGGACTCGAGTATGGTGGCGCGCTTCTCCCGCTCGGCGCGCATCTGCTTCTCCATCGCCGTCAGCACGTCGTGCGGCGGGTTGATGTTCTTGATCTCGTAGCGCAGCACCTTGACGCCCCACGGATTCGAGGCCTGGTCGAGCTCCTCGACCACGCGCAGGTTGATGTGGCTGCGCTCCTCGAACGTCTTGTCCAGCTCGATCTTGCCGATCTCGCTGCGCAAGGTGGTCTGGGCGAGCTGGGCGATCGCGAACAGGTAGTCGCCGATCCCGTAGGAAGCCTTGCGTGCGTCCATCACCTGCAGGTACAGGACGCCGTCCACCCCCACCTGGACGTTGTCCGCGGTGATGCAGACCTGCTCCTCGACGTCGATGGCGCGCTCCTTCAGGCTGTGGCGGTAGGCGACCCGTTCGACGAACGGAATCAGCAGGGCGAATCCCGATTCGAGCGTTCTCGAGTACTTGCCCAAGCTCTCGATGATGTAGGCGTTCTGCTGCGGCACGACCACCGCCGTCTTCACGATCACGAGAATCGCGACGAATGCCAGCACCAGGGCGACGATCAAGCCCGCGTCCATCACTGCTCCTTTGTCATCGAAATCACCAACCGTCCTGTCCCGGGGCCGGGCCCTCGATGTGCAGCTCCACGCCATCGACCTCGACCACGCGGGCCTCGGCGCCGGCCGCAATCGACTCCCACCCGACATTCACGGCGGTCCACTGCGTCCCCTGCAGGCGGACTCGGGTCCGTCGTCCGGGAGGGACGTCCTCGTCGACCGTCACCAGCGCATCGACGGCCGCATGCTGCATACGCGGTGAGCCGCCCCGCAGCCGGTCGTAGAGCTTGCGCCTGAACAGCACCATCGAGGCGATGGCCAGCACCGAGAACGCCACCCACTGCGCCCACACCGGCAACCCGAGGCCGGCCGTGACGAGCAGGCCGACCACGATCGCCGCCGCGCCGGCGAACACCAGATAGAACGCGGCGTCCGTCATGAGCTCCGCGCCCACCAGCACGATGCCGACGATCATCCAACCCCACCACGACATGTCGTGCCCCCTGCGCCGCTCCGGTCAGGTTCTTTGCGGGAACGCCTCCGCGGTTGCCCCCTCTGTTTCAGTGTACACGTCGCAACGAAGGGCGCGGTTCCGAAGCAGCGAGCGGACGAAGCCCTTGACCGGTGGCTACCGGAAGCTACGTTGAGTGCGTATGCGATCCGTCGGCTTGAAGGTGCTCGACCGAAGCCGAAGCGACCGGTGATGGAACGGATCCTCACACGCCGATCATGCGCGACCGCAGCATCGACTGCACGAACCGCGCCAGCCGTTCCTCGGCCGGCTCGACGCGCTCGCCGAACTCTTGCCGCAGCCGTTCGGAGATCTCCGTCAGCGGCGTCTCGCCGTCGCACGCCTTCCAGATGAAGGTTCCGACGTCGTCGAGGCGGATCCGGTAGAACGAGTCGCCCAGCTTCGAGGCGAGCCAGCGGCCGATGCGCCCCTCGCCGAACTTCGGACGCAAGACGACGCAACGCCTGTCGTCCAGATCGCGCCAGTCCAGGAGGCGGCGAGGGCAGGCGTTCCAGAAGGCGACGGCACCCTCGGACGCGTGCGGTCGAGCGCCCGGGCTCACTCCCCGCCGCCGCGAATCGCGTTCAGCGGCATCCTGACCAGCATGTAGTAGAGCAGGACGAAGACGAGCGCGCCGCCGAGCGCGCTATCCGCGATCTCCGGCAGGTTCAGCCAGGGCAGCGCCTCGCTGGCCCCGACCACGAAGGCGAGCAGCACCGCCATCAGCGCCTCGCCGGCGATGAAGCCGGACGAGAGCAACACCCCCGTGTTGGTGGCGCGCGTCCGTTCCTCGCCGGTCGCCTCCTGCTCGTCGAGCGAGCGCGACAGCCACCAGCTCACGAGGCCGCCGACGAAGATGCCCGCGGTGGATGGAAATGGCAGATACATCCCGACCGCGATGAGCATCGGCGACGGCGCCTGAATGAGAATCATGACGGCGGCCAGGGCCATCCCGGCGATGACCAGCGGCCAGGCCATGTCCCCGCCGACGATGCCCTGCGAGATGAGCGCCATCAGGCCGGCCTGCGGCGCGGGCAGCTCCGGGCTGCCGATCTCGTAGACCTGATCCATCAGGATCATCGGCCAGATGAGCACCATGGCGGCGACGGTCACCCCGATCAGCTCGCCGATCTGCATCTTCCAGGGCGTGCCGCCGAGGATGTGGCCCACCTTCAGGTCCTGCAGCATGTCGCCGGCGATGCCGCAGGCGCAGCAGACGACGCCGGCCACCGCCAGCACCCCGAGGATGCCGCCCGATCCGGTGACGCCGATTCCGACCATGACGATGGCGGCGATGAGCAGCGTGCTCAGCGTCAGGCCGCTGATCGGGTTGTTCGAGCTGCCGAGCAGGCCCACCAGGTAGCCGGCCACCGCGGCGAACAGGAACCCGAGGATGACCATCATGACGGTCAGCAGGATGGCGCCGCCGAAGCTCTCGCTGAAGTACCAGTAGAGGCCGAACAGCGGTACGGCCAACGCCGCGATCGCGAGGCCGGTCTTCCGGAAGTCGATGTCGATGTCCTGGCGGCCGGCGCCTTCCGCCTGCGCTGCGCCGAGGTCCCCGAAGGCGCGGCCGATGCCCTGGATGAGCGACGTGCGCAGGTTGTAGAGGGTGTAGAACGCGGCGACGATCATCGTCCCGACCGCGAGTGGCCGCACCTGCCGCAGCCACACCTCGGTACTCAGCTCGATGAACCCGGCCGAATCGGTCGCCTGGGCAGCCAGCTCCGGGTTCAGGAAGAGGCCCAGCGGAACCAGCAGCAGCCAGCCGAGCACCGCGCCGGCGAACAGCGTGGCGGCGATCTGCGGCCCGACGATGAAGCCGACCCCGATCAGCGCCGGCGACGCCGCCGGGGACTGCAGCAGGAAGCCGCCGACGTAGTTCACCGGGCGGCCCAGAATCTCGATGGTCGACTGGCCGAGGGAGACGAACCACGTGGCCGAGTCGGCCACCAGCTTGATGCCGTTGCTGTTCTTGAGCAGCTCCCACGCCCCGGCGACGCCCATCGCCTGGAACACGAACTTGGCGCCCGTCTGACGCCCGCCCTGCCCCGCCTTCACCAGCTCGGCCGCGGCGACGCTCTCGGGGAACGGCAGCTCCGCCTCGACCACCAGGGTGCGGCGCAGCACGATGATGAACAGAACGCCGAGGATGCCGCCCACCAGCATGATGGCGGTGCTCTCCCAGTAGCGCAGCTCGTCCCAGACCCCGCTGATGACGAACGCGGGAATCGTGAAGATCGCCCCGGCGACCAGCGCCTCCCCCACCGACGCGGTGGTCCGCGCCATGTTCTCCTCGAGGATCGAGCCCCCGAAGATGCGCAACGCCGCCATCGCCACCACCGCGGCGGGGAAGGTGGCGGCCACCGTCAGGCCGGCCCGCATCCCGAGGTAGGCGTTGGCGGTGCCGAGCACGATCGCCATCGCGGTGCCGAGCAGCACCGCACGGAACGTCAGCTCGGGCAGATCGGACGATTCGGCCACGAACGGCACGAAGGGACGCGAAGACGGATCGCTGGTCGGATTCATCCGGCCATTCTGCATATCACGGCCCCGGTTGTCACCCTGCCGTGGACCGGCGGAACGCACCGCCGCCGCGCATGAGCACCCTCTCCGCCGGGTCCGCCCCGGTATACTCCGGTGCCGTGAGGCGCATCCCCGACATCTATGCCGAGAAGCGCGCCGCCGGCCTGCCGGTCATCTCCATCGAGTTCTTTCCGCCCAAGACGCCGCGGGGGGACGAGAGCCTGTTCGAGCGGGTGCTGCCCCGCCTCGCCGAAGCCCGACCCGACTTCTGCTCGGTAACGTACGGCGCAGGCGGCGGCGGCACGCGCGAGAAGACGCTGCAAATCGTCGATCGCATGCAGCGGGAACACGGCCTGACCGCGATGGCGCACGTCACCTGCGTCAGCTTCACCCGCGCCGAGATGGACGGTTTTCTCGACGAGGCGGCCGGGCTCGGCATCGAGAACATCCTGGCCCTGCGCGGCGATCCGCCGCCGGGGGAACCGGACTTTCGGCGGCCTGCCGGCGGCTTCGACTACGCCTACCAGCTCATCGACGTCCTGAAGGCGCGGTCGAACGAGTTCGCCATCGGCTGCGCCGGCTTTCCCGAGGGTCATCCAGACTGCGAGGAGGGAAGGCACGTCGACTGGCAACGGTTGCGCGACAAGGTCGACCATGGCGCCGAGTTCATCCTCACCCAGCTCTTCTTCGACAACGCCGATTATTTTCGGATGATCGACTACCTGACCGGCACGCTCGGCGTGACCGTGCCGATCACCCCCGGCGTCCTGCCGATTCTGAGCACGAAGCAGGTGAAGCGTTTCACCGCGCTGTGCGGCGCCACGCTGCCTCCCGCGCTGGTCGCCGATCTCGATCGGCTCGGGGACGACGACGAGGCGGTGACCAGGTTCGGCATCGACTTCGCCTCGCGGCAGTGCGAAGCGCTGCTCGCGGGGGGCGCGCCCGGCCTGCACCTCTATGGTCTGAACCGGTCACGGTCGGCCCTGGCGATACTCCGCAACCTGAAACTCGCGTAGGCGCGAACTCGGCAGGACGTCGGCGCTGGCCAGGGCTGCTCAGTCCCGTTTCGGGGTCCCATGCATCAACGCCCGGAGGAGGTGGTGCTGCGCCTGTTCGATGGAATCGACACGGCCGGTCAACCATGCGATCTGCGGCGGACCGCCTGTATGCTGTGTGCATGACGCCGCGTCGCTCCGGTGGTTCCGGCGGGAAGCGCGTCAGCCGTACCGCAACGCTGGCCGCCGGGATCCGGGCGCACCACCGGCGGTGGCATCCCGACCCGATCCTGGACGACGCCTATGCCGTGCGGCTGGTATCGCCGTTCTGGCGGCAGGTCGCCAACAACCGCCTGCTCAACTGGATCGTCGTCCACAAGCTCCTGGTGCCGTTCCATCCCATCCACACCGAGAACATCCTGCGGGCGCGCTATGCCGAGGATCGACTCGCGGAGGCGATCGCGGCCGGCGTCCGGCAGTACGTGATCCTCGGGGCCGGACTGGACAGCTACGCCCTGCGGCATCCGGAGCTCGCCGAGAGCGTCCGGATCTTCGAAGTGGATCAGCCGGGCATGCAGGCCCTGAAGCAGGAGCGGGTACGCCGGGTGCACGGCGGACTGCCCACCCATCTGACGTTCGTACCGGTCGACTTCGAGACCGACCGGCTGCACGAAACGCTCCACCGTGCCGGGTTCGACCCACGGGCGCCGGCGTTCTTCTCGTGGCTGGGAACGACGTACTACCTCACCCGGCCGGCCATCCGGGACACGCTCGACTCCATCGCGGCGGTGGCGGCGCCGGACAGCCGGCTCGTGCTGGACTTCCTGCTCGCCCGGCACCTGATCCCCATGGACGGGCTGCCCCTCGCCGACAAGCTGGAACGGCTGGTCAAGCGTCTCGGGGAACCGATGGTGTCGGAGTTCATTCCCGAGGAATTGGACGGCGAGCTGGCGCGGGTAGGCTTCGTACCGCTGGACAAGGTCCCCCCGGACGAGCAGGCACGACGCTACCTGCGAAACCGCGGCGACATGGCCGCGCCGGCGCCGAACTTCGCGTTCGCTCTCTACGAGCGGTCCCGAACGGGCGCCGGAACGTAACAGCCGTCAGAAGCGGAACAGCCGGTTGAACTTGACGACGAAGCCGCGGTTGCGCAGGTCCCAGCTCCGGTCGGGCCGCAACCCGCCGGTGACGTCGCGGTCGTCGGTGTAGACCACGAACAGCTCGCTGCCCGGGCTGTACTCCCAGCGCAGGCGCAGGTTGCTGCTGAACGAGTTGCTCGCCGAGTTGTACTGCAGCAGCCCGCTGAAGAACATCCGCGGGTTGAACGCATAGTTCACCCGCGTCACGCCCAGGTTCGTCTGGAACTTCCCGTACGGCGTGTCGATCCAGTTGAAGGAGACGGTCGGTTCGACGGACATCTGCGGCAGCACCGCGATGCGTCCCTGGCTCAGCTCCACCGTCGACAGGTCGCCGTCGAAGTAGGCGCCCCGCCGCACGGTCACCGTCCCGTTGATGCGCCGCTGCTGGCCGATGGAATAGGAAACCCCGGCATCGGCGAAGCTGTAACCCCCCACCGGAATGGAGAAGCCGGAGCCGGGAGGCGTGAACGGCCGGACGAGCAGCTCGTAGTTGTCGGTCGCCGTGAACGTCAACCGGTCGCTCGACTCGAACTCGGTCTGGAACGCCACGATGTTCTGGCGCGTCTCCAGGTGGTTCTCGTCGGCGGTCAGGATGTAGTCGATGCTGCCTTCCAGGCTGAACTGCCTGACGCTTTCGATGGATTGCGGCCGCGGGCTGAACCGGCCCGTCACGTAGGTGCGCCGGAAGTTGTCGCGCCGCAGGAAGCCCACCTCGGGCAGGAAGTTGTCCTCGACCAGCAGGTGATCGACCTTCAGGCCGTAGCGGTCGGCCGCATACTCGAAGGCGCCCTGGTAGCTCAGGTCCTTGCCGCGGTGATCCGGCCCGGGCACCCGGGTCCGGGCCAGGTAGGTGACGAGGCTCAGGTTCTCGAAGAAGGCAAAGGTGCCGTCGACGCCGTAGGCCTGACTCGAGCCCGGGGCCACCCGCGAGACCGAGCGGTTGGTGAACATGGCGCCTACGGAGCTGCGCCGCAGGACGTCCCGCCGGAGGCGGACGACGGTGAAGTTGGTCGGATCGGAGCGGGAGACCGACTCGTCGCCGGCCTGGATGTTCAGCGCCCCGACGTCGAACTGGCCGATCTTGCCGGTCACCCGGGCGCCCCCGACGATAGGTACGATGCGGCCCTGCTCCAGACCGATCTTCCGGCTGTAGAAGAGCTGCGGCACGTTGACGTCGCCGAAAACCCCGCCGACCGGACCGCCGCCGGGACCGCCGAACCGGCCGGTGACGCCGCCGCGGGCAAAGCCGAAGATGCCCCTTCCTTCGAGGAAGAACTCGCGCTTCTCCGGGAAGAACAACGGGAAGCGGGTCAGGTTCACCTGCCGCTCGTCCACCTCCACCTGGGCGAAGTCGGTGTTCCAGGTAAAGTCGGCGGTCAGGTTCTGGGTGATGCCGTACTTGACGTCGAGGCCGCCGGCGCCGCTGCCCTCGTCGACCAGTTGCGGGGAGGCGGTCAGGTCGGTGGTGATCCCGCCGATGGCGTAGGGCTTGACCTCGATGTTGCGGCTGGCCGGAGGCGGCTGGAGGCCGACCAGGGATCCGGCCGCCGAGACCCGGAAGATGCCGGCCGAACCGCTGCCGCCACCGGCCGAGATGGGCAACCGGGTCAGGTAGACCCATTCGTTCTTGCGCCGGATCGCGCGGCGGAGCTGTATGCCCCAGACATGCGGCGGCTCCGAGCGGTAGCGCAGCGTCTTGAACGGGATCTCCATCTCGACCGTCCAGCCGCCGCCGAAGCGGCCGGTCCGCACGTCCCATACCGGGTTCCAGTCGGCGTTCGGGTTGCCCTCGTTCGTGAACTGCTGGTCGGCGCGCGCCCCGAGCGGGTTGGTGTAGAAGTTGAAGCCGTTGCGGCGGTCGTAGAAGGTGTCGAAGAAGGCGGTGAACGTGTCGTTCTGGCGAAGCTGGCTGGTGTCGCGCCGCATCTCGTTCGCGACCCACTGGCTCTCGGGGGCCGAGTCCCAGACCCGCGCCGAGACGTACACGTTCGTGTCGTCGAACATGATCCACGCCTCGGTCCGCTCGGTGGCGGGCGCGCCGATGTCGGGCACCTGCTGGATGAAGTCGGTGATCGCGGGCACGGTCTCGTACACCGGCTCGTCGAGCACGCCGTCGAGCCGGATGCCGTCCTCGAGGCGGACGGCCCGCACCGTCGTGCGCCCCGCTTCGTCGCGCGTCATGACCGCCGGCGGCACCGGCGCGGGCGGCCCGTCGATGAGGCCGGCATCGACGAAGAGGCCGGCGGTCTGGCCGAAGGGTCGCCCGGCGGCATCGGGAACCGGAGCCGCGGCCGGGACCGGGGCGCCGGCGTTGCCGGGAGGCGGGACGGCGGCCGCGGCGGTGCCGGGAGGCGTCGCGGGAACGGCTGGCCGCACCGGCGGAGCCGGCTGGCCGAAGGGTCCGCGACGCCCCTGCGGCGCGCTGACCGCGGTCTCGGCGGCGGGAGACTCGGAATCCGCGCGGGGCGACATCCCGAGCGCCGGCTCCCGCTCGGCCGCCGCGGCCGAACCGGCGGGCGCGGCCCCGTCGCGCAATCCCGCCGCCACCTGATCCTGCAGCTCGAACATGTCGGAGACCCTGCCTGTCACGGTCGCGGACTGAAGCACCGCCCCGTCCGCCACGGCGACGAGTCGCGCGGTCACGCGGATCCGGTCGCCGAGCCGCTGATAGGCGCCGTTGACCACCCGGTCGGCGCCGGCGCGTCGACCCGCCTGCAGCCCGCCGTCCGCGCCCGAATCGGCGGACCCGGCCACCGCGCGCGCGACCCGCGCTCCCCGCATCTGCAGGTCAATCGCGACCGCCTCGGCGATCCCGACGCCGATCCAATCGTCCGCCGGGTCGCCGGCGAGATTGGCGAAGGGGACCACCAGCACGAGGGCGCCGTTGCCGACGGCAGCAGCAGCGGATTGCGACTGCGCCGCGACCGCGCCGGTCAACGCCGCGATCACGAGTCCTGAAGCGATAACTGTCGTCCGCATGGATTGGGCAAGGGTACCGGGATTAGAGGGCGTCGATCGGGTGCGCACGCAACCAGGTATGTTAGACGAATCCGCTTATGGGCGCGTTTAGCGCTCCTCGGCGAACCGGCGCAGGCCCCTAGTTCCGAAACAGCCGTGTGAGCTTGATCACGAACCCGCGGTCGCGAAACCCGTCGTAGCGATCCGGACGCAACGGATCCGTATCCTGCTCCTCCGTGTAGACGACGAACAGCTCGCTGCCCGGCGAGTACTCCCAGCGCAGCCGCAGATTGGTGCCCAGCGTCCGGTTGGCGGAGTTGTACTGCAGCAACCCGCTGAAGAACATGCGGGGCGAGAACGTGTAGTTCACCCGCGCCCGCCACAGGTCGGTGCGGAACGATCCGCCCGGCAGGTCGATCCAGTTGAACGAGGCGCTCGGCTCGACGGACAGCCGCGACGACAGATCGACCCGCCCCCGGCCGAGATCGACCGACGTGATCTCGCCGTCGAAGTAGCCGCCGGTCGCGACCTCCACCCGCCCGTTGAGCAGCCGCTGCGGGCCGAGCGCGTAGGTCAGGCGCGTGTCGGCGAAGCGGTAGCCGCCGACGGGTATGGCAACGTCGCCGCCCGAGGGAAAGAAGGGAGCCTGCAGCAGCTCGTAGCTGTCGCTCAGGCGCACGCCGAACTGATCGCTGTTCTCGAGCTCGGTCTGGAACGCGATCTGGTTCTGGCGCGTCTCCAGCAACCCGGTGTCGGCCGTCAGGAAGTAGTCGTGGCTGGCCTCGAGCACGAACTGGCGCACCGACTCGATGGATCGCGGCCGCGGGCTGAAGCGTCCCGACAGCGACGTGCGGCGGAAGTTGCGCCGCCGCACGAAGCCGACCTCCGGCCGGAAGTCGTCCTCGACCAGCAGGTGGTCCACCTCCAGGCCGTAGCGGTCGGCGCCGTAGTCGAAGCGCGCCTGGTAGCTCGCGTCGCGCTCCGTCAGGCCGCTGGTGCGCGTCCTGGCGTAGTAGCCGAGCAGGTTGACGCTGTCGAAGAACGAAAAGACGGCGTCGGCGCCGTAGGCCTGGTTCGACCCGTCGCCGGAGAGCGACAGCGACCGGTTCGTCACGAGGGCGCCGACGCTGCTGCGCCGCAGGATGTCGCGCTTGACGCGGAGCACCGTGAAGTTCGTGTCCAGGGCGCCCGACAACGCCTCGTTGCCGGTCTGGATGTTCAGCGCTCCGACGTCGAACGCGCCGATCTTGCCGGTCAGGCGCCCCCCGCCGAGGATCGGCACCGCCTGTCCGCCCTGCAACCCGATGCGGCGGCTGTAGAACATCGTGGGCGCGTCGCCGCCGCCGAGCACGCTGCCCCGCCGCAGGCTGCGCGCCGTGCGGAAGCTGCCGCGGGCGAAGTCGAAGATGCCGCGGCCTTCGAGAAAGAACTCCCGCTTCTCGGGAAAGAACAGGTTGAAGCGGGTCAGGTTCACCTGCTGCTCGTCCACCTCGACCTGCGCGAAATCGGTGTTCCAGGTGAAGTCCGCGGTCAGGTTCTGCGTGATGCCGTACTTCAGGTCCACCCCGGCCTTGCCGTCGCCTTCGAGCCGTCGCTCCGGCGCCGCGCCGGGATTGGCCGGGTCCGCGCCGGCGGGCGTCAACCCGCCGATCGCGTACGGCTTGACTTCCAGGTGGACGCCGGCCGGCGGCGCTTCGAGCCCGACCAGCGTGCCGGCCGCGGACACGCGGAAGACGCCGCCGCGCCCCCCGAATCCGGCGGCCGAGATCGGGATCAGGGTCAGGTAGGCCCACTCGTTCTTGCGCATCACGGTGCGCCGGAGCTGGATCCCCCAGACCTGGTCGCGCGCCGGCCGGTAGCGCAGCGACTTGAAGGGGACGACCATCTCGATGGTCCAGCCGCCGTCGAACCGGCCCGTCTTGACGTCCCACACCGGGTTCCAGTCGCGGTTCGGGTTGCCCTCGTTGGTGAGGGCCTGATCGACGAAGCCGCCGAGGGGATTGGCGTAGAAGAGCAGCGCGTTGCGGCGGTCGTAGAAGGTGTCGATCAGGAAGCCGAACAGGTCGTTGTTCAGCATGTTGAACGCGTCGCGGCGCATCTCGGTCGCGACCCATTCGCCGGGCGGCGCGCTGTCCCAGCAGCGCCCGGCGACGTAGAAGTTCTCGTCGTCGAACATCACCCACGCGTCGGTCCGCTCGGTGGCGGGCGCTCCTTCATCGGGAAGCTGCTGGATGAAGTCGGAGACCGGCGCCACGGCGTCGTAGACCGGCTCGTCGAGACGTCCGTCGACCTCGATGCCGGCGAGGAGCCGGATGGCGCGCATGGTCGCCTGCCCCCCGTCCCGCGTGATCACGTCGGGCGCCACCGGCGCGGGAGGACCGTCGATGACGACGTCGGTCTCGAACCGCGTCCCGTCGGGAACGGGCGCCGGCGTGCCGGCGGCAATCTGCGCCCGCGGCGACGGCTGCCCGGCGGGCTGCGCCGCCCCCGGCGCTGCGCACAGAACCAGCGAACCCAGGGTGACGCCGACGATGGTCGCTCTCATGAACGCTGTGGATCGTCGCATATTCGGCCGGACAGGACGCTGGAGACAACGGCGGCGCGCGGCGGCGGGCCGCCGCGGTCCCGGATCGCAGCCGCGCGCCCTCCCGGTTGCGGCAGCGGACCCCGCGCGTCTTGACGCCCCCCGCCCCCGGTTGTAGGCTCGGCTCACCGCAAAAGAGCCTTGAGGAGGAAACCCATGAAGGTGTCCGCACGACTCGTTCCACTCGTCTTCGTGGTCCTGGCCATCGTCACCGCCGGGGCCGCCACCATGCAGGACAAGGCCGGCCAGACCGCCTCGATGGCGGAAGCGGCGCAGGCCTTCCTCGACTCGCTGACGCCGGAGCAGCGCTCGGCCGCGATGTTCGCGTTCGACAGCGACGATCGCTTCGACTGGCACTACATCCCCCGCGAGCGCAAGGGCGTGCCGCTCAAGACGATGAGCGGGCCGCAGAAGAAGGCCGCGCTGGCCCTCGTGGAGGCCAGCCTGAGCGCCGAGGGCTACGACAAGTCCGAGCGGATCCGCCAGCTCGAGCAGATCCTGTTCGACCGCGAAGGGCGCGCCATCCGCGACACCGAGCTCTACTTCTTCATGATCTTCGGCGAGCCGACGGCGGACGGCACGTGGGGCTGGCGCTACGAGGGGCACCACATCTCGGGGAACTGGACCGTCCACGACGGCATGCTCAGCTCCAGCACGCCGCAGTTCTTCGGCACCAACCCGGCCTACGTCCGCGAGGGCAGCCGCGCCGGCGAGCGGGTCCTCGTTCTGGAGGACATCCTGCCGCGCAGCCTCATCGCCTCGATGTCCGACGCCCACCGCCGGGCCGCCGTCATCTCCGACGAGGCCCCGAGCGACATCCTGACCACCTCGGACCGGCAGGCCGCGATACAGGAGAACACCGGCGTCGCCTTCGGCGATCTGAGCCGCGGCCAGCAGGACGTCCTCTGGGCGCTGATCGAGGAGTACGCCAACGTGCAACCGCCCGCGGTCGCAGCCGAGCGTCTCGCCAAGGTCAAGGAGGCCGGGCTCGACGGCATCCGGTTCGCCTGGGCGGGCAGTCTCGACGAGGGCCAGCCGCACTACTACCGCGTGCAGGGGCCGACGTTCCTAATCGAGTACGACAACGTGCAGAACACGGCGAACCACGTCCACAGCGTATGGCGCGACTTCGACGGCGACTTCGGCCGCGACGTGCTCGCCGCGCACTATCAGCGGTACGCGCACGACACGGTCAACGCGAACTGAGCGCCGACCCGACGCCGGATGGCGGCGTTTCCCGGCCGGAACGGGGAATCATCCCCCTGCGGGACCCGGCGGCCATTCGAGCACGGCGCGGATGATCGGAGCCGGGCGGCCGCCCCCGTCCGGCTCTTTCTTCGTACGGTCGTCACGATGGAATCGGGCGGGCGGTCGGCTCGGCGTTCGAGCGGATGATCACCAGCGTGCGATCGTCCACCTGCTTGCCGGCCCCGAACCGGTGCACGTCCTGCATCACGCGGCTGCAAAGCTCGGTGGCGCCGGCCTCCCCCGCCTCCCGCAGGGTCGTGATGAGCCGCGCTCTGCCGTACTCCTCGCCCTCCGGATTCGTCTGCTCGACGATGCCGTCGGTGTGCAGCCCGAGGACGTCGCCGGGCGCCAGCGTCGCGTGCCCCTCGAAGTAACGCGGAGACTCGAACAGGCCGAGCGGCACGCCGCCTTCCTCCAACAGCTCCACCTCGCCGTTCGCGCGCACCAGCACCGGCGGCACGTGGCCGGCATTGACGTAGAGCAGGCTCCGCGCCGGGACGTCGAGCACCATGTAGAACAGCGTGACGTAGCGCCCCTCCTCGACCGACTCGTGGAAGAAACGGTTCGCACGGCGCATGATCGCGCGCACAGCCAGCTCGTGGCCGACCAGCGAGGCGATGGACGCGCGGGTCGCGGCGACCAGCAGCGCCGCCGCGACGCCCTTGCCGACGACGTCCGCGATCACGACGCCCCAGCGATCCTCCGGCAGCGGAATGAACTCGTAGTAGTCGCCGCCGACGGCCAGCGACGACTCGTGCGCCCCCGCGATGTCGAATCCGGCCACCGCCGGGGTCGCCCGCGGCAGCAGATCCGCCATGACGTCGCGCGCCAGGGCGAGGTCGCTGTCGAGGCGGCGCTTGACGCGGACCTCGGCGATGAGCCGGGCGTTCTCGATGGTCGCGGCGACGGCAGCGGCATAGACCTCGACCACCGCCTCGGCTGCCGGGTCGTATCCGGACGGCCGGTCGGACCACAGGTCGAGCGCCCCTCGGATCCGTCCCCGGGAGCCGACGAGAGGCACGACGAGACGCGAACGCGCCTGTCGGCGTCCTTCGCAGACGCCGGGCTGATCGTGCAGCGAAACCGGCTCGCCGCCGGCGAGAACCCGGCCCACCACGCCGTGACCCTCGAACGGCGCCGACATCTCTGCCGGAACGGGATTGACGCAGCCGCGCACGAGGCTGTGGGACACGCGCCCCCCCAACTGATCGACGACGTAAATCGCCGCCGCATCGTGGTCGACCAGCGACACCAGGCCGTCGAGGATGCCGTTCAGGATGCGGTCGGCATCGCTGCCGTCGGTCGTCAGGCGGAACGCCTCGACCATGACACGGCCGCCGGTGACGGCGTCCTCGCCGACCCTCGCAGTCGGCCGGCCGGAGTCTGCCGGCGCGCCCGTCCCATCCATGCACCTATTCTAGCGCCCCGAAACGCTACCGGAGCAGGACTGCTACAATGTCGGATTACGCCGAGTGCGAAGCGGGTGCTTCGCGGGCACGCACGGTGGTGAGTGTAGCTCAGTTGGTGGAGCGCCGGACTGTGGCTCCGGAGGTCGCGGGTTCAAGCCCCGTCACTCACCCCAACCTCTATCGGCCGCGATTGCTGCGGCGCTGTCTACGGGCCGGGGCGGGTGTTCTCCTCGGCGCCGTATCGTTGATCGCCTGCGGCGCGGGAGCCAACGCCGAACGCGGGCTCCCGGCATCGTCCGGGCAGCAGGCCACCGGCGGCATCGACCGTCCCGCCGCGGAATCGCGCCCGCATGTCGTCCTGGTCTCGTTCGACGGCTTTCACCCCGGGTACCTCGACCGCTTCGACACACCGCACTTCGACCGCCTCGCGGCGCGCGGGATGCGTGCGGCCGGTCTCGTCAGCGTATTTCCGTCGCTGACCTTCCCCGGACACTACTCGATCGCCACCGGCCTGCACCCGGAAACCCACGGCATCGTCGGGAACCGGTTCTTCGATCCGGTGCGCGGCGCGGAGTTCAGCTACCGCCGGAGCGAGGACGCGCAGGACGGCACCTGGTGGGGCGGCGAGCCGATCTGGGTCACCGCGGAGAACCAGGGCCTGATCTCGGCCGCCTTCTTCTTTCCCGGCACGGAGGCCGACATCGGGGGCGTGCGGCCGAGCCACTGGCGGCCGTACGACGGGCGCGTCCCCAATCGCGAACGGATCGAGCAGGTCCTCGCCTGGCTCGCCCTGCCGCCCGCCGCACGCCCGCACCTGGTCACGCTCTATTTCTCGCTCGTCGACAGCGCCGGCCACCGGCTCGGCCCGGACCATGCGGCCATGCGGCGCAGCGTCGAGAGCGCCGACGGGCTGCTGGGAACGTTGACGGCGGGCCTCGACGCCCTGCCCCATGCGGAACGTGTCGCGCTCGTCGTGGTTTCCGATCACGGCATGGCCGCGCCGGACCCCGACAGGACCACCGTGCTCCCGGCGGTGGCGGAGCTTGCGGGCGTGCGCATCGTCGCCGCCGGCCCCTCGCTCAGCCTGCACGTCGGCGACCCGGAGCGTGCGCGCGCCCTGCGCGACCGGCTCAACGCCCGCCTGGCCCACGCGCGGGCCTACCTGCGCGAGGAGCTCCCGGAGCACCTGCACGCCGGCGGCAACCCGCGGCTGGGCGACGTGCTCGTGATGCCGGCCGGGCTGGGCATGGTGCAGCTCGGCCCCGACGACAGACCGCCGGCCGGCATGCACGGCTGGGACCCGACGCTGCCCGAGATGCACGGCATCTTCCTGGCCGCCGGTCCGGGCATCGCCCCGGGCACGGCGCTGCCCGCGGTGAACGCGGTGGACGTCTACCCGCTCCTCGCCCATCTGCTCGGCCTGATCCCGCCACCCGACGTCGCCGGAGACCTCGCGGCGTTCGCACCCGCGCTGGAATCCGAAGCGGTCCGCTGAACCGCAGAAACGGAAGACGGATGACGACGCGCGTACAGTCCGTAATCGACCGGTCGGGCAGCCCGGTGTTCCCCGGCGTCTACGACACGCTGTCGGCGAAGCTGGCCGAGCGGGCCGGCTTCGAGCTCGCGTTCGTGTCCGGCTATGCCGTCTCGGCCACCTGCATCGGCGAGCCCGACATCGGACTGCTGACCCAGAGCGAGGTGATCGACCGGGCGCGGCGCATCTGCGGCAGCGCCGGCATCCCGATCCTCGTCGACGCCGACACCGGCTACGGCAATCCGCTGAACGTGATCCGCACCGTGCGCGAGTTGATCGCGGCGGGAGCGGCCGGCTGCTTCCTGGAGGACCAGGTGTGGCCGAAGCGCTGCGGCCACATGCGCGGCAAGCGGGTCGTCCCGCGCGACGAGTACCTGGGCAAGATCCGCGCCGCGGTGGACGCCAGGGGCGACGCCGACTTCTTCATCGTCGCCCGCACCGACGCCATCGCCGACGGCGGCCTGGACGAAGCCCTGGCGCGCGCGGAGGCGGCTCGTGCAGCCGGGGCCGACGCCACGTTCATCGAGGCGCCCCGGACCCGCGAAGAGCTGATCGAAGTCGGCCGCCGGGCCCCGCAGCCGACCGTGGCGAACATGGTCGAGCAGGGGCGGACCCCGGTACTGCCGCGGGACGAGCTGGCTGCGCTCGGGTTCCAGCTCATCCTCTACCCGGTGTCCGGTCTGTATGCGGCGGCCAGGGCGCTGGAAGCGGTGTACGGACGCCTGCGCGCGGAAGGCACGACCGCGGGCGCCGAGAACGAGCTGATTGCCTTCGAGCGGTTCAACGACCTGATTGGCGTGGAGGAGAAGCACGCCCTCGCCGCGCGCTACGGCGGCGATTCGCAGCCCGACCATCGTCGCCCGCGGTTCCGATTGCCATCCAACCGGACCTGACCGGCGCCCGCGCTCGGGTAGACGGCGAGTTCCTCCCGGCCCTGGCGCTTCCGAACCGGGCGCGCCCTGCCGCACCGACACGTAAAGTGGCGCGTATCCGCTGCCGGAAGCTATAATGCCGCTCCCCTGGGAGGTGACGCGTGAAAGTCCCCGTCCGCATCACGGTCAACGGCCGCCTGATCGAACGCGAAGTCGAGCCGCGGCTGCTGCTGGTCCACTTCATCCGCGTCTTCGCGGAGCTGACCGGCACGAAGGTCGGCTGCGACACGAGCCAGTGCGGCTCGTGCACGGTCCTGATCGACGGCGTGTCGGCCAAGTCCTGCACGACGCTCGCGGTGCAGGCCGACGGCGCGAGCGTCACGACGATCGAAGGGCTGGCCGAGGGCGAGAAGCTGCATGCCCTGCAGGAGAGCTTCTGGAACAAGCACGGCCTGCAGTGCGGCTTCTGCACGCCGGGGATGATCCTGGCGTCGCACGAGCTGCTGCGGACGAACGCCTCGCCCAGCGACGACGAGATCCGGCACGGCCTCGAGGGCAACATCTGCCGGTGCACCGGCTACCAGAACATCGTGCGCGCCGTGCGCGAGGCGGCCGGGACGATGGCTGGGGCGGACAAGTAGCGGGAGAAACAGCCATGAGCAGCAGAATCTTCGGCTCCGGAATCCGCCGCCGCGAAGACCCGCGCCTCATCACGGGGAGCGCGACCTACACGCACGACATCGTCCTGCCGGGCATGGTGCACGCGGCGATGCTCCGCAGCAGCCACGCGCACGCCCGGATCACCCGCATCGACACCGAGAAGGCCAGGGTCGCCCCGGGCGTCGTGGCCGTCTACACCGGCGCCGACATCGAGGGCGCCCTGCAGCCGATGCCCTGCGCCTGGCTGCTTCCCGATTCGGAGCTCAAGATCGCTCCCTATCCGTGCATCGCCAAGGACGTGGTGCGCTACACCGGCGACATCGTGGCGGCGGTCGTGGCCGAGACGCCGTACCAGGCCCAGGACGCGGCCGATCTCATCGAGGTCCACTACGACCCGCTGCCGACCGTCACCGACCCGGAGAAGGCCTCCGGCGCCGACGCACCGCAGCTTCACGCCAAGGACCTCAACGGGGAGGACATTTCCGGGAACCAGGCGTTCCACTGGGTCGTGGCGGGCGGCGGCGACGTCGACGCGGCCTTCGCCGAGGCCGAGGCCGACGGTGTCGTCATCAAGGAGCGGATCCTCCAGCAGCGGCTGATTCCGAACGCGATGGAGCCGCGCGGGGCGGTGGCCCAGTACACGCAGGCGACGGGCGAGCTGACGCTCTGGAACACGACCCAGAACCCGCACATCGTGCGTTTCCTCTGCTCGGTGGTCACCGGGATTCCGGAGGACAAGCTGCGGGTCATCGCGCCGGAGGTCGGCGGCGGCTTCGGCAGCAAGATCGCCGCCTACCCGGCGGACTTCGTCACGGTGTTCTGCTCGAAGACGCTGGGCCGGCCGGTCAAGTGGATCGAGACCCGCAGCGAGAACTACCAGGCGACGACGCACGGGCGCGACCACGTCCAGGACGTCGAGCTGGCGGCCGCGAAGGACGGCAGGATCACCGGGCTGCGCTGCACCGTCCACGCCGGGATGGGCGCGTATCTCTCGACCGCCGCCCCCGGCATCCCGACCATCCTGCACGGCCTGATGCTGTCGGGCTGCTACACGATCCCGGCGCTCAAGGAGGACGTCTACGGCGTCTATACCAACGGCGTTCCGGTCGAGGCGTACCGCGGCGCGGGACGGCCGGAAGCCACGTTCATGCTCGAGCGGCTCATCGACATGCTCGCCAACGAGCTGGACATGGACCCGGCGGACGTCCGGCGGAAGAACTTCATCCCCAAGTTCGACGACGGCCACGAGGTCGTCACCACGCTGAACTACGACAGCGGCGACTACCCCGGCGCGCTGGAGAAGCTGCTCGATCACACCGGCTACAAGGCGTTGCGGGAGAAGCAGAAGGCCGGGCCGTCGAACGGGAAGTACCTCGGCCTGGGGCTGTCCTCCTACGTCGAGATCTGCGGTCTCGGACCGTCGCAGGTCGCCGGCGCCATCGGCTTCCAGGGCGGGCTGTGGGAGAGCGCCATCGTCCGCTTCCACCCCACCGGCAAGGTGCACGTCTTCATCGGCGCCTCGCCGCACGGACAGGGCGAGGAGACGACCTTCGCGCAGATCGTCGCCGACGAGATCGGCGTCGACGCGGGCGACGTGAAGATCTTCCACGGCGACACCGACTCGACCCCGATGGGCTGGGGCACCTACGGCAGCCGCACCACCGCGGTGGGCGGCGCCGCGCTGGCGCTCGCGGTCCGCAAGATCCGCGAGAAGGCGAAGGTGCTCGCGGCGCACCTGCTCGAGGCGTCGGTCGACGACATGGACTACGCCGACGGCAAGTTCTTCGTCAAGGGCTCCCCCGACAAGGCGAAGACGATCCAGGACATCGCCCTGATGGCCAACGTCGCCTGGAACATGCCGGAGGGGATGGAGGCCGGACTCGAGGCGACGACCTTCTACGACCCGCCCAACTTCGTCTTCCCCTACGGCGCCCACCTCGCCGTCGTCGAGGTGGATGCGAGCACCGGGCATGTCGAGCTGACCGGCTACACGGCGCTCGACGACTGCGGGCCGCAGATCAACCCCACCATCGTCGAGGGGCAGGTGCACGGCGGCATCGTGCAGGGCGTCGGGCAGGCCCTCTGGGAGGGCGCCGAGTACGACGAGAGCGGACAGCTCGTCACCGGATCGATGCTCGACTACGCGTTGCCGCGGGCCGACCTGCTGCCCGATCTCGACGTCATCTCGACCGTCACGCGATCTCCGCACCACCCGCTGGGCGTGAAGGGCATCGGCGAGGCGGGCACGATCGCGTCGACGGCGGCGGTCTACAACGCCGTGATGGACGCGCTGAAGCCGCTGGGGGTCAAGCGGGTGGACATGCCGTTCACGCCCGAGCGGGTGTGGCGCGCCATCCAGGAAGCGAAGGGGAGCTGAGCCATGTTTGCTGCCGATTTCGAGTACTACCGCGCGGGCTCGGTGGCCGAGGCCGGCCAACTGCTCGCGGCGCATCCCGGCGCGAAGCTCCTCGCCGGCGGCCACAGCCTGATCCCGCTGCTCAAGCTGCGCCTGGCGGCGCCGGCCGCGGTGATCGACATCGGGCGCATCGCGGAGCTGCGCGGCATCTCCGCCGACGCCGACGGCCTGCGCATCGGCGCGCTGACCACGCACGCCGAGATCGCGGCGTCGGACGCGGTCAGGGAGCACACCGCCGCCCTCGCCGAGGCGGCCGGCCAGATCGGCGACCCGGCGGTCCGCAACCGCGGCACCATCGGGGGCAACCTCGCGCATGCCGATCCGGCGTCGGATCTGCCCACCGTGCTGGCGGCGCTCGGCGCCACGGTCGGCATCACCGGCCCGCAAGGCGAACGGTCGGTAGCGGCGGCCGATTTCTTCACGGGCGTGATGATGACGACGCTCGGCGAGAACGACCTGCTCACGTCGATTCGCGTGCCGTCGGCCGCGGGCCGCGGCACCGCCTATGTCAAGTTCTCGCACCCCGCCTCGCGCTACGCGGTCATCGGCGTTGCCGTCTCGCTCGGGATCGGCACCAAGGGCGGCGGCTGGATAGCCAAGATCAAGGGCGAGCCGAAGGAAACCGTTTGCAACGAGGCGGCGGTCGCCATCGGCGGACTCACGCCGAAGCCGGTACGCTGCGGCGCGGTCGAGGCGGCGCTCAACGACCAGCCGCCCACGGCCGAGACGTTCGCCGCCGCCGCGGATGCGGTGAACGGGGACGTCGGCGACGACCTGCTCGGTGACGTCTTTGCGTCGGGCGAGTACCGCAAGGCGGTCGCGCCGGTGTACGTCCGGCGGGCGATCGAGGCCGCGGCGGGGCGGGCCGGTTAGGCTTGCGCGATACGGGGGAATCACAGCGAACCCCGTGGCGCCACCCACTCCATGCTCTGCCGCGTGACCGCGGCGATGGTGTCGAAGTCCGCGTCGTAGTGCAGCACCGTCATGCCGGCCGCCTCGGCGGCGGCCGCGATGATCAGGTCCGGTATCGGCAGGCGGTGGCGCCCCCGGGCGGCGAGCAGCCCCTGCACTTCGATGGCCCGTTCGAACGTCGCGCCGGTCAATTCGAGCTGGCGATAGGCGAGTTGCCGGCGGGCGCGGGTACGCGCGTGCTCGTCCCGATTGCGGGCGGAGTACAGGACCTCCAGCTCGATGATGGCGCACGTCGCCGCGTCGCCCGCTGCGATGACGGGTGCGAGCCGCGCCTGGACGCGCGGGTCCTCCATGCGGGCCAGCGCGCTCTTGTCGATGAGATAGACATGCATCACCCGCGCCTCGCGGCTCCCGATGCTGCGCGGAAGTCCACCACGGCCTGCCGGGTCAGGATCGCCAAGCCTTCGCCATCACCTTCTCGTCGGCCAGGTCGAGTCCGTCCATGACGGCGAGCGCCGCGATCTCCCGGCGCCGCGCCTCGGCACGTACGACCTCACGCAACGCGCCGTCAATCGTCTCCTTGATCGACGACGTTCCCAGCACGTCCCGCACCTGCTCCAGCAGGCGATCATCGACGTCGACACTCGTTTTCCGCATGGGAATCCCTTCCTGCACCTGCCCTCCATGATATACCAGCACCCTCTTATTTGATATCATCGCAGCCTGTGAATCGATCAATGCCCTCCTCGACGCCTGCATCCATCTCGACGCCTGCATCCATCGACGATCTCGGACGGCTCCTTGCGAAGCACCTGTACATCGCCGACGACGGACTGGCGACGGCCATCTACCTGGCGCTGAAGCTGCGCCGGCCGTTGTTGCTCGAGGGCGAAGCGGGGGTCGGCAAGACCGAGGTCGCCAAGGTACTCTCGACGGCGCTCGGCGCCGACCTCATCCGGCTGCAGTGCTACGAGGGACTCGACGTCACCCACGCCGTCTACGAGTGGAACTATGCGCGGCAGTTGATCGAGATCCGACTCGGCGAGGCGGCCGGCGATCAGTCACGCGACCGGCGTGGGCGGGCCCGCGAGCTGTTCGGCCCCGACTTCCTGATCGAGCGCCCGTTGCTGCAGGCGCTGCGGCAGCGCGAACGTCCCCCTGTGCTCCTGATCGACGAGCTCGACCGCGCCGACGAGGAGTTCGAGGGCTACCTGCTGGAGTTGCTCTCGGACTTCCAGATCACGATTCCCGAGCTCGGCACGATCAAGGCGACGGCGCCGCCGGTTGTCATCATCACCTCCAACCGCACCCGCGAGCTGCACGACGCCCTCAAGCGGCGTTGCGTCTATGCCTGGATCGACTACCCGAGCTTCGAGAAGGAACTGCGGATCGTCACGACGAAGGTGCCCGAGGCGCCTGCCGCGCTCGCCGAGCAGGTGACCGGGTTCGTGCAGGAGCTGCGGCAGGCCGACCTCTACAAGGTCACCGGCGTGTCCGAGACACTCGATTGGGTTGCGGCCCTCGTCGCGCTCGACAAGCAGGAGCTGGACGCAGCCACCATCGACCGCACCCTGGGCATCGTCCTCAAGACGCAGGAGGACATGCAGAACGTCCGCGGCGAGCAGATTCAGCAGATGCTGAACCGGGCGAAGACGCCGGGGGCCCGACCGGCCCGATCGGCTGCGCCGGCGCGCGCCTGACGCGTCACGCGAGAGGCAGCCGTGTCCTTCCTCCTCCACAACCTGCTGCACTTCACCCGCCTGCTCCACCGGCTGGGCCTCGACGTGCAGGCCGGCCGGGCGCGCGAGGTGGCGGCGGCGCTGGCGCACGTCGACGTCGGGCGCCGGACGGACTTCTACCACACGTTGCGCAGCCTGCTCATCCATCGCGCCGACGACCTCGCGGTGTTCGACGAGGCGTTCCGCGTGTTCTGGCGCCGACCGCACGGCGACTGGACCGAGAAGGACCTGAGCGCGATGGGCGAGAAGCGCCGCTCGGGGGCGCCGGAGTACGAGTCGGAGGCGCCGGAAGCGAATGCGGAGGGCGAAGGCGGGCAGCGCCGGGACGGCTACCAGGTGGAACGGATGGCCGTGCTCAGCTACAGCGACCGCGAGTCGCTGTACGCAAAGGACTTCGAGCAGTTCACCGAGGACGAGCTGGCCGCGGCCGAGCGGATGATGGCCGATCTGCATTGGGATCCGGGCGAGCGCACGTCCAAGCGCTGGATGCCCGGCCGGGGACCGGCGCTCGACCTGCGCCGCGCGGTGCGCGCCAACATGCGCTACGGCGGCGAGCTGATCGACCTGCCGGAGCGGCGGCGCAAGACCAAACACCGGCCGCTGATCCTGCTCTGCGACGTCAGCGGCTCAATGGAGCGCTACAGCCGGATGCTGCTCCACTTCGTTCACGCGCTGACCGGCGGCGGACGGCTGGGCCGGGTCGAATCGTTCGTCTTCGCGACGCGATTGACCCGCGTCACCCGGCAGCTCGTCACGCGCAAGGCCGAGGTCGCCGTACCCCGCCTGCCGCGCTCCATCGCCGACTTCGGCGGCGGCACGCGCATCGGCGACGCGCTGCGCGCGTTCAACGTCGAGTGGGCGCGGCGGGTCCGCGGCCAGGGTCCCGTCGTGCTGCTGATATCCGACGGCTGGGACCGTGGCGAGCCCGAACGGCTGCGGACGGAGATCGCGCGCCTCCAGCGCTCGTGCCAGCGACTGATCTGGCTGAATCCGTTGCTGGGGTCACCCGACTACGTGCCGTTGACCCGCGGCATGCAGGCGGCGCTGCCGCACATCGACGACTTCCTCCCGGTCCACAACCTGGCCAGCCTGGAAGCGCTGGCCCGCCACCTGAACAGCCTGCCGGCGCACCGCCCGGCCCGGTCTGCCGCCCGGTTCCAGCCGAGTCGGCCGGCCGCGTGAACACCGCATACGGCGACACCCCTCCGCACTTCCGAACCCGCGCGTATCGTGCGACAGCCGAGTCGGCGGCCGGCGTTCCGGCCGTGCCGGCGCGCGACGCGCGCGGCACCTGCCGCCCGATTCTCTGTATGCTCAACAGATGGAAGTTTCGGCCACGTATGCGTTCGACGCACCGCGACAACAGGTCTGGGAGCTGCTGATCGATCCAGAGGTCATCGCCGGCTGCCTCCCCGGCTGCGAAGCGATGGAGCCGACCGGCGACGACACCTGGCGGGCCATCCTGACCATCGGCATCGCCGCCATCACCGGACGCTACGAGGGCACGGTGCGCATGAGCGACAAGAACGAGCCGGCGGGCTACACGCTGGTCGTCGAGGGCAGGGGCAAGCCCGGGTTCGTGAACGGCTCGGCGAACGTCGCGCTGGCGGAAGCCGACGGCGGCGCCCGCACGAGCGTGGCGGTGACCGGGAAGGCGCAGGTCGGCGGCACCATCGCCCGGGTCGGCCAGCGGCTGTTGGGCGGCGTCTCGAAGATGATGATGGACCGCTTCTTCGCCTGCCTGCAGGAGCGCGCCAAGGCGGCGGGAGCCGGCTCGTGACGTCCCTGCTGTTGCGCGCCCTGGCCGCCGTCGTGGTGCTCGCGGCATTCGCGGCCGGCGTCGTCGGGTTCCTCGTCGTCGCCTTCGACATGCAGATCGAGTTCGCCGGCAACGGGATGCGCCCGCTCTTCTCCTTCGGCGCCCCGGAGGCCCACTACGCGGTACTGGAAGCCGATCGTGCGAGCCGGCCGGCCGACCGCGAAGCGCCGCTGCCGGAGTCGGGCGGCCCCGCGGCAGCGGAGCGCATGGCGGGCGGGTCCGGCGAGATCGCGGATCCCGGCGCATCGACCGCCGCGGCCGGCGCCACCCCCTCTCTCGCGGGGGGCGACGCGGCAGAACCCGATCCGGCGACACCGGCCGCACGGGAGCACGACGCCTATTGGACGGACTTCCGCGGCCCGCGCCGCGACGGGCTCTACACGCAAACCGCGATCCGCAGCGAATGGCCCGCCACCGGGCTGCAGCCGCTCTGGGTCCAGCCGGTCGGCGGCGGTTACGCGTCCTTCGTCATCGCCGGCGGGCGGGCGTTCACCATCGAGCAACGCCGGGACGAAGAGGTGGTCGCCGCGTACGACATCGACACGGGCGCCGAGCGCTGGACGTACGCCTGGCCCGCGCACTTCCGGGAGGCGATGGGCGGACCGGGACCGCGCGCGACGCCGACGTGGCACGACGGCCGGCTCTACGCACTCGGCGCGACCGGGCGGTTGGCCTGCCTGGACGCCGCTACCGGCGCGGTACTCTGGGAACGGGACATCCTGGACGACGCCGGCGCCTCCAACCTGCCCTGGGCGATGTCCGGCGCTCCCCTCGTCGTCGACGATCTGGTCGTCGTCCAGCCGGGGGGAACTCGCAATTGGTCTATCGCCGCCTACGACCGACTGACCGGCGACGTCGTCTGGCACGGGCTGGACGACGTGCAGAGCTACACGTCGCCGATGCTGGCCACGCTGGGCGGGGTGCGGCAGATCGTGGTGGTGACGGCCGAGCGGGCCGCGGGCCTGCATCCGTCGGACGGCACGCTGCTGTGGGAGTACCCCTGGACCGTGCGGGTCGTGCCCAACATCGCGCAACCGCTTGTCGCCGGCGACACGCGGCTCTTCCTCTCCGCCGGCTACGGGAAGGGCGCCGCGCTCGTCGAGCTGACCCCGGACGGCGACCGCTTCAACGCGGCGACGGTCTGGGAAACGAACCGGATGAAGAACAAGTTCAGCAGCTCGGTGCTGATCGACGGCTACATCTACGGTCTCGACGAATCGATCCTGGCCTGTATCGACGCCGGCACCGGCGAGCTGATGTGGAAGGGCGGGCGCTACGGCTACGGCCAGCTCCTGGCCGCGGACGATCATCTGGTCGTGCTGACCGAACGGGGCGATCTCGTGCTGGTGCGGGCCACGCCGGAGGGCCACCAGGAGGTGGCCCGCTTCCGCGCCATCGACGGCAAGACCTGGAACGTCCCTGCGATGGCGGACGGTCGCATCCTGGTGCGGAACACGCGGCAGATGGCCGCGTTCGACCTGTCGCCGTAAACAGGCTGCGTCCCGGCGAGACGATCGCCGGCCGGCGATCTCGCGGACGCGGCGCCGCGGGCCCGCCACGCGGCGGCTCGGCCCCCTCCTGTTGCAGGCGATCTCACGGACGCGGCGGCGGGCCGGCTATGCACGCTTCCGCCTCCGGACCGGCGCCGCCGCGGCGTCCACGTCGGCCGCATCCGCGGCCGCTCGCGCGGTGCGCCGGGTCGTCTTCTTCCCGCCCCGTTTCGCCGGCGCCTTGACCGGCTTCTTCTTCGATGCGCTGACCTGATCGAGGCTCTTGCGCAGCGCCTCCATCAGGTTGACGACCTTGGCCGGGGAATCGGCCTCCGTCTCGACCACCTCCTCGCCCGCGACCTTCGCGTCGATGATCCGGCGCAGCTCCGCCTGGTACTCGTCGGTGAACTCCGACAGGTCGAGATCGCCCGCGAAGGTGCCGATCACCTGGCGCGCGAGTTGCACCTCGGCGTCGTTGACGCTCTCCGGCAGATCCTCCAGCTCGTCGATCGCCGACATCCGGCGCACCTCGCTCGCGGCCCGCAGGGTGAACATCATCAGGCCCTTGTCGCGCGGCTGCACCGCGACCAGGTACTCGCGGCCGAGGAGCGCCAGCTTGCCGATGCCCGCCTTGCCCTCGAGCGCCTCGCGGAGCACCGCGAACGCCTCGGCCGCCACCTTGCCGTCCGGCGCGAGGTAGAACGGACGCTCGACGTAGATGGGATCGATCGACTCGACGTCGGCGAACCGCAGCAGGTTGATGATGCGGGTCGACTCGGGCTTCGCCTTGGAGATGTCCTCGTCGTCCACGACGACGTAGCGGCCCTTCTCGAACTCGTAGCCCTTGACGATCTCGGACTTGTCGACCTCGCGGTCACACTCCTCGCACCACTTCTTCTGGCGGATGCGCGTCCGGCATTCCGCGTGCAACTGATTGAACCGGACCACGCCGGTCGTGTTGGTCGCGGGAAACACCCGTACCGGAACGGTCACCAGGCTCACCTTCAGGTGGCCCTTCCAAGTCGGACGTGCGGCCATCGGTCGTGCTCCTTGCTCTCTACTCCATGACTATATCGGCACGAGCGCCGCCAAGCCCGTCGCAAGGCTCCGTGTTCGGCCCCAGCCACATCGCCACAGGACTTTGCGCCGCGGAACTCACTTCCGTTGCGTTCTGCGGCGCAGGCTCCCAGCCGCCCCGCGGTTCCCGTATGCTGGTGGCTTCGCGTGCCCAAGCGGACCGACAAGCGGCAACCGGCCCCCACGGCGTGGCGCGGCGAGCCCCGCGACGTGCGACCCATGTTGGCCGAATCGGCCCCGGCGAGCTCGCACGCCCGACTTCTCGCAAAGCCGAATCTCGTCTTCGAGCCCAAGTACGACGGCATCCGCGCTCTGGCAGCGCTGGACGGCGGCAATGCTCCCTGCATCTACACGCGGCTGGGCCGCGACAAGACCGCGCAGTTCCCGGACCTGGTCGGGCCGCTGGCCGCACTCGCCGATCGACTCGGGCGGCCGGCGCTGCTCGACGGCGAGATCGTGGCGATCGACGCGCGGGGCGCGGCGCTGCCCTTCCAGCATCTGCAGGAACGGCTGCACGCCCGCGGCCATGGGGTGCGGACGGCGGCGCGGCACGTTGCGGCCGCGCTCATGGTCTTCGACCTGCTGCGTGACGGCGACGAGGATCTGCGACCGCTTTCGTTCACTGCGCGTCGGCGCCGGCTGGAACGCCTGTTGGGCCCCGACGCCTCGGATGCAGTGCGGCTGGTCGACAGCACGGCCGGCAACGGCGCGGAGCTGGCGGCTCGGGGCCTGGACAACGAGTGGGAGGGAATCATCGCCAAGCAGCCGGACGGGCGCTACGTTGCCGGCCGCGGCTCGTCGTGGCAGAAGCTGAAGTTCACCCGGACGGAAGAGTTCGTGGTCGGTGGCTGGACCGCACCGCGCGGGTCGCGCCGCCATTTCGGCGCGCTGCTGCTCGGCTACTACCCGGAAGGGAGCCGCCGTTCACGGACCGCACCGCTCGTCTTCGCGGGGCAGGTCGGTACCGGGTTCACCGACGCCGAGCTGGATCGCCTCGCCGAGCGCCTGGCGCCGCTGGCGACGGAAACGCCCCCGTTCGTCGCACTGGCCCCTCCGAAGCCTTCGGAGAAGCGGCGCTGGGTCGAGCCGGTCCTCGTCGTCCAGACGTCGTTCGGCCAGTGGACACGGGACGGCGTGCTGCGACATCCGGTATACCAGGGGCTGCGGGAGGACAAGCGGGCGCTGGAGGTCCGATTGCCGGCCCGCCGTCCACCTGCTGATCGTGCGCTCGAAGCAGCTTCGCCGTCTCCCGCGAAACCGCCCGGCGACCGGCCGGCGCGGCGGACCACGGTCGCGGCCGGCACATCGCAGCGCACGACTCGACCGGCGGCAGCGGCCCGCTCGAGCACAGAGGTACCGGCGGCAGGGACAGCCACGAATCGGCGCGTGCGCCGCAACCGAGGGCGCCCGCAACCACCGCTCGTGAATTCGCCGCATCCCGAACCGGCGGTCGACGACATGCTGGCGCAGCTCGAGGACCTCGAGCGCAGCCGGCGGCGCGGCACCCTCGTCCTGAGCGACGGCGCACGGGTCCCCGTCGGCAACCTCCACAAGGTGTTCTGGCCCGGACCGGGCGTCACCAAGGGCGAGCTGCTGCGCTTCCATCTCCGCGCGGCCCCGTACCTGCTGCCGGTCGTCGAGGACCGGCCGCTGGTCATGAAGCGGTTCCCCAACGGCGTCGAGGGCAAGTCGTTCTACCAGCACCGTGCTCCGGACCCGCTGCCGGACGGCCTGCGCGTGGCGACGGTCCGCGAGAGCCCGGACAAGCCGTCGTCGGTGGTGCCGTACCTGGTCGGCGGCCGGCTCCAGACCCTGCTCTACATGGCGCAGCTCGCGGTGATCTCCCAGGATCCGTGGTTCTCGACGTTGCCGGACATCGAGGCCGCGGACCTGGTCGCCCTCGACCTCGACCCGATGCCGGAGGCCTCCTTCGACCGCGTGCTGGACGTCGCCTGCTGGCTGCACGACGAGCTCGAGCGGCTGGGCGTGCCCTGCTTCGCCAAGACGTCCGGCTCCGAGGGACTGCACATCTTCATTCCGCTGCCCCCCGGCACCCCCTACGAAGCGGGCATGATCTTCTGCCAGATCGTCGCCACCGTCGTGGCCTCGGCGCAGCCGGCCGCGGCCACCGTCGAGCGCATGGTCAGGCAGCGCCGTCCCGACGCGGTCTACGTCGACTACCTGCAGAACATCTACGGCAAGACGCTCGCCTGCGCCTACAGCGCGCGCGCCAGCTCGTTCGCCGGGGTATCGACGCCGCTCACGTGGAGGGAGGTGCACGAAGGAGTCGCGGCAGGGCTTCGGCCGCAGGACTTCACGCTACGGTCCATCTTCGGGCGGCTCGGGCAGGTCGGCGACCTGTGGGCGGAGCTGCGGGCCGCGGAGCCGGCGCGGCTGGAGGCGGCGTTCGCCTACGAGGAGTAGCGGGCCGCGTGATAGGATGATGGCTCGCGCGCCCGTAGCTCAGCTGGATAGAGCGCCGGGCTTCGAACCCGTAGGTCGGGGGTTCAAATCCCTCCGGGCGCGCCAAAGCGGTCACCGTTCGATGCCGCCGGATGACCCGTCGGCGCGCGAATCGTGGAGAACGCGCCCGTAGCTCAGCTGGATAGAGCGTCGGCCTCCGGAGCCGAAGGCCACAGGTTCGAATCCTGTCGGGCGCGCCAACTCTTCAGGCCCTCTTCCCGCAAGAAAGGGGCTTTTTCGCCTCGAATCGGCACTTGATCCTGCAATCGTCGGAGACACGCTCCAGGTATAATCTGCTGACTCGCAGCAGCTTATGCCCCTCGAACCCCTGCTGGCCGGTGGCGAGCAGCGGCTGAGGAGCCAAACGGGTGCGATCGACGACGGTACTCGATTCAGGAGCGGAACATTCATGGCCGCCATGAAGTCTGTGCTGGTGGTGCTCGGTGTGCTCCTGTTCCCCCCGTCCGGCGTTCGGGCCCAGCCGGCTACGTCAGCAGAACCGCCGGACGTGCCCGCCGACATCGAAGAGTGGATGCGCACCGCATGGGGCCTGGAGCCGCAGGTGCTTGGCGTCACCGACACGCACTTTCTGTCGTCGTTGAGCGCGAGCGAACGGCACGGCGCGTTTCTGTTCAAGCAGCGCTGCAACACGTGTCACTACTCGACGATGTCAACCACCAGAGGCGCCGGGGCAGGCCTCGTCGACGCGACATCCTACGGGCCGCCGCTCTCCAGGACGAATGTCGAAGGGGAGGACCGCGAACGCGCGGTGCGACGGCTCATCTCCGAAGGCTCAGCCACGATGCCGGCGTTCAGGTACGCCCTCCGGCCCGAGCAGATCGACTCGATCATCGGCTACCTCAAGAGAGTCGAGACGCTCCGCCCGCCGGTGGTGGACCGGCTGGTCGAGCTCTCGTCGCCGAGTGTGGCCGACCCCGTGTCGTTCGGCGAGACCGCCGGTCCCCTGTGGGGGACCGTTACATCGACGTCAGGCGAGAGGCTCGAGGGCGTTACCGTGTCTGCCCGGGCGCCGGGGCGGAACGTCACCACGAGCGTGTTCACCGACAGTGACGGCGAGTACCATTTCCCGCCCCTCGAGGCTGGACGGCCCTACAAGGTCTGGGCGCAGGCCCAGGCCTTCGAGGCGGCCCGCGCGGAGGTGGCGCTGAGCGAGGCCGGGGCCAGACGGAACTTCACGCTCACCCCTACCGCGGACTTCCACAATCAGCTGACGGGGAGCCAATGGTATGCGGCGCTGCCGGACGGCACCCGTGAGGACCTCCGGATGAAGGAGGTCTTTCGGGCGGCCTGTATGGGATGTCATCCGCAGAACTTCACGCTGATCAGCCGATTCGACGAGGCCGGCTGGCGGAACATCATCGACGTGATGAGCCGGATGCACCCGTATCGGTATGGCACTCCGGCCGCCGCGGCCCGTCGCCGGCCGAACGCGATCATGGTCCACTTCCGGGATGAGCTGGCGGCGTGGCTGGCGAAGGTGCGTGGTCCGGGCCCGTCGCCCATGACGTTCACGCCCCGTCGTCCGACGGGGGACTCGACGCTGATGATCGCCCGCGAATACGACGCGCCCGAGCCCGGTTTCGGATTGCCGTTCTTCAACGATGGCAGCACCGATTGGGCGCTCGGCCCTGTCGATTTCATGGACGAGTCCAAGCACCACGCGATGAACGCCACGCTGGATGACGATGGCAACGTGTGGATGGCCGACATGTTCAACATCACCCGCACCGTCGTCAGATACGACTGGCGGACCGGGCACGCGACGAACTTCGTGCTGTCGGAGACACCGGACGCTCCCCGCGCGAACTCGCACGACATCATCCGGGACGACGCCGGGGTCGTGTGGTTCGACATGAGCAACATTGGTGCGCTGGGGCGCATCGACCCGCGGACGGGCGAATGGGCCATCATTCGCCCGCCCGAGGGGGCACGCGTGGGGCCCTGGATTGGCGGCGACGGGCGAGGTGGCATCTGGGCCGCGGGGGCGACGAACGACGCGAAGGCGATGCGCTACGACACGAGGACCCGCGACTGGACGCTCTTCGAGAATCCGGTTCCGAACGCCTCGAACTACGGGATGACCGGCGATGGCGCCGGCAATGGCTGGTGGTCGACCGCCATTCCGCGGGACGGGTTGATGAAGGCGGACCTCGAGACCGGCCAGGCCACGTTCGTGCCTCTACCCGCAGCGGTGAACGACAGGAGCGACCTGTTCACCGCGGAGGAGCTGGCGGTCTTCGCCGATCGCCTGACGTTCTACGGCTACGGGAGGCCGGGCGCCGTGGCGATTCGCAAGCCGGGCGCCGATCCGCGGAGCACCACGTTCTGGGGCTGCTCGTGGTACGGTGGCGGCCTGCTGAAGCTCGACAGCCGCTCTGACCTCGAAGAGATGTATCCCTTTCCGCCCGAGCATGAGGACGGGAACTGCTACGAGACGTCGGTGGACGAAGACGGCATGGTGTGGCTGCCGTTCACGCATGGCGATTCGATCGCGAAGTTCGATCCCGGCACGGAAGCGTGGACCAGCTATTTCCTGCCGACGATCGGGACCAAGACCCACGGGCTGCAGGCGGTGACGGTGAATGGCCGCAACCAGATCGGCATGGGCTACCTTGGGGCCGGGAAAGTGGCGAAGCTGGAGTTCCGGACGCGGGAGGAGCTGCAGCGACTGAAAGCGGAGACGAGACCATGAGCATGGCTCAGTACGTCCTGCGATGCCTCGGGCTGGCCGGCGCCCTCGCGGCGCTTCCGTGCTCGGCGCCGGCGCAGCCGGCCGACGAGGCGGGCCCGCCCCGTACGCCCTGGGGCGTGCCGGATCTCCAGGGGACCTGGTCGCTTCCCACGATGACGCCCCTCGAGCGACCGGCCGAACTCGAGGACAGACTTCGTCTCACGGAAGAAGAAGAGGCGGAGTTTCTTGCCACGCGGCGGCGCGGCATCCGCCAGCGGCTCGCTCGGTCCCTGAACGCCGACTTCGAGCTGGGCGGTGGCGGGGTCGACCAGTCCATCTACGACCATCCGCTGCTGGACGGGCGCACGTCGCTCGTCGTCTCACCCGAGAACGGGCGGATTCCACGCACCGAGGAAGGCCGCTACCGGGTGGGCATGCCAGGTCGGCGCATGAGCGGCATCCCGGAGGGCCCCGAGGACCGGGCACTGGACGAACGCTGCCTGGTGGGCGGGATGCTGCCGCTCCGAGGGAGTGCGTTCCCGGCCCGGATCTTCCAGACCCCGGATCATGTGGTCATCCACTACGAGTTCATCAACGCCACGATCACGATCCCGCTGGACGACCGGCCGCAGGTGTCCAGCGCCATCCAGCAGTGGACCGGGACCTCGCGCGGCTCCTGGGACGGCGACACCCTGGTGATCGAATCGACGAACTTCGACCCGCGCTGGACCTTTGCGGGTTCCGGGGCGGGTATGCGTCTGGTGCAGCGTCTAACGCGGATCGACCAGGCCACGATGCATCTGGAGTACACCGTCTACGACCCGGACTCGTTCACGGAGCCGTGGTCGGCGGAGTACCCGCTGACCAACACCGGGGAGCCGATCTACGAGTTTGCCTGTCACGAAGGCAATCGGAGCATGACGCTGATGTTGAACGGCGCGCGGGCCACCGAGCAGATAGCCCGGTTCGTCGGCGCGTTCGGTCTCTCGTCGTTCGAGCGGGTCGGTGGGGCGGCCGCAGGCGGTCCGGCGTTCACCGACGGGATGCTGTCGTATGACGCCAGCGACCGGGTGTCGGTCCAGCTTTCAGGCCGTGAGAGCTATCTGGCCTACTACGGCCGATATGACGTGAACGTCACTCGGAGAGTCGTCGAGCATGAGGTCGAGGGCGGGTCTCGACCGGATGTGCGGGGCAGGACGCTGAGCTACTCGTACGACCTCGCGGACGACGGCGACACGCTGGTGCTGTCGCTGATGGGTGACGACGGAGTTGAGAGCCGCGCCACCTGGCAGCGTCATCGCTAGACGTGGGTTTCCTCGGCGAGGTGGTCGCGACCCGCGCACCCGACGAGGAGATCCACGTGATCCTCGACAACCTGTCCGCCCACAAGACGAAGCTCGTGGAAGGGTTCCTGGACGAGCATCCGAACGTGACGAGATCGCCACGTTCGGGGACGTCCTCCACATCGGCGAGTTGCATGCATCCTCCTCGTAGTGCTTGCACCGCAATCGCGTCTAGATTACGCTTCCGGACAGAGGCCATGGCGGATGGCGAGCATCACGATTCGCAACCTCGACGACGACGTCAAGACTCGGCTGCGTGTGCGGGCGGCGGACAATGGCCGCTCCATGGAAGAGGAAGCGCGACTGATTCTGCGCGATGTCGTCGGGCGCAAGCCGAGTTCCCGGAATCTGACGACCATCATCCGCTCGCACTTCGGCCCGGTCAACGGCGTGGACCTGGAACTGCCGCCGCGCGAGCCCGGGCGCGAGCCACCGTCCTTCGACTGAGCCCGCGGCCATGACCGTGCTGCTGGACACGAACGTCGTGTCCGAACTGATGCGCAAGGCGCCTGACCCGACCGTCGCGGTGTGGGCAGCCGGCCACCGCCTGGAGAGCCTGTTCTTCTCCGCGGTCGGCGAAGCGGAATTGCGCTATGGGGCCGCCATCCTGCCGACAGGCCAGCGCCGGGCGACGCTGATCTCGGACATCGAGAAGATGTTGGGCGAGGCTTTCGAGAATCGGGTGCTGCCGTTCGACAGCGGCGCGGCGCGCGCATACGCGGACATCGCCGCCAAGCGCCGTTCCACCGGCCGTCCCGTCGGAGCCCCAGACTGCCAGATCGCAGCAATTGCCCGCTCCCGCCGCATGGCGCTAGCGACGCGCAACATTCGAGACTTCGAGGACGTCGGCATCGAGATCGTCGATCCTTGGACGACCCCATGAACTGTGGACCTCGACGGTGGCCGCCAAGCACGGCAGGGTTGTCTCGTGTCGACCGCCCGTGTATCCCTCGACTAGTACCTGCCAAGCAGGCGACCTGCGACCGGTTGACAACGGTCAGCAGTATTCACGGATGATGCCCTGCGATGTGGAAGACGACGCTTCGATCCATCTGGCGGACGCTCAGCATAGCATCCGTGCTGCTAAGCGCGTTGGGCCTTCATCGGGCGCAAAGTGACCTTGCGATATGGTGGGATGCCCTGAAGGAGGTTCATCCTGGGGTTCTGTTTCTTGGGCTTCTCGTCGGCGGTCTGTTGCTCGGGGAGGGGCTGAGATCCGCGGCCACACTCGCGGTATCCCTGCACAGACGGTATTCCAAGTGGCTGCGTTCCGACGATGTGGCCTGGGGAATTCAGGTGCGAGGATTCATGCGCCATCCTGAAGGGTACGTGCCTCCCGACCCAAAGTTTGATCTGAACTGGAAGACGGCCTCCGTCGGCGCACCCTGGAGTGACCGCATAGTCCGCGGTACAGACCCAGTGTGGTTGGCCGTGGCGTTCGCCAGCAGAGACCCCATCTTCAACAGATTCCGCATTAGCACTCCCGTAGAAAAGCACAGGATGGACGAGTGGAATGCCCGATTCAGCGAATACGAGACACAGGACTGGCACGCGGGGCATCGGGCGAAGGACAAGTTCTTCGAGTACCGCATTCCAAAGACGGGAGAGTATTCGGGGCCAATCCCGCTCGACCCCGTCCTCAAGAGCGGATACAATCGTATCTGCGAGCGGTCATTGGAACATGCGGCGACACAAACGGTGGCGTTCGAGATCGCCGATATCGATTGCATGCGTGAGTTGTTGATCAGCTATTCGGTCGACAACGCTGGCATAAGCGTTCGATTTCGCAATCCAGGCCGACTCACGACCATACCTGACACCGAAAACCGAAACCGAAGAGTGGAGGAAGGCGAAGGCATCCTCGTCACTTTGTCCAACGGAACACGGACTGCGGAACTCGGGTGTTCGCTCCCGGAGACCGCGGAGGACAGAAGCCTACAGTGCCTGTTGGCGTTCCGACAGGCCCCCCTCCCCAACAGGAACCCGAGACTCGTGGACGAACTTGCCATAGTCGTGAACGAGGCGGCCCGTGGCAGTCTGGTCGTCTATTGGAAGTGACTCGCCGCGAAATTGGCCCCATGCAAAAGCGAGCAAGCGTCAGCACCATGGATCCCGACAACGGCGCTCTTCGTCGGCAACCGCAATACGTGCCGACGTTCGCCAATAGTTGGGGGAAGGCCTGCAGCGTCGCTGAGTCGGGAACGGTCAGCTTAGCCTGACGCTGACGCTATGATGGAGCCTACCAGCGTGCATGCCTGAACCGAGAACCTCAACGTTCCGCGGAGTCGTCGCGACCAGGCTAGCTTTCCGAAGCAACTCGGCTCCGCGAGGCGCTTTCGGAGCACCGGTCCGGGACTTCGCGCGTTGGCCTCACAGGTTCCCGCGCCAGCAGCGCAGGCCGACCTGCGTTAGCCGCTCCTTCAAGAGCCGCTCGAACGACCGGGCATCCGGGGCTGTAGACGCAGAATGGAGCTCGCCGGCGCTGATCTTGCAAGCACACGTCCCCTCCGGCCCCACAGTAACGCTCACTTCGACCAAGCGGTCACCGGCGACCTCGGCGGTGGCTGCGATGAAGCCCTCCTCGGTCACCTGCACACCGGTCACGCGGCAGCCGAACGTCGCGCACAGGAACCGCAGGACCGACTCGGCGTACCACGCCGCGGCTGCCCCGTCCTTCCTGCATCCGACCTCCGCCCTGTCGGTCGCTTCGCGCAGGGCGTCGGCCGCCGCGCGGACAGTCGCCGTTTCGCGCAGGTCGGCCGGCAGCGACTCGATGTCGTAGCGTCGCGGCACCACGGCTGGGCGGCCGGCCCCGAGGAGGGCCAGCAGCGTCTCGACACGCGCCCGCGCCCTACCGGACCGTCGGGCCGCACGTCGTGCCCGAGCTAACATCGACGATTAGCATTACCAGCCACCACCGCCTCTTGACAATGAGCGGCGTTGCCCCCACCGCAGCCGCTCCGGGAATGTCCCGGACGCTGTTGAACTTGAGGTGAAGCGGGTGGCGACTCCTCGCCCCCGTTCTGTGGTAGGACAGGGGTGGAATCAAAGAGGAGGAGAGCCACCCATGGCGAAGCATGACAGGCGGAAGACTTCCAGCCACCCCCCCAGCTCTGGTAGCGGCAAGATGAAAAGGGACCCCGTGGCCACTTGAAAAGGGACCCCCTGAGCACTCACGAAATGGCGGTCCTGTGGCGATGGATCGATGGGACGAGGCACGGTTCGTCTCGTCGACATCGCCAGGAGGACGCGGAGGTGATCAGGATGAGTCAGTGGGCCGAGATCCGCCACCTGCATCTGGTGGAGGGGTTACCGAAGAAGGAGATTGCGCGGCGTCTGCAGTTGGACGTCAAGACGGTGCGCCGCGCCGTAGACCAGCCGACACCGCCGGTGCGGGTGTCGGCGCCGCGAGTCAGCAGCCTGGATCCGTGGCGGGACCAGATCACGCAGTGGTTGCGCGACGACCGGAAGTTGACCGCGAAGCGGATCCGCCGATTGCTCCTCGGTGAGCGCCCAAATCCGGCCATTAGTGGGCGGCTGAAAACCGGCCATTTCCGATAGCGGCCCGAGACGTTGACGCGGGTCGGGAACTCGACGTTCCTGCCCCGGCATGAGCAACGTCTTGAGCAAAGAGAAACGACAACAGATCCTCGCGCTGGGACGCCTCGGCTGGTCGCTGCGGCGGATCGAAGAGGCCACCGGGGTCCGGCGCGAGACCGCCAGCAACTACCTGAAGGCGGCCGGTCTGACGGTGCGCGGCCGTGGCCGCCCTCCCGCTCGACCGGCAAATCCGGCCATTTCGCCGGAGGCGCCCACCGACTCTGCGCCAGCCTCCGAGGCCGGCAAGGGCACCGCCGCCGCATCCGTCCCCGCGCAACGGCCCAGTCGAGCACCACAGGCGAGCGCGTGCGAGCCCTACCGCGAGCTGATCGTCGACGCGCTCGGCCGCGGGCGCAACGCCATGGCCATCTGGCAGGACCTGGTCGATGACCACGGTTTCCCGGCGAGCTATACGAGCGTGCGGCGCTTCGTCTCGGCCGTTCGGCAGCAGCCCGCCGTCGGGGCTCGGGCGGTGATCACCACCGATCCGGGAGAAGAAGCACAAGTCGACTACGGCGAGGGACCGATGGTCCGTGACCCCGACACCGGCAAGTACCGGCGGACACGGCTCTTCGTCCTCACCCTGGGCTATTCGCGCAAGGCCGTCCGGCTGCTGGTTCACCGCTCCAGCGCCCAGGTCTGGGCCGAGCTGCACGAGCGGGCGTTCCGCCGGCTGGGCGGCACCGTACGCGTCGTCGTCCTCGACAACCTCAAGGAGGGCGTCCTCAGCCCGGACATCTACGACCCGACGCTGAATCCGCTCTACCGCGACGTGCTCGCCCACTACGGCGTCGTCGCTCTGCCGTGCCGCGTCCGCGATCCCGATCGGAAGGGCAAAGTCGAAGCCAGCGTCGGCCACGCGAAGAGAACGCCCCTGCGCGGCCTCCGATTCGAGCGCCTCGACGACGGCCAGACGTACCTGGACCGCTGGGAGCAGCGCTGGGCCGACACCCGCATCCACGGCACGACCAAGCGCCAGGTCGCCGCCATGTTTGCCGAGGAGCGTCCGGCGCTCGGACCGCTGCCCATCGAGCCGTTCCGCTACTACCAGTACGGCCGCCGCACCGTGCATCTGGACGGTTGCGTCGAGGTCTCCTCGGCCTACTACTCGGCGCCGCCCGGCTGGATCGGACGCCGCGTCGACGTGCAGTGGGACGACATCCACGTCCGCCTCCTCGACCCGAGCACCGGCCAACTGCTGCGCGAGCACCTGCGTACAAGACGCGGCTGGCATCGCATCGCCGACGAAGACCGGCCCGCCCGCACCCCGCCGAAGACCCTCGCCCTGCTCGCCGCCGCCAAGCGCGCCGGGCCCGCCATCTCCGCCGTCTGCGACCACATCCACCGCCATGAGGGCGCCGCCGGCGTCCGCCGCATCCTCGGTGTCCTCTCGCTCGCCAGGAAGCACGGTCCCGCCGTCGTCGAACACGCCGCCACCGCCGCGCTCGAACTCGGCGTGCCCACCTACCGCTTCCTGAAGCGCTACCTCGACCGCCACCCCGTCGCGCCGCCGCTGTCGTTGCGCCAGGTCGACCCGCTCATCCGCGAACTGACCGTCTACCGCGATCTGATCGACCGCAGAACAGGAGACCCCTCATGAATCTCGTCGAACTCGACAAGGCGCTGCGCAAGCTGCGCCTTTCCGGCATGGCAAACGTCCTCGAGACGCGCCTGCTGCAGGCCCAGACCGAGCAGATGGCACCGATCGACCTGCTCGCCGCGCTCGTCTCCGACGAGCTCCAGCGCCGCGAGGACCGCCTGCTCGCCCGACGACACAAGCAGGCCCGATTCCGAGACCCCGACCGCTCGCTCGACGGCTTCGACTTCGCCTTCAACAAGAAGATCAACCGCGCACTCGTCTTCGAGCTCGCCACCGCACGCTTCGTCGCCCAACGCGAAGACGTCCTCCTCATCGGCCAACCCGGTACCGGGAAGAGTCACCTCGCCCAGGCCATCGGCCGCGCCGCCATCCAGCAGGGCTATCGCGTCCTCTACCGCGAAACGCACGCCTTCCTCGAAGAACTCGCCGAGGCGACGCTCGCCGAGACCCGCAAGGACTACCTCGCCGAGCTGGCCCGCGCGCACCTGCTCATCATCGACGACCTCGGCATGCGCAAGCTGCCCCACACCGCCGCCGAGGACCTGCTCGAGCTGATCATGCGCCGCTACGAGCGGGCCTCGACGATGCTCACCTCCAACCGCCCGGTCGACGAGTGGGGGAAGCTGCTCGGCGACACCGCCGCGGTCACCGCGCTGCTCGACCGGCTCCTGCATCACGCCCACGTGCTCAAGTGCGGGCCGCGCAGCTGGCGCACCCGGGTGCGGACCACCTCGGTAGTGTCGACGGGAGGCGCGTAACCGGTGGGGAGTCGGTGGCTCATCCGGCGCTTTCGCACCGGGCCGCAGTCCGAACCCCGTGGGCACGTTTCCTCCACCCGTGCTCCGGTAGCCGGCGTTGCGCTGGCGTCCGAAGGCGTCCGCAGCGTTCCGCCAGTTGCCCCGGCGTTGCAAAACGGAGCGGAGGATTCGCGCGCGGCCGAGCGTCAACGCCCCATCCGGACGGGGTCCGCACGCGCGATAGCGCCGCCTCCAGGCTCGCCTGACGCAACAACCGCCACGGATCGTCCCCACGGTCACCGCGTGCGCCAGACGAGCCTTCCGCGGCACTCGAGTGGTCGCTCGACGCAACGCCCTTTCCACTTCGTCGTCGTCGACCACACCGTCCAGCCCAGCCCGGCCGTTCCGTCTCGCGAGGGTACCCCGGCCGGGCATGACCAACACCGACGTCCGGCTCGCCCAGCGGTGGGTCTGTCGCCACGCTTGCGCCTCGATCGCGCGGCCGACCGCTTCCCCCTCGCTCCGTTACGTAACGGTGTAGCATGGCCGTGTGGCGTTGACGAACGCGGAGCGGCAGGCACGTTACCGGGAGCGGCGCAAGGCCGGCGAATCCCGGATCCGGTACCGTCGGCCAGCGGACCGGAGATCGCGGCCACAGCAGTGGAACGACGCCGTGCAGACGCTCCTGCAGTTGCAGGAACAGTACCGGGAGTGGCGGGACGCGTTGCCGGAATCGCTTGCCGGGTCCGCGACCGCAGCGTTGCTCGAGCAAGTCTGCGATCTGGATCTGTCGGTACTGGAGGCTGTCGAGCTGCCCAGAGGCTTCGGGCGTGACGGCTAGCGCGCCGGCAAACACGTTGCCAACAGAGGACGCCGTGAAGTAGATCTCAACTCCAGTCTCGGGCCGCCGGAAATGGCCGGTTTTGAGGTGCCCACAAATGGCCGGTTTTGACCCGTCCATTGAGGTGCTGCTGCCGCTGGCCGGCGCGGTCTCCCCGCGTACGGTGCGCCGCTACGTCGCGGCGCTGCGCAGGCGTGTCACGTCGAAGGAGGCCTTCGTGCACCGCAGCATGGCTCCGGGGACGACGATGGAGGTCGACTTCGGCGAGTCGTGGGTCGATATCGCCGGGGCGCCGTGCAAGGTGAAGTACCTGGTGGCGACGCTGCCGTTCTCGAATGCGTACTTTGCCAAGGCGTACCCGGTCGAACGGCTCGAGTCGCTGCTCGACGGCATCGAGTCGGCGTTCGCTTACTTTGGAGGCGTGGTGGAGCGCGTGGTCCTCGACAACACCTCGCTGGCGGTCAAGGACATCCTGGCCGGTCGGGACCGGGTGCAGACCGAGGCGTTCGCGGCGTTCCGTGGCGCGTATCCGTTCCGGGCCGAGTTCTGCGCGCCGGCCAAGGGCTGGGAGAAGGGAAAGGTCGAATCGGGTGTGAAGTATCTCAAGCGGAATTTCCTGGCGGGCCGGCGATTTTGTGACGACCTCGACTTCAACGAACAGTTGCAGGAGTGGATGGCGACGGTGGCCGACGTGCGCGTGCACGGGACGACGCACGAGCGTCTGATTGACCGGTTCGCGCGGGAGCGTGACGCGCTGGTTCCGGCGCCGCCGGGCCGGGCGTTCCGACTCGAGGCGCCGCTGACGCGGGTGGTGGCGACCGACTACCTGGTCACCGTCGACACGAACCGCTACTCGGTGCCGTTCACGCTGATCGGCCAGCCGGTCGAGGTGATGCGACGCAACGGCTTCCTGCAGATGCGGCACCGCGGCCGGCTCGTCGCCACCCACCCGGTGCTCGGCGGCCGGCACTAGCTCCGGATCCTGCCCGAGCACGGTCCGGGGCCGATCGCCCGCAATGCACGCGTGCGCTACTCGACGGGCGGGCGCTCGACCGAGGCGGTCCCGCTCGACGTCGAGATCCGCGACCTCGCCTGCTACGAGACGGCCTACGGCCTCGGGGGTGCGCAATGACGTCTCCGCAGATGGTCCGGCTCGACGAGCACCTGCAGCGGCTGCGCCTGCATACGGTCCGCGAGCGGCTCGAAGCGCTGCTGCAGGAAGCCACGAAGAAGGAGTTGTCGTATGCCGACTTCCTCGACGGCCTGTTGACCGAGGAGGTGTCGGCGAAGACCGCCAAGCACGTCACGATGCGGACGAACCTGGCGCGGTTCCCGTTCATCAAGGGGCTCGACAGCTTCGACTTCGGCTACCAGCCCTCGGTCGACCGGAAGCAGATCCAGAAGCTGAGCCTGTGCCACTTCGTCGAGCACGGGGAGAACCTGGTCCTGCTCGGTCCACCCGGGGTCGGGAAAACTCATCTGGCCGTGGGTCTCGGGCTCAAGGCGATCGAGCACGGCTACCGGGTGCTGTTCACCACGGCCGCGGCGATGCTGACGACGCTGACCAAGGCGCTGAACGAGGGCCGCTTCGACGACAAGCTGAAGGTCTTCACGATTCCGCGGCTTCTCATCATCGACGAGATTGGGTATCTGCCGATCGACCGGCCGGCGGCGACGCTGTTCTTCCAACTCATCAGCCGGCGCTACGAGCGCGGGCCGATGATCCTGACCAGCAACCAGAGCTTCGGCAGCTGGGGCGACGTCTTCGGGGACCGGGTGATCGCCAGTGCGATCCTCGACCGGATCCTGCATCACGCGACGACGATCAGCATCCGGGGCGATTCGTATCGGCTGAAGGACAAGCTGAAGTCCGGGGTGGTCAAGCCGACGACAGCGGGAGCGTGAGCGATGGGAGCCTGTGGACGCTGCCGGCGATGTGGACGCGCAGACGCGACCACATCGCCTTGGACAGGCCGCAGACGGCCTGCCCACAGCCCCCACAGGCACTCAACTTATCGATGTTTTCAACCAGGGGTGGGGGAATTTTCGATGACCGCGGGTGGGGGAATTTTGAATGACCGTTGACATCCGTGGGCCGACCGTCCCGTCCGAGTGCTGCATCCTCCACTCCCGCGGCAGGTACTCCTTCACTGCCCGCCACGCATCCCATGAGAGGTCCCGCGCCAGATACGTCACACCGAAGCCTCCGGACCCCAGCACGCACTCGATCTCAAGCTCGTCCAGGCGCATTCCGCTCGGCAGCTCCTCACCCTCACCCGCATCCGCCATCTCCAGCCTTCTCGTCGGTCACACGGGCGACGCGCTAAGACACCGCATCGCAAGTGGCCACTGATGTCGACCGCGGCTGTCAGTTCCGCGTGCTCACGGTTATCGTGTAAGTTCCGCCGCTACCTTCTCCGACAATATCAGGATCACCATCAAGATCCCTCGCCTCGATTAGATACCTTCCCGACACGGGGAGCCTCTCAAATAGGGCGCCGCCGAAAGACTGATTGATACTACGGCCTTCTGGCGACTTCAGCTCATAGGTCATTGCAATATCATCAGAAAATTCCACAAAAACTCTTTGTCCTGCAGTACCCTCGAAAGTCCAGACCTCGACTCCCGGCCCATCGATTCCACGGACGGGCGTGTCGAATGCGAGAGGGCGTGCAGCGCGCACAACTATCGTGTAGTCACCTCGGGGTCGTTCGTCCCAATCAATATCGACGACGTACCGTCCCGACAACGGTAGCGTCTCCACGATTGGGAGAATGGGAAACCCGTAAGCCAGGTACCTTTCAGTCGGCGAGTGCAGGTGGAGTCGCGGGAAAAGGGAATCGCCGCCAACAACACTCACACTGATTGTTTGTCCCGCAGAACCTTCGAAAGTCCAACCGTCTGTGCCTGGTCCACCGCGGGATGGCACGTTCAGAGCAAGGGATCCCCTCTCTGTCGTGCGGTTTGTCGTGCGGTCTGTCGTGCGGTCTGTCGTGCGCACGACGACTTCGTAGCTGCCTCCGACGGAGAGATTGTCCCCCGCAATGACGAAATAACGGCCAGACACGGGTAGTACTAGCTCAGAAGGCAATGCGGAATAGTCGGGTGAAAGTAGGCCGCCGCCCTCCACGGTGATCGCTTGCCCTGCGACGCCCTCGAAAAACCAAACGTGTAGCGGCTCGCCGGGATTCCACCTGCCTCGCGATGGCGTACCCAAGGTGAGCGACGACATCGATCTCTCCTGGAACACAACCAAGCCGAACTCACTCGAATCGCTGCTCAATGCCCGCACGCTGAACAGATATTGTCCAGATGCTGGCAAAGTTTGCCTCGTTTCCAGTACCCTATCCTGAGCGATGACTTCACCAACCGGCGACATTACTTGAATCGCGACGTTTTCGCCTCCCCCGCCCAGGAGCACGCTCTGTCCTGCCGTACCTTCAAAGGATCGGAGCACAGTAGCGGGCGCATCACCACCCACCGTGCCAGAGTTGGGTGGATCAGAGGGGGCCACGTTGGGCACAATGGGAGTAACGTTGCGTCCAAGGTCCCGGCGGAGCGCCGCTTCGCTCTCGCCGGTCAGATAGCCCGTTGCGGTGACGCTTTGCGCCGCCTGCCATTCCCGCAGCACCGCCCGCGTACCGGGTCCAAACATTCCGTCCAGTGGGCCGACGTCAAACCCGGCCGCCACCAGGGCCGCCTGAAGCAAACGCCGCTCGTTGCGGTCCAGTCCCAGCGCCTCCTCCTCCTCCTCCTCCGCAGCCGGCGAGAGTGCCTCCCGTGTCGGAGGCCGCTCGACTACCGCTGCTTCTCTGTCGCTTTCCGGATCCGGCTCACGGACGGATCCACCACCCTCACCGTCGTCGATTCGATCGGCGTCGACCGCAACCGGCTCGCCACCTCCACTCGGCAGTGCCGTCTCGCCAGCCGAGGCTGTTTCCACCCGACCGCCTCGTTCTTCCAGAACCGCCCCATTCCGAGAACTCAGGGTCATGGCCAGCACCACGCCGACAATTCCGACGGCCGCCGCGCCGGCCAGCCACCACTGCCACGGCGACGCCGACGTTTCTCCTCGGGAAGAACCGCCTGGTTCGAGGGGCTTCCCCAAGATCGGACCCGGAGGGGCGTCCAGCAACCGCTGCCACGCCTCCAGATCCTGCGGGCGATCCTCCTGGTACACTGCCATCGCCGCGCCGACCGCCGTCGCCAAACCGGAACTCACCTTCTGCGGCGCCACCTCCACCAGTGGCCGCAGCCGGTCTTCCTGGGTCCGCTCCGTAGCCGCTTTCGGCACCCCACCGCTCAACGCGCAATAGGCCAGAGCCCCCAGGGCATAGATGTCCGTCCACGGTCCCTGACGATCGCCCGGCGGATACTGCTCAATCGGTGCGTATCCCGGCGTCAACACCGACGCCAGTGTGCCCGACTGCCCCCCCATCGCATGACGCGCCGCCCCGAAGTCAATCAGAACCGGCGAGCCATCTCGGCGCACCACCACATTCGCTGGTTTGATGTCCCGATGCAGCAGTTCCGCCGCGTGAACCTCCTTCAGCCCCTCCGTCAACGCGTCCAGCACCTCCCGTACCCGATCCTCCGAGAGCGCACCCGCCGCCTCCACCTGCGACGCCAGCGTCCGCCCCTCCACGTATTCCATCACCATGTAGGCGGTTCCTAGCGCCTCGAACACTCGATGCACCTGCACGATGTGCGGGTGCTTGAAACGCGCCAGAATACGCGCCTCCTCCAGAAACCGCTCCAGGCCCCATTGATAGTCCTCGGCGTTGCCGCCCGTCCACGGACCTACCGTCCCGTCCTGCCGCCGAGTTCCCCACTCCCGCGGCAAGTACTCCTTCACCGCCCGCCACGTCTCCAGCGACAGATCCCGCGCCAGATACGTGATCCCGAAACCGCCCGAACCCAGCACCCGCTCGATCTCGAGCTCGTGCAGCCGCGTCCCCGGAGCCAGAGCGTCACCTGCGTTCGTCATCGCTGCTTCTCCTTCGCTACTGCCGCCGCCGGGGTTCCTTCTGGATCAACTCTCCCGTCTCAGGAATCCGCTCCAGACCCTGGGCCAAATCCAGCACGTCTTCCCCAGCCGGCGGCGAGCCGGCATCGCCGTGACTCGCGTTGCCGTCGCCCGAGGGAGACGCAACATCGTGCGGACACCGCGCATCGAGCTGATCGACGCGCATCTCGTAGTCGCCGAAGCGGATGTGATCGGTCGGCTCGACCAATTGCTGACGGATCGCCCGCCAAGCGCCGCTGTTCAGCACGAACGTCCCGTTCGTCGTCGCGCAGTCGGTAACGTGCAGACGCCCGGCGGAAACCCGTACGACTTCCGCGTGCCGCCGGGACACGCTCGAATCGTCCAGCCGCACGTCGCACGATCTCTCTCGACCCACGGTGTACGTTCTCACTCTCGACATCTCGTCCACCCTGGCCGCTTACAGGAGCGACAGCAGCAGGTTCACGGTGATGGAACCGCTGCTATCGCGCACCAGCTGGCCGCGGCCGGCCGACGCCACGCGCTCCAGAAAGGAATCGGTCCGGGACAGACCGCGACCATTGTTCACCAGGACGGTAGACACCCGGCCATCCCCCGCTGCCGAAAACGACGCCGCTTCCGAGACAGCTTGCTCTACTTCCTCCCGATAGGCCGGGTTGTCGGTGATCAACACGATCACTCGCTGCTCCGCCGTCGAACGCCAGCTCATGCGGGTGGCTTCCCGCAATCCGAGAAGGAACGCCTCCGCCGCATCGGGATTTCCACCGCCACCCCTCCCTATGCGGATACTCAATCCGTTGACGAAGCGCCGCAACGCGTCCTGTGCGCCGCCAGAATCGTTGATCTCCCGCAGATCGAAACTGGTAACGGGTCTGTCGTAGTCTCGATCGCCGAACGCCACCACCCCCACGCCCAAGCTTGGAGTCAAGCCGACCAGGAGCCGGCTCAACTGGTCGACCTCGGCCTTGAGACCGGCAATCTGCTCGCCCATGCTGCCGGTCACGTCGAGCGCGATGACCAGGTCCAGATGCGGAAAGCTCGCCGCGGGAGGGGCGGGAGGCGCCGGCGGACAGGGCGGGCAGGGCTCAGCTGGCGGGCAGGGCTCGGCCGGCGGGCAGGGCAAGACCGGCGGACACTCCGGTGGATCCGGCGCCGCCATGACCACGACCGGACTGCGGGCGGTGTTCGGAAAGTAGGGAAAGATGACGATCGCAATCAGGATGAACGCGCCGAGCGCCGACGCGAACAGGTCCAGCGCCGACATGCTGAAGATACTGATCTCGCGGTTTCGCTTCTTCATGGTCGTACCCGTATCGGGTCGTCAGGTCAGGGCCGGACGGATTGCACCGCCAGCACCGGCAGGTCGCCGAGTTGGACGTCGTCGCCCGGAGCAATCGTCCGCGGCTTGAACGGTTCGAGCGCTACACCGTTGACGCGCGTGCCGTTGCTGGAATTTAGATCCTCGATGTAGAAGCGGCGACGTTCGCGCGTCACGCGGGCGTGCCGACGGGAGATGGTGGGGTGGCCAACGACACTGTCCACGAGCGGCGCGTGGCTGCCGACCACGAACCCGCCGGCGCCCCGACCCAAGCCGGTGTCGCGTACCAGGATCTGCGGCGCCCCTTCGGCAGCCAGCACCAGCACCGGAGCGGCCGCGGAGTTAACTACCCTCGGCCCTGTAGCTGCACGACGGCGACCGGCCGGCCGACCCATATGGTGGCGGATGCTGGTCGACATCTTCTCCACGATCCGCACCACCTCCCGCCGCGGCTTGCGCAACGCCAGCAGCAGCGCCGGCAGCGCCACGGTACCGACGCCAACCGCCAGCCACAGCGCCCGGTTCGCGGCCGAGACGGCCGCGGCCGTCTCATCACCGAACGCACCCGCGGCATCGGCTGCGGCTGCAGCAGCAGCGGCAGCCCGCGCCGCATCGTCATCACAAGGTGCATCCGTCGTATCGAGGCTGATGTCATCGAATCTGTCCAGCTCACGTACCGCCTCGGTGATGCGGGAAGCCATGAACATTCCCTGCGCCGACAGGAACCCCGCGGTGTTCACGCCGATGACGACGCCGCAGTCGTTGATCAGCGGCCCGCCGCTGTTGCCGGGATTGATGTCGGCGCTGTGTTGAATGATGTCCAGCTGCCGGCCGGCGCGTCCGTCCCAGGAGTTCGTGTGCAGACGCCCGATGACGCCCTCGGTCGACGTCACATCGTCCGCCGGGCTGATCTGGTCGGCCACGCCCGGATACCCCAACGCCCATACCCTCTCGCGGGTCCGCAACTCCATCGTGCCGAGCGTGACCGGCGGCAGCGTCAGGCCGTCCACCTCCAGCACCGCCAAGTCCAGCGCCTCGGACGACCACGCGACCCGCGCACGCCGCCTTCCGCCGGTATGCGCCGATGCGACCTCAAACGTCGTCTGGCCGTCCACGACGTGCTGGTTGGTGAGTACCCACCCGGGCGCGACCACCGATCCGCTACCGGTGCCGCTGTCGCCGACGACCCGGACGACGCTCCGTTCCACGGCGTCGAGCGCCGTGGCGGGTTGGGCGACAGCCCACCCGCATGTCCAGGACAACGAGCATGCAACGGTCGATGCAATCGCAACGCTTCGCATGAACCCCTTCCTCTTCGGACTCTGCGGCGAACGTCAAACGTTGTCGCCGAGGCGGCCTGCTTCCGTAGCGTCGAGCGTCACGGTGAGCGTCAGGTCGCCCACCCGCAGCACGCCGCCGTGGCACAACGCGACGGCGGCGCCCGGCGTCAGACGAACGTCGTCGAGCGTCGTCCCATTCGTTGAATGCAGATCCTCTATGAACACTGCACTCTCGCGGGCAGACAGGCGGAAGTGTCGGCGGGACACCGCGGTATGGTCGAGTACCAAGGCGCTCTGGAACGGATTGCGCCCGACCACGGCGCCACCCGCGTCCGCGATGGCGCTGCCCGGGACGCGCACCGCGATCGGGTGACCTTCCGCATCGGCACCGTTGAGAAAGACCGACGGGACGGCGCTCGCCAGACGGTCCTGCGCAGCTCGATCGGCAAGATCCTCTTGCGCGGCTTGTGCCAGGGTCTCCGCCGTTACCTGCTCCTGCCGCGCCTTCGCAACCGAGCGCCGAGCGGCCAACCAGAACAGCATCCCGGCCGTTGCTACTCCAGCCGCACCCAGACCTGCCCACCGGAGGTACCGCGCCCTGTCCGCTGCCGCCCGCTCCTGCGCCTCGGCAGACTCTTCCTCCGCCAACCGTCGCGCTTCGACCGCCTCGGCGGCATCGACCTGCGCCGCCTCGGCTGTCGACTCGGCCTGTTCCCGCAGATCGGCCTCGGCGTCGGCCGCCGCTTCGGCCCGGCGTCGCCTTTCCGCCTCCGCCGCGGCGCGTCGCTCCGCATCGGCGGCCGCCGCTTCGGCCACCGCAGCCCGCTCCGCATCGGACAGACAGGGCCTGTCAGCGGTGGTCGCTGCCAAGCCAACCGCGCTGAAGCGCGCGAGCAGCCACACCCCTGGCACGGCGCGATCGCTGCCGGAGGACGCCAGGTTCGGGTCGCGGTCGTCGACCACGACACCGATGATCTCGCCGCAGATATTGAGCAACGGCGCACCGAAGTTGCGCTGCCAGTCGTTGAACGCGTCGTGCCGAACGAACCCTGGATCGGATGTCGCTGCGCCAACCTCGACGGCTAGCACACGGCCGGGCACCAGCGCTATGGTCCCTGATCTCGCGTCGCGCGTGGCGGCATGGACTTCCTGCGGCTCCTGTGCCGAGACGCTTGCGAAGGGGTACGGAGGCGCGGGCAGGCCCGGTACAGCCAGCAACCCGAGACCCAGCCTCTCGTCGGCGGCCACGAGGCGTCCCTCATGCTCGGTTCCACCGACGTCGGTCACCACGAGGTTGGCGATGTCGGCGTCGATGCTCGTGATGACCTGCGCCTCGCCGGCGACGAAGCCGAGCCCCACGAGCGCGTCTGTCGTCCCCGCCGCATTCGCAGCGCGCACGACGACCACGCCGGCCACCGACGGCGTCTGCGCAGCCACCGGAGCCACGACCACACTGCCGGCCACCCACACGAGTAGGCCGGCCCGCAACATCGTCACCATCCACCCTACCTCCGTGCTACAGGTAGTCTTCCGAGAGTTTCCGACGCCTCCTTGCTTGCCGTCCCAGGCACCCTGCGCTACGGAAGTCTCGTGCGTCACCACCTCCTATCGGGCGATTCGCCGCGTCGGCGCCGTGAGCCGTTCAAATCGGCGCCGTACGGCAGCCAGTGCAAGGTGTCGATAGACGATGACGCTGGCGTTGTCCTGCGACGGCCTGTCCGCCGCTGCTACGGCCTGCAAGAGACGCAACACCATCGCTTCAGCCGACCGCTGCCCGCTGCACAGGCACCGGATCTGCTCCTGCGCAACGGTTTCGAGGCCGTCGCTTGCCAGCACGATCCGATCGCCGATTCCGAGCCGGACCGAGGCGCCATCGTCTACCAGCGCCAAGCCCTCGCCAGTCAGCGCGGACTGCAACTGGTGCGCCGCTCCCCCCCTTGCCTCCTCCGGCGTCATGCGACCAAGCCGTACCTGATTCTCCAGAACGGGCCGCATCGAATGGTCCGCGTTCAGGCGGTCGATCCCGGCGTCTTCTCCGTCCACCCCTCCACGTACGCGCCACAGCGGTGAATCGCCCACGCTGATCCACTGCGCTGTCCCGTCGTCGGTCACGACGCACCCCACCAGGGTGCAGCCCATGCCTGCGTAGCGCGCATCGTCAGCCCCGCAGCGCCCGACCTCCGCATTGGCCACGTCAAGCGATGCGCGTAGCCGCGCGGTGATGCCGCCGCTCGCTTCCCGAAAGGTGTCGACGAAGGTCGACACGGCCAACTGGCTCGCTCGGGCGCCCCCCCGGTGCCCGCCCATGCCATCGGCCAGCACCAGCAGCAGATCGCAGCCGTCCGGGTCCGGGTCCCGGAATCCGATAGTCCAATAGTCGTCCTCCTGATAGTCACGGGCGCCGGCAATCTGGCCGGCCGCGAGCAAGTGGTCGAAGCCCTGCAGCCCAACGGAATTCCGCACGTCAGTCCCCGTTCGATTCGTCTTCCCACGAGAAACCGGCGCCGCACAGCGGTACGAACCGGAGCACGGTGTTTCCCATCTGCACGTGCGTCAACGGCTCGATCTCGCGCGACTCCAACACCGGCTCGTCGCTGACGTAGGTGAGGTTCGTCCCGTCGCCGCTCTGGACGTAGAACTTCCGTCCGCGCGGTTCGTACGTGATCTTGCAGTGATTGGTCCGGGAGATCATTCGGTCGCCGTAGTCGAGCGACACCCGTTGCGTTCGGTCCCGGCCGATGGAGTTGATGCCAATCCCTAGCGTCGCAACATGACCCTTGCCCGGGCCCTCGATGATCGTCAGCCAGCCGACCGGCGGATCGGCCATCGGATCGTCTTCGACCCGCACAGTGCGGGCCGCCGCCCCGGCGTCATCACCGCTACCTGCACCTTGTTGTCGATTGCCGTGGAATACCTCGGTGTGCCCTGAGTCCCGGCCTGGCGGATCCTGAACCCGCTTCTCGGTCGGGGCTCCGAAACGCCCGGCATCCCGGGGGGAGGTGCGTGGTGCGGTCGGGACGCCCTCGCGAACCCCGGTGGGCCTGGCGATGTCCGCCGTACGCCGGTTTGACCAACTCCCGCGCCCGCCGCCACCCACCTGATCGGTGGGTTCGGACCGCTCAACGAGCTCCGTGCTCTCGTCGATGATGTTGCCGTCCGCATTCCGCTCTAACGGCATGCCGTTCCTCCCTAGTGCGCGCGAACTCCTTACGCCGAAACCCCACCGCGCGCACGCGCCCTTCAGACCGGCTGCTCCCTGCACGGCGAGCCTATGTGGGCCGTTCGTAGAGGCGATTGACGAGGTTCCTCAGGCAGTACAGCCCCACCCGGTTGAGCGCGCCCTCCTCGCGGCCCTGCACCACGTGCATCGCAAACATGAGCACCGCCGCCTGCAGCAGGGCGAGCAGCGTCGTATAGAACGCGACGCCGAGCTTGCCCGTCAGGCTCGTCATCAGTTCCGGCCCCAGCTCCGCCAGGTTCGCGTTCGGATCGATGCCCGCGAACAGCTGGCCCGCGTCTCGCAGCGCGAACGCAATGCCAACGACCGTGCCGATGAAACCGAGCGTCGGAATCAGCCACACCAGGTACCGGAGCAGGTTGTAGCGCAGCTCTGTCTCGTGGTGGTAGAGCTCCATCGACGAGTTGAACATCGCGTTGACCTGGTCGACGGACCCGCTGCTCTGGAACTGGAGCATGGCACCCGTCAACAGGCGCTGCAGCCAGTACTGCTCCTCCGCAGCCGATTGGCGCACGCGGCGGTAATAGGGGGCGATGTCCTCCTGGCGCAGGACGGTCTTGTCGTCTTCGGGAAGCAGACTTAGTCGGAGCTGATCTTCCTCCCTGTCCCCCACCCGATGGCGGACCAGCAACTCGCCCGCCGCCACGAAGAACACGATCCACATCACGTTCTGGATCGTGAACGGATAGGTGAAGAGCTCTGTGTTCCGATCCAGGAGCAGATCGGCTGCATCGCTCTCGGCGGGCACCAGCAGCGATAGAAGCCCTACCCAGACGAAACCGGCTACGAACGAACCGGTCAGCGTGACGACCGGCATGGGCATTCGTTCATCTCCTGACAATGCGCGACGGTCTGCGCGCAACCGGCACAAGACGGGGCACCGCAGGTCGAAGTTCTGGCCTAACCAATTGCGGGTACTGATGACCGCCGCCGCCTACGTCCTGATGCAGCAAATGTGCCTGCGCGCCGCGCGCGCCCGCATCCAGGTGACGTGGCTGCACGACCGCCCGCTCAAGTTGGGCGCTCACGTCGCCGTCTCCGTCCGGCGCATCGTGTTGCACCTACTTCGCAGCACGCCGGACCGCGACGACTGGCAACGCATCGCCGTCGCTCTCGGCACCCGTGCCGGATTAGAGACCTCCACCGCACCATATCCAGATCGCCAACAGGGTGACCGCGTGCGGCTTGGGCGGAAGTCTCGTCAACGAAGCCCCGTTTCGACCCGGCCGCCAGTCGACCACCACCGATTCACATGCTGTCACGACGAGCGGCGCCGTGCTCGGCCGGACTGCTCAGGGAAGCGACCGACCGTCTCGGACCTCGCAGTGATCTCTGGCACCTCGCATTGCAGACAACTCGTCAATCGACGTCAATCGCCAAACCCGCGAACGAACCACCACGTGATCCGGCCTACACGCACGAATTTGCTATGCCCAATTGTTCGACCCGTTCTCTGGTCTTCGTTTAGCTGGCAACCCTGCCATCCGCATCGATATGGAGTTCCCGGCGGCGTTCGCCAGATGCCAGCATCTCATTCCGCAGCAACTCTCCCGTCCAGCGGCCGGCAGAGCGACCGGACGTTGAGTCCGTACTCGCGGCCGTGCATCACGTCGCGCCTCCGGCGGCCGATCTCGTACTTTCCCGGCCACCGCGGCGTTCCCGGCGTGCAGTGCCGCGTTGGCGGTTGGCCGTAGGTACGAGTTCGAGATGACCGTGTCGCCGCTCCCCCAATCGGGCGCTGCATCCTGCGTATGCCTCGTCGTCGATCTCATTCGGCAATCGCAACCCTATGGCAACCACGGTCTTCCTGTCACCACCCAAACGGAGGGGACTCCCCACCGTTCGTCAAGGAAGTTGGTTCTGTTCTTCGAGCCCGACTGCTCGTCGACGGCATTCCCGCCCGCGTTCGCCGCCATGAGATGGTCAACATGGCGGGCGGCGATCGTACTGCTTGGCCGCATCGTTCTGGGTGTTCGGCAGCCGGCCGATGTGGGCGTAGGTGCTGTCGCCCACCACCCTGGGCCAGCCGGTGGCCTCGATCGACACGAAGAAGAAGGAGTTGGTCGGCCGATACCGCAACGGCGGCCGGGAATGGCGTCCGAAGGGCCAGCCGGAGGAAGTGAAGGTCCATGACTTCATCGATCGGGAGCTCGGCAAGGCGATCCCCTACGGGGTCTACGACCTGACGGGTAGAGTCGACGACTGGCGCGGTGGCGGTAGGCGATGGGGGTCGCTGTTCCCGGCGGCTTTCGCCGATGCCGGTGCCTCACTCCTCGCCATGGCTCCGTTTCCAGTCGCCGCTCATCGAACCGGACGTGCGGATTTCCCGCATCCGGCTCTCGGACGAGATCATGCCTTCGCCCACGGAAGGCTCGTCGTTCGCGGTGCAAGGCGCGCGAGACCGTAGTCGTTCCACAGTCGTTCGTTGGAGAAGCGCACAGACTTCCCGGACCGCACCTTGTGCTTGCGACCGAGCCACTGGCGCAGCCGTCGCGTGGCGTGCCGGTCGATGGCGCGATACGCCGGACTGACCTGCCCAAGGGTGAAGTAGTTCGCCCAACCGGTCAACGCCCGGTTCAGACGCCGTACCATCTCCTTCGGCGACAGCAGCCCGTTTCGCGACGTGGTCAGCTCGCTCACGCGACGGCAGATGCTCTGGACGCTGGCCGGGCTCGGGCGCGTGCCGATGTAGGCGGCACCCGTGTCCGGCCGGTAGTTGTGCCCAATCCGGTAGCCGAGGAACGTCATCGGCTCCTCCGGCAGCCGGCAGCAGCGGGTCTTCTCGGCGTTCATCGGCAGCTTCAGCCGCTTCATCAGTCCTTCGACCGCGGCCAGCATCACCGACGCCGGCGCTCGGCCGAGCACTGCGAAGTCGTCCGCGTAGTTGACGATTTCCGCCCCGAAGCGCCGGGCGTACCCCAGCACCTTCCAACCCCGAATGAAGCGACGCATGTAGACGTTGCTGAACAGCGGCGAAATCGGTGCCCCTTGCGGGGTACCCTTCCGGTCGCGTCGCGCACGGTTCGTACGGCGGCGACCGCCCCGACCGTCGTCCTCCTCGACCGCCATCTCCAGCCACGCCTTGACCCACCCCAACAGCCGGCCGTCGCTCACGCGACGGGCAATCGACTTCAGCAGGTCCGCGTGCGGGATTTCGCCGAAGTAGTTCGTCAGGTCGGCGTCCACCACCTCCCGATGCCCGGTCGTCAGCAGCCGATGCACGCGATTGACGGCGTCATGCGCGCCTCGGCCCGGCCGGTAGGCGTATTGCTCCGGTTCCAGGTCCGCTTCGAATATCGGCGATAACACCAGCATCGCCGCCGTCTGCGCCACCCGGTCCCGGAGACACGGAATGCCCAACGGCCGGAACTGCCCGCGCTGCTTCTTCGGGATGAGCACCTGCCGGACCGCGCGCGGCCGGTAGGTCCCCGCCTTCAGGTCCCGCGCCAGTGCGCCCAACCATCCGTCCACACCCTGCGACTCGACGGCCGCGACCGTCTCGCCGTCCACCCCGGCCGCGCCGCCGTTGCGGCGGACAGCCTGCCAGGCGACCGCGAGCACGTCCTCGCGCCACACCTTGTCGCTCAGCGAGTAGAACCGGAAGTCAGGTGCTCCCTTCGCTTTCGCATGTAGCGCCGTCTGGAGTCGCTGAACACGTTCTGAGGCTGCTAGGCCCGGGCCAGTCCCCACGTCCCTTCCTCCGTCATGCGCTGCTCTCGAACCAAGGCCCCTTCCCTCCACCGGCGTTACCCGGCTTCCCCGGTACTACAGGCCTCTCCGCCACCCTCGCCGGCCCAACCTGACCCTCGCGGGCTGTCAGTTGGCGCGTGCCACGCCACCGGCAGGGCTTCCCGTGTTGCGTCCATCCCCCTCTTCCACACGTGCTACCGCCACTACCCCGGCGGAACCGCTCGGTGCTCGCGTCGCTCGCTTCCCGACCGGTGACAGCCTTCCCCGGTGTTCGGGCGGGTCGGCTTCCGCATTACCTGTTTCGAGGCCTGCTCGGCGTTCACTCGCGTTGCAGCCCGTGTGGTCGCTGAACCGCCCAAGGCGGCCCTTTGTCCTCGGAGTACTTCAGCCGATGTCGTTACCTCCATCGTCCGCTCCGACTGCTACCGGCTGGAGCGACAGTTGCCGGGCGGGATTCGCACCCGCTGAGGGTTGGCGCCTTTCACGGCAAACCGAACACGGGCTGGGTGAGCGTCGGCGTTGACCACGACACGGCGGAATTCGCCGTGGAGACGGTTCGGCGCTGGTGGCTGCAAATGGGGCGTCAGGCGTATCCGTCGGCAACGCGATTGCTGCTCACGGCCGACGGGGGCGGTTCGAACAGCAGCCGCAGCCGGCTGTGGAAGTTCGAGTTGCAGAAGCTGGCCGACGCGCTTGGGTTGCGGATCTCGGTGTGCCACTTTCCGCCGGGGACCAGCAAGTGGAACAAGATCGAGCACCGGATCTTCTGCCACATTACGGAGAACTGGCGGGGCCGGCCGCTGGTGAGTCACGAGGTGGTGGTGAACCTGATCGGCGGTACGACTACGCAGGGCGGTTTGGCCATCCGGTCGGAGTTGGACGAGGCCGACTACCCAACCGGTCGGGCGGTCACGGACGAACAGATGGATAGGCTGTCCACCAAACGCGACGCGTTTCATGGTGCGTGGAGCTACAGCTTGCTCCCCAGATCCGACACGAACGGTTAGTTTATTTTGGCGAGACTCCTTAGCGTCGGCCGGCAGGTTCGGCCGGGGTCAGTCGATGGACCGCGTGCGGCCGCAGGCGCGCCGGCCTCGCCGTACCGCCAGCAGCCCCAGAAACGCTTCTGCGTGCGCTTCTGACGCCGTACCACCATAGGTCTCGGGGGGGTCCGGCAGCGGCAGCCCGGCTGCTTCACCGGCACGACGGGTCGGAGCACTCGAAGAGCCCGCCGTGGACCTCCACCAGCTTGCCAGTGCCGCAGGCACCGCAGAGGCACCGCAGGAGGGCTGCGTGTAGTCGCAGCCATCGCCGCCGTTGCAGTTCGTGCACCCTGTGAAATGCCGGTCCGGCCGCTCATCCCCCGCAGGCGCCCCGTGCCGGCGCCGCCGGGGCTGCAGCTCGGGCACGGCACCGCTTCCCGCACCGGCAATCGAGCGGGTTCGAGGCGACCGTGAGCCGCGGGTCCGCGCTCTCGATGATCGCCCGGAGTCACCGGCGAGGCGCCGCCGTCGGGGTCGGACACCACGATCCGCGCCGCGTACCCGGCGCGCGTCAGCGCCACGTACCAGAGCTGGTGCTCGTCGTCACGGCCGCCGCCGGTTTCGACCGCGATGGCGCGGTCGTCCGACACATCGATGTTCACGGCACCGCCGATGCCGCAGCGCCCCGACGTCGGGGCGCGCCGTGGGTGGCGGGCTCCCCGCTGGCCGCCGGCGCACCGCGCTTATCCAGGCGTCGACCTCCAGCGTCAGCGGGCCGGGCTCGGCGTTCGGGCCGGCGCCGACGTCGTCGGCCGCTTCGACCGTCCACCACTCCGGATCGTCGATCTCGACGCCCGCGGCCCTCAGCCGTTCGACGAGTACCTCGGCCAATGCCCGGTCCGTCGCCCTCCCAGACGTACTTGGCCGTCGTCAGGAGCGTTCCGATGCTCGCTCCCAAGAAGATCTTCGTGTCGTTCGTCATCCGTGTCGACTCTACGTCCGGCAGCCCCTCGTGTGGTCGGCTCTGGAGCGCGTCTGGGTCCGATAACGCCGCATTGGACTGGCACAGGTTGATCCGCGCTCTCGTGAGGTCACTGCCACTCCAGGCCAGCGCTCCAGTCTTTCGCGGCGGGGCGTGGTAGAATCGGTGCGGTTCTTGGGGGGGCGGATAGCGCATTCGGGTGGTAGCAGGTGTGGGATACGGATACCCACAGCGACGCTAAGTCGATACCATTCAGTCACCTGCGGCTGGAATTCGAGCCCTGTCGGGCGCGCCAACTCTTCAAGCAACCAGGGCGGTTGGGACGTTCGGACAGGAGGGAGCGGCCATGACGTGGCAGAGAGCGGGCTTGGCGGCCGCCATCGCATTCGCGCTGACCTTGGTGGCGACGGCGCCGCACGCGGCCACCATGGTCATTGGCTGCATCGCTTTCTACGTGATCTCCAAGAACCTGGACGGCAAGGCCGTCCTGGCCGGCGGCACGCCGATCACCTGGCAGAGCGGGGTGCCCGTCGCGGTTGTCCTGCTGGGGCTGACGCTGGTCGACCTGTGGCCCCACGCGATCACCCTGGGAATGGGCATCGCGATCTTCTGGGCGATTGGCGCCCGTCTGGGCTCGTCGGCCTGAACAGGGAGTCCGCGCCGCGAAACGGCGCGGACTCCCTGTACAAGCGCCGAGCCAGCGAGGCGTTTCGGGGCGCTAGTCCTGCGGAGCCCCCTCCTGCTGCTGCAGGCACTGGCTGACGATCTGGTCGCTCCCGAAGACTTCGAAGGACAGTTCCTGGTCGGACACACGCACGTTCAGCAGGTTGGCGGCGCGCAGCATCCGAAACATGAAATCGCGCGCGGGCGCGCTCTGGATGGAGAGGAAATACCCCCCGCCCTGCCGCCGGACCGCGATGTTGCGCCGCTCGCCGGGAACGCCGCGCATGGTGATCCGCCGGGCATCGACCGGCTCCACGAGCTGGATGGCCGCGCCGACACCCAGGGTCCGACACTGCAGGAGAATCGCGGCGCCCGTTTCGTGAAAGAGCCGAAACTCCTTCCCACCCTGGACATCGGTCTCGGCCCACTGGGCCTGGCCGGCAGCCGGCACGGCGCCCAGCGTCGCAATCGCGCCAAGCAATGCGAGAGCCGTGACTGTTCTCTTCATCATCATCGCGCGCCTCATTCCGGATCTCGATTCCCGAACGTCACCAGCGACGGCATGTCCGTGTCGCGACTCATGCCTGCCGCCCGATCCTCCATCTGCTCCACGCACTGTTCGACAATCGTGGCGCTGCCGAACACCGCGAACGTCGCGGCCCGGCCGGAAGCTCGCACGTAGAGGCTGGACGCCGTGCGCAGCATCGCCAGCGTGAAGTCGAGGCTCCGGCCTCCCGCGACCTGGACCGTAAACGGGTTGACCGGCTCGACCGCGACGTTCTCGCGCGCGCCCGGAATGCCGCGCACCATCGCCCGCTGCGTCGGCTCGATGCCCTCGGCGAACTCGAATCCGGCCCCCATGCCTTGCAGGCGGCACGCGAGGATGATCACGTCACCCTGGTCGTTGTGGAGCTGAAACTCCTTGCCGCCGCCTTGAAGATTGCGCACTTCCCACAGCTCCTGTTGCCCGGCGGCCGAAACCGCCACGCCGACCGCTGCGAGGATGCCTGGCACCGCCAACGCCGCGATCGTCCTTTTCATGGCCTCGCTCCTCAGAACTGCCGCCGTGGGTCCCCGATCAGGGACTCCTGCAACTCGATGCACTCCCTGACAATCGATTCGCTCCCGAAGATTTCGAAGGCGGCGTTCTGTCCGGCCGCGCGCACCGAGAGTCTGGTGGCCGATTGCAGCAGATCCAGCGTGAAGTCGCGCCCGCGAGCGCCAACGACCTGCAGCAACTGCGCGGCAACCTGCGCCACCTGAACGTTCTCCTGCCCCCCGGGCGTACCCCGTATCGTGGCCCGGTCCGCCGACTCGATCGGCTCGGCGAACTGGAACGCGACGGCCTGCCCGTTGACCAGGCACAGGAGCACGATCGCGGACCCGTCGTCGTTGTTGAGCTGGAACTGCCTGCCGCCGCCCTGGACGTCCATCGAGGCCCATTGCGCCTGCCCGGCGGCCGGCGCGGCACCGATGGTCGCGAGCAGGCCGAGCGCGGCGATCGCGGCAACTGTCGTCTTCATGCGTCCCCCTTTCGGGGCAGGCTGGCGCTGCCTGCTCCATCGACTCTACCGGAAAGCAGCGCGCGTGGCGACAGCTTTCGTGACGCTCGATGTCCTTGCGCCGCCTTCGACGGGAGGCGGCGCGCGGTGCGCTGACGGCCCGAAGATCCGGAGGTGCGCCGGCCATGGCGTGCCGCATGGCCGGGGCAACCTCGAGACCACCGACAAGCGCGTAGTCGCGACGTGCGTCGCAGGCGAATTACCCGCCGGGTCAGGGCAGGTCGAAGCGATCGAGATTCATCACCTTGTTCCACGCCGCCACGAAGTCGCGCACGAACGCCGGCTGGGCATCGGCGCAGGCGTAGACCTCGGCGACGGCGCGCAACTGGGAGTTCGAACCGAAGACGAGATCGACGGCGGTGCCGGTCCACTTGCGCGCGCCCGTCCCGCGATCGCAGCCCTCGAATTCGCCCTCGGACGCGGACGACGGTTCCCAGGCCGTGTTCATGTCGAGCAGGTTGACGAAGAAATCGTTCGTCAACGTCTCGGGCCGCTTCGTGAAAACGCCGCGATCGGACTGCCCGACGTTGGCGTTCAGGACGCGCAGGCCCCCGACAAGCACCGTCATCTCGGGAGCGGTCAGGGTCAGCAACTGCGCCCGGTCCACGAGCAACTCTTCGGCGGGACGGTGGTGACCGTTGCCGACGTAGTTGCGGAACCCGTCCGCGGTCGGCTCCAGCACGGCGAACGACTCCACGTCGGTCTGTTCCTGCACCGCGTCGGTGCGCCCCGGCGAGAAGGGAACCTCGACGTCGTGCCCGGCGTTCTTCGCGGCCTGCTCGACGGCGGCGCATCCGCCCAGCACGATCACGTCCGCGAGCGAGACCTTCTTCCCGCCGGACTGCGCGCGGTTGAAGTCGCCCCGGATTCCCTCCAGGACTTCCAGCACGGTTGACAACCGCGCCGGCTGGTTCACTTCCCAGTCCTTCTGCGGCGCGAGGCGAATGCGCGCCCCGTTCGCCCCGCCGCGCTTGTCGCTGCCGCGGAACGTCGAGGCGGACGCCCACGCGGTCGAGACCAGTTCGGAAATGGACAGTCCCGATGCGAGGATGCTGCTCTTGAGCGCGGCGGCGTCCTGCGCGTCGATCAGCTCGTGATCGACGGCGGGCACCGGATCCTGCCACAGGAGCTGCTCGCCGGGAACCTCCGGGCCGAGGTAACGCGAGACCGGTCCCATGTCGCGGTGCGTCAGCTTGAACCACGCCCGGGCGAAGGCGTCCGCGAACGCGTCCGGGTTCTCGAGGAAGCGCCGGGAGATCGGTTCGTAGATCGGGTCCATCCGCAGCGCGAGGTCGGTCGTCAGCATGACCGGCGTGTGCCGCTTCGACGGATCGTGGGCATCCGGCACGGTGTCTGCGCCCGCACCGTTCTTCGGAACCCACTGATGCGCCCCCGCGGGGCTCTTGCTCAGCTTCCACTCGTAGCCGAACAGGGTCTCGAAGAAGCTGTTGTCCCAGGCGGTTGGGGTGGGGGTCCAGGCGCCCTCCAGCCCGCTGGTGATCGCGTCGCCGGCCCTTCCGCTGCCGAAGGCGTTCTTCCAGCCGAGGCCCTGCTCCGCGATGGCCGCACCCTCGGGCTCGGGACCGACGTGCGCGTCCGCGTCGGCGGCGCCGTGGGTCTTGCCGAACGTGTGTCCTCCGGCGATGAGGGCCACCGTCTCCTCGTCGTTCATCGCCATCCGGCCGAACGTCTCGCGAATGTCCCTGCCGGCGGCAACCGGATCCGGATTGCCGTTGGGCCCCTCCGGATTCACGTAGATCAGGCCCATCTGCACGGCGCCCAACGGGTTGGCGAGCTCGCGGTCGCCGCTGTAGCGCTCGTCGGCGAGCCACTCGGTCTCGGGCCCCCAGTAGATGTCCTCCTCGGGCTCCCAGACGTCCTCGCGCCCGCCGGCGAACCCGAACGTCTCGAGTCCCATCGACTCGATGGCGCAGTTGCCGGCGAGGATCATCAGGTCGGCCCACGAGATCTTCCGGCCGTACTTCTGCTTGATCGGCCACAGCAACCGGCGCGCCTTGTCGAGGTTGGCGTTGTCGGGCCAACTGTTGAGGGGCGCGAAGCGCTGCGTGCCCGAGGCGCCGCCGCCGCGGCCGTCGTGGATGCGGTAGGTGCCCGCGCTGTGCCACGCCATCCGGATGAACAGCGGCCCGTAATGGCCGTAGTCGGCCGGCCACCAGTCCTGCGAGGTCGTCATCACCGCCTCGATGTCCTTCTTCACGGCATCGAGGTCGAGCGTCCTGAACTCCTCGGCGTAGTCGAACTCCTCGCCCATGGGATCGGACAACGGGGAGTTCTGGTGGAGCACCTTCAGGTTCAACTGGTTGGGCCACCAACGCTGGTTCGCCGTGGCGCCGGCGGCCGTGTGTCCGTGACCCGGTACCGGGCACTTGCCCGCGCTCGTCGTCTTGTCGTCGGCCGTGTCGTGCATGTCTCTCAACCCTCTCTAGTTGTTGTCCGTTCTGGCGTCGTCGTGGTCCGGTCCGTTCGTACCCACGGACCGGTTGCGGCAGCCGGGGCAGTACCCCCAGTAGATGACCTCGGCCTCGTCGATCGCGAAGCCGTGGTCGTCGTCGGCGGTGAGACATGGCGCCTCGCCGACCGCGCAGTCGACGTCGACCATGACCCCGCAGGCGCGGCAGACGAGGTGGTGGTGATTGTCACCGACTCGATCCTCGTAGCGCGCCGGCGACCCCGCGGGCTGAATCCTGCGGGCGAGACGCCTGTCGACCAACGTTCCCAAGGTGTCGTAGACGGCCTGCCGGGAAATGGATCCGATGCTTCCCCGCACGTCGTCGGCCAGCTCGTCGGCGGTGGCATGCGGGTGGATTGCCATTGCCCGCAGCACGGCCAGCCGCTGGGCCGTGACCTGCAACCCGTGCCGCCGCAGGAGCCGCTCGGCGTCCTCGTTCACTGCCCGAGTCTACCCGCGCATTCTGGACTTGGTCAAGTATTGGGCTGAATCGAGTATCATCGGCACGGCTCTCAATACGCTCTGCGTACGCCTGCCCCGCGCGAGCGACCGCTTCGGGCGGGCGGGCGTGCTACGATCTGTCGAGGCGGGCCGCTAGCTCAACTGGTAGAGCAGCAGACTCTTAATCTGCGGGTTCGGGGTTCGAGTCCCTGGCGGCTCACCACTAAAATCAACAACTTACGGGGATTCACAGAATGAGCGGCGCGCCGCCATACCGATCACCTCGATTCCGGTGGCCTGCGCGAACATCGGCCCGAGGATGTTGAAGGCCGCCGTGAAACCGCCGGAGGTGATCACCTTGACTTGCTGCGTCCCCCTCGTTGGCGCGGTGCGCCCGACCGAGTCCTGCGCGGTGCTCGGGTACGCGACGACCAGGAGCACCGCCAGGGAGAACAAGACGGACACGGATGACCGTTTCATTGCGTGCCGGGCTACTGCCCGTTGCCGAGGGGTCCGATGTGCTGGTTCTGGTCCGCGAACTCGAGGTGGATCGAGACGCGAGGCGCGTTGCCGACGTTCGCCGTCGTGTGCCCCTGGCCTGTCAGATCGTCGATGTATTCGACCGACCCCGCGGGCAAATCGAATAGGCCTTCCGCCACCCCGAGCTGTCCGCCACCCGTCAGATTGATGATGTATCGGCGCCCTGGAGCCACATGGTAGTCGATGAAGCTCCCCGGCGGTGACACACGCACCCGCATGCCGGTGACCTCCTCCATCACCGACTCCGCGTTCAGCGGGATGTGTTCGACATGCGACCGTCCATCGGTGCCCGTATAGATCCGCTGCATCAGGAACGGCGCGTCCGACGCCTGCGCCTCCACCACACCGTGACCGCCCTTGACCGCCCACCCAAGACCGAACCCGACCACGAAGGCTCCGGCCACGAACAACCTCGTCCTCGTCATGGAACTCATCTGGACTTCCTCCCGCTGACTACCGAGCAACAGGCACGGCGAATCCGCGTGCCGACGCATCCTCGTCACGCTCGCGTTTCGCGAACAGCCGAACTCTAGATGCCGACAGCAAGCTTGTCAAAACGTGACTCGATGGGCCCGATCGGCGCAATTCATGTCACTGCAACAAGTCGGGTCTCGTTCCGGACCAGATCGAGCACGGGACGTCAGGCGCCTGGCGCGTCGTCGCCGGATCCAGTGAATCGCGAGAAGAGGAGCCGTCCGGCTTCACGACGATGAAGAAGAGCACGTGGGGGGCGGCGTGGTGTTCGGAGGGTCTGGTCAAACCTGCTCGACGTCGAACGCCGCCAGGTTGCGGGCCTCCTTGCTGAACTCCACCCCGATCAGGTGGATCGGCTCGCCCCGGTCGCGGTACTTGTCCGCGTAGCCCTTCGCTTTCAACTGCGCCATCGCCGCGCCCTCGGGCGCCAGTTCCACCACCTTGAACTCGAACAGGTAGACGTTGTCGTTGAAACGCACCGCCATGTCCAGGCGGCCGTGGCTGCTGCTGTCCTCCACCACCACGTCCAGCCCCAGCCCCGCGAAGTACGAGTAGAACACGCTGGCGTAGAAGCCCTCGTAGCTCGCGATGTCGTTGTTCGTGTACCACTCGTACGGAATGCTGGCGAAGAAGGACTCGAACAGCGCCGCGAGACCATTGAAGTCGTTGACCAGCAGCAGGTCGTAGAGGCGCGCGCTGTGCGCCACCGGCCGCGACGCATCCCCCGTCATGCGGTTCAGCAGGCTCCGGTTCAGGCTCTGCCGGACCTCCCGGTTCGGATATCCCAGCCGGTAGAACATCTCCGCGCCCCGCGGCTCCGGGCGCTCTATGGTCAGGTAGCCGGTCTGGAACAGCAACGCCTCGGTCGGCATGTCGTCGACGTCGAAGGTCGACAGCAGCTCGGCATTGCTCAGCATGCCGTCCAGGGCCAGCGAACTCACCCGGCGTCTGAACAACGTGTCGACCAGAAAGGTGGGCGTGCCGGTCTCGAACCAGTGGGCAGCGAACTCGCGCGTGTCGAACAGCAGCAGGATGTCGAACGGGTTGTAGACCTTCTCCTCACCCCGCCAGTTGTAGCCGTTGTACCAGTCCCGGACCTGTTCCCGGTCCAGGCCGCCGAACTCCGGCGCGAACACGGTGTCGAGGTCCACCTCCGTGTAGCCGCAGATGGCCGAGTAGCGCGGATTCAGCGTGATGTCCTTGAGGTTGTTGAGGCCGGAGAACAGGCTGACCTTCGAGAACTTGCTCACGCCGGTGATGAAGCTGAACCGGATGTGGGCGTCGCTGTCCTTGACGACCGCGTAGAGGCCGCGGAGGAAATCGCGGTTGGCGCGGGCGACCTCGGGCGCGTCCAGCGCGTCGAGAATCGGCTTGTCGTACTCGTCCACCAGCACCACGACGGTTTGACCGGACTGCTGATGCAGCGCTTCCAGCAGGGCGGAAAGTCGTCCGGGCGCCGTGTCGTAGTCGGTCACTACCTTCGTCCGGCGCTCCGCCGCAGCGAGCTGCTCCTTGAGGTTCAACACCAACTGGCCCGGCTCCTTGAAGTTGCCGCTGCCGAAGCTGAGGCGCAGCACGGGATGCCGCACCGACCAGTCCCACCGGTCGTGGATGGCGAGCCCCTCGAACAGCGGCTCGTTGCCCTCGAACAGCTCCTTGCAGGTGTCGAGGAACAGGCTCTTGCCGAAGCGCCGCGGGCGCGACAGGAAGTAGTGCTTGCCCTCGTCGAGCAGCCGCCCGACATAGGCGGTCTTGTCGACGTAGTAGCAGTTGCTCTCCCGGATTTCCCGGAAGGTCTGCATGCCGATGGGCAGCTTGCGTCGAGTCATGGACACGCACCCGGGTCGTGGTCGCCACTACCCGACAGTCATCGTCGAGCCCGGGCGGCAGCGTCGTGTCGATCCCGACCTGCCGCCCGTCTGGCATGATACTGTGAAGGCTCGATGTCTGGAGGAGCGTGACATGCCCAACCCGAGCGCCCCGCAGACCGACCGGCGTCAGGCGGCGAGCCCGTCTGGTTCCAGCTCTACCGCGACGCCGACCGGAGCCGGACACTGGCCAAGATCAGGCGGGCCGAGGCGACCGGCTCGCCACTGCTGGCCTGGACCATCGACAGCCAGGGCGGCGGCAAGCGCATCGTGCACGCGCGCGCCCGGCGCCGCTACCGCGCGTTCTGCGGCACCTGCCACACGCTGAACCCGGACGATCGGGGCAGAACCAGCACCCCGAGAGCGGTCTATGACCAAGGTTCTGCTGGTGGCGGAGGCTCTGAGGAACTCGTTGATTGTGGCGCCGTTTCCTGCAAGTGAATACCTTCCGGGTCAAGCCGCTGCCGCCGCCGTAACCGTGACCGACGCGCCCCCGGCCAGCGTCCGCGTCAAGTAGTGCTCGTTCACCAGCGAGTGGTACTCGTGCGGACGTTGTGCGCCGTTGGTCGCCGCCAACACCTGCACCCTCACCCGCCGGAACAGAAGACCAATCTCCAGCGGTTGCTCCAACAACGCCGCCGTGTACGGGCTGTTCCGCCCCCGACCGTCGGCCGCCGTCGTCCCAGCCGCCGCCGCGCCCTCCGGATCCCTGGTTCAGCGTCGCGATACTGCGACGCCCGACACCGACCACACCAGTCGCACGATGTCGGCCTGCCGGGAAACGCCATGCTTGGAGAAGATCTGCCTCAGATGCCAACGGACCGTGGTTTCCTTTCGGCCCGTGGCCGCGACGATCTCGCGGAGGGTGTTTCCGGTGGCCAGCATCACCGCAATGGAGGCTTCCGTCGGCGTCAGCCCCAGCGCCGAAGCCACGCTTTCAGCATCGATGCGCGGCTTGCGCGCCGGGTCGACGACCAACACCAGTGCGGTGACAGGCCGCATGCCGAAGTCCGTCAGCCGACCGCCCACGGGGCTGACGCGCAGCACCAGCCGCGGCAGCACGCGCGGCCGGCCGACCGTCATCGAGCCGGCCGCGCCCTGCCCGCCCAACAGCGACGAGGCGCGCTCGAACAACTGTTGCAGCCTGGCGTCGTCCGCCGGCTCGACGGCATGCAGGACACCGTCCTGGTCGGTCAGCCCGTCGCGTTGCCGCAACAACTCGACGACGAGGTCGTTGGCCGCGATGATCCGCCCGCGCCGGTCGATGTGGATGACGCCGGTGCCGGCCGCGTCCAGCAGCCCTTCGAGCGACTGCCCGAGCGCCTCGGCCTCGACCAGCGCATGCCGGAAGAGCAGAAACTGCCGCACGTGGGGCAGAAGCCGCTCGATCATCCGGGTCCGATCGGTGCTCCAACCGACGGCATCCACGGGGTCGCCGAGCCCCCACAGCATGTTCGCTCCGTTGGACCCAACCAGACGCGCGTACAGGCTGTCCTGGCTCTCGGTGAGTCGCTGCACCTCGTTGTAGGTCGCCGACGTCTTCCTCTCCGCTTCGGTGTACAGCTCGGTGTTGTGCACGAGCTGGCTGTCCGGCAGTTGCCTGATGCGCGGGTTGCGTTCGTCCCGGGGCATGTAGTCGCTGAAGTACAGCCGCTCGAAATCCTCGCGGCGCCGCCCGCGGAAGCAGAACCGGGCGAAGTGAATCTCGGTTTCCTGCGGTGAACGTCCCCCGCCGAACACGAGGGCATTGCCCTTCACCCCGCAGGCGGCATCGATGAGGCCGGCGGCTTGAGGCCAACCGGTCGCGTCGAACGACACCTCGTGCAACGACCTCAGGATGCGGTCGTACAGGTCCCGTTGGCTCATCGCTCCGTACTGTAATTCGTCGCGCGCGGATCGACACCCTTCAAACGGAGGGGGTTCGCCGAGAAAACCCAAGGAATTCGGCGCTCCCCCGTGCTGTTCTCCGTGAACCGATATGCCATCGGGACCTCATCGCCGTCGGACAGCCCAGCCAGGCACCCGACCTGGATCGAGGCCGTACGCGACCTGCTGGAATTCGACCTGGAACTGGCCGGCAAAGCCGGGACCGATACCGGTCATTCACCAGCCCGCCGGAGAAGACAGGGATCTGGAGCGACCTCCACCTGGCCGACCGGAGCGTCCTGTGCTCGCGCACGTCGTACGCAAATCAGAGTTGTCGTTGTCGGCACCCTCGAAAGCAACGACCGGACGGGTGAGACGCTGACAGGATGCGGGGCCGCGATCGACTACTCGGTCAGCGGGCGATGACGTCGAGCAGCGCCTGCCGCCGCTCGCGCCGCACCACGTCGAGCGCCCGCGCCAGCGCGGCCGGCAGCCGGGCAGGGTCGTCGACCCGCTCGCCGTATCCGCCGTTCGCCTCGCAGATCGCGTCGTAGGCCGGGGGAGGCGCCAGCTCGCAAAGCGGCAGCGGCGGGTTCCGCGCAGCCCAGCCCTCCGGGGCGTGCGCCAGCGTGGCCCGACGCGTGCGTTCCCAGCCGGCGTTGTTGTAGAGCACGTCGCCGAGGCACTTCGAGATCCAGGCGTAATCCAGCGGCATCGCGTCTCGTGCCGTATCGCCGGCCGTCCGCCAGGCGGCGCGCGCCGAGCGCATTGGCGGTGCCGGGCAGCGTGTGCACCATCACCGCCTGGGGCTCGCCCGTGACCATGGCGTAGCCGTGGGCCATCGCCACGGCGGTCATCTCGTGGGCCACGGTGATTGGTCGCAGGCCGCCGGACCGGTCCAGGGCCTGCCGCTTGGCGAAGGCTACATCCTGGTGTACGGCACTCAGCAACTCGGTCTCGCCCGCGGCGCCCTGCTCAACCTCGTGATGCTGAACGCGGTCGGGTCGCTGTTCGCCACGCCGCTGTGGGGTCACCTCTCGGATCGCTACGGGGGCCGCCGGCTGATCATGCTGGGTTGCGGCGTCATGGTGCTGTATCCATTCGTGTACTTCGTGATGGTCGACAGCGGCGTGTTCGCGCTGCTCGCGGTGGCGATTGTTCTCTCGGGACCGGTGCACGACATGCAGTTCGGCCCCCAGGCGGCGTTCATCGCCGAGACGTTCCCGGGGTCGCGCCGCTACAGCGGGGTGTCGCTGGGGTACCAGCTCGCGTCGATCACCGCCGGTGGACCCGCGCCGATCGTCGCCCTGTATCTGTTCGAGACGTTCCGGACATCGACGGCGATCGCAGCGTTCATGTCCGTGAGCGCGCTCATCGGCCTGGCGGCGCTGTCCATGATGCGGGACAAGGCAGGGGAGCTGGACCAGCACTAGCTCGAAGCACGACCCGCCAGCCCGACCAGGAGGTCGGCTGCTCGAAAAGCCTCCACGGCATGATGCTCGTCTGCCGTGACGAAGACGATGCACATCGACGCCGCACCGCCACGGTGCTCGGTTTCCTCGCCGTCGTCTTCTTCGTCATCGGCGCCGCCGGCAGCATCGACCGCATCCCGGCGGTTGACACGCTGCATGCTCCGGTCACCCGTATTGCGGCTGCCCCCTTCATTTGAATGGTGCATCTCGCGCTGCGGGAGTTCAGCATAGAGGACGTTTGCCGCGCTCCTTCCCCGGCTCGATAACACCTTGAAGGTGCGAAACCCGGACGACGGCGGTTCATCTTCAGATTCCCGCGAGTAATCGACAAGAGAGAGCGAGGCGGATGTATGCGAGGAAGGCGGTCTGATTGCATGACGTCGTGTCGAAACACCGGGTCGACCACACCGACGATGACAAGACCGGAATCACGAACGGGAGACACGTGGCGGCGGTTTGTGCTGACGCTGGTAATGCTCGGGCCGGCATTCACGTTGCCGGCGGCCGGCGCCGCTGCGGAGCCGCAGGACAACGACACGCAGGAACAGGTCGAGGAACGGACGGACCCGCTGGCGGAAGAGTTGGGCCGCGCGCTCGGGATGACGCCGGCCGAGATCGAGGCCCTGGGGCTGTCGCCGGAGGAGATACGCAGCCTGATTGCCGGCTTCACGGAGGAGACGGTGGTCGTAGGCTCCCGCGCGCAGCCGCGCAGCGCCGTCGAGTCGGCGGTCCCGGTCGACGTGCTGTCGGCCACCGATCTCGTCAGCCAGGGGACGGGCGACCTGAAGGACCAGTTGCGCACCATCATCCCGTCGTTCAGCGCCAACACCCAGCCGATCAGCGGCGTATCGACGGTGGTCCGCCCCGCCATGCTCCGCAACCTGGCCCCGGATCACACCCTGGTGCTGATCAACGGCAAGCGCCGGCACCGCTCCTCGATAGTCGACTGGCACGGCGGCAACGGCGTGGCGTTCGGGTCGCAGGGCCCCGACATCTCGGCCATCCCCGCGGTTGCGTTGCGGCAGGTCGAGGTGCTGCGGGACGGCGCGGCGGCCCAGTACGGGTCCGACGCCATCGCCGGCGTGATGAACTTCCAGCTCAAGGACGCCCGCGCCGGCGGCTCGGTCGAGCTGAACACCGGGATGTACCGGGCCGGTGACGGGGAAGCGGCCCGGTTCGCAGGCAACATCGGCCTGCCGCTCGGCGCGACCGGGTTCGCCAACCTCAGCCTGGAGTACGGCAACGCGAACCTGACGAACCGGGCCGCGCCGCGGCGCGATGCGGCCACGCTCATCGCCGCCGGCAATACGCACGTTTCCTCCGACCGCCCGCAGGCCTGGGGAGACCCGGACATCGACGACGACCTGAAGGCGTTCGGCAACTTCGGCTACAGCCTACCCGCCGGCATGCAGATGTACGCCCACACGAGCTATGCCCGCAAGAAGGTCGCCTACGGCGTCTTCTTCCGCAACCCGAACACGCGCCTCGGGGTGTTCAGCAACGACCGCGGCCGCACACTGCTGGTCGGCGACGTGCTGGCGGCGAACGGCATGGGATCGGCCGATTGTCCGACGGTCGCCGTCAGAGACCACGTACCGGATCCGGTCGCCCTGCAACAGGTGTCGGACGACCCGAACTGCTTCACGTTCCAGGAGCTGTTCCCCGGCGGCTTCACGCCGCAGACGGGGGGCACGGCGGCCGACGCGGCGCTCGTCGGCGGGGTGCGCGGCTTCACGGCCGGCGGCTTCAACTGGGACCTGAGCGGCTCGCTCGGAATGCACCGCACCGACCACTTCGTCCGCAACACCATCAACGCTTCGCTGGGCCTGATGTCGCCCGACGCGTTCGACGTCGGCAGGAACCGGCAGCGGGACGTCAACGTGAACTTCGACGTGTCGCATGCGGTCACCGACAGGGTGAACCTCGCGGCCGGCGCGGAATGGCGCGACGAGCAGTACGGCCTGCGTGCGGGCGACCGGGCGGGGTGGACGATCGGCCCGTACGCGGCGCAGGGCTTCATGGGCGGCTCGAACGCCGTCTTCGCCTACAGCCCGGCGCAGGCGGGCACGTGGAGCCGCCACAACGTCGCGGCCTACGGCGACCTGGAGGTGACCGACCCGGGCGACGCGTGGACGCTGGGCGCGGCGGTCCGCATCGAGGACTTCGAGGACTTCGGAACGACGGCCAACGGCAAGCTGTCGGTCCGCGTCGGCTTCGTGCGGGGCAGCGTCAGCACGGGTTTCCGGGCGCCGACCCCCGGGCAGCAGCACGGCCTCCACATCCAGAGCTGGTTCGACCCGACGGTGGGCGATCTGGTCAACAACGCGGTCATCCCGTCGATCTCGCCGGTGGCGCTGCTGCGCGGCGGGGCGCCGCTCGGTCCGGAGCAGTCGATCAACTACACGGCCGGCGTCGTGTTCGGCAGCGGTCCCTTCACGCTGACGGCCGACTACTTCCGCATCGACGTGTCCGACCGGCTCGGCATCACGAGCAACTTCACGCTGACGCCGGCCGAGATCGGCGAGGTCGTGGCCGGGGGCTTCGAGGCGGCGCAGAGCGTGCGGAACTACCGCTTCTTCACCAACGCCTTCTCGACGACCTCGCAGGGCATCGACGTCGTCTCGACCTGGACGCCGCTGGCGTTACGCGGGAACACCATCATCAGCGCGGTCTTCAACCACACCGACACCGAGGTGACGGACAACGCGAAGGGCCTGCTCGACGGCCGGCGTCTGGCCGAGTACGCCTACGCACTGCCGCGCACGCGCTGGAACGCCGCGGTGACGCAGCGGCTCGGGCGTGCGAGCCTGCTCGGCCGCCTCAGCTACTACAGCGGCTGGTACGACTACGACAGCGGGCGCGGGACGGTCTTCGACCCCGTGGGCGGTCTGGAGCAGGGCTTCTTCGACGGCCGCCCGATCATGGATCTGGAGCTGAGCGTCCCGCTCGGGCAGGGCACAACGCTGGCCGTCGGAGGACAGAACGTCTTCGACACCTACTCGCAGGTGTCGGTCATCGCCAATGCCGTCGGCGAGCAGTACAGCGAGTACATGCCCTGGGGCTACAGCGGCGCCTACTACTACGTGCGGATCGGTTACGACTGGGGCAATTGAGCGCTTCGCAAACGAGACGCAACGATGGCCTCCAACGCCGCCGACCCGCGCCGGGTCTCGACACGCGCGAACGTCTGCGCATGCGTGGAACTGGAGAGGCGGAGGGCCCAATCCACCAGTGCCCGAACCCGGTCATCCCCCCCCTGACGCAGCGTGGCTGCCGCACCTTCCAAGGCCGGCCGACCGTCATCGAGCCAGCCGCGCCCTGCCCGCCGAACAGCGGCGAGGCGCGCTCCAACAGGTGTTGCAGCCTGGCGTCGTCCGCCGGCTCGACGGCATGCAGGACACCGTCCTGGTCGGTCAACCACCCTTCATATGGAGGGGATGTAACGAGGAAACTCAAGGGAATTTCGGCTCTCCCCGTGCTGGGTTCTCCTTGAAACCCCTTCGGGCGCGGGCGCCCATAACGATTCGGTCGGGTTGATTTTCGGCCACCCGGTATCCGCTCCCCCTTCATTTGAATGGTGCATATCGCGCTACGGGAGTCCAGCATAGAGGGCGTTTGCCGCGTTCCTTTTCCTGCTCGACCACGCCCTTGAAGGAGGGCCCTCATGACCGTGTTCGTCTGCCCGCCGCCCCGCATCGCCCTGCTTGCCGCCATCGTCACGGCCTCGACACTCGCACCGGCGGCGGGGGCGCTCGCACAGACGACCGGCTCGATCGACGGATCTCGACGAACACGTCCTTGCAGTTCCAGCCAATGGCATCTCCGAGAGTCCCGGACATCCCTGTGGCTGGTTCCGACGGTGGAGCAGCGCGCGGATCCGCGTCGCTGGACCGGCGGACCAGGGGTCGACTTCGAGCAAAGAACATGAAGCATCGAGCACGAACGTGCCGAACCGTCGCACTGTGTCTGGCACTGGCAGCCGCCGCATGCGAAGACCGGCAGCCGAGCCCGACCGCGCCTACCCCCGTCACGCCGAGCGCACCGGAAGTCCCGAGCGTTGGCGGCGCCTACGCGGGAACGATTTCCGCGTGGCTGAACGGGCAGGCCATCGGGACGTACCCGATCACGATGACGGTGGCGCAGTCCGGGAACCGAATCACCGTGGAGGGGACGATCGAGAGCGACGCCATCGTCATGGACACCGCGAGCGGCACGATCACCACCGACGGCACGTTCACGGCAGACCTGGCCGGCGACGACAGCGAGGCGTGCGGCCGGCGCACGAACCGGCGAATGGAGATCCGGTTCGCCGCCGGATCCGCGGAGATGAAGTCGAGCTGGCAATCCGAAGGGTGCGGCGACGCACGCTTCGAGGGAACCATGAGCAGGGTCTGAATCCGGGGGCACCACCGGCGCGACCCACAACCGGGATATCCCGGTCAGCGGCGTTGGAGAACCTGTCCCGACACCGGAGCATGAGCGGTACGAACGCGGTCGAGTTGGAAGCGTGTCCGGAGGATCCGAGATGAAGACAACGCGGCCGGCCCTGACGCTGGCTTTCCTGCTGGCGTCCGGAACCGCGGCAGCCCAGGACATCCGCGATGTCGGCCTTTGCGCACTTCCCCTCGAGCGGCCGATGCGCGCCGTTCACGCCGGGGGGAATTGGGGCGACAACCGCCTGACCGTCGAGGCGTGGGCACAGGACACGTCGAAGCCGCTCGTGCCGTCCGACTACGTCGCCTTTCTCCAGGAACTCCGGGTCAACTGGGTCGGGCTGTCCGTGGCGCTGCACTATGAAGACAGCATGGACAGCACCGTCGAGCGCGTGTACTCGACGGCGGTCCGGATCCCGACCTTCCCGGATCGGGCGCTGCGGCAGTACATTCGGGAGTTCCGGCAGCACGGCTTCGACGTGTACCTCACGCTGGCGTTCGAGAGCTTCGAGGCCGAGCACGCGGAGCGTCCGGTGAATCGGGGGCAGCTCGGCCTGCCCGCGGTTCCCGACTACGGACCGATGATCCGGCGCGAGGACTGGCCGTGGCTGCCCCACCACGCCGACCACACGCGGTTCGTTCGGGAGTTCTGGAGCACGTACACCGACCAGGCGGTCCACTACGCCAGGCTCGCGCGCGAAGAGGGCGTCGGCATGTACTCCCTCGGCACGGAGACCGACAGCCTGTTCCGATCACGGTCGGGCGGGGACTACTGGGTGAACGATTTCGGTGACGAGCTGCGGATGATGGTCGAGAGCGTGCGGGCCGAGTACGACGGTCTGTTGACCTACACCATGCTCTATCTGGCGACCATCGGCGACTGGTTCGACCCGGGGTCGAAGTACCTGTGGGAGGACCTCGACCTCGACGTGGTCGGCGTCAGCGGCTACTACCCCCTGGCCGCCGAGTCGCCGCCCGACACGGTCATGAGCGTGGAGATGCTGCAGCGGTCGTACAACCGCATCTTTCGAGACCACCTCCTGCCGCTGGCGGCCGAGAACACGGGCCGACGGCTCGTCTTCACCGAATACGGCGCGATGGATACGGTTGAAGCACCATCGAATCCGGGCGACTACGGGCGGCAGGGAGAACGGTTCGAGCTCTCGGACGGCAATGGGAACGGCGTCGATGACGGGCGCGAGACGCAGGTTAACATCTATCGGGCGTTGTTCCGGACGATGGACCGGTATCCCGGCACGATTCACGGCGCGTTCTTCTGGGACACCGCCATTGCGAGCAATGACCTGTGGCGGAGCTTCTGGGCCGATGCCCGCAGCTTCAACATCCGCGGCAAACCGGCGAGCGAGGTCGTACAGCGGCAGTACGCGTGCTACGAACGGCAGTAGCAGCCAACATCGCCGCAATGGAGTCCTCCGGACCCGTCAACCGACGTCGACGCCGCCTGCGCGTTCGGCTGCGTCGACGCGACGCGCCGGGCACTCCGCCACCCCGAACAGCAATGTTCCCAGCCGGCGACGCGCCCACCTCCTCGTCGACCTCACGCTCGTTCCCCCGCGCCAGGATGACGCCGCCCAGCCCGTAGCGGCGCCGCCAGCAGCTTCTCCGCGATGCTCCCGACAGCGAGCACCTGCCCGGACAGCATGACCTCCCCGCTCATCGCCAAGTCGCCGCGCACCACGCGCCCGGTCATCACCGACACCAGCGCGGACGCCATCGTCACCCCGCCCGACTGTCGGCTCGGGCGCGGTTCGATCTCGAAAGCCAATCGTTCTGGTTCGCTGCAGCAGCCTATTGCGGCCGGCACGCGGGTCTAACCCGGACGTGCCGGCGGTGGTAGACTGGGCGAGCCATGCATCTGGCGACCAGGGTGCTGATAGTCGTTGGCTGCCTCCTGCTGATCCCGGTCACCGCGGTCCTCACCGCTGCCGCGAAGCAACGCCTCTCGGACGGCTCGGACTTCGTGTTCTCGGGCGGCCCCCTCGTGTCGGGCGAGCTGCACACCGGCCCGGAACCGGACTGGAGCTTCACCAACGACATCGTGACCATCGAGCTGCAGTTGGAGGACCCGCCGCGGTCCCGCACCATCTGGGTCGGCGAGCACGACGGCAAGCTGTACGTCTTCTCCGCCTACATGCGCAGCGCGATCGGCCGGCTGTGGAAGAGCTGGCCGCGCCAGGCCGAGCGCGACGGCCGGGCGGTGCTGCGCATCGACGGCAAGCGCTATGAGCGCCAGCTCCGGCGCATCGAGTCGGGTCCGATCCTCGACGGCATCACCGCCTCGATTGCCGACAAGTACACGTACGACATCAGCCGGGAACTCGTGCAAGCGGGCGACATCTGGCTGTTCGAGGCGGCGCCGCGCGGTCCATCCCGCTGACGCCGATGAACGTGGGCGGCAGGCTCTCGACGTTGGAGACGCTTGCGGACATGGCTGGACACTACGCGCCATCCGGTTCGTCACCGAGGAATTGGGCACGAACAGCACCGGGGCGGACGGCGGGCGAGAACAAGCCCCTCAACCAGCGAGAACAACCCCTCAACCAGCCTGGGGGCTCGCGCAGGTCGCGGTTCACGCTGGATGTGATGCGCGGGCGTGGCATTGAAGGAGGAGAGCATGATCGCGCTCCAGGTCGCGCGCCGGGACCTGCTGGAGATGTCGCGCGACGGCCGTCTGCGATGGGCCGTGGGTGTGCTCTTGCTGCTGCTCGCCGTTTCCGTATGGGTCGGCTGGACGCGCTCCACCCAGGCGGCCGCCCTTCGGCGTGCGGCCGCGGACGTCCAGCACGAGGCCTGGCTCGAGAAGGGGGCGATGCATCCGCACATGGCGGCCCACTACGGCATGTTCCTGTTCAAGCCCGTGCCGCCCCTGGCCGCCGTCGACCGGGGGGTCGAGACTACGTCGGATCGTTCGTCTTTCTCGAAGCCCACAAGCAGAACCTCTTCGCCGGGCGGCCCGCCGCCGATGCCCCCCCGGGCGCACGCTTCGGCGAGCTGACGGCCGCCACCGCGCTGCAGATCCTCGTGCCGCTGGTGATCGTGCTCCTCACGTTTTCCACGTTCGCCGGCGAGCGCGAGCAGGGCACGCTGCGGCAGACGCTCGCCACCGGTGTGCGCGGCCGGGCGCTCGTCCTTGGAAAAACCGTGGCCGTCGCCCTGCTCCTCGCCTGCGTGCTCCTTCCCGCCGCGCTGTTGGGGGCAGGACTCGCGCTGGCCGACGCTTCGGAAGTGCGGGAAGAGGCGGGCCGCGCCGCCGCGCTCGCGCTCGCCTACCTCGCGTACTTCACGATCTGGGCCGCAGTGGGGCTCTGGGTGTCGGCCCGCGCCGCTACGAGCCGTCAGGCGTTGGCGGGGCTGCTCGCGTTCTGGTTCGCCGCCTGTCTGCTCGCGCCGCGGCTCGGTACCGATCTCGCGGGGTTCGTCCATCCCACCCCGCTCGCGACGACCTTCGATGCCGCCATCGAAGAGGATTTCGCGCAGATGATTCCCTTCCCGCAGCGCGTGGAGGCGGTGACGAAGCGCCTCGTCTCCGAGTACGGCGTGGCCGGTCCCGAGGCGCTGCCGGTCAGTCCCATCGGCTTTGCGCTCTCCGAGGGCGAAGCCGAGAGCAGTCGCATCTACCGCCGCCACCTCGACGCCCTCTTCGACATCCACGAACGGCAGGAGGAGGTCGGACGCATCGTCGGCCTGCTGGCGCCGGCGCTGGCCTTGCAGCACGTCTCGAATGCGCTGTCCGGCACCGACCTCGCGCACCACCGCCGCTTCGCCGCCGCCGCGGAAGCCTATCGCCTGGACCTGGTGCAGCCACTCAACCGCGCCATCGCCGTGAACGACGAGATCGCGCAGCGTCCCGGCGACGAGACGTTCTACGCGGGCTATCTCCGCGGGCGCGACCTCTGGGCCGAGCTGCCGCGATTCGAGTACGTGCGGCCTCCGCTGGCCTGGGCGGCGAGCTACACGTGGACATCCACCGCCACGCTCCTCCTCTGGCTGGCGGCCGCGGCCGCCGGCCTGCGGGCCTCGGTTCGGAGGTTGCATGTCTGAGCGTGCAGGCATGTTGGGCACGGTGCTGCGCCACGAATGGCGCCTGCTGCGCGCCGATCGCGCCGTGGTCGTGGTGCTCGTCCTCTTCATCGCCCTCGCGGCCTATGCGCTCGGCACCGGGGAACGGCGCGCCTCCGCGCACCGTTCCGCCCTCGAGCGGGTGGCCGAGGAAGGCCGCCGGACCGTGGCCGAGCTCCGGCAGCAGGCCCTGGACGCCGAACGTCGTCCGGGGGCGCCGTCGGACGGGCCACCCGAATACGGCCCTCGCGACCCGGAGTTCGTGCTCGCCGCTACGCGGCAGCGGAACGTCGTCCTGCCGCCCTCCCCGCACGAGGCCCTCGCCGTCGGCCGCACCGACCTCTACCCGGACGTCTACTCGGTCATAACGCTGGAGATCGGGATCAATCCCTTCCCGCAGGCACTGCCGTCGAAGGGTGCCGGGCCGATCTTCGGCCGGGCGATCGAGAACGTGACCAACCCGCGCAAGCTGCTCGTCGGTCACTTCGATCTGCTGTTCGTGATGGTCTACGGCTATCCCCTGTTGATCATCGCGCTCACTTGCAACCTGCTCGCCACCGAGCGCGAGGAGGGCACGCTGGCGCTCGTGCTTGCCCAGCCCATCCGGCTGCGGACGCTGGTGGCCGCGAAGATCGCGCTGCGCGGCGCGCTGATCGTCGGCCTCGCCCTCCTGTGCCCGGTGATCGGGATCGCCGCGTCGACCGGCTTCGCCGCGCCCGGTGACGGCACGCGCCTGCTGCTGTGGACCGCCACGGTCGTGCTCTACGGCGCCGGCTGGCTCGCGCTCGCGGCCTGGATCAACGCATCCGGCCGAAGCTCCGCGCACAACGTGATGGTGCTGGCTGCCTTGTGGATCGTCCTGGTGGTCGTGCTCCCGTCCGCGCTCACGCTCGCGGCCACGGCGCTGCACCCGGTGCCGCCCCGCATCGAGCTCGTGGAGGCCGCGCGCCGCGCGCGCAACGAGGCGCGGGTGACCGCCAACGAGGAGGCGCTGCGCCGCCAGTTCCTCGAACGACACCGAGATCGCATCCACGACCAGGCGTCGATGCACGTGGCGATGACCACCGTCGTCGAGCCGGCGCCCGCGGGCAACCCGCTCCTCGACGACTTCTTTGCGCGTCATCCGCAGCTCGCCGGCGATCGCCGCTTCACGCAGATGAGCCTCTTCTACGTGCTGCTGGCGGCACAGGAGGAGGCCGTCGAGCGCCGCACCGAGGCGGTTCGCGATCGCATCGCCGACAGCCTGGCCTCGCGACGCGCGTTTCTCGATCGGTGGGCATGGCTGGCGCCGGCCTCCCTCGTGCAACGCGTGCTCGGCGACGCAGCCGGCACGGGCGAGGCCCGCTATCGACGCTTCTTCGAGCAGGCGGCCGTCTATCAGGCGGAGCAGCGCGCCTTTTTCTGGCCGCGCGTGTTCCATGCAGCGGCGCTCTCGGCCGCGGACCATGACCGCCTGCCGACCTTCGAGTATGCGGAAGAGCCCGCCGGATGGATTGTGCGGCGGTCTCTGGCCGCGCTCGCCACGCTCGCCGCGTTCGCCGCCGTCGGGACCGCCGGCGCGGTCGTCGCCTTCCGTCGCTTTCGCGTGGTGTGATTGGGGCAGACCGCATGGCCGGGTAGCTCGCATTCCCTTCACCGCCGGCGGGCAGCTATCTCGAAGCGCTGCTGTTTCGCGTATCCCGCTTCGACCTCGTGACGTTCTCTAGTGTCCCCATCGTCATCTGTGTGGTCACCCTGATCGCATGTGCGCTGCCAGCATGGCGCGCGTCGCGCGTGGACCCGCTGATCGCACTGCGTGACTGATCACGCGGGTCAGGCCATCCCATGCTGCACGATTCCATGCTGCTGACATCCGTTGCGCCGTGCGGGCGTTGTGGGCGCGCGACGGCCGGACACGACACGCTCACCCGCCGCCTGAGCCAGTTCAATCACTACATCGACCAGGCTGATGCCGTCTCCAGGCGTACCTGTAAAATCATGCGTACTCAGTCGTTTACAGATACAGTCATGCCGGCGCTGGATGACGGTGCGGCGCTCGCAAGGAGCAAGGAGTGACGACCATGGATGACATCACGCGACGGACGTTCTTCGGTCGAGCGGCGGCGGGGGCCCTCGGGGCCGCGGCGGCAACGGCTGGTCTGCCCGGCTCGATGCGCGCTCGTGCCCGGACCCAGCGCACGGCGGCGCCGAGCGGTCCTCGCGCCGACTGGCTGGCGTTGACCGACGAGGCGGTGCTGGAGCCGGAGCTGCCCATCATCGACCCGCATCACCATCTGTGGGATCGCCCCGGCAACCGCTACCTGTTGGACGAGCTGCTCGAGGACACGAACACGCACAACGTCCGTCAGACCGTCTTCGTCGAGTGCTCCTCGATGTACCGGGCGGACGGTCCGGAGGAGCTCCGTGTCGTGGGCGAGACGGAGTTCGTGGACGGCGTCGCCGCCATGAGCGCGAGCGGCCAGTACGGCGAGACCCGGGTGGCGACCGGCATCGTGGGGTCGGCGAACCTGCGCCTCGGTGACCGGGTGGCGCCGGTGCTCGAGGCGCAGGTCGCCGCCAGCCCGCAGCGCTTCCGGGGCGTCCGCCATCGGGCCGCCTGGGCGGAGCCGCCCGTCGTGGCGCGGCGTCCGACCGCGCCCGAGCATCTGCTCCTCGATCCCGAGTTCCGTCGCGGGTACGCGCACCTGCGCCCCTACGGGCTCACGTTCGAGGGCTGGATCTATCACACCCACATCGCCGACCTGGCCGACCTCGCGGACGCGTTCCCCGACACGACCATCATCTTCAACCACCTCGGCGGGCCCATCGGGATCGGGCCCTACGCCGGACGCCGCGACGAGGTCTTCGAGGTCTGGAAGCCGGCCGTGACCGAGCTGGCCCGGCGTCCGAACGTGGTGGCGAAGGTGGGCGGGATCCAGATGGTCGTGAACGGCTACGGCTGGCACGAGCGCGACCGGCCGCCGACCTCGGACGAGTTGCTCGAAGCCAACGGCGACTGGTATCGCCACATCATCGAGGCGTTCGGGCCGCGGCGCTGCATGTTCGAGAGCAACTTCCCGGTCGACAAGCTGTCGTGCTCGTACACCGTGCTCTGGAACCAGTTCAAGAAGCTGACGCGGGGGTTCTCGGCCGACGAGCGGGCGGCGATGTTCCACGACACCGCGCTGCGGGTCTACCGGCTCCCGCGGGTCTGACATCGCAAGACCGAGCGCCGGACGCCGCGACGGGCGTCCGGCGCGTCAACCGTATCCCCGAGACCCAGCCCGCCGCTGCCGAACTCGCCGAGCATCCCGCCGGACCGGAGTCGCCACGCGGGATCTAGTGGAACCGCACCGCGTAGTTCAACCGGACCCCGCGACCCATCTCGGGGGCCAGGTCCTTGATGAACGACGTGTGGTTCCGATAGAGCTCGTTCGTCAGGTTGTAGCCCGTGAACGACAGGATGTGCGCCATGTCCTGCCGCGGCCAGACGTACGACGCCCGCAGGTTGACCACGGAATAGCGGCCCGTCTCCGTCTCGCCCCGGAACACGTCGGACTGCCGCCCCGCGAACTCCAGTTGCGGGCTCAGCGTGAACCCGCCGTAGGGGATGTCGAGCTCCAGCGTACCGCGCAGCGGCGGAATCCGCGGCAGCGCCTCGCCGGTCGTCGTCAGATGCGCGTCGACGTACCCGAGGCCCAGCGTCAACCAGGTCAATCCACCGAGCCGGACGCTGCTCCGTGCGTCGAAACCGGTGAAGCGGCTGTTGCCCTGCAGGATGTTGAACACCGGCAGGTTGTCGAGCACCTCCTCGCTGCGGTCACCGAAGATGAAGTTGTCGATGTCGTACACGAAGAAGTTCAGGTCGGTGCGGACGCGGTCGCCCCGGCGCCGCAAGCTCACGTCCAGTCCGAGGGTGGACTCGGCGTCGAGATCCGGGTTGCCGATGTCGAAGGAGAGCGTGCCGACGTGAGGGCCGAAGTTGTACAGCTCCTCGATGGCCGGGGCGCGGTGGGAGCGGGTCAGGTTGGCGACCAGGGCGTTGCCGGCGCCGAGCTCCGCGTGGAGTCCGATCGACGCGGATGCACCTGCGAAGCCGCGGTCGCGTGCGTCGGGCGCCTCGACCCCATGGTCGTGCGCATCGTGATCGTCGTCGTGCGCATCGTCGCCGTCTCCGCCGCCACGCTCCGCCACCCGGTAGTTGTCACGGTCGACCCGACCGCCGAACTGCACGCGAAAGCGCCCCAGGCTCAGCTCTTCGTAGGCGAAGGCCGCGAAGGACGACAGGTCGGTCCGCGGCGCCAGCGCCTCGACGCCCGCCGCCTCGAAGTCCCGTATCTGCGTCCAGGCGCCGAACCTCCCCGATAGACGGTCCGTCTGCCGCTGGTCCACATCGGCGCGGAGGATGTAGACGCGGTTGTCGTAGCGCGTGCCGACGTTTTCGTTCCCAGCCTCGATTTCCAGCTCGTCGTGGCCCCAGTCGATGGCGTTCAGGCTGAGTCGCACGCCCTCGACGACGCGGTTGGCAAGGCCCTGGAGGCCGAGGTCGAAGCGCAACGCGCGACGCTGCCAATCGAGCGCGATGGCGGTCTCCCCGCCGTGCTCGTCCCCGTGCTCGTCGTGCCCGCCGGCATCCACTTCGTGGTGTCCGTGAAACTCCCCGGCGAACGGCACCCCATAGCGGCCGTCGTTCAGCGTCACGCCGGCGCTCGCGAAGAGCCGGTCGCCCGACCAGCCGACACCGGCCCGCGCGTTGGTCGACTCGGTGGCGGAGTTCTCGACGGTCCCCAGGGGCGTGGCGTAGTCCTCGGTCCGCCGCATGCTGCCGCCGGCCCAGTAGTGCACGCCGTTCCGCGCGTGCTGCAGGCCGACGTTGGTGCCTGTCTGCGCGTTCGCGCTCCCCACGTCGGCGCTCAACTGTGCCCGCGTGCCGTCGAGCAACGACTCGCGGTAGCTCTCCTGGGGTGTGATCACGTTGACGAGCCCGCCGACCGCGTTCGAGCCGTACAACAACGTCGCCGGCCCGCGCACGATCTCGATGCGTTCCGCGCTGTTGGGGTCGACCGCGACGCCATGGTCGCCGGACTCGCTCGACAGGTCTCCGGTGCGGACGCCGTCCTCCAGGATCAGCACCCGGTCGCCGTCGAAGCCGCGGATGATCGGCCGGCTCGCTCCGGGGCCGAAGCTGCGGATCGCAATGCCCGGCTCGTTCCGCAGGGCGTCTCCGAGACTGGCGGCCGACTCTCTTGCGATGTCGAACGAGTCCACGGTGGTGACCGCGTTGAACGCCTCGAACGTCGTCTCGGTTCCGCCCGCCGAGGCGGTCACCGTCACGTCCTCGCGAACGGGCGAGAGTTCGAGCACGAAGTCCACCGTCGCTGCCTGGCCTGGATCGACATTCACCGTCTGCCGTCCCGCGGTCAGATGCTCGCGTTGCGCGAGGACTTCGTAGGAGCCGGCCGGCACGCCCTCGATTGCGAACCTTCCCTGTTCGTCGGTCAGCGCGAACTTGCCCGAGCCCACAACGAGGATGACCGCGCCGTGAATGGAGCCGTATTCCTGCAATGTCACGGTGCCTTGCACCCTGCCGGTCTCCTGGGCCAGGACCGGCGCCGCCGCAAGGACCGCCATCGCCGCCGCTGCGAGAACACCTGTCGTCAATCGGTACATTGCTGTCAATCGATACATCCGGTACATCAGATTCCCTTCCCGAGTTCCACTCTTCTCGTGATCCTGTTCCCGTGTCCATCGTGCAGGGCCAGCCGGAGAACGCGTCAGGAAACAAGCACCCTGGACGGGCGCAGGACACGACATCGCCGACCGGTGTCGGGAGACGCCATCCTGAACCGCAGCCGGCCGCGAACAGGCACATTGCCTTGGCGCGCACGCTCATGCGCTCGCGGCAGGGTGCGCCGTCGACGAACGATGGACGAAACGCAGCGCGTGACGGGAACTAGGCGGGCGGGCCGCGGGCGGGGAGGCGGCGGAAATGACCGGACGTGATCCATTCGCCGTCGGAAGCCTGTTCGAGCGGCTCCGCAACATCGGCGAACCCTATCTGCAACGAGCCGGAGAGTGCGGCGGCATGCTGATGTCGGAGCTGGCAGACCGCGCAATGCTGATCGGCTTCGTGCTCCTCGTGACAGAAGACCTCGGCGGCGGCGGCACCGGCCACCGCCATCACCAGGACGACTATCCATGCGCGCCAGCCACGGCTAGGCCGTGCGAGCCCCGTGCGCACGCTTCCTCTCCAGACCATCCATCTGTACGCTAGCACAGATTGCCCCAGGGCCGCCAGAGGCGGGCGGCCGGCCTCGCCGCCGCTACGAACGCCAGCTATACGGCGCCGACGCCGGGTCCGGAAGGGCGAAGACGTAGAGCCCGTTCCCGGGCGGGGGCTGTCTCTTGAAATCTGTCCAAAATATAGCTAGTGTTTCAGACAATGGAGCATCCTGCCATGTCCACCGCACGAGCCATTCGAGCCGGCATCCGCAAGCTGCCGAAGGGAAAGCCCTTCACAAGCGAGCCCTTTCTGAAGCACGGCTCGCGCGGCGCGGTCGACCGGACGCTTTCGCGCCTCGCCGGCCGGGGCGAAATCCAGCGTCTCGCCCGCGGCGTCTTCGTCCGCCCCAGGACAAGCCGCTTCGTGGGCACCGTCCTCCCTGACGTCCTCGAGGTGGTCGAGGCCATCGCGCGGAACAATGGCGAGACGGTCCAGGTCCACGGCGCGGAAGCCGCGCGCCGGTTCAAGCTCAGCACCCAGGTGCCGACCGCGCCCGTGTTCCATACCAGCGCATCGAGCCGCACCATCCGGATCGCCAACATCACCGTCAGGATGGTCCACACCTCGAACCGCCGGCGGCTGCAATTCGCCGGCGAGGCAGCGGGCGTCGCGCTATCCGCCCTCTGGTATCTCGGCAAGGACAACGTGACCCCGGAGACGGTCGCCACGATCGAGACAGCCCTCGGCCCGGCGGAATTCCAGAGGCTGTCCTCGGCAGACATGCCGGCGTGGATGACCAAGGCGTTCGCCGCCGCCCGGGACAGGCTCCATGGCTGAGGCATTCCTGTGTCTCGATGCCCGCGAGCGCGCCGACATACTTCGGACCGTCGCCGCCCGGTCCGGCCGGGCGGCCATCATTCTGGAGAAGGACATCTGGGTCTGCTGGGTCCTCCAGGCCCTCTTCTCCATGCCCGACCCCCATCCCATGGCCTTCAAGGGCGGCACCTCGCTCTCCAAGGTCTACGGCATCATCGACCGGTTTTCCGAAGACATGGACGTCACTCTTGACTACAGGGCCTTCCACGACGGCTTCGACCCCTTTGCAGAAGGCGCCAGCCGGAACCAGACCAGACTCTTCAGCGAACGCCTCAAGAACCGCGTCGCGATGTACATCCGCGATGTCGTGACCCCCGCCCTCGGCTGCGCCGCCGACGCACTTGCGGCTGACGGCCAGCACGACATCCGCATCGGCGACGACGGCGAGACGATACGTTTCGCCTATCCGTCCGCGGTCGAAGACCCGCACGGTTATGTCCGCAGTGAAGTCCTGCTGGAATTCGGCGGACGCAACGTCATCGATCCGAACGAGCAGCACACGATCAGTCCCGACATGGCCGACCTGACCCGCGACCTCGACTACCCCGCCGCGGTCGTGACGGTCCTCTCTCCGGCACGCACTTTCTGGGAGAAGGCCACGCTGGTCCATGTCGAATGCCACAGGCGGAGGCTCGCAGACCATCCCGCACGGCTCTCTCGGCACTGGTTCGATCTGACACGCCTCGCCGCCCACGATATCGGTCGGGCGGCGCTCGCCGACCGCGAACTCCTGGAGGACGTCGTCCGGCACAAGAGGGTGTTTTTCCACGCCGGTTACGCCAACTACGATCACTGCCTCGACGGCCGGTTGCGCCTCGTCCCCGACGACGACCAGCTTTCCGGCCTGCAAGCCGACTACGACGCCATGCGCGCCGCCGCCATCGTCGCCGACGACGCACCGGAGTTCGACGCGCTGGTCGACGAAATCCGCATCCTCGAAGCCGCCGCGAACCGCCCCCGCTGAATGCGAACGGCCACCGGCTCGCTCCGCAGCTGGCCCGCTTCCGGACGCGCACCCTGCCCTACTGCGTAGCAGGCCTGCTGTCCGCCGGGACCGCCACGCCGCACGAGCGAGTACAACACCGCGGTGGTGAGCGCATGGTCGGCCGCCTGACCCAGATCGGTCTCACATTGACACCCAAAGTGACACCCTCGGAGCGGGCACCGGCGCGATTTCCGCCTCGTTGGTGATCGGTCTGCCCATTCGATGGCTCGGGCGGTTCATGTCCCGGGATCAGTTGCTCAGGTTGTCTCGACGGCCAAGCGACGCCGGAAGTACGGCGTGATCGTGACTCGCACGAACGGGGTGTATTGCGTGTTGTGCATCACACACGACAGCGGGGTCAGGCTGCGCACGACACTCGCGACGTGCTCGGCCTCTGGTCCCGAGGTCTTGCCGACGATCGTGCGTTGAATCTCCCGGATCTGTTCGACCTGGCCTTGGCTGAAGAACAGTCGGGTCGCAGTCGATCCACGAACGGCCTCCGGCAAATCCCGGGGAAATTGGCTCGCGATAATGACACCGAGGCCGAACGCGCGACCCTCTCGCATGAGCGGTGTCAGGAATGGCGATTCCACGACCCTCCAGGCCTCGTCCAGGACGAGGAGCCGGCCGAGCATGTGGATCTGGGGCCCACGAATCAGGTGGTTGTAGAGCGCCATGAGGAAAAACTCGGCGACCGAGTTCTTCACTTCGTCGCTTGGTAGTTGACCAAGACGCACGACCGCACTTGCCTGGAGCAACTCTTCGAAGTTTGACTGCTCGGCGTCGGCCGCAAAGAGGCCGAGGTCGAAGATCGGCGAGAGTCGCCCGAGAAGAGATTCGTTCGCCTTGTCGTCTACCAGTTCGCTTCGGACGACATCAAACGCCGGGAAGGGCTTCCCTGCCGGTAGCGTGCCGGGGCGCAGCGAGATTCCGGCGCCTTCGTAGGAGCGCTTCATGGCCTCACGCAACCGGAACGCCTGCTGGTCTCCGAGCTTGTAGATGCGCTTGACGATATCGGCGACTTGGTAAACGTGCTGCGACGGGTTGATGAGGTCCTGCCGCTTGTCGATAGCCGGGATCAGTGGATTCAAGGGCAAGGGCCTGAAGCTTGCGTCGTAGAGGCGGAACCCCTCCGCGCCGATGAACGACTCGGTGGAATAGTCGTCCTTGAAGTCGAGGATGAGGGCCGGAATGTCCTGCCTCCTGAGTTCCGCGACGACCGCCTTGGCCGCTTGTGTCTTCCCCGAACCGGTCTCCCCGGTGATCGAGATGTGCGGATTCGGGAGGTTCTGGCCCGAGAGATTAGGATCGAACCAGACTTCACGAGGCTTTCCGTACGGGCCGGGCGCTGTTCCAAGCAGGGCACGCGACCGAACTGCCTTCTGTTCGCCCTGGAACTCCGACGTTGCGCCCGCCTGCCGACTTGACGGCGTGTCAGTGGACACCGGATTACCTCCACCACCAGTCGCCGGCGGTGCCGGCCCATCCGACGCAGCCGAGTCGTCTTCCGTTGGCGCGACCTTCGCATTCACGGCGCCCTCGCACGGCAACCGACCGCCTCCGCTCTCCCCGCCAATCGGCGACGCGGGCGCGCTCCGCGCGAGGATGAGTTCTTCGTTAAGCTCGCGGACGCGTGTGGCAACGCTTTCCTCACCATCCTTGGCAACCACGGTGCGGTCGCGGAGCGTCGACGCGTCCACGCCGAGGCGGACATCGATGAGGTGGCAGCCAACCTCCGCCTTAACCGGGCCGTCGAGCAGCCTTCCCAGTCGATCCGCCCACTGCTTGCGCTCGTCGGGCGAATACGCGCCCTTGGTGAGTTCCCGGTACAAGTGCTCTCGAAGCACTTCACGACGCGCCGGCGTGGTAATCAACTCGTCGGTCCGGTCTTTGGCAAGGATGGCCGCGAGCAGGCGCCGCGTGGCCAACATCTGGTTGATCGCCGGCCCGCTGACGATGCCGTCTTCGATCTTGTACTCGCTGGCTGCCGCTTCGACCGACTTCACCTCAATCACGGTGACGGTGCAGTGGTCGTTGGTCCACTCGAAACCGACAAGGTCGGCACGGAGCGGATCCTCGCTCAGGTGCATCCACCGGCGCGCCTCTTGACTGTCGAGGCTGATGAGCAGTCGCGTTCCCGGTTGGGCGTCCTTCCGGTACCAGCGGGCCGCGATCAGCGTGGCGAGAAGCCCCTTGATGCGGCTCTCGTTGACCTTTCCGCTTTGGTCCGGCTTGACGTTGAGCAGGCCGGAATCGAGAAGATCGCTGAGTTGCCGAAGCAAGTCATCGAGTTCCTCGTCCGTGATGAAGGTGTTGTAGCGGCGAGCGACGTCGCGTAGCGGCCGACGAAATGCAGCCGTCGACCGCGCAAACGCGGCGATGTCTCTCTCTCTGTCGCCGCCCGTAAAGATCCGCAACGCCCCGATGTTCAGGTCGCGGTCGACGTGTCGGTCCGCGACAACCGTCCAAGCGACTCGCCGAGCCAGCGCGGCGAGTGTCCCGCGCAACTTCGCCTGCTGGTGGAAGGCGCGGTACGCGGCCTGACCGCTGCCCTCCGCGATGCACCTCACGAGTTTGTGATAGGACTCGAAAATACCGCCCGATGCAGGTTCCAGTTCGACGGTCTTGTCCATCGCTCTGTAGTGGATCCGCCGCGGAACGGCTAGCGGCTGAATCGGATGAACTGCCGGCCTGGCGCGCGTCGTCCGCCCTGTGCTCCGGTCGAACACGGCCGCAATGTGGAACGGCTCATCCTCTCGAGGGCCGACCTCATCCGCTCGCCGGTCACACACCTCGAAGGTGAACCGTCGGTCCACGTTGCTCGCTCGGAAGACCTGCGCGACACGGTCCTCGTCGCCCGCGTCGAGCCGAAGCTCCATGGACAGCGGCGTCGTCCGGTGCCGATAGACGACGACGTGAGCACCCTCCAGCAACTTAGCGTCGCACAGGTCGATCATCGCCCGCAGGTAGAGACCGGCGTCCGGCGGATCGACCAGGGCCACCCGCAAGCCGCGGCGAGCGTGCGGCTCCAAAGCCAAGTAGCCGGCGAGCAGTTCCGAAATCGCCTCGACGCCATGGTCGTTCGCGCTGCCCTGAACGTAGTTGGAGTAGTACGGAAGTTGGCTCAGCTGACCGGCGCACGTTAGAATCTGTCCCTGCTCAAGGGCTGTTGCAGGTACGTAGAGCGACGTCAGGAAGTTCGGCAGACGACGCGCCGCATCCTCCACGAGCTTCTTTTCGCGATCGTCGAGACGATTGCGCTGGGCCTCGACGACCTCGGCGTACGAGGCGTAGTGCCACAGATATAGCGGGTGTACCGGGCTCAGAAGCGCGAATATGCGGTTCTTTCCCTTGATGACGACAATATCCGCGAGCAGCAGCAGCCCAACCAGTACATCGACGTCGGCCCCGACTGCTTCGAAGAACTCATCGTACTGCTCTCGTAGGCTGCGTATTAGGCGATCGTATGCATGTACGGCTGCGAGCAACTTCTCGCGCGCCTTGGGGTCCGCAGCGACGACGAGCGGCTCGGCGGTGAGAACCCGCAAGTACGGCAGGATCGCCGTACGCGCCCGGTCGTAAGCCTCGAAATGCTCGGCAACTACGCGCGCATGCTCAACGACTTCAGCAATGTGTTGGAGAACTTCGCGCACCCTGTCACGCTCCCACCGATCGACGACGTGCTCCTGAACGTTGAGGCGCCGGAGGAGGTCATCCATGTGGTCAAGATCGCACTCGATAAGACCACCGTAGATCCCGTCGTCGAGCAGTTTCGCAGCCAGGTTCACCACGTCCAGGCGGACCGTGCTGAAGGTCTCCATCGAGGAGTCCAGCAGTTGGGTGCGGACCCTCTCCGTACGCCCGGACGAAGCCTCCGTGGACGCGAGTGTCTGCTGGAGATTCGCGAGCACCTCGCCGAGATCGTTGACCCGCTCCTGATTCACCAGGGCATCGGCAGCGACATCGGCCGACCGTACCGTCGCGGGTCGTTGTGGCTTGCCGCTCCCGCCAACCCCCTTCTTCGCGCGCACCTTGACGAGCCGCTGAGCTTGGCCATAGTCGATCACTACTGTCCCACAGAGTTCCTAATCAAAGCGGCTTGGAATCTCTCTGTCTGATAGAATGAGTTGTCCACAAATCGTTCAAAAGACAGGAGATCCAAGCCGTGGCCCATCATAGCACAGTCTTCAGCCAGCTTCTCGATTTGCTTCCCCGACATGAATTCGACGCCGAGGCCCGGCAGCACCAGAAGGGCCAACGACTCCGCGTCATGAGCCGCTGGGCGCAGTTCGTCGCCCTCGGTCTCGGCCAACTCGCCGGCCTGCACAGCCTGCGCGACATCGTCGGCAGCTTGGGCGCCCAATCCCACAAGCTCTATCACCTCGGCATACAGGTCCTCGTCAGCCGCTCGTCGCTGGCGCGGGTCAACGCCGAGCAGCCGTACACGCTCTATGAAGCGCTCTTCCAACGCCTCCTGGCTCGTTGTCAGCAGCGGGCGCCGCGGCACGGCTTCCGGTTCAAGAGCAAGTTGTATGCGGTCGATGCGTCGACCATCGACCTGTGCCTGGCGGCCTTTCCGTGGGCGTCGTTCCGGCGTACGAAGGGCGCCATCAAGCTGCATGTCGGCCTGGACCAGGCGGGGCATCTGCCGAGCTTCCTCAGCGTGACCGACGGCAAGGCGGGCGATGTGACGGTGGCCCGCACGTGGACGTTCCCGGCCGGCAGCGTGGTGGTGGCCGACCGCGCGTATCTGGATTTCCAGTGGCTCCGACGGTTGCAGGAACAGGGCGTGACCTTCGTGACCCGGCTGAAGCGGGGCGTGAAATACCGGGTGTTGCACGACCACGACGTCAACATCGGGACCGGCGTGATGAGCGACCAGACGATCGAGTTGACCAGTGCGCGTGGCCGCAAGGCGTATCCGGACACGCTGCGGCGGGTCGGCTACTGGGACGAGGAAACGAAGCGGCGCTACGTGTTTGTGACGAACAACACGACGTGGGTGGGCAAGACGATTGCCGACCTGTACAAGTCGCGCTGGCAGATCGAGCTGTTTTTCAAGTGGATCAAGCAGAATTTGAAGGTGAAGCGCTTCGTGGGCCGCTCGAGGAACGCGGTTCTGTCGCAACTGTGGGTGGCCACGTGCATGTACCTGCTGTTGGCGTACCTGAAGTTCGTCTTGCGGTTGAGCTGGACCCTGCACCTGATGCTACAGGTTCTGCAGCTCAACTTGTTCGACCGCCGTCCACTGGTGGAGTTGTTCACGCCGCCCGCACCACCCGGTTCCCGAACCCCTCCAAGTCCTCAGATGCTGCTCTGGGGCTGAAAATGTGGGACAGTAGTGATAGTCGATAGAGCCCATAGCCGCGCCGCCGGATCGCGTACGGTGTAATTGCTCGAGTGCTTCCCGAAGCCTCGACTTTTCGTCGCGATCGGTCTCCGCCTCGACGACCTGCTTGATGGTGCGCCGATCCTTGGGAGTCAGCATCTGCAAGCGCTCGACGAGCTCGCGGTTCGACCTGAGACGCTTCAGCAAGGTCAACCGCGTGGAACTGTCGAAGAGAGTTGGATCGGGTAGTAGGCCGACCCGGTACAACTCGCGCGAGGACGCTGCCTTGAAGTCCGTGCTCTTCTTGTCCTCCAGCGACAGGTAGTAGTCGACCAACTGGCCAAGACCGACGGCGTGGTTATCGGCGAGGATCTGCCAGAAGCGTGTTTGGATGTCGTTCTCCCCGGCGGGTCCGCCGATGGCGCGTTCAACGAGCGCGCGCTTGAGGTCTTTCGACGTGATCGTCCCGAAGTCTTCCAGCGAGGAGAGCTTGGCTTCGTCGCCGCGTGCGACCACGACTATCAGAGCGTTCAGATCACGGTCGTTGCGCCACCGCTCCGCTTGCTCGACCTCAGTGCTGAACACCTCCTTGCCGATCCCGACCTCTCTCGCCGCATCTTCACCGCCTGGTTGCAGGTACGCAATGCGCAGATCAGGAAACGCCTCCTCGCCGTGCATTGCTTGGAGTCGCTGAAGGAGCACTCTCGGCTCGGGAGAGAGGACGTCCCGAACGATAACCCCGACCGCTCCGGCATGGAAGCGCACGGCCTCCGAGATGAGTTCCGAGAGGAGTTGTTCGGGTGTACGCGTGGACGCAGTCACACGAGCACCCCCGGCTCCGTGGTAACGACGGTCCGCCCGTCTGCGTAGCTCTTCCCGTAGCCAGTCTCAACAAGAAGATGGCGCAGTGCTCCCAAATTGCGCCGCAGGTCCTCCTCGTTGATCGACGTCATTGGGCCGAACCGCTCGGATGATGCCAAGTTATTGCGCCTGATGATCGGGTCATCCTGCGGTCGTCCAACCAAGATGCCGAAGCTGTCCCTGAGACGGTCCAGAAACTCCGGAAACTCAAGGGGGTCGTCAGGATCGACGGTCGCGGCAACCAGCGTCTCGAGGAACTCGGCAGTAGCGGTATAGCGCTTCTGGAGTTTGCCCCCCCGGCCGCTGTTCGCCCAAGGGGACAGAAACCCCGCCCGACGTCCTAGTTCAATCAGCGAGCCGATTGGATGCTCGCGCGCCTTCGCGAAGGCAGCGTCAACGATGGCCCGGGCCACAGCATCTACGGGATCTGTGCCTGCATAGTGCTGGAGCGAATCGGTGACGGTCTCATCCGCGTCCTGCTCTCGGAGAGCGCCAAGCAGTTCGTCCCTCGACGTTCCGATGTCCCGCACCCTCTCCTTGAAGCTGTCCAAGATGAGGAACTCGATCGCATCACCGGCAGCTCGCAAGCTGGCGCGACTCGCGTCGCGGACCGATCTCACCGTGCCATCGAACATGTCCAGCAAGATGGGCGGGCGGGGCCGTGCCGGACAGCGCTCGTGCCAGCGAGAGATCGCGTGAACGTGGAGCACGAAACACCCGAAGAGGACAAGGCGCCTGAGAGAGTTGAGCTTCGATCCTGCGATGCGCTCGAATTGGGCGAGTCGATCGAAGGACTCCCGGAGATCCCCGAGACTGCGCGACTCGAATTGCCCGTCTGTTGCTACGAAAAGATGATCGGCCATCGCCAACCGCTCCGATGCCTCGCTCTCGCCGCTCTCGTCGCGGACCGCTCCAAACTGGAGGAGGGGCAAGGCCAGAGTGGTCCAGCCGTCAGTCTCCCGCTTCAGCAACTCCGACAGGAATTCCGCCGCGTGGGCGTTTCCTTGGCCCGCTCGGAGTAGCCTAGCGAGGAACAGCCCGGCGCGTCGGTCCGACGGATCCTTGGTGACGAAGCGCTCGTTGGAGAGCGTGTACGATGATTTGTCGGCTTGGTCGAACACAGCACCATCGGCACCCAGAACGTCAAGTGACAGTGCCCGCAGGCGGCTGAGACGCTGCTCGTCCGGCTCCGAGCCGCCCAGCGGCTCGAACGCATCGCCGTACTTTTCGAGAATCTCGCTGTTGGGATGGCGTTCCTGCTCAACGCCGAGGCTCTGCCTGACAACATAGCGACGGAGCGTACGCGCCAATGCGTCGGTGGTGTAGCTCCGACCGGTCAACGCTCGCGCCAACCCGTTCGCGACGTGCACGGGCTTGATCGAGAAGTTCAGTGGCTGAAATCCGAATTCGCGATCGCAGACGTCCTGCAGCATTCGGAGGGGATCGGCGAGACTCATACCTGAAACCTGCCGGGTTGCCGCTGAACGTAGAACTGCTCGTCGAGATCCGTGGCAACATTGCGGATCCTGACGTTCTCGACGCCACCCACGTTCGCGGATTCCGTGGCGCGGTCGATCTGATCGACGAAGCGGGCGATTCGCCGAGTCGTGGAGCGCGACCAACTGGACCGACCGAGCCCGCGCTGACCCTCAAGCAAAGTGAGATACAGTTCTCGGTCAACTTTCAGCAACGCGACATCCCTGCCGCCCACCTTGGCGACCATGGCGAAGCTGCGGCGAGCCTGCTGCGTCGGCGGCAACCACTTCTCGACCCAGTCCGCGTACCGTTGTACCTCAATGCGCAGTTGTTGGTGCGATAGGTCGCGGAGTGACACGAACGCCGCGGGCGCCCGTACATCGTAGCGATGACTCTGCCAAAGAAGAAGGCGGTCACGCTGTCTGTCCGGGAAATCCGGCTCGTAGAACCTGTTCAGCGCGAGCACCAAGCTTCGGACCAGGCCGGCTTCCTCGGCATCGCCCCGATCGAGGAGTCGCTCGAACTCGATCTCGTCGTGTGGAACCAGGCTGAACAGTTCGTTACCGGCGGGATGCTCGAAGAAGAACCGGCGCTTCGCGACGCGAAAGCCCTGCTCCTGATCGAATGGAAGCGTCAGCGCGGAGGCGGGAGCCGCGAACAGCCATTCCGTGGGATCGATCTCCCCGCGCCACAGCCGCTCATCCCAGGTGGGATGCGTCAACGTCGCCGGGTCGAAGACTTGACGGACGGTCTCGAAGAGAATGCCGATACCGCCTTCGAAGGCAAGATTCGAATAGGAGAGGCCGGCTGCATCCTGTCCGCTCTTGAGCCGCTCCGCGGCCCTCTGCCCACCGGACAGCAGAAAGGCGATGAAGCCGACCAACTGACGCATGCTGACGTGGCCCAGCCGCACGCCGACGATGTCAAGCAACTTCGCGAGACGTTCCACGACTTGCGGCTGCATCAGCGCGGCGCGGTTGGCCAGGATGGGATCCGCTTCATCCAGTCCGGTGTAGAACCGGTCATCCGTCAGACGCCCGATCACCTCGCGGACCACGGTCGGCGCCAGCAGATTGCGGAGGGCCAGATCAATCGTGATCACGCCGTCCGCCGGCGGAGCAGGTTTGTGGGCATCGACGAAGAAGCGAGCGGATCGAACTTGACGCAGAGCTTCCCCAACCGGGGTAAAGTGCCGCACCTTGGCGGCGCGCTGGAGGACGTAGAGCGGCCACTCGTTGATCGCGAGCACGAACGGCCGCCCCTTCTCGCGGCAGCGAGCCCACGCATCGAGCGTGTCGCGGTCGGAGACGGCGTTGGCGTCCGTGATCACTTCGGCACCGAGCGCCTCAAGTTGCGGGCGAAGCCGCTCGATGAGATGGGTCTTCCCATCCCCGGGATTTCCGGTGATGATTACCTGCTTGCCCGCTCCGGCCTCCTCGACCAGGTACCCCTCGACCCCCAGGTCTACGTGAATTGCATTGAGCTCGTCCTGATCGAGGCGGTCGGCGTAGCTCTTGGTGCTGCGATACAGACGCTCGACGAAAGTAGCATCGTCTGAGGTCGCGGATGCACGATGGGGCGTATATTCCCCACCGTCATGGACATCCGCGCGTCTTCCGTCGAAACCCCCGTCTCGCACTGCGGGATCGCGTCCGAGCAGGAAGTCGTCGACGCGGTGCTCGGCGATGCGCGCACAGATGTCGTCCCGTTGAAGACGACGCGCCAGCCAACGCTCGCGCCAATGGTCGATCAGAATCGCAGTCGACGCCGGCCCTGCGGGCAATACGTACCTCGGTGTCTCGCTGAGTCCAATGAGAAGGTCGGGAAGATTCGAGCATACATTGGCGCCGTAGAGTAGCCGCGGCGAGTGGTGGCGCAGGAAGACATCGGAGTCGAGCCCGAGCGTCTCGAGTCCGGCCCGCACGAGACGCATCTTGGGGCTGGTGCCCTCGCCGAAGAGGTTGTTGACACGCCGGCGATTGGCGTCGGCGAGACGGGCACTCTCGTTGAGCGCCACGATCGTGTCCGGCGCAAAATGTACCGTGCCGAAGCTCTGCGTGACGCCAATCCGCTCGTAACTGAGCACCCCAGAGGTCATCGATAACTTGAGCCGGTTGTACTGGCTGCTGCCAATCGCGTAAAGACTCGACGTGGTCAGCCACGCGAGCCGCGCCGGCCGAACCACGGGACGCGCAGCAAGTCCCGACGCGATCAGGCTGACCTGGCCCGTGTACTTCCGCTCGTAGTCCTCGGCGACCGTCCGACTCAGCATCAAGAGGGCGGCCAGTTTGCCGCCGAGGACTTCCCGGTACGGCGGGACCGCTCCGCAGGTAATCAACTCCATAACGTGGGAGGCGAGCACCGTCTGCTTGATTCGCCGCAGCGCGACCTCCAAGGCACGCAGTCCCGCCCCGGTACCGAGCGCCCGCTCGACCGACGCGGAATCCGGCGCGCCTAGATCCTTGAGCGTCCCCCGAGCACGGATGAGATCGGCAAGTGTGCTCGCCCGCTTGCGACGGTACAACGCCGTTGTCGCCAAGGCGTGCCAATCGACGCTGTCAGAATCTCCCTTCTGTGCAGCCGTGTGGGCTGCCCGGACCGCCAGGTAGTCTTCGTCGCGCGCACCCTCGTGGTCGCTGAGGAGGTCAACGCGCTGCCGGGCCGCCGTGCTCTCGATTCGCTCGGCCTCGGCGACCGCGACGCGCCAGTCGCCAGGGATGCCGCCGGGCCACATGTCCTCGGAGAACGTTTCGGCTATACCGTCATCAAGGACTTCAAGGAGTCGTTCGGCAAGCCGGCGGCGGTCCTCCACGCTCAGCGTGGCCCAGCGTGTACGCAGCCCCTTGGCGCTCCATCCGGCGTAGTCGTCCCGTTGCGCGAGGCCCAGCACGGTGTTGCCGAGCGCAGCGATGCCGACGAGCGGGCGGCCTTCGATCGCGGCGTCGCGGACGAGATAGTACATGTTTCGTCCGGGTGTGCTCTGGTACGGGATGGACCAGAAATGCCTTGCGTACCGCCAGACGTCTTGGAGCAGGAGTCCGCTGTCGGCATCCCGCGCTCCGGGTTCCACCAGTTCAAGTTCGGGACGGACGCCGGCCGGTCCGTGAACTCGGAGCCGTGTGGCGAGTTCAGGGCCGTCGGCGAAGAGCGTGCGAATGCCGCGGCGCTCTAGCCCCAATACTGTTGCTTTAGCAGTCAAACCCCTGTATTCTGCTGTGATAGCGGAGATGCGGGGGGATGAATGGCCCGAACACAAGCCGTTCTGCCGGGCGGCCCGCGGCTGTCGGACTATCTGAGCATCGGCGTGCTTGCGCAGGTGTACCCGATCGCGGCGGTACGCGAGGCGTTGGCGTCGTGCGATCGGGCAAGCCTTCGGCAGCGCGCTCTGCCGGCCGAGGCGATGGTGTATTACGTGGTGGCGTTGGGGCTGTTCCGGTCGGTGTCAGCGCGGGAGGTGCTGCGCTGCCTGATGGAAGGGCTGCGGTGGGTGTCGTCGGACGCGACGTTGCGCGTGTCGGGGAAGTCATCGATTTCGCGGGCGCGGACGCGCTTGGGGTCGGCGCCGTTCGAGGCGTTGCGCGCGGCGCGGGTGGGACCAGTGGCGGACCCGGCGACGCGCGGGTCGTGGTATCGCGGCCGGCGCCTGGTGGCGTTCGACGGGTCGACGCTGAACGTGCCGGACGAGGTGACGAACCGGGAGGCGTTCGGGGCGCCCGGCGCGTCGCGTGGCCGTGCTGCTTTCCCCCAGGTGCGCCTGACGGCGCTGGTCGAGGTGGGGACGCGCGCGGCGTTCGCGTGGCGGGCCGGCGCGTATGCCGAATCGGAGGAGGCGCAGGTCGAGGCGCTGCTGCCTTGGTTGTCGCCGGGCATGTTGGTGCTTGCCGACCGGGGCTACTGCGGTTTCCCGCTCTGGCGGCGGGCGGCCGGCACCGGCGCCGACCTGCTCTGGCGCATGAAGGCGAACCTGCGCCTGCCGGTGCTGGAACGCTTCGACGACGGTTCCTACCGGAGCGTGCTGCGGGGCAGCGGCCAGGACCGCCGGCGCAGTCGAGGAGAATGCCCCGTGCGGGTCGTCGAGTACAGGCTGGACGACCCGAGCGATGTCGTCTACCGCTTGGCCACCACCCTGCTCGACCCGGCCGCCGCACCAGCCGCCGAGGTTGCCGCGCTGTATCACGAACGCTGGGAGGTGGAGACCGCCTACGATGAAGTCAAGACCCACATCCTGGGTCCCGGCGCGATCCTGCGCAGCAAGACACCGGACTTGGTGTTGCAGGAGGTGCACGGCCTGATGCTGGCGCATTACGCCGTGCGGCGCCTGATCCATGAGGCGGCGCGCAAGGTCGACGAGGACCCGGACCGCCTCTCGTTCGTCCACGCCGTGCGGGTCGTGCGCCGCCGTGTCGAGAACCCTGGCGTTTCCCCCCTCGTCTCCGAATGACCGGCTTCGCGATCGCGTGCTGGACGAGATTCTCGAAGAGCGGGTGGTCTCCAGTCGCGGCCAGAAGAAGCCCCGCGGCGTCAAGCGGAAGATGAGCGGCTATCCACTTCGCGGCCCTGGCCCGCTGTCCCGCCGCGAGTGGGATTGGACACCGCAGATCGTGGCGTCAAATACTTAAAGCAACAGTATTGGCTCTAGCCCGCGAATGAAGCGTACGGCGCTCGGCTGCGAAAGTTGGGCATTGCGGGCGAACGCGAACGAGCGGCGAATCGCCTCTTTCTCAACCTCAGGATCCGCCGACGGCGTGGTCCCCGGAGCCCTGAGGAGGAGCCCCTCGTCGTCGGTATGAAAGGTCCATCCCTGCACGTGGAGATCACGAAGCACACGGAGCGCGGTCGTCCAATGAAGCGTAGGAACGATGTCCTCCGGCGTGAGACCGAGCGATTCGTATTGGGAGCGGCGATGCTCCTCGGCTTCGATCGCCAGGGACAGTTCCCGGGCCGTCTCGTCATGGCGCATCCTCTCGAGCTGCCTGGCAAGGCGGTAGAGCTTGTCCTGGTAGCCGAGGGCGAGACGCGGTCGGAATCGCCGAAGAGGCGCGGGGACGTTGCGCGTCCGGGTCGCCGGCCTGCTGGTGGCGGGTAGAACGACAGACGTCATGGTCCGGCTCCAGTCGGTGTCCATCCCCGTGGCGAAGGCGCCCACGGCACGCGTGCCATCCGCTACGCCCGTTGCCGGGATTTAGACCACCCGACCGGAAATAATAGCTGTTGAGCCCGTAGATCGCATCGCCCACCACGATGGGCGTCCACGTCATGGATCGCTGCACGGTCCGGTCGTGTGGCCCCGTTGCGCTGTCTCGGCATCCGTAGCCCGCAGGAGTGCGCGCCGCCCTACGGCGCCGACGCCGGGTCCGGAAGGGCGAAGACGTAGAGCCCGTTCCCGGACGGGGGCTGGTAGATGTCCGGGCTGAGCACCCCGCTCAGGCCGCGGAAGATGCCTACGCCGGTCGGGACCGCGACGTACTGCCTGCCGCCCGCGGCGTACGAGATCGGGAACCCGTGACCGGACTGGCCGAGGCGCGTCTCCCAGAGGACCTCGCCGGTGCCGACGTCGAACGCCCGGAAGTAGCGGTCGACGTCGCCGACGAAGGCCAGCCCCGTGGCCGTCGTCAGGACCGACGTCAGGAAGATGGCGCGCTGCTCGCGGCTCCAGACCTCCTCCAGCGTTCGTACGTCGTACGCGGCGAGGCGTCCGAGCATGCCGTTCGTGCCCGGCATCTCGTGGAGCTCGATGGCGGAGACCCCGAGACCGCCGCCCCCCTCGACCAGCTCGACGTGGCGGCCGGTCAGCGTCATGCACACCTGGTGCAGCGGATAGATGATCACCTGCGCCTCGGGGCTGTAGCCCGACGCCTGCCAGTTGTGGCCGCCGTACAGGCTGGGGCAGGCATCCACCGCGTCGTCGACGCCGGCGTCGCGAATGTCCTGCCGGTAACGCACGCGACCCGTCTCGAGGTCGATCGACTCGAAGATGTCCTGGTGCAGCATCTCGGCCAGGTCGACGAAGGCCCCCGTGCGCCGGTCGAGCTTCCAGAGGATGGCGTCCTTGCCGGCCGTGAACAGCCACTTGTGATCGTCGACGTCGACCAGCACCCGCTCGAAGACGATGTCCAGGTCGAGCGTCTCGCCCGGCACGTGCTGGAAGTACCACGCGACCTGCCCCGTGCGCGGGTGCAGGGCCAGCGTCGAGTTGGTGTAGAGCGCGTCGTTGTAGGTCGACATCCCGCGGCTCGCCGCCACCCACGGCTTCGCCTGCGCGGTGCCGATGAAGAACAGGTCGAGATCCGCATCGTAGGCGCCCGGAATCCAGGTGTCGCCGCCGCCGCGCAGGTGCGGCGCGATGTCGCCCCAGGTCCCGCTGTTGACGTCGCCGGGCTGGGCGATGGTCGAGGTGCGCCAGAGCTCCTCGCCGGTGTCCGGGTCGTGGCCGGTGATGAAGCAGCCTTCGTCCTCGAAGCGCTCGCAGCCGTTGATGCCGCTGACGACGACGCCGTTCGCGATGCTCGGCCCGCCCGTCTGGGCAAAGCCCTTCCGGTAGTCGGCCCGCGTGGTCCGCCAGACCGGCTCGCCCGTCCGCGCGTCGAGGGCGACGATGGCCGCGTCGTAGGTGGCCAGGTAGACCTTGTCCCCGTAGAGGGCGATGCTGCGGGTCGCGCGCCGGCTCTCCGCGTCCTCGGGGTACTGGTGCCGGTGCTCCCAGAGCAGCTCGCCGGTCGCCGCGTCGAGGGCCTGGACGACGTTGCCGGGACTCGCCAGGAACATCACGCCGTCGTGGACGATCGGGGCGGTCTGGTTGGTGCCCTCGGGCATCGCCAGCGCCCAGGCCAGGCGCAGGCCGGCCACGTTGTCGGGTCCGATCTGGTCCAGCGGCGTGTAGCCCTGGTTGTCCCGGGTGCGCCGCCAGGTCAGCCAGTCCGCCGCCGGCGGATTCCGGAGCAGCTCGTCGGTGACCGGGGTGAGGCCGGAGACCTCGCGATTGACGAACGTGCGCAGCGCCGGCACCGCGTCCACGTCGCGGGGCTCGTCCGCCGGCGCCGCGTCGGACGCATCCGCCGCGGCGGGGGCGCCCCCTGCCGGCGCGGCGCCGGGCGCGCCGACGATGGCCGCGGCGTCCGCGGTGAGCGCCCGCGGTCCCGCCGCATGGCCGTTCGCCTGCAGCAGGTAGGCGACGATGTTCAGGTAGGTCTCGCGCGGGAGCGATGCGCCGAGCCCCGGCGGCATCTCGGCCCGCACGTACTCGTACAGCGCCGCCGCGGTCCGCGATCCCCAGTTGCTCAGAAAGCCCGGACCAGTCAGATCCGGCCCGTGCACCGCGCCCCGCAGCGTCGTTCCGTGGCAGGAGGCGCAGGAGCGGCCGTAGGCCGTCCGTCCGCTTGCGGCCTGCGCGTCGAGGAACGCGCCCCCCTGCGCGGGCTGGGCCGCGGTCGGTGCGGCGACGCCGAGGGCCAGCCCGACGGCGGCCAGCCTCGCGACGCCGGTGCGTGGTCGTGTCCTCCGCGACGCCCGGCCGTCGCTGCATCCGCCGCCCTGTCCCGCGCGTGTGTGTCTCGGCATCGGCGCGTCTCCCTTCAGACAACCTTGCTGGACCGCCGGTCTGGTCCGCGATTATAGGCTTCGACGGTATTCGCGGAATCCGCCGCTCCGGCGGCTGACGCACCGGCTGGAACCAGACTCGGGGCGGCCAGGTTGCTCGGGCTCAACCGGGACCGGATCCGCTGTCGGATCGAAAAGCTCGCGCTGATGAAGTAGCGCGCCTGGAACCGGCGGCCGACGGGTTCGCCCGCTCGAGTTCCTCGACCACGGCCCGGAGAAACCGCGCCGCCTCGGCGCCGGTCACCGCCCGGTGATCGAAGGTCAGCGACACCGGGAGCACGCGGTGGACGGCCGGCGCGCCGCCCGCGGCGACGACCTGCCGCGTCATCCGGCCGACGCCGAGTATGGCGACCTGCGGCGGCACCACCACCAGCTCGGCGTGCTGCCCGCCGACGGTCCCGAAGTTCGACAGCGTGAAGGTCTGCCCGCGCAGTTCGGCGAGCGGGATCGTGCGTTGACGAATATCCTCCTTGAGCCGTTCGAGGCCGCGCTTCAGCTCCACGGGATCGCGCCGGCCGACATCCCGGAGCACCGGAACGAACAGCCCGTCGTCATCCAGATCGACCGCGATCCCGAGATCGATCCGTTCGTGCAGCCGGCGCGACATCGTCTCCGGCTCAAACCAGGCGTTGAGCGCGGGTGCGGCCGCGCAGCCGGCCGCGACGGCACGGATGAGGCGCAGGGTCACGTCCGCGCCCGCCGGCCACGCCTCCACGTCGGCCTGGTCGGTCACCGTGGCCGGCACCACCTCGGCATGAGCCTTCGCCATCCGCTCCGCCATCGCGCGGCGGGCGCCGCGCAACGGCTCGGCGGGCGCCGCGGCGGCGAGCACCTGCGCCGCGCGTTCCACGTCACGCGTGGCAATCGCGCCGCCCGGCCCCGTCCCCTGGACCATCGCCGTGTCGACGCCGAGCTTGCGGGCCAGGGCGCGTACCGCCGGGGTCATCCTGCCGCCGCCGGCCCTGGGTGCGGCAGCGCGCGACGTCTCGGCAGGCGCAGCCGTCGCTTCAATCGTCCCGACCACCGTCCCGGTATCCGCCGCCGCGTCGGCCGACTCGAACTCGACGAGCGGATCGCCCACCGCCACCCGGTCGCCGGTCCCGCCGTACAGCCGGGTGACGCGCGCCGACCGCGGCGACGGAATCTCGACCACCGCCTTGTCCGTCTCCACCGCCACCAGCGGTTGATCGGTGACCACGTGGTCGCCTTCCGTCACGTGCCACGAGACGATCTCCGCCTCGTGGAGTCCCTCGCCGAGGTCGGGAAGCGTGAATACCGCCGTGGTGGTTGGGCCGGACATGGTCTCCACTACTTATGAAAACGCCAGCACTTCCCGCGACGCGGCCAGCACACGCTCGGCCGAAGGCATGTAGAGGTGCTCCAGGCGCGGCAGGGGCGGCACGGTGTCGTAGCCCGTGACCCGCTTGACCGGCGCCCGCAGCGTCAGCAGGCCGTGCTCGGCCAGCCGCGCCGCGATCTCCGCCCCGAATCCGCCGGTCAACGCCGCCTCGTGCACGATGACGCACCGCCCGGTCTTCTCCACCGACCGCAGGATCGTCGTCATGTCGAGCGGCGACAGCGTGGCCACGTCGAGCACGTCGGTGCTCACGCCGTCCGCGGCAAGCTGCTCGGCGGCGGCCAGCGTCTCCACGATCATCGCCCCCCAGGTCACCAGCGTCAGGTCGTCCCCGTCCCGAAGCTGGAAGCAGGAGTCGAGCGGCGCGGCGGCGCCGCTGTCGGGCACCGCTTCCCTGCTCGTGCGGTAGATCCGCTTCGGCTCGAGGAAGAGCACCGGGTCCGGATCGCGGATCGCGGCCAGCAGCAGCCCGTAGGCGCGCGCCGGCGACGACGGAATCACGACGCGCAGGCCCGGAATGTGGGCGAACATCGCCTCCGTGCTCTCGGAGTGGTGCTCGATGGCGTGAATGCCGCCGCCGTACGGCGCGCGGACCACCAGCGGGCAGGTCAGCCGCCCCCGCGTCCGCCACCGCAGCCGCGACGCGTGGCTGACGAGCTGGTCGACCGCCGAGTAGACGAACCCCATGAACTGGATCTCGGCGACCGGCCGGAACCCCTGCGCTGCGACACCGATCGACAGTCCCGCGATAACGGTCTCGGCGAGCGGCGTGTCGCGCACGCGGCCGGCGCCGAAGCGATCGAGCAGGCCGTCGGTCACCCGGAAGACGCCCCCGTCGACGCCGACGTCCTCGCCGAGCACGAGCACCCGCTCGTCCTCCGACATCGCACGCGCAAGCGCCGCGTTCAGCGCCTGCACCATCGTCAGTCCGTCCGGCTCGGCCATCACTATTCGGACTGCGCTTCGGACCGGGCCGCCGTGGCCGGCGCCGCCGTCGCGGCCGTGCGCTGCCCGGCCAGATCGGCGGGGAGCTGCTCGTACAGGTAGTCGAAGACCGCCTCGGGCGGCTGGGGCGGCGTGGCCAGGTACTCCTCGGCCGCGCGTTCCACGTCGGCCGCGCAGGACGCGAGCGTCGCTTCCTCGTCGTCCTTCGTCCAGCCATGGGCCGCGGTCAGGTGGGCGCGCAGGCGTGCGATCGGGTCCTCGCGCCAATGACGGCCGACCGATTCGTCGTCGCGGTAACGGCTGGCATTGTCCGCGGTGGTGTGGTCCGACAGCCGGTAGGTGAGGGCCTCGACAAGGTGCGGACCGGCGCCCTCGCGGGCGCGCGCCACGGCGCGGTGGACGACGTCGCGCACCGCGACGACGTCGTTCCCGTCGACCTGCTCCCCCGAGAACCCGGCGGCAATGGCCTTCTGGGCCAGCGTGGCCGCGGCCGTCTGGGCGGTGCGGGGCAGCGAGATGGCCCACTGGTTGTTGGTCACGACGAACACGGCGGGCAGCCGCCAGGCGCCCGCGACGTTCAGCGCCTCGTAGAAGTCGCCCTTGGACGTGCCGCCGTCGCCCAGTACGCAGACCGCCGCCCGCGGCTCGCCCCGCAACTGAAACGCCAGGGCGACGCCGACGGCGTGGGGGGCCTGGGTCGCGACCGGCACGCAGATCGGGAAGTCCTCGCGCGGACCGCCGAAGTCGTTGCCGCGCTCGTCTCCCCCCCAGTAGAGAAACAACTCGGTCGGCGTGACCCCGCGGAGGAACTGGGCGCCCTGCTCGCGGGCGTAGGGCAGCAGCACGTCGTCCGGCGACATGGCGGCGCCCACTCCCACCGCCACCGCCTCCTGGCCGAGACACGACGGGTAGGTGCCGAGCCGCCCGGTGCGCTGCAGCGCGATCGCCTTCGCATCGAAGGTGCGCGTCAGCACCATCGCGCGGTACAGAAAGACGAGCGCGTCACGATCGCACGCGAAGGCCGGCAACGGTTGGGTCGGACGGCCGGAGGTGTCGAGGTACCTTGAGTACGCGATGTCGAACGACGCGACCGTAGCCACTGCTACAACCATGACACGATCACGCTGCGGTGCCAAACCGCCTCACGCGCCGGTTTGACGCGGGAGCGACGAAATCGAACGGCTGACAGCGGGCGCGCGACAAGCGCATCCGCGACGCCGCCGCCAGGCTGCGTGACCGTCGGGTCAGTCTTCGTACACCGGACCGTGCACCGTGCGGTGCGACAGGTACTTCCACTCGCCCTCCCGCTGTGCATAAACGCGGACGTACCAGAAGCTGAAGCTGCGCTGCTCGGCGACAGGCCCGCCGCTGCGCGCCCGCAGGCGCCCCATGGTGATGGCCACGTCGCCGTGGATCTCCACCTGCTGCGAATCGACCTCCCGCATGGAGTAGCGACCGGCCAGCGAGGCGAGCCACTCCTCGCGCGTGTCGACGCCGAGTATCTCGCCGCCCGTGGTCCAGCCGTCCCCGTGGGTGTAGGTGAAGTCCTCGGCAAGGACGCCGTCGAGGAACGCAACGTCCGCGTGCAGGACCGCCTCTTCCATCCGCCGCTCCAGCGCGAGCACCGCTTCCGCCACCACGGACTCCTCCTCGGGAAGCGCGATGGCTTCCGCTGCGTCCGCCTCCTCCGCATCGGGGAGCGCGAATACGTAGAGTGCGTTCCCGCTGCCCGGGTGACGCACGTCCGGCGCCAGCGTGCGGGGCATCAGCCGCGGGCTGCCGCCGCCGAGACCGGTAGAGACCGCGACGTACTGCCTGCCGCCCGCCCGGAAGCTGATCGGAAAGCCCTGCACCGAGGTCCCGAGGCGCGCCCGCCAGAGCTCTTCGCCCGTCTCCACGTCGAAGGCCCGGAACCGGCGGTCGAGGTCGCCGGCAAACGCCAGCCCCCCGGCGGTGGTGAGGACGCCGGTCAGGAACGTCGGGCGCTGCTCGATGCTCCAGACCTCTTCCAGCGTCTCGGCGTCGTAGGCGGCCAGCTTGCCCAGCCGGCCGTCGGTGCCGGGCATCTCGTGGAACGGCCGGGAGCTCATCCCCACGCCGCCCGAGCCGAGCTCGAAGGCGACCTCGCGGGCGGCCAGCTCCATGCACGATTGGGCGAGCGGCAGGACCAGCAGCCCCGATCCCGGGTGGTAGCCCATCGGGTGCCAGTTCTTCCCGCCGGCGGTGCTCGGACAGGCGGGCACGAGCTGCTCGAACCGCGCGTCGGCGATGTCCTGCCGGTAGGTGACGGCGCCGGTCTCTGGATCGATATGGTCGAACACGTTCTGGTAGACGGTCTCCTTGTGCCCGAGGAACTCCCCGGTCTCGCGGTCCAGCTTCCAGAGGATGCCGTGCTTGCCGGCGCTGAAGACCGCCTTGCGGCCGCCCACGTCGACGAGCACGCGTTCATACACCTCGTCCAGGTCCAGGGTCTCGCCCGGCACGTGCTGGAAGTGCCACTCGAGCTCTCCGTCGCCCGGCCGGAGGGCGACGGTCGAGTTGGTGTAGAGCGCCGGGTCGTCCACCGTCATGCCGCGGCTGAGCGCCACCCACGGCTTGGCCTGCGCCACCCCGAAGTAGACCAGGTCGAGGCCGGGGTCGTAGCTGCCGGTGATCCAGGTGTCGCCGCCCCCGCGCAGGTAGTCCGGCACGTTGGCCCAGGTGTTGCCGCCCGGCTCGTCGGAGCGGGCGACGGTGTTGAAGCGCCAGAGCCGCTCGCCCGTGTTGACGTCGTAGCCGCTGATGAAGCAGCTCTCCAGGGTGTACCGGTCGCACCCGCTGAGACCCTGCACCAGGGTCCCGCCGGCCACGACCGGCCCGCTCGTGTTGCGGAAGCCCTCGGTGTGGTCCGCGATGACCGTGTCCCACACCCGCTCGCCGGTGCGCGCGTCCAGGGCGATGAGCCGCGCGTCCGGGGTGGCCATGAACAGCTTGTCCTCGTAGATGGCGAGGTTGCGGCTCATGCCGGAGTAGCCGGTCGTCGCCACCTCCACCTCGTGCTCCCAGATGAGGTCTCCGGTCGCCGCGTCGAGCGCCTGCACCACCGGGCCGATGCTGGCGAGATACATGACGCCGTCGTGGACAATCGGCGAGGGCGCGTTCCAGCCCCCCTCGTTCATCGCCCACACCCAGGCCAGCTCGAGCTCGCCGGCGTTGGACCGGTCGATGTCGGCCAGCGGGCTGTAGTTCCACGCCTGGTAGTTGCGGCGGATCATCAGCCAGTCGCCGTCGTCCGGACTGCGCAGCATCGCGTCGGTGACGGGGCGGTAGTCCTCGACCGTGCCGGCCACGGTGACGCCGCCCGGCTCGGGCGCGGGCGCGGCGGACGAAGCCGCCGGCTCCGGCTCCACGGCAGGGGCGGCCGCAGCGGGCGCCGCCGCCGGTGTACCGCCGCCCGCACCGGCAACGGCTGCGGACGCCGCGCTGATGGCTGCCCCGATGGCAACAGTTGCTCCTTCGGCCAACGCCGTGCCGCCCGCCGGCGCACCGTTCGCCTGCAGCAGGTAGGCCACTACGTCGAGGTAGGCCTCGTCCGTGAGGGAGCCGGCCTGCCCGGGCGGCATCGAGCGGCTGACGCGGAAGAAGAGATCCCCCGGACTCAGATCCGCCCAGAACTGCAGAAAGCTCTCTCCGGCGAGCTGCGGCGCCTCGAAGCTTCCCTGCAGGTTGGACTGGTGACAGACGGCGCACTCGCGCTCGTAGATCGCGCGGCCGGAGTCGGCCTGGGCGGCCGTGTAGACGCCGCCTCCCGGCGCCTGGCCGGCGGCCGGCATGGCGATGCCCGTCGCCGGCATCATCGTCGTCACCGCCGTCAAGAGCGCCGGTGTCCACATCCTTCGAGTGCGTGCGTCCCGTGTGCGGTTCATGGCTACCTCGTTTGAGAGCATGCAAGCTTGTCGGGCCATTATCACCCCTACCGGCCCGTTGATCGTCACCCTTGTCGCACTCGCCGCAGCCGCAGCCGCCAGCGGTCCGTGGCGGAACCCCGCAGTGCACCGAAAGCGGCGAGGCGTCCGCGTGGCAAGCCGCGACGAGGGAGCATATCCGGACTCGGCATCCGAAGACTGTCGACTGATTGCCCTGTGGGAGACTCCAATGCGGCCGGTGTAGACTCGCCGCATGTCCCACCCAACCAATGACGGCATCGGCCGGCCCTCGCGCCGGCGGTTTCTTCGAGGAATCGGCGGGTTCGCGGCGCTCGCCGCCTCGTTCGGCGCGAGCCGGGGCGCGGCCGGAAGTCCGCGGCCAGGCGGCGCGCGGCCGGCCCCGGGCGGCGCGGCGGCCGGGATGCAGGGCCCGCGCATCACCGTGCGCGAGGTCGACGCCTACCCCATCTACATCAACCAGCGCTCGGAGGGCCTGCTCGACCCGCCGGTCTTCGACGGCGACGACGACCCGCGCCGCTGGCGCTGGGGCGGCCCGTTCGAGCAGCTTCCGTCCGCCATCATCGCCGTCATCAAGACCGATCAGGGGATCGTCGGCTTCGGCATGGGCGCCGGCGGGACCGCGGCGGTCGAGATCATCCGCGGCCACCTGCGGCACCTGCTCATCGGCACGAGCCCGCTCGACGTCGAGCAGCGCTGGGACCAGATGTACAGCTCGGGCCTGCTCTACGGCCGGCGGGGCCTGTTCCCGATGGCGCTGAGCGCGGTCGACAACGCGCTCTGGGACATCGCCGGCCAGTACGCCGACCGTCCGGTCTTCGAGATGATCGGCGGCTGGCCCCGCGAGCGGCTCGCGATCTACCAGACCGGGGGCAACATCCCGGACGCGCTGGCCCGCGGCGTCCGCAACTTCAAGATCGGCACGCCGGTCGGCCCCCACACCCCGCCGGACGAGCAGCGCCGGGTCGTCGACCGGATCCTGGCCGCCCGCGACACGATCGGGCCCGACGCCAACCTGATGATCGACTGCGTCTCGCGCAACGGCACCGCCGACTGGGCGGTCGGCTACGCGCAGCAGTTGCGGCCGGCCAACCTCTACTTCATGGAGGAGCTGCTGTCGCCCGACGACGTCTTCGGGTATGCCGAGCTGGTGCGGCGGATCGGCGGCGGCGGTCCCGGCTGGACCCGCGTGGCATGCGGAGAGCACGAGTACACGGAGCACGGCTTCGAGGTTCTCGTCCACAACCAGGCGGCCGAGATTCTGCAGCCCGACATAACCTGGTGCGGCGGCCTGACCGCCGGCAAGCGCATCCGCGATCTCGTCGAAGGCGCCGGGCTGGAGCTGATCCCGCACCGCGGCGGGAGCGTCTGGGGGCTGCCGGTCGCGCTGACCGCGCGCACCTGCACCATGGCCGAGAGCTTCCCGGCCCAGTCGCCCATCCTCGACGCGATGTCGCCCCCCTTGGACAACGGCGACTACGTCGCGCCGACCGCGCCGGGCTTCGGGCACACGCTCACCGAGGAGATGGTGCTGGACGCGCGCCTCCCGGGCACGTTCTAGGCGTCTGCGCGCATCAGTCCTCTTCGATCTTGTAGAGGTAGCGGTAGCCGCGCAGGTACAGCTCGTCGTCCACCACGGCGGGCGAGGCGTCGAACCCGTCGTCGAGCCGATTCACGGCGAGCACCTCGTAGCGCGGGCCCCGGCGAATCACCAGCGTCGCGCCGTCGCGGCCGGTAATGTAGACCCGCCCCGCCGCGCCGACCGGCGAGGCGAAGACGTTCGGAACTCCTTGCAGACGCTGGAGCGCGTAGTGCGGCGCGCCGGTCAGCGGGTCGAACGCCGACAGGATGCCGTCGTTGCTCTTCAGCAGGTAGAGCGCATCGTCGTAGAGCAGCGGCGACGGGACGTAGGGCGTGTCGCGGTCGAGCTGCCAGGCGATGGCGCGGGTGCCCGCGATGTCCCCCCGCGCGTCGGCCAGCCGGATGGCCTGCAGGTTGTTGCCGCGGTAGCCGCTCGTCACGTACACCATGCCGCTGGCGTGTACCGGGGACGGGATGGCGTTCATGGTGGTGCCGCGGCTGCGCCAGACGGTCTCTCCGGTTTCCATGTCGTAGCTGTAGACCTGGTTCATGGCGGGCGTGATCACCTGCGCGCGCCCTTCGTGCTCGACGACGAGCGGCGTGGCCCAGGTGTCGATCTCGTCCCGGTTCGACCGCCAGCGCTCCTCGCCGGTGCGGGCGTCGAGGGCCGCGACGAACGACTGCCCGCCGATGTGATCCCAGGTCACCACCAGCGTGTCGCCGTGCAGCGCCGGCGTGGTCCCCTCGCCGAACGCGTTGCGCATGAACCGGTCGCCGAGATCGACATCCCACAGCAGCTCCCCGTCGAGGTCGTAGGCGTACAGCCCCCACGATCCGAAGAATGCGTAGAGCCGCTCGCCGTCGGTCACCGCCGACCCGGCGGCGTAGCTGCCGTTCGGCTGCTGGTACCCCTCATGGGGCAGCGCTTCACGGGCCACGCGCTCCCAGGCGACGTCGCCGGTCTCGCGGTCGAACGCCAGCACGGTGAATCGATGCGCCCGGACTTCCTGCGCTCCCCGGCCGCGGCGCCCGCCGCGACCTCGCCGCCCCTCGCGGCGTTCCGGCGGCGGCTGGCGGGGCGAGACCCCCGGCGCGGCCAGCGGGACAGGATCTCCGAAGGGAACGGCGGTGAGCAGGAATACCTTGTCGCCCCAGACGATCGGCGACGCCGACCCGCGTCCGGGGACCTCCACCTTCCACGCGACGTGCTCGGTCTCGCTCCAGGTGAGGGGCGGGTCCGCATGCCGGGCCACGCCGTTCGCCTCCGGCCCGCGCCACTGTCCCCAGTAGCGATCGGCGTCGGAGGACTGGGCTCCCGCGGACGCGGCGCAGCCGAGCGCCAGACACAAGGTCGCGGCAGCGGTCACCACTCGATCTCGATGCAGAACTTCCATTGCCCGTCGTCTCCTCGGCTCGTCTGGCCGACGCCGATCCGCCGTCCTCGCATTCACCCGATCCACGCGATGTGCCCGGCGGCCGGGCTCGCCGGTCCGCGGGACGCAGACCGAGAGGCAGACGCCCTCTGTCCATAAGGACGCCGGCCGGAGGAATCCGTTACTCTGGATGTGCACCCGCCTCGCACTCGAATGAAGTCCACAGAATGGAATCCATGAGTCTACAGACATCCGATCCTCGCTATCCCATCGGCGAGTTCTCGCCTCCCGACACAGTGCCGCTGGAACAGGTCCACGACTGGATTGACGACATCGCCGCGCTACCTGCCGATCTCCGGCGGACAGTCTCGGCATTAACCGACGACCAGCTCGACACCCCGTACCGCCCGGACGGCTGGACGGTCCGGCAGGTCGTCCACCACCTGCCCGACAGCCACATGAACAGCCTGATCCGCTTCAAGTGGGCGCTGACCGAGGACCGGCCGACGATCAAGGCCTACGACGAAAAGGGCTGGGCGGCGCTGCCCGACAGCCGCGAGCCGATCGCCGGCTCGCTCGACCTGCTCGATGCCCTGCACCGGCGCTGGGTCAGCCTGCTGCGGGGTCTGCGCGGCGCGCAACTGCAGCGCGAGTTCGTGCACCCCGAATCAGGCCCCGCCAAGCTGGCGGTCACGGTCGGCTCCTATGCCTGGCACGGCCGCCACCACCTGGCGCACATCGAGCGGCTGATCGAGCGCGAGGGCTGGCGCTGACCACCGTACCGAGCAGCGCCTCGACATGCTTCGAGGCGCCTGCCGCCACGGCTTCGATCCCGGCCCCGGAAATCTGCCACGCTACCACCAGGAGAGAAACGCCATGTCTACGAAGGCACTGTTGAACCGGGTGGCCGTCGTCGCCGGAGCCACGCGCGGCGCCGGGCGCGGCATCGCCCGCATGCTGGGGGCGGCGGGCGCCACCGTGTACTGCACCGGCCGCAGCGTGCGGGGCCGGCCCGCGACCGCGGGACGCCCGGAGACAATCGAAGAAACCGCGGAGATGGTCACCGCGGAGGGCGGGCGCGGCGTCGCCATCCGTACGGACCATACCGTGGAGGAGGAAGTAGAGCAGCTCTTCGCCCGGGTGCGCACCGAACAGGGCCGGCTGGACGTGCTGGTCAACGACGTCTGGGGCGGCGACGCGCTGACCGAGTGGGGATCGCCGTTCTGGAAGCTCTCCATCTCGCAAGGACAGGAGCTGCTCGAACGCGCCGTCCACAGCCACATCATCACCAGCCGGCACGGCGCGCCGCTGATGGTCGAGCGCAACGCGGGGCTCATCGTCGAGGTTACCGACGGCGACACGTTCGGCTACCGCGGCAACCTGTTCTACGACCTTGCCAAGAACGCCGTGGTCCGACTCGCCTACGCGATAGCCAGCGACCTGCATGCGCACGGCGTGACTGCGCTGGCGATCACGCCGGGGTTCCTGCGCTCCGAGGCGGTGCTCGAGTCCTTCGGCGTCGCCGAGGCGAACTGGCGGGACGCCATCGAGAAGGATCCGTACTTCGTCGAGTCCGAGACCCCCTGCTTCGTCGGCCGGGCCATCGCCGCGCTGGCCGCCGATCCGGACGTGGCGAAGAAGAGCGGCGGACTGTTCTCGAGCTGGGGATTGGCGAAGGAATACGGCTTCACCGACCTCGACGGACGCCGGCCCGACTGGACCAGCTTCTTTCACCGCAAGGTGCGGGAGATCGTCGAACGGGATTCGCCGCCGGACGAGATGGACGTCTTCGTGGTTCGCAGCCGGCTCTACCAGGCCGAGCTCGACCCTTCCGCATCCGAAGAGGCCGCCCGCCTGCGCGCGTGGCTGGAGCGACACCGGTGATCGAAGTTGTGCCGGCCTCTTGAATGAGCCCAGGCCCCGAATGCGATGAACACCGGGAAGTTGGCGGACCGCCCGCCGCCGACCCTCTTGTTCACAGCAACGCGACGACCGCCGCCGCAAACGCCCGCAGGTCACCCAGATTCTCCTGCATCACGGCGTGCACCCGCCGGTAGTCGACCTCCCAGTAGACGTGCACCAGCAGGTTGCGGAACTTCGCCATGCCCTGCAGCCGCTCGGTCACATCGGGCGCGACGATGCCCGCCTCGCCAAGTAGCCTGAAACAGCCGGCGTAGTCGGCCGGCGTGGTGCGCAGCCGGCGCGACGACACGTGATAGCAGAGCGCGAGAGCGGCCTCGATCGCGACCAGGAGGCGGTAGGACGCAATGTCCTGCGCGTCGCGATCGGCGAGGAAATCGTCGAGAGAGACCGCGGCCAGCGTCTCCAGCCGCTGTACCGATTCCTCGATCTCGACGCACCGGGCGCGAACGACGTCCGGGTTGAGCGTCACGCGCCGTATGCCTCGATGGTGGCCCGGCGCAGCAACGGCTCCATGTCCAGGTACTCGCGGACCGTCCGCTCCATCAGATCGGCCAGGCGCTCGTCGTTCCGGCTGAGCAGCAGGCGCCCCTCCCGAAAGACGTGGAACAGGAAGGTGACCGGGGCGTCGTTGAGCACCCGTACGTCGACCGGGAACCCGATGTCCCGATCCAGGCGAAGCCCCAGATCCAGGGCACGCTGGGAGCGCACGTCCGCCGCCGCGTTCAAGTGGACGCCGACGTCGACGTCGTGGAAGCCGCCGCCACCGAGAAACGAGCCGTGGAGCCAGGCGAACTCCAGGTCCGGTTCGGGCTCCATCGCCGCGGTGAGCACATGCACGACACGCTCGCGTTCCGCAGCTTCCGCACGATACAGGCGCCGCATGACGTCCATCCTACCGGAGGCACGCAACGCGCGATCGATTCGGCGCGGAGGATGATCCGGGCGCCCGCGGGTCGGCGCGGGCCATCGCATTACCCGGTTCCCTCGCCCGGAACGCGGCGTCCGGGACGGGCCTCCACGCCCACGGGGCCTACCGCGGATACCAGTCGCCGTCGCGCACCTCGATCGGCTCGCCTTCGAGGGCGTCCCGCAGCACCTGGATCGTGCCGGCGATCTGCTCGGCGTTGTCCGGGCGGGGCAGCTCGCGATTGCCGAACCAGCGCGCCGTGGCGTTGTCGTAGTGGATCAGGTAGACCAGCTCCGGCCCGAACGTCTTGACGCACTCGGCGACCGGGATCGGGCGCATGCGGTCGACCGGCAGGTTCATCGGCATGAACGCCACGTCGATGTCCTCGAGCGCCTGGATCTCGGGCACGCACTCCCCCACACCGGAGAAGAAGAGCCGCTTGCCGCCGAGCGTGATGACGTAGCCGTTCGCCTCCCCCATCGGGTGCCACGGCTGCCCGGGGGTCATGTCGTAGGCGGGAACCGCCTCCACCGGCACGTCGGCGAAGACGCCCTTCTCGCCGTTCGCGAGCACCTCGCCGTCGCCGAACGCCGCGTGGGCGGCCGCAGTGAGGATAACCGGAGCTCCCGGCTTGCGGAGCTGCTCGATGGCGGCCGGATCGAGGTGGTGCGCCGGATCGTCGGTCACCAGGATCAGGTCGGCCGGCTTGGCCGACGACAGATCGCCGGCGGTCCACGGATCGATGTGCACGACGGTGCCGGCATGCTCGATCTGCACGCTCGAATGGAGGATCGGCGTGATGACGACGTCACCCCCCTCGGCCGGAATCCGGTCCTGGGCCGAGACGGAGACGGCGATCAGGAGAAACGCCGCGGTGAATGCCGTGAGCCTGGTAAGACGCATGATGCCCCCTGCTTTCCGTGAGTCCTCGACGACGGTGCGGCACGCCGGGCCTGGCCGTGCGGGCCGGAGACCCGCGGCCGGAGGCGCCGACTGCGCCGGCGCGGCTCGGATGACGCGGCTTCGGGTCGTCACGCCCGCCATGCTATGGCCGCCGCCGTGCCCCGTCAACGTCCCGGGCGCCTCGGCGGGTGACGCGGCCAGCCGGCTCGCGGTACCCTGATCCCGTAAAGCACGGGGACGAGCCAATCATGTCATCCAACCTGCGCGCGATGTACCTGGTGATTGCCGTGGCCGCGGCGGCGTGCGCGGACGGCCCGGCGACCGAGCGTCCGGACACGGCCCTGGCCCCGACCTCGGCCGGATACCCGCGGGGCGCCATCACGCTGATCGCCCCGGCCAACCCCGGCGGCGGATGGGACCAGACGGCGCGCCAGATCCAGCAGGTGTGGACCGAGACCGGCATCCTCGGCGTCCCGGTCGAGGTGGTCAACCGGGGCGGCGCCGGCGGCACCATCGGCCTGGCCGATCTGGTCACCCGCTACGACGGCGACCCGCGCAACCTGATGGTGTTCGGCCAGGTGATGCTCGGCTCCATCCGCACCAACGCCAGCCCCGTCTCCATCGACCAGACGGTGCCGCTGGCGCGCCTGCTGAACGAGTACGAGGTGGTTACCGTACCCGCCGACTCCCCCTATCGCACGATCGAAGAGCTGCTGGAGGACTTCCGGCGCGACCCCGCGGCGGTGAGCTGGGCCGGCGGCTCGGCGGGCGGCATCGACCACATCCTCGCCGGTCTCATCGCCCGGGCGGCCGGCGTCGATCCGCGGCAGGTGAACTACATCGCCTACTCGGGCGGGGGCGAGGCGGCGGCGGCGGTGATGGGCGGCCACGTCACGCTGGGACTGTCCGGCGTGGGCGAGTGGAAGGCGTACATCGCGTCGGGCCGCATGCGGCCGATAGCCGTCTCGTCGCCCGAGCGCACCGGCGACGGCGTCACGCCGACGCTGCGCGAGAGCGGCCTGGACGTGGTCCTGTCGAACTGGCGCGGCATCTCCGCCCCGCCCGGGACCGACGACGAGACGCGCGAGTGGCTGATCCGGGCGCTGGAGGGCATGCGCGAGTCGGAAGCGTGGCAACGGATCCTCCGCGCCAACGAGTGGGAGGACAGCTTCCTGCCGGGGGCGGCGTTCGAGGCGTTCCTGCAGCAGGAGGTCGCCACGGTGGACACGACCCTGCGCGCCATCGGCCTCATCGAATAGCCGCACCCTTTGTCCACATACGGCCGCGTGCTACATTGGAACGTCCCTGCTGTTGAACCAGGAAAACGAAGCTGACCATAGCCTGGCCGGGTTGATGCGGGCCACGGGATCCTGGTCTACCAGCCGATGAACGAGGCGCGCACCCTCGGCGCCGGTCTCCTCACGCTGGGTGCCGCGTACCTCGCCGCCGCCTTCCTGATATCCGAGCCCGAGGGAGGCTACGCGGCGGTCGGGCCGCGCGTGTTTCCGATCGCCATCGGCATCACGCTCGTGGCCGTCGCCCTCTGGACGGCGTTTCGGGCGCACGGAGCCGCCGGTGCGCCGTCATCCGGTCCGGCGAAGGCACGGGCCGCCCCGGCGCCCGACGCTGATTCCTCTGCTGCCGACTGGCGTTCCGCGGCGCCGAGCACGCTCCTCTTCCTCGCCTACATCGCGCTGATCGAGCCGCTCGGCTACCTGTTGGCGACGACCGCGTTCATCGCGCTCGAAGCGCGCCTGCTGGGCAGCCGCCGCTGGGGCCGGGATCTGCTCGCCGCGCTTGCCGTCACGGTCTCCGTCTACGTCCTGTTCAACCTGGTGCTCGGACTCCGGCTGCCGGGGGGCCTGCTCGGCGCGCGGTGACATGGGCGGCTTGGCGCAACTCGGCGACAACCTCGCGGTCGGCTTCGGCGCCGCGCTCGCGCCGGTCAACCTGCTGCTCGGCATCGTCGGCGTGACCCTGGGCACCGCGGTCGGCGTCCTGCCCGGCGTCGGTCCGGCCCTGGCCATCTCGATGCTGCTGCCGCTGACCTTCGGCATCGATCCGGTCGGCGCCTTCATCCTGTTCGGCGGCCTCTACTACGGCGCGATGTACGGCGGGTCGACCACGTCGATTCTGGTGAAGATGCCGGGCGAGGCATCGAGCGTGATGACCGCCCTCGACGGCTTCCGGATGACCTGCAAGGGGCGCGGCGGCGCGGCGCTCGCGACAGCGGCCATCGGCTCGTTCATCGCCGGCACGTTCGCGACCCTGATGCTGATGACGATGGCGCCGGTCCTGGTCGAGGTCGCGTTGACGTTCGGCCCGGCCGAGTACTTCGCGCTGATGGTGTTCGCGCTGACGGCGCTCGCCGGGCTGTCGCCCGGCTCGGTGGCCAAAGGGTTGGCCGCGGCGTTGATCGGCCTGGCCATCGGCACGATCGGCATCGACGTGCAGACCGGACAGGCGCGTTTCACGTTCGGCATGGCCGGCCTGCTGGGCGGGGTGAACGTCGTCGTCGTCACCGTCGGTCTCTTCGCGGTCGGGGAGGTGTTCTGGTACGCGGCGACGCGGGTGCGCAGCGCGGGGCCGGCGGCGACGGGAACCCGACAAACCGTCGGTGGACCGGTGCGCCTGACCCGCGCGGAGTGGCGCCGCTCGTGGCCGGCCTGGATTCGCGGCACCGTGATCGGCTTCTTCTGCGGCGTCCTGCCCGGCGCGGGCGCCACGGTGGCGAGCTTCCTCGCCTACGACGCCGAGCGGCGCGCGTCGAAGACGCCCACCGAGTTCGGCGACGGCGCCATCGAAGGGGTGGCCGGCCCCGAGGCCGCCAACAACGCCAGCGCCGGGGGCAGCCTCGTGCCGCTGCTGGCCCTCGGCATCCCCGGCTCGGGCACCACCGCGGTGATGCTCGCCGCGTTCCAGATGTACGGCCTCCAGCCGGGACCGCTGCTCTTCACGCAGGACACGACGCTCGTCTGGGGACTGATCGCCAGCCTGTACGTCTCCAACGCCCTGCTGCTGATCCTGAACCTGCCCCTCATCCGAATCTGGGTGCAGCTCCTCCGCGTGCCGACGCCGCTGCTCTTCGCCGCGGTGCTCGCCTTCGCCACCCTCGGCGTCTACACGCTGAACAACAACATCTTCGACGTCGGGGTGGTCTACGTGCTGGGCCTCCTCGCCTGTGTCATGCGGCGCTACGGGCTGCCGCTCGCCCCGACCGTGCTGGCGGTGGTCCTCGGCCCGTTGCTCGAGCAGGAGTTCCGGCGGGCGATGGCGATTGCGGGCGGCGACCCGACCGTTTTCGTCACCCGTCCGCTCTCGGCGACGCTGCTGCTGCTGGCCGTCCTGGCCGCGTCGGCGCCGGCCCTGGCGCGGCGGCGGGCGGCGGGGTGATGGTGTTCGCGCTGTCCCGAACGGGCGGAACAGGCCCACCGGGTCATCTTGCCGGTGCGGCCGCGAACGCCCGCGGATTGTAAAGGCGCTCGTACACGGCGCTCAGGCGAATCGATCCCGTGGCGAGGCGGGCCGGATTGGCGAGAACGATACTCTCGAGTCCGCCAGGTACGGCGGCGCTCGGAACCACCAGCAGGGACGCAGTTCCCTGAATCAACCAGTCCGCGCCCATTCGTTGCGTAGTCGCCGGATACGGAAACCGATCCCAGCCCACCGGAAGATCGTCTATCGTCCAGCGCTCCGTGGGCGTGTTCCCCGCAACCTCGTAGACACCCAGGCGGTACGCCGGAGGTATCAGGCGGGGCGACGGCAGGTAGTTCGCCATCTCCAGCATCGCGACGCTCGCCGTCTCCGCGAAGTAGAGCGCGGAAATCCCCGGCTCGTTCCACCTTCCGCCGTCACGGTAGCTCGCTCCCAGCCCCTGATAGTGCTCCAGACGGTCGACGCGACAGATACGGTAGAGGCGCATCAGGGAAACTCGCCGTATTCGATCCGGCGAATGGCGTCCCGCACCAGGCGTCGCCCCTCGAACGTATCGCACAGGTCGATCGGGCGCCGGCCGTCCAGTGCGGGAAGGGCCGTCTCCAGCCACTCGCGCGCCGGCACCAGGCCCGCGAACACCCGCTCGGCGTGATCGAAGACCCGTAGGGCATCGAGAAGCGCTTCCGACTGTGCCAGCCCGAGCGTCTTCCGCCGGTAGATGCGGTGCAGGTTGCCGGAAGTCGTCCCCAGCAGCCGCACTATGAACTCGCGATAACCGACAACGTCGAGGATCTGCTTCACCACCTCACCTGACAGTCCCGCTCGGGCAGTCTCGATGAACGCGGAGCGATCGACGAAGGCGGCAGCCGAAACGTCGATACCCGCAATCCCTCTCGCGGACTGCGCCACGGCCCCATGGTCGACGATTGGCTCGGTCACAGGTAGCCCCCCGGGTCTGCTTCCAGATTAACATCATTCCAACGTGATATATACATCAATATGATGCTCACGAACAGCGTGCGGTTCTGCGGCCCGAACGGGCGGAACATCTCGTACCTCGCACTCGTCTCCTCCGTGCAGTAAAGGGGATCTCGTGCGACATGATCGCGGCGGTCACCCAACGGTCGCCACGGCGTGGCGAAGGCGGCAACGGTGGATGAAACCTGACGAACAGCGAAGGAAGCAACAATGCACCTCTCGGACGTGAACTTCCTGGCGGTGGGCTTGGCGACGGTCCTCACCTTCGGCCTCGGCGCCCTGTGGTACTCGCCGCTGCTGTTCGGGAAGGCGTGGATGGCCGGCCACGGCTACACGGAGGCCGACATCGACGCGATGCAGGCGAGCATGGGCCCGAACTACGCCATCTCGTTCGCCTGCTGGTTCGTCATGGCCACCATGCTGGCGCTGATCGCCTCGCACTTCGGGGACAGCCCGGGCACGATATTCGGCGTCGGGCTGCACATGTGGCTCGGGTTCGCTGCCACCGTGGGGCTAACCGGCAACCGCTTCTCGAACAAGCCGCTCAGCGTCTGGCTGATCGACGCCGGCTACCAGGTCGCGTCGATCGCGATCATGTCGGTGGTGCTGGGGATGTGGCCGTAGGCAGCTTCCGCGACCGCTCGGACTTCGGTCGGAAACCGCGGTAGCGTCGAACGAGAGCCATGATCAACCTACGCAGATCGCTCACGTGGCTGTGTGTCGGCCTCGTGGTATTCGCGGCCATCACCGCGTCCGTCGCGGGCGAGCTCGCTGCGTTGCTCACGCCGCTGTGGCTCCTGTGCGCGGATCTCGCCGTGCGGGTGAGGCGGCGCATCGCCGCGCACCGCGACGAGCGTCCCCTCTCGCTCCGGGCGGCCGCCCCCTCGCGCGCACCTCCCTCTCGATTCGCCCACGCGTAGCCGCCGTCGTCCCCGACGGCCGGCGAGCCTGCCGCCCCGCGGCGGCGGCCCGCCACGGACCCGGGTGAATCCACGGGAGGTTTCCATGGCCGCATCGCCTCGTGTCGGTTCCCTCGTACGCAATCGCATCGGATGGCGCCACCGGCTCGCCCGCCTCGGAGGCTCCCCGGTCGATCTGGACCTGCGCGCGTTCGACGAGCCGCTCGCCGACATCGCCCGGCTCGGGCGCGGCGTCGCCCGCCGGTCCGACGCGCAGATTACGCGGCGGGCAGCCGAACTCCGCGCGGGGGCGGAAGCCGGCCTGCCCCTCGACGGGCTGCGGGCGCAGCTCTTCGCCCTGGTACGGGAGGCGGCCGGCCGCACCCTCGGCTTGAGACCGTTCGACGTGCAGGTGGTCGCGGCCCTGGCCCTGGCGCGCGGCCGGGTGGTCGAGATGCAGACCGGCGAGGGCAAGACGCTGGCCGCGGTCATGCCCGCGGCGCTCCACGCGCTGGCCGGCAACGGCGTCCACGTCCTGACGTTCAACGACTACCTGGCCCGCCGCGACGCCGAGTGGATGGGCCCCATCTACCGCATGCTCGGCCTCTCAGTGGACGCCGTCCAGCAGGACATGACGCAGCAGGACCGGCGCCGCGCCTACCGGGCCGATGTCACCTACGTCACCGCCAAGGAGGCAGGCTTCGATTACCTGCGCGACCTGCGGGCGACCGATCCCGACGCCGTGGTGCACCGGCCGTTCCACCTGGCGCTGGTGGACGAAGCCGACTCCCTGCTCATCGACGAGGCGCGCGTACCGCTGGTCCTGGCGGGAAGGGCCGAGCCGCACGAGTCGCGGGCTCGGCAGATTGCGGAGCTCGTTGCGGGACTCACGGCCGGCATCGACTTCGACACCGACGAGTACGGCCGGAGCGTCGAGCCGACCGAGGCGGGACTCGCCCGACTCGAGCACGCGCTCGGCGTGCCCAACCTGCACGACGCCGAACACTACCCGCTGCTGACCGAGATCCACTGCGCCCTGCACGCCCGCGTCCTGCTGCGCCGCGACGTCGACTACCTGGTGCGCGACGGACGCATCGGCATGATCGACGAGTTCACCGGCCGGGTCGTGCCGGACCGCCATTGGCCGGACGGACTGCAGGCCGCCATCGAAGCGAAGGAAGGCGTCGCGCCGGACGCCGGCGGGCGGATCCTCGGCTCGCTGCCGTTGCAGCACTATCTGCGCGGCTATCCCTTCCTGTGCGGGATGACCGGAACGGCGCAGGATGCCGCGCACGAGCTGCGGGAGCTGTACGGGCTCGAAACGGTCGTCGTGCCGACGCAGCGGCCGATGGTTCGAATCGACCGGCCGGACGTCGTCTTCACGCACCGCGAGGCCAAGGAACAGGCGCTCGTCGAGGAGATCCGGCGGGTGCACGCCGATCGGCGGCCGGTGCTGGTCGGCACGCTCACCGTCGCGGAGTCGGAGCGCCTGGCGGAACGGCTGCAGGCTGCGGGCGTGGCGTGCGAAGTCCTCAACGCCAGGAACGACGCGGCGGAGGCGTGCCTCGTCGCGCGGGCCGGGAAGCTGGACGCCGTCACCATCGCGACCAACATGGCCGGCCGCGGCACCGATATCCGGCTGGGCGGCGCGGACGAAGCCGAGCGCGACGCGGTCGTAGCCCTCGGCGGGGTGTACGTCATCGGCACCAACCGTCACGAGAGCCGCCGCATCGATCTGCAGCTTCGCGGCCGGGCCGGCCGCCAGGGAGACCCGGGCGAGTCGCGGTTCTTCGTGAGCCTCGAGGACGCCCTGCTGGTGCGGTACGGGCTCCGGAACCTCATCCCGGCGCGGGTGATGCCGGCGCGTAGTGACGGGCCGGTCGCGCATCCGATCGTGCGGCGCGAGATCGCCCGCGCGCAACGGATCGTCGAGGGACAGAACCACGAGATCCGCCAGACTCTGGCGCGCTACACCGAGATCGTGGAAGAGCAGCGCCGACGGCTGATGGAACGCCGGCAGGGGCTGCTGCACGGCCGTGTCGCGCCCGACGTCTGGCGCGGCATCCCCGGCCGCTACCGCGAACTGGTCGGGACCTGCGGCGAGGAGGCCGTGCGGCGGGCCGAGGTCACGGTGACCCTCCACCACCTCGATCAGGCCTGGGCCGAGCACCTCGCCCGGTGCGCCGATCTCCGGGAGGGCATCCACCTCGTCCGGCTCGGCCAGCAGGATCCATTGGCCCGCTTCACGGACGAGGTCGTCGACGCCTACGACCGGATGGAAGCCGAGATCGACGACGCGGTGCGCGATGCACTGGACGCCGTCCGCGTGGAGGGCGGGCGGATCGATCTGTCCCGCGCGGGGCTCAAGGGTCCGGCGTCGATCTGGACCTACCTGGTGAACGACAATCCGTTCCGGGACCAGATCGGCCAGATGCTGGCGGGGCCGGGACGGACCAGCATCGCGATCTTCTCGGCGATGTGGCTGATGCCGCTGATGATCGCGTGGGGACTGGTCGACCGCTACTTGCGGAAGCGACCGCTCCGTCGTGCCGATCCGTATCGCTGAAGCAGGCATCAGGGAAACTCGCCGCTGCGGGCGTGCAGAGCCAGCGCCGGAGCGGTGTCCCTTCCGCCCAGGCGCGCTCGATCGACAGCCGTGCGATCGGCTCGGCCAGTAGCAGGTATCGTTGCTGGCGTGTCAGGTACGCGCGGGTTTCGTCCTCGCGGCCATCCATGTCGGGAACTTCGTCTTACATCAACTCGCACGCAGGATGGGCTTCGGCAGCTCCGCGCCAGCGCGCGACGCGCGGTAGATGTCGACGGCCTTTTGGGCGTTCAGCCAGAATTCCGGTGTCGTTCGAAACGCGGCGCCCAGCTTCAGCGCCATCCCGGCGCTCACGGACGTCCGTCCATTCACGATGCGGTTAACCACCTTGACGTCGCAGCCCAAGTGGTCGGCAAGCTGCTTCTGCGTCATGCCGAGCGGCAGGAGAAACTCCTCGCGAAGGATCTCTCCAGGGCTCGTCGGTTGACGTCGCGCGCGCCGGATCGTCATGAGCTCCTCCGTTCCGGATTCAGTGGTAGTCGAGAATGTCGACGTCGGTCGGCCCGGCCGCCGTCCAGCGAAAGACGATACGCCACTGGTCGTTGATCCGGATGCTGTGCAGACCGGCCAGCCGGCCCTTCAGTTGTTCCAGTCGATTCCCGGGCGGCGACCTCAGGTCGCTCAGCGCGTTCGCGTAATCGAGCATGTCGAGCTTCCTCCGGGCAACGCGGGCCCAGCCGGCGCCGCGCGGTACGACACCATCCGCGAAGAAGGGTTCGACTGTCCGACTGGTGAATCCCTGAATCGCCACGACTTGCTCGCAGTATACCTGGCACCGGTATAAGCGTCGGCGATGCATGCCGCGTCCGCGGAATCCGCTCACCCGGGCGGCGGCACACGAACCCGGACTATTCGCGACGGCCCGGGGGCGGTCATCGGCAGGCAGCGAGGGGTCCTGATTCGGGTTTGGCAGCTAGAATGCGGGGAGGAGTGTTGCATCCGAAACGACGATGACACTGGACGAGTGGCGCGCCCTGCGCCGGCAGGCGAAGGTCACGAACCGGGACGAGGAACCCGACGTTCTGGCGCCGCCTGAAGCATTCAGCGATCGCCATGCTGACGAAACGCTCCGCGACGAGTACCTGCCGGGACACGATCCGTCCGCCATCCGCGCGCGCAGCAGTACGGTGGACAGCCGCATCAACAGCAGTTGCTCCGGGTGGGTGACCCAGCCGACGAGCGCCGAGTTCTACGACGCAATCCACGCCGAGACACCGACAAAGCGACAGCGCGCCCTGGTCCGCATGTGGGCGAAGGAGGCACGACCCAACGAGATCGTGATGGCATGGGCCGAAGAGGTGTACACGGTGCGCGAGCTGGTCGCCGCCATCCACAGAGCGAAGGCCGACCATCCCGTGGTCGCGAGAGAACTGAACCGGCTCGCGCGACGATGACCTCCCAACCGAAGGCGGAAGACCTGACGCTGCCGGAGCCCGCCCGGACCCTCCTCAGCAGGACACGCGGGATCCTCGACACGTACGTCACACCGCGAACGCCGGACCGGAGCGGCTGGACAATCGGCGGCGGGACCATCCTGGCCGCGCGCTGGCGGCATCGGGAGAGCCGGGACATCGACCTGCTGGTCCACCCCCGCACCGAGACGCGGTTCCTGCAACCGGCGGTCGCGCCGGAATTGTACCGCCGGCTTGAAGCCACCGCCGCCAGGAAGATCAGCTTCGGTCGTTTCAGCCAGATCCTTTTCGCCGAATCGAAGATCGAGATACTGGCCGCCGAACCGCAACCGCGGATCGGTCATCGACGAGCGCTCGTCGACGGCAAGGAGGCCACGACGCTGACATCGAGTCAGATTCTGACCGGCAAGTTCGCCAACCGCTCCCTGAACCCACCGGTCCGAGACCTTTACGACTTCGCGGTAGCAGGAACCAGCGCACCGCGGGCGCTCATGGTCGCGGTCAATGCACTGGCGGGAAACGATATCCGGTGGCGACTCGTCAGTTGGGAGATGCCGAAGATGGGCGAAGCACCCGAATGACCAGCCGACGCGACGGCCCAACTTGGAAACGTCTGGCCGGAACGCACGCTACCTGCCCGCGCGCTCCTCGGCGCCCAGCGCGAGCAGCAACGCCTCGGTCGCTGGGGCCGCATCGAGATTGCCGCGGCCCCGCCTGACCACTGCGAGCGGGGTCTGCCCGCGGTAGTTCGCCACGTTCAGCCCGGCGCCGTGCTCGACGAACAACTCGACGACCCGGGGGAAGCCCTTGTCGGCGACGTAGTGGAGCGCCGTGCTGCCGGTCTCGTCGAGCGCGTTGACGTCGCCGCCCGCCTCGAGGGCCACCCGCACGGCGTCGAGCGTACCCTCCTCGTCGGCGTGCTCCGCCTGGAACGCGAAGTCGCGGTGCAGCGTCCGCTCGCGACGGTCCCAGACACCGTAGCGCCAGCTCGCGCCCGACGCCAACATGAGCGGCGTCCAGCCGTTGCGCAGCGGCAGCACGCCGTCGGCGCCGGCCGCGAGCAGCGTGCGCATCATGTCCGCCTCGGCGAATTTGGCGGCCAGGGCGAACGGCGTGGCGCCGAGCAGGTGCTCACCGATCATCAGCACCTGGCCGTTGCGGGTGACGCGTGTGGCCTCGGTCACCTGCGCGTCGGGGCGCGCGCCGGCCGCGAGCAGCGCGTCCAGCATGCCCTGGTCGTCCTGCAGCACCGCGGCGTGCAGCGCGGTGTAGCCGGCCGCCGATGCGTTCGGGTTGGCACCCCCCACCAGCAGGAACTCGACCAGCTCCCGGTGTCCGCTGTGGGCCGCCACGAGCAGCGCACTACGCCCATCCGGCGCGGTGTCGTTGACGTTGGCGCCAGCCGCCAGCAGCAGGCGCGCCGAGTCGACCGCTCCCTGGCGCGCGGCGAAGAGCAACGCCGTGTAGCCGCCGAGGTCCGTCTCCTCGGCGTCGGTGCCGTAGCGTCGACCAAGCTCGCCGTACCGCAGGTTCGATTGCAGCCGCCGGCTGATGACGAACCGCCGGACACGCGACCGCCGGTGGACGTCGGCACCCTTGTCGAGTAGCACCTGCACCACGGCGGGATGCCGCTGCGCGACGGCCCACATCAGTGCGGTCTGGTTCTCCGTGGACTCGGCGGCATCCATGTCTGCGCCGTGCGCGAGCAACGCGGCCACGGCCTCGCCGTTCCCCGTCCGGGCGCAACTCATCAGGACGGTCTCGCCCGTCCCCACGGCAGCCCCGGCATCCGCGCCCGCGGCCAGCAACAGGTCCACCATCGCCGCGTTGGCGTTGGTGCAGGCGAGTGTCAGCGGCACGACGCCGTGCGCGTTCGCAACCCCGGCGTCGGCACCCACGTCCAACAGCAGGCGCGCCGTTTCCAGGTCGTCGAGATACACCGCCCAGTGCAGCGCGGTCGCGCCGTCGGATTGCGGCGCGTCCACGTCGGCCGACGCATGCAGCAGGCGTTCGACGGCCTCGCTGTCCTGCAACCGGACCGCTTCGATGAGACGCAGATCCAGAGTCTGCGCACTCGCATCGACCGCGCCGAACGCAAGAAAAGCGGCCGCAGCCAGGATGCTCGCGACGTCCCGTCGGCTCAAGCCACGTGACCGGATGCTCATCGTGTCCCGCTCACCTCTCCCACCCGCTCGTCAAGACACGTAGCGTATCTGGCGAGTCGGAATATCGAACAAGCCCTGCTGACCACGTACTTCGGCTGACGTTGCGGCACGAACGTCGCTCAGGGGCCACAGCCATCCTCCACCCTCGCAGGACTTGGGCTCACCGACAGTAACGACGGCGACAACACATCCATACGCCCACGACGCGGGATCCTCGCTCAGCACCGGCTTGGCGGCTCTCCAGTACCTGTCGTCTCGGGCGATTCGTTCCGCCTCCTCGATATCTGCCGCCCTGGGCGAGTACTTTCCCGCGTGGATGGCGACACGCTTGCCGATGATCGACAGCGGGCGGAACTTGCGATGCTCCGTCCGCTTCGCGCCGGCCGCGATCAGCGCAGCAAACGGCTGCTTGACCGTTATGGCTTTCACCGGCGTGTCTCCAGGGACTCTCCTCGACGCCGCTTCGATTTTGACGCCGGTTACACCCCGGTCAGCCGCTCTGCCAGCCCCATCGCTCCGCCCAGCCGCGGCAGCGCGCCCGTGCTGTCGCCGACCCGGTCGATATCCACGCCCAGCTTGTCGAGCAGCGAGACGTGCAGGTTCGCCAGCGGCGTCCGCGACGGGTAGGCGAGGTGCCGGCCGCCCTTGAGCTGGCCCGCGCCGCCGCCGGCCAGCACGATCGGCAGGTCGTAGTACGCGTGCCGGTTGCTGTCGCTCATGCCCGCGCCATACATGATCATCGCGTGGTCGAGCAGCGATCCGTCGCCGTCCGGCGTGGCGGCCAGCTTCTCGAGGAACGACGAGAAGAGCGTCGTGTGGTACGTGTTGATCTTCGTGAGCTTCGCCAGCGCCTCGGGCACGTTGCGGTGGTGCGACAGCGGATGGTGCGCATCGGGCACCCCGATCTCGCGGTAGGTCCGGCCGCTCAGCTCGTGCCCGGCCATGAACGTGCACACGCGGGTGCGATCCGTCTGCCAGGCCAGGAGCTGCAGGTCGTACATCAGGCCGGCGTGCTCGGCCAGGGTCGCGGGGACGCCGCGCGGGCGCTCCAGCAGCGGCATCTCCTGCTCGCCCTGAGACTCGGCGATCTCGATGCGCCGCTCGACGTCGCGCACGGCGTCGAGGTAGGCCCCCACCTTGACGCGGTCGCCCGCGCCGAGCTCCCGCTGCAGCCTCGCCACGTCCTGGCTGACCGAGTCGAGGATGCTGCGCTGCGCCTCCCGGCGGGCGCGCCGCGCGGCCGGGTCGGTGCTGTCGTTGTCGCCGAACAGCCGCTCGAAGACCGCACGCGGATTGTGCTCCATCGGCAGCGGGGTCGAGCCGCTGGCCCACGAGATGGTGTACGAGAAGGCGCAACTGAAGCCGCCGCTGTCGCACGAGCCGGCGAAGTTGGCGCCTTCCAGCCCGAGCTCGAGCGACGCCAGCGGGGTGTGCTTCCGCAGCTCCTGCGCCGCGATCTGGTCCATCGAGATGGCGTCCGGAATCCACGCGCCCGGATGCTCGGCCGTCAGGAATTTGGTGGCGGCGCGCGAATGCGAACCGCCGGAGATGCCCGGCGGCGGCGTGCTGGCGAGCCCGGAAAGCACGAGCAGGCGGTCGCGGTACGGCGCGAGCGGCTGCAGGATGGGCGTCATCTCGAACCCCGCGCCGGTGGTCGCCGGCGTGAAGCTCTGCATGACCATGCCGTTCGGCACGTAGACCGCGCCGAAGCGCACCGCCGGCCTCGCCGCTGTCTTGCGCAGCGCGCTGAGCGCCGGCACCATGCCGTCCAGCAGCGGCAGGGCGACCGCCGCGCCGACTCCGCGAAGCACCGCACGGCGCGAGATCGCCTTCTTCGTGATCATCATGATTCCGCACTCCTCATCTGGAACGGCATGCTCTTGACGATGCCGAGGACGATGGACGACCAGCGGTAGCCGTCCGCCTCGGCCTCGGAAACAATCCGTCGAATCACCGGTTGATCGTAGTGCTCCATCGTGCGCCCGACGGCGTAGCCGAGCAGCTTCTCGGTAATCGTCCGCACGATGCTGACGTCGTAGGCCAGGAGCGCGTCGCGGAAGCCCGCGGGGGTCTCCACCTGCGTCCCGTCGGCCAGCGCGCCCGCCGTGTCGACCGGTGCCCCCGCCTCGTCCGTGTCGCGCCAGCGCCCGATGGCGTCGTAGTTCTCCAGCACGAAGCCGGGCGGGTCCATCACGCGGTGGCACGACGCGCAGGCGGGGTTGGCGCGGTGCTGCTCCATCAGGTCGCGCATCGAGAGCACCTTGCGCCCGCCGTGGTTCTCCTCCAGCGCCGGCACGTCGGCCGGCGGCTCCGGCGGCGGCATGCCCAACACGTTGTCGAGCACCCACTTGCCGCGCAGCACCGGCGAGGTCCGGTTGGGATAGGCGGTCAGGGTCAGCAGGCTGGCGTGGCCGAGCAGCCCCCCGCGCTGCCCGGGATCGACCGGCACGCGCCGGAAGCGCTCGCCGTAGACCCCGGGGATCCCGTAGTGCCGGGCGAGCCGCTCGTTGGCGAACGTGTAGTCGGCGGTCAGCAGCTCCAGCAGGCCGCGATCCGCGCGGAGCTGGCTCTCCAGGAACAGCGTCGTCTCGCGCTCCATGTCCGCCCGCAGGTTCTCGTCGAAGTCGAAGAAGATGTCGGCGTCCGGCGCCACGCCCCGGATGCGGCGGAGCTGCAGCCACTGGCTGGCGAAGTTCTCGACGAGCGCACTGGCACGCGGATCGACCAGCATGCGGCGGACCTGCCGCTCCAGCACGTCCGGCTCGCCCAGCCGCCCCTCCTCGGCCACCCGCAGCAGCTCGTCGTCGGGAATCCCGCTCCAGAGGAAGAACGACAGGCGCGAGGCGAGCTCCAGATCGGTCAGGCGGTAGGCCGCCCCCGCGGGGACGTCGACCGGGTCGCGCTCGATCCGGAACAGGAACTCCGGGGCCACCAGCAGCCGCTCCAGGGCCTTCTGGATGCCCCCCTCGAAGCCGCGCTCGGCGTAGCCGGCATCGTAGAAGCGCATCAGGGTGTCGACGTCGGCGCCGGTCACCGGCCGGCGATAGGCGCGGCGCGCCAGGGTCGCCAGGATCTCGCGCGCGCACTGCTCCGCTTCCGCCTCGGCGTCACCGGCGGGCCGGCAGGTGAACAGCCTCCGCCGGCTCGGCGTGTCGCCGGGCCCGGTGGCGTCGTGCGGGCCGGCGATCTCCACCCGATCGATCGCCGCGTTGCCGTGGTAGAAGCCGAGCCCGCTCAGGGAGAAGCCGGACAGGCGGCGCTCCAGGATTCCGGTCGGCTCCGTGCGCGCGTCGACGAACGAGACGCCGACGACGTGCGGGCCGGCCGGCGCCGGGAAGCGGAGGACCAGGTTGGCGTCCGCCTCGTTGGAGACGTATTCCTCCCAGGCAGGGTCGCCGCGGATGGTCCCGAAGAAGCTGTAGGCCGACGGGTATCCGTACTGGTCGGCGTCGCCGACGGTGAAGCTGCCCACGAGCGCGCCGTCGAGGCGCACCTCGATGGTGTGGGGCCGCCCCATCCCCACGATGTAGTCGTAGATCATCCGGCGCAGCCGGATGCGCACCTCGTAGTCGCCGTCCAGCGGGAAGTAGTGGTGGATGGCCATCCCGCCGCGCGAGCCGAACGGCAGCTCCTCGCTGGCCCGGTCGTCCTGGTATTGCAGCCGCGGCGTGCTGTAGGTGGCGGCCACGTAACCGGGCCCGATGGTCGGATCGCCGACCGCGAGCCGGCTCACCCGGTTGGCCGCCGCCAGGTAGCGCTCGAACAGCGCGGGCGAGACCGACAGAACCTCGCTGTTGGTGTCGAAGCCCTGCTGGTCGACGTCGTCGGCCGGAAACAGCAGCCAGCTCTCGTCGACGTCGAGATCGATCAGACTCCGGACGGCGTTGACGTACTCGGCCGACGTCATCCGCCGCACCGCGGGGCGCCCCGGATACGGCTGCGCCGCCACAACCTGGTCCAGTTCCGTCTCCAGCCACGTCACGAAGCCGTCGTGCGCCGCCCGGTCGGGGCGCGGGCGCCCCTGCGGCGGCATCAAGCCGAGCCGCAACTTGCGGACCACCTTCTCCCAGGTTTCGGCTTCGGCGCCGAGGTCGGTCAGGTCGAGTCCGTCGAAGGCGAACGGGACGGTGCCCCGCTCGGCCATCCGGTCGTTGTGGCAGGTGACGCAGTAGCGGTCGAGCAGCGCCTGGTGAGCCTCGGGCGCGTTCGACTCCTCGGCGGACGCGGAAGCCGCCGGCTGGGCCGCACCAGAGCTTGCCGTCGGCTGGGCCGCACCAGAGCTTGCCGTCGGCTGGGCCGCACCAGAGCTTGCCGCCGCCAGCGCGACCAGGACCGTCGCCAGATACCCCGCGACTTTCATAATCCGCCCATTCTGGCGGGGCGACTATGCGCTGTCAACGGCCTTTCGCAGACCCTTCAACAGAACGGCCGGCAATCTCTTCAACTGCTGCGACCGCGGGTCCACCTCGAAGCCCCCCGACTCCAGCGCGGTCACCCCCAACAGCGGCTCGGCATCGCCGTCCTCGAACACCAGCGTGCCGCCGACGATCTTGTCCATGAACTCGATGCGCCCGACCGTGGTATCCACGTCGATGGGGCTGCCGTCGGCCAGCACGCAGGTCTCGCGAGCGAGCGGCTGCAGGCCGATCTCTTCAAGGTGTCGCCGCGGAACCAGCGAATCGAAGGCGCCCGTGTCGACGAGAAAGCGACCTGTCCATTGCCGCTCCGGAGCGGCCGGATTGCGAATGGTGACCGTGACGTGCGTCGCGCCCATCGGACCGTCAGCCTGCCTGTCTCATTGTAGATGACGCCGCTCCGGCCGGTCCTCGGAGAGCAACGCCACGAACGCGTCCGGATCGTCCGGCGACATCACGACCACTCGATCGCCATCGGCCCGGTCCCGAAACCGCAGCACCACGGTGCGCGCGTGGTGGGTGACGAACGCTTGAAACGACCCGAGGGTCCGGCTGCGGAATCTCCCGGTGTACGACAAGAATCCGCCATTCCCTCGCGTCCTCGAGGCTCGTCGAACAGCATCGGGCGAGACCGTTGCGGACTCGAGTCCATCCAGCGGAACCACGGACGACCACCCCAGGCGGTGGACCAGGATAGCGTCCCCGGTCACCGTGTACCCGCGGACCATGAACAGCCCTGCGGCAAGCAGCGATACGACGGGGATGCAAACTGAGAGCAGCCTGTAAATCGCTTCCCCTTTCACCTCTCGCTCCGGGTAAAGGAGTCGGTTCAGCCTCGGCCCGAAGTACAGGAATGATGGGGTGGACGCCTCCTCTCAACGGCATCGGAATGTGCCAAGGTGGAGCTGTTGTGAAGCATCACCTGGAAGAGGAGGCATCCTGTGGAGCACGCTACCATCATCGGCATCGATCTGGCGAAGCGGAGTTTTCAGTTGCACGGCGCCCGCGCGGACGGGTCGGTTGCGTTCCGCAAGAAGCTGAGTCGGGACAAGGTGCTGGGCTTCATGGCGTCGCAGCCGCGATGCGTCGTAGCGATGGAGGCCTGTGCGAGCTCGCACCACTGGGGCCGAGAGTTCGGGAAGCTTGGTCATGAGGTGAAGCTGGTCCCGCCGATCTACGTCAAGCCGTTCGTGAAGCGCCAGAAGAACGACGCCGCCGACGCCGAGGCGATCTGCGAGGCGGCCTCGCGGCCGACGATGCGCTTCGTGGCGGTGAAGACGCAGGAGCAGCAGTCCCAAGGCATGCTGTTCCGCACGCGCGATCTGCTGGTTCGCCAGCGCACGCAGACGATCAACGCGTTGCGGGGACACTTCGCCGAGTTCGGCGTCGTCGCGCCGCAAGGTCCTGCGCACGTGGAGCGGCTGGCGGAGGCGATTGAAGATGCCGATTCGCCACTCCCGGGCCCGGTTCGGGAGCTGGGCGCGCTGTTGTTCGTTCAGATCGGCGACCTCGACGAGAAGATCGCGGAGCTGGAAAGGGACCTGCGGGAGCGGGCGCGCGAAGACGAACGGACGGAACGGCTGATGAGTATCCCGGGAATCGGACCGCTGTGCGCGATGGCGATCCAGGCCTTCGCGCCGCCGCTGGAGAGCTTCCGGTGCGGCCGCGACTTCGCGGCCTGGCTGGGCTTGGTTCCCCGGCAGAACTCGACCGGCGGGAAGGCGAAGCTGGGGAGGATATCGAAGATGGGTCAGCGCGATCTCCGGCGCCTGTTGGTCGCCGGCGCGATGGCGACAGTCGGTTGGGCGGCGCGGCGTGGCACGAAGGACCCTTGGCTGGCCCGGATGCTGGCGCGCAAGCCGCGCATGCTGGTCGCGGTGGCGCTGGCCAACCGGACGGCGCGCATCGCTTGGGCGTTGATGACGAAGAACGAGTACTACCGCGCGCCGCTGCCGACCGCCTGAGAAGCAAGAGCCGGGGTCCGGCGCCGTCGGGAATGCGAGCAGGTCGGAAGATGGTAAGGGCAAACGGTCAACGAGACGGGGTCGGGAAAACCAGCCTGCGGTGCAGTGCCTTCGAGCACACAGGAACGATTTTGGACTCGACCCGCGTATCTCCATACGGGCCCGCGGCGCGTGATATGCCGCAAGCAATGAGGCCGGACACACGACAGCACCTGACCGCATGCACCGAACCATCCGACGAAATGGAGCTTCCTGAAACGGCGCTGCACGGCTTCGGACGTGCCCAAAGGCCCTCGCTTCGCTCGGACGCGTCTACCTCGCGCACGGTCGCCCGCGGCTGTCAAGCCGCTGCGCGGCTCCTCCACTCTGTTGCGGCCCTCCGGGTGACAGCCGCGGCCGACCGTGCGGGAAGCCCTTGCGGGCCAGCCAGGAGGCTGGCCCTCGTTCCACGGAAACAATCGCGGCGACGGGGAGCCGCTCCGCTGTCGCGGAGAACCACAGGAGCAGACTGAGCGCAGAAGGAGAGACTCAGAAAAGGCTTGCATTTTCGGAGGCGTCCACACACGCACTGCTTGCGACGAGAAGGATCACACCGAGAAGGGAAGTGGTGATGAGCGATGCTCCCCACGGAGCGTCGAAGGTCGTCACGTGCATCGGAATCACACCTCAATGAGCGTTCGCCAGGTATCCCGTCACCGGCGATCCGGATCGTTCCGCCACTGCACGTAGGAATGGACGGTCAGCGCGAGGGCCCACAACAGCACCCGCCGTCACCAGCACGAGCAGGAACAACAGCGCGAACGCCCTGGGCGCGTAGGAATCCGGCTCGTCCGCGGACGACCAGTGAATCGGCAGCTCGTCGGGCAGCAACGGCCAGTTGACCGCCGCGAGGCCGAACATCAGGGCGAGCATCGCCAGCGAGGTCCGTTCGTCTCCGAGGAGCTTCCGCATCACGACATCACCTCCAAGCGCCGTCAGCGAATGAGGTAGATGCCGACGACCGGCCACTCGCCGGACTCCGACACCGCCGTGACCCGCTCACGGGCATTCGGCCGCAACTCGTAGACGCCGTCGAACTCGAATACGAAGTAGTCGCCGGGCGGGGCGTCCGGCAGCGTCGACGCGCGCTGTGTGCTGCTCGGAGTACGGGACTCGACGGCGCCCAGGATGGCCTGCCTCTCCTCCATCCGAATCCGAAATTCCTCGGCCGTGACCTCTTCCTTGAAGAAGCTTCCGGTCGCCTCGTACGCCGCCGTGTAGTCTCCGGCGTCGAGCAGCGACAGCCACGCGTCGACCGACTGTCGCGCCGCATCCTCGTCCGATGGCATCTCGGCAATCGGTGCGGTCGGGGTGGTCGGCGCTGCCGGGCCACTGCCGTCGTCGCCGCACGCCGTGAGTCCCCCTAGCGACATGGCCAGCACTGCCATCACCAGTCGGCACGCGCGTGATCTCATCTTCGATCCCCTGCCCGCTGAACTATACAGACTCGCCCGCCTGTTCCCGTACCCGTGCCGGAAGCGCGCGGTTTCGGTGCCTCGCGGCCGACGCCTCCGCGGGGTCGGCGCATCGCCGGCATGTCTGCGTCCTGGCCGCCGCGCGTGTGGACCACTTGGAGGGAGCCCTCGGTTTCGAGCATGATCTTGAGAGGAACCGCGATCCAATGATCGACCTGTCCACCTGGAAGGCGCGCGCCGCCACGCTGTTCGGATCCCTGGTCCTCATCTGGGCGGTGTCCCTGTACGGATTGTTCGTGGACGAGCGACTCGTCTACGCCCTGGCGCTCGTGCCGCGCCGGATCGAGGGCCTGCCGGGCATCCTCAGCGCCCCGTTCGTGCACGGCTCGTTCGCCCACCTGTTCGCGAATACGATCCCGCTGCTGATTCTGGGCGGCATGGTGATGGTCCGCGGGGTCGCCTACTACCTCGCGATGACGCTGGCCATCGTCGTGCTCGGCGGCCTCGGGCTGTGGGCGTTGGGAAGGAACGCCGCGCACATCGGCGCCAGCGGCCTGATCTTCGGCTACTTCGGCCTGCTGGTCGCCCGCGGCTACTACGGCCGCAGCCTGCAGTCCATCGCCATCGCGGTCGTCGTGGTGGTCGTCTACGGCGGGATGATCGCTGGCGTCGTCCCGCGAGGAGACCAGGTCTCCTGGGAGGCCCACCTGTTCGGTCTGATCGCCGGCGGGTTGTGCGCCCGCGCCGCGCTCGGCAGGGCAGGGGAACGGTGGTCGGCGAGCCCTCCCTCATAAGGACTCGGCTACGGGTGTCCCTCTCTGCCGCGCCTGTCCCTCCGGCCGGGTTCAGAACTGGAACCGGGCCCCCAGCTTCAGCGCGATCGGGTCGAGAGCGGCGATGACCCGCTCGTCGTCGCCGGTGCGCAGCGAGAAGTTGGTCACGGCGTTGGAGTTGAGCGCGTTGTAGACGTCGGCCATCAGCGTGAGCCGGCCCCCGGACCCGACGTCGAGCACCTTCTCCACGCGCAGGTCCACCAGCATCACGTTCTCCGACCGGTTCGCGGACAGATCGGTCAGGAAAACCGGCTGGTTGGTGCCGACGCCCGGGATGTCCACCCGCTGGATGAATGCGTAGGGCCAGCCGCTCTGATACCGGACGTTGGCGGACAGGCCCACGCCGTAAGGCAGCGGCGCCCGCGCCAGCAACCTGCCGCCCCAGTTGGTGGTCCGCTGCCGGAAGTCGACGTCGAGACCGTGGTTCTGCCAGATGCGGCCGTGCCCGCCCGCGCCGACCAACAGCGGATCGGCGAAGAGCGGGCTGCGCGACTCGCCGGCCGCGGCACGGAACTCGTCGCGCCACTGGTAGTCGAGGCTCGCCTGCAGCAGGTAGCCGCCCGAGAAACGCCGGTTCACCGCAAGCTGGAAGGTGTCGTAGTCGGCGCCCATGCCGGGGAATCCGGCAATCCGGGTGTCGACCACGCCGACGACATCGTCGGGCACCCGCTGGACCCGCAACGCGGCGCCGGTCAGCGCGTTCAGCGGACAGGCCCAGTCCCGATCGTCCGCGCACGAGATGCCGCGCCCGTCGAGCAGCGCCGTCTGCTGCGCGACGTTCCACAGGCCGCTGTCGCCGTTGAGCGCCTTGCGGACGTAGGAGACACGGACGGACGTGTCGGCAGCCAGCTCGTGCTCGAACGACGTGCCCAACTCGTCGACGTACTCCGGCGCCAAGTCGGGATCCACCGGCGTCCCGACGGCCGAGAGCGCGCCGACCGCCCCCTGCTGGTCCAGGACCGCGCCGAGCTCGTCCGGACCGTCGTAGATCCCGTTGGCGTTCGGATCGAGGAAATCGTGGCGCACGCAGGCGGTGCCGCCGGGGTTGGCGGCCGCGTGCGCATCGGCCAGGTTCACGTAGTAGCGCCCGTAGTGCCCCTTCAGCACCGTCCGCGGCGCGAAGGCGAACGTCGCGCCGATGCGCGGCGCCCAAGTATTCCAGACTACGTTCGTCCGGCCGGCGGTGGTCCCCGCCGGAAACACGTCGGCGAAGAAGGGAGCCGCCGTCGACTCCAGAAAGTAGGTGTGCTGCCGCTCGTACCGCATGCCCAGGTTCAGGGCCAGGCGATCGGTCGGGCGCCACGTATCCTGCAGGAACAGCGCGTGGTGCCGGTTCCGGTCGTCGGAGGAGATCTCTCCTGCGGCCGGCATGCTGAAGAGCGTGATGCGGTCGACGTGGAACGGACGCGCGTTGGCGCTGTCGTCCAGGTAGCGGACGTGCCCCGAGTTGGCGTTCGACCCGAAGCGGCTGCTGTCGATCTGGAACTCGTAACCCGCCTTGATGTCGTGGCTGCCGCCGAACGCCGGCGTGTAGTGGTTGGCGGTGACCGTCACCTGCGGCTTCCAGCGGCGGAAGGTGAACGGCGGCGACCCGTTGACGCCCGGGAACCAGCCCGCCCCGCTCAAGCGGCCGGTCGCGGTGTCGAGCCGCGGCGGGAACTGCGCCGGGTCCACCTGCGGCACCATCGGCCAGCCGAAGCCGAAGTGCTTGAGGGCCGTCGCCGTGAAGGTGCGGTCGCTCCAGACGCGCTGCCACTCGGCCTTGTGCGCCCAGCTCCAACTGTCCTGGGCCAACACCGAATCGGGCCCCACGTCGGTCGACAACCCCCGCTTCGGCTTCTGCTTGAGGCCCCAGTTGGTGTAGCCGATGAAGCGGATGCCGAAGCTCTCGTAGCCGGTCTGCTGGCTCTTGTGGGACCCGCCGACGTCGAAGCCGCGCATCCGGACCCCGGGCGTCTGGCCGAGCACCGCCCAGACATCCGTTGCGGACGGCACTTGCGCACCGCGCCGTGAAGCGCAGTACCGTGGCGGCGGTCGCAGGCCGCGGCGCTCTCGCCGCGACTTGGTTCGCCGGGGGCACGGCGAATCGCGTCTCCGACGCACGCCTCGGCGCGGGCGCGTCACGCTCCGGTCGCAGCGCGGCGGATCAGCTCGGGCAGGTTGACGAAACGGACCGCTACGCCGCCGTAGTCACGGACATACGAGGTCGCCGTATCGTCGGTCACCACGAAGTTGCCGCCGTCGGGATACCGTGAGCGGAAAGCCTTCATATTCCGTGCGTCGAAGCCGGCCGCGCGCCACTTGCACTCTATTGCCACCGTTGCGCCGTCTCTGCGAGCGAGGACGAAATCAACCTCGTGCCCCCGCTTGTCCCGCCAGTACCGCACGCGCTGGTCCTGGGTACGGGCCAGGTACTCGTTGAGGACATAGTGCTCCCACAGGACACCCCTGTCCTCGTCCCGCAGGTGATCCCACCCCTTGAACAGACAGACGAAACCGGTATCGAACCCGTAGACCTTGGGCGCCGCCACGATCTCGGAAGCGCGGCGGGCGCTGTACGGCCTGACGACCTGCACGACGAAGGTGTCCTCGAGCACCCGCAGATAGTTGACGACCGTGCTCCGACTGATTTCGCACGGACGGGCGAACCGCGTGGCCTCGAAGACCCCGCCGCTCTGTGCCAGCACCAGCTCGACGAACCTCAGAAACGACCAGCGGCGCTCCACGCGGAACAGCTCCTGGATATCCCGGGCCCAGTAGGAATCGAGCCACTCCTGGAACCCGCGCTCAGGCCTCTCCTCGGCGAGGAAGAACGGCGGCAGCCCGCCGTGCCGGAACCGGCGATCGATGCCGCGGGCGCCGAATTCCTCTTCGTCCTGAAGGATCATCGGCGTCATCCGGAGATCGCGCTTGCGGTCGGTGAGCGTGTCGCGGAATCGCCGCGAGGCGCCGAGGGACGACGACCCGGTAGCGATGACGCGAGTCTCCGGATGGTAGTCCGCGGCGATCTTCAACAGCTCGGACGGATTGGGCAGGCGCTGAATCTCGTCGACCACGATCCGCCGGCCGACGACCTCCTGGAGAAACCGTTCCGGATCCTCCAGCGTGCGCCGCGTGCTCGGCAGCTCGCAATCGAAGTACTCGACGTCTGGCAAGGACCGGCACAGGAAGGTCTTGCCGACTCGGCGGACTCCCGAGAGCCACACTACCGACTTCTCACTCCACAGACGCTCGATGGCCTCGATCCAGTAGCGACGACGAACCATATGAAGTCAGAATTAGCATATGGCGCGACCAAACGCAATCCTGTCGTCGATTAGCTCCGCTCAGGAATGCGAAGCCCTCGACCGTACGACCTGACCGCCGCCTGACGGGGAGCCTGAAAGGAAGTCCGTATCGCGCAGCGCGGCAGCAGGGCGGTCATCGGCGGTCGCCACGGTGGCGACCGCCGCCAGGCACCTCTTCCGTGACCGTTCAGCTAGGAGCTTGCGCCGCAGAACGCAGCGCAGCGGAGTTCTGAAACGCAAGCTCCTGGAGCGGAGGGGACGGGCCGACACGCCGAGCCGGCAAGCCGGCGAGGCGTCTCTGGGCGCTAACCGAGCGCCTCGAGCTCCGCCGTCACCTCGTGCGGCAGCCGGAGCTCGTTGGTGACCGAAAAGGCGCTGGACTGTCCCGCGAGCGCCCGCGCCAATTGCCGATCCGTCTCGCTGTCCACGACGCCCGTGAGCGTCACGTGCCCGCGATTCACCACGATGTGGATCGACGGATTCGACGTAGTGGCGTAGTGCCAGAAGTTGGGATTTCCGTAGATCGCGCGGGCGATGACGTGCCGCAACCGGTCGTCGAACCGCGACACCGGCAGGACGGCGATCTCGTTGGTCACCACCGTCACGCCTTCGACTGCGTCGACGCGCTCTCCGATGGTCTTCGCCTTGTGTTCCGCGGTAACGTGGCCGGTGAGCACGACGTGCCCCTCGTCGGCGATCTCCACGTTGATGTTGTCGAACACCGTGAAGAACGAGTACCGGAGCACCTGCTCCTGAACCCGCTCGAACAGGTCATGCTTCGGCCCGTCGGCGGCCGCCGGCGACACCGACAGGGCCGTCACGGCGAGTACCAGTAGCGGCAGAGCGACTCGGCGTGCATTCAACAGCGTCTTCATCGTGAAATGTCCTTTCTGCGCGTGTCTCGCCGGATTCGTCGGCTGCACGCGCCACGTCATTGGACAGCAAGACGCGTGCCAGACACGCGGAGGAAGGAAACAGCAGCACTTCCGGCAGCCCGCGTCCCGAATCGGCGCGCTGAGGAGGCACGGACTGTCCACTGAGGAGGTCAGTTCGGCAAGCGCGGCCCGCTCGTGTCCGAGCGCGTCCCAAGCGCGGACGGCGAGGGAGCTGCCTCGTGCACCCGCGACTCAGGATCTCCGCAGATGATCGCGCGCAGTTCCTGCCAAGGAACAGGCTTCGAGCGGATCGGTACTGCCAGCGTTCCCCGCGCTGAGATCGGGCAGGCGATACCGACGCCGGACGCTGGGACCGGCAAGTCTGTCGAGCGTGGCCTTCACGTCGACCACGCTAGCATATCCTTGGACGTGAACCAACCAGCACCATGACCCGGAAGCTCATCCTCCGCGGACCGCACCCGCAAAGCTGAAGGCCATCCTGCGCCGGCCTGTCGCGCCGGCATCGTGAAGGAGAAGAGATGACGTCGTTTCGCGCGTTCCAGGTCGAGAAGACCGAAGACCGGCAGTTTCCCCGCAGCATCGTCCAACGCGACGTCGCCGACCTGCCCGCCGGCGACCTCCTGATCGACGTCGCATTCTCCTCGCTCAACTACAAGGACGGACTCTCGGCGACCGGGAATCCGGGCGTCACCCGTAACTTCCCGCACACGCCGGGGATCGACGCCGCCGGCACGGTGGTCGAGTCGTCGTCGCGCGGCTTCACGCCGGGAGACGCGGTCATCGCCATCGGCTTCGACCTCGGCATGAACACGCCGGGCGGCTTCGGCCAGAAAATCCGCATCCCGGCCGGCTGGGCCATTCCGCTGCCGGACGGCCTCGACGCCCGCTCCGCCATGATCCTGGGCACCGCCGGCTTCACCGCTGCGCTGTGCGTGCACAAGCTCGAGGCGGCCGGCATGCAGCCGGACGGCGGCCCCGTCCTCGTCACCGGCGCCACCGGCGGGGTCGGCTCTATCGCCGTCAAGCTGCTTGCGCATCTCGGCTACGAGGTGCACGCGGTCACCGGCAAGGCGTCGAGCCACGACTTCCTGGGCAACCTCGGCGCGCGGGAAATCCTGTCGCGCGAGGACGCTCTGCAGGGTGCGGACCGGCCGCTGCTGAAGCCCCGCTGGGGCGGCGCCGTCGACACCGTGGGCGGCCCCATCCTGTTCAACGCGATCAAGGCGCTGCGCTACGGCGCCAGCCTCGCCGCCTGCGGCCTGGTGGCGGCGCCGGAGATCCCCGCCACCGTGTTCCCGTTCATCCTGCGCCACGTCAACCTGCTCGGCGTCGACTCGGTGGAGCTGCCGCTGCCCCAGAAGGCGGAGATCTGGAACAAGCTGGCCGGCCCGTGGAAGCTGGACGGGCTCGACGCGCTCGCCGTGCCGCTCACCCTCGACACGCTGTCGGACGCGATCGACCGCATCCTGGCGGGGCGGATGGTGGGCCGGGGGGTGGTTGACCTGAACGGGTAGCCGAGCCCCCAGGCATCTCCGCCCACCGAGCTGCTCGCAACGGTTCGGTGCGCCGGCCTACTTCGGCTTGGCGGACGGTGCACTGACGTCGATCACGCAGACCGAGATCTTGCGCGCTTCCGGCGTCAGTGCCTCTTCCAGGCGCGCCTTCAGGGCCTCGGGACTATCCGGACGAACGCCCGAAGGCGGAGGTGGAGTACGGTGCCCGTCGACGTCGCCAAACCACAGAACCAAGTAGATTCCGTACCCGTCCGTTGCCGGGTCGCGGGTGTATTGCGCCATCAACTGATCCCGCATCGCGCTCCAGAGCTTCGGGTGCGAGTTCTTCTTGATCTCGACCGGTACCTGGAAGTCCCGACACGAGATGCGGATGTCCGCCCGCTTGTCGTCGGCGTACTGCCCTTCCGGTTGGGCGTCGACCTCGTCCGGAAAACACTGCCGCAGGTCCGACAGCAGCGCATCCCGGCAGGAGTCTTCATGTCTCGGTTCGTCGGGGCGGCCGTGCGGGTCCAAGTTCCAGTACTGGCGCCAGTCGTCGGTGTTGCCGTTCCGAACGCGATCGGCGAGTTCGCCAAGCCGGTCCGTGACGAGCGCAGCCAAGTCGGCGGGATTCGCCGGCGCGCCACCGTCCAGCGTCTGGCAGATCTGCTCGACGTCCGGGTGACGATAGGCGGCGTCCCGGCGGACGACGCGCTGGTCGTCCCGCGCCTGAATCAATTCGTTCCGCCAGCGGGACAACGCCGGGTCCGACGCCAGCGCCTGCAGCACTACCCCCGCCTCTTCATTCGGCAGTACTGCGAGAGCTTGTAACAGATAGCCGAAACTGGCGTGTGACGAGCCGGCACGCCCCATCAGACGGACGAGACGATATACCGCATCCATTCCCAGTCGCTCGGCCCAGAATGATGCTACCGAAACCCGATGCGACTCGTCTGAAGCCTGGGCGAAGAAGGTCTTTCCTTTCCACTTCTCCACCTCGGTCGGCAGCGCTGCACCGGCGTCGAAGAAGTTCGAAACGCGCTCCGCACGGCTCTCATCGCTGCCCACGTAGCTCTCAAGCGGCTCGATGTAGTCTTCCGGCGCCGCGACGAGACCCGCCGCAAGCCAACTCACACGCTGCGCGACGTTCATGCTCGTCCGAGACAGCTTCTGTTCAATCAACGCCAGTAGTGGTTCCCTCTCCGAGTAGCGGAGTGCCGCCCAGAGCAGCCCGTGCAGATCACGGCTCCCGGCCTTTCCGCGAACGGCGGACGCCTGCAGCAGCGGCAACGCTGCGTATCGCGCTACTTCCACGTGGTCTGCCCGGTGGGCAACCCCACGGACGCCGTCGACGGGCTCGTCACCTCGCCGCAGCAGGCGTTTCGCAACCTGGACAAGCACGTCCGACACGACGCGTGGACACGAGCGAATCGCCCATCGGTACCAGGGCGGCTCAGCCGCGCCGCGTGCGCAGAAATAGAACGACAGCGCCGTCTGCAACCGATTCCTGCTCAGCTCATCCAGTTTGCCGGGCTCTGCCTCGTAGATCTCCGAGAGACTCGCCAGAACGGGCCACCCAAGAGAATGCTCGCGATTCTCGTCCCGCAACCGAACGATCTCTGCGGTGTCGGGAAGATCGTCACGACGAATCGCGCCGCGCAGTCCACACAGCGCGGCATCCTCCAGGTCGCCGTCGTCCCGCAGAATACGCTTCAGCCGAGTCCGAGGATCAGCGCCTTCAGCACCGACCAGGTAGCCGAAGTATGCGGTTGCCAATTGATGAAGCAATCCCGGCGCACCGTGGTTCTCGCGCAGCGCAGCCGCGTTTGAGCGGACCCAGTCGAGCCACGTCCGATGTCGCTGCTCCTCCGCATCGCCGTAGCGTCGGTGCTCTCGTTCCAGGCGCTCCATTTCCTGCCGATTCTTCGCTTCGGCGTCGGAAATCGCTCTCCAGATCACGTTCAGAACAACATGCTCTCGCGCACGTCGCTCCAGAACTTCAAGGGACGGTCGCTGCGCTCCAGCGCCTCCAAGCGCCGAGTTTCGAGCTCGCTGAAGAAAGTACTCCGCTACCCGGCGGTCCCGGCCTACCCATGCCACGGCTTGTTCCATGCACCAGGATCCGAAGTCCGATGGGAGATCGGCGCCGTAACGACGTCGCTCACTCTCTCCCGAGCATCGCCAGAATTCGTCGTCGTCGTCGAGCCTGGAGGCCTGCTCCAGCCCCTCCAGGAGAATCGCCTTCTGAGTGTCCGGATGTTGCGTCAACCATGTACGGATTCGCCCAGTGGCGGCGCCACCTGGATTCGCTCTCAAGGCGAGCCCCAACCAGTCGTACTGGCGTCGTGTCTGGATGTCGTCACCGTACAACTCCAGGCCCCGTGCCAGGAGAGCGCCGGGCACATCCTGGAGACTGCGACTCTCCAGCGCAGACCTCAACTCCTGCTGCCGTGCGACCAGAACATCGAGATGCTCCGCAAGCTCAACCTTCGGACAGTTGTCCACCAGATGAGATACCCAGAACGAGTAGTGCCAACCAAGGGAATCGCTTGCCGAATCCGTCAGATGGAGCCAAACGTCGGAAGGAGACAAGTGTCCGGGATAGAGCTCCGTCAACAGTGTGGCAAGAAGATGGTCGTCAGGATCCGAGATGTCTCCGGCATGAACTTCCTCCAACAATCCCTTGAGCGATGCAATGAACTCCTCGTCGCCCCGACCACCGTGCAAAAGTGCATCCAGCGCCCTGCGTTGAACACCCGGCCAGCGATCCTGGTCGCGAACGACCTGGAACAGTGCGTCGGTCAGGCCGGGAAGGCCGGCGCCGTGCTGCAACGCATGCAGGACGAACAGAACGAACGTCTGCTGCCCGTCTTCACGGCGCGGATCGAGCAGGATGCCTCTGAGCGCCTGCTCGGTTTCAGGCGCCACGAGAGTTCCCGCGGCCGAGAGCGACCTTGTGGGATTCAGTGCCGCCTCCCGAAGATGTTCCTTCAATTTGCCGCTTTCCGCGGCGAGCGACTTCAGGAGCTCGACTTTCTCGCCGGCCGAGAAACGACTTGCGTCACCGTACAGCGTCACGCCGATGGCATCCCGCTCGACAAGTTCCGTCCGGGCATTCCGGGAGCATGCTGCAATCCAGGCGGAGAGCCCTCTGAGCGCCGTCACGACCTCGCCGTCGTAACCTGTCATCAGGGCAACGACCCGCCGTGGCGGGATGCCATGTCGGCCTCCCCGACCGTTTCGCCCCTGGCCATCAATGCGCCTTGCCAAGTATCTGCCGGCCAGGAATTCGGCGACGTGCCGATGAACCGGCCGGCATCGCCCCTCGGCTGCGGCCTTGAACAGCTTCGAAGAAGCGGCTTGGCGACACTGTTCCCGATACGCTCGCCCGCACCGGCCGAGATCCGGATGGTCGGGGTCGTCCCGACCGGGCACGGTTGCACAACCGGCGGCTCCGGAGACGAGAAGCACTGTGCACAGCCTTCCGGCGGCATCCAGAAGATCGTCTTCCGGTGTCGTCTCTGCTGCCGATGCCCTCCCTGCGGCCCTGTGCTCCTCGTTCCGCTCGCGCAGCGCCAGCCGGCAGGCCTGCTCGAAGAGCTGCAGACGGCTCTTCGGCCAACCCCCGCCGCTCGTCACGACGTCGGCCAGCATAATCAGGCTCTGAGGATTCGCGAGAAATCCGCCGACTCCCTGCTCCCGGGCCTTCGTCACGAACAAGCGGACATCCTTGATGTCGGAATGGGCGTTCAGGATCCCCTCGACACCGTCGTCCGCGAGAGGGTCCAGACGCAGCACGGTCAGGTCGGCGTCCGGAGACACCTTGGCCAGATTGATGCGGTCGTTCGTCCCGAGCCAATCCGCCTCGCGACACGAGAGTCGGAAGCGCGGCCTTCGGAGCGCTTCGAGACGACCGCGCACGGCGTCGAAGGGCGTCCGCGCGTCGCCTCCCCCGGCACGAACCTCGTCCAGTCCGTCGATGAAGAGCGTCTTTCCATGCCACTCGGGATGCGCATCCGGTTCGAGGGCGATGAAGTCGCGCGCGGTTACCAGACACGCTTGGGCTCCGAGCGCGTCACGCTCCGTTTCGAACGACGTGGTCTTGCCGGAACCAGGGTCGCCGAGAAGCACATAGGCCGACACCGACCTGAACGATGCGAGCGGTCGGGAATCCTCGATCCGCCTGTACCGACGTTCGTGCTCGGGAATCTCCGTGCACGTGCGGGCGACCTTGACTGTCATTGCTCTTCGAGCCAGTAACCGATTGGCGCCGCCAGGAACTCGTTGAGCGCGACGCCGTCGTCCCCGACGACCAGGGTCCGATGGGGCTCGAATCGCTCCTCGAACGCCGTCAGGCCGCGCAGAGCCCGCCGAACCGGACCGCTCTTCACTTCAATGCCAACCAATTGCGGACCGCGCTCCACGACGAAGTCCACCTCATGCTGACCGTCGCGCCAGTAGTACACCCGGATGTCCGATGTCGCCGTGTTGAGGAGGTGGGCGCCGACCGCGCTCTCGACGATGCGTCCCCAGAACGTGCGGTCCGCCAGAGCCTGCTCGAACGCGTACCCCGAACCGGCCGTCATCAGCGCCGTGTTCAACACGTTGAGCTTCGGGCTCGATCCTCGTTGCGGCGACGACCTGGCGTACTTCGACAGCCCCGCGAGCAGGCCGGCGTCCGCCAGCAGATCCAGATAGCGGGCAAGGGTGGTCGTGTTGCCGGCATCCTGCAGTGGCCCAAGCATCTTGTTGTACGAGAGGATCTGTCCGGACCAGGCCGCTCCCAGATCGAATACCTTCTTGAGAAGCGCCGGCTTGTCCACACGAGTCATGGAGAGAACATCCCGCTTGATGTTCGGCTCGATGACAGCGCGCAGGACGTAGTCGCGCCACCGCGAGGGATCCTGAACGCGCGAAGCCGCGCCCGGGTATCCGCCGAAGAAGAGGTAGGTTCGCAAGTCGAAATCGAACGCCGCGGCCATTTCCGGAAACGCCCAATGCATGACCCGGATCGGCTCGAAGCGTCCGGCCAGGCTCTCGGTCAATCCGGACTGCATGAGCAGCGGCGCCGATCCCAGGATGACGACGTGCAGCCGGCGCTCCGCGGCCCGATCCGCATCCCAGAGCCCCTTGACGGTCTCCGACCACTGGGGAATCTTCTGGATCTCGTCCAGGACCAGCACGGAGCCGTTGGGCGACCGGTCGGCTTCCCGGCGCGCGCGTTCCCAGTTGAGCACGAGCCATTCGGTATCCCGTTGCTGGAAACGCCGGAGAGTCGGTCCCGCCGGGATGGATGGAATCTCGAGTGACGTCGAGTCAGGCTCGTCGACCGCCAGGTACCGACTCGGCCGTTCAATCCGCTGCAGCGCCTGCCGGACGATGGTCGTCTTCCCGGTTTGGCGCGGGCCGAAGAGAGCGATGATGAAGTGGGGCGGCTCAGCCAGCCTGCTGACAAGCGTCGTGACATGGTCGCGCTGGAAGAGAGCCACTCGCTGATTTTACGTTCCTGAGTAAAATTACTCAATAACGTAAATCGGCGCGCATCCCCAACGGTATCCGTCGTTCAGTCGCGCAGGCGCTTCAGTACCACCCTGCCGCGCGGGGAGAGCTCGTATCCCGTCGTCAGGCTGATGGTCAGCCTCAGGTTCTTCAGCTTCCGCACCTGCAGCTTCAGCCGGTCCTTCCCGTAACCCAGTCGCTGGGCCAGCGTGCTGCTGACGACGCCAGGTTGTTCTTCCACCGCGGTGAGCACGCGCTCTGTCCACGGACCTGCCGGCGACCGCGCATCGAGCCGTTGCAGCTTCTCGATGACCTGCTCGACCTCCGCGTCCGATAGCTCATCCTGCTGCCGAAGCTCGATACGCGGGTCCGCGCCCGCGTGCTCCACCCCGATGCGATAGATCCGACCCTCCCGCTCACCGAAGCCCTTCAGCAGCGCGGCACGCGAAGAGAACCCCGCCCGGGACGCGTCCGCCTCGGAGATCTCCGCTTCCGTCACCGGAACGACATCGAGAATTCGAAGCACCCCGAGTGCGGTGCGCAGGCTGCCGCCGCTGCGAACGGTCGGCTTGCGCCAGCGGCGGAACACCAGCGAGACCTCGCCGCTGACGATGCGCTCGAGCACCGCCATGCGCAGCAGCACCCGACCGCCTCAGTCTTCCTTCCAGGGGTTGTTGGCGAAGATGGCGAACTCCGGCCAGAGGGCGCGCGGGTGCATGCCGAGCACCGCCATGACGGCCTCCGCGATGTCGATCGCGTACAGCTTGTTCGGGTTGTTGCGCCCGGTGCGGCCCATCCAGTCGGTCTGCACCTCGGACGGACAGACGCAGGTGACGTGGACGCCGTGCGGCCGCAGCTCGGCCTGCCAGCACTGCGTGATCCCGCGCACCGCCCACTTGCTCGCCGCGTACACGGTGCCCGACCCGGCGCCCTTCATGCCGGAGGTCGAGGCGATGTTGAAGATGTAGCCGTGCTGCTGCGCCTTGAGCAGCCGCGCCACCCGGTTCGTCAGGTCGACGAGGCCGAAGACGTTGATGTCGAACAGCGCCCGCATCTTGTCCATGTCGATGTCGCCCACCTCGGCCAGATAGCCGATACCGGCGTTGTTGACCAGCACGTCGATGCCGCCCATCCGGTCGACGCACGCGTCGACGGTGCGCTGGTTGTCCTCGGCGCTCACCACGTCCGCACGGATGCCGTGGGCGCCGCTCTCGGCCGCCACCTTGTCGATACGCCCCTGGTCGCGGCCGGTGAAGACTACCTCGTGCCCCTGCTTGCGGGCGAGCGAGACGAGCGCGGCGCCGATGCCCTGGCTGGCGCCGGTGATGAGAAATCTCTGCTTGTCCATGTGACGAGTGCTCCCTGAATTCGACCGGGCGCACCGTACGCCCGGATGGTGACGCAATCCTACCCGCCTCCAGCATCTCCCGGTCCCCGCGCGGGATCATCGGCCCGGCCGGATCCGACTTGACGACTACCGTACCCACGCCGATATCGGTCACCTTCATGGCGACATTATGAATGCCGTAAGGGTCGGCGCAAAAATAACTTCCTAGAAGTGCCTGTAGTCTCGCTATAGAGCACAGCCGGTCCCGCAACGTTCGTGGCGTCGACAGTCTCGTCAAGGCAAAGGTTTCTCTGGATTCTGGGAGCAGAGCCCTGTCCAGATTTATGGCATAATTGCGGAAACCGTGATCCGTAATGGTGCCATAATGAGACCAACCGCGTTCTCCGCCGACACGATCATCGCCTTGCTCCGCAAGCAGACCATCGCCACGCTGCCCGAGGTGATCGCGGCCCTCGGGCCCCGCGCCAGCAGGCGCACCGCGTTTCGCAAGCTCAAGGACCTTGACGCCCGGACCAGCTACTCGCATCGCGGTGGCTACTACACCCTCGACGCACTCGCCGACTTCGACGAGCACGGCCTGTGGTCCTTCGCCGGGGTCCGCTTCTCCCGCGTCGGCACCCTGATCGCAACCGCCGAGTCGTTCGTCAACCACGCCGAGGCGGGATACTTCGTCGACGAGTTGGACAACCTGCTCGCGGTCGGCACCCAGGACCCGCTGCACAAGCTCGTCAGCAACGGGCGGCTGACGCGGCACAAGCTCGCCGGCCAGTTCCTCTACTGCGCGGCCGACCGCGCGCAGCAGGCCCACCAACTGCGCGCGCGGCGCCTGTTGATGGCCACGCCCGGACTCGTGCGGCCCCTGCCACAGGCCGACCTGATGCCGGAGGAACTGCGCGCCGCGATCGTGTTGTTCGCCAGCCTGCTCGACGAGCGGCAGCGGCGGCTGTTCGCCGGCCTCGAAGCGCTCAAGTGCGGGTGGGGCGGCGACCGGCGCATCGCCGAACTGCTCGGCATCGACCCGTCGACGGTCGCCGCCGGCCGACGGCAACTCGTCGAGCGCGACGTCGAGATCGACCGGGTGCGACGCGTCGGGGGCGGGCGGCCGCCAGCGGAAAAAAAACGCCGGAAGTCATCGCCCACATCCAAGACCTGATGGACCACGAGACGGCCGGCGACCCGGTCCGTGGCCTGAAGTGGACACGCCGCACCACCGCCAAGGTCGCCGCCCAACTGCGCAAGCTCGGGACCGACATCTGCGCGCGGACCGTCGCCCGGCTTCTCAAGAAGATGGGATTCTCGCTGCGCGTCAACCACAAGAAGCGTGCCGGCGCCTCGCACCCGAACCGCGACGACCAGTTCCACCACATCGCCGAACTGCGTGAGCGGTGCGCCGCCGACAACACGCCGGTCATCAGCGTCGACACCAAGAAGAAGGAGCTCGTCGGCGCATTCCGCAATCCCGGCGCCAAGTGGGACCGCAGACCCGAGCTGGTCAACGACCACGACTTCCGCTCCGATGCCGACGGCCTCGCCATCCCCTACGGCATCTACGACACCCGGGCCAACGCCGGCACCGTCTTCGTCGGCCAGACCGCCGACACCCCGGCGTTCGCCGTCGACTGCATCGAGAAATGGTGGCGCACCGAGGGCTGCAAGCACTATCCCGAGGCCGAAGCTCTGCAGATCCTGGCCGACGGGGGCGGCAGCAACAGTTGCACCGCGCGCGCCTGGAAATTCAACCTGCAACACCGCCTCTGCAACCGCCACGGCCTGCGCGTGCGTGTGGCCCACTACCCGCCGGCCACGTCGAAGTGGAATCCCATCGAACACCGCATGTTCTGCGAGGTCACCAAGAACTGGGCCGGCCGGCCGCTCGACAGCTACGAGTCCATCCTCAAGTACCTGCGCACCACACGCACCGCCACCGGACTGCGGGTGCGCGCGCACCTGGTCCGCAAGACCTACAAGACCGGCGTCAAGGTCACCGACGCGCAGATGCAGGAGTTACGCATCACACCCGACAGCTCCCTGCCCAAATGGAACTACACCATCGAACCCATGTGACGAAAAAACGGAAGTTATTCTTGCGCGGGGCCTAAGCTTGTGCCCGAAACACCATGAACACGATGAAGGCTGTCCGCTGTCACCGCTACGCCGGCCTCGACGAGGCCGGGAAACCTGTTCCCCGACCCGACCCGTTGCGGGACGTCCTGTCGCTGGACGAGATACCCGCCCCGGTCTGCGAGCCCGGCCACGTGGTGGTGCGGACGCACTTCGCCGGCATCCAGTATCCCGACGCACTGCAGGCGCAGGGGCTGTACCAGCACAAGCCGGACCTGCCCTACGTGCCCGGCATGGACGCGGCGGGAACGGTGCTGGAGGTCGGCGACGGCGTCGAGCACGTCCGCGTCGGCGACCGGGCGATCGCCCAGATGAACCTCGGCGGGCTCGCCGAGGCGGTCAAGATACCCGCGGCCTCGGTATGGAAGGCCCCGGACGCGGTACCGCTGGAGCGGTGCGCCAACCTGGGGCGCAACTTCTTCCCCGCCTACCACTCGCTGAAGGTGCTCGGCGAGGTCGAGCCCGGCAGCCTCGTGCTGGTCGACGGCGCGTCCGGCGGCGTCGGCATGGCCGCGGTGGAGCTCGCCAAGGCCATGGGCGCGCAGGTCATTGCCGGTGTCAGCGTGCCGGAAAAGCAGGCGCTGCCGGCCGCGGCGGGCGCCGACCGGGTGCTCTGCTACGGGCGCGACCGGCAGAGCTTCCGGCGGTTCAAGGACGAGGTCCGGCAGGCCGCCGGGGAACTCGGGCAGCCGGAGGGCGTGGACGTGGTGGTCGACATGGTCCAGGGCGAGCTGTTCGAGGCCGCCCTGGTCTCGTGCATCCGGCCGCTGGGCCGGATCTGCCTGGTCGGGTTCACGGCGGGTCAGAAGCCGATCCGCCCCGGCCTGCTGCTGATCAAGGCGGCTGTCGTCATGGGCAGCATGTGGGCCGGCTGGGCCGCCCGGAACCCGGAGGCGCACCAGCGGCAGGTCGCCGAGATCCTCGACTTCCTGGCGACCGGCGTCATCCGGCCCCGCGCCGACCGCGTCTACGCCCTCGACGACTTCGCCGCGGCCTTCGAGCTGTTCGAGCGCAACGAGGGCCGCGGCAACACCGTGATCCGTTTCGTATCGGACTGACCGGGAGCCCCTGGCGAACAGCAGGTGTTGGTACCGAAGCCGCCGGCTCCGTCGAGTGCGGGCGACTCGGGGCCGCCGCGGGCCTGACGAACACCAGGTGTTGGTCCCGGAGCCGCCGGTGGCAGGAGCCGCCGATGCAGGCAGCGAGGCCCGTGCCGCACGCCTCCCGACCCTGTCGATTGGTGCGGCGAGCGACCCGTGATAGCCTCTGCGGGGCCGGACGGCCGCGTTCCTCGAGGCCGGACGACCTCATCGAGCACATGGAGGGAGATAGAAGGGTAGGACACGACCATGCTGACGAGAAGATCGATGCTGCTGACTCCCCTGGCCGCTTCCCTGGCGCGGGTGGCCACCGCGCAGTCCGCCGATCCCGGAAAGATGCTGCTCGCGATGCACCAGAACACATCGAGCGGCGCCGGCCTCCGCGGCGCGCTTGAGGGCTGGTCGCGGGCCGGCATCCGGTACGTCGAGCTCGGCTCGCCGCAATTGCAGGGATTCCTCGAAAACGACACCCTGCCGGCCGCCCGGCGGCTGCTCGAAGACCTCGATCTGACGCCGGTGTCCGCCGCGGTGGTGCTGCAGGACATCTGGCTGCCGGGCCCGGCGCGGGCCGAGTCGCTGGAGGCGTGGCGGCGCGGCTGCGATCAGTTCGCCAACCTGGGCCTGCAGCGGATCTACTCGCCGTCGGTCACCAACCGGCCGGTCACCGCCGACGACTTCGCGGCGACGCCGGACTGCATCGGCGAAGCGGGCGACATCGCGGCCGAGTACGGCCTGACCGCGATGATCGAGTTCACCCGCACGTCGACGCACCTGTCGACGCTGACCTCGTCGCTGCAGGTGATCCGCGCGGCCGCGCGGCCCAACGTGCGGCCGATGATCGACTTCTTCCACTTCTGGTCGGGCCTGAGCAAGTTCGAGGATCTCGACCTGCTCGAGCCGGGCGAGCTGGCCCATGCCCACTTCCAGGACCTGCTGGATGGCCCGCGCGAGCTCATCGACAACGACTCCCGGATCATCCCGGGCGACGGCATCGCGCCGGTGGTCCGCATTCTGCAGAAGCTGGCCGAGAAGGAGTTCACCGGGGCCCTGTCGGTCGAGCTGTTCCGCGCGGAGTACCAGCAGGGAGATCCGTTCGAGGTCGCCACCGAGATCCGCGGGAAGTGCGAGGCGGTCATGCAGGAGGCAGGGGTCCTGTAGACGGAACGCGCTTCCGCTTGCCGGGGCTGCCCCGCTTGCCGGGGTTGCCCCGCTCGCCGGACCTGACGCCGAAGCGGCCCGGCTCGGACACTACGATCGAGAATGAAGCACGGTAGCGAACGGACCCGCAACGGACTGGCGTCCGCCCTCCTGCTGCTGGCCGCGGGATTAGCCGCCTGCGCGAGCGAGCCGGCCTCCGACCTGGAGCCGACGGCAACGGTCGAGGAGTTGATGCGGTCGATGATCGACCCGGCCGCCGATGCGATCTGGGACGCCCTGGTCATCGAGGCGACCGCGGACGGCATCGTGGAAACCAGGCCCGAGACCGAGGGGGACTGGCTGCGCCTGCGCCGCCACGCGGTGACGCTGGCCGAGGCGTCGAATCTGCTGCTGATAGAAGGCCGCCGCATCGCGGCGCCGGAGTCACGCTCCGAGCTGCCGGGGATCGATCTGCATCCTGACGCCATCCAGGAGCTGGTCGACGAAGACTGGGACGGCTGGGTCGAGGTGACGCGAGGGCTGCGCGATACCAGCGGTGTGGTTCTGGACGCCGTGGAGGCCCGCGACGTCGACGCGCTGCTCGAAGCGGGAACCGAGCTCGACCTCGCCTGCGAGAACTGTCACGCAGTGTTCTGGTACCCCGGCTACGCCGACCCGCGGCCGGCGCCGCCGGAGAGCGACTGACTCTCGTCGGGGGGCGAACCTGCCCACCGAGCGGCACGCCCAGCCGCCCCGACCCGGCGTCGGCCAGCCTGCGACGCAGTCGGTCGTGGCGACACAAACGACGCCGGGCCAGGAGGAGTCTGCGCCGCTGAGACCCCCAGCGCGCAGACGACGCTGAGACTAGTCGCCGGGCTGGATCGGGCCGCCGTCCGGGCGGGTGATCTCGGCGCAGCAGATGCCGTACGTGCCCGGGTTGCGGGACGGCTGGCCGACCACGCGGATGCGGTCGCCCACCTGGATCGTCTCGGGCGTCCAGCCGCGGCGGCTCATCGAGACGGCGGTCCCCATCTCGACCTCCCACGCAATCGTCTCGCCGTTCTCGTCCTCGCCGTCGAGGAACAGGAACGAGTGCGGATTGCGGAAGAGGAAGCGCGTGACGACGCCTTCCGCCTCGACGCTCTTCGTGTTGTCGTAGAACGGGGCGCTCGCGTGGTGCGCGTCCGCCGGCGCACCGCTCACGAACACCACGGCCGCGACCGCAACCACCGCCGCCGCCGACCAAAGCAGGATTCTCACCGACCTACCCTCCTTCCGAGCTCTGTCAGAGCAATCTTGCATCGTCGAACATGCGCCCGTGCATGCCGACCAGCGCGGCGCTCGCGTGGAGGCGCCGCCCGATTGTCATCTACCGATACTTCGGCACCATGAACTTCACCGGCATCCGCGCGATCTCCGGATCGCACTCGTACGGCGCCAGCTTGTAGCCCTCCGGCGCCGGCAGCCAGCGCGTCGTGTAGGACGCCGGCTCGCGCAGGAAGAGCTCGTCCTCGACGGTTACGGTGGCCTTCAGCTCGTCGCCCTCGCGCCAGTAGCGCTCGGTCACCTTCTTGAGCTGCGACGACGGGATGCCGTTGTAGTCGTCGAAGCCGCTGATGTCGAAGGTGAACATCGTCGTGGTGACGTGCAGCGATCCGCCCTCGTAGTGGCCGACCGACACACCCTGCAGGCTGTAGTCCATCGGCGTCGGCTCGCGTCCGTCCAGCCAGACGGTGCGGAGCTGATCGTCCTTCTCGTAGCGGAGCAGGACGCGATCCGGCCACTGCACGATCTCCATCATGTAGGGGTCGTACTGCAGCGCCGGCGGCGTCGAGGGCACGCAGTCGTACTTCGCCGCGATCGCCTCGTCGAACGCTTCCACGTAGGCCAAAGCGCGCTCGTTCAGCACGGGGAAGTTCTCGCCGCGCACCCACGGCATGTTCGGCCCGTTCACCGGGCGGACCCGGCCGCCGCCGTCCCAGATGCCCGACAGCTCGGGAATCTCCGCCGCCTCGTCCTGCGCCTGCAGCGGCGCGCCGACCATGCCCCACACCAGGGCGGCGCACGCGGCCAGCGCGGCCAGGCGGCTCATCGACTTCCAGTTCGTCTGCGTCATGGTTCTCGGCCTCTCGTCTTCGTCAGCATCGCCGTTCACGTCGGCGCATCCGCTGTCGGGATTCTACACTCTTCCCGCCGGGCGCTTGCGCCGCGCAACACAGCGAAGCGGAGTGCCGAGACGCAAGGTCGCGGAACGGGGGATGGGCCGAAACGCCGAGCCGGCGGGGCGTTTCGGGGCGCTCGATCCCCGCCCTTCGCCGAGCCCGCCGGCCGGGCTCGGCGATCACAGCGGCAACGCGGCCTGCGCCGTGAGCGCCCGGGCCTCGCACGCCTGCAGCTCGCGGCCGAGATACTCCGCGATGCCGCGCATGCCGAACCGTCCGGCCTCCGCCTCCGCCTGGCCGTTGTAGTTGGTGTTGGTGTTCACGTCGTAGGTATAGGGCACACCGTCGCGGTCGAGTATGAACTCGATGCCCGCGATGTGGATGTGGTTCTCGGCCAGGAACCGCTGGTAGCGGGCGACGAGGTCGCCGGGCACGCCGTCGACGATGCGGAAGAGCGACTGCGGGGACGCCGGCTCGGCGTCGGCGGGGCAGAAGGCGTCGTCCACCCGGCAGGCGTCGGCCGGGCACAGCTCGAAGCCCTGGCTGGTGTCGACCCGCACCGCGTAGAAGTACTTTCCGCCGATGAACTCCACCCGCGTGATGCAAGGCTCCGGCGCCTCGACGTACTGCTGGATGAGCGTGATGCCGTCGACCGCGGGCTCGAACTCGTCGCTGTCGACGTAGCGCGCCAGCGCGTCCCGGTCGCGGAACAGCCTCACGCCGAGCCCCTTGCCGGCCCGGTTGTGCTTGGTGATGAACGGCGGATCGAATTCGCGGGCCGCCTCGACGATCCGGCCCCGACCGATCGCCGCGACGGTGGCCGGCGTGCGGATGCCGCACGCTTCCAGTGCGGCGTACTGCGCCACCTTGCTCACTTCGAGCTGCAGCGCGCGGCCGGAGTTCAGCACGCGCCGGTCGTGGCCTTCCAGCCAGGCGAGCACCGCCGCGGCGTACTCGGGCCCGTAGCGGTGGTCGCGCGTATGCGACGACGCGCTCATCCGGTTGTAGAAGACGCCCTCCGGCGGCGGCTCGCGCAGGTCGAGCGTGCCGGTATCGAGAAACCACTCCGTGTACGGCAGCCGGCGCTCGTCGAACGCCGCGCGCAACGGCTCGACCCAGGCGTCGTTCTCGTGGAGGACGTAGATGCGGCTCATTGGCTCTGCACCCGTCGTTCCGACGCCGCTACCTGGGTCGGCGGCCCTCGCAACGCGTGTTCCATGTCGATCATGGCCGGCACGCCGCTCAGTCCTGCTTCGGGAGCGCGAAACTGAGAATCAGGTCCCCGCCGCGGCGGCCGCGATCGCCGCCGCCCGACGCGACGGTCACGAACTGCTCGCCGTTGACCATGTAGACCGCGGGCGACGAGAAGACCCCCGCTCCGGTGTTGAACCGCCACAGCTCCTCGCCGGTACGCGCGTCGAAGGCGAAGAAGTAGCCCGCGATGTTGCTGCCGGTACCGACGAACACGACGCCCCCCGAGGTCACCACCGGTCCGGCCTGCCCGTAGCCCTCGCGGATCTGGCGCCAGATCAGCTCGCCGGTGGTCGGGTCGTAGGCCGAGAAGAACATGCGCGGGCCGCGGCCGGCGTCGAACGGCCGGTCGATGGCGTTCACGTAGAGCAGGCCGGCGTCCGGGCTGTAGGCCATCGGGCCGTAGCTGGCCCCGCCGCCGAAGCCGGGCGCAAAGATCTGGTTGGGCGCGATCGGCGTGAAGATCGGCACCAGCGTCTTCCCTTCCGCGTGCTCCGGCGGGATCTCCTCGGGAAAGATCGGCGCGACCGGCTCCATCCGCTCGCCGTCCGCCTTGTGCGGGATCGGCTGCGTCGGCCACGGCTCCTCGCCCTCGCGGTCGGTCTCGGTCGGCACCGGCGTCTCGATGATCGAGTGAATCGGCGCGCCCGTCTCCCGGTTCAGCAGGTAGAGGAAGGCGTTCTTGTTGGCCTGCCCGAGCGCGCGCACCGGCTCACCGTCCACCTCCATGTCGAAGAGGATCGGCTGGCTGCCGTTGTCGTAGTCCCAGACGTCGTGGTGGACGAGCTGGTAGTACCAGCGCAACTGGCCGTTCTCGATGTCCAGGGCCAGGACCGAATCGGTGAACAAGTTCATGCCGTCCCGCTCGGTGCTGTCGCCGAACGGGTTGCCCACCGCAACGTAGAGCAGGCCGAGCTCCGGATCGAGCGACGGGGTCTCCCAGATGCCGCCGCCGGTGCGGACGTTGCCCACCCAGGTCGGCCCGGCGATCTCCCAGCCCTGGTCGTTCTCGTCCTGCGGGATGGTGTTGAAGTGCCAGATCACCTCGCCGGTCGCCGCGTCCACGGCCAGGACGTGGCCGCCCGGGATCAGGCTCTCGCTGCGCGTCGAGCCGATGTACAGGACGCCTTCGTGAATCTGCGGCGCGGTGGTGAACCAGTAGCCCATCGAGATTGCGGTCTCCACATCCGGATAGCGGAGACGCAGCACGTCGAGGATGACGCTGGCCTGCCCGTTGTCGCCGAAGGTCTCGATCGGCTCGCCGGTCTCGGCGTCGAGGGCGAAGATGAACGAGCCGGCGGCGCTGTAGACCACCCCGTCCTCGTAGGTGACGCCGCGGTGGCGGAAGATGTAGCCCTCGCGTCGCCCGCCGCCGAGCAGGTCCGTGACGTCGTAGGTCCAGAGGTGATGCCCGTCGTAGGCATCGACCGCGTAGACGCTGCCCCGCGAGTCGGTGAGGTACATCACCCCGTCGACGACCACCGGCGTGGTCTGGTTGCTGACGCCGTCGATGACGCCGTGCTGGAAGAGCCAGCGCGGCGTGAGGCGGTGCGCGTTCTCCGGCGTGATCTCGTCGATCTCGGCGTAGCGGCTGCCGTGCAGATCGAGGTTGTGCAGGCGCCAGTCGACGTTCTGGGCCTGCGCGGGGAACGCAACCAGCACAGCGAGCGCGACCGCGGCCAGCAGGGTGTGGGAACGGGTAGGCGTCATCTCGTAGACCTCCAGCCGGAAAGCATAGTCGAATCGACGCGGGCCAAGCCGGTCAACCGTCCTCCGGCGCCGCCGAGTTGCTGTGTCCGGTCGAGAGCCTGCTCGACCTGCTGAACTGGACTGCTACCGGCGGATCGAAGCGTGTCTTGGTTTTGACACGCCGAAGCGTTCGGCGGCGGTTACCTCGGGCGGCGACGTTGTGTTCCATCTGCGCGGCGGCGTAAGGTGCAGTGAGCAGCGGCAACCGAGGGAGTAACTCAAATGTCCAGCATCGACCGGCGCAGGTTTCTGGAGGTCGGCGCGCTCGGCGTCGGCTACGGGTTGACGGCGGCGGGATCGGGCCCGGCCTACGCGCAGTCCGGGTCGCGCGCGGCAGGCGCCGCGCACGCGCCGGGCGCCGCCGGCGGGAACGTCCGCATGAGCGGGGACGGCCTGGGACTGACGCCGGAGGAACAGGCCCGGCTCTGGAGCGCGCTGGCCGCCGACGGCGGCATCGTGCGCGACTCCTACTCGAACGGCGGCGCCGTCGAGCGTCTGGAGAACGACTTCGCGGAGCTGCTCGGCAAGGAGCGGGCGGTCTTCATGCCGACCGGCACGCTCGCCAACCACCTGGCGGTGCGTGCCCTGGCCGGCGGCGACGGCCGCGCCATCGTGCAGGCCGACAGCCACCTCTACAACGACTCCGGCGACTGCGTGCAGACGCTCAGCAACATCACGCTCCTCCCGCTCGGCGCCGGGCGGCCCGACTTCACGCTGGAAGCGGTGGAAGAGACCCTCGATCGCACCGCGGGCGGCCGGGTCAGGAGGCCGGTGCGGGTCATCTCGATCGAGACGCCGGTCCGCCGCCACTTCGGCGCCACCTTCGACCGCCGCGAGCTCGATCGCATCGCCGCCCTCGCGCGGCGCGAGGGAATCCACCTTCATCTCGACGGGGCGAGGATTTTCCTGCAGGCGGCCTACGAAGGCCGCGCCGTCGCCGAGTACGCGGCGCCCTTCGACACCGTCTACGTGTCTCTCTACAAGTACTTCAACGCACCGTCCGGGGCGATCCTGGCCGGTCCCCGCGCCCTGCTCGACGGCATGTACCACACGCGGCGCATGTTCGGGGCGGGCCTGCCGGCGGCGTGGCCGTTCGCGGCGATCGCGCACCACTACCTGCCGGGCTTCGTCGACCGCTACCGCAAGGCCGTCGCTGTCTCGGAGTCGTGGAGCGCGCAGCTCGCGGGCCACGATGCGTTCTCCTTCGAACGGGTCGCCGACGGCACCAACCTGTCGTGGCTGCGGGTGAAGACCGGCGACGTCTCGGCGTTCCGGCAGCGGCTCGCTGACCGCGGCGTGGCCCTGGGCGCGCCGCGGGACGGCCGCATCCTGGTCGGGGTCAACGAGACCTGGAACCGGAAGCCGGCCGACGAGCTGGCGGAGCGGTTCGCCGCTTCGCTCTGAGCCGACGGCGGAATCAGGACGAGCGCAGCGCCGCCGCGGCCAGCAACGCCCAGCCGGCGATCATGCAGAGGCCGCCGATCGGGGTGATAGCGCCCAGCCAGCGGATACCGGAGATCGAGAGCACGTAGAGGCTGCCCGAAAAGATCACGATGCCGGCGACGAAGAGCCAGCCGGCGGCGCCGACCAGCGGGCCGGGCCAGCGTGAGGCGGCCCACGCGACGGCGAAAAGGCCGAGCGCGTGGATGAAGTGGTAGCGGACGCCGGTCTCGAACACGGCCAGCATGTCGGCGGTCAGCCGCTCGCGCAGGCCGTGCGCGCCGAATGCGCCCAGGGCCACGCCCAATCCGCAGAGAATCGCCCCCGTCGCGAACCAGCCTGCCATCATGGCTCTGTATGATACAGCGGTGCTCCTGGACTGGACGGCGTTCACGGAATTCCTGGATGCGCAGCTCCTGGAGCTGATCGGGACCGACTTCGCGCAGGTGCGCTACGGCGATGCCGGCACCGCGACCCTGGCCGCCCTGGTCGTGACGGCCGCGGCGCTGTTCACCACGGGACGACTCGTCCTGCTGCGCCGGCGGCACGCCCGGCAGCATTCCGGCCACGAAGTGCCCCGGCGCTATCGCCGCGGCGTCGTCGGCCGCACCTGCTGCGCCCTTCCGAAGGTCATCCTGGGAATGGCGATCGCCACCGGCCTGATCGCCCTCTCCGACCCGTTCCTCACGTCGACCGAGGAGGTCACCGGGAACGTCGAGTCCCGCGTGCGAATCGACCTCGTCGACACGTCGCTCTCGATGGCCTGGGAATTCAACAACACCGAACGGTCGCGCGCCGAGGTCGCCCGCGAAGCCCACCTCGAGTTCCTGCAGATGCGGCGCGACAAGAACGACCGGGTTTCCCTGTGGCTGTTCTCGTCGTACCCCTACATGGTCGACGACTTCGTGCTCGACGACGAGCTGTACTACTACCAGGTGTGGGACGCACCGTACGTCACGGTGAAGATCCTCGCCACCGAGCCGGGCACGCGCCGCGACCGCTACTTCGTGCCGGAGGACAAGGTCCGGATCATCGAATCGGAAGGCACCACCAACATCACCGGCGCGCTGCAGTCCATCGTCAGGCACTTCGACATCGACGCATCGGTGGTCAACCGCGGCGCGAACCGCAACCGGGCCCTGTTGATCATCACCGACGCCGACGTGGACGAGATCCCGGAAGCGGAGCTCGCGGCGCTGGCCGCCCGCAACGTGGTCCCATACGTCATATACATCAACACCGACCGCGGGCGATCGACGCTGGAGGGCGTCGAACAGCCGTCGCTCATCGAGAGCATCCGGGACTACGGCGGCGACTACTTCGACGTGTCGACCGAGGACGGCCTGCAGCAGGCGTACCAGGCGATAGACGAGCGGGAGACCGTGGCGGTCCCGCTGAACCACCGCGCGCTGCGGGTTCCGATCTACTCGCGCTTCCTGCTGGTGAGCCTGGCCCTGCTCGTGATCGGCATCCCGGCCGGTTTTCTCGCCGAGCTCGTCTGGGGGATCCACCCGTAGGAGTCTGCGCCGTAGAACGGCGTAGACTTCCAGTCAGGCCCGGTTGAGCGGCATCGGAGCCGCAGGCGACGATTATCGGGCCAGGTGCCCGCGCATGCACACCCGGACCGGCGGCCGCAGGCCGGATGCCCGCCGTCCGATGGCCTGTCGCTCGGCCACTCGACCTTCCCCGGCTCGCAGCCCGATGAATCCGCAGATCGCCAAGTGGAACGCCCGCTACGCCGGACGCCAACCAGGCAGCCTGCCGCCGCCGTCGCCGCCATTGCCTGAGGCGGTATCCGGCGTGCCCGCCGGGCGGGCGCTGGACCTGGCCTGCGGCGCCGGCCGGCACGCGGTCTGGCTTGCCTCACGCGGCTGGCGGGTCGACGCGGTCGACGGCTCGGAGACCGCCATTGCTCTCCTGCTCGCCAGCGCCGAGCGCGCCGGCTGCCGGGACCGCATCCAGCCGTGCGTCGCCGACCTGGAGGCAGACCCGCCGGAATTCACGATCGAACCGGCGGCCTATGACCTGATCGTCGACTGCTACTTCATCTGCCGCCAGTTGTTCCCAGCGATACGGGAGGGCGTACGCCCGGGAGGACGGTTCGTGGCGGCGCTGCACCTGCCGGCGCCCGCCGGGGGCCGTGGGCATCGATACGTGCTTCGTCCGGGAGAGTTGAAGCAGACTGTCAGCGGATGGCGGTGGGACGTGATCCACAACGTGGAGCGGCCGGCCGAACCGACAGCCGGCGACGACCTCGGGGTGGCCGAGATCGTCGCCCGGCGACCCGAGACTCGACCGGCCCCACGACCGTGACCGGACGACCGTGCAGCCGACGGCGCGAGGCGGGGACCACCGACAACCGTCGCGGCCCCCGCCCGGTGAAAATCGCCTACTGCTGCGACGCCGCGTCCCGCTCCGCCGCCCGCGCGCCCGACAGGATGTTGAACAGCCCGTAGTTGCCCTCGTGGCAGGCGTACTCGTACATCCCCTCGCCGCGCTTCATCGGCAGCGCCGCGGTGAACGGCCGCGTGAATGTGGTGGGATCGTTGACCGTGAACTCGTAGAGCAGCGTGTCCTCCCCGACGCGGCTGAACCGCTCGGTCAGGTGCAGGGTCGAGCCGGTGCCGATGGCCGTGGCCACCGACGGGTTGAAGCTGGCCACCTTGTCGGTGAAGTTCGTCGACTCCACCACCAGCGTGTCGCCGTCCCAGTAGCCCCGCGAGTCGCCCATCCACTGGGAGATGTCGCCGGGCAGATGGTCGCGGCCGTCGAGCGGCACGATGCGGGCATCGTGCACCATCTCGTGCAGGATCACCACGTGGTCCGGCGTCTGGAAGATCTGCAGGTTCTGGTTGTAGCCGGCCGGCACGATCGGCGGGCCGGAGTTGAACCCGAGCAGGCAGCGCTCGGCGAGCCCGCGGTCCTCGTAGCTGTCGGCCCCGATGCCGGCGGCCCGCACCCGGACCGGGCGCGTGCCCGGACGATCCTCGCCCAGGGACAGCTCGATCAGCTCGAAGCCCGGCTGGAGCGCCGGCACGCGGCCCTGCGGCGGATCGACGATGAGCGACGTCCGCTGGTCATCGACGACGCTGGCGCCCTGGTCGACCCAGTAATGGTTGTAGCCGCCCACGTTGCCGCCGACCGGAAGCAGCTCGCCGGTCCGCTCCGTCGGCGCGTTCAACTCGGCGCTGCGCTCGGCCGACCGCGCTTCGATCGCGGCCGCTTCCTCCTCGGACAGGACCGCGCTCTCCTGATCCTCCGGCCGCTGCAGCGGTGTCAGGGTCTTGAAGTCCCACACGCCCTGCAGATCGGGCTTTCCGTCCGGCAGGCGCGGCGGCTCGAACTCTTCCTGCGCCGCGGCCGGCGCGGGCGCACCCGCCGCCATTGCGATCAACATGCACGCGACGGCGATACCGCGAACCGTCATGTCTAACCTCCTTGTCTTCGCTCACGACAACGATTGTCCTGTTCATCTACGACGGTCTTCGTACTCCTCACCGGCGCGCCTCGACCGCCCGCGACGACGCGAGGAGGTTGGTCATCCCGTAGTTGCCTTCGTGGCAGGCGTACTCGAATACCGGGCCCTCGGCCGGGCGCCACGGCACCATCCCGCTCCAGGGCCTGGTCCACACGCTCGGGTCGGTCACCGTGAACGAGTACTCGATGGCGTCCGGGCCGCGCCGGGTGAACCGTTCTACGACGCTGCGGTTCGGACCCGACCCGAGATAGTCGGTCTGCGCGTGGAAGTTCTTCGTCTCGACGACCAGCGTGCCGCCCTCCCAGCGGCCGCGCGACACCCCCAGCCACAGCCGGACCTGATCGGGCAGCTCCGGCCGGTCGGTAACGGGAATGATGCGGAAGTCGTGGATCTGCTCCTGGAAGATGACGACGTAGCCCGGCGACTGCAGGATGTGAACGTGATTGTTGTAGCCGCTCGAGGTAATCGGCACGTGCCGGTAGACGAGGCAGCGGTCGCCCAGATCCATGTCCTCCGGCCCGTGCGCCGGCACCCGCCCGCGCTTGGCCGCCGCCAGGCGCCGCGCCTCGTCCGTCGCCTCGTACTCCTGCCGTGCGGGCGTCCGCGGCGGGAGCCGGCCGTCCGCCGGATCGGTGATGAGCGAAGTACGCCCGATCGAGATGCCGCGATCCCACCAGAACTGATTGTAGGCGAGGGCGACGTCCTGCTCGCGGGTCAGCTCGCTCCGCCGCTCGGAGGTCGCGCGCGTCTCCGACGCGAGGTTGGCCGCCGCGATTTCCTCATCGGTCAGCCATTCCCGGCCGGCGTATTCGGGAGGGCGCTCGAGAGGCGTGATGGTCCCGTGGTTCCACAACCCCTGGAGATCGGGATCGCCCCACGGCGTGCGGGGAACCGCCGACTGCTCGTCCCGCGCCGGCTCCTGGGCGGCCGCCCGCGGACCTCCGCCGGCGACGATGGTCAGCACGGCGAGCGCGACCATGGACCTTCTCATGGGTTCCCCCCTTCAGACGCGACCGGACCATCCGGACCCTCGCATGATCGCCCAGTCCTGCGTCGGGGCGCAAGCGGCCGGCGTCTCGCGCCCGGCCTGCCTGTAGTATCCTTCGGATCCGCCTGCGCGTCGGCGGACGAAACCCGGAGGCCAGGCGTTCATGCGCATTCACCTGATCAATCCAAGCCACATCGCGTTCGGTCTGGCTGTCATCACGCCACGCTGGCTCTACGTACTGGCCCACGCCACGCCCCGGAAGTGGGGCGATCCGCACATCGTCGACGAGACGCTCGAACCGCTCGACCTCGAGACCATCGAGGCGGGCGACATCGTCGGCATCGGCATCCATACCGGCAACGCGCTGCGCGGTTATGAAGTGGGACGGCTCTGCCGCGAGCGGGGCGCACACGTCGTCTACGGCGGCATTCACGCCACGCTGTATCCGGAAGAGGCGCACGAACGGGGCGCAGCGCACACCGCGGTCAAGGGCGACGGCGACGGAATCTGGCCGCAGGTGCTGGATGACCTCGCGGCAGGACGCCCCGAGCGGATCTACGAGGGCGGACGCGTCCCCGGCGCCTCGCTGCAAAAGGCGCGCTGGGACCTGATGCCGCGCGACCGCTACATGTGGGCCTCGGTGCAGACCGTGCGCGGCTGTCCGAAGCACTGCTCCTTCTGCTCGGTCTGGCGGACCGACGGCCAGGAGCCGCGCCAGCGGACCGTCGACGCCGTGCTGGAAGAGATCGTGGAGCTGCGGCGCATGGGCTTCCGCTTCATCGCCCTGGCGGACGACAACTTCTATCCGGTGACGCTCGAAGACCTGGCGATGGCGCGCCGGCGCAAGGATCCGTCGCGGCTGCGGGAGTTGGAGGCACTGCGCGAGGAACGCTTCGAGCTGATGGAACGGCTTGCGAAGCTGCCGAAGGACACGGTGTTCTTCACGCAGATCACGATGGAGGCGGCCGAGGATCCGGCGTTTCTCGACGCGATGCGCAACGCGCGCATCCGTGGCGCCCTGATCGGGGTCGAAGCGGTCACCGAGGAGGGTTTGAAGGACGTCTACAAGGGGTTCAATCTGGCCGGGGACGCCCTGGTGAACCAGCTCCAGCAGTTCCGCGAGCACGGCGTGCACGTGCTCGGCTCGTTCATCTTCGGACTGCCCAGCGACCGTCCGGACAGCTTCGAGGCGACCGCCGCCCTGGCGCATGCGGCCGACATCGACTTCGCACAGTTCCTCACGCTGACGCCGTTCCCCGGCACGGTCGACTTCCTGAAGTGGGAGAAGACCGAGGCAACCGAGTTGCCCGACGTGGACGGCGTGCCGGTGAGCCGCTACTGGCTCATTCCCCCGATCAAGCGGCCGAAGATCTTCTCGCCCCACCCGGCGATGACCGCCGAGGAGATCCGCGTCGGAACGCAACGCGCCTGGGATCGCTTCTATTCGCTCGGCAAGGTCTGGCGCCGTTCGCGCTGCGTCCGCTCGTTGCGCTACCGTCTGGCGTTCATGCTGGTATCGAAGCTGTACCGCCAGATGTACGGCAATACCGGCATAGCCACCGACAGCGCGCGAGTCTCGCGCTCGGCAGCCTGGGCGCGCTGGCTCGCCATCCCGCTCAAGCGGCTGTTCTCGGCTCCACCGATGCCGGAGCTGCAGGTACCGGCGCGGTAACGGGCACGCGAGACGGCAGCGGCGCGGGTTCCGCGCACGCCGCCGCCACCGGCCAGCCGGCGCGCGCGGCGTAAACGACAGCCGGGCCGGCATCGTCTCCGAAGACCGTGGCAATAGCGGGAGTTCCGGACGACTCGTCAGATGGCCCAGCGGTGAGGTAAGTGCCCATGATTGCCGTCCTGCAGCGTGCGATCCCGTCGGTCGCACTCACGACACTGGCTTTCGTCGCCGTCGTGCCGGCGATTTCGAACGGCTCGCGCGCCCTCGCGCAACCCGGCGCCGGCGCGGGCTCGGCCGCGGGACCGGTTGCCGTTCTCTCCTTCATCAATATCTCGGGCGACTCGGCGGATGACTGGATCGGCACGGGCATCGCCGAGAGCCTCGCATCCGACCTGAATCGCGCCGGCGTTGCGGCCGTGCGCACGGAGACGGCGGCGCTGCCCCGCGCTACGGAGGTGGGTCTGGGCTTGCCGGAGGCCATCGTCGAGACCGGCCGGACTCTCGGGGCCTCCGCGCTCGTAACCGGCGCCTACCAGCGCATCGGAGACCGCCTCCGCATAACCGCCCGGGTGTTCGACGCGGGGACGGCCGCGGTCGTCGGCGCGGCGACCGCCGACGGCGGGTTCGGCGATCTCTTCGACGTTCAGGACCAGGTTGCCGCGCAGGTGCGAGAGACGCTGACGGGAGGCGCGCGACGCGCGGGCGCCCGGCCCTCGGCAGCGCCTCCGCCGACGACGCCGGACCGGCTCGATCCGGCGCGCCCGGCGCCCGGCGCCATGGCCGGCATTCCGAGACCCGGACGCGGTGCGATGGGTGGTCGGCCCGGAGGAGGGCCGGGCCCCATGGCAGGCCGACCCGGGGGACCGGGCCCCATGGCAGGCCGACCAGGCGGTAGACCCGGCCGCCCCATGACGGGTGGCCCGGGAGGCGGACCCGGCGGCGCCGGAACCGCGGCCGCCCCTTCCGCGCCGGCGGAACCGGCCGGGTTCAGCTCCGTGACGGCGGCCCCCCGCGTCATCATCGACGGTCCGCCTCCGCCGGTCGGCCCGGAGGTCGTCGCCCGCGATGCCGCGGGCCGCGCGACCGTGCGGGCGGTCCGGGCGAACACGCCGTTGCGGGTGGACGGTGTCCTCGACGACGGGATCTACGAGACCGTCCCCTCCATCGAAGGCTTCGTGCAGCAGCTCCCGATCGAGGGCGCGCCGACGACGGAGCGCACCGAGGCGTGGGTCTTCTTCAACGACGAGAACGTCTACGTGGCCGCCCGCCTCTGGACCTCCGTTCCCGAGTCGGACTGGATCGCCAACGAGATGCAGCGCGACTCGTTCCAGATCATCAACAACGACTACTTCAGCGTCGGCATCGACACCTTCTACGACCGGCGCAACGGCTTCGCGTTCATGATCACGCCCATCGGCGGCTTCTTCGACTACGAGATCACCGACGAGGGCAACCCCAACAACGACTGGAACCCGATCTGGAATTCGAGCACGGGCCGCTTCGACGGCGGCTGGACCGTGGAGATGGAGATCCCGTTCAAGTCGCTGCGGTTCCAGCCGGGCCAGAACCAGGTCTGGGGCCTGCAGCTCGGACGCCGCATCCGCTACAGGAACGAGACCACCTATCTGACGACCGTCCCCATCTCGGCTGGGCCCGGCATGTTCCGCCTGTCGGCCGCCGGCACCCTGGTCGGCGTCGAGGTCCCGAGCGGCAACCGCCGGTTCGAGATCAAGCCGTACGCCATCGGCTCGGTCAACACGGACATGCGCGCCGACGTGCCGATCCTCAACGAGGGCGCCGGCGACGGCGGCATCGACGTCAAGTACGGCCTGACGCAGAACCTGACGGCGGATTTCACCTACAACACCGACTTCGCGCAGGTGGAGGCCGACGAGGCGCAGCTCAACCTGTCGCGGTTCAACCTGTTCTTTCCGGAGAAGCGGGAGTTCTTCCTCGAAGGCCGCGGCATCTTCGACTTCGGCCGCGCGGCCGGCAACGCGGGCGGCCAGTTCCGCGCCTCGCGTCTCGGCGGGTCGGGCTTTTTCGGCGGCGGCGACGTACCGACCGTCTTCTACAGCCGCCGCATCGGCCTGAGCGGCGGCGAGACCGTGCCGATTCTCGGCGGGGCGCGGCTGACCGGCAAGGCCGGCCGCTACTCCATCGGCGCGCTCAACATCCAGACCGACAAGACGTCCGGGGGGGCGCTCGGCACCAACTTCACCGCCCTCCGGGTGAAGCGGGACATCCTGCGCCGGAGCCGCATCGGCGGCATCTTCACCGGCCGGTCGGTGTCGGTGAACGGCAACGACACCAACGAGGCCTTCGGCGTCGACGGCGCCTTCTCGTTCTACGACAACGTCAACTTCTACGGCTACTACGCGCGCACGCGGACACGCGGGATCGAGCTGGACGCCGATGCCCAGGGGAAAGAGGAGAGCTACCAGGCGGCGTTCAACTACGCCGGCGACCTCTACGGGCTGCAGGCCGAGCACCTCGTGGTCGGCGACGCCTTCAACCCGGAGGTCGGCTTCGTGCGCCGCGACGACTTCCTGCGCAACTACTTGCTGGCCCGCTACAGCCCGCGGCCCTCCATGGACCTGGTGCGGCAGTTCACCTGGGAAGGCAGCTACGACTACTTCGAGAACGGCGCGGGCATCACCGAGACGCGGATCGCCCAGGGCATCTTCGGCATCGAGTTCGAGAACAGCGACCGGTTCAGCGCCAACTACGAGCAGCGCTACGACTTCGTGCCGCAGGAGTTCAACGCGGCCGGCGTCGTGCCCATCCCGGTCGGCGAGTACGACTACCAGAGCATCTTCCTCTCCTACGCCATGGGACAGCAGCGGCGGGTGTCGGGCACGCTGTCGCTGTGGAGCGGGGACTATTACCACGGCACGATCAACGCGGTCGGCTACCAGCGGGGCCGCGTGGAGATCACCCCCCAGTTCTCGTTGGAGCCGGGCCTGTCCGTCAACCACATCTCGCTGCCGGTCGAAGGGACGTACACCGTGCCGCTGGTGACGAGCCGCGTCACCTATACGTTCACGCCCCGGATGTTCTTCGGGGGCCTGATTCAGTACAGCCCGGTCAGCGACACCATCAGCGCCAACCTCCGCCTGCGGTGGGAGTACCAGCCGGGCAGCGAGCTGTTCGTGGTCTACAACGATCAGCGCGACGTGGCCGACTTCTCGTTCGGCGCCCGGCGCTGGCCGGAGCTGCAGAACCGCGCGTTCGTGATCAAGTTCAACCGCATGTTCCGTTTCTGAGGCTGACCGTGCGGCAGGCGGCCGAACACGAAACGCGGGATCCGGTCACCCGTGCCGACCTCTACCGCGCTCTGCTGCTCCAGACGGGTGTACTCATCGGGGCGGGAATCGCGGTGCTTCGGTTACTCGGCTGACGGACGCCCGGCAAGCCGCCGGAGCCCGAAGAGCAGAAAACGGGGCGGGCGGAGAGAGCGCGGGACCCACCGGCGCCGGCCGGCAGGTCCCCGCCACGAAGCGAAGCGTCAGTCGCGGTAGCTGCTGACCGGCGGAAGCTGCGCGCCGGTGAGCCCGGTCGGCTCCTCGCCGGCGACCACCGGCATCCGCAGCGTGCCGATGCCGTCGATGCTCGCCTCGACCACCTCGCCCGGCTTCAGGTAGCGGTCCTCTTCGCCGCGCGTATCCGCCGCGCCGGCCGCGGTGCCGCCCGAAGTCCCGTTGTTGATGACGTCGCCGGGATAGAGCGTGATGATCGACGAGGCGTACTCGATGATCTCCCACAGCGAGTGAATCATGTCGCCCGCCCTTGCGTCCTGCAGCGTCTGGCCGCCGACGCTGAGCGTCTGCCGGAGGTTCGCCATCGGATCGCCGTAGAACTCCTTGGGAGCGATCCACGGACCCTGCGGCGCGAAGCTGTCGTGGCCCTTGCCGACGAACCAGTCCGAGCGGGTCGCGTTGCCCCCCGGAGGACGGCCGCCGCGGTCGGAGACGTCGATCGACACCATGTAGCCGAAGACGTAGTCCTGGGCGTCGTTGGCGGAGACGTACTTGGCGGTCCGGCCGATCACCGCGCCGAGCTCGACCTCCCAGTCCGTCCGGTCGCGGCCGTGCGGAATGACGATGGGATCGCCGTTGCCTACCACCGCGCCGCGGCTCGGCTTCAGGAACAGGTACGGCACGCCGCGCTGCTCCTGGCGGCGGCGTATCTCGGCCGCGCGCTCCTCGGGGGTGCCGGCCTCGTTGACGTGGCTGTAGAAGTTGACCGCCGCGTTGAGGATCTTGCCCGGATACATGATCGGCGGCCGCGTCCGGAGGTCGCTCACGTCGTGGACGTAGTCGGCCCGGCCGGCGCCCATGAGCATGTCGTTCCCGATCACGTGGTTGACGATCTCGTACAGCCGGTACTTGAGACCGTAGTCCCAGCGGCCGATCAGCTCGAGCATGTCCTCCGGCATCGGAACCGTGGGATACGCGGGATCCGCTTCGAGGGCCATGTTGGCCACCTCGATGTCGATGACCAGGCTGTCGCGCAGGACGAGCCCGACGTGGGGCACGCCGTGAATGTCGAAGGTGCCGACCTTGAACCACTCGGCCACTTCGAGGTCCGGCCCCTGGGCGGTGGGGACGATCGGGGCGAACAGTGCAATGACCGCCGCCAGGACAAGCATTCGTCGCATGGATTCTCCTCGTGGGTATCGCTTGGGGTGACCAGTGAGTGCGCAGCTACGGGTTGTACTCGCGCCCCGACCCTCTGTCAAGACGGCGGCGCTCCTCCGACGTCCGCGTCGAAGGCGGCCGTTTGGACCTCCGCTCCGATCTTCACCTGCACGAAGATGCGGTAGGCGCCGGGCTCGGGAAAAACGAACGGAAACGTCACCGTGTTCCTCGGCAGGGACGCGGCCTGAAGCGGGGCGTCATGCGCTCCGCCCGGCGAAGCGACTTCGTGTTCGCCGTCCACCCCCCGGGCGGCTTGCCGGCCGGCGCGCACCGCCCGATCGTTCCCGCCGGCCGGCTTCGGCCCGGCGCCCCCCGCGCCCTCCGTTTCGGCGAAGCGCATCTGGGCGGTGAGGTTGATGCTGCCGGCGGGGTGCAGGTGCACGAACACGGAGCCGTCGTCGCGGAGTACGGCCGCGTGGCTGAGCATGCCCATGTAGGGCGCCAGCGCCGACGGCGACCCGTCCGGCTCGGCCACGGAGAATCGCAGCGTGATCTCCTCGTCGGCGGCGATCCGACCGTCCCGCTCCCAGCGGACCGTGCGCCCGCTCGGGAGCACGTAGCTTCCCGAGCGCGATGCGCCGTGGGGCCGCAGCGTCGCCCACGAATCGTCCGGGTCCGGATCGGCCGGCGGCGGAACACCGGACGGCCCGGTCGAACCTCCCGCCGAAGGCGAGGCTCTGAACGGGGCGGAACCGGGAGGCCCTACGCTCACCGTGTCCACCAGCGTCGGCGCGAAGCCGTTCTCGAGCACGACGTCCGCGTAGATGCGATAGTCGCCCGCGGGCAGCGGCGGCAGCGGAACACTGAACGAATCGTAGCCGTCCCGCACGGGGTGAACATGGGCGAACGCCGACAGATCCGGTGTCCGCACCAGGAACATGTGCATCAGCTTGCCGTGGTCCGGCAGCAGTCCGGCATCGGGCAGACCTTCGATGGCGCGCCAGTCGGGGTCGTCGATCGCCAGCGTCAGAATGCGCGCTCCCCCGGCCTCCGTCACTGCCGCGGCCGTGTTCCAGGGTTGGTAGATGCGGCTCCGGTACGCGGCGTCCACGGCATCCCACCAGATCCAGCCGCCGCCGAGGAGGGCGCCGAGCACGATCGCGAATCCGGCCATCGCGAAGCGACCCCGCCGGCGGCGCCGGGCGTCCGGCTCCGCGCCCGGCTCCAGCACGCTCTCGCGGACCGCGGCGCCGACGATGGTCACTGCGCCGACGAACAGGAAGAGACCCACCGCCGCCAGCCCCGCCCCGAAGGCGGGGCCCATCGCCAGCCGGCGCTCGGCGACCGCCAGCACCGGCACGAAGACGGTACCCTCGCCCTCGGTCCCGGCCACGCCCACTTCCACGCTGTACGAGCCGGCAGTCATCAGCCACAGCTCGGCGCTGTACAGCCCCTGCTCACCGGGCACGGCGCCGGCGACGTCCGGCGGCGGCGCGCCCTCGAGTCCCACGTCCGACCGCAGCGGACGGACAGTCACGTGCTCGACCCCCTCGCCGCCGAGAATCCGCACGGACGCCTGGGCCAGGCCGGGAATCACACCGGGCGTGCGGACGATCACCCGCACCTCGTACGGCCCCGCGGTACCGTCGAAGTAGGCGTTCGAGGTGCCGACGTGCGCTGCGGCGGTCGACCCGGCGGCAGCGGCCAGACCGGTGACGAGGATCGCGGCGCCCATGCGCCGCCGGACCGCACCGCGGGCGCGCAAACCGACGCCGCGGTCCGCCGCCGTGAACGGATTGCACCGAACGGTCACCATTACCTCCGCACGCGCGCCATCCAGTTGCCCCACCAGAGACCGGCGACCGCCGAGACGGCGGCGATCAGCGCGGTCCAACCCGCCGCTGCCGCCGTCATCGGCCGGCCCCAGAACTCGTACTGATGCGGACCCGGCGCCCGGTGGTAACCGAACTGGTCGGCGGCGAAGAAGAAGTTCCTGGCCGGCTCGGTGAGCAGGAACTCGGCGAACGGCCACTGCACGGCGGTCAGCGCGAGCATGGCGGCAATGCCCGCGCAGACGGCGGTCGCGCCCCAACGCAGGCGGCCCGCCCCGGCGGGGGTCCGCTCGACGAGGAGATCGACGACGAGCGCCGGCGCCACGAGCAGGAGCGGAAAGAACGGCGGCACCATGTGATCGATCTGCCGCATGATCGGCGCCAGCATCGGTTGCGCCGGAAAGAGCTGCAGGATCCAGATCATGAACATCGTGACGCCCATGTAGACTCCCGCCGCGCCGGTCGCGCCCCAGCGCGAGGTCGAGCCCCGCGCGATTCCGACCAGCAGGAAAGGAAAGACGGCGGCGGTCGTGAAGAAGTACCGCGGGCCGTGCTGCAGGTTCGGCACGGCGATGTACTCCGTGAACAGCGTGGCGAACTGCAGAATCAGGAACCCGGCGGTGTACAGCAACAGGCCCTGGAGCATGGGAGCCGCGTCCGGCGCCCCGTTCCGGCGGGCCAGCACCATGAGCATCGCGCCGACGCAGATGGCGTTGATGCCGAACGCCAGCACCATGTGGGGCGGGCTCAGTATCTCCACGTCGAGCCCGTAGGCGTTGTGCCACCAGTCGTCGAGCGGCGCCGACACGATCATCGCCAGCGCGCCCCAGATGCAGATCCAGGCGCCCAACGGGCCACGGAAGCCCCAGAACGAGACGCCGCCGGCGCGATCGCGCGCGCTGCCCGCGAAGGTGGTGTGCAGCACCAGCCAGCCGCACGACAGGCCGGCGACCACGCCGCCCAGATAGATGGCCATGTGGGCCGGCGTCCAGAACGAATCCCGGCCGATGGACCGGTGCCAGGAGATGTCCCAGACGACGCCGACGAGAACGCTCGTCGACGCGAACGCGACGGCCCACAGGGGCCAGGGCACGACCGGGGACGCAGCGCGCGACGACGACGCGGACACGGCGACCCCGGCCGTCGGGGCCGGCGCCGCGGGCGCGAGAGTGGACATGCTTCAAGGTTAATGCAGCGACGGTCCCGGCGCGAGTGTCCGTGCGCCCGCCGGCGGGTGTATCCTGCCGCGGAGAGACCCTCGCGAAATGAAGCCGGACTCCGGCCCGGGGCAGCTACCGCCGGACCGGCAAGGAGGTTGAGATGACCCAGCGAACCGTGAAGCTTTCGGCCGCGCTCGTGACCGTGCTGGCACTCGTGACCCTGGCGCCGGCAACGGTTGCGGCGCAGGCGCAGGAACCGGACGCGGACTGGACGATGCCGCGCACCCCGTGGGGCGATCCCGACATCCAGGCGATCTGGAACAACGGCACCATCACGCCGCTGGAACGCCCGGAGAACCTGGCGGACCAGGCGTTCCTCAGCCCGGAGGAAGTGGCCGAGCTCGAGCGGCAGGCGCAGGCCCGCGTGGACCGCGAGAACGCCCCGAGCGAGGTACGCACCGAGCCGCTGCCGGCCGGCGGCAACGTCGGGGCGTACAACAGCTACTGGACGGAACAGAACACGTCGGTGGTCGGCACCAACCGCACGTCGATCATCACCGATCCGGAGAACGGCCGGCTGCCACCGCTGACCCCGGAGGCGCTCGCCCGCATCACGTCGCCCGAGTCCGTGCGCCTGGCCGACGCGCAGAACGGCGTCGTTCCCGCCGAGGGCCCGGAGGACATGGGCCTGAGCGAACGCTGCCTCTGGTACCGCGGGATCCCGTCGATCCCGACCGGCTACAACAACAACTTCCACTTCTTCCAGACACCCGGCCACATCGCGATCCTGCAGGAGCACATCCACGATCTGCGGGTCATCTATCTCGACGACCGGCCCCACCTGCCGGACGGCATCCGCCAGTTCGCCGGCAGCTCGCGCGGCCGCTGGGAAGGCGACACCCTGGTGGTCGAGACCACCAACCTGCGCGAGCCGTTCATCCGGCGCTGGAGCCGGCCCGAGCATGCGCTGTCGCGCGGCAAGCTGAGCGAGTCGGCGACGGTGACCGAGCGCATCACGCGCACCGGGCCCGACACGCTCGACTACACGTTCACCATCGACGATCCGGAGACATGGACCAGACCGTGGTCGGGCGCCCTGCCCCACGCGCGCCAGCCCCTGCCGATGTACGAGTTCGCGTGCCACGAGGGCAACTACGGGATGACGAACATGCTGGCCGGGTCGCGCGCCGACGAGGCCGCGGCCAGCGAGGGTCCGTAGGGCGCAGGGGCCCTTGGTCGAGCCAGCGGGGGGAAGCTGCCAGACGCTTCCTTCCCGCCGGGATGGGTCGCCCGCGGTCCGTGGGTATCTGCGCGGGCGGACCCGTCCCCATCAGTCCCGCGCGGACCCGTCGAGCAGCGGCTCCAGCGGCAGCAGCTCGGCGCCGTTCCCGGTGCACACCGCGTAGCGGCTGTTCGCACCGGCGTACATGGACACGCCGGCGTAACGGCCCTGCCGGTCCAGAATGTAGAAGGAGAGCCCGAACGCGGGCAGCCCGCGACTGTTGAGCAGCCGAGACTCCACGGTGTTCGACTGCACGCGGCGCAGCGCGTCCATCCCGGCATCCTTCGGATGCATTCCCTCGCGCATCCGCTCCACGATTAGGAACGACGCAAGGTTGAAGAGATTGGCTTCGCCGCGCCCGGTGGAACCGGCGGCGCCGACCCCGTTGTCGACGTACAGTCCGGCGCCCAGAATCGGTGAGTCGCCTACCCGGCCCGGGATCTTCCACGCCAGTCCGCTCGTCGTCGTGACCCCGCAGATCTCGCCCGACGCGTTGATGCCGTCGCAGTTGATGGTGCCGTACAGCTCCTCCTCGGTGAGCACGCCGTCGGCCAGCATCTCGTGGTCGACGTCACGCGTGCGCGCCGCGACGTCGGGATTTGCGGAGCGATCCGGATCCAGGTAGTGACCGGGATCGGTGCGACGCTTCCAGTCCAGCCACATCCGGCGCGAGCGATCCGTGTTGAGGTCGTCCTCGACGGCGAACCCCATCTGCCGCGCGAACCGCTGCGCGCCGGCGCCCACGAGCAGGTGATGGTCGGTCAGGTCCGCGACCTTCTGCGCCACGTTGGACGGCGTACGCACCCCTTCCAACGCCGCCACCCCGCCGGCGCGCCGTTTGGGACCGTGCATGCAGCAGGCGTCGAGCTGCACGACGCCATCCGCGTTGGGACGCCCGCCGTAGCCGACGCTGGCGTCCTCGGGGTCGAGCTCGACGATGTTCACCCCGGCGATCAGCGCGTCGAGCACGTCCGTTCCCGACGTCATCAGCCGGAACGCCGTCTCCACGCAGGTCTCGGTCCCGCCGTTCGTGTAGCGATGGCCGTTTCCGGATGCGATGACGACAGGCGCAACGCGGCGCGACGCGCGAACCGCCGGGGCCTGGCCGAGGGCGGAAGCCGGCGCGGCGGCGGCCAGTCCGATTGCCGCGGACGTCACGAACTCTCGGCGATTGAGCCTGGGTGCCATTGGATGCTCCTCTCGCCGGTCGGAAATATCGACCGACAGTTGAAAAACGGTTGGATCCGGATCCGCACGGCGCTATCATGACGGATGCTCGTGACAAAGAGGCAGCAGTGCGTCCGGATCGCGGCCTCGGGAATGTTCTGCGCCGCGTTGGCCGCGGGTCCGGCGGCGGGCAATACCGACCGCCAGCTCCCGGACGCGGCGAAGAAACGGGACTGGGCCACCGTCGGCATCCTGCTGGACCGGGGCGTCGACGTCGACACGCCGCAGGGCGACGGCGCGACGGCGCTGCACTGGGCGGCACGCTGGGACGCTCTGCACGCGGTGAACCGCCTGATCGAGGCCGGCGCCGACGTCGATGCGGCGAACGCGCTCGGCGCCACGCCGCTGTGGGTCGCGTGCGCCAGCCGCAACACCGAGGTCGTCGAGCGGCTGCTGGCTGCCGGCGCCAACGCGAACCGCGGGCTTGCGGTCGGCGAGACGGTGCTCATGCGCTGCACGGCGACGGGCGATCCCGTGGCGGTGGACGCGCTGATCGCGCACGGCGCCGAGGTCGACGCCACCGAGCCGGAAAACGAACAGACCGCCCTGATGTGGGCCGCCGCCCACCGGAAGCCGGACGTCGTGCGCGTGCTGCTGAAGCACGGCGCGGCAACCGACGCCCGCACGATCGCCAGGCGGCAGTTCCGCGGCACGGGACTGCGCAGCACGACGAGCCCGGCCGGGGCCACCCACTTCGGCGCCGGGGGATTCACGCCCCTGCTCTTCGCGGCGCGCCACGGCGACGTCGCCTCCGCCCGCCTGCTGCTCAACGCGGGCGCCGACGTCAACGAGACCGGCGCCGACGGCAACAGCGCGCTGGTGCTGGCCGCCATGAGCGGCCATCCGCGACTGGCCGAGTTCCTGCTCGCCCGCGGCGCCGATCCCAACGCGGACGGCGCCGGCTACACGGCCTTGCACGCGGCGATCCTGCGCGCCGACCGCTCCCTGGTGAGAATGCTGCTGGCCCGGGGAGCCGACCCCGAGGCCCGCCTCATCCGCAGCACGCCGGTGCCGCGCTGGACGTACGAGTTCGTCTTCACGCTGCGGGAGAAGGGCGCCACGCCGTTCCTGCTCGCGGCCAAGTACCTCGAGCCGGAGCTGGTTCGGACCCTCGCCGCGGCCGGCGCCGATCCGCTCGTGCGCGCGGACGACGGCACGACGGCGCTGATGGCCGCGGTCGGCCATGGATTCAGCCGCAGCACCACGCGCCGCAGCCGGCTGATCGCTCCGGAGCTGGTGGCCGCCCAATGGGGCAACGAGGATCTGGTGCTGGAAACCGTCGAGGCCGCCGCCGACGCGGGGGCGGCCGCCACCGTGCACGAGACGATCCGCGCGGGCGAGACCGCCCTGCACGCGGCGGCGCGGTACGGATTCACGAGCGTGGTCGACTACCTGGTCGGCATTGGGGCCAACCTGGACAGGGAGACCGAGGACGGCACGACGCCGCGCGATCTGCTGGAGCTCCATCTCCAGCGGATGGCCAGCCGCGATTGAAAGCACGCTTCCCGCTGCAGGGTTGCTCGTCCATACATTCGTCGACTGAAAGCGGAGGCGCAACGATGGCACGCTGGACACTCGCAGGCGTGGGGCTGGCAGCCCTGATCGGTTTCGCGCAACTCGACCTGCGCGCGGAGCCTCGCCCCGCCGCGCAGCACGAAGCCGGGGCCGCCGCCGAAACCGGGGCCGCGGAGGCGCGGGCCCTCCTCAACCGCTACTGCGTGGCCTGCCACAACCGGCGCACGCTGACGGCCGGGCTGGCACTGGACACGCTGGACGTCGCGCACGTGGAGACGGACGCGGCCACCTGGGAGCACGTCATCCGCCGCCTGCGCGCGAACGCGATGCCGCCCGCCGGCCGGCCGCGCCCCACCGCCGCGGCAACCGGCGATTTCATCCACTGGCTCGAGAGGGAGCTCGACCGGACGGGGCTGGAGAATCCCGACCCCGGCCGGCCGGCCGTGCACCGCCTCAACCGCGTGGAGTACGCCAACGCCATCCGCGACATCTTCGGCCTCGAAATCGATCCCAACGCGCTGCTGCCGGCCGATGACGAGCAGGAGGGCTTCGACAACATCGCCGAGGTGCTGTCCGTCTCGCCGACCCTGATCGAGCGCTACCTGGCCGCGGCGCGCCGCATCAGCCAGCTCGTCGTCGGCGACACGAGCGTGCGCGCGGTGGCCGAGGTCTATCCCATCCACGGCGCGGTGGACCAGGACGGCCCCGTCAGCGACGACCTGCCGTTCGGGTCGCGCGGCGGCGTCGCCATCGAGCACCACTTCCCGGTCGACGGCGAGTACATCATCCGCCTCAGCCTGCGAAAGCAGGAGTACGGCTACGTGCGCGGCCTCGGCCGCGCGCACGAGCTCGACGTCCGCGTGGACGGTGAGCGCGTCGGCGGCTTCACGGTCGGCCGCGACTGGGAGGAGGGCCAGCGCCCGCCGATGGGCTACGCCGGCAAGTTCGAGAGCATCTACGACTCGAGCTCGTTCCCCGAATGGGAGCTGTACTCGCTGCACGCCGACGAAGGCCTAGAAGTCCGCACGTCCGTCTCCGCGGGCCGGCACCAGGTCGGCCTCTCCTTCCACCGGCGCCCCGCGCTGGCGGAAGGGATTCTGCCGCTGCCGCTCGACCGCTCGACGTACTCCTACGGACAGAACGAGTTCCAGGAAGGCAACCCGGGCGTCTCCGAGGTGCAGATCATCGGCCCGTACAACCCGAGCGGCGCCGCCGGGCTGTCGAGCCGGGACCGCCTGTTCGTCTGCGAGCCGGCCGGCGCCGTGGCAGCCGAGGAGCGCTGCGCGAGCTCGATCCTCTCGAACCTGGCGCGGCAGGCCTATCGCCGGCCGGCCACCGCGGCGGACGTCGAGACGCTGCTGCCCTTCTACCGCGACGGCCGCACCGAGGGCGGCTTCGACGCCGGTATCCAGGCGGCGGTCGAGCGCATCCTGGTGGATCCGGAGTTCCTGTTCCGCATCGAGACCGATCCGTCCGACGTCGCTCCCGGTACGCCGTACGCCATCGGCGACCTGGAGCTGGCGTCGCGGCTCTCGTTCTTCCTGTGGAGCAGCATCCCCGACGACGAGCTGCTCGAGGTCGCGGCCGCGGGCCGGCTGCGCGAGCCGGCGGTGCTCGACGCGCAGATCGAGCGGATGCTGGCCGATCCCCGCTCGTCGGCGCTGGTCGAGAACTTCGCCGGCCAGTGGCTGCAGCTCCGCAAGCTGCGTAACGCGACACCCGACACCGCGACCTACACCGCGTTCGACGAGAACCTGCGCGAGGCGATGTGGCAGGAGACGCAGATCTTCCTGGAGAACGAGTTGCGGGAAGACCGTCCGGTCGTCAACGCCCTGCGGGCGAACTACACGTTCGTCAACGAACGGCTCGCACGGCACTACGGCATCCCCGACGTGCACGGGCTGCATTTCCGGCGGGTGGAGTATCCCGACGACACGCGCGGCGGAATCCTCGGCCACGCCAGCCTGCTGACGATCACGTCGTACGCCAACCGGACGTCGCCGGTGGTGCGCGGCGTCTGGCTGCTGGAGAACATCCTCGGCACACCGCCCTCGCCGCCCCCGCCCGACGTGCCGGCGCTGCCGAGCGCCACCGAGGACAGCACGCCCCGGTCGATCCGCGAGCGGCTCGAGCAGCACCGCTCCAACGCGGTCTGCGCGAGCTGCCACAGCACCATCGACCCGCTCGGTTTCGCGCTCGAGGAGTTCGACGCGATCGGCCGCCGGCGCGCCACCAACGGCGGCGGCACCCCGTTCGACACGGGCATTCCCATCGATGCGACGAGCACGCTCGTCGACGGCACCGAGTTGCACGGCCTGGCCGGGCTTCGCAACGTGATCCTCGAGCGGGAGGACCAGTTCGTCGAGACGGTCACCGAGAAGCTGCTGATGTACGCGCTGGGCCGCACCATCGAGCACCACGACATGCCGGTGGTCCGGCAGATCAGCCGCCAGACGGCGCCCGGCGAGCTGACCTGGTCGACCCTCGTATCGTCCGTCGTCAAGAGCACACCGTTCCTCATGCGGAGGTCAGAGTCATGATCATTGCGAAGAAGGCCGTTCCCCGCCGGACCATGTTGCGCGGCATCGGCGCCACCCTGGCGCTGCCGCTGCTCGACGGGATGGTGCCGGCGCTGACGGCGTTGTCGAAGACCGCGGCCAGGCCGATCGCCCGTTTCGGCACCGTGTACGTGCCGAACGGCATCATCATGGCCGGGTGGACGCCGGAGGCGGAGGGAGCCGGCTTCGAGTTCACCCCGACGCTGAAGCCGCTCGAGGCGCACCGCAAGCACCTGCTGGTGCTGAGCGGCCTCGACAACACCGGGGCCATGTCGCGCACCGGCAGCCCCGGGGCCCACGCCAAGCCGGCCGGCGCCTTCATGACCGGCGTCGAGCCGCTGCGGACCACGAGCAACGCGAGCCTGCAGCTCGGCACGTCGATGGATCAGATCCTGGCCCGGACCATCGGCCAGGAGACGCCGCTGCCGTCGCTCGAGCTCGGGCTCGAGGGCACCGACACGGTCAACGGCGTCGGCACCTGCGACGTCGGCTTCAGTTGCGCCTACCAGAACCGGCTCGCGTGGAGCAGCCCGACGACGCCGCTGCCCGTCGAGGCGAACCCGCGCGTGGTCTTCGAACGGCTCTTCGGCAGCCTCGAGACCACCGACCCGGCGGTCCGGCAGGCCCGCCTGCGCCGGCAGGGCAGCATCATCGACTCGGTGCTCGACAAGGTGCACGCGCTGGAGGGCGGCCTCGGCCACCGCGACCGCCTGAAGCTGGGCGAGTACGTCGACTCGGTGCGCGAGATCGAGCGGCGGATTCAGAACGCCGAGGCGCGCGGGCGTGAGCTGCCGCTGGTCGACTCGCCGGCCGGCATTCCGGTCAGCTACGACGAGCACGCGCGGCTGATGTTCGACATGCAGACGCTGGCCCTGCAGACCGACACCACCCGCGTCATCACGTTCCAGATCGGCCGCGAGCAGAGCGGCGCGACCTATCCGCAGATCGGCGTCTCCGACTCGCACCACCCCATCTCGCACCACGGGGGCGACGAGACGAAGATCGCCGCGTTGCGCAAGATCAACGCGTACCACACGTCGCTGTTCTCGTACTACCTGGACCGGCTCGCCGAGACGCCGGACGGCGACGGCTCGCTGCTGGACAACGTGGTCATCCTGTACGGCAGCGCCATCAGCGAAGGCAACCGGCACGACATCCGGAACCTGCCGATCCTGCTGGCGGGCGGCGGCGCCGGCCACATCGCGGGCGGACGCCACGTGAAGTACCCGGACCGCACGCAGCGGCTGACCAACCTGCACCTGACACTGCTGAACACGCTCGGCGTGCCGACGGAGCAGTTCGGCGACAGCACCGGCGAGCAGCTCGAGGAGCTGTCGGGGGTGGCGAGCGCCACGAACTGAACCGGGCGTTGTACACCGGCGCCCGTCCCCGGCGGCGCGGGCGCGCTATCGAAGGGGCGGCTGATCAGAGTGCTGGTCAGCCGCCCATTTTCTCGTCTAGAACATGGCGATCGGATTGACCGGCGAACCGGTGCCGTTGGGGATCGGCAACGGCGCGATGGTCACCATGAACTCCCAGCGGTTGCGCTCGGCCGCGGCGTCGGCCAGCGCCTGGAAGTCCGCGCGGTCAAGCACCTGGATCCCGAGGATCGTCAGCGCGAAGTTGTGCAGCGCGGTGCGCGGCAGGTCACCCTCGGGCTGCGGCACGTAACCGGGTGTCTCCCAGCCCGCGATGGCCACGTCGCGCTCCTTCAGCCACGGGACCACGTTGTTGTCGAGGCCGGCCGCCTCGCGACCGGTGTCAAACGGGCCGAGGGCGTCCTGGCGGGCCCAGCGCCCCCACCGGATCAGGAAGGCATCGCCGGGACCCACCTTCACACCCGCCATCTCTTCCCACGCCTCCAGGTCCTCGACCGTGATGCGCGTCCCCGGCTCCAGCCACGGCACGCCCTTCAGCCGCGGGATGTCGTACAGGACGCCACGCGTCACGAGGCCGTCCTTCACGACCATGATGGAGTTCTTCTCGGCGCCGCCCTCCATCGTCACCAGCCCGTCGACGTCGTACCCGTTCCACATCTTCCCGTCGAAGAAGACGTGGGCGAAGGCGTCGAGGTGCGTCGTGCCGGGCCCGTGGATGCACGGGTAGGCGATCTGGTCGCTGGCGCCCGTCCGCGTCGCCCGCACCATCCGCCATTCGACCGGGCACGGCACGTCGGCGCTCTCGTAGTTCTGCGCGTTCGACGACAGAGACACCGTGAAGCCCTCGGTGACCAGCGCGGCCGCCGCGGCGCGCTTGGCCGGCGTGATCAGATTCGCCATGCCCAGCTCGTCGTCCGGTCCCCAGCGGCCCCAGTTGGAGAGCTCCGTGAGCCACCGATCGAACTGCTCCTGGCTCACGAGCGGCGGCTCGGCCGTTTCCTGGGCGGACGCCCGAGGCTCCGCCACTACGAGAGCCAGAGCCAGAGCGCCGATGACGAGTGCGCCGGTCCACCATGTCTTCATTTCATCCTCCTCGCGTATTCGGCGACCGTGCCGCCCGTCGCGGCCCGCCGTCGAGTTCCCCGGCCGGTTTTCCGGCACCTTACCACCGCAGCTCCACAGACGACCATGCCTGGCAGAGCGCGTCTGGCGGGTTGCAGCACGGTTTCCGTGTTATCCTTTTTTCGTGTCATGCTGAGATTAAATTAAAGGATTCCGCGATGAAAAACGTCACCATCACACTACCCGAGGATCTCGCTCAATGGGTCCGGATACGGGCAGCGGAACAAGACCGCAGCGTGTCCAGGTGGGTCGCCGAGATCCTTTCCGGAATCCGGCGCCAGGAAGACGACTACGAGGTGGCGATGAAGCGATTCCTGGCCAGAGAGCCGTGGAAGATGGCATGGCGCGACGGACGGAGACCGACGCGGGAGGAGTTGTATGACCGGCAGTGTCTTCGTTGACACCAACGTGCTCGTATACCGGCATGATGCGTCCGAACCCTCGAAGCAGTCGCGCGCCGACGCCTGGCTTCGATTCATCGTGAGTACCCGCACCGGTCGCGTGAGCTTTCAGGTCCTGCAGGAGCTCTACGCAGTTCTCACCCGCAAGGTCGAACCGGCCGTGTCGACCTCGAAAGCGCAATCCATAGTCCGGGATCTGGAGTCGTGGAAGCCCGCTCCGATCGACCGCCGCATTCTGGAACGCGCCTGGTCCATCGAGGCGCGCTATTCCGTCTCATGGTGGGACGCCCTCATCCTCGCCGCCGCACAGACGTGCCGGTGTGAAGTCCTCCTGACCGAAGACCTGCAGCACGGCCAGACGTTCGACACCCTCCGCGTGATCGATCCCTTCGTGGAACGGGACAGGACCCCGGCGGAGATCCTGACAGCCCACCGGCAGTGATCCGATCGAGCTGCTTCCGGCTCACGAGCGACGGCTCTCACTGGGCGAACGTCGGAGGCTGCCCTGCCGTCGCGAGAGCCACCGTCAGGACGCCGAGCACGACCATCAGACGCACTGGGCCCCTGCGTCCCCGAAAAGCGCTCTGCCTGCGGCCGGACGTATCATTCCTCTGCATGGAGTCCTCGGTCGCTGCCTCCCTCCGGAGCCTGGTCGGCCGTCGCGTCACGTTGCCGGGCCACTTCGCAGAACCGGTGACGATCGAGCACCAGATCGAGAATCACCGACTCGGATCGTTGACGGATGCCCGACGACCGACATCCGGCAGGCCGAGCGATGCGGTCCGGACGCGTTATCCCGTTCAGCGGAGCACCGTGCAACACGAGATACTGGAAGGCGAGAGTTCTCGCGACTTCGCGGACGATGCGACTCCGGAGATTCAAGTGAACTGCCGGGCGGATGCCGGCGCCCTGGAGGAAGAGGTGCCGTACGCGCTCGTCGCGACCGTCGAAGTGACGAGCGATCTCCGGGTCTCCAACATCTACGACGAAGTGCGTGCAGCCGTGCAAGCCGCGCGGCTGCGCGTGGCCGCGGCGCGCGTCGATCTGTCGTGATGGAGGTCACGTGGCGCCGGGCGCCGCTGCCACCGCGATCCGCAAAGGCGGCCAGGAACGAAGCCGGCTTGACCTCCGGCACCGCCTGTGCCACGTTACTCCGATCGGAACTGCCGAATCAGCATGGCCGCCCGTTCCCGCGGTCTCCAAGGAGGTTGCAGATGAGTGCTCGACGGCTTCGTTTCCTCGCCATTCCCCTCGCGGCGTTGATCGTCCCGCTGCTGGCGGCCGCGCCGGCAGCCGCGCAGTCCAACGGCGGCAGCTCGGCGGACGACTACCGCACGCCGTGGGGCCACCCGAACATCCAGGGCATCTGGAGCTCGTCCGGGGCCACGCCGATGGAGCGGCCCGACGAGTTCGAGGGCCGCGCGACCCTGAGCGACGAAGAAGTGGCATCCATCCGGCAGGCGACCGAGGAGCGGAACCAGGAGTTGCTGCTCGCCGAGGCCCGACGCACCAGCGCCGGCGGCAACGTGGGCGCCTACAACAACTTCTGGATGGAGCGGGGCGCCCGGACCAACCGCACGTCGATGCTCGTGGATCCGCCGAACGGCCGCTTTCCACCGCTGACGCCGGAGGGCCAGAAGGCCCGCATCGGCCAGCCGCGCGGCGACGACACGTGGGAGGACCGGCACATCTGGGAACGCTGCGTAACGCGCGGCGGGATGCCCAACGCCATGTTCCCGCGGTCCTACAACAACAACATGCAGGTCTTCCAGACGCCCGACCACGTCGTGATGCTGCTGGAGCAGGTGCACGAGGTGCGGGTGGTGCCGCTGGACGGCCGCCCGCCGATCGCGGACAACATCGGCCAGTGGAACGGCGATGCGCGCGGGCACTGGGAAGGCGACACGCTCGTCGTGACCACGACCAACCTCGATGGCCGGGTGAGCGCGCTGCAGCCGTGGTCGGCCTTCAGCTCGCACGACGGCTCGGGTGAGGACATGATGCTCATCGAGCGGTTCACCCGCACCGGGCCCCAGACGCTGGAGTACGAGGTGGAGGTCCACGACCCGCAGATGTACACGCGGTCCTGGACGGTCGCCTACCCGTTCTCCCTCTCGCCCGACGTGATGTACGAGTACGCCTGCCACGAGGGCAACCTCGGCATGGAAGGCATCCTCGCCGGCGGCCGCGCGGACGACGCCAGGGAAGCCGCCCGGTAGCACGAGACGGAACCGCTTCGCCGGGGGTCGGCGGGCCGAACCTGCCGCCCCCGGCGATCCCTCACCCGCTCCGCAGCGATCCGGACGCTCGGCTCTCTATCCACGGAAATGTAGACGCTCCGAAATCCGTCAACCGCGGTTCACGACGCGGCCTGCTCTTCGAGCTGTGCGCTACCCGGATCCAGCACCAGCGGCGCCGGCTCGGAATCGACCAGGTAGGCGAACTCCTTCTCGAACTGCTCCCGCGACACACCGACGGTGGCCGCCAGCTTCGCCAGCTCGTGGGGGTCGTCGAAGTCGTCGCGCCGCAGGCGAATCATGTAGCGGTGGGCGATGCGGTAGCGGGTCGACTCCACGTCGACGAGCCGGACGCGGAAACGTCCCTTGTCCCGATCGATCAGCCGGTCGAACGGGATCGGCACGAACTGCCCGGCGTCGAGCGAGATGAGCGCCGCGTTGCCGCCCTCCAGCAGATACTTGGCCGCGCAGAATCCGAGGTCGCGGGTGTATTCCATGTCCGCCGGGACCGGATCCGCACAGCGCAGCTCGTAGCCGATGTTCTTCGACACGATCGTAATCTTCAAACCGAACTGCGCCAGCCGGCCCGCCACCTGCGTCTTCAGGATGTCGCCGAGGTTCACCTCGGCGATGCGGACGTTGTCGTGCTCGTCCCGCTCGACGTCGGCGAGCTGCTTCAGGTCGTCGGGATCCAGCTTCAGCACCAGTCCTTCCGCGACCACCGCCACGCCGTCGCGCCGCCCCGAGGTCCAGCGCTTGATCATCGCCCCGGCCAGCGTGTCGACGACGGTCTTCAACCGCACCCGCTCCTGCGGGAACGCTTCCGGAATCAGCGTCAGCGTGGCGCCAGCCGCCTTGCCGATGCCGAGCGCGAGGTGCCCAGCCTTGCGGCCCATGGTGACCAGGAAGTACCAGCGCGAGGTGGTCTTGGCGTCGACCATCAGGTTCTTGACGATCTCGACGCCGTGATGCCGCGCGGTCTGGAAGCCGAACGTCTCGACGTGGGACGGCAGGTCGAGATCGTTGTCGATGGTCTTCGGCACGTGCACCACTCGCAAGCGCCCGGCGCCGACCCGCTCGAGCTGCATGGCGGAGTAGGCCGTGTCGTCGCCGCCGATGGTGATGAGCTGCGACACGTTCAGCCGCAGCAGCGACGTGACGACGTTCTCGAGGAGCTTCGGATCCGTTGTCGGATTGGCCCGCGAGGTGCCGATGACCGAGCCGCCGCGAAAGTGAATCCGGCTGACGGCGTCGATGGTCAGCGGGGTCACGTGGTCGATGTTGCCCCGCATGATCGATTCGAAGCCGTCGCGAATGCCCACCACCTCGACGTCTTCGAGACAGCAGCGGATGGTCGCCGCCCCGATGACGCTGTTGATCCCCGGCGCCGGGCCGCCGCCGACCAGGATCGCGGTCTTCTTGTTGTGACTCATCGATCTTCCACGGTTGCGTCACTCGCAGTCGGGCGACAGGTGCATGACGGAGACGAGATTCAGCCGGCGCTCGGTCTCGTCCTCGATGAGCAGTCCCTTCGCCCACACCTTGTGACCTGCGTGGCGGGCGACGCCGAACTCGTCGAGGGTGCCGATCAAGCGGATGCTGTGGCTGCCGAGGGCCGCGGAGGGCGCGGGCTGCGGCGGCAGTCGATCGGCGATCGCTTCCGGCTCGGTGGCGTTGACCAGGTGGAAGGTCCCCTCTTCGCCCGCCTCGACGCAGGCGACCGTCATCATGATCGGCAACGGCCGGGGCTGGACGACTTGGACAGTCGATGCGGGAACAGCGGTCGACACGAGCAACACTAGGCCCACCGCGGCGAGTACCGCCGCGGACGAACGGCGACGGACCCGGTAGCCGCCTGCGCCCCGACGCCGCATCGCCGGGCTGCCTTCGCCCCGCCCGCTCATTCCGGCTCCGTGACCCCCGGCACGCTCTTGCGCCACCAGGCGTTGCCGAAGTTCGTGAACGGGCCGCCGTCCACCGAGATCCGCGATTCCACGCGGTAGTTGACCGGCGATACGAGCCGCGTGGTCATCCGCAGCCGGACCTGCTGCCCGTTCGCGTCGAACGGGGCGGTCTCGTAGTGAATCGTGTAGAAGCCGCCGAGGTCGCCGCCGATGCGGCCGGCCCGGAGCATGGCGAAGCCCCGGCTGTCGGCGTCGTGGCGCACGAAGGCGCGCTGCCCGGCCAGATAGATGATGGTCGACCCGGTCGTGAACGGTCCTTCCGGTCCCTCGGCGACGACCGTCGCCCGGTAGTTGCGGCCGTCGCTGCCCGGCTCGAACGTCTCGGTGCCGGTAATCAGGCCGCCTAGGCCGAGCGGGCTGTCGGGAACGCGCCATTCGAACGTCCAGGCGCCGGGAAAGTAGGCATCGTAGTCGAACGTCGGCACCTCGTCGCCGGCCTCGGTCGGCCGGCCGAGGTCGGGGATCTGGCCCTGCGGAAGCCGCGCGCGATCGGCGGTCGCCGAGCGGTCCGGCGGCTGTGGTGCGCCGGGTCCCGCGGATGCACGCGGCGCCGCAACCGCCGCCACGAGCACCGAGACCGCGCCGGCGACCGCCGCCCGGCGCAGGATGCCGCTGGCGACGGCCGCGCGCACGCCACCCGCGGCACGCGTCTCCCGTCGCAAGGCTTCCCTCGACACCATCCTTCCTCCCTGCAAGCGCGGCCGAGTTCCGGACACTACCCTCTACTCGTCGTCGTTCGTAGACCGCCCGAGCTTCGTCAGGTCCTGGCTCTCGACGGTGTACTCGGTGAACGCCTGGTACATCTCGTCCCAGCTCTGCTGACCCCAGTAGACCTCCAGGTGCGGGCCCGGGTTCCAGCGGTTGTTCAGCGAGTTGTCGTAGACGCCGATACCGGTGATCTTGCTCCCCGCCGGCAGGTACAGCGGCTCTGCCAGCTCGTAGTGAATCTGCCAGTTGAAGTCGAATCTCGGCACGTCGAGGATCGTCACCTCGCGGCCGTCCGGCCAGGTCACCACCCACTTCAGGCTCTTGCCCCGCAGATGCATGTGCGGCGAGAGGCCGTACAAGGTGATCGGCTCGGTGATCGGCGTAATGCCGGTGATCTTCCAGTCGTCCTCGTACGGCGGAATGTTGGGGATCTTCGCGCGGCGCACGGTACCGTCCGCGTCGCGCGTCGGCTTTATCTCCTCGCCTTGGACGATGTAGATGTCGGTGCCGAACGGATCGGTGGGAAACGCGTTCCCCGCCTGCCGCGTGAGCACCTCGTGGGTGACCGGAACGGTGTTGAACCAGATGCCGAGCTTGCTGCGCTCGACCTCCGGCTTGCCGGTCGGGTTGTAGTGCATCGTCCAGCGAATCCACTTGCCGGCGGTCAGCCGCTTGCCGGTGCCCGGCCGGTGCCGCTCGACACCGCGCCCCGGCACGTACGACAGCAGCTTGCTGGTCCCCGGCAGGTTCACCTCGTTGAAGACGCTCTGTGCGACCCGACCCGATCCGCCGGCTTCGTCCGCCGCTTCCGGAACCGCGTTCGGATCGTCGACCAGCACGCCGTCGACGACCATCTTGCCGGCCGGCAAATCGACGACGTAGGCGCCCGAGTGGTGGACCACCGCGTAGTTGCTCGGCTTCAGCTCGAGCACCTCCGCGAAGCGGTCCTCCTCCCAGGGGATGGCGGAGTAGAAGTCGATGTAATCCTCTTCGCCCTCCGCGGCGATGGCGTACTCGACCGGCAGCTCGAAGACGTAGTCCGGATCGCCGCCCTCGTAGGTCCAGCCTTCCGGAAATTCCGGCAGCGGCGGCAGGTCCGCGGCCGGACCCCGCGGCGCGCCGCCGTCGACCCAGGCGGTGATGGTGTCGATTTCGGCCTGATCGAGGCGCCGCTCGTTGCGGAACGGCAGACTGTTCTCCGGATCCGCCGGCCAGGGCGGCATGGTGCGCGAGACGACCAGATCCTTGATCGACCGCGCCCAGGGCCGGGTCTCGGCGAACGACGTCAGCGACATCGGCGCGATGTTGCCCGGCCGGTGGCACGTCACGCAGTTGTCGAACAGAATCGGCGCGACGTCCTTCGTGAACGTCGGCACTCCCTCGGCCGCCCCCTCGCTTGCGGCAAACACCGGTCCGGCCGCCAACAACGTCACCGCCGCAACCGTGCCGCCCGTCATCGCTCGTAGCATCATGGCGTTCCCCTCGGTATTGCCTTCGCCGTATCCCGCTCCTATTGCAGCAGTTCCGCCTTCAGCCAGGAGACCAGCGCGGGCTCCAGGTCCGCGTTCTTGTCGAACATCGGCAGCCCGTGCTCGGGACCGTCGTAGATCTTCGCGGTCGAATGCGGATGATCGGATCCGTCCACCGCGCCCTGCAGCGCGTCGGCCACCCCGGGGGTCACCGTGTCGCCGGTCGCGGCCGCGGCGAACACCGCCAAGTCCGCCGACGACGCCATGTTGGCGACGGCGGCCTCGCTCGGCGGGCCGGACAGCAGCATCAGCGCCTCGACGTCGCGGCGCGCCGCCAGGTCCGCGGTCAGCATCGCGCCGCAGCTTGCGCCGCCCGCTCCCACGCGCTCCGCGTCCACACCCTCTTGCGCGGCCAGGTAGTCGAACGCCGCGTCGACGTCACCCGGCGCGTGCTGCATGAAGGTCTGAAAGCCGATCTCGCGCAACGGCGGGCCGCCGCTGTCACCGAAGCCGCGCAGGTCCAGGGTCAGCACGTGGACGCCGGCGTCGACGAGCTGCGCGGCGATGCCGCTCCACGACGTCCGGTCCATGTTGCACTGGTGGACCAGCAGCATCGCCGGGCCCGGCTGTCCGGGCGACAGGTAGGTCGCCTTCAGGCTCGTGCCGTCCGCGCCGGTGAGATCGATGTCCTTCGACTGCGCCGCCGCGGGCGCCGCCATCAAGAGGACCACTGCTGACGTAAGGATGTATCGGGTCGTTCGCATTGCTGTCTCCTGTCGGCCGGGGCGCCGTCGGCGGCGCACGGCCTCCTCCTTCGGTGAATCCTGCGTCAGGTCAGGTTGCGATGAGATTCGTCTTCAGTCGTTCCGGATCGCGCCTACGACGCCGGTGGAGCGTTCACGCGATCGAACAGATCGAGCTTCTCCTTGCGCACCTCGCGCGTGGTCTTGATGTCGGACCCGAACTCCAGCCACTCGTCCGCCGCCGCTTCGTAGCGCGGCCAGGTCGCGAGCCCGTCGCCGTTCGGATTCCCCGTGCGCGCGAAGTTCACCCAGTACTGCGTCATCGCACGCGAGATTTCGTGATCCCAATCCGTCCAGTCGATCCCCACGAGCCTCGTGTTGCCGAAGGCGTAGGCGAGATCGCCGGAATGATACGCGCCGTAGCCGTCGGGCCCGTCCGGCATCTCGATGGCGGCGCGCTCGGGCACGTAGATGCGGAATACCGGCGGCGCCTGGCTGAAGAAGTAGAGGTACGCGTCGTTGCCGGACGACTCCACCGCACGCGCCCAGGTGCGCATCTCCCACACGAAGCTCCGGTCGGCCTGAATCGCCTGCACGCCCCACTTCGTCGACTTCTCCACCTCGGGTCCGTAGGCGGCCAGCAGCGCATCGGCGTGGTCGCCGTACTGCTCGCGGAGCATCGCGACCAGCTCGGCCTCGGTCCGTTCCGGCATGTTGGCATAGAGCGTCGTTCCCTCGTTGGCCAACGCGCCGACGATGACCGGCACGTCGTTGTGCTCGCCCGCCTCGAAGATCGCGCGAGCCGACCGCGGCATGAACCAGCCGTCGACGATGGCGCCCGAACCGAGATCGGAGTCGAGCACCGCCTCGGCGTCCAGCGCTCTGAGCGCCGTCAGCGACTCGGCGTCATCCCTCTCCACGCCGAGCTCGGCCGCCGCCGCCAGCCCCGCCTCGTGCGCCGCGGCCAGATCGGGCCGCCCGCCCCGGAAGCAGCCCCCGGAGTGGCCGATCGCCTTGTGGAACAGCCCCGCCGCCAGCGGCGACGCCATCAGGTAGCAGACGCTCCACGAGCCGGCCGACTGGCCGAAGATGGTGACGTTGCCGGGGTCCCCGCCGAAGGCCGCGATGTTGTCGCGCACCCATTCCAGGGCGGCCACCTTGTCGAGCAGGCCGTAGTTTCCGGAAGAAGCGTGCGCCGACTCCGCGGTCAGCGCCGGGTGCGCCAGGAAACCGAACGGCCCGAGGCGGTAGTTGATGGTGACCAGCACGACGCCCTTCTTCGCGAGCGCGGCGCCGTCGAAGATCTGCGCGCTGCCCCAGCCGCCGGTGTGTCCTCCGCCGTGAAACCAGACCATCACCGGCCGCGCCTCGGCCGCGTCCTCGGCCGCGGTCCAGATGTTCAGGTAGAGGCAGTCCTCGTCGCGGTCGAGATCGCCCCGGGTATAGACGGACGACGCCGGCGTCAGCCGTTGCCAGCAGGCGGGTCCGAAGGTCGTTGCCGGCCGCGCGCCCTCCCAGGACGCCTTGGCCGGCGGAGCGCGCCAGCGGTTGTCCCCCACCGGCGGCTCGGCGTACGGGATCCCGCGGAACGCGAGCACTCCGTCGTCGCCCGCGGCGTGCTCTCCTTCCAGGGTCCCCAGGCTGGTCTCGACGACCGGCCCGAGCGCGTCGCCGGCCGGCTCGCCGCCGTCACCGGTCCCGCATGCCGAGACGGCGAGCATGCCGCACAGAACGACCGCGATCCGATGGCTGCGCATCACTCTTTCCTTCCTTGACCTGTCCCGGACTCACAGCCCGGAAACCGTCGCCGGCGGCGCCTCTTCCCGCCCAACCGACCCGGTCGCGATTCTCTGCTGCTTCTGCGGCGCGAAATCCTCGACGCTACCTGGACTCCCCGCCCTCGGACGCCTCCGCGGCGGCCGCCCTGTCGAGGTTCCGCGCCACTTCCAGAATGTGCCGGGCGTCGTAGTTGCCCTCGTGGCAGGCGTACTCGTAGAGCGGTCCCTCGCGCTTCATCAGCGGATACTCGACGCTCCAGGGCCGCACCCAGGTGGCCGGATCGGTGACCGTGAACTCGTAGCGGATGTTCTCGTCGTCGATCCGCGTGAAACGCTCCACGACGTGCAGCCCGGTGCTCGCTCCGTTGAAGTGCACCTTGTCGTTGAAGTTGATCGACTCGACGACCAGGGTGTCGCCCTCCCACCGGCCACGCGAGTCGCCCGACCACTCGCGCATGCTCTCGGGCAGGTGCGGACGGCCGTCGAGCGGAATGATCCGGGCGTCGTTCTCGCGCATCTCCTGCATGACGACCACGTAGTCCTCGGTCTGCAGGATCTGCATCAGGTCGTTGTAGGAGGGGGGCAGCATGGGCGGTCCCTCGTGGCGCCACACCAGGCAGCGCTCCTGCAGGGTCCGGGTCTCGTGGCTGTCGAACGACTGCGGCGAGATGTTGGTGGTCAGCCAGCGGCTCTCGGCGCGCCGCAACGCCTCGCGCTCCTGCGCCGACGGAATCAGCGGCGGGATCCTGCCGTTCGGCGGATCCACGATCAGCGACGTGCGCTGCATGGTGAGGCGCCGGGGCTGATTCTCGCGCAGCCAGATCGAGTTGTCGTAGTGGATGTTCTCCTGCGTCTGCTGCGTCCGCGCGAGCCGCTCCTCTTCGGTGGCGCCGGCCAGGAAGCTCCGCGCCCGCAGCGGATCGACGCCCTCGGCGGTCAGGATCTCGTTGGCGGCATCGAGCTCCTCCGCCGAAAGGAATGCCTGGTTGCCGAGACTCTCGGGACGCTCCAGCGGCGTATAGGTCGAGCTCGTCCAGTAGCCCTGCAGGTCGGGGTGACCCCAGGCAGTACGGGGCGTGGCCCCCTCGTCCGTCGACTGACCGGACGCCGCAGCCGGCGCCATCGCCGCCGCCGCCGCGATCGCCACGCCGAACAAGACGTGCCTCTGTCTCATGACAACCTCCAGAAAACGCTCAGGTGTGTTGATCATGGACCGGCCGGCCCGGACATGCAACCGCCGGGAGTCGGCGCGCCTCCGTGCCGGCAGGATCGGTTTGCCGTCCCTACTCGATGTCGAAGTCGAACGTCACGATGTCGCTGTCGCGATAGCCGAGCCGCCCGCACTGGAAGCGCAGCGTCCAGAAACGCATCCGGAACGGCCCCGTGTACAGCCGCCAGTAGAACGGCGCCTCGTGCTCGGTGGTGTAGACGATCGTCGAGCCTTCGGTGTCGCACCAGAGCTCGACGCCGGGTGCGACATGGAAGAGCCCCCCGGTCGGGTAGCCGCCGGGTGTGGCGGCGACCGGAACTCCGCTCGACGTCAACGGGGCGATGCCCGGATCGATGCCGGGGGCGCCCGTGTCCCGCGCCGCGGTGCGCGCCGGCGCGGGCGTGACATCCCCGTATGTCCCGACCAGGGCACGCCCCTCCATATATCCGGGCGCGGGAACACCCGCCAACGCCAGTGCGGTCGGGGCGAGATCGAGCAGGCTGACCGAAACGTCCGCCTCACCGGCGCCGGCCAGCCGTGCCGGCCAGCGGATGGCAACGGCAGGCGTCCGGCCGCCGGCGCCGACCAGAAACACTACCGTCTCTTCCAGCAGGCCGTCCGCCGCGAGCGCCTCGACGACACGAGCGGCCCGCACCTCTAGAGCCCCTTCCAGGCCCGCGCTGTCCGCGTCCACATTGAACAGCGCGAAGAACGGGCGTGGGCCCGGGCTGCGGGCCCCGCCGCAGCCGAACGCAACCGTGCAGGGAGATTCCCAGTCCTTCTCCCGTCCCCGCCAGTCGGCGTCCGGACCCGCTGCGTCCCACGCACCCAGCAGGCCGGGTTGCGCCAGGTCCGCGACCGGAACCGGCAGGGCGCGCGCGGCTTCGTGGACTCCGCCGTCGACGTGTACGATGCCGACGGGGTCCGACTGTTGCGGCGCCAGGTTGTGTCCCGGCCGTCCGGCGCGGCTCGTGTAGTACCCCGCGCGCCGAAGCTGCTCCGGCAGCACCGTCAAGCCCGCTGGCGGTGGAGCGGCGAACCGGCCGGAAGTCTCCTCCAGACCCAGCGCCGACGCGCTCACGCCGGTCAGCAGCGCCGCGCGTACAGAAGCGCGATCGGCGGCGAGGGCAGCCGCCTCGACGACCGTCGCCGCCGCGCCCCCGAGCCTCTCGACAGCGGAAGGCGCCACGGCCGAGTCCGCCACGATCCAGACGATGTTCGGTCGCGTCCCCGGGACCCGCTCGACGCTCGCCGCCGCCCGGTCGCGCCCACTTTCTCCGGGACCGCCCGAACAGGCCGCACCAGCCAGCACCGCCGCAAGCACCACCCTGGCAACCAGCCTGCAACGGTGCGCCGGACACTCGTCAAGGGCCGGCGGGACGAGCATCAGCCTCATCCTGCTCATCATAACCACCTCCCGGCGCAACGGCGCGTCGCCTGCGCCGACACGGCTTCGCGGCAGGGCGCCGTCGCTGGTATCATTACGGGGTCGATGGTCCTGAAGGCCTACCGTCGGTACTGGCAGCGGGTCGGCATGGACCCAGGATTTCCCGGTAGTGCTCCACGTTCCTCTTGCGAGTGAGTGTCTCCACAGATGACGAACACGTATCCTGCTTGGCATATCTTCCGCACCTCTCTCTGGCTCGCCGCCGTCGTCCTCGCGCTGGCGGCCGCCCCGTCCTCCGCGCAGAGCGGCGACGTGCCGCGCGCCTGGGACGACCGGCCGGACCTGAACGGCGTCTGGCAGACGATGAGCACGGCGAACTGGAACCTCGAGGATCATCCCGCCGGTCCCGGGCACCCCGATCTCGGCGCCATCGGCGCAATCCCGCCCGGGCAGGGCGTGGTGGTCGGGGGCGAGATCCCCTACCAGGACGCGGCGCGGCAGCAGCGGGACGAGAACTTCGCCAACCGCATGAGCGCCGACCCCGAGGCCAAGTGCTTCATGCCGGGCGTGCCGCGCGCCACCTATCTGCCGTACCCGTTCCGGATCATCCAGGGCGATCGCAAGATCCTGATGCTCTACGGCTTCGCCGACGCGAACCGCACCGTCCACATGGACAAGGACGACCCCGAGCCGCCGCCGCTGGACAGTTGGATGGGGCGCTCGCACGGCCGGTGGGAGGGCGACACGCTGGTCGTGGACGCGGAGGGCTTCCTCGGCGAGGCGTGGTTCGACCGCGCCGGCAACTTCGCGAGCAACCAGTTGCGGGTCCAGGAACGCTATACGCCCATGGGGCCGAACGTGATCCGCTACGAGGCCACGATCGAGGATCCCACCGTGTTCACCCGGCCGTGGGACATCAGCCTGCTGCTGTATCGCCGGCTGGAAGAGAATGCACGGGTGCTGGAATTCAAGTGCGTCGAGTTTTCGGAGGATCTCCTGTACGGGCATCTGCGCAGGGAGCCGACCCGCTAGGGCGGTCGATCAGACCACGGAGGAATCGCGTCATGACACTGAAACTGACACGCGTTGCGCTTGTGCTGCTCGCCGCGGGGGTGCTCGTCGGTGCGGCCCCGGCCGAAGTCCGGGCGGCGGATGCCGACTACCACCACGTCACCATCACCTCGTCCGCGCCCCCCGAGTCGGTGCGCTGGTACTCGGAGTACCTCGGCTGCGAGGCGGTAGCGGACCGTGACGACACGGCCGACTGTTTCGGCGTCGAGGTGACCTTCCTCGTGCAGCCGACCATGGGCAGCACGCAGGGAACCGGCATCAACCACATCGGGATCTCGTACCCCGACCTGACTGCCAAGATGGCCGAGCTCGAGGCGGTCGGCGTCCGCGGCTCCGGCGTGCGGCTGCAGCGCTTCCCGGGCGGGGCGACGCTGCGCGAGGCGCCGGGCGGCTACCTGCACGGCTACATCTTCGATCCGTGGGGCACCCGAATCGAGTTGCTGGAGGATCAGGAGTACCCCGGCTTCCACCAGGTCCACCTGAGCGCGACAGACCCGCAGGCGACGCTCGATTGGTACGAGCGGATGTTCGGCGGCGAGCGGGCCGAGCACGCGGGCGACGAGGGCGTGCGCTTCCCCAGCGTCTGGCTCTTCGCCTCCGCGCACGGCGAGGGCACGCCGGCCACCACCGAGGGCCGCGCCATCGACCACGTCGGTTTCGTGGTCGATGACATCGAGGCTGCCGCGGCCGAGTTGCGCGAGGCAGGCGTCGAGTTCCAGGAAGCGCCGGCCGTGTCGGCGAACGCCCGCGCGGCGGTGCCCCGCGCCTTCATCTACGGGCCCGACAACGTCCGCCTGGCTCTGGTGGAGCCCGGGTTCGCGGGCGTGGACACGACCAACAGGCTGCCGGTGTTTACCGACGTGACCGAACCCTACGATACACCTCGCACGCCGTGGGACGAGCCCGATCTACAGGGCGTCTGGACCGGCAACGCCTCGCACGGCATCCCGCTCGAACGGCCGGAGGATCTGGCCGACATCGAGAGCCTGACGCCGGAGCAGGCGGCGGCGCGCCGCGAGCGCGGCACCCTTGGCAGCATCTGGGGCTATGAACGCGAGTGGCGCGACACGACCCTGGGTTACGACCCGAACGCCCCGTCCACGCAGGTGGCCATGATCGTCGATCCGCCCGACGGCCGGATCCCGGCGCTGACGTCGGAGGGCGAGCGCCGTGCCGCCCAGTTGGCGAGCGACCGTGCCCGCTACACCACCACCAACATCGCGGGTCCGGAAGAGGCAACGCCGTTCGTCCGCTGCATCACGCGCGGGCTGCCGTCGCTGATGTTCCCTGGGGTTTACAACAACGGTCTGCAGATCTACCAGGGCCCTGGCTTCGTCGCCATCCAGAAGGAGATGATCCACGAGACCCGGGTCATCCCGACATCGCCGCGGCCGAAGGACGGACCGGGACTCACCTCGTGGCTCGGCAGCGCGCAGGGCCGCTGGGACGGCGACACGCTGGTGGTCGAGACGACCAACCTCAACGCGCGGGCGTCGTTCCGCGGGTCGAGCCCCGACATGATCCTCACCGAGCGGTTCACGCGGATCAGCCCGACACGGCTCGAGTACCAGTTCACGGTTGACGACCCCGTCGTCTGGACCGCGCCCTTCACCGGCCGCTTCACGTACGACTTGGATGACGAGCAGTACGAGCTGGTCGAGTACGCCTGCCACGAGGGCAACTACGGCATGTTCAACATCCTGAGCGGCGCGCGGGCGCGCGACCGCGAGGCGGCGGAGGCGGCTGGCCGATAGGGCAGCCCTCACGCTTTCGCAACATACACAGCGAGGTATCACCGATGCGGAACAGATTGGCTTTGATACTGGCAGGCATCGCGCTCGCCATCCTGGTGGCCGGCGGCTCGGCGCTCGCGCATCACGCGTTCTCGGCCGAGTTCGACGCGACGAAGCCGGTCGCGCTGCGGGGCACGATCACCAAGATGGAGTGGATCAACCCGCACGCCTGGCTGCACATCGACGTGACCCGGGACGACGGCACGGTCGAGAGCTGGATGATCGAGGCCGGCCCGCCCGGCGCCCTCGTCCGCCGCGGCTGGCGCCGCGACTCGGTTACCCCCGGCATCGAGGTGCTCGTCGAGGGCTATCAGGCAATCGACGGCGCGTTCCGCGCGAACGGCCGTGACGTGACGTTCCCGGACGGCACGCGCCTGTTCGCCGGTTCGTCCGGCACGGGCGCCCCGCGCGACGGCCGGGACCCGACCGAGCCGCCGCGGTAGGTCTCCTGCAGTTGCTTTCGAAGCCCGCGAGACCGAGGGGGTCCCGCGGGCTTTTCTTCTGTACGCCGTCAGCGGTTCGCGTCCTCCAGACGGGCGGTGCGCAGCATCCCCACAATCGAGTAGTTGCCCTCGTGGCAGGCGAACTCGTAGATCGGCTGGTCGCGCCGCTGGAGAGGAACCTCCGCCGTCCACGACGACGCCCACGTCGCGGGGTCGGTCAAGGTCACCCGATACGCGAGCGTGTCCGGGCCGGTGCGGGTGAACCGCTCCACCAGATGCAGGCCCTCTGCGGCGCCGCGGTAATGACTCTTGGACGAGAAGTTGGTCGTCTCCACGACCAGGGTGTCGCCCTCCCAGCGGCCGCGGGAGTCGCCGTTCCACTGGCGGATCTCTTCCGGCGCGTGCGGCTGGTTTCCGATGGGGATGATCCGCGCATCGTGGAAGGCCTCGCTGATGAAGGCCAGATGGGTAGGCGTCTGGACGACCTGGTAGAAGGTGTACGGTCCGGCGCCGAAGTTGCCGCCGAGCCGCGGCACCCCGGTCGTGATGCAGCGGTGGATGCTGTTGAGGTCGTCCGGTCCGGTCTTGAACTCCCAGCCGCGGTCAACGGCCGCCACGCGCGCCCGGGCCGCCGGGGTGAGCGCCGGGATCCGTCCGTCCGGCGGGTCGAGGACGAGCGACGTGCGGTCGGTGAACGTCACGTCGACCATCCCGATCGAGCTGCTCGTCGACCACGCGATGTAGGTCTCGACGTTCTGCAGCGCCGCGCGAAAGGCGCTCTCGGGCGTCGCGAAGGCGCTGCGCCCGTTCTGGAAGATCCGCTCGGCGCGCGCCGTCAGCGTCGCGACTTCCTCCCGGGTCAGGTGCGAGCGGCCGGCCAGCTCCGGCAGCCGTTCGAGCGGCGTGGCCACGTTGTTCAACCAGACCCCCTGCAGATCGGGACGGCCCTCCGGAGTGCGCGGCAGCTCCCACGAGTCTGCGCTCTGCCCGAACGCAGGCGGCGCCGCCCAGGCCACGATCGCCAGCACCAGCAACGAGATCGCGACGTGTCGAGACTGCATGATGGTCACCTCCTGTCGGGCATCGGCTCACCGGACTGACACACCGGCGCACGCGACTCCCGCTGCCGGACACCCGCTCGGTGCATCTTCCCGCACTTGGGCGCTTCCGCGCAACGCGGCGCGGGCGCGTCGCCGGGAAAGACATCCCGACCGTTCGCGCGATTGCCCCGCGCACCGTGGCACGCATCCGGTTGCGGGTGCAAGGGTCTACCGATAAGATAGTGGGTCGAGATCGACTGTCCGTGTTCCGCGCGCGACGTCAAGGGAACGCGGAATGGACAACGGTTCCGGAAACGAGGCCGCGTGCGGAAAGGGGCAAAGATGGCGAAAGAAACCACCCGTCGAGAGGTTCTCAAGGGCGGCTTGGCGATGGCGGGGCTCGGCGTGATCGGCGTGCCCGAATGGGCGTTCCCGGCGCTCGCCCAGGGCGAGACGCTCATGCAGTTCACCGACGTCTCGGACGACGTGCAATGGATCCGGGACGCGGAACGGCGGATCATCGACGTCCGCCGGATAGACGGCCCGTTCACGCCCCGCGACCAGTTCTTCACGACGCAGCACTACGGCCACCCCAACGTGGACGTGGACGCGTACCGCCTGCGCGTCTCCGGCCTGGTCGACACGCCGCTGGAGCTGTCGATGGACGACCTGCGCGCCATGCCGAGCCGCGACCTGGTCTTCGGCTTCGAGTGCTCCGGCAACCGCGGCCCACTGAACGGCCTGTCGAGCAACGGCCGCTGGACCGGCGTCTCGCTGCGCACCGTGCTGCAGCGGGCCGGCGTGCAGGACGCGGCGCGCGAGTTCGTCTTCTTCGGCGCCGACCGCGGCGAGGAGGAAGTGATCTGGCGCGGCCGCCCGTTCAACGTCGAGCAGCAGTACGGCCGCAGCCTCGAGCGGGATCAGGCGCTGTCGGACGAGCCGCTCCTCGCCTACGCGCTGAACGGCGAGCCGCTCACCGAGCACCAGGGCCGCCCGTTGCGGCTGCTGGTCCCCGGCTGGTACGGCGCACCGAACGTCAAGTGGGTCGCCGAGATCAACGTGCAGAAGGATCAGTACCTCGGCCGGTGGCAGGCCCGCTCGTACCGGACGCTGAAGGGCGAGATGATCAACGGCGAAATGAAGTGGGTCGAGACTGCCATCTCGACCATGAACCTGAAGTCGTACGTCGCCCGCGTCACCGCGGCCGGCGGCGCGCACAACATCTTCGGCGTCGTGCTCAACGACGGCACCCCCATCGACTCGGTCGAGGTGAAGATCGACGACGGCGAGTGGCAGGCAGCGACGCTCGACCAGGAGACGATGCGCGAGAAGTACGGCTGGAAGTTCTTCAACTACCGCTGGGAGGGCGCCACCCCCGGCGAGCACACCGTCGTCTCGCGCGTGACCGACGTCAACGGCAACGTTCAGCCGACGGCGGAAGAGCTCGGCGACAAACTGACGTTCCTGGAGGCCCACGAGCAGTTCCCGCGGAACGTCATCATCGCGTAGAAGTCTGCGCCGTAGGACGGCGTAGACTTCCAGTCAGGCCCGGTTGGGCGGCAAACGGAGCCGCAGGCGGCGATTGCCGGGCCGGGACGCGGCGGCACCGAGTCGCCGACCTCAGACTTCGAAGCCGGGTGGGCCCAGCGCCCCCCGGCTTTGTTCTTTGGCCCTGAAGCCGGGTGAGCCCGATGGAGAGCTTGGCGCGCTCGGGACAGGATGAACGCGGTCGCGAGAGACGGGCGGGTCCGAACGCGTACTGCCGTTACGCCACGGTGGCGCCCGAACAGCTCGATCCGGCGCCGGCGGTGCAGCCGAAGCAGTGACGGTCGACGACGATAGAGCGCGCTTCGAGTGCGGCGAGGTCGAAGTCGGCGATGTGCCGCGGCGCGCCCGGCTCGACCGGCATGTCCAGCATCTGGTTGAAGTCGCAGTCGTAGAGCACGCCGTCCCACCCCACCGACAGGATGCTGCGGCACATCACGCCGTGCGCCGCGGCCGGGTTGTAGCTCGTGACCAGGCGCTCCATGTAGCGTTCCAGGTTCGACGAGTCCACCAGCCACTCCAGAAAGCGGCTGATCGGCATGTTCGTGATGGTGTGCAGCGCGTTGAACCGGATCCCGTAGAGGCGGTCGAGCTCGCGCTTCCACTCGCGCTCCAGCGACGCCTGCCCCGCCGGCAGGTACGCCCCGACCGGGTTGGTCACCAGGACCAGCCTCAGCCCCGTAGCGTCATCGCCGTAGCCGGCCGCGTTGAGCTTCCGCAGGCCCGCGATCGACTTGTCGAACACGCCGTCGCCCCGCTGCCGGTCGGTGTTGAGCCGGCGGTAGTGCGGCAGCGAGCAGACCACCTCGACGCGGTGCTCGGCCAGGAACTCTGTCAGGTCCGACTGTGACGGCAGACCGAGCACGGTGAGGTTGCAGCGGTCGATCACGTGACGGCCGAGCGCCGTGCACTGCTCGACGAGCCAGCGGAAGCTCGGGTTGAGCTCCGGCGCGCCTCCGGTGACGTCGACCGTCGGGATCGCCGTTCGCTTCAGCGCCTCCACGCACTGCGCCATCGTTTCGCGGGTCATGACCTCGCGCCGGTCGGGACCCGCGTCGACATGGCAGTGCACGCAGGTCTGGTTGCAGAGCTTGCCGACGTTGATCTGCAGGATCTCGATGCCGGTAGGGCGCAGGGGATGGAGGCCGTTCTCGTCGAGCGCCTCGGTGAACTCGCGCGCCAGCGGGAGACGATGCAAGGTCGCCAACTGCTCGCACGATGAAGCCAGCGGAAGCTGCCTGGAAGCGAGCGAGGGGAGCGTGCCAGCCATCTTCGTTACCCCGAACCGCTCACCGACCGACCGTCGTTGGTCCCACCACTGTCAGCAAGACCCCAAGGATCGCTGCGGAACGCAACTCCGAGCGGGTCACATCCCGACCCGGTCCGCGTGGTTGCGCATCTGCACGCCGTGGACCAGGGAGGCCCCGCCGCGGATGGCCGACGCCACGTGAACGGCTTCGGTCATCTGATCCAGGTCGGCACCCTTCTCCAGCGCGTCGTTGCTGTAGGCGTCGATGCAATAGGGACACTGCACGGCGTGGGCAACCGCAAGGGCGATCAGTGACTTCTCCCGCGCCGACAGTGCCCCGTCCTCGAACACCGCCGTGTACCACGCGAAGAATTTCTCCGCCAGCTCCGGGCGGTTCTTGCCGATTTCCGCGAAGCGCTCGAGATCCTTCGCATGGTAATACGTGTCGTGCATGACGGTTCCTATCGAGTGGCCTGCTCCTCGGCGCGATGGCCCGCCAGGATGCCCTCCATCCCGTAGTTCCCCTCGTGGCAGGCGTACTCGAAGATCGGCCCGCCGGTCTCGATCATCGGCAGCACGACGGTCCACGGCTGCGTGTACATCGTCGGGTCGTCCAGCTTCATCTCGTAGTGCATCCGGTCCGGCCCGACCCGCGTGAACCGCTCCAACAGCCGCAGGCCGCCGACGGGGAATCCCCGGAACTGCTGCTTGGAACTGAAGTTGGTGGTCTCGACGACCAGCGTGTCCCCCTCCCAATGACCGCGGGAATCGCCGTTCCAGAGGCGGATGCCGGGTCCCAGGCGGGGTCGCCCGTCGAGGCGGACCACGCGGGTCTCGTTGATCATCTCGTTCAGCAGGACCACCGCGTCCGGGGTCTGCAGGACGAGGATGTTGCTGTTGTAGTTATTCGGGACGCGCGGGGTGCCGCGGGTGATGCAACGCTCCCACAGGTTGCGATCTTCCCAGGAGTCGGCCGGACGGTCGCGCCGCCGCGCCTGGTTCTCGGCCGCGCGCCGCTCGGCCGCCGGCGTCAGCGGCGGGATGCGCCCGTCCGGCGGATCGACGATCAGCGAGGTGCGCGTGAGCGCGTTGCGCGACCCGTCGCGCCACTGCGAGCCGTAGTTGCCCGGACTGCCCTGCCGCGGCGGCGCGTCGAAGGCCGTGAACCGCACCCTCTCGCGCTCGGCTGCTTCCTCGTCGCTCAGGAACTCCCGGTCGGCGACCTCCGCCGCCCGCTCGAGCGGTGTCCCGGTGGTCTGGTCCCAGATCCCCTGCAGGTCAGGATGGCCCCAGGGCGTCAGCATCGGGGTCCAGTCGGCATCCGGTTCCTGGGCCGCGCCCGGCGCAACCGCCAGCGCGACCGCAGCCGCCGTGATCAACGCCGCGACAGAGGCATGACGCATGGTCGATCTCCTTCCTTCCCGCGCCGAGACCCGCATCGACGCACTACCGATCGCCCGCCACGTTCACGCGAATCCGATACAGCCCGGTCCGGGCCGTCATGTAGAGGGTGCGCCGGTCCGCATCGCCCCAGGCCACGTTGGCCGGGACTTCATTCGGCTTGATCGTGCCCAGATGCAGGCCGTCGGGCCGGATGACCCAAACGCCGCCGGGCCCGGTGGCCCAGAGGTTGCCCAGCTCGTCGAGCTTGAGTCCGTCGGCGGAACCGCTCTCCTCGGAGTCGCTGGCATCGAACAGCAACTCGCCCTCCCCCAGCGTGCCGTCCTCCTCCACGGGGTAGACGAACCATTGACGCGTGCTGCTGTCCGCCAGATAGAGACGCGACTCGTCCGGCGAGAAGGCAATCCCGTTGGGTCCGGGAAGCTCGGCCAGGCGGGCCAGCTCGCCCTCCGGGCTCAGCCGATAGATGCCGTTGACGTTCTGCTCCCGCGCCTCCGGGCTCGGCAGCCCGTAGGCGGGATCGGTGAAGTACAGCGCGCCGTTCGAGTGGTAGTCGAGATCGTTCGGGCTGTTCAGCCGCCCGCCCTCGTAGCTGTCGACCACCACGCTTCGCGTTCCATCCGCAGCCACGCGCGAGATTCGGCCGTTGAAGTGCTCGGTGAAGACGATGTCGCCGCCCGCATCGACGATGATGCCGTTCGAGCCGACCAGGCGTCCCTCCTCGTGCTCGCCCTCGTACACGGGCGCGAGAAAGTCGCTGACCGTGCCGTCCGGCTCCCACTTGACGATGCGGTTCCCGGGAATGTCGCTGAACAGCAGGAACCCGCCGTCGGCGTCGACCCACGCGGGTCCCTCGGTGAAACCGAACCCTTCGGCCAGATGCTCGATGACCGCATCGGCGGGCACGAGCCGATCGAAGGACGGATCCAGGCGTTCGATCGTACCCGCGCCCGGCTCCGGCTCCGGCTCCGGAGCCGGAGCCGGCTCTGGAGCAGCACCGCATCCCACCATCGAGAAAACTGCAAGCAACGCCCACCTGCGCATGGCACCTCGCCTCCCGGGAATCGTCGTGGTCATGTTCTCTTGAGCGTAGCACGCGCAACGGCCTTGCGAACCGGCTTCGGCGCTACAGGACCGCCAATTCGTCCCCGCTCGGCGCCAAGCCCCTGACAGGATTTGACGCGCGCGCCCGATAGAGTGCAGCGGAAGCCTACGGGCGGATACCGTCGTGCCGGCGGCGACAGTGGTCCCCACTCCCGCGCCCGGTGAGCGCGAACGAGGAGAACACCTATGGATCGTCCGATTCGCCTGATCGAGATCCTCCAGCTCCTTGGCGGACGGCGGTCCTGGAGACCGGCCGAAATCGCCCATCACTTCGATATTTCCGAGCGCACCGTGTATCGCGATCTGCAGGACCTCAGCCGGTTGCAGGGCATCCCGGTCACCCGCGACGAGGACGGCTACCGACTGGTCGAAGGCGCCACCATTCGCTGGCTCGGCCTCACATCCACTGAACGCGCGACGTTGAAGCTGCTGCTGCTGCATCCGGCATTCCGAACCGCCTCGGAACTGACCTCGCCGCTGGAGCGGAAACTGGACGCGGCCACGCGGGAACTGGAAGAAACGCCTCAGGCCCTGACGCTGGCGGGTCCGGAGCGCTCCGGCACCATTCGGAAGGGGTTGTTGCCGCTGCTCGAAGGGGCCGTTCGTGAACAGGCTCCCGTTTCGCTGCTCTATCGCTCCCTGTGGAGCCAGCGGCAGGCGTGGCGCGGCCTCGATCCGTACGCCGTCTTCCACCGCGAGAACACCTGGTACCTGGTGGGACACTGCCACCTGCGCGACGAGCCTCGTACTTTCCGTCTCGATCGAATCGTCGACGCCAAGCGCCTCGCCGGCGCCTTCGACCGCCCGGCGTTCGACCTCGACAAGTTCCTCCAGCAGACCTGGGGCGTGTATCGCGGCCGAATCCTGCACGAGGTCGTCATCCACTTCGACGCGTCGCTGGCGCCGCTCATCCAGCAGGGGGCGCACCATCCCGGGGAGAGCATCGAGAAGCTGAAGAACGGACGGTTGCAGTACCGGGTCACGATCTCGCACCTGGACGAGATCGCCCGCTGGATTGTCGGCTTCGCCGGCGCCGCCCGAGCGGTCGAGCCTCCCGCCCTGGTCGAGCGGGTCGCCGAGATCGCCGGCGGTGCATACGAACGGCACCACGACAACGAGGAGAAGGCGACGGCCGCCCCCCGCCCACAGCGCGGACTTCCGGGCATGGACCCGCGCACCGATGGCACACCCACCCGTCAGGGCGACTTGATTTGAACCGCTACGTTCAGCCATCGCACTACGGTCGGCCGCGCGACGAGAATCCACGGTTCCACCCCGGGCGGCGCCTCGACATCTGCCAGCAGAAATCGTTCGCGGACTGACAGGTTCTGACAGCGGCCGCTGCCAAACTTCCCGCGTAGATGAGCGGCACGGTCCCCATTGACGCAGGGCACTGCCCGCAAACCGGTGGCGCGGTCCAGGGACCGGACACGGCAGCGCGTCGCCTCGGCGACTGAACAGGTTGTTACGTGTCCAGAGACCAGCCGGCGTCGGAGCGGTCATCTTGCGCGGGCACCCCAACAGGCAGGGAGGTAAACATGCGCGTTCGGCTCACATCGGCGGCGGCGTTGCTCGGCATCCTCGCGGGCGCCGTTTCGACCAGCGCAGCACAGGAGCCGGCGTACAGCCGCGCCGAAATCGAGGCTGCGATCAACGTCGGGGTCAGGGATCGAGTCGACCGGATTCAACATTCCTGTACCGCCGATATTGGAGGTTTCTGGAACAAGCTCGGCGAGGCGTTGACCGCTCAGCAAGGCGCATTCGGGCAGTGGCATGGCATTCGCAAGTTCAGGATCACCGGCCAGCCGCCGATGTCCCGCGTAGCGCGTTACGCGGCCGATGCTCGACGGAGGTACGAGCCGACACCGCAGGCGACCGACGATCACATTGTCGGGATGGTCTCGAATGACGTGTTCACTATATGGATCCGCCCGGAGGCGCGCGGCAGCATGGTCACGGCGGCGCGCCTTGCAGACACCGGAGTCGAGCACGTAGTCATCCGGCCGCGCGGCGACAAGGACGGGCGCTACACCGTTCAGCCGCTCACGCTCGACATCGCAGGGGCCGAGTCCGTGACCAACCTCTTCGGTGCATCGGTCCAACTTGAAGGTGTGGTCGCGACGTTCGCCAGCGCGGACGTGGTCGCCATCGCGGAAGATGCCGACGTCGAGGTCATCCTGATCACGACGGGCGGCGAGTTCAAGTGCAATTTGGACGACACGCGGATCAAGCGCGGGTACAACCCATTGGATGACTGATTCCTGTTCGCCGGTGATGGCGAAGAGTCGCCTGCCACCGGCCTGCTGTCGGCAGTCCGGCCCGGTGACCAATCCCGGTCACTGGCGCAATACTCTGCGGGAGGATTACTCATGACACGGTTCGGAGCACTTGTCACGGTAATGGCGCTGTTGGGTGTCCCTACGCTGGCGCTCGCGACCGAACAGCCCGACATCCTGGCCTCTGCGGAACGTTCAGCTGTGCGTTTCGCCGTTGAGCAGGCTGATGACGAAGAACCGGCCCGGCGACGGTCGATGGCTCGCACGTGGGGCGGCGTCGCGCTGATCGGCGTCGGCTTGATCATGCCGATCCAGCAAGAGACGTGTGCGACCCTCTTCGGCTTATCAGCGTGCGTCACGGAAATGTATACGCCGGGAGTTGTGGCCGCGGTGGGCTTGATCGGTGCCGGAGTCATGCTGGCGACGGTCTGGGCGGATGTGCCTGCGAACGCGGTCAACCTTCGCGTCGCACCCGACCGTATCGAGGTCGGCAAGACCTTCGGCTTCTGAACACCACGGTTCCCCGGAATTCCCGGTGCGGGGCTTCATCGCAAGAGCGGAAACCAGCCCCGCGCCTTCCGCCGGTTGGCTGGGACAGCATGCGATAGACGACAGCGACTCCGGCTCGGGCTTACGTGATGGGGTGGACGCCTCCTCAGCGGCATCGGAATGTGCCAAGGTGGAGCTGTTGTGAAGCATCACCTGGAAGAGGAGGCATCCAATGGAGCACGCTACCATCATCGGCATCGATCTGGCGAAACGGAGTTTTCAGCTGCACGGCGCCTGCGCGGACGGGTCGGTTGCGTTCCGCAAGAAGCTGAGCCGGGACAAGGTGCTGAGCTTCATGGCGTCGCAGCCGCGATGCATCGTAGCGATGGAGGCCTGTGGGAGCTCGCACCACTGGGGCCGAGAGATCGGGAAGCTCGGTCATGAGGTGAAGCTGGTCCCGCCGATCTACGTCAAGCCGTTCGTGAAGCGGCAGAAGAACGACGCGGCCGACGCGGAGGCGATCTGCGAGGCGGCCTCGCGGCCGACGATGCGGTTCGTGGCGGTGAAGACGCGGGAGCAGCAGTCCCAAGGCATGCTGTTCCGCACGCGCGATCTGCTGGTTCGCCAGCGCACGCAGACGATCAACGCGATGCGGGGACACTTCGCGGAGTTCGGCGTCGTCGCGCCGCAAGGGCCTGCGCACGTGGAGCGGCTGGCAGAGGCGATTGAAGATGCCGATTCGCCGCTGCCGGGCTCGGTTCGGGAGCTGGGCGCGCTGTTGTTCGTTCAGATCGGCGACCTCAACGAGAAGATCGCGGAGTTGGAGAGGGACCTGCGTGAGCGGGCGCGCGAAGACGAACAGACGGTGCGGCTGATGAGCGTGCCGGGAATCGGACCGCTGTGCGCGATGGCGGTCCAGGCCTTCGCGCCGCCGCTGGAGAGCTTCCGGTGCGGCCGCGACTTCGCGGCCTGGCTGGGCTTGGTTCCCCGGCAGAATTCGACCGGCGGGAAGCCGAAGCTGGGCAGGATATCGAAGATGGGTCAGCGCGACCTCCGGCGGCTGTTGGTCAGCGGCGCGATGGCGACAGTCGGCTGGGCGGCGCGGCGCGGCACGAAGGACCCGTGGCTGGCTCGAATGCTGGCGCGCAAGCCGCGCATGCTGGTCGCCGTGGCGCTGGCCAACCGGATGGCGCGCATCGCCTGGGCGCTGATGACGAAGAACGAGTACTACCGCGCGCCGCTGCCGACCGCCTGAGAAGGCAGGAGCCGGGGCGGCGCCGTCGGGAATGCGAGCAGGTCGGAAAATGGTAAGGGCAAACGGTCAACGAGACGGGGTCGAGAAAACCAGTGACTGCACCAGTGCCTTCGAGCACATTTGCGCGATTTTGGACTCGACCCGCGTATCTCCATACGGGCCCGCGGCGCGTGATATGCCGCAATCAATGAGGCCGGACACACGACAGCACCTGACCGCATGCACCGAACCATCCGACGAAATGGAGCTTCCTGAAACGGCGGTGCACGGCTTCGGACGTGCCCAACGGCCCTCGCTTTGCTCGGAAGCGTCTACCTCGCGCACGGTCGCCCGCGGCTGTCAAGCCGCTGCGCGGCTCCTCCACTCCGTTGCGGCCCTGCGGGTGACAGCCACGGCCGACCGTGCGGGAAGTCCTTGCAGGCCAGCCAGAAGGCTGGCCCTCGTTCCACGGGAACAATCGCGGCGCTGGGGAGCCGCTCCGCTGTCGCGGAGAACCGCTGGAGCAAACTGATCGCAGAAGGAGAGCTTCAGAAAAAGGCTTGCATTTTCGGAGGCGTCCACACAGGTGCAGTCTGAGCCGCCCGCCCCAACAACGGTTGGCATCTGCGGAAGACTCACATCGGAACACATCCGCGCGGTCACGCACCCTGGGAAGCGTCGCCGGCGTCGCTGGAGGCGGCCGGCGTGCGCCTCGGCGCCGACTACCCGCATCCCATGGTCGACCACGCCGCCGCGCGCGGGCGCGCCCTGGATGCCTATCGCCGCCACGTCCACCCGCGGTCCCGGCCCTGATGGTCTGGAAGTCCGGATCCGCGGCGGCCCCTAATCGGGTCGACACCAATGACCGACAGGTATACGTACCGGCCTGAATCGGTGCTCAAGCCGAGAATCGGTGCGCAGGCCGGTGTCCGTACGAGGGAACCATCCGGCAGACCGGCACACCAAGACCCAGGAAGCGGCATGAGAACGTTCACCATCAAGTACACGGATCGCGGCCGGGCCGCAACCGTGACGGTCCAGGGCAACGAGATCGCGACCATGGACGAGCGGCTGTGCATTCGCCACGACGGCATGTCGATCGCCACCTTCCCGAAGGACGACGTGCTGCACGTGACGAGCCATGGCGACAACGACGACTGGCCGGCGCCAGCGGACGACGAGATCGAATTGGCGTCCTCGAGACCGGCCGACCGGCGTCCCGCCTGGACGCCGGCGAGCCCGAGACCGCCGCTGACGCGCCCGTTGCAGCACGGGACCGGCGTGCGAGTGAGCCGCCGGGTCGTCAGCGGAACCCGCCCCCTGGCAACCCCCTGAGATTGATCAGGTGTGCGCACCGACGATCGGCAGACGGAGACTCGCGACATGCTGAGACGCCGATTCTTCATCTCGCTTCTGTCGCTGGCGACGCCGCTTGCGGCTTGTGCGCCTCCGGCCGGCGACGCGCCGGCGGCCGCCGACGCCGAAACCGGCGGCGCGGTTGCGGTGGTGACGTCCGGCGGTCTGGCCGCCGCCTACGATGCGCTTGCCCCCGGGTTCGAGCAGGATACCGGCATCCGGCTGGTGACTTCGTACGGCGCCTCGACCGGCGGCGCACCCGACTCCATCCCGGCCCGGCTCGACCGCGGTGAACGTTTCGATGTCCTGATCATGTCGCAGGCCGGCCTGGCCGCGCTGTCCGCGCGCGGGCTCGTGCGGGCAGGCACCGAGGTGAACCTGGCCAGCTCGTCCATCGGCATGGCGGTGCGCGAGGGAGCCCGCGTCCCGGACATCAGCACACCCGAGGCGTTCGCGGCAACGCTGCTCGCCGCCGAGTCCATCGGCTACTCGGCAAGCGTGAGCGGCACCTACGTGTCCGAGGAGCTGTTCCCGAGGCTCGGCCTGCAGGAGCAGCTCGCACCGAAGAGCCGGCGCGTGGTCAGCGAGCGCGTCGCCGCCGTCGTCGCCCGCGGCGAGCTGGAGATCGGCTTCCAGCAGGTCAGCGAGATACTCTCGATCGAGGGGGCCGCCTACGTCGGTCCCATTCCGGACGAGTATCAGCGGGTCACGACGTTCTCGGCGGGCATCACGACGGATGCGGAGAACCCCGCCGGCGCGCAGAGGCTCATCGACTTCCTGGCGTCTCCCGAAACGGCCCCGACGATAGCGGAGACGGGCCTCGAGCCGGTCGCGAGCACCGACTGACGTCAGAGCTTCCGATTCGGAGACCGCAACACGTCGCCGCAGTCATCTCGCCCACCCTCGCTTGAGGACGGCATCGATCAACTCGCCGGCACTGCCTCCATCAGCAGCGCGAGGGCGCGCCGCAGCGCCTGTCCGCCGAACCGCGAGCCGCGGTAATGCCCCTGCCGAACCACGACGAGGTCGTGCGACGGGATGATCAGCGTCGTCTGGCCGCCGGCCCCGGACATGTAGTACGCCTCGCGCGGGACCGGGAACGTGCCGGTGCCGTTGATCCAGAAGAAGCCGCCGTAGATCGGCCGGCCGTCGGCCTCCCAGGCCGGAGCGACGGTGCTGACGAAGTCGGCGTAGCCCTCCGGCAGGATCCGCTCGCCGTTCCAGACGCCGTCCTGCAGGTACAGGTTGCCGAGCCGCGCCCAGTCGCGGGCCGGGGCGAGCTCGTAGCCCTGCAGCAGGTAGTTGCCGTAGGGGTCGGTCTCGAGCACGAATCCGCGGATGCCGATCTTGTCGAAGAGGTCGCGCTGCGGGAACGACAGGTACTCGTCGCCGCGGCCCTCGACGCCGAGCCGCACCAGGTAGTTGGTGAGCACCGGGTCGGAGTTGCGGTAGCGGCCGATGGTGTTCGGCGGCCACTGCTGCGGCCGGGTCGCCGCCCACTCGAAGGAGTTCACCGACCCGGTGTAGACATAGAGGTGGTCCGGGTAGCCGAGCGCCGGATCGAGGTCGGGATCGCCGACACCGCGGAACCGGACGCCGCTCGACATGCGCAGGATGTCGGCGATGCGGATCTCCTGGCGCGGGTCCCCGGCCGTCTGCCACTCCGGCACCGGCGCGGGCTGGTAGAGCTCGTAGACGCCCTGCTGAATCAGCACGCCCATCAGGGTCGCGGTCAGGCTCTTCCCCATCGACCAACTCTCGAGCGGCGTGTGCATGGTGATGCCCGGCCCGTAACGCTCGCCGATGATGCGTCCCTTGTGGGTCACGACGAACGCCGCGGTCAACCCCTCGGGCGGATCGAAGGCGGCGTCGACCGCCTGCTGCACCTTGTCGGCGTCGATGTCGGCGGGCAGCGGCGTGTCGGGCAGCACGTCGCCCATCGGCCACGGCGTGGTCGCCGGATCGGGCAGGGTGCTGCGGATGTCGATCGGCTCGAAGAAGACGTCGTCCTCGCCCACCGGCAGCGTGACGCAGCCGTGGTCGCCGTTCAGCTTCGCGGTGCGGACGACGCCGTTCGGCAGGGTCAGGTGGATGCGCCGCTCGTCGTTGTCGACCTCGCGGTTGGTGACGTGGCGCCGGTGCTCGTAGGGCCCGCTGAAGAATCCGACGCTCTCGGCCGCGAAATCCGCGTCGAGGCCGGTGACGAACACCGCCGAGCAAAGGGTCTTGGCAAAACCGGAGATGTGGTGCGACAGCGGGTCGCCGGGCGGGGCGACGTACTCGGTGTCGAGCTCGGCCTCGGCGGCGCGCGCGAGCATCGCCGCGCGCTGGTCCTCCTGCTCGCCGCCGGCCGGCGCCGGCGCGGCGGACAGGGTGTTCCACGCGAATAGGAGACCGACCGTCACGGCGGCCACACCGAGCAGCCACGCCTTGATCCGCTGCACAGACGCTCGATACTTCGCATCCATCCCGGCCTCCTCCCGCTCTGGCAACCCTGCACGCGGTCTCAGCACGGACCGCTCGCGTGAAAGGGAAGCGTAGCACGCACGCGCCCTCGCCAACCGCCGCCCCAGGTCCTGGCCGAGCATCTTCTGCGTGAACACGATTCCTGCCGCGCAAACTCCCGGCAGCAGCCGCGTTGGCTCCCTGCCCGGCCACGGCCGCCGGGCAAGCGGGGCGCACCGACCGGAGTGCTACAATGCGAGCCATTCCATAGGCTTTTCCCGAGGAGTTGCCATGTTGCCAGCACGCCGCGTTTTCCGGACGTTCGCCGCCGTCCTCGCGCTCACCCTCGGCCTGTCCGCCGCTGCCGGCGCCCAGGTGCTGGATGGCCCCGACCCCGCCCAGATGGAAGATGCGCCGGACCTGGGGTACCGGCCCGTGCCGCACGGACTGCAGATTCCGGACAACCTGGAGATGGGCGCGCCGTCCAGCGTCGGCTGGACCTCCATGAACCGGATCCTCGTCTTCAACCGGGGCCCGAACCCGCTGATGGAGTTCGAGCCCGACGGCACCTTCGTCCGCTCCTGGGGCCAGGGGCAGTACGACCGGCCGCACGGCATGCGCATCGACTCGGAAGGACACATCTGGACGACCGACGTCAACGCCGACACGGTGCGCAAGATGAATCCCGAGGGCGAGGTGCTGCTGACCATCAACCCGGACGACACGCCGCTGATGCACGAGCCGACGGACCTCGCCATCGGCCTCGAGGGCGAGATCTTCGTGCTCGTGGGCCACGGGCAGGGCGAGCCGCACGTGCTGAAGTTCGACCCCGAGGGCGAGCTGCTGAAGTCGTGGGGCGAGCAGGGGACCGGCCCCGGCCAGTTCGACACGCCGCACTCGGTCGTCATCGACACCGAGGGGATGGTGTACGTCGCCGACCGGCAGAACCGGCGGATCCAGATCTTCGACGGCGAGGGCAACTACGTCAAGGAATGGGCCTACAAGGGACTCCCCTGCGGGCTCTACATCCATTCCGACGGCACGATGTACATGGTCAGCGGCTTCGCCGGCGAGATTCTCCAGCTCGACGAGAACGGCCGCGCGGTCGGCGCCAACGGCCAGCCCGGGCGCGGTCTCGGGGAGTTCGGCGAGGCGCACTACATGACGCTGGCGCCGAACGGCGACATCTGGGTGGCCGACACCGTGCGGCCGGAACTCCACAAGTACGTGAAGCAGTAGAACCACCGCAGATCGTTCGGGGGCGCCGTCCGATGCGATTGGGACGGCGCCCCTCATTAACCTACCGATAGGCCTGCCGGCGCCCGGCCGTCGAGAAGGCAGCCGGACGTTGGCCGCCTGCGGTCCCCAATCCAGGCACTCGGCGCTGCAGACGAGGATGCAACGCTCCGCGACCAGAGATCGTCCGCTGAAGCTCAAAGTGACGGATTTTGGACCTGTCGCCCGAGCAGAGGTCGAGTTGCGTCCGCTGACCGTGTTCGTCGGCCCCAGCAATACCGGAAAGACTTGGTTGGCCACGCTGGCCTACGCATTACACCGCTATTTCGGTCCGCGAGGATGGCACCCCTGGTTCCGGGTACTGTTCGAGACACCCGCTCTTCCTGAGGGCGCGAGCACGGATCTGTTCCGTATCACGGAACAGTTGACCGGCGCTGCAACCCAACGTGCTGCACCGGCAAGAGAGGCCATCGCGCTGACCCCTCCCATCGAAGCGGCGATTCGTCGGCATCTCAAGGAACAGGGCGGGAAACTCGGCAAGGAAATCGAGCGCTGCTTCGGAATCGACGCCGGCGACCACCTGATTCGAAAGGGAGGTGTCGGGAAAGCACGCATCGTGCTTCGCCACAGGGTCGCGGGGGTCCCCAACCCCGCAGTGCACGAACTGACTTTCGCTGACGAAACATGGACGTTTCTCTCGACAATTCCCGATGGACTGGAGATTCGACGTAGTCATCATCACCATTTGCTTGCCGACCTCTCTGTGTTGGGACGTGAGCTCAAGGGCGAACAGACTCAACGGATATGGGACGCTATCGATGTCCTGGCCAACGACGTACTGCCAAACCACCATCCCGCATTCTATCTTCCCGCAGACAGAACCGGCCTGATGAATGCCCACACCACCGTCGTCAGCGCCCTCATCGAGAGCGCGACCATGGCAGGAATCCGTCGCGCCGACCCGTCGCCAGCACTTTCCGGGGTACGAGGGGATTTCCTGAAACAGCTTGGCCAAATGGCTTCCGGCCAGCGGAGCCAAGTTCGGCGCGGCCGGGAACCACTCCGTAGACTCGGAAAACGCATTGAAGATGAGATTCTCCACGGTGCCGTAGAGATCGGGGGATTGTCCGGCATCGCGTACCCGCACTTCACGTACCGTCCAGGTGGATGGAGGACCGATTTGCCGCTGACGAGCGCTTCCTCCATGGTGTCGGAACTCGCACCGGTGGTTCTATACCTGCGCCATCTGGTTGCCCCTGGCGACGTGCTGATCATCGACGAACCTGAATCCCATCTTCATCCCGCCATGCAGGTAGCGTTCACCAGAAGGATCGCACAGATCGTCAGAACTGGAGTGCAGGTAATCCTGACCACTCACAGTGAGTGGGTGCTTGAGGAACTCGGCAACGTCGTTGGACGGTTCGAATCGACTGACCGAAGGAACCGACCGTCCGACGCGGAGTCCCTGGACGCCGGAGACGTGGGAGTATGGCTGTTCGAACCGGCCGACGACGGCTGTTCGACTGTGAAGGAGATCACACTGGACGCCGATACCGGCCTCTACCCGTCCGGATTCGACGCCGTCGCGACAGCCCTGCACAACGAGTGGGCGAAGATCGTCGACCCACGCGGAGATGCGGAGTGATTGGCTTCACGCACACGATTCGCTCCAGGATCGACGACAGCCGCTGCCTTGTCAACGCCGTCGACAAGGGTAGTTGCGGCGTGTCGCTGGCGGACGCACCCCAATCACACGTCGTCATCGACCTCGACGAAACCGGGTCCCCCTTGGGACCGGCTCAAGCCAAGTGCGACTTTCTGTTCTTCGCGGACCCCAATGTGGTCGTGCCGATCGAGATCAAGGACGGCGCGCCAGATGTCGCCCGTGCCACCGGACAACTCCAAGCCGGCGCCGACGCCGCTGACGGATTGGCACCTCGTGATCGCGACGTCAACTTCCGGCCCGTCCTCGTGTCCAGAAGCCTGCGACGCAGGAAGCAGATGGACTTACGGGCGGCGAGAGTGCGTTTTCGGAAGCGTGACGAGAGGGTCTCGCACGTGGTCTGCGGGCAAGCGCTCGCGGACGCCCTCGGCGCAGGGTGAAGCTGCACACGCAGCGAGTGGTCGAGTTCAGGATCGATTCGCCCCACAGCAGGCGGCGGCACGCATGACGACATCGAACGACGATGGCGCCCACTTCGAGCCGGGTACGCGCGTGCGGCTCACGGGCGACCCCGACTGCGTCGGCGTCGTCACGAGCAAGACCCGGCAGTACGGCCGGGTGCGCCGCATCCAGGTTCAGTTCCCCGGGCATTGCCAGTACGTTCCCGACGACCAACTGGAGCGGGTCAGCGACAGTGGAGACGATCCGGTCGACCTGTTCCGGCGCGGGCGACTCGGCGATGCACAAACTCTACGACGCACGATCACGCACGCCCGGCTGACCGGCCGGCTCGCCGACGTGATCTACAGCATGGACACCACCGGCACCGACTTCTACGCGCACCAGTTCAAGCCGGTGGTCACGCTGATGAACTCCGCCAGCCGGGGCATCCTGATCGCCGACGAGGTCGGCCTCGGCAAGACCATAGAAGCCGGTCTGCTCTGGACGGAATTGCGCACGCGGTTCGATTTTCGACGCCTGCTCGTCCTGTGCCCGGCCGTGCTCTGCGAAAAGTGGCGACTCGAACTCGCGAACCGCTTCGGAGTCGAAGCCTCTATCCTGAACGCGAGAGAGACATTGATCCGTCTCGAGCAGGCAGAACGGCGTGGACGCGCAGCCGGCTTCGCCATCGTCGCCAGCCTGCAGGGACTGCGTCCAGGCAAGCGGTGGCACGACCGAAGCGACGGCGCAGTCGACAATGGAACATCCTCCCGCTTGGCCCGCTTTCTAGACGAGCGCAGCCAGGACGAACCCCTTGTGAATCTCTGCGTTATCGACGAAGCGCACTATCTGCGGAACCGGGAGACGATGACGTCCACGCTGGGCCGCCTCGTGCGGGCGGTCTCGGACTACCTCGTGCTGCTGTCGGCTACGCCCATTCACCTCAGGAGCAACGACCTTTTCGAGCTGCTGAAGCTCGTGGACGAGCACACGTTCGATCGACCCCAGGCGTTCGACGATATCCTGCAGGCGAACGCGCCTCTCGTTCGCGCGCGCGACCTGATCCTCGGTCGAACGAAACCGTCCGCAGCGGGAATCGAAGCCGACGTGGAACTCGAGTTGCGCCAGGCGAGCGAGCAGGCCATGCTGCGGGACAGCCGGCAGCTCCGAGTCTTGATCGAGGACCGAGTCTGGCGTCAGATCCCGGCCCAGCCCGCCGTGGCGGCGCGCGTCGCCGAACGACTCGAACGCGTGAACTTGCTCGGCCACGCCGTGACGCGAACCCGCAAGCGGGACGTCGAAGCGAAGCGCGTGCTTCGCGATGTCACTCCACTGGACGTACCGCTCCATCCCGTGGAGAAGGACTTCTACGAGAAGGTGACCGAAGCAGTCCGCGAGCACTGCATGCGGCGCGACGCGCACGAAGGCTTTCTCTCCGTGACGCCGCAGCGGCAGATGAGCAGCTCGATGCCGGCGGCGCTGAGGCACTGGCTGCATGATGAGATCGTCTATGCACAGGAAACCGGCGCGGATCCGGACCTGGAAATGCTCGCGTCCCCGACGACGGCGAACGAAGAATCGCTACGGCAGGAACTGGCCAGGCGCGCGCCGCATCTCGGTAAGCTGCAGGCCTTGTGGACCAACGACACCAAGTATCGATGCCTCCGAGATCGCCTCACGTCGCTGTTCCGTGAACGCGAAAGCGACACGGCGGAAGGCGACAAGGTGATCGTCTTCTCCTACTTCCGCGCCACGCTCGAGTACCTGCGAGAGCGGCTCCACGGCGACGGGATCCGCGCGGCCGTGCTGCACGGGGGAAAGCAGAACAAGGACGAGATCGTGCTGGAGTTCCGGTCGTCGCCCGAGATCGACGTGCTGCTCTCGTCGGAGGTCGGAAGCGAAGGCATCGACCTGCAGTTCGCCCGGATCGTCATTAACTATGACCTGCCGTGGAATCCGATGCGGGTCGAGCAACGGATCGGTCGCATCGACCGGCTCGGGCAGCGAGCCGATAAGATTCACGTCCTGAATCTCTTCTACCAGGACACCATCGACGCCCGGATATACGAACGCCTCTTCAAGCGGCTCAAGCTCTTCGAAGAGTCGCTGGGCTCGCTCGAACCCGTGCTCGGCGACTTGGACCGACGAGACGCCAGCATCCAGCAACTCACGCGCGACCTGTTCAGCCGGCGCCTTACTCCAAAACAGGAAGAGGAGCGGATCGAACAGACTGCGCAGGCGATCGAGAATGCCAGAGTGTACGAGGAACGACTCGAGAACGCCGCAGCGGATCTGACCGCGTACGGCGACTACATCCTGAGGCAGGTGAAGGCCGCGCGCGACCTCCACCGCTCGATCACGCAGAGGGACATTCAGTCCTACGTCACCGACTTCTTCGACGTCCACTATCCCGGTTCGGAGTTCCGGCAGGACCCGGACCAGCCGACCCGATTCGACGTGAGCCTGTCCGTGGACGCGAAGTGCGACTTGGCGGCATACATTCGGAAGGAGCGAATCGATCCGCCGACCCGACTGACCCCGGACACCGGCCATGCCGTGCGATGCCGCTTCGAGAACACTGCGGTGCCCGATCGGCAAGGTCTGGAGGAAGTGATCAGTCAGTTCCATCCCTTGGTGCGATTTGTCGCTGCTCGTCTCGAGAAGGAGGAAAACAGGCGCCGGCCGGCGGTGGCGTTGCAGTTGGTGGCCGCCGCACTGCCGGACGACCTGCAGGAAGGATCGGCGGCGGTGCGTTACGCCTTCGCGGTACAGCGGTGGTCAGTCCGGGGACTGCGCGACATGGAACGCCTGCACTACACGGCGACCGCACTCGGGCCGCATTCCGCGCCGATCGAGTCGAGTCTCGCCGAGCGGCTGGTCGCTGCCGCCGTCGAACGGGGAACCCCATGGCACGCTGCTGGGGGAACATTGGATCTCGATGGGGCCCTATCGAGCATCGAGTCCTGCATCGAACGCGCGGATTGCGCGTTCGATGAGTACCGCGACGATCTGAAAAGGGAAAACGACGACCGCGCCGACGTGCAGCAGAACCTGCTCGACGAGCACCATCTCGCTCAGCGAACGAGCCTGGAGAAGGTGCTTCATGACTACCGGGAGCGGGGACAGCACCGCCTTGTGCCGGCGACCGAGGGGCGACTCAGGGCGCTGGAGGCGAGAACCGAGCGGCGCAGAAGAGACATCGAGGACCGCCGGAAACTGAAGTACTCTCCTCCCGAAGTGATGTGCGTCGGCGTCATCGACATTCCGGCCCCGGCGGGATGACGTAATCCGGAACAGACCCGAGCGATGGAATCACCGCAAGGAATCTGGATAGTGATGGGGATTGTCCTGCTGGTGACCGCCGCAATCGGCGGGGTGCGCCTGCTCAGGCGTAGCTCGCCGAAGCGCTGGTCCGGGGAAACGCCTGGCGCCGGTCCTGCGTCTGACGTTTCTTCCGGCAATCCGAGTCCGAAACACCCTCCCGGGCCGGCTGGCGCTCACACGAAACCGGAATCGGACGACACCGTGGCAGCATGGCGCGGCACGGCCACCCAGTTCACGGGTCGCAGATCGGACGCGGCATCGGCGGATCTCGTGGTCGGACTCGACTTCGGCACTTCATGCACAAAGGTGGTCGTGCGCACTCCGTTCATCGCCGGGGCACGCGCCATCGCGGTACGGTGGGGCAACGTTCGTCGAGCCAACGCGTACCTGTTGCCGACCGAGCTCTGGATGGACCGTCGTGGCGAGTTCCGCCTGCATCCAGCCAGTAACGTCGCGGGCGAGCGCTTCACCGACATCAAGATCAGCCTCATGGATCAGCCCGCTGACGAACGCTCCCGGGCAGTGGCCGCTGCGTACCTGGGACTGGTTCTTCGAAGAGCGCGACGATGGTTTCTCGACACACAGGCGGACATCTATGGACACTACCCCTTGCGCTGGGCCCTGAACCTCGGGATTCCGTCGGCCGGGTACGACGACGAACACGTGCGAACTACGTTCGGAGTTGTTGCTCGAGCGGCTTGGCAGCTTTCCCTTGAATCCAGGGCGCCAACGCTGGAAACGGCGGCCCGTGCGTGTCGCAACGTGAGAGGCAATGGGGATCCGGATGCGGACACGCCGGTTGAAGTGGTCCCCGAGATCGTGGCGGAGGTCATCGGCTACGCCCGCTCCAAACGGCGTAGTAACGGTTTACACGTCGTGGTGGACGTTGGGGCGTCCACCCTCGACATCTGCGGCTTCAACCTACACGCCCCAGACGGGGAAGACTGCTACGAGTTGTTCACCTCACTCGTGGAGCGTCTCGGCTTGAACGAACTCCACCTGAAGCGCGTGGCGGTGATCCGTCAGGCCGGTGCGTGGGCAAGCTCCCTCACGCCAGCGACGGCACTGGATCCATCAAGTCCGATCCCTGTCTGCGGAAGCGACTACGTCAAACAGCCATCGAGCGTGCTGCGCGAAGAGTTGACTGACGTAGACGATAAGCACGTCATGTACTGCACCAACGCGCTAATGCGAGTGCTCATGGCTCTAAAGAAGCACCGATATCGGCGTGCGGATGCATGGAGATTCGGACTGCCGGTGTTCTTGGCTGGCGGAGGCAGAGACTTCGAACTCATCCGGAAAGCCATGAACGAAGCGAACAAGCGCTTTACAGCGGCCGTTGTCGCGCGTGAGATTCAGTGGCGCAGACTTCCGGCGCCTGAGACCCTGGCCAACAATGATGTTCCGAACGGACGACTTGACGTCGCGTACGGACTCAGCTTCGACAGATTCGACATCGGCGAGATCCATCCGCCCGAAGAGATTCCAGACGATGAACCCCCGCCACGACGCCCTCGGCCCGATTACCCTTCGAAAGACGTCGCACAATGACGGCCGGCGGTGGGGCGATTCCACCCAGACCCCATCTGGATTCCTCCCGCTGCCGAGGCAACATCACGCCGCGCGCTCCACCTCGAACGCCACGACGTTGCGGGACTTCCTGCTGAACTCCACGGCGACGAGATGGATCGGCTGCCCCAAGTGGCGGTACTTGTCCGCGTAGCGCCGTTCCTTCAACTGTGCCATCGCCGCGCCCTTCGAGGCGTTTTCCACCACCTTGAACTCGAAGAGGTACACGCGCCCGTTGCAGCGCACCGCCATGTCCAGGCGCCCGAGGCTGGTGCTGTCTTCGACCGAGACGTCGAGGCCGAGACCCGCGAAGTAGGAGTAGAAGACGCTCGCGTAGTAGCCCTCGAAGTCGGCGATGTCGTTCCTGGTGTACCACTGGTGGGGAATGCTGGCGTAGAACGCGTGGAACAGCGTCTGCAGACCCGCGAAGTCGTTGGCCTTCAGCAACTCGTGGAGCTGCATGCTGTTCGCCGTCTGGCGCGTCGGATTCCCGGACAAGTGCCGCAAGAGACTGTTGTTCAGGCTCTGGCGCACCTCCTGGTTGGGGTAGCCCAGCCGATACAGGGTCTGGCTGCCGGCGCGCTCGTGGTCCCGGATTGTCAGGTACCCGGTCTGGAACAGCAGCGCTTCCGTCGTCATGTCGCCCACATCGAAGGCAGACAGCAGTTCGTCGGTGCCGACCATCTCCTCCAGTGTGAAGGAACCCACGCCGCGCTCGACGAGCGTCTCGACCAGGAACGTGGGCGTACCGGTCTCGAACCAGTGCGCGGCGAACTGGCGGCTGTCGAACAGCAGCAGTATGTCGAAGGGGTTGTAGACCCTTTCCGCTCCGAGCCAGCCGTACCCGTTGTACCAGCGGCGGATCTCCTCCCGGTCGAGTCCGGGCAGCTCCGGTGCGAACACGGTGTCCAGGTCCGCATCGGTGTAGCCGCAGATGGCCGAGTAGCGAGGATCCAACGTGATGTCTCGCAGGTTGTTGAGGCCGGAGAACAGGCTCACCCTGGAGAACTTGCTCACGCCCGTGATGAACGTGAAGCCGACATGGGCATCGCTGTCCTTGACGACCGAATAGAAGCCGCGCAGAAAGTTCCGGTTGGCGCGCGCCACATCCGGCGTGTCCAGCGCGTCGAGGATCGGCTTGTCGTACTCGTCCACCAGCACCACTACCCGCTGTCCGGTCCGGCTGTGCAGCGCGGCGAGCAGTGCGGCGAAACGCCCGGAAGCCGTGGCATACTCGGTGGACACACCCGCTTCGACTTCGGCCGCGGCCAGCTTTTCCATGCAACTCGCCTCGAGGAACCCCGGCTGCCCGAAATCCCCAGCCCCGAAGCTGAACCGCAGCACGGGATGACGGATCGACCAGTCGCGGCAGGCATGGATGTCCAGACCGTCGAACAGCGCCTCGTTGCCCTCGAACAGCTCCTTCAGCGTATCCAGAAACAGGCTCTTGCCGAAGCGCCGCGGGCGCGACAGGAAGTAGTACGAGCCTTCGTCGACCAGCCGCCGGATATAGGAGGTCTTGTCGACGTAGTAGCAGTCCTCCTCGCGGATCTTGCGGAACGTCTGGATGCCGATGGGTAGCTTGCGCTTGCGGGCGTCCACGGAAGCAGCTTACCGCACCGGAGCCGCGGCGCCCCGGGTCGGAGGCGCCGACTACACAGCGGGCCTCGTCGATCAGTGAAACGGTGCGCGCCAGTGAGACTCCCGCCGCGCGGAGCCGGCAACGAGGACCCAGCCCCCGAGAACGTTACCGGCGACGCCGCCTCCGCGTCGGGTCCTCCATCCCCAGTTGCGCCCAGAAATCCCGGCCGAGATCGAAGCCGAGCGTCTTGTCGGCGCCGAGCGCCTCGAGGACCGCTCCCGTCTCCTCGTGGCGGTAGAACGATCCGGCGCGGTACTCGCCCTGGGCCGCGACCATCCACGGCGTCTGCCCGCGCAGGTTGATGACGTCCATCTCGGCGCCCTGCTCCACCAGGTACGGCGCGATCAGCGTGCCCCCCATGTAGACGGCGCCGTGCAGCGGGGTCTGGCCGGCGTCGTTCACCGCGTTGATGTCGAGGCCGAGCTCCAGGCAGTACTTCGTCGCCTCGAAGGCGCGCCGCTGCAGCGTCTCGTAGTAGGCGGGATAGGAGCGCACGCCGTACTTGTCCTGCCCCTCGACGTAGTCGGCGCCGGCCGCGACCATCAGCGCCGTCGTGTTGTCGTCGGTGGTCAGGAACGGGTCGGCGCCCGCCTCGACCAGGATGCGCATGCTCTCGACGTCGCCGAAGCTCGCCGCGAGCAGGAACGGCGTGGAGCCGACGGTGGTCGGGGTCAGGCCGTTGTCCTGGGTGATGCGGCGGGAGACGAGCGGCAGCGATTTATCGAGGCGCACATCGGGGTCCGCGCCCGCCTCGAGCAGTGCCCGAACCACGTCCGGCATCTGCCGCTGGACCGCCGCGTGCAGCGGCGTCCGCCCCGCCCCGTCGTGGTTCGGATCGGCGCCGCGCGTGATCAGGAAGTGGGCCATCCCGGCGTGGCCGCTGTCGATGGCGACCAGCAGGGCCGAGGCCTCGGTGTCCTCCTTGAACAGCGCCCGCGCGTTCGTGTCGCCGCCGATGCCATCGGGCGCCGCCTCGCTCACGTCGGCGCCCGCGGACAGCAGCAGCCGGGCCATGTCCACGTTGCCCTGCTGCACGGCGAACAGCAGCGGCGTGAAGCCGTTCGCGGTGCGAACGGTCGCACCGCCCCCCGTCTCCAGCAGGACGCTCGCCACCTGGGTCTGGTTCTCGGCTATCGCCCACATCAGCGCGGTCTGGCCGCGCGTCCTCTCGGCCGCGGTCGGATCGGCACCCGCGCGCAGCAGCCGGCGGACGACCTCGACCTGGCCGACGCGTGCCGCGGTCATCAGCGGCGTCACCCCGCTCGTGCGCGCGCGGTTCGGATCGGCGCCCGCTTCGAGCAGCAGGTCGACCATCGCGACGCTCGCGTTGAGGCAGGCCAGCGCCAGCGGCGTCACGCCATGATCGTCGGCCGCGTCGACGTCGGCGCCGGCAGCGACGAGCAACCGCGCCACGTCCGCCATGTCACCGTGGGCGGCCCAGTGGAGCGCCGTCGCACCGTCCCCCTGCGGCTCGTCGACGTCGGCGCCGGCGGCCAGCAGCCGCTCGACGCGAACGGAGTCCGCCATCTTGACCGCGTCGATCAGGGGCAGGTCGACGGCGGCGGTCGCCGGCGCCGCTCCGAACGATCCCAGGGCCAGAAGGGCAACGATCATCGGCAGGATCCGCATGGCTGGACATCCCCCTCCGCGTGAAACGCTTCTTGACACTCCCGAAACATCGTCATGATAATGCACTCTTACTCGACACACGTCCCGCGGATTTCGCGCGCAGCCGGACGGCCCATGAGATTCCACCTGCCCGTACGCCGCCTGCGATGGCTCGTCTCCTTGTGCATGGCCGCCGCGCTGGGCGTGCCTACCGCGCTGGCCGCGCAGACTGCGGCGCCGGCGGATCCGGCCGCCGAGTACGATCGCTTGCTGCGACGCTACTGCGTCGGCTGCCACAACGACCGGACCCTGACCGCCGGGCTGACGCTCCAGAGCCTCGACCTCTCGCGCATCGGGCTGGACGCCCACGAGACCGAGATCTGGGAGAAGGTCATACGCAAGCTCAGCACGCGCTCGATGCCGCCTGCCGACCGGCCGCGGCCCGACGAGGCGACCTACGACGAGCTGACCGCCTGGATCGCGGACCGCGTCGACGAGGCGGCGGCTGAGAACCTCAATCCGGGCCGGCGCCACGCCGTGCACCGGCTGAACCGGGCCGAGTACGCCAACGCCGTCCGCGACCTGCTCGCGCTCGACATCGACGAGCGGACGCTGCTGCCGCCGGACGATTCGGGCTTCGGCTTCGACAACATCGCCGACGTCCTGTCGGTCTCGCCGATGCTGACCGAGCGGTACCTCTCCGCCTCGCGCAAGATCGCCCGGCTGGCGGTCGGCGATCCGACGCTGCAGCCGACGACGGAAGTCTTCGAGGTCGACAAGAACCTGCGCCAGAACGAGCGGGTCGGCGACGACCTGCCGTTCGGCTCGCGCGGCGGGCTGGCCGTCGAGCATTACTTCCCGGTGGACGGCGAGTACGTCGTGAAGATCTTCCTGCTGCGGACCTACGACGGCCGCGTGCGGGGCATGCTCGAACCCCATCAGATGGAGGTTCGCCTGGACGGCGCGCTCGTCGAGTCGCTGACGGTCGGCGGCCCGATACTCGACGAGGACGGCAACCCCACGCGGCGGGACCTCCGCAACGTCCCGGACGACGGCCAGGAGGTGCGGTTCGCCGCGAAGGCCGGGCCGGCAACGCTGGCCGTGAGCTTCGTCGATCAGCAGGCGTACCTGGAAGGCATGCGGCGCCCCGACTACCGCGTCACCAGCTACGAGTACGCCGGCGACCAGACCGTTCCGCCCGGCATCGGCAGCGTGGAGCTGCGTGGACCGTACAACGTCACCGGGCGCGGCGACACCCCCAGCCGCCAGCGGATCTTCACCTGCCGGCCGAGGACTGCCGCGGACGAGGTCCACTGCGCCACCGAGATCGTGACGCGCATCGCCCGGCGCGCCTTCCGGCGCCCGGTGACCGGCGATGACACCGAGATGCTGCTCGGCTTCTTCGAGGCGGGCCGCGCCCGGGGCGACTTCGACGCCGGCATCGAGATGGCGCTGCGTCGCATCCTGGTCAGCCCCGACTTCCTCTTCCGGCGCGAGACCGACCCGGACGACATCGGCCCCGGAGAGTCCTACGCCATCAGCGACCTGGAGCTGGCGTCGCGCCTCTCCTTCTTCCTGTGGAGCAGCATCCCGGACGACGAGCTGCTCGACGCCGCCGAACGCGGCGCGCTGCGCGACCCGGAAGTGCTCGGCGCCCAAGTCCGCAGAATGCTGGCCGATCCCCGCACGCGTGCGCTGGTCGACAACTTCGGCGGCCAGTGGCTGTATCTGCGCAACATGCCGCTGGTGACCCCCGATCCGCAGGCGTTCCCCGAGTTCGACACGAACCTGCGCGAGGCGATGGCCCGCGAGATGACGCTCTTCCTCGACAGCCAGGTCCGCGAGGATCGGAGCGTGCTGGATCTGCTGACCGCCGACTACACGTTCGTCAACGAGCGGCTCGCCGACCACTACGGCATGCCGAGCATCTACGGCAACCACTTCCGGCGCGTCGCGCTCGGCGGGCCGCAGGCGGTCCGCCGGGGCCTGCTCGGCAAGGGCAGCCTGCTGACCGTCACCTCCTACGCCCACCGCACGTCGCCGGTGCTGCGCGGCAAGTGGCTGCTGGAGAACATTCTCGGCACGCCGCCGCCGCCGCCGCCGCCCGACGTCCCCGCGCTGGAGGAGAACGACGCGGCGGGCGTCGCCCCCCGCTCGGTCCGCGACCGGCTGGAGCAGCACCGCGCCAATCCGGTGTGCGCGAGCTGCCACCGGATCATGGATCCGCTGGGGTTCGCGCTGGAGAACTTCGACGGGGTCGGGCGCTGGCGCGATGTCGGCGAGGACGGTACATCCATCGACGCCAGCGGGACGCTCACCGACGGCACGCCGGTCGACGGTCCCGGCACGCTGGCGCAGGCGCTGCGCGGCAGGGGCGGCAACTTCGTCACGACGGTGGCCGAGAAGCTGCTGACCTACGCGATCGGGCGCGGCGTGGAGTCGTTCGACGGACCCGCCGTCCGGAGCATCGTGGACGCCGCGGCCGGCGAGGGGTATCGTTGGTCAGCCCTCGTCGAGGGCATCGTCCGCAGCACGCCGTTTCAGATGAGGAGATCAGCGGAGCCATGATCATCACCAAGCACTCGCTCCCCCGCCGCACGTTCCTGCGGGGCGTCGGCGCCTCGCTGGCGCTGCCGCTGCTCGACGGCATGGTCCCGGCGTTCGCGGCCGTGCGGAACTCCGCGGCGAAGCCGACCCCGCGCCTGTTCACCGGCTACGTGCCGAACGGCGTGATCATGGACCAGTGGACGCCGGCCGACGGCGAGGCCCTGACGGACCTGCCGGCGACGCTGCAGCCGCTGACCCCGTTCCAGGACAAGCTGCTGGTCGTCAGCGGCCTCGCCGACGCCCCGGCGTTCCCGCTCCCCGGCGAGGGCACCGGCGACCACGTGCGCGCCGCCGCGACGTTCCTCACCGGCGTGCATCCGAAGAAGACCGACGGCCCGGACATCCGCGCCGGCAAGTCGATGGACCAGATCGCGGCCGGCGTACTCGGCCGGGAGACCGTGCTGCGGTCGCTGGAGCTCGCCATCGACCCGAACGAGCTGATCGGCGCCTGCGAGGCGGGCTGGAGCTGCGCCTACGCCAACACGTTGTCGTGGCGCAATCCGACCAATCCGCTACCGATGGAGAACCAGCCGCGCGCCGTCTTCGAGCGGCTGTTCGGCGACACCGACAACACGACGCCCGAGGCGCGGCTCGCCCGGATTCGGGAGGACCGCAGCATCCTCGACTCGCTGGTGCACGAGGTAGCCGACTTCCAGCGCGTGCTCGGGCCGGGCGACCGGACCAAGGTGACGCAGTACCTCGACGCCATCCGCGACATCGAGCGGCGCATTCAGCTTGCCGAGGCCCAGAGCCATCGGGAGCTGCCGGAGCTGGCGCGGCCGAGCGGCGGCATCCCGGACACGTTCGAGGAGCACGCGCGGATGATGATCGACCTCCAGGTGCTGGCGTTCCAGGCCGATCTGACCCGCGTCATCACGTTCATGATGTCGCGCGAGGTGAGCCCGCGGACGTATCCCGAGCTGGGCATCCCGGATCCGCACCACGGGCTGTCGCACCACCAGAACCGCCCCGAGCAGATGGCCAAGCTGGCGAAGCTCAACCAGCACCACATCGAGCAGATCGCCCACTTCATGGAGAAGCTCGCGGCCACGCCGGACGGCGACGGCACGCTGCTCGACCAGGTGCTGATCCAGTACGGCTGCGGCATCAGCGACGGCAACCAGCACCTGCACGTCAACCTGCCGGTGCTCGTGGCGGGCGGCGCGGCCGGCAGGGTCAAGGGCGGGCGCCACCTGCGAGTGGCCGAGGAGACGCCGCTCACGAACCTGCAGCTCGCGGTGCTCGAGAAGCTCGGCGTGCCGACCGAGAAGCTGGGCGACAGCACCGGGGTGGTGAAGCACCTGTCGGGGGTCTGATTCACCCGCCGCTTGCAGGCGGCAAGTTCCGCACGCGACACCGGCGCCGCCGAGTCGACCCGGCTCGGCGGCGTGCCGCGTACGGCGGTGATCGGGATGCCCTGCTGGCGCGGACTCGCTATCGGCCATGCAACCGGCCGGCAGCAACGGCGGCGGTGACGATCGGGATGCCGCGGATATGGCCGAGGGCCAGCATGTGCTTCTTGTCACCGGAGACGATCAGATCGGCTTGTCCCGCGATCGCAGTGGCCAGGATCGGGTTGTCGTCCGGATCGGGTGAGGCATGCACGTCCGGCAGGTCCGTGACGACTTCGCCTACAGCCTCCAGGTTGCGGATCAGGTCCTGCGCTTCCTCGGGGTGGATCCAGGGACGGAGGCGCTCGCGCCCCAGGACGTTCCGCAACTCGTCGAGCTGTGCCACGGAGGTGATCAGCGTCAGTCCCTCCTGCTTGATCGTTGCCAGAACACGACCCGGTGGTCCGTCTCCCGAGATCAACGCGCTGACCAGGACGTTGGTGTCAAGCACTATCCGCATCCGCGCGCGCTTGCGCGACCGCGTCGTCGGCGAGGGCCTGGGCCTCCGCGGCCGAGAGGTTCCGGTTGCGCTCCCAGATCGATTCGAGGGTTTCCCAGAAGATTGCCTGCCGGACGGCACGATCGACGAATCGGGACAGGTCTCCCTTCCTGCCGCCCGTTCTGGCCAGGTAGCTGCGAAGGCTGCGGTCGGTCGCATCGGAAACGACGAGACTCCAGCGGACAGTCATCGACGGATTTCTTCGGATTGACGATTGAAATACAGAATTGGTGCGTATATGTGTTTATACGCTCATGCACCACGCTATCAGAGCACCGGCGGGGAGGCAAGGGGATCGTCGCACGAACTACCTGATACTGTACGGATCACGGTAACAGCCCGGCGACGAGTACCGACCACCCCGTGATGATCCAGGCCGACGGCCTCACGAAACGCTACGGCGACGCGGTCGTCGTCGACGACTTCAGCCTGAGCGTGCGGGCCGGCGAGCTGGTGGTCCTGCTCGGCGGCTCGGGCTCCGGGAAGACGACGACCCTCAAGATGATCAACCGGCTGATCGAGCCGACGGCCGGCGCGGTGCGGCTCGACGGTGTCGACACCGCCGATCTGCCGCCGCACGAGTTGCGGCGGCAGATCGGGTACGTCTTTCAGCGGATCGGCCTGTTTCCCCACATGACGGTCGGCGAGAACGTGGCCGTGACGCCGGGACTGCTCGGCTGGCCTCCCGAACGGATCGCGGAACGGGTGAAGGAGCTGCTCGACCTCGTGGAGCTCGCTTCCGCGCTGCGCGACCGCCGGCCCGGCGAATTGTCGGGGGGACAGCAGCAGCGGGTCGGGGTGGCGCGCGCCCTGGCCGCCGAGCCCCGTGTGATGCTTCTGGATGAACCCTTCGGGGCCCTCGATCCGGTCACCCGCGAGCGGCTGCAGCAGTCGTTCCTGCGCATTCGCGAGAAGCTCGCGCTGACCACCGTCTTCGTGACCCACGACATGACCGAGGCGCTGACCCTCGCCGATCGCATCGGCGTCATGCACGCCGGCCGGCTCCTGCAGGTCGGCACGCCCCGCGATCTGCTCACGCGGCCCGCCGACGACTACGTGGACCGGCTGATGAGCACGCCGCGGCGGCAGGCGGCCGCCATCGATGCGCTGCTCCTGGAAGCACCTGCCGGAACGCCGTCATGACCGAGCTGCTCGCATTGCTGCCGTCGTACCTGACCGCCCACCTGCAGCTCACGCTTCTGGCGTTGCTGCTGAGCACGGGCATCAGCGTGCCGCTCGGCATCGCCGCGACGCGCATCGCCTGGCTGGAGCAGCCGTCCCTGGCCCTGGCCGGCATCATCCAGACCGTTCCGAGCCTGGCGCTGCTGGCGGCCATGGTGCCGGTGCTCGCCGCCCTCGACCTGCAGAGCATCGGGTTCCTGCCGGCCATCGTGGGGCTGACTCTGTACGGCGTGCTCCCGGTGCTTCGCAACACCGTCACCGGGATCGCCGGCGTCGACCCCGCCCTCACGGAAGCGGCGCGCGGCGTCGGCATGACCTCCCGGCAGCAGCTCCTGCTGGTGGAGCTGCCCCTGGCGATGCCGGTCATCGTGGCGGGCATCCGCACCGCGACGGTCTGGGTGGTGGGCATCGCGACGCTGTCGACCCCGGTCGGGGCGACCAGCCTCGGCAACTACATCTTCAGCGGGCTGCAGACGCGCAACTACGCCGCGATCCTGGTCGGGTGCGTGGCCGCCGCCGGCCTGGCCCTGCTGCTGGACGGGCTGGTGCGGGCGGTCGAGGTCGGCCTCGCCCGGCGCCGTCGCGGACGCCTTGCCGCGGCGCTGGGAGCCGTCGCTCTGCTCTACGCCTACGCCGGGATGACGCTCGCGGCGCCCCTGCTCGGCGACCGGGAACGGCCGATCGTCGTCGGTGCGAAGAGCTTCACCGAGCAGTACATCCTGAGCGCCGCCATCGCCGGCTGGGTGGAGCACGAAACCAGCCGGCCGACGTCGCTCGTGCAGTCGCTCGGCTCGCTCGTGGCGTTCGACGCCCTGGACACCGGAGAGATCGACATCTACGTCGACTACACGGGCACACTCTGGGCGAACGAGATGGGACGAGCCGAGATGCGAGCGGGGCGCGCGGAAATGCTGGAGGAGGTGCGCGAATTTCTCGAGGCGGGACGCGGCATGACGCTGGCGGCGACGCTCGGCTTCGAGAACAGCTACGCCCTGGCCGTGCGCGCGGCGGAAGCCGACCGCCTGGGCCTGCGGACCATCAGCGACCTCGTGGACCACGCGCCGCGGCTCGGCATCGGCGCCGACGTCGAGTTCTTCGCCCGTCCGGAATGGTCGGCGGTACGGGACACCTACGGGCTCGCGTTCCGTGAACAACGGGCGATGGACGCTTCGCTGATGTACCAGGCGGCGGCGACCGAGGAAGTCGACGTAATCGCCGCCTACACCACGGACGGACGCATCACGGCCTACGATCTGCTCGTGATCGAGGACGACCGCGGTGCGATCCCGCCCTACGACGCCATCGTCCTGGCCGGCTCGCGACTCGCCCGGGAAGCCCCGGACGTGCTCCGGGCGCTCGGGCGACTCGACGGCGCCATCGATGCGGAGCGGATGCGTGGCATGAACCTGCGGGTCGATGAGCGCGGAGAAGCTCCCGGAACGGTGGCGGCGGCGTTCGTCGAGGTGCTGGCGGAGGACGGCGCGCCGTAGACGGCAGGCGTCGCTTGGACAAGGAAAGCTCGAACCACTCGGAAAACGGCCGGTCAGCAGCATCACACGACACCCGGTGCGGGCGGGGCCATCCGCGTGACCGGGACCGGCAGGGAGACCGTACATGCCGATTCTGGAGTTCCTGGGCCTCGCGGGAGCGCCCCGCGACGACACCTCGTCCGAGGCCGACGTCATCCGCCACATCGTGGACGAGCTGGAGGCGCTGCCCGAAGACCGCGCCCGGTACCTCGCCGCGTTCGCCTGGGTGCTCGGCCGCGCGGCGCACGCCGACTCCCGGGTGACCGACGACGAGACCCGCAAGATGGAGGACATCGTCCGCGTCCTCGGGCACCTGCCGGAAGCGCAGGCGGTCCTGGTGGTGGAGATGGCCAAACACCAGGTGCGCCTGTTCGGCGGCACCCAGAACTACGTGGTCACGCGCGAGTTCCGCAACCTGTCGACCCCCGAGCAGCGCATCGAGCTGCTCGAGTGCGTCTTCGCCGTCTCCGCCGCCGACGAGTCGATCACGGTCGCCGAGGAGGGCGAGGCGCGCAAGATCTCGACCGAGCTCGGGCTCGACCACGCGGAGTTCGTCCGCGCCCGTGCCGCCTACGTGGAGCACCTCGAAGCGTTGAAGACGCTACGCGGCCGGCGCTCGACGCTTGCGCGCTGACACCGCCGGGTTCGCGTCGAGCATGACCGCCAGCCAGCGGAGATCGGCGGTGTTCTCGAGCGCGATCTTGACCACCATCGTGAGCGGCACCGAGAAGAGCATCCCGACCGGTCCCCAGACCCAGCCCCAGAAGACGAGGGAGACGAAGACCACCAGGGTCGACAGCCCCAGGCGGCGGCCGAGCAGCGTCGGCTCGATCAGGTTGCCGAAGGCGACGTTCACGGCCAGGTATCCGGCCGCGATGATCGCGGCGGACCCGAACCCCAGGCCGGGTTGCACCACGGCCAGCAGCACGGCGGGAATCGCCGCGAAGATGGAGCCGAGCGTCGGGATGAAGTTGAATATGAACGCGATGACGCCCCACAGGAGCGGGAAGTCGAGCCCCATGACGGCGACCCAGATCCCGATGAGGATGCCGGTGGCCGCGCTCACCGTGGCCTTCGTGACGAGATAGGTCTGGATCTGGGAGGAGATGCGGCCGAGATGGCCGAACGGATCCTGCCCCGTGCCGAAGGCGAGCTTCATCTTCGCGGTGAACCCGGCCGCCTCGAACAGGAGGAAGACCACGGTCAGGAACACCAGGAAGGCGTTCGACAGGAACGCGCCCACCGTCCGCACCACGTTGCCGACGATCGCGCCCGTATTGCCGATGATCGCGCCGAGCGTATCGACCGTGCCGAAGGCGGCCAGGGAGACCGAACGCAATTCCTCCCGCAACTGCTCCACCGGCAGGCCGAGGGAAGCGCCCAGCGCGGTCAGGGAGGCGCCCAGCTCTCCCGCGCGGGCGCGGTAGCGGGGAATCACTTCCGTCAACTGGTTGACCGACTGCGCCAGCAGGGCGACCAGAACGCCGATGACCGAGGCGACGGTGAGGATGGTGAGCAGGACGGCCAGCGGCTTCGGCACCCGCATGCGCACCAGCCAGTTCATCAGCGGCACGTTCACCACCGCCAGGAAGACGGCGATCAGGAACGGCAGGATGAGCGCGGCCGCCGCGCGCAGGCCGGCAACAACCACGACGAGGCAGGCGGCGGCGACCAGGAAGCGCAGGCCGGCGTCGCGGTGCGCACGCGGCTCGGCACTCATGGCACGTCGAACAGGGTCAGGGCGAACGCCGCGCCGGGCTCGATCCACTGCGCGCCGTACGCGAAGCCGGCGCGCGCGGCCAGCTCCACGACGGCATCCGGCCGATACTTGTACGAGCTCTCGGTCCAGATGGACTCGCCCTCGGAGAACCGGACGCAACAGCCGGCCGCGGGAATGCAGACGGTCTGCTCCGTCCGGCTGATCAGGTACGATTCCACGCGCGATTCCCGCGGGTTCCAGACGACCCGGTGGGCGAACTGCTCGATATCGAAGTCGGCATCGAGCTCCCGGTTCAGGCGCACGAGCAGATTGCGGTTGAACGACGCGGTCACCCCCAACGGGTCGTCGTAGGCAAGGATCAGGTCCGCTTCCGGCTTGACCAGATCGGTGCCGAGCAGCAGGCTGTCTCCCGGCCGCAGGGCGGCCGCTATCTCGGCGAGAAAGCGATCCGCCTCGTCCGGGGCCAGGTTGCCGATGTTCGATCCGAGGAAGAGCACCATCGCCGAGCGCTCGGGATCGAGATCGGCGACCGCCGCGCGCAGCCCGTCGGCGTACGTGGCACGGTGGCCGCGTACCACGACCGACAGATGTCGCGCCACGGTTTGGCTCGCCCGGACGAGCGCCGTCTCCGAGATGTCGATCAGATGAACCGTGGCCGCCCGGTCCTGCTCGGCCAGACCCGCGGCCAGTATGGCGAGCTTCTCGCCGTTGCCGCCGCCGAGCTCGATCAACGTGGCGGGGTCGTCGAGGCGCGTGAGGATGGCGTCGCGTTCACGCGCCAGCAGTGCGCGTTCACCGCGCGTGATCGGGTACCAGGGAAGCTCGCAGATCGCCTCGAACAGTTGCGACCCCAGCGCGTCGTAGTGATACTTCGCCGCCAAGCGCTTCGGCTGGCTCGTGAGCCCCGCAGCCACGTCGCGCGCGAGCGCTTCGTCGAAGCTGCCCTGCTGCGCCGCTGCCGAACGTTCGGCTACCGCTTCCGGCGCCGTCACCGTGCATCCCCGGCGCAACGGAACGTCGCGTACGCGTACGGATAGTGCGGCCGGAACCAGTTGCGGAAGCTGCGCCGCAGCAGCCCGCGGGCTGTCGCCGGAGAACCTCCCTTGACGACGTAGTGCTCGCCGTCGAAGAAGTCGGCGGAGTATTCGGGGTACGAGGCCATGGCCTCGAATCCGGGAAAGCCGGCGAACGCGGTGGCCGTCCACTCCCAGCCGTTGCCGACGAGGTCGTGCACGCCCCAGGCGCTGGCGCCGGCCGGAAACGATCCCACCGGCAGTGGATCCCAGGAGCGGAAACCGAAGTTGCCCCGGGTGGCGTCCGGCGGCTCCCCGCCCCACGGGTACGCCCGCTCGGAGCCGTCCGGCGCTCCGAAAGCGGCCCGGTGGTGCTCCGCCTCGGTGGGCAGACGCAACCCCTTCCAGCGTGCGAACGCCGACGCTTCGTCGTGGGTCACGTAGACCGGCCAGGCGGGCGGCAGCGGCACCCGCCCGAACATCCCCCGCCAGAACCATCCGCCGTCCCGGCGCTCCCAGAACAGCGGATGGTCGCGGCCGGCCTCCTGCCGCCGGCGCCAGGCCGGGGCCGACCAGAACCCGGCGTCGTCGTACCCGCCCGCGTCGACGAATGCCCGGTACTCGGCGTTGGTCACATCGTGCACGTCGATCGAGAAGGCCGGCACGTCGACGGCGTGCGAGGGAAACTCGTTGTCCCAACCGAAACGGATCTGGGTCGTTCCGGCCCCCAGGGTGGCGCGACCGGCCGGAATCGTCACCCTCTCCCGCCGGGCCGGGCCGGAAACGGTCGTCCCCGCCGGCTCGTACCCATCCGGGCGGCGCTTGAAGCGCGGATCGAGACGATGCCACATGTAGAGCAGCGTCTCCTGGTGCATCTCCTCGTGCTCCAGCATCGTGAAGACGCCCTGGCCGCGGCGCAGCACCGCGTTGCCGTCCCCCTCGATGGCGCCGGACGCGAGCGCACCCAGGATGGCGTCGTCGGCACGCTCCGCGTACCCGCGGACGGTGTCGCGCGACGGCCAGCGCGCAAGGGCCGACGCCGAGGCGGCGGCCCCGTCCTCCGGATCGATCCCGCGCGCGAACAGCACCTCCAGATCGGCGTCGACGCCGGGATGGCCGAGGCCCTTCTTGAGAAACGAATTCACCGCGAACGCAGGGATATGGCCGTCGTAGAACACGACCGGATGCCGGAGCGGAATCGGCCGCTCGTAGTAGGCATCGGGCGTGAGCATCGCGAAGAACTGCTTCGTCCGCGCTCGATTGTCGCGATAGGCTTCGATGACCTGCCGGCGATCGACGACATCGGCGGCGGACGGCGGAACGTGCGTCAAGGCATCACCCTCCCGGAACGGCTCCTGCTCCGGCCGATCGTACCAGAACCGCCCGCGACGGGAAGCGGCCGGCCGGGCGGGTATGCTAGTCTGATCCGCGCCGGAAGACTGCAGCGGAAAGGACGCGGCAGGCTACCGCGCAGGTCGGGCCGGGCAGGAATCGGAGCCGCGGCCGCGTGATCCCGGGCGAGCGGCGACAATGCCTCCACCCGAGCCGCCGTCCGACGCGAAAGTGGCGGAACTGGCAGACGCGCCGGATTTAGGATCCGGTAGCCGCAAGGCTATGGGGGTTCGAGTCCCCCCTTTCGCACCATCCCGCGACGCGGCTGCAGCGCAGTTCCGGGGCTGACGTCGGGGCGGCCCCTGCGTCGGGTTGCAAGCGGCCGACAGTACCGGCGACAACGGCGATGAACTCGAACCTCAGGAACCTCGGAGCCTGCCGCAAGGAGCTGGCCGTCGAAATCCCGGCCGCAACGGTCGACAGGGAGATCGACCGCGTCGCGAAGCGCTACGGGCGGTCGGCGAAGATCCAGGGGTTCCGGCCCGGCAAGGTGCCGGCCGCGATCGTGCGGTCGCGTTTCCGGGATCAGATCCTGCAAGACGTCGCGCAGAACCTGATTCCGGACGCGGTGAACGAAGCGGTGGTGGAACACGACGTCGCGCCGGTGGCTGCCCCGGAGATCCGGGACGTGGAGGTCGACGACGGCAAGCCGCTGACCTTCACGGCGCTGATCGAGACGATTCCGGAGATCGATCCGGGCGACTATACGGCCTTCACGCTGCGCCAGTCGCCGGCGAGGGTGGACGACGAAGCGGTCGATCGGGCTCTCGAACGGCTCCGGCAGGAGCGGGCGCACCTGGAGCCGGTGGCGGACCGCAGCGCACGGACGGGCGACGTGCTGACCATCGACCTCGAGCGCCGGCTGCCGGACCAGGCCGAAGCGGCTCCGGAGCACCTGAAGGACGTGCGCGTCGAGATCGGCGGCGACGCGAATCCGCCCGGGTTCGACGACGAGCTGGTCGGCCTGGAGCCCGGCGCGACGCACGCGTTCACCGTCACCCACGCGGAAAACGACGCCGTGCGCCGGCTGGCGGGCCGGCGGGCCGCGTACGCAATCGAGGTGAAGAACGTGCAGCGGCCGGTGCTGCCCGACCTGGACGACGAGTTCGCCCGTTCGATCGGCCAGTTCGAGGATCTCGCGGCGTTGCGCGGCCAGGTCGAGACGGACCTGCAGGCGCAGGCCGAGCTGGAGGGGCGCAACGAGGTGCGCCAGGATCTGCTGCGGCAGCTTGCCAACCGGTTGACCGTGGAGGTGCCGCAAGCGCTGATTGCCCGCGAGTTGGACCGGCGGACCGAGCAGGTCATCCTGCGCCTGCAGGAGCAGCGGATCGACCCGCGGCAGGCCCGCGTCGACTGGGACGCGTTTCGCGAACAACAGCGCGCGTCGGCGACCGACGCCGTCCGGGGCACGCTGGTGCTCGACGAGATCGCCGACCGGGAGGCGGTCGAGGTCAGCGGGGAGGACGTGGATCGGGAGGTCGAGCGTCAGGCGGCGCTGAGCGGCCGCACGCTGCAGGCCGTCCGCGCGCTGCTGGAGAAGAACGGCGGCATCGGGCGCCTGAAGCCGGGACTGCGCCGGGAGAAGGCGATCGCGCTGCTGCTGAAGCGCTCGACGATCGTCAGCGTCTGAAGAGAATCGCGGCGGCCGGACGCGCGCGCGCCGCGGCCCGCTACCGGGTACCATGCAGCTTTGGAAATCCAATGGCCGAATCGAGATCGCAGCTCATTCCGATGGTGGTCGAGCAGACCAACCGGGGCGAGCGCGCCTACGACATCTACTCCCGCCTGCTGAAGGACAGCATCGTCTTCATCGGGTCGTCGATCGACGACGCGCTGGCCAACCTGGTCATCGCCCAGATGCTGTTCCTGGAGGCGGAGGATCCGGACCGCGACATCCTGCTCTACATCAACAGCCCGGGGGGCGTGATCTCGGCCGGGCTCGCGATCTACGACACGATGCAGTTCATCAAGCCGGACGTGCAGACGTACTGCATCGGCCAGGCGGCGTCGATGGCCGCCGTGCTGCTCGCGTCCGGCGCCGGCGGCAAGCGGTTCTCGCTTCCCAACTCGCGCATCATCATCCACCAGCCGCTGATGACCGGGCTGGGCGGCCAGGCGACGGACATCGACATCCACGCCAAGGAGATCCTGCGGACCCGCGCGCGGCTGAACGAGATCCTGGCCGAGCACACGAAGCAGTCGCTCGACCGCATCGCCGAGGACACCGAGCGCGACTACATCATGAGCGCGGAGCAGAGCCGCGAATACGGTATCATTGACGACGTGATCCGCGAGCGTGCGTAGCGCCGGTGAAGTGTGCGTCAAGGCATGGCCAAGAAAGGCACCAGCGGCGAGACGCTCCGTTGCTCCTTCTGCAACAAGGACCAGAACGACGTCCGGAAGCTCATCGCCGGGCCCACGGTCTTCATCTGCGACGAGTGCGTCGACGTCTGCAACGACATCATCGCCGACGACAGCCGCTTCGAGAGCAAGGGCGGCCTCCGCTCGAGCCTGCCGGTTCCGTCGGACATCAAGAAGTTCCTCGACCAGTACGTGATCGGGCAGGAGGTCACGAAGAAGAAGCTCGCCGTCGCCGTCTACAACCACTACAAGCGGGTCGAGATCCAGAAGCGGGTCAAGAACCGGCACGATCCCGAGCTCACGAAGTCGAACATCCTGCTGATCGGGCCGACGGGCACGGGCAAGACGCTGCTGGCGCAGACCCTGGCCCGGCTGCTGGCGGTGCCCTTCACGATCGTCGACGCGACGACGCTGACCGAGGCGGGCTACGTCGGCGAGGACGTCGAGAACATCATCCTCAAGCTGCTCCAGGCCGCCGGCGGCGACATCGACAAGTGCCAGCAGGGCATCATCTACATCGACGAGATCGACAAGATCTGCCGCAAGGACGAGAACCCGTCGATCACCCGCGACGTCTCCGGGGAAGGCGTGCAGCAGGCGCTGCTGAAGATCCTGGAGGGCACCGTCGCCAACGTCCCGCCGCAGGGCGGACGCAAGCATCCGCATCAGGAGTTCTTCCAGATCGACACGACGAACGTCCTGTTCATCTGCGGCGGCGCCTTCGTGGGCCTCGACAAGATGATCCAGCGCCGCATGGGCCGCAAGACGCTCGGTTTCCGGGCAGACATCCGCTCGGCGCGGCAGTCGGGCATCGGCTCGCTGCTGCAGCACGTCGAGCCGGAGGATCTCATCAAGTACGGCCTGATCCCGGAGTTCGTCGGGCGCCTGCCGGTGCAGGGCACGCTGCACGAGTTGGACAAGGAGGCGCTCGTCAAGATCCTGACGACGCCGCGCAACGCCATCACACGCCAGTATCAGAAGCTTTTCGAATACGAGGACGTGAAGCTGCGTTTCGACGACGACGCGCTCGACGCCATCGCGGAATCGGCGCTCGACCGCAAGATCGGGGCGCGCGGACTGCGGATGATCATCGAGGAGCTGATGCTCGACATCATGTACTCGCTGCCGGGCAACAAGAAGGTCACCGAATGCGTGATCACCCGCGAAGCCGTGCTGGCCAAGGACAAACCCATCACCCTCATCGAAAAGGCCGGGTAACCGGGCCAGGACCCTGACCGCATGGAATCCTACGAAACGCTGCCAATCGTCCCGTTGCGGGATGTCGTCGTGTTCCCGCACATGATGATGCCGTTCGTCGTCGGCCGGCCGTCGTCGACGCGGGCGCTCGAGCACGCCCTCTCGCACGACAAGCGCATCTTCCTGGCCGCCCAGAAGGACGCCGCCAACGACGATCCGAATCCCGGCGACATCTACACGATGGGCTGCGTGGCCAACATCGTGCAGAGCCTGCGGCTGCCGGACGGGAACGTGAAGGTGCTGGTCGAGGGTGTCGACCGCGCCCGCACCGTCGAATGGAAGGAAGACAAGGGTTTCTTTCGCGTCGTCGCCAAGGTGCTCGGCCGCCGGAGCGAGCCCGGCGAGGATGTCGAAGCGGCGATGAACAAGGTCGTGTCGCAGTTCGAGCAGTACGTGAAGCTGTCGAACAACCTGCAGCACGACGCGATGATCGCCGCCGTGCGGGTCGACGACCCCAGCAAGCTCGCCGACACGATCGCCGCCCACCTCGCCATCGGGGTGGGAGAAAAGCAGAACCTGCTCGAGATCATCTCGCCGCTCGAACGGCTGACGCGCATCGCCGGCATTCTCGAGGCCGAGGTCGACAAGCTCCAGGTGGACCGCCGCATCCAGTCTCGCGTCAAGAAGCAGATGGAGAAGGCGCAGAAGGAGTACTACCTCAACGAGAAGATGAAGGCGATCCAGAAGGAGCTGGGCCGCAAGGAGGAGCGCGGCAACGAGACGGACGAGCTGCGCAAGAAGATTCACAAGGCCCGGATGCCCGGCGAGGTCGAAGAGAAGGCGCTGCAGGAGCTCAAGCGCCTCGAGGCGATGCCGCCGATGTCGGCCGAGGCGACCGTGTCGCGCAACTACCTGGACTGGCTGATCGCCGTGCCCTGGTACAAGCGGACCCGCGAGAGCCGCGATCTGACCCGCGCCGAGGAGATCCTGAACGAGGATCACTACGGGCTCGAGAAGATCAAGGACCGCATCCTCGAGTTCCTTGCGGTCCGCTCCCTCGTCCGCAAGCCGAAGGGCACGATTCTGACCCTGACCGGCCCGCCCGGGGTCGGCAAGACGTCGCTCGCCAAGTCGATCGCCCGCGCCACGCGCCGCAAGTTCGTGCGGCTGTCGCTCGGCGGCGTGCGCGACGAGGCTGAGGTGCGGGGACACCGGCGGACCTACATCGGGGCCTTCCCCGGGCAGATCATCCAGATGATGAAGAAGGCCGGGTCCGTCAACCCGGTGTTCCTGCTCGACGAGGTCGACAAGATGTCGATGGACTTCCGCGGCGATCCGTCGGCCGCCCTGCTCGAGGTCCTCGATCCCGAGCAGAACAACACCTTCCTGGACCACTACCTCGACGTGGAGTACGACCTGTCGCACGTGATGTTCGTGTGCACCGCAAACGTGCTCCATACCGTGCCGCAGGCCCTGCGCGACCGCATGGAGGTCCTGCAGCTTTCGGGCTACACCGAGCTGGAGAAGATCGAGATCGGCAAGCGCTTCCTGATGCCGAAGACGCTGACCGCCACCGGCCTGAGCGACAAGAACGCCACGTTCAGCGACGACGCGTATGAGACGATCATCCGTCGATACACGCGCGAGGCCGGGGTGCGCAACCTGGAGCGCGAGATCGCGTCGGTCTGCCGCAAGATCGCGCGCAAGGTCGTCGATGACGGCAAGAGCTACCGCACCGAGGTCACGGGCGAGCGTGTCACCGAGTACCTCGGCGTGCCGAAGTACCGGCCGATGAACGCCGAGGAGCAGAACGAGGTCGGCATCGCCACCGGCCTGGCGTGGACCGAGGCGGGGGGCGAGCTGCTGCTGACCGAATCGACGCTCATGCCGGGCAAGGGGCAACTGACGCTGACCGGCAAGCTCGGCGACGTCATGCAGGAGTCGGCGCAGGCGGCGATGAGCTACGTGCGCGCGAAGGCCGAGGAGTTCGGGATCCCGAAGGAGTTCAACAAGAAGACCGACGTGCACGTACACGTCCCCGAGGGCGCCATTCCGAAGGACGGTCCGTCGGCCGGCATCACGATCACCACCGCGCTCGTCTCGACCCTGACCCGCATTCCCACGCGGCGCGAGGTCGCGATGACCGGCGAGATCACGCTGCGCGGCAAGGTGCTGCCCGTCGGCGGCGTCAAGGAGAAGGTCCTGGCCGCCCACCGGGCGAACCTGAAGACCATCGTCCTACCGAAGGACAACGAGAAGGACCTGGCGGACATTCCGAAGGCGGTGCTCGACGGCCTGGACCTCTACATGGTCGACACGATGGACGAGGTCCTGAAGATCGCGCTCAGCGAGCCTCTCGCGTCCAGGCTTCCGGCGCCGGAGACACCGGAGGTCGAGACCGTCTCGGACGATCAGATCACGCACTAGCCCGGCGTCGCCTGCACCGTTCCGCAGGCACGCTCCCAGACCAGCGGCGCCTGTAGGGCCGGTACATTTGTGCCGCGGGCAAGCAGGCTCGGCCGAGACGGGTTGCACACGCCGTTCCTGTGCTCGCGAACGGGCACGCGGACGCTCCCGGTGAAGATCCTCGACGCCGACTTCGTCACCAGCATGCCCGCGGGCGGCCGCCTCCCCGCGGACACCGGCCCGGTAGTTGCGATGGTGGGGCGATCCAACGTCGGGAAATCGAGCCTCATCAATGCACTGATCCGCCGCGGCCTCGCCCGGGCCGGCGCCAAGCCGGGCACCACGCGGCTGGCCAACCTGTACGCCGTACGGGCGGTTCCGGCACCGGGAAGCCGCGTCACGCGAGTCACGCTGGCCGACCTGCCCGGGTACGGCTTCGCCCGGGGCGGGTCGGCGGCGCGTCGCGAGTTCGAGACGATCGTGCGCGACTTCTTCGAGCAGGCGACTGCCCCACCAGCCCTTCCGCCGCCGGCCGGCGCGCCGCACCTGGCCGGTGTCATCCTCTTGCTGGACGGACGCCACGCCGGGCTCGACAACGACCTGTCGGCTCACGCCTGGCTCGTCGAGCAAGGCTACGCGAGCATCGTCGTGACGACGAAGAACGACCGGCTGACGCGCAGCGCGCAGTCCCGGGCGCACCGGGCGCACGAAGCGGCGCTCGGCCGGCCCGTGCTTCCGGTGTCCAGCAAGACGGGGGCGGGGATTCCCGCGGTCCGCACGGCGGTGGGGTCGATGCTGGCCGCCGCCGGATGAGGGCGCGACCGCACGAACTTGTTATAATTCACTGTTGCGTAGCCGAAGAGGGAGCAGATCGTGAGGGCAGACATTCACCCGCAATACCACGAGGTCGACGTCCGGTGCGCGTGCGGCGCCACCTGGAAGACCCGCTCGACCAAGAAGGAGCTGCACCTCGAAATCTGCTCGAGCTGCCACCCGTTCTTCACCGGGCGCCAGAAGCTGGTCGACACCGAGGGCCGGGTCGAGCGCTTCATGAAGAAGTACGGCAAGGTGACGGTGGAAGGCCGCCGGCAGCAGCAGCGGACTCGGCGGTAGGGCGAATCGAGGAGCACGCTCTCCACGTCCGAGCCGCCCGGATCCCCCAACCTGAAGTGGGCCTGACTGCGTGTGGGCGTCAGAAGAGTGACCGCGACTGGCAGCCGTCGACGGTTACGCACGCGCCGCTGACCCAGCTCGCCCGTGGCGAGGCCAAGAAGGCAACGACGGCCCCGACCTCTTCCGCCCGCCCAAAGCGGCCGAACGGGAGTTGCTCCCGCACGAACGCGGCCATGCCCTCCGGGTCTTCCTGCTGGCGGCGGTACCAGGATCCGCCGGGAAACGAGATCGATCCCGGCGCGACGCTGTTCACGCGGATGTCGTGAGGCGCCAGCTCGCGGGCCATCGACTTCGCGAGGCTGATCTCGGCCGCCTTGACCGCGTTGTAGGTCATCCTTCCGCCGGACTCCCGGCCCCAGATCGAGGCGATCATGATGATGACGCCGCCACCGCGACCACGCATGTGCGGCACCGCGAGGCGCGAGGCCCGGATGGCGGGAAACAGCGTCTCGTCCAACGCCGCCTCCCATTCCGCATCGCCCGTCTCGACGATGCCGCCGCCGCCGGCACGGCCGACGTTGTTGACCAGGATGTCCAGCCCGCCGAACGCCTCCACGGTGCGATCTACGACGGCGGCGACACCCTCCGCTGACGAGAGATCGGCCTGCACCGCCAGTACGCGATCCACGGCGCTCTCCCGTCGCAAGGATTCTGCCGTGTCCTCGAGCCTTTCGCGGCCGCGTGCGCAGATCGCGACCCGGCAGCCCTCCTCGAGCAATGCGTGCGCCGAGGCCAGTCCCAGGCCCCGGCTCGACCCGGTCACAAGCGCGATCTTGTCGTTCAGTTGCAGGTCCATCGAACTGGTGTCAAGTGGTAGCGGCCGGCGGCCATCCGCGCTGCACCTTCGGCGGCGCGGAGCCATGCGCCCCGCGCCGCGGCATGATACAACAGAGGAACGATGCTCAGAGTCGCCGCCCTCGGGATGTTCCTCTACGGCCTCCACGACGTCGTGGTCGGCTCGATCGACCTGATCGGCGTGGGCACACTGGAGTGGTGGGCCAACGTCTGGCGCATGCTCGCCGGGGCGATGCTGATGTTCGCCGCCGTGCTCGTGCGCGTCTCGATGCCCGGCGGGCTCGCGCTCGCGGTCGCCGCGCTCCTCGGCCTGCAGTCGATCAGCCTGCACAACGACCCGCACTTTTACGGGCGGCTGTTGCTCCTGCCCCAGGCGATGCGAGCAGTCTTCTCGGCTACCCTCATCGCGCTCGCGTACTTCGGCTGGGGAATGGTCGGTGGCGCGGACGCCGGCAACGACTCCTCGAAGGTGCACGCCGCCACCCCCGATCAGGACACCCCGTAGTCGCTTACGCGCAGCCGCTCGTCGCGCCGCAGTTGACGCACTTGTAGCAGGCGCCGTTGCGGATCATGATGGCCCCGCAGGTCGAGCACGGCGGCGCATCCTCGTCGTTCTTGATGGCGTAGGGGACGGCCTGCGAACCGTTGCTCCCCGCACCCGGCGCCGGAGCATCCGTCGGAATCGCCTCGCCGAACGTCAACTGCTCGCCGTCCTCGGCCGCTGTGCCGGCGCCGACGTTGACCCCCGCGCGGAACTGCGCCTCCGGCGAGAGGAACTTCGTCGCCAGCCAGCGGAAGACGTAGTCGACGATCGACTTGGCCACCCGCACGTCGGGGTTCTTCGTCAGGCCGGCCGGCTCGAACCGCACGTGGCTGAACTTGTCGACGAGCACCGGCAGCGGCACGCCGTACTGCAGCGAGTACGACACGGCCTGCGCGAAGGCGTCGGCGAAACCGGAGATGGTAGAGCCCTCCTTGGCCATGACCAGGAAGATCTCCCCCGGCGTGCCGTCGTCGAACAGCCCGACGGTGATGTAGCCCTCGTGCCCGGCGATGTCGAACTTGTGGGTGATGGCGTTGCGCTCGTCCGGCAGCTTGCGGCGCACCGGCTGCTCGCCGGCCCCGGCCTCGGCCTCTTTCCCGGTTTGCTTGGCCGTGTTGAGTGGCTGCGTCCGCTTGCTGCCGTCCCGATAGATCGACACCGCCTTCGTGCCCAGCCGCCAAGCGTCCACGTACGCCCGCTCGATGTCCTCTACCGTCGCCTCGTGGGGAACGTTGATGGTCTTCGAGATGGCCCCGGAGATGAACGGCTGGACCGCGCCGATCATCTTCAGGTGCCCCGTGTAATGGATGAAGCGCGAGCCCTTGGCCGGCTTGAACGCACAGTCGAATACCGGCAGGTGGGCCGGATCGAGGTGGGGCGCGTCCTCGATGGTGTCGTGCTCGTCGATGTACTGCACGACGGTATTGATCCGGTCGTCCGGGTAGCCGAGGCGGGCGAGGGCCACCGGCACCGTCTGGTTGACGATCTGCATCAGCCCGCCGCCGACCAGCCGCTTGTACTTCACCAGCGCGATGTCGGGCTCCACACCGGTCGTGTCGCAGTCCATCATGAAGCCGATGGTGCCGGTCGGGGCCAGCACCGTCGCCTGGGCGTTGCGGAATCCGTGCTTCTCGCCGAGCTCGATCACGTCGTTCCACGACTCGGCCGCCCCCTGGTGCAGGTCGTCCGGCACGTGGGCCCGAGCGACCCCCTTCATGGCATCGCGGTGCTTGCGCATGACGCGCAGGAACGGCTGCTCGTTCTTGGAATAGCCGGCGAACGGTCCGCCGCAGTCGCGCGCGATGCGGGCCGACTGCGCGTACGCCTCGCCGGTCATCGCCGCCGTGATGGCCGCCGCGTAGTCCCGCCCCTCGTCGCTGTCGTAGGGCACGCCGCGCGACATCAGCAATGCCCCGAGGTTGGCGTAGCCGAGGCCGAGCGGGCGGAAGTCGTGACTGTTGCGTTCGATGGCGGGAGTCGGATACCGGGCGTTGCCGACGATTATCTCCTGCGCGGTGATCAGCGTCCGCACCCCGGCGCGGAACGCCTCCACGTCGAACTCGCCCGGCTCGTCCGCCTTGAGGAACTGCATCAGGTTCAGCGAGGCGAGGTTGCACGCCGAGTCGTCCAGGAACATGTACTCGGAGCACGGATTCGACGCGTTGATCCGCGCCGTGTTCGGGCACGTGTGCCAGTCGTTGACGGTCGTGTCGAACTGCATGCCGGGATCGCCGCAGACGTGCGTTCCCTCGGCCACCGCCCGCATCAGGTCACGAGCTCGAAGAGTTTCCATGACCCGACGGTCACCGTGGACAGCGCGAGTCTTCCACTCGCGGTCGTCGAGCACCGCGCGCATGAACTCGTCCGGAACGCGCAGGCTGTTGTTCGAGTTCTGAAAGAACACGGAGCTGTAGGCGGGACCGGTGAACGAGCCGTCGTAGCCGGCGTCGATCAGCGCCCACGCCTTGCGTTCCTCGTCCACCTTGCAGTTGATGAACTCCAGCACGTCCGGGTGATCGGCGTTGAGGACGACCATCTTGGCCGCGCGCCGCGTCTTGCCGCCCGACTTGATGACGCCCGCGAACGCGTCGTAGCCCTTCATGAACGACACGGGACCCGACGCGGTGCCCCCGCCCGCCAGCAGCTCGCGCGACGAGCGGATCGGCGAGAGGTTGGTGCCGGTGCCCGACCCGAACTTGAAGAGCATCCCCTCGGTCCGCGCCAGCGTGAGGATGGACTCCATCGTGTCGTCGACCGAGTTGATGAAGCAGGCCGAGCACTGCGGCGCCTTTTCGAACCCGCAGTTGAACCAGACCGGGCTGTTGAACGCCGCCTTCTGCCGCACGAGGAGAAACTTCAGGTCGCCGCCGAACGCCTGCAGGTCGTCCGCCGAGGCGAAGTACCCCTTCTCGTCGGCCCACCTGACGATCGTGTCCACCACCCGGCCGATCAGTTGCCGGACGCTGTGCTCCCGGTCCGGCGAGCCGAGCTGCCCGCGGAAGTACTTCGAGACCACGATGTTGGTCGCCTGCTGGGACCAGAACGCCGGGACCTCCACGCCGTGTTGCTCGAAGACGACCTCGCCGCGCTCGTTCGAGATCACCGCCGAACGCGTCTCCCACTCGATCTCGTCGAAGGGATCGACGCCGGCGCGGCTGAACATGCGGGAAAACTCGAGACCCGGCCCCGTCGAACCGCTCGCTTCCATAGCCGGCGGGGTCATCGGTACGGTGGACTCTTGAGCAACGCCTACTGACATCTCCCCCTCCAAGGTCGCCCGACGACGGTCGCCGCCGCGTCTCCAGGACCCGGGCAGAACGCAGAATATCGGCTTGGCGCGACGTTCCCACCGCCGCGCCAAGCCCCCAGCGACGCCCGACGCGTTAGCCCGTATTCCTACGGGACGCTCAATGATGCGCCAGACTCGTCGGACTGTCAACATGTAGGGGCATGGCGGCTACCTGACCCAACATGTTGGGAATCGTGTTGACAAGCTGTGGACGCGTTGTTGACGTGTGCGGGCCGCGCTCGGCTCAACCCGCGCCCGGCAGCGTTGCAGCGCACAGGACCGACCCGCCGGCGCACACGCGGCGTGCAACACAAATGCTAGAGTGTTCGCATGGTCGATCGGGGGCGGGGAATCGACCCCGGCCAGCCGCCGGTCGCAACGGAGACCGATCCGGCAGCGGATCGCGCGGCGCGATCGCCTGTGGAACCCGCCCCGGGCCGCGTCGTGCCATCGCTCGTCGAGGTGGTCCTCTGCTCCGGATTTCCCACCCAAATCGTGCTCTCCGCGCTGCTGGCGGCGGCCGGGCTTGCCGCGCTCACGCCGTCCGGCGAGCCGTCGTTCGGCTACATCGTCAGCCTGACATTGCTCGACGTCGTCGTCGTGGTCGGGCTCGTGGCAACCTTCCTTCACGCGCGTGACGAGACGGTCCGCGGGTTGCTGCTCGGCGCCCGTCCACCCCGGCGCGAAGCGGCGCTCGGGGTGCTGATCACGCCGCCCATCGTGGTGGGCGCCGTGGGCGGGCTGCTGCTCATCGGGTGGCTGGCGCCGGGACTGCGCAACGTGCCCGACAACCCGTTCGGGGCCATGCTGGGCACACCGGCCCGCGCGCTCCTGTTCGCGCTCGTGGTGGTGCTGGCGGGGGGGCTCCGGGAGGAACTGCAGCGTGCGTTCATACTGCGGCGCTTCGATCAGCACCTCGGCGGCGGCTGGCTCGGCCTCGTCGTCTTCAGCATCGCCTTCGGCCTCGGACACGCCATCCAGGGCTGGGACACCGTCATCGTCACCGGGGCCCTGGGCGCGCTCTGGGGCGCGCTCTACCTGACGCGCGGCAGCGCCGTCGCGGCGATGGTAAGCCACACCGGCTTCAATCTCACCCAGATCGCGCTGGCCGTGCTCGGGACGCAGACCTGATCCCGTCATCTGTCGACGCGCATGACGTCGGCGCGGCGCAACAAACCGGCAATCCAGTCCTCCACCAGCTCCGCGCGGCCGCCGAGCCGTTCGGCGACATAGGCCTCGATGCGGATGTCGTCGCGGATAATCTGCCGCAGGTCCTCCAGGTCGAGTCCGACCGCCGAGAGCACCGCGGCGAACGCGTCCTCGTCGGCGAAACGGGCGCGCACGGCTTCCAAGTACTCGTCGACGCTGGCCGCGGCGGGCAGCACCTGCCGGAACCGATTGACCTCGTCGAGCGCGAGGCGGCGCTCGATGAGCCGATTCAACGCCGCACCCTCGCGCACCGCGGAATCCTGTTCCCGGATTTCCCACAGGCCGTGCTCGTGCAAGCCGAGATCGAGAAACGCCCGGACATCCGAGGCCAGAATGACCTGCCCGGACACCATCGCGAGCACGCGGTCGAGGATCTGCGCGTGCCCCCCGGACAGCCAGACGGGGACGACGATCGGCAGGCAGGCGAGGAGGCGGATGAACGGGAGGCTAAAACGCCTGCCCGAAGCTGAAGTGCAGCGCCCAGAGCTGCTCCTGTTGCCGGTTGGTCTGGTCACCGAAGAAATGGCGCTCGCCGAGCTTGAAGCCGATGTCGAACCCCAACGGCCCGACCGGCGAGTTGTAGCGGACCCCGAACCCGGCGCCGCCGCGGATGCGACCGAGACTCACGTGCTCCACACGATCATAAACGTTGCCGGCGTCGAGAAACGTGACGACGCCGATGGCCGGTGTCACGCGGATGCGCAGCTCGCTGTTCAGGATGACCATGGCGTTGCCGCCCTGCGGAAAGCCGTCCTGGTCTATCGTGCCGCCGGTCTCGGTACGCGGACTGCCGAGCCGATCGAGGGCGAACCCGCGCACCGTGGTGTTCCCGCCGGCGAAGAACCGCTCGCTGATCGGCAGTGCGAGAGAGCTCGTTGCCGGCCGTGGTCCCGGTACCGGCGGCGCGGCCGCTTCCAGAGCCCGCGGAAACCCCCAGGCGACCCCGAGGCGCGCGCCGGCGGCCACGACGACCCGCGGGACGCCGGGCACCGGCCGATACACGGAGCCCGACACGAAGCTCTTCGAGAAACCGACTTCCGAGCCGATGTTCCGGGCGGCCACCTCGGACTCGAGAGTGAAGAGCGAGCCGAGGGACGGATTGACCGGATCGTCCCGGGTGTCCAGCACCTGGCTCGCGGTGAACGACGACAGCCGCACGTTGGGGAACAGGCGGTCGACTATGTTCTCGTCCTCGCGATTCAACTCTCGATTGGACGTGTCGTTGTTGCCGAGCCGGTACCCGATCGCCGTACCCGTCGCCACCCCGGACGACCGCGTCAGTTGCGCCGTCACCCCGCGGCTGAACAGGTCGAACCCCGGGCGTATCGCCTGCTCCACGAACCCGGAGACCAGCACGTCCCAGTCCCGGCCGAACGCCCGCGGCTCGCGGTAGGTGGAGAGCACGCGGTACTCGTTGAAGCCGAGCGCGCCGCCGGTCGCCGCCTGAACCGGCTGAACCGGGTCGTTCTTGCGCCGCACGCTGACGCGCGTGAACAGGTCCAGCGATCGGTTCCTGCCCCAGAGGTTGCGGCGGCCGATCTCGAACGAGCCGCGCGGCGCGAACTCGATCCGCTCCACGGCCTGGCTGCCCGCCGCCCTGACCTCCCGCCGGAGCCGCTGCGACACCTCGAAGCCCCCACCGTAGGCGAGGCGGGTCGCAGCCGCTTCCTCGACCTCGATGATCACGTCGCGCCGGTCGAACCGGCCGTGGCTGAACTCGCGGATGTCGAGCCGCCGGAACATGCCGAGCGCGTTGAGGCGGCGGCGCGTCTCGGCCACGTCGTCGAGTCCGAGCGGCTCGCCGGGGGTCAAGGCGACCTCGCGGCGGATGGTGGCGGCGTCGACCTGCCGGTTGCCGACGATGAGCACGTGGTCGACGAGCACCTGCCGTCCCTCGGCGATTCGGAAAACCAGGTCCACCATGCTCAGATCGTCCGCGAAACCTGCTTCCACCGTCACCCGGGCCTGCTCGTAACCGTCGTTCAGAAAGTGCTCGAGCAGCGCGTTGCGATCGCGCTCGACCTGCGGTCCGTAGTACGCATCGCCGCCGCGCGTCTCGACGATCTGCTGGAGGTCCTCCGCCCGGAGGACCGCGCCGCTGTCGAACTCCACGGCGCCGACGATCGTCTGCATCCCCTCCTCAATCGTGACCGTCACGACCCGCTCGACCACGTCGCCGGGGCCGGGGGAATCGCCGCCGCTGAAGGAATGCACGGCAAGCACGGTGGCGAAGCCGAGGCGGTTGTAGTGCTCCTCGATGGCGGCAAGGCCCGCGTCGATCTCCCGCACCACGAGAGGATCGCCCGCCTCGACGCCGGCGAGCGACCGGATCGTTTCGTCCGCAACCGCCCGGTTCCCGCCGACCAGCAGGTCGCCGACGCGATACAGCGGCCCTCGCTTCACTCGAAACACGATCGAGAGCCTATCCGCATCGCCTTCCCGCGTGTGCGTGACGGCGGCGTCCCGGTACCCGAGGCCCTGCAGGTGCGCCGCGATCCGCTGGTCCGCATCCTCGAGCAGGTCCTCGTCGGCGCTCGCCTCGCGGGCGACCGGCACCAGATCGGCCGGACGGGCATCCGGAACCTCGTCGCCTTCGAACGTCACGACGATCCGGGGACCGCGATGCACCGTGAGGTGGACGTCGACCTCCGTGTCGCTCAGCCGGTCGACCGCGTGAGACAGGCGCGCTTCGTAGTAGCCCCGCTGCCGGAGATCCGCTTCGTAGTCGCCGAGCCGCCGCTCGAGCGCCGGACCGTCGTACGGCTGCCGGTCGCCAAGGCCGAGCCGGGTCCGGATGACGTTGTGAAACGCCGGTGACTCGCCGGCGATCGGCCAGCGCCGGACGAACGCACGCGGCCCGGCGTCGATCGAGATCCGGAGAACGCGCCGGGGACCGGCTCCGGTGGCCTCGTGCAGCACCCGAGGATTGAAGAACCCGTTCTCCGCGTACGCCCGGCGCACCGTATCCGCAACCGCTTCGGCCTCGCCCGCCGGAAAGATCGCGCCGTGACGTTGCACGATGCGGCGGCGCAACGCTTCTTCGGAGACACCGCGCGCGCCCGCGAACTCGATCCTGTCGATCGTCTCGAGCGACTGCAGCTCGTAGATCAGCGCGACTCCCCCGCGGCTTGCGCCGCCGCCGACCTCGACCGCCCGATAGAGTCCCAGGCTGAACAGGTGGGCCAGCGACTCGCGGACGTCACGCATCGACAGCGGCTCGCCGACGCGGGTTTCGACCATGTCGCGAGCACCAGCGTCCTCGAGGGGCCGGCCATCCGCGACCAACTGCACCTCGACCACGCGCTGACCGATGTAGCCGTCGACCGCTCGCGCGGCCCGCGCGGGAGCGGCCGGCCAGCACAGGCCGGCGATCAGCAACAGGATCCACCTGCGCATCAGAAGGCGTGCCGGACGCGAACGTCGAGGGCGTAGGTCCGATCTTCGTTCTGCGACAGAACCCAGGACAACCGATCGGTGGCGTCGTACTCGAACACGACGATGAGATCCTGGTTGCTGCCGCTGACGGCGCGGGAGAACGTCAGATGCGCGCGGTCCGAGATGCGCTTGCCGATCAGCACGCGCGCCGTCGGCACCAGTTCCGTCGACTGCTGCACCGCCGGATCGTCGAGCGACGGCGTGATCTCGAACGTGTCGACACCGATGGAGCGCTCCACCACGCCACCGACTTCGGCCAGCACCGGGCTGTTGAGCAGCCCGGTGCCGATCCCCTGCATCAGCAGGCCCTGCTGCGACGCCTCCGGCGCCCGCAGGGTCCGGATCTCGGCTTGTTGCGGGTCGCGGACGTCGCCGAGCAGCAGGCCGATGATCTCGAACTGCTGCAGCGGCGGATCCGACTCGAGGGTCGGCGGTTCCAGTCTGTCGAGCGGGCCGGCAAGTCCCAGCGTGACCCGGTACGTCTGCCCCGGCACGCGGATGTCCGTCTCGGCCTCCACGTCGAGGAACGGCTCCATCTGCATGGGGTTCGTGAAGCCGACGCTTCCGCGGGTCAGTCGGTACCGGTTGCCCTGGAAGTAGATCTGCCCCCGCTCGAGCTCGGCGTTCCCCAGCAGGGACGGGCGATCGTAGGAGCCCGTCAGGGTCACATCGGCACTGGCGACGATATGCGCCCGGTTGTCCGCGATGCGCAGGCTCGACGGAGCCGAAATCCGCAGATCGAACCGTAGCGGCAGGCCGGGTTCCGCCGGATCGGCCGCGGCCTGATCGCCGAGGAGGTCCAGGAACCCGCCGTCCGCTCGAAACAGCTCCATCCAGATCGCGTCGTGCACGGTGACGAGGCCGCCGAGCGTCGGTGCGTCGATCGAGCCGCGCAAAGTCAGATCCGCGTCGACGCGCGACCGGATGCCCTCGGGATAACGCAGCGCGACGTCGCGCCCGGCCGCGGTCACGTTGAGATCGCCGACGCGGTAGCCCTGCAGGCCCACCCGGCCGCCGAAGCGCACCGGGCCGCCGCCGAGCTCCGCGGACAGCTCGTCGAAACGGATCCCGCCCGGCTCCAGCACCACGCGACCGTTCACGGCGTCGAGGGCGTGGGGCAGCGCCAGGTGGCGGATACGGCCGTCCCGCACCCGCGCCTCGCCGGTGATCGTCGGCGCATCCAGGGAACCGCCGATGTCGGCTGCGAGCCGCATCGTCCCGCGGCTGCGCACATCGGCAAACAGCCCCTCCAGGATGCCGAGGCTCGCGGTGCCGTCCGCACGCAATGCCACCCGCTCGTCCGCCAGCGTGACATCGCCGCCCAGCTCCAGGTTCGTGCCCTCGCCGCGCAACCGCATCCGGTCGACACGCAGGGCATTGTCAGCGAGAGAAAGGTGAACGGATCCCTCGTTTTCGAGCGCGAAACCGAAGACCGTCAGCGCCAGTCGATCGGCAGCAACGTCGACGCCGAGCCGTTCGACGTCGAGCAGCGTCCCGTCGACGGCGACCGTACCGCTGGCGACCAGCGAGGTCATCTCCGACAGACCGGGCTGGACGGCCCGGGCGAAGGGGTCGAGCCGCGTGTTGGTCACGCTGAACCGAAGCCGGGACGGCGCCCCGTCCGCAAGGCCGATGCGCCCCGAGCCCGAGACGGCGACGTCGGGCGACGCCGCTTCGAGCTCGACCGACATGACGCCGTCGGCGACGTCGAGCAGGCCGGTCACCTGACCGACCGCGGCGCCGGCAATCGACACGTCGGCCAGCGCGCCCCGAATCTCGTAGCGCGGATCCGCGAATGCGCCGGCGCCCGAGATGGTCGCCGCGATGCTCCCGGTCACGGGCACGGGCAGGCGCTCGGCCACCCGCGAAGCCGACAGGTCCAGGCCGTGCACGTCGGCGGTGACCGAATAGGTGCCGTCCCACTGCACGTACATCGCACCGGTGACCTCGCCGGCGCCCTGCCGCACGGTGAGGCCGTTCAGGAACACGCCGCCGCCGTCGAACCGCAGATCGGCCTCGGCGTCATCGAACGGCTCGCCATAGGCGGTGCCCGCGCCCAGCCGCAGCCGGCCGAAGCCGAGCGGTGCGCGATACGGGCCGTACAGCCGGATCTGCCCGTGCGTCGGCCCGTCGATGGTGTAGCCCTCGAGTGCGAAAGCGTCGCGGATGTACTGGGCGGGGAGCGCGTCGACCGCGAATCGCGCATCGATCTGCTCGCGTCCCGGCCGTGCCTCACCGACGGCGAACCTGCCGTCTACGGCCAAACTCGATGCGGCCTGGAGAAACCGGCCGTCCGTGACCTCCAGCATGCCGTCCTCGACGACGATGTCACCCGCGCCCCGACCCCAGTCGACGTTCCAGGCCCGAATCGCGTCGCCCGCGAAAGCCGCCTCGATGCGCGGCGCGGTCAGCGCTCCCAGCATCACGCCGGTCATCGTCCCGCGCCCCGCCAGGGTGAGCTCCCCGGTCGGACGGCCGAACGCGGTCATGACGGCGGCCATGACGCGATCGCTCTCCTGCCAGTCCGCGCTGAGGACGTCGAACGGAATCCGCGAGTTCTCTCCCCAGGCGGTACGGCCCTGGAACGACATCGCGGTGAGCGGCGTCGCGAACCAGCTCGGCGCGATGTCCACACCGTCCTCCTCGAACGTGAACCGCATCCGGCCTCCGAAGGGGAAGCGCCACGGCACCGCCGCGGGCTCGAACGGCCGTTCGCCATGGAGCCAACCCGCCCTCGGCCCCGGCGCAGCTTCGCGAGAGAGCAGCTCCACGCCCCGCGGCGGCGTAACCGACACGTCACCGCTGCCGCTGCGCTCCGCGAAGCGGCCGAGCGGCCACGAGAGGCTCAGCTCACCCGCGAGACGGCCGCGGGGACGCGCCCCGCGCACGTCGAGGTCGTCGAGCAGCGGTTCCAGATTCGCCGACCTGACCCGCGGATCGAACGTGGCGACACCCGGCTCGGGGGCGCCCAGCGGCTGCATCGAGTACGTGAAGTCGAGCCCGCCGCCGTAGAAGCCCGAGCGCGCCTCCGTTATCTCGAAACGGTCCCGGGTCCACACCAGATCGCCCTCGAGCTCGGGAAACCGGAGTCCTGCCAGCGTGGCGTCGGCACTCGAGAACGAGCCGGTCAGCTCGCGTCCTCCCTCGAACAGACGCCACACGCCCTCGAACAGCCCCGCGCCCGTCACCGTGAAGTTGTCGCGTGCGAAGAAGATCTCCTTCATCGCGGGCAGATCGATAGCCATCGACCGGACGTTGTAGGTCGACTCCGGCCAGTTCAGCATGTCTACGCGGCCGTCGACCTCCGCCCGGAAGCCTTCGTCCGCGGCCCACAGGTCGATGTGCGTCAGGTCCACCAGGCCGCCGTCGAGCACGTAGTCGGCATCCATGTTCAGCGTCATCGGCTCGAAGTCGCCGATGACGAGGGTCCCGCCGCGGAACTCGGCCGTCCCGCCGTAGCCCGTGGTCTTGCCCAGGGTCAGATCGATATTCGGCGCCCGGATGCTCCAGGGCGCTCCGTGGTCCTCGTACACGAACTCGCCGTCGTAGGCGCGCAGGTCCTGCACGGTGGTCACGATAAGGCGGCCGGAGTCGGCCTCGTCGGCGGCGGCGCCGCCACCCGCGTCCGGAGGCGCCGGCGCAGCGCCCCGCCCGGCATCGTCCGCCCGCCGGACGAAACGCGGGAAGGTCTGCCGCCCGTCGGCGAATCCCTCGACCAGCATCCGCCAACCGCTCAGCTCGACGGTGTCGACGAGCACCTCCCCCTGCAGAAGGGGTCCCCACGCGGTCGAGATCGTGAGTCGATCCGCCTGGAAGAAAGGCCGATCGCCGGGATTGAGGCCGCCGATCTCGATATCCTCGACGAGAAAGCGCCCCAGCGCCAGATAGGTGCTGAGGCGGCCGATGGTGACGGGCCTGTCGATGTAGTCGGCGAATGCCCGTTCGGCCTGCGCCCGCAGGCTGGGGCCGAGGTCGATGGTGGTGACCGACACGACGCTGCCCGCCAGGACCGCCACCACGGCGATGGTCGTCCACACGAGCGCGCGCCGCACCTCCGGGCGCAGCCGGTGCACCCATCCCCAACGCAACGGACGCAACCCCAGCCCCCGCGGCCAGCGCATCCAACGCCTCACGGCGGCGCCCGGCGCGGCCGGGGCGGGATGCTCCACCTTCGGTTCGGCCGCCGGCACGGCGGCGAAGAGAATGCTGCCGGGACGCGGCGGGTCGTCTGGCATCGATCACTCTATGGCGGCCAGCAGCCGGCCGGCTTCGACGGACATGCCTTCGGTGACCGGCACCTCGGCAACCACGCCGGCCTTCGGCGCCGCCAGCTCGTTCTCCATCTTCATGGCCTCGACGACAACGAGCGGCTGCCGGGCCTCGACCCGATCGCCGGGTGCGACCAGCACCCGCACCACCTTGCCCGGCATCGGGGCGGTGAGCCGCGATGCGCCTCCCGCGGCGTCCCCCGCGGCATCGCCGCCGGCCACCCGCCGGCCGTTGATCACCGCCTCGACCACGGCGTCGCCGAGATGCACCGCCGTCAGTCCGTTCCGTCCCGCCGCCACGCAACGCACCTGCCGGCTCGCGGCGTCGCCGCCGAGCCGCACCAGCGACAGCAGCACCCCGTGTCGATCACGCTCCACGACGCGTGCATCGATCCGGTGCGTCGTTCCGTCCCACGACACCCGCATGCGTCCGGGGCCCGCCGCGTCCGGCTCGACGGTGACGTCCCGCGCCCTGCCGTTGACTTCGATCTCGATTCGCATGCCCGTTCTTGCGGCGCAGACTTCTAGCGTAGTCCTTCGACCCGCGCGGCCTGCTTCCAGCGGCCGGCGACCGCGGCGCCGGCGACCGCCGCCTCCCCGGCCGAAGCCGGGCGGCCCAGCGCAACCGACAGAGCCGCGGCGATGACGGCCAGCTCCTCTGCATCGTCCGGCGGGTCCAGAAACGCCGACCCGTTCCGCCCGGCCAGCACGCGGTCGAGAAACGTCGTGTCGAAGCGGCCGGCAACGAAGTCGTCGTGCCGCAGCAGCCACCGGAACATCGGGACGGTGGTCGGCACGCCGCCGATGTCGTACTCCGCCAGCGCGCGGTCCATGCGGTCGATGGCCAGACTCCTGTCCGCCGCGTGCGCGATGACCTTGGCGACCATCGAGTCGTAGTGCACCGGCACCTCGAACCCCGCCGCGACGCCGGCATCGACCCGGATTCCCGGCCCCTCCGGCGGACGGTGCGTCCGGATCGACCCCGGGCACGGCATGAAGCCGGCGTTCGGATCCTCGGCATAGACACGGCACTCGATGGCGTGCCCGTCGGGCGCCAGCGCCCGCGCGGGATCGACGTCCAGCCGCTCCCCCTGCGCGATCCGGAGCTGCCAGCGCACCAGGTCGATGCCGGTCACCATCTCCGTTATCGGATGCTCGACCTGCAACCGGGTGTTCATCTCCAGGAAATAGAAGTTGCCCGCCTCGTCGAGCAGGAACTCGATGGTGCCGGCGTTCGTGTAGCCGACCTCCTCGGCCAGCCGGGCGGCGGCCGCGGCGAGTGCGCGCCGCGTCTCGATGGCGACGACCGGCGACGGCGTTTCCTCGATCACCTTCTGGTGGCGGCGCTGGATCGAGCATTCCCGCTCGACGAAGGGCACCACGGTCCCGTGCTCGTCCGCGAGCAGTTGCACCTCGATGTGGCGTCCCCGCTCGATGCAGCGCTCCAGGTAGACGGAACCGTCGCCGAAGGCCGACGCCGCCTCGGAGCGCGCGCCCTGGATCGCACGCGGCAGGCCTTCCGGCTCGCGCACCAGCCGCATCCCCTTGCCGCCGCCGCCGGCCACCGCCTTGACGAAGATCGGGTAGCCGACCGAGTCACCGGCCTCCCGCAGTTCCGCCTCCGTCGCGTCCTCCGGCAGGGGTCCGCCGCTGCCGGGCACGATCGGCACGCCGGCCCGTCCGGCCGCCTCGCGCGCCGCGGTCTTGCCCCCCATCAGCTCGATGACCCCGGCCGGGGGACCGATGAACCGGAGCCCCGCGTCGGCGACGGCCTGCGCGAACCCGCCGTTCTCGGCGAGGAACCCGTAACCGGGATGCACGGCATCGGCGCCGGTCCGGCGCGCCGCGGCAAGGATCTTCTCGACGTGCAGGTAGCTGCCGGACGGCTCGTCGGCCTCGAGAGCCACCGCCTCGCCGGCGTACCGGACGTGCGGCGCCAGGCGGTCGCAGTCCGAGTAGACGGCGACCGTCGGCAGCCCCATCTCGCGGCACCCGCGCATGATGCGGACCGCGATCTCGCCGCGGTTGGCGATGAGCACCTTCATCGGCATGCGTTCTTCCTATCGTACCGCATGACCGGCGGCCGAACCGCACGGGACGCGCCCTCCCCAGCCTCCCGAACCGGCGCGCTCGCGAGTCGCGCCCCGCGCAGGGCCCGTGGCAATGCCGCCCGAACGGGCGGCGAGCATGGTCAGAGCGGAATGTTGCCGTGCTTCTTCGGCGGGTTCCGGTCCCGCTTGCCGTCGAGGCTGCGCAGGGCCGCGACGATGCGCGGGCGGGTCGTGCGCGGCGGTATCACCTCGTCGATGAAGCCCCGGCCGGCGGCGACGAACGGGTTGGCCAGCTTGTCGCGGAACTCCTGCACCCGCGAGGCGCGCAACGCGTCGGGATCGTCCGCCGCGTCCAGCTCCCGCTTGTAGAGGATGTTGACCGCGCCCTCGGGCCCCATGACCGCGATCTCGGCGGTCGGCCAGGCCAGGTTGACGTCCGTGCGGATGTGCTTGCTCGCCATCACGCAGTACGCGCCGCCGTAGGCCTTGCGGGCGACCACCGTCACCTTCGGGACCGTCGCCTCGGCGAACGCGTAGAGCAGCTTGGCCCCGTGCTTGATGATGCCGCCGTACTCCTGCACGGTGCCGGGGAGGAAGCCGGGCACGTCCTCGAACGTCACCAGGGGCAGGTTGAACGCGTCGCAGAAGCGGACGAACCGCGCGCCCTTGATCGAAGCGTCGATGTCGAGCGCCCCGGCGAGGTGCGCCGGCTGGTTGGCGACGACGCCCACCGGCTGCCCCCCGAACCGCGCGAACCCGACCACGATGTTCGGCGCGAAATGCCGGTGGACCTCCAGGAAATCGCCGTCGTCGCCCACCGCCCGAATCAGATCCAGCATGTCGTAGGGCTGGTTCGGCGACGCCGGCACCAGGTCGTCCAGGTCCGGAATCTCCCGGTCCACGGGATCGGCCGTCTCGACCCGCGGCGGATCGTCCAGGTTGTTGCCCGGCAGGTAGCCCAGGAGCAGCCGCAGCAGGGCCAGGCAGTCCTTGTCGGTCGGCACCGCGAAGTGCGCGGCGCCGCTCTTCGCATTGTGGGTCATGGCGCCGCCGAGCTCGTCCTTCGTCACCTCCTCGTGGGTGACGGTGCGGATCACGTCGGGCCCGGTGACGAACATGTAGCTGGTCCGCTCGACCATCACCGTGAAGTCGGTGATGGCCGGCGAATAGACCGCTCCGCCGGCACAGGGCCCCATGATGGCCGAGATCTGCGGGACGACCCCGGAGGCGAGCGTGTTGCGCAGGAAGATGTCCGCGTAGCCGGCCAGCGAGGCAACGCCTTCCTGGATGCGGGCGCCACCGGAATCGTTGAGGCCGACGACCGGCGCCCCGTTCTTCATCGCCAGATCCATGATCTTGACGATCTTCGCGGCGTTGGTTTCCGACAGCGACCCGCCGAACACGGTGAAGTCCTGCGCGAAGGCGTAGACGAGGCGGCCGTCCACCTCGCCATGTCCGGCCACCACGCCGTCGCCCGGAACGAGCTGCTGCTCCATGCCGAAGTCGCGGCAGCGGTGGGTCACCAGCTTGTCGATCTCGCGGAAGGTTCCGGGGTCGAAGAACAGGTCCATCCGCTCGCGCGCGGTCAGCTTGCCCGCGTCGTGCTGGCGCCGTTGCCGGGCCTCGCCGCCGCCGGCCTCCGCACGGCGCTCGTAGTCCGAAAGCGTTTCCAGTCTGTCCATGCCGTGAATCCGTCGGTTTCGCGGACGCGGCGCTAGGCCCTGAGGGCCTGCGCCTTGTCCCAGTCGGCGAGGAACTTCGCCAGGCCGATGTCGGTAAGCGGGTGGTTGAAGAGCATGTCGATGACCTTCGGCGGGCAGGTGCAGATGTCCGCGCCCATGCGGGCGGCCTCGACCACGTGCGCCGGGCCGCGCACGCTCGCCACGAGCACCTCGGTCTCGAACTCGTAGTTCTCGTAGATCTCGACGATGCGGCCGATCAGGTCCATGCCGTCGGTCGCGACGTCCTCGAGCCGGCCGACGAACGGGCTGACGAAGACCGCCCCGACCTTGGCCGCCAGCAGGGCCTGTGCGGCCGAGAAGACGAGCGTCACGTTGACCCGAATCCCGTCTCCGCGCAGCGCCGCGCATGCCTGTACGCCCGCCTTGCCGAACGGCACCTTGACCACGATGTGCTCGTCGATGGATGCGAGCCGGCGGCCCTCGGCAATCATCCCCTCGGCGCCGGTCGCCACGACCTCGGCGCTCACGGGACCGCCGACGGCCCGGCAGATGCGCGCGAGCGTCGCGTGCGGATCCCCCGGCTCGCGGGCCAGCAGCGAAGGGTTCGTCGTCACGCCGTCGACAATCCCCAACGGCGCCAGCGTCTCGACGGTCTCGGGATTCGCACTGTCCACGAAGATCTTCACGAGCCGTTCTCCTGCCCCGCGGATTCCGCTCCGCGCTTCAACCGGCGATCACGTCGTTGGCCAGTTCGCCGACGCCCTCGACCGTGACCACCACCCGGTCGCCCGGCACGATGGGCCCGACGCCCGGCGGCGTGCCCGTCGCGATGACGTCGCCCGGCAGCAGCGTCATCACGTGACTGACGAATTCCACCACGTACTCCAACGGGAAGATCATCTCCCGGGTGCTCGACGCCTGCCGCGTCACGCCGTTGACCGTCGAGCCGATCGCCAGCGCCGCGCCGTCGAGTCCCACGGCAATCGCCGGCCCTATCGGGGCGAAGGTGTCGAAGCCCTTCGCGCGCGTGTACTGCACGTCCCGCTTCTGGAGGTCACGATCGGTCACGTCGTTGACGCACGTCAGCCCGAGCACGTAGTCGCCCGCCTCGGCCGCCCCGACGTTGCGCGCCGTGCGCCCGATGACGATGCCGACCTCCGCCTCGTGATCCACCCGTCCCGCCCCCGGCGGTATCACTATGGGCGCCCCCGGTCCGATCAGGGCGGACGGCGGCTTCAGGAAGATGAGCGGCTCGCTCGGCAGCGCCTTGCCCATCTCCCGGGCGTGGTCGCGGTAGTTCAGGCCGACCGCCACGATCTTCGACGGCGTCACCGGAGACAGACGCCGGCAGCCGTCCGGATCCAGCGCAGCGCCGGGGCGGTAGTCTCCGAACAGGTCTCCCTCCAGCGTGCGCCAGGCGCCGTCGCGCTCGAGGACATGCTGCTCGTGGCCGTCGACGTCGACGCGGTACACGCGATCCATACGCAATACGCTCCCTCGGCAGACCCGCTAGCGCGCGATTTCGGTGGCCTCTCCCGACGGCGGGCTCGCGTTCGGCGGGACCGCGGTATCGACAGCCAGCACCCGGTAGAAGTAGCGCTGGCCGGCCATGACGCCGGTATCCTGGTACGCCGTGCCGACGACCGGTTCGACAGTGAGCGGTTGGAGTGTCGCATCTGGGGCCGTTCCGCGCAAGACCACGTAGCCGGCGAGATCCGCCTCCGCGTTCTCGTCCCACACGAGACTGATGCCGGCCGTGTCCGCAACGGCGATGAGCCCGGCCGGTGCGACAGGCGGGAAGGTGTCGGTCAGGACGACGCAGGTCGCGGGCGAAGGATCGCCGAGAATCTCGAGCTGCTCGACGTAGTCCATGACGCGTACCTCGTAGCAGCGCGTGCTCGGAAACGTCACGTCAGCGCCGCTGTACGAAGCTGACGCCGGGGCGGCGAGCCGTTCCGGCCGCTCGGCGTCCGGGTCCCCGGACGCCGCCACGTCGTAGACGACATACTGCGACGGCTCGAGCCATTCGAGCACGGGCCTCGACTGCAGGGTGGGCGGCTCGACCTGCTGCTCCTGCACCGGCAATCGGAAGGTGGGCGGCTCCTCCCAGACGACCTCGATCGACGTGGCCGTGTAGGTCACCATCGCCGGCCCGGGCGGCAATGGCGGCGTGACGAGCGGCACGGCAACCATGCCGGAGGGATCGCCCAGGCGCCCCCGCGACGACACCGCGAACGCCACGTACGAGCGGACCGGCGGCGGAGGTATCGGCGGCGACACCAACGGCACGGGCACGATGCGGTCCGGATCGTCTCCTTCTTCCTCTTCTTCGTCTTCGTCGTCCGGGTCTCCGACGACCACCGGCACCAGCGCCTCCGGGGTCAGGCGCTCGACCACGGTCACCGCCGCGCCCTGCGCGACCTCGAAGAACGCGACCGGGCCGGCGACCGCATCGCGGTTCTGCACGTCGTCGAGCAGGTCCTCCAGCTCCGGCAGCGGGTCGGAGGGAGATGCATCGGGGAAACGGACGGGCAGCACGGCGATCAGGGTCGCCGCGTCGAGCCAGTCGTCCGAAAACTCCTCCTCCGGGCGTTGCCGCGTCGGTTGCGTGGTCACCGCGTACACTTCGATCCACGCGATGTCGCCGGGCGTCGTGCCGTCCGTGTCACGGTCGGGCGCGGTGAACTCGACGTACACGCGATCGCCCAGGCGCGCCGCGGTCGTCTGGCGCACGGTATCCGGCACGATGCGGAGCGGCGGGCGGGGCGCACCGCGCGCGCCACAGCCTGCAAGCAGAGCCGCGAGCGCCCCCAGTGCGGCGAGCCGGATGACGGTCCGGAAACGAGTCACAGAATGTAGCGGGAAAGATCCTCGTCCTCGACGATCTCCGAGAGCATGCGATCGACGTACGGCCCGTCGACGACGAAGACCGTCTCTCCCAGGTCGGGCGCATCGAACGAGATCTCGTCGAGCAGCTTTTCCATGACCGTGTGCAGGCGGCGCGCCCCGATGTTCTCGCTGCGCTCGTTGACGAGGTTGGCAATCTCCGCGATGCGCCGCACGGCGTCGTTCTCGAAGCGCAGGTCGATGCCCTCGGTGCCGAGCAGCGCCCGGTACTGCGTCACGAGCGCGCCCTGCGGCTCGGTCAGGATGCGCACGAAATCGTCCGTGCCGAGCGCCTCGAGCTCGACGCGAATCGGAAACCGACCCTGGAGCTCCGGAATCAGGTCGGACGGCTTGGCCAGATGAAACGCGCCGGCCGCGACGAAGAGAATGTGATCGGTGCGCACCATGCCGTGCTTGGTGTTGACGGTCGTCCCCTCCACGATCGGCAGGATGTCCCGCTGCACGCCCTCGCGGCTCACGTCGGGCCCCTGCCGCCCGTCGCTGCCGGCGATCTTGTCGATCTCGTCGACGAAGATGATCCCCGCCTGCTCGACGCGCTCGATCGCGGCCCGGCCCACGCTCTCCATGTCGACGAGCTTCTGCTCTTCCTCCCGGGCGAGGTGCTCGGCCGCTTCCGGCACCTTCATCCGGCGCTTCCGGCTGCGCCCCTGAAACAGTCCCGGCAGCATGTCCTTCATCTTGACGTCGATCTCTTCCACCGACGATCCGGCGATCACCTCGAAGGAGGGGAACGACGAGTCGCGCACCTCCAGCTCGACGACGCGGCCGTCGAGACCGCCCGAGCGAAACTGGTCGCGCAGCTTCTCGCGCGTCCGGCTGGCCGCCTCGCGCGCGGCGCCGGCGTCGGACGGCGCGCCCGGCGCGGCCGGCGGGAGCCGGACCGGCGGCACCAGCAGGTCGAGCAGGCGCTCCTCGGCGTTGGCGCGCGCCTTGTCGCGCACCTCGACGGTCCGCTCGTCGCGCACCATCGAGACGGCCAGCTCGACCAGATCGCGCACCATCGACTCCACGTCGCGGCCCACGTAGCCCACCTCGGTGAACTTCGACGCCTCGACCTTGATGAAGGGCGACTGCGCGAGCCGGGCCAGTCGCCGGGCGACCTCGGTCTTGCCGACACCGGTGGGCCCGATCATCAGGATGTTCTTGGGCGCGACCTCCTCGGCTAGCTCGGCGGGCAGCTTCTGGCGCCGCATGCGGTTCCGGAGCGCGATCGCGACGGCCCGCTTGGCCTGGTGCTGTCCCACGACGTGGCGGTCGAGCTCGGACACGATCTCGCGGGGCGTGAGCGCGTCGACCGAGGAAGCGGCCGTCTCCGGCAGGTAGATGGGCACGATTACAGTTCCTCGATGGTGACATTGGCATTCGTGTAAATGCAAATGTCGGCGGCGATGCGCATCGCCTCGTCGGCAATCGTGCGCGCGTCCAGCTCGGTCCGTCGCGCGAGCGCCTTGGCGGCGGCCATCGCGAAGGGGCCGCCGGAGCCGATCGCCACTATCCCGTCGTCCGGCTCGATCAGATCGCCGGTGCCCGACAGCAGAAACGTCGCCTTCCGGTCGGCCACGACGAGCATGGCATCCAGGCGGCGCAGGGCCCGGTCGGTCCGCCAGTCCTTGGCCAGCTCGACCACGGCGCGCTCGAGGTTGCCGCGGTGCTGCTCGAGCTTGGCGTCGAACCGGGAGAAGAGCGCGAAGGAATCGGCGGCCGAGCCGGCGAAGCCGGCCAGCACGCGGTCGTTGTAGAGCCGCCGGATCTTGCGCGCGGTCTGCTTGACCACGGTGTTGCCCAGCGTGACCTGCCCGTCGCTGGCCATGACCGCCTTGTCCGCGCGCCGGACGGCCAGGACGGTCGTGCTCCGGAATGCCTCGGGCGTGTCGGTCATCCGGTCTTCTCCCCGGCTGCCGCCCGGCGCCGAAACAGCAGGTACAGCGGAACGCCCGCCAGGATCAGGAGCACGCCGGCGCCGGAAGCGGCCGGCTCGCGCCAGATGGCGTTGACGACCATCGCGGCACCGGCGACGACGAAGATGCCCGGCGCCACGGGATAGCCCCACGCCCGGAACGGACGCGGGGCCGACGGATGGCGCCGGCGGAGCACGAACAGCGCGGCGACGGCGGCACTGCCGAACGTCACGAGGGCGAAGCCGGTATAGAGCAGCAACTGATCGAAGGTGCCGGCCAGAACGAGCAGGCTGCTCCAGACGCTCTGGGCGACGATCGCCGCGACGGGAGTGCGAAACCGGGGATGCACTCGCGCCGCCGCCGAAAAGAACTGGCCGTCGCGGGCCATGGCGAAGTACACGCGGGGTCCGGCCAGCACCATGGCGCTGATGCTGGCGGCAATCATCACCACCGACGCGGCGGACAGCACGGCCGCGAAGCCGGGGCCGAACAGGCGTTCTCCGGCAGCGTCGACGACGCGCGCTTCCACCGTGCCGAAATCCGCCAGCGGCAGGGCGTAGACGTAGAGGAAGTTCAGCAGGACGTACACGACGACCACCGCCACCGTCCCGAGCGCCATCGCCCGCGGGAGGTTGCGGCCGGGATCGCGGATTTCCTCCGCGACGTAGGCGGCGGCGTTCCAGCCCGAATAGCTGAACATGACGGGGATGAGCGCCAGCAGCCACAGCGCGGGGGCTACGGGGCCGCCCGGCGCCGTGAAATGCGCCGCCGACCCCTCGCCGACCGCGAAGCCGAGGGCGACGAGGACGACCAGCATCGCCACCTTGGCGCCGGCCAGAAGGTTCTGCACGATGCGGCCCGGGCCGAGTCCCAGGATGTGGACCAGCGTCAGGCCGCCGATGACCGTCAGGGCAATCACCGCCTGCGGCGAGATCGACAACGTGACGACCGCCAACGGGACGCTGACGAACGGCGTCGCGTCGCCGGCCGCCGGCACGAACCGCCCGAGGTAGGTCGCCAGCCCGACGGCGCCGGCCGCAATGGCGCCGGAGAAGCCGGCGATGAAGGAGGTCCAACCGGAAAGGAAGCCCGCCGCCGGCCCGAACGCTTCACGCAGATAGACGTACTCGCCCCCGGCCCGCGGCCGCAGCGCGGCCAGCTCCGCGTAGGCCATCGCCCCAATGAACGCCAGCCCGCCGCCGACCAGCCACACCGCGAGCATCAACCACACGTCCGGCACCCAGACGGCAATCAGCGCCGGCACGAGGAAAATGCCGCTGCCGATGACGTTCGAGACGATGATCGACGCGCCGTCGAGCGCACCGAGACCGCGAACGAGCGACGGAGATGATGTGGTTGGGGGCACGGGTGCGCCGGCGGCGCTCACTGGGTCAGCAGTCGGCGCTCTATCGGAAACTCGCCCAACTTGGCCCACTGGTCGGCGCGATGCTTGACGAACAACTCGATCTTGGCGTCGACGAAATCCCGATGACCGAGCATTTCGGCCAGCGACTGCTCCCCGGTGTACCCGAGAGTGGATTCCATCGTGAACGGCCCCGCGTCGGCGCCCGGGTCGATACCCCGCCGGCCGGCGGCTTGAATCAGGGCGTCGCCCCACACCTGGTCCTCGGCCAGACAGGTCCCGGCTCCCTCGTCGGCAGGCGACACCGGCTCCTCGGGCGCCGGCTGCCCCTCGTAGAGGACCAGGCACCGGCGGAAGACGGCGTTCACCTGCAACATGCCCGTTGGATCTTCCGAGAGGTTCTCGACCCGGAACGAGATGGCCGGCACCAGCTTGTTGCGGCCGAGGTCGTCCAGGCCGACGTCGAGCCAGCCGGTCGTGACGTCGGTGACGTCCAGAGCAGCCTGGACGTCGAGCGCCGTGCAGGCCGTTCCGGCGAGGACAGCCGAAAGCGCGAAGGCGAGCACGGCGCGCGCCGGACGACAGGGAATGCGCATGTCTCGATTGTAGCCCGGTTCCGGCTCAGAAAGACGACGTCTCGACCCGCGCCCGCGCCTCGGCCAGCGACAGGCTCCCGGCATGGAGCGCGGCCACGTCGCCCGCCCGCACCCGGACGGTCGTGTCCCGCCCCGGCGCGCCCCGCGTGTCCCGCGCCACCACCGTCAGCCATTCGTCCCGCTCGAGCAGCGCGCCGAGCGCGCCGCCGTAGCCGAGCAGCGCGTCGATCAACAGCTCCCGGAGCGCATCCTGATACACCGCGTGCAGATCCGGGATCGCCTGCGGCGCATCGGGAACCGGGGGCGGCGCGGCGCCCGTCGCAACGCGAGAACTCACGTCACCCGGCGCGGCGCCCGGAGAAAAGGCCACCGACGTGTTCGCGTCCGGGTCGAGCTCGCGCAGCACCTGCGTGAAGGCTCCCAGCTCCCTGAGCCGCTCCAGCGACCGCCGCATCATCCGCAGATCGGCGTCCATCGTCTCCATGGACCAGAGAATGCTCTGCCGCAGCACCGGGCACTCGACGTCGAAGAAGACCCCGTACCCGTCGAGGCGGAACCCGCGCACCTGCACCGGCCCCGCGAACAGCATGAGACCCGGCGACCAGGGGGGCAGTTGCTGCTCGACGCCGCGCGCGCTCAACGTGACCGCGCGCGACAGCACACGTTCGAGCCCCTGTATGTGCGCGGCCAGCGTATCGCCGGCGGCCGCGCGCTCCGCGCCCGCCGGCCCCGCGCCCTGGGCCGCCGCCGGCGCGGCGCAGGCCGCGGTCAGGACGACGACGATGAGCGTTGCGATTCCCATACCCCTGCCCCGTACACTACACACTTGGCCCGACAATCGTCCCCTGCGGCTCCGTTTGCCGCCGAATCCGGTCTGACCGGGAGTCTACGCCGTTCCACGGCGCAGACTCCTAGCGCTGGACGACGCGCACCATGTAGTCCGCCAGCGTGTCCACTTCCTGCTGCATGCGCATCTGATCGGCCTGCCGGTGCAGGTCGATCTCCTGCGCCAGGCGCATCAGCCCCGACGCGAACTCCTGCCGCTGCCTGTGCTCGCTCTCCGCCATCAGCGCCCGCACCTGGCGCAACAGATCCTCGCCGGCGGGCATGGCGGGAGCGGAAGCCGCCGGCAAGAGCCCGTCGGAACGATTGCCATCGCCGCGCTGCGCGGCCAGCTCATCGCGAAGCTCCCGTTCCAGGGCGGCCAGCTCGGCTCGCCAGGGCGGCACCTCTTCCACGCTCGTCGCCGGCTGCGCTCGGCCGGCCATGCCGGCCGCTCGCTCCTCGCCCGTCTCCGACGCCGCCCAGCCCATGCGGAACACGAAGCCTTCATCGCCGTACCGCACCTCGACGCTGGCGATGGCCGCTCCGACGACCGCGACGACCGACGCGGCGAGCGCCAGCCCCCACGCCGGGCGCAAGGCCCCGAACCAGGAGGCGGGCGGCGCCGCGCGCTGCGTCTCCTCGTCCCCATCCGCCACGATGCGGAACCCGAGCCGCGCGTGCGGCGGCGTCCACTCCCGGAGCGTGCCCCGCAACGCCGCGAAGCCCTCGAGCTCCGCCGCGCACGCCGTGCACGACTTCAGATGCCGTTCGACATGCGCCCGCTCGGCGGCCTCGCACTCGTCGTAGATGTAGGCCACCAGGGCTTCGTTCTCTGGGCAGTCAGACACTGGCTTCCCTCTTCAGTCGCCCGCAGGGGGAGAATAGGACACCGCGCCCCGCTCCTGCAACGACGCGACAGCGCTCAGGCCGTTCTGGTCGAGCTGCCGGCGGAGCGCGCTGAGCCCCTGGTACAGGCGTGTCTTGACCGTGCTCAGGGGACATCCCTGCAGGTCGGCGATTTCCTGGAACGTCAGGCCGTGGTATTCCTTCAACAGGATGGCGGTCCGCTGCGGCTCGGGGAGCGTCGCCATCACGCGCTCCACCGCCCGCCCGAGGTCACGCCGCACGATCAACTCCTCTACGCTCTCCTCGGCCGGCTCGAGGGCGTGCGCCTGTTCCAGTTGCAGATCGTCGGACGCCGGGACGACCCTGACGCGCCGCTCCTTCCGGATCCAGTCCCGGCACAGGTTGAGCGCGATGCGGTAGAGCCACGACGAGAACCGCGCCTGCCCCTTGAAGCCGCCGATGGCGCGGAACGCCCGCAGGAACGCCTCCTGGCAGACGTCGCGGGCGTCCTCCTCGCGCCCCAGCGTGCGGTAGGCGAGGGCGAAGATCGGCCGCTCCCAGCGGACGACCAACTGGTTGAACGCCCCCTTGTCGCCGCCGGCGGCCAGCGCCACGAGCTGTTCGTCGGTGACCTCGGTTGCTGCCGTCGCGGTCATGCTCTCGAGAGGTTAGACGACCGGACGGCGCAGATGGTCTGATCTGCGACGGCTCTGCGACGGCCCCGTAGACCCGCAACGCCCGCGCGGCAACGGTGGAGACCGAACGCGCCGGCGACACCTCCGCCGCGAGCCGCGTCAGCCCGTCCGCCGCGTCGGCACACCTCTGCCGTGGAGGTATCGAACCCGGCGCCGCCGATACCACACCAGTTCGAGGAAGTTCAGGTTCCGGACGTTATGCCGTGGTCGCCGCGTTCAAAAATGACAGTTACCACACCGTCCGGTACGTCCCGGTCGTCCAGGATCGTGTAGTCATCCACTACCCTTATCCGATCGCCCTCGGGCAGGTATTCGATGGTTATTCGCGATATGCTCCACAGCTCGGTGTACGTTACGTGCAGCTTCCCATCGGAGTACGATGCGGGCTCAAACCCCCAATCGCACGAACCCTCGCCGCACTTGCCCCACATGCGCACCTGTACTGCGCCGCCGCGTTCGCGAATGTCCGCGCCGCGAAAGGAGCGATTGCTGGCAACCGCCCTCCAGGGTCCCAGAAACTTGACGTACCCCGGCTGTACGATCACTGCGAACGTGATCGACACGGCGCCGTCCGCGTTTCGCGTCGCCGCGGCGGCGGGCGCGGAACGCGCCGTGACGGTCACTTCCGCACTACCGACCGCAACCGGGGTCAGGTCGACGGTGCTGCCCGATACGGCAACCGTGACCACCCCCGGGTCGCTGCTGGTCGCCGCATACACGCAGGCGCTCGGACACACGAAATAGATGCTCGCGTCAATCGACGCCGTTCCGCCGTCGAGGTCGACGTCGACCGCCCGATCATCCGGGTCCGGCGCGTCCTGCGCCAGTGTCGGCGGGTCCACAGTGACGGGAGTCGGGCTCGCCGGCGTGTCGGCGTCGTCACCGCACGCCGCAACCGCCGCGAACAACGTGACCACGATTGCCAATCTTGCCAGTCTGTTCATTTGACGTTCCTCGTTGTACTGCCGGCCCGAACCATCGACCCGCAACGGCGGCTGTGCACTACGGCCTCGGTCACCAGGACGATCTCGGACCACCGAGAAGATCAGTGCTCCCGGCGTTCACCCACGGCGTCTCCCGCGACGCCGCCTCAGAAAGTCACGCCGCCGCGCAACTGCACCGAGTGGGTCGACCCGCCACCGAGACGGTCGAGGCCCAACCCACCGCCGAGGCCGTCGAGCGTGGGGAGCCGACCGAAGCCGCCCTGTCGGGCGCCCTCGACGCCGAGGTTGAACCGCTGGCCGACCTCCCAGCGCCAGCCGTAGCGCATGGCCCGGTAGCCCCTCCCCGACTGCGTCAGTCCGGCATAAGGTGTCCCAGTGCCCCTGCCGCCCGGACCCGCCATCCCATAGCCCACGTCGGCCGCGAACTGCCCGCCCATGTCGAACGGCGCGCCGTAGGGCATGAGCCCGCCCATGTCCTGCATCGCCCACAGCCGGCCGGCGCCCTGCGACGACGCGCCGAACGACGGTATGACGTCGAGCGACAGCCCGCGCCCCGCCAGCCCCGGGTCGAAGCGCACCGAGCCGCTGAAGCCCCACTCGTCGTAGCGGCTGTCCTGGTGGGCCACCAGCAGGTTCAGCGTCGCGTCGACCATCAGGCCGAGATTCGGGTCGGCGTAGACGACGCCGAAGCCGGTCTCGAGGCCGAACCCCGTCTCGGCGTCGCCGCCGTCCTGACGGATGCCCAACTCGACCGACGGCGTGAGGCTCCGGCCGCCGGCGAAGCGCAACGCGCGCGAGCCTTCCAGCGCCGCCCGCACGCGGCTCGCCCCCGCCGCGCCGGCCGCCAGGTTGCCCCTGCCCGGTGCGGTGAGCGCGTCCGACATCGTCCGTACGAGGAACGCGTCCGACTTGACGGCGAACGCGAAGCCACCGACCTCGGGCAGCCCGCCCCGCACGCCCGCGGCCACCATCGCCAGCGAGGCGCCGGTCCGGTAGGCGCCGGCGGGTTCGAGGTCCAGCCCCCGCACGTGCGATTCGACCAGCGTCATCTCGCCGCCGCCGTACCCCACCTGCCCCCACAGCGTCAGGTCCTCGGAGAGGTCGAGGGCGGCGTAGGGGTGCACCGCTGTCAGCGAGCCGTGCACGCTGTACGCGCGGTCGAGGTCTGCGGCCGTCATCCCGCCCTCGCCGCGGCCGTGCCCGACGGCCACGCCGGCCAGCAGCCGGCCCAGTTGGTAGTCGGCCCCCAGGATCCCCATCCGCATCTGCCCGTGCAGCGGCAGCGCGCCGCCGAAGCTGCCGAAATGGCCGACCGAGCTCTGCGCCCAGCCGGTCCACCGGCTGCCCTCGCCGCCCGGCACGAACAAGGAGCCGGCCGGCAGCACTACGCCCGTGCCCGCACCGCGCCGACGCGGCGCCGTCCCGCCGCCGAACAACGGGCCACCGCCAGGCACGCCGCCCAGGGCAGCTCCGCCCCGGCCGACGCCGGCCATGCCGTCCGAGCGACCCGGCATGCCGTTCCGAGGGCCGGTCGTGGCGCCGGCCATCCCGTTCGGGTAGCCGGCTGCTCCGCCGCCGAAGCCGGCGCCGTAGCCGCCCATGCCGTAGCCCGCGCCAAGGCTGGACGTGCCGCCGTAGCCGGCCGCCCCCCCATGGCCACCCGCGCTCGACACGATGAACGACCGCAACAACGACAGGTCTGTCGTCCCGGATCCCGACCGCACCTGCGCCCGGCGGTCGATGCGGTCCGAGAGCGCATCGACCACCCCGGCCGCCATCGCCCGGCCGAAGCGCGACAGCCACGCCGACTGCACGGGGTCCGCGTTCCGGATCGTCCCCGTCGCACGCCGGTCGCCGTCCGACCGAAATGTCAGCGTCCCGGCCGGCGTCGGGTTCGACAGCACCAGCTCGAACGTCTCCGCCCCCTCGTCGATCGCGTCGTCCAGCAGCACCACCGAGACCGCCTTGCGCATCTCGCCCGCCTGGAACACCAGCGTCCCGTTCACCGCCTCGAAGTCCGTAACCGCCGACGCCGCACCGCTCACCGTCTCGTAGTCCACAGACACCCGGTCGCGCGCCGCCCGCTCCAGCGCCACCTCGAAGACGATCTCACCCGCCGTCTCATCCGCCGACGTATCGGAAGCACTGATGCCGATCTCCGTCGCGGTCGCCGTCGGCACCCCGGTTACTGCCTCCGACCACTCGCCGGTGCCGCGCACGCGCTCCGCCCGCACTTGCACCTGATACACCGTGCCGTTGGTCAGGTCGGTGATCGTCACGCTCGTCGCCGTACTCTTCGTTTCGTCGGGGATCTCGGTCCATGCGGCCGATTCCGTTCGCGGGCGGTACCGCACGTCGTAGTCGTCGATCGCCTCGGCGGCGTCACCCGACGGCGCTGTCCAGCCGACTATCAGCTGTCCGTCTCCCGGAACCAGCCTCGCCTCAAGCGCGGCAGCGCTACCGGACGCGGCGCAGGGAAGAAACACTTCGCGTCCACCGTCGTCTTGCGGGTTGATGCTCTCTTCCCATATGCACAGCGCGGCGGGGATCGAACCGCTCAGAGAATTGAGATACAGCGTCAAGGCTGGTTCGTTGCGTCGACCCGCAGTCTCCAAACTCGTGAGACTACCCAGCGAGGACGGAATCGAGCCGCTCAACCGGTTGGAATGCAGGTGCAACACTTGCAGATTCGAAAGACCACCTAGCGAGGACGGAATCGAGCCGCTCAACTCATTGTCTGCCAGCGCCAGGATTCTCAGCCTCGTCAGGTTTCCCAGCGAGGACGGAATCGAGCCGCTCAACTGGTTTTTTGCCAGCTTCAACTCCTCCAGATTCGAGAGGTTACCCAGCGAGGACGGAATGGCAAACTCCAAGCCGTTGGCGTAGAGCCACAAATGCGTCAGCCTCGAGAGGCTTCCCAGCGAGGACGGAATCGAGCCGCTCAGGTCGTTCTCCCATAGACCCAAGGCCCGCAACTGCGTGAGGCCGCCCAACGCGGTCGGAATCGATCCAGTCAACTGGTTCCGTCCAAAAAACAACTCCTCCAAATCCGCGAGGCTACCCAAGGAGGATGGAATCGAACCGGTCAACCCGTTTTCCTGGAGAGACAACCCGGTTACCCGGTCCCCGACCGCCTTCACTCCGAACCACTGATCGAGTGGTGCGCTGCTGTTCCAGTTCGTGTTGTTGGTCCAATTCGGGCCGCCGGTGGCGTTGTAGAATTCCACGAGCACGTCCCGGTCGTCACGCGGGGCCACCGGGACCACCGGGACCACCGGGACCACCGGATCCACCGGGACCACCGGTTCGGGGTCGACAGTTCGTGACCCTGATCCCCGGTCACCGCCGGCCACCGCGAGACCCACTCCCGCCGCCGCCCCGCCGCCCACGATGCCGAGGATGGCGCCCCTACCCAATCCGCCGCCGGAATCACTCGCCGCGGCTGCGGGTGACGGAGTCAACGTCACATCGACTCGTCGCTCCTCCCCGGCGACCAGCGTCACGCGCCGGTTGTCGTCGAGATACCCTTCGCCGACCAGGGTGACGCGGTGTTCGCCCGCCGACAGATGGACATCCAGCGGCGTCTCGCCTACCGGCCGCCCATCCACGAACACCGTCACAGCCGCCGGACGGGTGCGGACGGCCAGCGCCGCCGACGATGCGACCCGGGCCAGCATCGCAATGATGGCGTCGTCGCCGACTCCCCGCTCTCGCAGAGTCGCCTGAGCGGCTTGGCTGATATCGAACCTGACGGCGAGCGCTACCTCGATGTCTGCAATGATCGTCGCGTCCCCGTCACCGCGCACTGCCCGGGCTACCACGTCCTCGTTGGTCATCACTGTCGACTGTTCCTGGGCGCGGGCAGTCAACCCCATCACGACGATCAAGCCCACGAGGGACGCGCCAGCGCGACCCGCCACCCCAAGCCGCCGTGGGTAGCGGGAGCGTTCGAGCGCCGTCGCCACGTTCACTGTTCGAGCCTCTTGACGATCTCGTCATTCGCACCGCTCATCCTGGCGATGTCCAGCGGGGTAAGGCCGCGCTCGTTCCGTACTCGCGCGCCGGCGCCCGCCTGCAGCAGCGTATGGACAGCGTCGCCGGCGCCGCGCAATACGGCGTAGTGCAACGGCGTGTTGCCCTCCGTGTTGCGCGCCCCGGCCACAGCACCCAACGCCATCAACACGTCGATGGTGTCGATCGCGTTTGTCTGCGCCGCGTAATGCAGCGGCGTATTGCCTCGACCGTCGTGCGCCTCCACGCTGGCGCCGCGCGCGACCAAGGCCGGGACCGCGCCTGCATCGTTGCGCCGCGCGGCCTGGAGCAACTCCGCTTCCGCCAACTCCACCAGCTTCCGGCGAGCCGTTCGGGAATGAGTTCCGTCCGGCCAGCGGCTCAGGTAGTTTTCGAAGTCCGCGAAGATGGACGAATCTCTCACCGATTCCCAAAAGACGTTCTCGGCCGAAGGGTCCGCGGTCGGATCTCGGTCCGCCACCCAGGTGAGCGGATCGCGCAACGCGGAGTCCGATGGTCTCGCGCGATCGACGACCGCAGGCCGCGCCTCTCGCAGAGCCGCAAGCCGGTTCTCCGCCAGTCGCGCAAACCGGCCAGCGGCATACTGCTCCAGGTACGCCTCGAAATCCGCGGGATTGTCGCTGGCGGCGATGGACTGCCAGAATGCGATTTCCTGCTGCAACCGCACCGCCGCGAGTGCCGGGGTGGTGACGACTCCGGAGGTGCCGCTCAGGTAGTGATCGCGCAACAGGGCGCCGTACTCGTGCGGTCGCTGCCGCCCCGCCGTCGTCTCCAGCACCCTCGCCCGCACCCGCCGGAACACCGCGCTCAACTCCAGCGGCTGCTCCAGGTACTCCAGCAAAGCCGTCGTATACGGACTGTTCCGGCCGGTTCCGTCGTCCGCTGTCGTACCCGCGGCGGCGGCATACGCCACCAGCGTCTCGTCCCCCAACGCCTCTTCGTCCAGTTCCCCGAAACTGCCCCGGCTTATGTTCCGGGTTGCGCTCGTCCGTTGCATGGTCCGCGCCAGCGGGTTGTTCCGGCACGCGTCCAGAATCACCACCCGCAGCGCCGCGCCCTGGGTCGCCGCCAGCACGTTCTCCAGTGACACGGCGGCAAACCGTACGTCGGTATCCCGCTCCAACCTCGCGTTCACCGGCACCATGTAGTTCACCCCGTCCACTTCCAGCCCGTGCCCCGCGTAGAAGACCAGGGCCACTTCCGCACCCACGCTCCGGCGCGTAAAGTCCAGCAGCGCCTGGTTGAAACGCACCTGGTTGGCATCGAGGATCGTCGTCACCTCGAATCCGAGCCTTCCGAGGGCCGCTCCTACGTCCGCGGCGTCGTTGCCCGGATTCGGCAAGTCTCCAATCGACCCGTAGGTGCTGTTGCCCACGACCAACGCCACTCTGCCGGCGGCCTGCGGCGTTGCAGTCGTCGTCCCGACCAGCGCGAGCAGCATCGACAGACCGACGCAGGACATCAGGGCACGGCGCCAGAACGCCGCTCCCGCGCATTCCGGCGCTCCGGCCCCACGGAGAAACGCCGGAAGCGTCGCGCTGGGAACGCCGTCTGTTCCGCCAAGGTGGTCCCGTTTCGCCTCGGTCAACATTCGGTTCCTTCCTCCATATCTCCTCATTGAAACGTCGCGCCCGCGGAAACCGAAGACCCGCCATCCGGATCGATTCCTCCCAAGCCGCTTGCACGCCCGCCATCCAGGGGGCGTGCAAGCGGCAAGGGCGATGACGCCGTGGTGGGCGAAGTGGCCTCCCTCAGTTCACGGTAACGGTGATCGTCATGGTCGTGGAGGCGCCGGCCCGGTCGGTCGCCGTGACCTTCACGTTCGCGTTGCCCGCCTGGACCCCCGTGATCTCCAGCACGTCGGGGAACTCGTAGGTCTGGTTGCCCCAGACGATGTTGACGATGACGGTGTCCTCGTCCGAGGAGGTCGCCGCGTACTCGAGGTCGGCTCCTTCGGGGTCGACGAAGTGCTCGTCGGTGGTCAGGGCGAACTCCTCGGTGTCGCCCGCATTCACTTCGACCGGTTCGATGGCGTCGGCGATGACCGGCGCGCGGTTCGCGGGCTCGTTGACCGTGACGTCGATTTCCTGCGTGGCCGTCGCGCCGTCCGGGTCTCTGGCCGTGACCGTCACGCTCGTCGAGCCGTCCGACTGCGGCCGGATCGTGACCGTGGCGCCGGAGATCGACGCGGTCGCGATGCCGGTATTCGCCGACTCCGCGGAGAACGTCAGGGCGTCGTCGTCGGGATCCCGGAACGCGCTGAACACGTCGATCATGGCCGGGTCCCCGCCTTCGATCAGGGTGACCGGTGCGAGCGTACCCACCGCCACGGGCGGGCTGTTCGTCGCGGCCGGTTCGTTGACGGTGACCGCGATGGTCTGCGTGGCGGTCGCGCCGCCGGTGTCCCGAGCCGTAACGGTCACGGTTGCGGTTCCCATGGCGACGGGCGCGATCGTGACCGTGGCGCCGGACACGGTGGCGGTCGCCACCGTCTCCGCGGACGATGCCGCCGTGAAGGTCAGAACGTCGCCGTCCGGGTCGCTGAACGCACCGAACACGTCGACCGCGGCCGGGTCGGCGCCGACGGTCAGGGTGATGGCCGCGAGCGTGCCGACCGCTTGCGGCGCGCGGTTCGCCGGCGCGGCCGGCGTGACCGGCGCGGCCGGCGTGACCGGCGCGGCCGGCGTGACCGGGGTCGGACTCGCGGGCGGGTCGTCTCCGCACGCGGCTGCAAGGGCGGCGACGAGCAGGGTCAAGAGGACGCGGTTCATGATGGTCTCCTCTCGTGCCGCTCAGAAGCCGATGCGCCTCTGAACGCCCACCCCGCCCGGACCGACGGACAGGGACAGCAGGCGTTCCTCCGGCTGCGCCCACCAGCCGATCAGGTATGCGCCCGCCGCGGCCACGGCCAGGCCCGTGCCCATCTGGAGCCAGGATCTCGACCTCGGACCCTCCTTGAAGAGTTCCTCCCGGTAACGGTCCTTCAGCCAGAAGGGCTCTCCGTTCCCCGGATTGGGGACATAGAGTTGCCCTCTGCTCTCCCCGCTCTCATAGGTATGAATCAGACCGCCGTCAATGAAGTCCCTGACCTTGTACTGGTAGCATCCGCCGGCGACGTCCAGGGGATGGTCACACTCCGACGTTGTCGTGAGCGCCAAGGTGGCGCCGGCCGCCAGCACGGCGAGGCCCACCGCCACCTTCATCCGGTTCCGGCCCAACGACGCCCTGCCCATCGGCTGCATCGTCATGGCGGCCCGGGCGGCTCTGGCCACGGCCGACTCCAGAATGGGTCCTGCCTGGGCTGTCGAAGGCAACGAGATGGCGAGTGCGACGACGACCACGACGGTAACGATGATTCGCATCAGTCGGTTCTCCCTGTTCCCTGGTCCTGCGTCAGCGCCGGCGCTGCACGTCCGCCGGCGTATCTCCGTTCACGTCGCGCGCCCCCGCATCCGCCCCGCCGGCCAACAGCGCCTCGAACGCCCTGCGCGCATTTGCGGACGCCGCGTAGTGCAGGGGCGTCCAACCGTACGGCGTGCGGGCGTTCGGGTTCGCTCCCCACGCCAGCAACCGCTCGACCGCCCGCCCGGCATCGACCCAGGCGGCGACGTGCAACGGCGTCTCGCCGTTGCGGCTCCATTCGTCGAAGTCGTAGCCGCGGGCGGCCAGCGTCCGCCGCAAGCGGTCACTGATGCGCGCGTCGTCGCGCTGCAGGCGGACGTCGACGTCGGCTCCGCGGTCGACGAGGACGGCCACCACGTCCGGCAGATCGAACAACGCGGCGTAGTGCAGGTCGGTCCAGCCGTTCTCGTCCCGCGCCGCGGTCGACACTTCGCGCCCCAGCATCTCCGCCAGCGTCGCGACCGCGGCGGGATTCACCTCCGGGCGACCGCTCGGCGGGTCGGCCGCCAGAGCGGGCCGCGCTTCGTACGGGGCGGGTCGGGGCGCCGGCCGCTCGGGCGCCGCCGCGCGCAGCGCCGCCAGTCGATTCTCCGCCAGTCCTTCGAACACCCCTCCGGGAAACCGCCGCCGGTACTCGATGAAGTCCGCGGGATTGGTGCTCTCCCGGATGGAGTCCCAGAAGACCGTCTCGCGCCGCGCCGCTTCCGCCGCCGCGCCGACCGCCGGGGGCGGGTCGCCGGCAGCACCCCCGCCGGCCGGCAGAACCGCCGGCCCGGCCGCCCCTGCGCTCAGGTAGTGTTCCCGCAGCAGCGACTGATACTCGTGGGGGCGCTGACGCCCATCGGTAGCCCGGAGCACGCGCCCGCGGATGCGGCGGAACAACGTCAGGATCTCCAGCGGCTGCTCCAGGTGCTCGAGGAGCGCCGCCGCGTACGGACTGTTGCGGCCCTCGCCGTCGGCTGCCGTCGTGCCGGCCGCCGCCGAGTAGGCCACCAGCGTCTCGTCACCGAGCAGCGCCTCGTCCAGCGCGCCGAGGCTGCCGCCGCTGGCGCTGCGCATGCGGACCGTCCTCTGCATGGAACGCGCCAGCGGGTTGTTCCGGCAGGCGTCGAGGATCACCAGCCGCAGGTCCGCTCCGGTGGTGGCGGCCAGCACGTCGTCGAGCGTGACCGTCTCGAATCGCACGTGGGTGTCCCGCTCGATGCGCGCGTCGACGGGCAGCAGGTAGTTCACCCCGTCCATCTCCATGCCGTGGCCGGCGTAGAACACCAGCGCCACCTCCGCGCCCGCGCTGCGGTCCGTGAAGTCCGCCAGCGCCGCCCCGAGCGCGGCCCGCCCGGCGTCGCGAACCGTGGTGACCTCGAACCCGAGCCGCCCGAGCGCGGCGCCCACGTCCGTCGCATCGTTGGCCGGATTCGGCAGCGGAACCGCATGGGCGTACTGACTGTTGCCGATGACCAGCGCGACCTTCTCGGCGGCGACCGCCGGGACGGCCAGGGCCAGCGCCAGCAGGAGTCCGACCGCGAATGCCGCGCCGCGCCGCGCCCGCGGCGTCAAATGCTCACACATGGGATCTTCCTTCCGTTCCGGGTCCTGGTCGCCACGCAAATGCAGGCCGGCAAGCGCCATCGGAGCGGTATCGTCCTCCTGTTCGGCCTCTCCCTCAATTGCAGTTGCACACGATTGAAATGGGCGGGGCCTGCTCCCCGGAAAGCGGATCTACGGCAGATACCTGCGCCGTCTCGCCGCCGGGCGCACCAACCGCGAGACGAAGAACATCAGCATTGTCAGCGGAGGTCTGTTCGTTGCTGCCGTCGGGAACGGTGACGACATAACGTACTTGATCCCACATTTCATCGACGAAGTATCCCCGGATAGGCTCCTCAAAACTCCCTGGCGTGTCTGGTTTGATATCGCTGCAACTGCCGACGATCCGCTCTATCCTGTCCTGCGAGTTGGCGACCGGGAAGTTGTAGACGAGGATGAGCGGAGGCACCTGGATGTCCGGCGTCCTGATCTTCTCCTCGATGTTGGAAACCCCGGATCCGGTTCCTCCCGCCGAGAATCCCGCAATCCGCCCTCCCCCGCGGGATTGCACGGGGGAGTACCGCCTGGTGAAGACGGGGTTGGGTTGTTGAGGATGCCGATCCTGGGCTCCCGGCGCCGCGTAGTGGCTCGACGCGAAGTACCGGTTCCTGTCATCCCTGGCCTCGAAGTAGATGTCGAACGGCTCGTGGCCCATGTTCTTCAGTTCGATCCGCCAGTTTCCGTTCGCGTCCGTGGAATACTCCTCTTTGGCGTATTCGCTCAGACGCGGGTCCATGGAGCGGTCGGGGCCCGGGACGATCCGGACCGTGACGTTCATGCCCGCGGGCACGCCGTCCAGGGAGCCGGAGGGTCCGGTGGTCTTGATGGTCCCCTTGAACACATAGTCGAAAACGAACTTCTGCAGTTCGATCTTTCCGAGATTTATCGGCAGCACATCCCTCTGAATGTCGCCGCCTTCCTGCGGGATATTCGCCCAGAAACCATACTTGTCCAACGACACGCACTGCCCGTTCGAGGTGTAGTCCTCCGTATCCGCGGCGATGTTCAGGGAAGGCCAATCACCATATACCTCCCGTGGGTCGAACGGTTCGCCGTGCCGGTCAGGAAGCATCAGCTCGAAGGAACCTTTGTCGTTCGTCTTTGCGTTGGCGAGTTCCTCGCCTTCGCACCCAATCGTCAGGTGGTCGTCAGTGCGATGCACAGAGACCCTTCTGTCCTGGACGGGCTTACCGGTACCCGCCTCCACGAGCGTTCCCGTGACCTTCACACCCTCCGTGATCAAGGTTGGCAAACTGGCTACATCCTCACGTTTGACTCCTGGAACTCCAGGTTGACTGTCCAGCGGAACGTCGCTTGGCCCAGTCGGCGTGTCGTTGCAACCCGGCGCGCCCCCTCCCACGACGATGACCAAGAAGCCCACGACCGCGACACGATGGAACCGTGCGAAGGGCCGCCCCGCCACAGAACGAAACATCGACTTCATCGACTTCTGCCTTCCTTCCCCTCACGTCTCCGTCCTGTTGCTCACCACGGCGCTCAGAACGCGCGCACGATCTCCACGCGGCGCTGCCGGCGGTCCATCCGCGGATGCTCCGGCAGAGGACGGTCCGCGCCGTGGCCGACCGCCCGCAGGCGGTCGCCCGCTATCCCCCGACGGACGAGATAGGCTGCGACCGCCTCGGCGCGCCGCCGGGACAGCCGCCGGTTGTAGTCGGCGTCTCCGGCGCCGTCGGTGTGGCCCTCGAGCGTCACCGGCACGCCGGCCAACCGGGCGTCCTCAAGCGCCGCGGCCACGCGGTCGAGGTCGCGCATGGCATCGGGGGTCAGCGCCGCGGAATCGAAATCGAAGCCGATCCGCAACAGGACGCCGACCTCCGTCCGCCCGTCCGGGTCGGCCTCGGCCGGCACGACGCTGAGCGAGCGCACGATCGCCGCGCGCGTCACCGGACCCTCGATGGATCGGCGCACCCGCGTCTGGGCGAACGCGCTGTCGCCCGGCCCATCCGCAACGACGCTCATGACGGCCAGCACGACAGCGGCCGGGACGATCCGCAGCGTCATCGGCCCCTCTCGTCGCACGTCGCCCCCGCGGGCCTCTTGCATGGTTCCGCTCCCTCCTTGCCGCCGTCACCCGACGATGCGGACGGAGATCTCGTCAACCGCCCAGCTCGACGGCGCCAGCGCATCGGTGGCGCCGTTCAGCCGCGACACGAATGCGGGGCCGCGAATCGCCAGACTCCGGGCCGTGGACAGCGTCGTGTCGCCGGAGAAGCCGACGAACGGCTCCCGCGTCACCAGCAGAATCACGCGGTTGAAGCCGAGTGGCTCGGCAGCCCGCAGGCGGTAGTCCTGCGCCGGCGGCGACGGATACTCCAGGCTGCCCGCGGCCAGCGGCAGGTTCTCGGCCAACACCGAGACCTCGTCGACCGGATCGATCAGGTAGAGGCTGTAGTAGCCGGCCGTGTCCGACGACACGTTGAAACCGAGCAGCGCACCGATGCGGATCGGCACCGGGACCGCGGGCACCAGACTGACCGAGAACGGCTGCTCCGCAGGCGCCGCCACCGCGACCGACGACGACGGCTGATCCGGCCGGATCTGCTGGGCCGACCGGCACGCCCCGAGCGCCGCCAAGAGCATTGCCGCCGCCGCAATCCGCCGCCACGCCCCGCGGTGCTCCCGCCCGCTTCCGCCGCCGCGCCGTGTGTCGCAGCGCCCCGTCATCCGGTCACCCTCCCATCCATTGCCTGCCTCCCTGCCGCGTTGCCATGCTCCAGAGGGAACGCCGCGTTCGCGGAAAACCGCTCCCCGGATCGAGCCTTCGACAACCGCCTGCACGCCGGCCGTGCAGGCCCGTCACTCTCAGTTAGGGAAACGTGGAATCCGGGGGATCCGAACGGCCCGCCGGCGTCTTTTTTTCGAGGGCGCGCCGGCCGGCTCCCGGATACGTTGCCGGCGGGGAGAAATGCGACCATGGGGAACCGAGGGGTTCGACTCCCCTGGGCTTCACGCACTCTCCCCGCCCCGTAGCCCGTCGCCCCCCACACCGTCAGGTCGTCCGACACGTCGAAGGCCACATACGGTGCACCGTGGTCACAGGCTTTGCGCGTGTCGCCTTCATCGGCCACCGCACCGGCCGCCGTCGCGTACGCCACGCAGCGCCGTCACGAGACCCGCGCGGCCCACGTCGCTCGCCCGCGTCACCTCGAAGCCCGGGCGCTCCAGCGCAGCCGTGTCAGCGTCACCGGCCCCGCTCGTCGCACGTCGCTCCCGCGGGCCGCGTGTCGTTGCGCACCACCAGCAGGCTGCGGGTGCGTTGCGCCGCCGCCGACGGGGAATCGATGGTCGCGATGGTCTGGTGACACACCGCCCATTCGTTCCGGCCGGCCGGACGGGCGCTCGCCGCCTGCAGCGACGGCGCGGCGGCCGATGCACCGGCCGGCGCACCGCCCGCGGCGGAAGCCGGCGAGAGCCGCTCGACCCTCAGGCTGCGCGTCAGCCGGGCCGCGACGCCTTCGGCCTGCGCGTTCACCACCCGGTACGGACCCGCCTCGCTCAGGCTGCCGGCCTCAAACGGATCGACACGCTGCGTCGACGCGATCACCTTCAGCAGTTCGGCCCCGACCGTCCCGGTCACGGTGATCCGCGCCCCCGAGCGCGGGTCGGGCACCCGGACCGCGCGGCCGGCCCGGACCAGGTTGTCGGGCTGATACCGGTTGGGAAACAGGACGGTGGTGCCGCCGGCGGGGTCGACGTTGAGGACGGTGACGTAGGCGTCCTTGCTGGTTTCGACGAAGACGGTCACCTCCTCGCCGCGGGCGTAGGTGTAGTCGGGCCGGTCGACCCACGCCACCACCTCGAGCCCGCCCGGCGCCGGCGCGACGTTCACGTCCTTGACGATCTCCTGCTCGACCGACAGGCGCTCGACCGCCAGCGTCCGCGAGACCGCCTGCCCTTCGACCGGCGCCGGCAGCGCAGTGCAGCACGCCACGGCCATCACCATCACCATCCCGACATGACTTTCCTGCATGGTTCCGTCTCCCTCCTTGCCGCCGTCACGGGTCCAACCGCCCGCGCTCGACGCGGTGCGCCCACCTCGCATGGTTCCGTCTCCTCCTTGCCGCCGTCACCCGACGATCCGAACCGCGATCTCCTCCACCTGCCAATCCCTCGCCGGCAGGGCCGCGGTCGCGGCGTTCAACCGCGCCACGAAGGCGCCGCCGCGAACCGCCAGGCTCCTGGCGGTGGTCAGCGTGGCGTTGCCGGCGAAGCCGCCGAACGGAGTCCGCGTCGCCAGCAGGATCACGCGGTTGAAGCCGAGCGGCTCGGCGGCCCGCAGGCGGTAGTCCTGCGCCGGCGGCGACGGGTACTCCACACTGCCCGCGGGCAGGGGCAGATTCTCGGCGAGCACCCAGACCTCTTCGAGCGGATCGATCAGATACAGGCTGTAGTAGCCCGCCGTGTCCGACGACACGTTGAAACCGAGCCGTGTCCCGATGCGGATCGGGATGGGGACGGCCGGCACGAGGCTGATCGAGAACGGCGCCGCGCGGTTGCGGACCAGATCGGAGTGCTGCCGCGCCGACGTCGCCGGCGCCCCTGCTTCAGCCGTGTGGTACGGGCCCGGCCCCGCCAGCAGAATTGCGGCAATGGCGGTGGCTACCGAACCACACGCCCGCCGCCGTGACACGACGCCCTCGTTCATTCCGGCCTCCCCGTTGTCGACGTGGCGCCCCGCCCCGGCAACCAGGGCGCCGACACGCCGGCTCTTCCGCCGTCACCCGACGATGCGGACCGAGATCTCGTCAACCGCCCAGCTCGACGGCGCCAGCGCATCGGTGGCGCCGTTCAGCCGCGACACGAACGCGGGGCCGCGAATCGCCAGACTCCGGGCCGTGGACAACGTCGTGTCGCCGGAGAAGCCAACGAACGGATCCCGCGTCACCAGCAGAATCACGCGGTTGAAGCCGAGCGGCTCGGCAGCCCGCAGGCGGTAGTCCTGCGCCGGCGGCGACGGGTACTCCAGGCTGCCCGCGGGCAGCGGCAGGTTCTCGGCCAACACCGAGACCTCGTCGACCGGATCGATCAGGTAGAGGCTGTAGTAGCCGGCCGTGTCCGACGACACGTTGAAACCGAGCAGCGCACCGATACGGATCGGCACCGGGACCGCGGGCACCAGACTGACCGCGAACGACTGCTCGGCGGGCGCCGCCACCGCGACCGACGACGGCGGCTGATCCGGCCGGATCTGCTGGGCCGACCGGCACGCCCCGAGCGCCGCCACGAGCATTGCCGCCGCCGCGATCCGCCGACACGCCCTGCGGTGGTCCCGCCCGCTTCCGCCGCCGCGCCGTGTGTCGCAACGCCCCGTCATCCAATCACCCTCACGTCCATTGCCTGCCTCCCTGCCGCGGTGCCATGCTCCGGATGAACGTCGCGCCCGCGGAAAACCGAACGCCCTCCCCGGGGCGAGCCTTCGACGACCGCCCGCACGCCGGCCGTGCAGGTCCGCGGCTCTCAGTTAAAGGAAACGTGGATTTCGCAGGAACCGAACGGCCCGCCCGCAGATTTCTCCAGCGCGCCGGCCGGCTTCCGGGACGTTGTCGGCCGCGGCCAACGACCAGCGGCTATGGATCAGGTGGGGTGGTGCATCGCCGGCAGGTCAAGGCCGAGCAGCCCGCCGACCGCGTGCCACGGTCGATCCTCGAACATGCGTTCGACGAGCCAGGCGGTGTCCACGGGCTCACTTCACCTTGCGGTGCACCCACGCGGGGTGCCATGTATCGGCCAGCGACAGGTTGGCGTCGCGGCCCTGCAGGTCGCGGATGGCGCCCCCGTTCAGCGTCAGCGCGTTCGGCCCGATCTCGATACCGTCATCGTCCCGATCCGATGCCTGCACCGTGTAACGGAAACGCAGCGACACGCCGTTGGGGTAGATGCCGTCGCAGGTCATTGGGCGCATCCGGTCGCCGATGGTGAGCGCCAGGCCGGGAGCGCTAACGAGGTCGGAGGCTTCAACGTGGTGGACGAAGTAAAGGCGCGAACGGCCGTCCCTCAAGGCAAAGCCGGAGTGGTAGCCCGCCTGCCGCACCTGCGTTCCGATGGTCAGCTCGAGGCTCGGGTTGCCGGCCACCGCAACGAACTCGGTGAAGTACACGGTTACGCGTATCGGTTCGCCCAGCTCGTAGATATCGCGAGAGGCGAACCCGCCCGGCCGGATTACGGAGATCTGGTCCACGGCGGGCGGGTTGTCGACCCCGCCGTCCACCCCGAACCCGGATCTCGTGCTCGCGGCAGGGCCGAGATCCGTATTCACGTCCCGTCCCTCCGGATCGCGGATGCTGCCACCGTGCAGGCGGAGCGCGTCGAATGCGAGAGCGACTCCGTCCGCCGCCACGTCGGAAGGCTGGACGTCGTACTGGAACCAGATCTGCGACCTGACAGCTCCGGTCTCCGCCACCGTCAATCGGGTAACCGCGCCGTTGTACAACGCCAGCCGCGTCACGCCGCCGAACTTCAGAGCCAGCCGCGGCCGGCCGGACACCGTGACGAGATCGCTGAACAGGAGTGTCACGGTGACCCGTTCCCCCTGTCCGATGGGATCTGCCTCACCGTTCCGGAGGAAGCGCACACTCTCGATGCGGACGGCCGACCCGTCGCCCTGCGCCGCGACCGTGCGCGGCGCCGCCACGCATGCCAACAGGCCGAACAGTCCGAGGAACACACCAACTGCACGATCGGATGCTCGCATCGGAATCCTCCATCCTCCGCGTACGCACGCTCGCACCGTTGCGGTCAGCGCAACGGAGACACCGTCGCGTCGTCGTCGGACGACACGCTCGGTGGAAGACAAGGGTGCTACTGTCAGGAAACGAGGAACCCGCGAGATCCGAACGCCGGCCGGCCGACTTTCCGCAACGCGCGGGCCGGCTCTCCGCTGCGTTGTCGGCCCGAAAAGAAGAGCGATTACGCGAACCGGGCGGATCTTCAGGCGCCGACGACGCAAGCCGACCCGTACCGTCGGCGCCGCACCCGCTGCCGGTTCACCCGCCCGTTGCGCCAAACGGACGTGCGAACCGCAGCGTCACACCCCCGAACTCCAGAGCCAGTTGCGGCGAGCCGGACACCGTGACGAGATCGCTGAACATCAGAGTCGCAGTAATCCGCTCCCCCGGCCCGATCGGGTCTGCATCGCCGTTCCAGTCGAAGTCCACCGTCTCGATGCGGTCGCCCGCTCCATCGCCCTGCGCCGCCGCAGCCGGCGCCGCCATGCCGCCAACAGACCGAAGAGCCCGAGATACACACCGCCCCTCGCCTGACTGCTCGCATCGGAATCCCCCGTCCCATGTGCGCCCGCGCTCCGCGTCAGCCCAACTGGCGCACTGGCCGCACAGGCCGTACTTGCAACCGCTCGCCAGACACGCACCACCGTCCCGTTGTCGTCACACGACCCGCTTGATGGATGACAAGGGCGTCACTCTCTGGGAACGTGGAATCCGAGGAATCCGAACCGCCGATCGATCCACTCTCTGTGGCGCGCCGGCCGCTTCCGCTGCGTTGTCGGCCGAGAGAGTGCGACTACGGGGACCGAGCGGATCTTCAGACGGCCACGGGGTCAGCCGACACGTCAAACGATTACTCGCCCCACGATCAAGGCAATCCACGCAGCGCGGCCGCGCGGTAGAGGACGCGCAGACGGGCGCTATGGCCGCGTCCGGCGGGTGGAATGCGCTGTTTCTGTTCTACGATCACGAACGCTCGCACCACGGGCGGGAATATCGGACTCTGGCGGAGGTGTACGGAGGTCACTACTGTCCCACATTTTCAGCCCCAGAGCAGCATCTGAGGACTTGGAGGGGTTCGGGAACCGGGTGGTGCGGGCGGCGTGAACAACTCCACCAGTGGACGGCGGTCGAACAAGTTGAGCTGCAGAACCTGTAGCATCAGGTGCAGGGTCCAGCTCAACCGCAAGACGAACTTCAGGTACGCCAACAGCAGGTACATGCACGTGGCCACCCACAGTTGCGACAGAACCGCGTTCCTCGAGCGGCCCACGAAGCGCTTCACCTTCAAATTCTGCTTGATCCACTTGAAAAACAGCTCGATCTGCCAGCGCGACTTGTACAGGTCGGCAATCGTCTTGCCCACCCACGTCGTGTTGTTCGTCACAAACACGTAGCGCCGCTTCGTTTCCTCGTCCCAGTAGCCGACCCGCCGCAGCGTGTCCGGATACGCCTTGCGGCCACGCGCACTGGTCAACTCGATCGTCTGGTCGCTCATCACGCCGGTCCCGATGTTGACGTCGTGGTCGTGCAACACCCGGTATTTCACGCCCCGCTTCAGCCGGGTCACGAAGGTCACGCCCTGTTCCTGCAACCGTCGGAGCCACTGGAAATCCAGATACGCGCGGTCGGCCACCACCACGCTGCCGGCCGGGAACGTCCACGTGCGGGCCACCGTCACATCGCCCGCCTTGCCGTCGGTCACGCTGAGGAAGCTCGGCAGATGCCCCGCCTGGTCCAGGCCGACATGCAGCTTGATGGCGCCCTTCGTACGCCGGAACGACGCCCACGGAAAGGCCGCCAGGCACAGGTCGATGGTCGACGCATCGACCGCATACAACTTGCTCTTGAACCGGAAGCCGTGCCGCGGCGCCCGCTGCTGACAACGAGCCAGGAGGCGTTGGAAGAGCGCTTCATAGAGCGTGTACGGCTGCTCGGCGTTGACCCGCGCCAGCGACGAGCGGCTGACGAGGACCTGTATGCCGAGGTGATAGAGCTTGTGGGATTGGGCGCCCAAGCTGCCGACGATGTCGCGCAGGCTGTGCAGGCCGGCGAGTTGGCCGAGACCGAGGGCGACGAACTGCGCCCAGCGGCTCATGACGCGGAGTCGTTGGCCCTTCTGGTGCTGCCGGGCCTCGGCGTCGAATTCATGTCGGGGAAGCAAATCGAGAAGCTGGCTGAAGACTGTGCTATGATGGGCCACGGCTTGGATCTCCTGTCTTTTGAACGATTTGTGGACAACTCATTCTATCAGACAGAGAGATTCCAAGCCGCTTTGATTAGGAACTCTGTGGGACAGTAGTGTACGGAGGTGTACGGCGCAGTCTCTGCGCAGGCACTCACCGGCTCGCGCCGGAACTCGATAGGGGCGCGGGCATGTGGAATCGCGCGGCCCAAGTTCCCACAAGCCCACTCCCCCTCATCGAGCACATCGAGCACAAAGACGGAGACAACGGGAACGACCTCAACTTACTCCGCACTGTAAACTGCCCCAGAAGCTATCTTGCCCCAGTCAGGGCAATAGATCCATACCGGTCGAATCCCGTCCGAATTGGAACCCTTGCAGCGCCGGGAAACGTGATGAAGCGCAGGACCGGCGTGTTCGTCCAGCTTCACCGTTGTCGGTACTTCAGCCCGGTCTCTGTCGCCGTACGCATAGCACGCGGCAAGTGCCCCTCCATAGAATGCAGTCCGGAGAACAATCCCCTTGTCCGCATCCCATACGCGTCCTTCGTCCACGAGACGCGTTTCGAAAGCAGGTCTCAGGAAGGACTTCAGGTCGTCTATGACGTTCGGTCCAATCTGCAGAGCGTCATCGTTGTGGATTATCAGGCAGAACAAAAGAATGCACGCCTTTCTTCCATGCGTCAGCACATTCGTTCAGCGCGCCGTCGACTACATCGGTCATTGCTGGTTCCTCCTCCAGCTCCTCCGGCGCGCCTGGGCGCGCCGTGCTTCGCCTGCTACGACTCGACATTCGTATCCCAGGCGCAATAGATGAGCGGCCTCTCACCCACCTCACCATCCTCACCAACATTGCAGCGCCCCTGGACGTATTCCAACGCGGGAAGGAAGTGTTTCTTCGCATCTATCGTGGTCTTACCTGCGGCGTGAGCATGGAACGCCGTGATCGCGCCCAGATAGAACGCCATGCGAGTAATCCGTCCGCTTTCACCTTCTGAACCATGCCACCTGTCTGGTTTCGCTCTCAGAGCATTTTTAAAGGCCGTCTCGAACTTCTCCTTATATGCCCCGACAGCATCGGCAGCATTGAAAGTCGGAGAACCGTGAGAATTCAGGCCCCGTTCGAAATTCTCGAGACATTGATCGAGCGCCAATTTGATGAGTGCCTGCAGTTTGCTGTCACTCGCCTCTTCCGCCATTCGTATTCCTCCTTCTCGCAGACACGATGCCTGACATGCCTGACAAGCCCCGACGTCCTTCGGCTCGAACCGAATCCCCGAAGGGAAGCGGTCTCCCCTCTGTTCGTAAAGACGTCCGCAAAGAGCAAACCGAACACCGAGATCAGAATCTCTGGACCGCGTCGGCCAGGGCGCGCGCCGTCGCCGGTCGCGCCGACCGTTCAGCCGTCAGGACGGAACGGGCAAACACGATCAGCTCCGCAGAACCCGGAACACCCGTCCGTGCGGCCTGTGCGGTCAGTCCCTCCTCGTCTTCAGCCCGGATCCGTTGACGCCGGATGCGGTCGGCAATCCCGTCGGCACCGTCACCGAGGAACGGACGCCGCCCCGCGACCATTTCGTACAGTACCACGCACAGCGACCAGACGTCGTCCGCCTCGCCGGCCCGCCCGCCGCGCAACACCTCGGGCGACAGGTACGGCAAGGTGCCGCCGGACGGCTGATCATGATCGTCCGTCAGGCGGGCCAGACCGAAATCGAGCAGCTTCGGAGACCCGTCGGACGCGAACCCGATGTTGCTCGGCTTGACGTCGCCGTGCACGTACCCGGCGTCGTGCAGCGCGGTGAGCGCCTCGGACAAGGCCACGGTCACGCGGACCGCCTCCGCAGAAGACAGCGGACCCCGTGCCAGGCGTGCAGCGAGCGTGCCGCCGGGAAGAAACTCGACGACCAGCAGCGGGCGGCCGCGCCACGTCTCGAGACCGTGAATCTGCGCGATCGCCGGGTGCGCCACCGCCGCCATGGCGCGCGCTTCCTCCGTCAACTGCGCCAGTCCCCGGACCATGGCCGACGGCAGTGCCTTGACGGCAACGCGGCGTTGGAGGCCGATGTCGCGCGCCAGGTAGACGGCGCCCATCCCGCCGCTCCCGAGACGCCGCTCCAAGCGGAACTTGTCCGCCAGCACCGTCGGCGCCGAGGCCGCGACGTAGTCCACGCTGCATCCACAAGGTCTCCCGCCCGCCGACGCCACGACCCCGCACGCCGGGCACTCGCGGGCAGGCGGCGCGTCCTGCCGCCCCTCCGCAGGCCGCACGCGCGAGAGAGCGAGTCCTGTCGTCGCCGCCAGAGCTTGCAGGAAGTCCAAATCCGCGGAACTCAACCGCCGATCATCGAACCGCCGGCCAACCACCACGAGGCCGAGGACTTCCAACCCCGGACCGAAGACCGGCAGAACCGCCGTCGCCGCCGCCGCGACGACCCAGTCCGCATCCCGGACCGGCAGCAAGCCGAAGGTCGACCCTCTGTCGTCCGGATCGACCTGGATCGGTTCACGCGTCGATGCCACTACATGGGCAATCGCCGACGTGCCGACCAGGGGCGGCGAGTCGGCAGTCGGGACCTCGAAGCGATGCGCTGACATCTTGCCGGCCGTCGAGATCAGCAGGACTGCACGCGCGCCGCAACCCTGCCGCACCGAATGCGTCACGACCTGGGCCACCTGCGGGCCGGACACCCCCTGCACCAATTCCGATCCGGCGGCAACCAGCAACCGCCGGTGATCCGTGGTCTCGGGGTACACCCAGGCGTCCAGGCGCACGAGCAGGCGCTTGCGACAGCCTGCCGCCAACGCGGCCGCGCCGATTGCCGCGACGACCAGTTGGCCGGACGAGGTTGCCAGGATGGCGGCGACGGTACGGTCCGGCTGACTCGCGAGCAGCCAGACCAGACACGCGACCGGCGCACCGATCGCCGCCGCGAGCAGGCGACGCGTGAGCAGGCGCCGATAGGAAGCCCGCACGACCGAGCGGATGTCCAACGTGCGTTGCGCAAGTACCGCGTAGGTCATCGAGCACGGGGTCGAGAGGAGGAACGTGAACACCACCGCGGCAAACACGTCCCGGTGGTCATCGCCGAAGCGGCGCGCCAGGGGCCACAACGACTCGATCACGGTGTCGAGCAACATCGGCGTCGCCCCGATCACGATACCGCCGATCAGCCACCTGACACGCTTCGATTCCTCGGCCCTTGCGTCGCCCGCCCGCCACGCGATGGCCACGATCGCCGACAGGACGAGAATCGAGAACGGCCCCTGGGCCAGGCCGTTGTCCGCACGCCATTGCAGAAACGGCCACCATGCGACGACTTCCGGGAGATTCCCGATCCAGAGGACCGCACCGAACAGGGCACAGATCGGCACCATCCAGCGCACGAGGCCATCGAGCCGGCTTCGCCTGTGGACCCGCGGAAACTCCCGGGCGAACGCCCACATCAGCGCCGGCAGAAAGACATCGGGAGAGAAGACACGAGGAAGACGATACGAGAACAACGAGGCGCCCGACAGGAAGGCGGCGCCCAACAGTTGCGCCCGATGGTCGCGGCGGCCGCCGGCGAGCAACAGCAATGCGCACGCCGACAACGAAGCGAACGCCAGCATGCGCGGCACAGCGAGCGGCAGCTCCATGGCGCGGCCCCACATCCAGGAGAGTCTCACCAGCGAAGCCGCGGCGTACAGTGCGGCCAGCGCGACGAACGCCCCGAGCGCGACGCGGGCGAATACGGTCCCCGGCGGGTCACCGGCATGGTGTGCGGGGACGACGCCTGCGTCCTGGCCTGCGCCCTGCGCTCCACCGGCCGCGAACATCTCCGACAAGGCGCGCAGGCAGTCGAGCGATCGGCGCTGCTCAGGCCGGGCCGTGCGGTGCGCCCGATCCCAATCGACCTGCTGGCTCGAACCGACGGCATCGGCCACGTCGAGCAGGAGACCGCCGGCGGCCATCACTCACCCGCTCCGCGCGTCGTCATCGCCCATTTCCGAGTTTCAGAAACCCCGCAGCGCATCGGCGAACGCACGCGCCGTCGCCGGTCGCGCCGGCTGTTCAGCCGTCAGGACGGAACCGGCGAATGCGATCAACTTCGCAGAACCCGGAACACCCGTCCGTTCGGTCAGTCCTTCCTTCTCTTCCGCCCGGAGCCGTTGACGCCGGATGCAGTCGGCAATCTCGTCTGCGCCGTCACCGACGAACGGGCGCCTCCCGGCGACCATCTCGTACAGCACCACGCACAGCGACCAGACGTCGTCCGCCCCACCGGCCCGCCCGCCGCGCAACACCTCGGGCGACAGGTACGGCAAGGTGCCGCCGGACGGCTGATCGTGATCGTCCGTCAGGCGGGCCAGACCGAAATCGAGCAGCTTCGGAGACCCGTCGGACGCGAACCCGATGTTGCTCGGCTTGACGTCGCCGTGCACATACCCGGCGTCGTGCAGCGCCGTGAGCGCCTCGGACAAGGCCACGGTCACGCGGACCGCCTCCGCAGGCGACAACGGACCCCGAGCCAGGCGTGCATCGAGCGTGCCGCCGGGAAGAAACTCGACGACCAGCAGCGGGCGGCCGCGCCACGTCTCGAGACCGTGAATCTGCGCAATCGCCGGGTGCGCCACCGCCGCCATCGCGCGCGCTTCCTCCGTCAACTGCGCCAGCCCCCGGACCATCGCCGACGGCAGCGTCTTGACCGCAACGCGGCGCTGCAGGCCGATGTCGCGCGCCAGGTAGACGGCCCCCATCCCGCCGCGCCCGAGTCGCCGCTCCAGGTGGAACTTCCCCGCCAGCATCTCCGGAACCGGCGCCGCGACAGGGTCCACGCCGCACCCGCACGGTCTCTCCGAACCCGCCGGCGACACGACGCCGCACGTCGGGCACTCGCACGCCGGCGGCGCGTCCCGACGATCATCCGCCGGGCGCATGCGCGCAAGCGCGAGTCCCGTCGTCGCCGCCAGCGCCTGCACGAACTCCACATCGACAGGACTCAATCGCCGATCGTCGAACCGCCGGCCGACCACCACGAGGCCGAGCACTTCCGACCCCGGGCCGAAGACCGGCACAATCGCCGTCGCCGACGCCGCAACCACCCATTCCGCATCGCGGCCCGGCAGCAACGCGAAGACCGACGTCCGGTCGTCCGGGTCGACGCGGATCGGTTCGCCGCTCGACGCCAGCGCGTGTGGAATCGCCGACGCGCCGGCCAGGGGCGCCACCTCGGCAGCGGTCGAGGCAGAGAAGTGCCGCGCGGGCGCCTCGGCGCCGGCCGAGACCAGCAGGGTGGCAGGCGCGCCGCAGCCGCGCCCCACCGAGCGGGTCACCACCTCGGCCACCTGCGAGGCGGACGCCCCCTGCACCAGTTCCGATCCGACGGCGACGAGCAACCGCCGGTGATCCGTGGTCTCGGGCCAGACCCACGCGTCCAGGCGCACGAGCAGGCGCTTGCGACAGCCCGCCGCCAACGCGGCCGCGCCGATTGCCGCCACGAGCAGCCGACCGGACGCGGTGGCCGTGACGTCGGCGACGGAACGGTCCGGCTGACTCGCGAGCAGCCAGACCAACGCCGCCACCGGCGCGGCGACCATCGCCGCAAGCACGCGGCGCGTGAGAAGGCGCCGGTAGGAGGCCCGCACGACCAGGCGCACGTCCAGCGCACGTTCGGCGAGCACGGCGTACGTCATCGACCACGGCGTCGAGAGAAGGCACGTGAACACCACCGCGGCAAGCACGTTCCGGTGTTCGTCGCCGAAGCGCCGCGCCGCGGGCCACAGCGCTTCTATCGTGCCGTCGATGAAGAGCGGCGCCGTCCCGACCACGACCGCGCCGATCAGCAACCGGACCCCCCTCGATTCCTCTGCCAGAGCGCCGCGCGCACGCCACCCGAAGGCTGCAATCGCCGGCAGGACGAGAATCGCCAATAGCAGCCAGTAGTAGTAGTAGTCGTCCGATGAGCGACTCAGAAACGGCAGCCACACCCGCATCGGGGACAGATTGGCGATCCAGAGTGCGCCGCCAAGCGAGGCGCTCACAGGCACCATGCGGCGCGCCAGATCATCGACCCGGCTCCGCCTGTGGACGCGCGGAAACTCCCGGGCGAACGCCCACATCAGCGCCGGCATGAAGACTTCGGGAAGCACCCACAGGATCTCGGCGCGCGCCTGCAAGAACGAGGAGGCACCCAACAGAAAGACAGCGCCCAGCAGCCGCGCCCGATGGTCGCGGCGACCACCGACGAACAGCAGCAGCGCGCACGCCGACAGGGAGGCGAGGGCCAGCACGTGCGGAACAACGAACGGTCCTTCCGTCCAGCGGTCCCACCACCACGGCGTGGCCAGCACAGCCGCGACCTGCAGCGCGACCAGCGCGACGCTCGCCCCGAGCGCGAAGCGCGCGAACGCCGGACCGGTCGGGTCACCGGAGACCGCAGTGTGGGGTCGACCCGGTGCCCTGGGGCTGCCGGCCGCGAACATCCTCCACAGCGCGTGCAGGCTGTCGAGAGACCGGCGCTGGTCGGGTCGCGCCGCGCTGCGCACCCGTTCCCAATCGACCTGCTGGCTCGAACCGACGGCGTCGGCCACGTCGAGCAGCAGACTCTCTCCGGCCATCAGTCCCCTCCCGGCGCATCATCCCCCATTTCGGCCGCAAGCCGCACCAGCGCGCGCTTCAACGCCATCCGCGCCGCGTCGGGACCGGCCCTGCCGTCGATGGCGGCGAGCTGCCGGAAGGAATAGCCCAGCTCCAGCCGCCCGACGATCAACCGCTGGTCACGCCGCGGCAGGTGCTTCAGCGCCGACCGATAGCGATTCCACGTTTCGTCGCGGATGAGCGTTTCGAGCGGAGACCGGTCGTCGCCGGCGAGTGGCCGCTCGTCCAGGTCATCCATGACCGGACGCCGCGCGGCCGAGCGCATCTCGTCCCGGATCCGGTTCTCGACGGCGCTGCGCAGATACGCCCGGAGCGCGCCCTCCCCTTTGGGCTCGAAGCTGGTGAGCCGGGTGAACGTACGTTGCAGCGCTTCCTGGACGACGTCGCTCGTATCGACGACCCCGCGCGCCCAGCGCGGCAGGCGTCCCCGCGCCCAGCCACGCAGCCAGGGCAGATACCGCGCGAACAGCGCGTCGCGCGCCGATTGGTCGCCCCGGAGCGCGCGGTCGATAATGCGCGCCGACGACGTGTCGTCGGGAGGCTCCGGGGGTGGCGGGGGACCGGTCGGCGGCGGGGACTTGGAGACGGCTGGCATCGGAAAACGTGCGCCGAGTATAGCGCCCGGCGCTCGCCGACCATGCCCTCCGCCACCCGCTGCCTGCAACCGGGGTTGCGCGCCGGAGTACGGCGCACGCTACTGCGGCAGAACCCAGCGCAGGATCGTCACGACCGCGCCGATGACGCCGAACGCCACGAACAACATCATCCGTGTCATGGCGGCCTGCGCCCGGGCGATCTCGACCCTGATCCCGCCGAGCGCCTCGCCGAAGCCGTTGATCGACTCCTTCATCTCGCGGATCGACCCCTTCATCTCGCGGATCGACCCCTTCATCTCACGGATCGACTCCTTCATCTCGCGGATCGATTCCTTCATCTCGCTGTCCGATCGTTGAAGATCCCTGATCGGTCCCTGTTGAAGACCCCTGATCAATCCCTTGAGCTCGTCGAGTCCCGCCTTCAGATCGGCCTTCGTCACGAGGTTCGCCGTCGCGTCGACGAGCGTACGCGTCAGGGCCGCCGCCTGCGCGCCGCTGAATCCGCCGGCCTTGAGATTCTCCACCGCACGTTGCGTATCGAACGGCGGCGCGGGTTCCGGGATGCCCGTCGTCATTTCCTGCTCCTCGGGCGTGACCAGTACGCCCATGATGGTCCGTGCGGACCATCGATGCAAGATCGCAGCCGTCTACGATCAGCGGTCGGGCGCAGCAGAGCGGGCAGTCGGCGACCCGATGCGCCGGTGGGTCGGCGGCGCCGAAATCGGCGAGCAGGTGCGACGTCCTGATCCCGCCGCCGGTCGTCGTCGTCGGCCTCCGGCCGCGCGATGGGACGCATGCCGGCGCCACCGATGGCGCGCCCGCAGTATCCTCTCTCTCGGAAGGTCCTCCACTCGCTCCCATGCTTCACATCTCCAGTCTCCACAAGGCGTTCGGCGACCGGGTGCTGTTCGACCAGGTCTCGTGGCAGATCCAGGCCGGCCAGCGCGTCGGGCTGTGCGGCCCGAACGGGGCCGGCAAGACCACACTGTTGAAGATGCTGTCCGGTGAGGTCGAGCCCGATGCGGGCGAGATCGCGCGGCCGAACGGTCTGACGGTCGGCTACCTGCCGCAGGATGGACTCGCCCACGCCGGACGCACGCTCTACGAGGAGGCGAGCCGGGCCTTCGAGCCGCTGCTGGCGCTGCAGGCGGAGTTGCGCGAGCTCGAGACCCGGCTCGGCGACGCGAGCCTGCCCGCGAGCGAGCACGACGCCGCCCTGGCGCGCTACAGCGAGGTCCAGACCGCGTTCCAGGATCGGGACGGCTACGGCATCGAGGCGAAAGTGGACGCCGTGCTGCGCGGCCTCGGCTTCGAGGGGACCGACTTCGGGAAGCCCACCGAGACGTTCTCCGGCGGCTGGCAGATGCGCATCGCGCTGGCCAAGCTGCTGTTGCGCCGGCCCCGCCTGCTGCTGCTCGACGAGCCGACCAACCACCTCGATCTGGAGGCCCGCAACTGGCTGGAGGAGTTCCTGGTCGACTATCCCGACGCGGTGGTGCTGGTGTCGCACGACCGCTACTTCCTCGACCGCGTGGTGACGGAGATAGCCGAGGTCGGCCTGCGGACGCTGACGGAATTCCGCGGCACGTACAGCGCTTATCTGACGGAACGCGAGGCCCGCATCGCCCGCCTGCGGGAGGCGAAGAAGCGGCAGGACGAGGAAGTCGCCCGGATGCGGCTGTTCATCGATCGCTTCCGCTACAAGGCGACCAAGGCGAAGCAGGTCCAGAGCCGGGTCAAGATGCTGGAGAAGATCACCCCCATCGAGGTGCCGCCGGCGCGCAAGCGCGTGCACTTCCAGTTCCCGGCCAGCGCGAAGAGCGGCCGGACGGTGATCGAGCTGCGCGGCGTCGCCAAGGCGTACGGCGACGTGCGCGTGTTCGAACGGGCCGACGTCCACATCGAGCGCGGCGACCGCGTGGCGCTCGTCGGCCCGAACGGCGCCGGCAAGTCCACCCTCATGCGGATGCTGTCCGGCGTGGAGGCGCCCGACCGTGGCGAGCGGGTCGAGGGCTACCGCGTCATCACGCAGTACTTCGCGCAGGACGAAGCGACGCGCCTGGACGGATCGCTCACCGTCTACGAGACCCTGGCGTCGGGCTCGCCGGTCGACATGGTTCCCGCGATCCGCAACATCCTGGGCGGCTTCCTGTTCACCGAGGACGACGTCTACAAGCGCGTCAAGGTGCTCTCGGGCGGCGAGCGCACCCGGCTGGCGGTGGCGCGGATGCTGCTGCGCCCGTCGAACACGCTGATCCTCGACGAGCCGACCAATCACCTGGACATCGACTCGACCGACGTGCTGCTGGACGCGCTGACCGACTACGGCGGCACGCTGATCTTCGTCTCGCACGACCGCTATTTCGTCGACCGGCTGGCGACGAAGATCATCGACATCGGCCGCGGCGAGGCGGTCCTGTATCCCGGCAGCTACGAGGATTTCCGCTGGAGCAGGGAACAGGCGGCGAACGGAGGAAAGGCACGCGCCGCCGGTACGGGACCCGTCGCCGACACGGGGCGGACAGCCTTTTCCGTGGCGGCGCCCGGGACCGACGCGCCCTCCGCAAGGAACGCGGGCCGATCTCGGCCGGGTTCACCCGCAGGACGCCCTCGGCCCGATGGAGGGACCACCGCGGCGGGAGCGAGCCCGCGGACAGCGCGCGACGCGTCCCGCAGCCAGGCACCGCCCAGGCCCGCCGGCCGCGAAGCGTCGAGCGGCCGCAGCGCCGCCGAGCACAAGCGGCAGCAGGTGGAAGCCCGCCGGCAACAGCGCAAGCTCGACGGCCTGCGCAAGCGCATCGCGGATCTCGAACGGCGCATCGCCGAGCGGGAGGAGGCCGTCCGCAAGCTGGAAGCCGAGATGGCGGCCCCCGGCTTCTTCACGGACCAGACGTCGGCCGACGCAGCGGTCAAGCGCCACCAGGAGCTGATGTGGGAGGTCGGCGACCTGATGAACCAGTGGGAAGCGCTAGAGCAGGAAGCCGCGGAACGGGCCTTGCCGTCGTGACTCGCCGGCTTCGCGCTACAGAACTGATATTTATGTAACCTGTTGATATAAAAGGCAGTTACTGAGATACAGTAACGACGTTTACCACGCACGTTACCACGATGTCAGGATCGCCGAGTTGAGGTCCACGTCAGTTCCGGGTCTCCGGGTCCCGGGTCCGGGTCTCCGGGTCGCCACCAGCGTGGGCATCGTGCCGACCGTCGCCGACGATGAAGGTTGATCTGACGGTTGACCAGGACGAGGTCGTTCAGCCGTCAGCGGACCGAAGCGGCGGTGCGAGCGACGTGGGCGGACGAATCCACGACGACCCTCTCGGCACAGGTCTACGGGTTCACGTGGACTCGGCCCGCGTGACGTTCTGGTACCTGCCGACCGAGATCCGGCGCGCGCGGCGCAACTCGACGACGCCGAGTGCATCCCGCGCTACGGATTCGCGGAGCCGGGGGTGGCCAAGCAGGGCACGAATCGTAGCGAGGCTGACCGGATGGCGCCAGATCGGCCATATGAAGACCCGGGGGCCGCGATGCCCGCGTTCACGCGCCCCGCCGAGCACTTCCAGTCGAGTGCTCCCTATCCGCGAAGACCGCGGAACCACCGTGAGCGCCGACAGGCCGATGGCCGCCAAGCGGTTGGCACCGTGCTGGGTGCGCTGCTTGGTCTTCGCATCGGTAGGATCCGTCGCGCGCAATGCGTGCCTCACGGCCTCGTGAGGGTCCCATCGGAACGATCTCCCGGTCGCATCGTCAGGTCGCGTCCAAGGTTGAAACAGAGCTGTGCTCAGGCATTCCGCAGCCGAGAGCCTGGTCTTGCGCGGGGCAGGCGGCGACGACTCTCTTGGGACGCACGCGAGGTTCGACAGGAAGTTCGTGCGGCCAGTGGACAGCAAGCAGAGCGGCGTTGGTTCCGTTTCTCGCGCGCTGCCCTGGGTACGCACCGCGGCGTCGCTGAGGAGCGCCGCCCAAAGGTCCGCGGCGTAGCGGTCTCCGGCAGCGGCAGTACGCAGCCGCTGGGCGGCGATGTCCGGAGCGAGTTTCAGGTCCTTGAGGCCATCGAAGTCGTGCAGCGCCGCCAGTTTGTCCAGGCCTGCAACCGCAGCGTCCAGAACCATCTCTGGCGTGGGCCGGTCGTTCACGTGCAACACTGGCCGAACGGGGGGTGCGTCAACCGTCCAGGCCACGCGCGGCCGCCACTGTGGCCGCACTCTCTCGAGCGCGCGCAGCAGACCCAGAAGGGCGAGGAAGGCCAGGAGGTTGTCCGGCTCCAGCCCGTCGAGGCGAAGTGTTGAAGGGCGGGTCATGACGGCTGCCCCTGTTCGCATTCCGAGGCGCGGTGGTCCGCCAGGCGCAGGATCGTCTCCAGGTGCGCCAGCGTCCAGATTCCATAACGTCCCTTCAACTCCTCGTAAAGCGTTGCCCAGTCCGCGCCGTCAACGTCGAAGACGGGGGATTCCGGACCGGGACCGGGCGGGATCCGCCACCTCGCTACACCGAGGCACGAGCCGGACCAGTTCTGTTCCTCCGCGCCCCCGCGCGGGTCGGCGAATTCGAAGAACGGACGTCCGAACCCGTGATGGGTGCCGATCAACCAGAGGACCAAGGCGGGGTTGCGGGCTTCTGCGAACCGCGGGTGCGCCCGCGCCATGCGGACCGATAGAGCCTCGTGACGCCAGCCCTTCGGAAGATCGGCGCGCTCCCAGGCGCTGCGTGGAGACCGCCGTCCGCTCTTGGCCATGGCAGGACCGTCCCCAGGGGCGTTCCAAGGGTCGGCGCCGGACAGCAGGAGTTGAAACCGCGGGTCGGCCTTCCCCGCGTCGTGCAGGAAAGCGGCGAGTTCCAGGTCTTCTGCGATCGGATCTTGCAGATCGAGCGTCTCGGCGAAGCGCTTGACACGGTCGACGACGTGGGCCGTGTGATCATCCACGCTCACGGCGTTCGACGCGGTGCGCGACAGTGCGTCGTCTTCGGTGGAAGGCGCTCCGGTGGTCAGGTAGCGCGGACCGACCGGTTCTGAATCGTCGCCGCCGCGAAGCCCATGCGGCGCCACGATCACGGCCCCGCCTGCATACCGAGCGATGCGCGGAAGACGGTGCACGTCGATGCGCCCCTTCGCGCGCAGCAGCATTTCCAACGATTTCCGCACGGGTCTGCAGGAGCCCACCGCATCGCCGCTGTCGTCGTTCGGTTCCGGCGCCGGGTCTGCGGGCAGAACCTCCAGCAGCCGCTTGACCAGCTCGAGAGTCTTGGCGCCGTCTTCCGCCAGGACTTCAGACACATGTTCCCATTGACGGTCGTTCGCAACGACGTCGCGCGCAATGCGAAGGGCGTACCTGGTGCTCCGGAACGGCCGCGCCGCCGCATCGGCGACATCCACGACTGGATCAGAGGAGGCCGGCGCCCACCCGAATTGGTCGCAGCCACCGTATTCGGCGGGCGCGACGAGCACATCCCCCGGCAGCAGCTCGGAGGGCGACGCGTATCCGGTTCGTGGGTCGTCCGGACCCGCCCAACGGAAGACTCGTCGTCGCAGCCCACCGTCCGCCCCGTGCGCCTCCGCCTCACCGCGCTCGGGTGCATCCGAAACCGCGGCCGCTTCCTCGCGATCCAAACGCTGCAACCACGCCCGTGCAGACCACAGCGGGACGTCGAGCATCTCCGCGGCCCGCGGCGGAACCAGGGTCAGAAGCGTCTTCAGGTCGGCCTCGCCCTCCGGGGTCAAGTCGTCCGCGGTGAAGTCACCGCGCCAGACGACGGAAACGTCCGAAGAGGCGCGCTCGACGCCGTGCAGAAACAGACCCACGTCCGGGTCGGTAACCGGCTGCGGCCACGTCTGCGACCACAGGTCGAGGTAGGCCGGCATCAGGACCGGCGAGTTCGCGCGAGGCGCCGCGAGTGTCTTCGGGCAACCGTGAAACTGCTTCTCGAACGCGACGATACCGAAGTCCACGTTGTCGTCTCGCGCGCTCTCCTTCAGTGCTTTCCAGGTCTCGGCCAGGCGGTCTCCGTATACTGGGTCGTCAGAGGTTCTCGCGGTGTCGTCGGCCAGCGCCAGGATCGCGGCCTCGGCCGGTACGCATCGACCATCGCGGTTCAGACGGCCGAACCGTTGCCGAAGCGCGTCAAGCGACGCAGCCTGCGTCACGAGCCCGTCGAGGTCGAGGTCGACACCCACTTCCAGACACTGGGTCGCGACGACGTATAGCGATTCGGCGGCCACTGTCTCGCCGAAGAGCGGCAACTGGCGGCCGGCCGCCGTGGAGTCTGCGGCATGCCCCACGGTGCCGGGGATGCGAGACGCGCCGGTCCGATAGTGTGCGAGCGTGTCGACGATCCGGTCTCGACCAACGTCGCGCGAGCGGCCGATCAACAGCACGGCCCGGACACCCGCTTCTTCCTGCAGGCGGGAGAAGATGTCGCGCGCCAGTGCGACGCGGTTGACGACCACGCCAACCGCTGGCCCGGCAACGCCCGCGCCGCGGAGCCGACCTGCAATCTCGCGGGCGGCGGCGGCGAAGTCATCGGCGGCATCGGCGGGCACCTTGCGAACGACGGTCAGCTTGGCGGGTTTGGAGGCTTCAATTCGACGCTTCAGAACCGGGTGGCGGCGATCGGCTGCCGTGAGGCCCAACGGTCGCTGCGGTTCCACGCCGGGCGTGGCCGAAAGAACCACTGTGCGGATGTCGGCGCCTCCCATTGCGCGCAGCGTATCGACCGTTTGCCGGAACGGTTCGGACAGATGCGCTTCGTCGAGGAGAATCAGGGTGTCGTTGCCGAGCAAGCCGGCATGCACCGGCGCCATGCGGGCCGAGACGCCGTAGCCGCGAAACAGCAGCCGGGATCCAACCTGATCGACGGTTGAGCAGAGAATGGTCGGCTGCGTGGGCGTCCGCGCCCAGTCGTGCTCCAGTGGCGCGCCGCCGCGGAGCCGGCGCGCCACCAGCGGCGGCTCGCCCTCACCTGCCAGGTGCTGCAGACGGCGCGCGACCTCAGCAAGAACTGAACGTCCATCAGATTCCGCAGCGTCGGGATTGGCAACAGCGTTCGCGATGCTGTCGGCACGGGCGAAGGCGTCGTCCACCACCAGGCGCCTGTCGACGACCAGGGCGATCCGCACCGCGGACTTGCGAGGTTTCTCCCACCGTAGCGCCAGATGGAAGACCGCGGCGTCGAGGGCCGCCGTCTTCCCCGACCCGGTTGGCAGATCCAGCACGTCCGGCCACTCGTCGGTGTCGTCCAGGCGGGCGACCAGAGCATCCTGCCAGGGGAAGGTGCACTTACCGTGGATCGCTCGGAAGAAGTCGGCGAAGTGGTCGGCGCGCAGTTCCATCGTCAGCGCTCCCACCCGCGGCACAGGCCCAGCCCCGTGAACCGCCCGGCGCCCAGTAGCACGGGACCCGGAACCTCACGACCGAAGTCGATCATCGCGTGGACGAGCGTGCGGGTAGCAAGCGGTTCCGGAACCCTCCAGCGCGTCCACGGCGGTGCGCCGGCTGAGGGCCGGGCCGGCGGCGCACCTTCGACCGCCGAGTGCTTGCCGACGTGCATCCGTTTCGAGTCCGGGCGCGGCAGGCCGGCGCGTTCGCAGGCGTCTGCGACGATCGCGTGCACCTCGCCGTCGCCCTTGTGCTTGAGATGCCTGTCGAGCACGATGGGAGTCACACTGGCCCAGATGCGGGCCGGCCGTAGATACGGTCGCGGAGACAGCGAGCGGACTGCGGTGACGCCCGCCGGTGCAAGCCGAAGTGGTTCGGATAGCGGTGCGCCGGCCAGGTCCAGCACGCGGCGCTCCCGTTCTGGATCGTACGGCGCCACGGCCGCGAAGGCCCTGCGGAACCCGGGAATGTCCTGAAGCACCATTCCGGCTGGCGGCAAGACGGCAAAGCCGAACACGCGGCCATCGGCATGCCGAAAGCCTGCGAATGACAGCGGGACGATCGCCAGGTGCGGGTTGGGCGACGGCGCACCGTTCGCGGTGTGCCCCGACACGACCTCGGGAATCTCTCTCTGCAACCCGGCACGCCGATAGCCCGCCATCAGCGTCCGGCGCAAGGTGCGGCAGACGAGGGCCGAGGCGCGGATGTCCGGTACGTCGCCTTCGATGGCTTCGAGCACCAGCCAGCCCGGCGGTGGTTCGCGTTCGGCCTGCGATGTTGCCTCGCGTACCGAGGCGCCGGGCAAAATGTCTGGTCGCACCGGGTTCGCACGATGCGCAGCTTCCAATTGCTCCAAGCGGCCCGGATAGATCCTCCGGTGCGCAGTCGCGGCGGGATGCCGCGGGGGTTCGGCGCCGCCTCGGAGGAAACGGCAGCGCACGAGGCTGGCCGAATGCCCGAGGTAGCCGACGTCGCGGGCGAGCGCATCCAGAATCTGGAAGATGGGGAGTTCCGGCTCTTCCGGCCAGACCAGCGCCATCAGCGGATCGTCGGGCCGGGCCGCCTGAAACCGCCGTGGCTTTCCTGGACGGTACTCCGGAAGGGTCGAGAGCGCGTCGCGCCACGGTTTCTCATGCCCGCCTTTCTTCGGGGGGCGCCGCCCGTGGTACAGAAAGTCGCGGTACCACCGCTGCCGCTCCAACGCAGTGGTGGGAGTCTGGAAGTCGTTCGGACGGACGTAACACTCTGGCGCGCTGCGTTCGGTGTACCCACTGGCATGGACGGCCGGCACCGCGGCTTCCTCGAGCCAGCGAAGCGCCTGCCGCTCCTCTGGGCGCTCGCCGCGAAAGGCCCAGGCAGCAACCAGCGCGGAGAACACCCGGTCCGGTTGCGGCGGCCAGTCCGGCTCTTCACGCCCCGGGTCGCGCGCCGCACGGCATACGCCGGTCAAGAACTCGATTTCCAGGACGAGGCTCATCAGTCGCCGTCGTCCCCTTCCCCGCCAGCGCCCTCCAACGCCAAGTCGCGGCTGCGTCGGACAATGTCGATCAGCTTGTCCTGCGGCTTCAATGTCAGCGACTGGAACTGGAACCCCGCCGACTCGGCCTGCGCGTAGGCCTCCTCGTAGAGAGAGCGCGCCTGCCCGCGATCATGTTCGACCGTCTCGGTGGAACCGTCCGCGCGCACCAACTCTAGCGGCGCGCTCCCCTCGCACACCAGGTCGCAGCGCGACCGCAGAGCGTAGCCGTTTGCATCCTGTTCGGCCAGCGCCAGGAGGCCGAGCGCGGCAAGGAGCGCGCGTCCGGAGGCGCTACGGTCGCCGTTGCCGAAGCGCAGCCGTCGCAGTCCGGCCAACGTGACGACAGCGCGATGCTCGATGTAGTCGCAGGTCACGCCGAGCGGCTCGACGGTGGGCGTCACGTTCCCGTGGTTGATCACCGACGGCTTGCCTGCCTTGTCTCCCTTCTTGCGAGAGAACAGGATCGGACCCTTATTGGCCCGGGCGGCTTCAGTCTCGCGCGGCGTCCAGTCCTGGTCGTTGTCGGCAGAGTGATAGATCTTGACGTTCTTCTGAACGCCCAGCGGATCGATGCGGCTGCCCGTCCGCCGACCCGAGGTAGACGGGTCCGCGTCGCCAGTCCCCCGGTGGTCGACCGGCGTGTCGATCGCCATGATCTCGGAGACCAGCGCCCTCGGAAACTTGGCGCCCAACCCGCCGCCCTCACCCTGGCTATGCCAAGCGCCGAAGAGCAACGCCGTCGGCGACAATTCCAGCAGCGCTGTCGCATCCGCGGGCTTCGCTGCCGCGAGGCGCCGTCCCTGATCGGTCTGCATGAGAGGTTCGCCATCCAGCAGACTGTCTCGCAGGATGGCGTCGTAGACACGGTGCGGGGCCTCTAGCGATGTGATGCGCTCCAGCGGCTGAAGGCCGGCGCCGCTGAAGTCGACCGTCACGTACGGCAGACGCAGTCCGTCACCGCCCGTAGCGGAGAGTAGGGCTTCCTCGAGACGGTTGGCTTGACTCTGCACGCTGTCGACGAGCACGCACCACGCTTCCCGACCGTCGACCCGTCGCCGTTCGAACACGTGCCGTGGCGGATCGTTCTGCCTCGCGGCGGGATAGGTCGGTGGAAAGATCTTGTCGCCCACGCCGCCGACGGGTTGGAGACGCCTCACCCGGCGAAAGGCAGCGTGGCGGGCAAGTGCATCGGTCAGCCTGGAGAGGGTCAGATCCGGAGCTGTGGTCATCTTCGGTCGTCCATCAGAAGAGTCGTGTCAGTTGGTCGTGATTGGCGAACTCGTCGCGCTGGGTGCCGCAGCAGGCCGCTGCAGGGGCGGTCTCGCGGTACTGTCCTCGTGCGACGATTCTCCGGGGAGAACCGATTCCAATCTCCGTGCGGACAGGTTTACGAAGCCCACTGTCAGATCCTGTCAGTACGGAGCGTCAGATTCCTATGCCAACTTCCGGCGTGTGTAGCCGACGGACCTGGCGCCGACGGTGACATCCTTGAACGGTCTGTGATCTCTTCGGTCGTCCCCCTGGGCGGCTACAGTGGTGAACCGCCGCGAGCGTGTGTCCTCGAAGCGCCTCGACCGCGCGGGGGGCACACGATTCGGATCCAGGCATTCAACAGTTTGAGTTCACTGCCCTGGATCGTCTTCGACCTCCGCGTGGATCGTCTCGGATCGCGTTGTTCTGTTCGATGCCGCCCCGTGCTCGATCCACGTCCCGTGGCTGATGTCCGATCCGTAAGTTCGGTCCAAGCTGGTTGTGCCGGTAGCGTCGTGATGAGTCGGAACGATCCCCCGGCCGGAAGGTTTCGCCCTACCGCTGAGCGGCGGATCGTCCGAAACAACTCCTTGCCGCCAAACGGGAGGTAGCCGCCGTGCCAGCTCCGGACCTTCGCGAGCCGCCGGTTCAGCCCGTCTCCTCCGATGCGCCGCCGCTCGTGCCGGCGCGCATGCTCAACGAGTACGTCTACTGCCCGCGGCTGGCCTACCTGGAGTGGGTCCAGGGCGAGTGGGTCGACTCCTCCGACACGGTCGAGGGTCGCCACGCGCACCGTCGTGTCAACCGTGACGGCGGGAAGCTGCCGCCACCTGCGGAGGTGAACAAGGCGGAGAAGCTGCACGCGCGCTCGATCACCTTGTCCTCGGAGCGCCTGGGCCTGATCGCCCGGATGGACCTGATCGAGTCGGACGGCGGCAAGGTGACGCCGGTCGACTACAAGCGCGGCAAGCGCCCGCACGTCGAGCGCGGGGCCTACGATCCCGAGCGGGTGCAGCTCTGCGTGCAGGGGTTGCTCCTGCGCGAGCACGGGTACGAGTGCGACGAGGGGGTGCTCTACTTCGTCGGGAGCCGAGAACGGGTTCGCGTGGAATTCGACGACGAGCTCGTCACCGCGACCCGGCAAGCCGTGGAGGGGTTGCGAAGCGTTGCCGCCCAGGGCGTGATCCCGCCGCCTCTCGAAGACAGTCCCAAGTGCCCGCGTTGCTCGCTGGTCGAGGTCTGTCTGCCGGACGAGGTCCACCACCTCAAGAGAGCCGACGTATCGCCGCGGCCCATCGCCGTCCCCTGCACCGATGCGCTGCCGCTCTACGTCCAGGCCCGCCGGGCCAAGGTCTCCAAGTCAGGCGAGACCCTTGTCGTGACGGTGGAAGACGCGGAATTGGCGACGGCGCGGCTCGAGGAGACATCGCAGGTCGTGGTCATGGGCAACGTCTACCTGACAACGCCCTGCCTGCACGAGCTGATGTGGCGCGGGATTCCCGTCACCTGGCACAGCTACGGCGGCTGGTTTTTCGGCCACACCATGGGCAACGGTCACAAGAACGTCGAGTTGCGGACGGCCCAGTATCGGGCGAGCTTCGATGAGCGGACGTGCCTGCGATTCGCTCGCGGATTGGTGAGCGCCAAGATCCAGAACTGCCGCACGTTGCTGCGGCGCAACTGGAAACGCGAGGAGAGCAGCAATCCCGTCCTCGTCGACCTGAAGTACGACAGCCGCCGGGCCCTTCGCGCGGAGGCGCTGCCGGAGCTGCTCGGTGTCGAGGGGACCGCCGGGGCACGTTACTTCCGCTCCTTCGCCGCGATGTTGAACGAGTCGGAATCGGACGCGGAGTTCTCGTTCGACTTCGCGACGCGCAACCGGCGTCCCCCGAAGGACCCGGTCAACGCGCTCCTGTCTTTCGCGTATACGCTGCTGGTGCGGTCCTGGACGGTCACGCTGGTCGCCGTGGGGTTCGATGCCTACCGGGGCCTCTACCATCAACCGCGCTACGGCCGCCCGGCGCTGGCGCTCGACCTGATGGAGCCGTTCCGCCCTCTGGTCGCCGATTCGGTGGTGGTCCAGGCGATCAACAACGGTGAGGTCCGGCCGAACGATTTCAAGACGGCGGCTGGAAGCGTCAACCTGACCGAGGCCGGCAGGCGGCGGTTCATTTCCACCTTCGAGCGACGCCTGGGCCACGAGGTTGTGCACCCGCTCTTCGGCTACCGGGTCAGCTACCGCCGCCTGATGGAGATGCAAGCCCGCCTGTTCGGCCGCTTCCTTCTCGGCGAGCTTACTGAGTATCCCAATTTCACGACGCGGTGATCCGATGGAGCACTTGTACATCGTGGTCTACGACATCAGTGACCCCAAGCGGTGGCGCCGCGTCTTCAAGCTGATGCACGGATACGGCGAGTGGGTGCAGCTGTCCGTCTTCCAATGCCGCCTGAGTCGCCGCCGTCACGCCGATCTGGTTGCCCGCCTCGACGGAGCGATCGATCATGCAGAGGATCACGTCGTGCTGGTCGACATCGGCGTAGCGGACGGCGTCGAACCGCGCGTCGTGAGCCTGGGAAAGAAGTTCCAGGCCGTGCGCCGGGAGCCGGTCATCGTATGAGGTTCCCCGCCACACGCGAGCGAGCGCTCAGTGCCGCCATCGTCCTGTGCGCCACGCAGGTGCAGATGTCGACACCAACTCGCCTTCGTGATTTCAAACGGCGCGTAACGGGTGTATACGGCCATGCCGGGCCCGATGGCGGCCTGGGCGAGGTCGACGGGGGCGATGTTGCCGGTCTGGAGCAGGCGTAATGCCTGCGGGAGTTCAGACCGGAGCGCGGTGAGGCACTCGCGGCGGGTGATCCTCCGGGCGTCGGAGGCGCGTCGGCGGCATACGAGGACGATGCTGGAGGCGAGGATGTTGGCATTGATGCCAATGATCTTATTTGCCAGCTCCGTTCTGACCGGCCATGTTCCCGTTACCGCGAAGCCGGATTGGATCACGGCCTCGAGGAACGTCTCCCATCCGGTCCGTCTCGCACCCGATGCGCTTCTACTCTCCGACTGCTTGAAGGCGTAGTAGACCGTGATCGGGAACCCGGGATGTGCCCGTTCCGCAAGTCGGTGCAGCGCTTGGGTCATACCGTCGAGGAAAAAGGCCTCCGCGGCATCCTTACCGCCATGTCGGTAGGGTGCGGCAACCAACTCCTCGGCCTTCGGAACGGCCAGAGTCGTGAACAGATCCGGGAACGCGGGTCTCAGCGAGCGACGGAGCCAAACGTAGAAGAAGTCGGATAGGTCCGCGTAACCGATGTTGTCGTAGTACGGCGGATCCGTGGAGACGACCCGGTCGGAACTCAGCACTTGAATGCCTGCATCAGCTTGGGTGGCAGTGCCCACCGACGAGCCGTACCCGGCCGCGACGCCCTCAATGCTCTCGGCTGTCCAATCGGCAGCACCCAAGAAACTGCCCGTTCCAGTGAGAAGCGTGTTCAACTCAGCGTAGTCCCATGTCATCGGAATGCTCTGCCGAGCAAACGTGTTTCGGGTTGAATCCCGCTCCGTGAACCACGTACAGATTGTCGAACCTCGGTCCGCGAGTTTCGACAACGCGAACGCCAAATACACCGCTACCGCGTCCGCGCAGGCCGTCGCGCCCGTGCCGCCGGCGCGCAGCGGTCGGTCGTCGTCGGGAAATCCCGCCGCGAAAGCGTCCCGCCGGACTCGCTCGGTCGCTTCGCCCACTAGGTCCGAGAAGGTCGTCAGCGCGAGAAGCTGGCGCGAGGTGAACAAGTCGGCGAACGTGGGAAGACCGTAGTTCGGTGTCTTGAAGTCCCGCGGGTTGTTGGGCAGCGGCATGTCCGGTTGCCATGTCGCTACGAGATCCCGTGCGCTGGCCTCATGCAGCGGTGTCGGCGCCAGATAGATCCGGCCGCGGTCACCTTGCGCCACGATTGCCATCAGGCGCGCGCCCAGGCCTCCTTGCTGGCCATACGAGCGAATGTGATCGTAGGTCACGGGCACACCCGACATGAGACATCGGAACGCGCTTCGCTTGCCTGCCGTCGTGCCGAGTTTCACGGCCGCTGCGTCTGGCGGTGTACCAACCTTGACCGTGAAGCGGTAACTCCGCCCCTCGATCACCGGCTCGACGTACGCCTCCTTACCCTTCTTCGTCGACAACATGAACGTCGACGCGAGCGGCACGTCCACATCCGCGAACGCCGGGTTCGGGCTCTTCACCGTCCGTGCCCAAAGCCACGCGATGACCGTCAGCTTGCGGCCCTCGTACGGCTTCAGATCGGGCCGGTCCCACACCATCTCCCGCGTGATCTCGACCGGCGGGTACAGATGGCCTATCCGTTTCTCCGCCTCGTCGCGCATCCACCGGCCGTAGTACCGCACGTCGTCGGCCAGCCCCCGCGCGCCTTTCCATCTCCGGGCCACGACCGTCGGCTCGTTCCGCGTCTCCGGGTTCACCGGCGGCCGGCCGGCGAATCTCGGGGGGATCTCGATCATGGCCTTGCTGATGAGCACGGCCACCGGATTCAGATCGCTGGCGTGCGCTTCGAGTCCCAGTCGCTGCGCTTCGAGCGGCAGGGAGCCGCCGCCGGCGAACGGGTCGTGGAACGCGGGGAGCGTGTGCCGGTCGAACAACTCCGCCGCGCGCGGATGATCGGCGTGCTCGGCGCAGGCCCGCCGCCAGCTCTGCCAGATCTCCGTGCGCGCTTGTTCGAGCACTGCTTCGTCGGTCGTGCTCTCCCAGAGAACCAGCTTCTCCAGAATCCTGAACAGACGCTCACGTTCGAGCTCTGCCGCCGTGTCGGCGAGCGCTTGCCGGTCGCCGATCTCGCCTCGACGCTTCTTCAGCGCCCGCTGCGCCGCGCGTTTCTTGGCCGGGTCCGACAGCAGCACGTCGACGTACGCCGACGGATCGTCGACCATTTGGGCGAAGATCACCGCCCTCGCGGCGGCCAGCGGCCGACGCGCCCACCACAGGTGCAAAGTCGACGGATGGCCGTGGCGGATCGACTTCTCCCGCGCCGCCGCCTTGTTGATGGCGTCGAGCGGCAGAGCCACCTCGATCAACTTCCGGCGAGTCCGGTCACGGGAGACTCCGACGATCACGACCGCAGGTCTCTCAGCACGTCCAGCGCCGTTCCGGCGGCCGGCGACTCGAACTTCAGTTGCCGCAACCGGGCCACGACTATACGCCGCTGATCGTCGGCGTCCCGGTCGACGAAGCGTTCCCGGTAGTCCTTCAGACTCACCAGGGCCGCGGCGGGGGTTCGCCGACGGCACACCAGAATCGGCTCGCCGCCGCGTTCGAGCTGGTCGAGCACCTTGCCGAGGGATTGACGAAGCTCCAGGGCGTTCACGGTTTCCATGTCTTTCGGCAGCATCGCGCCTGCACAGTTGAGTGTCAAGCTAACGGCGTCCCCGCTTCCGGCCGCGCTGCGGGCCGGCTCGAAGACGAGTCGACAGCGATGCACGTGGTCCGCTCCGCCAGGACGGACGCCAGCGCGACCCCGACGCGTTCGGCCGCCGCTTCGGTCTCCCGGTCGCTGACGTGCGCGTAGCGCAGAGTCATCCGTGTCCCGGCATGGCCGAGCAGGCGCGAGACCACCGGCAGCGGCACGCTCTGCAGCACGGCGTAGCTCGCGAACGTGTGGCGCAGATCGTGCAGGCGCACGTCCTCGATCCCGGCCTGCCGGCGCACCTTGCGCCATAGCGAGAGTTCCGACGAGCGGGCCTTCGATGCATCGGTCAGCGAAGGAAAGACGTACGGGCTCTCTGTCCGGGGCTGGCGCGCGAGGATGTTCCGGGCTGGCGCGTTCAGGAATATGGGGCGCGGTCCCGTCTTCGTGTCCATCAGGTGAAGCGTGTCTTCACCCGCCTCGGACCAGCGCAGGTTCAGGAGTTCGCTCTTCCGGCACCCGGTCAACAGCAGCAGGCGAACGACGTCCGCCTGTTGCCGTCCCGAACCGCGCCCCCGGTGGGCATCCAGCGCCGCGTGCAGGCGCTCGATTTCCGCCTGCGACAGGAAGCGGGTGGGTTTCGGACGTGGGTTGCGCCTCACGCCGCGGGTGGGATTGGCCGAGACGTGGCCGCAGACGATGGCGTGGTTGAAAATCTGGCGCAACACGTCCAGGGTCCGGTTCGCGCCGCCAGGCGCGGACCGGCTGTAGTCGTCGAACCACCGGTGCACGGCTGCCCGGTCGATGCGGTCGAGCGGCAGCGGCCCGAAGACGGGCAGCAGTTGCGTTCGCAGGGCGCCGGCCGTGCGCCGCCGCGTCGAGGGCTTGCAACGCTCGTGACAGGCCGTCTTCCAGGTCCCCGCCGCGAACTCCTCGAAGGTCGGGATCACCGCCCAACCGCCAGGGCGATCCCGACGGTCTCCACCGCCTCCCGGGCCATCGCGTCCGCGAAGTGGATGTACTTCAACGTCGTCGCAGGATCGCGGTGTCCGAGCAGGCGGCCGATAGACAGGACGGTCTCCCCCCGCCGGAGGGCGAAGCTGGCATAGCTGTGGCGCAGGTCGTGCAGCCGGAGGCCGTGCAAGTCCGCCGCCGTGCACAGCCGCCGCCAGAAGCCGTACAGGGTATCCGTCGTCATGGGACCGTCTTCGTTCGACGCGGGAAGGATCCAGCGGCCGGTCCGGGGAAGGCGGTCGAGCACCGAGCGGGCCGGTAAAGACAGCCAGACGGTCCGCGGACCGGTCTTGCCGTCGCGCAGGAAGAGATGGCCGGCGCGATAGTCCCTCCAGTGGAGCGTCCGGATCTCGCCCTGGCGGCAGCCCGTCAGCAGCAGCAGACGGACGGCCGCCGCCGGCGCCGGCGCGGCGCCCTCCCGCGCGGCCAGTGCCGCGCCGAGTCGGCGGTATTCGTCGAGGGTCAGGAATCGTTCGCGGCCCCGCCGCCGATAGCGCCGGATGCCCAGGCACGGATTGCCGCCCTCCGGCCGATACCCGTGGATCTCGGCGTGGCGCAGGATCGCCGAGAGTATCGGCAGCGACCGGTCGGCCGCGGCCGGCGTCGCGTGCAGGGAAGCGAACCAACGCTGCACGTGAGCGCGCGTGACATCGGCGATGGGACGGCCGCGGAACCCCGGCAGGATCTGATTGGCGAGATACGACCGATTGACCGCCAGGGTTCCCGGTTTCCAGACACGCGCGTAGTGGCGGAAAGCCTCTTCGGCGACCGTCTCGAAAACCGTTTCTCTGCCGGCGGCCGACGAGGCGTCAGGGTGAATGTGAACCGCAACGGTGGTCATGAGTGCTTTCTCCGGAACTTCCGGGCGACGGCGCGTCAAGCTGGCCGTCGATGGCAGTATCGACAGCGCGCGGCGTTACCCTTGCTCTCGGACGGAACCGTGATATGGTTTTCCATATGAAGACGACGCTCAACATCGACGACTCGGTGATGCAGCGCCTGCGGGAAGAGGCGGCCCGCCGTGGAACGACGATGTCGGCGCTCGTCGAGGCGGGGCTCCGGCGCGTGCTGGCCGAGCCCGAGGCCGCCCGGCAACCCGAGATCCTGCCCCCACTACCGTCATGGAACGGCGGTGGGGAACTTGTCGACATCTCGGATCGCGATGCTCTCTACAGGGCGATGGAAGAGGAATGACGTGCTGTTGTTCGACACCAACGTACTGCTGTACGCCGCCAACAGAGATTCGACGTTGCATCGTCCGTGCCGCCAGCGGCTCGGAGAAGCGCGTCGCGACCCGTCCCCGGCGTTTCTCACCTGGAGCGTCTGCTACGAGTTCCTGCGGGTGGCCACGCACCCTCGCGTACTCCCGTCACCCTGGAAAGCGCGCGATGCATGTCGCTTCGTGTCGGACCTGCTCGCGTCGCCGGGATTCGATCTGCTGATTGCGACGCCGCGGCATCAGTCAGTGCTGGCGCAGACCCTGTCCGAGCTGCCCGACCTCCGCGGCAACGTGATGCACGACGTGCACACGGCGGTGCTGATGCGCGAGCACGGCATCAGCCGGATCTGTACTCGCGACACCCACTTTCGTCGGTTTCCGTTCCTCACGGTCGTCGACCCGTTGAGCACGTCGTGAGACCGGCGATGCCCGCGCCCGGCGAATGATGTATTCCGTCGCTACGGCCGCCGCTGGCGTGAAGATTGCTTCATCAACGATTGCATGCAATCATCAACGAAGGCGGCACGAGGAGGCAGATGGCAAGCATCACGATCCGCAACCTGTCGGCGGAATCGAAGATCAGGCTCAAGCGAAGCGCCGAGGAACGCGGCTGCAGCCTCGAAGCCTTGGCACGGTCGATCCTCGATCAGGCCGCCGAGCAGGCCCCGGCTGCGAACAGATTTCCGCACAACCTGATTGCGCTCGTCGAGCCCGGTGAAGACATCGAGCCGTTCATCCGCGAACACAGACACCCACCGGAACCGGTGGACCTGACGTGATCCTGGTCGATACCAATGTCCTGTCGGAACTGACCAGACCGGAGCCGGCAACCCGAGTGGTCGCGTGGCTTGAAGTCAACGAGCCGGCGCTTGCGGTCCCTGCGATGGCGCTGGCCGAACTGCGGTACGGGATCGCACGGCTGCCCCAAGGCCGACGGCGATCCAGCCTGCTGCGCTTCTGGCAGACGACATGCGACCAGTTCCGAGGCCGGATCTTCTCGTTCGATCGCCGCGCCGCCGAGGTGTACGGAGACGTGGCAGCCGCCGCGGAGCGGGCGGGCCGACGACTCAACATCCAGGATGCACAGATCGCAGCGACCGCATTGGTGCACCGCATGCCCATCGCGACGCGCAATGTCAGCGACTTCGAGGCTGCCGGTGTCGCAATCGTGAATCCCTGGGACTGCTGACGGATTCCGCCGGACAGGCACTCCTCGACCCAGTGAGGCCGAACCCGCATGTGCAGGAAACTGATCGAAGTCGCGCTACCGCTGGATGCCATCAACGCGGCTGCGGCGCGGGAGAAGTCCATCCGCCACGGCCATCCGTCGACGCTGCACCTGTGGTGGGCGCGGCGGCCGCTGGCGGCGGCGCGCGCCGTGATCTTCGCGCAGATGGTCGACGACCCATCCGAGTACGTCGACGTGCTGCTGTCGGACCCGGCGAAGAAGCGGGCTGCCCAACGGGTTCTGAAGAAGCGTCGAGGGGAGACTGGCGACCGGCACGCGCTTGCCGACACGGCGGCAAAGCTCGAACGCGAGCGTCTGTTCGGGATCCTCGAAGAACTGGTCAAGTGGGAAAACACGACCAACGAGGACGTGTTGAGGAGGGCGCGCACGGAGATCTGGCAGAGTTGGCGGCGGGCCTGTGCCGAGCACGTCGATCATCCGCGCGCCGCGGAGTTGTTCGACCGGCACACGCTCCCCGCGTTTCACGATCCGTTCGCCGGCGGCGGCTCGCTGCCCCTCGAAGCCCAGCGACTGGGCCTCGAAGCACACGCCAGCGATCTGAATCCGGTGGCGGTGCTGATCAACAAGGCGATGGTCGAAATTCCGCCGAAGTTCGCCGGCCGGCCGCCGGTGAACCCAGTGGCGCGGAACGAACGGACGGTCGTTGCCCGGACGTGGCGGGGCGCGCAGGGGCTGGCCGACGACGTGCGGCACTACGGCCGGTGGATGCGCGACGAGGCGGCGAAACGGATAGGCCATCTGTACCCGCCGGTCGAGATCACGCCGGAGATGGTGCGGGAGCGGCCCGATCTGAAGCCGTATGAAGGCCGCAAGCTGACGGTCATCGCTTGGCTTTGGGCGCGGACGGTGAAGAGTCCGAACCCGGCCTTCGCTGATGTGGACGTGCCGCTCGCATCGACGTTCATGCTGTCGACGAAACAGGGCAAGGAGGCGTACGTCGAGCCGGTGATCGAAGGGCGGGGCTACCAGTTTGAAGTGAAAGTCGGTGCGCCCCCGGATGTAGACGCCGCCAAGGCCGGGACCAAGCTGTCGCGCGGGGCGAACTTTCAGTGCCTGATGTCGGGTTCGCCGATTGCTGGCGATTACATCAAGGCCGAGGGGCAGGCGAAACGGTTGGGCGCCCGGCTGATGGCCATCGTGGCGGAAGGTGATCGTGGTCGCGTCTACTTGGCCCCGACTACAGAGCATGAAGATGCCGCCGGGATCGCGATTCCCGAATGGCATCCTGACGGTGATGTTCCGGCACGTCTGACCGGCGGAACATGTGTGCCATACGGGTTATCAACGTGGGGCGACCTCTTCACTCGTCGCCAACTCGTCGCCCTGACGACCTTCTCCGACCTGGTAGGCGAGGCGACCGAGCGCGTCCGGCGAGACGCTGTCGCGGCGGGATTTCCCAACGACAACCGACCGCTGCGTGACGGCGCCACAGGCGCGACGGCCTGCGCGGACGCGGTAGCGGTGTATTTGGCTTGTGTGGTCTCAAAGGTCTCAAACGTCAACTCGTCGATTGCTTCATGGATGAGCGATCGCGGTGCTTTCCGGGAGACTTTCGCCCGACAAGCCATCCCCATGGTGTGGGATTTTGCCGAGGCGAATCCGCTTGCAGATGTTGGGGGCAGTTTAGCGGCCGCCCTTACCAAAGGGGCGATGGTGATCGATGCTTTTCCTACACGGACACTTGGATGGAGTGGTCAACAAGACGCAGCAAGTCAAACAACCACGTCCGGCATGCTGGTATCTACGGATCCACCGTACTACGATAACATCGGGTACGCTGACCTCTCGGACTTCTTTTACGTCTGGCTGCGCCGGTCATTGAAGCCTGTGTTCCCAGAGCTCTTCGCCACGCTCACGGTGCCGAAGGCCGAGGAACTGGTGGCGACACCGTACCGCCACGGGAGCAAGAAGGAGGCCGAAGCGTTCTTCCTCGACGGCATGACGCAGGCGCTGCACCGGCTAGCGCAACAGGCACACCCCGGCTTCCCCATCACGGTCTACTACGCCTTCAAGCAATCCGAGGCGAGGGGGGACACTGGAACTGCCAGTACTGGTTGGGAAACGTTCCTTGATGCCGCGATCCGGTCCGGCTTCGAGATCACCGGCACTTGGCCGATGCGGACCGAGGGAGCCGGCAGAATCATCGCAAGAGACGCAAACGCCTTGGCCTCCAGCATCGTCCTCGTCTGTCGCCGCCGCCCCGCCGACGCGCCATCCGCCACCCGGCGGGAGTGCGTGACCGCCCTCCGGTCTGAAATCCCGCCCGCACTCCACCTCCTCCAGACTGGCAACATCGCCCCCGTCGACCTCGCGCAGGCCGCGATCGGCCCCGGCATGGCCGTATACACCCGTTACGCGAAGGTGCTCGACGCAGCCGGCAACCCGATGTCGGTACGCGAGGCGCTGGCGCTGATCAACCAGATTCTCGACGAGGTGCTCGCCGAGCAGGAGGGCGACTTCGACGCCGACAGCCGCTGGGCGTTGGAGTGGTTCGATCAGTACGGCTTCCAGGCAGGCGCCTACGGCGACGCCGAAATACTCTCCAAGGCGAAGAACACCGCCGTAGCGGGAATGGTGGAGGCGGGTATCCTGAAATCGCGGGCCGGAAAGGTGCAGCTCCTGCGACCGGCGGAGTTGCCTCCCGACTGGAATCCCGAGACGGACGTGCGGTTGACTGCGTGGGAGATGGTCCATCACCTGATCCGTGTGCTGGAGGGAGACGGCGAAGAGGCGGCGGCGGCGCTCGTCGGCAAGCTCGGCGGCCGGGCGGAGGTCGCACGCGAGTTGTGCTACCGGCTGTATGCGCTGTGCGAGCGCCGCAAGCGCGCGGCGGAGGCCCTGGCCTACAACGGGCTCGTGCAGAGCTGGCCGGAGATCAGCCGCCTCGCCGTCGCGGGCGGCACGGAACAGGGCGGCCTGTTCGGCGACGACGCCGGGGACGTTGGAGAGGAAGCGTGACCGCCGCCGCGCGCCGCCGGCGGGGGAGCTGTCCATGTCGTTGATGTCTCGGGAGCTGCACCAGGTCTGGGACGCGCTGCGCGCCAGCAAGGGGGAGCGCGACGAGGCGCTGGCGGAAGTCCGCATCCAGAAGCTGCGCGGCATTCGGGATCTCCGCTTCACGTTCGAGTATCCGGTCTGCGTCCTCGCCGGACCGAACGGCTGCGGCAAGTCGACCGTGCTGTTCGCCTGCGCCTGCGCGTACGACGTGCCCGGACGGCCGGCACGCGACTTCGCCCCGGGCACCTTGTTTCCGGACTTCACCAGCCGGCAGCAGGACGTATCGTCCGATGCGGTGCAGGAGACCGATATCGAGTTCCACTACCTGCACCGGGGCGAACGGGTCTCCATGTCCTGGAGGCGCCGCCGGTCGTGGAGACAACACTTCACCAGCCGCAACGGCGAACGACAGCCGCAACGGCCCGTCTACTGCGCACCCTCGCCAAACCTCACCAACCCCTCCGAGGTGCGCAGCCTGCTGCGGCTCGGCCGCCGGCAGGTGCGCGCCGCGGCGTCCGACGCCGAGCTGCTGACCTTCGCCCACCGCATCCTGCCGTGGCGCTACCGCGGCCTGTCGGTCATCAGCGGACCGGAGAACGACCTGCTGTTCGCCGAGATCGAGGACCCCGGACGGACGCGCTATTCCGAGTTCCGCATGTCCTCGGGAGAACGGCCGATCCTGCGGATCTCCAAGGAGGTCGCGCGGCTCGACGCGGCACTGGTCCTCATCGACGAGATAGACACCGGCCTGCATACCTACACGCAGCAGCAGGCGATGCTCGAACTGCAGCGCAGCGCGCTGCGCCGCAACCTGCAGATCATCGTGGCGTCGCACAGCCCGGTCATCCTCGACAGCGTGCCGGCGGAGGCCCGGATATTCCTCGATCGCGACGACGACACCGGAGAGGTGCGCCGCGTGCCGGCCCATCGCGACCTCTTCCAGAAGGCGCTGTACGGCGCCTCGCAGGGCCAGCTCTCCATACTGTGCGAGGACGCGGTCGCCGAGGGCGTGATTCGCGGTGTGCTCGACGTGCTGAACGTCGAGCTGGAGCTGCAGCACGGCGACGTCGTCATCGGGCGCAATTCGGGGCGGGACGAGTTCCCGGGACACGTCCGCACGCTGTCGAAGTTTCGACCGGCTGTCCAACTTCATCCTGGTCCTCGACGGCGACTCGCGGGGGCTGGAGGAAGAACTGCATGCCATTGCCCAGCGGCACGGACAAGCCGTGCACGTGTTGTTCCTGCCGGGCGACGGCCCGCCGGAGCAGTGGTTGTGGGACACCGTGCGAGAACAACCGGACGCGTATGCGGAACGTCTCGGGCTGAGCGCGGCCGACATGGAGCGATCGATGCGCCACTTCGAGCGCCTGGTCGACGGCGCCGTGCAGCAACGGGAGGACATGGCCAAGGTCGCCATCCGGTCCCTGGCGCACCGGCTCCAGCGCATGGTCCCGGACGTCGCCCGCATCGTCGGCCGGCACGAAGCGCGGCCGGAAGCGCTGTACGAGCTGGTGTACGGGCTGAAGAAACTGATCGAGCAGTGGCGGCGATTGTGACGCTCGAGGACCCGCCCGGCATCGTCGCGTCAGGCTACTCGCGTTCGAAACCGTGGCTGTCGAACTTCAACGTCCGGCTGTTCTCGGTCACCGTTCTCACCACGTGATCCGGCGCGCTGGCGGGAATGTCCGCCTCAATGTCCAGCGTCACCGGCACGTTGGCCTCCACAAGAACCGCCAAGTGCGTGATCACCTCGTCGGCGATGCGATCGGCGTCATGAGACCATAGCCGACCGCGGTCCTGGCGCCGAGGCCGAGAAGGTCCAGCCCGTTCAGGAGGTGCTTCCAGGTCCACTCGAACGCGCGCCGCCGTTTATCGGCCTCGCTGGCGTCGCAGAGCAACCGCACCAGGAATCGCGCGCCGGCGGACACCGTGAGAAACGGTACGGGATTGGGAGAATCCCAGTCGACCGGTCCCTCGCTCCCCTGCTTCCTGGCGCTCGCATCGGAAGACTCCCGATCGACCCGGTTCCTGGCGATAGCGTCGTAATACCGTTTGTAGTGAGGCGTCAGGACGTCCACGTCGAGCGTCGGGGGTTCGACCGGATACGCGTCCAGGAAACAGACCGCGCCGCGCTGGCGCCGGTCAGAGGGCTGATGGCGCCACGAATCCTCGCTCCCCAGCCAGCGCAGCCGTTCCTCCGCCCCCCCCTCGTCGAGGAACTGTGACGCCGCCCGGCAGAGGCCCTTCAGTGATGTCGCCGGCAAGTAGGGCACACCCGCCACGCGGTCGAACGTCAAGCCGTTCTCCAGCGGGTGATCCGCGCCGAGCCCTATGGCGAGCCGCGCTTCCGTCCGCACCGTTCGCTCCTCGATATCGGCGCCCGCAGGCGCGGCGCGCTGCCTGGCGCGGATGCGATCGAGCAACTCCCCGCCGGCGGCCACATGCTTGTTGTACTCGTTCACGAACGTGCGCAACGCCAGCTCGACAGGTTTCTGTACCGTTCGTCCGGGCGGATCCCAAAACCGGCCGTAGCGCTCGAACACTAGGCCGGCGTGCGCTCCTGCCGGCAGGGCTGTCGAACCGAACAAGCTCGCTATTGCCGACCGCTGGTTGACGGGCGGTAGATCAGCCATCGCTCCGCCCTGTTCGTTCGTTCCGTTCCCTGTCCTTCGAGGGCGCGGCGTCCAGCGCTGCGGCGAGGATCTTCGCTTGGTCGAGAAGCGCCACCGCCTCCGCCTGGACGGCACGGTAGCTTGCGTTGTCTGCTTCGAGACACCAGTCGAGCAGTTGGTGGTCGACGTTCGGTTCCTGCCGATCGCGTTCCAGATCCAACAGGGACATCGTCGGGCAGTCGTCGTGCGTGAGCCACTCGATGAGGAGCGTCCGCACCGTCCTGGCGGCCGCCTCCTTCTCGTCCTTCATCATCAGCGCCAAGGTGGTCGAGAGACCCAGATTGCGCACCTGGACCGGCCGCCGCTTCAGGTCCTGGGCCAGCACCTTCTTGTCCGTGCTGGCGCTGAGCCGCTGGAAAGCGAACCGCGCCCGACGACGAGACAGGCTGGCGAGGCTAGCGGACATCGTTCAGGCCCTCCTGGGTCGCCGCATCCCAGAACGTCCACCAGCACTGGCCGGCGCCGATGGTCTCGTTGCCGCCGAGCTGGATGCGCTGCAGGTGCGCAGCGTGCGCTGTGCCCAGGTAACCGGTCGGGGTGCGCTCGCGGTCCGGCCATGCGCGGTCCAGATCCGGCGCGCCGACGAAAGCGTAGAGCAGCGTATCCGGGGGCAGCGCTTCCTCGTACCACAGGTTGCCGCTGTATTCGCGGTCGTTCGATTCGTCCTTCCATGTGTCGGTCGTCTTGCCCGGCGTCAACTGCGTGCGCGCCGCGACCGGCAGCGTGCGGTGCGCCAGATCGAGCAGATCCTCGTCGGGGACGACGACCAGGGCGGACGGCATCTCGTGGCGTCCCAGCGCTTCGTCAGGCGCGAGCAGCCCGACGAGCTGGTTGGCGAGCGCGCCGACCATCGCCTGCTCGACGACCTGCAAGGCGTCGTAGCAGAGATCTTCGAGCACGAGCGGCCGGCCGGCCAGACTCCGGTCGGCCACCATCGCTTGGCGTTCGCGCCCGTCTCCGCCAGCGACCCCGGCCTCGCCGTCGCCGATACCGCGCGGGTTCGGACACACCCAGTTGGCGGGTAGGACACCCTCGACGTCGAAGGCGCGGAGCTCACGTTCCAGGCGGCGGAGCACCAGCGGGCTCGTCGCGTAGAGAAAGGGCCGCTGGAGCGAGCGCACAGGGAGCGCCAGGAGCCTAGCGTCGGTGAACAGCAGGTTGCCCGCCCTCAGCTCCGTACCCTTGTTCCCCTCTTCGCCCCGTGCTTCCGCATTGCCGTCGTCCGGCGGCCCGCCCGGTTGCGGCGGTTCCGAACCGAAGAGGTCGACGACGCGCTCCTTGGCGTATTTCTCGACCACGTCGCGCGCCACCCCCTTCAGGCCGGTACCCGGAACGAACGGCAGCCCAGTATGCGACTCGCGCGCCACGGGGAGGTCCACCGCGCCCGCGGTCTGACCCGTGCCGCAGTGCAGGGGTGAGATCGTGTAGATGCCGTACAGCCTGACGTGCTTCATGCCGTTCACTCCTGCCGGACCGCAGCAAAGGCACTTCGGCACCGGCCGCACGGTCCGATGCCGACGAACGTCCGGCCGAACCCGAACGCAGCATCCGCTTCGGCGTCCGGGTCGTTCCACGGATCGGCCAGCGGGTACCCGCCGTGCAGCGTCCGCAGGACGCGCGCGCGGTCGGCCGGCTGGCCTCCCTCGATGTCGAGGAGCCACACGCTGCCGGCCGGTACGAGCATGCGGTTCGCTCGCGAGGCGCCGGAGGCCATGCTGAACCCGCCGTGCAGCTCCGGCTGGCCAACGAAGGCCGCGCGCACGCGAACGTCGACGACGCCGCCGACCGGGATGAGCCGTGGCCGGTCCTGATCGGCGGGGAGGTAGACCGGGCTGGCGAGAAACAACCAGACCCGTGCCTTCCCCTCGGACTCCTCGCCAGCAAGACCCGTCAGCCATTCGCCCGGACGCTCGAGTGCCTGCCAGTCCCGGCTTTTCTCGGGGGCGGGAGCGAGCTGGACCGGCCGCGCCCGGCGACCGGCGTGCGCGATTCCGCTACGCAGCCTGTCGGGTTGCAGGCCGGCGGGGACGCGATCGACGTCGAGACTGCTCCACATACCCGACCGTTCCCGGAAGCGCAGCCGTTCCATCGTGTAAAGCATGCGGTCCCGCGCTGTGCCCGTCTTATCGTCGATCGCCACGCCGACCTGCCGTTCCCGCCGCACGAACGGGGGCAGATCGTCGGCATGGCCGTCGGGCGACCAAGCGCCCTGCCCGGTCAGTGCCCATCGGAGGTTGCTCGCGTCGATCCACCCCCGCATCGGCGTCGGAGCGTCCGCGTCAGGGGGCGGCCCGACGACAACGGCGTGGTTGCGGTCCTCCCACGCTGCGATTCTGTCGTCGGCGAGGTCCCAGCCCGAGTCGCTGACCCCGTCGATGAGGACCTGCGCCGGGACGGGCGGTCCGTCGGCGCGATCGGACCGCCGGAAGAGAAACCGCGGGACGGGGAACCACGCCTGCAGGCGAGGCTCGTCGTCCTCGTCCCGCTCCTCGACCGGCAGCGGAGGACCGAGCCGCCAACCGGCCGGCAGGGCAACGGGCGATCCGACCAGCGCCTCGCGCTCGCGTCGGGCGGGCGGGCTCCGGTCGGCCAAGCGGTGGTCGAGGTTCGGGCGCGCCGCCTTGAGCAGGTGCGTCCGCACGATCCCCTGGAGAGTCCATGGGCTCGGGGGAAAGGTGCTCGACGCGTGATGGGCCTCGCCGGCAAGGAGAGACCGCGGGGGGCCGAAGAAGAGCGGCTCCAGCGGACGCAGCCAGAACTCCGTACGGGGCATCAGCGATCTTCTCCCGATCCGGCCAACGCGCGACAGAAGAGCAGCCCGTCCACGGCGCGCTCCGGCGTCGGCTTGCGCCCGGTGCCGGCCGCGCCTTCGGCGTGCAGGCGGAACCCCTGCAACCACATTTCGGCTACCGCATCGCCAAGGGACCGTAACGAACCGCTTGCGAGCACGGTGGCCAGCAGACCACGGAGGAACGTTGCTGACGGAACCTGCGCCCGACCTGCCTGCGGCTGACGCCCCGGCTCCGACTCGGCGAGCGCAAGATCGGTCAGGTCCCGCAGCCTGTACGGCAGACGGCCGGGCAGCGCGCCCCGCCGGAAACCGTCGACCACCTCGATAATCCGCTGCTGGACCGCCGCCGGGCCGCCGCCAGTACACCAGGGCATCGCGAACTCGCTCTTCGCCCCGCCCCGCGCGAAGTGTCCGACCGCCACCGCGCCGCCGCCGCACCGACGCTTGGCGACCTCGTCGAGCAGATGCCGCGCGTGGTCGATCAACAGGCGCAGGTCGGTCTTGAAGTGCGCATAGGCGATACCGGCCGAGAGGCTCTGATTGCGACCGAGCATCGGGTAGAAGCGCCCTTGGAGGGCGTCCACCGCGCCGGGTTCGCCGACGCCGGACGCGTCCGATTGCACGTTCGGATCGCAGTGGGGTTCGATCCAACGGATCGGCCACGCGATATGCTCCTCGCCGAGGGCCTTCATCGGTACGACGAAGCGCCGCCGCGCCTCCGACTGCAGCACCAGGGCGCTACCGACCGGCGGTGCCCAGTCGTGCCTCCGCCACGACCACGGTTGCTCGCGGGGCCGGGTATCGACGACCCAGGGCGCGCTGAAGAGTTGTTGCAGCCGGGCGGCCAGCCGTAGCGCGTCCGCGCCCGGGGCGATGGCCAGCACATCGTCGCCGCCAGCGTAGACGAGTCGCCCGCCGTACTCGCGCTCGACCACCCAGGGGACGATGGTGTTGGCAAAGACCGCCAGCGCGCGGGTGATGAACGCGTGCACAGACGGTCCCATGTGGCGCTTCAGGCCGAGCAGCCGCGGCCAGCCCGCGTCGATGGCCCACCGGAGTCCTCCGCCCGGCTCCGCCTTTTGCAGCTGGCTGGTGACATTCGGGTGGAGGACGTCGGCCCACGCAGCACCGATGCGCTGGGGATCGCCCAGGATGAGACGACCGAGCAGGTCGGCGTCCAGAACCACCACGGCGACCCGCGGATCGGGCGGCCGCCCATCGTGGGCCTTGCAGAAGGCCTTGTGGAGTTCGCCTGCTGCGCTGCGGACCCGCTCCAGCTTGGTCTTTTGTCGTGCGCGTTTCGCTGCCTCCCCGGCGCCGCCGGCCGAAGTGGTCGCCCTCAGGCGGCGAATCTCGGCGTCGAGGGTATGTGGCATCCCGTACTGCGCGTCGTAATTCAGCAGATCGGGGTTGGATCCCGGACTTCGAACCGCTAGCGCAAGGCGCGCCAGGGCGCGCGGAAAATTCGTCCGGTCGAGGTCCGTGGCGTCGAGTGCCGCGAGTAGGTCCGCGCCCTTGCGTGATTCGACCGCCCAAGCGAAGTACTCTTGCAAGGCCACCACCGATGTGCTCGGAAACGGCACGCGCAGCTTGCCGGCGTCCGTTTCTTCCCTCCAGTTCTGTCCGAACAGAACCGGCCCGAGCCCGGCTTCGTCGTCGTCGTTCGCATTGCTCGACGCGACGACCAGGAACCGCTTGACGGAGCAGATCGCGCAGAGTCGCTCCGCTCCGGTCTCGTCCGGATCGAGGTCGCGGGACCGCCAGAACTTCCGCGCCTCCGCACGCGTCCTGTCAATGTCCTGTTCATCCGGTCGATGAGAGAGCGCCTGCCTCTGGCCGCAAGTCGTGCACTTCTCGCCAGGTTCGGGATGGCTGATCCAGTTCCGGCTCTGGTTGCGCAGCCGGTGCCTAGTGCGCAGGACGTGATGGACGATAGGGTAGTCGAAGCCTCGTTCGTCCTGGAGGTACTTCACATTTACAGCGCCGAACACCTCGCGCGCCTGCTCGTAGTGTCCGGCAATCCTGGCTGACAACCACGGCGCAACGCGCGCGCGGCGGCGCGCGATGCGATCCTGATCGGCATCAACCCGATCGCTCGACGGGTGCGGCGCCTGCGCAGGCAACGACTCCCGGCGGCGCAGACTCTCGGCCTCATTGACCCTTTCTCCCAAGTCGTGCGGACGATCCCACTTCACGGCGGACCAAGCGAGTTGCGGACCCTGCGCGATCTGCCGCTCCCACTGTGCCCTCCACACCGCCGGATCCGGTGGCTCCTCCCCGCGGCGGCCGGTCTCCATCATCCAACGTTCGACTAGGCTGCACAGCCCGCGCCATCGGGCGTCCATGGACTCGCGGCTCTCCTCGGCCATCACCCGCAGATGCCGCAGGTGCGAGTCGCCGGGCGCGCCGCGTTCCGGTCCCTGCGGCGCGAGGACGACGAACGTATCTGGAATCAGCGCCGCCTGGGTGCAGGGGTCGGTAACGGCGGCGGGCAAGGCGTTCTCGCGATGCCGGCGCATCCAGGCGTCTATGCGGGCGTTGCCGCGCAGGTCCGGGTAGAGAATGCAATCGGGCCCGTAGCGCTTGATGAACGGCGTCATCGCGGCGAACGCCAGCTCCGAAATGAGGAACGACGACATCCAGAGGTCGCGGAACGTGCGGCTCTCACGAATGAACGCCTGGACCGGCGCCACGCTCACGGACAGCAGCCAGGGATGCCGGGCGCCATCCTGGAAGCCGAGAAACGCCAGCGCGCTGGTCACGCGGAGGTGCTCCCAGATGGAATGGTCCGGACAGCGCGAGTCGGCGGGCAGCAGATCCCAGAGCGGGGTGCCGAACCGCGATCCTTCCGGCATCGATAGGTTGTCGCGCCACGCACGCCACGTCCACCAGAACGTTCGTTCGAGCGCGTCCGCACCAGCAAACCGAGCCGGTGGCGCTTCGTTGTCGGGAGAGTCGAGCGCCTCCAGTGCTTTCAGCTCGGCCGCAACCTGCCCCTCCGTCACCTCGTGCGGTTTCGCCTCCGCAGCGTCCGGCACGGGAAGCTGTACGGGGACGTCGCCCATCAACGGATGGGTCACGAGGGGGCGTTTGGTGAAGTCGCACTTGAGCACGCTGCCCCTGGCGCCCCGCGGCTGGTTCAGGACCGGTCTGTCTGCGCCGCTGGCCGCGAAGTCGGCAGGCTTGTAGTACCACTGCCCTATCGGTTCGTCGAGTATCCGTTCGATCAGCTCGACCAGCGTCCTGGCCGCCTTCCGGTGTCCGCCCGTACCCGCCTTCAGCACGAATGGCTTGTGGGGTGGATCGTGCAGGGCTAGGCGTAGCTTGGCCTCCCAGAATGCCTTGGTGTTCACGGCGCGCTCCAGCGGCGCTCAACGGCGTCCATAAAGTCGTCGATGGCTAGGTTCGACGGCGGAGCAAGTGGTCGCCCGCCCCGGCCGGCGAGCACGGCGGACGTGCTGCCGGACCCCGCCGCCGGCACCGGGCCGTCGAGACGGAAGCACGCGGGGTGCAGCCGGTTCCCGATGCGCAGAACGCGGACGAAGAGGGGGCTCGCGTGACGGTCGCTCGTGTACCCGCCGGCCCGCGTCCCGCGAACCGCCTGGAACTGGGCGCTCCTACGCACGCCCTGGAACCGGAACGTGATCGGGAGGCCGAACGATGCCCGCTCGGGAGCACGCAGCGGTCGCTGGCCGGCCAGCGACGCCTTGACGTCGGCGTAGTCCGGCGGGCGGCGGATCCGGAAGTCCTGGAGCGCGCGCCCCACTTCGTTCAGGGCGTCGGCCCAAGCGTGCGGACGGTTCGCGGGGAATCCCCCCTGATGCAGCGCGAAGCGGAATGTCGACGACGCCGAACCCTGGCCGACGTGCGGGTTCAGCCGCGGCGCGGGCCGGGCCTCTCCCGCCTTCTTCCCGTCGTCCGGCGGCCACCCGGGCCAGCGGTCCGATTGCAGCGTCTTCAGCGCGCGGTCCAAGGCCGAGCGCCCTTCGGCCGCATCCTGGCAACCGGACAGCAACGGCAGATCCGCAGTCTCCGGCCACGCATCCTGCGGCCCCCACCGCTCGAGCGTGAAGCTGCCGAACCCGCGCCGGCTCCGACTCCCGGCGCCGCCGAGGTGCATGAGCAGCCACAGGCTGCCGAGCAGTGCGCGCCGGTACTCCGCTCCCGGTATATGCCTCGGGTGGATGAGCCGCATGGTGAACTCGGCCGGCGGCGCGATCGCCTTCCGCTTCGGGACATCCATGTTGGCCAGGTAGCGGATGCCGTTCTTCGTCCCGCGTCCACGCCCTTCGTCGAACCGATTGACCAGCGCGCGGTCCCATGACCAGGACCGTAGTTGCCCGTTCGCGTCCACGCGCAGGAGAAAGGAGGACTGCCCGTGGTTCACCCCGGTACCGCCGAACACCGCCGGTTCGTGGCGAAGGAAATCCGCATCGAAGGCGCGGTACCAGAACCGGAGAAGCCCCTTGAAGCTGGATGCGCGCAGCTCTGGCACTCTCGGGTCGGCGCCGGCGAGATAGACCGGCGTCACTGCTCGCACGGTCAGCTCAAGCTTCCCCATCCACGGTCTCCGTGAGCTGGTCCTGCAGCCACTTTCGAAAGTCCTCCCGCTCGCCGTGCCCGTCGTCCGGCGCCTGGTCGCTCCCCGGCGCGTCCAGCGCAGGCTGCGGATCGACGTCGTATATCTGGAAGGCCGGCCCCGTTCCCTTCCGCCACCCCGTGAAACGGTACAGCAGCATGCGGTGGCCTGCTACCGGCGGCAGCACATCGAGCAGCCGATTGGAGAGATCCTCATGATGGCTGGACAGGAACACTTGGCGTGCCGAGGCTGACGCCTCGCCGTCCCCGTAAGCCATCTGGCGCCAGAAGATCGTATCGCGGGACAGATTCGCCAGGTCGTAGGTTGCCGACAGATCGTCCATGAGGAACACGCGGTGCCCCAACTGCGGCTCCAGCAGCCGGTTCTCGGCTATCACCAGCGCCACACCCACCTGCGTGCGTTGTCCGAACGACAGCACGCGCCGTTCGCGACCGTCGTCGGTCCGTATCGTGAAGCTCCGGCGGCGACCGGATGCGTTCGCGCCGCCCTCCTCGGACTCGTCAGCCTGCAGGGCGACGCGCAACGGGCTGCCCACCGGCGCGAGCCGCGAGAGGACCCCGTTGGCGAGCCCCTCAACCTCCTTGCGGAGCGGGTCGGACACCCGGGCCGCGCCCTCGATGCCCGCGATGATCCGGTCCACGCTCGCGGCCAGAACCGCGAGCGGTTCAAGCTTATCCTGCGCCTGAGCGGCCAGCTCCTTGCGCCGGCGTGTCTCTCGCACCTCCTGCCAAGCGTCCCGCAACGCGGCGGCTGCGTCCCGCAGATCAGCACGCATCGCCATCAACGTCCCGGCGCGCTCGGAGTTGCGAGCCCGTCGCAGTTCGACCTCCAACGCATTGCGGCGCGCTCGCCGGTGGTCGCGCTCCTCCAGGGCCGCCCGGCGAAGGTGGAGATAACCGCGGAGTTCCTCGGCGCACTTGGCTGCATCTTCTGGAAGAACGCGCCGAAGTTCCGCGGTGAGCATGGCGAGTGACGCAGGCCGCGCTTCCGCGGCTGCGCGCCAAGCAGGAACGTGGCCGCAGAGCGCCTCCAGAATTGCGGCCAGATCCGGCTCACCCTCGTCCGCATCGAACGCCTTCACGTCCTCGTCGAGCTGCGGGTAGCGGTCGTCGATCGCGGCCAGTTCGTTCTTGCACTCCTCGATCTCCGCCTCGATCTTCTCCAACGTCTTGCGCGCCGCCTCTCCCGCGGGCGGCGAACGCCGGAGCTCCTCGTGGCGCAACGCCTCGAGAACGTCGGGCAAACTGCGAGGCAGCTTCTCGGCGGGTGCCGATTCACCCCGCATAGCCAGCAACTGATGGACAAAATCGGACAGCATGCCCTCGTCACCGGACTTCGGAAACGACGGCCAGCGGTCCGGCTCCGCGAGCACGGCGTACTGCCCGGCAAGCTCACGGTAGTGGGGTTGGAGCGGCTCCAACGCAACGTCGAGCTGCCGCTGCGGCATCACGAGGTTAGGCTCCATCGCCTCCTCCCGGATTCGACGGTTGCAGTTGGACAAGTGCTTCTTGGCTGCCCTGACGCCATCGAGGAGCTCGCTGACGACAGGGTGGAGCGGGTCCAGCCAGTCGCGCAATGTGGTGCCGGTGGTCGTTTCGTCGAACAGTTCGTCGAGCCGATCCGGATACACCGCCGTCCGGCGGGACAGCAACTCCTCCGTGCGGTGGACGGTGTCGCTCGAGAGCGGCTGTTCTCCAAACCGCTGCTGGAACTCCCGCGTCAGCGGGCGAACCACGGCCGCGCCGGTTTCGCCGTTCACGGACCACGTAATCTCTGGCGGCTTCCAACCGTGGTCGTCGCGCTCGCGGCGACCGGCGCAGGTCACGGTCACGGTCCGAGGTTGAGACGCGGGGTCGGTGGGCTCGACTCGCAGTGCGCCCGCCAACTCGAAAGTGTCCCCGTCGCCGTGGAACAGGTGCTGCGGATCGCCGCGGAAGTGGTGGTAGCCCGTGAGCAGCAGATCGAGCGCCTCGATTAGGGTCGTCTTGCCGAGTCCATTGGGACCGGCCAGCAGAACGAGGTCGGCATCGAGATCGATCTCGAACGGCTCGCCCTGCTGCGATCCGAAGCCGCGGAAGTTCCGGATTCGGAGCTTCCGGATCCGCGCGATGGTCCCCGGATGTGCAATCGTCCGGGAGTACGTTTCGGCGGCGATGCTATCGTCGTCGCCCGGACTGGGTCCAGGGCTGTTCCACGGAAGGCGCGCGTCGATTGTGCGCAGCTTCGCGTTCAGCCACTCGACGAAACGGCGCACGAGCGGATTCTCGTGCGCGTCGCCCGAATAGTCGGACTCGACCACCGCCTGCATCTCGTCGAACAATCCGCACAGTTCGTCTTTTCCGGCGTGCTCCCTCGCGGCCGCGAGGACTTCGGACGCCTTCCGCGGCTCCGGGGACTCGGTCCGGCTCCACGCATCTGGCGCTGGCGCCAGCAGGTCGAGACATCGCCGGCAGTACTCCTGGTGGTCCGTTTCCACGAACAGCAGGAACTCGCCGCGGTGCCAGTCCTGGTCGCCCCCCCAGTCGCGGACCACCTGCACCCAGGGAGGCTCGTCGTTGCCGGAGTCGGAACGAGCGTGATCGCCCGTGTGGGAACACGTGTCAAGGAGCACGATCCCCACCACCGGCCGCAACAGTCCGTACTCGGCGGCCAGTTGAGCGACGAAGCGGAGGAGCGTTCGCAACTCCTCCTTGCAGGTCCCGCGCGCCTGCGTCGGCGTCAACGCCGACGGTCGCCGGGGCCGCACCGTGACGCACAACGCCGCCACGGACAGGTGAACGCGGGTGACGCCCCAGTCGAGACACCAGACCGGGTACCACGGGTCCGTACTGGTTGCGCGGTCATTCGCGTCGTCCTCGGGCTTCCGCAGAACGAGTCCCAGGTCGAAGTCATCGAGCCGGTCGGCGAGGTCTGCGGCCATCACGTTCTCGCGCCGCCGTACGTCGCGCGCAGGGTGAGCCGTGCGCGGGTGCGCGGCAGGAGCCGCGCCGCAGTGCAGCGTATTGCCCGCACCGTCCTGGCCACCGCCCGCCGCCCGTCGCGGTTCGCTTGTCCACTGGCGGGCAGGTCGACTTCAAGGGCGGGGAGCCGAACAAACCTGCCCGTGCGCAGTCGACGCGGCCGGTTCTCTGCATCAAGGCCGGCCCGCTCCCGTTCCCAGCGCCCTACGCGCACGCTCCCCTCGGCGAGGCGGCTCGTCACCGCGAGCTGATAGCAGAGGGTGGTCCGCGGGTCCACGTCGTCCTCGGAGACGCATCGCGGCGGATTCGGAGCCCCCTGCTCCACGAGCATCATGTCGAATGGTGCGGGCACGCCTGCCGTTTCCGTGTGGGTCCTCACGCGCACGTTCAGTCCCACGCCACCAGGGTCCGGCCAGACGCGGGGCTCGCGATCGGCGTGGACTCTCTCTCCCGCTCCTCGGCCGTTGCTTTGGGTCGCGCTCGGGCCGGAGTCAACGTCGTCGTTCGACAGGCCCGGAACGAGCGCCATTAGCACGTACAGGCTCGAGAGCACCAGCAATGACGCGTCACGCAGCGGCAGATACCAGTCGTATCCTCGACAATCGCCCGCCGGCGCGCACGGGTTCCGGCCCCGGATGGCCTCGATCCACGTCCAGAGCCGCAACGGACCGGCCCCGATGTCGGCGTAAGGCCAGTCGCCCGACCTCTTCGGAAGCGCAACTGGGCGGAAGAGCGCGACGAAGCGACCGAACGCGCCCTCGGACGGTGCGGAGCACACGTTCCCGGAGCCGACGGAACGCGGGTACAGCCAGCGCCGCAGGCGCATCGCTTCCCGGGCGGGCGCAGTCCCGCGCAATGCCAGCCAGGCGGAGAACGGGAACGGCGGCCCACTGTAGCGCTCGACCAGCCCGCGCAGGGCCACGAGGTAGACCCCGAACCAGAAGCGGTCAGCGTCGAGACCGCCGCCGGTCATCCGGCCGATTCCCGCGCCGTCGGAGTCCGGCCGAGTGGACATCAGTCTCGGGTCGGGAAACCGGTCGGCATGGAGCGCCGTGACGACCTGCTTCAGTCCCACCCGCAAGCCGGATATCTCATCCGTGTAGTACGAGCGGAGGAGCTGGTACTGATGAAACGTGGGCGACTCCTCGTACACGTGTACGAACGGCGCGTGCGACTCCCTGCGCGCCTCGGTCGGAAACGCCTGAAACTCGCTCGCGAGCGCCAGCACGGCGTGTCGGATCTGCGGCTCCGCACTGCCGAAACCGGAGAACAGCAACGTGCGGCTGCGGGCGCGATCGCGAAACAGGTCCGCCGCCCAGTGGTTGTCCCGAAACCCCTGAAGCTGGCGGTCCGTCAGCGCGATACGGTCCGCTTCGGCAACCGCGTCGCGCTCGTAGGCCGCAGCACAGCCGTTGATCTTATACAGACGCAACACCGGGCGCCGCCGCCCGCGTCCGCGCCGCCGGCACGCGCCCCAGCGCCGGTACTCGTCGATCTGCCGGATCACGCGGCACGGGCCACCGTCGCCGTCGTCAAGCTGGTCGAGCCGCGCCGCCAGCCGCGGGCCGAACGAGCGCGCCAACGCCTGTTCGATGCACGTATCCCAGTTGGTTGTCACAATCTCGTCGATGACACCCTCCCGGCACAGATACGCCAAGTAGCGGTGGGCCGGCCGCGGGACGAGCGTCGTGAAGCGCTCGATCCGCAGCACCCTGCAGACGGACTGCGGATCGCTGAGCCACGTACAGACTTCGGCCAGCCTGTCGAGCGACGCGTTGCCGTGGGACAGTTTCTTGTCGTCAGACAGTTTCTCGACGAAGTCGCCTTCCGTTGAGCAGTGGAGATTCGGAACGTGGAGGAGCCTTGCGGCCCGCTTCGCCGTGTCCGGACTCGACTTGCACCGTGCCCACAACCAGTTCGCCAACGACCGCTTCAGACTGCCCGTCCGCGGGCTGAACTCCGACGGATCCGGGCGCTCCGGCTCGCAGCCGACGCGATGCCCGGACTCGCAGGTGCGGGCGGGCGGCGAACCGTCACCTGACGGCGCTTTGCACTCATTGCTGGTTCCGGCGCCGAGAAACGGGACGAGGGCGCCGTCGAGCAGGCGCGTCAGGATCGCGTCGAGATAACGATCGACCTGCGCCTGAGTCCCCGTTGGCTCACCCAGATGACTCACGGTCCTACTCCCGTTCGAAACCGTGGCTGTCGAACTTCAGCGTTCGGCTGTTCTCGGTCACCGTCCGCACGACGTGATCGGGTGCCCCGGCGGGAATGTCCGCTTCGATCTCCAGCGTCACCTTCACGTTCGCCCCCACAAGACCGGCCAGGTGCGTGATCACCTCGTCGGCGATGCGGCCGGCGTCGCGTCCCGTCCGCGTGGCATCCAGTGAAACGCTGCCGTGAAACCGCTTCGGCCGCGGTTCGGGCGGCGGCGGTACAGGCCCGGGTCCCGGCGGCGTCACGGTCGGACCGTCCCCATCGTCCGGTCCCGGCGGCACGACGGGTGCCCGTTCCGCGTCGAGCTGCCGCCGCGCGACTTCCGCCTTGACGATCACCCCCGCGGCATCCACGTCGGTAAGCGGAATGGCCTGCCCGCCGCGCAGTCCGACGTAGCGGCCGGCCTGCTCGTCGAAGCGGTCGGCGTAGCCGAAGCTGTCGTCGGCCCAGGTCAGCAGCCCCACGCCGCTGGCGACGGCCTGCAGCAGCACGTCCGGATCCTGAAGGCGCGGCAGGTAGAGGTAGCTGGCGAAGTCCTCGACGACCTGTCGAACCGCTACGTGGTCCCCGCGCCACAACGGCACCCGGTCGAGCTCCATCCGCAGGCGGGTGCCGGCGAAGCTCGCCGCCAGCAGATCGTCGCCCTTCAATCGGCGCGCGGCCCGCTCCGCCAGGGCGCCCTGTCCGGTCAGGCGCGCCGCCTCCCAGGTGACCGGATCGGCCGGCTTCGCCTGGACCGGGACCAGGAGCCACTGATAGGTCTCCGGTAACCGCGCCGCAACGGCCTCGCCGGCGGCATCGTGCTGCGTCTCCGCCTGCTTCACCTGGTGCGGCGACAGATCGAGCAGCTCCCGCTCGTCGAGAATCGATTTCCAGGCCAGGCGCCGCCGGACCGCCTCGTCCAGGTCCTGGAGGCGCGACTGGTCCGGGGCCAGGAAGACGAGCGTGTTGCGGTAGAGCCGCGGCGTGGTCCCCCGGTTCTCCAGGATGGCAGCGGCCGCCTTCTCCGCCGGGGAACCCGCGTCCCGATGATGCGGGTGATCGACGTCGAGCACCACCAGACGGGTCTCGCGCTCGTCCGGCACGTCGGATCCGGACCGCGGGGCGGCATGGATCCGGCTGAAGCCGCCGGTCTCGCGCAGGGCGGCGCGCAGCCGCTCCCCGATGGCCAGCGCCACCTTGTCCCGGTCGCGACGCAACTGCTCGGCGCGGTCCTCGGCCAGCTTGGTGACGGTCGGCCGCGTGTCGTACCAGTAGCGGGGACCGTCCTGGTACAGGTAGGTCGCCGCCGCGGCCAGCCGCCGCAGGGCGTCTCCGAAGACGGCGGGCGATTCGCCGGGGAGCACGCAACCGAGCCTGATGCGCCGGTCCTCCAGACCCCGCTGCGGCGCGCCCGCGGCCGGCGCCGACCCGAGATAGACGGCGCGCGCGACCCGCCGGCAGGCCGAGTACTTGCCCAGGTTGGCCACCTCGCGATCGAGCCGTTGCGGCAGGGCACTCGGGCCGTCGACGTCCTTCTCGATCACCGGCACCCAATGGTCGGGCAGGTAGCGCGTCAGCTCGAACTGCACCTGCGGATCGTCGATCGACAGGTTGGCGGGCAGGATGAGCGGGTTCCGGTCGCCCTTCTCCCAGAGGCTGTGGATGACCGCCGCCATCAGCCGCAGCACGCCGCGGGTGCGCTGGAACGTCACCAGCGTCGACCAGTCGCCGTAGAGGCGGTCGAAGACCTCGGGGTGTATCGGGTAGGCGGCCTTGATCCGCTGCTCGTAGTCGGCGTCGCGGCACTCGGCCGGAAACTCCTGGTGCTGGCCGCGGTACAGGTCGGCGAACGCGCGCGCGACGACGTCGCGGTCCTTGAACTGCGCCGCATCGGCGGACGGCTCGAACAGCCGCCGCCGGACGATCTCGAAGCCTTCCTCGGCGCTGGCCGGCCGCCACGACGATTCGATGCGCCCGATGACGTTGCGCAGCCGGTCGAGCGCCTCGCGCCCCCGCTGCCCGCCCACCTCGACGTCGTCGGCCTGCGCATGCGGCGACGCGGTGGAGTCCGACGCCGGCAGGCTGACCACCAGCAGGCAGTTGCCGGCCAGCTTGACCGATTCGGTGAGCGCCTGTGCGAACGTGAACTGCGTCTCGAAACTGCCGGCCGGAAGGTCGCTCTGATCGTGAAGCTGGCGGGCGTAGGCGACCCACTCGTCGATCAGGATCAGGCACGGTCCGTACTCGACCAGGAGTTGCCGCAACGTGTCGCCGGGGCTCGTCGCGTGCTCGTCGTCGCGCGCGAGGCGTGCATGCGCCGCCGCGCCGCCCAACTGCCACGCCAGCTCGCCCCACAACGTGCGCACCACCGTCCCGTCCGGCTTCGTTGCCGGATTGCCGGGCGAGATGCGGTTGCCCACCAGAACCACGCGCCGCACCTCCGGCAGCGCCGGCGCGCCGGCTTCCCGCATCAGCGCGTCCACCCCGGCCAGCTCGCTCGGTGCAACCCGCGAGCAGAGGTGGTAGACGGCCAGCATCGAGTGCGTCTTGCCGCCGCCGAAGTTGGTCTGCAACTGCACCACCGGGTCGCCGCCCCCGCCGGTGACCCGCCGCGCCGCGCCGGCCAGCAGTCCCTTCAGGCTCTCGGTCAGGTACGTGCGCCGAAAGAACTCGACCGGATCGAGGTACTCCTTCTCGCCCTCGCCGACGGGCGCGGCGCGGCCGGTCTGTTCCGCCGCCGATCGCAACTCGGGATGATCGTGGAGATACGCCTGCCACAGGTCGGCCGCGAATTCCGCCTGCTGGTACCGGCCGCTCGCCACGTCAGCGTGCGGTACGACCACCTCGCGCCACGGCTTCAGGGTCCCTGCGGCGCCGCCGATGGCGAGGCCGGCCTGCTTGCGGCGTTCGCCCCGCGCCTGCTCGTCGAAGCGGACGCGCAACAGCTCCATCTTGAGCTTCTCGACTTCCGCCGCCTGGGAAGCCGACACCGCCGTCAGCAGCCGGCCGGTCGTGTCCAGCGCGCGGTAGGCGTCGTCGCTGGAGAACGGTTCCTGGTGCGCCCAGCGATTCCGGTGGCCACGCAGCTCGCCCACGAAGCCGCGCTCGGCCGGTCCGAGGATCGTGCGGAAGACGGCGTTCCACGTCTCCCACATCAGCTTGAGGAGCGCCGCGACATCCCATTCGGGCACACGCCGGTTGCCGATCTGCGGATCGTCGACGAAAGGCCGCAGTGCATCCGCTCCCACCTGTTGCGCCTTGACGGCGCCCTGGATCTCGCGGTCGACGAACGGGCCGAGCCCCGCCTTCAGTAGCTCCAGCGCCTTGCCGACCCGTTCGTGATTCGTTGTCGCCATGCTCTTCGTTTCCTCGCTTCTGCGCCATGGCCGCCGTCATGTACTGTCCTCGTCCTGTCCTGTCGCGAGCTCGCCGGCGACGGCTTCGACACCGGCCAGGAAGATCCGGAAACTGGTCGACCGATTGCGTTCGCGCGTCAGATGCTGTGCCATCCGTCTGGCACCGGATACCTTCTGGAACTCGGGTACGAGGTCCTCAAGCTCCTGGTACGGGCGGACCACTGCATCGGAGTGGGGATTCGTGCTCGTCGTGCCAGATCCCGTAGCGCCTCGCGGCCGAAAGCCTCCGCGAGGGCCTCCGGTTCACCGAGATACCACGCTTCCAGTTCCTGGCACGCCAGACGGATCAGAGTGTCGGGCCGGCGAGCTGCTTCGCAGAGCCCGCGCAGGGCTTCTTTCCGTGCACGGCGGTCCCCTCCGTCGTTGTCCCGAACAACTGCGAACCGCACGCCGGGCTCTCGCCACGCACGGAGCTTGCGCGGGATGCTGCGTTCGAGATTGAGGAAGCTCATGGCGTCGAAGAGCGTCGACTTGCCCGACCCGTTCGCGCCGACAACGGTCGCCATGGACGGCAGGTCCGTCAACTCGGCGTTGCGAAACACGCGGTAGTTCCGCAGAAATATCGATTCAATCCGCATCCGGTCGCTCCGGGACCCAAGTGTACTTGCCGTCGCGCTCCATGCGTGACGGGAGTTGGCTCCGGTCGTCAGACACACGCCTATCGCGGCGCCTCCGCCCTGGCCAGCAGGTCCTTCAGCGTGTAGTTGACGCTCGCGGCGTCGAAGTCCGGTTCGCGCTGGAACGGCTGCCGGACGTAGTGGACGCGGTGCGTGTTGTCGTCGCGGAACTCGACGATCGCCAGGATGAAGTCGTCCGGCTTGTTGAGCGAATAGAGGATCTCGTTCCGCGTGACGGTGACGGTCTCGGCATCGCTCCGTCGTCCCTTGACCTCAATGAACCGGAGCGTCCCGGTAGCGGGAACCCGACTCTCGATGTCGTAGCCGAGCTTGTCGAATTCGCGGTCTGTCGGCTCGAAGCCGAGACCGCGCTCCGTCTCCATCACGAGCGCGCGCGCCCGTGCAGCCACCTCCTGCGTGTGGGTTGACACCGCGGCGCTCGGTGCAGAACGCCCAGCCATCTCGTCGATCAGTCCTCGCGGCACGACCAGCAGGCCGCCGAGGACCACCGGCGGCCGGGGCGATATCTGGGCGTCCCGCTTAAGCTCCGCCAGCCGCTTCTGCAACCGGAGCTGCAAGGTGTCCGCGCGCCGCCGCGCCTCGCCCGAGTTGAGCCGCGCGCCAGTCTTGCCGGCCTCTTCGTCGAGCTTGAGCTGCTCGGCGCGGCTGTCCCAGAACGAGATCTCCTTGGTGAGGCGGTCCTTCACAGCTGCTTCGGTCTTCGCGAGCAGTGCCAGACGGGCGTCGCGGACCTCTCGGAGGTGTTCGGGAACGACGTGGGCGACGGCGTACGTCTGCGCCTTCTGTGGCAGGTCCCCGTCGATCCAGGCGCACTCGGGCCGCTTGAGAATGGCGTCGACCGACGCCTCCTCCTCTACCAGCGGGCGATAGTCGAGATAGGGCGCATAGTGCAGATGGCGCGGCTCGCCGTCGGCACCGAGCTCGACGTAGAGCACGCGCTTCGAGATGATGCGCCGCTCCCCCGCCCGTGTCACGCTTCCGTCCTGGATCGCGTGCTCAATGGAGAAGAGGACGCGCGGTGTGGTGCCGGCATCGCGCTCGTCGACGAGCACCGCGCCGCGCTTCAACAAATCGCGGTGACGTTCCAGGGTGAGGTCGATGACGGCATCGAGCAACGGATGGCCCGGACAGACGAACGCCGCCAGCGGCTTGCCGGGCGGCGCCACCAGCGACTTCTCGAACGCGATGCGTTCGTAACGCGGCAGCACGGGCTCGCCGACCCCGATGACCCGATCACGGCTACGGATCAGCGCCGGCACGTGCATCACTTGGTAGCGGCGCGCCTCGCGTTGCTTCGCCGTCCCGCCCAACTGCTGGAACGCCTCGTGAAAGAACAACTCGACGTAATGCGGCTGCAGGCGCCGCGCTTCCGCCCGTTCCATCTCCTCGCGCACGCGCTGTATCCGCGTGGCGTCCATCGCGTCGTGCACGAGCTGCCGTTCCTCGAGCAGCTCCTGCAATGCTGAGCGGTCAAGCGCCTGATCGACGGCGGTGTCCAACCGGGCCTGGACCTCCGGCTGCTCGCCGTAGCGGATGGCGTTGAGCAACAGCTCGCGCAATGGCCGCCCTTCGAACTCCAGCTTGCCGAGCACGTCAAAGACTTGGCCGCCGAGCGTCCGGCGGGCCTGCTCCAGCTTCTCCAGCAAGCGCCGGTAGACGTCGCCTTCGCGCGTGTCGTCGGCGACCAAGTTCCACAGGTGGCAGACCTCCGTCTGGCCGATCCGGTGGATGCGGCCGAAGCGCTGTTCCAGCCGGTTCGGGTTCCAGGGCAGGTCGTAGTTGACCATCAGATGGGCGCGCTGCAGGTTGATGCCCTCGCCTGCGGCGTCGGTGGCCAGGAGCACCTGCACCTGCGGGTCGTGCCGAAACGCTTCCTGCACGGCCAGGCGTTCCTCCCGGCCCACACTGCCGTGTATGACGACGACCGACTCCTCGCGGCCGAGAAGCGTCATGATGCGCTCCTGCAGGTAGCGCAGCGTGTCCCGGTGCTCGGTGAATAGCACAAGCTTCTGCCGCGGGGAAGCCCTGTGTCGCGGGATTTCGCCAGCGCCGTACGGAATCTTGGGCTCGCCGACGCGACCGCTCAACCGCGCCGTCGTGAAGATGTCGCTGAACAGGCCCGCCAGCTCCCGCCACTTGGTATCGCGGCCCCCGCGGCGTACGCCGAGCGCCAGCTCTTCGAGCGTTTTCAGGGTCTCGATCTCCGCCTTCAACTCCGCAATGGAGCGGGCGGCGGTCGCCTGGTCGAGAATGCGCGCCTCGGCGTCTTCGACCTCCTGTTCTGGCGCGTCGTCGAGATCGTCGACATCGTCCGGGTCAAGCTCGGGCGTCGTGAACGTGACGCCGGCAACCAACTTACCGCTACGCTGGAGCACCTCCAGCTCCCGCAAACGGCTCTCCAGCCGCTCGCGCCGCCGGCGCAACGATTGGTAGATGGCCTCGGGTGACGAGGCGAGGCGCCGCTGGAGGATCGTCAGCGCAAAACCGACTGTCCCGGCCCGCTTGGCATTGGCCAGCGCGTCGGCTCGACTGAACTCCTCGCGCACGTAGTCGGTGACGGCGGCGTAGAGGCGAGCTTCCTCTTCGGACAGCTTGTAGGGCACGGTGTAGGCGATCCGCTCCGGAAACAGCGGCTTGCCGTCGAACCTCAGCAGCCGCTCCTTCACCATCCGCCGCATCAGATCGGTGACGTCCGCCGTGTGGACACCGTCACGGAAGCGCCCCTCGAAGCGGTCGCCGTCGAGCAACGCCAGGAAGAGCTGAAAGTCCTCTTCCTTGCCGTTGTGCGGCGTTGCGGTCATCAGTAGCAGGTGGCGCGTCAGACCCGACAGGAGTTGCGCCAGGCGATATCGCTTCGTGTACTTGATCTCGCCGCCGAAGAACGTCGCCGACAGCTTGTGCGCCTCGTCGCATACCACGAGGTCCCAATCCGCCTCGGGTGCCTGCAGCTTCTGCTGCACGTCCTCGTTCCGTGACAGCTTGTCCAGCCGGGCGATGACGAGGTCCGTCTCCAGGAACCAGTTGCCAGTCCGGGCGGCCTCGAGCTTGTCGTTGGTCAGGATCTCGAACGGAAGCTGAAACCGGCGGTACAGCTCGTCCTGCCACTGCTCGGCTAGGCTGCCTGGGCAGACGATCAGGCACCGCTCGAGGTCGCCCCGGGCGACCAGCTCCTTGATCAGCAGCCCGGCCATGATCGTCTTGCCGGCGCCGGGGTCGTCGGCGAGCAGGAAGCGCAGCGGCTGGCGCGGCAGCATCGCCTCGTACACCGCCGTGATCTGATGGGGCAGCGGTTCGACGACCGACGTGTGGACCGCAAGCACGGGGTCGAACAGATGGGCGAGCCGGATGCGCTGTGCTTCGGAGACCAAGCGGAACAGCGCGCCATCGCCATCGAAGCTCCACGGCCGCCCTTGGGCGACGAGTTCCAGGCGTTCCTCGTCGTGCCGGTACAGCAACTCGTTGGCGACAGTGCCGACCGCCGTCTTGTACGTCAGCTCCAGCGCCTCCGAGCCGAACCACTGGACGTTGACGACGGTGACCACGCCGTCGGGGTGAATGCCGCGGACGGCGCTGTGGGGTTGGAGATCTTCGAGCTGCATCGTCGCAAACGGTATCAGGCCAAACGACATACGCGCCAGGAACGCCGCCGTTCTATCAATGGCCGCCATTCACCCTCCACGACCGATCGCGGCTGCTCGGCGACCCTCATCTGCGAAACCGCGTCCAGAAGGAGAACGTAGGCGCGGAGAGGCGCGCACGACCTTGCCGGCCACGACCTCGCGTCTGCTCGGCGACGGGCATCCTGCGGCGCCCGCCGTTACGAAGGGCTGCTTCATCACGTGATGTTCCATCGAGTGTCGTCCGTGCCGACGGTTCCGGGTGCCAAGCCGCTCGGATCTCAGCGCGGCGAACGGGCAGTTTGCCCCTCCGAGCGGAACTGGGGTCAACGATCCGCAGGACTGGGGTCCAAGGGGCTCTGTGAACTGGGGTCATGCGACGTGGCACTGTTTTCGACGGTGCAATGCAACGTTGCACCGATCCGTCGGATCCAGCCTTCCCGCAGGGAAAAATACTGGGTGAGCGACCCCGGAACCGGGGTCGCTCACCCCTCTGATCTCCGATCTCTGTGCGCCGGCGAAACAGTGCCATGAAGCGTCCTTCTTGCAGACAACATGACAACGTTTTTGCGTGCGTTTCTCGGACTCTCGGGAGTTGCTGATCGGATTGGTCCCCGGAGCGTTTTCCGTCTGTAGGAACCTGCTTGCAACCTGCTTCGTTTCAGGTGTTTAGCACGTCTGCCGTGGCTGCGTTCGGTCCTTGGTCCCCCAGGCTCACGGGTGGATGTTCGTGGTTCTCCGAGGGGCTTTCGGCGCCGAACTGAGGCCGTGGTTCACCGTGCACTACTCTTGCGTCCTGCGCGGGCCGGATTCGGCGCTTGCACTGCGGATACCGGGCCCACCAACGAACGCGATCTTGACCCCAGTTCGGTTTTCGGGGTTTTCGGCGGGGCTCGGATTTTTCGCGATCAGTGCACTGTTTTCGGCGCACCGTGCACTGTTTTTGCGCGTTCGGGCCGGTCCTGGCCGTGGTCCGGCTGGAGGTTCTCATGCAGATGAAGCGCGTGGTCGTGTTCCTGCCGTCGGCGGTCGTCAAGGCCTGCGACGCGTTGGCTGACCGCTATGGTTCCAACCGTTTCGAGGTCGTGCGCCTGGCGGTTGCCGAGGGCATGCCGGCCGCCGTGGAGGCGCTGGAATGGTTCCGGGACCTGCGGCTGGTGAAGGCGGCCGGCGCCGGCGCTTCGCGGCTGTGGCGCGTCCGGGGGACGCGGAAGCGTCCGGGGCGGGGCCGTCCGCGCAAGGTGCTGGATCCGGACCGGGCGGTTTCCGTGTTGCTGGACTACGGGCGCGCTGCGCGTGCGGCGCAGCCCCAGATGCCCGAAGCGGACCTCGATGCGGCTCTTCGCCTGCACGCCCAGGTGCTCGGCGTGGCGCCCGATGACATCGACGACGTCGTGGCCCACGCGCTCGCCCGGGTGTTCGGCAAGCCGCGCAGGTCGAAGCGGTTGCGGACCCGTCGCAGCCGCCGGAGAGGCTGGCGTATGCGTGCGCGGGGAGGACCCTGTCCAGCTGGGGGGTGCTCCCGGCGCACGCGGAGAGGAGGTGATTCGATGCCGTTGACTCCCGTCTGGGAACCGGACGCCGAAGCGTTGGATCGGACACTCAAGCTGCGGGTCTCGACGCGTCAGCTCGAGCAGCTCGACCTGGCGGTGGCCGAGTTCAACATGGCCCGCTCGTGGGTTCTTCGCGAGTGCGTTGCGCTCGGCTTCCCTCTGTTCGTCGAGCAGGTGCGCCAGCGGCGCCGCGCGGGGCTGGTTCCGCGCGGGGAGTATCAGAATCCAGATGTGGCCGGTCCGCGGCGTGGCCCTCGCTCGGATGGCCGGCGTGCCGATCGGTGGGTCAATGCTCCGGTTCGACGCGGTTGAGGAAGGCGGTGGGAGGTTGTCGGATCCGGCCGGATCGGGTTGCCGGTACCGAGAGGCGTACTTCTCTGTGCCGCACGGGCTATTAGACGCAGTAGAGGCGCGTCTGGTTCCCGGCCGGCGAAACATTTTTCGCCTGTTCCGGATTCCCTTCCGGGGCAGCCGGCAGCCGTGAGCTCGGTGCGGTCGCCCGAGCAGCGTATTGCCTGGTGGCCCGGGGCTGTTGCTCTCGGTGCGTGCGGACGGGGCGTCGGCCCGGATTTCGATGGATGCGCGCCGCCGTGTGCGCGCTCGCCGGCGTTGACGGCACGCCGCTGGGTGCGCCCCTTTGAGGCGGGTATCCGGTTGCGTGCCTCCTCGCTCCCGAGAGGCGTTCAGTGCAGTGCGGGCAACCTCGGGCGGCTGTGTGCGGAGGAGGTCGTCCTGCTCGGTGCGGTCGCCGCGCTGACCGGCGTGGTGCTTGATGCCGCTCCTCAAGGACGTTGGCGTCGACGATGGCCTCGGCGGTCACCAGGTCGTGATGGCTGAAGGATCGCGCTCCCCTCGATGCAGACTGGTGGCCGTCAGGATCATGCCGGGCAGCCTCCGGCTGTGTGGCCCGCGGTTCCTGCTCGGCGCCTAGTGGGCCTTGCGTTCTGCTCGGTGCAGGGGTCACTGAGGCACCGGCCGCGCGCTGCGGGTCGACGCGGTCACGGTCGATGCGGGCACGCATGTGCGCGAGGGCGATTGACGAGGCCGTCGTCGATGACCATGCCGAGCGCCTCGGCGAGGGCGTCCGGTTTCCTGCTGTGTCGTTCCGCGACAGCTCGCGCTGCTGCCTTGCCGACATCTCGACTGGCTCGGCCACGCTGCTCGGTGCGCCGCATAGCCAGGTCGTCTGGCGGTCGGCGTCGTCCTCCACTTCGTGGAGACCTTCTGGGGGGCTGGCTCTTGTGCTCAGTGCCGGGTCGACCAAGTCCTGCCAGATGGCCATGGCGTTGCGGCCGCGGCCGAGCGCGGCGACGATCAGCTCGCGGTCGGGCTCACACGCGCTGACTTGCGGCGCTCGACCGGACCGTTGCGCGGAGACGGGTGCGGCGTCGATGCCCTTGCCGGCCGCCGTGGCCGGCGAAGAGTCGGTGGACACCTCCGGCGAGGCCGTCAGTCCGGAGGCTTGCGAAGGAGGCCGCGACTCGCGCCGGGCGGCTCCGGCGCAGCGCGCGGCGGCATCGGCCGCAACCCGGCCCGGCGGCCGTGCGAAAGGAGGTATCTTGATGCGCACCGGCTCAAGAAGGGGAAGTGCGAGCGGCGAACGAGATCTTCACCCTGCTGCCCGAGGGGCACGACTTGGCAGTGATAATCGAGGCCCTCGCCGGCCGGAACGGCGTGAGCGACGAGGCCCGCGGCGAACTGTCCACCCGCATCCCGCAAGCTGCGCATCAAGGGGTTCCGCGACGCCAACCGCGCGCCGCACGACCGGCTGGTCGAGACGATCGTCGACGCGATCGCCGAAGGCGACCATCGGCTCGCCGCCGCCATTCTCGCCACCTGGATGCAGACCCGTTCGGCGTTGCGGGAAAGGGCCGCCGCGCACCTGCGGGGACGCGGCATCGATGTCGTCGACGCGCCGCCGGTGCGGTTCACCAGTTGCTAGGACACCGACGAGTGGCTGCTCGAACGCAACCGGATGCTTCGGGACGGCGATGGCGCCCATGCGCACCGCGACGACGCCGCGCTGATGCTGAGTCTGGTGTCCGGCCGGTTTCCCGGTCCCCCGCCGGTCGAATCCGAGCTATTCAAGACCTGGATCGACACGCTGTGGGATCTGCCCGCGTCAGCGCCCGAATGGCCCGCCGACGCGGCCAACCTGGGCAAGTGGATCCGCTACATCCTGCGAGAGAAGGAACGCGAGATCATCGAAGGTGTCGTTCACAAGATCGCCGACCAGTGGAACGGGATCGAGAACGAGTTCAACGACGACCTGCACTACCTGGGGATCGGCACGCTGACGTTGCAGACCCCGCTTGGCGGACCGGAGTTTCTGATCGGAACGCTCGAGTTCCTGACCGCGCTACGGGTCCAGCTGGAGGCTTACCGGCCGTTGCGGCCGCAGGCGGCCTCCCGCCGGGAAGAACTCGAACGGTCTGAAGCGCGCCGGGCGGCAGAGGATGGGATCCTGAAGCTGACGGCCGAGTGGCGGGAGCGCATGGCGCGCGCCAGGCAGGCGCGGGAGGCGGCGACAGCGGCACACGGAGCCGAGCCCGCTGTCGAGGCGGAAGAGCCGCCTACCGGGAAGCAGGCCGACACAGACCCGGCGGCCATCGAGTCGCTGACCGCTGAACGCGACCGGCTGCAGGCCGAACTGCGCACGCTGCGCGAGGAGAACGGCCGGCTCCGCAGCAGCAACGAGGAGTTGAACGCCGAGAGCGGGCGACGGGACGACGAGACCAGGAAGCTGAACGATCTGATCGTGCGCAGCCGCAGGACCGAAGAGCAGTGGCGGCAGGCCTACGTCGAGAGCAGGAAGGGTCGCCGGCCCGACGACACGCCCGTCAGCATCGACAGCGTCGGCGAGGCCGTGGCGCTGGCGCGCGAGGCCTTCCCCGACCGGTTGCTGATCAAGCTCAACTCGCGCTCAAACGAGAACACGCCGTTCACCAATCCTGCGGAGGTGTACGACGCGCTCGCCTGGCTCGCCACCGCGCACTGCGACGGAAACGACGATCGCATAGGAGAAGCCTGCTCCGGGTGGACGTGCAAGACGAGCCAGCGCGAGGAATCGATCGCGAAGTACCGCGAATGGTACGAGACGCTGGCCGACGGGAAGACCTGGTACCTCGGCGCCCACATCGGCAAGGGAACCAGTCGCGACCCGCGGCACACCATCCGGATCGGCTTCGCGCGCGACAGAGGAAGGCAACCGCGTGGTCGTCGGTTTCATCGGCCTGCACCAGCGAAACCGGCAGTCATGAAGAACAGGCAGGAAGCTGCGGGAGCAGAGTGGACCGCCGGAAGCAGCCCGGGTGGGTGGACGGCGCGCGTCGAGCGCGATTGTCGCCGCCGTGGCGGTCCGCCGTGTGGTGGTGCAGCTCGCGCTGGATGCTCGGCCGCGCACTTTGCCCGCCGGACCGACGGCGCCGGGACGTCGCCCCGCACGCGCGACGCGTTCTCCCGCGGCTGGATCGAGGACGCTGTCCCAGGATCGCCTCCGGGTCCGGTTGCGATGGTGTGGAGAGAGGACGACCGCCGGGACGCACAACGCAGCGGCGGCGCGGCGCCGGGCTGGCGAGGGGTCGGCTGTCGGCGGTCCGGCCGGATGGCCGGCTACACTACCGGCATGGGTGCGCGAACCGGGAGGTGGCCGGCGCGGCGGCGCGCGACTGGACCACCTGCCGCTTGCTGGCGGCACGACTGCGGCTGGAGACTGCCCGGTCGGCAGCGCAGCCTGCCGACCCCGGGCAGGGCGGGTCCGGCGAGAGCTTCGCGGCCTGATGCGAGTGCAGGGCCCGGCCCTGCAAGGCCGGGCCGTTGATGCAGGCTGGCGAGCCGGACACCGGGATGCGACGCGACGACACGCTGCCGTCTGTCGAGACGACGATGCAGTTCCTCGCCCTGTGCGAGCGGTACGGTTCGGAAGAGTCGGCGGTGGCCGCTGTCGTGCGGGGCCGGCGCACGGGCGTACCGGGGTTGCCCTGCCGCGATGACTGGCCGGCGTGGAACGCGGTCGAGATGCGTGCGGCGGTCGACTACCTCATGCAGGCGGGGGGCGCCGCGACGACCGAATCCGGCGCGTTGAGTCGGTAGCGGGTCTCGCCGGGCCGCCGTCGGCGGACGTTCGTGCATTTCGGCGGCCGGCGCGATGCGGCGGCGGGTCGTCCTGGAGGAGCATCACGATGTCGAGCAGCGGAATCCTGGATACCCTGCGCAACGAGGAGCGCTCGCTCAAGAGCCAGCTCGTCGCCATCCAGCGCGCCATCGAGGCGATTGAAGGAACTGCCGCGCCGACCGCGCGGCGCGGCAGCAGGAAGGCGGTCAAGGCGGTCGGGAGGCGCAAACGCACGATGACCGAGGAGCAGCGCCGGGCCGTGGCCGAGCGGATGCGGAAGTACTGGGCTGCACGACGGGCGGAAAAGGCCGAGGGGAACTGACCGCAGCAGTGACGCGAACGCGCGCTTCCGGTCGCATCCTACCCGCGGTGGCGGGCTTCGTGTTGGCGGGTCCGGGTCGCGGGATCGTCCAAGGTTGTGCGGGGGACTGCCCGATGGCCGTCAGGGGGACGGACCGGGCGCTTGGTCCTCGGGACAGCGAGCATGCGACGGCGTTGTCCGCGCCGGCGGTTGCGTTTCGGCGCTACCAGCGCAGGCAGGGGTCGGAGAGTGGGGACAGGTCGTCGAGCAGCGGTGTGCTCCGGACGGCGTCCTCGGCCGGGGGGGCGTCGGCTGCGTCCTCGATGCTCTCGAGCAGCCCGACCACGGCGGTTTCGGCGGGGTTGAGCGCGTGGTTGAGCAGCCACTGGCGCCGCACGTGGCAGGCGTAGCAGCGCTCGTGCGCGGGCCAGACGAGGCGACCGCAGGTCCCGGCGTCGAGCGGCAGGTCGACGCCGGCGCACAGCCTCTTGTCGCGGTTGGCGGCCCGGTGGCGGCGCATGACCTCGCGGTTGGCGATGCGGCGGCGCAGGCGGCGCAGCCACTGGCGCTGTTCGGGGCGGAGCAGGTCGGCGAGAGGCATCAGGTCGTCCTCCTGGAGAAAGGGAGTGGCCCCGGAGCGGGGCCGGGTGGAACGGGCCGGCAGGCCCAATGGACGTTGCGGACGCGGGAGGGTCGTAGACCAGCGGCGTGGCGGCGGGGGGCAGAATGCAGAGGCGTTGCCTTGACCGCCCGCCCTGGCCGTGTTCGGTCTCCGTCCGCGCTACCCGATTGTCGCCCGCTACCGCTCCCTCTCCCGGGTCCGTGGTCTTGCGCGCCGACTCGGGGAGGCGCGCCGGCCCGGCAGCGGCGTCGGCGTGGTGTTGTTGGTGGTGGCTACCGTCGTCGCAGCGCAGGGCGGGCGGTCACGGGTGCTGGATGCGATCTGCCACGATGAGTTGTTGACTGCGCTTGGTCGCGATCAGTCTCACCGCACCCACGGCCGCGCATTGGGTTCGGAAACAGGTCGATTGATGGTGGCGCCTGGTTGCACCAGGCGGATCCGCCCGGACGGACGGTGTCCCGGCTGGCATGGAGCAGACTTTCGCCCCTCGAAACCTCTGGACCGTGTCCAATGGAAGACAGTGTTCTGGAAACGAAAGAGCAAGTAGAAACTGCACCATAAATGGTGCATCGGGCGGCCGTCAATATATTGACACACTGCAAATGTTGACTTTTAACTTCTCTTGTCCATCTACAGGATTGCGTCCATGGAAGCAATCCATAGTATTGGATCGCCAAGTAGAAAAGCGAAATAAAGGCGAACACATAGCACTTGCACGTGTCAGTGCGTGCCCGCGTTTTCGCCTCTTCGCAGCAGCCGTCCCCGACCTGCTTCCGGGGAGGTCCCGCCGACGCTTGCGCGCGGCCCGGTCGGTTACGCTCGCCGGCGTGCGATGGCTGACCTCGTAATCGTCGAATCGCCCGGAAAGACGGGCAAGATCAACCAGCTCCTCGGGGCGGGCTACGTCGTTCGTGGCCGTCGCCAGGCCGCCCGCTGGCACGCGAGCGACGGGCCTCGCCGTCGCCGGGCAGCTTCTGCCCGCGCCCGCGGGTACGGCGACCGCCTGGGAGGCGCCGCTGGAGATCGTGGCGACGCCGGCGCGGATCTCGCTCAAGGACGACGGTGACCGAACGCTGGCAAACCCGTTGGGCCGGGAACGGACGTCCGGAAAGGCGGCCATGTGACCGCCTTTCCGGCGCCGCCCGGCTCGCATCCGGTTCGGGCCGCGCGGAAGCATGCCAATCCCGCGGTCACTCGAGGCCGTCCCCGGTAAGCCTCTTTCGTTGTAAGTGACTGAAGCGCAATGAGAAGAGCTTCGTAACGCGGCTGCCGCACTGCTGCCGGCCAGCCGACTCCGGAAGGCCATCGATGAACTGGCCACGCCGACGCGCGTATGCTCGTACCGCATCGCTCGATCTTTCTCAGCCGACACGGCATCGACAGGCGGCATGCTCGGCCGACATCCCGTCCGCCCGGCCCCGACACTTCCCAGACGGACACGTCATGCCACCGATCCTTGACGGTCGCCCCTCGTCGACACGATCGTCGGTGGTCTACACTGGAACCATGGTCGAGCTTCAATCCGATGCTCTCGTCTTCCGGTTTCCCGAGGTTCATCCGCAGGCTGTCGGCCGGGTGAGCTTCCAGCGTACCTTGCGGATCCCCGACGACAACCGGGATCACCCCTTGCCGCCGGGTTTCGGCAACTTCCCGCTCCTGCGCGTCGATGACTACGCGGAGGCTGTGCCGGCGGACTGGCGCTCTCATGGCGGCGTCTTCCTCCCCATGTACCAGGCCGAGGCCATGTGGCTCTGCTTCGGGGGCGACTATCCGATGGCAGTGCAGGTCGCGGCCGGCAAGATCGATGCCCTTACGGGTGATCAGTGGGCTCCGAGACTGACGGGCGAGCCTCAGAACTACCTGGTGGTTCCAGAGCAGCCGTGGCTCGATGGCTTCTGCGTGTCGAAGGGTCTTGTGCGTCAGTTCGTCGCCATGCCGCTCGGCGACGGGTATACGGCGGAGGAACAGCTGAGTGGTACTGGCGAGCACGGGGGGCTGCAGCTTGCCGTTCAGCCGCTCAAGGCTGAGCGGTACGAGCGCGTCTCGCGCGCCAGCAGTGAGTTTGCCGTCGCGTGTCCTGCCCCACAGAGTTCGATGGGATTGGCTCCGGGCGGTCTCATGCGGCAGCAGATCTACGAGGACGAGTACGGTCTGGATGCCTGGGAGCCCTCCGCGCGCTCGCGCTGTTTCGTGCACATCCTCAACAGTGTGGACTTTCTCCGCGTGACCGGCGCGGAACCGCCGACCGAGCCGCCCACCGCGCGGGCGTACACCGACGCCGGCATGCCGTGGTTCGAGTACTACGCGGCGGACCGGACGGCGCTGGCCGGCGCACGCAAGCTCGCGGGTCTGGACAGTGTCGCCTCTGCGCGCCTGAAACGGGGTGACGGCATTCTCGCCGGCAACGAACCGATTCCCACACCCCAGGTGATTCACCTGGGCAGTCGCTCTGGCGTGCGCGAGGGACAGTTCTGATCGTCGGGCTGCCAGAACGGACCGGCATGACCGCTGTAGCGTCCAGGCTCACTGTCGCGCCAGCGGGCGAGCCGGCACAGGACACAGTGTCCCAGCCGTTTCCGCTGTCGATCCGGTCAGCGCCGTCGCGACGTGACCGGCATCGGGACCAACACCGCCGTGCGACGTTGTGGCACAGGCAGGCCGACCAACAACGAAGTGCGCGGTTGCTGAGTAGCCGGGTCTGCGGCATCGCCTGCATCCCTGGCCCGATGGCTGCGTCAACATCGGCTGCCGCGCCGACCCCGAGCACGCCCGGGCGCGGCACGCTCGAGACGGCCCCTCGGCCGTCGTCGAAGCCCGCCGCCGGCCGCGCGCCGTAACCTGCCTGACGCCGCCCGCCGCCGCCGGCCGCCCCCCTTTCCAACTGCCTGGCAAGAGCCCGTCGCGCCCGAGTTCCCAAATTTCCGAATTGCCACCCGCGCGGGCACCGTGCCGACCGTCGCCGGTGATGAAGCCCACGCCTCGCCGATGGACGCGGTCTGGATGATCGCGTCGAGGTCCGCCGCGGCGATCCCAACCAAATGGCCGCGGTCGCCGATGCGCTCGAGTTCGCCGGAGGACCGGCCCACCGACGCGCAGATCGAGGCCGTGCTCGACAAGTTCAAGCAAACGGCTTGGGCCGGGCTCCAGCCAGACCGGTACGCGTCGACGGCCATGTAGCACCGCGAGGGCGGCGGCGGCGTTCACGTCGACGACGAAGAGGACGAATCGTCGCCTGACACCGGACGCGTCTTTTCGGAAGCGGGCAACGACCTCGCCTCGCTACCGCTCGACGCGCTGCTCGGAAGCGCCGCGACGTCGCGTGCCATCGTCTCGTGGTACTGCAACACCGACTTGCTCGGCGTCGACGCCACGTTCGAATCGTCCGTGCGGCGATCGACCGCGGCGGACGAGCAGCTGGCGGTCGGTCTGACCAATGTCGTCTTCGACCGGGATCTGTCGGTGCGCGACGTGTCGGTGCGTCAGGAGTTGGTGTTTTCCTGTTGCGGCGGAGCACATCCTCGACATCGGGATCGAGTTGCACCGGCTTGCCTACGGCGCCGGCCTTTCCATTACCGGCGACCGCAACGAGACCGTCGCCAACCCGTCCAGCGTCCGCGGAAGGACCGGACTTCCCGATACCCTCGACTCGTCGCTCGGCGGCACGCGCGGCGGAACCTGGATTCAGGACCGCTACACCGTCCAGTCCGCGACTGTCGATCGAGCCGGGGCTGCGGCTCGACTGGAGCACGGTCAACGGCGACGCCGTCCTGTCGCCCCGTTTCGCGGCCACGCTCGCGCTTGGCTGGGAGAGCCGTTTGCGCGTCGCCGGCGGGCTCGCCCGAGCGCGCGTCGCGGCAGGGGTACATGCAGAGCCTCGGCTACGAGAGGCTCATCCAGTCGGAACTACTTCTTCGACCTGTCGTCGAGTGTCGTCGCTACTCTGCGCCACGAGCGTGCCACGCACCTGGTCACCGGATTCGAGAAGGACCTCGGCGCCGACACACTGTTCCGCGTGGAGGGCTACTACAAGACGTTCGCGGATCTCATGGTCGGCGGTCTCGAAAACCGAGGCGATCGGGCAAGGTGCTCGTTCACACTGGCCGACGAGCGGTGTCTTGTTCGGCCACATGCGCGGCAAATCCGGAGCCGGCTCTTTCGTAGATGTTGAAGACGACCGACGCGCCAGCCCGCATGAGCGGCTCGATCTCATCGTGGAACCTGGCCGTGGCGGCGACCCGGCCCCTGAACGAAGCGGCCCTGAGCTGGTCGAGCACGGCGAGACTTGCAGTCAGGTTCGGCAGCGCCAACATGACGAGGTCGACGGTGTTCGTGTCCTGAACGCGATCCCAGAAGTCCGAATCGCTCGGGTCGCCGAGCAGCACGTTGAGCCCCGCCGACTGGTGGTTCCCTACCGTCTTCGGATCGATGTCCACGCCGACGACCGTTTCGCCGTACCGCCGATGCATCGCTTCGTAGGCCCCGGCGCCGATGCGGCCCATACCCAGAATGAGGGTAGTCGCCCCCCTGGTGTCGAGCAGCCGGTCATCGGCGAGACGCTCTCTTCGCTCCAGACGGCGCCACGTCGCCCGATATCCCGTGTAGATCCGATCGGCGACCGAATCGACGCCCGCGGCGACGCCGCAGGAGAGGGAAAGCGCGACCGCGATGACGCTCAACCAGAGGCTGTCGATCCAGCCGTTGGCGACGCCGACGGCGGCGACGATGAGACCGAACTCGCTGAAGTTGGTCAGGTTCAACGACGCCAGCAGCGATGTTCGAGCTCGCAGCTTGAATCCCGCCAGCAGACCCAGGAAGAGAGCCGACTTGAGGAACACCAACGGCGTGACGGCCGCGCCGATGAGAACCACCTCGGTCGTCAACGGCCCCGACACTCCGATGGAGAGGAAGAAGCCGACCAGGAACAAGTCCTTGAAGCCGAGCATGGTCTTTGTCAACTCGTCGGCCCTGTCGTGGCTGCCGATCAGCACGCCGAGGACGAGAGCGCCCAGGTCGCCCTTCAGGCCCACCAGCTCGAATGCTTCCGCTCCACCGAGGGCGAGCAGGAAGCCGTAGAGGACGAGGAGCTCGCCATGCCCGACGCGCTCCAGGACCAGGGTCAGCAGCGGCCGCAGCGGAATGAGAAGCAGCAACAGCAGTGCTCGGACGGTAGGCCACTCGCCGGCCGCGAGAGCCAGAAAGACGACGGCGGCCACGTCCTGCACAATCAGGATCCCCACCGCGATGCGGCCGTGCAGCGATGCCGTCTCGCCTCTTTCTTCGAGCACCTTGACGACGAACACGGTGCTGGAAAAGCTCAGCGCGAAGGCGATCAGCAGGGCCCGGGGGAAGTCGATACCGGTCAGGAAGGAGGCGCCAAGAAGGGCCAGCACATGGATGGCCGTTCCGAGCACCAGAACGACAATCGACATGTGCACGCTGGCAACGGCCCAGACCTGCGGGCGCGCGATGGTCCTCAGGTCGAGCTTCAGGCCCACGAGGAACAGCAACAGCGTGATGCCGAGGTCCGACAGCTTGTCCAGCATCTCCCCGCTGACGGTTCCATGCAGGTTGAGCAGAAAGCCCGCGGCGAGGAAGCCGACCAGCGGCGGCAGCCCGATGGACCTGGACGACCAGCCCAGCACGAATGCCAAGGCGATCCAGGCTACGTCTTGCACGGCGATGGCGATGTCCATGGTGCTCTGATTCGGGTTGTTTGCGGGGGAGGGCGAAATCCCACGCCACGCTCAAGCACGTCGTCCGCCGTCGGCAAGGCCGCTGGGCATCGTGGTCTGCGCAGCCGTTTGCGGCCGCGACGCCACGAAACAGGGCGACGACGACCACGAGGGCTCGCGACGCACGGTGCTGACCGCAACGGGGGACGCTCAGCTTCTTCTTTTCCAGTCGAGGCCGCCCCACCCCTATCGGCCAAAGGGCGAGAACGGCCCGTGGTCTCAGGAGCCGGCTCCCGCAACCCTGGCCGCGCTCCTGCCGGGCGCCTGCGCCGGGGGCGCCGGCACGGCCGCCGGCTCGTGGCCGCCGAAGACTCGCCGCATCGTCCGGCCGGCGTCGTCGAGGATCATGTACGCCGTTGGCACGAGCACGAGCGTGATCGCGGTCGCAAACAGCACCCCGAACCCGAGCGAGACCGCCATCGGCACCATGAAGGCGGCATCGAGGCTCCTGTTCCACATCAGCGGCGCAAGGCCGAAGAAGGTGGTGAGCGACGTGAGCAGGATCGGCCGGAAGCGGTGGGCGCCGGCCTCGCGCACCGCGAGCGTCAGGCCGGCCGTCTCGAAGTCCCGCCGGTCGGCCGGAACTCCTCCGGCCTGCCGCACCAGGCGCCCGACGCCGGCGTGCGCGCTCCGCGCCCGGTTGATGAAGTCGACCATGATCAGGCTGTCGTTGACCACCACGCCGGTCAGCGCGACCAGCCCGAACATCGACATGATCGACACGTTCAGCCCCAGGAAGACATGTCCCCAGACCGCGCCGACGAGCCCGAACGGGATGGCGCTCATGATGATCAGCGGCTGCACGTAGGACCGCAGCGGCACCGCCAGCAGCGCGAAGATCATCAGCAGCGCGAGCGTGAAGCCGCGCTGCAGCCCGCCGAGGGCGTCACGCTGCTCGGCCATCGCTCCCTCGAACGTGTAGAACACGCCGGGGTGACCGGACAGCACTTCGGGAAGGATGCGCGCGTTCAGGTCGGCGATGACGGCGTCGGCCGATGTCGCGCCCGGATCGATCGAGGCGGTGACGTTGACCGTCCGGTTGCGGTCCACGCGCCGGATCGACGCGAACCCGCGTCCAGGCTCGACGACCGCGACCTGGCTGAAGGGCACCTGGCCGCCGTCCGGGGTCCGGATGCGCATGTTCTCGAGGTCGCCGAGCGAGCGGCGCTCGTCGCGCGGATAGCGGACCATGACGCGTACGTCGTCGCGGCCCCGCTGGATGCGCTGGGCCTCCTCGCCGTAGAACGCCTGGCGTACCTGGCGCCCAAGGCTCTCGAGGGTGAGGCCGACGGTTTCGGCGGCCGGCTTGATGCCGAGCTTCATCTCCTGCTTGCCGGCGCGGAACGAGTCGGTCACCTCGTAGACGCCGGCGTAGCCTCGGAGGCGCTGCTTGACCTCCTCCGCCGCGCCCCGCAGAACGTCGACGTCCGGGCCGGCGAGCTGCACGTCGACATCGCTGCCCGCGCTCAAGCTGCCCAGCGCGAAGTCGACCTCGACGGCTTCCGGGATCGGCGCGGTCGCCTCGCGCCACAGCAGGCCGAGCTGCTCGCTGCCGTAGGCGCGCGCTTCCGAGGGCAGCAGCTCTATCGCCACCTCGCCCGTGTTCGGCGACGTGAAGCTGCCGACCGCGGGACCCGTGGGGCCACCGCCCCGCGCCGCCATCGGCCTGTCGCCGACCGCCGCCAGCACGTGTCGGAAGTAGTCCCGGCCGGTCTCCTCGAGCAGACGCCGGCGTAGCCGTGCCGCCCCCGCCTCGAGCTTCGCGACCGCCGCCGCCGTGGCCTCGACCGGCGCGCCCTGCGGCATCGTCACCGAGGCCGATATGACGTTGGCCTCGATCGAGGGCATGAAGCGGAAGCCGGGACGTCCCGCCAGCACCATCCCGATGGTGACGACCATCACCCCCACGCCCACCGACGCGGTCACGTACCGCCACCGCAGCGCCGTCTCCAGCAGGGGGCTGTAGACGCGATGCGCGAGATGCGTCAGCCCGTTCGCGAAGACCCGCTGGAAGCGCCGCCACGGTCCCGGTCGGACCCGCTTCGGGATGTGCGACAGGTGGGCCGGCAGGATGTTCAACGACTCGAGCAGCGAGAACAGCAGGCACGCGATGACCACCAGCGGAATCACCCGGAACACCTTGCCAAGAGTCCCGGGCACGAACAGCAGCGGACTGAACGCGGCCACCGTCGTCAGGACCGCGAACGTGACCGGCTTCGCGATCTCGTACGCCCCCTCGATCGCCCCGCGCATCCCGTCGCCGTGCTCCTCCTGGTGCCGGTAGATGTTCTCGCCCACGATGATGGCGTCGTCGACCACGATGCCCAGCACCAGGACGAAGCCGAACAGCGACAGCACGTTGACCGAGACGTCGACGCCCGGCATCAGCGCGATGGCCCCGAAGAACGAGATCGGGATGCCGAGGCTCACCCAGAACGCCAGGCGCAGCTCCAGGAACAGCGCCAGCACCAGGAACACCAGCGCGAACCCCGCAACGCCGTTGCGCAGCATCAGAGAGAGCTGGTTGTTCAGCGACTCGGCGTCGTTCTGCCACACCGTAAGGGTCACACCCTCGGGCAGGCGCCCCCGGGCCCGCTCGACGTACGCCGTGGCGAGCGCGGCGATCTCGACCGCGCTCTGGTCCCCCGTGCGGAAGACCGAGACCAGCATCGTCGGCTCGAAGTCGAAACGGGCGTACTGGTCCGTCTCCTCGAAGCCGTCGACCACGGTCGCCACGTCGCCCAGCCGCAGGCGGCTGCCGTCGGGCCGTGTCCACAGGATCAGGTCCTCGAACTCGGCCCCGCGGTACGCCTGTCCGATGGTCCGCAGCAGGATCTCGCCCCCCTCGGTCCGCACCGACCCGCCCGGCAGGTCCAGCGACGAGCGGCGCACCGCGTCGGCCACCTGGTCGAACGTCAATGCGTGGCGCCGCAGGGCGTTCTCCGAAACCTCGATCGAGATCTCGTAAGGAGGCGCGCTCACGATGTCGACCTGCGTGATCCCGGGGATCGCCGTCAGCTCGTCGCGGACCCGCTCGGTGACCTGCTTCAGCGTGAACGGGTCCATGTCCCCGGAAACCGCGATGTCGACCACCTGCAGCCGGTTCGTCAGCTCCCGGACGATCGGTTTCTCGGTGTCGACCGGGAAGGTGGTGATGGCGTCGACGTTGTTCTTCACCTCGTCGACGACGCGGCGGGCGTCGGCCCCCAGGTCCAGCTCGATCGTCACCGAACCCGCCCCCTCATACGCCGTCGAGCGGATCTGCTTGATGCCGTCGATGCCCTCGATCGCCTCCTCGATACGAACGTTCACCGCCGACTCGACCTCCTCGGGGGCGGCGCCGAGATACGGAACCTCGACGCTGATCCGGTCGAGCTCCATCTCCGGGAACACTTCTTCGTTGGCGCTCGTCGCCGCGAGGAGTCCGCTGGCCACGATGAACACCATCATCAGGTTGGCGGCGACCCCGTTTCGCGCGAACCACTCGATCATGGCGTGCACGGTCGCCTCCCCGCCTCGCGGGCCGCCCCGAGCACAGGCGGCAGGCAGTTCCGCGGGTCCCGGACCTCGTTCCGGTCGGCGCGCGCTGCTTCGGCCCGCGTCCCGAACCGCGTCAGTTGCCGGCCGCGGCATTCACTGGATCCTGCCGAATGGCGTTCAAGCGGCTCTACAGCAAACGCCGGCATGCGGGGAGGGCGCACGATCTGCGCCTGGCAGGCGGAAGTCCGGCATGTCGCTCGGACGGTAAGCATCGCAGGTCGCGTCGCAGACGCCGGTGCGCGACGGCTCCTGCAGATCATGGTAGCAACGCTCGTCCCCGCCTGAAGTCCGCCGGCCGCCCTTTGTGGACTCTCGCGACAATCCAGCCACCCGCGCTTTACCCTCGCTCCAGCGTTCTGAGCGGACTCGGGCGACGGCCAGCGTTGTTGCGCTGCGGCGACCCAACCGCACCGCTCAGAGCTTCGAAGTCGACCTGGACCTGCTCGAGGACCCACGAGGTGAACGTGAGAGGCTCGCGCCTCCTCGAATTGCAGCCGCAGGCGGCGGGCCACGCAGCGGGTGAGGGCCAGCCACGGGAACTCGTCCAGCAACGTGGGGCTCAGGAAACCCGGTCCGCCGCCGCCAGGCATGTCATGCCTTCCCGCAGCCACATCTGGGAATACGCCGACCCGCTCCATCATCTCGCCGAGAAAACGGCGGTCGCCCGTCTCGCCGGCATGGCGCCATGCCGGAATCATGTGGCCGCGTCGCGCCAGGGCCTCCGCAATCCCCCGGTGGAGGCGCTTCCTGCGGACGGGATCCTGAGCCGCGAGCCGGCGGATGCAATGCTCCTTCAGCAGCGGGTGCAGACGCCACACGGCACCCTTCGGATCTACCGGCACCAGGAGTCCGTCGAGAGCCGTGAGCGCCTCGACTCGCAAGCGCGTGTCGGTCGATTCGAGGACCTCGTCCACCAGTTCCGTGTCGACCAGTCGGAGACGGCCAGATCGAGCAGCAGCGCGCGGTCCCGGTCCGGCAGGCCGCGCAGCAAGCGCGCGTCGAGAGAGTCCCGGGTGAGCGCCTTGCCCCGCTCGATGCTCGTGGCCGTGCCGGCGGACCGCATGCTCCGATCGATGCGCAGCACCACGGGCCACCCGGCCGTGCGGTCGGCGATGTCGTTCAGTTCCCGTCGCATCAGGTCGCCGCCGAAGAACCGGGCGACCTCCCGTTTCGAGAAGCGGAGTTGTTCGGTGAGAGCGCCGAGCAGCATGGCGCCGAGCACCTGCCAGTGGAGTTTGAGATACCAGATGCGATCCTGGTTGATGTCCATCGGTCCTTGATTCTCCCACGGGGTTCCGCCTCCCGGAGGCATCGCCGGCATCGCCGCAAGCCGCTGGTCCGGCGAAGGTCCTGTTTCGACGTCTGCTCTCTATGGTCGTGTCGACCGCCGTGCGACCGGCGACCCCGAGAGGCTTTGCTCGGTGCCGTCTCCGGCGATTCCGGCAAGCAGGGCGCTCTGCTCGCGCTGGGCATCCGTGCGGCCAGGGTGGCGCAGGAACGGTATGCCCTTCAGATACAGACGGGCGGCCTCGGCGTGAATCGCCGCGACCGTCTTCATGGTGACGAGGGGATAGCGCAGCAGCGAACCCGTGAGGTTGCGGGTGGTGAGCGGCAGTCGCCGACCCCAGAGTTGCGCGTCGAGTACCCTCCGGCCCTTCTCGTGCTGCACGATGCCCACGCTCAGGCGCTCGCCGACCGGGGGCAGCGTGAAGTCGTAGACGCAGTCCATCCCGAGGAACGGGGAGACGTGCATCGCCTTGGCGGCGCGAAATCGTGCCGTCACCCTCCCGGAATCGTTCGGCCGGCGGTCGAGCAGATAGAGGTGTCGCTCGCCGAACGTGTTGTTCACCTCGGCGACGACCGCGGCGAGAGTCCCCTCGCCGTCGTGGCAGTAGTACAGGCTGATCGGGTTGAAGACGTAGCCGAGGACGCGCAACTGGGTCAGCAACCGGATGCTGCCGCCGCCGAGATGAATCCCGTGCCGTGCGAGCAGCCGCCGCACCTTGCCGGCGGTGGCCCCCGGTCGGCCGTCGAGGTGGTCGCGGTCGAAGAACGACCACAGGTTCCAGCGGTTGACCGAGAATGTCCGTACCGTTCGGTCGATCGGATCGAGCGCGTCGAGATCCAGATACGCGAGGAGGAGACGATAGCGGAAGTCGTGCACGCGGGGACGGTGCCGCCGGTGCCGGACCCAACCGGCGTAGAGACAGGAAGTCACGCGGCCTCCTGTCGGCGATCGATGGCCTCACCCACCTCCACGCCGGCGCGCAGGCCGTCTTCATGAAACCCGTTGCCGAGATACGCGCCGCAGTAGAAGGTGCGGCGCCGGCCGTTCATTGCCCGCAAGGCCTTCCGCGCTCCCAGACCGGCCGTCGAGTAGACCGGGTGCTCGTAGACGTGTCGCGCGAGGACGCGGGCTGCGTCGATGCGGTCCTCGTCGTTCAGCGTGACGAGATAGTCCGTACCGTCCGGCAGGCGCTGCAGTCGGTTCATGTGGTACGTCATCCGCAACGGCGCGCGACGATCGCCGCAATCCTCCACGTGCGTGTTCCAGGACGCCCACGCCGCGGCGGCGCGGGGAAGGACGCGGCTGTCGGTATGCAGGGTCGCGACATTGCGGCGGTAGGGAATGGCGCCGAGCGCCTCGCGTTCCTCGTCGTCGGGTTGCTCGATGAGGGCCAGCGCCTGGTCCGCGTGCGTCGCGACCACCGCCTCGTCGTAGCGTTCCCAGCCCATGTCCCGCGTATGGACCTCGACGCCGCCGCCGTCGCGTCGCAGCCGGTCGACCGCAGCGTGCAGCCGCACGCGGTCCTCGAACGGGCGGATCAGCGCCTCCACGTAGCGCCGGCTGCCGCCGGTCACCGTGCGCCAAGGCGGCTGTCCGCGTACCTGGAGCAGACCGTGGTTGTCGAAGAAGTCGATCAGGAACGCCAGCGGGAGGCGGACGGCGTCGCAAGCCGCCGCCGACCAGATGGCGCTCGACATCGGGAGCAGGTAGTGACGGAAGAAGTCGGGTCCAAAGCGACCCTGTGCCTGCAGGTCCCCGATGGTGGCGTTCTCGTCGATGAGCGAGGCCGCGCCCTGCCGGGCCCACGCGTTGAAGCGCAGGACATCGGTTGCAATGCGGTACAGGGTCGGCCTGAAGACCTGGGACGGATGGGCGAACAGGCCGGCAAGCCCGCGGCTGCTGTACTCGATGCCGCAGCGGCGACAGCTCACCGAGAACGACATGTCGCCGGGTTGCGACGCGACGCCGAGCTCCCGCAGGAGTGTCGTGAAGCCGGGATACGTCCGCTCGTTGAAGACGATGAAGCCCGTGTCGACGCCGATGCCGCCGGGCAAGGCGACCGTGCGTGCGTGTCCGCCGGGCGCGCCCGCGGCCTCGTACACCGTGATGGCGTGTCGCGGGTGCAACGTCCGCGCCGCGATCAAGCCCGAGATGCCGCTGCCGACGATGGCTACTCGCCTGCGCCTGCCCATCGCTTCTTCTCAGTATGTCCCGCCGGAAGTTTTGCCTGAGCGTCGGTTTTTCCTCTGCGGCAAATGGGGCGCCGGCCTCGACGTCCGGAAGGCAAGCGGTCACGTCCGTCTCGGTGCCCGCAACGGAATGCCGCCGTAGAATCGAAGTATGTCCCTGCCGGGTCCCTCTGTTGGACAGTGTTGCTCGCAGGTCGGTCGCGTCAGGACGCCGTACACCCCCGGCGGCCTGCCGTGGAGGGTTGAGCGGGTGCTGCGCGGCTTCACCGAAGGGTGCCTGGAGCTGGTGGTTGGGGAGGCGCGCCACGCGTTCGGCGTTCCCGGCGCGCCGCTCGCCGCGCGGGTGGAGATACACGACCCGCGGGTCTGGCCGGCCGTTGTGTTCGGCGGGACCATCGGGGCCGCCGAAGCCTATGCCGAAGGGTGGTGGTCCGCCGACGATCTCACGGAGCTGATCCGCCTCATGGCTCGTAACGAGCGTGCTGCGGCCGACTTGGACGGGTGGCTGTCGCGCGCGGCGCTGGCGGTTCACACCTTGCTCCACCGACTGCGCGCCAACCGGCGGCGACAGAGTCGCCGGAACGTCCTGGCGCACTACGACCTCGGCAACGACTTCTTCGCCCATTTCCTCGATCCGAGCATGACGTATTCCTGCGCGATTTTCCCGAGTCGCACCAGCAGCCTGGAAGAGGCCTCGCGCCACAAGCTCGATGTGATCTGCCGCCGCCTGCACCTGTCGCCCGCCGACGATCTGCTGGAGATTGGAACCGGCTGGGGCAGCCTTGCGCTGCATGCCGCGGCCCGCTACGGCTGCCGCGTCACGACGACGACGATCTCGGCCGAGCAGTACCGCCACGCCCGCGCCGCGGTCGCCGACGCCGGTCTCGACGGACGCGTGACGGTGCTGGATGCCGACTATCGCGATCTGCCGCGCGTGTTGCCGAAGCGGTTCGACAAGCTGGTGTCCGTGGAGATGATCGAGGCGGTCGGAGAGCGATTCATGAATCGGTACCTGCAGGTGTGCGACGCGCTGGTGAAACCGCGCGGCCACATGCTGCTGCAGGCGATCGTCATCGCGGACGAGCGCTACGAGGCCTACCGCCGCTCGGTCGACGTCATCCAGCGTCATATCTTCCCGGGCGGCTTCCTGCCGTGCCTCGCGGACCTGCGGGCGAGGCTCGCGCGGGCGACTTCATTCCGGATCGAGAGCCTGCACGACATCACCGAGCACTATCCCCGGACCCTGCGGTGTTGGCAGGAGCGTTTGGCCGCCAATCGGGAACGGCTGGAGGCGCTGGGTTACTCCCGGCGGCTGCTGCGGCTGTGGGACTATTACTTCTCCTACTGCGAAGGGGGTTTTCTGGAGCGATCCGTCGGCGCCGTGCAGCTCTTGCTGAACCGCGAGACAGCGGCATGACTCTGGCCGCGCTGGCGGAACGAGGCTGGTTGCCCGACTGGCTGATCAGGTTCGGCATTCGCTCGCTGCTGCGCGAGCGGCTGGCCCGGGAGAGCGGGCGCGCCCGGGACGCCGGCGAGCGACCCCTCGACGCACAGCGCCTGCAGATGCGGGAGGCGCCGATAGCCGTGGAGCCGGCGGCTGCGAACGACCAGCACTACGAGACGCCGGTCGAGTTCTTCCGCCTCGTGCTCGGTCCCCGGCTCAAGTACAGCGCGGGTCTGTGGCCGGACGGGGTGACGACGCTGGCCGGCGCCGAGGATGCGATGCTGGAGGTGACGGCGGCGCGGGCGGAGATCGACGACGGCATGCGGGTGCTGGACCTCGGTTGCGGGTGGGGCGCGCTCTCTCTGTGGGTGGCCGAGCGGTATCCGCGCGCCCATGTCACGGCCGTGTCGAACGCCGCGGGTCAGGCACGACACATCGCCGCCGAGCGCGACCGGCTCGGGCTCGACAACCTGCAGGTGGTAACGGCAGACATGAACCGGTTTCGACCCGACGGGGCGTTCGACCGGATCGTGTCGGTCGAGATGTTCGAGCACATGCGCAACTACGAGCGCCTGCTCGGCCGCATCGCAACGTGGCTGCAGCCGCAGGGCGCGCTGTTCGTTCACGTCTTCTGCCATCGCCGCTACAGCTACTTCTTCGAGGCCGACGGCGGCAAGGACTGGATGGCCCGGCACTTCTTCACTGGTGGCATGATGCCATCCGTGGATCTGCTGCCCGGTTGTGCGGGCTCGCTGCGGGTAGAGCGCCGTTGGGAGATAGGCGGCTGCGACTACGAGCGGACTCTGCTCGCGTGGCTCGCCAACCTCGATGCCCGACGCACCGAGGCGGCGGAAGTGCTGGGCGCGGGCGCCGCACCCGGCTCGGGCCGCATTCGAGTCGGTCGATGGCGACTGTTCTTCCTCGCCTGCGCGGAGCTGTTCGGATACCGCGCCGGCCGCGAGTGGTTCGTGGCTCACTACCTGCTGCGCCACGGGAGCCGCGCGGTGCGACGCACATGATCGGAAGCGCCCTCGCCGGCCTGGTCACGCTCCTCGCCCTGATGTCGGCGGTCTGGGTGTTCAGCGTCGTGCGGCGCGACGTGAGCGTGGTCGACATCTGGTGGAGTCTCGCGATTCTCGCCGCCGCGTGCGTCTATGCGAGCGGCGCCGACCAGTTGACCCCGCGCCGCGTTGCAGTGCTGACCGCAGTGGCGCTCTGGGCGATACGCCTGTCGGCCTATCTGGCCTGGCGGGGATGGGGAGCGGGAGAGGACAGGCGCTACCGCGCGATGCGCGCCCGTCGTCCCCGTTTCCGGTGGTCCAGCCTGTTCGTCGTCTTCTGGCTGCAGGCGACGCTGGCCTGGGTGATCTCGCTGCCGCTGCTGGTCGGGATGCAGGGCGACGAGCCGGTCGCGCCCGGGCTGCTCGACGCGGTCGGCGCCGTCCTGTTCGTAGTCGGCCTCGGTTTCGAAACGGTCGGCGACTGGCAGATGTCCCGGTTCCAGGCGGAGCCCGGAACCGGGGGGCGCGTCTGCGACCGGGGCCTGTGGCGCTACACCCGGCATCCGAACTACTTCGGCGAAGCGGTCCTGTGGTGGGGCCTGTGGTGCCTCGCGGGTGCCCGTTCCGGGGAACTCTGGACGAGCGTCAGCCCGTTGCTGCTCACTTGGCTTCTGGTTCGCGTCTCGGGCGTACGTCTTCTGGAAGCCGATCTCCTGCAGGGGAAGCCCGGGTACAGCGAATACGTGGCCCGCACCTCGGCCTTCGTGCCGCTGCCGCCCAGGGGGACTCGTGATCGCTAGTGTCGTGCCTGAGAACGGTGGCGGTTCCCTGGTTCGCCGCGACCACGGGGCTTCAAGATTTCGTAGACGCAATTGTCGGGCAGGACGGTGTCGGTGCGAAATCCGTTCGCGTGAGCCCGTGGCGCGTCAGTGCTCGGCCAGGTTCCGGAACTTCTCGGGCGGCAGGCCCAGGTGCACCGCGCTCAGCAGGCCCCCGTCGGCGTGATCGAGGATGTGGCAGTGGAAGATCCAGGTGCCCGGACGGTCCTCGAAGCGCACCGCCAGGCGCACCGTCCGCTCGTGCGGGATGTCCACCGTGTCCTTCCACTCCAGAGGCCGCACCGGTTCGCCGGCCTCGTCGAGCACCATGAAGAAGAAGCCGTGCAGATGCAACGGGTGCGACCAGGCAGTGGAGTTGGTCACGGTCCAGACCTGCGTCTCGCCCAGGCTCGCCAGGATCGGTTTCGCCTTCCAGAAGGGCACGTGATTGATCCCGTAGGCGAAGATCCGATCGTACGGATCCTCCTGCAGGGTCAACTCCAGGTCGATTGCCGTCGCGCCCTCGAGGTCGTAAGGTTCGATAGCGCGGCTCGTACTGGGCAGCGGGTCTCCCGCGTAGGCCGGCTCGTCCGCGAAGCGGATCGTCAACAGGCTCTCGAAGTCGCGCCCGAAGATGCTTCCGTAGCCGCGGTCGTGCAGCAGCGAGCGGACTAGGCCCTCGCTGCCCCGCTCGCCGGCCGGAGCCACCAGGACATCGGCCCGCTCGCCGGCGCCGAGCACGATGAAGTCGTGGTCCTCGGAGTACTCGGTCAGCCCGCCGTCGCCGCCGATCTTGCGGAAGACGTTCCCCTCGCCGAGGTCGAGCTTGAAGTAGCGGCTCTTGGCCGCATTCACGATTCGCCAGCGCTGCGGGGCGCCGGCCCGCGCCATCAGCTCGGGCAGTCGGCGGCCGTTGACGAGCACCTGGTTGCCCTCGCGGCCGAACAGCATCCCGACCGTGCCGCCGGTGTCGGCGGGCAGCAACTCGCCGTCCCCGGCGACGTCGATGTCGCTGAGGACGAGCACGAGATCGTCGGCTATGCCGACCGTTTCCGTCGGATCCTCCACCAGGAAGGCGCCGTAGAGCCCGAAGCCGACCTGTGCGGCCGACATCACGTGGGGGTGATACCAGTAGATGCCGGCGTCCGGCACCACGAAGTCGTAGGTGAAGGTCTCTCCGGGCCGGACCGGGTCCTGCGAGTAGCCGGGCACGCCGTCCATGTCGATCGGGATCCGGAGTCCGTGCCAGTGGATGGTGCTCGGCCGCGGCAGGTTGTTCGTGAAGTGCACGATGAGCCGGTCCCCGACCTTCACCCGAATCGTGGGGCCCGGAATCGTGCCGTTGTAGGTCCAGGCGTCCACCTTCAGCCCGGGTGCGATCTCGACCGTTGCCACCCGGGCCTCGAAGTCCACCTCGACGATGTCGGGGTCGGGATTGCGGTCGGTCGCCTCCGCGATCCGGATGCCGGCGTCCCATTGCGGCGGCTGCAGGGACTGCGCGCCGGCCGCATCCGGGTCCAGCAGCGCCAGCGCCGACAGCACGACGAGCATGGCGGAGGCTGTCGTCCGGAACGGACCCGACAGGTTCGTTTCGCCAAATCGGCGTCTGCGCATCGTTCGTGGATCGTAGCATCGCTCGGTTGCCGCCTTGTGCCGTACCAGTCGCGGGGCGTGCGCGTCCTGCTCCCTTCGGTTACGGGGTCCGCGGCAACGTCGATGCTGCTGGAGTCGGCCGGCCGATCATGGATGGTGAGGGAAGGAGACAGCGAGGCTTGCAGGGGCCGACGCGCGCCGTCAGGGGCGAACGGGCGCCGGGAGACGCCCGCCGGCCGGACAGCGTGACGCGCCGGTCACGCCATCCGGCCCCGCGCCAGAGGAGGTGGCCCGCGCGGATCGCGGCAGACAGATCGTTGGATCGTCCACGCCGCGCGACCTGGTGGTCACGGGTGTATCGGTTCCCCGGCGGCGGCCACGCCGGCCCGGCGCAACGGTTGGGCCCCACCGTGCGGGCGGCTCGTGGGGCCGCGGCCCGTCCGCCGGCAAGGGCGCTGGAAGTCCGGCGCGGTATCCATCGTGCCTCCTGACCTCCCGGGAGCGGCAAGTCCTGGCGCCGTCGTGTTCACCGTGTTCACCCGCGGATCGGCACTGACTGGTTCGGGTCCGGCAGGAACCGCTCGAAGCGGCCGTCATCCCGTCGTTACTCGCGCAGACTGGTTGCCGTCCTGTCGGCTATCATCATCGCCCGCGGTTCCGTTCCCGGTTTCGCTTCAAATCTTCGAGCAGGTCGCGCTCCCACCGGACTATCTCTTCCTCTGGAATCAGATTCTTGCTTGCCAGCCACTCAAGTCCCGCGCGGATGCTGTCCGCCGACGTCAGGGTCTTCGTGGACTCTGTTTCGATCTCTCGCCACTTGACGTCGAAGCGGCCGTCCTCGCGCTCCTCGAATACGATCCGGAATGGTGGCGGTTCAGTCTGCCCTTGCGCGGTGTTGTCCGACCGATTGATGCTCGCCCGGTCATCGGTGACCTCCGGTTGTCGGACTCGCGGATTGGAGCTGTCGTCGTCGGGAATTTCCACATGTCTCTTGGTTCCGGGCTGCGCCGTTTGTATGGCCTCCCGGATCGCCGGGATACAAGGCTTTATTCGTGGCCAATCCGGCTTCGTAATGAACACCGTTCCGAATGTTCGCTTCTGGAAGTTCTGTTGGTGTTCCATCTTGTTGTCCGTCGTAATGAATACGTCGAATCCGTGTTTGTCCGCGGCATCCAGCAGGTCACCGTTCTCGAGTCCCTCCCACCCGTGCTGGTCTGCAGTTGTTACGTCGTGACCCGTTAGGAATTGTCTCAGCGGTCTGGGCGTGCAGTGGTCGAAGAGAACTTTCACAAACTTGTCCCTTCATGTTCCCGGTCCATCGGTGTTCTACATGGAGTCCAGGCGAGTCGCCAAAAAGTTCAGCAAACCTGCGGTGTCGGCTGGTCTGACTTCAGGGAACCGTTTGCAGTACTCGCATGTGGAACCTCCTTCGGAGATGTGTTCGAATAGTTCGGCGACGCTTCTTTGTGTTCCACTGAATACCCACCCGATCGGTAGCTCCTTGGCCCTCATTTCGATTCCCGGACAATCGCGCCAGTCGATTGATCCTGTATCGGAAGCTGTTGAGTCACACCTGGGTTCCAACTCTCCCTGCAGCCGTCCGGTTATGTATCGTAGTACTGCTGTCACATTGTGCTCGCTCTTCATCGGAAAGACATTGAGGAACTCCGTTACGGTTAACCCGCTTCGCAGGTTCTGGAACAGGCTTGACACCGTGACTCGACCTTGGTCGAAGCACCATGCCCCGCTCATCCTTCTCGGATTCCGCCAAAGCCCCGGACACGCGCTCCAGTCAATCCCGCCGGGGCCGAGTCTGCTATTTTGAGTGTAGTGTCCCATGTGCTCGTCCTCAGGACGAGAGGTCTCGTCGATGTGGAGTCCGACGCTCCTGAGCAGTGGCGAGCGCACCGTTTGTTTCGGGCTGAAGGTCTGGGTGGTCCTGGGCACCCTGGCGTCTTGTCGACGGATCGATATTGTCTTGCCTGGCGGATCGACCAGCCAGGCAGTGCAGCGCAACGGAGTAATCGATCGATTGTCTTCTTGCTGCTGCTGCTTCAGTCATCACGGCTTCCTGTCTGTCCATCTAGATCATTCTACGCCAGAGAGCCCTGCTTGGCACCTCTCACAGGCTTCCTCCTCATGGTTCTTCGCCTCAGCCCGCGATGGCCCGTTGGCCCGCTTGCGGGGAGTGGTGGAGGCGGCCGGATTCGTGCCCACGGGCGAGATGGTCGCCGACTGCGCGCGGTGCGGCTGCCCGGTCGCCGAGTTCGCGGATCTGATCCAGGTCACTTCGACGACGGTGCGCCGCTGGGAATAGCGAATCAACGCCCGCGTCGGGACGGTTGCTTCGCTGGCTTCCAGACACCACGGGTCGCGCGCCGAGAGCGGGCGGCGGGACGACGAGACCAGGAAGCTGAACAACTTGCGCTTGAACGAGAACACGCCGTTCACCAACCCTGCGGAGGTGTACGACGCGCTCGCCTGGCTCGCCACCGCGCACTGCGACGGCAACGACCATTGCATAGGAGAAGCCTGCTTCGGGGTGGACGTACAAGACGAGTCAGCGCGAGGAATCGATCGCGAAGTACCGCGAATGGTACGAGACGCTGGCCGACGGGAAGACTTGGCACCTCGGCGCCCACATCGGCAAGGGAACCAGTCGCGACCCGCGGCACACCATCCGGATCGGATTTGCGCGCGACGAGGAAGGCAACCGTGTGGTCGTCGGATTCATCGGCCTGCACCAGCGAAACCGGCAGTCATGAAGAAGAGGAAGGAAGCTGCGGGACCGGAGTGGACCGCCGGGAGCAACCCGGATGGGTGGACGGCGCGCGTCCGGCGTGATTGTCGCCGCCGTGGTGGTCCGCCGTTTGGTGGTGCAGACCGTGCTGCATGCCCGGCCGCGAAGCCCGGCCGTCGGGGCGACGGCGCCGGGGCGTCGCGCCTCACGCGCGATGCGTTCTCCCCGCGGCTGGATCGAGGACGCTGTCCCGGGGTCGCCTCCGTCCCGCTACGATTGTGTCGCTAGAGAGGACGGTTGCCGGGACGCGCAACGCAGCGGCGGCGCGGCGCCGGGGGACCGAGTACATCGCGCGGCCCGCTGGCGGTCGGCCTGTCGGTCGGGCGCACCCTGGAGGTGGGCGGCTACCGCGGCCCCGAGCTGCGGTCGCACGAGCATGTCGATGACCGGGTTCTACCCGTGAGTGGGTTGCCAGGTCAACGACCGGGTCTCGTTGTGGGGGGCGACCGGCTACGGCGCTGGCGGGCTGAGCCTTGCGCCGGACGGCGTCTCGACGCTGGAAACGAACGTGTCGATGATGACGTCGGTGGTCGGGATGCGGGGCGAGCCGGTGGGCTCGCGTGCCACGGCGTGTCCGAGGCGGCGCGCGCGCCGCGCGTTCGGTCCGGTGGGCGGGCGTCGCAGGTCGATGCGCGTTCGGGCGCCGTCGGCGCGCAACTTGCGGACCGACGCACTGCGCGGCGGGAAAGGGGCGGGGCCGCAGGCGGCGTGCGCCTCGGCCCGCGCGGCATGGCAGGTTCGCCGTTCGTGTCGCCGGCGCTCGACCCGCTCGTCTTCAGCGGTCCGCTGACGCCGCATGTCGCCGCGCTATCGTTCGAGCAACTGCGTCCACCGCGCGCGCTGGTCGGGCGTCGAACCGGCGGGTGAAAACGGCCGCCTGGGGGGCCGCCTCGCCGACCGCGGGGGCAGGGGCGCGGCGATAGAGCGGGCCAGCTCGCGCGGCATGCCGGCCCGGCGGCAGCCGCGCTCGAGGCTGCGGCGGGCCGCCCGCGCCTCGCGCCGCTCGACACGTGGGCACGACGATGCCGCCGTGGTTGCGCTCGTATTGCTCGGCCCAGCGGCTGAGCCTGCGCGTGGCGCCCTTGGCGAGGTTGACGGCCCGGCCGGTCTCGGGGTCGACGCGGCTGACGGCGACGTGGACGTGCGGGCAGTTTGTGTCGGAGTGCGCGGCGCAGACCGCGTAGTGGCGGTGGTCGAGACCGAGGCTGTCGAGCGCGCCGGCGACAGCCGACAGCATGTCCTGCTTTGCCGGGGCAGTGGCGCCCTCGGGCCAGCTGAGCGCCAGGGGGTGTACGGATTCTTCAGCTTGCGCCCGCGGGCGCTGATGCCGGCCCTGGTCTTCAGCACCGGGGCGTCGGCGGTCAGTCCCTGTATGGCGCGGACCATCAGCTCGGTGTCCTCGGTCGGGATGCCGAGGCAGGCGGTCCAGGCCACCATGCACCGGCGTCATTGCCGTGCGTGGCGTTGCTGGTGAAGAACGGGTTGCCGTCCCGGCTCGGCAGGAAGCTGTCGAGGCGTCCGCACGCGGCAGCGGGCTACCGCGAACCACCGCAGACACGGGTCGAAGCCCGACAGAGTGGCCCGACAGGGCCGGGTTGGAGCGGAGCGCCGGTCCCTTCGCGTGCCGTCTGGCGGCGGCCTGCCGCGTTCGGCGTTGAACAGCAGCGCGTGAGCGGCCCAGGCGTGGACAAACGGTGCACAGCACGGCGCCGCCGTGCCCGCCCGCCCCGTTCCGCTGTCCCGCTACCCGCCTGCTGCCCCATTGTCGTTCGGCCCGTCTGCTCCTCCGTGGTCCGTATCCGCGCCGACTCTGGGAGGCGCGGCGGGCTGTTGCCAGCGAGTGCTCTCCAGACCCGTTGCGGGTGGAACGGCGAGCGGCCCCGGCGTCGTCGGACCCTCGTTGTCCGCGCGGGCGAGCACGTCGCCCCCGCCGTACCGGGCACGTCGCCGGCGGCAGCAGCCGCACTTCGATAGCGACCTGCGTCCTGCAGCCTCGGGCGCTCGCCCGCCGCCGTCTTCCACCGTCGCAGAGACGCGGCCGGCATTCCTCGGAGCTATCGCGCCCGGGACGAGTCCCTCCCTTCCCGTTCAGAGCTTTCCAACCGGAAGCAGGGCGGTGGAGCGCGGTCCCAGGGTGACCGCCGTCTTGCATACTTCTCCCGGCCGCCGGATCTGGCCGCAGCCATCAGAAAGAGGTATGGGATGACCAGGCGGGTTCTTCGGTTGAAGGACGTCAAGGAGGCGACGGGGCTGTCGCGTTCGTCGATCTACGCGCTACGCAAACGGGGACTCTTCCCCGCGTCGGTCCGGATCGGACCCAAGGCGGTCGGCTGGTTCGAGGACGAGGTGCTCGGCTACCTGAAGTCGCGTCCTCGCGTCGGGGGTGACGCAACCACGAAGAGACAGTGAACGGCGGCGGCGTGGCTCCAGGCGTTTCGACGCTCGTTCGAGGTGCGGGCCGGAGCAGCGCCGGCGCAGGTTGCAGCACTCGCTTCGGAACATGCGCCGGGCACTCACCGCGGTGGTGTCGGACGCAGGCCGAGGCCGCCCTCGGCGATGACCGCGACGTCGCCGGCAAGGAACTCGGACCATGCGTCGAGCAGCGCCCGGCGCTTGTCCAGAAACGTCGACCGCGAATAGCTCCGTTCGACAGCCGAGCCGACCGCATGCGACAGACTCGTTTCCATCACCGCGTAGTCCGCGTCCGCGCGTTCCGATGCCCACGTGCGGAACGTCGAGCGCCAGCCGTGAGGCGACCCCGCACCGGCGAGACCGGCCGACTTCATGACCGCGGCCACGGTCGCCGCCGACAGCGAGCCGGCCCCCGCCTGCGGACTCGGGAAAACCAACGCGTCGTCGCCGTCGTGCCGGCGCAGCGACCGCACCGAGTCCAGCACCGCCACGGCCGCAGGGACCAGCGGTACCACATGCTCGCGACCCCGCTTCATCCGGCAAGCCGGGATACGCCACTCGCGCGCGTCCTTGGCAATCTCTCCCCACCTCGCAAGTCGGGCTTCGGACGGGCGCGCCGCCGTCAGGATCTGGAACCGCAGGCAGGTCTTCGCCGACAGCGTCGCGCGGCACGTGTCGATCCGCTGCATCGCCGCCGGCGCGTCTGCGTACGGCACGCTGCGCATGTGCTCGCGTACGGCCGGCTGGGGAACGAGCGCTCCGGCCACCGCCGCGACCGGGTCGACCTCGATCAGCCCCGCCGCGCGCGCATGCCGGAAGAGGGCGCCGAGCGCCGTCCGCAGCTTCCGGCCGGTGCCCGGCTGCGATGTCCACACCCGTTCGAGGGCCCGCAGCACTTCCGGCTTGCCGACCCGGTCGACCGGCAGGTCGAGCAGCTCCGCCGCGTGCCGCTCCAGCGTCGCCGCCCGCGCCTTGCGCTCGTCCGCCGACAGCCGTGCCCGGTTCGCGTCGGCGACCTTGCCGGCGATCTTCCGCAGCGTCGGCACGGTCGAGCGCTGCGGCCCGGCGAACGGGTCTTCGCCCCGCTTGACCGCGAGCTTGTTGTCGAGCGCCCACGCGCGAGCTTGCGCGAGACTGACGACGTCCACCGAGCCGAGCCCGCGGTCGATTCTGCCCCGACCCGGCACCGTGAGCCGTTGCACCCAGGAGCGCGTACCGCTACGCTGCACGAACAGATGCAGCCCGTGCCCGTCGGAATACCTGCCCGGCTTGCGCAGCGTCTGAACCTGTCGCGCCGTCAACCTTGTCATGGCTTCCTGCGAAATCAGCTTACCACTAGCTTACCACATTATGCACGGGATTCGGCTGAATCGCCTTGCCGCGCCTTGGACCGCTATGTCAGGAAACAGGCCGTTTAACCGGGTGTTTTTGGACCGGATGGGAACGGCCGGGAATGAACTGTCTGTGTTCGCGCTGCACGCACGCCTGGCGTGACCGGTCCCTGCCGCACTGCGGGCGGTCACGCCCGGGGATGCGTCCTGCGGTACAGCTCCGTGAGTTGCGCGGCGTTGACGTGCGTATAGCGCTGCGTCGTCGTGATCCGGGAGTGCCCGAGAAGCTCCTGTATGGCGCGCAGGTCGGCTCCGCGCTCCAGCAGGTGGGTGGCGAACGAGTGCCGCAGGGCGTGCGGGCTGATGCCGCGTTGCGCGCCGACGAGGCCGACGTAGCGCTGCACCATGCGCGCGACGCTGCGGCTCGACAGGCGCCCGCCGCGATAGTTCACGAACAGGGGAGCGTCCCTCCCCCGCCCGCGGTCGCGCGTCGTCGCCGCGTCGGGCCGCGAGGTTGGAGTTCCGGACTGCGCCAGGTCTGCAACCCGCCCGCGGTCGCGCGTCGCGGGCGCGCCGCCCATGCGCTCCCGCGACAGCAGCTCGCGCCGGGCCGGCAGGTAGTCGCGAATCGCGGCGGCCGCGGCGGGGTTGAACGGCACGATCCGCTCCTTGCCGCCCTTGCCGAGCACGCGGACCATCCGGCTCGCCAGGTTCACGTCCTCCAGATCCAGGCCGACGAGCTCGCTCAGGCGCAGGCCGGAGGCGTAGAAAAGCTCGAGGATGGCCCGATCGCGCAGACCGAGCGGGGTCGCGGCGTCCGGCGCGCCGAGCAACGCGCCGACCTCGTCCTCGGCCATGTGCGCCGGCATGCGCCGCGCGACCTTCGGCGCCGCGACCAGGGTGCCCGGATTGCCGTCCAGCAGCTCCTCGCGGCGCAGGTAGCGCGCGAACGTCCGGACGGCGGCGAGCTTGCGCGCGGACGACGACGACGCCTGCCGCCGCTCGTAGATCGAGGCCAGGTAGCCGCGCACCAGCCGGTGATCGAAGTCTTCGACGAGCGGCTCCCGCCCGACCTGCTCGGCCGCGAATGCCAGGAACTGCGAGAGGTCGCTCTCGTACGCGCGCACCGTATGGCGCGAGAGGTTGCGGTTCAGGCGCAGGTAATCGAGAAAGGGTTGCAGGTGGTGCCGCATCATCCGTCGTATCGGCCGCGTCCGTACCAGCCGTCAACCTGGCGTCGTGGAGCCTCGCCGCCGAGGAACCCGCTGCCGACCGTCACCGGGTCGTTCATGAGGCAGTCGACCCGGTCGCAACTCGTCGCCGCCGAGGAACCCGCTGCCGACCGTCACCGGCCCGCGCCGGCACGGGCCGGGCGCTCCGGCGCGGCCTGCGACCCGGCCTCGCACCATGCCGCCAGATCGGCCAGCGCGCGCTGCGCGACCGCCTGCCGCCGCGCCTGCCGGCCGCGCGGCGCCCCCGCCACCGCCGGGAGCAGGCCGAACGCGATGTTGGTCGGCTGATAGTGGCTCGGTTCGGCGTGCGAGACGTAGTGCGCCAGCGCGCCGAGCGCGGTGGTGCGCGGCGGGACGCGCGGTTCCTCGCCGCACGCGAGCGCGGCCGCATTGATGCCCGCCACCAGGCCGGACGCGGCCGACTCCACGTAACCCTCGACCCCGGACACCTGGCCGGCGATGAACAGGCCGGGACGGCCCCGGGCCTGCCACGTCGGGGCGAGCACCGACGGGGCATTGATGTAGGTGTTGCGGTGGATCATCCCGAGCCGCACGAACTCGGCCTGCTCGAGGCCCGGAATCAGCCGCAGCACGCGCCGTTGCTCGGGCCACTTCAGTTGCGTCTGGAAGCCGACGAGGCTGAAATGGTCGGCCGCGAGGTTGTCCTGCCGGAGCTGCACGACGGCGTAGGGCCGGCGTCCCGTGGCCGGATCGGTGAGCCCGACCGGCTTCATCGGACCGAACCGCAGCGTGTCCTCGCCGCGGTGGGCCATCACCTCGATCGGCAGGCAGCCCTCGAAGAACGGCGTGCGGTCGAAGTCGTGCAGCTCGGCCAGCTCCGCGGTGGTCAACGCAGCGTGGAAACGCTGGTACTCGGCCGCGTTCATGGGACAGTTGAGATAGTCTCCCGCTTCCTCCGCGCCGGCGCCGCACGTTCGGCCGACCGCGACCTCGTCCTTGCGCTCCCTCCGGCCGCGGCGCGAGGCGCGAAAGACCTTCGAGCGGTCTATCGAGTCGGCGTGGACGATGGGGCTGATCGCGTCGAAGAAATAGAGCTGCTCGCGGCCGACCAGGGCCGTGAGCTCGGACGCCAGGTCCGGCGAGGTCAAGGGACCGGTCGCCAGGATGACCGGCGAGCGGACCGACGCCTCGGGAATTCGCCGCGCCTCCTCGCGCCGGATCGTGATCAGCGGCTCCGCCTCGATGGCCGCGGTAACGCCTTGCGCGAACCGTTCGCGGTCGACGGCCAGCGCGCCGCCCGCCGGCACCCGCGTCTCGTCGCCGACCCGCATGACGAGCGAGTCGAGCCGGCGCATCTCCTCCTTGAGCAGCCCCACCGCGTTCTCCAGCGAGGCGCCGCGGAAGGAGTTGCTGCAGACCAGCTCCGCCAGCCGATCCGTCCGGTGCACCGCGGTCGAACGAACCGGGCGCATTTCATGGAGGGAAACCGGGACGCCGCGCGAGGCGATCTGCCACGCCGCCTCGCTGCCCGCCAGGCCGCCGCCGATGATCCGGACCATCGGGCCTCCGCCCCGCGCCGCGGTCACGCGACCTCGCGGCGGGATCGGCCCCGCCCCGTCGCCTTGGCGCTCCTCTTGGCGGGTTGCCGCGAGGCCGCCGCCTCGGACTCCACCCAACGCCCGTCCCGATAGACCGCGCGCCAGCGCGTCGCCTTGCCGTTCTCTTCGGACGTGACGTACTGTTCGCCGGCCTTGCGCGAGAAGCGCACGATGGCCGGCCGGCCCTCGGGATCCGTCTCCGGCGCGTCGAGCAGGTACCGGAACTTCGAGTCCAGCTCGGCCGCGTGGGACTTGAGCTCGGAAACCGTCGGCGCGCGCGTCTCCCGGTTGCGGGGAAAGCCGCTCGCAGCCAGGAACAGGCCCGCGGCGCCGTCGCGCAGCACGTAGTGATCGTCGACCGTCCGGCAGCGGAGCTCCGGCATCGGTATCGGATCCGCCTTCGGCGGCGCCGGCTCGCCGTTGCGCAGCACCTTGCGCGTGTTCCTGCACTCGTCGTTCGTGCAGCCGAAGAACTTGCCGAACCGGCCCGATCGAAGCTGCATGTCCGCGCCGCAGCGGTCGCACTCGATGGTCCGCTCCGCCAACAGTCCTGTCTTGAACGCGCCTTCCTCTATCTGGTGGCCGGCGCACTGCGGGTTCTTGCCGCAGACGTGGAGCTTCCGCCCGGCGTCGACGACGTAGCTGTCCATCGCCGTACCGCAGATCGGGCAACGACGCTTGGCGCGCAGGGCGCGGCTCTCGCCCTCGTCGTCCCGCTCCGCGTCGGCGGCCTCGTCCGCGGGGGTCAGATCGAGGGTCTGGGTGCAACGTCCCTTCGGCGGCAGGGCATACCCCGAGCAACCGAGGAACACCCCGGTGCTGGCGGAGCGCACCTGCATCTTGCGGCCGCACGCGGCACAGGCAACCCCGGTTTCCGTCGGGGCGTTGGGCCGCATGCCGTCGGGCCGGGCCGCGGCGGCGAGCTTCCGGGAGAAACCGCCGTAGAACGTGTCCAGCACGTTGTGCCACTCGCGGTCCCCGGACGCGATCTGATCGAGATCCTGCTCCATCTCGGCGGTGAACGAGTAGTCCAGCAGGTCGGCGAAGCTGTTTACGAGGCGATCTGTCACGATCTCGCCGATCTTCTCCGCGTAGAAGCGGCGCTTCTTCAGCGTGACGTAGCCGCGATCCTGAATCGTCGAGATGATCGACGCATAGGTCGACGGGCGCCCGATTCCACGCTTCTCCAGCTCGCGCACCAGGCTCGCCTCGCTGTAGCGGGGCGGCGGCTTGGTGAAGTGCTGCGCCGCATCGACCTTGGCGCAATCCAGCCGCTCACCTTGACGGTAGGCAGGAACGTCGGCCAGCTCGCCCTTGCGGGAGGCCGGGGGCAGCACGCGCGTGAACCCGTCGAACCGCAGCACCCGCCCGCGCACGCGAAGCTCGAACGCTCCGGCCTCGACCGTGACCGTCGTGCTCGTGTACTGGGCCGGGGTCATCTGACAGGCGATGAACTGGCGGCGGATGAGGTCGTACAGGCGGCGGGCGTCGGCGTCCGCGATGCCCAGCGACTCGGGCTCCGGGCCCACGTCGGTCGGCCGGATCGCCTCGTGCGCCTCCTGGGCGCCGGCCTTGCTGGCGTAGAAATTCGGCCGCTGCGGAAGATACCGGGCGCCGAACGCCGACTCGATGTGGGTCCGCACCCCGGTCACCGCCTCCTGCGACAGGTTGGTGGAGTCGGTCCGCATGTAGGTGATGTGGCCGCCCTCGTAGAGCCGCTGCGCGAGCGTCATCGTCTTGCGGACCCCGAAGCCGAGGCGCGTGGACGCGGCCTGCTGCAGGGTGGAGGTGATGAAGGGCGCCGCGGGCCGCGCGGTGGTCGGCTTGTTCTCCACCCGCGCGACGCGGAACGCTTCTCCGCGGAGCCGTGCGAGCGCGGCGTCCGCCTGCTCCTTGTTGCCCGGCCGGAAGGCCCTGCCGTCGGACCGGACGACCTGGAAGCGGCACGGCTCCGTCCCGCCGGCGCGCGTCAGATCGGCGAAAACCTCCCAGTACTCCTCGGGCTCGAAAACGCGAATCTCCCGCTCCCGCTCCACCACCAGCCTGACCGCCACCGACTGCACGCGGCCGGCGGAAAGCCCGCGGGCCACCTTCGCCCAGAGCAGCGGCGACACCTCGAAGCCGACCACCCGGTCGAGAAACCGCCGCGCCTGCTGAGCGTTCACACGGTTCTGGTCGATCTCGCCGGGGTTGTCGAAGGCGCTCTGAATGGCCCGCCGGGTGATCTCGTTGAACACCACGCGCCGGAAGCGATTCGGGTCGCCCCCGATCACCTCTTTCAGATGCCAGGCGATGGCTTCGCCCTCGCGGTCCAGGTCGGTGGCGAGAAAGACCTGATCGGAAGCGCCCGCCAGCTTCTTGAGCTCGCCGACCACCTTCTCCTTCCCGGGCACGACTTCGTAGGTGGCGCGCCAACCGCGTTCCGGGTCGACGCCCATGCGCTGCACGAGCTGGCGCCGTGCCCGCGCCTCGCGATCCGCGGGGCTCTTGCGCACGGTCTTCCGGCCGCCCGCCGCGGCCTTGCCGCGCCCGGCCGACTGCTTGCCCTTGCCGCCCGCCGGCAGATCGCGGATGTGCCCGACGCTCGACTTGACGAGGTATTCCTTGCCCAGATAGCGGTTGATGGTGCGGGCCTTCGCGGGCGACTCGACGATAACCAGGGATCGGGCCATGTTCCTCCTGCAAGGTCGAGAAGCTGCTGCCGTCGACCGGGCACTACACTAGCATTCCCGTGGCGGGCCGGACGAATCGACCGGCGCCGGCGCGGATCACGCAGCCCGCGATCTCCAGCTCCGTCAGCCGCAGCAGCACCGTGGCGCTGTCGAGGCCGCTGCGCTCGATCAACTCGTCCAACCCGCAGGTCTCGCCCGGGTCCATGTGGCGCAGCACGGGGTCCGTTGCCGTGGCTGCCTGCGCATCCGGCGGCGGCGCGGCACCGAGCGGGCCGAGACCGATTCCTTCCAGGATATCGTCTGCCGTCTCCACGATGGCCGCGCCGTCGCGGATCAGGGCGTGGCCGCCCGCGCTTCTCCCGCTGAGCACGTTTCCCGGAACCGCCATCACCTCCCGCCCCTGCTCGGCCGCACAACGGGCCGTGATGAGCGATCCGCTGCGGGCGCCGGCCTCGACGACGACGACCGCTCGGGCGAGCCCGCTGATCAGCCGATTCCGCCGCGGGAAATGGTGGCGCCGGGGCGGCGTTCCCGGCGGCAGCTCGCTGACGACGGCGCCGGACTTCGCGATCGACGCCGCCAGCCCCGCGTGTTCGGCGGGGTAGGCGACGTCGACGCCCGATCCGAGAACCGCAATCGTCGCCCCCTGCCCGCGGAGCGCGCCCCGGTGCGCGGCCGCATCCACACCGCGCGCGCATCCGCTCACGACCGCGACGCCGCATCCGCAGACGTCGCCCGCAAGCCGCTCCGCCACGGCGACCGCGTAGGAAGACGCGGCGCGCGACCCGACGATCGCCACCGACGGCCGGGCGAGCGTCGCCGCGTCGCCCTTCAGCCAGACGACCACGGGCGGGTCGTCCAGCGCCGCCAGTTGCTCGGGGTAGCGGGGATCGTTCCAGCCAATCGCCTCGATACCTCCGGACGCGGCGACGCCGAGCAACCGGGCGGCGCGCTCCCGGCAACGCCGGACGTCCTCCCGTACACGCGCCGGCGGATCGCGGAAGCGATCCGCCGCGTGCGGCAGATCGACGCCTCGACGCTGGTCGCCGGCCGCGTCCGCGCACGGCTCGAGCAGGGCGCGGCGGAACGGCGCCCGGCTCAGAAACAGCGACAGCGCGACGGTTTCCACGACGTTGTCCGGCGCCGTCATCGCACAGTCGGAAAGCAAGAACCGGACCAGGCGTACCGGAACGCACGCGGGACTTGCGCCGCGCGGCGGGACGTGACTATATTCGAGTACAGGAAGTCCCTGACGGAGCGACCCGAGTGCCGGTCAGAATGGTCATCGTCCTCGTCGCCGCGCTGGTGGTCGCCGTCACACCCTGTACGGCCGCCGCCGACTCGCGTGAAGACGCGGCGGCGCAGGTCGAGTTCGGAATCTCCGTTGCGCGAGTCGGGCTGTGGGATGAAGCCGCCTACCGGTGGGAGCGCGCCGTCGAGATCGATCCCACCTACGCGGCCGCCTGGAACAATCTCGGGATCGCGTACGAACAACGAGGGCTGTTCGAAGAGGCGCTCGAGGCCTACGAAACCGCGCTCGACCTCGAGCCGGACAACCTCAACATCCAGCAGAACTACGATCTCTTCAGGGAAATCCATGACCGCGTACTTGAAGGCGAGCGCTAGTGCGCTACTGCTCCTGACCATGGCGGCGTGCTCCACCTACTACGAGGTGCCGATCGAGACGCCTCTGCAGCCCAAGCTGGACGTAGGCCGCTTTCAGCGGATTCTGGTCGCCGGCTTCGTGGCGGGCGGCACCGACGACGTCGACACCAACCTGGAGACCGCCCGCCTGCTGCGCAGCCAGCTTCGCTCGGAATCGCGCCTCGAGGTCATCGACGCCGAGGTGCTGGACCTGCTGGCGGTCGCCGAGTCGCAGGACGACGGATTCGACGACAACGGCAACGGCAACGGCGGATCTCACGACAACGGCGACGGGCCGCTCGACGCCGAGGCGCGCGGCGACCTCAGCGAAGAGGATCTCGAGGAGTTCGAGCACATCTTCGCCAACGTGAGCTACTGGCGGCAGCTCGGCGAGGAGCACCAGAACCCGCTCATCGTCACGGGCACCGTGCACTTCACGCCCCATCAGCGGTCGGGCATGGTCACCAGAGAGAGGGAGATCTACGACGAGTTCGGGAGGCGCATGGTCGTGCCGCTCCGGGCCTACCGCGACCGCTCGGGCTTCGTCCTCAGCCCGACGTTCATCTTCATCGACGGCCGCACCGGGATCACGCTCTACACCGAGCGCCACCGCGAAGAAGTGCTGTACGACGTCACGCACAACACCCCGGCCCTTTCTTCGTACTTCGAGCTGATGGACCGGTTGCTGCCCTCCTTCCTCGGGGCTCTCGCCGACCAGAGCATTCGCGGCACCCGCATCATGCTCAAGTAGCCTCCGGCGCGGCTTTACAGCCGGAGGCAGCGGTAGTACGCTTCCGTGTTCGGATGCAATCGGCGCCGGTCCCCGAGGCGGCGACGGCGAGAAAGGGTTGAAGCGTGTTCGCGATCATCGACAGCGGCGGCCGGCAGGTGCGCGTCGAGAAGGACGCCCTCGTGACCGTCGATCGCCTGGACAAGGAAGTCGGAGACGCGGTCACCTTCGACCGCGTCCTGTTCGTGGCCGGTGAAGAAGGCTTCGTCGCCGGCACGCCGTACGTCGCCGACGCGACGGTGACCGGCGTGGTGGACGCACTCGACCGGGGACCCAAGATCCGGGTATTCCGCAAGAAACGCCGCAAGGCGTGGCGCCGCACGCTCGGCCACCGGACGGCCCTGACCCGCATCCGCATCACCGGTATCAGCGGCGTCGGCTCCCAGGGATAAGCCATGGCACACAAGAAGGGCCAGGGAAGCTCACGCAACGGGCGCGACAGTCAGGCGCAGCGTCTCGGCGTAAAGCGTTTCGACGGTAACCTCGTCACCGGCGGGGCCATCCTCGTGCGCCAGCGGGGACGGCGGTTCCGACCCGGCATCAACGTCGGGCTCGGGAAGGACGACACGTTGTTCGCTACCGTGGCCGGCCGCGTCCGCTTCGAGGATCACGGATCGCGGGGCCGGGTCATCAGCGTTCTCCCGGTCGAGGGATAGCGCGAGGCGGGCGATCCGCCGAGCATCCTTCCAGGACCATCAGCCAGCCCGCATGTTCGTCGACGAAGTCGACCTCCAGGTAGCAGCCGGAGACGGCGGCAACGGGTGCGTCAGCTTTCGTCGGGAGAAGTTCGTGCCGCGGGGAGGACCCGACGGCGGCGACGGCGGGCGCGGCGGCTCGGTCTTCCTGCGAGCCGGCACCCACCTGAACACGCTGGTCAACTTCCGATTCCATCCGTTCTGCCGGGCGCAGCGCGGCGGGCACGGCGAAGGAGCCAATCGCGCGGGGCATGCCGGGCGCGACCTCCACCTGGACGTTCCCCTCGGCACCGTGGTCTTCGCGGCCGGCGAGGGCGACGACGGTCGGCAACAGCTCGCCGATCTGGCCGCCGACGGGCAGACGTGGCTGGCCGCCAAAGGTGGGCGGGGAGGCCGCGGCAACCGGCGTTTCACCTCGCCGACCAACCGCGCGCCAAGGCACGCCGAGACAGGCCGGCCCGGCGAGACGCGCACGCTCCGGCTGCAGCTCAAGCTGCTGGCGGACGTCGGGCTCGTCGGCTATCCCAACGCCGGCAAGTCGACGCTGATTGCCCGGGTATCGGCCGCACGCCCGAAGATCGCCGACTATCCCTTCACCACGCTGTCACCGAACCTCGGGGTCGTACACCTGGACGACGAGCGCAGCTTCGTCGTCGCGGACGTGCCCGGACTCATCGCCGGCGCGCACGCCGGGCACGGCCTCGGACACCGCTTCCTGCGTCATCTGGAGCGCACGCGGGTGCTGGTCCACGTCATCGACGTGTCCTCGGCCAGCGGCCGCGACCCGGTGGACGACTTCGAGGCGATCCGCACCGAGTTGACCCGGTTCTCCGAGGCCGGTCCCGGGACACCGGCGCCGGACGGGGCGGCCGGGTTGTCCGGCAAGCCGCAACTTGCGGCCGCCAACAAGATCGACTCGCTCGACGACCCGGAGCGTCTGGCTCGCCTGCGTCGTCATCTCGCGTCTCGCTCCGTGCCCCTGTACGCCGTCTCGGCCGTTACCGGCGACGGGTTGCCGTCACTGCTGGATGCGATGGGGGCGGCCGTTCGGCAACGCCCGGCGCAGACCGGCGATCCGGTCTCGAAGAGGACCGCGTGACGACGGACTCGCCGCGTATCGGCGTGCTGGGCGGCACCTTCGATCCCGTGCATCACGGACACCTCGATGCCGCGGACGCCGCCCGAAAGGCGCTCGCCCTGACCAGGGTGGTGCTGATGCCCTCCCGCGTGCCGCCGCACAAGGCGTCGCCCGCGCGAACGTCCTGCCACCACCGTTTCGCGATGGCGGCGCTGGCATCCTCCGGACGCGAGGCGCTGACGGTCAGCGACCTGGAGTTGCGGTCGTCCGAGCCCTCGTACACGTCGCTCTCCCTGCAACGGCTCGCGCGGACCGGGTACGCCCCGTCGCAGCTCTTCTTCATCCTCGGCAGCGACGCCTTTGCGGATATCGCGCATTGGCACGACTATCCGGCGCTGTTGCGCCGCAGCCATTTCGTGGTCGTCGCCCGCGCAGGAAGGCCGCTGGCCGAGCTGCGCACCCGGCTGCCGGCGCTGGCCGAGCGGATGCGCGCCGCGGGCGACGAGCCGACGGAACCTTCCACGAGCGGCGCCACCGCGATCTGGCTCGTCCACGCACGCACACGCAACGTCTCGTCATCGGACATCCGGGATCGGCTCGCCGCCGCCGAACCGACCGCCGGCCTGCTGCCGGACATCGTCGCCGCCCATATCGCGCGGCACGGCCTCTACCTTCCCGACACACCTGGCGAGCTGCTTGCATGACCCTGCACGTGCCCGAACTTCCGGAACCGATCCCGCAGATCGTCGAAGCGATGGAGGAAAAGAAGGCACTCGACGTCGTGGTGCTCGATCTGCGCGCGAGCGGAGCGTTCACGGACTATTTCGTGGTCGGTTCCGGCCGGACCACGCGCCAGGTCCAGGCGATCGCCGATGCGATCGCGAAGCGTCTCCGCTCCATCGGCATGCGGCCGACGCATGTCGAGGGGTACGCCCACGCGCAGTGGGTGCTCATGGACTGCTTCGACGTCATCGTCCACGTCTTCACGCGCGACACCCGGGAGCTGTACGACCTGGAACGCCTCTGGGGCAGCGCAACCCGCATCGAGCTTCCCACGGCGGGTGCGGAGGACGAGCGGACCGGCGACTAGCGAGACCGACCCGATGGGAATGCCGCCTGTTTCCGCGGTGCTCGATGCGATCCTGGCCGTCGCCTGGGCGCCGCGCTGCACCGCCTGCGACGACCCGCTGGAGCGCCCCACCGCAGGAATCGTCTGCGACGACTGCTGGCGCCGGATCCGCTGCATCGAGGCGCCCTTCTGCGAACGCTGCGGGGTCCGGGTCCCGGCGGCCGCCTCGAGCCTGTGCGGCGACTGCCGGGCGACCGGGGGCCCGCTGACGGCGCGGCGCGCGGCAGGCGTGCATGCCGGCACGCTGCGCGAGATCGTTCACGCCTTCAAGTACGAAGGGCGGCGGTCGCTCGCGCGGCCCCTGGCGCAACTGATCCGCAGCGTCGCCGGCGACTGGCTCCGAGACGCCGACATCGCGGTTCCGGTTCCGTTGCACCCGTTGCGGCGGTGGCGGCGGGGCTTCAACCAGGCGGACGACCTCGCCGTGCACCTCGGCATGCCGGTCCTGCGGGCGCTGCGGCGCAGGCGTCATACCGGCCGGCAGGTCACCTTGTCGCGCACCGGGCGCCTGGGCGCGCTCGGGGACGCATTCGCGCTGGCGGGGCGGCACCGCGGGCGCTCGACCGCGGCCGCAATCCGGCGCCGGTCCGTGGTGATCGTGGACGACGTGATCACGACCGGGGCGACGGTGGAAGCATGCGCGGCGGTGCTGCGAAGTGCCGGGGCACGCAACGTCCGGGCCGTCAGCGCAGCTCTGGCAGTCGCGGCTCGATCGCGGCCGCCATCTCGGCCGCAACGACGTCCGGCGCCTGTTCGGCATCGATGCGCACCCAGTCCGGCTGCCCGGCCTGGCGCAGATAGCTCTGCCTGACCCGCGTGAGCAGTGCAAGATCGCTCTCGTACCGGTCACGGCCGACCGTCTTGCGGGCGACTGCCGTCTCCGGCGCTATGTCGAGCAGGATCGTCAGCTCCGGCTGGGGCAACGAAACCTGCAGGGTCGTCAGCCAACCGGGATCGAGCCCCTGGGCCTCGCCGTAGGCGACGCCCGACGCGACGTAGCGGTCGAACAGGACAATCAGGCCGGCCGCGTGCCAGCGATCGATGTCCGCCTTGCGCTCGAAGCGGTTCGCGACGTACAGCAACTGCATCGTCTCGGGACCGTAGTCCCGCTCCCCCTGCAACGACCGGGCGATCTCCTCTCCGAGGAACGTGCCGTAGTCGGGGAACGACACCACCCGCGACTTGTACCCGGACGCCCGCAGCCGATCCCGCAAGTCCTGCGCCTGCGTCGCCTTGCCGCTCTGGTCGAGCCCCTCGACGGCCACCAGCATCTGTCGCACCTCGCTTCCGCCGCGTTACTCCGGTCGCATCACCCGATCACGGCTCGCACGCCAGCAGATCGTCGACCGTCTGGCGGCGCCGGATCATGCGCCACGCGCCGTCTTCGACGAGTGCTTCCGCCGGCAACGCGCGGCGATTGTAGTTCGACGCCATGGCTGACCCGTACGCGCCGGCATCGCGCACCAGCAGCAGGTCTCCGACCTCCGGCAGCGGCATCGACTGTCCGAGCCGGATTACGTCGGTCGTCTCGCATATCGGGCCCACCAAGTCGCAGGTCACCTCGGGGCCCGATCGCAGGGTCAACCGCTCGAGCCGGTGCTTCGCCCCGTACAACGCGGGACGCATCAACTCGCTCATTCCGGCGTCGAGCACCACGAAATAGCGGCCGTTGCGCTGCTGCTTGACGTCCACCACGGCAGCAACCAGCGCCCCCGCCGGTCCCACGATCCAGCGTCCGGGCTCGACGAGCAGCGTCAAGCCGGTCGGCGCCACCGCGTCGACGAGCGTCCGCGCATAGTCGCTGACCGCCGGCGCCGGACTCCCGTCGTAGGAGATCCCGAGCCCGCCGCCCAGATCGAGGTGCTCGAGCGCAATTCCGCCGGCGCGCAGCTCCTGTGCGAACCCCGTGATCGTCGCTGCGGTCCTGGCCACCGCGTCCAGGGCCGTCAACTGCGAGCCGACGTGCGCATGCACACCCACCAGGTCGAGACCGCTCCGCCCGGCCGCGGCGCGGCACACGGCGCCGGCGTCCTCGACAGGCACCCCGAACTTGTGCTCGGGACCGCCGGTCACGATGCCGGGATGGCTGTCGGCCTCGATCCCCGGATTGATCCGCACGGCCACCCGCGCCCGCACGCCGCGCGCCGTCGCAATCCGGTCGATGCGGTCCAGCTCGCCGGCCGACTCGGCATTGATCGTGCCGACTCCGATGCGCACGGCGTCCTCGAGCTCGGCCACGGTCTTGCCGACACCGGTGAAGACGATGTCCCGAGGGTGGACGCCTGCCCGCAGCGCTACCGCGATCTCGCCCCCCGAATTGGCGTCCACCCCGCTGCCCGCCGACCGCAGCAGGCGCACGACGCCGAGGGTCGAGTTCGCCTTCAGGGCGTAGTGCACCCGGTGGGGACAGGCGCCGAGCGCGGCATCGAGGGCCCGGTAGCGATCGACGATGAGCGCTGCGCTGTAGACGTACAGCGGCGTGCCCTCGACGGCCGCGACGGCGGCGGGATCGACCCCGTCACAGGTGGTGCCGCGCGACGAGAACGTGAAGCCGGACATGAAGATCGGTGCGACGCGGGGTTCACCACGGACTCCTGGCGTGCGGCGCATTGTACGCGGGGCCGGCTCCCCTGTCGAACACCGCGGCCCGCCGCCATTTGACCCGACACGGGCGTGCGCGCGAAACTAGCCTCTTGTCAGACTCGCGGCCCGAGCCCGCCGACTCCACGGACGCCCTGATAGAAGCCTGTCTGCAGGGGGACGAGTCCGCGTGGAGCGCGATCGTGAACCGCTACCGCCGGAAAGTGTTCAACGTCGCGTACACGTTCGTAGGCCGCCACGACGAGGCGGAGGATCTGACCCAGGACATCTTCGTCAAGGTCTTCAAGTCTCTGCGGACGTTCGATCGCCGGGCCAACTTCACCACCTGGATCATCAGCGTCAGCCGCAATCTGTGCATCGACCACTACCGGCGCGTGCGGAAGGAACGCGAGGTGGTGGACCGACGGGTCGACCCCAGCAAGCTCACGCCCGTCGCCGGAGGTGTCGACGCGTTCGGGCGGCTCGATCGTTTCGACCGGCGGGCCCTGTTGCGAGAGGCCCTCGCGGCGCTTCCGGAGACGCTCCGGACGGCGGTCGCCCTGCGCGACCTGCAGGAATTGCCCTACCAGGAAATCGCCAGACGGCTTGACCTCCCGGACGGCACGGTGAAGTCGCGCATCAACCGGGGGCGCCACGAGTTGGCGCGACAGGTTCTCCGAATCGAGCAGGCCCGGCGCGCGAGCTCTCGCGAGCGGGCGGGAAACGCGGCCGTCATTCCATGAGCGGAGCACCGGAATGAACCTATCAACCGATCGCGCAGGCAAGGCGGTCATCGTCCGGGTGGGCGAGACCAAGCTCACGTACCAGATCCTGTCCTCCTTCGCCGATTCGGTAACGAAGCTTCTCGCGGCCGGCGAGAAGCGGGTGATCATCGACCTGTCTCGTGTCGTGTACGTCGATAGCGCAACCATCGGATGCCTGATGGATCTGTACCGTCAGACCGACAAGCTCGGCGGCGCGATCAGGCTCTCCGGCGTGCAGAAGCGCGTCGAGACGATGCTGACCATGACGGGCGCGCACAATTTCATGGAGCTGCACGCGGACGAAGCAAGCGCCGCCGGCAGCTTTGGGGAATGACCATGCGCACGATCAAGACCACGTCCGGGACCGAGATCGCCCTCGACGGCGACCTGCTCGCGGTTCTCGAGACGCTCTACCGCGAGCTCCACTCCCGCCACGGGCTCGACTACAGCTTCGAAGACACGATGCAGGAGATCCGCCACCTCATCGGCCAGATGGCAGAGGCCGACCGCGAGACGTACCTGCTCGAGAGCCTGTTCCTCAACTCGGTGACGTACGAGAACGAGAAGCTCGGCGCGTACGTGCGCAAGCTGACGTCCGAGTCTCCCTAGCCGCCCTAGCGCGCCGGGACGGCGTCGGGACTCACCGCGGGCGCGGCTTCTTCGGATGGTCCCGACGGGGACTCGACGAGGCGCCAGGCGTCCGACTCTTCGAGAATCTTGCGGGCGAAACCGGCGTGGAGCGCGTGTCCGCCCCGATGCGCCACGACGTGCCCGATGATGGGGTGCCCGACGAGCGCCAAATCGCCGATGACGTCGAGGATCTTGTGGCGAACGAACTCGTCCTCGAATCGCAGCGTGTTGTTGAGAAAACCGGTCTCGCCGAGGACGATGGCGTTGTCGAGGGAGCCGCCCAGCGCAAGACCCTTCTTCCGGAGCTGTTCGACCTCCTTCAGGAAACCGAACGTCCGCGCCGGGGCGATCTCCTCGGCGAACGTCTCCTCGGTCACGTGCTGCGTCCGCGACTGGTGGCGCAGCAGCGGATGATCGAAGCTGATGCTGTACGTCACCTTGAAGTGATCGGACGCGTAGACGGCAATCCGCTTGTTGCCGTGGGAGAGCGCAATCGGCCGCACCACCTTCAGGAATCGGCGCGGGGCCTTCAGCGTCCTGACGCCGGCCTCGTGGACCAGGTAGACGAAGGAGGCGGCGCTGCCGTCCATGATCGGCACTTCGGCCTGGTTCAACTCGACACTGACGTTGTCGACCCCGAGGCCGACCAGCGCCGCCAGCAGATGCTCGACCGTCCCGACGGACGCCGCGTCCTGGGCGAGACCGGTGGCATAGCTGATGCCGGCTATCCGATCCGCAACGGCAGGCACTTCCAGGCCGTCGAGGTCGAGCCGCTTGAAACGTATGCCGTGATCGGCGGGGGCGGGCTTGAGTCGAAGGGTAACCTTCCGCCCCGAGTGGAGACCGATGCCGGAGCACGAAACCGACCGCCGGAGCGTCCGCTGGATCGTCATTCCGGGCGACTGTGAGCCTCCCACAATGCCTCGGTTCGGTAGGGCACGTCGAATCTCCTTGGCCTGATTTGCCGCTCCCCGGAACCCCTGGGAGCGTCACTCCGTCGATCAATCGCAGCCGGTGATCCGGGCCGTACCCGCCCGACCGATCATCGGTCGTCTCACAGTGGGGTCCTTATACCACACGTGACCACCGGCGGTCACCTTCTCTTTGCGACCCTGCCGTCGCTCTGTGACAACTCTACCGGAATTCGCCTTCCGGAACCACCCGCGGCGCCCGGCCCCCCCGCGCGCCGCGGCCGGAACCGCGGAAGACGCCGCGCGGCCGGACCGCGCCCCGCCGCACGAATCGCGGCCGCCGTCAGTGGACCAGCAGCCGCCGCAGAAACACGCCCGTCTCCGAGCCGGCATGCGATGCAACGTCCTCCGGGGTTCCCTGCGCGACGATCCGGCCGCCGGCGTCGCCGCCGCCCGGACCGAGGTCCAGAACGTGATCCGCGGTCTTGATCACGTCGAGGTGATGCTCGATGACGACGACCGTGTTGCCCTGACCCACCAGCAGGTTGAGCACGTCCAGCAGACGGCGCGTGTCCTCGAGATGCAGTCCCGTCGTCGGCTCGTCCAGGATGTAGAGCGTCCGGCCGGTACTCCGGCGCGACAACTCCTTCGCCAGCTTGACCCGTTGCGCCTCGCCGCCGCTGAGGGTCGTGGCCGACTGCCCCAGCTTTACGTAGCCGAGACCGACATCCTGCAGGGTGCGCAGCTTCGCGGCGACGGACGGCACGTTCTCGAGCAGAGCCAGCGCCTGATCCACGGTCAACGCCAGCATGTCGGCGATGGATGCGCCGCGGTAGGCCACCTCGAGCGTCTCGCGATTGTAGCGGCGCCCCTTGCACTGCTCGCACGTGACGTAGACGTCGGGCAGAAAGTGCATCTCGATTGCGATGAGCCCGTCTCCCTGGCACGCTTCGCAGCGCCCGCCCTTCACGTTGAACGAGAAGCGGCCCGGTCGATAGCCCCGCGCGCGGGACTCGGGCAGCATCGCGTACAGCTCCCGGATGAACGTGAAGAGTCCCGTGTAGGTGGCCGGGTTGGACCGCGGCGTACGGCCTATCGGCGACTGGTCGATCTGGATCACCTTGTCGACCCGCTCGATCCCTTCAATCCCGGTGTGCGGCCCGGGATCGTCGTTCGCCCGGTACAGCGTGCGCGCGAGCGCGCGATAGAGGATGTCGTTCACCAGGGTCGACTTGCCGGACCCGCTGACCCCGGTAACGGCGGTCAGCACCCCCAGCGGGACCGCGACGTCGATGTTCTTCAGGTTGTTCGCGCGCGCGCCGCGAATCACGATCTCGCCGTTGCGCGCGACGCGCCGGGACGCCGGGACCGGAATCGTGCGGTCGCCGTTCAGGTAGAGCCCGGTCAGCGATTCGCCACCGTTCACCTGCAGAGCCTTGGCGGTCCCCTCGAAGACCACCCGCCCGCCGTGCTCTCCGGCTCCCGGCCCCAGGTCGATCACGTAGTCCGAGGCACGAATGGTCTCCTCGTCGTGCTCGACCACCACCACCGTGTTTCCCAGATCGCGCAGCCGCTGCAGCGTCGCAAGAAGCAACTGGTTGTCCCGCTGGTGCAACCCGATGGACGGTTCGTCGAGCACGTAGAGCACCCCGGTCAGGTTCGCCCCGACCTGCGTGGCCAGCCGGATTCGCTGCGCCTCCCCGCCCGACAGGGTCGTCGCGCCGCGGGCCAGCGACAGGTAGCCCACGCCCACGTCGCACAGGAATCGCATTCGTTCGCGGATCTCGCGCAGCACCCGTTCGGCCAGGCGCGACTCGCGGTCGCTGAGCTCCAGGCCGTCGAGCGCCGCCAGGGCTGCGGCCACGGACACGTCGACGTAGTCCGCCATCGTGCGTCCCTTCACCCGCACCGCGCAGCTCTCCGGACGCAACCGCCGGCCGTCGCACGCGGAGCACGACAGAAGCGTCCGGTAACGCTGCAGGGCCTCCTGCTGCGCCCAGGCCCCCTCGTCGTGGCGGCGCCGCAGGTTGGGGATGACGCCCTCGAAATCCTTGCCGAACGGATCCGCCCGGCCGCTCCTGGTGCGCCGGCCTCGGCCCGCGGCGGGCGCACCGCGCGTGCCGCCGTCGCCGTTCGGACCGAAGAGCAGCAGCTCGCGGTGCCGCCGCGGGAGTTTCCGGAACGGCACGTCCAGGTCGATGCCGAAACAGCTCGAGAGGCGCGACAACGCCCGCTTCACGAGCTGGCGGTCGCCGTCGGCCCAGGTCTGGATGGCACCGGCGGACAGGGTGAGGGAATCGTCGGGCACGATACGCGCAGGATCGAAGTCCTCGACCGCTCCGAGCCCGTGGCAGGCGGCGCATGCGCCGTGCGGCGAGTTGAAGGAGAAAGCCCGCGGTGTCAGCTCGGGGACGCTGATGCCGCAGTCGACGCAGGCCATGCGCCGCGAAAACAGCCGATCGCCCCCGCCCAACGTGTTGATGATCACGATGTCGTCGGCGAGGGTCAGCGCGAACTCGATCGCCTCGGTGAGGCGCCGCTCGGCGCCCCGGCGCACGACGAGCCGGTCCACTACCACCTCGATCCAGTGGTTCCGCCGCCGATCCAGCCGTGGTTCCTCTTCGACGGCGCACATCTCGCCGTCGATCCTGACGCGCGTCAGCCCGCGTGCCCGGATCGCGGCCAGCTCCTTCTTGAACTCGCCCTTGCGCCCGCGCACGATGGGTGCGAGGACGTTCACCCGCTCGACCGCGGGCTCGCTCATGATGGTTTCGACGATGCGCTCCACGGACTGCGACGTAATCTCGCGGCCGCAGGAAGGGCAGTGCGGCACACCGATGTTGGCGAACAGCAGTCGCAGATAGTCGTAGATCTCGGTGACGGTCCCCACCGTCGAGCGCGGGTTCGATCCGGTCGTGCGCTGCTCGATGGAGATCGCGGGCGACAGGCCGTCGATCTGATCGACGTCCGGCTTCTCGACCTGCTCGAGGAACTGCCTGGCGTAGGCGGACAGCGACTCGACGTAACGTCGCTGGCCCTCGGCGTAGAGGGTGTCGAACGCCAGCGACGATTTGCCCGAACCGGAAAGGCCGGTCACGACCACCAGCCGGTTGCGGGGAATGCGAACGTCGACGTCCTTCAGATTGTGAACGCGCGCTCCGCGGATGTCGATCCAGTCGTGCGGCATGGCACCGTCAGCCCCCTTTGACGGAAGCCCAAACCCATCATGCTAGGAGTTTGCGCCGCAGAACGCAACGGAGTGCGTGCCGCGGCGCGAATCCCGGAGCGGGGGCATGGGCCGCAACGCCGGGCCGGCGCGGTGTTGCGGGGCGCCGGTGCGTCAGGGGAGCCCCGGCTGCCCGATCGCCAAGGCGCCGGGATCGAGCCGGTACGCGGTATCTCCCGAGGCCGCCACGATGCCGCCGGAGGGATCGAACGCAACGCCGACGAGGCTCCTTGCCGCCAGCACCAGGGCGCGCGTCCCGTCGGCGGCGATCCGGTAGAGGCCGCTCGCACCGGCGAGCGCTTCGACGACATGCAGCACCCCGCGCCGGTCGAACGCGAGGCCCTGCGGCCGCCCGAAGCTCGAGCAGATGGTCGTCACCGCGCCCGTGCGGTCGATGCGGTAGATGCTGTCGCAGGTCGCGAGCGTCGGGCCGGCTACGTACAACCCATCGTCCGGCCCCCAGGCAAGATGAAAGGCCGCGACGCTGGACGGAAGGGTGGCGAACGGGGTCGCCCGTCCCGAGGTCCCGACCCGGAAGACCGTGCCGGAACGATCGCCGACATAGAGCGTGCCGTCCTGGCTGAAGGCCATGCCGCAGGCGACCCCGAGGTCGCTCACGAACGGCTCGTACGACCCGTCGTCGCCGACGCGATAGACGGTTCCCTCGAAGCGGCTCGACACGTGCAGCCGACCGTCCGGCGACAGGGCCATCGACGTCGCGTTCACGATGCCGGTCACGAACGGCTCGCGATAGCCGTCCGTCCGGACCCGGAAGACGGATACGGGCGACTTCTCGCCGCGAGACCCGCTGTAGGTGACGAACAGCGTGCCGTCGCCGTCGATGACGGGGTTGTCCACCTGATGTACCCCGGTTGCCGCCGGCCGTCCCACGTCCACGAAGGCGGGGGCCGCGCCACCGACCCGCACGGCGGTGCGCCCGCCGTCGAGGCCCGGCGGCACGGTCACCGACACCGAGCGCGGCGACGCGGCGACGACCCGCGCGGACAGCGCGTCGAAGAGCGCCTCGGGTACAGGCCCCTGCCCGTCCCCGTCCACCAGGGCGTGTCCCTCGACGGTGACACGCCCCCCCTCTACCGCCCAGGACGGCCGGACGGCGGTGATGCGCGGACCGGACACTCCTGCGGTGCCCGCGGCGGAAGACGGCGTGTCAGGACCGGTCGAGCTCAACGTTCCAGTACAGGTAGTCGCGCCAGCTCGCGGGTGCGTCGCGCAAGCCGAAAGTGATGCGGACCACCGGGGATCGGGAAGGACGGCACGGCTGGCGAATGACCTGCATCCCGGCCTGGGCCGGCGTTCGGCCGCCTTTCCTCCGATTGCAGGAAATACACGCGGTAACGATGTTCTCCCAGTCCTTGCGCCCGCCCTGCGAGACCGGTACGACGTGATCGAAGGTCAACTCCCCGATGGGAAACTCCGAACCGCAGTACTGACAGCGGTGTCCGTCCCGGGCATAGATGTTCGCGCGAGAGAAGGGAACGTCGTCCATCCGCCTGCTGATCGTGATGTAGCGCAGCAACCGGATCACGGAGGGCAGCCTGAACGTGACCGACACCGAACGTATCTCGCGGTCGTACTCGGAGACGACCTCGACCTTGCCCTGACACAACAGGGTCATCGCCTTGCGCCAGTCGACCACCTTCAGCGGCTCGTACGTCGCGTTCAGCAGCAGGGTCTGCTCCACGGCCCCCTCGAAATTTTGCGTCATTCTGGCCGACACCCAACGTCCTGTCAACCGTACCAGCGGTGTAACGCATTGCACGAACGAGAGTTACCTCACCCGGCAAGCGTCGCCGCCGGCTCCGGTTGCGCCCGACCCGGCCAGCCCGGGGTCTGCGCCGCTGCGGTCGCGCCGACTCCCGTCGCGGCACGCCCGCCCGCACGGAACCTGTCGGAGCCGCCGGCCGGAGCCGATATCCGTCACTGATCCATGTCGCGATTCCGGCTCGGACTCCTGACCCTGACCGTCTCCCTGGCCCTGTCCGCGTGCGGCGCACGTGAAGGGCACGCGCCGCGGCCCTTCCCCGTCGGGCGGCCGCCTGACGGGGCGGACGCCGTGCCGCATGCCGGCGCTCCGACGCCGGTGGCCGCTACGGCGCTCGCGCTGCAGGGAACGCCTTACGTCTGGGGCGGAACCACGCCGCAGGGTTTCGACTGCAGCGGCTTCACGCGCTACGTATACGCGCAGCACGGGGTCTCCCTCCCCAGGACCGCCCGGCACCAGTACCGCATCGGGGACGCGGTTGCCGAGCGCAACATCCAGCCGGGAGATCTGGTCTTCTTCAGCACCTCGGCGCCGGGGCCTTCGCACGTCGGTCTGGCAATCGGCAACGACCGGTTCGTCCACGCCCCGACCGAACGCGCCGCGGTCCGCGTCGAGAGCCTGAGCGCCCGCTACTGGCAGCGCCGCTATCTCGGAGCGCGACGAATCGCTTCGGAGCGGCGTTGACGACCGCCCCGCGGCACGGCCGACGATTGGCCGGCCACCCCGCTACCCCGGTTGGACGACCTTGATGACGTCGCCCGGCAACGGCTGCTCGTTCGCCGGGAAACCGTTCATGATGGCGAGCGTGGCGGCCGGGACGATCTCGGCACCGACCCGCTGGGCGATGCGCTGCCAGGTATCCGCCTCCCGGACCCGGTAGGCGGCAACCCGGTTGGGCCGGATGCGGTCCGCCTCGTCGCGGCTCAACCGGCGGAAGGAGCGAATGCTGTCGTGAACGTCACGCTCGACGAGCCGGTAGCCGTCCGCGTCCGCAAAGGCGCCGAACAGGTAGACCGAGGAACCGGACCGAATGAAGGCGACGCGCGCGATCATGGCCCCCACCCCGCGAACGACCTGCGTGTAGGTACCCACGTAGGCGTCGAGGCCGTTGATCCGGCTCGTCGTCCCCTGCTCCTCCACGAACCCGGCCCCGCGCATCTCGCGCTCGGCGATCCGCTGCAGGTCGCGGCCGGTCTCCTGCGCCATCTGCAGCAGCATGTAGCGGTCCTGTCCGGGCTCGCGCGCCACCACCATCTCGGCGCCGTTGTGCACTTCCCAACCCGCTGGAAACTCGAGCGCGAAGCGCAGCGCGGGGTGCAGGAACTCCCGGCCGCGCACGACCCCCTGCTCGGGATTGTCGCCGTGGACGAGGCCCTCGATGCGCGCCAGGTAGCCCGCGCGGTCGACTCGCAACGCGGATGGGTCGGCAGTGTCCGCCAGCAGCGTCTCGACCGTGCCCGCAACGCCGGCCACCCGGTCCGCCGGCTCCGGGTGGGTCGCGAGCCAGTTGGGCGTCCCGCGGCGGTCGGTCGTGTCCGCGATGCGTCCGAGCGTCGTCAGCATTTCGCCGACGCCATGCGGATCCCAGCCCGAGGCGACGGCGTACTCGGCCCCGAGGCGATCCGCCTGCCGTTCGTCGTCCCGCCCGAACTTCAGGAACAGCAGCCCCAGTCCCTGCCCGGCGGCATCGCCGAGTCCGGGCCTGCCGTACCGGGGGCGCATCCCCGGCACGAAGATCTGGCCGAGCAGAAGCCCCATCTGGGCGCCGGCGGCGCGGCTGTAGGCCTGGACCGAGTGGCGGGCCGTCACGTGGCCGATCTCGTGGCCGAGCACGCCGGCCAGCTCCGCCTCGTCGTTCAGGTACGCCAGCAGGCCGCGCGTCAGGTAGATGTAGCCTCCCGGCGCCGCGAACGCATTGACTACCGGCGAGTCGATCACCGCGAACTGCCACGGCAGGTCCGGGCGGTGCGACGCGGCGGCCAGCCGGTTGCCGATGGCGGTGATGTACTCCTGGAGCGCGGGATCGTCGTAGACGCCCATCTCGCTCCGGATCTGCGCATCGGCTTCCCGGCCCAGCTCGGCCTCCTGCGACTCGCTCATGAAGACGAGCTCGCGACTGCCGGTGACGGGGTTCGTTGCGCAACCCGCCGTCACCGCGGCGAGCACCAACGCCCAAGTCAACCGGGCACGACCGGATTGCCGGCGACACCCCGGCGGTGCCGCAACCCGGTGGTGGTGTGCAGTCCGCTGTAGACGAGGCATGCTGTCGACCTCCGTGAGGCGTCGAGAAGACGTGCGCCTCCCGGGCGCCGGGCTGCGCGATGCGTCCTTTCGACCAGCGTACCACGGCCGGGACGACCACGTGACGCCCGGGGGAAGACCCGGGGTCCCGCTCAGGTCACCAGCACGTGCAACCGGTCCAGCGCCCGGCGAATCTCCCCGATCGCGGCATCGCCCGCGGGGCTGAGCGGAGGACAGGGGTCGCCGCCGATGAATCCCAACAGCGAGACGGCGGCCTTCAGGCCCGGCACGCCGTACCTCGACGTTACCAGACCGGCGAGGGGCGTCAGCCGCCGCTGCAGATCGCGCGCCTCGTCGAGGCGGCCGGCGCGGACCAGGTCGTACAGCTCGACGCACAGGTCCGGCACCACCGAGGCCAGCGCGAGGATGCCGCCCGCAGCGCCCACCAGCAGGCTGGCGTAGAAGACCGGCGCCGACCCCGCCATGACCGCGAAATCGTCGGGCGTGCCGTCGATCAACGCGGTCAGGAACCGGAGATCGCTGCCCGACTCCTTCAAGCCGACGATGTTCGGATGCTCGGCCAATCGCGCGACGGCGTCCACGCCCAGCGTCACGCCGGTCAGCGCCGTGTAGTTGTAGAGCACCACGGGAACCGGCGACGCGTCGGCGACCGCCGTGTAGTGGGCCGCGAAGGCGTCCGAGGTCAGCAACGGCTTGAAGTAGGAAGGGGTCCGGACGAGCACCGCATCGGCGCCCAGGTCGGCCGCCCGCTTCGAGGCCTGGATGGCGGCGGCGGTCGATTCACGTCCCGTGCCGGCGAGGCACAGCCGGTCGCTCGGCACCGCGTCGCGCGCGGCGGCGATGGCCGCGTCCGACTCCGTCTCGTCGATCAGCGGCGCCTCGCCGTTCGAGCCGAGCACGACGACGCCGCGGATGCGGGTCGCCATCCAGCGCTCGACGTTGGACGCCATCGCCGCGACGTCGACCCGGCCGTCCTCGAAGGGAGTGGGAATGGGCGGAAACACGCCATCGATATGCACGGGTGGTGTTTTAGCGGCGCGGCCCCACGGTGTCAAGGACCGGCTCGCGACGGGCCGCCGGAAGCCGGCACCGGGCCGCCGGCCGGCCGGACACGGGACCGGGCGGCGCCGGCTCCCTCAGCGCAGGATGTCGAACAGGTAGCTGTACTTGATCGTCAGCGAGCGCCCGGAGTTCACGACGAAGTCGCGCCGCTCGAGACCGAGCGGCTGAATGTCGTTGTACACGACGAACAGGCCCGTGTTGGCGTCCGACAGCAGGCCGAAGCGCAGGTTCGACGACCACAGGTTGGCGCGGTCGTTGTACTGCACCAGGGCCTGGAAGAACATGCGGGTCGTGAACGAGTACGACGTCCGAAAGCGGATCAGGTTCGTCGTGAACTGCCCCCACGGCAGGTCCAGGTCGTTGTAGCTCCACTCGAGCAGCGCGTTGAACGTCTCGCCCATCCGCGCCGCCAGCGACGGCGTGACGGTTACGCGGTGGCCGCCGAACAGCCCCCCGATGATGGCGTTGAAGTTGCCGCTGACCGGCGCGCCCAGGTTCGTGTTGCCGGCGATCTGCGCCTCGCTGTGGTCGTAGCGCCCCGGCGGCACGATGACGCCGGGGAAGATCTCGAACGGCCGGAAGACCCCCTCGCGGTGGACGTTCACGCCGGTGTGGATCTCATAGCCGTTGCGCCACTCGATGTGGTTGTCGATGTGCGTGAACTGCGTCTCCTGCCAGCCGGTCTGGAAGTCGAAAATCGTGAAGTGGGAGACGTGCGGCCGGAACTCGTGGACCCCCCAGAAGTCGTCGGGCCGCAGGGTCGTGAACACGCTGGCGTTCGCCCGCCGGTAGCTCCGGCGCGCGAGGAAACCGACCTCCGGGTTGAAGTTCGGCGCCACCTCGGTGTAACCGAGACTGAGGCGGGCGACCTCGGACTGGTGCTGTGCGCTCATCCCGTAGGCGTGCGTGCCGTCGCCGGCGTCGGCGAGCCCCCAGCGTTCGCGAAGTCCGGCCAGCGCGTTCGCCGGCGTCTGCGTGTTGGCGGCAAAGCCGGAGATCGTGCCCCCCTGCCCGATCCCCCAGCGGCCGTCGACCGCGTACGACCGGTTGAAGTCGTTGTCTCCGGCGAGGCTGCCCGCCGCCTCCCGGTTGACGAACATCACGCCGATGTTGGAGCGGTTCGCCAGGTCCTGCCGGATCCGGCCCACCGTGAAGTTCTGCTGCGGCATTCCGGCGGCGTCGACCGCCGCGGTCTGCATGTTCAGGAACCCGACGTTCGTGTTGTTGCCCACCTTGCCCGAAAGGCGGCCGCCGCCGACTATCGGAATCTGCTCGCCCCGCTCGCCGAGCCCGATCCGGCGGCTGAAGAACACGTCGACCGCCCCGGACTGCCCCACCGAGAACAGGCCGGCGTTCTCGAGGAAGAAGGGCCGCTTCTCCGGAAAGAACAGGGTGAACCGGTCGAGGTTGATCTGCTCGTCGTCCACCTCGACCTGCGCGAAGTCGGTCTGGAACGTCGCGTCCAGCGTCAGGCTCGGCGTGATGCTGTACTTCAGGTCGGCGCCCCAGTCGCCGGTGCCCACCGTCTGTGCCGCGGCGCTGCGGTAGGCAGCGTCCCCGAGCACGTAGGGCATCAGTTGCAGGTTGCGCTGGGCCGGCACGCGAAGCCCCTGCAGCTCGCCCGCCAGCGACAGGCGGTTCAGGCTGAACTGCCGCGGCAGCGGCGACCAGTATGCCTGCTCGTTGTTGAAGCGGATGTTGCGCTGGAAGTTCATCCCCCAGGTCTGCACCTCGGCGGCCGGATAGCGCAGCGTGCGGAACGGGATCGCGATCTCGGCCGTCCAGCCGACGTCGGTGACGCTGGTGACCACCTGCCACGCACCGTCCCAGTTCACGTTCAGGCCGCCGCCGGAGCCGCGCTGCTGACGGCTGTTGCTCGGCCGCCCGCTCCCGCCGCCGCCGAACCGTCCGCTCCCCTGCCCCTCGTTCGTCACCTGCCCGTCGTACTCGACGCCGGCCGGGTTGGTCCCGAAGACGAAGCCGTTCAGGCCGTCGTGGTACGTGTCGAGGATGATGCGGAAGCTGTCGGTCTCGGTCAGATCCGAGTCGCGGCGGCTGTCGGCGACGATGATCGTGGACGGATCGTCCGTATAACAGACGATGCCGAAGTACAGCGTGTCCTCCGTGTAGACGATGCGCACCTCCGTCCGCTCGGAGGCGGGCCGGCCCTCGAACGGGCGGCTCTGCACGAAGCCGGTGGCCACCCGGGCGTCCTCGTAGGCCGCATCGGCCAGCACGTCGCCGTCGACCAGCGGCGCCCCGGCGACGCGCTGCGCGAGGGCGACCGGGTACCCGGCCTGCGTCACTTCCCGCGTCTCGAGCGCGGAAGCCCCGCCGTTTCCGTTGCCGTCTCCGTCACCGTTGCCGTCGGACTGGGACTGGGCCATGATCCCGGCGGGCCACCCGGCGGCCAGAATTACCAGGGCGACGAAGCGACCGTTACGACGCCGAATCAGGGCATTGAGCATGAGTTGCTGCTTTCGACGGAAACGTAGATTCTAGCGCCCCGAAACGCCTCGCGGGCTCGGCGTTTCGGCCCATCCCCCCGCTCCACGACCCTGCGCCGCAGCACTTCACTTCGTTGCGTTCTACGGCGCAGACTCCTAGCCGTCTTCGACGCCCGGCGGGACCGAACTGTTTACGGGGCAGGCGTCCGCACCGCAGAACGCAGCGACGTGAGCAGAAGAGGCCGCGCGGTTCAGATCGAACGCGCCAGCGGATTCTGCTCGATCACGAAGTCGGCCACCGGCCGGCCGCCTACCACGTGCTCCTCGACGATGCGGTTCAGCACCTCGGGATCGCAGGCCCGGTACCAGGTGCCCTCCGGGTAGACGACCGCAATCGGCCCGCCCTCGCAGACGCGCAGGCAGTTGGCCTTGGTGCGCAGCACGCCGCCGCGCTCGGACAGCCCGAGCTCCTTGAGGCGGCGCTTCAGGAAGCCCCACGCCGCCAGGCTCCGCTCCTTGTCGCAGCACTTGGGAACGGTCTGATCGCAGCAGAGGAAGATGTGCCGGCGGGCAACGTCGACGCCGACTGCGGCGGCGACCCGGCGTTGGCTCTCGAGGCTGCCCGACTCGGGCGTGGACCGGCCGGCGGGAGGGCTCGGCGGACGGGAGGGCTCCAATTTGCCGTAGGATAGCATGCAGGATTCGGCTGTCCGGCGCCGCGCGGAGGCGCCTCGGCGGCCACGATACGGCGACGTCGAGACCGGAGCCATGCCCAAACGCTTCCGCCTGTCGGTGCTGAACAACTGGACGTCGGTCTTCCTGACGGCGGTCGAGCGCGGCGGCAACGCCCTGCCGCACCCGGGCACGCTGTTCGCCATCCTGGCGGGGGTAGTCATCGTCGTCTCCGGAATCGCGGCGCGTACCGGCCTCGAGGCGGTTCACCCCGGCACGGGCGAGACCATCCAGCCGATCAGCCTGCTCACGGTCGCCGGCCTGCACCGCATCCTGGTCGAGATGGTGACGAACTTCACCAGCTTCGCGCCGCTCGGCACGGTGCTCGTCTCGATGCTCGGCATCGGCGTGATGGAGGCCAGCGGCCTCATCGCCGCCGTGCTGCGCCTGCTCGTCCTCTCCGCGCCGAAGCGGCTGCTGACGTTCGTGATCGTCCTCTCGGGCGTCCTCTCCAACACCGCGAGCGAGATCGGCTACGTGTTGCTGGTCCCGCTGGGCGGCATCATCTTCCTCGGTGCCGGAAGACACCCGATCGCGGGACTCGCCGCGGCGTTCGCCGGTGTCTCGGGCGGCTACAGCGCCAACCTGCTGCTCGGCACCATCGACCCGCTGCTCGCCGGCCTGTCCGAAGAGGCGGCCCAGATCGTCCAGCCGGGATACGTCGTCAACCCGGCCGCCAACTATTTCTTCATGGTGGTGTCGACGTTCGTCGTCTCCGCCGCCGGCACCTGGGTGACCGAGCGCATCGTCATCCCGCGTCTGGGCGAATACAAGGGGGAGGAGCGCTCCACCGCCATCGACGAGCTGTCGGACCAGGAGCGGCGGGGCCTGCGCTTCGCCGCCGTCGCGATGGCGGTGTTCGGCGCCTTCCTGCTGTGGGGGACGGTCCCCGCCGCCGGGTTCCTGCGCAACCCGGAGACCGGCGACCTTCTGCGCTCGCCGTTCCTCTCCGGCATCGTGGCGTTCATCTTCCTCGGCGGCACCTGGGTCGGCATCGCCTACGGCGTCGGCGCCGGCCGGTTCAAGACCGACACCGACGTGATGAACGGCATGGGGAAGACGATCGGCACCCTCGGAACGTACCTGGTGCTCGTCTTTTTCGCCGCGCAGTTCGTCGCCTACTTCAACTGGACGAACCTGGGCCTGATCATGGCCGTCAAGGGCGCCGAGACCCTGCGCGCCTCGGGCCTGGGAGGCGTGCCGCTGATGCTCAGCTTCGTCCTGCTGTCATCGGTGCTCAACCTGCTGATGGGCAGCGCCTCGGCGAAGTGGGCGGTCATGGCACCGGTGTTCGTGCCGATGTTCATGCTGCTCGGCTACTCGCCCGAGCTGACCCAAGCGGCCTACCGCATCGGCGACTCCACGTCGAACGTCATCGCCCCGATGATGTCCTACTTCGCGCTCATCGTCGCGTTCTTCGAGCGCTACGACAAGACCTCGGGCATCGGCACCGTCGTCGCGACGATGCTGCCCTACACGGTGGTGTTCCTCGCGTGCTGGTCGGTGATGCTGGTGGTCTGGATGCTGCTCGGCCTGCCGGTCGGACCGGGCGCCGGGCTGTACCTGCAATAGAGATCCGCCACCTCAGGGATCCCCTCATTTTATAATATGAACCGAATAGGAAACAAGTCCTTTCTGAAGATAGAACCTATCGCATTCTGAAGTTTGCAGAGCAACGCACTTGGATTAGAATGTGGGTTTCATGCATCCACAGCGAAATCGGCAGACGTCATCCAAACTATGGCTTCGGAGACACGACCTCCTGAACTTCATCAACACCTTGTACGACGGCGACCTGCACGCCAAGCGGGTGCTGTCACTGGCCAACGCCACGCTGGGCGTGCTGACAAGCGCTTCGCTGGCAATCCATGCGGTGGGGCGCGGCCTGGCCCAGGCCATGGGCACGTTGACCAAGCATGGCGTCAAGCAGGTGGACCGCCTGCTGAGCAATCAAGGCGTCAACGTCTGGACCTTCTTCGCCTACTGGACGCCGTACATCGTCGGCGCCCGCACCGAAGTGGTCGTGGCGCTGGATTGGACGAGCTTTGCGGCCGACGAGCAGGAGACGATCGTGCTGTCGATGTTGACCGGGCACGGGCGCGCGACGCCGCTGTTGTGGAAGACGGTGGCCTCGTCGACGCTGAAGGGCAATCAGCGGCGCTATGAGTACGAGGTGCTGTGCCGCTTGCGCGAAGTGCTGCCGGACGGGGTGAAAGTCACCGTCGTGGCGGACCGGGGTTTTGCGGACTGCAAGCTGTTCTACGCGTTGAAGACCGAGTTGGGCTTTGAATACGTGATTCGGTTGCGCGGAGACATCTATGTGACGAACGCGAGCGGCGAGCGGCGAGTGGCCGCCGAGTGGGTCGGGGCCGGGGGGCGTGCGCGGCGGCTGGTGGGGGCTCGGGTGACCGACGCGCACGAGATGCCGGTGGGCGCGGTCGTCTGTGTCCACGATGCGGAGATGGACGAGCCGTGGTGTCTGGTGGCGAGCGAAGCGACGGTGCCGACGCGGGTCTTGATTCGCTACTACGGCAAGCGTTGGGGGATCGAGGCGGGCTTTCGGGACATCAAGGACATGCGTTTCGGGATGGGTCTGTCATCGATGCATGTGTCGCGCCCGGAGCGGCGAGACCGCCTGCTGTTGCTCAGCGCGTTGGCGATTGCGGTGCTGTCGGTGTTGGGCGCGGCGGGCGAGCGCATCGGGTACGACCGTTGGTTGAAGGCGAATACGGTGAAGCGGCGGACGCATTCGTTGTTTCGGCAGGGGTTGATGCTGTACCACCATCTTCCCAATTGGCCCGAGGATCGGGTTCGTCCGTTGATGGAGACGTTCGGCAACATGCTGCTGGAACAGCGGGTGTATCGAGAGGTTTTCGGCGTGATCTGACGCCTGCAGAATGAGGGGATGCATGAGATCCGCCACCCCGTTGCAATCGAGAGCCGCCGGCCCGTCAATCGTCTCGGACTACGCGAAGTGAGCCCATGCCTCGCTTCCTGACGTTGCAATCGAGAGCCGCCAGCCCGTCAGTCTTCGCCTGCGGCTCCGCTTGCCGGCGCAACCAGCTCCTCGACAGAAGCCTGCACTGTTCTACGGCACAGACTTCTGCCTACGGCGCAGACTCCCGGCCCGGCCATTCCAGATCGATCCGGACGGCTCCCGCGAGGTTCGCCGTCGTGTGCACGGCCACGTAGAGTCGGCCCTGCCGCAGCGCGTGCATCTCCGGACCCGTCAGATCGATGCTCCCGCCGGCGCCGGGAGCCCGCCGCGACAGGTACCGCAGCACCGGACCATTCTCTGCATCCTCGTCCGGACCGCGCCGGTGGAGAGCGACCAGCAGCACCTGGTCGGCGATGGCCTCCGTACCCCTGATCCGGTAGCGGACGGTGCGTGTGGCCGGGCTGATCACGAAGCTGGCGTCGACCCTGAGGCCCGGGTCCGCCTGCACGCGGGCGACGAGGGGGATCGGCGCGGGCGGGGTGAGCAGGCTGGGCGTGAAGTCCGGCGCGCGGCGATGCCGGGTGCCCTGCTCGTAGGCGTAGGCCAGCTCGAGCAGCCGCGATTCCGACCATGCCCGGCCGAGCAGCTCCACCCCGACCGGCATGTCGTCGTCGGCGAAACCGGCCGGCACGGTGATCGCCGGCAGGCCGGATGTGGCGCTCAGCGCGCAGTTGCTTCCCGGCTGCGGCTGGCCGATGGGACGCGCGGTGCGCCGGATGGTCGGGTACAACAACGCGTCGAGCTCCTGCTCGTCGAGCAGGGCGGTGATCGCGGCCCGGTTCTCGTCCCGTTTGGCGAGGCTCGCACGGTAGTCCTCGGTGTCGAGCTCCTCGACCTCGAGGGAGCGGGCGAGCCCCCCTTCGAGGATTCCGTGGTAGAGCCCCGCCGCGACGAAGTCCGCCAGCGAGCGCACGTGCGCGCCGGGGGTCGCCTCCAGATAGGCATCGAGGTGGAACGGGAATTCCGGGCCGATGACAGACGCATCCTGCGTGAGCTCGGACGGTTCGAAGTCGTCGATCTCGACTACCGTCGCACCCAGCCGCTCCATGTCCTCGGCCGCGCGCTCGATGATCTCCCGCACCGGCCTCCCGGCATCGCCCTCGTCGAACATGGCAGGCACGAGCCCGAGCCGCGCTCCCGCGAGCCCGTTCCGGTTCAGCGCGGCGAGGTAGGTCTCGGGCACGTTGCCCGCGCTGAGCCGCGTGGTCTCGTCGGCCGGATCCGGCCCGACGGTCGCGTCGAGCGCGTAGGCGAGATCCCGGACCGTCCGTGCGAGCGGGCCGCCGATGTCCTGGGTCAACGACAGCGGCACGATGCCGTCGCCGCTGGCCAGGCCGCGCGTCCCGCGCAGGCCGGCCAGCGCATGGTGGGCGGAGGGTATGCGGATGGAGCCGCACGTGTCGCTGCCCATCCCGAACGCCCCGAAGCTGGCCCCCACGGCGGCCCCGGTGCCGCCGCTCGACCCGCCCGGATTGCGGGTCGGATCGTACGGATTCCGCGTCTGCCCCCCGAACGACGCCACGGTCGTGATGCCGCGGGCCAGCTCGTGCATGTTGGTCTTGCCCAGCACGATCGCGCCCGCCTCGCGCAGGCGCCGCACCTGCGTGGAGTCGTCCGGCGGCAGCGAGGTGGCCAGCCCGAGCGTGCCCGCGGTGGTCGGCATGTCGGCCGTGTCGTAGTTGTCCTTGACGACCACCGGGATGCCGTGCAGCGGTCCGCGCACGTTGCCCGCCGCGCGCTCGGCGTCGCGCTCGGCCGCGACCTCGGCGGCGCGCGGATTGACGGCGATCATCGCGTTGAGCGCGGGTCCCCGCTGGTCGTAGGCCTCGATGCGGTCGAGGTAGGCTGCCACCAGCTCCACCGCGGTGACCGTGCCGTCGGCCATCGCCGCGCCCAGCTCGCGGACCGACTTCTCGGCCACGTCGAAGTCCGAGCCGGCATCTTCGGGCGGCGTGACGCAACCGATCGCCAGGCCGGACCAGACTGCCAGAACCGCCGCCGCCCGCCCTGCGTGCTTTGACACCGTCAACCTCCAGATCCCGTGTGACCGCGAAACCGTCAGACGAACCGGCAGTCCTCTCGCATGGCGGCGGCCAGCAGCGCCCGATAGCGCGTCCTGTGCACCGCCACCGCCCCCAGGCCGGCCAGATGCGGGGTCACCCACTGGATGTCGAGCAGCGTGTACCCGCGCGCCCGCAACCGCTCCACCAGCCAGGCCAGGGCCACCTTCGACGCATCGGTCACCCGGTGGAACATCGACTCGCCGAAGAACGCGCCTCGCAGAGTCACCCCGTACAGGCCGCCCACCAGCTCGCCGTCCTGCCACGTCTCGACCGAGTGCGCGAAGCCGGCGCGGTGCAGCGCCGTATAGCTCTCGGCGATCTCGTCATCGATCCAGGTGCCGTCCGCGTCGGGCCGCGAAGCGCACGCGGCGACCACACCCTCGAAGGTTCGGTCCACCGCAACCTCGAACCGACCCTGCCGCAGCACCCGTCCGAGCCGCTTCGACACGTGGAACCCGTCGAGCGGAATGATGCCGCGTTCCCGCGGCGAAAACCAGCGGATTTCTCCGTCTATCGCCATCGGGAAGTAGCCCTTGCGATACGCGGCCAGCAGCGTGCCGGAGGGGATCATTCGAAATGTCGTGTATAAAATGACGCGTGCAGGCCGACCAGACTTCACCCAGCGAGTTCACCTCCGAGGCAACCACCAACGGCGTCCGCGTGCAGGTTCGCGCCCGGTACGCGCCGGACCACTCCGAGCCGGCGCATCAGCGGTGGATGTTCCTCTATCACATCACGATCTCCAACGAAGGCTCCGAGACCGTGCAGTTGATCAGCCGCCACTGGATGATCACCGACGCGTCGGAGCAGGTCCAGGAGGTCAAGGGACTCGGGGTGGTGGGCCGCCAGCCGACGCTGGCGCCCGGCGAATCGTTCGAGTACACCTCCGGATGCCCTCTCGGCACCCCGTTCGGCTCGATGCAGGGCACGTATCAGATGGTCACCTCCGGGGGTGAGCGCTTCGAGGCCGAGATTGCCCCGTTCGCCCTCTCCGGGCCCTACACCCTGCACTGACCGTTCGTCGCGCTGCACGGGCGCCGCTCTCGGGGTCGAGGCGCTCCGTCCCCGGCCCCGGTGACTCGGCGGCGTGCATCGCGCCGCGGTCACGGCGGCTAAGCCGCCCGCATCGGCGCCACGGCGACCCCGGCCGCTTCGAGCCCCTGCCGCAGCGTCATGGCCAGCTCTTCCGCGCCGGGCGTATCGCCGTGCACGCAGATCGTCTCGCCGGACAGCTCCAGCGGCGTGCCGTCGATGGCATCGACGCAGCCGTCGCGGACCATTCGCACCGCCCGCTCTATCATCCGCGCCGGCTCGTGGATCACCGCGCCCGGCCGCCGGCGCGACACCAGGGTGCCGTCGGCGTCGAACGCGCGATCCGCGAACACCTCGGGCACGACGTCGAGGCCGGCTTCGCGCCCGGCATCGACCGCCACCGATCCGGTCAGCGCGAGCAGCGGCAGCGAGCGGTCGAAGCCGGCAACGGCCCGCGCGATCGCATCGGCGACGCGCCGGTCGCGTCCCGCCATGTTGTACAGCGCCCCGTGCGGCTTGACGTGACTGAGGACCATGTCCTCCGCGCGGGCGATGGCGGCCAGCGCGCCGATCTGCACCAGCACCAGGTTCTCGATCGCCTCCGACGCCAGATCCATGTCGCGCCGACCGAACCCCTCCCGGTCGGCAAAGCCGGGATGGACTCCGATGCGCACGCCGGCTTCGCGGGCGGAGCGGACCGTCGCCCGCATCGTGTCGGGGTCGCCGGCATGGACGCCGCAGGCGACGTTGACCGAGGTGACGTACTCCATCATCCGGCGGTCGTGCTCGACGGCGCCGGCGCCGGTCGCCTCTCCGAGGTCGCAGTTCAGATCGATCCGCATCGCACCCCCTTGCGGCAATAATGCACCATCGACACCGGTCCTCACATTTTGCTGCGCGGCCATTGCCGCGTCCGGCCGGCCCGCACCCCGAGCGATGCCCGCGGCGGTGCCTGCGTCCGCCGCAGGACCGTCGGCGCGACCGGCCGTGATTCCCGCCTTGCCGACCCGCTACACTGCACCACTGTCAGTCTCCGGGAGTCGAACACCATGAGATGGTTCGCCGCGACCGTACTTGCGCTCACCCTGCTCGCTCCACCGGCCACAGCCCAGACCGTCGGCGGGCAGGCGATGGACGCCGACTTCGCGGCCCGGGTCGCGGAGTGGACCACGCGTCCCGAGTTCCTCAGCCCGCTGGTCGATCACCTGCCGCTCAGCGATCGCGTGCCCTCGCCGAAGGACGTCCTCGGCCACCACGCCGGTGCGCCGCGCGAGCTGACCTACTACGCGGAGATGCTGGAGTACTATCGGGCCCTGGCCGCCGCCTCGCCGCGCGTGTCGCTCGCACCGATCGGCGGCACCGACGAAGGCCGCGAGATGGTCGTCGTCACCATCGCTAACGAAGCGACGCTGTCGGATCTCGAATCGTATCGCCGCGACCTCGCGCGGCTCGCCGATCCGCGGGGGCTCGCTGAAGCGCAGGCGCAGGCCGTCATCGCGCGCGCCAAGCCGATCTACCTCCTGATGGCCGGGCTCCACAGCGGCGAGACCGGCCCGCCGGAGATGCTGATGGAGCTCGCCTACCGGCTCGCGGTCGAGGAGGGGCCGCTCTTCGACCGGATCCGCGACGAATTGATCGTGGCGTTGATTCCGGCCGCCGAGCCGGACGGCCGCGACCGTTACGTCGACTGGTACTACCGGCACCTGATCGACATCACCGACGACCGCGACCGCATCGGCGGCCCGCCGTACTGGGGGAAGTACATCTTCCACGACAACAACCGCGACATCAACTACTCGCAGCGCAGCATGCGCAACGTGCTCGACTGGTACCTCGAGTGGCATCCCCCGGTGATGCACGACCTGCACGAGTCGGTGCCGTTCCTCTACACGTTCAGCGGACAGGCGCCGCAGAACCCGCTGCTCGACCCCATCGTCTACGGCGAGCTGCCGTGGTTCGCCAACTTCGAGATGGCGCAGTTGACCAGCTACGGCATGCCGGGGGTCTGGACGCACGGCTTCGTCGACATGTGGTCGCCCGGCTACCTGGCGTTCATGGCCTCCAACCACAACGGGCTGATCCGCTTCTACGAGACGTTCGGCAACGGCGGCGCCACGACGATGAAGCGCCACCTGAAGACCGAGGACAACACGCCCGAGCAGGCGCGCACCAGCCGCGAGTGGTACCGGCCCTCGCCCCCCTACGAGGAGGTCGAGTGGTCGATGCGCAACAACACCAACTACAGCCAGACCGCCGCCCTCACCGCGTTGCAGCTCGCGGCGTCGAACCCCGAGGTCATCGTCCGGAACTTCTACCGCAAGTCGAGAAACGCGGTGCTGGACGGCGAGCGCAACCCGCCGCACGGCTTCGTCATTCCGACCGGGCAGCGCGACAGGACGCGGGTGGCGACGCTCGTCGACCTGCTGCGCATCCAGGGCGTGGAGGTCGGCCGCACCGATGGCGCGCTGACGTTCGGCGACCGGACCTGGCCGGCCGGGTCCTACGTCGTCAGGGGCGGCCAGCCGTACTTCCGTCTCGCGAAGATCCTTCTCGGCAACCAGGAGTTCCCCGACGACGGCCTGCGCACGTACGACGACACCGGCTGGACGATGGGGTCGATGCACCGTGTCGACGTGGTCGCCGTCGACGACCCCGCGGTGCTCGACGCACCGGTCGAGCCAGTCGACGAGGCCCGCGTGACGGGAACGGTCGCCGCGGCCGATGAGGGTGGTTTCGGCTACGCCGTGGCGCACTACGGCTCGAATCACCTGACGACGCTGCGCTACCGGCTCGGCGACGCGCCGGTCGAGGCCGCCGAGGAGCACTTCGAGGCGGGTGGCGTCGAGTTCCCGCCCGGGTCGTTCATCGTCGAGGCCCCGCCCGGGAGCGAGCGCGCCACGCGCCTCCAGGAGTGGATTGCCGGGCTGGGTCTGACCGCCGCCGCGCTCGACGAGCGGCCGGACGTCGCCACGCATCCGATCGATCCGCCCCGCCTGGCGATGTACAGCACCTGGGGCAACACCCAGGAGGTGGGTTGGGTGCGCCACGCGTTCGACCAGTTCGAGATCCCGTTCGACCTCGTCTTCAAGGAGCGGGTCCGGGAGGGCGACCTGCGGGCGGACTACGACGTCATCCTGATTCCCAACCAGGGCCGCACCGCCAAGGGCCTGGTGTTCGACATCGAGCCGCGCGGCGGGCCGCGGGCCTACACCAAGACCGACCGTTACCGGTTCCTGGGCGACTACGGCTCGTCGGAGGACATCACCGGCGGGATGGGCATAGAGGGAATCCTGGAGCTGCAGCGATTCGTCGACGGCGGCGGGGTCCTGGTGACGCTCGGGGCCGCGAGCTACGTCCCGCCGGAGTACGGCCTCACCCGCGAGATCGACGCGCGCCGGCCCGCTTCAGGCTTCTACGCGCCCGGACCGCTCGTCGAAGCCGCGATCACGCAGCCGAGCCATCCGATCTTCTACGGCTACGACACGCCGGAGACGCCGGTGCGCTACGCCAACGGGCCCCTTCTCGAGGTCCCGCGCCGGTTCCGCGAGGACTGGGTGCTGATGTCGTTCACGGACGAGGTGCTCGGCGGTCACCTGCGCGGCGCCGACCAGATCGACGGCCGCCCCGCCGTCGTCGACGTGCCGCGCGGCGACGGCCGGGTCGTGCTGTTCGCCATCAACCCGTGCTACCGGTGGCAGAACCATGGCGAGTTCGGAATGCTGTTCAACGCCATCCTGCACTACAACGATCTGGACAACCGGGCGGAGCCCACCGAAACAGGCGGGCAGCCGCAAGGTGACGTGCGGTAGATAACGAGTCTACGGCCGGGCGCGATCCTGGCGGACGTTCGCGACCGCCAGCTCGCGCTCCGCCTCCGCAATCGCCCCCTCCAGCCAGACCAGCCACTCGTAGCCGTACTCGTCCATGTATCCGGTGGAGACCCGGCCGGCCGCCATCACGAACGACCGCCTTTCCTCCACCGTCGGCTCGTGCACCCGGCCACCCGCCGCCTCGACGGCGGCAATCGCCTCCGCGTGACGCTCCCGTGCCCGCGCCAGCGTCACGCGCGCCAGCTCGTCGAAACCCGCTTGCACGATCTGCCGGAGATCTGCCGGCAGCCCCTGGTAGGCCCGCTCGTTCATGAGCCACAGCCCGGCCCGATATCCGTGGCGATCCGGTGTGAGATAGCGCAGATCCTCCTGCAGCCCTTCCCGCACGATATCGATGGCGCCGTCCGCGGTCCCTGCGATCCGTCCGGATGCGAGGCCGGCGCGGAGCTCCTGCCAGGGCGCCGCCACGGGGGACGCGCCGAGCGCGCGCGCCCAGGCCATCTCGATCGGCGAGTCGGCGGTCCGCAGCCTGAGGCCCTGCAGGTCGGCCGGCGTGCGAACGGCGCGTGACGTGGTGGCGATGCCGCGCCAGCCGCCGGCGCTGCCGAGCGCCATCAGGCGCAAGCCGGTCCGGTGCAGAAGCGCATCGCGCGCCCGCGCGAAGAACACCCCGCGGAACACCAGCTCGACCACTGCGTCCGTCTCGAGCAGGTACGGCACGTCGAGAACGTGGAGCTCCGGCATCAGCCGCCCGATATCGGGCACCGTCGACCGGTAGGCGCTTATGGTCCCCGCCTGCAGCGCCGCCAGGCACGCGGCCGGTTCCTCGCAACGCCCGCCGTCCTCATCGATCTCGACGGCTATCCGCCCCCTCGACAACGATTCGATCAGCCGCTCGAAGCCCGACGCCTCCTCCGCGTCGACAGCCCCCCCGGGCAGCGCCATCGTGATGGTGTGGACACGGCCTGCCTCGCCCGGGTCACGTCCGGTCTGCGCCTCGCCGGCCATGCCGGCTCCGCAGCCGACCAGGGCGACCAGCAACGTGCCGGCGAGACCTACTCGCCTACCGGCCAATGCTCGACCTCGATCCCGGTCATCGGAAGTGGTGCTCAGGCCAGCGACGCCTTCTCGGAGTCGCCCATCTCCACGCCGCCGCCGGGGAAGTACTCCCGCCATCGGTCGGTCACCCGTTGCGCGATATCCGGCCGGCAGGACAGCTCCTTCGGATACCACGGCTTCATGCGCGCGTCGATCACGATGGGTGCGGTGTAGGACAGGTGATTACGCACGATCCGCGTCGCCGCGGCATGGATGTCGGCGGCCGGCTCGAAGCGGGTAAAGGTCGTCCAGAGAAAGTTCATCACCGACGCCGCCGCGCGGTCCGGCTCGTCCGACAGCACCACCAGCGGCCATCCGGCGAACGCGGGATGGGTCGCCAGACGCTCGCCGGCGCCCGGCTCGTCCTTGTACGCCGGCGCATCCACCACGAGGCAGCCGGGGCAGAAGACCCGCACGGTGGTCACGCCGCGGGGGAGCTCTGCCGACCGGAACGCCGCCGGCAGCTTCCGCACCGCGGGCCCCAGACCCAGCCACACCCCCTTCGATCCCTTGTTGACCTCCGGCCCGGTGTAGTCGAGCGTGTCCATCGACAGGTTCGAGAACACGTACAGGTCCGTCTCGGGATTCGTCCGCTCCAGCAGGTGCACCAGCGTGCGGCGGAAGTCTCTCAGGTCCACCCGCTCGTCGGTCACGAGCAGGAACTTCGTCAACGACAGTTGCCCCTCGCCGAGGATGCGGAACGCGCTGGCCATCGCCTCGCGGGCGTAGCGCTGGCGCACGACGGCGGCCCCCAGCGAGTGGTACCCCGTCTCGCCGTAGGACCAGAGATCGACGACCGCGGGCATGACCAGCGGAAACAGCGGCGAGAGCAGCTCCTGCAGGAGGTCGCCGATGAAGAAGTCCTCCTGCCGCGGCTTGCCGACCACGGTGGCCGGGTAGACGGCGTCCTTCCGATGCGCCATGCGGCCGACGGTGAACAACGGATAGTCGTGGGCCAGCGAGTAGTAACCGTAGTGATCGCCGAACGGCCCCTCCGGCCGCCGGGCGTGCGGCGCCACCGATCCCAGCAGCGCGAACTCCGCGCTCCCAATCAGGCGATGCGGCCCGATCCCGCCGACCACGGGCAACCGGTCGCCGGCGATGAGCGAGGCCAGCATCAGCTCCGGCACGTTCTCGGGAAGCGGGGCGATGGCGGCCAGCATCAGCGCCGGCGGTCCCCCCAGGAAGACGGTGGCGGGCAACGCCTCGCCCCGCGCCTCGGCGGCCGCGTAGTGGAATCCGCCCCCCTTGCCGATCTGCCAGTGCATCCCGGTCGATCGGGCGTCGTGCACGTGCAGGCGGTACATGCCGAGGTTGTGCCCCGGACGCTCGGGATGCTCCGTGTAGACGAGCGGCAGGGTGATGAACGGACCGCCGTCCTCCGGCCAGCAGGTAAGGGCGGGCAGACGATCGAGCCGCACGTCCCCGGTGACAACCTCGGTTACCGGCGCCCGGGTCCGGGACCGCGTGCCGATGCCGAGCAGCGCGCCGGCCATGTCGCGCGCGCCCCACAGCTTCGCCGGCGTCGGCGGCAGCAGCGTCTCGGCCAGCTCGACCAGCCGCCGGATGAGCTGCAGCGGGCGCGTGCCGAACGCCAGCTCGGCCCGGCGCGCCGTACCGAAGAGGTTGGTGACGAGCGGGAACGACGCGCCGGTCACGTTGGTGAAAAGCAGGGCGGGTCCGCCGGCCGCAATGACCCGCCGGTGGATCTCGGCCACTTCGAGGACCGGGTCCACGGGCGCATCGACGACCTCCAGGTCGCCGTCCCTCTTCAGCCGATCGAGGAAGTTGCGGAGGTCGGGGAATCCGGAAGGCGGCATGAACACGTTGTGGACGATACCCCGGCCCGACAATCGTCGCCAGCGGCTCCGATTGCCGCCCGACCGGGCCTGACCAGCAGTCTACGCCGTTCTACGGCGCAGACTGCCGGCGCCGGCGGCTGTCATCCCGGTCGACGCGCTGGTGGTCGCGCGGGTCCGCGGCGGGCGGCGGGGTCCGGTTCGTCTCGTCGCCGCCTCGGCTCGGATCGCCCGGGGCCTCGCGCACCTCTCCCACTCGGGGGTCGTCGACAAGGTCATCGTACACGAGCGTGCCCATGCATCGCCGCGAGCGACGCACTCCGCTCGACCGGCGGGCCTCACGCACCGCGCGACCCACCGGCCACCTCCTCCGGCAGATGCAACACCGGCATGCGAGCCATGGAAGGCATCTGCCGGTCGTGCTGCAGGCGCAGCCGGACCCGCATCGCCGCCGACACCCGATCCCGGCGCGGCGCCTCCAGCCACTCGATGACGTCGCGGAGGTGCCAGAGGCTCCAGCGCGCCACCGCCGCACCTGCGACAACAACGTACAACCACGTCATTCGAGCCCTCCCCTCGCCTGCCGGCGCGTGTTTCGCCGGCTGTCGACCCGAACTCGGCAACGCACGGACATGGCGACTATCGGCACGACGCTGCAATCCCTGTACCCCCGCCCGGCCACCATCGAGCACGGGCGGGCCGCTACAATGCGGACATGGACAAGGCACGCATCCGGATTTCGGTCGCTCTCCTCTTCCCGGCGCTTCTGTCGGCGCTCGCGACCCCGCCGGCGATGGCGCAGGCCGGCCGGTATCCGGCATCGCGCCACGGCGGGAACTACATGTTCAACTTCTACTTCCCGCCGTCGCCGAGCTCCACCCCGTGGGCGCCGTCGTGGGCCCCCGACGGCCGGTCGGTCGCCGTGGCGATGGCCGGCTCCATCTGGCGCGTCGACCTCGCGAGCGGCGCCGCGGACGAGCTGACCTACGGCCCGACGTACCACTCCTCGCCGGACTGGTCGCCGGACGGCCGCTGGATCGTCTACACCGCGGACCACGACGGGGAGGCGGTGCAACTGGAGATCCTCGAGGTCGCGTCCGGCGAGACGCGCGCGCTCACCGAGGACGACCAGATCTACGCCGATCCCGTCTTCTCACCCGACGGGAGCCGCGTCGCCTACGTGGCGACGACCCCGAGCGGCTACTTCAACGTCTACATCCGGCCGATCGCCGACGGTCGCTGGAACGGCGACCCGGTCGCGGTCACGCGCGACAACGACTTCGGCCGCAACCGGCTCTACTTCGGCCCCTGGGACATGCACCTGACGCCGGCCTGGCTGCCGGAGGGCGACGAGCTGCTCCTGATCTCGAACCGGGACATCCCGCTCGGGTCCGGTCACGTGCTGCGCGTGCCGGCGCGCGCCGGGGGCATCGACGACGCCACGCCGGTGCTGCGCGAGCAGACGCTGTACCGCACGCGGCCCGACGTGGCGAGCGACGGCCGGCGCTTCGTCTACTCGTCGACCAGCGGCGCGGCGGACCAGTTCAACAACCTCTACGTGCAACCCACGTCCGGCGGCGAACCCTACAAGATCACCTTCTTCCAGCACGACGCGTTCCACCCGCGGTGGTCGCCGGACGACGAGTGGATCGCGTTCATCACCAACGAAGGCGGGTTGCCGCAGCTTGCGCTGCTCGAGACGCACGGCGGCGCCGTCCGCACCGTGGCCATCGAGCGCCGGCGCTGGAAGCGGCCGATGGGCATCCTCTCGGTCACCACGCGGGACGCGGCGACCGGTTCGCCGACCGGCTCCCGGATCCACCTCACCGCGGCCGACGGCAAGTTCTACGCTCCCGCCGACGCCTACGCGCGTGTCGGCGGACAGGGCGATCACGTGTTCCACCACACCGGGCGGTTCACGGTGGAAGTGCCCGCCGGGCAGACGGAGCTGACCGTCGTCAAGGGCTTCGAGTACTGGCCGGAGGAAGTCTCCGTGGAGGTCGGCGCGGACGAGGTGGCCGAGCTCACCGTGGATCTGCGCCGCCTGACCGACATGGCGGCCAAGGGGTGGTACAGCGGCTCCACCCACGTCCACATGAACTACGGCGGCAACCTGCACAACACGCTCGAGAACCTGGTGATGATGTCCGCGGCCGAGGATCAGGATGTCGTCAACGAGCAGGTGGCCAACAAGGACAACCGCATCCTCGACTACCAGTTCTTCGTGCCGGGCGGCGGCCCGCATCCGGCATCGACGCCGGAACACCTGGTGGTGGTGGGCCAGGAGTACCGGCCCCCGTTCTACGGCCACGTCTTCATGTTCGGGATGCGCGACCACCTGCTCTCCCCCTTCACGATGGGCTACGAGGGCACGGCCATCGAGAGCCTCTACCCGAGCAACACCGACATGTTCCGGAAGGCGCGGGCGCAGGGCGCCACCGTCGGCTACGTGCACGCCTTCGGCGGCGAGGCGGACCCGCTCGACGGCAACCTGGGCGGCGGCAAGGGCTTCCTGGTGGACGCGGCGCTCGGCACGATCGACGGCATCGAGTGGTCCGACGCGGCGCGGGCGGGCTTCTTCCCGGTCTACGCCGCCTGGAACAACGGGCTGCGGGTGACCGCCACCGGCGGAGAGGACTCGATCAGCAACCTGCACCGGTCCAAGATCGTCGGTTCGGTGCGCACCTACGTGCACACCGGCAGCCGCGGCCTGGACATGGACGCCTGGTTCGCGGGACTCCGCGAGGGGCGCGCGTTCGTCTCGTCGGGTCCCCTCGTCGATCTGACCGCGAACGGGCGCATGGCCGGGGAGACGGTCGCGCTCCCGGCGGGCGGCGGCACCGTGGGACTGGCCGGGCGCGTCGACTCGATCACGCCGCTGGACCGCGTGTTCGTCATCTGTCGGGGAGAAGAACGGGCCGACATTCCCCTGAGCGGAGAACGGCGGAGCGCCGCGTTCGAGCTGGAGCTGGACATCGACCGGAGCGGCTGGTGCCACCTGCGCGCCGAAGGGCACCCGAGCGCGCGCGCGCCGCTGGACGTCGGCTACGCGCAGGCGTTCACGAATCCGATCTGGATCACCGTCGGCGAGCAACCGATCCGCGATGCGGCCTCGGCCGAGTACGGGATGCGCTGGATCGACCGGCTGCGAGAGATGGCGGAGGCGTGGCCCGGCTGGCGGTCCGAGCGCGAACGCCGGCACGTGTTCTCGCAGTTCGACGAGGCGCGGGGGATCTACGAGGGTTTCGCGAGGGAAGCGCCGTAGCCCGACAATCGTCATCGCGGGCGCCGACTCGATGTACATGTGCCTCCGACGATCCGGCGACCCGGAGGAGACCGAGTCCGTGACCGACCTGCTCATCGCGGCGCAGGCCGCGCCCATCACAATCGAGTTACCCACCGCGGTTTCGGCCGCTGCCTGGGTCATCACCGTCCTGCTCGCCGGCAGCGGAGAACCCGAACACGGTATGACGACGGCGGAATGCGCCGCGGTCGCCGACCGATTGAGAAACGCGTTCGAATCCGGGCTGTCGGATCACGCGCCGGCGCTGCGCCGGCCTGTGTGCTGGCCCGAGATGCTCTTCGTGCCGGCGGGCTCTCGTTCGCCCGGCGCACGAGTGATTCGCGACGGTGAGGGCTCCGGATGAAGTTCGATGTGCATGGAGGCTTCCGATGAACAAGAGTGAGCTGCTCTCGCGGATATCGATAGATCCCGACATCTGTTTCGGCAAGCCGTGCATCCGCGGACACCGCATCTGGGTGTCCCTGGTGCTCGACCTGCTGTCCAGCGGCTGGACGGTCCCGCAACTTCTCGAACAATATCCCGGCATCGAGGAAGCGGACGTGCTCGCCTGCATTGCATACGGAGCGGAGATGTCCCGTGAACGCTACGTCGAGATACCCCGGGAGACCTCGGCTTGAACATCAAGCTCGACGAGAATCTCGGCGCCAGGGGCGCCGCCATCCTGCGGGCGGCCGGGCATCAAGTGACCACCGTGACAGAGGAAGGACTCTCGTCGGCCGGCGACCGGACACTCGCGGAGGTGTGCCGTTCCGATCGCAAGTGTCTCGTGACCCTCGATCTGGACTTCGGAAACCCCTTGCGGTTCACACCGTCGCTTCATTACCGGCATCGCGGTGCTGCGGCTGCCCCACAGACCTGCCGCCGAGGACTTGTTCGACGCCGTGCGGACCCTCGCGACGGGACTTGCAGGCAGGACGATTGAAGGGAAGCTGTGGATCGTGCAGCGGGGACGGATCAGAGAGTACCAGGAAGAGCCTGAGGACGGATGATGCGACTCCGCACGCTGATGCGCCACAAAGCGCGGTCGGCGAAACAACCCGGCGACCCTCGGATCGCGAGCGGTAGACTACGGCATGGAAGATCCCGCCGGCCGGATCGAGGTGCTGCTGTGACCACGACCGGGCGGACCGCGCAGTGGATCGACCAGGAACGCCGGCGCCGCCGAGAGCGGGAGGAGAACCTGCCCGGCCGGGTGCGCCTGCTGCCGCCGGAGAGGTTCAGCGACGAGCCAGCGACCAGCGAGGACTTCGCTCGGGCTTGCGAACGCGGAGACCCGGCCCTGACCGGACGAAACAGCGACGCGGTGCACTGGCGCATCGTGAACAGTTGCTCCGGTTGGAAACAACGGCCGACGGCCGGGGAGTTCTACGACGCCATTCACGCGGAAGATCCGACCGGCCGGCAGAAGGCCCTCATCTCCATGTGGGCGAACGAAGCCGACTGGCGCGAGTTGCTGCAGGCGTGGGCGCAGCGCGCGTACACGCTGCAAGCCCTGGTGCGAGCACTCCACCGGGCCGGACACGACCGCTGCCGGCACGCGCGCCTCATCAACTGTTGGAGAGCCGGAAACCGGGACGCGGCACGTTGACACGGGAACACCTGACGCTGCCGGACCCGGCGCGAAAGCTGTGGCTCGGGACGAGAGACTTGATCGGGAGCGCCCTGCAAACGCTTCCGGCCGGACCGTACGGTTACCGGATCGGCGACGGCACGATCCTCGCGGCAAGGTGGAAGCACCGCAGGAGCTTCGACATCGATCTGACCGTCGGTGAGAACACACCCCTGTACCGCCTGCAACGGCTGTACGGCGGAGACTTCGAACGGGCCGTCGAGGACGCCGGCGGGCGGGCACGATTCGACGAGCGGCTCGACAAGTACAAGATGGAGTTTCCCGCGGGAGACATCGACCTCTGGGCAAGGGAGCCAATCCTGAAGGCAGGGCACGAAACGGGCGTGATCGACGGGCGCGGGGAAACCGTGCTGTCGAACGCGCAGATTCTCCGCGGCAAGCTCGAACGGGCCGAGGAGAATCTGGTGCGCGACGTGTACGACGTGATCAGCGCCGCCGGCCATGACCCGGACGCCCTCGCCGCGGCGGTCAATGCAATCCCGAGAGACGCCGCGAACATCGTGGCGGCGTGCTGGCATCGGGCGAGCCCGGCCCTGGCCGCCGACGCCGAAGACCAACTGGCCGGTATCGAGAAGAACGCTCTCGGCGACACCCGAGCACTTGGCGCCAGGGCCGCCACACGAGTGCTGGAAGCTCTCTTCGACGAAGTCGGCATCCGGACCGGGAACCGAAAGGTGGTCATCGAAACGGCCACCCGGGGAGGACGCGCACGGACGTTCGAAATCGAGCCGCACAGGCTCGACCACGACTTCGAGGCCTACGGCTTGAACGCGCACCTGGACAAGAAGGGCCCCGGCGCGGAAGCGATCCGCAACTACGCCGGGGAACGCTGCCGGCAGGACGCTTCCGGGACCCTGTTCCGGGAGAACAAGGGAGTCCCGACGGCATGGCGAACCGCGAACGACGCGTTCAACGTTCGGCTACTGTGAAGGGCAATGTCTCCGATCATGACGTCGCGGCAGCGCGTGTCGATTGAAATGCGCGGCCGTCGGGATGAGCACGAACCGATGACTCATTCCGATTTTCGCCCGTTGACGAACGGCCCGGCGCCCGACGTTTTCAGGCGTACCGGGCGGCGTGTCGTCGTGGTGGAGCAATCGCGTTCAGTCGGTCATGGCCGGACGGGCAATCTCGCGCCTGCCGCCCGAAGGACAAGTGGCCCGGTTCGACGGCGTATCATGCGACGTGGACAGGCGCAGGCTTCCCGTCGGCATCCAGACCTTCCGCCAGATCCGCGAAGAGGGCTACTACTACGTCGACAAGACCGCCTACGCCCGCCGGCTCGCGGACGACGCCGGCAAGCACTATTTCCTGTCGCGCCCGCGGCGCTTCGGCAAGAGCCTGTTCGTGGACACGCTCAAGGAGCTGTACGAGGGCAACGAGCCGCTGTTCCGGGACTTGGCCGTGCACGACGGCTGGGACTGGTCCAGGCGCCATCCGGTCGTCCGCCTGAGCTTCGCCGCCGGCAACTTCAGGCGGCCGGACGAGCTGCTGGCGAGCACCGCGGAGCAGTTGGCCGAGATCGAACGCGAGACGGAGGCGCCCGTCGCCGAGGCCGCCACCGTACCGCGGCGCTTCGCCCGCCTCCTGGCCGCGCTGCACCGTCGGGCCGGACGGCGGGTGGTCGTGCTGGTGGACGAGTACGACAAGCCGATCCTGGACGCGCTGGACGAGCCGGATATCGCGAAGGCGAACCGTGACGATCTGCGCGGACTGTACGGCACGATCAAGGACTGCGACGCGCATGTGGAGCTCACGTTCATCACCGGGGTGAGCAGGTTCTCGAAGGTCAGCCTGTTCTCCGACCTGAACAACCTCATCGACATCACCCTCGACCCCGGCTACTCGACGATCTGCGGCTACACCGAGGCGGACCTGGACGCCGTGTTCGCGCCGGAGCTGCCGGACCTGGACCGCGATCTGATCCGGACCTGGTACAACGGCTACAACTGGCTGGGCAGGGAGAAGGTCTACAACCCCTTCGGCATCCTCAAGTTGTTCCGCAGCCGCACTTTCAGGGCGCACTGGTTCGAGACGGCGACGCCGCGGTTCCTGATCGACACGCTCCTGCGGCGCGGCTTCTCGGCCCCGGACCTCGATGCCGTGCACGCAAGCGAAGCGCTGCTGTCGTCCTTCGACGTGGACCGCATCGCGCCCGAGGCGCTGCTGTTCCAGACCGGCTACCTGACGATCGCGGAGGAGGAACGCCCGGACGGCTCTCCGCAGTACCGCCTGGGCTATCCGAACCTCGAGGTCCGGCAGGGACTGAACGAGAGCCTGCTGGACGCGTTGGCGCCGAACTGGCGGCGGTCGGCCGGAAACGCTGGCGTGCTCCGCCGGTCGCTCGCGGCGAAGGACTGGACAGGCGTGGAAGCGCTGTGCCGGCAGTTGCTGGCGGGCATCCCGCACGACTGGCACCGGCGCAACGAGATCGCCCGCTACGAGGGCTACTGGTCGAGCGTGTTCTACGCCTGGTTCCAGGCGTCGCTGGACGGCGTGGCGACAGAAGACGCGACCAGCCGCGGCCGGGTCGACCTGTCGGTGCGGCTGGCGGACGATGTCTACCTCTTCGAGTTCAAGGTGGCCGAGCGCTCGGACACCGGCGCGGCGCTGGCGCAGTTGCGGGCCCGCGGCTACGCGGACAAGTACCGCGCGCCGGGTCGCGCCGTGCACTTGATCGGCGTGGAGATCAGCGCGGAATCGCGCGATGTCACGGCGTTCGACGCGGTTACCTGTCCGGCACGATGAGCGGAGCGGCCGCCTCCGCGGCACTCAACGCAGCACTTCGAACGCGAGCCTGCGCCCGCGACCGTAGCGGAAGACTGCAAAGTCGTTGTCGAACGAGATGGCGCGCGAGATGCCAAGCCGTTCCATCAACGCGAACGAAGTGCGGTCGACGAGGGAGAAATCCTGATCGGGAAAGCGTTCCCCGATAGCCCAGGCAGCTTCGAGGTCCGCGTCGGTCGTCTGCTCGATCGCCGCCACGCCGGTACGCAGACCGTCCCAGAACGATTCCGCCGCATGCGCGGAAACGAAGTGGTGCAATAGACGCCACGTCTCGACGAGCACATGGTCGCTGGTAACGAGCGGCTCCTCCGTCCCGAGCAGTCGTTTCGCAAGGCCGTTGCGTCGGTCACCCGAGTCGGCAGCGGCGTACCAGGCCGAGGTGTCCACGAAAATGCTCATCGCACACCGGAGCCGCGCCGTTTCCCGGCGCCGACCGCTTCGGCGAGCATTCGATCCTTGTCCGAAGCAACGTCCGTACCGGCCGATCTGCCGAGGTCGAACACCACCGAGCGATCGATGCGGCGCGGGGATTCCGCCAGATCCCGGTCCACGAGCCTGCGGATGTACTCGGCCAGCGACACGTCGAGCGCCGCCGCACGGGCACGAGCGCGCGCGTGCGACTCGGCACGGAGAGAGATCTGGGAGCGAACCATCATTGTGCCGACATAATAGTGGTTCTCGCGCGACGCGGCAAGTCCTCCGCCCCGGCGCTCCGGACACGCCCGCACCGGACTTGGCCGCGGGCGCCAGAGTAAGATCCCCCTGCCGGACGCGCCGCGGTGCGCGCCCATGGAATCAGGAAGCAGGGGGAAGGCATGACGGATACGGACCGGGTAGCGGCCGGCGGACTGCAGGTCGACAAGGAGCTCTACGACTTCATCAACGACGAGGCGCTGCCGGGCACCGGCGTCTCCCCCGAGGCGTTCTGGTCCGGGTTCGACCGGCTCGTCCACGGCCTCGCGCCGCGGAACCGCCAGTTGCTCGACAAGCGCGAGGAGCTGCAGCGGCGCATCGACGCCTGGTACCGCGAGAACCACGACGAGCCGATCGACCTGCCCGAGTACAAGGCGATGCTCCAGGAGATCGGCTACCTGGTGCCGGAGGGAGACGACTTCTCTGCCACGACCGCCAACGTCGATCCGGAGATCTCCACCATCGCCGGGCCGCAGCTCGTCGTGCCGGTGACGAACCCGCGCTACGCGCTGAACGCCGCCAACGCCCGCTGGGGCAGCCTGTACGACGCACTCTACGGCACCGACGTCATCCCCGAGGACGGCGGCTGCGAGCGCACCGCCGAGTACAACCCGGTCCGCGGCGCCCGCGTCATCGCCCGCTCGCGGGAGTTCCTCGACAGCGCCGCGCCGCTCGCCGGCGGCAGCCACGCCGATGTCACCGTCTATGCGGTGGCGGGCGGCGCGCTCAGCGCCATGCTGAAGGACGGCAGCACGACGGAACTGGCCGACGCCGACAAGTTCGCCGGCTATCGCGGCGACGCGGCAGCGCCGTCGGCGGTGCTGCTCCGCAACAACGGCCTGCACATCGAGATCCGGATCGACCGGGCGCATCCGGTCGGCAAGGCGGACGACGCGGGCGTGCGCGACATCCTGCTGGAAGCGGCGACGACGACCATCATGGATCTGGAGGACTCGGTCGCGTGCGTCGACGCCGAGGACAAGGTGGTCGCCTACCGGAACTGGCTGGGCCTGATCAAGGGCGACCTGACCGACCGGTTCGAGAAGGGCGGCCGGATGGTCGACCGGGCCATGAACGCGGCCCGCGAGTACACCGCGCCGGACGGCTCCAGCGTCACGCTGCCCGGCATCAGCCTGATGCTGATCCGCAACGTCGGGCACCTGATGACCAACCCCGCCATCCTCGACAAGGACGGCAACGAGGCGCCGGAGGGGATTCTCGACGCGATGATCTCGTCGATGATCGCCGTCCACGACGTCAAGAGCGGCAAGAACAGCCGCGCCGGCTCCATCTATATCGTCAAACCCAAGATGCACGGGCCGGAAGAAGTGGCATTCTGCGACCAGACCCTGGCGCAGGTGGAGGACGTCCTCGGCCTCGACCGCCACACGATCAAGATCGGGATCATGGACGAGGAGCGGCGCACGACGGTGAACCTGAAGGAGTGCGTGCGGGCCGCGAAGGAGCGCGTCTTCTTCATCAACACCGGCTTCCTCGACCGCACCGGCGACGAGATGCACACCGCAATGGAAGCGGGGCCGATGATCCGCAAGAAGGAGATGAAGACCGCCGACTGGATGGTCACCTACGAGGACTGGAACGTCGACGTCGGCCTGGAGACCGGTCTGCCGGGGCACGCCCAGATCGGCAAGGGCATGTGGGCCATGCCCGACCTGATGGCAGAGATGATGAAGGCCAAGATCGGCCACCCGCAGCAGGGCGCGAACACCGCCTGGGTGCCCTCGCCCACCGCCGCCACGCTGCACGCGACCCACTATCACCAGGTGGACGTCGCCGGGCGGCAGGCCGAGCTGCGGTCGCGTCCGCGCGCCGACCTCGACAAGATCCTGACCATTCCCCGCGAAGAGAACCCCGACTGGTCGCCGGAGGAGATCCAGCAGGAGCTCGACAACAACGCCCAGGGCATCCTGGGCTACGTCGTGCGCTGGGTCGACCAGGGCATCGGCTGCTCCAAGGTGCCCGACATCAACAACATCGGGCTGATGGAGGACCGGGCGACGCTGCGCATCTCGAGCCAGCACATCTGCAACTGGCTGCACCACGGCATCTGCACCGAGGCGCAGGTGCGCGAGACGCTGCAGCGGATGGCCGCGGTCGTCGACGGGCAGAACGCCGGCGACCCGCACTACCGGCCGATGGCGCCGCACTTCGACGACAGCGTCGCCTTCCAGGCCGCCTGCGACCTGGTGTTCAAGGGACTCGAGCAGCCGAGCGGCTACACCGAGCCGATCCTCCACGCGCGGCGGCAGGAGGCGAAGGCGAAGCACGGGCGCGGCTGATGGGATCCGAAACGCCCGGCGCCGGAAACGGCCTCGCCGCCGTTCAGGCGCGCTACCCCCGCACGGTCACGCTGGCCGATGGGCGGGAGGTGACGTTGCGGCTGATGACGCGCGACGACGTCGATGCCGTGCTCGCGTTCGCGAGGACCCTCGACCCGGACGAGTTGCTCTACCTGCGCGTCAACATCACCGAGCCGGGCGTCGTGGAACGCTGGGTCCACTACATCGAGACCGGCCGCACGGAGACCGTGCTCGCCCTCGACGGCGATGCGGTCGCCGGCGAGGCCAGCCTGCTCCACAACCGGACGAGCTGGACCCGCCATCTCGGCGAGATCCGGCTCCAGGTGGCGCCGCCCCACCGCCGCCGCGGGGTGGCGCGCCTGCTGACCGACGAGGTGGACTGGATCGCGCGGACGCTGAACCTGCGGATGCTGACGGCGCGGATGACGCTCGATCAGACCGCCGCGCAGGGGTTCTTCCGGCAGATCGGCTACCAGCGCGAGGCGGTGCTGTGGGACTACGTGATGACGGCGGACGGCAAGACGCGTAACCTGCTCGTTGCGACGAAGCGGCTATGATGATTCGCTGCCGATGCGGCGGTTGACGAAGAGGAGGACGCTGTGGCCGACGACAGACCGACCGATGGATTCGATGCGCTGCTGACCGAGGACCGTACCTTCGATCCGCCGGAGGCGTTCGCCAGGGACGCCAACATGAACGACCCGGACATCTACGCCAAGGCGGACGCCGATCCGGAGGCGTTCTGGGCCGGCATCGCCGGCGAGCTGGAGTGGAGCCGGCCCTGGGACACCATCCTCGACTGGCGGCCGCCCGACGCCAAGTGGTTCATCGGCGGGAAGATCAACGCCAGCGTCAACTGCGTCGACCGCCATGCGCTGGGCAGCCGGCGCGACAAGCGGGCCATCGTCTGGGAGGGCGAGCCGGGCGATCAGAAGACGCTCACCTACGGCGAGCTGCACGCCGAGGTCCAGAAGTGCGCCAACGTGCTGAAGCGGCTGGGCGTCGGCCACGGCGACCGGGTGGCGGTGTATCTGCCGATGATCCCGGAGCTGCCGATCGTGATGCTCGCCTGCGCGCGGATCGGCGCGGTCCACAGCGTGGTGTTCGGCGGCTTCTCGGCCGAGTCGCTCCGCGACCGGATCAACGACATGCAGGCCAAGCTGCTCGTCACCGCCGACGGCGGCTACCGGCGGGGCGGCGTCGTGCCGCTCAAGGAGATCTCGGACGCGGCGCTCGACGGGGCGCCGAGCGTCCAGAACGTGCTGCTGGTCAAGCGCGAGGGGCTGGAGACGCCGTTCAAGTTCGTCGAGGGGCGCGATCACTGGTACCACGACCTGATGTCGTGGGTCGGCGAGACCTGCCCGCCGCGCGAGAACGACGCCGAGGACCTGCTGTTCACGCTCTACACCTCCGGCACCACCGGCAAGCCGAAGGGCATCGCGCACACCACCGGCGGCTACCTCACGGGGACCTACATCACGACGAAGTGGGTGTTCGACCTGAAGGAGGACGACATCTACTGGTGCAGCGCCGACATCGGCTGGGTGACCGGGCACAGCTACCTGGTGTACGGCCCGCTCGCCAACGGCGCCACCTGCGTCATGTACGAGGGCGCGCCCGACACGCCGGGCCGCGACCGCTTCTGGGACATCATCGAGCGCCACAAGGTGAGCATCTTCTACACGGCGCCCACCGCCATCCGCGCCTTCATGAAGTGGGGCCCGGAGCACGTCTCCAAGCACGACCTGAGCACCCTGCGGCTGATCGGATCCGTCGGCGAGCCGATCAATCCCGAGGCGTGGATGTGGTACCACCACCACGTGGGCGGCGACCGCTGCCCCATCGTCGACACCTGGTGGCAGACCGAGACCGGCAGCATCCTGATCACGCCGCTGCCGGGTCTGACGAAGCTCAAGCCGGGCTCGGCCTCGCGGCCGTTCCCGGGGCTGAAGCCGGCCATCGTCACCGAGAGCGGCCAGCCGGTCGAGGTGGGCGGCGGCTACCTGGTGCAGACGCGCCCGTGGCCGTCGATGCTGCGCACCATCTACGGCGACCACGACCGCTACGTCGCCACCTACTGGAACCGCTGGGGCCACGCCACCTACGTCACCGGCGACGGCGCCAAGGTGGACGAGGACGGCTACTTCTGGCTGCTCGGCCGCGTCGACGACGTCCTGAACGTCGCCGGGCACCGCGTCGGCACCATGGAGGTCGAGAGCGCCCTGGTCGACCACCAGGAGGTCGCCGAGGCCGCGGTCGTCGGCAAGGAGCACGACATCAAGGGCCAGGCGATCTGCGCGTTCGTCACCCTGAAGGAGGGCGTGCAGTCGTCCGACGACAAGGTGGAGGAGCTCCGCCAGCACGTCGCCACCAAGATCGGCGCCATCGCCAAGCCGGACGAGATCCTCTGGACCGTGGACCTGCCGAAGACCCGTTCCGGCAAGATCATGCGCCGCCTGCTGCGCGACATCGCCGCCGGCAAGGCGCTCGGCGACGTGACGACGCTGGCCGATCCGTCCATCGTCGCGAAGCTGCGGGAGCAGTACGAGGAAAAGGAAGGGTAGGGAAACCGGTTCACGGCGGACCACACGTACCGGCTTGACGCACTGGCTGAGGGCAGCTCATGACCAGGGCGTTCGACAAGATCATGGCGGGGCTCGACGACGCGCGCGCCTACCTGAACGGCGATCGCGCCGGGTTTCGAACGGGAGGGCGGGACCGGGAATCGACGAACGTCATGAACCCACGATTCGCCGAGCTGGTGACGCCCTTGGAGGTCAAGTGCCGGAAGCTACTGGCGATGTCGCCCGTCGAGGCTTCGAAGGTCTCCAAGGACACACCAGTCGGGGGTGTCTATCTGTTCTCGGAAGGCAGAGCGCACCTCTACGTGGGCCGCACCAAACGCCCCATCCGGGAGCGCGTACGAAACCAGTTCGGCGCGAATCCAAGTGCAGCATCGTTTCCGTGGCTCATTGCCCGTGAGGCTACTAACAGGAGGGCCACGTACAAGCGGAACGGATCACGCAAGGAGCTACTCAAGGACCCGGGGTTTCGGACGGCGTACGATGATGCGAGGACCCGGATTCGCAAGATGCGGGTTCGATACGTGCACGAGCCGGAACCGCTTCGACAGGCACTGCTGGAGATCTACGTCGCCGTCATCACAGGAGCAAAGTACAACAACTTCGACACCCACTGACTCGACCGTCAGCGGGCGAATCATGGCTCGGATGGGTGAGAACGTCGCGACGAAGGACGATTTGGTGGCAACTCGAGCCGATGTGGCTGCCGTGCGGGCAAGGCTCGAGGAGTTCAAAGTTGCGAATGACGAACAAGACGTATGCGTCCGTCGCCGCCGGCGTCGGACTGCTCGGGGTGCTCCGGCCCGTGCATCTCTCCGTACCCCTTCCGGTCGGATACATGATTCTTCCAGCCGTCCCGTAACTCCTCCGGAAGCCTGTTCGCATCGTCCTCGACAACCGAAACGCAACCCCAACCGCCGGAGACACAGTCGCAGCGAGAGCTGTTGCGTTCAGCCGCCCACAGCCATTCGGCCTCTTCAATGAGGTCGTCAATGCCAGACACCTCACGTCGGCACGGAACGACGATGGCGCGCCCGCACAAGTCTTGCTCAAGATTCGGAGAGAACACCATGGTGTAGGAGTCGCCGCGAGACTCTGACTTTCGTCCGTACCGAATCGGTACGGACACCGGCGTCCTCGATGTGACGTTGAGGCGCTTTGCACGCCACTTTCTACGAGCATCGCATGAGTCCCAAATCAACGATCCGATGATCAATATGCCCACCTTCAGCGGCTCTCGCCTCCGATTCGGAGCGGCGGTCACAGCAGAATCACTCATTACTCGTAACCTCCCTCAGTGCGGCAAAGGCTCCCCCAGTGCGAATCTCACGCACCGCGCGCCACAATCGGATGCTACGACCACGTTCCACGTCGCGAGAACGTCTCGCAGTGTTCGAACGCCCGCGCCAGGCTCGGGGAGAAGGCGCGCGCCCGATTGGGCGACCATCGGCGGCGGACGTACTGGATCACCTCGTCGGTGTAGGCGGGGCCGATTCGACGCCCACTGGCTTCGGACGGGACGAGACCGTCGCGAATGGCACGTCTGGTCGACTCGCGAGCCAGCTCGACGACGGCGTGCTCAGAGATCGAAGCGGAACTGATCGGCGTTGGCCGGCGCCGCCTTGGGCAGGAGGGCGGCTCCGATCGACAGTCCGCCCTTTTCCACCATGGCCCGGACGTCCTGGTAGCTTCTGCCGACCTTGATTTCCGTTCCCTGGGAGTCGGGGTCGAGGACGTGGACCTCGTCGAGACCGATTCCCGCGTCGGCCAGCAGCGCCGCCGAGTGCGTGGTAATCAGTACCTGCCGGCCGGACTTCGTATGCATCCGCGCCATGAAGCGCGGCAGGTGTCGCACGAGGGCGTCGTGCAGGGCCAGCTCGGGTTCTTCCAGCAACAGCGGGCCTCCCCCTTCCGCCAGCGACCAGAGCAACCCGATCAAGCGCAGCGTGCCGTCCGAGAACGAGCGTTCGTACTGGCGCGCCGCGCTCTGCCGCCAGTGGCTGAAACGCGCTTCCAGATGCCAGCGACCGCCTGCATCCGGTTGCAGCGTCAGGCTGTCGAACTGTGGGATGGCGATCTTCAGCGCCTTGTTGATGTTGCGGAGCCGCGCATCGCGCGTCTTGGCTGGTGTCGAGGCAACTTTCTCGAGGAAGTCACCGCCGAACGGATCGTCGTGCTTGCCGATGGACCGTTCGGGATCGCGCACCAGATGGGGCACGATGTGAAGATACCGGATGGACTTCAGGAACTCGGCGAGCTCGCGGAAGTCCCGGTTCACGACGATCTGCTCAAGGTACGTCTGCGCCAACCGCTCGGGGTCCTTCTTATCCGCCGCATCGGGCCGCTTGAGAATCCGTTCGTCCTGCTTTCGGACCTCCTCCTCCATGACCACGGGCAGATGCTTCTGCGGGTGGTTGCGGAACCCAAGACTGTAGGCTCATGCATCCCCTCATTCTGCAGGCGTCAGATCACGCCGAAAACCTCTCGATACACCCGCTGTTCCAGCAGCATGTTGCCGAACGTCTCCATCAACGGACGAACCCGATCCTCGGGCCAATTGGGAAGATGGTGGTACAGCATCAACCCCTGCCGAAACAACGAATGCGTCCGCCGCTTCACCGTATTCGCCTTCAACCAACGGTCGTACCCGATGCGCTCGCCCGCCGCGCCCAACACCGACAGCACCGCAATCGCCAACGCGCTGAGCAACAGCAGGCGGTCTCGCCGCTCCGGGCGCGACACATGCATCGATGACAGACCCATCCCGAAACGCATGTCCTTGATGTCCCGAAAGCCCGCCTCGATCCCCCAACGCTTGCCGTAGTAGCGAATCAAGACCCGCGTCGGCACCGTCGCTTCGCTCGCCACCAGACACCACGGCTCGTCCATCTCCGCATCGTGGACACAGACGACCGCGCCCACCGGCATCTCGTGCGCGTCGGTCACCCGAGCCCCCACCAGCCGCCGCGCACGCCCCCCGGCCCCGACCCACTCGGCGGCCACTCGCCGCTCGCCGCTCGCGTTCGTCACATAGATGTCTCCGCGCAACCGAATCACGTATTCAAAGCCCAACTCGGTCTTCAACGCGTAGAACAGCTTGCAGTCCGCAAAACCCCGGTCCGCCACGACGGTGACTTTCACCCCGTCCGGCAGCACTTCGCGCAAGCGGCACAGCACCTCGTACTCATAGCGCCGCTGATTGCCCTTCAGCGTCGACGAGGCCACCGTCTTCCACAACAGCGGCGTCGCGCGCCCGTGCCCGGTCAACATCGACAGCACGATCGTCTCCTGCTCGTCGGCCGCAAAGCTCGTCCAATCCAGCGCCACGACCACTTCGGTGCGGGCGCCGACGATGTACGGCGTCCAGTAGGCGAAGAAGGTCCAGACGTTGACGCCTTGATTGCTCAGCAGGCGGTCCACCTGCTTGACGCCATGCTTGGTCAACGTGCCCATGGCCTGGGCCAGGCCGCGCCCCACCGCATGGATTGCCAGCGAAGCGCTTGTCAGCACGCCCAGCGTGGCGTTGGCCAGTGACAGCACCCGCTTGGCGTGCAGGTCGCCGTCGTACAAGGTGTTGATGAAGTTCAGGAGGTCGTGTCTCCGAAGCCATAGTTTGGATGACGTCTGCCGATTTCGCTGTGGATGCATGAAACCCACATTCTAATCCAAGTGCGTTGCTCTGCAAACTTCAGAATGCGATAGGTTCTATCTTCAGAAAGGACTTGTTTCCTATTCGGTTCATATTATAAAATGAGGGGATCCCTGAGGACTGTAGGTCCACATGTGCGGCATGTCGTCAGTGCCTACGTGAACCGCCAGCTTGAGGCCAGCGGGTGTCCTTGCCTGCAGGGTGCGGATCTCTCCCATGCCGCCGCGCAACCTGACCGCCTCTTTCAAGCCGTGTCCCGCGGTATCCCGCAGGAACCGGAGGGCGTCCAGCACGTTGGACTTCCCGGAAGCGTTCGGTCCGATCAGGAACGCCCGGCGGCGCAGGCGCACGTCCACCGGCCCCCGAAAGTTGCGCCAATGGCGCATGTGCAGGGACGTTATGAACATCTGGGGCGCGCGCGACGGTTTCATGGGGGATCGCTCCACACGAGCGTCGATCGTAGCACCGCGTCCGCCGCGCCACGGCGTCACGTGCGTCACGTCGGTCACGATCCGGCGGGGCGGCGCCCTGCAGCTCGCACCGGGCCGCGCGCCCGACAATCCGATCACGTTCGGCCACGGTCTCGACGGATGGGCCGGGTTGTCCCAACCCTCGCGCGACCGCAGCCAGAATCCCGCTCCCCACGGCGAACCCGCTGCCACGCCCCCGCGTGCTAGGGTACGAACATGCCGAAGCACCGGCTGCCCATCGGCATCCAGACGTTCCGCCGCATCCGGGAGGAAGGCTACTACTACGTCGACAAGACCGTTCACGCCCGCCGGCTGGCGGACGACGCCGGCACCCACTACTTCCTCTCCCGCCCCCGCCGGTTCGGCAAGAGCCTGTTCGTGGACACCCTCAAGGAGCTGTTCGAAGGCAACGAGACAGTGTTCCGCGGCTTGTCGGTTCACGACGGCTGGGACTGGTCGCGGCGCCATCCGGTGGTGCGTCTGGACTTCAGCGGCGGCAACTTCAGGAAGCGCGGCCTGCTGGAGGAGAGCGCGACGGCGCAACTCGAGGACATCGGCAGACGGGCCGGGGTCGAAACGGGCAGCGGTAGCGCCCCGGTTCGCTTCCGCCGCCTGCTCGAAACGCTGCACGAGCGCACCGGCCGGCGGGTCGTGGTGCTGGTGGACGAGTACGACAAACCGATCCTCGACGCGTTGGACGAGGCCGATACGGCGAAGGCCAACCGCGACGACCTGCGCGGCCTGTACGGCACGCTGAAGGCCTGCGACGCCCACGTGGAGCTCACCTTCATCACCGGGGTGAGCCGGTTCTCGAAGGTCAGTCCGTTCTCCGGCCTCAACAACCTCACCGACCTGACGCTGGACCCGGACTACGCGACCATCTGCGGCTATACGGACGCCGACCTGGACGCGGTGTTCGCCCCGGAGCTGCCGGGCCTGGACCGGGACAGGATCCGCGAGTGGTACGACGGCTACGACTCGGCCCTGGCGCAGCTCGAGGAACGCGGCTACGCGGAGAAGCACCGCGCCCCGGGGCGTACGATCCACTTGATCGGCATCGAGTTCAGCCGCGAGACGCGCAACATCGTGGCGTTCGACGTGGAGCAGGATCGAGTCCCGCCACCATGCGCATCGTGAGCTGGAACGTCAACGGGCTGCGCGCCTGCGCGCGGAAGGGATTCCTCCGCTTTCTGGAGGACTCCGAAGCCGACGTGGTCGGCCTCCAGGAGGTGCGGGCATTCGAGCACCAGCTCGAGCCGGCGGTGCGCGCGCCGCTGGGCTGGCACGCGACCTTCTCGCCCGCCGAACGGGCCGGCTACAGCGGCGTCGCCATCTATTCGCGCACGCCGCCAGACAGGGTGGAAACCGCGCTGGGTGAACCCCGTTTCGACGCCGAGGGCCGCCTGGTCATCGCCCGCTTCGGCCGGCTCGCGGTGGCGTCGGTCTACTTCCCGAAGGGCAGCGGCCGCGACCGGGACAACAGCCGCGTGCCCTACAAGCTGGACTTCTATGCCGCGCTCTTCGACCGCTTGCAGCGCCTGCGCCGCCGCGGTCCGGTGCTCGTCATCGGCGACTACAACACGGCGCGCGAGCCGATCGATCTGGCCCGTCCCGCCGCCAACACGAAGACCAGCGGCTTCCTGCCCGAGGAGCGCGCCGAGCTGACCCGCTGGATAGACGCCGGCTGGGTGGACACGTTCCGCGCCCGCCATCCCGGGGAGGCGGGCCACTACACGTGGTGGCGGCAGTGGGGCGGCGCCCGCGAAAACAACGTCGGGTGGCGCATCGATTACGTGCTCGCGTCCCCGTCCGCCGCACGGCGGGTGACCAGCGCCTTCATCTGGCCGCGGGTGACCGGATCGGACCACTGCCCCGTCGGCGTGGACCTGTCCGGGTAGCGCCGCCGGCAACGACACCCCGCCCCGCCCCCGCCGGCGTCTATCCCGAGCCCTGTCCCGACAACCGTCGCCTGCGGCTCCGCTTGCCGCCCAACCGGGCCTGGCCGGGAGTCTACGCCGTTCTACGGCGCAGACCCCCAGGGCGAAAACTTCAGACAAACTTCAGAATCCGATTCCCGCCGTCTCTTGCTGCCCCGCCCGGTCTCTGCTAGCTTCAACGGCTGATGGTCAAAGGAGGCCCCATGCACACAGGGCTCGTGCGAGGCAGCCCCGGCTGGCGCACCTCGATCGCCGTTCTGGCGATCGCGCTGGTCGGTGCTGCATCCGCCGCGGCCGTCTGGCACGAGGAGCACGCAGCCGATCAGGACTGTGCGATCTGCCAGCTCCGACACCAGCCAGCCGCCGAACTGCCCGGCTCCCTGCAGATCGGGTTCGCGGACGCTCCGGAGCCGCTCGAGCAGGCGCCCGTCGCCGGCTGGATCGAATCCGGTCACTCCCGCCGCCTTCCCGCCCGCGCCCCACCCGCCTAGCTCCCCGTCACGCGCAGCGTTCTTCCGTCGTACCGCGATCGCCGTCGACCCGGCGCGCAACCGAGGTGCTTGCATCCACCCACCGCGGCGTGCGCGCCGTTGCACGAGCGCAGCGGGTCAACGACCCGGGTGTTGAGGGTTTCGAGCCCCCCGGCGCCGTCAGCAGGCCCTGCCTTCCGACGCCGTCAGCAGGGTTCCTCTCGCCCGCGCGGCCGATCGCACTACGGGAGCAGGCACAGGCCCATGAGCAATTGGGGAAACTCGGGAAGGGGATTCGAATCGATGCACCGTTTGATTGCGACAGGTTTCGCGGTGGCCCTTGCGGCGGCCGCCCTCGGGACGGCTACCGTCCTCGCGCAGGAAGCCGGGGCCGTACGCGGCACGGTGACGCTGGAAGAGAACGGGGGGCCCGTCCATGGCGCGGTGATCCTCGTGGTCGGCTCGGGCGCGTTCGCGCTGACCGACGAACAGGGAATGTTCGAGATCGACAACATACCGGCCGGCTCGTACGAGGTGCTGGCGCAGCGCGAGCACCTGACCGCGGGCCGTCAGATGGTGACCGTCGAACCCGGTGGAGCGGCAACGGTGGACTTCGTGCTCGGGCTTTCCCCGGTCCACGAGGACGTGACCGTCACCGCCTCGGTGGGCGGCACCGAGACGACGTTCGAGGCGTTCAACGCCGTCACCACCCTGGATTCGTTCGACATCACCAGGGAGTCGGCCGGCAGCCTCGGCGACGCGCTCCGGAACGAGCCGGGGGTCGCCAGCCGCAGCTTCGGCCCCGGGTCGAGCCGGCCGATCATCCGCGGCTTCGACGGCGACCGCGTGCTGATCCTCGAGGACGGGCTCCGCACGGGCGACCTCTCCAGCCAGTCGGGCGATCACGGCGTGACGATCGACCCGAACGGCGCCGAGCGGATCGAGATCGTGCGCGGACCGGCGACCCTGCTCTACGGGTCGAACGCGGTCGGCGGCCTCGTCAACGTCATCACGCCGCACGAAAGCTACCGCGAGTCGCTCTTCGAGGGCACGCGGGCGCAGTTCGGCACCAACGTGGGCAGCGCGAACGCCGAGGCGGGCACCACCGCCAGCCTGCAGTACTCGCAGAACAACGTGCTGGTCTGGGGCGGCGGGAGCATGCGGCGCACGGATGATTACGACACGCCCGAGGGAGCCGTCGAGAACTCCGCCTCCGAGCTGACGAACGCGCGGGCCGGCCTCGGCTGGTTCGGCGACCGGTTCTTCGCCAGCAGCGGGTTCACGCTGGAGGACGGCCGCTACGGGGTGCCGTTCGCGGACGAGTTCCACATGGCGCACGGCGTACACGCAGGGGACGGTCCCGCGGAGACGGAGATCGACCTCGCGTCGCGCCGCCGCGTCGGGCGCTTCGACCTGGGCCTCCGCAACCTCGCCAACACCGTCATCGAGGGTGTGCGCGTGGCCCTGAACGTCATCGACTGGAAACACGACGAGTTGGAGGTCGAGGACGGGATCGAGAACATCGGCACGCGGTTCACGAACCGGACCTACATCATGCGGGCCGACGTCGACCAGCGGCAGACCGACCGGCTCTCGGGCAGGTTCGGGGCCTGGGCCCAGTTCCGCGATTTCGAGGCGGTGGGCGTCGAGGCGCTCGCGCCGCGGACCGACCAGACATCCTTCGCCGCGTTCGCCTACGAAGAGGTCGACTTCCGACGTACCCGGCTGCAGTTCGGCGGGCGCGTCGAGCAGAACGACTACCGGACCGCGGGCCGCAGCGTTCCCGACGCCCCGGCCGACGACCACGGTCACTCCCATGGTCTCGAAGTGCCCGACGCGCGCGACCGGCAGTTCCTCGGCGCGTCGGCCTCGGTCGGCCTGCACACCGACGTCGGCGCCGGCAGCGCGTTCGTCGCCAACCTCACCCACTCGCACCGCGCGCCGGCGCTCGAGGAGCTTTACAACTTCGGTCCGCACGTCGGCAACCTCGCCTTCGAGGTGGGCAACCCGACTCTCGACGCCGAGACGACGCTCGGCCTCGACGTGAGCTTCCGCCACCAGGCCGACCGCGTGCGCAGCAACCTCAACGCCTACGTCTATTCCATCGACAACTTCATCTTCGGCGACCGCACCGGCGAGGTGGAGGACAACCTGCCGGTCTGGTACTTCATCCAGGGCGACAGCCGCTTCGTCGGCTTCGACGCCAAGAGCAGCGTCCGGCTGGGCGGGAACGCCTGGGCGACGCTCGGCATCGGGTACGTCGATGCGGCCCTGTCCACGACCGGCGAGCCGCTGCCGCGCATACCGCCGTTGCGCGGGACCGTGAGCCTCGACGTCCCGTACGGCGGATTCACGTTCGGTCCGCAACTGGAGTTCGCGGGGCAGCAGGCCGACGTGTTCCGGGACGAGACGGAGACGAACGGCTACTCCATCGTCAACCTGCGGGCGTCCTATGTCTGGCCGCGGCAGCACACGGCGCACATCCTGTCGTTCACGGGCTACAACCTGACGAACGAGCTCTATCGCAACCACACCTCGTTCATCAAGGATCTGGCCCCCGAGATGGGACGCGGGGTGCGGGTGAACTACTCGGTGCGGTTCTTCTAGAGGACGACCGCCTGCGGTCCGTCCACGCGCTCGGCCGCTCGCCGGACTCCCTCCCCCGGCGGGCGGCCGACGCTGTATCTTCAGTCGATGCCCGCTCCGCTCCGGCAATCGAGCCCCGCCCTGCACCGGATCCTGCTCGCCGCGCTCGTCTTCCTCTCCGGGGCGGCGAGCCTGGTCTACGAGGTGCTCTGGCTCAAGGAGCTGGGCCTGCTTTTCGGCAGCACCGCCTACGCCGCATCCACCACGCTCGCCGTCTTCTTCCTCGGCCTGGCCGTCGGCGGCGCCGTGTTCGGCCGCCTCTCGCCGCGCCTGCGATCGCCGCTGCGGACCTACGCCTGGCTCGAGCTGGGGATCGCGGCGGCGGCAGTGGCCTACTTCCTTCTGCTGGCGATCTACTTCCGGCTCTACGGTCCCCTGTACGACGCCCTCGTCGACCGTCCCGCCGCCTTCAACGCGGCCCGGATGGCGCTGGCGACGCTGGCGCTGCTGCCCCCCGCCGCGCTGATGGGCGGCACGCTGCCGGTCCTGGGCCAGCACCTCGTGCGCCGTCCGGACGAGCTGGGCCGCATCGGGTCGTTCCTGTACGCGGTCAACACGCTCGGCGCGGCCACCGGCGCGTTCCTGGCCGGGTTCGTGCTGCCGCTCGCGCTCGGCTTCGACCGGGCGTATCTGCTGGCCATGGCCGTCAACGTCGCGGTCGCGGGGCTCGCCTGGCGGCTGGCGGCAGCCGACGAGCAGCCCGGCACGCCCCGCCGGGACCTGCCGGCCGACAATGGGCTGCATCGGGGCCGGGGCAGGGCCCCACGCGGACGGCCGGTGGCATCCCCCGCCGCCAACGCGTCCTGCCCCGCCTGGCTTCTCGCCACCGTCGCCTGTCTATCGGGTGCGTTCGCGCTCGGGCTCGAGGTGCTCTGGACGCGGATGTTCGCGCAGGTTCTGCAGAACTCGGTCTACACCTTCTCGATCATCCTGGTGGTGTTTCTGGCCGCGCTGGCGACCGGCTCGGCGATTGCGAACCGACTCTGCCGGGTGCGGGCGGCGCCGGGGCAGGTCCTGTGGCTGCTCCTGACGCTGTCCGGCCTCGGCGTGGCCGTCGTTCCGTTCGGGTTCCACGACCTGACCGGCGGCCTCGGAACGCTCGTGACCGGCGACGGATGGCTGCTGTACGTCTTCTCGATCTTCGCCAACACGGCGCTGCTGCTGTTCGTCCCGGCGGCGCTGCTCGGCAGCGCGTTCCCGTACCTGCTGCGCGCCGCCGAAGGGTCGCGCGCCGAACCGGGCACCATCATCGGGAGACTCAACGCCCTGAACACCGGCGGCGCCGTGGTCGGGTCGTTGACCGCCGGATTCATCCTGCTCGGGAGCATCGGACTCTGGAACAGCATGCGGCTGTTCGCCTTCGGCTACCTGGTCCTGGCGCTGGCGGCCTGCTGGAACGGCTGGCGGACGCTCGGCGCGCGGCTCCTGCCGGCGGCTGCCACGATCGGCGCCGTGGTGCTGCTCGGCACGCTGGTCGACGCCTCCCGCCTGCCGGTCGTCAACGTCAACACGGATCGCGGCGAGCGGCTGCTCGCGACCTGGGAGGGCCCCGACGGCGTCGTCGCCGTCGTCGAGCGTCCCGGGAACCGGCGCATCAAGGTGAACAACTTCTACACGCTCGGCGGCACGGCCTCCCTCGAGCACGAGCAGAACCAGGCCCTGCTGCCGTTGATGACCCACCCGCAACCGCGCGCGGTCTTCCTGCTCGGACTGGGCACCGGCATCACCGCGGGGGCGGCCCTCCGGCACCCCGTCGAGCGGCTGCTGGTCTGCGAGATAGCCGCCGACGTGATCGCGGCCGCCGCCGGGTGGTTCGACGCCCCGAGCGGCGGGCTCTTCAACGACCCGCGCGCGACCGTCCGCGCCTGCGACGCCCGCAATCACCTGCTGGGCACGACCGAGCGCTTCGACGCGATCATCGCCGACCTGTTCGTCCCGTGGCGGGCCGGCGTCGGGAACCTCTACAGCCGCGAGCACTTCGAGGCCTCGCGCGAGCGTCTCGCGCCCGGCGGACTGTTCGTCCAGTGGCTGCCGCTCTACCAGTTGTCGCGGCGCGAGTTCGAGGTGGTCGCGCGCACCATGCTCACCGTCTTCGAGCAGGTCACGGTCTGGCGCGGCAGCTTTGCCGCGGAGCGGCCGGTCCTGGCGCTGATCGGCGCCGCCGGACCGACCACGCTCGACGCGGACGTGATCGACTGGAACGGGGAGTACCTGAGCGGCGGGCGCCAGTTGCCCCCGTCCACCTCGCTCGCGGTAACGCTTCCCTTCTATGCGGGGAACCTGTCGGCGGCCGACGGGCTGATTCCGCCCGGGCCGATCAACACCGACGACCGGCCGCTCGTGGAATACCTGACCCCGGTAACGCAGCGGGACGAGCGCACCGGGGCGACCGCGTGGTTCAACTCCGCCGAGCTGGGCGCCTTCCTCCGGCGCCTCCACGAGCTCGTGCCGCCGGAGCGCGATCCGCACCTGCGGCTGCTGACCGCCGCGCAACGCGACTTCGTCGTGGCCGGGCTCCGCTACCACGAAGGCGCGATCGCCAGTCGGCTCGGACGGGAAGCCGACGCCGACGCGCATTTCGGCGAGTTCGCACGGCGCATCCCGGTCGAGTTCCGTCCCGCGATCGACGAGAACGACGCCGATGCCGACGTCGTCCCCTGACCGGGAAACATCACGGGAGCATCGGAAGCGTGAGCTCGCTGCCCGGCGGTCGCTGCACGTCGAACGCCTTCAGCGTGTAGTTGACCAGCGTGTAGTGACCGATGAGGCCCGCGATGTCCATCAGTCCCCGGTTGCCGAAGATCCGCTGCGCGGCCTCGAACGCCTCGTCGCTCAGCTTCGGCTCCCGGATCAGCTCGCGGACCACGCGGATGATCGTCCGTTCCGGCTCGTTCAACCCCGGCATCTCGCCGGCGTCGGCCAGGGGCGTGTCCCAGCGGAGCAGCTCGATGATCTCCTCCTCGAGCCCCGCGCTTCGGCCCAGGCCCTCGTGCGCCGACCACTCGTACTGGCTGTTCAGCGCGCGGGCGGCGGTCAGGATGGCCAGCTCGGCGAGCCGCTGGTCCCGGTTGCCGTCGGCGCCGAAGCGCAGGTACGAGCTGGCCGGGAACAGGTGCTCGGCCATGAGCGGGCTGTTCATCCACATGCCGATCGGCCCCCGCAGACCGCTGGCGTAGCGGCTGTCCGGGTTGACGATGACGTCGAACGCCCGCCGGCCGTCGGCGTCGAGCGACTCGCGCGCGATCGTCGGCACGCGCGCCAGGGAATCCTCGTGGATGCCCGCCGGGATGTCCTCCGGGGTCACGACGTGCGGCGTGAACTCCCGGTCCTGGGCCGAGGCGACCTCCGCGAGCGGGACGCCGAAGGCGATTGCGACGACGGTGACGGCGGCCGTCAGCGCAGCCGCGGAGAGCGGCCGGATGACGTGATTCAGCTTCACGGGAACCTCCTTCGAAAATGTCCGCCGGGGTCGGCGCCGGGCGACCCACACAAGGTCGTCCGTCGGATGACACGCCACTCGGGCCCCGGTAGCGGCTGCCCGTATGCTCTCTCGCCGCACACTCCCGAGGCAACCTCCAAACCACTGCCGGCAGGCCGCGGTGGAACCCCGCGTGGCACCGGGAGCGGCGTCGCGCCTTCCCGGCAAGGCGCGACGAGGGAGAATATCGGGCATCTTCGACCGGGGAGCAACGCCGTCCGGGCGGGATGCGGCGCCGCTCGAGCGCAGCGGGGCTTGCGCTACGGCTGCTAAGCTACACGAAGCTGTGAGCGATGTCGCTCAATCATCTCGCCGACCGGTTCCGCTGCTCCTGGCCCTGGAGCACGCTCGTGCTGACCTGCGACGGCCGGGTCGTCTGCGGTTGCGCCGACCCGTACGCGCAACGCGTGCTGGGGGACGCGCGGCGGCAGACCATCGGGGAAATCTGGAACGCCCCGACCGTTCGGAACCTGCGCGCCGACCTGAATGCCGGAGGCTCCGGATTCTGCGGCGACTGCCCGCTCAAGCTGCCGCTGGACGACGACGAGGCTCCCGACGTGCGGCCGGTCGACGCCGGCGCGCTGCCGTCACGTCTCTACATCGAGTGCACCGCGGCCTGCAACATCTCCTGCTTCGAGGCCTGCTGCGCGCCCGAGACCGGCATCACGAGAACACGGCAGGCGGGGATGCTCGATTTCGATCTGTTCACCCGGGTCGTCGACGAGGCCGGTCCGGGCCTCGGACGCATCGACTTCTTCAACTACGGCGAGGCGTTCCTGCACAAGCGGTCCGTCGAGATGTGCGAGTACATCAAGCAGCGCTTTCCGCAGGTCTATCTCTACACGAGCACCAATGGACTGGCACTGTCCGAAGAGCGGGCCCGGCGGCTGGTCCACTCCGGCATCGACGAGGTCACCTTCTCGATCGACGGCGCCTTTCCTCAGAGCTATGCGCGCTACCGCCGGCGCGGGCGGCTCGACGTCGCGTTGGAGACCATGCGGACGATGGCGGAGGAAAAGCGGCGATCAGGCCGCGACCTTCCGTTCATCAACTGGCGCTACATCCTGTTCAAGTGGAACGACAGCACGGAAGAGATGGAACACGCCCGGGGCCTGGCGGAAGAGCTCGGCGCCGACCGCCTGACCTGGGAGATCACGGACCACCCCGAGTCGGCGTTCTCGCGCCGGTTCGCACCGGGAACCCCGGATCACGCCGCTATCCGCCACGAGATCTGGGACGACAACAACCTCGGCAACGCCATCCCCGGAGCCACTCCGCGGGCCGACATCCGTCTTCGCACCCGCGTGCCGGGGCTCCCCCTGATCGGACGGCGGGGCGCCCGGATTCGGCTGCGCGCGAGCGTCCGCAACCTCTCGAGCCGACCGTTTCGGGCGCAGGCCACCTACGGCCGCCGGCTCGTCCGCCTGGGCGCGCAACTCTGCACGTTCGAGGGAAAGCTGGCCAATCGGGACCAGGCGCGCGCCTGGCTCCCCGCCACCATCGAACCGCAGCGGTCCGCCGACGTGCCGATAGAGATACCGCTGCCGGACACGCCCGGCCGGTATCGGCTGAAGCTCGACCTGGTCTCGGAGGGCATCGACTGGTTCGAAGCGTGCGGATCAGCGACGACCAGCCGAACGCTCGTCGTCTGGTGAGACGCCGCCGGAAATCCGCGCCGCGGGAAACCGCACCGGTGCGGACCGCGCCGGCCCGGAATCCCGCGCCGCCCGCTCCAGCACCGCGCGGGTCCGGGCCGCGGCGGTCGTCCAGTCGAATGCCCGGGCTCGCTCGCGTCCGCGCGCGGCAAGGCGGTCGCGCAGTGCCGGATCCGCGGCCAACCCGGCCAGGGCTCGCTTCCAGGCGGCGACATCGTCCACGGGCAGGAAGATCGCGGCGTCACCCGCCACCTCGCGGAACACGGCGATGTCGCTCGCCAGCACGGGAACGCCGGCGGCCAGCGCCTCGACCAGCGGCAGGCCGAAGCCCTCGTAGCGCGATGGGCTGACGACAGCCAGCGCCTGTCGATAGAGCGACGCCAGGGTGTCGTCGTCGACGTAGCCCGGGTGGCGCAGCCAGCCGGCCGCCTCCGCCGTGGCGAACGCCTCGTGCAACGCATCGCTCTTCCATCCCCGCCGGCCGCACAGCACGAGCGCCGGCGCCGCCGGGTCCTCGGCCGTCCACGCCTCCCACACCCGCAGCAAGAGCTCGATGTTCTTGCGCGGCTCGATGGTCCCCACGTGGAGCACGTACCGCGCGGGCGCCCAGGCGGGCAGGTTGCCGCCCTTGCGCCGCGACAGGTGTCCCGGACCGTGGTGAATCGCCGTCACCCGCGCCGGATCGAGCGGCTCGGCGGCCAGCAGCTCGCCACGCACCGCGTGCGACACCGTGATCACTTCCCTGGCGCGGGCCAGGTTGACGTGCAACTGCGCCGCGAGCACGGCGCGCGTCTCCTCCTGCAGCGTCCAGGGCAGGCGGAGAAAGGCGAGATCGTGAATCACCACCGCCACGGCGCCCCGCGCAAGCCTGAACTTCGGCGGCAGCACGTAGTTCGGCGCGAAGAGCACGGCGTTGCGCTGCAGGGCCAGCACCCGCGGCTCGAGCCAGGGCGTTACGCGCGCCATCACGCGCCCCGGGATCCACGCCGGCACGGTGTAGGCGACGACCTCGATCGCCGAGCCCCGCGGGGGCGCCACCACCGGTTGCGGATGGTCGGCATAGGGAAAGATCGTCTGGCCGTACAGGCGCAGGCGGATCCCTTCCGCCTCGGACAGGTGCTCCAGCGTCTCGAAGAGGTACCACCCGACGCCGGTCAGGCGGTTCCAGAAGCAGTCGATGTCCACCGCCACCGTCAGGCAACCGCCGGCGCGGGGCCGGAGCATCGACGCCAGAATCGCGCCGGACCAGGCGAGCGTCTCCCAGGCCGCGGCGACGGCACGGCCGCAGCCGCGCACGATCGCCCTCGCCATGCGCGGGAGCACCGGCTTCTCCCAGCCGGTCGGGCTCGGCCGCTTCCGCACGACGGGACTCTGACTTCGCGACACGACTTCGGGCGGTTGGACGGAACGTGGGCGCGGACAACCGATCCGGGCACGCCAGCCCGACAATCGTCGCCTACGGCTCCGCTTGTCGCCCGACCGGGCCTGACCAATAGGCCACGCCGCTCCACGGCGCAGACTACTGGCGGACGCAGCGGGCCGTCTTCGACACCGCCGCCGATTGTGTCATGCTTCCCGCACGATGCACTCGAAGTCGCCCGATCCGTCTCCCGACGACGTCGCCGCGGTCGTCGAGCGCATCCGCGCCGGGGCCCGGCAGCGGCAGGCGGAGAACTCGGCGCTCGAGGACGATCTCGCCGGCTGGCCTCCCCCGCTCGAAGCGCTGCGCCGCTACGAGCGGTTGGCGGAGCCTTCCTTCGACGCCGAGTCCGGGGGGCGCGCGGTCTGGTTGCAGAAGGTGTGCTACCACCTGTTCGCCAAGCGGGGGCACCGGTCGCTGCTGCGGCAGCAGAACGAGTTCAACCGCCAGGTCGGATTCGCCCTGCGCGACCTCTGCGATCGCCAGCGGCGGCTGGCGGACTCCCTGGTCGCCCTCGAGCGCCGGCTCGACGCGCTCGACCGCGCCGAAGGGGACTCCACCGCATCCTGATCATGCGCGTCTGTGTGTGCGACACGCAGGTCCCGTTCCTCACCGGGGGGGCCGAGGCCCTGGACGCGGCACTCGTCGAGCACCTGCGCGGCGCCGGCCACACGGCCGACCTCGTGACGCTGCCCTTCGCCTGGAATCCGCGCCTCCAGATCCTGCAGAGCGCGCTCGCCTGGCGCCTCGTCAGCCTCGACGGCGCCACGGGTCCGCCCGACCTGGTCGTCGCGGGGCGCTTTCCCTCCTACCTCGTACGCCATCCGAACAAGATCGTGTGGCTGATCCACCAGTTCCGGCAGGTCTACGACCTGCTCGGCACGCCGTGGAGCGACTTCGGCGACAGCCCGGCGGACCGGGCGATGATCGACAGGATCCACGAGATGGATCGGCGCGGGTTGCGCGAGGCGCGCCGCATCTACACCACCTCGCGCAACAACGCCGACCGCCTGCAGCGCCACCTGGGCATCGAGGCGCAGGTGCTGCACGCGCCGCCGCGGCTCGAAGGGCGGCTGCAACCGGACGCGCCCGGCGACTACGTCTTCACGGTCGCGCGCCTCGACCGGATGAAGCGGGTGGAGCTGCTCGTCGATGCGATCGCCGCCAGCCGCTCGGCCGTGCGCGCCCGCATCGCCGGCGACGGCCCCGAGCGCGCCGCCCTCGAACGGCGCATTGCCGAACGCGGCGTCGGCGATCGCGTCGAGCTGCTCGGCCGGGTCGACGACGACGAGCTGGTGCGTCTGTACGCCGGCGCGCGGTCCGTCTTCTACGCCCCCTACGACGAGGACTACGGCTACGTGGCGATCGAGGCCTTCCTGTCGGGCAAGCCGGTGGTCACCGCGGACGACTCGGGGGGCGTTCTGGAGTTCGTCGAGGACCAACGCACGGGCCTGGTCGCCGCCGCGGGTGACGTCTCCGCGCTGGCCGCGGCGCTCGACCGGCTGGCGGCGGACGCCGACCTGGCCGTCCGCCTGGGGGCAGCCGGCCAGCGGGCCGTCTCCCACATCCGCTGGCGGCGGGTGGTCGAGACCCTCACCGAGACCGAGACGGGGACCGCGGCCGAGGGGCAATCCGCATGAACGCGGCCGCGCCGCCGATCGACTGGCTGAGCCCGCTGCCCCCCGCCGCCAGCGGCATCGCCGACTACAGCGCCGAGCTGCTGGCCGCGATGCCGGCTGCAGGCGACCTGCGCGTTTTCGGGCCCGCCGGCTCTGCTCGCGGCGCGTGGCCGTTCCCGACCGCTCCGTGCGAGGACTACCGCCCCGACGGCCGGCTGCCGGTCTACCACATCGGCAACCACCGCGGATTCCACGGCGAGATATACGACCTGGCCCTGCGGCATCCCGGCGTCGTGGTGCTGCACGAGTACCGCATTCGCGACCTGGTGCGCGAGCGGGCGCTGGCCCAAGGCGGCTCGCGGGCGTGGCTGGAGGAGCTGCGCTACGCGCTCGGCGAGACCGGACCCGCCCTGGCGCGCGGCGAGTACGCCGGCGGCTTCTTCACGCCACCGCTCTTCGAGCGCCTGGTCGATCGCAGCCGGGGGATAATAGTGCACGGCAAGCAGGCCCGCCGGCGTGTTCTCGCCAGCCGTCCGGCCGCCCGGGTCTGGACCGTGCCACACCATTTCTCGCCGCAGGCCCGGTCCGCGTCCGCCGCCGGCCGCGCGGGGCTCGGCCTGCCCGACGTCGATTCCGAGACCTTCCTGGTCGGCATCTTCGGGCACGTCACCTACTTCAAGAAGATCCGTCAGGCCGTCGACGCCTTCACTGCACTGCACGCCCGCGTTCCCCGCGCCCGGCTCGTCATCGTCGGCACCCCGGCCGACAACGACCCCGGCCTGGCCCGGCTGCTGGCCCACCCGCCGGCCGGGGTGCAGGTGACCGGACGGGTGGCGTTCGATCGTCTCCAGGAGCTTATGGCGGCGGTCGACGTGGCGATCAACCTGCGTCTGGAAACGGCCGGCGAGACGTCGGGCACGTGCATCCGGCTGCTCGGCCTCGGACGGCCGATCATCGTCACCGATGCCGGCTGGTTCTCCGAGATCCCGGACGACGCCTGCCTGAAGGTCCGCGACGACGCCTGGGAAGCCTCCACCCTGCAGGCCTTTCTGCTCGCCCTGGCCGAGCGGCCGGCGCTGCGCGCCGCCATCGGCCGCAACGCCGGCCGCTGGATCGCGCAGGAGCATTCCATCGCGCGCAGCCTGGCCGCCTACGAGACGGCCTTCGCGGAAGCCGCAGCGGCGCCGGCCGGCATCCCGTCGCCCGTGCCGCCCCTGGCCCCGCATGCGCCGCAGGATCTCGACGCGCGCCTGGCGGCCGCCGTCGGCGCGGCAGTCGTCGATCTCGGCTTCGAGACGCCCGGCGAGCCGGACTACGGCGCGACACGAATGGAAGCGCTCGATCGCGAATGGCTCGCGGACATCGCCCGCCGCAGCCTCGAGATCGGCCTCGGATGACCTCGGCCGCCGCGGGCAATCCGACCGTGCGGAGCCCCTGCCCGCGGCCAGCACGCATAGACGCACGAACTCGGCATCCCTCCGGCCGGGATTGAGGGCATAATCCGGCATGGACACGTCACGAAAAACCCGTAGCGGGAGAGCAAGCCAATGACACGCAGGTCCACATCGAGAACGATCAGGCTCGGCGCGCTCGGCGCCGCCGCCGCCCTCTTCGCCGCCGTCACCGTCGAGACGCAGGAGCCGCGCAACCCGCGCAACGTCGAGGAATTCGACACGATGTTCCAGGAGCTGAACAACTGGGGCCGCTGGGGCGCCGGCGACGAGCTCGGCACGATGAACCTGATCACGCCCGAGAAGACGCGCGAGGCGGCGGCCCTGGTGCAGCGCGGCATCACCGTGTCGCTGGCGCACAATCCGATGCCGGACCCCGCCCCGGACAACCCCGACACCGCGTTCAACCACACGATGGGCCGGTCGCTGCGCAGCGACACGTTCGAGTTCACCTACCACGGCTACGGCGTCAGCCACATCGACTCGCTGTGCCACTTCCTGTGGAACGACCGGATGTACAACGACATCCCGCCGTCGGCGAGCTCGCTGGAGGAGGGCTGCGGCAAGCTCGGCATCCAGAACCTGAAGCAGGGCATCGTCACCCGCGGCGTCCTGCTCGACTTCGCGCGCCTGAAGGGCGTGCCGTACCTGGAGCCGCAGACGCCGATCTACGTCGAGGACATCGAGGCCTGGGAAGAGATGGCCGGGGTCACGGTCTCGCCGGGCGACGTCATCTTCGTGCGCACCGGCCGCTGGGCGCGCCGCGCCGCGCTCGGGCCGTGGCAGGTCTCCGGCAACAGCGCCGGGCTGCATGCCTCGGTGCTCCCCTGGATCAAGGAGCGCGGCGTCGCCTTCGTCGGCAGCGACGCGGCCACCGACGTGATGCCGTCGCTGGTCGAAGGCGTCACCCAGCCCGTCCACACGATGCTCATCGCCGGCTTCGGCACGAACATCTTCGACAACATGGACCTGGAGGCGCTCGCCGAGACGGCGGCGCAGGAGAACCGCTGGGAGTTCATGCTGACCGCGGGGCCGATCCCGGTCGAGGGCGGTACCGGCTCGCCGCTCAACCCGATCGCGGTTTTCTGAACGGTTCCGCGAGGCGGCCGTCCGTTGACGTGCACGCCCGGATCCATCGTCGATCACCGGTTCGGCGGCGCCGCCCGACGCGGGCGCCGCCGAACCGGAAGGATCCCGCGGCGACGGGTTGCGCTCCCGCGGGTCAGAACGACAGTCTGACCGCAGCATCGATACGGCGATCCGTGGCGTAGCCCGGGTAGCGCCTCCCCGCCGCGGACACTTCGACGTCCAGCGATCCAACGGTCCGGTCGATCACGTTCAGGCGAACGCCTGCTCGCCCGCCCCGACCAGCCGCGAGGTCGAACCGGCCGAACGCGGTCAGCCCCTGTGCCCCGCTCGCGATACCGTAGGCCACCTCGCCGTCGAGCGCTGACCGATCGTGCGCCGACGGGCCGTACAGGCCCGGCCGCAGCTCCTGACCCCGCCAGAGCGCGCCGCTGCCGGACCCTTCCGCGCCGGCGCCCCACCGAGGCGACAACGCAAGCGACAGTCCTCGTCCGTCCGGGGACGGCGCGTAGCGTGCCGTCGCGAACGCGCCGTACTCCCGATAGCCGCCGGCGGAGTGCAGCGCCAGCGCCCGTGCGCCGGCCTCAATCGCCAGCCCGGACCGCGCCGCGTAGCGCGCGCCGCCCAGCACCTCGAGGCCCGCACCCGTCTGTCCGGCGCCGGCGTCGGCGATTCCGCTCGCCTGAACGAAGGGGCGGACCACGCTTCCCGCATGCTCGACTTCCACGCCCGCGCGCACCCGCTGCACGGAGGCGGCCAGCCCGGCGAGCGGTCCCGCTTCGCCGGCTGCCGTCAGACGTGCGACGCCGACGTTGCCCAGCGTCGAGAATCTCAGACCGCTCCCGGCACCGAGAGCGCGGCGCCAGCCGGCCGCCCCCAGCAGCAGACCGTGACCGGCGGCTGCCAGCGACGCGGTCGTCCCGGCCCGCGCGAGTCGGGCATCGCCGACGCCGGCGCCGAACGTGCCCCATACCTCGTCGCCCGTATCCGACACCCAGCGCACGTAGGGCAGCAGGCTGGTCAGGCTGGTGTCGAGACGGCCCGCGCCGCGGGCCCGGTCACCGGCGAACCGGTAGTCCGCACCCCCGCGGCTCAGCGACACCGCCACCCCGGCCGTCCAGTGCTCGGATGCTCGGGCGTCGATCCCGAGATAGACGCTCTTGACTGCCCCGTCATAGCTCCCGGCCTCCGGGGCGCCGCGAAACGCCTGGAGGTCGGACGCGCCCCACAGCGCCCACCGCGGCGCCGGCGCGGCGCCGTTCGTACCGTCGCCGCCCGCCCCGCTCAGCGGCAGCACGAAGTCGTTGTCCCACAGAAGCCGGTCCAGCAGCGACGATTCGTCGCCGTGGTCCGTCGCCGGAGACAACGGCCGCGCGATCGCCGTCGGGCCACCGACCAACGCGCGTTGCGTCCCGACCCGAGAACCGGACGTCGACATCGGTCCCGTTTCGTGAGGCCCCCGTACGCGACTGTCCCGGAGCAGGAACAGCCCCCCCATCGATAGGGCCGCCGATCGCGCAGCGGCGGCAGGCGTCCGGCTCCGCGCAGCGGCGAACCGGCGTTCGATGGCGCCCGTCACACCGGCAAGCGCCTGCCTGCCCATGGCAGCCAGGGTGTCCTCGAGAATACTCAGCTCCGCCGCATCCGTCGTCACCGTCACCACGAACTGCAGGAGGGCCGTTCCGGCGCTGTTCCGCGCCGTCACCGTCACCGTCGCGGCGCCTTCGACGGCCGGAGCGACCGTCACCACGGTTCCCGCCGCGGCCACCGCAACCACCGCAGGGTTCGACGATTCCGCCAGGTAGGTCAGATTCGTACCGTCGAAGGCATCCGAGAGGTCCACCTCGTGCGGCGGATGCCCAACCGTCAACGTCACGTCGTCAAGATGTCCCGATGCCGCAGGTGGCACGTCCCGCACCGTCACCTCGAACGACTGCGACGCACGTCCGGCGCTGTTCTCCGCCGTCACCGTCACCGATACGGTTCCGCTCGTGCGTGCGGACACTGTCACCACGGTTCCCGCGACCACCACCCCGGCCACGGCAGGGTTCGACGATTCCGCCAGGTAGGTCAGATTCGTACCGCCGAAGGCATCCGAAGCGTCCACCTCGTACGGCGGATGCCCAACCGTCAACGTCACGTCGTCCAGACGACCAGCCGCGGCAGGCGGGGCGTCCTGCACAGTCACGTCGAACGCCTGTCTCACACGACCGGCGGCGTTCTCCGCCGTCACCGTCACCGACGCGGCGCCGACCGCCACCGGGGTCACCGTGACCACCGTTCCGGCGACCCCCACCGCGGCGACGCTGTCGTCCGACGTTTCCGCTGTATGCGTCAAACGCGTGCCCGCGAAAGCGTCCGAGACGTCCACCTCGCGGGGTGGCTGCCCCAGTACCAGCGTCACGTCGTCGAGACCGGCGGCGACGCCGGGTGGGAAGGGACCGCCACCGCCGCCGCCCGCGTCGCCGCCGCCGCTGTCATCGCTCCCGCCGCCGCCGCCCGTGTCGCCGCCACCGGTGTCGTCGGTGTCGTCGTCCGTATCATCGCCACCGCCACTACCGCCGTCGCCGTCGTCGTTATCGTCGTCGTCGCCACTACTACCACCAACACCAGCGTCGTCCGTCACCTCCACATGGATTTCCACATACTTTCTGCCGGGGGGAAAGCCAGTGGCGAAGTGCATCAGCGCGCAGTACTCGCCGGCCGTCTGTACGCTTTCCCCCGCCCTGGTCATGGAGACTCTCACCGTCGCTTCCGCCCCGGGCCGCAGTGCGCCCTCCGAAGGCTCCGCCGACCACATGTCGATACGGTCCTGATACTCGTCGACGAAGCGCCAGAACAGATCCTTGTTGCCGCCATTCCTCAACCCGACGTCAACAGGTGGGAACGGCCCTCCTTTGGGACCCATTGTGCTGAAGGGACCGCCCACCACCTCCAGGTCGGTATCCAGGCCGGACCATGGCGCCCTGCAACCCGAAAAGGCATCGAGAGAGCCGGCATCCGCCAGGATCGGCCCCTGGGCGCGCGCCCCTTCGCCGCCTGCAAGGGCGGCCACGAAGACGAGAAGCGCCCCGGCCGCGCGGACTATGGCTGGGAACAGACTCGGCGCGAACATCGCCATTTGCGACCGTCGGCACGCATCGAGCATCATTCTCCTTCTTCCACCATGTCGACATTCGACGCCGTGCGCCGCGACGCCGCCGGCCGCGGCGGACCACCCCGCCGCCAGCCGCAGCGGACCGCCCCGCCGCCAGCCCCATGCGACGGCCAACGTCCGCGGACACCGGCAACGACCACCGTTACCCTGCCGTGCAGCCGACTGCCGTCACGCTGCCGAGGTGATGATCCACACTTGGCGCGCGCACGACGAGAAACGACCCTGTACCGACCGCTGCCTTGGATTGCGGAAACCGGGAAGATGAGAATCGATGCTCCGCTGCCTCAGGTCGTTGCACGAATCCGTGCCGGACAACGGCCTGCGACGAACCGAACCGCCGCTGCCCGGCGGTAGTATATCGTGATTGCGTCAGATGTCCGACAGACGTCCCATGCTGTCGCCGATTCGATCGCGCTGGACGTTCACCTTGTCGAGGATCGACACCAGCAGCTTTGTCATCGGCGTGCCATGCAGGAATGATGGGGTGGACGCCTCCTCTCAACGGCATCGGAATGTGCCAAGGTGGAGCTGTTGTGAAGCATCACCTGGAAGAGGAGGCATCCTGTGGAGCACGCTACCATCATCGGCATCGATCTGGCGAAGCGGAGTTTTCAGTTGCACGGCGCCCGCGCGGACGGGTCGGTTGCGTTCCGCAAGAAGCTGAGTCGGGACAACGTGCTAGGCTTCATGGCGTCGCAGCCGCGATGCGTCGTAGCGATGGAGGCCTGTGCGAGCTCGCACCACTGGGGCCGAGAGTTCGGGAAGCTCGGTCATGAGGTGAAGCTGGTCCCGCCGATCTACGTCAAGCCGTTCGTGAAGCGCCAGAAGAACGACGCCGCCGACGCCGAGGCGATCTGCGAGGCGGCCTCGCGGCCGACGATGCGCTTCGTGGCGGTGAAGACGCAGGAGCAGCAATCCCAAGGCATGCTGTTCCGCACGCGCGATCTGCTGGTTCGCCAGCGCACGCAGACGATCAACACGTTGCGGGGACACTTCGCCGAGTTCGGCGTCGTCGCGCCGCAAGGTCCTGCGCACGTGGAGCGGCTGGCGGAGGCGATTGAAGATGCCGATTCGCCACTCCCGGGCCCGGTTCGGGAGCTGGGCGCGCTGTTGTTCGTTCAGATCAGCGACCTCGACGAGAAGATCGCGGAGCTGGAAAGGGACCTGCGGGAGCGGGCGCGCGAAGACGAACAGACGGAACGGCTGATGAGTATCCCGGGAATCGGACCGCTGTGCGCGATGGCGATCCAGGCCTTCGCGCCGCCGCTGGAGAGCTTCCGGTGCGGCCGGGACTTCGCGGCCTGGCTGGGTCTGGTTCCCCGGCAGAGCTCGACCGGCGGGAAGCCGAAGCTGGGGAGGATATCGAAGATGGGTCAGCGCGATCTCCGGCGGCTGTTGGTCGCCGGCGCGATGGCGACAGTCGGTTGGGCGGCGCGGCGTGGCACGAAGGACCCTTGGCTGGCCCGGATGCTGGCGCGCAAGCCGCGCATGCTGGTCGCGGTGGCGCTGGCCAACCGGACGGCGCGCATCGCTTGGGCGTTGATGACGAAGAACGAGTACTACCGCGCGCCGCTGCCGACCGCCTGAGAAGCAAGAGCCGGGGTCCAGCGCCGTCGGGAATGCGAGCAGGTCGGAAGATGGTAAGGGCAAACGGTCAACGAGACGGGGTCGGGAAAACCAGCCTGCGGTGCAGTGCCTTCGAGCACACAGGAACGATTTTGGACTCGACCCGCGTATCTCCATACGGGCCCGCGGCGCGTGATATGCCGCAAGCAATGAGGCCGGACACACGACAGCACCTGACCGCATGCACCGAACCATCCGACGAAATGGAGCTTCCTGAAACGGCGCTGCACGGCTTCGGACGTGCCCAAAGGCCCTCGCTTCGCTCGGACGCGTCTACCTCGCGCACGGTCGCCCGCGGCTGTCAAGCCGCTGCGCGGCTCCTCCACTCTGTTGCGGCCCTCCGGGTGACAGCCGCGGCCGACCGTGCGGGAAGCCCTTGCGGGCCAGCCAGGAGGCTGGCCCTCGTTCCACGGAAACAATCGCGGCGACGGGGAGCCGCTCCGCTGTCGCGGAGAACCACAGGAGCAGACTGAGCGCAGAAGGAGAGACTCAGAAAAGGCTTGCATTTTCGGAGGCGTCCACACACGACGCATGGCGGGGGCGGAAACGCGAATGCCCAGTTGCGACGAGTAGCGCCCTGCTCCCTGCATGCGACGCTTGATCTCCGGGTCGACGCGCGTGCCGTACATGGTGATACCCGTCAGGCGCGAGAAGTAGTCGTAGGCCGCGGCCGAGACCGCCTCCACCATCGCGCCGCCGTTGCCCCCGTAGTTGGACATCACCGAGATCGCGTAGGGACGGTCCGGCACATCCACCAGACCCCAGACAGTCGACACTCCGGTGATGCCGCCGGGCTTGAACGCGATCGGCACCTGCCTCGGCACCGGGTTCCGTATGGGTCCGCCCTTGTAGATTTCGAGGATCTCGTGCACGCGCGCACACCCGGCCTTGCTCATCGGCAGGTCGCAACTCGCGATCCGCTCCATGATCAGTGCCCGGTCGTGCGGCGAATCGGCGCGCGGCGGTGAGGCCACGGCCCCGCGGCCGATCACGGCCGCCCGGCGGCTCTCGTGGGCGAGGGCCATCCCGGCGGCCATCCGGCCCGTGCCCCAGGCGGCGCGCATGCATCGATCTCCTCGGCGGCGGCCGCTACGCGCGTGCGGGCGATTCTGGCCCGAGCCACCGGCGTATGGTACATTTGCCGACACCTTTAGACCACGGAGTAGGACTCATGCCCGTATATCTCAGAACACTCGCCTCGGTGCTCGTGATTCTCGGCATGGCGGCCGCCGCCGGCGCCCAGGGGCGCGACATTCTGCCGCCGGTACCGACGCCGGCGGACATCAAGCCGGGCAGCATCACCTGCGACGAGTGCCCGTATCCGGCCCCGAGCAAGTATCTCGACATCAACGTCTACAGCCAGGACGTGCGCATCTCCTATATGGACATCGCGCCGACCGGCGCGGCCAACGGCCACGTCGTCCTGCTGATGCACGGCAACAACTTCGGCGGCTTCTACTTCGGTGACATCATCGACGGGCTGACCGACGCCGGATTCCGCGTCGTCGTCCCGGACCAGATCGGGTACGGCAAGTCGTCGAAGCCGATCGCGCCCTACAACTTCAACACGCAGGCGCGCAACACGCAGCTCATCCTCGAGCACGAGGGGATCGACAAGGTCATGGCGGTCGGCCACTCGATGGGCGGCATGCTCGCCACGCGGTTCACGACGCAGTATCCCGACTCGGTCGAGCGGCTGGTCATCTACAACCCCATCGGCCTCTCCGACAACCGGTTCAATCGCCCGATGACGCCGGTCGATCAGATCTACGAGCGAATCCTCCGGACCGACTACCAGAGCACCCGCCGGAGCCTCAGCCGGTACGTCGGGCACGACCCGTCGGCCTGGAACGACAAGTTCGAGCTCTACACCCGCATCCGCTCGTCGTGGACCCTCAGCTCCGACTTTCCGCGCCTCGCCATGGTGCAGGCGATCATCAGCCAGATGCTCTACCAGGACCCGGTCGTCTACGACTGGCAGCATGTCCACGTGCCGACGCTCGCCTTCGGGGGCGCGGAGGATCTGCTGCTCGGTCCGGCGGAGGTCTTCCAGGAGCGAATGCAGGTGTTGGCCGACACCGTCCCGAACGGAAACGGTCGCACGCTGCTCTTTCCCGGGCTGGGTCATGTGCCGCACCTGGAGCGGCCGGACATCATCGTGCCCGCGCTCGTCGAATACCTGATGGAAGGCGTAGAGTAGCGCTGTTCCGGAACAGACCGCTGTCAGGTCGAGTTGTCGTTCCGGTGGGAAGCCGTCCAGGACCTTGCCGCCGGCCAGCACTCAGTCGGTCCGCAGCGCCACGACGGGGCTGACCCGGCCGGCGCGGCGGGCCGGCAGCCAGGCTGCGAGGAGGGCCGCGGCGCCGAGGACCAGCGGCACGCCGGCGAACGTCAATGGGTCGAGCGCGTCGATCTCGAACAGCAGCCCGCCCAGCAGGCGGGTCGCGACGACGGCGAGCGCCAGCCCGAGCGCGCCGCCGATGACCACCAGCTTCAGGCCGCCGGCGACGAGCAGCCGCACGACGCGGGGGCCGTCGGCACCCAGCGCCTTGCGGATGCCGATCTCGCGCGTCCGCCGGGCGACGCCGTAGCTGACCACCCCGTAGAGGCCGACCGCGGCCAGCGCCAGCGCCAGCACCCCGAACGCCGACAGAACGAAGGCGGAGAGCTGCTGGGGCAGCCGCATCAGCGCCAGGTGGCGCTCCATCGTCTTCGTCTCGAGGACCCGCAGGTCGGGATCCAGCTCCCGGCCGGCCGTCAACAATGCGAGTGCGGTCCGCTCCGGGTCGCTGGACGTCCTGGCCACGACCGTCAGCGACGGCGTGAACCGTTGGGAGTACGGGAGATAGATCATGTTGCGGGGCGACTCGCCGAGCTGCCTCACCTTCGCGTCGCTCGCCACACCGACGACGAGCCAGGGGCGAGCATCGCTGCGCCGCCGGACGAGCCGGCCGACGGCGTCCCCGTCCGTCCAGAAGCGCCGGGCCATGGCTTCACTGACGATGACCACGGGCCGGGTGTCGGGCCGGTCGGCGTCGTTGAAGTTGCGCCCGCGGACGATCGCGATGCCCGCCGCCGCGAAGAACCCCGGCTCGACCTCGACCCGGTCCGCGATGAAGGCGCCGTGGTCCGTCGGCGGCTCGAACCCGTCGACGTTGAAGTCGCTCGAGCTCTGGCTGAGCGGGTTCAGGTGCAGGTTGCTGATGGCGCCGACCGCCTCGACGCCGGGGAGCGCCCGGAAGCGATCGAGGAGGCGCCGCGTGTGGACGCGCGCCTCGTCGGGCGTGAACCGGGTCGCTGGCGTCAGGAAGGTCAGCAGGGCGGTCGGCTCGCGGCCGAAGCCCGGATCGACCGACTGCACCCGCTGAAAGCTGCGCAGGAACAGGCCGGCGCCGACGAGCAGCACCAGCGAGATCGTCAGTTGCGCGACGACCAGCGCGTTGCGCCACCGGAGCTGACCGGGTTGGCCGCCCCCGGCGTTCTCGCTTCTCAGCGCGCCGGCCACGTCCGGCCGAGTGCTCTGCAGCGCCGGCACCAGACCGAGCAGGGCGCCGGCCGCGACCGAGACGCCGAACGTGAACCCGAGGACGTTCCCGTCGAGACCCAGATCGAGCGTGACCGGCGTCGGCAGGGGAAGGTCCGCGGTCACCAGCAGGTCGAGCAGCCAGACCGCCAGCCCGACCCCGGCGCCCCCGGCCAGCAGGCTCAGCAGCGTCGTCTCGGTCAGGAGCCGCCGCACGAGCGACCCGCGCGACGCGCCCAACGCCAGGCGCACGGCGACCTCCTTGCGCCGGTCGAGGGCGCGTGCGAGCAGGAAGCTGGCGAGGTTGGTGCACGCCAGCAACAGCACCAGCCCGACGACCACCATCAACAGCCACGCCGCCGCCCGGATGAAGGCGTCCAGCGGCGGGAAGAGCACCACGTCGGCGAGCGGGAGGAGCGCGAACTGCCCGGCCGGATCCCAGTTCTGAATGCGGTCCCGGGTGAGCTGCGCGGCTACCGCCCCGACCGCAGTCTCGGCCTGGGGCAGCGTGACGCCCGGCCTCAGGCGCGCCTTGACGAAGAGCGAGGTGTGGCCCCGAACGTCGAACAAGGGGAATCCGTTCAGCTCCTCGGCCATCATGAACGGGACGTAGAACGTCGGCGTGAGGCCGCGGACGGTGCCCGCGAAGTCGGGCGGCCCCACCCCGATCACCGTGTACGCGCGGCCGCCGACGCGCATCTCGCGGCCGACCACGTCCGGGTCGCCGGCGAAGGCGCTCTGCCAGTAGCGATGGTCGAGCATCACGACCGGATGCCCGCCGCGCGAGACGTCGTCGCTCGGCAGCAGGGTGCGTCCGACCGCAGCCTCGATGCCCAGCAGCGGGAAGTAGCTGCCGGTGACCGCCTCGGCAGGCGCCAGGCCGACGCCGCCGCCCTCCCCGCGGTCGATCGTCAACGGCACGAAATGGGAGGCCGCGATGTCGCTGAACACCTCGGCGGCGCCGTCGCGGACATCCTCGAAATCGGGGTAGGACAACGTGCCGAACTCGAACGACGCCTGGTGCAGATAGACGTTGACCACCTCTTCCGGCCGCTCGATCGGCGTGTCGCGCAGGATCACCGCGTTGACGAGGCTGAAGATGGCGGTGTTGGCCCCGATGCCGAGCGCCAGCGAGAGAACGGCGACCGCGGTGAACGCCGGGCGTTTGGCCAGGGACCGAATGCCGTCCCGGATGTCGCTACCGACCCCGAACTGGAGTCCCGACAGCCAGGCCCAACCGCCGCGGCCGTCACGGACCGCGTCCTTGTGCGCTTCGACGCCCCCGAAGGCGGCGCGCGCCCGTCGACGCGCTTCCCGCGGATCGACTCCCGCCTCGCGCACCAGGCGCTGGGTTTCCATGTCGAGATGGAAGCGGAACTCCTCGTCCATCCGCTGCTCGACCTCTTCACGGAACAGCAGCAGGCGGAGACGGGCGCGGACGGCGTCCACCCACCGCATCACGTGCTCCGCAACACCGCGCCGAGGCCTTCGGCGAAGCGCTGCCAACTGTCGATCTCCTCGCCGAGCGCCCGCCGGCCCGACGGCGTCAGCCGGTAGTAGCGCGCCCGCCGGTTGTTGTCGGTGGTTCCCCAGTCGCTGCGGATCAGCCCCTGCTTCTCGAGGCGCTGGAGGGCCGGATACAGCGAGCCCTGGTTGACTTCCAGCACGCCGGAGGACATCTGCCGGATCCGCTGGCCGATGCCCCAACCGTGCATCGGGCCAAGCGAGAGCGCCTTGAAGATCACCAGGTCGAGCGAGCCTCGAAGGTCTTCCAGTCTTCTAGCCATCTAGAGGAAGGATGGCTCATGCCTCCTGTAGATGTCAAGAAGGACGTCTTGTCTTGATGATGACATAAGGCGTACAATCCGCCAGACTCCGGCATGAAGCACTTCAACTGGGATCCGGCGAAGAACGACCGGTTGAAGCGGGAACGGAACATCTCCTTCGAAGAGGTGGTCTTTCACATCGAGAACGGTGACGAAGTGGACGTCTTCGAGCATCCGAACCAGGAGAGATATCCGGGGCAGAGGGTCTCCGTCGTAGCCGTCGACGGCTACGCGTATCTCGTCCCGTTCGTCGAGTCGGAGGCCGAAGTGTTCCTGAAGACCATCATCCCGAGTCGAGCGGCCACGAAACGGTACCTGGGAGAGACATGATGGCGCAACTGACGAGGGAGGAACGGGAGATCGTCAAGGCCTTCGAGGCCGGTAAGGTGCAGACCCCGCCGAACCGCGCAGAGATCATGAAGGCCCACCGGGAGTACGCCGCCGCGACGTTCCGCAAGGATCGACGAGTGAACGTGAGGATCTCCGCCCGGGACCTGGATGCGCTGCGAAAGCGAGCTCTGTCGGAAGGAATTCCCTACCAGACGCTGATCTCCAGCGTGCTGCACAGGTACGTGGAGGGTCGGCTGCGCCCGGCCGACTGAACGTCGGCACCCGCGCGCGCCATAGTGATCAGCACTCCCCTCACCACTCCGGCGGCCCCGCCCTCCCCACTTCCGGGTTGTTCGGGTGCGTCGTCCAGTTCGCGTACCCCTCGACCACCTTGCCGGTGCGCGGGTCGACCGCGCCGACCGGCAGCGACTCCATCGTGATGCAGTCCTCCACCGGGCAGGTGATGACGCACAGATTGCACGCGACGCACTCTTCGTCGATCACCTCGAAGACGCGACCGTCCCGGATCGCGATCGACTGGTGGGACGTGTCCTCGCAGGCCGCGTAGCAGCGGCCGCACCGGATGCAGACCTCCTGGTCGATCCGCGCCTTGGCGGTGTAGTTCAGGTTCAGGTGCTGCCAGTCGGTGACGTTGCGCACGGCGCGGCCCTGGAAGTCGGAGAGGCGCTCGCAGCCCTTGTCCTCCATCCAGAGCTGCAGCCCCGCGATCATCTCCGCGACGATGCGGAACCCGTAGACCATGGCGGCCGTGCACACCTGCACGTTGCCGCAGCCGAGCGCGATGTACTCCGCCGCGTCGCGCCACGTGCCGATGCCCCCGATGCCCGACAGGGGCAGGCCGGCGGTCTCCGGGTCGCGCGCAATCTCCGCCGCCATGTGCAGACCGATGGGCTTGATGGCCGGGCCGGCGTAGCCGCCGTGGCTGCCCTTGCCGTCGATGGAAGGCTCGGGGCTGAACGTGTCGAGGTCGACCGACGTGATGGAGTTCACGGTGTTGATCAGGCTCACCGCGTCGGCGCCCGCCGTCCGGGACGCGCGGGCCGCGTAGCGGATGTCGGCGACGTTGGGCGTGAGCTTGACGATGACCGGCATCCGGGTGGCCGCCTTCACCCAGCGCGTCACCATCTCGATGTACTCCGGCACCTGGCCCACCGCCGCTCCCATCCCCCGCTCCTGCATGCCGTGGGGACAGCCGAAGTTCAGCTCGACGCCGTCGGCGCCGGTGCCCTCGACCAACCGCAGGATGCGCTGCCAGGCGGACTCCTCGCACGGCACCATCAGCGACACCACCACCGCGCGGTCGGGATAGTCGCGCTTGACGGCCTTGATCTCGCGCAGGTTCAGCTCCAGGGGCCGGTCGGTGATGAGCTCGATGTTGTTGATGCCGACCACGTGCCGGTCGGGGCCCCAGACGGCGCCGTAGCGCGGACCGTTGACGTTGACGAGCGGCGGCCCCGCCTCTCCCAGCGTCTTCCAGACCACCCCGCCCCAGCCCGCCTCGAATGCGCGGCGGACGTTGTACTCCTTGTCGGTCGGCGGCCCCGACGCCAGCCAGAACGGGTTGGGGGACCGGATCCCGAGAAACTCGTTCGCAAGTGTCGCCATCTCGCTGTCTCTTCCTCAACCCGTCAGCGTGGCGTGAATGTCCTCGGCGGCGTCGCGTCCTTGCGCCACCGCCGTCACCACCAGGTCGTCGCCGTCCGCCACGCAGTCGCCGCCGGCCCAGACGCCCTTGCGGCTCGTCCGCCCCGGACCGCTCACCCCGATCTTGCGGCCTTCGAGCGCCACCCCGCCCGGGCTCCCCTCCAGCTTCTGCCCGATCGCCTTGAACACCTGGTCGGCCCGCAGGCGGAAGGTCTCTCCCGTGTCGCGCAGGCCGTCGGGGCCTTCCTCCGTACAGGCGAACTCCACCTCGTGCACGGCACCATCGCCCACCACCCGCACGGGCCTGGCGCCGGTGATGATCCGCACTCCCTTCGAGGCGGCGTGATCGAGCTCGAAGCCCGACGCGTTCATCCGGTCGCGCCCGCGCCGGTAGACCATGGCCACGTCCTCGGCGCCCAGAAGCTTCGACTGCACGGCGGCGTCCACCGCCGTCATGCCGCCCCCGATGACGACCACGTGACGGCCCACCGGCAGCGTCGAAAGGTCTTCGGTCTGGCGCAGCTCGGCGATGAAGTCGACCGCGTCGCGCACGTTCCCGGTTGCGTCTTCCGCGACCCCCAGCGCGTTGACGCCGGCGAGCCCGAGGCCGAGGAAGACCGCGTCGTAGTCGCTCACGAGCACGTCCAGCGTCAGGTCGCCGCCCAGGCGCCGCCCCAGCTCCACGGTGATGCCGCCGATGCCGAGCAGCCACTCGACCTCCCGCTCGGCGAACCGGTCGACGGTCTTGTAGCCGGCGATGCCGAACTCGTTGAGCCCGCCCGCCTTGGCGCGCGCATCGAAGAGGGTGACGGCGTGGCCCTTGAGCGCCAGTCGATGGGCGCAGGCCAACCCCGCCGGCCCGGCCCCCACGACGGCGATGCGCTTGCCGGTAGGGGCGGCACGCTCGTAGGGATGTCCGTCGCGCGCCATCAGCGCGTCGGTGGCGAAGCGCTGCAGCCGGCCGATCTCCACCGGCTTGCCCTCGGACGCCTCCCGCACGCACGCCTGCTCGCAGAGCGTCTCGGTCGGGCAGGCCCGTGCGCACATGCCGCCCAGGATGTTCCGGTCGAAGATGGTCTTCGCCGCGGCCCGGGCCGTGCCCGTCGAGATCTGGCGCACGAAGAGCGGGATGTCGATGGCGGTCGGACAGGCGGCGACGCACGGCGCGTCGTGGCAGAAGTAGCAGCGGTCCGCCGCGACGGCCGCCTCGTGGGCGGTGAGCGGCGGGCGCAGGTCCGCGAAGTTCTGCTCGTAGGCGCGGGCCGGCAGGCGGCCGGCCGCAACGCCGGGGGTGGCAACCGAGTTCGGCAATGCAAGTTCCTTCCGCACGCCGCCGCTCAGAACAACGGCGCCCCCCGATTCGCGGCGGCCATGGGCGCGTACGCGCCGCCGTACGGGCCGCGCCTGATGAACTGTCCGTCCCCGGGCCGCCCCACGTACTCGCCCTTGTCGACCACCACCCGCCCGCGCGACAGCACGGTCTCCGTATATCCGCGCACCCGGAAGCCCTCGTAGGCGCTGTAGTCGACGTGCATGTGATGGGTCCGCGGATCGTCGCGGCTGATGGTCACCTCCCGCTCCGGGTCGAAGATGACGATGTCGGCGTCCGACCCGACGGCGATGGTCCCCTTGCGCGGGAACATCCCGAAGATGCGGGCGGGGGCAGTGGAGGTGAGCTCGACGAACCGGTTGACGTCGATGCGGCCGGCGTTGACGCCGTGGTGGAAGATCAGGCTCATCCGGTTCTCCACGCCGGGCCCGCCGTTGGGGATGCGGCTGAAGTCGCGGCGCCCCAGCTCCTTCTGCTCGCGCATGCAGAAGGGGCAGTGGTCGGTGGAGATGACGTCGAGGTCCCTACTCCGCAAACCCCGCCACAGCTCGTCCTGGTTCCACTTCTCGCGCAACGGCGGCGTCATGACGTACTTCGCGCCGTCGAAACCGGGCTCGTCGTAGGCGCCGACGTCCAGCAGCAGGTACTGCGGGCACGTCTCGGCGTGGGCCATCACCCCGCGCTCCTGCGCCCGCCGCAGCTCGGTGAGCGCGTCGCGGCAGCTCAGGTGCACGATGTAGACCGGCGCGCGGGCGACCTCCGCTATGGCCAGCGCGCGGTGCGCGCCCTCCCCCTCCAGTCGCGTGGGGCGGGTCAGCGCGTGGTACCTCGGCTCGACGTGTCCCGCGGCCAGCGCCAGCTTGACCAGCTCGTCGATCACGACGCCGTTCTCGGCGTGCATGCAGACCAGCGTCCCGTCCTCGCCCGCCTTGCGCATGGCGCGGAAGATGGTGGCGTCGTCCGCCAGCAGGACGCCGGGATAGGCCATGAACAGCTTGTAGCTGGTCACCCCTTCGTCGGCCAGGCGGCGCAGCTCCGGCACCCGCCCGTCGGGCAGGTCCGTCACGATCATGTGGAACGCGTAGTCGATGGCGGCATTGCCCTCCGCCTTGGCGTGCCAGGTATCGAGCCCCTCGATGGTGGACGCGCCGCGGGTCTGGATCGCGAAGTCGACGATGCTGGTGGTGCCGCCGAACGCCGCCGCGCGGGTGCCGGTCTCGAAGGTGTCGGACGACCGGGTGCCCCCGAACGGCATCTCCATGTGGGTGTGGGGGTCGACCCCGCCGGGCAGCACGAGCTTGCCCGTCGCGTCGATGACGCGGTCCGCCGCGACCTCGAGGCCGCGCTCGAGACCACTCCCGATCAGGGCCACGGTCTCGCCATCGACGAAGACGTCCGCCCGATAATCATCTGCCGCGGTCACGACGCGGCCGTTCCTGATCAGAACGCTCATGCCCCCTCCTGCGCAGGGTTCGGAGTCGGATCGCCTGCGCAACTGCCTTTCAGTTTATGGCACGCACGAAGTCCCGGAAAGGGGCTGCGGAAGCAGCGGGAACCGCTGTCGTCAGGTCTCGATCACTTGGGAGCATCCGGCATGCACGACTGCCCAGCCTACAAGCGTGGACGGGAATGGAAGCGTCACTGGTACGAACGCAACGGCTTCACGATACGTCGTGGCCACCTCTCGCCGGGCCGGCCGAGGATGGCGAGTCCGCCGGTCGTTGTTACCCATCAGGCCCACAGCCAGTCCAGGTCAGAAAAAGCGAGCCTCCTCTCGAAGTTGTCGATGTTGTCCTGGACGTTCATGATCAGGCAACGGTCGGTGCCGCCGTTCTTGGGGCCACGCAGCCCGCGGCCGATCATCTGGAAGTAGAGATTCGGGCTGTAGACCGGGCGCGCCACGATGATGACTCGTGTCCTGGGTGCGTCGAATCCCTCCCGGAACACGCCGTAGTTCACGAGCACCTTGAGGTCACCTCGCCGGAAGTCTTCAACAATCCGGCGGCGCGTCGATGCCTCCGTCGTCCCGCTCACGGCCCTGGAGGGCACACCGCGCGTACTCAGCAGCGCCGCGATGGTCTGTGCGTGCTCTACCGAGGTGGCGAAAACGAGGACGGGCCAGTCCGGATCGACCTTGTGAACCTGCATCTCGTACGTGTCAATGATCCGGTTGGTGCGGGCGGAGTCCCGCGCGATGCGATCTTCGACGCTACGAGGAAGCCACGGCGGCCGGGGCTCCTTGGCCATCTCGGCGAGCTCGTCGTCGTTCAGCAAGAAGTGACCGCCGTCGATGGTCCGGTGATCCGCAAGGGCAAGCACGTGCATGTTCTGCAGTTCGGACACGACATCTTCGGGATCGTCACTAGAAAATGCACCGGCGTCGAGCCGTTGGCGTCCGTACCGCTTTACGAGCCTGGCGGTTTCCTCCTCGTCGTGTCCTCGATAGGGCGTTGCGGTGAGTCCGATGAGGAACGGCTCATCTTCCCCTTGCCGACGGGTCAGACCGACTTCCTGCATGACAGAGGTGAATGTCGACGCGATCGAACGGTGAGCCTCGTCGAACACGACCAGCGCGAACCCCATCAGGAAGTCGTACTCGCTACGCTGGTTCTTGAGTCTGGCGTGAAGTGTCTGAATCGTGGCGACGATGACGTGAAGGTCTCTCGTCGGCCGCGGACTGGGTTGTCCGGCCCACAACCTGGAGATGCGGAGCCGCGCCCCTTGAGCGCCGATGCTCGACCATACCTGTCTCCAGGCCTCGACCGCCTGTTCGCACAACTCATCTCGATCGGCGACCCACAGGACACCTCCCGTGAAGCCGTCATGGCACATCGCTTCAACGATCGCCTGGACCGCAACGCGCGTCTTCCCCGATCCAGTCGGCAGACTGAGCATTCCGCGGCGACCGCGACCGTTCGCGCTCCCATGGTGCAGGACGGTACCGGTTGCCGCACCCGAGGTGGCTTGGCCCGGCCCGCCGTTGACATCGCGAAGCATGTCCCGCACCTGGGCGACGATGGCCTTCTGGTAGTCGTGGAGCGCCGGCAGCGAGTACGGCCCCTCAATTTCAACGAAGGGGGCTCGCCGTACGTTCCGGTCGCCCGCCCACTCTGCCGAAAAGCCCAGTGACCGAACGAAGTCGACCGCGCGGGGCGAGCCGGCCCACTGCCGCGGCGGGTCCAGGTGGTCCAGCACGTGGCGGTATCGTCTGAGAGCGCCCGTGTGGTACGTCGCGATGGCCGCTTCCGCAGCGGCGATACCCTTCAGCGGCGCAGCTTCGCTTTCGAGGATGGCGAGCAACGATTCGGGCAGGTGTCGGCGCAACGCCGACTCGCCCACTGCCTTCAGCAGGCGCTCCGCATCGGTCGCCAGTTCACGGATGGCCGCACGCTGTTCGTCGATGTTTGGCGGGGGCGAGTATCGAAGGATGAGCTCCGATACGTGCAACAACACGTCTGCTGACATACCGGAGAATCCAAGGACTTGTAGAACATTCACCAACTCGCGACTGTTGTCCGCCGAGCGGCTGAGATAGACGCTGGAGGCGTGGAGAAGGCAGTAGTGCTCGACGCCACCCACGAGAATTCGCTCGCAGCGTACGACACCGATGCTCGAAACGTCGAGCGAAACGTCGAGTTGGCGCAGCACTGGCTGGAATCCGGGCCAGACGTCGCTCAGGGGGATCGGATCTTCCTCCCCGAGGAACTCCGGTGCCGGTTCGGCCAGACCGAATGCAGTCTTGATCCTGTCCGCGTTGGGGTGCGCTAATAGTACATCGCGCGCTTCGCAGTTCTTCGGTCGTACTCCAAGCGCGTCGGCGAGCGGAACGACACTCGGAGTGCGGAGTGCCCCATGAGCGCGGAGTATGCGTACTGCCGGTGAGTCGACCTTCAGTTCCGGATAGTGGTCCGGCCGGGTGTCGTGACGCATCACCCATGACTGGTAAACGGAATCTAGACCAAGCAAGGCATTCGTGTAATCCGCACGACCGTCTTCAGACAGGACCTCCAGAACGTCCAGAGGGCCGGCACCACGCGTGGAGTTGAACTCCAGCATGTAATCACGCGGCTGGCTGGGCAGTTGACGGGCCTTGAACTGACGGCGCGCCTCGTCCTGAAATGAACGAAACCAGGGCTCTACGGATAACTCCCGTTCGCCGTCTGGCTCGGACACGGCACCGAGGCGGTCGAGCAACTCCTCATCGGCGGCGTGAAACTCAAGGTCAATGGCGGCCTGCCGGTCTCGGCGATTCGGACCCGGCACGATTCTGCCAGGCAGCAACACACGATGCATCGGCGCCCATGCGCCGACCTGTGTGCGAACCCGGAGATGCCCGCGCCAGAATCGCTGGTTGGTAATGATCATCTCAGCTCCTTGCAGCTTCACACCGCGCGCCAACGCCCAGAATCGACACCATTTGTCGTCAGATCCGGAGTCGACGCACAGCAGCCTTGACGCGATATGCTTGAAATGACTTTCCGCCGACTCGAGGCTGACGCCGAGTTCTCGGAGCGCACGACGTGCGTCCGCATCGCTCGCCAGCCCTGTGTGCACTAGTTCGTCCGCGTTCGACGGCGATTCTGCATCCGTCATGTCGCGCGGCAGGAACACGTGGTCCGGATCGACCGGTTTCCAGACGCAATTCTGTGTCAGGATGATCTTGCCGAGCGTGTGCGGGCTGCGCAAGCGCGGCGGAATGGCCGCCGCCGTCAGCAGGGCGGCCCTGGATGCTTCGACCGCCTCATCCCCGGTCTTTCCCATCACAAGGGCCTCCAGCCACTGCTGTGCGGAGGCGTTCCGCGGATGGTGCGGATATCCGTTTGCCGACTTCCACTGCTCGATCAATAGTTCGACGCGAGCGAGTCGTGTGCGCGGGACCGCCCGACGATGAAGCCAGTTCGACGGTCGCCCAGAGTATTGCGCCCACTGTTCCAATATCTTCGTCCCGAGCGCACCGTCTGAAGTCAACTCTCTCGGCGGATAGTTGACGTTCGGGATACTGCACAGGACTCCATTCTGGTCGGGGACTACGTCACGCTCGCACAGCCCGGAGAGCAAACGCGTGCGGAGCCGTTCAATCTGCGAGGAGTCGCCCGCCTCCCGGCGACGCGGCAGCGCATCCAGATGCCTTGCAGGGTCGCTACGCGTTGCGAGGCTGGACAAGTTGGCGGCGATCATCTCCGCCGCCGTGTCGATCAGTTCCTCGTTGTACGGTCCCGGCAAGAGATTCTGGCGGTCTTCGTTCGTCTTCCAGGGCGCGTTCAGGATACCGGCGACGAGACTCGCGGTCTTGGTGGGAAAATACGCCCAGAAGACGCCGGGATCGGTCAACCGATCAAGCGGCGCGGCCCACCAGATCGGTACTTCATCGCCGTCGTCGAGCGACCTCCGATCGCCTCTGGCGTCGCTCGACAGCCGATGGACGACCTTGAACAGCTTCCAGTTTCCCGCCGTACCGCCATCGATGAGCCGAAACTCGCCGTCGTCGTTTTCGAGTTCGAGAACCCTCTCCAACGTCGAGCCATCGTCGATCGTCAATTGTCTGACATGCTCGACGAACAGAAGGAACGCGGATGGGAAGTCCTTCATCTGCTGCCGGAGGTCGTCGGCCGTACCAGGCTTGAGCGGCAGGCGCACGACGTTCGTCGCCCAGTCCATGAACTCGCACAGAACGGGATCAACATCGCGCGCCTCATGAGGGTCGATAGGCTCGGCGACTCGCAGCACCGGACAGCGGTCGGCGCGAGGCGCGACTTCCCGTATGCGTTCACTGGCACGCCGGCGATCGAAACGAAAAGAGCCCGCGCGGCTGAAGAACTCGGGGGCGTCAGTCACGCCGAGGACGGACTTGAAGCCGAGTCCGAACCTCCCGATCTCGCTGGTCCCGCGTTTTGGCGACATGTGGGAGAACATGAGAGCCGTCACGCCAGCCTCATTGATCGGTTCGCCGTCGTCGGCACAATACAGACAGCCGTCGGTAAGGCGAATCGCGATGCGTCCTCCGTCGGACACGCTACTGAGCGCATCGGCCCCGTTCTGGACCAGCTCGAACAGTTGGCGGTGGGCATAGCCTCCGCGTGCTGTGTCCTGTTCGAGGTTGGCATGTTCGAGGACAAGGCGCGGCTGGTCCTTGTAGGCCGCGATGGTCCTTCGAGACTCCTCCGCGATGTAGGCACCCAGGTCTGCTTCAGGTCCGGCCCAATCCAGCGCCACGTCCTGAACTGGCAGATTCAGCTTGGCGTTCGGGCGAAAGAACCTGCCGCGCTCACCCGTGGAGAAGTCGTACTCGGGCCTCATCTGCCTGACTCGTACTGCCGGCGTTCGTGTTTCGCCGGCCGCCGTGCAGAGATGATCCGGACCTTGGCCGCGTTGACGCCGGCTACGCGATACGTGTGGCTGATCACGATCAACCTCCCGTTCCGTGCACGTCCCAACGTCACCCAGCGCTCCTCGGTGTCGCTGTGGTCGTCATCCGGAATCGACACGGCCAACGGATCGTTGAACACCGTCGCTGCCTGCTCGAACGCGATGCCGTGCTTGCGCCAATTCCCACGTGCCTTGACCGGATCCCAATCGAAGCGATACTCGAACACGGCTGCGCTCCCGCAGGGTCGCACGCATCCTCACCGGACGGTACCGGGAGCGCCTCGCGGGAGTCGCCCGCCAACAACCGCAACAGTCTGATGATACGCTCTCGTGAGCGGGCAGCGCACGGGGAGGTGTCCGAAACAGCAAGGGATTCGCAATGGCGGCGCGAAAGAAGTTCTCCAGTCAGGTCGCGCCCGAGCTGTTGGCGGCGATGCGCGAGATCGCCCGGAGCGATGGACGTCACTTCCAGTCCGTGCTGGAAGACGCAATGACCGGCTACATCGCGACCAGGGCTCGCCAGAAGGTGCGCCCAGAGGCGATGGCGCACTATCGGGCGAGCGTCGAGCGCAACCGGCTCCTGGCCGAGCTGCTGGCGAAATGAGCTGCAACTTCCCCGAGCGCCGGGCGCGATTCGCCTCGGTTCGGCTTGAGTCGCGGCCGGAAACCGCGTAGATTGAGCACCCGTCAAGTCTGCACCACCCTTGCCGCGGCACTGGCCGGCGAGGTTGCTCTCGCAGGAGGCATTCGACCCATGGCTACGAGCTTGCTGGCGTCAGTTCATCAAGCGGCCCGGCGTTCGCCGCGGTTGCCGATCGTGACCCTCGCACTGCTGGCGGCGACTCTCGCAACGCAGCCGCTGCAAGCCCAGGACGACTGGCAGCACTGGGGGCGCGATGCCGGCAACCAGCGCCACTCGCCGCTGACGCAGATCGACGTCGACAACGTCTCGACCCTGGTGCCCGCGTGGCGGTACGAGATGACGAAGGTGGGCGTGCCGTCACGCCCGAGCCAGTCAACTCCGCTGATGGTCGACGGCGTCCTGTACCTGTCGTTCCCGTACTACCGCGTGGTGGCGCTGGAGCCGGAGACCGGCGACGAGATCTGGGAGTACACGGCGCCGGGAGACTGGAACTCCCCGGAGCACCAGTTGCACTGGACGGGCGGCTCGATGCGGGGACTGGCCTGGTGGGAAGGCGACGACCGAACGCCGCCGCAGATCGTGTTCGGCACCGAGGAGGGCGAGCTGATCTCGCTGAACGCCGCCACCGGCATCCCCAACCCCCGGTTCGGCAGCGACGGCTTCGTCGACCTGAAGACCCCCGACGTGATGAACGGCTTCCCGAACATGCACTACGGGATCTCGTCCGGGGTGGCCATCTGGAAGCACCTCGTGTTCACCGGCGTCCACAACGCGGACGAGACGGGATCGAAGGGGCCGGCCGGCGACACGCGCGCGTGGGACCTGCGGACGGGCGAGCTCGTCTGGACGTTCCACACCGTGCCCCACCCCGGCGAGTTCGGCAACGACACCTGGCTCGACGACTCGTGGCGCAACGTCAGCGGCGCCAACACGTGGTCGTTCTTCACGGTCGACGCCGAGCGCGGCATCCTGTACATGCCGCTGGGGTCCGCCCACAACGACTTCTACGGCATGGACCGCCCCGGGGACAATCTCTTCTCGGACTCCATCGTCGCCGTCGACGCCCTAACGGGGGAGCGGCTGTGGCACTTCCAGGCCGTCCATCACGACCTGTGGGACCTGGACATGCCGGCGCCGCCGATCCTGTTCGACGTCGAGCGGGACGGCGAGACGATACCGGCCGTCGGCGTCATGACCAAGTACCCGGTGCTGTTCATCTTCAACCGGGTCACCGGCGAGCCGATCTACGAGATCGAAGAACGACCCGTCCCGCGGGGGAACATGCCCGGGGAATACTACTCGCCGACGCAGCCGTTCCCGGTGAAGCCGCCGCCCTTCGGGCGCATCCGTTTCACGATGGACGACATCGCGACGGTGACGCCGGAGCACACGGCCGCGTGCCGCGAGCTGCTGATGCGCTTCGACGGCGGGCGCAACCGCGGCCCCTACACGCCACCCTCCGAGGAGGGCGCGCTCGTGTTCCCGTCGACCGGTGGCGGGACGGAGTTCACCGGCGGGACCTTCGATCCGAGCCTCGGGTACTACATCATCAACTACGCTGACACCGGCCACATCAGCCAGCTCGTCAAGGTGGAGGATGATCCCGATCGCCGCGGCTACGTCGGTCCCCCAGAGTCGCGCCGGATCTACTGGCACGTGGTCACCCGGCCGTCCGTCAACGGCTGGCCCTGCTGGCAGCCGCCCTGGTCGCGACTGGTCGCCGTTGACGTCAACAGCGGCGAGATCGCCTGGCAGATCCCGTTCGGCACGGTCGAGGGCGCCCCTCCCGGCCTGCTGACCGGCGCTCCCAACTCGCAGAAGGGCGGGCCGACCTCCACCGCGGGAGGCGTGCTCTTCATCGGCGGGGCCAGCGACCGGCGGTTCCGCGCCTACGAGACGAAGACCGGGCGCGAGCTGTGGAGCGTCGAGACCGAGCAGATGATCAGCGGCGCCAACCCGATCACCTACCTGGGGAAGGACGGCAAGCAGTACGTCACCGTCGCCGCGGGCACCACGCTGCTGAGCTACACGCTGCCGTGACGGCGGGCACCACGCTGCTGAGCTACACGCTGCCGTGACGGCTCGCGGTCCGCTCGTCAGGGCGGGAAACCGTCGTGGAGGAGGGCATGCTCCCGGCGCCGAGGCCGAAGGTTGCCTGCTGTGCGACAATGCCGCATGATGAATACAGGCCAGATGTACCTGTACTTCACCCGTTCCTATGAACGCGCCATTCGCAAGCTGCTCTCGGAGGACGCCCGCAGGGAGATGGAGGCGGCGATCGTCGCCGCTCCCGATGCAGCACCGGTCGTCCGAGGGACGGGTGGCATCCGCAAGTTGCGCTGGGCCGGCTCCGGTCGGGGGAAGCGGGGCGGCATTCGCGCGCTCTATTTCTGGTGTGTGGATCCCGGAGCCGTCTACATGCTGACGGCCTACGCGAAGGCGGATCGCGACGACCTCACCGCGGCGGACAGAAGGGCGCTGGCGCGGCTGGTAGCGGAAATCGAACGGGAGAGGCAGAAACGATGACGACGGACCGCACCGGAATCGGACAGGAAATCGAAGCGGCGCTGGGAGAAGTCGTCGCCCATGTGCGCGGCGAGGCGACGCTGCCCTGCCGAATCGTGGATGCCCCCGCCGCCGACCGGGTCGTCGCCCTCCGCAAGCGGCTGAAGCTGAGCCGGCAGAAGTTCGCGGACCGTTTCGGCCTCGACGCGCGGGCCGTGCAGGAGTGGGAACAGGGCCGCCGAGTTCCGGACCGGGCCGCCCGCGTGCTGCTGACCGTGATCGACCGCGACCCGGAATCGGTCGTGCGGGCGCTCGCCGCAGAGGAATCCGGAACCGGCGAGACCCGACCTCAGGGAGCCGCGGCCTCCGAAATCCGGTAGAGCTTCGACCGCGTCCGGATGAACAGGCTGCCCTGGGCGATGGCCGGCGTGGCCATCGTGAACTCGTCGAGCGGATTGCGGCCGATGACCTCGAACGTCCGGCCGGCGCGGATCGGCGACCCAGGCGACGTTCTCGGTGGTGCTCCAACGGGTCGGCAGTCCGGCGGCCTCGGAGACGCCGCGGGCGTCCGGGCCCCGGAACTGCGGCCAGCGATCCTGGGCGGCGGCGGGCGCGCACAGGACCGCGACGAGCAGCAGCGCGCACGTGTATCGAGTCATCTCGTTCCCCTTCGCGTTGGTCACGGTTGGTTCATCCGATCATGCCCGCCTGACCGGCTCGGTGCGCCATCCGTCGCTCGCCATGCCTCGCTCACTGGACCGATCGCGCAGCGACCGGACGAGTCACCACTGCCAGCCCGGCCGCCCCCTACGGTTCCTCGACGGTGATCTCCCCGATCGCCCACGGGTGTTCCGTGCTGTGGTACAGGAACGTGCCCGGCTCGTCGAAGGTGACATAGCCCGTCATGGCCGGCTGCAGCGTGCCGGTGGTCCAGCTTCCGTCCCGCGCCGCGATCGTGTGCGGCATCCTGCCGTTGTTGACGAACCGTACCCGCGTCCCGACGGTGACGCGGGCCCGCACCGGGTTGAACGCGAACTCGTTGATCGCGTTGCGACGCCCGCCCACCGACCAGGCGATGGGATTCTCGACCAGCGTCGCGGTCTCGATGACGTCGGTCGCGCGCGGCGGCGGGCCGATCCAGCGGACCAGGTCGTCCAGCGGCTCCTCGGCCGTCGGACGCGCCGCCACGTCGCCGTCGAGCGAGAACGCCCAGAGCTCGCCGCCCACCGCGATGGCCACGTGCTGCTCGCCGTCGATCGCGTACGAGACCGCCGGTCCGGGGCGCAGCCGCACCCCGGGCGGGCCGGCCTGGAACGCCCACAGCCGGTCGCCGGTGGCGGCGTCGTAGGCCTCGAGCTGCCCGTCGGCCGAGCCCCAGAACATCAGACCGCCCGCGGTCGTCAGCGGACCGCTGGTGGCGAGCCGCGCGCCGCGGAACTCGTTCTTCCAGACCACCTCGCCCGTGCGACCGTCGACGGCGGCCAGGATGCCGGCCGACTCGGGCAGCGTCAGCCGCAGGTAGCCGCTGCCGCGGTTGTCCGAGATCCACGGATCGTCGAAGCGGAACGCGCGACCGACGTGCGCCCGCCCCTGCGCGTAGATGTAGCCGGTCTGCGGGCTGAACGACATCGGCGTGACCCGCACCATCGGAATCGGCGCGCCCAGCGCCACGATGTCCTGCCGCTCCAGCGACGGCGGCGTATAGAAGCTGCAGCTCAGCTCGAAGGGCGGCGGCACCCGGTCGCGCCAGAACGAGCAATCCGGCAGGATGCTGTCCCCCACCGGGAAGGGCTGCGTAGGCGCGGTCAGCAGGTACTCGTCCTGCGGCACCGGCCGCTCCTCGATCGGCACGATCGGCTCGCCGGTCTCGCGGTCGAGCAGGAACAGATGGCCGTCGGCCCGCATCGCGGCCAGCGCCTTGCGGGTCCGCCCGTCCGTCTCGGTCTCGTAGAGCAGCAGCGGCGTGGCGATGTCGGCGTCCCAGATGTCGTGCCGGACCACCTGGTAGTGCCAGCGCCGATCGCCGGTCTCCATGTCGAGGGCGAGCACGGACGCGGTGAACAGGTTGTCGCCGGCGCGGATCTCGCCGCCGTACATCGGGACCGGGTTGCCGGTGACGAAATAGACCATCCCCAGGTCCGGATCGACCGCGCCCACCAGCCAGACGCCGCCCCCGCCCAGCCGCCACACCTCGCTGTCCTGCGGCCACGTCTCGTGCCCGAACTCGCCGGGCCGCGGCACGACGAAGAACGTCCACAGCCGCTCCCCGGTCGCCGCGTCCAGGGCGATGACGCGCCCCTGTCCGCCGCTGTCGCCGTTGGCGATGCCGATGAACACCTTGCCCCGCGCGTGCATCGGCGCCGTCGTGACCGATTCGCCCGCCTGCGGCGGCTCGCTGCCGACCGTCTCCACCCAGACCAGCTCGCCGGTGTCCTGCCGCAGCGCCGCCACCTCCGCGCTCCGCAGCGGGACGAAGACGAGCCCGTCGCCCAGGCCGACCCCCTGCCACGACGGCACCCGCGCCGCCTCGGCGCCGGAGCTCCCCGGCTGCCAGCGCCACACCGTCTCGCCCGTCCGGCCGTCGATGGCGAACACGTTGGCGCCGCCCGACAGGTACAGAACGCCGTCGTCGACCACCGGCGTCGCCCGCGACGACACGCCGCCCGGGAGCCGCGTCATCCAGGCGCCGCCCAGCCGGTCGATGGTCTCCGTCGAGATGTCGGCCAGCGTCGAATGGCGCGAGCCGGTCCAGTCGCCGCCCGCGTACGGCCAGTCCGCGGCCGGGTAGCCGCTCCCCTGCTCCTGCGCCTCCTGCCCCTGCAGGCTGCCCGTCAGGGCGGAGATGCCGGCCACGAGTACGACGGCGACGAATCCACGGTGCAGTCTGCGCATGACTTCCTCTCCTCGGACGCGCGAGTGTACCAGGGTATTATCCAGCCCGCGGAGAGACCACGTGACCGCGACAGCACGATTCGTAGGCTCCGGCGACTCCTTCGGCAGCGGCGGGCGCTTCCAGACCTGCATCCTCATCGATGCCGGCGGGACGCGCTTCACGATGGACTTCGGCGCATCCTCGCTGGTCGCCCTGCGGCAGCAGGGCGTCGATCCGAACTCCATCGACACGATCCTCCTGACCCATCTTCACGGCGATCATTGCGCCGGCGTGCCGTTTCTGCTGATGGACGCGATGCTGGGCGCAAGACGCCGGAGGCCGCTCACCGTCGCCGGCCCGCGGGACCTGCGCCACCGCATGTTCCTGATCGCCGAGGCGCTGTTTCCCGGCATGCACATCATGAAACCGAAGTTCGAGCTCAACTGGATAGAGCTGGAGCACGGCGCGCCGACCCCGGTCGGAGGCCTCCTGGTGACCGCCCGCCCGGTGAAGCACACCTGGCAGACCAACCCTACCGCCCTGCGGGTGGAAGTCGGCGGCAAGGTAGTGTGCTACACGGGCGACGGGGAGTTCGGCGACGAGATGGCGCTGGCGGCCAAGGGGGCCGACCTGCTCGTGGCAGAGTGCTATTTTCACAAGAAGCCGGTGCCCTGGCATCTTAACTATCCCGAGCTGATCGCGCACAAGGCGGATTTCGGCGCTGAGCGCATCATCCTGACCCACATGAGCCCGGAGATGCTCGCCCACGTCGACGACGTCCCCGAGGAGTGCGCCTACGACGGGATGGTGGTCGAGTTTTGATCCGGGTCAGTCAGTTGAACCTCACCGCACTTTCACGGGAGCATTCGCTGAGAACCGTCATGCGAAAGACATGGACGCCATGGATCCTGGCAGCCTCGCTGGCCGGTTGCGGCGGCCCGCAGCAGGCGCCCGACGTCATCGTCGTCGATACCCCGGGCACGCTGTCGATCAAGGGCGAGGTCTGGGCCGACAACTGGTTTGCCTTGTACCTGGGCGAACGCCTGATCATCGAGGACTCGACGCCGATCACGACCGAGCGGTCGTTCAATGCCGAGGCGTTCGTCTTCAACGCCGAGTACCCCCTGCAATTGAATTTCGTTGCCAGGGACTTCAAGCAGGACGATACGGGTCTGGAGTACATCGGCCGCCGCAACCAGCAGATGGGCGACGGCGGCCTCATCGCACAGTTCACGGACGTCGCCACGGGAGCAACGATCGCCGCCACGAATGCCGCTTGGCGGTGCCTGGTGATCCACGACGCGCCGCTCGACCGCGCCTGTGAAGACGAGGCCGAACCGGCGCCCGGCGTCGGGCCCTGCCAGTTCGCCGCGACGGCAGAGCCGGACGGCTGGCGCCTGCCTGGATTCGACGATGCGGAATGGCCGTCCGCGGTGGAGCACACCGAAGCCGAGGTGAGACCGCGAGGCGGCTACGACGCGATTGATTGGCGGGACGGGGCACGGTTGATCTGGACGGCCGACCTCGAGACCCACAACACGCTGCTGTGCCGCCTTACCGTGGAGCAACCCTGAAGGCGGAAGCCGTACCTGCCGCGTGCAGACTGGCGGCGGTCGGCCGCGGCCGCCTCCGGGCAGGGATGTGCCGCGAGGTACGATCCCGCCATGCGCATGCCGCTCGGGCTCCCGCCGGCAGGCAGACGTCCCTTCGACTTCGACGTCGTCGGGTTCGGGCTGAACATGACCGATCTGCTGGTCGTGCTCGAGCGCTTTCCCGAGCCCGACTCCAAGCAGCCCGTCCGGCGGCAGGCGTACTCGCCGGGCGGGCAGGCGGCCAGCGCCATGGTGGCGTGCGCGCGGCTCGGCTGGCGCGCCCGGTACGTCGGCTGCTTCGGCGACGACGAGAACGGCCGGCAGGGACGGTTGAGCCTCTCCGACGAAGGGGTCGACATCGGTGCGTGCCGGGTGGCATCCGACACTCCGAACGGGATGTCCGTGATTCTCGTCGACGAACGGACCGGGGAGCGCACGGTCCTCTGGTCCCGCGACCCGGGGCTCAAGCTGCGGGCCGGCGATGTCGACCCTTCGGCCGTGTGCGCCGGCCGGGTGCTGCTGGTCGACTGCCACGACACCGCTGCCTCTACAGCGGCCGCCCGCCACGCGCGACGGGCCGGCGTCCGCACCGTCATCGACGTCGAGCGCGTCCGCGACGGCATCGACGCGCTGCTGGCCGAGATCGACATGATCGTCACGGCGCGGGACTTCCCGGCCGCCCTGACCGGCAAGGGCGCGCCCGGCGCCGCGCTGCGCGCAATCCGCGACGCCTACCACCCGGCGCTGGTCTGCATGACGCTCGGCGCGGAAGGAAGCCTGGCCCTGGTCGGCGACGTCGAGATCAGGACGCCCGGGTTCCGCGTGCCGGTCGTCGATACCACCGGCGCCGGCGACGTCTTCCGCGGCGGGTTCATATCCGGCTGGCTGCGCAGCGGCGACGAGGCGGAGGTCGAGGACGTGCTGCGCTACGCGAACGCGGTGGCGGCGCTCAAGTGCCGCGGCCTGGGCGCGCGAGAGGCGAGCCCGACGCCGGCGGAGGTCGATGCCCTGCTCGCCGGCGGCACGCGCTGACCCGCTCAGGGCTGCTTCGGAACCAGGTCCAGCGGCACGGTCGCATGCCGGATGCGCAGGCGGTTCCACGTGTAGGTGAGCTGCAGATCCCCGTTCGAGTCCTGGATCATCGCCGGATACGAGAGCTCGCCGCGCCGGCCCTCCTCGAGCTCCTCGACGACCAGGAAATCCTCCCAGGTGCCCCCGTCGTCGAACGACACTGCCAGCGACAGCGGCGAGCGCCGCGTGGCGGAGGGGTTGTACAGCAGGATGCAGCGCCCGTCGTCGAGCCGCACGGAGTCGATGCCGGCGCTCGGATTGTCCAGGCCGGTGAGCTCCAGCGGCGCCCAGGTACGCCCGCCGTCGCGCGAGATGGAGGTCGCGATCTTCCCCAGCCGGCGGGGCGTCCGCATGAAGGCGCGGATCACCCCCGGCTCGATCTCCAGCAGGGTCGGCTGGATGCTTCCCATGCGGTCCCGCTCCGGGTCGCCGAACAGCAGCGGCCCGTGCTTGCTCCACGAGGCGCCGCCGTCGGCGCTGATCTCCATCCACGACGACCACGTCCGGTAGCTCTCCAGCGAGGTGCCGGCCAGTATCTCGCCGCCGGCGAGCCGGATCGGCTTCGCCCGCACCGGCCCCAGCATGCCCGCAGGCAGCCAGACCGGCTCGGTCCACCGCTCGCCCGCCGTCGTGGACTGCATGTGGGCGCCGCTCCACGCGCGCGGGCTTGGGCCGATCTTGAAGTAGAGCCGGATGGTGTCCCCGTCGCCGCGGAACAGGACGGGGTTCCAGGCCGGCTGATCCGGCTCCTTGTAGAGCTGCGCGGGAAGCGACCAGTCGCCCCCCCGCGGCTTGCGCGACGACCAGACGCCGACATCCTTCTGCCCCTCGCCCGAACCGCCGAACCAGGCGGCAACCAGCGTCCCATCCGTCGCTTCGACGAGGGTCGACGCGTGCGCCCGCGGGAAGGGCGCTTCGTCCCAGATGAAGTCGAGCGTGTGCTCCTGCGCCCCGGCGGTGGCCGCCAGCACGACGAAGACGAGGGAGAGAATCGCGCGTGTTCGCATGATCGTGTCCGTCCTTTCCGCGCCGGCGGGGCTCGCCGCGTGCCGCCTCACGGCTCCTCGACGCTTCCCCCTCGACGCCGAACATGAGGATACCGTTACGCCGAGGCACGAGTCGCGGGAACGATCCCGATCCGGCGCGGCAGTCTGCCCCGCACCCTGGCCTCGATGCCCCGGGTCGGTTGGAGTCGGTTGGGTCGGTTGGTTCGGCGGAGCCCGCGGCGGGTATGATGAGCGAAATACCTTCCAGTAGACGCCTCTCGAACCGGAGGTAGCAAAATGCGCAAGACATCCTTCGCGGCGTTCGCGGCAGCGGCGAGCGCGCTCGCGTTCGCGGCCCAGCCGGCCGCCGCCCAGTCGAACGGCGGCGACATGCCGATGCGGACGCCCGACGGGCACCCGGACATCTCGGGCACCTTCACCTTCCGGACGCTGACCCCGATGCAGCGGCCGGCCCAGTTCGAGGGGCTCGAGACGCTGGGCCCCGAGGAGGCCGCGGCGTTCGAGGCATCGGAGCGGACGCGCCAGAACCGCGATCTGTTCGACCCCGAGACGGGGGCGCCGAACGCCGGCTACCAGTCGCGCGCCGACGGGGGCGTACTCTCCTACAACGAGTTCTGGTACGAGCGGGGCATCGAGCTGACCTCCGACAAGCGGACGTCGCTGATCGTCGATCCGCCCGACGGACGCTATCCCCCGCTGACCGAGGCCGCCCGGCAGGCAGACCGCGAGCGGGCCGCCTACCGCCGCGAGCACATGTACGACTCCTACGAGAACCGGAGCACGGGCGACCGCTGCATCGTGTTCGGCAAGTCGGGCCCACCGCTCCGGTCGGGGGCGTACAACAACAACCTGATGATCTTCCAGACGGCCGACCACGTCGTGATTCTCACCGAGCAGGCGCGCCAGGCGCGGATGATTCCCCTGGAGGACACCGAGAAGCCGCGGTTCGAGCAGTGGGCCGGCGTGTCGCGCGGGCACTGGGAGGGAGAGACGCTGGTCATCGAGACCACGCAGTTCCGCGATTGGGGCAACGGCAGGAACGGCCCGAGCGTGCACTTGATCGAGCGTCTGACCCGGCTGGATCCCGATACCGTCGCCTACGAGTACACCGTGACCGACCTGGAAAGGTACACGGCGCCCTATACGGTCATGATGCCGTTCCGGCGCATGGAGGGCGAAATCTACGAGTACGCCTGCCACGAGGGCAACATCGGGCTGTACGGCATCCTGGCCGGCGCGCGGAGGTTCGAGCGCGACGGGCGCGAGTTGCGTCCGTGATCCGTCGGTTTCGTCGCAATCTTCCCGCCGGGCCTTTGGGCGTCGCGACGTGGCGAGCTACTCGAAGCGGCAGTCACGCCCAGCGGCTCGAAGTGGCGTCCCCAGGAGCGGCCTCCCCACGAATCCACAGAAACAGGAGTCAGCGATGAGTGGTCGTTCTCGCGTGCATGCAGCCTTCGGCGTGTTGGTACTGGCGGCAAGCGTAGTCCTGGCGCCATCCGCGGGATGGTCCCAGCCGGCGTCTCCGGAAGATTGGGCGGCGCCGCGGACCGCCTGGGGCGATCCCGACATCGGCGGCGTCTGGAACAGCTCCACCGTGACGCCGCTCGAGCGTCCGGAGGCGCTGGCCGACAAGGCGTTCCTGACCGCGGAGGAGGCGGCGGCCATCGAGCAACGTGTGGTGGAGGCCAACGCCCGCGCGAATGCGCCCAGCGTCGTGCGCACCGAGCCGCTGCCGGTGGGCGGCAACGTCGGCGCCTACAACGCCTTCTGGATCGATCGCGGGACCACCGTCGTCCCCACCCGGCGCACCTCGCTGGTCATCGACCCGCCGAACGGGCGCCTGCCCACGCTCACGGCCGAGCACGAGGCGCACGTCGCGTCGCCGGAGCGGCAGCGCTTGAAGGCGATCCGGGAGGGGGTGGTGCCGGCCGACTCGCACGAGCAGTTCGACTACGGCGACCGGTGCATATGGTACCGCGGCGTCCCGTCGCTGCCGACCGCCTACAACAACAACTACCACGTCGTGCAGACGCCGGACGTCATCGCGATCGTGCAGGAGCACATCCACGACGTACGCTTCATCCACCTCGACGGCCGCCCGGCGATCGACGGGCGCATCAGCCAGTTCGGCGGCCATTCGCGGGGGCGCTGGGAGGGCGACACGCTGGTGGTCGAGACGACCAACTTCGGCCATCGCGCCTACCTGTTCTCGTCCGGCCCGGGACCGCAGGGCGGCATCAACTGGGACCTGAGCCCGGCCCTGCGGGTCGTGGAGCGCTTCACCCGCGTGGGACCGCGGACGCTCGACTACCAGTTCACGGTGGACGATCCGAACGTCTGGACCCGCCCGTGGACCGGCTCGTCGCCGTGGGCGCTCAGTGACCAGTCGATGTTCGAGTATGCCTGCCACGAGGGCAACTACGGCCTGACGAACATCCTGGCCGGCTCGCGCGCCGAGGAAGCCAGAGGCGCGGAGCGGTAGGAGCCCCCGGTCACTGTTCCATGCGGAGGTCGACGAAGAGGCGGATGTTGACACCGGGGCGCGCGCCCGCCGAGATCTGCGCGCCGCGCGGGTCCGGCGGCTCGTACAGCACGCGGTAGCGCTTCGACACCTCGGCGTAGTGGGCGTTCAGGCGTTCCGCGTACCGTCGCAACCACTCCGGCATGCCGGTGGCGGTGGTGATGGTCTCGTACACCCCGCCCGTGTTCGAGGCGATGTTGCGGGCGTACCCCGGCATGGTGCTGATGTTGCCGCCGCGGATGCTGCCGCCGCTGGCCGACAGTTGCAGGACGTTCACCATGACGCCGTCCGCGATGAGCGTCTCGACGAGGGCTCTGTAGGCCGTGTCGTTGTAGTTCCTGCTGGTCTCGCGGCCGTTGGTCAGGATGAGCACCATCACCGGGAGCGTCTCGTCGCCCTCGAAGTGGCGTTCCCACGTCTCCCTGATGCCGTCGAGGAGCACGGTGCCCGCGCCGGAATCGAGGACGATGTCGTCGACCGACGCCTGCAGCGCCTCGCGGTCCCGCGTGAAGTCGACCCGGCGCTGCAGGTTGCGGGCGATGGTGAACAGGGCCACCTCGTGCTCCGGCCCGAGCGTGTCGAGAAACGCCTCGGTCGCGTCCCGCAGCGGATAGAACGCGGCCAGCTCCGACATTCGGTCGCCGTTGTCGATCAGCAGCGCCACCTTCATCGGCCCGACCTGCTCGGCCGATACGATGTCGGCCCGCGCGTCGTCCTCCAGCACGATGAAGTCACGCGTGGTCAGGCCGGGAACCACCTGCCCCGCGGCGTCCAGCGCCTCGATGTACAACCGCCCGAGGGCCTGCGCCTCCGCCGCCGCGGGCACGGACACCGCCAGCGCGGCCACTGTGAACAGGACCAACCCGCCGCCGGTCACGGAACGCTGCATCTGACCCTCCCTGCGCTCTTCCCTGCTCTCCCGGCCGCCGGGCGGCGCGGGCCCGTCAGCCGGAGAGCGCCGCGCACGCGCGCTGAATCCGCATGCAGGCCTCCCGGAGCCGCCCGGTCGCCAGCGCGTAGGAGACGCGGAAGTACGGCGACAGGCCGAACGCCTCGCCGTGCACCACCGCGACCTCCTCGCTGTCGAGAAGATACTTCGCGAAGTCGGCATCCGTCTCGATGGCCTGCCCCCCCACCGTGCGCTTGCCGACCGTCCCCCGGCAATCGACGTAGAGATAGAATGCGCCGTTCGGCGAGCGGCACGATAGCCCTTCGGCCTTGTTGAGCAGCGAGACGCCCAGGTCGCGCCGCTCGCGGAACGCCGCCACGTTGTCCTGGATGAACGCCTGGTCGCCGTCCAGCGCTTCCACCCCGGCCCACTGGCTGATGCTCGACGCGCCGCTGGTGGTCTGCGACTGGATCTTCGCCATCGCGCCGATCAGCTCCCTCGGCCCCGCCCCGTACCCGATGCGCCACCCGGTCATGCAGTAGGCTTTCGAGAGCCCGTTCATGGTCAGGGTGCGCTCGTGCAGATCCGGCGCGACCTGGGCCACCGTCGAGAAGGGCTCTCCGTTGTAGATGATGTGCTCGTAGATGTCGTCCGCGAGCACCCACACGTGCGGATGCCGCCGCAGTACCTCTGCGATACCCTCGATGTCCTGTAGCGAATAGACCGCCCCGGACGGGTTGCAGGGGTTGTTCAGGATCAGCCACTTCGTCTTCGCGGTGATCGCTGCCTCTAGTTGCGCCGGCTCCAGTCGGAACCCGTTCGCCGCGCCGGTGGGAACCACGACCGGGTCCGCGCCCGCCAGCAGCACCATGTCGGGATAGCTCACCCAGAACGGCGCGGGAACGACGACCTCCTGGCCGGGGTCGAGCGTCGCGGCCAGCGCGTTGTAGATGACCTGCTTGCCGCCGTTGCAGACGAGCACCTGGTCGGGGGCGTAGCGCAGGCCGTTCTCCCGCTCCAGCTTGCGGCAGATCGCCTCCCGCAGCTCGGGGATGCCGGTGAGCGGCGGGTACTTCGTCTTGCCTTCGCCGATGGCCCGTACCGCCGCGCGCTTGACGTGATCCGGCGTATCGAAGTCGGGCTCTCCCGCCGACAGGGCGATGACGTCGCGGCCGGCCCGCGCCATCTCCATGGCCTGCGCGGAGATGACGGCGGCGGGCGAGGCCTTGATGCGGCTCATGTGCCGCGCGACGATGGTCATGACAAGCTCTCGAAATCGTCTCGGATGGTTGCACCGAGAACCGATTCGGCTACCGGGCGACGCTCCGACGCCAGCGTCCCCGAGCCGCCGCGTACGCCTACCGCCCTGCCTCCGCCTCCGCCCTGCGATTGCCGGCCAGGATGTTCTCCAGCCCGTAGTTGCCCTCGTGGCAGGCGAACTCGTAGATCGGCAGCTCGCTCCGTTGCATCGGCAACTCGACCGACCAGGGCCGCTCCCAGGTGTCCGGATCGGTCACCGTGAACTGGTAGAGCAGCGTATCGGCGTCGACGCGGGTGTAGCGCTCCACCAGCGTCCGGTTGCGGCTCGTGTTGCGCCACGTGGTGTGCGTCCGGTCGTCGTTGAAGTCCACCGTCTCGACCACCAGCGTGTCGCCGTCCCAGTAGCCCCGCCCCTCGCCGACGTACTGGCGGATGCCGTCGGCCGGCGCGGGCCGGCCGTCGAGCGGAATGACGCGGACGGTGTGCATCATCTCGTTCATGATGGCCACATGGTCGGGCGTCTGGAACAACTGCATGTTGTTGTTGTAGACGCCCGGCAGCATCGGCGGCCCCGCGTTGCCGCTCATCAGGCAGCGGTCGGAGTTGCTGAAGTCGAGGTACGACGCGGCCGTGCCGACGGTGTCGCTGAACGAAGAGCGGGACCCCATGGTCCGCGCCCGTTCCCGCCCCGCCGCGGTCAGCGCGGGCAGCCGGCCGTCCGGCGGGTCGACTATGAGCGACGTGCGCCGGGTGCTGACGGCGGTCGTCCCCCAGTCGAACCAGAAGATGTTGTACGACCCGGTCTGCCCCTGCAGGCTGGGATGATCCGGCGAGTCGAGCCACCGTCCGGGCCGGTCGGCGGCGGTCGGGATGGCGATGGTGCGCTGCGCCGGCCGCTCCTCCATCGCCTGGATCCGGGCGCGCTCGCGCTGCTCGATCTCCGCCGCCTCTTCCTCGGTCAGGAACTCCCGGCCGGCGTACTGCTCGGGGCGTTCCAGCGGGGTGCGGGTCTTGTACTCCCAGACGCCTCCGAGGTCCGGCTGGCCCCAGGCCGTGCGGGGCGCCGGCGCCGGCTCCCCGGTCTGCGCAGCCGCAGGCGCCGCGGCCAGGCAGGCAGTTGCAACGAAACAGGCAACCATGACGGACAGGTACCGCATCTCGACTCCTCCACCGGCGGATGGACGCCGCCGATCACCGTGAACCGCAGCCGTTCCGGCAAGAATACCGTCAGGCGCGCCGCCATGGATCGACGCGAGGAAAGAACGACCGTCGGGTAACATCGGGCGGTGGAGCGGAGAACGCAGGCGACGACGACATGAGGCGCAAGCTGCCGCTCGGCATCCAGACCTTCCGCAAGATCCGGGAGCAGGACTGCTACTACGTCGACAAGACGGCCTACGCCCGGCGGCTGGTCGAAGAGGGGGACCACTACTTTCTCTCGCGCCCGCGGCGGTTCGGGAAGAGCCTGTTCCTGGACACGCTGAAGGAGCTGTTCGAAGGCAACGAGCCGCTGTTCCGGGGGCTGGCGGTCCATGCCGGGTGGGACTGGTCGGTGCGCCGCCCGGTGGTGCGGCTCGACTTCGGCAGCGGGAGTTACCGCCAGCCGGACGACCTGCACCGCGAGGTGCTCGCGCAACTCGACGCCGCCGCGGAGGACGCGGGGGTCGCCGGCCGCTACGACGTCGCGTCGCTGCGATTCCAGGACCTGCTGAAGACGCTGCACCGGCGGACCGGACAACGGGTCGCGGTGCTGGTGGACGAGTACGACAAGCCGATCCTCGATGCGCTGAAGACGCCGGAAGTCGCCGAGGCCAACCGCGACTACCTGCGCGGGCTGTACTCGGTCACCAAGACCGGCGACGCCCACATCGCCTTCAGCTTCCTGACCGGCGTCAGCAAGTTCGCCAAGGTCAGCCTGTTCTCCGGACTCAACAATCCCACCGACCTCACGCTGGATCCGGCATGCGGAGCGATCTGCGGCTACACGGAGGAGGACCTGGACACGGTGTTCGCGGCCGAGCTGCCCGGCCTGGACCGGAACCGGATCCGCGAGTGGTACAACGGCTACAACTGGCTCGGCGCGGAACGGCTCTACAACCCCTTCGACGTCCTCCAACTGTTCCGCAGCCGCCGCTTCCGGCCCTACTGGTTCGAGACCGGCACGCCGGCGTTCCTCGTCGACACGCTGATACGGCAGCGGGTCAGCATTCCGTCGCTGGACGGCCTGCGGGGCGACGACGATCTGCTGTCGAAGTTCGACGTGCGGGACGCGGCGCCGGAGGCGTTGCTGTTCCAGACCGGTTACCTGACGATCCGGGAAGAGGAGACGGGCCTTCTCGGCGCGCCCCTGTACCGGCTCGGCTACCCGAACCACGAGGTGCGCTGGAGCCTGAACAAGAACCTGCTGGCGGCGCTGACGCCGCCGGACTGCGCCCGCCGGAACCCGGACCCGCGTCTGGCCGAACGATTGCGCGCCCACGACTTCAAGGGCCTCGAGGCGTTGCTGCGGGGGCTGTTCGCCGCCATTCCGTACGAGTGGCACACCCGGAACGACATCGCCCGCTACGAGGGCTACTACGCGAGCGTGTTCTACGCCTGGCTGGCGGCGGTCGGACTGGACGTGACGGTGGAGGACAGCGGCGCCGCCGGGCGCGCGGACCTGGCGGTACGGCTCGACGGGAACGTGTACCTGTTCGAGTTCAAGGTCGTCGAGCAGGCGCCGGAGGGGTCGGCGCTGGCGCAGTTGAAGACGAAGGGCTACGCCGACAAGCACCGCCACCAGGCGCAGGAGATCCACCTGATCGGGGTGGAGTTCAGCCGGCGGGAGCGCAACGTCGTGGCGTTCGAGACCGAGCGCGCCTGATGTCGAGCGGGAGCGCAGCGGGATTCCGGCTCGGCGCCAGGAGGCGTGGAGAATGCTGCGCGCGCTGATCTTCGACTTCGACGGCCTGATCGTCGACACCGAGTCCTCCTCCCTGTCGGCGGTGCAGGAGGCGTACCGCCGCCACGGCCACGAGCTTCCGTCCGCACAGTGGCGGCAGTGCGTGGGCACCACCGTCGATCCCTATGACCACCTGCAACGGCTCGTAGGCCCGGACGTCGACCTCACCACGTTGCGCGCGGAAATGGACGCTCGCCACCGGGCCGAGGTCGCGCAGCGCGGTGCACGTCCCGGCGTCGTGGAGCTGGTCGCCTCGGCGGTCACGGCGAAGTTGCGGCTGGCGGTGGCTTCTTCTTCATCGAGACGCTGGGTCGAGGGCCATCTGGAACGCATCGGTGCACTGCGGTCGTTCCACGCCATCCGCTGCCGCGACGACGTGCGGCGGACCAAGCCGGCGCCGGACGTCTATCTGGCCGCGCTGGACGGCCTGGGAGTGCACGCGTCGGAGGCGGTAGCTTTCGAGGACTCCCCGAACGGCGTGCAGGCGGCCAAGGCGGCCGGCATCCATGCGGTCGCCGTTCCGAACCGCGTCACCCGCGGCTGGCCGTTCGACCACGCCGACCGGGTGATCGGCTCGCTGCGCGGGGTCACGGTCCAGGCCGTGGGCGGCTGGCTTGCCGCCGCATCCGGCTCCGGGCAGCCGGCGATGGCAAACAGGAGTCTTGACATTTCATGAAACGAGAAGTCCAATCGTCCGATGCGTGCAGGAGATGACGCGATGCCGACGCGCCGGAAATTCGCGACCCAGGTGGACAGCGCCCTCCTCGACGAATTGCGGACCCTGGCGAGGGACGAGGGCCGCCAGATTCAGGCGCATGGCTTCGTGACAACACGGTCCCGCGCAAGTGAGCCGCTCCCGACGAGCCCTTCCGCGAGCCGCTCATGGCATTGTGCGACTGATTGTGCAATGGTCTGCACATGGCAACGAATCTGGTGGCGATCCGCCCGGAGCTGCTGGAGCGCGCCCTGGAGCTCAGCGGGAAGAGAACCAAGACTGCGGCCGTGACCCTGGCGCTGCAGGAGTTCGTTGCGCGGCGGGAACAACGCCGCCTGCTCGATCTGTTCGTGGGAGGATTGCGTGCCATCCTGTCGGTGTTCGCGTGCGCGCTGCCGCTCGCGGCCGCGGCCCAGGAGCCGGAGCGGATCGCGCAGGATCCCGCGGGTGCGGGCATCGACATCCAGGCGCTCGAGGCCGAGATTCAGGACATCCTCGACGAGAACGGGATCCCCGGCGCCTCGGTCGCCCTGGTGGACAGGGACCGCACGATCTGGGCCGGCGGCGTCGGCAAGGCGGACATCGCCGCCGGGGTCGACGCAACGGAAGACCACCTGTTCCGGATAGGGTCCATCTCGAAGAGCTTCACGGCCCTCGCGGTGCTTCACGCCGTGGAGGGCGGTCTTCTCGATCTCGACACGCCGGTCCGCGAGCTGGCGCCCGAGGTCGCCTTCACGAACCCCTGGGAGAGAACCCATCCCGTCACCGTGGCCATGGTCATGGAGCACACGGCGGGCTTCGACGACATCCATTTCCGCGAGTACGCAAAGGTGGACGATCCCGACATGACCCTGGCCGAGGGTCTGGCCTACAACCCCGGCTCGCGGGTCAGCCGCTGGCGGCCCGGCACGCACATGTCGTACTCCAACTCCGGCCCGGCGATTGCCGCATATCTGGTCGAGAAGTTGACCGGAAGGGCCTTCGAGGACTACGTCCGCGAGCACGTGTTCGACCCGCTCGGCATGGAAACTTCCACCTTTCACTTTCCGCGGGACGCGGCCCTGCCGGCGAAGGGCTACGAGCCGGACGGGGCAGGCGAGGCGGGCTACGACCACATCATCGTCAGACCTTCGGGAGGAATGAACAGCTCGTCGCGGGAGATGGCCCGCTATCTGCGCATGATGATCAACCGGGGCACGCTCGACGGCGTCCGGCTGCTCGCGCCGGAGACCATCACCCGGATGGAGACGCCGGCGACGTCGCTTGCCGCGCGCGCCGGCTTCACCTACGGGTACGGACTCGGCAACTTCACCTCGCTCGTGAACGGTCATCTCTTTCACGGCCACAACGGGGGCATCATGGGATTCATGTCGACGAGCGCGTATTCCTCCGATCTCGGCGTCGGCTTCTTCGTATCCGTCAACGGGCCGAGCGGCGCGATCCGGAGCCTCGCGACACTCCTGGGCGAGCGCCTGACCGCCGGGATAGAGAAGCCGCAGGGCGCCGTCGCTGCGCTGCCCGACGATGCGCTGCGGGCGATGACCGGCTGGTATCGGAACGTGACGCCCAGACAGCAGCTCGGCTACGTGATCAGCCGCTTCTTCGACATCCGGCACGTCACCCTCGAGGCGGGAAGGCTCTTCACCGGACCGCTCGGCGGCGAGAAGAGGGAGCTCGTTCCGGTCACCGCGACGAGCTTCCGGTACGAGGATCAGCCGGTCGCTACCGTGTTCAACGTCGCCGACGACGACGGCAATCCGATCCTCCAGGGAGGACCGGCCGGCAACTACGAGAAGGTCAGCGGCGCCTGGCTGATCTTCCAGTTCGCGGTCGCCGCGACGACCCTGGCGCTGTTGCTCTCGGCCCTGTTCCTCGCGCCGGTGTGGGCGCTCGTCAAGGTCCTCGGCGGCATGCGGACGGCCCCCCTCCCGACGCTGCTCTTCCCGTTTCTGGCCGCACTCTCCCTCGTCGTCTCGTTCGTCCTGCCGTTCGCGCTGATCTCCGACGTGGTACAGGATCTCGGCACCCTCTCGGGAGCGTCGCTCACCATCTTCGTCGGTTCGCTCGTGTTCACGGCTCTCACGGCGCTGAGCCTCCACGCTGCGTTCCGTTCTTATCCCGTTCGGACAAGCCGCCTGGTCCGGCTGGACAGCCAGCTCGTGAGCCTGGCGTGTACCGTCGCCCTGCTCTATCTCTGGAGCCACGGATGGATCGGACTCAGGACGTGGGCGTACTGATGCGGGCGTCGCTGGAATGAGAGGTTCTTCATGAAACGACTTCACCCGGTACTGGCAGCAGGACTGGCCCTGATTCTCACAGGCTGCGGAGCGCCTGATGAAAGCCCCACTCCCGACGGGGCCGGCGCACTCGCGCTGGTGGGGGCGCAACTGATCGACGCGACCGGTGCGGCGCCGGTCGCCGACTCGGTCGTCGTCGTTCGCAACGGCCGGATCGAGAGCGCCGGCCCGCGGGACGCGACACCCGTGCCGGACGGTGCGGAGACACTCGACGTCACCGGCAAGACGATCATCCCCGGCCTGGTGAACCTGCACGTGCACTACCGGGAGGGGCCGGAGGAAATAGAACGCCAGTTCCGGTCGCAGCTCCACTACGGCGTGACCACCGCGCGGAGCACCGGCAGCGATTCGCCCGAGCGGGTCGCCTACCTGCTCGAATCCGCCGGCCGCCCCGACGCCCCCCGCACCTATACCGCGGGAACGGGATTCTCGTACCCCGGCGGGTTCAACGCCGCCGGCCGCAACGCCCCGACCACCGAGGAGGAGGCGCGCGAGCTGGTGCGCAACCAGACCGCGCTCGGCGTGCACTTCATCAAGATGTGGGTCAACGAGGTCGCCGAGCCGGGCCTGAAGATTCCGGCGGAGATCCGGGCGGCCATCATCGACGAGGCCAAACGGAACGGCGCCATCCCCGTCGCCCACATCGACGACGAGGCCGACGGCCGCCAACTGATCGAGGTCGGCCTGCGGGACTTCCTGCACAGCACGGTGCTGACCTTCGGCCCGGGGTCCGGCGTCCCGATGGACGATCCCGACCCCTCGGCCGAGTTCATCCGGATGTGCCTGGACAACGACGTGTACTTCACGCCCACGCTGTCCATCGTCCAGAACCGCTGGCACTTCGCCGAGCATCCCGAGCTGCTGGACGACCCGGAGCTGCGCGCCGCATTCGACCTGTACAACCCGGACGCGCTGGCCGGTTGGGACGACCCCGCACGCCGGGCGGAAGTGCTCGACGCCCCGGGATTCGAGAACCGCAAGGCCGCGTTCGGGCAGTTGCTCGACTTCGTGAAGACGATGCACGACGCCGGGGTCGCGGTCGCGCTCGGCAACGATGCCGGGACGCCCAACGTGCCGTTCGGCTGGGGCATGCACCACGAGATGGAGATGTACGTCGAGGCGGGGCTGACCCCGATGGACGCCATCGTCGCGGCGACCGCCACCGGCGCGGCGCAGATGCCGCCGGTGGGCGAGGCCGACTACGGCACCCTGGAGGCGGGCAAGGTCGCCGACCTGATCGTGCTGAACGCCGACCCGTTGGCCGACATCGCCAATACGCTGGAGATCGACCGGGTCATGCGCCTCGGCGAGTGGGTGGACCGCTCGGGATTCATGCCGGGGCCGTAGAACCGGCCCGGGCGCAAGACAGACGCGTCACTCGAGACCGGGACGTCGGAATCCGCGAAGCGCCGCCGGACGCCAAGCGCAACGGTCGGCGACGCGCGGACGTCCGACGCTCTCCTTCCGACATGGACGCCCCGCATTCGGTTGCCGACCATTCAATGGGCTATCGTGGAATAGTTGCGACCAAAATACGACATTGCCGATAATGGTCGGCATGCCGGCCCAGGATCGCGTATACGACGCGTTGCTGCTCGACCACTTCGCGAACAACCGGCAGATGGCCTTCGTCAGCGGGCCGCGGCAGGTCGGCAAGACCACCACGTGCCGGCGTCACGCGGACGCGTACTGCAACTGGGACAACCTGGACGACCGGGAACTGATTCTCGCCGGGCCGGCCCGCCTCGCGGCCGGCCTCGGCGCGAACCGCTTGTCCGCAACGAGCCCGCTGTTCCTCTTCGACGAGCTGCACAAGTTCCCGCGCTGGAAGCCGTTCCTGAAGGGGTTGTACGACACCTACGCGGACCGGCTGCGCATCATCGTCACCGGGAGCAGCCGCCTGGACGTCTACCGCCGCGGCGGCGACAGCCTGATGGGGCGGTACTTCGCGTATCGCATGCATCCCTTCTCGGTCGCCGAGACCGTGAGCCGCGAGCTTCCGGACCCGGACCGGATCGTTCGTCCTCCCCGCGCGGTGGATCCGGTCGAGCTCGACGCGCTCTGGACGCACGGCGGCTACCCGGAGCCGTTCCTCAAGCGCGACGCCCGCTTCAGCCGGCGCTGGCGGTCGCTGCGCCTGCGGCAACTGGTCCGGGAGGACGTCCGCGACCTGACGCGGGTGCAGCAGATCGACCAAATGGAGATGCTGGTCCGATTGTTGTCACACGGGTCGGGCCGCCAACTGGTGTACGACACGCTCGCGCGGGAAACGCGGGTCGCCGCCGACACCGTCCGCCGCTGGATCGCCGCCCTGTGCGACTTCCATCTCGGTTTCCTGATCCGGCCCTGGTACCGCAACGTCTCCCGCGCGCTGCGCAAGGAGCCGAAGTGGTACCTGCGGGACTGGGCCGGGATCGAGGATGCCGGCGCCCGATCGGAGACGTTCGTCGCGTGTCATCTCCTGAAGGCGGTGGACGGCTGGAACGACATGGGGCTCGGGCGGTTCGAGCTGGGCTACCTGCGCGACAAGGACAAGCGGGAGGTGGACTTCGTGGTCGCGCGCGACGGGGAGCCGTGGTTTCTCGCCGAGGTGAAGCACCGCGAGACCAGGCCGAGCCCGGCGCTTGCGCACTACCAACGGCAGGTCGGCGCGCCGTTCGCGTTCCACGTCGTGGTGGACGCCGACCACGTGGACGCGGACTGCTTCGGGGCGCCGGGTCCGCCGCTCGTGGTCCCGGCCCGGACGCTGCTGTCCCAGCTCGTGTGAGGTCCTTCGTAGATGCTCGCCGGCACAGCCGGCCAGCCGGCAGTATCTCTCCGGCTTCATCGCTGCCCACGCGACATCACTGCCCACGCGACGAACGGTCCCGCCCTGAGGTGGCCGACCTCTCGACGGGGCAGGACGCCAGCCGCTTCACGCCCCCGCCCACAACTGTCGGTCTACGAACGAGGCCCGTAGTGCGGCGCGGCGACGCCGATCTCCAGTGCGCCGAGGTCGGGCGCGCTCCCTGTGAAGCCGTCCGTCACCGTCGGCAGCACCATTCCCCGGTCGGCGGCGGCCGAGCCGGGCCGCAGGCGGAAATCGAGGTCGTCGGCATCGTAGACGGCCTGCAGCGTGCTCGCGTCAAGGGCGTCGAGCGCGGGAACGTTCACGAACACGTCGTATCCCACCTCGACGCTGTTCCGGTCCTGCCCGGTCGCCGCGCTGTACTCCTCCAGCGTCGCGAACTCGCGCAACTCCAGCGCCGGGGCGTGATCCGGCGCCCGGAAGTCGGCGGCCACGGCGGGTACTTCGGACCGTCGGGCATCCCCGGCCCCGATGCGACGCTGCCGTCGGGATTGCCGTAGGTCTCGACGTTGATCCCGTCGTGGAAGTCGGCGATGTAGTTGTGGGCCACGACGTGTCCGGGGCCGTAGAGCTTCACCGCCACGTAGGACGCCATGACGGGGGGATGGACCTGCCCGTCGACGCCGTCGAACCGCCCCCCAGAGCGGCGCGTCGCTCCAGCCGATCGCCGCCGAGGTATGGCGCATCGATTGGGAACAGGCCCGACAGGACGACGATTGCCACTCGCGCGACGGTCTCACGCACGGGAAACCTCTCTTTCCGCGGCTCGGCAGGCACGGCGGGACCCCGGGTTTCGGGCTATCATCCGACCGTCCGCCGAGGGAGTACGGCGGCAGGCCGCCGAAACCGGGTACACGGACGCACCGAACGCGGGTTCGCCAGGAGGGAAAGCCATGTCATCGCCACGATACCTGATGTCCACGTTGTTCGCCTGCGCCGCTCTCGTCCTGGGGGCGAGCGCCACCGAGGCCCAGTCCGATTCAGCCGCGGCGTACGGCAACACGATCACGGGTGAGGGGCTGCCGAACCCGACCGCGACCGTCATCGCGAACTGGGGCGACCTGCCGGAAGGCCGGGAGTGGGGCTCGACCGCGGGCGTCGACATCGACCCGCACGACGGCCAGGTCTGGGCCTACGAGCGCTGCGGCGCCGGCTCGTTCGGCGCCGGCGTGCCCGTCAACTGCGACTCGAACCCCGTCGACCCGATCTTCAAGTTCGACCGCCACACCGGGGAGGTGCTGGCGAACTTCGGCGGCGGCGTCATGGTCACGCCGCACGGCATCCACGTGGACGCCGACGGCAACGTGTGGGTGACCGACTTCGCGGGGAACCGGGAGGGAACCAAGGGGCATCAGGTCCACAAGTTCAGCCCCGACGGCGAGCTGTTGATGAGCCTCGGCACGGCGGGCCAGCCGGGGACCGGCCCGAACCAGTTCAACCAGCCCAACGACGTGATCACCGCGCCGGACGGCAGCATCTTCGTCGCGGACGGCCACGGCGGCCAGGGCATGACCACCGCGCGGGCGATAGAGGAGGGACGCGCGGCGGGCGCCACCGGCCGCATCCTGAAGTTCGCCGCCGACGGCACGTTCATCAAGGAGTGGGGACGCATCGGCACGCTGCACGGCGAGTTCCGCACGCCGCACGCCCTGGCGTTCGATTCGCAGGGGCGCCTCTTCGTCGCCGACCGCGGCAACCACCGCATCGAGATCTTCGACCAGGACGGCAACTATCTCGACTCCCTCTACTCCCACGGGCGCATCAGCGGCATCTTCATCACCGCGGACGACGTGCTGTACTCGATCGACTCCGAGTCGAGCCCGACCAGCCATCCCAACTGGGTGAACGGCGTGCGCATCGGGCCGGCGAACGAGGACCGCATCACGGGCTACATCCCGCCGTTCGAGGCGGACACCCGGCCGTACCAGGGCGCGGCCGGCGAAGGCGTCGCGGTCGATGCGGACGGCAACGTGTTCGCCGCCGAGGGACCCAACTCGCTCCGCTTCGCGGGGGGCGCGTTCACGAAGTACGCGGTCGATTGATAGCGGCAGGCATTCGCCCGGGCTCGTCGGACGCGTCGACCACTTCGACATGCTCGTCCACGAGCCCGGCCTCTTCCCAAAGGAGTGAGATGAGCGGCCGGCGGCCGGCGGTGGCGCAACGGACCCATGCTGCCCCATTTCGTGCGGAGCATGGTGGGGATGGACCGCGCCGCCGCGCAGGCGGCCTTCTCGGAGTTCCTGTCCAACCGAAGCCTGACCACTCCGCAGATCCGTTTCATCGAGATGGTGATCGACCAGCTCACGGCGGGCGCGTCATGGAGCCGTCCGCGCTCTACGAGGCGCCGTTCAGCAGCGTGCACGCCGGCGGTCCCGAGGCGTTGTTTGCCGGCAAGAGCAACGTCATCGAGGGAATCTTCGAGAAGTTGAAGACCCTTCGCCCCGAGCGCCTGGCCGAGGCCGGTTGAGGCGCCGGCCTTCGACGATCCGGCGCGGCAGGGTGCAGGTCAGCAGCGTGGCTGAGGATGCCGAACTCGCGGCTCGGCAGCACATCGCCTGGCCGGGCTGTGCAGCCCGTCCGTAGTACGATTACCGACACGGGAGGGAAGCGCATGCCTGCGGATGTCGAACCGGCGCCCCCACACTCGGACCCACAGCGGACGCTTGACCTGGACACACTGACCCAGAGGCTACAGGCGACCGAAATGATGCTGATGCTACTCGCAAGCAGTGTACCGGACCCCGAACGGTTCGTGAACGCGCTGGAGACGCTCCGCGAACTGCTTGCAAAGCCCATCGGATCCAGTCGACCGGAAGACAGCGCCGAGTATGTCGCCGCTGTCGAACGCACGCAGAACTTCGTCAAGGCGATGCTGGAGCGGCGCACACATCATGCTCAGTGATGATGTACAGGAGGCGCTGATCCGCCAGATCATCGACCAGGGCGGGACCGGCCGACCCCCGGCTCGTGAAGACCTTGGAGAGCTCGGACGCCTGTTCGGCGGGCGTTACGCCAGCACCAACATCGCCGGCCTCACGGTTATTGTGCTGCTGATACTGCTATTGCTGATGGTGACGGTCGGCGCGTGGGCCAAGGTGACGCTCCCTTACGAGCGCGAGCTGGTCGCCAGCAGCTTCAGCGGAATCACCCTCGCGTTGGGCTATCTGTTCGGGTCCAGGGGGCGGCCGTAGGGCGGTCGCCGAGTCTCCGACATCGGCAACACGCTGGAGATCCACCGTGTCATGCGGCTCGGCGAGTCGGTGGACCGCCGGCGTTTCGTGCCGTAGTCGGTGGTCGGCTACCTGAGGTCCGGAGAGGCCGGCGGGTCGCGGCCGTCCATGCCGGACGGCGTCTCCGCGGAGGCCAAGCGCGCGCCGCGGCTTAACGCGCTCTCCGGGCGCCCGGCGACAACAGAGGCTGGAACGGCGCCGCCAGCGACAGCGTCTCGGTCCTCGGCGTATAGCAGATCGTCTCGCTGCAGACCTGGTACAGGATCGACAACGGCACGTCGACCACCTCCGGCCGGGCCGGGTTCGACCGGTGGAACACCTCGGCGTTCGGCGTGACCGGAATCGCGACGTCGACGACGCCCTCGTAGACGTTGAGCGTCACGCCGAGCAGGGGGAACTCGCGCGGGTGCGTCGGCGGGTACTGCGCCGCCCCCACCCGCAGGCCGGGGGTGTCGGGAATCGTCACTTCCGAGGCGATGTAGTTGTCGGGGAGCGGCCGGCCGTACATGTGAAGACCGTCATCGAGCTCGAAGCGCACGTGGACCGTCGACTGGGTCTCGAACGTCATCGACTCGTCGGACAGGAAGGCGGAGATCCGGACCTGATCCGTGCCGAGCTCGACCGCCGGGACCTCGTGACGCGCGAGGATCCTGCCGAGCGCGGTGTCGCGAATCGTGCCGGCCGACTCCCGGGTGGCGTAGTGGCGGTGGAAGAACTTCTCGGTGACCACGCCGCTCTCGTCCGTCACGTAGACGCCGGGGAACGGCACGCCGTAGAAGCTGCGGCCGGCGCCCTGCTCCGGATCGTCCGGGGAGATCAGGGTGTTGAGGATGCCGAACTCGCGGATGACCACCGAGTCGGCGTCGGACAGCAGATCGTAGGTCACGTCGTGCTCGTCCGCGAACGCCCGGAGCTGCTCCGGACTGTCATAGCTCACGCCGTAGACGCGGATGCCTGCCTCTTCGAAAAGCCCGAGGTTCGTTTGCAGCTCGACCAGCTGCGTTCGGCAGTACGGTCACCACACCGCCGAGCGATAGAACACGACGATCGACCTGGAATCGCCGCGGTCCGCGTGGTAGTCGACGACCCGGCCGCGCTGATTCGGCAACGCGAACTCGGGAAGCCGATCGCCGATCGCCGGTCCGGTCGGGAACTCGTGCGACGCCGGGTAACGGCGCGCCGGATGACTGGCGGGGATGCCGATCGTGATGCCGAGGTCGTCGGTGCGGGTGCCCGGCTCCAGATCTTCGTGCGCGGAGCGGACCGGGCCGGCGTCCTGCGCCATGACGGGAATGGGAGCCATCAGCAGCGCAAGCGCCGCCACGAGTGTCCAGCGTGCCATCGTCTCGTCTCCAGTAAGTCCGTCACGGCGACGGGAACGGTCGTCCGTGCTGTGGTTCGCGCCCATTCTATACACCAATTCCTCGAGCGCGGGATCCGCTGCCTCCAGGGGCGGCCAGGAACGAAGATACCTTGACAGTCGACAATCGAGAGGCGTATTGTAGGTAGTCGGGGCATCACTGATGGGCAAGCCGACCGATCTCGTCCAGGGCACCCTCGACCTGCTGATCCTGCGGACCATCGAGCACCAGCCGAAGCACGGCTGGGCCATTGCCAAGCGCATCCAGCAGGTCTCGAACGACGTGCTGAGAGTGCAGCAGGGCTCCCTCTATCCGGCTCTCTACCGCCTCGAGAAACGAGGCTGGATTGCCGGTCACTGGGCTGCGACCGAGACCGGCCGGGAGGCGAAGCTCTACTCGCTGACCGGCGCCGGGCGGGCGCATCTCAGGCAGGAGGTCGCGACCTGGGAGCGGCTCTCCGGCGCGATAGATCTCGTCATCCAGGAGGCGTGATGACCCTGTCGCGTTTGTTCGAGGCGCTGAGCGCCCGACTGCGCGCTCATTACCGGCGTGCGACTGGAGTCGATCCGGCTCGGGTGCTGCGAGCGGAGTAGTCGCATGGGGTTGCGCGAACGTCTCGCTCGTCTGTTCCGGTGGGGGCGACGCGACCGGGTGGAGCGCGAGGTCTCACGAGAGCTCGCGTTGCACCTGGAGCTGGAGACGCGCCGGAACATCGAGCGGGGCCTGTCGCCGGAGGACGCGACCCGCGCCGCGCGCGCCGCGATCGGCAACGTGCCGCTGATCCGGGAGGATGTCCGGGCCGTCTGGTGCCCGCGCCGGCTCGATGCCCTCGTCCGGAGCCTCGTCCACATGCTCCGCTCGTTGCGCCGGACGCCGGGGTTAAGTCTCGCGGCGATCGGCGTGCTGGCGCTCGGAATCGGCGGGACGACCGCCGTCTTCACGCTCATCGACAGCGTGATGCTCCGGCCGCTGCCGGTGTCGGACCCGGCACGGCTCTACCGGATCGGCGACGGGGACGACACGGTCGCCACGGGCCGCCACGGCCGCTGGGGCGTGTTCCCGTTCCCGCTGTACGAGCGATTGCAGGCCGGAGCGCCGGAGTTCGAGGACGTCACCGCGTTCGACTGGGGCGGCACGCTGTTGAGCGTCCGGCGGCAAGGCGCGGAAGCGGCGGGCAGGCCCGTGCGTGCACAATATGTCACCGGATCGTATTTCTCCACGCTCGGCGTCGGCGCTTTCAGCGGCCGCCTGTTCGCGGCGGATGACGACCGGCCTGCGGCCCCTCCCGTCGTCGTGCTGAGCCGTCGCCTGTGGCAGGGCGTCTACGGGGCGGACCCGTCGCTCCTCGGCTCGACGCTGGTCGTGGAAGGTCACCCGTTCACGGTAATCGGCGTGGCGGCGCCGGGGTTCTTCGGCGAAACGGTTCGCGCGGACCCGCCGGACCTGTGGATCCCCTTGCAGCAGGAGCCGATGATTGCCGGCGACGGCTCGCTGCTGCGGCAGTCGATTTCGCCCTGGCTGTTCGTGATCGGCCGTCTCCGCGACGACGCCTCGATCGCGGGTCTGGCGCCGCGCCTGACCGGGATTCTGCACCGCTGGATCCAGTACGAGGCCGGCTACCCGGCAAACCGGATGCCGGACATCGTCCGCGAGCTCTCCAACCAGACGATCCAGGTGGTTCCGGCCGGCACGGGCATCAGTCTCGCGGGCCTGTCGATGAAGGACCAGTACGGACCCAGCCTGCGGATCCTGCTCGCCATCTGCGGTCTCGTGCTGGTCATCGCGTGCGCGAACGTCGCGAATCTGCTGCTGGCCCGGGCGGTCGCACGCCGGGCGCAAACGGCCGTGCGACTGGCGCTCGGCGCCACGCGCCGGCGGATCGTGGGGGAAGCTGTTGCGGAGGGATTGCTGCTCGCGGCGGCGGGAGGGGCCGCCGGGCTGCTGGTGGCCGTCGGGGCGGCGCGCCTGCTGGTCGCGCTGGTATTCCAGGACTCGCAGTTCGTGCCGATTGCGACGACGCCGTCGCTCGTCGTGCTGGCTTTCGCCGCCGGCCTGTCGCTCGTCACGGGCATCGCTTTCGGTATGGCGCCTGCGTGGCTTGCCACGCGGACCGATCCGATCGATGCGTTGCGCGGCCAGGGCCGCAGCATCGGCCGGCATTCGTTCCGCTTTCGCACGGCGCTGCTGATCGTTCAGTTGTCGATTTCCGTCGCGGTCGTCGCCGGCGCGGTAATGCTCGGGCGAAGTCTCGTCAATCTCCAACGCCAGGACGTCGGCTACGAAGTACAGGGACGCGTGCTGATCAGCTTGAAGCGCCTGCCGTCCACGTACACGCCGGAGCGGCTGTCGACACTCTATCGCGACATGGAGCGGCGGCTTGCAAGCCTCCCCGGCGTGCGTGGAGCCGGACTCGCGCTGACCAATCCGCTCTTTTCGAGCTGGAGCGAGACCATCCTGGTGGCCGGGCGCCCGCCGAGCCCGAGCGACGAAGCGTCAGCGTCCTGGAACCGCGTCAGCGCCGACTATCTTCAGCACCTGGGCGTCACGCTCGCAAGGGGACGCTTGTTCGCGGAAACGGACGGCGAGACGACCGCTCCGGTTGCCGTCGTGAACGAGGCGTTCGTGAGACGTTTCTTCCGGGACGATGAAGATCCGCTCGGCCAGCACTTCGGCGTCGAGCGGCCCGAGAATGCCGATACGTTCCGCATCGTCGGTGTCATACGCGACACGAAGTTCCTGCGGTCGGGACTGAGCGAGCCGGCGGGTCCCATGTTCTTCGTTCCGCTCGCACAGCGTATCGAGTATGCGACCGACTACCGGAGGATGGTCGAGCGGCTCTCCCATTTCGTCCAGGGCATCGTGGTGGTCACCGACTCGGCGCTCGGCGAAATCGAACCGATGCTGAGGCGGACGCTGGCGGAAGCCGACCCCGACCTGACGATCATCAGCGTCAGAACGATGCAGCAGCAAATCGCGCGCTCGTCCGATCGAGAGCAGGCCGTCGCGAGCCTCGCAGGACTGTTCGCGATTGTCTCCCTCCTGCTGGCCGGAGTCGGCGTGTACGGCGTCACGGCGTACATGGTCGCGCAGCAGGCCAACGAAATCGGCATCCGGATGGCGCTTGGCGCGGACCGCGCCAAGGTGATCGGGATGGTGTTGCGCCAGGCGTTTCGGCGCATCGCGGTGGGGCTCGTTCTCGGCCTGCCTCTGGCCGTCGGCGCGGTCCGGCTGATGGCAAGCCAGCTCCATGGCGTGTCCTTCCGGGATCCCTTCTCCCTCGCCGTCGCCGCCGCTGCGCTCGCAGGGTGCGCGCTTGTCGCCGCCATCATCCCGGCGGGCCGTGCTGCCGCCATCGTGCCGCACGGCGGTCGGGCCGGGTGACGCGCACCGTCTCGTAGAGATCGATGGCGAGCCGTACCTTCTGCTGGACCGGCAGCATGGCCCTGCCCTTGCGCGCCAGCCGTTCCGGCAGCCCCCAGTCGCGGCTGGCGCAGCTTCGCAACTCGTCGTGGTCAAGCAAAGCGGTCCTCCATCTCGCGCCGCGCCTTCACCGCAGCGACGCTCGGATCGATTTCGACATCATCCCAACGCACGACCTCACCCGGCCCGACGGGCCGCTTCAACGCTACCCCGTGTGCGAGTCCGATCGGCAGCGCCCCGCATTGAAGTGACGCCCTCGCCGGGAGCAGCTTGCCGTAGACGGTGAACCCGCCTTCCCCGTCGAGGGTCTCCCCCGCCGCGAGATCGCGCTTGGCGGTCGCCGCCACGTCGCCGACGAAGCCGCGGGTAGCGCCGGTCGGCTTCCCGAGCAGCCCGGCGGCGAGAATCGACACGTTCAGCTCCAGCCCGATGAGATGGAACGGCTTGTACATGGCCGAGTACCGGCCCGTCGCGTCGGTGTTCATGCCGTACTGGCGAAAGCAGGCCGCGGTGTAGTCGTTGGGCGCCTCGATGACGACGTAGACGCCCCAGCGCAGATCGTTCGGCACGGGCCGGCCGTCGCGCTCCAGCGACGACACCACCTCGACCTGCCCCTTGTGGTGAAGCTGCCCCCCGTCCCCGGCGGGGCGCAGCACGTGCGCGAGGTCCTCCTTGCCGCAGGGCGGGAACCGCAGGCCGTCGGGCGGCGGCGCGAGGCTGGTGGCGTTGGCGATGGCGGCCATCTCGATGGCGGACTTCGTCCCGTCGAGGAACGAGTTGAACATCCGGCTGTTCATGCCCGCCGCGGCGGCCTGCCCGGCGGTGAGTCCGTAGTGGTCCCACACCGTGTCCGGCGTCGAGGCGTGGTACGACGGCAGGTACCTGGTGCCCTTCCCCGCCGCCACGACGTCGAAGCCGCACGAGCGCGCCCATTCCACCAGCTCGCAGGTGAGCGCCGGCTGATCGCCGTAGGCCATCGTGTAGACGACGCCCGCTTCGCGTGCTTCGTCCGCGAGCAGCGGCCCCGCAAGCACGTCGGCCTCGACGTTGACCATCACGATGTGCCGGCGCGCCGCAAGGGCGGCGCGGGCGTGCGCGATGCCCGCCGCGGGGTCGCCGGTCGCCTCCACGACGACGTCGACGGCAGCGTCCCCGATGGCGTCCACGGCGTCTGTCGTGAACCGCGTCCCGGCGATGCGCTCGGCGCTCCAGCCCACGGCGCGGCAGGCGGCGCGGGCGCGGTCCGGATCGAGGTCCGCGATCACGGGCACCTCCAGCCCGACCGCCGACGGCGCCTGGCTCAGGAACATCGAGCCGAACTTGCCGGCGCCGATCAGGCCGACGCGCACCGGCCGGCCGGCGGCGGCGCGCTCGCGGAGCTGGTCGTAGAGGTACATCGCGTGCAGCTCAAGCCGCCGTGCCGGCGCGCACGAGCTCGGTGAGGCAGTCGTCCGCCAGTGGCTCGATGGGGTTGAAGTCGCGGTGCGCGATCCACGCGGCGCGCTTGAAGCGGCGGATGTGGTTGTCGACGTGGCAGAGCGACAGGTACACGATGCTGCGGCCGAACGGGCTGATGTTCGGCGGGCTCGCGTGGACCAGCGTCGAAGCGAAGACGATGATGCTGCCCGGCGGCCCGGTCGGGGCCACGCAGCCGCCCCGCTCGGCGAGCCGCGTCACCGTGGCGCGATCGAGCGTCCACAGCGGGTAGCTCGTCGTCTCCAGGTCGTGCCCGGCGTCAAACACCCCCTGCTTGTGGCTCCCCGGCAGGAACAGCAGCGGGCCGTTGGCGGCGGTCACCTCGTCGAGGAACACCGCGATGTTCATGGCCCGCGGCTCCGGCATCTCGTCGTCGCGGTGCCAGGTGCCGAAGTCCTGGTGCCACTGCCAGACCTCGCCGTCGAACGCGGCCTTGGCGTTCACCTTGTACTGATGCATGTAGACCGGGCCGTCGACGAGCTGCATCACCGGCTCGACCAGGCGTGGGTGGCGCCCGAGGCGGCGGAACGCCTCGTGGTAGGTGTGCGCGGCGAACGCGGTGCGGGCGACGCCGCTCGACTCGCGCCACACCTCCTCGCGGTCGAGGGCGTAGACCTCGTCCGCGGCGGCCCGCAGCACCGCCGCCTCCTCGGTCGAGAAGCGCGACGGGAAGAACAGGTAGCCCTGCTCGTCGAACCGCGCGATCTCCTCGGGGGTCAGCTTCATGACGGTTCTCCCTCGCCCGGAAAGCCTCGCCTTGCGGCCGCGGCTCTCCACCCGATCAACCCGCTCCAGGGTCCGCGTGGTTCACGCCGCGGACCCTGGCGTACACTGGGCGCCATGCCCAACGCAGCGACCGTCACCAAGTTTACGTGGAACGACATGCCGAAGGAGCGGGTCACCAACCGCATCGACCGCCGCATCGTGTGCGGGGACGGCACGATGGTGGCCCACGTCTACCTGCAGAAGGGCGCAATCGTGCCGGCGCATTCGCACCACAACGAGCAGCTCACCTACGTCCTGCAGGGCAGGCTCCGGTTCTGGGTGGGCGACGACCTCTCGCAGGTCTTCGACGTCGGCGCGGGAGAGATCCTGCACCTGCCGTCGAACGTGCCGCACAAGGCCGAGGCGCTGGAGGAGACGCTCGACGTCGACATCTTCAACCCGCCGCGGCAGGACTGGCTGGACCACACGGACGACTACTTCAAGGACCAGTAGGGACAAGCGAATGGCCCGACTGACCGACTACCGCGTTCTTACCTTCGACTGCTACGGCACGCTCATCGATTGGGAGTGCGGGATCTGGGATGCACTGCAACCGCTGATCATGCGCAACGGCGACTCGGGCAGTGAAGTCACGCGCGACGTCGGGCTCCGGGCTTTCGCGCAGTGCGAGAGCCGGCAGGAGCAGGCCACGCCCGGCCTGTTCTACCCGGAGCTGCTCGCCCGCGTACACCGGCGCATCGCGGAGAGCCTGGGTCTGGAGAGCAGCCCGGCGCTCGACGAGGCGTTCGGCGCCTCCGTGCCCCACTGGCCGGCATTCCCGGATACCGCCGACGCGCTACGCGCCCTCAAACGCCGCTACAAGCTCGTTATCCTGTCCAACGTGCACCGCGACGGCATCGCCGCCTCGAACCGCAAGCTCGGGGTGGAGTTCGACGCCATCTACACCGCCGAGGACATCGGCTCCTACAAGCCGTCGGACGCCAACTTCGAGTACCTGCTGGCCCACCTGCAGTCGGACCTGGGTCTGGAGCGGTCGGACGTGCTGCACACCGCACAGAGCCTGCACCACGACCATGTGCCGGCGAAGCGCTTCGGCCTCGCCAACGCCTGGATCGACCGGCAGCACCTGTCGGAAGGCGGAAGCTGGGGCGCCACGGAACGCGTCGCGGAGATGCCAACTACCGACTTCGTCTTCTTTTCGATGAGCGAGATGGCGGAAGCCGTGTCTGCCGGCTGAACCGGGCTCGGGCGATTCAACGATCGAGAGACATCACACGCGCCAGCGCCGCGAAGTCCTCGACGATCAGATCCGGCTGGTGCGGCGAATCGCCGAAAGGGCGCCGGCGGCGGTCGATGAACGCCGTACGCATCCCGTAGGCCTTGGCGCCGATGCAGTCGAACGCGTGGTTGGCGACGAAGAGCACGCTCGAACGGTCGACGCCGAGCAGCTCGCACGCCTTCGCGTAGGTCGCATGGTGCGGCTTGAAGTAGCCCGCCTCCTCCACCGAGATCACCGCGTCGAAGTCGAATCCGATGTGCGGCTTCGCCGCCTCCAGCATGTCGCGGTCGCCGTTGGAGAGAATCGCCAGCCGATACCGCTGGTGCAGCCGGCCGAGCACCTCCAGCACGTCGGGAAACGGCTTCAGCCGCTCGATGCAGGCAACGAGCCAGCGCACCTCGTCGTGGGTGTGTTCGATGCCGGAGCGCCGCAGGACCTGCGAGACCGCGCGGTGCCCGATCTGCCGGTAGGACGTGTGGCCGCGGTCGCACAACGCGTCGATCATCGAGTCTTCGAAGTGCGTGCGCCGCCACCAGGTCACGAAGCGGTGCGGGTCGCCCTGCCAGCCCTTTCCGGCCAGGAAGGGCGTCACCATCCCGGTCAGTCCGCCCTGCATGTCGACGACCGTGCCGTACTGGTCGAACATCAGGGTGGTGACTTCGCGGCGCAGCAGGCCGGCCTCGGTTGCGTGCATGACCTGGCTATTCTGCCCGCAGGGCGGTCAGCGGGTCGAGTCCGGCCAAGCCGAGGAGCCTGGGACCGCGGCGAACGGCCGCTTCCAGCTACAGACAGGATCCGGTCCTTCCGATACCACTATCACAGGAGCAAGTTGCGGATGTCGCAGTTCATGACCTGCCACGAAACCGGCAGCCGGCGCCCGCGGCAGATCCCCATTCGGGAGGTCGCCAAGGTCGAGCCGCAGGACCCCGCGTGGGCCATCTTCAGCCCCACGACGATCACGTTGAAGTCCGGCGAGCGGCTCAAGGTCATCGAGCCGCCGTGCACGGTGCGCGAGATGACCCGCGGCACGCTCGTTGCGAACGGCGCGCAGGCGCCTGCAGGTGATGGACGACGCGCGGCCGTCATCGCCCGGTAGTCGACCCGCCGGGCTACAGCTCCGCGCCGGAACTTCCGATACCCGCAACACACGGGAGGTTGCAGATGTCACAGTTCATGGCCTGCCACGAAACGAGCACTCGGCGCCCCCGCTTGATCCCCATAGGCGAAGTCGCCAGGGTTGAGCCCCAGAACCCGGCACGGGCCGTCTTCGCCCCCACGACGATCACGCTGAAGTCCGGCGAGCGGGTTCACGTCGTCGAACGACTGGCCACGGTGCAAGCCATGGCGTACAGCCCCCTGTTGACGCTCGACGCGTAGGTGAGCACGTCCGTCACGACCCCTGCGGGCCTCGTGCGACCCAGCCGTATGGCAATCCGGGTCCTTGCGGCCGCCGACATACGGCGCGCGCTCACCGCGCGCGACGCGGTGGACGCCATGCGGGTCGCGTTCGGGGAGCTGTCCGGCGGCACCGCCGCGGTCCCGGTTCGCGCCCACCTGGAGAGCCCCCGCGGCCTCATGCTGGTCATGCCGGCCGTACTCGGCAACCACGGGGCGCTCGGCGCGAAGGTGGTGTCGGTGTTTCCGGACAACCCCGCGCGGGGCGCGCCGATGGTGCAGGGCGCCGTCCTGCTCCTCGATGCGGAGACCGGCCGCGCCCGCGCGTTGCTCGACGGGGCGGCGCTGACCGAAGTGCGCACCGCCGCCGGCAGCGCGCTCGCCACGGAGCTGCTCGCACCCCGCGACACCGACATCCTGGCCGTGTTCGGCGCCGGCGCGCAGGGACGAGCGCACGTCGAGCTGCTCGCGAGGACGCGCCGGCTGCGGGAAGTGCGGATCGTGTCGCGGTCGGGGACGAGCGCAGAGCGGTTGGCCGCCCGATTGTCGGAAGCCGCGGACACCTTGACGCCGGAGGACGATCCGGGTCCGCCGCCGGTCCTGCGCGCGGTGCGGGATCCGGCCGCGGCCCTCGCCGGCGCGCGCCTGGTCGTGACCGCGACCGGCAGCACACGGCCGGTGTTCAACGCTCGCGACCTGGAACCCGGTGCGCACGTGAACGCCGTCGGCTCCTACCGCCCCGACATGCAGGAGCTCGATGCCGACGTGGTGCGGCGGGCCCGCGTCGTGGTGGATCACCGTCAGGCGGCCTGGGCCGAAGCCGGCGATCTCGTCATCCCGCTCGAAGCGGGCCTGATCGGCAGGGACGCCGTCGCCGCGGAGCTCGGCGAGATCGTCAACGGAAGGGCGCCCGGCGGACGCGGGGACCACGACTTCACGCTCTTCAAGTCCGTCGGGAACGCCGCCCAGGACATCGCCATCGCCCAGGCTGCCGTCGCGGGCGCCGAACGCGCGGGCCTCGGCGTCCTGGCGCCGTTCTGAACCCGCACGGCGGCAAAGGCGCCTCCGGACGCGGGTCGGGCGGCGTGGGGAACCGCGAATCGACGCGGTCCCATTCGAAGCGTTCAAAGGTCTCCAGAAGCAGCCCCCGCTCGTCCATGCGGGGTCAGGCGGGCGGCGGCGCTTCCTCCCAACGGCCGCCGACCAGCAGTTGCAGCGGCCGGTAGTCGATCTTGTAGCGCATCCTGGGCGACTCGGCGATCCAGAAGCCGAGATACAGGTGCGGCAGGCCGCGGCGCTGGCACTCCTCCACCTGCTTGAGGATCGCGAAGACGCCGAGGCTCCGGCCCGGCAGATCGGGATCGAAGAACGTGTAGATCGCCGAGAGCCCGTGATCGTGGGTGTCGGTGACGGCGGTGGCCACCAGCCGATCTCCGAGCCATGCGTTCAGGAAGAACGTCCCGGCCCAGTCCGACCGGGCGATGTGGTCCAACTGGCTTCGCGACGGCGGGTACATCTCGCCGTCCCGGTGGCGGCCGACAATGTAGCGGGCGTAGAGATCGAAACAGGCATCGTCGACCTCCGCCGGTCGCGCGCCCACGGTCAGGTCCGCGTTCTTCTTCAGCACGCGGCGGAACCGGCGCCCCCACCGGAAGCGATCCACGGCGACGCGCGTGGGTATGCAGGCCTGGCAGGCGTCGCAGCGGGGACGATACAGATCGGGGCCCGACCGGCGGAACCCGGCGCGCGCGAAGGTCGCGTAGTCCTCCGCGGAACGCGGCTCGTACGGATGGAGCAACTGCGTTCGCGCCTCCCGATCGGCGAAGTAGAGACACTGGTGGGAGGCGAGGAGAAAGCGCCTGGGTGCAGCGGTCGCCGATACCGACATCAGTCAACCCTCACCCCCGCGCTGCCGAGGCAATCTCGCGGATTGCGCCGAGCGCCCTCTCGACGCCCTGCCGGGAGACGTCCAGATGGGTAACTGCCCGAATCTGCCCTCCCGCACCGCCCATTCGCACGCCGGCCGCGGCCAGGCGGTCGACGAACTCCCGGTTGCTCAGCCCCAGGCCGCTCACGTCGAAGAAGACCATGTTGGTCTCCGGCGCGGCGTTGCGCACCTCGATGCCGTCGATGGTCGCCAACCCGCTCGCCAGCAGGCGGGCGTGCTCGTGGTCCTCGGCCAGCCGGCCGACGTGGTGGTCGAGGGCGTACAGGCAGCCCGCCGCGGCGACGCCGGCCTGCCGCATCGCCCCGCCGAAGAGCTGCTTGTAGCGGCGCGCCGCGGCGATGAAGTCGCGCGACCCGGCCAGCACCGCGCCGATGGGCGCGCCGAGCCCCTTGGTGAAGTCGATCCAGAGGCTGTCCACCTCGGCCGCGAATGACGCCGCCCCGATGCCGCTCGCCACGCTGGCGTTCATCAGCCGCGCGCCGTCCATGTGGAGGGGCACGCCGCGCGATCGCGCACAGGCCGCGACCGCGGCGAGCTCTTCCCGCGTCCAGACCGCGCCGCCGCCGAAGTTGTGGGTCTGCTCGACGCAGACCAGTCCGACCGGCTGGCCGTAGGGCACCGGGACCGCGACCACCCGGTCCAGCGCCGCCTCCAGCTCGGCCGGCGTGAAGACGCCGCGCCCGGTGTGGATGCCCTGCACCATCACGCCGGAGGCGAGCGCCGCGCCGCCCGATTCGGCGCGAATCACGTGCGCCATCGCCTCGGCCACCAGCGCGTCCCCCGGCCGGGTGTGCGTCTTGACCGCCACCAGGTTGCACATCGTCCCGGTCGGCAGCCACAGCGCCGCCTCCTTGCCGAGCAGGTCCGCCACCCGTTCCTGGAGCCGCGTGACGGTCGGGTCCTGTCCCTTCTGCTCGTCGCCCACCTCGGCCGCGGCCAGCGCCGCGCGCATGCCGGCCGTCGGGCGGGTCTCGGTGTCGCTGGCGAGCGAGACGACGGTATCCAATCCCTCTACCCTTCCGGCAAGGCGAACGCCACGAGCCGCGCGTCGGGGCCGGCCCCGGTGGCGATCAGGACGAACTGCCGGCCCACGCGCGAGCGGTAGGTCATCGGGTTGCCGCTGGTCCGGAACTCGGTGGGCACGCGGCTCACCTCGCGGCCGGTCTCGGCGTCGAACGCATAGAGATACGGGTCGCCGCCGCCGAGCAGGACGAGCCCGCCGCCGGTGACCAGCGGACCCGGGGCGCCCGGCGTGCCGAGCCGCTCGGGCAGCTCGACGCCCCGCAGCAGCGGATGCGCGCGCATGACCCGGCTGCCCTCTCCGAACGGCACGCTCCAGGCGATGTCGCCCGCGTTCAGATCGATGGAGACGAGGCGCGCGTACGGGGGCTTGACGAGCGGTATCGGCCCGAGCCGGCTCCGCTCTGCCGGGATGTACCCGCCCAGCCCGCGGAAGATGCCCGCCGAGCCGCCGCGCGGGCAGTTGTTCGTGTAGGCGACGTCGACGTCCGGGAGATCGGGATCGGTCTCGCACACCTGGTTGGGCGACACCCCTTCCGACGTCCGCACGTAGAGCCGGTTGGTGGTCGGGTCGAACGCGGCCCCGCCCCAGTTGGCGCCGCCGTCCACGCGCGGCCGTTGCAGCGTTCCCTGCAGGCTGGGGGGCGTGAAGAGCGGCCCGAGCCGGTAGGTCTGCAGCTCCTCCACCGCGAGGCGGTGGATCTCGGGCGTCAGGTCGTTGGCGTCGTCCAGCGACACCCCCTGCGCGGCGAACGGCGGCGGCTTCGTCGGGAACGGCTGGGTCGGATACGGCACCTCTCCCGGCACGTCGGTCTCGGTGTCCACCGGCCGCTCCTCGATCGGCCAGACCGGCTCGCCCGTCACCCGGTCGAAGACGTAGGTGAAGCCCTGCTTGGAGACCTCGGCCACCGCATCGATGGTCCGGCCGTCCACCTCCAGCGTCATCAGGTTCGGGGCGGATGTGAAGTCGTAGTCCCACAGCCCGTGGTGCACGGCCTGGAAGTGCCACTCGCGCTGCCCCGTCCGCGCGTCGAGGCAGACGAGCGACTCCGCGAACAGGTTGGCCCCGAGCCGCCGGCCGCCCCAGTAGTCGCTGCTCGGGGTGCTCGTGGGGACGTACAGCAGCCCGCGCTCGGCATCCAGGGACATCAGTTGGCGTGCCCGGTGAAGCGCCAGGAGGCGCCCTCCCAGGTGTCGGCCCCGAACGCGTCGTTCGACTGCGGCACGGTGTAGAAGACCCAGCGCCGCTCGCCGGTGTGGACGTCGAAGGCCTGCACCGAGCCCGGCGTGTCGAACCGCTGCTGGATGCGATCCGGCACGCGGCTGCCGACGATGACGAGGTCCTCGAAGACGACCGGCGGCGAGGTCTGGTCGAACATCTCGTGGGTGACGGGGTTCGGGAAGTTCTCGGTCAGCAGCACGCGGCCGTCCTCGCCGAACGAGCGGATCAGCGACCCGTCAGCCGCGTTCAGTGCATACAGGCTGTCGCGGCTGTTGATGAAGACTCGCATGTCATCGCCCGCGCCCGCCGCCCGGTTGCCGGTGGCCGGCCACACCGCGACGCCGCGGTGCTTGAAGCCGCCGGGAGGCCCGCCGTCCGGGCCGGTGCGCCACGCCTCGGGATCGAACGCCCAGAGCTGCTCCCCCGTCTCGGCGTCGAGGGCGACCACCCGCGTGTACATCGTCGACACGTAGACGACGTTGTCGATCATCAGCGGCATCACCTCGAAGCTGCCCGGCCGCGTCCGGAACTCCTGGTTCGGCAGCTCGTTCGGCTCCCAGGTCCAGGCGATCTCGAGCCGGTCGACGTTCGAGGCGTCGATGTCGGCCAGCGGCGAGTACTTCGACGCCGCCTGGTCGGCGCCCACGTAGGGCCATTCGACCATCTCCGCGGGCTCCTGCGCCGCGGCGGGTGCGCCAGCCAGCAGCGCCGTCGCGAGCACGGCCGCCGCCGTCCTGATGATTCGTGTCGTCCTGTGCATCTCCCGAAACTCCTCTCGATCCCGCCGTTCAGCGATCACGGGTGCGGGTGCGCCGCCTGGCACGCCGCCGCTGCTCCAGGCGGACCAGCAGATCCGCCTCATCGCGACAGGCCAGCGCGGCGGCGGCGAGCACATTCGGATCCTCGCCCGCGATCCGTACGGCCAGCCGCTCGGAGACGGCCACCCCACGGTTCCGCAGGATTGCAAGGATGATCTCCATGCCCCCTTCCGCTCGACCGGCAGCCACCCCTTCCGCACGGGCGGCAGCTACCCCTTCCGCGCGGCCGGCAGCCACTCCCTCCGCGCGCGCTTCGCGGCGCTGCGCCCCCAGCCACACATCATCGTCCGGGCCGGTCCCCGCAGCCTCCCCCAGCACACGCCCGACCCGCTCCAGCACGGCGCACGTCGACTCCGACAGCGCCGCCTCGTTGAAAGCCGCGTGGATCTCCACCGCCGTCCAGCCGGGCAGCACAACGCTCGCCGCCACGGACCGGTAGCCGTCCGTCGACCGCCGGTGAATGGTCAGGCCCGGGCGCCGGCGCGGCGACCCACCCTCCGGCACCTCCACCCATACCTCCTGAAAACCCCACGCCTCGTACAGCCCCAGCTTGCCCCGCCGCACGTCGGTCGAGTAGTCGACCTCCAGCACCACGTCCGGCAGGTGGTCCGAGCCCACCTCGACGGCGGCGCCGCGGGGCCGCGTCTCCACCGGATCCAGAAAGACCACCTGGTCCGCCTGCAGGATGCGCTGCCGCTCGCCCCGTGCGTTGCGGAGCAGCAGGTCCGCCGCGCCCAGCGTCAGGATCGGCGCCCCGCGGATGGCCGCGATGCGCGTCAGCAGACCGCTGAGCACCTGCCCCGGACCCTCGTGGTAGACCGTGTTCGGCTCGCATGCCACCCAGGCCGTCTCGGTCGCCGCGTCCCAGTACTCGATGCGGCTCTCGTGGTCGGCGATGGCGTCGCGCGTGATGCGGATGGGCCGGCAGCCGGGGAATTCAGGGGTGGGTTCCGAGACGTCGGCCCGAGCAGAGACGGGAGCCGACTCCGGGACGGCGGAACCGGACGGCGAGGCGAAGCGGCGGGAGGTCATGCAGCCATGCTAACACCCTGCCGGTGACGGTCGGGATCCCGCGCGTTACCGGCGCCCGGGCGGCGTCACGGCCGCGTCCGAACGCGCGGCAGCGGCCGATTCCCCTTGCAGGGGAAACCGTGAAGCGATCGCAGCGTCCCTCTCATCGGTCACGGGTGCGGGTGGGCCGGTCGGCACGCCGCCGCCGGTCCAGGCGGGCCAGCAGGTCCGCCTCGTCGCGACAGGCCAGCGCGGCGGCGGCCAGCACATCCGGATCCTCGCCCGCGATCCGTACGGCCAGTCGCTCGGAGACGGTCAGCCCGCGGTTCCGCAGGATTGCAAGGACGATCTCCATGCACCCTTCCGCGCGCGCTTCCCGGCGCTGCGCACCCAGCCAGACATCGTCGTCCGGACCGGTTCCCTCGGCCTCGCCCAGCGCTCGGCCGACCCGCTCCAGCACGGCGCACGTCGACTCCGACAGCTCGGCCTCGTTGAAGGCCGCGTGGATCTCCGCCGCGGTCCAGCCCGGCAGCGCAATGCTCGCCGGCACGGCCCGGTAGCCTTCCGTCGACCGACGGTGGATGGTCAGGCCCGGTCTCCGGCGCGGCGACCCACTCTCCGGCACCTCCACCCATACCTCCTGAAAACCCCACGCCTCGTACAGCCCCAGCTTGCCCCGCCGCACGTCGGTGGCGTAGTCGACCTCCAGCACCACGTCCGGCAGGTGGTCCGAGCCCACCTCGACGGCGGCGCCGCGGGGCCGCGTATCCACCGGATCCAGAAACACCACCTGGTCCGCCTGCAGAATGCGCTGCCGCTCGTCCCGTGCATTGCGGAGCAGCAGGTCCGCAGCACCCAGGGTAAGGATCGGCGCTCCGCGGATGGCCGCGATTCGTGTCAGCAGGCCGCTGAGCACCTGGCCCGGACCCTCGTGGTAGACCGTGTTCGGCTCGCACGCCACCCAGGCCGTCTCGGTCGCCGCGTCCCAGTACTCGACGCGGCTCTCGTGGTCGGCGATGGCGTCGCGGGTGATGCGGATGGGCCGGCAGCCGGGGAACTCCGGAGTGGGTTGCAGGACGTCGGCTCGCGCGCAATCCGAGGCTGGCGTCGCGGCAGTGGCCCCGGTGGGCACAGGGACGGACCCAGCGGGCGCGGAGTCGGGGGCAACGCGTGCAGAGACCGGGGTCACCCCCGCGGAGACGAGGGCGGTCGAGTCGGTAGCGGAAACGGCCGGCGCGGACACGCGACGGGAAGTCATCGAGTCATCCTACCACCCGGGTCGGTGGTGGCTGGCCTCTCGTCGCTCGAATGCGGCGGGGCCTTCGCCGGGGGCTGCCAGGTCGACTGACCAACTTGCGACTCGGCTGCACGACCTCGTGCTGCTGTGTCGCCGGCATCATCGGGCCGGTCACAGACTGACTCCAGCGCGGCTGCAGTCGGCGCGCGGGCGTAGTTCAGCGAATCACGAACCGGGTTACCTGTCGCCCGTCAGCAGCCAGAAACGCTCCGGCGTCGTTAATTTGAAACCGACCGCCTCGTGGCTGCACATACAAGACATCATCAACCATCTCGTCCAGTAGAGCGAGTCTGCCTTCCATGTACTCACGTTCACTCTCAGGCGTATATCCGTCGGTCGTGTACGGCCAAACTTGGTGTCTGCCATTGCAACTGAACGTCGCCGGCCATCCGTACCGTGGCTTGATCTGACTGTCCTTGAGGTAGTCGAACTGGCGACGAGTCATGGTTCGGCTTCTCATACGGCCCCCCCGAATGACGTTCTCTAACGAGCACCTTACCCGCGCCCTCCAGAGACCGCCCGAGGGTCTGCGATCATCTTCGCAACACGCTGCCAACGCGACTCAGCCATTGCTCTCGTATACCGCCAATTCCCTCTTCTCTCGTTCAGGATCAGGGTCATCCACGCCCTCGACCCGCTGCAGATCGTCGAGGTAGCCAACAGGTAGTCCCGCTTCCTCCGCGCCAACGAGCACATGCTTGACATACCAGGTGTACGGCTTCAGCGTGGGATCGATATACTCCTCACTGGCATAGTAGGTAAACGCCCGTACATGCTGCCCAGCAGCATCGGATACACCAACTTCCTTTTTCCGGTAGCCCTTGCCTTCAGCTTTATCCAGGCCTTTTTCTTCGTCCGCGTCGATCTTGAAGAGCACGCCAACAACCCTGCAACCGCTGGAAGGCGCGATGTCACACTTCGTGGAACCATCCCGACTCTTCTTGCGGAACATCAACTGGTGGTCATCCAGTGTGCCTACGCCGAGTCGCTTCGCAGACCGCACTCTGGCTTGCAGCCGCCGGGCGGACATGTTGGAACCGTACGCGAAGTGAATCCTTGGTGCCTCACCCATTCGGCGTCCCAAAAAAGAACCTGCGCGACGATGCAGTCCGCGCCTACCGCGAGTCGAACCGCACCAGCTCGCGGTCGATCATGGCGATCGTCGGACGCCCGGAAGCGGCCATGTTGCGGGCCAGCTCGGTCTGCAGGATCTCGACCACGGTCTGCACGCCCTCTGCCCCGTAGGCCGCCAGACCCCACATGGGCGGGCGGGCCACCATGACGGCGGTGGCGCCGAGGGCGAGGCCCTTGAGGACGTCGGTGCCGCGGCGGAAGCTGCCGTCCACCAGAACCGGCGCGCGGCCGGCGACCGCGTCCGCCACCGCCGGCAACACGTCGATGGCCAGCGTGCCGGTACCGCGGTCGACGAGGCCGCCGTGGTTCGACACCACGAGCCCCTGCGCGCCGGCCGCCAGCGCGGTCTCGGCGGCGGCGACGCTCATGATGCCCTTGACGACGACCGGAACGTCCACCGCCTCGGCGAGCCCGGCGACCGCGTCCCAGTCCGTCGAGGTCGGCCGGTGATCGGAGGCCGACACCCCCACCGTGACGCACACCGCCCGGCAGCCGGCATCGACCGCGCGCGCCGCGTCAGCGCCCAAATCGCCGCTGTCGGCATAGAGCTGGTACCAGACCGGCTCGTCGCTCGCCGCGACGATCTGCTCGATCGGGTGGCTCGACTGCCGGGTCGCCACCATGACCGCCTTGCCGGCCGAGGCGCCGCGCGCGGTGGCCAGCTCGCCCTCGGGATGGATGTCCCCCTGGTTGCCGACCGGCCCGACGATGATCGGGGCGAACATGTCGTACCCGTACAGGCTGGTGGTCAGGTCGAGGTCCATGGCGTAGACCATCAGCCGCTGCCGGAACGTCATCCTGTCGAAGGACGTGCGGTGGCCGCCGCCGATCGCCTCGAACCGCGCGGGTGCGAGCACGAGCCGTGCCTGCTCCTCGAACTCGGGAACGTTGACCAGCTCGAGCACCGGGGCTCGCCGTTCCGAGGGAGGTGCCCCGCCGCCGGGCTCGCCTTGTGCGAGCCGTTCCCCCTGGGCAAGGGGCGAGCCGGCCACGAACGCACGGAACTTCCGCAGAGACTCCCGCCTGTCGACCTTCATCGCCGTGCGCCTTTCCTGTTCATGAACCGGCTCACCGGGCAACTCGCTGCAAGGCATCGCTGGATGCGTGGTGCAACGACCACCGCCGCGAGCGGGTAGATCCTTCCAGGTCCCCGATTCCCTTGGCCGGAGTCTACGGGAAGTTCGTCTTCACAATGCTGCGGTCGATCTTGCCGATCGAGCTCACGCCCGCCGCCGCCATCGCCTGCCGCAGCTCGGCGTTGAGGATCTCCAGCACCTTCTGGGCGCCCTCCTCGCCGAACGCGCCGAGCCCCCAGCGCGACGCGCGCCCGAAGCAGACCCCGTCGGCGCCCAGGGCCAGCGCCTTCAGCGCGTCGCTGCCGCGGCGGAAGCCGCTGTCGATGAGCACCGGCACCCGGCCGCCCACCGCCTCGACCACCTCTTCGAGCACCTCCAGGCTGGAGGGGCCGTAGTCGATGGCGCGCCCGCCGTGGTTGGAGACGATGATGCCGTCGCAGCCGTGCTCCAGGCACTTCTTCGCGCCCTCGCCGGTCAGGATGCCCTTGGCGAGCATCGGCACCTCGCACATCGGCCGCAGGTCGTCGAACAGCTTCCACTCGTACCACAGGCGGCCGGCGTTGACCCGATACGGGTTCGGCGGGTTCGGCGGCGTGCGCCGCGTCACCCGGCGGGGGGTGCCGTCGAGGTGCCGGTCGTGCAGGTCGCGCTCGTAGTAGGAGGCCTGCTGGTCGATGGTGACGACGATGGTCTGCGAACCCACTTCCTGCGCATCGCCGAGCGCCACCCGGTTCGGCTCCATCTCGCGCGTGGCGTAGCGCTGGAACCAGAGCGGCCCTTCGGCCCCCGCCCGGGCGATTCTCGTGAACGGGAAGCTCGACGCGTTGCTGACGATCATCGTCGTCCCGGTGGTGGTCGCCGCCCGGTGCATCCCCAGCTCGCCGTCCGGGTGCAGGGTGCGCTGCCGGGCCGTCGGCGCGAGCATGATGGGGCTCGGCATGCGGTGCCCGAACAGCTCCGTCGACGTGTCGACGTCCTGCGCGTCGACCCCGCCCCGGTCGATGAGATCCACCCACTCGAAGGCATCGCGGTTGCGGTAGAGGGTGAACTCCGACTCGGTGCCGTGCGCCGTGTAGTCGTAGACGGACAGCGGCACGTTGGCGCGGAAGATCGGCTCGAAGTCGAACACGTCGCGCATCTCGTCGAAGCCGAGGAAGCGGCGGTGCGGCCCGAGCGGCCACGGGTCGCGCTGCGCGTGCAGCAGCGGCGACGCGGCCAGGAACGACGCGAGCCCGCAGAGCGCCTCGCGGCGCGACATGCCCGTACGCCAGCGTTTCTCGATCTTGCCCACGATGGCCTCCTGTAACAGAGCGGAACGGCTCCAATCACGCGGCTCGATCCCCGCGGATTCCGGAGTGTATCAGCATACGCGGAGCACGCCTGAATCCGTGGACCGGGCCGGGGGAATTCGGGCTTACAATGGCTGGGAGAGGAGAGCCCTCATGCTTCCGGAAGACGTTGATCCGCTCGCTGCCGAGATCGCGGCGTTCGAGAGACTGCGGCCCACGCTCGAGCCATCCTGTAGCGGCCAGTGGGTCGTGTTCCACGACGGAAGGCACGTCGGAACGTACGGGTCGTTCGAAGACGCCGCCGACGCCAGTGTTCGACAGTTCGGGCGCGGCCCCTACTTGATCCGCGAGGTCGGCAGCAGCCAAGTGACCTCGCTTCCGGCGTCACTCTGGGAAGAGCCGAATGGCTCGTGATCCCGCGAAGGCCAAAGCGAGCCTTGTCGAGCGGGGACCGATCGTTCAAGTCCGGATCGGATTCGATCCGGAGTACAGGCGCGGCAAGCGTCCGCGTCTCGGTGAGGAGAGATTCGGCGCCCTGATCGATACCGGCGCCGATCAGAGCTTTGTCGACCCGGCCGTGGCCGATCGCATTCTGATGCCGCAGGTCGACTGGACGGTCTTGCGATCCACGGATGGAACCCGTCGGGCGCGCGTGCACCTTGCGCAAGTCTACATCGATCTTCCCGAGCTGACCCTCTATGGCCGGTTCGCCCAGTACCCGGTCAGCCGGAACCTTCCGTTCGACATCATCCTGGGACGCAGCTTCCTGCAACACGCCGTCATGCAATACGACGGACCGAACGGAACCGTCACGCTCGCCTTCGGCGACGACCTGGAGTGGACACTTCTCCCCGACGGGGGAATGTTCTCGATGAGATTCGGAGGCAAGGGACCGACCGACCTCACCGTGTAGTCGTCACAGGATTCCGGTCCGGCTCATGATTCTCCGCCTACTCGGTACGGATAACCTCACCCACCCGCCGCAGCAGCGACTTTCTCGAATCTCCGAAGTCCTTCCTCGGTAATCATCGGGTCTTGTGTGTAGTGGCTATTCCATAGTGCAGCGCTCTTGATGCGCTTCGAATATGCGTGGCGTCCAAGCCACGTCCGGCTGGCGATACACACGGAACACTGAGCTATTGTCGCGATCAGGCCCCCCTCAAAAAGACTCCGGTCGTTCTGGTCATCGATTCGCACACATGCGAAGGACATGTTCCTCTCGATGTACTCGGTAACCGTTCGCTCAACAGGTTCGCACTCTGGACACTTGCTGTAGTCCTGACGTTCCCAATGGCCTTGTCCACTACCCGGCGTGGGCACAAGGCACGTCGAGCCGGGATCCCGCCGGCGAATGAACGCACCTCCCAGGTGCTTGCGAAACACGCTGCTGTTCTTCTCAGCGCCGAAGTGCTGGGACAGGCGCGTATTCAGCCGGCCGTTCTCCTTGTTCTTCCCGACCCGCACGATTCGCCCATTGGGACCATGCGGGCTGTTCTCGCCTTGTTCGAAGACGAAGTACAACCCGTTGTCGAACGGCACACGGAAATCTGATCCAGCGTATTGCGGCAACCGTTCGACGGCCGCGTGGATGCGCTTGCATGCCTCCGACACGTCGAGACTCACCCTACCCCCTCCCCCGGATCACATCTCAACAATACCTGTCGCGATCGACGCTCAGATCAACCCGACGACCCAGAGCGCGTACACCACCATCATCGCGGTCACACCGTTCACCAGGGTGACCCCGCCGTAGGAGAGCAGCGCCGACTTGAGCGGCATGCGCGACAGCGAGGTGCACACCCAGAAGTAGCTGGAGTTCACATACTTGATGATCATCGAGCCGGCGGCCCCGGCCAGCATGGTCGCCTCCGGGCTGAGTCCGAGGGTGTCCATCATCGGGGCGGCCACCGATGCGGCGGTGATCACGCCGACCGTCGTCGAGCCGGTGATCAGGTTGCCGGCTATGCCGAGCACGAACGGCAGGAAGATGGGGGCCAGTCCGGTCGCGGCCACCGCCTCGGCGATGGCGTCCACCGCCGGCGTGGCGCGCAGGATCTGGCTGAGCGAGCCGCCGAGCCCGGTCACCATGATGATCATGGCGGAGCCCCGCAACGCCTCTTCGATCCAGGTGCTGGTCCGGGCCCCGGCCTGGTCGGGCTTCGTGTTGCTGTAGGCGATGAGAATGCCGATGCCGAGCGCCACCACCGGCCAGCCCAGGTAGAGCATGGCCCGGTTGACGAGGTGCTCGGCCGGCAGGGCGAACGCGGTCACGCTCTGCCCCGCGATGAGCGCCAGGGGAATGAGAATCGGCGCGTAGGCGCGCCAGGTGGCCGGCAGCTCCGCTTCGCGCCCCTGCTCGATGAACGACTGGCCGACGAACTCGTCGGACGGCGGCGACTCGATGTACGGCCCGGCCGCGCGCGCGTACACCCAGCCGGCGAGCGAGGCGATCAGGGTGGCGATGCCGCCGTACAGGATCACGCTCCCGATGTCGGCCCCCACCAGCGCCACCGCGGCGAGCGGACCGGGCGTCGGCGGCACCATGGCGTGCGTGAGCTGCATCGCGCCGACCAGCCCGGTCGCCATCACGCTCATGTTCAGGCCGCTGCTGATCGCGGCCGAATGCACCAGCGGATTGAGGATGACGTAGCCGACGTCGGAGAAGATGGCCAGCCCGATGACGAAGCCGCTCAGGGTCAGGGCCAGCGGCATGCGTGACTGGCCGACCCAGCGGATCATCGACGCCGTGATCCGCTCGATGCCGCCGGTGTGCTTCAGCGCCTCGGCCAGCACCGAACCGAGGACGATGACCACCGCGATGCTCTGGATCGTGCGCCCGAAGCCCTGCTCGAAGGCGTCTATGAACGTCTGCCGGTCGATGCCGGGAATCAGCGCGAACAGCACGATGGGCACGAGCAGCGACAGGAAGACGTGCCACTTGAAGCGGGTGATGAGCAGGAAGAGGAGGGCGACGATGGCCACCAGGCCGGCCAGGGCGACGAGCGCGCTCTCGGTGATCATCGGGCTGCCTCCTCCAATTCCTCGCACGATGAGCCCGATGGCTTCAACGTCGAACTCTTTCGAGGGTGGCGCGAACGAGCTCATCCGTCAGCACGGGAAGCTCGTGCTCCGGAACGGCCACCAGATGGCCCTCCCGTTTCTCCAGCCGCATCGGCGTAGCGGCCGGCTCGATCTCGACGGCGCCGTCCCGTTCCCGAATCTCGATCTTCTGCCCGCCGGTCAGGCCCAGGCTGTCGCGAATCGACTTGGGGATTGCGACGCGCCCGGAAGCGTCGATGGTGCTCTGCATGGCAGAAGACTACCATCGACGCGACGCCCCGGCGCGGTTGCAGACGGGTTCCCGACGAAGTACTGTAAGTGACTCGCGCGGCAGGTTCTGAGGAGGAGTTCAGCGATGAAGGCTCAGCACGTTCTCGGGTTCGCGCTCGTCGGTCTGGTCGGTCTCACGGCGCCGCTCGCGGCGAGCGCCCAGTCGGGTGACGCCGCGGAGGTGACCTACGCGAAGGACATCGCGCCGATCCTCCAGCGAAGCTGCCAGCAGTGCCACCGGCCGGCGTCGGTCGCGCCGATGTCGCTGCTCACCTACGAGCAGGTCCGGCCCTGGGCGCGCGCCATCAAGCTGCGGACCGGCCTGCGCAGCCAGCGCGGCGCCATGCCGCCGTGGTTCGTCGAGCGCGATCTGGGCATCCAGCACTTCAAGGACGATCCGTCGCTGAGCGAGGAGGAGATCGAGAAGATCGCGATCTGGGCCGACAACGGCGCCCCGCTCGGCAACCGCGCCGACCTGCCGCCGCCCATCGACTTCGGCGACGCGAACGAGTGGGCGATCGGCGAGCCCGACCTGATCCTCGAATCGCCGATGGTGACCGTGCCCGCCGCCGCGCCCGACAAGTGGACCTCGCTCGGCACGATTCCGACCGGGCTGGCCGAGGACCGCTACGTGGCCGCGGTCGAGGTGAAGGAGTTCAACGACATACCGCCCGACGCCACCGGCGACACCGTGGGCGGCCGCTACGTGTTCCACCACATGACCTACGGCGCCGTGATGCCCGAGGGCGCGGACGTCGAGTCGGCGACGCGGTTCCCGGTCCACGAGGTCGGACGCAACGCGGACATCTTTCCGGAAGTGGCCGGCCGGCTCCTCCCCGCGGGCTCCCACCTGGAGCTCGAGACGGCGCACCTGCACTCGAACGGCCGCGAGACGCGCGCGCACCTGAAGTTCGCGTTCAAGCTGCACCCGAAGGGCTACGAACCGGAGATCTCGCACTCGCGGACGTTCGTCGGCAACGGCGTCGACATCGACATCAAGCCGAACCAGGCGGACCAGGAGCTGCACGCCTACCGGGTGCTCGACAAGCACACCAAGGTCCTGTCGTTCGAGCCGCACCAGCACGCTCCCGGCATGCGCATGTGCGTGGAGGCGATCTGGGGCCACAACATCGAGACGCTGAACTGCGTCGGCTACGACCACAACTGGGTCAAGCAGTACATCTACCAGGACGACTACGCGCCGCTGCTCCCGAAGGGGACCATCCTCCACATCATCGGCTGGCTGGACACCACCGCGGCCAACCGCAACGTCGCCGACCCGCGCAACTGGTCGGGCGGCGGGCGCCGGTCGGTCGCCAACATGTTCATCGACCTCGGCGAGGCGCTGGAGCTGACCGACGAGCAGTTCGAGGCGGAGATGGCCGCGCGCCGCGAGCGGCTGGGCCTGACGCCGAACGACCACGTGATCGGCTGCCCGCTGTGCCTGGTGGAGTTCCCGTCGCAGGTCGACGCGGCGGACGACAACGACCAGTAATCGTGCGGAGGTCGGAGCGATGTTGACGCAGTGGTACCGCTGGGGAGCGGCGGCGCTCTCCCTCCTGCTCGTCCTGGCGCAGTCGCAGGCCGGCGCCCAGACCCGGTTCACCTACTCGCGGGGGCAGAGCGTCTCGCCCGCCTACGAGGGGTGGTGGCAGAACGACGACGGCTCCTACACGATGTTCTTCGGCTACATGAACTCGAACTGGGAAGAGGAGCTCGACGTGCCGATCGGGCCCGACAACCACATCGAGCCCGGCGGCCCGGACCGCGGGCAACCCACGCATTTCTACCCGCGGCGCAACCTGTTCCTGTTCACGGTGGTGGTGCCGCCCGACTTCGGCGAGCAGGAAGTGATCTGGACGCTGACCACCAACGGCCGGACGGAGCGCGCCTACGGCACGCTGCGCACCGACTACCTGCTCGACCGGCAGACCATCGCCACCGAGATGGGCGCGAACTTCGGCCGCGTGCGGGACGAGTGGCGCGACAACGAGTTCCCGACCCTGAGCCTCGCCGTCGACCAGCCGCGCCGCGTTCGCGCCGGCGAGCCGTTGCGCCTGGTGGCGTTCGTGAGCGACGACGGGCTGCCGTCCGGCAACTACGAGCCGCCGCCGGTCGAGCCCGGAAAGCCGCACCCGGCCTACACGCCGCCCCGGCAGATCGTGCCCGGCAACCCGCCCGGCCTACGGTTCGCGTGGATGGTCTACCGCGGCGACGCCTCGCAGGTCACGTTCGGGCCGCACCAGTTGAAGACGTGGCAGGACACGCGCGTCTACTCGAACTCGCCGTGGTCGCCGCCCTACATCCTGCCGCCGGTGCCGCCGGACGGGCGCTGGGAGGTGAACGCGACGTTCGACGAGCCGGGCACCTACGTGCTGCGCGCCGTCGCCGGCGACAGCGCGTTGCAGACCGGCGAGAACCTGACGGTCACCGTGACGCGCTGAGGGCCGGGCGGGAGGTGCCGGCGCCGCGCACCACGATCGCCGGCGCCGCCTGGACCGGGGACGTCGGAATCGTTCGTCGCAGCGTCGGACAACCAGGAGAGACCGATGGACATCCCCTACTCCCGCCGCTTTCTCGGAGGGTGCGTTGCGCTGACGCTCGCTGCGGTCCCGCCGGCGGCCGCGCCCGCTCACCCGGGCGCCCCCGCGACCGCGGGCGGTCAGGATTCCCGGCTCGTCGCCGCCGCGACGGCGCAGGACGCGGCAGGCGTGCGTGCCCTGCTCGATGCCGGCATCCATCCGGACACACCGCGGGCGGACGGCGCCACGGCGCTCCTCTGGGCAGCCCACCGGGACGACCTCGACCTGGTCGATCTGCTGCTGGCCGCGGGCGCCGACGTGAACGCGGCGGACGACCACGGCGTGACCCCGCTGCAGCGGGCCGCCGAGAACGCGAGCCTCGCCATGGTCGACCGGCTGCTGGCCGCGGGCGCCGACGTGGACGCGGCGCAGACCAGCGGCCTGACCGCGTTGATGATCGCCGCCCGCACGGGCGACGCCCGCGTGCTGAGCCTGCTGCTGAAGCATGGGGCGAACGCCGACGCCGCCACCACCGAAACCCGCAGCACGGCGCTGATGTGGGCGGTGGCCGAGGCCCACCCGCACAGTGTCGTTGTCCTGCTCGACGCCGGCGCGAACCCGCACGCATCGACCGCCGCCGGCTTCACGCCGCTGCTCTTCGCCGCGCGCAACGGCGACGTCGCGATGGCCCGCCTGCTGATTGCCGCCGGCGTCGACGTGAACCACTCCGGCGCGGACGGCACGCACGCCCTGCCCTACGCGATCGTCAGGGGCCACGACGACTTCGCCCGATTCCTGCTTCAGCAGGGCGCCGACCCCAACGGGGCGATGGGCGGAGTGCCCGCGCTGCACGCCGCCGCCGGCCGCGTCGACACGTGGCTCGCCGAGTGGAACCGGCGCCACGGCGGCGGTGCGCGGTACAGCACGCGGGGCAGCTCGGCCTTCGACCCGGTGCGGGCGCTGCCGCTGGTGAAGGCGCTGCTGGCGCGCGGCGCGGACCCGAACGGCCGCATCGCTTCATCCGCCATGTTCATGAGCTACATCGGCTACCCGAAGAAGGGCGCGTTCGAGCCGTTCGCCGTCGGCACCGGCGATCTGCTGGGCGCCACGCCGCTGTGGATCGCCGCCTACAGCGCGAACGCGCGGGTCAAGGACATCCGCTTCGGCAGGCCCGAGGGCACCGGGGCCGTCGAGGGCGCCGCGAGCCGCGCCAGCGCCGAGATCCTCAGGTTGCTCCTGGCCGCGGGAGCCGACCCGCACGGGACCACGGTCGACGGCACCACGCCGCTGATGGTGGCGGCGGGACTCGGCCGGTCGACGTATACGCCGCGGGAGCCGCGGGGCGCCCGGTCGCCGGGCGCGGAGCGGGCGGTGGAGATCCTGATCGAGGCGGGCGCCGACGTGAACGCGGTCAACGAAGCAGGCTTCACGGCCCTGCACGGCGCCGCGTTCCGGGGGCTGAACGAGGTGATCGAGTACCTGGTGGCGCAGGGGGCCGATATCGACGCCCGCGACTTCCGCGGCCGCACCGCCTATCGGATGGCCGAGGGATCCAAGCAGTCGTTCCAGTTCCAGAGCTGGCCCGAGACCGCGGCGTTCCTGAAGGGCCTCGGCGCCAACGCCCGGCTGGGAATCCCGGGTACCGTGCAGGAACGCCTGCGCGACGTGCCGGCGGCGGCAGCCGCCAACCAGTAGGGGCCTGCGCCGGCTCGCTCCGCGACGCCGCCTGACGCGGCTCTCGCTCGGAGCCCAGACTGGAAGAGGAATCTCGGGGGCGACTCCGCGCCACCACCAGCAGAAGAACTCCCCGGAGACATGGGCGGGCCTCCGGGGAGTTGCCCGATCATCCGAGCGTTACCCGGCGAGATGCCGCCGGAAGAAGCCCACGGTGCGGTTCCACGCCAAGCCCGCCGCCGCCTCGTTGTAGCGCGGCGTCGAGTTGTTGTGGAAGCCGTGCAGCGTCCCCGGGAACATGTGCATCTCGTAGTCGACGTTGTTGGCCTGCAACGCCGCCTCGTACTCGGGCCACATGGCGTTGATGCGCGGGTCGGACTCCGCGTAGATGACCATCAGCGACGCTTCGATCTTCGGCACGTCCGCGGTGGCCGCCGTGGCGCCGTAGAACGGCACGCCAGCCTGCAGATCGCCGCCGAGCTCCACCGCCAGCCGGTTGGTCATGCCGCCGCCCCAGCAGAAGCCGGTGGCGCCGAGCCGGCCGTTGGACAGGGCGTGGCTCTTCAGGAACCGGGCGCTGTTGATCATGTCCTGATCCAGCGTCGCCGGATCGATGCTCCGCTGCAGCGTGCGGCCGTCGTCGTCGTTGCCGGGATAGCCGCCGACCGGCGACAGCCCGTCCGGCGCCAGCGCCAGGAAGCCGGCGACCGCCGCGCGGCGCGCAACGTCCTCGATGTGCGGATTCAGGCCGCGGTTCTCGTGGATGACCAGCACCGCCGGGAACGGCCCGTCGCCGGTCGGCTGCACGAGGTAGCCGCGCATCTCGCCGGAGGTGCCGCCCGGCGAGGGGTACTCGACGTAGGTCCCCTTCATCCGCGGGTCGGTGAAGGAGATGGTCTGCGCCTCGGCGTAGCGCGGCATCAGCGCCTGCGCCATCCACAACGCGGAGACGCCGCCGACGGTGAGGGCCGCGGCCCGGCTGAGGAACTCGCGCCGGTCGATGTAGCCGTGGCAGTACTCGTCGTAGAGATCGAAGACCCGGGGGTCGATCTTCTGCTGTTCTGTCATGGGTCGTGCTCCTGGGAACGGCGCACGCACCGCGCGCTCGTGACGGCGCGTACGGCTGGACGGGGTTGCCGCGGGAACACGGGGACGGGCCGGCTCGCGGCCGCCCGTCCCCGCACGAAGCCTACGAACGGACCTTGACTACGACGCGCCGGTTCTGCGCCCGGCCCTCGCTCGTGTCGTTCGGCGCCGCCGGCTGATCTTCGCCGAAGCTGATCGTGTTCATCTTGTGCAGCGGGACGTTGTGCTGCCGGTACAGGTAGTCCTTCACCGCCTCGGCGCGCTGCAGGCCGAGACGCATGTTGTAGGTCGCGTCGCCGGTGTTGTCGGTGTGGCCTTCGATCTCGATGAACCCGCCGTCACCGGCCGCGTGGATCTGGGCTACCAGTTGATCGAGGCGGGTCTGCGCGGCCTGCGGCAGATCCGATCGGCCACTCTGGAAGTTGCCCTGCGCCTCGTTGAGCGTGACCTCCATGATCAGCCGGCCGATCCGGTTCTCGACCGCCCCGACGCGGTTGCCGGCGTCGTCGGCGCTCATCTGCGCGGAGTCCGCCGCGCCCTGCGCCGTCTGGGCCGCCATGTTGGCCGCCTGCGCGCGCTGATCGACCTGGCCGATCTGCTCGGCGTTCTGGGTCGTCCGCTCCTGGACCTCCTCCACCCGGTTGTTCAGATCGTTGACGTTGTCCACGGTCTCGCCGAGCCCGGCGCCCGCGTCGCCGCCGTCGTTGACCACCCAGCCCCTGGTCGCGCAACCCGACGCGAGCAGCACGATCACCGCCGCCAGCGCCATCATCTTCGCCGTCATCCGCATCTTCCGCATGATTCCTCCTGAAACAACCGTGTGACCCTACCACTTCAGTCGGGCCCGGCCCGCCACGTACCCGCTACGGGCCTGGACCACCAGATTATCATCAGCCGTCCGGATCTCGATGGGATGCCATCCGCGGCGGACGCTGGGCTGGAACGTAAGCACGTACTGGTAACGCAGGCCGGGCAGCAATCCGTGCAGCGCGGCGTGCAGATCCTCGGGGCTGCGCGCGGCGTGCACGCTGCCGCCGGTCCAGCGCGCAAGGTCGGCCAGCGAGCCCGCCGCATCCGTAGCCCCGGCGTCGGCCGCGCGGCGGATTGCGCGCCGGGGCTGCGGTCGGGCCACCGTCAGCACATGCACCGGCACGGCGATGGCGCTCGCCGCGCCCGAGACCTCTCCCGCCGTGCGCCGGCTGCCGTTGTCCACTCCGTCGGTCACCACGAGCAGCGCGCGGTGGGGGTTGGCGCGCCGGCCCACCAGCGTCGCCGCGTCGGCAATCGCGTCGTAGAGGGACGTCTTTCCGTAGGGCGCCTCCCGCAGCTCCAGCGCGCCGACGCGATGCAGCTCGTTCGTGAAGGAGGTGACTTCCCGCAGCACCGTATCGAAGGTGAAGAGCGCCAGCTCGTCCCGGCCCGCCTGCAGCGACCCGGCTATCGCATCCACGGCGCGGCGGGCCCGGTCGATGTTGCGGTCGAGCGCCATGCTCCCGCTGATGTCGACGAGCACGGCGATGCTGAGCGCCGCGTCGCTGGGGTAGACGTGCTCGATGCGACGGCCGTAGCCGCTGTCCTTCAGCCGGAAGTCCGCGGGGGAAAGATCGCGCACGATCCGCCCCCGGCGGTCGCGCACGGAGACGTTCACCGTGACCATGTCGACCCCGGACGTGAACGTCGGGGCCGGATCGCGCTCGACGGCGGTCGGCCGGCCCTGCGCGGACAAGCCCGAAGCGAGCAGCGCCGCGAGGCCAACGGTTGTGAATATCGTGCGAGCGCGCATCGTGTCGGGTAGAGCCGGCCCCGCGCCGAAGGCCTCCTGCTGTTAATTCTACGGTTTTTTCGGGTTTCCCGCGCGGCGGCGTCAGCGCCGTGCCGACCGGCCCGGCGCCGCACCACTAGAAGCGGAACAACCGGTTCACCTTCACCACGAGGCCGCGGTTGCGAAGCGCGGAGAAGCTGTCGAAGCGGTCCGGACGCAACGGGTCGCTGTCGCGGTCCTCGGTGTAGACGACGAAGAGCTCGCTGCCGGGGCTGTACTCCCAGCGCAGCCGCAGGTTGGTGCTCACGCTGTTGGCCGCCGAGTTGTACTGGATCAGCCCGCCGAAGAACATGCGGGGCGAGAACGTATAGGTGACGCGGGAGACGATCAGCCGCGTGTGGAACGAGCCGGACGGCGTGTCGATCCAGTTCTCCGACAGGGTCGGTTCGATGGACAGCTCCGGGGTCACCGCCAGACGTCCCTGGCTGAAGCCGACGGACCGGATGTTCCCGTTGAAGTACTCGCCGCCCCGTACCGTGACGGTCCCCGTCAGGCGGCGCTGCGCCCCGACCTGGTACGTCGCCTCGACGTCGCGGAACCCGTAGCCGCCCACCGGCAGCACGACGCCCGGTCCCGGTTCGAACGGCCGCACCAGGAACTCGTAGTTGTCCGCGACCGTCACGCCCAACCGGTCGCTGGTCTCGAACTCGGTGCTGAAGCCCACCTGCGCCTGCTTCGTCTCCAGGATGCCGGTGTCGGCGGTCAGTATGTGGTCGTAGCCCGCTTCGAGCCGGAACTGCCGCACCGCCGCCAGGGACGCCGGGCGCGGACTGAAGCGTCCCGCGAGGTACGAGCGCCGGAAGTTGTCGCGCCGTAGAAAGCCCACCTCGGGAATGAAGTTTTCCTCGACGACGAGGTGCTCGGCGGTCAGGCCGTAGCGATCCGCGGCGTACATGAACTGGCCCTGGTAGCTCGTGTCGCGCCCCTCGAAACCGGGCGTTACGGTCCTGGCGGCGTAGCCCACCACGCTCACGTTCTCGTAGAACGCCAGGGTGGCGTCGGCGCCGAACACCCGGTTCGCACCGCCCTGCCCTTCTACCGAAACGGAACGGTTGGTGAACAGGGCGCCGACGGCGCTGCGGCGCAGGATGTCGCGCTTCAACCGCACGACGGTGAAGTTCGTCGACGCGGCGCCGGCCGGTCCCTGCGCCGCCGCGGCGCGCGCACCGGTCTGGATGTTCAGCAGGCCCACATCGAAGTCGCCGGCTTTTCCCGTGACCCGGCCGCCGCCGACAATCGGCACCTCCGCGCCATCCTGCAGGCCGATCCGGCGCGAATAGAAGAGCGTCGGCGCGTTGCCGCTCCCGCGCGAGCTGCGGCCGCCGCCGCCGATCTGGCGCAGCGCGCTGGACCGCGAGCTCGGGCCGCCGCCGCGGGCGAACTCGAAGATGCCCCGGCCTTCGAGAAAGAACTCGCGCTTCTCGGGGAAGAACAGGCTGAAGCGGGTCAGGTTCACCTGCTGCTCGTCCACCTCCACCTGCGCGAAGTCCGTGTTGTACGTGAAGTCGGCCGTCAGGTTCTGGGTGATGCCGTACTTGAGGTCCACGCCGCCGTCGCCGTTCCATGCCGTCGGAGGGCTGACGTTGACGTCGGTCGTGGACCCGCCGATGCCGTACGGCTTGATTTCGAGGACGTTGCCCTCGTTGGGCACCTCCAGGCCGACGAGCATGGCCGCGTCGGACACCCGGAAGAGCCCGCGCCGCCCCGCCGAGATGGGCACCGGCGTGAGGTAGGAGCGCTCGTTCTTCCGGCGCACCATGCGGCGGAACTGGATTCCCCAGACCGGCGCCGGTCCCGGCCGGTAACGCACCGACTTGAAGGGAATCTCCATCTCGACCGTCCAGCCGCCCGCGAAGCGTCCCGTGCGCACGTCCCACACCGGGTTCCAGTCGCCGTTCGGATTGCCCTCGTTGGTGATCTGGAAGTCCCCGAGCGCGCCGAGCGGGTTCGTGTAGAACGCGATGCCGTTGCGCCGGTCGTTGAACGTGTCGAAGGCCACCCAGAAGGTGTCGTTCTCGCGGAGCTGCGGCGTGTCGCGCTGCATCTCGTTCGCCACCCAGGCGCTCGGCGGGGCCGAGTCCCACAGGCGGGCGGCGACGTAGATGCTCGCCGCGTCGAAGAAGACCCAGGCCTCGGTTCTCTCGCTGGCCGGCGCGCCCTCGTTCGGCTCCTGCTGGATGAAGTCGTCGATGGCGGGGACGATCTCGTACGCCGGCTCGTCGAGGACGCCGTCCAGACGCAGCCCGGCGGTCAGCCTGACGGCGCGGACGGTGGCGCGTCGCAGCGCATCGCGCGCGATCACCGCGGGCGGCGACGGCGGGGGCGGGCGATCGACCGCCCCGGTCACTGCGAACCCGGCCCCGGCGGCGGCTACCGGGTCCGTCGTCTCGAGCAGATCCGGCGTGCCCGGAACGGGATCGGACTGCGCGTGGGCGATGCTGCCGATGCCGGCCGAGGCAAGGAGGGCCAAGACCGTCGCGAAACCGGCAGCACGCCGGCAACGGCCGGACCGGCGCAGGGGCCTCGGCGAGCGACGGCAGCGCGGGGCAGAGGGGGTCACAACCTTGCCGCGGTTATCGGGCGCCGGCAGCGGTCGCCGCGGCCTCCCGCTCTTCCGCGCGGTGTCCGGCCAGGATCCCCTCCATGCCGATGTTGCCCTCGTGGCAGGCGTACTCGAAGAGCGCCTCGTCCTTGCGCGCCAGCGGAATCATGGCCGTCCACCGGCCCGCGTAGGTGCCCGGATCGTCGACCGTGAACTCGTGCTCGAGCGTATCGGGACCGACCCGCGTGAAGCGCTCGACGAGGCGCAAGCGCTCCGCGGACCCGCGCTGCCGCTGGTAGAGAGCGGCCGGCGACTCGCTCCGGACCGAGAAGTTCCTCGTCTCGACCACCAGCGTGTCCCCGTCCCAGTAGCCGCGCGCGTCGCCGTGCCACTGGCGGATGGCGTCGTCGACGTGCGGTCCCGCGTCGATCGGGATGATGCGCGCGTCGTGAATCATCTCGTGCAGGAAGGCCACGTGGTCGGGCGTCTGGATGATCTGGTAGTAGGTGTTGTAGCCGGCGAACAGGTTCGGCATCCCGAACGTGATGCAGCGTTCCTGCAGCCGCCGGTCGGTCCAGGACGACGCGGGGTTGTCCGCGAGATGGGCGATCCGGGCGTCGATCCGCTGCTGCGTCTCCGGCGTGAAGGCCGGCAGGCGTCCGCTCGGCGGATCGATCACCAGCGAGGTCCGGTTGTCGAACTCGCGGTCGACCAGCCAGAACTGGTTGTAGTTGCCGGTGGCCGTGTCGCGCGACGAGAAGTCGTCCGAATCGCCGAGGGCGGCGACGAAAACGCTGTCCGCGAACGCCGCGTCGCTCTCGCCGCTGGCGAAGAGCTCCGCGTAGCGCGCCTCCAGCCGGGCCAGCTCCTCGTCGGTGAGCGTCGCCTTGTCGCCCAGGATCTCCGGCCGTTCCAGCGGCGTGGCGGTGTTGTTCGCCCACACGCCCTGCAGGTCGGGCCGGCCCTCCGGCGTGCGCGGCACGGTCCACTGCTCTTCTTGCGACTGCGCCTCGCCCGCTGCCGGCCCCGCGAGCAGCGCTCCCGCGAGCAGCGCCCCGACCACACGGCGCACGGTTCGTGACTGACTCATCCCCTGCCTCCCGGGTTCGGATCCCCCGAATTATACGGTGCGGTCTGTAACCACGCGCCGTCGTATCGGTTGTACGCCCTTCTCGTCGTGCACCGGCATCCTACAATAGTTATGACTCAGGCTTGATGTCGCACTGGAGACGCCGATGCCAACCACCACTTCAGCGACCAGAACACGGGTCACCATCTCGGTGCCGCCCGACATCGCACGGTACCTCCGATCGACCTCCAACGCCAGCGCCCTGGTCTGCGAGGCGATCAGGATGTACCGGGCCCGCGATCTGGCGCGCCGCCTCGAGGAAGCGTACCGGGCCGACCGCACCGAGGCGGAGCGGATCAACCAGGAATGGGAAGGCGCCGACGCCGAGGTGTCGGAATGAACCCATCGTTGGAACGGGGTATCGTCGTGAGTGTTCGCTTCGATCCCACGAAGGACGCGAGATCCGGAAGACGCGACCGGCGATCGTCGTCTCCAACGACGTCGCGTGCCGGTTCGACGCCGTAGTCCAGGTCGTGCCGGTGACGAACCTGCCCGCCAGAGCACTGCGGCCCTACGAGTCACGTTGCGGGTCTCGCGCCAGCGGTCTCGCCCGACCCTCGCGGGCGGTTGCCAACCAGATTCGCACGGTGTCGCGGAACCGGATCGGCCAGACGATCGGACGCCTGGCTCCCGACGAGACCGCGGACCTCGATCGGGCGCTCCGGATTCAGTTGGCGCTCGACGCGCAGTAGAGCAGACCGCCCCGGCACGCTATCGCTTCAGGGCGCCTGCGGCAGAATGGGGCTATCGTCGATCCGTACAATGGACAGATGGCGGACAAGGGCGCGACGAACGCGGGGATTGGATTCTGGGGCTTCGGCAGCGCATTGGCGATCACGATTTCATGGTCGCTCCACGAGTCGGTCCTGTGGGCGATCGTCCATGGCGTCTTATCGTGGTTCTATGCCGTCTACTACGTCGCCACCCGGTAGTCGGGGCGTGGGAAGCTGCGTCCTGCTCGTCAAGCGCAGCATCGAGCCGGCCGCTGGCGAGCATGCCGATCAGCGCGGCGACCACGACGACGCGCGCCGGGCTGGCGGCAGCAGGCTTCCCGGGCGGCACGGCCCAACGATTCGGTGTCAGGGCAGCGCGAAGACGGACAGTTAATTCCCGGCCGTTCCCACCCGGTCCAAAAATGCCCGGCTTAACGGCCTGTTTTCTGACATAACGGTCCAAGGCGCGGCAAGGCAGTTCAGCCAATGTCCCGCGCATAATGCGGTAACCTGGTGGTAAGCTGATTTCGCCAGGAAACGCCATGACGAGGTTGACGGCTCGACAGGTTCAGACGCTGTGCAAGCCGGGCCGGTATTCCGACGGGCACGGGCTGCATCTGTTCGTGCAGCGTAGCGGTACGCGCTCCTGGGTGCAACGGCTCACGGTGCCGGGTCGGGGCAGAATCGACCGCGGGCTCGGCTCGGTGGACGTCGTTACTCTGGCGCAGGCTCGCGCGTGGGCGCTCGACAACAAGCTCGCGGTCAAGCGGGGCGAAGACCCCTTCGCGGGCTCATGCATCCCCTCATTCTGCAAGGCGTCAGATCACGCCGAAGACCTCCCGATACACCCGCTGTTCCATCAGCATGTTGCCGAACGTCTCCATCAACGGACGAATCCGATCCTCGGGCCAGTTGGGAAGATGGTGGTACAGCATCAACCCCTGCCGAAACAACGAATGCGTCCGCCGTTTCACCGTGTTCGCCTTCAACCAACGGTCATACCCGATCCGCTCCCCCGCCGCACCCAGCAACGACAGCACGGCAATCGCCAACGCGCTGAGCAACAGCAACCGGTCCCGGCGGTCCGGGCGCGACACATGCATCGATGAAAGGCCCATCCCGAAGCGCATGTCCTTGATGTCTCGGAAGCCTGCCTCGATCCCCCAGCGTTTGCCGTAGTAGCGAATCAACGCCCGCGTCGGGACCGTCGCGTCGCTGGCCGCCAGACACCACGGTTCGTCCATCTTCCGATCGTGTACGCACACGACCGCGCCCACCGGCCACTCGTGCACGTCGGTCACCCGAGCCCCCACCAGCCGCCGCGCACGCCCACCGGCGCCGACCCACTCGGCGGCCACCCGCCGCTCGCCGCGCGCGCTCGTCACATAGACGTCCCCGCGCAACCGAATCACGTATTCGAAGCCCGTTCGGCGGAGCCGTCCGGCATCCGCAGCCCCGCTCCTGGCCCATGTTGACGACATATCATGACCACATAAAGCCATGCATGAGACATGAAAATCGGCCTGCATGACTCCGCACGACCGTTTGTCCGAGCACGTGCAACGCATCGTGCGGGCTGCCTCTATGCGCTGGTCACGACTTGTGGCATGATGGCGTCCTGTTCCGGGTCTGTCTTGTTTGGTCATTCCTCTGGACTTGAACTCCCGAGCCGAGGCGCCGACCGGAACGCTTGTGCTGCCGCGATGCTCCGCACTTGTCGGGGCGATCTCGGTGGGAGATCGAGGAGGTAGAGGATGGCCCGCTCGGACGCTGGTTGATGAGTTGCGTCGTGCTGCCGAGCGGGGCGACGCCATCGCGCAGTGCAGCTTGAGTTGCTGATTCGCCGACAGGAGCCGGCACCGTGGGTGAGACGCCGGATTTTCACACGCTGACTGGGCTGGTCGATACGCTTGACGACGAGGACGTGTTGCGCGCGGCCAGCGTGGACTCCGGGCGCATCCTGGCCAGGAAGCCGCGAGCGGTCGCGGCCCCGAGGTCGGCGCGAGACGTGCTGGAGATCGTGCGGTGGGCGAACCGGACCGGTTCGCCCGTGGCCGTCCGCGGGAAGGGCCACACCCAAGCCGGGCAGTCGCTGACCAGCGGAGGCGTCCAGATCGACATGCAGGGTCTGGACCGAATCGGTCCTGTCGACGAGGGACGGCAGGCACTGCAAGTGCAGGCGGGCGCCACTTGGCGCGAGGTGGTCGGTTACTTGCGGCAACGCGGCTGGATGCCGATGGTGCTGACCAACAACCTGGACACCACGGTGGGCGGCACGCTGTCGACGGGCGGTGTCGGGCAGTCCTCGCATCTCTACGGCACGCAGGCCAACAACGTCGACGAGTTGGAGGCGGTGACCGGAGACGGGCGCCTGTTGCGTTGTTGCGCGACGGAGAACACTTCGCTGTTCGACGCAACCCGGGCCGGGCTGGGCCAGTTCTCGGTGCTCACCGAGGCCCGCATCCGCATCCGCCGCGTGCTGCCCCGCGTGAGGACGTTCCGTCTCGTCTACGACGGCCTGGAAACCGTGCTGCGCGATCTGGCGCAGATCCTGTTGCGGCGCCGATTTCACTATCTCCGCGCCTGGTGCCGACATCGGGACCAGCGGTTCACGACGGAGGATGGCGAGTGGCGGTCGGCCGGGGACTGGTGCTATCCCCTCGACGTGAGCGTCGAGTTCGACGCCGAGCCCGACGCAGCCGAGTTGCTCGCTGGACTGCACCACCGCCACTTGGTCCGCACCGTCGACCACGACATCGTGGAACACGCCGATCTGCCCGAGCCGGTGCCGTTGCCGGTGCTGCGACTTGCGGACGCGGCCATCAGTTGCCCCGTCACCGAAGCCTATGTGCCCTGGCCCGCCGCAGCAGCGTGCGTGCCGCGTCTGCTGGGTACGCTTCCACCGTCCCTGCTGGCGACTACCAACGTCATGCTGCGGCCGCTTTCTCCCGATCCGACGCCGATGCTCATGTTGCCGGCGGCGGAACCCGCCCTCGGCGTCGGCTTCGTCCCGTACATCCCGTCATGGTTGCTGCGCTTCACCCTGCCGGTCATCGAGAACGCCGGGCGACTGCTCGTTGCCACCGGCGGCAAGCGCAAGCTCACGGGCTGGGTCAGGCGAGACCACAACGAGTGGCAGGCGCACTTCGGGCCGCGATGGACGACGATTCTGCGGTGGAAGGAGACGTTCGATCCGAACGGCATTCTCAGCAACGGATTCATCCGCTTTCGGTCCGGAACATGACGCACGGCGGCATCGCGGCGACGACGGCGTCCTGGTTCAGGAGGGCAACTCCGACGTGCTGTCTCGAGCGGGAGGACGTGTCGCGCGAAATGGTGCGGCCCCGGATGGTCTGACTTCCACGACCCGATGCAACGCTTGAGCGACTGGTTCGCCAGGAATCCGGTGGCTGCCAACCTGCTGATGGTCTTCATCATCATCGGTGGACTGATCGGCATGAGCCGCGTACGCGGTGAGACCTTCCCCGACGTCGCGCTCGACGTGCTGAGCGTCGAGGTGCCGTATCCGGGCGCTGCGCCGGAAGAGGTCGAGACGGCGGTCTGCATCCGTATCGAGGAAGCCGTTCAGGGCATCGAAGACATCGCGGAGGTCGTCTCCCTGGCGTACGAGGGCTTGTGCCTCGTGAACGTCCAGGTCGCCTTGCACGCCGAGAGCCGCAGCGTGCTCGATGACGTCAAGACGCGAGTCGACGCGATAGAGACGCTTCCGGCAAGGGCGGAAAAGCCGATCATCAGCGAGGCGCGAACGCAGATTCGCGTGGTCGATATCGTGGTCTCGGGACGGACCGACGAGCTTGTCCTCAGGAGGGTCGCCGAGCGCGTGCGGGACGATCTGGTCAGCTTGCCGGAAATCACTCAGGTCCGGTTCGCCAGCGTACGTCCGTACGAAATTTCCATCGAAGTTTCGGAGTCGGCGCTGCGGCGTCACGGATTGACCTTCGACGACGTGGTCCGCGCCGTGCGCCGGTCGTCGATCGACCTTCCGGGCGGATCGGTCCGAAGCGAAAGCGGCGAGATCCGGCTGCGTACCGTAGGGCAGGCTTACCGGGGGCCGGGGTTCGAGAACCTGTTGCTTCTCTCGCGTGCCGACGGCACGCGGCTGCACGTGGGCGACGTGGCGACCGTGGTCGACGGCTTTGCCGAAACCGATCAGTTCGGGCGCCTCGACGGAGAGCCCGCCGTGGTCCTCTCGGTCCTCCGCACCGGCGGGCAGAGCGACATGGAGATCTCGCGCGCCGTGGACGACTACCTGGAACGCAGGGCTCCCACCCTTCCGGAAGGGCTCTTGTTGACGAAATGGATGAACCAGGCCGACGCGTTGATCGACCGGCTGGGACTCATGCTGCGAAACGGTATAGCGGGCCTCGTGCTCGTGTTCGCCCTGCTCGCCGTCTTTCTCGAGCTGCGCCTCGCGTTCTGGGTGAGTCTGGGAATCCCCATCTCGTTCCTCGGCACGTTCATGCTCATGCCGGGACTCGACGTGACGGCGAACATCGTATCGACGTTCGCATTCGTCATGGTGCTGGGCATCGTGGTCGACGACGCCATCATCGTCGGCGAGAACGTCTACCGCCACCAGCGGCACGGCAGCGCCCCGCTGCAGGACGCGCTCGCGGGAGTGCGGGAAGTGGCGACGCCGGTCCTTTTCGCCGTCCTGACCACGGTGGCGGCGTTTTCGCCGCTGCTGTTCGTGCCCGGCGTGCTGGGCAAGATGATGCGCTATGTGCCGCTCGTGGTCATCCCCTGCCTGCTGTTCTCGCTGGTCGAAGCGCTCAACATCCTTCCCGCGCACCTGGCTCGCGCGCGGACGGTTCGGCGCGGTCGGTGGTGGCGGTTCCAGCGCTACCTGGCGGACGGGATTGAAACGGTCATCGACCGCGTGTACCGGCCTGCGCTGGCGGCGAGCCTGCGCTGGCGCTATCTGTCGCTGGCCGCCGGGGCGTCGGTGCTCGTCCTGACGGTGGGACTGGTGGCGGGCGGCCGCGTCGCGTTCCACTTCTTCCCCGCGCCCGAAGCGGATGTCGTCTACGCCGGGCTGGCAATGCCCTTGGGCACGCCGGCGACGGCCACTCTGGCCGTGGCGCGACGCCTGGAGGAAAGCGCCGAGCAGTTGCGGCGCGAGGTGATCGAGCAGGCGGGCTCCGATCCGTTGCGGCACATCCTGACCGTCGTCGGCAACCAACCGCTGGGCCAGGCGCCGGGACCTTTGTGGGGCACGCCCAACGCATCGACCGGACACCTCGCCCAAGTCATGCTGGAGCTCGTGCCTGCGGGCGAGCGCGGCGTGCGGGCCGAACAACTGGGCCGGCGCTGGCGGGAGTTGACCGGCCCGATTCCGGAAGCGCTGGAACTCGGGTTCTCGGCGTCGGACCTGCTGCCGGGCGAAGACGTGAACGTGCAGTTGGTCGGCGCGGATCCGGTGCAGTTGCGAGCCGCGGTCGTGCGGGTGAAGGACCGCCTGCGCGGCTACACCGGCGTGCACGACGTCAGCGATTCCCTGGAAGGCGGTCCGCGGGAGATGCGGATCGGCATCAAACGCGCCGCCGAGGCTTCCGGGCTCACGCTGGAGGATGTCGGCCTGCAGGTGCGACAGGCCTTCTACGGCGAGGAAGCGCAGCGCATCCAGCGCGGCCGGGACGACATCCGGGTCATGGTCCGCTATCCGGCCCCCGAGCGCCGGTCGCTCGGGAATCTGGAGAACATGCGCATCAGGACCCCCGACGGCGGGGAGATCCCGTTCGGCTACGTGGCGGCGGTCGAGAGCGGTCGGGGCGTCGCGTCAATCACGCGGGTGAACCACCGCCGCGCGATCAGCGTGACGGCGGCGCTCGACGAGACCGTCACCTCGGCCGGCGCCGTGAACGCCGCGCTCGCGGCCGACGTAATGCCCGCCGTGGAACGCGACCATGCCGGCGTACGCTACTCGTTCGAGGGGTCGCAGGCGGACCAGGACGCCGTGGTCGCGAATCTGCAGGTAGGGTTTCCGCTCGCGCTGTTCGCGATCTTCGCCTTGCTGGCGATTCCGCTCAGGTCCTACGTCCAGCCGCTGATTGTCTTGAGCGCCGTCCCGCTCGGATTCGTCGGCGCCGTCGGGGGGCACATCGCGATGAACGAGAACGTGACGATGCTCTCGCTGCTGGGCATCGTCGCCCTGTCTGGGGTCGTTGTCAACGACAGCCTCGTGATGGTCGACTTCATCAACCGCAGGCGCCGGCAGGGCGGCAGCCTGCCGGCGGCAGTGCAGGCAGCGGGCGCGGCGCGGTTCCGGCCTATTCTGCTTACCTCGATCACCACGTTCGCGGGACTGGCGCCGCTGCTGCTGGAACGGGGTCCGCAGGCCGATTTCCTGAAGCCGATGGCCATCTCGCTGGCGTTCGGCGTATTGTTCGCCACCGCCATCACGCTGGTGATCGTGCCGGCCGCATATCTGGTGCTGGATGACCTCGAGCGGCTGCTGCGGCTCCCGTTCCACCGGCAAGATCAGGCGGCGTCCGCGATGGAGTGACGTGATGCGAACGAGGGAGCAACCGGGGTCGCTGTTGCACGGACACGGTGCGCCGCCGGGTTCAGGCTGCGTGCGTCATCGGTTGGGTCAACCGGCGGTATTCGCTGAACGAGATGAGCTTGCCGCGCCGTTCGTCCCAGAGCGCCAGATTCAGCGTCCTGAGCCCGTCCCACAACGTGATTCGGTGGGCGGACCACAGTTCCGGATTCTCGTCGTGACAGCGCTGCAGGCGATAGTTGGGAATGCGGCTGCTCAGATGGTGCACGTGATGCAGGCCGATACTGGCGGTCAGCCACTGCAACGGTTTCGGGAGTGCGAGCCAGGACGCGCCCCGCAAGCCGGCGTCGAAGTAGTTCCACTCGCCGAACCGGCGCCAGTAGGCGCCCTCGAACTGATGCTGCGTGTAGTTGATCCAACTGCCGAGCGCGCCCGCGTACAGCATGAGCATGCCCTGAATGATCACGACCTGCTCGAGACGTTCGACCCCGGCGTCAAGCCAGATGCCCAGCAGAACTGCCGCCACGGCGGCGTTGGTCCACCATACCGAGCGCCGTTCCCGCTTCCAGGAACGCGGCATGCCCCAGGGCAAGCGGTGCACGACCAGGAACTGCAGCATGGGCAGGACGCCGAGAAATATGATGGGGTTGCGAATCAAGCGGTACGCCAGCTTGCCCCACCACCCCCGCTTCCCGTATTCGGCCACCGTGAGCGTGACCATGTCACCGGTCGGGCGCCTGTCCAGGTTGCCTGCGTGACCGTGGTGCCAAGCGTGAATCGTGATCGAGTAGTCGTAGGGCGTGAGGCCCGGCACCGCGAGCATGCGGCCGACGGCGTTGGACACCTGCGGCGACGTGAAGTAGGAGCCGTGACCGCAATCATGCTGAATGATGATCAGACGTGCCATCAGGCTCGCGGCAGGCAGGGCGACGATGGCAGTCAGCCAGTAGCCGACTTCCACGCTCCAGAGAAGTGCGGCCCACGCGGCGCCGTACAACACCAGCGTGACCGCCAGTTGCAGCAGACTGCGGTGGTCGTCCGGCCCCTCGTACGGCGCCAGAATCGCCCTCCAGTGTTCCCGCGATTTCGTGTTGCGGAGCAGCAGGTCGAGGGAACCGGGGACCGCGCCGGCGGACTTGGGGAACACTCTTTCCTCCTGAACTCGTTGAACAGGCGTGGTTCCTTGCTCGAATCCCGGTACCTGAGCATATCAGCCCTGGGCGCGCAAGGGTGCATGTAGAGGGCGCCGCCATGCTGTTCAATACCCCTTTCCGCGAGAAGGCGCTGGCTCGGCGCGCTCGGCAGGAAGCCGTTGACGCCCGGCTGCAGATCACGGCGCCCCACGAGTGGCTGTTGGTGGCGGGACTCGGTGTGGCGCTGCTCGTCCTGCTGGCCTACGGTTTGTTCGGTCGGGTGGAGCGAAGCCTCTCCGTCGACACGATACTCCTCCGGGCCGGGGAGCGCTCCCCGGTCGTGGCCCTCGCTTCCGGCGTAGTCGTGGAGGTGCTTTCGAAGGTTGGCGACACGGTCGTTCCGGGGCAACCCATCGCACGCATGCAGGTGCTTCAGGCGACATCATCGGACGCCGTTCCACCCCGCCTCGGCGACGCGGACATCCGACCGGATGCGGAGGCCGAAGATCCCGACGCCCTGCCGACCGCAGCGCTCGTCGGGACGGCGCAACGGAGCGCCGACAACTTCGCCACGGTATACATCGCCACTCCCCATGGCGGCGTACTCGCGATGCTCGCGCTCGCGGTGAGCCAATCGGTTACGGCCGGCGAGGTCGTGGCCCGCGTTCGCGCCCCGTCCGCGGGACCCTGGGAGGCGTTCGGATTCGTCACGCGCGAAGGTGCCCTGCGGCTCGCTCCCGGAATGCAAGCCCAGGTGCGGCTGGCCGTGCCGGGCACGGGTACGCGCCGGATCCTGGCGGCTCGCCTCGAGGACGTGTCTCCTCGTGTAGTGACGCCGCCAAGATGGCTGACCGAGTTCGGGCTCCAGCCGCCGGTCCGCTCCCACCTGTTGCGCGCAACGCTCACGGACACGGCGCCGCCGATCATCGAGGGCGTCGGCGGCACCCTGCGAGTCGTCCTGGGCGACAGCTCAATCGTGTCCCTGCTGTTCGGGTACGACGGCGAATGATGGGCCTCCCGCTTGGGTCCGGACGCCAGCGGCGCGTCCGCACGCCGACGCTGCTGCAGAGCGAGCAGACCGAGTGCGGCGCGGTCAGCCTCGGCATCGTGCTCGCGTTCTTCGGTCGCTGGGTGCCCAGAGAGAAGCTGCGCGCGGCCTGCGCGGTGAGTCGCGACGGCAGCAGCGGCGCCGACATCTGGCGAGCCGCCGGGGAGTTCGGCCTCGAAGCCAAGGGGTGGCGTCGGGAGCCCGCCCAGCTCCACGGCATGCGAATGCCGCTCATCCTCTTCTGGGAGTTCAGCCACTTCCTGGTTCTGGAGGGCTACGCTCGCGGTCGCTACTACCTCAATGACCCCGCCAGCGGACACCGGGTTGCCGACGAAGAGGAGTTCGACGGGGCGTTCACCGGCGTGGCTCTGAGCTTCGAGCCGGGCGCGCAGTTCCAGCCGGGCGGGCGCCGCCCCGGGGTCGCGCGCCGCCTCTGGTCCTGGCTGCAGGACGGAAGGGCGGCGCTCGCCTTCGCCCTGATCTGCGGATTCCTGCTGTCGCTGCCGGCCTTGGCCCTGCCGCTGCTGCTGAGTGTGTTCGTCGACCATGTGCTGAACGGTCGAGAGCCTTCCTGGGCCGCTGCGCTGATTGGCGGAGCCGCCGCCGCGGGAGCGCTCGTCTACCTGCTCACCTGGCTGCGGGAGCGCTGCCTGCGCTTGCTCTCGTTGCAGTTGTCCATCGCGGGTGCGGAGCACTTCATACGACGGCTCTTCAGACTGCGCACGGAGTTCTTCGCCCACCGCCTGGCCGGCGATCTGACCGCGCGGCTGCAAACCATCGACGAAGTCGCGGCCGTGGCGACGGGACAGTTCGTGGGGGTCGTCATCGAACTCGTCACCAGTGTCCTGTTCGTGGTGCTCATGTTCGTCTACGACCCGCTGCTGGCAGCTGTGGTGATCGTCCTGGGTGCGGCGAGCGCCCTTCTCACGCGAGCGCTGACCCGCGCGCGGGTCAACGACAACTGCCGCTTGCAGCGCGAAGCAGGTCACCTGCAAGGGGCCGGGATGCATGGATTGTCGACCATCGACACGTTGCAGGCGGTGGCCGCCGAGAACGATTTCTTCGTTCACTTCACCGGCTCCCAGGCCCGCGAACTGCTGGCTCGGCAGCGCTTCACGGAGCTTGGCCACGTGATTGCGGCGCTTCCGAACCTGTTCCTGATCGCAGGCAACGCGGCCGTGCTCGGCTTGAGCGGGATGCGCGTGATGTCGGGCGACATGACGCTCGGCGCGATGATGAGCTTCCAGGTGTTGGCGACGAACTTCCTGCTGCCGATCGGGCGCTTCGTGCAGATCGCCGACTTGTTGCAGGTGCTCGAGGGAAACCTGCAGCGTCTCGACGACGTCTTCGATGCGCCCGAAGACGCCGTGCTGGCAAGGCGCGCCGGCGAGGCCGCGGAAGGCGCGCAACCCTTCGCGGACCGGTTGCGACTGGTCGGGCGAGTGGAGCTGCGGAACGTGACATTCGGTTACAAGACCACTGAGGAACCCCTGCTGAAGAACGTGAACCTGGTCGTCGAACCGGGCCAGCGGGTGGCCATCGTCGGACCGAGCGGTTCGGGAAAATCCACGTTGGCGGCGTTGGTGGCGGGACTCCATCGGCCCTGGTCCGGCGAGATCCTGTTCGACGGTCAGCCGCTCGCCGACGTGCCGCGCCAGCTCTTCACGGAATCCGTGTCGCTGGTCGACCAGCACGTATTCCTGTTCGCCGGCACGGTGCGCGACAATCTGACCGTGTGGGATCGGGAAGTGCCGGATCAAGCCGTGGTGGCCGCGGCCACGGATGCCGACATCCATGGTGAGATCACCGCCCGGGCCCGGAGCTACAACGCTCCCGTCCTGGAAGGCGGGCGCAACTTCAGCGGCGGGCAACGGCAGCGTCTCGAGATCGCCCGGGCGCTGGTTTCGAATCCAACCGTGCTGATTCTCGACGAGGCGACCTGTGCGCTCGATTCCCTCGCTGAAGTGCGTATCGACGCCGCCGTGCGCCGCCGCGGCACGACCTGCCTGATTGTCGCCCATCGCCTGAGCACCATCCGCGACAGCGATCTGATCGTCGTGCTCGACCGGGGCCGGGAAGTGCAACGCGGCACCCATCAGGACCTGATGGCGGACGCCGAGGGCCTGTACCGCCAACTCGTCGAGGCCAGCTAACGATGCCGGACGCAAACGGACAGCAGCCGTCGCCCGCCGGGGGGTTCCCGGATTCCGCGGCAGAAGGCGCCGTCGTACGGCTTGCGCGTTTCGCCCTGGCGCGCGGGGAACCGTTCGCCGGAGGCGGCAACAGGCCCATTCGCCTTGCCGATCCCGATGTCTGGTGGTTCGTCGCTCGCGGCACGGTGGACGTCTTCGCTGTGCGGGAACAGGACCGCGGCTCGTTCGCCGACTTCAAGCACCTGCTGCGGGCCGACAGCGGCCGGCTGTTGTTCCACGCGGACCGGGGCCCGAACGTGCTCGTGGCGAAGGGACTGCCAGGTTCGGAATTGCGGCGCGTACCGCGCGAAGCCCTCCTTGCGGCCGACGCGGACGGCGCGATCGTCGAGCAGGTGGATGCCTGGGTTGCCGACATCTCGGCCGCCGTGGCTCGCGACGTCACCTATCGGCCGCACACCGAGCGATTCATCACGGCTGGTGTCACGACGGACCTGAACGCCGGCGATGTGGTTTCAGCCACCCGCGGCGTGGTGTGGACATCGAGCGCCGACAGTGGCCTGGCCTTTCTTGGGACCGAGGAACCGGATCGCACCGGGTCCGGCTTCGTGCCGGTCGCTCCCGGCAGTTGGATCGAGGTGTCCAGGGCGATCCGCCTGCGGGCCGCCTCGTCGCGGGAACTGCATCGCCAGGGACATCTGCTGGCGGCGTTGGCCGAGTTCCATCACCTGTCTCTGGGCGCCGACGATCTCAACCGCAAGCTGTTGCTGGCCGATGCCGTCAATCTGCGCACCGCGCAGGCGCGGCATCGCCGGGAGAGCGAGGGTGCTGCGCGCCGGCGGCTGGTCGGCATGGTCGACGTGCGCAGCCACCAACGGGAAGCGCACGGCACCGCGCTGCAGGACGCGTTGGCTCTGATCGGCCGCCACGAAGGCATCCGCTTCCGGCCGCCGCCGGCGTCGCATCGGCGCCGGGACTCCGGCGACGAGCCCGATCCGCGGTTGGACCGCATCCTGGCCACCTCGGGGGTGCGCGGGCGGGAAATCGCGATCAACGCCCGGGATCGCTGGTGGCTCGGCGACAGCGGCGCGATGCTGGCGTTCCGGCGCGAGGACGGCGCGCCGCTGGCGTTGCTGCCGGGCAGGTGGGGGCGCTACCGCATGGTGGACCCGGCATCGGGACGCAGCGAGCCGGTGGACGCCCGCCGGGCCGCTTCCCTGCGTCCGGATGCCGTGTTTTTCTATCAGCCGTTGCGGAACGCCCGGACGTCCGGTGCGAGGGACCTGGCGCGGGTCGCCTTCCACAGATGGACCGGCGACGTGCCCCGGTTGCTGCTGGCCGGACTGCTCGCCGGCTTCGCCACGCTGGCGCCAGCGGTTCTGTTCGGCATTTTTGTCGATCAGGTAGCACCGGCGGGCTCCGAGGGCATGCTGTTCCTGCTGGTGGCGGGGATGCTGTTGCTGGCGCTGACCGCGGCGCTGTTCGAGATGCTCGAAGGGACGGCGGTGATGCGTCTCGAAGGCCGCGTGGCGACGCGAGTCACGGCGGCGCTCTGGGATCGACTCCTGGACCTCCCGGCCGCCTTTTTTCGCAAGTTCACCGCCGGCGACCTGGCGGCCCGCGCTATGGCGTTCCACGATTTGCGCGATCGCGTAGCGGGCGGCGTCATCCGCGCCCTGTTGTCGGCGATCTTCCTGCTGCCGACGTTCGTCCTGCTGTTCATCCTCAACGTCGCGATGGGCTGGGTGGGCCTCGTGTTCGGTCTCGGCGCGCTCGCGGTGACCGTTACGCTCGGCCTGAAGCAGGCGCCTCACCATCGCCGGGCGCTCGCCGCATCGCGCTCGCTGACGGGAGTGCTGCTGCAGTTGATCCGCGCTGCGCCCAAGCTGCGTTCCACGGGAAAGGAGTGGACGGCGTTCATACAGTGGGCGCAGGGTTACCGGGAACAGCGGCGCAACGAGATGAACGTCGGCGTCCTGAACGAGCACTTGGTGGCGTTCACGGCCGCCGCTCCCCTGCTGGCCACCGCCACGCTGTTCGCCGCGGCCCTCGTAGAGGGAACGGAAGCACTGTCGACAGGCACCTTCGTGACCGTCTACGCCGCGTACATGGTGTTCCTGTCAGCCATTGCCGCGCTCGGCCGTTGCGTGGCCGGCGTGGCCGTCATCGTGCCGGCGGGCGAGCAGGTCTCGCCGATCCTGAAGGCCTCGCCCCGGGGCGCCCCGGACGACACCGCCGCCCCGGAGCTGCGCGGCGAGGTGCGTCTGGAAAACGTCAGTTTCCGCTACGCCCAGGACGGTCCGCTGGTGCTTCGCCACGTCTCCATGGCTGTTCAACCCGGCGAGTTCGTTGCCCTGGTCGGCGGTTCGGGCGCCGGAAAGAGTACGGTGCTGCGCATCGTTCTCGGCATGGAGAAAACCCTGTCCGGGGTCGTGTACTACGACGGGCACAATCTCGACCGCCTCAACCGTCGTGTCGTGCGCCGCCACGTCGGCATGGTGGTCCAGGACGCCTCGTTGCGGTCGGGGACGGTGTACAGCAACATCGTCGGCATGGTCACGGAAATGACCTTGGACGACGCTTGGCGCGCCGCCCGCCTCGCTGCCGTCGATGGTGACATCATGGCAATGCCGATGGGCATGTTCACCCCCGTCACCGGAAGTACGGCGCAGTTCTCCGGTGGACAGATCCAGCGCATCATGCTGGCGGCCGCGCTGGTGTCCGGGCCACGAATACTACTGCTCGACGAGGCCACCAACTGGCTCGACGCCAACACGCAGGCCAGAGTAATGGCCCGGATCGAGCAACTCGCCGTGACCCGCATCGTCAGCGCTCACAGGCTGTCCACGATCCGCAAGGCGGACCGCATCTACGTTCTCGACGAGGGGCAGGTGGTGCAGCAGGGAACCTTTGCGCAACTGATCGAGGTGCAGGGGGTGTTCCGCGATCTGGCGCGTCGCCAACTGACTTGAGCGGGCGTTCATGGGCGGCGTTGTGCGACTCGCCGGCCCGCGGCGTCCCGAACCGCACCCGCCTCGTGCAGCGCCTTGATGTCCGCCTCACGCAAGCCCAACTCCTCGGCCAGCAGCTCGTCGGTGTGCTCGCCGAGACGAGGCGGACGCTTCATCTCGCAGCGTGATTCCGAAAACTGCGGAGCGAACCCCAACATCCGCACCGTCCCATGCACCGGCAGGTCCAATTCGTGGATGAAGCCGCGCGCGGCCAGATGCCTGTCCTGGTGCAGATCGACCGTGTCCAGACAGGCCGAACAGGGCACACCGGCGGCGGCGATGGTCTCCATGGCCTCGTACTTCGTGCGTTCGCCGGTCCAGGCGCCGATCTCCGCGCGCAGTGCGTCAGCGTGCTGCAGGCGCCAGCGCGGGTTGCAGAAACGGGGGTCGGCGTGCAGGTCGGCACGGTCCATGGCCTTACACAGGGCGCTCCAGTGGCCCTCGGTCAGAGTCTGGAGGTAGACGTAGTCGTTGGCGCCGAACGGTTTGCACCGATACAGGCCCGCGGGAGGCAGTCCGTGCGCGTTGCCGGTGCGCGGCGCCGCGCGAGCCTCCCGCGTCGAGCGGCCGAAAAAGTGGGAGCGCATGAACCAAGTCACCGCTTCCTGCATCGACAACTCGACGAGTTGCCCCTCTCCGGTACGCTGCCGCTGCGCCCAGGCCGCCAGTACCGCCATCGCCGCTTGGGCGCCGGTTCCCGAGTCGGCCATCGTCGGTCCGGGCATCAGCGGCAGCCCGTCCGGCTCGCCGTTGACGGAAAATGCTCCCCCCGCTGCCTGCGCCGTAGGATCGGCGCTACGGAAGCCGGCGTAGGGACCACTGGTGCCGAAGCCCTTGATCCGGGCGTAGATCAGGCCCGGATTGACCGCGCTGAGCGTCTCGTAGCCGATGTCGAGCCGTTCGATGACGCCGGGACCGTAGTTCTCCACGAAGACGTCGAACGCGGGCACCAGACGCAGGAACAGGTCTCGTCCCTTGCGGCAGGCGAGGTCTATGGCGACGCTGCGCTTGTTCGCGTTCCAGGCACAGAAGAAGGGCGAGTAGCCGCCGGAGGCGCCGGCACCGAAGATGCGGGCGGCGTCGCCGTGCTCCGGCGGCTCGACCTTGACCACATCCGCGCCGAACCACGCCAGGGCCTGGGTGCAAGATGGACCGGCCTCGTACTGGGTCATGTCGAGAACCCGCATTCCGTCCAGTGCCGGCATGTCGCGTTTTCCGGGCATCGATAGAGTCAGTCGAATCACTGCGCCCGGCCGATGACACCGGCGTCCCGCAAGGCACCGAGCTGCGCATCGTCCAACGCGAGCTCGGTGCGGAGCAGCTCGTCGGTGTGCTCGCCGAGACGCGGCGGGCGCTTCAACTGCACCCGGGACCTGGACAGGCGCGGCGCGAAACCCGGAACCCTTACCTTGCCGTGCACGGGCAGATCCAGTTCGTCGATGAAGCCGCGCGCGGCAAGGTGCCTGTCGCGCAGCAGCTCCGCCGTGTCCAGGCATGCGCCACACGGCACGCCGACAGCGGCTATGGTCTCCATGGCCTCGAACTTCGTTCGTGCTCTCGTCCAGGCGCTGATCTCGTCGTGCAGCGCACGAGCATTCTGGAGGCGCCAGCGAGGGCTGGAGAAGCGCGGGTCGACGCGCAACTCGGGACGGCCGATGGCAACGCACAGGGAATGCCAGTTGCTCTCGGTAAACGGATAGAGATAGACGTAGTCGGTGGCGCCGAACGGCTTGCACGGATAGAGGTCGGCCGGCGGCGCCTCGCCCGTGTTGCCCATGCGCCGCGCTGCCCGGGCGCCCCAACGCGAACCGAGGGCGGCGCGCCCGCGCACGTAGAACGTCATGGCCTCCTGCATCGACAGGTCGATGCGTTGGCCCCGGCCGGTGCGCAGCTTCTGCGCCCAGGCCGCCAACACCGCCATCGCCGCATACACGCCGACACCGGCATCCCCCATCGCTCCGGGCATCATCGGCGGTCCGTCGGGATGGCCGTTGATCGAGAACGCGCCTGCCGCCGCCTGGGCGATCGGTTGCTGGACTGCGAAGCCGGCATACGGGCCGGTGCTGCCGAATCCCTTGATGCGCAGGTAGATCAGCCTCGGGTTCACGGCGCGCAACGTCTCGTAGTCGATGGCGAGCCGCTCCATCACGCGGGGCCCATAGTTCTCCACGAACACGTCGAACTTCGGTACCAGACGCAGGAACACTGCACGGCCCGCGTCGCTGCCGAGGTCGATCGCCAGACTGCGCTTGTTGGCGTTCCATGCGCAGAACAACGGGGCGTACGCCTCGTTGCGGACCTGGCCCGCGCCCCGGGCCCGGTCACCGCGCTCCGGCATCTCGACCTTGACCACGTCGGCGCCCAGCCAAGCCAATGCCTGGGTGCATGCAGGACCGGCCTCGAACTGCGTCATGTCGAGGATCCTCATGCCGTTCAACGCGGGCAAGCCTGCCTCCCGTTCAGTCGGCCTTGCCGCCGCCGGTGCCGACCCGGCGAACGAACATGGCCGCGTACGCCTTGGCGCCGATGCGGCCAGGCTCCACGACGACCTTGAAGTGGTTGATGGCCGAGTACACCAAGTAGATGCCGCTGCGCCCGATCAGTCGCTCAAACCGCGGCCACGCCCGCAGGCCCTCGGCCTTTGCGGGAACGCACCATGCGTTGTCCACCAGCCGGTCGATCATCGGCAGCCAGCCTCCGTGTCCCGCTGAAACAACTTCACCGGACGAAAACAGCTCCAGCCCCAGGCGCCGCGAAACGCCCCGCCCGGCGACATCCATGCTGAGCGCAACCCGGGCGGCAACGTCGCTCGCATGCGCCAGCACCGACACGACCGCGTCGATCGAGCCCGGCCAGCGGAGGCGTTCGAGGAGACCGGGAATCTCTCCAGCGTCGACGCGATGGATGACGAAGCGCAGCGCGCGCTCGGGCCGACCCGGCAACACGCCCGCCTGGACGACGCAACCGGTGTCGGGAAGGGCCTCGTACAACCGCTCGACCTCGCGCAACTCCTCGCGGCAGGCGCGCCAGCCGACCGCGGTCCAGAGGCCGGTGACGGTGCGCGTCGGATCGTCGTGGAGCGTCGGCGGGGCACCTTCCCGGACGGTGCCGGACACAAGGAAGATGCCGGGCGGCAAAGGTTCCTCCGGCAGCTCTTCGGGCACATCGTACTCGAGGATGACGCCGCCGTCCCTGCACGCCGGGAACGAGGTGGGTCGCGCATCCTGCGCGAGGAAACGGCCGAGAGCGGCCGCAGCCGAATCCGTCGGCGCCGCTTCACCTGCGCGAATATAGTGCGCAGCCAAGTCGGAGCCGCGCGCGGGGACTACGCAAAAGTCGGCGGTGGGCGGCTGGTGGTCAAGCGCGAACTCGAACCCGAACAGTTGGTCGATCACGCACGGAGGCAGCCTCGCCGCCATGGCGCGAAGACGCTCCCAACCCCCGCCACTCAGAAGGCGGGCGGGGAACATTCGCTTCATTCCTCCGAGCAGGTCCCCGAAGGACTCGCTGCCGCCCGGTGACAGACCGGTCCGCGTCATGCCAGTCGAGCAACCCGCCACCATCTCACGCAACGGTCGTTCAAGACGTCGGCACCGACCGGCAGAGATCGCCGGCCGGCCATGGCGCGAACGAGAGATCGGCGCTATACCGCGACGGTGCGGCGCGCTAGATCGGGGAGCACCAGCCGCCGACGGCGGTCCCCAACTCCTTCTCGGTGAGTTCCGCCGAAGGCGGCAGCACGAAGTGCGCGGTATTGGGGGTGTCCTCGTGGACCACGACGTTGAAGTCGTCCGGAATGGTCAGGGCCAACTCTTCCCCAATCACCCCCTTGGGGTCGGCCAGCAAACGGGACCGGAACTCCTCGTCCTCGGTCGCCTTGTTCTGGATGTACGAGTTGAACTCCTCCGTGGTCTGAAACGTTGGGTTCGATTGCATCGTCCATGACCTCCCTGCTACCGATTGTGGAACTGCCCCCGGGCCCGCCTCCCTTTCGCCATCGTGGCCACCCTCCTGTTCTCGGCGGGATCACGAGTGTGCACGAAGCCGAGCTTGGGGCTCCTACTATGCCACAAGTCATGCCTGATGTATAGAAGGTGCCCCCAAGGGGCGTGCCATGTGCTCGGATTCACGGCCATGCGTTCGTGCAGGACCTATTGCATGCTGCATGCGTGTCTCGATGCGTGAAATATATGTCGTGAATATGTCCAGGCTTCGCTGACAGCGTCGCGCGACGTTCACGCTCGGAGTCGACCGTACGTCGAAGTCGGCGACGCGCGCCGGGTTGAGGAGCCATGCCCGGCGCCAGCTTCGATCTCCCAGTCCTGAGCAGACACCGGAACGGCCGTCAGCAGAACGATCAGAGCGAGCCGATGAGCCATCGTTCGACCTCCACACTCCACACCGTAGTGCGCCGAAGCTGAACGGATCGGCTCGCCGAACGCGGCAGGCCGCCGCCAGACGGCACGCGAGGGGACCGGCGCTCCGCTCCAACCCGGCCCTGTCGGGCCACTCTGCCGGGCTTCGACCCGTGTCTGCGGTGGTTCGCGGTAGCCGCTGCCGCGCGGACGCCTCGACAGCTTCCTGCCGAGCCGGGACGGCAACCCGTTCTTCACCAGCAACGCCACGCACGGCAATGACGCGCGCACACGGACACGAACTGCCCGCACGTCCACGTCGCGCACACCTCTGGAGGCAGACCGGAAAGAAGGGTGAGCGACCCCGGTTCCGGGGTCCGCTCACCCAGTATTTTTCCCTGCGGGAAGGCTGGATCCGACGGAACAGTGCAACGTTGCATTGCACCGTCGAAAACAGTGCCACGTCCCTTGACCCAGTTCGGAAAGCCCCTTGACCCCAGTTCCGCGGATCGTTGACCCCAGTTCTCGATTCACAGGGGGCGAGGCACCTCCGAGTTCGCGGATCATCGGGCTACGGGACACCGCCCCAAACGATCGACATCGAGCGATCTGCGAGACACACGGACCACGGCCGCTACGAGGATGCCGGCGCGGGCGATGGCGCATCAACGGTCTCCAGACCGCGTGCCGAATCGAGGGACGCTTCACAATGGTCAAGACGCACCCTGCTGACGATGTTTCGGCCAGTCGTCCGCCATCGCCGCGCGGCCATCGTGCCGACGGCCCGCACGCTCCCGAGGACATCATCACGATAGGGAGAGAGGGGGCATCATCGAGGGCGACCTGACGCAGCGGTTCCTGGCCCTGTGCGAGCACCACGGCTCGAAACATCTAGTGGTCAAGCTGGTCGCCGTGGGCCGCGGCACCGGTGTTCCGGGGCTGCCTGAGAGTGACGACTGGACGACCTGGGACGGTGGACAGATGCGGGCCGCGGTCGAGTATCTGGAGCACCTGCGCGTCCGATAGGCCCGGATCCGTCAACTTCTCCCTTGCTCCGGGCTGACGCCTGGCGCTGATCACAGCGACCGGTCACGGCTCGTCCGGTTTTGGCATGCGGTAGCCGAGCCCACGCTCGGTGAGGATGTACCGCGGCCGTCCGACGTCGTCGCCGAGCTTGCGGCGGAGCTTGCGGACCGCGCTGCGCACCGCCTGCGCGTTGCTCCCGTCGCGGCCGCCCCACACCCGGCGCAGCAGCGACTCGTAGGTCGTCGCCCCGCCGGCGTCGAGCGAGAGCGCGTGCAGCAGCCGGTACTCCGTCGCGGTGAGCCGCACCGGACGGCCGGCCACCGTCACCCGGCGCTTGGCCCGGTCGATGGCCAGGTCGCCGAGCACGAAGGGCGCGGGCGGGGTCCGCCGCCGCAGTGCGAGGCCCACGCGCGCCACCAGCTCGGCCGGCGAGAACGGCTTGACGAGGTAGTCGGCGGCGCCCGCCTCCAGCGCCCGCGCGACCGTCTCGCCCCGCCCGTAGGCCGAGACGAAGATCACCGGCAGGTCGGCGAGCCCCGGCAGGGTCCGCAGCAACTCGATGCCGTCGGCGCCGGGCAGCACCAGGTCCAGTAGCACCAGGGCGGGATGCTTCGCCTCGATCAGGCGGGCCATCTGCCCCGGCTCGCCGGTCGTCGCCGGGGCGTAGCCCGCCGCGCTGAGCGCGTCGCGCACCTGGCACCGCGCGTGCGGGTCGTCGTCCACCACCAGGACCGGCGTCTTCTCCCGTCCTGCCCGGCGCGGGGAGGCGGCAACGGCCGGGGGGACGCCCTCCTCGTCGGCGGCGGGCAGCGTGAACGCGATCCGGGTGCCCCGGCCCGCGCCGCCGCTCTCGGCCCGGATGCGGCCGCCGTGCGCCTCGACCAGCCCCTTGCAGATGACCAGCCCGAGACCCGACCCGCCGCCTTCGCCGGTCCCGGCGTGCCGGCGGAACAGGTGCGGCAGCCGCTCCGCCGGCACCCCCTCGCCGGCGTCGGCGACCGAGACATCGACCTGCGCCCCGTCGCGTTCGGCCGCCACCCGGATGGGGGCGGTCTCCGGGGAATGCCGCGCGGCGTTGGAGAGCAGGTTGTCCAGCACCTGGACGATGCGCCGCCCGTCGGCCAGCACCGGGGGCAGGTCCGCCGGCAGGTCGATGACGATGCCGTGCCGGCCGCCGCCGCCCGTGAACGCGGTCCGCGCCCTTTCGACCAGACCGGCCACGTCCTCCGGCACCGGGTCCACCGGCAGCAGGCCCGCGCCGAGGCGCCCGGCGTCCAGCAGGTCGCCGATCAGCCCGGCCATGCGGCCGGCCTGTTCCTCGATGATGCACAGAAACTGGCGCAACTCGTCCCGGTCGGGTTCCCGCCCCTCCTCCAGAGCCGTCGCCGCCGAGCCCTTGATGGCCGCCAGCGGCGTCCGCAACTCGTGGCTCACCATACCCAGGAACTCCGCCCGCGAGCGCTCCAGCGCCTCGAACGGCGCCAGGTCCTGCAGCGTCACCACCACCCGTTCGACCGCGCCTTCAGCGGAGCGGACCGGCGTGGCGTCGATCAGCGTCCGCACGCGCTTGCCGCCGGTGACGAAGATCTCGACCTCCTCGGCCCGCACCGTTTCGGCGTTGCCGAGGTCGCCGAGCGTGACCTCGCGCCCGTCGCCGCGCCGGCAGACCACCGTATCGCGCAGCCGTTCGGCCGCGCCGTCCGGCGCCTCCAGTCCCGCGACGATGCGCCGCGCCTCGCGGTTGAGCGACAGCGGCGCCCCACTCGCGGCATCGAACACCGCGACGCCTACCGGGCAGGTCTCGACCAGCGCCGCCAAGTCCGCCCGCGCCCGCCGTTCCTCGCGGTGGGCCCGCGCGTTGGCGAGCGCCATGGCGGCCTGCTGGGCGAACAGCACCAGCACTTCTTCGTCGGCGTCCGTGAACCCGCCCTCCTTGCCGCCGAGGAAGAAGCCGCCCGCCGCCGTTCCCCGGTGGCGCATCGGCGTCGCCTGGAAGGCCCCGCACGGAACCGGGAAGGGCGAGCAGCCGAGCGAGCGGACCCAGGCGTCGAGGTCCGGGAGCCGCAGCGGCGCGGCCAGGTCGCGCAGATGCCCGAACAGCCGCAGCCCGTCGGGCCAGGTCTCCATCGCCCGGTGCTCGTCGGGCGTGAAGCCGGCGGTGACGAAGTCGCGGGGCTGCCCGGCGTCGTCGACGGTGGTGATGACGCCGTAGCGGGCGCCGGTCAGCGCGCGGGCGCTGTCGACGACCTCGCGGAGCACGGTGTCGAGGTCGAGGCTGGCGCCGATGCGCAGGATCGCCGCCGCCAGGGCGGCGGCGCGGTCGCGCGAACCGGCGATGTCCTGCGCCGCTTCGTCTCGTTCGTTCAACGTCCCCGTCCTCCCGTGCCAGTCGCGCCGGCTCGCCGCCGAAACTCTCGCCGGCAACGAACACAAAGACCGCGATCACGCTAGAGACATATTATGCATGCAGATAGCCATTCGGGCGACACGGGAATCGGTCCTGCACGAACGCACCTTCCATGCGAACGCGCCGTTTCCTTGTGCCGTCGGCATTCGGGGCATACCATTTGTACATGGCTTCGCATCGGTCGTTGGGTGTCCCCCGGGAATTGTTGAGCGAAACCCGGCGGGCCAACGCGAGCGGGGCAACGGCGTCCGTACGGCAGAACGAACAACGGCGGCTTGAAGACCGGAAGCCTGGTGTGCCATCCGAATGCGGACTCGCCCACACTCGCGCTGGTGATCTACGACACGGCGAGCGTGCGCGAGGCGGGCTGGATTGGATTGCCGGCGACGGCCTGGCCCGGACTGGATCTCGGTTTCGGGCCGGCGTTCTGGGCCCTGCTGCCGGCGTTCGTGCTGGTGACCGTCGTTCCCCCATCGTGTCGAACAGGAACGTCCGGTTCGTGACGGAGTAGTCGACCGAAGCCAGGTCCGCCATGACGGCCCGTTTGAAGCCGGTGCAGAAGACGACGTGCCGCGCCTCGAACGTCTCGCCCGATCGCGTGCGGACCACGCTGTGGTCCTCGAAGTTCTCCACCCTGACGACCCGGTCCCGCAGCGTCCTGTCGCCGAGCTTCCGCCGCCAGCGCTGCTGCATGGCGTGGAACTGCGTGGCCGTCGGGTAGAGGTCCTCGCGAAAGGTCGCCGCCAGATCGAACGAATAGAAGCTCGTCAGGGCGCTGGACACGAGGTCGAAGTCCAGGCGCCCGGCCGCGCTCAGACGATCCCAGACGGTGTCGCCCGCCTCCGACACGATGCGGAAATCGGCCCCGGTGCGATCGAGCTCGCGGGCCAGCGGCACAGCGCTGAACCCGCCGCCGATGATGCAGACGTCGATCAGTGCCACAGGGAACTCTCCTCGTGTCCTTGTATCAATGCACTGGATCCGACCGGTGGAACGGGAGACGCAACAGCCGTTCGACGTCATCCAGGACCAGATAGGCGGCCGGCACCAGCACCAGCGTGACGAAGGTGGCGAACAGTACGCCGAACGCCAGCGAGATGGCCATCGGCTTCAGGAAATCGGCCTGCGTGCCCTGTTCCAGGAGCAACGGCGCCAGTCCGGCGAACGTGGTGATCGAGGTGAGCAGAATGGGTCGGAAACGTGCCGCGCCCGCGTTCTGCACCCCCGCCAGCAGGCTTCCGCCCCGCTGGCGCTCGCGGTTGATGAAGTCGATCATCAGGAGGCTGTCGTTGACGACAACACCCGACAGGGCGACGATGCCCATCATCGACAGCATGGTGACGGCCTCGTTCATCACGATGTGTCCGCCGACGGCGCCGACGAATCCGAAGGGAATGGCGCTCATGATGATCAGCGGCTGCACGTAAGACCTGAGCGGAATCGCCAGCAGCGTGAAGATCGGCCCGTACGCTGCGCTCGCTCGGCGGGGCGAGCTCGAGCATGACCTGGGCGCGGTGTCCCGCTGTCTGGCTGGGCCCGCTCCACAATGGTCCCGGCGCCGCGCCCAGCGGCTGGTTGCCGACCGTGGTCAGGACGTGCCGCAGGGGGTCGGACCCGGCCTGTTCGATCACCTCGTACCGCAATCGTTCGGCGCTGTCCTCCAGGCGTTGCGCCGCGGCCGCGGTCACCGCCGCGGGCGTCCCCAACGGCATGGTCAGTGTTGCGTAGACGACGTCGGCCTCGGGTGCGGGGAAAAAGTGGAACGCGACGCGGCCGCTCAGCACCAGCGCCAGCGTCAGCACGAGCACCGACAGCCCCGAGGCCAGCGAGAGATAGCGCCAGCGCAGGCTCGCCCGCAGCATGAGACCCAGCCGGTCGATCAGCACTTCCCCCTGGTTCATCCAGCTCGTCAGCCTGATCCCCTCCGGCAGGGTGGGCGTCTTGCGCTCCAGGTAGCCGTTCACCGCGCGGGAGATCTCCATGTCGCTCTGACCGCCGGTGCGGAGCACCGAGAGGACCACCGCCGGCTCTCCGTCGAGGCGCCCGAACTGATCGGTCTCGGCGAACCCGTCGACCACCGTCGCCACGTCTCCTACACGCAGCCGCGTGCCGTCGGCGCCCGCGAGAAGCACCAGGTTCTCGAATTCGGCTCCGCGGTACGCCTGCCCGACCGTCCGCAGTCGGATCTCGCCGCTCGCGCTGCGGACCGATCCACCCGGCAGGTCGAGCGACGAGCGGCGCACGGCGCGGGCCACGTCGTCGAAGGTCAATCGGTGAAGACCGCCGTCTCGACCTCTTCCGACGCCGCGCCCAGATACGGCACCTGAATGGCCAACGTGTCGAGCGCGACGTCGGGGAAGGTCTCGCCCCGCACGTTGCTCATGCCGATCAGGCCGCCGATAACGATGAACACCATCAGCAGGTTGCCGGCCACCGGGTTCCAGGCGAACCACTCGCTCACGCGCTGCATTGGGAAGTAAAGTCGCGGGTATCATGCCATCTGTCGGCGCATCATCTCCCGAAACATGCCCTCCTGCTCGAACAGCTCGTCGAATCCGCCCTGCTGAATGATGCGTCCGGCGCGCAGCACGTAGATTCGATCTCCATGACCTTGGCCTGGCTGCGCGCGTCGAGCCAACTGGTGGCTTCGTCGAACAGCAGGATCCTCGGATTGCCCACGAGGGCCGCCGCGATCCGGATACGCTGAGCCTGGCCGCCGGAGACGACGCCGCCGCCGCCCACGACGGTGAACATCCCCATGGGCATGGCCCTGATATCGCGGTCCACGTCCGCCAAGCGCGCCGCCTGCCAGGCGTCATCGATGCTCAGCTCGTTGGAGACGCCGATGATGTTGTCGAGCACGTTGCCCTGCTGCAGGATGCCGTCCTGCACCACGACGCCAAACTGGCGCCGCACGGCGCGGCGGTCGAGGTGCGGGCCCAGCGGGCGAATGCGGAACCCTCGGCGCCGCGGGCGCGCAGCTTTCCGATGCCGTTGATGAACTGGAACAGGTCGCTGGAAATCTGCCGGCTCAGGCGGTTGAACTCGCGATGCGGGCCGATTTGGCGCAGACCGAGGATCGTGACCACCGCAAGAGCGAGCAGGCCGAGCCCGGAGCTCCACAAGCCGAGCCGGACGGCGTAGAGGAAGATCAGCACGAACGCAGGCAGCAGGAACAGGACCAACTGCAGGGTGGCCGCCACGGTGCCGGCGATCTGCTCGCGCAGCGTCTGGAATACGGCGACCCGTACGACGAGGTCGCCGGGCGTGAAACGCTCGAAGAACCTCCGGGACAACCCGAGCAGGCGATCCCAGGTCGCCGCCCCCAGCCGGGCCGCGACGCGCCCCTCGATGCGCATCAGCGCCGCGCCCTGTCGCATCTGCAACAGCGTCGCGGTCGCCGCCAGCCATCGTCGATCAACAGCCGTTCCTCTTCGCCTCCACGGTCCGCGAGAACCTCACCATGTGGGATCCGACAGTGCCCGAGCATACGCCGCTCACGAGCATCAGCAGCGTCGACTTGCCCGAGCCGCTCGGGCCGACCCCGCCACCTGCTCTCCCGGTTCGATCGTCAGGCTCAGATTCCTTATCTGCGGCGGCCGGTTGGCCTGATAGCCGAAGGTGACGTCGCGCAGCTCTATGCGCCCGGCCAGACGCAGGCGTCCCTCCGACGTCGCGATGCGGCCGCCTGCACGGGGCGATCTCGCCAACGCGGGATCTTCGTCGGCATCGAACATGTCGCCCAGCCGCTGCAAGTCGGCGTCGAGCGTCTGCAGCAGGTCGGCGAACTGTACGAAACGGCCGACCGGCCGCAGGAAACTGCCGGCCACCACGTGCAGTCCCATCAACGTGCCGAGCGTCATCTCGCCCGCCATGACGCGCCACCCGCCGAGTCCCATCACCGCCGCTCCGCCCAGCATCAGGAACAGGCCCGGCAGCGCGGCGTTCGCGTGGCCCAGCTCGGAGAATCGCTGGCGGACCGCCAACTCGCGCGCCTGATAGCCGGTCCAGCGGCAAAAGAAATCGTCCTCGGCCGCGGTCGCCTGCAACGACTCCATGGAGGCAGCCCAAAGCCCCCGAGACCCGTCATCATGGCGCCCTCACGCTGCATCTGCCGCTTTTCGTCGGTCCGCCGCCGGGACAGGGTCCGCATCGCAATCGTACCCGCCGCGGCGACACGGCGACGACGACCGCGAGCAGTGGATCGACGGCCAGCAACACGGCCAGGAACAACGCTCCTTCGTCCGCTCCGACTGCTACCGGCTGGAGCGACAGTTACCGGGCGGGATTCGCACCCGCTGAGGAATGGCGCCTTTCACGGCGCACCTTGACCGAACGCTTACCAACGCCGCAACGCCGCCAACGCCGGGACGGACGTGGACCTCAGTTCGACGATCCTAATGTCGTGGTAATTCTCGTGACAAGCGTCGCTCCTGCATGTTAGCAAACCGTGTTTTATCAATAGCTTGCATGAAGTTCAGTCCTGTAGCGGTAGAGTCGACGACTGGCGCGGTGGCGGTAGGCGATGGGGGTCGCTGTTCCCGGCGGCTTTCGCCGATGCCGGTGCCTCACTCCTCGCCATGGCTCCGTTTCCAGTCGCCGCTCATCGAACCGGACGTGCGGATTTCCCGCATCCGGCTCTCGGACGAGATCATGCCTTCGCCCACGGAAGGCTCGTCGTTCGCGGTGCAAGGCGCGCGAGACCGTAGTCGTTCCACAGTCGTTCGTTGGAGAAGCGCACAGACTTCCCGGACCGCACCTTGTGCTTGCGACCGAGCCACTGGCGCAGCCGTCGCGTGGCGTGCCGGTCGATGGCGCGATACGCCGGACTGACCTGCCCAAGGGTGAAGTAGTTCGCCCAACCGGTCAACGCCCGGTTCAGACGCCGTACCATCTCCTTCGGCGACAGCAGCCCGTTTCGCGACGTGGTCAGCTCGCTCACGCGACGGCAGATGCTCTGGACGCTGGCCGGGCTCGGGCGCGTGCCGATGTAGGCGGCACCCGTGTCCGGCCGGTAGTTGTGCCCAATCCGGTAGCCGAGGAACGTCATCGGCTCCTCCGGCAGCCGGCAGCAGCGGGTCTTCTCGGCGTTCATCGGCAGCTTCAGCCGCTTCATCAGTCCTTCGACCGCGGCCAGCATCACCGACGCCGGCGCTCGGCCGAGCACTGCGAAGTCGTCCGCGTAGTTGACGATTTCCGCCCCGAAGCGCCGGGCGTACCCCAGCACCTTCCAACCCCGAATGAAGCGACGCATGTAGACGTTGCTGAACAGCGGCGAAATCGGTGCCCCTTGCGGGGTACCCTTCCGGTCGCGTCGCGCACGGTTCGTACGGCGGCGACCGCCCCGACCGTCGTCCTCCTCGACCGCCATCTCCAGCCACGCCTTGACCCACCCCAACAGCCGGCCGTCGCTCACGCGACGGGCAATCGACTTCAGCAGGTCCGCGTGCGGGATTTCGCCGAAGTAGTTCGTCAGGTCGGCGTCCACCACCTCCCGATGCCCGGTCGTCAGCAGCCGATGCACGCGATTGACGGCGTCATGCGCGCCTCGGCCCGGCCGGTAGGCGTATTGCTCCGGTTCCAGGTCCGCTTCGAATATCGGCGATAACACCAGCATCGCCGCCGTCTGCGCCACCCGGTCCCGGAGACACGGAATGCCCAACGGCCGGAACTGCCCGCGCTGCTTCTTCGGGATGAGCACCTGCCGGACCGCGCGCGGCCGGTAGGTCCCCGCCTTCAGGTCCCGCGCCAGTGCGCCCAACCATCCGTCCACACCCTGCGACTCGACGGCCGCGACCGTCTCGCCGTCCACCCCGGCCGCGCCGCCGTTGCGGCGGACAGCCTGCCAGGCGACCGCGAGCACGTCCTCGCGCCACACCTTGTCGCTCAGCGAGTAGAACCGGAAGTCAGGTGCTCCCTTCGCTTTCGCATGTAGCGCCGTCTGGAGTCGCTGAACACGTTCTGAGGCTGCTAGGCCCGGGCCAGTCCCCACGTCCCTTCCTCCGTCATGCGCTGCTCTCGAACCAAGGCCCCTTCCCTCCACCGGCGTTACCCGGCTTCCCCGGTACTACAGGCCTCTCCGCCACCCTCGCCGGCCCAACCTGACCCTCGCGGGCTGTCAGTTGGCGCGTGCCACGCCACCGGCAGGGCTTCCCGTGTTGCGTCCATCCCCCTCTTCCACACGTGCTACCGCCACTACCCCGGCGGAACCGCTCGGTGCTCGCGTCGCTCGCTTCCCGACCGGTGACAGCCTTCCCCGGTGTTCGGGCGGGTCGGCTTCCGCATTACCTGTTTCGAGGCCTGCTCGGCGTTCACTCGCGTTGCAGCCCGTGTGGTCGCTGAACCGCCCAAGGCGGCCCTTTGTCCTCGGAGTACTTCAGCCGATGTCGTTACCTCCATCGTCCGCTCCGACTGCTACCGGCTGGAGCGACAGTTGCCGGGCGGGATTCGCACCCGCTGAGGGTTGGCGCCTTTCACGGCAAACCGAACACGAACAGGTTGTTGCCGGCGCTCGGGCGCAGCTCCGGCGTCAGGCGCGTGAAGCCCGACGCGGTGCCCGACGTGCCCGTGCTCACCGCCACGTATTGCCGGCCGTCCATCGCGTAGGTGATGGGGAAGCCGCTGACCGGCGAGCCGAGGTTGATCTCCCACAGCACCTCGCCCGTCTCGTCGTCGAAGGCCCGGAAGCGGCCGTTCGTGTCGCCCCCGAAGATTAGCCCGCCCCCGGTCGCGACGAGCGACATCGTCGCCGCCCGCTGCTCGTAGAGCCACTCGGTGGCGCCGGTCTCGGCGGAGATCGCCTGAATCGTGCCGAGCTGGTCGGTCCCCGGCGCGAGCTGGTGGCGCAGGGCGAGCGCGTAGTGGATGCGCGCCTCGCGCGTGGCCATCATGCGGGCGCAGGTGTTGCGCAGCGGCATGTACATCCGATTGGTCCGCGGGCTGTAGGCGCCGGCCTCCCAGTCCTTGCCGCCGAACCAGGTCGGGCAGGTCAGCACCTCCTGCCCCTCGGCGGTGAAGATGAGCTCGGCGTTCTCGGTCACCTCGCCGGTCGCGCCGTCGATGGCGCTGATGACGTTCTGCGTCACCGTCGGCCGCGCCCACAGGAACTCGCCCGTCTCGCGGTCGAGCGTGTAGACGACGCCGGTCTTGCCGGGGATGCCGGTGACCACCCTCCGTACCTCGCCGGGCTCCAGACGCGGGTTGATCCAGCTCACCGCCGCGGGGTCCGGCGCCACCGCGGTGTCGACCAGCAGCCGCTCGAAGGGGTGATCGAGGTCCCAGTGGTCGTTCAGGTGCTGGTAGTACCAGACGATCTCGCCGGTGTCGCCGTCGAGCGCCAGCGTCGAGTTGTGGTACAGGTAGTTGTTCTCGATCCCGCCGAGGAGGAACTTGGGCGCCGGGGACGTGACCGACGTGCCGACGTAGACCAGGTTCAGCGCCGGGTCGTAGCTGGGCGCCATCCAGGACCCGACGTGCACCCGTTCCTCGAACGGGACGCCGCCCCACGTCTCGTCGCCCGGCTCGCCCGGCGCCGGCACCAGGCGCGTGCGCCAGACCTCGGCGCCGGTCCCCGCATCGTGGGCGGCGATGACGCAGGCTTCCGGCCCGCCGCCCGGCCGGCAGCTCCGGCCGGAGATCGCCTTGCCGCCGGCGATGATCGGACCCGACGAGTGCCGGGCGGCGTTCAGCGTGTAGTCGAGGATCTCGGTCTCCCAGGCCAGCCGACCGGTCTCGGCGTCGAGCGCGTAGATGTAGTCGTCGGTGCTCGTGTCGATGATGTAGTGCCCGAAGATCGCGATGTTCCGGTTGACGGTCGACCCGCCGACGTAGTCGTCGACGTCGTCCGGCAGGTCACGGCGGTATTCCCAGCGCAGGTCGCCGGTCACCGCGTCGATGGCCTGGATGACGTCGCGCGGGTTCGGCATGTACAGCACGCCGCCGTAGGCCAGCGGCGTCCCCTCCTGGCTGCCGGCAGTCAGAGCGCGCGTCCAGACCATGCGCAGCGCGCCGACGTTCTCGCGGTCGATCTGGTCGAGCGGGCTGTAGCCCCAGCCGTCCGGCGTGCGGCGCCACGTCAGCCAGTCGCCCGGCGCCGGATCCTCGAGCATCGCGTTGGTGACGGGGACGAACGGCGCGGGTGACTCGTCCTGCGCGCCGGCGGGCAGCGGCGCCCACGCCATCGATGCCGCGACCACGAGCAGGACGCCTCGCACGACGAGACAACCGGGTTGCATCTCAGCCTCCATTCCGTTGGATTCCGCCGTCTTCGCGACTCCAACCAATCCCGACAATCGTCGCCGGCGGCTTCGATTGCCGCCCAACCGGGCCTGCCTGTGAAGTCTACGCCGTTCTACAGCGCAGACTCGCAGCACCGGAGGGGGGACAGGCTCCAGGCAATCCCACTCAGCGTTCCGGTACGAACGCGCTCAACTCCTCGGCCAACTCCACGAACGCCTCGTCCGCGACCTCGATCGCACCGTCGTTGGTCGCAATCGCCAGCACCATGTTCCTGGCCGGAACCAGCATCAGCAACGCGTACCAGAGCGTATTGCTGCCGTTGTGCCAGATCACGGAACCGCCGGCCCAGTCGCGTTCGTGTCTGACCCAGCCGCTGGCGTAGTCTTCGAGGAACGGTCTGTGCAGCCGCTGCCAGCTCGACTGGGGCAGCAGCAGCGGCTCGGTTCCGTACTCGCCCTCCAGGTGCACGGCGCCGTACCGCGCCAGGTCGCCTATCGTCATGTGGACCGTCCCGGCCGGCGCGATCAGGGGCGTGTTGTCAGCGCGCGTCTCGAAGGGGTCGGCCGGAATCCGGCGGCGGAACAGGACCAGGTGACCGACCGGCTCCTGATCCGGGTACTCGCCCCTGGGCGCGCCGAAACCGGCGCTCAGCAGGGCGAGCGGCGCGAACACGCGGTTCTGCAACAAGGCCTGATAGGGCTCGCCGGCGACGGTCTCGGCGATGTGGCCGGCGATCGTATAGCCGACGTTCGAATACGCAAAGCTCTCCCCGCAGGGGGACTGCGGCTCCTCGGCGAGGACGTCCGCGATGAAGCGCCGCCTTTCGGAGACCAGCTCCTCCGCGGTGTCGGGCCAGATCTGCTGGCTCTCGATCGGAAAGTCGCGGGGAGCACCGGACGTGTGCGTCAGCAGGTGATGCAAGGAGCAGGCACTCCAGCCGCCGGCCATTTCGACATCGGGCAGCAACGCGGGCAGTGCATCGTCTGCGGACAGCAGGCCGTCGTCTTCCAGCACCGCCAGCAGCGTGGCGGTCATCGACTTGGTGATGGAACCCACGTGCCAGCGGTCGTCGACGGTCACCGAGATGCCGGAATCCCGTCTGCGCTCGCCGCTGGCCGCCGCCGCCGCGAGCTCTCCGTCCACGATCACCGCGGCAGCGACGGCGGTCAGACCGGTGTTGTCCCGCAACCGCGCCACGCGGGCCGCGAGCTCGGCCTGGAAATCGTCGACCGCCCCTTCGACGACCGCGCCGGCGGAGCCGAAGGAAACAGCCACGGCCGCGGCAAAGGCCGACAGCACCGCGAGCCGAGCCCGGTGCAGCATGATCATGTTGGAAGATCGCATGCGGCGGCATGTCACGGCAAGGGGCAACCGCCGTCGCGCCGGTCACCGCGCCCGAGTCACCCGGCGCGCGATGCGAGTCTCGTGGTGATCGAAAGCCGGATCGTACGTCTCGATCTCCGCGGGGGTCATGCCCGCGGCCTGACAGCACGCCCGCCACTGCTCGTCGATAGTGGGTCCCGGCTCAGCTCGTCGGACTTCAGGCCAACCAGCCGCCGCAGCTCGTCCAGCACGGCGTTCCCCGCCCGTGATCGTCAGTCGGACGAACCCGCCACGAACTTCTGCACGCGTCCGCTGAGCTGCGCGGCGAACACCTCGCCGTCGTGCGAGACGGTCATCCCGTGGCCGCCCCCGCCGCCGGTGAGCTCGGCCAGGATCTCGCCGTCGAGCGTGCGCAGCGCGCCGCCGGCCCAGATCCGCTGCTCCTTCGTGACGAAGAGCGCCTGCACACCGGTGAGATCGGTCCACTGGTCAAGAAACGTACCGTCGGCGTCGAACACCTGCACGCGCCGGTTGTCGCGGTCGACCGCGTAGACGCGGCCGTCGCCGGCCACCGCGATGCCGTGCGGCAGGCCGAACTCGCCCGGCCCGGTGCCGCGCGAGCCCCATTCGCCGAGGTAGCGGCCCTCGCCGGAGAACCGTACGATGCGGGCGTTGCCGTAGCCGTCGCTGACGTAGATGTCGCCGTTGGGGGCGAAGGCGATGTCCGTGGGCAGGTTGAACGTGTCGTGGCCGGCCCCGGAGACCCCGGGGGTGCCCAGGTGCATCAGCAGCTCGCCGGTCTCGCGCAGCTTGTAGACGGCGTGGCCGGGGGCGTCGACCACCCAGACATGTCCCTCGGGGTCCACCCGGATGCCGTGCGCACCGCACGCCTGACAGCCCGCCGGCCCGTAGACGGCGGTGTAGCCGGACGCGCCGGGCGCCCGGTCCTCGGGAGCCACCCCCATGACCTTGCCGTTGCTGAACAGCCCCTCGCCCCAGCTCCGCACGAAGGTACCGTCCGGCTCGAACACCAGGATCGGCTGCGCCCCGCGGTGCAGCACCAGGATGTTGCCGTCGGCGCCGGTGGCCACCGCGACCACCTGGCCGAAGTTCCAGACCGAGGGGGTGCCGGCCGCGGTCGTGGCCGGGAGCGGCCACGGGGTGACCTCCGTGTAGCCGGCCGCCGACTGCCGGGCCGGCACCGCCGACACGGCCGCGAAACTGACGACCGCGAGCACGACGACGAACCGTCGAACGGCATGCTTCCTCACGGTTGACCTCCACCGCAATGGGCCCGACCGGTCGCCGGGCCGCGACCATCCATCGAGCGTGTTGCCCGACCCGCAACCGCCCGTCGTTCGCCGCGCCCGCGCAGGCAGCTACGCTCCGCGCCGCGTGCCATCGGGCAACGCGTCACTCCTCCTCGGGCACGGCGAACACGAAGATGCCGTTGCCCTGCCGCGGGTTGCGCTTATCGGGAATCAGATCGGCCGGAATGATGCTGGTCCAGCTCGACCCGCCCAGCGGTCCGCCCGCGCCGAAGGCGACGTACTGCCTGCCGTCCACCGCGTAGGTGATGGGATAACCGTTGGCCATGGTGGTCAGCCGGCTCTGCCAGAGCTGCTCGCCGGTTGCCGCGTCGTAGGCGAAGACGTGGCGCTCCCAGTCGCCGATGAAGACCAGGCCCCCGCCCGTCGTCAGCGCCGCCGTGTTGTACGGGACCTCGAGCCGGTGCTTCCACAGCGTCTCGCCGGTGCGGATGTCGAGCGCCTGGAACTCGCCGAGCTGACCCGGCGCGTCCGGATGGAAGTGGTTCAGCCGGCCCCGCACGCCGCCCGTGCCGCCGCCGCCCGCCCGCATCTCCACCGGTCCGAAGGCGGCCGTCTCGCACTGCAGGTTGAGCGGCACGTAGAGCGCACCCGTGTCCGGGTGGTAGGCCATCGCCCGCAGGGCCTTGAAGCCGCCCGTGCTCGGGCAGAAGAAGAGCATCTCGCCCACGCCCGAGACCATGCCCTCGCGGTAGGTGAACTCCCCGGTCTCCGGATCGACGTCGGCCAGGTTCTGGTAGCCGAGGTCGACGGCCTTGGTGAACGCCCCGGTCGTGCGATCGAGCTCCCACAGGATGCCCAGCTTGCCCATGCTGAACACCGACTCGCGGCCGTCGTAGTCGATCAGGATCCGCTCGAAGGTCTCGTCCATGTCGTGGCTGTCGCCCGGGATGTGCTGGAAGAACCAGCGCATCTCGCCGGTCTCCGGATCCAGCGCCAGGGTCGAGTTGCTGTAGAGGGCGTCGCCGTCGGTGCCGCGGGCGTCCCGCGACCACGGCTTGGCCTGCGCGGTGCCGTAGTAGACGAGGCGGCTGACCGGGTCGTAGGCGCCCGGAATCCAGGCGTCGCTGCCGGCCCGGAACAGCAGCGGCAGGTCGCCCCAGGTGTCGCCCCCGCGCTCGCCCGGCCGGGCGATGGTCGACGTGCGCCACATCAGGCGCCCGGTGCGGCCGTCGACCCCGACGATATAGCAGGTGTCCTCGCGGAACCGCTCGCAGCCGCGCAGCCCCGCCACGACCGTGCCGTCGGCGATGACCGGCCCGCTCGAGAAACCGTAGCCGTCGTGGTCCGGCGCCACGTCGGTGTCCCAGCGCTCCTCGCCCGTCCGCGCGTCGAGGCCGACGACGTGCGCGTCCCGGGTATTGAGGATGATCAGGTCCTCGTAGATGGCGAGGCTGCGCATCTGCGCCGCGGGCCGCAGCCGCTCGTCCATCTCGCGCCGGTACTCCCAGATGAAGTCGCCGGTGCGCGCGTCGAGCGCCTGCACGACGTTGCCCGGGTTCGCGATGTACATCACGCCGTCGTGCACGACAGGTGTGGTCTGCGACACGCCCGGCTCCAGGCCCCAGGACCAGACGAGCCGGAGATCGTCGACGTTGTCGCGATCGACCTGATCGAGCGGGCTGTAGCCCCACCCGTCCAGGGTGCGCCGCCAGTTGAGCCAGTCGGCGGGGTCGGGATCCTGCAGCTCCGCGTCGGTGACCGGCGTGAAGTCACGCTCCTGCGCGTGAGCCGGCGGGGCCGAGGCGAGCAGCAGACCCGCCGCGATGAACCAGGCGAGATATGCGCGAGAGGCCGGTGACGGCATGGGGATCTCCTTGAGCGTCTTTGAGGATGAAATCCGCGGGCCTGATTATAGTCGCCGCGCGGCCGCGGCCGGGTCCGGGACGGCCCGCACGGGTGGAGCTGGCGCGACAGGTGCTGACCGCGGCGCCGGACGACCAGTTCAGCCGGGACGCGCAGCCGCCAACGGCCGGGTGAACAGATCCGCGTACAGGGTGTAGAACCGCTCCACGTCGAGGTCCAGCATCACCTCTACGTGCAGGCCGCGCTCGACGCCACCGCCTGCATCGACGATCGTCGCTCCGTAGCTCCGGCCGAAGGTCGTGTCGACGGAGATCGGCAGCCGTTCCGACGCGGTGACGATGGAGGGCTCGATGAGCCACGCGGCGGTGATGCAGTCCCACACGTACGCCGTCGCGGCCGGGTCGGCGTCGAACCTCGGCCCCATGTCGTACTGCATGAGCCGGGTGAGCGGGGTGTCGACCGCGACGATGCGGTCGAAGCGGGTCCTGTGCAGCGGCGCGTGGTTGGTGATGTCGAGGCCGAACATCACGACGCGCGGAATCGGCGCGGCCAGCACCGCGGCCGCCGCCTCCGGATCGAACCAGAAGTTGAACTCCGCCGCCGGAGTCACGTTTCCGGGCACGCGGGCGTTGCCGCCCATGAAGACCAGGCTCCGGATGCGGGGCGCCAGGTCGGGCCGAAGCCGCAGGGCCAGCGCCACGTTGGTCATGGGCCCCAAGGCTACCAGCGTGACCTCGTCCGGATGACGCTCGATCGTCTCGATGAGGAACGCCACCGCGTCGCTCGAGCGCGGCCGCGTCGCGGCGAAGCGCCCGCCGTGCGGCGGCTGGACCCCCGGGTCGGCCGAGAATGCGCCCTTGAACGCGATGGGTCCCCACCGGGCTTCCCAGCGAGCCGCCCGCTCCGCCGTGTTGACGAGCGGCGCATGCGCGCCCAGGTGCAAGGGCACGTCGGCCGCCCCGGTGAGCTCCAGCAGGTGCAGCATGTGCTCCGCCCCCTGCGGCACGGTGTGGTTGCCGGCAACCACGGTGACGCCGAGGAGCTCGAAGAGGCCGCGCCGCCGGACCAGCATCGCCAGCGCCGCCGCGTCGTCGTTGAAGACCGCCGAGTCGGTATCGACCAGAAGAAGGCGCCTCATGCGCCAATCATGCTACAGTCCTTCCCCCCGGCGGCCGCGCCGGCCGTCCGGAATGCCACGGGAGGTATCACGTGAGCGAGATGGTGACCCTGGCGTTGGCGAACTTCTTCTTCGGGCTGTTCGGCATCACGGCGCTCGGGATGGCCGGCGCGGCGCTGGTCGGGCTGCTGAACGCTCTCAGCCCCGGAGCGTCCGACTTCGGTGCGAAGGCGCTCGTGGCCGGCGTCGCCGTGCTGTTCGTTCTCGGCCTGATCACGTTTGCGACCACGCTCTCCTAGCGCCGCCGGCCGCGCTCGGCGGTCCGGACGGAGCCTCCCGCGCGTCGGGCTGGGCGCCCGGCTTCACGGGTAGATGATGAATTCAAGCAGGTTCCCGTCCGGATCCCGGATGTAGCGGCTGATCCCGGTGTCGACACCGCCGTTGCGGCCGCCCTGGCGGGGCCCCGTCTCGGCGACGACCGCGCCGACGCGCTCGAACGTCAGCTCCAGCTCGGCCGCGCTCCCGCCCCAGACGACGCAGTAGTCGCCGCACGGCGGCACCGCCCGCGGGGCGCGCAGCGTGAACTCGCCGCTCTCCCAGATCTCGGGCCGGTGGAGGTTGATCTTGGCGTCGCCGAAGTGAACCGAGCAGATGCGCTCCCCCTCCATCACGTCGAAGCCGAGGTCGCGGTAGAACGCCAGCATGGCTTCGGTATTGCGCATGGGGAACGAGACATGATCGAAACGGACCACCCGATCGGATGCCTGGGCGCGGCCGACGCCTCCGCCGACCCCGGTTGCCGCCAGCGTGGCGCCCACGCCGATGGCCTGCTTCAGGAAACGGCGCCGATCGGAAGCCCGACGGCGTGTTGCATGTGATGTCGTGGCGCTCACTGGGTCCTCCTGCAGCACATGGACGGCTGCCCCACTATATTCCACCCGCCGCAGCCGCATGGTCCATGCGTCGCGACGGGCCGCCGAGCGACGAACCGTACGACGCCAGCCCCCACGGCGCCCGTATTTTGGATACGCTTCCGGTGAGCATTCACAATTGGCGGTATCTGTTCGTCTGGAGGGAACGTCCATGAATCGCAGCATGCTCGTCGGCGCCACGTTCGTAGTCGCGGCGGTGTTCATCGTCGGCTTCAGCCCCCGCGCCCAGCCGGCCGTGGACTGGGACGCGGTGGAGATCTCCACGCACCATGTCGCGGGCACCGTCCACTACCTGGCCGGACGCGGCGGCAACATCGGCCTGTCGATCGGCGACGACGGCGTCGTGATGATCGACGACCAGTTCGCGCCGCTGACGGACCGCATCGTCGCGGCCATCAACGAGATCTCCAATGGCAACATCCGCTACCTGATCAACACCCACGTCCACGGCGACCATGTCGGCGGGAACGAGAACATGGGGCGGAGGGGCGTCGAGATCGTGGCCCAGGATCGCGTACGCCTGCGTCTGGCCGAGCGCCTGCCGGCGATTGCTCTGCCGGTGCTGACCTACAGCGACGCGATCCGGATTCACCTGAACGGCGAGGAGGTCGAGCTGCTGCCGGTGCCGCCGGCGCACACCGACGGGGACAGCTTCATCCACTTCAAGGGCTCGGACGTGCTGCACCTCGGCGACGTGTTCCGGACGGTCGCCTTCCCGGTCATCGACCGCGGCAACGGCGGGACACTGGACGGAACCATCGAGGCGCTCGGCATCGCGGCCGGCATCGCGGGTCCGAACACGAAGATCGTGCCGGGACACGGCGTGGTGTCGGGCCGCGACGACGTCATCGAGTTCCGCGACATGATCATCGACGTGGCGGCGAAGGTGTCCGCGCTGGTCGACGACGGGGCCGGCAGCTACGACGAGGTGCTGGCCGCGGGTCCGACGGCCGACTACGAGGCCAAGTGGGGCGACCCGCAACGGTTCCTGACCGCGGTCTACGAGGAGTTGGCCGGGGACTGAGTCCCGGGGCGCTCAGTCCATCCGGCGCATCTCGAGGGCGGCCCCGCCCTGGCGCCACACGAGGGCCTCGACGGTGTCGCCCTGCACCCGGAACGAGATGCGCACGTCCCGGTCCCGATAGAAGAACTCGGTCTCCGATTCGGCGAAGATCGCCGCCGGGGCCTGGTCGGTCATCCGCGCGAGCAACTGCTCGCCCTCGCGCGTGATGGCGATGGCGAACCCCGGCTGCTCCTCGTACCGCCCGACGTAGCGGGCCAGCGTCGCCTCGGGAAGGGCCAGTGCGGGACGCGTGGCGGGATCGAGGCCCACCTCCGCCGAGATCCGGTTCGCGCGCCGGCCGTATCCCTCCTGCTCGAAGACCAGGTGATCGACGCGGCGCGTGTCCGCCCGGATGCGGAACGTGATGCGCAACCCCGACTCCACCTCGATGAACTCGGTCTCGGAGGTGGGCACGAGCAGCCGCGTGCCGCGGTTCGGGGCGCGCACGTAGAGCCGGTCGCCGTCGACGAGAATCGTGAGGACGTAATTCGCCGAGAGCTCGTACTGACCGATGTACTGCTCCAGCAGCAGCGGATCGACGTGCACCGGCCGCTGCGCGAAGGCGACGGCCGGCGCGAGCGCCGCCAGCAGCAACAGACCCGTGACGCGGCGCCGCGCGCGGTGGAAGTCCATCAGTACTCGTCCAGCCCCTCGGTCAGCTCGATGTAGGTGCCCCACGGGTCCGTGAAGAATGCAATCGCGAGTCCGAGCGCCTCGATCTCCTGGTACGGGCGGTCGAACTCGATGCCCTTGGCCTCAAGCTCCCGGCAGAGCGCCTCCAGGCCGTCCACCTCGAAGCCGATGTGATCGAGGCTGCGCCCCTGCGTGCCGGCCAGCTCCGCCGAGTTCGGCGACCAAGTCAGGTTGACGCCGGGCAGGTCGGCCGCCTGGAACGAGCCCCGCATCCCCGGCGCCGCGCCGAACATGTCGACGTACCACGCCTTCATCGCATCGACGTCGTTCGCGTCGAAGTGGATGTGGTGCAGCGCGATCGGCTCGGCCTGGGTCCGGTTCTCGACCAGCTCCACCTTCACGTCGTCCGGCCCCATCACGTAGGCGATGTAGGTGTCCTGGTCGGCGATGTAGGCCATCTGATCGATGACCGAGACGGCCGGCGGCAGCTCCTGCCGGGTGACGATCGGGTAGCCGGCCGCCCGCGCTTTCGCCAGGGCCGCGCGGACGCTCGGCACCCAGAACCCGATGTGGTTGACCGTCGTCCCCTTGGTGCCGCCGGTCGGCTCGCCCTCGCGTGCGAAGACCAGCACGTTCGGGAACTTGTAGATCTCCGACTGCCCGAACGGCGTGGGAACTCCGCCGAGCGTGTCGGCCCAGAACCGCTTGTGCGCGGCCGCATCGGTCACGATCAGGTGGTGATGGCCGTAGACGACCGGCCCCTCGCTCGCCGCCGTGAGCTGGGCGGACGCGGCCGCGGCGCCGCCGAGCAGCAACAAGGCCGACATGCCGAGGACAGCTACTGGCTTCATCTTCCGTCTCCTCTCTGGGGAGCCCCGGACCGGAGCTCCGTTGGTTCAACGTCGTCTGTGCCGGCCCCACTCACCTTCACACGGACTCCCGTGTCAGCGTCGTCCGCGTCGGCATTCAGTATCCAGGACGCGGACTTCTAGTAGCGGAACAGATACGAGAGCTTGCCGAACACCGCACGGTTCGTCCGCTGCAGCGCCGCGGTGGGGAACAGCAACTCGTCGATGCGCCGGCCCTGCCGGTAGCGGTCGTCGTAGCCGAGAAACGCCACCGTCCCCGCGTTGATGCGGTACGTCATCAACAGGTTGTTCCCCAGCGTCTTGCTGAACGTGTTGTGCTCCAGGATGTAGCGCAGCAGCAGCCGGTCGGTGAACTGGTACGTGGTGCGCGTCCGGAAGATCTTGACGTCGACCACCTCGGCCGCGGCGGTCGGGTCCATGAGCCGGCTGAAGATGCCGGTCAGATCCGACCGCCAGCGTGACGTCGGCCGGCCGCTGATCAGGAAGTTGCCGGTGGTCGACTCGCCGAGGATCGCGCGCTGATAGGGACCGGCGGTCAACGGGTTCGTGAAGCCGTCGTAGCTGTAGAGAATCCCGTCGCCCCGGTTGATGCCGCCGACGACCGAGACGAGCCGCGAGCTGATGACGCCGAAGGCGCCGTACCCGCTCTTCCGGAAGTCGACCTCCTCGAAGCGCTCGAGATCGCGGCTCATGTTCGCGGTCACCGAGATGTTGTGCCGGAACTGGAAGCTGGCCTGCCCCTGGATCTGTTCGTCCTGCAGCACGCCGGCGTGGTCGTAGAGCCGCAGGTAGTTGACCGTCGGGCCCCAGGTGATGAGGGTCGATTCGGGCCACCAGCGGTAGCCCACGTTGGCGGTCGCCTGCCGCAGGTTCCAGCGCGGCAGGAAGCCGGTCTCGGTCCAGAACTCCGGATCGACGCTGCCGTAGGCGGCCCCGTAGCTGAGGTTCCGCCCCTGGCGCGTGAAGTCGGCCTCGAACGCCGGTCCCCGCAGAAAGCCGTACTCCGTGCTCTGCGTCTCCGAGCCGACGCCCATGAAGCTGAAGCGGTGCGTGCGTCCCAGCCGGAAGCGCCCGTCGATGCCGCCCACGCGGTTGTAGTCGTGGCCGAACTCGCGCGCCGTCATGATGGCGCCCACGTACGACTCGGCGTAGAGGTCGTAGCGCGCGCGCCCGACGAAGGTCTGGGCGGTGGTCCCGAAGCGCGGGTCGGCGCCGTCGTCGAGGCGGCCGGCCGCCTCGTCGTCCGCGACGATGACGCCCAGCGTGGTCCGGCCCACCTTGCCGGTCAGCTTGCCGCCGAAGCGCGGGTCGACGATGGTCCGCGTGTGCAGCAGGGTGAGCGGCGTGGCGGTCTGGAAGATCTCCTGGCCTTCCAGGAAGAACGGCCGCTGCTCGGGATAGAAGAGCGCGAAGCGCTGATTGGTCTCGATCTGCGGCTGATCCGACTCGATCTGCGAGAAGTCGGGGTTGTAGGTCATGTCCGCGGTCAGGTTCGGCGTGATGCCGTACTTGACGCTCACCCCCAGGTCGCCGAACGGATCCTGGCTGTCGAACGCCCCGTTCGACGTGTCGAGCGCCCCGAGCCGCGCGCCGGTGAGCTCGGGCAGGATCTCCAGGTTGCGGCTGCGGGACAGATCGGAGAGCCCCTCCAGGACGCCGAACTGCGTCAACTGCCCCGCCACGCCGCGCGAGATCGGCGACCACGACTGCGCCTCGGACTTGCCGCGGATCACGCGGGTGATCTGGAAGCCCCAGCGCCGTCCGCCCTCGCCCGCGAGCGCAGGGTAGCGCAGGCTCTTGAACGGAATCGCCATCTCGGCCGTCCAGCCGTCGTCGACCATCCGCCCGCGCGTCTCGTACAGCGCGTTCCAGGAACGGTCGCCGCGAACGCCGAACTGCCCGGAGTTGCTCAGCCCGCTGCCGCCGCCGCTGCCGCCCGATCGCCCGCCCCGGCTGCCGCCGCTCGATCGCGACTGCGGCGACCGGCCGCGCGACGCGCCGCGGCTGCCGTCGGCGTTGACGAGCTCGTCGCTCTGGACGCCGTAGGCGTTCACGCTGAACTGGTACGCCCGCTGCTGATCGAGGAAAGGATCGAACAGCACCGACATGCGGTCGTCGCCGCCGATCTCGTCCCGGTCGGCGCGGTTGGCCCGGATCATCCCCGGATCGGTGTAGTGGGCGTGGAACGCGAAGTACAGGTTGTCGCGGTCGTACGTCATCCAGACCTCGGTCGCTTCCGTCCCGGGGGCGCCCTCCACCGGGGCGATCTGGACGAAGTCGTCGACGTAGGTCGCCGTCTCCCATACCGCATCGTCGAGCACGCCGTCGAGGTTGGGAGGCTGCGCGGCGCGGCCGATGATCACGCGCTTGCGTGCGATCGGGGCCGCGGCGAACCCACCGCCCCTCCGCGCGGGATCCGGCCCCGCGGAAGTGCGTCGAGACCGACGCGCGCCGCTCCCGTCGCCTGCACCCGATCCGTTGCCGTTGCCATTGCCCGGGAGACCGTCCTCCAGCGCAAGCATGCCGGTCACGCCGGTCCCGGCGGCGGGTACGTTCGCGTTCCCGGGGCGAGCGGCGCCGAACGGGCCGGCGACGCTACCGCCCGGAACCGGATTCGGGAGCTCGACCGGCCCGGGAACCGACTCCATTCGTGCAGCGGGCGTCTCCGGGAGCGACCCGGCCAACGCCATGTCCGCGGCGAGCGGGCGCTCGGCGGCCAGCGCATCGGCGAGCGCCGCGACAATCCGATCCTGGGCCTCGAACAGGTCCGCGAGAGATCCGTCGACCCGGGTGCTGTCGCGCACCTCGCCGGTCTCCACGTGGACAAGCCGCGCGGTGATGCGCAGTCGATCACCGACACGCTGATAGCCCCCGGCCACCACCCACTGCGCACCCAGCCGGCGTCCGGCGCCGAGCAACTCGCCGTCGCCGGGCGCCCGGGCCTCGCGCGCTTCCCGGGCCGACGCGTCCTCGCCGACCACCGGCGCGCCCAGGGTCCGCAGGTCGCTCGACACCGTCTCGGCAATCCCGTCGCCGATCCAGGCATCGGCGGGCTGTCGGCTCAGGTTGGTGAACGGAACGACCAGGACCGCATCGGGCGGCTGCGCGGCCGGCGCCGCCGGCAGTCCGAGACCGAGCCCTCCGAACGCCAGCACCGCCACCAGGCGAACGGGGCGCTCACGCAGCCAGCTTCGGCGACCAGACTCCATCCTGACAGCACCTGTGGGGGAGAACAGGTAAGTCTAGGAGCTTGCGCAGTAGAACGCAACGCAACGCGTCATCGGTTTGAAAAAGAAAAAAAGACCCCGGGCGTCGGGGTGCGGAGGCAGGGGGATCAGTCGTCGGTCGGGTGGCCGTCGACGTGATCCATCAGGTACTGGCGCAACTCGCGCATCTCGCTGCGGAAGTCGCGCATGTGCTCGTTCATCTCGCGCCGGATCTCGGCAACGTCGGCCTTCGTGGCCATCGTGGCCATCGTAGCCGACAGGTACCACGTCGCACTGAGAATACTCAGCAGGATCGAGGCAACCCCGACAGCAGCCAGAATCCGGTTGGCCGTGCTGTCCGACACACCCTACAGTGTACCACGTATTGCACGCTGCTAGAATGTGTTGCATGTCTGTCCATCCCGCCCGGCGTGAACGGCACGGCATGCCCGCACCCGCCCTTCGCCGAACCGCGCGTGCGCTCTTTTTCGCGCTGACGTGCCTGCCGGCGCTCGCAGTGCCCGCGAGCGGGCAGCAGGCGGACACCTGGGAGCCGCTCGTGACGTCGCGCGGGACCCGTGCGTTCGACGTCGAGTACGAGCTGTGGTACTACGTCAACGTGATCTTCGAGTCGGAGGTCGAACGAACGGCCGACGGCTACGAATACCGCTACCGGCTCACCAACAAGGGCGATACCTCGGTGCGCGTGCAATGGCGCGCGATCGAGGAGAGCGCCTTCGGCGAGACGGTCGACGACATCGAGGAGCTGCGGATCGGCCCGCTGGACGCGGGCACGGTTTCCGACTGGCTGGTGCTGACGAGCGCCTCCCCACCGACCGTCGACGAACGGCCTGCCCGCATGTTCGGCAGCGCCCCGTCCGGGAACGAGTCGGTCCAGTTCGCGGGACCGGCCGCCGCCTACGTGCCGCGGTAGCGCGCCGCGCGCGGATCGGGCCGGCCGCGCGTCAGCCTGTCGGAAAGCGCGGGGGCGCAGCTTCACTCGACCGTTGCGCCCTCCGCCTCCAGCACCTCGCGCGCCAGCCGGAAGGCTTCCACCCCCGCCGGAATGCCGCAGTAGACCGCGACCTGCAGCAGCGTGTCGCGGATCTCCTCGACCGTGCAACCGTTGCGCAACGCCCCCCGGACGTGCGTCTTGAACTCGGCGCTGCGGTTCAGGGCCGAGATCATCCCCAGGTTGATCAGGCTGCGCTGCCTGTCCGACAGCGTGGACCGCCCCCAGACCCTGCCCCAGCAGTACTCGGTCACGAGCTGCTGGAACTCCTGGTTGAACGCGTCGGCCCCGGCCAGGGCGCGGTCGACGTAGTCGTCGCCGAGGACGCGCCGCCGGATCTCCATTCCCGTCTCGTGCAGATCGCTGCTCATCAGTGCCTTTCGCCCCTTCGCTCAGCGGTCGGATGGGGACGCCGCCCCGCTCGCTCGGCGGCACGTGAAGGTCGAAGAGTCCTTGCCTCACGGACGCGTATCACGCCGCGGTCGCGACCATGGCCTCCCGATCGCCGCCGGAACGGAAGAGGACCTGCCCGCGTGGTCGAGCGAGCAGGCCCTCCCGAGAATTACGCCTCGCCTGACGGACGCCCGCCGCATGGACGGCCGTTCCCGCCGGCGGCGGTCTTCGCAGCTACCGGAGCGCCGGGTCCGGCCGCCCCATCAACTGCGTGAAGCCCGCCCCTTCGCTCGGAACGAGCTTCTGCACCCGGCCGTGGACGCTGTCCGCCCCGTAGAAGTTGCGCTCGGCGTCGACGGAGAACTGGTGCAACTCGCCGAACTGCCCCGCCTCGTCGTCGTCGGCCCCGAACTCGTACAGCGGGTTGCCGTTCCAGTCGAGCTTGACCATGCGCGTCGGCCCGTTGTCGGCAATCCAGACCTCGTAGCCGGTGGCGTAGATGTCGCTGGCGGACTCGAATCCCGGCCAGGTGGCGACCGGCGAGATGTTCGGATGGTACCAGACCGAGCGGGTCGTCTCGTTGAACACCTGCACCCGGTCGTTGTCCCGGTCGGCGACGTAGATCCGGCCGATGCTGTCGGTGGCCACCCCGTGGATCCCGTTGAACTGGCCCCGTTCGTTACCCTGCACGCCCCACGACGTGACGAAGTTGCCCTCCGCGTCGAGCTTCACGACGCGCGAGTTGCCGGAATCGCCGACGAATACAGACCCGTCCTCGAGGAACGCCACGTCCCGCGGACTGTCGAAGTGGGTCTCGTCGCTGCCCGCTCCGCCCGCGCCGAGCGACATCACGAGCTCCGAGCCGTCATTGGAGAAGGCGTGCACCTGGTGGTTCGTCTCGTCGACCACCCACACCTTGCGATCCGGATCGAACGGGTTGATCTTAATCTTGTGCGGGCCGGCGCCCCCCTCGAACATCTCGTCCCACTGCGTCCAGGCGTCGATCAGGTTGCCGTCGCCGTCGACCACGAAGATGGAGTTGCGCCAAACGCGGTTGTCTCCCGCCTCGAGCGCGTTCAGGCCGATCGAGCCGACGTAGCCGTTGAAGCCGTCCGGAACGGGATCCGGCAGGCGGATCTCGCCGCTCTGCGCGACGAAGATGCGATCCGGCGACTCGGCGAACACGCCCGTGGCCGATCCGAACGCGTACCCCGCCTCGGCGAACGGCTTCAGCCAGCCGTCGACCGCCTCGTACGGGCCCGACGCCTGCTCCAGCAGGGCCGGTCCGGTGAACAGGCCGGACGCGACCACCACGGCGATGACAAGCAGAAACTTACGCATGGTTCACGCTTCCCTTTCTTCTTCTTCCTGAGTGCTTCCGGCTCCCCGAGCTCCCCGCGGCCGGATTCCGTGGGCGCCTCCCGCGCCGGAGCGACGCCCCCCGATGCGGCGTGCCCGGGACCGGAACCCACGCGACCGCGCAGCGCATAAAATATACAACCGTGCAGCTTGTTTTTGAACAGATCCGCACCGGCGGCGACCGGAACTTCGGCTACCTCCTCGGCGACCGCGACGCACGGGCCGCGGTCCTGATCGACCCTTCCTACTCGCCGGCCGCGATGGCCGAGCGGGCCGCCGCGCAAGGACTCGCGGTGAGCCACGTCGTCAACACCCACGGGCACCCCGACCACACGGAAGGGAACGCGGAGGCGGTGCGCCTGACCGGCGCCGCCGTGGCCGCGCATCCCGTCTGCCCCGTGGACCCGGACGTTCGGCTCGGCGACGGCGCGCGCCTGGAGATCGGCGCCCTGGCGCTCGAGTGCCTGCACGTGCCGGGCCACGCCGCCGACCACCTGGTTCTCTACGAACCGACGCACCGGCTGCTCTTCACCGGGGATCTGGTGTTCGTCGGCAAGGTGGGCGGCACGCGGACCGACGAGGACGCCGCCACCGAGTGGACGAGCCTGCGGCGCGTCCTCGACACCTTCCCGGACGACGCCACCGTCTGGCCCGGCCACGACTACGGCGTGCGGCCCAGCTCCACGCTGGCGCTCGAGAAACGGAGCAATCCGTTCCTGCTGTGCGGGAACCTCGACGCATTCCTCGATCTGAAGCGCGAGTGGCCGGCTTTCAAGGCCCGGCACGGCCTGAAGTAGGCGACAAGCCATGCATGGCGTGACTGTTGCATCCCGGACGATGACGGCGGACGAGCTGCTCCAGATGCCGGACGACAGCTACCGGTACGCCCTCGTCGACGGGGAGCTCAGGCGCATGACGCCGGCGGGATTCAGACACGGCGCCCTCGTGGTGAGAGTAATGGTACCCCTCGCCGTGCATGTGAAGGCGCATGCCCTGGGTATCGTCTGCGGCGCAGAGACCGGTTTCGTGCTGAGGAGAAACCCCGACACCGTGCTCGCACCCGATGTCGCATTCGTCCGGCGCGAGCGGATTCCGGCGTCCGGAGAGCCCACAACCTTCTGGGACGGGGCGCCCGACCTGGCGGTGGAGGTAGTATCTCCAGGGGACACCCGCCGGGAGGCCGCAGAGAAGGTGGCGGCTTGGCTCTCCGCCGGCACGCGCGCTGTCTGGGTGGTGAGCTACAGGAACACGTCGATCACGATTCACGAGCCCGGCCGGACACCGCGCCGGCTCACCGAAAAGAACACGCTGGACGGCGCGCCGCTGCTGCCCGGCTTCCGCCTGCCGGTCGCCGACATTTTCAAGCGATAGCGGGCAGGACCAGCGATCTCGATAACCGGGGGGAAAACCACGCCGGACGCGGCCCGGACGGGACTTCGCTCCGGCGAACCAGCCTATGGCGGATGATGCGGCGACCGCGCTGTTCTTCGAGCTGTTCAGCGGGTTGCCGCGGCAGGGGCCGGGCGACACCGCGAGCACGCTCCGGGCCCTCTCCTGCGTGCCCGGTACAGGGCCCGAGACCCGCGTTCTGGACGTCGGCTGCGGAACCGGCCTGCAGACGCGCGTCCTGGCACGGCACTCGGCGGTCGCCATCGTCGCCGTCGACAACCATCCCCCGTTCGTCGACGCCCTGAATCGGGAAGCGCGCCGTCTCGGCCTGGCCGACCGCGTGGAGGCTCGCGTCGGCGACATGCGCCACCTCGACTTCGTCGACGCCTCGTTCGGCCTGATCTGGTGCGAGGGCGCGATCTACGTCATGGGTGTCGAAGCCGCTCTGCGCGACTGGCGCCGCCTGCTCACGCACGGCGGGCACGTCGCCTTCACGGAGGTCTGCTGGACGAAACCCCACCCGCCGGCGGAGTGCGTCTCGTTCTGGAAACAGGAGTACCCCGCGATCCGCAACGCAGCGGCCCTGCTGACCGCCATCGATGCCTGCGGGTACGAGACGGTCGGGCACTTCATGCTCCCCCCGTCCGCCTGGTGGGACGATTACTACCATCCGCTCCAGCGGAACGTGACGGCGTTCCGGAAGCATCACCGCGGCCGGCCGGAGGCGCAGGAGCTGGCCGATCGGTGCCAGCGCGAGATCGACGTGTGGAAGGCGTACTCGGACTGCTACAGCTACGCGTTCTTCGTAGCGCGCGCCCGGTGACGCCCACCCTCCCGGACCAACGCCCTGACCGCGGCCGAGGTCAGGAGGTCGCGTCGGCGGCGTACGACGCGTCCGCCTCGCGCACCCGCACGCTGGCCCGTTGCCGGCGGCGCACGATGCGAGTGACCGCGTCGATCCGCTCCTGCGGCGTCATGCCGAATCGGACGCCGTCCACCGCCTTGCGGACGTCGTTCTCCGTGAGACCGCCGAGGAGGGCGGAAGCGGGCATCGGGCGCGGCGGCTCGTCCGGCAGAAGCGCGAGGAAGTCCACCTTCAGGTCCCGCGTCCCTTTCCGGCCGTGCAGCCGCCACAGCTCCTGCACTCCCAGATCGCCGTAGCGGGCGATCTTGCCTTCGTCGGCGCTCGTGATCTCCACCTCGACCACGAGATCGGGCGCGGTTCGTTCGAGGAACGCGTCGGCCGCCGCCTCGCCTTCGATGAGCGCCGCCTGATAGCCCCGGGCGCGCGCGCCGACGTAGAAGGCGCAGTCCGGCTCCATGCCCGTGCCCGGCGGCTCGCCCGGCCCGCGCAGACGCGTGGAGCGCAGGCCCATCGAAGCGCCTGTCACGGCGGACCCGGCGGCGTCCACGACGTGCGCGACGATCTCGGCCAGGCGCTCGTGGAGCCGCGACGGCGACATCAGCGTGACGAGACCCCGTACGGGATCGAGACGGACCCGGCGAAAGGAACGGTCCCAGTCGATGGCGGCCAGCGCCTTCACCGTCTCCGCGTCCGCCCGCAGACTGTGAATGGTAGAGCCGAGCGGCCCCGTGTGCGTCGTGGTGGCGTGGTTCATGATCCTGCTCCCAGGGACACCGGCGGGGGGAACCGGACGTGAACGACGCCGCCGGACCGGCGTTACCGGCCGGCGGCTACGGTTCGAGCGCCTCGGCCTTCAGGCGGAACCCGCCATCCGGGTCCGGCTCGCGGTAGACGGCGTGGCAGGCGTTGCAGGTCGCCTGGACCTCGGCGGCGAAACCCGCTGCGACCTCCACATCGACGACATCCACCGACATCGCGGCGTCGAAGTCGTCCATCGCCCGGACGGCGGTCCGAACGTGGCCGATCCCGTCGTCGCGCTCGCGCTGCCGCCAGAAGGTGATCGTCGTGGCAAGCTGCTCGCGCGCGCGGGCGAGCCGTTCCTTCGCCGCCGGGTAGTCGCGCGCTTCGAGGGCGCGCACCGCCGCGCCGAAGTTCGGGCCCAGCGTCTCCATCGTGCCGGCCAGGTGATCGGCCGTGTAGATGGGGTACGGCTTCGGGCCCTCCTGGGCGTGCACGCCCCCACCGGCCACCATTGTTGCCGAGGCAACCAGACCGAGCGCGAGACCGCACGTACGCCGACTTCTCACGTTCCGCCCCCGGACCAACGCCGCTTGCGCCACCACGTTTCCGCGCAACTCCCTAGACCCCCGTCAGCCGATCGACCTTGCCGGTGCTGTCGCCGAGCGCCTCGAGCGGCACCCCCAACTTCTCCAGGATGGTGATGTGCATGTTGGCGAGCGGCGTGTCGTCCGCGTAGCGGATGTAGCGCCCACCCTCGATGCCGGCCGCCTTGCCGCCGACGAGCGCAATCGGCAGGTCGTCGTGGAAGTGGGTGTTGCTGTCGCTGATGCCGGTTCCGTAGAGGAACAGCGTCGAGTCGAGCATGGTGCCGTCGCCCTCGGGCAACCCGGCGAGCTTCTCGACCAGGTAGGCGAACTGCCGGAAGTGGTACTCGTTGATCTTGTGCAGCCGCTCCAGCTTGGCCGGCTCGTCCTGGTGGTGCGACAGCGGGTGGTGCGAGTCGGAAACGCCGATCTCCGGATACGCGCGACCGCTCACCTCGCGCGCCAGCATGAACGTGCTGATGCGGGTCAGGTCGGTCTGGTAGGCCAGCGCCAGCAGGTCCATCATCAGCCGGGCGTGCTCCTGGTAGTCGTTGGGTACGCCGACCGGCTGATCGACGACCGGCAGCTCGCGCGCGCTCTGCTCCTCGGCCATCCGGATGCGGCGCTCGACGTCGCGCAGCGCGTCCAGGTACTCGTCCAGCTTGATCTGGTCGCCCGGCCCGATGACGCGCCCGAGGTCCGCCAGCTCCGCGCCGACCGCGTCCAGGATGCTGCGGTCGCGGCGCAGCCGTTCCCGGCGCGCTTCCGGATCGGTGCTGCCGGTGGTGCCGAACAGCCGCTCGAACACCGCGCGCGGGTCGTTCTCGATGGGCAGCGGCGTGGTCGGGGTCCGCCAGGCGATGGTGTTGGTGTAGGCGCAGCTCGCACCGCCGTCGCAGTTGCCCACCATCGCGTTCGACTCGATGCCGAGCTCCAGCGAGGCGATCTGGGTTTCCTTGGAGAGCTCGCGCGCCGCCATCTGGTCCATCGACACCGCCGCGTAGACGTCGGCGCCGTTGGTGATCTTGAACGGGACGCCGGTAAGAAACGTGCCGGCCGAGCGGGCGTGGTCGCCGCCGCCCTTGACCAGGTTCGCCGGCTCGTCGTCGAGCCCGCCGCACAGCAGCACGCGCTCCTTCATGTGGTTCAGAGACTGCAGCGTCGGCGGGAGATGGTCCATCGGACCCGCGGTCTTCGGGAACCAGTAGGGCATCGACATCCCGTTGGGGACGTAGAAAACCCCCATCCGCTTGATCGGGGCCGCGGCCGTCCGGCTGGTGGCGGTCAGGGCCGGGACCATGCCGTCGAGCAGCGGCAGCGCGATCGTCGCGCCGAGGCCGCGCAGTACCGTGCGCCGGGACAGGTGCTTCTTCGTGATGAACATGCCGGAACTCCCTTCGGCAACTACGCGTGCTGTCCGGTCGATTGCGTTGCCCTCGATTCGCCGCAGGCTACTGTTGATTCGCGGCGATGCTCTCCTCCGGACGCGGCGCCCGCCGCAACCGGAACTGGTCGCTCGCGACCACGGCCTGCACCAGCGACGACCAACGATAGCCGTCCTCCTCCAGCTCGTGCGCGATCCGTCGCAGGGCCGGCTGGTCGTAGTAGTCGACCCCGCGGCCCAGCGCGTAGATCAGCAGCTTCTCCGCCACCGTCCGGATGAACTCGTTGTCGCCCTCGGCCAACAGCGCCTCCCGGAAGGCGCGCGGAGAGTCGATGGTACGCCCCGACAGCTCGATGGTCGAGTTGATCTCCGCTCCGCCGTCGTCCTCCCGCCAGCGGCCGATCGCGTCGAAGTTCTCCATCGCGAAGCCGAGCGGATCCATCCGGCGGTGACAGCTCGCGCAGACCGGGCTGCTGCGGTGCAGCTCCATCCGCTCCCGCAAGGACGTTGGGTTGCCGCGGTCGTTCTCCGCCAGCGGCGGCACGTTGGCCGGCGGCGGCGGCGGCGGCGACCCCAGCAGCGTCTCCAGCACCCACTTCCCGCGCAGCACCACCGACGTCCGGTTGGCGTACGACGTCACCGTCAGCAGGCTCGCATGGCCCAGCAGCCCGTGCCGCCGGTCGTCGTTCCAGCCATAGCGCCGGAACCGGCTGCCGTAGACGTCCTCCACCCCGTAGTGGCGGGCCAACTGCTCGTTCAGAAACGTGTAGTCCGCGTGCAGCAGCTCGGGGATCGGCCGGTCCGCGCGCACCTGGCTCTCGAAGAAGAGCTCCGTCTCGCGCACCATCGCGGTGCGCAACGAGTCGTTGAAGCCGGCGAACAAGGCGCCGTCCGGATCCTGGGAGTCGATGTTGCGGACCGCCAGCCACTGCCCGACGAAGTCGTTCAGGAAACGCGTGGCCCGGCGGTCGGCCAGCAACCGCCGCACCTGCGCGGCGAGCACGTCCGGATCGCTCAGCCGGCCGGCGACCGCCAGGTCCAGCAGCTCGTCGTCCGGGATGCTCTTCCACAGGAAGAACGAGAGGCGCGAGGCCAGCTCCAGGTCGGTCAGGCGGTAGATGGCGCCCGGCTGCGTATCCACCGGCTGCCGCTCGACCCGCAGCAGGAAGCTCGGCATCGAGAGCAGCGCTTCGAGCGCGCGCTCGACGCCCGCCTCGAAGTCGCGGGCGGCGCGGCCTTCACGGTAGACCGCCAGCAACGGGTCGACGTCGGCGTCGCTCACCGGCCGCCGGTAGGCGCGCCGGGCCAGCGACCCGATGATCTCCCGCGCGCAGGCCTCCTCCTCCGCCACGGTTTCGCCGGCCGGGCGGCACGTGAAGATGCGCTGCCGGCTCGGCGTGTTCTCCGGCACCGTTCCGTCGAACGGGCCGGAGATGTAGAGCATGTCGATGCCGGGCAGGTCGGCCGGCACGTTCGGCGAGGGCGCCGAGTCGGTGAACCCGGCGGACACCAGGCGGGTCCCGGCGTTGACCTGCACCCGGATCTCCAGCTCGCGGTCGGCCGTCATGCGGTACTCGTGCAGCCGCTGGCCCTCGACGTCGTCCTCCGGCACTGCGATCAGCATCCCCGGATCCGGCCCCGGGAACCTGCCGCCGATGTCGAAGCGGCGGACCAGCGCGTGATCGATGCGCAGCTCGATCTGGTGCTCGTCCTCCGCGATGCCGTCGATCGTCTCGATGGTCTCGTTGCGCTTGAGCCGGATCGCGAAGAGGTACTCGCCGTCGAGCGGGAACGTGTGGCGCACGGCCAGCCCGCCGTGGGTGGCGAACGGCATGTCCTCGCTGCGCCGGACGTCGCGCCGTTCGTAGCCGACCTTGTACACCTGCATCACGGGGCGGTTGTCGGGGCTGCCGACCGCGACACGGCTGATCTTGGTGGCGGCGGCGATGTAGCGGGACATCAGGGCCGGGGTAATCGACAGGACGTCGGCGTTGTTGTCGAAGCCGAAGCCGGCCATGTCGCTCGGCAGCAGCGCCTCGCCGTCGATCTCCAGGTCGAGCAGATCGCGGACTGCGTTGACGTACTCCAGCCGGTTCAGCCGGCGCGATGCGACCCGACCGGGGTTCGGATCGAGGGTCGCCGCGTGGTCGAGCGCCGTTTCCAGCGCGCCGGCGAACGCGTCGATGGCCTGTGCGTCGGGCCGTGGCCGGCCCTCCGGCGGCATCTGTCCGCTCCGCAGCTTGCGGACCACCTTCTCCAGGGTCTCGGCGTTGCCGCGGACGTCGCCGACGTCGAGCCGGTCGAGCATCAGCCCCGCGGTCTGCAGCCGTTCGTTGTGGCAGGTGACGCAGTAGCGGTCGAACAGCGCCCGCGACGGCGGTTCCAGCGCCGACGCCTGCGCCCCGGCCGCGGACGAACCGCCGCCGGGCTCGGCGGACGCCGCGTGAACCGGCGGCTGGAAGCTCACCGCCGCGGCCAGTCCGACCAGACCCGCCAGACGCGCAATCAGCATCTTTGACATGGCCAGTCCCTTCACAAGACGCCGGGCGACCCGCACCGCCGTGGGCGGCGCCGGAGGCAACGAGCATTATAGCCCGGACGGGACGGCCGGCTACCGTCACCACCGTCACCGATGGCGGAAGCCACGCGATGTGTCGTGCTGACAACGACGCCGTCCACTGCGACAATCCGGTCATGCGCTTCTTCAACACCGAGGGTCCCGTCCGCCCGGACAGGCACTACCACATCCCGCCCCTGGACCGGGTGGACCTCGACGAGCTGCTCGGCCTCGTCCGCGACGAGCGGTACTTCGTGCTCCACGCCCCGCGGCAGACCGGCAAGACGTCGGCGCTGCTGGCGCTGCGCGACCTGCTGAACGCGGGCGGCGACTACCGTTGCGTGTATACCGACGTGGAGGCCGGCCAGGCGGCGCGGGAGAACGTCGCCGAGGCGATGCGCGTCATCCTCTACCAGTTGGAGTCGGAAGAGCGGGCGACGCTGGACCGCCACACGCTGGCCGGCGTCTGGCCCGATGCGCTGGAGCGGGCCGGGCCGCTCGGTGCGTTGCGCGCGGCGCTGGAGCGCTGGTGCCTGGCCGACCCGCGGCCGCTGGTCCTGCTGATCGACGAGATCGACACGCTGGTCGGCGACACGCTGCTGTCCGTGCTCCGCCAGTTGCGCGCCGGCTACCCGCACCGCCCCCGACGCTTCCCGCACAGCATCGTCCTGTGCGGCGTGCGGGACGTGCGCGACTACCGCATCCATTCCACCGCGCAGGACGCCCTGGTCCTCGGCGGCAGCGCGTTCAACATCAAGTCGAAGTCGCTGCGGCTGGGCGACTTCACCCCGGAGGAGATGCGGACCCTGCTCGCCCAGCACACCGAAGAGACCGGACAGGCGTTCACCGAGGGGGCGCTGCAGGCAGTCCGGAGCCGCTCGGCGGGCCAGCCGTGGCTGGTGAACGCGCTGTGCCGGGAGGCCTGCTTCGAGAGCGAAACGGGACGCGAACGGGCCCGCCCGATTACCGCCGACGACGTCGCGGACGCGCAGGAGCGCCTGATCCTGCGCCGCGACACCCACATCGACGACCTCGCGAACAAGCTGCGCGAGGAGCGGGTGCGGCGGGTCGTGGAGCCGATCCTCGCCGGGGCGTCCGAGTCGGCCTGGTCGACGGAAGACGTGGCCTACGTCCACGACCTGGGGCTGGTGGCCCTGGACGCCGAGGGCACGCCGCGCATCGCCAACCCGATCTACGCCGAGGTGGTGCCGCGGCATCTGAACCACGCCGTGCAGATGGGGCTGCCGCAACGCATGGCGTGGTTCGTCGACGCCGACGGCGGCCTGGACGTGGCGGGGCTGATCGCAGCGTTCCAGACGTTCTTCCGGGAACACTCCGAGCACTGGGTGCAGCGCTTCGACAAGTATTACGAGGCGGGCCCGCAGTTGCTGCTGCAGGCGTACCTGCAACGGATCGTGAACGGCGGCGGCCGCCTGGAGCGCGAGTACGCCCTGGGCCGGGGACGCGTGGACCTGCTGATCCTGTGGCCGCAGGGCGGGCGCACCCGCCGGTTCGTGGTCGAGTGCAAGGTGCTGCACAAGGACCCGGAGCGGACCATCGAAGAGGGGCTGGCGCAGACGCGCGGCTACCTGGACCGTTGCGGCGCCGAGGCGGGCCACCTGATCGTCTTCGACCGCACACCGGACCGGACGTGGGAGGAGAAGATCTTCCGCCGCGAGACGCCGGGCGGCGCCGGCGCCGCGCCGGTCACCGTCTGGGGCATGTGACGCACAGGGCCACGGCGCAGACCGCGCCGAAAGGCCGCAGCGGGGGCTTGGCGGTCGCGAGCGCCCCGAAACGCCGCGCCGGCTCGGCGCTTCGGTGTCGGGCGCCCCGGCGTGTAGGGTTGTGGCGATGTCCGGACTGGTATCCGTCGCCGAGCGGTTGCGGGAGCGAACCCGCGCCCTGCGTTTCGCCGCGCCGGTGACGCACGTGTACGCCCCGCTCGACTACGCCTGGGCGCCTCACCGCCTCTACCTGCAACGGTACGGGCGCGAGCCGCGGGAGGTTCTCTTCGTCGGGATGAACCCCGGCCCGTTCGGGATGGCGCAGACCGGGGTGCCGTTCGGCGACGTCACGATGGTGCGCGACTGGCTCGGCATCGAGGCGCCGGTCGAACGGCCGGCGGACGAGCATCCGCGGCGTCCCGTGCTCGGCTTCGGCATCGGGCGGGGCGAGGTGAGCGGCGCGCGCCTGTGGGGCTGGGCGCGGGAGCGCTTCGGAACCCCGGAGCGCTTCTTCCGGCGCGCCTTCGTGTGGAACTACTGTCCGTTGTGCTTCCTCGACGACGGCGGGCGCAACGTCACGCCGGACAAGCTGCGTCCCCGCGAGACGCGCGAACGGCTGTTCGCCATTTGCGACGAGGCGCTGACGGCGACCGTGACACGCCTGCGGCCGGCCGTGGTGGTCGGCGTCGGCCGGTTCGCCGCCGGTCGATCCCGCCCCGTCGCGGAAGCAGCCGGCGCCCGTTGCGGGACCGCACCGCATCCGAGCCCCGCCAGCCCGCTGGCGAACCGCGGTTGGCCGGACGTGTTCGACGCCGCCCTTCTCGACCTCGGAATCGATTGCCGGCGTTGATTCACGCAAGGCCCGAAGGTACCGCCGGACCGTCCGGACAACGACTGCGCGCCGGCCGTGCAAGGCCTGTAGACGAGCACGCATCGCGCGCTTATAGTGGAGTCGTGCCGTACATGCGTCTCGCGGATCGGCGCCAAGGACTCGTGCCCGCATGCCGGACAGCCCTCTCGCGTGCCAGACAACCCTGAAAGGTAGGGGACCCATGCCATTCGGCACCGCAACGCGAACGTCGTCCCGACGATTCTCCCGCGCCGTCAGCGTGACTGCAGGGCTGATCGCAATCGCGATGGCATCGGGACCGGCCCTGGCGCAGGAACCCGGGCGGAGCGCCGCCGCCGACTGGCCGACGTACAACCGCGATCTGGCCGGGACGCGCTACTCGCCGCTGGACCAGATCGACACGAGCAACGTGGGCGAGCTGCAGGAGGTCTGGTCGTATCGCTTCCATCCCGAGGACGGGTTCATCGAGGGGCCGAGCCCGGCCGAGCTCTTCCAGCAGGTGACGCCGATCGTCGTCGACGGCGTGATGTACCTGGCATCCGGCAACCGCGTGGTGGCCCTGCGGCCCGAGACCGGCGAGGAAATCTGGCGGCACGAGCTGAGCGAAGGCCTGGCGTCGTTCCGCGGCGTCGCCTACGGGCCGGCCACCGACGCCCACGAGGCCCGCATCTACTTCACCAGCCTGCGGAAGGTCATCGCCCTGCAGGCGGCGACGGGCGAGCTCGACCCCGCATTCGGCGACGGGGGCGAAGCGGCGGTGCGCATCCCCTACACCGGGGTGCCGGTGGTCTACCGGGACACGCTGATCCTGGGCTCGAGCGCCTTCGGGCCGGGACAGCGGCACATCGCGCCGCACCTGAACCAGCCGCGGGGGGGCGGGGAGCCGACCCGGGCCTGGCCGCGGGCCCTCGACGCAACCGGCGCCCTGCGCTGGGAATTCCCGACCCTGCCCACCGAGAGCGACTTCGGCAGCGAGACCTGGGGCAACCAGAGCTGGCGCGACCGCATCGGGAACAACGTGTGGGCCTTCACGCTGACCGTCGACGAGGAGCGCGGCCTCGTCTACATGCCCGTGAGCAGCCCGGGATCGAACTTCTACGGCGGCGACCGCCCCGGCGACAACCTCTTCGCGAACTCGACCATCGCCATCGACATCGCGACCGGCGAGCTCGCGTGGTACTTCCAGAACATCCACCGCGAGCTGTGGGACTACAACCTGCCGCCGTCGCCCGGCCTGATGGACATCGAGCGCGACGGCGAGGTCATCCCCGCCCTCGCGCAGGTCGGCAAGTCGGGCTGGATGTTCATCCTGAACCGCGTGACCGGCGAGCCCGTCCACGGGGTCGAGGAACGGCCGGTGCCCGCCGGCGACGTGCCCGGCGAGCAGTACTCGCCGACCCAGCCGTTCCCGCTCGCGCCGCCCCCGGTGTCGCGGGTGAGCATCGGCCCCGACGACATCGTCACCGCCGACGACACCACGCCGGAGCACGCGGCCGCGTGCCGCGAGCTGTGGGACACGGTCGGCTACTACAACGACGGACCCTATACGCCCATCCGCTACCGGCAGGAGGGCACCCCGCCGTCGCTCGTGTTCCCCGGCACCGGCGGCGGCGTCAACTGGAACGGCACCGCCTACGATCCCGAGCTCGGCTACATCTTCGTCAACTCCAAGGACCAGCCGATCAGCGGCTGGATGACGGAGAACGAGCTGTACCCCTCGGACACCGACGACCAGGTGGCCTTCGTCCGCGAGGCCGGTCCGCCGTTCGAGGCCCCGATCTTCGATGCGAACGGCGAGCGGCTCGGTGCGCTCCCCTGCTTCAAGCCGCCCTGGGCGCGCCTGGTCGCGGTCGAGGCGGCCACCGGCGAGATCGCGTGGGAGGTGCCGCTGGGCATCGACGAGCTGCTGCCCGAGGGCAGGCAGGGCGTCGGCAGCCGCAACGTCGGCGGCCCCATCGTCACCGCCGGCGGCCTCGTGTTCATCGGCGCCACCGTCGACCGCCGCTTCCGGGCGTTCGACTCGCGCACGGGCGAGGAGCTGTGGTCGGCCGCGTTCGACTACAACGTCGAGGCGGTGCCGATCACCTACGCGGGGAACGACGGCCGGCAGTACGTCGCGGCCAACGTCTCGGCACCGGCCACGGGCGAGCCGCGCGGGAACGAGCGGCTGGTGGTGTTCACGCTGCCGGAGCGGTAGTTGGCACGGCGCCTCCAGCCCATCCGGCGTCCAGGCGTCAGCGGGTCGGCCCTTGCGGCGGCTGCCGATGCGGCCGAAGCCCCGCCGGCATCCGTACGCCGGCGGGGCGGCCGGGAGGCCGGCGCCCGTAGAACCGATTCCGGGCTCGGTCGCACGCTACATGTTGTAGCCAACAGGTTTCCGTGCACATTGGGGTACAATCCAGTGTGCTACAAGCTCCCCTCGGCATGAATCGTGTCCACACGTTATACTCATCCCTTGGGTGGTGAAAACACTTGGCCTGCCCCGACAGCAGGGGAACCGTTCTTGCGTGTCGTCCACCTTTCCACCGGGAGTTGCCGAGGAGTGGAATCAATCCGGGCCGAATTCCAACTGAGCCATTCAGGAGGCAGGAAGCAATGAAACCTGACATGACGAGACGCATGGGGCTGGCTCTCGCCGCCGCCCTGCTCGCGCCCGGCCTTGCCGGCGCCCAGGAGCCGGGAACAATCAGCGGCACGGTCACGGACGCCACCGGCTTCGTTTTGCCCGGGGTCACCGTGGAGGCGCAGGACGCGGCGGGCGTGGGGCAGGTGACGTTCACCGACGGCGCCGGCCAGTTCACGTTCAGCGGGCTCGCGCCGGGCAGCTACGAGGTGACCTTCACCCTGCCCGGGTTCAGCGTGCCCGCGCAGGTCGTGGAGGTGAGCCCCGGCGCCACCGCCATGCTCGACGTCGAGATGGACATCCTGCTGCAGGAAACGGTGGCGGTCGTGGGAACGCGCGCGGAGCCGCGATCCATCGCCGCCTCCCCGGTGCCCATCGACGTCATCACCGCCGAGGATTTCACCAGCCAGGGCGACATGGACCTGACCAACCAGTTGCGGACGGTCGTCCCGTCGTTCAACGTCAACACGCAGCCGATCAGCGACGCCGCCACCATCGTGCGGCCCGCCAACCTGCGCAACATGGCGCCGGACCACACGCTGATCCTGGTGAACGGCAAGCGCCGCCACCGCGCGGCGGTCATCGCCTGGCTGGGCAACGGCGTCGCCGACGGGGCGCAGGGACCGGACCTGTCGTCCATCCCGTCCATCGCCCTGCGGCAGGTCGAGGTGCTGCGCGACGGCGCGGCCGCGCAATACGGCTCGGACGCCATCGCCGGGGTCATCAACTTCGAGTTGAAGAACGCGCGCTCCGGGGGCAGCATGGAGTTCCGCAGCGGGCAGTACTTCGACCAGAACGACGGCACCCCGGCGAGCTGCGGCCCCATCGGCCGCTCGTGCAACGGCATCGGCGGCCGCGCCCCGAGCTACACGTTCGCCGGCAACGCGGGCCTGCCCCTCGGCCCGGAGGGGTTCGTGAACCTCAGCCTCGAGTACGGCGGCGTCCAGCCGACCAACCGCGCGGTGCAGGACGGCGGCACGGTGGCGGTGATCAACGGCGGCAACACCAACGTGCGCGACACGTCGCGCGTCTGGGGCGTGCCGCTGGTCGAGGACGATCTGAAGGTGTTCGCCAACTTCGGCAGCGGAGGCGAGCAGGCGGAGTTCTACGGCCACACGAGCTACGCCAGCAAGGTGGTGACCGGCGGCTTCTATTTCCGCAACCCCAACAACCGCGGGAACGTGTACTCGGTCGACGGCGGCGAGACGCTGCTGGTCGGCGACGTGCTCGAGGCGCAGGGCATGGGCATAGGCGCGGCCAACTGCCCGACCGTGCACATCACCAACGGCACGCCGGATCCGGTCGCCTTCGCAGCGGTCCGCGACGATCCGAACTGCTTCACGTTCCACCAGCCGTTCCTGGGTGCGCCGAACGGCCTGCCGGGCGGCTTCACGCCGCAGTTCGGCGGCGACGTCTACGACTACTCGCTGGTCTCCGGCGTGCGCGGAACCACGCTGACCGGAGTCAACTGGGACATCAGCGGCAGCACCGGCCGGAACCACGTGCAGACCTTCATCTTCGACACGGTCAATGCCTCGCTCGGCCCGGAGAGCCCGACGAGGTTCGAGCCGAACCTGCTGCAGCAGACCGAAACCAGCCTCAACGCGGACGTGTCGTTCGCGGCGAGCGACATGATCAACGTCGCCGGGGGCCTCGAGTGGCGGAACGAGCAGTACCACCTCGGCGAAGGCGACCCGGCGTCGTGGGCGATCGGCCCGTACGGCGCCCAGCAGTTCAGCTCTGCCTCCAACGGCTACAACGGCACCCGGCCCGAGAACGCCGGCACGTGGGACCGAGCCAACGTCGCGGGGTACGGCGACATCGAGATTCACGGCGTCGACAACGAGTGGAACCTCGGCGCCGCCGTCCGCATCGAGGACTTCTACGACAGCTTCGGCACCACGATGAACAGCAAGCTGTCGGGTCGCTACGCCTTCACCGACATCTTCGCGGCGCGCGCCGCGGTCAGCAGCGGGTTCCGCGCGCCGACCCCCGGCCAGCAGAACGTGTTGAACGTGACGACCGAGTTCGACTACGAGCTCGGCGATCTGATCAACAACGGCACCATTCCGTCCACCTCGCCGGTCGCGGCGTTGCGGGGCGGCGTGCCGCTGCAGCCGGAACAGTCGATCAACTACTCGCTCGGGACGGTCGTCGACACCGGTCCGTTCACGTTCACCGCCGACTACTTCCGGGTCAACGTGTCCGACCGGCTCACCATCACGCGGAACTACAGCCTGTCGCCGGACGAGGTCGCGACGCTGCTCGCCGGCGGGATCGCCGAGGCCGGCAACCTGGCCGCGTTCCGCTTCTTCGTGAACGACTTCTCGACCCGCACCCAGGGACTCGACCTCGTCGCCACGTGGACCCCGCTGGCGCTCGGCGCCCGGACGACCTTCAGCGGCGTCTTCAACTTCACCGACACGGCGGTGACCGAGTTCGGCGAGGAGCACATCGACCGGGACCGTATCGCGGCCCTGACCCTGGGGCTGCCGAGGATGCGCTGGAACATGGGTGTCAACCACGACGCCGACCGCTGGAGGCTGATGGCGCGCCTGCACTACTACGGCTCCTACTGGGATCGGGAGGACGCGCGCTCGGCGTTGGGCGGCGCGATGTCGTACCTGTATCCGCTGTACTCCGGCAAGCCGCTGGTCGACCTGGAGGTCGGTTTCCCGTTCAGCAACGTCACGCTGTCGGTCGGCGCGCAGAACATCTTCAATACCTATCCGGACGAGAATCCGGGCGCCGTCAGCGGGGTGGGCAACCGCTACGGACAGTTCGGGCCGTTCGGATTCAACGGCGGCTACTACTACACCCGCATCAGCTACGGCTGGGGCGGCTGACGTGACCCCCGGACACCACGACGACGTTTCGTGGTGTCCGGGGCCGCGGCGGAATGACGCCGGCCCGGCGCCTACCACTACACCCGCGTCAGCCATGGCTGGGGGGATAGCCCGTCAGCCGCGTGCAGTCCGACACCGCGAACGGTTCGCGGTGTCGGGCCCGCGTCGGGATGCAGTTCGGCAACGAATAACGTGCAGGAACGAATACGGGGTTAGAATGCTGAAATCATGCAGCAGCATTCGAACAGCAAGGCGGCGCTCGTCTGGCTGCTCCTCGGAGCGCTGGCGGCACCCGTTCCCGCGGCTGCCCAGGACGCGGCCGTCTCCGGCACGGTCACCGACACGACCGGCCTCGTCCTGCCCGGCGTGACCGTGGAAGCGCGCGACGCGGCGGGCGATCAGGCGGGAACCGCCGTCAGCGACGGCGCCGGCGTGTTCACGATCGCTCTGCCGGCCGGCGCCTACACGGTGACGTTCACGCTGTCCGGCTTCCAGGACGCGGTGCGCGAGGCCGTCGAGGTCGGCGCCGGGGCCACGGCCACGCTCGACGTCGAGCTCGCGGTGGAGCTGGAGGAGCGCGTGGTCGTGCTCGGCACCCGGGCCCAGCCGCGGTCGGTGACCGAATCGCAGGTGCCGATCGACGCCATCCCGTTCCAGGACGTCGCCAGCCAGGGCATGACGACGCTGGACTACCAGTTGCGCACCCTCGTTCCCTCGTTCAACGTCGCCACGCACCCGATCAGCGACGCGGCCACGCTGGTGCGGCCGGCCAGCATCCGCAACCTCGCCCACGACCACACGCTGGTGCTGGTCAACGGCAAGCGGCGCCACCGCTCGTCGGTCATCGCCTGGTTCGCCGGGGTGACCGACGGCTCGCAGGGGCCGGACATCTCGACCATCCCGACCATCGCCCTGCGGCAGGTCGAGGTGCTGCGCGACGGCGCCTCGGCGCAGTACGGCTCGGACGCGATCGCCGGCGTGCTGAACTTCCTGCTCAAGGACAGGCCGGCGGGGGGCAGCGTCGAGCTCAACACCGGCACCTACCGGGCCGGCGACGGCGACGCCTACAGCGTGGCCGGCAACGTCGGGTTGCCGCTCGGCGCCAACGGGTTCGCCAACCTCAGCCTGGAGTACGGCAACGCGGATCCGACCAACCGCAGCGTGCAGCGCGCCGACGCGGCGGCGCTCATCGCGGCGGGCAACACCGAGGTGGCCGACCCGGCGCAGATCTGGGGCAATCCCGCCATCGAGGACGACCTGAAGCTGTTCGGCAACTTCGGCAGCCTGCTCGGCAGCGGCCTGCAGTTCTACGGCCACACCAACTACGCCGGCAAGCGGGTGACCGAAGGGTTCTACTTCCGGAACCCGAACAACCGCGCCAACATCTACAGCCTCGACGGCGGCGAGACCCTGCTCATCGGCGACCGGCTCGCCGCGCAGGGCATGGGCTCGGCCAACTGTCCGGTCGTGCGCATCGCCGACAACGTGCCGGATCCGGCGGCCCTCGCGCTGGTGAACGCCGACCCCGACTGCTTCTCGTTCCGCGACGTCGCGCCGGGCGGCTTCACGCCGCGGTTCGGGGGCGTGGTCACCGACCTGTCGGCGGTCGCGGGGTTGCGGCGGCTCGCCGACCGCGGCCTGACCTGGGACGCCAGCGCCGGCTACGGCGCGCACGAGTCGGATTTCTTCTTCCAGAACACGGTCAACGCCTCGCTCGGTCTCGACACGCCGCGCGACTTCGACCCCGGCCTCTACAGGCAGGAAGAGATCAACCTGAACTTCGACGTCTCGTACGCGGCTACCGAGATGGTGAACTTCGCGGCCGGCACCGAGTGGCGCGACGAGAAGTTCACGATCGGGGCGGGCGGGCGGCCGTCGTGGGAGGTGGGCCCGTACGCCGCGCAGGGCTTCGTCTCCGGCTCCAACGGCTTTCCCGGCTTTCCCGACTACACGGCCGGGGCCTGGAACCGCAGCAACGTCGCCCTCTACGGCGACCTCGAGCTGCGGGCGCCCGACGACCGCTGGTCGTTCGGCAGCGCCCTGCGCCTGGAGCACTTCGACCTGTTCGGCGCCACCGCGAACGGCAAGATCTCGGCCCGTTACGCGCTGACCCCCTTCGTCGCCCTGCGCGGCGGGGTCAGCACCGGATTCCGGGCGCCGACACCGGGCCAGCAGCACACGCTGAACGTGCAGACGACCATCGACCCCGAGACCCTGCAGCTCGTCGACAGCGCCAACGTGCCGTCCACCTTCCGCGCCGCCGAGCTGCGGGGCGGCGTGCCGCTCGAGCCCGAGACGTCGGTCAACACCACGGCCGGCGTGGTGGCCGACAACGGGCCGTTCACGCTGACCGCCGACTATTTCCGCGTGGACGTCTCGGACCGGCTCGCGCTGTCGCAGACCTTCACCCTTACCGAGGACGAACGCACGCTGCTGCTCTCGGAGGGCATCGCCTCGGCCGGCACCCTGGCCTTCTTCCGCTTCTTCATCAACGACTTCGAGACCCGGACCCAGGGCGTCGACATCGTGTCGACCTATACCCCGCCGGATCTCGGGGGCGACACCGTGCTGAACTTCACCTTCAACTACACCGACACGCAGGTGACGAAGGACTCGGCGCTGCTCGGCCCCGGCGAGGTGCTCGGCCTCGAGCGCGGCGTGCCCAGGACGCGCTGGAGCATCGCGCTGAACCAGCAGCTCGCGCGGGTCCGCCTGCTCGGCCGCTTCAGCTACTACGGCTCGTGGGTCGACCACTTCGACGCGCGCTTCGTGCGCGGCCCGGACTCGCCGCTGCTGAGCGGCCGCTCCATCGTCGATCTCGATCTGATCCCGCTCGGCGAAGGCGTGACGCTGTCGGTCGGCGGCCAGAACATCGCCGACACCTTCTCGGACCGCATGGACCTGTTCGCCGAGATCTTCGGCCTCCCCTACAGCCAGTTCACGCCGTGGGGCTTCAGCGGCGGGTACTACTACGCCCGCCTCAACTACGGGTGGGGCGGCTGAGCGTGCGGCAGCCGACCCCGGGCAGTGCGCGGCGTAGACGACGTCCGGAGCAAGGCCGGTGATCGCGCGATTCGGCCGGACGGCGTCCATCGCGATCTTCCTGGTTGCCGCGGCAGTCGCGCCGGTCGCGGCGGCCACCCGGGACACCTCCCCCGCACAGCGTGCGTCCCCGGCGGAGCACGGCGCGCTGTCCGGCACGGTCACCGACACGACCGGCTTCGTCCTGCCGGGGGTCACGGTGGAGGCGCGCCGCACGGCCTCCGCCGTCGCCGGCGCTCCGGCGCGGCCCCCCGCAGCCGAGGACCTGACGCGGACCGTCGTATCCGACGGTGCCGGGCGCTTCGCGTTCGAGGCACTGCCGCCCGGCGCCTACGACGTGACGTTCACGCTGCCCGGATTCGGTCGCGACGTGCGGCGCGGCGTGGCCGTCGCGACCCGCCCCGTGACGCTCGACGTCGTGCTCCGAGCGCAGTTCGAGGAGCAGGTCGTCGTGGTCGGCAGCCGCGCCCGACCGCGCTCGGTCATCGAATCGACCGTGCCGATCGACGCCATCCCGTACGAGGACGTCGTCAGCCAGGGCAGCACGGACGTCGGCGACCAGTTGCGGACGCTGGTCCCCTCCTACAACGTCAACCCGCAGCCGGTGGGCGACGCGGCCCGGCTGATCCGCCCGGCCAACCTGCGCGGCCTCGCACCGGACCACACGCTGGTGCTCGTCAACGGCAAGCGCCGGCACCGGGGCGCGGTCATCACCTGGATCGGCAACGGGGTGTCCGACGGGGCGCAGGGGCCGGACATCTCCGCGATCCCGTCCATCGCGCTGCGGCAGATCGAGGTGCTGCGGGACGGCGCGGCGGCCCAGTACGGGTCGGACGCCATCGCCGGGGTGCTGAACTTCCAGCTCAAGGACGCCCGCGACGGCGGCAGCCTCGAGCTGCACACCGGCGGCTACGGCGCGGGCGACGGCGGCACCTACACGGTCGCAGGCAACGTCGGGCTGCCGCTCGGGCAGACCGGCTTCGCCAATCTCAGCCTGGAGTACGGCAACACCGCCCCGACCAGCCGCAGCGTGCAGCGGGACGACGCGGCGCTGCTGATCGCGGCCGGCAACGACGCGGTGACCGACCCCGCCCAGATCTGGGGCTCGCCGACGATCGACGACAACGTCAAGCTCTGGGGCAACTTCGGCCACCTGTTCGCCGGCGGCGTGCAGGCCTACGGCCACGCCAACTACGCCAGCCGGCGGGTGGAGAGCGGGTTCTTCTTCCGCAATCCCAACACCCGCGCCGCGGTCTTCAGCACCGACCGCGGACAGAGCCTGCTGATCGGAGACGCGCTCGACGCGCGGGACGGGATCCTCGACGGGTCCGCCGGCTGCCCCGCGGCGCCGGTCTCGGCCGGCAGGCCCGATCAGACCGCCCTCGCCCGGATCTTCGCGGACCCGAACTGCTTCTCGTTCCAGGAGCGCTTTCCCGGCGGGTTCACGCCGCAGTTCGGAGGCGACGTGCTCGACGCTTCGCTCGTCGGCGGCCTGCGCGGCCAGTTCGCCGGGGGCCTCTTGTGGGACGCGAGCGCGGGCGCCGGCTCCAGCGAGGCCGACTTCTTCATCTACGACACCGTCAACGCCTCGCTCGGCCCGGCGACGCCGACGACGTTCGATCCCGGCCTCTACCGGCAGGACGACGTCGGGTTGAACGTCGATCTGAGCTACCCGCTGAACGAGCGCGTCCACCTGGCCGGCGGCGCCGAGTGGCGGGACGAGCGTTTCACCATCGGCCTGGGCGACGAGCCGTCGTGGCAGATCGGCCCGTTCGCACCGCAGGGCTTCAGCGCCGGGTCCAACGGCTTTCCCGGGTTCAGCCCCATCGCCGCCGGGACCTGGAGCCGGTCGAACACGGCGGTCTACGGCGACCTCGAGGTGCGGGGCGGCGACGACGGCTGGTCCCTGGGCGGCGCGCTGCGGCTGGAGGACTTCGAGGACTTCGGCAAGACCACCAACGGCAAGCTGTCCGGACGCCTGCGCGTGGCCGGCGGCGCCGCGTTGCGGGCCAGTGCGAGCAGCGGTTTTCGCGCCCCCACCCCCGGCCAGCAGAACGCCTTCAACGTATCGACCGAGTACGACCACGCGCTGATGGATCTGGTCAACAACGGCACCATCCCGTCCACCTCAAGGGTCGCCGCGCTGCGCGGCGGCGAGCCGCTGCAGCCGGAGCGGTCGGTCGCCACCACGCTCGGCGGGGTGGTCGACGCCGGACCGTTCAGCCTCACCGCCGACTACTTCCGCATCCGGCTCGCGGACCGGCTCGCGCTGACGCAGTTGTTCGCGCTGAGCGCGCCGGAGGTCGAGGGCCTGCTCGCCGAGGGGGTGACGAGCGCCCGCAACCTGCAGAACTTCCGCTTCTTCACCAACCACTTCGAGACCCTGACGCAGGGACTCGACCTGGTCGCGACCTGGGCGCCTTCGCGCCTCGGTGGCCGGACCACGTTCGGCCTGCTCTTCAACCACACGGCCACCACGGTCACCCGGTTCGATCCGGCGGTGCTCGACGCGCTGCGCGTCCGCGAGCTGCAGGAGGCCATTCCGGGCACGCGCTGGAACGCCTCGGTGCGGCAAGAAGCCGGGCGGTGGCGCCTGCTCGGCCGCTTCAGCTACTACGGCGAGTGGTTCGATTCGCGGGATCTCCACCTCTACCACGGCGACTCGGTGATCGACCTCGAGGCGGCGTATCCGGTCAGCGACTCCACCACCTTCACCGTCGGCGGGCAGAACGCGTTCGGCAACGACCCGGAACCGAATCCCATCGCCCGCGCCAAGGGCAACCGCTTCAGCGTGCAGACGCCGTTCGGCGCCAACGGCGCGTTCTTCTACGTCCGGATCAACTATCGCTGGGCGTCGGGCGGCTGAGCGGGCTCAGTCGATCAGCTCGGTATCGGGAAACTGCGCGTACCAGCCGAACCAGAAGGCACGCTGGGCCGGCACCCGCGCCAGCCGCGCGCCCGCGGCATCCTCCGGGACGAGCGCGTCCTCGGTGACCAGCCAGGCTCGCCCCGCGTCGTCGGCCACCCGCTCGCCGTCGACGTGCCGCTCGAAGCGGACGTCGCCGGCGTCGTACACCCGGTTGGCTCCCTGCCCGCTGGTGACGATCACGAGGTTGCGGCCCGCGAAGCCGTGGTGGTGGACGCGGTTGCGCGACAGGAAACGCGCGGTGACCGCCAACGGAAGCAGCTCGCCGGGGCTTTCCGGGTCCGACAGGCGCAGAACCAGCACCTCCTCCTTGTTCGGGAGGCGGGGGTCGCGGCGCGAGACGGCGAACATCAGGTCGTCGCTGCCGAAGTAGGTCCGGTAGGCGGCGCCCTCCGCGTAGTTGCGCCGGTGACCGGTGTCGAGCGACAGGACGGTGGTCTCCGGATGCCGGCGCCGCCACTCCCCCCACGTGGTCGTCACCACCGCGTGCGGGGTCAGCCGCAGGCCGCTCCCGGCGAGCTCGCCGACCACCGGAACGCCCTCGAAGGTGTTCCAGAGGCTCTTCGTTTCATGGTCGAACATCAGCTTGTTCGAGCGATAGAGCAGCCCACTGGTGCCGAACGTCAGGCGCCGGCCGTCCGCCACGCTGCCGAACGGGATCACCGTGCCGCACAGCGTGCAGTAGACGATGGTCAGCTCGACCCCGCCCAACCGGTCGAGCGCCATCTCGTGCCAGGCGAGGATGCGCTTCGGGTAGGCGCGCGCCTCGCCGTCGAGCGCGATGCCGAAGACGATGTGGCCGTCCGCCAGGTAGGCGGCGTCGGCCGCGGCGAGGCGCGCCGGATATTCCAGCGGCGGGATGCCGTTCACCGCGACCCCGCCCCACTCGATCTCGTCGAGCCGAATCAGCGACGTCGCTCCCCGCGGAAAGAAGTCGGCGAAGCGCGGGTCGATCCGGCTGTACCACTGTCCCTTGAAGAACCCGTGATCGGGATGCGGGTCGTAGGGCTGCGACCAGATCCATTGCTGCCAGCGCGCCAGGTCGCCGCCGAACCGCTCCCCGGTCTGCTCCTGCAGGAAGCCGATGAGCGTGAAGAAGTGGACGAAGCCCTGACCCGGCGGGCGCAGCAGCCACGCCAAGTCCCAGACGATGCCGGCGTAGGCGTCGCGCCACTGCGCGCCGAGCTGCTCGAACGCGTCTCTGGAGCGGGGTCCGCCCGGCACCCCCGCGTCCAGGAACAACTGGATGTCCGGATGCGCGTCCTGCGCGGCCGGCTGGGCGGCCACGGGAACGGTCAGCACCAGTACAAGACATCCGGCGATCAGCGTGCGTTTTACGGCGTCATCCATGGCACCCATGGGATCTCCCCAACCGCTGGCCGGCGCTACTCGAAATCCAATGCCGCCCGATGGCCATGACTCGTCCGGGGCGGCGTCAGTGCATCGGTCCGGGCACAGTCCGCGAGCAGCAACTCCTTCAAGTCCGGCTTCAACTCCTTCGAATCCTTCGTCAATCGTTCGGCCATCGTCACCTCAGCGCACGCGCGGGCGGTCGTCCGGGTCGCACAGGTCGCCCAGCTTCCCGGAGCCCCCACAGTAGCTCACGTCCTGGATCTGCACGGGGATGCCGTCCGGGTCGGGGAAGCTACTCGCCGGCGCCCAGGCGGCGGAGCAGCTCGACGGTGCTCCGGTGCGGCGTCGCGTTGCGGCCGCGGACCCGGCCACGCTGCGCGAACGCCAGCGGCGTCCGGCCGTCCGCGTTCCTGACGTCGAGGCGCGCACCCCGGGCGACGAGGTACTCGACGACGCTGTCGTATCCGCTGCCGGCGGCGGCGTGCAGCGCCGTGTTGCCCGCGGCGTTGGCGACGTTGACGTCGATGCCCTGCTCGGCGGTGAGCGTGACCGCGTCGAGCATCAGCCGCTCGCGCAGCGCCGGATCCGGCTCGCGCCGCGTGCTCCGGACCGGCGCGCTCTCGGCGATGCGGGAGAGCCGATCCACCGAGAACAGCGGATCGCGCCCGCCGAGGCCGGCCGCCGCCATCAGGGCCGTCGTGGCGCCTTCTTCCACCTGCACGCGCTCGTCGCGGATCGACAGCGAGCCGGGCCAGTACTTCGGATAGTGCACGGCCAGCGGGTCGGCGCCGCGCTCGAGGAGCAGGCGCATGACGTCCGGAACGTTGAAGCGCGCCGCGAGCCAGAACGGCGTGGCGCCGACGTAGGACGGGTGCAGGTAGAAGTCGACCGCGTCGCGCCGGATCGGGGTGGAGCGCTCGATCGGCGCGTCGGGATCGGCGCCGTGGTCGAGGAGCGCGCGCGCGAGCGCCGCGTCCTTGTGCAGGATCGCCGCGTGGAGCGCCGTGTAGCCCGCGTCGGCCGCGTTCGGATCGGCGCCCTCTTCCAGCAGAAACGCCGCCACGTCGGCATGTCCGCTGTGCGCTGCAACTACCGTCGCGCTGGTGCCGTACGGCGGCTGGTCGTTCACGTCGGCGCCGGCCGCCACGAGCAGCTTCGCCGAGGCGAGATCGCCCACCCGCGCCGCGAACAGCAGCGGCGTATAGCCGCCCTGGGGAATCTCCGTTACGTACTCCGGATTCCACGGCTCGGGCGTCGTCTTGACGACCTCGGTCCAGACGTCCGAGCGGGCGTCGACCGCCGCGCCGTGCTCGAGCAGCACCTCGACCACCGCGGGATGCCGTTGCGCGACCGCCCACATGAGCGCGGTCTGGTTGCGGCCCGCGGCCGCCGCCGAATTCGCGCCGGCTTCCAGGAGCTGCCGCGCGACTTCCGCGGCGCCGACCCGGGCCGCCGTCATCAGCGGCGTCTCGCCGGAGAGGAGCGGCGCGTCCGGATTCGCGCCCGCGTCCAGCAGGCGCCGAACCATCGCGGCGCTGCGGTTCTCGGCCGCGGCCCACAGCGGGGTCACGCCGAGATCGTTGGCGGCGTCCACATCGGCCCCGGCGTCGATGAGCAGACCGGCGATGTCCGTGTCGTTCCAATAGGCGGCCCAGTGCAGCGCCGTCGCGCCGTCTCCCTGGCGCGCGGTGACGTCGGCACCCTGTTCGACAAGTGCGCGCACCACGCTCCACTCGGCGCCGCGGGCCGCGTCGGCGAGCGGCCGGTCCGCCGCGGATGCGCCCGTCAGACTCGCCGCGACCAGCCCTGACACGATCGCACACCGTCGAACCATCATCCGGCCCCCCATCATCTCCATGGTCATGCAGGTCAGTGTAGAACACTTGCGCGCCGCGCGCCGCCCGGAACGCAACGGGTCGAGGAACCGGCATCGGCGTCGCCCCGGACGGCTGCCGGACGCCCTGGACGACCTCGGTCCGCGGCCCATGAGCGATAATGCCGTTTCGCCGGCCGCGGGCGGCGCGGGCCGGCGCGACTATCCGATCATGCGCTTCTTCAACACCGAGGGCCCCGTCCGTCCCGACGACCACTACTGCATCCCGCCGCTCGACCGGGTGCATCTCGACGAACTGCTCGATCTCGTCCGCGACAAGCGCTACTTCGTGCTCCACGCCCCGCGGCAGACGGGCAAGACGTCGGCGCTGCTGGCGCTGCGCGACCTGCTGAACAGCGGCGCCGCCGGCGACTACCGTTGCGTGTACGCCGACGTGGAGGCCGCCCAGGCGCTGCGGGAGAACGTGGCGGAGGGCCTGCGCGCCGTCCTGTCCGAGCTGGCGTTCGAGGCGAGCCTGACGGGCGACGACATGCTGGAGGACATCTGGCCCGGCGTGCTGGAACGGGCGGGGCCGGGCCAGGCGCTGCGGCAGGCCCTGTCCCGCTGGTGCATGGCCGATCCGCGGCCGCTGGTGCTGCTGATCGACGAGATCGACACGCTGGTCGGCGACACCCTGCTGGCGGTGCTCCGCCAGTTGCGCGCCGGCTACCCGCACCGCCCCCGACGCTTCCCGCACAGCATCGTCCTGTGCGGCGTGCGGGACGTGCGCGACTACCGCATCTATTCCACCGCGCAGGACGCCCTGGTCCTCGGCGGCAGCGCGTTCAACATCAAGTCCGAGTCGCTGCGCCTCGGCGACTTCACGCCGGAGGAGATGCGGACCCTGCTCGCCCAGCACACCGACGAGACCGGACAGGCGTTCGCCGAGGAGGCGCTGCAGGCCGTCCGGAGCCGCTCGGCGGGCCAGCCGTGGCTGGTCAACGCGCTGTGCCGGGAGGCCTGCTTCAAGAGCGAGACGGGACGCGACCGCACCCGCACGATTACCGCCGGCGACATCGTGGACGCGCAGGAGCGGCTGATACTGCGCCGCGACACCCACATCGACGACCTCGCGAACAAGCTGCGCGAGGAGCGGGTGCGGCGGGTGGTGGAGCCGATCCTCGCCGGGGCGTCCGAGTCGGCCTGGTCGACGGAGGACGTGGCCTACGTCCACGACCTGGGGCTGGTGGCTCTGGACGCCCACGGCACGCCGCGCATCGCCAACCCGATCTACGCCGAGGTCGTGCCGCGGCATCTGAGCCACGCCGTGCAGATGGGGCTGCCGCAGCGGATGGCGTGGTTCGTCGACGCGGACGGCGGCCTGGACGTGGCGGGGCTGATCGCAGCGTTCCAGACGTTCTTCCGGGAGCATTCCGAGCACTGGGTGCAGCGCTTCGACAAGTATCACGAGGCGGGCCCGCAGTTGCTGCTGCAGGCGTACCTGCAACGGATCGTGAACGGCGGCGGGCGCCTGGAGCGCGAGTACGCCCTGGGCCGGGGGCGCGTGGACCTGCTGATCCTGTGGCCGCAGGGCGGGCGCACCCGCCGGTTCGTCATCGAGTGCAAGGTGCTGCACAAGGACCTGGAGCGGACCATCGAAGAGGGACTGGCGCAGACCCGCGGCTACCTGGACCGTTGCCGCGCCGAGTCGGGCCACCTGATCGTCTTCGACCGCACACCGGACCGGACGTGGGAGGAGAAGATCTTCCGCCGCGAAGCGCCGGGCGGCGCCGGCGGCGCGCCGGTCACCGTCTGGGGCATGTGACGCCGGCGGCGACTGCCTCCGCGTTGGCCACCTGCGCCGCGAAGAACTCCAGGAAGCGCTCGACGGCCGCAGGAACCGACGTGCATCTTCGCTTTCCGGCGAGTCCGGCGGCCCGGGCACGGCGGTTTGCACCCGGCTTCAAGCGGCACGGCCAGAGCAGCTTGCACGCCGCGCCGGCGCGATCCGGGTATCCTGGTACGGGACGATCATGACGGTTGCTGCGCCCCGGCTCGGATTGCGGATCGTCACGCCGGACGACCACACCGACATCGACATCGAACCGCTGCAGGGACTGTGGACGCAGGCGCAGTACCTCCAGTTGACGGATCACGCCCGGCTGCTGATCGAGTTCACGGACGGCCGCCTGGAGGTCCCGCCGATGCTCACGGACCGCCACCAGGCCATCTCGCAGTTCCTCTTTCTGGCCCTGTCGCCCTTCGTCCGGGCCCTCGGCGGCATGGTGCGCTACGCTCCCCTGCGCCTGCGCATCCGCGACGGCAAGTTCCGCGAGCCCGACCTGCTGCTCGTGCGTGACGCGAACGACCCGCGGCGTCGGAACGACTACTGGCGCGGCGCCGACCTGGTCATGGAGATCGTCAGCCCCGACGATCCCGAGCGCGACACGCACTTGAAGCGCCGCGACTACGCGGAGGCCCGCATTCCCGAATACTGGATCGTCAATCCCCTGGACGAGACGATTACCGTGCTGACCCTGGCCGGGGATGCGTACGCCGAACACGGGGTGTTCGGCAGGGGCCGGCAAGCCGATTCGGCGTGCCTCGACGGCTTCGCCGTGACCGTGGCGGACGTGTTCGACGCGGCGTGAGATCGACCTACTCGGCTACATGCTCCCGAATGGCGTCCCACACGTCCGCGAGGTTGGGCATCGAGGTCGTCACGCCCGGGGCGATTGTGAGGAGAAGTTACGGCGAACCGCTTCAGATCGTCCTCGTGGTGCGAGAGCGGATGGTGCGCGTTCGGCACCCCGATTGCGGTTACGAGCGCGTGCTCTGCTCGCTGCCCATCATGAAGGTGACGGGAGAATTGCGCTACGGAGCGCGCGCTGCCGTTCTGTCGCCAGCCGATTCGCTGTCAGGCGCGCCAGGGTCGCCATCGTCACTCCTCTTCCAGAATCTCCTCTTCCAGGATTTCCTCGGACACTTCCGGATATCGGACCTCGAGGCTATACTTCCTCGACAGACTCCGAGGTCAGGTCGATGCCCGCCGATCTGCGTTCGGAGCAGGCCTCGCGAATCCGCTCCCGGTTCTCGATCTGCCAAGCGATCACTTGCGGCGAAACGTTGAACGAGCCGGCAATCTCGTCATCGTCAAGGCCGCCTTCGACCATCTCCAGCACGCTCTCGACCGGCGCCAGGAATTCCGCCGCAAACGCCCTGCCTGCCGCTTGCCGTTCCGCCTGATGCAGGCTGTTCACGACCGAGCGCGGCGCATCCCCGAAACAGACGACATCCCCGACCGCCCGCGCGAACGCAAAGCTCTCAGCATGCCGAGCCCATTCCCAGGGCCCCCGTTGCCGAACGTGAATCCGAATGTCGTCCCCTCGACAGACCAACGCCAGAATACCGGGAACTCCCGGAGCACAGGCAAAACTCCCAGCCCCCAACCTTCCGGTAACGTCCGACAGCGAGTCGAACCTCGCGGCCTGCGCGACTCGCATGGCATCCCGGAACACGTGCGCCGCCCGGTAGCCGGTTTCCCAGCCACGCTCCGTTGGCCTGTGAGAGGTAACTTCAGAAATGTGCGCTACGATGTTGTTGAGTTCCGGCAGGCACGCCTGCTCTCGTGGCCTGGTCTCGGCGGCTCGCACCCAATTCAGGAGTTCCCCCCGCGGAGCGTTGCCGACACCGGCCAGAAACTCGAGCAACGGTTCTCCCGCAAAAAGATCGGCCGCCTGCTCAATGAACAGTGCATCTGTCTCCGACACGCCGTACGGATCGATTCCCAGCGCCCCTGCTGCCTCGCAGAACGCGCGCTCGTCCGAGTTGCCAAGCGATCGCGACACACGCGACCAGCGCAGAGCCACCTCGCTGCTCGACACGCCGGCGGTCGCCAGCCTTCCCGCGACCTCTTCGATGAACTCCGCCAGTGTCGACTCCGCTACAGCGCGAGGCAAACCCTCGGCGCCGACCTGCCAGAAACGCACATCGGGGTTCACGGAGGTAAACTGCTCACCGCGCACTTCAAACGTCGAGCCGTCGAAACCCAAGGTCACGTCGGGAAGGGCGAACCCTGTCCGATATTTGCGGATCGGATGCTCTCGATCACGACCGCCGAAAATCGACCACCAATCGGTCGCGAGTCCTTCGGCGAGATGAACCGCCGGCACCGTCACGTGGTCGCATGCGCTGTTGGACGTCGGATCGTAGAACCTGCAGGCGTTCTCTTTCGACACGTACAGACGAAAACGACAGAGCGTCGCTCGTTCCTCCGCCGATACGTTCGGCCCGTGATCAAGCCACTCAGTCGAAAATCGCACGACGCTCGTCCTCGTCGGTCGGCCAGCCCTTGTAGTCTCCGGCGGACGGATTGACGCAATATCCGCACCAGATCCGGCCTTGAGCCTCAAACCACACCTTCTTGGGGAAATCCTGATCGGCCTCCACGAACCGGTATTGTCCGGCCACAATCGCCCTCCGGAGCCAATCCGTCGCCAGCGTGCGATCCTCTTCCCCGGTCATCGGGCAGACCGTCGTTGTCTGCTGGCCGCGACGGCCGATTTGTCCGCCTGGAAGCTGTCGCGCCATGGGCAACCCACCCCACCACCGGTGGACCTTGTGTTCAGAACTCCCCACGTACTGTGCACGCGCCGCCAGCGTCCGTCGCTCGGCAAGCGTCAAGGGCGCGCGGGCTGGTCGCTGTACAGGACGTCTCATCACAGACCCGTCGAGACCCGACAGGACCGCTCTTTGCCTCAGTGGGCTACTGCCTTGCTTCCTCGCAGTATTCTTTTACGGCTTCGTCCAGCTCGATACAATGCTCCAGTACGGTAAGAGAACAACGAACAAGACGCTCATCTCGACCCGCTGCCGTCTCCCCCATCGATGTTGCCTTGTCTCCGTGAAAGAGGTTGTTCCGGACCGTCTGTACAGCACGGAGTATCTGGTCCAGGGATTTATCCTGGACTTCAGTATCGGTCCATTCCAGTTGCCCCTCCGAGTACTTCAAGTACTTTGGCGGGGCTTCTTGCAGGTAATCGATCGCCTTGTTCAGATCCGTGTGTTCGGTGCTTCGTTTGGTAAAACTCTCAGCAAGGTCCTTTTTGAACTTCTGCCAACCCGTCTTGGCAAACGCTCGCCTTCCTTCATCAGCCCGAACGAATCCTGCCCTCTTCAGGGCGTACTCCAGAAGGGAGAACTCCCGAAAGAAACGGAAGGCCAGCTCGTCGTTCACTGAACTTCACACCTCCGACAGCGTGTCGATCGGCAGCCTCGTCGTGCTGTCGCCCAGCCGGTCGAGCGGCATGTCGAGCTTGTCCATCAGCGTCATCAGCAGATCGGCGTTCGACGTGTCGCCCGGATACCGCAGGTGCCGGCCGCCCTTGAGCTTGCCGGCGCCGCCGCCGAGGAGGACCAGCGGCAGGTTGACGCCCAGGTGCCGCGTGCTGTTGGAGATGCCGGCGCCGTACAGGATGGTCATGTTGTCGAGCAACGACCCGTCGGCGTCCTCCGCCGCGCGCAGCCGCGCCAGGTAGTCCGAGGTCAGCTTGGCGTGGTACGCGTTGATCTTCGACATGACGGCGATCCGCTCCGGATCGTCCTCGTGGTGCGAGAGCGGATGGTGCGCGTCGGGCACCCCGATCTGGGGATAGGAGCGGGTGCTCTGCTCGCGCCCCATCATGAAGGTGACGACGCGCGTCAGGTCGGCCTGCAGCGCGAGGAACTGCAGGTCGAACATCAGCCCCAGGTGCTCCTCGAAGACGCGCGGCGGCGCCGACGGCTGCTCGGTGAACGACGGCTCGACGTCGCGCTGCTGCTCGGCGAGCCGGATGCGCCGCTCGACGTCGCGGACCGCCTCGGTGTACTCGTCGAGCTTCACCCGGTCGCGGGGCCCGACCGCCACCTTCAGGTCGCTCAGCTTGTCGGTCACCGAATCCAGAATGCTCTGCTTCTGCTGCCGGCGCGCCCGCCGGACGTCGGGATCCGCCGAGCCGCTGTCGCCGAACAGCCGCTCGAACACCGCGCGCGGGTTGTTCTCCATCGGCAGCGGCTGCGTCGGCGTGCGCCACGAGATGGTCTGCGTGTAGGCGCAGCTCAGGCCGGCGGTGCACTGGCCGGCGTTGGCGAACTTGTCCATCGACACCTCGAGCGAGCCGAGCTGGGTGGTCTTGCCCAGCTCGCGCGCGAGGATCTGGTCCATCGAGGTGCTGGCCAGCACGTCGGTCTCGTTCACCCCGCCGCGCGGCGTTCCGGTGAGGAACGACGCCGAGGCGCCCGCGTGCACGTAGGCCCACGACGCGCGCAGCCCCGAGATGACGAGCAACTGGTCGCGGAACGGCTCGAACGGGGCCAGGATGGGCGTCAGCTCGAAGTGGCGCCCCTCCTTCTCCGGCGTCCAGTACTGCATCGCCATGCCGTTGGGCACGTAGATGGCCTGGAAGCGGTGGATCGGCTTCGCCGCGGTCTTCGCCAGCGCGGTCAGCGCGGGAGACATCGCATCGAGGAACGGAAGGCCCAGCGTCACGCCGAGGCCCCGCAGCACGGTCCGGCGCGGCAGCGATTTCCTGCTGATGGTCATGATGTCGTTCTCCGTATCAGATTGCGCAGGTTGCGCTCGAGTCTTTCCTGATCTTCCCCTGTCAGCTTACCCAGCCGCCGAGACAAATAGCATTGGTCAAGCGTGACACCACAGCCTTGATGAGCGAAGGGTAGCGCAGCCCTGCGCCCTGCCAGTCAAGAGGCGTCGTCGTAAGCGGCATCGTCCGTGTTGTCCCAGATCCGCTTCAGCACCGGTTGCGAAGCCGCCGTTACCATCGTGGCGAGTTGCCGCTCGTCAGACGGCCAATCCTCGACTTCGACCTCCGGCGGTTGGCGATCGCCCCCCCGAAACTTTTTCTTCCACAGATCCTTACCGTTACCCATCGACTGAAACTGAAGACCTCGCTTCACGGACGTGTCCTCCTGTACACCGACGCCGGCTCCACTGTATCAGTCCGCAGGCGCCGCGTTGCGCATCAGAAACGCCGGGCTCTTGACGATGCCGGCGAGGAGCGCCGACCAGCGGTAGTCGTCGGCGGCCGCGTCGCGCACGACGGCGCGCACCGTCGGCTTGTCCACGTGCTCGAGGCCGCGCCCGAGGGCGTAGGAGAGCAGCTTCTCGGTCACGGTGCCGGCGAACTGCTCGGGCCGCTCCAGCAGCAGCGCGCGCAGTCCCGCCATCCCCGCCACCGTTCGGCCGTCCGGCATGGTCGCCGTCGCGTCGATGGCGTTCCCGAACTCGTCCGTCGTCCGCCATGCTCCGAGGCCGTCGAACTGTTCCAGCGCGAAGCCGGGCGGGTCGATGGACGCGTGGCAGGTGGCGCAGGCCGGGGCCTGCCGGTGGCGCTCAAGCCGCTCGCGCACCGAGGTCGTGCGGCCGCCCTCGCCCCGCTCCGGCAGCGCCGGTACGTCGGCCGGCGGCGACGGGGGCGGCGCGCCGAGAATGGTGTCGAGCAGCCACTTGCCGCGCAGCACCGGCGACGTGCGGGTCGGGTAGGAGGTAAGCGCGAGCAGGCCGCCGTGGCCGAGCAGGCCGCCGCGCTGCTCGCGGTCCGGCAGCGCGACGCGGCGGAAGCGCGACCCGTAGATGCCGGGGATGCCGTAGTGGCGGGCGAGCCGCTCGTTGACGAACGTGTAGTCGGCGGCGAGCAGATCGAGCACGCTCCGATCCTCGCGTACGGTGCTGGCGAGAAACAGCGTGGTCTCCTGCCGGAACGCCTCGACCAGGTTGTCGTCGAAGTCGGGGAACGGTACCGGATCGCCGGTCACGTCCTCCAGGTTCCGCAGGTGCAGCCACTGGACGGCGAAGTCGTCGACCAGCGACCGGGCGCGGGGGTCGGCCAGCATGCGCCGAACCTGCGCGTCCAACACCGCCGGGTCGGTCAGCGTGCCCCGCTCGGCCGCGTCGAGCAGCGGGTCGTCCGGGATGCTGCCCCAGAGGAAGAACGACAGGCGCGAGGCGACCTCCACGTCGCTGAGGCGGTACCGCTCTCCGGGGGCGGCACCAGCGGGATCGCGTTCCATGCGCAGGAGGAAATCGGGATCGACGAGCATCCGCTCCAGCGCGAGCTGGACGCCGGCGTCGAAGCTGCCGCCGTCCTCCCGGCCACGGTCGAAGAAGCCGAGCAGCGTATCCAGGTCCTCCGGCGTCACCGGACGGCGGTAGGCGCGCCGCGCCAGCCGCGAGACGATGTCGGTGGCGCAGGCTCGCTCGTCCGCGGGCGCCGCGGTCTCGGGCCGGCACGAGAAGATGAGCCGCCGGCTCGGCGTGTCCCCGGTCCCGGTCACCGCGTACGGCCCGCCGATGGCTACCGCGCTGACCGCGGCGTAGCCGTTGTACGCCTCGTCGTTCGACAGCACCTCGCCCGCCTGCCGCGGCTTCAGGATGCCCTCCGGCTCCCACACGTTGCGCACGAACGACACGCTCACCGTGCGCGGACCGGCCTCCACCGGCACGCGCACCTCGAGCCGCTCGTCGGCCGTCTGCAGGTACGCCTCCCACTCGGGGTCGCCGCGCTCGGCGATGGTGAACGTCACCGGGGCGGGCCGGCCGGGGGCCTCGCCGCCGACCGTCAGCCGCTCGACCAGCTCGCCGTCAATCCGCACGTCGAGCAGGTGCGCGCTGCCCATGCCGAGGATGTAGTCCTGCCAGTTCGACCGCAGCTCGATCTTGATCAGGTAGTCGCCGTCGACCGGGAAGTGATACGGAACGGCCACGCCGCCGCGCGAGCCGAGCGGCATCTGCTCGCTCTGGCGGTCGTCCTGCAGCAGGAGCAGCGGCACGTCGAAGGTCTCGAAGCCCGGGCCGGTCGGCGGCAGCCCGGTGGCCAGCCGCGTGATGGTGCGCGCGGCCGAGAGGTAGCGCTCGAGCTGCGCGGTGGAGATGGAGAGCACGTCGGCGTTGTTGTCGAAGCCGGTGTCCGACGTCTCGTCGCCCGGCAGCAGCGGCGTGACGTCGAGGTCGAGGGCCAGGAGGTCGCGAATGGCGTTGCGGTACTCGGTCCGGTTCAGCCGATGAACGGTGCTGGTCCGGCCCGGATCCGGGTTCGCCGCGGCCGCGCGGTCGATGTCCGATTCCAGCCGGCCGGCCACCGCGTCGTAGGTCGCCGCGTCCGGACGCGGGCGTCCCGGCGGCGGCATGGCGCCGGTCCGCAGCTTCGCGATCACCTTCTCCCACACGTCCGCGTGGCGGCTCGGGTCCGCGGCGTCGACGCTGGCCGCGTCCAGGGTGAGCCCCCCGGTCCGCAGGCGGTCGTTGTGGCAGGTGACGCAGTAGCGGTCCAGGACCGCGCGGGGCGAAGCGGTCTCCGTGGCCGGGGATGGCGCCTGGGCGGCAGCGGGGCGCGGCAGGTAGGGATCGGCTTCGAGCCGCGCAGAGGACGTCTTGATCGGGGCAAGCGCGTACCCGACAGCCGGGGACGTCGCCGCTGCCGCGAATCCCGGCCGGCTGGAAGAGGTCTCCACTGTTGCGCCGGCCAGAAGGACTGCGCCAGCCGCGGATACGAACCCGAGCGCTCTCGCCAATCCGGCCGCCCGGCGCCGACTGCCGCTCTGCCGTACCATGGATGCTCCTTCGGTTCACGGGCGTTCCGGCAGCGGCGCACGCCCGAAGTTGCATCGTACCCCGCGACAAGGGTCCGGGCAATACCAGGTCGCGGACGCTTCCCTGTTCCGAAGCGTTGCGGGCGGTCGCGTCAGGTCGTCGCATCGGCCCAGGCAACGGGTGTAGGATCGCCGGCACCGACGCGATTCGAATCCCGGGTGCGTCAGCCCGGCCCTGCGCTACGAACGGAGGTCACGCCATGCGCCAGTCGCCGTCCCTCGCCCTGATGCTTGCACTGCTCTTCTGCGGGTCGTCCGCGATCAACGCCCAGCAGGACGACGGCGGGCCGTGGCAGGCCTACGACACCGCCAACGGCGAATGGATGAGCTACGCGGGCGACGTCCGCGGCACGAAGTACTCGCCGCTCGACCAGATCGACGCGGGCAACTTCGCCGACCTGGAGATCGCCTGGGAGTGGAACACCGTGGACCACTTCATCAGCCGGAGCACGCCGGGCGGCGGCGAGTGGCTGGCGCCGCTCGACACCGTGATCGATTCGCTGGTCGAGGACACGCCCGACCTCTACCGCCCCGGACACCGCCCGATCCTGTCGCGCCTGCAGGCCACGCCGCTGATGGTGGGCGGAGTCCTCTACTTCAACACGCCGCTGTCGCAGGGCGTGGCGGTCGACGCGGCGACCGGCGAGACGCTGTGGGTTTACAACCCGAAGGGCTACGAGGAGGGGACGCCGACGATGAGCAACCCCTGGTCGCAGCGCGGCGTCGCCTACTGGACCGACGGCGAAGGGGACGAGCGCATCTTCTGGGGCACCGGCAACGGCTACCTGATCTGCGTCGACGCGAAGACCGGCCAGCCGTGCCCCGACTTCGGCCCTGCCGGCGGCGGGCGGGTCGACGCGATGGCCGGGCTGCCGCGGGCTAGCCGGGAGGAGCGCGACTACCTGAACGCGCTGCTGTTCGGCATCCACTCGCCGCCGATCGTCGTCCGCGACAAGGTGATCCACGGCTCGCACGTCGCCGACCGCCGCATCACCAAGGAGGCGGTGCCGGGCTGGGTGCGGGCCTGGGACGTCCGCACCGGCGAGCACGCCTGGGACTTCCACACCGTTCCCAACGGCGCGGACGAGTTCGGCGTCGACACCTGGCTGAACGAGTCGTGGCGCTACTCGGGCAACGCCAACGTCTGGTCGATGCTGGCCGGCGACAACGAGCTGGGCCACGTGTATCTCCCGACCGGGACCGCCACCAACGACTACTACGGCGTCGACCGGCTCGGGGACAACCTGTTCTCGGAGACGCTGATCGCCGTCGACGTGGAGACCGGGCAGCGCGAGTGGCACTTCCAGGCGGTCCACCACGGGCTGTGGGACTACGACTTCGCGACCCACCCGAACCTGGTGGACGTGACGGTCGACGGCCGGCCGATCAAGGCGATCGCGCAGGTGAGCAAGCAGGGCTTCGTCTACGTGTTCGACCGCGTGACCGGCGACCCGATCTGGCCGATCGAGGAGCGCCCGGTGCCGCAGGAGACGAACATGCCGGGCGAGGTGCCGTCGCCGACGCAGCCGTTCCCGACGAAGCCGGCCCCGTTCGACTACCAGGGGGTCACCATCGACGATCTGGTCGACTTCACGCCGGAGATCCGGCAGATGGCCATCGAGGCGGTCGAGGGCTTCCGGCTCGGACCGCTGTTCACGCCGCTGGACCGGCCGATCGAAGGGGTCACGTACGGCACCATCATGCGCCCGCCCCCGGGCGGCACCGCGGGCTGGTCCGGAGGCGCCGTCGATCCCGAGACCGGCATGCTCTACGTCCCGTCGCGCAACCGGACGGCGGTGGTCTCGCTGTATCAGCCGGATCCGGCGCTGGGCGCCACGGTCGCCTACACCCACGGCGCGCCGGAGGCGGAACGCCTCGCCCGGGGCGGCAACATCCGCCGCGAGCCGCAGATGCCGCAGGGGCTGCCGCTGGTCAAGCCGCCCTACTCGCGCATGACCGCCATCGACCTGAACACCGGCGAGCACGCCTGGTGGGTGCCCACCGGCAACGGCGACCGCTACCGCAACCACCCGCTGCTGCGCGACCTGAACCTGCCGCCGCTCGGCGGGGACAACGCCATCAACGGCCCGCTGCTGACGAAGACATTGCTGATCTACTGCCTCACCGCCGGCGGCTCGGACGGCGGGCCGCGGATCGTCGCCTACGACAAGGCGAACGGCGCGGAGCTGGCCTCGGTGGATCTGCCGTCGGGGGCCATCGGCACGCCGATGACCTACGTGCTCGACGGCCGGCAGTACATCGCGCTGACCGTCGGCGGCGGGCCGCGGCTCATCGCCTTCGCGCTGCCGGAGGGCGGGTAGCACGGTCCGGCGGGCAGGCGGAGCAGCTCGCGTCTACTCGGATTGCAGGTGGACCAGGGCAAGCCCGTCGATCTGATCGAAGTGCCGGTCACAGGACACGAGCTCGGCGCCTGCCTCCAGGGCATGCGCCGCGATCCAGATGTCGTTCGCCGGAATCGGGCGCCCCTTCGCTCGCAGCGAGGCCGCAATCCGCGCATACCTGTCCGCGGTGGTGAAGCTGACCGTCATGACCGTTACGTAGGGGCTGGACAGAAAACCATGCAGCTCCTGCAGGTTCCGCTCCAGGCGGGAGCCCTGCCGGAAGCCGTACAGCAACTCGCCGATGACGATGGTCGAAAGGAGAATCTCCTCCGAACCGCGCACGATCGCCGCGATTCGCCGGTCGCCCCGCTTCAGATGCGAGTAGGCGCTGGAGTCCAGCAGGATCTTCACCGCCACATGGCCTCGTCGATCCGGGCGAGATCCTCGAGAGCGCGTTCCATCTCGTCCGCTTCCTCCGGAGTCCAGGTCCCTATCAGGTGATCGAGCGATGCACCCACGACGTGCGCGCCGGCGGACTCTCTCCCCAGACCTGCGCCCCGACGCAGCAGCCTCAACACCGCCTGGTTCAACGAGATGCCTTCCCGAGCCGCCAGGCCCCGGATGCAGCGCGACAACTCGCCGTCGAACCCCCTGATCGTCAATTGGCGCATGGCGTCTCGCTCCGTAATGACTCACGTCCCGGTTCATTATGACTCACATGGACGAGTCGCCGCAAAGCCGGATAGCGGAGCGGGTCCGTTGCGCGCTCCAACGGACGAATCCGCGGCCAAACCTGCCGGACAGCTCCCGAAACCGATGTACGATTGCCGGCACTCTGGAAGGCAAGACCCTGTTCACCGTGACGCCGCCGCCGCGGCCCGCATCGAGGTTCACCATGCGCCAGCCCCTTCTTTTGATGGTCACGCTTCTGTTCGCCACCCTGGCCTGGCCGCCACTGCCCGCCCATGCGCAGCAGGAGACGACCGCCGGGCCGTGGCAGACCTACGACACCTCCAACGGCGAGTGGCGCAGCTACGCCGGCGACATCGGCGGCAGGAAGTACTCGCCGCTCGACCAGATCGACGCCGGCAACTTCGCCGACCTGGAGCTGGCCTGGGAGTGGACATCCGTCGACAACCGGGTCAGCAAGACCACCCCGGGCGGCGGCGAGTGGTGGGCGCCGCTCGACGCCGTCGTCGAGGCGCTCGTCGAGGAGACCCCGAACCTCTACCGGACCGGCCACCTGCCGAACCCGACCGGGTTCCAGGCCACGCCGCTGATGGTCGGCGGGGTCCTCTACTTCAACACGCCGCTGTCGCAGGGCGTCGCCGTCGACGCGAAGACCGGCGAGACGCTGTGGGTCTTCAACCCCAAGAGCTACGAAGAGGGGACGACGACGATGACCGGGACGTGGCGCCAGCGGGGCGTCGCCTACTGGACCGACGGCGAAGGGGACGAGCGCATCTTCTGGGGCACGGGCAACGGATACGTCGTCTGCGTGCAGGCGAAGACCGGGCAGCCCTGCGCCGACTTCGGCCCCGACGGCAGCGGCATGGTCGACGCGATGGCCGGCCTGCCGCGCGCTACCCGCGGCGAGCGCGACTACCTGAACGCGCTGCTCTACGGCATCCACTCGCCGCCGATCGTGGTCCGCGACAAGGTGATCCACGGCTCGCACGTCGCCGACCGGCGCATCACCAAGGAGGCCATCCCGGGCTGGGTGCGGGCGTGGGACGTCCGCACCGGCGAGCACGCCTGGGACTTCCACACCGTGCCCAACAGCGCCGACGAGTTCGGCGCGGACACCTGGCTGAACCAGTCGTGGCGCTATTCGGGCAACGCCAACGTCTGGTCGATGCTGGCCGGCGACAACGAGCTGGGCCACGTCTACCTGCCCACCGGGACGACGACCAACGACTACTACGGGGCCGACCGGCTCGGCGACAACCTGTTCTCCGAAACGCTGATCGCCGTCGACGTCGAGACGGGCGAGCGCGAATGGCACTTCCAGGCGGTCCACCACGGGCTGTGGGACTACGACTTCCCCACGCATCCGAACCTGGTGGACGTGGTGGTCGACGGCCGCCCGATCAAGGCGATCGCGCAGGTCAGCAAGCAGGGCTTCGTCTACGTGTTCGACCGCGTCACCGGCGATCCGATCTGGCCGATCGAGGAGCGCCCGGTGCCGACCGAGACCAACATGCCGGGCGAGGTGCCGTCGCCGACCCAGCCGTTCCCGACCAGGCCGGCCCCGTTCGACTACCAGGGCGTGACCCTCGACGACCTGGTCGACTTCACGCCGGAGATCCGGCAGATGGCGCTGGAGGCGGTCGACGGCTTCCGGCTCGGACCGCTGTTCACGCCGCTGGACCGGCCGATCGAGGGGGTCACGCGGGGCACTCTCATGCGCCCGCCCGACGGCGGCACGGCCGGCTGGGCCGGGGCGGCGGTCGATCCCGAGACCGGCATGCTCTACATTCCGTCCCGCAACCAGGCCACGGTAATCCCGCTGTACGAGCCCGACCCGGCGCTGGGGGCGACGGTCGCCTACACCCACGGCGCCCCGGAGGACGAGCGGCTGGCCCGGCGCGGCGCCATCCGCGACAGCCCGCGGATGCCGCAGGGACTGCCGCTGCTCAAGCCGCCCTACTCGCGCATGACGGCCATCGACCTGAACACGGGCGAGCACGCCTGGTGGGTGCCGACCGGCAACGGCGACCGCTACCGCAATCACCCGCGCCTGCGGCACCTGAACCTGCCGCCGCTCGGCGGCGACAACGGCAGCAACGGTCCCCTGCTGACGAAGACGCTGCTCATCTACTGCCTCACCGCGGGCGGGACGAACAACGGCCCGCGGCTGGTGGCCTACGACAAGACGGACGGGACGGAGCTGGCCTCGGTGGACCTGCCGAGCGGCGGCATCGGCACCCCGATGACCTACCTGCTCGACGGCCGGCAGTACATCGCGCTGACCGTCGGCGGCGGCCCGCGCCTGGTCGCCTTCGCGCTGCCCTCGACGAACTGACGGCGATTGCGTCTCCCGCTACTCGTCTTCCGCTTGGGCGAAGCGGAACCTCGATCCCGATGCCCCGGGACGCAGGCCGGCCTCACCCCCGGATCCTGCCGAGCGGCGCTGCCGGGCCGCGTTCAGCCCCCGCTACCGGGGCCGATTCGACGGCGGCGCTGTGCACCAGCTCCCAGCCGTGGAAGACGAGGACGAGGCCGATGAACCGGATGCCGGGGTATTGCCGCGCCAGCCGGTCGTCGGCGAGATAGCGCTGGAGCTGAGCGGCGGCCGTCCGCGCCGCCGCATCCCGCCGGTCCGGATCGAGCCGTTCGCTCCGCTTGAAGTACTTGAGCTCTATCAGGTAGCCGCGTCGCAGGTGCGGGTACCGCGCCAGCAGCGGCTCGAGCGCGATGACGGCGTAGCCCTTGCCGAGCTCGGCCTCGGAACGGAACACGAAGTAGGGGTTGACGCTCAGATAGGCGGCCAGGAAACCCTGGAGCACCTTCTCGCCGGCGATGTAGTCGCGGATGCCGGTCTGCGCGGCGATGGCGTCGCGCAGGAACTCGAACACGGGCTGCCACGCGCCGGCGTTGGCCATCGCGCTCGTCAACCGGTCGAAGGCGTACAGATCGACCGCGAACGTCCCCACATCGTCGTAGGCGTCGCGCAGGAAGCCGTACAGGAGCCGCCGGACGGTCTGATTGGGAATGGCCAGCACGGGGCGGCCATCGACCACCTCGCGGATGCTCAGCAGGCCGAAGAAATGCAGCAGGGAGAGAAAGTTCTCCCGTCGGGTCAGTCGTTCGACGGGGAAACCCGGCTGGAGGTCGCAGGCCGCCCGCTCCTCGCCGGCGACACGGCGCAGCAGGTCGAAGTTGCCGTTGAGCTGCCGGCCGGCCACCAGCAGATGGCGCAGCTTGCCGTAGTCCACCCGCACGTTCGTATCGATCAGGTACTCCGGCATGGGCCGGTTCGGCACGGACTTGTTCAGGTAGTACAGTACCATGTCGGTGTTGTAGACGCTGCGTGCGGCGTTCGCGGCGAAGCGGTAGCCGTCGTACCAATCCCGCATGGTGTCCAGCGCCTCGTCCACGTGCTGGTCGAACACGCCCAGGTCCCGGTAGGTCTCCAGCAGCCCGCGCACCTCGGGCTCGGTGAAGCCGAGCAGCTCGTTGAACTCGGCCTCCAGACTGATGTTGTCGCCGATGTTGAAGCCGCTGGTCACGTCGTCGAGCGTGATCGGCGACACGCCGGTGATGAACAGCCGCTGCAGTCCGTTTCTCCCCGCGCCGGCCTTCAGCGCCGCGAAGAAGTTGCGGTAGAAGCCGCCGCCGTGGGTGATGCCGTGGTAGGCCGCCTCGCCGTGGTGGGCGAGGATGGTGTTGGTGAAGTGATCGTACTCGTCGATCAGCACGTAGGACGGAATGCCATGGTCGCCGGCGTACACGAACAACTCGTTCAACACGCCGGCAACGGAAACCGGCGCGAGAATGCGGCGCGCCGCCGATTCGGGAAACAGGTCGGGATTGCGTTCCAGCGCGTGCCGGATCTCCAGCCTGCAGTATTCCTCGAAGTTGCGCTCCAGCGTCTCCAGCGTGTCGTCGAAAGCCGAGAAATCGAAGCGCAGCACGACGTAGCGGTGCCGCTCGTCGGTCGGCTCCCGGCCGATGTCCGTGCCGCGGAACACGGTGTCGAAGGCGTCGGCGCGGTTGCGGTCGTAGTAGTGCTCCAGCAGCGATATCCAGCACGACTTCCCGAAGCGCCGGGGCCGGATCAGCACCGCGAAACGCAACGTCTCCAGTCGCCGGAGGAAGCGGGTCTTGTCGACGTAGAGCGAGCCGGTCAGGCGGATGCGCTTGAAATCGGCGTCACCGTAGGGAATCGGAGGATAGGCCGCGGCCATCGATCGTCCTTGAGCAGGAGCGCGCCCGAACCGAACATAGCACGGATCGAATGGCCATCGGCCGGGCGCAAAGGCGTCTTCCCGGACCTGGAAGACGCGTCAACAGGGCTCGGCGAGTCGCCCATTCCGTGCTTGTCGCATGGATCAGGTGCGAGCGGCGCCGGCCGCGATGGCGTCGAGGTACCGGCGCACCGCCGTCGACAGGCCCATCTCCAGCGCGTCGGCGATCAGCGCGTGACCGATGGAGACTTCCGCGATGCCGCCGATGGCGATGAACGCCGCCAGGTTGTCGAGGTTCAGGTCGTGGCCGGCGTTGACCCCGAGGCCGAGCTCGGCCGCATGCCGGGCCGCGCCGGCGTAGGTCTCCCGGCTGGCCCGGGTCTCCGCATGCTCCAGCCCGTGCTGCTCGACGAGGTCGGCGTAGGGACCGGTGTACAGCTCGACCCGGTCGGCGCCGCAGTCCTGCGCGCGCGCGATCTGCTCGGCCACCGGGTCCATGAACAGGCTGACCCGGACGCCCCACCGCCGGTAGCGGGCGGCGACCTCCCGCACGAACCGTGCCGCGGCCGGGTCCGAGAGGTCCCAGCCGTGATCGGACGTGAGCTGCGCGTCGGCGTCAGGAACCAGCGTCGCCTGGTCCGGGCGCGCCGTCTCGACGAGATGGTGGAACCCCGGATACCCGTTGTCGCGCGGGCCGGCGGCCGGGTTCCCCTCGATGTTGAACTCGACGTGCGGCGCCTCGGCGGCCAGCAGCGCGGCCAGCGCCTCGACGTCGGCGGGGCGGATGTGGCGCTGGTCGGGCCGCGGGTGGACGGTGATGCCGCGCGCGCCGGCGGCGACGGCGGTCCGGGCGGCCTCCAGGACGCTCGGCCGGGCTCCCTCGCGCGAGTTGCGCAGCCAGGCGATCTTGTTGACGTTGACGGACAGCGCGGTCACGGCACCCTCCATCAGAACCGGAACAGGTACGACAGCTTCGTGAAGATCGCGCGGTTCGTCTGCTCGAAGCGCGTCGTCGGAAAGATGGTGCTGTCGATCAGGTCGCCCTGCTGGTAGTGATCGTCGTAGCCGACGAAGAACACCGTGCCCGCGTTCACCCGGTAGGTGACGAGCAGGTTGGCGGCCACCGTGCCGCTGAACGCGTTGTACTCCAGGATGTTGCGGAGCAACAGGCGGTTCGTGAACTGCCAGGTGGTCAGGGCGCGGTAGATCCTGACGTCGAAGACCTGTTCGTCCGCCAGCGGATCGTGCAGCCGGCTGGTGATGAAGTTCAGGTCGGCGTTGAGCCGCGACATCGGCCGCACCGAGGCGAACAGCGTGGCCGTGGCGCCGCGTCCCAGGAACGGGTCGTCGCCGTAGCGGATCTGGTCGCCCCAGTTGAAGAAGCCGCCGGCCGACAGGCGGCGGCTGGCCGCGAAGCCGCCCCCCAGGAAGGCGTTCGTCTTGAAGAACTCAATCCCCCCGTAGCGCTCCATGTCGCGGTTGGCCATGGCGACCCAGATCATGCTGTTCGTCATCACCCCCCGCACCCCGACCTGGGCCTGCTCGTCCTGCAGGATGCCCTCGAAGTCGTAGTTGCGGCTGTAGCTGGCCAGCGGCCCCCAGTTCACCAGCAGGTTCTCCGGCCACCAGCGGTACGAGACGTTGGCCTGCGCCACGCGGGTGTCGGTACGCAGCACGAAGCCGGTGTCGGTGCGGAAGTCGGGATGGACGCTGTCGACGGCGGCCGAGTAGCTGAGATTGCGCCCGGTCCGGTCGTAGGCGAGATGGAATATCGGTCCCGAGTTGTCGCCGTCCTCCAGGTTGCGGTGCTGCGCCGCTGCCGCCTGGAAGCTCACCGAGGACGTGCGCCCCAGCCGGAACCGGCCGTCCACCCCTCCCACCCGGCTGTAGCCGTCGCCGAACTCCCGATCGGTCGCGATGACCCCGAGGTACGACTCGGCATACAGGTCGTAGCGCGCCCGGGCGACGGCCACCTGCGCCGTGCGGCCGTGCAGCGACGGGTCGACGCCCTCCACCAGGCCCGGGGCCTCGTCGTTGGCGACGAGCACGCCGACGGTGGTGTTGCCCGCCTTGCCGGTCAGCTTCGCACCCTGCCGCGGATCGACGATGGTGCGCGTGTGAACCAGGTTGACCTGGCCCGGCACCTGGAAGATCTCCTGTCCCTCCAGGAAGAACGGCCGCAGCTCGGGGTAGAAGAGCGGGAACCGCTGGTTGACCTCGACCTGCGGGATGTCGGACTCGATCTGCGAGAAATCGGGGTTGTAGGTGTAGTCGAACGTCAGGTTGGGGGTCACGCCGTACTTGACGTTCAAGCCGCCCTCGGGGTCGGGGTCGCCGTCCTCGAAGACGCCGGTGCCGGTGTCGAGCGATCCGAACTGGATGGCGGTGAGCGTGGGCAGGATCTCCAGGTTGCGGCTCGTCGAGAGGTCCGTCAGCCCGTCGAGCAGGCCCATCTGCGGCAGGAAGCCGGCCACGTCGCGCGAGATGGGCGCCCAGACGTCCGTCTCGTTCTTGCTCGGAATGGTCCGCACCACCTGAAAGCCCCAGCGGTGGCGCTCGCCGCGGCTCCGCGACGGGTAGCGCAGGCTCTTGAACGGAATCGCCATCTCGGCCGTCCAGCCGTCCTCCACCAGCGTGCCGCTCGACTCGAACAGCGCGTCCCAGGACGTGTCGCCGGTGGGCGCGGCGCCGAGCGCGGCGGCCAGCGACGCGCTCATGCCGCCGCGGCGCCCGCCGCCGCCGCCACCACCACCGCCGGGCCCGCCGCCGCCGCCGGTGCGGCGCCGGCCGCCGCCGCCCATGCCTCCCCCGGGCGCGCTGGAATCGAGGATGGCGTCGCTCTGCACGCCGTAGCCGTTCACCGAGAAGACGTAGGCGCGCTGCTGATCGAGGAACGGATCGAAGTAGACGGTGATCGTGTCGTCGCTGAAGGTCTGGTCGCGGTCCGACCGGTTCGCACGGACCAGCACCGGATCGGAGTAGTGGACGTGCATGCCGAAGTAGAGGTTCTGCGTGTCGTAGGCGATGTAGAGCTCGGTCTCCTCGGTGGCCGGCTCGCCGTCGAGCGGCTGCTGCTGGACGAACTCCGTGATGCGCGTCGCCCGGCGCCACACGGCGTCGTCGAGGCGCCCGTCGATGCGCGGCGGGTCGCTCGTCCGCAACGGCTCCACGCTGGGACGCCCGGTCAGGATGCCGGCGGCGGGCGTGAAGCCGGCGGCGGGTGCGCCGACGAGCTCGACGGGTCCACGCCGGCCGTCGCCGGCCGCCGCGGCAGGCGCGGAGCGGTCCGCCGCCGGTGGCCGCGCCGCGGCGACCCGCAGATCGAGGCCGTCCGCGAGCTCGACGACGATTCGATCCTGCAGCGCGAAGATCTCGCCGAGCGCGCCGTCCAGACGCGCCGACCGCACGACCGCGCCGCTGCGCGCGTCCACCAGCCGCGCCGTGACGCGCAGCCGATCCCCCAGCCGCTGGTAGCCGCCGGTCAACACCCAGCGCACACCGCGTTGCGCGCCGGCGGCGCGCCCGTCCACCACCGCCAGGCCCAACGCACCCAGATCCGCCGCCACGGTCTCGGCAATGCCCGCCCCCAGCCAGGCGTCCGCCGGATTCCGGGAGAGGTTCGCGAAGGGCCGGACCTCGACCACGACCGGCGGCGCCAGCGCGACGGGCGCCGCCTCACCTTGCGCCGGCCGCGCGCGCCGAACCGCAGCGTCCGACCGTGCCCCGCTGCGCGGTGCAGCAAAAACCCCCGGCATCCGGCCCCCGGCCGACACGACGGCCTCGGCGGCGGCGGCCCAGGCAGGCGCGGCCGCCCAGCAGCCGAGCACCGCGGCCGCGATCGGAATGGCCGGCAGGCGGCGATGGATCCCGCGGCCGGCAGGTCTGCTCATGGTTGAAGCGTTCACTCGACTGCCGCGGTGCCGAACCGGTGCGGGGAAACCCGCCCGCGGCGCCCGCCCCCGCGGCCCGGCGCCGGGCGCGCCCCTGCTATTCGGACACGCGAACCGCGACCAGCGCCGATGTCCAGCAGCACTGGAAGCCGCTGCCTCCGACCCCCGTCTCGTCGAGCGCCTCGGCGCGCAGGACGTAGTCGCCGGCCGTGTCGAAGGTGGCCGTGGTCGTCGGGTTCTGATCCGACGAATCGGGAAACTCCTGCTCCGGCGCGGAGAACTCCACCGCACCCGGCCCGCGCAGCACGTGCCAGCGGAGGATCAACGCGGGGCGGGGCCGCCGGGACGCGGCCACCAGGTTGTCGGTCGGCTTCTGGTCGGAGGTCCACACGGCCAGCTCCAGCGGCGCCCCCACCGAGGCGGTCACCTCCCGTGCGATCCCGATCGGCGGGCCGGTGAACGCCTTGCCGTCCGGCGCAAAGCGCACCACCGGCGGCTGGTTGCCGTTGGCGGCGTCCTCGAACGGCTCGATGATCCACAGCGGATCGAGATGCATCGGGATCGACACCGTCTCGCCGTTGGCGGTCAGGTTCCAGATCAAACGGGCATCCGGGTCGCCGCCCGGAATGCGGACGGTGAAGACGCCCCAGGAGCGCCCCGGCGTAAAGTGCGTCGGCTGGCCCTGGTCGGCCGGCCCCGGCTCGATGTAGTTGTCCGCGCCAATCGGGATGTCGACGATCTCCTCGGTGTTGGCGTTGAAGTAGCCGGCGAGCAGCGTGATGCTGCCGTCCGCGTTCTCATACCATCCCTCGTAGGCCGGGTAGACCGGCGCGCCGAACTCCTGCAGCGTACCCGGCACCTGCCCGGCGGCTGCGCCCGCGCCGAGCGCAAGCGCCAACACCGCAGCGGCAGCCGCGGTCCATCCCCTCGAAACCTCTCCCCGCATGGCCGTCATGCCTCCTCGTACGCCAGAGAAGCCGCCCCGCGACGAGGGCGGCTTCCGGTCTCTTCGTCTTCGGCCGGGCGGCCCGCCGGGGCACCGCCCAACCAAGCCTGCGTCCGGGTCTTGCACCGTTTCCGCGGCGCAGACTCCTCTAGTTGTCGTTCGTCGTCGCCAGCGCCTCGCGCTCGGCGACGGCCGCGGCGAAGTCGTCGTCGTCCAGGTAGGTGACGTTGACCCAGGCGTGGCCCATCTCGTCCACGGTCCGGTCGCCGTAGCCGACCCACTGGTTGGGATCGGGGTTGGCGCGGTTCGCCGAGGTGTTGTCGTACCAGGACTTCAGGTGCAGCACCGTCCCCTTCGGCAGCAGCGGCGCCGCGTGGTCGGCGTAGACGTAGTTGAGGTGCCAGTTGAAGTTGAAGTCGCTGACGCGGCTCAGGACCTCGGTCGTGCCGTCGGGGAGGATCGCCGTCATCTGCATCCCCTTGCCCCGCAGGTGCATGTGCGGCTGGTAGTTCTCCACACGCCCGTTCTGCCTCAGCACGTGGAAGCGCTCGGTGATGGTCACCGCGTTGGGCGGAATCGACAGGTGGTCGCTGCCGCCCTCGATGGTGCTGAACGCCGACAGCACCTGCCGGTGCTTCGGCTCCTCGCCCTTCGGATACAGGTACAGGCCGAGCTCCACCGTGTCGGTGATCTCCTCGCCGACCGCGTGGTAGTGGACGTCCCACAGGATGCTCGAGCCGGCCTTGATCAGCTTGCCGCTGTTCGGCCGCATGATCTCGCCCTGCTTGCCGACGGCCCACTCCATCAGCAGGCCCGGACCGACGTCCGAAGCGGCGCCGAGATCGTCGTCTTCCTCCTGCTGGAGCCGTGCGAGCGCGTGATGCGTGATGCGGCGGCCGTCGACGGTCGACGGGCGGATCTCGATGGCCCGGATCCAGCGATCCTCGGTCAGCCCGGTCGGCACCTCGGGCTTCCACCAGCGGTCCTGCGCGACCGCGGGCATGGTGTACGGCGTCGAGTAGACGACCAGGTCGGGCGGACCGCCGAACAGATCGGCGAAGTTCCAGACGTCGTCGTCGGCGAACTCGACCGGCGGCGGCATGTCCGCGGGGTTGCCGCGCGGCGCGCCGGCGTCCACCCAGCGGACGATGGTGTCGATCTCGGTGTCGGTCAGCGAGCGGTCGTTCTCGAAGTCCTGGATGCCGACCGACTTGTCGATGTGCCACGGCGGCATCTGTCGCGTCTCCACGCGAGTCTTGATCGAGCGCGCCCAGGGCCGCGACTCGGCGTAGGTCACGAGCGACATCGGCGCGATGTAGCCCGCGCGATGGCAGGCCTGGCACTTCTGCTGGAAGATCGGGGCTACGTCCCTGGTGAACGTGGGCGTGGTGTCCTCGGCGCCGGCCGACGCCGCGCCGGGCAGGGCCAGCAGCATTGCGGCCAGAGACACCGCCAGCAACCTCGTATCGCCTCGCATGAATCGTTCCTCCTGAAGATGCCCGCGCGCGACGGATCCGCGAAGACGGGAAGCAGTGATTATAAGCCGAAACGCCGACCGGAACCCACGCTCCCGCGCGATGCGTGGGCACTCGAACTACGTGCAGCCACGGTTTGCCAACGGCTGTCATCCGGCCGACAATCGAAGGTGCAGGGACGGCGCGCTCTCGTCAGCAGCCGCCGCCTCTGCGCCGGAGAGGTGATGACCGACATCTGGACCGCCATCGCGACCGTCGCGGCGACGCTGTTCGGCGTCTGGCGCATGCTCGCCCACTACGAGACACGCAACGACGCCGCGCACGCCGAGCTGGGAAGACGTATCGACGCGCAGGGAACGAGAATCGACACGCTCAGCGGCAGGATCGACAGGTTGTTCGAGTTGATCGCCGGCCAGCGATCCTGACCCCTCAACGCTCGGCGATGCGGTAGTCGGCCTCGGCGATGAGGATGATCAATGACCGACATCTGGACGGCCATCGGCACCGTCGCGGTAACACTGTTCGGCGTCTGGCGCTTGCTCGCCCACTACGAGACACGCAACGACGCCGCGCACGCCGAGCTCGGTAGACGTATCGACGCCGTGCGCACCGAACTGAGCACCAGAATGGACACGATGAGCGTCAGGATCGACAGGTTGTACGAGCTGATTTCAGGCCAGCGATGACCGACATCTGGACCGCCATCGGCACCGTCGCGGCAACGCTGTTCGGCGTCTGGCGCATGCTCGCCCACTACGAGACACGCAACGACGCGGCGCACGCCGAGCTCGGTAGACGTATCGACGCCGTGCGCACCGAACTGAGCGCGAGGATCGACGCGCAGGGACGCAGAATCGACACGCTGAGCGGCAGGATCGACAGGTTGTACGAGCTGATTTCAGGCCAGCGATCCTGACGGTTAGCGTTCGGCGATGCGGTAGACCGCCTCGGCGGTGCGGATGATGAGGCTGTCGTCGAGGATCGCCGGTGTCGCCATGGTGAACTCGTCGAGCGGGTTCTCGGCCAGGATTCGGAACTCCGGTCCCGCCTCGATGACGTAAGTCGTCCCCTGCTCGCTCAGCGCGAAGATCCTGCCGTTGTAGGCCCAGGGCGACGCCGTGAACGCCTGGCCCACGTCGATCCGCTGCCGGCCATAGATCTCTTCCCCCGTGCGGGCGTCGTGGCAGGTCAGCATCCCGCGGTCGAGCAGCGTGTAGTAGTGGTCGCCGTACACCAGCGGCGACGGATGGTACGAGCCGCCCTGCTCCAGCGACCACGCCACGTACTGGTTGGCGGTCTCGCCCTCGGCGAGCGAGATGTCGCCGGACGCGCCGGGCCGGATCGCGTAGACCGGGCGGAAGAAGTCGGCGATGTAGCCGGACTCGATGTAGAGCAGGCCGTGCGCCGCGATGGGGGTCGGGATCACGATGCTGGACATCCCCGCCAGCTCCCACAGCAGCCCGCCGTCGAGGTCGTAGGACCGGATTCTATCGGTGCCGGTGGTCACGACCTCGGTGCGCTCGGCGTTCTCCCAGACGTACGGCGTCGACCAGTTGGATCCCTCGTCGCGGTCGGTGCGCCACACCTCGGCGCCGGTCTCGGCGCTCAGCGCCGCGACGTAGGACTGCTCCTCGTTGTCGACCACCAGGTAGAGCCGGCCGTCGTGCAGCACCGGCGACGACGCCGTGCCCCAGCCGTTGCGGGTCTCGGCGGGCGGCAGCTCGCGCGACCAGAGCAGCGTCCCGTCGAAGCCGAGGGCGTAGAGGCCGACGTTGCCGAAGAGCACGTACAGCCGCTCGCCGTCCGTGACCGGGGTCTCGGAGGCGAAGGTGTTCTTCAGGTGGTGCGACGAGGCCGGCACGCCGGTGTGCAGCTCCCGCCGCCAGCGGACCTCGCCGGTCTGCAGGTCGAGCGCGTAGACCAGCCAGTGGTGCATATCCTCGGGTGCGTCGCGCTCGCCGAACCGGTACCAGCCGGTCTCCGGAGTCTCGACGTCGCCGTCGCTCGCCACGGTGGTGAGGAACACGAGTCCGTTTGCGACGATCGGCGAGCTCCAGCCGAGGCCCGGCAGCGGCGTGCGCCAAGCGACGTTCTCGGTCGTGCTCCAGCGCTCCGGCAGATCGGGGTTGTCGGCGACCACGCCGGCCGCGCCCGGACCCCGGAACTGTGCCCATTCCTGCGCGCCGGCGGGCTCGGCGGCCAGCACCGCCGCGGCGCACAGTAGCGCACACATCGTGCCCGCAACGGCACCGCTCATCCAGTCTCCGTCAATCGGCCGACACGTCATCGCCGAACCACTCCTTCATCTTCTCTTTACGCGGTAGTGTCCTGATTTGAAATCGGACCCGAAAATCGCATTTTCGGGTTTGGGGTCTAGTCAACTGCGCCACCGTCGCCTTTTGCGGATCCCGGCGGAGACAGTTCGTCGAGCCGCGTCTCGGTGCGTGTGATGCGCTCACCCTGCTTGCGGCTACGCTCGTCGGCACTATGGATCAGGCCATAAAGCCAGACAACCACGGTCGCGAACAGGCCGACGACGCCCAGCGTCGCCATGACAATAGCGACGATGACGGTGGCACCGACACCGATGATTGCTATCAGTTCTGGCGACATGCCGCGAAGGCTTCATCCGACGGCGGCGCGCGCTGACAACGTGCCCGCGTTGAGCCTGGGCCCGTAGTCCCGAATCAACTGCGCCGCCAGCGACGCCCGGGCATCTGGATTGTAGATGGTGCGCGCGTGGACATCGGTAGCGCCAAGCCGTTGAGCCTCAGCCCATGCACCATGGGCAGGCAGCATCGAGAAGGATGTCGTCTGCCCCACGTAGACCGGCATCCAGTGGCCTTGCCAGCGGCCGGCGAAGATGAACACGCCTGGGAAGCCGTGCCACGACGTACCACCCATCGGATAGACGAAGAACTGGTGGCCGGCCCATATCGCAGTTTCTCCACTCATGCGGCCTCCCTCGCGGGGCCTACGGTATCACACGCGCTGGACCTGTCGCTTCCTGTACGGTCCCCGCCGACCCGGCGGCGGCGTGCGCGCCTCAACCGGCCCCACGCTCCATCGTACATCCCGCAACTCGCTCGTGACCCGGACCGCGCGGCTTGTGTTGCCGCTTGATGTGCGCCAGGACCAGGGCGAACGCCACTCTGGCTACTCCTGCCGCCGGAAAACGACAACCTCGCTCGGCGTGGCCGCGAAGACCAGCTCCTCGTTGACCGCCACCGCCCTGGCCGAAGCGCCGAGGACGGACTCGCCAACGAGCGTGGGCCGACCTGGATCGGTCAGATCGAACACCTGCAGCTCTTCGCCGCCGGCCGCGTAGACGAATCGGTCCCACATCGCCGCGCCGGCCAGCCGGCCGGCCACCGGAACGGGCGTGGTCACAGCCGGCGCGGCCGGGTCGGAGATATCGACCGCTTGCAGCCCGACGCGTCCGCTGACGATGCAGATCACGGAGGGCGCCGCGCCGCCGATGGAACGCGGGTCCGGCGCGAATACCTGCGTAATCGGATCGCGGCCCAGCGACAGGCTTCCGATCACCGCCGGCGCGGCGGGAGCCGAAGCGTCCACCACGATCAGTCCCGCCGGCTGATCCGCCACGAAGACCAGCGGGCCGCCGGCGGCGATGCCGCGCGGGAACCCGTCGCCGAGATACTCGCCGACGCGCTGCACGTCGCCCGACACGGCCACGATGTCGAACCCGAGCGAGTTGTCGCCCACGAACGCATGCGTACCCGACACGGCCGCGCCGACCGCCTGGCCGCGCGTCGCGGAGGTTCCGGTCAGCTGCGGCGCCGCCGGATCGGACAGGTCCAGCCGGCGGAGCCCGTCGTGGCTGTTGGCCACGTAGACCGCGTCGCCGACGGCAGCCAGACCCAACACGGGCTGCTCGAAGTCGTAAGCGCCGATGGACTCGGGCGACGCGGGACGCGACACGTCGATGACGAGCACGCGCGAACCGACTCCGACCGCGAGGTAATCGTCGCCGGCCGCCAGCGCGGTCGCGGGCGCGGCGGTCGGAACGAATCCGACCCTCGCCGGAGGCGAATCCTGCGCCTCCGCGGCGCCGGCGAGCGGCACGGCGGCCAGGAGGACCGCCAGCACGAGAGAAGGGACGCGAAGAATGCTGCGCATGTGTGCTCGGGAACGTGTGTGCTCGGGAAACGTGTTCACGAACGCCGCGAGTCCGGCAACAGGCGCCGCTCAAGCGCCTCGGCCTGCAGGGCCTCGACGTCGCTGGCGGTCAAGGGGAACCGGCCGTAGTCGCGCAACGGCCGCTCAGTGTCGAAGCGCCGCTTGTAGGCGGCGATCCAGTCACCCGCCAGCTCCCGCTGGGCGGTCGCCAGATCCACCGCGCCCTGGCAGACGAGACGCCGCAGATGCCGCTCGAGCTCGTCCTTGACATAGGCGTTCCAGACGACGCTGCGGTACGGCTGCGGCCACAGGTTGCTGGCGTCCGAGGCGCCGCCCAGCTCCGGCGTGATCAGGAAATCGAGCTCGTAGTCCCCGGCGCGCCGGTAGTCCACGCCGTAGGCCTCGAACACCTGGCGCGGCACCTGCGACGCCACGGCCGGGCCGCCGGTCAGCCCGCCGCCGCAGATGTCGGCGACCCGGACCGCCCTGACGCTGCCCGGGGTGAGATCGGGCCGCGGCAGCAACGGACCGGACGCCCCGCCCGCACCGTCCGCGGCCGCCGGCGCGCTCGACTCACCGGACGGATGCCGGTCCACGGCCGACCAGGACAGAATGACGGCGACAAGAACCGCCGCGGCGCCCAGCGCCCCCGCGGCCAGGGGCGACCAGCCGGGCGCCGGGCGCCGCCGAGGGCGCACGTCCATCGCCGAACGCAGTCGGGCGCGCGCCACGTGCAGGGGCGCCATCGAGATCGACTGCTCCCGGCACACGTGTCCCACCTCGCTCGTCGCCGCGGCCAGCTCGTCGCGGCGCCGCGCACACCGCGGGCAGTCGGCAACGTGCGCAAGCGCTCGCGATCGGCGCCGCGCCGAGAGCGCGCCTTCGTCGGCCAACAGCAGCAGTTCGCCGTCCGACACGTGGTCGACCTTGCCCCACATGACGTCACCTCTCGTCGGCGCGGCGCAACCGCGCCAGCGCGCGTGTCAGCGTATTGGCGACACTGCCCAGCGAGATGCCGAGCACGCGCGAGATCTCCCGATACCGCAGACCCTCCGCCCGAAGCTGCAGGCAACGCCGGTCGCGCGCCGGCAGCGCGTCCACGACGGCCAGCAGCCGGGCCTGCCGCTGGCCGTTCAGGTAACGATCCTCGGGCGTCGGCGTCGAATCGAAGACCGAGCGGGACTCGAGCAGCATGCGCAGGCACCGCCGCCGCGACTCCCGCGCCCGATGCCGGAGCGCGAGATTGTGCGCCACCTTGAAGATCCAGCCGCGCAGGTTCGATCGGTTTCTCCCGCGCGCCACGTGATCGAACAGCGCGAGAAAGACCTCCTGGACGACGTCGTCGCAGTCCCGGTCGCTCACGCCGAGCGCGCGCACGTAGCGATGCACCCCCCCGCGATGGACGTCGAACAGCGACAGCACGACCTCCCGGGCTTCGTCGAGCGTCGCCGGTGCAACCGCCTCGTCAACGCCGAGGGGCAGGCCGAGTGCGTGGTCCTGAACCGCGAGCGGCATGCGTTCTCGGGAGGCAGTCTACACCCGACCCTTCCACCGGCACACGTGGAACGACCGGGTAGTCAACGAGAGCGCGTGGATTTCGCTGAACGGATCGCCGGGCACGGGAATGTACAGGCATGAATTTCCTGCCCGCAGACCGTCCGCCCGTCGCCCCCGCCGCGGCGCGAAGACGCCGCGCCTCCCGGAGTCGGCTTCGCCCAGTCGTCCGTGAGGCCGATGTCGCCCCCGCCGTTGCGCGAAGACCCCGCGCCGCCGGGAACACTCTCTGCCGGCTCGCCGTCATCGGGGCGACCGCGCTCAGCCTCGGGGCGCCGGCGAGCGCCGCGGCGCAGACCGGGTCGCTGACGGGCACGGTCACCGACGCGCAGGGAGCCGCGGCGCCGGGCGTCACGGTCACCGCGCAAGCGGCGCTCGGACCGCCCGTCACGGTTACGACCGATGCCGGCGGCGGGTACATGCTGGCCCTCGAGCCCGGGATCTACAGCGTCACCTTCGCGCTGAGCGGCTTCGAGACCCAGCGGCGGGACGGCGTGCCGGTGACCGCCGGAGAAACGAGCGTCGTCGACGTGATGCTGGCCCTCGCAGCGATAGTCGAGCAGGTCGACGTGGTCGGGGTCACCCCGCTGCCCGGCGCCGGCGTCGACCGCGACCGTTTGGCGGCAGCGATCACCGTCGTCGACGGCGGCGATCTCGCGGCGCGCGGCGCGGCGTCGATAGCCGATGCCCTGAACGAGCGCCTCGGGGCGGTGACCCTCGAGGGGACGACCACGAACCTCTTCCAGCCGACGCTCCGCTTCCGCGGCTTCACCGCCTCGCCGCTGCTCGGCCTGCCGCAGGGCATCGCCGTGTATCAGAACGGCGTACGCATCAACGAGCCGTTCGGCGACACCGTGCAGTTCGATCTGATGCCGCAGTTCGCCCTCGACAGTGTCCAGCTCAGCGCCGGATCCGACCCGGTCTACGGCCTGAACGCCCTCGGCGGCGCGCTTGCCCTCGGCCTCAAGAACGGGTTCGACAACAGCGGATTCGCCGGGGAGTTCTCCGGCGGCGCCTTCGGCCGGCTGACGGCCACCGCCGAGTACGGCGCCGGCAACGGACCGTGGGCGTTTTACGCGGGCGCGACGCACTTCACCGAGGAAGGGTGGCGCGTGGAGTCCCCCTCGGAGGTCACGCAGGCCTTCGCGGACGTCGGTTACCGGGACGGGGGCGTGGACGCCGGCATCAGCGTCACCTACGCCGACACCTTCCTCACCGGAAACGCGCCCGCACCCATCGAGCTGCTCGAGGTCGACCGGTCCGCGGTGTTCACGTTCCCGGACGAGACCCACAACCGGCTGGGCTTCGTGCAGGGCCGCGCCAACGTCGCCGCGTCCGACGTCTGGTCCGTGCAGGTGACCGGCTACTACCGCGACCTCGACCGCCGCACACTCAACGGCGACGAGGCCGAGTTCGGCGTCTGCGACGACGACGCGCTGCCCGCCGGGGCGCCGGACGAGACGCTCTGCTTCGGCGCGGACGACGACGATGACGACGACGACAACAACGGGCATGACGACGACGACGACAACGGACACGACGACGACGACGACGACCATGACCACGACCACGCCGCCGACGACGATGACGACGATGACCACGGCGACGACGACGACCATGACCACGACGGCGACGACGACGACCATGATGAAGAAGAGGAAGCGACCCCGCTGGTCGACCTGGTCTCCGGCCGCTTCATCACCAGTTTCGACGCCGCCGGCGACGGCGCGTACAACCGCACCACGACCCTGGCGCAGGGCTACGGCGCGACCGTGCAGGCGACCGCGACGACCGGCGCGGGGGCCCGCGAGAACGTGTTCGTCGTGGGGGTCTCGGCCGATCTGGCCGACGTCGCCTTCGAGTCGAGCAGCGAGCCGGGCTCGCTGACGGCGGACCGCGGCGTGTCGGGATCGGGCCTGCTGACGAGCCTGTACGGCCTCGGCGGTGACGACCTGTTCAACACGAAGCTCGAGACGGCGAACCGCGCATTCGGGCTGTACATCAGCGACACGCTGTCGCTGTCCGAGCAGTTCCACGTCACCGTGTCCGGCCGCTACAACCGCGCGGGCATCGACATCGCGGACCAGCTCGGGACGTCGCTCGACGGCAGCCATACCTTCGGGCGCTTCAACCCGGCGGTGGGCGCGGTCTTCCAGGCCGATGAGAGCACGTCGTTCTTCGCGCGCTACTCCGAGTCGAACCGCGCCCCGACCGCGGCCGAGCTGAGCTGCGCCGACCCGGCCGAGCCGTGCCGGGTGCCCAACGCGTTCGTTTCCGATCCCCCGCTGGAGCAGGCGGTGGCGCGATCGGTCGACGTGGGGGTCCGGGGCCGCTGGCAGGCCGCCGCCGGGCGGGGCGAGTGGTCGATAGCCGCGTATCGCACCCGCATCGACGACGACATCCTCTTCATCGCTTCGCCGGAGCTGATCGGCACCGGCTACTTCCAGAACGCGGGCGCCACCGCGCGCTCGGGCCTCGACGTCGAGCTCGGCGGGAACGTCGCGCGGACCGCCTGGTACCTCAGCTACGGGCTGGTCGACGCGACGTTCGAATCATCGCTCCTGCTGCCGAGCGACGAGGAGGTAAACGACGCCGCCACCGACGAGGGCGTCGCCGTCGCGCCGGGCAACCGGCTGCCCGGCATCCCCCGCCACAGCCTGAAGGCCGGCGTGCGGCAGGATCTGACCGACGCCTGGGACCTCGCGCTGGAGGCGGTCGTCTCGTCCAGCCGGTTCTTCCTCGGCGACGAAGGCAACGACCAGATCCCGCTGGAGGGCTACGGGGTGGTCAACCTGCGCTCCGCCTATCGCTTCGACAACGGCGTCGAGCTGTTCGCGCGCATCGAGAACCTGCTCGACAGGAAATACGCAACCAGCGGCGTGCTGGCCGAGCTGGAGGTCTTCCTGCGCGAGGTGCCGGACGCCAGCGATCCGCGGTTCATCGGCCCCGGCATGCCGCGCAGCGCGTTCGGGGGCATCCGCGTGCGGTTCTGATCGTACGGCCGGCGAGAGTGTAGAGACGGCCTGTCGCGACGGCCCGGTCAAACGCCGCGCGGGTCAGGCGGTTGGGTATTGTCTCCATTTGAAATGGACCCAACAATCTCGGGCCTGATCTGGCCCTCCATCAACCTTCTAGACGATATGGAATGACCGGCTCGCAATCGTGCCGTCGTCGTGCGCGAGCACGCGACAAGGTGGCCGAGGCCGCCTACGATTCGCGGGTTGACACCTCGCGCGGCGTCAGAGCCGCAGACGAAAGGAGCCGGTCATGAGCGAGCCTATCACCTACGTGGGAATCGATGCGCACAAGGTGGAGTTGCAGGTCGCGGTGGGCTAGTCCGATCTGGTGCCTTGACCGGGAGCATTGTCGAGTCGGATCAAGGCTGTGGTGGGGTTGATCTGGCGGCTGTCTTGACAACAGGGTAGCGATACGCGATAATCGTCCATCGTTACGACTCCCCGGCCATCGTGGGTCGGTCCCGGCGGTGCATGTCACCGCCACCCCTTTCATGCCGCCGCCCGTCAGCCTCCGGACCATCGTCTACGTCGACGGGTTCAACTTCTACTACGGCGTGCTGAAGGGTACGCCTTACAGGTGGCTCGATCTCGAAAAGTTCTACACCCTCCTGCGCCCGCACGACCAGATCCAGTCCATCAAGTTTTTTACCGCACTTGTCGATCCCGGACCCCATCGCGACCGTCAGGATACGCTGCTCAGTGCTCTGCGAGCATGTGCTCCGGCAGTCGAAGTGATCCTCGGGCGTTTCAAGCTGAAGCAAGTTGACTGCTCTCGCTGCACCAGCCGATGGCTCCAGCCAGAGGAGAAGCGCACTGATGTCAACATCGGCATCCACATGATTGATGATGCGCATCGTGGGCGTTGCGAGCGTCAAGTCGTCGTCAGCGGCGACTCTGATCTGGTCCCCGCCATCAAGATGGTGCGCCAGGGCTTTCCCAACATCAAGACGACGGTCTACGTCCCGGCAAGAAACAGACAGCGAGCTGTAGCAGCCGAGTTGAGACAGGCGGCGCATAGCGCCAGGACGGTGCCGCTGAATCTATTGCCATTGGCGCAGCTTCCGCCCAGGATCCCAGACGGCGCCGGTGGGTTCATCGAAAAGCCGACGGAGTGGTGAGCGACGCAGCAACAACCTCGTCGTAGGCGCCTTCGAGATCTCCAGGATCTTTCGCAGGGCTCGGAGTCCCTCTACCAGTCGAGGTCGACGCATTGGGGCGCCAGATCTCCATCGACTTCGAGCCTGTATCAATCTCCCTTGAGCCGGCACGTCACTTTTTCGATCTGATCCGGTGTAGGGTAGAGGTGGGATCGGGAGTACGGACGGCTTCCGATCCCACCGGGCCATGTCATGCGATGTCGAGCCTTGTCGAGTCACGTCACGACGGGGTTTTGGCTCTCATGCATGGCCCTTTCCTTCGACTGTGGGTTGGGATCGGGAGCGTGAGTCTCCCGATCCCTCTGGTCATGTCCGGTCACGTTTTGGCCTGTCTTGTCACGTCAGGCACGGTCTCAACAACTGGACATGGCCAGTTCTCGTTCCGCTCGGGCCTACGCCGATGGTTGCTGGGAGGCGGTGGCACGACGACTTGAACCCACTTGATCTCCGTTCCGGCTGCTGGTGTGTTCAGAGCTTCATGCATTCACGTACGCCGCGCTCGGCAGCTATACAGGACAGGATTGGCCGGCGGGTGCTCCAACACCCGCCGGCCCATGACATCCACAAGGACCCGTTATGGACATCACGATTTCGGTCAACAGTCTGGAACTGATTGCGATCTGCATCTGCATCTTCACGCTCAGCCGACTCAAGACTCGACCCCCGATCACGATCCCGACCCGGATCCACGACAAGACACGTGGACTGTGGGTCTCCCGGCTGTACATTCGATCACGATCCGAGTGAGGCCGAGCAGATTTCAAATGGAGACACTACCGGCGGTTGCGCCGCCTCCTGTCGACATGGCACCCCCGCACGACGTCGAGGCGGACGACGCCGCGCGGGTCAGGCGGCTGCGCCCTCCTCCCGCAGCAGCGCCGCGAGCTTCGCCGGGGCGATGTTGCCGCCGCTGAGGATGGCAACCGTCGCGCCGTCCGCACCGGCATCCGACCGCCCCGAGAAGAGCACCGCCGCGACCGTGGCGGCGCCGCTCGGCTCGACGACGAGCTTCGCCCGCGCCGCGAGCCAGCGCACCGCCGCGACGATGGCGTCGTCCTCCACCGTCACGATGTCGTCCACGAACGCGGACACGTGAGCGAAGGTCAGGTCGCCGGGGCGCACCGGCAGCAGGCCGTCGGCGATGCTCGCCACGCTGTCGAGCGTCACCGGCGCCCCCGCCTCCACCGAGCGGGCCATGGCCGCCGCGCCGACCGGCTCGACGCCGATCACGCGGATCGAAGGCTTCTGCTGCTTGACCGCGGCAGCCACGCCCGCGACGAGCCCGCCGCCGCCGATCGGCGCGTAGACGGTGGCAACCGCCGGGAGGTCCTGCAGGATCTCGAGGCCGACCGTGCCCTGCCCGGCGATGATCTCCGGGTGGTCGAACGGCGGCACCATGGTCAACCCCCGTTCCGCGGCGACCGCCTCGGCCCGCCGCTTCCGCTGCACGGACGTCGTTCCCTCGAACAGCACCTCGGCGCCGTACGAGCGCGTCCCCTCGACCTTGACGGCCGGCGCCGTCTCGGGCATCACGACCACGGCCGGCAGGCCGAGCCCGCGCGCCGCGCAGGCCACCGCCTGCGCGTGGTTGCCCGACGAGTAGGTGATGACGCCGCGGACCTCGCCGCCGGCTGCGATCTGCCCGACCAGGTTGGATGCGCCGCGGATCTTGAACGCGCCCGCCACCTGCAGGTTCTCGCACTTGAGGTGGAGCGGACGGCCGGCGGCGTCCGTGACGTCGACCAGCGGCGTGCGGCGCACCGTGCCCCGGATCCGTTCGGCGGCGGCCTCGATGGCAGCCGGCTCGACCAGCGCGCTCATCGGACGCCGCCCCGCCGGGGCCGGCCGTATACTGACTTGAGTGATCCGGTTGAACGCTCCCGCCGTGCGCCGCCGGCTGTGGCTGCTCTCGGTCCTGTCATGGATGCTTGCGACCTCCCTTCCGGCGCGCGCCCAGCCGCCCGAGGAACCGATCGGCGGCTACGTCTTCGACGTGCGCGGCACGTTGATCCCCTTCGCCCGCAACGTCGAGCTCGCCGACAACCGCGCGCTGCCGCCCCTCGACACGCCCGGACGCGGCTTCGGCTACGACGTGGGCGGACACGTGTACGTCTTCCGCCTGCTCGGCATCACCTTCGGCCTGGGCGGCAGCTACCACGCGTCGAGCGCCGAGCAGGCCCCCGGCGCGCGCTCCGCGGACCCCGACGGCCCGATCCTGCGCAAGCGCTTCACGGCGCTGTCGTCCCAGCTCTCCTTCAACTTCGGCCACCGCAACGGATGGAGCTACCTGAGCGGCGGCCTGGGGTCGTCGCGCCTGTCGCTCTTCCCCGTGGATCCGTTGAACCCCGCAGAGCCGAATCAACGCTCGTCGAACACCCTGAACTACGGCGGCGGCATGCGCTGGTTCCTCAACGACCGCGTCGCCCTGTCCATAGACATCCGCCTCTACGCCATCAGCCCGCTGCCGCAGGTGGAGGAGGTCCCCGGCTCACCGCGCATGACGCAGGCGGCCTTCAACGTGGGGGCCTCGTTCCGCTAGCGCCGCGGAAACCGCGTAGACTCCTGTGCAGGCCCGGCCGGGCGGCAAGCGGAGCCGCAGGCGAAGATTGTCGAGCCCGGCGGCGACGGTCCAGCATGCCCCGCGACACGTTACTCGATTTCTTCGACGATCGTATCCGGTCGGACGCCCCGTTCCTGGTCTACGACGGCGGCTACCGCAGCCACGCGTGGTCGTATGCCGAGATTCGCCGCGCCGCCCTGGGCTTCGCCGGGCGCCTGCGCCGGTTCGGGATCGCCCCGGGCAACCGGGTGGTGCTGTGGGGAGAGAACCGCGCCGAGTGGATCGTCGCCTTCTGGGGCTGTCTGCTGGCCCGCGCGGTAGTCGTCCCCATCGACCTGCGCGCCTCGCCCGCGCTGGTCGAGCGCGTGGTCCGGATCGTCGCGGCCCCGCTCGTCGTCACGGGCGGCGACCTGTGCCCCCCGCCGGTGGACGGCGCGGCCCACTGGACGCTCGACGAGCTGCTCGGCGAGTCCGCCGCCCGCGGGCCCGCCGCGCCGCCGGCCGCGGCCGCGGACGCGGCGCTCCCGCCCGCCGCGGATCGTCCGGGCCGCGACGACCTGGCGGAGATCATCTTCACGTCGGGGGCCACGGCCGAGCCCAAGGGGGTGCGCATCACGCACGCGAACGTGCTGGCCAACATCCTGCCGGTCGAGCGCGAGGTCCGGAAGTACTCCCGGTACGGGCGCCCGTTCTTTCCCCTCCGGTTCCTGAACCTGCTCCCGCTGAGCCACATGTTCGGCCAGGCCATGGCGACCTTCATCCCACCGATGCTGGAGGGCGTCACGGTCTTCATGCGCGGCTACAACCCGGCCGACATCGTGCGGCAGATCCGGACCCGCCGGGTATCGGTGCTCGTCTGCGTACCGAAGATTCTCGACGTGCTGCGCGACTACGTCGTGCACGTCGCGCCCGAGACGGCGGCGCCGCCGGCAAGGCCGGAGCACGTGGCGCGGCGCTGGTGGCGCTACCGCCGGGTGCACCGCCTGTTCGGCTACAAGTTCTGGTCGTTCGTCGTCGGCGCCGCGCCGCTCGATCCGGACGTCGAGGCGTTCTGGTCCCGGCTGGGGTTCCTGGTCATCCAGGGCTACGGCCTGACCGAGACGGCGCCCATCGTCACGCTCAACCACCCGTTCCGGACCCGGCGCGGATCGGTGGGCAAGCCCATCGCCGGCATCGAGGTCGCCATCGCCGGCGACGGCGAGATCCTCGTGCGCGGCGGCAACGTCACCAGCGGGTACTACAACGCCCCCGAGGCGACCGCCGCCGCGTTCCGCGACGGGTGGTTCCACACCGGCGACGTCGGCGCCCTCGATGCCGACGGCCGGCTGACCGTCCACGGGCGCAAGAAGGAGATGATCGTCACGCCGGACGGCCTGAACGTGTTCCCCGACGACGTGGAACGGGCGATTCTGGAGGCCGCCGGGGCGCGCGACGCCGGGGTGGTGGCCGGCGGGGCGGCCGGGCGCGAGCACGTGCACGCGGTGTTGCTGCTCGCGGCGGGAGCCGACGCGGACGCCGTCGTGCGCGAGGCCAACGCGCGGCTCGAGGAGCACCAGCGCATCCGCGCCTTCTCGGTCTGGCCGGGACCGGCGCTGCCCCGCACCGACGGCACGCGCAAGCTGAAGCGCCGCGAGCTGAAACGCTGGGTGGACGGCGACGACGCCGCGGCAGCGGACGGCGGCCCGGCCGCCGGCGACGGATCCATCGAGGAGGTGCTGTCCCGCTTCGCGCACGGCCGCGCGCTGACCGGCGCCACCACGCTGGAGGAGCTCGGGCTCGGCTCCCTCGAGCGCATCGAGCTGGCCCTGGCCCTGGAGCGGCGCTTCGACTGCACGGTCGACGAGACCGCCCTGGCGCCGGCGGCGACGGTGGACGACCTCCGTGCGCTGCTGGCCGGCGAGCCCGCCGCACCGCGGCGGGAGCCCGCCACGGCGACGGCGGTCCCGGCGGCCGACCGGGAGGCGACCGAGGCGTTTCCCAACTGGAGCCGGCATCCGGCGGCACGCGCCTTCCGCCGCCTGGCGCTGGCGGCCTTCCTGCTGCCGCTCACCCGCTGCTTCGCCTGGATCCGGGTGGAGGGCCTCGACCGGCTCGCCCGCGCGCCCGACCCGGTGCTGTACGCCGCCAACCACCAGAGCGTGATGGACGGCCCCGTCATCCTGGCCGCCCTGCCGCCGGAAAGGCGCTACCGGGTGGCCACGGTCGCGGCCCGCGAGTGGTTCGCGCCGCACTTTCATCCGCAGCGGCATACCCGGGGGCAGCGCTTCGCCACCGGCCTGGCGTACTACCTGGGCGTGCTCTGCTTCAACGTGGCGCCGCTGCCGCAGCGCGAGACCGGCGCGCGGGCGGCGATGCGGCATCTCGGCACGCTGCTCGGCCAGGGCTCGTCGGTGCTGATCTTCCCCGAGGGCGTGCGCCGGGAGACGGGAAGAATCGACACGTTCCAGCCGGGGGTGGGCATGCTCGCCGCGCGGACGCGGGCGACGGTCGTGCCGGTCCGCATCGACGGCGTCGACCGCGTGCTGGCGGTGGGAGCGCGACGGGCGCGGCCGGGCCCGGTGCGGGTCGCCTTCGGCGATCCCGTCCTCGCGGAAGGCGACGACTATACGGCGATTGCACGCCGCATCGAGGAGGCGGTGCGGGACCTGTGACGGGGCGCCCGCGCGCGGACCGCTCCACACTCCTATATAATCTTCGCGCCCCCAGGAAACCACGTGGCCAAGGACGACCTCATCGACGTGCAGGGTACGATAGTCGCAGTCCACAGCGGCGGTCTCTACCGCGTGCAGTGCGACTCCGGGCACGAGGTCCTGGCCCAGTTGAGCGGTCGGATGCGCCGCTTCCGCATCAAGGTCGTGCCCGGCGATCGGGTCACGGTCGGCGTGTCGCCGTACGACCCGGCCCGCGGCATCATCACGTTCCGCGCGCGCTGACCGGACGCGCTCCGGCGGCTGCGCTTCCGCGGCCGGCGGCTCTGGCGGGTACAGCAGGGAATGTTCGACGATTCAGGCACCGGGCGGCCCGCCGGCGAGCCCGCGCCGCCCGCCCCGGACCCGGCGGTCGCCCGGTTCCGCGCGTGCCGCTGGCACGACGAGCTCGACGGCGGAAGCGAGTACTGCCGGCACGGGGAGGTGCTGCCCTACGCCGGCCGCAACGGCTTCAAGCCGCAGGCCTGGTGCCCGGACTGCACCTTCTACAAGGCGCGGCGGAAGGCCCGGGCGCGGGACCTCGACGATCCCCACGACTTCGACTTCTGACCTGTCAGGCCCGGTTGTGCGGCGGTCGGAGCGGCGCGCGACGATTGTCGGCCTCAGTCGCTGAACTCCCGCGCCAGCTCGCTCCATTCGCCGTCGGGAGCCAGCGCCCGGTAGGTGCGCCAGTGCGGCTTGGCCGCCGACGAACGCCCCATCTTCTCCAGGGTCACCGCGAGATAGAAATGCGCATCCGGATAGGCGCCCTGCACGCGCAGGGCATCGTGGTAGCAGGCCACCGCATCCGGGTAGCGCCCGAGATCGTGGTGGATGTTCCCGAGATTGAAGGCCGCCTCGAAGCAGTCGCCGTCCAGTGCGAGGGCGCGTTCGTAGAGCGCCTGCGCCTCGACCAGGTTGTCCTGCGCGTAGTGCAGGTTGGCCAGGTTGACGAGCGCCGGCACCAGCGTCGGATCCAGCAGCAGCGCCTTGCGATAGGCGACCTGCGCCCGCTGCCGCGCCTCGCCCGGCTGTTCGTCGAGCTCGGAGCCCTCGCGGAAGAAGCGCGCGGCGAGCGCCGCCCGTCGCGCCCCGTCCGTCGACGCCTCCGCGGCCGAGCGCGCCCCCCCGGCCGCCGGCCTGAGCACCACGACCTTGGCCGGCTGCGCCTCGCCGTGCACCTCGCGGAAGTCGAGCGCCAACTGCCCCTCGCGCTCCGCCAGCAACAGGCGGACCGCGCCGCGGAACGAGCCGCCGCGGGACATCTCCTCCTGGATGCGCTTGATGACCCCGACGTCGTGGAACGTGTAGTAGGTGTCGGCGTCGGTCCGCACCACGGGCCGGACGAGCCCCCACTTCTCCAGGTGGCGCAGGCGGACCTCCCGGACGTCGGGATACCGCTCGCGGAGCCGGCGCAACCCGTGGTAGAGCCGCCGCAGCGCGTCGTCGGATTGCTCTTGAACAGACTGCGTCATCGACGTCGAGCGGTTCCATCATAATGTCTCGCCGTACGGCGCCCGCCGGGCCCGAGGCCGCGCCGTTGAGCGCGCAGCCCCCTGGAACGGCCCGGCCGGGAGCCGCGAGGCGACGATCCCGGGGCGACGCATGGGAACGCTGCTTGCAGCCGACGTCGGCGGAACCAAGACCGTGTGCGGCCTGTACGCCGCGGGCGGGCGCCGCCCGCGGCCGCTGGCCGTCGAACGCTTCACGACGCTCGACCACGAGAGCCTGGAGGCGCTGCTGGCAGTGTTCCTCGCGCGCCGGGCGGCCGGCGCGACCGTCGACGCGGCGGTTCTCGGCGTGGCCGGCCCGGTGCGCGGCGGCGCGTCGGATCTGACCAACGTGCCCTGGCGCGTCGAGGCCGCGGCGGTCGCCGCGCGCTTCGACATTCCCGCGGTGCGCCTGCTCAACGACCTGGAGGCGATGGGCCGCGTCGTGGCGGTGCTGGCGGATGACGAAGTGACGACGCTGCAGGCGGGGCAACCCGCGGCGGACGGCAACGCGGCGCTCATCGCGCCGGGCACCGGCCTCGGCGAGACGCTGCTGCACCGGGTGAACGGCCGCCTGGTGCCGGTGGCGGGCGAGCCGGGGCACACCGACTTCGCGGCCCGCACGCCGGCGGAGATCGATCTGCTGCGGGCCCTGACCCGCCGCTTCGGCAGGGTCTCGTGGGAGCACGTGCTGTCCGGTCCGGGGCTCGCCTACATCCACTCGTGCGTGCACGGTTCCGAGACCTGCCCGGACGTCGGCAGCGCCGCCTTCGAGGACCTCCCGCGGCGGATCACGGCTTCCGCCCTGGAGCGCCGCTGCCCGCGCTGCGTCGAGACGCTCGAGCTGTTCACCGGCGCGCTCGGCGCCGAGGCGGGCAACCTCGGCCTGCGCGCCCTGGCCACCGCGGGCGTCTACATCGGCGGCGGCATCGCTCCGCGCATCCTCCCGCTGCTCGCGTCACCGATCTTCGGGGAGGCCTTCCGGGCCAAGGGACCGATGGAGGGACTGCTGGCGGCGATGCCCGTGCACGTCATCCGCCTCGCCGATCCGGCCCTGCTCGGGGCCGCCGTCGCCGCGCGCGATCTGGCGTCGGCGCCCGCCGGCTGAAGCGGCCCTACCCGTGGGTTTCCTGCGCCTTGCCCAACCCCTGCCGGCGAGCCTCGTCGGACTGATCGCGTTCGTACAACCGGCCGGAGATGAATGCGACACTGCGCTCGATGGAGCGCATGGACTCGCCGACTTGATGTAACTGACGCCGGTTCTCCTGGATCTGACGCCGGTTCTCGATCAGGTGGTCCGTGATCCCCGCGTGCGCCTTCTCGTTCTCGGTCTTGAGAGCTGCCAGGTCATCCTTCGTGGCCACGGCACGCCCGGCCCGCCACGCGATCCCGGCAACCGCCAGGACCACCCCGGCAACCGCCAGGACCACGGATACGAGTCCAATCACGAGCTGCAGCAGCGAGATCGACTGCGTGGACGGCGCAGACTGAGCCACGATCAGCAAATCGGTCATCGTCGAGGTCTCCCGGCCGCAGCACGCCGGCCGTGGATCCCGAACGGCGCGATCATCGGCATCATAGCACCAGGGTTTGCGGGGGCCGGGGCCGGACTTGCCCCGGCCTGGAAGCAGGGAGAAGCAATCGGCATGCCGAATCCGGCCGCCACAGGCGAGCGTCTCGAACAGACACCCGCGGACGGTCCCGGCTTCGGTGGTAGAGTGGACAGTTCGACGAAAGGAGAATCGAATGCCAGGAACCCAGGCGAGATGCATGGCCGCTCGAACCGAGCGGCGCTCCTGCCACGCGCTCCCGGCGCCCGGGATCCTGATGCTCTTCCTGTTTCTGGCGGGACCGACAACGCCGGTTGCCCAATCTCTCGATCCCATCTCGTACACGGTCCGCTTTCCGGCCCCGGCCACGCACTACGCCGAGGTGGAGGCGGTGGTGCCCGTGGACGGGCGGCCGACCGTGGAGCTGATGATGGCGGCCTGGACGCCCGGCTCCTACCTGATCCGCGAGTACGCCCGGCACGTCGAGGCGGTGACCGCCGCCACCCCCGCCGGACAGGCGCTCGCGGTCGTCAAGCCGAGCAAGAACCGCTGGCGCATCGACACCGGCGGCGCGGACCGCATCGTGGTGACCTACCACGTCTACTGCCGCGAGATGAGCGTCCGCACGAACTGGGTCGAGGCCGACTTCGCCATGCTGAACGGCGCCCCCACGTTCCTCACCCCGGCCGGGTCGGCGCCGCGCCCCCACGACGTCCGCGTCGAGCCGGCCGCCGGCTGGAGCGAGATCGTCACCGCCCTGCCCCCGGCGCCGGACGGCCGGCCGCACAGCTTCCGCGCGGCGGACTTCGACACGCTGGTCGATTCGCCCATCATCGCCGGCAACCCCAAGACCTACCCCTTCGCGGTGGACGGCATTCCCCACGCCCTGGTCAACTTCGGCGAAGGCGGGGTCTGGGACGGTCCGACCTCGGCCGCCGACGTCGAGCGCATAACGCGCGAGCAGCACCGGACGTGGGGCTTCTTCCCCTACGAGCGCTACCTGTTCCTGAACATGCTGGTCGAGGCCGGCGGCGGGCTCGAGCACAAGGACTCGACCCTGCTGATGACGAGCCGCTGGACCAGCCGCGATCGCCCCCGCTATCTCCGCTGGCTGGGCACGGTCAGCCACGAGCTGTTCCACGCCTGGAACGTCAAGCAGTTGCGGCCCGCCGCCCTCGGGCCGTTCGACTACGAGCGGGAGGCCTACACCCCCAGCCTCTGGATGGTGGAGGGGTTGACGTCGTACTACGGCCCTCTCTTCGTCCACCGGGCGGGGGTCTCCACGCGCGAGGAGTACCTGGAGGCGCTGTCCGGCCAGATCGAGTCGCTGCAGACCACGCCGGGCCGGCTGGTGCAACCGGTGGCCGACGCGTCGCACGACGCCTGGATCAAGTTCTACCGCCCGAACGAGAACAGCCGGAACACCACCGTCAGCTACTACACGAAGGGGGCCGTCATCGGCTTCCTGCTCGACGCGCGCGTGCGCGAGGCGACCGGCGGCCGGCGCAGCCTGGACGACGTGTTGAAGGCCGCCTACGGCCGTTATTCCGGGGCCCGCGGCTTCCGGCCGGGCGAGTTCGAGGCGGTGGCGTCCGAGATCGCCGGCGTCGATCTCGGCGACTGGTTCGACCGGGCGATCCGTTCCACCGACGAGCTCGACTACCAGCCCGCCCTGGACTGGTTCGGGCTCGAGTTCGCGTCCGACGGGCCGAACGGGGACGCCGCGGCGCCGGCCTGGATCGGCCTCGACACGCGGGCGGACGGCGGCCGGCTGCTCGTCGCCGGGGTGCCCCGCGGGACCCCGGGCTTCGCGGCCGGGTTCAACGCGGGAGACGAGATCCTCGCGATAGACGATTACCGGGTGCGGCCGGCGGGATGGAGGCAGCGCCTCGACCTCTACCGGGCGGGCGACGCGGTGGCGATTCTCATCGCCCGCCGCGAACGTCTCCTGCGGCTCGACACGCGCCTGGGCGAACGTCCTTCCGAGAGCTGGCGACTGCAGCCCGCGGAGTCGCCTTCCCCCGCGCAGACGGAACGTCTCGACGCCTGGCTCGGCCGGAAGTCCGCTGGGCGCTAGCAAATGGTGCCGAAGACGAAGCCCCGGGCGCGCAGCTTCGGAATCAGCAGGGCGACCGCGTCGATGGTGTACTGCCGCTCGGCCTCGGGATTCTCGTGATGGCCGTCGTGCATGACGACGATGTCGCCGCCGGATATGCGGCCGGCGAGCCGGTCGGCGAGGCCGGCCGGATCGGGACGGCGGTACCAGTTGAAGTCCCACAGCGCCCAGCCCCAGCCGACGAGCGAGTAGCCGGCCCGGGCCAGCCCCTCGTACATCCGGCCGCTGCGGAACCCGGCGTGCGGGCGGAAGGCGCGGCAGGGCGTGCCGCCGGCGAGGCGCTCGATGCGCGCGGCCGCCGCGTGCAGCCGGCGCGCCACCTCGTCGGGCGGCAGGACCATCCAGTGGCGCGTGTGCGTATGGAGGCCGACGGCATGGCCTTCCTCGAACATGCGCCGTACGATCGGCGCCGTATGCTCGTCGAGATGCCGGTCGATCACGAAGAAAGTCGCGTGCGCCCCATGCTCGGCGAGCACGTCGAGCAGCAGCGGCGTCGCGGTCGGATTCGGCCCGTCGTCGAACGTCAGGTAGACGGCCGGCGGCCCGTCGCCTTGCGGCATGCTCCAGAGGGCCGGCGCGGGGGCCACCGCGTCGAGCAGGAACGGGAAGGGCGCGACATGAGCGAGCGACAGCAGACCGAAGCCGGCGGCGATCAAAATCCAGAACATGGTGTCGGACGGTGGCGGATTCTGCTCGCCTGCGCGGGTGCGGTGCTCGGCTGCGCACTCGGGCCGGGCGAGTCAGCCAGCGTGGCCGAAGAGCGGTCCGCGCGTCAAGGCGACCGGTCCGGGGAGCGGCAGCAGATGGTGGAACGGCAGATCCAGGCGCGGGGCATCTCGGACCCCGCGGTGCTCGACGCGCTCGAGGCGGTCCCGCGGGAACGCTTCGTGCCGGAACCGCTGGCCGAGCGCGCCTACGACGACACGCCGCTGCCGATCGGCTTCGAGCAGACCATCTCGCAGCCCTACGTCGTCGCCTACATGACCGAGGCCGCCGCGCTGACGCCGGACGCCAAGGTGCTGGAGATCGGCACCGGCTCGGGCTACCAGGCCGCCGTGCTGGCCGAGATCGCAAGCCGCGTGCACTCGATAGAGATCGTGCCGGAGCTGGCCGAGCGCTCGCGGACGCTGCTGGCCGATCTCGGCTACGAGAACGTCGAGGTCCGCACCGGCGACGGCTACCGGGGCTGGCCCGACGAGGCGCCGTTCGACGCAATCGTCGTCACCGCCGCCCCCGACCACGTCCCCCCGGCCCTGGTCGAGCAGCTCGCGGTCGGCGCGCGCATGGTGATTCCGGTCGGCCGCTTCGTGCAGGAGATCCTCATCGTGACCAGAACCGCCGACGGCGCGACCACCGAGGCGGTGCTGCCGGTCCGCTTCGTGCCCATGACCGGCGAGGCGCAGGAACGGCGCTGACGGCGCCGGCCCGCCGGGCGATCAGCCGCGGACCGGACTCGGTCCCGCGGCCATGGCGGGCGCCGCGGCCGGCTGCGGCGGCCGGAAGCTCTGGATCGAGACCTGCGCGGCGGCTCGCTCGGCGATGCGGAGGAAGGCCTGCGCCGCCGGCGACGCCGGCTCGGCGCTCACGATGGGCGCCCCGGTGTCGCCGCCGATCCGGATCGGCGCATGGAGCGGAACGTTCCCGAGGAAGGGCACGTCGAGCTCCTCGGCGACGCGCTCGCCGCCGCCGCGCCCGAACAGATCGGCCTCCTGCCCGCAGCCCGAGCAGGCGTAGTAGCTCATGTTCTCGACGATGCCGAGCGTCGGGACGTTCAGCTTGCGGTACATGCCGACCGCACGGCGGCTGTCGGACAACGAGACGGCCTGGGGCGTGGTCACCACGACGGCGCCGGTGACCGGCACGGTCTGGCTCAGGCTGAGCGCCACGTCGCCGGTGCCCGGCGGCATGTCGACGACCAGGTAGTCGAGCTCGCCCCACTTCACGTCCTGGAAGAACTGCCGCACGACGCCGTGCAGCATCGGGCCGCGCCAGATGATGGGCGCCGACGCGTCGGTGAGAAAGCCCATCGAGACGACGCGAATGCCGTGCTTCTCGGCCGGCACGATCTTCTTGCCGTCGGATTCGAGCCGCGCGTCGATGCCGAGCATGATCGGCACGTTCGGGCCGTAGACGTCGCCGTCGACGATGCCGACACGCCCGCCGTAGCGGGCCAGCGCGACGGCCAGGTTGACCGCCACGGTCGTCTTGCCGACCCCGCCCTTGCCGGCCCCGACGGCGATGATGTTGCGGATGCCGGGAATCGGCGCCTGCTGCGCGTCGGGAACCGCGGCGCGCACGCTGGCCGTCATCTCGATGTCGACGGCGTCGACGCCGCCGAGCGCGGAGACCGCCGCGCGGGCCTGATCGCGCATCTGGTCCTTGACCGGACAGGCCGGCGTGGTCAGCTCGATGGCGAACGAGACCCTCCCCCCGTCGATGGCCAGGTCCTTGACGAAGCCGAGACTGACGATGTCGCGTCCGAGGTCGGGGTCGGTGACCGCCTTGAGCGCATCCAGGACGGCAGGTTCCGAGACAGGCATATCCCGTCAAGCTTAGCCGGTCGCTCCGCGGCGTGACAACCGGACGGCGGCGGGCGCCGCCGGTCACTGCACGGCGATGCGAACCTCGATGTGGGTCTCGAAGGCGTGCGGCGGCGTGATCGAGTAGCGCAGCCGGGTGCCGTGCCGGACGCCGGGCGGGACCCGGAAGTGCAGGCGGTGGGGCAACAGGCCGGCGCCGCTGCCGTCGCACAGGCTGCAGGGATCCGTCCACAACTCGCCCCGCCCGCCGCAGGCCGGGCAGGTGTGCTCGACGGTCAGATCCAGGGGCACGCGCACCCCCCGGTCGGCCTGCTGCGCGGTCAGCTCCACCTCGGCGCGCCGGGTCGCCACGCCGCGATCGCCGGCCTCGGCGAAGAACGCATCGCGCATGCGGGCGACGATCGGGGTCATGGACGGAAAGTCGATGGCGACCTCGTCATCCAGCGGGACGTTGGCCGCGGCTCTGCGCGGCGGGGCGGTGGACACGAGCCGTACGATAGGAGTCGCTTCCGACGGTTGTCAAGGCGGCCGCCGGCGATTACCATCTGCCGCGGGAACACAACGACGATGAGCGACTACAGCATCCACAGCGAAGCGCGCGCGGGGCACTGGGTGGCCTGGGCCGTCGCGGCGGGCGAGTCCCGTCCGGCCGGCGCCGTCATCCTCCCCGGCCAGACGCAACAGGAAGCCGAGGCGAACGCGCAACACTGGGTCGAGCGCATCGGCGCCGACGCGCTCCTCCCCTGGCCGGCGCCCCGGGAGGAACCGCCGGCCGAGAGCGCGCCGCCCGGACCGGCCGAGTCGTAGCCGGCAGTCTCGGAGCCGATCAGGCGCCGGCCACCGCGAGCCGGTGCGTGCGTCCGCTCGCGGCGACCCAGTCGACGACCGGCTCGGCCGCGCCCGCCGCCCGGCCGAGGGCCGCGACGAAGCTGGCGGGAAACACCTCGCCCAGACTCCCGCGGCCCGGCTCGAACGCGCCGGCCGCGGCGGACGCCGAGAAGTACAGGCGGTCGCGGGCGCGCGTGACGGCCACGTACAGCAGGCGCTTGCTCTCCTCGAGATCGGCCAGGTGCCGGTCGCGGTCCGCGTCGGTGCGGAACGGCCACACCGACACCGAGGGCTCTCCGTCCCCCGCATCCGCCGTCACCCGGACGGGGGGCGCCGCGGCCCCGGCGCCGCGGCCCGCGTCGACGAGGAACACCACCGGGAACTCCAGTCCCTTGGCCGCGTGCACGGTGGTCAGGTGGACGGCGTCGAAGGCCTCCACCACGGCGTTCGCCACGTCGCCCGACAACTGGTCGATGTGGTCCGCCACCCGCGGCATGGTGGCGTAGCCCCGGTTCTGCACCCGCCGGACCAGGCCGCGGATCTTCTTGACGTTCTCCCGCGCCTGCACGGGATTGCCGCCGCCCGGCTCGGCCTCGTAGGCCGACTCGTCGAGCACCAGGTCGAGCAGCGCGGCCGGCGGCACGCGGTCGACCAGGGCGACCCAGCGCGGCACGCTCGCACGGGCCAGGGCCAGCAGCCGCCGGTCGCCGGCGGGCAGGCGCGCCAGCGCGGCCGGCGCCTCGGACGCCAGCAGCACGTCGCACAGGCCGCCGGCCAGTTGGCCCAGGGCGCGATCGGAGATGCCGACGAGGCGCGACCGCAGCAGCGCCGCCGCCCGCAGCTCGGACCACGGACTCGCCAGGTACCGCAGCAGGGCCCGCACGTCCTTGATCTCCTCGGCGTCGAAGAAGCCGAGCCCCTTGTGAACGCAGGTGTGGATGCCGCGCCCGTTCAGCGCCCCCTCGAACTCGCGGTGGCTCCGGCGCGAGCGGAACAGGACGGCGACGTCGCGGGGCTCCGCCCGCCGCCGCAGGCCCGTGCTCCGGTCGCGCACCTGACCCGTGTCGAGCAGGCGGGCGACCTCGCCGGCCACCAGCGCCGCGCAGCCCTCGACGCTGTCGGCGACCGCGGCCCCGAGCGCCGGGGCGCCGTCCTCCCCGGCCCCGGACGCCGCGGTCCCGTCGACGGGAAACCGGTCGTGGTCGTCGAACCGAAAGGCGTCGCGGCGGGCCGGCGCCTTGTCGACCGCGGCGAACAGGTCGTTGACGAACGCAAGCAGCGCAGGCACGGCGCGAAAGCTGTGCGAGATCCACTGCCGCACGCCCTGCGGGTCGTCGGCCCGCAGGGCCGCGACCGCGATGCCGGCCGACTCGAGCACCGAGACGTCGGCGTCCCGGAAGCGGTAGATCGACTGCTTGCGATCGCCGACCACGAAGACGCTGGGCGGCAGGGGCGCGTCGTGCACCAGCCCGCTGCCCTCGCCCCACGACGCCACGAGCAGCGAGACCAGCTCCCACTGGGCGCGGCTGGTGTCCTGGAACTCGTCCACCAGCACGTGGTGATAGCGCGACTCGAGCCGGTAGCGGGAGCGCGCGAACTCGTCCATCCTGCGCAGCAGGTCGACGGCGCGCTCCAGAACGTCGGAGAAATCGAGCAGCGCACGCGACTCGAGCTCGCGGCGATACTCGGTCACGCCGATCTCGAACACGCGCCGCACCCCGCGCACCAGCGCCACGTTCACGTCGCGATCGAAGCGGCGCAGCACCTCGCAGACGACCGGCGCCACCGCCGCGGCGGCGGTGCGAAAGCGCCGGACCCGCGGCGAGCCGCCGCGCGAACGGGGATCGGCGAAGCGCTTGCGGGGCGCGCCCGACCGCGTCAGGAAGTACGCGCGCAGCCGGTCCAGGGCCGCGCGGATGCGGGCCGGCCCGGCCGCCGCCAGGCGGTCCGGGGCGGCCAGATCGCGGGCCGCCACGGCGAAGGCGCCGTGCTCGGCCGGGCCGTCCTCGAGGAAGCGGCGCGGCGCCGCGCCCAGCGCGTCGAGGCGCTCGGCCAGACGCCGCACCGCACCGCGGCACGCCGCGGCGGCGTCGAGGTCGCGCGGGGCGCCCCGCAGGGCGCGCTCCAGCGCGGGGGCCGCGGCGGCGCGCCGCTGCACGAGGTCGGTCACCGCCCGGCGCGCGCGCCAGGGGCCGAGCTGCGCCAGCAGCATGGCGACGTTCGGATCGTCGCCCGCCACGGCGCCCGCCGCCGCCAGCGTCCGCTCGACGGCCTGCCGGACGACGTGCGGAATCTCGGTCTCGTCGGCGATCGCGAAGCCCGGATCCAGATCCGCCTCCAGCGGAAACTCCCGCAGCAACGACAGGCAGAAGGCGTCGATGGTGCTGATGGCGATCTCGCCGAGCCGGTCGCGCAGCCCGCGCCAGCGCGCCTCCCCGGCCCGCGACTGCCGGGCGTCCTCCTTCAGCTCCTGCACGATGCGCTCGCGCATCTCGGCCGCGGCCTGCCGCGTGAAGGTGATCGCCAGCACGTTCAGCGGGTCGACGCCGGCCCGCAGCAGGTTCAGGTAGCGCGTGACGAGCACCGACGTCTTGCCGGTGCCGGCCGAGGCCTCCAGCACCACGTTGCGGCGCGGATCGACCGCGGCCAGGCGGGCCGACCGGTCCGGCAGCGCGGCGGCGGGGGGGCTATGCCTCGTCGACATGGTCCTTGCGGCAGACGGTGGGAAAGGCGCACGACGCGCACAGCGAGCGCTCGACGGGCCGGGGCGGATAGACGCCCGCCTCGATGGCCTCCACCAGCTCGACGACCCGCGCCTCGCCGGCGGCCATCGCGGCGGCGACGTCTCCCCCCGGCAACGCCACCTGCAGGCGGGGGTCGCCGAAGGCGAAGTAGAGCGCCTCGGTGGCCCGCCAGCCCGGCCCGCGGGCGGCGTGCAACTGCCGCTCGGCGCAACGCGCGTACACCGGGAGCTGCAGCGCCCGCGACCGGTGCGGGGGCCGGCTCGCCTTGTAGTCGATGACCCGCAACGTGCGGTCCGCGTGCAGATCGATGCGGTCGACGATGCCGCGGACGGCGACCGTCCGGCGCGCCGCCCCCTGCCCGAACGCGAAGCGGCCGTCGATGCGGTACTCCAGCAGGCGCTCGACGACGCCGGCCTGATCCTCGATCTCCGCGACGAACACCCGCTCGGCCAGACCCGGTGCGGCGGCCGAGCCCAGGAGCCACCCGCGGGCCACGGCCCGGTCCACCGGCGGCAGCCCGCCGATGGCCTCCTCGGCGGCCGCCGCGAAGCGTTCCAGCGCCGCCTCCAGGTTCGCCAGCGTGAGCGGGCCGCGGCCGGCCGCCTGCCAGTCCCGGAAGAACGCCTCGAACACCCGGTGCAGCAGCAGCCCGCGCTGCTCCGCGGTCATCGTCTGCTGCGCCGCGCGCTCCGCCTCGAGACCGAGCGTGTGCGACGCGAAGTACTGGAACGGGCAGGCCGCGTAACGCTCCAGGGCGCTCACGGCGTAGGCGCGTTCGGGCTGCCGGCCCGCGAAGCCGGGCGACGGCCGTTCGCCGCCGTCGGGCCCGGACGCCCGCGCCGCGCGCAGCGCCCGCCAGCGGCGGCGCAGATCCGCGTCGACGCGCGCGGCGGACCCGCCCGGCGGCGCGTCGCCCTCGACCGGCCGCGGTGCGGGAATCCGGTCGAGCGGCAGGCCCTCGAGATCCTCGAGGAGCGGCGAGGCGGTCACGATGACGTCGTCCTCGAGGTGGAAGGTCGAGAGCCAGACGCGTTCGGCGGCCAGGCCCAGCAGATCGTGGAAGGCGGCCCGCGAGGCGCGCTGCCGGTCGCGCTCGCGCGGCCAGCCGAGGCCGGCGAGCAGCCCCCCCGGATAGAAGATGTTGCGGCTGCCGCGGGCCGGCCAGTCGGTCTCCACCAGCCCGGCCACGAACACGTCGTCGAACCGGCCGTAGGCCGCCGCGTGGACGTCGAGCAGGTGGAGGCCCTCGGCCGGCCCGGGCGGCGGGGACGTCCGGCTCTCGATCCACCGCCGCACGACCGACGCCACGGCGGCGACGTCGACCTCCTCGCCCGCGCCGCCCAGCGCCCGGTCGGCCGCCTCGAGCGCTTCGAGGCCGGCCTGCACGCGCGTCCGCGCCTCGGCGTCGCGGCCGCCGGGCTCGTCCGGGCCGGCGGCGTACCGCGCCAGAAACGATCGGAGCGTCGCCAGGTGCGCGGCGAGCGGCTGCCGGCGCAACAGCGGCTGCAGCGCGCCGGCCAGCGCGACGACGCACCGCAGGGCGGGGAGCGCCGCCCGCCGCGTCCGGGTCGCCGCCTGCCAGTCGGCGGCGTAGCCGTGCAGCGTCTCCAGCCCGCCGGCGAACCCGATCTCCGCCAGCGCGCGGTCGAGCGCCCGGATGGCGTCCGGGGCGGGCGGCGGCCCGTCCGCGTCGAAGCGGAAGTGCGGCGACCGCAGCAACTCCACCGCCGGTCCCCGCCCAAAGCGGCTGACCGCGAACGCCATCACGAGGTCGACGGCCGCCGCGTACGGCTCCACCGCGAGCGGCAGCGCGTCGCCCGCCCGCACCGGGACCTCGAGGGCGTCGAACACGGAGGGCGCCAGGTACAGATAGGGCAACGGACGCTGGACCACCACCGCGGCCGCGGCGGGCGCGCGGCCGTCGACGACGGCGGCGCGGCGCACCTGCCGCGCAATCCCGCGCAGCTCCTCCTCGCGATCGCGCCACGCGAAGTACGGCCGGTCCGCGGCGGCGTCGGGCACGACGACGGCGGCCGCCCGGCGCGTATCGGGCTCGACCCGCGCGTCGACCAGACCGGGCAACAGGTCGTCGAGCCGCTCCCGGTACCCGCTGTCGAGCACCGCGTCGGTCGCAATCAGGGTCACCCGCGCCAGGCGGGGCAGCCGGGTCAGCAGATCGAAGTCCGCCGGGTACAGCCCGGCCGCATGCGCGGCCTGATCGGGCACCGTCACCACGATCTCGGCTACCCCTTCCCCACCGTCGCCGGCGAGCAGCCGCTCGCGCAGCCGGTGCTCGTCGAGGCCGGTCAGGGCATCGAGCCGGCGGTCGTAGGCGCGAAAGGCGGCGACGAGGAAACGCGTCTGGATCAGCAGCCGGCGGGCGCCGCGGTCGAGGTCCGCGCTCGGCTCGAGCTCGTCCACCAGCAGTCGCTCGAACGCGTCCACCGAGCGCCGGTGGCGGCGAAGCTGGTCGTAGAACGCCAGCAGCGCCGCGACGATGCCGGGGCGCAGCCGGAACGGCGGCGCCGCGCCCGCCGCGGTCGCGTCCGCGGCCGCCGCGGCGGCAATCGCCTCCCGCTCGACGGCCGTCAGCAGGGGCGGGCACGCGCCGGTCCGGGCGCGCAACCAGTCGTACCACTCGTTCCGCGTGAGCAGCGCCGCGCACGGGGAGCGCACCCCGCCGGCGTCGAGCGTGCGCTGCAACTGCAGGCTCGCCGCGCGCGTCGGCGTCAACACCGCCACCTGCCCCGGGGCGGCGCCGGCGCCGCGGGCGATGGTGTCCGCAATCGCCCGCTGGAAGGCGCCGAGCGTCGGCGCGCGCAGCAGGCGGGTCTCGCGCGGGGTGATCACGGCGTCGGCTCCGGCCCCGCGGCCCGCGGGGCGCGCCGAAGAGCGGGCTCCAGCGTCAATCTACGTGCCTTCCCGAACGGGCTGCGGACAGCCTGTGGATTTTCTGTGCATAACCGGTGGATTTCCGTGGGACGCAATTTCGTTGCGCGGCGGTTTTTTCGGCCCCTCGGCGGCTGCCGCGGCCTGTGGGCGCCGGCTTCGTCTGGACCTTCGCTTGATTGCTGCGCCCGTCTCATTAGAATTTCCGGTGCCCGGCCTGCTGCCATCGACGCCCATAACCGTGACCACGCACCACTTCGAAGAGACCATCGGCGACCAGCGCTACGTGGTCGAAGTCACCCCCGCGCTGGGGGGCCGCTGGCGCGCCTGCCTCGTGCGCGGCGCCGGCCTCCCGACCGCGCTGATGCCCTTCTACGGCGCGACGCCGCGCGAGGCGTTCGGCCGGCTCGTCGGGTGGCTCGCGCGCGCGCACGGCGTCGCCACGGATTCGGTATAGTAACTTCGGGTTGACCCGCATCGCGACGGGTGTTCGGCGCACGCTGCCGGTGGCGGCCGGCATATGGCTGGCGGCCGCGCCGGTCGTTGCCGAGTGCGCGCAGTTCGCCGCGCGCCCCGTCGTCCGCATCGTCGCCACGGGCGGCACCATCGCGAACCATCCGGCGGGCCGACTGACGGCGAACGAGCTGGCGGCCCTGATTCCGGCGGCCGGCCGCTACGCGACGATCGAGACCGAGCAGTTCGCCAACCTGCCGAGCAGCTCGCTCACGGTGGCGCACTGGCTCGACCTGGCGCAGCGGCTCAACCGGCTCTTCGCGACGCGCAGCGATCTCGACGGCGTGGTGGTCACCAGCGGCACGGACACGCTCGAGGAGACCGCCTACTTCCTCCACCTCACGGTCAGGACCCGCCGGTCGCTCGTCGTCGTCGGCGCCATGCGCCGGCCGGCCACGCCCGGCTACGACGGCGCCGCCAACCTGCGGGACGCCGTCCGCGTCGCCGCCGCCCCGGCCTCCCGCGGCCGCGGCGCGGTCGTGGTCGTCAACGGGGAGATCCACGGGGCGCGCGACGTGCGCAAGGGGCACGCCCAGCGGCTCGACAGCTTCGACTCCGGCCGCCGCGGCGTGCTGGGCGTCGTCGACGCGGACCGCATCGAGTACTTCCGGCGGCCCGGCCGCCGGCACACGCGGCGGACCGAGTTCGACGTCGCCGGCCTTGCTCGCCTGCCGCGCGTGGCGCTGCTGGCGAGCTACGTGGGCGCCTCGGGCGACCTCGTCCGCGCGGCCCGCGACCTCGGCGCCGAGGGCATCGTGATTGCAGCCGCCGGCGCCGGCTCCACGACGCCGCGGCAGGGCGACGCGATAGACGAGGTCATCGCCGCCGGCGTCGTGGTGGTGACCGCCACGCGAACCGGCGGCGGCCGCGTGCCGGCCCGCATCCGGCCCGGCCGGGCCCGGCGCCGGGCAGAATCACCGAGCGGCCTGCAGCTCGTCTCCGGCGAGGACCTCTCCCCGGTCAAGGCCCGCGTGCTGCTGATGCTGGCGTTGACGCAGACGCGGGACGCCGCCGAGATTCAGCGCCTGTTCACCGTCTACTGACGCGGCGTCAGGTGGTATCGGCGCGGAACCCTCGACACCAGGGCTACCCGCCGGCATCGGGGCCCGGCAGGTGGAGCCGTTCGAGGGTCTCCAGCCGCTGGTCGACCTTGCCGAACGCGATCTCGACGGCGCGCAGACGGTCGTCCATGCGGCGGACGTCCTCACGGAGCAAGGCGATCTCGCCGGACAGGTCGGCCTTGACCGTGGAGATCTCGCCGGACAGGTCGGCCTTGACCGTGGAGATCTCGCCGGACAGGTCGGCCTTGACCGTGGAGATCTCGGCGGTGAGGTCGGCCCTGACCGTGTCGATTCGGTCGATGAGCTCGGCGCGCAGATCGTCGATGCGGGTGTTGACGTCGTCGATGCGGGTGTTGACGTCGTCGATGCGGGTGTTGACGCCGGCAAACTGGACGGAGAGTAGTCCGCCGAGCGAAACGGCGGCCGCGACGATGGTTCCGATAATGGCCTTCGTGTCAGTGCTCATGCCGTGCGCCATACTCCGAAGCTACCACGGCCAAGACCGGCCGTCAAGTGTAATCACTTGCAGATTGCCACCCCTGGATGGGGATGCTACCCGCCGGCATCGGGGCTCGGCAGGTGGAGCCGTTCGAGGGTCTCCAGCCGCTGGTCGACCTTGCCGAACGCGATCTCGACGGCGCGCAGACGGTCGTTCATGCGGCGGACGTCCTCACGAACCACGCCGATCTCGGCCCTTACGGTGGCGACCTCCGCGGTGAGGTCGGCCTTCACCGTGTCGATTCGGTCGATGAGCTCGGCGCGCAGATCGTCGATGCGGGCGTTGACGCCGGCAAACTGGACGAAGAGCAGGCCGCCGAGGGCGACACCGGTCCCGACGACGCTCAGGATGATCGCTACGCCCGTTCCGACGATCCACTTCGTGTCGATGCTCATGCCGTGCGCCATACTCCGAAGCTACCACGGCCAAGACCGGCCGTCAAGTGCAATCACTTGCAGATTGCCAACCCCGGATGGGGATGCTACCCGCCGGCATCGGGGCTCAAGAAAACGAACAGTGCGGCACCCAAGACGATCAGGTTGACGATTACCCCTGCCAGCCGGAAGGTGGCAAGCGCCTAAGGAGTCGGTTGGTCGAACTCCTTCATTGGGCGCCGTTTACGAAACGGAAGAAAGGGGTCACGAGGCATAAGGAACCGTACGGAGCCGGACGGCCAACGCAAGCAGCGCCAAGAGGCCCCCGAGCAGCCAGGTGCCCGCAAGCGGCAGCACCGGTACCGCCGTCGCCGAAACGGTAACGGTCACCGACACCGAAGCCGAGGTCGAACCGTCGGACACCCGCACCCGGATCCGCACCGACCCGTCCCGATCGGGTGCCCGCCAGCGCGCCGTCTCCTCGTCCGTCGGGCCGTCGAAGGTCCCGGACTTCGCGCTCCACGCGTACGTCAGGCGGTCGCCGTCCGGGTCGGTTGCCGTCGCCGTCAACGCGACCATGCCGCCAGGGCGCACCTCGCAGGGCTCGCAGGATGCCGTCAACGTCGGGGGGCTGTTGTCGTCTCCAGGGTCCGGATCGGGATCCGGGTCCGGATCGGGATCCGGGTCCGGGACGGCCTTGAGCGCGCCGTTCACCCTGATCTTGATGGATCTGCCGCTGGAATCGTCTTGCCAGGGATTGCTGCCTTCGACAATCCTGGTGCGATGGGCGTTGGCGATGCTCCAGTCGGACTCCCCGTCGCTGTCCTCCCCATCGGCCACCGTGCACTCGATGATCCCTCCAAGGAGGCGTTGGTCGGAGCTGAAATGGACGAAATAGGTCGTGTCGGCCGCGAGTTCCGATCCATCCGGCGCGGTGAGGGTGATGATTCCGACCGCTATCGTACTCGGAAGAGTGAACGTGAGTACCACATCAGCGGGGTCGCCCGATGACTCGGCTCTCAACTCGACGGTCGCGCCCGCTGCGAAGCCGACCACGTTCGTAAGCTCCATCTCGATGCTGGTCAAGTCGTACCCGGTGGCGTTGCTGCCCGTGGTGAACGCCTGAGCGCGGAGCAGGGCGGATGTCAGCACGGGCCGCGTAGAACAGTCGGTCTGGCCGAAGTTGTTGACCAGCACCTCCGCCGCCGCCGGGGCGGCCGCACCCAGGAACAGCACCGCGGTCAGTGCCGCGCGCACGGCCCGACGCAGGAATCGAGAGGCGGGATGCCCGCCACCAGGGGGCGGATTCGGCGTCATGGTCCGAAACGGGCCGACAGCGGCGAGCCGGGAAGCAGGAGAGGGTCGACGAGCGGCCGTGCACGAGCTCGACGTCCGGTCGCCGCCCGCCTCCGCGGCATCGGCTACTGCGTAGTCTTCGCCAACGGGAGTCAATCGGAATCTCCTTCCTGAAAGCGGTCTGCCCGTGGAAAGAGCGCCGCAATATAAAGTCGAAGAGGCGGTTCCGCCGCGGCGTCGTCACATCAAGGAAGGCTGGATCTGCCAGCCAGGCAAACGAACAAGTGCGGCGCGACGCCGAGCGGCGCGCGCTCACCGGAAAGCGCCATGCGCAAGTGCGGAACGGGCTTGATAAAGCGCACCGAACCGGGCGATGAAGACTTTATTGCACAAGCGACCGCGGCTGTCAAAGCTCAGAAGAAACGTCGAGACGACATTATTCCTGGTAATTCTATTGCCATTGATCAGGTATGGAATACGAGTGCTTGAAAGTGAAAGGTCGCCGACTAGTAGTATTCATAGTCTGCAAAAAAAGGAAGACGGATTCGCACGGCGGAACCGAACGAGCGGACGACACGCCACGGGACTGGAAGGGCATGGAGCAGGTCGGCGCGGATGCTGGCCTCTTCGAGCGCCTCGAACGGAGCCTTCCAGTAGACCCCGGTGCCCTCCATCACTGCGGCGGTGGTCCGCCGCCCGAATCAGTTGGGCGATGCCTCCGGCGGGCGTCGCCAGAACGGCCGCTGGAAATGTTCCCGACGGTGCGCCCTGACCAGGACGAGGACGGCCACCGCCGCGACCAGCGCGACCGCGATCGGGGAGCGGCCGACGTCAGCGCCGCCGGAAAGCAGTTCGGGGCCGCTGACGCTGGCCTCGAAGAGGCCCCGGGTCCCGCCGGTCGATACCCCGAAGAAGGCATTCCCGAAGTTCCAGCCCAGGTGGATCCCGATCGCCGCCCAGAGCCGCCGGGTCAGCACGAACGCGGCGCACAGCAGCACGCCGGCCTCAAGGGCGATGGCGATCAAGCCGAGCAGGCTCCAGTTCGGCGTCCCGATGTGCACCAGACCGAAGATTGCAGCGGATACCGCGAGGGCGAGCCACGTTCCCAGGCTTTCCTCCAGGATGCGGAAGACGACTCCGCGAAACACCAGTTCCTCCCACCAGGCGGCGAAAAGAGCCATGGTGAATGCCGAAATCACCGTGTTCCAGGGGTTCACCGCGTCAATCTGGTAGTAGCCGAGCAGGGCCAGCGCCCCGATCGTGCCGGCGAGCAGCGAGAACCCGACCAGCAGGCCGGCGCCAGTCTCCGCTAGCGCACCTTGGCGGGACAACTCATCGACCGGCCTCCGCTCCACGAAGCGCACATACCAGACGTAGGCCAGCGAAACGCCCAGAACCGCGGCCGCCACCGCCTGAATCGAGAAGAAGCGCACCGGGCCGAGATCGAACCTCTCGTACAACCCCTCGATCAGGGCCCGGGTGATCAGCAGAGCCCCGAAGACAGCGGCGGTGCCCAGGATGATCCGCGTCAACGGAAACCGGATGACGAGATCGAGCCACGGCGGGAGTCTCATGAATGCCAGCTCCGAGTCTGCGGGGGCCATTCCCGCGAGGGTATCCCGCCGGTAGTAGAAAGTCGGCGGCAACAGACACGCTACCCTACCTTCCGCGTCTCGGCAAGCGCGGCGTCCTCCTCGTCGAGGTGCGCCTTCACGTAGTGCACCTCGACCGCCCGCCGCAGCTCCTCGCCCAAGCCAAGCGCCGGTGGCGCGAGCGGCGCGCGGCCGGCACACCGATAGTGCGCTACGTCAAGGCCGCCGAGCCGAAGCGTTCACGACCGGAACGGTGGCGCGCGGCCGTCGCCACGCTGCGCGAGCTGCAAGAGAGCTACCAGACGTGGCGAGACAATCTTCCGGAATCGTTGGAGGACTCCGCCACGGCCGAGCTGCTGGACGCGGTCATCGCGGTCGACCTCGACCAGCTCGACATCGAGTTGCCCACGGGATTCGGGAGGGACTGACGATGACGCCTACGGCCGAGAGCACGCTCGGGACGGCGCCGCCGTAGCCATGCTCGGTTTCGGACCGAAGATGCTCAGGAGCTGGCAGATCGGCGGCGCCGTGGCAACAGCGGGCCCGGCGGACGTCCGCGCGGCACTGGCGGTGGTGACGGCGCCGCCGACGTGGGCCGCGACGGGTCGGTTCGAAAGCTCGGCACGTCGAACTCGAGCACCACCGAGTGGTGTACCAGGCGGTCGATCGCCGCGATGGTGGCCATCTGGTCCCGGAAGATCCGGTCCCCAGTTGCTGAAGACCAGGTTGCTGGTCACCATCACTGAGCGCCGCTCGTAGCGCTCGGCCAGCAACGTGAACAGGACCTCGGCTTCGTCGGGACTCTGCTGCACGTAGCCCCTGTGGGCGGTGTTCGGATGGCGGGATCGGGAGCCTGGCGTGCTGAAACTGAACGACGGCATCACAGGATCAGCGTAGCCGTCTCGGGCACCTGCATGACGAGCGGTTCGGCCTCCCCCTTGGCCTCCGACTTTCTGATGGCCTCGTCCATGGTGTCCCCGTGCGCAACCACACGGTCGCGGGTTGACGCTATCGCCACCCACTGCCCAACCGGGGCGGGCGGCTGGAATCGAGCAGATGGCATGGCGCCGGGCGCCGGCGAAGCTGAGCGGAAGCCCGTGGAGAACCTACCGGGACCGTCGCTCCAGGAGCCGGCGAAGGTGTTCCGCGCCGCCGACCAGCAGCAATGCCAAGCCGGCCAGCCCGGCTGGCGGAATCGCGGGTGCGGCCACCGGATCCTGATCGCCGCCTGGTCCTGCCGGCGTGCGCTTCACCTGGCAGGCGTTGTTCGCGTTGTTCGCGCCCGTCCCGAGCAAGACGGTGTATTCGACGCCGTTCTGCAAGTTGGTGATCGAGTAGATCGTGGCCTGAACCCTCGCGGTCTGCAGGCCGTCGCCGGCGGGTGGATTCCATGCCAGCTCGTAGTCCGATACGCCGAAGACGCGATCCCAGCTCGCGACCAGTTGACCGTCGCCCTCTATCACCGACATGTCGAGCGTGTCGGTCGGACAGCTCGGGAAGCCCGTCGGCGCTGACGTGCTGCAGGCCAGCGTCGTGTCGGCCTGCACGGAGACCGTGTATTCGATGAGGTTGCTGAGACCGGTAACCGTGTACGAAGTGCCCTGCACGCGGGCGGTGGTCGTACCGTCGTTCGAAGACGGAGCCCATTCCAAGTCGTAATGCGCAGCATCCTGGACAGGTTCCCACGTGACCGTCAGTTGACCGTCTCCTCTGGCAACCGAGACGTTGAGAACTCCTGCGTTCGTGCAGGACGGTGTCGTTTCAGACTGAGCCGCTCCCCCCGCGGGCAGCAGGATGGCGGCGATTGCCCAGCAACTCGCGCGAATCGCGGTTCGCATCATGCTGGTACTTTCGGCCGTTGCGAGAACGCTCTGCAGGGAGATTGCTCCCGTGGCACCCTGAGCTGTTGTCGCTCTTCTGAAAGTGAAGGTTTCTGGACGGGTATCGACCGGTTTCGTAACCATGTCATTGGTTCTCTCCCCACTGGCACGGCGACGCGGTCGCCACGGCTGACGTGTCGGCGCGAACCGCTGCTGATTTCAACACGGAGACAGCGCTGAATCCGCTCGGGCGGGTTCCCCTCGCCGTTCCCCGACCCAACCTGGGCCTGATGGCGGGAACGGCTGCGGCCGATACCCCCTGTTGATGTCACTGTTCGCTATACAGCAGGGCGAGGGCAACGCGTCGCTCATCATCGAAGCTGCGGCCGTCGTGGCGGCCGACGGCTGGTGGGTGTTCCGTAACGCCGACGACCGGCCGGTGGCCACGCTGCCCACGGCGGCCGTGTGCGCCATCGATGCGCTGCCGCCCGGTGACGAGAGGGGACACGCTTGGGCGCAGGCCGGAAACACCGTCGTCCTGGCGATCCGGCCCCACGCCAAGGCTTCCTGACCCGTCGGGTTCTGGAGAAACAACTCCCTGCCCGGCGCCCGACGGGCCTGTCGTCGGACCGGCCACCGGCTGGCTCTTGCCTGTGACGTGCCCCGGCGCCCGATAAAAGTGAGAACGGGCTGGAGGTGCGGATCCGTCCACTACAGTCCGGCCTCCAGCTCAGCCACCAGAGTCAGGCTCGCCGGTCGCTCACTGCGCGCCGAGCCACTGCGCTGCCGGACAGTCGGGCGCCTCGCCCGCCACTGCCCGCTCGGCCATGCATCGCAACTCGGCGAGCGAGTTGCCGCCGTTGGACAAGACCCTGCCGTTCTCGTCGGCCAGCGTGACGTCTTCGGCTGCGTGGAGTGCTGCGAAGGTCTCCGCGGGTCCGACTTCAGCGACCAGCTCCGCCAGCCTCTCGTCCCGTAGCGGGTCGATCATCGCAGCGGGGCCATCGGATCGCTCGATGAGGAACTCGGCCGCCTCGATCGTGTACGGTCCGCCCGCGGCGACGAGCTGTCGAGCTGCGGCGAGGGCGGCAGTCGCGTCCGGCAACTACCCGTGCTCCTCCTCCGCGCGCTGCAGGTTCTCTTCGACCCGTGCCGTCGCCAGCCATGAAGACGTCATGCATGCCGCCGGCCCGTTCCTCCCAGGCCGCCTGCAGGTCGAGATACTCCTGGACGACCGCCCACTGCGCCTTGTCGGCGCTGGTCTCCTCGGGGTGTGGCGAGTCGGTCCGCCCGCAGGCCGAAACGGTCAGGAGCAGCAGCATGATGGTCACCCGCACGCCTTCGACGGTACGCCGATTCCATGGGACCGCAGCACTCATGTGCCCTCCTGCTCCTCAAGCGCCGCCCCCGCCAGCGGGCGGACCCTTCCAGCTCCGGGATACCCAAGCGACATCATGGAACGGCGCCAGCGCCGCACAATCGCCGGGCGCGCCATCGCCCGTTACGACCGCACGGCACGTGCCTGACGGCCACTCGCGATAGACCGTCGCAACCGGCGGAATCATCATCGCCGCCCCGAGGAGAACGAGAATCGAAGCGAGAACGAGCGCTACCAACACCCACTCGTCCGAGGTCAGCCAGCTCGGTGCTGGGAGCTCGTGACTGCGAGCGCCTGCCGATCCCAGCCGACCCGGTTGGACCGGGATCAACATGCGTGCGGCAGGAAGACTTGTCGGAAACGCTGTCGCGGCCATCTCTTGCACCCTCCTGTCCCAGCCAACCGGGGCTGAAGACGCCTGCGGGTCGGCGGTTTCACTCCCCAAGAGGGTCTACGGGGGCTTGGGATTACAGGCGCTCGCGATCTTTTTTTGGACGCTGGCTGTTTCCGTGCGGAACCTCCGCGAGGCGCCGCTTGACGACCGTGCGCAGCAAGCGGTGCGCCCGATGCAGGCGCACCGCCACGTTCTGGCGGGAAAGATGCAAGCGGCGCGCAACCTCGTCGGCCGGGCGGTCCTCCAGATCCCGCAGCCGCACGACATCACGGAACGCCGGTGGCAACTCGTCGATCACCTCCAGCAGCACGTGCGTCAGTTCGCGCGAGTACGTCTCAGCTTCCGGAGACGTCGCATCGGCGGACTGTCCCGTGCCACTCCAGGGCGAGGCTGCGCCTTCCAACCCGTCCAGCGGCAGCTCGCGACGCTCGGCCACCAAGCGATGTGTCGTCTCGTGCCGCACGATCGCCGCCACCCAGGCGCATGCCGGCGGACCTCCCTGATACTGCCGGAGCTTTTGCAACACAATGATCCAGCTCTCCTGCAGCGCGTCGTGCGCCACGGCGTCATCGCCTGCGACGCGCCGGGCGAGCGGCAGGAAGCGGGACGTGCAGCAGCGGATCCATGCCTCCGTGTTCTGCTCCAGCAGTGGACACCGGACGCTTTCTTCAATCTTGGGCTTCGGCGGTGGGTGCTTCGACATGCTCCCCGTGCAACGCGGATTCCTGAACGTCTTCGCCCGTGAAGCGCGTGCATCATATCAGTCCCGTGTCGGTGACTTCCTGGTCAGAACGATCCGATCGCGGTCATCGGGACTGTCCGCGGTACGCCGAGCCGGGCGGCGTTCTCGGTGATGGCTGGCAGATGGGGCAGATGGGCCTTGTCGAGCAGGTTGTCGGCTACGATCGAGAGCATCACGTCGGTGGTCGACGCGAGCAGCGTCGCCGGTCCGCTGCTCCCGCGGTCCGGCCGGGGTTGGCTTGCTCCGAACTTGCCGGCGAGGAGAAAACGCACAACAGGACCGCCGCCGGGCGGCTTCGGCGTCCAGCGGCGGACCGCCCGAGGCGAGAGCAGCCCGGCAGTGCCGGCCTTCAATCGCCGCCGACCTGGCGGGCTGTACCACTCGCCGGACGCTCTGTCGCCCGCATAGGACGGGGAATCTCCGGCGGAGGGGCAGCCACGCGCGGCGAGGTCTCGAATCGTCCACGGTATGCTTTTTGCGTACTACGTGGGCCGGAGCAGTGGGCGGCAAACCACATCGGTAAGGAGGTGATGAGATGCGTAGGCGAATTGGAGCCATGATGCGGACATCGGGAACGCGCCGGAACGAGAACAGCCGATCCCGCGGGCATCGGGACGGACACGGAACCTTGCGGCGGCGGGTCACGCTGGCCGTTCTGCTTGTAGCCGGCGGTGTCGCGGCGGCTTCGGCGCAGGAACGGCCGGCGCAGGACGGCTCGACCATGGAGGAGAAGGTCAGCGGCGGCTGGGTCGTTGCGCCCGATTTCAAGTTCACCCGAATCGACGAGAGCGACGCGGCGCTGGTTGGGGCGTACGGCGGCAAGTTCATCGATCACGGGTTTCTGGTCGGCGGCGGGGCCTACGTGCTCCGCGGCGCACACGATGTCGGCATGGCGTACGGGGGCGGGCTCGTGGAGTGGTTCGGCAACCCAGGCCGCCTGGTCGACTTCAGCCTGCGCGGGTTCATCGGACTGGGGACGGCCACACTCACTGATCGGTTCGCGTTCAGTGACGGTTGCGGCGGCGACTTCAGCATTTTCAACGACGACATGTTCGGTTCCGCCAAGGGCAGTCTGCCGACTGTGAGCGGGGGACCGTGCTGGTTCGGGGCCGAGACGTTCGCGGCCGGCGGATCCGTTGTCGACAGTCCTGTCCACACGGCTGGCGACTGGGACATCGGATGGCCGAGTGATCCATTCGGCTCTTTCGGGCACCGGCAGAACTTCTTCCTGGCGGAGCCGCAGGCCTCGATTCACCTGAACGTGACGCCGTGGGTACGGATCGGCGGCGGGGCAGGGTACCGCCTCATCGGACGCGGCGGTGACTTCACCGACCGGCTCCGGGGTCTGACGGCGAACATCGGCGTGCAGATTGGTCCGCGGTGACCGGCTCGGTGCACAGCGGGTGGCGGACGAGGTCCGATGCGGCGTCGAAGTGGAACGAGCCCGCCAGCAGCACCAGCCCCGAAGCCGACGCGACCATCATCTCGGGGCCGTCGCCAGCCGCCACGTGCGCGCTCAGGGCGAGGAGCAGGTGGTAGAAGAACCCCGCGTAAGGCCAGGTTCTTCAGGAACGGCGACACGTTGCTGAGGACCGCGGCAACCCCGAGCAGCTTGGCGATCTCCAGCGGCACGATGATGTAGGTCGGGTACCCCAGATGCTCGAACGACGCCCGAGCCCAGGGGTAGTCGAGCAACGCCCGCGCCGCGCTGCCGACCATCAGGGCCGCCAGCAGCCCGGTGAAGACCCAGAACAGCAGCCGTTCCCGTTCACTGGCCCGCATCGCGCTCCCTCAGCACGACGAGCAGCAGCCCGCCCATGATCGCAAGGTTCTTCAGGAAGTCGATGACGGTACCGAAGTCGGCGTCCGCGCGCAGCGGATTCTCCATGAGCACCGTGACCGGGACCAGAAACAGCAGCAGCCCCGCCGCGGCCCAGTCCGTCCTCCGGCCCAGGGCGAGGAACGCACCGCACACCAGCTCGACAAGTCCTGCGGTGACCGCCAACAGCGCCGGCAACGGCAGCCCGACTTCGGCGATGTCGCCCGCTGCGTCCTCAACGTCGACCAGCTTGTCGTAGCCCGTCAGCAGAAAGATCGCGGCCAACAGGATCCGCGCAGCGAGGTAGCCGTAACGGTCGATTGACCCCATGCTGTGATTCTACCGGACGGGCGTTTGGCTCACGATGCTCGTGCAGCTCCACCAGCCGTTGCGCTTCAGGGCTTCCGATGCTTTGATCCCGTAACGTATTGCATATAAACAGGTTACGTCACGTTCTGGCCCCTATTCCCCTCGCCGTATCCCTCGTTCTGGAACGGGACTCCAGTGGACCGCAGAGACCGTCCGCGAAAACTGGACGCCGGACAACCTCCCAACTCCTGCTCGGAGATTCTAGACGAGGCGTCCGGTCGGGCAGCGGCGAACGCCCGCATACACCAAACTGGTCGCAGCAGGTGTTACGTCGGCGTGACGGTGGTTACCGCGAGAAAGCGCCGGTCTCGCGTGGGGTGTCGGATTCCGTACCGGTCATCCCAGCCTGCGCCCTCGTCCACGAAGTGGCGCGGTGGACGCTGGCTGGGAGTTGCGACGAGTGCCGGTGGCCGAGGCTTGTGCGGCCGCACCGCCGCGATTCCTCACGATCTGAATCCGCCGGACAGTTACCCCTACCCACTGCCGGAGCGGGAATGGAGAGTGGAGTATGACCGCTGCTATTGGGACGGTCAAGCATGGGCAGGTGAGTGCGCATTCAGATTCGGACTTGAGCATGAAACCTGCGCGGCGGACGGCGATCCATGCTGGCCGGATTTTCCCGAGGAACTGAGCACGGAGCATTCGGTGGCTGAATGATGATCAGACCTGAACGGCGCTCAGCGCTCTGCTCCTCGAGGTGCCAGGACGGAGTCTGGACTTGCTCGAGCCCGAGACGGCCTCGAACGTCGACGTCGGCCTGCAGTACTCGGGGGAGCGGGTCGCGCTGGGCGCCACGTGGTACACCATCGATTTCCAGAACCGGATCTTCTACCTCGGCCCGCAAACACCCACCGGCCCCAACTACCTGATCCCGGGCGTGTGCGGGCGCACAAGCTCCCGTCTTCCTGACTGGGCGACGAGGAACGCCGGCAGGCGGTGGCGGTGTTGCTGGTTCCCCCACCGTTTCCGCAGTGCAGCACAACCGGCGCTACAGCACGAAGTGATACGTGATCTGGTCGAAGCGGTCCCGCGCGAAGGAAAACACGAAGAACAGCGGCTCCGAACCGGTGCATCGGAGCGCGTGCCGGGCATTGGCGGGGATGTAGACTGCGCAGCCGGGGCCGACCGCCATCGTGTCATCGCCGATCTGCATCTCCCCTTGGCCGCTGACGATGTAATAGGTTTCCTCGGGCTCGTGGTGATGAAGCACGAGTTGCGCGCCAGGCGCGAGTTGTGCGACGCCGGTGACGAGACCGCGGCTTGCCGTGCGCTCGCCGGTGATCAGGAGCTTCCAGCGGACCGCGCTCTCGGAAGCGAGCGTTGCGTGGCGCCAGCCTTCCCAATCGAGCGCGGCTTGATCGACGATGAGAGGCTTGGGCGTGTTCATCAGCCATCCCCTGCCGGTCCCGGCGCAAGAATGCAGCGGCTGTCGGACCGCGTCGTGGATTGACGAGCGCTCGTCCCAGAGCAAGATCGGGCGCGAACCCTGCCGACGACACCGGCCGGCACGCACCCAGTCCTGATCGGTCCGTACCATGTCTTCCCGAGGTATTCCGAAATCCGATGCGAAACGAGGGGTGCCCCTTCTTGATGGACCCGTGGATCGCGTGAAAAGACGGCATGCCGTCCGACCAATGCTCTCACCTCGCTGTAGAGGCATACGCGCTGGCAAGCCTTGCGGTTCGACGACCCAAGGCTTTCGAAAACGCAGTGCCCCATCCTCCGAGCGAGGGCGACGCCATCCGGGTACCGGATCACGAATCACGACGGGCAGACGTTCGAGTTCGAGAAATACTATCTGAGACCGGCCACCTACGAGGCGGCCGCGCGCGACGCGGGGTTCCCGGACTTCCGCTGGGTCGATGCCCGGCTCGCACGGTCCGAGCAGGGCGATTCGTATTGGGACGACTTCATGGCCCAAGCGCCCGTGACCGCCTTCACGGCATCGAAACGGCAAGGCGCCTGAGTCGGTCTCCCACGCCTCGTGACGAGTCGGCTTGTGCGCCGATGACTCCGGGCGGGTCAGGATCTCAGCCAGCGAGCGAGCGCCTTGCCGGGATCGGCAATCTCCCCGAGCGAGGTGTACCAGTACGCTTCCCAGCCCGACGCCGGCAGGCCGGCGAACAGCATCAAGTTCAGTGGATACGCCTCGCTGTCGGCGCAACGCCGACAGGTCGGCCCTGGCCCGCCGCTCGTCCCGGTGCGTGCGGGCATTGGCGATCGCCGTCGCCGCCTGCGAGGCGAACAGGACCAGGACCTCCTCGTCCTCGGCAGTGAACTCGCGTCCGCTCTCCTTCTCGGCGAGGAAGAAGTGGCCGACGAGCACGCCCTGGTGACGCATCGGCGTGGCCTGAAACGACTTCACCGGAATCCAGTCCGACGGAAAGCCGAGCGACTCGACGTGGGCGGACAGGTCCGGCACGCGCAGCGGGGCCGGCAGGTCCCGGAAGTGCAGGAAGATCCGCGGCCCGTCCGGCTGGTCGGCCAGGTGGCGGTGGACCTCCGGCGTGAAGCCGGCGGTGATGAAGTTCCGGGCCCGACCGGCGTCGTCGATGGTCGTGATGGCGCCGTAGCGGGCACACGTCAGCGCGCGGGCGCTGTCGACGATCTCGCGCAGGACGGTCTCGAGGTCGAGGCTGGCGCTGACGCGCAGGACGGCCGCGCACAGGCTCGAGATGCGGTCCTCGAGCATCCGGTTCCGTTGCCGCAACTGGTCGGCACTCTCCTGCACCACCCCTCCTTGCCGGACGCGGCGCGCGAGGCGCCCCGCGCGCGGAGGCGGCCGTGACGCGCCTTCAACGCCGCAGACTATTGCATATGTGCGTGAACATCATGATCGGAAACCGCTTCATCACTTACAAATCACACCGACTTGAGACCATTACGGTTGCACTGGCACAGCCCGCCAGATGGGGCTTTTGCGGCCGTTCCAGAGCAACGGAGTTGACGCGATAATGACGCCGTGGTACGACATTCTGAGCCGGGCCGGGCCGGGACGAGCAGGCGCAGGGCGGTGCCGAGGCGCTGTGGAACAACCAGATGGCCTAACGGCATGGGTTCGCACCAGATGTACGGGTCAGGGGACCGTGTCGACGCGGAGGCTCGCCAGAGCCCGCAGGGAGGGACCGGGAGTGATGCGCGGCGAGTTCCCCGCAGCGTGCGCGACGCTTCTCGTCCTGCTGACCCCGACCGGTTGCGGGGAGACGCGCACGCCTGGAGAGCCGACGCCCGTGTCCGTTGGCAGGACAGACGGGACAGCGCCGGCCCGCTCGCAGGCTGGCCGCGTTGTCGTGGTGGGCGCCGACACGACGTTGGGGAACGACGACTACGTCTTGAACAGCGCGACGATCACCGGTGACACATTGACGATCTCGGTGTCGTACAGCGGCGGCTGCAGGGCGCACGTGTTCACCCTCGTCATCGCGGCTTCGTTCGTCGAGTCGTCGCCGGTGCGGCTGCCTGCCGTGCTCCGGCACAACGCGAACCGCGACAGGTGCGAAGCATTCCCGACGGAGTCGTACGCCTTCGACCTCGCCCTGGTGAGGGCACGGTACCGGGCGGTCTACGGACCGGGTGCGGGCAGCGTTGCGCTGCAACTCGACGGCGTTCCCGAGGACGCTCTGGTCTACGAGTTCACGGCGTAGGCGCCGGTCGTCCCTGCTGGAACGGGGGCGGGACCGCGAATCTGTTCACGGCATGCGTCTTGCTTCGTTCTATAGTGGATTGGAGTCGTCGGGGATAGGGAACGTCCGTCAGGAGGTGGACAGATGCGCAGCCAAATTGGACGGACGGTGCAGGCGGTGGGAGTCCATCTGAACGGGAACGGCGGATCCGCCCGGCATCGTGCGGACGCGGTGCGTTGCGGCATGCGGGCCATTGTGGCCTCGCTGCTCCTGGCCGGTGGCAGCGTGGCGGTTTCGGCGCAGGAACCGGCGGCGCCGGAAGGCTTGACGCTGGACGAGGCCGGCAACGGCTGGGTTGTCGCCCCGGACTTCAAGTTCACGCGCGTCGATGACGGCGACGCGGCGCTGGTCGGGGCGTACGGCGGGAGGTTCATCGATCGCCGGCTTCTGGTCGGCGGCGGGGCCTATTGGCTCAGTGGCGCGCCCGACGTGGGCATGGCGTACGGAGGTGGTCTCGTCGAGTGGTTCGGCAATCCCGGCGGTCTGGTCGACTTCAGCGTACGGGGTTTCGTCGGACTCGGGACCGCCACCTTGTCCGAGCGGTTCGGGTTCTCGGACGGTTGCGGCGACTTCAGCGTGTCCAACTTCGACATGCCGGGTTCTGGTGACATCAAGGGCGGGTTGCCGATCGGAGCGATGCAGCCATGCGGGCCTGGAGCGATGCTGGACGCGTTTGCGGGCGGCGGGTCCCGGTCCGACGGACGCTTCCGCTCCGTCGCCGAGTGGGACATCGGGTGGCCAGGTGACCCTTTTCGCGAGCCCTTCGGGCTTCGCCAGAACTTCTTCCTTGCGGAGCCACAGGCCTCGATCCATCTGAACGTGACTTCGTGGGTGCGTATCACCGGCGGAGCGGGGTACCGGCTGATCGGCGGCGGCGACTTTCCCGAGCGGCTGCGGGGCCTGACGGCGAACATCGGCGTGCAGATCGGTCCGCGATAGGTGGGGGGCCTGCTCGCAGGTCCACGGCCTGGGACGCGAAGCAGATGCGGGCGGCGGTCGAGTACGTGGAGCGCCAGCGTCCCGGCCGCGACCCGTGCCTCCCGGATCCACGCGTCCTCAAGTGGGTTGCATCGGCATGCTCAACGGCTTCCTCAGTGCATCTGGGAGGGACCCCTGCATGGAGTCAATCGACCGCTACGGGTACGTCGCTGCGCGGATCATGCTGGCCGCGATCTTCCTGTTGACCGGCTACGACAAGCTCGTCGACGTCGAGAACGCCGCAGGCGACGTCGCCGAGATCGGGCTGCCGTTCCCAACGCTGCTGGCGGTCGCCGCCGGGCTCGTCGAGCTCGTCTGCGGCGCCTTGCTCGCCCTGGGCAGGAGGACCGCGTGGGCCGCGGTCGGGCTGCTGCTGTTCCTGGTCCCCGTCACCGTGCTCATGGAGAACCTTCATCCAGATGAAGTGTCGACGTCGAAGCTGATCCGATGGCCCACCGTGCCGTGAGGATCGTGCCGCAGCCCGAACCAGCACGAGGCGGATCCGGCGTGCCTGCAGCAAGGCTGCCGTGCGCGCGGGCGGGTGCACGTTCACGGCCAGTGGGTCGGCACGAGCGTCAGCTTCACCCTCTACCTGGTGGCGGCGCTGGTCATGGGGGAGGGAGAGGCGGAACGGCCGGACTTCGGCTTCTGATGAAAAGCGCAGGGGGGACGGGGCCGCTCCGCGGTAAGGGAGCGGCCCCTTGGGGTGCCTCCGCCGAGACGGCTTCAATTGGCGGGCTGCGCGATGTCGTCTATCCAAACGCGCACCTGATGCTCGCCCCCGTTTACACGGACGATATCACCGCGCAACTCGGCGAGCTGCGCGGCCGCCGCGTGTACGTTGAGGGTCTCGCCGTCTCCTGACAACAGCGCGTCGACGACCGCAACCGGGATCCGGATGTCAACGGTCTCGGCGCCGTCCTCCTCGCACTCCTCCACCTGCACGTTGATCTGGTCACCCGTGCGCGCGATGCGCACCGTCTCGTCCTCGCCGTCGACGGCCACGAACTCTGCCTCGCCGACACCTGCGATAGCGCGCCAGAGATCGCGCATGGCGCCGACGTTGACCTCGTCTCCAGCCAGATCGAGCAACCGGTCGGACAGGGCGCCGTGCGAGACCAGGCTGAGCAGCGGCGCGACCGCCGAAAGCGGGAGGTTGATGTTGACGTCGAAGTCCGCTCCCTCATCGCCGTCGTCGCCGTCGTCGTGATGCCGACCATCGTCGTCGTCACCATCGTCATGCCGGTCATCGCCCCGACCGTCGCCGTCGTCACCGTCGTCGTGACGGCCGTCGCTGTCGCCGTCCCCGTCGCCATGATCGTCATGACCCTCGCTGGAAATCTGCACATGCAGCCACGGCTCGGAGGCGGTGTCCTGCGCGGCCACGGCGCCAACGAAACAGAACAGGCCAATCACGGCAAGTAGAGACCAGAGTGCACGAGTTGACATGAAATACCTCTCCGGCCAGCGCAGTCGACAGACAGGCGAGATGCGGGTTGTCGTGCTGGCTTCCATGATCCGTAGACGGCTGACCCAGCCCCAGGGTTCCCTGTGGTTCCCCGTTCCCTGACGGTACCGGCTGTTGGCACGATGAGGTCATGCGACGCAGAGAGAGCAAGCCAAGCATCGTTGTACGCTGTCACGTGGAGGCACACATGATGCGGCGATTCGTCCTGATGGTTCCGGTTCTGCTCCTTGCCGTCGCGTGCGGCGGCGATGACAGCGGCGGCGCGACTGCCCCAACGGCGCCCACTTCGCCTCCCACTTCCCCCAGCGTCGGGCTCGACGTGCCGTTCAGCATGGAAGATCTCCGCGTGGGCACGAGGCAGGAAGCGATGAACGGCGACATACTGTCCGTCGACTATACGGGCTGGCTCTACTACCCGAACGCCCACGAGAACAAGGGCATGCCATTCGATTCCGGGAGCAACCTCCAGTTCACGCTCGGGGCAGGCGAGGTCATTCAGGGCTGGGACCAGGGCCTGCTCGGGATGCGGGTCGGCGGCCTGCGGCGCATCGTGATTCCGCCGGAACTCGGCTACGGGACGAGCGGCGCTCCACCCGCTATTCCCGGCGACGCCACCCTGCTCTTCGAGGTCGAGCTGCTGAGCATCGGCTAGGACCCCGTGGGCAACAGCCCAGCCGGGCCAACGCTGCCTGGCACGAGCGGCGGCCACGGCCACGCCACGCATGCGCCTGCCCGCGGCGAACCAGCGTCGGCACGCCGTGGCGACCGCCTTCAGCGTACGTGCGCGCGGATCTGATGGTTGATCCGGTGGATCCGGCGCCGCAGCCACTTCGCCCGCGCGCGGTTTCCCGACTCGAAACGCCGATTGCTTTTCCGCCTTCAGCGCCCGCAACTTCTTCTTGGCCGAGGCCTTCTCCCATCGTCTGGTCCACGCCGAACGCCTCGGCAACCGTGCGCCAGCGCACCCTGCTCAACCTCGGGCGCCACTTCGACATTCCGCAGCCACAACGCACGCACATTGGGTCGGCTGGCTCATGGTGGCCAAAGGGCCATGAGGCAGCCGAAACCGCAGGTCGTCCGTCGCTCTTCGACATCCGTTGACAACTAGCGGAAGACGTAGCGGAGCCGGACGCCGGCCCGCCGCGGCGTAAGCACGTTGGCGAAGTACCGCCGCGAAGTGAAGCCGTCCACGGTGCGGCCAATGCGCTCGGACGTCTGACGCACGCTGGTGACGGCGTACTCGTCGAGCAGGTTGTCGGCGTAGACGGTCAGCGTCCACGCGTCCTTCGACACCGACGCGGTCAGCGTATGAAGGTCGTACGCCGGGAGGCGCTCGCCGCCGGCTCGCCCCCCGATGCGGGTCAGCACGTCGCCGATGTAGCTGTAGCCGTAGAGCAGCTCCAGCGCGACGTCGTCGCCGAGCAACGTGCCGTAGGAGGCGAAGAGACTGCCCTGACTCCGCGGCGCCCCGGCGAGGCGGTCGCCCTCGAAGGCGTCGGCGCCGTCGTCGAGCAGACCCGGTGAGTCCTGACTCAGGGCGGCCCGCGTGTGCGACCACGACCCACGCAGCCGCAGCGCGCCGGTGAGACCGGCGCTCGCGGCGATCTCGACGCCGCGGCTGACGGCGCCGCCGCCGTTCAGCGTGATCCCCTGTGCGCTAAACGGCGTGAGGCCCGCCACCTGGATGTCACGCCAGTCGACGCGGAACAGCGAAGCGGCCAACGCAACGCGGTCCCTGCCCCACGAGCGGCGCAGGCCGATCTCGTAGTTGGTCGTCGTATCCGGTTCGATCAGGGCCTGGTGGGCGTAGATGCAACCCGACTGCGGCGGGTCGTTGCCGGGATCGTCGTCGGTGAGCAGGGCGATCTCCTCGTCGGTGCAGACGCGGAAGTTGTTGCCGCCGCCGATGCGGTAGCCCTCGGACCGGGTGAAGTAGACGTTCGTCCCGTCGCCGAAACGATAGCTGACGCTGCCCTTGAACAGAACGCCGCTGTCGTCGGTGTCGAAAGCCTCGTAGGGCGAGTTGTACGCCGGGGTGTACGGGAACTCGGTCAGGTTGCCGGTGGCGATGCGGTACCCGAACCAGCGGCCGCCGCCGCCGACCCGCCAGCCGGCCAACTCTCGCGAGACCTCGCCGAACAGCGCGCGCTCGGTCACCGATTCCCGCGAGAAGCTGTAGTACTCGACCGGCTCGGAGACGGGACGGCCCCCCAGCACGGGCGTCACGCCCGAGAACTCCGTGAGGCCGGGCGCGAGCTCGCGGCCCGCTCCGCTCTGCCCGGCATCATTGAAGAAGGCGCCGCCGACCCAGCGCCACGGCCCGTCGCCGGTCGAGACCAGCCGCGCCTCCGAGCTCAGGCGCCGCCGTTCGGACTCGCCCTGCGTGTAGGCCGCGAACGTACGGAACCGTGACGTCAGGTCCGTGGCCGTCACGCGCGGGTCGAGCACCCGCGCCCGCGCGAGTGCCGGAAAGTCGTTCGGCAGCAGCCGCGCGATGCCGAACTCCTGGATCAGCAGGTCGGTCTGATCACTCGACGCCAAGGTCGAGCCCCACGAGTAGCCGGTCGCGGACGTGAGCGACGCGACACCGAGATCCCAGTGCAGCTCGAGGCTCGCGAGCTGGTCCTTGCGGTCCAGCGGCTCGAGGAAGCGGTGCGCCGAGACGTACCGGCCAGTCCCGAACGACGCCGCGTGGTTGATCTGCCGCGCACCCGCGCGCCGGTCTTGCAGATGGTAGGAGAGTAGAGCCGACAGCTTCGAGCTTGCCTCCAACAGCAGGGACAACCGCGCGGAGTTGGTTTCCTCCGTGTTGGCGTCCGGCTGCCGCCGGAGATTGGCAGCGACCGCACGCGGATCCGTCAGGTCCGGCTCGGGCTCCGAGACGCCCGGTTCGATCAGCAGGTAGTCGTAGTCGATGAAGCCGGGGTCGGCGAAGCGGTCGATGGACCCTCGCAGCGCGAGTCTGCTGCGAACGAGCGGCAGGTTGAAGGTGACGCCGATGTCGGAGCCCGCGGATCCGCCGTGCGCGAGTCCGAACACGTCCGTGCGCAGGTCGAACGTGCGGCGCTCGGTGTCCGGACGACGAGGCAGGTACCGGACGGCGCCGGCCAGCGTCCCCGCGCCGTACAGCGTCCCCTGCGGTCCGAGCAGCACCTCCACCCGCTCGATGTCGCCGAGCCGGAGATCGATGTCGATCGGCACGTCACCGAGGTAGGTGGCGACGCCCGTGTCACCGGCCCCGGACCCGTTCAACGAGTCGGTGTGCAGCCCGCGCACGATGAGCACGTCGCGGCCTCTCGCGCCCTGGTCCACCACGGTGAGACCCGGTGTCCAGTGGGCAAGCTCCGCCACGTCCTCCAGGTCGCGCCGTTCGATGTCCGTGCCGCTGAACGCCGAGATGCTCATCGGCACATCCCGCAACGGCTCCTCGGTTCGCGTTGCGGTCACGATCAGCGTGTCGCTGAGGCCGGCGAGCGGCAACGTGATGACCGGCACTTCCACCGGGCCGGTCGCCACGACGATGCCGTCGACGGTAGCCGTTGCGAAACCGCTCAGACTGGCGCTGAGCCGGTAGGTGCCCGGCCGCAGACCGGCGAACACGAACCGGCCCGCGCCGTCCGTCACCGAGACCCTGGGTTCGCCGAGTTCGCCGCGCAGCGTGACCGTTACCCCCGGCAGCACGGCGCCCGTCGCGTCGACTACGACGCCGACGATCCGGCCGGATTGCGCCCCGACCGGCACGAGTAGTGACAGACCGAGCAGAACGAGGGCGAGCAAAACGGTACGCACTTGGCCTCGTAGTTTAGTTGGCGAACAGGCCGTCGGCCGCGCGGACATCGCTGAGGTCCGCCTGGCCAATCCGGTAGGCCGTTCGTGAGCAACCAGGTGGGCACCGATTGGTTGCGGGCGGTTGACCTGCCCCGGACCGTCAAGGAGAAGATCGCCCACAAGAACGCCGAGCAACTTCTCAAGATTGGCCCTTTCTGAAGAGGCCCTGCACTTCTCCGGCGGCGAGCGTGCGGACGGGCGTCAAAGGATGCTTACCCGCCGGCATCGGGGCCAGGCAGGTGGAGGCGTTCGAGGGTCTCCAGCCGCTGGCCGACCTTGCCGAACGCGATCTCGACGGCGCGCAGACGGTCGTTCATGCGGCGGACGTCCTCACGGAGCACGCCGATCTCGCCGGACAGGTCGGCCTTGACGGTGGCGAGATCCGCACGCAGATCGTCGATGCGGGTGTTGACGTCGTCGATGCGGGCGTTGACGTCGTCGATGCGGGTGTTGACGCCGGCAAACTGGACGGAGAGCAGGCCGCCGAGGGCGACACCGGTCCCGACGATGCTCAGGATAATCGCTACGCCCGTTCCGACGATCCACTTCGTGTCGATGCACATGCCGTGCGCCATACTCCGAAGCTACCACGGCCAGGGCCGGCCGTCAAAGTGCAATCACTTGGCGGGCTGTTCTCAAGGCGAGGCTGGCTCGTCGCCGCCGACCGCCGCGCTGGCCAGCAGGCGCACCCGCGTCCGGCGCCGGTCCGGGTCGGCGTCGCCGGCCAGGCGAATCGGCGCGTCGACCCGATACAGCCGCACGCGCTCCACGCGGTCTCCCGGGCTCCGGGCCGCGTTCCATTGCCGGCCCAGGTAGAGGGCCAGCCGTCCGCCCAGCCGTTCCCGCGGCTCCGCGGGCAGGCGCCGCACGTAGCGCAGGTAGGCGCGCCACCGCTCGGCCGCGAACCGTCCCGACGGCGGGCGCAGCGTGTCGGTGTCGGCGGCGCGGCCCGTCCCGCCGGCCAGCAGATCGACCGGCAGCCCCGCCGCGGTGTCGCCGCGCGCCGCGAGAAACCGGCTCCACGCGGCGGGCTGGGGGGAGAACATGTTCCACTCCTGATCGATCTGCAGGACCAGGGCGGGCGCCCGGAGCAGCGGCGGCGCCGGCTTCCCGAAGAGGCCGTAGAGGCCGACCACGTTGAGGAAGCCGACGTAGACGACCAGGGCCAGGGCGACGGCGCCCGCGGGAGCCGGCACCGGCTGCCGCGGGACGCCGCCCCCGGGCGGGCCCCGCCGGCCGGCCGCGGCGGCGGCCCGCGTCCAGAACCAGGCCGGCAGGAACGGTATCCAGGCCGCGATGCCGATGACGGCGAAGAGGTCGATGGTCGAGAACACCAGGATGCCGGCGTGGAAGCCGGCAAACAGGACGACCGCGGCGGTGCGGAGGGGGCCGTTCCACAGGGGGCAGAACGCCAGCAGCACGCCGCAGCGCTCCAGGGTGATGGTCACCGCGGTCATCGCCTGCAGCAAGCCGGGGTACTCCAGCAGTCGATGTCCGGCCGGGGCGCCCCACACGCTGTTGGCGAGAAACCGCTCGAGGGCCGTGAAGTCGGTCGTCCAGGCCGCCCCGTCCTTGTAGAGCGCGTTGAACACGTAGATGAGCGCCACCTGCAGCAGCAGGGCGGCGGGCGCGCCGCCGGTGACGAGGCGCGGCGGCGACGGCCCGCCGCGGCGGCGGGCGTCGACCGACCAGCTCGCCCCCAGCGGCAGGAACATCGACCAGAAGAGCAGCAGCCGGAAGATGTCGTCGCCGCCGTTGCGGAGCGCGGGATTCCGGGCGTGCAGCGACGTCAGCAGCACCCACGAGGCGATGGTCGCCCAGCGGGTCCGCCAGCCGGCCAGCAGCGCCGCCGCGACGAGGCCGGCGAGCACGAAGAGCAGCGCCTGCCCGAACGCCCCGTCGAACAGCAGGTGCGGTATCAGGTCGAGGACGGGCACCAGCCCCGGCGCGCGCGCCCGCACCTGGTCCGCGAGCAGGGCGCGCGGCAGCACGCCGTCCTCGGTGTAGAAGGCTTCCAGCTCGGACGCCCGGATCGCGAGGTCGGCGAGGAGGATCAGCGCGAGCGCCACGCGCAGGACCGCGAGCGACCGCGTGTCGATGCCGAAGAGATCGCGAACGCCGGTCGCGCGCCGGCCGGCGTCCCGGAGGAGTCGCTTCACGGTGCAGGGATCATAGGTCGGACGGCCGCGCCGCATCGCGCACGGGCGATGGCCGCCGTCGCCGAGCCCGCGTGCGGCGCGCCGCGCTCGTCGGAGGCCCGGGCAAAAAAACGGCCCCCGGCCGACGCCGGGAGCCGTCGGGTCGCACGTTGCCGTGCGCGCGTCGGTCGTCCGTGCTACGTGCGACGGCGCAGCCACGCGCCGCGGCCGGCCAGCAGGAGGCCGAGGATGCTGATGCCCACCAACGGCAGCACCGGGTCGATGAAGTCCTCAATCATGCGTTGCTGCGTGCGCGTCAGGCCATCGAACATCTTGCAGGCCGAGCTCTCGGTGGCCTTCATGACCTCGAAAGGGAGTCTGCGGTACCGGTGGTCAACCCGGTGGCCGGCGACAGCGGAAGGAAAGGAACCAGGCATGCGTAAGCCAGACAACGATTCGCCCTGGATCGGCCTCACGGTGGTTGCCGGCATCTTGGCGCTGGTCGGCCTGGGCGTATTCGTCGGCTCGGCTGCCGCTCAGGGGACGTTGGTCTACCACTTCCGCACCGCCCGGTGACCTGCTTCGTGACGCACGATGGCGCCGACCCAACCGCACGCGGGAGGCGCGCCTCGATACTGGTAGAGCTTCTCCAGCACGAGGATCCAACTGTCCTGCAGAGCTCGTGTGCGGTCTCGTCGTCACCGGCGATCCGTCGGGCCATGGGCAGGAACCGCGCCGTGCGCAGCACCAAGCCGGGCGGCGGAAATGCCGGCCTCGCTCCGGAACGTGCGAATCAGCCGAGCCGTCGCGGCGCCGCGATCCCCGCCCGTTGAGCGCTGTCCGAACCAGGAGGGCGCGGTCGAGAGCGCCGCGCGGGTGACCAGGATCCCGGCCGCCGTGTTCTGCCGCCTGCCGACCGGCCATCCACGACGGCCGTCAACAACCACGGCGCCGATCGCCCGTCCGTAAAGCAGTTGCGCGCCTCGGGGTGCACCAACGGGCTCGACGTTCAACGGCTGCCGGCACGCCGTCGGCCAAAAAAAACGGCTCCCGGGCCGAAGCCGGGGAGCCGTTCCGTTGCACGTTGCAGTGCGTGGTCGGGTCAGCGCTTACGCGCGACGGCGCAGCCACGCGCCGCGACCGGCCAGCAGGAGGCCGAGGATACCGACGCCCACCAGCGGCAGCGCGGGGGCTTCTTCTTCGTCGTCTTCTTCGTCGTCGTCGGTCATCATGCCAGCCCGTCCGCTCAACGCGGTCAGGTACATGTCTACCTTTGCCTTCTCTGAGGCCCTCAGGCCGCCACTCCCGTCGTACGCCACACAGTACAGCAGTTCATTGAGAGAGCCCGACGCAGGAGCCTCTGCGTCGGCTGCAGTTGCCAGGGTAACTCCGGTGACCTCAAGCCCCGTAATGCCAGCAACCCTCGCACGATTGAGACACGTAGCGTTGGTGGCGTGATTCCAGAACGCCTTGTGGTTCAGATGAGGACCGCTTTCGAGCGCGGTGACGAAGTCTTCGATGGCGCGACGCTCAGGTGTCTTCAAGCCGGCCAAGGTCATGCTGCACGCACGAGCCTCGTGGGCACTAGAAGTCTCGCCCGTCGCCATGGGAAGGATCCTCTTCATGGCGGCGCAATCGAAGCTCGCCCACCACATCGCAGCGTCATCGTAGTCGTACACCGTCGACTGCGCAGCCGCCGAACCAGCCCCGAGTGTGAGCGCCAGCGCCGCGACCGCGGCGAGGCAGATTAGCTTCCGCATGCGTGTTCTCCCTTCGCTTTGCGTCCCGGACGCCGCGCCCATCGCGTCGACCAGCCGCAGGTTCACGTGAACAGGGGCACTGTAGATCAAGTGCATGGCTCCATGCAAGCCGATCCGGTTATCGACCGCTGGCGTCGGAACCTGTAGCGGCTCAGTGCGCGATCCCGAAGCTGGCGGCGAGTCGGGCGCATCCGAAAGAAGCCGCTGCGCCATGAAGCGGCGAGACGGTCTACTTCTTCCGAGACTCCCGCGCCGCAGCAGCCTCGCTCCGGCGTTCCGGCGTCAGCTTCACGGCGCGGGCCTTGCCGCCCTTGCTGGCGCGCGCCAGCATCATGCGCTGGCGTTCTCTGGTCGGGGCCGGCGCGCGTACAGCTCCGGGCTCTCGCCGAGCGAGATCTTGCACACGAACGCGGCGCACTCGTTGTCGCTGTCCGGCCGCCACTGGCCGTCTGGTCCCTTCGCCATGATCACGACCGTACTTCGGTGGTAGCGTGGGCATCAAGCGCGGCGAAAGTCAAACCACCACTACCCGGCCGTGCTCGACTGCCGGGACGCTCACCGGCGCCGGCAGGTCGGATCCGGTGACCGGTGGACCGCAACACAATCCCGCCATCAACCCGGCACTCCGCCACGTCGAGACCGCCCGCGCCCGACGGGTAGTGCTGCGTCGACGTGCCACGCCACGAAACCGGCGCGCGCGCCGCAGCGTCCAGACCTCGTCGCTCGCGGGCGACTGCGTCACGAGAGGCTGTCCCGCGGTCTTCGAGCGCGATGCCGACCTGATGACTGCCGCGACTCCGAGACCTGCTCGAAGCGGCAGGCGGCGCCCCCCGGTGGGGCTTCCCGCTTCACTGAGGAAAGCGTGCTTTCGCCGGCGCGGCCGGCGTCGGCGCGGCTTGCATGCTCTCCGCGGGCGTTGGGTTCGGGCCCCGGCGGCCCTACCGTCGCGGTTCCGGGCGTTTTCTGTGGACCCAGGTCCAGTGTTTCTTGTGGCGTTGACCGGGTCGGTCAGGCCGCATCGCGGTCCCGACGACCCGCGAGGAACCCATCGAGCGAGCCTTCGAGCTTGGCCATGCGCTCCCGGTTCTCCCCGAGTTCGCGGTTGACCTGCTCGAACCCTTGGTGCATCTCCGACGCGAGGGTCTCGAATCGTCGATGGGTTTCGGCTCTCAGCTCCGCGATCTGCCTGGTCGTGTCGCCGATTCGGCCGTTCATGTCGTCGATCCGCGTATTCGTCGCGCCTAGCTCCCGGGTGATGCTCGTGATCAGGATACGGGCGGTCGCGATGGTCACGCCCACCACGGTCACGGCGGAACCGACGATCGACACGATGATTGCCGCAGTCTCGCTCATGATTACCGCCGTCTCGCTCATGCTGGCCTCACGATATCACGGTCGAGTTTCGCCCGGAATGGGGCATGGAAATGATCGACGCCCGGGATCCCGATCCGATTAGTCGTTCTTTTTCAACAACTTGCGGCGGTGGGGGTGGTGGACCAGACGGGGGTCGAACCCGTGACCTCGTGAATGCCATTCACGCGCGCTCCCAACTGCGCCACTGGCCCACGTGCGGCGGTTGCCCGCCTGCTCTTCATTTTACGGGACGGCTCGCCTCCGATCAACGCGGCGCCGGGTCCGCGGGCAGCGGCCGCCCGAGGACGCGCCGGTAGTCGGCCGGCGTGTCGATGTCGCAGAACGCCCCGGGATCGTCCACCGGCACGTTCTCGATCTCGGCCGCCCGCGCCCGGACCACCGGCTTGGCGCCCGTCCGCGGGTCGGCGCCCCGCAGCGCGGCGAACACCGACCGGTCGAAGAGGACGGGATGCCCGTGCGCGGCGTCCGCTGCGCGCACCGGCCGCACGATGGGGGCGCGCGACCGCGCGTGCGCAGCGAGCAGGGCGCGGACGGTGGAGACGCCGACCAGCGGCACGTCGACCAGCGTCATCAGCAGCGCGTCGACGCCGGGGCGGTCGACCGCCTCGAGCCCGGTGAGCAGCGACGAGAGCTGGCCGCGCGACGCGTCCGGGTTGAGCTGGAGGCGCGGCGGCGGATCGACGCCGGCCAGCGCGGCGCGGATGGCGTCGACGGGCCCGTCGGCCGCGGCCACCACGACCACCTCGGCGACGCCCGCCGCGCGCAGGGTGCGGACGAGGCGGCTGACGAACGTGTCGCGCTCGTCGACCGGCAGCAGCGCCTTGGGACGTCCCATGCGCGACGACCGCCCGCCGGCGAGGATGACCCCCGGCACGATCATCCGCCGAGGGTACCGCAACCGCGGCGGGCGATTCCGGCCTGCTCGGACTCGTCCTCGGCTTCCTGCGCCGGCTCGGCTGCACGCCGCCGGTTGAAAACCGGCCCGGCGCGGCACTAGAATCTGCGCCATGAGCAACGGCCTCGCGGACATCCGGATCCGCTGCCAGCGCTGCGGGCAACAGATGGAGCTTCGGGATCCGGCCCCCGGACAGCCCTGGCCGCCCCAGCAGTTCTGGCAGTGCGCGTCGTGCGGGCGGAACTTCTGGACCACGTACCCGCCGCCCAAGAAGCCGAAGCCGAAGCCGCCGAAACCGGCCGCGCCCGCCGAAGCCGGCTCCTAGCCGGATCCGAAACCGGTTGACTTCTCGCGGCGACGTTACTAGACTGCCTGCTTCCAGTTTCGTATCCGGTTGAGACCGTCTTCGAGTGCGAGAACCCGCCGGCACGGCGGGAACCGGTGAAGGCGGCGGCGCGGATGCAGGCGGCTCAAGGGAGCGTGGTGTCCGCCGATTCATTTGGAGGGCGCTCCCGCGGAGGAACGGCATGCCGAGCGGCACCATTGCACGACTGTTGATTGACAAGGGTTTCGGGTTCATCCGCGACGAGGGAGGCATCGAGCACTTCTTCCACCGCAGCGCGGTGCGCAGCGCGGTGTTCGAGCTCCTGCGCGAGGGCCAGCGCGTGGAGTTCACTCCGGAGCAGTCGGAGAAGGGACCGCGCGCCGGCGAGGTTCGCCTGCTCGAAAGCTGACCGGCGCCCGTTGCCGCCCGCCGGCAGCGTCCGCCGCCCCCAAGACTCGGGTCCCACGCCGGCCGTCGCGCTTCGTCCACGGGTACGCATCCGTGCGTGCGCCGTGGACTCGGAGCGTAGGCGGCCGTTTGTGTCGATTTCCGTATCCGCCACAGCCACAGCACGCCGCAGGGAAGCGAATGGGGCCCGGTGGCCCTCCCGGTCTTCAAAATCGGTCGCTCCCCGCTTGCGCGGGGGGGCTGGGTTCGACTCCCAGGCGCTTCCGCCAGTTCCGCTGCGCGGCGGCCCGCGGTCGCCTCACTCCAGCAACCGGTTGACCTCGGTGACCGAGTCGGCCGCGGTGGCCAGGGCGCTCAGCGCGGCCCGGAACGCGGCGAGGTTGGCGGCCAGCGCGGCCAGCGCGGGCAGGGAGTGCACGATCGGCGGCAGCACGTCCGTGTCGACCCCCCCGCCGAGAATGGCCGCCAGCATGGTGAGCGCCATGGCCAGGGTCCCGGCGGAGAAGACCGGGCGCCGCGCGCGGGCCACCGCCAGGTGCAGCTCGTCGGCGAGGCCGCCTTCGGTCACCGCCTCGCGAATCGCCTTCCCCTTGCCGATGAGATAGAACATCGTCATCGAGTGCGCCAGCAGCGTGATGAACGTGAAGAAGATCGCGAACGTCACGTGGCGCGAGATCTCGGCCGGGGCCGACGCCAGGAAGCCGATCACGGTGACGTACCCCAGGCCGCCGATGCCCAGCACGGTCGCCGTGACGAGCGCCGCGGTCACGGCGCCGACTCCGGTTGCGGCGACGGCCCGTGGGCGGCCGTGTACGCCTCCTGCACCCGCTCGAGCAGCAGCCCGAACCGGTTGCGCGGCAGGCCCACGCGCCCGAAGCAGCCGGCCCGGGGATGGTCGTCGCCGTGGAAGTCGGAGCCGCCCGACACGGCGAGGCCGCAGCGCGACGCGATGCGCAGGTAGCGGGCCTGCGCGCGCGGGTCGTGGTCGCTGTGGTAGGCCTCGATGGCCCCCAGCCCCGCCGCGGCGAGCTCGGGAATCATCTCGTCCCGGCCGAGCAGGCCCGGGTGGGCGAGCACCGGCAGGCCGCCGGCCCGCCGCACCAGGCGAATCACGTCGCCCGGCGACACGCCGCGGCGCGGGACGTAGGCGGGCCGGCCTTCCGCCAGCCAGCGGTCGAAGGCCTCCTGCAGGGTCGCGACGTGGCCGGCGTCGAGCAGCGCGCGGGCCACCGCCGGCCGCGCGACCGGATTGCCCGTCGCCTCGGCGCGGGCAATCCGGTCCTCGATGTCGACGGGGACGCCGAGCGCGGCCAGGCGGACCGACATCTCGCGCGCGCGCCGCGTGCGATCCTGCCGCGCGCTCACGAGGAAGGACCGCAGCCCCGCCGGGTCCGCCTCGAGGAAGTAGGCCAGCACGTGCACGTCCCGGCCGCGGTCGACGGCGGTGATCTCGATGCCGGGCAGAAACGCCATGCCGCGCGCCGTCGCCGCGACGGCGGCATCGGGGACGCCGGCCAGCGTGTCGTGATCGGTCACGCTGAGCGCGCTGATCCCCAGCGCGTGCGCGCGTTCCACCAGCACGCGCGGCAGCAGCGCGCCGTCCGAGGCGGTGGTGTGGGTGTGCAGGTCGATCATGGGCCGGGCCGAACGGGAACGGGGCTGCCGGTCGGGCGCGGGGAATCCGTGCCGGCGGCGTCAGGCACCGGCGCGCCGTGCCGTCCGCCCGGCGCCGGGTTCCGGCGCGGCCCCGGGCTCGCGGGCGCGCAGCGCGCGGTACTCGCGCATCAGCAGCTCCAGGTGCTCGCGCTCCTCCTCGGCGAACTCCAGGAAGATGCGCTTGCCTTCCGAGTCCTCGAAACGCTCGCCGTAGCGCTTGAAGAAGCGGTGCGAGCCGCGCTCGCAGCGAATGCCGATCCGCAGCGCCGCCCGATCATCGACGCCGCGCGCCAGCTCGTCGGCGCCCGCCGCGAACAGGCCGCTCGCCGCGCCCTTGAAGAACAGAAACGTGGGGTGCGACTCCAGCCGCGGATCCTGCTCGAGCAGCTCGGCGTAGCGCGCCTCGAGGGTGGCGAGATGCTCCTTCTCCTCGTCGGCGAGCTTGCGGAACACCTGCCGGCCGCGCTCGTCGCGGGTCAGGCGCGCCGCGCGCCGGTAGAACTCGAGCCCGCTGCGCTCGGTCTCGATGGCGATGCGCAACGCGTCGCGCGCGAAGAGCAGCTCGGTCGTCACCTTGTCGGGCGGCTTCCGCCGTCCGGTGCGGCAGGCCTCGCACGTGCCGTAGATCTGCACGACGCTCTTGCGCGCCTCGAACTCCCGCGCGGCGGCGATCTCCTCGATCAGCCCCTCGATGTCCGACGACAGGAACTCGGACGACTGGTTGCAGCTCTTGCAGATCAGGTGGAAGTGCCGGGGATGGCGGTAGGAGTGCTCGAACCGGAAGCGCCCCTCGCCGAAGTCCACCTTGCGGGCGATGCCCGCCTCGACCATCCACTGCAGCGTGCGATAGACGGTGGCGCGGCTGATCTTGCCGGCCTCGCGCTGCACCACCTCCACCAGGTCGTCGGCGCTGAGGTGCCCGTCCTGCCGCAGGAAGATGTTGACTATCGCGTCGCGCTTGCCCGACCGCCGGCCGCCGGGCGGGCGATGCCGCTCGACGTACTCGGACTGCGGATCCATCTCGTGCGTCATCGGGCTACCCCGGCGCCTGCGCCGACGCGGCGCTGCCCGCCGGTCCGGGCGGACCCGGGCCGGCTACGCACCGAACGACTGCCCGCATCCGCAGGTCGACTTGGCGTTCGGATTGCGGATGGTGAACCCGCCGCCCATCAGGTTGTCGACGAAGTCCACCTCGGCGCCCGCCAGATAGCGCACGCTGATCGGATCGACGAACAGCTTGATGCCGTTCGACTCGAAGATCCGGTCCGCCTCGGCGTCCCCCGAGCCTTCCTCGATCATCAGCCCGTACTGGAACCCGGAACAGCCGCCGCCCTGCACGAAGACGCGCAACCCGGCCTCGGTCTTCTGCTCCTCGGCCAACAGGGCGTGTATCTTGCCCGCCGCCGCGTCGGTGACGGCTACCGGCCCGCTTGCAACCGCAGTCGTTTCAGCCACTTGGATTATCTCCTGAGTCCGTGTCCAACAGTATAGCGCGCCTCCCCGCCCCGTGAACACGCCCGCGGGCGTGCGATACTGGCGCCGCATGACGCACGACGATCCCCTCGACGAGGCCGAGCGGCGCTGGCTGCGGATCGTCGACGAACGGCCCGACCTGGGCGCCGCCGTGGACCTGCAGCGGGTGCTGGTCACGCGCAGCATGGAGCTGCTGGCCGACGCCGCCGCGATTGCCCGCGGGGCGCGCGCGGCGCCTGCCGATCTGCTCGAGCGCATCGCGCGGCAGCGCGCCCCCGTCCTCGACCTCGCCGTCGATCTCGACGTCGACCGCCTGCTGCCGTTCCTGCTGGGCTTCTGCGACGACTTCGTCGCCGGCGGCGCGGGCGAGCCGGCGCGGCGCGTGCGGGCGGCCATCGCCGGCGGCGCGTTCGAGCCGGGGTCGCTGCTGCGCGCGTCGCTGGCGCGCCGGCAGCAGGCGATCCGCGAGCGGGCGAACCACGTCGGGGTGGCGCCGGACCTGGTCTGGCTGATCGCCGAGCTGGCCGTCGGCCCCGTCGCGCACCGGCTGCAGCAGGATGCGCTGGCGTCGGTCGACTCCGCGCCGGCCCCCGTGCGCGAGGCCCTGCGCGGGTGGTCCCGCGGCGAGTGTCCGGCCTGCGGCTCGTGGCCGGCGCTGGCCGAGACGCGGGGCGGCGAACGACACGCCCGCTGCTCGTTCTGCGGCGCGGACTGGACGCCCCGGCCGAACGCGTGCGTCTACTGCGCCACGTCGGGAGACGCCTTCCTGACCGCGACCGCGGACGCTGCGCGCGCCGGACGGCGCATCGAGTTCTGCCGCGCGTGCGGCGGCTACCTGAAGCAGGTCGACGTGCCCGCGGCGACGGCCTTCGCCCTGCTGCCGGTGCTCGATCTGGAGACCAGCGACCTGGACGTGCTGGCCGCCGGCCGCGGCTACGCCCGCCCGTCGATGCGGCCGGTCGCCGATATACACTAAGTACGAAGGAGGGGTTGGTACCGATGCGCATGATCGCCTGCGACACGTACGCCGCCCTGACAAAAGCGGATGGTGTCGATGACGAGGCTGCCCGCAAGGCGGCGGCCGAGACCGGCGAGCTCTACGTCAATGTCGAGGCCAACAAGGTGCGCCTCAACATCCTGATCAGCATCGTCGTCGCGGGATTCGTGGTCGTGATCGGGCTCTTGTTCCAGATCGCGATGCGGATCCCGGCAGGCGTGGAGTAGTGTGACGGGCGCGATCGTACAGGAGATACGGCGAGTGAAGGTGGCCGGGCTGCCGGCCGCGGCGCTGATCGGCGCGTTGCTGAGTCTGACGACCGCCCACGCGCAGGAGCGCCCCGCGCACGGCCGGCTGTTTCCGCCCGAGGACCTCGGCGTGCTCGAAGGCCCGGACCGGGACGCCTGGCAGGAGCCCGAGCTGATCATGGACGCGCTCGGCATCGCCGACGGCGCGGTGGTGGCCGACATCGGGGCCGGCGGCGGCTGGTTCACCGTGCGCCTCGCCCAGCGCGTGGGACCCAACGGGCTGGTGTACGCCGAGGACATCCAGCCGCAGATGATCGAGTCGATCAACCGGCGCGTCCGGCGCGCGGGGCTGACCAACGTGCAGACGGTCATCGGCACGCCCACGAACCCGCTGCTGCCGGGTCCGATAGACGCGCTGCTGATGGTCGAGGTGTACGGGCAGGTCGAGGATCCGGTGACGCTGCTGCGCAACGCCAAGCCCCGGCTGAAGCCGGGCGGGCGCGTCGGCATCGTCGAGTACAAGCTCGACGGCGGCGGGCCCGGCCCCCCGTTCGACGAGCGGGTCGAGCCCGCGTCGGTCATTCGCGACGCCGCGGCGGCAGGGTTCCGCCTGCTGGCCCGCGAGTACGGCTTCCGCTACCAGTACCTGCTGGTCTTCGTCCCCGACGAGGCGCGCGCGCGCCGGCCGGGCCGCTAGGCGGCCGGGAAGCCTGCCCCGCGAAACGGGCGGACTGCATTCGGATGCGCGCTGCGTTGACCATCGCCGGGAGCGACTCGGGAGGCGGCGCCGGCCTGCAGGCCGACCTGAAGACGTTCGCCGCGTTCGGCCTCCACGGCCTGAGCGCGGTCACCGCCGTCACCGCCCAGAGCCCGGCGGGGATTGCCGGCACGCACGTGATTCCGCCCGCGGTCGTTACGGCGCAGATCGAGGCCGTCGCGGCCGCGTTTCCCGTGTCGGCGGCCAAGACCGGAATGCTCGCCAACGGCGCCGTCGTCGATGCCGTCTGCCGGCAGCTCGAGGCGCTGGCCCTCCGGCCCGTCGTCGACCCGGTGCTGGCGTCGACCAGCGGCAGCCGCCTGCTCGACGAGGACGGCATCCGGCGCCTGCAGGCGCGGCTGCTGCCCCTGGCCGCGGTCGTCACCCCGAACCGCATGGAGGCCGAGCGGCTGAGCGGCATCGCGGTGGCGTCGCGCGCCGCGGCGCGGGAGGCCGCGCGCCGCATTCTCGACCTCGGGCCCGGGGCCGTCATCGTCACCGGCGGGCACCTGGACGAGCAGGCCGCCACGGTGGTCGACGTCCTGGACGACGGGACCGGCGCGGTCGAGATAGCGACGCCGCGCGTCGCCGTCGGGAACGGCCGCACCCACGGTACGGGCTGCGTGTTCAGCGCGGCGCTGGCCGCCGGTCTCGCTCGGGGACGCTCGCTGCCGGACGCCGCCGAGCGCGCGCAACGCTACGTCGCCGCCGCGATCGGCCGGGCGCGCCGCGTCGGCCGGGGACTCGTGCCGGATCACGGCCGGTCGGTGGGCGGCCGCCGGGGACGCAAGCGCGGGCGGGGCGACTGATCCCGGCAGCCCGCGGCAAGCACCCCCGCCGCGCACGCACGCGGGACATCGCGTCGCCGCGGGCCGCGCGTGCGCCCCGGCGCCGCGGCCGGAATCCGCCGGCTGTTATAGGATCGGGACATGGGGGCGCCGGCCTTCGTGGTCACCACCGATCCGCTCGCACTGGAACCCATCATCGACGGCGTCGCCCGGCGTTTCGAAGGCGCGCCGGCGAGCGCCGGGGCCGTCGCGTCGTTCCTGGGCACGGTGCGCAACGAGAACCAGGGCCGGCGGGTGGACCGGCTGGAGTACGAGGCGTACGAGCCGCTGGCGGTGAAGTCGTTCGAGCGCATCGCGGCCGAGGCGGCCGATCGCTGGCCCGACACCCACGTGGCGGTGCACCACCGCATCGGGCGGTTGGCGATCGGCGAGGCGAGCGTCGCCATCGCCGCCGCGTCGCCGCACCGCGCCGACGCCTTCGCGGCGTGCCGCTACGCGATCGAGCGCATCAAGCAGATTGCGCCGATCTGGAAGCACGAGTTCTTCGAGGGCGGGGACGTCTGGATAGAGGGCGCCACCGCCGATCCCGACGACGAGGAGGCCCGCGGGCGGGCCCTGCGAATCGCATGCGCGTGACGGTCCGACTGTTCGCCCGGCTGCGCGACATCGCGGGCGCCTCCGATCTGGCGCGCGAGCTGCCGGGGGGCGCGACCGCCGGCACGCTCTGGACGCTGCTGGCGGACGAGCACCCCGAGCTGGCTGCCTACCGCGGCGCCGTCTCCGTCGCCGTCAACGCCGAGTACGCCCGGATGGACGCCCGCATCGCCGACGGCGACGAGGTGGCGTTCCTGCCGCCCGTCTCGGGGGGCTGAGCGGTCATGTTCGACAAGCTGCAGGCCGTAGAGGAACGGTACGACAAGCTGATGGCGCTCATCAGCGATCCGGCGGTGCAGGCCGACCAGCAGGAGTACCGCAAGCACACCCGGACGCTGGCGGAGATTCAGCCGCTGGTCGAGCAGTTCCGCGAGTACAAGGCGGTCGCCGGCGAGCTGGCCGAGACCCGCGAGCTCGCCGCGGGCGACGACGACGAGCTGCGCGAGCTGGCCGAGCAGGAGCTCGGCGCCCTCGAAGCGCGCCGGGACACGCTGCTCGCCTCCATCAAGGTGCTGCTGCTGCCGAAGGACCCCAACGACGAGAAGAACGTCGTCCTGGAGATCCGGGCCGGCACCGGCGGCGACGAGGCGGGCCTGTTCGCCTCGGACCTCTTCCGCATGTACCAGCGGTTCGCCGAGGAGCAGGGCTGGCGCGTCGAGCTGCTCTCGTCGAACGAGACCGGCGTCGGGGCCATCAAGGAGGCGGTGGCGCTGATCGAGGGCAAGCGCGTCTACAGCCGCCTGAAGTACGAGAGCGGCGTCCACCGCGTGCAGCGCGTGCCGACCACCGAGGCCAGCGGCCGCATCCACACGTCCACGGCCACCGTCGCGGTGCTGCCCGAGGCCGAGGAGGTCGACATCCGGATCGATCCCAAGGAGCTGCGCATCGACACGTTCTGCTCGAGCGGCCCCGGCGGCCAGAGCGTCAACACCACCTACTCGGCCGTGCGCATCACCCACCTGCCCACCGGGCTGGTCGTCTCGCAGCAGGACGAGAAGTCGCAGATCAAGAACAAGGCGAAGGCGATGAAGGTGCTGCGGTCGCGCCTCTACGAGATGGAGCTGCAGCGGCAGCAGTCCGAGATCGCCAGCGACCGCCGCGGGCAGGTCGGCAGCGGCGAGCGGTCCGAGAAGATCCGCACCTACAACTTCCCGCAGAACCGGATCACCGATCACCGCATCGGCTTCACCACCCACCGGCTGCCCGAGATCCTGGCCGGCGACCTCGGCGAGCTCATCGAGACCGTCGTCACCCACTACCAGTCCGAGAAGCTCAAGTCGGAAGAGGAGGCGGCCCCGGCGTGACCGTCCCGGCGGCGGGCGCGGGCGCGACCGCATCGGTTGCGGATGCCGGCGTGACGCCGCCCACCGCGGCCGAGGGCGCCGTGCCGCTGGGCGACGGCCCCGCTCTCGTTGGCGGACCCGCTCTGGTCGACCGGGTGGCGCAGGCGAGGGATTGCTTCGCGCGCGCCGGAATAGCCGCGGACGAGGCCTACGCCGACGCCGAAGTGCTGGCCCGCCACGTGCTGGGCTGGGATCGCGCCACTTGGCTCGCCCGCCGCCGCGAGCCGGCGCCACCGGGCTTCGAGACGCGCTATGCCCCGCTGGCGGACCGCCGGGCGCGGCGCGAGCCGGTTTCGATCATCACCGGGCGCCGCGAGTTCTGGGGCCTGACGTTCGCCGTCGGGCCGGCGGTACTCACGCCGCGGCCGGCGACCGAGCTGATCGTCGAGACCGCGCTGGCGCTGTTCGGCGACCGTCGCGCCGTCCCGCTCGCGATCGCCGACGTCGGGACGGGCTCGGGCTGCCTGGCGGTGACGCTGGCGCGCGAGTTTCCGCGGGCGGCGGTGACGGGCGTCGACATCTCTCCGGAGGCGCTGGCCGTGGCGCGGCGCAACGCTGCGGCGCACGGCGTCGCCGGCCGCATCGACTGGGTCGAGGCCTCGCTCGCCGACTGGCTCGCCGGCGCGGCGGCGGACGGCGCCCCGGCCGGAACGGCGCCGGCCGGCGGGGGCGCGGGACTCGACCTGCTGGTGGCAAACCTGCCCTACGTTCCCACGGGCGCGCTGGACGCGTTGCCGCCGGAGGTCCGCCGCCATGAACCGCGGGTCGCCCTGGACGGAGGACCCGACGGGCTCGGTCCGCTGCGCGAGCTGCTGCGGGGCGCGCCGCCGCGGCTGAACGCGGGCACACGGATCGTCGTCGAGATTGGAATAGGTCAGGCCGACGCGCTCGGGGAGCTGGTCGCCGCCGCCGGGGGCCTGGAGCTGCTCGACATCCGTCCGGATCTGCAGGGCATTCCGCGGACCGCGGTGATCGCGGCCGGGGCGCCCGGGAGCCGCCGGAAGTCCGCGGCGCAGCAACCGCACGGACGGCGCTGAACCGGCGTCACCGGCCGCTTGCCCGAGCCGCGATGGACGACTCCGGGAACCGGGCCGGCGTCACCGGCCGATTGCGGGAGACATCACCATGGCCGACTGCCTGTTCTGCAAGATCGCCGCCCGCGAGATTCCGGCGGACATCGTCCACGAGGACGAGCGCCTCGTCGCGTTCAGCGACATCAATCCGCAGGCGCCCACGCACATCCTCATCATCCCGCGCCGCCACATCTCCACCCTCAACGACCTGACGGCCGACGACGCCGACCTGGTGGGCTCGATGGTGCACCTGGCGACCCGCATCGCCGCCGAGCGCGGCCACGCCGAGGCGGGCTACCGCACCGTGTTCAACTGCAACGCGGCGGCCGGCCAGACGGTGTTCCACATCCACCTGCACCTGCTCGCCGGCCGGGACATGACGTGGCCGCCGGGGTAACGGCCGCCCCGCGGGTGGGACGTGATATCGTGAGGAAGGAATGAGCGACACCAGAACAATCGTGGTCTCGATCATCGGGACCGGAATCGCGGTGATCACCGTCGTCGTCGGCTTCATGGCCATCCTGGCCAGCGGAATCAACGACCGGATCGACGACCTGAACGCGACGGTCAACACGCGGATCAGCGACATGAACGCGAGCTTCGGCGCACGATTCGACGACGTCAACGCGCGGATCGACGACGTCAACGCGCGGATCGACGACGTCAACACGCGGATCGACAAGGTGGAATCCGACCTGCGCGAGCTGCGCACACTCGTGATCGAAGCGATCAAGGCCAACGAACCGGCAGACGACTGAAGGCCGGAGTCGCGCGGCTGAGGGCACATCTCCAGCCGGCCTGGGAGCCTGCGACCGCAGAACTGCGCAGACTCGCGGTCAGGCCCGGTCGGGCGGCAAACGGGGCCGCAAGGGGACGATTGCCGGGCTACCGCGCAGGGCTCTCCACGTCCCCCCCGGCGAGCAGGTCCGGCAGCTCGGCCAGCGACCGGATCACCGGCACCCCGTCCGTGGTCTCCGGCGCCCGCCCCGACCGGACCAGCAGCACGGCGGCCATGCCGACCCGGCGCGCGCCGGCGATGTCGTGGGTCATGCTGTCGCCCACCATCACGCCGCCTGCCGCGGACGCGCCCACGCGGTCGAGCGCCGCGCGGAAGATGCTGGGGTGGGGCTTCAGGTAGCCGTGATCGAACGACGACACCGCGGCGGTGATGAACGGCTCGAGCGCGAAGTGGGACTGGAACGAGTCGAGGCAGCGGTGGGTGTTGGAAATGAGGCCGATGCGGTAGCCGGCCGCGTGCAGGGCCGCGAGCGCCGGCGTGACGTCGTCGTAGAGCGCGAAGTGGTGGCACAGCGCCCACTCGTCGTAGATCTCCAGCGCGCACGCCTCGATGCCGTCTCCGACCGCCCCCATCCGGGTCAGCACGCGCGAGACGTAGCGCAGGAACGGCTCGGGCCGGTAGACGCCGTCCCGCAGCCGCTCGAGCTCCACCGCCGCCTCCTGCACCGCGCCCTCGAAGCGCGAGGCGTCCACCCGCAGCCCGTGGCGCGCCGCGAAGGCCCGGTAGCCCTCGCCGCCGAAGGCGGACCCCGGATGGATCAGGGTGAAGTCGACGTCGAAGAAGACCGCGTCGATGCGTCGCGCGAGGCCGGTGCGGGGGCGGGCGGCGCGCGGCGCGGGGGGCGTCCCGACCGGCATCGGACCATTATATTTGCACTACAATTGAGACGAGCGGCGTCGCCGCCGCCACGTGGCGCGCACCACGCGCCGCCTCGCCATGCCCGACTGGAAAGAGACCCTGAACCTGCCGCGGACCGGCTTTCGGATGAAGGCCGGCCTGCCGGCCACCGAGCCCGACGTGATCGCGCGCTGGGAGCGGGAGGATCTGTACGGCCGCATCCGCGAGCGGCGCCGCGGCGCACCGCGCTACGTGCTGCACGACGGGCCGCCGTACGCCAACGGCGAGATCCACGTCGGCACCGCGCTGAACAAGATCCTGAAGGACTTCATCGTGCGCGCCCGCACGATGGCCGGCTACGACGCGCCGTACGTGCCGGGCTGGGACTGCCACGGCCTGCCCATCGAGCTGCGCGTGGACCGCGAGCTCGGGAAGCGCAAGCGCGAGATGCGCGTCGCCGACGTGCGCCGCGCGTGCCGGCGCTACGCGGAGCGCTACGTCGACATTCAGCGCGACGGGTTCAAGCGGCTCGGCGTGCTCGGCGAATGGGACGCGCCGTACCTGACGATGCGCTACGCCTACCAGGCAACCATCGTCCGCGCCCTCGGCCGCTTCGTCGAGCAGAATCTCGTCTACCGCGGCAAGAAGCCGGTGCACTGGTGCATCAAGTGCCGCACCGCCCTGGCCGAGGCCGAGGTGGAGTACGAGCCGCACCGCTCGCCCTCCATCCACGTGGAGTTCCCGCTCGCCGCCGAGAGCCGTCCCGCGCTCGCCGCGCTGGCCCCGGCGCTGGCCGACCGCGCCGCGGGCGTGCTGATCTGGACGACGACGCCCTGGACCATCCCGTCGAACCTGGCCATCGCCTTCCATCCCGAGGTGACCTACGCGGCGTACGAGACGGCGACGCCGGCGGGACAGGCCGGCGCGGTCATCGTGGCCGAGCCGCTGGCGGGCCGGGTGGCCGGCGAGACCGGCCGCGCCCTGGGAACCCCGCTGGCGACGTTCCCGGGCAGGGACCTGGAGGGGCTGCGGTTCCGGCACCCGCTCTACGAGCGCGACTCGGTCGCGGTGCTGGCCGACTACGTCACGCTCGATCAGGGCACCGGCGCGGTCCACACCGCCCCGGGCCACGGCGCCGACGACTTCCGCACGGGCGTGCAGTACGGCCTGGACGTCTACGCGCCGGTCGGGCCGGGCGGCCGCTTCGCGGACGACGTGGAGCGGTTCGGCGGGATGGGGGTCTTCGAGGCGAACCCGCACGTGGAGGCGGCGCTCGCCGAGGGCGGCCGGCTGTGGAAGCGCGCCGACCTGGAGCACTCGTATCCCCACTGCTGGCGCTGCCACCACCCGGTCATCTTCCTGGCCACGTCGCAGTGGTTCATCGCGCTCGACCGCGGCGAGCTGCGCCAGCGGGCGCTGGAGGCCATCGCCGGCGTGCAGTGGTTTCCCGCCTGGGGCGAGGAGCGCATCCACAACATGGTGGCCAACCGGCCCGACTGGTGCATCTCGCGCCAGCGGTCGTGGGGCGTGCCGATTCCGGCGCTCTACTGCACGTCGTGCGGCGAGGCGACGCTGACGGCGGCGCTCGTCGAGCGGGCGGCGGCGGTGTTCGAGGAGCACGGCGCCGACGCCTGGTACGAACGCGGCCTCGACGAGTTCCTGCCGCCGGACTTCGCCTGCCCGGCGTGCGGCAGCCGGGACTTCGAGCGCGAGCGCGACATTCTGGACGTCTGGTTCGACTCGGGGTCGAGCCACGAGGCGGTGCTCGGTCCACGACCGGACCTGGGGTGGCCGGCGACGCTCTACCTGGAAGGTTCCGATCAGCACCGGGGCTGGTTCCACAGCTCGCTGCTGGTCGGCCTCGGGACGCGCGGCGCCGCGCCCTTCCGCGAGGTGCTGACCCACGGCTTCGTCGTCGACGCGGCGGGCCGCAAGATGTCGAAGTCGATCGGCAACAGCATCGACCCGCAGACCATCATCAAGCGCTACGGGGCGGAGATCCTGCGCCTGTGGGTGGCGATGGTCGACTACCGCGAGGAGGTGCGCCTGGGCGACGAGATCCTCGCCCGCGTGGTCGAGGCGTACCGCAAGATCCGCAACACGCTGCGGATTCTCGTGGCCAACCTGTTCGACTTCGATCCGGCGGCCGACCGCCTGCCGCCGGCCGAGCTGGACGAGGTGGACCGCTACGCCCTGGCCCGCTACGGCGAGATCGCCTCGACGATCGCGGCCGCCTACGAACGCTACGAGTTCCAGCCGATCTCGCACGCGGTGAACCACTTCCTGACCGTCGACCTGAGCGCGTTCTACGTCGACATCTCGAAGGATCGGCTCTACACCTTCGCGCCCGGATCGAAGGCGCGGCGGTCGGCGCAGACGGCCATCTACACGCTGACGGACGGCCTGGCCCGGCTGCTGGCCCCGATACTGCCGGTCACCACGGACGACCTGTGGCGATTCCTGCCCGGGGCGCGGGAGGACAGCGTCCATCTGGCCGACCTGCCCGCGGACTGCGAGGCGCTGGTCGACCGCGACCTGCTCGCGCGCTGGCAGCGGCTGCTGGCCCTGCGCGACGCGGTCAACGTGGAGCTCGAGCGCCTGCGGCAGGAGAAGACGGTAGGCACCTCGCTGGAAGCGGCGGTCGCGTTGCGCGCGGCCGGGACCACGGCGGACCTGGTAGAGCGCTACGCCGCCGAGCTGCCCACGCTGTTCATCACGTCGGCCGTGTCCGTGTCGGCGGATCCGGCCCTGCCGACGGCCGCCGGCGCGGCCGCGGCCGCCGGCGCGCAGTTCGTCGAGGCCGGCGGCGCGGCGGTCATCGAGGCGCGGCGCGCCGGGGGCGTCAAGTGCGACCGCTGCTGGCGCTACGTGCCGGCGGTGAGCGACCGGGATCCGGCGGGCCTGTGCAGCCGCTGCGTCGATGCCCTTTCGGAGGCCATGGAAAGTGTCGGCTGAAACGCGGCCCGGCGGCGGACCCGCGGACGGGCGCGCGCCGGCCGGCGCGAGTCAGGACGAGGCCCCGGCCCCGGCGCCGGTGTTTCCCTCGCGCGGCCTCCTGCTGGGCATCGTGGCCGGCATCGTGCTTCTGGACCAGGTCACCAAGGCGATGGTGCACGCGTGGCTGCCGCTCTACTCCAGCGTGACCGTCATCCCCGGGCTGCTCGACTTCAGCTACGTCCGGAACACGGGCGCCGCCTTCGGGTTGTTGAACGCCGCCGACATCCCGTTCAAGCCGGCGCTGATGACCGCGATCGGCCTGTTCGCCCTGATCGCCATCTCCATCTACGCGAGCCGCGTGCCGCCCGAGCAACGGCTGGCCCGGCTGGGGCTGGCGTCGATCATCGGCGGCGCCGTCGGCAACCTGATCGATCGCATCGCGTCGGGCTACGTCATCGACTTCGTGGACGTCTACTGGGAAAGCTGGCACTTCTGGGCCTTCAACGTCGCCGACGCCGCGATCACGGTGGGGGCCTGCTGCCTGATCCTCGACATGGTGTTCCTGAACGCGCATGTATCCGAAGCTGCTTGAGCTCGGCCCGATCCCGATCTACTCGTACGGCCTGCTGCTGGTGTCGGCCTACCTGCTCGGCCTGCAGGTGGCGGTCGCCCGGGGCCGGGCGCGCGGGCTGAACGGGCAGCGGGTCATGGACCTCGGCATCGCGATCATCATCAGCGCCCTGCTCGGCGCGAAGCTGCTGCTGCTCGTCGTCGAGTTCGACCAGTTCACGCGGAACCCGGCCGCGCTGTGGACCCTGGTCCGCTCCGGCGGCGTCTTCTACGGCGGCCTGCTGCTGTCGGTCGCGGTGGCGTTCTGGTACATGCGGCGGCACGCGATGCCGCTATGGGCGACCTGCGACGCGTTCGCGCCCGGCATCGCGGCGGGCCAGGCGGTGGGCCGGCTCGGGTGCCTGCTCGCCGGCTGCTGCTACGGCCACCCGACGGATCTGCCCTGGGGCATCACGTTCACCAATCCGCTGGCCGCAGCCAACGTCGGGACGCCGCTCGACGTCAGCCTGCACCCGACGCAGCTCTACGAATCGGTCGCCGCGCTCGCCATCCTCGGCGTCCTGCTGGCGTTCGAGAGCCGGGGGCGCCCGTTCGCGGGCCGCACGTTCTGGACCTATCTGCTGCTGTACCCGGCGGTGCGCTTCGTCATCGAGTTCTTCCGCGGCGACCCGCGCGGCACCGTCCTCGACACGCTGTCGACCTCGCAGTTCGTCTCGCTGCTGCTGGTGCCGCTGAGCATCGTCATGCTCGTCCTGCTGGCCCGCGCCGGCGGACCGCCGCGGCCGGCGACGGCACGCGCCCGCGCCTGACCGCGCGCCGGAGTTCGCCAGGGTTTCCCAGGATGGCCACCCCCGACGGCAATGAGCCGCCAGAAGCGGAGCACGTCGACCTCGAGGTGGCGCCGGACGACGCGGGCACGCGGCTCGATCACTTTCTGACGGCCCGTCTGGGAGGGCGCACGCGGTCGCAGATCCAGAGGCTGATCCGGGAGGGCCGGGTCGTACTCGACCGCACCGGCGCACGGGCGGGCCTGGCCGTCCGCGCCGGCGACGTGGTGCGGGTGGACATCCCCGCGCCGACCCCGGCGGCGCCGCGGCCCGAGGCGCTGCCCCTGGAGATCGTCCACGACGACGCGGATCTGGTCGTCGTCGACAAGCCGGCGGGCATGGTCGTGCATCCGGCCGCCGGTCACGCGGACGGCACCCTCGTCAACGCGCTGCTGCATCACGTCCGGGACCTGAGCGGCATCGGCGGCGAGCTGCGCCCCGGCATCGTGCACCGCCTCGACCGCGGCACGTCGGGGTTGCTGGTCGTGGCCAAGCACGACCGGGCGCACGCCGAGCTGGCGCGGCAGTTCGCGGACCGCGAGGTGGAGAAGGAATACGTCGCCCTGGTCTGGGGCCTGGTGCGGCAGGGACGCCGCATCGACCTGCCGATCGGCCGCGACCCCATCGACCGCAAGCGCATCTCGGCCCGCTCGCGGCGGGCGCGCGAGGCGGTCACGCGGGTGGTCGGGGCCGAGCCGCTCGACGGGGTCACCCTCGTCCGGGTGGCGATTGCGACCGGGCGCACGCATCAGATCCGCGTGCACCTGAGCGCCATCGGGCATCCCGTGGTCGGCGATTCCCTCTACGGCGGACGGCGTCGGCACCCGCCGCCGCACCTGCGGGTAGTGCAGCGACTGGACCGTCCCTTTCTCCACGCCGCGCGGCTGGCGTTCACGCATCCGCGGGACGGCCGGCGGGTGGTGGTGGAATGTGAACTGCCGGACGATCTGATGCGCCTGGCCGACGCCATCCGGGTCGTCACACGGAAGCGGGCCGCCGGTCGCTACGAGCCTGCACCACTCCCCCTGGAGCCGGAGGAACAGGAATGAGCGAACGAGCAGCAACCGTGCTCGACAGCCGCGCCGTCCACCAGGGGCGGGCGTTCGACACCTGCCAGGATCGCGTCCGGCTGCCGAACGGCCGCGAGGCGACGATGGACGTCGTCCGGCACCCGGCGTCCGTGATCCTCCTGCCGCTGCCCGACCCCGGACGGGTGATCCTGGTCCGCCAGTACCGCTATGCCGTCGACCGTTGGATCTGGGAGCTGCCCGCCGGCAACGTCGAGCCGGGCGAGGACCCGGAGGCGGCGGCGCGCCGGGAATGCGCGGAAGAAACCGGCTGGACCGCCGGGCGTGTCGAGCGGATCGGCGCCTGGTATCCGAGCCCCGGCTACTGCGACGAGGTGATGATCTTCTACCGCCTGACCGAGCTCACCGCCACCGACCGCCTCGCCCTCGACGCCGACGAAGTGCTCGAACCGAAGGTCTTCACGCTGGACGAAGCGCAGCGGCTGACCGCCGAGGGCCCGGTGGCCGACATGAAGACGGCGCTGGGGCTGCGTCTGCTGCGGGAGCACGACGTCATTGTGGAATGAGCGTCAGGCGGCGCTTGCGGCTCGTCGCGCCGCCGGGTTGCGTGTCTAGACGGTTGTCGATCCCGGTTGTCTCAGAGCCGCTCCGGTCCAGGTGATTGATGATGTACCCGCGCAGTTCTTCCATCTGCGCGTCCGTCCGTTCGGTGCTCGCGTTGATCGTCGCCGTAAGCCTCCCCTCGGCAGCGTTCAGGTCGGTCTTCAACCTCCCTTCGGCAGCGTTCAGGTCGGTCTTCAACTCGATCTCCGTGGCGCCGAGAGCCTCCTGCAGCTCGTTCCCGTCCACAAAAATCCCGCCGATCAACAGCAGTACAAGCATCACCATACCGACGATTGCGGCTGCCACAGCAGCAACCGTGTTGAGCCTCTGCTCCGTCATCTCCAAGTCTCCCGGTCGTCAGGTCGCTTATGCCCCACACGGACAACGCGCATGAGCATATACGCATGCTAGCACGGTACATGTCCGCTTGCTGACGCAAATCCAAGCACGCCCCACGTCCATTTTCGCGGGCACGATCCCGGTGTTCCCAGTCCTTTCCCGTCTCGCGTTCCAGTCGGTAAAGACGCGCGTCACGCCTCCCCCTCTCCCGCCGGCCGCGTCAGCGCCGCCCGTACATCCCCGGTCCGCGACGGCCACAGCCGCCAACCCGGAACGGCGGTCACGCCGGTGACTACCTCGAACGCCTCGTTCGTGGTGCAGGCCACATAGCCGTCCGTGATCGCAGCCCCGTACAACGCCCGCAGGCGCCCGATTCCCGCCGTGTCCCCGGCTCCGGGCCGTTCCGTCCACTTGCACTCCACCGGCACGAGCCGCTGGTCCGTTTCGAGCAGCAGATCGACCTCGCGCCCGGTCCGGTCCTGCCAGAACCAGAGCTGCAGCGCCGGCGCATGCCAGTCTCGGTAGCGGATCCACTGCGCGATCACGTGGTTCTCCCAGAACGCACCGATCATCGGCGAGTTGCGGAGCGCTTCCACCGACTGGGTTCCCGCCAGGTACGCGGCCAGTCCGGTGTCCGCGAAATAGAGCTTCGGACTCTTGACCAGGCGCTTGCCCAGGGATCGGTGGTAGGGCTCCAGCAGAATGATCTGGCCGGAAGTCTGGAGCACGCTGATCCACTCACGCGCCGTGGTCGGAGACACACCGACGTCCCGACCCAACTCCGACATGTTGAGCAGTTGGCCGGTGCGTACGGCGCACGCCCGCAGGAAGCGTTCGAAGTCGCGCAGGCGGCCGACGTTCAGCAGGTTCCGCACGTCGCGCTCCAGGTACGTGGCGACATAGCCTTGGTACCAGCGGTCACGAGTCGGAGCGGCCTCCTCGGACGCCCACAGGCCGGGGAAGCTGCCCCGCCACAGGAAGTCCGACCAGGCGCGCCCGCCCGTCGACCCGACAGCCGCCCATTCGGCTGCCGACAGACCGAGCATGGGCACCACCGCCACGCGTCCGGCGAGGCTCTCCGAGACCGATTGCATCAGCGGAAAGGTCTGCGAGCCGGTGAGCAGGTACTGCCCCGTGCCGCGGTGGCGGTCGATCCGCGCCTTGAGGTGACGCAGCAGGCCGGGCGCGTACTGAATCTCGTCGAGTATCACCGGCGGCGGATGGAGATCGAGAAACTCCTCGGGGCGGGTCTCGGCGGCCTCCGCGTTCCGGCCTGCGTCGAGCGGCACGAAGCGGTACGCCGGAAAGGTGCGTTCCAGCAAGGCAGTCTTGCCGACCTGCCGCGGACCGGTCAGCACCAGGACCGGAAAAGACGCCGCCAAGCGCGGCAATTCCTCGGCCAACTCGCGCGGGATCCACACGGCGTGACAATTTTAAGGTTTTGCCACGGATATGTCACGACGGCGCCAATCATTTCAAGTACCCCTGGATCGAGATCGACAAAACGGATTCATCCCGCGTCCCGACCCGAACACGAGCCACCGGACGGTCCCGCGACCTGCCCGGCGCCGATGGTCTTGGGGCGCCGAACGACGCGCTACTGGACGGTTCCGTGCACCGGCTCGGCGCCGGCCGGATCCTCGGCGCGGGGCGCGCTCGCCGGTGCCGGCAGCAGGGCGAGGTCGAGCACCTCGTCGATCATCGATACGTAGTGCACGTCGATCCCGCGGCGCAGGTCCTCGCCGAGATCCTCGTTGACGTGCTTCTCGTTCTGCTTCGGCAGGACGACCTCGACGATGCCGAGCCGGCGGGCGGCCAGCACCTTTTCCTTGATGCCGCCGACCGGGAGCACGTTCCCGGACAGGGTGATCTCGCCGGTCATGGCCAGGTCGCCCCGCACCGGCCGGCCGGTGAGTTCGGAGACGAGCGCGGCGGCCATCGTGACTCCCGCCGAGGGCCCGTCCTTCGGGATGGCGCCCGACGGCACGTGCAGATGCACCTCCGCGTCGCGGTAGAAGGCCGGGTCGACGTCGTAGCGGGAGGCGTTCGCGCGCAGCCACGACAGGGCGGCCCGCGCCGATTCCTTCATCACGTCGCCGAGCTGCCCGGTGAGGGTCAGCGTGCCGCCGCCGCTCATCCTGCGGGCTTCGACGAACAGCACGTCGCCGCCGACCGGCGTCCAGGCCAGGCCGATGGCCACGCCGGGGCGCTTCGTACGCTCGGCCACCTCTTCGTCGAAGTGCTTCGGGGCGCCCAGCAACTCGACGACGGTCTCGGCCGTGATCTCCACCGGCGATTCGTCTCCCTCGGCCCGCCGGCGCGCCACCTTGCGGCACAGGGCGCCGATCTCGCGTTCGAGATTGCGCACCCCCGCCTCGCGCGTGTAGCCGCGGACCACGGCCCGGAGTGCCTCCGCGGTGAAGCCGACCTGCTCGGCGGTCAGCCCGTGGTTGTCGATCTGCCGCCCAAGGAGGTGCTCGCGAGCGATGACCAGCTTCTCCTCCTCCGTGTAGCCGGGCAGCTCGAGCACCTCCATCCGGTCGCGCAGCGCCGGCGGTATCGGATCGAGCACGTTCGCCGTCGTGATGAACAGCACTTCGGACAGGTCGAACGGCAGATCGACGTAGTGATCGCGGAACGCCGAGTTCTGCTCGGGGTCGAGCACCTCGAGCAGCGCCGAGGCCGGGTCCCCGCGGAAGTCCATGCCCAGCTTGTCGATCTCGTCCAGGATGAAGACCGGGTTCTTCGACTCGGCGCGGCGCAGGCCCTGCATTATCTGCCCCGGCAGCGCGCCGATGTAGGTCCGCCGGTGGCCGCGGATCTCGGCCTCGTCGCGCATGCCCCCCAGGGAAACGCGCACGAACTTCCGGTCGATGGACGCGGCGATGCCCTTCGCCAGCGACGTCTTCCCCACCCCGGGCGGACCGACGAAGCAGAGAATAGGCCCTTTCACGCCGGGGTTCAGCTTGCGCACCGCCAGGTACTCGAGAATGCGGTCCTTCGCCTTTTCGAGACCCGAGTGGTCGCCGTCGAGGGTCTCCCGGGTGCGCGCCAAGTCGATCTTCTCCTCGGTCCGCTTGTCCCACGGCAGGGCGATCAGCCAGTCGATGTAGGTGCGCGAGACGGTGTACTCGGCCGCGGCGACCGGCATGCGCGACAGGCGGTCGAGCTCGCGCAGCGCCTCCTTCAGCGAGGCCTCCGGCATGCCCGCCGCCTCGATCTTCTGCCGCAGCTCCTCGATCTCCTTGGCCTGGTCGTCGTCCTCCCCCAGCTCCTTCCGAATCGCCTTGAGCTGCTCGCGCAACAGGTACTCGCGCTGGCTCTTGCCCATCTCCGACTGGACCTCGGACTGGATCTTCGAGCCGAGCTCGAGCACCTCGAGCTCCTTGACGAGGATGCGGTTCAGATGGTCCATGCGGGCGCGGACGTCGAGCGTCTCGAGCACCTGCTGCCGGGCGGTCGTCGCCAGCGTGGTCAGGCTCGAAGCGATGAAGTCGGCCAGCTTGCCGGGCTCCGTGATGTTCCCGGACAGCGCCTGCAGCTCGTCGGAGAGGAGCGGGGACAGCGAGACCACCTGCTGAAAGTTGTTCTTTATGTTCCGCTGCAGGGCATCGATCTCGAGGCGGTCGCCTTCCGACACGACCTCTTCGGCAGCCCGCACCGCCGCGCGCAGGAAGGGCTGCGACTCGAAGATGCGGTCCAGGGTCACGCGCGCGAGTCCCTGGACGATCAGCCGCAGGCTGCCGTCCGGCAGCTTGAACATCTTGTGGACGTGCGTGATCGTGCCGATGCCGTAGAGATCGTCCTGGCCGGGCTCTTCCGTCGACGCCTCGCGCTGCGTGAAGACGCCGACGAGCTCGTCGCCCTCGACGGCGGCCTCGATGAGCCGCACGGAGCCCTGTCTGGCCACCGCCAGCGGCATGAAGGAGTTGGGGAACAGAACCGTGTCGCGGAGCGGCAGGATCGGCAACTCCGCCGGAACGGACAACGGCCGTTCCGCCGGTGGAGCTCCCTCGCCGTCCGAATGGCCCGCTTCGTCGTTCATGGTTACCTGGCCCGCGCCGCCGATTGCCGTCCAACCGCGCCTGACCGGGAGCCTGCGCCGTCCTGCGCCGCGGACTCCCGGCTCGGCGACGGAGCTGCCGCGGCGACGCGGCCTGCCGGGCTCGACGTCACGTCAGCCCGCCAGATCCGCCAACAATGATACCGCTCCGCGGCGCGCGTCGTTCACGTCGCGCTCGAGCTCGACCTCCCGGATCGACTCGCAGTCCGTGCAGCGTACGGCGAAGGGCAACGCGCGGAGACGACGGCTCGAGATCTCTTTCCCGCACTCGTAGCAGTAGCCGAACGTCCCCTCGTCGAGGCGGGCGATCGCCTCGGTGATCTTCTCCAGGGTCTCCGCCTTCATCTGCAGCAGGGCGAACTCGATGTCATCCTGGATGTCCGCCTCGGAGCTCTCGGCGTCGTCCCGGACGTCGTGCAGCGGGGCCGCGGCGCCTTCCGCCCGCACGTCCCGCATCTTGTGCTGGACCTCCCCGATGATCTCGAGACGCCGTGCCTCCAGAATGCACTTGAGCTCGTCGTAGCGCGTCCTGTCCATCCGCTTGTTCGTCTTCGTCCTCATGATGACGGCTCCTTCCGCCATGACCATCAAGCAAACCGCGTGCCGATGCTCGGCGCGGTCACGATCACTTAGACGATTGCAGCCCACTTTCGGTTTCCCGAAATCGGTCGCCCTCTCCGGTGGACAGGCGTCCTCTCCGTGTACGACCACCGGCGCAACGATCGGCGCCGCCGTTTGATCGGCGCCGCGGGTTGTGCGAAGCTGAAGCGCCGCTACGAACGCCATGGCCAAACCTGCGTGTCCCCTCTGCACCAACCGCCGCGGCCGCCGCGCGTGCCCTGCCCTGGGCGAGTCGATCTGCTCGGCCTGCTGCGGCGCCAAGCGGCGGACGCAGATAGCCTGCCCCCCGGATTGCGTGTACCTGGAATCGGCGACGACCCATCCCCCGGCCGTGGTCCAGCGCCGGCGCGAGCGCGATGCCGCGTTGCTCGCGGCGCTGGTGTACGAGCTGACCGAACCGCAGCAGCAGTTGCTGGTGACGCTGCTCGCGGACCTCGCCGGCGAACGGCCGCACGCCCCGGGCCTCGAGGACGCCGACGTGGAGCAGGCCGCCCTCGCGTTGGCGCAGACGCACGAGACGGCGAGTCGCGGCATCGTGTACGAGCACCCCGCCGCCACCGCGGCCGCGCAGCGGCTGGCGGGCGAAATGAAGCAGGTCATCGAGGCCGAACGGGCCGGCGGCGGGCGCCTGTCGGACGAAGCGATCGCCGGTGTCCTGCGCCGGGTCGAGGTCGGCGCCCGCGAGGCGCGGCGGGCCCCGGACGCCGTCGACGGCGAGCGCGCCTTCCTGTCGCTGCTCAAGCGGTTCTGGAAATCCCCGGCCGCCGGCGCCGACGGCAACCGGGAGGCGGACGCCGGCGCGGCAGGCCGGTCCACCTCCGCGGGACTGATCCTTCCCCCGTAGCCGTTTTCCCGGTGCTATACTGTCTCGCTTCTCGGAAGGGGGACTGGCGACAGAATGGCGAAACGCTGCGAGCTGTGCGGAAAGGGTCCGGTCGTCGGACGCAACGTCTCTCACGCCCACAACGTGACCCGGCGGCGGTTCCAGGCCAACATCCAGACGGTGCGCGCCGTGGTCGGCGGCCGGGTCAAGCGCCTCCGCGTGTGCACCCGCTGCATTCGGTCGAACCGGATCACCAAGGCCGCCTGACCGGCACCCCGCGTCCAGTGACCCGGATTGCGATTACCGCCGACGGCGCGCCCCCGGCCATCGGGCCGTACTCGCAGGCCGTCCGGTCCGGCGATCTGCTGTTCGTTTCCGGCCAGATCCCGCTCGATCCGGCGACCGGGCAGCTCGTCGACGGCGACGTGTCCGCGCAGACCCATCGGGTCCTGCAAAGCCTCGACGCCATCGTGCGCGCGGCCGGCGCCACGCTCGACGACGTCGTCAAGACGACCGTCTACCTGGCGGACATGAGAGACTTCGTCGCGATGAATCGGGTGTACGCCACCTGGTTCGCCGACCCCGCCCCGGCCCGCGCCGCCGTGCAGGTGGCGCGCCTGCCCAAGGATGCGCAGGTGGAGATGGACGCCATCGTGCGTCTCGCCGCGAGCTGATCCGGCTCGAGGCCCGCTCAGGGCCGGCGGTGGACGCGCTCGACGTCGAGGACGCCGGCGACGCCCCGCACGACCTTGATGACGCGCTGCAGGTGCTGCATGTCGCTGATGTCGAACGTGACGCTGATGTGGCCGTGCCGGTCCTCGTTGGCGGACGCCTCCACCTTGCGGATGTTGATCTTCCGGTCCGCGAGACGGGAGGTGACGTCGGCGATCATGCCCCGGCGGTCCTCCACCTGTATGGTGAGGCACACCGTGAAGGCCGACTCGTCGCTTTCCTTGTCCCAGGCGACGTCGATCCGCCGTTCCGGATCGTAGAAGAGGTTCACGACGTTCGAACAGCTTGCGGCATGCACCGAGACGCCCTTGCCGCGGGTGACGAAGCCGACGATCTTCTCGCCGCGGATGGGATTGCAGCAGCCGGCCCGGAACACCATCAGATCGTCGAATCCGCGGACCTTGATGGTGCCCTGGTTGGGCATGAGAACCCGCCGCACCACGGACGAAAGGGATTTCTTCGGTTTCTGCCGGCGGCGCTGATCGCGCGGCACGAGGGCATCGAGCACGGCGCGGGCCGAGACCTTGCCGTAACCGACGGTCGCAAACAGTTCGTCCGGCTTCGAGGCATTGAACGTCGCGCAGACGCCGGCGACCGATTCGGGTGCGAGCAGCGTCCTGGGTTTCAGGTCGAAGCGTCGAATCTCCTTCTCGACGAGCTTCCTCCCGAGCTCGACCGCGCGCAGCTTCTCCTCGACGTGGATGAAGTGCTTGATCCGGTTGCGCGCGCGCGTGGTGACGACGATGTTCAGCCAATCGCGGTTGGGCCGGTTGCCCGCGCGGGTGACCACCTCCACGATGTCGCCGCTCTGCAACGGGGTGCGCAACGGCACCATGCGGCCGTTGACCCGCGCCCCGACGCACGTGTTGCCGACGTCGGTATGGATCGCGTAGGCGAAGTCTATCGGTGTCGCCCCCCTCGGCAGGGCCTTGACCTCGCCCTTCGGCGTGAAGGTGTAGACCTCTTCCGGATACAGGTCGAGCTTGAGGCTGTGAATGAACTCGCTGGGGTCGGGCACCTCCTGCTGCCATTCGAGAAGCTGCCGCAACCACTGGAAGTACTTCTCGTCCGGCTCGGCCCCGACGCGTCCTTCCTTGTACTTCCAGTGCGCCGCGATGCCGTCCTCGGCCACCCGGTGCATCTTCTCGGTGCGGATCTGCACTTCGAAGGGAAGCCCCAGATCGCTGACGACCGCCGTGTGCAGCGACTGGTAGCCGTTCGGCCGCGGCATGGCCACGAAGTCCTTGAAGCGGCCGTGCACCGGGGGCCAGGTCTGATGGATGATGCCCAACGCGGCGTAGCAGTCGCGGACCGACTCGGTAATCACCCGCACGGCGATCAGGTCGTAGACCTCTTCCAGCGAGATCCGCTGCCTCGTGATCTTCTTCCAGATGCTGAAGATGCTCTTGATCCGCCCCTCGAGGGCGATAATCGGGACTCCCGACTCGCGCAGCTTGCTCGTCAGCGTGCGCTTGAGCTTGTCGACGGTGCGTTCGGTCGCCCGGCGGCGTTCGTCCACCCGTGTCCGGAGCGATTCGTAGCCCGCGGGATCGAGGTAGCTGAGCGCGAGCTCCTCGAGCTCGTGCTTGACCTTGTTCATCCCCAGGCGGTGCGCTATCGGCGCGTAGATGTCGATGGTCTCCTGCGCGATGTTCAGCCGGCGCCCCTCGCCGAGATGGCCCAGGGTGCGCATGTTGTGCAGGCGATCGGCCAGCTTGACGAGGATGACGCGCACGTCGTCGACCATGGCCAGCAGCATCTTGCGGAAGTTCTCCGCCTGCCGCTCCTCGCTGGACGAGAACGGGATGGTGCTGATCTTGGTGACGCCTTCGACGACGTGGGCGATCTCCGGCCCGAAGAGCGCCCGGACGTTGTCTATCGTGGTCAGCGTGTCTTCGACCACGTCGTGCAGCAGGCTCGCCGCGATGGTGACGTCGTCGAGATGCATCTCGGCGACGAGGCGGGCGACCTCGAGCGGGTGCGTGATGTAGAGCTCGCCGGACCGCCGGGTCTGGCCCGCGTGCTCGAGGGCCGAGAACTCGTACGCCCGGTGCAACAGGTCCGCGTCCGTCTCCGGATTGTACGCGCGGACCGCGCCCAGCAGATTGGCGAAGCTGACCATGGGAAACCGCCGTCTGAAAAGGACGATACGGGCAGCGCGACGGGGGGTCAAGAACCACGGGCCGGCGGTTGACTTGCCATCCCTTTTGCATCACTATAGCTGCTCGTTTCAGGGGGAACAGGCTGCCCGGCGGCATGCCGTCGAGCGGGTAATCGAGTGGTCGCGTCCACCCGTCCGACCGGGCGGTGCGGCGGGCGCAGGCGAAAATCCGGCAGGCTCTTGGGGGGATGACCATGCAGACGGGACGGATCTTGTTGAGAGTGACCCTCGTTGCGGCGCTGGTGATGCCGTTGGTCTCGTGCGGCTTCTTCGACCAGCTCGGCGCCATGCGCACGTTCAAGGAAGCCAATCTCCTGTACGGCCGCGGCGACTACGAGGCCGCGATCGAGGAGTACCAGCACGTGGTGGACGTCGTCAACGAGGATCCCGCGGCGGAATTGTCGCAGGCGATGAGCGTGGCGTACTTCTACATCGCCAACTGCTACGACAACCTGTACACGCCGGCGTTCGCCGGCGAGCCGGAGAACGACGCGTTGCTGGACCGGGCGGTGGAGTACTACCGGCTGGCAGCCGACAACATCCCGAACCGCGACTTCCAGACGCTGTCGATGCAGTACCTCGTCGCGGCGTACGGGCCCGACAAGATGAACGACCCGACGAGCCGCGCGCTGCTGCTGCAGGAGATGATCCAGCTCGACCCCGGCAACCCCGACAACTACTTCGTGCTCGCCCAGCTCTTCGAGGAATCCGGGCTTTTCGAGGACGCCGAGTCCATCTATCTCGAAGTGCGCAACATGCTGGCCGACGATCCCACGGTCTACCTGCAGCTCGCCGGGTTCTACAACCGCGCCGGCGACTTCGATCAGACCATCGACGCCCTGCGGCAGCGTGCCTCGATCGAGCCGGACAACCCGGAGGCCTTCTACACCATCTCCACCTTCTACTGGGAGAAGGCGTTCCGTGACTTCCGGATCACGCAGGACGAGAAGGCGGAGTACGTCGTGGCCGGCATCGAGGCGGCGGATCAGGCAATCGCGCTGAACGAGCGTTACGTCGACGCACTCGTCTACAAGAACATCCTCCTCCGGATGCAGGCCAACATGAGCGAGGACCAGGCCGAGCAGGACGCCCTCATCGCCGAGGCCGACGAGTTGCGCGACCGCGCGCAGCAGATTCAGGACGAGGCCCGCGGCGGCGGCGCCGCCGGCCAGTAGGGTCGAGCAGCGAAAGCGCCCGCGACCGGCACGCGGGCGCCGACTTGTCCGGAACGCAAGAGGCCGGCCACCGCATTCCTCGTGGTGGCCGGCCTCTTCGCGTCTGGCCGCACGCCTGCCCCAGTGCGAGCCCGCAGCCGTCACGGGAGTCGCTTGTGGGGTTGTGATGAAAGAAGAACCTGCATGACTCCCGAGTTCTGGGCCATCATCGGCGTCGGCATCGGTGTCGCGGGTCTCTTCTTCCGGATGGACGTTCGGATTGGACGACTCGACGACCATGTACGCGCCCTGGGTGACCGTATGGCTGCGCTCAGCGAGCGCATGGCGAAGCTCGAAGGCGCGATGGACGGCTTCACCGGAGGTTTCCCCGAGGGCCGTCGGGACCGTCGCGAGCCGTCATAATCGCTCTGCCGAACGACGTCCCGTCCGGTGCGCCTTCTCCACTCTCGGTCCGCAAGGTCGTGTACAGAAAACGAGGCCGGCACCACCCACCGGTGGCGCCGGCCTCTGGCGAAAGAGTTCCGGTAACTCGGCTGGCTTTTAGCCCACCGGGGCCGCGCCGGCCGCGCGCCGCATGCCCTCGGTGACGATGCCGACCTTCTCGACGCCGGCGCCTCTGGCCGCGTCGATCACGTCGATGATCTCGCCGTAGGTCAGCGTCCCGGCGCCGGCGATGAACATCGTCTTCTCGCGGCGCGTCTCGAAGATCGAGCGCAATTCGCCCTCGAGCGTCGCGATGTTCATCGGCTGCTGGTTGACCGAAATGCGGCGGTCCGCCGTGTACTCGAGCAGAATCTGGCTGCTGTCCGTCTGCGCCTGCTGCGCGCCCTGCGTCTCGAGCGGCAGGTTGATGTCCAACCCGCGCTGCCCGAGCGGGAGGGCGGCCAGGAAAATGACGATCAGCACCAGCAGCACGTCGATGAACGGCGTGATGTTGATCTCGGAGTTCGCGTGGGGCGAACTCGCCTCCTTGATGGCGTCGGCCCCGTGGTGCTTCTTCTTCGCCATGTCGCTACTCGCCTCCTCCGGCGCCGGCGAGCTCACGCTCCGTGATGAGCCCGACGTTCTCGATGCCGGCCCGCTGCAACTGGTCCATCAGTTCCATCACCGCCGAGTACTGGGCGTTGACGTCGGCCTTGACGAGCAGGATTCGTTCCAGCTTGCGGTCCAGCGCGTTGTTGACCGCGTTGAGCAGGTCCTGCTGGGTCGTCTGCACGTTGTCGACGAAGTATCGGCCGTCGGAAGTCACCGCGACAGTGGTGTTGTTGTCGTTGTCGGGCTTGTCGCCCGTGTTGGTCGCCTCCGGCAGCGTCAGCGTCACGCCGGCCGTCAACAGAGGCGCGATGAGCATGACGATGATGAGCAGCACCAGCATCACGTCGGCCAGCGGCGTGATGTTGATCTCGGAGTTCAGCCCATCGGTTTTATCGCCGACTGACATTCCCATGAGGTCTCTCCTTGCACAGATGCCGCCGGGCGCTGTTTACACCCGGCGGCGAATCCGATCCGGACAAGAATCCGGTTACGACTTCTTGATGAAGTAGTCGACGAGCTCGGACGAAGAGTTGTCCATCTCGACCGCGAAGTACTCGAGCCGGCCGGTCAGGTAGTTGAAGAACCAGACGGCGGGGATCGCCACGAAGAGGCCGATCGCCGTGCCGACGAGCGCTTCGGAGATGCCGCCCGACACCGCGCCCAGACCGCCGGACCCGGTGGCCGCGATGCCCTGGAACGCGTTGATGACGCCGAGGGTGGTCGCGAGCAGGCCGACGAACACGGCGGTGGAGCCGATGGTCGCCAGGATGCCCATGCCCCGCTTCAGGTCGGACGAGGTCAGCGCCGCGGCGCGCTGAATCGCACGGTGGACGCTGTCGACCACGTCGTCCTTGTGCAGGTCGACGCCGGCGTCCTGCTGGAACTGGTACTCCTGCAGCCCGGCCAGAACGACCTTTCCAAGGTGGCTGTAGCGGTAGTCCTTCGACTGCGAGACGCCGATGGCTTCCTTGAGCTTGCCGTCCTTGAGGTGCTTCGCCACCTGCGGCGCGAACAGCTTCGACTGGTTCGTCGCCTGGATGAAGGTGAACAGCCGCTCGAAGAAGACGCCGACCGACGCCATCGACATGATTATCAGCACGAACATCAGAGCCTTCACGGCCCAACTCATCTGCTCCCACAACTCAAGAAAGTCCATCTGGCCCTCCTGCGGCGAGACCGGCGCGGGTCGCCGGTCCCTTCACTGTCGTTTACGGAAATCCCGAGCACGCTACGACAACTGGAAGTTGACCGTCACGGTCATGATGACCGGCACGGGCACGCCGTTCAGCAGCGTCGGCGTGTACTGCCACTGCCGAACCGCCGTGATGGCCGCTTCGTCGAGCAGCGGCACCGAGCGAAGCACCTTGACGTCGGTGACCGCGCCCGTGGGGCCGATCACCGCTTCGAGAATCACGACGCCCTGCACGCGCGCCTGCTGTGCGACGGGGGGATAGACCGGAGGAACGTCGCGAATCTTGGTCGGCGGGCTGATGTTGCCACCGACGCGAACCGGCTCCGGCGGAGGCGGAGGCGGAGGCGGCGCGGTCGGCAACCCGCCGACGATGCCGGCGACGACGCCGCCGGCTACGCCGCCTTCGACACCCTGTACCCGGTTGATGTCGAAGCCGGTCTCCTCCACGATCTGCTCCGGCGCGACGATCGGCGCCGCGTTCGGATTCACGTCGAGCACCGGCGGCGGGGCGGCCTCGGCCGCGGCCGGCGGAGGCGGCGGAGGCGGCGGAGGCGGCGGAGGCGGCGGCGCCGCCACGAACGCCATCATGGACGCCGGGGTCGGCAACGCGTCCATGGCCATCAGCGGGACGATCACGACCGCGCCGATCGCGACCACGTGCGCGATGATCGACAGCGGCAGCGTGTACCACTTGCGCGCCCCGACCTGGATCGACGGGTTTGCGATCTCCCCGAACAATGCGGGCTCGGCCTTCTTCGCCGGTGCCCCCTTCGCCGGGTTGCTCCTCTTGCTCGTGTCAGCCATAGCACGCCTCCTGGCCTGCCGAAAATCGCGGTCGCCGCTTCGGAAGCGCCGATTATAGCAGGCCGTTACTCCGTGTCAACGCGCCGAACGACATCACTCACTCAATCGAAGTTAGACACCGGCGGCACGGAAATGGACCACCGATTTTCTTGCGCGACGCGCCGCGCAAGGTGCGGCATCTTAACCGCCCGGCCGGGGAGCGTCAACCGCTCGCCCGACAATCGTCGCCTGCGGCTCCGCTTGCCGCCCAACCGGGCCTGGCTGGAAGTCTGCGCCGTTCTACGGCGCAGACTTCTAGTGCATCCAGGCGACCACGAGCGGCGCGAAGATCACGGCGACGATCGTCATCAGCTTGATGAGGATGTTCAGGCTCGGGCCCGACGTGTCCTTGAACGGGTCGCCGACCGTGTCGCCGATGACCGCCGCCTTGTGCGGCTCCGATCCCTTGCCGCCGTGGTGCCCCTCCTCGATGTACTTCTTGGCGTTGTCCCAGACGCCGCCGGCGTTGGCCATCATCAGGGCCATGAGCACGCCGGTGACGAGCGCGCCGGCCAGCAGGCCGCCGAGCCCCGACACGCCGAGCAGGTAGCCGGTCGCCACCGGCGCCAGCACCGCGATCAGCCCCGGAGCGACCATCTCGCGAATCGCCGAACGGGTCGAGATCTCCACGCAGCGCGCCGAATCGGGCTCGGCCTCGCCTTCGAGAAGGCCCTCGATCTCGCGGAACTGCCGGCGAACCTCCTCGATCATGTCGTTGGCCGAGCGTCCCACCGCGTTCATCGTGAGGGCGGAGAAGAGAAACGGCAGCATGCCGCCCAGCAGCATGCCCAGCAGGACGTTCGGATTGTCGAGGGCCAGGCTCAGCAGCCGCGGCTCGAAGGCCGCCGCCCCGCCGGCCTCGGCGACCGCGGCGTCGGCCGTCGCCCGGAACGTGCTGAACAGCGCCAGCGCCGTCAGCGCCGCCGACCCGATGGCGAACCCCTTGCCCATGGCCGCCGTCGTGTTGCCGACCGCGTCGAGGGCATCGGTCCGCTCGCGCACGAACGCCTCGCGCCCGCTCATCTCGGCAATGCCGCCGGCGTTGTCGGCGACCGGCCCGTAGGCGTCGACGCCCAGGCTGATGCCCAGCGTGGAGAGCATGCCGACCGCGGCGATCGCAATCCCGTAGAGGGCCGCGAGCGAGAAGCTGACGTAGATGGCCAGGCAGATGATCAGGATGGGGATCGCGCACGACATCATCCCCACGCCGAGGCCGGCGATGATGTTGGTGGCCGGCCCCGTCTCGGACTGCTGGGCGATCCTGTGCGCCGGCGGCTTGTCCTTCCCGGTGTAGTACTCCGTGACGTGGCCGATGGCGACCCCGGCGACCACCCCCGCCACGACGCACCAGAGCACCGCGAGCGGCACGTCGAGAGCCGTGACCAGACCGCCCGCGCCCAGGAAGACGAGCACCGACGCCACGAGCAGGCCGCGCTGCAGGGCGCTGCCGATCTTCGACTCGTCGTTCGTGTTGACGACGAACGTGCCGAGCATCGACGCCAGGATGCCGACGCCGGCGAGGAGAATCGGGAAGACGACCAGCGTCGACTGCAGTGCGCCGAACGCCGCCTCTTCCACGCCCCACAGCGCGTTGGCCGCCGCCGCCGTCAGCGCCCAGGCGAGCGCGATGGAGGAGATGATGCTGCCCACGTACGACTCGAACAGGTCCGCCCCCATGCCGGCGACGTCGCCGACGTTGTCGCCGACGTTGTCGGCGATCGTGGCCGGGTTGCGGGGATCGTCCTCCGGAATGCCCGCTTCGACCTTGCCGGACAGGTCGCCCGCCACGTCGGCCGCCTTCGTGTAGATGCCGCCGCCGACGCGGGCGAAGAGCGCTATCGACGAGGCGCCGAGCGAGAACCCGAACAGCGACTCGACGGCGGCGGCCCCGGCGCCGCTCAGGCCCCCGTACAGGTAATAGAGAAGGGCGATGCCGAGCGTCCCGAGCGCGACGACGGTCAGCCCCATCACCGCCCCGCTGGAGAACGCGACCCGCAACGCGCTGGACAGGCTCGTGGTGGCCGCGTGCGTGGTGCGGACCGCGGCGCTGGTCGCCGTCCGCATGCCGATCCACCCCGCGGTGGCCGACAAGACCGCCCCGACCAGAAACGCGACCCCGGTCAACACCGAGTTGCCCGGCAGCAGCGTCACGAGCACCAGGAACATGGCGCCCACGAAGGCGGCCAGCACGGTGTACTCCGTCTTCAGAAACGCCATGGCGCCGCTGCGAATCAGCGCCGCGATGCGCTGCATTCGCTCGGTACCCGGCTCGTGGGCGTTGATCCGGTTGATCAGAAAGAACGCGAAGGCCGCCGCCGCGACCGGCATCCCGAACCCCAACAGGTAGTAAAGTTGCTGCTCCATTCAGTCCTCTGCCGCATGGGGGCGCTCGTCCGCCACCGTTGCACGTCGTCGAGCGGCCGGCAGGCTCGGCCCCCTCAGGCCTGCCGCTTCTCGCTCTCGACCTGTTGTCTCTCGACCTGCAGGCGTTCGGCCAGCGCCATGCCGCCCGTGAGGAACACCTGCAGCCCCTCCTGCACGGTCAGCGCGGGGAAGGATACGACCTCGCGCCGATAGATGTGCACGTCTCCGAAGTAGACGTGGTTGGTGGGCACGTAGACCGCGACGTGCACGCCCGCGTCCTCCTGTCCCTCGATGGTGAACTCCTTCGTCAGGAAGCCCAGCACCAGGCCGCGCTTGGGGTCGTCGACGAGGACGACGCGCTTGAAGCTGAGCTCGTTGTCCGGCGAGAAGGCCTCCACGAGCTGCTTGACCGGAGAATAGATGCCGCGAAACACCGGCAGCTTCATCAGGTAGGCCTCGCCGCGCCGGAGCAGCCGGGCGCCGAGCACGTTGGTGGCGAACGTCCCGACCGCCACCACGAGCAGCAGGAGCGTCGCCAGGCCGAAGCCCGGAATCTCGCGGCCGATCCACCGCACGTACACCGGCCCCATCACGCCGTCGATGAACTGGAACAGCCAGACGAACGCCGCGACGCTGATCACCAGCGGCACGATCACGACGAAACCGGCGATGAGACTGCGGCGCAGCCACTGCATCGGTCTTCTATACCTCTATGTACGTCACGACCCGTAGACCCAGGCCAAGGCCGCGGCCCCGAGCACGGCGCGGTAGGCGGCGAACGGATCGAGCGAATGACGCGACACGTAGTGCACGAAGAACTTCACCGCGCCGTAGCCGACGACTCCCGACGAGACGACGCCGACCGCGAGCAGGACGAGTCCTCCCGACGGGACCCCCTGCGCCAGCAGGTCGAGCGCCGCCTTGCCGCCCGCGGCCGCGATGGCCGGGATGCCCAGCAGGAACGCGAACCGGGCCGCCCGCTCGCGGCGCAGGCCGAGCAACATGGCCACGACCAGCACGGCGCCCGATCGCGACACGCCGGGCACCAACGCCGACGCCTGCGCGAGCCCGAGCCCGAACGCCTCCCACGCTCCGAGCCTCGTTTCGTCGCGCGCCTGCGAGCCGGCGCGCTCGGCCACCACCATGAGCACGGCGCCGAGCAGCAGCGCAACGCCCGCCACCGGCACGGTGCGCAGCGCACCGGTCACGAAATCCGCCGCGGCGAGGCCGACGATTCCGATCGGGACCGTCCCGATGGCGATCGCACGCGCGAGCGCAGCCGAATCGCCCGATCCGCCGAGCCACGTCGCCGGCCGGACCGCCGCCCGCGTCAACCCGGCCACGTCCCGGCGATAGTAGGCCAGCACGGCGAGCAGCGTGCCCATATGACACGCCACGTCGAACGCCAGGCCGAACCGCGCCTCCGTGTCCCAGCCGAAGAAGGCCCGGGCCAGCAGCAGGTGCGCCGAGCTCGAGATGGGCAGGAACTCGGTCAGCCCCTGCAGCGTCCCGAGCGTCGCGGCTTCCAGCGCGTTCACGGATCGTGGCGGTCCCGGCGCCTCGGACGGCGCCGTCTCAGGACGCCCGCGCCCGCCGCGACCGTCGTTTCGAGCGCTGCGCCGGCGCCTGCTGCGGCTTCTCTTCCGGCACGGACTTCACTGCCACCGTGCGCTGCACCCTCGTGCTGCGCCGTTCCGTGATGGCGATGGCAATCATCGCCGCCACGAAGATGGTCGAGTACGTGCCGCTGACGACACCGACCAGCATGGTGAAGGCGAATCCGCGCAGCACCTCGCCGCCGAGCACGAACAGCGCGAGGACCGCGACCCCCGTCGTGCCCGACGTGATCACCGTGCGCGCGAGCGTCTGGTTGATGCTGGTGTTCACGAGCTGCGGGAACGCGTCGCGCCGCATCACGCGCAGGTTCTCCCGCACGCGGTCGAAGACGACGATCGAGTCGTTGACCGAGTAGCCGGTGATCGTGAGCATGGCGGCCACGACGTTGAGCGACAGCTCGTAACCGAAGAACGTCAGCAGCGAGAGCGTGATGGCGATGTCGTGCACGACCGCGACGATGGCGCCGACCGCGAAGCTGAAGCGGAAGCGCAAACCGATGTACACGAGAATGCCGGCCATCGCGAAGACGAACGCGTTTATGCCCCGGCGCTGCAGCTCCTGCCCGATGACGGGGCCGACCAGCTCCTGGCTGATGACCTCGAACTCGCCGAGGCTGCTCGAGCGCAGGGCGTCGACGACCTCGTTCGCGCCCGCCTCCAGGCTCGCACCCACCTCCGGGCCGGCCATGGGCAGGCGCACGAGCACCTCGTTCGCAGCGGGATCCCCGTACTGCTGAACGACTTTCTCCTCCACGCTCGCCAGCGCGTCGCGGACCGCGCCCTCCCCGGCGGGCTGCTCGAACTGCAGCACGATCAGCGAGCCGCCGGAGAAGTCGATGCCCAGGGGCAGCCCGCCGCGCGTGAACAGCACCACGATACCGGCCACGACCACGAGCGCCGAGAGGCCGAATGCCTGCCAGCGCCGGCCGACGAAATCGATGCGGGGCGTCTTGAACCACGCCATCTCAGATGCTCAGCGTCGCGACGCGGCGACGCGACAGGACGGTCTCGAACAGCGATCGCGAGACGAAGACCGCGGTGAACACGTTCGACACCAGACCGAAGAACAGGGTGGTCGCGAAGCCCCGGATGGCCCCGGACCCGAACTGGAACAGGAAAGCCGCCGCGATCAGGGACGCGACGTGCGTATCGATGATCGTCAGCAGCACGCGGTCGAAACCGGCGGCCACCGCCGAGCGGACGCTCTTGGCCGAGCGCAGCTCCTCCTTGATGCGCTCGAAGATCAGGACGTTGGAGTCGACGCCGATGCCGATGGTCAGGATCAGGCCGGCGATGCCCGGCAGCGTCAGCACCGCCTCGATGTAGGCCATGCACGCCATCAGGATCAGCAGGTTCAACGCCACCGCCACCACGGCGTTGATGCCCGCCAGCTTGTAGTACCCCAGCATGAAGACGGCCACCAGGACGAGCCCGGCGATGGACGCGGCGACCCCGGCGCGAATCGAGTCCGCCCCGAGCGTCGGACCGACGGTCCGCTCCTCCAGGTAGGTCAGCGACGCCGGCAGGGCGCCGGACCGCAGGGTGATCTGCAGATCCTCGGCCTCCTGCTGGCCGACGCCGGTGATCTGGCCGCTGTCGGTGATGCGGCCCTGGATGGTCGGCGCCGACCGCACCTGCCCGTCGAGAATGATCGCCAGGCCGCGCCCGAGGTTGGCGCCGGTGATGTCGCCCATCTTGCGGGCGCCCTCGCGGTTCAGCGTGAAGCTGACGGCCGGCTGGTTGAACTCGTCGAGCGACGGCCGCGCGTTGCGCAGGTCGCGGCCGGTCACGGCGGCCACCCGCCGCACCAGGTAGTAGAACGGATCGGCTCCGGAGCCGGCCGGCTGGGTCGCCACCTCCATGTCCGGGGGCACGACTCCGTTGCGGGTCTGCAGCAGCGCCTCGCGGCTCACCGCGGGCCCTTCCTCGACCAGCTTCAATTCGAGCAGGGAGGTCGAACGAATGAGCGACTTCGCGCGCGCCACGTCCGACACGCCGGGAAGCTGGACCAGGATCTGGTCGCCCCCGATGCCGTGCGGAGCCACGATCGGCTCGGAGACCCCCAGCTCGTTGACCCGGCGCTCGATGGTCTGCAGCGCCTGCCGCACCGCCTCCTCGCGCAGGGACGAGGACACCGGCCCGCGCATCCGGAACGTGTACGAGCCGCCCGCGCCGGGCTCCCGATCGTAGGACGCGGCGAGCCGTTCGTCCGACAACTGGCGGAACTCGGCGTCCCGCTCGCCGGGCACGCCCTCCACCCGAATCGTCGTGGCGTCGGCCGGCACCACCGTGGCCGCCTCCATCCCCTGCAGCGACATCTGCTCGGCGATCTGCTCGGCCGCGGTCTCGGTCTCCACCTGCAGTGCGTCGCTCGTCTCGACGCGCAGCACCAGGTGCGCGCCGCCGCTCAGATCGAGCCCGAGCCGAATCTGTTCCCCGGGGGGGTAGACGCCCCAGACGGCGAGCGCGGTAACCGCCACGATTGCAAGCAGTTTCCACTGCAGGTTCTTCTGCATGTCGCCCCCTACGAGCCGCTCCCTTCCTGCACGACGGGATCCTGGCCCTGATAGCCGCCGATGGCGCTGCGCGCGATCTCGATCCGTACCCGGTCGGCAATCTGTATCTGCACCGACTTGTCGTGCAGCTTGGTGATCGAACCGTAGATGCCGCTGGTGGTCACGATCTTCTCCCCGACCTTCAGCGCCGCCTGGAACTCCCGGATCCTGTTCTGCCGCCGCTTCATCGGCAGCCAGATGATCACGTAGAAGATGCCGAGGATCAGGATCAGCGGGAGAAACTGGATGAACGGACCCGGCTGGCCGGCGGGCTGGGCCATGGCGAACAGCGCTTCGACGTGATGAAGACTCATTGATGCGTCAGAGCTTCCGGGGTTTCTGGTCCCTGCCGACGGCAGTAGGCGTGGTGGAAGGCTTGCCGGAAGCGTTCGAAACCGCCCGACTGGATAGCGTCCCTGATCCGCCGCATCGTGTCAAGGTAGAAGTGCAGATTGTGGACCGTGTTCAGCACCGCGCCGGTCATCTCCTTCGCCACGTGCAGGTGGCGCAGGTAGGCCCGCGAGAAGCGGCTGCACGTGTAGCACCCGCACCCCGCCTCCACCGGGCGGTCGTCCTCGGCATGGACGGCCGCCTTGATCGAGATGGGGCCGCGGCGCGTGAAGAGCTGCCCGTTGCGCGCGTTGCGGGTCGGCAGCACGCAGTCGAACAGGTCGATGCCGCGCGCCACCGACTCGACGAGATCGTCCGGCATGCCGACTCCCATCAGGTAGCGCGGCCGGTCGGCGGGAAGCATCGCGGCCGTGACCTCGGCCACGTCGTACATCACCGGCGTCGGCTCCCCGACGCTGAGCCCGCCGATCGCGTAGGCGTGGAAGCCGAGCTCGACGGTCTCGCGCGCGCTGCGCTCGCGCAGCGCCGGATGCATGCCGCCCTGCACGATCCCGAACTGCATCTGGCCCGGCGTCGTCATGGCGGCCCCGGCGCCGGCGGGCGATCCCGACAGGGCGTCGTGCCGCGCGCGGGCGCGCCGGGCCCAGCGCAACGTGCGCTCCATCGACTCGCGCACCGCGTCGACCGGCGCCGGCCAGGGCGTGCATTCGTCGAACGCCATGGCGATGTCGCTGCCGAGCCGCGCCTGGATGTCGGTCGCCGTCTCGGGGGTCAGCTCGTGCTCGCTGCCGTCGAGGTGCGACCGGAAGCGCACCCCGGCCTCGTCGATGACGCGGCGGGCGGCCAGGCTGAACACCTGGTAGCCGCCGCTGTCGGTCAGGATGGGCCCGGCCCAGCCCATGAAGCGGTGCAGCCCGCCCCGGCGCGCGACGAGCTCGTCGCCCGGCCGCAGGTGCAGATGGTAGGTGTTGGCCAGGACGATGCCGGCGCCGGCCGCGACGAGGTCCCGCGGCGTCACCGCCTTCACCGCGCCGGCGGTGCCCACCGGCATGAACGCCGGCGTCTCCACCACGCCGTGCGGGGTGCGCAGGCGGCCCCGCCGGGCACGTCCGTCGCGCGCGGTCAGCTCGAACAGGGCGGTCTCGGTCACGCCGGTCACGTATACTACCGCCACCTGTGGGGCGGCTTCGCGTTGGCGTCATCTACGGCGGCCGATCGAGCGAGCACGAAGTCTCGATCGCGTCCGCCGCGGCCATCTTCGGCCACATCGATCGCGACCGCTACGAGCCGGTCCCGCTGTTCATAGACAGGTCCGGGCGCTGGTCCATCGCCGCGAGCCCGCCGTCGACCGATTCGGCGGCCGCCGTGATCGCCGGCGCGCGTGCATCCGAGGCCCTGCCCGCCGCCGCGGCGGCCGAGGCGCACCTGGTCGCCCACCCGGCGCGCAACCCGCTCCTCACCATCGAACGGGACGCACGGTCTGCCGCGGACGGGCGCGACCTGGACCGGGCCACCGTCGCCGAGCTCGGCCTGGACGTGGTCTTCCCCATCGTGCACGGTCCGTACGGCGAGGACGGCACGCTGCAGGGGCTGCTGGAGCTGGCGAACGTGCCCTACGTCGGGGCCGGCGTGCTCGCCTCGGCCGTGGCCATGGACAAGGCCGTGGCGAAGGTGCTGCTGCGGGCGCACGGACTGCCGGTGGTTCCCGGGCGCGCGGTCGGCGGACTCGAATGGGAGAGCGACCCGGACGGGGTGATCGCGCGCCTGGAGGCCGCCTTCGACTATCCGCTGTTCGTCAAGCCGGCGAATCTCGGATCGAGCGTGGGCGTGTCCCGGGCGGTCGATGCCGAGGGCCTCCGCGCCGCCCTGGCCCTGGCCTGGACGTTCGACGACAAGCTGGTGGTCGAGGTTGCGGTTCCGGCGGCCAGAGAGATCGAATGCTCCGTGCTCGGCAACGAAGCCCCCGAGGCGTCCGTGCCGGGCGAGGTGATCCCGTCCGGGGAGTTCTACGACTACGAGGCGAAGTACCTGGACGACCGCTCCGAGATCGTGATTCCCGCCCGCCTGCCGGCCGCGCGCACGGAGCAGGTGCGCGCGCTGGCCGTCGACGCGTACCGCGCCCTCGACTGCGCCGGCATGGCGCGCGTGGACTTCCTGCTCGACGAGGCCGCCGACCGGCTGTACGTCAACGAGGCCAACACGTTGCCGGGATTCACGGCGATCAGCCAGTATGCCAGGCTCTGGGCGGCCTCGGGACTGCCCTACCCGGCGCTCATCCAGCGGCTGATCGAACTCGCGCTCGCGCGTCACCGCCGCCGGCAGCGGCTGCGCACCAGCCTCACGGACGGTTGAGTCAGGGCCCGGCGGCGCCCTGCAACGGCCGCACGCCGTCCCACACGAGAACGCGTTCGATCCGGTCGCCGGTCTGCAACGCGTCGGCGACCTCCATGCCGGCGACGACTCGCGCGAACGCCGTGCGGCGCCCGTCGAGCTGCGGCTGCGGCGTCAGCGCGATGAAGAACCGGCTGCCTCCCGCATCCGGGTAATCACGCGCCACCCCGACCGTCCCGCGCAGGAAGGGCAGCTCGTTCGGCTCGTCGCGCAACGTGAATCCGGGTCCGCCGTGGTCGTCGCCGCGCGGGTCTCCGCCGTAGGCCACTCCCCCCGGCACCACGCGGTGGAACGTCAGCCCGTCGAAGAATCCCCGGCGCGCGAGCGTCGAGAAGCTGTCCGCCGTCAGCGGCGCGTCGAGCACCGCCAGCTCGATCTCGATGGTGCCGCGACCGGTCTCGAGATACACGCGCGGCGACACCGGCGGGTTCGTCAGGTGGGGCGCGGCGTGATCGAGCCCGCGCCGTCCCGGCGCCGGCCCGATCTCCTCGTAGGGTTGCGCGTCGGGCAGCAGCCCGGCGAGTCTTTCCGCCGCGCGGACGCGGACCGCCCAGTCCCGATCGTCGAGCGCCCGGCGCAGCGCGTCCACGGCCGCTTCGCCGCCGTACGCGGCCAGCGCATCGACTATCGCGGTGCGCGCCAGGAACGACGCGTCGGGCCCGGCCGCGTCGTAGGCGGCCACGAGCGCCGTGACGGCTCCCGCCGGCCGCAACTCGCCCAACAGGCGCGCGGCGGCGCCGCGAACCACGGCGTCGCCGGCCGCCAGACGCTCCAGCAGCAGGCCCGGCGCATCCGGCGATCGCGCGGCGACGAGCGCCTCGAGCACGAACGGCAGGACCCGCTCGTCCGCGTCGGCGAGCATGGCCGCCAGCGCCGCGCTGCCCCCCTCCGCGCCGGCATGGCCGAGTCCCTCGGCAGCCGCCGCGCGGACGCGCCAGTCCGGATCGGCGCCCAGACCGGACAACACGAACAGGAACCGTTCCGGGTCGGCCCGCGAGAGCGCCCGCAGGGACGCGGCCCGCAGCGGCGGCCACGGATGCCCCAGCAGCTCCACGAAAACCTCGACCGATGCATCCGCGGCGTGGTTCGCCAGCGCCTCGACGGCCACTCGCCGAAGCTGCCGGTCGAGCCCCCGGATGCGGACGAAACGGTCCAGGGCCGCCACGGCCGCCGGATCGTCGATCGCACCGAGGGCGCGCACGGCGCCGGCCACGACGAGCCGGTCCCGGCGGTCGAGCCGCAGCAGCTCCTCGAGCGCCTCCACGCCGCGCGGGTCGCCGAGTGCTCCCAGCCCGCCGGCGGCCAGCGCGACGCCGATCCTGCCCTGCACGCCGGTCAGCGTCACGAGCGCGGGCAGCGCGCGCGGATCTTCCGTGCGCCCGAGGGCATGGGCGACGGGCCACCACCAGAGAATCGGGCGCTCCTCGTCGATGAGCACGGCCTCGGCGAGCGGCTCGAACGCCTGCAGCTCGGCCAGCGCGTAGAGGCCCAGACGAAACGCCTCGACCTCGTCGCCGAGCGGCCAGGTCATGTCGTCCGGCTCGAGGTCGTACGCCGAGGTCACGAGGCGGCGGACCAGCGCCCCGATCGCGGGGGCGGCCGACCGCGCCCCAATCAACCCGAGGGCCTGCGCGGCCCGCCCCTGCACCTGCAGCGACGGATCGTCCAGGGCCTCGACGAGGGCATCGGCGGCCCCGGCGTCGCCGATCAGGCCCAGGCCGAAAGCCGCCATCTGCCGCACTTCGGGCTCGGGATCGGTCAGCCGCGCCACCAGCACCTCGACGCCGTCGAGGGACCCGACGCGCCCCACCGCCAGCGCGGCCCGGCGCCGGAGATAGGCCGCCGGCGCATCGAGCAGCGCCAGCAGGTCCGGACGAAGCCGGGGTGGACCGGCCGGCGGAACCACGGCCGCGCCGATGCCGGCGGCCGGCGCCGGCGCCGGATCGGCGAGACGCCGCTCGTCCTCCAGCCGCAGGATCCACGACATCGGATCCGGCGGGGTGGAAGGGGTCGGAACCTCCGCGGGCGGCGTGGCCGCGCAGCCCGCGACGAGGACGAGGCCGGCAACCAGCGCTGCGCGCGACATGGGAACGGAGCGGGAGAGGTTCGGCATCATGGCGTGCGGCATTGACTATACTCGGCCCAGCGTGGACTTTCGGCACATCGCGATCGAAGGCCCCATAGCCGCCGGAAAACTCGCCCTCACCGAGCGTCTCGCGGACCGGCTGGACGCGGCGGTCATGCTCGACGACACGGACAACCCGTTCCTCGCCGACTTCTACGCGGGGCGGCCCGGCGCGGCCTTCCAGGCCCAGTTGTTCTCGCTGCTGGCGCGGCATCGCCAGCAGGTCGCGCTGCGCCAGTCCGACCTGTTCAATCGGCTGACCCTCTCCGACTACCTGTTCGACAAGGACAAGATCTACGCCTGCCTGAACCTCGACGACAACGAGCTCTTCATCTACCAGCGGCTCTTCGACCTGCTCGCCCCGGACGTCGTCACGCCGGATCTGGTGATCTATCTCCAGACCCCCACGGACCTGCTGCGCAGGCGGGCGCGCGCCCGGGACACGCAGGGCTCGACGGAACCGGCCCCCGACGACCGCTATCTCGGCGAGCTGAACGAGGCGTACCATCACTTTTTCTTCCACTACAAGGCAACCCCGCTGCTGGTCGTGGAGACCTCCGGGTTCGACCCCGCGTGGGGCGCGGACGCGCTCGACGACCTGCTGAAGCAGATCGAGGGCATGGACAACCGCACGCGCTATTACGTGCCGCGCACCACCGTGCCGTAGCGGCACGGCCGGAACCGCATCCGCATCCGCCGCATGGTCCAATCCCGTTCCGGTCCGGCCGCCGACGATCCGCTCGCCTACCTCCTCGGGCTGCAGCGGTTCGGCATCAAGCTGGGACTCGACAACATGGAGGCGCTGAAGGCCGGGCTGGGCGATCCCGACCGCTGCTTCCGGTCGATTCTGATCGCCGGCACCAACGGCAAGGGCTCGGTCGCGGCCATGGTCGAGCGCGGGTTGCGCGCCGCGGGGTACGGCACGGGCCTGTACACCTCGCCGCACCTGATCGCTCTGAACGAGCGCTTCGCGGTGCACGGCCGCCCCGTCGACGATGCCGGGCTCGCGCTGGAGGCGGCCGCCGTCCGCGGCACGATCGAACGGCTCCGCCGATCCGGGCGGCTCGCCCATCCGCCGACGTTCTTCGAGGCGACGACGGCGCTTGCGCTGTCGCTCTTCCGTCGCCGCGGGGTCGACGTCGCCGTGCTCGAGGTGGGCATGGGCGGCCGCTTCGACGCCACCAACACGGTCGGCGCACTGGCCGCCGGCATTCCGTCCATCGATCTCGACCACCAGCAGTACCTCGGCGCCACGCTCGGCGAGATCGCGTTCGAGAAAGCGGGCGTCATCAAGCCGGGTACGGTCGTCGTCAGCGGCGAGGAGAAACCGGAGGCGCGCGAGGTCCTGCTGCGGCAGGCGGCGGCCGTGCGCGCGCACTTCGTCGACGCGGCGGCAGAGGTGGCCGTCCGGTCGCGCGAAGAAGCGGGCCGCATCCGCATCGAGTCGATCGAGACGTCCCGCGCCCGCTACGGTCCGCTCACCCTCGCGCTGCGCGGCCGCCATCAGCTCCGCAACGCCGCGGTGGCGGTACGGCTGCTGGAGGAGCTCGCGCCGGCCGGAATACGCGTCCCCCGCGCCGCCGTCGAGCAGGCTCTGGCCGAGGTGCGCTGGCGCGGGCGCATCGAGCTGGTCGAGTGCGCGCCGGACCGGCGCCTGCTGCTCGACCCGGCCCACAACGTGGCCGCCGCGGCGGCGCTCGGAGCCTACGTCAAGGGAGTCCATCCGTCCGGTCTGCCCTTCGTGTTCGGCGCGCTCGCCGACAAGGACGCCGCCGGCATGGTCGCAGCGCTGGGGGATGCCGCGAGCCGCATCGTCTGCGTCCCGATCGACAGCCCGCGAGCCAGGCCGGTGCCCGATCTGGTCGCGGCGGCGCGCGCCGGCGGACGCGGCGCGCCGGTCGAATCGGCGGCCTCGCCGGCCGCGGGCCTCCGCTCCGCCTGGCGGAGCGGCCCCGTGGCGGGAGTCACCGGATCCGTCTACCTCGTGGGCGAGGTGCTGCAGGCGCTGGACCGCGGCCTGCCGGGCCCGGCGCGGGGGTAGAATCGGTTACTGGATGCACCGAGCCCCGCGAGTTCCCTGCCGCAGCCGCTTCGGCGCCAAGAGGACGTCGAAGACGAACGGATGCACGCGGTCCGCCCTGGCCGCGCTGCTGGGCGTCCTGCTGTCGCCGGCCGGGGCGGCGGCGCAGATCTTCCCGGACCTGCCGTTCGACCACAAGCAGTTCGAGCTGGAGATGATCGGCGCCGACCAACTGCGCCTGACCGGCACCGTGGAGCTGGAGGGAGACGGCTTCACCTTCCACGCGGACCAGGTGGACATCTACCTGGAGACGCCGGAAGAGCCGGCCGCGGACGAGGCCGGCGAGGATCCGTCCGACGGCGGCGGAGCGGCCGGCGGCGGGCCCGCGGGCGGCGACGCCTCCGGCGAGGCGGCCGAGACACCCTCGCTCCGACTGGTGGCGTCGGGCAACGTCGTATTCGCCACGCGGGAGGTCCACCTCTCCGCGGACCGCGTCGAGTACTGGACGATCGATCAGACGGCCGTCTTCCACGAAGCCTACGGCTGGGTCGACCTCGGCAACGAGGTCGACCGCAGCATGTTCGGCACGCAGGAAGCCGACCTGCTGTTCCACGGCCAGATGATCGAACGCACCGGCCCGCGGACGTACAAGATCACGAAGGGCGCGTTCACGAGCTGCGTGCAGCCGACGCCCCGGTGGCAGATGGTCACGACGTCGTTCACGCTGAACCTCGACAGCTACGCCCTGCTCGTGAACGCGGTTCTCAAGGTGAAGGGGGTGCCGGTCTTCTACCTGCCGGCCATGTTCTATCCGATCCAGGAGGACGGCCGGGCGACGGGATTGCTGATGCCGACGTACGGGGCGTCGCGCTACCAGGGATCGAGCATCAGCAACGCCTTCTTCTGGGCGATCAACCGCAGTCAGGACGCCACCTTCTACTACGACAAGTTCATGCAGCACGGCGGCGACGGGCGCGGCGCCGAGTACCGCTACACCCGCGGCAACGGATCGCAGGGCGACGTCCGCATGTACCGCCTGAACGAACCGGAGGCGGACATCGCCTACGCCGGAGGCACGCGGACGCGGCCGCCGAGACTGAGCTACGAGTACCGCGGGCAGGCCCGCCACGGCCTGCCGGCCGACTGGAACGCACGGGGCCAGCTCGACTACTTCACCGACATCGACGTGCGTCAGACGTACAACATGAACGTCTTCGACGCCTCCAACTCCCGCCGCTCCATGTCGGGCAACCTGAGCGGACCGGTCGGCGAGTACGAGCTCAGCGGCACTTACGACTACAGCGAGACGTTCTTCGACACCGACAGCGCGCTCAACGGCGCCGGCCCGCGGCTTGGGTTCGGGCGGGGCAAGACCGAGCTCTTCGGCGCGCCGCTGTACTTCTCGTTCGACGCCGAATATGCCAAGCTGCTGCGGAGATCGCGCCGCGAGCGGGACGGCATCCTGATTGAGACCGACAACGGACTCAGCCGTTTCGATCTGTATCCGGTGCTGCAGTTCCCGTTCAACCGCTGGCCCTTCCTGAAGATCGACACGACGGCGTCGTGGCGGGCCACCTACTGGGACGAGAGCCGGGTCGACCGGCAGCAGGTGGACGTCGGGGTCGGCCGGCAGTTCTTCGAGGTGTCCACCCGTGCCACCGGCCCGTCGTTCATCAAGATCTGGGACACGCCGGACAGCGGATACTCGGAGCGGATGAAGCACCTCATCGAGCCCTGGGTGGGCGTCTCCCGGGTCAGCAGCATCGACGACGATCTCTTCAATCGCATCGTCCGCCTCGAGGGCATCGACTCGATCGTCGGCGGCGTCGTCCAGTACGAGTACGGTCTCGACACCCGGCTGTACGCAAGGGTCTACGAGGGCGGCCGCGAGTCGGTCGCGCGCGAGATTCTCTCCGCCTCGGTGACGCAGAGCTACTACACGGACGCGCGGGCCGCGCAATACGACCGCAGCTTCCGCACGAGCTTCAGCGGCACGCCGCCGAGCAACTTCTCGCCGGTATCGATCCTCGTGCGCACCGAGCCGACCCGGAACCTCGGAGGCACGGTCCGCATGGAGTTCGATCCGGGGCGGGACGCAGAGGATCTGCAGCTTGCCGGCGCCCCCGCGAGCCTGGGGCGCCGGGCCTACGTTCCGTTCTTCCAGATGGGCCCGATGCGGACCATCTCCGCGGAAGGCAGCTACGAGCTCGGCGGCTGGATAGCGACGAGCGGCGGCTGGAGTCAACGCCAGTTCATCGAAGGGCTGCCCGGATTCGACAACCCCGGCCGTCTGGACAACTACATCAACTCGTCCACCTCGTTCCGCACGCCGGACAACAAGTTCGGCGGCCTGTACGACTTCAACTACGACATCCGGCGCGGGCGGTTCCTGGCCCAGATGATCCGCATCTACTACAACGCGCAATGCTGCGGCCTGCGGATCGACTACCAGGTGTTCAACTTCGAGGGCCTGGGCACGCGGGCCCTCATCGATCAGGACCGCCGCTTCACGCTCTCGTTCACCCTCGCCGGGCTGGGGACCTTCACCAACAACTTCGGCGGGGCCGGAGGCGGCTACCGCTAGGCGCCTGCGCCGCGGAAGCGCCCGCGACGGCAGGATCGGGCCGCAGAGCCGATGGCTGAACGCGTGCTGGTGACGGGGGCGGCCGGCTTCGCCGGCAGCCACCTCGTCGCGCAGCTCCTCGCCGAGCGCCCGGCGCCGGAGGTCGTCGGCTGGCGGCGTCCTGCCGCGGACGGCGCCGGGCCGCGAGGCGCCGCGCGCGCCGCGGACGCCCGGATCGCCTGGCGCCAGGTCGACGTCCTGGACCGCGACGCGGTCGATCGCGCGCTGGCGGAGCTGCCGCCCCGGCAGGTCTACCACCTTGCCGGCGCCGCCGCCGTCGCCGGCTCGTGGAACCGTTGCGCGGCGACGTTGCGGACCAACACGCTCGGCACCGAGCACCTTCTCGCGGCCCTGGAGCGTGCTTCGCCGGCGGCCCGCGTCCTGATTCCCGGCTCGGCGCTCGTCTACCGCCCCGCCGACGGCCCGCTGGACGAGAACGCGGCGCTCGGCCCGGTGAGCCCCTACGGCGTGAGCAAGCTGGCGCAGGAGATGCTGGCCGCCCGCTACGCGGCGGACGGCCTGGCGGTACTCGTGACCCGCTCCTTCACGCACCTCGGGCCGGGTCAGGATCCGTCGTACGCCGCATCGAGCTTCGCCCAGCAGGTCGCCCGCATCGAGGCCGGCGCGGCCGAGCCGACGCTGCGCGTCGGCGACCTGGACGCCCGGCGCGACCTGCTGGACGTGCGCGATACGGTCCGCGCGTACCGCGCGCTGATGCGGAGCGGCGTTCCCGGCGCCGTCTACAACGTCTGCTCGGGCGCGGCCCGCCCCATGCGCGACGTGCTGACCGAGCTGCTGGCGCTGGCCCGCGCGCCGGTGGCAGTGCGCGTCGACCCCGCACGACTCCGGCCGAGCGACTATCAGGTCCTGCTCGGCGACCGCCGGCGCATCACCGCCGAGATCGGCTGGGAACCCCGCATCGGCCTGGACCGGACGCTGCGCGACCTGCTCGACGACTGGCGCGCCCGGCTCGGCTGAAGCCGGCCGCGGCCCGGTTGACAGGCGCATCCGACGTGCGCGATCATGAAGCGAACAAAAAGCGAATATCGATGCCCAGACAAGCTGCGCTGTTCGATCTCGGGCGCAGGCCGACCACCCGCGCGGTGGCCGCCGCGGTTCGGGAAAGCGGCGCCTCCGCCCTGCGGGAAGGCGCGATCCGCACGGGACGGACCACCTACCAGGAGGTCACCTGCCGCTCGGCGCTCAACCGCGTGGAGGGCATGCCCTTCCGCTGGACGCTGAACCCCTACCGGGGTTGCACCCACGGCTGCCACTACTGTTTCGCCCGCCGCTACCAGACGCAACTGGAGCTCGGCGCGGGAGACGATTTCTCGTCCGTGGTGCTGGTCAAGACCAATTTTCCGGACGTGCTCGCACGCGAGCTGCCGCGACGCGCGCTCGACGGCCAGGTGATCGCCCTGGGAACCGCCACCGATCCGTACCAGCCGATAGAAGGCCGCTACCGACTGACCCGCCGGGTCCTGGCCGCGCTGGTCCGCCATCCCGCTCCGGTCGGACTGATCACGAAGGGCACGCTGGCCGTGCGGGACACCGACCTGCTGGTCGAGCTCTCGCGCCGCGCGCGCTGCAGCGTGACGTTCAGCCTGCCGACGGTGGACGAGGAAGCGTGGCGGATGCTCGAGCCGGGAACCGCCCACCCGCTGCAGCGGCTGCGCGCGGTACGGCGGCTGCGGGACGCGGGGGTCGACGCGGGCGTCCTGCTGGCGCCGATCGTGCCGGGCATCAGCTCCCACCCGGCGAAGCTCGAGCGGACGCTCGAGGCCGTGGTCGACAGCGGCGCAGCCTACGTGGGCTCGATGCTCCTGCACCTCGAGGGCGGCACGCGGCGCCACTTTCTCGAGTTCCTGGGACGCGAATACCCGCAACTCGTGGCCGGGTACGGCCGCCTCTACGCGGGCAAGTACGCCTCGGCGTCGTACGCGACCCGCTTCAGGACCGTCATGGGGGTCCTGAAGGCGAAGTACGGCCTGGAACGGGAGCGGGCGCCGGCGGCCGAACCGGGAACCGGTCGCGCGGCGGCGTCCGGACGATCCCGGCCCGCGCATCCCGGCCCGCCGCCGTGACGCGGCTCAGATCGTCCCCAGCAGGGCCCGGATGCGCTGCTCGGTCGGCGGGTGCGTGCTGAACAGCGAGAGCATTCCGCGGCCCGACAGCGGCATCATGATGAACATGTGCGCCGTCGCCGGGTTCGCATCCAGCGGGATCCGCTGCTGGGCCGCGTCGATCTTCTTCAGCGCGCCGGCCAGGCCGTACGGATTGCCGGCGATGGCGGCCGCCCCGCGATCCGCTGCGAACTCCCGCGAGCGCGAGATGGCGGCCTGGATGAGCATCGCGGCCAGCGGCGCCACGATGATCGTCGCGAGCAGCGCCAGGGGATTGGAGCCCTCGCCGTCGTCCCGCCCGCCGAACCCGCCGAAGATGGCCGCGAACTGCGCCATCCGGGACACCATCATGATGGTGGCGGCCACGGTCGCGGCGACCGAGCCGATGAGGATGTCGCGATGCTTGACGTGCGCCAGCTCGTGCGCGATCACGCCTTCGATCTCCGGCTCGTCGAGGAAGCGCAGCAGCCCCGTGGTCGCCGCGACGGCCGCGTGCTTCGGATTCCGTCCGGTGGCGAAGGCGTTGGGCGAGTCGTCCGGGATGACGTAGACCTTCGGCATCGGCAGGTTGGCGCGCTGCGCCAGACGCGCGGTGATGCCGTGCAGCGGGTGCTCCGGGCCGACCGGCTGCGCGCGGTACATCCGGAGCACGATCCGGTCGGAGAACCAGTAGGACCCGAAGTTCATCGCCACCGCGATGACGAACGCGAACATCAACCCGCCGGCGCCCCCCAACCAGTCGCCCAGCGCGAGCAGCAGGCCGCTGAGCAGGCCGAGCAGCAGAGCGGTCTTCACCGTATTTCCCATGCGATCCTCCTGCATATCATTCTAGCGTCCCGAAACGCCTCGCCGGCTCGGTGTTTCGGTCCATCCCATCCGCTCCATGGCCTTGCGTCGCAGAACCGACCCCCACCAGGGGTCTGACACCGCCCTGCGGCGCAGCCCGCTCAGCCGGAACGCGCTATCAGCCCGGCCAGCAACGCGGCCCGCCAGGCCAGGTCGGCGGTGACGACATGCTCGTCGAGCGCGTGCGCCCCGTCGCCCACCGCACCGAGGCCATCGAGAGTAGGGACGCCGAGCGCACCGGTGAAGTTCCCGTCCGAGCCGCCCCCGGTCACGCCTTCCCCCAGCTCCCGACCCAGCTCGGCCGCCACCGCCCGGGCGACCTCGTAGAGGCGGGCCACCGCCGGCGTGCGCTCGAACGGCGGCCGCGAGAACCCCCCGCCGACCTGCAGGCTGGTCCCGTCGAGCACGGGCCGCAACGCCTGCATGCGCCGTTCGAGGCGGCGGGCGTCGTCCATCGTCGCGGCGCGCGCATCGATGACGGCCCGGGCGTGCTCGGCCACGACGTTGGGCCGGTCCCCGCCCTCGATGAATCCGACGTTCAGCGTCAACCCGCGCTCGTGGTCCCGGAGCGCACCGACCGCCCGGATCTGCGCCGCCAGCTCGTCTATGGCGCTCGCGCCGCGCGTCGGATCGATGCCGGCGTGGGCCGGGATGCCCTGCACCCGCAGCTCGAACTCGCCGCAGCCCTTGCGGCCGGTCTTGACCGCCCCGCCCGGCAGCGCCGGCTCGAGCACGAAGACGGCGCCGGCGCGCCGGGCCTCCTCCTCGATCAGGCCGCGCGACGAGCGGCTGCCCCGCTCCTCGTCCGCCGTCCACAACATCAGCACGCGGAGGTCGGACAACCGGCCGGCCGCGGCCAGCGCCCGCACGGCGAGCATGCCGATGACGATGCCCGCCTTCATGTCGAACACGCCCGGCCCGTGCAGGCGGCCGTCGGACTCGCAGAGCGGCATGCGTTCGAGCTGGCCCACCGGCCAGACGGTATCGAAGTGCCCGAGCAGCATGACCTGCCGCGCGGGCGATCCGGAGCCGAAGGTCGCGCGCAGGTGCGCGCCGCTGGTGGGCGAGGGGACCCGCTCGACGGCCCCTCCCATCTCCCGGAGGTGCTCCGCCAGCCGCGCGCCGCAACGATCGACCGCCGCGGGATCGGTCGTGGGCGACTCCAGGCCCACCAGCTCGGTCAGCACGCCGATCAGCCAGTCGTAGTGGTCGTCGCAGTATTCACGGAAGGTCGGCATGCGTCATAATACGGTCGTGACCTGCCCGCGCGCCCTGCATGTCGCCTGCCTGATGCTGCTGGCGATCGCCGCGGCGGTTCCGCTGGCCGCGCAGCGCCAGCCGGTTCCGCGACCGTTCCCCACGCCCGGGGCGGCCCCGGCGCGGCCGGCGCCAGCGCGCCCGGCGCCGTCGGCGGCGCCCCGTCCGGCCGCCGTGGACGTGCCGACCGAGGCGACCCTCGGCGTGCCCGTCTACCCGAGCGCGCGGTACCTGACCTCGTACGACGCCGGCCGCGGGCAGCGCTTCCACCTGTTCGGCACGGCCGCCGCCTTCGCGGACATGGTGCGCTACTACTCGGTCGTGCTGCGCGAGCGCGGCCGGCGGGTGTACGACGCGCCTCCGATCCACCAGTTCGAGACGGCGCGGTTCCGCGACCGCGAGATGGACTTCCGGCCGAGCGTCACGATCAAGGACTACACCTGGAACGGAGCGGCCGGCTACATTCACGCGGCGCCCGGGGCGGACGCGGCGACCTTCCCCACGATCATCCAGATCACCACCTTGCCGCAGGGCATGGCGGCCCGGTAGCGGGCGTCGGAGGCTCGGCGTCGCTCCCCGGTTTCCAAGTGGACCTGCGTGACATCTTCGTGTGAACGCCAGGTACTCATGCAGCCAAATCGCTCAACGACATCGCGGCCCCGAACAACTCCACGCGCCAACCACCCTCCTCCGAACCGTTGGCTCTCAATCGTACGTGCCCCATCGGGCCATGAACGGGCTCTACCGACCGAACCGACCGGCGCAGCATGCGTTCGACGGTGGGCGAGCGTCGCGTCCGAGCCAGCTCCGGTGGCGCCGTGATGTACGCGCTGGAAGTGCGTGCCGTGATGCGCCGGATATCGGCAGTCGTCGGCAACTTGCGCCCGCTTCGCCGAAAAGGAGTAAGCACCGCCGTCGGCTTCGCAGCGAGCAGCTCTCGCCAGATCCGCGGATGATCGGCGTTGGCCGAGCCGTGGTGCGCCACCTTGAAGGTCGTCGCCACGCCGAGTGGCCGCGTGGGTGTATCGAGAATCGCCGTCCACCCGCGATGTGGATTCGTCGTTTCTTCAAGGTCCGCACCGAGCAGGATCTTCTGTCGGCCTGCCGTAACCCACAGGACCACCGCCGCAAGATTCGGTGTCAGCCCGATGAGCCGCCGCTTCGGACGACGCTCCGCGGGCCACAAGGACTGTAACTCCAACTTCGCGGCGAGATTGGATGCATCGGAGGGCGACAACGAATGAACGTCCGCCTGCAGTCCCGAAGACGACTTCCCGGCGCCTCGCCGCCAGAGCGGACGGTCCGCGACTGCCCATACCGGCGAGAAATCTCGGCCCGAGCCATCCCTGGCTCGCGTCTCGAGAAGCCGAATGACGCCATCCAACTCCTGCAATCCCGAACCGTTCACGGCCATCGGCCGCGAAGCAAACGCTTTCACGAGCGTCAGGAACTCCCGTGTGTTCAGTGCATCCGAACAGACAAAGCGCGCGTCTTGACACGCATCTACCGTCGCCGCCATTCCACGCACGTGATCGTCGTGCCAGTGCGTCGCGACAACGAGCCTCACGGCCCGAGACGGATCGACCCCGATCCGGGACAGATAGTCGATCGCTACGGCTTGCCGCGTCGCGACGTCGATGCAGGAATCGACGATGATCCAATCGCCGTCACCGGCATGGATGAGAATGCACTCGCCGTAGCCTGGACCGAAGACGGACACCTCCACTTCACCGCGTCCTGGCGGCGTCCGCGGACTCACTTCCCCACCCCAGGATGCTGCCGGTCTCTTCGGCTTCGCGCCGAGCGTTGTCGAGTTCGCCTCTCGTCCAGGCCGGCAAGCGGCGGAATCGAACGAGGGAACGCCGCATTCGCTGACCCGCCCGGTCGATATAATAGCCAATGCTCCAGTAAAAGATGGCGCCGGGCTCGACGAGCGCCCTGTCCTCGTCGGATACCTCCGACAAATGGACTTCGGCCTCTTCATCCGGAGTCCGCCGATCGAGATCGACGAGGCGAGCGCGAAACACGTCGTTCTCGACTCCCAACACGACGCCCTCCCATCGTTCGGATGAGATCGAGACGCTCCTCCTCTCGCCGCTCCGCGACAGCCTGGGCAGCGGATCCGGCCTTGAACAAGCGACCTGCCCCGCCGCAATCGAGAGCGACCCCCGAGGATGCGCTCCCGCGTCGTCTCGGCTGCTCGACGACAACATGGCGGTGGAACTGACCCCTTCGACCTCGCCGGGGAGCAACGCCTCGTCAAGCAGAGACTGGAATCGCCACCGCCGGCTAACGAAGTCGGCAACTTCAAGCACCAGCACATCCGGTCGCGCGTCCCGTGTCCCGGAACGTTTCTGTAGTCCACGACTACTCTGCGGAACGATACTCTCAACCCTCACTGTTCTTCACCAACCGTTCCATAATGTCCAGCGAACGCTCGCGAGACGTCTGCCAGTTCTCCCTCAGTATCTCCATGGCGGCACTCGCGCCACCAAGTTCGGCACCGCTCTCTTCGATGGCCGCGTAGTGGTCATTTACATGTAGGTAAACGCCGTCCGTGATCTTCCGCGACGGTTGAACCGTGACCTGAACGTAGCCCTTGTAGCCATCCGTACGAACGCCCTGCATCGTCAGATCCGCCATTCCGGGCTCTGTCAGGAGATCCTGCCACCGCCCTTTCGGAGCGAATGCGTGGCCGAACCGATGCCACGCCTCCGTCGAGTTCATGCGCCGGTGCTCGTGCATGTTGATGCCTATCGCCCTCAACGGAGTATGGCCGAGGAGTTCGAACGTGCCCAGCACCAGGTCCCTGGATGCCTCGAAGAACGTATCCTGTCTGGTGTCGACGGCAAAACGCTCGCGCGTCACCTGCAGAACGACCCAGTCGAGTCTGAACTCCGAAACCTCGGGGTGCACGATCTTGACGTCCGCTTCGTCGGCCTCCGTCGGACGGATCAACTCATGCGCGCCGAACCATGCAGGCTGGAAGATCTTGGGATTGAAGTCCCCCAGCAGGACGATACTCATGCCCCGAATCTCTGCTGCGGGCGCCATGGCTGGCTCGGCAATCTCGATCCGCCAGACTCGCGCCACCGGCTACTTCGCCGGCACGTAGATCTCCCGCCGCTCGCGGAACTCGGCGGACTTCTCGTCGAGACCGACCTTGACCGCCTGCGTCTCGCCGACGCCGCGCTCGGCCGCGAAGTCCCGAATCTGCTGGGTGATCTCCATGCTGCAGAACTTCGGCCCGCACATCGAGCAGAAGTGGGCGATCTTGGCGCCGTCGGCCGGCAGCGTCTCGTCGTGGTAGGCGCGCGCCGTCACCGGGTCGAGCGCCAGGTTGAACTGGTCCTCCCAGCGGAACTCGAAGCGGGCCTTCGAGAGCGCGTCGTCCCACGCCTGCGCCCGCGGATGTCCCTTGGCGAGGTCCGCGGCATGGGCGGCGATTTTGTAGGCGACGACCCCGGCCTTGACGTCGTCCCGGTTCGGCAGGCCGAGGTGCTCTTTGGGCGTGACGTAGCAGAGCATCGCCGTGCCGTACCAGCCGATCATCGCGGCGCCGATCGCCGAGGTGAGGTGGTCGTAGCCCGGGGCGATGTCGGTCGTCAGCGGCCCGAGCGTGTAGAAGGGCGCCTCGTCGCACCACTCGAGCTGCTTCTCCATGTTCTCGCGGATCAGGTGCATGGGGACGTGCCCGGGCCCCTCGTTCATGACCTGCACGTCGTGCTCCCAGGCGATGCGGGTCAGCTCGCCCTGGGTCCGCAGCTCGGCGAACTGCGCCTCGTCGTTGGCGTCGGCGATGGAGCCGGGCCGCAACCCGTCGCCGAGCGAGAACGACACGTCGTAGGCCTGCATGATCTCGCAGATCTCGCGGAAGTGCGTGTAGGCGAAGTTCTCCTGGTGATGCGCCAGGCACCACTTGGCGTGGATGGAGCCGCCCCGCGACACGATGCCGGTCATCCGGCCGGCGGTCAACGGCACGTACCGCAGCAGCACGCCGGCGTGGACCGTGAAGTAGTCGACCCCCTGCTCGGCCTGCTCGACGAGGGTGTCGCGGTAGATCTCCCAGGTCAGCTCCTCGGGCCGGCCTTCGACCTTCTCCAGCGCCTGGTAGATGGGCACGGTGCCGACCGGCGCCGGCGAGTTGCGGACGATCCACTCGCGCGTCTCGTGGATGTCGTCGCCGGTGGACAGATCCATGATGGTGTCGGCGCCCCACAGCGTCGCCCAGCGGAGCTTCTCGACCTCCTCGTCTATCGACGAGGTGACGGCGGAGTTGCCGATGTTGGCGTTGATCTTCACCAGGAAGTTGCGGCCGATCGCCATCGGCTCCAGCTCCGGATGGTTGACGTTGGCGGGGATGATGGCCCGGCCGCGGGCCACCTCGGCGCGGACGAAGTCGGGATCGAAGCCCTCGCGCAGGGCGACGAACTCCATTTCCGGCGTCACCTCGCCCTTGCGGGCGTAGTGCATCTGCGTCACGGCGCCCCGGCCGCGCACGACCGGCCGGTGCAACGAGGCCGGTATCTGCTCGGACCCGTGCGCGCGGCCCGCCGGCACGACCTGCTCGACGTCCCCCCGCGCGGCGATCCAGTCGCGGCGCAACGGTTCGAGGCCGGCCCGCACGTCCGTCTCGTGAGGACCGCTCGTGTCGTACACCTGCAGCGGGGGCTCGTCGCCGGACAAGGCGATCTCGCGCACCGGGACGCGGACGCGCCGGCCCGCGACGTACACCTTGCGCGAATTCGGAAAGGCCTCGGCGAAACGGGAATCCACGGAAGGCATGGAAGCGGCAGGGCTCGCCATGAGTCGCTCCTTGTCTGAGAAGTGCGAACGAAATATAGCACGCGGCTCCCGCGTCGCCGCGGTCACCGCGCTACATGCGGCGCAGCACGACACACTTCAGGTACGAGGTCTCCGGCACGGTTGCCAGCACCGGATGATCGCGGCCCTGGAGCCGTTTCTCGACGACCCGGACATCCGCACGGGCGTCGGCCGCGGCGGCCGCGAGCATGCGGCCGAACGCCGGCTCGTCCACGTGGTACGAGCAGCTCGACGTGACGAGCGTTCCGCCCGGCGAGAGTATCCGCAGCGCGCGCAGGTTGATTTCCTTGTAGCCGGCGAGCGCCCGCGCGGCGGCGCCCCGGTTCTTCGCGAACGCCGGGGGATCGAGCACTATCGTGTCGAACCGCTCCCCCGCCCGGTCGTGCTCGCGCAGCACGTCGAAGACGTTGGCCGCGCGGGAACGCACGTTGGCGGCGCCGTTCAGCTCGGCGTTCCGCGCGACCGAGGCCGCCGCGCTCTCCGACACATCGACCGCCTCGACTTCGTCGCAGGCCTGCGCCATCTGCAAGGCGAACGCGCCGGTGTAGCTGAAGCCGTCGAAGGCCCTCCCGCGGGCGTGGCGGGCCGCGGCCAGACGATTCTCGCGCTGATCCAGAAACAGGCCGGTCTTCTGACCCTGCCACGGGTCGACCGGCAGCCGCACGGCGCCCTCGCGCACCTCGATCTCCTGCGGAACGGAGCCGTGGCGCAGCTCGACCGAGCGGTCCAGCCCTTCGAGCGCCCGCACCTGCGGATCGTTGCGCGCGAGAATGCCGGCGGGTTGCAGCAGGTCGATCAGCAGCTCGCCGATCAGCGGCAACAGGCGGTCGGTCGCCTGCGCCAACGCCTGTACCACGAGCACGTCGCCGTAGCGATCGACGACCAGCCCGGGCAGCCGGTCGCCCTCGCCGTGGACCAGCCGGTACGCGGTGGCATCGATGTCCAGCGACTCGCGGTAGCGGATGGCCGTCTCGATCCGGGCGCGCCAGAACGCCGCGCCGGGACGCTCGTCGCGCCGCGTCAGCATGCGGAGCGCGATGACCGAGCGACTGCTGTAGAGTCCGTAACCGAGCATCCGGCGATCGGCGCCCAGCACCCGCACCACATCGCCCGGATCAGCGGTCACGCGCCTCAGATCCGAGCGGTAGATCCAGGGGTGGCCGGACTTGAGGCGCTGCTCGCCGCGGGCCGTCAAGGAGACGGCGGGCTCCCGCGCGGCCGGCCGGGTGGCGGGGGAACGCCTTCCCTCCTCCGGCGGGGACTTCGCTTCCGGCGGCTTCCTCGATGTCGCAGGGCGACGCCGGAGGCCTGGCCGGACGGCGCGATCGCCCGCGGTCCCGCGACCTGGCCGCTGCCCGCCCGCCGGTCGTTGCGCGTGTTTCACTGGTGGGAACAGAAGAGACCGGCACATTCTATTCGACCGGTTCGACAGACGGCGCGCTCGACCGGAACCGCGATCGGATTCACATGGATGTCGTGGATGGACACGCGATCCCGAGGGCCGGGCATCGCCGCCAGCGCCGCTTCCCGCCCTGCTGCGCCGGGAGTCTGCACCGTAGAACGGGACGGAAGGCGCCGGACGACGCTCGCGGTCGCCGCCCCCATGCACCGTAGTACAATTCCAACATGCGGATAGCCCTCGGTGCCGACCATCGCGGCGTGGCGTTGAAGGCTTCGATCCGGCGTGCGCTCGACGCGGCGGCTCGCGACAGTGCATCGGCGCCGCACCATACCTACGTCGACTTCGGCGCCCATTCGGAAGAGGCGGTCGATTACCCCGACTTCGCGCAGCCGGTGGCCGAAGGCGTCGCGGCAGGCGCGTTCGACCGCGGCGTGCTGATCTGCGGCAGCGGCGTCGGGATGTCGATAGCCGCCAACAAGGTGCCCGGCGTCCGCGCCGCCCTGGTGCACGATGCCGACGGCGCCCGTCTGTGCCGCGAGCACAACGACGCCAACGTCGTCGCCCTCCCCGGCCGGTCGCTGGCGCCCGCTACGGTAGTGGCAATCGTCGAGACCTTTCTCGACACACCGGCCGCCGGGGGCCGCCACGAACGCCGCCGCGCCAAGATCGCCGGGATGGAGCGCTGCCTGGAAGGAACTACGTGACGCAGACCCTCGACGCCGGCCGGGCCGCGGCGGCCGCCAGCCTCACGGACCGCCTGCAGCCGCTCTCGGCCGCCGACCCCGAGATCGCCGCGGCCATTCATGACGAGATCGCCCGGCAGAACGACGGGCTCGAGCTCATCGCCTCGGAGAACTTCGCCAGCGCGGCGGTGATCGAGGCCATGGGCTCGCCGCTGACCAACAAGTACGCGGAGGGCTATCCCGGCCGGCGGTACTACGGCGGCTGCGAGCACGTCGACGTCGCCGAGTCGCTCGCCATCGACCGCGCGAAGGCCCTGTTCGGCGCCGAGCACGCCAACGTGCAGCCGCACTCGGGCGCGCAGGCGAACATGGCCGCCTACTTCGCGTTGATCGAGCCGGGCCGCAAGGTGCTCGGCATGGATCTCGCGCACGGCGGGCACCTGACGCACGGCCACCCGCTGAACTTCTCCGGCCAGCTCTACGAGATCGTGCCCTACGGCGTGCGCCGGGACGACGAGCGCATCGACTACGACGCGCTCGAGCGGCTCGCGCACGAGCACAAGCCCGCGCTGATCATGGTCGGGGCCAGCGCCTATCCGCGCGTCATCGACTTCGCCCGCATCGCCGCCGCCGCGGCCGGCGTCGGCGCCGCGGTGGTGACGGACATGGCCCATATCGCGGGGCTCGTCGCGACCGGTGTCCACCCGAGCCCGGTGCCGCACTCCGACATCGTCACGACGACCACGCACAAGACGCTGCGCGGTCCGCGCGGCGGCCTGATTCTGTGCCGGGAAGCGCATCGCAAGGCCGTCAACCGCTCCCTCTTCCCCGGCGTGCAGGGCGGTCCGCTGATGCACGTCATCGCCGCCAAGGCGATCTGCTTCAAGGAAGCGGCGGCCCCCGGCTTCGCCGACTATCAGCGCCAGGTCGTTCGCAATGCCGGCCGTCTGGCGGGCGCGCTCGCCGATCAGGGTTTCCGGATCGTGAGCGGCGGCACCGACAACCACCTGCTGCTGGTCGACGTCTTCTCCCGCGGCCTCACCGGCACGGTCTGCGAGACGGCGCTCGGGCGGGCCGGGATCACGGTGAACAAGAACGCCATCCCGTTCGACACCCAACCGCCGATGGTGGCCGGCGGCATACGGCTGGGGACGCCGGCGCTGACCACGCGGGGCATGGCGGAGGCGGAGATGGACGTCGTAGCGGAGCTGATCGGCCGCGTGCTGGCCGCGCCCGACGACGACCGCGTCGCCGCCCTGGTGCGAGGCGAGGTGGAAGCGCTGTGCCGGAAGTTCCCGCTGTACCCGACACCTCCCCGCCACGAGCAGACCTGGTAGTCTGCGCCGGGGGAGCGGCGCCGACTCCCGGCGAGGCCCGGCCGGACGGCAATCGGAGCCGCAAGGCGACGCCTTCCGGGCTGGATTCGGGGCTGGAAGCGCGGGTCGCCGCGGCGTTCGCCGACGACGGCGCGCTCGCGCGCACGATGGGAGCCTTCGAGCCGCGGGAGGGCCAGCGGGGGATGGCCGCCGCCGCGGCGCGGGTGTTCGTGACCGGCGGGGTGCTGCTGGCCGAGGCCGGCACCGGGACGGGCAAGACCCTGGCCTACCTCGTGCCCGCCATCCTGAGCGGCCGGCGCGTGCTCATCTCGACCGGCACGAAGAATCTCCAGGACCAGATCTTCTACAAGGACCTGCCGGACCTGCAGAAGGCGCTCGGCATCGACTTCCGCGCCACGTACATGAAGGGGCGCGGCAACTACCTCTGCCTGCACCGCTTCGCGACGGCGCGCACCGAGGCGGCCGCTTCACTGCTGCCTCGGGACGACCGCGGCGTCCTCGACCAGCTCGCCGAGTGGGCGGAGCAGACCGAAACCGGGGACCGGGCGGAGATCGAGGATCTTCCGGACAACCTGGACGTGTGGAACGACGTCGCCGCCACGTCCGAGAACTGCATCGGCACGGAATGTCCCGCCTTCCAGGAGTGCTTCGTCACGAAGATGCGGCGGCGGGCGGCCGAATCGGACGTGGTGATCGTCAACCATCACCTGCTGTGCGCGGACGCCGCCGTCCGACAGAGCGCCTACGGCGAGGTCATTCCCGAAGCCGCCGCGGCGGTGATCGACGAAGCGCATCAACTCGAGGACGTGGCCACGCAGTACTTCGGCATTACGGTGAGCAACCATCGGCTCGACGAGCTGTACCACGACGGGCGGCGACTGGTCGCGGGAGACGGTCCGCCCGCGGTCGAGCTCGAGGAGGCGTCGGTCGCCGAGCTGTTCGATCTGCTCGACCGGGTACGCGGCGACGCCTATCTCTTCTTCGGCACGCTGGCGCCGGCCGCCTCCGGGGAGCGCACCCGCGTGACCGCCGACACGCTGTCGGCGGTGGCGGAACCGGCCCGCCGGCTGGGGCGAAGCCTCGGCGATCTGGGCAGCGCGATGTCGCGGCTGGCTGAACCGTCCGGCAGCACGGACCTGGCGGCGGTCGGACGCCGGGCGGAGGAGATCCGCACGGAGCTCGCGTTTCTGATGGCAGCCGTCGACGCGGCCTACGTGTACTTCGTGGAACGGCGCGGCCGCGGCCTGTTCCTGCGGGCCGCGCCGATCGACGTGTCGGGCATCGTCCGCGAGCTGCTGATCCAACGGATGGAGAGCACGATTCTGACGTCCGCCACGTTGACGGTGGACGCCTCGTTCGCCTACCTGCGGGGGCGTCTGGGAATCGCCGAGGCCACCGAGCTGCGGCTGCCCTCGGAGTTCGACTATCGCGAGCAGGCCGTCCTCTACCTGCCGCGCCGGATGCCGCAGCCCCGCCACCCGGGGTTCGCCGCGGCGGTGGCCCGCGAGGTCGAGGCGCTGCTGCGCATCACCGAGGGCCGCGCGTTCGTCCTCTTCACGAGCTACGCGAACCTGCGGGACGTGCACGCCTGCCTGGAGCCGGTGCTTCCGTATCCGCTGCTGGTGCAGGGAAGCTCCCCGCGCAGCGTCCTCCTGCGCGAGTTTCGCACCACGCCGAACGCGGTGCTGCTGGCCACCTCCAGCTTCTGGCAGGGCGTGGACGTGGCCGGCGACGCCCTGAGCTGCGTCGTGATCGACAAGCTTCCCTTCGCCTCCCCGGGCGACCCCCTGACCGCGGCCCGCATGGAGCAGATCGAAGCGGAAGGCGGCAACTCGTTCTCCGACTACCAGGTGCCGCTGGCCATCCTCACGCTGCTGCAGGGACTCGGGCGGCTGCTCAGGCAGCGCACCGACCGCGGCGTGCTGGCGTTGCTCGATCCCCGGCTGCGCACCAGGGGCTACGGACGCCGCTTTCTCGACTCGCTGCCCCCCGCGCCGGTGACGCACGACCTGGCGTCTGTCGCCCGCTTCTTCGATGTGGCGAGCGGCGATCCGCACGTGGGCCGATAGACTCCCGGGGCTGCCGGGAGCTTGCGCCTCGGAGCTCGGTTCGTTGCGTTCTACGGCGCAGACTCCTAGACTGGAGTACGTGATGCCGCGCGCCGGGCGCCGCCCGTACCTGACCGATCGCGCTCGGCGCGTGCTGCCGGCGGCCTGCCTCGCCGCCGTCGGCATGGCGGGAGTCGCCGGCGCCGCGCAACCCGCGGGCACGCTGCAGGGCGTGGTCATGGACGAGGAGAGCCGGACCGGCGTCGCCGGCGCGCTCATCGTCCTGCTGCCCCTGGACGACGGCGGCGCCTCGCTGGAGTTCGAGACCGGAGCGGACGGCCGCTTCGCACGCCCGGACGTTGCGCCGGGACTGTACGCCGTCACCGCGGCGCGCGGCGGGCAGAGGAGCGAAGTCTACCGGGTGCGGATTCGCGACCGGCGAGCGGTCGAGATTGGATTCGTCCTCGGACCGGGCCGGGCCGTCACGCCCTGGATCGTCGCAAGCCGCGTACGCGACCGCCTGGACGAGCTGTTCGCAGCCGGCGTCGGGGCGAACCGGGAGGGCGCGTACGACGACGCCGTGACCTACTTCACCCTCGCCGCCGGTCTCGATCCGAACTGCCTCGAGTGCCTCTACAACGCGGGCGTCGCGTATACGGCGCTCGAGCGCTGGTTCGCCGCGGAACGCGCCTTCGAGGACGCTCTGGCGGTGCGGTCGGACTACACCGCCGCGTACTACGGGCTGGCCAACGTGCTCGCTCGCTCCGGGCGTCCCGACGAAGCAGCCGACGCCCGCGACGAAGCAACGCGTCTCACCCTGGCCGCGCTCGAAGAAGGACGCCGGCAGGCGGCCGACACCGTCGATCGCGGCATCGTCCTCCTCGAGGCCGGCAACCCGCAGGAAGCGCGGCAGCAGTTCGAGGAGGCGACGGGTCGGAGCCCGGGCTACGCGCCGGCGTACTACTGGCTGGGCGTGGCGCTGACCGAGATCGGTCGGCCCGGCCCCGCGCTGACGGCGCTCCGGCGCGCCGTGAGCCTGGATGGAAACGGCGAGCACGCGCCCGACGCCCGATCGCGCATCGCCGCGCTGGAGCGCTGAGCGCTGAGTACGCCGCCGACCCGGGAAGCGATCGCCGCCAACCTCCGGCGCGTGCGCCGGCGAATCGACCGCGCCGCACGGGCGGCCGGCCGGGATCCGGACGCGGTCCGCCTCGTCGCCGTTTCGAAGACGTTCCCGGTCGCCGCGGTCGAGGCGGGAGCGGAAGCCGGCCTCGCCGACTTCGGCGAGAACCGCGTGCAGGAAGCCCTCGGAAAGATCGAGCCGGCGGCCCGGCTGCGCGTCCGCTGGCACCTGATCGGCCATCTGCAGTCGAACAAGGCGCGCGCCGCGGCGGCCGCGTTCGACTGGGTCCACTCCGTCGACAGCCTGAAGCTGCTGCGCCGTCTCGACCACGCCGCGGCGGAGGCGGGAACCGCCCCCAGCCTGCTCGTGCAGGTCGATCTCGCGGGCGAGGCGACCAAGCACGGTGCGCCGGTCGGAGCAGTCCGCCCGCTGCTCGAGGCCGCCCCGGCGTGCCGGGCCGCCCGCGTGCGCGGACTGATGCTGATGCCGCCGTGGAACGCGGATGCGGAAGCGACCCGTCCGTACTTCCGCCGGCTCCGGGAGCTGCGCGACGAGTTGCGCGACGCGGGGGTCGCGCCCGCAACCCTCGCCGAGCTGTCGATGGGCATGAGCCACGACTTCGAGGTCGCGATCGCGGAGGGCGCCACGATGGTGCGCGTCGGGACCGCGATCTTCGGGCGCCGCACGCCGCCGGCGCCTGTCGACGCCTGATCGCGGCGACGCAGTGCTGCGTGACAACGCCGTCCGTATCCGCGACCAATCGCCGTCCTGCGGCCCGAGCCGTCCGCCCGGCGGCCTGCTCCCGGCCGGCGGCGCCTGGACGTCAGCGGACCTGCCGCAGCATCCGGTCCCAGCGCGTGCGGGTGAAGAAGTGGGTGGCCATCGATCCGATGCGCCGGAGCGCGGGACCGATGCCCGGCTCGGGTATGACCACGGGGCTGCCGGAATCGTACGACCAGTACAGCACCACCGCCCTGCCCTTGATCAGGTCGTGCGGCAGGACGCCCCAGACCCGGCTGTCCTCGGAGTTGCCCCGATTGTCGCCCATCATGAAGTAGTGCCCGGCGGGAATCGCGACCGGTCCGTGGTTGTCGCGCCTCGGGATTACCGCCGCCCCGGCCGCCGATGCCGTTCCCGGCTGGCGCAGCCAGGGCTCGTCGAGCGGCTCGCCGTCGACGTGGACCTCGCCCTCGCGCACTTCGAGCGTCTCTCCCGGCAACCCGATGACGCGCTTGATGAAGTCCCGCCCCGGATCCCGGGGGAACTTGAACACGATGATGTCGCCGCGCGACACCGTCCCCTGCGGCAGCAGGAAACGCTCGGCGCCCGACGCGCTCGGCGAGAAGACGAACTTGTTGACGAGCAGGTAGTCGCCGACCAGCAGGTTGTGCTCCATCGAGCCGGTCGGGATGGTGAACGCCTCGACGATCCACGTGCGCACGAACAGGGCGAGGATGACCGCGATGACGATCGACTCGAAGTACTCGCGGGCCGTCGACTTGCGGTACGGCGGGGGTCCCGGCGCCGGCGCGCGCGGCCCGGACCGCGTATCGGCCGGCGTGCGCGATCCGGACCGCGAGCCCGACTGCGGCCGCGGCCGCGTTCTCGTCCTAGTCATCGTCCACTCTCAGGACCGCCAGAAAGGCCTCCTGCGGAATCTCGACGCTGCCCACCCGTTTCATCCGCCGCTTGCCCTCCTTCTGCTTCTCCAGCAGCTTCCGCTTGCGGGTGATGTCGCCCCCGTAGCACTTGGCGAGCACGTTCTTGCGCAACGCCCTGACGCTCTCGCGCGCCACGATGCGCGTGCCGATCGCCGCCTGGATGGCCACCTCGAACATCTGCCGCGGGATCAGGCCCCGCAGCTTGCTCGCCAGCGCCCTTCCCCGCGCGTAGGCGGAGTCCCGGTGCACGATGATCGACAGCGCGTCGACCGGCTCGCCGTTGACCAGCAGGTCGAGCTTGACCAGCGGCGACTCCCAGTAGCCGGTCACATGATAGTCGAGCGAGGCATAGCCCCGCGACAAGGTCTTCAGCCGATCGTAGAAATCGAGCACCACCTCGTTGAACGGCAGCTCGTAGGAGATCATCACGCGATGGGCCGCGTGGTACTCCAGCGCCTTCTGCACCCCGCGCTTCTCCTGGCACAACTGCAGGATCCCCCCGACCTGCTCCGCCGGGGTCAGGATCATCGCCGTGATGACCGGCTCCTCGACCTTCGCGATGCGCCCCGCGTCGGGAAGCTTGGCGGGGCTGTCGACGTCGAGCACGTCGCCGTCGGTGGTGGTCACCCGGTAGAGCACGCCCGGCGCGGTGGTGACCAGGTCCATGTCGAACTCGCGCTCGAGCCGCTCCTGCACGATCTCCATGTGCAGCAGCCCCAGGAACCCGCAGCGGAACCCGAAGCCGAGCGCGGCCGACGTCTCGGGCTCGAAGAAGAACGCGGCGTCGTTGAGCTGCAGCTTCTCGAGCGCCTCGCGCAGGTCCGCGTACTGATGACTCTCCACCGGATAGAGCCCGGCGAACACCATCGGCTTGGTTTCCTGGAAGCCCGGGCACGGGCGCGCCGCCGGTCGCGACGCCTCGGTCACGGTGTCGCCGATGCGTGCGTCCGCGACGTCCTTGACGTTGGCGATCAGGAAGCCCACCTCGCCGACGCCGAGCCGATCGACGGCCTCGGGCTTGGGTCCGAAGGTCCCCACCTGCTCGACCTCGTAGTCCTGTCCCGCCGCCATCAGCCGCACCTTCATCCGCGGCCGGATCTCGCCGTCGACGACGCGGATCAGGACGATGACGCCGCGGTAGGCGTCGTACCACGAGTCGAAGATCAGCGCCTTGAGCGGGGCGGCCGGATCCCCGGCCGGCGGGGGCATCCGCGCGACGACCGCCTCGAGGATCTCGCGGGTGCCGCTGCCCTCCTTGGCGCTGGCGAGCAGCGCGTGCGAGGGGTCGAGCCCCACGAGGTCCTCGATCTGCACCGCCGTCTCCTCCGGCTGGGCGCCGGGGAGGTCGACCTTGTTGATGACCGGCACGATCTCCAGGTCGTTGTCGACCGCCAAGTAGGCATTGGCCACCGTCTGCGCCTCGACGCCCTGCGAGGCGTCGACCAGCAGCAGCGCGCCCTCGCAGGCGGCCAGCGAGCGGGTGACCTCGTAGGAGAAGTCGACGTGGCCGGGGGTGTCGATGAGGTTCAGGACGTAGGACTCGCCGTCGTCCGCGGTGTAGGACAGGCGGACCGCGTGGGCCTTGATGGTGATGCCCCGCTCCCGCTCCAGGTCCATCGAGTCGAGGACCTGGGCCTCCATTTCGCGCGGCCGCAGCGCGCCCGTGATCTCCAGGAAGCGATCGGCGAGGGTCGACTTCCCGTGATCGATATGGGCGATGATGGAGAAGTTGCGGATCTGGCGGTGATGCATGAGGGCGGCCGCGGGGAGCCTCTCATTATAGGGGCAGCCCGGAAGTCGCCGCCTTGCGGCACCGCCCGCGGCGCCGCTCCCGGCCGGTCCGCGCCGCGGGTCAGCGCCGGTCGAGCGGCGTGAACGGCTGGGGGTACTCGGGCCCGACGTACTCGGCGCGGGGCCGGATGAGCCGGTTGTCGGCGTACTGCTCGAGCACGTGGGCGGTCCAGCCGGCGATGCGGCTGACGGCGAACACGGGTGTGAAGAGCTCGATCGGGATGCCCAGCAGGTAGTAGGTCGACGCCGAGTAGAAGTCGACGTTGGCGTCGATCTTCGTCTCCGCCTGCATCACGGCTTCGATGCGCCGCGACATCTCGTGCCAGCGGGTGCTGCCCGAGCGCTCGCCGATCTCCTTCGACATGCGCCGCAGGTGCGTGGCGCGGGGATCCTCGGTGCGGTAGACGCGATGGCCGAAGCCGGGCACCTTCTCCTTGCGGGCGAGCATGCCGCGGACCGCGCTCTCGACGCGCGCGTCGTCGGCGTCCGCGCCGATCGCCAGCAGCATCCGCATGACCTCGGCGTTCGCTCCGCCGTGCAGCGGCCCCTTGAGGGCGCCGATGCCCGCCACCGCGGCCGAGTGCAGGTCGCTGAGCGTGGCGGCGGTGACCCGCGCGGCGAAGGTCGACGCGTTCAGCTCGTGATCCGCATGCAGGATGAGCGCGACGTCCAGCGCGCGCGCCTCCAGCTCGGATGGACGCTGTCCGGTGAGCAGCAGGAGGAAGTTCGCCGCGTGACCGAGAGCCGGATCCGGCTCGACGATCCCCCCGCCGGCGTTCAGCCTGCCCCAGGTGGCCACGATGCTGCCGAGCTGCGCGGTCAGCCGGACGGCCGTGCGGTACGCCGCCGCCGGGGTTCGATCGTCCGGGTCCGGATCCGAGTGGGCCAGGGCCGACACGAGCGTACGCAGCGCGTCCATCGCGTTGCCGGGCGGCAGGCTGCGCATCAGGCGCAACATGGCTTCCGGGAGCCGGCGGGCCGCGGCGAGATCCGATTGCAGATCGCCGAGCTCGGCGCGCGAGGGGAGGCGGCGATGCCAGAGCAGGTAGCAGACCTCCTCGAAGGTCGCCTCGCGCGCCAGGTCGTGGATGTCGTGGCCGGCGTAGGCCAGCACGCCCCGCGCGCCGTCGATGTGACAGATCGCCGACGAGGTGGCCACCACCCCTTCCAGGCCGGCCTTCGGGGCCGCTCCCGCCGCCGTCACGACGAACCCCCGCCGCCGCCCCCGGCCAGACTCTCCCGGGGCCGTCCCTCCGCCGCCGGCTCCGACTCGTAGCGCGGCGCCCGCGATGCGAATCCGGCGTAGAAGAACCCGGCCTGGAAGAGGGCCAGAAACGGAACCGCGCCGTACACGCCGGCCGCCAGGGCGTAGCCGACGGCCAGCGTGAACCAGACCCCGAACGCGATCTCGACCAGCGACTGCACCCGCGCTCCCCCCGGCCACCAGGGGCCCAGGCCCCGTTCGCGGCCCGCGCCCCGCTCGCGGTCCAGGCCCCGTTCGCGGCCCGGGATCCGTTCGCCCCGCGGCCGCTCGCCGTACTTCGGCGTCCGCCTGAACTCGCCGGTGCGCCCCGACAACGCCTCGACCACCGCCACCGCGTTGTTGACCGAGAGCCCGAGACCCAGGGCGGCCATGGCGGGAAGGTCCTTCAGGCGCGCCCACCAGCGCCCGCCGATCTCCCGCTGGCACACCGCGTGGAACGTGAAGACCGACACCGCGGCGAGGCCGAACACCGCCGCGTCGACCAGCAACAGCCGCTCGGCGCCGGATGCGGTCCGCGCGGCGAGGGCCGGGAGGATCAGGACGCACAACGCCAGCACGAGCAGGTAGTTGAAGTTGGCGGTCAGGTGCAGGATCGCCTCGGCCTTGACGCGCAACGGCACGTCGGCCCGCAGCACGGCGGGCAGCACCTTCCGGCACGTCTGGATCGAGCCCTTGGCCCAGCGGTGCTGCTGCGACTTGAACGCGCTCATCTCCACGGGCAGCTCGGCCGGCGCCACCACGTCCGGCAGGAACACGAACCGCCAGCCGGCGAGCTGGGCCCGGTAGCTGAGGTCCAGGTCCTCCGTCAGCGTGTCGTGCTGCCAGCCGCCGGCCGACTCGATCGCGGCCCGCCGCCAGATGCCGGCCGCGCCGTTGAAGTTGAAGAAGCAGCCGCCGCGGTGCCGGCCGCCGTGCTCCAGCACGAAGTGGCCGTCGAGCAGCAGCGCCTGCAACCGGGTGAGCAGCGAGTGCCGGCGGTTGGCGTGCCCCCAGCGCGCCTGGACCATGCCTACCCGCGGGTCCGCGAAGGCGCCCACGGCGCGCTCCAGAAAGTCCGGCGGCGGCATGAAGTCCGCATCGAAGACGGCGACGAGCTCGCCCGTGGCGAGGCGCAGCCCCTCCGCGAGGGCGCCCGCCTTGAAGCCGGTCCGGGCCGCGCGACGGCGGTAGCTGATGGCGAGTCCGCGCGCCCGCCAGCGCTCCACGGCGGCGCGCGCCGCGCGGCTCGTCTCGTCCGTCGAGTCGTCCAGCACCTGCACCTCGAAGCGGTCCCGCGGGTAGCGCAGACGCGCGACGGCGTCGATGAGCCGCTCGACGACGTACCGCTCGTTGAAGACGGGAAGCTGCACGGTCAGGCGCGGCGGCCGGGACGCCGGCGCGTCCGGGGCCGGATTCCGCGGGGGCGGGCGGCGGCCGCAACGCGGGCCGTCCGTGCGGCGCCGGCCGTTCGTGTACAGATACAGCAGGTAACCCCGGTGCGCACCGTAGACGCTGAGGCCGGCCAGCACCGCGAAATACAGCCCCACCACCAGGACGTCCGGCGACGACATTGGCGGCGACGGTACAATCCCGTCGGCGCCAAGTCAACGAGGCCGCCTGCGCGGCCGCGCCGCCCGCGACATGAACTCCGAACACGTGCGCGCGATCCTGTCCGACCTCGAGAAGGGCGCGCTCGGCCTCGAGGGCGCCGAGACGCGCATTCTCGAGCTGCTGCGGCGCGCGCCGTTCGAGGACCTCGGCTTCGCCCGCGTCGATCATCACCGGAGCGTGCGCCAGGGCTGTCCGGAGATCGTTTTCGGGGCGGGCAAGACGCCCGCGCAGACGGCGGCGATCGCCGAGCGGATCGTCGCCGACGGCGACACGCTCATCGTCAGCCGGACCGGGCCCGACGCGTTCGACGCAGTACGCACGGTCGTCCCCGACGCACGGTTCCATTCCACCGCCCGCATGATCACCCGCACGACCGGCGGGAAACCGACCGGGCGGGGGACGATTCTCGTCGTCGCGGCGGGCACCTCGGACCTTCCGGTAGCCGAGGAGGCCCGGGTCGCCGCCCGGGCGCTCGGCAACCCCGTCGAGACCGTGTACGACGCCGGGGTCGCCGGGCTGCATCGGCTGCTCGCCGAGCGCGAGCGCCTCGACGCGGCGCGCGTCGTCATCGCCGTCGCCGGCATGGAGGGCGCCCTGCCGAGCGTCGTCCGGGGCCTGGTCCGTGCGCCGGTGATCGCGGTGCCGACCAGCATCGGGTACGGAGCGAGCTTCGGCGGGCTGACCGCGCTGCTCGGCATGTTGAACAGTTGCGCAACGGGCGTCGCCGTGGTCAACATCGACAACGGACTCGGCGCGGCCACGACGGCCAGCCTGATCAACCACTTGTGACCCGGCAAGGCTGAATTCGGAAACCACGATGCACGACGGAACCCTCCAGGCGCTCGAATTCGATCGTGTCGTGGCCGCGGTGGGCAGCCTGACGCTCACGCCGCTGGGAGCCGCCGCGATCGCCCGCCTCGCCCCGGAAACGGACGCCGGCAAGGTCGCCGCCGCGCTGGCCGCCACCAGCGAGGGAGTGGCCTACCTGGAGGCCAACGCCGGGTTCGGCCTCGACGCCCCGGCCGACCTCCGCGAGGCGGTCGCGGCGCTGGCCGTGGCGGGGCGGGTCCTCGAGCCGCTGCAACTGCTCGGTCTCGCCCGCTTCCTGGCTTCGATGGACGGCGTCCGCTCCGCGTTCGGGCAGGCCGCCGGGGGACCCTATCCGGCGCTGGCGGCCGTGCTCGACGGCGCACACTCGTTCGAGCCGGAGGTCAACGCCATTCGCGGGGCCATCGATCCCGAGGGCGAGGTGGTCGACGACGCCAGCCCCAAGCTGCGCACGTTGCGGGATCGGCTGCGCCGGCAGCGCAACCGGCTGCGCGGCACGCTCGAGTCGTACCTGCGCGGGCGGGACACGGCCAGGTACCTGCAGGAGCGGGTGGTGACCGAACGATCGGGGCGGTTCGTCCTGGTCGTCCGCTCGGAGCACCGCGCCGCCATCCCCGGCATCGTGCACGGCAGCTCCGGCAGCGGCGCCAGCCTGTTCCTCGAGCCGCTGAGCACGGTCGAGATCAACAACGACATCGTCGCCCTCGAGGAGCAGGAGAGCGCGGAGGTCCATCGGATTCTGTCGAGCCTGGCGGATACGCTCCGCCGGCGCGCCCTCGATCTGCGGTACACGCTCGCCGCCGCCGAGGAGCTCGACGTGATGCAGGCACGGGCGCGCTTCTCCCGTCTCATCGACGGCGTGGAGCCGAAGCTCGCAAGCGATGCGCGCATCGAGCTTCCGGAAGCCCGGCATCCGCTGCTGATGCCCGCCGTGCGCGCGCGGGCCGGCGAACGCCTGTCGCGCGAGGACGAGGACTCGCGCCCGGCCGGACCCGTGCCGGTCGACCTGCACATCGCTCCGCCGGTCGGTGCGCTGATCGTCACCGGGCCCAACACGGGCGGCAAGACCGTCGCCCTGAAGACGGTCGGCCTGCTGGTCCTGATGGCCCAGGCCGGCCTGCACGTACCGGCCGGCCGGGAAACCTCGTTGCCCGTGTTCCGGTCCGTGTTCGCGGACATCGGCGACGAGCAGTCGATAGCCGACAGCCTGTCCACGTTCTCCGGGCACATCACGAACATCGTGGCCATGGAGAGTCGACTCGTCCTGCCGTCCCTGGTGCTGCTCGACGAGGTCGGCGCCGGCACGGACCCGGTCGAAGGCGGCGCCCTGGGCGCCGCGATCATCGATCACTTCCGGCGGCGCGGCGCGCTGGTCGCGGCCACGACCCACGACGACATGCTGAAGTCGTACGCGTCGACGACCGCCGGCGTCGCGTGCGCCGGCTTCGGCTTCCACCCGGAAACCTACGCGCCGACGTACAAGCTGACCTACGGCTCGCCCGGCCGCAGCCTGGCCCTGGAGATAGCCGCGCGCCTGGGGGTCCCCCCGTCGATCGTCGACGACGCACGCGGCCGCCGGAGCGCCCGCGAGGCGCAACTGGCCGAGCACCTCGCCCGGGTGGAGCGCGACATAGCGCAGGTGAACGCGCAGCGGGCCGAGCTGGAATCCGGACGCGGGCGACTCGAGGAGGAGCGCGCGGCGCTGAAGCTGGCCCGGGAGGCGCTCGACGAGCAGGAGAAATCCGCGCGCCGGCGCCTGCGCGCCGGGGTGGACGCGGAAATCAAGGCGGCGCGAACGGCGGTCGAGGCGATCGTGAGCGACGTTCGGACCCGGGCCGGCGCCCTGGTCGAGCCGGCCGGGGGTCGGGGTGCGGGCCGGCAGCGGATCACGACCGGCGTGACGGGAGAGCTCAAGCGCGCGGCGGTCGAGAAGCTCGACAGGGTCCGCGAGCGGACCGGGCCGGCGCCGCCGGCGCCCGCGGAACCGACGGCGCCGGCCACGCCGCCCGCGGTCGGCAGCCGGGTCCGGATCGAGAGCCTCGGACTGGAAGGGACCGTGGTCGCGCTCCATGGCGACGACGCCGAGGTCGAGGCGCGGGGCAAGCGTCTCCGCGTGGGCGCCGCGAACGTCCGCGTGCTCGAGAAGGCCCCGCCGGCATCCGGCGGCGGGGTGACCGTCGCCGTGGCGGCGAACACCGCGGCGCCGCAGGAGCTGAACGTGATCGGCTGCCGGGTGGAGGAAGCGCTGTCGCGCGTGGAGAAGTACGTGGACCAGGGGCTGCTCGGCGGCCTGGGGCAACTGCGGGTGATCCACGGCCACGGCACCGGGCAGTTGCGGCGCGCCATCGCCGGTTTCCTCGACGAGCACCCGCTGGTGGCGAAGTTCGAGGCGGCCGCGCCCGAGCACGGCGGCCGGGGCGTCACGGTGATCGAGCTGAAGGACTGATACGCGGCATGGCGCGCTTTCCGCCCGGGTTCATCGACGACCTGAAGGCGCAGGCCGACATCGTCCAGGTTATCCAGGACGTCGTCCCGCTGAAGCAGGCCGGCAGCACGTTCAAGGGACTCTGCCCGTTTCACCAGGAGAAGACGCCCAGCTTCCACGTCAACCGCGAGAAGGGCTTCTTCCATTGCTTCGGCTGCGCGACCGGCGGCGACGTGCTGAAGTTCGTCGAGCTCCACGAGAAGCTGAGCTTTCCCGAGGCCGTGCAGTCGCTGGCGCAACGCTTCGGGCTGGCGGTCCCCGAGTCGGACGACCCGCAGCGGGACCGCGAGGCGCTTGCGGAGCGGGAGGCGCTGCTCAAGGTCCACGAGCTCGCCGGCACGTACTTCCGCGCGCAACTGCAGACCCCGGCGGGCGCCGCCGCGCGGCGCGCCCTCGAGCGGCGGGACATCCGGCCGGAGACGGTCGAGCGGCTGGGGCTGGGCTGCACGGCGCCCGGGCGCGACGGCCTGACCCGGCACCTGCAGGAGGCGGGTCAGCCGCTCGATCGGTTGCTCCGCAGCGGCCTGGTGGTCCGGCGCGACGACGAGCGCCCGTACGACCGGTTCCGCAACCGGCTGATGATTCCCATCGCGCGAGAGAGCGGCTCGATCGTCGCGTTCGGCGGGCGCGCGCTGGCGGCCGATCAGCAGCCCAAGTACCTCAACTCGCCGGAGACGCCGCTCTACTCGAAAGGCAGGACCCTGTACGGCCTGCACTTGACGAAGCAGGACGCACGGAGGCTCGGCAAGACCACCCTGGTCGAGGGTTACTTCGACTTCGCCCAGGCCGTGCAGGCCGGCGTGAAGGCGGTCGTCGCCACCTGCGGCACGGCGCTGACGGACCAGCAGGCGAAGCTGCTGCGGCGCTTCTGCTCGAGGGTCCTGCTCAGCTTCGATCCCGACTCCGCCGGCGAGGGCGCAGCGGCCCGTTCCGGCGAACTGCTCGTGGCGCACGGCTTCGCGGTCGAAGTCGTGCAGCTTCCGCCGGGAGGCGATCCGGACACCTACATCCGCGAGCACGGCGCCGCCGCCTACGTGGAACGCCTGCGGACGGCGCGCCCGTACCTCGACGACGTGCTCGATCGCGCGGCGGCCGGCCGCGACCTGTCCCGCGCGCAGGAGAAGCGCGCCCTGCTCGACCGCTTGAAGCCGGTGGCGCTGGCCATCCGGGACGAGGTCGTCAGGGACGGATTCGTGGATCGGGTCGAGCACCTGGCCCGGGTGCCCGAGGGCAGGTTCCGGGACGAGTTGCGCCAGGAGCGCAAGCCGGGCCGGGCGGAGGTGCAGGCCGACATCCGCGCCGCCCAGACGGCGCTGCTGCCCGCGGAGAAGGGACTGATCTGGTCGCTGCTGCACGACACCGCGGCCGCGCAGCCGGTGCTCGCCGGCCTGGAGCCGGACGACCTCGAGGGCCTCCAGACGGCCCGCATCCTGCATGTCGCCCGGTCGCTGGCCACGGTGCCCGCCGCGGGCGCCGCGGAAGCGTTCCTCGAGCGCCTGGACGAGGAGGACGCGGAGCTGGTGCGGACGATCGGGCGGGGGGCGGCGCCGGCGGCCGACGTCGAGGACTGCGGGATCGAGCTGCGGAAGCGGCGCTACCATCGCGAGCTGGAAGCGCTGCAGGAGGCCATCGACAGTCGCCAGCGGGAAGGCTCGCCCGAGGCCCTCGATGCAATCGACGCCCTCTGGGCGCGCAAGAAGGAGCTCCTGCAGCGCATCGACGAGCACGAGGAATGACCGTCCGCGGTTCCCTGCGCGCGCACGACGGCGGATCCCGCGGCGCCGAGCACGATGCGCCGCCGCCATATACAATCTCCGGCATGGCGCGTCTCACGGCGGCCAGGCCCCCGCGTGGCGCACCGATCCGCAACGGCAAGCCGAGCGCACGAGGTGACGGGATGCCGGGCAAGCAGTTGTCGATCGAGGAGCGCTACGACGAGATCCAGCAACTGATCATCGTCGGCAAGGAACGCGGTTATCTCCTCTTCGACGAGATCAACGACCTGCTTCCGGCCGAGATCGCCTCGTCCGAGGAGCTCGACGAGCTGTTCAACTCGCTCGGCAACGCCGGCATAGAGGTCGTCGAGTCCGAGGACAAGTACAAGGAAAAGAAACGCCTGGAGCGAGGATCGGAGGGCGGCGACGAGCCCGAGTTCGATCTCACGCCCAGCCCGATCGACAAGACGAGCGACCCGGTCCGGATGTACCTGCGCGAGATGGGCACCGTGCCCCTGCTCACGCGGGACGGGGAGGTGGAAATTGCCCGGCGCATCGAACGCGGCCGGTTCGCGGTGCTGAAGACGCTGTCGCGGACCCCTTCGGTCGCAAGCGCCATCGTCGCTTTCGGCGACGAGTTGCAGGCGGGCGGACGCACGCCGCGCGAGCTGGTGGTCGTCCAGGAAGAAACGGCGCCCGAAGGGCGCACGGTGGATCGCGGGCAGCAGCTCCTGGACCGGATCGAGGGCATCCGGGCCGCCCAGATCGAAGCCGGCCGCCGGCAGGCCGAGCTCGACCGCGTCCCGAAACGCGACGAGCAGCGCCACCTCGCCTGCCGGCGCCGGGCATCGCGCGCGCGCGTGCGGCTCGCACGCCTGATCCGCGGCATGGAGTTCACCGAGCCGGTCAAGCAGCGCTGGATCGAAGGCCTCCGCAAGTCGGCGGCGCTGGTGCAGCAAGGCGAGCGCAACCTCGCGAAGCTCGACCGGCAGCTCCGCGGCGCGAACCGGCAGGGGATCGACAAGGAGAAGCGCGCGGCCCTGTTGCGGCAGCGCCGCGAGCTGCGGGCCACGCTGCGCAGGTCGTTGGCGGAGCTCGAGCAGTCGCCCGGTTCGCTGGCGCACATGCTCGAGGCCATGGAACGGGGCGAATCGCAGGCCGAGCGCGCCAAGAAGGAGCTGGTGGAGGCCAATCTCCGCCTCGTGGTCTCCATCGCCAAGAAGTACACGAACCGCGGCCTCCAGTTTCTCGACCTGATCCAGGAGGGCAACATCGGCCTGATGAAGGCGGTGGACAAGTTCGAGTACCAGCGCGGCTACAAGTTCTCGACCTACGCCACCTGGTGGATCCGCCAGGCGATCACGCGGGCCATCGCGGATCAGGCCCGCACGATTCGCATCCCGGTCCACATGATCGAGACGATCAACAAGCTGCTGCGCACGTCGCGGGCGCTCGTGCAGGAGTTCGGGCGCGAGCCGTCGTCGGAGGAGATCGCCGAGCGGATGGACATTCCGGTGACCAAGGTCCGCAAGGTCCTCAAGATCGCGCAGGAGCCCATCTCGCTCGAGACGCCGATCGGGGAAGAGGAAGACAGCCACCTCGGCGACTTCATCGAGGACCGGCAGGTCGTGTCGCCGTCGGACGCGGTGATCAGCCTGAACCTGAAGGAGCAGACCGAGTCGGTCCTGAAGTCCTTGACGCCGCGCGAGGAGAAGGTGATCAAGATGCGGTTCGGCGTCGGCGACGGCAGCGAGCATACGCTGGAGGAAGTGGGACAGAACTTCGCCGTCACCCGCGAGCGGATCCGCCAGATCGAGGCCAAGGCGCTGCGCAAGCTGCGCCACCCGTCCCGCAGCCGAAAGCTGCGCGCTTTTCTGGAAGGAGGCACGTGAGTGCCCCTCCCCGGGCCCATAGCTCAGCGGTCAGAGCCGCCGGCTCATAACCGGCCTGTCCCAGGTTCGAATCCTGGTGGGCCCACCACCCCTCTTGCACGCACGGCGGAACCGCCGCGTGCCGGAAGAGACCAGGCCCCGCCCGCGCGGGGCTTTTTTCTTGCCTGATCCATGCTTCCCGACCTCGACAGACTCGTCCGCCTGCAGGAGCTCGAGACCGCCGTCCATCAGGCCAGACAGGCCATCGAGGCCTTCCCCGCCCGCCGCGAGGCGCTCGAGGCGCGGCTGGCCGAGCACACCGGCCGGCTCGAGTCCCTCGACCGGAAGGTCGCGGAGCAGAAGGCGGCCCGCCGGGCGCTCGAGAAGGAAGTCGCTTCCGTGCAGAGCCGGCTGACGCGGTTCAAGGAACAGTTGATGGCGGTCAAGACCAACAAGGAGTACCACGCCGTCCAGTCGGAGATCGCCGGCGCGAACGCGGAGGTCGCGCGCCTCGAGGATCTGATACTCGAGGGCATGCTCGAAGCCGACGAGCTTGCCGAGGACGTCCGCAAGGGGCGGGATGCCCTGGCGGAGGAGCAGGCCGCGGTCCGGGAGGAGCAGAGCCGGCTGGAACAGGAACGCAACCGGTTTCAGGCGCAGGTGGAACGCTACGACGAGGATCGCGCCGCCCTGGTCGCCGGCCTGACTCCGCACGTCGTGGAGACGTTCGCCACCCTGATTCGCGGCCGCAAGGGAATTGCCGTGGGCGCGGTGCGCGACGGACGCTGCGGCGCATGCCAGGTCCGACTCCGGCCGCAGCTCTACAACGACGTGCGGTCGAACGAAAGGTTGATTCAGTGCGAGAGCTGCCGGCGCATTCTCTACTACCCGACGGAGGCCGAAGCCGACGCGCCCGCTCCACCCCCGTGACGCCCCTCGACGCGCTGCCAACCCGCGGCGACAGGGTCGTCGGCATCGGCATCGACATCGAGGAAATCGCCCGCGTGGAGGATCTCGTCGCGCGTTATGGCGACCGCTTCATCGGTCGCATCTTCACCGGCGGCGAGGCCGGATACTGCCTGCGCCGCAGGGCGCCGGCGCAACACCTCGCGGCCCGCTTCTCCGCGAAGGAAGCGGCCATGAAGGCGCTCGGCACCGGTCGGGCGCACGGCGTGCTCTGGCGCGACGTGGAGGTCGTCCGGGACGGCGGACCACCGCAACTGCGGTTGCATGGCGGCGCACGCCGCCGATTCGAGGCCCTGGGCGCCACCGGCTCGCTGCTCACGATGACGCATTCGCGCCAACTGGCCATCGCCCAGGTGGTCCTGGTCGCGCGTTGACTCCGGCGCCCGCCGCCGTCGCAGGCAGGTCGCGGTCGCGGATGCCGTTCCGGCGGCGCTACTCGGCCGGCGACCGCAGGAACGCCGGGAGCGGCGCAGGCTCGTCTTCGGCCTCCGCGTCCGGTGCGGCCCCGTCATCGGCGCCTTCGGAGTCGACGACGGGGCCGTCCGGAAGGGCGAATTCTATCGTGGTGCGCCGCGACATCGCGATGCCGCCGCCCCCGGCCGCGGCTACCGCCATCGGCGCCGCGTTCTCCTCCTGCCGCTGATTCGCGAACTGCTGCAGATCGACCGGCGTGTCCGCGCCGGCGGCAGCCGCCCTGCGCCCCCCGAGCCCCTCGAAGTCGGTCGCGATGACGGTGATCTTGACCTTGCCGTCCATGGTCGGGTCCACGACGGCGCCGAAGATGATGTTGGCGTCCTCGTGGGCCGCTTCGTGGATGATGGTGGTCGCCTGGCTGACCTCGACCATCGACAGGTCGGAACCGCCCGTGATGTTGATGATGACGCCGCGCGCGCCCTCGACCTGGGCTTCTTCTATGAGCGGGCTCGCGATGGCCTCGTTCGCCGCGTTCACGCTGCGGTCCTTGCCTTCGCCGTAGCCCGTACCCATGATGGCCATCCCCATGCCCGACATGATGGTCTTCACGTCGGCGAAATCGAGATTGATCATGCCGGGCACGAGAATCAGGTCGGAGATGCCGCGGATGGCCTGATGCAGAACGTCGTCGGCGAGGACGAAGGCGTCCGTCAGGCTCGTGTTCTGGTCGATGTGTCCGAGCAGTCGCTCGTTGGGGATGGCGATCAGCGTGTCGACCGCAGCGCGAAGCTCTTCCAGGCCCCGCTCGGCCTGCGCGGCCCTGCGTTTCCCCTCGAACTGGAAGGGTTTCGTGACGACGGCGATCGTGAGCGCGCCGAGCTCGCTCGCCAGCGAGGCGACGACCGGGGCGGCCCCGGTTCCGGTCCCTCCCCCGAGGCCGGCCGTCACGAACACCATGTCCGCGCCGCTGAGCGCACTGATGAGCTGCTCGGTATCCTCGAGGGCCGCCTGACGTCCGACGCTGGGGTCCGCGCCCGCACCGAGACCGCTCGTCACCTTGACGCCGATCTGCAGCCGGATGGGCGCCTCGTTCTGCGCCAGCGCCTGGGCGTCCGTGTTGACGGAGACGAGGTCGACGCCTCGGACCCCGCCGGTCACCATCCGCCCGACCGCGTTGCTTCCGCCGCCGCCGACGCCGACGACCTTGATCCGGGCGCCGGTCCGAATCGTATCTTCCAGCGTGAGTCGGAGATCCCCGTCTGACGCCAATTCCGATGCAGACAGGATGCTGCCGCTTTCGTCCATGCCATCCTCCTTCGCCGCTAAAAGAACCCCTTGAACAGGAGCCGCAAACGACCCGCCAACCTGCCCAGGGCGCCGCCGGCCAGATGATCGTGCTCGGACATCTGGCGCCGGTTGGCGTACATGATCAGCCCCACCGCCGTCGCGAACGCGGGATCGTTGACGTGATCCGTCAATCCGCCCGCGCCGACCGGACAGCCGCGGCGAATCGGCAGATCGAATATCTGGTCGGCGATCTCCGGCATGCCGTCCAGCATGGAGCCGCCGCCGGTCAGCACGATGCCGGAATGCAGCGAACCTTCGTAGCCGCGGTGCTGGATCTCGTCCCAGAGCTGGTGAAAGACCTCCTCGGCGCGCGGCTGCAGGACGTCGGCCAGAATGCGGCGCGACATGATGCGCGGCTGGCGACCGCCGACGCTGGCGATCTCCACCGTCTGGTCCTCGTCCACCAGCGCGGTCAGTGCGCACCCGCTGCGGCGTTTCGTCTTCTCGGCCTGCGGAATGGGGGTGCGCAACCCGACCGCGATGTCGTTCGTGAAGTGGTCGCCGCCGAGCGCAATGGCCCCGGTGTGCCACAAGCTGCCGCGTTCGAACACCGCGAAGTCGGTGGTCCCGCCGCCGACGTCCACCAGCGCCACCCCGAGCTCCTTCTCGTCCGCGGTCAGCACGGACTCCGCCGCGGCGAGCTGCCCGAGCACCGTCGCGGCGACGGTGACCCCGGCGCGGTTGACGCACGTGACGAGATTCTGGGTGGTCGACGCGCTGCCGGTCACGATGTGGACGTTCACCTCCAGCCGCGCCCCCGTCATCCCTGTCGGCGCCCCGATGCCGTCCTGTTCGTCCACCACGAAGTCCTGCGGCAGGGTGTGCAGGACCTCGCGCCCGCTCGGCAGCGACACGGCCTTGGCGGCATCTATGGCGCGCCGGACGTCCTGGCGCGTGATCTCGCGGTTCTGTCCGGCGACCGCCACCACTCCCCGGCTGTTGAACGCCTTGACGTGACTGCCGGACAGCGCGAGGTGCACCGTGTCGATCTCGACGCCGGCAGTGAGCTCGGCCTCCTCGATCGCCTTCTTGATCGACTCGACCGCCGTTTCGAGGTTGACGACGACGCCGCGGCGAATGCCGTGGGCGTCGGCGATCCCTATCCCGATGATGTCGACGTTCCCGTCCGGCATCGCCTCTCCGACGATGGCGGCGACCTTGGACGTGCCGACATCCAGCCCGACCACGTACTGCTCCCTACGTGCCACGCTGCCTCCGTTGACCGCTCCCGGCCGCGAGCCCGGTCCGGGCCATCATCCCCGGCGCCGGCGATGCCCGCCGGACGCTCGAACCCGGTGGGCCGACGTACACTTTTCGGTCGAAACGCACATCGACATAGTCCATATCGGGCACGGCCTCGCGGAGCACCGAGGCGATGTCCAGATACGTCCGCAGGCGCGCGACGAAGTCCCGGTCGCCCAGGTGGACGCGCACGGGGTCCCCGTTCAGCAGCACGACCGCATCGTGGGGATTGGCGACGTCCACCTGCGACACCCGGTTCGCGAGGTCGCCGTGCGCACCGACGTCGGCCAGCAGGCGCGCCGCCAGGGCCGCCCGCCGCGTGTCGGCGTCGGTGCCGCGGGAGCTGCCCGACAGGCCGTCGATGACCGGCAGGTCGAGATCGGCGAACCGGGGGCCGTACTCGTCGATGACCTGGCCGGTCCCGTCGACGAGGTACAGGCGGGAGCCGATGCGACCCAGTCCGACCGGGCGGCGCTCGTCCACCCTTATGTGCACCGCGGAGGGCAGGACCCGCCGCAACACCGCGTCGCCGACCCAGCCGGACGCCAGCAGACTCTCCCGCCCCGCCGCGAGATCCGCAACCAGCAGGTTCTCGCCGCGCAACTGCTCCACCAGTCCCGCGATCTCCCCGGGTGAGAGCCGCCGATTTCCCTCTACGGTGATGGTGTCGATGCGCAGGACGTCGGCGCGGCGCAGCGCATCCAGCGACCACGCGGCGCCGGCAGCCACGGCCAGCAGGAGGACCAGGTGCGCGAGCAGTCCCAGGCGGCGCACGAACCAGCGGCGCGGCACCGGCTGCACGTAGGCCCGGCGGAAGCTCGGCTCGGGGCGCACGTACACCGCCATCACAGACCCCGCCTTTCGAGCAGCTCGACGATGCGCGGCGCCAGCCGTCCGATGGACCCGGCGCCGAGGAGGACGATGGTGTCCCGCGCCCGCGCCAGCTCCACGACACGCGACGCGGCCTCCTCCAGCCCGTCGGCGACCTCGACCGGCACCGCCGCGTGACGCCGCGCCGCCCGCGCGACCGCGGCCGCGTCGACGCCCTCCACGGGGGGCTCGCCCGCGGCGTACACCCCGGTGACCACCAGCGCGTCCGCGCGCGCCAACACCCGACCGAAGCGGTCCAGGAGGCGAGCGGTGCGGGAATACCGGTGCGGTTGAAATGCGACCAGCAGGCGTGCGGGCGATCCGAGTCGGGCCGTCTCCAGCACGGCCTCGATCTCCGTCGGGTGGTGGGCGTAATCGTCGACGATCTCGATTCCCCCGGCGGTGCGCCGGCGCGAGTAGCGACGCTCCACGCCCGTGAAGCGACCGAGCGCCTCCGCCGCGGTCCGCGGATCGACGTCCAGCCGGGACGCCACCCCCATGGCCGCCAGTGCGTTGAGCAGATTGTGGCGACCCGGGACGGCGAGCCGCAGATCCAGGTCGGCGCGCCGGCCGGGCACGTCCAGCGTCACCCGCGCCGCCGAGCCGGACGCCCCGAGCTCCACGCGGTCCGCACGGACGGCCGCGTACGGCGCATCGATGGCGTACGTCACCACCGGACGCGGGCACCGCGCCGCGATCCGAACGACTCGTGGATCGTCCGCGCAGGCCACCACGCAGCCGTGCTCCGGCACGGCCGCCGCGAACTCGGCGACCGCGCCGACCAGCCCCGCGAGTCCGTCGTACGCCTCCAGGTGTTCGTCGTCCACGTTGGTCACGACGGCGATTTCCGGCGTCAGGTGCAGGAACGACCGGTCGCTCTCATCGGCTTCGACGACCATGAACGGGCCGCTTCCGCGGCGCGCGTTGCCGCCCAGGACGTCGACCACACCGCCGATGACCGCGGTCGGATCGAGGCCCGCCGCCTCGAGCACCAGAGCCACCATCGAAGTGGTGGTGGTCTTCCCGTGGGACCCCGCCACGGCGACCGTCCGCTTGCGCTTCGCCAGCTCCGCCAGCATCGCACCGCGTCCGACGATGGGAATGCCCCGGCGCTCGGCCTCGGCGACTTCCGGGTTGTCCGGGGGCACCGCGGACGAAACCACGACGATGTCGGGCGCGCCCACGTTCGCCGCGGCGTGACCCTCGACAACCGGAATTCCCGCCGCGCGGAGGCGCGCCGTCGCCGGCGACGCGGCGAGGTCGGATCCGCCGACCTCGCAGCCGGCCCCCCGCAGGAGCTCCGCGATGCCGCTCATGCCGATGCCACCGATGCCCACCATGTGGATCCGTCTGACTCGCTCGAGCACACTGTTTCCCGGCTACCCGGCGCCCCGGCCGGCCGCGGCGATCCCGGCCCGCTCCATGAGTTGCTCCGCCCGCCGCAGCACCTTGTCGGCGGCATCCGGCCTCGCCAGGCGGGCCGCCGCCGCCGACATCGCCGTGCGGCGCCCGCGATCGCCGGCGAGCGCGATCAGCCGGGAGACGAGCCGCCGCCGGAGATCGGCCTCCTCGATCACCTCCGCGGCGCCGGCCGCCGCGAATGCCGCCGCGTTGCGGCGCTGGTGATCGTTGGCGGCCGCCGGCAACGGCACGATCACGGCTGGCAGGCCCGCTGCCGCGACCTCGGCCAGCGTCGTCGCCCCGGCGCGGCAGACCACCATGTCCGCCGCCCGCATTTCCTCGTGCACCGCATCGAAGAAGGCCCCCACCCGGGCGTCCAGACCCGCCTCGCGGTACGCGTCGCGCACCCGGTCGCGGTCGGCCTCGCCCGTCTGGTGCGTGATGCGGACGCCGCCGGGCGCCGCGGCCAGCGCGGCGGCCGCTCCGGCCAGCGCGCCGTTGAGGACATGAGCGCCCTGCGATCCCCCGAGCACGAGCACCGTCGGCGGACCCGCCCGCCCGGTCCGATCCACGCGCGCCAGGTCGAAGAAGTCCTCTCTCACCGGGTTGCCGCTGACGAACGCCTTGGCCCCGAAGCCGGCGACCGTCGTCTCGAACGAGACCGCCGCCGCCTGCACGATCGGCGCGAGCATGCGGTTGGTCATTCCGGGTACCGCGTTCTGCTCCATCAACATGGTCGATCGTCCCGCCAACGCCGCGAGCAGCACGACCGGTCCGGCGCTGTACCCTCCCAGTCCGATGACCAGGTCGGGACGGACGCGGCGCAGCACGCGCGCCGCGTCGAACAACGTCAGCGGCGCCAGGGCCACGGTCCCGGCGACGGCGCGCGGCGACTTGCCCATGAGTCCTGCGCTGCGGATCGGTTCGAAGCGGAACCCCTCGCGCGCCAGAACGCGAGCCTCGATGCCGCGGCCCGTCCCCACGAACGCCACCCGCGCGCGGGGGTGGCGACGGACGAGCGCCCGGGCCACCGCGATGCCCGGAAACAGGTGACCGCCGGTGCCGCCGCCCGCGAACAGCACCCGCGGCGCCCCGGTCGCCGCATCCGAGTCCGCATCCGTCACGGATCCCCTCATCGGCGCCTGCCGCCTCAGTGCCTGAGCGCGGCGTGCTGCGACACGTTCAGCAGCATTCCCATCCCGATCAGCCCGATCAGCAACGACGACCCGCCGGCACTGACGAAAGGCAGCGGGATGCCGGTCGTCGGCAGCAACCCGAGCACGACGCTCATGTTGAGAAACGCCTGGATGGCGACCATCGTCGTCAGGCCGATCGCCAGAAACGCGCCGAAGCGGTCGGGCGCATGGCTGGCGACGTGCAGGCCCCGCCACGTGATGATCGCGAAGCACAGCAGGATCACGGTCGCTCCGATCAGCCCCGTCTCCTCCGCGATGACGGCGTAGATGAAGTCGGTGTGCGGCTCGGGAAGAAAGTGCAGCTTCTGCACGCCGCGCATGAGACCCTTGCCCGCCATGCCGCCCGTCCCGACCGCGATCTGCGACTGGATGATCTGGAATCCGTCGCCCAGCGGGTCGGCCCAGGGATCGAGAAAGGCCAGCAGCCGCCTCCGGCGATACGGCGCGCTCGCCAGGACGAGGTACAGGGCGGGCGCAAGCAGCAGCGTCGCGCCGATCAGGTAGCGATAGCCGAGGCCTGCCGCGAAGACCATCGCGGACACGATCACGACGGCGGCGAACGCGGTGCTGAAATCCGGTTGCAGGAGAATCAGGACCGCGATGCCCGCCGTCAACGCGCCGAGGGGCAGCAGCGCGTAGAGAGCGTCGTTGATCCGTTCCATCCGTCTTTCGAGCTGCGCCGCGGCGAACATGATCAGCGCGATCTTCGCCAGCTCGGAGGGCTGCACGCCGAACCCGGCGATGCCGAACCAGCGACGGGTTCCGTTGATCGGCTCGCTGAACAGCACGGCCACCAGGGCCAGCGCGGTGACACCAATCGCGCTCCACAGGACGCCCGGCTTCCTGAACTGCCGGTAGTCGATGCGCATGACGCCCCACAGCAGCCCGAAGCCCATGACGGCCCACGCCACCTGGCGCAGCAGAAAGTGGAACGGGCGCTCGTAGCGATCCATGGCGAGCAGGGCCGACGCGCTGTAGACCATGATCACGCTGGCGCTCAGCAGGGCGAGCGTCGCGAGAAAAAGCAACTTGTCGGGCTTGAGTTTCCGCGCCATACTCCCAACCGGCCGACCGCGAATCGAAAGGGCTAAAGCCCCCGGTCGTTCGACCCGAAAAGAAGGTTGCACGATCGCGTGAGCGGTCAGCAGTCATCAGTCAGAACCCGGGCGAAGACACCGGCCTCGCAGGCAAGGGGTAGCCTGCGCTCCCAGCGGCCAGCTCTTCACCGCGCAAACCGACTGATGACTGCTCACTGCTCACGCCCGATCCTGTACTGCGACGACCGGCGGGAGGCCCCGACAGCCGCCACCGCGTTCCTGAACGCCACACCCCGGGCGGCGTAGTCGCGAAACATGTCGAGGCTGGCGCACGCCGGCGCCAGGAGCACGGCGCCGCCGGGGCGTGCGAGCTCGGCCGCGCGCCGCACCGCCTCGTCCATCGTTCCGGCCTCGTGCACCGCGACCTCCGACTCCAGGGCCCGCCGTACGTGTGCCCGCGCCTCGCCGATGGCGACGACCGACGCGCGCCGCGACGCCAGCGGGGACCGCAGATCCTCGAACCGCCCCCCCTTGAAGCGGCCTCCCAGAATCACCACCAGGCCCGGTCCGAAGCACTCGACGGCGGCCCGTGCCGCGACGACGTTGGTCGCCTTCGAGTCGTTCACGAACCGGACGCCGTCGATCTCGGTCACGAGCTCCAGCGTGTGCTCCAGGCCGGTGAAGGACTGCACGGCCCGCGTCATCGCAGCGGCATCCACGCCGGCGAGCATGCCGACCGCCGCCGCCGCGGCCATGTCGCCCAGCAGGTGCCGGCCCGGCACGCGGACCGCGGACATGGGCACCAGGCACCGCTCCCCCCCGGCCGACCGGTGGGCTATGCCGTCCGCGGTCACCTGCACGCCTTCGGCGACCCGCGTATCGACGGCGAAGCGCAGCGCCCGCGCCCGGCCCGCGCGTGCGATGGCCAGCACGTGCGGATCGTCGGCGTTGATCACCATCGCGTCGTCCGGCGTCTGGTTCGCGAACACGCGCGCCTTCGCGCCGGCGTATTCCTCGAAGCTCGCGTGCCGGTCGAGATGATCCGGCGACAGGTTCAGGCAGACGGCAATCCAGGGCCGGAAGGTCTCGGTGAGCTCCAACTGGAAGCTGCTGACCTCGACGACGTGCACCGCGTCGGGAGTCGAGTCCTCGACCTGGCTGCTGAGCGCGACGCCGATGTTCCCGCCGACGACGGCACGGCATCCGCCGGCCTCGAGCATCCGCGCCGTCACGACCACGGTCGTCGACTTTCCCTTCGTTCCCGTCACGGCCACCAGACGGCCCCGCAACCAGCGCGACGCCAGCTCCACTTCGCTGATGACCGGGACCCCGCGGCGGCGCGCGGCGGCGATCTCCGGCAGCCGCGGGGACACCCCCGGACTCAGCACCAGGAGGTCCGCGGTGCGCAGCGTGTCGGCCCGGTGGCCCCCCACCTCGATGCGGACGCCCGCGTCGACCAGCGTTCCCTCGCTGGTGCCTGCAATTTCCGCGCCGGCCTCGCTCAGGGTGACGCGGGCGCCGCGGCCGGCCAGCAGGCGCGCGGCCGCAATGCCGCTGCGGCCGGCCCCGACCACCACGACACGAGAATCCGCCACGGAGAATCGGCTCATCGCAGTTTCAGGGTCGTCAGGCTGAACAACGCAAAGACCACCGCCGCGATCAGGAACCGGGTGATGATCTTCGGCTCGCTCCACCCGATCTGCTCGAAGTGGTGGTGCAGGGGCGCCATCCGGAACACGCGCCGGCCCGTGAGCTTGAACGAACCGACCTGGAGGATCACCGACAGCGCCTCGATCACGAACACCGCGCCGACGATCGGCAGCAACAGCTCCTGCTTGATGAGCAGGGCGACGGTCCCGAGCGCGCCGCCGAGGGCCAGCGCGCCGACGTCGCCCATGAACACGTCGGCGGGGTAGGAGTTGTACCAGAGGAACCCCAGACCGGCGCCGACCAGCGCCCCGCAGAAGATGGTGAGCTCGCCCGCGGGCGGAAAGCGCACCAGCAGCAGGAACTCCGCGATGGCCGCGTGGCCGCTCACGTAGGTCAGCGCCGTGAATGCGCCGGCGGCCACCGTGAAGACGCTGATGGCCAGGCCGTCGAGCCCGTCCGTCAGGTTGACGGCGTTCGACGCGGACACGAGGACGAGGACCGCGAACGGGACGTACAGCCATCCGATGTCGGGCGTGAACTGCTTGAAGAACGGAAAGATGATCTCGCTGCTGTAGAGGCCGCTGTGCGTCAACTGCAGCAGCGCCGCGCCGACCGCGGTCGCGACCGCTCCCTGGGCGACGAGCTTCCCGCGCGCCGACAGCCCCCGATGGGAGCGGCGCGATATCTTCAGCCAGTCGTCGAGGAAGCCGATAGCGCCGAACGCAGCCGTCGAAAGGAGCGCAATCTGCACGTAGACGTTGGTCAGATCGGCCCAGAGCAGGGTCGGCAGGAACGCCGCGCCGAGCAGCAGCAGGCCGCCCATGGTCGGCGTGCCCGCCTTGCCGTGATGGGTGGGCGGCCCGTCGTCCCGGATGATCTGGCCGATCTGCAGCTCGCGCAGCTTGCGGATGGTGAACGGGCCGCAGACGAGCGACACCACGAACGCGGTCAGGCTCGCGGCAGCCGTGCGGAACGTGATGTACTGGACCACGTTCAGCAGGCTGAACTCCGTGTGCAGCGGATACAGCAGGTGAAAGAGCATCAGCCCCACTCCGCCTTCAGCCGGTCGACCACCCGATCGACGCGCACGCCGCGCGAGCCCTTCACCAGCACCAGATCGCCCGCCCGCACCAGGTCGGCGGCGAGCGTCGCCGCCGCCTCGCTGGCCGCGCACGCCAGCACCCGGCCCGCACCGAGGCCGGCCGCCCGGGCGCCCTCCGCGAGGCCCGACGCCGCCGGACCGCCGACCACCACGAGCAGGTCGAAGCCCGCCTCGACGGCCAGCCGCCCGCAGGCGCGATGCAGGGCCGGTGCGCGGGCCCCCAGCTCGAGCATCTCGCCGAGAATCGCTATCCGCCGCCGGTGCCCGCGATCCCGCCCCAACGACCGCAGGGCGCGCTCGAGGGCGGCCGGGCTCGAGTTGTAGGAGTCGTCGACGAGGGTCACGCCGCCCGGCAGGCGGAGCACCTCGCCGCGCCCCGGCGGCGGCGTGAACGCGGACGCCACGCGGACCATCTCGTCCAGCGGAATCTGAAAGCGCAGCGCAACCGCGATTGCGGCCAGCACGTTGGCCACCGCGCCCGCGCCGATCAGCGGCGTCGCCAGCCTGGCGCTGCCGGCGGGGGTCCGAAGCGACGCCCGCATGCCGTCGATGCCGCGATCGTCGACGTCCGTGGCTCGTACGTCGGCCGGGGCGCCGACCGCGAACGTGGTCACCTGACCCGGGAAACGCCCGATGCGCGCCATGGCCAGCGGATCCCCGGCGTTCACCACCAGGTGGTCGCCGGCGCCGGCCCCTTCCAGGATCTCCGCCTTGGCGTCGGCGATCCCCTCGATGGATGCGAACGACGCCGCGTGAACCTCCGCCACGTTGGTCCAGACGCGCACGTTCGGCTCGGCGATGCCGACCAGCGTGCGGATCTCGCCGGCGTGATTCATGCCCATCTCGACCACCGCCACGTCCGGGCGCCGCCCGAGGGCCAGCAACGACAGCGGGAGACCGATGTGATTGTTGAGGTTGCCCCGGTTGTGCACGACGTCGTGCCGCGTGCCGATGAAGGCCGCCGTCAGCTCCTTGGTCGTCGTCTTGCCGACGCTGCCGGTAATCGCCACCACCTGCGCACCGGACCGGCGCCGGACCTCGCGGGCGATCGACTGCAGGGCGCGCAGGGTGTCCTCGACGACGACGGTCACCGGAGCCGTCCCAGCCGCCCCGGTGACCGGCACCGCCGCCCGATCGCTGACGATCACGCCCGCCGCTCCTTTGTGAAGTGCCTCGGCGATGAAATCGTGACCGTCCAGCCGCTCGCCGCGAATTGCAAGAAAAACGTCCCCCGTACGGATGCGGCGGCTGTCGATGGAGATGTCGCCCAGCTCCGCGTCGGGCGGACCGGCAACCAGCCGCCCCCCGGCCGCTCGGGCCAGCTCCCCCGCCCGCACTCGCACCGCTCCTCCATGCGCCACTTCCCCGTCATCCCGCGTTGGACCGCGACCGTCGCGCATCCAGCGCCGCCCGGGCCGCGGCGGCGTCGCTGAAGGGCACGGCCCGGGATCCGATCACCTGGTACTGCTCGTGTCCCTTCCCGGCGATGACCACCGTGTCCCCCGCGGCCGCGTCCTCTATCGCGCGGGCGATCGCCTGCCCGCGATCCGCAACCGCCAGATGCGGGGTGTCCGTGCTCCTGATCCCGCGCTCGATGTCTTCGATGATCGCGTCCGGATCCTCGGACCTCGGGTTGTCGGACGTGAGAATCACCCCGTCGCTGAGCCGGGTCGCGACCAACCCCATCAGGGGACGCTTGGTGGCGTCCCGGTCGCCGCCGCATCCGAAGACCGTGACGACCCGTTCGACCGCGAGCGGCCGGACGGCCTCGAGCAGGCTCCGGAGCGCGTCATCCGTATGCGCCGAGTCGACGATGACCGTCACGTCGTCGCGGGAGGAAGAGACGGTCTGCATCCGTCCCGGCACCGTGGTCAATGCGCGCACGCCGGCCTCGATGCCCTCGAACGGCAAGTCGAGGGCCACGGCCGCCGCGGCGGCCGCCAGGACGTTGCACGCCGCCGCGCGGCCGATGAGCGGCGACTCGAGCCGCAATGGACCGCGCGGCGTCCGCGCCTCGATGAACGTGCCGTCAACCCGCAGATCGAGGCGATCCGGCATGCAGTCCGCCGGCCGATGCAGGGCGTAGGTCACGGGCCGGCCCACGCTCGCGGCCAGCCGGCCGCCGTGCGAATCGTCGATGTTGATCACGGCCGGCGCCCGGCTCGGCAGCATCTCGAACAACCGGCGCTTGGCGGCGAAGTAGCGGGCCATGTCCCCGTGGAAGTCGAGATGGTCGCGCGTCAGGTTGGTGAAGACCGCGGCGTCGAAGTCGACGTGGTCCACGCGCCGCAGGGCCACGGCGTGCGAGGAGACCTCCATGACGCAGGCCCGCGTGCCCCGGCGCCGCATTGCGGCGAGCAGGCCCTGCACCGCCGGGGCCTCCGGCGTCGTGTGCAGCGACTGACGCTCGGGTTCGTCGCCGCCGACCCGATTCGTGATCGAGCTGATGCGCCCGGCCCCCATCCCCGCGTGCTCGAAGATGGAATCGAGCAGGTATGTCGTCGTCGTCTTGCCGTTCGTGCCGGTCACGCCGACGACCAGCAGATCGCGGCTCGGATTGCCGTGGTAGGCCGCGGACAGCGCCGCGAGCGCCGCGCGCGCATCCGGCACCCTGATCCAGGGCCGCGCCGGTGCGCCGGACGGCTCCGCCTGCGCGACCACGCACGCCGCGCCCCGCGCGCGGGCCTCGCCGGCGAAGTCCGCCCCGTCGAAGCGCTCGCCCGGCACCGCGACGAACACGCCGCCCTCGGCGACCTCGCGGGAATCGAAATGGACGCCGGTCACGGTCGCCGACAACGCGCGTGCGTCCAGCGCGCCGCCGCCCATGCCGGCGCCGGCGAGCAGGCTCCCGAGCGTCATCCCGGCAGGGGCGCTCCGCACGGTCCGTCGTTCTTCGACCATCGTCATGGCCCCGGGACCTCGACCTCGCCCGCCGGCGCCGCGCGGCGGTGCAGCCGGATCGTGACCGTCCCGCCCGGCTCCACGGTTTCGCCCGCGGCCGGGACGTGGCCGGCCACCGTTCCGTCGCCCACGAGCTCCCCGGCGAGCCCGATGGCGGCCAGCGTCCGAACGGCCTGCCGGGCGCTCAGGCCCCGCAGATCCGGCATGGCTCCGTCGACTCTCGCAACCGTCTCGACACCGCTGCCGGCGGCGCCGCGGGGTGCGGCCGATCGTGCCCGCAGAGCGGCCGGCCGCACGCGCGCCTCTCCGCCCGCCGGCGCACGCGCGACCAGGGCGGGCCGCCCCGGATCGCTCGCCCGCGGCACCTCGAGGTAGCGGAGGGCGGCATCGGCGATGCGCTGGAAAATCGGCGCCGCGACCGCGCCGCCGGTATACGGTTTCTGCCAGACGCCGTTGATCATCGCGTGGCGCGGCGTGTCGACCATGACCAGCATGACGAGACGCGGGGCATCGGCCGGCACGAAGCCCACGAACGAGGCGTTGTGATCCCGATTCGAGTAGCGCCCGTCGACGAGCTTCTCCGCCGTGCCGGTCTTCCCGGCCACCGGGTAGCCGGGCACGCGGGCGCGGCGCGCCGTCCCGCGCTCGGCGACGGCGGTCATGATCTCGGTCAACTCGGCCGCCGTGGCGGGCGTTATGGCGCGCTGGATGACGCGCCGCTCGGAGGCCGCGCGCCCGCCGTCGCGGGCCACCGCGCGAACGAGGCGCGGAGCCAGGAGCTCGCCGCCGTTTGCGACCGCGGATATCGCGGTCGCCATCTGCAGCGGCGTGACCGCGACCTGGTACCCCATCGAGATGGACGCGATGGCACGATCGTTGAGTCCGGCCGAGCTCCAGAGACCGGCGCTCTCCGACGGAAAGTCCCGCGACTGCCGGCGCCCGAAACCGAAACGCTCGACGTAGCGGCCGAGCCGCTCCGGCCCGAGCCGCAACCCCACCAGAATCGCCCCGACGTTGCTGGACTTGACGATGACGTCCGTGAAGGTCAGCGGTCCGTAGGTGGTGAAGTCCGGGATGGTGTCGCGCCCGATCCGGATGTAGCCGGCGCTGACGTCGAACACCTCGTCGCGGTCGACGACGTCTTCCTCGAACGCCGCCGCGGCGGTGACGATCTTGAACGTCGACCCCGGTTCATAGACGTCCTGCACGGCCCGGTTGCGCCGCTGCGCCGGCGTCGCCGCGGCGAACGCATTGGGGTTGAACGAAGGCTCGCTGGCAAGCGCCAGGATTTCGCCGGTCCGGGGGTCGAGCATGACCACCGCCCCGGCGTCGGCATTGTGGGTCCGGACCCCGGCCCGCAGCTCGCGTTCGACGATGTACTGCAGGTGCTCGTCGATGGTCAGCTCGATGGTCGCGCCGGCCGTCGGCGGCCTGTCGATGCGGCTGAACGCCCGGCGGCGCGCATCCGTGTGTATCAGGGTCTGCCCGGCGTTGCCCGCGATCTCGGAATCGTAGGTCGATTCGACCCCGCTCAATCCCTGGTTGTCGATGCCGACGTAACCGATGACGTGCGCGGCCAGCTCGCGGTTGGGGTAATAGCGGCGATCCTCGGTGAGAAAGCCGACGCCGTTCAGTCCCAGGGCGGCTACCCGTCGCGCCTCTTCCGGCGACACCTTGCGCCGCACGTACACGAAGGCCGGGCGGCGGCGGAGGCGACGCTCCAGGTCGTCCCTGCGGGCGGTGGTGCAATCGTCCAGCGCGTCGCAGATCGCACTCGCGGCCGCCGCCAGATCCTGGTCGGCGATCCTCGCCGGCACGGCATAGACGGCGCCGCTGTCGGGATCGATTCCCACGCCGTCCAGCTCGAGCGCCGCCACGCGGCGCGCCTCCGCGGACGAAGGGTCGCTCTTCAGGGCCGCATAGTTCCGGCGGCGCCCGAGACGGCGCTCGAGCGCGTCCCGGTCCGCCGGCATGCAGTCGTTCAGTGCAGCGCACAGCGCCCGCGCGGCGGCCGCCGAATCATCGATCTCGGAGGGAACGGCGTAGATCGTATCGGCGTCGACGCTGTAGGCGAGCACGCGTCCGTTCCGATCCAGGATCTCGCCGCGCTTCGAATGCACCTCCACCGTCCGCCGTTGCTGGCTGTCGGCCCTCTCGACGAGCTCGGCATGCTGCAGGATCTGCAGGTGCACCAGCTTCGCCTCGATGGAGACGACCCAGGCCGCGAATACGCAGGACGCGACCAGGACGCGGCGCCGCATGATCTCGCGCCAGGGAGGCGGCGGCCCGGCCCCGGCTTCCCGGCGCCGGGCCGCCGGGCGTCCTCCCGAGGGGACCCTAGTTCGTCGCGCGAGCCGGCTCACTCGATACCTCCTGCCGCATCGCCACCACCGTCGGGTCCACCGGCGTCTCCGCCACCCGTTCGAGCACCAGCTCCCCGGTATCCCGCGGCATGACCATGCGGAGTTGCCCGACGGCGACACGCTCGATGCGCGCCGGGGACCGCAACGCCTCGATATCCAGTCGCAGGTGCCGGTTCAGCTCCTGTTGCCGGGTGTACTCCTGGCGCAGTCGTTCGATGCGGTAGCCGTACTGCAGCAACTCGAAGTGCTGCCAGACGGAAAACAGCAGCACCGCGACCAGCGGCACGGCGAGAATCAGGGAACCGCGCAGCTCGCGCTGCCGGACCTTGTCCAGCTCGCGCACGATCGGGTTGTTGCGGACCCGCGGGGAGACGAGATCCGCGAAGTCGTCGTGCGTCATGCCAGCCTCAGCGCGGCGCGCAGCTTGGCGCTGCGGGCGCGCGGATTCCGGGCAATCTCGTCTTCGGCGGGGCGCACCGGGCGCCTGGTCAGCACCTCGATCGCGACGCCGGCCTTCTGCTCCAGCCCGCGCAACGCCCGCTTCACGATGCGATCCTCCAGCGAATGGAAGGTGATGACGGCCAGCCTCGCACCCGCCCGCAGGCGCCCGCAGATGGCGGGCACCCAGGCGTCGAGCCCGTCGAGCTCCCGATTGACCCAGATCCGCAGCGCCTGGAACGTGCGCGTGGCCGGGTGGATCCGCTGGCGATTGCGCCGCGGCACGGCACGCCGGACCGCGTCCGACAGTTGGCCGGTGGTGGTCAGCGGCTCGCGCCGGCGGGTGGCGATCAGGCCGCGCGCGATGCGCCGTGCGTAGCGGTCCTCCCCGTAGCCGTGGATGACGTCGGCGAGCTCCGATTCGCGCGCGTCGCGCAGAAGGTCGGCGGCGGTGGGGCCCCTCGAGCGATCCATCCGCATGTCGAGCGGGTCGTCGCGGCGGAAGCTGAATCCGCGGCCCTCGCCGTCGAGCTGCAGCGACGAGAGCCCCAGATCGGCGAGCGCGCCGCCGTCGATGTCGCCGATGCCGCGCTCGGCGAGCACGTCGTCGAGAGCCCGGAAGTCGGCGTGGGCGAGGTCGACCCGGTCTGCCCAGGGACGCAGCGTGCCCGCCGCCGCCGGGAGCGCCTCGGCGTCCCGGTCGAGCCCCAGCACGCGATCCGCGCCGGCTTGCAGGAGCACGCGCGCATGGCCGCCGGCGCCGACCGTGCAGTCGACGAACAGCCCCCCGCGGGACGGGTCCAGCGCGGCCGCCACTTCCGCCGTCATCACCGGCTCGTGCCCCCCCGCGTGTTGCGTCATGCGGCTGCCCCGTTCAGATCCCGAAGTCCGCGAGCGCGCCGAAGTCCTCGTCGGTGAGCGGCTCCGCCTGCAGCTTGCCGGCGATCCGCTCGTGATTCCACACTTCGAGGTGGTTCAGTTGGCCGAAGACGTCCACCTCGCCGTGCATCTCCGCCGATTCCCGCAGGCGCGTATGAACGGAGACGCGCCCCTGCCGATCGAACTCGGTCTGCTGGCCGTAGTAGTTGACCCGGTCGACGAACTTGCGGCGCGACACGTGGGTCGAGGGCACACCCTTGAGCTTCTCCTCGATGTCCACCCAGACCGACATGGGGTAGATGAGCACCGACTCGCCGGTGACGCTCGTCACGTACAGGACGTCGCCGTACTGCTCCGTGATCGCGGACCGGAAGGCGTTCGGCACCTTGAGCCTCCCCTTGTCGTCGATCTTGGCGGCGATACTCCCCCTGAGCACCTTTTTGCTCCACTACAGTCCAAAAAACTCCACACGCGAATCGTAGGGGACCACTTGGACCTTGTCAACGGGGAAATCTCCGTTTTCGCCGCGGATATGCGACACTCTCCCGCGAACATGCTGCGCGCCGGCCTGATCGGTCTCGCTTCGGCGGGCAAGACGACCCTCTTCCAGCTCCTGACGCGTGCGCCGGACGGAGGGGTCCGCTCGGGGGGCCGCGACGACGCGGCCGTGGGGCTCGCGCGCGTGCCGGATCGGCGACTGGACCGGCTGACCGGGATGTTCTCGCCGCGCAAGCACACGCCGGCCACGGTGACGTTCGTCGACATGGCGTCCCGCCGCGACGCCGGCGCCGGCGCGCTCGTCGACGTCACGCCCTACCGCACCGCCGACGCGCTGCTCCACGTCGTGCGCTGCTTCCGGGACGACACGGTGCCGCACCCGGCGGAGACCATCGATCCGGGACGGGACGTCCGGGCCATGGAGGACGAGCTGATCCTGGCCGACCTCGGGGTGGCCGAGCGCCGCATCGAGCGCATCGAGAAGGATCGGCGCAAGGGCGCCTGGAAGGGCGACGCGGCGGAGATCGAGGTCCTGCGCCGGTGTGCCGATGCGCTCGAGGGCGGCGCCCCCCTGCGCGCCCTGGAGCTCGACCCGGCGGACACGAAACGGCTCCGCGGCTTTCAGTTTCTGTCCGCGAAGCCTCTGCTGCTCGTGCTCAACGTCGACGAGGCGGACACGGCCGTCTCCGTCGAGGAGGCGGTGCACTCGGCCGGGCTCGACGAGTTCGTCGGCGGCGCCGCGGTCCGGGCGCTGAGCGTCTGCGCGAAGATCGAGCTGGAGATCGCCGCGCTCGAGCCGGCGGACGCGGCCGCCTTCCTGGCGGATCTCGGCCTGCGCGAGTCCGGGCTCGACCGCGTGATTCGCGCCGCCTACGACCTGCTGGGCTACCTGTCGTTCTTCACCGCCGGCGAGGACGAATGCCGCGCCTGGTCCATTCCTGCGGGCACGGTCGCCCGGGAGGCGGCGGGAGAGATCCACTCGGACCTGGCCCGCGGCTTCATCCGCGCCGAGGTGGTCGCCTACCCGGATCTGGTCGCCCGCGGCTCGCTGGCCGCCTGCCGCAAGCACGCCGAGGTGCGGCTCGAAGGCAAGGACTACGTGGTCCGCGACGGCGACGTCATCAACGTCCGCTTCGCCACATGAGCTCCCCGGAACCCGCCTCCACCCCCGCGCCGCCGTCCCCGCCGGCCGGAAGCTCGGCGTCCGGCCGCCTCGCGCGGTCGGCCGGCGTGGTGGGGGCGGCCACGCTGACCAGCCGGCTGCTCGGCCTCGTGCGCGACCAGGTGCTCGCGGCCCTGTTCGGCGCCGGCAACGCCATGGACGCCTTCAACGTGGCGACGCGGATCCCCAACCTGCTGCGGGACCTGTTCGCCGAAGGCGCGATGAGCGCCGCGTTCGTGCCGGCCTTCATGCGGCGGCTGACGCACGACGGCAGGACCGCGGCGTGGCGGCTGGCCAACCAGCTCCTGAACGCGCTCGTCGCGGTGACGGGCGCCCTCGTCCTGGCCGGCATGCTCTTCGCCGAGCCGCTCGTGCGGCTGCTGGCCGGCTCGTACGCGGAAGTGCCGGGCAAGCTGGAGCTGACGGTGCTTCTCACCCGCATCCTCCTGCCGTTCCTGACCCTGGTCGCGGTCGCGGCGGCCCTGATGGGCATGCTGAACTCCCTGAACCGGTTCTTCGTGCCCGCGTTGTCGCCCGCGATGTACAACGTCGGCATCATCCTGAGCGGCGCCCTGCTCGTGCCTCTGATGCCCGGATTGGGGCTCGATCCGATCGTCGCGATCGCCGTCGGCGCGATGCTCGGCGGGCTCGGGCAGGTGGCGCTGCAGGTTCCCGCCCTGCACCGCGAGGGCTTCCGGTACCGCCCGCTCCTCGATCCCGCCGATCCCGGCCTGCGGCACATCCTCCGGCTCATGGGACCGGGCACGCTCGCCGGCGCCGCCGTGCAGATCAACCTGCTGGTGAACATGGTGCTGGCCACCGGGCAGGGCACCGGCGCCGTCTCGTGGCTCGGCTATGCGTTTCGGGTCATGTACCTGCCGATTGGGCTGTTCGGCGTGTCGATCGCCGCCGCGACGCTGCCGGTCGTCTCGCGCCACGCCGCGCGCGAGGAGGTCGACGGCATCCGCGACGCGGTGTCGCGGGCGCTCCGCCTCATGCTCGTCGTCAACGTACCGGCCACCGTCGGCCTCGTGGCCCTCGGCGGACCGATCGTGGAGCTGATCTTCGAACGCGGCAGCTTCACGCCCGCCGACACCGCGGCCACCGCCGCCGCGCTCTCGTTCTACGCCCCCGGGCTGGCGGGCTATTCGGCCGTCCGCATCGCGGTGCCCTGCTTCTACGCGCAGGGCAGCAGCGCGACGCCCACCGGCATCAGCATGGCCGCGGTGAGCCTGAACATCGCGCTCAATCTCGTCCTGGTGGAGCTGATGGGGTATCGGGGCCTGGCGCTCGGCACCTCTATCGCGGCGCTGGCCAACGCGATTGCCCTGCTCGCAGTGCTGCGCCGCCGGCTGCACGGCCTCGACCTGCCGCGGGTGCTGCTCGTCTTCGTGAAGATCGCCGCCGCGTCGGCGGCCATGGGGGCGGCGGCCTGGCTGACCCACGAGCAGTTGCTGCACGTCTGGGACGGCACGGGGTCGGTCGCCCGACTCGGCCGGGTGGCGACCGCCATCGGGGCCGGCATCCTCGTGCTGGCGGCGACGGCCCGGATGCTCCGCATCCGCGAGCTGGAGGAGGTCGGACGGCAACTGGCGGGCCGGTTCCGCGCCTGACCGGAGCCCCGCCGTGCGGCTCCGCCCGCCACCCGACCGGCCGGCTCCCCGAAGCCCGCCCCGTGCCGCGCCCCGGGGCGCCGGGCACGGCGGGCGCCCCCGGGACGCCGGGATGGTACGATGGGCGCGATGCGACCGAACTACTACGGCGGCAGCCACTACTCGTTCGGCCCCGGCCTGATGACGCCCGCGGTCAAGATGCTGCTGTGGGCCAACGTCGGCCTGTTCCTGCTGACCGCGCTGTCCCCGTCGCTGTTCTACTGGCTCACCGGGATCTTCGGACTCACGCCGCAGGCGGTCCTCACCCGGTTGTGGATCTGGCAGCCGGTCACCTACATGTTCCTGCACGGCGGCATGGGGCACGTGCTGCTGAACATGCTGGTGCTCTGGATGTTCGGCGTGCAACTGGAGCGGATCTGGGGATCGCGGTTCTTCCTGCGCTACTACTTCGTGACGGGCATCGGCGCGGGTCTGTCGACCATCGGCGCATCGCTGCTGCCGTTCGCCTTCGCCGACCCGACCTACACCGCGGTGACGATAGGCGCCTCCGGGGCGGTCTACGGGTTGCTGATGGCCTTCGCCATGTACTACCCGCGGACGCCGATCCTGATGTTCTTCCTGTTCCCCGTCCCGGCGAAGTACTTCGTGATGATCATCGGCGCCATCGCGTTCCTGTCGGTACCCCGCGGCGGCGGCGTCGCGCACGTCGCGCATCTGGGGGGACTGGTCGTCGGCTTCCTGTACCTGCGCCGCGTGCGCGGGATGTCGGTCGGCCGGCTCGCGGGCGGCCGGATGGGATTCGGACGGCTGGGCGTCATCGCCGACATCAAGTACCGCTACGTCAAGTGGAAGATGGCGCGACTCAGGAAGCGCTTCGACGTCCATCAGGGCCGCGGCGACCGCGACTGGAACGACTACCCGCGCGGCGACGGCCGCAACTGGGACGACCGCGTGCACTAGGAGTCTGCGCCGTGGAACGGCGTAGACTTCTAGTCAGGCCCGGTTGGGCGGCAATCGGAGCCACAGGCGACGATTGTCGGGCTAGCGCCACTCCGCCCGCACCGGACTGAACACGCCGAGGGCGAACGTGTCGGCGAGCGCCTCGGCCTGGTGTCGAGCGCCGGCCGGTATCACCAGCACCTCGCCTTCGCGGACGACGATCTCCTCCCCGTCGACCAGGCAGCGCAGAGCCCCCTCGAGCACGTACTGCAACTGCTCGCTCTCGTGCCGATGGACCGGGACGTGCGCACCCCGCTTCAGGTAGACCTGCACGAGCATCTGGCGCTCGCCCGACACGATCTTGCGCGAGATCAGCTCGGTGACCTTGTCGAGCCCGAGCGCGGCCCAGCGGTGAACGACGGCGGTCGACGGCATCGGCCTCCTCCCGGCGCGGACTGGATCCAGCCAGTAACTGTTGACAGGAAACAGGTTACGGCGTTCCCTGCGCGTGCTGCCCGACGGCACCCGCGTGATATAATCGGGAGTCGTGCACGATACTCGATCGAGCCGACCGCCTGCCGCAACCGCCCTCCGCAAGGAACCTGCACCATGAAGGGGCCGGCGCTCACGAAGGAGCCGGCAGCCCAGGCGACGATTGCCGTCGGCGATCGCGCCGGCGTCGTGTCGCGCGAGGAGCTCGTCCGGTTCTACCGCACGATGCTGCTGTCGCGCCGCCTCGACGACCGCGAGCTGCAACTGAAGAACCAGAGCCTCAGCTATTTTCAGATCAGCGGGGCCGGCCACGAAGCGATACAGGTGGCGGCCGGGCTGGCGTTGCGGCCGGGTCACGACTGGGTCTTCCCGTACTATCGCGACCGGGCGCTGTGCCTGACGCTCGGCCTGACCGCCCACGACATGCTGCTGAACGCGGTGGCTGCGAAGGACGACCCCAACTCCGGGGGCCGGCAGATGCCGACCCACTGGAGCTCGCCGGCCCTGCGCATCGTGTCGCCGTCGAGCGCGTGCACGACGCAGTGCCTGCACGCCGTCGGCGCCGCGGAGGCAGGCAGGCTGCTGCCCCGGCTGCTCGGCATCGGGTCCGACTCGACCTCCCTGGACGGCGAGGTGGCGCTGGTCACGCTCGGCGACGGGCAGACGAGCGGAGGCGAGTTCTGGGAGTCGCTCAATACGGCCTGCACCGGGCGCCTGCCGGTGGTCTACCTGGTCGAGGACAACGGCTACGCCATCTCCGTTCCGGTCGAGGTGCAGACCCCCGGCGGCGACATCTCGGAGCTCGTCGAGACTTTCCCCGGCCTGCACGTCATCCGCGTGGACGGAACCGACGGCGTGGCGAGCCTGCGGGCGATGAGCGAAGCGGTCGCCTGGGCCCGGGGGCGGTCCGGGCCCGCACTGGTCCATGCCCGCGTCACGCGTCCGTACTCGCATTCGATGTCGGACGACGAGCGGCACTACAAGAGCGCCGCCGAACGCGAGGCCGAGGCCGCGCGCGACCCGCTCCGACGTTTCGCCGGCTTCCTGGTGGAGGCCGGACATGCCACGGAGGAGGCGCTCGCCGCGGTCGCCGCCGATGTCGATCGGGAGGTGCAGGACGCATCGGATCGCGCCGTCGCCGCCCCGAAGCCCGCCGGCTCCACGGCGGCGCTGTACGTGTACTCGCCCACCGTCGACCCCGCTTCGGCGGCGTTCGAGGCCGCGCCCGCGCCGGACGCGTCCGACAAGCCGGACACCATGGTCTCGGCCATCAATCGAACGCTCGACGACGAGATGGCGCACGACCCGCGCATCGTCGTCTTCGGAGAGGACGTGGCGGACGCCAGCCGCGCCGAGGTGCTGGCGGAGGTGACCGGCAAGGGGGGCGTGTTCAAGGCCACGCTCGGCCTGCAGCGCAAGTACGGCCGCGAGCGGGTCTTCAACTCGCCGCTCGCCGAGGCGAACATCGTCGGCCGGGCGATCGGGATGGCGGTGCGCGGCCTGAAGCCGGTGATCGAGATCCAGTTCTTCGACTACATCTGGCCGGCGATGATGCAGATTCGGGACGAGCTCTGCATGCTCCGTTACCGGTCCAACAACGACTGGTCCTGTCCGGTCGTGATTCGCGTGCCCATCGGCGGCTATCTCAAGGGGGGCGCGCTCTACCACAGCCAGTCCGGCGAGAGCATCTTCGCGCACTGCCCCGGCCTGCGCATCGCGTTTCCATCGACCGCCGAAGACGCGGCGGGCCTGCTCCGGACCGCGATCCGGGCCGACGATCCGGTTCTTTTCCTGGAGCACAAGCACCTGTACCGGCAGACCTACAACAAGGGGGTCTATCCGGGACCGGACTACACCCTGCCGTTCGCCCGCGCCGCCGTCCGGCGCGAGGGCCGCGACGTCACCGTCGTGACCTGGGGCGCGCTGGTGCAGCGATCGCTGCTGGCCGCCGAGCGGGCCGGCCAGGAGGGGATCGACGTGCGGATCGTCGACCTGCGGACGATCGCCCCCTGCGACTGGGAGACCGTCGCCGCCGCGGTGCAGGCGACCAGCCGGGTCGTGATCGCGCACGAGGACCAGTTGACGTGCGGTTTCGGCGCGGAGCTCGCGGCGCGGATCGCCGACGAGCTTTTCGAGCACCTCGATGCGCCGGTCAAGCGCGTGGGTGCGCTCGACTGCCCGGTCGCCTACAGCCCCGTGCTCGAGGAGGCCATCCTGCCGCAGGCGGACGACGTGCTCGACGCCATTCGGACGACCGCGCGCTACTGACCGAAGGAGTGCACACACCGGTGCGTGCTCATGCCGCCCGACGGGCTTCCGCGCTCGCGGCCGCGATGGCGCTGTCGCTGACGGCGATCCCTTTCCTGCACGTCTCGCCGGAAGCCGCGCACCATGTGGAGATCCTGCGGTCGACCGGCGGTCTGCCGGCCCACATCGTCGGCGCGTTCCGCGAACCGAGCGTCTTCCAGCAGGCGCCCGACGGGCGGTACTTCATGTTCGACCGGCGCGGGCAGGCGGTCTACCGGATCGACCGCGACCGAACGGAGTCCACCCGGCTCGTGCAGGTCGGCCCCGAGGCGGGCCGGATTGTGGGCGCGAGCACCTTCGATCTCGGCCCGCAAGCCCGCTTCGTCGTCGCCGACGCGCCCGGCGGGCGGGAACGCGTGCAGATCTTCGATCTCGACGGCGGGCGCCTGGGCAGCTTTCGCCTGCCGGGCCGCGCCGCGCCCCGCCTCACGATCGGCACGATCGTGCTCAACGGCATCGGCTCGCTCGATTTCACCGGCCGGTCGATCCTGATGAACCAACCCGAGATCGGCGGGCTGATCACGCGCTTCAGCCTCAACGGCCATCCCTACGAGACCTTCGGGGTCTTCCGCGCGACGGGCCACGAGGCCGACCGCGACCTGCACCTGGCCCTGAACAGCGGGATCCCGCTCGAGGATCCGCACGGCGACCACTATTTCGTGTTCCAGGGGGGCCGGCCGGCGTTCCGGAAGTACGACGGCAACGGCGCCCTGCTCTTCGAGCGCCACATCGAGGGCGTGGAGCTGGATCCCATCGTCAACGCGCTGCCGACGGTCTGGCCCACGCGGCCGGACGACCGCGGCCGGGAGCTGCCGGTGGTGCCGCCGACCGTCCGCACGGCGGCGGTCGACCGCGCCGGCAATCTCTGGGTGGCGCTGTCGACGCCGTTCCTCTACGTCTACGATCCGTCCGGCGAGAAGATCCGCACGGTGCGGCTGCAGGCGGCCGGCGTGGTGCAACCGTCCAGCATGTACTTTCCGGACGACACGCGGATGCTCGTCGCCCCCGGCGGCTACGAGTTCACCGTGTGGTGACGGCCACGGCCGGCGCGGACACGGACGACCGTTCCACCCGCGTCAGCACCAGGCCCATCAGCACGAGTAACGCGCCGGCGAGGCGCACCGCGCCGATCGGTTCGTGCAGCCAGGCGAACGCCACCGCCATCGCCGCCACCGGCACGAGGTTGGAATAGACGGATGTGCGGGCGCTGCCGAGCCGCTGCACGCCGGTGTACCAGATGATGTGCGCCACCGAGAGCGCCAGCAGCCCGGAAACGACGAGCGCCGCCCACGCCCAGCCGCTGACTCCGCCCCAGTCGAGCCGCCACAGGTCGGGCACGCCGAACGGCACGTAGCACAGGGTGCCGACGAGCGTGGCCCAGGCGGTCAACCGGAGCGGCGAGTAGCGTTGCAGCAGCGCCCGCGACCCGGTCGTGTACCAGGCCCAGCACCATAGCGCGGCCAGGGTCAGCGCGTCCCCCGCGAGCGTCTCCGAGGTGGCGCCGGCGCCCTCTCCGGCTACGAGGTACACGCCTGCGACGGCCAGACCCACGCCGAGCCACTGCCGCTTCCCCACCGCCTCCGGCCGCCCGCTGAGCGCGTTGAGCACCAGTACCGAGATGGGCATGCAGCCGAGGATCAACGAGCTGTTGGCGACCGTCGTGCGCGCCAGGCCGCTGACGAACGCGAGCTGGTAGCAGCAGTGCCCGAAGACCCCGAGCGCTATCAGGCGCGGCCAGTCGCCGCGGTCCGGGACCGGGTCGCCGTTGAGGCGCGAGACGGCCAGAAGCACGATGCACGCGGTCGCCATCCGCAACGCATTGAAGCCGAAGGCCGGTATCTCCTCGATTGCAACCTTGACGATGGAGAAGTTGCTGCCCCAGATCAGCACGAGGAGAAGGAGCAGGCCGTCGAGCGGCGTCAGGTGCAGACGCACTCCCCCGCGGCCTGCTACCACGGACGGCTTCCTGGCGCGCGGTCGGCCCGCCGGGCGCGTTGCGTCAATCGAGGGCCCCTTGGTATCATTGGCTGTTTGTTCGGTAGCGGAGAGCGATTACAGGGTCGGAGCGCTTCGTTCGGTGGGGCCGACGACGCTTGAAGCGCGTTGGCGGCAGGAAGGACATGCCCGGCGACCGGGAGTCGTTCGTTGCGGGCTCGCTGCGGCATCTGCAAGACAATATCCGCAGGGCCGGACCGGCGGCAACGGCCAGCTATTCGTTGATCGGCGCCATCGTCCTGCTGGGCGGGAGCGGGCATCTGGTCGACCGCTGGCAGGGCACGGAGCCCTGGGGACTCCTCGCGGGCCTGCTGGCCGGGCTCGTCGTCGGGTTCTACGAGCTCGCGAAGACGGTCTGGAAACGCGACTGATGGGGGCCGTCGGGATAGCCGCCGCGATTGTGACCGCGAGCAGCGCGCTGGCCGCGCTGGTGGTGTCCGATGCGGCGGTCGAGATCATGCTGGGGCTGCTGGCCCCGTTGGTTGTGGCTCTCGGCTCCTGGAGACTGATGGAAAGCGCGTACCGTCGCAGCCCGGAGCGCTTGTCGCGACTGATGGTCCGCGCGTTCCTGGGCAAGCTCGTATTCTTCGGCGTCTACCTGACCGTCACCGTCGGCGCCTTGTCGCTCGACAGGACGTGGTTCATCGGCGCCTTCGCCATCTCGTTCGTGGTTCTGCACCTCGCCGAAGCGGTGCAACTGCAACGCCTGCTTGCCGGTTGACCGGACGGCGAACGGATCGGACCTCCACGGACGCACACGCAACATGCAGCAACCCGACCACACCGAAGCGACGGAACCAACTGCCGGGCACGCCGAGGCGGCGGAACACGCCGGCGAGCACGCCGCGGAAGGCTTCAATGCCGGCGAGGTGATCATCGAGCACGTGGCCAACAGCTCGTTCGAGCACCCGATCCTGCATCTCCCCCCGCTCTTCGGCATCGACTTCTCGGTGACGAAGCACGTGTTCATGTTGCTCCTGGTGGCAACCGCGGTCTTCCTGTTGATAACGACGGCCGTGCGGCGCTACCTGCGGCAGGAGCGACTGGTGCCGGGCGGCTTCATGAACGCGCTGGAGTTCATCGTCGAGTTCATCCGGGACTCGATCGTGCAGCCCAACGTCGGCGCGAAGTACGTCAGGACCTGGGCGCCGCTCGTGCTCACGTTCTTCTTCTTCATTCTGGGCGCGAACATGATCGGGCTGATTCCGATCTTCGAGGTGCTCGGTCTGATCGACCACTACGTGCTGCATACCGGCGAGCACTCGCTCGTCAAGAACATCGTTCACGGCGGGACGACCGCTACGGGGAACTTCAACGTCACCGCGGCCCTCGCCACGATCACGTTCGTATCGATCATCGTTGCCGGCACCCTGGCCCACGGCTTCATCAAGCACTGGATCAACCTGGTGCCCCACGGGCTCGCCTGGCCGCTCTACATCCTGCTGATCCCGATCGAGGTCATGGGGATGTTCGTCAAGCCGTTCGCGCTCACCATGCGGCTGGCCGCCAACATGACCGGCGGGCACATCGCGATCCTGGCGATTCTGTCGTTCGTGTTCATCTTCACGGAACAGTTCGGCCCCGCGGCCGGCATCGGGGTCGGCATCGGCGCCTCGATACCGCTTGCCGTCGGCATCAACGCACTCGAAATCATCATCGTCTTCGTCCAGGCGTACGTCTTCACGCTGCTGTCGGCCGTGTTCATCGGCATGGCCATCAACGTGCATCACTAGGGAAACGGAGGTTACCTGAATGGAAGAGCTTCACCTGCTCGGTGCGGGATTGGGACTCGGAATGATCGTGATCGGCGCGGGTCTGGGCATCGGCCGATTCGCCGCCGCCGCCGCCGAGGGAATAGCCCGGCAGCCGAACGCCGCGGCGCAGATCACCGGCGCCATCAACCTCCCGCTGTTCTTGCTCGAAGGCGTCGCGATTCTGGCCGAAGTCTTCATTCTGATCCTCATGCTGTAGGAAACGGATTATGGACAATCCGCTCGTCCAGCTCGATCCGGGGCTGTTCTTCTGGACCATCGCGGTCTTCCTGACCCTGCTGTTCCTGCTGAAGAAGTTCGCGTGGGGACCGCTTCTGGCGGCGCTCGAGGAGCGCCAGGCGGGGATCCGCAAGTCGCTCGACGACGCCGATACCGCCAAGCGGGAGCTGGCCGAGGTGCAGGCGAAGGCCAGCGCACTCATCGGCCAGGCGCGGACCGAAGCGGACACGATCCTGTCGGAGGCCCGGGCGGACGGCGCCCGCATCCGGCAGGAGCTGCGCGAGGCGGCACAGAAGGAAGCCGAGACGATTACCCGCAACGCGCAGCAGCAGATTCAGTTGGAGCGGGACCGGGCCGTCGCGGAGATCCGCCAGCAGGCGGTGGAGCTGTCGGTCATGATCGCGTCGAAGCTGATCCGGCGCAATCTCACCCGGGAAGACAACCAGGCGCTCATCGACGACGCGCTTCAGCAGGTCGACTCCACCCGCATTCAGTGAAGGGACCCTCCGCCGCCCGAGCCCCTTGCGGGCGGCGGAGCCCTCCCGTTCCTGACACCGCATCCATCCCGCCTGCGCGCAGCACGACGCCCCCGTCCGAGCCCGGCGTGCAGGCAATATGCCCCGACCGGTGGGAAAGCGCGGTCCATTGCGGCCACGGCAGTGGATCTGGAACGGCGTCCTGTACGGAAACGGGGCGGCGGAGCGGACCGCGCAGAGCCGCGGGGTACCGCCCGAGCGGAGCGGCGGGCCGCGCCCTACTGCAGCGCCGCAGTCGAGGAGACGGCCGAGCCGAACAGTTCGGCCGCGACCTGCGCGTGGTCGAACAGGGCCTGCGGGTAGACCCCGAAGAGGAGGGAGCCGATGACCGCGATGACGAGCGCCGTCGCCATGGCCGGGTTCATCGCTATCTCCGACCCGGCGGTCTCGTCCTTCAGCCACATGAAGACGATCACGCGGTAGTAGTAGTACAGCGAGATGACGCTGTTCACGACGAAGATCACGGCGAGCCAGACGAAGCCGGATTCGATGGCCGCGCCGAACAGCCACAGCTTGCCCATGAAGCCGGCCGTCGGGGGGATGCCGCCGAGCGACAACATGAAGATCAGCATCGCGACGGCGGCCAGCGGCCTGCGGAGATACAGCCCGCTCAGGTCCTTCAGCTCGTCGCCGATGACGTCCTGCCGCCGCAGCATGGCGACGACCGCGAACGCGCCGAGTTGCATGAAGATGTAGACCCAGAGGTAGACCAGCGCCGCCGCGACGCCGCGCTCGGTCGCCGCCACCACGCCGATCAGGATGTAGCCGGCGTGGGCGATGGACGAGTACGCGAGCATCCGCTTGGTATTGCTCTGCGAAATGGCGGCAATGTTGCCGACGGTCATGGTGACCGCGGCCAGCACCCAGAACAGCACCTGCCAATCGGCGACGAGGCCCGGCAGCCCCTCCATGAAGATCCGGAGGATCATGGCGAAGGACGCGGCCTTCGAGCCCACCGACAGGTACGCGGTGACCGGCGTGGGCGCCCCCTCGTAGACGTCCGGCGCCCACATGTGGAACGGCACGGCCGCAATCTTGAATCCCATCCCGGCGACGAGCAGTATCAGCGCCAGCGACAGCGTCAGCGACCGCTCGCCGCCCGCCAGGGCCTCGGCGATGCCGGCGAGGCTGGTCGTGCCGGTCTCGCCGTAGAGCAGCGACATGCCGTAGAGCAGGATTCCGAGCGAGAACCCGCCGAGCAGGAAGTACTTGACCGAAGCCTCGTTCGACCGCTGGTTGGGCTTCAGGTACCCGGCCAGGATGTAGAACGAGACGGCCATCGTCTCGAGGCCGATGAACAGCGTGATCAGGTCGACGCCGCTGGCCATGAACAGCATGCCGAGCGTCGCGCAGAGGATCAGGAAGTAGTACTCGCCCGGCCGGACCGTCTCGACACGCAGGTACGAGGGCGACATCAGCACCGTGAGCAGCGCCGACACGATGACTATCGACTTGAAGAACGTCGCGAAGCCGTCGATCGCCAGCAATCCGGCCGATATGGTCGTGTCCACGCCCGTGAAGCCGACGACCGCGGCCCCGGTCACGGCCAGCGTGAGGAGCGTCATCCCCAGCGCCGCCCACTCGCGCCGCGGCAGCAGGACGTCGACCACGAGGACGAGCAACGCGCCGCCCGTCAGCAGGAGCTCGGGCAGCAGGTAGTAGAAGTCGGCGACGGTGAACCCGGCAGGCATGCTTGTTCCTGATGCTCCTGGCGAAACCCGGCGGCTCTAGCGCCCGCCGCCGCGTACGGGAGCCTCGACCACGACCGCCCCCGTGCCGGCGCCGTCCGGGCCCTCGGCGTCCAGCACCGCCGCGAAGCGCGGCGTGTAGTCGCTGTTGACGCGCATCATGACCTTGTCCACGGAGGTCTCCAGCCGATCGAGGAACGGCTTCGGATAGAGCCCTATCCAGACGGCCAGCAGCAGCAGCGGCACGAAGGTGACGAACTCGCGCATGCTCAGATCCGGCAGGTTCTCGTTCTTGGGGTTCGTCACCGTGCCGAACATCGTGCGCTGGTACAGCCAGAGCATGTAGGCGGCGCCGAGCACGATGCCGGACGCGGCGAAGAACGCCCACGTCTTCTGGACGACGAAGACGCCCTGCAGGATCAGGATCTCGCCGATGAACCCGTTCAACGTCGGCAGCCCGATCGACGACATCGTCATGATGAGGAACACGGCGGCGTAGACCGGCATCACCTTCGACAGCCCGCCGTACTCGGCGATCAGCCGGGTATGCCTCCGCTCGTACACGATGCCCACGATGAGGAAGAGCGCGCCGGTCGAGATGCCGTGGTTGAGCTGCTGCACGATGCTGCCCGTGATGCCCACCGGCGTCAGGGCGAACATGCCCAGCATCACCATCCCCATGTGGCTGACGCTGGAATAGGCCACGAGGCGCTTCCAGTCCCGCTGGGCCATCGCCACCAGCGCGCCGTAGACGATGCCGACGATCGACAGCCCCGCCACCAGCGGCACGAACGCGACGGTCGCCTCGGGCAGGATCGGCAGGCTGAAGCGGATGAAGCCGTAGGTCCCCATCTTCAGCAGGACGGCGGCCAGGATGACCGATCCCGCGGTCGGCGCGTCGGTATGGGCATCGGGCAGCCAGGTGTGGAACGGGAACATCGGCACCTTGACCGCGAAGCCGAGGAAGAACGCCAGGAAGATCCACCACTGCATGTCGAACGGGATGTCCAACTGGTGGAACTGCGTGACGTCGAACGTGTACACGCCGGTCACGCTGTAGTTGTAGAAGTAGACGGCAAGGATGCCGAGCAGCATGATCACGCTGCCGACCAGGGTGAACAGGAAGAACTTGATGGCCGAGTACAGCCGGTTGTCGCTGCCCCAGATGCCGATGAGGAAGTACATCGGCACCAGCATCACTTCCCAGAACAGGAAGAACAGCAGGAAGTCGAGCGACACGAACGCGCCGATCATCCCCGTCTGCAGCATCAGCAGGAAGATGTAGTACTCCTTGACCCGCATCGTGATCGCGGTCCAGGACGACAGCACCGCGATGACGCCCATCAGCGTCGTCAGCAGGATCAGCAGCACGCTGAAGCCGTCCACCCCGAGGAAATACTCCGCGCCGATGGAGGGAATCCACGGCAGGCGCTCCACGAACTGGAAATCCGGATTCGCCGAGTCGTATCGGAACCACAGCGGCAACGACACCAGGAAGCCGATGAAGGCGGTGACGTTGGCGATCCAGCGGATCGCGTCCTCCTGCCGCTTGGGCACGAACAGTAGCACGAGCGCCCCGACGAGCGGCGTGAACAGGATCAACGACAGCAGGCTGGAGTCATTACTCATGACAGTGTCCGATTACCGGGCGACGAGGTACCAGGTCACGAACGCGAAGACGCCGAGCAGCGTGGCGAACGCGTAGTTCTGAATCAGGCCGGTCTGCACCCGGCGGAAGGCGTAGCTGGCCTCGCCGCAGATCCAGGCGGTCAGGTTGACGAGACCGTCGACGACGTACTTGTCGAGCACGTGCGACACCCAGGCGGCCGCGATCGTCGTCCAGCCGGTGCCGTTGACGGCCCCGTCGACCGCCCGGCGATCGACGGTCCAGAGACCGCCGGCGCTCTGCATCGTGCCGCGCACGATGGTCGCGTCGTACAGCTCGTCCACGTAGTACTTGTTGGTCAGCACGCGGTGCGGGGTCGCGAAGGTCGCGGCCATGCGCTCGGCTTCCTCGGGGCGCTCCACGTAGTTCCGGTAGGCGAACCAGATGCCGCCGATCGCGATGAGGACGGAGAACGCCATCAGGCCCAGCTCGCCGAGCAGCGACATGTGGTGCGCCTCTTCGGCGGCGTGCGCGCCCTCGGCGACGAAGCTCGGATGCAGGAAGTGCTCGATGGTCGCCGTCCAGGGCCAGACGGCCTCGAAGGCGATCGGCACGCCGACGAAGCCCGCCAGCATCGCGCCGGCCGCCAGGACGACGAGCGGGATCGTCATCCAGCGGGGCGACTCGTGCGGTCCATGCCACGCGTGGCCGTGCCCGTCGCCCTGGCCGTCCCCGGCGTCGCCGTCTCCGTGATCCCCGGCACCGTGCCACCACTCCGGGCCGCGGTAGGTTCCGAAGAACGTCATGTTGATGAGCCGGAACATGTAGAAGGCGGTCAGCATCGCCGTCACGACGCCCAGGCCCCAGAGCACCTTGTCCGGCACGAAGACGCCGTGGTGCAGGTACGTGCGGAACAGGATCTCGTCCTTGCTGAAGAACCCCGCGAACGGCGGAATGCCGGCGATGGCCACCGCGCCGATGGTCATCGTCAGCGCCGTCACCGGCATGTACTGCCGCAGCCCGCCCATCCGGCGCATGTCCTGCTCCTCGTTCATCCCGTGGATGACCGAGCCGCTCCCGAGGAAGAGGAGCGCCTTGAAGAAGGCGTGCGTCATCAGGTGGAAGGCGGCCGCGCCGAAGGCGCCGACGCCGGTGGCGAGGAACATGTAGCCGAGCTGCGACACCGTCGAGTACGCCAGCACCCGCTTGATGTCGGTCTGCACCAGGCCGATCGTGGCGGCGACGAGCGCGGTCAGCACGCCGATTACCGCCACGACCTCCATGATCATCGGCGCGTGGGTGAAGAGCACCGCGTTGCGGCAGACCATGTAGACGCCGGCCGTCACCATCGTGGCCGCGTGGATGAGGGCCGACACCGGGGTCGGGCCCTCCATGGCGTCCGGCAGCCAGACGTAGAGCGGAATCTGGGCGCTCTTGCCGGTGGCGCCGACGAACAGGCAGAGGCAGATCAGCGAGATGACGCCGAACCCGACCGCGGCGGTCTCCACCGGCATGTGCGACGCGGCCTCGGCCACGGCGCGGAAATCGAGGGTGCCGAAGGTGAAGAACACCAGGAAGACGCCGAGCACGAAGCCCCAGTCGCCGATGCGGTTGACGATGAACGCCTTCTTCCCCGCGTCCGAGGCGCTCTGCTTCTGGTACCAGTAGCCGATCAGCAGGTACGAGCAGAGGCCGACGCCCTCCCAGCCGACGAACATCACCAGGAAGTTGCTCCCCAGCACGAGGGTGAGCATGAAGAAGCAGAACAGGTTCAGGTAGCAGAAGAAGCGCGCGACGCCGCCGCGCGGCTCGTGGTCGATGTAGCCGATCGAGTAGATGTGGATCAGGAACCCGATGCCGGTGACGACGAGCAGCATCATCGCCGACAACGGATCCAGCGTGAACGACCAGTCCACCGAGAACGAGCCGATGCCGTCCACGGTATCGAGCGGAATCGGCGGGATCCAGCTCGCCACCGTCACCTGGTGGAAGCGCTCCTCGGTGCCGAGCAGCTCCACGAACGCCACGAGGCTCAGCCACAGCGCCCAGAGCATCACGCCCGAGGCCAGGAAGCCGGCCACCTTCTTGCCGAAGAAGCGAATCCCGATCAGGCCGTTGATGGCGGCGCCGATGCCGGGCAGGAGCGGGATAAGCCAGATTGAATCCATGAGAGCAGGCTCACCAGCGCATGATCTGGATCTCGTCGATGTTCACCGTCTCCTTGTTGCGGTAGAAGGCGATGATGATGCCCAGCCCGACGGCCGCCTCGGCCGCCGCCACCGCGATCACGAAGACGACGAACACCTGTCCGGAGAGATCCTGCAGCCGGTCGGACAGCGCAATCAGGTTGATGTTGACCGCGTTCAGAATGAGCTCGATCGACATGAAGATGATGATCACGTTGCGGCGCACGAGGACGCCGATCACCCCGATCATGAAGAGCGCGGCCGACAGCAGGCTGTAGTGAAGTGGTGTGATCTCGAGCACGCGCTTCCCTCTACAAGTGCCGCTTGGCCAGGACGATGGCCCCGATCATCGCCACGAGCAGGAGCATCGAGGCCAGCTCGAACGGAATCAGGTAGCTGGTGTACAGCACCCAGCCGAGCTGCTCGGTGTTGCAGCTTACGAGCGGCCCGGCCCCGCAGTCGGCGAACGGCGTATCGGCGCCGAACCCGCCCCCGCCCGCGGCCTGCTCTCCGCCGCCGGAAGAGGCGGCGACGATGGCGATGACCTCGAGCAGGACCGCCCCGGCCAGCAGCGTGCCGATCCAGGCGACGCGCCGCGGATCGGCGTAGCGCTCCGGGGCCTTCTTCAGGCTCACCAGCATGACGACGAACAGGTACAGGACGACGATGCCGCCCGCGTACACCAGCACCTGGATGACGGCGACGAACTCCGCGTTCAGCGTGACGTAGAGCACCGCCACCAGCAGGAAGTTCACCACCAGGAAGAGCACGCTGTGCACGGCGCTGCGGGCGGAGATCACCAGGATCCCCAGGCCCAGGATGAGCACCGCGAGCGTCCAGAACACTATCGCTTCGGCCATCGGTTCCGCCCCGCTAGAAAGCCACCTTGAGGATGCCGCTCACCACCAGGTTGCCGATGGCGATCGGGATCAGCACCTTCCAGCCCAGCCCCATCAACTGGTCGTACCGGTAGCGGGGCAGCGTGGCGCGAATCCAGATGAAGACGTACAGGAACAGGAAGATCTTGCCGATGAACCAGATCCAGGGCGGGACGAGGCCCAGGAACGACAGCGCCGGCACGTTCGGGAACGGCGCCAGCCAACCCCCGAAGAACATGATGACGACGACCGCCGAGATGACGATCATGTTCGCGTACTCGGCCAGGAAGAACAGCGAGAAGCGCATGCCGCTGTACTCGGTGTGGAACCCGCCGGTCAGCTCCGTCTCCGCCTCCGGCAGGTCGAACGGCGCCCGGTTGGTCTCGGCCAGCCCCCCGATGAAGATCAGCACCAGCGCCACCGGCTGCACGAACGCGAACCAGAGGCCGGCCTCCCGCTGCGCCTCCACGATGCCGACCAGGCTGAGGGTGCCGGTGGTGAGGATGACGCTGACGAGCGTCATCGTGACGGCTATCTCGTAGCTGATGAGCTGCGCAGACGCGCGCAGGCTCGCCAGCAGCGGGTACTTGCTGTTCGACGCCCAGCCGCCCAGGATGATCCCGTAGACGCCGATCGAGGTCACCGAGATGATGAACAGCAGGCCGACGTTGATGTCGCTCACGTAGTAGAGCGGGTCCGGCCCGAACGGCACCACCGCGAACACCACCAGGGCGGGCACCAGGCTCATGATCGGCGCCAGCGTGAAGACGTACTTGTCGGCCCGGGCCGGGGTGATGTCCTCCTTGAGGATCAGCTTGATGGGATCGACGATCGCCTGCAGGATGCCGTAGGGGCCGACGCGCATCGGGCCGAGACGCGACTGCGCCCAAGCGATCACCTTCCGCTCCATCAGCACCAGGAAGGTCACGGCCACCAGCACCGCGTTCAGCAGCACCGCGATCTTCAGCAGCGGAACGACGATGGTCTCCAGCATACCTAGCGATCCACCTCGCCGAGCACGATGTCGATCGTGCCGATCAGCGCGACCACGTCGGCCACCAGATGCCCCGTCACCAGCCGCTTGAGGCCCTGCAGGTTGCAGAACGACGGCGGCCGGACGCGGAAGCGGTACGGGTTGGTCGACTTGCCGTCGCTGACGATGAAGTAGCCCAGCTCGCCCTTCGGCGACTCGATGGCGTGATACGTCTCGCCCGCCGGCGGCTTGATGAGGCGGGGCACCTTGCCCATGATCGGGCCCTCGGGCAGCCCCTCCACGGCCTGCCGGATGATGCGGATCGACTCGCGGAACTCGTCCATCCGGATGAGATAGCGGTCGTAGGTGTCGCCCCGGGTCCCCAGCGGGACGTTGAACTCCATTTCGTCGTAGGCGGCGTACGGCTCGTCCTTGCGCACGTCGCGCGGCACGCCGGACCCGCGCAGGGGCGGGCCGCACAGCCCGAGACCGATCGCCTCGTCCCCGCTGATGACGCCCACGTCCCGGGTGCGCTTGAGCCAGATCCGGTTGTTGGTCAGCAGCGTCTCGTAGTCGTTCAGCTTGCTTTCCATCAGGTCGCAGAACGACAGGACCTTCCGGTCCCAGCCGGGAGGCACGTCGAGGGGCAGCCCCCCGATGCGCATCGAGTTGTAGGTCAGCCGCGCGCCGCAGAACTCCTCGAACAGGTCGAGCACGAACTCGCGCTCCCGGAACGCGTAGAGCAGCACGGTCATCGCCCCGATGTCCATCGCGTGGGTGCCGAGCCACAGGCAGTGGCTGGCGATGCGCTGCAGCTCCGCGAGCAACGTCCGGAGATAGCGGGCCCGCCGCGGCACCTCGATCTGCATCAGCTTTTCGACGGTCTGGCAGTAGCCGAGGTTGTTCGTCGCGGCGGCGACGTAGTCCATCCGGTCGGTCAGCAGGATGATCTGGGTCCAGTCGCGGTTCTCGGAGAGCTTCTCGATGCCGCGGTGGATGTAGCCGATGACGCAGTCGGCGTCGACCACGCGCTCGCCGTCGAGCTTGAGGACCACCCGCAGCACGCCGTGCGTGCTCGGGTGCTGCGGCCCCATGTTGATGACCAGCTCGTCCGTGTCGAACTGCGTCGTGGCGGCGCGCGGGGCTTCGAGGGTCATCGGCTCAGGTCCTGCGGTCTACTCGATTTCGGCGTCGGCATCGGCGTCGGTCCCGGCGGCGGCATCGACCCCGGCGCCCGCTTCGTCCGGAATGTTGCGGACGCGCAGCCAGTCCTGCGGATTCTCCATCAGGAACTCGCCCGGACCCTCGAGCGGATAGTCCTTGCGCTGCGGGTACCCCTGCCACTGGTCCGGCATCAGGATCCGCCGCCGGTCCGGATGATTGACGATGTCGATGCCGAACTGGTCGTAGACCTCGCGTTCCAGCCAGTCCGCGGCCGGCCAGAGCGACGTCACCGACTCGACCGGATCCTCCTCGCCGACCCGCACCTTGACGCGCAGGCGATGACGGAGACGCGTCGAGTACAGACAGTAGATCACGTCGAACCGCTTCTCGCGCGGCGGCCAGTCGGCGGCGGTCACGTCCGAGCAGTAGTCGAACGCCGTGGCCGCGTCCTCCTTCAGGAACCGCATGACGTCGAGCAACCGCTCCGCGGCGACGATGATCGTCCAGTCCCCGACCCAGAACGAAACCTGCTGCACCGCGCCCGGGACACCGTTCCGGACGGCGGCCACCGTCGCCGGGAGCTCCGCACCCTCGGGCGGCGCCTGATCCTCGGGCGCCTTGGGCGGTTCGGGCGGCGCCTTCGGCTTGGGCTTTGGCCGCGGCCTGGCCGCGGCGGCAGGCTTGGCCGCGGCACCCGCTTCGGATGCCTTCGCGGCGGGCTTCGCCGCCTCGGCCCTGGCCGATGTTACGGCCTTCTTCGCGTCAGCCGCGGGCCTGACGGAGGCTTCCGGCGGCGCGCCGGCGCCACCCTCTCCAGGCTGCGATTTGGTTTCGTCCGCCATGACCCGCTATCCGCCGCCCTCAGGCCCAGTCCAGCGCACCCTTGCGCCAGGCGTAGAAGTAGCCGACGACCAGGATGAACAGGAACACCAGCATCTCGATCAGCCCGAACAGCGCCAGCTCGTCCATCACCACGGCCCACGGGAACATGAAGACCGTCTCGACGTCGAAGATGACGAAGAGCATCGCCACCAGGTAGTACCGCACGCTGTACCGGTCGCGGGCATCGGTCTCGGGCTCGATCCCGCACTCGTACGGCTCGAACTTGACGCGGTTGTAGCGCTTGGAGTGCAGGACCTGGGACACCATCAGCGTGAAGATGGCGAATCCGAGGGCCACCAGGATGAACAGGAAAACAGGAATATAGGCGTCCAGCATCGTCGTCGCGACCCCTACTCGCGCCGCCGGCTCCGGCTCACGGCTTTCCCCAGGCTCGTCGCGGGGACACGAGGCACCATGGCGGAGCCATACCGATCGGACCGACCGGAAGGGTGCGACGTGCGGGCCGAAACCGCGCGGATTATTGCACGTGGCCGGGGGGCTGTCAAGGCTGCCCCGGCGCGCCCCGGCCCGGCCGCAGGGGCGTTCAACCCCCGCTTTTACAGGGTTTTATGCACCGCCGGAACCTTGACGGACCCGCGCCGCCGGACCTATACTGCCCGGACGGAACAGTGCCCTTGCGACACGCCTTCAGGATGCTCGGGTTTGCCCTCGCGGCCTCGCTCGCCGCCGCCGCGGCGGCCCATGCCCAGTCGATCGAACGCCGCATGGTCGTTTCCGTCCTCGACGACGACGGGGCGCCGGTCACCGGCCTGCGCGCCGCCGACTTCAACATCCGCGAGGACGACGCAGCAAGGGAGGTCCTGCGCGTCGAGCCGGCCGGGGCGAACCGGCAGATCGCCATCCTGGTCGACACCAGCGAGGCCGCGTTGCGGATGGTTTCGGACTTCCGCCGGGGGCTTTCGACGTTCGTCGACGAAATGCGGGACGGCAACCGGATCTCGCTCATCTCCTTCGGCGGCCCGCCTCGCATCCTGATCGAGACGACCGACGATGCGGAGCGCCTGCGGGGCGGCATCGACCGCGTCTTCCCGCAGACCGGCCAGGCCGCCTACATGCTGGACGCCATCCACGAGGTCGCGCAGGGGTTCGTCCGGCGCCGGGCCGAACGCCCCCTCATGGTGGTGCTGACGGCCGAAGGCCTCGACTACAGCAACCGCCGGAGCCGGGACGTCCTCGACCGCCTCGGCGAGAGTGGGGCCGCGTTGTACACGATGTCCGTCGAGGCGCGCCGGAACGCCTTCGCGACGCAAGGGGCGTTCGGGGGGGCCTTCGGCGGGTTGCCCGGCGGCGTCGACCTCGGCCGGCAGGAGTTCGAGCGCGATCGCGTCCTGGCCCGCGGTACCGCGGAGACCGGCGGGCGCCATCGAGACCTGCTGGCGAGCTCGGCCGTCGAGCGCGCCATGCAGGAGCTGGTGGCCGAGCTCCGCAACCAGTATCTGGTCGTCTATGCGCGGCCGGATCTGCTCATTCCGCCGGAGGAGGTCCGGGTGAGCGTCGACCGGCCCGGCCTCGCGGCGCGTGGAACCCTCCTCCCGGACAACGAGATTCGTAACCGCTAGCTCCCGGGGGCCTGGGAGCGGCAACGGAAGCCGACCATGACTCGCCGCGCCACCGCAGCCGCTGCAACCGCCGCCGTCGCAAGCATCGCCTGGATGGGTGGGGTGGGCGCCCAGCCGCCCGACACGCCCGGGCAGCCGCCGGCGTTCCGGGCCGGAGTGGACGTGGTCTCGCTGAACGTCACGGTGATGGATCGCGACGGGCGCTTCGTCACCGACCTCGATGAGGTCGACTTCCAGGTGTACGAGGACGGCGTCCAGCAGGACATCAACTTCTTCACGAAGACGCAGTTGCCCATCGCGCTCGCGCTGCTCATCGACACCAGCGCGAGCATGGACGAGAAGATGTCCACCGCGCAGGAGGCGGCCATCGGCTTCGCGCAGCGGCTGCGCCCCGAGGATCTCGCCGAGATCGTCGACTTCGACAGCCGCGTGAACATCCTGCAGCCGTTCACGAACGACGTCGAGCAGCTCGAGCGCGCCATTCAGCGCACCGCCGCCGGCGGGTCCACCTCGCTCTACAACGCCATCTACATCGCGCTGCGGGAGCTGGCCCGGGCGCCGCTCCGGCAGGCCGACCTGCGGCGCGAGGCGATCATCGTGCTGTCGGACGGCGAGGACACCTCGAGCCTGGTGAGCTTCGACGAGGTTCTGGAGCTGGCGAAGCGCTCGAACACCGCCATCTTCTCCATCGGCCTGCAGTCCGACGAGAGCCGCTCGCGCACCGGGTTCCGCGAGGCGGACTTCGTGCTGCGCCAACTGGCGCAGGAAACGGGCGGGCGCGCGTTCTTCCCGGAGCGCATCGAGCAGTTGCCGGAGATCTACCGGCAGATCTCCGACGAGCTCTCCAGTCAGTACTCCGTCGGCTACATCTCCGGCAACCCGCTCCGCAACGGCCAGTGGCGGCGCGTGATCGTGCGGGTCGACCGCGACGCGGTCTCCGCGCGGACCAAGCAGGGCTACTACGCCCCGCGGGGCTGAGGTGCCGGCAGCCGGGGCCCACCGATGAACGCGCCCCCTCTCGCTCTCTACCTGGTGGCGGGAATCGCCTACGCCGTCCACTTCGGTACGCGCAGCGCTTCTTCCGGCCGCATCGCCACGGTGTCGCTGGTGTTCGGCGCGCTCGTGCACACGTTCGTCATCGGCATGCAGACGATGCAGGTCGGCCACGTCCCGCTGGTCGGCACCACCGGCGCCATCTCGGCCTTCGTGTGGATGCTCGGCCTGGCCTACCTCTACACCGAGATGACCACCGACGAGCGGGCGATGGGCATCTTCATCGTGCCGCTGATGATCGTCTTGCAGGTGATTCCGGCCGTCAGCAACAGCGTGGCGGCCCGGCCCCCGGTGCTCGAGAGCCGCTGGTTCGAGATCCACGTGTTCTCGCTGCTGGTGGCGTACGCCACCTTTGCCCTGGCGTGCGTCATCAGCGTCACCTACGTCCTGCTCTTCAAGGAGCTGAAGGCCAAGCACCCCGGCGTCTTTTTCGCGCGCCTGCCGTCGCTGCAGGTTCTCGACGGCATGAACGGCCGCGCGGTGACGTTCGGCTGGGTGTTCCTGACGCTCGGGCTGGCGGTGGGGGCGATCTGGCTGATCCAGGTGCAGCCGGGCGCGGCGGACCCGCGGGTGCAGGCGATGTCGCTCTTCGATCCGAAGATCTTCACCGTGCTGCTCTGCTGGCTGGTGTACACGTTCTCGCTGTACGCGCGCCGGGCGTTCGGCTGGGGAGGCCGCCGCGCGGCGTGGCTGTCGGCGGTAGGGTTCGCGATCCTGATGCTGAACTTCGTGCCGATAGGGTACTTCGGCACCAGCAGCCATAATTTCTACTGAGGCGTCCGCGCCGGTCACGGCATGCATCTGTTTTTGCTCGGGGCGAGCCACCACAGCGCACCGGTCGAGGTGCGGGAGCGCATCGATTTCGCCCGGCGCGGGATTCCGGAAGCGCTGGAGGAGATCGCCGACATCACGCGACTCTCCGAGGTCGTGGTTCTCTCTACCTGCAATCGCGCCGAGATCTACTCGCATTCCGAGGCTCCGTGGCCGGTCGGCGACACGCTGGCCGCGTTCATGAGCGCGTTCCACGACGTGCCGGAACCGGAGCTGGCCCCGCACCTGTATCGCCGCCGGGGAGCCGACGCCGCCCGGCACCTGTTCCGGGTGGTCGCCGGACTCGATTCGCTGGTCGTGGGCGAGCCGCAGATCCTCGGGCAGGTCAAGGACGCGTACGCGATTGCCGCGGAGCGCGGATTCACCGGGGCGGCGCTCAACCGGCTGTTTCACACGTCGTTCACGGTCGGCAAGCGGGTGCGGAGCGAGACCGGCCTGGGCGAGGGCGCGGTGTCGGTGAGCTACGCCGCGATCTCGCTGGCGCGCAAGATCTTCGGCGACCTCGCGGGCCGGCGGGCGCTGGTGGTCGGCGCCGGCGAGATGGCCGAGTTGACGGCCACGCACCTGCGTTCCCAGAACGTCGGGCGAATCGGGGTTGCCAACCGGAGCGCCGCCCGCGCCGCCACCCTGGCCGCGAAGGTCGACGGCGCGGCCGTGCGGTGGGAGGAAATCACCGCCGAGCTGACCGGCACCGACATCGTCCTGACCGCCACCGGCGCCCCCCGCTGGCTGCTCACGCGCAACCAGGTGGCCGAGGCCATGCGGCCCCGGCGCGACCGGCCGCTGTTCATGATCGACATCGGCCTGCCGCGCGACGTCGAGCCGGCCGCCGGCGAGCTCGAGCAGGTCTTCCTGTACAACATCGACGACCTGCAGTCGATCGTGCGCGAGAACCTCGCCCGCCGGCAGGCGCAGGTGGACCGCGCGGAGCTGATGGTGCGCGAGGAGGTCGACGGCTTCATGCGCTGGCTGCGATCGCGCGGCGCCATTCCGACGGTGGTGGCGCTGCGGCGGCACTTCGAGCGGACGCGCCAGCAGGAACTGGAGCGGCTCGCGCCCAAGCTGGCCTCGTTGTCGCCCGCCGCCAAGTCCCGCGTCGACGAGATTACGCGGCTGCTGGTGGAGAAGCTGCTCTCCTCGCCGACCGAGCAGCTCAAGGCGGCCCCCAACGAGAACGCGGTCGCCGCGGACGCCGACACGCTCAACCGGCTGTTCGGACTGGACGAGGACGCGGGCGAACGGTCGCGACCCTCGCGACCGGATCGCGCGGCCGCGGCCGTCGGGGAACGGCCCCCTGCCGCGAGGAATCGGTGAAACGGCTGCGGATCGGCACGCGCGCCAGTCCGCTTGCCCGCTGGCAGGCGCAGGCCGTGGCCGGCGCTCTGGCGCGGGCCGGCGGGCCGGCCGCCGAGTTGGTGTTCATCCGGACGAGCGGCGACCGCCTGCAGCGCAAGACGATTTCCAGCGCCGGGGGCAAGCGGCTGTTCGTCAAGGAGATCGAGGAAGCGCTGGCCGGCGGGCGGGTCGATCTGGCGGTGCACAGCGCCAAGGACCTGCCGGCCGAGCGCCTGCCGGGCCTGCGCGTGCAGGCCGTGCTGCCGCGCGAGGACCCGCGGGACGCGGTCGTCGCGCGACGGTCGTTCGCGTACGCCGCCTCCGATCCGGACGCGCTGTTCGCACCCGACCGGTCGCCGCGGGTCGGCACCGGCAGCGTGCGCCGGGCCGCGCAGCTCCGGCACGCCTATCCGCATCTCGACATCGTCCCGATCCGCGGCAACGTCGGCACGCGGCTGGACAAGCTGGAATCGGAGGGCTTCGAGCTCCTGGTGCTTGCCGCGGCCGGGCTGGTGCGCCTGGACCTTGCGGCCCGCATCGCGGTGCGGCTGCCGGTAGAGCTCTGCGTGCCGGCCCCCGGCCAGGGCATCCTCTGCGCCGAGCACCGCCGCGGCGACGAAGAGATGCGCGAATTGCTCTCGACAATCGCAGACCGCGCCACCGCGGCCGCCCTGGAAGGCGAACGCGCGCTCGTCACCGCCCTCGGCGCCGACTGCCAGGTGCCGCTCGGCGGCGTGACGACGGTCCGCGGCGACCGCCTGGTCCTGCGCGGTGTCGTCGCCTCGCCGGACGGCGCCGGTCTGGTGCGCCACGAGTCCGAGGGATCCATGGCCGCGCCCGCGGCCCTCGGCGCCGAGGTCGCGGCGGGTCTGCTGGCGGCCGGAGCCGGGCCGCTGCTGGACGCGGCGAGGGCGTCATGACGCGCGAGGCGCAACCGCTGGCCGGCAGGAAGGCCCTGGTGACGCGCCCGATCGCGCAGGCTCCCGAGCTGGTCGATCGGCTGGCCGCCCTCGGCGCTGAATCGATCGCCGCGCCGGCGATCCGGATCGTGCCGCCCACGGACACGCGACCGCTCGCCGACGCGTGCGCGTCCGCGGACTCGTTCGCCTGGATCGTGTTCACGTCGGCCAACGCGGTCGACGCCTTCATGGCGCGCCTGAGAGCCGCCGGCCGCGGCGTCGGCGCGCTGGCGGGCGTCCGCATCTGCGCCATCGGCCCGGCCACCGGCGCGCGGCTCGAGGAACACGGGCTGCGGGTGGATCTGGCGCCGGCGGAACACCGGGGCGAAGCCGTGAGCGAGGCCCTGCGGGCCGGGGCCGACCTGCGCGGGGCGCGCGTGCTGCTGCCGCGCGCCGACATCGCCCGGCCGGCGCTGCCGGATGCGCTCCGGGCGGCGGGGGCCGACGTGACGGAGGCGACCGCCTACCGTACGATCGCCGTGCCGGACTGGCCGGGCGCCGCCGTGCGCGAGATGCTTCTGCGGCGTCGGATCGACGCGGTCACGTTCACGAGCGCGTCGGCGGTTCGCAGCGCCGTACAGTCGCTGGGCGCGCCGCAGGCCGTCGACCTGCTGCGTACGACCGTCGTCGCGGTCATCGGCCCGGTCACGGCGCGGGCCGCGCTGCGGCTCGGCGTGGAGACGACGGTCATGCCGTCGACCTACACTACGCAGGCGCTCGCACGGGCACTCGGGGACCACTTCGCGCAAATGCGGTCAGCTCACTCGGCCTGAAATCGGGAAGACCACGCCATGACCACCACCGCTCCTCCATCCCCCGCGGGCGTTGCGCGGCAGACGGCTGCGGGAGCATCGCTCGACCTGCGGCGCCGGCCGCGGCGCCTGCGCCGCTCGGCCGCGATCCGGGACATGGTGCGCGAGACGCGGTTGAGTCCCGACGCGTTCGTCTATCCGCTGTTCGTCTGCGAAGGCGAGGGCGTGCGCCGCGAGGTGCCCTCGATGCCGGGCGTCTGCCAGTTGTCGGTCGACGAGGCGGTGGCCGAGACGTCGGCCGCGGCGCGCGACGGCGTCCGTTCGGTCCTGCTGTTCGGGCTGCCCCACAACGACGACAAGGACGCGGTCGGCAGCCCCGCGGACGATCCCGCGGCGCCGGTCCAGGCCGCGATCCGGGCCATCAAGCAGGAAACGCCGGACATGCTGGTCGCGACCGACGTCTGCCTGTGCGAGTACACGTCGCACGGCCACTGCGGCATCGTCGACGGCGACGTGATCGTCAACGACGCCACGGTCGAGCGGCTCGCCCGCACCGCCGTCTCGCACGCCGAAGCCGGCGCCGACGTGGTCGCCCCCTCCGACATGATGGACGGGCGGGTCGGCGCGATCCGCGAGGCGCTCGACGCCGCCCGCTTCGAGGACGTCGCCATCATGACCTACGCCGCGAAGTACTGCTCGGCCTACTACGGGCCGTTCCGCGACGCGGCCGACTCGGCCCCGGCGTTCGGCGACCGGCGCACCCACCAGATGGATCCCGCCAACGCGGAGGAGGCGCTGCGCGAGGTGGCGCTCGACCTCGAGGAGGGCGCCGACATCGTCATGGTCAAGCCGGCGCTGCACTATCTGGACGTCATCGCGCGGGTCAAGGAGGAGTTCGGCTACCCGACGGCGGCGTACCACGTCAGCGGCGAGTACGCCATGCTCAAGGCCGCCGTCCGCAACGGCTGGCTGGACGAGAAGCGGGCGATGGGCGAGGTACTGACGTCCATCGTGCGGGCCGGCGCGGACATCGTCATCACCTACTACGCCCGCGAAGCCGCGCGGATGCTGCGCTGACGGATGCTGCCAGCCGTTGTGAAGGCAGACCCTTCATTTCCATGCATCCTACCGGCCTCCGCTCGCCGACTCGCTTCCTGCTCGCCGCGTGTCTGGCGTCCTGCGGTCCGGATGCGGCCTCGCCGCCTGTCGAGAACCCGGAGATCGCTGCGCGAACCGAAGTCGACATCGAGTGGTTCGTCGATCGGGCCGCCGAGACCGGCCTCGACTTCGTCCACTTCAACGGGATGACCGGCCAGTTCTACCAGCCCGAGATGACCGGTCCCGGAGCCGGGTTGTTCGACTACGACAACGACGGCGACCTCGACGTGTACCTGGTGCAGGGGGAGCTGCTCGGAGAGGGCGAGCCGCTCCTTGCGCCGCGCGCGGAGCAGCCGCCGGGAGACCGCCTGTACCGCAACGACCTGGAGATCGCCGCGGACGGCGGGCGCACGCTGCGTTTCACCGACGTGACCGCCAAGGCAGGGATCGCCGCGCACGGTTACGGGATGGGAGTCGCGGCCGGCGACTTCGACAACGACGGCTGGGTCGACCTGTACCTGACCCGCTTCGGCCCCAACCGGCTGCTCCGCAACCGGGGTGACGGCACGTTCGAGGACGTGACCGACCGCAGCGGCGCCGGCGATCCGGCCTGGGGAGTGCCCGCGTCGTTCGTCGACTACGACCGCGACGGCCGCCTCGACCTGTTCGTCGGGAATTACCTGAGCTATACCCTGGCCGGCCACACGCAGTGCTACGACCGGGCCGGGGCGCCCGACTACTGCGCGCCGGAAACGAGCCGGCCCCACCCGGACGTTCTGTACCGCAACCGGGGAGACGGCGCATTCGAGGACGTGACCGCCAGCGCCGGGCTGGCGCGCGAGTTCGGTCCCGCCCTCGGCGCGGCGACCGCCGACTTCGACGGCGACGGCTGGATCGACATCTTCGTCGCCAACGATCAGCGCGAAAACCAGTTGTGGATGAACCAGGGCGACGGCACCTTCGCCAATAGGGCGCTGGCGGCGGGCGCCGCGCTCGGGGCGGGCGGCAACGCCAAGGCCGACATGGGAGTCGACGCCGGCGACTTCGACAACGACGGCGACGAGGATCTCTTCATCACGGAGCTCTCGGGCCAGGGCAGCACGCTGTACGTCAACGACGGCGCCGGGCTGTTCCGCGAGCGCAGCGCCCAGCTCGGCATCCGGGCACCCAGCCTCCCGTATACCGGCTTCGGAACCGCGTGGATCGACATCGACAACGACGGTTGGCTCGACATCGTCGCGGTGAACGGCGCCGTGGTGCTGAACTTCGAAACGTTCGGGCCGGACAACCCCTTCGCCCTGGACCAGCGCAACCAGGTGTTCCGCAACGTGGGCGGCGCGCGCTTCGAGGCGGCGACGGACCGCGCCGGGGCGGTGTTCGAGCTGTCGGAGGTGAGCCGCGGCGCCGCGTTCGGCGACGTCGACAACGACGGCGACACCGACATACTGATGGCCAACGCGGCCGGGCCGGTGCGCCTGCTGCTGAACCAGGTCGGCGACCGGCGCCACTGGCTCGGCCTGCGCCTGTTCGACCCCGCGACGCGGCGCGACGCGGTGGGGGCCCGGGTGGCCGTGGTCCGCCCCGACGGGACGACGCGGTGGCGCCGCGCGCGCGCCGACGGCAGCTTCGCGTCGGCGAACGATCCCCGCGTGCTCGTCGGGCTCGGCGACTCGCCCGCGATCGCGCGGGTGCGGGTGCTCTGGCCGGATGGCGAGGAGGAGGAATGGACGGACCTGCCCGCGGGCCGCTACACGACGCTGACACGGGGGACGGGTTCACCGTGACGATCGCCGCACTACGCGGAGTCCGCCCTGCATCGTCCGCTGCGCGGGCGTCCTTCCGGCTGCGGGCCGCATTCTCCTCACTTGTCGCAGCAGTCATGGTGAGCCTGCTGGCCGGCGGCTGCACACCCGCCGACGAGGCCCCGCCGACCGCGCCCGCCTCCGGCACCATCGACGCGGCGGCCCCGCCGCCGCTCGTCATTCCCGATGTCTCCGAGCTGCCGGAACCGGTCCAGGCGCAGGTCCGGGAACGGCACGATGCCCTGCAACGCGCCGAGGACACGGGCGCGTCGGCCGCCGCCCGGGCCAACGCCTACGGCGAGCTGGGCCTGATCCTGATGGCCACCCGCTTCTACGACGCGGCGGAGACCGCGTTCGGTCACGCGCAGGCGCTGGCGCCGCGGCAGATGCGCTGGCCGTACTACCTGGCGCAGCTCCACCGGACGACCGGCGATCAGCCGCGGGCGGTCGAGCGCTTCGAGCGGGCGGTGGAGCTCGATCCCACGTACGTCGCGGCGCTCATCCGGCTCGGCGAGCTGTACCTCGACGAAGGCCGGGCGGAAGAAGCCGAGCCGTTGTTCGAGCAGGCGCTGGCGGTCGACCCGGCGTCGGCCCCGGCGCTGTCGGGCATCGGCCGCGCGGCGCTGGCGCGAAGCGACACCGCGCGGGCCATCGAGCACCTCGAACGGGCCCTTGCAATTGGACCACCGGCCTGGGACATCCACTACAACTTGGCGACGGCATACCGCGAGGCCGGGAATCCCGAGCGGGCGGAAGAGCATCTGAGCCAACGCGGCGGGGACCCGCCGGAGCCGCCCGATCCGTTGATGCGGACCTACGAGAGCCTGTTGCGGAGTCCGCGCGCCTACGAGACGCGCGGCGTGGCGGCGATGCAGGACGGACGGACGGCCGAAGCGGTGGGGATCTTCCGCGAGGGAGTGGCGCAGACCCCCGACGACGCATCTCTGCACCAGCAGCTCGGCGCCGCCCTCTTCGCCACCGGCGACCCGGACGGCGCAGCGGAGCAGTTCGAGATGGCGCTGCTCCTCAACCCCACCCTGGCCCGGGCGCATGCCGGCCTGGGAACGCTGGCGAGCATGGGCGGCCGGCAGGGCGAGGCCATCGAGCGTTTCGCCGCGGCGGTGGAGCACGACCCCGACTACCTGGAGGCGCGGCTCGGGCTGGTGGACGCCTACCGCGCGACGGGGCGACCCGAGGAAGCGCTGGACGAGCTCGATCGGGCGGTGGAGATCGCCCCGGGCTTCGCGGACGTCTGGCTGGCCCGGGGGATCATGCTGGTCCAGCTCGGCCGCTACCGGGAAGCACGCGCCGGCCTGGAGGAGGCGCGCATGGTCCATCCCCGCCATGCCGGCCTGACCGATCTGCTGGTTCGCGTGCTGGCCGCTTCCCCGGACCCCGCCGCACGCGACGGCCGCCGCGCGCTCGATCTCGTAGAGCCCATGCTCGGAGCGCCTCCCAACCCGACCATCGACGAGACCGTGGCGATGGCGCTGGCCGAGGCGGGCCGCTACGCGGAGGCGGCCGACCGGCAACGACGCGCGATCGCCGCGGCCGAGCAGGCCGGCTATCCAGACATGGCCCGCGCCCTCGGCGAGGTGCTCGTCCGGTACGAACAGGGCCGCCCGTCGCGCACCCCGCTTGGCGGACCGCAGCCGTGACCCCGGATCGCCACGGGAATCCAAATTCCTGGATCGAGAGCCGGAAAACCGGACGCGGAGCGCCCCGGGCCGAACTTGCACTACTCAAGTCTCGACACAAAGAGTGCCGTTGCACGGGGCACTCGACGGCGTAAACGGCTTCCCGGCCGGCCTCGACGCGACGGCACGGCAATTGCACTGCACAATGCCCTGTCTCGCGTGCGTTTTCGATACCGGCATGCCGCCGGAATCCCCGCAAGACGTTACAGAGGAGGACTCATTCGTATGCGACTCGTGAAATCGTTGTTCGTCGGCACGGCCGTGGTGCTGCTGCCGGCGGCCGGCTTCGCCCAGTCCACGTTGACGGGCGAAGTCACCGACAACACGGGCGGCGTCCTGCCGGGCGTCACCGTGGAGGCAGCCAGCCCCGTGCTGATCGAGGGGTCACGCATCGCGATCACCGACGGTACCGGCCGCTACACCATCGTCGGTCTCGATCCGGGCATCTACACCGTCACGATGACCCTGCCCGGGTTCTCGACCTTCGTGCAGGAAGGCATCGAGCTGCAGGCGCAGTTCACTCTCACGGTCAACGGCGCGCTGTCGGTCGGCGCCCTCGAAGAGACGGTCACCGTCACCGGCGAGACACCCATTGTCGACGTGCAGAGCGCGGCGCGGACCGAGGTGATCCAGCGCGACACGCTCGACGCGCTGCCCACGCCCCGGAACACGCAATCCATCGGCTATCTCGCCCAAGGCGTGCGGCTCACCCGGCCGGACGTCGGCGGCGCGCAGATGATGGAGCAGGTCCGGATGTCGGCGCACGGCGCCAACGCCCGCCATACCACCATGCAGGTCGACGGCATGATGGTGAATTCGCAAATGGCCGACGGCCTGATCATGAACTACAACAACCAGGCGCTGAGCCAGGAGATGGCCATCAGCACGTCGGGCAGCCCCGCCGAGGTCTCGGCCGGCGGCCTGCGCCTGAACATGATCCCCAAGGACGGCGGCAACCAGTTGAGCGGCACCACCTACGTCGGCGTCACCCTGAACCGCTCGTGGCAGGCCGACAACTTCACGCAGAATCTGAGCGACCTGGGACTGGAATCGAATCAGGGCATCTCGAATATCCACGACATCAACCCTGCTATCGGCGGCCCGATCCTGCAGGACAGGCTGTGGTACTTCACGTCGTTTCGCGGCATCTCGGTCGACGAGATCTACCCCGGTGGCTTCGTACCGAACTTCCGCTCGGGCGTCACGGAGGCGGAAATCGACGACTACTTTCTCAACTTCTCCAAGGATCACCCAGCCGTGGAGTCCGTTGAGGACGCAGTCTCCAACCAGTACGTCTACAGCGGCCTTTTTCGCTTGACGTCGCAGGTCACCCCGCGCAACAAGGTGTCGGCCTACCTCGACCGCATCTTCAAGCACAAGGACCGCGAGTTCGTCGCCGGCACCGAGCCGATCAAGTCCGGCAGCCACCGCGACCCGGGACATGCGAACTACCACACCTTCCAGGCCAAGTGGACGTCGACGATCAGTAGCCGGGCGTTGCTCGAGGTGGGCTACTCACAGGTCTACGAGCGGCTGCTGATAGAGAGCCAGCCGCTGCACCTGCTGCAGCAGGTCGACCCCAACGCCACCGAGCTGCGGCACGCGACCCCGAGCGATCTCCAAATCTGCATCGCGACGCCGTGCTACCACCCGGCCAGCTACAACCAGACCTCGCCCTGGTTCGCGGACACCCGCATCTACGACGTCGGCCGCTCCACGACCCTCAACAACTACTGGGGCGACGTCTGGATCACGCCGTCTGACCGGCGCTATCCAAATGCTGCGTTTTCGTACGTCACGGGCTCGCACAACTTCAAGGTCGGCGTACAGTGGTCGATAGGGAACGACGGGGATACACGCGACCGCAACGCGCATGCGATGCCGGTGTACCGCGAGGGCGTGCCCGAGAGCGTGCGCGTCTTCAACACGCCCACGAGCTGGAACACCTTTGTCCGCGCCGACCGCGGCATCTACGTGCAGGACACGTGGACGCGCGACCGCTTGACCATCAACGCCGGACTGCGAATCGACCACTTCGAATCGCAGAGCAACACCTTCAGGACGGGCCCGAACCTGCCTTCCGGCCGGTTCATCGACGCCCGCAGCTCTCCGGCGTTCGACCAGGGGCCGTTCTGGACGGACTACGCGCCGCGCATGAGCGTCGTGTACGACCTGTTCGGCGATGCGCGGACCGCGCTGAAGTTCTCGGCCAACAAGTTCATGCGGCCATACGCGAGCGGCCACGCCGAGCGCTACTCGCCGTACCTGGAACGCTGGGAGAGTCGCGACTGGAACGACTGCGCCGTGAACCCGGCGATCCACGCCACCAGCGTGTTCGAGTGCGCGACCGCCAACCAGCTCATGAACCTGCCGGCCTCGCCGGACTTCTACCTGAGCACGAACGGCGACGGGATCGTGCAGGACCACGAGATCGGCGAGGTGGGCAACACCGCAGTCTTCAGCTCCGGCTCGCTGCCCTCGGCCGGGTCGCGGCCGGCGGACGACCTCGAGCGGGAGTACAATTGGGAGTACAGCGCGAGCATTCAGCACGAGATCGCTCCCCGCATCTCGCTGACCGCCGCGTACTACCGGCGAGTCTTCTCTCACATCGAGCAGCGCGCCAACTTGGCGCTCGCGACGTGCGATCCCTCCACGATCAGCGCCGCCAGCCTCACGCCCGGCATGTACGGCGCGCCGTGCGGCGACTGGCTGCCGTTCCTGGTCGACTTCGACGATCCGACCGGACGGCTGTCCCATCTGAGCGGGGTCGCCCAGGGGGTGGACCTGTTCCCCGGACAGTTCATCGCCTTCAACCGGCTGACCAACGCCCAGTACCTCGACAGGTACGGCTTCCCGTACACGACCGACAACGTAGACACCACGTCGGACATCAACCGGAACTACTACAACGGTTTCGAGTTGAGCGTGCAGGCCCGACTGCCGAACGGCGGCGCCCTGTTCGGCGGGTGGACCGCTCACCAGCACGTGCAAGACACCTGCGGCCTCACGTCGAATCCGAACGGCGTGTTCCAGGAGGACCTGATTCGGGACGACGAGGACATCCTCCGGGGCGGCCAGTTCTGCAACCAGAGCGAGCTCGGGATGCCCTTCCGGAACGACTTCAAGCTGTTCGGCGCGTATCCGCTACCGGGCGACTTCGAGCTCAGCGGCTCGATCCAGGCCTACTCCGGGGCCGAGCGGGAGCTGCGCTGGACGATTCCGGCCAGCTACTATCCGGACGGCCAGCGGACCGGCAGCTACGCCATCCAGTTGTTCGCGCCCGGCACCAACTACTTCGACTACTGGACCCAGGTGGACATCGCGCTCCGGAAGGTCATCCGTTTCGGCAACTACGAGACCTCGGTGCAGGCGGACATCTACAACCTCATGAACGCCAGCGCGATCGTCGACGAGAACGACGGCTACGGGTCGGGCTACGCCCGTCCGTCGCGCCTGCTGCAGGGTCGCCTGCTGCGCATGGCGTTCCAGTTGAAGTGGTAGTCCGACCTTCTTCGGCTCGCGACTGAGCCGTTGTCGCTTTCAGGCCGGCGGGGACTTCCCCGCCGGCCTTTTCTTGTTCGCCACCACGACGCCTGGTGCAGTGGTACACTCGGAAGGCCGAGTCCCCTACTGGAACGACAATACGGGGGTCTTCCTGCCGGGCGTCACCGCGGAAGCGTCGTGCCTGGCGCCCCGAAACGCCTCGCGGGCTCGGCGTTTCGGCCCATCTCCCCCGCTCCAAGACCTTGCGTTTCAGAACTCCGCTGCGCTGCATTCTGCGGCGCAAGCTCCTAGCGCTGATCGAGGGCTCGCGCATCGCGCTCATCGACGGTACCGGCCGCTACAACATCATCGACCAGCGCCCAGGCATCTAACGGCGGCATCACGCTCAAGAACCAGGATCGACGTCCTGGCGTTGTTGCGTGCGGACCGGACCAGCAACGACGATTCGCCTCGATGCCAGCGCGCCTGGGCCTGGTAGCGATCACACCGCAGGACGGGCGCGGCGGCAGGATCCAAGTCGCCGGATCGAGAGACCGGAATTCCGAACGTGCGCCGGTCGCGTGGCGGGGTCCGCGCCTTCGCGGCGGCGTCGGCAAAGACGCGCGAACACGCCGCGAGTGCGGCCGGCGACGTCCCGCGTCCCGGACCTACCACCGTGGCACGCATATTGCTATTATTTTGACACGCGTCATGCGCGATTCACGCGCGGGATGCCACGGACGTCAGCCGCGTGGACGGAGGAGGACACACACGATGCGACTCGCGAAATCGTTCCTTGCCGGGACAGCGATCGTGGCGCTGTTGCCGGCGGTAGCCCTCGCCCAGAGCACCATCACGGGCGAGGTGACCGACAACACGGGCGGCGTCCTGCCGGGCGTCACCGTGGAGGCAGCCAGCCCCGTCCTGATCGAGGGGTCGCGCGTCGCGATTAGCGACGGCACCGGCCGATACACCATCGTCGGCCTCGACCCGGGCATCTACACGGTCACCATGACCCTGCCCGGGTTCTCGACCTTCGTTCAGGAGGGCATCGAGCTGCAGGCGCAGTTCACCCTCACCGTCAACGGCGCGCTGTCGGTCGGCGCGCTCGAAGAGACGGTCACCGTCACCGGCGAGACGCCCATCGTCGACGTGCAGAGCGCGGCGCGGACCGAGGTCATCCAGCGCGACACGCTCGACGCGCTGCCCACGCCCCGAAACACGCAGTCCATCGGCTATCTCGCCCAGGGCGTGCGGCTCACCCGGCCGGACGTCGGCGGCGCGCAGATGATGGAGCAGGTCCGGATGTCGGCCCACGGCGCCAACGCCCGCCACACCACCATGCAAGTCGACGGCATGATGGTCAACTCGCAGATGGGCGACGGGCTGATCATGAACTACAACAACCAGGCGCTGAGCCAGGAGATGGCCATCAGCACGTCGGGCAGCCCCGCCGAAGTCTCGGCCGGCGGCCTGCGCCTGAACATGATCCCCAAGGACGGCGGCAACCAGCTGAGCGGCACCACCTACGTCGGCGTCACCCTGAACCGCTCCTGGCAGGCCGACAACTTCACCCAGAACCTGCGCGACCTGGGCCTGGAATCGAACCAGGGCGTCTCGAACATCCACGACGTCAACCCGGCGCTCGGCGGCCCGATCCTGCAGGACAGGCTGTGGTACTTCACGTCGTTTCGCGGCATCTCGGTCGACGAGATCTACCCCGGCGGCTTCGTGCCGAACTTCCGAGCGGGCGTTACGGACGCGGAAATCGACGACTACTTCCTCAACTTCTCGAAGGATCACCCGGCCGTGGAGTCGGTCGAGGACGCGGTCTCGAACCAGTACGTCTACAGCGGCCTCTTCCGCCTGACCTCGCAGGTCACCCAGCGCAACAAGGTGTCGGCCTACCTCGACCGCATCTTCAAGCACAAGGACCGCGAGTTCGTCGCCGGCACCGAGCCGATCAAGGCCGGCAGCCACCGCGACCCGGGGCATGCGAACTACCACACGTTCCAGGCCAAGTGGACGTCGACGATCAGCAGCCGGGCCCTGCTCGAGGTGGGCTATTCGCAGGTCTACGAACGGCTGCTGGTCGAGAGTCAGCCGTTGCACCTGCTGCAGCAGGTCGACCCCAACGCCACCGAGCTGCGGCACCCGTCGCCGAACGATCTCCGCATCTGCATCGCGACGCCGTGCTACCACCCGGCCACCTACAACCAGACCTCGCCCTGGTTCGCGGACACCCGCATCTACGACGTGGGCCGCTCCAGGACCCTCAACAACTACTGGGGCGACGTGTGGGTAACGCCGTCGGACCGGCGCTATCCGAACGCCGCGTTCTCGTACGTCACCGGCTCGCACAACTTCAAGGTCGGCATGCAGTGGTCGATCGGGAACGACGGGGACACGCGCGACCGCAACGCGCACCTGATGCCGAACTTGCGTGAGGGCGTACCGGAGAGCGTGCGCATCTTCAACACACCGACGAGCTGGAACACCTACGTCCGCGCCGACCGCGGCATCTACGTGCAGGACACGTGGACGCGCGACCGGTTGACCATCAACGCCGGACTGCGGATCGATCACTTCGAATCGGAGAGCAACACGTACAGGACGGGGACGAACCTGCCGTCCGGCCGGTTCATCGACGCCCGCAACTCTCCGGCGTTCGACCAGGGACCGTTCTGGACCGACTACGCGCCGCGCCTGAGCGTCGTGTACGACCTGTTCGGCGATGCGCGGACGGCGCTGAAGTTCTCGGCCAACAAGTTCATGCGCCCCTACGCGAGCGGCCACGCCGAGCGCTACTCGCCGTACCTCGAACGCTGGGAGAATCGCGAGTGGACCGACTGCGCCCTGAATCCGGCGATCCACGCCACCAGCGTGTTCGAGTGCGCCACCGCCGACCAGCTCATGAATCTGCCGGCCTCGCCGGACTTCTACATGAGCACCAACGGCGACGGTATCGTGCAGGACCACGAGATCGGCGAGGTGGGCAACACCGCGGTCTTCAGCTCCGGCTCGCTGCCCTCGGCCGGGTCACGGCCGGCGGACGACCTCGAGCGGGAGTACAACTGGGAGTACAGCGCGAGCATTCAGCACGAGATCGCTCCCCGCATCTCGCTGACCGCCGCGTACTACCGGCGGGTCTTCTCTCACATCGAGCAGCGCGCCAACCTGGCGCTCGCGACGTGCGACCCGTCCACGATCAGCGCCGCCAGCCTTACGCCCGGCATGTACGGCGCGCCGTGCGGCGACTGGCTGCCGTTCCTGGTCGACTTCGACGATCCGACCGGACGGCTGTCCCATCTGAGCGGGGTCGGCCAGGGGGTGGACCTGTTCCCCGGACAGTTCATCGCCTTCAACCGGCTGACCAACGCCCAGTACCTCGACAGGTACGGCTTCCCGTACACGACCGACAACGTGGACGCCACGTCGGACATCAACCGGAACTACTACAACGGTTTCGAGTTGAGCGTGCAGGCCCGACTGCCGAACGGCGGCGCGATCTTCGGCGGCTGGACCGCTCACCAGCACGTGCAGGACACCTGCGGCCTCACGTCGAATCCGAACGGGGTGTTCCAGGAAGACCTGATTCGGGACGACGAGGACATCCTCCGGGGCGGCCAGTTCTGCAACCAGAGCGAGCTCGGCATCCCGTTCCGCAACGACTTCAAGATGTTCGCCGCCTATCCGCTGCCGGGCGACTTCGAAATCAGCGGCTCGATCCAGGCCTACTCCGGGGCCGAGCGGGAGCTGCGCTGGACGATTCCGGCCAGCTACTACCCGGACGGCCAGCGGACCGGCGGCTACGCCATCCAGTTGTTCGCGCCCGGCACCAACTACTTCGACTACTGGACCCAGGTGGACATCGCGCTCCGGAAGGTCATCCGCTTCGGCAACTACGAGACCTCCGTGCAGGCGGACATCTACAACCTCATGAACGCCAGCGCGATCGTCGACGAGAACGACGGCTACGGGTCGGGCTACGCCCGTCCGTCGCGCCTGCTGCAGGGTCGCCTGCTGCGCATGGCGTTCCAGTTGAAGTGGTAGGTCGACCTTCTTCGGCTCGCGGCTGAGCCGTGTCGTTTCAGGCCGGCGGGGACTTCCCCGCCGGCCTTTTCTTCTTCGCCACGTCAACCCTTGGCGCCGTGGTACACTTGGAATCTGAGTTCCTGCCTGAAATGAGTCAGATCGTCACACAAGTCTACGACGCGTTCCGCGCCGCCAACGTCGACGAGGCGCTGGCAAAGGCGGCGGCCGGCGCCATCGCCGGTCGCGAGGATCTCGTCACCACACTGGATCTCGAACGCGCGGTCACCGGGTTACGCACCGAAGTGAAGGCCGACCTGTCCCGAATCGAAGCGGACCTGAAGCTGCTGAAGTTCGCGTACGGCCCTCTCATCGTCGGCCTGCTGGTCAAGATCGCCTTCTTCCCCTGAGTACCGCTGCCGGAGACCACGACGCCCGTCACGCAGCGCATCACGCCAGACGGACGTGGTGCTCGTCGTCGACGTCGGTCCGGCTGATGACGAGGTAGCGGTGCGACGCGGCCGCAAACGGGGCCACGGCTCGCGCCTTCTCCCGCAGGCGGCGGACGACGCGCGCCACGTCGACGGTCCGGCCCCACTTGCACTCCACGAACGCGGCCCGTTCGCCGGCCGCGTCGACGGCGATCAGATCGATCTCGGTGCGGGCGTCCCAGTAGCGGCCGACCCGCAGCGGCTGCCAGCCCAGCAAGCCGTGCCCGGCAGCGATCAAGTGCTGGCGGCAGATCTCCTCGTACGACAGGCCCATGAAGGTGTCGAGATTGGGTAGCACGACGCCCTCCAGAACCTCCGGGCTCCGGCCCGCCTCCAGCGCCGACCGGTTGGGATACACGTACCGGAACCAGAAACGCAGGAAGGGATCGGCCAGGCGATACAGGCTTCGGCGCGACCGTTCCGGCCGGGACTCGGTCACCGGCGTCTCGCGTCGGACGAGGCGCAGCCGGCGCAGGACGTCGAGATACTTGCCGACGCTGGTATGGGCGATCCCGGCGTCCTGGGCGATCTCGTTCGGGCGCGTCCTCCCTGTTGCAAGCGCGTGCAGGATGGCGAAGTAGGCGCCTGGATCTCGGAGCTCCTCACGGACCAGGAACTCGGGCTCGGCGTAGAGCGGTCCGGCGGGGGAAAGCGCCAGGGCATGCGCCGCCTCGGCGGGTGATTCGTGACGCGCCGCCTGCTCGGCATACGCCGGGACCCCGCCGAAGAGCCCGTAGGCGACAACGCGCCGCTCGAACGACCAGTCCGGATAGAAGCCGGAGACCTCGTCGAAGGACATCGGCTGCAGCTCGAGTTGCGCCGTGCGGCGGCCGTAGAGCGGCGCCCGCGGGTCCGCCACCGCGGCGTCCATGATGGAGAAGGACGATCCGGTCAGCATCAGCTTCACCGCGCCGTCGTGGCCGTCCCAGGCATGCTGCAGCAGCGCATCGATGCCGGGCGCGCTGCGCTGGAGATAGGGCAGCTCGTCGAGGACGAGCGGAATCCCATCCCGGCCGCAGCGCTCCAACGCGTACTCGACGGCCTCGCTCCAACCTGGAAACCGCGTGCGCGACAGCAGCGGGTCGTCGAACGCACGCGCCAGCTCGCGCGTGAACAGCCGTAGCGCCTCCGGCGCCGTGCTCAGCGGGCACGAGAAAAAGGCGAGCGGCCGGGTGCCGCCGAACTGCCGCAACAGCGCCGTCTTGCCCAGCCTGCGCCGCCCGTAGATGACGAGCAGCTCCCGGTGTTCCGACGCCGCGAGCCGATCGAGCAGGGCCAGCTCGTCCTTTCGGTTGACGAATCTACGCACCCGGCAAGATTAACATGCTCATGAGTAATGTCGTCACAAGCATGCTATGCATGCCCCCGCACGCACTTTCCGCGCCGCGAACGGGCTCGAACCAGGTCACCTGTCGATACACGTTCCACCGGGCGGGTAGCGTGGAAGCTCCAATGCCTCCACCGGGTGGAAGGGGTTGACCTTCCACGGTCAAGTGCTACGCTTGGCGGATAGCGCATCGGTCGCTCGGCGTCGGTCGTCGTCCGTTGTCGTTATCGTTGTCGTCGTCGTCGCTTTCCGTCGTGCGTTGATCGCACCTCTGACCGGCCGGTGGGGGCATTCCTCACCGGCCGTTTTTCCTGGAAGCAGCCATTCCCTTCGGGGGCCAGACCGCCGCGACCGGCACACGCCTCGCCGCGCGCGGCGCGCTATTATGGTGATCATCCGTAGCGGCAAGGCGACAGCGGAGGAAACCGAACGTGGCCACGGCACCGCCAGCCTTCAAGTTCACCTACGAGGACTATCGGACCGCGCCGCCGGACAAGCGCTACGAACTGCTGGACGGAGAGCTGCTCTTGACCCCGGCCCCGAACCTGAGACATCAGCGGCTGCAACTCCGGCTGGGCATGCGACTCGCGCAGTTCATCAAGGAACGGGGGTTGGGGGAACTCTTCTTCGCCCCCTGCGACGTGGTGCTGTCCGACACCGACGTCGTGCAACCGGATCTGCTGTTCGTGTCCCGTGAACGCCGGCACCTGCTGAGCGGCGGGGACAACGTCCGGGGGGCGCCCGATCTGGTGGTCGAGATCCTGTCGCCCGCCACCGCCGAAAGGGACCGCGGCTACAAGCGGACGCTCTACGCGAAGCACGGCGTGAAGGAATACTGGCTGGTAGATCCGGCAGCCGAGACCGTATCGATCCTGCGCCCGCACGGCGGCGCACTCGTGGTGGCGCGCACGTTCGGGCGGAACGAGACGCTGCGCTCGCCGCTGCTCGCCGGCTTCGAGCTCGACCTGGGGGAAGTTTTTTCATCGTGAATTCCCGCAGGGAGTTCCGAGGCGCCCAGCCTGTTCGATTTCGATCCGGAACGGCACGCGCGCAGGCCGCCATCGCCACCGACGGCCAGTTCGCAGGTCTCGCTTCCAGGCTGAGACGCGGCGGGGGATCCACCGGGCGCGACGCGGGTCAGGCACCTGAAGTACCCTGTCGGAGATGCAACGTGCAGCGTTGCCGGCAGCAGCGATAGCGGTCGCGGGCTTCCTTGCGGCCGGGTGCCAGACGGCATCCGCTCCCGAGCCGCCTTCCTCGGACGGCCCGGCGGACACGCTGCCGGCCGGCCCGATCACGTTCGCGCGCCACGTCGCTCCGATCGTCTTCGAGCACTGTGCGCCGTGCCACCATCGGGAGGGCTCGGGCCCCTTCACGCTGCTGAGCTACGACGACGCCGCCCGCCGCGCCCGGCAGATCGCCGAGGTCACGACGAGCGGCTTCATGCCGCCGTGGCTGCCGGAGCCGGGCTTCGGCGAGTTCGTCGGCGAGCGGCGCCTGACCGACGTGCAAATCGCAACCCTGGCCGCGTGGGCCGAGTCCGGGGCCGCCGAGGGTGACGCGGCGAATCTTCCGGTGCCCCCGGCCGTTGCCGACGGCTGGATGCTCGGCGAGCCGGACCTGACGGTGACCCTGCCGGCGCCGTACACCCTGCCGGCGGACGGGCCCGACGTCTTCCGCAACCTCGTCATGCCCCTGCCGGTCGGCGAGACCCGCTGGGTGAAGACGGTGGAGCTGCGCCCCGGCAACCCGCGGTTCGTCCACCACGCGATCATGGCCGTCGACGACACCGCGTCGTCGCGGCGCCGCGAGGCCGACGAGACCGAGCAGCCCGGACAACCCGGCTTCAGCGGCATGGAGATGGGTCTGGCCTTCATGCCCGACGGGCACCTGATGGGCTGGACCCCCGGCATGGCCCCGAGCCCCGGCATCGACGGACTGGCTTGGCGCCTCGACCCCGGCACCGACTTCGTGCTGCAGCTCCACATGCTGCCGTCGGGCCGCGCGGAGACCATCGCGCCGGTGGCCGGCCTCCACTTCGCGGACGGCCCGCCGTCGGGGCCGCCCTTGTACCTTATCCGGCTCGATGCCGATCACCTGCTCGACATCCCGCCGGGCGATTCCGCTTTCGTGGTCGAGGACGCGGTGGAACTGCCGATCGACGTGGAGGTCCACGCCGTCTATCCCCACGCGCACTACCTGGCGAAGTCCATGGAAGGCCGGGCGACGCTGCCCGACGGCACGGAACGGTGGCTGATACGCATCGACGAGTGGGACTTCAACTGGCAGGACGTCTACCGCGTGCGCGAGCCGTACGTGGTGCCGGCCGGCACCACGCTCTCGATGCGGTTCACGTACGACAACTCCGCCGGCAATCCGCGCAATCCCGCCGATCCGCCTCAGCGCGTGCGAGCGGGCAACCGGTCATCGGACGAGATGGCGCACCTGCAGCTCCAGGTGCGCCCCCGGCGCGCGGCCGACCTGGTATTGCTGCGCGAGTCGCTCTACCGGCACGCGATCCGCCGGAACCCGGCGAATCCGTGGTCGTACTACGAGTTGGGCAATGCCCTGCTGGAACAGGATCGGCTGGACGAGGCGGCGGCGCAGTACCTGGCGGGACTGGGCGCCGATCCGACCCATGTGCCCTCGCGCACGAGCCTGGGCGCCGTCCGCGAGCGGCAGGGACGGACCGACGAAGCAGCGGCGGAGTTCCAGGCCGTCGTGGAGCTCGATCCCGCGTACGCCGACGGTCACTACAACCTGGGGAGCGTGCGCCTCGCGCAGGGACGGCTGGAGGACGCGGCCCGCCATCTTCGCGAGACGGTCGTGCTGGAGCCCGGCCACGCGGCGGCGCACACGAACCTGGGACACGCGTTGCGCGAGCTCGGCCGGCTCGACGAGGCGGTGACCCACCACCGCGAGGCGCTGCGGCTCCGGCCCGGCTCGGCCGAGGCCCACAACAACCTGGGCAGCGTGCTGGCGGTCAGCGGACGGCTCGACGAGGCCATCGACCAGTTCCAGCGCGCCCTGCGGATCGATCCGGGTCACGTGCAGGCCCGGCAGAACCTGGAACTGGCCCGCGAGATTGCGGCCGAGCTGGAACGGGCCGGCCTGCGCTGAGGCGTCGAAGCATCCCCGGCCCGGCCGGCACTCGTCGCCTTGCGGCTCTACCTTCCGCCCGGCCTCGAGGCACCTGCGCACACCGGCGGCGCCCGTAAACGGCTCACCGAGGCTCTTCCACCCGGCCAAGCCTCTTGATGCGCCGGCACCGGTCCACGACGCGGAGGCCTACTCGATGCGGATGGGATCGCCCGGGTTCGCGATATCGATCGCGAGATCTGCCGCTCCTGCCGGGTAGTCGTTCTCCTGCAGGATGTACGCGATCACGTCGTTCAGCTCCTGGACGGACAACCGGCCCGGCGCGTCCTGGGGCATCGTCGCCTGCGTGAAGTCCGCGAACTCCCAGAGCGTCGCGCCGCTCCAGCCGCCGATGAAGCCCGGGCCCTTCAGGCCGGGCGCCATCTCGCCGCCGAACAGGTTCGAGGCGTGGCACGCGGCGCACTGGGCGCGGTACGCGGCGCGGCCGCGGGTCGCCTGCTCGGCCGTGAAGACGCCGTCGTTGACGGTGCGATCCTGCGCCGCCGCGGGCGCCGACTGCACGGCCCCAACGACCATCGCCGCGAACAGAACGAGAGCGAATCGACGTGTGATCGAAACTGACATGTACTTCAACTCCTGGCCTCCCGAAACGCCTCGCCGGCTCGGCGTTCGGCCCATCCCCCCACTGCGCGAACCTGCGCCGCGGCACTTCGCATCGCTGCGTTCCGCGGCGCAGGCTCCCGGCCGCCTATTCTGTCATATTCGGCGCGGCCGGACCCGCGGAAGCGAGCCGCTCAGCGCTTCTCGACCAGCAGGTCGAAGTCCTGGCCGACGGCCAGCGCTCCCGGCAACGCGTCGAGCCGCTTCATCAGGCGACGGTAGCGGAAGTACGGCCGCGAGGCCCGCAGGCGCCGATGATGCGCGGCGATCTCGGCGTCGATCCGTGCGGCCTGCTCCTCGCGACCGTCCGTTGCGCGCCCCGACCCGCCGGCAAGGCCGGAACCTTCGCGAGCCGTCAGATCCGCGCGCCGCATCACGCGCGCCCGGCTCCGCCAGCCGGGGACCGCGCCGAGCGACCGCAGGCCGCGGCGGACCCCGATGGAACGGACGCGCAGCACCCGGAACCCGACGTCCTCGAAGAGCCGCAGAAGCTGCGCCCGCGAGAAGAACGACAGGTGCCCCTGGCCGAGGACCGGGAGCATGTCCGGCGCCGACTCCGCCGCCGCGCGCCGCAGGGGGCGCACGTCGGCCTCCCCGTTCGGGGTGATCACGCGCAGCCGCGCGCCCGGCCGCATAATCCGCCGCGTCTCCTCCAGGTGCCGGCGCGGGTGGGTGACGTGCTCCAGCAGATCCTTCTGCAGCACGTAGTCGAACGCCGCCGCCGGCAGGCCGGCCTGCTCCAGCGTGCCCCGGTGCACCCGGACCCCGAACCGGTCGCCGGCGTACCAGGCGCCGAACGCCGAGACCTCGACGCCTTCGACCTCCCAGCCGCTGGTCGGCGCCAGCGCCGCCAGCAGGAAGCCCAGGGCGCTGCCGACCTCGAGGAAACGCCCCCTCGGCGCGAGCCGCAGCAACTCGCGGGCAAGGAAGAAGGCGTCGCGTTCGTAGCGCTGCCGCTGCCGGGCGTACCCCGCGAACCCATGCGCGGAGCCGGAGTCGAAGTAGTCGCCTCCGTAGAGGATGTCGAGCGCCGCCGGCGCCGGACGCGGCCGAACCTGCCGGAAGCCACACCCGCCGCAGCGCTGAATCCAGACCGGCCCGACGCCGGGCAGCCCGACCTCGACGAGCGGAGCCATCCTGCTCGTAGTGCCGCAGACGTCGCAGGGGTCCGCCATGAACGGGGCATGATATCGTTCGCAGCCGATGCCGGTGACCGAATCCACTCGCCTCTTCAACGCCGCGCGCCGGGTGCTGCCCGGCGGCGTCAACAGCCCCGTGCGGGCCTTCGGCGCGGTCGGCGGCCGGCCGCCGTTCATCGAGCGCGGCCGCGGCGCGCGCCTGTACGACGTCGACGGGCGGAGCTACATCGACTACGTCATGTCCTGGGGCCCGCTCATTCACGGGCACGCGCCGCCCGAGCTGACCCGCACGCTGCGCGCCGCGGCCGGCCGGGGAACCAGCTTCGGCGCGCCGACGGCGCAGGAGGTCGACCTCGGCCGGCTCGTCTGCCGGCTGGTGCCCTCCATCGAGTGCGTGCGCTTCGTCAACTCCGGCACCGAGGCCACGATGAGCGCCATCCGCGTGGCGCGGGCCGCCACCGGCCGGGACCGCATCGTCAAGTTCGCCGGTTGCTACCACGGGCACGGGGACGCGTTCCTGGTGCAGGCGGGCTCCGGCGCCACCACGCTCGGCGTGCCGACCAGTCCCGGCGTCGCGCGCGCCACCGCCGCCGACACGCTGATCGCCAGCTACAACGACGTGGAATCGGTCGACCGCCTGTGCCGCGCGCACCGCGACGCGATCGCCGCCGTCATCGTGGAGCCAATCGCCGGCAACATGGGCGTCGTGCCGCCGGCCGCCGGCTTTCTGGACGGGTTGCGCGAGCTGTGCGACAAGCATGGGATCGTGCTCGTCTTCGACGAGGTGATCTCCGGCTTCCGGGCCTCGAAAGGAGGGGCGCAGGCGGTGTACGGCGTGCTCCCCGACCTGACGTGCCTCGGCAAGATCATCGGCGGCGGCCTGCCGGTAGGGGCCTACGGGGGCCGGGCCGACCTGATGGAGCAGGTCTCCCCGTCCGGGCCTGTGTACCAGGCCGGGACCCTGTCGGGCAATCCCCTCGCCATGACGGCCGGGGCCTGGGCGCTATCGAAACTGTCCGCGCCGTTGTACCGGCGGCTCGACAAGCTCGGGCGCCGGCTGGCGGCAGGACTTGGCGAAGCCGCTCGGGAGACCGGGGTGGCCCTCACCGTCAACACGGCCGGCTCCGTGCTGACCCCGTTCTTCACCGCGGGCCCGGTGACGGACTACGCCTCGGCAACCGCCGCCGACGCCGACTCCTATGCCGCCTTCTTCCGGGGCATGCTGCGACGGGGCATCTACCCGCCGCCCTCGCAGTTCGAGGGCTGGTTCCTGTCGGACGCGCACACCGAGCGCGACGTCGATCGCACGGTCCGCGCGGCGCGCCAGGCCCTTGCCGACCTGCCGCGTCCCGCGTAGGCGACGGCGGCGGCGAGTCCGCACGCGCCCGGGCTGGACCATCGCCTTCCCGAAGAACAGGAGCATGTGGTGGGCGAGGCCGTACGCGCCCGGGCTGGACGCGCGAGGGGCGAACAAAACGGCCGCGCGCGACGCGCCAGCGCCGGCGCCGGGGCGGCGCGTCGTTGCCGCGTCGCGCGGGCTTGATATCATGCCGGCAGGAATGACAGACGTGCGCCTGCATCGCACCACCCCGGTGCCGGTCGGCGATCTGCTGATCGGCGGTGGCGCCCCGGTGGCGGTGCAGTCGATGACGCTGACCGACACGGCCGACGCCGCGGCGACCGCCGCGCAGTGCATCGAGCTGGCGGAAGCGGGCTCCGAGCTCGTGCGCGTCACCGTCAACCAGGACCACGCGGCGCGGGCGGTGCCCGAGATCAAGCGCCGCATGCTGGACGCCGGCTGCACGGCGCCGCTCATCGGCGACTTCCACTACAACGGCCACCTGCTGCTCACCCGCCACCCGGCGTGCGCGGCGGCGCTCGACAAGTACCGCATCAATCCGGGCAACGTCGGCACCGGACGCCGCCGCGACGAGCAGTTCTCGACCATCTGCGCGGTGGCCCGCGACCACGGCAAGCCGGTCCGCATCGGCGTCAACGGGGGCTCCATGAACCAGGAGCTCGTCATGGCGAAGATGCAGGAGAACACCGACCGCGACCTCGGCCGGACGTCGGAGGAGATCATCAACGAGTGCATGGTGATCTCGGCCCTGGAGTCGACCGCGCTGGCTGTCGGGAGCGGCCTGCGCGAGAACCAGGTCGTCATCTCGGCCAAGGTGTCCCGGCCCCGTGATCTGGTGGCGGTCTATCGTGCGCTGGCCGCGCAGACGTCGCAGCCGCTGCACCTCGGACTGACCGAGGCGGGCATGGGATTGAAGGGCCTGGTCTGGTCGGCGTCCGCCATGGGCATCCTGCTGCACCAGGGCATCGGCGACACGATCCGGGTCTCGCTGACCCCGCGCCCCAACGGCGACCGCCGCGAGGAGGTGTACGCCGCCTGCGAGCTGCTGCAGGCCCTCGGGTTGCGGTCGTTCGCCCCGAGCATCACCGCCTGCCCTGGTTGCGGCCGGACCACGAGCACCACGTTCCAGGAGCTGGCCGAGCGGGTGCAGGGCTACGTGCGCGGCATGATGCCGGCCTGGAGGACGGAGTACGAAGGCGTCGAGGAGATGACCGTCGCCGTCATGGGCTGCGTCGTCAACGGACCCGGCGAATCGAAGGCGGCGAACATCGGCATCAGCCTGCCGGGCACGGGCGAGGAGCCGACCTGCCCGGTCTACGTGGACGGCCGGCACGCGACGACGCTGCGCGGCTCGTACGACGAGCTGTCGGAGGCGTTTCGCCGCCTGATCGACGACTACGTCGAGGAGAAGTACGCCAGGAAGCCGGGCGCCGCGCCCCGACAGTCTGCGCCGTAGAACGGCGTAAACTGTCAGCCAGACCCGGTTGGGCGGCACTCGGAGCTACGGGCGACGATTGTCGGGCCAGCGCTCTGCGCCGGCCCGGTGCGATGCACGGCGCTGGCCGGCACACGTCCGGCCGGCGGCCACTCCGCACCCCGACACCCAATCCATGACGTCCGAGAGCCCCATCCGCCTCATCGCCATCGACATCGACGGCACGCTGCTCGACAGCCGCAGCGCGCTGCCGGCACGCAACCGCCGCGCCGTCCACCGGGCCATCGAGCAGGGCATCCGGGTGGTGCTGGTGACGGGCCGCGCATTTCACCACGCGCAGCCGATCGCCGGGGCCCTTGCGCCGGAGCATGCGCCGGACGCGCTGGCCCTCATCGTCAGCAACGGGGCGTTGACCAAACGCGCGGATGGAACGACCGTGGACCGGCGCCTCGTCTCGTGCGGCACGGCACTGGCCATCGTGACGGCGATGCGCCCCCGCCATCGAGGCGTCGCGGTCATATTCGACCGGCCCGACGCGCGGCAGTACGTCTTCGAACGCATCGACTGGAGCCATCCCCAGCGCCACTGGTACTACGAGCGGAACCGCGCTTTCATCACCCGTGTCGAGCCGATCGACCGAGCGCTCACCGAGGATCCCGCACAGGTGGCCTTCACCGGCGGCGTCGAGCAGATGCGGGCGCTGGCCGACGAGGTCCGCCGGCTCCCGGAAGGGCCGGACGTCACCATCACCCTGACGGAGTACGAGGAGCGCGACTTCTCCTTGTTGGACCTGATCGCCGGGGGCTGGTCGAAGGGCGCCGCGCTGCGGGAGCATGCCCACCGGCTGGGCCTCGACCGCACCGCCGTCATGGCGGTCGGCGACAACCTGAACGATCGCGAGATGCTGGCCTTCGCCGGACGGCCGGTGGTCATGGGCAACGCGGTGGAGCCGCTCAAGCGGCTCGGCTGGGAGATCACCGCGAACCACGACGATTGCGGTCTCGCGGATGCGATAGACCAAGTCACCGGGCACGGGTCCGACGCTTCCTGAAGACTGGAGGCGCGCGAAACCGAGGTCGGAAAGGTTGTGCGAAAGAGCGGGATCCGAGGGTTGATATAGTCGGCAGGCTGTGGAGGGCCTGCACTCCCGGCGAAGCAGAGCGCGACGCCCGCCAGCCTGTCTGATTTCTTGGAATGGGGTGTGGGGCTACTCACCTTTTCCCTTCAGGATCCGGGCGCTCCTCGCGGGTGGAAGTCGACACCGGTTCTGTCCTCGCGGTGAACTCCCCGCACCAACTGCCGGATCCCACCACGGGGAATCGAGTCGCTCCTCGAAGCGTCATGGCCCATTGGGGGGTTGTTCTCGTGAGGATTTTCGGTGGATACCTCCTGCAGCTTCCCTGGCGCGAATCGATGGGGGCGTAAAACTGGCAGTCGGAGCACGAATCCGCCATCACTTACGCCTTCCCGCTCGTCCCAAGGCCGTGGAGCCGTAGGAGCTCGTCGCGCAAGACGACCCGCAGTACGTCAAGGACACCATCCTCCGGGACCCCGACGTCGTAAGCCACTTCCGAAATCTGTCGAGAGAACTCGGGATCCATCTGCTGTTCGATGTACGCAACGCAAGCCGCATCGATCTCGAACGGCCGGCAGCCAGCCGTTTCGTCCTTCAGGTCTTTGGCCACAGCAGCTGCCCACGCTTCCGCCTCCAACCTCGACGAGATCAGCCGACCGAACTCTGTGAGTTCAAGGGGGCTACCACGACGAACAGTTCGCATGGGAATCCGCTGCGAGAGGTCTCCGAGGGCCTTGCGCATCTCTTCCTGAAAATCTGGAAACGTCTTCTCCATGAAGGACCGGAAGTCCTTCGCCGCGCTTTCGACCTTCTGGGTCCAGCGGCCGACGGTGATCAACATGACCACGATCGAGACGACCACGCCTGCGAGCAGGGGATTCTCAAGCAGCCAGTGCACGATCCACGCTTGGTCGGTCGTCGGTGGAGGGGCTTGGTCGACCCCAGTTTGCAGCATTCTGGACTCCGCTCGCTCCAGCGCAGGCGCCCCGGAGACGCCCCCCTCTACAGAGTAAATCCGGAGGGCATGCGCGGTCCAACCCGACCAGCGACCGCGAGACCAGAGCGTCCCCCTATAGGGCTTCGCCGCCCACGTGCCCAACCCGGCTGGCTGGAATCCAGGGCGGCATGCCGGCCCATCCAGACGACCACGGTACCAGAGGCGCGCGAACGTCCTAAACCCGAGAGGCGAGAGCGACCGATCCGAACCGGTCACTGGAAGCGAGCGAAAACCCGCCCAGCGTGCGCCCTGCGAATGGGGCCGAATCAGGGTGACCGGTGGCTCGCGAAGACCCAATACTCAGGTCGCGCTCTCAGGCGTTGCGTGCCGCCGCAGCCCAAGTGCCGAATCGAGACCCCGGCCACTCTAAACCGGCGTGCCGCCGGAGACGACAACGACCACGAGATGCCCCGCGGCTGTTTTCAGCATCGCGCCGTAGTGTCCGCCACCCGACGCAGCAAGTGCAGGTCGCTCTCAGCCACTTGGTCGACGTGCGCGATGGGAGACTCGGCCAACCCCGGATTGACACGGGCCGCGTAGCCGTGCTCCGTGGCTATCGCCTTCACGAGCTGCCACCAGGGTCACCCCAATCCCACGCGCGAGTGCGCGGGGCCTTCAGGTGGACCGGCTCCGCAGATCCGCGGCCGTCGCGCGCACCACGAGCTTGCGCGCCACGAACTCGATGTCGACACCGGCGCGGTAGTAGATGCCATTGAGGTGAGCCTGTCGCCGTAGCCGAGGAACACCTGCAACTCCTGCGCCTCGCCCGGGGCGCCGATCATCCGGTCGACCTCGTCGGACACGGTGAGCTCCAGGGTGTCGCTCTCCCGGTCCGACGACGAGGTCACCCGCAACTCGTCCAGCTGCAGACGGATCCGCCCCGTGACATCCTCGCCGCCGGCGACCAAGCGGTATGCGGGGTCACATTCAGTCCCAGATCCACGGCGCGCTCAGGGAGCGCGGCCGCGACGGCAGGCAGGTCGACCAGCGTGCCAACCGGCAGTCACGGCGGCGTCGGCGCGCCAGGCGCGGATTGGCTTCGAGCAGTTCCTCGACAACGGCAGGGGGTTCCGTCGAGCAGGTGCGCAATCTCGTCGAGCACTACGTGGTCGGTCTGGCGCTCACGCTGTCGTGGACCACTGGGACCGCCTGGATGCTGCAGTGAAACATCGTGGTGCAGGCGCCGGTCGTCGTTGCAGCCGTTCTGCTGCGGGCCGTCGCAACCGGGGCCATGTCCGGACTCCGGTCAGCGGCGGCCGCAGGGCGACCCGCAGATGTGCCGCACCAGTGAGCCCGCCTCGTCCGTCCACCGATTCAGCTCACCGAGGTCCATCTCCCAGACCACGGGATCGGGCTCGCGAACACGTCGCGACCAACCCCACCATCTGCCGCAACGCCAGCGTCCCCGGAAGCGCCGCTTCACGACCACGTTGGGCACTTTCGTCCGCGGCAGGTCGAGCGTGCCCCGGTGAACCGGTAGTCGGCCTCGCCGCCGTCGACGCGCGCCGTAGGGTCGAAGACGTTGACGACGACCACCACGGCCCCCCGGCCGCGCGAAGATGGCGTCGAGCGCGTCCGCCGACCGGGCGGCAGGGTCGAGCCCATCCGGCGAACCGCCCGAGGGGTCCGAGGCGAGGGTGGTGCGGCGGCCGTCGCGGCACGCGACCCGCAGGACGCCCTGCGCGGGATGTCGGTGCCGGGGCTTCGCGCCTGACTCATACGCACCGCGATGCGCGGTCTCGATCCGAAAGACCAGGGCCACTTCACTGCAGCCGACGCCTCGGCGCGGCCGGACGACCAGCAGGATCTTGTTGTGGTCGGCGACCGCGGCATCAACCCGTACCCCGCCTCCCGCATCCTCGCCGACTGGGACGACACGACGGCGGTCGCCGGCACGAACGTTGTCTACGTAGCCACGCACCACTTTGGGAACCTGCGCCGTGGGATTCCGGCGCGGCCATTCCTCGGCGTGTCGACCGACTCGCGCGACACCGTGCTACAGACCATCGTCGACCACCTCCAGCGCTGAGCCCACCCTGTCGCAAGACTGCGCCGGTCGGACTTCGTGTCTCTCTGGTCTCGTGCTACCCTGCTCAGCGTGAGCGCCCCCGGATCCGCGCCCGTCTCGGCAAATGGCAAGAAACTCGGCGATTGAGTGGACGGGTCATACGTTCAACCCATGGTGGGGTTGCGCGAAGGTCTCCCCGGCGTGCGACCACTGCTATGCCGAGGTTTGGGCAAGACGTACTGGTCACAGTGTCTGGGGTGCCGATACTCAGCGCCGGGAACTCAGCAACGCCTACTGGCAGCAGCCACTTCGTTGGAATCGAGACGCAGCCCTCCACGGATGTCGCGCCCGGGTCTTCTGCGCGTCGATGGCGGACGTGTTCGAGTGGAACCGCAGCCTGGATAGGCTACGCGATCGGCTCTGGGAACTCGTGGAGCGTACCCCCAACCTCGACTGGTTGTTGTTGACTAAGCGGCCACATCTCGCCCGTCGACTGACGCCCTGGAACAGTGCGTGGCCGGGCAACGTCTGGCTGGGAACCACAGTCGAGAACCAGCACTTCGCGGACCGGCGCATTCGATACCTGCTGGAGATTCCGTGTCGGTATCGGTTCCTGAGCTGCGAGCCGCTCCTCGGTCCCGTGGACCTATCCGATTACATCGACGCGTTGCATTGGGTTATTGCAGGCGGAGAGAGCGGCGGGCGGGCCCGCCCCACGCATCCCGACTGGATCCGGGGGCTCCGCGATCAGTGTCTAGGCGCAGGCGTTGCGTTTCACTTCAAGCAATGGGGCAACTGGTATCCGCAGGAGGCCTACAGGACCGGGGGCGAGCGGTCGATACCCTCGTTTGTTCGGATGAGCAAGAAAAGCGCCGGGCGCATCTTGGACGGCCGGACTTGGGACGAGCTGCCGCATGGATACTCCGAGCACTCTGTTCGATCTCGGGCCGGCGAAGCCGAGACGTCGTCCGCAGAAACGACTTGCTAAAATCGGGGCTCCCCTCTGGACTGCCGACAAGTCCCGATTGATCGAGGAGTACATTCACCTCTTCTTGGTGGTCACTAGACACGGCGCGTACCTGGACCTTTTCGCCGGTCCCCAGCACCCAACCGACAGGGAGAACTGGTCCGTTCGACGCGTTCTGCACAAGCGCACGGAGGGCCCAGCGATTCGCCACTATTCGGTTTGCGACAAGAATCCCAGGCAGGTCCGGCGGCTTCAAGACCTCGGGCGGGAACATCACTCGTTCCGCGTCTACGAAGGCGACGCGAACCAGCAGGTTCACGCGATGCTCAGGAACGCACCGATCACCCCGAAGACTGCGTGTTTTTGCTTGATCGACCAGCGCACCTTTCAGTGCCACTGGGCCACCGTCGAGGCCGTGGCGCAGCGAAAACGAGAGGACCGCTACAAGATTGAAGTGTTCTACTTTCTCGCGCAGGGGTGGCTCGACCGCGCTTGGGCAGCCATCAAGGACCCGGGGCTCCTGGCGGCTTGGTGGGGCAACAACGACTACGAGCAGTTTCGTGCCCTGCAGTCCGTGGAACGTGCTGGCGCCTTCTGCAAGCGGTTCCGCGATGAACTCGGCTACGCGTATTCCGAGGCGTTTCCGATCTACGAGCAGGGAAGAGGCTCACGGACGATGTACTACATGATCCACGCGTCGGACCATCCGGAGGCGTGTTCTCTCATGTCGAGAGCCTACGCACTGGTTCGCCCGGAGGTGAACGCGGCAGACGGAGCTCTGCCTTTCCCATAACCTCATTCCCACGAGATCCCGTCAACACCCTGTTGATCCCGGCCATTTCGGATCACAACGTTTCGCAGCACCCTCCACCCCGGTTTTCGCGTTCCTCTACAAAGCGCGGTTGATCCGCGTCACGCCGTCGGCGCGTCCCCCTGCGCCGCGGCCAACGTCCGCGTCCGACCCCACCAGATCGCGGTCACGAGGCTGCCGACCAGGATGAGGCCGGTCGAGATGCCGATCCACAGACCGACGACCCCCCAGCCGATCGCGAAGCAGAGCAGATAGCCGACCGGCAGGCCGATCATCCAGTGACCGGCAAGGTTCAGGAGCATCGGGGTCCGCGTGTCGCCCAGGCCGCGGAGCGCCCCGGTGGTCACGCCCTGCAGCCCGTCGAAGACCTGGAACAGCGCGACCAGGAGGATGAGAGCCAACCCCACCTCGACCACGCCGCGGTCGGTGGTGAAGATGCCCAGGATCGGACCCGGAACGGCCAGGAACAGTGCGGCGGCCGACGCCATGAAGCCGGTCCCGAGGGCGATGGCGGTCCACCCGGCCGCCGACGCGCCCGCCGCATCCCGGCGGCCCACCGCGTGCCCGACGCGCACGGCGCCGGCCGACGCGATGCCGAGCGGCACCATGTAGGACAACCCCGCCAGATTGATCACGATCTGATGCGCGGCCAGGGTCGACGGGTCGAGCCGCCCCGCAAGCATCGTGACCGCGGCGAATGCACCGTATTCCAGCGCCGCCTGCGTTGCGGCGGGCCAGCCCAGCTCCAGGATCCGCCGGAGGCCGGCGAGCCGGACGCCGGCGAGCAGCGTCCATGGCCGGACTCCCTGGCGGGCGACTGCGACCGCCAGCACGATCGCCATGTAGGCGCGGGAGATGCACGTCGCCCAACCTGCGCCGTCGACGCCCAGGGCCGGCGCGCCGAGGTTGCCGAAGATGAGAATCCAGTTGGCGGCGACGTTGACGACGTTGGCCGTGACCAGGGCGATCATGACCGGCCGGACCACCGCGACCGCCTGCAGGTAGCGCCGGAACGCGGCGTACAGCAACAGCAGGGGCAGGCTCCACGTCACGATCGCGAAATAGGGGCGGACCAACAGCAGGACGTCCGGATCGAAGCCCCAGACGTCGAGGAGACTTCCCGCCGTCCGGGCCAGCACGCCGACGGGAAACGTCAGGAGCAGGGCCAGAAAGACCCCGTGCCGCAACCAGCGGTCGCACTGCGCCCGGTCGCGGGCCCCGAACGCCTGCGACACCAGCGTGTCGAGGCCGAGCAGCAGGCCCATGCCGAAGACGCTGAAGGCGAGGACGAGCGCGCTGCCGACGCCGACCGCCCCGATCGCCTCGGGGCCGAGCCGGCCGACCATGGCGATGTCGACGATCTGCATCGCCACCCAGCCCACCTCGGCGATCACGACCGGAGCCGCGAGCGACGCCGTCGGGCGCAACTCGCGGCGGAGCCTGGCGAACAGAGGCGTCGGCATGGGGCGCAGGACCGTGGGCAGCGGACGGCACCGGCGCGGGCGCACGGACCGTCGCCGGGGCAGCGTCGTTTACGGGACTTCCCGGACGCAAGCTTCCAGGGAACCGGGCGCGGCAGTTGCGAGCGGTACGTCGGCCCGCCGAGCGGGCGCCACGCGGACGCGGGCCGCTAGCGCCAGGGCATGAGCGCTTCAATCCACTGGATGCGGGTCAGGTCGTTGTAGATGACGGTGACCATCAGCATCATCAGCACCACGAAGCCGGCCAGCAGCATCCGCTCCTTGACGCGCATGCTGAAGTCGCGGCGCGCCACGCTCTCCATGCCCATGATGAAGATGTGGCCGCCGTCGAGCACCGGAATCGGCAGCAGGTTCAGGATGCCGAGGTTCAGCGAGATCATCGCCATGAGGCTGAAGAGCTGGATCCACCCCACCTGGGCCGCGCTGCCGGACAACTGGGCGATGCCGACCGGACCGACCAGTTGTCGCGGCGAAGTCTCCGCCGTCAGCAGTCCCCACAGGGTCTGGAAGATCAATCCGGACCACTCGTAGTTCCGCTCGAGGCTCATCCCGAACGCCTCGAAGAAGCCCGGTTCGACGATCCGCGTCTGGAACGGACTGACCGTCATGCCCGTCAGGCCGACGTCCCCGCGCAACGCCGGCGTGACGCTGATCTGCAAGGGCTCGCCGTCGCGGCGCACGGTGAGCGTCAGGGAAACGTCGGGGCTGTCGTTGATGCGCGCGATCAACCCGGCGCGATCGACGCTCTCTCCATCGACCGCCTCGATGACGTCGCGGGCCCGCAGCCCGGCCCGGTCGGCCGGCTCGTCGGGCATTACCTGCACGATCTGCGGGTGCACCGCCGGCCCGACGCCGAGATCTCCCATCTCGAAGCTGGTCTGCGCGTCCGGGGTCACCTGCAGCGTCCGTTCCTGCCCGTCGAGGTCGCGCACCACGACCGGGATCTCGCGCTCCGCACGCGGCATGACCTCCATGAACAGCGCGTTCCAGGTGTCGACGGCTCGACCGGCGACGCTCACGATCCGCTCGCCCACTGCTATCCCGGCATCGGCGGCGGGCGAGTCCTCCACGACGCGGCCCACGACCGGGGGCTCGACTTCGTACGCCGGTTCCTCCGCCCCCTGGTAGAGCACCAGCCACATGACGATGACCGCGAGGACCAGGTTCATGGCCGGTCCCATGATGAGCACCAGGAAGCGCTCCCACTTGGTCTTCGACATGAACTCGTCGGGAGCCCCGGCACGGTTCTCCTCGCCGTGCTCGCCCGCCATCTTCACGTAGCCGCCCAGCGGTATCGCGCTGACGCAGTACTCGGTGTCGCCGCGCGTGGCCTTGAGGATCTTCGGCCCGAATCCGAGGGAGAAGGTCAGCACCCGGACGCCGAGCCGGCGGGCCATCAGAAAATGGCCCAGCTCGTGCACGAAGACGAGCACGCCGAGGACGAACAGGAATGCAAGCAGGGTAGTCACGGCTGAGTCATCCGTTTTCCACGCATCTTTCCTGATTGTACCCGCCGACGACGGACGACGAAAAGGAGCGCGCCCAGGCGTCCACCTCGCGGACCTCGGCCAGCCCCGACGGCTCGCCGGGCGCGCGCCGCGCCGCCGCGTCGAGGGTGGCCTCGATCACCCTTGGGATACGGTCGAACGACAGGCGGCGTTCCAGGAACGCCGCCACCGCCACTTCGTTGGCCGCATTGAGCACCGCCGGAAAGGCCGCCCCGGCGCGCAACGCCTGGTAGGCCAGCCCGAGACACGGAAACCGGCCGGTGTCGGGGGCCTGAAAGTCGAGCGGTCCGCAGGCGGTCAGATCGAGCGCGGGCAGCGGCGCATCCCAGCGTTCGGGATACGAGAACGCGTACTGGATGGGAAGGCGCATGTCGGTCACGCCGAGCTGGGCGATGACCGAACCGTCCCGCAACTCGACCAGCGAGTGCACGACCGATTGGGGATGGACCACGACGTCGATGCGATCGGGCGACGCGTCGAAGAGCCAGCGGGCCTCGATGACCTCCAGCCCCTTGTTCATCAACGTCGCGGAATCGATGGTGATCTTGGGCCCCATCGACCACGTGGGGTGGCGCAGCGCATCCTCCGGCGTGACCGCCGCCAGGTCCTCGGCCGGCCGGTCCCGGAAGGGCCCGCCCGACGCGGTGAGGATGTACCGCAGCACGTCGTCCGACCCGCGGCCGTCGACGCACTGGTGGATCGCGTTGTGCTCGCTGTCCACCGGCAGAATCGTCACCCCGCGCCCCCGCGCCGCCTCGACCATCAGCCTGCCGGCCATGACCAGCACTTCCTTGTTGGCCAGCGCCACCGTCTTGCCCGCCTCGATGGCGGCCAGCGTGGCGCCCAGCGCCGCCGTGCCGGCCGACGCACAGAGCACGAGATCGACGCGCGGGTGGGTGGCGACCGCCACGAGTGCTTCCTCGCCCCAGCCCGCAAGCGTGCCGTCGGCCAGCGCGCCCGCGGCGCGCACGCGGGCGAGCGCCTGCTCGTCGGCCAGCGCGACCACCGCGGGCCGCGCGCGCACGGCCTGTTCGGCGAAACGATCGACGTTGCGCCCGGCCGCCAGGCCGACCACCGCGAGGCGCTCGGGATGCGCGTCCACGACCCGGAGCGCGCTGCGGCCGATGGATCCCGTCGATCCGAGAATGGCGATTCGCTTCACGGCAGGTGCGCTCCCCCGAAGATGACGACGGCGTAGTAGACGGGCGCCGCGAACAGGAGCGCGTCGATACGGTCCAGCACCCCGCCGTGACCCGGAATGAGGCCCGACGAGTCCTTCATCCCGGAGGCGCGCTTCAGGTGCGACTCGAACAGATCGCCCGCCATGCCGCTGACCGCGAGCGTCAGCCCGACCACCGCGCGCGCGGGCAGATCCAGGACGGGCAGCCACCAGGAGCCGACGGCGGCAAAGGTGACCGCGGCGGCCACGGCGCCGCAGACGGCTCCCTCGACCGTCTTGCCGGGGCTGACCGCGGGCGCGAGCCGTCGCCGCCCCAGGAGGCGGCCGCCGTAGTACTGCGCCGTGTCGCTGGCCGCGATGGTCGCGATCAGCAACAACAGCACCTCGCGGCCCGCGTCGAGGGCCAGTGCGCCGAGCGCACCGAGGGGGAACCCGAGGTAGAGCACGGAGAAGGCAGCCGCTCCCGCACTCGCCAGCGCGTCCTCCCGGCGCCCTCGAGCCAGCACCGTCAGCGCGATGAGCAGGCCGCCGCTCATGGCGACCACCGCGAGAGCGGCGGGCGCCGCGGCGACCGCCGCTCCCGTCGCGAGCACCGCGGCCCCGCCCGAAACCCGGTCTAGGCGTATCCCGGCCGATTCCGCGAGACCCGCATACTCCGCGAACGCGAGCAGCAGGACGCAGCCGGCGAGCAGGACCGTGGCGAGCGGCGGGAGGAACCAGATTCCGCCCACGACCAGGACGGCCAGCGCCACGCCGCTGAGGACTCTGGTCACGCTCCACCTACCGCCCGACCGCCGCCGGCTCCCGCTCGATCCCGCCGTAGCGGCGATCGCGCTTCTGGTAGTCGAGCACGGCTTCCAGGAGGTGGCGGGCGCGAAAGTCGGGCCAGTAGGTGTCGGTAACCCAGATTTCGGAGTAGGCGATCTGCCAGAGCAGGAAGTTGCTGATGCGCATCTCGCCGCTGGTCCTGATGAGCAGGTCGGGATCCGGCTGCCCCGCCGTGTACAGGAGCCCGGCGAAACGCGCCTCGTCCAGATCGTCGGGATCGACGCCGGCGCGCAGCGCGCGGCGGGCGGCCGTCACGATCTCGGCCCGGCCGCCGTAGTTGAGCGCGATGTTGAAGACCATGCCGGCGTTGCCGCCGGTCCGCTCCTGCGCCGCGTCGAGCTCCGCCCGCACGTCGACCGCCAGCTCGGCCTCGCTGCCGATGACCTGCAGGCGGATGTCGTTTTCCATCAGCGTGGCGATCTCCAGCCGCAGGTAGCGCTTGAGGAGGCCCATCAGCCCCCGCACCTCCGCGGGAGGGCGCTTCCAGTTCTCCACCGAGAAGGCGTAGAGGGTCAGGACGCCGATGCCGAGGCGGGCGCAGACCTCGACCGAGTCGCGTACCGAATGGATGCCCGCGCGGTGCCCTTCGACGCGCGGCAGCCGGCGGTGGGCGGCCCACCGGCCGTTGCCGTCCATGATGACGGCGATGTGCGCGGGCAGGCGCTCGAAGTCCAACTGCCGCGCGAGACGGGCCTCCACGGACCCCGCCGGCGCCCACGCCAGTACGTCGTGCAGGCCCATTGGCTTCCTATGATAATCAGTAGTCGACAGCGACCAGAAACAGCCCTTGGGGCGGCGCCGTCGGCCCTGCCCGCTCCCGCGCTCGGGACGCCGCGATCGCGGTGACCCCCGCCGGGTCGACACGGCCCGCCCCCGCCTCCACGATCGTCCCGACGATTATCCGCACCATGTGCCTGAGAAACCCGTCGCCGGCGACCTCGATGGTCAACGCCGGCAGCGCAACGGCCTCGCGTGCCGGCAACGCGGCGTCCGCCGAGCCGACGGCCACCGAGTGCACGGTGCGCACCGTCGATGCCACTTCCGTCCCCACGGCCTGGAAGGCGGCGAAGTCGCGGCGCCCCGGCAGGCAGGCGGCGGCTTCGCGCATGGCGTCGAGGTCGAGCGGCTCGCGGACGTGCCAGGCGTAACGGCGCGTGAAGGGGCTCTCGACCGGACCGAACGTGAGATTGTACCGATACGTCTTTCTGCGCGCCGCGTACCGGGCGTGGAATCCGGCCGCCACGGCCTCGGCCGCGAGCAGGCGGATGTCCGAAGGCAGCTTCGCGTTGGTCGCCCGGACCAGCACGGGCGTCTCGATCCGGTGTGCGAGCCGAATGCCGGCGACCTGCCCGAGCGCGTGCACGCCGGCGTCCGTCCGCCCGGCGCCGACGACGGCAACCGGCCGCCCCTCGATCTCGGCGAGCGCGCGCTCCAGCTCTCCCTGGACCGAACGCCCCCGGGCCTGGCGTTGCCAGCCGACGTAGTCGGTCCCGTCGTAGCAGACGGTCAGCTTGATCGTGCGCATCGCAGCCGTCCGGCAGGCTTGCGTCACGCGCCGGCTCGCGGAGAGTATACCGAGGCGCTTTGCTACACTCGCAGCCAGCTCCATGCCCCGCCTGTCGGTGGTCGTGATCACCCGGAACGAAGCCGCGAACATCCGCGCCGCGCTCGAGTCGGTACGCTGGGCCGACGAACTCGTCGTGGTCGATTCCGGCAGCACCGACGAAACGCTGCGCATCGCGCGCGAGCTCGCCGACCGCGTCACGGCGCACGAGTGGCAGGGCTATGGCGCCCAGAAGAACCACGCGGCGGGACTGGCGGCGCACGACTGGATACTGTCGCTCGACGCGGACGAGCGCGTCTCGCCGGCGCTGGCGCGCGAGATTCGCTCGCTGCTCGACGCCGAGCCTGCCGCCCGCGGGTACCGCTGCCCGCGCGTGACGCGCTACCTGGGCCGCTGGATCCGCTCTACCGACTGGTATCCCGACCTGCAGTTGCGCCTCTACGACCGCCGCGCCGCGCGGTGGAGCGATCGCCTGGTGCACGAGTCGGTGGCGGTCGACGGCGCCGTCGGGCGGTTGCGGGGGGAGCTGGAGCACCACGCCTACCGCGACGTCTCGCACCACCTGCAGACCATCGACCGCTACACGACGCTGGCCGCCCGGCAGATGCGCCGAGAAGGCCGCCGCGCCGGTTGGATCGACCTGGCCGTCCGGCCGCCCGCGGCCTTCGTGCGCAACTACGTCCTCCGAGGCGGCATGCGCGACGGCGCACTGGGCCTGGTCGTGTCGCTGCTGAACGCCGGGTATGTCTTTCTGAAGTTCGCGAAGCTGTGGGAGCGGCAGCGCACCGAGAGCGCCGGCCGGGATTGATCCGACGAGGCGGCCACGCATGTTCTCCCTGCACCTGGACACGGCGCGGACGTGGCGCGGCGGCCAGCACCAGGCCCTGCTGACGGTGCGCGGCCTGCGCCGGCGGGGCCAGCGCGCCGCGCTCGCCGCCCAACCGCGGGGCGAGCTGTTTCGCCGCGTCTCGGGCGAGACGGACCTGTATGCGCTCGCGCCGCGCGGAGACCTGGACCCGGTTGCCGCCTGGCGGCTCTCCCGGCTGGTCCGCCGCCTGGCCCCGGACGTGATCCACGCCCACGATGCCCACGCGGTGGCCGTCGCATCGCTCGCCCGGTCGCTGGCCGGCCCCGGAGCGACCCCTCCCCTGATCGCCGCGCGCCGGGTCGACTTCCACATCCGGGGCAATGCGTTCTCGCGCTGGAAATACCGGCGGGTGGACCGTTTCGTCTGCGCATCGGCCGCGATTCGCGACATGCTGGCCGGCGACGGCGTGCCGCCGGAGCGGGCCTGCGTGGTGCATGAGGGGATAGAGACGGACCGCATCGAACGGGCGCCCGCCCTCGATCTCCACCGCGAGTTCGACCTGCCGGCGGGTTGCCCGATCGTCGGCAACGTCGCCGCCCTGGTGCCGCACAAGGGCCAGCGCCACCTCGTCGACGCCGCTGCGCAGGTCGTCCGCGAGGTCCCCGACGCCCGGGTGCTGATAGTCGGCGCGGGCGAGCTGGCGGACGCCCTCGCCCGTCAGGTGGGGCGCCTGCGCCTGGACGGCAAGGTGATCCTGACCGGATTCCGGTCCGACGTGCCGTCCGTGCTGAAGGGACTGGACCTCTTCGTCATGAGCTCGGTCACCGAGGGACTCGGCACCTCGGTGCTCGACGCGATGGCGGCCGGGCTGGCGGTGGTCGGCACGCGCGCCGGCGGCATTCCCGAGAGCATCGTCGACGGCGGGACCGGGCTGCTCGCGCCGCCGGCGGATGCGCGGGCGCTGGCGCAGGCCATCGTCGCTCTGCTGCGGGACGCCCCCCGGCGGCGGAGATTGGGCGCGGCGGGGCGCGAGCGGGCCCGTGCGGCGTTCAGCGCCGATCGAATGGTGGAAGAGACCGCGGCCGTCTACGCCGACGTGGTCGCCCGGAGCGGGTCAGGACCACTCCAGCGACGCCGCGCCCGGGACCATGTCGCTGGTGTAGACGACTCGCCCGTCGACGATCGTGGCGGCCACCGCGCCCCGTAGGCGCCAGCCGTCGAACGGGGTGTTCCGGGCCTTCGAGCGAAACCGGTCGGCGGCGATCTCCACTTCGGCGTCCGGGGCCAGGATGGTGATGTCGGCCGCGCTGCCGGGCGCAAGCGTACCCCCCTCGACACCCAGGATCCGGGCCGGGTTCGTTGCGCACAGCTCGACGAGCCGCCTCGTGGAGAGCACGCCGCGGTGGACGAGCCGGTCGAGCGAGAGCGAGACCGCCGTCTCCAGACCGATGATGCCGAACGGCGCCCGGTCGAACTCCACCGCCTTCTCGTCCGCGTGGTGCGGCGCGTGATCGGTGGCGATGGCGTCGATGCTGCCGTCGGCGAGCCCCTCCAGCATCGCGTCGCGATCCGCAACCGCGCGCAACGGGGGGTTCATCTTGAAGTTGGTGTCGTAGCGCAGGTCCTCGTCCGTCAGGATGAAATGGTGGGGCGTCACCTCGCAGGTCACCCGGACGCCCCGCTCCTTGCCCGAGCGCACCGCGCGCAGCGACTCGCGCGCGCTCATGTGGGCCACGTGGACCGGCCCGCCGGTGAGGCCGCTGAGGCTGACGTCGCGCTCCACCATGATCGACTCGGCCTCGCCGGGCTGCCCGCGCAACCCCAGGGCGGTCGCCCGGTAGCCCTCGTGCACGACGCCGCCGGCCGCGAGCGACGGCTCCTCGCAGTGGTTGATGACCGGCATGCCGAACATCGACGCGTACTCGAGCGCCCGCCGCATGAGCAGCGCGCTGGCGACCGGATGGCCGTCGTCGGATATCCCGACGCAGCCGGCCTCCCGCAGCGCCTTGATCTCGGTCATCCGCTCCCCCTCGGAGCCGATCGAAACCGCCCCGATCGGGTAGACCCTGGCGAGCCCGGCCTCGCGGGCCCGGCGTCCGATCTCCTCGGTGATGCCGACGTGGTCGTTGACCGGATCGGTATTCGGCATGCAGGCCGCCGCCGCGAAGCCGCCCGCCACCGCCGCGGCGGCCCCCGTCGCGATGGTCTCCTTGTGCTCCTGGCCGGGCTCCCGGAAATGGACGTGCATGTCGATGAACCCGGGACAGACGACGAACCCGGCCGGCACCTCCACGCACGACGCGCCGTCGACCGGCAAACCGGCCCCGACCGCGGCCACGCGGCTCCCCTCGATGCGCACATCGACGACGCCGTCGATCCCCTGCGCGGGGTCGACGACGTGTCCACTCCTGAGCACCACCGCCCGTGTCGTCATGCCGCCCCCTCGTTCGTCTCGAATCCGGCCAGCAGATAGAGCACGGCCATCCGCACGGCCACGCCGTTGGCCACCTGCTCGAGGATGACCGACACCGGCCCGTCCGCCACCTCGGAGGCGACCTCGACCCCCCGGTTCATCGGGCCCGGATGCATCACGATGACGTCGGGGCGGGCCCGCCGGAGCCGTTCCGCGGTCAGCCCGAACGTGGCGAAGTACTCCCGTCGCGAGGGGAAGAAATGCCCGTGCATCCGTTCCGCCTGCACCCGCAGCAGCATCACGACGTCGGCATCGGCCAGCGCGTCGTCGAGCGCCGTGGTCGCCCGCACGCCGAACCGCTCCACGCCGGGCGGCATGAGCGTCCGCGGGCCGCAGACCCACACGTCCGCGCCCAGCGCGGTCAGCAGCAGGATGTTCGACCGCAGCACGCGGCTGTGCAGCAGGTCGCCGACGATCGCCACCTTGAGCCCCTCGAAGCGCGGCTTGTGCTCGCGGATCGTGAACGCGTCGAGCAGCGCCTGGGTGGGATGCTCGTGCATTCCGTCGCCCGCGTTGATGATCCGCGCGTCGCAGACGCCGGCCAGCAGGTGGCATGCACCGGACGCGGCGTGTCGCAGCACGACCATGTCCGGGGCCATCGCCTCGAGCGTCCGCGCCGTGTCCACCAGCGTCTCCCCCTTGAGCAGGCTCGACGTGCCGCCCGCGATGTTGAGGGTGTCGGCGCTCAGCCGCTTCTCGGCGATCTCGAACGACGTGCGCGTCCGCGTGCTCGGCTCCAGGAAGAGATTGACGACGGTCGCGCCCCGCAGCGTCGGCACCTTCTTGATGCGCCGCGTGCCGACTTCCTTCATCGCCTCGGCGGAATCGAGGATGAGCAGGATCTCCTCGCGGTTCAGGTCGCCGGCGCTCAGCAGGTGCCTGGACCGCAGGCGCGGCGCGGGCCCCGGACGTTCCCCCGCCGGCGTACCGCGTGCATCGAGGGCAGTGCTCATGGCGCGCCTCCTCCCGGCGCCGGCGCGGATCCGCCTTCCCCGGCGACGTCCTCCATCGCCACCTCGTCCACGCCGTCCTCCTCGGACAGCTTCACCTGCACGCTCTGGCGCGCCGCCGTCGGCACGTTCCTGCCGACGTAGTCGGCCTTGATCGGCAGCTCCCGGTGCCCACGGTCGACCAGCACCACGAGCTGGATGCTGCGGGGACGCCCGAAGTCGATGAGCGCGTCGAGCGCGGCCCGAACCGTGCGTCCGGTGTACAGGACGTCGTCGACCAGCAGAATGCGTCGATCGTCGATCGAGAAGGGGATCTCGGTCCGTCGCAGCAACGGTTGCGGCCCCACCGCCTGCCGCATCAGATCGTCCCGGTACAGCGTGATGTCGAGCGCGCCGGTCGGCACGTCACGCCCCGTGATCTCCAGCAGGCTGTGCGCGAGCCGTTGCGCCAGGGGGACGCCGCGGCGCCGGATGCCGACCAGGGCGACGTCGCCGGCGCCCCGGTTGCGCTCCACGATCTCGTGCGCGATCCGCACGAGCGCGCGGCGAATGCCGTCGGCCTCCATCACCAGGGGCATGGCGTCAGCCTCCGGGCGCGGGCCCCGGCGCGGGCTCGGCCGTCCGCTCGAAGCGCCGGGAGAGGGAATCGATAACGCGCGGAAGCGCGGGATGAACGGTCGGCACCTCTTTGCGACCTCGCGGGGACGCGCTTAAAGAGTCGGCAGATCGTAGTCCGCTCCGCGCAGGGTACGCAAGGCGCACGACGCACGGTCGGGGAGTCCGGACGCAGGCCGGCCGGAGCCCCTCGGGTATACTCGGCCCGTGGCCGGCCCGGTCGACGTCGACGCCCGCATTGCGGCGAACCACCGCCTTTCCGACGCGTACAACATCATCGAGGTAGAGGCCCCGGCAATCGCCCGGCAGACCCGGCCGGGGCAGTTCGTGATGGTCAAGCGGGCCCTCGGACGCGAGCCGCTGCTGCGCCGCCCGTTCTCGGTCTTCGAGGTCCTGCGCGACACCGGGGGGACAGCGACCGGCCTGTCGCTGCTCAGCAAGCAGGTGGGCACGGTCACCCGCGACCTCTACCGGGCCGAAGCGGGGGAACGGCTGCGCTGCCTGGGACCGCTCGGCGTACCGTTCTCGGTCGTGGATCCGCCGACCCGCGCTGCGATGGTGGCCGGCGGCGTGGGCTTGGCCCCGTTCGCCTCGCTGGCCGAGGCGCTGCGGGCGCGCGGCGTCGAAACCACGCTGTTCTACGGCGGACGATCGAGCGACGATCTGTATCGGATCCCGTTCTTCGAGCGCCTCGGGGTGCGCGTCGTGGTGACGACCGAGGACGGCACGCGGGGAGAATCAGGGCGGGTGACCGCTCCGCTGGCACGCGAGCTGGCCGTCTCAGCCGGCCAGCCGCTGATGGTCTACGCCTGCGGCCCGACGCCCATGATGCGTGCGGTGGCGGAGCTGTCCGCGCGCGCGGACCAACCGGTCCAGGTCTCCCTGGAGCCGGTCATGGGTTGCGGACTCGGCGGCTGCTACAGTTGCGTGGTGCGGGTCCTGGACGGCGGCGCCCGGTTCGTCCGCAGTTGTCTCGAAGGGCCGGTGTTCGAGGGAAGCCGCGTCTCGTGGGCCGACCTGACCTGAGCGTCGAGATCGCCGGCCTGCGCCTGGCCAATCCGCTCGTCGCCGCGAGCGGCTGCTTCGGCTACGGCATCGAGTACGCCGATCTCGTCGACCTGTCGGAGCTCGGCGCCATCGCCGTCAAGGGGTTGTTCCTCGAGGCCCGCGAGGGACATGCTCCGCCGCGCATCGTCGAGACGCCGAGCGGCATGCTCAACGCGATCGGGCTGCAGGGCATCGGCGTCCGGGCCTTCGTCGCGGAAAAGCTGCCCGACCTCCGCACCCGGCGCGCGGTCGTCATCGTCAACATCTGCGGCTCGACGGTCGAGGAGTACGCCGAGATCGCCCGGATTCTCTCCGACGCGGACGGGGTGGCCGCCATCGAGATCAACATCTCGTGCCCCAACATCGACGAGGGCGGCCACACCTTCGGCTGCAGCCTGACCGGCGTCCGCGACGTGGTGCGGGCGGTGCGGGCGGCGACGACGCTGCCGATCTTCCCCAAGCTCACGCCGAACGTGACCGACGTCGCCGCGATCGCGGCCGCCGCCGAAGACGCCGGCGCCGATGCCGTTTCGTTGGTGAACACCTTCCTCGCGATGGCCATAGACGTGGAGACGCGGCGGCCGCGGCTGTCCAACGTGGTGGGCGGCCTCAGCGGCCCGGCGATCCGGCCCATCGCCGTGCGCATGGTGTACGAATGCAGCAACGCGGTGCGCATTCCGATCATCGGCATGGGGGGCATCGCCTCCGCGCGCGATGTCCTGGAGTTCCTGATCGCCGGGGCCAGCGCCGTGCAGGTAGGGACCGCGAACTTCGAGGACCCGGGCATCTGGCCGAAGCTTCGAAAGGGTCTGGGCGACTACCTGGAACGCCACGGCCACGCCGCGGTCGGCGACATCGTCGGCACCGTCGATCTCTCCGCGCGAGAGACGGCGTGGGTCAGCTCATAGGCATGATTCGACTGACGCTCTACACGAGGCCGGGCTGCCACCTGTGCGACGCGATGAAAGGCGTCGTCGCCGAGATCGCGCAGGAAGGGGACGAGCAGGTCGCGCTCCGCGAGGTCGACATCACCGGGGACGTCGGCCTCGAGCGCCGCTTCGGAGCCGAGATCCCGGTGCTCGCATGCGGGGAGCGGGTGGTCGCGCGCGTCAGGACGACCCGTGCGGCACTGATCGCCTCGCTGCGAACCGTGTAGCCGGACGCCGGCGCACGGACCTCGGGGCGCGGGACGAGCCGGACGCCGCAAAGGACGGGGCGCGCGGGCTCACCCCGCACGCCCCCCTCGGGGTTGTCGATGCTCCGGCCGCGGAGCCTACTTGACGGTGACCACGAAGTGCCCGCGCCGGTTCCGCGACCAGCAACCTTCGTGGCTCTCCGCACAGAAGGGCGATTCCTCGCCGCGACTCACCGTCGTGATGCGGCTGGCGTCAATCCCCAGCGAAACCAGGTAGTCCTGTACCGCGGCCGCCCTCGAATCGCCGAGCGCCAGATTGTACTCGTTGGTGCCCCGCTCGTCGCAGTGCCCTTCGACGCGCACCCGGGTCGACGTCCAGCGACGCATCCAGTCGGCGTTCTGCTGAAGAGTCGCCCGGCCCTCGGGCAGGATCTCCGCCTCGTCGTAGTTGAAGAACACCGGCAGCAACGGCGCCTGGGCATTCAACTCGTCCAGCGTCATCCGCATGAACAGCTCTTCCTCCGTGGGTGGCGGAGGCGGTGGCGGAGGCGGTGGAGGCGGTGGCGGTGGCGGTGGAGGCGGTGGCTCCGGGGCCGGGGGAGGTGGTGGAGGCGGTTCCGGCGGCGGGTTGCCGCCGCAGGCCACGACCCCGACAGCCATGACCACAGCCACGAAAAGGGTCAAGAAGCGTCGCCACGCTGGTTTCATAATGCGGCTCTCCACATTCAAGGTTACTCGGTCCGGCACGTCGCTCGGACGGTCACTCTCCAACCAGCCACGTCAGAAGCCGAGCTTACAGACTCCGGCCAAACCCTGTCAATGGAAAGGTTTAGCCTGCTCTTCATCGTCCTCCTGCGACCAGGCGGCCGGATCTTCCGGCCCGTCCGGTGCAGAATCGAGCGTGACCGGCGCAATCGCGGTGACCACGAGATTGGACCCGCATTCCGGGCAACTCGACTCGTCGTCGCGGTCGATGTCGAATTCGTCGACGTCGATCTCCGTATCGCATGCCGGACATTGCGCCATGACCGATATTCGCGGGATTATAGCGATAGCGGCCGAGCGCGGCAACGGTTCGATTCGCCGTCGTCCACCCTGTTCGCGGGCAGCGACCAACCGATAGATCCAGGGATGGCCGCATCCGCCACGGTGCCGAAGACCGTCCTGGTAGCCGACGACACCGCCGAAGTCAGGGACCGCTTCGCGACGGCGCTCGAGGAGGCGGGGCACACGGCAATCGGCGTCGGCACCGCACCGGAGCTGCTTGCGTGCCTCCGGGGGCAGCCGGGCACGATCGATCTCGTCGTTTTGAACCTGCGGCTGGTGCCGCCTCCGGCGGCCGAGCTGATTCGCGCCATCCGCGGTCGCGGCGCCGGCCGCTTGCCGATTCTGGTGTTCAGCGGATCCATCGCCAGCGCGCGGGAAATCCGGCAGCTCGCCGGCCTGGGTGTCGCCGGCTACGTCAACGAACACAGCGGCGCCGCGCGCATCGCTCCCCTGCTGGCCCCGCACCTCTTCCCCGACAGCTTCAACCGGCGGCTGAGCCCCCGCGTGACCCTCGGCATTCCGGTGGCCTGTCGCTTCGACGACACCATCGTCGCCGCGCGCATCCTCGACCTCGGCAAGGGCGGCCTCGGCATATGGACGACGACCCCGTTGCGCCCAGGGACGGCCATTGACGTGAGCTTCCGGCTTCCGGCCGCCGAACGCGCCGTCGAGGCGCACGCGCGCGTGGTCTGGAGCGACCGCCGCCGCGGCATGGGTCTGCGCTTCGAGCGGGTCGACTCCGCGGATCAGGCTGCCATGGACGATTTCGTCAACCGGCACGCCGCGGAGAACGGCGTCGACGGTTGACACTTTTTCGACCTCCTGAGTACCATTTTTCGAGGCAGGTAAGATCCGTCTGGCCGCGTTCCGGCCACAAGCAGCGCCGGGGGCTCCCCCCGGCGAACCCGTTGCAGGAGTGGGGCAGTGATTGAAGTGCGGCATGTCACGAAGCGCTACGGTCCGGTGGCTGCTGTCGACGACGTGAGCTTCCGGGTCGAAGCGGGACAGATCCTCGGCTTCCTCGGCCCCAACGGCGCCGGCAAGACGACCACGATGCGGGTGCTGACCGGGTATCTGCCGCCGACCGGGGGGACGGCCGCGATCGCCGGGTTCGACGTGCTCGAGGAGCCGATAGAAGCCAAGCGGCGCACCGGCTACCTGCCGGAGACGCCGCCGCTCTATCCCGACATGACGGTGCGGGAGTACCTGACCTTCGTCGCCCGCATCAACGGGCTCGCCGCCGCGGAGCGGCCCGCCCGCATCGACCGGGTCATGGAACGCACCAGCATCGGCGACGTGGCCGGCCGCCACTGCGGGAAGCTGTCGAAAGGCTACCGGCAGCGCGTGGGGCTGGCACAGGCCATCCTGCACAACCCGGAGGTGCTGATCCTGGACGAGCCGACCGCGGGTCTCGATCCGAAGCAGATCATCGAGACCCGCGAGCTGATCAAGGAGCTGGCCGGCGACCATACCATCATTCTGAGCACGCACATCCTGCCCGAAGTGTCCCAGACGTGCGAGCGGGTGGTGATCATCAATCAGGGCCGCGTCGTCGCCGAGGACTCGCCGGACAACCTCACGGGACGACTCCACGGAGCGGTCACCGTGCAGATGCGGGTCGACACGGCGGGCGCCGACCCGACCGCGGTGCTGCAGGCGGTCCCGGGGGCCGCGTCCGTGAGCGTGGGCGAGCCGGGCAACGACGGCCGCACCATCGAGGTCCAGAGCGCCCGGGACGCGGACATCCGGCGGGATCTGGCCAACGCCGTCGTCACCAACGGCTGGGGCCTGCTGGAGATGCGCCGGGCGCGGCTCAGCCTCGAAGAGATCTTCCTGCAGTTGACGACCGCGGAAGAGCCGGCCGGCGAGGATGCGGACACCGGGGACGAAGACCTCGACGAGCCGGCCGCGGCAACGGAGAGCGCCGATGAATAACATCCTCGCGATTGCCCACCGGGAGCTGCGCTCCTACTTCGTGTCGCCGATCGCCTACGTGGTGGTCGGCCTCTTCGCACTGCTGTACGGCTACTTCTACATCGCCAGCCTCGCCTTCATGGTGCAGTTCAGCGCGCAGGCAGGCATGTTCGGGGGCGGACCGCAGACCATCAACATCAACGAGTTCATGATCCGGCCGCTGCTGTCGAACACCGCGATCATCCTGCTGTTCATCCTGCCGTTCCTGACCGCGCGCGCCTACGCGGAAGAGAAGCGCTCCGGCACCATCGAGCTGCTGCTGACGTCTCCGCTGAGCGACCTGGAGATCATTCTCGGCAAGTTCTTCGGCGCGCTGGCGCTCTTCCTCCTGATGCTGGGGGTGACCGCCGTCCACATGGGAATCCTCTTCTGGTACGGCGAGCCGGAGCTCGGCTCGGTCCTGACCGGCTATCTCGGGCTGGCGTTGATGGGAGGCTCGTTCATCGCCCTGGGGCTGCTGGTGTCGAGCGCGACGCGCAATCAGGTCGTGGCGGGCGTCGGGACCTTCTCGCTGCTGCTCCTGTTCTGGGTGCTGAGCTGGATGTCCGACTCGGCCGGGCCCACGGCCGGCGCCATCCTCTCCTACCTGTCGATCCTCGAGCACTTCGACGACTTCTCGAAGGGGGTCATCGACACCGCGCACGTGACCTATTACCTGAGCTTCATCGCCTTCGGCCTGTTCCTGACGGCGAAGTCGGTCGACAGCGAAAGGTGGCGGGGGTAGGAACGATGGCCAACAGGATCCTGCAGGGACTCGGATGGGCCGGCGTCGCGCTGGTCTTCGCCGCGCTCGTCGTCCGCTTCACGCTTCCGGATCGACAGGAGCTCTGGTGGTGGCTGGCCGTCATCGGCCTGGCGCTGGTGGTGGTGCACACGCTGAGCCAGTGGCGCGGCATCCTGGCCTTCTTCAGCCGCCGGCAGGCGCGCGAGGGCGCGCTGGCGATGTCCGGCGTGGCGCTGGCGCTGGGCATCCTCGTCGCCGCTAACTACATCCTGTCGCGGCAGAACGTGCGCTGGGACCTGACGGCCGCGCAGCAGTACTCGCTGTCGGACCAGACGCGGCGTGTGCTCGAGGAGCTCGAGACGCCCATTTCCGTGCTCGTTTTCGCGCGCGAGGCCGAGTTTCCGCAATACCGCGATCGGCTCGACGAGTACGCCTATGTCTCGTCCCGGGTGAACGTCGAGTACATCGACGTCGACCGCAGCCCGCGGCGGGCGCGGCAGTACGAGGTGCAGGCCTACGGCACGATCGTCTTCGAGTACGAGGACCGCATCGAGCGCACGACGTCCAGTAGCGAGCAGGAACTGACGAACGCGCTGATCAAGGCCGTGGAGGGGGAAGAGCGCACCGTCTATTTCGTGCAGGGTCATGGCGAACGGGATCCGCAGGACGGCGATGCCCGCGGCGGCTACCGCGCGGTACAGGATGCCCTCGGCCGCGACAACTTCCGCGTCGAGACCGTCGTCCTGGCGCAAACCGGAGAGGTGCCGTCCGACGCCACGGTGCTCGTCGTGGCAGGCCCGTCGACCGACCTGCTCCCGACCGAGGCGGACCTGTTGCGCGACTACCTGGAGGGCGGCGGCAAGCTGCTGCTCATGCTCGATCCGCCGGACACGGAGGAAGATCCACCGCAGCCCAATCTGATCGCGCTGGCCGGCGAATGGGGCATCGACCTGGGCACGGACGTCGTTGTGGACGCCAGCGGCGTCGGCCAGTTGCTCGGTACCGACGCCTCGGTGCCGGTCGCCTCTTCCTACCCGCCGCACGCCATCACCGAGAACTTCAACCTCCTGACCGCCTTCCCGCTTGCCCGCTCCGTACGTCCGGTGGTTGGCGGCGTAGCGGGCCGCATCGGTCAGGTCGTCGTCGAGACCGGTGTCCGGAGCTGGGCGGAAGCCGACATGAGCCAGCTCGCAACCGGCGAAGTCACGCTGGACGAGGACGCGGGAGATGTGCCCGGACCGGTACCGATCGCCGCGGTGGTGGCCCAGACCATCGACGAACCTGAACCGACCGACGGCGAGGAAGGCGCCGAGGGAGGCGCGGCAGAGGCGGCCGATGCCGGCGCCGACGGAGACGACGGAGACCCGCCGTTGCAGGCGCGCCTCGCGGTCTTCGGCGACTCCGACTTCGCCTCGAACAGCGCGGCCGGAATTCAGGGCAACCTCGATCTGGTCCTCAACACCATCAACTGGCTCGCGCAGCAGGAGAACCTGATCGCGATCCGGCCGCGCGAGCCCGAGGACCGGCGGATCACGCTGACCGCCGACCAGCAGGCCCGCGTCTACTGGCTCTCGCTGGTCCTGCTGCCCGGCTTCATCGCGGGCGCCGGCGTCTACACCTGGTGGAACCGGCGGGGGTAAACGGCCATGCGACGCCTGCGCTCCACGTTCGTGCTGCTCGTGCTCTTTCTGGCCATCGGCGGCTACGCCTGGTTCGTCGAGCGTGAACGGCCGCCCGCCTCGGAAGCCGACGCCAACGAGCAGGCGTTCGACCTGGCGGCCGGCCGGATCACCGACCTCACGGTGAACGCGGCGAACGGCGACGTCACGGTGTTGACCCGCACGGAGAACGAGATCGACTGGGTGGTCACCGCACCGGTCGAGACGGAGGCCGACGACAACGCGGCAACGGCCATCGCCACCACCCTGGCGGCGCTGGAGATACGCCGCGTGGTCGAGGAGGACCCGGCGGATCTCGCGCCCTTCGGGTTGAGCGAGCCCACGGTCAGCGTCACGTTCGCCACGCCCGACGGCGACCCGCTCACCCTGGCCGTCGGCGACGAGATCCCGACCGGCGGCGAGCACTACGCGGCGGCCGGCAACCGGGTGATCCTCGTCGCCGACTTCGTGGAATCGACGCTGAACCGCACGACGTTCGAGCTGCGCGACCGCTCCATCCTGGAGTTCACCGGCCCGGACGTCGCCAGCCTCACCGTCGAGCAGGCCGGCGACACGCTCCGCTTCGCCAAGGCGGACAACGAGTGGAGCGTCGTCGCGCCGCTGGCGGCGCGGGCGGATTTCGGGCTGGTGGAAGCGATGATCGGACGGCTCGGCTCGGGCGAGATGGTCGCTATCGAGTCGGAGTCGGCGGCGGAAGGCGCACTGGAACCGTTCGGGCTCGACACCCCGCGCCTGACCGCAACCGTCGAGGTGGGCGGCGAGAGTCACACCCTGCTGGTCGGCGACGAGAACCCGGCGTCCACGGTCTACGCCCGCGACGCGGCGCGCGACCTCGTCTTCACCATCGACGCGGCGCTGGTCGACGACCTGGCTCGCGGGGCCGACACCTATCGCGAGAAGGACCTGTTCGACTTCCGTCCGTTCAACGCCACCGCGCTGACCGTGCTGCGCGACGACCGGACGATCCGGTTCGAAAAGGGACCGGCCGCGGACGAAGAGGACGCGGAGGAGGACGCCGGCAGCGAGGAAGCGTGGCGGCGCGTCGAGCCGGAGCCGGCCGACGTCGAGCGCCCCGAGATGGACGCCCTGCTGCGGGCGCTGTCGGATCTGCGCGCGGACTCCTTCGTCGAGAACCGGCGGGGGACCGGCCTCGACAACCCGCTGGCTGCCGTCACCGCGACGTTCGGCGACGAGGGCGAGGAAGAGCGCGTCCTCATCGGCCGGGCGGGCGGCGTCACGTACGGCCTGCACGGCGACGAGCCGGGCGCCGCCGTTCTGGACTCGGACGCGGTGGACGACGCACTCGAAGCGCTGGACGCCCTCGACCCGAACGCTTCGACAGACTGAGGTCGCGCCCATCGCACGACGGTAGCGGCGAAAAAGATCCACCGGGACCCGGTGTTCCCGCGGCTTGACGCCGATAGATCAATCGTTGCGAGTCCTCCGCGTCATACCCATTCTGACCGCCATCGCGCTCGCCGGCTGCCTGGCGCGCGCCGGCGCGCCGGTTTCGTTCCCCGGCACCCCCCCTCCTGCCGATGTCGCGGATCGCCCGGCCGCGACGGCGCCGGCCGTCGCCGCACCGGACCGCCCGGTCGATTCCGCCGCGCCCGGGGATACCGACCGGCGATTGCCGGATCCCCCCTCGGCGACGGTTGGTCCGCGCGCCCCGGCACGCATCGAACCTGCTCCGACCCGCACCGCGGACCGTCGGGGTGCTCCGGACCTGACCCGGCGCCTCGATCGGCTGTTCGACGCCGGCGGGATCGGGCCCGCCGTCTGGGGCATGGATGTCCGCGCCGTCGACCGGAACGAGCGCCTCTATGCCCGCAATCCCGACGTGCTGCTGACGCCCGCGTCGACCATGAAGCTTGTCACCCTGGCCGCCGTCGCGGAACGGCTCGGCTGGGATCATCGCTTCGAGACGGCGCTGCTCGCCGCCGCGCCGGTCCGCGGGGGGACGCTGCAGGGCGATCTCGTGGTACGCGGCGCCGGGGATCCGACGATCAACGCTTCCGGCGGCGCGGATGTCTTCTCCGGCTGGGCGGACGAGCTGTGGGAGTTGGGGATACGGCACATCGCCGGACGGATCGTCGGCGACGACGACATCCTCGACGACGGCCCCCTCGAGACGTCCGGTTTCGGCAGCGGCTGGGCCTGGGATGACCTCTCGCGCGGGTTCGCCGCGCCGGCGGGTGCTCTGCAGCATCGCGAGAACGTCGTCGAAGTAATCGTGTCGCCGGGCTCCGGTGCCGGCCGGCCGGCGATTGCGCGTTTTCGCGACCCGGGTTCCGGGCTGACCCTGCGCAACGACGTCATGACCGTGCGCGCCGACCGGGCAGCCGGCATCCGGCTGCGGCGGGAGCCGGGGCGGCCGTCGCTGGTCGTCAGTGGCCGGATCCCGGCAGGCGCCGCCTCCATCGTCCGAACCGTCGCGGTCGGGAATCCGACCCTCTTTTTCGTGCACGCGTTCAAGGACGCGCTCGAAGCGCGCGGGATCGCCGTCGACGGCGAGGCGGTCGACGGCGACATGCTCGCCGCACCGCACAAGACGCCCGCACGCCTCGGCCTGCGGCCCCTCGTCCGTCACCGGTCGAAGCCGCTGGCCGCGATCGGCGTCGACATGCTCAAGCAGAGCAAGAACCTGTACGCGGAATCGCTCGTGCGCCACCTCGGCGTCTCGGCGGCGGCCGCCGCGCACGCCGGGCGCCCAATGGTGGGCGAGGTGCTGGCCGGCTGGGGCATCGACGGGCGCGGGGCGGTCGTCTCGGACGGATCGGGTCTGTCGCGCTACACCTACCTGACGGCCGGTACGCTGGTGGAGGTTCTGATCAGGATGTACAGGAATCCGGAACACCGCGCACGGATCATGGCCGCGTTGCCCGTCGCCGGCCGCGACGGAACGCTGCGCCGTCGACTGGTCGGCACGGCGGCCGAGGGGGTCGTCCGCGCCAAGACCGGCTCGATGAGCCGGGTGCGCGCACTGGCGGGCTACGTCGAGACCGCCGACGGCAGACCGCTGGCGTTCGCCATACTCGCCAACAACTTCAGCGCTCCGGCCGCCGAGGTGACTCGCGTCATCGACGAGGCGGTCGCCACTCTTGCATCGTTCTCGCGCGGCTACCGGTAGCGTCCCGAAACGCCCCGCCGGCTCGGCGTTCCGGCCCATCCCCCGCTCCATGACCTTGCGCCGCGCCCGCGGTACGCGGCCGGGAACACCTCACCCGGCGTCGAGCGGATCGACGAGGCCCGCCTCGGCGAAGCCCGCGGCGCGCAGGCGGCAACTGTCGCAGCGCCGGCACGGCGCACCGGCCGGCGCGGGGTCGTAGCAACTGTGGGTCAACCCGTAGTCGAGCCCGAGGGCGCGCCCGCGGCGGACGATGTCGGCCTTCGTCATGTCGAGCAGCGGTGCGCGGACCCGGAACCGGCCGCCCTCGACACCGGCCTTCGTCGCCAGCACCGCGAGCCGCTCGAAGGCTGCGACGTACTCCGGGCGGCAGTCGGGGTAGCCGGAGTAGTCGAGTGCGTTGACCCCGATGACGATGTCGGCGGCCCCGAGCACCTCGGCCCAGGCCAGGGCCAGCGACAGCAGGACGGTGTTGCGGGCCGGCACGTAGGTCGGCGGAATCCCGTTCTCGTCGAGCGCCCGGTCCTTGGGCACCGCGGCGGTCCCGGTCAGCGCCGACCCGCCCAGCGCGGCGAGGTCGACCGACAGCTCCTGGCGGCGCTCGACGCCGAGCGCGGCGGCGACCCGCCGCGCCGCCTCCAGCTCCTGCGCGTGGATCTGACCGTAGCGCACGGTGAGCGCGAACAGCCGGTAGCCCTCGGACCGGACGATGGCCGCGGCGGTGTAGGAGTCGAGCCCGCCGCTCAGGAGGACGACGGCGCGCTTCTGCGGAAGCAATCGCTCACCCGTCGGAAGGCCTGAGGGAAAACGGCGTGAAGGAGGTCTCGCGGTCGTACACGTCGACCTCCTCGACGGCCTTGAGCCGGCGCACCGCGAGGTACGTCAGCGGCGTGGCGGCCACCTCGTAGAAGACCTTGAACAGGTAGCTGGACCACACGGTCGTGACGAGCACGGATGCGGGCAGCACGCCGCCGAACGCGACGACCGTGAAGAGCACCGTATCCACCCCCTGCCCGACCACCGTCGAGCCGATGGTCCTCATCCACAGGTGCTCTCCGCCGGTGGCGACCTTGAGCTTCGCCAGGACGAAGGAGTTGGCGAACTCGCCGGCCCAGTAGCCGAGGATGGACGCAACGACGACGCGCGGCACGAGGCCCAGCGCCGACGCAAACGCTTCCTGCAGCTCCCAGCCGGGCGCCGGCGGGAGAGCGACCACGAGCGCGAGAAACGCCGCCATCAGCACGTTGGCGCCGAAGCCCACCCAGATGATCTGGCGCGTTCTGGCGTACCCGTAGACCTCGGTCAGGACGTCGCCGAACACGTAGGTGACGGGGAACAGCAGAATCCCGCCGGCGAAGACGAACGGCCCCAGCAGGATCAGCTTCTGGGCGGCGATGTTCGAGATCAGCAGCGTCGCCACGAACGCCGAGCCGACGAAGGCGAAGTACCTGTGCCCCGGAGGAACGCCGCGCCCGGTCATGATGTCGTCCGCACGAACCGGCAGTGGCCGCCGCTAGTGACCGTGCGACTCGCAGTATCCACTGCCGGTGCACTCGACGGACGGCTCGATCACGCAGCGGCCGTCCGGCGGATCGCCCGGCAGCACGGCGCGGCCGAAACGCCCGTGGGAAGGGCCGTTCGACGAAGGCGTCGAGACCGGATGCGGCCCTCCCGCCGGCGGGGCGGAACGGCGCGCGTCGAGGTGGCGCCGGATGGCCGCATCGACGGCGGCCCGCACGTCAGGCTCGTTCACGGTTCCTCCCCGGAGGCGCGGGGCGCGGCCGCGCGATCGACTCTGCGCCGTCGAGACCGTCGACGCGGTCGACGATACCCACCACGGCGGTGTCCGCGGGCGCCGCGGGCCGGCGGATGGCCGCCACGGCAGCGCGCCCTTCCTGCACCACGAGCACCCGCTCGCCGATACCCGCCTGTGTCGCGTCCACGGCGAGCAGCGGCGCGCCGCTCGCGGCGCCCCGGGCGTCGAGCGGCTGCACGAGCAGCAGCTTCGCCCCGCGCAACTTCTCGTGCTTGTGCGTCGCGACGACGGTGCCGGTCACGCGGGCGAGCTGCATGCCTCGAAATCAGGTGGAAGACGCATCGGGCGCCACCGTCCAGTGGTCCACGATGCCGACGACGTTCGCATCGGTTGCGACCCGCTCCGGGAGAAACGGAAACGAAGCCTCGCGACCCCGCACGAAGAACACCGTTTCCCCGACCCCGGCGCCGGCCGAGTCGACCGCCACGAGCGCCCGGCCGACGGCCGAGCCCGACGGCGCGAGCGGCTGCAGCACGAGCAGCTTCTGACCATGCAGGCTGCGGTCCTTCATCGTCGAGACGACATCGCCGACGACACGGGCCAACTGCATTTGCCTGTACGCCGCCTCCGGCTGTCCACGGCGTCAACTCCGGCCGGCGGTCACCTCGATGGAGTCGACGATGCCGACGATCGCGGCGTCCACGGGCGTGTCCTTCAGTTCGCCGGCCATCCGGGCCGAGCTGCCGCTGACGACGAGCACCGTCTCCCCCGCCCCGGCGTCGACCGTGTCGACCGCGACCAGATGACTGCCCCGCGGCGCGCCGCCGGGCTCGATCGGCTGCACGAGCAGCAGCTTGTTGCCGACGAGCCGCTCGTCCTTGCGCGTCGCAACGACCGTGCCGACGATCTTGGCCAGGATCACCGTTCAGGCGCCGGACTTTCCGATCGGGAGAGAGTCCTCCAGATTGGAATGCGGCCTCGGAATCACGTGCACGGACACCAGCTCGCCGACGCGGCGCGCGGCGGCGGCGCCGGCATCGGTCGCGGCCTTGACGGCGGCCACGTCACCGCGCACGATGGCCGTGACGTACCCGGCGCCGATCTTCTCCCAGCCGACCAGCGTTACCTTGGCGGCCTTGACCATTGCGTCGGCCGCCTCGATCATCGCAACGAGACCCTTGGTCTCGACCAGTCCCAACGCTTCACCCATGGTGCCCTCCGCGCGCGCGCCGGATGCCGGTCACCGGCGCGAGGCGTGCCCGCCTACTCGCGCAGACGGTTGACGGCGTCTTCGACGATTGCCGCCAGCTCGCGGTATGTTAAACGAATTTCCGCATGCGGGTCCGCCGGCGGCGCCGCGGCGGCAGTGGCCGGTGCGGCGTCGACGAGTTGCCTGCCGGGTGCCGACGGCGCCTCTATCGTCTGGCAGGCCGGATCGCCGGAAGCAGCGCCTCCGTCGCCGTCCTGCGGACAGATCGGCGCCGGGGCGGCGATCCCGTAGCTCCCCCGCAGCTCCTGCAGGCGGTCGACCTCCTCGCGCGACAACAGCCGCTCGCGGCCGAGGAGGCGGGCGACGACGCTGATGCGGGCGAAATGCTCGATCGTCTCCATCTTGTAGTAGGCGCGCAGCAGCCCGTCGGCCACCGTGATGGCGCCGTGATTGGCCAGCAACAGGCCGTCGTGCACCGCAATGTGCCGATCGACGGCGTCGGCCAGCTCCTGCGTCGACGGCGTCCCGTACTCGGCGATCGGAATGCTGCCGAGCGTCGTCACGACTTCGGCCAGCACGGCGCGATCGAGCGGAATGCCGGCTACCGCGAAGCCGGTCGCCACCGGTGGGTGGGCGTGGACGACGGCCGTGACGTCGGGGCGGCGGCGGTACACCGCAAGGTGCATCGGCAACTCCGAGGACGGATCCCGCTCACCGGCCAGCTTCCGCCCCTCGGTGTCGGTGATCACCAGCATGTCGGGAGACATGAAGCCCTTGGAGACGCCCTTCGGCGTGGTCAGGAGACGCTCGGCGTCGAGGCGCACGCTGACGTTCCCGTCGTTCGACGCCACGTAGGCGCGCTGGTGCAGACGGCGGCCGATCTCGACGATGTCGGCGCGCTTGGCTTCTTCGGCGCTCATGGGAATCGGGTACGCCGCTCGTGCGGAATCACGTGGTCTTCACGAACGACTGCTGGCACTTCCTGGAACAGAAATAGTGCGTCGTCCGGCCCGCCCGGGTGCTGAGGGCGCGCGCCGGCTCGACGTAGGTCCCGCATACCGGATCCCGGACGAGGGAACCCCCCGCCTTTGCGCGGCGCGGCTGCGCCTCGCGGACGCCGGCAACCATGCCCGCGACGAACTTCCAGATCAGGCGGATGATCAGCACCGCGAACAGCAGACGCAGCATCCATGCCATCGTGCCTCTTCCCGGCTCGCGCGATGATACCTCCGGCGCCGGTCAGGCGAGCTCGCGTCGTGCGCGCGCGGCGATGCCCTCCGCGAGCCCGTGCACGACCTCCCGATGCCGGCCTTCGATCATGACGCGCAGCACCGCCTCCGTCCCCGAGTAGCGTACCAGCACGCGCCCGGCGCCGGCGAGACGCGCTTCGGCGGCCCGGATGGCGTCGACCAGCGCCGGCACCTCGTCGAGAGGCGGCTTCCGGGCCACGGGCACGTTCAACAGTACCTGGGGATGGATGCGCAGTCCGTTCACCAGCTCGGCGAGCTCGCGCCCGCTCTCGGCGACCATCCGCAGCACCGACAACGCCGTGCCGAGGCCGTCTCCCGTCGGCAGCAGGTCGGAGAAGATGATGTGCCCCGACTGCTCGCCCCCGAGGCAGACGCCCTGTCGCTCCATTTCCGCGCGCACGTGCGCGTCTCCGACCGGACACCGGTGCAGAGCGATGCCGGCCTCGCGCAGCGCCGACTCGAGCCCGAAGTTGCTCACGACGGTCGCCACCACACCGCCGCCCGCCAGCCGACCGGCACGGTGCAGGTGCCGGGCCGCGACGAAGAGCACGCCGTCCCCGTCGATGATCCGGCCGCGGTGGTCGACCAGCACGACACGGTCGCCGTCTCCGTCGAAGGCGAAGCCCAGCCGGCACCCCTGCTCGACCACCGCCGCCTGCAGCGCCTCGGGGTGCGTCGAGCCGCACCCCCGGTTGATATTGCGGCCGTCGGGCGCCGCGTGCAGCTCCACCACCGACGCGCCGAGTCGTTTCAGCACGCACGAGGCAAGCCCGCTGGTCGCACCATGCGCACAATCGATCGCAATCGGCAGGCCGGCCACGGAGACGTCCCCCAGCGCACCGATCAGGTGATCGACATAGGCATCGAGCAGGTCCGCTCTCTCGAGCGGCGCCCCCCGCACGGCCGGCGCGCTGCCCGCCGCGCGGATGCTTGCGACCCGCGCCTCCAGCTTGCGCTCGAGACCGCCCGACGCCTTGGCGCCGCTGGACTGCAGGATCTTGATGCCGTTGTCGGGATAGGGGTTGTGGGAAGCGGAAATGGCGACGCCTGCATCGAAACCGTGGCGCGCCGCGATGACGGCGACGCCCGGCGTCGGCACGATTCCGATGCCGATCGGCGACCCGCCCCGTGCCCGCACCCCGGCAGCGAACCGCTCTTCGACCCAGATGCCGTTGTCCCGTGTGTCACGCCCGCAGGCGATGCGGGGCGCACCGCCCAGCTCCTCCGTCAGCGCGGCGCCGAGACAGGCAATCGTGTCGCCGTCGAGCGGAAGCGTGCCCGGTACGCCGCGCACGCCATCGGTGCCGAAGAGGACGCTCGACATGAAGCCAGCAGCTCGCGGAAGGCCGCGCGCGCGATCAGCGCACGCTGACGGTCACCCTCGACGGGTCGATACGTGTCACGCCGATGCCGGCGCCGCCCACGACGGTGACGGGCAGAGTGTAACGACCGGGCTGCAGCCCCGCAAGGTCGACGAACGCTCCGACCCCCGTGTCATCGAGTGCCTCCACGCGGTCCCGAGGGCCTCGCACGCCCACCGTGATCGAATCCGGCTCGATGGAAGCGGCGCGGCCGCCGCCGTCCGCTTGAACCGGCACCGCCCGCAGGATCCGCTCCGCCGGCGCACGAACGATCTCCACCGTCACCTGCGCCGCCCCCGGGGCCCGCAGCCGGACCATCGGATCCGCCGTGCCGACGGCGACGGTCGCCTGCACGCGGTCGGACGCCCCCTCGATGACCACCGGCTCGGTCAACGCCTCCGTCAGACCGACGAGCCGACTCTCCGGGCCGACTACCTGCACGGTCGCCGGCGTCGTGCCGATTCGGCCCACCGCAAACCCCTCGGCCGGCCGCCCCTGGATGTCGGGCACAACCGTCACCGCTTTCGGCTCGCCCGCCGATTCCAGCGCTACCGTGACCGTCGTGGGAAAGACCTGCGTGACCTCGACGCCGAACGGGACCCGCACGCGTCCGGCGAACATGTCGAACAGGCGGCGGCGGCCCGGGCGCGCGCCGGCCAGGTCGATCGCCGCGACCACGTCGCCGGGTTGCAGACCGTTCACGATGTTGGCCGCGCCGCGCACCCGTACCCGGACGCTTTCGGGCAGGTCGCTTCCCACGTACAGGAAATCCGGGACGTTCTCGAACCCCAGCGGCACGTCAATCCCGCGCTCGACGACCGGCTGGCCCGCCACCTGAAGCCAGAACACCACGGCGAGCGCCAGCGCCAGCAGCTTGAGTCCGAGGTCGTGCACGAACAGTTGGCGCAGCATCAGTCGCTCCCGACCGGACGGCCGCGACGCGCCGGGCGCACCAGCGTCTCGAGTTTCGCCGCGAGGCGGCCCGCATCCAGATCGCGTTCGATCTGCCCGTCCACCGCCAGCGACACCGCGCCGGTTTCCTCGGACACCACCAGCGCGACCGCATCCGATTCCTCGGTCAGTCCGATGGCCGCGCGGTGGCGGGTGCCGAGCTCGGTGCTCTGGGGACTGACGGTCAGCGGCAGGAAGCAGGCGGCGGCGGCAATACGCTCGTCCTGAACGATCACCGCGCCGTCATGCAGCGGCGACTCGGTCTGGAAGATGCTCACGAGCAGATCGTAGGTCACGCGCGAGTCCAGCGGAATTCCGCTGTCGACGTAGTTGCGAAGCCCGATCGCGCGCTCGATGGCGATCAGCGCCCCGACCTTGCGGCTGGCCAGCAGACCCGCCGCGGTGACGATCTCCTCCACCGTCTCGTCCGTCGTCGCGCGGCGCGTGAAGTAGCGGAAGGCGGGAGCGCGCCCCAATCTCGACAGGCCGCGCCGAATGTCGGCCTGGAACAGCACGATGGCCGCGAAGACGACGTAGCCGAACATGTCGCCGATGATCCAGCGCACCGTCCGCAGCGTGGCGAGCTCGGCGGCGTAGTAGAGGCCGACGAGAAGCACTCCCCCGAAGACCACCTGCGCCGCCCGGGTGTGGCGGATCAGCTTCAGAAGCTCGTAGAACAGGAACGTGACGACGGCGACGTCCAGCACGTCGCGCCAGCCGACTCGAACGCCGAGCAGGTCTCCGATGGCATCGAACACCACGTCAGCCTCCCGCCGCCTGCGGAACGGCAGACTCCACCCCGTCCGGTTCCTTCTCCCCCGCCGCCTTCCGAATCGCGTCCGCCACGCGGACCACATCGACGTGCGCGGCGACCTGGTGCACGCGTACGATGTGCGCGCCGAGGCACACCGCGGCGGCGACGGCGGCCGCCGTCCCCCACTCCCGCTCGCCGGGTCGCCGGGTACCGAGCGCGGCGGTCAGGAACGACTTGCGGGACGGCCCGACCAGGATCGGCCGGTCCAGACTGCGCAGCGCCGGCAGGTCCGCAAGCGCCGCGAGCGTGGCATCCGCACGCTTCGCGAAGCCGAGCCCCGGATCCACCACCACCTGCTCCCGCGGAAGGCCTGCCGCTACCGCCCGACCGATGATCGTGCGCAGCTCGGCCGCCACCTCCGAGCCGACATCCCGATAGCGAGCATGCCGGTACATTTCGCGCGAGCCGCCCCGGTTGTGCATGAGCAGCACGGGCGCTCCGGCACCGGCGGCCACCGTGGCGAGCGCCGGCCCGGCGGCGAGTCCGGAAACGTCGTTGACCATCGCGGCGCCGCGATCGAGCGCCGCCCGCGCGACCTCGGCCTTGTACGTGTCGACGGAAACAGGCACCCGCACCTGCCCGGCGAGCCGGTCGAGCACCGGCAGAATCCGCCGCAGCTCCTCGCGAGCCGGCACCGGCTCGGCGCCGGGCCGCGTCGACTCGCCGCCGACGTCGAGCAGATCGGCCCCGGATTCTTCCAGCGCAAGTGCCCGATCGGCGGCGCGCCCCGGGTCCGGCGTCCCGCGGTCATCGGCGAACGAATCCGGCGTGACGTTGACGATCCCCATCACGAGGGTGCGCCCCCCCAACGCCAGGGTGCGTTCTCCGGGCAGTGCGAGCGTATACCGCGTCCTGGGCGTCATGGTCGATCGGGACGAACGACGACCGCCCGCGGGTCCGCAGATTGGCGTTGAAGGCAGGGACCCGACGGACGGGGCCCCTATTCCTGCGGAACGGCCTTGTCGAACGCGGGCACCGGCGGCACGATCGGCGCGGATTCGGCCTCGTCGTCGGACGTCGACTCGGTACCGGTGGGCGGTGCGGGTCCGGGTGTCGGGTCGGGCACCGGATCGTCTATCGGCAACCCCTTCGCCAGCCGCGTCACCTGATCGGCGTCGAGCACCTCGCGAATGAGCAGCTCCTCGGCGATACGAATGAGCTCGTCCTTGTGCGAGCTGAGCAGCTCGCGCGAACGCTCGTAGTTCTCCGTCACGATCCGCTTGATCTCCTGATCGATGCGAATCGCCGTGCCTTCGCTGTAGTCCTGCGACTGCGCGAAATCGCGCCCCAGGAACACCTGCTCTTCCTTCTTGCCGTAGGTCAGCGGGCCGATCGACTCGCTCATCCCCCACTCGCACACCATCCGCCGCGCCATGTCCGTGGCGCGGTCCAGGTCGTTGCCGGCGCCGGTGGTGACGTTGCCGTTCGTCAACTCCTCGGCCAGGCGCCCGCCCAGCAGGATGGCGATCTGATCGTTGAGGTAGTCCCGCGAATAGTTGTGCTTGTCGTCGACCGGAAGCTGCTGCGTGACACCCAGCGCCATGCCGCGCGGGATGATCGTGACCTTGTGGATCGGATCCGCGTGCGGCAGGAGCACGGCCAGGAGCGCGTGCCCGCCCTCGTGCACGGCGGTCACCTGCTTCTCCTCGTCGCTGATGATCATCGAGCGCCGTTCGGAGCCCATCAGGACCTTGTCCTTGGCGAACTCGAAATCCTGCATCTGGACGACCTTCTGGTTGTAGCGCGCCGCGTTCAGCGCGGCTTCGTTCACCAGATTCGCCAGATCGGCGCCCGAGAACCCGGACGTGCCGCGGGCGAGCACGTGGACGTTCACGTCGTCCGAGAGCGGAATCTTGCGGGTATGGACCCCGAGGATGCCCTCGCGCCCCTTGACGTCGGGCCGGTTGACGACGATGCGCCGGTCGAAACGGCCGGGCCGCAGCAACGCGGGATCGAGCACGTCGGGCCGGTTGGTCGCGGCCACGAGGATGACCCCCTCGTTCGACTCGAAGCCGTCCATCTCGACGAGCAACTGGTTCAGCGTCTGCTCCCGCTCGTCGTGCCCTCCGCCGAGCCCGGCGCCCCGGTGCCGGCCCACCGCGTCGATCTCGTCGATGAAGACGATGCAGGGAGCGTTCTTCTTGCCCTGCTCGAACAGATCGCGGACGCGCGACGCCCCGACGCCGACGAACATCTCGACGAAATCGGATCCGCTGATCGAGAAGAAGGGAACGTTCGCCTCCCCCGCGACGGCGCGGGCCAGCAGGGTCTTGCCGGTTCCGGGAGGTCCCATCAGCAGGACGCCCTTCGGGATCCGCCCGCCGAGCTTCTGGAACTTCTGCGGCTCCTTGAGGAACTCGATGATCTCCTGCAGCTCCTCCTTCGGCTCCTCGACGCCGGCCACGTCCTTGAACGTGACCTTCTTCTGCGTGCTCGACGACAGCTTGGCGCGGCTCTTGCCGAACGAGAGCGCCTTGTTGCCCCCGGTCTGGACCTGCCGCATGAAGAAGATCCAGAACCCCAGAATCAGCAGGATGGGAGCCCACGTGTACAGCAGCGTCGTCCAGGGGCTGCCCGCCGCCTCGCGGGCGCTCACCGCCACGTCGCGCTCGACGAGCCGGTTGACCAGCCCCTCGTACTGCGGCGGCGCGAACGACCGGAACGACTCGCCCGAGGTCGTCGAGCCGCTGACCTCGTTGCCGGTGAGCGTGACGCTCTCCACTTGGCCGCTGTCCACCATCCGGATGAACTCGCTGAACGAGACCGACTCGTCGCGGGCCTGGAAGTCCGTCGAGAAGTTCCAGATCAGCACCACGACGACGACGAGCACCATCCAGAAGGCAAAGCTTCTGACAGACGGATTCAAGCGAAACCTCCCGTCTTCACGATCTTCAAGGTTACCACGGCTTCGTCCGTGTCGATCATTCGCACACCCTCCGACACCGCGTATCCCGCCACCCAGACGATCCCGAGCCGGTCGTCCACCACCAGCGGAACCGTTCCGCGCCGGTCGCGGGGGACCTTGCGGTCCACGAAGAAATCCTGCAACTTCTTGCTGCGCCCGCCCAACCCGAGCGGGCGGAACGCGTCGCCCGGACGCCGGCTCCGCACGGTCAGCGGCACCGAGATGCGCGCCGCCGGCAGCGCGACCGCGTCGCCCCGCGCGGCGAGGCGCCCCGGCCGTTCGCCACGCTCGGCCGCGATGCGGAGACCGGCTTCGGCAATCTCCACCTCGCCGGGCACGACCAGCCGGTACTCGAAACCGCTATCGATATGGACGACCTCCGGCACAGCGCGGCCGGAACGCCGCCGCAGCCGCAACGTCGATCCGTGCCGCTCGACCCGGCAACCGGGAAAGTCCGCGGCGGCCGGCGCGGTTCCACCGGCGTCCGCCAGCCTCCGCAGGCGCTCGACGTGGCCGAAGCCGACCCGCCGCTCCCCGGCCCGCTCCACGGCGTTGCGGGCGACGCGGCGGGCAATCGCCGGCGCGGCGGACGCGAGCAGGTCGGCATCCACGTCGAGGCCGCCCTCTGTACATTGGACGATCTTGTCCAGCGCCGCGTTCGCCGCGTCGTCGATCCAACTGTCGTCGTCCCCGGCGATCGCCGCACTGCGGGCAAGCACGTCGACGATCGCCGGCGAGAAATGCTCGGCCAGAAACGGAATCAGCCGGTGCCGCACGCGATTGCGCAGGATACGCTCGTCGCGGTTGCTCGGATCCTCGCGATGCGACAAGCCGCGCAGGCGGAGATACTCGCGCAACTCGCTCCGGCGGACGTCGAGCAGCGGGCGCACGACGGACCCGATGCGGGGCCGGATGCCGGCCAGGCCAGCCGAGCCCGCACCGCGGACCAACCGCATCAGAAAGGTCTCGGCCTGGTCGTCCCTGGTGTGCCCCGTCGCAACGAGATCCGCCGTCCCCTGCCTGACGACGCGCTCGAACAGCTCGTAGCGGACCCGATGCCCCGCCGTCTCGATGGAGATCCGTTCCTCACGGGCGCGCGCTGCGACGTCGATGCGCTCGACCGTGATCGGGACGCCGAGCTCCCCGGCAAGTTGTCGGCAGAACGCCTCGTCGTCGTCCGCCGACGCGCCCCGCAGGCCGTGGTTGACGTGCAGCAGGCCGGCAACCGACCAGCCCGCAGCGGGGGCTGTCTCGCACAGGAGCGAGGCGAGAGCCACCGAGTCGCCGCCGCCGGAGCATGCCACGAGGACACGGGCCGCGGGTTGAATGCGCGCTTCGCGCTCGATGGACTGCCGGACGCGCTGCACCAGCGGTGACACGAGTATTGCTCGAACCGCCGGTTCAGAGGCCGGCGAGATCCCTCACTCCGTCTCGAAACACCTGGAAACTCGGCGACCGGTTCCCGTTCACGTCCATGTGCGGCGAGATTTGCCCGGCCCACTCGCACTTCGCCTTGCCCGCGGCTTGATACCCGGCACGTTGAAGGTGCGCAGATCCGCCCGGGTGAACGGCGTCCGCGAGGACCTCCCACGTACCACAGATGCTGTCCTGCCTGTAGCCATCGAGAACCGCGTCGTTTGCGTGGGGATACGCGGTCGTAACGGCACCCCGATCACCCAACAGCCACGCCTCCCCTTCCTCTATGGCAATCCTGAACAGGGTCCTCGGCCTCGGGTTGCACGCGTTCAGTACACCGAGCAGTTCGCGCTTGAAGGTCACGCAGTTCCTGTTGTCCAGGTCCAGAACGACGATTACGCAGTCACGCCCAGGCCTGAGACTCCGCCCATATCCCCGCAGCAGCCGGGGCAGATGGTTGAGCAGGAGCCTCTTTCGCGGGTCCGGCGCAGCGTGTAGATTCCTCGGTATCCGGCCGATACCCTTGTAGGGACGCAGCCTCCAGGTGTGGGTCACACCGTTCGCCCCCAGAATCTTCTCCAGCACAAAGTCCAGCGCGATGCTTCCGGACTGATCTTCGGCCAACACCTCGAAATGCACAGGTCTACTTCCGATCCAGATAGTCGCTGTACCAGAGGCCGCCGAGTGGCAAACCTTCCTTCACCATCGCGCTTACGATCTTGTCGTCGCTGGCTCGGGAGATGCTGGCAAAGCCGTCCACCTTCTTCTCCAGAATCCATGTCTCGTCTGGCTGCAGCGCGTCGACGAAGTACGGCTGATGTGTCGTGACGAAAATCTGCGGTGCCCCTTTTTTTCCCGTAGCATGCTTGCGAAGCTCGTCGGCCAAGAGCTCGAGCAGCTTATGGTACAGGCCGTTCTCCGGCTCCTCGATGCAGATGAACGGCGGCGGCTGCGGGTCCTCCAGCATTATCAGGTAGGCGAAGACCTTCAGCGTCCCATCGGACATCTGTTGCGCGTAGAATGGCTCGCCGAATCCCCGATCGTTGAATCGAAGCAGCAGTCGTCCATCCGGACTCTGCTCCGTGTCTATTCGGTCGATGCCGGGAATCCTCTCGGCGATACGATGCAGGATGTCCTTGAATCTGTCAGGCTGCTCACGCTCCATGAACTGCACGACGTTGCCGAGGTTATCGCCGTGGACACTCAGGTGCTTCTGCGGTCCCGCCAACGGCAGACTCCGTGCCGCATCCGGAGTGAAGTAGCTCAGGTACCATCCTTCAACGAACCGCCGGAACGACGATATTCTGGGATGCTGTTTTAGCGCTCCGAGGGTCGCGATGCCCAGCTTGCGTCGGTCCTCAAGCTCAACGAACTCCGTTTCCGCACTTTCTTCGCCGCTCACTCCTACCGCAAACTGATCAATCAAGGATTCCAGCGCGGACTTTGTTTCGTGTGCCTCGTCGATCTGCTGCCCCTGGGCTTCACCCTTCCAGGCAAGCCCCCTACCGTCATTCATCACCAAAAACGAAAAGGGCCATCCGCGCCTTTGTCCCTTACGGCGCCGGCGAAGGCGTTCGCGCGAAACGTAGGGACGTCCCGAGTCGTCCCTGGCAATCGCCAGCTCGTATGTAATGGGTCGGGCATTCGGCTCTTCCCTGTAGTACACCTCAAGTTCAATCGGACCTGTGCTCCCCTGGGAACGGATTCGCTCGAACCCTCCCCGCCCACGTGCGTCGCACGCCTCTTCGACTCCGAGTTTCAGACAGTCCGCCAAGAACCCGAAGGCATCGAACAGCGAACTCTTCCCGACCCCGTTCTTCCCGATCACGACGGACATCGGAGTCAAGGGACGGAGATGCTGCGTATTCCACAGCTTCCCCAGTGTCAGGTTCTTCAGTACCCGGTAGTTCGCGATCCGGATGCCCTCGATTTTCGCCATCGCCTCCATTCCTCGCGTCGACCTTGAGCCACCAAGGGCACTACGGCTGAAGCCCTGTCGTCACCAACCGAAGCGTACAGATTGGACCGGGCCTTCGCAAGCAGGCGCACGAAACCATCTGGGTGGACGATCCGGAGGGACGGGATGGTGCCGGTGCAGGGACTTGAACCCCGGACCTAGCGGATATGAGCCGCTTGCTCTAACCATCTGAGCTACACCGGCACGGGATCCAACCATTATACGCCAACGCCGCGCGGGCCGCGAGCGCGCTGTGCGGGGCGGTGGGAACGAGGGCCTCACACGATCAGCATGGCGTCCCCGTAGCTGTAGAACCGGTAGCGCCCGGCGACCGCCTCGCGGTAGGCGGCCAGGATCGCGTCGCGGCCGGCCAGCGCGCACACCAGCAGCAGGAGCGACGACCGGGGCAGGTGGAAGTTGGTGAGCAGGCCGCGGACGACCCGGAAGTCGAAGCCGCCGTATATGTAGAGGTCGGTCTCGCCCGAAACGGGCGCGAGCCGGCCGCCGTGGGCGCGGGCGACCGCCTCCAGGGTGCGGGTCGCGGTGGTGCCGGCCGCGATGACCCGGCGGCCCTCGTCCAGGGCCCGGTTGACCGCTGCCGCCGTGGATGCCGGCACGGCGTAGCGCTCGGCCGCGACCCGATGCGCTTCGACCCGCTCCGTGCGCACCGGCTCGAAGGTGCCGTACCCGACGTGCAGGGTGATCGCGTGCCGCTCGACGCCGCGCGCCCGCAGCCGATCGAGCAGCGCCGGCGTGAAGTGCAAGCCGGCGGTCGGGGCCGCCACCGAACCGCGCGCCGCCGCGAAGACGGTCTGGTAACGCTCGCGATCGACCGGCCGGTCGGCCCGCTTGATGTAGGGCGGCAGGGGCACGTGTCCGATGGCGTCGATGGCGGCGTCCACGTCTCCGTCGCCCGCCGAAAGCCGGATCGTGCGCCGCCCGTGATGGTGTCGGGCGAGCACCTCCAGCTCCAGGCGGCGCCCCCCGCCCTCGAAGACCGCCCGCGAGCCGACCTTCAGCTTCTGCCCGGGATGGACGAGCGCATCCCACCGTTCGTCCTCCAGCCGCGCCAGCAGCAGACACTCGACGGCGCCGCCGCTCGGCTCGCGGCGCCCGAGCAGCCGCGCCGGCACGACGCGCGTGTCGTTGACGACGAGCACGTCGCCGGGCTCCAGCAGCGCATCCAGGTCGGAGACGCGGTGATGCGAGCGCATTCCCGTGCCGCGGTCGAGCCGGAGCAACCGCGCCGCGTCGCGCACCGGCGCCGCTTCCTGGGCGATCAGCTCGGCCGGCAGCTCGTAGTCGAAGTCCGAGAGGCGCATCAGCAGCCGGACCGGGCCTCAACCCGCCCAGCGCAGCAGGACCGCGCCGACGGTGAAGCCGGCCCCGACGGAGGCCAGCAGGACCCGCGCCCCCTGCTTCAGGCGGCCCTCGCGGCGCGCGTCGGCCAGCGCGAGCGGGATCGTGGCGGCCGTGGTGTTCCCGTACCGCTCGATGTTGACGATCACCTTGCCGCGATCGACGCCCAGGTGGTCCGCGGCGCTCATGATGATCCGGCGGTTCGCCTGGTGCGAGACGAACAGATCGACGTCCCCGGCGTCGAGCCCGTTCGCGTCGAGCACGCGCCGGCAGATCTCCGACATCTTGCGAACCGCGAACTTGAATACGGTAGGTCCGTCCTGATGCACGTAGTGCAGGCGGGCGTCGATCGTTTCGTGCGTGGCGGGCCGCAGGCTGCCGCCGGCCGGCATGCAGAGCGCGGGACCGCCGCTGCCGTCGATCTCGTGGGCGAAGTCGATGATTCCCGGCTCGTCGTCCGCGGCCGGCGACACGATGACCGCGCCGGCGCCGTCGCCGAACAGCACGCACGTCGCGCGGTCCCGGAAGTCGATGATCGAGGACATCACGTCGGCGCCGATGACCAGCGCATGGTCGTGGGCGCCGCTGGCCACCATCTGCGCGCCGGTCGTCAGCGCGAACGTGAATCCGGAGCAGGCGGCGCCGAGGTCGAAGCCCCAGGCGTTCGACGCGCCGATCTTGTGCTGCACGAGGCAGGCCGTGCTCGGAAAGAACATGTCGGGCGTCGTCGTGGCCACGACGATGAACCCGATCTGCTCGGGCGTCACCCCCGCCTCGGCCATGGCCGCGAGCGCCGCCTCCTTGCCGAGATCCGACGACGCCACCCCCTCGTCGACGACGTGCCGCTCGCGGATGCCGGTGCGCTTGAGAATCCACTCGTCGGTGGTCTCGACCAGCTTCTCGAGATCGGCGTTCGTGAGCAGGCGCGGCGGCACGTAGGTACCGAGAGAAGTGACCTTGACCCGCCGCCGCGTGCCGCCCCTGTCGAATCGCCCGCCGGTTCCGTTCGCCACTCGCCTCGTCCTTGTCTCCGGCCGCCGCCGGGTGGTGCCCACCTGCCCGGGTGCGCCAGCGCCGCCAGACCCGTCGCAAGACTCCGTGTCTGGCCCCGGCCCCCACCGCCCCAGGAGTTGGGCCGCAGAGCTCACGCCATGTGTTCTACGGCGCAAACTCCTAGAACAGCCGCGCTCGCCGTTCCGGGCTCGCCAGCCCGAAATAGTCGTAGGCGCGGGCCGTGGCCATGCGCCCGCGCGGCGTCCGGTCGAGAAAGCCGGCCTGAATCAGGTACGGCTCGTAGATGTCCTCGATCGCGTCCTTCTCTTCACTGATGGCGGCGGCCAGGCTGTTCAGCCCGACCGGCCCCCCGCCGAACTTGTCGATGATCGTGTGCAGCAGCCGCCGATCCGCCTCGTCGAAGCCCTGCTCGTCGACCTCCAGCAGGTCCAGCCCCCCGCGGGCGACGTCGACGGTGACGGCGCCGTCGGCCCGCACCTCGGCATAGTCGCGCACGCGCCGCAGCAGCCGGTTGGCGACGCGCGGCGTCCCGCGCGAACGGCGTGCAATCTCGGCCGTCGCCTCGGCGTCGGTCGGCACGCCGAGAATGCGCGCCGAGCGGGTCACGATCTCGACGAGGTCGCGCTCGGCATAGAAGTCGAGCCGATGCACGATGCCGAACCGGGCCCGCAACGGCGAGGTCAGCAGCCCGGCGCGCGTCGTGGCGCCGATCAGCGTGAACCGCTGGAGCGGCACCTTGACGGAGCGCGCGCTCGGCCCCTGCCCGATGACGATGTCGAGCTCGTAGTCCTCCATCGCGGGATAGAGAATCTCCTCGATGGCGGGGCTCATGCGGTGGATCTCGTCGATGAACAGCACTTCCCGCGCCTTCAGGTTGGTCAGGATCGCCGCGAGATCGCCCGGCTTTTCCAGTACCGGGCCGGCCGTGCCCCGTACCGCCACGCCCAGCTCGTGGCCGATCACATGGGCCAGCGTCGTCTTGCCGAGTCCGGGCGGCCCGTACAACAGCACGTGGTCGAGCGCCTCGTCGCGGTTGCGCGTCGCCGTGACGGCCACGGTGAGGTTCTCGCGCACGCGGTCCTGGCCGATGTAGTCGTCGAGAGAACGCGGGCGGAGCCCCGCCTCGTACTGGGCGTCCTCGTCGCCCCGAATCGTGGAGAGAACGTGATCGGTAGCCACCACCGCCCGATCATTCTACGCGCCGGGCGGGTCCGGTGACCGGCCGGTCAGCGAGGCGGGTCATCCGGCCAGCTCCCGCAGCGCCTGCCGGAGCGTCGCCTCGAAGTCGCCCGGATCGTGCCTGACCGCCGCGCTCACGGCGCGCTCCGCGGGCGGCCGTTGATAGCCGAGGTTCAGGAGGGCCGAGATCACGTCGCGGCGGAGATCGCGTCCGCCCGACTCCGCACCATCCGCCCCGCCCGTCTCCTCCACCCCCACGCCGGCCGGCAGCTTGTCCTTCAACTCCAGCGTAATCCGCTCGGCAGTCTTGCGGCCGACCCCGGGAATGCGGGTCAGCCGCACGACGTCCGCGCTGCGGATGGCCTGGACCAGCGCCGGCGGCTCGATGCCCGACAGCACGGCGAGCGCGAGACGCGGCCCGACGCCGTTGATGCCGATGAGCCGCTCGAACAGGTCGCACTCCAGACGCGTGGCGAACCCGAAGAGCGCGAGCGCCTCCTCGCGGACGTGGGTGTGGATGCGCAGGGCCGCCTCCGTGCCCGGGTCGCCGACCGTGTAGTAGGTGGAGAGCGGGATCTGGACGTCGTAGCCGACGCCGCCGACGTCGACGACGATCCGGCCCGGCTGCTTCTCGGCGAGCACGCCGCGGAGCGTGGCGATCATGATCGTCAGCGCGCCTCGCCGGGCGGCCGGTACTGCCGCCAGGACCGGGGTCCCCCGATCGACGCGGCCGGCCGGTCGTCCACCGCGCCCGGCCGCATCGAGTGGGCGTGGCACACCGCCACGGCCAGCGCATCGGTCACGTCCAGGCGGGAGGGCGGCGGATCGAGCCCCAGCAGCAGGCTCACCATCTGCTGGACCTGACGCTTCTCGGCGCGGCCGTAGCCGACCACCGCCCGCTTCACCTCGGCCGGCGCGTACTCGACCACCGGCAGCCCGGCCTCGGCGGCGGCGAGCATGACGACGCCGCGCACGTGGCCCAGCTTCAACGCGCTGCGCGCGTTGCGGGCGTGGAAGAGATCCTCGATGGCGACCGTTTCGGGCCGATGCTCGGCGAGCAGGGCGGCCAGACCGTCGCGGATGACGCGCAGCCTTTCGGGGAAGGCGCTGCGGACCGGCGGGCTCAGCGCTCCGCAGGCGAGGATGCGGTGACGGCCGCCCGACGTGTCGATGCAGCCGTATCCCGTGTGGACGGAGCCGGGATCGACCCCGAAGATTCTCACGCGAGGGAGGCCTCTATCTCCTCGGCTTCGATGTCGAAGTTCGACCAGACGTGCTGGACGTCGTCCTGGTCCTCGAGCACGTCCATCAGCTTGATCATCTGCTGGGCGGCCTTGCCCTCCACCTTGACCAGATTCTGCGGCAGCATCGCAATCTGCGCGGAGATCGGGGTGACGCCGGCGGCCGCGACGGCTTCCCGCACGGCCTCGAAGGCCTCCGGGCTGCTGATGATCTCCCAGTTGTCGCCGTCCTCGCGGAAATCGTCGGCGCCGGCGTCGATCGCCGCCGTCATCAACGTTTCCTCGTCGACGCTGCCCTGCTCCACGACGATGTGGCCGTGCTTCTCGAACATCCACGCCACCGAGTTGGTGGTGCCGAGATTGCCGTTGTGCTTCGACAACAGGTGGCGGATCTCGCCGACGGCGCGGTTCGTGTTGTCGGTCAGGCACTGGATGAGCAGCGCCGCGCCCCCCGGCCCGTACGCCTCGTAGGTCACCTCTTCGTACGAGACGCCCGGTTCCTCTCCGGTCCCGCGCCGGATGGCGCGCTTGATGTTCTCGGCCGGCATGTTGGCCGTCTTGGCGTCGGCGATCACGGTGCGCAGGCGGGGGTTCATCGACGGGTCGCCGCCGCCGTCGCGCGCGGCCACGGTCAGCTCCTTGATGATGCGGGTGAAGAGCTTGCCGCGCCGCGCGTCCGCCACACCCTTCTTGTGCTTGATCGATGCCCACTTGGAATGTCCGGACATGGCCCCATTATCGCAAAACCCCCGGCCGCGGAAAACCACCGGCAGGCACCTGGCGACAGTCTGCAAACCAGGGGGAGTTGCGGTCGACGGACCACCGTACCCGGGACATCAGATCCGCCGCGCGATGATGACCCACACGTCCGCGTCGGGCGACCACTCCTCGCCCGCGTAGTCGCCGAGGACGGCGTCGACGCGGAAGCCCGCGCGCTCGAGGCGCTCGGTCATCTGCCGGACCGTGACCGTGCGGAACGCGAGGGAGAAGCGATGCACCGTCCGGCTTCGGCCGCGCCACTGGACGAACTCCTGGTCGAAGACGGTCAGGCCGTGCCCGCGGACCTGCCGCACCGACTCGATCAGCGTCACCCGGCGTCCCCCGCTCATCGGCCCGCGCAAACCCACGCGGCGCTGGTACTCCTGCCAGCGCGGCAGCTCCGGCACGAGGTCGATGCCGAACGTCCCCCCGCGCGCCAGGACGGCCGCGACCGATTCGAACGTCCGCGCAAGGTCCTCGTCCGAGAGCAGGGACTGCAGCATGCCGTACGGGGCCATCACCAGCCGGCAGCGCCAGCGGCGGCGAAACGGCAACGCCCGGATGTCGCCGCGCACGATCGAGGCCTTGCCGGTCAGGCGGGCCCGGCGCAGGCGCGCCCGAAGCCGGCGGAGCATGGCCTCGGAGCGGTCGATGCCGACGAAGCCGGGCGCCACCCGCGCCACCGGCACCGACAGGCGTCCGGTGCCGCAGCCCAGCTCCAGCACCGGACCGCCCGCGCGAAGGGCCAGATCCGTCCAGAATCGAACGTCGCGGCGGCCGATCGTGCGGCGGTTCTCCCAGTCGTAGAACGGGGCGTAGGCGTCCCAGCCCTGCCAGCCGGCGGCGCTGCTGTCCGCGGTCATGCGTGGTCGAAGCGGCATCCGGGCGCCCGCTTGCGGGCACGGGGAACGGGGTGCGCGGGCCCCGAGGCCTTCCCGCCGTAGTATAGGATTGCATGTCGGTCATCCCCGACTGGGCGCCGAACCTGCATCCGCTCGTCGTCCATTTCCCAATCGCCCTGCTGTTCGCGGCGGCGGCGGTCGATCTGGCCGGCCTGCTGATGCCGGGAAGCAGGCCCCTGCGGGACACCTCGACGTGGTTGTATATCGCAGGCGCTGCAACCGCCGTTCTGGCCTACTTCACCGGCTACACGGCGGCAGAGACGATGGGGTCGATCGCGGATGTCGAAGCGCTGGTCGACGCGCACGCCGACCGGGCGTTCGTCGCTACCTGGCTGTTCGCCTTCTTCGCGTCGTTGCGGCTCGCGATGTCGTACGTTCTCCGCCCGCCGCGAGCGCTGCGGATCGGTGCATTCGCCGTCGCGCTGGTCGGACTCGGCGCGCTCGTCCAGGCCGCGCTGCACGGCGCCCGCCTCGTCTTCGAGCAGGGGCTCGGGGTGCGCGCCGTCGCCATCGCCGCGGAGGCGGAGACGGGCAACCAGGCGCCAACAGCCGGAGACGTGACGGCGGAAGCCGGAGACGTGGCGGCGGAAGCGGCGGACGGCCCCGCGGAACGGGACGTGCAAATGTCGGCTCGACGGGCAGGAGAAGCCCCCGCGGAACGGATGGAAAGAGAGGATCCGGAATGAGATCGCTCCTGATTGCATCGCTCGTCGTGCTGGCCGGGGCCGGCGCCGCCATAGCCCAGGAACGGACGTCGGAGGGGCCGTGGCAGACCTACGGCACCGAGAACGGCGAATGGCGCAGCTACGCCGGCGACATCGCCGGCACCAAGTACTCGCCGCTCGACCAGATCGACGCCGGCAACTTCAGCGACCTGGAGATCGCCTGGGAGTGGACGTCGATCGACAACTTCGTCAGCCGGACCACCCCCGGCGGCGGCGAGTGGTCGGCGCCGCTCGACGTCATCGTCGAGTCGCTGGTCGAGGAGACACCGAATCTCTACCGCAGCAGCCAGCCGCCGAACCCGTCGCGCCTGCAGGTGACCCCGCTGATGATCGACGGCGTGCTCTACTTCAACACGCCGCTGTCGCAAGGGGTCGCGGTCGACGCGACGACCGGCGAGACCCTCTGGATCTTCAACCCGAAGGGCTACGAGGAAGGCACGCCGTCGATGAGCGGCCCCTGGACGCAGCGCGGCGTCGCCTACTGGACGGACGGCGCAGGCGACGAGCGCATCTTCTGGGGCACCGGCAACGGCTACGTGGTCTGCGTGCAGGCGAAGACCGGGCAGCCCTGCCCCGACTTCGGCCCGAACGGCAGCGGCATGGTCGACGCGATGGTCGGCATCCCGCGGGTCGAGCGCGAGGCGCGCGACTACCTCAACGCCCTGCTCTACTCCATCAACTCGCCGCCCATCGTGGTGCGCGACAAGGTGATCCACGGCTCGCAGATCGCCGACCGGCGCATCACGAGGGAGGCGCCTCCCGGCTGGGTGCGGGCCTGGGACGTCCGTACCGGCGAGCACGCGTGGGACTTCCATACCGTGCCGAACAGCGCCGACGAGTTCGGCGTCGACACCTGGCTGAACGATTCGTGGCGCTACTCGGGCAACGCCAACGTCTGGTCGATGCTGGCCGGCGACAACGAGCTGGGCTACGTCTACCTGCCGACCGGCACCACCACGAACGACTACTACGGCGCAGACCGGCCCGGCGACAACCTCTTCTCGGAGACGATCATCGCCGTCGACGTGGAGACCGGCCAGCGGATGTGGCATTTCCAGGCCGTGCACCACGGGCTGTGGGACTACGACTTCCCGACGCATCCCAACCTGGTCGACGTGGTGGTCGACGGACGGCCGATCAAGGCGCTGGTGCAGGTGAGCAAGCAGGCGTTCGTCTACGCCTTCGACCGGGTGACCGGCGAGCCCATCTGGCCCATCGAGGAGCGGCCGGTGCCGCAGGCGACCAACATGCCGGGCGAGGTGCCGTCGCCCACGCAGCCGTTCCCGACGAAGCCGGCCCCGTTCGACTACCAGGGCGTCACCATCGACGACCTGGTCGACTTCACGCCGGAGCTGCGGCAGATGGCGATCGAGGTGGTGAGCAACTACCGGATCGGCCCGCTGTTCACGCCGCCCGGACGGCCCATCAACGGCGGCACGCAGGGCACCCTGATGCGCCCGCCGGACTTCGGCGCGGCCGGCTGGGCCGGCGCGGCGGTCGACCCCGAGACCGGGATGCTCTACATCCCGTCGCGCAACATCGCCGTGGCCATCCCGCTCTACACCCCCGACCCGGCCCTCGGCGCCACGATGCGGTACACGCACGGCGCCCCCGAGGAGCAGCGCCTGCGCCAGATCCGGCAGGGACAGTCCTACCAGGCGCGGATGCCGCAGGGCCTGCCGCTGCTCAAGCCGCCCTACTCGCGGATCACCGCCATCGACATGAACACCGGCGAGCACGCCTGGATGGTGCCCCTCGGCAACGGCGACCGCATCCGGAACCACCCCCGGCTGCGGCACCTGAACCTGCCGCCGCTCGGCGACGGGACCATCGGCGGTCCGCTGCTGACGAAGACCCTGCTCATCAGCACCGTCCCCACCGCCGGCAGCCGGGGCGGACCAGGCCTCGTCGCCTGGGACAAGCAGACCGGCGAGATCCGCGGCGCGGTCGACCTGCCCGCCGGCACCATCGGCACGCCGATGACCTACATGGTCGACGGGCGGCAGTACATCGCGGCGAGCATCGGGGGCGGCCCGCGGGTCGTGGCGTTCGCGCTGCCGGCGGAATGAGACGCGATGAACCTCACCCGGTTGCGCCTCGAGAACTTCAAGCGCTTCACCGACCTGACCATCGATCTGTCGTCGTTCGCGGGCGCCCCGAAGCTGGTGCTGCTGATCGGGGCGAACGGCAGCGGCAAGTCGTCGGTGTTCGACGCGTTCGAGTACCTGTCGGCGCCCCACAAGGACGGTAGAATCGCCGACTCAGCCTACCTGAAGAAGAACCCCGACGCAGCCGTGTCGGCATCCTGCTCGCTCGGGGGCGGTTTCGAGATCCGCCGGTCGAACGGTTCGTTCGTTACATCGCCGAGAGACTGGAACGTGAAGTCCGCGTTCTACGGCCGCAGCTCCTTCCGGACGGTGCCCGAGCTGCGGGTCGCTCCTGACTCGGTCGCGAACATCGGTACGGATTCGGACCGCCCGCACCGGTTCATCGAGATCGACGTCCGCTTCGAAACCGACGTTGCCCGGATCACGGAAGCCGTACTCCGCGAGGTCTGGGCCGAGGACTTCGATTCCGACACGATGAAGTCGCGGTTCGTCACCCCCATCAACGACGCGCTCACACGGATATTCGGCAACGGTTCGAGCACGACCCTGCAATTGACGCGAATGATCCCGGCGCTGGCGCGGAAACCGCCGGACATTCGTTTCAGCAAGGGGGCGTCCGAGATCCACTACGACCTGCTCAGCAGCGGCGAGAAGGAGGTGTTCAACATCCTCCTCAACCTGTTCACCCGCCGCGAGCACTTCTCGAACGCCATCTACTTCATAGACGAGCTCGACGTGCATCTGCACACGCGGCTGCAGCACGCGCTGATCCGGGAGGTGGTGGAGCACTGGATTCCGGACTGCTCGCAGCTCTGGACGGCCAGCCATTCGCTCGGCTTCATCGAGTACGCCAGCGACGCCGCGGATGCGGCCATCATCGACTTCGACGACCTCGACTTCGACGGCCCGCAGGTGCTGGCACCGTCGCCGAAGTCCCCGGACATCTTCGACATCGCGGTGCCCAGGGATTCCGCGCTCAAGGTCTTTCCGAACAAGACCCTGGTCGTCTGCGAGAACCGGGACGCGCTGCTCTACAACGCGATCCAGCTCCCCGGCCTCTTGTTCGTCGGGGCTAGGGACAAGAACGCCGTCGGGCTGCAGACCAGATCGAATGGCGCATTCCGCGGCCTGATCGACCGTGACTTTCTCGGGGCGAACGAAATCGACGAGCTGCGCCGCGAGCAGCCGAATCTCTTCGTGCTCGGGTACTACTCGATAGAGAGCTACCTTTTCCATCCGCTGAACCTGGCGGATGTGTCACCGCCCGGGTTCGACGAAACGGAGTATCGAGAGTTGCTCCAGGCCCGCATGGCGGCGGTTCGCGACCGCGTGCTGATGACGCTGGAACGGAGCCGGAACAGCTACGAGGTCATCAAGACGCTACCCCAGGAAACAAAGACGCGCGCCATGCAGGAGATCGCGGCCGCCACGGCATCCGACGACTTCGAGACCTTCTACCCGTTCCTCGACATGAAGAACCAACGCCCCGGCGAGTACCTGGCGCCGTTCAACCTGCGGCGCCTCGATCTCGCCCGCACGAACTGGATGCGGGACGCGATTGCCGCCGTCCTCGGCGTCGCGTAACTGAACTGGGAATCGCCCGCGCCGATGCCCGAACGTCCCCTCACTCTCCAGGATCTGAAGTCCGACCTCTGGCACTGCGCCCAGATCCTGCGCGGCAGCGCCATCGACCGCACGGACTGGAAGGGCTACATCCTCCCGCTGCTCTTCTTCAAGCGGATCAGCGACGTCTGGGACGAGGAGACGGCCGCGGCCCGCGAAACCTACGGCGACATCGATCTGAACCTCTTTCCGGAGCCGCACCGCTTCACGCTGCCGGACGGCTGCCACTGGCGCGACGTCCGCGAGACGCCGGCGAACGCCCGCCTGCGGCACCGGCGGCATGCTGCTGGGCGCCATCGAGCACGTGGCGCGGGCCGGCGGCGACCCGCGCACCTTCTTCGGGCACATCTTCGGCGAGGAGAAGAACCTGACCACGTCGTCCATCGCGCGCATGAATCTCGTGCTCCACGGCGTCGAGGACTTCCGCATCGAACAGAACGACACGCTCCGGCGCCCCGCCTTCACCGACCCGGCGGGCGTCCTGGCGACGTTCGACTGCGTCATCGCCAACCCACCGTTCTCACTCAAGGCGTGGGGCCGCGAGGTGTGGGACGCGGACCCGTGGGGGGCGCGCCGCGTTCGGGCTGCCGCCGGCCAGCTTCGGCGACTACGCCTGGGTGCAGCAGATGGTGGCGTCGATGGCGGCGAACACGGGCCGCATGGCGGTGGTGCTGCCGCAGGGGACGCTGTTCCGCAAGGGGGCGGAGGGCCGCATCCGCCGCGCGCTGCTCGAACAGGACCTGATCGAGGCGGTGATCGGTCTCGCGCCCAACATCTTCTACGGCACCGGCCTCGCCCCCGCGGTGGTGACGCTCCGCCGCACGAAGCGGCGCGGCCGGCGCGGGAAGGTCGTCGTGATCGACGCGTCGAGCCTCTTCCGCAAGGGCCGGGCGCAGAACTTCCTCGACCCGGCGCACGCGGAACGGATCGTCGAGTGGGTGCGCCGGTTCCGGGACGTGGAGGACCGGGCCAAGGTGGTCTCGACAGCGGAGATCGCGCGGGAGGACTGGACCCTGAACATCTCGCGCTATGTGCTGCCGCCCATCGGCGAGGACGTGCCTCCGCTGCCCGAAGCGGTGGCCGCGTTCACGCAGGCGCTGGCCGAGGCGCGCGCGGCGGAGGACCGCCTGCGGCAGGTGCTGGTGGAGGACGGCTGGCTGGAGTGAGAGACCGTGATCAAGGTCAACATCGCCGCAGCGAAGGGCGCACGACGCGGCCCGGAGATACACTGAGGCGATGCTGGCCAAGTCGGAGATTCAGAAACAGGCCCTCAGCCTTCCTCCGCAGGAGCGCATCGAGCTCGTGGTCGAGCTCTGGGACGGTCTGGCACCGGAAGAGATTCCGGTTCCCGAGTGGCAACGGGAACTGGTTCGCGACCGTCTGTCGGCGATCGACCACCTGGATCCAGAAGAACGTTCGGTGCCCTGGGAAGTAGTCCGCAAGCAGGTCTTTCCGGACAGAACGTGACCCTCCCGGTCCGCCCGACGTCAACACGCCAACCGCACCCACTGGCACGCGCCGCCGACGCCGCCCGCGTGCACGATGACCGGATCAGTCTGCTACGATGCTTCCATGCAGGTTGCCCGCTTCCCGGTTGCACACAGCGACCCCGACATCTGCGGCGGTACGCCCGTCTTCGTCGGGACGCGCGTGCCGATAACGACGCTGTTCGACTACCTGGAGGGCGGAGAGACGCTGGAACGTTTCCTGGACCAATTCCCCTCCGTTTCGCGCGACCAGGCGCTTGCGGCGCTGGACATCGCCCGAAGCTCCGTCCTGGACAGTGCGCGTTCTGTTTGACGAGAACCTGCCCCGCGATCTCGTCGCCGAACTGGCGGGGCATCATGTCACCACGGTGCAAGCCATCGGTTGGTCCGGCACCAGCAATGGAGAGCTGCTTCGACGAGCCAGTGGGCGTTTCGATGTCCTGATGACCATGGATCGGGGCCTGCCGCATCAAACAGCACCTGCCGGCGATGCGCATCAGCGTCCTGGTCGTCCGGGGTCCGTCGAACCGCATGGTGCATCTGAAGCCGCTCGTGAACAGCATCCTGAAGGTGTTGGAGGGACTGCGACCGGGGCAGGTCTGCTCGAGCACTTCGCCGGACTCCTCGACTGCGCTCGCGCTGCCCGCAACAGCACCGAGTTCGCGGAACGCCTGACGACGACGGGCTTCATTTCGAAGAAGGCCGTTCACTACTGTTCGGAGCTTCGCGCGATCGTCGGCGCCATCGAACAAAGGAGTATCACGGAAGCGGAGATCTGGTCCTTTCTGCGTTGTCTGCACGTCTTGAGCTTGGACTTGCACACCTCAACGCGGCACGCCGAGGCCGCGATCAAGACCCTGCTCGCGCACACAGCGGCCGGTTCGGATGCGAACAGTGCTGCGGACGCTTCGTGGAACGAGTTGCTCGCCATCGCCGCGGACGCCATGACCACGGCGGGTAGTCTTGAGCGCAATGACTTGCCCGAGGCCTTGAGGCAGCGACTCGGCTGTCGGCGGACACAAGGCGTTGCAGGCGCTGAAAGACCTACTCGGCAAGCCACCCGAGAAACGCGTTCGAGTCCCAGTATCGGAAGTCCACTACTCGACGTTCCTGAGCAGACCGCGCACTTCGGCCGCGGACGGCAGCTCGTCCTCGCGCGGAAACACGTAGTACTTCGACACGTTGATGGACGCCCGCTCTCCGGACCGCCGCGAACGGATCTCGCCGGTGACCGCCATGCGCTTGCCGAACACGTCTCTGAGTCCCTCCCAGGACACGGAATCGCCGAAGTAGCAAATCACCTGCCGCCCTGTCAGTCTGTCGTAGAGAAGGAACCGCTTCGTGCCGTGAATGATCAATCCCTCCAGTTCGCCTTCTATCGTGCCGATGCTGCGAACTTCAGGGGTCAGCACGGCTTCTACATGAGCATCACGTAACGAACGGTGTCCTTTGCGGCGTTCCCGGTAACGCCTCTTGCGATCTCTCCGAGGAACTCCTTCCACGACTCGACGAGTCGCGTCAAGCTGGCAAGCGTGACCTGACCCTCGACATCAAGGTGAATGTCGGCATCGGGTCGGACATCACGCGGGGACCGGAAAGGCTCCTCAACCATCTTCCGTATTCTGATCGCCTGCGCCATGTGCACGCAAGCGGGAACGCACTCTCATCTCCGTGTCGTCCACAACTCGACGGCCCGAAGCCGGTAGCCGGGAATCGGCGAACACACAGTGACCTCCGCCGCGACGACGGGCGGACTCGTGACGCGACCAGCGGCGGCCGTCGCGGCGGGCACGGGTCTACGCCGTCATCCAGGTCTCGACCGACAGTTCCGGCACGCGCCGGACTCGGCGAGGTCATGCGTGACGAGCGGCACCTCCCGCTACAGGGGCACGCTGCGGCGCGAAGACCATCGAGATCAATCCAACTGACGCGCACTTGGATCGGACCCGTTCCTGATCTCCCGCCACAGCCGGAGCGCCGCCAGGAAGTCGCCGTCCGCCAGGGCCGCCAGGGCCCGCACGGTCAGGGATTCGGGACACCGGTGGAGCGTACAGGCGCGGCCGGCGTGGGCGCGGGCCGCCGCGCGGTCGCCGCGCTCGAGCGCGGCGCGGGCCCGGCGCCGGTGGCGGGCCGCGGCCCGTTCGATCGCCAGCACCTGGCCGAGGTCCGTCCGGCAGCGGTGGCAGGACGGCCCGCCGGCATGTCGGGCCCCGCAGGTCGGGCAGCGTTCCACGTCCGCTATTCCAGATGGTCCGCTATTCCAGGTAGAAGAGGATCTCGTCGAGCTCGCGGCGGAGCTCGGCCGCCCGCTCGGCCGCGCCCTCCCGGAGAGCGTCGCGGAGATCCTCCATCAGGTTGATCATCTCTTCCCGGTCCTCGGCCGGCGCCGCATCGAGGGCCTGCTCGGCCCGCGCCAGGGTCGCCGCGACTTCCCCGGCCGCATCCGGGGGCACGGCAGCCGGCGCCGGAGACGGTTCCGCGCCTCCTCCGACCGCAACGTTCCCGGCATCCTGTGCGCCCGTCTCCGCCCCGTCGTCCGCCTCGCCCCAGAGGGCGGAGACCCGTTCCCGCGACGCGCCGAGCGCCTCGTCGGTGGAGCGCCCGATGGCGTTCTCGACGACGCCGTGCAGTTCCCGGCCGGTCGCCCGTTCCCGCGCGTGGAGGTGGAGCAACCCGTCGAGGTCGAGGCGGTAGGTGACGAGCAGGCCCTGCTCGTGGGCGTCCTCGCGCTCGTTCAGGCCGGTGAACATGAACGTGCCGATCTCCACGTTCTTCAGGGCGTCCGGATCCTCTCCCTGGAAGACCTTGATCTCCACTGCTTCCTGGTCCTCGAACAGGGTGAAGAACACCTCCGTGCGGGTGGCCGGCAGCTTGCTGTTGCGCCGGATGAGGGGTATGAACTGGTTGGCGTACGGCCTGCCGTAGAGCTCCCCCTCCGCCCGGGTGCCGAACGTGTAGGGGGTGATGTCGACCAGGACGGCCTGGGTGTCCTGTCCCATCTCGATCCCCGCCTGCACGCCGGCCCCGAGCGCGACGCACAGGTCCGGATCGACCTCGCCGTGCGGCTCCTGCCCCAGCCGCTCCGTGAGGACGGCGGCGATGCGCGGAATGCGGGTGGAACCGCCCACCAGCAGCACGCGGTCGAGCTGGCTCGGCCGCACGCCGGCGTCCTGCAGGGCCGTGGTCACGGCCCGCAGGGAACGGTCGAGAAACGGCTCCAGATCGCGTTCGAAATCGGCGCGGGCCAGCTCGCAGGCCAGATGCCTCGCCTCGCCGTCCACCGTGGCCACGTGGTCCTCCTCGACGCGCACGTAGGGTTGATCCGACAACTCGATCTTGGCCCGTTCGGCGGCACGCCGCAGCCGCGCCTGCAGCAGGCGGTCGTCACGGGCGTTGTCGACCCCCAGGGACGTCTCCACGTGCGCGTTCAGCCGCTCGAGGACGAGCGCGTCGAAGTCGTCGCCGCCGAGCTGGTTGTCGCCGGCGGTGGCCAGGACCTCGACCACGCCCTGTTCGATGCGTACCACCGAGACGTCGAAGGTCCCGCCGCCGAGGTCGTAGACGAGGAGCGTGCGGCTCCCCTCGGCGCCGCTTTCGTAGCTGAGCGCGGCGGCCGTCGGCTCGTTGATGATCCGCACCACCGTCAGGCCCGCGATCTCGCCGGCTTCGCGCGTCGCCTGCCGCTGGGCGTCGGTGAAGTAGGCCGGGACGGTGATGACCGCCTTGCGCACGTCCCGGCCGAGCGCGCGGTCCGCCCGCTCCTTGAGCGCCTTGAGAATGAAGGCCGAAACCTCCTGCGGGGTGTAGGCGTCCTTGCCCATCCGCACCTGCGTCCCGGAGCCCATGAGGCGCTTGACCGAAAGCACGGTCCGCTCGGGGGCGGCCACGGCCTGGTTGCGGGCCCGCCGGCCGACGATGACCGCGCCGGCGTCGTCGACCCCCACGCACGAGGGCAGGATCGCCTCGCCTTCGTCCTCCACGATCGAGGGCTTCCCACCGGAGATGATCGCCACCTCCGAGTTGGTCGTGCCCAGATCGATTCCGATGACGGTATCGTCGTCCGCAGTCCTGGTTTCCGCCGGCATCAATCCTCCTCGTGACGTCGGTTGACCGCCACGTCGGCAAGGCGCAGCACGTCGTCGCGCCGCACGAACCCGCTGCGCAGCTCCTCGACCACCATGCCGTCGCCGACCCGGTCGACGCGGCGCACCTCCGCCGCGTGCATGACCCGGCTGTCGAAGGGTCGCCCCACGGTCTGCACGGGCCGCACGTCGAACCGGGCCAGCATCCTGTCGAAACGGCCGATCGCCAGCTCGTAACCCTCGACGACGCCCGCAGCGCCCCGCGGCGGACCCCTGAACAGGCGCGGCCGATCCCGCAGCCGCACCGCGGCGTCCCGGCCCCGCACCAGGGCGTCGCGCACCTCCAGGGTCTCCAGCAGGCAACGGTCCTCGGCCGTGCGGGAAACACGTTGCTCGAACGCGGCCAGCGTCTCGTCGCCGCGCTCCTCCCGGCGGACGGCGGTGTCGTACCGCTCCGCTGCGGCCGCCAGCTCCCGGCCCGCCCGGGCCTGTTCCCGGTTCTGGAGACGGATCTCCTGCCGCAGGGCGGCGAACTCGGCGAACAGGTCGCGCAGGTCGCAGTCGGCCGCGTCCGTTTCCCCGTGCTCCGGCGGGTCCTCGCCCGCCGCGTCGAGCCACTGCCGGAAGTCGTCGAGGGCCTGCTGCTTCCAGTCTCCGCCCGGTTCACGCATGCAGCTTCCCTTCCGCCGCCAGGAGGGTCTGCAGGCCGGGCGTCTCGCGGCGCGCCGGGCGCGCCTGCACCAACGCATCGAGCGCCAGCTCGAAGTCGCCGTAGGCGGCCATCCCGAAGAGGGCCGTCCTCACGCGCGCGCGATCGTCCTTCAGGGCTTCGTACGCCGCGGTGATCTGCTGGAAACGTTCCGGTTCCTCGCCGGGCCGGTGTGCGCGCACCAGCTCCAGGTAGCGCCGGCGGATCTCCTCGCCCCTCGCCGACGGGGGCAGTCCCAGCACGAGATAGTGGACAAGCATGGTCCTGCTCCTAGCGGCGCCGCTTCTTCCCGCTGCCCTTGCGAGGGAACAGCAGGGCGTGCAGCTCCGGCGTCAGTCGGTCACGCAGGCCCGCCGTCAGGCAGTCGCGCGCCAGCCGATCCAGCTCCTGCCGCGTTTCCTCGTCGGCCCGCAGATTCCCGGCGAGTTCCCGCAACAGCGGCCGCGGCTCGCCGCGCAGTCGGGTGTCGTCGATCAGCTCGTCCAGGCGATCCAGATCGTCGTATATTTGCCGGTCGAACAACATCCGCTGTTGCGCGGCGTCCGGCGGCGCATCCGGCGCATCCTCGGTCAATGCCCGCCGGAACCGTTCGACCAGCGCGGGATCGCCGGGGTCCGGCGGGACCGGCCGCATCAAGGCGGCCGTGCCGCGCGGCGCCCCCGCAGCCTCCAAATGCTCCTCTATCGCCGCCAGAAGGGCCTCCAGCCCCGGCGGCGGTCCCGGGCCGAGCGGCCCCACATCCAGCGGTTCGAAATCGAACGTCTGCAGAGCGTTCCGCAACGGATCCTCGGTGTGCCGGGCGAGCCTCGCGGCGGCTGCCCGCAGCCGTTCCCGCGTCGCGGCGTCCGCCTTCTTCAGGACGTCCCGAAAGCGCCGGGCGTCGTGGTCGCTGCCTTCCTCGTAGCGGATCACGGCCAGATAGAAGAGCAGCAGCGGATCGCGCCGGGCCTTCCTGACGCCGCGCAGCCGGCGTTCGATCGCGGCCCGAACCTCATCCTGTCCGCCGCAGTCCATCAGAATGTCGAGGACGGCCTGCAGGCGTTCTCCGTCCACGCGTTCGAGAAGCGCGGGCCACCAGCGGGTGAACGTCGCCGCGACGCGCCGATCGTCGTAGAGGAGGTCGAGCTCGGCGGGCAGCGGTTCGAGAACCTGGACGATCTCGTCCGGCGTGCACTCGCCGGCGCGAGAGACCCCGTCGGACAGCAGGCGCCACACGGCATCGGCCATTTCCGGTGTGACGTTCCTGACGTCGTTGTTGTCGTACAGGTCACGGAGCAGCAGCGCGAGCATCCGAAGCCGGGCGCCCGGCGGCAGGCCTTCCAACTGGCGGGCTACCGTGGCGGACGTGTCCGCATCGCCCGACACGATTTCCAGGAGCAGCCATTTCGACGGCAGGACGGATTCGATCACCCGGCGCGCCAGGTGCTGGGCGCGCTCCAGATCCCGGACCGCAAGCGCGAACCGACCCTTCCTCCGGCTCTGCTCGGCGGACTTGAGGAAACCGACGGCCTGCAAATCCAGGAGCCGGTCGTCGTGGGGCGCGCGCCGGCGGGCCTCCTCCAGCGCACCCTCGGCCTGGCGGTACGCGTTCCGCGAATAATGCAGGGTAGCCAGCTCCAGCCAGGGGGTCGAATCGTCGGGAAACCGGGCCGCCATGTCCTGCAGGACACGCTGGAGCCTCGGTTTGCCGCCGGTCCGTCCCCGCAGGAGATCGAGCAGAAAGAGATAGCCGTCGCGGTTGTCGGGATCGGCTTCGAGACTCGCGAACATCAGCTCGACGAAGACCAGGCCGGGATCCTCCACCGGTCGGCCGAGCAGCATCTTCAGGCCCGCCGTCCTGTCCGGGGACAGCGATTCCGGATCGACGGCAGCGCGGCCCGTACGCGCCAGCGCCTCCAGCACGCACGCCCGTGCGAGGGTCCGATCGTCGGCGCTGGAAAACTCCGCCGGCAGCGCGTCGAGGAGGGCAACGGCCGGGATGGGATGCCACAATTCAGGCACCGCCTGCTGTCTTGCCAGAAGGATGCGGGCCGCGACGCCGGCCACCCGATCCGCCGGCAGCAGTCGCCGGGCCAGACGCTCGAGCGCACCGCCGGGGATCAGGTCCCGCAGCGCCGCCAGCCCCGCGATCTCCAGCAGGTCGATCCGGGCCCGCGCCGGGTCCTCGGGGTAGAGGGCGCCGGCCAGACGCTCGATCGCCGTCCCCGCCGCGCGCACGTTGCCCGCGAGGAGTGCGCGCTTCAATTCGCCGGCCAGGGCCGCCGCACGCCCGTTCCCGTCCGCCGACTGCTTCGGCGCCCCCGGGCGGCCGTTGCCGGCGGCGCCGCAGCCCGCGAGGCGCCGCCACTCGGCGACCGTGCGGGTCAGGGCGAAATCGTCCGGCAGGCGATCGAGGATTCGGCGCAACCCGTCGTCGTCGCCCGCGCCGAAACAGACCATGGCCCTGCAGAACAGACGCCAGGCCGCGAAGGGCGAGCGCCGGGGCACCCCCTGCAACAGGTTCGCGGCCTGCGCCCAGTCGCCGGCATCCATCGCGTCGAGACCGGACCTGACCGCCGCGGCGTCCCGGCGCAGCGGGTGGGTCTCGTCGAACACGTCGAGAGCCACCCAGAACCGCTGGACGACCAGCCGATCCGCCAGCACCCGCTCCACGCGCGGCAGGAACGCCCCGCGGTCCAGGTGGTCCGCGTAGGCCGCCAGCGCGTCCCCGCCGTCCAGGTACCGGACGTACTGCACCCACTCGTCCTCCGACAGCGCCGCCAGGGACATGGACGCCCGATAGCCGTCGGCCCGGGCGCGCATGGTGGCCGCTTCCTTGACCATCCCCTTCGCCGCGAGCTGCCGGGCGCGCTGCATGGAGGCGCAGAAGGAGACCAGCGGCAACTCCGCCAGACTGTCGTCCCGATCCCGCACCTGCCGGATCAGATCGAGCGCCTTGCGCCCGTCTCCCCCGGCGAGCACCTCCCGCGCCTGGTCCAGCAACCGCCGGGGGGACATGCGGGGAGCGCGCGCCGCCGCCGACCGTTTGCGATTGCCGCGTTTGCGCCTGCCGGACACTTCTGTCGTTCAGTTGCAGGAAGGAACCCTTCGACGGTGGCGGGCCGCGGGCGGCGCGGACCGTCGAGGTCGAGCCGGTGCGAACGGTATCTTATTTCTCGCGGAACGTCTCGTTCAACTTCCGGAGCATGTCCGAATCACCGGCGACGGTAGACCTCCCGGCGATAGAACGCCGCGATCTCCTCAATCACGCGGTCCTGCATCGCCGGAGTGAGTTCCGGGTAGATCGGCAGCGCGAGAGATCGGGCCGCAGCGTCCTCGCTGCAAGGAAACGAGCCAGCCGCGTGACCAAGGTGGAGGAAGCACGGTTGCCGATGGATCGGCACGGGGTAGTAGATCATCGTGTCGATCTGCCGCGCCGCGAGGCGAGCGCGCAGGGCGTCCCGCCGCTCGGGTACCCGGATCACGTACTGATGATACGTGTGGCGCTCACGGCCCCGGGCGGCCACGGGCAGCTCGATGCCCGGAACCGCCAGTTGCCCGTCGTAGTACGCGGCTCGCTCGCGGCGCCGGGCGTGCCATCCGTCAAGATACCGGAGCTTGGCGGCAAGGACAGCCGCCTGCAGGGTGTCCAGGCGGAAGTTGCCCCCTACTTCGGGGTGCTGGTACGCAGCATGCCCGCCGTGGTTGCGGAGCCTGCGCACTCGTTCCGCCAGAGCGGCATCGGAGGTAACCACGAGCCCGGCGTCGCCCATGGCGCCCAGGTTCTTGGTGGGATAGAAGGAGAAGCAGGCAAGCGTCCCCATGCTGCCGGCCGGCCGGTTACGGCGGCCTCCGCCCTCGACACTCCGACTGCCGCCACCGTTGCCGCCGGCGTGACCGTCCCCATTCCCGGCACCGCCCGGATACCGCGCGCCCAGCGCCTGCGCCGCGTCCTCGACGACCGGAATCCCATGCTCGGCGGCCAGCTCCAGGATGGGCGCCATGTCGGCGCACTGCCCGAACAGGTGGACCGGAACGATCGCCTTCACCCGTGTCCGCCGCTCCGGCTCGCGCTTGAACCAGTCGTACAGACACGCGGGGTCGATGTTGAACGTCCGCGGATCGATGTCGACGAAGACCGGCGTGGCACCGAGCCGGGCCACCGCCCCGGCGGTGGCGAAGAACGAATAGGGCGTCGTGACGACCAGATCGCCGGGGCCGACGTCCAGCGCCATGAACGACACGAGAAGCGCGTCCGTGCCCGAAGAAACGCCGATCGCGTGGTCGACGCCGACGTAGTCGGCCATCGCCCGCTCGAAGGCATCGAGCACCGGACCCCCAACGTAGCGGCCGGAGGCGACGACGTCGAGCACCGCCCGCTCGATGTCCGGTTGCGTGGTCTCGAGCTGGGCGGCCAGGTCGAGAAACGGGACGCGCACGTCAGGAGCCTAAAGGTCCGCGTCGAGGCGCATCGCCATCGGGATGAAGGCGATGCCGTTGACCGCGCGCTCGGGTCCGGTCTGGCGGAAGCCGAGCTTCTCGTAGGCCGGCACGCCGTAGCGCGACGAGTTGACGGTCACGCGCTCGACGTCCGGATCGGCGGCGCGGGCGTCGGCGAGCGCCGCGTGCAGCAGGCCCTTCGCGATGCCGTGATGCTGATGCGCCTTGTCGACGAAGAGGAGCGCGACGTGGTTGTTCTCGCGAATCTCGATCATGCCGGCCAGCGCGCCGTCGACGGTCGCCACGCGGACGAAGTGGTCCTCGGCGGTGCGCGCCTCGAGCGCCGCGGGGGCGACGAATCGGCGGAACTCGGCGTTTCCCTCGTCGGTCAGCTCCGGGCCGATGAACTCGTCGAACGATGAGAGAACGAGCGCCGAGACGGCGGCTGCTTCGCCGGGCTGCATGGCGCGATAGCGGACCTCCTCGCTCACCGCGAAAGGCTCTTGATGTAGTTGACGAGGTTCCAGATGTCCTCGTCGCGAAGCTGGTTGCCGTAGCCCTGCATGTCGGCGCTCACGCCCTCCTTGATCACCGTGAATATCTCGCCGTCGCTCGCGCCGTGCGTCCAGACATCGTCGGTGAAGTCGGACGGGATGCCGCCCGCGTGCGACATGTCGCCGTCTCCGGCGCCCCGGTTGCCGTGGCACTGCCGGCACAGGAAGACGTAGCGCTGGCGCCCGGCGGCCAGCGACTCGCGGGTCGCCTCGACCGGGTTCTCGAGCGCCTGCGCGCCCGCGTGCTCTTGAGGCTCGGCGGGATGCTCCTGCGCGGCTGCGGCGACGGCGAAAACCAGAAGCCCGCCGGCCAGTACCAAGCCGGCGCCGGTCGGCCCGATCGCGCGGCGCACTCGCCGGTGGACGGCCAGGACCGGCTCGACATCTTCGGCGCCCTTCTCCGTAGCGCAGACTCCAAGCAACGGGTTCACATCCTCATTCCTGCGGTGCATCGAAGTTCTCCCACATGTACTCGGGAAAGTAGGTGTGCAAATGCATGAAGATCTCGTGGACCAGGTTCACCGCCCGGTTCACGCCGTAACCATGGTGCTGCTCGCGGGCCACCACCTCGAGCGACAGGGCGGACCGCCGGACGAAGCAGCGCACGCCGGCTCGCTCCGGATCGACACGGCGGTGCGCCGGCAACTCGGCCGACGATCGCCCCCGAACGAATCGGCGCAACCCATCCGCCAGCGATGAACGCGCCGGCACGTTCGGGAGCAGATCGCGGAACGCGAGCGTGCCCGAAGCCGGGTCGTAGCGCAACGTGAACGGCGCCGGGGCCAGCCAGCGGAACGTGAACTCGTAGCGCCCGCGGCGGGCCGGCCGCTCGGCCAGCCCCCGGAAGACGCCCCGCTCGGCGTACTCCTGCAACCGGGCCCGCACCTCTGCCAAGCCGTCGTGCAGCGGCCCGCGCCTCTCCATTCCCTCGCCCGGACGCCCCTCCACCGACTCCTAGTGGTAGTAGGACATCACGCCCGGCTCGATCTTGCCGAGGAACCCGGGCGGATACTGGTCGCGCAGCCAGAACTCCTTCTTGGCCTGCACGTTGACGACGCTGGGGCGGCTCTCGTCGAGCGCCACCTGGTAGGCCCGCTCCAGCGCCGGCCGCATCTCGTCGGGCCGCGTGACGTACTCGCCGTGCGCCCCGAGCGCCTCGCCCAGCTTGTCGTAGCGCAGGTTCTCCTGGAACAGGTGCACCGGCAGCCCGATGGTGTTGTTGCGCTGGCCGGTCCACGTGCCCCACGCGTTGTTGTTGTAGACGACGATGACCGCCGGCAAGCGGTACTTGGACAGCGTCTCGACCTCCATCGCGGTGTAGCCGAAGCCGCCGTCGCCGGTGATGCCGATTACCGGGTGGCCCTCGAAACCGGCCTGCGCGCCGACGCCGTGCCGGACGGCAGCCGCGACGCCGATCGTGTAGCCGACGTCCGGCCCGATCGCGCCGTACTGATAGGCGCCGTTGATGATCTGCGCCGGCCGGTGCGCGCGCAGGTAGCGCCGCGTGTAGCGCGCGATGCCGTAGCCGCCCTGCAGGATCGTCGTGCGGTCGGCCGGCAGGTCGCCGTGGTGCAGGAAGTCGGCGAGCTCCTTGCCGATGACCGCCGGATGCACGGCGTCGGTGTACCCCAGGCCGGTCCGGTAGTACTCCTCGTTCTCCGCCTCGAACGCCGCGCGTGCCGCGGCCACCTCGGCCACCCACGCCTCGCGCCGCTGGCGCGGCATGGCGTCGGCCAGCGCCTCGAGCGCGGCGCGCTCGTCGCTGACGATGCCGACGTCGATGGGCAGGTTGCGCCCGATGTCCTCGGCCCCCGGATCGATGCGGATGTACCGGGTGTCGGGTCCGAAGGCGAACTCGCCGAGGGTCGGCATGCAGTACTGGCCCACGAGCAGGACGACGTCGGCGCTCAGCAGCGCCATCGGCGCCGCGTCGGCCGACAGCTCGTGGTCGGCCGGGAACTGCCCCTTCATGGCGCCGGACTCGACCACCGGGACGTGCGCGCGCTCGGCCAGCTTGCGCAGCGCGTCCCACGCCTTGCTGTAGAGGACGCCGTTGCTCGACACGATGACCGGCCGCTCGGCGCCCCGCAGCAGCTCGACCGCCCGGTCGATGGCCCGCGGGTCCGGATGCGGCCGCGCGTCGGTGCGGTACTTGCTCTTGTCGTAGAAGTACTCGACGTCGATCGGATCGGTGAACCGGGCGCGGGCGATCTCGGCCGGGAAGTCGAGGTGCACCGGCTTGGGTACGCCGCTCTTGAGCTGCCGGAACGCGTAGCCGGCGTACTCCCAGGTGCGGGCCGGCGTGATGAGCCGCTTGCCGTACTTCTTGATGCCCTCGGTCAGCGGCTGCTGCTGCTGATCCTGGATGCCCTGCTCGGTGTCCTCGGCGAAGATGGTCTTGTTGCTGGCGAGGACGAGAATCGGCGAGCGGGCCGAGTTGGCGGCCGAGATGGCGCAGATCATGTCGGTGAAGCCGGGCCCCTCGGTCCCGGAGGTCGCCGCCACCTCGCCGGTCGCGCGGCAGAAGGCGTCGGCCGCGTGGCACAGCGAGCCCTCGTGGCGCCCCGAGTAGACCGGGATGCCCATGTCGCCGATGGCGTGCACCACGTCGTAGTTGCCGGGACAGCAGAACAGCGCCTTGACGCCCTCTTCCTTGCAGGCGCGCGCGAACACCTGCGCGCCCGTCATCGGGAAGTCGATCTCCGGCAGCGAGGCCGCCTTGGCCTTCTCGAACTCGCTCGGGATGGTGATCGGCTTGACGTCCTCCTCGGCGGCGCGCGCGACCCGGCCCGTGCCGAGTGCGGCCGCGGTGGCCCCGGCGCCGCCCAGGACCGCCTGGCGCATGAACGCGCGCCGTGACTCCGCCGTGCCGCCCGACCGCTTCGCGTTCCGTGTCTTCGCTTTCATGAGATCCTCCACACGCGCCTGGGCGCCGCCGGACTCGTGCCGTTCTTCGCGGTGATTGCGCGATGCGCGTCGTGGTGAAGACGCACGGCGCGAACGCATGCTAATCGTGCGCCCGCAAAGGTGTCAACGCGCGTGCCGCCGGTGCGCCCGTCCGCTGGCCCCGCTCGCCGCCGGGCAGCGGGCCGGCCACGACACACTCGCTTCCATCGCGTCACTCGGCGGAGACCATCAGGACCCGCGTGTCCCGGGCACATCGCGCGCCCACGTTGCTCGTGTGCCCGTCCGCCGAGAACGGCAGGCGGACCGACACCCGGAGCACGTTGGGAAAGTTGAGCCACGACGCCCCGCGCATGATGCGCAGGTAGCCGGTCTCGGCCGGCTGCGGATCGGTGAGCGGCCCGGCCGGGTAACTGACCGTGATCCAGCCGTTCACCCATTCCCAGACGTTGCCGGTCATGTCGTGGAGCCCGAAGTCGTTCGGCGGGAAGGAACCCACCGGCGCCGTGTTCAACCACGCGTCGGCGCCGCCGGTGGCCCCGTTGCAGCACTGCAGGGTGCCGAAGTTGGCGTAGTCGCGCGTCAGCTCGTCGCCCCACCAGTAGAGGCGCCCGTCGTGCCCGGCCCGCGCCGCGTGCTCCCATTCCGCCTCGGTGGGCAGACGCCCGCCGGCCCAGTCGCAGAAGGCCGCGGCATCGTGCCAGGTCATGTGGACCGCCGGGTGATCGGGCGCCTGCGGATAGTCGGGGACCGCCGGCCGTTGGTAGCCGGTCGCCGCGACGAACGCGGAGTACTGGCCGACGGTCACCTCCGTCGCCATCAGGTCGAACGTCGACAGCGTCACCTCATGGCGCGGACGCTCGCTGTCGAGGCACGCGGAATCGCCCGGCACGCACCCCATCCGGAAGGTCCCGGCAGGGATCGTCACCCACGGCAGCTCCATCTCCTGCACTGCACCCGGGACGGCAGTCACGCCGATCCCGAGCGCAGCCGTTGCGGCGACGCAAGCGCGACGGCACGAGCCAAGGAGCGGCATACTGACGATCACCCCTTGACCGCGATCCCCGCCACCTCGAAGCGCGCGCCGAACAGCAGCGTGCCGGAGCCCAGGAACGCGCGGGCCGGCGGAGCTTCGTTGAAGTACTCCCGGTACACGCTGTTGAACGCGCCGTACAGCGAGACGTCCGAGCAGAAGACCTTGACGCTTACCAGGTCGTCCATCGTCATGTCGGCCTCCGCCAGCACGGCCTCGATGCCGTCCATGACGTTGCGCGCCTCCTGCTCGGCGGTCGCCGGCGGCCGGCCGGTCTCCGGATCGAGCCCGAGACGGCCCGCGACGTACAGCGTGTCGCCGGCCAGCACCGCGTCGCTGAACGGCGCGGTCGTGGTGCGGCCGGGCAGGTTGATGGCGCGGGGCGAGGAGTCCTGCGTGGCGTTCAGCGCGGCCACCACCCCCGAGACGAGCACGCCGATGACGATGCCGGCGACGAAGACGTATCCGTTTCCGCGAGTCCTCATGTTGTCCTCCTGATCGTTTCGTGCAACGCTCCGGTCCGGCCCTCACACGCCGGCAATCAGTACCGTCGAACCGGTGGTCCTCCGGGCCTCCAGGTCGCGATGCGCCTCTGCGGCGTCCTGGAGCGCGTACGTCTGGTTGACCTCGATCCGCACCGCCCCGCTGCCGATGACCTCGAACAGCTCCGCCGTCGTCTCCTCGAGCTCCTGGCGCGTCGCCGTGTAGTTGGCCAGGGTCGGACGCGTCAGGAACAGCGAGCCCTTCTGGGCCAGGAGCACCGGCCGGAACGGCTCGACGGCGCCCGACGCGTTGCCGAAGCTCACCATCAGCCCGCGCGGCTGCAGGCAGCGCAGCGAGTCGTCGAAAGTGTCCTTGCCCACCGAGTCGTAGACCACCGGGACGCCCTTGCCGCTGGTCAGCTCCTTGACGCGGTCGACGAAGCTCTCCTCCGTGTACACGATCGGATGGTCGCAGCCGTGCGCCCTCGCCAGCTCCGCCTTCTCGCGGGTGCCGACGGTGCCGATGACCGTGGCGCCGAGGTGCTTCAGCCACTGGCAGGCGATCAGGCCGCACCCGCCCGCCGCCGCGTGAAAGAGGACCGTTTCGCCCGGCTGCACGGCGTGCGTCCGCCGGATCAGGTATTGCACGGTGCAGCCCTTCAGCATGACCGCCGCCGCCTGCTCGTCGCTGACCCCGTCCGGGATCTTCACGAGGAACCGCGACGCGATGATCCGGCGCTGCGCATAGCTGCCGAGGCTCATGCAGTAGGTGACCCGGTCGCCGACCGCCGCTTCGGTCACTCCATCGCCGACGGCCTCCACCACGCCGACCCCTTCGTTGCCGATGGTCAGCGGGAACGACGGCGCCGGGTAGAGGCCGGTCCGGAAGTAGACGTCTATGAAGTTGAGACCCGACGCCGTCTGGCGGATCACCGCTTCGCCCGGCCCCGGGTCGGGAACGTCGACCGCCTCCCAGCGCAGGACTTCGGGACCGCCGTTTTCATGAATGCGTATCGCGTGTGTCATCTATCGCTCCGGGCTGGACGAGTGTCTCCGGTCGCATGCAGGCCGATCTTAGCAGCCGGGCAACCCTGGAACCGCCCGGCGGCAAGACACGAACGCGGCCGGCCTGCATGAAAGGTCCCGCCTGCCGCACCGCTGCCGGCGGCCGTCGTTGCGGTACCATAGCCGCACATGGCCACGACCACCGGCGCGTTCGACGCGCACCACCCGCCGTCGTCCGATCTGCTCGCCGACTGCGTGCACTGCGGCTTCTGCCTGCCGCCGTGCCCGACCTACGCACTGTGGAGCCGCGAGACCGACTCGCCCCGCGGGCGGATTCACCTGATGAAGGTGGCCCTGGAAGGCAAGGCGGAGATCACGCCGGCGTTCGCGCGGCACTTCGACACCTGCCTCGGTTGCATGGCCTGCCTGACCGCGTGCCCGTCCGGCGTGCGGTACGACAAGCTCGTGGAAGCCGCGCGGCCGCAGATCGAGCGGGCCGTGGAGCGTCCGGCAGGCGACCGGCTGTTCCGGCGGTTGATCTTCTCGCTGTTTCCCTACCCGGGTCGCCTGCGCTGGGTGGCGCTGAAGCTGTGGGCCTACCAGCGGTCGGGGATGCAACGGCTGTTGCGCGCGAGCGGACTGCTGAGCCTGCTTCCCGCGCGGCTGCGCGCCATGGAGGCGGTGGCGCCGCCCATCACGTTCGACGGCATCTGGTCCTCGATGCCCGCCGTCGTCCCCGCGCAGGGCGCGCGGCGGCGGCGCGTGGCCATGCTGCTCGGCTGCGTGCAGCGGGTCTTCTTCAGCGACGTCAATGCGGCCACGGCGCGCGTGCTGGCGGCCGAGGGCTGCGAGGTGGTGATTCCGCAAGCGCAGGGCTGTTGCGGCGCGCTGATGATGCACTCCGGCCTCGAAAGCGAAGCGGAGGCGATGGCGCGGCGCTTCATCGACGCGTTCGAGCCGGCGCTGGCCGACGCCGACGCGATCGTGATCAACGCGGCCGGCTGCGGCTCGACCCTGAAGGAGTACGGACATCTCCTGCGGGACGATACGCGGTACGCCGCGCGCGCCGCGGCGCTGGCCGACAAGTGCCGCGACATCTCCGAGGTGCTGGCCGAGCTCGAGCCGCGGGCCCCGCGGCACCCCGTCAGGATGCGCGTGGCCTACCACGATGCGTGCCACCTGCAGCACGCGCAGGGGGTCAGCGCCGAGCCGCGCCAGGTGCTGTCGGCGGTTCCCGGACTGGAAGTGTGCGACGTACCGGAGGGCGGACTCTGCTGCGGCTCGGCCGGCATCTACAACCTGGTCGAGCCGGACGCGGCAGGCGAGCTGGGACAGCGCAAGGCGAAGAACGTCCTGTCGACCGGGGCGGACGCGATCGTGTCGTCCAACCCGGGCTGCCTGCTGCAGCTCGGCAGTGCGCTGGAGCGCGAGGGACGGCCGTTGCCGACGATGCACCTGGTCGAGCTGGTCGACGCTTCGATCCGGGGACGGCAGGTTCGGATGTAGCAGCCCGGCCCGGGAACGTCGTCCGCGGCCCGCTTGCCGCCCGACCAACCCTCCCGGACTCGGTGCCGTTCTGCGTCCACGGCAGCGACTCCTACAGCCCGCCGGGCCCACGGCCGGGGTTCAGCAGTCCGGCGGGATCGAACTGGCGCTTGATCGCCATCATCACCCCCATGCCGTCCCCGATCGGGCCCCAGGCGTCGATGCGCCGCCGAAGGTCGGGCTCGCCACGGCGGACCACCGCGGAACCGCGGCCACTCGGCAGTCGCTCGCGAAGCGCGTCGACGAGACCCGCCTGCGCGTCCAGCGGCCCATCGAGCCGCACATCCGCCACGCCGAGCCCGGCGCGCCCGGCCGCGGCCATCTCGAGTCCATCCGCCGCCGACCGGTCGTGGAGCCAGACGAGCGTCGGGAACAGCTCGGCAGGCACCGTGCTCAGCTTGACGAGGGTTCCGCCCGGCGACCAGTGCGCGGCGTGCCGGTTCCAGGCCGCCTGCTCGTCCTCGCCGCAGAGCACGGCGGCGGAGCCGCGGTCGCCGACGACGGCGCAGGCCTCCCGGGCCTGCTGGGCGACGGAGGCCTCCACCGACTCGAAACGCACGAGCAGGCGAGCCGGCGCCCAGGCGATCTCCAGGGCGGTAGGCGTCAGCGACGACGCGGCGAGATCGGCGGCGATGGGCGCCGCGGCTTCCAGCGAATCGACGTCCACCTCTACGGTCCGCGATGCGGGCGGCACGGGGGCCAGCTTGAAGGTCGCGGTGAGAATGACGCCGAGGCAACCGAAGGAACCCGTCAGCAGGCGGGCCAGATCGTAGCCGGCGACGTTCTTGACGACGATGCCGCCGGCCTTCGCCACGCGGCCGTCGATGCGCGCCACCGTCACGCCGATGATGGAATCGCGCGGGGCGCCGTGCCCATGGCGTCGCGGACCGCTGTCGTTGGTCGCCACGATGCCGCCGATGGTCGCCCGAGCCGGCCACGGCGGATCCCACGGCAGGCGCTGGCCGTGCTCTCCCAGCGCGGCGTTCACGGCCGCCAGCGTCGCCCCGGCCTCCACGGTTGCGGTGAGGTCGCCGTGGCGATGCTCGAGCACGCGGGAGAGCGCCGCGGTGGACAGCAGCAGATCGATCGTCGACCCGGGCACCCCCCAGTCCTGCTTGGTATCTCCTCCGGATACCCGCACCGAGAGCCCTTCGGACGACGCCCAGGCGAGCGTCGCGGCCAGCGCCTCGCCGTCCGGCGGCGCGGCGCACAGGCGCGGCCGGACGCCGTCGACAGCATCCTCGCCGCCGCCGGCGCGCACCGCGGCGCCGGGGCCCGCCTGAACGGCAAGCTGCTCGATCAGCGTGCTGGTGGAGGCAACGGCCATCAGACCCGCTCCGCGAGGCCGGCCGCTTCGGCCGGATGCTTGCGGTACGGTCCGGGGACCTCGCCGCAGAGACGCGGCGTCGGAAACACCTTCCCCGGATTGCAGATGTAGCCCGGATCGAAGGCGCACCGCACGAGCTGCATCGTGTCGAGGTCGCTCTCGCTGAACATCTTCGGCAGGTGCTCGGCCTTGTCGGCGCCGACGCCGTGCTCGCCGGTGATCGAGCCGTCGGCGTCGAGGCAGTAGGTCAGAATCTCGGACGCGACCTCCTGCGCGAGATCGGCCTGGCCCGGGATCCGCTCGTCGTAGCAGACCAGCGGGTGCAGGTTGCCGTCGCCGGCGTGAAACACGTTGCCGATCTTCAATCCCGAGCGCTCGGACAGGTCGCGGATGCGGCTGAGCACCTCCGGCAGCCGGGTGCGCGGGATCACCCCGTCCTGCACGTAATAGCTCGGCGAGACGCGCCCCATCGCCGCGAACGCGGCCTTGCGGCCCTGCCAGAACCGCGCCCGCTGCTCGGCGGTGCGCGCAATCTGTATCTCGCTGGCCCGGGCCTCGTTGCAGACCTCCTCGACGCGCGTGAAGAGGGCCGACACGTCCGCCTCGGCGCCGTCGAGCTCGACGATGAGAATCGCCTCGGTCCTGGGAAAGTTCGGGTGTACCGCCGCCTCGGCCGCCTCGATGGTCACCCGGTCCATCATCTCGACCGCGGCGGGAATGATGCCGGCGCCGATGATGCCCGACACCGCGTTCCCGGCCGCCTCGGTCGAGTCGAACGCGGCCAGCAGCGTCTCGACCGCGGCCGGCTTGCGCAGCAGGTTGAGGACGACCTTCGTGACCACCGCCAGCGTCCCCTCGGATCCGACCAGCACACCGAGCAGATCGAGGCCGGGCGCATCGAGCGCCGGCCCGCCAAGCTGCACCAGCTCTCCGCCGGGCAGCACCGCCTCCACGCCCAGTACATGGTGCACCGTGAAGCCGTACTTCAGGCAGTGCGCGCCGCCCGAGTTCTCGGCGAGATTGCCGCCGATGGAGCAGATCACCTGGCTGGACGGATCGGGCGCGTAATAGTAGCCCGCCGCGGCCACCGCCTTGCTGACGTCGAGGTTCATCACGCCGGGCTCGACCGTTATGCGGCGGTTCGGGATGTCGACGTCCAGGATGCGGTTCATCCGCGTCATCACGATCAGGACGCCGTCGGGATGCGGCATCGCCCCGCCCGAGAGCCCCGTTCCCTGGCCGCGGGCCACGAAGGGAACGCGGTTCTCGTGGCACAGGCGAACGATGCGCTGTACCTGGTCGGCCGAGGTCGGCAGCACGGCCACACCCGGCTTGGAGCGCAGCTTCACGAGCCCGTCGGTCTCGTAGGTCAGCAACTCGCCGTCGTCGCGCACGATGCCGTCCGGTCCGACGATGCGCTCGAGCCCGGTGATGACGTGCCTTTCCATGTCCTTCGATCCCTTCCGCGCGACGCCGGCATGCTCGGGCATGTTCCCGGGCGGCCATCGGCGCCGCCGGGCGCCCGGCTTCCCGGCCGCTCCACCCCTACGGCCGCGAGTACTGGTCGATCACGCGCGATATGGCCCGCCGGCAGACCCGGCAGAACCCGACCGGGTTGCGGGTGAACATGAGGCAGTCGATCTCCGGGCGGTACAGGCCGGTGGGCTCGTACGAGGCGCCTTCGAACGCACCGACCCGGCCGGCGTGCGGCATCGAGGCCAGCAGGGCCGTCTCCCGCTCCATCTGCTCGGTGAAGAGGCGGTCCATCTCGGTCTCGGGCGCGCCCGCCTCCCGCAGGTCGCGGCGGACGCGCTGCGCAGCCGTGCTGCCCGCCTCGAATGCCTCCTTGTTCCACGGTGTCGGCAACGGCGTGTCCGGATCGACCAGGTCGCCCCACTTCAGGTTGTCGGGGTCGTGCAACGCGGTCACGTTGGGCTCCCACGGTTCCGGGTGATACACGGCACCGGTCTCGTAGGCGACGTCCGACGTGTAGTACTCGTCCGCCAGCCCGGCGAAGTGATGGCCGAACTCGTGAATGAAGACGTACTCCGCAAAGCCCGTGTCCGCGGCCGCGGTGGCCTGGAAGTTGAAGATCCCGCCCCCGCCGTACTGCTCCTCGTTGACCAGGATCTCGATGAACTCGTACGGGGCGGCGGACGCCGCGTCGCGCAGCGCCCGGTTGTCGTAGGTGAGCAGGTAGCGTTCCGAATCGAAGATGTTGTACTCCGCCGACAGCGGCGTCCGGCGGAACTGCCCGGCGCGCGGGCGGCTGACGCCCGACTCGGCGGAGGGCAGATGGATGCCCCAGACGTTGAAGTCGCTCTTGCGACTCAGGAACGGCTCCTCTTCGAAGAGCGCGTCGGTCAGCCGCGTCGCATCCGCGCGGAACTTGTCGACCTCGTCCTCGGTGTAGCCCTCGCCGAGGACCAGAAGGTCCACCTTCTCGGACGGCGGTCCGCTTGTGAACACCGACCAGACGTCGCCGGCCGGAGCGCGGTCCGCCGGATTGACGAAGCGGGAGTTCGGATCGACGACGGTCGACCACAGCTCGTGGAAGCTGTTCTCCGCGTCGCGCACCTTCAAGACGACCTGCACGGGCTGTCGGGGCCACGGCAATCGCAGCGATTCGTGGAACGTCCGGTAGCTCTCCCGTGACTCCGGCGTCGTCTCCCACTCTCCGTAGATCGAGGCGAAGCCGCGCGAATAGATCACCCGGTTGGTGCGGCGGTCGATCACCTCGAAGAGGTACTTGCCCAGATTCAGGTCGTCGATCAGCCGCGTCCGGCTTCCCGCCCACGGCCCGTCCGACACCACCTGGTCGAGGGCCAGAATCTCCGTACCGAGCCCGCCGGAGTGAAAGTAGTCCACGCGCATCGTCTTGTCGATGAAGTGCGCGTCGAAGCTCCCCCTCCCGTCCGCGGCCTGTCCCGCCCGCTCTCCGGCCCCCGGCCGTGCCACCCCGGCCGCTGCGACGATGACCGTCGCGACCGTTGCCGCCACGCAGACCCCGGCCAACCGCGCCATGCCCCGTCTCCGTCGCTGCTTCCACTGCATGTCGCCATTCTACCGCCGACCCGCCGACGCGGTCCCCCGTCCCACCGCCGGCCGCCCTTCAGTCGCTCACCGCCAGCTCTCCGGCCACGATCGGGCGCGTTCGCGGCAGCCGGCCACGAAACGCCAGATACCCGACGCACCCGAGAAGCCCGACGAAGACGCACAGCTTCGTCGCGTTCGCCCAGCCGGTAAGCGGCAAGACGCCCCAGAGCAGCCACAACACCGGTTGCGCAATGCACACCGCCCACACCGACCCGTAGAAGAACCGGCGCTCGTGGCCCTCGCCCCGCGTCGACGTCTTCACGCGCGGCAGCCGTCCCGCGGCTCCCAGAATCCACGCGCACCCGGCGAGCGGAAAGTAGCCGACCGCGTAGATCGCGGGCATCCGCCACTCTCCCGTCGCGGCCGCCCACACCAACCCGGCAAGATTCAGCAGTCCGAACGACAGAACCGCACTCCAGGCAAACGTGTAGCACACCCGCCGATACAACGGATTCGGCCGATCTTCCGTGAATCGTATGATGTACGGCCGCGGCTCCACCCCCGGCAACCGCCCTCTCATTCCCGCGATGCCCGTCCCCACCACCACGGCTCCGAGCCACGCGCCCATCCGCGCGTCGAACCCGGCGGCGAACAGGTCGAACGTCAGCGGACCCGGAGCGAGAAAAAACACCCAGATCCAGATGGGCCAATGCGCCAACCGGTACAGCACCGTATTCCGGGCGCGAATCTTTCGCTCGCCCGCCAGTTCCACCGGAATGCCGCGATGATCCGTTCTCCCCTCTTCCCGCGTCATGATTCCCCGCCGCCGCCGACCGCCACGCCCGTCCCCAAACGCGAACGCCCGGACTCGACACTCGAGTCCGGGCGCACCCCGAAAACTCCCGGCGGCGACCTACTCTCCCACGAGGCTGCCCCCGCAGTACCATCGGCGGAAGAGGGCTTAACTGCCGTGTTCGGCATGGGAACGGGTGTTTCCCCTCTCCTATGACCACCGGAAAACATGTACGGCCCGCGCCGGGTCTCCGCGCTGCTCCGCGGTCCCGGCGCCGGCACGCCTCTGTCAAAGACCAGCCCGCCGCGCAACTGAACACCCTACAAACGGCAGCTTCCCGACGCAGTACCCGAGGAACATGGTCAAGCCTCACGGCTGATTAGTACCAGTAAGCTCAAGCTCTCGCAAGCCTTACACATCTGGCCTATTGCCTGGTGGTCTTCCAGGTGCCTTCAGGGACCCGCAGGTCCTGGGAGATCTCATCTTGGGGAGGGTTTCACGCTTAGATGCTTTCAGCGTTTCTCCCTTCCGAACGTAGCTACCCAGCGCTGCCGCTGGCGCGACAACTGGTACACTAGAGGTTCGTCCATCCCGGTCCTCTCGTACTAAGGACAGCCCCCCTCAAATCTCCTGCGCCCATGGTAGATAGGGACCGAACTGTCTCGCGACGTTCTAAACCCAGCTCACGTACCGCTTTAATCGGCGAACAGCCGAACCCTTGGAACCTGCTACAGCTCCAGGATGCGATGAGCCGACATCGAGGTGCCAAACCTTGGCGTCGATATGAACTCTTGGCCAAGATAAGCCTGTTATCCCCGGCGTACCTTTTATCCGTTGAGCGATGGCCCTTCCATGCGGAACCACCGGATCACTAAGGCCTGGTTTCCCACCTGCTCGACGTGTATGTCTCGCAGTCAAGCTCGCTTCTGCCTTTGCACTCTCCGGCTGATTTCCAAACAGCCTGAGCGAACCTTCGCGCGCCTCCGTTACAGTTTGGGAGGCGACCGCCCCAGTCAAACTACCCGCCAAGCAGTGTCCCTGACCTGGATCACAGGCCGAGGTTAGAGCACCGAAATGCCAAGGGTGGTATCTCACCGACGACTCCCCCGACCCCGAGAGGCCGAGCTCAAAGTCTCCCACCTATCCTGCGCATAACACACCAGCACTCACTACTAAGCTGTAGTAAAGGTGCACGGGGTCTTTCCGTCTTACCACGGGCAACCGGCGTCTTCACCGGTACCACAAATTCGCAGTGCCCCTCGTCGAGACAGCGCCCAGATCGTTGCGCCATTCGTGCAGGTCGGAACTTACCCGACAAGGAATTTCGCTACCTTAGGACCGTTATAGTTACGGCCGCCGTTTACCGGGGCTTCAGTTCAGAGCTTCACCTTGCGGCTAACTCCTCCCTTTAACCTTCCGGCACCGGGCAGGCGTCAGACCCTATACGTCGTTTTCGACTTGGCAGAGTCCTGTGTTTTTAGTAAACAGTCGCCTGGGCCTCTTTATTGCAACTCCCTCCCGCTCACCGGGCGTGCCGGATCACGGGCGGGAGCACCCCTTCTTCCGAAGTTACGGGGCGAGTTTGCCGAGTTCCTAGACGAGGGTTCTCACTCGCGCCTTGGGATTTTCTCCCTGCCTACCTGTGTCGGTTTACGGTACGGGTACCTGAACAACTCCTTAGAGGATTTTCTCGGCAGCATGGCATCACCCACTTTGCGGCCTTACGGCCTCGCCATGGCACCTCAGGGAATGCGAGCCGTCGGATTTACCTGGCGGCTCCCCCTACATGCCTGAACCTACACGTCCAGTCGTAGGCTGGGCCGGCCTCCTGCGTCTCCCCATCGTACAAACGTTGTTCAGGTAGTTCCGGAATGTTGACCGGATATCCATCCGCTACGCCTTTCGGCCTCACGTTAGGACCCGACTGACCCTGAGCGGACGAACCTTCCTCAGGAAACCTTAGGCTTTCGGCGGAGTGGATTCTCACCACTCTTATCGCTACTTATGCCGGCAGGGTCACTTCTCTACGCTCCAGCGGTTCTCACGATCCGCCTTCTCTGCCCAGAGAACGCTCCTCTACCACTCCCGACTCCCGGAGGAGTCGGCGAATCTACGGCTTCGGTACTGTGCTTGAGCCCCGTTGAATTGTCGGCCCGGAGCCGCTTGACCAGTGAGCTATTACGCTTTCTTTAAAGGATGGCTGCTTCTAAGCCAACCTCCTGGTTGTCTCGGCGTCCCCAGTTCCTTTCCCACTTAGCACAGATTTAGGGACCTTAGCCGGTAGGCTGGGCTGTTTCCCTTTCGACCCTGAAGCTTAGCCCCCAGAGTCTCACTCCCGGGATGCGTGTCGTCGGCATTCGAAGTTTGGTTGGATTCAGTAAGCTTGTAGGCCCCCTAGTCCATCCAGTGCCCTACCGCCGACGCCGACCTCCCGAGGCTGCTCCTAAAAGCATTTCGAGGAGAACGGGCCATCACGAGGTTTGATTAGCCTTTCACCCCTACCCTCAGCTCATCCAAGCCGTTTTCAACCGACACTGGTTCGGGCCTCCACGTGGTGTTACCCACGCTTCACCCTGGCCAAGGGTAGATCACCTCGTTTCGCGTCTACTCCCTGCGACTAATGCGCCCATTTCAGACTCGCTTTCGCTACGGCTCGCGTTCGCTTAACCTCGCCACAGAGAGTAACTAGCCGGCTCATTATGCAAAAGGCACGCGGTCAGGCGTTGCCGGGACGTGCCCGGCCATAGCCCTCCCACTGCTTGTAGGCATACGGTTTCAGGTACTATTTCACTCCCCTAACAGGGGTTCTTTTCACCTTTCCCTCACGGTACTGGTTCACTATCGGTCGCCAGGGAGTATTTAGCCTTGGGAGATGGTCCTCCCGGATTCACGCGGGATTTCCCGTGTCCCGCGCTACTCAGGAACCTGCCCAGCGAGCCAGCCATCTTTCGTCTACCGGGCTCTCACCGTCTCTGGCCGATCGTTCCAGATCGTTCGACTAGAAGGCTGGTTTTTGACTCGCCGGCCTCGCGGCCAGACAGGCCCTACAACCCCGTCGTGCAAGCACGTCGGTTTGGG
>OZ241978.1:4720000-6763026 GCA_965204175.1 Vicinamibacterales bacterium
CTCTCAAGTTGAAAACGTGGAAGCCCGCGACCGCGGAGGGCCCCGGGCTTCGCATGACTCAACACGAGAGCCGTGATGGCTCTGCGTTGTTTCGAATCTGGTGTCGAGGCTGATACTCGACGTGTTTCCACGTCAACGTCCTATCCAGTTTTCAAAGAACCCGAGCGCGGTCGGGGTCTTCCCGCTCGCGGGGTGTCCGCCGTTGGCCGAGGGGCTCACCAGCGGACAGAAGAGTGATACTACAGATCGCGCTGGCCGGTGTCAAACCCGGTGGAGCTTTTTTTGGGAGCGCGGGTGCTCCTCGCGCGGGAAACGCGACTTCCCCGTCTCCCCGAGGGCGGATTGGGCCGGGTCCGCGTGGAATCGAGGCGCCGGGAGCGCGCCTCAGCCCTGCGGGCGGAACGGTCGAATGCGACGCGCGCGCCGCCCGACCTGCAGCACGAACGGCGGGTGATCGGCCGGAACCGTGTGGAATCGGTCCGAGACGCGAACGCCATCGACCTTGACTCCGCCCTGCGCGATGACCCGCGTTGCGGCGGCCATGGACTTCGCCAGCTCGGCGGCGACCATGATGGAGGTCAGGCGGCTGGCGGCGTCCTCCATCGGCGCCTGGAATTCGTCCACGTCGGTGGGAACCTCCCGGCGCGCGAATCTGCGCTCGAACGCCTCCGCCGCGGCTCCGGCGGCGGCGGCCGAGTGGTAGTCGGCGACGATGCGGCTCGCCAGATCGACCTTCACCTGCTTGGGATGGGCAGCCCCGGATGCGACGCGCGCCTTCAGCGCCTCGATCTCCGCCAGCGACAGGTCGGTGAGCAACTCGTGGTAGCTCCACATCAGCTCGTCCGAGATGGACATGAGCTTTCCGAACATCTCGGCCGGCGGTTCGGCGATGCCGACGGTGTTCGAGGCCGACTTCGACATCTTCTCGGTCCCGTCGAGCCCCACCAGCAGCGGCGTGGTCATCACCACCTGGGACTCGACGCCCCACGCGGGCATGATGTCGCGTCCGACGTTGAGGTTGAAGAGCTGATCCGTGCCCCCGAGCTCCACGTCCGCCCGCAGGTGGACCGAGTCGTACGCCTGTGCGAGCGGATACAGGAACTCGTGGATCGCGATGGGCTTGCCCGCGTCGTAGCGCTGGCGGAACTCGCGCCGCTCGAGCATCTGGGCCACGTTGTAGCGCGCCGCCAGCCGAATCCATCCCTCGCTGCCGAGGGCGCGGAGCCAGCCGCTGTTGAAGTCGACCACCGTGGCTTCGGGATCGAGCAGCTTGAACACCTGCTTCTTGTAGGTCTCGGCGTTCTCCTCGATCTGCTCCCGCGTCAGGGGGGGCCGGGTCTTCGACCGGCCGGTCGGATCCCCGATGAGCCCGGTGAAGTCGCCGATCAGGAAGATCACCCGGTGACCGAGATCCTGAAAGTGCTTCATCTTGCGGAGCAGCACGGTGTGCCCGAGATGCAGGTCGGGCGCCGTCGGGTCGAATCCCACCTTCACGGTGAGCGGGTCGCCCGACACGGCCGCGCGCTCGAGCTTGGCGCGCAGCTCCGGCTCCCGCACGACATCGACGCAGCCCTTGGTGAGGTAGGCGAGCTGCTGCTCCAGCGTCATCGGGAGCATTGTACCGAGAACCGGCCGGACCGGGACGCTGCACCCCGCGGGCCTGCCGTTGGGCGCAGGTCAGGAGCGCTCGATGAATCGGCGGCCGTCGATCCGCCAGCCCCCGTCGAGGATCGCCCCAATCGCTTCGGGGTAGATGCGGTGTTCCTCGACCAGGATGCGGGCCGCGAGCGAGTCGGCGGTGTCGCTCGGCAGCACGGGAACCACGGCCTGCCGGACGATGGGCCCGTCGTCGAGCTCCGGGGTCACGATGTGGACGGTCGCGCCGCTGACCTTGACGCCGTGCTCCCACGCCTGCCGTTGGGCATCGAGACCGACGAAGGCGGGCAGCAGAGACGGGTGGATGTTGAGGATGGCGTTCGGAAACGCGGCGACGAAGCCGGCGCCGAGCAGGCGCATGAACCCGGCGAGACAGACGAGACCGACGTTGCGCCGCCTGAGCTCGCGGACGACCGCGGCATCGAAGGCCTCCCGCGAGTCGTAGTCCTTGTGGCTCAGGCAGGCGGTGTCGATGCCGGCCCGGCGCGCGCGATCGAGCCCCGGCGCGTCCTTCCGGTTGGAAACGACGACCGCGATCTCGGCCTCGAGGCGTCGTTCCGCAACCGCGTCGATGATCGCCTGCAGGTTGCTGCCGCGACCCGAGATGAGCACGCCGAGACGGCGGTTCACGGCGGCCTCCGCCGGTTCGGAAGCCCGGCCGCTCATGGGCCGCACGCCGACTGCGTGTCGCCCGGAAGCTCGACCCCGGCGTACTCGACCCGGGGGCCGCCGGCAACCGCCTCGCGGACTTCGCCGATGAGCGCCGCCCCGATCTCGCCGCAGGTGATGAGCTTCGAAAGCACGCGGTGCGAGTCGTCCCGCGCGCAGACGACCACCAGGCCGATGCCCATGTTGAAAGTGCGGTACATGTCCGCCGGCGGCACCTCACCCCGCTCGCGCAGAAAATCGAAGATCGCGGGTCTCGTCCAGCGTTCGGGATCGACGGCGGCCGCGCAGCCGCCGGGCAGCACGCGCGGCAGGTTGTCGGTCAGGCCGCCGCCGGTGATGTGGGCAATCCCCTTCACGCAACCCGTGTCGATCGCCGGACGGACCGCCGATTGGTAGGACCGATGCGTGCGCAGCAGCTCCTCGCCGACGGTGCAGCCGAGCGCTTCGACCGCCGAGTCGACCGTCAGCCCCAGCTTGTCGAAGACGATGCGCCTTGCGAGCGAGTAGCCGTTGGTATGGAGCCCGCTCGAAGGCAGGCCGACGAGGACGTCGCCCGGCACGATCGTGCGGCCGTCGATGATCCGGGAGCGGTCCACCAGCCCGACCACGAAGCCCGCCAGATCGTACTGGCCATCCGCGTAGAATCCGGGCATCTCGGCGGTCTCGCCTCCGAGCAGCGCGCAGCCGTTCTGCCGGCAGCCGGTCGCGACCCCTTCGATCACCGCGGCCGACACGTCGGGAGACAAACGGCCCGTCGCGAGATAGTCGAGGAAGAACACCGGGCGCGCCCCCTGCGCGAGGATGTCGTTGACGCAGTGGTTGACCAGATCCACCCCGACCGTCGTGTGCACGCCGGACGCGAAGGCCACGGCCAGCTTCGTCCCGACCCCGTCCGCGCTCGCGACCAGCACGGGCTCGTCCATTCCCGACAGCTCGGGCCGGAACAACCCGCCGAAAGCACCGATGTCGCTCAGCACCCCGTCGGTGAAGGTGCTCTTGGCGAGCCGCTTGACCCGCTCGACCACCTCCATGCCGGCATCCATGTCGACGCCCGCCGTCCTGTAATCCATGATCTGCGCCGCCGCTCCCTCCGGTCAGCCCGACGCCGTCTCCTCTGCCTCGGCGATCTTGAGCACCATCTGCCGGTAGGCATCGGTATCGCGCGGCGGGTCGATGGGATACGACCTCGTATAGCAGGCGTTGCAGTACCGATCGTGTCGTGCGCCGACCGCTTCGCGCAACCCGTCCAGGCTCAGGTAGGCGAGCGTATCGGCGCCCAGGAAGTCCCGGATCTCGTCGATGCTGTGCCGGGCCGCGACCAGCTCGTCGCGGTGCGGCGTGTCGATGCCGTAGTAGCACGGCGCGACGGTCGGCGGGCAACTGATGCGCATGTGCACCTCGCGCGCGCCGGCCGCCTTGATCATCGACACGATCTTCTGGCTCGTGGTGCCCCGCACGATGGAGTCGTCGACCAGCACGACCCGCTGTCCGGCGAGCACGCTCCGCACCGTGTTCAGCTTGACCTTCACCTTGAGGCCGCGGACCGACTGGTGCGGCTGGATGAACGTACGGCCGACGTAGTGGTTGCGGATGAGTCCCATCTTCAGCGGAACGCCGGAGCTCTCGGCGTAACCGATGGCGGCGACGACCCCCGAGTCGGGAATCGGAACCACCACGTCCGCGTCGACCGCCGACTCCTGCGCGAGCAGCCGTCCGAGGTTCGTGCGCACCGCGTTGACGCTTTGACCGAAGACCTCGCTGTCGGGCCGTGCGAAGTAGACGTGCTCGAACACGCAGTGGGCCGCCGGCGCAGGCGGAAACGGCTTGTAGGAGCGCACGCCGTCCTCGCCGACCACCAGGATCTCGCCCGGCTCGACGTCGCGTTCGTAGCGGGCGCCGATCAGATCCATGGCGCAGGTCTCGGAACAGACGACGTAGGCATCGCCCAGACGGCCGAGGGCGAGCGGACGGAAGCCCTGCGGATCGCGCACCGCGATGAGGTTCTTCGGCGTCAGCAGCACGAGGGAGAACGCCCCGCTCACCTGCGATACCGACTCGACGATGGCATCCTCGGGAGTCGCCGCACTCGATCTCGCGTAGAGGTGCAGGACGACCTCGGTGTCGCTGTTGGTCTGGAAGATCGAGCCCTCCCGGACCAGCCGCTGCCGCAGGTCGCCGGCGTTGACGAGGTTGCCGTTGTGGCAGAGCGCGATCTGCCCGTGGGAGCAGTCGATCAGGATCGGCTGGGCGTTGACGATTCGGCTGTCGCCGAAAGTGGAGTAGCGGACGTGGCCGATCGCCGCCGGGCCGGGCAGGGCGGCCAGCATCCGGTCGTTGAAGGCGTCGCCGACGTAGCCCATCGCACGCGACAGCTTCACCGCGCCGTCGCCGGCGGCGGCAATCCCGGCGCTCTCCTGCCCCCGGTGCTGCAGCGCATAGAGGCCGAGGTAGGTCAGCGACGACGCGTCCTCGTGGCCGTAGATGCCGAAGACGCCGCACTCGTCGTGGAACTTGTCGTCCATGCCGTCAGCGACCTCGCCCGCGCGCCGCCAGCCTCACAATTGTCGCCTGCGGCTCCGCTTCCCGCCCAACCAGGCCTGCCCGGGAGTCCGCACCGTCATTCTACGGCGCAGACTCCCCACCTCATGCGGCGGGAGCCTCGAAGTACCGGGAAAGCCCGGTCGCCCAGCGCTGCTCCGCCTCGGCCAACCCGACATCGACGGCCGGCTCCCCGTCGCACGCGAACCGCAGGCGCGCACCGCCGGTCCGACCCAGCACCTGCGCCGGGACGCCCGCCGCCGCCCCGCGGGCCAGCACCGCGTCCGCGTCCCTCTCCTGCACCGAGACGACGACCTGCGAGGCCGACTCGCCGTACAGCGCGACCGCCAGGCCGTCTCCGCCACCCGAACCGGGAACCGTCACGTCGAAACCTGTTCCGCCGCTGCCGAACGCACATTCCGCGAGTGCGACGGCCAAACCGCCGTCCGAGCAATCGTGCGCGGAGAGCAGGCGCCCCGCCCCCGCCAACTCCACCACCAGATGCTGCAGGGCGCGTTCGGCCTCCAGGTCGAGCTCCGGCGGCACGCCTCGCACGAGCCCGTGCATCCCCTTCAGGTACTCGCTGCCGCCGAGCGTGCCACCCGGCGCTCCGAGCAGCATCACCACGTCTCCCGGCCCGCGGAACGTGCGTCCTACGAGCCGGCGGGCGTCCTCTATTATGCCCACCACGCCGAGCACCGGGGTCGGCAGAATCGCCCGGCCGTCCGTTTCGTTGTAGAGACTGACGTTGCCGCCGGTGATCGGAATGTCGAGAGCGCGGCACGCGTCGCCGATTCCGGCTACCGCACGGGCGAACTGCCACATGATCTCCGGGCGCTCCGGGTTCCCGAAGTTCAGGCAGTTGGTGGCGCCGATGGGCCGGCCGCCCGCGCAGGCGACGTTGCGGGCCGACTCGGCCACCGCCAGCATCGCTCCGCGGTACGGGTCGAGGAAACAGTACCGCCCATTGCCGTCGACCGAGAACGCCAGGGCGCGCGGTGTCCCCTTGACGCGCACCACGCCCGCGCCCGCACCGGCCGGGGCGATGGTGTTGGTCCGTACCATGTGGTCGTACTGGCGGTAGATCCAGCGCTTGCTCGCGATGCCCGGCGAGCCGACGAGCCGCAGGAAGGTCTCGGCGGGCGGACCCGGGGGCTCCAGCGCCGACAGGTCGAGCGCCTGCCGCTCGTGCAGGTCCGCCGGCTCGCGGTACGGGCGGTCGTACAGCGGCGCCTCGTCGGCCAGCGGCCGGTTGGGGATCTCGGCCACCGCCTTCCCGCCGTCGCGGACCCGCAGCAGGCCGTCGCCGGTCACCTCGCCGATCCGCACCGCGTGCAGATCCCACTTCTCGAACACGCGATCGACCTCGGCCTCGCGCCCCTGCCGCACGATGAACAGCATGCGCTCCTGCGACTCCGACAGCATGATCTCGTACGGCGTCATGCCCGACTCGCGCTGCGGCACGCAGGCGACGTCGATATCGATGCCCGCGCCGCCGCGGGCCCCCATCTCGCACGACGAGCAGGTCAGCCCGGCCGCCCCCATGTCCTGCAGCCCGACCAGCGCGCCGGTCTGCAGTACCTCGAGGCACGCCTCCAGCAGCAGCTTTTCCATGAACGGATCGCCGACCTGCACGTTGGGACGCTTCTCGGCAGCTCGGTCATCGAACTCGGCCGACGCCATCGTGGCGCCGTGGATGCCGTCGCGGCCGGTCTTCGCGCCGACGTAGTAGACCGCGTTTCCCGTACCCTCCGCGCGGCCCCGGATCACACCCTCCACCGGCGCGATGCCCAGGCAGAAGACGTTGACCAGCGGGTTGCCGGCATAGGTTTCGTCGAAGGCCGCCTCCCCGCCGACGGTGGGGATGCCGATGCTGTTGCCGTAGCCGGCGATGCCCGCCACCACGCCTTCGACCAGCCGCCGCGTCGACGGCGCGTCCAGCGGGCCGAACCGCAGCGAATCGAGCAGGGCGATGGGCCGGGCCCCCATCGTGAAGATGTCGCGGATGATGCCGCCGACCCCGGTTGCGGCACCCTGGTACGGCTCGATGAACGACGGGTGGTTGTGCGATTCGATCTTGAAGACGGCCGCGAGTCCGTCGCCGATGTCGACGACGCCCGCGTTCTCGCCCGGTCCCTGCAGCACGCGCGGACCCTCGGTCGGCAGGGTTCGCAGGTGGATCCGCGAGCTCTTGTAGCTGCAGTGCTCGGACCACATCACCGAGAAGATGCCCAGCTCCAGCAGGTTGGGGTGGCGCCCGAGGATCTCGACGATGCGTTGGTACTCGCCGGCGGTCAGCCCGTGAGCCGCCACGGTGCCGGCGTCGATCACGAGCGGGCTCCCGTCAGCAGCACCACCCCGAACACCGCCATCACGACGCCCGCAAGCGCCAGCACGGCCGCCACGATGATGCCGCCCGGCGCCGGCAGCGGCACGATGCCCACGCCGAAGAGCACCGCCGCGGCCAGCATGAGCAAGCCGATACCGACGAAGATCCGCCCGAGACGCCGGCGCGTTTCCGGAGCAGCCATCAGATCGCCTCCGCGACGGCCGCGGGCTCCGCCAGGGCCGCCCGCACCGACTCGAACACCACGCGGCCGTCGGTGCTCCCGACCGCGCTCTCGCACGCCCGCTCGGGATGCGGCATCAGGCCGACGACGTTGCGCTCGCGGTTGCAGATGCCCGCGATCGCCTCGACCGAACCGTTGACGTTCCAGCGCTCGTCACGAGATCCGTCCGGCGCAGTGTAGCGAAAGACGATCTGCCGGTTGTCGGCGAGCTCCCGCAGGGTCTCCGCATCGGCGTAGTAGTTTCCCTCGCCGTGGGCAACGGGGATGCGCAATACCCGGCCGGCGGTCGCGCTGCGCGTGAACGGGGTGTCGGCGGCCTCCACCCGCAGGTGCACGTGCTCGCAGATGAACTTCAGGTCGCGGTTCCGCCGCATTCCGCCGGGCAGCATTCCCGCCTCGAGCAGCACCTGGAAACCGTTGCAGATGCCGACGACCGGCCCGCCGGCGGCGGCGAACTCCTTTACCCGGTTCATGATCGGCGAGAACCGGGCGATGGCCCCGCAGCGCAGGTAGTCGCCGTACGAGAATCCACCCGGCAGCACCACCGCGTCGGCGCCGCGCAGATCGGTCGCCTTGTGCCAGACCAGGTCCACCTGCTGTCCCAGCACGTGCGCCAGCGCGTGGTGCGCGTCGTGGTCGCAGTTCGAGCCCGGGAAGACCACCACCGCGAATCTCATCCCGACGCCCGCTTCCTGCCTGTGAAGGCCCTGCCCCGGTGGTTCACGGATTGCCGACCTCCACACGATAACTCTCGATCACCGGGTTCGCCAGGAGCCGCTCGGCCACCTCGCCGGCCAGCGATCGCGCCTGGTCGGCGGTCGCCGCGTCGACGTCCAGCTCGAAGTACTTGCCCTGCCGCACATCGCGAACCGCTTCGTAGCCGAGGCTGTGCAGGGCGGCCGTGATGGTCTTGCCCTGCGGGTCCAGGATCGAGGGCTTCAGCGTGACGTAGACTCTCGCCTTCACGACACCTCCCGGACCGTCACCGGCCTGCCCCGGTGCGGACTCGGTTCCGGCGCCACCGGCCCGCCCGCTTTCGGTACGGGTGTCCCGGATCCCTCCTTCGGGGCGACCCCGAAGGCGCGGTCCATGATCGCATCCACGTGGCGAAGCTGCACGTCGAGGTCGAACGCGCGCTCGATGTCGGCCGCGCCCAGCACGCCGGTCACCTCGGAGTCGGCCAGCAGCAGCGACTTGAAATCGAGCCCCTCGTCGTGCGAGCGCATGGCGTTGCGCTGCACCAGCAGGTAGGCGTCCTCGCGGGAGACGCCGCGCCCGGCGAGCTCCAGCAGCACCGTGCCGGAGAACACGACGCCGCGGGACCGCTCCAGATTCTCGCGCATCCGCTCGGGATTGACGACCAGGCCGCGCACGATGCGCGTGAACCGGCGCACCATGTGGTCGAGTGCGCAGAAGCTGTCGGGCACGATGACCCGCTCGACCGAGGAATGCGAGATGTCGCGCTCGTGCCACAGCGCCACGTTCTCGATGGCGGCCAGCGCATTGGTGCGCACCACGCGCGCCAGGCCCGTGATCTGCTCGCAGCCGATCGGGTTGCGCTTGTGGGGCATCGCCGACGACCCCTTCTGGCCCTTGGCGAACGGCTCGGCCACCTCGCCGATCTCGGTCTTCTGCAGGCCGCGGACCTCCAGTGCGAACTTCTCGAGCGACGCGGCGGTGATGGCCAGCGCGCTCAGCAGCTCGGCGTGGCGATCGCGCTGCACGACCTGCGAAGCGACCGGGGCCGGGATCAGGCCGAGACGGTCGCAGACCCCCCGCTCGATGGCCGGATCCAGATGCGCGTAGGTCCCCACCGCGCCCGACAGCTTGCCGACGCCGATCGTCTCGCGGGCGCGGACCAGCCGCTCGCGATCGCGCCGCAGCTCCGTGAACCAGAGCGCCAGCTTCAGTCCGAAGGTCATCGGCTCGGCATGCACACCATGGGTCCGGCCGATCATCGGGGTCCGCCGGTGCTCCTCCGCCCGTTGCCGCACCGCTTCGACCAGCCGGTCGAGGTCGGCCAGCAGCAGGTCGCACGCCTCGCGCATCTGCAGCGCGTGCGCGGTGTCGATGACGTCCGACGACGTCATGCCGAAGTGCAACCAGCGCGCCGACGGCCCGACGTGCTCCGCCACCGCCGTCGTGAACGCGATGACGTCGTGCTGCGTCGTCTCCTCGATCTCCGCCACGCGCGCCGCCTTCACCGCGCCGCGCTCCCGGATGTCGCGCGCCGCGGCCGAGGGGATCAACCCGTGGTCGGCCATCGCCTCCGCGGCGGCGATCTCGACGCGCAACCACGTGTCGTACTTGCGCTGATCGGTCCACAGTCGGCCCATCTCGCGCGGCGTGTAGCGGGCAATCATCGCGAACGAACCTCGTTGCCGGCACGGCTGGAATCGCCGCCGGAGGAGAGATGGAACGGAAGCGCCGTCTGGCGCGGAGCGGCCGTCGGCGAAGCCCCCGGCTGCGCCCAGGCAGCCAAGTCGATGGTCGGCGTGACCCGGTCCTGGCGGGCCACCACTACCTCCACATCCGTCCGGCCGCTGCCCGACAGCGCCTCGCAGCAGGTCATGCGGGCCAGCTCCGGCAGGTTGTTGACCCGGCTCAGGTGGGCGAGCACCAGGCAGCGGACCGACGGGCCCAGGTGTTCGCGCACGAACGCGGCGAGCGATTCATTGGAAAGGTGGCCGCCGTCCCCGGCGATGCGTTCGCGGGTGGACCGCGCGTACGGACTGACGCGCAGGAGCTCGGTCGCGTGGTTCGACTCGATCACCAGCAGCCGGCAGTCGCGAAAATGCTCGATCAACAGGGGCGTCAGCGTCCCGACATCGGTGGCGTAGCCGATGGCGCCTTCCGGCGTCTCGATGCAAAAGGCGACCGTCCCGGATGCGTCGTGCGGCACCTCGAACGGAACGAACCGCAACTCGCCCAGGTCGACTCCCAGGCCCGGTGCAAGCTCGTGCCAGTCGACGCCGGCGAGCGTCCTCCATTCCTCGCGGACGGCGGCGGTCGCGTGGGCGCGGACACCGTGCCGCTTCGACAGCACGCGCAGGCCGCGCGTGTGGTCGCCGTGGCCGTGCGTAATGAGAACCGCGTCCAGCATCCCGGGGTCGACATCGACAGTGCCCAGCCGGCGACTCAGCTCGCGGTAGCTGAACCCCGCGTCGAGCAGCACGCGTGTGCCCGCGTGGGACACGAGCGTCGCATTCCCGGCACTGCCGCTCCCGAGCACCGTCAACTCGACCCCGATGGCTCTCTTCCTCCGCTCGTCGGTCAGCCCAGGTCAAGCTGCGCCGGCGAGAGCGGCGCCCCCGCGACCGGTCCCACCGCCGTCGCGGCCAGCGCGCCGTTGCGAAACAGGTCCGCCGCCACCCGCTGCACGTCGCCGGCCGTGACGCGGTCGATCCCGGCAAGCGTCTCGGCCAGCGGCACCTGCCGGCCGAAGTACATCTCGCACTGCGCGAGCTGCGACATGCGGCTGGTCGTGCTCTCGAGTCCCAGCACGCAACTGCCCTTCAGATGATCCTTGGCGCGCTGCAGCTCCGCGTCCGGTACGACCGTGCGCCGCAACCCGCGCAGCTCCTCGACCACCAGATCCACCACCTCGCCGACCGCCGCGCCGTCGCACCCGACGTACACGCTCAGCACGCCGGCGTCCCGGTATGCGGTCAGTCCGCTGCTGACCGCATAGGCCAGCCCACGCTTCTCGCGGATGTTCTGGAACAGGCGCGAGCTCATCGAACCGCCGAGCACCGTGTTGAGCACGTAGGTCGCGTAGCGGTCCTCGTGGCTCTGCGGATAGCCGCGGGTGCCGAGGCACAGGTGCGCCTGCTCGAGATCCTTGTCGCGCAACTCGATTCGGGCGTCGACCGCCGGCGCGCTGGTGCCGAGCGGCTCGGCACCTTCGGCCAGCGGCGCGAACGCCGTCCCCACCAGGTCGCGCAGCGCCGCGGCGTCGATGCTGCCGGCGGCGGAAACGATGAGGTTGCCGGCCGTGTACGCGCCCGTGAAGTACGTGCGGAGCGCCGCGGCGTCAATCGCGCCGACCGACTCGGCGGTCCCCAGGATCGGACGCCCGAGCGGATGGTCCGGCCAGAAGCTGGCCGTGAACACCTCGTGGACGAGATCGTCCGGCGTGTCCTCGACCATCTTGATCTCCTCGAGGACCACGCTCTGCTCGCGGCGGATCTCCTCGTCGGCAAACGCCGGGTTCAGCAGCAGGTCGCTCAGCAGATCGACGGCCCGCGGGAGATGCTCGTCGAGCACCTTCACGTAGTAGCCGGCGTACTCCTTCGCCGTGAAGGCGTCGAGCTGCCCGCCGATGGAGTCGATCTCCTGCGCGATGGCCTCCGCCGAGCGCGATGCGGTGCCCTTGAACAGCATGTGCTCGACGAAGTGCGCTATGCCCGCCCGATCGGGCCCCTCGTGCCGGGAGCCGCGGGTCAGCCAAGCCCCCAGGCTGACCGAGCGGACCGCCGGCATCGGCTCGGTGAGCAGACACAGACCGCTATCGAATTCGTGACGCTCGATCATCTCGGGGGGCACCCGCGCCGGAGGTCCGCCGTAGAGGCGCTGTAAGCACGCAAACGCTTGCGAAGACTCAGGTTAAGCGAGCCGGGACAGCGTTATCGTACCACACGTCACGAGATCGCAGCAACCGGCGTCCAGGCTGCAGAACCGCTCTGCTCACGTTTCATCGACTTCGGCCGCGTGGTAGCATGCGGCCCGCCCGCCGGCGGGGCTGCCTCCGATGTCCGCGCACCCGATCCTCACCGAGCTCGAGCCCGACACGCTGGCCGAGGCGCTCGGCCGCCTCGGCGTCAAGCCGTTTCACGCACGGCAGATCTACGGCTGGATCTACCGGCGCGGCGTGGTCGAGTTCGACGGGATGACCGATCTGTCGAAGGACTTGCGGACCAGGCTGGAGCAGGAATTCACCATCCCGACCCCGGCGGTGACCTCGCGGAGCGAGTCGGCCGACGGGACCGTCAAGTTCCTGCTGCGCCTCGGCGACGGGCGTGAGGTGGAGTCGGTCTTCATTCCCGACACGCCGGCCATGACGTTCTGCGTGTCGACGCAGGTAGGCTGCGCCATGCGCTGCGGCTTCTGCCTGACCGGCCGGATGGGCCTGCTGCGCAACCTGACCGCGGGCGAGATCGCCGCCCAGGTCCGCGTGATGGCGCACGACCTCGGGCTGGCGGACCAGCGCTTCAACATCGTGCTGATGGGCATGGGCGAGCCGCTGCACAACTACGACGAGACGATGAAGGCGCTGCGAATGCTGGCCGCCGAATGCGGGCTCGCGGTGAGCCCCCGCCGCGTGACCCTGTCGACGGTCGGCGTGCTGCCGGCCCTCGAGCGGCTGGCGCAGGAGCCGCTGATGCCCAACCTGGCCGTCTCGCTGCACGCCACCACCGAGGAGCTGCGCGACCGGCTGGTGCCGGTGAGCCGCAAGTACGGGCTCGCCGACCTGATCGCCGCGTGCCGCCGGTTTCCGCTGTCGCGGCGCGACCGGATCACGTTCGAGTACGTCCTGCTGCGCGACGTCAACGACGGGGTCGCCGACGCCCGGCGGCTGGCGAACCTGTTGCGCGGCATCCGGTCGAAGGTCAACGTGATTCCGCTCAACGAGGCGCCCGGCATCCCGTACCGGCGGCCGTCCGATGCACGGATCGACCGCTTCGCACGCACCCTGGCCGAGCGGCGCCTGACCGTGTCGGTGCGCAAGAGCCGCGGGCGGGACATCCGCGCCGCCTGCGGGCAGCTCATCGTCGAGGGGGCGCGGCCGGCCCCGGGGCAGCGGGCCGCCGCCCTGCTGGAAGCCCCCGTCAGGCCGCCGGCTCGACCAGCTCTCCCGCCATCGTCTCGCCGGCGCCGGTGATGCGCACGCGCACCCGTTCATTCTCGGGGCGTTCGACGGGTACCCGGACGCGCAGGTAGTTGTCGGTCAACACCGTCGTGCCGCCCGCCTGTGCGAGCGTCAGACCGGGACGGACGCTGCCGAGCTGCGACTCGCGGAACCGCGCCGCCAGGGTCGCGCCGACGTCGCGCACCGCGCGCGCCCGCTCGCGGATCGAGCGCCCGTCCACCTTCCCGGACATCCTCGACGCTTCCGTCCCCGGACGATCCGAGTAGGGAAAGACGTGCAGATACGTGAGCGGGCTGTCGCGAACGAAGCCGAGGGTCGCCGCGGCGTCGGCGTCCGTCTCCCCCGGGAACCCGACCACGAGATCGGCGCCGATCGCGGCGTGCGGCAGGCGGTCGCGAATGTCCGTGACCACCGACCGGTACCCGGCCGCGGTGTACGGCCGCCGCATCCGCCGCAGGACGGCGTCGCTCGCGTGCTGCAGCGGCAGATGGAAGTGCGGCGCGAACCGGGGGCTCGCGGTCACCAGCTCGACCACGTCCGGCGTGCAATCCATCGGCTCCAGCGAGCTCATGCGCACCAGGAAGTCGGACGGGTGGTTGACGAGCGATCCCAGCAACGTCACCAGGGAGGACGGCGGCGTCAGGTCGCGGCCGTACGAGCCCAGGTGCACCCCCGTGAGCTGCAGCTCCCGGTACCCGGCGTCGACAGCCTGGTCCACCTCGTCGAGCACCCGCGGCAACGGCACGCTGCGGCCGCGCCCGCGCGTCGAAGGAATGATGCAGTAGGCGCACGCCTCGTCGCAGCCGGTCTGCACGCGCAGCGTATAGGCGGTCCGGCCCTGCTCGCCCGGCCGGATGGGAGCGCCGCAGGCGCCGTCCCCCGCGCCGAAGCGCACCGCCGTGGTCGGCTCGACCGCATCCAGGATGCGGGCCGCGAGCGCCTCTTTCTCGACGTTCGGCACCACCGCGACGACGCCCGGCAGGGCGGCCACCTCCTCCGCGGCGCGCGAGGCGTAGCAGCCGGTGGCAACTATGCGGGCGGCGGCGTTCGTCCGGACGATGCGCCGGATGGCCTGCCGCGTGCCCTGATCCGCGCTGGCCGTGACCGAGCAACTGTTCACGACGACGACATCCGCCGCCTCGACCGGCGCCGCGCTGCCGCCGACCGCGCGCAAGTCACGTTCGAGCGCGAACGAGTCAGCTTGATTGACCCGGCAGCCGAACGTGACCACGGCAAATTTCATCGCTTGGGAAGTATATGTGAGGACGATAGCCTCGCTCGGGCCGTCGAATTGTGGTACAACGCGTCTTTTTTTGACACGTGACAGCGCCGACGCGGCATCCATCCACGAACACGCGCGCGCCGGCCAGCACGCTTCGGCAGGTCAGGCATGGTGAGCTTCAACAGACGAGACAGCAGCGATTCGGAGTGGCGGGGGCGGGGAATCTTCGCGTCCGGCGTGATGCGGCGCGTGCTGGCGATGGCGGTACGTGCCGCCTGCAGCAGCCTTCCCGTGCTGATCACGGGCGAGTCCGGAACCGGCAAGGAAGTCATCGCGCGCATCATCCACGACCGTTCCGGCCGACCGCGGAATCTGTTCGTCCCCTACAACTGCACCGGAACCACCCGCGAGATCGTCGACTCGCAGCTCTTCGGTCACCGGCGCGGATCGTTCACCGGCGCGAGCGAGCACGCCCCCGGAGTGATTCAGAGCGTCAACGGCGGAACGCTGCTGCTGGACGAGATTGGCGAGCTCGACGCGCACATTCAGCCCAAGCTGCTGCGGTTTCTGGAGAACCGTGAGATTCAGCCGGTCGGCCGGTCGCGACCCGTGAAGGTCGACGTGCGCATCGTGGCCGCCACGAACGCGGACATCGAGCGGATGGTTCGCCGGAAGCGCTTCCGCGAGGATCTGTTCTATCGCCTCAACATCATTCGCATTCGCGTCCCGCCCCTGCGGGATCGCCGCGAGGACATCCCTCCGCTCGTCGGACAATTCCTGCGCAGGTTCTCCAACGAGCAGGAGAAGCAGGGCATCCGCGTGTCGGGAGAGGCCGTCGAGCGGTTGAGCGTGCGGGACTGGCCGGGGAACGTCAGGCAGCTCGCCAACGAGATCAAACGCCTCGTAACGCTCGCGGACAACGACACGCTCATCACGGCGGCACACCTCGCGCAGTCGGCCGAGTCGTTCGGGGAGACGCCCACGCCGACCCGCGCCAGGGAGCGCGCCTACCCGAACACGATAACGATCTCCACGGATCAGAGCTTGCCGGCGGCCATAGAAGAGGTCGAGCGCGCGCTGATCATCAGGGCGCTGTCGGTCACCGAAGGTCACCTGAGCACGGCGGCCGTCCGGCTCGGCGTGTCGCGCCGGGGCCTGCTGCTCAAGCGGCGCCGACTCAACATCGACGAGCTCCTGGCGCGCGATTGAGCAGCGCAGCAAGCGCCGGCGATGGCACGGACGCAGACGACGCCGGCCGATTGAGCGACAACCAGCGGCACACGCAGGGCTCGTGTGTCCGAACGACGATGACGGACAAGTCCCCCGCCCACCGGGTCGAGCCGCCACTCACGCAGGCACTCGTCCCCGTCGTGCTGCTCATCGCCATGCTCGGCGCCGCCGTCTACCTGTTCGGCGACGAGTCGTCGTTCGGCCCCAACCAGATCGCACTGGTGCTCGGCACCGCCGTCGCCGGGCTCGTCGGCCTGGCCAACGGCCAGTCGTGGGCCGAGATCGAAGGCGCCATCCGGCGCGGCATCGCCACGTCGATGGGCGCCATCCTGATCCTGCTGGTCGTCGGATCGGTCATCGGCACGTGGATTCTGGCCGGCATCGTGCCGACGATGATCTACTACGGCCTGTCGCTGCTCGCGCCGTCCATCTTCTACGCCGCCGCGTGCGTCATCTGCGCCGTCGTCGCGCTCGCCACCGGCAGCTCCTGGACCACCGCCGGCACCGTGGGGCTGGCCCTCATCGGCACCGCCGCGGCCTACGACCTGCACCTGGGGATTGCCGCCGGCGCCATCATCTCGGGCGCCTACTTCGGCGACAAGATGTCGCCGCTGTCGGATACCACCAACCTCGCCCCGGCGGTGGCGGGCTCGGAGCTCTTCACCCACATCCGCCACATGGTCTGGACCACGGCGCCCAGCTTCGGCCTCGCGCTGATCCTCTTCACGGGCATCGGTCTCGCCACGCCGGCGCCGGAAGGATCCGGGGACCTCGATGCGGTGCTGGCCGCGCTCGACCGCAGCTTCGCCATCGGCCCGCACCTGCTGCTGCCGCTGGTGCTGGTGCTGACCCTGGTGGTGCGCCGGATGCCGGCGTTCCCGGCGCTGCTGATCGGCGCGCTGGTCGGGGGCCTGTTCGCGGTCGCGTTCCAGCCCGAAGCGGTGCTGCGCTACGTCGGCGAGCCCGAGCTGGCGCGGCCCGTCGCGCTGCTCAAGGGCGTGTGGCAGGCGCTGCACGGCGGGTACGTGCTCGACTCGGGCAACACCGCCCTCGACGAGCTGCTCTCGCGCGGCGGCATGGCCAGCATGCTGCAGACCGTCTGGCTGATCATGACGGCGATGATGTACGGCGCCGTGCTGGAGGCCACGGGCGTCCTGCAGGCGCTGGCCCGCCGCATCCTGTACGCCGTGCGCAGCGCCGGCGGCCTCATCGTGGCCACGCTGGCCACCGCGTTCGGCGTCAACGTCCTGGCGTCGGACCAGTACATCTCCATCGTGCTGCCGGGCCGGATGTTCCGCGGCGAGTACCAGCGACGGCGGCTCGACCCGAAGAACCTGTCGCGGACCCTCGAGGACTCGGGCACGATCACTTCCGTCCTCATCCCGTGGAACACCTGCGGCGCGTTCATGGCCCAGACGCTCGGCGTCTCGACGCTGGCCTACGCCCCGTTCGCCTTCTTCAACCTGATCAACCCGTTCGTCGCCGCCCTCTACGGCTTCGCGCGGATCGGGATCGCCCCGCTGGACCCGGCCGCGGCCCAAGCCCCGGCACCCGGCGAGACACCGCTCCTGGCGCGCGATGGGGGAAGGCGATGAGCCTGGCCGACTAGAATGGCAACCAGCGGGCAGCCGGACGGACGGATGGCGAAGCGAAGACGACGGATCCTGCGATTGCAGGATTACAGCGACGCGATCGGCGCCGGGTGGGAGGAAACCGATCTCTACCGGGCGATCGTCCGCGAGGTGCCGCGCCTGTTTCACGGCCTCGATCACGAGGAACAGAGCGAAGCGCTGCACGAGCGCCCGGCGCTGACCGGGACGCGATGGGATGCGTTGCTGGCGGCGACCGTCGAGCACGTGGCGGAGTTGCACGGCCACGACGCCCCGGCGTGGACGAGCGAACGCGAGCGCTTCCTCGACCTGCCGTGGGTGGTTTCCCGGAACCCGTTGATACGGCTGCAATCGATCGCTTTCGCGCCGCCCGCGTTCATCCGGCACAGCGCACTGCCCGACCCGCGCGACCTGGACGCACGCGGCGGAGAACGGCATGCATGGGTCCTTTGACCGGGACGCGCTGATCGGCCTGTTCAGCGAGCTTGCCGACCATCTGCGGGAAGACGGCGTCCGCGGGCACATCTACGTCATCGGCGGCGCGGCGATGGCACTCGGCTACCGGCGAGGTCGAACCACGAAGGACGTGGACGCGCACGTAACGAATCACGGACCGGAACATGCGACCGTGATGGAAGCGGTCCGGGAGATCGCAAGGAAGCACGACCTGCCCGAGGACTGGCTGAACGAGACCGCCACGATGTTCTCGCCTCGAGGAGAAGACCCAAGAGCCAGGACGGTCTTCTCGTCGCCGTACCTGACCGTGACGGGAGCCTCGGCCGAGCACATGCTGGCGATGAAGCTGCAGGCGGGACGAGAGGGAGACCTCGGGGACATCGACACGTTGCTGACGCACCTGGGGATCGCCACGAGCGAGGACGCGCTGAAGCTCTACGACCAGGTCTTTCCGGGCACGCCGATAAGCAAGGAAGCGGAAAGCCACTTGAGAGCGCGGCTCGACGGCACACGCAGGACTCCTGTGTCCAAACGACGATGACGCGGTTCGGGGCTGCCGTCGAGGCGGCCGGGGAACTCCCGGATTACGGCTGCGCCGCCTCGCTCTGCAGCACCTGGTCGAGGGCAAGGACGCGGCGGACGGCGTTGCTGATGGCCCGCCCGGTGAAGGAAGAGCCGGCAATCGGCCGGATGCCGCGCCGGATGGCCAGCGGGTGGTGCAGCTCCGCGCCGTCGAACTGCCGCAACCAGGCCTGGGGCGCCATGTACTGCGCCGGCTCGAAGAACACGGTGACGTCGACCCTGATGACGCGGCCTGCGGTGTCGAGGGAGATGAGCAGGCTCTGGCGCTCGGTCTTCGGGGTGTGGGTGTCGATGTAGGCGCGCCCGACGACCCCGCCGTTCTCGTCGCGCGCGATGTAGCGGGGGAAGATGCGGCCCTGCATCCCGACGCGGGCGAGCGCCGCCACCGCCCCCATCTGCTCCCGGGTGAGAATGACGCGGTCGCGCGTCACCTGCGCCCCCGGATACACGGCCGCCAGCGCCTCGCTCCGCGTGATGACGCCCTCCTGGGCGCCGGGAGCCGCCGCGCCAGCGAGTAGCGCGAGCAGAATCACCGCAATCAGTTGCCTTGTCATCCTCCGTCCGCACGTCCGTCCGTGGCCGACCGCTTTATTCTACCGCCAAGCGACCTCCGCCCATAGCAACCCCGCGCCCGAAGTAGTACTCCGCTCCGAGGTGAGCCTGCGCGATGGCACCTCCCTGCTCGGCGGCGGCCCGGAACCAGTGGACCGCCTCCCGATGATCCTGCGCCACGCCGAACCCCAGGAGGTACGCGTCGCCGAGAACGGTCTGGCCGATGACGTCGCCCTGCACCGCGGCGAGACGGGACCAGCGCACCCCCTCCTCGGCGTCCTGCCCCACGCCGTTCCCGTAGAAGTACGCCTCCCCGAGAAGCGCCTGCCCGAACGAGTTCCCCTGGTCGGCCGCGAGACGGTACCAGCCGACCGCCTCCGCGTAGTCCCGCGCGACACCCAGCCCGAGGTAGTACGGGGGCTGGCGCTGGCTCGACGACCTGCGGCGCGACCTGCGCCATGCTCTCCGGGGCTTGCGGCGAGGGCCAGGTTTCGCGGCCACCGTGGCGCTGATCCTCGCGTTGGGCATCGGCGCGAACACCGCCATGTTCAGCATCGTCCACGGTGTCCTGCTACGCCCGCTGCCGTACCCGGATGCCGACGCCATCGTGCGCATCGGCGACTCCTTCGGCCCGCGAAGCCTGTCGGCCATGCTGCTGTCGAACCGCTCGATGCCGTTGTTGCAGGAGCTCTCCGAGTCGTTCGAGCAGCTCGCGGCGTACGAGGAGATGGTCGGCGAGTACCGCCCGGCGCTGTCGATGCTGACCGCGGTGACCGTGCTCGTGCTGCTGGTCGCCTGTCTGAACGCGGCGGGGCTGCTGCTGGCCCGCGGGGTGACGCGCCGGCGGATGCTCGCCGTCAGCGCCGCGCTGGGCGCGAGCAGAGGCCGGCTCGTGCGTCAACTCCTGACGGAGAGCACGGTGCTGAGCCTGAGTGGGGGCGCGCTCGGCCTGGCCGCGGCGGCCGTCGTCGTGCACGCCGTGCCCGTGCTGGTGCCGGGCGACGTCGTCCGGCTGGACGATGTGTGAATCGACGGGGTCGTGTTCGCCTTCACCGTCGGGCTGTCGCTGCTCGTCGGGCTGCTGTGCGGGACGGCACCAGCGTTCCAGCGGTCGCTGGTCCATCCGGTACGCAGGCTGAACGAGGGGAGCGCGCAGGCGGCAGGCGGCTTCCGGCTGCTGCGCTCGCATCGCGTGCGCGCCACGCTGGCTATCGTGCAGGTTGCGCTGGCGCTCGTGCTGCTGGTTGGTGCGGGTCTGCTGCTGCGCAGCTTCGCGCAGCTCACCACGTTCGACCGCGGCTTCGATCCGGCCAACGTGATTACCACCCGGGTTCGCAATCCAACGCTGAGCCAACGGCCCACGACGCCGGAAGCAATCATCGAGCGGAGGGCATCGCATCTGCGCTTCCAGGAACGGCTTCTCGACGAGATGACGACTCGGCTGACGCCGCTCCCGGACGTCGATGCGTTCGGCTTGTCGTGGAGCCTGCCCTTCGTGGGGAGACTGGCAAGCACCGCGCCGCTCCGCTTCGCGGGCACTCCTGTACCGAGCGATCCGAACGACATGGTGCAGACGGAGCTTCAGATCGCAAGCCCCGGCTACTTCCAGGCCATGCGATTCCGGGTCCGCGACGGTCGCACCTTCAGCCATCTCGACGGACCCGACAGCCCCCGCGTTCTGGTGGCCAACGAGACGCTGGCCCGCGAGCTCTTCGGGAGCGGGCCGGCGGTCGGCCAGCGCGTGATGGTCGGAGGCGAACCCCGGGAAGTAGTCGGCGTCGTGGGAGACATCCTGTACGGAGGGCTCGAAGTCTCCGCGGAGTCCCAACCCGAAGCGTTCTTCCCGCTCGCCCAGATCCGCGAAGAGATGGGGTTCGGCCTGGGACCGGGATTGGCGCGGCGGTAGTGTCGAGCCGCGTATTGGACAGCCTTCTTTACGGTATCGCCTCCGACGACCGTCTGACGTTCCTGCTGGCGCCGTTCGTGCTGGTCGTCGTCGCCGTGTTCGCCTGCTGGTTCCCGGCCCGGCGGGCGACGCGGGTCGATCCGATGAAGATGTTCCGCTTCGGATAGTCCAATGCGCGCCGGAAACAGGCGATCCGGCGCGCGCGGCGCAGAGTTCGTGCGCAGCGCGCCGGGTGCGGCTCGGTCCTCCGCCGTGGAGGCCGCTCAGGTCTCCGGATCGGCCTCCGCGTCGCGCAGGTCCCGGATGTAGTACGCAAACGCGGATCCGGCGATGGCGCCGACCGTGAGCACCTTGAGCACGAAGCGCACGGTCACGGCCCCGTCCAGGAAGTTGTAGACGACTGCCGCGACGCTGCCGATCAGCACGCACGAGGCGATGAACAGCGTCACGTAGGTGAGCTGCTGCCGGAGCCGCGACGCGCGCGCGGTCGGGTCCGACTGCACGGTGCGGCCGATTATCCGCGCGACGTACAGGAACACCGGACAGGCGACCACCAGCACCGAGACCGCCCAGCGGATGGCGTCCCGCGTGAACTCCTCGGGCGGATCCGATGCGTGCGGGAAGGCCAGGTCGACGACGCCGAACACCAGCGCCCCCAGGTTGAAGGCGCTCACGAACAGGGCCAGGAACATCACGGCGTACAGGAACGCCTCGCGCGGCTTCACCGAGACGGCGGGACGCGGCACGGGAATCGGAAAGCCGGCCGCATCCGCGAATCGCGCAAGCGCCTGCCCTACCTGGTGGGCGGGCCAGCCGGCGCGAACCAGCGCCGCCTCGATGTCGGGACGCGAGACGCCGCGCGCCAGACTCTCCCTGACGAAGCCGATGAGATCGGGGTTGAGCGCCATCCGTATCCTCCCTGTCGAACCGCTGCCCGCCTCTGCACCCTCTATCGATTATGCGCGGACACGACGGCGGCCGGGCAAGCCGGTGACCGCACCGGCGACCGCGGGCACGAGACCGGCCGGCGCGAGTACCTATAATCGGGCACGGCGAACCCGGAACGCGAGGTGTGATGCGATGCGCCGAACATTGCTCGTCGGTCTCTTGCCGGAGCGCGCGCGACCGTGACGAACCCTGCGATCGAAGGCGCGGGCGGCGGCCCGGTCCGCGAGGACACCCGTATCGACTCCATCGACGTGCTGCGCGGCTTCGCCCTGCTCGGCATCCTGGTCATGAACGTCCAGTTGTTCGCGATGCCCGAGGCGGCCTACTACAACCCGACCGCCTACGGGGACCTGGAGGGCGCCAACCTCACCGTGTGGCTGGGCGGCCGGCTGCTCGCCGACCAGAAGTTCATGACCATCTTCTCGATGCTGTTCGGCGCCGGCATCGTCCTGATGACGTCGCGGGCGGAAGCGCGCGGCGAAACGCGCCGCGTGCACTACCGCCGCATGGGATGGCTCGCGGTCATCGGGCTGGCGCACGCACATCTGCTGTGGGCCGGCGACATCCTCTTCCTCTACGCCGTCTGCGGCATGCTCGTGTACCCCTTCCGCCGACAGTCTCCCGGCCGGCTGCTGGTGCTCGGCACGGCGACGGTGGCCGTGGCATCGGCCATCTTCGCCGGCCTGCAGGCATCGCTGCCCAACTGGTCGGAGGAAGCGCTGGCCGAGGTCACGCTCGGCGGGTGGCAGCCGACGCAGGCGATCATCGACGACACCGTGGCCACCTACCGCGGCGGCTGGCTCGAGCAGCTTCCCGCCCGGTCGGCGATGGCGTTCGGCTTCGAGACCTTCATGCTCGTCATCTGGGGGGGCTGGCGCGCCGGCGGCCTGATGCTGATCGGCATGGCGCTCTACAAGCTCGACGTCTTCAGCGCCGGATGCTCGCGGCGCTTCTACGGCGCGCTGATCGCCGCGGCCCTGCTTGCCGGCCTCCCGGTGGAGGCCTACGGCGTCGCGCTCGACTTCGAGTTCGGCTGGGCGCTCGACTGGTCGCTGCTGCAGGGGCGGCAGTTCAACTACTGGCCGAGCATCGTGGTCGGCCTGGGGTACGTCGGGCTCGTCATGCTGGCGTGCACGACCGCGGCGCTACGCCCCGGCACCCGCCCGTTCGCCGCCGTCGGACAGACGGCACTGACGAACTACCTGCTGCAGACGGTGATCTGCACGACGATCTTCTACGGCCACGGCCTCGGTCTCTACGGCGCCGTCGACCGCGTGGAGCAGCTCGCCATCGTCCTCGGCGTCTGGGCCGTGCAACTGGTCGCCTCGCCGCTCTGGCTGCGGCGCTACCGCTTCGGGCCGGTCGAGTGGGTGTGGCGCTCGCTGACCTACGGGGAGCGCCCGCCGTTCCGCCGCGTGCCCGCGCCCGCACCCTGACGCGCGCGACACGTCAGGGCATCAGGCCCTCGACCAGCGTGTCGATGCGGTAGAGACCGGTCCGCGCCGTGATGTAGAGCGTCCGGCCGTCGTTGCCGAACGCGGCGTTGGCCGGCTGCTCCGCCGGCCGCACGGTGCCCAGATGGTCCCCCTCGGGACTGATGACGACGATGCCTCCGGGCCCGCTCGACCAGATGTTGCCGGCCGCATCGACCGCGAACCCGTCCGGCACGCCCGCGTCCTCGCTGTCGGTCAGGTCCAGCAGCACCGTGCCTTCGCCGACGCCGAGGTCGTCGTTGATCGGATAGGCCACCCACTGCCGCGCCTCGCCGTCCGAGTTGGCGACGTAGAGGGTCGATTCGTCCGGCGACAGCCCGATGCCGTTGGGCCGCGTCTGCCCGTCCGCCAGCAGGTGGACCGTCCCGTCGGGATCGAGGCGGTAGACGCCGTTCCAATCCAGCTCGGCCGCCTCGGGACTGGCGAGGCCGTAGGGCGGGTCGGTGAAGAACGCCGAGCCGCTGGAGTGGAAGACGACGTCGTTCGGGCTGTTGAGCCGGCTGCCCTCGTAACGATCGGCGATCGTCACCCGCGAGCCGTCCTCCTCGATACGCGCGAGGCGGCGGTTGCCGTGCTCGCACAGCACCAGGCGCCCTTCCAGGTCGAGGGTCAGCCCGTTCGAACCGCCTTGCCCGTTCGTCTCCAGCTCCGGCAGGAAGACGGGGTTGAGGAACACGCTCGTGCCGTCGGCCTCGGACCAGCGGTAGACGGTATCCGCGGGGATGTCGCTGAAGAGCAGGTGGCCGTCGTCCGCGCCGCCCACCCAGACCGGCCCCTCGATGAACTGGAAGCCCTCGGCCACCTGCTCGACCGCCGCGTCGGCGGCCAGCAGCTCGTCCAGCCGCGGGTCGAGCCGCTCGATGGTGCCGGCGGCCTCGGCGGCGGGCGCCTCCGGCTCGGCCGCGGGCGGCTCTTCGGCCGGCCCGCAGGCAAAGACGGCGGTGAAAACCAAGCTGGCGCCGAACGCTGTCACTCTATTCATGATTCGCTTCCTCGTCTCTTGTTTCGCCGACATGGCGCCGCAGATCCATCGCATCGTGGAGCACTCTCAACACATCGATCACCGGCGGGTCCGAAGGCACTCCCACACGGTAGACCAACACGTGTCTGCCCTTTCGACCATCGCGCGCCACGTGCAGCGCCATAACGCCATCCGCGATGTCATCTCGCCTTCTGGCACCCGGTACTGTCGGCCCTTCCGCCAGCACCTGCGTGGCCCTGGACAACGTGTCAGCATATACGCGCGCCTGTGCTTCACCGAAGCGGTTCGCCGTCCAGAGGACGATGTCTCGGATGTCGGCTTCGCTGACCCCCGTCAGGCGGACCCGCCACCGTCGGCGGGAGCTCATCGGCCGGAACTTGCCTTCGGTACGGCTTCGGCCAGGACCTCCTCGGTCAGGGCCGCAAAGTGCTGCTCGATAGACTCCGAGGACTCGAGGAGCGTGAACCGCCCCGCCTCTATATCGGCAAGACCGACTTGCACTGCCTGTCGCAACGCCTGCAGACGGGCTTGTTCCTCCGCTTCCCGTCTCTCGAGCAGCCGGATGCCGTCACGCAGCACTTCACTGGCGTTCTGGTAGCGGCCCGATGAAACCAGCCGCTCGACCAGCACCGCCTGATGATCCGTCAGAACGACGTTGCGTGTAGGCATGCGCTCACGCGTGAACGGGATTCTTCTTGCACGACGCAGCACTGGCAATATATGCCAACGCCTCCGGCTTGGCAAGACGGCCGCCGACCCGTCGTGCGTCCCGTCAAGCGCCGGACGGGTACCTCTCGGGCCGCACGCGCCACGGGAAACGTCAGGATGGCTTTCACGGAACCTCTTCCGACCAGAGCGGCAGCGGAAATCGCGACTCGAAGGCAGGGGTGGCGCGGAAGGCGACCGCTCCGGAATCGCCGTCGGGCACGATGAAGCAGGCGGCGATGCCGTGCGCCGCGGCCCAGGCGATGCCCTCTTCAGGCCCCATCACGTACAGCGCGGTCGACACCGCGTCCGCGACGAAGGCGCTCTCGTGCCAGGCGGTGACCGATGCGGCACGGGAAACCGGCCGGCCGCTGCGCGGGTCGAGAATATGGCCGATCCGGGAGCCGTCGTCCAGGACCAGGTCGCGCTCGGATCCACCGCTGGTGGCGAGCGAACCCGCCGTGAGGGACAGCTCCAGAACCGATACGTCGCGCCGCGCGGGATGTGCGACCCCCACGGTCCACGCGCCGTCGGCCGCCTCCCCGGAAACCGCCATCTGGCCGCCGAAGTCGATGAACCAGGCCCCGGGCCGGCCACGCTCGGCATCCCGGACGCGGTCGAGCGCCTCGCCCTTGCCGAATCCTCCCGCATCGAGAGTCGCTGCCGTACGGCGCGTGACGATGCACGCCTCCGGATCGAGGGAGACATGTTCGAATCCCGCGGCAGCCAGCGCGGCCTGAAGCGCATCGTCCCCCGGCCGCCGGCCTTCTCGCCGCAGGCCCCAGACAGCGATGAGACCTCCCACCGCCGGATCGAACACACCGTTCGTCTCCGCATGCCATTGGGCGACGCGGGAGAGGAGGCCACAGGTTGCGGCCGGCACCGGAAACGGCTCTCCGACCGGCTGCCGGTTCACCGCACTCAGTACGCTGTCTTCCCGCCACGTGCTCAGCTCGCCCTCGGTTCGCTCGATGACGCGGACCATCCGCTCCAGCTTCTCCAGTCCGGTCTCGCGATCCACGGTCTCGGTCACGAACGTGGCGAAGGTGCCCATCAGGAACACCGTGCGCTCGACGCGGACCGGCTCGGCGAGCTGCGCGGCGGTCAGGGAAATAACCGGGCCACCGCAGGCTGCGGCGCCGAGGAGCAGCATCCAGGACATCACGCGGCGCGCCGCGAGTCGTGTCATGGCGTAAGGCGGGCGGGTCTCGGCAGCGGCGCGGCGACCGGCCTGCGCGGGGTCCTGTCCAGCCGCCAGCCGTTGACCAGATGGATGCCGTAGCCGACGACGAACACCACGCTGGCCGCGACGTGGGTCCAGATGAAGAAGGTGATGAGCGCCGGTGTGGTCGCGACCTGGATGAGATACCCGCTGAAGGCCATGGCCGAGAAGCTGAGGACCGACGTCCATCCCGTGCGGCGGTTCGCCGGGTTTCGCGACCGGAGCTTCCCGAACGAGTGCGAGCGGAACAGCATGCCGAAGAAGGCGACGAAGAACGGCGCCGCGACGACGTGATAAGACAGCATCGTGGGCTGCCACGGATGGTTGACGATGGCGAACGGATCGTCGGTCGTCATCGCGTACTTCATGTAGAAGTAGACGATGCCGGTCACCGCGACAACGGCGTGGAAGGTATTGAATCCCCAGCGCTCCCACCACGTCATGGCGCGTCGCGTCCGGCGCTCCCCCGTCGTTCCAACACGATATCGAGCGCCAGGACCCGACGGACGGCGGCGTTGACGGCGTGGGTCGTCAGCGTCGCGCCGGCGATCGGCCGGATGGCCCGCTGTATCGCGACGTCGTCCCCAAGAGAACGGTCGTAGTACTGCCGCTTCCAGCGCTCCGGCGCCAGGTACTCGGGGGGCTCCAGAAAAGCGGTCACGTCGATGCGGCGCACCCGTCCGTCCGCGTCGAGCGAAATGAGCAGGCTCTCGCGCTTGGTCCGCACCACGTGCGTGTCGACGTAGGCGCGCCCGACCACGACGCCGCCGCGCCTGGCGACGTAGCGTGCGTAGATCCGGGTGCGCACGTCGTCGCGCGCCAGCTCCGCGATGCGCGCGGCCTGCTCGGTCGTCAGATAGACGCGGTGCGCGTCGACCGTCGCCCCCGCGAAGGCCGCAGCCAACGCCTCCTCGCGGGAGACGACGCCCGTCTGGCCTGATGCGGCGCCGGCCGCGAAAACGATTCCGGCTGCAACCACGATCACAGCACCCGTTCCGGCGGCCCACCCCGCGATCGACCCGGGCAGCCCGTGGCGAGATTCCCGCTGCATTTGCCCTCTCTCCTCCAGCGCCCCGAAACGCCTCGTCGGCTCGGCGTTTCGGCCCATCCCCCCCACTCCACGACCTTGCGCCGCCGAACTCACTGCGTTGCGTTCTGCGGCGCAGACTCCTAGCGCCGCCAAACCCGGCGCCAAGCGCCGTGTTCGGCCCCAGCCCCCACCGCCCCAGGAGTCTGCGCCGCCGAACTCACTGCGTTGCGTTCTGCGGCGCAGACTCCTAGAACGCGTAACCCACGTTGAAGCTGTACTGGTTGACCCCACTGTCCACTGCGTTGCCGACCCACATGTGATCGACCTTGAGGACGATGTTCGGGATCGGCTTCAACTCGATGCCGACGGTCGTATACGTGTTGTTCCTCGACGGGTTGCGGGTAAAGCCGGCCGCGAGCGCCGCCTGGGTGTCCACCTTCTCGTACCGGACGTACGGCGTGAGCCCCACGCCGCCTGCCGCCGGCGCTTGCGACAGCAGGTCGTAGCCGAACTGCAGATAGCCGCCCCGCATCTTCTCGCCGACGCCCTGGTCGCCCTCCAGCCCGAGCACCTGATTCAGCATCGCCGTATCGGCGAGGCTCGCCTGCGCAAACAGGGCGCGGACATCGAAGCCGCGCACCTGCGCCTGCGCATGCAGATCGAAGATGCTCGTTCGCACGCCGTAGTTGCGCTCGTCGACGACGATGTCGCCCTGCCCCGATCCGCCGGCGTAGAAGCTCGCGCCGAAGAAGGCCCCGGGCGTGGGCGTAATGTCCAGGCGGCCGGTGAAGGCCATGTCGTTCGCCTTCGCCTTGCCTCCCTTCTGCCGCCCGCCGCGCACCCCGCTCGACGAGAAGGCCGATCCGTTCAGGCCATTGACGACGTAGGCGCGGAAGGCGACGTTGCCGAACGCGCCGTATGCGCCTCCGCCGTTCTCCCGCCACGTCGACGGGATGATGCTCTTCTCGGTCACCGGCCGCTCGGCGCCGAGGAAGACCGTCGGCTCGTGGAACTCGTTGACCAGGCCCATCGGAATCAGCAACATGCCGGCGCGCAGGCCGACGTTTTCAGTCGCCAGGTAGTCCACGTACGCGAACTCGACGAAGATCTCCTTCGCGTGCTCGACCTCGATCTCCGAGTTGAACAGGAACTTGTCGTTGAAGCGGTAGCCGGCGTACAGGATCGCCCGCAGGAAGTCGAACTGCGACGTCTTGTCCGAGGCATAGTTCTCGTACAGCATCTCGCCGTAGCCGGCGATCGACACGCCCGAATCGATCCCGTACGTTGCGGCCGCCGACGGCGCCAGGCCGAGCGCGCGGGCCTGATCGACGGTTACTTCCGCTGCCGTCTCGCCGCTGCGCAGCAGCTCGAGCTCCTCTGCCAGCAGGTCGATGCGCCGCTCGAGCTCCGCGACGTCGACCTCCTGCTCCTCTCCATCCCGCTCTTCCGCGTCGACCTCCTCGGTCCCGGCCCCGCCTGCCGCCGGCGGGCCGGCCGCGGCGGCAACCACGTCGGACACGGCCGACCCGGCAGCGCTCGTTTCGTCGGGGCCCGCCGCGGCCGCGGGCGCCGCGCCCATGCCCACCGGAACGACTACCGCCGATGCCGCCAGAGCGAATCCGAAGCGCCGCATTAGCATCACACCACCTCCGCCGCGTTGCGGTTGCGCGGTGCGCGGTCACGCCCCTAGAATGGGAACGGCTCGAGCGTGCCGCACACCGTGCAACCTTGGTCTGGGAACCGCGGGGCGAGCGTTCGGCAGGCCCGCCCGGTGTTGCTGCACCCGGCGGGCCATCTCTCTTTCGACGCCCCCTGAGCCGCCGTCTTCGACTCGGGCGAGCGTTCCCGCAGCAGAGCCAAAACTGAGATCAGGTCTCAGTTGGCGTGAGGACTATATCTCCGACCGATCCGGTCGGTCAAGAGAAATGAGATTTGGTCTCACTACCGGCCGTCCTTGAAGACTCCGTCCGGCGCCTGCAGCCCCCGGAATGACGACAGCCCGACTCTCCTATCGCCGGATCCTCCTCTTCTGGCTTCCCCTCGCCGGCACATGGCTGATGATGGCGGTCGAGGGCCCCTACCTGGCGGCCATCATCGCGCGGCTGCCGGATGCCGCCCCGAACCTCGCGGCGTTCGGGGTGGCGTTCGCCTTCGCCATCATCATCGAGTCGCCGGTCATCATGCTGATGAGCGCCTCGACGGCGCTGGTCGAGGACGCGGCGAGCTTCCGTGCCCTGCGCCGGTTCGCGTACGGCCTGGCCGCGCTGATGACAGCGGTGCAGGTGGTCGTCCTGCTCCCCCCGGTCTTCCATGCCATCGCCAACCTGCTACGGCTTCCGGCCGACGTCGCCGGCCTGACCCACGGCGCCCTCGTCATCCTGCTGCCGTGGCCGGCGGCCATCGCCTACCGCCGCTTTCGGCAAGGGCTGCTCATCCGGCACCACCAGACGCGGCGCGTCGCCTACGGCACGGCGGTGCGCCTGGTCGCCATGTCGCTGACGGCGCTCGGGGCATTCCTGGCATCCGGCATGCCGGGCGCCTGGGTCGGGGCGCTGGGGTTGTCGGCCGGCGTGGTCGTCGAGGCGCTGGCGAGCCGTGCGATGTCGCGGGAAATCGTCGCCGACCTGCGGGGCCGGCCCCGCGCACCGGAACGGATGGCGGCGTTGCGACTGGCGTCCCTGGTCCGCTTCTACGCGCCGCTCGGACTGACCACGTTCATCGCCCTCTCGTCGCAGCCGCTGGTGACCTTCTTCATGGGCCAGGCGCGCTTTCCGATCGAGTCGCTCGCGGTGCTGCCCGTGATCCACGGGGTGACGTTCATCTTCCGCGCGGTCGGGCTCTCGTACCTGGAGGTCGTCATCGCGCTGCTGGGCCCGCACCGGGAGCACTTCGCGCGCCTGCGCAACTTCGCGGGCCTGCTGGCGGCCGGTGCGACGGCGGGACTGTCGGCCATCGCCTTGACGCCGCTGGCCGACGTCTGGTTCCGGACGATCTCCGGACTGAGCCCCGAGCTGACGCGGTTCGCCCTGCTGCCCCTTGCGATTCTGGCCGTCTTTCCCGCGCTGTCGGTCGCGCTGCACCTGCAGCGCGGCGTGCTCGTGCACGCGCGCCACACGCGACCCGCCGCGCGGGCCACCGCCCTGGAAGTCCTGACGATTGCCGGCGTGCTGAGCGCGGCGATCCACGGACTCGACCTCGTCGGCGCGGTCGCGGCCTCGCTGGCGATTCTCGCGGGCCGGATTGTCGGCGTGGCCCGGCTCGTGGCCCCCTGTGTCCGGGTATTGCGCGGCGGCCCGGCGACCGAAACATCTGCACAGGACGAATCCGACACTGCATCGACACGAGCGATCGGGTAGCCTGAGCAGGAAATGCCCTTCGATCTGCGCCAGCTCTGGATCACGGAGTGGATCGTCTGCGGCTTCTTCCTCTATCTGATCGTTCTCTCGCGCCTGCGCCCGCTCGCGCCCGGACGCCGCCGCCGCGTGCTGCTGGTCGGGCTGGTGTGCATCGTGCTGGCCCTCATGCTGTCGCAGCTCCGGCCGTCACCCAGCCTGCGCATCGTCCGCGACTGGGTGCCGGCGGTCTATCTGCTGCAGGGCTACTGGATGTGCGGCCTCTTCTTCCGGCGGCCGTCGCTCGGCATGGAACGGCGCCTGCTGGCGTTCGACACCCGGCTGTTCGAGCGCAGCGGACTGCGCCGCGCCGCCGCACGCGCGCCCCGCCTCGTCGCATCCTGGTTCGAGGCAACCTACCTGCTGGCCTATCCCTTCGTCCCCGTCGGCTTCGGCGTGTTCCTCGCGCTCGGACACCGCGACCGGGCGGACGAGTTCTGGATGGCGGCGCTCATCGCGGGGTTCACCTGTTACGGCGCGCTGCCGTGGATCCAGACGCGGCCGCCGCGCGCGCTCGCCGGGGACCGCCCGCTCTGGATGCCCCACCTGGTCCTGCGCCGCCTCAACACGACGGTCCTGCACCGCATGAGCGTGCAGGTGAACACCTGCCCCAGCGGTCATGCGGCGACGTCGGTGGCGGTGGCTCTGACCCTCGCAGCCGCCGGCGCTCCGGCTACCGGCGCGGCGTTCGCGTTCGTGGCGGCCAGCATCGTCGCCGCGACGGTGCTGGCCCGTTACCACTACACCATCGATACGCTGCTCGGCCTGGCGGTCGGTATCGCCGCGTGGGCGATCGCGTTCGTGTCGCTATAATCGGTCGCCGGCCCGACAACGTCGCCTGCGGCTGCTGATTGCCGCCCAACCGGGCCTACTGCAGGAGGCTGCCCCGCCGCTGCGGCGCAGGCGGCCGCCAACCTGGAGGGACACACCCATGATTCGCAGACTGCTTCCGCTCGTCGGGCTGACCGCCTGGCTCGCCGGCGCCCCGGCCGTCGCCGCCGCCGCCGACTATCACCACATCCACCTGGTCGCGACGTCGGCGGCCGAGGCCAAGGAGTGGTACATGACCCATATGGGCTGCACCGACTACGGCCGGCACAACGCCTGCGCCGCCGGTGACACGCTCATCATCTTCTTCGAGCGCGAGCCGACCGGCCCGAGCGTCGGCAGCGGGGTCGACCACATCGGGTTCTCGTTCCCGGACCTGGCCGCCAGGATGGCCTCGTTCGAGGCCGCCGGCATCACGATCCTGGAGCCCATGCGGGAGATCGAGGGCCTGTTCAAGCTGGCGTTCATCGAAGATCCGTGGGGCACCAAGATCGAGGTGGTCGAGGACACCGAGTGGCTCGGCTTCCACCACCTGCACCTGCGGTCGAACGATCCGGCCGCGGCGCTCGACTGGTACGAGCACATCTTCGCGGGCGAGCGGGACAGCCTGAAGGGCCGCATCGCGGGCCTGCGCTACGGCACCGTCTGGCTGCTCATCTCGCAACACGACGGCGAGCTGGCCCCGACCGAGGGCCGGGCGTTCGACCACCTGGGCTGGCAGTACCCCGACCTGCGCGCCGCGGCCGAGGAAATCAAGGCGAAGGGCGTCGAGTTCACCATGGAGCCGCGCCCGTTCACGAACCCGCTCGGCGAGGACATGCTGATCTCGTTCGTGGTCGGCCCGGACGGGGTCCGCATCGAGATCGTGCAGCCGCGCGTGTAGCGCCGGGCAGGCCATCCGCGCCCTCAATCAGGACGGGTCGATCCGCGAGACGGCTCGACCCGCCTGATTCGTCCAGCAGCACCAACACGAGCCCAATCCCGTCGATTCGCGATTCATCCCGGCCGGCACTCCACACGGAGGCGGTTCCGGCCGATTCCCAGACCCGTCGCCCAGGCTTTCCGGATTCCGGGACACCGAGACGGACATCAAAGAAGGACATTTTTAGAGCTAAAATAGTTCGATGCTCCGCTCATCCGCAATGGCGGGAGAACGGTCGTGATGACTGGCCGTGCGTACGAGCGCACCCATCCGTGGATCAGCTTCCGCGTAGACCTCCATGCGGCACCACTCCAAGTCTGGACACTGCTGGGCCAGGCAGTAGCGCGCTGCGGGCAGATCGCCGGCTCTGCACTGCCGCCCGGCGCGGCGGAGGAGATGCAGTCGCTCTATCTGGTAAAGGGAGTGCAGGCGACCACGGCGATCGAAGGCAACACGCTCAGCACCGAGCAGATCCGCGAACGGATCCAGGGGCGACTCCCCTTGCCGCCTTCCCAGGAGTACCTGGGCCGCGAGGTCGACAACATTCTGGAAGCCTGCGGGGAAATCGCGGAAGCGATAGTCGATGGGATCCAGGTGCAGCTCACCGCGGAATGGATCGCGACACGCAATCGCCAGGTCCTCGACGGCCTCGAGAAGCATCTGGAGGAAGGCGTGGTGCCTGGCGAGATCCCGGCGCATGCCGTGGGCGTCGGACGCTACCGCGGAGCTCCGCGGGCCGACTGCGCCTTCCTTCTCGAGCGCCTCTGCAAGTGGCTGGCAGAAGAGCCCGGACTGTCCATGTTCAGGCAGGAGGACGGCAACCGTATCGCGACGGCGATCCTGCACGCGGTCCTCGCCCACCTGTACATCGCCTGGATTCACCCGTTCGGCGACGGAAACGGCCGCACGGCGCGTCTCGTCGAGTTCATGCTGCTGGCCCGCGCCGGTGTGCCGCTGACGTCCGCCCAGATCCTGAGCAATCACTACAACCTCACGCGTGCCGAGTACTACCGCCAGCTCGACCGGTCGAGCCGCGCGAGCGGAGGACACGGAGATCCGATCGGATTCGTGCTCTACGCCTTGCAGGGACTCGTCGATGGCCTGGAGAAACAGTGCGACGAGATCGACGCGATTCAGTTGTCCATTGCGTGGAAGCACTTCGTGTTCGATCGATTTCGGCAGGAGCGACGATCGCCGGCACTCAACCGTCGCCGCGAAATCGCCCTCGCGCTGACCGATCGCAAGCGGCCAGTACCCCGCGCCGAGCTCCGGCGACTCAATCCCACCGTGGCCGAGCTCTACGCAACCAGGACCGACAAGACACTGACGCGCGACATCAACTGGCTTCTCGGCGAGCAACTGATCGAGAAGCGCAATGGCAGGTTCCTGGCGCGCGTGGATCGCATGCGGAGCTTCCGCCCCCCGCGCGCGAAGGACGCGCGGAGCGGTCACGCCGAGACCGCACCCGGATGATGGCTCCTTCTGGAAGACGGGACATGGAACGCCACGGTGTCGACGAACGACTCGACCGTCTGCGTGGCGAGCGGACCCGCGCCGGCGGCGCCTGCTCGCGCTGGGACTGCTGACCGCGAGACGCCGAGCGCCTCTCGGAGGCTTGCCGGCCACTCCGGCGCGCTTGCTCGCCGGCGCGCTCCGAGGATCCCGCGAGCGTGCATGCCACCGTGTTGATAGTAAAGTGAGCCGACACTTGACAGAGCCCGGTCCGAACGATGCGCACGCGAGGAGGTCACCGATGAAGAGCCAGCCGTCCAATGATCCGACAGCGAAGCCATCCCGCAGGCGGTTCATGCAGAGCGCGGGGGTCGCCACCGGCGCGGCGTTCGGCGCCGCCGCCATGCCCGGCGCGACGGCCGCCGCGCAGTCGACCGGAAGCGACAGCCCCGGCGCGCGGTTCCGCGCGCTGCTCGGCGGCGACGACCCGCCCTATTGCGTCAATTGCGGCGACGTCGCCACGGCGCGCCTGGCCGAGATGCACGGCGTCCAGATGGTGATGACCGGCGGCAGCGCCCTGTCGCTGAGCAAGTACGGCATCGGCGACTTCGGGATGATCACGATGGACGATCTGGTCGAGTTCTGCGGCCGCGCAGCGGACCGGATCGGCATACCGATCATCGCCGACGCCGACGACGGCGGCGGGAATCCGCTGAACGTCTACCGCACGGTGCAGCGGATGGAGAAGGCCGGCGCGGCGTGCGTCATGATCGAGGATCTGTACGGCGCCAAGCACCTGGCCGGCTACGACGAAGGCAAGATACTCGGGCGGGAGGCGATGGTCGACAAGGTGCGGGCGGCGGTCGACGCGCGGCGCGACGACGACCTGGCCCTGCTGGTCCGCAGCGACGTGGTCGCCGACGGCGGGCCGCTCGATGATGCGCTCGAGCGCGTGGCCGGCTACGCCGAGGCGGGCGGAGACGTCATCTTCGTCCCCGGCATTCCGCTCGACCAGTGCCGCCGCGCCATCGAGATGGCCGGCAAGCCGATCCTGACCGGCGCACCATCGCTCGCCGCGGCGCGCGACGCCGGCGTCGGGATTCTCTTCGTGGGCGCGATGGGCGCCATCGCGGCGGGCGCCATCGACCGCGCGATGGGCGAGCTGATGCAGGACGGGCAGCTCGGCGAAACGGCGGCGCTGTCGCTGCCCGGCGGCCGGCGGCTGGAGCTGATCGGCAACGAGGCGACGGCGAACCGGGCCCGCGAATTCAACGCGCTGCGCGAGGACGGGCAGTAGATCCGCCCGTCCTGCCGCTGCGTCTCCGTTCGGAAGGCGCCCGGCCGCTCCCCGGACCGGTCGGGCGCCCCACTCGCGAGGAGGTCGTCATGGTTACCGTTCCGATGCTCTGGCTGCCCATTCTGCTCTCGGGCATCCTCGTCTTCGTCCTCAGCTCGATCATCCACATGGTGCTGTCGTACCACGCGGGCGACTCCCGCGCCGTCCCCGACGAGGCGAAGGTGATGGACGCGCTCCGGCCCTTCAGGATCCCGCCGGGCGACTACGTCTTTCCGCGTCCGGCGAGCACGAAGGAGATGAGCGAGCCGGCGTTCATGGACAAGATGAAGGCCGGGCCGGTGGCGTTCATCACGGTGCTTCCGAACGGGCCGATGGCCATCGGCACGAGTCTCGCCCGCTGGTTCGGCTACAGCCTGCTGGTCGGCGCGATCGCCGGCTATACGGCCGGCGTCACCCTGGGTCCGGGCGCCGAGTACGGCACGGTCTTCCGCGTCGTCGGCATGGTCGCCTTCGCCGGCTACTCGCTGGCGATCCTGCAGAGCAGCATCTGGTGGTACCGGAGCTGGCGCTTCACGTTCCTGACGATGTTCGACGGCGCGCTCTACGCGCTGCTGACCGCCGGCGCGTTCGGCTGGCTCTGGCCGTAGCCGCACGCGCTGCCGGATTCGCGGCCGGGTTGCCGGCCGGAGGCGTTCGGCACCGCGGTACAACCGAATCGTCGCGGCGCAGGTTGTCGTTGTCGGCCGCATCACGTGCTGCTATCGTGAGCGGGACGTCGTCGATTGCGAGTGGCAGGGCTCCGGGTCGGAGCCGAGGAGGATCGATGGGCAAGACGCAGACGAGCCGGCGCCGGTTCCTGAAGAAGAGCGCCGCCGCGGCGGGGCTGGTGGCCGCCCCGCCGAGCCTGGCGCTGACCGCCGCGGCGGCCGCGGCGGCCGAGCCGACGCGCTCGGTCCTCGACAACAACTCGCTCGAGAGCGTGCTCTACGGCCGCCGCTCGCGCTTCGTCACCACGACGCGCGAGGTCGAGGGCCGCAGCCACTACGACATACCCCGGATCCGGCCGGAGCCGTACCGCCCGAGCGCGCGCACCCCGCTGAGCGAGCTGACCGGGACCATCACGCCGACGTCGCTGCACTTCACCACGCAGCACTACTACGGCATTCCCGACATCGACCCGGCCGAGCACACGCTGCTGGTCGAAGGGCTGGTGGAGCGGCCGCTCGTGTTCACGATGGCCGAGCTGCGGCGGCTGCCGTTCGTCTCGCGCATCCACTTCCTCGAATGCGTCGGCAACCGGCCGAACCCGCGGGCCGCCACCGTCACCGGGACGCACGGCCGGATGGGATGCAGCGAATGGACCGGCGTGCCGTTGTCGGTGCTGCTGAACGAGGTGGGCGTGAAGGACGGCGCGTCGTGGATCATCGCCGAGGCGGCCGACCGCGGCAAGCACACCAAGAGCCTGCCGCTCGCCAAGGCGCTCGACGACGTGCTCGTCGCCTACGGGCAGAACGGCGAGCCGGTGCGGCCCGATCACGGCTATCCCCTGCGGCTGCTGGTGCCCGGGTTCGAGGGCATCTACAACGTGAAGTGGCTGAAGCGCATCAAGGTGGTGGATCAGCCGTACCTGTCGTTCCAGGAGCACTCGCGCTTCCTGACGCCGAACCCGAAGACGCAGCGCGACGCCTACGACTTCGGGCCCAACTCGGTCATCACGCAGCCGTCCGGCTCGCACGAGCTGCGGGGCCGCGGCCTGCACGTCATCAGCGGGCTGGCGTGGTCCGGCGCCGGCAAGGTGAGCCGGGTCGAGGTCTCCACCGACGGCGGCCACGCCTGGCAGGAGGCCGAGCTCGCCGGCCCGGTGCTGCCGAAGGCCCACACCCGCTTCCAGCTTCCGTGGCGCTGGAACGGCGAGGAGGCGGTGATCCAGTCGCGCTGCCTCGACGAACGGGGCCAGTTGCAGCCGTCCGAGGAAGAGTACGCCCGCTACTGGGGCCTCACGCGGGGGCAACTGTACGGAACGATCCAGAGCCAGCTCGGCTACTGCAACTGGATCCAGCCGTGGAAGGTCAGCGCCGACGGAAAGGTGACCAATGGACTCGCACCGACCGACGTGGTGGTGGACGTTCACGGGTAGGGCTGGGACACGGCGCACGGCCGGCGCCGCCATCGCCGTCAGCGTGCTGCTGGGCGCGGCCCTCCACGCCCAGGAGGCCGCGTCGCCCTCCGGCCTCGGGCGCGCTCCCACCGCGGCCGAGCGGCAGGACCGCATCGTCGGCCCCGACGGCGAGGATCTGCCGCTCGGAAGCGGCACCCCCGCCCAGGGGGAGATGGTGTTCGGCCGCCGGGGGTGCTCGAACTGCCACGGCCCGACCGGCGCGGAGGGGCCGTCGATACAGCTCGTGGGCGGCGACGTGACCACGCGCACCAACTACTGGCCGATCCGGCACTGGCCGTTCGCACCGAGCATCTGGGACTACATCCGCCGCGTCATGCCCTACGACCGCCCCGGCGTCCTGACCGACGACGAGGCGTACGCGGTGACCGCCTACCTGCTGTTCCGCAACGGGATCATCGGCGAAGACGACGTGATGGACGCCGATAGCCTACGGCAGGTCAGGATGCCGCGGCGCGACGACTACGTCATGCCGGGCGAGTGGACGCCGGAGACGCCACGCGGATTCGAGATCGTGCCGCCCCGTTAGCCCACGAAGGCCGCCTTCGACGAGGCGGCCTTCGTGCTCATCTCGCCCAGCGCCACGCTGCGCTCGTAGGCGGCCAGCACCGCGTCGGACATGACCGTCCGGAACCCCCCCTTCTCGAGCTGGTAGAGCGCGTCGGCGCTCGTGCCGCCGGGAGAGGTGACGCGGTTGCGCAGCTCTGCCGGGTGCACGGGCTGCTGTTCGGCGTAGATGGCCGAGCCGCGGATCGTCTGGACCACCATCTCGCGGGCGGCGTCGCGCGAGAAGCCGAGATGTACGGCCGCGTCGATCAGCGCCTCCATCATCAGGAACACGTAGGCCGGCCCCGAACCGCTGATGGCGGTGGCCATGTCGAGGAACTTCTCCTCGTCGACGAAGAGCTGGCGGCCCAGCGCGGCGACGATGGCGCCGGCCTGCTCCCGCTGCCGCTCGGAGACTTCCGGCGTGGCGGTCCAGACCGTCATCCCCTCGCCGACCTGCGCCGGCGTGTTCGGCATGGTGCGCACGATGGCCCGGTGCCCCAGACCGGTGGAGATGGAAGCGATGGTCGCCCCGGCCACGATGGAGACCACCAGCGCGGCGGCGTCGATCGCGCCGGCGCCGCGGAGCTCCGTCAGGACCCCCGGCAACACCTGCGGCTTCACCGACAGCACGATCACCTGCGCGTTCAGCGCGGCCTCCCGGTTGTCGAGCGTCGTGCGGACCCCGAGCTGGCCGCCCACCACATCCAGCCGCTCCTGGTGGCGATCGCTCGCTACGATCTCGTCCGCCTCCATGTCGTGGCGCGCCAGCAGACCGCCGATCATGGCCGACGCCATCGCCCCCGCCCCGATGAATGCCACGTTCAAATCACTCAGCACGTTCTTCGTCACGCCTGCTCCCGGGAACGCCCGGCCGGCGGATCCGGCGGGCTTGAGTATTCTAGTGGCGCCCGATGGACCCCCTTGCCCACACCCTGGCCGGCGCCACCCTGGCGGAGACCCGGCTCCGGAACTGGACGCCGCTCTCCGCACCGGCCCTGATCCTCGGCGCCAACGCGCCCGATATCGACGCGGTCACGATGTTCGTCAGCCGCGACCTGTCGCTCGGGTTCCGGCGGGGCTGGACGCACGGCGTGCTCGCGATGGTGGTCCTCCCCCTCGTGCTGACGGCGCTCCTCCTGCTCCTCGACCGCGCGGTCGCGCGCCGGCGGGGACGGGAGCCGCGGGCGCGGGCGGGCCCGTTGCTGGGGCTGAGCACCCTCGCCGTCGTCTCGCATCCGGTGCTCGACTGGCTGAACACCTACGGCGTCCGCTTCCTGATGCCGTTCGACGGCACGTGGTTCTACGGCGACGCGCTGTTCGTGGTCGATCCATGGGTCTGGCTGCTGCTGGGCGCCTCGGTCGTCCTGGCGCACAGCACCTCGCGCGTCGGGATAGCCGCCTGGATCGTGCTCGGGGTCGCCGCCACGTCGCTCATCACCGGCTTCGAGGGCGCCCCGGCGGCGACCCGCCTGCTCTGGTGCGCCGGCGTGGCGGCCATCGTCTGGCTGCGCCTCGCCGGCCGCTGGACGGGACGCATCCCGCGGCTCGCCACCCTCTGCCTGTCGGCCGTCGCGCTCTATATCGTGGTCATGGTCGCCGCGTCGCTCCTGGCCGAGCGCCAGGTGGCAGCGTGGCTGGCCGAACGCAACGATGTGCCCGTGGAGATCATGGCCAGCCCGGCGCCCGGCAACCCGCTGCTGCGCCAGATCGTCGTCGCCGACGCCGAGCACTACCACTTCCTGGAGGTCGACTGGCTGTCGGGCGAGCCGATCCGCATCAGCCTGCCGTCCATCGAGCGCGGCGGCGACAACGCGGTCACGCGGGCCGCGCTGACCGCGCCGCACGTCTGGGGGCTGGCCACCTGGACGCGCTTTCCGGCCTTCCGCGTGGAACTGACGAAGGACGGCTACCGCGTGTCGATCTCCGACGTCCGTTACGTCTGGCGGGCCGGCAGCGGACTCGGCGCCGCGGTGGTGGAGCTCGACCCCGACCTGCGCGTCCGCGGACCCTGAGCTGGCCGCGGCGGTAGGCGCCGACGTTACCTGGGCGCCGCGGATGAGTCGCCGGTCCCCACGGCACGCGGCGGTTCTCTGCCGGGGGCCAGGCTCTCCCCGCAGTACTTGCAGAACGCCGCGTCGACGTCGTGCCCCTCGGCGTCGAACAGCCTGCCGCCGCGGGTGTCGGCTCGAAGACGATCTCGTGCAGGCGGAAGCGCCAACCCGGCTCCGCCGGGCGCTCGTGGTGCCGCATCGGGAATCGGACGCGTCTCGTCCTGCGCGTTGTTTCGGCCGGTCAGCGGGCCGGGGACAGGCTGTCCGGCGTCACGGCACCTTCCATCGCGTCGCCGCGAGCACCGGGCTCCCGGCAATCCACTTGCGTCGAGTGGTAGCGTGAGAGGATTGCATCGGAGGTAATGCATGTCGATGATCCGAGTGGTGTTCGCGATCGGCGACAACGGCTCACGCGACGGCTCCTCGTTCAACGACGCCTTTTGGGAACGGCTGATGGAGGCCGCACCGGGGCGGTAGTCCCGGGTGCTCCGCCGCATCCTTGTCCGCCGTTCAGATTACATGCCATGAAGAAACTCCGGGACACCCTCTCGGTTCCGCGGCGCCTGTCGCTCCGGATCGCTTCGCTGGCGGTGATCTGTGCCTGGCACTGCGTCTTCGGGCCGGCCCTGAGCGTCGCCTCCCAACCGGCCGGCCCGACGGACCCGGTCCGATCCGCCGTCGTAACGGCCGTCGCCTCGGAGATCGTAATCGACGGGTCGCTGGACGAGGCGCCGTGGCGGCAGGCGCCGACGATCGGCGCTCTGGTCCAGAGAATCCCGGTGGCCGGCGCGGCGCCCACCGAGCGGACCGAGGTCACGCTGCTCCACGACGAGGAGAACCTGTACATCGGCGTCATGTGTTACGACTCGGAGCCCGGCCAGGTGCTGGCGTCGCAGATGGCGCGGGACGCGCGCCTGAACGCCGACGACCGGCTGGCCATCGTGCTCGACACGTTCCGCGACCAGAGCAACGCGTTCCACTTCGCGACCAATCCGGCCGGCGCCATGGTCGACGGCCTGGTGTTCGCGAACGGCGAGACGAACGACGACTGGGACGGCATCTGGATCGTGCGGACCGCGCGAACGGACGCAGGATGGAGCGCGGAATTCGCCATCCCGTTCAAGACCCTGAGCTTCCCCGCGGGCGAGACCGTCTGGGGCTTCAACATCGCCCGCACCATTCAACGCAAGCTCGAGGAGAACCGCTGGACGGGGGCGCGCTTCCAGACCCAGTTCTTCCAGATCTCCGAAGCGGGCGAAATCACGAATCTCGAGGGCTTGGCGCAGGGGGTCGGCCTCGACGTTCGCCCGTTCCTCGCGCGGCTCTGGCCGCGTCCGGGCACCGGCGGCGATACGGTCGCCGGCAAGCCGGGACTGGACGTGTTCTACAACATCACCCCGAGCCTCAAGCTGTCCGTGACCGCGAACACGGACTTCGGCGAGACGGAAGTGGATGCGCGGCAGATCAATCTCACGCGCTTCTCCATCTTCTTTCCCGAGAAGCGGACGTTCTTCCTGCAGGACGCCGGCGTCTTCAACTTCGCCACGACCGGCATCGATCCGCCGGGCGGCATTCCCGGCACCGGAGCCGAGATATTTCCGTTCTTCAGCCGGAAGATCGGCCTGCTCGGCGGGCAGGAGGTGCCGATCGACTACGGGGCCAAGCTGACCGGCAGAGTCGGCCGCACCGAGATCGGCATGCTCGACGTGCGCACCCGCGACGTGCCGAACGTGGACGCCAACAACCTGCTGGTGGGGCGCGTCAAGCAGAACTTCCTGGAGCAGTCGTACGTGGGCGCCATCCTCACGAGCGGCAATCCCGCTTCCCCGCTCTCGAGCAGCACGGTGGGCGTGGACGTGCGCCTGGGCACTTCGGATTTCCTGGGCCGCAATCAGAACATGCTGTTCAACGCCTACGGCCTCACGAGCAACAACGAGGGCGTCGCCGACAGGAACTCGTCCTACGGCTTCGGGGCGCACTATCCCAACGACCGGTTCGAGGCGCAGGTTCTCTGGCGGGAGATTCAGAAGAACTTCGATCCGGCGATCGGCTTCGTGCAGCGCAGCAACGTGCGGATGCTGCGGGTCGCCGGCAGCTTCAATCCGCGCCCGAGACCGTCGACCGGCATTCAGCAGATGTTTCACGACGTCTTCTACACGCGCTTCACCCGGCTCGACAACGGACTGGTCGAGAGCTGGGACATCTACGCCACCCTGGTCGACTGGCACTTCAACTCCGGGGACTCCCTGCACAGCCTGTTCGACCTGAACCCGACCTACGAGCGCCTGTTCGAGCCGTTCGAGATCTCGCCCGGCGTCGTGCTTCCGGTGGGCGAGTACCGCTTCATGCCCATGCGCATCTTCTTCACCTCGGCGCAGAAGCGGCGGGTTCAGGGCAGCATCGGCTTGCGGTTCGGCAACTACTGGTCGGGCGCCGCGCAGGAGATCCAGACGGGCCTCAGCTACAAGCTCCCACCCAACTTCCTGATCGGCTTCAATACCAACCAGACGTTCGCCAGCCTGCCGGAAGGCGACTTCGTCGCGCGCATCTACAGCTCGCAGGTGAGCTATGCGGTCTCGCCCTTCCTGACGTTCTCCAACCTGATTCAGTTCGACAACCGATCCGGGAACCTCGGCCTCCAGAGCCGCGTGCACTGGACCATCGAGCCGGGAAACGAAGTCTTCTTCGTCTTCGGTCAGGGCTGGGTGCAGGACATCGAGCGCGGCTACCGCCACTTCAGGAGACAGGATTCGAGGCTGGCCACGAAGCTCCAGTACACGTTCCGCTTCTGAGTAGACGAGCGTGCGCTCCGCCCAACCAACCCCCCAAGAGTCCACGCGATCTACGGCGCGGACTCCTGTTCCGCCTCGGTCTCGCCGAGGTAGGCCTCCATCTGTTCCTGCAATTGCTCGTGGTGCTGGCGGATGATGCGAAGTTGACCCTGCGTGCGCGACAACGCGGCCACTATTGCATCGAGGTCATTGACGGTGCTGGCCGCGTCCACCACAGCCAACCCCTCCATGAACTGGTCCCACAAGTCGGCGTACCGTTCGACCCGTTCGTAGTGCCGGGCACGACCGATCACCCAGTCGTAGTCGAAGTAGGGCGCCGCCTGACTCGCCTGCGCCACGCGCCACGCCGCCATGGAAATCTCGGGCTCGGCAAAGCTGAAACTGCCCTCGACGCTTCCGGACTCGCCGCTCTCGCGCGCTTCCAGCAGTGATTGCAACAACGTGGCCACCGTCTCGCTTCCCTCGGTCAACCTGGACTCCGTGCTGCGAAACGCGTCGAGGTTCAGCTCGATCTCCTGGTCGACCGCGGCGCGGGCGCGATCCGCGAACGCGCGAAGCTGCCGCTCCTCCCGCCATTCCTCGACCCCGAGCGCCACGAGGACGGCGAAGACCACCATCAGCGCCTCGGTCGCCAGCTCCGGGAGCCTCCGGCGCACCTTCTCTCCGCCGAGCACCGCCATCGCCGCGGGCACCCTCATGTCGCCTCCGTCGCCTTCCGTCATGCCGGCAGGCTACCACGCATCGCGGGGTGCAGCTCGCCGACGATGACAGCCGGGCGACCGACGAGGACTCACGCCCCGCCGCATGACATTGCATTACAATAGATCAGGGGGAGGGAGCCGGTTGCGCGACCAATTGAGCGTCAGACTGCCGCATGAGTTGAACGCCGCCGTGGCGGAACGAGCGAAGCGCGACGCGCGGCGACCGTCGGACGTCGTGCGCCTGGCGCTGAAGGCGTACCTGCAGGAACCCGCGGGCGACGCGGGGAGCAGATCGAGCCGCGTGCGCGAGGGTGCCGACTCCCAGCCCTGGGGCGAATCGGACATGCCGACCGCAGCAACGAGCATCGAGCTGCGACAGGTGCCGGTCGCGCTCTACCGGGAGCTCGAGACCCGCGCCGCCCGCGAGCGGTTATCGGTATCCGACTACGTCGTGGCGATGCTCCGGCAGTGGTACGGGTTCGAGCGCCTCGAATCGCGGTCCCGCGTCCAACTCGGCGTTTCCGCGGCCGAGCTGATCCGTCAGGACCGAGACAGCCGGTGATCGTCGTCGATGCTTCCGTCATCGTGGAAATGCTGCTGCGTTCCGATGTGGGCGAAGCTTCGTGGAGGCGACTCGTGCAGAGACGCGAGAAGCTGCACGCGCCGCAGCTCCTCGATCTCGAAGTCGCCAATGCCCTCAGACGGTGCCTTCTGCGCGGAGAAATCGACAACCGTCGTGGTGGCGAGGCTCTGGCCGACCTGATGGGAATCTCGATCGAGCGACACGGACATCAGCCGCTGCTGGAACGGATCTGGCAGCTTCGGCACAACCTGACGGCCTACGACGCCGCGTACCTGGCGCTTGCCGAGAGGCTGGGTGCGCCGCTGCTGACGCTCGACACGGCACTGGCGTCCGGCGCCGGACATCACGCCCGCGTCGAGCTCGCGTAGCCCGACCGCCGACGTCGCCGGCGGGCCGGTGTCTGTAACATTGCACCCTGACGCTCGGCTGCCGATGGCCGCGTCGTGGGAGAGTCACCGATCCGGCTCCGGAGCCTCAAGATGCAGATCACAGCGAGAATCGCCGCTACCCTCGTCGCCGCCTTGCTGAGCGCCGCTCCCCTGCCCGCCCAGCCGCGCCTGACCATGGAGTGGGAGGCGATGGCCGAGCAGCTCGTGACGCAGCTCGCGCCCGAACCGGGCGAGAAGATCGTGCTGGTCGCGCGCCCCGGGCAGTTCGACGAGCTGATCCCGCCCCTGCGCTACGCCCTGATGCGGGCCGGGGCCATCGACCTCGGCGTGATCGACGTCATCGCGGAGCCGTATCCGACCGGCTGGGACGGCGACCTGCTGGCGCGGAACAACGCTGCGGCGCGCGCCGCGTACCGCGAGATGCTGCGCGATTTCGACGGCGGGATCATGCTGCCCGGCGCGCGGCCCGACCACGCCGTCTACGCGGCGCTGCAGGACCTGCTGCACGAGGGCATCGGCCGCACCATCCACTTCCACTGGACGCAGAACGGCAGCGCGTTTCCGCTGCCCGGACAGCCGCTGCCGGGCCAGGCCGTCATCGACGCCACCTACCAGCGGGCGCTGCTCGAGACCGACTACGCGGGACTGACCTCGGTGCAGGAACGCTTCGTCGACGCGATGCGCGGCGCCGAGGTGCGGGTCACCTCCCCCGTCGGCACGGACATCCGCTTCCGCATCGGCGACCGGCCGGTGAACTTCGGCGACGGCAACGCGTCGAAGGCGCGCACCGACCAGGGCGTCATCCTGATCGATCGCGAGATCGAGCTGCCGTCCGGCGCCGTGCGCGTGGCGCCCATCGAGGAGAGCGTCAACGGCGTCATCGCCTTCCCGCCGTCGCAATGGGACGGCCGGCCGGTCACCGGCCTGCACGTGCACATCGAGAACGGCCGCGTCGCCGGCATGACGGCACAGTCGGGCCTGGACGCGGCGGAAGCCGAGCTGGCCGGCGTCCCCGAGGAGGCGCGCGCGTTCCGCGAGTTCGCGCTCGGCTTCAACCCGCTGCTCGCGGTGCCGGAGCGCAACCCGTGGATCCCGTATTACGGCTATGGCTCGGGCATCGTGCGCCTGTCGCTGGGCGACAACTCCGAGCTGGGCGGGACGGTTACCGGCGGCTACGTCCGCTGGAACTTCTTCATCGACACGACGGTGACGGTAGGCGACGAGGTCTGGGTGCGCGACGGGCAGCTCGTGCGCTGATCGGCTTGCCCGGGGGCGATCGCAGACTCCGGTATGATGCCTTGCGGGCAGCCTTTGGCCTTTCCGGCCCGGTCGGCGCGTGGACCGGAAGGTGGTACCTGCTGCGCCGGGAGATTGACATGACGCACTTGCGCCTTTTCGGTTGTGCACTCGCCGCCGCGATGGCTGTCGCCGCCTGCGGCGGGGCCGAGCCGGTCGAGATCACGATGACCAACGGCCAGGGCGAGATCGCCGGCGAGGTGACCGCCACGTCGGTCATCCTGCAGACGCGCCTGACGTCGAAGGCCGGCTGGGTCGACGGCGACCTGCCCGGCGTGGACGGGGTCGCGCGGTTCGAGGTGGCCACCGGACCCGAGTTCGCCGATCCGATCACGACCGACTGGCTCACGGCCACGGCCGACACCGATCACATCGTCAAGGCGAAGATCGACGGGCTCTCGCCGGGCACGGAGTATCTCTATCGCGTCGTCTACGGCCCCGACCCGGAGCACACCGAGAGCGGCGCGACCCGGTCGTTCGCCACCCACCCGGGGGCGGACGCGGCGGCGCGGACCAGCTTCACCGTCGTCACCGGCATGAACTACTACCGGTTCTACGACCACCCGACCCGCGCCTACACCGGGCCGGACAGGGAGCTCGGCTTCCCGGGGCTGGCGTCGATGCTCGCCCTCGAGCCGGACTTCTTCGTGGCGACCGGCGACAACGTCTACTACGACGCACCGTACGAGGGGCGGGCCGACACGGCGCCCACCATGCGCCGGAAGTGGCACCAGCAGCTCTCGAAGCAGCGCTTCATCGACTTCTTCACCGACACGCCGACCTACTGGGAGAAGGACGACCACGACTACCGCTACAACGACAGCGACAACACGTCCGACGCGGCCCCGCTGCCCGATCTGGGCCGGCGCATCTTCCTGGAGCAGGTGCCGGTGGCCGATCCGAACGCTCCCGATCCGCTGCCCTACCGCACGCACCGCGTGAGTCGGGACCTGCAGATCTGGCTCACGGAAGGACGCGAGTACCGCAGCCCGAACATGATGGAGCCGGGTCCCGGCAAGACGTTGTGGGGCGAAGCGCAGCTCGCCTGGTTCAAGCGGACGCTGGCCGAGAGCGACGCGACGTTCAAGATCCTGATCTCGCCGACGCCCATGGTCGGCCCCGACGACGCCGACCAGGCCGGCCGCGCGGCCGAGAACCACGACCCGGTCAAGCGCGACAACCACTCCAACCCGGGCGGCTTCCGCCACGAGCGGGACGAGCTGTTCGCCTGGCTCATCGAGAACGGCTTCCTCGAGAAGAACTTCTACATCGTGACCGGCGACCGCCACTGGCAGTATCACTCGCTCGACCCGACGGGCTTCGAGGAGTTCTCGACCGGCGCCCTCGTCGATGCCAACTCGCGCGTCGGCCGCCCCCCGGGCGACCCCGACTCGAACGACCCGGACGCGCTGGTGATGCAGTACTACACCTACGACGAGCCGACCGGCGGCTTCCTGAACGTCGTCATCACGCCGGGCGACCAGCCGACCGCCGCCTTCCGGTTCTACGACGAGCAGGGCGAGCTGCTGTACGAGGATGTCAAGACCGCGAGCTGACCGCGGCGCCTGCCCGGGCCGGGGACTCCGCGGCCGATCCCTGATCGGCCTCGCCTGCGTCGCCGCCGGCGTGTGGCTGTTCGGAGGCCCGGCCGTGCCGGCCGCCACGAACGGCGCCGGGCAGCAGCCGCCGCCGGCCGGTACGGTCGCCGTGCCACCTGTCGGCGCGGGGGCGGGCGCCGATACCGAGTCGACGCAGGCGGCCGGCAGCGGCGCCGCCGGCGTGCTCGACCCGGCGCTGTTCGTCGGTCCGCCCGAGCCGCCGTGGCTGGTCGGACCGCCCGAGCCGGGCATCGAAGAGCTGGCCGAAGGCCTCTATCTGGCCACCGGGTACGGCGGCAACATGGTGGCGCGGGTCACCGCGGAAGGCGTCGTCGTCGCGGGCGAGCTGACGGCCGCCGCCGACACCATCGCCGCCCGGCTCGCGGACGTCACCGGGCAGCCGGTCCGCTACGTGCTCCGGACGCACCGGCACGACGAGGAACCGGCGGCCCTGCCCGTCTCCTGGCAGAACGCGCAAGTCGTCGCTCCCGAGCCGTCGGGGTCCCTCGCCTCCGGCGCCGGCGTCCGCAGGCCCGCCGCCCCCCCGGACCTGTCGTTCACCCGCGGGCTGACCCTGTTCCTGGGGGAGACCGAGGTCGTCCTGCATCACTTCGCCCCCGCGCACACCGGCAGCGACGCCGTCGTTCTCTTTCCCGATCTGGGTGTGCTGTACGCCGGCGATCTGGTCGTCCGGGGCATGCCCTTCGTCGACTACGCGGCGGGGGGCGGCAGCCGCGGCTGGGTCGACTCGCTGGACGGCATTCTCGCGCTCGACTTCGAGACCGCCGTTCCGGGTGCCGGGCCGCCCCTGACGAAGCGCGACGTGCAGGTCTTCCGCGATCGCTTCGTCACGCTGCGGATGCGCGCGACGCAGCTCCTGTACCGGAACGTGCCGCCGGAAGGCGCGCTGCCCCTGCTGCAGACCGCCGATCTCGACTGGCCGCTCAATCCCGGCGGCGCGTTCGCCGCACGGAGCTTCGCCGCGCTCTACGAAGAGCTGGCCGTCGAGCGGCAGGAAGCGCGCGACGTGGCCGCGGCCGAAGCCGACGAGGCCTCGGAAGAAACCGCTCGGCCTTAGTGCGCCCTGGCGCCTCGCAGGCGCCCGGCATCAGGTTTCTTCGTCCGGCAGGTCGCGCGGCCGCCAGAGCCCCGCCAGGGTGCCCCGGCTCGAAGTCTTCAGCTCCTTCCACGAGCGGATGGACAACCGAATCTCGGCCAGGGCGGCGGTCGGAAGGGTCTCGGAGCGTCCCGCGAGTCGCGCCACGAGATCCTCCAGGCCGGGGTTGTGGCCCACGACCATGACGCGCCGCGCGCCCCCGGCGACGGCGCGCAGGACGTCGACGATCTCGTCCGGACTCGCCAGGTACAGGTGGCGGTCGAGCTGCACGGCCCCCTCGTACCCGGCGTGCTGCGCGACTTCGTCGGCGGTCCTGCGTGCGCGCTTGGCGGTGGAGCTGACGATGACGTCCGGACGCAGTCGCTCCGCGGCGACCAGCTTCCCCATCCGCGGCGCGTCCCGCTTGCCGCGCTTGTTCAGGGGCCGGTCATGGTCGGATGTCTCCGGGTGCTTCCAGCTCGATTTCGCGTGCCGCAGAACCAGCAGCGTCTTCATGGCGTAAGCCTTGTATGATCCGTGATGGACGGGGATTCAGCAAGCTCGGAATCCCCGCGCAACCCTGAATCGCCATGCTCATCGGCCTTCTCGACGTCTACTCGATGATCGTCTTCGGCGCGGTAATCGCCTCCTGGGTCCAGATTCCGCCCGACAACCCGATCGGGAACTTCCTGTACTCGATGACCGAGCCGCTGCTCGGACCGATCCGCTCGGTGCTCCCCGACATGGGCGGACTCGACTTCTCGCCGCTCGTGCTGCTGTTCGCGGTCCGGATGCTGCGCGGCTTCCTGCTGTCGGCGCAGGCGGGATTCTGAATTATCATTCCCTGCACTTTGTTCCTCGGAGGTAGCACGATGCGCAACGCACTCTTCGTCGGGCTGATCCAGGCCGCGCTCGTCGCCGCCCTGGTCGTCGTCGCCGGCCCCGCCGCGCCGGCCGAGGCCCAGGAGAACGTGTACGACACGCCGGTGGACGTGCGGATGGGCGAGCGCGTGTTCCGCGCCCAGTGCGGCCGCTGCCACGGCCGCGACGCCCGCGGCAACGACGAGACCGGCACGCCGGATCTGACGACCGGCCAGTTCTCGCAGGCAAGCACCGACGCCGGCATGTTCGAGGTGATCCGCGAAGGGATCCCGAACACGGCGATGATCGGCATCAGCGCCCGGGCGTCCGATCAGACCGTGTGGCAGATCGTCTCCTACATCAACTCGCTGAACCTCGATCCGGCCGACTACGACCTGCCGGGCGACCCCGCGCGGGGCGAGCAGGCGTACGCCGCCGCGGGCTGCTCGACCTGCCACATGGTCCGCGGCCGGGGCGGACGGACCGGACCCGACCTGTCGACGGTCGGCAGCCGGCTCGACCCCGACGAGATCGCGACCTCCCTCAACGACCCGGACGCCGAGGTGACGCCCCGCTGGTGGACGATGCGCATCGTCCGCGCGGACGGATCGACGATCGAAGGGCTGCGGATGAACGAGGACACGTTCACCGTCCGCATCATGGACAACGACGAGAACCTCTGGAGCTTCATGAAGAGCGACGTCCGGTCGATCGAGCAGATCAAGACCTCGACCATGCCGGCCGTGGAGGGTCTGACCGCGGGCGAGGCCGACGACCTGGTCGCCTACCTCTTCTCGCTGCGCAGGGAGAGCTGACGATGAAACGACTTGTGACGACGTTGCTCGTGTCGATTGCGCTCGCGTTGCCGGGCGCGGCCGCGGCCCAGGACGACGCAGGACCCTCGCTGCGCCCGGTCACCTGGGAGCGGTTGCTGAACGCGGCGGACGAGCCCGAGAACTGGCTGATGTACTCCGGCACGCTGGACAGCAAGCGGTACAGCGGGCTGGATGAGATCCACAACCGCAACGTCGGCAACCTCGAGCTGAAGTGGGCGTACCAGATTCCCGAGATCGACCGGGCCGAGACCACGCCGCTCGTCGTCGACGGCGTGATGTTCGTCACCGAGGCGCCGAGCAACGTGGTGGCCCTCGACGCGGCGACCGGCCGCCAGTACTGGCGCTACAACCACGAGCTGCCGGACGACCTGCGTATCTGCTGCGGGCGCAACAACCGGGGCGTCGCCATCCTCGACGAGACGCTCTTCATGAGCACGCTCGACGCGCACATCGTCGCCATCGACGCGCGCACCGGCAACCTCGTCTGGAACACCGAGACCGCACCGCACGCGAGCGGCTACAGCAAGACGGCGGCGCCGCTGGTGGTCAAGGACCAGGTGATCACGGGCATCGCCGGCGGGGAGTACGGCATCCGCGGCTTCCTCGACTCCTACGATCCGGCGAGCGGCGCGCGCAACTGGCGGACCTACACCATCCCGGGTCCGGACGAGCCGGGCAACCAGACCTGGCTCGGCGAGTCGTGGCGGACCGGCGGATCGCCGACCTGGATTACCGGCGCCTACGATCCCGACCTCGACCTCGTCTACTGGGGCACCGGCAATCCCGGCCCCGACTGGAACGGCGAGGTGCGCCTGGGCGACAACCTCTACTCCGACTCGGTGCTGGCCCTGAACGGCGAGAACGGCAACCTGGAGTGGTACTTCCAGTTCACGCCGCACGACATCCACGACTGGGACGCCATCCAGGTGCCCATTCTCGGCGACATCATGTACGAGGGCGAGACGCGGAGGGTGATGATGTGGGCCAACCGCAACGCCTTCTACTACACGCTCGACCGCGAGACCGGCGAGTTCCTGGTCGGCAAGCCGTACGCGCGGCAGACCTGGGCGGAAGGGCTCGACGAGAACGGCCGCCCGATCCGCGTGCCGAACATGGAGCCGTCCGTCGAAGGCAAGCTCGTCTCGCCGACCATCGGCGGCGGCACCAACTGGTGGTCGCCGACCTTCAGCCCGCGCACCGGCCTGTACTACGTCAACGCGTTCGACGGCGAGCAGATCTACTTCATCCGCGAGGAGGAGTACGTCGAGGGCGAGCAGTACACCGGGGGCGGCGGCGAAAGCGCCGGGCCGATCGAGAACTACCACAGCGCGATCCGCGCCATCGATCCGGCGACGGGCGATATCCAGTGGGAGTACCCCATCGCGCCGCGGTCCACCTCGGGCCTGATGTCCACCGCCGGCGACCTCGTCTTCGGCGGCACCGTGGACGGCTACTTCTTCGCCATCGACGCGGTCAGCGGCGAGGAGCTCTGGTACATGACGGTGGGCGCCCGCGTCCACTCCGCGCCGATCAGCTACGCGGTCGACGGCGAGCAGTACGTCTCGATCGCGGCGGGCAACGTCGTCTTCACGTTCGGCCTCGCCGACTGAGGCGGGCCCGCACACTCGACACGGGCACGGGCCGGAGCCGGACGCCTGATCGGGCGCGTCCGGTTCCGGCGCCGGCCTTCCCAATCCGGTCGGTCTCACCTGGACCTGTAATTTCGCCGCCAGCGTTTCGACCCGCCCAGGCGACCCTGCCTTGAAACCGCGCGATTCCCACGGTGGGCGCTGCCGGCCCTCATCGGAGAGCGCGCTTGCGTTCTACGATCCCCGCATGGCTCTCGGCGCCTTCCTCGACGGCATCCGCCGGGTCGCGGCCGCTCCGCTGCTGTTCCTTCTTCTGTACGGCCTGGCTCTCGCCGCCGCACTGGCGATGGGGTCTCTGGCTCCCGAGATCGGCACCACCGGCGTCGAATCCGTCAGAACGACCGGCGACGGCGCACCCGTCGGCATCACGCATGCATTCGGGCCCGACCCGTCCGGTTTCGCGGTCGTCGCCGCCGTCAGCAACCTGGCCAGGGGCGTGCCGCCGGCCGGCGCCGCCGCGCTGGCGCTCGCCGGCATGGTCTTCTGGACGTTCCTGGCCGGCGGCACCCTCGATCGGCTGGCCCGGCAGCGGTGGACGGGGAGCCTCGCGTTTCTCGCGGCGTGCCGGCATCATTTCTGGCCGCTGACACGGCTCGCCCTGCTGGCCGGGGCACTGTACTGGCTCCTGTTCGGCGTGCTCCGACCCTGGCTCTCCGGCGCCCCTCCCGGCGCATCCGCCACGGGCCCGGGCAGCGGGGCCTACGGCGATGCGGCCTGGCTAGCGGTCAACGGGCTGTTCGCCGCCGGTCGCGCCGCTATCGGCCTCGTTGTCGACTACGCCCGGGTGCGCGCCGTCGTCGAGGACCGCCGGAGCGCACTCGGCGCGCTCCTGGCAGCGCTCCGCTTCATGGCCCGCCGCCCTGCCGCCATCGCTGCCCTCTGGCTGCTGAACGCGGTCCTGCTCGCGCTGCTTCTGGCGGGATGCTCGCTCCTGGCCACGACCGCGATGGGCCTGGGTCCGATCGGGCCGTTCCTTGTCGGCCAGGCCTATGCCGCCGCGCATCACTTCGCGACGCTCGTGGCCTGGGCCTCGCAGACCGCGTACTTCCAGGACCAGCTCGCGCACCCCACCTACGTCGCGCGGGCCCGGGTCGCCGACTCCGTGGGGCCCGCGAAGCGCGGTGGCGCGCCCTGAGCCCGCCGATGTGGTACAAGTGAAGTAGCGGCTCGCCTGCCGAGGAGACCAGACCATGCACCCGATTCAGATACGGTCCGCAAACCGCACCGGCTCGTCATGCACGAGGGCCGCGTGCGGCTTCGTCGCCGCCTTGTCGGTACTCGTCGGAACGACCACCGGTACGGACGCCGCGGCCGCCCAGTCGCCGGAGCAGATCAAGCAGGCGGTCGAGCGGGAGCTGCGCGGCGACCGCGCGCTGCGCCGGCTCGACGTGTCGGTGGCCGGCGACGAGGTCACGCTGGCCGGGCGCGTGCGCCACTTCTGGGACAAGAACGAGGCGCTGCGCCGGACGTTCGAGGTGCGCGGCGTCGGCACCGTGGTCAGCGAGATCGAGGTGCCGGTCCAGGAGGACCTGGAAGAGCTGGTCGAGGACGTGAGCCGCGCCATCCAGCGCTATCCCCACTACCGCGTCTGGGACTACATCGACGGGCGCATCGACGACGGGGTCGTGCGCATCTTCGGGCAGGTGACGCCCGAGCGCGACAAGGCGGGCGAGCTGTTCGAGCGCATCGCCAAGGTGCGCGGCGTTCAGGACGTCCAGGTGAACCTGACGCCGCTCTCTCCCAGCAGCTCGGACCAGCGGCTCCGGAACGCCATCGGCCGCCAGCTTGCCCGAAGCGAGCACTTCGAGCGGTTCGCATCGATGGCCAACCCGCCGTTCCACATCATCGTGAACAACAGCGTGGTCACACTGATCGGCTACGTGCAGAGCCGCATCGAGTACATCGAGATGCAGCGCATCGTCGGGCAGACGCAGGGCGTGCTGCGGGTCGACAACCAACTGCAGACCATCCGGTAGCGTTTTCGGCGCTTCCGGCCGTTCGGGGGAAGTCACGCGGCGGGTTCGTGCCGACAGCCCGACAATCGTCGCCTGCGGCTCCGATTGCGGCCCAACCGCGCCTGACCAGGAGTCTTCGCCGTCCTACGACACAGACTCCCGGGTCGACCTGCCGGCCGACGTGACGGCCTCCGCGCCGGAAGCAGTCGCCGCGGCCGGCGCCCCGCCCTCGGCCTGCGGTCGCCGTTGCACCTCGCGGGTGACCGGCACGTCGGGCGCCAGCTCGACCAGCCCGTCCTCGTGGACGATGGTCAGCGGCGCCTGCCCCCTCAGGGTGTAAGTGGCTGCGGTCGGGGTCAGGTCCACCTCCAGGCGCTGCCCCCGGATCTGCAGCGGGAACCGCAGGCCGCCGAGCCGCTCGGGCACCTTGGGGGCGAAGCTGATGCGGCCGCCGGCGTCGCGCATTCCCGCGAAGCCGTAGATGAGGGTCATCCAGAACCCGCCCATCGACGCGACGTGGCAGCCGTCCTGCACGTTGCCGGCCACGTCCGCCAGATCCATCAGCCCCGCGTCGATGGAATAGCTGAACGCCTTGTCCATCTCCCCCACCTCGGCCGCGACGATGCTCTCGATGGAGCACGACAGGGACGAGTCGCGCGTCGTCAACCGATCGTAGTAGACGAAGTTGCGCCGCTTCTGGTCGTGGGAGAACTCGTGCCCGAGGAGGAACATCGCCAGCACGACGTCCGCCTGCTTGACGACGCGATAGCGGTAGATCACGAGCGGGTGGTAGTGCAGCAGCAGCGGATATTTCTCCGCCGGCGTGCCGGCGAAGTCCCAGTCCTGCTTGTCCTTGAAGGAATCGTCCTGCAGGTGCACGCCGTCGCGCTCGTCGTACGGCAGGTACATCCGGTCGGCCGCCTGCCGCCACTCGTCGATTTCGTCCGGGCCGACCCCGGTGTCGCGCGCCAGCGACGCGAATCGTTGCGGATCGTTGTCCGCCAGCGCGCGGATGGTCTCCACCGCGTACCAGAGGTTCTCGCGCGCCATCAGGTTCGTGTACAGGTTGTTGTTGACGACCGTGTTGTACTCGTCCGGCCCGGTCACCCCGTTGATCCGGAACTTGCCGTCGTGGCGGCCGAAGAAGCCGAGGTCGACCCACAGGCGCGCCGTCTCGACGAGGATCTCCGCGCCGACCTCCGTGAGGAAGTCCCGGTCGCCGGTGGCGTCCACGTACTTGCGAAGCGCGTACACGATGTCCGCGTTGATGTGGTACTGCGCGGTCCCAGCCGCGTAGTACGCGGACGCCTCGTTGCCGTTGATGGTGCGCCACGGGAAGAGCGCGCCGCGCTGGTTGACCTCCCGCGCCCGCCGGCGCGCCTCGTCCAGGAAGGCGTGCCGCTGGCGGAGCAGGTTCTGCGCGATGCGCGGCTTCGTGTAGGTGAGGAACGGCAGCACGTAGATCTCGGTGTCCCAGAAGTAGTGCCCCTCGTAGCCGGGCCCGGTCAGGCCCTTGGCCGGCACGCCCACGCCCTCGGCCCGCGCCGTCGCCTGGCACATCTGGAACAGGTTGAACCGGATCGTCTGCTGCCACTCCGGGTTGTCGCGCACCTGCACGTCGCTGCAGTGCCAGAAGTCGTCGAGAAAGCGCTTCTGGCTGTCGAGCAGATCCTGGAACCCCTTCTCCACCGCCCGGTCGAGGACCCGTTCGGCGCGCTGGCAGAGCTCCTCGGTCTGGCGGCGGCGCGACGAGTGGTAGGTGATGTACTTGATGAGCCGGATCCGGGTCCCGACGGTGCCGTCGATGGAATAGACCACCCGTCCGGCGGACTCGTCGGCCGCTGCCTTCACGTTGAACGAGCAGTCGGTCCGCACCTCGTGATCGATGGCGCAGGACAGCGTCATCCCGCTCGACCTGGTCGCGTAGCCGCGGACCACGCGCGCATCCGCGGTGCGGGTCACCTCCGCATCGAGCACCTCGCACCCGAACTGCCGCGTGCGGGGGTCGCCGTTGGGATGCGTCGTCACGTCGCTGTCGACGACTTCCGACACGATGACGACCGGCGCATCGCTCGCCAGCAGCGTGACCTCGTACTCGATCGCGGCCAGGTGCCGGTGCTCCAGCGAGACCAGCCGCCGCGAGCGGATCGCCACGCGCTGACCCGACGAGTGCGCCCAGACCAGCTCGCGCTCGAGCGTGCCGGCCCGCATGTCGAGCGCCCGCTCGAATCCCTCCAGGGTCGCGGTCGGCAGAAAGAACGGCTCGTCGTCGACGTACAGCCGGATGACCTTCGCATCGGGCACGTCCACGATGGTCTGGCCCAGCTTGGCGAAGCCGTAGGCCTCCTCGCCGTAGACGATCGGCCACGTCTCGTGAAAGCCGTTGACGTAGGTGCCGTTGTGCACCACCGGCTGCCCTTCGTCGCACGTTCCCCGCATCCCCAGGTAGCCGTTCGCGGTGGCGAACAGCGACTCGGCGGCGGCGAGGTAACGCTCGTCGAAGCGTGTCTCGACCAGACGCCACGGCTCGCGCGCGTAGATCTCCTCGGGTGGATGCCGGCGGTGGCTGCTATCCATCGATTACCGAGCCTCCGCGGGACCGGCGTCGTCCCCATTCCGCAGCGTGTCGCCCAGGTCGGTCACCACGTGGTCCGCGCCGGCCCGTGCGAGCGCCTCCGACGCGCCGGTTCGATCGATCGCGACGACGAGCCCGAATCCCCCGGCACGCCCGGCTTCGACGCCGGCGATGGCATCTTCGACGACGACCGCCCGCGACGGCGCCACGCCGAGCACCCGCGCCGCGTAGACGAAGGTGTCGGGCGCGGGCTTGCCCGCCAATCCCCGTTGCGCGGCGACCTGTCCGTCGACGCGCAGCTCGAACAGGTCGGCGAGCTTCGCCCCGTGCAGAATGGCCTCGCAGCTCCGGCTCGAAGAGACGACGGCGACGCGCACCCCGTTGCGTAGCAGGTGCCGCACGACCGCCAGGGACCCGTCGTAGACCTCGACACCCTCGCCGGCCAGCAGGTCGGCGAACAGCGCGTTCTTCCGGTTGCCGAGGCCGCAGGCGGTCTCGATGCCGGGAGGGTCCGCGGGATCGCCGTCGTCCAGCGTGATGCCCCGCGAGGCGAGGAAGGTCCGAACCCCGTCGTACCGCGGCCGGCCGTCGACGAAGCGCGTGTAATCGCCGGGCATCTCGAACGGCCGGAACGGCTCGCCGCGCGCGGACGCCCGAGCGCGCAGGTAGTCGTCGAACATCCGCTTCCACGACGCGGCGTGGAGCCTGGCCGTGGCGGTCAGCACGCCGTCGAGGTCGAAGAGCACCGCCTCGTACGCGGTCCAGTCGATCATGAGACGCAGTCCGGCCTACGTACCCTGTCTATCGGATCGACGGCCGACCCGTCGGAGGCTGAAGAAAGGGCACGGGCGGCAGCGGTCCTCTCAAGCGTGCCGGGCTTCGGCCGGCCGCGGACAGGCGACGCCCGTCCCGCCGAGACCGCAGTAGCCGCCGGGGTTCTTCGCCAGGTACTGCTGGTGGTACTCCTCGGCGTGGTAGAACGGCGGCGCCTTGCGGATTTCGGTCGTGATCGCGCCGTAGCCGGCGGCGCTCAGGCCCGGCTGATAGGCGTCCAGCGACGCCTCGGCGGCGCGCAGCGGCTCATCGCCGTCCACGAAGATCGCCGAGCGGTACTGGGTCCCCACGTCGTTGCCCTGGCGCATCCCCTGGGTCGGATCGTGACTCTCCCAGAAGACCTGCAGAAGGCCTTCGAAGTCGATGACCCGCGGGTCGTAGACCACCAGCACCACCTCGGAGTGCCCCGTCCGTCCGCTGCAGACCTCTTCGTAGGTCGGATTCTTCGTGAACCCGCCGGCGTAGCCCACGGCCGTCGAATAGACGCCCTCGAGCCGCCAGAAGACGCGCTCGGCGCCCCAGAAGCAGCCGAGGCCGAAAACCGCACTACGCGTACCCTCCGGAAACGGCGGGACTATCGGACGCCCGTGCACGAAATGCCCCGGCGGCAGCGGCAGCGCCCGGTCGCGGCCCGGCAGCGCCTCCGCCGCGGTGGGCATCCGCAGACTGGCTGGATTGGCGAACAGCATCTTTCCTCCTCGACGCGGACCGGCGTCGTCCGCGCCGGCGCCGCGCTGGCGGCACGGACTCCCAAGCCGGCGTCACCCGCGCCCGGCGCCGTTTCGGCGACGCAGACTCCCGGCCCACACCTGTACAGCATAACGAACGGCGGGCCGCGGAGCGACCGTCGACGCGGCCTCGGCGGATGGTCACGACGCAGGCCGGACAGGGACTGGCCATAGCGGACACCACGGGTTCGCGGGGCCGGTGCGGTGGAAGGCGGCGGAGAACCGGACAGCGACTCTCTCCTTAGCTGCCTGGAATCGTTTGCCAAGTCGCTTGGAATGCTATTAAATCAGCTTTCTACAGGTTTCTTCGCGTCGTGAACAGAAGCTGCTCGCTCGTGATGCCGGCGCTCGCCCTGGCGGCGACCGCGACGGCCTGTGGACCCGGCGAAGGCGATGCCGGCGGCGCCGCGCCGCCCACGCTGCTGGTGTCCGCCGCGGCCAGCCTGTCGGAGGCGATCGGCGCGGTCGCGGACCGGTTCGAGGAAGCGCACGGCACCCGCATCCTGCTGAACGTCGCCGGCTCGCAGGTACTCGCCTCCCAGATCATCGAGGGTGCGCCGGCCGACGTCTTCATCAGCGCCGACGTGCTGCAGATGGAGCGCGCGGCGGAGGCGGGCCGCATCGACCGCGCGCGGCGGGTGGACCTGCTCTCGAACCAGCTCGTGATCGTCGTGCCCTCCGACCGCGCGGGCACGGTGGCCGAACCCCGCCTCCTTCTGCACCCGTCGATGGAGCGGATCGCGCTCGGCGATCCCGAGGCGGTCCCGGCCGGCGTCTACGCCCGGCGCTACCTCGAGTCGCAGGGGCTGTGGCAGTCGGTTGCCGAGCGCATCGTCCCGACCACCTCCGTGCGGGCGGCCCTGCGTGCGGTGGAGGCGGGCACGGTCGACGCCGGAATCGTCTACCGCACCGATGTCCGGACCGGGGCCGGCGCGCTGATTGCGTTCGCCGTGCCCGCCGAGGACGGCCCCTCCATCGTCTACCCGGCCGCGGTCGTCCGAGACGCGCCGAATCGGGCGGGCGCGGCGCGTTTCCTCGCCTACCTGCAGAGCGACGACGCGCGCGGGCAGTTCGACCGGGCGGGCTTCATCGGCCTGCCGGCGGCCAGCGGGTCGGCCACGGAGGGGGCGCGATGAGTCGTGCGACCGACGGCTGCACGGGAACCGCGCGAGGAGCGTACGCCGTCTCCGGAAGGAATGCGGGCACACCGCCTCCCAGGGAGCGTGCGCGGTGACCGCGGAGCTCGTCCAGGTCACCGGGTTCACCGTGCTGATGGCGGCTGTCGCCACCCTCGTCATGCTGCCCCCCGGCGTCGCCATCGCCTGGCTCCTCGCCCGGCGCGAGTTCCCGGGGCGGACCGTCCTGGAAACGCTGGTCTCGCTGCCGCTCGTCGTGCCCCCGGTCGCCACCGGCCTCATCCTGCTGAAGCTCTTCGGGCGCCGCGGGCCGCTCGGGGCGCTGCTCGAGCCGCTCGGCATCGACATCGTATTCACCTGGAAGGCGGTGGTGGTGGCGATGGCGGTCATGGGGCTGCCGCTGCTGGTTCGGGCCACGCGGGCCGGGTTCGAGCAGGCCGACCGCCGCTACGAGGCGATTGCCGCCACGCTGGGGGCCCGGCCGTGGCGCGTCTTCTGGACGGTGAGCCTGCCGCTCGCCCGGCGCGGCCTGCTGGCGGGGACGGTGCTCGGCTTCTCCCGCGCCATCGGCGAGTTCGGCGCCACCATCATGCTCGCCGGGGCGCTCCCCGGCGCCCGCACGCTCTCGGTCGCCATCTACCGCAACGCCGAGCTCGGACGCGACGCGGCGGCGATGACGCTGATTGCGGCGGCGGTGACCATCGGCTTCGCGGCCGTGTACCTGTCGAACCGTCTCGGGACCGCGTCGTGAGTAGCGGCGACGGCGCGTCGGTCGTCATCGACATCCGCTTGCGCGCCGGCGCGTTCTCCCTGGACCTGCGCGAGACCATCGCGGCGCGCACCGTGGCGTTGTTCGGACCGTCCGGATCCGGCAAGACCACCACCCTGGACGCCGTCGCCGGCCTGCGCCGGCCGGACGAGGGCCTGATTCGGATCGGCCGCCACGTGCTGTTCGATTCCCGGCGCGGCGTCGACGTGCCTCCGTACGAGCGGCGCATCGGGTACGTGCCGCAGGACCTGGCGTTGTTTCCGCACCTCGACGTCCGGCGCAACGTGCTGTACGGCGCCCGGCGCGGGGCGCTGGTCCCCGGTCCCGGAGGGCGAGACGTCCGGGAGCGCGGCGCCGGCGGCGAGACGCCCGGACCGCACGGCGCGCACGCGTCGGTGCTCGAGCTGCTGGAGATCGACCGGCTGCTGTCGCGCGCGGTGGGCGGCCTGTCGGGCGGGGAGCGCCAGCGCGTCGCGCTCGCCCGCGCCCTGATGACCGAGCCCGACCTGCTGCTGCTCGACGAGCCCCTCGCCGCGCTCGACCTCGGCCTGCGCGACCGCATCCTGCCCTACCTGGAGCGGGTGCGCGACGAGCTCGGCACGCCGATGATCTACGTGTCGCACGTGGCCGACGAAGTGCGGCGGGTCGCCGACCGGGCGATCGTGCTGGCTGCCGGCCGCGCGGTGCGCTCGGGAGTTCCCGCCGAGGTGCTGGAAAGAGCCGACGACCGGTAAGCAAGAGGGTGCGTGACCGCACCCGCGGCACCAGCGCCGTGCATCGGCGAAGCCTACGCCGTCGGGTCTCCTTTCCGAAAACCGAGCTCGACCTCTGCCCGGGCCAGCTCTTCGGGAGTCAGCGCCCCGTTCTCGGCTTCCCAAGCGTCGAGAAACTCGCGCAGCGCGTCCGCACGACGCTTCCTGGCTGCGGCCTCCGCCAACCGGTTCACGTTCATGACTGGCTATGCTACCTCGGTACGTCACGTCACCACCAAGGCGTTCCAGCATTGCTGGATCCCCACGGGTCGCCGCAGATGCCGGCGCCGGAACCAGCGTTGTCTTGCGCGGCGTCCTGACCTCTAGCTGTTATGCACAATTTTATAATGCGTGGCAGCATAATACCTCATGCGCTTCATCGACCGCGCCGACGAGATGCGACGGCTCGACGCCGCGCTGACGGAACCCGGCGCCTTCGCCGTCATCTGGGGCCGGCGCCGGGTCGGCAAGACGCGCCTGCTCATCGAGTGGTCGCGGCGTCATGACGGCCTGTACGTGGCGGCCGATACCTCGGCGCCCGCGGTGCAACGGCGGTACCTGGCGGCGGCGGTCGAGCATCGGTTTCCGCGATTCGCCGAGGTGGAGTACCCGGATTGGCGATCCCTCCTGCAGCGGCTCGCCAACGAGGCGAGGGGCAGCGGCTGGCCCGGGCCGTTCGTCCTGGACGAGTTGCCCTACCTGGCCGCCGCGGACCCGACGCTGGCCGGTGTTCTGCAGGCGTGGGTCGACACGACGCCGGGGCGTCCGACGCTGGTGGTCAGCGGTTCGAGCCAGCGCATGATGCACGGCGCGTTTCTCTCTGCCGGCGCGCCGCTCTACGGCCGCGCGCGCGAGGCCTTCGCCGTGCGCCCGCTGAGAGCGGGATACCTCGCCGACCTGTTCCCCGACGCCGGAGGGCGCGACCTGCTGGCGCTGTACGCCGCATGGGGCGGGATGCCGCGCTACTGGGAGCTCGCCGAGCCGTTCGGCCTCGATGTCGAGAGCGCCGTCGACACCCTGGTGCTCGACCCGGCCGGCCCGCTGCACCTGGAGCCGGACCGGCTGCTTCTGGAGGAGATCCCGCCCGCCACGGCGCTCCGTCCCCTCCTGGACGTGATCGGCGCCGGTGCGCACCGTGTCAGCGAGGTGGCGGGCCGACTGGGTTGGCCCGCCTCCAGCCTGTCGCGACCGCTGGCGGCGCTCACCGAGATGGGCTTGGTGCGGCGCGAGACGCCGTTCGGGAGCGATCCCCACTCCGGCAAGCGGAGCCTGTACCGCATCGACGACCCCTTCCTGCGGCTGTGGTTCCGGGTCGTCGCTCCGGGTCGCACGGCCCTGGCACAGGCGCCGCGCGAGACGCGGCTGGAGTACTGGCGCCGGCATCGCGCGGGACTTGAAGCGCAGGCCTGGGAGGAGCTCTGCCGCATGGCCGTGCCGTTCCTGCACCGTTCCGCGTCGCCCCTGGCCGATCTCGGCCCCTGGGAGCCGGCGCAACGCTACTGGCGGCGCAACGAGCCGGAATTCGATGTGGTGGCGCGTTCGGTGGATGGGCGGCGCCTGCTGATCGGCGAGGCGAAGGCGGCGGCGCGGCCGCTGTCGGCGGCGGCGATCCGGTTCCGTCCGAACGCTCCGGCCGTCCCGGGCGTCGGTGGGCTGGAGATCGTGCCGGTCGTATTCGCGCCGCTGGGGACCGCGGAGTCGATCAACGAGGGCGGCGTGCACGTGGTAGACGCACGGATGGTGTTCGGCTTGCTGCGGTAAGCGGACGTGTAGCCGACCATCGGTAGTATTGTGGCTCGGTCGGGAGCGACAGGGGAAGTCTCGCCAGGCAACGAACCGCCTTCGGCGAGCAGCAGCGGTTCGGCAGTCCGGCAAGTTCATTCGAGCCCGTGGCAGCCATCAACCCCGATAACGTGCGGGCTCTCTTCAAGGGACTCCACGTCTGGCAGCGCAACGGGCAGCGCGCACCCCACAAGTGCCTTCTCGCGCTGTGGGCGATCGGCCGTTGCCTGAGCGGCGAGAGCCGGATGGCGTCGTACCGACTGGTCGACGAGCGGCTCGGCGAACTGCTGCGCGAGTTCGGCCCGCCGCGGAAGGCCACACATACGGAGTTTCCGTTCTGGCGTCTGCAAGGCGACGGCGTATGGATGCTCGACCACCCCGAAGGCGTTTCCGTCACCAGCAGTGGCGATGCCCACAAGACGGCGCTCCTGCGGCACAAGGTCCGCGGCGGCCTGCCCGAACCAATCTACGACACGCTGCGCGCGGACCCCAGGCTCGCCAGCGAGGTGGCGCGCGACCTTCTGTCCGCGCACTTTCCGGAGACACGCCACGACGACATCCTCCAGGCGGTCGGCCTCGATCCGGAGTTCGCCGCCGGGAGTCGACGGAAGATGCGGGACCCCGGCTTCCGCCGGGTGGTCCTGCGGGCCTACGAGCACCGCTGTGCCGTCTGCGGCTTCGACGTTCGCCTCGGCGCGCGGTCGGTAGCGCTCGATGCCGCTCACATCAAGTGGCATCAGGCGGGCGGCCCGGACGACGTGCAGAACGGACTCGCGCTCTGTGTCCTGCACCACAAGCTGTTCGACGAAGGCGCCTTTACGCTCTCGCCGCCGGCCGAGCGCAGCGTCGTGCTCGTCTCCGAGGCGGCGATCGGCACGACCGGCTTCGACGAATGGCTCGGCCGCTTTCACAAGCAGGCGGTCCGCACGCCGGTCCGCCAGACCTACCACCCGAACGCCCGGTTCCTCGCCTGGAACGTCCGCGAGGTGTTCCAATCGCCGGAACGCCCGTGAGGATCGGGCCGGCGGTCCGGGCAACCTGGAGCTATGGATGCCAGGTTGCAGGCGGTGTCGTCCAAGTACGTGAGAATCGGGCCGGCGGTCCGGGCAACCTGGAGCTCCGTTCATTCAATTCGGGCGGTGGAGGGAGCACCGGCGCCGGCGCTGCCCGGACGCGGCGGGCATGCTATCGTGACGCCGGAAACGACATAACCGGCCGCACGTGAAACGCCACGAGTTCCTCGACCGACTCGACCGACTCAACGTCTGGAAGCGCGCGGGAGCGCGCGCGCCTCACAAGCCGCTGCTGCTCCTGCTGGCGCTCGGTCGCGTTCTGGCCGGTGACTCACGCCTCGGCGGGTACCGCGACGACATCCACGGCCCACTCGGCGACCTGCTCAAGCGTTTCGGGCCGCCGCGCCGCGCTCATCATCCGGAGTTGCCGTTCGTCCACCTGCGCAGCGATGGTCTCTGGGAGATCCCGGAGCACGACCCGCTGAACCCTCGCGGCAACGTCGACAAGCACCGGCTCGTCGAATGCAACGTCTCCGGCGGGCTTCCCGAGGGCATCCATGCCCTGTTGCGAGCAGACCGGACACTTGTACAGCAGGCAGCGAAACGGCTGCTCGACGGCCACTTTCCGGCGTCGTTGCACGACGACATCCGCCGCGCTGTCGGCATTCCCCGTGACGCCGTGCTGCGGGACGCCGCGCCGGCACGCGACCCTGCATTCCGGCGCGACGTCCTACGCGTCTACGAGCGCCGTTGCGCCGTGTGCGATTTCGACGTGCGCCTGGGCGACGATCCCATCGGCCTGGAAGCCGCGCACATCAAGTGGCACGCTGCGGGAGGTCCCGACGCCGTCCCGAACGGCTTGGCCCTGTGCGGGTTTCACCACAAGGCGTTCGACCGGGGCGCGCTCGGCCTCACGGCAGCGGCCAGCGGATACGTCGTCCTGATTTCCGGCGAGGTCAATGGTCTGAGCGCTCCTGTTCGCTGGCTCCTCGACTTCCACGCCAAGCCCCTGCGCCGACCCCAGAGCCCGGACTACACGCCGGACCCGGCATTCGTCGACTGGCATCGGCGGGAGGTGTTCCGAAGTCCTGCGCGGGCTGCACCCGGCGAGGGCGAGGGGTGACGTGGGCGGGCGGTAGCGCCTGCTTTCAGCCGCTTGGCTCGATGCTCCGCCAAGCAGGTCCGTGTCACCTGTGAAGTTGTGCAGGTCACGGAACATGGAGTCTCGTCTACCCGTCCGTTGGCATGACACAGACTTTGCCGTCTGCACCGTTCACTTGCGCCGGAGCGCTTTCCAGTCGTAGTCGGCGTAGCGGTAGTACGACTGCGGCAGACCGTGCATCGCGAGATGGTCTTCGAACTGCCAGACCGTGGAGTGCGCGTTGCCGCCCACCTGCGGTCCCCGCGACGCCCGCCCTACGACCTGCTCGAACATGATGGCGGACCGAACAGGTGTCGCCAGGATGACGTGCCCGATCGCCGGGCAATCGTATCCGGTCGCCAGCAGCGCCTTGTTCAGCACGATCGACAAGGCGCCCCGCTCGAAATCCCGCAGCGTGTCGCGCCGCACGTCGTCCGGGCTGTAGGATGACACGGCCCTCGCCGCTACTCCCTCGCGCCGCAACGCCGCCGCCGCCAGATGCGCGTAGCCGACGGACGCGGTGAACACCAAGCCACGGCCTTCCCGCGAGACGCGGGCCGCCAACCGGACGACCGCGCGAAATCGGTCGGTGTCGAGCGACAACGCCTCCAACGACACGCGCGCACGCGGCAAGCGGCTTCTCGCCGCCACGGGAATGTCCTTGAAGCCGACCTTTGCCAGGACCCCGCGCCGCTGCAACGCGCGTACAGGGTTCGGATCCAGTACTTCACTCCGCAGCAAACGGCCCTGAAAGAAATCGACTAGGCGTTCCGTCTGGTTTTCGTCCGTGCGCCCGGGCGTCGCCGACAAGCCGATGACAGCCGGTCGTTTCCGCCCGCGCAGTTGCTCGATTACATGCCGAAACGTGGGCGCTTCTACGTGATGCGCCTCATCGAACACGACGATGTCCGGGTTGGGGGCCTCGCCCCGCTTGATTCTGGCAGCTACCAGATGCGGAGTCGCAAACAGGATCCCGCATTCCAGATCGTCCGGATAACGGCGCAACCGATCCGCCCTGACGAGCTCGATGTCGATCGCCGCCCGATACGCGGTCCACGCCGTCCGCGCCGTTGCGACTGCCTGCGACAGGAGCTCGCGAGTCGGCGCCAGCCAGAGCGCTGTCCGCGCATGGCCTTTCGTGAACAGCCTCAACAGGGCGACGACCGCCGTCCGCGTCTTGCCGGAACCGGTGGGGAGGGCAAGTAGTGCGATGTTCGAACGCGGCGACGATCCGCAGACCGATTCGAACTGCGCCACCAGATCACTCTGATAGTCGAACATCTCCGGCGCCGCATCCGCCACGCGAAGCGTCAATCGCGCCGATGCTTCGACAGCCGCCTCGTCGGAGTCGTCGGCCGCCTCGGGATCACTTTCGTAGTCGGCTGTGATGCCGGGATAGTGAACTTCGAGGTCGCGCAGCAGTCGATGGTACGGGTTGCGCCTGGGGCTCATCGAAGAACCGTTTCGCCAATCAGAGCTTGAGATTGTCCCAGAGCCACGACATCCTCGACCGAGCCTCGTTCCGGCTCTGCTCGACCTCGAACCGCTCACCCCGCGCGGCGAGAATCCGTCCCCCGGCAGACGTCTCCTTGTCGCTGAAGCGCTTCACGCTACGCCATACCCGGCCCGTGAAGCTCATGTCGGCTTCCCCCACCCTCGACCAGAAGTCGTCGAAATCGGAGTGCGTATCCGGCTCCACCAGTTCGTCGTACATCTGCATCGCAATGGCCCAGAAGATGACCTCCTGACCCCGCCTCGATGCGGCCTGCGTGAAGTCGATCCCGCGATCCGCACTCAGGAAGGTGCCGAGCCAGAACCGCTGCTCCTCTCCGTCCGGGGTAGTGAACGTGCACTCCGGATGCAGAATGTTCGGAACGGCATCTACGAGGGCATTCATCGCTGTGACGAAGCGCTTCGCGCGGACCGCCAAGTGCGAAGTACGCTCGTCAATCGAGTCGCCTGCCGGACCGTCCCCAACCGGCAAGTCGGCCTCGAGTGCTTCGGGTTCTGCCGAATCGTTCGCGTCCCCCGCATCGAGCTCGCTGAAGTCCACGTCGTCAGGCGCCAGTTCGTCGAGGTGCCAGTCCGTGACCAGGCGCAGTTGAACGAAGGCGAGAAAATATGCGCGCTGGAATACGACGTTGAAGGCCAGGTTGTCCCGCTTTATTTCCCTCTCTATCGTCGAGAGCACTTCGTCGAGCTGCTGTTCGCTCACCGGCGCCGTCTTGGTGGCGAGTCTGCCCAGAAACTGACGGTACTCTTCGGTCGCCCTGCCCGCGTACCTGTCCTTCTTGTGCTGCCACCGCAGCCGATACCAGTTCGCGAAGTCGAGTGTGAATGCGCTTTTCTTCGTACGGAACTCGATGAGCCTCCTGTATGGCGTAAACTCGGTCAGCAACTCCGTGAACACGGGATTCCAGACGCGTTGAAACGCATTCGAGATCAAGTCGAGCTCATTGCCTTCCTCTTCCTCCGAGAAGCCGAACGGCCTCATCTCGAACTTCTCAAGCCCGTCGAGCCGCTTCTGCGCCGCGCTCAGGTCAATCGCGAGCGACTGCGCCAGCGCCTTCAGTTGCCGCCGGATCGCGCTGTAATCGGTGAAGTCCTGAACCGGTTTCGCTCCCGTCAACTCCGCAATCGCCCAGTCGAGCGCGAGTATGGTCGTCACGTACGGCCCGTCGTCGAACTTCGCCTGCTCGGTATGCCAGTCGACGAGTGAGAGCGGCATTCGCACCGGCCGCTCTCGCAACTCGTCAGTGCCGTCGCGCAATGCGCCGCCGATGAGGGCCCGCACACAGATGGACGCCGGATCCTTGTCGTCCAGGAGAATCTGCCGAGCCCGCGTCGGAATCTTGGCGTGCTTGTTGAGATCGATGAATACCGTGCGCAACACCTCCACGAGCGGCGTGGGTCGGGGCGCAACGTATCCGAAGGCCGGATCCAGAACCACGAAGATCACCGGCACCGAGGTGTCGTCCATGTGCCGATCCGGTTTTCCCTTCTTCTTCACGAACTCCTTGATCGCGGCCAGCCGATGCTGGCCGTCGAGCGCGACGGCGAAAACCTGGTTCGGGTTCCATCGAAGCTGGCCGGTCTTTGCCTCCGCCTGCGAGAACTCGGTCCATGCAGTCCAGAATCCACATGAGATCGGCCCGGCCGTCAACGTCTTCTCGAACCGCTTGGCGTCCGTGAGTTCCGGGGCCAGCCATTCGTGTGCGTTGCCAAAGCAGCGATCCAGTGCGGAGAGATCGTTCTCCAAGGGCAGAAGCGCGATCGTAAGGGCGTTGAAGAACTGGGGCTGGTCGGTCGCATGCAGATACGGCACGATCTTACGTTCGACGCGCGGCCAGTCGATTTCCCGTTGGTACAGCTCGTCGAGCCGCCACATGACGTCATCCGAGCCGGGAAAATCGGCTGCGAGCCGGAGGCTTGCGGCCGCGTCCCTTATCGGAATGATCGTGGAGAAGTACGGAATGACCCACGGCGACAGACGGTACCTGCCGAACAGAAAGTCGAAGTGCGGGGTTGCCGGGGTATCGACTACGATCCTGCGTGCATTCATGTTCGTGAGTCCAGTCATCCGCGGCGCACGACGTAACCCGCCACCGAGAACGAGGTCGTGACGATCTCCAGCAGGGTTCTGCGCTCCTTCGCACGGAGGTCGTCGTCCTTTGCGGCGTCGTCGCCGAGTGCGTAGAATGCGAGCTCCAACTCGGACCACGGCGGAACCTTCCGCTGCAGCACCCGTTTCCCGAAGCCGGTGTCCGCACTTACGTGATCCCGGGTGCGCTGCGCCAGGTTGCCGGTCTCGCCGCAATAGAGCGGCGGGGAGAACTGCGCCAGGCTGCGAACATAGTGCGCGAGCCACTTTCTCATCTTCGGACGACCGGCGAACTTGGCGAGCAGGCGGCGCTTTTCCGGTGTGAGTTTCTGCCCCCGTATGGTCAGGTGTTCGAGCAGGGCGAAGTGCGAAAGATGCTGATTTCGGATCTCTCCGGTCGGCGCCTGCATGGCGTCTTCGAGCCACGCCATGAACTCCTGGCTGTCGTGAATGGCCCCAGTCGGCACGGACAACCGACGACGCCACAAGTAGATCGCCTCGCACGCCGGGATCAGGTCCTGCAGAGAGGCCTGATGGACATACGCATCCTCCACCTCGGCACCCGACAGGAGCTCCCATTTGCGCGTCATGGCGTTCTTCTGCACGGGTCGACAGGCCGTCGTGGAGACTCCGCCGCTGGCAGATCGCGATCACGTTGCGCCGAACCGTCGCGTCCGCCGCCCCTCACAGGTGACAGATCAGGCATCCTTCCTGGTCGTCCTCCTCGTCGAGCGCGTCGGCGAACACGTCCATCAGCGGCCGATCCGGCCGGGCCGCCTGCTGCGACTGCACCACCTTGAGATGCCGCCGCCGGATGGCCTCCGCGCGCTCGGGTTGTGCCAGCTCCTCCAGGCTCTCGCTCTGGGACCAGGTGAACCGCCGTGCGGACTGCGGATCGGTCTTCTCGTACTCCTTCGCCCGCTCGAACAGGTCCGGATGGTTGTCCTTCAGTCCCAGCCACTCCGCTTTCCGCTGGAAAAAGCAGAAATAGCATCCGGAGCGGGTGCGCCACTGGTAGTACTCCGGCAGGCCGAGGCCGGCGTCTTCGAGGATGCGGTAGACGTCGCGCTCGGTGACGCCGTCCTCCTTGAACGGATACCGCGGCGTGATGTTCGGCTTCGACGAGACGTAGCCGTCGCGGTGCTCGTCGGCCCGGATGCCGATGTAGCTGATCACCGGGGTGTCGCCGACGAAGGTCTCGAACGGGCGGATCTTGAGCTGCCGCGTGCACCAGCGCATCTGCGGCGACGGCAGGTAGTGGCCGTACACCTCCAGCCAGTGGTCGAAGCCGCGGTCGTCGTTCAACCGGACGATCGGCTTGCCGAGGTACGCCTCCACCTTGGCGAGATAGTCGTAGGTCTCCTGCAGCTCCTTCTTGGTGTCGCAGAAGACGTACTCCATGTCAGGCTGGCGGTCGCGCATGTAGACGGCGAGGGCGGTGCTGTCCTTGCCGCCGGACATGCTCAGGATGTGGCGCACACGGCGTTCTCCCCGCTCACTCACGACCATCCCCTTCGTCGTGGCGCCCGTCGTCGTCCGCGGCGGCGCCCGCGGCGCGTTCCATCAGGGTCTCCGCGGCGAGCGCGAGTGCGGTCAGTGCATCGTCCGGTGCGGCGGTGGCGCCCTCGCCCAGGGCGGCCAGCATCCGCTCGCGCAGTGCGTCGATCCGCGGCGCGTCGGCCACCCGCAACGACAGCACCCGTTCCTGCTCGGGGCGGCCGCGGCGCGCGATGGCCAGCCGCACCAGGGACGGGCCGTCATCGGGGCCGCCGTCCCCCTCGTCAGGGGCGATTCGCAACGCCTCGGCGTTGCGGAACCGGCGCGCCACGTCGGCGAGGCGGACGTCGAACCGGTCCTCGTCGGCATCGGTCCACTCATGGGGCGGACGGTCGGCAAGCTGCGCGCGAAGCGAGATCAGCAGGTCGTCGGGATCGAGCGCCTCGTCGGCGGCGCGGAGGACGAAGCCGGCCAGGAACGGGTCGACCGTGATCTCCCGGATCCGGCGGGACCGGCTTCTCAGTTCGGCAGCCAGCTCGGCCGGCGCCTCGGGGAGACTCAGATCACGGGCGATCGATACGCGAGTGCGATCGAGCAGGGCGGGATAGGCCCGCTCGATTCCGTCGAGGGCCGCCCGCAGCGATTCGGCGAACCGCTCGCGTTCCTCTCGGCCGATCGGCCCGGCACCGATAGACGAACAGCCGCAGGCGGCGGGCAGGTCCTCGAACAGGAGTTGCGCCGGCTCGCGGGCCTGGACCACCGCGTCCCGGACCCTCCGCGCTGCCGCGTCGATGCGGCACGTGCGGCGAGTGTACGGCGGAAGGGCGAGCACGCGCCGCACCAGCCGGCGGACGACGTACAGCAGCGAAGGTGGCTGTGCTGGCTGGCTGGCTGGCTGGCTGGCTGGCTGGCTGGCTGGCTGGGCAAAATCCTTGCCAAGTCTACAAGGACTTCGCGACGCGCGCCAGCGATCCGAGACCGCCGCACTTCCAGTCCGCGGGGCGAGCGCAACAGCCGCTCGGCCAGCGACGACGTCCAGTCCGGCACGAACGACCCGCGTTCGTAGAGCGCCACGTCCTCTGCATGCGCCAGCAGCGCGGCCACGACAATCACCGGCAGCGGGCCGTCCTTGATCCCGAACGGCGGACGCCGGAGCCGGTCGTACAGCTCGGCCAGCGACCGCCGCCCGGCCTCCGTGTCGCGAAGGAAGTCGTCGATCGCCTTCCACAGCGGCCGCAGCGCCGGCTTCGGCTCACCGAATCCCCACGCGCCGGCGCGCCGGCGATGCAGCCCGTGCGCCTCCAGCAACGAGCGATACATGCTGACTTCGGGCGGGTTGCCCTCGAAGGACAATTGCGCAACGTCGTGGTCTCGGATCATCGCCTCGACCAGGATGCGCCGCGCACGGGCGGCCGAGGTCGAGAGCGCCCGACGGTTCAGCAGCTCGTTCCTGATCGGTGGCGCATCCGGGTAGTGGGCGTCGCACAGATCGGACAGCGCGCTCGACGCGTCCCGCCAAGACGCCACGTCCAATCGCTCGCCGCTCGTGAACCAGTCGCTCCGGCGTGGATCGAACGCTCGTCCGGCTTCGGCCCCGATCTGGCGCTCCAGCTCTTCGATGCGGCCGCTCAGCTCCGACCTCGCAGCCGGGTCGGACTGCAGCTCCGGCGTCGACGTCCGGACGACCTGCGAAGCGGCGAACTCGCGTGCGAGCTGCGCGAGACGCGCCGCGTTCTCCGGCACGACCAGCACCACCGGCTTCCCGCCGCCGAGGCGCTCAATCGCCAGACCGGCGATGCCCTGCTTCTCTCTCAGGTCGCCCGCCTCCCGCTCCGTCCGCGGCAACGTGAGGATCACGACGCCGTCACCGTCGCCGACCGGTTTCGCCTCCTCTCCCCGGTCCGTGCGGGGCGCGCCTCCCAGGTCCAGGCCGGACGCGTCGGCGAAGTACACGTCGAAGAACCGCAGGGTACCGGTCTCGAACAGGTGCCGGCGCGCCACGAGCGGCGTGCGCGGCGCCTGCCGGCGCAGCACCTGCGCCACCGAGAAGTCGGCCGGCAGTTGCTGCCCGGCTCGCAGGATCAGATCGTCCAGATCGAGGTCGCTGCCTTCCCAGATCTGGTACGCATCGCGGAACTGGCGGAAGACGAGGACCGACTGTCGCTTCAGGCGTTCGAGCGAATCCTCCGCCGCACCGTCCTCGTCGACACAGGCGGCTACGATCTCCGCCGAAGCGCGCAGGCCGACCTGATCGCCGAGCATGCCCAGCAGGCCGACCGTCTTCAGTACCTGCTCGTCGACGGCGCCGGAGTCCGGCGGCAGCCGCCTTATCGCGGTGTCGATCTCGGCCCACTGCCGGCCGTCGCGGCCGAGGACGCGATTCCCGAGCATAGCCGTCGCATAGTCGTAGAGCCGGTCGACCGTGTACAGACCACCCGGACCGCCCGTTCGCAGGAAGTCGCGGAAGCTGAGCGGCTCCCCGGCGGACAGGAAGGCGAACAGCGACCGTTCGTTCTGGGCCAGACGCCCCCGAAACAGCGGACCGAGCAAGGCCGTGGTCACCGGATGGAGCGGCCAGCAGGCGTCGAGGTGCCCGGCCAGTTGCGACTCGTCCCAGCCGGTGCCGGCGGAGACCCACGCGGCCGTGGCCGAGACGACCCGCTTCCACGCCTCGGTCGTGCGAGGCTCGCCCGTCCGACGAATCGCCGCCGCGGTAAGCCGGATGATCTGATCCCCGCCCTCGCGGAACGCGAGCTCCCCGAAGCGCCCCTGGACCTTGGCCCACTCGTTGCGGTCGGACGCGCCCAACTGGTGGGCGTAGCGATCGAACGACTGGTGCAGGACCGTGAGGATCACGAAGGGGACGCCGTTGCTGCGTGCGGCGACTTCGGCCAATGCCTGCAACAGGTAGATGTCGCCGCGAGTCGGGCGTTGCGCCGCGTACTCCAGCGCCTTGCCGGCCTCGTCGACGATCAGCAGCAAACCCGCGCCGGTCTTGTCGGCGATCGTCCGAACCGCTTCCTCGAAGCAACCGACCACGTCCGAGGTTGCACACCGCGAGAGCACCGGGGCTGCCCCGTTCAGGAGGCGCTTGATGGTCGCCAGCACCTTGGGCTTCGCCCCCCTGCGGGTCGCCCAGATGTCTTCGACCGTCGAGCACAGCGATCTCAGCAGCAGCGTGTCCAGGGGCGCGCGCTCCGCGGTCAGCAGCGCGGGATGGAGCGCCGGGCGCGGTGACGCGATCTCGGCCGACCGGTTCAGGAGTCTCCTGGCCGCGTCAGCTCCGGGAGAGCCGGTCGGCGAGAGCAAATCGGCCAGGAAGACGGCGAACGCGCTCTTCCCCGACCCGTAGGGGCCCACCAGACTCCAGGCCCGGTCGCCGGCGGCATCGTGGAGGCCGTCGGTGATCTGGGCGAGGGCGCGCCGGACGGCCGGCGTGACGACGTAGCCGTCGAGGGCATCGGGAGACCCCGTGTCGCGATCGAGGTTCACCGAGCGCCGAAAGCGGCGCTCGACCTCGACGAGGTTCAAGAGGCTCGGCGACTCGCGGGCTGCGTCCATCGTTCCCGGTTCTCGACCGACCGTGCATCATAGTAGCGACGCAGCAACGCCGTCGGATCCGGCGCGCCCTGCACGTAGAGCTGCTTCAGGCCCGCGGTCTCGTCGAACACGACCCCGCCGTTCGTCAAGGCCTCGATGCGGTCGAGCCGGCCGAGCAACCCGGCCTCGTCCAGGCAGAACGCGCGGCCCGGCGCGCCGTCGCCGAACGACAGCTCTTCGAGCGTGACGGTCCGGGTGGAGATGGACCGGCGTCGGAGGTACTCCGCCAGCGCGTATCCGAAGATCTCGTCCGGCAGCGTCTCGTGGCCGCTTCGCACGAGCACCAGCGTCTGTTGTTCGCTCGACGCGTGCACCACGCCCAGCTCGACGAGCGGGCAGTCCAGCGTGTCTTCGAGCAATGCGTTGCGGCGCCGTTGCGGCGCATACGTGCGAATGAAGACGTCGATGTCGCGCTTCAGCGACGCGGTGGTAACCCGTGTCCAACCACTCTGCGCACCGAGCGTCTCCAGCGCCTCCTGGATGTCGGCTCTCGTGAAGATCGTCCCGGGGTACCGGTTGAAGACCCACCACCACGTCGTGGCCCGTTCGGGACGGCTGACGAGCTGCCAGTGGAGTAGCCACAGCGTACCGGGATCCTCGAGAAATGGATCCCACCCCGCGTCGAGGAACAACGATCTGCCCAACTCGGTCGGTGCGAGCGAGCGGCTACGGCGACCGCGTTGTCCCGGCGCCTCCTCGAGCATGCCGGTCGCCAGGCCCCAGTGACGGATCGACGACACCATGTTCTTGCCGACGCCGAGCTTCACCATCGCGTCATCGGCGTGGAACGCGTCCGGGTCGGCATCGACGGCATCGACCGCCTTCTTGAGCCATGTGTACCGAAACGGAAACGTTTCGTGCCCCGAGAAGGAGACACGCACGGCACCAGTGGGCGCGGATGAACTTGAACGAGCACGGACGGGCATGTCTGGCGCGAACCCTACCAGCGCATCGACTAGTAGTCAAGCACGTATAGACCCCTACATGTTGTGGAGTCCAGATTCCATCCTGGCGTGTTCGGCCCTGCACGAGAGCTTCGGATCCCGCACCCTCGAACGCGCTGCGCGTGGGATGCTCGACCGATCTCTCGAAGGGTGCAAACCCCTACCCGATTCCGATCCGCAGCACCGTGAACAGCAGCCAGCACGTGAACCCGCCGACGATGGTCATCGACAAGCCCCACGCCATCAGCTTGTTGAACAGCGCACGCGGGTCCTCGGACTTCGGCGCGGCGGCCATGCACAGCGCCCCGAGGGTTGTCAGCGCCGAGACCCGCCGCTGACGGCGACGGTCATCACGTCGCTTGGGGCGCTTCAGCCGGAGGGCGCGTGCCGCTCGGCACGTTCGGGTCTCGCGACGTCGCGACCGCACCGCGCATGACGCCGCCTTCGACAAGGCCCTCGATTCTCGCCACCCGCTCCCGGATCTCGGCTGCGCCCTGCAGCAACTGCTCGAAGCGCCGCTCGTTGTTCCGCTCGGCCTGCTCGAAGCGCCGCTCGTTGTTCCGCTCGGCCTGCTCGAAGCGTGCGTTGCTACGCTGCTCGGACAGTTCGATCCGCTCGATACTGCGCTCGAACCGCTCGACACCGCGCTGCTCGGCGCGCTCGAACCGTTCGGCGCTGCGCTGCTCGGCGCGCTCGAACTGTTCGGCACTGCGTTGCTCGGCGCGCTCGAAGCCCTCGACGCTGCGCTCCTCGGCGCGCTCGAAGCCCTCGGCGATGCTCTTCTCCATCCGCTCGAAGCGACCGTTGATCCACAGCACGGTCGCGAGTTGCCCGCTGCCAAGCGTGACTCCGATGGTCAGGATCGCGATGATCTCCGGCGTCATGGCCTGCCCCCGTCGATTGTAGTCCCGTTCGCTCGTCGATTCGTCGACGAATCCGTCGCCGCATCAGCAAGCAAGATCAGGACCAGGGCCGGCCGGCACCGGCGCCGTCCTTCCCTCCACCGCCCGAACTCGATGCACGGAACCGCAGGTTGCCGGGACCGTTGGCCCGATCGTCACGGACGTTCCGGCGACTGATGAACTACTCGGGCTGGATTTCCGCTGCGCGCCGAAGGAACTCGGCCAGTTCGTCGAACACCGGACTGTCAACCGGAATCGGATTGTGGGTCTTCGACCAGATATGCGCCGCGCCGGCGCTCGGGTCGTCCCGGCACGTGATGGCGACCGCGGCCTGGAACTGCATCTTCGCGCGCTTCACGGCGTCCCATTCGTCGCAGCCCGTCGCAGGGCATTCGTCGAGTTGTCATGCCGATGCCTACCTGATCTCAAGGCCTTCTTCCAGGGCGGCCGCGAAGTGCCGGCCGTCGAAGCCGTCAACTGCACTGGCCCCGTTGTCCTTCGTGGTACGCAGCAGGCGAAACTCGTCAGGATGCTCTCGAACAACAGGCAACAACGCGCGCAGGTACTCGATGCTGTGAGTCGTCACGAACAGTTGGGTATTCGATTGCCGGGCGGCATCCAGGATCGCCGCGGACGCGCGGCCCATGAGATCGAAGTACAGGCCGTTCTCCATCTCGTCGACGAGGACTACTCCGCGCGAGAAATGATGCACCGCCAGCAGGATCGACAGCATCTTGTTGATGCCGTCGGAAACGAGGGGCAGCGGCACTTTCTCGGCCATGGAGCGCAGCTTGGCGTGCACCATGGCGGCGCCGCCGTGGTACTCGACGCCGAGATCCTCGATGAAGGGAAACTGCCTGCGGAGTACCGAAACGACAGCCCTGTGCTCTCCCTTCTTGCTCAGTGAAGAAAACCGTTGACCGTTGTGTTCCGGACCTTCGCGAGATACCGGCGACAGGAGAATCGCCGGTATCGTTTCGACCACCGGTCCGAAGACAGGCCCTGATTGGTGAGCGCCGGTTGGCACTTGACGACCTTGCCACTCGCAATCCGGTATTCGAAATCTATTGTGCTTCGCCGTACGCGGTCGTCGACGGATCTTTGCCCGAACGGCAGGGTAACGCCCTCCTGCGGACCGTACGACACGACCAGCGAGCGTGTGTTCTCATCGGTTCCGACAGAACGCAACTCGATTCTGGAGGCCTCGTCGAAATCGAAGAACAGATCCCGCCACAGCGCCTCGAAAGCGCCGCGTTCCATGGAAATGGAAACGCTGTCTCCAAGGCCGCGCATGCGGCGTATCCGGAGCGCCAGCTCCGGTCCGGCGCCGGCGAGCAGGAAGAGCGCCTCCAGGAACGCCGTCTTGCCGCCGCCGTTGCGGCCGACGATGACGTTGAACCGGCCCAGGTCGCGGAGACGTACTTCCTTGAAGCACTTGAAGTTCGAGATCTTGAGATCCTGAATCATGAGGACTCGGGACGGCCGGATACGCGCTGAAGCTCCGGATTGCGATCTCTGCCTACCCGATTCCGATCCGCAACACCGTGAACAGCAGCCAGCACGTGAACCCGCCGACGATCGTCATCGACAGGCCCCACGCCATCAGCTTGTTGAACAGCGCACGCGGGTCCTCGGACTTCGGCGCGGCGGCCATGCACAGCGCCCCGAGGGTCGAGAGCGCCGAGACGTCTACCAGGTGCGCCCCCACGTTCATCGACGAGGCGATGGCCAGCGGATCGACGCCGCCGACCTGCTCGGCCAGCCCCGGCACGGTGGGCAGGAACGCCGGCAGGACGACGCCGGACGTGCTGCTGTAGATGGAGATGAACCCCGTGGTGAACGCCATGACGGCGGTCACGGTGTTGGCGGTCGACACGCCGGCGAGGACCCGGGTGAACAGCTCCAGGCCGCCGGTCTCGTCCAGCACCGAGATGAGGACGGTGACGCCGCAGACCATCATGATCACGCGCCACGGCATGATCTTGACCGCCTCGGACTCGTCGCCCGCCTTGAGCAGCGCGAGCAGGATGGCGCAGCCGAACGCCCCGAGCCCGACGTCCACGTTGAACAGGATGACGCCGACCAGCAGCGCGCCGATGACGCCGATCGTGATCCAGTGCTCGCGCGCGAAGTCGTCCGCCCCGGCGTTCCCCTCGCCGCCGTCGCCGCTCCCCCGCCCGGGCACGACGAGCGCGCCCTCGTGGTACCGCCCCAGGAGCTTCCACCCGCCGAGCAGGAAGTAGGCCGCGAAGACGACCACGGCGTGCGCCATCATGTTGTTCAGGTAGGTGGACAGCGCGTAGCCGCCGAGGCCGATCTCGTCCATCACGCCGTTGACGATGACCCCGGTCGGGGCGATCGGCGAGAGCGAGCCGGCGTTGGCGCCGTTGCCGATCATGATCGCCATCAGGAACGCGGGGATGCCGACCTGCCCGGCAACCGCCATGCCCATCGGCGCCATCAGGGCGACCGAGGCGATGTTGCCCGGCCCGATCGAGGCGAGCACGAACGACAGCGCGAAGAACATCATCGGCATGACGCCGACGTTGCCGCGGCACAGCAGCACCGCCTTGTGGGCGATGAGGTCGAGGGTGCCGTTGGCCTGCGCCTGCGAGAAGAGCAGCGTGACGCCGGCCAGGGTCAGGAACAGCCGCGTGGGGAAGCCGCTCATCACCTCGGCGGCGCTCATGTCGGCGACGTAGACGCCGACGATCCAGGCGAGCGAGATCGCCAGGAACCCGACGTGCAGCCGGATGGTGCAACTGACCACGATGGCGATCGCCAGCGCGCCGAGCGACAGGGTGGCGGCATCCATGGGGCCGGAGTATATCTGGTACGAAGCGGTCGGCGCGTGCCCGCAGGAGGGAGCCGCGGCCGGACGTTCCCCCGGCGGACGTTCTGCAAGTCGCGCCGCGGGAGTAGGATTGCAGCGCGGGCGGCAAGCGACCGACAACGGCTGGGGAGTCTGCGCCGACGAAAGGGCTGACGCAGGCGACGCTGCGCCACGACGTCTGCGCCGCGGAAGCGGCTGACGGAACACCGCTGACTGGGGAGCCTGCGCCGCGGACGGGCTGACGCAGTAAGCGGCGGCGATCGGATGCACATCATCATCATCGGCGGCGGGGCCATCGGATACCCGCTGGCGAAAGCGCTCGGTCCGGCGCACGACGTCTTCGTGGTCGATTCGGATCCGCTGGTCGGCGAGCGCTTCGCCGACGCCGACGTGGAGTTCGTCGCCGGCAGCGGCGCCAACGCCGACGTGCTGCGGCGGGCGGGGATCGCGCGCTGCGAGCTGTTCATCGGCGCGGCGCAGCTCGACGAGGTGAACATCGTCGCCTGCGCGCTCGGCAGCAAGCTGGGTGCGCGGAGAACGATCTGCTTCGCCACCCGGGAGGACCTGCTGGTCGGGGGCGCGGACGGCCTGCACGGCCACTTCGGCATCGACGAGATCATCTGGCCCGAGGCGGAGCTGGCCGCCGACATCGAGCGCATCATCATGGCCCCGGGGGCGACCGATGCCGAGGCGTTCGCGGGCGGCCGCATCGAGATGCTGGAGTACCGGCTCGACGCCGACGCGCCGCTGGTCGGACCGCCGCTGGCTTCCCTCGACCTGCCGGCGGGCGTGGTCGTCATCGCGGTGAAGCACGAGCACTCCACCTCCATCCCCCGCGGCGGGACGCGCCTCGAGGCGGGCGACAAGGTGGTGCTGATGGGCAACCGCGAGGGCATGGCGCAGATCCGCACGCTGATGGCGCCCGGCGCCGCGGACGCGGCCTCGCAGCTCGTGACGATCATCGGGGGCGGCGACGTCGGCTATCGCCTGGCGCAGCACCTCGACCGCGCCGACCGGGTTCGGCTCTGCGTCATCGAACGGGACCGCGCGCGCGGCGAGATGCTCGCGGCGACGCTGTCACGCGCCCTGGTCCTCCACGGCGACGGCACCGACCTGGAGCTGCTCGAGAACGAGGACATCGGCCGCAGCGACGTCCTGGTCTCGGTCATCGACAACGACGAGCGCAATCTGCTCGCCTCCCTGCTCGGACGCCAGCTCGGCGTCGGGAAGGTGATCACCCGCGTGAGCAAGCGCGCCAACCACCGCCTGTTCGAGCGCGTCGGCATCGACGTGGCCCTGTCCGCCCGCGGCGCGGCGGTGATGTCCGTGGTCCACCAGATCGACGGCGGGCGCGCCAGCCTGCTCGCCATCCTGCAGGAGGGACAGGCCCGCGTCGTGGAGCTGACCGCACCGGCCGGGCTCCGGCCCATCGCGGTGAAGGACCTGCGCCTGCCGCGGGAATCCATCATCGGCACCGTGCTGCGCGGCGGCGAGGTCATCGTGCCGCGCGGCGACCACCGGATACAGGCGGGCGACACGCTGCTCGTCTGCTGCAAGGACCCGGCGGTCCGGGGCGTGCGCGACCTGTTCGTGCGCGGTTGAGCGGCGGCCCATGCGGATCATCAGCATCGCCCAGGTCGCCGGCCGCATCTGCCGGCTCTTCGGGGCCACGTTCGCCGCGCCCGCGCTCGTGGCCGCGCTCTACGGCGAATGGGCCGACATTCCCGGTTTCGTCATCGGCGGCATCCTCGCCGGCGCCATCGGGCAGACGCTGCTGCACCTCTCGCACGGCGCCGACGACGAGCTGCGCCGGATAGAGAGCCTGTCGGTCGTGTCCGGCGTCTGGCTGCTGTTCGCGATGCTCTGCTCGATCCCCTACCTGTGGGTGGGCTTCGGGCTCGTGGACGCGCTGTTCGAGGCGATGTCGGGGATCACGGCGACCGGCGCGACGATTCTGACCGACTTCGAGTCGCCGGGGCGGGGCCTCTTCTTCTGGCGGGCGATGACGCAGTGGATCGGCGGCATGGGCGTGATCGCGCTGGTCGTCGCGGTGCTACCGCGGCTCGCCGGCGAGGTCCGGCAACTGTTCTTCGCCGAGGCGCCGGGCCCGACGGAAGAGAAGCTGGCGCCGCAGATCCGCAAGACCGCGGCGTCGCTCTGGCGGCTCTACGCCGGGCTGACCGCGGCCGAAGTGATTGCGCTGGGCCTGGCCGGCATGCCGTGGTTCGACGCGGTGTGCCATGCGATGACCACGCTCGCGGCGGGCGGGTTCTCGCCGCACGCGCAGTCGATCATGGGCTACGACAGCGCCCTGATCGAGTGGATCATCTGCCTCTTCATGTTCCTAGCCGGCGCCAACTTCGCGCTGCAGTACCGGGCGCTGCTCGGCCGCCCCGGCGCGCTGTTCCGCGACGACGAGTTCCGGGCCTACGCGGGCATCGTGGCGCTGGCGGCGGCGTCGCTGGCCCTGCTGCTGTGGGCCGTCGAAAGCGACGGCGCGCCCCTGCGCCGGGCGACGTTCCAGGTGCTGTCGATCCTGACCACCACGGGCTACGCCACGGCCGACTTCGAGCTGTGGAACGACCGGACCAAGCTGGTGCTGCTGGCCGTGATGTTCATCGGCGGCTGCGCCGGCTCCGCGGCCGGCGGGCCGAAGGTCCTGCGGCACATGCTGGTCGGGCGCTTCACGCTGCTGGAGCTGCGGCGGACGCTCCATCCGCGCGGCGTCCTGCCGGTGAAGCTGGGCGGGAAGGTCGTGCCCGACGAGGTGATCCGGTCCGTCCTCGTCTTCTTCCTGTTCTACGTGCTCGTGTTCGCGGTCTGCACAGCGATCGTCATCGGCTTCGGGGCGGACCTCGAGACCGCGGTGACGGCCACGACGGGCTCGCTCGGCAACATCGGCCCCGGCTTTGGTGAAGTGGGCCCGATGTCCAGCTACGCCGGGCTGCACCCGGTCAGCAAGCTGACGCTGATCGCGGCCATGTGGGTCGGGCGGCTCGAGGTGGTGACGGTGCTCGCCCTGCTGCGGCCCGAGGTCTGGACCGGCGCGCACTGGCGGGGGATCGAGGGCTGATGATCCATCTGGTCCACCACGGCGAGGCGGTTCCTCCGAGCGTCGACGCCCGGCGTCCGCTGACCGCTGCCGGCCGCACCGCGGTCGAACGGCTCGCGCACGAAGCGGCCGGGCGCGGCGTCGCGCCGGTCGAGATCTGGCACAGCGGCAAGCTGCGGGCGCGCCAGACCGGCGAGGCGTTCCGCCTGGCCTGCAACCCGCTGGCCGCCTTCACGATGGTGCGCGGCCTGCAGCCGGCCGACCCGTCCGACATCCTCGCGGATCGGCTCGCCGGCGAGACGCGCAACGTGCTGCTGGTGGGCCACATGCCGCACATCGCGCGCCTGCTGCGGCGCCTGCTCGGCCGCGTCGGCGAGGACGTGGCGTTTCCCCCGCACGGCGTGGTGGCGCTGGAACCGGATCCGGAGGGCGACCCCACGCGCTGGCGGGAAGCGTGGCGCCTGTCCGGCTGAGAGGACTCGCGACGCGGGCGCTCACGAAGAGGTTAGCGTCCCCAGCTTCTCGTCGAGCAGCTCCCACGCGCGGCGCACGTGCCGCTCTTCCGTGCGCACGTGGCCGACGGCCAGGCGGATGGTGAAGCGCCCGTCGAGCCGGGTGTGCGACAGGAAGACCTCGCCGGTGGCGTTGACCGCCTCGATCAGCCGCTCGTTGAGCTTGTCCGTCCGGGTGTCGGCGCTCGCCGCCGCGCTACCGTCGGCTTTGCCCGCGACTGCCGCCGCGCCGGGGTTCACGTCCGCGGGCGTGCCTTCGCCGGCGGCGGTTCGCGCGACACCCGATTCGGGCTCGGCACTTCCGCCCGGCTTCGCCCGGAAGCAGACGACGCTGAACGGGACCGGCGCCAGCCGCTCGAAGTCCGGGCTCTCGTCGACCCACGCCGCGAACAGCCGGGCCAGGCGCATGTGCTCCGCCAGCCGCGCGCGGATGCCGTCCGACCCGAAGTGGCGCAGGATGGCCCACAGCTTCAGCGACCGGAACCGGCGGCCGAGCTGCACGCCGGTGTCCATCAGGTTGCGGACCCGTGCCGCCTCCGGCGTCCGCAGGTACTCGGGCGTGAGGGAGAACGCGTCGCGCAACGTGTCCATGTGGCGGCAGTAGAGCGCGCTGAGGTCGAACGGCGTGAAGAGCCACTTGTGCGGGTTGACGACCAACGAGTCCGCCCGGTCGCTGCCGGCCAGCACGTCCCGCGTCTCCGGCACCAGGGCCGCGACGCCGGCGTAGGCCGCGTCGACGTGCAGCCAGATGCCCTCGGCCGCACAGATGTCCGCGATGGGGCCGACCGGATCGACGCTCGTGGTCGAGGTGGTGCCGACGGTGGCGATCACCGCCAGCGGGGTCATGCCGCGCGCACGATCCGCGGCGATGGCCTCCCGCAGCGCCTCGGGCCGCATCCGGAACTCCGCGTCCGCGGGGACATGGGCCAATGCGTCGTGCCCCAGGCCGAGCGTCATGATCGCCTTGTCTATCGACGAGTGCGCTTGCTCGGAGGCGTAGACGCGCAGCGGACCGACGTCCGAGCGCCCGGCCAGCCCCCGGGTGCGGACGCCGGCCACGGTGCGGTGCCGGGCCGCGGCCAGGGCGTGCAGGCTCGAGACGGACGCCGTGTCGTAGATGACGCCTTCGAACGTGTCGGGCAGCCCCAGAAGCTGCCGCAGCCAGCCCAGCGTCACCTCTTCGAGCTCGGTCGCGGCGGGCGACGTCCGCCACAGCATCGCCTGCACGTTGAGGGCGGCGGAGAGGAACTCGGCGAGCACCCCGGCGGCGGCGCCCGAGATGGCGAAGTAGGCGAAGAAGCCGGGGTGGTTCCAGTGGGTGATGCCGGGCAGGATCACCCGCTCGAAGTCACGGAAGATCGCATCGAACGGAACACCCTCGGCGGGCGGCGTCGGCGGGAGCGCGTCACGAACGGCGCCCGGCGCGTTCTTCGAGAGGACCGGGTAGCGCTCGGCGTGGTTCAGGTAGTCGGCTATCCAGTCGACGAGGGCATGGCCGTGGCGGCGAAACGCCTCGGCGTCCATGTCGCCGAGGCGTTTCTGTTGCCTGTCGGCCACCGTATCGCGGTTGGCCACCGTATCGCGGTCGAACCGGTGACGGCGTCAGTTGCCCGCGCCGATGTACTCGAGCGCAAAGTTCCTGAGCGGGACGCTGCGCAGGCCGATCGCCTCGGCCTCGGCGGTCGCGTCCTCGACCGAGTAGCCGTCCTGCTTGACCCGCTTGATCAGCCACATCGCGCCCACCCGGTTGGCCGAGCCGCAGTGGATGTAGACCGGCTGATTGGCCGGCTCGGCCACCGTGTCGAGGAACGCCTCGGCGATCTCGGCCGTCGGCGTCCGGAACGGCAGGTGGACGTAGTTGAGGCCGGCCGCCTCGGCCGCCGCGCGGCTCTCGTCGATGTTGGCCCCCTGCTCGCCCGGGGTGCGGAAGTTGACGATGGTGTTGAAGCCCCGCTCCCGCAGCACGGCCAGCGCCTCGATCGGCGTGGCGCCGGCGCACGCGACGGTGGCGTCGACGCGCGTGTAGTTGCGAACGCCCTCGGGACCCTCTTCCGCCTGGAAGCTCGGCGCCTGCGCGCCGGCCGGGAGCGCACTGCCGGCGAGCAGCAGCGCGGCTGTGAACAGGACGAAAACGACGCCGAATCTTGACTCTTGCATGGTCCCCGATTGTAGCATCGTGAACCTGTAGTGCCCTGCGCCGCGCGCTCGCGGCCGGAGGCGGAAGGAGCCGGCAAGTGCCAGACGTCGTACATACCAGCCGCATGCGGATCGATCGGGTCAAGGGCCCGGTCCGCGAGATGTTCCTGGAAGGATTCGACACGCCGATTCGATTCGGCGTGCACGGAGGCATCAAGAAGTTCTACGGGGTGGAGCCCGACGAGGACGTGCCCGCGACGCTCGACTACATGGTCGGCGCCGTCGGCGGTTGACTGCTCGGCACCCTTGCACGTGCACTGGAGGTGCGCGAGATTCCGGCGCCGCCCGACAAGATAACCGCCGCCGTCGAAGGCGACATCGAAGCGATAGACAAGGTCCTGCGCATCACGCGCATCCGCGTCCGCTACGACCTGAAGGTCCCCAAGGGGAAGCGCGAGGCGGCCGAGCGCGCCGTCGAGCGGCACCCGACCGGGTGTCCCGCGGCCAACAGCGTGGCCGACTGCATCGATCTCGACATCAAGGCGAACATCACGGAGGAGTAGCCGCCCGCCGCCGGGATCGTCGAGAAACGCGGCGAGCCTGCCGTGAAGCGTACCGGTGCGTGCGCCTCGACGGGGCCCCGCGCGCCGGCCGCTGATGGAGCTGTTGCGCGTGTCGACGACCTCGCTGGTCGAATGGCGCCCGTGGGGGCGGGCCGCCTTCGAGGAGGCGCGCGCGGCGCAGGCCCCGGTGCTCCTGGCGCTGGGGCCGCGCTGGTGCCCCGCCACCGCGGCGATGTCCCGCGGCGCGTACGCCGATCCCCGCGTCGCCGACCTGCTGGATGACCGGTTCGTGCCGGTCCGGGTCGACGCCGAGGCCCGGCCGGACATCGCCGAGCGCTACGGCCTCGGCGGCTGGCCCACGACCGCTTTTCTGACGCCGGACGGCGACATCCTCGGCGGGGAGACCTTCGCGACCGCCGAGCGCATGCGGGACCTGCTGCGACGGGTCGCCGACGCATTCGCCGCGCAGCGCGACGCGGTCGCCGAGCGCCGCGCAACGAACGGGCCGCAAGCGGTGGGCTCCGCTGACCCCGCCCCGGACCCCGGGCTCGACGGCTGGCTCGGGGATCACCTGCTCGGGCAATTCGACGAGCAGCACGCGGGCTTCGGCAGCGGGGCGAAGCGGGTGCGCGCGGCCGCGCTGGAGCTGGCGTGGCGCCGCGCCCGAGCCGGCGACGAGGCGTTCGTACCGGTGGTCGAGCGAACGCTCGACGCCATGGCCCGGGGCGGGCTCTACGACGAGCTCGACGGCGGCGTCTTCCGCTACTGCGCACGCCGCGACTGGACGGCGCCGGCGACGGAGAAGCTGCTCGACGTCAATGCCGAGGCGCTCCGCCTCTTCCTCCTGCCGGACGACGACGCCTGCTTCGACCGGGCCATCGGCATCGTCGGCTACGTGCGCCGCACATTGGCCGACCTGTCCCCGGACCGTCCCGGGTTCTTCGCCAGCCAGCAGGGCGACCCGAGCTACTACCGGCCGCACGCCGCCGCAGACGGACGGGCCGGCGATCCGCCCGCCGTCGACCGCGCCGTCTACGCCGACGGCACCGCCCTGATGGCGCGGGCGTTCGCGGCGGCGTCGGAAACACTGGGCGATTCGTCCCTGCTGGAGTTCGCCGTCGACGCCATGGAGCACGTGGTGGCGGACACGTACGAACGCGGCGGCGGGATCGCCCACCGGGCGGGCGAACGGTCGGGGGTGCGAGGGCTGCTCGCCGACCAGGTGCGGGCTGCCGCGGCGTTGCTCGACCTCCACGAGCTGACCGACCGCGAGGTCTACCTGGACATGGCCCACGAGCTGATGCTCTTCGCTCTCCAGCATCTGTGGGACACCGCGGGCGCCGGCGGGTTCCTCGACCGCGTCCACGCGGCCGATGACGTCGGCCTGCTGCGCGAACGGGTACGTCCGTTCGTCACCAACTGCGAGGCGGCGCGCGTGCTCCTGAGACTGGCGAACATCACGACGGACCCCGCGTTTCGGGATCGCGCCGTCGCCACGCTCGCCGCGCAGACAGCCGTGGCCCGTGCGCACGGGGTCGACGCGGCGCCGTACGCCCTGGCCATGCGGGACTTGCGGGAAGCGGAAGCCGCTCCGCGAATCCCGGGGTCGACGGGCACGCCTCGGCAACGCTCGTCCGCGGGCTCGTCGTGAGCAACCATCCACGCGTGCCAGCGCCGCCAAACCCGTCGCGGGGCTCCAGGTTCGGCCCCATCCCCCACCGCCCCGGGAGCTTGCGCCTGTAGAACTCACGCCGTTGCTTTCTGCGGCGCAAGCTCCTAGACTTCCGGCGCCAGAGGAACCCGTGCCATCCGATCTCGCCGTGACTGTTCCCGCCCTGGAGCGGGTCGCGACCCGTCTGCGCATCGCCTCGGTGCGCGCCACGAGCGCCGCAGGCAGCGGCCATCCGTCGAGCTGCTGCTCGGCGGCGGACCTCGTCGCGGCGCTCTTCTTCGGCCACATGCGGTTCGATCCACAGGATCCGCAGAACGACGACAACGACCGCTTCGTGCTGTCGAAGGGACATGCGGCTCCGTTGCTGTATGCGGCCTGGACCGAGGCGGGATTCGTGCCGCCGGGCGACCTGCTGAAGCTCCGGCGGATCGACTGCGATCTCGAAGGGCATCCGACGCCGCGCCTGCCTTTCGTCGACGTGGCGACCGGATCGCTCGGGCAGGGCATCTGCGCCGCGGTCGGCATTGCGCTCAACGCCCGCCGCATCGGCTCGGACTACCGCACGTACGTGCTGATCGGCGACGGCGAGTCGGCCGAGGGCTCGGTGTGGGAGGCGGCGCAGGTCGCGGACAACCATCGGCTCGACAACCTGTGCGCCATCACCGACGTCAACGGGTTCGGCCAGAGCCGCGCGACGCAGTGGGGCCACGACATGGCGGCCTACCGGGACCGGTGGCAGGCCTTCGGCTGGCATGCGATCGTCGTCGACGGCCACGACGTCGGCGCGATCCTCGCCGCTCTGGAGGAGGCCGCCGGGACGAGCGGGCGGCCGACGATGATTCTGGCCCGCACCGTGAAGGGCAAGGGCGTGTCCCTGATCGAGGGCACGGACGGCTGGCACGGCAAGCCAATCCAGGCAGGGGCTGACCTGGACGGGGCGCTCGACGAGTTGCGCGCCCGGCTCGGTCCGGAGACGGCGACGCCGAGCATCTCCCCGCCCCGCGCGCGTTCGGAAGGGGTCCAGGCCCCGTCCGGCCCGCCGCGGCTTCCTTCGCCGCCGGCGTACGAACGGGGAAGCCAGATAGCGACACGGACCGCGTACGGCGACGCGCTGGCCGCGCTCGGCGCCTCGGACCCGCGCATCGTGGCGCTCGACGCGGACGTGGGCAACTCCACGTTCAGCCAGACGTTCGAGCGCGCGCATCCCGACCGGTTCTTCGAGACCTACATCGCCGAGCAGGCCATGATCGGCGCGGCGATGGGGCTGGCCAGCCGCGGCGCCATTCCCTTCCCGTCGACGTTCGCCGCGTTCCTGACGCGGGCGTCGGATTTCGTGCGGATGGCCGGCATCGGCGGGATGAACATCAAGCTCGCCGGGTCGCACGCGGGTATCTCCATCGGCGAGGACGGACCCTCCCAGATGGCGCTCGAGGATCTCGCGATGATGCGCGCCGTTCCGGGCTGCGCCGTCCTCTATCCGTGCGACGCCGTCAGCACCGCGCGCCTGGTCGAGGCGGCGGCCGGCCGCGACGGCATGGCCTACATCCGGACGTCCCGGCCGAAGACGCCGGTCATCTACGGGCCGGAGGACGAGTTCGTCATCGGCGGGTCGAAGGTGGTTCGCGAATCACCCGCCGACGCGGCGACCGTGGCGGCGGCCGGCGTGACCCTGTTCGAGGCATTGCGGGCACACGATCTGCTGGCTGCCGAGGGCATTCCGCTACGGGTCATCGACGCCTATTCCGTGCAACCGGTCGACCGGCGAACCCTCGTCGACGCCGCACGCCGGACGGGCAACCGGCTCATCACCGTCGAGGACCACTACGCCGCGGGCGGGCTGGGCGACGCCGTGAGCGAGGCGGTGGCCAGGGACGGGATAGTGGTGGAGCGTCTCGCCGTCCGCGACATTCCGCGCAGCGGGCGACCGGACGAGCTGCTCGAGCGGTTCGGCATCTCCGCGTCCTGCATCGCCGCCGCGGTGCGCAGGCAGGTCGGTGCGGCGGCACTTCGTGGATAGGTCGGACCGGCGAAGCTCGTATGGAGCTTCCAACGCAGGTGCCCCGAGTGCCAAGGCGGCGAAACCGGTATCGAGTTCTGAGGATGCCCGTCGCCATCGGCGTTGCGCCCGATCGTCGATCCCGGTCATGATGCGCGTGGGAGAACTGGTCGGTTCGTTCAAGGACAGCGTCGGCCTGTCGCTGAAGCGTTGCTGCAGGGAGTCATGAACATGAAGCTGCGATCTCGTCGTGCGCCGGTCTGGAACGGTCGGGTTACCCTGATGGCGGTGGCCGCGATGCTTGGAATGACGATGCTCGGCGGCGAGGTGGCGATGCGCGCGCAGTCGCAGGAGGCGCTCGGGCACGGCTACAGCCGGCCGGCCCGGAGTCCGCACAGCAGCCGCTCGGAAGTCATCGCCCCCCACGGAATGGTGGCGGCCAGCCAGCCGCTGGCGGCCCAGGTGGGCATCGACATCCTGAAGGCGGGCGGCAACGCGATCGACGCCGCGGTAGCCGTCAACGCCGTCCTCGGGCTGGTCGAGCCGCACATGAACGGCGTCGGCGGCGACCTCTTCGCCATTCTCTGGGACGCCGAGACCGAGCAGCTTCATGCCCTGAACGCCACCGGCCGCGCGCCGTACCAGATCAACCGCGAGACGCTGGTCCGGCAGGGTTACACGCGGATGCCGGGCAAGGGGCCGCTGACGTGGACGGTGCCGGGCGCGGTCGACGGCTGGCACGAGCTGCTGGAGCGCTTCGGGACGCTGGAGCTGGCCGACGTGCTCGCGCCGGCCATCGCCTACGCCCGCGACGGCTTTCCGGTGAGCGAGATCATCCAGCGGCAGTGGGCCGGCTCGGCTCTCGCCCTGGCGCAGTGGCCCGACTCGGCGGCGACCTACCTGCCCGGCGGCCGGCCGCCGCGCGTCGGCGAGGTCTTCAGGAACCCGAACCTCGCCGCCACCTACGAGGCCATCGCGCAGGGCGGCCGCGACGCGTTCTACAAGGGCGACATCGCCCGCCGCATCGTCGCGTTCAGCGAGGGGAACGGCGGCTACTTCACGATGGCCGACTTCGAGGACCACTCGTCGGTCTGGGTCGAGCCGGTCAGCACGAGCTACCGCGGCTACGACGTCTGGGAGGTCCCGCCGAACAGCTCCGGCATCCTCGCCCTGATGATCCTCAACCTGATGGAAGGCTACGAGGTCGCCGCCCTCGGCCACAACTCGGCCGACGCCATCCACCTGTACGCCGAGGCGAAGAAGCTGGTCTGGGCCGACCGCAACACCTACGTGGCGGACGCCGACGCCAACGAGCTGCCGACGCTGCCGCTCATCACGAAGTCCTATGCCGACGCGCGCCGCCGGCTCATCGATCCCGAGCGGGCCGGACTCGAGATCACGCCTGGCCAGCCCTTCGATCACAGCGACACCGTCTATCTCACCGTGGTGGACAAGGACCGCAACGCCATCTCGCTCATCGAGAGCATCTTCGGCGGCTTCGGCTCCGACGTCGTCCCCGGCGACCTCGGCTTCGCGCTGCAGAACCGCGGCTCCGGCTTCTCGCTCGAGGAGGGGCACCTCAACTCGCTCGAGCCGCACAAGCGGTCACTGCACACCAACATGCCCGCTTTCGTCACGAAGGACGGCAAGCCCTTCATGTCGTTCGGCGTCATGGGCGGCTCCATGCAGCCGCAGGGCCACTGGCAGGTGCTGTCGAACATCATCGACTTCGGCATGAATCTGCAGGAGGCGGGCGACGCCGCGCGCGTGCGCCACAGCCCGAGCATGCGCCCCGGCGGCACCGTGGCCGTCGAGCCGGGCGTCTCCGACGAGGTCATCGCCGAGCTCCGGCGCCGCGGCCACCACGTCGAGCGCCAGGGCGGCGGCGGCATGGGCGGCTACCAGGCCATCATGATCCACCCGGAGACGGGCATGCTGCACGGGGGGACGGACCCGCGGAAGGACGGGCAGGTCATTGGGTACTGAACCATGATCCACATAGTTTGCCTGTACGACCGGCGTCGGAAGGGGGAGCACCTGCGGATTGGAGCCGTAAGGCGCCCCCCGCGTGGTAAGCCCAAGGAGGACGTTGACGAGTACGACGTGCGCCTTCCCGAGTTGGCGCCGAGCAGTGATTTACTACGCAAGGGAAAAAAGGGCACGATTTCCTGGGAACAGTTCGCTCGACGTTACCGTTCGGAGATGAACAGACCGGAACGCAAGTACTTGATTCCGTTGTTCGCCGCACTCTCGAAGGTGACGAATCTGTCTATCGGGTGTTACTGTCAAGACGAGCCGCGTTGCCACCGGTCCGTTCTGCGCGAGCTTCTGGCCGATGCCGGAGCCGACTTGGCGTAGCCCAACAAGGTGTCGATGCGCCCGAAGTCCGCGGTGACCTTGGAGATCAAGTGGAGGCGCCGCTCGTGGTACCACAAACCCTCTGGCGCACCGGGAGAGTTACTGCCTCTCCGGGATGCCCTGAACCTCCGTTTGCGGCGCGTCCTCAGTTGGCTTGGGCGCGCTGAGCGAGAGTACAGGGCAGGTAGTGGCGACCTGGACGCGGCATTCATGTTTTACTGGGTTGCCTTCAACGCGGCGTACGACGAGTTGGGTTCGCCAAAAGGACTCCTGAATCGTACGCAAGCGACTCAGCACTTTCGAGACTACTTCAAGAAGATCATCGTATGCGATTCAGGAAAGGCAATTTGCAGCGCGGTGCGGTCGGACCTCAGATTCCGGATCCAAGAGCTGCTGGAGAACAAGTACGTGTTCGAGCCGTATTGGAGGCACTTCCACGGAGTGACCAAGTCTACAGGTTGGAAATCGGAACTTGAATCCAGCAAGAAAAGGGCAACTCTGGCAATCAAGCATATGTGCCGTACTAACGTCGCCGCTGCCGAGAAAAGTGTCGATGTGTTGTCCGAAACATTTGATCGCCTCTACGCCTTGCGCAATCAACTGCTTCACGGCAGCGCGACGTGGAAGAGTTCGCTGAATCGAAAGCAAGTCGAGCCCGGCGCGGGGCTCATGGCCCGTTTGGTACCTTACTTCGTTGAGGTTATGATCGACTACCCGGACGCCGGCTGGGACGCTCCACGCTACCCCGTGGTTCCAGAAAGCGGGCCAATGTCGGGGTGGCCGGGGGGCGAGTGACTTTCAGCACGAGGAACGTCAGAGTCCCAGCGATGCCTTCACCGTGCGTTCGACGGCGGAAAGATCGGTGGCGCGCAGCACGCCCAAGGTCTTTCGACCATGCCCCGCCTGATGGTTCTGACGATGTCGGACACGGCGGGCGGAAAGGGAAGGCCGGCTTCACGCCACTTTCCAATCCTGTGACCGCCGACGAGCGATTCGTTCGACGTTTACAAGTGATGGCCGCCATGAGGGCTTCTCGCCAGCCCGCGTGGTATTGACCGAAAACGATCGCGCGCCGGTCAGAGGTCGTCGTACGCGGCATCGGCGGGGTTGTCCCACAACTCGGCGAGCACCGGATCCGCGGAGGCTCTCAGAGCGACCGGATCATCCGACGTCTCGTCAGGCAAGTTATCCTGCCGCCGCTCTTCGATGGTGCCCGACACGTGCTGCCGGATGCACTGGTCCCGCTGGGCTGCAGCGGGCCGGATGCGCCGCCGTATCTTCCGGGTAACGTCGATGCTCAGTTTGGCGCGTTGGGCCATGGCTTCATCGCTCCGCGTCCCGTTCCTCGCCGACCGGTGCTGTGAGATCCGTGCTTGGCGCGATCATCACAGTGCCCTTGAGTACGCCGAAGATGCGCGCGAATGAACCTCTCGGAGCGTCCGCAGGCCCGACGGCGCCACGCGCGGGTTGCTGCTCACCTTCGGATGGCGCCTCGAAAAACACCGGCTTGCGGTTGCGCATGTCGACTCTCGCAGACTCGCATGAGTCTACCGCGGTCTCAGGTTCGTTGCGACTTCGGACCTCGGCGCGTGTTTGTGCGGCGAATGCCCGCTACAATCGCCGTAGATCGTGCGGAGAATGTACATCCACGAACAACCGGACTGGCCGCGCTTGCATTGGGACCGTGAGGCCGTAGTCGACGCGCTGGCCGACGTCAGGCACCGGCAGGGCCGCCTCATCGGCCGCATGGAAGCCCTCGGCTTCGACCTCCAGCGCGAAACGGTGCTCGGAACGCTGGTCGAGGACGTCGTCACGAGCAGCGACATCGAGGGGGAGAGGCTCGACGCGAGTCAGGTCCGGTCCTCGGTCGCGCGGCGTCTCGGCATGGACGCCGGCGGCATCGGTCGGGCGGATCGGGATGTGGAGGGCGTCGTCGAGATGACGCTGGACGCGACTCGGCGCTACGACGAGCGCCTGACCGCTGAGCGGCTGTTCGACTGGCATGCGTCGCTGTTCCCCACTGGTCGCAGCGGCATGCGGCGGATCACGGTCGGCGCGTGGCGCCGTAGCGGTTCCGATCCCATGCAGGTTGTTTCCGGACCGGCCGGCCGCGAGCGCGTGCACTTCGAGGCGCCGCCGGCTGCCGGACTCGATGCGGAGATGGAGACGTTCCTGGACTGGTTCGAGACGCCGACGGAAATCGATCCGGTGCTCACGGCGGGCTTGGCGCACCTGTGGTTCGTGACCATCCATCCGTTCGACGACGGCAACGGACGCATCGCCCGCGCGGTCGCCGACATGGCCCTCGCCCGGTCGGAGGGCAGCCCGCAACGCTTCTACAGCATGTCGTCCCAGATCCGCGCGGAGCGCAACGCCTACTACGACGTGCTCGAACGGACGCAAAGGGGCACGACGGACGTCACCGAATGGATGGACTGGTTTCTCGCCTGCCTCGGTCGCTCCATCGACAATGCCGGCACGGCCCTGGCCGGCGTGTTGGCGAAAGCACGATTCCGGGAACGCGCGGCAGGCCTTTCCCTGAACGACCGGCAGCGTCTTGTCCTGAACCGGCTGCTGGATGGCTTCGAGGGCAAGCTGACCACGTCGAAGTGGGCGAAGCTCGCGAAGTGCTCCCAGGACACCGCCTTGCGGGACATCGCCTTCCTGGTCGACCACGGCCTCCTCGTCCGCAACCCGGGCGGCGGGCGCAGCACGAGCTACGGACTCGCGACGGATAGCTGACGACGGCCTGCCGCAGCGTCATTCCGGCCACGAGAACTCCCGGCCGGGGCGGCGATCTCGCCACCCGTCCACTTCCTCCGGGGGTCAACTCCGGCCAGTCGAAGCTCACTTGCGCGCGCCAGTCCTGCAGCGCGTGCCAGATGTCCGTCTTCTGGTTCTCGGGTCCGGGATGTTCGGATGCATCCTGCGAGCCGCGCCGGTTGCGATCAGACAAGCTCCACCTCCCACGACGCCACGTTGCGGGCATCCCGGTCCAACTCCACTCCGATCAGGTGGATCGGCTGGCCCAAGTGGCGGTACTTGTCGGCGTAGCCCTTCTGCCTCAACTGTGCCATCGCCCGCCCCGCGGATGCGTCGCCGGAGGAGAGTGCGCCTGTTCGCGCAGGCGAGGCGGTCGTGCGCTCCCCGGCCGGTCCACCGACCACCTTGAGCTCGAGCAGGTAGACGTTGGCGTTGAAGCGGACGGCCATGTCGAGGCGGCCGTGGCTGCTGCTGTCCTCCACGGTGACGTCGAGTCCGAGCGCGGCGAAACAGGAATAGAAGACGCTGGCGTAGTAGCCCTCGTAGCGCGCGATCTCGTTCTTCGTGTGCCACTCGTAGGGGATGCTGGCGAGGAGCGCCCGGAACAGCGACTCCAGGCCCGCGAAGTCGTTGGCCAGCAGCAGGTCGTACAACCGGGCCGTGTGCTCCGCCAGGCCGGGTGGTCGCCCGAGCAGGTGGCGCAGCAGGTTCTCGTTCAGGCTCTGCCGTACTTCGCGGTTGGGGTAGCCGAGCCGGTAGTACTTCTTGCCGCCGCGCCGCTCTTCCCCGCGGATGGTCAGATAGCCGGTCTGGAACAGCAGCGCCTCGGTGGCGATGTCGTCCACGTCGAAGGTCGACAGCAGGTCGCGCTGACTCAGCATGTCGCCCAGCTTCGGCGAGTCGATGCGCCGGCTGGCGAGCATGTCGATGAGGAACGTCGGCGTGCCGGTTTCGAACCACCACGCCTCGAACTCGCGGCGGTCGAACAGCAGCAGGATGTCGAAGGGGTTGTAGACCCGCTCCTCGCCGAGCCAGTTGTAACCGTTGTACCAGTCGCGGATTTCGTCCCGGTCCAGGCCGGGGAGCTCCGGCGCGAAGACCGCGTCCAGGTCCGCGTCGGTGTAGCCGCAGACGGCCGAATAGCGCGGATCCAGGGTGATGTCCTTCAGGTTGTTGAGGCCGGAGAACAAACTGACCTTGGAGAACTTGCTCACGCCCGTGAGCAGGGTGAATTCGACGTGCGCGTCGCCGGACTTGATGGTCGAATACAGCCCGTGCAGGAAATCGCGGTTGGCGCGGGCGACCTCCGGCGTACCCAGGGCGTCGAGGATCGGTTTGTCGTACTCGTCGACCAGCACCGCGACACGCTGTCCGGTGCGCTCGTGCAGCACTTGCAACAGGCGCCGGAAACGGGCGTGCGCGGCGTCGTAGGCGGACGCGACTTCCGTTCGGCGCTCGATGGCGTCGAGCTGCGCCATCACGTCCTCGCGCAGAGCGTCGGGATCACCGAAACGACCGCTCCCGAAGTCGAGCCGCACGACGGGACGGCGCACGGACCAGTCCCAGTGCCCGTGGATGGCGAGGCCCTTGAACAGGGACTCGTTGCCCTCGAACAGCTCGTTCAGCGTGTCCAGGAACAGGCTCTTGCCGAAGCGCCGCGGGCGGGAGAGGAAGTAGTGCTTCCCCTCCTCCGCCATCCGCCGCGCCCAGCCCGTCTTGTCGACGTAGTAGTAGCCTTCCTCGCGGATCTCGCGGAACGTCTGTATCCCGATGGGCAGCTTGCGTTTGGTGATGGCGGTGTTTCCCGGCGGCTGACCGCCCTTTACGCCGATCGGAGCTGGTGGCGCCGGCCGCGCCTCACGCCGGTCAGCGCTCCTGCGGAACGAAGATGTCGCGGGCCGGCATCTCCACCGCCGGCAGCGTCGTGGCGTTCATCGCCTCGTCGGCGCCGATGAGGCCGTTCTCGGCCAGGATCCAGGCGACGAGGCCGTAGACCTGGTCAGGTTCCAGCGTGCCGGGCGCGTTCGACGGCATCGCACGCCGGATGTAGTCGAACAGCGTCGTGGCGTAGGGCCAGTAGTTGCCCACCGAGTACGGCACGTCGGGGCCGTCGCCGCGCCACTCCTCGTAGCGCGGCCCGAACGGCGGCGTGGTCTCGGGCGTGTAGCCCACGAGCCTGTCGGCGATGCCCCCTTCCCCGGACGGCCCGTGGCAGACGGCGCACTGCCCGGCGTAGACGGGGGCGCCGCTCGCGGCCGTCCCCTCGCCCTCCGGGAGGCCCGTGCCGTCGGGCATGACGTCGATGTCCCAGGCGGCGACCTCCTCCGCGGTGGCCGAGCGGCCGAAGCCGAACTGCTCCGGCACGCCCTGCTCCACCCCGCTGCCACCGTCCTGTGCCTCGGCGAGTCCCGCGAGCAGGAGGCAGGCGCTGGCCAGCACGAGCGCGGCGACCAGGGCCGGTGCGGGGGACATCCTTCTCGGTGTCACGCATCCCACGGCGCTTCCTCCCGGTAGAAGACCTGCCCGTTCGGCTGGATGCGCCAAGCGGTGATCGGGTTCAGGTGGTACCCGCGCGCCCGGCGCCCGCGGACGGCGCGCAGCGCAGCGCGGGTCGGCTGGACGTAGCCCGTGTCGTCGGTCGCCCGGCTCATGATCTCGGTCTCGGACCCGTCCCAGCGCCACAGGTGTCGGAAGCGGGTGTGCGCCTGCCGCAGCACCGGCTCCTGCAGGCGCGCCGCCTGCCAGATCCGACCGCCGTCGGTGCTGACGTCCACCTGCGCGATGGTGCCGCGCCCCGACCAGGCGATGCCGCGGATCTCGACCCAGCCCGGATCGACCACGTCGGGGTAGGCCGGCGAGGTGATGATCGAGCGGGCGTCGAAGACGAAGCTGAACTGGCGGGCCGTGCCGTCGGCGAGCGGATCGGTGTACTTCGAGGTCTCCTCGCGCGTCATGAACGGCTGGTCGGCCAGCTCGAGGCGGCGGAGCCACTTGACGTTGGAGTTGCCCTCCCACCCCGGCAGCAACAGCCGCGCCGGGTAGCCCTGCGACGGCCGCAACGCCTCGCCGTTCTGCGCGTAGGCGACCATGGCGTCGTCCCAGGCCTTCTCCATCGGGACGCTGCGCGTCATCACGGCGGCGTCCTGTCCCTCGGCCAGGAACCAGGCGGCGTCGGCGCTCGCGCCCACCTCGCGGAACAGGGTGGCCAGCGTGACGCCGGTCCACTCGGTGGTGGCGGTCATGCCGCAGACCAGCTCGGGCCTTGTCTCCGGTCCGGCCCCGGTGGGATAGTTGCCGGAGCACTCCAGGAAGCAGATCCGCGACGTGGCCGGGAAACGCTTCAGCTCGGCGAGCGTGAGAATCGTCGGGCGCTCGACCAGGCCGTGGATGAGCAGCCGGTAGTCGTCCGGATCGATCTCCGGGACGCCGCCGTGGTGCCGCTCGAAATGGACGTCCGACGGCGTGATCATGCCGTGCAGATCCTGCAGCGGCGTCCGAGAGGAGAGGCCGGTGACTCTTCCCCGCGCCAGCGGCTCGTGGGGCGAGCGCGCCCCGAGTGCGCTCGCCGGCCCCCCCGGCGACTTCGTGGTGTCCTGCGCGCGGACGCGCCGGCCTGCCGGTGCGAGCGTGGCGGCGCCGACGACACCGGCCGCGCCGGCCAGAAGATCCCGACGGGTGACTTTTCTCGGCATGAGCCCTCCCCGGTGAGACGAACGACCGAACCCGACGCCGGTGAGGCGTAGCCCGACAATCGTCGCCTGCGGCTCCGATTGCCGCCCCACCCATCCTCTCCCGGAGCCTGCGCCTCTACGGCACAGACGCCTGGGCGGCGCTCGCCGCGCGCAGGGCGGTGACGATCTCGTGCGCTTCCGGAAACCGCTGCTCGGCGTGCTTCGAGAAGATCATCCTGCCGTCCGCGACGACGTCGAATATCCCGTTGGTTCCCTCGATCAGCTCGGCTTCCAGACCGAGCGTGCTCTTGATGTCGGCCGCCAGACCGGAGGCCCTGGGGAGGTACTTTCAACGGGTGCAGTACGTGATCGACAGCTTCATTCGGCGCGTCTCCTTACCTCCGTATACTACTCGTTGCGCCCAGGCCGAGTGAACCCCCGACCCGACCCCATGTCTCTGAGGCGCCTGCGCGTCACCACCGCCGACATCACCACGCTCGCCGCGCGCGCGGACGGAGAGTCCGCGTGAGCGCCGCGACAAGGGAAGCCGCCCCGGGTGAGGACGCGACGGCCGCGGCGCTGCGCTGGGTGTGCGGCCTCCTGGACGACCGCGGCATTCCGTTTCAGGTGACCGGCGACGCCGCCGCGATGGCGCACGGCGCACGGCGCACGGTGCGGCGACTCGAGCTCTGCATCGCGGCCAAGGATGTTCCGGCTCTCATCCGTGCGGCCATGGAGCGCGTTGCCGACCCTCCCTGGCGCCGATTGGACGATGCCTGGGATCGCGTCGCGCTGTCACTGTCGTACGACGGGACGATCATCGACGTCTGGGTCGCGGAGGCCGCGCGCCTGAAGGACGCGGCGACGGGCGAGTGGCGCGAGGCCGACGCCGATCCGGAGGCGTCGGTAACCATGAAGGTCTGGGATGTCGAGGCGCCGGTGACGCCGCGCGAGCAGCTCCTGGCTCAGCGGCGCCGCCTGGGCCGCGGGGCCGACCGGCAGGACGTCCACGACATCATCACCGCCGCCAGGCGAACAGCCGGCTCAGCATCGCCTTCTGCCGGTCGCTGAAGCGCGCCTTGCGCATCTGGTTCGCGGCCTTGCGGAGCGCCTCGGCCTGGGTCGGATAGGGGTGGATGGTGCCGCCGATGGTCCCGAGGCCCGCCCCCGCCTTCATCGCGACGCTGACCTCGGTGATCAGGTTGCCGGCGTCCGCGGCCACGATCGTCGCCCCGAGGATCTTGTCCGTTCCCTTCCGCACGTGGACCCGGGCGAAGCCGGCGTCCTCGCCGTCCAGGACCGCGCGGTCGACGTCGGCCAGCGGCTGCGTGAACGTCTCGACCTCGATGCCCTTCTTCCGAGCGTCCGCCTCGTACATGCCGACGTGGGCTATCTCCGGCTCGGTGTAGGTGCACCAGGGAATGTTGAGCGATTCGGTCGACGCCATCCCGAGGCCGAAGGGATGCGGGAACAGCGCGTTCTGGATCACGATCTGCGCCATCGCGTCCGCCGCGTGCGTGAACTTGAACGGCGAGCAGATGTCGCCCGCCGCGTAGACGCGGCGGTTGCTGGTCCGCAGGCAGGCGTCGACCTGCACGCCGAACCGGTCGTACGCCACCCCGGCTTCGTCCAGCCCGAGCCCTTCCACGTTCGGCGCCCGGCCCACGCCGACGAGAATCTCGTCCACGATCGTCTCGTGCGCCTCGCCGGCGGTCGTGTAGCGGATCCGTTTCCCGCCGCCGGCCGCGTCATCCCCGGCAGCGGTCTCCACGCCGTCGATCGCCGTATCGAACGCGAACCGCACCCCGTCGTGCTCCATCCGCGCCTGGACCACCGCCGCCGCGTCCGGGTCCTCCCGCGGCAGGATGTGCGGCGTCAGCTCGAACACCGTCACCTCGCTGCCGAAGCGGGCGAACGCCTGGGCGAGCTCGCAACCGATCGGGCCGGCGCCGACGACGGCGAGCCGCCGCGGCAGCGCCGTCAACGAGAAAACCGTTTCGTTCGTCAGGAAGCCGGCCTCCGCGAGGCCCGGAATCGGCAGCGCGGTGGCGCGCGCGCCGGTGCAGACGGCGGCCCGCGCGAAACGCAGCGTCGCGTCGCCTACGCGAATGGTGTCGCGCCCCGTGAAGCGGCCCTCGCCGATGAAGACGTCGACGCCGAGTCCCTTGAACCGCTCGGCGGAATCGACGTGGCTGATTGCGGCCCGCAGCCGGCGCATGCGCGCCATGGCGGCGCCGAAGTCGCGCTCGACGCCGCCCGGGAACGTCAGGCCGAACGCGGCTCCGTCCCGCGCCGACGCCCAGACGCGCGCGGCGCGGATAATCCCCTTCGAGGGAACGCAGCCGACGTTCAGGCAGTCGCCGCCCATCAGGTGCCGTTCGATCAGCGCGACCTTCGCCCCGATGCCGGCTCCCACCGCGGCGGTCACCAGCCCGGCCGTGCCGGCGCCGATGACGACCAGGTTATAGCGGCCGTCCGGGGTCGGGTTCACCCAGTCCGACGGATGGACGTGGGCGGCGAGCTGGCGGTTGAACGCGTCGTCGGGAAGCAGACTGTTGATCACGCTGAGAACTTCGGGTGGTGCGGTTTCCGCCTTCGAGAATACACTGCCCACGCGTTCTTCGCAGGCAGGCATGGCGTTTCTGACGGTGCGCGAGGCGGCGGGGCGACTCGGCGTGGGCTACTCCACCCTGAAGCAGTGGATCTACAAGGGGAGCGTCCGCACCTCCCGGACCGAGGGCGGACACTACCGCATCTCGGACCAGGAAGTCGCGCGCCTGCTGGCCGCCCGCGGCACGCTCCCCCGCCGGGGTCGGCGGGGTCCGGGCGGCGGCGTCCTGGTGTCGCTCAGCGGCCGCAACCGGCTGCGCGGAATCGTCGAGGAAGTACGGCGCGAAGGACTGCTCGCGCAGGTCCGGCTCCGGATCGGCGACCAGCAGCTCACGGCCGTCATCACTCGCGACGCCGTCGACGAGCTGCGCCTGCGGCGCGGCGACGAGGCGACGGCCATCGTCAAGGCCACCGAGGTGATGATCGGCCGCGAGGACCTGGCCGGATCACGCGACTGAGTCTGTTGTAGCTACTGGACGCTACAATGGGGACATGGTTACGGTTGGCGTTCGGGAGTTGAAGAATCGCCTCAGCGAGCATCTGCGGATGGTCCGCGGCGGCGAAGAAGTACTGATCACGCATCGCGGCGAAGTCGTGGCCGAGCTGCGTCAGCCGTCCCGCGTACCGGCAGCCGCCACGTACCCCGGCCTCGTACGCCACGCCCGCGCCGGCAGGGCGCGCATCGGGGGTCCGAACCGGCGCGATCTGTATCCGTCCCAGGAACCATTCCTGCCCCCGGACACCGCAGGGCGACTCCTCGATGAGGAAAGGGGCGATCGTTGAGCGTGTATGCCGAGTCGAGCGCCGTCCTGGCCTGGTTGCTGGGCGAGCCTCCCGGAGGCGAGGCCGGACAGAGGATGGGTGCCGCGGACCTCGTGGTCACGTCCGACCTGACACTGGAAGCGCCATGAAACGACCTTACACCCTGCTCGCCCTCACGACGGCGCTCGCGATCTTCTCGACGGCCGCGCCCGACACCCGGCCGGCCGCCGGCCAGCGGCGCGACGCGCCGCCGCCGGACGCACAGCAGGTGGCGACCGAAGAGCAACCGGCCGCTCCGCCGACCGACGAGCAGGAACCCGAGCCGGAACCGTTCGCCGCCGACGGGATTCCCCCGGTGCCGCTGCCCCAAGAACCGGTCGTCTACGACACCGCCCAGCGCCAGCGCATCCGGGTCTCGGTGGTCACGGCCGGGCTGACCTACCCCTGGGGCTTCGCGTTCCTGCCCGACGGCAGCGTGCTGGTCACCGAGCGCCTGGGCACGCTGCGGCGGATCCGCGACGGCGTGCTCGATCCGACCCCGATCGCGGGCATCCCGGAGGTCTCGCTCCAGGGGCAGCTCGAGGGCCTGATGGACGTCGCGGTGCATCCGGACTTCTCGCAGAACCGGCTGGTGTACCTGACCTACTCGAAGCCGACGGAGACCGGCTCGACGGTGGCTCTGGCTCGAGGGCGCTTCGAGGGCGCGGCGCTGTCGGAGGTCCGGGACGTGTTCGTCGCCGACGCGGAGATGAACGGCGGCGCGTCGCGACTCGCATTCGGCACCGACGGGTCGCTCTACATGACGGTGGGCGGGGCCTTCGGCGGGCGCCGCCCGCTGGCGCAGGACCCGGCGAGCCACGTCGGCAAGGTGCTGCGCCTGCGGGACGACGGCACCGCCCCGGGCGACAATCCGTTCGTCGGTCACGACGGGGCCCGGCCCGAGGTGTTCTCCGTCGGCCACCGCAACCCGATGGGGCTGGCCATCCACCCGGAGACGGGAGAGGTCTGGGCGAGCGAGCACGCGCCGATGGGGGGCGACGAGGTCAACCTGATCCTGCCCGGCCGCAACTACGGCTGGCCGGTGGTCTCCTACTCGCGGGAGTACTACGGCCCGCGCGTGTCCGAGCGGCCCTGGCAGGAGAACATGGAGCAGCCGGAGATCGTCTGGATCCCCTCCATCGCCCCCTCGGGACTCGTCTTCTACAGCGGCGACCGCTTTCCCGCCTGGCGCGGGGACCTGTTCGCCGGCTCGCTGATGACCGGCCGCATCGATCGCACCGGCCACGTCGAGCGCATCGAGTTGAACCGGCGCGGGATGGAGGAGCGGCGGGAATGGCTGCTCGCCGACCTCCGGCAGCGCATCCGCGACGTGGATCAGGGCCCCGACGGCCTGCTGTACGTGCTCACCGGCGGCAGCTTCCTGGGCCGCGACCCCGAGCGCGGGGCGGCCGCCCTGCTGCGCATCGAGCCGGTCGATTGAGAACCGGGCCGGAAGGCCACCACTCGAGCAGCTTGGTATCCTTGGTCATGGGATCCTTCATGCCTGAACCCAAAGCTCTCCGCACGGCAACCCCCGCACCGCTCGCCCGCCGAGACGGCGTAGGAGCGAAGGTCGCCGAGCACAGAACCTGCCGGCAGCCCCGCAGGCCGAGCGCACTCTGGGACAGCACCGCACCTGCGACCTCCGTCGAGCACGACGTGATCTACGCCGAACCGGAATTGACGGACACTCGGAGCGACCAATATCATTCACGCGAACGAACCAACGGCTGAGGCGCGCCGCGACAACAATGCCCTTCATACCCAAGGACGAGCGGCCGTCGCTTGCCCTCATCGCCGGGCTCGAGGACGAGCAGGCTTCGGAACTCTCCCGCGCCCTGAGCGCCGCCTCGGACGAACTCGGCGGTGACGAGCTCATTCAGCACGTAATCGACGGAACGCCATCCGTCGACGCCGATGATGTCAAGAAGATTCTGGAGGCGGTTCGTCAGATCGCCAGCGCCAAGGAGGTCCTTGAGATCCAGCAGGATGTCTTCCTGAGCGATATCGCGAAAGGGATGGGCGATATCGAGGAGCATGAACTCCGACTCGACGAGACGAGACAACGCCGGCTGCGGGAGCGTCTTGCTGCGCTGACCGAGTCTCCGGCAGTGGAGATTCATGCGAAGGCCCGGTCCCTGCGTCAGGATCGGGAGAACACCTATTGCACGGCTCGTATCGTCACCGACCTTCGACCGATATTCGGTTCAGATGTGCGTCAGTCGCCGAAGGCGGTTCTGGTAGCACATATGCTACGGATCACTTATCACCACGGCAGTCGGGGTACGTTGCGGGACATGTTCCTGACCCTGCGGACAGAGGATCTCGACACGCTCGGTGAACTCATTGAGCGGGCGCGGCTGAAGGCTGAGTCCCTCCATGCGTTCGCGGCGGCGGCCGACCTTCGGCAGATCGACTGAGGAGACCGAGTGTCAATGCCATACGTTGCCGAGCGATGCGGCCATGGACTGGGCAGGTGGCTTCCACGTACCGACGCAGCCTCGGATCTTGCGCGCAACTACACAATCATGCTGCGGAGTCGTGCACATGACGCTGCAGCCGGCAGTGCTTACATCGTCGATGCAACTCTCCTTACGCCAAGAACAGATCAACGGGCAAACTTGAGACAGCGCTTCGACAGGTACGCCGACGAATGGCGAGCCCAGACGGCGCACACATCGGTATTGACGCGGCGGATAATGCATCCAAGCTATCAGAAAATCATAGGGCTTGGGCGTGACGCTCTTCCATTGATTCTCGATCGACTTTCGTCGCAGCCGGATCACTGGTTCTGGGCGCTGCGATCCATTTCCGACGAGGATCCGGTCAGACCGGAGGATGTCGGGAGATTCGACGCGATGCGGGAGGCCTGGATCGAATGGGGGCGAGATCGCGGTCTCGTTCGATAGACCGGGATGCCAAACGACCTGAGGGCTTGGTTCCCCAAGCTCGACTCGCAGAATCATCGCATAACCAGCGACGAAACACCGCGCTACAACTGCGTCGCGTGGGCGGCCAACGATTCGAGCCGGTGGTGGGATCATGTCCCAGGATACTACTGGCCCGACGGGTTGCCACGGGATGAGTCAGTCGAAGCATACGTGGGCTTGTTTCGAAGACTGGGGTTCGAGTTGTGCGACAACTCGGAGCCTGAACCCGGTTTCGAGAAAATCGCCGTGTACGGCAAGGCCGGCAAGTTCAGCCATGTGGCCCGACTGCTGGAATCGGGCAATTGGACGAGCAAGCTGGGCACGCTCGAGGACATTGAGCACGATGACCTCGACTCGCTGACCAAGGACTTGGACAATTCGTACGGACAGCCTCTTGTGTTTCTGCGGAGGGCGAAGGCCCAGCCCTGAGCGACGGAATTCGCTGCTCCGGCCGTCGATGGCAGTTTCCCTACTGCCCGTCGTTCGCCGTCTGCCGGACCGCCTACGTGCCGAGTCCCTCGGGCGGAGTCCGGCGGTTACAGCCGCTGCGCCCCGGGTCGCCCGGCCTCGACGACGAACGACGCGCGCGTCGCGATCGGGCTGCCGGGCCGGCTGACGTACTCCAGGACCTGGTAGTCGGCCCGGCACCTCTCCGGCGTCAGATCGCAGCGCACGTAGCCGCGCTGGCCGTTGTAGAACCGGATCCACGGGTTCTCGGCGAGCAGCGCGGCGGTGGTGTCGCGCGTGTCGGCGCCGTCGCCGCTCGAGCTGATCGACGTGCCCACGAACTCCGTGCCGACGACCGGCGCGGCGGAGTCCCGGTAGTCCACCTTGAGATCGCTCACCCAGTTGCTGTGGATGTCGCCGGTCAGCACCACCGGGTTCGCCGGTCGGCGCGTCGCGAGGAACTCCATCAGCCGGCGGCGCGCGACCTCGTAGCCGGACCACACGTCCAGCCCATAGGACTCGCCGTCGCCCGGCGTGAAGTCGACCGTGGCCATCATGATCTGCTGGGGAATGACGTTCCAGCGCGCCGCCGAGCGGTCGAGCCCGTCCATGAGCCAGCGCTCCTGCGTCTCGCCGAGCAGCGTCGCCGACGGGTCGTGGATGCCGTCGCAGACCACGCCGCGGCGGTCGCCGCACGGCTGATCGGTACGGTACTGCCGGGTGTCGAGCACGTGGAACGAGGCGAGATCGCCCCAGTCGAAGGCCCGGTAGAGCTGCAGGTCGGGACCGTTCGGCAGCGACGCCCGGCGCAGGGGCATGTGCTCGTAGTAGGCCTGGTAGGCAGCGGCCCGGCGCCGGAGGAAGAGCTCGGCCGGCAGGCCCTCCTCCTCCGAGACGTCGTTCGCGTAGTTGTTGTCCACCTCGTGGTCGTCCCAGGTGACCACCCAGGGGAACGCCGCGTGCGCCGCCTGCAGGTCCGGGTCGCTGCGGTAGAGGGCGTACCGGTTGCGGTAGTCGTCGAGCAGCTCGATCTCGTCGCCGGTGTGCATGCGCACACGCCCTTCGCGCCCCTCGTACTCGTAGATGTAGTCGCCGAGATGGAACACGAGGTCCAGATCGTCCTCGGCCATGTGCCGGTACGCCGTGTAGTACCCCTGCTCGTAGTGCTGGCACGAGGCGAAGGCGAAACGCAGCCGGTCCACGGGTGAACCGGCGGCGGGAAGCGTGCGGGTCCGGCCGACCGTGCTCTCGTCTACGCCGCTGCGGAACCGATACCAGTACCAGCGCCCCGGCTCCAACCCGTCGACCTCGACGTGGACGCTGTGCCCGAGTACGGCGTTGGCGACGGTGGCGCCGCGCTGCACGATGTCGGCCATCCGCTCGTCGCGCGCGACCTCCCAGACGACCTCCACGTCCTCCGGCGGCATGCCGCCGCCGTTGAGCGGATCCAGAGCCAGGCGCGTCCACAGCACGACGCCCTCGGAGGTCGGATCGCCCGACGCCACGCCGAGCGGAAAGGCCGACGGTTGAAGAACAGAGCGACCCGAGGCGCGGCGGACGGAACCGAGGCCAAGCAGGGCCAGACCGCCGGTCAGGAGATCGCGGCGGTCCAACCGACGCTGGAGCAACGAATCGAAACGAGCTGGATTGGTCATCGCCTGTCCTCGATTCTCGACGGTCCTGATGCGGCGCGTGCAGAGTGCGTTGCAGCAAACCGACGTTGCCCGGCACCCCGGGATGCGTTCAGCATAGGCCCCCATCTTCTCACGAATGTGCCGGCCACGTTAACTCTCGGCAACATGGCGGCGGGGCGCCGGGATCCGCCGCGCCGCCGGCCCGCTCCGGTTGACGGGATTCGCGCCGCTGGGATAGGGTTATTCTGAATGCGGCAGGGCGTCCATCACGTGCATCATCATCACCATTCCCGCCATCCGGCGGGGCAGTGGATTTGCGCGTGACGTAACCGGGACGCGAAAGCTCACGCACCACGAGGCCTCGCCGAGCACGCGGCGGGGCTTTTTTTGTGCGTGGAAGTCGGCGGGGTGCATCAGCCGGTGCCGTGCAGGCGCGGGACGCGGGAGTGCTACGGGAATGCAGATGGACTTTTCGAAGCTCGACGGGTTGATCCCGGCGGTGGTGCAGGACGACGACAGCAACGAGGTGCTGATGGTCGGTTTCATGAACGAGGAGGCGCTGGCGCTCACCCGCTCGTCGGGATTCGCCACGTTCTTCAGCCGGACCCGCAACACGCTCTGGATGAAGGGCGAGACGTCGGGCAACCGGCTGAAGGTGCGGCGGTTGCTGACGGACTGCGACGACGACACCGTGCTCCTGCGCGTCGAGCGTCAGGGCGAAGGCAACGTGTGCCATACCGGCGAGCGTACCTGCTTCTTCAAGTCGCTCGACGGCGGCGCCGCCGGCGCGGAGCCGCAGGCCGCGGAACGGGCCGGATGATGTTGCGGCTGGGCATCCCGAAGGGCTCGTTGCAGGAGTCGACCGTGCAGCTCTTCGCGCGCGCGGGCTTCAACATCTACGTCAGCTCCCGCTCCTACTACCCGACGATCGACGACCCCGGGATCGAATGCACGCTGATCCGGGCGCAGGAGATGGCGCGCTACGTCGCCGACGAGGCGGTCGACGCGGGCCTGACCGGCATCGACTGGATCGAGGAGCACCGCGCGGCGACCGGCGAGGAAGTGGTGAGCGTCACCGATCTGGTCTACTCCAAGCAGAGCTTCCGCAAGGTGCGCTGGGTGCTGGCCGTGCCGGTGGAATCGAAGTACCGGTCGCCCCAGGATCTGGAAGGCGCGCGCATCTCGACCGAGCTGGTGCGCGCGACCGAACGGTACTTCGCCCGGCTCGGCGTCAAGGTCCACGTCGAGTTCTCGTGGGGCGCCACCGAGGTCAAGCCGCCCGACCTGGCCGACGCCATCGTCGAGGCGACGGAGACGGGCTCGACCCTGCGCGCCAACCACCTGCGCATCATCGACACGGTGCTCGAGTCGAACCCGCGGCTCATCGCCAACCGGCGGGCCCTGGAGGACGACGCCAAGCGGACGAAGATCGAGAACATCGCGCTGCTGCTGCGGGCGGCGATGGAGGCCCAGGGCCGGGTGGGCCTGATGCTGAACGTGCTGCGCACCGACCTCGACGCGATACTCGCGCTGCTGCCGGCATTGCAGCGTCCGACCGTCTCGCCGTTGAGCGACGACGAATGGGTGGCGGTGTCGACCGTGCTCGAGGAGCGCGACGTCCGCGAGCTCATGCCGCGGCTGCGGGCCGCCGGCGGACACGGGATCGTGGAATATCCCTTGAACAAGATCGTCCTATGAGGATCATCGCCTCGTCGCAGGTACGAAAGGTGCAGGCGCTGGTCGAACGCGGGCGCGAACCCGACGCGGAGGTCGCCGGCCGCGTGGCGGAGATCGTCGACGACGTGCGGCGCCGGGGTGACCGGGCCGTCCTGAAGTATGCCCGCGCGTTCGACCGCCTGCGGGAAGCCGTCGAGCTCGACGCCGACGAGATTCAGCGCGGCGCGCGGGAGGCGCCGCCCGCGGTGCGGGCCGCAATCCGGACGGCGGCGCGCAACATCCGCCGCGTCTCGGCGAAGCAGGTCCCCAAGGGCTGGCGGACCACGGTGGCGCCGGGCGTCGTGATCGAACAGCGCGTGACCCCGCTCGACCGCGTCGGCTGCTACGTGCCGGGCGGACGGCATCCGCTGCCGTCGTCCCTGCTGATGACCGCGCTGCCGGCCCGGGCTGCCGGCGTGCCGGAGGTCATCGCGACCTGCCCGAACCCGGCGCCGGCCGTGCTCGCGGCGGCGGTCGAAGCCAGGGTGTCGCGCCTGTTCCGCATCGGCGGGGCGCATGCCGTCGCCGCGCTCGCGTACGGCACGGCGACCATCCCGCGCGTCGACAAGATCGTCGGCCCGGGCAACGCCTGGGTCTCCGCGGCCAAGGCGCAGGTGGCGCGCGACTGCCCCATCGACTTCCATGCCGGTCCGACCGAGATCGTCGTCGTCTCCGAGGACGGCAACCCGGAATGGATCGCGGCGGACCTGGTCGCGCAGGCGGAGCACGATCCGGACGCGCGCGCGATTCTCCTGACGCCGGAACGGCCGCTGGCCCGTGCCGTGGCCCGTGCCGTGGCCGCGCAGCTCGAGGAGCATCCGGGCGCGGCGCCGTCTATCGCCGAGCACGGCGTGGCCGTCGTGACGAGCAGCCTCGACGAGGCGGTGGAGCTGGCGAACGCCATCGCGCCTGAGCACGCGGTGACCGACACGCTCGACATCGCCCGCCGGGTGACGAGGGCCGGCACGGTCTTCGCCGGTCCGTACGGCGCGCAGGCGGCCGGCGACTACGCCACCGGGTCGAACCACGTGCTGCCGACGGACGGGGCGGCCCGCGTCCGCGGCGGTCTCAGCGCGGCCGACTTCGTGCGCGTGAACAGCGTGCAGCGGCTGACGCGGCAGGGCCTGCGCGGCCTGGCGCCGAGCGTCATCTCGCTGGCCAATGCCGAGGGGCTCTATGCCCACGCCGGATCGGTGGCGCGCCGCGTGCTTCCCGACACACGGCCCGCCGGAAGGTCGGGCGCCGCGCCCAGGCGGCGGGGAGCCGGCAGTTGAGCACCGAAGCAACCCCGACCGACCCGCGACGGGCCGAGATCGACCGCGAGACCACCGAGACGCAGATCGCGATACGGCTCGTGCTCGACGGCAGCGGGCAGTACACCGTGAAAACGGGCATCCGCTTCTTCGACCACATGCTCGAGCTGCTGGCCCGCCACGGGGCGTTCGATCTGACGTTGCGGGCGACCGGCGATCTCGACGTCGACCAGCACCACACGGTGGAGGACGTCGGCATCGCGCTCGGACAGGCCGTAACGCAGGCCCTCGGCTCGAAGCGCGGCATCAACCGGGCCGGCTACTTCGTCATGCCGATGGACGAGACGCTCGGAGTGGCCGCCGTCGATCTGAGCGGCCGCGTCCATGCCGTCACCGACCTGAACCTGGCCGTCGAGCGCGTCGGCGACCTGCAGGCCGAGCTGGTCCACGACTTCTTCGACGGCTTCGCCCAGGGGGCGCGGGCCAACGTGCACGTGAAGGTACTGTACGGCCGGTCGAGCCACCACCAGATCGAGGCGCTGTTCAAGGCCTTCGCGCGGGCGCTGCGCGTGGCCTGCTCGCGCGACCGGCAGCTCGGCGAGATGCTGCCGAGCACGAAGGAGCTGCTGTAGTCATGGGCATCGCGTTGATCGACTACGACGCCGGGAACCTCACGTCGGTTCGCAAGGCGCTGACCCATCTCGGCGCGCCCTTCGAGACGCCGGCGGGACCGGCCGCGCTCGCCGGGGCCGGCGCGGTCATCGTGCCGGGCGTCGGGAACTTCGAGGTGACGGCCGCCCTCGACGCCGACTGGCGGCGCGCCATCGCCGGCGTGCTCGAGCGCGGCGGGCTTCTGCTCGGCATCTGCGTCGGCCTGCAGTGGCTCTTCGAAGGCAGCGCGGAAGCGCCCGGCGTACCCGGTTTCGGCGCGCTGCCGGGACACTGCCGGCGCATCGAGCATCCCGATCCGGGCGGCCCCGCCGACGGCGCGCTCTTCAAGGTGCCGCACGTCGGCTGGAACAGCCTGCATCGGAAGCGCGACTCGTGGGTGCTCGACGGCGTGGAGGAGGGCGACCAGGTGTACTTCACGCACTCGTACGCCGCCCCCGTCGGCCCCGACTGCATCGGCGCGACCACCTACGGCATCGAGTTCGCCAGCGTCGTCGAGCGCGAGCGCCTCGTGGGCATGCAGTTCCATCCCGAAAAATCGGGCGACGTCGGCCTGCGCATCTTCAGGAACGTGCTGGATCGGATGGCCGCCTGATGCTGTCCAAGCGCATCATCGCCTGCCTCGACGTCCGCGACGGGCAGGTCGTCAAGGGCATCAACTTCGAAGGGCTGCGCTCGGCCGGCGACCCGGCGGCGCTCTCCCGCCGCTACAACCGCGAGGGCATCGACGAGGTGGTGATTCTCGACGTCACCGCCACCATCGAGAAACGCAAGGCGATGGCGCGGACGATTCACGCGGTGGCGCAGGAGATCTTCCTGCCGCTGTGCGTCGGCGGCGGGATCAACGACGAGGCGCACGCCGACGCCGCCATCGAGGCGGGCGCCGACAAGGTGAGCCTGAACACCGCCGCCATCGCGCGCCCGGAGCTGCTGACCGCGCTCGCGCGGCGCTACGGCAGCCAGGCCGTGATCGTCGCCATCGACGCCAAGCGGGAGGGCGGCGGGTTCCGGATCTACGTGCGCAGCGGGCAGCAGGCGACCGGACGCGACGCGGTGGAGTGGGCGCGGGAGGCGGCCGACCGGGGCGCCGGCGAGATCCTGCTGACGTCCATCGACCGGGACGGGACGAAGAGCGGCTTCGACTGCGAGCTGACCGCGGCGGTCTCCGAGGCGGTCTCCATCCCGGTCATCGCCTCGGGCGGCGCCGGCACCTTCGATCACTTCGTCGACGTGTTCACGGCCGGCAAAGCGGACGCGGCGCTCGCGGCTTCGATCTTCCACTACGCCGAGCACGCCGTCGCGGACCTCAAGCAACATCTCCACGAGCGGGACATCCCGGTGCGGATGGGCCGCTGGGCGCGGTCCGCGCACGGGTCGTCCACGTGACGGCGCCGGCGCCCGGAGGGAGTGAGCGGTGCTGATTCCATCCATCGATCTGAAGGGCGGGCAGGTCGTGCAGCTCATCCAGGGCGAGCGGCCGGCCATCGCCTCGGACGACGTCGACGGCTGGGTGCGGAAGTTCCAGGCCTTTCCGCGCGTACAGGTCATCGACCTCGACGCCGCCATGGGCTCCGGCGACAACGACGCGCTGGTGCGGTCCATCGCCCCGCGGCTGTCCTGCCGGGTCGGCGGCGGTATCCGCACCATCCAGCGCGCCCGCACCGTGCTCGACCATGGCGCCTCGGCGATTATCGTGGGCTCGTCGCTGTTCCGGGCGGGCCGGCCCGACGTGGACTTCGCCGCGGCGCTCGCCGAGGCGGTCGGCCGCGAGCGGGTGATCGCCGCGGTCGACAGCAAGGGCGGACGGGTCGTCGTCAAGGGCTGGCGCGAGGCGACGCCGCTGACCGCGGTCGAGGCAGTCCGAGCGCTCGAGCCCTGGTGCGGCGAGTTCCTCTACACCCACGTCGACAAGGAAGGGCTGATGCAGGGAACGGACATGGAGGCCATCCTGTCCGTCCGCGACGCGACCTCGCGACGCCTGACCGCAGCGGGCGGGATTACCACGCAGGCCGAGATCGACCGTCTCGACGCAGCCGGTATCGACGCGGTGGTCGGCATGGCCATCTACACCGGTCGACTCGCTGCGACCCCGCCCGCGGCGACTCCGCGTTCCGCCTGAGAGAGTGCAATGCAAGTCTGGGAACCGGATCGGTACGCCGCGCACGCGCGGTTCGTCTCCGACCTCGGCGCGCCGGTAGTCGAGCTGCTCGACCCGCGGCCGGGGGAGCGCGTGCTCGACGTCGGCTGCGGCGACGGCGCCCTGACCGAGAAGCTGGCAGCGGCCGGCTGCCGCGTCGTGGCTATCGACGCCAGTCCGGAACAGGTGCGGGCGGCACGGGAGCGCGGGCTCGACGCGCGCGTTGCGGACGTGACGGCTCTCGGTTTCGACGGCGAGTTCGACGCGGTGTTCAGCAACGCGGTGCTGCACTGGATCCAGGATCCGGACGCGGCTCTGGCGGCGATTCACCGCGCCCTCGCGCCCGGCGGCCGGCTCGTGGCGGAGCTCGGCGGCCACGGCTGCGTCGCGTCGATCCGCGCCGCCTTCGGCGAGGTCCTGGCCCGGCGCGGCATCGACGCGGAGGGCCTGAATCCCTGGTACTTCCCGACCGCAGAGGCGTACAGTGAACGGCTCGACGCAAACGGCTTCGACGTCGGCTCGATCCGGCTGTTTCCGCGGCCGACACCGCTGCCGTCCGATGTGACCGACTGGCTGGAGACCTTCGCGCAGCCTTTCCTGGCCGGCGTCGGCGACAGCGACCGGCCCGCGGTGCTGCACGAGATGCGCGAGCGGCTCGATCCGGTGCTGAGGGCGCCTGACGGCGGTTGGGTCGCCGACTACGTCCGGCTTCGCTTCGCGGCCACCAAACGCAACTGAGGCCATGACCGCCGCAGCGACCACGCCCGCCGGAACCACACCGCCGAGCACGTGGGTCTGGGGGTTCGGCCGGATCGCCGTGCACGCCTACTACAAGGTCGACCGTGTCGGCGGCGAGCTGCCCGAGGGCGCCCTGCTGCTGGTCGCCAACCATCCCAACACGCTCATCGACCCGGCGGTCATCCAGACCATGGCGGGACGGCGCGTCCGGTTCCTGGCCAAGTCCACCCTCTTCGCGTGGCATCCGCTCAGCCCGCTGATCCGCCGCTCGGGGGCGATTCCCGTGTACCGGAAGATGGATCCCGGCGTGGACACGTCACGCAACGTGGAGATGTTCGCCGCGGTCGCCGCGTCGCTCGCCGCGGGCGAGGCCATCTGCCTCTTCCCGGAGGGCACGAGCCACGCCCGCGGCCGGCTCGAGCCGCTGCGTACGGGCGCCGCCCGCATGGTGCTGAACAGTTGCGCCGCGGGGCACCCGGTGACCATCGTGCCGGTCGGGCTCAACTTCGACGCGCTGGCGAGGTTCCGCTCCCGGGTGACGACGGTCTTCGGACGCCCGGTGGAGTACGGAGACCTGGTGGAGAACTACGCCGAGGACGACGTGGCCGCGGTCCGCGAGCTCACCGACCGCATCGAGCAGAGGCTGAAGCGCATGATGGTCGAGGCGGAGCCGCGGCACGATCTGCTTGTCGTCGAGCGCATCGACCGCCTCTACGCGGCCGCCCGCGGCGCCTCGCGGGACGCACGCGAGCGGCTCGGCCGCCGCCGCCTGATAGCAGCCGGCATGGCCAAGCTGCGGGACCAGGACCCGGCGCGGCTGGCCGAGATCACGGCGCACGTCGAGGAGTACCTGGCCAGCCTGGCCCGCTTCGGACTCCGCGAGCGCGACCTGGAGCAGCGCATTCCGGCCGCCGACGTCGTTCGCTTCGCACTGCGGGAGGGCCTCCTGGCGCTGCTCCTCGGCCCCGTGGCCCTGGCCAGCGTCGTCGTCTTCGCCGTGCCCTACCGGCTGACCGACTGGATCGGCCGGCGGGCGCCCAACCTGCAGAGCCGCGCGGTGTGGCAGATCATCGGCGGCGGGTTGCTGCACGCCACCTGGATCGCGACGCTCGCCTCCCTGGTCGGCACCCGGCTCGGCACGGCGACCGGTGTCGCGACCGGGCTCGGGCTGGTGGCGCTGGCGGTCGTCGGCACGCTGGCGGTCGAGCGGGAAGCAGCGGTCTGGCGCACCACGCGCGCGTTCTTCGCCCTGCGCCAGATGCCGCTTCGAGCCCGCAGCACCCTGCGGCGCCGGCGGAAGGCGCTCGCCGACGCGCTCGACGACGTGCGCGCGTGGGTCGAGCGCACGACGCGATACTGATCGGGTCGTTGCCGACCCCGCCGATCGGGCGACGCGAGCGAACGGTTCAGAGCCCGGCGTCGATGCCGGGCCAAGTGTCGTTCCTCGTCGGCGCCGATCGGGCGACGCGAGCGAACGGTTCAGAGCCCGAGCTGGCTCGCCATGTCGTTGAAATCCGTGGCCACCAGGTCGAAGTCGGGATCCGGCGTCAGATCCCGCTCCACGTTCGGCCCGAACTCCGTCGGCCGCGGCACGTAGCCGGTGCGGAAGCCGAGGCGGGCCGACGCGCGGAGATCGCCCTTGTGGGCCGCCACCATCATCACCTGCTCCGGGTCGAGGCCCAGCAGGTCGGCCGCCGTCAGGTAGGCCTCGGGATCGGGCTTGTAGTGGCGCGCGAGCTCCGCCGACAGCACCGCGTCCCACGGAATCCCGGCGTTCTTGGCCATGTTGACCAGCAGCGCCACGTTCCCGTTCGACAGCGACGCCAGCACGTAGCGCCTGCGCAGGCGGGTCAACCCCTCGACGGTGTCCGGCCACGGGGTGAGCCGGTGCCAGGCCCGGTTCAGGTGGTCCAGCTCGTCCTCGGTGAGGCTCTCGAGCCCGTACCTGGGAACCAGCTCGTCGAGGATCATGCGGTGCAGGTCGTCGATCTTCGTCCACCCGAGCTCGCCGCGACGAACCCGGCCCATCGCGGGTCCGTATCCCCCTCGCCACTCGTCGGCGAACGCGGCCCAGTCCGCCTCGATGCCCTTGGCCCGCCCCACGGCCTCACCCTCGCGGGTGATGCTGGTCCGCCAGTCGACGACGGTGCCGAAGACGTCGAACGTCATCGCACGGACACCCTGGATTCGCTCGCTCAGCTCCTGGCCCGGAGGCAAGGCCGCGAACGCCGCCGTGCGCGTGAACGCCGCGGCCAGGAGCACACCCGGCCCGCCCGCCAGAAACTCTCGTCGTCTCATCGTCTGCTCCGTCACTGGAATCGAATTCCCGCCTGCACCCGGCCGTCCACAGCGCCCAATCGAGCCTGACGGAAGTCTACGCCGTCTCCGGCCCGGACTTCCAGCTTCCCGGCGGGCGGGTGATGCGTCACCTTGGCTGACGCACTACCGGCGTCCGGCCTGCCCACGACGAAGCGCCGCGGTTCGGATAGAATCGGTTGCTTCGAGATGCTGCACCCTCCGGCCGGCCAACGGCCCGATACGCGGCCACCGCGGGATGGTGATCCGACGGCTCGACTCCAAGCCGACGACGCCGGGACGCTGGCGGCGCTGTACGACCGGCATGCGCGGGCCATGTACTCGCTGGCGATGCGCATCGCCGGCGAGCCCGAGGACGCGGAAGCAATCGTCCAGGCGGTATTCTCCGCGGCCTGGGCCGCGGCCGGCCGCCATCCGGGCGGGCTTGCGCCGAACGCCCACCGGCTGCTCGGCACGACACGCGTTCGGGCCATCGATCACGTCCGCGGCGGCAGCGCGGCCGGTGATGCAACGCCCGCCGTCCCGGAGACGGCCGGCGACGGCGTTCCGCCCCGCACCCCGCCGGGCGACGTCGCGACGCTCCACCTGCCCGACCCGGCTCGGAGCGAAGTCATCGACGAGCAGGGTCCTGAAGACTTGCCGCGTCTGCGCTCGGCGTACCGGGAACTGCCGCCGCTCGAGCGGCTCGCGATAGAGCTCGCCTACTTCGAAGGCCTGACCATCTCCCAGCTCGCGATGCGTCTGGAGCAGGCCCCGGAGGCGGCCAACGCGCGCATCCGGACCGGCCTGCGGCGTCTCGCAGGCAGCGTTGGAGCATCCCGCATGAGCGAACCGCGCCGCGACATGCCTCCGACCCCCGAGCTGACGGGACTCTACGCGCTCGGTGCGCTGAACGCGAGGGAGCGGGCGGCGTTCGACGCCCACCTCGAGGTACACCGGGAAGCCGTCGACGAGGTACTCCTGCTGCTGCCCGTCGCGCGGCGCCTGGCCTGGACCGTGCCACCGCACGAGCCGCCCGCCGGCCTGCGCGAACGGGTCATGGAGACGGTGACCGGCGGCCCGCCTGCTGCAGAAAGCGACAGTCCCGAGCGCGCGGCGGCGTCGGCCGGCGCCGCGGAAGGCGAAGACACCGACGAACCGCCGCCACCCATGGTCGAAGCGGCATCGCCCGCCGGGACTCCGCCCGCCGAGGAGCCGACACCACCCATGCAGCAGACCGTCCCTGTCGAGGAGGAAACACCTGTCGCCATGCCGACTCCCACTCCCGACACGTCGACCAAGGGCAGGCGTTGGGCGTTGCCGGCGCTCGTCGCCGTCAGCCTCGTCGTCGCCGCCGGCCTCGGCCTGGTGGCTGCTCGCCAGCGCACCCTGGCCACTGCACTGCAGGAGAACCTCGACGCGGCCAATACGCAGGCACGGATAGCGGAGTTGGAAACGGCGGCCGCGGAACGGATCGCCGACGCGCTTCGCGGCGGGGCCGGTATCCTGACCGCGGACGGGGTCCAGACCCTCGACCTCGCCGGCCAGCCGGCCGCTTCCGATGCGCGCGGGCGTCTGTTCCGGAGCGCCGGGGGTGCTTTCCTGGCAGCGACCGGCCTGCCGCCGCTGCCCCCGGGACGGATCTACCAGTTGTGGCTGATCCCCGCTGCGACGCCGATGAGCGCGGGCGTGCTGTCCGTCGACGCCGATGGCCGCGCGATGGCCACCGTCACGCTTCCGGAAGGCGTGACGGAACCGGTTCCCGCGGCCCTGACGCTGGAACCCGCGGGAGGCGTCGAGAGTCCCGGCGGAGACGTCTACCTGCTGGGCCGACCCTGAAGGCCGCCGCGTTCGACCGTCCTTCACACAGTGACTACCGCTCGCCGGCTCCCAGGCTGAGCAGGTTGGCGAGCAGCGCGTACGCCCCGGTCGTGCCCGCGGGAAGCTGCCGCCAGAGCCCGAGCCCGACATAGATCCAGCGCCCGCGGCCCGGCTGCGCCTCGACGAGCGCTCCCCGCTTGAGACCGGGGTTGTACTCGAAGGTATCTTCCAGCTCGACCAGATCGGCGTAGCGCTCGTCTCGCTCGCCCAGGAAGTACAGCCCGCGCTCCTGCACCCACTGTTCCCAGGTGACCGGGCCGATTGGGTTGGGCCAACCGAAGACGGGATGATCGTTGGCGAGAATGCGGATGGGCGCCCCCTCGTCGGTGACCCGGTTGCGGCTGACCACGGCGGGATACGGACCGTACTGCGCCTGGTTGAACTCGAACTTGTTGTACTGCACGATGACCGTGCCGCCGTTGTCCACGTACTCCAGCAGGCGGTCGTTGTTCGCACGCAGATCCTGGCGCCGCTCGTAGGCCCGCACGCCGGTGACGATCACGTCGAAGCGCGACAGGTCGCCCCACGCCAGATCGTCGGCGTCGATGAACTGCAGGTGCGCGCCGAGCTGCTCGATGGCGGGAGGTACGGCATCTCCGACGCCCGCGACGTAGCCGACCACCAGGTCCGGCGCGATGGCGACGTCGATGATCTTGAACGTGCCGGCGGCCGGCCGGCCGATGTGCCGCCGCTCGATGTGCGGATACTCGATCACCTGGTAGCCGCCCTCGAACCGCTCGCCCGCGTGCTCGACCGCCGCGCGCACGGTGTACTCGCCCGCCGCGGCGCCGCCCGCCGACACGCTGAAGCGCACCGTCCGCGACTCGTCCTCGCGCGACAGCCGCACGGGTACGCTCGCGGGAGCCGCGCTCCATCCGGCGGGCAGATCGAGGACCACGGAACTTTCTGCCGCGCCCGGCCCGCTGTTGGTCACCGTGACGCGCACCTCGCGCGCGGTATCGGAACCGGCGGGGATGATGGCGATGTCGGGCGTCATGGAGACGGCGAGCCGCGGTACGACCTGTACGTCCATCCGCTTCTCGCCCGTGAACGCGTCGGCGGCGTAGCGGTAGCGGACCGGCCGCTCCACCGCCAGGCGCGCCCGCCCCCCCAGCTCGATCTCGACGACTGCACGGAACGGCGTCGGGCGGAACGGCAACCCGAACGGCACCTCCGGATCCAGCGCGTAACGGTCCGCCCCCGGGATATGGCTCCAGTGGACGTCGGTAGGCCGCGCGTCGGCGGGAATCCGCACCTGCTGATCGCAGACGTACGCGCCGCCCGCCCCGATCGGCCCGCTCTCGCACGCCGCCTCGCCGGCGAAGCCGAGGAGGCTGACGGCACGGACCGTCACCCCGGAGCCGCCGCCGCCGGCGCCGTGATTCGCCGCCCGCACGGATACCTGTACCGGTTGGCCGGGCGTCACGACGCCGTCGTCGGCGAAGGCGTCGACGTGCACCGCGAAGTCGAGCAGGACGGCCCGCTCGAACTGGCGCTCCTTGGCGGCCAGCCGGAAATCGATCTCCCGCCGGGCATCGTTGGACAACCCCAGTCCCGCGAGCCGGGCACGCAGGTCGCGCACTGTCTCCAGACCGGAGATCAGCGGCTCGTGCCCCGGCCCGGACCCGCGGAGCGGCTCCCCACCGGCCCGGTGGAACCGTCCCTGCCCCCGCTCGAAGGTCCGCAAGGCGTCGGACGCATACATTCCGATCAGGTCCAGCGTCCTCACGAGCTGGTCCGGCGGACTCTCGCCGGCGAAGCGCGCAAGTCCCCTGATGGAGGTGTCCACGCCGTCGAACAGGGCCGTGTCCGTCGCCGCCGAGTGCCCCGGAATCGCCGTCTCGGCGAGGCGGTAGCGCCCCCCCGCGGCGCCGGAAGGCAGCGCGACCAGTTGCGAGGTGCCCTGGCACTTGTGCATGCCGCGGGCGAGACTCCCGATCTCCGCGTAGGTGGCGCCGAGCAGCGGGTCATAGCCGCCGAGGTCCACCGTGGTCACGTCCGGATCGGCGGTCGAGCGCGAGCGGAATCCGGGCGGCCCGGCGCCCCTGCCGAACGGGAATCCCACGCGGTAATAGAACTTCCGCGCCTGCCAGGGCGCCAGCCCTTCCGCGATCTGCTCGGGAAAGCGATCCGGATCGGCGGCCGCGTGCCACGCTTCGTGCGCGAGCACCGCCGACGCCTGGTGATGCTGCCCTCCCCCGCGCCCCCCGGGCGGCAGGGCCAACACCACGTCGGGGCGGATCGTGCGGATCAACCGGACGAAGTCGCCCAGAATCTCCTCCCGGCCCCACCGCGCGAAGGTCTCCTCGATACTGAACGAGTACCCGAAGTCGACGGCGCGGCTGTAGTACTGCTCGGCGCCGTCCAGCCGGTGCGCGGCGTGCAGTTCCTCGGTCCGCAGCACGGCGAGGGCGTCGAACAGCTCGGCGCCGATCTCGTTCTGGCCGCCGTCGCCGCGCGTCGCCGAGAGCAGGACGGTGCGGTGGCCTTCGCCTTTCGACAGACGCGCGAGCAGCGCGTTGTTCTCGTCGTCGGGATGCGCCGTGATCGACATGAAGACGCCCGTGCTGTTCAGCGCGCGCAGGGCCACGCCGAGCTCCTCCCGGCCCTCGCCGGATACGAGCGGCTGGGCCTGGGCCGCAGTCGCGAAGACCCCGGCAACGGCCAGGAACGCGACGGTAAACGCTGCCGTGAATCGATAGGTGGGCATGGTTCCCCCAGTATACCGGGCGCCCCACGGCGTGCAGCGCCGGCTGCATGCGGCGGGACGGGCGCCGGGCGTCAGGAACCGGCCGGAGACCGGGCCGGGATCGACGTGTCCTCTCGCACCGCGGGCGCGCTGCGTTCGAGCACCGCCTGGTAGAACGCCTCGTAGCGCGGCACCACCTCGTCGGCGCAGAAGCGCTCGTGCACGGTTCGCCAACCGCCGGCCGCGATGCGACGATGCAACGCGGGGTCCGTCAGCAGGCGCACGGCGCAGGCGGCCATGCCGTCGAGGTCGTCCGGATCGCGCAGGAATCCGGATTCGCCGTCGGCGATCACCTCCGGCAGTCCGCCCACCCGCGAAGCGACCACCGGGACCTCGCACGCCATCGCCTCGAGCGCCGCGACGCCGAAGCTCTCCTGCGCCGAGGGCAGCAGGCACAGGTCGGCGATGGACAGCAGCGGCACCACCAGCTCCTGCTCGCCGAGCGGCTCGACGTCGCCGGCCAATCCCAGATCGCGCGCACGCCGGCAGGCCGTGGACAGATCGGGCCCGTCCCCCACCAGCAGCAAGCGCGCCGGCACCCGTTCGCGGATGCGGCGAAACAGCTCGATCACCGCGCCGGCGCGCTTCACCGGTCTGAAGTTCGACACGTGGATCACCAGCTTGGTGTCAGCCGCGCCGCCCCGGTAGCGGGCCGCCAGACCCGCATCGGCAATCCGCCGGTGGTCCTGACAGTCGAGGAAGTTGGGAATGACCTCGATTCGCGCGCGCACCGGCAGTTGGCGGTAGGTATCGTCGCGCAGGCTGCCGGAGACCGCGGTCACGCCGTCCGACTGGTCGATGGAGAACGCGACGGTCTCCAGATAGGACGCATCGCTCCCGATCAGGGTGACGTCGGTGCCATGCAGCGTCGTGATGACGCGCGGGACGTGGCCGTCGCCGGAAGCGGCCAGGATCTGCCGCGCGAGATAGGCTGCGGTGGCATGCGGAACCGCGTAGTGGGCGTGGATGATGTCGAGCCGGCCTTCGCGGCAGACCTCGACGATCTTGTTGGCGAGTGTCAACAGGTACTGCGGCTCCCGGAACAGCGGATAGCCGGGCGTCCGGACGGCGTGGAACGCCAGTCCCGCCTGGAAGTCCCCCAGCCGCACCGGGGGTTCGCTGCTGATGAGCCGCACCTCGTGGCCGCGCCGCGCCAGCCCCTTGGCGAGCTCCGTGGCGACGATGCCGCTGCCGCCGATGGATGCGTAGCAGACGATGCCGACGTTCATGAGGCGTGGTCTTCGATGCGCTGTCGTGCGCCTGGTTCTCGCGGCGCGGCGTTCAATGGAGACAGACGTTCACCGCGGTCCCAATGTTGCGGTCCGTCCGACAGTTGGCTGTCCGGTCATTCTACCGCGCCGCCCGACGCGACCCTTTGGATCGCCGAGTCCGTCCCACGGCCCGCCGATGCCGCTTCAGCCCGAGGCGGTACACTCGTGCCTGGCAGTGCTCGGACGCCGCCCCAACCGGCACGCGTTCTGCATGGGATCGGGATCGGAGGAAAACCCTCGTGAAGCAGGAGATCATCTTCGCGGCGGCCCTGGCGACACTCCTGCTATCGACGGCGGCCGGTGTGCCGGCGCAGTCGTTGGTCGAGATTGCGCAGCGGGAGAAGGCCAGACGGGCCGCCATCGCACCCGAGGCACGCTCGAAGGTCTATACGAACGACGACCTCCGGGACAGCGGCGGACTGACCATCGGCGCATCCCCGGCGGCCGCCGCGCAGGAAGCGGATGCCGGTTCAGGGCGAGCCGGCCGTGGAATCGGCAGTGACGGCGACATCACGAGCGGCGAGCCGGCGGACGGTGAGGTCGCCGGCGAGAACGAGTGGCGCGCGCGCATGACGAGTGCCCAGGACGCGCGGGCGCGCGCCGAGCTGATGGCGTCGGCCTTGCAGAACCGGGCGGACGGCCTGTGGGCGCAGTTCACCGCCATGGACGACCCGGCCCGGCGCGGCGTGGTGGAACGACAGCGAGCGGAGGCGTTGGCCGAGCTCGAACGGACGCAGGCGGAAGCGGGGCGTTTGGACCAGCAGATCCGCGACATCGAGGAAGAGGCGCGACGCGCCGGCGTGCCGCCGGGCTGGCTGCGGTAGCCCGAAAAACCGTCGCCTGTGGCTCCGGTTTCCGCCCAACCGGGCTTGGCTGCGAGTCTGCGCCGTCGCTTCAGCACAGACTCGCAGCCTGGGGATCTGCCTATAATCGTCAACCTGCGTTGCTCGGCGACCGAGTCCGAGCATCCAACTGATGGCCCGCGCGATCAGGGACTGGAGCGCAACATGACCCAGCAACGACGCTACCGGATCGGTGCGATCCACGCGCTGATGAACGCGATACCTACCACGCAGACCGCCTTCGACCGGAACTGGTCGGCGGCCGACGTCGCCCATCTGCTCGACGGCTCCCTCTACCTCGACCGGAGCCGCGGCACGGCGGACGACGACGAGCTCGGCGCCCGCGTCGACCGCCTCGTCAAGTACAGCGCGTCGACCGGAGCCGAGGCAATCATCGTCACCGGCTCGTTCTTCGGCGACATGACCAAACGGGCGCGCGAGGGCATGGACATCCCGGTGATGACCTCGTTCGACGGCATCGTCGAGCGGGCGTTCTCCCTCGACCGGCCGCTGCACGTGATGTCGACCGCGCCGGACTCGTCCGTGCTGCTGTCGGCGGAGATCGAGGCGGAAGCGGCGCGGCGCTCGCATCCGCTGTCGATCACCCGCTCGGCGGTGGACGGCGCGCTGGACGCGCTGGTGGGCGGCGATCCCGAACGCCACGACGACCTCGTGCTCGAGGCGGTCCGGGCCGTCGACGACGAGACCGCGATTCTGTTCGCACAGTTCTCGATGGAGCGGATCCTGCCCGGCAGCGCTGCGGCGCACCCCGCGCCGGTGGTCGGACCGGCCAGCGAGGGCGTGTTGCGGCTGCGCGAGCTGCTGACCGGGCGATAGCAACTACCGCTTCCCCGAGTACTCCAGCATCTGCTGCGTGAAGTCCTGCGGATAGGAAATGGTGACGTCGCTGATGGAGCCGTCGGCAGCGGTCACCGCCTCCAGCTTCGGCATCACGAAGCCGGTGTAGGAGGGCAGATCGACGCGGGCGACCCGCTCCAGCACCTCGTCGCGCAGCGCCGGATCGAAGCGGATGCCGTAGGTCTCGAACAGCGACCGGGCCGCGTCGTAGTCGCCCTCCGACTTGATCCGCTGCACCTCGGCCAGCAGGCGGGCCGCCCCGGCGCGGAACGCCTCGGCGTCGGTCACGACGTTGTAGGTCCTGCCGTCCCGCCGGCGCACCTCGATCGCGTCGGTGTTCTCTATGAGCCAGTGGACCACCATCTGCCGGTTGCGCATGTGGTCCTGCTCCAGTTGGTTCCCTTCGCGGACGCGCCGGAGCTGCAGGATGGCGTTGCGCGCGTACGCCTCGTACTCGGCGAGCACGATGTCCGCCTGATTCTCGGCGTCGAAGATGCCGATCTCGACCAGCTTCGGGTCGGCGATGAAGTAGAGGGCGATGAGGTCCGCGCGCGCCTCCTCCAGCGCGGAGTACTGCTCCCGCAGGAACGGCTGCGCGTTGCCGCCGAGGCGCTCGGCGAGCTGGCCGGAGGCGTGGCCGATCACCTCGTGCATGTTCGTCGTCATGTCGCCGGCCAGGCTGCCCCATTGCTCGGCCCGCGCGGTCTCGGCCTCGTCCCACGTGAACTCCGAACGGTAGGCCGCCGGCGCGGAGAGGTCGTAGGCCTCGATGACGTTCGACAGCGAGATCGACTTGCTGCCGTACTGCTCGCGGACGGTCTGGTCGTTCGGCAGGTTGATGCCGATCGGCGTGACCGGACCGGCGTCGCCGATCTCGATCACCACGTCGATGGCGTTCGCGGTGATGCCCCGCACGCCGGCCTTGCGGTAGCGCGGATCCCACGGCATGCGGTCCTCGAACCATTGCGCGTGCTCGGCCAGGGTCTGAATCGCCTCGGTCTTCTCGCGGTTGACGTAGTAGACCAGCGCCTCCCACGCGCCCTTGGCGCCGCGCGCGTCCATGTAGACCTCGGTGAAGCCGTTGATGGTGTCGACGGGCGACGCCTGGTCGGCGACCCAGGCGATGTCGTAGGCGCGCCGGTCCAGCGGCTCGCCGGTGCGGTACCAGATGATCAGCGTCTCGATCGCCGCCGCCATCGGCTCGGTCGCGAAGGGAATCGCCGCCTCCAGGTGCCGGACGACCTCGGTGAGCTCCTTCGCGTACTTGCCCCCGCCGTCGATCCGGTAGACCTCCTCGACGAGCTCGCCGTCGCGCTTGACCAGCCGCGAGTTCAACGGATACTGCTCGTCGAAGCCTTCGAGGTCGGCCATCGAGACGCCGTCGTACAGGTTGTTGGCGCTCGACAGCAGCATGTCGTCGCCGGGGGCCGGCGTCTTGTTGGTCAGGATGGGGTCGACGGTAGCGTCGAAGAACAGCGGATCCAGGCGGTCGAGCAGCGCGTCGAGGCTCTCGCCGCCGCGGGTCGGGAACGTGGCGCCGGCCGCCGCGGCCGCGCGCGCCGCCGCGCGGAACGCCTCGGGCGTCGTGTCGAGAACGAACTTGCGGGCGGTGAGGTTGTTGTACGGCCCGGTGTTGATCCAGAAGAGCTTGGCGTAGCGGTGGATGGCCTCGAGCGTTGCCGCCTCGACGCCGTCGGCGTGCGTGAGGATCTCCTCGAACGTCTCGCGCAGGTCGAGGTTGTGGACGTAGCGCTGGTCGTAGAAGATGTCGCGGCCGGCGAGCGCCGCGTTGTACAGGTGCCAGATGAGCACCTTCTCGCGCAGGTCCAGCCCCTCGAAGCCGTCGGCGTAGATCTGTCCGATGGCAGCGTCGTCGATCCGCTCGAGCAGGTACGGGCGCTCGGCCTCCTGGGCTGTCGCGGACGGCGCCGCGCGCGGTTCCGCGAGCACCGGGGACGCAACGCCGGCCAGCGCGACGACAATCGACAGGACAACGAATCGCAGGAAGGTCATGAGGTTCCTCCGCCGCCGGGGAAACCGGCCACTATAGAATGGAGCGTTCAACGAATTATATCGGCCGGGAGGCAGTCTCATGAGTTGCGCACGACTGTTCGCCTTCGTCTTTCCTCCGTCCGGACGCCGGCCCCAGACCGGCCGCGGCGGCTCCCCGAGGCCGCACGCGTCCGCTGCCTTCCTCCTTCCGACGACTTCGTCGACAGCTTGTTCGTGGACGAAAAGGGGGTCGAGGGGGTCGAGCGGTGTTCTCGTTGCCGTTCTCCTGACGGCGGCCGCCGCGGGGCTCGCCATCCTTCCGGCCCCGGTCGATGCCCAGCAGCGCACGCTCACCATCGCCGACATCTTCGACCCGGCGCGGCGGGTCAACTTCGACGGCAACGCCCCGTTCGGCCTGGCGTGGCTCGACGACCGGCACTATGTCGAGCGGCGGTCCCCGCGGGACAGCTTCGCCGGGCCGCTGGTCCGGGTGGACGCGCTGACGGGCGAGCGGACGCCGCTCTACGACGTCGCGCCGTTCGAAGCGGCGGTGGCGGCGCTGCCGGGCCTGAGCGCGGCCGACGCCGCGCGCATCGCCCGGCAGTCGGGCCACGTGACGAACGCGGACCGCACGGCGCTGGTGTTCGAATTCGCCGACGACCTCTACCACTACGACGTCGGCACGGAGCGCGCGCGCCGGCTCACCGCCACCACGGAGGCCGAGGACGAGGTGTCGCTGAGTCCGGACGGCCGGCTCGTCGCCTTCGTGCGCGGCGGCAACCTGATCGTCGTGGACGTCGAGCACGGTCGCGAGCACGCGCTGACCACCGACGGCGGCGAGCGGGTTCGCAACGGGCAGCTCGACTGGGTGTACCAGGAGGAGATCTACGGCCGGGGCAACTTCCGCGGCTACTGGTGGAGCCCCGACTCGTCCCGCATCGCCTACCTGCAGCTCGACGACCGGGCCGTGCCGACCTTCACCGTGCTCGATCACATTCCGTACCACCCCGAGGTCGAGCATTGGGAATACCCCAAGGCAGGCGACACCAACCCCGTGGTCCGGCTCGGCATCGTGCGCGCGGCCGGCGGCGCGACGACGTGGGCCGACCTCTCCGGCTACCGGCCGTCCGACCCGCTCGTCGTCAACGTCGACTGGACGCCGGACAGCGCGCACGTCGTCTTCCAGGTGCAGGACCGGGAGCAGACCTGGCTCGACCTGGTCCTGGCGGACCCGGACGGCGGATCCGTCGAGAAGCTGCTCCGCGAGACCACCGAGGCGTGGGTCAACGTCAACGGCCCGCCGATCTGGCTGGAGGACGGCACCTTCCTCTGGCTGAGCGAGCGCTCCGGCTGGAAGCACCTGTACCACGTCGACCGATCCGGCGCGGTCGAGCGCACCGTGACCAGCGGCGAGTGGGAGGTCCGGCGCGTCCACGGCGTCGACGAGGCGGACGGCGTCGTCTATTTCTCCGCCACCGAACGCAGCCCCATCGGGCTCGACGTCTACCGGGTGAATCTGGACGGCTCCGGGCTGCACCGGCTGTCGGACGCGCCGGGCACGCACGGGGCCACCTTCAACCCGGGCCTGTCGCACTACATCGACCGCTGGAGCGACATCTCCACGCCCTCCCAGGTGCGCGTCCACGCGGCGGACGGGTCCGTGGCGCGCGTGGTGGCCGCGAACGAGGTGCGCGCGCTGGGCGACTACGACCTGCCGGCTCCCGAGTTCCTGCAGGTCGCCAACCGCGACGGGTTCCAGATGGAAGCGCTGATGATCAAGCCGCCCGACTTCGACCCGTCGCGCCGCTATCCCGTCTATCAGCACATCTACGGCGGGCCGCACGTGCAGCGCGTCCGTAACGCCTGGAGCCGCGAGACGCTCTACTGGCAGCTCCTCGCCCAGCACGGCATCCTCGTCTGGGTGCTCGACAACAGCACCGCCAGCGGCAAGGGCGCCGTATCCACGTGGCCCGTCTACCAGCGGTTCGGCGAGCTGGAGCTGCGCGACCAGGAGGACGGCCTCGACTGGCTCGTCGGGCAGGGCTACGTCGACCCCGACCGCATCGGCATCGAGGGCTGGAGCTACGGCGGCTTCATGGTCAGCTACGCGCTGACCCACAGCCGGCGCTGGTCGATGGGCATCGCCGGCGGCTCGGTGACCGACTGGCGCGATTACGACACCATCTACACGGAACGCTACATGCGGATGCCGCAGCACAACCCCGACGGCTACCGGCGCAGCTCACCCCGTTTCGACGCCGCCGAGCTGCACGGCGCGCTGCTGCTCGTCCACGGCACGATGGACGAGAACGTCCACATGCAGAACACGTTGCAGTTCGCGCTGGAGCTGCAGAGGGCCGGCAAGCCGTTCGACATGATGATCTACCCGCGGTCGCGGCACCGGCTCGGCGGCCCCGACCTGGAGCTGCACCGCCGCGAGATGATGCTGGCGTTCGTCCTCGAGCATCTCCGTCCGGAGGGCGGCGCCGGCGTTGCCGACTCGTCGGGCGAGTAGAACTGCCTTCGCTGCCGGACGCTCGGGAGCCGGTGAAGCCGTCCGTCACGCGGCGAAACGCATCGCAACCGACAGCAGGGTGCCGCGGAAGCGGGAACGAAGGATGCCAGCCGGGGTCGACCGCGATCAGCCGTCGTCCCGGTGCACGGTGGACGGCGAAAACGCAGGGAGACACACGGCGATGTACTCGGCGCCGCCGGGCTCCGGACTGCTGTAGCGCACCCATTCGCCGGGTGCGGCCACCACGGCTTGGCCGGCCGCGACGTCGAGGTGGCCGCCCTCGTGCTCGACCCGCAGCATCCCGCGGAGCACCACGGTAATTTCCTCGAACTCCGGCCTCTGCCCCGGCTCTTCCCAGCCTGCCGGCGAGACCATGCGCGCCACGCTCACCTGCCGGTGTCCGGAATTGACCCGGCCGGCGAACTCCTGGATCTGCTTCGGCTTCGTGCCGGCGGCCTCGACGAGGGCCGGGTGCTCGATCAGGCTGGGCATGCTGGTCGTCCCTTACCGCAGGTGCCGGCCACCGTCCACGCGGATGGTCTCGCCGGTGATGAAATCCGATTGCAGCACGCCGACCACCGCGTCGGCAATGGCATCCGCGCCGCCCCACCGGCCCGCGGGCGTCGCCTGCTCGACCGCCTCGATCTCGCCGGCGTTCAGATCCGGCGGCGGCACGATCGGGCCAGGTGCGACCGCGTTCACGAGAATGCCGTCGGCGGCGAGCTCCAGCGCCAGCGCCTCGGTGAAACCGATCAGGGCTCGCTTGGCCACGTAGTACGGAAGATAGCCGGCGTAGCGCGGTCGGCCGCTGGCCGCGACCCAGTCACTGAAATGGACGATGTGCCCGCCGCCCGCGGCCCGCAAGTGCCGCACTGCCGCTCGCGCAAGCCTCCATGCCGCGGAGAGATCGACATCCAGCGACTCTGTCCAGTCCTCGTCCGTCAGCGCGTCGAAGGGAATACGGCGGTAGACCGACGCCATGTTGATCAGGATGTCGAGGCGCCCGAACCGCGCCGCCGTTCCGTCGACCAGCCGCTCGACCTCCGACGGTCGTGTCAGATCCGTCTGCGCAACGGTTGCCGAACGACCTGCCCGGCGAACGCCCTCCGCCGCCAGATCGGCTTCTTCCCGGGATCGACGGTAGGAGAGGGCAACGTCCACTCCGAGGCTCGCCAGCCTCTTTGCCACCGTGACGCCGATGCGCCTGCCGCCCGTGACGAGCGCAGCCTTGCCCGCGAGATCCATGATGCAACATCCGGCGCGTGCGACCGCGCCCGGCGCCGGCTTCCACGGCCCTAACGCGCTGGTGCCGTCCGAAGAAAAGCAGTGGGTCCTCGGCCACTCCGGCCTACTCCGCTGCCGCGGGTGGTGTCTGTGGAGGTTGCTCCGTGTCGTCCGCCGGCGGCGTATGCGGCGCCTGCGCGGCGTCCGGCCGAAGAATCTCGTCGAGCAGGAACACGTCGGTCAGCAACGCGCGAAGGTGGATCATCCCGTTGAGGTTGTCGACCATCTGGGACGTGATCCCCGGTTGGGCGAGCACGAGCTGCACGGCGGCGCCGCCCGCGGCAGAGTCGCGCCGCATGACGTCGATGAACGCCCGGTAGCGGTCCCCGTTCTGCGAGCCCTGCTCTTCGGCCAGCGCCAGGAACGCCCCGGGCAACTCCTCCAGGGTGGCCGCCAGCTTCTCCAGGCGCTCGCGCACCAGTCTGTCGTTCGACACCGCCATCTGCGCGTTGACCCCCTTGGCGGCATAGGCGAGACAGAACTCGTACGTTTCCTCGACGACGTCGACATGCGCCTGCAGCGCTTCGGTCGCGGACTGCGACATCACGGACACCTCACGGCTCTACCCGCCCCGGCGCGAGCGGCGACGCCGTACATGAAAGGAGCGACGCCAAGCCCCAGCCCGGCGCCGCCCCATGAATTCCAAAGACGACTGCAGCGGTTTGCTAACCCTTCGACGTCGATTCCTTCGACACGTCCCAGCGCTCCGGGTCGTGATGATCCAGATAGTGCCGGCGATCGACCGATCCGAAGAGCATCGACTTCGTCAGCCAGAACTTGTCCGGCCGAATCGCGAAGTAGATGTGCGTCAGCGTCAGCATCACGAACAGCACTGCACCGAGGCCGTGGAGCGTGTACATCAACCCCCAGGTCGGTTCCGAGAGCAGGTACGCGTTCCTCGGAACCAGCGCGTTCTCGATCCGGAACATCATGACGAGCCCGGTTCCGATCACGGCCAGTCCCGCCAGCATGACGGCGGTGTGGTACAGCTTGTGGTCCAGCGGGTACTTCCCGTGCTTCTTGATCTCGCCGGCCTCCTGCCCCATCTGGCGCTTGACCCTCTGCACGGCCTCGTCCATGTCGTCCGGCAGAATCCAGATCGACCAGAAGTCGAGGTAGAAGGTCGCGTGCACGATGTGGTAGAGAATCGAGATCGTCAGCACGATGCCCGCGATCCAGTGGATGGTGACCCACGCGAACTGGATGCCGATGATCGGGAAGAACCCGGTCACCAGCAGCACCAGCATCGCCGCCGCCATCACCCAGTGGAATATGCGGGCCCACAGGGTGTGCCGCTCGATTGTCTCAGGGACATCCCCCGCAGCTTCCTCCTGACCGCCGTTCGCCCTCGCCAGCTTCGGCAGCCACACGGCTGCGTACACGACGTGGAAGACGATGAAGGCGATTCCGGCCCAGAAGAACAGGTAGAGAAGATCCCAGGAGACCCGGATCAGGGTCTCCTGCCCCCACGGATTGGTTCCCCACTGAAACAGTTCCATCTACGCCTCGGCACCTTGAACGGACCGCTTGACCAGGTTGCGCAGCAACGTCACCTTGTAGGCGTTGTGCCGCAACGGGCGAACACCGGTGATGGCGATCTCGCCCGCCTCCATGGCAACCGCCTGACTGACCTGCCGGCCTCGGACGGCATCCTCGGCCGCGAGGAACCGCACCGGATACGGCGCCACGCCGTTGGCCACGATGCGGATGTCCTCCACGACGCCGTTGCTGATCTTCGCCGCGGACGCCACGTTGGCGAGCGGGAAGTCCCAGACGGCCCGGTCCCTGGCCTTCTCGAAGTAGAACCGCGTGTTCGCGAAGGTCCACGGAATCCGAATCGAGGTCAGGATGTCGCCCGGCTGCAGCGCCGTCATGCGCATGATGTCGACGGCCGGACCGATGAAGAAGTCCTGCGCCGGAATGACCCGCTCGCCCGTGCTGTTGCGCACGACCATCTCGGCGTCGAGCGCCACCAGAACCGGGGCGGTGTCCGACGGATTGACGGCGACGCACCGGCTCGCGCCGAGAATGGCATGCTCGCGGTTCATCGCGGTCGGCGTATCCGCGTAGCAGATGTTGCCGCCGGCGCGATAACAGCTCCAGCCGTCCCGGTAGTACCAGCACCGCGTGTCCTGGCCCACGTTGCCGCCGATGGTCCCCTGGTTCTGAATCTGCGGCGACGCAGCCTGCGACGCGGAGTCGGCGAGCATGCTGAACTGCTCCGACACCTCGGGGTGCCGAATCACGTCCCGCAACGTCGCCATCGCGCCGATTTCGAGCCCGCCCGCGAGGGAACGGATCTCGCTCAGCTCGGAGACCCCGCCCAGGTCGACGACGGCGGCGGGCTTCTTGACGCGGTCCTTCAGCCAGTCCCAGGTATCCAGCCCACCCGCGAGCACCCAGGCGTCGGCACCGTACTGATCGAGCACTCCCAGCGCTTCCTCCGTGCTGGCAGGCTGGAAGAGCTGAAATGCCGGCATCTTGTCGCGAATCACGGCCATTGTTTCTTCTCCCTTTACCTTCCCAGTGTGGCGCTAGACGTGCGTCGACAGCTTGTTGTGAGCCTCGTCGAGCTCGGGATTGAGCATCGTCAGAATCATGTCGCCCATGATCGGCGAGCGGTTGAAGTCGACGTTGCCGCCCAGCGCGTCGGAGATGGCGTTGAGCACGGCGCCGGCACCCGCCCCGACCGGAGCCTCGCCGATGCCCTTGGCGCCGAGCGGGTTGAACGGATCCGGCAACTCCGCCGCGCTCCAGGCCATCTCCTGGTCATGCGGCGCGTCGAGAATCGTCGGCGGCCGGTTCGAGTAGAACCGCTTCGCCACGTGCAGCCCCCACTGCGGGTCCATGACCCACTTCTGGCCGAGCGCCACACCGAAGCCCTGGATCCCGCCGCCGTGCACCTGACCGGCGAAATTCTGCGGGTGCAGAATGGTCCCGGCGTCGGATGCCACCTTGTAGTCCTTCAGCACCACGGCTCCGGTCTCGGTGTCCACCTCGACCTCGGCGAAGCCGATACAGAACGACATGTTCCGGCCGCCGGTCTCGAAGTTGTCCTTGGCGGCGACCACGAGACCCCGACCGGCGAGCGCCGTGGCCGACCGCGTCGTCATCTCGTTGAGGTCCTCGGGCAACTGCGATCCGTCGTAGACGCCGCCGAGCTGGATGGCGCGCTCGGCCGCCTGACCGAACGTCATCGCCTGCCCGCGGTTGCCGCGGCGGAAGACACGGCCGTCCCCCACGTCGAAGCTGTCCGGCGAGCCGCCGAACCGATCCGCCGCGATCTCCTGGAGGCGCTTCTTGGCCTCGAGGCCGGCGGCCCAGTTCGAGCGGGTGTGGCCGTGGGTCGTCTGGCTGCCGCCCTGGATCGCGCTCCACGGCAGATGCTTGCTGGTGTCGCCCCAGACCACCTCCGCCTGTTCCCACGGCGTGTCGAGCGCTTCCATCGCCGCGCGCGACGTGTCGGAAAACGACTCCGTGCCGAGGTTGCCTACGCCGGTGTGAATCTCGACCATGCCGTCCGGTCGAATCACCAGCAGGCCGTCGACGCCCGACGTTCCGGCGGAGTAGGAACTGATTGCGACGCCGACCCCGGTCACCTTGGAACCGTTGCGCTGGCCGCTGCGCGCCTTCATGCCCTCCCAGTCGAACTCCTCGCGCGCCTTGTCGATGGCTTCCTTCGGGAAGGCGCTCGACACGTTGCCCTGCCGCCCCTGCCGCGGGCGGCCGAACAGCGCCTGCCCCTCCGCCGCATTGGTGTGGATGATGTCGAGCCGATCGATGTCGAGCTGCCGGGCAGCCTTGTCGACGATCGGTGCGAACATCGCCACCGCCTGAACGCCGCCCGGCGCGCGCTGCGCACCGCGCGGAGGCGTATTGGTGTAGACGGTCATGCCGCGCACGCGCATGTGCTCCGGCTGATACATCAGCGAAGCCTGGTCGGCGCACGACATGTAGTCGCCCGAACGCCCGTACGGTCCGCCGTCCTGAACCATCGTCAGGTCGATGGCGACGATCCGCCCGTCGCTCTTGAACCCGAACTTGGCGCGGGCCTGAATGCCGGGCCGGGCACGGCCGAAGAAGTTCTCTTCCTGCCGGGTGACGCGCATCATGACCGGCCTGCCCGCCTTGCGCGAGAGCAGCGCCGGAATCCGCGCCTGGATAGAGGCCGAGATCTTGCTGCCGAACCCGCCGCCGCAGTACTCGCCGACGAGGACGAGATCGGTCGGATCGACGCCGATCCAGCGGGCCATGCCGCCCTCGGTGCGGGCCGTGCTCTGGGTCGAGCAGTGCATGTAGCACTTGCCGTTCTGCCAGTAGGCCATCGCGGTCCGGGTCTCGAGCGGCTGGTGCGACAGCGACGCGGCGAACACGGACTCGTCGAGAATCAGATCGGCCTCGGCAAACCCGGCCTCGACATCGCCTACCTGCCACTCGTCGGTCACCTCGCCGCCGAGGGGCATGATGCCACGGTCGAACTCGCTCCAGTCGACGTTGCTCCACTTGATCGTCGACAGGTCGCGACCCGCCATCGTGTTGCCGTCGAGCCGCGCGTTCGGTCCGCCCGGACGCAGGCTGTCCATCGGGTCGAGCACGAAGGGCAACGGCTCGAAGTCGATCTGCACCGCCTCGACCGCCTCGGCCGCGGTCTCCTCGTCGACCGCCGCGATGGCGAGAATCGGCTCGCCCTCGTACAACGGCTCGTTGGTGAGACCCGCCTCCTGCGGCGCCTCGGCCTCGGGCAGATCGTCCGCGGTCAGAATCGCCTCGACCCCCGGCATCGCCAAAGCCGCGCTGGTGTCCATGCGACGAACGCGCGCGTGCGGCATCGGGCTGACGAGCAGCTTGGTGAAGAGCATGCCCTCGGCGCGAAAGTCCTCGGCGTACTTCGCACGCCCCGTGACCTTGGCGAGAATGTCGGGCGTCGTGTAGTTCTTGCCGATCAGCTTGTAGTCAGCCATCGTCAGCTCCTCATCCCGTTACGCGTATACTCGCACGCCTTCTCGGCGACGTTGAGGATCTTGTTGTAGTCGATGCACCGGCAGATGTTGCCGGCGAGATGGTGCGCGCACTCGCCCCGGGTCGCGTTGGGATTCTCTTCGGTCAGGTTGACCATGTTCATGACGAAGCCCGGCATGCAGAACGCGCACTGGAAGCCCTGCAGGTCGACCACCGCCTGCTGGACCGGATGCAGCGTGCCGTCCGCACCTTCGAGGCCCTCGATGGTCAGAACCTCGCGGCCGCGAACCTGATGGGTCAGGGTGGAGCACGAGTACTGCGGGACGCCGTCCACCAGAACCGTGCACGCGCCGCACTCGGCGCGGTCGCAACCGATCTTGGTGCCGGTCAGACCCAGCTTGTACCGCAGGGTCATGGCCAGGGTCTCCTGCGGCATGACGTCGACGCGGCGCTGCTGCCCGTTGACGTTCAACGTCACGAGGCGCTCCACGGCGCCGGGCGCCTGCGCGAGGGCCACGCCGTGGCCGTTCCGCAGCACGTAGTTCGACGCCGATACGCTGGCGCCCGTGGCGATCACTCCCTTGATGAAGCCCCGCCGAGAAACACCCTGCTGCTCTGTGGTTGTCTGCACTTGCGTGTGCTCCACGTCTCCCATGAGACGACCTCCTCGTAGCGCGTCTCTGCGCGCCGGGAACCAGAGGGAAGAAATACCTCTCCCGAGGAGCGAAGTCTAGCACCGGATTTCGCAGATGCCAACCCCGAGATGAGACTTTCTTGCGCGCGCCTCCGACTGGCCGGAACCCGTTTGTTGCAAGCGGCTTACGGCGGAAACAAGGGCCGTCAAAAATGAGATTGTGTCTCACTTTTGACGAGATCGTATCTCACCATGTGAATTCGCCGCCCCAGCCCGCGCCGAGCGTGCGGAATCGCAAGGCCGCGGCCGCAGTCGAGATTCAGTCCCTCGCCCCGATCATCCCGTGCGCGCGGCCGAACCAGTAGCTCACCAGGTAATCCAGGCCGTTGGTCTCGAACGACGCGTCCGCAAGGCGGTCTCCGCCGGTGCGATAAGGATTGTGGACGAGAAAGCTCCAGGTTCGCCCGCGCTGCGTGATCGGCAGCGGCCCGTCACCCGGCCGCGGGACGACCGGATCGGCGGTGAACGAGAACCCGAAGCGGCGCGTGTAGGCCGCGATGGTGTCCGCGTTCCACTTCATGTCGAGCGGCATCCGACGCAGCGTATCCAGCGCCGCGGCGTCGTACGACCGGTCGCCGGTCCAATGCCGGTGGAGAAACGTGGCCAGCGGATTCGCCTCGACATCGATCCCCGGGTACGTCCCCCCGTGGAACCAGCGCTCGGCGGCCCGCTCGTAATGCACCCGGATCGCGGAATCCTCCTCGAGCTCCAGCAAGGGGTACAAGGCCAGCGCAATCAGGACGTCGTCGGAATGGTTCGCTTCGCCCGGCGGCCGGTCGAGCCGCGCTCCCTCGCCGGTGCGGGCGTATCCCATCTCCACGAGTCGGGCGTACTCCCGGCCGAAGCGCGGCAGGCCGGTCAGCTCCTGCGCCACCTTGAGCATCTGCAGCATCAGCAGCGCGTTCATCGGCTCTTCGTTCGCGACGTACGCCGGCTCGTAGCGCCCCCACCTGGTGGGTCTCCCGTCGTAGCCTACGATCCGCAGGCCATCCTCCACGATCGCATCGACCACCTCGGCGACCGTGGCGCCGAGGGCCCTCCGCTCGCCGGGGTCCGCAAGGCGCGTGCCGTACACGAAGGCGCCGAACATCATGGCGTCGACCTGGTCCGAGCTGACGTTGCCGCGCCAGCGCCGGCGGCCGTCGGGGCTCAGCCGCCAGACCCCGTCATCGAGCCACGGCTCGTCCACGGGCGCCGAAGCCCGCGCCAACAGCCCGCGGCGGCCCGTCACCTCGACCAGGTGCCGCAGGGCTTCACCGGCGGCACGTGCACGCGCGGCCGCCTCCGCATCCGCGGTGGCGAGGAACCGCCATGTCTGGGCCGCGCAATAGAGGCCGGTCATGTACGCCGTGTCGGACATGTTGTAGGTGACGTGCGGTTGGTCGGCGGTCGGAAGCCGGCGGCGGACCCGCACCTGTCCATCCGCCGCGAGGAACCGCTCGGCGAGGTCGACGTCGAAAAGGCGGGCCCTGCCGGCGAGCGACAGATCGTCGCGCGCGAGGGCCGGGACGGCCGCTGCGCACGCGGCCACGGCGATGCCGCAGGCGACGGCCAGCGCACGGACGTGCGGCGGCGCAGCCATCATCGCGCGCCGCGCGCGGCGAACAACGGCGGCTCGGCGACGGTCATCCCCGAGCGGTGGGACGCCACCGCCTTCAGCACGTTCTCCACCACGTCGGGCCGCTCGGCCGCGAGGTCGTACTGCTCCCCCTGGTCTCCGCGGCTGGTCTGTTCGCGACATGTCCGTCGTCCCGCGAGCGAGCCGGGCTGCCCCGGCGGTGTGCGTCCGACCTCCCATCGTGCGGCCGGCCGGTGCCGGTGATTCTACTCTCCGTCGCCCGGACGGACCGGTTCCTGCCGCCTTGTCGCCGGAGTCACACGCCGCCCTTGCGTGATGGGGTGGACGCCTCCTCAGCGGCATCGGAATGTGCCAAGGTGGAGCTGTTGTGAAGCATCACCTGGAAGAGGAGGCATCCAATGGAGCACGCTACCATCATCGGCATCGATCTGGCGAAACGGAGTTTTCAGCTGCACGGCGCCTGCGCGGACGGGTCGGTTGCGTTCCGCAAGAAGCTGAGCCGGGACAAGGTGCTGAGCTTCATGGCGTCGCAGCCGCGATGCATCGTAGCGATGGAGGCCTGTGGGAGCTCGCACCACTGGGGCCGAGAGATCGGGAAGCTCGGTCATGAGGTGAAGCTGGTCCCGCCGATCTACGTCAAGCCGTTCGTGAAGCGGCAGAAGAACGACGCGGCCGACGCGGAGGCGATCTGCGAGGCGGCCTCGCGGCCGACGATGCGGTTCGTGGCGGTGAAGACGCGGGAGCAGCAGTCCCAAGGCATGCTGTTCCGCACGCGCGATCTGCTGGTTCGCCAGCGCACGCAGACGATCAACGCGATGCGGGGACACTTCGCGGAGTTCGGCGTCGTCGCGCCGCAAGGGCCTGCGCACGTGGAGCGGCTGGCAGAGGCGATTGAAGATGCCGATTCGCCGCTGCCGGGCTCGGTTCGGGAGCTGGGCGCGCTGTTGTTCGTTCAGATCGGCGACCTCAACGAGAAGATCGCGGAGTTGGAGAGGGACCTGCGTGAGCGGGCGCGCGAAGACGAACAGACGGTGCGGCTGATGAGCGTGCCGGGAATCGGACCGCTGTGCGCGATGGCGGTCCAGGCCTTCGCGCCGCCGCTGGAGAGCTTCCGGTGCGGCCGCGACTTCGCGGCCTGGCTGGGCTTGGTTCCCCGGCAGAATTCGACCGGCGGGAAGCCGAAGCTGGGCAGGATATCGAAGATGGGTCAGCGCGACCTCCGGCGGCTGTTGGTCAGCGGCGCGATGGCGACAGTCGGCTGGGCGGCGCGGCGCGGCACGAAGGACCCGTGGCTGGCTCGAATGCTGGCGCGCAAGCCGCGCATGCTGGTCGCCGTGGCGCTGGCCAACCGGATGGCGCGCATCGCCTGGGCGCTGATGACGAAGAACGAGTACTACCGCGCGCCGCTGCCGACCGCCTGAGAAGGCAGGAGCCGGGGCGGCGCCGTCGGGAATGCGAGCAGGTCGGAAAATGGTAAGGGCAAACGGTCAACGAGACGGGGTCGAGAAAACCAGTGACTGCACCAGTGCCTTCGAGCACATTTGCGCGATTTTGGACTCGACCCGCGTATCTCCATACGGGCCCGCGGCGCGTGATATGCCGCAATCAATGAGGCCGGACACACGACAGCACCTGACCGCATGCACCGAACCATCCGACGAAATGGAGCTTCCTGAAACGGCGGTGCACGGCTTCGGACGTGCCCAACGGCCCTCGCTTTGCTCGGAAGCGTCTACCTCGCGCACGGTCGCCCGCGGCTGTCAAGCCGCTGCGCGGCTCCTCCACTCCGTTGCGGCCCTGCGGGTGACAGCCACGGCCGACCGTGCGGGAAGTCCTTGCAGGCCAGCCAGAAGGCTGGCCCTCGTTCCACGGGAACAATCGCGGCGCTGGGGAGCCGCTCCGCTGTCGCGGAGAACCGCTGGAGCAAACTGATCGCAGAAGGAGAGCTTCAGAAAAAGGCTTGCATTTTCGGAGGCGTCCACACACGTGCACTCTCCGGCAAGGCCGTGGATCCGGCGATTGAACAATCCTCTCGATTCATACGTATGATTGAAACGAGTGCTTGAACAGAGGAGACCAGAGCGATGGCCATCGACACCCGGACCCGCATCCTCGACGTGGCGGAGCGGCTGTTCGGCGAGCGCGGCTTCCCCGCGACCTCGCTGCGTGACATCACGACCGAGGCCGGGGTGAACGTGGCGTCGGTGAACTATCACTTCGGCTCGAAGGAAGCACTGCTCACCGAGGTGCTCGAGAGGCGGCTCAAGCCGATCAACGAGCGCCGCCTGCAGTTGCTCGACGCGGTCGAGGCGCGGGCGGGCGACCAGCCGCCCGACCTCGAAGCGGTCGTCCGGGCGTTTCTGTCTCCGCCCTTCCGCAGCCAGTGCGAGTGGGGCGAGAAGAGCCAGGGGTTCCTGCGCCTGGTGGGACGGATCCACAGCGAGACGAACGAAGAGTTCCGCGCGACCTTCGTCAAGCAGTTCGACGTCGTGTTCCAGCGGTTCACGGCGGCCCTGCGGCGCGCGCTGCCGCAGCTCGGCGAGGCGGACGTGCGCTGGCGAATGCTGTTCATGGTCGGGTCGATGGCGTTCACCATGTCGTGGGGACCGACGCTCGTTGCGCGCGAGCCCGGCGCGGCCCGCGATCCGGAGGACGTGCTCGAATCGCTCGTGCTGTACGCGGCGGCCGGCATGGCGGCGCCGGTCCCCGCCGGCGTACCGGCCATGGCGGCGGCGGGACGTTGAGGGTGTCGACGTGCGATTGCTGAAGCGAACTTCTCGAACACCGGGATCGTGGATCGCGCTGGCCGCCGCGGCGTTGGGCTCCGGATGCGTCACCGTGCTCCCCGTGGAGCGCCCGGAGATCCAGGTCCCGATCCCGGCGGAGTGGACGGCCGGCGACGTTGCGGCGGGCGACATCGGCACGGACTGGTGGACGGACTTCGGCGACGTCGACCTGTCCACCGCGATCGAGACGGTGCTCGCGCGCAACCTCGACCTGCGGGCGACCGCCGCGCGCCTGGAGCAGGCCGCGGCAGACGCGCGGGTCGCCTCCAGTGCGCTGCGGCCTTCGGTGCAGGCCTCGTACAGCGGCATACGGCGGAAACAGAACTTCGTGGGCTTCCCCATCCCCGGTGCGGAGGACCGCGTGCTGAGCACGGTCTTCACCAACCAGGGCCTGTCGCTGGCCACGACCTGGGAGATCGACCTCTGGGGCAGGCTGCGCACGACGGAACAGGCCGCCCTGGCCGACCTGCAGCGCTCCGCGGCCGATCTGCGGGGCGCGCAGTTGTCCATCGCGGGGCAGGCCGCCAAGGCCTGGTTCGCCATCGCGGAGGCCCAGCAGCAGGTGCTGCTGTCGGAGGCGACCGTCGAGAACTTCGGCGAGTCGGTCGAGCGGGTACGGGATCGGTTCGAGTCGGGCGTCCGGCCGGCGCTCGATCTGCGCCAGGCACTGCTGAACCTGTCGAACGCGGAGGCCGATCTGGCCCAGCGGCGGCAGCAGCTCGACGCGTCGACGCGGCAGGTCGAAGTGCTCCTGGCGCGGTACGCGGGCGGCGACGTCACGCCGCCGCCGGACCTGCCCCCCATGCCGCCGGCGGTGCCGGCCGGCGTCCCGGCCGACCTCGTGGCGCGACGTCCGGATCTGGCCGCGGCGGAACGCCAGGTGGCCGCGTCGGAGGCGCGACTGCGCGTCGCGCGCCGGGAGCTGCTGCCCAACCTCACGCTCACGACGGACGTGGGGACCTCGACCAACGCGCTCCGCACGCTGCTGAATGGCGACTTTCGGGTCTGGAGCCTGATCGGCAACGTCGTCGCCCCGCTGTGGCAGGGCGGACGGCTGCGCGCCGAGGTCGACCGCGCCGAGGCCCGGGTCGCCGAGGTGCTGGCGACCTACGTCAACACGGCGCTCGTCGCGTACTCCGAGGTCGAGACCACGCTGGCCGCCGAGGAATACCTCGCCGACCGGGTCGTGCACCTGACGACGTCCGTCGAGCAGGCCCGCGCGGCCGAGCGCCTGGCGGACGAGCGCTACCGCACCGGACTGGACACGTACATCACCGTGCTCGATTCGCAGCGCTCGGCATTCCAGGCCGAGTCGCAGTTGATCGCGGCGCGGCGCCTGCGTCTCGAGAATCGCGTGGACCTCTACCTGGCCCTCGGCGGCGGATTCGAGCAGCTCGAGCCCCCGATCGCGATGGCCGGCCTGAACGGCGACGACTGAGCCGGTTCCGGCAGCAGACAGGAAGCAGTCATGAAACGTGCACTCGTCGGCATACTCAAGGCCCTTCTTCCCGTGGTCATCGTCGCCGCTGCCGGCCTGGCCGCGGTCACCATGATCATGAACCGCCCGCCGGTCGAGACCCTGACGCCGGTGATCGAGCCGCCCGGGGTCCGCGTGCACGAGGTCGCGCTCCGGGATGCGCCCCTGACGGTCACCAGCCAGGGCACCGTTCAGCCGCGTACCGAGAGCCAGTTGGTGCCCGAGATAGCGGGCCGCGTCACCTGGGTCGCGCCGTCCTTCGCCGAGGGCGGCTTCTTCGAGGCGGGCGACGTCCTGGTCAGGATCGATCCGTTCGACTACGAGCAGGCCCTCGTCAGCGCCCGCTCGCAGCTCGCCCAGGCCAGGCTGCGGCTCGCGGAGGAAGAGGCCGAGGCCGAAGTGGCGCAGCGGGAATGGAACACGCTCGGCCGGGGCGACCCGCGCGAGCTGGCGCTGCGCAAGCCGCAACTCGAGGACGCGCGCGCCTCGGTGGCGGCCGCGGAAGCCGGCGTCGAGCGCGCCACCCGGGATCTGCAACGCGCGGACATCGTGGCGCCGTACGCCGGCCGGGTCCGCACGAAGAACGTCGACATCGGCCAGTACGTCCGGGTCGGGGACGCGCTCGCGACCGTCTACGCAGTCGACGTCGCCGAGATTCGCCTGCCGCTTCCCGACGACGAGCTCGCCTACCTCGACCTGCCGTTGTCCTATCGCGGCGTCGAGCAGCAACGGCAGCCGAGCGTGACGCTCCGCGCCACGTTCGCCGGTGAGACGCACGCCTGGAACGGTCGCATCGTACGCACGGAGAGCGAGATCGACTCGGTGAGCCGCATGGTGCACGCGATTGCCGCGGTCGAGGATCCGTACGCCCCCGGACCGAATCCGAACCGGCCCCCGCTCGCGGTAGGCATGTACGTCGAGGCCACGATCAGCGGTCGCACCGCCCGCGACGTGGCCGTGCTGCCGCGGCAGGCGCTCCGCGGCCGCGACCAGATGCTGGTCGTGACGCCCGACGACCGGCTCTCGTTCCGCAGGGTCGACGTGCTGCGGACCGCGACCGAGTCCGTCATCGTGAGCACGGGGCTGCAGGCCGGGGAGCTCGTGGTCATCTCGCCCCTGGACACGCCCACCGACGGGATGCGGGTGCAACTGGCCGACGCCGATCCCGACCTGCTCGAGCGGCGGTCGGCCGCCGCCGGGACGGCCGCGCGAGATGCGGCGGCGCCGGCGGCGGGCGCTTCGACGGCCGGGGTCGCAGCGAACGCGCCGGGCGGGTTCCGGGACGAAGCGCCGGGCGGGAGGCCGCCGGCGACGCCCGACGCGTCATCCCTGCGCGCGGCCGCGCCGGCGGCGGTTGCCGACACCCTCGCAACGGGAGCACCGGCACGCTCCCCGATCGTGCCCGTCGAGCCGCCCGCGCCGCGGCAGCAGGCGTCCGCCGCGGCGATCGGCGGCAGCGAGGACGGTCCGGCCTGGCTCCGATCGCTACTGCAGCAAGACCCGTCGTCGCCGGGCCGACCCGCGCGTCGAACGTCGCCGCCGCCGCGCGCCGCGCCCGCGGAGGCGCGCCTGACGACGGAGGTCCGGCGCACGAGAGGGCGGAGCGGCCGGGAGCCGGGAGCCGGGCCCGCCCCACGACGGGCGGCACGCAACGAAGCCGTCCGGCCCGCGGCCCCGGCGGTGCCCGCGGACACGCCGCCTCCCGCAACGGCCACGGTGGCGGTCGCTCTCACGAGCCTGAATCGAGGCACGGGCGGCGACGGATTCGCTCCCGCGCTCAACCGGGCGGTGACCACGCGCCTGGCGGCGGCGGACGGCCTCATGACGGCCGCGGCGTCGAACGCACGCTACGTCGTCCGCGGCGCGGTACAGCAGGCGGGTCCTTTGGTGCGGGTCACCGCGCGGATCGTCGATACGGAGAACGACGCGGTGCTTCACGCGGCGAAAGTCGACGGGACGAGCGATGATCGACAGGCCCTCGAAGCGAGCATCGCGGACATCGTCATCGCCCATCTCCCGGCCGCGCCGCCGGTGTCGAGCCCGGCCCCGACCGCCGCGCGCGCCGCGCCGCCCGCGGGAAGGCCGCGCCCACTGGCCGTGCTGCCGTTCGACGACCTGAGCGCCGGTTCCGCGCGCAACCTCGACGTGGACATCGGCCCCGCGATCACCGAGGCGGTCGCGGGAGAGGTGGCCGTGCTTCGCGGCGTGGCGTTGGTGGCGCCCGGCGACGAGGCCGCCTGGGCCATCGGGGGCGGCATCCAGCGGATCGGCTCCCTGGTCCGTGTGACCGCGCGCCTCACCGACGTGCGCAGCGGCACGGTGGTCACGGCGGTGAAGGTCGACGGCACCGTGGAGGATCTCGCCGATCTGCAGTCGCGCGTAGCGGCGGTGATGGTCGAGAGCGTGCGCGACGCGCTGGCCGGTGAATCGGTGGCCCGGGACCACGGCATCCGCGCCGCATCGCGTCCGGAAGGGAGACGGTCATGAACAACGGAGGAATCGCCTGGTTCGCGCGGAATCCGGTGGCCGCGAACCTCATGATGGTCTTCATCATGGTGAGCGGCCTCATCGCCACCACCACGGTGAAGGAAGAGGTTTTTCCCGAAGTCGAGCTCGATCGGATCAGCATCCAGGTGCCCTACCTCGGCGCGGCGCCGGAGGAGGTCGAGGAAGGCGTCGTCATCCGCATCGAGGAGGCGATTCAGGGCGTCGACGGCATCAAGGAGATCCAGTCGACGGCGTCGGAGGGCAACGCCTCGGTCATGGTCGAGCTCGAGCTCGGCGCCGACGCCCGCCGGGTGGTGGACGAGGTCAAGAACAACGTCGACGCGATCACGACGTTCCCGCTCGAGACCGAGAAGCCCATCATCCGGGAGATGACGGCCCGCAACCAGGTGACCGACATCTCGATCGCCGGCGAAACCGACATCTTCGCGCTGAAGGCGCTGGCCGAGCGGGTGCGCGACGAGCTGACCGCGATGCCCGAGATCACGCAGGTCGACGTGGTCAGCGCGCCGCCCTACGAGATCTCGATCGAGGTCTCCGAGGTGGCGCTGCGGCGGCACGGGATGACCTTCGACCAGGTGGCCGACGCCGTCCGCCGTTCCTCGCTGGACCTGCCCGGCGGCTCGGTCCGCACCGACGGCGGCGAGATCCTCCTGCGCACCATCGGGCAGGCCTACCGCGGCGCCGAGTACGAGGACCTCGTGCTCTGGACCCGGGCCGACGGCAGCCGGCTGCGCCTGGGAGACGTGGCCACGGTGGTCGACGGCTTCGCCGAGACCGACCAGCAGGCCCGGTTCGACCACCTGCCGACGGTGCTGGTGTCGGTGTTCCGCACCGGTGATCAGAGCGCGCTCGACATCGCGGCCGCCGTCGGCAGCTACGTCGAACGTACGCGGCCGCGGCTGCCCGAGGGCGTCTCGATGACGCTCTGGCAGGACCAGGCCGAGGTGCTGGACGACCGCCTGTCGTTGATGCTGCGCAACGGCGCCACCGGGTTCCTGCTCGTCTTCGTGGTCCTGGCGCTGTTCCTCGAGTTGCGCCTGGCCTTCTGGGTCAGCCTCGGCATCCCGATCTCCTTCCTGGGCGCGATCGCCCTGATGCCGGGGCTCGACGCATCCGTGAACGTCATCTCGCTGTTCGCCTTCATTCTGGTGCTCGGGATCGTCGTCGACGACGCCATCATCGTCGGCGAGAACATCTACCGGCACCAGGAGGAACACGGCGAGGGGTTGCGGGGGGCCATAGAAGGCGCGAGGGAGATCGGCAAGCCGGTCACCTTCGCGGTCCTGACGACGGTGGCGGCGTTCATGCCGTTGATGTTCGTGCCCGGGATGATGGGGAAGATCTTCCGGGTCATCCCGCTCGTCGTCATCCCGTGCCTGCTGTTCTCCCTGGTCGAGTCGCTCGGCATTCTGCCCGCCCACCTGTCGCACATCCCCCGGCGCGGCAAGCCCGGCCCGTGGCGCCGCTTCCAGAGCCTCTTCGCGAACGGATTGAAGCTGTTCATCCGGCGGGTCTACACGCCGATCCTGGAGACCGCGCTGCAGTGGCGGTACGTGACGGCCGCGATCGGCCTGTCGACCCTCATCCTGACCGGCGGCATGGTGCTCGGCGGCTGGGCCAACTTCCACTTCTTCCCGTCCATCGAGGCGGACTTCATGTCGGCGTCGGTGACGATGCCGCAGGGCACCCCGGTCGACGCCACGTCGCGGGCGATCGCCAGGCTCGAGGAGGGCGCCGAGCGCCTGCGCGCGCGGTTGCAGCAGGAGACCGGGATGGACTATTTCCGCCACGTGTCGACGGCGGTCGGCGACCAGCCGATGCTGTCGCGCGGCGGCGGCCCGATGGGCCCGGTGGACGCCGTGGCAGCTTCGAACGTGGGCGAGGTGACCATCGAGCTGGCACCGGCGGAGACGCGCTCCTTCACCAGCGAACAGTTGGGCAACATGTGGCGGGAGTCCACGGAGGCCATTCCCGAGGCGGTCGACGTCAACTTCTCCATGTCGATGATGAACCCGGGCGACGACGTCGACGTCCAGCTCGCCGGTCCCGACATCGACCGGCTCCGTGCCGCCGCCGACGAGGTCAAGGCGCGTCTGGCGGAGTACGCCGGCGTCTACGAGATCTCCGATTCCTTCCGCGCCGGGAAGGAGGAGATGCAGCTCGGCATCAAGCCGGCCGCCGAGACGCTCGGGCTGACCCTGCAGGATCTGGGTCGGCAGGTCCGGCAGGCGTTCTACGGCGAGGAGGCCCAGCGCATCCAGCGCGGGCGCGACGATATCCGGGTGATGGTGCGCTATCCCGAGGCGGATCGCCGCTCGCTCGGCGACCTGGAGAACATGCGCATCCGGACGCCGAACGGCGGAGAGGTCCCGTTCAGCCAGGTGGCGGAGGTGCAGCCGGGACGCGGCTTCGCGTCGATCAAGCGGGTGAACCGCAACCGGGCCGTCAACGTCACCGCCTCGGTCGACCCCGCGCTCACGTCGGCGGGCGCAGTGATCACCGATCTACAGACCCGGATTCTGCCGGATGTGCTCGCCGGCTACCCTGGCGTGTTCTATACGTTCGAGGGCGCCCAGGCGGAGCAGGTGGACGCGGTCGGCGGCCTGCAGCGCGGGTTCATCCTCGCCCTGCTGATGATCTTCGCCCTGCTCGCGGTGCCGCTGCGATCGTACGTGCAGCCGCTGATCATCATGGCGGCCATTCCCTTCGGCCTCGTGGGCGCCATCTGGGGGCACATCTTCATGGGTCTCGACGTGACGATGATGTCGATGTTCGGCCTCGTCGCGCTGACCGGGGTCGTCGTCAACGACAGCCTCGTCATGGTCGACTTCATCAACCGCTCGCGGCGGGTGCATGCCGAGCTGGGGCGCCAGATTCGCGAAGCGGGCGGCAGGCACACCAGCGGCCACGAGTTCGAGTCCAGCGGGCTGCAGCTTGCGATCCGCGAAGCCGGCAGCAACCGCTTCCGGCCGATCCTGCTCACGTCGCTGACGACCTTCTTCGGCCTGGCGCCGCTCATGCTGGAGCGCAGCATGCAGGCGGCGTTCCTCGTGCCGATGGCGGTATCGCTGGCCTTCGGCGTCCTGTTCGCCACCTTCATCACGCTGATCCTGGTACCCGTCTCGTACCTGATCCTGGACGACGTGCAACGCACGTTGCGGCGAATCTTCGGCTCGGGAGCCCCGGCCATGCTGCCGGCGGACCAGGACGAGGCTACGGCCGCGGCGGACGGAGGGGCGACGGCGACCGCGCGCGTCGCCGAGGCGTCGTACTGACGGCGCGGCGCCAACCGCGGCGGACGGCCGACCGATTCGAACGGTCTGCGCCGGCGCTTCTCGGGCGCCGGCCGCAGACCGCCACGTTGTACGCCGGCGGAACCGGCGACCTACTCCGCGCCGGCGACTTCAGCGACCAACTGGTCGACCAGCGGCGGGCTGACGCCGCAGGACGAGTCGTTGATCCGGCACTGCGCGAGCGTCAGCGAGCAGCCGCAGGGGCAGCCCTCCTCGTTCACCCGGCGCAGCACCTCCTCGCGTTGCGCCGGCGTCAGCACCGACAGGTCCACCCCGGGGATCTCGGTCGCCTGGGCGGCGTTCGCGAGCCGGATCTGGTCGTTGGACGGCGCCGTCTCGATGGTCGCGTCGTGGGTCAGCGAGGCAAGATAGCGCGTCTCCTGCTCCAGGATCACCGGGCTGATCAACCCGACGTGGCTCTCGACCATGCGCCCCTCGGGATCGACCACGAACGAGGTCGGCAGCGCGAACACCCCGGGGAACGCGCGCTTGATCTCGGGCGTCGACATCACGATCGGGTAGTTGACGCCGTACTCTCCGGCGAACGCGGTAACGGCGTCGGGCGACCCGTGATCCTCCGACACGCCGATCACCGTCAGGTGGTCCGGATACCGCTCGGCCAGGCGCACCAGGTACGGAATCTCCTCGCGGCACGGACCGCACCAGGTCGCCCAGAAGTTGACCAGCACCACCTTGCCGCGCTGCTCGGCCATCGAGATCGTCCGGCCGTCGAGCGCCTCCATCGTCAGGTCCGGCACCTCGGCCGGCGTGTCGACGAAGCGCAGCGTCACGCCGCCGTCAGGCGTGTCGAACAGCGGCGGGGGCCCGGGAGATCCGCCGGCCCAGTCGCTGCCCGGAGCGTCGACCGGCGACGGACCGCAACCGGCCGTCCAGAGAATCGCGACTACCAGCAACGCGGCGGGATGTCGAGTGGACACGGCAACTCCTTTGCTGACCCGAACGGTCCATTGTAGCGCCCCGAAGCGGCCGGCTGCGCGGAAAGACCGCCGTCCGGCGCGCCCGGAAACGCCTCGGAGCATGTTCCCGAGCGCCGGCGCCGGCCGCGGCTCGCACGAATCGCCCGACCGTTATCGGTAGCCGAGCGCGACCGCGGCGACGAGGGCGGTCCCGGCGACCAGGTACAGCTTGACGAGCAGCGGCACGACGAAGGCCGCCCAGCGCTGGTAGGGGATCCGGGCCAGCCCGAGCATCCCCATCAGCAGGGCGTTGGTCGGGACCACCATGTTCGTGAAGCCGTCGCCGAACTGGTAGGCGAGCACCGCGGTCTGCCGCGTCACCCCGGTCAGGTCCGCGAGCGGGGCCATGATCGGCATCGTCACGTACGCCTGTCCCGACCCGGAGGGAATGAACAGATTGCAGACGGTCTGCACGAGCAGCATGCCGAGGGCCGCGGCGTGCGCCGGCAGGCTCGAGAGCGAGTCGGCCAGTCCGTTCACTATCGTGTCGATCACCTGCGCGTCGGCCAGCACCACCTGGATGGTCCGGGCGAAGCCGATCAGCAGGGCGGTGGCGGTCATCTCCGACGCGCCGCGGATGAACGCGCGGGCCGCCCCGTCGGCCCCGAGGCCCCCCGCGACCGCGGCCAGCAGGCCGATGCCGAGGAACACCGCCGACAGCTCCGCCAGGTACCAGCCCCGCGCCGCCACGCCGTGGACGAAGAGCCCGATGCCGGCCGCGAGCACCGCGAGCACCGCCACGCGGCGGGCAGTGAACCGCACGTCCTCCGGCAGGTCGTAACCGCTCGAGTAGTCGACGTCGGCCACCAGGCTCGACGCCGGCGCGTCGCGGAGCCGGGTCGCGTAGCGCAGGATGTGGTGGACGCCGACCGCCGCGCAGACGACCAGCAGCCCCCACCGCACCGACTGCCCGGAGGTCAGCGGCAGCCCCGCGATGTCCTGGGCGATGAGCACGGTGAACGGGTTCAGCGCGGCGCACGCGTAGCCGACGCCCGCGCCGACGTAGATGATGCCCACGGCCACCACCGCGTCGAGCTTCAGCGCCAGGCACAGCGTCACCAGGATGGGCACGAACGGCATGTACTCCTCGGCCATGCCGACGGTGGACGCGCCGAGCGCGAACAGCCCCACCATGCCCCCGACCAGCCACCCCGGCTTCGAAGCCAGCCTGCCGATGGCGGCCCCGATCGCCGCGTCTATCGCTCCGGTGGCGCGCACGACGCCGATGATCCCGCCGGCGACGAAGACGAAGAAGATGATGTCCTGCGCCGCGGCCAGGCCCGCGGGAATCGACGTCAGGAAGGCAAGGGGCGGAAGCGGTTCGGCGTCCACCGCGCGCCAGGTGCCCGGAACGACCCGCCGCTCGTCCCGCTCGAACTCGCCGGCCGGCAGCACGTAGCTCGCGAGCTGCGCGGCCACGATCAGCGCGAAGATGAGGACGAGCGCATCGGGAACGCGGCGGCGTGGCGGCACAGGCTGTCTTTCCTCCGCGGCGTGACGCAATTCGCTTCCGGGCCTGACGCGACGCGCCGGCGACGCGCGGCGCCATGCCCTACAGGGTCGGATCGTCCGCCAGGCGCACGAGCAGCTTCCCGAAGTTCTCGCCCCGCAGCAAGCCCAGGAACGCCCCGACGGCCCGGTCGAGCCCGTCCACCACGTCCTCCCTGTACTTGATCCTGCCCTGACGGATCCACGCCCCGACGTCGCGCAGGAAATCCGGCTGCCGGTCCAGATGATCGAACACGATGAACCCGCGGAACGTGAGCCGGCGCACCAGGGTCAGCCCCATCAGGCGGGCCACCTGGTCCGGGCCGGGCGGCGGCCCGGTGAGGTTGTAGTTGGCGATCCGGCCGCAGACCGGGATGCGGGCGAAGTCGTTCAGCAGCGGCAGGACGGCATCGAAGACCTTCCCGCCGACGTTCTCGAAGTAGACGTCGATGCCGCCGGGGCACGCCGTCCGCAGGGCGCCCGGCAGGTCGTCTCCGCTGTGGCTGACGCAGGCGTCGAAGCCGAGCTCGTCCGTCACGTACGCGCACTTCTCGGGCGCACCGGCGATGCCCACCACCCGGCAACCCTGGATCTTCGCGATCTGGCCGACGACGCCTCCCACCGCGCCGGAGGCGGCCGAGACCGCCACCGTCTCGCCCGGGCGCGGCCGCCCGTGATCCAGCAGCCCCACGTACGCCGTATGCCCCGGCATGCCCAGCACGCCGAGCGCTGTCGAGATGGGCGCGGCGGCCGGGTCGAGCTTGCGGACGCCGGTCCCGTCCGACAGCGCGTAGTCCTGCCAGCCGTTCGCGCCGAGCACGATGTCCCCCGGAGAATAGCCGGCCAGCCTGGACTGGACCACCTGCGAGACCGTGCCGCCCACCATCACCGCGCCGAGGTCGACCCCCTTGGCATAGGACGGACCCGGATTCATCCGCCCGCGCATGTAGGGGTCGAGCGAAAGATAGATGGTGCGGCACAGCATTCGGCCGTCCGCCGGCTCCGGAACGGGCGTCTCGGTGCGCGAGAAATCGCTTTCCGACGGAAAGCCGGCGGGATGGGCGGCGAGGCGGACCTGACGGTTCGTGGCGGCGGTCATGGACCCCTTTCGACTGCGGTACGGACTCCGCGGCTGGGAGTATACTGGGCGGCCGGTTCCGGTCCGAACGTCCACGCCCGTCCTCTACAGCCTGGAGCACACCCATGCGCGAGCACCTCCTCTTCACGTACAAGTTCAACCTCGGTCACCTCGAGTCCCTCGTCGAGGACCTGACCGCCGAGCAGATGGTCCAGCAGCCGCACGGGGTGGTCAACCACCCGGCCTGGACCCTCTGTCATCTCGCGTCCGCATCCAACCACACCGGCGTGGCCCTCGGCCTGGAGTCGACCTTCCCCGAGGAATGGGAAGCGGCCGGGAAGACCGGCGGCGTGCCCGGCGCCGACGCGTCGCAGTACCCGGCGAAGGACGCGCTGCTGGCCGAGCTGAAGAAGCAGCACGAGCGCGTGGCCGAGGCCGTGGCCAACGCGGACCCGGCGATCTTCGCGAAGGAGTATCCGGACGAAGGAACGCGCAAGTACTTCCCGACGATCGGCGACTTCGTCGACTACCTGCTGTCGGCGCACGAAGCCAACCACATCGGGCAGGTCGCGGCGTGGCGCCGCGCGATGGGACTCCCGTCGAACGCCGAATAGGAGTCGGCGCGGTCAGGCCGATGCAGGCTCCAGCCATGCCGCTGGACCGTTCCGTCCGCCAGACCGGGAGCGAACCGATGCTGCGACATCTCATCTTCACGTATCAGTTCAACCTGGACCGGGCCCGGACGCTGGTCCGCGACCTCTCGGAAGAGCAGATGACCCGGCAGCCGCACGGGCTCGTCAACCATCCGGCGTGGCTCCTGGGCCACCTCGCCGCCACGTCGAATCAACTGGCGAAGATGCTCGGCCTGGAGTCGACGTTTCCGGCCGCCTGGGGCGACACCTTCAAGAGCGGCGGCACGCCGAGCGGCGACGCGGCGGACTTCCCCTCGAAGGAGGCGCTGCTGGCCGAGCTCGCGGCGCAGCACGAGCGCGTGGCCGAGCTGCTCGCGACCGCCGATCCCGCGCTCTTCGAACGGGAGCATCCCGGCGCGGGCGCCCGCAAGCGGTTCCCCACCGTCGGCGACTATGCCGTCTTCCTGATCACGTCGCACGAGGGAAGCCACCTGGGACAGATCACCGCGTGGCGCAGGGCGATGGGCCTCGGGTCGGCCACCGGCATCTGATCTGATTTCGACCACGGCCCTCCTCCGGCGCCGCCCCGAGGTAGGGCACCTGGACTCGGATGCCAGGAGCGCCGGCCGGTACGGGCCTGCACGCCGGCTTCCGGAGGCAACACCCCGGTCATCCTTGCCACAGGGAGCCCGGATCCTGAAGGCGATCCTTCAACTGCCGTACGCTATCGCATTGACTGGTTACGTGTAGTCATGATAAATGCATCTGTTATCCGGAACAAGTGTCAGGTCCGCCCGGCGCCGGGACACGGCGGCCGGCCGATCGAGGAACAGACATGCCCGAGCAATCGCACGACGCCGCAACGCGAAACGGCTCCTCCCGATGGCGCGGTTACGCACAGGTGGCCCTGATCGTCATCCTCGTCGCGATAGCGCTGAACTTCGCCAGGGCGCCGCAACGCGTGGACCGCGGCGCGCTGTCCGGCCTGGCCCGGGAGAGCGCGCGCCCGACCGTCGCGGTGATTCACCCGACGCCGACCGAGCAGGCGTTGACCGTCGAGCTGACCGGCACGGTGAATCTCGAAGACAGAGCGACGGTGTCGTCCGAGGTCGTCGGCCGCGTCGCCTGGGTCTCGCCCAACTTCGCCAACGGCGGGTCCCTTGCGGCGGACGAGACCGTCATCCGCATCGATCCGGCCGAGTTCGAGCTGCAGGTGGAGGCCGCGGAGATGGCGGTCCGCGAGGCCGAGGCCCGGGTGTGGGCCGAGAAGGCCGGGGCGGAAGAGGACGTCCGGGCATTCGCACGCGAGAACCCGGGCGTCGAGCCGTCCGAGTTGGCGCGCCGCCTGCCGTCGATCGCCGAAGCGGAGGCGCGGCTCCTCAGGGCGCAGGCCGAATTGAAGCTGGCGGAGCTGCGCCTCGAGCGCACGAACGTTTCCTTTCCGTACGCCAGCCGGGTGATGAACTCCGACGTCGAGGTCGGCGAACTGACAGGGCCGGCGGACCTGGTCGGCGGGCCCGCATCCCGCCTGGGAAGCGTGTACCGGCCCGGGGCGCTGCAGGTGGACGCGCCAATCGAGCCGCGGGACCTGGAGTACCTGGATCCGGTGATCGGCCGACCGGCCCGCGTCGTCGGGCGGATGGCGGCGTGGAAGGCACAGGTGGCGCGCGTCTCTTCGATAGTCGCTCCCAAGACCCGTCTGGCGTCGGTATTCCTGAAGTTCGACGAAGGTGCGGATCCGGACTCGCTGCCGGTGCCCGGCACGTTCGTCGAGGTCGCCATCGAAGGACCTGCCTACGAGGACGTGTACCTGCTCCCGGAGTCCGTCGTACAGCAGAGCGACACCGTCTGGGTGGTCCGGAACGGCCTGCTGAGCGCCTTCGTTCCCAGGACCGTCGGCCGCACGGCGGACGGCTGGGTGGTGCAGGCGTTCGACACAGGCGAAGGGGTGGTCGTCGGGACGCTGCAGGGAGCCCGCGAGGGGTTGGCGGTCACGGCGACGGACGCTGCCCCGCCGACGAACTGAAGGAGTCATGCACATGAGCGCCACCGACAGTGAACCGACGGCGCAGCCGGAAGGCGCCGCAAAGACCGGGCTGATCGGCTACTTCGCGGGGAACCCCGTCGCCGCCAATCTGCTCATGCTGGTCCTCGTCGCCGGCGGAGTCGCGTCCGGGTTTCGGCTCGCCGTGCAGAACTTTCCGGAAATCGATCTGCGCACGGTCACCGTGACCGTGCGTTCGCCGGGCTCGTCCGCGCAGGAAGTGGAGCAGGACATCAATCGCCGCGTCGAGGAGAGCGTGATCGGGCTCGCGGGCGTGGAGCGTGTCATCGCCACCGCGACCGAGGGCCTGGCCTGGATCCGGATCGAGCTGGCCACCTTCGCGGACGAAGACTCCGTCCTGAGCGACGTGCGGAACGCGGTGGACGCCATCGAGAACTTCCCGCCGCTGAACGCGGAACGGCCGGAGATACGGTTGGCGCGGCTGACCATCGAGGCGATGACCATCGCCGTCTCCTCGTCGGTGGTGGGCGAGAACGAGCTGCGGCTCACCGCCGAGGACGTGCGCAACGAGCTGCTGGAGCTGCCGTCCGTCTCGCTCGTGACGCTCAGAGGGACGCGCGACCGGGAGATAGCCATCGAGCTGAGCGAGGAGGAGCTGCGCCGCAACGACCTGTCCATCGCCCAGGTATCCGCCGCGGTGCAGCGGGCTTCGCTCAACCTCACGTTCGGGGAGTTGCGCACCGAGTCCGGCGGCGTGGTGCTGCACACCGTCGCCAAGCGCAGCATCGGCGAGGAGTTCAAGGGGATTCCCCTCATCACGCGGCTGAACGGGGCCATCCTGACGCTCGGCGACGTGGCGGAGATCCGCGACGGCTTCGTCGACGACGACGTCGTCTCCGAGGTCGACGGCAGGCCCGCGGTGTTCGTGCGCATCGACGCCGCCGAGCGGCAGTCGATCGTCGACATGGCGAACGACGTCAGGAGCTGGCTCGCCGGCTACGCCCCCCCGCAGGACGTTACGGTCGGCGTCTGGAACGACCGGGCGCGGCCGGCCCTCGACCGATTGTCGTCGGTTGCGAGAAACGGCCTGGCCGGCGCGGTGCTCGTCTTCGTCCTGCTGCTCCTCGTGTTCGACCTGCGCGCCGCAACGTGGATAACCGTCGGCATCCCGTTCTCGTTCGTCGGCTCCCTGCTGTTCTTCGATGCGGCGAACCTGACCCTGAACATCGGCACGCTGGTCGGCTTCTTCCTGATGGTCGGACTCGTCGTCGACGACGCCCTGGTGGTCGGCGAGAGCATCGCCGCCGAACGCGACAACGGCAAGCGCGGAGCGGAGGCGGCCGCCGCCGGGGCCAGGGCGGTGGCGGGTCCGATAACCATCGGCGCCTGCACGACGCTCCTCGCGTTCGTGCCGTTTCTCTTCGTCACCGCAACCGTTACGCAGTTCGTGAACGTGTTCCCGTACGTCGCGTTCTTCGTGCTCTCGGTATCGCTGATCGAGGCGTTCCTGATTCTGCCGGCCCATCTTGCGCACGAGGGACGCTGGAGCCTGGAACCGCTGCGCACGGTGCAGGACCGCGTGTGCGTCTGGGTAGACGGCATCCGCGATCGTACCGTGGTGCCGGCCGTGTCGTGGTCGGTGCGCCATGGCTCGTCCACGCTGACCGCCGGCGCCGCGCTGGTGCTGTTCTCCCTGCTGCTGGTCGGTTCCGAGGCGGTTCGCGTCATCCTCTTCGATGCGGAGATGAATCCTCCCGAGAACGTGCAGGTGGACCTGCGGCTGCCCGCCGGCACGCCGTTCGGGACGACGCTGGCCGCCGCCGAGCAGGTAGTGGACGCCGCGTACACGATGAACGAGCAGCTCCCGGGAGAGTCGATCGAGGCGGTCAGCATCCTCGCCGGCAACGTCGTGTCCTCGCGAACGGGCACGGAGGAGTCCAACGGCAGCCACCTGGCCGGCGTGCGGGTCCATCTCCACGAACGGCCGCTCCGCCAGGCGTCGCCGGCGGAGATCGAGCGGGCGTGGCGCCGGCACATCGGCGAGCTTCCGCACCTGGAGAGGATGGCGTTCCAGACCACGAGCGTTCGGCCCCGGCCCAGCATCGCCTATGCGCTGAAGCACGACGACATGGAGACACTGGGGAAAGCGGCCGCCGATTTGCGGTCCTTTCTGGCGACGGTGCCGGGCGTCTACGAGATCGCCGACAGCCTGGCGCCGGGCAAGCGGCACCTGGAGATCGCGCTCACCCCGGTCGGAGAGGCGGCGGGACTGACGCCGGCCGCGATCGGGACGCAGTTGCGCGCCAACTTTCACGGCGTGGAGGTCCAGCGGATTCAGCGCGGCCACGAAGAGCTGAAGGTCATGGTGCGCTACCCGAAGGAGCGGCGGCGCAGCCTGCGCGAGCTGGCCGGCGAGCGCGTCCGCCGGGTCGGCGGCGGCGAAGTGCCGCTGTCGGTGGTGGCGAACCTCACCGAGAACCGTGAGCAGGCGACGTTGCTGCGCATCGACGGGAACCGGGCCGCGACGGTGGAGGCGCGGGCGGACGCCGCGGTGATCACGCCCATCCAGGCGCGGCGGCAGGTCGATCGGGAGCTCGTCCCCGAGTTGCTCGCGCGGTACCCCGGACTGAGCGTCGAGCCGGAGGGCGGCGTGCGGGACGAGCGGGCCATGCTGGAGACGCTGGGCCTGCTGGTGCCGGTCGTGCTGATCGCCATGTACGCCCTCATGGCGGCCTTTCTGCGCAGCTACTGGAAGCCGCTGGTAGCCGCCGCCGGCTTCCCGATATCGTTCGCCGGCGCCGTCCTGGCGCACTGGGTGCTGGGATGGGACCTGACCGCCATGTCGCTGCTGGGCCTGATCGCGGTCTTCGGGGTCGTCGTCAACGACGCGCTGGTGCTGCTGGATCGCTACAACGCGATTCGCCGAGAGAACGAGGTGCTGCCGGCGATCGCCGCGGCATCCGCGGCGGCCCGGCACCGCTTCCGGGCCGTGTTCCTGACGACCGCGACCACCATCCTCGGGCTGTCTCCGCTGCTCTACGAGCGGGGCGACGACCTGCTCTTCCTCGTGCCGTTCGTCGTCAGCATGGTGGGCGGCCTGATCCTCTCGGGCGGGTTCATCCTGTTCGTGCTGCCGACGCTGGTGATGATTGCGGAGGGCGCCCGGGAGTAGGGACCGCCACCGGTTCGTGGTACGGACCGCGGGTACCGCTCGTTCGCCCGGCCCGCGCGCCGCGTCAGGCGCCGGAAGCGGGGTCGGACACGCGCGGCGCGGCGCCGAGCGACGCCGCGAGCGCTCGCGGCAGCCGCTGCACGTCGTCGAGGATCGCGTAGGAGACCGGCACCAGAAACAGCGTGGTGAACGTGGCGAACAGCACGCCGAAGGCGAGCGAGACCGCCATCGGAATGAAGAACGCCGCCTGCATGCTGCGGTCGGCCATCATCGGAATCAGGCCCGCGAAGGTGGTCAGCGACGTGAGGACGATGGGACGGAACCGCTGGCCGCCGGCCTGGCGGATCGCCCGATCCAGCCGGTCCGGACCGTTGACGGCGCTGCGGGAACCATCCGCCGGACGGCTCTCCGAATCGCCCGTCCCGGCGCGGGCGTTTCGCGCCCGGTTGATGAAGTCGACCATGATCAGGCTGTCGTTGACGACGACGCCGGTCAGGGCGACCAGGCCGAGCAGCGACATGAACGTGACGTCGAGTCCCATCAGGATGTGGCCCCACAGTGCCCCGACGAGTCCGAAGGGAACGGCCCCCATGATGATGAGCGGCTGCGCATACGAGCGAAGGGGGATCGCGAGCAGCCCGAAGATCAGGATCACGGCCAGGACCGCCCCCACCTGCAGGCCGCCCACGGCTTCCTCCTGCGTCTGCTGCGCGCCCCTGAACGCGTAGAAGACGTCCGGGAACTCCGCGAGCACCTCAGGCAGGATGCGCTCCCGCAGATCGGCGATGAGGGCGAACCCGGATGCGACCTGCGGGTCGACGGCAGCCGTCACGTTCACGGCCCGGCTGCGGTCGATGCGCCGGATCGAGGCGAATCCGCGGCCCGGTTCCACCAGCGCCACCTGGCTGAAGGGCACCTCGCCGCCGTTCGGGGTGCGGACGCGCATGTTCTCCAGGTAGCCGAGCGACCGCCGCTGCTCGCGGGGGTAGCGGACCATGACCCGGACGTCGTCCCGGCCGCGCTGGATGCGCTGGGCCTCCTCGCCGTAGAACGCCTGCCGCACCTGGCGCCCCAGATCCTGCAGCGTGAGTCCGAGCGTCTCGGCCGCGGGCCGGATGTCCAGCCGCATCTCGGCCTTCCCGGCCTGCATGGAATCGGCGACTCCGTAGACGCCGGCGTACTCGGCCAGCCGGCCCTTGAGCAGGTCGGCGGCGGCCCGCAGACGGTCGAGGTCCCGCCCGGAGAGCTCCACGTTGACGTCCTCCCCGGCGCTCAACAAGGACGTGTTCAAGTCGATCGCGACCGCTTCCGGGACCGGGCCGGTCTCCTCGCGCCACAGGATGCCGAGCTGTTCGCTGGTGTAGAAGCGTGTCTCGGCGGGCGCGAGCTCGATCGTGACTTCGCCCAGGTTGGAGGCGGCCACCACGTCTGCGTTTATGCGTCCCACCCGGCCGCCGCCGCCGCCCCGCGCCAGCACCGGCTGGTCGCCGATCGTCGTCGCCACGTGCCGGAAATGGTCGAGGCCGGTCTCCCCCTCCAGACGCGCCCGCAGCCGTGCGGCGCCTGCCTCGAAGTTGGCGACGGCCGCCGTGGTGGCCCGGGCCGGCGTGCCCAGAGGCATCGTGACCGAGGCGGTCATGAACTCGTTCTCGATCGACGGCGCAAACTGGAAGTTGGTCGCGCCGCCCAACGCGAGGCCGCCCGTGAGCAGCAGGGTGGCGAACCCGACCGCCGCCGTGACGTAGCGCCAGCGCAGCGCCGTGTCCAGGGACGGTTCGTAGCCCTCGCGAACGAACCACAGGAGTCCGCCCGCGATGCGCTGCTGCAACCGGCGCCACGAGCCGGCCCGCCCGCGCCGCCGGCCGTGCGCGAGGTGGGCGGGCAGGATGCCGAGCGATTCGATCAGCGAGAAGAGCAGGCAGGGCACGACGACGAGCGGCACGACCTGGAACATCTGTCCGAAGGCGCCGGTGACGAAGAACAGCGGCATGAACGCCACCGCCGTCGTCAGGACCGCGTAGACCACCGGCTTGCCGATCTCCCGCGCCCCGTCGACGGCGCCGCGCAGGCCGTCTCCGCGCCGTTCCTGGTGGCGGTGGATGTTCTCGCCGACGATGATGGCGTCGTCGACCACGATCCCGAGCACCAGGATGAAGGCGAAGCACGAGACCATGTTGACGCTCAGGTCCAGGCTCGGCATCAGCGCGAAGGCGCCGAGGAAGCAGATCGGAATCCCGAGGCTGACCCAGAAGGCGAGCCGCGTATCGAGAAACAGCGCCAGCACGGCGAAGACGAGCACGAACCCCGCGGCGCCGTTGTCGAGCATGATCGCCAGCCGGTCGGTCAGCACCAGCGACTGGTCCTGCCAGATCGTCAGCGTGATGCCTTCGGGCAGCCAGGCGTCCGCGCGCCGGACGTAGCCGCGCACGGCTGCCGCGACGTCGAGCGCGCTCTGGTCCCCCGAGCGGTAGACCGACACCGTCACGGCCGGCAGCTCGTCGAACCGCGCGCGCTGATCGGTTTCCGCGAAGCCGTCGACCACGGTGGCCACGTCGCCCAGCAGCAGGCGGCTGCCGTCGGGCCGGGTCCAGAGCACGAGGCGCTCGTAGTCGGCGCCGCGGTAGGCCTGCCCGATCGTGCGCAGCAGTATCTCGCCGCGCCGGGTACGCACCGAGCCGCCGGGCAGATCCAGCGACGAGCGCCGCACGGCGTCCGCCACCTGGTCGAACGTGAGCCGGTGCCGCCGCAGCGCCGCCTCCGACACCTCGATGGAGATCTCGTACGGCGGGACGCCCACGATCTCGACCTGTCCGATCTCCGGCAGGGCGACGAGCCCGTCGCGAACGAGCTCGGCGATCGACTTCAACGAGGCGACGTCGGCGGCGCCGGCGATGGCGACGTCGGTGACCTGGCTGCGGGTGACCAGCTCGCGGATGATGGGCTTCTCGGTCTCGGCGGGAAACGTCGTGATCGCCTGGACGTTGTTCGTCACCTCGTCGAGCACGCGCTGGGCGTCGGCCCCCTGCTCGAGCTCCACGACCACCGACGCGCTGCCCTCGGACGCCGTCGACACGATCTGCTGGACGCCGTCGATGTTCTGGACGGCCTCCTCGATGCGCACGACGACCCCGGACTCGACCTCTTCCGGCGCCGCCCCCAGGTAGGGCACCTGGATGCTGATGCGGCGCAGGTCGAGCTCCGGGAACACCTCCTCGGTGACCGCCGCGGCTCCCGTCAGGCCGCTCACGACGACCAGCAGCATCAGGAGATTCGCGGCGACGGGGTTGCGGGCGAGCCAGCCGATCGCACGGTTCATCTCGCCGCTCGCCCTTGCGTATCGCCCCTCGGTCCCGAAGCCGATGCGTCATCGGGCCGGACGCTGCGCACGTTGCGCAGTCGATCCACCCGCCGCCTGCTACCGCCGGGAATTTAGACTACCACCATACCGGCAGTTGTATGCTAGCGGCTACGCATTGTGCCGGACTTGGCGGGCAGTCGAGGAAACAGAGCATGCCTGAGCAATCGCACGACTCGGAGAATCGATCCAACCGGCCGGAATGGTGCGGCTACCTCCAGTTGGCCGCTGTCGTGGTCGTCATCGCGGCGGCTCTCCTCTTCGCCCGCGCGCCGCAGCGCGTGGATCGCGGGGCCGTTTCCGACCGGTCCGCGGAGCGCGTCCGACCCGCCGTCAACGTGATTCACCCGGCGCAGACCCGGCAGGCGCTGACCGTCGAATTGACCGGCACGGTGAATCTGGCGGAAAGGGCGAGGGTGGCGTCCGAGGTCGTCGGCCGCATCGCCTGGGTCTCGCCCGACTTCAGCAACGGCGGGTCGATCAGGGCGAACGAGACGTTCATCAGAATCGATCCGGCCGAGTTCGAGCTGCAGGTGGAAGCCGCAGAGATGGCGGTGCGGGAGGCCGAGGCCCGGGTGTGGGTCGAGAGGGCCGGGGCGGCAGATGACGTACGGGCATTCGAGCTCGCGAATCCAGGAGTCGAAGCGTCCGAGTCGGTTCGCCGTCTGCCGTCGATAGCGGAGGCCGAAGCCCGGCTCATGAAGGCGCAGGCCGATCTGAAGCTGGCGCAACTGCGCCTGGAACGCACGAACATCTCTTTGCCGTACGACGGCCGGGTGATGGGCTCGGACGTCGAGGTCGGGGCGCTGGTGGGCCCGGCGGACATGGTCGGCGGGCCGTCGTCCCTTCTGGGCATCGTGTACCGGCCCGGGGCGCTGCAGGTGGATGTGCCGATCGAGCCGCGGGATCTGGAGTACCTGGATCCGGTGATCGGCCGATCGGCCCGGATCGTCGGCCGGATGGCGGCGTGGGAAGCGGAGGTGGTGCGTGTCTCTTCGGTGGTCGCCCCCACGAGCCGTCTGGCGTCGGTGTTCCTGAAATTCGAGGCGGAAGCGGATCCGGACTCGCTGCCGGCGCCGGGCACGTTCGTGGAAGTCGCCATCGACGGACCTGCCTACGAGGACGTGTACGTGCTGCCGGAATCCGTCCTGCAGGAACGCGACGCCGTCTGGCTGGTCAGGGACGGCCTGCTGAGCGCGTTCGCACCGCAGACCCTCGGGCGAACGGCGGAAGGCCTGGTGGTGCCGGCGTTCGACGCGGGCGATGGGGTGGTCGTCGGCACGTTGCCCGGAGCACGGGAGGGATTGGCGGTGGCGACGGCGGATGCTGCCTCGTCGACCGACTGAGGGAGCAACGCCCATGAGCACCACCGACCCCGAACGGACGGCGCAGCCGGCAGCGGCCGGGAAAACCGGGTTGATCGGCTACTTCGCGGAAAACCCCGTCGCGGCCAATCTTCTCATGGTGGTCCTGATCGCCGGAGGAGTTGCGTCCGGGTTCCGCCTCGCCGTGCAGAACTCGCCGGAAATCGATCTGCGAACCGTCAGCGTGACCGTCCGCTCGCCCGGCTCGTCGCCGCAGGAGGTGGAGGAGGACGTCAATCGCCGCATCGAGCAGACCGTCATCGGTCTCCCCGGCGTCGAGCGGGTCGTGGCCACCGCCACCGAAGGCCGGGGGCGGATACGCATCGAAGTGGCCACCTTCGCGGACGCCGGCGCCGTCCTGAACGACGTGCGCACCGCGGTGGACGCCATAGAGAACTTCCCGCCGATGAACGCGGAGCGGCCGGAGATAAGGCTGGAGCGGCTGACCATCGAGGCGATGACTCTGGCCGTCTCGTCGGCGCTGGTGGGCGAGGACGCACTGCGGCTCGCGGCCGAGGGCGTGCGCAGCGAATTGCTGGAGCTGCCGTCCGTCTCGCAGGTGACGCTCAGAGGGACTCGAGACCGAGAGATAGCGATCGAGCTGAGCGAGGAGGAGCTGCGCCGCAACGATCTGTCCCTCGCCCAGGTGTCGAATGCCGTGCAGCAGGCTTCGCTCAACCTCACGTTCGGGGAGCTCCGCACCGAGTCCGGCGGCGTGGTGCTGCACACCGTCGCCAAGCGCAGCATCGGCGAGGAGTTCGAGAACGTGCCGCTCATCACGCGGCTGAACGGGACCATCGTGACCCTCGGCGACGTCGCCGAAATCCGCGACGGGTTCGTCGACGAGGACATCGTCGCCGAGGTCGACGGCACGCCCGCGGTGTTCGTGCGCGTCGACGCCACAGAGCAGCAGTCGATCACGGACATGGTCGGCGACATCCGAAGCTGGCTCGCGGACTACGACGCACCGCAGGATATCCGCATCAGCGTCTGGAACGACCAGGCGCAGCCGGCCATCGAGCGGTTGTCGGCAGTCGCGAGGAACGGGCTGGCCGGAGCGATACTCGTCTTCGCCCTGCTGCTGTTCGTGTTCGATCTGCGCGCCGCGACGTGGATAACCGTCGGCATCCCGTTGTCCTTCGTCGGCTCGCTGATGTTCTTCGGTCCGGCCAACCTGACCCTGAACATCGGGACGCTGATCGGCTTCTTTCTGATGATCGGACTCGTCGTCGACGACGCCCTGGTGGTCGGCGAGAGCATCGCCGCCGAACGCGACAACGGCAAGCGCGGAGCGGAGGCGGCCGCGGCCGGGGTCCGGGCGGTCGCAGGTCCGATCACCATCGGCGCCTGCACGACGCTCCTCGCGTTCGTGCCGTTCCTCTTCGTCACCAGCGCCGCCATGCAGTTGGTGAACGTGTTTCCGTACGTCGCGTTCTTCGTGCTCGCCGTGTCGCTGCTCGAGGCGTTCTTCATTCTGCCGGCCCATCTTGCGCACGAGAGACGCTGGAGCCGGGAACCGTTGCGGTCGCTGCAGGATCGCGTATGCGTCTGGATAGACGGGGTCCGCGATCGCACCGTGGTGCCGGCGGTGTCGTGGTCCGTGCGGCACGTCTCGTCGACGCTCGCCTGCGGAGCCGCGCTGGTGCTCTTCTCTCTGTTGCTGCTGCTTTCCGAGGCGGTTCGAGTGATCATCTTCGATGCGGAGATGGGCCCACCCGGGAACGTGCAGGTCAACCTGCGTCTGCCGGCCGGCACACCGTTCGCGACCACCCTCGCCGCCGCCGAGCAGGTCGCCGGCGCCGCATACGCGATGAACGAGCAGCTCCCGGGAGAGTCCATCGACGGCGTCAGCGTTCTCGCCGGCAACGTCGTGTCGTCGCGAACGGGCACGGACGAATCCAACCGCAGCCACCTGGCCGGCGTGCGGCTCCATCTCAACGAGCGGCCCACCCGCCAGGTGTCGCCCGTGGAACTCGAGCGGGCGTGGCGCCTGAACATCGGCGAGCTCCCGTACCTGGAAGGGATGGAGTTCCAGACCACGCGCCTGCGGACCGGGCCGAGCGTCGCCTACGCGCTGAAGCACGACGACGAGGAGACGCTGGGGAGAGCTGCCGCCGAGTTGCGGTCCTTCCTGGCCGCGGTGCCGGGCGTCTACGAGATCGCAGACAGCCTGTCGCCCGGCAAACGCCACATGGAGATCCACCTCACCCCGGCCGGGGAGGCGGCGGGACTGACGCCAGCGACAATCGGGACGCAGTTGCGCGCCAATTTCCACGGCGTGGAGGTCCAGCGCATACAACGGGGCCATGAAGAGCTGAAGGTCATGGTGCGCTATCCGCGCGAACGGCGGAGCAACCTGCAGGCGCTGGCCGACGAGCGCGTCCGCCGGGCGGCGGGCGGCGACGTGCCGTTGTCGGTGGTGGCCAGCCTGACCGAGAACCGCGAGCAGGCGACGTTGATGCGCATCGACGGCAACCGGGCCGCGACGGTGGAGGCGCGGGCGGACGCCGCGGTGATTACGCCCATTCAGGCTCGGCGGAGAGTCGATCGGGAGCTCGTCCCGGCGCTGCTCGCGCAGTACCCCGGCCTGAGCATCGAGCCGGAAGGCGGAGTACGGGACGAGCGGGCCATGCTGGAGACGCTCGGGCTGCTGGTGCCGGTCGTGCTGATTGCCATGTACGCGCTCATGGCGGCCTTTCTGCGGAGCTACTGGAAGCCCCTCGTGGCCGTGGCCGGGTTCCTGCTTTCGTTCGCCGGCGCCGTCCTGGCGCACTGGGTGCTCGGTTGGGATCTGAGCGCCCTGTCGATACTCGGCCTGATCGCCGTCTTCGGAGTCGTCGTCAACGATGCGCTGGTGCTGCTGGATCGGTACAACACGATTCGCCGGGAAAATGCCGTGATGCCGGCGATCGCGGCGGCGGCGGCGGCGTCACGGCACCGCTTCCGCGCCGTGTTCCTGACGAGCGCGACCACCATCCTCGGCCTTTCTCCGCTGCTCTACGAGCGCGGCGACGACCTGATCTTCCTCGTACCGTTCGTCGTCAGCATGGTGGGCGGTCTGGTCCTCTCGGGCGCGTTCATCCTCTTCATCCTGCCCGCGCTGGTGATGATTGCCGAGGGCGCCCGGGAGTAGCGACCGGTCCCCTACTGCCCGCCCTGTTTCTTCAGGATCTTCACCCACGTGTCCCGCAAGCCGGCTGTCCGATTGAAGACGAGGTTTCCGCCCGTCGAGTCCGGATCGACGCAGAAATACCCCCGGCGCTCGAACTGGTAGACCGCACCTGGAACCGCACCGGCCAAGCTCGGTTCGACTCGGCTGTTCCGGCGTGTTTCGAACTCCTGGAGTCCTTCCTTGTAGTCCGTCCCCGCGGGCACGTCTTCGGGATGCTCGACACTGAACAGGTGCTCGTAAAGACGCACCTTGGCCGGAAGGGCATGCCGGGCCGACACCCAGTGAATCGTGCCGCGCACCTTTCGGCCGTCGGGCGCGTACCCGCCGCGGGTCTCCGGATCGTAGGTGCAGCGCAGCTCGACCACCTTTCCGTCGCCGTCCTTGACCACGTCGCGGCAGGTCAGGAAGTACGCGTAGCGGAGACGGACCTCCCGCCCCGGCGCAAGGCGGAAGAACTTCTTCGGCGGGTTCTCCTGAAAGTCCGCCTCCTCGATGTACAGCTCTCGCGAGAACGGAACCTTGCGCGTGCCGGCGGCGGGGTCCTCCGGGTTGTTTATCGCTTCGAGCTCTTCGACGCGGTCTTCCGGGTAGTTCTCGATGACCACCTTCAGCGGCAGGTTGACCGCCATCACGCGAGGGGCGGTCCGGTTCAGCTCCTGCCTGACTGCGTCCTCGAGCTGCGCCATCTGCACGACGCTGTTGGCCTTGGCAATCCCGATTCGTCCGCAGAAGTCACGGATGGCGGCCGGGGGATAGCCGCGCCGCCGCATGCCGGCCAGGGTCGGCATCCGCGGGTCGTCCCAGCCGTCGACGTGCTTGCCCTCGACCAGCTCCAGCAGCTTGCGCTTGCTGAGCACGGTGTGGGTCAGGTTGAGGCGGGCGAACTCGATCTGCCGCGGCGGGTCCTCGAAGTCGAGCGCCTGCAGGTACCAGTCGTACAGCGGCCGGTGGTCCTCGAACTCCAGCGTGCACAGCGAGTGCGTGATGCGCTCGAACGCGTCCGACAGCGGGTGCGTGAAGTCGTAGGTCGGATAGACGACCCAGTCGTCGCCCTGCCGGTAGTGGGGGCTGCGGCGAATCCGGTAGATGGTCGGATCGCGCATGTTCATGTTGGGCGCCGCCATGTCGATCTTCGCCCGCAGCGTCCGCGCGCCGTCCTCGAACTCTCCCGCCCGCATCCGGGCGAACAGGTCCAGGTTCTCCTCCACCGGCCGGTCGCGGTACGGGCTGTCGCGCCCCGGCTCGTCCCAGCGGCCGCGGTACCGGCTCACCTCCTCGCCCTGCAGGTCGTCGACGTAGGCCAGCCCCTTGCGAATCAGCGTCACCGCGCACTCGTAGAGCCGCTCGAAGTAGTCGGAGGCGTAGTACGAGCGGTCCTCCCAGTCGAAGCCGAGCCAGCGCACGTCCCGCTCGATCGCGCGCACGAACTCCACGTCCTCCGTCTCGGGGTTCGTGTCGTCCATGCGGAGGTTGCAGAGCCCGCCGTACTCGTGCGCGATGCCGAAGTTCAAGCAGATCGACTTCGCGTGGCCGATGTGCAGGTAGCCGTTCGGCTCGGGAGGAAACCGGGTGTGGACCCGCCCCGCGCGCCGGCCCGCGGCCTTGTCGGCGGTGACGATCTCCCGGATGAAGTCGAGTCCGGCGGTATCGGTCTCGGGCATGCTCACGCGTGTGTCCTCGCTCCTGGAATCAGCCGGCGCCCGGCTGTGCCTCCGCGGCGGCCAGCGCCCGATCAATTCTAGCGAGACATGCCGCGCGGCCGAGAATCTCCAGCGCCTCGAACAGGCCGAACCCGACGCTCTTGCCGGTCACCGCAACGCGGAGGGCGTGGATGATCTGTCCGATCCTGATCGCCTCGTCCTCCACGAACCGATGCAGAGCGGCGTCGAGCGTCGCGGCGTCGAACGGCTCGACGGCCTCCAGCACCGGACGGAAGCGCCGCAGCCGGTCCGCGGCATCCGGCGCGCCAATCCGCTTGCGGAAGGCCTTCGCATCGTACGGGAACGTGGCGTCGTCCTGGAAGAACTCCGTGTAGCGCACGATGTCGCCCGCCACCTTGATCCGGTCGCCGGCCGCCGCGGCCACGGCCGCGACACGCGCGCGCTCCGCCTCGGTCGGCTCCTGGCCGAGGAGGCCGAGCCGCGCCAGGTACGGCGAGACGGCTTTCGCCTTCTCGTCCGCAGGCAGGGCGTTCATCCGGCGCTCCTCGAACGCCATCATCTTCTGCGGGTCGAAGCTCGCGGCGGACCGGTTCACCCGCTCCAGCGAGAAGTGCTCGATCATCTCCTCCCGCGTGAAGTCCTCCGTGCGGTCGTCCAGCGACCAGCCGAGCAGCAGCAGGTAGTTGACGAGCGCCTCCGGGCGGTAACCGACGTCGCGGTAGAAATCCACCAGCACCGGGTTGAAGCGCTCCGGAACAACCTCCTCGCCCAGCGCGGCCAGGATGCCGGCGCCGTGGTCGTGCATCTTCTTGAACTCGGGCTGCGACAGGTACTTGCCCAGCTTCCGCTTGCTCAGCTTCTCGCTGCCGCCCGGCGCCGCCACGTAGGGCAGGTGCGCGTAGCGCGGCCGTTCGTAGCCGAGCCCGTCGGCGATGAAGATCTGCCGCGGCGTGTTCGACAGGTGCTCCTCCGCCCGGATCACGTGCGAGATCGCGAAGTCGTGGTCGTCGACCGCGCTGGCCAGATGGTAGAGGTGCGTGCCGTCCGCCCGCTGGATGACGTGGTCCTGCTCCAGCGCCCAGTCGAAGGCGACCGGCCCGCGCACCAGGTCGTCGAAGCGGCAGGCGTCCTCGCGCGGCATCTTGAGCCGGACGACGGCGGTGCGGCCCTCGTCCTCGAAGCGCGCCGCGCCGGCGTCGGTCTCCGCCATCCAGCGGCGGCTGTAGATGAACCGCCGCTTGCCGCGCTGCGCCGCCTCGCGCTCGGCCGTCGTCTCCGCCGCTGTCGCGTAGTCGCGGTATGCCAGCCCCCGTTCGAGCAGCTCGGACACTGCGGCGCGGTAACGGCCCGTCCGCTGCGACTGGTAGTACGGTGCGTACTGGCCGCCCATCTCCGGCCCCTCGTCCCAGTCGATGCCGAGCCAACGGAAGCCGTCGAGGATCGGCCGCAGTGCCGCTTCGACGTTGCGCTCCCGGTCGGTGTCGTCGATGCGCAGGATGAACTGTCCGCCGTGCCGGCGGGCGAACAGCCAGTTGAACAGCGCCGTACGGACGCCGCCGATGTGGAGATAGCCGGTCGGGCTCGGTGCGAATCGCGTGCGAACGGTCATGGAATGGTCGACGTCGCAACAGCGTTCCTCGCACTGCGGCGGCCGGCCTCCTGAACCATGCGCTCCACGTCTTCGAACGCGGTTAGCGCCAAGTGTGCCGGAATATGCGGCTTCCGCTCCTTGACCCAGGCGACCCGCCGTTCCACGGTCTCCCCGGCCTCCGGCTGCCGGTACGCATAGAACGCCGTAGCCAGACGTTCGAGCGCAGCGACACCCTTGTCGCCGAGCTCGACGGCTACGAAGTCCAAGCTCTCCTCGTACTTCTTCAGCGTCCGGGGATACAATCCCCGGATGTACGCGCTGTGTTCCGTGGGCGCTAGACGTGGCCCCCAGGAACGCTGCGGTTCGAGACGAACCAGCCCATCCGCACGCAGCCCCGTCAACTCGTCCCGCAAGTCGAACGAGTACGGCCCGTGCCTGTACAGCACGAACTCAAGGTCCAACGGGATGCCCATCAGCTCCTGAACGAGGAAAGCCGCCTTCTGTACGTGCGTTTCGCCGCACCAACTGCCATTCTCGCGCAACCGTTCCATCAATCTCGTCAAGAGTGCCGCCCGCTTGAGTCTACCCACCGTCTGCCTCCTCCTGCGGTCGGATGATTCCTGTCCGATGCTCGTCCAGCCATTTCCTGGCGTCGTTGAACCACGATCTCTCGGCAAAGACATAGTCGACGGAGACGACGGGCAATTGACCCAGAGTCTCCGAAACATCCAGGGACGACACGACTTCGTCATTGCGAAGTCGTACCGGAAAATCCGGCGCACTGCCGCGCTGCCGGTAATGGTCGCCACGGATGTTCTCGGCTCCGAATCTCTCGACCAGTCCCGCGTACACAACCCTCCCCGCTTCCGGATTGATTCCAACGTCTCCAGGATTCCGCTCGTAGACCAGCTTGAAGTGTTTCCGCTCGACAATTCGGCGCGCATGCAAATCGCCATCTCCGTCTCCGGCGGCCGCGGCCAGGAATGCAGCCGTAACCTCATTGTCCGTAATTTTCAGGTGCTCCTGCGTATCGGTGGAAAACATTCCTCCATCGAGCCATTCCTTCAGAAAGTCCATCAGATGGATGTCATAGACTCTGCGAACCGCGTGAAAATAGACCTGCGAATACATGAAGTAGCGCGCCAGCATCAACGCCTCGGCAGACTGAATTCCTCCGCTATCCAGCCCAAGTGCCGGTTCTCCGGAATCCTGGGCCCGGTCGGCGGCCGGCAGTGCCAGAATACGAAGCGTGTCAACCAGGCGGTAGTGGTCGAACCTGCCGTACGCCACACCGGCATGATAGGAATCTCTCAGAAGGTAGTCCATCCGATCGACCCCGAACGCGTCGCCTACGATGATCTCCGAGAGAATCGATTCCCAGGCCGAAAACTGAAGATCAGCGGCCTTCTTCTGCCCGACCGCGATCTTCATGATGTCTTCAGGCACCAGAGGCGGCCGCATTCCGTCCCAGATGGCCCGCATCTCATCGCTGCCGATGAGTTCACGGGTCATTCGTTCGTGATCCCAGCCATCCGGCAACAGATACTCTTCCGCCGCATGCGAGAACGGCAGATGACCGAGGTCGTGACAAAGAGCCGCCATCCGCAGAACCCGGCGCCAATATGCCAACTCGTCGCGGTTGTCGAGCTGACGCAGACGGTCCCGAACGCCATCGGTCACGTTGGCATGATTCGTCACGGTGTCGAACACGCGACTTGCGAGCTCCATGACGCCGAGCGAGTGCTCGAATCTCTTATGTGTCGCCCCGGGATAGACAAGGTAAGTCAAGGCAAGCTGGTGAATATGACGTAATCTCTGGAACGGGCGCGAGTCGAGAACATCGCGCTCGTTGCTATCCAACCGGACAAATGTGTGGACCGGATCTCTGATCTCGTGGATGTGCTTTGCCACCGCCGACCTCATCCCCGTCCAACAGCCACGGTATGCGTACAGCCGGGAACGAGGGGAGCCGCAATCCGTTGCTTCTCGCAACGGGCATCGACAAGGCACCGCTGGAAGCACGCTGAGCCGGCGAAGTCTGGCATCTGCCCGAACGCTTGGGTCCCCCCAACGCGGCAACGGCTGGCCCGGAGCATCGGCGACGGCATGCGGAATTGTATCGCCAACCAGAGATCGAGTCGAGTTCCCGGCGAAACGCATCGCTCCTGACGCCACACGATGCCACGGTCCTGAAGTGGGCCGATGTCGTATCATTGAGCAGGTCGCGTTTCGCGACGGGTTCACGTGGGAGGACTGAGAATGCGCACGTTGCTGAACGTCGGTATTCTGATTTCGGCGGCGGCGCTCCTCATCGGTACCGCTCAGCCGGCGGCGGCGCAGGTGGGAGGACGTCCGACGGTGGAGCACCTGACGTTCGAGATCGAGGGGCACGGCGAGATGCCGTACGCGGTGTCCGTGCCCGCCGGCTACGACCCGGCCACGCCGCATGCGCTGATACTGGCCCTGCATCCGGGCGGAAAGCAGGGATCGTACTACGGCAGCCTCCACATGCGGCAGATGTTCGAGCCGGCGTTGCGCGCCCTGAAAGCGGTGGTCGTGGCCCCGGACGTGCCGACCCGGCGCTGGACGAGCGACGTCTCCGACCGCGGCGTGATGGCGCTGCTCAACCGGATCCTCGAGACCTACAATATCGACCGCGCGCGCATCCTCGTCACCGGGTTCAGCCTCGGCGGGCGCGGCACCTGGTTTTTCGCGACCCGGCACCCGGACTTCTTCACCGGCGCCATTCCCATCGCCGGCCGCCCCGGCGACGAACCGCTCGACGCGCTCGGCGACATGCCCGTGCACGTCATCCACAGCCGCGCGGACGACGTCGTCCCGTTCGGTCCCGCCGAGGACGCGGCGCGGCAACTCCGGGAGGCGGGTGGAACGGTGGCGTTCACCGCGCTCGACCGCGTGGGCCACTTCGCGATGGGCGGCTACGTCCGCTCGCTGCGCGACGCCGGTGACTGGATCGTCGAGCAGTGGAGCAGCCGCTGAGCCGCCGGTCACTCGGCGTCGAAGGCGGAAACACCAGTCTCGGGGCACCACCTTCGTGACGCAACGGATTCGCCCGCCCACGCCCGGTAGAATGATCGGATGAAGTACCGGCGATTGGGCACGACAGGAGTCTACGTCTCGGAACTCTGCCTGGGCGCGATGACGTTCGGCGCCCAATGGGAGATGATCGGCGCGCTCGGCCAGTCGGAGGCCGACGCGCTCGTCGGGCGCTCCCTTGACGCCGGCGTCAACTTTTTCGACACCGCGGACGTCTACTCCACCGGCGACTCCGAGGAAATCCTGGGCCGCGCCCTGGCCGGCCGACGACGCGACGTCGTCATCGCGACCAAGGTGCGCGGCCGCATGGGTCCGGGCCCGAACGAGGTCGGCCTCTCCCGGCTGCACATCATCCAGGCCTGCGATGCCAGCCTGAAGCGGCTCGGCACCGACTACATCGACCTCTACCAGATCCACCGCGGCGACCCCGAGACCGCCATCGACGAGACGCTCGGCGCGCTGACCGACCTGGTCCGCGCCGGCAAGGTGCGCTACATCGGCTGCTCGAACCTGGAAGCGTGGGAGCTGATGAAGGCGCTCGGCATAGCGGAGCGCCGCGGATTCGAACGGTTCCAGTGCACGCAGTCCTACTACGCGCTCGCGGGGCGCGACATCGAGCGCGACACGATTCCGCTCATCCGCGACCAGGGCCTCGGCCTGCTGGTCTGGAGCCCGCTGGCCGGCGGCTTCCTCTCCGGCAAGTTCACCCGCGAAGGAGCACGCGACGCCGACGCGCGCCGGGTGGCTTTCGACTTCCCGCCGCTCGACAAGGAGCGGGCGTTCGACATCGTCGACGTCATGCGGCCCATCGCCGGCGCCCACGGCGCGTCGGTGGCCCAGGTGGCCCTGGCGTGGCTGCTGGCGAAGGACGCCGTCACCAGCGTCATCATCGGCGCCAAGCGCATGGACCAGCTCGTGGACAACCTGGGCGCAGTCGAGCTCACGCTGACCGCCGACGAGGTCGAACGACTCGACGAGGTGAGCGCCACGCCGGCGCCGTACCCCGCCTGGATGCTGTCGCTGGGCGACGACCGTCTGCCGGGCACTTCGCGGGACCTCGCCGCGCTCCTCAAGAAGCCGCGGGACAATTCAAGCCGCGCTGCCGCAGAGTGAATCCGTATCGCATCCAGGCAGAGGAAGCGGAAACCGAGGAGGCAGGGGAATGCGCCGAAATCCGGGCGTCCATGAACGGCTGGAGAAATTCATGGCCGGCCTCGTCCGCCGCAACCCGGGCGAGCCCGAGTTCCACCAGGCGGTCCGGGAAGTGGCGCAGTGCATCGTCCCGCTCGTGATGCAGCACCCCGAGTACGAGGAGGCGCGCATCCTGGAACGGCTTACCGAGCCGGACCGGATCATCACGTTCCGGGTGACCTGGCAGGACGACCGCGGCGGCGTCCGCGCCGCCCGCGCCTGGCGCGTGCAGTTCAACAACGCCATCGGCCCCTACAAGGGCGGCCTCCGGTTTCATTCGACGGTGACCCAGAGCGTGCTGAAGTTCCTGGGCTTCGAGCAGATCCTGAAGAACAGCCTGACCGGTCTGCCGATGGGGGGTGCGAAGGGCGGCTCGAACTTCAGCCCGCGCGGACGCAGCGCCAACGAGGTGATGCGCTTCTGTCACGCGATGATGCGCGAGCTGCACCGCCACATCGGCGAGGATACCGACGTGCCCGCGGGCGACATCGGTGTCGGCACGCGCGAGATCGGCTTCCTGTTCGGCCAGTACATGCGGCTGGCCAACCGCTTCACCGGCGTCCTCACCGGCAAGGGGCTGGCGTTCGGCGGCAGCCTGGTGCGGACCGAGGCGACCGGCTACGGGGCCGTCTACTTCCTGCAGAACATGCTGGCGACCCGCGGGGACGAGATCGCCGGCAAGACCGCGGTCGTCTCCGGCTCCGGCAACGTCGCCCTCTACGCCATCGAGAAGCTGAACGAGCTGGGCGCCACCGTCGTCGCCGCCTCCGATTCGAACGGGTTCATCCACGACCCGCACGGCATCGACACGGAACGGCTTACCTGGCTGAAGGAGCTCAAGGAGGTCCGCCGGGGACGTGTACGGGAGTACGCCGAGCACTTCGGCTGCGAGTACCGCGAGAACGAACGGCCCTGGCGCGTGCCCTGCCAGCTCGCCCTGCCCTGCGCCACGCAGAACGAGCTCGACGCCGACGACGCGGAGACTCTGCTCGACAACGGGCTCCTGGCCGTCTCCGAGGGCGCCAACATGCCGTCGACCCTCGGCGCGGTCGAGGCGTTCCTCGGCCGGAAGATCTTGTTCGGACCGGCCAAGGCCGCCAACGCCGGCGGGGTGGCGGTGTCCGGTCTCGAACAGAGCCAGAACGCCTTGCGCATCTCCTGGTCCAGAGAGGAGGTCGACCGGCAACTGCAGACCATCATGCACGACATCCACGAGAAGTGCCGCGAGGAGGGGACCGACGCCAGCGGATTCGTCAACTACGTGCGCGGCGCCAACATCGCCGGCTTCCGCAAGGTCGCCGACGCGATGATCGCCTACGGCGTGGTGTAGAGCGCCGGCGCCTGCTTACCGCGTGACCGCCCCGAAGTACTCCGGCAGTCCCGGCTTGGTGTCGCGCAGGATCTCCACGATTGCCTGCCGCTCGGCCAGCCCCAGCCGGTCGTAGGGCGACTCGCTGACCTCGCCCGACAGCACCGCCCACAGGCGCCGGTAGGTGGCATCGAGCGCCGTCTCCGGCAGCGCGTCGAACGCCTCCGTGTAGATCATGTAGCTGCACGGATAGCGGAACAGGCGGCCGTCGAGCGAGATCTCCCGTAGCGACCGTCCCTGACCGTCCCGGGGACCGCGCGCAGAGAACAACTCGGTGAAGCCCGAGCCGCCCGCGACGCCGGGCGGCAGCGGCGCCTCGTCGACGAACAGCAGGTAGTCGACCAGCTCCACCGCGGCCTCGTCGACGACCTCCCGGAAGCGGCCGTCGTCGGTCGAGCGCCCGCGATCCGCCGGGGCCACCATCTCCGCGCGGTGCTCGACCCGCCGCGCCTCCCAGCCGATGCGCGTGATCAGGTTGGTCATGTGCGCCTGGTGCTCGAGCACCATCAGCGCCACGATGTCGCTGTAGGGGGTCGGGAAGCCCTCCAGGTCGAACCGCCCCTCGAGCGAGTCGATGACCGGCGGTACGACGCCGAAGGTCGCGTGCGGATCCTCGACATCCTCCACCTCGACGTTGCCCATATGCGCGACGCCGCCGTGCGACCCGGTGACGTACCAGCCGCCCCAGCGGTCTTCCAGCCGGCTGCGGTGGTCGGTGGGGTGCCCGCTCGCGTAGGCGTACGGGTCGTTCGGCATCGGAAACATGCTGAGGACCTGCGGGCCGGGAACGCCGAGCGTGTCCCACGACAGGTGGCAGGCGAGGCAGGTCTCGCGGCGCCGGAAGCGGGGCGTCGCCGAGGGCGTCTGCTCCAGCGAGTAGAAGATCGTCCCCTGCCGCCGGTCCTGGGCGGCGATCTCGATGACGTCGGCGCCCCGGACCCAGCCGAGCGCGACGTCGTCCCGGAAGAAGACGGCGCGCGGGTTGTCGAAGTCGATCCAGTCCTCCTGGAAGCTCGTCGGGGAGAAGACGAGCACCTGCGACTCCGCGGGCATGTCGAGCGCATCGAGCAACGAGCGCAGATAGCCGCTCCGGCCCTCGAAGGCGAGTGCGGCCGAGCCGTCCGCGAGTCGCCGGTTCAGGTCCGCAACGGCGTTGTCGACCGCGCCGTTCGTGTACAGGATGGCCGGGTGGTCCCGCGACGCCCGGTATGCGCCGCCGCGCTGACCCGCGACGGACGTGACGGAGACGACGCCCAGGAGAATTGCCGCTGCGCCGATCGAAGTCGTCTTGCGCATGAACGTCTCGACCTCGTTGTTCGTCTTACGCTATCAGGGAGCCGGCGCCCGCCGGCCCGGTCGGATTCCACCCCGCGGCTGCGACCGTCGGAGCGCCCGGCTCCCCACGCGCGAAATGGGCCCGCTACCCTGCGATTATAATGAGTCGCCAGCGGGTCGGGTGGCGGCCGCCGCGGTCACGGAGCGAGAACGAAAGGACGATTCCATGCTGACCAGAATCCTGGGCGTGCCGGCGACTGTCGCCGCGTTGGCGGCGCTCGCTCCCGGCACTGCGTACGCTGCCGCCGACGAGACGCCCACGTTCACGAAGGACGTGGCCCCGATCTTCCAGGCCAAATGCGAGGCGTGTCACCGGGCAGGCTCCATCGCGCCGATGTCCCTCGTCACCTACCGGGAATCGCGTCCCTGGGCGCGCTCGATCCGCGACCGCGTCTCGACCCGGCAGATGCCGCCCTGGCACATCGACAGGACGGTGGGCATCTCCGAGTTCGCGAACGACCGGTCGCTGACCGACGCCGAGCTCGACACCATCGTCCGCTGGGTCGACGGCGGAGCGCCGCGCGGCAATCCGGCCGACATGCCGCCGCCGATCGAGTGGCCCGACGAGTCGAAGTGGTACTTCGCGGAGCTGTTCGGACCGCCGGACCTGGTGATCGGGTCCGAGCCCTACACGATGCCCGCCGAGGCGAACGACGCGTGGTGGAAGCCGGTCTCCGAGACCGGCCTGACGGAACCGCGCTGGGTGCGGGCGATCGAGCTCCGTCCCGCCACGACCGCCGGCCGCCGGATTACCCACCACGCCATCGCCCGGCTGGAGCAGGAAGAGACCGATCCGCTGCTGCGGAACGCGGCGGCCACCGGCGCCGACGATCCGCTGAACAACTCCGGCCTCTTCATGGAATGGGCCGTCGGCAAGCAGGGCGAGCTGATGCGTCCCGGCAGCGGCAAGCTGATGCTGCCCGGCTCGCGGATCGTCTGGGACGTGCACTACTCGGCGGTGGGCGAGGAGATCACCGACCACGTCGAGCTCGGCATCTACTTCTACCCGCGGGGCGAGGAGCCCGAGCACCGGCAGGTGCTGCACCTGATGGGGGCCGGCGGCGTCGACATCCCGCCGAACACCGTTTCGGTGACGGAAGGGTTCTTCCCGCTGAAGCGCGCCGCCCGCATCGAGAGCTTCCAACCGCACATGCACCTGCGCGGCAAGGCGATGGCGATGGAGGCCATCCTGCCGACCGGCCGTCGCCAGGTCCTCAGCCATGTCGGCGACTTCAACTTCAACTGGCACAACGCGTACGTCTACGCCGACGACGCCGCGCCGCTGCTGCCGAAGGGCACGCTCGTCAAGATTACGGCATGGCACGACAACACGGCAGCCAACCGGGCCAATCCGGATCCGAACGTCTGGGTCGGCTACGGGGACCGCACGGTCGACGAGATGGCCCACGCGTGGGTCAACGTGACCTACTTCACCGACGAGGACTACGAGGCCGAGGTGGCGGCGCGCGCCGCCCTGACCGACAACGACGACTGATTGCCGCGTTCCGGCCCGGGCCGCCGCTCGCGCGGGCGGCGGTCCGACGCCCCGCTTCCATACCCTCGCCCTGCTCCGGGGAAGACACCCATGCAGCTCTACAGGTTTCGGGCGGGCCTCTTGACGGCACTCGCCGCATCGCTCCTGTTCGGCGCCGCGGCGGCGGCCCAACCGCCCCGCGCACCGCTCCCGCTGGAACCCGAGGGAAGCCGCGGAGAGGCGATCTTCCCGGCGGTGGAAGGCTGGTACCGCAACGCGGACGGTTCGTTCACGATCCTGCTGGGGTACTTCAACCGGAACGACGACCCGATCGACATCCCCATCGGGCCGGACAACCGGATCCAGCCGGGCGGCCCCGACCTCGGCCAGCCGACGCACTTTCTGCCCCGGCGCGCGTGGGGTGTGTTCGCAATCAACGTGCCGGCCGACTTCGGCGAGCAACGGCTCACCTGGACGCTGAACGCCAACAACCAGCGCTCGGAGGTCTCGTTCTGGCTGAACCCGCCCTACTTCGTGAACCCGTTCCTGAACCGCGCGAACGGCAACACGCCGCCGCGGCTGCGGGTAGGCGACGGCGAAGAGCTGCAGGGACCGCCGGTGACGGGAGTGTCCGCCACCTACACCGCGACGGTCGGCGAGACCATCGCGCTGCGGGCGTCGGCGCGCGACGAGCCGTTGACCAATCCCCCGCCGCCGCGCCGGCGGGGACGCCCGCGACCGCTGCTGACGCTGACGTGGCGTCTCTACCGGGGACCCGCCGAGGTGCTTTTCGAATCGGGAGCCGAGGACGGCACGAACGGCCGGCACGAATTCGCGGATCTCACCGGCGGCGAAACCACCACCTACGCCACCTTCACCGCGCCGGGGGACTATCGGCTGATGGTCACCGCCAACGACATCTCGGGCAACGGCGGCGGCGGCGACCAGTGCTGCTGGACGACGGGCTTCGTCGATGTGACCGTACGCTGAAACTGTACGAGGAACGGTGCGACCGCCGCGGGCTCACGCGCCAGAATCCGGAGCGTCGAATACGGCGGCTACGCCGACAGTGAGTCCGGCAAGCATTGCACGCCGGCGGCTCGATGGCCGCCGGCCCGGCGGCCGCTACCTGCGGAGCTCGACGGCCTGTGCGACGAAGCTGACCTCGGTGGCGGTCCCGTCGGGATTCCGCGTCAGCGCCACGCCCTCGGCGATCAGGTGGTCGGCATCCGCCTTCGACCAGTTGTGCTCCTCGAACATCCCCTCGAGGCGGGCTGCGACCCCGCGGGAATCGGTCGGCACGAAGAAGGCGTAGTCCTTGAAAGTGACCCGTATGCCGCGGTCCGCGCCTGCCGGCACCAGCTCCATCCAGCAGCCCTTCATCTGGCACACCCGGTTCACCGTGCCCTCCACGGTCACCGTCCGGTCGCCGTAGGAGGACATCGACTCCAGTGCCGCCGCCAGGTCGACCGCCGGCGAGTCGCCAATGTCGGCGCCGCGCTTGACGAGGTCGTCCTGGGCGCCGGCGGCGAACGCCGGACCGAGGGCGAAAACGACGGCGAGCGCGAGAGAGCGGGTAGTCCAGCGGTGCATGAGGACCTCCTCAGGGGGAGTACAGGGATTCGTATTCAGTACCCAATGTTAGCAGCACCGTGACCGATTTCGCCCGGCGGCCCGACGCCGCGGTGACCGAGCGTGTCGTCCGGCGGCGCCGCCCCGGCGTCCCTGGCTGGACGGAAGCCGCGCTCTGGTTTAGACTACCCAAGAATGATTTTTTGACTAATCAAACTCCCATGCCCGACCCCGCGCTCTCGCTCATCGTCTTCAGCTTGCTGGTGGCCGCCGCGGCGGCGCTGCTCTGGCCCCGGACCGGCCTCGCGCCCCGCCTGCGCCGGCTCCTGCAGTTGAGCGAACGAGTCCTCCTGGAGGACGCCGTCAAGCACATCTACACCTGCGAGCGGACGGGCCGCGCCTGCTCGCTGGAGAGCCTCGCGGGACGGCTGGAAGTCTCCCGAACGCGCGCGGCGGCCCTGCTCTCGCGCCTGACCGCGATGGCGCTGGTCCACACCGGCGGCGCGGGACCGACCCTGACCGCGGAAGGGCGCCAATCGGCGCTCCGCCTCGTGCGCACGCACCGCATGTGGGAGCGGTATCTCGCCGACCGGACCGGGGTGCCGGCCGCCGAGTGGCACGACGAGGCCGAGCGGATGGAGCACACGCTGTCGGCCGCGGAAGTCGACGTCCTCGACACGCGGCTGGGCCATCCCCGCTGGGATCCGCACGGCGACCCGATTCCGACCCCCGCCGGTGACATGCCACCCGACGAGGGTCTCGGCCTGGTATCGGCCGAGCCGGGACGGACAGTGGAGATCCTGCACCTGGAGGACGAGCCGCGGGAGATCTACGACGCGCTCCTGCGCGACGGGCTCCTCCTGGGCGGCCGCCTGGACGTCGTCGCACGAACCGACCGCGCCGTCCGCGTGCGGAGCGGCGGGCGCGAATGGGAGATGGATGCCGTAGCGGCCGGCAATGTGACAGTGCAGTACTTGCCGCCGGGCGAACGGGCCGAGACGAGCCGTACGACCCTGCTCGACGCGGCGCCTGGAGAGACCGTGCACGTCACCGATATTTCCCGCGCCTGCCAGGGTACCCAGCGGCGCCGGCTGCTCGACCTCGGCGTGGTGCGGGGCACGCCCGTCACGCCGGAGCTGGCGAGCGCGGCCGGCGACCCGGTCGCCTACCGCATCCGCGGCGCCCTGATCGCGCTGCGGCGCACCCAGGCGGCCTGGATCCACGTGGAGCGCGCTGCCGTCCAGGGCACCGAGAGCACCCCGCGAGCAGTGGAGGAGGTCGCCTGATGGCCCTGCCCGCGCCGGCGTGCGGCAGCCGCGCCGAGCATCGCACCCAGAGCCTGATCCGGCTCGGCCTGCGCCCCGACAAGTGGGACATTCTCGTGGCGCTCGCCGGCAACCCGAACGTGGGCAAGAGCACGGTCTTCAACGCCCTCACCGGCCTGCGGCAGCACACCGGCAACTGGCCCGGCAAGACCATCGTGCGCGCCGAGGGAGCGTTCGCGCACCGCGGCTCGCGCGTGAAGCTCGTCGACCTGCCGGGCACCTACTCGCTGCAGGCGGGCAGCGCGGACGAGGAAGTGGCCCGCGAGTTCATCCTGTTCGGCCGGCCGGACGTGACCGTGGTGGTCGTCGACGCCACGCGCCTGGAACGCAACCTGAACCTCGTGCTGCAGATTCTCGACATCACGGATCGCGTGGTCGTCTACGTCAACCTGCTGGACGAAGCCCGGCGCCATGGCATCGCGATCGACGCGGCGCGGCTCGAGCGGGAGTTGGGCGTGCCGGTCGTGGCCGGCTCCGCCCGTTCGTCGGCCGGCATCGACGCGCTGCTGGACGCCGCCCACGGAATCGCCGCCGGCCGGACGCGCACGAGGCCGTTCCGGCTCGCCCAGCAGTCTCCCGACGTCGAGGAAGCGGTTACCTCTCTGGCCGAGGTGGTCGACGAGGTCTTTCCGGGCGTGCCCAGCAGCCGCTGGGTGGCGCAGCGCCTGCTGAACGCCGACGACGCGGTGGCCGAAGCCGTCCGCTCCGGCGAGCTGGGCCAGCTCGGCGACGACGATACCGGCGCGCCGCCGCCCCCCGCACCGCCGGCGTCAGCGCGGACACGGGTTCTGGAAACGGCACAGCGCCTGCAGTGGGACGTGCCGGCGGCGTTCCACGACACGCTGATGGAGCGCACCTACGCGGCCGCCCACGACATCGCGGGGCGAGCGGAGGCGCGCGGGCTCCGCAAGGCCGGGTTCAACGTGGACCATACGCTGGATCGGCTGCTGACCAACCGCTGGCTCGGCTTCCCGCTGATGCTCGCGATTCTGGCCGCCGTCTTCTGGATCACCATCGAGGGAGCGAACGTGCCGTCCGGCCTCCTGGCGGCGCTGCTCATCGACGCGACGCACCCGGCGCTCAAGGCGGCCGGCGACGCGGTCGGCCTGCCGTGGTGGCTGAGCGGCTTCCTCTTCGACGGGGTCTATCTGGCGACGGCCTGGGTGGTGGCGGTCATGCTGCCGCCGATGGCCATCTTCTTCCCGATCTTCACGCTGCTGGAGGACTTCGGCTACCTGCCCCGGGTCGCCTTCAACCTCGACGCGCTGTTCCGCAGGGCCGGGGCGCACGGCAAGCAGGCGCTGACGATGTGCATGGGGTTCGGGTGCAACGCGGCCGGCGTGGTATCGACGCGCGTCATCGACAGTCCGCGGGAACGGCTCATCGCCATCATCACCAACAACTTCTCGCTCTGCAACGGCCGCTGGCCGACGCAGATCCTGATCGCTTCGATCTTCATCGGCGCCCTCGCCCCGGCGCATCTCGCCGGCCTGGTGTCCGCGGCGGCGGTGGTCGGCATCGCCGTGCTGGGCATCGGCGCCATGTTCCTGGCGTCGTGGTTCCTGTCGAACACCGTGCTGCGCGGCGAGGCGACCAGCTTCAGCCTGGAGCTGCCGCCCTACCGGCCGCCGCGGGTGCTCCGGACGCTCTACACGTCGCTCATCGACCGCACGCTGATCGTGCTGTGGCGCGCGGTGGTGTTCGCCGTGCCGGCCGGCGCCGTCATCTGGCTCTCGTCCAACCTGACGTTCGGCGGCGCCAGCATCGCCGAGCACGCAGTCGACTGGCTCGACCCGTTCGGCCTGCTGATCGGCCTCAACGGGGTGATCCTGCTCGCCTACGTGGTGGCGATTCCCGCCAACGAGATCGTCATCCCCACCGTGCTGATGCTCACGGTCCTGACCGCCGGCGACGCCGCGACCGGCACCGGGGTCGAGGCCGGGGCCGGAGTGATGTTCGAGCTCGACAGCGTGGCGGCGACCGGCGAGTTGCTGCGGGGCGGCGGGTGGACGCTGCTGACCGCGGTCAACCTGATGCTCTTCAGCCTGCTCCACAACCCCTGCTCGACGACCATCTACACCATCTACAAGGAGACCCGCAGCGCCCGCTGGACGACCGTCGCCTCGCTGCTGCCGGTGGCGATGGGCGTCTCGGTCTGCTTCCTGGTGACGCAGGTCTGGCGCCTGCTGGCGTGACGGCCGGCGAGGTCGCCCGACTCGACCGACTCGGCCCGACGGACCGCGCCTTGACCAGGCCGGGCCGACGCGACAGACTGAAAGCTCTCCGCGCCCGCGTCGATTGCAACCCGGGTCGCGCAGACGACGCACGGCAGGCGCCCGGACGGCGCTCTTGCCGCCTTAACACCTGATGGTGACCCGGGACTGTTCATCGCGGTCCAGCATGATGCAGTAAAGTGTTTGTATAGAGATATTTAACTCACATTGGCGGGCGGTGGATCGGCTCCAGCGAGTCCCGCAAAATGCAGCCCGTTCCCGGATATAATGATGGAATGGATGCTGTAACCAAATCCGCCGCCACCGCCCGCAGAACCAAGCGCCGAGGCCGCCATCCCCACAAGGCGCTCTCGGCCGCCTTCGTCCGTACCGCCCCGCCGGGACGCCACGCCGACGGCAACGGCCTGTACCTGTTCGTTCAGCCCACCGGAACTCGAAGCTGGGTCCAGCGTCTCGTCGTCCGCGGCCGCCGCCGCGAGCTCGGCCTCGGCGCCGTGGCGCTCGTTCCACTCGCCGCGGCGCGCGAGCAGGCGCTGTCGAACCGCCAGCTCGCCCGCTCGGGCGGCGACCCGTTGATCGAGCGGCGCCGCGCCGAGGGCATGCCCACCTTCGCCGAGGCCGCCCGCCGCGTTCTCGAACAGAAGCAGGGCGCCTGGCGCGGTCCGCGGCACGCGCAGAGCTGGCTGCGCAGCCTCGAACGCTACGCGTTCCCGCGCATCGGCGGTCGGCCGGTCTGTGAGGTCAACAGCGCCGACGTGCTCGAGATCCTCACGCCGATCTGGCACGAGAAGGCGGAGACGGCCCGTGCCGTTCGCCAACGCATCCGTTCGGTGCTGGAGTGGGCCGTGGCGATGGAGCTGCGGGCCGACAACCCGTGCGACCGCATCCTGCCGGTACTGGGTCCGCAGAACGACGTCGTGCAGCACATGCGGGCGCTGCCGCACCGCGAGGTGGGCGCGGCGCTGGCGACGGTGCGGGCCTCGACGGTGGCCGAGCCGGCCGTCAAGCTGGTGTTCGAGTTCCTTGTGCTGACCGCGTCGCGCTCGGGCGAGGCGCGTCAGGCGCAGTGGGCCGAGATAGACACGAGGGCGCGGGTGTGGACGATTCCCGCGACGCGGATGAAGGCGAAGCGCGAGCACCGGGTCCCGTTGTGCGGACGGACGTTGGCGATCCTGGAAGAGGCGCGCAGTCTCGGCGGCGACGGCGGTGGGCTGGTGTTCCCCAGCAAGCGAGGGAAGCCGGTCTCGGCAACGACGCTGCCGAAGATGCTGCAGCAGCATCGGATTGCGGCCGTGCCGCACGGCTTCCGCTCCACATTCCGCGACTGGGCGGCTGAGGAGACGAACCACCCGCGCGAGGTGATCGAGGCCGCGCTCGCCCACGTGGTGCAGAACAAGGTCGAGGCGGCCTACGCCCGATCGGACCTGTTCGAGCGGCGCCGGCGCTTGATGCAGGATTGGTCTGCCTACCTCAACACGACGAGCGCGCAGGCGACCCCGTAGCGGCGCCAACTAACGGTCGGCACGACGGTGGCGTGTGTATCCGGGCGATGAAATACCATCAGGCGATGTTGCGGAAAGTCGCGATGCGGCAAGTGCTGCTGGCGTGTCTTCTCGCGTTGCCCGCTCAGGCGCAGGCGCAGGAAGAACCGGGACGGATGATACTCGAAGCCGGTATCGTCGGCGGCAACGCCATCGCTTGCCCCGGACACTACATCGGCATCAATGGCGGCGTCGCGGGACCGCTGTCCGTATACGGCATGGTCGAGACCTATCGATGCGTCGAGGTGCCGGCAACGTCCAGCCGGCTGGGAGCGTCGCTAATCCGCATGAAGAATTGAGAATCGCCGATCAGTGTCAGCTTCAGCCCGTAATCGGCGACGAACCCGAGGACCGCACGCTGCACCGAGCACCCATCGCCGCCGCGGTCCCACAGGTAGTCGTCTCCGGCGATGACGCCGCCTCCCCTGACCTTCCGCAGCGCCAGTTCGAGATCCGCACGAACAGCCGCCTCGGAGTGGTTCCCGTCGATGTACACCCAGTCGAAATACCCATCCGGGAACGCAGGAAGAACCGCGGCGGACGCGCCGCAGTGGACCACCGCTCGATCTCGGAATCTCTCCATGACGCGCTGGCGGACGGCATCCATGTCAGCCTGATTCCTAGCGAGCCCCCGTCCCCGCATCGGCAAGGTGGGCGGGTTGAACTGCCACGGGTCGATGAGGTGGAGTTCGCGGGGCTTCGTGTACTCAAGAATGCGCTCCGAGAACTCACCAGTCCAGACGCCGATTTCGGCACAGACAGCGTGCCGGGGAAGGGACTTGAGCAACTGCCGCCGCGGGCTGCGCCACCAGCGCCACGCGTACACGACCGGGCGACCGCACCGACGAACCAACGCTGCGACCGCAGTCTGTGTGCACATCGACGGCAGCCTTTCCTCCCGACCCGACCCGCCAACAAGGATTGGCACGGGCAGGATAGCGGATTTCAGATCGTTAGTGGTGGTGAACTGCGGGTGAGCCGCAGAGCCGTGCCCACGATGGTATCGTCGTCGGCGTGGCCCAACCGATGACAATCACCGATTGTCCGAAGCGGGTGGCGGCGCGGCCCGCGCCGGCTCCCTGTTGATCTGCTCCCTCAACTCCTTGCCGGACTTGAAGCAGGCGACGTGCTTTGACGCCACGTCCACTCGGTCGCCGGTCCTTGGATTGAGGCCCGTGTGCGGCCCGCGCCGCCGGAGGCGGAAGCTGCCGAAGCCGCGGAGTTCGACCTTCTCGCCCCGGTGCAGCGACTCGGTGATGCTGCCGAATACGGTCTCGACGATGAACTCGGCGCGTTTCTTGGTGAGGCCGGCGACGAGGGCCACCTGCTTGATGAGCGCCGCCTTCGTCAGCAGGCCGTCGGTCACAGTTCGTCTTCCGTCAGGAGACCGCCGATGGCAACTGCTTGGCTCGCGCGGGGTCGCCGATGGCAACCTGCCGGCGACATCATAGCAACGGCATGTTGGTGAGCGTGCCGGCCACCGGCGACGAGCCGGTCCACGTCGGGAGCGCCGGCCGGCGAGGGGATCGCGGTCCCCATCGACTATCAGCCACCGGCCCCGTGCGGCGCCGACAGCCGGTGGCGTATGACCGGCCACGCGTAGAAGCCGGCGGTCAACGGCTCTCTCCGGCCCGCTCGCGCCCCGTGCGCGGACGGGTCTCGATGTAGTCCTGCACCTCGTCCTCGTACCAGCCGGTCGCCTTGGGTCCGATCTTGATCGACTGCGGGAAGATCCCTCGCTGCTGCAGGGCGAAGATCGTCGAGCGGGACAGCCCCGTTTGCGCCTGTACCTGCTTGAGCCGGAGCACGCGCCTGGTCATCGCACACCTCCTTCCGGCGCCGATCGGCTCGCGTCCGGTTCGGGCCGGGCACGAAGTATGCGAACCCGCGGCCACTCGAGGGCGTCCCGGCAGGTCTGTTTCCGTCCCAAGTGACTGAAGCGCAAAGGGAAGCACTTCCTGACGCGGCTGCCGCACCGCTGCTTGCGAGCCGACTCCAGACGTCCATTCCCGGCGCAATGGGTTTGCCGGCGTTCGGTCGCCGCCGTCCTTGAGCGAGATCTGCGCCGGCTGCCGCCCCGTGCCCCAACCGCCTGGCAGGAGCCCGCCGCGCCTCCCGGAGTCGGCGCGGACACGGACCACGGAGGAGCAGGCGGGCGGAACGACAATCGAACAGACAGCGTAGCGGCACAGCGGAACGGGGCAGGCAGGCACGGCGGCGCGCCGTGCTGCGCACCGTTTCTCCACGCCTGGCCGCTCACGCGCTGCCGTTCAACGCCGAACGCGGCAGGCCGCCGCGAGACGGCACGCCACGGGGCCTGCGCCCCGTTCCAACCCGGCCCGGTCGGGCCACTCTCCCTTTCCGGAGGAAGACCCCATGCCCCTGATCGAGTTGCTCCGTCCCCAACAGCGGGATTGGCTGCGCAAGCTCCGCAAGCGGATCGCCAACCGCGAGCTGATGCGCCGCGTTCGCGCCGACCTCGACCGCAAGCTCTTGTGTCCCGGCGTCGACCTGCCGATCGAGGCCGGCACGTGCGGGAGACTCATCGCGCCCGAGAGCAGCCGCTGCATCCGCTGCTTCAACCGCCGCCGGTGGCTGCTCGACCACGCCTTCAACCGGGCGGAAGTCGCCGTGACCGTCCTGCTCGAAGCCGCCGCCGTTGAAGACGAAGCACGCCACGACGCCGACGCACCCTTCCAGATTCCCGACGCCGTGCCCCTGCTCGACGACCTGTCCGCCTTCGACCCGTGTCTGCGGTGGTAGCGGCAGCCGCTCCCGTACGGACGCCCCGACAGCTTCCCGCCGAGCCGGAACGGCACCCCGTTCCTCACCAGCAACATCACGCGCGGCAATGACGCCGGTGTGTGGAACGGCCACAAGGCCGACGGCACATTCGCCAGAGTTTCGCCGGAACGTGTTCCGGTACGTGAAATCACTTCTCTCCCGCCTCGAGGCGGTCACGGGGCCGGTTGCGCGCGCCCCGATCCGCCTCCCGCTGCTTCCCGTTTCCCCGGAGTCCTACCACCCGCCGCAATGACGGCACCTTCGCCGGAATTTCGCCGGAACACGTTCCGGTACGTGAAGTCACTTCTCACCCTGATCCCGACCTCGAGGCGGGTCACGGGGCCGGTTGCACGCGCCCCGGTCCGCCGCCCGCTGCTTCCGTTCCCGGAGACCCTGAGCCGGACCCTGGTCTGACTTCTGGCGCGCGCTCCGTACACTCCCCGCCGCGCCAGAGACGACGGAGGCGATGGGAGCCAGATTCGGTTTTCCGCTGCGCAGAACCGGCTGCGCCTAACCAACCTGGGGCGAGGCACCGGAACGCGCATGGCGAAGCCCGCACGCAATCGCGGCGGCCGGCCGCCGCTGGCCGCCGAGCGGCAGCGCACCCACGCGGTCAGCGTGCGGTTCACCGCGGCGGAAGCCCGGGCGCTGAAGCGCCGCGCCGGTGTGCGCCGGTGCACCGTCGCCGCGCTCGTCCGCGAGGACCTCGCCCGTGTGCCGGACGCCGTCACCGGCTCCGGCCCGGCGCCGACCGCGAGCGCCGAGGCCGTCGCCCGCCGCGTCGAGCTGCGCCGCGTCGGCCGCCTGCTCAACGACGCCACCCGCGCACTGCACGCCGCCCGCGGGCGCCCCGATGCACGGACCCTCGACGCGCTGCGCCAAGCGGCCGAGGCCGTCGCCCGCCAGCTCGGGAGGTGGCCGTGATCTGTCGCATCATCGGCTCCGGTCGCGGCATCGCCGGCATGGCCGCCTACATCACCCACGACCAGACGTCGGCCGCCAACCGCCGGCCCACGACGTCGGACCGCGTCGCGTGGACCGCCTGCCTCGGCATCCCGACCGAGGACACCGAGCTGATGGTGCGCGTGATGCAGGGACTGACCGCCGACGCCCCGGTGCTGAAGACCATGGCCGGCATCAGCGCCCGCGGGCGCAAGTTGAAGAACCCGTACACCCACATCGTGCTGAGCTGGCCGGAGGGGGCCGAGGCACCGGCGAAGCAGGAGATGCTGTCGGCCGTCGCCGGCGCGCTCGACAGCCTCGGTCTCGACCATCGCCACTACGCGGTCTGCGCCGCGCACTCCGACACGGACTGCCCGCACGTCCACGTCGCGGTCAGCCGCGTCGACCCCGAGACGGGCCGGGCCGTCAACCTCGACAAGGGCGCCACGCGCAGGCTCAGCCGCTGGGCCGAGCAATACGAGCGCGACCACGGCGGCATCGTCGTGCCCGGACGTGTCGAACGGCGCGAGACGCGGGCGGCCCGCCGCGGCCTCGAGCGCCGCTGCCGCAGGAGCGGCATGCCGCACAACCAGGCCCGCGCGACCGCCGCGAGGCTGCACCCGCAGCCGGCGGCGAGGCGGGTCCGCAAGCGGCCGCCTTCACCCGCCGGCGCTCCGCCCGACCAGCGCGCGCAGTGGACGCAGCTGGTCGAACGGCAGCGCGACGAGGTGCGACGTCAGCGGACCGCCGAAGACGAGCGGGTCGAGCGCCGGCGACGCGAATGGCGAACCTACCAGGCAGCGCGGGCCGAGGCGCACGCCGCCGCCGGCCCCGCCCCGTCCCCGCCGCGCAGTGCGTCGATCCGCAAGCTGCGCGCCGACGGCGCCCGCCGGCGTGTCGAGTTGCGACGACGCCACCGCACCGAACGCGCGTCGCTCGCGCACCGCTTCGGACGCATCGCGGTTCGCGCCTTGCGTCGCGGCGCCGCCGCCATCCGCAAGCTGTTCCGCAAACACCGGCCCGAGGTCGACGTCGATGCCGAGCGCCGCCAACTGGAAACCGAACGCCGCCAGCTCGATGCCGAGCGCCGCCAGCTCGATGCCGACCTCGCCGACGCACGGCGGCAGCGGGCTTGGCAGACCCGCGCCCGCCTCGACAAGGCGGTGACCCGGACCGGGATCGCGCACGAGAACGCGGAGCACGACCGGCAATACCACGAACGCCGACGCCGCGTGTTACGCGACGAGAGCACACAACGGCACGCCGCCGCCGTGCATGAGGCATGGATGACCACCCTGGACGCGCATCACCGCGCCCAGCACCGGCTGTTCGTCTACGAGAAGGCGATTCGCGCGGTCGGCCTCGACCGCAGCCGACGTTCGTCGAACGCACCATCGAACGCACCGTACTCGCCGTCACTTGAGCAGGTGGTGGCCGAGGCGGACCGGCAAGTGGCCCGCGAGAACCGGGAGCCTGATCGCCATCAGCCGCGCGCAGAGGCGCCGCCCATGACGCCCGCAACGCCGGAGGTACGGCCGGCTCGACCGACCGGCTACGGCGTCGACCGGTCCGGGAACCGGAAGCCTTCCCGGCCCGCGGCGGACATCGCCCCGACCGGTCCTGAGACGTCGTCCCCGCCCCACACCTTCGATACCCGCAGGCTGGCTGACACGCTTGCGCAAGCCCTTCCCCCGCTCTCGAACCGCACGCTGAAGAGCCTGCTCGGCCGGTTCGACGGCGACCACGCGATCGACGACGCGGCGCGGGCCGCACTGCGGGTCCTGCACGGCCGCCCCGACGACCAGGCGCGGGCCACCGCCGAGCGCCGCCATCACGACCGCGCGTTTCGGGCCGCGCTCGCCCGACAGCAGGCCGGCGGAGTCCCGCTCACCGAAGCCGAGCAGCGCCGGACCTTCGCCCGCGTCGTGCTGGCCGCACTGCCGCCGCTCGTCGAACGGACCCGCACTTTGTGCCAGCAGGCCCTCGACCGCGATCGGGACAACAGCCGCAGCCGGCGCGTCATCCTTGGCCAAGCGCCGCAGGGCCCGACGCCACCGCGACCAGCTCAGGGCGCCGCCGACGCGCAGGACGCGGCCCGCCGCGACATCTACCGAGGCGGCCACAACCGCTGACGCGCTGGCTCCCGGCCGGACGGCGACAGTCAACGGCCGCTTCCGGATCCTCGACTTGGGAACGGCGACGTGCTCCCAGAGCCCAGCCTCGCCCACAAACAGCAACGACCCGTACCTATTCGTTCAGCCCCCGAAACGCGAAGCCGGGTGCAGCTCGTTATCGCTGTGCTCGTCACCCTCGCCGAGGCTCGTGAACTGGCCCTCGCCAACCGCAAGATGGTGCGGTCCGGGGGCGACCCCCCTCTCGAAAAAGTGCCGCGCAGAGGGGTGTTCCCACCTTCGCCGAAGGCCGCCGAGCGCGCCCCGAACGAAAGCGCGGCACCTAGCGCGGCCGGTGGGATACGGCTCTCGCAGCCGAGCGCTAGCGGCGCGGTACGCTAGGATTGGTCCAGTGAGCAACGCCGCGAAATGGTTCATCGGTGCCGTCGTCGTGCTGGCTAGTGCGGTCGCGAGCTGCGATATCGGCGCATCGCGGCGCGCCATCGAAGCCTCACGGCAAAATGCGCCCGCAGCACGCCGCGTATGGGAGGAGTCACGTCAGCGCAAGTGGGAGGAAGGCGCGCCAGCGCAAGTCGCTGTGGATGCGTGCGTGTTGGCAGCCATGGAACGCTTCGAAGCGTTCGTTCATGGCCAATACCCCAAAGTCGAACGTAGTCTCGACTCGGGCGACGTAGTCGTGGTCGCCGCGAGCATTCCAGAAAACCCGTTTGCGAGTCGTCGTGAGCAGGAACTGGTGTGGTGGATCTGCCGAGCAAGGCCAACCGCGAGCAGCGACTACTCGGTCGTGAGTTGGAACTTCTACAGTCCGTCCACGGACCGGTGACTCTGCTTCACGGCTCCTTCCCACGCCAACCGCCGACGGCCGACAGCACGGCTATGGAGAAGAGAACCGTTGAGTTCTTGCCTCAACTCTGGAGACGGCTGGAACAGACGGCGGCACGCCATGACTACACCATAGAGCAAGCACTGGAAGCAGCGGTAGACGGGTGGATCCGAGCGCACTGTCCGATCCCTGGTTGCCAGCACGTCTACCGGCCCGGTGGGGGGTGGGATTCTCACGTGGCATCGTCGCGGCAGCACGCCAACTGGCACCCCGAAATCAAGGACGGCTCCAAGCGAAAGCAGCTGTTCCAGCAGGAGTACCCGGATTACCCGGATTGGACTGACCGATGGCGGCAGCAGCGGGGTGCGGCGAGGACAGCCCGCGCTGCGTCGACCAAATCCGCCGCCGTCCTGTTGAGGGATCCCGAGTGCACTGCCCGCGAAGACACGCCGTAGGCGCTCTTGGGGGTCTGAAGTACCTGATTCGGGCGGCCGTGTCCTCACCGAGGTACCACGCGCCGCGCAGGCGATGCGATGACCGAATTCTGTATGGCTCCCCGTCGGGGCGAACAGAGCTTCGAGTGCGATCCGGACATCGGTAGCGCGGTTCACGGCGAACGGGGTGCTGCTGCTCTGCCAGCGCTCGATGGCTATCCGTAGTTCTGCATTCTGCGACTGCTGACTCAGGTTGGCCTGGAGTCCGCGCGCGCGGACTCCAGCAGTGCCCGCAGGGTCCCCGGCGCCAAACCTAGCCGATTGCAGGTGCCGAACCACGGAGCGGGAAACCGCAGGAACAAGCCTGTTCCACGCCCGATGCCGATGCGCACACGGTTCGCTCGGACGAGAACGCCCATGGAGGGCAACCCTTGACGCAGCCGTGGTCGCCGCTTACGGTTGGTCGGCGGACATCTCCAACCGCGACGGTTCTCCGCCGAGTTGCTGGCGCTGAACGCCGGTCGGTCGGTGAGCGACACGCGATGCGGGCGGTTCGCAGGGTTCGCAGAAGGCTCAAACAGTCCAGTGGATTCCCGCCCAGAAAAGTGGGAATAAACGAGGGAACGATGGCCTACCAAATGAGAGTAAGTCGCTATTTTTGAATGACTTACGATAATCATGCGACTCATGCTGCCGGAACCCGAATGGAGTGGACAGATGCCGATACTGCAATACCGAACGCTGGGGTTCGCACTCCTGCTGGCCGCCGTGACGGCGACCCTCGCCGTGGCCGCGGCGGTGCACCTCGCCGCGCAGTCCGCCGCCGAAGGAGCCGCCGACACTGAGCCGGTGATGCCGCGCTACGACCCGGACGGCGCCCTACACCTGCCGGACGACTACCTGCGCTGGACCTTCGTGGGCGCCTCGCTCGGGCTCAGCTACAACGACGAGCCGCCGCAGCGGGAGTCGTTCAACCACACGCTGATGGAGCCGACCGCCTACGACCACTTCGTGCGCACCGGGGAGTTCCGCGAGGGCACCATGCTTGTGCTGCTCGTACGGAACACGGAGGCCGATGCGATGCCGGCGCGCCACGGCCGGTTCGCGTCCGATGTCCTGGCGGTGGAGCTGGCCGTCAAGGACAAGGAGCGCGTCGAGGCCGGCTGGGCCTACTACGACTTCCGGGGCGGCGCCAATCTGCTGGCCACCGCACAGCCGCAGCCGGCCGGCAACCGCTGCTATGCGTGCCACATCGATCACGCGGCGCGCGACAACGTCTTCCTGCAGTTCTACCCGCTGCTGGCCGACGCCGCCGGGGTCACGGTCGACTGAACCCGGGCCGGACCTCCGTCACTGGCCGTCGGCGGCGAGCCAGCGCAGGACCGTGATGGTCGCGCCGACCATCCCGAGTCCGAGCGCGGCGAAACCGACGGCCAGTCCGACCATCCACTTGATCAGGCTGATGGTCTGCCGATCCATGGCGGCCGTCAACTCGGCCTTCAACGCGATCAGATCCGCTTTCGTGGCGAGATGCCGCGTAGCGGCCACGAGGGCCCGCACGAGCCCGCCCGCCTGCCGTTGGGTGAAGTCGCTCGCCTCGAGCTCCATGGCGACTCGTTGCGTATCGAACGGGGGTGGTGCATCCGCCGGCATCGTCCCTCCCAAGGGTCAGCGGGGGTTCAAGGGAAGGCAACTGCATTGCACCACGGGCTTTGCGGCCCCGTCAAGCGGTCGACGATGCGAGCCGGGCAGCCCTTCACTGGGCAGCGGCGGCAGCGGTGCGGGCGAGCTGCTCCGGGTCCGCGAACAGCGTCAACGCCACGCCGTCCCAGCGTCCGTCACCGGACGGGCTCTGTGCTGCCTCGGCCCCCAGCGCCATGGTGCCGACGGCGCCTGCTCGCCGAAACGTCCGCACGACGTAGCCCTGCACCAGCTCCGCGCGGGCGAGTGCAGCGAGCATGCGCGGTCCAATCGCGCCGGCCGTGGCGTAGCCCTCCACGACGATCGGGCTCGTCCGCGGGTACTGGAGCAGCTCGCCCATCGCCTCCTCGATGCGGCGGGCGGCGCCGTCCCGCAGTGTGAGGGCACCGTCGGGACCGGCCTCGAACAGACGGTCGGCGGCGAGCCAGATCCGAAGCGGCGCGTAGCGGTCGTCGCGCAGCAGCGTGCGGTACTCGTCCACGGTCAGCTCGTCGAGGTTGTAGAACCCGCGCTCGGAAAAGAAACCCCGGAAGAGCCAGTTGCGTTTCAGCGCCTCGGTGTTGTCGGCGACGTCCGCCATCGCCGCGCGGGCGCGGCCCATGACCTCGCCGGCCTCGACGAGCAGGCGATCGGTGGCGCTGTCGGGACCGGTAAAGCGAGCGATCGCTTCCCGAACGCCCTCGGCACTCTCGCGCACCGCCTGCATGGTCCCTTCAGACTCGTTGAGCACGCGTTCGACCGCGTCCTGCGAACTCGCCACCGTATCCATCACGCCGCGTACCTCGGCGACCATGCCCCGTGTCTCGTCGATCAGGCCGGCACTGGCCTCGGTCACCAGCCGGGCGTCGTTCCCCAGCTCGTCGATCAGGCGGGTCGTGCTCGCGATCGTATCCTCGAAGCCGCCGAAGCTCTCCGTCAGCTCAACCCGCATCGCGACCATCTCGTTCGCGGCGATGCGGAACGTCTCCCGGCCCTCCGCGATCAGATCGGCAATCTCCACCGCGTCGACGCCTCTGAGCGCACCGCCGTCGGGGACGAGCGGCGCCGTCTCGCTGCCGGCGCGAAGCTGGATGAACGCCGAGCCGAGCAGGCCGTCCGACAGGATCGCGGCCTCGGAGTCGGTGCGCACAAGCGCATGCAGGTCCTCCCGGACGCGCATCCGCACGACGAACCGGCCGCCCGGCGCATCGGGAATCTCGATGCCGATGACCTCGCCCGCGGGCATGCCCGACAGCCGGACGGCGGTGCTGATCTCGACCCCGGCCACGTTGCCGAAGTCGGCCTCTATCTCGAACTGCTCGCTGAACAGCAGCCGGCGGTCGCCGATCAGGAACAGGCCGACCGCGAACAGCAGCAGCCCGCCGATGACGAACGCGCCGACCAGCGCGAGGCGTGGGGAACCCATCGGAAACCTCCCTCTCCTGCGAATCTACCGCGCGCGCCCGCCAGTACCGTCGTCCTCGGACGCGCGCCGAACCACTGAGACGTCCGCCCTCCGAAGCGTCTCCGTCCCGCCGCCGGCGTTCACCCGCCGGCCTCCGACTGCATGAACTTCCGCACCAGCTCGTGCTCGCTCCGCTCCAGATCCTCAGCCGTGCCGCGGGCCAGCACCCGCCCCTCGTGCAGGAACAGCATCGTGTCCGCGATGCGCCGGGCGCTCGGGATGTTGTGCGTGACCACCACCAGGGTCGTGCCGCGTTCCTGCTTGACCTGCACGAGCAGGTCGTCGATCTCCTCCGACGTTACCGGATCGAGACCGGCGCTCGGCTCGTCCACCAGCAGGATCGCCGGATCGAGCGCCATCGCGCGCGCCAGACCGGCCCGCTTCCGCATGCCCCCGGAGAGCGCCCCCGGCATCGATTCGGCCGCCCGCGCCAGCCCCACCGCGGCGAGCTTCTCCAGCGCGCGCGCCCGGATCTCGCCGTCGGTCAGCGTCGAGTGCCGCCGCAGCGGGAAGGCCACGTTCTCGGCGACCGTGATCGAGTCGAACAGCGCTGCGTTCTGGAACAGGAAGCCGATCCGCTGCCGTACCTCGGCCAGCGCCGGCGGGGACAGCGCGGTGATCTCGTCGTCGTCCACGAACACGCGGCCCGAGTCCGGCTGCAGCAGACCGACGATGTGCCGCAGGGTCACGCTCTTCCCGGTGCCGCTGCGGCCGAGCACGACGGTGGCGCGCCCGCGGGGGATGCTGATGGACACGTCGTCGAGCACGCGGAACGTACCGAACGCCTTCGACACGTGATCGAGCCTGATGGCCGGGACGGGCTCGTTCACTCCGCCATCTCCGGAAAGACGAAGAAGATGAGGCGCACGAGCACCACGTTGGCCGCAATCATCAGGATCGAGGCGGTGACGACGCTGCGGGTCGCCGCGTAGCCCACGCCCTGCGTGCCGCCCGAGGTGTGGACGCCGAGATACGACGCGGTGACCGCGATGATGAACCCGAAGACCATCGTCTTCAGCGTGCCGGGCACGTAGTCGCTGAACTGCAGGAGCGAGAAGGCGGCCCGGAAATAGGCCTCGAAGCCCATGCCGGAAACCGCCGACTCGGCCGTCCAGCCGCCCAGCATGCCCATGAAGTTCATGACCGCGGTGAGGATGGGCATGGAGATCATGCAGGCGACGACGCGCGTGACGACCAGGAACTTGAACGAATCCACCGCCACCGCCTCGAGGGCGTCGATCTGCTCGGTCACCTTCATCGCACCGAGCTCCGCCCCGACGCCGGCCCCGACCCGCCCCGAGAGGAGCAACCCGCACACGAGCGGTCCGGTCTCGCGCACGAGCGCGAGGGCGAGCCCCGCCGGGACCAGCGCCTCGGCGCCGAACCGTTCGAGCGACGCCCGGGTGTGCATCGACATCACGATGCCGACCGCGTAGCCGGCGGCGGCGATCAGCGGCAGCGAGCGCCAGCCGAGCTCGTGGATCTGACGCGCGGTCTCCTGCAGCTCGAACGGCGGCCGGAACATGTCGCGCAGCGCGCGTCCGGCGAAGATCACCGCGTGCCCTCCATGCGCCAGACGCGTCACGACCATGGTGCGCACGAAGCCGGACATCACTTCCTCCGTTTGCGTTGCCACGCGCCGATGCGCGAGCGGACGATCCCCTAGAAGATCCAGTAGGCGACGCCCACGCTCACGACGGCCGAACTCGCATCGACCCGTTCGGCGGCGATCGACGTGTCGCTCGCGAACGTGACCTCCGGGCTCGTGAACAGGTACCCGCCGAACACGTTGATCCCGAAGCGCCGCGTGACGTCGAGCCAGACCGCGGCGCCGGGGCGCCAGACGAAGCTGTGCCCGACGGCGATCGCCCGGCCCGGTCCGACCCGCGCCGTGTCGACGTTCAGCTTGTTGAACGAGTAGCCCCCCACGATCGAGGCGCCGGCCCAGAAGCGTCCCCGGACCGTGCCGAGCTCGACGCCCCCCATCACCGGCCGCAAACGGATTGCCGCGAGTCCGGGCTGTCCCCCGGGACCGGTCCCGATCCCGGTGTTCGTCCAGTTGAACGCCACCGTCGGACCCAGCCCGTTGCGCGGGCGCAGACGCAGCAGCGGCCCTGCGACCAGTGACCGTTCCAGCCCCGTTTCCGAGGGGCGCGTGAGCTTCACCGAGGCGCCCAGGCCGACAACGCGCACCGGCCCCTCCTCGGGGCGCGGCGCCAGCGCCGGCAGCCGCGGGCGGGTCGCTACGGTCGGGTCCACCGGACGCGTCCGCCGGCGCCGGTCCTCCACGGTCTCGTCCGCCGCCCCGACCGTCAATGCAGACTCGACCCGCACCACTCCCGCCACGCCGCGCACGAGCGCCAGCGCCAGGTCGACCTCCCCGGCCGCGCTTACGTTGCCGTAGAGGGTCACCACACCGGCCTCTGCCCTGACATCGATCGGCAGCGTGCCGAGCACCCCGTCGTTTACCAGAGCCGTCTTGACCCGCACGGCCGTCTGTGCGTCGATGACCGCGGCCGACGCCACGCGGCCGGAGCGGGCCCCGCAGCCGGCCACGACCACGGCCAACATCGCCGCGGCCAGGAGCTTGCGCGGCAGAAAGCAACGCCGTGCGTTCTGCGGCGCGAGGTCGTGGAGCGGAGGGGATGGGCCGAGACGCCGAGCCAGCGAGGCGTTTCGGGGCGCCATCAGGCGGACGCCGGCACGGGCGGGGAGACTGCTGAGGGTCATCGGGTGTTTCCGCCGCACCCCTTGCGTGATGTGATCCATGGTATGCCGAACGGTCGCACGCGGAACGACCGACAAGACAGTACGGAGGATCTGCTCCGGACGGCCCGGCCGTTTACCGTATCCTGATGTAGATCTCGTTCGCAGAGACCCTTTCGGACATACCCGAGGCCCATTCCACAAACACCGATGAGCAACGCACGCAGGAAGAAACCGACATCGACCCGCGTCAGCCGCGGGCGGTCCGCCGGCCGCGGGCGCAAGCCCCCCCGGCGGACGCTGCTCGCCCGTCTGAGGCGCGCCTGCGGACGCGCCCTGTTGCTGCTGATGGCGGCCGGACTCGTGGTCCCGTTGGCGCTGGTGCTCCTGCTGCGCTGGGTGCCGCCGCCGACCACGGCCTTCATGCTGCGGGACGAGCTGGCCGCGTCGAGCCAGGCGGCGACGACGCGAATGCCGTATCGCTGGACCCCCTGGGAGGACATCGCCCCCCAGGCGGCGGTCGCCGTCATCGCGTCCGAGGACCAGAAGTTCCCGGACCACCGCGGCTTCGACGTAGAGGCCATTCGCACGGCACTGGGCGACGCCCTGCACGGCGAGCGGTTGCGCGGCGCGAGCACGATCTCGCAGCAGACCGCGAAGAACCTGTTCCTGTGGCCCGGGCGCAGCCTGTTCCGCAAGGGGATCGAAGCCTACCTGACGGTGCTCATCGAGCTCTGCTGGAGCAAGCGGCGGATCGTGGAGGTCTACCTCAACGTCGCGGAGTTCGGAAAGGGCGTGTTCGGCATCACGGCAGCCAGCGAGCGCTTCTTCGACAAGCGCCCGGCCGAGTTGAACGCCGACGAGGCAGCGCTGCTGGCGGCGGTCCTGCCCTTGCCGTCCCGGTGGCGGGTAGACGATCCGTCGCCGCGCGTGCGCCGCCGACAGGCCTGGATCCGGGGGCAGATGACCCGACTCGGAGGGGTCGCACTGATCGAGGAGCGCATCAGCGGCTGATGGGCGGCGAAACCGGGCCCGGGCCACCGGTACCGGAGAACGTCTCAGGCCGTCGGACGGGGCCGGCCGCGCTCGGCGACGAGGTCGAAGTGGAGCGCCCCTTCCGAAGTCCGGCCCGTGTCGGTCAACTCGCGATTTCGCCGCTCCCGGCAGGCCATCAGGTCGGCGGCCCTGTCGAACGACACGTCGTCGCCGTGCTCGCTGGTGGCCCGGACAACGGGGTAGAGAGTCATGAAAGGCGGTGCTTCCACGCGACGGAGCTCCGCGGGGCGCGCGACGCGGCAATGTGCGCGAAACCCATGGTACACCGCCGAACGCGCACTCGGTCAGCTCGTCGAAGAGCTCGACTATACTGACATCGTCGACGTGTTCTGTTCGGGCCTGCACGATTTCCTCGACGCGATCCGGGACAAGCGCAACGGCGTCGGCGACCGGGTCACGCACACGTTCTTTGCGCAACGCCGGCAAGGAGAATCGTTGCGATGACCTACTGCGTGGCGATGAACGTCGAGGACGGCATCGTCGGCCTCTCCGACTCGCTCATCACGTCGGGCCGCGAAGTGACGACGCTGCGGAAGGTGAACGTCTACTCGCCGCCGCGCGGCACCTTCTTCGTGATGACGTCCGGGCTGCGGTCGCTCCGGGACAAGACGCTCACCTACTTCGAGGAGCGGCTGGCCGAGCGGGCCAGCCGCGACGAGCCGTTCGAGCGGCTCTACCAGGCCGTCAACCTGCTGGCCGAGCAGGTGCGCACGGTGGCCCGCGAGGACAAGGCGGCGCTGCACGAGAGCGGCATGAGCTTCAACATCCACGCCCTGATCGGCGGGCAGATGGAGCGGGACGCGCGGCAGATGCTCTATCTGCTCTACCCGGAAGGGAACTGGGTGGATACCGGCCGCCTGACGCCCTATCACGTCATCGGGTCGGTCGGCTACGGCAAGCCGATCATCGACCGGACCCTGCGGGCCGAGGATTCGATGCGGCATGCGTTCAAGGTCGCCTGTCTCTCCTTCGATTCGACCCGCATCAGCGCCGCCGACGTCGGTTTCCCCATCGACGTCGTGCTGTACCGGAAGAACTCCTTCCGGATCATCGAGCGCCGCTTTCAGAAGCAGAACCTGGAGGCGCTCTCGCGCTGGTGGGACGAGCGTATTCGGCGCGCCATCGACGAGATGCCGGGTGAGCTGCTCGACCGCGCCTACGACGAGATCGAGACCCCCCCGGCGGCCCCCGTCACTACCGTCTCGTGAGAATCACCATCCGACACCGGACCTCGTACACCTTCGACGCGCCCGTTTTTCTCGAGCCTCACGTCATCCGGCTGCGCCCGCGCGCCGACGGCTCGACCCGGCTCGTCGACTTCGCCCTGGACATCGCTCCCGAGCCCGTGGTCCGCGCCGACAACCTCGATCCGGAAGGGAACGTCGTCACGCGCGCCTGGTTCGAGGGCAGGTGTTCCCGCCTGCGGCTCGACACCCACGCCATCGTCGATACGCTGCGCACCAATCCGTTCGGCTTCCTCGTCACCGGGCCGGACCGGCCGCTGCCCGCTGCGTACGCGCCCGAACTCTGCGAGCGGCTGGCACTCTACCGGCGTCCGCCCGACGCCGCGCACCCCGCGGTGCGCGAGCTGGCCCACGCCGCCGCCACCGAATCGGACCGCGACCCGGCGCGCTTTCCGCTCGCGCTGGTGGAGCGTATCCGGGCGGAATTCGTCCGCGAAACCCGCCCGGAAGGCGCCGCGCTTCCGCCCGCCGCGACAATTGCCGCCCGCCGCGGCGCGTGCCGCGACCTGGCGGTACTGTTCGTCGCCTGCTGCCGGGCGATGGGGCTCGCGGCGCGCTTCGCGAGCGGCTACGCCCACAACGAGACGGCGACATCGACCGAGTTGCACGCCTGGGGCGAGGTATTCGTGCCGGGCGGCGGCTGGCGCGGGTACGATCCCGGCCAGGGACTCGCCGTGGCGGACGGGCACGTCACCGTCGCCGCCGCCGCCGACCCCCGCGACGCCGCTCCCGTCACCGGCACGTTCCGCGGCGACGGCGTCACCGCGAGCCTCACGGCGGAGATCGAATTGGAAGCATCGTAGAGCCCCGGCGCGCCCATTCCGGTTGTTCGGTGTTTTCGGTCCTGCGACGGAATGCGCGCCGGGCTGCTATAATTTCTGGTTGTCCCGCCTGCACCTTCGTGCTGGGAGGTCGTTCAACGGTAGGACACGCGGCTCTGGACCGTGGAATCGGGGTTCGAATCCCTGCCTCCCAGCCAAACTTCGCGGCTAGCGGTCGCAGCCGACGGCGACGGCCAGTGCGCGGCAGACCTCGCGCATCTCCTCGGGGCCGAGCCGGCCGATGCGGTGCTCGAGGCGCGAGCGCTCGACGGTCTGGACGTGGTCGAGGTTGACGGCCGACTCGTGCTGCAGGCCGTGCTCGGGACCGACCAGCACCTCGCTCGGGGCCCCGCGGATGGTCGACGTGACCGGCGCGACCATCACGGTGCGCAGCAACGGGATGACCTCCTGTCTCGTGAGTACGGCGACCGGCCGGCGCTTGTCCGGACCGGCGAACCGGTAGGTCCAGATATCGCCGCGATTCACGCGTCGGGCCATGCTCCTTCGTGCTCCCAACCCGCGAACTTCTCGTCCAGCCCCTTGCCGGGTCCATAGGCGCGCGCGTAGGCGTCGGCTACCTGACGCGAGCGACGGCGCTGCAGGTACTCGGCCGCCGCGCGACGGAGTACGGCGGATCGACCGATGCGCTTGACCTCGTCATCGGCATCGAGGCGCCGCAGCAGATGCTCGTCCATCGTGACCTGTACGGCTTTCATGTGTATAGATTATCAACATAGAATAAGATGTGCCCGTCAGTGGCAAGCTCTGGCTCTCGCACGAGCCGCCGCGCTTCGCGCTGTCGCGCGGCCTGTTCCTGCGGCTGCTCGGTTTCGTCTATCTCGTTGCGTTCGCCTCGCTCGCCCCGCAGCTCGCCGGCCTGGTCGGATCGGAGGGCCTGCTCCCCGCCGCGGGCTACCTGGAGCGGGCCCATGAGCTCTGGGGAAACGAGGCCTACGTTCAGCTTCCTACCCTTCTGTGGCTCTGGCCGGGCGACGCGCTTCTGCTGACGCTCTGCTGGCTCGGTATCGCGTCGGCGTTCGCGGCGCTGCTCGGCATGGCCCCGATCGCCGTCTTCGCGGCGCTCTGGGCCCTCTACCTGTCGCTGACCGTCGCCGGCCAGGACTTCCTGTTCTTCCAGTGGGACCTGCTGCTGCTGGAGACCGGCGTGGTGGCCGTGCTCTATGCGCCCACCGGCTGGTGGCCGGCGCTGGAAACCCGGGGACAGCCGAGCCGCGCGGCGCGCTGGCTGGTATGGAGCCTCACCTTCAAGCTGACCTTCCTGTCGGGCGCCACCAAGCTGCTGAGCGGCGACGAGACCTGGTGGAGCCTGACCGCGCTCGGCTACCACTACGAAACGCAGCCGATCCCGACCTGGCTGGGCTGGTACGCGCACAACGCCGCCGACTGGTTCGGGATGTCGTCGGTCGGGGTGATGTTCTTCATCGAGCTGGTGGTGCCGTTCGTCATCCTCGTGCCGCCCCGCTTCCGGGGCGTCCGCAACACCGGGTGTGCGCTGCTCTGCCTGCTGCAAGTGCTGATTGCGCTCACCGGCAACTACGGATTCTTCAACCTGCTGACGCTGGCGCTCTACGTCTCGCTGCTCGACGACACCACGATTGCCCGCTTGCTGCCGTGGCTGCAGGCGCCCTCCGGTTATGCGCAACGCGATGCGCCCCAACGCGGCCCGGGGCGGACGGCGGTGGCGGTGCTGGCCACGGCAATGGCGATCCTGAGCGCGCTGACGTTCGTCCGGGAGCTGCGGCGGCCCGCGCCGCTGCCGGCCTGGTCCAACACGCTGCTCGCGACGGTGGCCCCGCTGCGGTCGGTCAGCGGCTACGGCCTGTTCCGCGTCATGACGACCGAGCGCCCGGAGATCGTCATCGAAGGCTCCGCGGACGGGGAGACCTGGCTCGAGTACGAGTTCCCGTGGAAGGCGGGCGAGACGGCGCGCGCGCCGGGCTTCGTCCAGCCCCACATGCCGCGTCTGGACTGGCAGATGTGGTTCGCGGCGCTCGACCCGCAGGGGCAGGCGCACTGGCTGTTCGCGCTCGTCGATCGACTGCTCGAAAACGATCCGACCGCACTCGGGCTGCTGGAGTCGAGTCCTTTCCACGACGGGCCGCCCGCCTTCATCCGCCTCGCGCTGTACCGTTATCGGTTCACGACGGCCGAGCAGGGTGCGGGCGGGGATTGGTGGACCCGCGAGCTGACCGGCTACCTCACCGAACCGATTCCCCGCCGACGCTGACGCCAACGGCCGGCACGGGTCACGAGGAGTCCGCCCCGCCGGAACCCGTCACGCGGACGCTTCGGGGGACACCTGCCGGGCCGATTCGAGGGACCACAGGCTCAGTGCACGCCGTGCACCCGGAACTTCTGGCGCGCCGCTATCTCGGTGAGCGCCCGGCGCGCGTACCCCTCGGTCTCCGGGTGCGGCTCGGCGTCGAGGACCGCCACCAGGTGCTGGTAGGCGGCGGTCGGCTGGTTGCGCGCGTAGAGCTGCACCAGTCCCGCGCCCAGATGCGCCTCGGCGGCGTACGGGCCGAGCGGGTAGTCGCGCAGGTGTCGCTGGTACACCACCAGCGCCGCGTCCGGATGGCCGTTGTTGGCCAGCCAGCGCCCGAAGTTGATGGACTCCTCGGGCATCAGCAGCCGCACCGTGCGCGCCGCGCTGAGGCCGAAGTACGCCGGCGCCGCCCGCTCGTGCTCTCCCGCCGCGATCAACTGGCGGATGCCGCGGACCGACGACGGGTCCGAATCGAACGTCGCGGCCACGGGATCCGGCTCGAAGTCCGCCGGCGGCCGCTGCACCTCGCGGCGCTGGCTCCACCGGGCGTAGGCCAATCCCGCGATGAAGCCGCCGATGTGCGCGCCATAGGCCACGCCGCCTCCGCCGGCCCCGCGCGTCGCCAGGAACGGGAGCAGGTTGTCGATGACCAGGTACATCCCGAGCACCAGCCGGGCAGGCGCGTAGATCACGTTCATGAAGAACGGGAACAGCATGATCCACAACCGGACCCGGTTCCTGGGAAACCAGATGAAGTAGAAGCCGAGCACGCCCGAGATGGCGCCGGACGCCCCGACCATCGGTATGACGGACCCGAAGTCCAGCACCGCGTGAGACAGGGTCGCCAGGATGCCGGTCCCCAGGTAGGCCGCCAGGTAGCGCGCCGGGCCGAGCCGGTGCTCGACGTTGTCGCCGTAGATCCAGAGGAACAGCATGTTGCCGGCGAGGTGCATGAACCCGCCGTGCAGGAACAGGGACGTCAGCAGGGTGAGCACGCCCGGATCGGCGGGGCGGAATCCGTACGCGAAGACCACCAGATCGTAGGCCGACAGCTGCAGCAGCAGCCGCTCTTCCATACGCGGGGAGAGCTGCGGGCCGAGGGCGGTCAGGTACTCCCAGAGCACCGGATCGTCCGGCGCCGGGCGGACCCCGCTGAGCGGCAGCGTCACGAACAGGAACACCGCGACGTTGATGCCGATCAGGGTGTAGGTGACGACCGGGACGCCGCGGGGGTTCGGCTCGTCGCCGAGGGGCAGGAACATGGCTCAGCCGATTGGGGGCGCCTTCGCGTTCGCGCCCGGCAACAGGTCATCCAGCGTGTTCAGCCGCCGCGCGATCTCGTCGCGCACCGCCCGGTAGCCGTCGAGCCGCTCCGCCTCGGACTGCGCCTCGGCAGCCGGATCGGGCAACGGCCAGTGCAGACGCCTCGCGGTCCCGAGGAAAGCGGGACAGACCTGCTCCGCGCACAGCGTCACGACCACGTCGACCGTCTCGGGATCGATCGTGTCGACGCGCTTGGAATGGTGCCCGCTGATGTCGATCCCGACCTCGTCGAGCGCCGCGACGGCGAACGGGCTGACGGTTGCGGGCGACGACCCGGCGCTGGCTACGAGGACGCGGTCACCGAACCGAGCCCGCGCCAGCCCTTCGGCCATCTGACTGCGCGACGAGTTCGCGACGCAGAGAAAGAGCAACCCCCGCATCGTTGTACGCTATCACGGTGGAGGCACACACGATGCGGCGAATCGTTCCGTTGATCCCGGTTCTGTTGCTCTTCGCCGCCTGCGGAGGCGAAGACGGGAGCTCACCCGCACCGACTTCCCCAACGCCCACGTCCCCGAGCGTCGGGCTCGACGTGCCGTTCACGGTCACCGATCTGACCGTCGGCACAGGACCGGAAGCGATGGACGGCGACAGGCTGTCCGTGCACTACACCGGCTGGCTCTACGACCCGAACGCCACCGAGAACAAGGGCATGCAGTTCGACTCCAGTCAGTCGCGCGGCCCGTTCGAGTTCACGCTGGGGGCGGGGGACGTCATCACCGGCTGGGACCGGGGGCTGCTCGGGATGCAGGTCGGCGGCCTGCGGCGCCTCGTCATTCCGCCCGAGGACGGCTACGGCAGCGGTGGGCAGGGCCCCATTCCCGGCGATGCCACCCTGCTCTTCGAGGTCGAGCTGCTGAGCATCGGCTAGGACCATGCGCCACGGCACGCAGCAAAGCGGAGTTCTGCGACGCAGGGTCTTGGAGCGGAGGGGATGGGCCGAGACGCCGAGCCAGCGAGGCGTTGCGGAGCGCCGGGCATAGCGTCAGGCCCGGCCGGCCCCGCCGCCGCGACCGGCGGCCGCACGCCGCGGGGCCGCCCTCAACGCACGTGCGCGCGGATCTGATGGTTGATCCGGTGGATCCTGCGCCGCAACGCCGTCGCCCGCGCGCGGTCTCCCGATTCGAACGCCGACTGCTTCTCCGCCTTGAGCGCCCGCAGCTTCTTCTTGGCAGCGGCCTTGTCGAACCCGCCGACCACGTGGTGGTGCTCGTGCGTGTCGATCCCGAGCGCCTTGCAGAGCCCCGGCAGCAGGTGCTCCTTGTTGAGCTGCGAGAATCCCTGCACGGCCTCGTGATCGAGCCCGCGCGCAATCTCGCGCAGATCCGCAATCGTCCTGTGCTTCAGCTCTTCGTAGGTGTATTCCGCCATGGAAGCCTCTCCCGGTGAACGCCGCGCCGGCCCTCGGACGCCCGCCCTGGGCCCGCGGTCTGCCGCCCGGCCAACCCTGCGGGAACCCCAGCCGTTCTACGACGCAGTCCCATCGCTCAGCTCGCCGTCGCCGGGATGACACCGCAAGCCACTCGAGCGCCGCCGCCCCCGAGTGCCGCGGGCATGTCCGAGTAGTTGTCGCCGCCGGCATGGACCATCAACGAACGACCCACAACGTCGCTCACCCGAACTCGCCGCGCCACGACCGGAACGGTCGCGCCGCCGCCGCCGTTGACCGCCAGTCTCGGCAGGTCCCCAAGATGGCCGTTGCCATCAGGGCCTTCGTGACGCCCGGTGTTCGCCGGATCGTAGTGCCCGCCCGCGTTCTGCCCCGCCATCCCGCAATCAGGATTCACATGAACGTGGAAGCCGTGCTCGCCGGCCGTCAGCCCGCTCAGATTCGGGGTGAAGCGGGCGCCTTCGGCCGTGTCCTCGATGACAACGGAACCGAGCATCATGCCCGAGTCGGTCGCGTGGATGTCCACCGTCAGCGAGGGCATCTCCGACGGGGCCGCAGCCAATCCGTTGCATCCAGCGAGTCCGACAGCCGACACGACTACTGCCGCAACGTTTCGCATTGCCGCCGCATGCCTGCCGAATTTCTCCATGCGCCCTCCGACACTGCTCAAGCCCCGCCGCGGCCAAGCCTCCCCGGCAAGGGCGCGTGCGACGGTCGTCTTCCCTACCCCGAAAGCGCCGTTGAGCCAGATTACGCAGCCGCCCGGCATCGGATGTTCCAGGGCACGCCGACGGATCATGACAGAATACAGTTTCCGAACGCAGTCATGTATAGCCCGGAACTGTTTCGCGAGCTGTAGCTGATGATCGAGTACACGGACGAGTTCGAGACTTGGTGGAACGGGCTGACGGTCCGGGAACAGGAGGACGTCAGGCCCGTCGTCAGATTGCTCGAAGAGCGAGGGACTCGGTTGGGACACCCGTACTCGTCGAAGGTCAATGGGTCCAGGCACGGGCGCATGTTTCCCTGCGGGAAGGCTGGATCCGGCCTCACGGTGCAACGTTGCATTGCACCGTCGAAAACAGTGCCACGTCCCTTGGCCCAGTTCAGAACGCCCCTTGACCCCAGTCCCGCGGATCGTTGACCCCAGTTCCGCTCGACAGGGGCTCGACAAGCCGCCCCAGCCCTTCGGCCGCGGGCTGGACGGCTAGTGCGACGCCACAACGATCGATGAGCGCCATCCGAGGTTCCTGCTCCTCAAGGGCGGATCGCCGGAGCGAGGGCCGGCCGACATCGACCGCCTGCTCGGCATCCTCGACCGGCTCATCGCGGCGGGCGACACGGTGATCGTCATCGAGCACAACCTCGACGTCATCGCCGCCGCCGACCGGATCGTCGACCTGGGACCGGAGAGCGGCAACGACGGCGACGCCATCGTCGCCGAGGCCCGAGACCATCGTCGCTCACCACGCGACCAGCCACATGGGGCGCCATCTGAAAGAACGGCTGGCCGAACCACCATCGTCGGCGCGGTTCGTGTTGCTCCCGTGGGCAGGACCAGCCCCGCTCGCCCTCCGGACCGTAGCGGGCCTCGATGAAGTGCGCGGGTCCGGGTCAGGACGGCTGGCCGGTCATCTCGCGGTCAAGCTGGTCGCCGTGGGACGAAGCACCGGGATTCCGGGGTTGCCGCAAAGCGACGACTGGACGACGTGGGATGCCCGCCAGATGCGGGCGGCGGTCGAGTACCTGGAGCGGCTGCGCGTCCGATAGTCGGCCGAACCTTGACTTCCGTCGAGACGCCGGAGTCGCCATGACGCCAGCCGTCGCCAGACAGGAACCGGAATGTCGAGGAACGACGACGAACGAGCCGCCGGACGGGCCGAGTGCTTCACCCGGCTGGTCCTGGCCGGACAGCAGGACGCGCACGGCCGCAGCCTGCTCGACCACGCCGAGCGACTCGCGATGTGCTGGGAGAAGGAGGTCGGCTGGCTGAGCGCGTCACTGGGAGCCGACCGGGTCGGCGAGACCGCGTGAACCTCCGTATGGCCGTAAACCACTCATAAATAGTGCTTTACTACCACATGACCGACCGCCATTCCCCTGTTGATTCCCACTTTCCGACTGGGAACCCAAGGGACCATCCTGGACGACTTCGAACCTTCGAACGGTCCCCGCACTGCGCCCGGCCTTCACCGCCCGCGGCGGTTTCAGCACGACCAGCTCACCGAGGACATCGGTCAGTAGACGATGAATCGGTCGCCAGTGCACAACACCGTTCTCTCGGTCCGCCCCTCGTAGCTGCCCACCACCGGATAGGTGTCCGTGGCGCGGTAGATCTCCTCTCCACCGATGGGACTGTGGATGTGCAGGACGACGTCGCGGCTGGATTCCAGGTCGGCATAGGTCGGGTGCCAAGTGTGGGGAGCAGCGCGGTGCCAAGTCCAGTTGCCGACGGGTGCGTCTCCGGTCAGCTGTCGCGCGTCGTCCTCAGCATTCGGGTCGTCCGCCTGCCGCGGGGGCTTGGAGAGAATGGTCTGGTCGCTCCAGACGCAGCCGTGCCAGACTGCCCCGAATTCCGCCGCCTCGCGGCTCAGAATCGACGCCGACAGATAGGACCACGGACTGCCGTCGCCCTCGATTGCGTGCATGAGCGGGACGGCCCCCGGCGGCCGCGGGGGCTGCAACCACGTGTCTTCGAGCCGCGGACAATCGTCCACGGCAACCGGCGGCACATCGGCCGGCACGGCCCAGATGATCCCGTTGCCGTTGCCGCCCGCCCGATACGTAAAGGCCCGCAGCGCGAATCCTGCCTTGAGGCGAAGCGCATCGAAAACGCGTAGCAGGTCGTCGGCCACGTCGCTGGCGGACCATCTGCCAGAGAATGAGTCCGTCTCGGCCGATCGATCGGGAGCCGAGGCTAGTTGTCTGGCCTTCTCGGCGGCCCGCCGCAAGCGATTGACCCGTCTGATGCTGAAGGAAACGGACTTCATTGGCACGCCTCGTCGCGCGGACCGAACCGCTTCGCGGCTCGTTTGCTGTCCGCCACCGTTGAGCGCGAGCAACTCGCGGAGAGCGTCTTGTCAGCGATGTCCGCTGACCCTACGCGGCGGTCACAGCGGCGTCAAGGGCCGCGTGCGCGTCCGCGAGCCACTGCGGGCAGGGGTTTGTAGAGGTTCGTCAGGGTGCGCTTCTTGAGCGCCTTCGCTGCGTCTTCATCGTGGGAACCGGACGTTTCGGTAGCCGGGAACCGGCTCGTCGACCCGAGTCGCCCCATCCTGGCGGGTTGAGCTAGCGGCCCTGCAGTTCGACCAGCCGTGGTCGCGCAGCCTGCGCTTCCAGGCTTCCGAGACCGACCCGGACCGACTCTCCGAGTTGCCGACGGTCCCAGTTCGGCCCGCCTCCCCGTGTTCGCAGGCGGCGCTACAACCGCCGGTCCGACCCGAGCGGAGGATCATCCGTGTGGCGTCGGACCCAATGCTGGGATTCATGACATGCTACGATTCCTCCATCTGATCGTGGGCAACTGGGGCAACAGGACTGATGTCGAAGTTCGATTCGTTTTGGCGCACCGTGGTCGCAAGACCTGAGTTCCGGCGCGCCGTGGAAACAGCCGCGAACGGCTCGGAAGCTAGGATCTCTGTGTCTGGTCTCACGGACCATGGGTCTCGCGAGTCAGAGTCGACCAAATGGCGCGGAACCGCGTACGTGAGGCATCCGACATCGGTTCGTGGCGGAATGTCGCACGCCAAGAGTCTCGGGAACATGGTACTGGAATGCCGTGTTCTGTCCGCGTGGCCGTCGATCGAATTCCGCTTCACAATCGACGCATCAGGCGACTGGCTGACGGTGCTAAAGGAAACACCATGACGAACCCAGGGGACCGACCGGTGACATGGCGATCCCGAGGGGCGTGACCGGCACGCTCTGGTCAATCCCAGGCCCCCGGCGACACGGCCTTGCTGAACAGCGGGAACATCAGGATGACCTCGACGCCGTCGACGACGGCCAAGGGCGCTCAGCGACGGTCACGGTGGTCGGTGATCATCGGCTCTGGCGTACTGCTGTCGATCACGATACTCGGCTTGGTGTTCTTGGCATTGAAGTACCCAACGCTGGGTAGAGTCGAAGGCGACGGCTTCCTGCGGCAGCGCGGTGGCGACGTGGTTACATGTGCCGGCTCGCAGGTCTGGCTATTGCGGTTGACCGAGGAGGAGAGAGGCGGATTGCTGGGCTCGATGGTCTTGCTGGGTGGCGACATCCGCCGTCGCTTCCGCGACAAGGACGCACCGTTCGCAACCACCGTTTGTGGCGTGGACGGCCGATTCGTGTTCGACAACGTACCGCACGGGACGTATGGAGTAGTGACAACGGTGGAGTGGGTAGCAGGTGACGAAACCCAAGGCGGCGACGTGTACGCGATCTTCGAGGTTTCGCCTGAGGGACCGATCGGCCGGCCACATGCCGTCTACTCGCTGGAATGAACCCGTGAACTCAGTGTCCCGTGCATTCCGTGGCCGGCCGCCCAATGCCACGTATCGACAACCTTGCCTTCGTCGACCCATAAGACGGCAATCTTCAGCGTGGCGAGTGCAAACCGGATCGCTGCCATGAAGTGCTCGTGTAGGCCATTCCGAGGAACAGCGATGGCGGACAAATGTTCCGCTGGAACAATGGCCGCAACGTAGAACGCGTTGGCGACGTGGTCTCTCACCTGCGAACGGTTGAATGGTTGGCCGTAGCGGGAACTTGTTGGACTCGCGCTAGTTGCCCCCTTAGCCTCGACGTACAGGCGCCGAGTGGACTTCGGATTCACAGCTTCAAGATCGGGGCCAGTCTGTCTCGTGTTGCTGATCCGGACAATCGTCCAGCCCGTCTCTTCCAGGTACGTCCTGACAATTGCTATGACGTCGTTTTCGTTGAGCATTGCCCTCAGTCTTCTAGCTCACCTTGCGCGGGGGGGCGTGGAAGTGCGACGCGCTCGATGGTCAAGAGCCGCTGGTCAACCTTGCCGAAGGCAATCTCGACGTTACCCAGACGGTTGCTCATGTCGCGGAGATCGGCACGCAACTCATCGACGCGGGAGTTTCACGCCACGGATCTGCGCCACGATGTCGGCGCGGGCGTCATCAACACGAGCGTTAGACTAGCATTCACGCTGGCGAGTTGCGCCGACAGCAGGCCACCGAGTGCCAGACCCGTGCCGACGATGGTCCCAATTATCGCCTTCGTGTCGCTGGTCACGATGACAGCATAGCACGGGCCGTCGAGACCGACAGTCGGTCGAGCACGGGGCGACCGTGAGCCGGCTAGGTGCATAACGCGCCGTTGTCCCGCTCCGTGACCTCGATTCCCATCCCGCGCCCGACCTTCGTCAACTTCGCCACCTGCCGCTTGCGGTGGTATACGATTAGTCGAATTCAGATGCACGGTGCGCCGGGAGGGTGGGACGAGTGCCGGGCGATCGCGCGAGCAGCCGGTGAGTCACCGGAAGCCGCCGAGCACATCTGCCTAGTTCGGGCAGAAGCGCAGGCGCACGCGCAGTTCCAGACAGCGCCGCCGAGTCGATCCCCGCAGCGCGCACCGGATCACCCCGCACGTACGGCATCGGCTCGCCCGACATCCTCCTCCGCACCGTCCGGCAGCGGGTTCTTCTGGTGGTCGGACGGAGCGGATCCGGACGCGGTCGCAGACGCTGTGGACGCTGCTGATATGACTGACGCCGCTGACGACATCGACTTCGATTTCTAGCCACCTTCGAGAACGTGGTGGGGTCGCCGGTCCGTTCTAGGGCCGGCCCTCGTTACGTACGCCGCTTCGCTGGGATCGGCTGCAGGGGTTCGGTCGCCGGAACCGGACGCCACCGTGGACGGTCGTCGCGTACCTGCTTCCTGCCAGGACGACAAACGGGGGCGGCCCTACCGCCTCCAGTTCCGATTCTGCCCGCGGCTCCGGTCGGCGGCGTCTCCCGCGCCTTGCGCGGGCGAGGGCGGCGTCGCCGGGTTCTCGGGGACCTCGCTGGGCGCGGGTCGAGGCGCCTCGCGCCGGACCGCCGCGTCGTGGTCGCGCACGACCGGCTCGACGGCGCGCTCGTAGCAGCGGTCCATCTGCGTAACGGGCGTGCCGGTCCGGCGGGCGAGGAGGATGGCGTCCATCGCGGTATCGATGGCATTGCCCAGCCGCCATCGGCTGCCGAGCACGCGCTCGATGCGCGCGTCGGCGAGCCGGGCGTCGAGCGCCTGGCGCGCCGCGAAGCGGTCGACGGGCCGGCGGACCGCGGCCGCCAGGTGCGCCCAGGTGCGTCGCACGATGCCGTGTCGGCCTCGCGACCGCGGGACCAGTCGCTCCGCGATGGCGCGCGCCCGGTCCCGCGACTCGCCCGCCTTGCGCAGCCGCCGCTGCAGACGTTGCCGGAACCGCTCGGTCCGCGTTTGCGGCGGCGGCGTGGGCGTCCGCCGTTCCTGTTCGTAGACTTGCGCCCAGTCCTCGCGCTCACCATCGGTTCGAGGTCGCCGGCCAGGGCCGCGCGGCCGTTCGGCGGGCGGTAGCGGGTGCAGGTCGCGGGCGCGCCAGCGAGCGGCGTCGAGCTCGGCAGCGGCTGGCGACGGGGGCGCCGGCGTGCAGGCGGCGCGCGATCTGGTTCAGGCACACGCCGGCCTGCCGGGTTCGCTGACACCCGGGCCGCGCTCGACGCGGTGCTGCGCGGCGAGGGCCGTCTGCCGGACCCAGGCCACGGGCCGCAGGCCGGCGCGGGCGGCCTCGGCGCGGATCGCCGTGGCCTCGGCCACGGTGAGCCGGAGGCCGAGCTGCTGATCCCGCCGCACGGCGGCGCGGCGTCTCCCCATGCCTTGTCCGAGAGGGGTTAGCGCCAGCGGTTTGCGCTAGCAAACTGTCATGGCCACGCTCGTCGTGACCGCCCCGAGGGCATGAAAGAGCAGTAGAATTCCTTCGCTCGCGGCGTCGTTCGCCGTCGAGGCCACAATGGGGCAGCCTCAAAGGCCGAGCGTCGCCTGCAGCGCATGAACCGCCGCCCCCTTCGCGACCCGCGGTCGTGCGTGGTGGGGTGTGCCTCTGCCACCGCGTTCTTTCACGGCAAAAACTCCATCTCGCTCCTGTCGTCTCTGGCGCGGTGGGGAGTGTACGGGGCGCGCGCCAGAAGCAGGACCAAGGTCCGGCTCGAGGCTCCGGGAACGGAAGCAGCGGGAGGCGGATCGGGGCGGCGTGCCACCAGCCGTGACCCCCTCGCGGCCGGGGATCGCGGTGAAAGTGACTTCACGTACCGGAACACGTTCCGGCGAAATCCTGGCGAAAGCACGTCGGCGGCTCCCGGCTCGGCAGGAACTCGTCGAGGCGTCCGAGAGCGGCTGCGAGCGCCGACGGCTCGCTACACGTTGGCGCGAAACGGGCAGTACCGAGGAGACCCCCGAGCAGGTCTCGCGCCGCGGCGCAGCCCGTCACGCCGGATCACGTCGGCGTCCGGCCGCCTACCACCGCAGACAGGGGTCGAAGGCCGACAGGTCGTCGAGCAGAGGCACGGCGCCGGGCAGGTCGGCGGACGCGGCGGGGTCCCGGCCCGCCTCGTCGTCTTCGGCCGCGGCGGTTTCGAGTAGGGCGGTCACGACGATCTCCGCCTGGTTGAGCCCGTACTTCAGCAGCCACATCCGGCGGTTGTGGCAGCGGATGCAGCGGCTGCTCTCGGGCGCGATGAGTCTCCCGCACGTGCCGGCCTCGATCGGCAGGTCGACCCCGGGGACACAAGAGCTTGCGGTTGAGGTCGGCCCGAACGCGGCGCATCAGCTCGCGGTTGGCGATCCGCTTGCGGAGCTTGCGCAGCCAGTCCCGCTGTTGCGGGCGGAGCAACTCGATCAGGGGCATGGGATCTTCCTCCGCGAAAGGGAGTGGCCCGATCGGGCCGGGTTGGAGGGGCGCAGGTTCCGTGGCGCGCCGTCTCGCGGCGGCCTGCCGCGTGCGGCGTTGAACAGCAGCGCGTCAGCGGCCAGGCGTGGAGAAACGGTGCACAGCACGGCGCCGCCGTGCCCGCCCGCCCGGTTCCCTGTGCCGCTACTCTGCCTGCTCGATTGTCGTTCCGCCCCCCTGCTCCTCCGTGGTCCGTATCCGCGCCGACTCGGGGAGGCGCGGCGGCCTCTTGCCAGGCAGTTGGGGCAGGGGGCGGTCGCCGGCGGCGGGCGGCGTCGAGCAGGTCACGGCGCGGGGCCGGCGGCGGGCTTCGACGAGGACCGAAGCGCGGTCCCGAGCGTGCCGCGCCCGGGCGTGCTCCGGACCGGGGCGGCGGACGGCATGCCGTATATTGAAGGTAGCAACATCCTGCACCGGAGCCAGACGTCGTGGACGGACCATTCCCAGGCCCGCGGCCGGCCGCGGAAGACGACGCCGAACGCGAACCGTCGGACCTGCCCGGGCTCCCCGGGTGGCGCCGGCCGGTCGCCGGTGCGCCTCACCCGCAGGACCTGCGCGAGATCGTCGACGCGATCCTCGAGGTGACGCAACCGAAACGGATTCTGCTGTTCGGCTCCGGAGCCCGCCACCAGATGCACGACGACAGCGACATCGACATCCTCGTCATCGACGAGGCGCCACGCGGCGTGCTCGAGCTGAAGCTGGACATCGGCGCCGGTCTCCCGGACCGAATACGGTGGACCGACATCGTGGTCCTCACCCCCGGGGGCGTCGCCAAGCGCCTGCAGTGGGAGGATGAGACCTTCATGCAGATACTCGACGAGGCGACGGTGCTGTACGAGTCCGAGGCTGAGACAAGGCCATGACGGCCGAAGGCCGGATACAGACTGCGGCGCGCTGGCTTCGCGGCGCCTACGGCCTGATGGCCAGCGCCGTCGGCAAGACCGACGTGGGCTACGACAAGTCACGCTGGCAGCGCATCGGCGACGCGACCAGAGCCGTCGAGTATGCCGTCAAGGGCCTCGCCTTCGCAGTCGACGGACGCGTGGGACAACGACACAACACGCGGGAACTCGCCTTCCACCTGCTCGCCCGCGGCGAGAACGTCGGCATCGAGGACCTCGACCGGATGAAGCTCGACAAGGGCCGCGAGTTCAACGCTTACGCCGAGTTCGAGGAACCCGACTTCGAAGACGTGGACGAGAACCGTACGGCCGAGATCCTGCGCGCTGCAATGCGAATCGTCAGCAACTGCGAGCGCAGAGTCCGAGCACTCGCACGGCAACACAACGTGCCCGCCGATCTGGCGCCCCGCACGGGAAGCGGTTGGCAACCGCCCGAGGACGTCAGGGACTCATTGCTCATGACCCGCGACGACACTCGACCCGCGAAGCAGACCACGCCGTCGGAGCAAGATAAAGGTACGCCTCCAGCCGGCGCCGAACGGCCGGATGAACCGGCGCCCAAGACCTCACCGCGGATCGGAGACCCACCGCCGAACCCTGCGACTCCGCCCAGACCTGCCCGGGACGCAGCCGCCGAGCAGGGCCGGTCCCAACAGCGGAGCGGCCAGGAACGCTGACCGCAACGTGGCGAGGTGCTGGGAGCGGAGAACACGCCGCTGTGCAAGCAGACCAGCGCCACCCCACCCGGCTTCGTCGCGTCCAGCCGACCCGGACGAGAGCGTCCGCCCGGTTCCGAAGAAAGGGGCGATCGTCAGCCGGCGCTTCCTGTACTGCCGGCGACGTAGGCGGACCAGTCGTTCATCAACTGCCGCCGCCGCTCGAACAGGTCCGACCGCGCGTAGGCCGCCTCTACCCTGTTCTGGACGACATGGGCCAGCGCGGCCTCGACCACCTCGCGCGGGTGGTTCGTCTTCTCGGCTGCCCAGTCCCGGAACGACGACCGGAAGGCAGCAGGACGCGCACGCCCCGCGACTGGTACGGCACAAGGCGGCAACCGAGCGATGCTACGATCCACGAACGATGCGCAGACGCCGATTTGGCGAAACGAACCTGTCGGGGCCGTTCCGGACGACAGCCTCCGCCGTGCTCGTCGTGCTGTCGGCGCTGGCGCTGCTGGACCCGGATGCGGCCGGCGCGCAGTCCCTGCAACCCCCGCAATGGGACGCCGGCATCCGGATCGCGGAGGCGACCGACCGCAATCCCGACCCCGACATCGTCGAGGTGGACTTCGAGGCCCGGGTGGCAACGGTCGAGATCGCACCCGGACTGAAGGTGGACGCCTGGACCTACAACGGCACGATTCCGGGCCCCACGATCCGGGTGAAGGTCGGGGACCGGCTCATCGTGCACTTCACGAACAACCTGCCGCGGCCGAGCACCATCCACTGGCACGGACTCCGGATCCCGATCGACATGGACGGCGTGCCCGGCTACTCGCAGGATCCGGTCCGGCCCGGAGAGACCTTCACCTACGACTTCGTGGTGCCGGACGCCGGCATCTACTGGTATCACCCCCACGTGATGTCGGCCGCACAGGTCGGCTTCGGGCTCTACGGCGCCTTCCTGGTGGAGGATCCGACGGAGACGGTCGGCATAGCCGACGATCTCGTGCTCGTCCTCAGCGACATCGACGTCGCCGGGGACGGCGAGTTGCTGCCCGCCGACACCGGCGGCACGGTCGGGATGCTGTTCGGCCGCGAGGGCAACCAGGTGCTCGTCAACGGCCGCCGACTGCCCGAGCTGACGGCGCGGGCCGGCGCCCCGCAGCGCTGGCGAATCGTGAATGCGGCCAAGAGCCGCTACTTCAAGCTCGACCTCGGCGAGGGGAACGTCTTCCGCAAGATCGGCGGTGACGGCGGGCTGACCGAGTACTCCGAGGACCACGACTTCATCGTGCTCGGCGCCGGCGAGCGGGCCGATGTCCTGGTGGCTCCGGCCGGCGAGCGGGGCAGCGAGGGCCTGGTCCGCTCGCTGCTGCACGACCGCGGCTACGGAAGCATCTTCGGGCGCGACTTCGAGAGCTTGTTGACGATCCGCTTCGCGGACGAGCCGCCCTACGTGGGAGACCCGCTGCCCAGTACGAGCCGCGCTATCGAACCTTACGACCTCGAGGGCGCGACGGCAATCGACCTGGAGCTGACCCTGCAGGAGGATCCGTACGATCGGACCTTCGCCTACGGGATCAATCACGTGCCCTTCTGGAAGGCGAAACCGGTCCTGGCGAGCCTGGGCGAGACGCAGGTCTGGACCGTGACCAACTCCACTGCCTGGTCGCACCCGTTGCATCTGCACGGCTTCTTCTTCATGGTGCTCGACGAGGCCGGCGAACCGGTACGGCCTCTGGAGTGGAAGGACACGGTGGACATCCCGCACGAGCGGACGGTGCGCTTGGCGGTGCGCTTCGAGGACCGTCCGGGCACCTGGATCTTCCACTGCCACATCCTCGATCACGCCGACGGGGGCCTGCTCAGCGCGGTGCACCTGGGCCTGCCGCCCGAGAAGTTCCGGAACCTGGCCGAGCACTGACGCGCCACGGGCTCACGCGAACGGCTTTCGCACCGAACGTAACGGGAAATCTGCAACGCTTTTGTTTTCAATACTTTATAGAACTATCCCAACGGTCGTGTACAGTTTCATGCACAATTTACGAAAGGATTGAACCGGACGAACCGAGTCGTGCCTGGACCCCTGGACCCTGGACGGTAAGCGGGACGCGGGACGCCTGGACGGTAAGCGTTCGTCTGACAGTTCCTCGCGTATTGAGGACCCTCATCTCGGATTCGAAACCCACCGGCCGATCGGCTGCCGTCCGTCCTTGTGATCAGGGCCATGATGGTCCTAAAATGTGGTCATGCAGTCCATCAAGGTTACCGAGCTCAAGTCCCACCTGAGCCGGTATCTGCGGCAGGCTTCCCGTGGGGAGAGGATAACCGTCAGGGATCGGGACAACCCGATCGCCGAATTGGGACCCGCCCGCCGGGAGCCGCTTTCCTGGCGTAACCGCTTGGTGCGCGCGGGCTGGCTCCGGGCCGGTACTCAGGACTGGGGCGCTCTGAAAGTCTCAACTATCGAGCGGCACGTTGAGATACAGTCGTCGCTCCGCGCCGTCCGTGAGGATCCCGATGAAGTACGTCGACGCGAGCGCGGTGCTCCGAGTCCTGTTCGTTGAGTCCCACCCTCAAGAGGCTGTCGGAAGCGAACGGTGAGGCGGCGCTTGAGCAGTTGGACGAATCTCGCAGGGAAGCTCTCCGGGAACTGGTCGGGGCTTTCCGGCAGAAGCCGGACGAACAGCGCTCGGAAGTAGAGGCATACCTGAAGAGCAAGGGATTCACGACGTCCCGTTCAGGACGCGGTAGTGCTCGATGGTTGACCTGGGAGAGCGCGGAAGGAGCGCGGGTGCTGAAGTCGGGTTGGAACTGGTCAATCGGATTCTCCCTCGGCGGCGTCACATTGGCGCTCAGTTCCCCGCCCTGGATCAAGGGGACGGCGAAGGAGAACGTGATTCACTTCATGAAGGAGAATCCCATCGAGAGGTGGCTGCCGCCGGGCGAGGCGGGCAGGTATCTCATGAAGAACCCGGACAAGGAATACGGTTATCTCACCGTATACAGGGACAATCTCCTCGACAGCAGGAACCTCGCAGACCTGTCGTTTCCGGAGTCGACAGAGCTGCTCCGGAAGAAGCTGGATGAGTTCTTTGCCCAGGGTTCCGACTACGACAGGATTGAGACCTACTTGCGGTGTCTGGCTTTCGACTCTCGCGAGGGGATGCCCGAACACGCGGAGCGTCAAACGTGAAGGATGACGGCGATGCGAGCGTGACGGGCGAGGATGGCAAGCGCGCTCCCATGTCCATACCGGCTTCACCGAACGCCGGGTAACCGTTCGGTAGAGCCGGACTCGGCGATCCTGACATCGTGGTAACGTGCGTGGTAAACGTCGTCACCATATTTCAGCAACCGACTTGTATATCAACAGGTTACATCACTCTCAGTTCTGTAGCGTGAGCTTCCTAAATCTCGTAAGTAGCTGCAAACAAGTGACTTCCTGCATATGCTCCCGCACTCGTTCCCCCGTTGATTACCACTTCCTGGACCGGAATCCACCGGACGGTCCGGGCCCTTCTCGGAGTCTCGGAGTTCTCGGATTCTCGGATCCGCGGACCGTTCAGGCATTCACCCCGAGCGCGCGCACGTCGCGAACGAGTACTGCGAGCAGGAGGACCAGCGGGATCGTCACGGCGTTCAGCACCACGTACTCGACGGGGTGCCGGGCCCAGGCCCCGGTGGCGACCACCGTGTAGTCGGCCGCTGGCGTGGTTCGTCTCGTCAGGCCGCCTCGTCGGCGCCGCGGCCGGCAGGGGTCGATTCCAGCACCCGCTTTCGAGCGCCAGATTCCGGCCGTTCGTGATCGCCGCCTTCGACCAGCGCTTCCCGCCTGTCGCTTTCGTCATGGTTTCGCTTTTCTGTTTGGCGATCCATTTCTATGGATTGCTTCCATGGAAGCAATCCTCTTGATTGGCTGAAGAAGTTCCAGCCAACCCCACCCCGGAACCACCGTCCCGGCCCCCGCCGCGACGAGGCGGTTCCACGACCGGAGAGCACGGCATGAACACCGGCGCCAACTGCCGCCACCGGCGACCGCACGCCGGCAGCCCGACCGACATGGTCTGCGGCCTCATCGGCAGCAACAACCATAGCCCGATTCCCCGCATCATCCTCGACCTCGTCCACCAGAAGCCCGCCGACCACCCCATGGTGCTCGCAACGCCGAGCAGCTTCGGCTGCTTGCTGCACGAGGACCAGCCACCGCGTTCGGACCGCTAGTCGATCCGTTTCCAGGGAGCCTTCCGCGCACACGCGGATCACCCCACCACGCCGACGTCACTGCCGGACCGGCGCGCCTCCCGGAGTCGGCGCGCAAGACCACGGACCCGGGAGAGGGAGTGGTAGCGGGCGACAATCAATCAGCGCGGACGGAGACCGGACACGGCCAGGCGGGCGGTCAAGGCAACGCCTCTGCATTCTGCCCCCCGCCGCCACGCCGCTGGTCTCCGACCCTCCCGCGTCCGCAACGCCACTGGGCCTGCCGGCCCGTTCCAACCGGCCCCGCTCCGGGGCCACTCCCTTTCTCCAGGAGGACGACCTGATGCCTCTCGCCGACCTGCTCCGCCCCGAACAGCGCCAGTGGCTGCGCCGCCTGCGCCGCCGCATCGCCAACCGCGAGGTCATGCGCCGCCACCGGGCCGCCAACCGCGACAAGAAGCTGTGCGCCGGCGTCGACCTGCCGCTCGACGCCGGGACCTGCGGCCGCCTCGTCTGGCCCGCGCACGAGCGCTGCTACGCCTGCCACGTGCGGCGCCAGTGGCTCCTCAACCACGCGTTCAACCCCGCCGAGACCGCCGCGGTCGAGCTGCTCGAGCGCGTCGAGGACGACGCCGCAATGCCCGACGCCGGCCCGTTCGAGAACACCGGCCAGGCCGTCCCCCTGCTCGACGACCTGTCCACGCTCGGCGATCCCTGCCTGCGCTGGTAGCGCCGAACACGCGACCAGCCCTGCCGCAGTCAACGCGACTGACTTCGTGCGCACGCACCGAGTGTCACACTCCTTGACCGGCGTCCCCACCGGTCCTCCGGCACCGGTCCCGTACGCTCCCTCCGGCATGCCGGAGACGGGGAACCACGACAGGCGCCAGATTGCCCTTTCCGCTGGCGCGGAACCGCCTTCGGCTAGGGCACTGGGACAAGGCAACCGGAACGCGATGCGGCCGGTGGCCGCCTCCGGACCCCGCGGCGGGCGTCCGCCCCTGCCCGCCGGCGAGCGCCGCACGGTCGCCCTGACGGTCCGTGCGACTCCTGCCGAAGCGCGGCTGCTGCGGGCGCTGGCGGCCCGGCGCCGGCAGAGCGTGGCTGCGGCGATGCGCGATGCCGGCCTGCGAGCCGCCGCGGCCGGTCCCGCGCCGACCTCCGAGACTCCCGCCGTCGAGGCGGTTCTCCTGCGGCGCCAGGTGCAGCGCACCGGCTCGAACCTGAACCAGGACGGCCAGTGTTCGTGACGGAGCGGCGTTCATCCAGGAAGGAATTGACGAGACGCTGACCGTGCAGCCCCTCGGTCTGACGGGTACTCCGCGAAGCCGCGATCGCTCCTTTCGACCGAGCCGGTCTCGCCGATACGCACCAGCTCACTCGCCCGGATTCTCCACATGACGGATCAACATCAGGACCCTTCCGATTCAACGCAGCCGGATCGGCAGTTCTGCGGTGTCGTCCCTCCCGCGCAGTACCAGCGTGTAGTCGCCCGCCGACCAGCCGTCCGGCGACCGGAAGAACACGAACAGCCGTGCCGTCCGCCGATCGTTGATGGCGACGTGGCTCCGCGTCGTCCCGCCGTAGAGGCGCCACAGCGCGACCTCTTCGCAGGCGGCGCCCCGGTCGACGTAGCCGGCGAGTCCGCTCGTCGACAACTCGTTTACCGGGATGCATCCGAACAGTTGGTCCAGCGCCTCGGCGCCGAACGCGCCGGCTGCGTGCATTGCCGGCCGCAGCGTTTTCGAGCGACGTGCTTCGGCCTGCGTCGGTGCCTCGACCGTCTCGCCGGTCGGAGTGCGGATCGCGAGGTCCTTCGGGCGCAGCCACTGCGCGCGGTCGGTCCTCACGCCCATCTGGAGCACGAGCCATTCGCTGTCATGGTTCGCCTGGGCGTAGTCGTAGCTCGCGACGACGTGCAGCGACCTGCCGGCGTACTCCACGGTCGCGCGGCCGTGCTCGCGGATGTCGTCGGCCGCCGAGGGCCATGCCGTCAACATCAGGGCGACGAACAGGATCGTCATCCTCATTTCGGGCTACCTCCAGATCGGACGGGTGCTGTTTCGACTTGAAGCCGCCGAGCCGCGCGAACGTGTGATGCACGTGTCCTGCACAGGTCGCTGGTGCCGATGGTCCCGCGCGCCCACGACGGTCTCATCGTCCATGATCTCACAGCCCGTAGTTCCTCGAGGAGTGCCGCGTGGAGGCGCGGACGCGCGGGGTGCCGAGGTCGGAGAACAACCCGACTGACGATCTTGCAGAGTACCTGGCTGTGCCGCCTACGGTTGGAAGCGGTACGCGAACTTGGAGAAGGCGGTGGACGCGACGGGCGAGGATGGCAAGCGCTACCAGAGCAAGGGGCGGCGCCTCGCGGCTCACAACCCGTCTCGGCAGTTGTCGGCGATCCGCGACCTCGACGACGACGGGTCGACGTTCTCGCGGCTGTGCTGTTCGACGGTGTTTATGACATTGTGCGGGCGGCGCTCATCCCGGTCGACGTCGTTCGCCGCCGTTCCAGTTACATCGAACACACCAACAGTCACGGGTTCATGCTGCAAGACAACGTGTGGGACGCGCCCCAGGTAATCGATGCGACGGCTCGGCTGCGGGCGAGTCTCTAGCGGTCGTACCCGGGCTGCTGCTGCGCCTTCTTGGCCGCGCCGGTCGCCGGGTCCGGCGCGCGCGGCGGGACAGCCCGGGCAGGCGGCTGCTCGCGGCGCGGTTCCTCGCGGCGCGGTGCAGCCTTGGACTGCCATTGCGCCCGCTGTTTCCGCCAGACCTCCTCGACGTCCACCCAGTCGGCCGGATACGCCTGCTTGAAGCGGGCGTACTGCGCGCGCAGCGGCTTCACCCACGCCGGGGCCAGTTGCGGGCCGACCACCGCTTCGAGCAGCTCCGGGTCAACCGCCTGCAGCACCAAGCGCTTCACGCCTTTCTCTGCGTCCATCCGCTCGAACTCCGAGCGCACCCGTGACAGGCGGGAACCGCCAGCGCACACCGCGCCGGTCAGGATCTGGACCACCTGCGGTTTCGGGCCTGCTTCGCGGGAACCGGCGGGCGCCGCAGCCGGCGGGCGCTCCCGAGCGGGCGGCTGCTGGCGACCGCGGGGAGCCGGCGGTGTTGGCGAGGACGGCGGCCGCTCCGGCCTGGCGGCCCGGACGGGCTCGGAGGCTGGCGTGGGGTAGTCGCGCTCGACGTGCCTGTCGAGGTCACGCATGAAGCTCGACAGCGACGGGCTGAGGTCGGGGGGTGGTGGTGCCGGGGCCGGCGGCGGTTTCGACAATCCCAGCCGCTCGAGGACCCGTTCGACGACCTTCAGTGCCGCGTCCAGGGTGGTCAGGCGCCGTCTCAGATCCGCTACGCGCTGCCGGAGCCGCCGCAGCCTGCGCCGCAGCGGGCGGTTCTCACGGGCCTGCCGACGGCGGTCCTGCCGGTCCCGGAGCTTTTCGGCCGCCGCGGCGCGCCAGCGGTCGCGCGCCTCCTGCCGGTTGCGGGCTTGCCATCCGGCCTGGACATCAGCGACGAGCTCGGCGTCGCTGGCCTGGTCGCGGCGTTCCTCGGCATCGAAGATGGCAAGGTGCCGCTCGCTGCCGCGCTGACGGTTGGGCGTCCAGCGGGACGCCGCGCGGGTGGCGTCGGCGAGGACATCGCGGGCCGCGGCGTGGTCGCGGGCGGCGGCCCGCAGGGTGCGCTGGGCGGCCCGATCGTCACGAACGGCCGCCTCGAACGTCTCGCGGGCCCGGCGCTCGCGGGTCGTGCTCGTCGGCGCGGATGTGCGTTGCCGGCGCGGGGCGCCGCGCTCGAGCTTGCGCACGGCCGCCTCGGCGTCCCACAGCTCGTCGCGGGTCTGGTCGCGCTTGGCGCTGATCTGCGCTTCGAGCCGCTGGAGGTCAGGGCCCGAGATTCGGGCCGTCGTCGCTTTCGCCGTCGGCTTCGTCCTGTCGTGCGTCGTGTCGGGCGCGCGCTTCCACAGCTTCAGTTTCGTGAGCGGCGCGAGGACCTGCTGCCGCCTTCGGCGCCGCCGATGCGTGCGGGCCAACTGCACCCGCTCGCGCCGCGCCTGGTCCGGTGGCGTCCGGGTCTGGACCTGGGCCTTGAAGTGCGCCGTCCAGTCCTGCCGCTCCACCGGTGTCCGGGCCGCCCGGCCCGCGCCGCGCTTCGCCTGCATCGGGGGCAGCGGAACCACGGCGCGCGCCTTCATGCTCGCCTCGTCGACCGAAACGCCGGCGTCGACCTGGACGTCGACGACCGCGCGGTACTCCTCGCGGGCCTGGCCCCGCGCGATACGGTTCGGCACCTGGACCCGCTCGCGGCTGCGCTCGTACTTCGCCGCCCAGGTCGACAGTTTCCTGGCGTCGTTCTTCCTCCCGCAGGCCTTCCCGGTCTCCGGGTCCACGCGACAGACGGCCACGTGTACGTGCGGATGCGCGGTGTCGGTGTGCTCGACGAGGAGTGCCTGGCACGCGTGCATGCCGATCGACTTGAGCGCCGCTTCCGCCGCCCGGCGCATCTCGCCGCGGTCGGGGCGCGGCTCGTCCGGAGACCACGACAGCGACAGATGGCTGAACGGCGCCTTCAGCTTCCGGCCGCGGCTCGATGTGCCGGCCAGCTGCTTGATGGCCTCGGCGTCTGCCGCCGTCCGCGCCATGATCAGGCTGGCGAGGTGCGGGTCGTCGGTCGGCAGGTTCAGGCCGGCGACCAGCCCGACGCGCTCGTCGGTCGCTGGCTGCGGCTCGCCGGCCGACGAGGGGTCGTGGGTGATGTAGGCGACGAGGCCGCGCACGCCCCGACCGCCGGCGTGGATGCGCGGGATCAAGCCAGCCTCCTCGCGACGATGTCGCGCGCGGCGTTGACCGCGGCGGCGAGGTCGGAATCGCGGCCGGCATGCGCGAGCCGGAGCGCCTGGTTCAAGTTCGCGCCGATGCGCCGCAGCTCCTGCCGGATGGCCGTCGCCCCGGTCCGGGCCGCCTCGCCGTGCCGGCTCGCGGCGCCGGCCGCGGCCAGCGCCGCCGCGCGGATGAAGGCCACGGGCGGTCGGCCGGCCCGGGCCGCCGCGGCCTCGATGAGGCGCGCCTCGGCCGGCGTCAGGCGGATGCCGAACTGCCGCGAACGCCGGGCGTTGGCATCGATGCGCGGGCGCGCCATTGGTGTTTCTCTGTCCGAGATCGGTTAGGGGCCGCAGGCCCCGGTTTGCGCTAGCAAAAACCGCATCTCGCTCCAACCGTCTCTGGTGCGGCGGGGAGTGTACGGAACGCGTTCCATCCCGAACAGACACACGTCTGTCATCGGCGGCGAACGCCCGGCGCCTCGCATGCCTGACACCGGCGGTGTTGCCGGCTCCAGCCACCGTCGCGAAGGTCCGAAGGCCCGGCGCCTGCGCCGCGGTGGCGTCCGGGAAGCGGAGGGCGCGAGAAGGAGGACCGAGGTGGTCATGAGCAGTCGTGCTCATCAGGAGGTCGGGATGCTGCGCTGAGGAAGCCGAGCGCAATGCCGCGCCGCTGGACAGATCCGGGCCGGCGTGCGCGCAAAGGCAGGGATCGCCGAGGTCGGTGAGCTCGTCGAGGGTTCGGGACGACGCGGGGAGGCGATCGCGGGTGTCGTCGTCGTTCGCGCCCACCGCCGCGGTCTCGTCTTCGAGGATCGCGGTGATGGCGAGTTCGGCGTGGTTGAGCGGCCACCAGCGGCGCTTGGCGCAGTGGATGCAGCGCTGGTGTTTCGGCGTGGACCATCCGGCTGCAGGCGCCGGCCTCGATGGGCAAGTCGACGCCGACGCAGCACAGCTTGCGGCCTCGCGGGCGCGGCGCATGTGCTCGCGGTTGGCGATGCTTGCGCAGTCGCCGCAAGCATCGCCGGAGCTGGGGGACGAAGCATGTCGATCAAGGCCATCGTCCCCTCCGGTAATGCGCCCGGCGTGCTGCTGGCGTGGCGGCGTCCGGCGCCGACAGCGCCGCCGGCGACCGCGGTCGTCGAGCCGCTTCAGGCGCCGCGCGTGTGTGGGGTGATGGCCCGGCAGGGCCGGTGCGTAGCCGAGGCGGGCGTCAGGGACGCGGCGGCGCGCGACCGGATGCAGCACGCCGAGGCGTGAATGTGCCCATCGGCGTCCTATCCCTGGCCGCCGCTCCGGTTCTGACTCAGTGTCGTCTGTCCCCCCCCTCTCCCGGCGTTCCGTTCGTCCGCGCGCCGACTCCGGGAGGTGCGCCGGGCCGAAGGCCGGATGTGGGTAGGTGTGCAAGTGGGCGCAACGCGCCGGCGAGATCGTTCGTCACCGGGCCGGCGACCTGCAGGCGTCCACCTGGATGCTGTCCATGTCGTCCGCGCGGACGGCCGCCGGCCTTTTGTGAGGCTTGCCCCACAAATAGATGCAGCACGCCGGGAAGCGTCACGATGGCGACTCCTCGGCGTCGGGTCGGCTCGTGGTGTCGCCGGAACGACTCTGCGGTTCAGCTTCCGTGGGCCAGAGACGGCAGCGCGTTTCCCACCTTGATCGTCAGCCGGCATGCGAGTACGGTCCGAACCTGGATGACCTACGACCATTCCCGAAAGGCGGGCAATCTCGGCGACGTTTGGAAGCACAGCGTGCTCGTCGCGTTGGTCGACACCATGCCGAGAAACGGCGAGTTGTTTCGGTACGTCGAGTGCCACGCGGGGGCGCCGATTTACGAACTGTCCGAGGGTGGCGAGTGGATCCGCGGGGTCGGCAAGATGAGCAGCAGGGCTTCGCGTGAGTCCGCCTACGTGTCAATGGCCGACACCTGGCTCGCCAGAAAACAGTACCCGGCTAGTTGGGTGTTCGTTGCGAACAGGCTCGCCAGACGGTTTCGCCACGTCGAGATGGTGCTGATCGATCGGGCCGACCACGTGGCTGCCCAATATCCACCGGCGCCGGACGCACGAATACCAGGGAATGTCCAATTGGACTTTCGCCAGGAAGACGGGTACGACTTGGCTGAGCGACTCGAGGACGCTGACCTCGTGTTTCTGGATCCGCCGTATTACCCTGATGCGAAGAAGGACTGGCGACGCGTTGGTCACGTCTGTCGGACACTGGCGTCGCGGCGGATCGCGTTCGTGGCGTGGTACCCGTTCTACTGGCCCACCAATCCGCAGAAATTGTCCGACTGCACGGATTGCGAGGCGTGGGAGGCCATGTGGGCTCGCTGCGGACCCAAGCCGAGCCAGAATCTCAAGGGCTGCGGGATGCTCGTATCGAACGAGTTCGCAGCACGTCTGCCTCAGATCGAGGAGAAGATCCACGCCGTGGCAGCCTGCACGAGCTCACAGGTATCAAGGCGTACACCAACGGGGAGGCGGCGCAGGTGACGATGAGGCGACAGTCGCCGCTAGCGCGTCCCCGCCCAGCTCACAACGCTCTTGGGCTCACAAGCCACGGTGGTGGACAGTCGTCGTCGGGCCGAGTGCCCACGCGTGGGAACGGCGGAATCCCCCACTTCTCTTCGAGGTTCGACTCGATGCTGTCGCAAAAGCGGGGGACGAGGGCACCCAGCAATATGGCACCCAGGAGTACTTGAGTTCGGCCCCGACCGTGGATTCCGGCACTACCGCCGTGGACGATCTGATTCCGAACGATCGACAGATTCCGGAACAGGTCGTTCAGCGTGCTCTCAGTTTCCAGGTTGTCCAGACGGCTCACGGCGTCCCTGACTCGACTGCGGAAGCCGGCCTCCCACGACGTCACAGTGCTACTGGCCCGCTGATTGCGCCTGTACCAGAAGGAAGGGTGCGCTTGGCGCAGGCCGAGCAACTTGACGATCGATTCGCGGTGCTGGCTCAAGGTCGCCTGGAGCCTGCGTCCGTCGTACCAAGTCACTCGGCGATGGAAATCTTCGCGGTCCGGTTTATCGGACGAGTCCCCGTCCACCTTGTACACCTGGTACGCTGCCTCGTAGGCGATCCAGTACATTACGAACCGGACGTGTGCATGATCTTCGCCGGCCGGCAGGGTCTCTGCCAAGTTGATCCAGACTCTCATGCGGGCGACGCGGCGCTCGTTGTCGTGCCGAACGGTGTCGTCAGCGGCGGGCATGGCGGCTCCAAAATCGAGCGGCGTCTCCGTTCCCCAGAACTGAGCGCGTAGACGCTACCACATCGCGGCCGGCCACGCCGATCCAGCGCGGAACGACGGCTGCGAGCACGTGAGCATTCCGTTCACTGACATCTGTGTGCGCCGTGTTCAGCCCCGTTCCGTCGCCCGGCGTTCGCCGGCAAGGTAGGCGGCCCAATCGGCCATGAGCCTCCGGCGCCGCTCGAACAGGTCCGAGCGCGCATAGGCCGCCTCCACCTTGTTCTGCACCACGTGCGCCAGCGCTGCCTCGATGACCTCCCGCGGGTGGTCCGTCTCCTCGGCCGCCCAGTCCCGGAACGACGACCGGAAGCCGTGCGGCACAGCCGCGACCTCGTGGTACTGGAGCATCTTCGGGAACGTCGATATGGCTATCGACCTCCCGCTCCGCATCGGGAACACGAGCCGGTTGCCGTCGCCGAGCGTCCGCGCCGCGTCGAGGATCTCCAGCGCCCGGCCGCAGAGCGGGACCCGGTGCTCGCGCTTCGCCTTCATCCGTGCGGCCGGGACCGTCCACACCGCGCCGGCCGTGTCGACCTCGTCCCATGTCGCGAGCCGGACCTCGCCGGACCGCGCGGCCGTCAACACCAGAAACTCGAACGCCAGCCTGACGGCGGGTTGCGCCGAGCCGTCTCGCACCGTCTCGAGGGCCGCGGCCACGTCCTTGTGCGGCAGCGCCTGCCGGTGCGTCACGATGTCGTTCTGCGGACCGAGCACCGGCACCACCCGGTCGCACGGGTTGTCGTTCCGTAGATCCATGGCGACCGCCCATTCCAGCACCGAGCGGATGCGCTGGCGGACCTCCCTGGCCGTCGCCGCCTTGACGTGCCAGATGGGCGAGAGGATCTCCAGCACGTCGGCGGTGTTGACCTCGGAGACGGGCCGGCGGCCGACGCGCGGGAACACGTACCGTTCCATGCTCCGCCACCAGTTCTGCGCGTGCCACCGGCCGCGCCAGCCGCCGCGCTTCTGTTCGAGCACACGTTCGGCGGCCTCGGTGAAGGTGGGAACGCCCTCGGCGCGGCGCTTCTCGGAGAGGGGATCGCCGCCGGAGCGGGCCAGCTTGCGGTTGGCGAGCGCCAGTTCGCGAGCCTCGGCGAGCGAGACGAGCCCTGCGGCGCCGAGCCCGAGTTCGCGGCGGCGTCCGCGGATGACGATGCGCTGGACCCAGCTTCGGGTTCCGGTGGGCTGAACGAACAGGTACAGACCGTTGCCGTCGGCGTGGCGTCCCGGCGGGGCCGAACGGACGAAGGCCGCCGAGAGCGCCTTGTGGGGATGGCGGCCTCGGCGCTTGGTTCTCCGGGCGGTGGCGGCGGACGTGATTACAGCATCCATTCCACCATTATACACAGGAATGAGCTGCACCCGACAGGACTTCCCGGGAACGGCACGCCGTCCGTCACGGCACGTTAACTGCTTTTATATCAACAAGTTACTGCACTACTCTGCACAATTACGGACCGTTATGAATAGTCGCAGGTCACTGCTGGATGTTAATGTAGCGCGAACACGAACAAGCCGTTGCCTCCGTTCGGACGCCGTACGTCGGGGATCAGCTCGGCCGGCATCGTCGTCCAGCTTCCGCCCCCGGTGCCGGTCCCGATGGCGACGTACTGCCGGCCGTCCACGCTGTAGGTAATCGGGAAGCCCTGCACGGCGGTCGGCAGGCGGGTCTCCCAGAGCTGGTCGCCGGTCGCGACGTCGTAGGCGAACGCCCGCCGGTCGTAGGTGCCGACGAACGTCAGGCCGCCCGCGGTCGTGAGCGCCGCCGAGATGTACGGCGACCGCTTGCGATGCGACCAGAGGATCTCGCCGCTGACGTGCATCGCGACGAACTCGCCCATGTTTCCGTCGCTGTCCGGGTGCAGGAAGTTCTCGCGGAACACCATCCCGGCGCCGCCGCCACCCTCCCGGAACTCGACCTCGCTGTAGATGGTCCGCTGGCAGTTCAGCGTCAGGGGAATGTAGAAGGCCTCGGTCTCGGGGCTGTAGGCCATCGCCCGCCAGCTCTTGAGGCCGGAATGGCTGGGGCAGAACGACAGCTCCTCGTCCAGAACCGGCATCATGCCGGGCCGGAACGACATGCGTCCGGTGTCCGGCTCGATGTCGACGATGTTCTGGTAGCCGAGGTCGGTGGCGTTGACGAACGCGCCGGTCTCGCGGTCGAGCTGCCACAGGATGCCGAGCTTGCCCATCGTGAAGACCGAGGGCCGCCCGTCGACGTCGACCAGGATCCGCTCGAACGTCTCGTCCATGTCGTGCGACTCGCCCGGCAGGTGCTGGAAGTACCAGCGCATCTCGCCGGTTTCGGGGTCGAGCGCGAGCGTCGAGCTGGTGTAGAGGGCGTCCGCGTCGGTGCGCCGGCTGACCTGGGCCCACGGCTTGGCCTGCGCCACGCCCCAGTAGGTGAGGCCGAGCGCCGCGTCGTAGCTGCCGGCGATCCAGGCGTCGCCGCCGCCGCGGAACATCATCGGCAGATCGCCCCAGGTATCGCCGCCCGGCTCGCCCGGCCGCGCCACGGTCGACGTCCGCCACAGCTCCCGCCCGGTGTCGGCGTCGTGCCCGGTGATGAAGCAGCCCTCCTCCCAGAACCGCAGGCAGCCGGCCATGCCGGAGATCACCACGCCGTCGACGACCAGGGCGCCGCTGCTGTAGAAGAACCCCTTGGACGTGTCGGCGACCTCGGCCTCCCAGACCACCTCGCCGGTCCGCGTGTCGAGGGCCACGATGTTCGCGTCCGCGGTGTTGAGGATGATCTTGTCCTGGTAGATCGCAATGTTGCGGTTGGGCCGACCGCGGCCCCGCGCCGTCGGGAACTGCCGCCGGTGCTCCCACAGCATGTCGCCGGTCGCCGCGTCGAGCGCCTGCACGATGTTGCCCGGGCTGGCCAGGTACATCACGCCCTCGTGCACGATCGGCGTGGTCTGCTGCGACCCGGGCTCCATCGCCCACGACCAGACCATCCGCAGGTCCCCGACGTTGTCGCGGTCGATCTGGTCCAGCGGGCTGTGACCCCAGCCGTCCTGCGTGCGGCGCCAGTTCAGCCAGCTCTCCGGCGGCGGATCGGCCAGCACCGCGTCGGTGACCGGGCTGACGGCCGGCGCCTGCGCCGCCGCGGGAGCGGCGAGGGCGAGAACGGCGAGCATGACAATCGCTGCAAGACGCGTCATCGTGGACTCCCTCTGTTGCCGGCCGCCCGAGACCGCGACCTCGTTTCGTTTCGCTTAGCGGACGATATCACGCCCGGGCCCCGACCCCGCGACCGCGGCACGCGCCCGCCGGTCTGTGCGTGCCGTCACGTCGCACCGCTGCCCGCGCACCCCAATGGTGCAAATCGCTAAATCGGTCCGGGTTGCACCGATCGACCCCGCCGAGCGACCTGTTCTTCCACAGAGTTTTCCACAGCTTCTGTGGAAGCTGCCGGCGGCTGTGCCCGGCGTCGAAAGAAGACGGCACGCCGGCGCAGGAACCTCGCGACGGCCGGACGACGGCCGACCTTGTCGGCAGTCAAGTTATTGATTTCAAGCGACTTGTCTTACCATTCGGGCAGGCTGCAAACGAGGGTGCGGCCACGGACGACGGCAAGCGAAAAGAAGCGGAACGGTGGGGATTCGCATGCCGGAAACGCGCGGTCCGACGCCGGAATCCACAGCCGCCGGGCAGCCGGCGCGCACCCCGCCGCGCCCGGCCGCATGTGGGCCGCACGATACCCGGGCGATTCCCTTCAGGCGTAGCCGAGAGACCAGCCGGGAGCCAACTACGGTTCGGTCTCCGCGCGCTCCCACCAGACGCTGCCGAAGTTGACGAACGGGCCGTCGTCGGTGGAGATCCGGGTCCGGACCTGGTAGGCGAACGGCGACGTCATGTAGGTCCGGCCGCGCAGGCGGATGGCGGCTCCCTCGCGCGTGATCGGCGCCGCCTCCCAGTGGTGGGAGAAGTAGCCGCCCGGATCGCCGCCGACCCGGCCCACCTTCACGAGGCGGAAGCCGCGGCTGTCGTCCTCGATGCGCACGAGGTACCGCGCCCGCCGGTCGTAGATCATCAGCGCCTCGATGGTCACGGGGGCATCGTCCACCGTGGCCTCGACGGCGCCCTCGTAGGTGCAGCCGCCGACGTGGCGGACGGTCTCCGTGCCCTCGAAGTAGCCGGACGGGGCCAGCGGCGATTCCGGCAACACGCCTTCGATGCGCCACGTGCCGACCAGGTAGTGGGGGTCGAACGGCGCGGGGTCGTCGCCCCCGCCGTCCCGTTCCACCCCGACCGTCGGCCGCCGCAGCGCGTTCAGGGCGTCGATCAGCGCCAGCTCCTGCTGCGACAGGCACTGGTCCGGCGTGAGCGTCTCGCCCGACTGCAGCCTGACGAGCGGCTCCGCCTCGATCTGGGCGGTGGTCTGCGCGGCGACAGGCGCCGCCGCGACGATCAGGAGCACCGCGAACGCAATCAGCCTGGACATGACAAGCGACTCCCTACCCGCCACAGGCGTCGGCGAGCCCGACGACGGCCAACAGGTTGATCCGCTCCACGGCTTCCGCCGCTATCAGCAGCCCCTTGACCAGGACCCTGCGCCCCGCGCGCAGCTCGCCGGTGGCGTTCACCTGGTCCGGGGTCGTGAAGGCCGCCCGGTCGAACGAGCGCAGCAGGGCCTCGGCGCCGAGGAAGTCGGCCACGCCCACGAGGTGGAACGCGCGGGTGCCGGGGGTCAGCTCGCGGGCCTCTTCCACCTCGTCCTCGTTGAACACGCCGGGCCCGCTGACGGTCGGCTCGGCGGCACGGGTGAGCCACCACTCGGCATCCCCCGTGCGGCGCTCGACGCAGCCCACCGTGTGCACGATCTCCACCGCGGGCTCGCCGGTGGTCGCGGCCAGGCGCTGGCCGGCCGCGGGCGACGGCGGCAGCCAGGCGGCCGCGGTCAGCAGAAGGGCCGCTGTCTTCCCGTACGACATGTCTCTATAGCTCCAGGCCCGAAGATCATCGCCTGACGGCTCGGTTATCCGCCCAACCAACCCCATCCGGGCGTCTCCCGCTCACGGCGCAGCCCGCGCGGCGGGGAAGAAAAAGGGCCGGCGCAACGCGGCGCGCGGCCCTTCCCGGATCCCCTCGGCACGGACGGTGTCAGTTGTCGTTCGCCTCGTCCTCGAGCGTGTACTTCACGTTGGCGAGGAACATGTCGTCCCAGCTCTGCTCCGACCAGTAGACCTCCTTGTGGGGCGCCGGGTTCAGGCGGTTGGCCCGCGAGTTGTCGTAGCGGGCGATGGCCTTCACCGTGCTCCCCGCCGGCACGCGAATCGGCTCGACGAGGTCGTACTCGAACTGCCAGTCGAAGGCGTAGTTCGGCACCCGGAGCAGTATCTCCTCCCGGCCGTCCGGGTAGGTCAGCACGTAGGTGACGTCCTTGCCGCGCACGTGCATGTGGAGGAACAGGCTGTGCAGGACGGCGTCGTTCTGGAACGCCCCGATGCCGGTGACGGTCCAGTTCGGATCGTTCGGCGGAATCGGCGCCAGCAGCGGGTTCAGCCCCTGTCCCGCCTGCCGATCGCGGTTGGCGGCTCTCCGCTCTTCCGCAGTGAGCGGCGGCGGCGCGACGAGCTGCTCGTTCTCGGAGGTGTACTCGCGCAACGACAGCGTGCGCCGGTACTTTCCGTCCGTGTCCCCGGCGAACCAGGCGCCGATGGACGGCCGGGCCACCTCGGGCTTGCCGGTGGCCTGGTAGTGCAGGTTCCAGATGATGTAGTCGAACAGGTCGCCGCGCACCTCGCGGACCTGGCCGTCGCGGACCACCCGGGCGCCCACGCCCGGGATGTAGGGACCGAAGCCGTCCCGCGCCCGGCGGCGCTCCTCGAGCTCCTCGGCGGAGCGCTCTTCGGCTTCCTGGTCATCGCCGGACGCCTCGTCCGCCGCGTCGGCCTCCTCCGGAACGTAGTCGGGATCCTCCACCGGCACGTAGTCGACCAGCGGTCCGCCCGGCCACGCCGGCCCGCGGCCGAGCTTCGTCCCCGGCGGCAGGTCGACCAGGCCGGTCGTGATGTGGTGGGTCACCGCGTAGTTGCCGGGCCGCACCTCGGTCGCCGACACGCGCATGACGTCGTCGAAGGGCAGCGGCGTGAACAGGTTGAAGTTCGGGGTCTCGCCCTCGGCGTCGATCTGCCAGGCGATGGGGAACTCGATGACGTAGTCCGGATCCAGGCCGTCGGGATGGCTCCAGCCGGCCGCCGAGAAGTCGGGCGGCGCCGGCGCCGGCCCGTCGCCCTGCGGCGCGCCGCCGTCGACCCAGGCGACGATCGTCTCGATCTCGGCGTCGCTCAGGCTCATGTCGTTGGAGAACTCGCCGAAGCGCGGGTCGGCGAACCACGGCGGCATCTCGCGCGAGACCACCTTCGCCTTGATGGCCCGCGCCCACGGCCGCGCCTCGCGGTACGACAGCAGCGACATCGGCGCCACCTGGTTCGGCCGGTGGCAGCTCGCGCAGTTGTTCAGCAGGATGTCCCCGACGTGCTCGTTGTACGTGGGGGTCCCTTCGGCCGCGCCGGCGGGGGCGGCCGCGAGTAGCAAGGCGATCACGACGCCGGCGGACAGTGCGACCCATCGCGTCATCGGTCTGATCTCCAGACGGTGTTGCCGTTCTCGGGCGCCGCGCATTCCCGCCTCGCGCGGGCGCCGGCACCGGAGGCGATAGCTCTTGATCGTAATGCCTTGCGCGCGCCGGTTCAATCGCCAAACCGCGGGCGCAACGGCCCGCAGGACGCGGCCTGCCGCGGCCGCCTCGGATCGGCGCCCTCAGCTCCCGGGCCGCTCGGTCGGCGGCCGTTCGCCCGGGCCGGGGAGCATCGCCTTGCGTCCGCCGGCAAGCTCGCCCGCCAGCAGTGCCTCGAGATCCGGGTAGGCGTAGACCACCGGTGCGTGGTTCTTCATCAATCCACCCGTATCGGAGGTCGGTCCGTAGTTGCTGTGCAGGTCGCGGTTGAGCATCCGCAGCATCGCCATCTGCTGACCGCGATGGTGGGACGTGTGCGCGATGCGTCGGACGACGATCCACGCCCGCGACCGGGTCGTATCGAAGAAGCGCGTCTCACCCTCCCACCACGATTCCGGCCGCGATCGCAGCGCGACCAGCCGCTCGGCGGAACTGGCGGCATAGCGTTGGATGAAATCGAGTCTGCGCTCGATCTCCGGCAGCGCGGCAACGCTGGCCCCGATGCCCAGCATCGTCCGAAACCACAGGTCCTCGCTGACGCACTGGTGCACCATCTGCTCGTGCACGCTGCGACCACGTCTGTCCGTGGCATGCGGACGAACCGGGAGGTCCTCGTCGCGGAACATGCTCCAGACACCGAGCACCTTCAGGCGCTCCGTTTCGTACGTCTCCACGAGGAATCCGTATCGCATGGGGTCATTGCCCTCCGCACCGCGCGGGCGCGTTGCCACCGGCAATCTGATATGGGTGCCCGTATCTGATAGTATGGCATGACAGGCAATGAAGACCACCATCGAATTGAGCGACGACCTCGCACTGGCGGCCAAGCAGTACGCAACTCGCCACGGACTTACGCTGCGCGCCGTCATCGAGGACGGCATCCGCAGCACGCTCCGCATCGAGCAGGAGTCGCGGACCCGGTTCACGCTGCGCGACGCGAGTGTAGGCGGCTCCGGCCTGCAGGCGGAATTCCGCGACGGGGAGTGGTCGAAGATTCGCGAAGCCGCCTACGGAGGGCGGGGCGGTTGATCGGCGTCGACACGAACATCCTCGTCTACGCACATCGCCGGGATTCGCCGTGGCACGGCCGCGCCCGTGTGTGCTTGCAGGCTCTCGCCGGCGGTCGGGCCGCCTGGGCGATTCCGTGGCCCTGCCTGCACGAGTTCCTGTCCATCGTGACCCATCCCAGGATCTACGAGCCGCCGTCCTCCGTGACGCAGGCCACCGATCAGGTCGACGCCTGGATGGCGTCCCCGACACTGGTCCTGCTCAGCGAACCTCACGACCACTGGCCAACGCTGCGCCGTCAGGTCGAAATGGGACACGTGCAGGGCCCGTTGGCGCACGACGCCCGGGTAGCGGCGATCTGCATCGGCCACGGCGTTCACGAACTGCTCACCGCCGACCGCGACTTCAGCCGGTTCCCGTCGCTCCGCTCGCGCAATCCTCTGCTCGACTGACCGTGGCCGGCGCGCTTTCGCTCGCAGGTGCAAGTGCGGTATCGTAGAGTGTGGTCGGCTCCGGAACATTCCGGCCGCTCTCTTCCCGTGCGGTGAGGTGGCCGAGAGGCTGAAGGCGGCGGTTTGCTAAACCGTTGAAGGGGCAATAACCTCTTCCCAGGGTTCGAATCCCTGCCTCACCGCCACCCATTCCCCGCAAAATACTGAATACAAGGCATTTCCTCCCATGCGCCGGGAGGATTCCCCTCATTATTTTCCATCTTTTCGGTGCGGATTCCCTCGGTCACCTGGAGACACCGGCGGACACAGCCTGGCCGGTCGCGAGACGCGCCGGAGGCAGGGTGCAGTGCGCCGCCGACCTCCGCCAGCGACGACGCCGGGCCGGAACCCGGCGTTGGGAACGTTGGCTCAGGCCGCCGCCAGGCTCTCGGCGACACCGCACGACGGCCGCGCGCGCAGCTTCGCGAGCCTGATGAACATGCTGGACGCGACGGCCCTCACGGACCCCGACAACTACACGAAGGAGGACTTCAGCGGGAAGGGCCTCGTCATCCGGCGCTTCAATAAGGACATCCGGAACCAGGTCCGCGACGCCTTTCGCGAGCGGGAGATCACGCGGGACGCCATCGCGGCCGGCGAGCCGGCGGAACGCTTCGACGCACGGCTGACTCCGGCGTCCAGCGGCGGAGAGGACCTGCTGGCGCTGTTTCTCGGCACGAAGGCTCCCGAGGACGAGCCGCCGACATCGGCGCCGGACCTGCCTCCGGCGCCGATGTCGCTGTTCGAGAGCGACATCGCGTACTGCGAGACGGCCCTGCACCGCCTGCGCGCAAAGGACCACGCGTTGCGGTTCGAGACCGATGAGATCGGCAGCGTGCTGTCCCTGGACGCACCGGAAGACCTGCGGCGGCGCTACAGTTACTTCCCACGGGAGGTGTTCCCGGAAACGGCCGCTTCGCGCTGACGGCGGACCGGCACCGCATGCGCGACGCGATCGCCGAGAGCCGCCGTGACGACACGGCGTGAGTGGGTGCAGGAGACGATGACCACCGAGCCGCAGCCGTGGATCAAGGTGGTCTGCGTCCTGACGGGGGCACCGACGGGTTCGTGATATATTTCAAGAAGATATATCGGATGCCGGCCATCGGCCGGCGTCCTCCGGCAGGGAGGTGCGCATGAAGAGAAGCGCCCGAGCGGCGGACCCGGATGGGGGAGGCGCCGCGACGATCAGCACACGGGCGGCGGACGCGGGTCGGGGCAAGGCCGCGAAGAGAACCACGCGGAAGGACGCGAATCGCGGACGCGCAGCGAAGAAGAAGGCCGGAACCGCGAAGACGGCAGCCACCGGCCCGCGCGACGGCCGCAAGTTCGCCCGCGTGTTCATGTCGGGACGCTCGCAGGCGGTGCGGCTGCCGAAGGAGTTCCGGTTCGAAACCGACCGCGTGGTCATTCGGCGCGAAGGCCGCCACGTGTTGCTGAGCCCCCCGTTCAAGGATTGGGAGGACTACTGGAAGAACGGCACACGCTTCCCGGATGATTTCTACGAGGCGATGGAGGAACTGGACAAGGAAGAGCTGCCGCTCGAGGAGAGGGAGCCGTTCGATTGAGGGCCATGCTCGACACGGACACCTGCATCTACATCGCGAAGCAGGCGGCCGGCTTCAAGCCGAGACTGCCGCTCGGCGACTGTGGGATCTCCGTCGTCGTGCTCGGCGAACTGGAGTGGGGTGTTGCGTGGTCGCGTCGCACGGACGAGAACCGGAAGGATCTCGACGACTTCCTCGCCACGGTGCAGGTGGTCGACCTGGACGCGGAGGTCGCGCGCCGCTATGGCCGGCTGCGCGCTCACCTGCGTTCCATCGGCCAGCCAATCGGCCCTAACGACCTGTGGATCGCCGCTCACGCGCTGGCCCGGGCCGTGCCGCTCGTCACGCACAACCTGGCCGAGTTCCGGCGCGTACCGGACCTGTCGGTCGAAACCTGGATGAGCGCGTAGACCCATGCCCGCCACGACGGCCGCCACCTTCACCGGCATCCACAACGAGAACGAGTTCTACAGCCACCACGCCACCCTGAAGGCCGCCGCGGCGCTGCTGCACCGCGACTGCCTGCTGCCGCATGACGGCCAGAGCCTGCTCGACAGCCTGGACGACAACAGCCACAAGCACGCCTTCGCCGTCTCCGAGGACCTGAAGTACGCGCTGCGCGAATCGATCGAGCTGATCGGCAACGAGGCGATCCGCTACCTGCGCGATGTGTTCAAGGACAAGCTCTACGACCGTCCCGACGACGCGCTCGCCGGACAGCTCGGCCTGGAATGCCTGCGCTACATGTACCGGCTGCTGTTCCTCTTCTACATCGAAGCGCGCCCGGACCTCGGCTACGCGCCGATGGACTCGGAGACCTACCGCAAGGGCTACAGCCTGGAGCACCTGCGCGACCTCGAGCTGGTGCGCCTGACCAGCGAGGAATCGCTCGACGGCTACTACCTGCACCATGCCGTCCAGACCCTGTTCGGCCTCATCCGCGACGGCTTCGACGGTACCCGCGCCGGCGGCGCCGTGGATCTGCTGGCGACGGCGAAGGAAACGCATCTGCACCACGGCTTCCGCATCCGCGCCTTTTTTCGAAGTAGATCGCGATTTGGAGGACCGTGGTGACAAAATTAACTGTCGAGTTGCCCGATGAGTTGGCGGAAGAGGCAAGGAGCCAGGGGCTGCTTGCCGCCAGCGCGATCGAGGCCATGATTCGGGAGACGCTTCGTCGGCGCGCCGCGAAGGAACTCCTGGAGGCCGCGGACAAGCTGGCTGCCGCCGAGTTTCCTCCCCTGACATTGGCGGAGATTCAGGAGGAGGTGAACGCGGTCCGTGCCGAGAGGCGACGGCGTGAGACTGGTGCTTGATACGAACGTCGTGGTGTCGGGGCTGCTCTGGGACGGTCCGCCGAAACGACTGCTCGACTTGGCCGTACGTGGCGAGATCGCGTTGTTTTCGAGTTCGGTCCTGCTTGACGAACTCGCCGGCGTATTGGAGCGCCGGAAGTTCGTCACGCTGTTGGCTTCACGCGATGTCACGGCAGCGTACCTGACGCAGCGATACGGCGCGCTCACTACATTGGTCGTCCCGGCACGGGTGGATCGAACGGTGCCGGCCGATGCGGACGACGATCACGTGATGGCGGCGGCGTTGAGCGCACGGGCGGATGCCATCGCGACCGGCGACGGACATCTACTGGCGCTGGATCCATACCGGGGAATCCGGATTCTCTCTCCGGCCGCAGCGCTGGAACTCGTGAACCGCAGGGAGACTGCGGACGATGCCTAGCGAACTAGCCCGACTCGGAGTCCCGGCCGCCATGCTGGCCGAAGTGCGCACGGTGCGCGACGATGCCGAGCTGGACGTCATCAGCCCCGCTTGCCCTTGGAGGCATACGAGGCGCTCTTCCTCTATCTGGCGGGTGACAGCTACGAGGATGTCGCCGGGAACGGGAAGCTCCTCAGGAACCGGTCGACACCAAGGACACTGACGGAAACAACGTTGCCGCCTCTTCGCCCCATGACGCCGGCCTTGTGGGCCGGCGCGTCGCGAAACTTGGCAAATTAGTATCGATCACTGTCCCAAGGACTTCGCCGCTGGGTGACGCGCTTCCTCCAGGGCCGGCGCTACGAGTTCCGCATCGGCTACGGACGCAACCGGGAAGCGTGGCAGCGGGCGCTGGATCTGAAGTCGGCCGAGCTCGACGTTTCCGACGCCTTCTACGACGACGAGTGGGAACAGGTGGTCCAGGCGCACGGCGTCACGACCAGGGACGAGTATCTGCACGTCTCGCGGGTCGGGCGGGGCTCCCGGCTGAACCGACGTGCCCGCGCCCAGGCTTGGCGGGTGTTCGAGGAGTACCGCACGCAGCTCGCCGAACGCGGCGTGAAGGAGGTGGACGACGCGTACCGCGATGCCGCCGTCCTGCTGCAGAACGATCGGGGCACACTGGACTACGCCGCGGTGATCGTGGACGAGGCGCAGGACATGGGCGCCCAGGCATACCGGCTGATCCGCCACATCGTGCCTGCCGGCGCGAACGATCTGTTCGTCGTCGGGGACGGCCACCAGCGCATCTACGGACGCAACAAGGTCGTGCTCGGCCGTTGCGGCATCGACGTCCGCGGCCGTTCCCGCGGCTCGACGACCGGGAACAGGTCCTCCAACCCCTCGAGTAGCCCTTGCCATGCGCTCGCAGCCCCTCCTGGACCTCGCTGGACCGCCGACGAAAAAGAGCCGCACCCTGAGTGCGGGCAAGGCGCCGGACGACCGTTTCCGCTATCATGGGCTGCCCCGGCAGGACCGGGTCGGCGTGCGCCGCAGCAGTCCGGTGCGCCATGGACCATGACACGGAGGTTCAGATGACAGGTTCACTCTTCGGCCGCGCACTCTGGGTCGTCGTCGCCAGTCTGCTTCTCGCCTCGTCCGCGGCGGCACAGGCGGTGCCCCAGCTCGATTCCTACGACGGGGTGGTCGTGCGGATCCTGCAGAGCAACAACGCGGGCACCATCCAGCACGTCATCGACCCCGAGTTGAACGAGGTCGTAGGGCTGATCAGAGGTTGTCCGAATCCGCACAACCTGACGATGCATCCCGACGCGCTCTACTACTACTGCGCGAACGAGCAGGACCATACGGTCGACGTGTTCGACACGAAGACGCTCGAGCTGGTCGAGCAGATCAAGCTGTCGCAGCGACCGAACAAGGTCGCGGTCAACAAGAAGTACCGGAAGATCTATGCGGGGATCAGGCAGCGGTCGACGAATCCGCTCGGCCCCGGGGTCGAGGTCGATCCGAACCGGGCGGCGCCGGCGCTCGTCGATGTCATCGACATCGATACGCACGAGACCGTCAAGAGCATCGAGGTGCACTATCCGGTGCACAACGTCTTCGTGACCCCTGACGAACGGTGGGTCGTGCTCGGTCTCAGCGGCCGGGCCGGGCCGGATGATCCGACGATCCAGGTGATCGACCCCGAGACCGACACGGTGGCCTGGTCGCTCGGGCTGAGTGGATACGAGCAATACGGCCGGACGCACCACACGGTGCGACCGATGGCCTTCGAGGCAAACGACGACGGGTCGACCAAACGGATCTTCGCGCAGGCGACCGGGATCAACGCCGTGTGGGTCGTCGACTGGGAGAGCCGCGAGGTCGTCGACATGCTGTGGCCGCCCGAGCTGCCCTTGTGGGAAAAGAACGCCGACGGGATACAGACCGGTGACATGCACGGTCTCGAGGTGCTGGCGGATCGTTCCGCCGTGTGGGCCTCGAGCCGGCTCGACAGCCGCATCTACGGCTGGAGTCTGCCCGACCTCGAGTTCATCGGCGGCGTCGAGGTGGGCCCGAGTGCCAACTGGATGACGTCGACACCCGACAGCAAATACATGTATGTCGCGGTGTCCGGGACCGACCAGACGCTGGCGATCGATCTGGAGAAGCTCGAGGTCGTCGCCAGCATCACGACCGGCTCGCGGCCGGCCCGCATCAGCACCGTCATCCTGCCCCCCGACCGCGTGAATCCCAAGGGCACCAACATGCGGTCGGAGGAGGAGTAGGCATCATGATGACGAGAGTCGATCTGGGGCTGATCTGCTGTCTGGCTGCGGTGGCGGCCGTGGCGCTGCCGCCGGGCATTGTCGCGCCGGTCGCCGCCCAGACCCTGAGCACCGGCGAGTTGGAGACGTATCGCGGCACCGTCGAGAGCGTCTTCATGGAAGACCGCGGGGGCACGACTCAAGGCTATGCGTCGTGCGTGATGTGTCACACGTGGCAGACGAGCGTGCGCTTCAGTCTCGAGACTCCGAGCTCCAATGCCGGCTGGAGCAGCGAGCAGTCGATGCGCAACTTCGCGGTGGTGAGCCAGCTCATCAACACGGCCGACCCCGAGAGCAGCCGGCTGCTCTTGAAGCCCCTGTCACCCGATGCGGGCGGACTGACTCACACTGGGGGGACCTACTGGACCTCCGCTGACGACCCGGAGTACGTCGCGCTGCTCGATTGGATTCGAAGCATGCCGGACGACGCCTTCGTCCCTCCGCCGGAGCCCGAGATCGACTTCGAGTTCTTCCGCGCGTGCGTTCAGCCCGTCTTCGCGAATCCGCGCGAAGGGCAGATCCGCTGCAGTAGATGCCATTCCGGGGGTCTCATCGGCTTCGCGCCGGCTCCCGGACGTGGCGACGAGTGGAGCGACGAAGAGGCCCAGCGAGCCTATCGGCTGATCACCCGCGTGATCACGCCGGGCAACCCTGAGCAGAGCCGGTTTCTGCTGAAGCCCCTTCATCCCGACGGCGGCGGCGCTTACACGCACAACGGTCCGCGACGCTGGCAGAGTCGTGACGACCCGGAGTGGCAGATGCTGGCCGGGTGGGTTCGCGGGGAGCGAACCGGGTCCAGCTGTTCGTAGAGCCTGTTATAGCGAGGCCACCGACGCGCGTCGGTGGCCTCTGCGGGTCTCGGCGCCGCCTCCGACGGGCCGCCGGTCGGAGGCGGCGTTGCCCACGCGGCTGTGATCGCGTCGGCGCAGAGCGATCCGTCTCGCGGTCAGGGACGCCGCGGAATCCCGACCACCCGCGCGCCGGTGACGAACCGCCGGTAGTTCGAGATCTCGTGCGTGATGAACTGCCGTGCGACGCCCGCGTTGCGCCAGACGGTCATCGACTCCATCGACGACGGCAGCAGGAGCGTTTCGTCCGGATCGGAGAACGCCACCCGGCGATAGCGGACCGTGCTGTTGGCGCTCTCGATGGCCATCGTCCGCCGCATGCCGCGGCGGCGTTGCTCGCGCGGCACCGGGAACTCGAACATGCCGCTCAAGCGCTCGTCCACGCGCAGCACGTCGCCGTTCTCGGCATCGGCCCACACCCTGCCCCGCGTGTGCCCCGGCAGATCGATGCTGACGCAGAGCCCATCCCACTCTATGGTCGGCGCTTCGTCGTGCCGCAGCCGGTACTCGATGACGTCGGCTTCCCGGTCCGCCTCGCGATCGCGCCCGGACCAGGTGAAGACGTAGTCCTTTCGCTTCGCAGGAAGGAAGATTGCCAGGGGCTCGTCGGAGAACGGCTCCGGATCGGCACACGCGGGCTCGTCTTCCGGCGCGGCCGGCCGGCCGTTGGCTTCCAGGAGTCGCCGCCTCACCACGGGCTCGGGAGCCGTCGCGTCGGTTGCCTCCGCCCACTCGACCCGCATCTCGTACAGGAGGCTTCGGGCGCGACCCGTGGAGCGAAAGGACCGCCCCAGCGGCCGCACGCGGACGCGAACGTCGGCCACGACGTGCTGGGCCCGCGAATAGAACCGCTCGACCGACGCCTGGATGCGCCGCAGAACTGCTTCCACGTCGGGGACGTCCGCACTCTGTGCGGTGGCCCGTGCTCCGCCGACCAGGATGGCCCCCAGCACGAACGCCGACAATGCCCGAGGCCAGCGCATCCCGAGACAATAGCCACGACGTCGGGATCTCGCAACGAAAAGATGCGCGTCGGGTGGATCGCATGAATTCTTCGACAAAGATCCGCCGCCCGGCTCGGTCGGTTTCGCTGTCGATCTTCCACCCTTCTACCGTGCCCCGAACGCCCGCTGGGCTACGACGCGCGCGCCGTGCCGCTCGACGCAACGGACGCCCTCGACGACCGCGCGTAGCGTTCCCCGCACCGCGGCTCCCGGCGACGCGAGTGAACGCTACTGCCGGAGTCCCCAGGACGGGGCGGGGACCTCCGAACGCATCGGTTCAGCGGATGAGCCACAGCTCAGCCTGCGGCCCTGACAGGTACTCCACGCGGCCGTCCCCGTGCACGAGGGTGTCCTCCTCGCGCATGATCGTCACCGCCTGCCCGTCCCACTCCGGGGCCGGCGCGGTGACGGAGAACTCCAGCGAGATCCACTCCCCGGCGCGCAGCGGAAACCGGGGGTGGTCGCCGTAGCGATCCGGCCAGTCGTAGACCATCCAGACGCCCGCGTCGTGCACCCAGTTGCCCTGGGCGTGCGAGTAGACGAGCGCGTCGATCCCCTCGTCGGCGGCGCGCGCCTCGGCCCTCGTCTTGATTGCGATGCCGGTGCGGCCGGGCACGAACTCCTCCAGGAGGATCTCCGCCATCCGGTTCGAGCCCTCGAAGGCGGCGCGCAGGCCGGCTGGCGGCTCTTCCTCGCCCCGCCGCAGCACGTAGGCCATCTTCTGCTGGTCGGCCACGATGCCGGACTGACGCACGCCGAAGTCGACGTGCAGCAGATCGCCGGGCTGGATGACCGCGTCGTCGCTGTCGTCGAGCGGGTCGGCGCCGGCGCGCTGCAGGTCGACCGACGCCGGGAAGTTGAACTCGAAGCCCTGCCGCTTCCACTCGGCGGTGATCCAGTAGTGGACGTCGAGCAGGGTGGTCCGGCCCGGCGTGATCACCTCGTTCGAGAGCGCACGCCGCAGGATGGCGAAGGTCGCCGCGCTGGCCGCGCGCTGAATGGCGTGCTCGGCCGGCGTGCGCGTCGAGACGTACTCGACGAGCAGCGGCTCGGACGAGACGATCCGATCAAGGTAGCGCGGCCCGACGGCGTCGAGCAGGTACTCCTTCAGCTCCGCCGTCAGTCCGTCCGCCATGCTGATGGTCCGCGACTGGTTGACGGCGATCCGGCGCGGGTCGCGGGCCTCGATGTAGCCGCGCAAGTGCGGCGCGAGCCCTTCCTCGCCGTAGAGCGTGCGCGTGTCGTAGAACCGCGCCAGGTGACCGCTCAGGTGCGTGCCGAGAACCGTCGTCTGCAGGCCGTCCTCGCCGGCGTCGTGGAACAGATACGCGTTGCGGTGGCCGTACCAGCCGGTGATCCCGTAGCCGCCGAACAATTCCAGGGCCGGGTCGGGGGCGTTCTCGCGGCTCAGGATGATCCAGAGATCGATCTCGTGCGCCCGCATCAGCGGCAACAGGTGCCGCCGCATCTTCTCGGCCTTGACCTCCCACTCGCGCTCGGTCCGCTCGCGGATCAGCTCCGGGGTGAGCTGGACCACGCCCGCAGGGGTGGCCTCCGGCTGCCCGCCCGCGGGCGCCGCCGGCGCGCTCGCCGCCTGCTCGGCCGGCGCCGCCAGCGCCGCGGGCGCCGCCAGCGACCCCAGCGCAAGGGTGACGGTCAAGAAGGCACGGCGCGACTTCGCGGCTCGCTTCGTAAGCCCGGCGGCGACAGATGCGTGGTCGGAACGGCACTTGGGCATCCGGGCGGCAGAAACCCGCGCGGACGATGCCGAGCCGGCGCCAACAGTCATTCCTTGCCCTGCTTGCCCGCGAGCCGCGCGACGAATGCCTGATGTTCCGGAGTGGCGGTGCCTTTCTGCACCTCCGCCAGGGCGCCGGCGAGGTCCCCTTTCAGCAATGCCCCGACGGCCAGACGCAGCCCGGGGAAGACCCGGCTGCGCACGACCCCGTAGTCGTCGGACGGCAAGGGGCGGTATTCTCCCTCCACCAGCTCGAACCAGTCGACGCGGCCCTCCTGCGTCCGCCACACGATGTACTCCTGCACGCCGTTGCGCCGGTAGGCGCGCAGCTTGTCGTGTAGATCTATCGACGCGCTGCCGGCCGCGACCTCGACGACAAGCTCCGGCGCGCCCTCCAGGTACTTGTCGCCGCTCACTCGCGACCGACCGAGCGCTTCGGCCTCGATGCGCAACAGCACGTCGGGCTGCGGCTCGTTGTCGAGATCGAGACGGACGGTGGCGTTGTCGTAGCCACGCACGCCCGAGGTTGACGCCGCATACACGAGCAGCACGGTCTGAATCATCGCGTGCGGCTCCGCGTGCGCCACACTCACGGGCGACGGCATGTAGACGATTCCCTCGATCAGTTGCGCCTTCTTCAGGTCCGGCCGCGCGGCGTAGCGGCGCTCGAACTCGTACCGCGTCAGTCGATCGCCGTTCTCGAGCGCCGGCACTCCGGCGGCAGCCGGCGGGCGCACCGGATCACCGGATGCTCCGGGCGCCGATGCAACGCCGGGTTGTGCCATGCTCGGGAATTCCTCGGCCTGTCAGCCCCAGCCTGATCCTGCCAGCGCCGGTCGTGAGTGACCGGGAAGTCGGGATGGGTACGATCGCCATGCCCCTCCGCAATCGGTAGGGACACGTTCTCCCGTACTCCGGTGTTCGCTACTCCGAGTACGTGATCCGGTAGATCGCCCCCGCCGTGTCGTCGCTGACCAGCAGCGCGCCGTCCGGCATCACCTGCACGTCGACCGGACGCCCCCACCAGGTATTGTCCTCCTCCAGCCAGCCCTCGGAGAACACCTCGTAGTCGGTCACCTGGTCGCCGTCGAGCTTCGCCACGGTCAGGCGGTAGCCGGTGTGGCCAGCCTCCGGGGTCCGGTTCCACGAGCCGTGCTCGGCGATGAAGATCTGGTTGCGGTACTCCGCGGGGAACATGTCGCCGGTGTAGAACCGCATGCCGAGCGAGGCGACGTGCGGGCCCAGCTTCTGCGCCGGGGGACGGAACTCGCTGCACGGCCGGGTGTCGAACTCGGGATCCTGAATGTCGCCCTGGTGGCAGAACGGGAAGCCGAAGTGCAGTCCGGGCTCCGGCGCGTGGTGCAGCGTGTCGGCCGGCTGCTCGTCGCCGAGCCGGTCGCGGCCGTTGTTCGTGAACCAGAGCTCGTCGGTATCGGGATGCCAGGCGAAGCCGACCGTGTTGCGGATGCCCCGCGCGTAGATCCGCAGATCGCTCCCGTCCGCGTTCATGCTGTTGATGGTGGAGTAGATCGGCGTGGTCGCCTCGTGATCGCAGACGTTGCACGGCGCGCCGACCGGCACGTAGAGGCGGCCGTCGGGACCGAAGGCGATGAACTTCCAGCCGTGCGCCCGGTCGGACGGGAACTCGTCGTTGACCACCACCGGCTCGGGCGGCGACTCCAGATGCGCCTCGATGTCGTCGTAGCGCAGGACGCGGTTGACCTCGGCGACGTAGAGGTCGCCGTCGCGGAACGCGACGCCGTTCGGCATGTTGAGGCCGCTGTCCAGCGTCAGCACGCGATCGGCCCTCTGATCGCCGTCGTCGTCGCGCACCGCGTAGACGTTGCCGAGCCGGCGCGTGCTGACGAATACCGTCCCGTTCGGGCTCAACGACAGTTGCCGCGCGTTCGGGACGTCGGACGCGTAGACCTCGATGGAGAACCCGTCCGGCAGGGTCAGCCTGTCGAGCTGCGGGCCACCGTCCTGAGCCGCAAGCGGCGCCACCGCCGCAGCCGCCAGGGCGAGAGCGAAGAGGATCGAGCAAGGGCGGGTCTTCATGGCGTAACCTCGGTGCGCCGCAACGGCCGGCGCGCTGGTGCGACGTTTCGTGAATCAGTACCGGAACAGATACTGGACCTTCGTGAAGATGGCGCGGTTGGTCGGCTGCATCATCGTCAGGGTCGGGAAGAGCTGGTCCTCGAACCCGTCGCCGTCGATGTCGCCATACAGCCGATCGGCCTGCTGGTAGTGGTCGTCGTAGCCGAGATAGAAGGCGGTCCCCGCGTTGACGCGATACGTCAGCAGCCAGTTCAGGCCGAACTTCCGATCGAACGTGTTGTACTCCGCGATGTTGCGCAGCATGAAGCGGTCGGTGAACTGGTACGTGCTCAGGGTGCGGAGGATCTTCACGTCGAAGATCGTGTCGGCGCCGTTGCGCAGGTCGATGAAGTCGCTCACGCTGAGATTCAGCTCCGACTGGAAACGCGAGACCGGCCGCACCGCCGCGAAGAAGCTGCCGCTGCCCCCCTTGCCGAGGTACGGATTCTCCTGGTACTTCACCTCGTCGCCCTGGCGGTAGTAGCCGCCGAAGATCAGCTTCCGGCTCGTGTTGACCTGCCCGCCCACCGACACCGCGCGCTTGTGGAACCGGATGCCGCGGTAGCGCTCCATCTCCTCGCGCACGTCGGTATTGAAGCTGATGTTCCGGGCGAACCGGGCGGTGAACCCCAGGCGGACGTCCTCGTCGTCCAGATCGTTGGCGAAGTTGTGGTTGCGGCCGTACTGGATGCTCGGCCCCCAGTTGAGGATCCAGCTCTCCGGCCAGAAGTTGTAGCCGAGGCGGCTGTAGAGGCGCTTGGTGTCGACCCGCCGCACGAAGCCGATGTCGTGCCGGAAGTCGGGCGACAGCGTGTACAGCGCCACGAAGCTGTTCCAGTGCCGGCTGTTCAGCCGGTAGCTGAGGTCGACCATCTGGCCCTGCCGGCTGACGCCGTCCAGGTCGCGGTGGTCGGTCTGGGCCAGCTTGAACCCGACGCCCTGCGTCTGTCCGACGCGGAAGTTGCCGTCCACGGCCCCCAGCGTGCTGTGGCTGTCCATGAAGCCGCGGTGCGTGAAGATGGCCCCGAGGTAGGACTCGGCGTACAGGTCGTAGCGCGCCCGTCCGACGAAGTTGTTCGCCTTGCGGCCGTAGGCCAGGTTGCCGGGCTCGACCCGGCCCGGCGCCTCGTCGTCGGCCACGATCATGCCGAGGGTCGTGTTGCCCAGCTTGCCGGTCAGCTTCGCGCCGAACTCCGGGTCGACGATGGTCCGGGTGTGGACGAAGGTGAGCGGACCGAGTATCTGGAAGATCTCGGCGCCCTCGAGGAAGAACGGGCGCAGCTCCGGATAGCGGAGCGCGAAGCGCTGATTGACCTCGATCTGCGGCAGGTCCGACTCGATCTGCGAGAAGTCGGGATTGACCGTCACGTCCGCGGTCAGGTTCGACGTGATGCCGTACTTGACGTTCAGCCCGCCCTCGGGCGACGGGTCCTTGTTCACGAAGTTGCCGCGGCTGTCGAGCGATCCGCGCTGGATGCCGGTGAACGTCGGCAGGATCTCCAGGTTGCGGCTCATCGAGAGGTTGGTCATCCCTTCGAGCAGTCCCACCTGCGTGAGGAAGCCGGAGATGTTGCGCGTCACCGGCGCCCAGACCTGGTTCTCGTCCTTGCCGCGCACCTCGCGCACGATCTGGAAGCCCCAGCGGTGCGGGATGTCCCGGTCCCGCTCCGGGTAGCGCAGGCTCTTGAACGGGATCGCCATCTCGGCCGTGAAGCCGTCCTCGACGATCTGCCCGCCGCTGTCGAACAGCGCGTCCCACGACGAGTCGCCGGTGGGGATCTCGTTGCGGGACATGGAGTAGCTGCCGGTCCGCCGGCCGCGGGCGCTGCGGCTGTACCCCCGCGCGTTGACGATGGCGTCGCCCTGCACCCCGTAGCCGTTGACGCTGAAGCGATAGGCGCGGTTCTGGTCGAGGAACGTGTCGAAGTAGATGGCGATGTTGTCGTCCTCGAACGCCTGGTCGCGGTCGATGCGGTTGGCGCGCATCAGGCTCGGGTCCGAGTAGTGCGCGTGCACCGCCAGGTAGAAGTTCTGGCTGTCGTAGGCGATCCACACGTCGGTGGCCTCGGTCGCCGGCGCCCCCTCCAGCGGGTTCTGCTGCACGAAGTCCGTGATGTGGAGCGCGTTGCGCCAGACCGCGTCGTCGAGCCGCCCGTCGACGCGCGGCGGCTGGCGGGCCCGCGGCGGGCGCATGGTCGGGCGCCCGGTCAGGATGCCCACCCCCTCGGCCACGCCGAAGCCGGCCGTCATGGGTGCGCCGCCCAGGGCGATCTCGCCGTTGACGTCCGTCTCCAGGGGCGCGGGGGGGGGCAGCGACGGCGGCACTGCGGCGGCCGCCGGCACCCGGCGCGGCGGGAGAATACCGCTCCCGTTGCCGCCATTGCCGTTGCCGCCGAGGTAGCCGTTGCCGTTGCCGTCGTCGTTCCCGTTGCCGGCGCTGTAGCTGTGGCCGGCGCCGTACTCGCGCGCGCGGGCCGCCCGCACCGCGGTCCGATCGCCGTTCGCCAGCGAGACGAGCGCATCCGCGACCTCGGCCCCGATGCGGTCCTGGAGCGTGAAGATCTCCTCGACGGCGCCATCCGCCCTGGCGCCGGCGGCGACCGTACCGGTCGCGGTGTCGATCAGCGCGGCGGTAATCCGCACCCGATCGCCGAGACGCTGGTACGCCCCGGTGACCAGCCAGGCGGCCCCGCGCCGGCGGCTGACCTCCCGCATCCACCGCTCGCCGTCACCCGCCGACGACGACGCCATCCCGGCGCCGAGCTCGCGCGCCTCGGCGACCAGTCCCTGGCCGCGAACCACCGAAACCGCGTCGAGCCGCTCGAGGTCCGCGGTCAGCGTCTCGGCGATGCCCGCACCGACCCAGTCGTCGGCCGGCTCGGCGGAGATGTTCGTGAACGGGACGACGGCCACGGCGCCCAGCTCCACCGGCGCCCACCGTGCTCCGGCAACGTCGGGTGCCCCTTCCTGGGCCGCGCCCCGCTGGGGAAAGAGACCGACAACCGTAAGAACGACGATGAGGACAATCAGATGGCGCACACCTACCACCTCGTTCGCGGGCCGCGTGCCGGACGACATTTAGCCCACCATCATAGCGGATGCGGCGGCTCGCGCCTATCCTCAGAGAACGCCGACGGACCGCCTCCGCTCGCCGGGCCCGCCCGCGACGCTCAGTACCGGAACAGGTACTGGAACTTCGTGAAGAACGCCCGGTTCGTGCGCTGCAGCGTATCGACCGACGGGAACAGGTAATCGGCGATGCCGTCGCCGTCGAAGTCCTCGCCCAGGATGCGATCGGCCTGCCGGTAGCGGTCGTCGTAGCCGATGTAGAAGACCGTCCCCGCGTTCACCCGGTAGCTCACCAGCATGTTCAGACCAGCGGTGCGCTGCAGCGTGTTGAACTCGATGATGTTCCGGTACGCCAGCCGGTCGGTGAACTGGTAGGTGCTCAGGGCGCGCACGATCGTGACGTCGAAGACCAGCGGATCCCCGACGGCCGGGTCGACGCGCGGGTCGATCAGACGGCTGGTGTTCAGGTTGATCTGCGACTGGAAACGCGAGACCGGCCGCAGGGTGATGAACATCCCGCCGCTGCCGCCGCGCCCGAGGAACGGGTTCTCCTGGTACCGGACCTCGTCGCCGTAGCGGTAGAACCCGCCGACGGAGTACTTGCGGCTGCTGCTGATGCGGCCGAAGGCGCGGTACCCGGACTTCTGGAAGTTCACGCCGAGGTAGCGCTCCATGTCGCGGGTGACGCTGATGCTGCCGCTGATGTTGTTGGCGAACGTCGTGCTCAGGCGGGCCTCGACCTGCTCGTCCTCGAGCACGTTGTCGAAGTTCCAGTTGCGGCCGTACGTGACGCTGGGCCCCCAGTTGATGATCCAGCTCTCGGGCCAGAAACGGTACCCGAGGGTCGTGACGTTGCGCTGCTGGTCGGTCCGCTGCACAAACCCCACGTCGGTCCGGAAGTCGGGCGACAGCAGGTAGGTGCCGTTGAAGATGTTCCAGTGGCGGCCCTGCAGCCGGTAGTTGACGTCGAACAGCGTGCCGCGGGAGTCGACCCCGTCGAGGTCGCGGTTGTCCGTCTGGACCGCCGCGAACCCGATCGACTGCGTCTGGCCGAGCCGGAACGCGCCGTCGGCCAGCGCCATGCGGGAGTAGCCGCCGAGGAAGTCGCGGTTGGTCACCATCGCGCCGATGTGCGACTCGGCGTAGAGGTCGTAGCGCGCCCGCCCGATGACGACGTTCGCGGCGGAATCGCCAAGCGGTCCGGCCAGCCCGGCCACGGAGCCGGCCGCGGCATCGTTCGCCGCCAGGAAGCCGACCGACGTGCGGCCCACCTTGCCGGTGATCTTCGCGCCCCAGTCCGGGTCGCGGATGGTCCGGGTGTGGACGAAGTTGATCGGCCCGAATACGTTGAAGATCTCGGCCCCCTCCAGGAAGAACGGCCGCAACTCCGGATAGAAGAGGGCGAAGCGCTGGTTGATCTCGATCTGCGGGCGGTCGGACTCGATCTGGGAGAAGTCGGGGTTGAGCGTGAAGTCGGCGGTCAGGTTCGACGTGATGCCGTACTTGACGTTGACGCCCGCTTCCGGCTGCGCCTTGTCGGTCACGAAAGCCCCGTTCGACGTGTCGAGCGAGCCGAGCTGGATGCCGGTGGCCACCGGCATGATCTCCAGATTGCGGCTCATCGAGAGGTTCGTCATGCCCTCGAGCAGCCCCATCTGGGGCAGGAAGCCGGAAACGCCGCGCGAGATCGGCGCCCAGACGGCGTTCTCGTCCTTCTGCCGGATCTCGCGGACGATCTGGAACGCCCAGCGGTGCGGGACCTCACGGCCCCGCTGCGGGTAGCGCAGGCTCTTGAACGGAATCGCCATCTCGGCCGTGAAGCCGTCGTCGACAATCTGCGCGCCGCTGTCGAACAGCGCGTCCCACGACCGGTCGCCGAACGGGATGCCGCTGCGCCTGAATCCGCCTCCGCCGCCGCCACCACCACCACGCCCGCCTCCGCCGCGACCGCTGCGGCCGCGCGCGTTGATGATCTCGTCACCCTGCACGTTGTAGCCGTTCACCGAGAAGGCATAGGCCCGCTGCTGGTCGAGGAACGGATCGAAGTAGACGGTGATGTTGTCGTCACGCCACGACTGATCGCGGTCGACCCGGGTCGCCCGCATGATGCCGGGGTCCTCGTAGTGCGCGTGCACCGCCACGTACAGGTTCTGGCTGTCGTAGCTGATCCAGACCTCGGTGTCCTCGCTCGCCGGCGCGCCCTCGAGCGGCGACTCCTGGACGAACTCGGTGATGCGCAGCGCGTTGCGCCAGACCAGGTCGTCGAGGCGGCCGTCGATGTCGGGGCGCACCTCGGTCCGCGTGGGACGGAGCGTGGGACGGCCGGTCAGGATGCCGGCCGCTGCCGCGAACCCGGCGGCCGGGCCAGCGGCGCCTCCCGTCGCGGACGGTCCTCCCAGGACCACGCCGCCGGTCACGTCGGCGGGCCGTAGCGGCGCCGATCCAGCCGGACGGCCGGACGGCGCGAAGCCCGCCTCGGGTCCGCGTGACCCCGCGGGCGGCAGGCCCGCGAGACTGCCGGAACCCCGGCCGCGCACACCGGGAACTGCCCCGGTCGCCTGCGCTGCGGACTCGGGCAACGGTACGCCGCCGAATACGCCGCTGCCGTTGCCATTGCCGTTACCGTTACCGGCCAGGAAGCCGGGCGATCCGGCGTCGAGACGCTCCGCCGCCGCGTCGAATGCCACACTGAGCTCTTGGACAACCTGATCCTGGAGCCCGAAGAGATCGTCGACGAGACCGTCGACCTTGACACCTGTCGCGACGGCGCCGGTCGCGGTGTCGACCAGTCGCGCGGTTATGCGCATCCGATCGCCGATCCGCTGGTAGCCGCCGGTGACGAGCCACGCGGCGCCGAGCCGGCGGCTCGCCTCGCGCACCGTCCGCTCCGCCTCCGCGACGCCCCCCTGCCCCGAATCGAGACCGCTCGTGAAGATCTCGTCGTGGAGCGCTTCACGTCCGACGACGGATACGTCCTCGAGCGTCTCGAAATCGGCCGCCACCGTCTCGGCGATGCCTGCACCGACCCAGTCGTCGGAAGTCGCTCCGGTAATGTTGACGAAAGGAGCAACAGCCACGGCGTGCTGTATGGAGTTGCCAGTGGCCGGGGCAGAACGGTTCATCGGCTGCGCGAGCGACACGGCCGGGACCGCGGCGACGAGCCACGCGCCCAGTCCCAGAAGCCCGTGACAGAGGCCCCGCAACACCGCCCGCCGTCTGTCGAATCCGGTGAGATGGGTCAAAACGTGCTCCTCCGGAAACCCCACATCCGATCAGACTCCAGGCGCCGGGTGCCCGTTTACGCGCGGCCGGGTACCCGTTTTGCGCGCAACGGACCCGTCGGCAGCGGACCTGGGCCGATCACAGCCGCTCGACGACGCGCCGCGTCATTTCCGTGCAGCTCAGAGAAGCCTCTCCCTCCCGCGCCAGATCCGCCGTCCGGCAGCCCGCGTCGAGCACGGAACCGATTGCCGCCTCGATGGCGTCCGCCTCGTCGGTCAGGCCGAGGGCGTGGCGCAGCAGCATGGCGGCCGACGCGATGGTCCCGATGGGGTTCGCGAGATTCTTGCCGGCAATATCCGGCGCCGAGCCGTGGACCGGCTCGAACAGGCCTCCCGTGCCTCCCACGCTGGCCGACGGCAGCAGCCCCAGAGAGCCGACCACGGCGCCCGCCTCGTCGGAGAGGATGTCGCCGAAGAGGTTGCCCGCCAGCATGACGTCGAACGAACCGGGATCGGAAACGAGCCGCATTGCGCACGAGTCGACGAGCTGGTGCTCCAGCTTCACGTCCGGATAGCGCACCCCTACCTCCGTCACCACCTCGCGCCACAGTCTGGACGATTCGAGGACGTTCGCCTTGTCGACCGAGGTCACCAGCTTCCGCCGGCCGCGGGCGCTCTCGAACGCCACGACCGCGATGCGCTCTATTTCGTGCGCCGCGTAGCGCATCGTGTCGAACGCCTCGCGCCGGTCGTCCGTACGGCCGCGCGGCTCGCCGAAGTAGATGCCGCCGATCAGCTCGCGGACGATCAGCATGTCGACGCCCCGCAGGATGTCGGGCCGCAACGAGCCCCCGTCCTCGAGTCCCGGCCAGACGCGCGCCGGGCGCAGGTTGGCGTAGACGCCCAGCGCCTTGCGCAACTCCAGCAGACCGGTCTCCGGCCGGCGCTCGCGCGGTCCCTCGCTGAACGCCGGATCGCCGACCGCGCCGAGCAGCACGGCGTCGGCCGCCAGGCAGGTCTCGAGCGTGGCCGCGGGCAGCGGCGCTTCGCCGGCGCGCAGCGCCGCCGCACCGAACGGCGAGCGGCTCAGGGAGAACGAGTGCCCGCGAGCCGCGGCGACCGTGTGCAGCACGTCCGCCGCGGCAGCGACGACTTCCGGACCGATCCCGTCTCCGGGCAGCAGTGCGATGGTGGCTTGCATGCAGGGGATACCCGGACTCAGGCGACGCCCTGTCCGACGGCGGCCGGCGCCGCGGCCTGCAGGCGCGCGACGATCGCCGCGACGTCGTCGTCGCTGACCGACTTCCGGCGGTCGGCCAGCGCGATGACCTCGCGGTAGACCCGGTCGAGCTCGAACCGGCTCAGCGCGTGACCGAGGTCCTCGCAGCGCTTCTTCACGGCATGCCGCCCCGAGTGCTTGCCGAGAACGAGCGTCGATTCGACGCCCACGTCCGCCGGCGTCATGATCTCGTAGGTGCGGCGGTCCTTGATCACGCCGTCCTGGTGGATTCCCGCCTCGTGCGCGAACGCGTTGCGGCCGACGATGGCCTTGTTGGCCTGCACCGGCTCCTGCGTCAGCTCCGACAGCAGCCGGCTGGTCCGGACGAGCTGCGTCGTGTCGATGCCGGTCGTGTAGGGCAGACGGTCGGGCTTGACCCGCGTCGCCATCACTATCTCCTCGAGCGATGCGTTTCCCGCGCGCTCCCCGATGCCGTTGATGGTGCACTCCACCTGGCGCACCCCGGCCCGCATCGCGGCCAGCGAGTTGGCCACCGCCAGCCCGAGGTCGTCGTGGCAGTGCGCGCTGAACACGACGTGGTCGGCGCCGCGCACCCGGTTGCGCACGTCCTTGAAGAACTCCTCTATTTCCTCCGGCGTGCAGTACCCGACGGTATCGGGCAGGTTGATGGTGGTCGCGCCGGCCGCGATGGCCGTCTCGACGACCCGGCACAGGAAGTCGGTGTCGCTGCGGGTTGCGTCCTCGGCCGAGAACTCGACGTCGTCGGTGTAGCCCCGCGCCTGCGTCACGCCGTCCGTCACCGCCTGCAGGCAATCGTCCCGGCCGATCCGCAGCTTGCGCTCCAGGTGCAGATCGGAGGTGGCGATGAAGGTGTGGATGCGCGACCGCTCCGCCGGCCGCAACGACTCCCCGGCCCGCTCGATGTCGGCCGGATTGCAGCGTGCGAGGGCGGCGATCACCGGACGCCGGATCTGCTGCGCGATCAGCTCCACCGCGTGCGCGTCGTCGTCCGATGCAATCGGAAAGCCCGCCTCGATGATGTCGGCGCCCAGCGCCTCGAGCTGGCGCGCCAGCCGGATCTTCTCGTCCGTGTTCATGGAGAACCCGGGCGACTGCTCGCCGTCGCGCAGGGTCGTGTCGAAGATGATCAATCGGTCCTTGGACATGGTGCTCCCGCCTGAATGGATGTGATGCTTCTACTGTACCGCGGCTTGCATGCCGCAAGTCAAAGTTATAATTGTTACGCTTTAATCATATTTTCCTATACTCCGCCGTGCTGGCGGGGAGCCGGGGGCCGCGAACGCCCGGGCGACCGGAATCCCGGATTCCCGTCCGCGCCGCCTCCACCTCCCGCCGGGGCCCCGCGCGGTACGTTTTACGCTGATTTAACGGACCGGTCATGGACCGGATACACCCCCTCGGTATCGTTTGGCGGTTCTTGTCGGCGGCCCGCGTTCCCGTACGCCCGCCGGATGCGATACCCACCAAGTCGGAGAACGGAATCACATGCGCAGAACGATTGGGGCCATCCTGGTGTCGACGCTCGTCGCCGCGGCGCCGGCGCAGGCCCAGGAGGTCGGCTGGGTCGCCGGCGAGGTCATCGACACGAACCTCGCGATAACGCTCCCGGGCGTCCCGGTGGAAGCGGTGGGCACCGGTCAGGTCGCCTACACGGACCTCGACGGCCGCTACCGTCTGGAGCTGCCCCCCGGCAGCTACGACATCCGGATCGTCATGGCCGGCTACGCCGAGACGAACGTGACGGTCGAAGTGGTCGCGGGCCGGTTGTCGTCCGTCCAGGTGGCCCTCGGCTCGAACGTCTTCGCCGAAGAGCTGGTCGTCTCCGCCCCGACCCTGGAAGCCGATTCGTCGACCGCCGCCGCGCAGATGATGATGCGCATGCGCGCCCCGTCCGTGCAGGACAACATCGGCGCCATCGAGATGTCGGCCAACGACGACTCGAACGCCGCCGACGCCATGCAGCGCGTCACCGGCGTCTCGGTCGTCGAGGGCCAGTCGGTCTTCGTCCGCGGCCTCGGCGAACGCTACAGCAACACCACGCTGGCCGGCGCGACCCTGCCGACCACCGAACCCGACCGCCGCGTGGTGCCGCTGGACCTCTTCCCCACCGGCCTCATCGACAGCGTGCAGGTCAGCAAGACCTACACCCCCGACAAGCCCTCGCAGTTCGCCGGCGGGCTGGTCGAGATCATCCCGATGAAGCTGCCCGACGAGACCTCGTTCGAACTCTCGGCCGGGGGCGGCTGGAACAGCCTCACCACCGGCGCGCAGGGGCTCGGCTATCCGGGCGGCGGCCGCGACTGGGCCGGCTTCGACGACGGCACGCGCGCGCTCCCGGCGGGCTTCCCCGAAAACAAGGTGACCCGTCGCGGGCGCTTCTCGCCCGAAGGCGTCGGGTTCACCCCGGAGGAGCTGCAGCAGATCGGCCTGTCCTTCGAGAACACCTGGGATCCCCGGCCGGAGACCATGCCCCTCGACCAGTCGTACAGCGGGACGTTCGGGGGACGCTTCGGCAAGCTCGGCATCGTCGCGACGTTCCGCCACGCGCAGAGCGCGCAGTACAACACCGAGCAGCAGACCTACTACAAGGTTGGCGAAGGCGGGGTGGAGCCGTTCAACGGGCCGTACGACTTCGAGATCAGCGAGCGGTCGGGCGTCATCGGCGGGGTCGGCAACATCGCGTACCAGTTCAGTCCGAACCAGCGGTTGTCGTTCGAGAACTTCCTGACCCACGTCGGCACCAACGAGACCCGCATGTTCGAGGGCTACAACGACGACGTCGGCGAGAACCTGCGCAACCAGCGGCTCTGGTGGGTCGAGGAGCAGATCACCAGCCACCACTTCGGCGGCGAGCACTTGTTTCCGGCGCTGTCGAACAGCCGCCTCGACTGGAAGATCGCCCTGTCGCGCGCCGACCGGGAAGAGCCGGACCTGCGCGAGGCGCTCTACGAGTTCGACCCGGCCCGCTCGGCATACGTCCTCGCCGACGAGTCGCAGAGCGGCCTGCGGCAGTTCAACGACCTGCTCGACAACACCATCGAGACCTCGGGCAACTGGAGCACGCTGTTCGAGCAGTGGGACGGCCTGGCCTCCCAGGTGAAGTTCGGCAGCAGCTACCTGGACCGGGACCGCGATTTCCTGTCGCGGCGCCTCCGCTTCACGCCGCGGAACGCCGCGGGAATCGACCTGTCGGCCCCGGTGGAGCAAATCTTCGCCCCGGCCAACATCGGCCGGGCCTTCGAGCTGCGGGAAGAGACCCGCGGCACCGACCGCTACGACGCCGCGCAGCGCGTCGGCGCGTTCTACGGCATGGTCGATCTGCCGCTCTCCGCCAGGACCCGCCTGGTAACCGGCGCGCGCGTCGAGCAGTTCTCGCAGCAGGTCGAGACCCTCGATCCGTTCGCGGGGACGCTCGACCAGCAGACCGGCGACATCCTGACCGCGTCGCTCGACGAAACGAACCTCTTCCCCGCGGTCAACTTCGTCTACGCGGCGACGACGGAACAGAACGTCCGGATCGGCTACAGCCAGACCGTCAACCGCCCCGAGTTCCGCGAGGTCTCGCCGTTCGAGTTCACCGACGTGGTCGGCGGGCGCGCCGTGGTCGGCAACCCCAACCTGCGGCAGTCGCTGATCCAGAACTTCGACGCGCGCTGGGAGTGGTTCCCGGGCGCGGAGGAGGTCATCTCGGCCAGCTTCTTCTTCAAGCAGTTCGACGACCCGATCGAGCGCATCGTCGAGCCGACCGCGCAGTTGCGCACGTCGTTCACCAACGCCGAGACCGCCCAGAACGCCGGCCTGGAGCTGGAAGTGCGTTCCCTCCTCGGCCCGTTCGTCCTGGTCGGCGCCAACTACACCTACGTCGATTCCGAGGTGACGCTGTCTCCCGCCTCCCGCCAGGTGCAGACGTCGCTGGTCCGCCCCCTCGCCGGCACCTCCGCCAACCTGTTCAACGCCCTGCTCGAGGTACGCGGCCTGGGCTTCTCCGGCCGCCTGCTCTGGAACTACTTCGACGACCGCATCAGCGACGTCGGCTCGCTCGGGCTGCCCGACATCATCGAGAAGGGACGCCAGTCGCTCGACCTCGTCTTCTCCAGGCGCTGGGACCAGGCGAGCCTGAAGGTCGCCCTGTCGAACCTCACGGACCAGGACTACGTGTACACGCAGGGCACGGACGGTCCGACCCAGCGCATCTACAACCTGGGCCGCTCGATCAGCTTCGGGATCACCTATCGCCCCTGACCGGCGGGACGCCGACGTCGAAGCCGGACCGATTCGTACGCACTCACTCACAACTGGAGGAACAAGCGTGATGACTCTGGAACCAACCCATCGAATTCAGCGGTCCGCCGGGCGCGTGCTCACGGCGGCCCTGATGGCCGCGGCCATCGCCTGGAGCGGCCCGACCGTGTTGACCCAGGAGATCGCGGACGGCGTGCACTGCGACGACAACGTCTGCACCGTCAAGGGGTCGTTCACGGCGGACGTGGAGTTCGAGACCGAGAACGAGTACCTGTTGATCGGCGCCGTGTTCATCGAAGAGCCGGCCATCCTGGAGATCGAGGCAGGAACGACCATCTACGGCGATTCGGCGACCAACGGCACGCTGATCATCGCGCAGGGCGCCGAGATTCACGCGCACGGCACGGCCGACGCGCCGATCGTCATGACCAGCGACCAGGTCGAAGGGGAGCGCGCCCGCGGCGACTGGGGCGGCCTCATCATCAACGGCTACGCGCCGCTCAACATCGAGGGCGGCGAAGCGGAAGGCGAGGGCGATACGGGCACCTACGGCGGCGACGATCCGGACGACAGCAGCGGCATCCTCGAGTACGTCCGCGTCGAGTTCGCCGGCACCGAGTTCAGCCCCGACAACGAGCTGAACGGCATCGCCTTCCAGGGCGTCGGCAGCGGGACCGAGGTCGACCATATCATGGTCAAGTACAACAAGGACGACGGCGTGGAGTTCTTCGGCGGCACCGTCGAGGCCAAGCACGTCATCTGCTTCGGAATCGCCGACGACAGCTTCGACTGGACCGACGGCTGGACGGGCAAGGGCCAGTTCTGGCTCGCCATCCAGAGCGGCGACGACGCCGACAACGGCTTCGAGTCCGACAACAACGGCGACAACAACAACCTGACGCCGCGCTCGAACCCGACCATCTACAACGTGACGCTGATCGGCGACCCGGACACCGACGAGGGCGACGAGAGCGACATCGGCATGCTGCTGCGCGAGGGCACGGCGGGCACGATCCGCAACTTCATCATCATGGGCTTCAAGGAGGATGCGATCGACATCGACCACGAAGCCACCTTCACCCAGGCGCTCGAGGGCCATCTGACGCTCGCCAGCGGTCTGCTCTGGTACAACTGCTCCGTCGACGGCTGCACGGGCGAGTACCAACTGGACGAAGACGACATGGCCGCCATGTACACCACGCGCGACATCGTGACGGACAGCCCCTACGTCTTCGTGATCGACCCCGAGTTGGCCGATCCGTTCAACCTGGACGACCCCGACCCGACGCCGGGCGATCGTTCGCCGGCGGTTATCGGCTACGTCCCGCCGGCGCTTCCCCCCCTCGACACCTTCTTCGAGATGACCGACTTCATCGGTGCCGTCGGTCCGGCGAGCGACGACGACACGCACGACACCTGGTGGACGGGATGGACCGACTTCTCGGCCAACTAGCGCCCGGAAACGCCGCGCCGGCGCGGCGTTTCGGCCCATCCCCCCCGCGCCGGGAGCTCGCGCCGCAGCCCTCGCTCCGTTGCGTTCTGCGGCGACTCCTGGCCGGTTCCCGCTTCGCGATTCGTATCGGAGGCCCCGCGGCGCGCGGGGTCTCCCCCCTTCTCCCCTGCGTCCTCGCGCTGTCCTGCCTGGCGTCCGCCGCCTGCCGCGGGCAGATCGAAGAGGAGCCGCCCCCGGCGCCGCTCCACCACACCATGTCGTCACCGGAGGCTCTGAGCGAAGCGGTGCTGGTGGCGCTGGCGGCCGACGACATCGACCGGTTGCGCGCGCTGGCGCTCGACGAGCACGAGTTCCGGGCCGCGGTGTGGCCCGACCTGCCGGCCAGCCGTCCCGAGCGCAACGTGCCCTTCGACTACGCCTGGGGCGACCTCCGCCAGAAGAGCAACAACGCCTTGCGACGGCTCGTCGCCCGCTACGGCGGACGCCGGTATCAACTCGCCGGGGTCGGGTTCGCGGGAGAGACGACCGAGTACCGAACCTACCGGGTGCATCGGGAGACCGTCCTCGACCTGCTCGACGAGGAAGGCGAGGAAGTGCGACTCGCGCTGTTCGGCTCGATCCTCGAGCGCGAGGGCGAGTTCAAGCTCTTCAGCTACGTCGTCGACTGACCGCCCGGACCCGCGCTCCGGGCGGCCGGTCTCGACACCCGAGGGAACTCGACGATTGGACGCGTCAGGACTTATCGACGCGTCCTCTTCATAACCTCAGGCTATAGTTATGCGCGGACCGTCCGCTTCCGGGCATCGCCGTCCTGTCGCCGGCCCGGGAGAGAAGCCTCTCTCCCGCTCCTGCGAACCGGGCGCGCGTCGCGCCGGGCACCCGCCATGGATCTCGCCGAGCTGCAGGTCTTCCTCGCCGTCGCCACCGAGCGCAGCTTCTCGCGCGCCGCGGAGCGGCTGCACCGCACGCAACCGGCCGTCAGCCAGGCCATCCGGCGGCTCGAGGACGAGCTGAACGAACGCCTGTTCGATCGCTCCTCCAAGGGAGGCCGGCTGACCGAGGCGGGCGAGCTTCTGCTCGACTACGCACAACGCCTCACGGCGCTGAGCGCGGAGGCCGAGAGCGCCGTGCGCGAGCTGCAGGACCTGCGGCGCGGCCGCGTGCTGATCGGCGCGAACGAGGGCGCCGTGCACGTGCTGCTGCCGGTCGTCGAACGCTTCCGCGCCGACCACCCCCATGCGCACGTCGAGGTGCGCCGCGTCGCGGCCCGGCAGGTGGCCGGCGAGGTCCTCAGCCGCTCGCTCGACTTCGGCGTGCTGACCTTCCCCCCCCGCGAACGGGGCCTGCAGTCGCTTCCGCTCGGCGAGGACGAGCTCGTGATGCTGATCGATCCCCGCCATCCCCTGGCGGCGCGCTCACGCATCACGATGGAGGAGTTCGGCCGGCAGACGGTAATCGCCCACAACGAGGCGTCGCCCGCCCGCGAGCGCGTGCTGCGGCTCTACGAGCAGCGGCACACGGCCATCAACATCCAGATCGGGCTGCCCAGCCTCGACGGGATCAAGCGCGCCGTCGAGATGGGGCTCGGCGTGGCCCTGCTCCCGAAGCGCTGCGCGCTGGCCGAGATAGCCCGCGGACAACTCGCCGCCGTCCAGGTCGCCCAGCTCCGGCTCCCGCGGCAGGTGCGCCTCGTCTACCGGCGCGCCGGCGAGCGATCGCACGCGGCGGCGGCCTTCCTGGACGCCGCACGCACCGTCGCCGCGTCGTAACATGCAGACATGCCCTGGATCCGCACCGTCGGCGTCGAGCAAGCGACCGGCCGGCTGGCGCGAACCTACCGCGCCGCCATCGAACGGGCCGGGCGGGTGTTCGGCATCATCCGCACCATGAGCCTGCACCCGGCGATGCTGGAGGCCTCGATGGGGCTCTACATCGCCATCATGAAGACGGACGCCGGCCACCTCTCCGGCCGGCAGCGGGAGATGCTCGCCACCGTGGTGAGCCGCGTCAACGACTGCCACTATTGAATGCTGTCGCATGCCGACGATCTCCGGGCCGAGATCGCAACAGAGGGTGGCGACACGACGTTGGCCGACGCGATCCTCGCCGACTGGCGCCGCGCGCCGCTCGACGCGGCCGATCGAGCGCTCTGCGCCTACGCCGAGAAGCTCACGCGCACGCCCGCGTCCGTGACCGAGGCCGACCTGCAGCCGCTGCGCGCCGCGGGCCTCGACGACGCCGCGATCCACCACGCCATACAGGTCATCGGCTACTTCAACTACATCAACCGCGTGGCCGACGGCGTGCATGTGGAACTCGAACCCGACATGCCCCCGTACCCCGACGGCTCGCGCTGACCCGGCGAGACCGTACGGTCTCGGTAATCGCCGGCGCAAGCGGGGCCAAGCCGCTGCGGTGATTCCGTCAACCCCGGTTGCGTAGCAGTCCGTCCCGGCACGGTCCTGTCGGAGCTTCCGGAGTGAGCAGGCAGGAGGCGCGGGAATCAGAATCCGTCGACGTACGGCAGGCTGTCCGCCACGCGGCGGACGTCGTCGAAGTCGGTAAGCAGCAGGCCCGTCGCGTCCCACTGTCCCGTGAGCAACGAATCGCGAACGGCGGCGGGCATGCCGATCCGCACGGTCCGGCCGGGGGCCTCGATCGACCGCGCGTCGACGCTGAGGCTCATCCAGGCCCCCGGATCCCCCTCGACCGCCGCCATCAGCGCCTCGATGTCCCCGGGCGCCGCCGTCGCGCACGGCAGGCCGATGGTGGTGGCGTTGCCCAGGAAGATCTCCGAGAACGACTGCCCGACGCACGCGTCGATGCCCCAGCGCTTGAGGGCCTGGGGGGCGTGCTCGCGCGACGAGCCGGAGCCGAAGTTCTCGTTGACGATCAGGATGGACGCGCCGGCGTACGCCGGGTTGGCGAACGGATGGTTCGGCATCGACGCGCGATCGTCCTCGAAAGCGTGCTCTCCGAGGCCGTCGAAGGTGATCGCCTTCAGGTAGCGCGCGGGAATGATCCGGTCGGTGTCGATGTTGTTGCCGCGCAGCGGGATGGCGGTCCCGGCGATCCGGTCTATCGGTTTCAGCTCGCTCACAGCAACGTCCTCACGTCCGTCACCTCACCGCTGACCGCGGCGGCCGCGACCATCGCCGGGCTCATCAGCAGCGTGCGGCCGGTCGGACTCCCCTGCCGCCCCTTGAAGTTGCGGTTGGACGAAGAGGCGCAGACCTCGCGTCCGTCCAGGCGGTCCGGGTTCATCGCCAGGCACATCGAGCAGCCCGCGCCGCGCCACTCGAAGCCCGCCTCCCGGAAGACCTCGTGCAGCCCCTCGGCCTCCGCCGCGCGGCGGACGTTCTTCGAGCCGGGCACGACGAGCGCCTTGACGTGAGACGCAACCCGGCGCCCCTCGACCACCCGCGCCGCTTCCCGCAGGTCCGACAGCCGCGAGTTGGTGCACGAGCCGACGAACGCCACGTCGACGCGGGTCCCGGAGATGGGCGCGCCGGCGTCGAAGCCCATGAACTCCAGCGCCTCGTCGATGGCGCCCGCCTCGTCCGCGGCGGAGGCCGGGTCCGGTATCCGCTCGGAGACGCCGACCGACTGGCCCGGGTTGATGCCCCAGGTCACCCGCGGCTCGATGGCCGCCCCGTCGAGCTCGACGACGTCGTCGTAGGCCGCGTCCGGGTCCGACGCCATCGAGCGCCACCAGTCCTTCGCGCGGTCGAAGGCCTCGCCGGCCGGTGCGAACGGACGCCCGTCCAGGTACGCGAAGGTGGTCTCGTCCGGATTGACGTAGCCGATCCGGGCGCCGCCCTCGATCGACATGTTGCACATCGTCATCCGCTCGTCCATCGCCATCCGCTCGACCGCCGCGCCGCCGTACTCGTAGGCGAAGCCGACGCCGCCGCGCACCCCGAGCCGGGCGATGATCTCGAGAATGACGTCCTTGGCGTAGACCCCCGGCCCGAGCGCGCCCGCAACCGAGATCCGGCGGACCTTCAGCGGATCGATGGCCAGGCACTGCGACGCCAGCACGTCGCGCACCTGCGAGGTCCCGATGCCGAACGCCACCGCCCCGAACGCGCCGTGGGTCGACGTGTGGCTGTCGCCGCACGCAATCGTCAACCCCGGCTGCGTCAGGCCGAGCTCGGGACCGATCACGTGGACGATGCCCTGCCGATCGGTGGTCAGATCCGAGAAGCGGATGCCGAACTCGCGGCAGTTGCGCTCGAGCGCGGCCATCATCCGCTCGGCGAGCTCGTCGGCGAACGGCCGCGTCTGATCGAGGGTCGGCACGATGTGGTCGACCGTCGCGTAGGTCCGCTCCGGAAACGCCACCCCGATGCCCCGCTGGCGCAGCATGTCGAACGCCTGCGGCGTCGTCACCTCGTGGATCAGATGCAGCCCGATGAAGAGCTGCGTCTGTCCCGTCGGAAGCCGCCGGACGGTGTGGAGATCCCAGACCTTCCGGAGAAGCGTCTGTCCCATGTGCGGTCGGCTCCTGTCTATTCCCGCAGCCGGTGGGCGGCTGCCGCGCCCTCGCGCTCGCGCCGGTTGCGCCGGACGAAGATGGCGATGCCCAGCAGCACCACCGGCACCGGGGGCAGCAGGATCGCGAAGGTCTTGATGGAGGTCTGAATGCGGCGGATCTGCGCCTCCATGCTCTCGCGGCTGGCCTGGATGCGCGTGTCCTTCTCGGTCTCGATGTTGGCCGACAGCACCTCCAGCCGCCGGTTCTCGACCTCTTCGAGGTTGCGCACCATGATCTGCCGGGTCTGCGCGTCGATGTCGGCCCGGCCCTGCAGCTCCGCCACCCGGTCGTTCAGCCGCTGCTGCGCGTCGGTGAGCGCCTGCTCGGCGTCCGCCTCGGCCTGCTGCTCCTCGGCCGTGCGCTGCTCGATGAACGCCGCGGTCTGCGCCTCGACCCGCTCCAGGGTCCGGTGCCGGGCGCGCCGGCTGCGCAGATCGATGAACGCGTCCTCGCCGAGCAGCGTGTCCATCGCGTTCAGGAAGAACGTGATGTTGTCGAAGTTCAGACCGCCCGGGGCCTGCTCGCGGATCTGGAAGAACTGCTCGCTGATGAAGTCGAGGTCCGCGACGACGATGATGTCGACGTCGCCCGCTGGCTCCGGTTCCGGGGTGCTCTCGGCGGCGGCGTCAGGCTGCGGCTCGGCGGTATCGGTAGCGGAGGCGGGCTCGGCCTCGGTCGCACCCGTCGCGTCCGCCGCAGCCTGCTCGGGCTCCACGGCCGCCTCCGCACCGGGCTCGGCGGCCCGGCTCGCTGAAGACTCGGCAGTCCGGCTCGCAGAGGACGAAGCCGTTTCCGAAGCCGAAGCCTCGCCCGTTGCAGCCGCGGCTTCGGCGGCCTCCGGTTCAGTCGCCTCGACAGCCGCTTCCGGCGTTCCCGGCTCCCCCGAGGCTGCCTCCTCAGGCCGCGCCCGAGGCTCCTGCTCGCCAGCTTGTTCTTCGGTTTCGGACGCCGGCGGCGCGGGAGACACGGTCTCCTCGGCGTCGGACTCGGGCTCCGCGGTCTCCTGGGTCTCGGTAGCCGGTTCCTCGATTCCCTCGCCCGGCTCACCCGCCGCCGCAGCTTCGGGGTCGGGCTCCGCGGCCGGCGCTTCAGCCGCCTCCGGCGACTCGGCGGCGTCCGTCCCCGGCTCCGGCTCGGCGATCGCTGCGTCGGCCTCGGTCGTCTCGGCGCCGGCGTCATCCGCCGCACCCGCCCCGGCCGTCTCGCCGCCGGCGCCGGCCTCTTCGGCCACGCCCTCGACCGCGGCCCCCGCCCCATCGTCGCCGGCTTCGTCACCAGCGCCGGTGTCGTCATCGTCGCCTTCGACGTCCGCCGCCGCATCGCCGCCAACCGACCGGATGCGCGCCGCGACGACGTAGTCGTCGTCGTCCTGCCGGCGCGGAGGGCTGGGATTCACCTGCGGCCCGAACGGCGTGCCGCGCACCAGCGAGAAGTAGCCGTTGGCGCCCGACACCATGCCGGAACGCAGCAACGGCTGGAACTCGAAGCGCGGGTCGTCGACCGCCTCCAGAAACCCCGGGAAGAGGAGAACCAGCTCCTGGAGCTGCGCCGTCATCGGGTCGTCGGCGTCGAACGTCGCGGGGTTCTCGTTGCCGGCCCCGAGGAAAACGACGTCCTCCGGCATGTGGGCCAGCTCGGGATGCGGGTTGTAGGCGTCCCAGACGATCCGCGTCGGCTCCCAGTCGGCCCCCAGGTCCCGGATCCACTCGCGCACGTTGCCGCGCGGCCCGGGCCGCGGCTGTCCCGGCGGATAAGTGAAGGGATTCCCGTCGCCGACCCACTCCGAGGGCGACAGCGTCGGGTTCACCGCGGGCAGCGGGTCGACCAGGATGAGCGCGGGCTTGCCCGACCGGATGTAATCGGCCACGAAGCCCTGCTCGTCGGTCTGCAACGACGAGGGCAGCGGCACGAGCAGCGCATCGACGTCCTGTCCGATCGCCATCTCGGGGCTGATTTCGACGACGTCGTACTGCTTGCGCAGCTCGGTGACGACGGACCATTGCGGCGTGAACTGGTTTTGCTGGAAGTTCGTGCCGCCGAACAGGTTGGCCATCGTCGCGACGACGCCGACCCGCTTCCGCCCGGTCCCCGCGACCACGCGAATGCTCCGCATGATCTCGTACTCGGCCGGCAGGCCGACGTCGAAGAAGCCGATCACCTGCTCCTCGGCGCCGCAGGTGAACGCCACGCCGAGGAACACCTCCTCCACCTCGGATCGCGCCGAGCTGACGTTGCGGACGGGCCGCGGCTGGATGCCGAAGGTCTCGCGCGCCTCGCGCGCCGCGTCCGTGAACGGCTCGGTGTCCTGGACCAGCACCTCCACTCGCGGGCCCGCGAGGACGTCGATCTCCTCGAGGATGCTGATGAGGTTCGAGCGCGTCTGCACGAACGCCTCGGGCACGTCCGGGCTGATGAACGCCTGGATGAAGACCGGCCGGTCCGCGGGCAGCTCGTCGAGCAACCGCCGCGTCTCGGCGCTCAGCGAGTGCAACTGCTCGGCGGTGACGTCGATGCGGACGCTCCGATTGGTCACCAGCACGCCCGCGCTGATCAGGGCGGCCGCCACCGCGATGCCGCGCACCGCATGGTGCAGCCCCATCGGATAGCCGTCCGCGCTGTGCGGCCAGTGGCGGCGGCTCAGGACCAGCACGTTCAGGTAGAGGAAGAACGCGCCTATCGACACGAAGTAGACCAGCGCGCTCAGGCTGATGATGCCCTTCGCGAAGTCGTCGAAGTGCAGGAACACGCCGAGCGCCTCGACCGCCCGTCCCAGGCCCGGCGCGACGGCCGCGGCGGCGGGGCCGGCCGCGACCAGCACCGCGCAGAGCAGCCCGGCGGCGATGAACGCGACCGTGGCGTTGCGGGTCAGCAGGGACGCGAGCATGCCGACCGCGATCAGCGCGGCCCCGACGAGCCAGTAGCCCACGTAGTTGCTCAGCATCAGGCCGAGATCGGGCGTGCCCAGATAGAAGAGCACCGCGACATAGCTCAGCGACAGGGCCAGCGACGCGGTATAGATGCCGAGCACGGCCAGGTACTTGCCGAGCACCACCTCCAGGTCGCTGCCCGGCAGCGTCAGCAGCAACTCGTCGGTCCCGAGCTTTTTCTCCTCCGACCAGACTCCCATGGTCAGGGCGGGGATGAAAAAAAGAAGCAGGTACGGGAACACCCCGTTCAACTGGTCGAGATTGGCGAGGTTCTGCAGAAAGAACCGATCCTGCCAGAACGCCGCCGCCGCGCTCAGGAAGATGAACAGCGTGATGAAGACGTAGCCGCTGGGATTGCTGAAGTACATCCGCAGATCCCGGCGAGCCAGCGCGCTGACGACCGCCGTGTTGACTGTGCCTCCCATCGCCACCTCATGCCTTCGACGAGCTCTCACCCTGCGCCTGGGCGCCGGTCTCATCCGCGACTTGCACCTGCGCCTCCTCCTCGCCGGCGCTCTCCTCGACGCCACCCTCGGGCGCCGCGCCGTTGTCGCCCGGCAACAGTGCCCCGTGGCCGGTCAGGCGGTAGAACGGCTGCTCCAGCGACCCGTTCTCCTTCAGCTCGTCGACTGGACCGTCGAACACCAGGCGACCGCTGTTGACCAGCAGCACGCGATCGGCGACCGCGTCGGCCTCGTGCAGGATGTGGGTCGAGATCAGCAGCGTCCTGGTCCGCCCGAGGCGCTGGATGTTCTCGCGGAACTGGCGGATCTGGTTCGGATCGAGCCCGGCGGTCGGCTCGTCCATGATCAGCACGTCCGGATCGTGCAGCAACGCCTGCGCCATCCCGACGCGCTGGCGGTAGCCCCGCGAGAGCTTGCCGATCGGCTTTTCCGTCACCAGCTCGAGCGCGCACAGCTCGACGACCGCCTCCACCCGCTCCCGCAGCGTCGCGGGCGCCATCCGCCGCGCCTCGCCGAAGAAGCGGAGCAGCTCGAGCGGCGTCATGTCGGGATACATCGGGCCATTCTCCGGGAGGTAGCCGAGGCGTTGCGACGCCGCGATGCGGTCCCGCCGGACGTCATGGCCCGCGATGGCGGCCTCCCCGGCACTCGGCGCGAGGTACCCGGTCAGCATCCGCATCATCGTCGTCTTCCCGGCGCCGTTCGGGCCGAGGAACGCGACGATCTGCCCCTGGGGGATGGAAAACGAGATGTCTTCGACCGCGACGAAGGACCCGTAGTACTTGGAGAGCCCGCTCGCCTCGATCATCACCGGCATTGGCTCAGCAGTCATGGCGTATTCAGTCGAACAGGATAGCGAAACCGGCGTGGCGCCTTCAAGACCCGCGCCACGAAGCGGGCAGGAGGGCACTCGGCGCACCCGCCGTAAATTTCTTGTTAACCTGAAATTTACATGATATTAACACTGAAGTCGGCACTCGCCGCGGCGGGCCCTGCTGCGGGTCCCGGCCGGCGGTGGTTCGCGTCTCGCAGAAGGAGGTGGATCATGCAGGCAACCCTCCGTGTTCTGGCGCTCGGTGCGCTCGTCCTGGCCCTCGCGTCGCCGGCGACGGCTGTGGGAGCCGCAACAGCTACCGGACAGCCTTCGGCCGCCGCCGCGGCGGTCTCGCCCCCCGCACGGCTCGTCGTGCAATCGCCGGGGACGATCGAGTTCGAGATCCTGATCCGACCGACGACCCAGACCGACGCACTGCGCATCGTCGCCGACTCCGGCACGTTCTACCGCAGCACCACCATCGGGCTGGCCGGCGAGGATTCCCAACGGGTCCACACCTTCGAATGGCGCGGCTTTCCGGCCGGCGAGTACGACGTGGTGGGCGAGCTGATCAGCGCGTCCGGGCGCCGTGAGGTAGTGGTCCGGGGAGCCCTGCTCGTCATCGATCCGCCGGAACCGCGAACTCCTCCGGCCATCGGCGACTTCCGGTGAGAAGCGGGCGGCGCTCGCCGCCGAACCCGTCGCAAGGCTTCGTGTTCGGCCCCGGCCCCCACCGCCCCAGGACCCTGCGCCGCAGAACGCACGTCGTTGCGTTCGACGGCGCAAGCTCCCAGCGCCCCGAAACGCCTCGCGGGCGCGGCGTTTCGGCCCATCCCCCCCACTCCATGACCTTGCGCCGCAGAACGCACTTCGTTGCGTTCGACGGCGCAAGCTCCTAGACTGCACGCGATGCCGGGCCCGCACCTGCGGTCGCGCATCGCTGTCTGCGCAGCGGCGGCAGCCTGCCTTGCGATCGCGCTGGCGGTCGTCACGCCGGCCCGCCAGCGCACCACGGCGGAGGATCGTCTCGACCTGATCTTCGAGCCGTGGTCCTCCCGCGGCGCGCCCGGCTGCGCCGTGTCCGTCATGCGGGGCGGCGACATCCTGTTCGCGAAAGGCTACGGCGACGCGAACCTCGAGTACGGCGTTCCAATCACGCCGGCGTCGGTCTTCCACGTCGCTTCCGTGTCCAAGCAGTTCACCGCCATGGCGGTCGCACTGCTCGTGGAGGACGGCCGGGTCTCGTGGGACGACGACATCCGGCGCCATGTGCCCGAGCTGCCCGACTTCGGCGACACCATCACGTTGCGCCACCTCGCCCACCACACGAGCGGCATTCGCGATCAGTGGAGCCTGCTCCAGATGGCCGGCTGGCGCTGGGGCGGCGACGTCATCACCCAGGGGGACGTGCTCGACCTGCTCTCGCGGCAGACGGCCGTGCATTTCCCGCCGGGCAGCGACTACCTCTACAGCAACTCCGGCTATACGCTGCTCGCGGCCGTCGTAGAGCGTGTCTCGGGTCGGACACTGCGCGAGTTCACCGCCGCGCGCCTGTTCGAGCCGCTCGGCATGACCCGGACCACGTTCCGCGACGATCACACGATGCTGGTCACGAACCGCGCCTACGCCTACGAGTCCGACCGCGCGGGCGGCCATCGCCTCAGCATCCCGGACTTCGCCGTGGTCGGGGCCACCAGCCTGTTCACCACCGTGCAGGACCTCGCGCGCTGGAACCGGAACTTCCGCACCGGCGAGGTCGGCGGCCGTGACGTGCTCCGGCGACTCCAGGAGCGGGGCGCCCTGGCGGGCGGCGCGCGCATCTCCTACGGGTTCGGGTTGGTGCACGGGATGCACCGCGGCCGGCGGACCATCGGGCACGGCGGCACCGACGCGGGGTACCGCAGCGAGTTCCTGCGCTTTCCCGACGAGGACCTCGGCGTGGCGGTGCTGTGCAACATCCGGACGGCCGATCCGGGACGCCTGGCGCGGGACGCGGCCGACGTATTCCTGCCGTCGACGCCGCGCACGGAAGGCCGGCGGACAAGGACCCGGTCGGGTGCGCCGGCGGCCCGACCCGCGCCCGCGGAGTCTCCGCGCGCCGCCCCCGACCGCGAGACGCTCGCCGCGCTGGCCGGCTACTACCGGCGCCCGGAGAACGACATCCCGCTGCAGCTCGTGGTCCGCGGCAACGATCTGCTGCTGGTCGAGGGCAGCGCCGGTCGGCCGCTCCGGCCGCTGGCGGACGGAAGATTTCGGATCGCGGGCACTTCCGCCGAAGCCGCTTTCGAGCCAGGTGGAGCACGAAGCGGGCCGACGCTCCGCCTCGGCGGGCCCATGCGCGGGGTCTACACCCAGGCTCCTCCGGTCGTCGGGCTGCCGGTCGAGCGCCTGGCCGAGTACGCGGGGTCGTACCACAGCGACGACCTCGATGTCCGCTACGTGTTCCGGGAGCAGAACCGCCGCCTCATGCTGTCGCACCGCAAGCTGGGCCGCATTCGGCTCGTTCCCACGTTCGAGGACGGCTTCTACGGCGGCGGGTGGTACTTCACCTTCGTTCGCGAGGGGGCGAGAGTCACCGGGTTCACCATGAGCACGTCGCGGGCATGGAAGGTCCCGTTTCGGCGTGTGCGCAACCGCCGGGAATCTGCACCGTAGAACGGCGCAGACTCCTGGTCAGGCCCGGTTGGGGCGCCGCTCCCGGCATCCACTCGCTGACGCTCGTGTGCTGCATCGGTCAGAATGAACTCATGGGCGAATGGTGGTCGGGAAACCGTGGAGATCGAAGGCGGCGGAGCTTTCGGAGGTGGCTCGTGACCGTGCTGCCGGCGCTCGTCTTCCTGCTGCTCGGAAGCGGAAGCCCGGTTGCTCAGCCCCCGGCCAGCGGGGACGAGGACGCCCGCGCACTCATCTTCAAGGCGCTCGAACGCGCCGTCTGGTACGAGGAACAGAACGTCGCCGCGCGCTTCCGGGCACGGATGACGAAGGAGGTCCGGCGGTTCGACGGCGATGGCGACGTGCGCACGCGGGATGTCGGCGACTACGAAGTGGTGCCGATAGACGGTGCGCCGTACGAGCGGCGGCTGACGATAGACGGCCGCCCGCTCAACGCGGAGGAGCGCGGCTGGGAAGACGAACGCGAAGCGGAGTTCCGCGAGGAACTGCGCCGGCTGCGCGACGAGGAAGACGATCCGGAAGAGGACGAGAACGCCATCGTCTTCAACGACGAGCTCGTCGCGCGCTACCTGTTCACGCTCGAAGGCGAAGAACGGTTCCGCGACCGCCCGAGCTTCCGGATCGCGTTCGAGCCCCGCCCGGGCCGCCTCCCGGTACGCCGCCGTATCGACTACGCGCTCAACAAGGCGCGGGGGCGGGTCTGGATCGACCGTGAAACGCACGAGCCGGCGCGCGTCGAGTTCGAGCTGATCGACCGCGTGCGGCTCTGGTGGGGCATGCTCGGCTCGATTCAGCAGGCCCGCGGCTCGCTCGACCGGGGTCCTGTCCTCGGCGACATCTGGGCGCGCATCCAGTTCGAGAGCTACAGCGACGTGCGCGTCGTCTTCCGCCGCACGCGCCGGGCGGAGTTCCGGCAGTGGCGGGACTTCGAGTGGCTCGACGACGTGAACCAGCAGGACGATGGGCGTCAGGCGCCGGAGGCGCCGAGCGCGGCCAACGCCGGTCTACAGGGCGAAGATCTCGCGCACGGGAAGGCTGAAGCCCGGTAGCAGCGGGGCGCCGTCCAACGTATCCGACTCCGCAAGGTGACGAGTGGCTCGTCCGGACCGGTGGATCGTCACCGTCGCGTCCTTCGGGTTCACGACCCAGACAACGCCCGTTCCCGCCGCAAGCCAGGCCTCGACCTTCCTGGCAACCTCGGGACGGGTATCCCACGGCGACGTCACCTCCACCGCCAGATCCGGCGCGCCTTCCCAGAAGAACGTCGGGCGGCCGGTCGCCGGCACGCGCTCGCGGCGGACGAACGCGATGTCGGGCGCGAGCACGGTGTCCGGGTTCCTGGCCAGAACGAAGCCGGTCTCCGCGCCGCAAACCACGCCGAGCCGGTGCGCTTTCACATGTTGTGCGAGAGGCGCGGTCAGATTGACGATGACGGCGCCGTGGTCGAATCCCGCCGGGTTCATCCGCTGCAGCTCCCCTCCGACGAGGGCGCAACGACAGTTGTCGTCCGGCAGTCGGAACAACTCTTCCGCCGTCATGACTGGGCCCGGGGCCGCCATTGCATGTAATCCAGATTCGTGAGTCATTATGCCTCGTCCTGCTGCGGAGTGAAGCAATTCCCGCGCCAGCAGATCGCCATTCCATTGGCCCGGTGGCCGGTCGGCGATGCCGGGAGTCTGCGCCGCAGAACGCAACGCCAGCGAGTTCGGCGGCACAAGCGCCTGGAGCGCGGGGTATAGGCCGAAACGCCGAACCTGCGAGGCGTTTTCGGGGCGTTACGGACGCCGGTAGGGCGAGACCGTGGGCCAGGCGCCGCGGACGCAACCCCGGTGCCGGATCAGCGCGCGGAAACTTCCGGACGCCGGGTCCGGCGCCGACGGGCGACGGTCGGCATCCACGTACAGGCAGCCGACCTCATCGGGCGGAAGCCCGGCGACGAGCGCCCGGGCCCGTTCCAGCGCGGCGAGCCAGCGCCGCTTCAGGACGGTGAGATCGAGCGGTTCGCGGAGGGACAGGCGGTCGAGATCGACCTGCGTATAGGCGACGTGCCGCGCCGCGTGGTCCAGCAGGAACTCCGGCGTGAAGCCGGGGTCCTTGCCGCACGCCGCCCAGGCCAGGGCGCCGAGCGGAAGATGGCTGTCGTCGAGATGCAGGACGTCGACGAAGTCGCGGATCTCGCTGCGCCCCGCCAGGGCCAACACCTTGTTGACGGCGGCATCGGCGTCGTGCAGTCGATACCCGAACCGTTCGTCCTCCTGCACCGGGTAGAAGCGGAAGGCGCTGTCCTGGGCCCACTCGATCTTCAGCGCCCGTTCCTCCACGCGCACCACGGCGCGATGGAAGGTGGGCGTGCGCAGCAGCCAGGAGAACTCGCACCCGGCGGCCCGGAGCGTCGCCGCGTCCGTTTCCGCGCTGCGGGCGACGCTGTCCTCCAGGTCGTGAAACAGATCGAGATCGTCCGAGTACCGCGGCGTGTCCTGCGCCCGATGCAGCACGGTCGCCCCCGCGACGTAGCTGTCGGGGCTGCGGTTGGCGGCGATGAGCCGCAGGACGTCGGCCTGGATGATGCTCAACGGCATAGCCGGGCCGCGACGAGGAAACCCTTGCGTCCGCCGTTGCGCCGCAGGCCGCGCACGATCTCGGGGATGTCGTCCAGCGAGACCTGCAGGTCCGGGCGCAGGTACCAGAAACACTGGGCATGGAACTCGCGGAACGCGCGCCGCGCCTCGCGTACGCGCACCATGTCCCGGGCGTCGGCGGACGACAAGGCGCGGCGGCTCCTCGATCCGCCCTTCCGACCGATGCGTGCGAGATACGCTTTCAGCGAGTCCGGTGTATCCATACCCCGATCAATCATAAGCCGCTTATGTTCAATGCAGCTACTCGTCACCGGGCATCCGGCAACTTCTTCAGCCGCGCGTAGACGTCGCGCCGGCGAGCGTCAATGGAAGTCCCGGCTGCCGGCGGTCGGTGGGCGGGCCGGGATTTCCGGCGTCCAGAGCGCGTTGGCCACGACGTGGACGACTCCCGACTCGGACTGCAGCTTCCCGCTCACCCCGAGGAACGACGCGGTCCGCGCGAGCACGGCGTGGGCGTCGAACACCCGCTGCCAGATCACGACGTTCACGAACCCGGTCTCGTCCTCGAGCGTCAGGAAGGTCACGCCCGCGGCGGTGCCGGGCCGCTGCCGGCAGATGACGAGGCCGGCGTAGCGTACCCGGCCGCCGTCGGGCATCCCGGCCACGGTGCGGGCGTCCGGCAGGTCCTGCGCCGCCAGCGACTCGCGCAGCGGGGCGAGCGGATGGCCGCGGGTGCTGTGGGCGCTGAACCGGTAGTCCCAGTCGATTGACTGGAAGTCGTCCAGCGGGTCGAAGTCCGGCAGCGGCTCGTCCGGTGCGACCGGCAAGGACGTCTCCGAGGCCGTCCCCAATCCCTGCGCTTCCCACAACGCGGCGCGGCGCCGCCCCTCGAACGGTGCGAACGCGCCCGCCTCGGCCAGCCGCCGCAGCACGCGCTCGTCGAGCCGGGTGCGCCGGCTGAAGTCCGCCAGCGACTCGAACGGCCGCATCGCCCGCGCCGCCGCGATCCGCCGCCAGTCGCGCTCCTCCGAGAGGCTCTTGACGTAGCGCAGCCCCATGCGCACCGCCCGGCGCTGCATCCCGCCCGGCGGCGTTGCTCCTCGGTCTCGGACTGCCGGTCCGCTCCCTCGTCGCACCCTGCTGCGCGGGCGCCTCGCCCCTCCCGGTTCAGTACGTGCTTCCTCCGAATCCTCCGGACGGGGCTCCAGCGTGCAGTCCCAGTCGCTGGCCGTCACGTCGACCGGACGCACCTCGACGCCGTGGCGGACCGCGTCGTCGACGATCGTCGCCGGCGTGTAGAACCCCATCGGCTGCGCGTTGAGCAGCGAGCAGGTGAACACGTCCGGATAGTGGCAGCGGAGCCAGGACGTGGCGTAGGCGATCAGGGCGAAGCTCGCCGCGTGGCTCTCGGGAAAGCCGTACTCCCCGAACCCGCGGATCTGGTCGAAGACCCGCTCGGCGAACTCGCGGGCGATCCCCTTCGCCAGCATGCGGCTCACCAGCCGGTCGCGGTGCCTGTCGATGCGCCCGCTGCGGCGCCACGCCGCCATGTCGCGGCGCAACTGGTCCGCCTCGCCCGGCGTGTAGTCGGCCGCCACCATCGCCAGCTTCATCACCTGCTCCTGGAAGAGCGGCACGCCGAGCGTCTTCTTCAGCACCGGTTCGAGACACGGATGCGGATAGACGACCTTCTCCTCACGGTTGCGCCGCCGCAGGTAGGGGTGCACCATGCCGCCCGAGATCGGACCGGGCCGCACGATGCTCACCTCGATGACCAAGTCGTAGTATTCGCGCGGCCGGAGCCGCGGCAGCATCGCCATCTGCGCGCGGCTCTCGATCTGGAAGACGCCGACCGTGTCGGCGCGGCAGATCTGGTCGTAGGTCCGCGGATCGTCGGGCGGGATCCGGTCGAGCGACAGCGCGCGGCCGTAGTGCCGGTCGAGCAGGCGGAAGCCCAGGTCGAGCTGGGTCAGTGCGCCGAGTCCCAGCAGATCGACCTTGAAGAGGCCGAGGTCCTCCAGGTCGTCCTTGTCCCACTGGATCACCGTTCGATCGGGCATCGTGGCGTTCTCGATCGGCACCAGGTCGTGGACCGGCTCGTGGCCCAGCAGGAAGCCGCCCGGGTGGATCGACAGGTGGCGGGGGCAGTCCTGGATCTGCTCGCACAGCCGGAAGAGGTGACCGTGGAGCGGCGAGTCCGGATCGAGGCCGGCGTGCGTCAGCCCCGCCGCGTCGAGCGGGCCGTAGTGCGAGAGGAGCCGGGCGAGCCGGTCGATCGCCGTCTCGGACAGCCCGAGCGCCTTGCCCACCTCCCGCACCGCCGAGCGCCCGCGGTAGCGCACGACGTTGGCCACCATGGCGGCGCGGTCGCGGCCGTACTTGCGATAGACGTGCTGGATCACCTCCTCGCGGCGGTCGTGCATGATGTCGAGGTCGATGTCCGGGGGCTCGTGCCGCTCGCGCGACAGGAACCGCTCGAATAGCAGCTCGACCCGCGTCGGATCGACCGCCGTGATCCCCAGGCAGTAGCAGACCACCGAGTTGGCGGCCGAGCCGCGCCCCTGACAGAGAATGCCCTCCTGCCGGCAGAATCGGACGATCTCCCACATCGTCAGGAAGTAGCCGCCGTAGTCGAGCTCGTCGATCAGCGCCAGCTCCCGGTCGATCTGCTCGCGGATGGCCGGCGGCGCGCCGTCGGCGCCGAAGCGCTCGCGCGCGCCGCGGAACGTGAGCTCGCGCAGCCACGCGGACGACGTCCTGCCGTCGGGCAGCCGCTCGGCGGGATAGCGGTAGCGGATCTCGGACAGGCTGAAGGCGCAGCGCGACGCCACCTCGCGGGTCCGCTCGACCAGCGCCGGCTCGTCGGCGAACAACTGTGCCATCCTCTGCGGCGACTTCAGATCGTGCTCGGCGTTCGGCCTGATCAGCCGGCCGGCGGTGGCGAGCGTGACGCCGTGGCGGATGCAGGTCAGGACGTCCTGCAGGTCGCGGCGCGCCGGCGTGTGGTACAGCACCTCGGTGGCGGCGACCAGGGGCAGGCCGACGCGCTCGGCGTGCCGGCGCAGGTTGGCTTCCCGGCGTACCTCCTCGGCACGCCGGTGCCGGGCCGCCAAGGCGTACAGCCGGTCGCCGAACGCCTCGCGCAGCGGTCCGGCGACCGCGCACGGCGCCGCGTCGTGGACCAGCAGGCTCCGCTCGCCGCCCCACAGCGCGATGAGCCCCTCGGCCCGCTCGCACACCTCCGGCCAGATGACGCGCGACTCCCCCTTCGGCCGCCGCAGGCGGCCGGCGGTGATCAGCCGGCAGAGGTTGGCGTAGCCGGTCCGGTTCGCGGCCAGCAGCACGAGAGTGGACGGCTGTGCCGCGTCATCGGCAGCACCGGTCGACGCCCCGACAGTCGTCACCCCGGCTTCGGTTCTTGCGCTGATCGACGCCGCGCTGGTCGACGACCCGGCTGCCGCGGAGTCAGCCGCATCGTCTACGGTCACCTCGGCGCCGACGATCAGGCGCACGCCCAGCTCCTTCGCCTTCACGTGCGCCCGCACCATGCCGTGCACGCCGTCGCGGTCGGTCAGGGCGAGCGCCTCGATCCCGAGCGCATGCGCCTGCTCGACCAGCTCGTCGGGATGACTCGCCCCGTCGAGAAACGAGAAGTTGCTCCGGCACCAGAGCGGCACGTACTCCATCGCCCCGTATCCCTGCTTCACCTGGGCGGCACCGCTCCTGCCAGCACCGACTACGAGCGCGGCCTTGCCTGTCGGCCGCACCGCGCCGGCACTGCACCTGCCAGCCACCGCTCGAACTCGGTGCGTCTCGATCGACTCTCCTACTCCACCCGCCCCTGCCAGCACCACCGCCGGCGCGGCCGGTCGTAGTAGATCCAGAGCAGGTCGCCGTCGCGCATCCGCGCGAAGTAGTACTCGCGGTGCACCGCCGACCGCCACCACCCGCCGGATACCAGGTACGGCCCGGCGAGATCCTCCACGTGTCCCGTCTCGCCGCCGCGCAGCAGCCAGCCGTCCGGCTCGTGGCGCGGACGCGGGGGAAGCGGAATGGGGCGCGCGTAGATCCGCCTGACCAGCGGCCGGCGGGCGACGTCACCCCCGGAACGCGGCGCTGACGCGGACCGTGGCGCCGCCGTGGGCCGCGGCGCCGGGGCAGGCCGCGGCGCCGATTCCAGCGGCTCCCAGGCGAACCGCGCCTCCGGCAGGTGCGCCTCGGCCAGACGCGCCCGCACCACCGCGCCGTCGCCGAACTCGGCGCGAACGCGCGCGAGCGCACGGTTTGCCGCCGCCGGATCGCGGGGCGGCCGCTCGACGAACAATCCCTGCTGCGCGGCGGCGGTCCGGACGGCGCGGGCGGTGACGCGCAGCTCGACAACCCCGGAATCGAGAGCCAACGCCTCCAGCCGGAGCCGTACCAGGCCCAGCAGTTGGACGGCGTCCAGCGTCGGGGCGGCGGGGCGGACCTGCTCGCTCTTCGCAGTGGCCCGGTCGAGCCGCAGGTGCAGCGTCAGCGACGCCAGCTTCTCGCTGCGCGCGGCGATCAGGGCCAGCACCCGGTTCAGCAGCCGCTTGACGGCGAAGAGCAGACGCGGGACGTCGGTCTCCGGGTCGTCGAAGTCGTGGCGCGCGACGAGCGGATCCCGGACCCGCAACGGTTGCAGCGGCACCCACAGGTCACCCGCGGCCAGCCGGTGCAGGCGTTCCGCATCCGGACCGAAACGCCGGCGGATTCCCGCGGGCGGCAGCCGCAGGAAGGCCCGCACCGTCTCGATGCCGAGCTTCTGCAGGCTGTCGCGCAGCGCCGGGTCGAGACCCAGCCGATCCAGCGGCGCCTCCCCCGCCAGCACCCGCTCGGCCGCCGCATCCCGCAGCACTACCACCGCCCGGTCGCGTACGACGGACGTGGCGCCGGCGGCGCCCGCCGACCTGCCCGTCCCGGACAGGGCCGTCCCGACCACCGGAGCGGCCATTACGGTCCTGGCGACGGCGTAGGTGCCGAACCGGGTGAAACCGACGGCTATTGCCGCCCGCAACCCGCTCGCCCGGATCGCGCCGACGACCGCGTCCGCCCACCGGCGGGGCGACGCGTACAGATGCGACAACCCGGAGGCGTTCAGCCAGAAGATCCCCGGCTCGTCGGGGTTGGGCTCGACGTCGGGGCTGAAGCGCCGCAACCGGTCGGCGAGCGCCGCGACGCCCCGTTCGATCTCGACGGGCGGCACCTCCCCGGCGTACAGCGTGCGCGCCAGCGACAGCCCGGCGCCGTAGCGCATCCCGGTGCGGATGCGGCATCCACGGGCGTGCTCGTTGACCCAGAGGATCACGCCCTGCGGCTTGTCGCGATCGACCACCGCCACCGGCCGGCCGGCCCAGTCGGGGTGCCGCTGCAGCAGGAGCTGGAGCGGAAACGCCGGCAGCTCAACGCACGCCATCCGGTCCACGACACCACTCCTGGTCGGTCCAGCCCGGACCGCGGCGCTTGTCCTTGAGCGCATGCACCCGGCAGGCGAAGCGATCGGGGCCGTAACGAATGCACCGCGCCTGGCCGCGGACCGCGACGAGCGACCCGAGCGACGGCTGGCGCTCGGTCTTCTCCGTGAGGCAGAGAACGAGCGTGCCGTGCGCGAGCGCCTGCTCGGCCAAACGGGGCTGCACGGCGAGCGGCAGATCGAGGCGGTCGCCGAGGTCGATCACCAGCAGCCCGAAGGCGCCGGAGCGGGCGAGCCGGTCGGCGGCCCGCAGGCGATGGCGCACGTCGTCGAGCCGGATCACCGGCAGCGCCGCCAGGTCGACACCCCCCTCGGCCGCATCCGGCGGGAAGAAGGTGCTCTCGGTCCGGCTGATCCAGGCGACCGGCTCGCCCCTTTGCTGCGCCTCGCGCACCAGGCCGAACGCCAGGGTGAGCGCCGGCGCGGGACCGGCGCCCGACAGCTCCGCCAGGCAGCCGCCCAGCGCGGCCAGGGTCCAGGCGGCCGGCGCCGGCCGCGTCAGGCTCCGCCGCATCCAGCTCCGGGACGCGTGGACGAGTGTGTTCATGTCCGGTGCCGCGTTCGCCATCGCCGCCACCACTTACCTCCCGGATCATGTTCTCCACCTGGTGGATCGGAAACGAGCCGACCCCGCCGCATTCGCCACCACCGCCGCCGGCCGCTTGCATTCCGTCAAGCGCCCGTGACGCCGCGGGCGTCCAGGATCCGCCGGACCTCGATCACCTTCCCGAGAATCGCGACCTCCCCGGCGTCGAGCACGAGCGGCTCGAACGCCGGGTTCTCGGGATGTAATTCCACCCGCCGCCCGCGCGGCCTGAAGGTCTTGACCGTGGCCTCGTCCCCGACCCGCGCCACGACGACATCGCCGTTCGCCGCGGTCGGCTGCCGCCGGACGACCACGAGGTCGCCCGGCAGGATGCCCGCCCCGGTCATGCTCTCGCCGCGCACCCGCAGCGCGAACAGGTCGCCGGCCGCCGCACCCCGGGCGTCGACCGGCAGGTAGCCGTCCGGATCCTCGATCGCCTCGTCGAGCGCCCCGGCCGGGACGCGGCCGAGCAGCGGGGCGAGCACGGTGCGCGCCCCCGGGATCGACCCGGGCAGCCGGTAGCCCCGCGCCCGGTGTCGGCCGGCGACCAGCCGGCCGTCCTCGACGAGCCGCTCCAGATGCTGCTGCGCCGTCCGGACGGCGCGGAAGCCGAGGGCCTCCTGCACCTCGCGCACCGTCGGCGGCTGCCCCGCCAGCAGCCGATCCCGCACGAACGCGAAGACCTTCTCGCGCGTCTCGCCCGCCGGTGTCCGTCCCATCGCGCCTCCTCGTCTTCCCCCGATGCACGCGGACTTCGAGCCGCCCGCGCGGGGTTCAGACAATAACATACATTTGAATGTCATGCTAGGAGCCATGCCTGAGATTTCGCGATTTCTCGGCATCGTGATCGGCATGTTCTACAGCGAGCACGGCGCCCCACACTTCCATGCCGCCTACGGCGGACACGAGATCTCCGTCGAGATCGAGAGCCACGCCGTTCACTGCGAATTCCCGCGCCGTGCTCTTCGACTCGTGCTTGAATGGGCGTCTCTCCACGAGTCAGAATTGAGGACGAACTGGGAGTTGGCGCGCCGGGGAGAACCGCTGAACCGGATTGCGCCGCTGGAATGACCGGCATGCCCTATCACGTCGTCGAAGCACGCCACGTCAGCGGCCACGTCGTGTGGCTTCGTTTCCGGGACGGCACGAGCGGAGAAATCGACCTGGGTCCTGCTCTCCGAGGTCCAATCTTCGAGCCGCTCCAAGATCCGGCCGTGTTCCGGCAATTCGCCATTCATCCGGAATTCCACACCCTGACGTGGCCGAACGGCGCCGATCTCGCACCCGAGTTCCTCCACGACAACGTCCATGTCACCGCGTGATGCGGAGAACCGGCCGCCGACCCACCCGGGCGCAATGCTCCTGGAAGAGTTCCTGCGGCCACTCGGCATGACGCAATCCGAAGCCGCCCGCCGGATGGAGATTCCGCTCAACCGGCTGAACGAGGTGATCCGGGGCAGACGAGGGGTAACGGCGGATACGGCGCTGCGGCTCGCGAAACTGCTGAACACCGACCCCGAGATCTGGATGAACCTCCAGAACCAGTGGGATCTCTGGCACGCGGCCCGCACGGCCACGCGCGCCTCGTGATGCGATGCCGCTGACGCCCGGGACACGGATCGGCGCCTACGACGTCACCGGCCCGCTCGGAGCCGGCGGCATGGGCGAGGTCTACCGCGCCCGCGACACGAAGCTCGATCGCGACGTCGCGCTGAAGGTGCTGCCCGCGGCGTTCACCGCCGACCCGGACCGGCTGGCCCGCTTCGAGCGGGAGGCCCGCGTCCTCGCCTCGCTGAACCACCCGAACATCGCCCAGATCCACGGCCTCGAGGAGACCGGCGGGACGCGTGCGCTGGTCCTGGAGCTGGTCGAGGGCCCGACTCTGGCCGACCGCCTCGAGCAGGGGCCGATTCCACTGGACGAGGTGTTGTCCATCGCGCGGCAGATCGCCCTGGCGTTGCAGGCCGCGCACGAAGCGGGCGTAATCCATCGGGATCTGAAGCCGGCCAACGTCAAGGTGCGGGAGGACGGGACCGTGAAGGTCCTGGACTTCGGCCTGGCCAAGGCGCTGGACACGGCGCCGGCGCCGCCCCCCGACGCGGATCCGCTGCAGTCGCCGACGCTGACCGCCTCGGTGACCCGCATGGGCGCCGGCCTGATCCTGGGAACGCCGGCCTACATGTCCCCCGAGCAGGCGGAAGGTCAGCCGACCGACACGCGCGGCGACCTCTGGTCGTTCGGCGTCGTGCTCTACGAGATGCTGGCCGGCGAACGGCTCTTCTCCGGCGAGACCGTGGCGCAGGTACTGGCCCGCGTGATCGACCGCGATCTCGACCTGTCGGCCCTGCCGCCATCCACGCCGCGGCCCGTACGACGGCTGCTCGGCCGTTGCCTCGAACGCGACCGGCGGCGGCGGATGCGCGACGCGGGCGAGGCGATCAGCGACCTGGAGGCCGCCGCGGCGCCTCCGGAGACATCCCCGGAAGCCGCGACCGGCGCTTCGGCATCACCATCGCACGGATGGCGGGCGCGCGGCGCCTGGGCCGTCGCCGGCCTGGCGCTCGGCTGCCTCGCGGCCGCGACCGCGTTCTGGACCCTCGCGCCATCACCCGAGCCGCCCGCAGTCCGGCGCCTGACGCTCGAGCTGCCGTCCGCCATGGCGCGCGGCTCCGGGTTCGCCCTTTCGCCGGACGGGTCCACGCTGGCCTACGTCGGCCGCGGCGCCGACGGGCGGACCCGCCAGTTGCTGGTCCGGCGCCTGGACGAGGCCGACGCCCAGCCGCTGGCCGGCACGGAGGGGGCGCTCGACCCGTTCTTCTCGCCGGACGGGGCCTGGATCGGATTCTTTTCGTTCCCGGGCCCTCCCGGACCATCGGAGCGCATCCAGTACCGCTGGACGTTGAAGAAGACGCCGGCGCGCGGGGGTGCGCCTGTGACGCTGGCCGAGAACGTCCCCGCACTGCGGGGAAGCTGGGGTGACGACGACCGCATCGTGCTCGGCGGCATGGGCGGCCTGCTGCGCGTGCCCGCCGCCGGCGGAACGCCGGAAGCGGTGCTGCCGGCCGGAACCGTGTCGGAGTTGGCCATGTGCTCGGCGCCCCACGTGCTTCCCGGATCCGGGGCGTTGTTGTTCTCCGAGGCGTCGGCCGAAGCAGGTCCGCGCCTGTGGGCGTTGTCGCTGGCCGACGCGGCTTTGCGGGTCGTGGCATCCGAGATGACGCAGGCCACCTACGCCCCGACCGGCCACCTGCTGCTCCAGCAGGCGACCCGTCCGACGCCGGGAAGCCCCGGTTCCGGAGCCGCGACCCTGCTGGCGGCCCCCTTCGACGCCGAACGCCTCGAGTTGACCGGTGCGCCGGTCCCCGTGGTTCCCGGCGCCGGACCGAGCGCCTGGGCCGCCGACGGCACGCTCCTCTACGCGCCAAGCACCCGAGGTCGCATCGGAGAGGGCGACCGCACCCTCGTATGGCTGGACCGGGTCGGGAACGAGGAGCCGATCCTCGCTCCGCCGCGCGTGTACGGCGCGCCGCGCCTGTCGCCGGCGGGCGATCGCATCGCGCTCGACGTCGCGGCCGATGACGGTACTTCCGACATCTTCATCCACGACCTCGCCCGGGAGGCGTCGAACCGCCTGACCTTCGAGGGCTGGAACGTCAATCCGCTCTGGTCGCCCGACGGCCGGCGCGTCCTGTTCACGTCGCTGCGCGCCGCTGGATTCGGCCTGTCCCGGAAGGCGGCGGACGGCACCGGACAGGTGGAGGAGTTGGGCACGACCAGGCCGATACAGATGGCCTCCGCCTGGGCGGGCGAACCGGACACGCTCGTCGTCATGCGCGCGAACAGCATGACGGACGCGGACATCCACCTGCTCCGGCTGGACGGCAACCGGGATTCGGAGCCGCTGATCGCGACCTCGTTCTCGGAGTCGTTGCCCGCGGTCTCGCCGGACGGCCGCTGGATCGCCTACCAGTCGAACGAGTCCGGCCGCTCGGCCGTCTACGTCCGGCCGTTTCCGAACATCGACGACGGCAAGTGGCAGGTTTCTCCGGGGGCCGGCTTCTCGCCGGTCTGGTCGCGCGACGGTCGGGAGCTCTTCTACATCGCGCCCGGTCCCGACGGCAGGGCGCTGATGGCGGTCGGCTACGCCGGCGATCCCACGTTCACGCCCGCGCGCCCGGAACGGCTCTTCGCGCTGCCGAACCACATCGACTTCGGTGGCGCCTTCCGGCAGTGGGACGTCGCGCCCGACGGCGAACGCTTCGTCATGCTCCGCGAGACGGAAGAAGACCCGACGGGGAACGACCCGCGCCAGGGACCGGCGGAGCTCGTCTACGTCGGCAACTGGTTCACGGAGCTCGTCGAGCGGGTTCCGATTCCTTGACGTCCGGGGAAGAACCCGCGCGGGGCCGGACACGGCCCGGGCAGCCGCTGGCGCAACGCCCAAACCTCGGAAGAACCCGCGCGGGGCCGGACACGGCCGGAAGTCTGCGCCGCGCAGACGACGCCGAGTCCGGCGCGCAGTGCCTCCGCCCCACGGCGTCTCGCGCCGCAATGGAGCAGGTTTCGCTTGCGGCATGCGGGGCGCTGTGGTACAAGAGTCCTTTCGCGCAATTCGTCTGCGTACGTGCACGCGTTCCGTTCGGTGCCAAGGAGATATCGATGAACTTGCAGCGCACGCTCGTCGCCCTGTTCGTGCTCGGCATGGTCGCGGCCGCCGCCCCCGGCTACGCGCAGCACGACGCCGAGGTGACCTATTACAAGGACGTCCTGCCGATCATGCAGGAGAACTGCCAGACCTGCCATCGGCCGTCCGGCTACAACATCAGCGGCCTGATCGCGCCGATGTCCTTCATGGACTACCGCGAGACCCGTCCGTGGGCCCGCTCCATCGCCCGCAAGGTCGAGTCGCGCGAGATGCCGCCGTGGTTCGCCTCGGCGCCGAAGGGCGTGTTCGAGAACGAGCGCGGCCTGACCGACGCCGAGATCGACACCATCCTGCAGTGGGTCGACGCCGGCGCCCCCGCGGGCGACCGGGCCGATGCGCCGCCGGCGGTGCAGTGGGCGGAGGACGCCAACGACGGCTGGTCCCTGGGCACCCCCGACTTCGTAGTGAACATGCCCGAGCCGTATCTGGTCGAGGACGACATCTACGACCTGAACATCACCTTCTACACCAAGCTGACCGAGGACATCCTGCCGGAGGACACTTGGGTCAAGGGTTGGGAGTTCCGCGTCGGCGACAACGAGATCACGCACCACATGTGCTCGTCCATCATCGAGCCGGGCGCCTTCATTCCGGAGGGCCCCGCCGAGGAGGAAGGCGCTGATGTCGACGACAGCCAGTTGCTGAGCTGCGTCGCCGAGGGCGGCGAGGCGGACATGCTGCCGGAGGGCTTCGGCGTTCTGCTGAAGACCGGCTCGAGCATCTCCTTCAACCTGCACTACCACAAGGAGCCGGCCGAGGGATCGGCCGTGTGGAGCAATCCGCAGGTCGCGTTCTTCGTCGCCGACGAGCCGGTCAAGTACCAGGTCATCAACGACTCGCTGTCCAACCGCGGCTTCGAGATTCCGCCGAACCACCCGAACTACCGGATCGGGTCGTCGCGCGTCCTCGAGAAGGACACCCTGGTGCTGACCTACTGGCCGCATGCCCACCTGCGGGCGACCGCGTCGCGCTACACCGCGATCTACCCGGACGGCAGCGAGGAGTTGCTGCTCGACGTGCCGCACTACGACCAGGGCTGGCAGGTGACCTACAAGTACAAGGAGCCGAAGCTGCTGCCGAAGGGCACCCGCATCGACGTCGACTTCTGGTACGACAACTCGCCCGAGCGCGCGTCGCGGCAGGGCTTCAACTCGAACCGCTTCGTGGGCCACGGGCCGCGCACCGACGACGAAATGTCGCTCGGGTTCATCGGCTACGCCGAGATCGACGACGCCGAGGCCATGCCCGCCACGACCACCAACAACAACTGACGAATCGCCACGACCGATTCGACAGGCTTTCCAGGGCGGGGCCGCATTGGGTCCCGCCCTTGCTGTTTTCTCCATGCGATATCGAATGCCCGGAGTCAGTAACCGACGGTCCGCCGCCCGCACGCGAGGCGGCATCACGCGCTGGCCGGACGCCGACATCCGCCGCGGCCTGCTCGCGGCCGGCGTCGTCTGGTATCTGACGGCCGCCGTCCCCGGCGCGCAGACGCCGGAGCCCGGCAACGAGGCCGACGGCCTCGTGCACGCGTCGCTCACCCTGGAGGCCCAGGGCGTCACGGTGGCGTTCCCACCCGAGTTGCGGGCCGGAGACCATTCCTATCGATGGCTCCTCTCCGGTACGGTCGGCTCCCGAGTGCGAGTCGGGACGCTGGACGCGCACCGCGCCCTGCGTCTCGGCGCGCTGGCGCCGGACATCGAGGCGATCGAAGCGGAGATCGCGGCCGTCGTCGCCGCGAGACAGGCGGAAGCCGAGGCCGGGGATGCGGAGGAATCCGACGAGGACGCGGAAGCGTCGGATGCGGAAGCGGACGATTCCGACGAGGAGATGGAGCCCGCCGACCCCGATCTCTGGCTCGTGCGCGACGCTTCGGGCTGGCAACTGGAGATCCATCCGACCGACGGTGGCGACGTCCGCAGCGTCCCATTGAGCCACCGCGAGACCGCCGCCGTAGCGCCGACGCTCAGCGCCTCGCTCCACGCGATGGGGGCCGAGACCGGCCGACTGGAGCTGCGCTGGGGTCACCACGCCTGGAGCGCCGACTTCCGGTTCGAGGAGATTCCGCAGGCGCCGCCCCGGGCGCGCGTATCGGGCCGCGGCACCGCTCGCGAGGCCGTGGACTCCAATGACGCCATCGCCCGCGGCAACCTGCTCTCCGAGCGGAACGAGACGGCGCTGGTGCTGCCGAACGGCGCGGGCATCACTCTCGTGTACTGGAAGAGCATCGACGTCGAGGACGAGGACTACCCGAACGTGGCGGCGGCGCGGGACGGCGAGGTGATCGAGATGATCCGCGCGCCGGTACTGCGCCTCAAGAGCGACGTCTCGTTGCGGTTCGGCGCGACCGACATCCCGACCGGCAACCTCGCCCCCGGCTTTGCCGGCTACTACGGCATCTGGCTGCGCAAGGCGGGCGACGGCTGGCGGTTCGTGTTCAACGACGAGGCGGACTCCTGGGGCACGCAGTACGATTCCGACTTCGACGTGGCCGAGATCGCGGTGGACTACACGCGTACGGCGGGATCGTTCCGCCCGCTCGGAACCACCCTCGTCCCGACCGGTCCGGACCGCGGGCGGGTGGTCGTGCACTGGGGCCCGCACGAGTGGTCGGCGGACTTCGTCGTCAGCGAGTGAAGCGGACTTCCGTCGTCAGCGGGTGAAGCAGTCAGTCAGTGAATCGAGGCCGGCGCGGTGCGGGGTCTGGACCCCGGCCAGCGCCGGCGCTGAATCGGGAGTGGGCGTCATGATGCAGCACAGCAACCGGCGGCACGCGCACAGGGGCACCCGACGACACCGTCTTCAGACGGGGGTCGCCGCGGCCTTGATGGTGGGACTGACCCTGGCGCTGGCGACGACGGCGCTGCAGGCGCAGCGGCCGGCCGTGTCGGGACCGCGCGCAGGACTGTCGACGGGACATCCGCTGACCTCCGCCGCCGCATTCGAGATCCTGATCCAGGGCGGCAACGCGTTCGACGCGGGCGTGACGGCGATGCTCGTGGGCGGCGTCATCGAGCAGGACCTGTACGGGCTCGGCGGCGAGTCGCTGGTCCTGGTCTACCCGGCCGCCGAGGGCAAGGTCACGTCCGTGGTCGCCCAGGGCTGGGCGCCGAAGGGGGCCAGCATCGAGTGGTACGAATCGCGGGAACGCGACCTCTTCGGCGAGGGTCTGGACCCGGCCGTCGTGCCGGGCGCGCTCCACGGCGTGCTGACGGTGCTGGAGCGCTGGGGCACGATGAGCTTCGAGCAGGTGTCGGCCCGCGCCATCGAGTACGCGGAGCACGGGTTCCCGCTGCGGCCGCTCACTGCGCGCGCCATCGAGGCGAACCTCGAGTTCATGGAGGCGTGGCCGGACAACCAGCGGTTCTGGCTGAAGCCCGACGGCTCGCTCTACGCGGCGGGCGAGACCATCAAGTTCCCCACCCTGGCCGCCACGCTCACGAAGATGGTGGAGGCGGAACGGGCCAACGCCCATCTCGGCCGCGAGCAGAGCATCGCCGCCGCCCGCGATCGCTTCTACAAGGGCGACATCGCCCAGGAGATGGTCACCTTCCTGCAGGAGCACGGCGCGCCGTTCGAGCTGAGCGACTTCGCCGAGTTCTACTCGCGGGTCGAGGAACCGACCAGCACCGACTACCGCGGCTACACCATCTACAAGCACGGCTTCAACAGCCAGGGTCCGGTCCTTCTGCAGGCGCTGAACATCCTGGAGGAGTTCGACCTGCAGGCGATGGGCCACAACAGCCCCGACTACATCCACACGGTCGTCGAGGCAATGAAACTCTCCTACGCGGACCGCGACACCTACTACGCGGATACGGATTTCGTCGACGTGCCGGCCGAGGGCCTGCTCTCCACTTCCTACGCGCAGGAGCGTGCGGCTCAGATCGACCCGGCCGTGGCGTCGGTGGCGTTCCGGGCCGGCGACCCGCTGCCGCACGACCCGAACGTGAACGACTGGCCGTTCTGGGTCGCCGACATCACCGACGGGGTGGCGGCCAGCGACGCCGACGGGTCGTTCGTGCCGTCGGCGGGCGGCCTGAAGGACACGACGCACATCGCGGTCATCGACGAGGACGGCAACATCTTCGACGCCACGCCGAGCGGCGGCTGGACCGGCGGCGGGGTCATCCTGGGCGACACGGGCATCGGGCTCAGCACGCGCGGCGAACAGTTCTGGCTCGATCCGGAGCGGGCCAACCAGATCCGCCCGCGCGCGCGGCCGCGCTACACGCTGACGCCCAGCATCGTGTTCAAGGACGGCGAGCCGCTGATGGCGATCGGCACACCGGGGGGCGACAACCAGGATCAGACCATCCTGCAGGCGTTCCTGAACGTCGTCGAGTTCTGGGAAGACTGGTACCCCAACCTGCACGACGCAATCGCGTGGCCGCGGGTCCGGACGCAGCATCTGCACGGGTCGTTCTGGCCGCATGCCGCCGGCTTCAACCGGATGGATCTCGAAGGGGACATCTCGTCGGAGGTGGCGAACGAGCTGCGGCGGCGGGGACACCACGTCAACGAGGTCCGGCCGTTCGGGATGTCGGGCTGTGCGACCGCGGTGCTCATCGATCCGGCCACCGGCAACCGGATGGCGGCCGGCGACCCGCGGCGCGACTGCTACGCGCTGGCGTACTGAGGAGGGCGAGGCCGACTTCAGCGCCGGCTCCCCTGTCCCCGGACCAGGCTATCGAACCGCAGCGTTGGCCGATGGCGGAACGCGTTCGACACGGGGGGCCGGCATCAGGTGCCGCACCCTTTCCGCAGGGGAACCGTCGCGCGGACCGCATGCCCGGGGCGCGATCATGCTGACCGGCCTGCGCTGGACGCTGCAGTCGCTGGTCGCCGGCGCGGTATCGCTGCCGGAGCGCTGGCGGAGCGGGGTGGCCTACAACCCGCTGTCCGCGCGGGCAATCCAGGATCCGTATCCCACCTACGCGCGGCTGCGCGCCCGCTCCCCCGTGCACCAGAGCCGGCTGCTCGAAGCCTGGGTGTTCACGCGCTACGCCGACGTGGAGGCCATCCTTCGGGACTACAAGCGATTCTCGAACATGCCCAGCAATCGCAGAGCGTCGAAGCGGCGGCGAGACTTCGCGCCGCCGCGGGCGGACTGGACCATGCTGTTCCTGGATCCGCCGGAGCATACGCGCCTGCGTGCGCTCGTCAACCAGGCCTTCACGCCGCGGGCGGTCGACGCCCTCGAGCCGCACATCCGAACGATCATGGGGGAGCTGCTCGATGCCGTAGACGACCCCGCGGGATTCGACCTGATGACGGCGGTGGCCAATCCCCTGCCGGTCATCGTGATCGCCGAGATGCTGGGCGTGCCGCCGGAAGACCGGGATCGCTTCAAGCACTGGTCCAACGCCCGCGCCCGGCTACTGGAACCGACGATCACCGCGCCAGAGAGAGCGCGGGCCGCCGCCGCCGGCGAGTCGCTCGACGCCTACTTCATGCCCATCATCGGGGCCCGGCGCCGCGAGCCCAGGGACGACATCGTCAGTGCCCTCGCCCAGGCGGAAGAGGAAGGAGACTCCCTCACTGAACGCGAAATGTTGCTGATGCTGCGACTGCTGCTGATCGCCGGCAACGAGACCACCACGAACCTGATCGGCAACGGCATGCTGGCGCTGCTGCGGCATCCGGAACAGCTCGAGGCCCTGCGGGCGGACCCGAGCCGGATACCGGCGGCGGTCGAGGAGTTGCTGCGCTTCGACACGCCGGTGCAACTCGACATCCGGGCCGTGCGGGAGGACTGCGAAATGCACGGCGTCCCGCTGCGGCGCGGCGACGGCGCCATCCTGGCCATCGGCGCTGCCAACCGCGACCCGGCCGTGTTCGACGATCCGGAGCGGCTCGACGTCGAGCGCAGCAAGGGCAGCAACATCTCGTTCGGCCGCGGCGTCCACCACTGTCTCGGTGCGCCCCTCGCGCGCCTGGAGGGACGCATCGCGCTGGAGATGCTCCTGGAGCGCTATGCGTCGTTGCGGCTGCTCACGGACCGACCCCGGTTCCGCCGGGGCATCGTGCTGCGCGGCCTGGAATTGCTGCCGGTCGGGGCCGCCACGGCGTGAGTCGGCTGAGAAGCACCGTGAGCCGCCACGGATTCGATCCGGGGAGTATCATGGCGGTCCAAGCGGCAATGCGAGCCGCCGCACTCAACTATCGCTCTAAACGAACACGCAACCGTTCCGGTTTGGGCGCGGTCGGCGATCTTATGGACCTTGGCCACGAGCAGCGCGGCCGGTCCGGCGACCAGCATCCCAACCGATCGCGCCTCGCCGGGATCGAGCGCCGCTATCTCCATGCGCTCCCGGTCAACGAGCGCCCCCTCCAGCCCCTTGGCTCGCCTGGCCGCTTCTTCCCATGAGGTCCGAGGCGAGCCCCACGAGAACCGGCACCGGCCAAGACCTCCGGAACCATGAGGTCGACAGGAATTCCATCCGGACTGATCCACGCCCCGGGATGCTCCCCGAGAGAGAACCCCCGGGCCCCCAGCAGTTCCGTCAGGAGCGGCGTGTCGCTCAGATCTGGCGGCGCAACGCAGAAATCGGCGTCGGTCGTGTACTCGGCAGTAGCGAAGTCGGCATCGCCGGTGTGGAGATAGACTGCCTGCGCACCGACGAGCACCACGGCGTCGAGCTGTTCGGCGAGCGCTTCGGCAGCATCGAGCAGCGCGCTGCGGGCGCGAACGTATAGCGGGTCAGGACCGCCAGACACGCTGGTTCTTCTCCATCCACTTCAACATCTGTTCACCCTGCGACGGTTCCCGTCCCGGTCCGGTCAGCAGATCCACGGCGAGTTGGCTCGGAGCGACGCAGCGAAGACCATCACGCTCGACCGTCCTGTCGAAGGCGACCGGATCGAGAGGCTCAAGAAGCACGACGTTTGCGCCAGCGTCGGTCTCGCGGAGATCCAGGCGGTCGATGGCCCGGATCGCATCCGTGACATAGATGCCCGCCAGCCTTGCAGGCGCGATGGGATCGAATCGCTGAGCTGCAAGAGCGCCGGTGGCGGCGTACACGAACTTCGTCGCGCGGAGCTTTCTCTCGAGAGCTGGCAGACCCCGCGGCGCGAGAGCCGTCGTCGGTGTGTTGGACTCGGTCTGGTCGTAGTCCTCGGCCCACCGGCGAACGGCGCCCTGCCAGTCGACTGTCGAGACGGCTCCCCGCATACGGGTGACGATTGCGTCCCGCTCGAGCAAGTCCAGCACGCGGGACAGGGTCGGTGCCGACGCGCCAGTCGCCTGGGCCACGGGTGCGAGGAGAGAGATAGGTGGCCGCCACGACAGGTACGGCACCAGGCGACGCACCGGCCGTGACCGTCGAGAGCTGCTCGACTGCATGGAGGATGTCGCGTGGTTCCAGAGTTCTCTTGATCTCGACGGCGAGGACCGCGGTCTCACCCGTGGGAGACGCGACCTCCGCCAGCAGGTCCGCAATTTCCTGCAACGCGTGCCAAGTCGCGGCTCCCAACGCCGCGCCGAGCGGACAGGACATCCTCGAGAGGACCGCCGAAGAACACTCCGGACACTGAAACGTCGTGTCGACGACGACTCTCAAGTCGAGCGCACGGCCTCGATTGCCGCAACGACGTCCGACGGACGCATTCCGGCGCGGCGTGCGGCCTCACGTGCGCGCGCGACGATCTCGTCGAATTCCTGCATGGCCGCCCTCTCCTTGAGCCAGGGGCTTGAGACTCTGCCCTCATCCTCCGGCTTCCGGGCGGGGCACCATGGGGCGGGCGGCCGGCGCCGCGCGGCGGGTGCGCGGCCCGTTCATCACCGTCCCGAGCACGGTATAGCGCACGCCCACCTGGTAGACGACCAGCAGGCCGGCGACGATCGTCGTGCTGATCAGCACGAACTTCAGGTGGATGTTGATCGGCCAGGTCACCAGCACCATCTGCGCCCCGATCACGAGCGGCAGGTGGGTCAGGTAGAGCCAGTAGGAGGCATCCGACAGATAGCGCACCCAGAAGCGCTCCTTCGAAGCGATCCAGCGGAACAGGCCCATCGATCCGAAGCACATCAGCCACGCGAAGGCGACCTGCACTACCGCGGCCACCGCCCAGACCCACGGCGCGCCCGCGTGCTCGAACCCCTCGTCGTACAGGAGCACCACCCCGGCGGGCAGCAGCAGCAACAGCGAGGGCACGATGGCGACAGCCCACCAGCGCCGCACCACGATGTCCCGCTGGCGGAAGAACACCCCGAACGCGAAGAACGCGGCGTAGTACGCGAACACGCGGCCGGCGGGGATCAGGCCGTCCTCCGTGTCGGGGCCGAACGCCAGCTCGTGCATCACGTACTGCGGCACGACGGTCAGGGGCACCAGCAGCCACCACGCCGGATGGCGGAACGCAAGCCCCAGCCTGACGGCAACGGTGAACGCGGCCGCAAGCAGCAGCAGGTACCACAGGAACCAGAGATGGTGCAGCCCGCCCAGCCACGCCAGCGGCCAGTCGAACGCCGTGAAGCCGGCGCCGGTCTCCAGCCAGACGATGGCGGGAACGACGGTGAACATGCCCGCGAGCAGCGGGAGGCCGAGGCGCTTCAGGCGATGCCGCCACAGGGACTGCCGCCCGCGCGATCGCCACAGCATCGCCGTGAAGAAGCCGCTGAGCAGGAAGAACAGCGGCATCCGGAAACCGTGGATCACGGACAGGATCCAGGCGTAGACGTTGGCTTCCGGCGCGGTCTCCCAGGCCCACGGCTCGTGCACCGGCCAGTACTCGACCGGCACGAGAAAGACCCCCGCGTGCAGCAGGATCCCCAGCAGCATGGCGAATCCGCGCAGCGCGTCGAGATCGTGGAACCTCGTCGTGTCCGTGCCGTTCTGCATCGCCATAGGTCGAAAATCCTCGCCTGACGGCTCCGCTTCCCGCCCAGCCGAGCCTGTCCAGAAGTCTACGCCGTTCCACGGCGCAGCCCCCGGCCCGATTGTAGAAGATGTAATCGACCGGCCGTCCGATTTGTCTCTATAATGCCGACCCACGGCAATCCAGTCCGAGCCGAGGTGCGATCATGACCATCCGATCCCTGCCGGCGCTTTCCCTCGCCGCGACGTTGCTCTTCGGCCTCGCGGCGCCTGGCGCCTGGACACCCGCCCTGGCGCAGGACGGCGCCGTCCCCGCGCTGCTGCAGGACTACGTCCCGGTGACCGACGAGATGCTGCGCGATCCGGATCCGGAGAACTGGCTCACCTTCCGGGGCGGCTACCGCCTCTGGGGCTACAGCTCCCTCGATCAGATCGACACGGACACGGTCGGCGGCCTGCAACTGGCTTGGTCGAGATCGATGACCGAGGGCTACCAGGAGGTCGAGCCGATCGTCTACAACGGCGTGATGTACTTCCCGCACGTGGAGGACCGCGTGGAAGCGGTCGACGCGACCACGGGCGACCTGCTCTGGGATTACCGGCGCTTCACGCCCGACGAGCCGTGGAACACCACCGGCACGCGCGCGCGTTACCGCAACGTCTCGATCTACGACGACAAGATCTACGTCGCCACCAACGACGCGTTCCTCGTGGCGCTCGACGCGCGGACCGGCGAGCTGGTCTGGGAATCGCAGCGGGCGAACTGGCGCGAGCAGGTGGCGCAGACCACCGGGCCGATCATCGTCGACGGCATGGTGGTGACCGGTTCGCGCTGCAACCCGTCGAGTCCGCGGCCCGGCGGCTGCTTCATCACCGGCCACGATCCGCAGACCGGCGAGGAGCGCTGGCGGGTGAACACCGCGGCCACGCCCGATCAGGTGGGCGGCGACACCTGGGGCGGTCTCGCGCGCTCGGCCCGCCGCCACACCTCCGCCTGGATGCAGGGGAGCTACGACCCCGAGCTGGGCCTCGTCTTCTGGGGAACCGGACCGCCGTCGCCGCTGCCCGAACCGCTCCGCGGATCGGGCAAGGCCGACCTGCTGTACACGAACTCCACGCTCGCCCTCGACCCGCAGACCGGCGAGCTGGTCTGGTACTTCCAGCACCTGCCGCGCGACAACTGGGACCTCGACCATGTCTTCGAGCGGTTCATCGTCGAGACCGAGGTGTCGCCCGACCCGTCCGAGGTGCCCTGGATCCACCCGGACCTGGTGCCCGGCGAGACCCGCAAGGTCATCACCGGCATTCCGGGCAAGACCGGTCTTGTCTGGACGCTCGACGCGGCGACCGGCGCGTTTCTCTGGGCGCGGCCGACCGTCTACCAGAACATCATGACCGGCCTCGACGTGCGGACCGGCCGGCCGATCATCGACGAGAGCACCACCCCCTGGTCGGTCACCGATCCGGTGCTCGCCTGTCCGCACCTGCTCGGCGGCAAGAACCAGCCGTCGGGCGCCTACAGCCCCGACACCGGCGCGATGTACATGCCGATGAACAACTCCTGCATGGATCTGTCGATGTCGGTGGAGGTGGCGGGCCCGAGCGACGGCTACGACGTCCGCGCCGTCGTGCGCCACCATCCGGACCTCAACGCGGACACGACGCCGGTCGGCCGCCTGCAGGCCATCTCGGCCTCGACCGGCCGCACGCTCTGGCAGTACGAGCAGCGCGCGCCGATTTACGGCTCGGTCCTCGCCACCGGCGGCAACCTGGTCTTCTCCGGCGACACCATCCGCCGGTTCCGCGCCTTCCACGCCGAGACGGGCGACATCCTCTGGCAGACCATCCTGAACGGCCCGGTCAGCGGCCGGCCGATGAGCTACAGCGTGAACGGCCGCCAGTACGTCGCCATCCCGGCCGGCGGCATCACGCAGGGGGCCAGCTTCCTCCGGATCACGCCGGAGCTGACCACGTCGACGGGGAGCAACACGCTGTTCGTGTTTGCGTTGCCGGAATAGGGGGGCCACGCCGCCGCGAACTCGGACTCGGCGCCGTCGGGTACGGTTGGTCCGCGGATATCTCCGACCCTGCGGCCGAGCATGGTACTCTGCCATCGTAGCACCCTGCCCTTCACCGCGCGTAGTCGGAGCCCCAGCGTCCCCGCTACTCAGGAAGACACACGGTCGCTGGGCCCTGGTGGCTGGAGCACCTCCTGTAACAGTTGGCGCTGTTCGAGCGGCAGACTCAAGAGCTTCTTTTCGTCACCCGTCTTGCTGTATCTCACTGCCGCATAAAGCATCCCGAGGGGAATCTCGCAGTCTGGCCGATCCGCCAGCGAAGAAGCGAGCTCCCGGAGGGCGTTCTCCCACTCGTCCAGAGAACCCGCGAAGCGCCACACCTTCTCCATTAGTAGGCCCGTCATGATCCTGCCGAGGACGCCTTCGTCAAGCAGACTTGCCAACAGACTCCGCAGCTTCAACAAGCCCTCGGTAAGATACCGCGGACCGAAGTTGCGCACGGACGTAGTCAAGATCGCCACGATAGCGTCTTGGTGGAGCTGTTCGTCGCCCTCGAAATGTTCCGCTTCGACGCAGGCGCCGACGGTCTCTAGGGCCTCGCCTAGCGGCCTGCCTGCCGCAACGGCCTGTGCTGCAAGCAGCCGGCCAAGAAGATAGCCGCCCGGCAGCGCTTCGACTCCCGCGGCGCTGTTCGTTGCCACGTCGTATGCGCCCTGGTCGATATGAAAATAGGAGCGCTCTATCCAGAGTTCCCGATTGGCCGGGTCTTGCTCCGTGACTCGTTTGAGGTATCTGTCGGCGGCCTCGTAGTCGCCGCTCTTGCGTGCGTACCGTGCAGCGATTAGCAGCGAGAAGGAGTGGTTTCCCGTTAGGAGTTGGTCAAAGGCGGCAATCGCCTCTTCCGAACGTCCGAGTCTCATGAGCGCACGTCCGCGAACCAAGTACGCGTGATCGTGCGCCGGATCGATTTCAAGGAGGTGTTCCGCGACCTCGATTGCCTCGTCGTACTCTTCCGACCAGAACAAGGCGTCGGCCAATCGGCAGTGCGTCTGAACGGACTGCCGGTGGCGAGAGGCAAACTGCCGCAGGTCCACGGCTGCGCTACGGTAGTCCGCCATGTCGAACAGAACAAAGCCCCGGACCCGCCGGGCTTCCTGGTGATCGGCGTCGATGCCAAGTGCCTTGTCTACGAGTTCCAGCGCCCGATCCAACTGGCGTTGCGAGCCGTAGAACCTCGCCGCAGCGACCAACGCGCTCGGTTCCGCCGGCGCAAGCTGAACGAGGTCTCGTGCACGGGCTGCTGCTTCCGCGACGCGACCCAGGCCGGCGAGGCCCTGAATGATCTGCTCAATACTGTGCCAGTGGTCTGGGTCCGCTTCGAGCACTACTTCGGCCTCGACGATCGCCTCCTCGAAGCGCTCAAGGCGTAGCAGGATATCGGCGCGGATACAGTGGTGGGCACTTTGTTCACCGAGAGCGATTGCCTCGTCGATTGAAGCAAGGGCGTCGGCATACAGCCCCTCGATGAAGTACGCACGTGCAAGTTGGCGCAGCAATCGACCGTCGGCCGGGTGCTTTGCGGCTGCTTCCCGTCCGGCAGCGACAGCGGCGCTGCCGTCGCCGGCCCGTACGAGAGCGTACACCCATGTGCTATAGTCGCGGGCGCTGCCGCCATCCCGCACCAAAGCCTCTTGAATCGTGGCAAGACCCCGGTAGTCGCCAGCATTCCGACAGCGTTTGGCCTCAACATGAAGCGCGTCAATGAACGGTTCCTTCCGATCCGCAAGAGAGCACCTGACTGCCTCCTCAACGTGAACGCGGTCCAGAACGGCAAGAGGCTCGTCGTGCTGGAACGCCGTATGGCGCTCCTTGAGTTCGCGCGCCGTGAACCAGTGACGAAGGAACTCCACGAACAGTCGGAAGTGCTGGGTCTTGTTGTCTTTCACTTCGATACAAATGCGCATCAGCGGCTCCGAGAGTTCGCAGAAGGTATTGCGTCCTGACCGGTTGCGGCTGACAAATCCTGCGGTCCCTAGTTCGCCGATCTGCTTTGCGGCGGTTTGTTGGGACATCAAACAGTGAGTCGATATGTCCTTGACGGTCGCGGGCGTGCCCTTGAGGCACAGGAACTCGATGATCTTGCGCTGGGCCGGGGCAAGCTGGCGCATTCTGTCCTGGTAGTACGGGGTGAGGTCATCAACCATATGCATGAACGGGCCGATCAGATCCTCGAGCGATTCCTTGTCGAGAAAGTCGAACAGCACAACGTACGCACGATGGTTTCCTGCCGCAAGGTGGTGAACGGCCCGCGCGCGCGCTCGGCCGAGCGGTGTACGAAGGAAGTCCGCTAAGTCCGACTTATCTTCGTGGACCGCCTTCTTGGCGAGCAGGTCGATTCCAGTGTCGAGGTCGATCTTCTCCAGGGCACGAACGGTAAAGAAGCCGTAGAAGGGGTTGTCCTGCAGGGTCAGAGCGGCGAACAGTTGCGGCGTTGTCGCCACGATGGCCCAGTTGCCGTCCTCCTGGATGGCGGCCCGCCAACGCTTCTGTCCCTCGTCGTCCAAGCCGTGAAACAAGTCCACGAGGTTCTCGCAAAGAAGCAAGAGGGTCTTGCCTTCCGAGTGCCGCCGGAGCAGTCTAACAGCGAATGCCTCAGCATCCACAGGGTCTTTCGAGAACCTGTCGTATATGTCGGCTATCTCGGCATTCAACTGCGGCGCCTCATCGGCAAGAGCTCTCAGGATCCGAACGATCAGGTCAAGGTAAGACGCCACGCCCCACTCTTCCTCATTGAGCAGAGCGATGGCGACGCTGTCGCCGGTGTCGTCTGCGTCGAACGACGCCATCAGGCGGTGGTAGGCAAGGGCGAGAAGGTGGGTCTTGCCGGATCCTCTTGGGCCGACCAGGAGAACGTAGTGCTTTTGTCGACCTCGAATCGATGCAGCGGCGCGGGACAGCACGTCTTCCATCACGTCGTCACGCCCCACGAAGACGGCCTCCAGGGACTCGCGATCCATGTTTCCCGGGCTATACCGCGAGCTGCGCAAGATGCCCTGCCTCATGGCCTTGTCTCCTTCCACCATTTCTTCACAAGGGGCCAACGGAAGTCGTACGACACTCCGGTCGCGCACGGCGTACGTGCGATGTAGTGGTCCTCGGACAGGATCGTCAAGATTTCGCGAAGTTGCTCGTCCGCCAACGAGGGGTCTCGGTGCCTGCACAGATTGAGGAGTTCCGGGACGGGTCTGGAGGACTGCTCGCGAGCCAGGGTGTCGAGGACGAGCAGGGCAAGCGCCCGCTGGTCCTGGGTATAGTACGAAGACAAACGGTTCACGTAGTAACTGAGATTCGCGGGGTCGTGGGGATCGTAGACGAGGTGGTCTATGGCGGCGGACACGTCCTCCAAACCGGGCTGCCGCCTGAGTTGGTCCAGTTGGTCGACGACATGATGGACGTAGTATGGGAAACCGCCGACCTGCTCGGCGATCTCAGAGGCCAATCGCGGGATGTGCGCCGGGACGGCGCGGGTCTCGCGAAGCAGTGCTTCGGCGAGCTCGCAGGTATCGCCGTGGGCCATGGGCGGAACGGTCAGAGACAGCATGTCGTTCACCGGGTCGTTGGCGTTTCCGGCCTCGCGCAGGGATCGAAGTACGAGGTGCAGACCGAGCGAGCCAGTGAACAGGAAGCGCAAACGGTCGGCACGGGCAAGCCGCAGCGCACGCAGGTGATCCAGCAGTTGGATGGGCGCATCTTGTCCCGCTTTGCGTTGGAGGTTGTGGAGCATGAGTGGGAACTCGTCCCAAAGCATGAGAACGCGCATGTCGTGGGCGATGTTGATGAGATGGTCGAAGGCCTCGGTGAGGAGGACCTGCCAACTCGCGTCGGCAGTCGGCAGCTCGACGCCGGCGATCTTGTTGGGCAGCAGGGCAGACCACTTGGCGATATGGGTCTTGACATTGGGCCGCGTGCTTGAGGACTGTCGGGCGGTCTCGTGAATCGAGCGGATGAGATCCGCTATCGAGTGAACGGCTTCCAGGTCTTGGTAGAAAGGCAAGTAGCCGTTCTGGCACTCCTCGCGCATCTTGAGGAGGATGTGGGTCTTGCCGATGCGCCGCTCTGCAGACAGAACGAGCCCTTGGCGCTGGAGAACGCCCCAGTACCTGCCGATTTGGTCGTCTCGACCGATGATGTCCTTGGTATTGAGACGTCCGCCGGGGTTGATCTGCACGGGAAACACCTCCACTGGCCATTATACGCCGTTTTTAACGTACGTCAACCCTGACGCACGTCGTGGCTCTGCGGGGGTGGATCAGCCCACGAACCCGGTGGCGCGGGCGGTGCCGACGGGCGACCAGCTCGGACTCGCCGGCCACCGCGAAAACTACCTAGACGATGCATCCGTCGCGTCCGGCCACGGCTGCCGACCGGCGTTCGGCGTTGGCCTCAGACCTCGCCTAGAACGCGACGCGCAGCCCGAGTTGAGCCTGCCGCGAAGCCCCCACGAGCACGCTGGCGAGGCCGAACTCCGGGTTCCGGGTCACGCCGTCGTGCCCGAAGACCTCCTGCTGGTCGGCGTGCCCGACCCGGAACGCGCCGGTGTTCAGCAGGTTGAACACCTCGAAGAGCCCCTCGACGCGCGTCCCGCCGATCTGGAAGCGCCGGGTCACCCGCAGATCGAGATTCGTCCAGGGAGCGTTCCGCTCGCCGTTCACCGGCGCGAGCGCGCCGTCCACCACGGCCCGGGTCTGGGCGCCGTGCGGACCGACGGCGAAGCCGGGGTGGTTGTGGAAGCCCACCGCCGGATCGAGCGCGGTCCAGGGCGAGCCCGACTGCGCCGTGAAGATCCCGCTCGCGGTGATGTCGAAGGGCAGGGTGAAGACGCCGCTCGCCACGAAGCGGTGGGGGACGTCGCGGATCGAGAGGCCCCAGTCGTAGTCCGGGTCCGTCGGGTCGGTCAGGGTCAGGTCCGCGGATCCTCGAACCCCGGGTCGAAGTGGCTGAGCGCGGGGATCAGGCCGCGCGGCGGGCTGTCGTTGTCGATCGGAGCGCCCAGCGGGACGAAGCCCGTCTCCCCCGGCGACACGATGACGTTCCCGTAGCGCGGATAGATGCCGGTGTCGCTGTGGGCGGTGGAGAACAGCAGCGTGGGCGTGCGGGCGTAGAAGACCCCGCCGGCGGCGCGGACGACGCTCCCCGGGTCGGGCGACCAGACCAACCCGGCGCGGGGCGAGAAGTTGTCGAGGTCGTCGGGGATGCGCCGCCCCTCGGGGAGCACGTGCTCGATCGCGCCTGGGTTCACGGTGCCGTCCCGGCGCGCGCCGACCTGCAGGGTGACACGCCGGTTCGGACTCCACGAATCCTGAACGTAGGCGCCGAGAATCTGCTGGGAGACCACGAAGTTGGGGTTCTGCATGCTCCCGAAGATGATGACGGCCCGCGCCGGCGTCCCCGTGGCGAAATCCTGGAGCGTGTCGAACGCCGACGACCGAGACGACCGAGCCCACCGTGGAGTGGCTCTTCACGAACCGCGGCGATTCCTCGCCGACGAAATCCGACACGCGCGCGTAGTCCGTGTAGTTGTAGCGCAACGCGAGCGAATGACGGTCGGTCGCCCGGTGGTTCAGCTTGCCGAACAGGATCAGGTTGCCGGTTTCCCGGAGAAAACGCCCGCGTCCGCGGATGTCGCGGAGGAAGGGCTGGTTCTGGGCGGTCTGGTCGTAGGAGAAGAAGAAGTGGGTGCGGTCACGCCGGATCGGACCGCCGAGGGACGCGCCCCAGTTGTAGCGGCGGAACTCGTCCACCTCGTACCGCGCATCGGCGGCGGGCACGCCGCGCGCGGCGTCGAGCGGCGACCGGGGCAGCCGGGCCGCCAGTTGGTCGTCGCGCAGGAAGAGGACGCCGGAGCCGGACAGCTCGTTGGTGCCGCTCCTGGTGATCACGTTCATGGCGCCGCCGCCGGAGCGGCCGGCCTCGGCCGAGTAGCCGCTCGTGACCACCTGGAACTCCTGCACGGATTCCTGCGCCACCAGGGCGCTCCCGCCCTCCCGCGCCAGCCCGCCCCGCCCGAAGCCGAAGAAGGCGCTCTTCGCGTCCGCGCCGTCGATGGTGAATCCCGAGTTCACGGCGCGCTGCCCGCTCAGCGAGATCCTCCCCCGCGCGTCCACCTGGACCGTCGGCTTCAGGAGGGCGAACCGCACGAAGTCGCGGCCCGAGATCGGCAGGTTGGCGATCTCGTCCTCGGTCACGTACCCGGCGACCCCGGTCCGCCCCACTTCGAGCAGCGGCGCCTGCCCGGTGACCACGACGGTCTCTCATTCTTCGGATTGCCCCGTAGTGGGGGACGATGCGCTACTTTACATTTGGCGCGGGTGTCGATGCGGCGCGCGGAACCTGCAAGCGGCCCCGCTACCGGCTCTTCCAGCAGGCAGGCCCCGCGCCATCGGCAGGCTCGAGTCGACTATCCGGGTGCAATCACGTGCGCGGCCACCGAGACGACCCACGTGGCGTCGTCGAGTGCCTGCTCCGCCTGCTCCCGCGTGTACTCGTCCGTAGGAATGAAGTCGATCGCGCCGTAGAACGCCAGCTCGCGCTCCTTCCGCAGCGCGGTCGAGACATCGGCCAGCCGTTCGATTCCAGCGTCGGTCACGCCCGGAAAGCGCTCGCGATGCTCGCGGACGAACCGGCCGACGTCGTGCCAGTGGGGCGGCTCCATGCCGACCTGCCGCAGCATGCCCTTGAGCGCGAGTTCCACGATCTCCTGCGCCTCCCGCACCACGTCGGAGTAGGCCTCCTTGTCCAGATACACTTCGAGCACTTCGAGCCGGACCCTCGCCTTGATCAGGTAGCTCTCGGCGAGCGACGTGTTCGTCATGACGCGAACAGGTCGAAGACGTCGCCGGGCCTGTAGTCAGGTTTCAGATCCCAGTACCAGGCGTTGCCCAGCCAGACACGTCTGGAGCCCAGCTCCCGGAGCCGGCCGCGGAGCCGCTCGAGTGCGCCGGCGAGACGGCCGGCCGGGTCGAACAGGATGCGGGCGTCCTCGGTCATGTCGAGCAGCAGCATCGAGCCGCGATCGAGCTCCGAAGGGGTCATCAGGACCGGTGACAGGTCGGGATGCAGACCGGCCGCAACAGCCTCGTCGAAACGGGAGGTGAGCGCTGCTTCGATGGCGCGGAAATCGCGCACGCGGAGGGCGTGCCGGTCCGCGAGTCCCTCTGCGACGATCAGCAGATCGACATCCGAATCCGGCCGCGGCATGCCGCGGCCGACCGAACCGTAGACCGCCACGGACAGCAGGTCGTCGCCGTAGTGGCCCCGGCACGCGCCGACCAGGTCGGCGAGCAAGGCATCGTACGCCACGTGCATACCCGCATTATAGGGGCCTTGCCGCCTATTCCCGGCGCAGCGTCTCCAGCGGATCGATGCGGGCCGCGCCGGGCCGGGAGCCAGCAGGCGACCAGCGCGACGGCCACAACAGGCAGGGCGCGCTGCTGGTCGCCGCCGGCGTCACGCTCGGCCTGCCCGCGGCGGCCGGGTCGAGCCGCCTGCTGGAGGACTTTCTCTTCGGTGTCACCCCCGGCGATCGCCTGACGTTCGTGGCGACGCCGCTGGCGCTGCAGCGATCTCGATCAGCTCTGCAAACTCGTGCAGCTTTGATCAGCTCCTCGATCTTCTCTCCACGAATGATTGGCGCCGTTGCCGCCATCTCGATCCGGTCTGCGACTCCGGCCGACCCAATCGTCCACACCTCTACGCTGCTTCCGGCAGCCTTCTTCGCGAGGCGGTGATCGGCCGTGATCAGGACCGACCTCGTCGCGTCAGCACACGCCAAGTAGAGACAGTCATAGACCGGATGGTCCATCTCCATGGCGATTCGCGCGGCATGATCCAGGAAATCGGCGCTGCGATGAAGCGTGACCGCCTCCGGGAGCCTCGCCAACTCGTCGAGGTACGGTTGCGGGTCCGAGATCTCGCGTCGGTGCACCTTCTTCCAGACAATGTTCGCGTACTCAACAAGCAGGAGATCGGGAGCGTGCAGGCGAATCCGCGGGGCAAGCAGTTGACGGGCTTCCTCGGACTGCGGCTCCGTCAAGAACCACTTGGCGACGATGCTCGCATCAACCGTCAGCTTCACCGATCCCGATCTTCGCGGAGCAAGGCGACGCTGTCGGTCTGGGGCGTACCGGCGGTCAGCGCCGCGATCTGCTGCACACGCTCACGAAACTGAAGGATGCGGGAACGAGGATTCACGCGCTCCGTCAACACGTGCCGGATCTCGCCCTCAAGCGAACGTTCATTCGCTTGGGCTCGCTCTTGAAGCCGGTAGATCACGTGATCCAACACCTCGCCGAGCGCCGCGATGCTGCCGTCGTGCATGTAGGGCGCCGTGACCGCGACGTTGCGCAAGCTCGGGACGCGGAATCGGCCACGCGCGCGGGTGTTGTACGCACGCGCCACACCATGGGGAAGCGTGACGGCGGTTTCTTAAGGAAAAGTTCAGTAAAAGTTCAGAGACACGTCGCGCGGCGGGAGCTAGCCCTGCCCGTGCCCCGGATGTCCGGGGCTGAACTGCAATCAGCAGAGGTCATCCGAATTCGTCCCGCAGCTCGAAGGCGAAGGCCATGGCAACCAGTTGCGTGTAGCCGTGCCACAGCAACTGCGCCCCGGGGGGGTCGCGGGAGCGTCCGAGCCACCCGCCGAGGCGCGCGGTCAGACCGACCGCGTCGCCGAGGCGCGTCGGCGGCGGCAGCTTGCGTGAGCGGGCGAAGGTGGCGAGCACGCGCAACTCGCCATCGGAAAACAGCAGGTCGGCCGGCAGGTCGGGCACCTCGCGGCCGAGCTGGACCATCAACTGGATGCGCCACCCGATGACCATCTTGATGGCCATGGCGCGTTCGAGCCGCTCGGCCGTGTGGTGTTGCAACTCCTCGACCTTGCAGCCGGACTTGAGCACCCGGAAGAATTCTTCGATGCGCCAGCGCCGGGCGTACCATTGCAGGATGCGCGTGGCGTCGTCGGCGCTGCTCACACGCAACGTGGTCAGCAGGAACCACTCCAGCGGCTCGGCCGCGGGCGGCGGCTGTTCCTCGCGCACGTGGACGACCCACAGGGAGAGCGGCTCGTTGCCGCGGCGGGGCAGTTCCACCTGCTGGTAGCGCAGCGTCACGTCGGCGACCCGCTCCTCGCGGCGGTCCTTGCGAGCCTGTTTGCTGGCCTTCACGCGCGCGCTCAGCCGCGCCACCTCGACCTTTGCGGCGCCTCGGGCCGGCGCGTTGCGCACGGTATCGAACAGACGGTGCGAGAGCGTCTGCCCGTCGGCCGTCTTTTCCTTGCCCAGGACGCGGTCGGCCTTGGCGCGGACCAGCAGGTCGACCTGCGGAGCAGCCGTGCGGTGCTCGACGAACAGGTCGAGGAAATCGGCCTCGCGGTCCATCACGCACACCACGCAGGTCTCGGACAGTTGCTCGGCCGCCTGCGCACAGTCGCGCAACCCCTCGATCCAACGGAACGACTTGCGCTCCTCGCGCGGCTTCGCCTTGCCGTTCTCCTTTGGGTCGGCGGGCGCGTCGAACGCCGCCCGCAGCACGCCCAGGGCCACCCCGTCGGGATTGACCGCCAGCGTCGTGTGCAACTCCAGCCCGCGCGCCACCGCCCCGGTCTGGTTCGAGCCGATGGCCCCCAGTCCCTGCGTCTGGCCGCGCCGGGTGAAATTCAACCGGGTGCCGTCCTGGATGCACAGCACCAGCTCGTGCGCCTGCATCCGGCGCAGCGTCCGCTCGCGATGCGGCGCCAGGATGTTGCCGACCGTCACCGCGCTGTCGGCGGGCTGGTCGATCAGCCGGTAGTGGCCCTTGACCAGGGCGCGCGCGCCGTGGGCGGCGCCGGTGATGGCGCGCATCGGAGACTCTGCCATCTGCTGCGCGCTCTGCACCAGACGCGCGCTCAGACGCGCGTCGCCCAACCGCGCCCCGCCGAATTCGTGCTCCGCCCAGACCGCGGCGTCGAGACCGGCGCCAACCGCCAGCGGTTCCACGACCGGTGCAGGCGCCGCGAGGCGGGTGCGCCACCCAGGCTCCAAGGCATACAGATACACCGCCTTGCGCGTTTCCGGCGCCGCGTTGCTGCGGTCCCCGCGACCGCGGCCGCAGGTCTCACCCACCCGAACCCAGTTCGCCGCGCGCACGCTCGCCCCCGTCTGTGCAGCCTCGTCGACGAACGTTTCCAGCAGCCAGGGGCGATAGCCATACAGACCCTCGCAGTCGTCGCCGACCACCCGGACCACCCGCCCCAACACGTGCGAGGCCAGGTTGCGGCACCCGATGCCGGGGCGCACCAGCAGCCGGCACAGGCCCAACACCCGGTGCAAGTGCGCGCGACGGCCCGCATCGTCCCACCCCACCCAGGCGTCGCGCGACCGCAGCCGCCGCGCAGATGCCGCAAACCCCACGCCGCCCAGCCAGCCATGCGCCGAACCCACCAGATACCGCAGTTGCGGACCCACGAACGGACCGGCCCCCCGCGGGTGCTCGTAGGCCATCAGCGTGTTCCAGACCCGACGCTGCTCGGCGGTCTCCACCAGCTCCAAGGTCAGACCCACAACCTCGCCGACCGTGTCCGGCACGTCCACTGCCGGCGCCATCGGGTGCGGGAGCACCCGCGCACGACCCCCACTACCGCGAGCACCTTGACCGGCAGGCAGCGAGACCTGGCCTGCCGCACGCAGGTCGGTCAACGCCCGGTAGCAGCTCGCCCGCTGCCACCGGCCCCGCCCGTCCCGGAAATCGAACGCTTCACAGACGCGGTCGGCGACCTGACCGAGGCTGCCGGCGCCCTGCGAGACCGCCTCGTCCAGCACGTCGCGCAGGTGGGCGAGGTGGTCTCGTAGAATACGTGAAACCTGATTCTGAATCTCCATGCCGGCCACCGTAGCGAAGTGGCCTCATGAAGTCCAGCAAAAAGTTATGGGGCACGGGCAGAGCTAGCCTGTTCGGATGCTCATGTCCCGCAACGCGTTGTCCTTGGTGGTCTTCTTTTCCCTGGCACTGGCATTCCCCGGCATCGCGTCCGCGCAGTCGACCGGCAGCTTGACGGGGACGGTCGTCGACGAGACCGGGGGCGTGCTTCCCGGCGTCATCGTCACCACGCAGGCCGGCGCGCTTCAGCTTGCCGCCGTCACCGATGACACCGGTACATGGCGCGTCGAGGGCGTACCCGAAGGACCGGCGAGTCTGACGTTCCGACTGGTGAACTTCTCGACGCTGCGGCGGGACCTCGACGTCGCCGCCGGCGACAACCGCGTCGATGTGGTCCTGACCCTGGGGTTGACCGCCGATGTGGTCGTCACCGGCAGCCGGACGTTCCGCAACATCGCCGACCTGGAGAACCCGCGCGAGAACCTGGTGGGCATCGCCACCTCGGCCAGTGTGGGCGCCATCACCGCCGAGCAGCTCGAGGCGCGGCCCATCATGCGCCCCGGCGAGGTCCTGGAAGCGGTGCCGGGGTTCATCACCAGCCAGCACAGCGGCGAGGGCAAGGCCAACCAGTACTACCTGCGGGGCTTCAATCTCGATCACGGTTCCGACTTCGCCACCACGCTGGCCGGCGTGCCGATGAACGAGTCGTCCGGTGCGCATGCCCACGGGTACAGCGACGTGAACCTGCTCATTCCCGAGCTCGTCAGCGGCGTGCAGTACACCAAGGGGCCGTACTTTGCCGAGCATGGCGACTTCTCCGCCGCCGGCTCGGCCAACATCAGCTACGTGAACGTGCTCGACCGTCCGTTGCTGAGCGTCAGCAGCGGCGGCCAGGGGTGGGGGCGCATGTTCGGCGCCGTCTCGCCGCAAGTGGGCGCCGGCAACGTGCTGATGGCGCTGGGAGCTGAGCACGAACGACGGACCCTGGGAGCGGCCCGACAACATGCGCAAGGTGAACACCGTGGTGCGCTACAGCCAGGGCGACCTGACGAACGGGTTCTCCATCACCGGCATGGGATACGACGCCGACTGGAACGCGACCGACCAGATCCCGCTGCGTGCCGTCGAGTCGGGGAACCTGTCGCGCTTCGGTGCCATAGACAACACCGACGCCGGACGGACCTCGCGCTACAGCTTGGCGTTCGACGGACTGCAATCGAGCGGGGCGGGATCGACCCGCGTGACCGCCTACGCGCTGCAGGGCGGGCTGAACCTGTTCCAGAACTTCACCTACTTCCTGGACAACCCGGTCGACGGCGACCAGATCGAGCAGGAGGGCCGGCGGTGGGTGTCCGGGGCCAAGTTGGTGCACCGGCGTCTGGGAAACGCATTCGACCGGCCGACGGAGCACGCCGCCGGTGCGTCGATCCGGCATGACGCGGTCGGCACGGTCGGCCTGCACCGGACCGTGGCCCAGCGGCGCACCGCCCCCATTCGAAACGACGCGGTCAGACAGTCCACGGTCGGGCTGTTCGGGCAGAGCGAGATCGAGTGGAGCCGCGTCTTCCGGACCACGCTCGGCGTGCGGGGCGACTTCTACCGCTACTCGGTCGACGCGCTGCGGACCCTCAACACCGGTTCGGGCACGTCGGCGCTGATCAGCCCCAAGCTCACCGCAGTGCTGGGGCCGTGGCAGGGAACCGAGCTGTACCTGAACTACGGCCACGGATTCCACAGCAACGACCCGCGGGCGGCGACGACCGTGGTCGACCCGGCCACCGGCGAGCCGGTGGACAGCGAGGACCCGCTGGTGCCGGCCCGCGGCGCCGAGATCGGTTTGCGGACGGTCGCGCTGCCGGGCCTGCAGTCGACGGTCGCCCTGTGGTATCTGACCTTCGATTCCGAGCTGATCTTCGTCGGCGACGCCGGCATCGCCGAGGCCAGCCGCCCCAGCCGGCGCCTCGGCGTCGAGTGGACGAACTACGTGCGCATGGCGAGCTGGCTCACCGGCGAGCTCGACATGTCGCTGTCGCGGGCGCGCTTCTCCGACTTCGACCCGGCCGGCGACTTCATTCCGGGTGCGCTCGACCGGGTCATCGCCGGGGCGATCACTGTGACGCCGGCCCGGCGCGTCTTCGGCAGCGTGCGGTTGCGGCACTTCGGCCCGCGACCGCTCACCGAGGACAACAGCGTGCAGTCGAAGGCGACGACCATCTGGAACGGCGAGATCGGCGTGCGCATCAACGAGCGCTTCGACATAGTCCTGGAGGCCTTCAACCTGCTCGACAACGAGGTCTCGGATATCGACTACTTCTACACGTCACGCCTGCCGGGGGAGCCGGCGGTCGGCGTCGACGGCATCCATTTTCATCCGTCGATCCCACGCACGGCGCGAGTCATGCTGAACGTCGATTTCTGATCTCCTCCGGCGTGCCAGAATGACGGCGTGAACGTGTTCCTGGTCGACGGCACGTACGAACTCTTCCGGCACTTCCATGCGGTGTCGCGCCTCGCGAACGCCGACGGCATCAAGATCGGCGCCGTGCGCGGCAGTGGTCGGATCCATGCTGGCGCTGCTCGAGGAGGACGTGGCCCACATGGGGAGGCGCCACACGAATCATCCCGGACGATTCGCCGATGCGCACGACGGCGCCGGCGTCCGGGTACGGCAGCGGCCGCAGCAGGACGCCGTGGTCACGCTCCAGTTCCAGGTGCAGGCGGAGCTCCTCCTGCAGGTCCTCCTCGGCTTGGCGGCGGCCGAGGTACGGCACCAGCCGGTACAGCCACGAGGGCCACTTCATCGCGTCACCTCCGTCATTCCTCTGCTTCCGCCGGCCGCATGACGCGTCCCACCGCCTCGACCATCCGCTCCCACTTCGTCGCTTCCCGCACGAGCTGGCGGCGGCCCGCCTCGGTGAGGGCGTAGAACTTCGCGCGCCGGTTGTTCGTCGAGACGCCCCAGGTGCCGCTTATCCAGCCCCGCTTGAGCAGCCGGTGCAGCGCCGGGTAGAGCGACCCGTGGTCGACCTGCAGCGCGTCGTTGGAGGTCCGCTCGATGGTGATCGCAATCTGGTGGCCGTGCGCGGGACCCTGCCGGAGCGTCTGCAGGATCAGCATGTCCAGCGTGCCTTGGAGCAGTCCGAGCTGGTCGTCGCTCAGGGGTGGTCGTGCCACGGGTGCGCCTCCACAGGTAGATGGCCTACCAGAGTAGCAGCGACAGGTAGAATGTCAAGGGAGCAGCGAACCGCGGCCAACCGCGACAGGACGCGGTTCCATCCGTGCTATGGTGAAGAAACGATGAGCGACATCAGGGCCATCGTGTCATCGATCATCGGTACGGGAATCGCCACAATCACCATCATCGTCAGCTTCGTGGCATCATCGCGAGGGGCATCAACAACCGCATCGACGACGTCAACACGAACGTGAATAGCCGCATCGACGACGTGAACAGCCGCATCGACGACGTCGACACGAACGTGAACAGCCGCATCGACGACATCCACACACGCATCGACGACCTGCAGAACGACATCCGCGAGTTGCGCTCCCTCGTGATCGATGCGCTCAAGGGCAACGAGGCGGCCGCCGACTGACTTCATGGTCACGTGTCCGGCCAGGGCCGGGCGACTTGCAGCGACCGTTTGCCTGGCGGCGACGCTCGCGGTGCCGCCGGCGGTCGCCGGACAACTGCCGCCGGGCCTGCTGGAACGCGCGGAGCGGGGCGACGCGGTCGCGCAGAACGAGCTCGGCAGCCGCTACTATGCCGGCCGCGGCGTGCAGCGGGACGACGCCGAGGCGGCACGCTGGATCCGACTCGCGGCGGCGCAGGGCTACGCGCCGGCGCAGTACAACCTGGGACTGCTCCATTTCCGGAACCGCGGCGTGGCGGGCAACGACGCCGAGGCGGCGCGCTGGTACCGGGCCGCGGCCGAGCAGGGCTACGCGCCGGCCCAGGCCGGCCTCGGCTATCTGTACATCTACGGCGCCGGCGTCGACGAAGATCACGTGCTCGCCTACATGTGGCTGGAGCTGGCGCGGCGCGGCGCCGAGGCCGACTTCACCGGACGCCTCTACGCCGGCCGGCGCGACGAGCTGGCCGAGTGGATGACGGACGACGACGTCCGCGATGGCCGCCGGCTGGCCGACGCGTGGCGGCCCGGACCCGGCCGCTGACTCGCGGCGCGGTTGCGGCCGGTGTCGGGCGCCTCAACGGTCCGGATGGCGCGGGCCGCCGGCCAACCGCGCATGCGGCGGCCGCCGCCCCCGGTCATGCGGCCTGGACGCCCCGGGCGTCGCGGGCGCCGTGTGGGCACGTGCGGCCGAACCGGCGCACGCGCCGGCCCCAACCCACTATGATTCCCACCTGATCCACCGGATCCGTCTCGTTACCTGACGTCATGCCTCTGGAGGTAGTCATGAAGATCCGCTACGCACGCGTTCTGTTCCCGCTGCTGGTCGTCCTCGGCTTCGCGACGCTGGCCGCCGCCCAGACCGAGACCATCGACCCGACCCGGTTCGAGAGCGCCATCCAGGCGTTCGAGGCCGAAGACCGCGCCATGATGCCGCCGGAGGGGGCCATCGTCGTCACCGGCAGCTCGAGCATCCGCCGCTGGCATCCCACCCTGCAGCAGGATCTCGCGCCGCTCACGGTCGTCCCGCGCGGCTTCGGCGGGAGCACGATGCAGGACGTCGAGCACTTTCTCGACCGGATCGTCCTGCCGTACAGGCCGCGCGCCGTCGTGATCTACGAAGGCGACAACGACACCGGCCGCTATCGCGTGCCCCCGGCCGAGGTCGCGGGCCGTCTCGAGGCCATCACCGAGCGAATCCACGCCGCGCTGCCCGCGACGCGGGTCTACGTGATGTCCGTCAAGCCGAGCCTCGCGCGCGTGGCGGTATGGGACAAGGCGCAGGAGACGAACGCGCTCTACCAGCGCCTCGCCGCCGAGAACGACCTGGTGTCGTACATCGACGTCGCCACGCCGTTCCTCCGCGCCGACGGCAAGGTGATGGACGACATCTTCATCGAGGACGGCCTGCACCTGAACGAGAAGGGCACCCGCATCTGGGCCTCGACCATCAAGGCGGCGCTGATGGCCGGCGAGGCGCGGCACGAGACGACCGACCAGTAGGCGGCAGCACACGGTAGCCCGGTCCCGACGATCGCCGCCCGCGGCTCCGATTGCCGCCCGGCCGGGCCCGACCGGGAGTCTGCGCCGTGTCCAGGGCGCAGACTCCCGGCGGTCGACTTGACAACGTCAGGGGGACGGATTCTAATGGTCTTGTAGATTGGCGACAGGAGATTGAGGATTTGCGATCCAGGACGGACCTGCTGCAGGGCACGCTTGACCTGCTCATCCTGAAGACGCTGGCTCTCGGGCCGCTCCACGGGTGGGGAATCTCGCAACGTCTGCAGCAGGTTTCCGACGAGGTGCTGCGGGTCAACCAGGGCTCCCTGTACCCGGCGCTGCACCGGCTGGAGCAGCAAGGGCTGCTGACTGCGAGTTGGGGCAGCTCCGACAACAACCGGCAGGCGAAGTTCTACGAGCTCACCGGTGCGGGGCGGCGTCAGCTCGATGCCGAAACCGCGCACTGGACCCGGATGTCGACGGCGATCGCGCGCGTGCTGGCGGCGACGTAGCGTAGCGGCGAGTCCACCGGGACGCGCCGGCGGCAGTCGCCGTTCCGATTGGCGGAAGCGGCAACGAACCGAGTCGGCGTGTGCAACGTCAAAGGAATGCAGTAGTGGACACACAGGCCGGCGCCGGGCTTCGTTGCGTCGGGTGTCGCCGGCGGTAACGACCATGGACATCGCCAGACCCGATCTCGCCCGCAAGAAGAAGCTTCGGCAGACGGTGTACGCCGTCGCCGCGGTCCTCGTCGTCGTGCTGATCACGGTCGGCGTCTCGCGCCTGGAGCCGGCCGCACCGCGGGTCGACCGCGACACCATCTATCTGGATGCCGTCCAGCGCGGGCCGATGGTCCGGCAGGTGCGCGGCACCGGCACCCTGGTGCCGGAGCAGATCCGCTGGATCCCCGCCACCACCGACGGCACCGTCGAGCGGATCGTGATACGGCCCGGCGCCCTGGTCACCCCCGAGACCGTCATCGTCGAGCTGAGCAATCCGGAGGTGGAGCAGACCGCGCTCGAAGCGCGGCTCAACCTCGACGCGGCAGAAGCGCGCTTCAGCAACCGGCAGGTCGAAGTGGAGCGCGACATCCTGAACCAGCAGTCGACGCTGGCCACCGTGGAGGCCCAGCTCAAGACGGCGCGGCTGCAGGCGGACGCCGACGAGCAGCTCTTCCAACAGGGCCTCGTCTCGTCGCTCGAGCTGCAGAAGTCCCTGGCCGCGGTGCAGGAGTTCGACACCCGGTTCCGGATCGAGCAGGAACGGCTGCAGATGGCCACCGATACGGTCGAGGCGCAACTCGCCGTCGAGCAGGCCGAAGTGCACCGCCTGCGGACGCTCCACGAGCTGCGCCGGCAGCAGGTCCGGGACCTCGACGTGCGGGCGGGGATGCCCGGCGTCCTGCAGCAGGTGCCGCTCGACGAGGGACAGCGCGTCTCGACCGGGGCCAACCTGGCGCGGGTGGGCGATCCGACGGTGCTGAAGGCCGAGTTGCGCATCGCGGAGACGCAGGCCAAGGATGTCCAGATAGGCCAGTCGGCCGCCATCGACACGCGCAACGGCATCATCCCGGGACACGTCACCCGCATCGACCCGGCCGTCGAGAACGGCACGGTAACGGTCGACGTCGCCCTCGACGGCGAGCTGCCGCGCGGAGCGCGCCCGGACCTGACCGTCGACGGCACCATCGAGCTGGAACGCATGGACGACGTCCTCTTCGTGGGCCGGCCGGTGTTCGGGCAGGAGGAGAGCGTCGTCAGCCTGTTCAGGGTGGAGGAGGACGGGACGCACGCCTCGCGCACGCGCGTGAGCCTGGGCCGCGCCTCGGTCAACACCATCGAAGTGCTGGAAGGCCTGCAGCCGGGAGACCGCGTGGTCCTGTCCGACATGTCGACCTGGGATCAGTTCGATCGGGTACGTATCGAGTAGGGCGGCTCCCCGCGTCGGGCGCGCGGCCAGACCGGCCCGGGGACCACGAGAATCACGTCCGAACGGAGCGAATCGAGATGAGCGAAGCGCCGGCCCTGATCCAGTTGCAGAACGTCTCGAAGGTCTTCTACACCGACGAGGTCGAGACCCACGCCCTCGCGGAGGTCACGCTCGACATCTACCCGGGCGAGTACGTCGCCATCTCCGGCCCCTCCGGCTGCGGCAAGTCGACGCTGCTGTCCATACTCGGGCTGCTGGACTCGCCGACCGCGGGCGACTACACGCTGAACGGCCGGCCGGTGGCGCAACTGAGCCAGGCGGACCGGGCGCGGACCCGCAACCGGGAGATCGGCTTCATCTTCCAGAGCTTCAACCTCATCGGCGACCTCACGGTGTACGAGAACGTCGAGCTGCCGCTCACCTACCGCGGCATGAAGCCTTCCGAGCGGCGCGAGCGGGTGGCCGAGGCCCTCGAGAAGGTAGAGATGGCGCACCGCGCGAAGCACCTGCCGAGCCAGCTCTCCGGAGGCCAGCAGCAGCGCGTGGCGGTGGCGCGGGCGGTCGCCGGGCAGCCGTCCATCCTGCTGGCCGACGAGCCGACCGGCAACCTCGATTCGAAGAACGGCGAGGCGGTGATGGGGCTGCTGCAGACGCTGCACGACGAGGGCTCGACCATCTGCATGGTGACCCACGACCCGCGCTACGCGGAGCATGCCAGGCGGGAGATCCACCTGTTCGACGGCCGGCTGGCGGTCGAGGCCGCCGCGTGAACAGCGCGCATCCGGCGCGGCCGACGCTCGTCACCCGCGCGCCGACGCCGCGGCCTGCGCGCGCCGGAAGTAGCCGGGAGCATTGATGCGAGCGCACAGGTCGAAGAACCCCGGCTCGGGACCGGTCCACTGCAGCTCGTCCACGTTGCCGAAGACCGGCAGCGTCGTCCGCAACGTCGCGAGATCGCGAAACAGCGCCGCCTCCTGACGGGCGCCGGCGAGCGCCCCGGCCAGTCTCGCGGCGCCGCGTACCTGCACTTCCCACGCGGCCGCGTCGTCCGGAACGTCCTCCAGGTGCGGATAGCGCGCAAGGACCGTCGCGGACGACTTGGCGCCCCAGCCCTTCACGCCCGGGAACCCGTCCGCCGAATCGCCCATCAGCGCCAAGTAGTCCGGAATCGAGGCCGGATCGATGCCGAACTTCGCGCGCACGCCGTCCGCGTCGCGTACGGCTCCGTTCCGCCGGTCGAACTGCACGATGCGGCCGCCGTCGACCACCTGCGCGAGGTCCTTGTCGGGCGTGCAGACGAACACCTGCTCGACCCGCTCGTCAGCGCCGGCGCGGACCGCGGCGGAGGCGAGCGCGTCGTCCGCCTCGTGCTCGACCTCCTTCCAGACCACGAGGCCGAGCGCCTCGAGAGCCTCCTCCAGCGGCTCGAACTGGCGCAGGATCTCCGGGTCGAGGCCCTCGCTGGTCTTGTAGCCCGGCCACATCCCGTTGCGGAACGACTCCACCACGTGATCCGTCGCGACCCCGATGTGGGTAACGTCCTCCTCCAGCAGGCCCAGCAGGGATCCGATGACGCCCCGCACCGCGCCGACCTCGACCCCGTCGGCGCCGGTCATGCGCGGCACCGCGTAGAAGTGGCGGAAGAGCTCGTAGGTGCCGTCCACCAGAAAGACGTTCACGGCGCCATTCCGGCACGCGGGGCGACCGGTGCCTTGCGAAATCCGTTCTGCGCCTGCGGCTCCGATTGCCGCCCAACCGGGCCTGCCTGGAAGGCTACGCCGTTCCATACGGCGCAGACTTCTAGGCGACGCCCTGTTCTTCGGCTACCGCCGCGGTGTGTCCCCGCCGCGGGCTGCGCCGCTGGCGCGGCTCCACGAACGAGCTGAGACGGTGGCTGAGCTGCGGGTCGCGGAGCTTCCGCAGCGCGGCCGCCTCGATCTGACGAATCCGTTCGCGCGTGAGCGAGAACTTCTCCCCGAGCTCGGCCAGCGTCGGCTCGGCGCCGTCGTTGAGGCCGAACCGCATCCGAATCACCTCGCGTTCCTTCGGGCTCAGCGTCTCGAGCACGGATTCGGTCTGCCGCCGCAGGTCGAAGGCCACGGTGGCCTCCGCCGGATTCACCGCCTGGCGATCCTCGATGAAGTCGCCGAACTGGCTCTCGTCGCTGTCGCCGATGGGCGCGTCGAGCGAGACCACGGTCTGGGCGATCTTGCGGGCCTTGCGCACGACCGAGAGCGGCAGGTCCGCCCGCTCGGCCAGCTCCTGCGGGGTCGGCTCGCGGCCCAGGTCGCGCGTCAGCGTCTGCATCGCGCGATTGAGCTTGTTGAGCGTCTCGATCATGTGCACCGGAATGCGGATGGTGCGCGCCTGATCGGCGATCGCCCGCGTGATGGCCTGCCGGATCCACCAGGTCGCATAGGTGGAGAACTTGAACCCGCGCCGGTAGTCGAACTTGTCGACCGCCCGCATGAGGCCGATGTTCCCCTCCTGAATCAGGTCCAGGAACGCCAGCCCCCGGTTCACGTACTTCTTCGCCACCGAGACCACCAGCCGCAGGTTGGCCTCGGTGAGCTCCTTGCGCGCCTGATCGCCCTCGATGACCCCGCGGCGAAACGCCTTCTGCACGGCCTTCAGATTCTCGGCCGATTCACCGACCGTCCCGCGCAGGGCGTCGAGCTCGCGCCGGGCCTCCTCGAGTGCCGAATCCAGCACCGCCGCGCCAGCCGGCGTTGCCTCCCGCGCTTTCCGCTTCTGCAACCGCTCGACGCAGCGCTCGGCCTCTTTCAGGCCCCCGGCGGCCCGCTCCACCTTCTCGATGAGCTCGCGCCGCACCGCGACGGTGAACGGCAACCGGCGAATGGCGCGCGAAACCTCGATCCGGGCTCGCCCGATCCGCCATCGAGTTCGAGCCTGCACGTTCCGGCCGCTCTTGCGGATCGCGGCGGCTCGGCGCTCGCGCTTGCGGAGCTCCCTCAGGGCCCCCGCGACCGCCCCGGCATCGGTCACGAACCGCTTCGTGCGGCTGGCGAGGTGACGTTCCGTCAATTCGGTATCGGGCAGCGCCACGGTATCGCGCAGGGTACGCGCACCCGCCGCCACCTCCCTCGCGATTTCCGCGACGTAGCGCGCGACGAGCAGGCTGCGCGACATGGCCTTGGTAATCCGCAGCTCACCGCGTTCGATCCGCTTCGCGATCGCCACCTCGCCCTCGCGCGTCAACAGCGGCACCCGGCTCATCTGGCGCAGGTACGTCCGCACCAGATCCTGTCCCTGATCCTCCTCGTGCACCGGCAGCGGCTGCTCCGCGGCCGGGGCCTGATTCACCCGCGAAGCCGTCCGGCGCTTGATGTCCGGCTGTACCTGCTCGGCGCCCTCGACCTCGATACCCTGCCCTTCGAGCTCCTGCAGGAGCGCACTGACCTCTTCCACGTCGAGATCCGGCGGCGCATGATCGAGCACCTGATCGAGCGTGAGGAATCCACGTTCCTGACCGAGCGTCACCAGTGCGGTCACGATGTCCTGACGTTCCTGTGTCAACAAGCTGATAGCTCTCCTTCAGGTCGCTGTACGGAATATCGGCCTCGCCGGGACGTCGTTTTGTTCCGGTGCAAGACCCCGGCGTGCGTTGCTCCCTGCAGGGAAGACGCCGGAGCGAGGCTTTCGGTTTCAGTTAAACCTGCTTATTCTATCAACAGGTGGCAGGAATTGCGATCTTTTTCGGGCGTTTCGCCTACATGGCGCACGCCCCTCCCGCGCCGCTACCCCTCCTGCCCGCTCGGCCGGCCGCTCTCGCGGCGGGCCACTCGCGCAACCCGGGTGGCAGGATCCGCCGGGCGGCGCGCAGCACCGTCGCAACCGAGCGCAGCCGGTGCGTGTCCCGCCTGCGCCACGCGAATCCGTACCGATCCCGTATCGGCGCCGGAAGCAGGCCCAACGTGGTCAGCCGACCCAGCCACAGGGCCGGCGCGACCCAGCGTCCGCCGGGCGGCGCCAGCAGAGCTGCCGCCAGGCCGCGCGCCTGCTCTCCGACCGCCAGACGCTGCTCCTGCTCCATCTCCTTCAGATAATCGTCGAGCCCGGCCGCCGTGTCCGGCAACGCATCCGCCGGAACCCCCAGCCGCGGGCCGACCTGCGCCGCCTCGGCACAGTAACGATCCTTCTCATCGGCCGTCAGCGGCCCGACGAACAGGGCATAGGTCCGTAGCTGGCTGTCGATGAGGGTGGCGTGGACCCACTTGAGCAGCTCCGGATCGGTCGCGTCGTAGGCGGTACCCGCGGGATAGCGGCCGACCGCTCGACCGAGCCGGCCGTGCACGCGCCGGTGAATCGAGTTGATCCGATCGGCCGTCCGCCGGATCTGCTCCTCGTCGCCGAATGTGAGCGAGAGCATGGCTCCGATCGTCCGGCGCATGCGCTCGATGCAAGCCAGCGGTCCGGTGTCGAACCGGCTGTGCCCACCTACGCCGGCCGCGACGAGTGGATGCGCGAGCTGCATCAGTATCGCGCTTCCCCAGCCGAGCACGACGACCGCCTCGCGGTTCACCCGGCGCGCAATCACCATCGCCCATCGTATCGGACATCGGACACCAGACCCTCCGGCGCTCAGCGCCCGAACGAATAACGCAGCCCGAGCTGCGCCTGCCAGCGGCTGCGCAGATCGTCGCGCGTGAAGCGGTCCCCCGTGAATCCGGGACGCGCCGGCGTGTTCAGGCTGTAGACGTAGCGGCCGGTCTCGGGATCGACGCTCGACCGCACCGGCTGCAGGTTCTGGAAGAACGCGAACTCCACCAGCCCGCTCGCGCTGCCGAAGGCGTTCACCAGGTTCTGGACGTCGAGGAACAACTCGACCTCGTTGCGGCCCGCCGGCACGTCGACGCCGACGTGGAAGTCGAGCGAGTACGTCCAGGGCCCGCGGCAGCCGTTGCGCGGCACGATCGCTCCCGGCGTGACGTCGCAGCCGGCGGTCAGGAACCGCATCAGGTCGTCGAAGACGCCGTCGGTGGCGATCACCTCGCCGGCGTCGCGCGGCACGTAGAGCAGGTCGTTGCCCCGCGTCCCGTCGCCGTTGCTGTCGCTCCCGTCGAGGTAGCTGTACGGGCGCCCCTGCTGGGCGTTGTAGTAGGCGGCCAGCGTGATTCCGGCCGGGCCGGCCGGAATGCGGTAGGAGCCGGACAGGTTGAACCGGTGCCCCGGCGAGAAGTTCGAGACGGCCAGCGGCACCGCGTTCGGGTTGCCCGCGTTGTAGTTGTAGCGCCAGTTCGAGGTGGCCTGGCTCGACCCGCCGTCGTTCACCGAGCGTGACTCGCCGTAGAGGTACGAGCCGCTCAGGAACCAGTTGTCGCTGAACCGCTTGTCCAGCTTCGTGGCGATCGTCCAGCTTCTGCCCTCTCCCGTGTTGGTCAGCAGGACGACGTTGCTGAAGTCCCGGTGCAGCCGCGTGAAGGTCGGCCGGCCGTCCGGCGCGGCGCCGCTCTCGACGAGGTTCAGGTTGCGGTAGTCGATGTCCCGCAGCGTCTTCGAGAAGAGCAGCTCGACGCTGCCGATCAGGTTGAAGAACCCGAGGTCGCGATCGTAGGCCAGGTTGCCGCGCAGGAGCTGCGGGTAGCGGTAGTCGGGATCGACCAGGTTGATCTCGTTCGTCGACGCCGAGCCGATGTCGGTCGGCTGGTTGCTCGGGTCGGCCGAGAACGGGATCCGGTTGTCCGGATCGAAGAACACCCGGATGCGCTGGAACTCGTTGCCGGTGTTCGAGTACTGGTTCGACAGCCAGACGTACGGGGTGCGCCCGTGGAACAGCCCGAGGCCGCCGCGCACCTGCTGCCGGATGTTCAGGTCGGGACTCAGGTCGTAGTTGAACCCGATGCGCGGCGACCAGTTGCGGGTGGCCGGGACCACGTCGGTGCCCCGCCCGTACAACTGCTCCACCAGCGGGTTGGCGGCAGGCGTGTCCGGGAACATGGGCGCGTCCAGGCGCAGCCCGTAGGTCAGCGACAGGTCGTCGCGGACCCGCCACTGGTCGCCCGCGTAGAAGCCGAGCTGGTAGACCCAGAACTCGGCCGCCTGCCGCGGGTCGCTCGTGCGCGAGAAGCTGTAGCTGTAGGACTGGGCGAGCCCCTGCGCGAAGAGCTCCGGGCTGGCGAACTCGTAGACGCCGAAGTTGTCGCGGATGAACAGATTGCGGAACCGGAACAGCTCGTTGTGGGTGCCGATGGTGAACTGGTGCCGGCCGCGCACCCAGGTCAGGTCGTTGTGGAGCTCGATGATGTCCTGGTCGAGCGCGTTCGCCGTCGAGAACTGCTCGGTGCCGAAGCGGATCTCCTCGCCGCCTTCGAGGTCGATGGTGACCTGCGGAAAGGGGGCGGTCCGCGGGCCCCTGCGGTCACGGATGCGCTGGAAGCTGATGCGGGCCTGGTTCACCGCGCTGCCGAACGTGCTGTCGAGCTGGCCGACCGTCGAGTTGGTGGCGCTCTCGAACCGGTAGAAGTTGTCGGTGAAGCGATAGCGGAAGTTCGACTGCGACCCGACGTCGGCCGCGCCGTTGACGTAGTTGTGGCGCAGCGAGAGGCGCTGCCCCGGCGACAGGTTGACGTCGGTGCGGACGAAGAGCTTGTCGTTCGGGTTCCCGCGGATTATCTCGCCGAACCCGCCGGGGATGTCGTAGCCGTAACGGCTGCCCGCGGTCTGCACGATGCCCTGCGCCTCGGCCAGCCGGCCGAAGTCGACGCCGGACGACCCGTCGAGCGAGTAGCCCACCGGGGTCTCGCGGCGCTGGCTTTCGAAGTTCGCGAAGAAGAACGCGCGGTTCCGGATCAGCGGTCCGCCGGCGCTCGCGCCCTGCTGGCGGTCGAAGAAGGTCGCGATCGGCACGTCGTCGATGCCGCTGCCCACCAGTCCCTCGTTGCGGCTGTAGAGGTAGCCGGTGCCGCTGAAGGCGTTCGAGCCGCTCCGGGTGATGACGTTGATGCCGCCGCCCGAGAAGCCGCTCTGCCGCACGTCGTAGGGCGCCACCACGAGCTGCAGCTCGCTGACCGCGTCGAGGCTGATCGGCTGCGTGTTCGCCTGCCCGCCCGGGGTTCCCTGCCGCGCGAGGCCGAACAGGTCGTTGTTCACCGCGCCGTCGATCTGGATGTTGTTGTACCGGCCGCTCCGGCCCGCCACGCTCAGGAAGCTCTCGGACTCGTTGTTCTGACTCGTCTTGACGAAGAACGGGTTCACGCGGGCGAAGTCCTGCAGGCTGCGCTCGATGGTCGGCAGGGTCTCGATGACGCCGGTCGCGACTCCCGCCGTCGTCCCGGAGCGCGACGGCGAGAACACCTCGCTCGCCTCCGCGACCACCTCCACCGTCTCGGTCAGCGCCGCGAGCTGCAGCATGACCGGCACCTCCGTCGCTTCGCCCAGGGTCACGACCACGCCGGAGAGCGACCGTGTTCCGAAGCCGCTCATCGCGACTTCGAGGTCGTAGGGGCCGACCTGCACGTTCAGCAGGTCGAACCGCCCGTCGGCCCGGGTGAAGGCCTCGTATCGCGTGCCCGTGGGCACGTGCACCGCGACCACCCCGGCGCCCGGCAGCACGCCCTGCTGCGCGTCGCGCACGACGCCGCCGATCGTCCCGGTGGTTGTGTTCTGCGCCCCGGCCACCGTTGCCGAACCGATCAGGGACACGACCAGCGCCGTGTCGGCTATCCACTGCGTACGATGCATTTCAGATGAACCTCCATGGAACACAGTGTACGAACCGCGTGTGTCCGGCCCGCTACGGCAGCGTACCGCGCCGGGAAAATGTCGGCGGCGGCGCCGGAAGCGTCCAGGCGCCCCTTCAGGCGCTACCCGCGCACCGCCCGCACGTCGTGCAGAACGCGCCCGCCGGCATCTGTACGGACTGGTAGACTGAGACCCGAAGCACCGGCGGCACGCCGACCGGAGACGGCGCCGCGGGCACGAGACCGAAGCTCCGAACGGAAGGACGAGATGGCCATCAGCGAGAGTCTGCTGCCGGAATTCGACCAGGAAATCGCGGGCGCCCGCCGGACGCTGGAGCGCGTCCCCGCCGACAAGTTCGACTGGCGGCCGCATCCCAGGTCGGGCACCATGATCTGGCTGGCGGGCCACCTGGCCAACCTTCCCTCGTGGGCGCCGATCACCATCAACCAGGACGAGCTGGACATGGCGCCCGGCGGCAGGCAGATGGATCCCCCGCCGACCCCCGCCGACACCGCGGAGCTCCTCGCGACGTTCGACAGGTGCGCCGCCGAGGCGCGCGCCGCCATCGCGGCCGCGAGCGACGCCGACCTGATGAAGCCGTGGACGCTGCTCAGCAACGGCCAGAAGCTGATGACCCTGCCGAAGGTGGCGGTGCTGCGCAGCTTCGTCATGAACCACCTGATCCACCACCGCGCGCAGCTCGGGGTCTATCTGCGGCTCAACGACATCGCCGTGCCGTCGATCTACGGACCGTCGGCGGACGAGGCCCCACCAGGGTTCTAGCTGACGGACGACGAAGGGTGACGACTGCTCCCGTGCGAGCCGCTCGACGGCGTCGCGCAGCCAGTCACGCCCGGTAGTGGAAGTCGAGCAGCGTGATCGACGCTTCGGGCGCCATGCCGACAGGCTATCTCTCGCTGCCGCGTGCGATCAGGGATCGTGCTACCGTTGCCTCACCATGCCAATCGCTGCACCGATCCGCTCGGTAGCCACCCGCCGGCCGCTCGTCCTGACGATGCTCCTGGCCCTCGCCGCGGTGTCCCTCGCCCCGGTTCCGGCAACGGGCCAGACCGAGGCCGCGGACGAGTTCGTGCCGGTGACCGACGCGATGCTCCAGGATCCGGCTCCCGGCGACTGGCTGACCTGGCGCCGGACGCTGGACGGCTGGGCCTACAGCCCGCTGGACCAGATTGACCGGGACAACGTCGGCGATCTGCGCATGGTCTGGACGCGCGCGCTCGCGCCGGGCCGCCAGGAGGGTACGCCCCTGGCCTACGGCGGCGTACTGTACATGCCCCAGGCGAGCGACGTCATCGAGGCGATCGACGCGGCGACCGGCGACCTGATCTGGGCGCACCGGCGCGACCTGCCCGAGGACGTGTACCAGCACGTCGGCGGCAATTCGCGCAACAACCGCAACATCGCGATCTACGACCGCTTCGTCATCAACACCAGCGACGACAGCTACGTGTTCGGACTCGACGCCGCGACCGGCGAGATCGCCTGGGAAACGCAGATCTTCGACTACCGCGAGACCCCGGCCGGACACAGCTCGGGACCGATCATCGCCGACGGCAAGGTCATCTCCGGGCGGAGCTGCCGGCCCGCCGGCGGGCCCGAGTCGTGCGTCATCGTCGCGCACGACGCGCTGAGCGGCGAGGAGCTGTGGCGGCGGCGGACGGTGCCGGCCCCCGGCGAGCCGGGCGACGAGACCTGGGGCGGGGTGCCCTACGAGCAGCGGGTCCACGTCGGCACCTGGATGCCGGCCAGCTACGACCCCGAGCTGCGCCTCATCTACCAGGGCACGTCCGTCACCTCGCCGGCCCCGAAGTTCATGCTCGGCGGCATCGAGAACACGCATCTGTACCACAACTCGACGCTGGCCCTCGACGTCGACACCGGCGAGATCCGCTGGTACTACCAGCACATGAACGACCACTGGGACCTCGACCATCCCTTCGAGCGCATCCTGCTCGACACCGCGGTCGCGCCGAACCCGGACGCGGTGAGCTGGATCAACCCGCGCATCCAGCCGGGCGAGGTCCGCAAGGTGATGACCGGCATCCCGGGCAAGACCGGCCTCGTCTACACCCTCGACCGCGAGACCGGCGAGTTCCTGTGGGCCACCCCCACCATCGCCCAGAACGTCATCAGCCACATCGACGGGGCGACCGGGGCGGTGACCGAGAACGCCGAGGTGATCTTCACCGCCGAGGGGCAGCAGGTCCTCGCCTGCCCCAACATGCACGGCGGCAAGGACTGGGAGTCCGTATACAGATCATCGGAAAACCCAATGAATCCCGTATTCATTGAACACATTGCGATCTGAAGGGGTCCGAACGGGCCAGAAACCGGCTGGCAGAGACGAAAACGGCTGGCAGTCCGGCTGGCAGAATAGGTCCCACGGACATCCCTCAGGACGGAGGACGAGGCAATGCCCTGGAAAGAGATTCTGGAGATCGCCCCGCGCTGGATATGGCGCTTCGTCGCGGTGGGCGCATTGGTACTCGTGGCAATCCAGATGTGGCGCGGCGACGCCCTGCGCTGCCCGAACGGCGCGATCTTCGCCAAGAGCTGCGACTCGCCAGCTGTTACGGTCGAGATACCGGACCACGCCGTGGTGGCGTTCAACCGCGCGGAGTGCCCAACCGGTTGGCGGGACTACAGAGATGCGAGCGGCCGGTTCATCGTCGGGACCGGCCGCCACTCGCAGCACGATCAGTACGGCTTCGAGCTGGCTGAGTTTCAGCTTGGAGATACGGGCGGAAGCCGAACGCACCGGCTGACGGAACCTGAAATGCCAACGCACACGCACGAGTACATCTTCTCCGACGGATACGACTCGCCCAGGCACACTGACACCAGCCCGGACGAGTTTGGTGACAAGAACCGCACCCAAGACACCACGCCCACTGGAGGAGGCGCTCCCCACAACAACATGCCGCCGTTCGTGGCGCTGCGGTTTTGCGAATTGGTCAGCGAGTCGACTTCCTGAATTGCAGGCGGGGAAATCGCTCACAGGCCCGTTCCGAACAGGACGACACGCGTACAGCCCGAGGACGGAGGATCTGGTTCGGGTTGCTCCCCTGTGAGTGTTTCCTCCGGGAGGGGTCGAATCGGACTCCTGTTGACGACCACTCCGCGCCGCCGCCGGCCGATCACACCCAGCCTGATGCCGGCCATCCGGTGGCCGCGCCGAGTCATGGCACGGAGGGTATGCGGGCGGTCGTCGAACCCGGTCGTCGCCGGCACGGCCGCAGCGCACGCCCGCTTCCGCCAGCCGACCCGCCAGAACCCGCTCGAACGCGCGAACGTCGGGCGCAGCCGACGCACGATCACCGTCATCGGTGCTCACCTTGCACGCACGTGCCATCCCGGCCCACCGCGAGCGTCGCGTCGATCACGTCGTCACCGGAAACCATGGCGGTGACCACGATGAAGCTGTCCTCGTTCACCGTTCACGCACGCCCCTGCGCTGTGCCGCCACCGAAGGTCGAACAGCAGGACCGCAGGACCGCCACCGCGTACCAAGCCGCCGCCGCGGCGTCCCCGGCCGTTTCACGGTCCAACTGGGTCGACCGCCGCCGACAGCGCCTCGACCGCGGCATGCACCGCCGCCGTCTCGCGCAGTTCGGCGGACAGGCCCTCACTCCGGTAGCCCGGCCGCGTGATCGTCGGACGGCGGTCGTCCGGCGTCTCGCCTGACATTCACCAATCCGAGCGTGGCCCCGCGCCTCACCCCTTTTCTGGTCCCGCCTTCGATCGGGCTCTCCCGCCCCTCCGCTTCGAGGCGCAGCTCGAGGTTCACGTCCCCCGGTCGAGCACCCCCGAGGCCCTAGCCCACCGGCCAGTCTCGGCCGTACTGCGAGGTCGTCAGGTCGCCGCGTGGCGTCCCACGAAGCGGGTGCCCACCGGCCACCCGCATCCCACCTCCGTATCGACGCAGTCCGCCGGTCCAACCCCTCCACCCACCGGAAGTGTCTCCCGCCGTATGGAAGTGAAACCGTTTGACTTCCACCCTTGGTCCGCGGGATACTGTCACCGCATGCATGTTCCGCCACTACTGTCCCACATTTTCAGCCCCAGAGCAGCATCTGAGGACTTGGAGGGGTTCGGGAACCGGGTGGTGCGGGCGGCGTGAACAACTCCACCAGTGGACGGCGGTCGAACAAGTTGAGCTGCAGAACCTGTAGCATCAGGTGCAGGGTCCAGCTCAACCGCAAGACGAACTTCAGGTACGCCAACAGCAGGTACATGCACGTGGCCACCCACAGTTGCGACAGAACCGCGTTCTTCGAGCGGCCCACGAAGCGCTTCACCTTCAAATTCTGCTTGATCCACTTGAAAAACAGCTCGATCTGCCAGCGCGACTTGTACAGGTCGGCAATCGTCTTGCCCACCCACGTCGTGTTGTTCGTCACAAACACGTAGCGCCGCTTCGTTTCCTCGTCCCAGTAGCCGACCCGCCGCAGCGTGTCCGGATACGCCTTGCGGCCACGCGCACTGGTCAACTCGATCGTCTGGTCGCTCATCACGCCGGTCCCGATGTTGACGTCGTGGTCGTGCAACACCCGGTATTTCACGCCCCGCTTCAGCCGGGTCACGAAGGTCACGCCCTGTTCCTGCAACCGTCGGAGCCACTGGAAATCCAGATACGCGCGGTCGGCCACCACCACGCTGCCGGCCGGGAACGTCCACGTGCGGGCCACCGTCACATCGCCCGCCTTGCCGTCGGTCACGCTGAGGAAGCTCGGCAGATGCCCCGCCTGGTCCAGGCCGACATGCAGCTTGATGGCGCCCTTCGTACGCCGGAACGACGCCCACGGAAAGGCCGCCAGGCACAGGTCGATGGTCGACGCATCGACCGCATACAACTTGCTCTTGAACCGGAAGCCGTGCCGCGGCGCCCGCTGCTGACAACGAGCCAGGAGGCGTTGGAAGAGCGCTTCATAGAGCGTGTACGGCTGCTCGGCGTTGACCCGCGCCAGCGACGAGCGGCTGACGAGGACCTGTATGCCGAGGTGATAGAGCTTGTGGGATTGGGCGCCCAAGCTGCCGACGATGTCGCGCAGGCTGTGCAGGCCGGCGAGTTGGCCGAGACCGAGGGCGACGAACTGCGCCCAGCGGCTCATGACGCGGAGTCGTTGGCCCTTCTGGTGCTGCCGGGCCTCGGCGTCGAATTCATGTCGGGGAAGCAAATCGAGAAGCTGGCTGAAGACTGTGCTATGATGGGCCACGGCTTGGATCTCCTGTCTTTTGAACGATTTGTGGACAACTCATTCTATCAGACAGAGAGATTCCAAGCCGCTTTGATTAGGAACTCTGTGGGACAGTAGTGATGTTCCGCAGACTTTCGCCTACCAATTCACTGGCTTACGTGGGCGTCAGGCCGGTCGCGAGTACTACGCCGCGATGGTGCCCTTCGGCCTCTTGCCGAAGCTCTTCCTCTTCGACGACGACGACCTCAAGCCGGAATTCCGGGCTCAGCGTTCGCTCAACCGCGCAAGAGTACCGGAAATCGCCCGGTACATTCTCGACCACCCAAGAGAGTACGTTCTTTCAGCGATCACGGCATCGATCGACGGCCCCGTATACTTCGAACCAGCAACAAAGTCAGCGGCAGGTCGCAATGTCGGTACTCTTAAGGTGGCGATGACCGCGCGCTTCATCATCAATGACGGCCAGCACCGGCGCGCGGCCATCGAGCACGTTCTTCGCCAACAACCCGAATTCGCGTCAGAGACAATATGCGTCGTCCTCTTCCCAGATGCCGGCCTCGAACGCAGCCAACAAATGTTCGCCGACCTCAATAGGCACGCCGTCAGGCCAACACGCTCGCTCAGTGTGCTCTACGACCATCGAGACCCCCTTTCCCGGCTCGCTCGGCAGCTTGCCAACGACGTTTCCGTTTTCCGCGACTTGACCGAGATGAACAGAGCAACTATCTCGAATCGCTCCATCAAGCTCTTTACGTTGTCGAGCATCTATTTCGCGACACGACAGCTTCTCGCGAAGCCCGTCCACTCCTCCGTCTCGGCTCCGGAGTCGCGTCTCGCGACACGGTTCTGGATGGAGGTAGCGAAGAATATGCCAGACTGGCAACGGGCTGCCCGTCGCGAAGTCACTTCCGCAGAGCTACGCCGCCGCTATATCCACGCCCACGGCGTCGCCTTACAGGCTCTCGCGATCGCCGGTGGCGCCTTGATAGAACGCCTCCCGCGTACGTGGACCGGCAAGCTCCGAGCGCTTCAACACCTCGACTGGTCTCGTAGCAATCGTCAGCTTTGGGAAGGGCGGGCGCTGATCGGGGGGCGCCTGAGCAAGGCTACAAACAACGTCGAACTTACCGCGAACGTCATCAAGGACCATCTTGGTCTTAGCCTGAATGAAAAACAGGAGAAACTGGAGAGGCTTCATGGCGACTCCAAGAGACGCCGTTTCGTCAACTACGACCCACCCCTTGGGGCCGTTGACCCTGACCGGCGAGCTACTGCAGGCGCTCGAGCGCCAGACGCAGGCGACCTATCTGGCCGATTCGCGCCCGTGGGTGATCGGGTATAGCGGCGGCAAAGATTCCACTGTCGCTGTGCAGCATGTCTGGCATGCCCTTTCGGCACTGCCCGCTGACCGCCTTACAAAGCCCGTCTATGTGATTTCGTCCGACACTCTTGTTGAGTCCCCGGTAATCGTTGAGCAGATCCGCACAACGCTGAAACGTATCGAGGCGGCCGCCGCAGATAGGGGACTACCCTTCAAGACCGACATCGTTCAACCGGACGTGCGCGACACATTCTGGGTGAATCTCATTGGCAAAGGCTACCCGGCCCCCTACAAGCGCTTCCGCTGGTGCACAGACCGTATGAAGATTCAGCCAGCTAACCGGTTCATTAGGGCGACCGCCGAGAAGTTTGGAGAGGTAGTCCTCGTGCTCGGCGTCCGTCGCGCTGAAAGTGCGGCCCGAGCCCAAGTCATGAGCCTTCACAAGCGCCACGGCGAAGCCCTTTCACGTCATTCCGACATGCCAGCGGCCTGGGTCTACACGCCGATCGAGGATTGGACCACGAACGACGTCTGGACATACCTCTTGTCTTCACCTTCGCCCTGGGGCAACAACAATCGCGACCTTGTAGCGATGTACAGAAATGCGAATGCCGGGGAGTGTCCGCTCGTCGTCGACACGAAGACGCCGAGCTGCGGCAACAGTCGCTTCGGCTGCTGGGTGTGCACTGTCGTCGAGCGCGACCGGACGATGGAAGCCATGATCGAAAACGGCGAGGAGTGGATGGCACCGATGCTTGCCTTTCGAGATTTTCTTGTGACGACCCAGGACCCTGTCCACAAGCGACGAATTCGTGACGTGCGCCGTCGTGACGGCCGCGTCCATTTTTGGGGAGAAAACCGGGACAAGGTGATTTGGGGACCGTACAAGTTTGCATTTCGCCAGGAACTACTGAGCCGACTCCTTCGTGTTCAGGAGGCCGTCCGCAAGGCCGGAGCAGATCGCGACACGGAGCTGATCACCATGGCCGAGCTTGAAGAAATCCGCCGCATTTGGCGCGTGGAGTGTGCTGATTGGGAGGACACTCTTCCGAGGCTCTGGGAACGCGAGGTCGGGCAACCCTATTCCTGGCTACGAGATGACGCCGCCGTGTCGACCGCGGAGGAAGCGGAGTTGCTACGAACCATTGCCGGGCAGCACGATCTCGACCCCAAGATGCTCTCCCAACTCATCGACCTTGAGAAGAGGACTACGGGTCTTCAGCGGCGGGCGACCATTTATAGCGAAATGGACTCGATCTTGAGACGGGATTGGCGAACAGAAGAGGAAGTGTTCGTACAGTTGGAACAAGACGCGCTCGCCGGAACAGACAGCGCGCCCAGCAACGAAAGCTAACAGGTCCAATGTTGTTGCGCCGACTGGTCATCGAGAACTTCGGTCTCTATCGCGGCGTTCAGGACATGGACCTGACGCCGCGCCACGAGCACGGGTCCAACCGGCCAGTAGTTCTCATTGGGGGAAAGAACGGAGCCGGTAAGTCGACGATTTTCGAGGCCATCCTTTTGTGCCTTTACGGCAAAGCCGTACTCGGCGGGCGCGCGCGACAGCGCGAATACCTTGACTATCTCTATCACCGCATACACCGCTCTTCTTCCGGTCTCAGCGGGACTCGCGCTTCAATTACCCTTGAGTTCGATTTCGTTTTGGCCGGCGTTCGCCACGTCTATGCGGTGACTCGTTCTTGGATGGCTCGGGACCACACGTCGGCGAGCATTGACGTCACTCTTGATCTCCGGCGGGATGGCAATCGACTCGATAGTGTTGATCAATCTCAATGGGACCATTTTCTGGAGGAGCTGATCCCCCTTGGCGTGTCGCAGTTGTTCTTCTTTGACGGTGAGAGAATTCAGCGGCTGGCGGAACAGGACCCGCGGGAGCTGGGACGAACCGTGAAGTCCCTCTTGAACCTGCACCTCGTCGAGAGACTAAACGCCGACCTTCAGATCTACCTGACGAAGCAGGCCCGTGTATCCGCCGGCGACAGTGACCGACTGGAGATCGATACGCTCGAGGACTCGCGACGCACTGCGGCGGCTCTCGTTCTCCAGTTGCAGCGCGAGCGCGACGAACACCAGTCAAGCCAGCTCGATCATCTTGCGTCGACAATCACCGAACTGCAGCGAAAGCTACAGGCCGAGGGAAGCGAACTAGCCAACATGCGTGACACCCTGCTGGCTGAACGCGGACGCCTTATGTTGGCTGTTGAGCGGGATGAGGAACGCCTTCGCGAGCTATCCGCGCGAACACTGCCGTTCGCACTTTGCCCGTCCCTTCTTGACGCCTTGCAACACAGCCTACGGTCGGGCCGCGACCACCTGCCACCCTCCGGACGCAAGATTGTGACCTCCCGACTCACGTCGGTGCTGGAACGTTTTGTAGCTGGCGTTCTCGAAGGTTCGACCCGGATGCGCCGCGGCACGCGCGAAAAGGCGGCCGCTATACTCAGTCGCGAACTGTCGGCGGTCCTATCAGAATCCGGGGCCGCCTCACCAGTTGAGCCCATCGACCATCTTTCCATGTCGGAGGTGAACCAGCTTGCGACGTGGATCGACCATGCCCTGCGCGACGCAGCCCCGGAGGCTACGCGAATCGCCACGCGGCTGGAGACGGCGACGCGTCGCTTGCAGCGCATTACTGCCACCCTAGCTCAAGCGCCGACGGAGGATTCACTGAAACCCATCATCAAGGCGATCAACGACGCCCACAAGGACCTCGGCGCCGCGGAGCGAGAGGCAGCATCCCTGGACGACCGACTCAACGGGGCTCGGCGCCAGCTCGCGGACATCGACCGGCGCATTTTTCGGCTGAGCGGCCGCCTCGCGGCACACGAGGAGACCAAGGAACGCACTGCTATGGTCAAGCGGGCTCAGGCGGCCCTCCAGCGATATCTCGTCGCCGTTACGGAGCTAAAACTGCGCAAGCTCGAGAGCGAAGTGACTGAATGCTTCGGCGCTATATGCCGGAAGGATGCACTAGTCCGCCGGATTCGCATCGATCCCAGGTCCTTTGAAGTAGCGCTCTTCGATTACGACGGTCATACCCTCCCCAAGGAGGCCCTTTCCGCGGGAGAAAAGCAAGTGCTGGCGGTAGCGCTTCTCTGGGCGCTCAGCCGCACCAGCGGTCGACCGCTTCCAGTCATCATCGACACCCCACTCGCACGTCTTGATGCCGACCATCGCAGATTGCTCGTTGAGAGGTACCTTCCCTCGGCGTCCCACCAAGTGGTGCTTTTGTCAACCGACACGGAAGTCGACAAACGGACTCTCGGAGCTCTAGAGCCCGCGCTGTCGCACGCGTATCACCTGCGTTACGATGACTCCGCCCAGGCTACTGCCGTGGGCATGGGCTACTTCTGGAGCCAGCATGATGATTCTCCAACTTCAGCGGGTCAGGTTCTCCACGGAAGCCGATAATCGCCTCCGCATGTTGAAGGCTCGTACCGGCCTCGACAACAACATAATCTGCCGGCTGGGATTGTGCCTGTCGTTGGAAGAGCCAGGCGAGCCCCGCTCAGACTCATCCGGACCGAGCTCACGGGAAATCAATAGGTACATCTTGCTCGGGGAGTACGACCCGCTTTTTGTAGCACTTCTGCGTACGAGACATCCAGAGCACTGTGGTGACACAGATGCCCTTGCGCAGCTTCTTATTCAGCACCTTCATCGGGGCATCACGCTGTTGGCCAATCGTCTCAAAGGCCCGGCGTCGCTGGCTGAGCTTGTCCGCGGACAGGGACGGCGCGATGCCATCGCGTGACCTTCACCGCCGCTGACCGCATCTGCCCTTAGAATCCTCTTGCCCAAGGACAACCCTTGCTCGTAAACGTCGGGTCTCCGGTCTGTTGGGCTGCTTCAAACACCGATGCCGATGGCGCGCTCTATGGTCTTACGGATTAGTGTCCTTCCTGAACCTGACGGATTCCTAAACCTCTCGTCTGAGAAGTCAATTTCGCCAGCGCGTCCTATTCTATCGGCGAAGTAACTTACACTGATCTTCTTATCCTCATACGCTTGAGCGGCGAGTTTCCGTAGAATATCAAAGACCGCTTGCACACCAATCGTCCGAAAAATAAAGGAGTCGTTGCTGGCATCGGTCCAGAACACCGTTTCGCATGCCCTAACATAATTCAGCACCATCTTGTACAAGAGGGCGTCATTCCCTTCAATAAAGGCCCTCCGCATTGGCGACCGGTCTCTCGGACCCGAGTCTAGACTGCTGCGTGGGTGCGACCTGCCCTTTCGCATCGAATTGCTATCACGCTTCGGGTTGCTTGAGAAAAGGCGGAGAATTCCGTCAGTGATCACCGCGGTCGACACGTGCCAGTCGGCTTGCGAAGTCAGCTTCTGAAGCCGCAGATCGCGCTTCGGAGCAACAAGAATTCGGCCTTGCAACGGCGACTCATGGTCGGTCCCGAGCTTCCTGGTGAGGAATACTGCCAACTTGTCGGGGGTCCAGTAGCTTTCGTCCTCGTCGGTTACATTGTAGCCGAACAGTTCATAGGTCAGGCTGCGGTCAACACGCTTTTGAGTAGAATTTATGATTGCGAAGATTTGCGCCTGAAGAGACTTTGGGAGGTCAACGAACACGGAGCAGAGCAGTTCCATGTTGCGTATCACCTCCACATCCACTTTGGCAAACGAGAACAGCCTGTGTTGGCCGTCGATTACGGCTGCCAAACATTCTTCGGTTGGAATAACCAGCTTGTGGCATCCGTCTTCTGATTCCTCCACGGTCCATGCTTTGGATGGGTTAACTTCAATCTGTTCGTTGTCTTCGTCGGCGATATCCTCTATCTCGCCTTGGTCAAATCCGGTTGCAAGGTCGTGGTTTGCGGCAATGATGATAGAGTTTGGAAATGCCGCGTCGACTCGGTTTGTGTAGTTGGCGATCTCCGTCAAACGCTTATCTTGAACAAGGCGCTGTGTTCCCTCAAGTTGATAGCCAGTGCCGTCAGAGTTCATCGTCGCACGCATGTGATCACTGAACGCGACCCGAAGAAGGAGTTCTGCCGGGAGGACAACGACGTAAAACGTGCCCAGGGGTTGCTCTACGCGGAGGGCGGGTGTCTCATAGGGAAAGTTAAGCATGGTCAGTCCACCTCGAATCCGCTGGTGTCACCCTTCAAGTCCCGTAGCGGGCTTCCGCCGCTGGGTGTGTCTACGGGGAGAGGTTTATAGATCGGATTGTCGACATCGGCGATGCTCCAAAGCCAGATGGAGAAGAAGGCGAGGAGTATGGCGCAAAAGAAGCGCGCTGTTGGGTACAGCTCATGGAAGACACTGAGAAGAAGTGCGCAAATGATGGCGACCAGAAGAACGGTTTGACCGAAAGCCGCCATTATCTTGTCGGACTGGCCTGTCGCTGTGAGCAGAAGGTGGAAAGAGGCTGAACCTATGAGGGCCGGGTAGAACGTCGCTATGGAAGTATACAGCCCGTCGTAGTTGACCACGCTCTTGGAGAGACGGAGCTCGACGAGTTCAACCCATATTCCGAAGCCGCCGAAAGCTACGATCGCGCCGAGGAAGTACATGACGAACGTTACCTGCTTCCAGGGCTGGCAAGTTCTTCGGACGAGTTGTTGCCAAAGATAGCGCCAACCGCCACCGCTGTCGTTGTGCGGGCTCGTTGAATCCAAAGTACACCTCCGTCGGATTGCCTTGGTGAGCTCAGGCTGGCGGCCCGTGGCAGAACTGCTTGCCTGTAGCGCGGGCGGCTCAGGTTGATGAAGTGGTGCCGTGGGCCAAGTCGGCCGGGGTCCGGCGGCTCGAAGCGAATACGCGCCGGCAAGGGCGCAACGGGGCGCCAAGGGCTCGGGGCGAGCGTCAGAGCGGCGCGGAGCGCGGACGCGGCCCTGGTAGAGTCCGCCGGCCGGCACGGCCGGCACCGGCAACTCCGTGCCCGACGGCGTTCGACGAACGCCGTCGGGGGTCGGCTCGTCGACGACCTGCCCCGGCAACGTAACGCGGGGATCAACAGAGGCGACGGCGAGTCGGTTCACGGCCAGAATGATACGCCATCGTGCGAGTCTGTCGGAGCCGCCGGGTTGTCCGCCGCGCTGCGTCGAGCCTCAATCCCCTTGTTTACGCGATTCGCCGGGTGGGACGCTGCGCCGGCCCGACGGCCACGGACGGGGCCATCGGGACCCTTGTGCTCCCGCGTTTGGCAGCCGCTGAGGTCCGGACTCTCGCGGGCCGTCGTTGCGCAAGTTGCACTCCTGCTCACTGCATCTGACCCTGAACGGCCGGCGGCTCACCATCGGAGCTACCACAGGCAGCCTGCTTGGTGGAGCAACCGGGGCCACAGAGTCGGCGATCGAATCAGGGGCGGCGGCCGGTCAAACAGGGCGGCGGCACCTGCCGTGGCTTCGGCGATGCGTTCAGGCGGAAACCGAGACGTCAGTTACCGGCGTTCCCTTGCGGGGCCTGCACCCCCACCTCCGCCAGCCGGCTCGCCAGGACCTGCTCGAATGCGCGAACGCCGGGCGCAGCCGACGCACGATCGTCGTCGGCGGCGCTCACCTTGCACGCGCACGTGCCGTCCGGCCCGACCGCGATCGTCACGTCGGTCACTTCGTCACCGGGAACCGTGGCCGTGACCACGATGAAGCTCTCCTCGTTCACGCGCACCCCGGTGACGGCGCCGCCGTAGGTGGCGCAGAAGAAGCGCACGACCGACGCCGCGTGCCAGGCCGCCGCTGCGGCGTCCCGGCCCGCTTCCGCGTCCAACAGGTCGACCGCCGCCCGTAGCGCCTCGACCGCGGCATGAACCGCGGCCGTCTCGCGCAGTTCGGCGGGCAGGCCCTCGGTCCGGTAGCGCGGCGGCGCGACCGTTGGACGGCGGCCGTCCGGCGTCTCGCCTGACATTCACCATCCGAGCGTCGCCCGGCCCATGAGCCCGTTGCTGGCCCCGCCTTCCATCGGGCTCTCCCGCCGCTGCGCGTCGACGCCCAGCTCGAAGTTCACGTCGCTCCGGTCGAGCACCCCGAGGCCGTAGCCGACCCGGTAGTCCCGGCCGTACTGCGAGGTCGTCAACCCGACGCGCGGCGTCCCCACCAGGCGCGCGCCCACCGGCAGCCCGTAGCCCACCTCCGCGTCCACGCGGTCGCCGGCCCCGTACATCTGGTGCGAGCCCATGCCGTAGGCCATCTGGCCGCCCCATAGCGCCTCGGCCCCGCCCCGCGACTGTCCGCCCCACGACGGGGCCACCCGCGCCGTCAGCCCCAGCGGGCTCGACGGGGTCGGATCCCACCCCAGCGACAGCGACATCCCGCGCTCGGTGAACCCTTCGGCCTGATGCACCACCAGCGTCCGCACCCGCACGTCGAGCGACAGCCCCGTCACCGCATCGGTGAAGGCGAGGCCGCCGCCGAGGTCCATGCCCGCGCCCGTCTCGGCGTCGCCGCCGTCCCGGCGCAGGCCCACCTCGACGCTCGGCCTCAGCGACAGCCGGCCGCCGCCGAGGGTGTAGCCCCGCGAGCCCTCCAGCGCCGTGCGCACGCGTGTCACCCCGGCCTCGGAGGCGTTCAGCCGGCCCATCGCGCCGTCGACCAGATCGCTCGCCGCGGTCACGTAGAGCGCGTCGGCCTTGAACGCCAGCGCGAACCCGCCGGTGGCCCGCGCGCCGATCAGCTCGCCACGCGTCCCCACCGCCGACATCGCCATCGACACGCCCGTCTCCATCGCCGAGCGGCCGTCCGGCGTCAGGCTCAGCCCACCGGTGCCGTAGCCGGTCACGCCCCACACCGAGACCCGGTCGTTGACCTGGTAGCCCACCCACGGGTAGAACCCGGTCATCGACGTCGTCATCTGCCCGCCGCGCGCGTCGCGCCGGAAGCCGCCCATCCCGAGGGTGCGGCCCACCGACAGGCCCACCGTCAGCGCGCCGCGCGAGTAGTCGGCCCCGAACATCGTCGTCCGCACGTCGCCGTCGAGCGAGAGGGCGTTCTCGAGGCCGCTGAAGTACGACCGCGAGCTGCGGCTCCACACCGACAGCATCCCGCCACGGCTCTCGCGGTTGAGCTCGAACTCGGAGTTGGAGAAGAGGTCGCCGCCCATCCCCATCGAGCCCAGCAGGCCGCCGCCGTGCGCGGCGCCCGCCGGCCCGTAGCCGCCCATCGCCGCGCCGCCGCCCATCGCACCCGGCATGCCGCCCATGCCGGTCATGTCCCTCGCGCCCCCCGCGGCGCCCATGCCGGCCATGCCGGGCGTGCTCACGCCGAAGGCGCCGGCCCCGGCCGCGTGCGAACCCATCCCCATCGGACTCGCGCCCGCCGGCCCCATGCCCATCGGCTGCGCGAACTGCGACATCAGGCCGAGCGCGAAGTCCCGCTCCTGCCCCGACCGAAGCTCCCGGCCCGCGAAGCGCGCCCGGAACCCCCGTTGCCGCGGCGCCGCCATCCGCTCCTCGATCTGCGTCACCACCTGCTCGGCCGTCGCCCGCCCGAAGCGCGCCAACAGCGCCCCCGGGATCATGTCCGTGTTCCGGATGACGCCTTCCACCTCGCGGTCCTCCAGCGTCGCCCCCTGCGGGTTCGACAGTCGCAACAGGAAGTACTCCGAGCCCTCGTCGATCACGTCGTCGAGGATGGGTACCGACACGGACTTCGATGTCTCGCCCGCCGCGAAGGAGAGCGTGCCCGACGTGGCCGTGTAGTCCACCCCCGCCGTCGCCGTCCCCGTGCTCGCCCATACCCCCGCGCCGTCCGCGGTCGCGTAGTCCACGGTCACCGTGTTCGACGCCGGGCCGTCCAGCCGCACGGTGAAGACGACCGCATCGTCGTCGCCCTCGCGGGCAATGGCCCGGTCCGTCACGATGGCCGGCTTGGCCTCGTCGTCCCCCGCCGCGACCAGCGGGGCCGCGTTCCGTTGCTGGCCGCCGTCGAGGCAGGTCTGTATCGCCTCCAGCGTCGCCGTCACGCGCGCCCAGCGGCTCCGCATGAAGCGGCTCTCGTTGGCCTTCGACTCGGCCACCGTCATCGCCGAGACCCCCGCGCCGACATCTTCCCCGAGCGCCTTCAGCACCCGGTTCCAGCGCAGCACGTGGGCCGCGTCGGAGTGCGCATCGCGCCAGCCCTTGACCTCGGACACGCTCACCGCGTTGGCCGGCAGATACGACGCGCAGCGCTCCATCAGCGTCCCTGACGTCTGCTGCCCCGAGGCGTCGTCGGTGATCGTGACCGTGATCGGGGGCGGGACGGCGGCCGCCACCTCCGACGGCAGGTTGTATGCGTCCAGCTCCACGGTGAACGTCTCGTCGTCGTCGTCGGCGTCATTGTTCGTCGCGATCGCGCCCGAGGCGCTCAAACCGCCGGCGGGGATCGTGATGCTCGTCAGCGTTCCGTGGTCGCCCTCCTCCGACGTGCCCCGCGTCACCGTCAGCGGTATCGTCACAGCGCTCGACAGCACCGACGACAGCTTCACCGTCACCATCACCTGAGAGCCCTCGGCCACCGGGTTCGGCGCGGCGGAAAGCGACACCGTCGGCGCCTCCGGATCCCCACCAAGTCCCCCAAGTCCTTGCTCGTCGTCGTCGATCGTGACCTGGACGGAAGTCGTGTCGCCCGCCCTCAGGCATGACTTTGGAAACCTCCCCGCGCAGGGCAGCGTGTTCGGCAGCGCCACCGTCAGCGTCTCGTCTTCGTCGTCGTCGTCGTGCGCAATCAAAATACGCGTCGTGCCGGTGTAGCTGCCGTTGGTGATATAGATGTTCGGATTGGAGAAAACCCAGTCCCCGTCCTCGGCCGTGCCGTTCGTCTCCGTCAACCGAAAGACAACGGCAGCAGCGGCATTCCACGGCGAGTCCAGCGTGGCCGTCACGGTCGCCTCCTCCCACCCCTCGCCCTCCTGCGCCGGGTTCGGAGAGACGGAGAGCGAGACCTTGGGGAACATCAGCAACTCCGCGAACCGGAGGGGGCCACCACTCGCGGGGGGACGCCCCCAATCCCTCAAGCCGGTGACGTTCGTCCATTGGAAATTGCTATTGCTTCCATCAGAAGTGAAAGATAGATCGACGTGCGGGTTCACGTCGCGACCTCCGCTGATTCGCAGAGCCCCCGCGCCCGCTGGAAAGTTCGGGGAGATTCCCACACTCAGTGTCGTACCTCCTGGGGCTTCGTGGATGTAGAGCTGTGTGACGGTGAACGTCGTGCCCTTGTACGTGAATCGCCGGTCATCCTGGAGCACAGAGGAACAGCTCTCGAGGTTTGGTGTGCTCGTATCGTTGCATCCGTAGTAGTTGCCGCTCCGACGCGGAAAAAAGTCCGAGCGCCAGTAGCCGTCGTTCCCCCTCAAGTATTGGGGCCTTGTGTCTGTCTGCGCGGCCGCGGGGGCCGCCGCGACCACGGATAGCGCGCCGAGCGCGAGACCGGCGAGGAGAGGGGAAAGGCGGGCGCGAGAGCGCCCGGGGCGCCGATCAGGCCGGGCGCGATCTCGCGGCGGTGTCTGCCCGGGAGCCGGGGAGCGAGTCGGAGTGTAAGCCCTCGGTTGCGGCGGGCCGGCCACGCGCCGGACGCCCGTCGTGCCGCTGGGCCGCTGCTCTGGATCATGCGCGCCGCCCGTGGCCGACGCCGCGTCCGTGGTCAATTCTCGCATCGATTCCTCCACTCCGCACCGGGCCGCCCACGATGAGGCTCGGGGCTGTCCGAGAGAGCGCCCCCGGCGGCAGCGCACAAGTTGCGTCAGCCGTCCCGCGCGGCCTTTGCTCGCGATAACTGGATTTATCGCGAGTAAAATCCGCGGTCTTTTCGACGGACCCGGAGGCCGCCGGATGCTGAGTTCGGAGACGACATGCGAGCTGGAGTGCTCGTTCCATCTCGACCACGACACAGAGGGGGGTGACCCAGGGGGTGACCCCTGGGGTGACCCCCTGGCCGCCTACTTCGAGGCAGCCGGGGGCGCGTTCAGCCGCAACACGGAACGGGCTCTGCGGGCGGACGTGCAGATCTTCGCGAGCTGGTGCCGGCAACACTTCCGGGCGCCGTTCCCCGCCGACGCCGCCACCGTGGTGGCCTTCGTCGACGACATGGGACGGGTCAAGAGCCCCGCCACCGTGCGCCGCTACGTGTCCAGCATCGCGGCCCTGCACAAGGCGCTCCGGCAGGCGAACCCGCTCGACAGCGCCGCCGTCCGCTTCGCCCTGCAGCGGATGCACCGCCGCCGGGGCCGCCGGCAGGCGCAGGTCCGGGGACTGACCTGGCCGCTGCGGAACCGGCTCCTGGAGGCGACCGGAGACCGGCTGATCGACGCCCGAAACCGCGCGCTGCTGGCCGTGGGCTACGACACGCTGCTGCGGCGCTCCGAGCTGGTGTCGCTGGAAGTGTCCGATTTACTTGAGGAGATCGATGGAACGGCGACGCTGCTGGTACGCTCGGGGAAGACCGACGCGGACGGTCGAGGCGCCACCCTCTACCTGGCGCGCGACACCGTGCAACTCGTCAAGACGTGGCTCGAGCTGGGCGGCGTCGACCGGGGGCGGCTGTTCCGTTCCGTGCACAAGGACGGCACGGTCGGCGAGAAGCTCGACGCGAGCCAGGTGCCGCGCATCTACAAGAGGATGGCCCGTCGGGCCGAGCTTCCCGACGACATCGCGGACACGCTGGCCGGACACAGCACGCGCGTGGGGGCGGTGCAGGACATGATCGCCTGCGGCATCGAGTTGCCGGCGATCCTGCAGTCGGGTCGGTGGACGACGACGCGCATGGTCCAGCGCTACGGGGAGCGGCTTCTCGCCCGGCGCAGCGGCGCCGCCCAACTGGCCGAGCGGCAGAAGCGCTGAGCGAGGCCGCCACGCCGCGGAACACGGGCCGTCACGCCGCCAGCGGCGACGGCCGGGCGTGGACGTGCGCCCGCCCTTCAGTGGCTCCCCTCCTGACGCCGGGCGTGACGTTATCGCGAGCAAAATCCCGTCCTTCTTCCCGTACACCTCGCCGCGACGGGCGCCGGCACGGCGCGGCCGCCACGCAGCCCGACGCGGCATCACTCGGACAGAACACCAGCGTTTTCAGCGGTTTACGACTGGCCGGCAGGGTGAAGTTGCATCACGGCGCGAGCGTATGCTACGGTTCCGCTAGGATGGGTGTGGAACGATGTTTACTCGCGATAAATCCAGTTATCGCGAGTAAACCGGCTGCCAAAACCGTCGCGAACACACCGCATCGTAGCCGCCTCCGATCGCACTGAGCGCCCTCCGCACTCGCTTCGCTCCTCTATGTATTGGACGCGAAATCGGCCGGTTCAGTTGCGTCACAAGCGTCGCCGGCATTGCTTGACCACCACCCGAACCAGGCTCAATGCGCCGCCCCAGCGTGTGATTGGGACGATCGCTCCCTGTCACAGCCCGAATCACATCCTGCGGGCTGGCCCCGAGCGCCGGAACGCACCGCGTTTGCTGGACCGATCGCGTCGTTCGGCAGGAGCGGACGGCCCGGTATTGCGCCGCCCGTAATGCCGGGAGCGACCCCGGCAAAACCTGCGGTTTCGCGGCGCAATGGGCGTTCCTCCGTCACCCACCGCGCGAGGTCGCTCCCGGCAAATTGTTCCCTCCGGGAAGGGCTCAGCTCAGGCTGAGCCTGCCGCCTACGCAGCGCTCTCGTCGTCGGCATCGGCGAGCTCCGGCCGGCCGCCGGCCGGCCGGCCAGGAGCGTCAAGCACGCGCCCTCCGGCCGCCTCCACAGCGTCAAGGAAAATCGAGCGGATGAGGTCAAGCAACTTGGCAGACTCGCGATTCGGCACGTCCGTCGGCACGGGGGCCACTTCCTGGTAGATCGTCCAGATCCGCAAGCTCCTCCGGTAGCCGGAGCCAGTCCCCGAGTAGCCGTAGGCCTGACCCCAATCGACCGTGTGGTCTATGCGCAGCTGCCTCTCCACGAGATCCTGCACGCGTGACGACATCTCCCGCCGGACCCGTTCAGCAGCTCGATCCCGATCCTCATCCGTGGCCAGGTGCGGTTCCCATTCTCGGGGATTCGCGATGAAGTCGGCGACAGCTTCCGTGAGCTCTCGGCGAAGATCCGCGACGGGCTTGAGAGTGGAGTACTCGTTCTCGCCCCAGAGCCCGAGCCGGCGCGCCAGCGCTCGAATCCGTGTCCAGTGCTCCTGCCGCTCGTTCGGCCGATTCGCGATTCCGAGACGTGATTGCCAAGACTGTTGGAATTGTGCCGTGGCGCGCGTCACGCAAAGGACCAGATTCGCCGAATCGTAGATCGGCACAACGCGCGTACCGGGCGGAGGCAGGATGACTTCACGGCAGAGCTCCAGGAACCTCGTGAACTCGCTGACGTTGAGACGCTTCCACGCTGGCAGCTTTTCAACGGTCTCGTTGATTCCAGCGGCGAAGAAGATGCGCCCACGGAGGTTCCGGCCCAGGGCCCGTGCCGTCGTGGAGCCGAGGGGCTGCTCGAGCCCTGCAACGGCATTGTCGATTGACCCAAGCACGTGGGCGCGAGCCGCCTTCTTGTTGGCAACGTTGTCGTGCGCCATCAGATCGAAGTGCGTGAACAGGACCGCCAGCCGACCGTCGTACCCGTTGCTCGCCACGTCACGCAACGCGGCCACCGGTGCAGCCAGCATCGGTTGTTTTGCACTATCGACCAGGAGGATCAGGTCCGCGCGTGCGTACGCTCTCGTTACGGTGGTGGGCAGACTCGCCGATGATGCGGTGGTGTGCCCGAGCCCTTCGCCGTCCATCAGGACTAGGCGCACCTCCCGCTCATCAGGGAGCCAGTTGGGACGGAACTGCCCGGCAACGCGGATGCCTTCCACGACGGGAGTCAGCAACTTGCCGAAGCTCGGCGCGTAGTTGCTCGTGAACCTGTTCACTTCACGTACGAACGTGCTGCGATCACTGCTCTCGAACTGCCAGCGAACCGGCCAATCGTCGCGGCCCCTCTCAATCGCTCCCGCGCTCAGGGCACCGAACCGGTCGGTAACGTCGTCGAGAACATCGTCGACGAGGAGCTGTACTTCTGTGTCGGAGTACAGGTGTTCTTCGAGAAGCTCGAGGAAGGCCTCACGATCCCGGCCGCTCCCATCCTCGGGTGCGAAGCCGATTTCCCCCTCTACTGTCTTCTTGACCCCGAGCGCCAGTTGCTTGACCCTATCCAGATAGCCTTGGAGGCGCCGTCGATCGCTTTCGCGCTCGTCGGACTCCACAGTCGGACCGGGACTTGGTTCGCCACCTTCATCGAGGTCGCCGCCAGAGTCCCAGCCACCCCAAACATCTTGCTCTTCCTCTGGCACGTCGCTCGACGCGGCCTCCCAGCGCCCGAGTATGTACGCCAAGCGAAACCGCTGCTCGCGGTCCTCCATCAGGGCCCCCATCACCTGCTCGTCACTTCCCCCGTCCGCAGCACTCGACACCGCGGCGACCGCACATTCTTCGATATACGCGCGGACCAATTCCTGTGGCGAAAACGAAACAACTGCTCGGTACGGGCCATCGTCCATCACGATCTCGATCGCTGCCGTCGTGGTCTTCGCCGTAGCGGTGGAAGGGAACCGGTCCCGCACGGGGTCAGAGCCGATCAGCTGCCGAACGAACGTCGTCTTGCCGGCGCCGGTCGAACCCAGGACCAGCACTCGGGTGTACCCGCTGTTCTTGTCTGGAAGTTCGATGACGGCGTCACGTGACTTCCACCCGTCCACACCCTCGATCTCGTCGAAGCCGTCGTAGAAAATCCTGACGACCTCCATGTCGACCTCGCGTTCGGCCCGAGCCCGTGCCGTTGGTGACCAGTACGTTCGATCCGACAGTAGCCGGTTCAACTGTTCGACGCGGCGATCTGCCTCTGCGTCGTCACGCGTCGCCAGCCCACGCCTGACGCGCACCGGCTTGCCGTCTCGACCTTGGCGGAGAGGATGGTGGAAGATCGCGCACCAGCCGGCTCGGCCCTGGCTGCGGTTCTTGGTTGCGTGAAACACGGTCATCAGCTTCCCCCTCGAATGTTGTAATCTGTTGTACGCAGGAGAGACTCTACATGGCCGGGGTATCGCTAGTCAACTGAAATCTGTACAACAGGGAACAACGGCTGGCACGGAGGGCGCCGGTCGCGTGTTCGGGCCCTATCGGGAGGGTCCCTCGAACGATCGATCATGGCTGGGATCGAATCGGTCGATCTGGAGGCGGGCCATCAGCTTGGAGAGGCCCTGGCGGGTGACGCCCAGCTCGCCGGCGGCGCGGGCGACGCTGCGGTGCCGCCCCAAGGCATCGCGCACCATCGCCCGTTCGAGGTCCTCGCGGGCCTCGGCGAGCGTCGGCTGCCGCTCGGCGGGGACACTCTTCTGGAAGGCGGCCGGCAGGACGTCCGGGCGGACGGGGCCGTAGCGCGGCCCGGTGACGGTCAGGTTGGCGAGGACGTTCTGCAACTCCCGGACGTTGCCCGGCCACGGGTGCGCCGCCAGGGCGGACACTGTCTCGCGCGCCAGGGTAGCGCGGCTGCCGGCCGCCTCGGCGACGCCCTTCCAGCAGTGCTCGGCGAGGCGGGCGACGTCCGGCCCGCGCTCGCGGAGCGGCGGCGCCGTGAGCCTGACGACGTTGAGGCGGTAGAGCAGGTCCTTGCGGAACCGGCCCTCGGCCGCCTCGGCGTCGAGCGGCCGGTTCGTGGCGGCCACGACCCGCAGGTCGAGCCGCTGGGTGCGGTTCTCGCCGAGGCGCCGGATCTCGCCGTCCTGGAGCACCCGCAGCAGCTTGGCCTGCGCGCGCGGCGTCAACTCGGCCACCTCGTCGAGCAGGACTGTACCGCCGGAGGACAGCTCCAGCAGCCCCTTGCGGTCCTGTCCGGCGCCGGTGTAGGCGCCCTTCGCGTGCCCGAACAGCTCCGACTCGAACAGCTCGTCGCCGAGCACGGCGCAGTTGACCGGCACGAAGGCGGCGGCGCGGCGAGGACCCTCCTCGTGGATCGCCCTCGCGATCAGCTCCTTGCCCGTACCCGACTCGCCCTCGATGAGGACCGGGAACGGCGCGGCGACGATGCGCGGGATCTTCTCCTTCAGATCCCGCATCGGCGGGCTGTCGCCGACGAGCCGCGCCACGCCGCGCGGCTGGCCGCCGCCGCGTCCCGGCTGGTAGCCGTCGCGCCACGTCATCCGGCGTCCTCGTAGAGCTCGTCCAGCTCGGCGTCGTTCAGGTACCGGCCCTCGGCCGGCGGCCAGGGCGCGTGGGCGGCGACGGCCACCACGATGCGGTCGGAGTACTCCCGCCGCCGGTAGGCCTCCAGGCACCGCGCCGCGTCCCGCACCGTCGTGTGCCGGTGCCCGCAGCACCCGCACTCGTGCCCGAGGGTCGTGTAGATGTCCGGCCGTCTCGTCATCGCGCTACCTCCTGAGTCGTTCGCTGGCATCGTTCAGCGGTAGAGCAAACTCCGCGCCAACCCGCCTCGGCCGGACCGCGCCCGTCACCGGCTCGGCCCCGTCTCGCGGTCCGCTGCCACCGCGGCTGCCGCACGCGGCGAGCGGTCCGGATCGGCGCTCCTGCCGCGCGGGGTATAGCGGAGCTTCGCCAGGTCGTTCTCGCCGATGGAAGTCACCTCTTTTGACGTAGTCCACCCCCAGCCGCCGGCGTCCTCCCGGCTCGCCCCGCGGAAGTGGTCGTCGAACCCCCGGACGTAAACTCTGGCCGCCGCGTCCGATTGCAGGTACTCCGCGGCGTCCCCCGGCCCGCGGTCGGGCGGGCTGCGCCGCGGCCAGCCGGGCGCCTTCCCGCGCCCCGCCTCCGCGTCGCCGTACCCTCGGTCATAGCCCGCGGCGCCGATCTCCCGCAGCGCCGCCCTTAGCTCCGGCTCGACGCGGAGGATCGACTCCCGCGAGACCCGCCCCTCGTCCTTCCAGACGGCCTCCTCATGGAAGCCGCGCTGGTGGTCGTGCATGCCGCGCATGTAGCCGTCGCCGTGCACCTGCTCCAGCACGAACCGGATCTCCCGTCCGGCCCCGTCGGGGAAATGAACCCTTGCGCTCTGGGGGTCGCTGTGCGGGCGGCTGAGCGACGCCTCGTATCCGGCCCGGTATCCCGCCACACCCATGTCCCGCAGGACCGCCTTCAGCTCCTCGGACATGGCCGGCGCGCCGGGCGCGGCGGCGGTGCCGGCCCGCGCGGGGTCGACCGCCTGCGTGCGCTACGTTCGGGACATCCTCGCCGAGGCGGACTACGCCCCGGTCGTGACCGGCGACCCGGAGGAGTTGCCCGAGCTCATCCGCGCGCACAAACCGCGGCTGGTCCTGCTGGACCTGGTGCTGCCCGGCACCGACGGCATCAAGCTGATGGAGAGCCTGCGCGAGCTCGAGGACCTGCCGGTCATCTTCATCTCGGCCTATCGACCGGGACGAGACCATCGTCAGGGCGCTGGATGCGGGAGCCGCCGACTACATCGCCAAGCCCTTCTCGCCGTCGGAGCTGACGGCGCGGGTGCGGGCGGCCCTGCGGCGGCGGGCGGAGCCGGAGCCCTTCATGCTGGGGGACCTGGAGATTCACTATGAGGACCGCCGCGTCACCGTGGCCGGCCGCCTCGTGACATTGACGATGACCGAGTTCGAGGTGCTCCGCGTGCTATCGGCCAACGCGGGGCGGGCCGTGACGTACGACTCGCTGCTGCGTCAGGCGTGGGGCAAGCGGGAGCGCGGCTCTGCCGCCCCGAAGCTAGTGTGCGCGATCGTCAGGGGTCTCCGCAGCAAGCTGTGCGACGACGCGGCCAAGCCGGCCTGGGTCTGCAACGTGCGCGGCGTCGGCTACCGCATGCCCAGGCCCGGCGAGCGGTGATCGCAGCCGGCGGCCTCCGCGCCCGCTTCGCTCCTCCACCGGTTCGGACGCGATTCCGGTCGGTTCACTCGCCCCGCGAGCGTGGCCGCCGCCGGGCTTCAACGCCGCCCGAACCGGGCGCGATGCGCCGCCCCGGCGTAGAGCGGATCCTCCCGGAGCCGACCCTCGGCCGCCTCGCCGTCGAGCGGCCGGCTCGCGGCGGCCACGACCCGCAGGTCGAGCCGCTGGGTGCGGTTCTCGCCGAGGCGGCGGAGCTCGCTGTCCTGGAGGACCGGCAGCGGCTTGGCCTGCGCGCGCGGCGCCAGTGTCGGCCGTCTCGTCGAGCAGGACCGTGCCGCCGGATGACGGCTCCTGCCGCCCCTCGCGGTCACCGAAAAACGCCCCTGAGTTCCTGCCCCCTGAGCGCCTCGGTTCCTGCCCCCAGGCCGGAAACGCCCGAGGGTCGACGTACGCCGTACCGCGGACCTTGAGTCGCTAGGGAACGAGAGACGTCAAGTCCAATCATCACAGTAGCTTGGAGCGAAACTCGGATCGCCCGGGGGTTAGCCCCCGGACCGGTTGAAGTACCCTGAGCGACCCCGGCCCGGGCCGTAAGACTCCCTGCCCCCACACAAACGGGGGCAGCGCGTCTCACGCCCGAACCGGCCGGGGTCGCTCAGGGTGCATTTTTCCCTCCGGGAAGGGTCCACCAGCGCCGGGCCGAGGCCCGCGCTTGGCCTGTCGCGGCCGGCCTCCAAGACCCGCAACCGGTCGACCGCCCACGACCGCTCAATCCCCCCAATCGAGACAGCCGCTTCAACGCCGCGCCCCCCGGTGAAACCCTCGACCACGGCCCGCGGGCCGACACCCCGACCTCCGGAGACCCGGCCCATTGGGGTGCACTGGGGGGGGCTGGGGCAGGGGTACGATCGACCCATCATGTGAACCCGACCCCTTGCCCCTCGCCACCGGTCCGCCCGGCCGCCTGCCTCGGCAGGCGGCCGGAACGGGAGAAATTCGCGCGCGCCATGCGCGCTTTTTTTTTGCCCCGCTGTGCGGGGCAACGACGAGGAGCACGGCCGGCAAGGGGCCGCCACGAACCTCCCCCAGGGAAAGGAGAACGCGATGAACGAGGTGACACTCGACCCGCAGCAGGTGCCGGCGCGCGCCGAGCTGCTGCTGGCCGCCGGCTTCGGGCAGGAGGCCCGGGGCCGTCCGATCCACGGCCGGCTCGAGAGCGACGGCGACGGCGACGGCGAGCCCGGGCCGCGGGTGAAGATCGGCGCGGTCCGGACGCGGCGGCTCGCGGTGAGCGAAGGAACCGACAGGCTCTCGGGCAGCGCCTACGGCAACCCGCTCCGCGGCACGCGGGACGTCGCCCCGGCCGTCCCCGTCGGGGCGCCCGTGATCGCCAGGGTCGACGTCCCCGACGCCCGCGGGTGGCGCCTCTACCGGGCGGCTCCGAACGGGGCCGTCATCTTCGACGGGTGGATCGAGCACGACCCGGCGAACGCGGAGCGGGTCGTCGCCGAGCTGCACGCGGCCGCGGCGGCGAGCCCCGAGGCAGCGCTGCGCCGGGCCATCGAGCGGCAGCCCGGCCACGCGAGCGCGGAAGCGGTCGCGCGGTGGCTCGCCGGCCGGGAGGTCGAGCGGCCCGCCGCCCCGGCCAAGCCCCGGTCGCGGGCGGCCCGGCGGCGGTGGCGGCGCGCCCTCGCGCGGAGAGGCGGCCGACGGTGAGCCGCGCCGCCGGAACCAACCTGCGCCCCGCCGGCCTCGTCGCCCGCGAGCGCCTCGAGCGGCACGGGGTCGGCACGCTGAGCGACGCCGAGCTGCTGACGATCCTCGCCGGCCCCAGCGGCAGCCGGGCCGCCGACGCGGTGCTCGGCGAGTGCGGGGCGGTGCAGGCCCTGCCCCAGGAGAGCGCCGGCGACCTCGCGCGCATCGACGGCGTGACGCCCCGGGCCGCCGCCGTCATCGCCGCGGCGGTCGAGCTCGGCCGCCGGACCCTGACGCGCCCCGCGCCGCGGGGGATGCGTCTCGGATCGCCGCGCGAGGTGGCCACATACCTCCTGCCGGAGCACGGGACGCACCCCGTCGAGCGCTTCGGCATCGTCAGCCTGAGCACGAAGCACCACCTCCTGCGGACCGTCCTCATCTCGGTCGGGACCCTCGACGCCAGCCTGGTGCACCCGCGCGAGGTCTTCCGGGCCGCGGCGATGCACCGGGCGGCCGCGATCATCTTGTTCCACAACCACCCGTCGGGCGACCCGTCGCCCAGCGTGGACGACGTCGCGCTCACCTCGCGGCTCGTCGAGGCCGGCGCCCTGATGGGGATCGAGGTCGTCGACCACATGGTGCTCGCCGGCAGCCGCTACTGCAGCTTCAAGGAGATGGGTCGCCTGTGACCGGCCTGCTCGACGTCGCCGGGCGCATCCCCCGCCGCGATCATCCCACGACCCTCGACCCGCTCTTCCGCGAGTTCCACTCCGACCCACTCGAGAACCTCGCCGCCGTCCCGAAGGACGCGATCCCCAAGGCCCTCGACCCGGCGATCGCCGGCGGCACCGGCGCCCCGATCCGGACCCGCAACGGCACGGCCGGCCGCTGACCCGCGCCGCCGCCCTCCGCTGAAGCTCCCCCCTCCGGCCGGCATCCCCCGCACGACCGACTCCGGGAAAGACCCGCGTGAGCAACGCTCGCGACCACTACCGGTGCGCCCGCGAGGGCGTCCGCTACCTCCTGCACGTCTCCGGCGGCCGGACCTCCGGCCTGCTTCTGTACCGGGTGCTCGACGCCTACGGCGGCCGGCTGCCGCCAACGTCCGCGCCGTCTTCGCCAACACGGGCAAGGAGCACGAGAAGACACTGCTCTTCGTGCGCGAGATGGAGCGGCGCTGGCAGGTGCCGATCGCATGGGTCGAGTACGTCTACCGCAAGGAGGCCCGCGGCGGCATGTCCGACCCGAAAAGCACCTTCCGCGTGGTCGGCTACGAGACCGCCTCGCGGCGCGGGGAGCCGTTCGAGATGCTGATCCGCGCACACCAGATGCTCCCGAACGCCCACAAGCGCATGTGCACCGCGGACCTGAAGGTTGAGACCGCCGCGCGCTTCGCCCGGGTGAAGCTCGGGTGGTGGCGGCCGCGGCCGCACTCGATCCTCGGCATCCGCTACGACGAGCCCAAGCGCTGGGCGAAGGCGATATGGGAGCAGTGCCGGACCGTGTACCCGCTAGTCCTCGACCGCGTCACCGAGGACGACGTGAAGCGCTTCTGGGCCGGCCAGCCGTTCGACCTCGGCATCAACCGCGACTTGGGGAATTGCGACCTGTGCTTCATGAAGGGCCGCTGGAAGCTGATGCGGCTCATCACGCAGTACCCCGAGCGGGCCGACTGGTGGATCGAGCAGGAACGGTACCGCCGGTCGGTCGCGCGGGTCGTCCGCAAGCCCGAGCTGACGCGCTTCCTGATGCGCTACACCTACGAGGACCTGCGCGCGATGCGGATGATGCCCTTCGAGGAGCTCGAGCGGGAGCGCGACGCGAACGAGGACGTCTCGTGCTTCTGTGGAGACTGACAGCATGACCGAACACCGCCGGTATACGCGCACGGCGCCGGCCGACTCCCGGCCGCCAATGACCTGGTTCGAGCCGTCCCCCCGGCCACCCTTCCACGCCGCGCGGGGCCGTCCCCCCGCGGGCCGCAGCCTCGAGGTCTCGAGCCGCAGCCGCGACCCGCTCGGCCGCGAGCTGAGCGCGATGAACCTGCCCGCCGCCGGCGACAGCCGGGGGCGGCCGGTCGAGGCCGTGTACCAGGCCGCCAAGTGCTACGGCGGCGGCGGACCCGACGTGCCCGGGTGCGACTCCGGCTACGCGGCGAAACGCCGCGACCGGGAGCGCCGGCGGGACGGGCCGCTGGCCGCCTTCGAGCACGAGGGGCGCCGCTGGCCGGCCGAGACCGGAACGGCGTTCTACGACTGGCTCTGGACCCGGAGCGCGATCGCGCGGTGGGGGATCGGGATCGTCGACCGCCTCCGCGAGTACGGCGCCTTCAGCGACCAGTTCCACCATGCCGGGGCGCTGGCGTGCCAGGCGAAGACCGCCGCCATGGTCGCCGGCATGGGGCGGGCGAGGGCGCAGGCCGCGACCGGGAGCCCCGAGGCCTGGCTGCGCGAGACGCGGGGACCGGCCGCGCGCCGGGAGCCGGCCGAGGGCGAGACGGCGGCGCCCGGCCGCATCTACGCCGGCGTCGGGTCGAGGAGCACGCCCCCGGACGTCCTCGACCGGATGGAGCGGATCGCGGAGGCACTGGCCCGCCGCGGATGGACCCTCCGCTCGGGCGCCGCGGCCGGCGCCGACAGCGCGTTCGAGTGCGGCGCCAAGCGCGCGGGAGGACCGCGGGAGATCTGGCTCCCGTGGGACGGGTTCAACGGCCGGACCGCCGACGGCGCGACGCGCATCGGCCGCAACAGCGCCCGCATCCGCGACCGGGCCCGGCAGTGCCACCCGGCGTGGCACACCCTCTCGGACGGCGCGCAGAAGCTGATGGTGCGGAACGTCCACCAGGTCCTCGGCGCCGAGCCCGGGTCGTCCCCGCCCGCCGACGTCGTGCTGTGCTGGACACCGAACGGAGCCGGCGGCGGCGGCACCGGCCTCGCCGTCCGCCTCGCCCGGCGCCACGGTATCCCCGTCGTCGACCTCGGGACCGAGGACCGGCGGCAGCCCCGCGCCGCGGTCGACGCCGCCCTCGAGCGCGGGCTTCCCCCGGACGTCGCCGAGCTGCTTGGCGCGGTGCCCCGGCAAGCAGCGCCCGGCGCGTACCGGATCCTCGTGACCGGCAGCCTGCGCGGCGACGAGGCGGCCGCGCTCGAGCGGCGGCTCGACGAGCTGGCCGCCGGCCGGTCCGACGTCGCCGTGATCGCGGGAGGGGACCCGGCGACGGGAGCCGCCCTCGCGTGGGCCGCCGGGCGCGGGCACGCGGGGATCGAGCCCGGCCCCCGCCGGGACGACCGCCCGGGACCCGAGCCGCCCGCCTGCCGCGCGGCGAGGCTCCTGGGCGCGAAGCCGCACGTCGTCCTCGAATGCGGCGGCGACTGGAGCGCCCACACTCAAGCCGTGCGCGACCTCGCCGAGCTCCACGGGGTCAAGATCGAGCGCTGCGACGGCGTGGCGAGGCGGCCCACCGGGATCGAGCACCACCTGGCGCAGGCCGACGCCGAGCGCCGTCGGGCCCCCGACCCGCCGCCGCGGGCGGCCGGGAAGACGCGCCGGCGCCGGCCGGGCCGCTACGACGCGGTCGACCGGTTCGCCGGGGCGCTCGCGGAGCCGGGCGCCCGCATCGTCCGGGCGGCCGCGCGGCGGCAGCGCGTCACCGACCCCGAGACGGTGCGGCGGGCCCTCTTCGTGGCGAACAGCCCGGCCCAGGCGACGCTCCTCGGGGCCAACGCCTGGACCACCCGCGACCGCCTCGAGCACGACCCGCTCGGCGTCCTCACCCGCGGCATCGGCCCCACGGAGCTCCAGGCGGCCCTCAAGCTCGCGCGGTCCGTGACCAGCGCCCTCGAGCGGGCGGGGCTGTCGACCGCCGCCTCGCGCAACCCCGAAGCGTCCGCGGAAGGGATGCGGCCACGCGCCGTCGATGTCGACGCCCCGCGCGTCAAGCGTTCCCGGCCCCAGCACCAGCCCACCCGCTGAACGTCCCGCAACCGGCGGCGCACCCGCGGCGGCGATCGACCACCGCCCCGGGGACCCGTGCGCCGCCACGACCCGCGAGCACGACCCAACGGAAAGGAGCATCGACCATGTTCGGACTATATCCAGCCGTGCCGACCCGCCCGGGCGACTATGTGGTCCACCGGGCCGGACGGTCCCTGCGCAACGCCCGCGTCCGGCCCAGGGGCCTGACGCCGAGACGCCTGGCGCAGTTGGCCTGCGGCGAACGTCGCCACGGCGCCCTGCGGTGGGCGACGCCCCGCCCGTGGATCGACGAGCCGGCCATCGTCGTCAGCGACGTGATCGCCGGCCCCGAGCCGTGGACGGGGACGCTCCTCGACCCCGCCGTCCCGGGCCGCGTGCCGATCGGCGCGCTCCTCCGCGCCACGTCCGCGGAGGCCCGCCACTGGCTCGTCTGGCCGGACGGCGGCCTCCGCCCGCCGGCGGGGCTCGGCGGCGGCAACCCGCAGTCGGTGGCCGCCTACATCGACGAGCCGGCGATGGCGCACTTCGCCCGCGAGCTCGACGCCGCCCGGCTGGCGGCGGCGGCCGCCGGCGAGGACCCCGGCGACGGCGGCGAGCTGGCCGATGCGGTGACCGCCTGGATCGCCGACCTCCTGCGCCGCGACACCCCGGCAACCCGCCGGCCGCGCCCCCGACTCCGCCGGCAAGCGCCGGCCCCCGGACGGAGCCTGGTGTGCCGATGGCTCTGACGCGCGGCACCCGGACGAGTGTGATCACCCGCCGCGGGCATACGCGGGTGGGGCTCGCGCAGTCGAGCGGCGAAGCCCGCCGCTGGCTGGCCGACGCGACCGGCTACCGCGGGGGCGGCCGGTTCGACCGCGCCATCGTCGCGATCAGCCGCGCCGGCGACGACGAGCGGCCGCGCATCCGCGTGCGCTGCGGCACGCCGTACGAGCGCGTCGACCGCTGGCTCGGCCCACCGCGCTCGCCGAACGACCCCCGACACCCCCGCCGCGGCGCGCTGCTGCGCAGGCTCCCGCCGGAGAGCGCCGCCCGAACGCTGATCGCGCTGCGGAGCGGCATCGTCGTGACCCTGGGCGGACCGGCGAGCGAGGCGGGCCGGCCGCTCGACGCGTACCTGCGCCTCCAGGCGGCGGCGAAGGACGCCTCGGCCGCCGACATCGCCCTCGTGATGCACGTCGCCGACCGGCTGGCGCCGTGGATCGCCGTGAGCGCGGGCGACGTCCGCATCGAGACGCTTCTGACCGATCGCGGCCGCGGGCGCGAATGGCGATCGCCGGCCGCTACCTCCCCGGCGAGCGGGGCGCGGAGCCCCGCGGCCGAAACCGCACCGAGAACCCGCCAGCTCCCGCGGCTCCCCCGCGCCAGCCCCAGGCGATGCCCCGGACGATAGGCGCACCGGCGGAGCCGCGCTCGAAAGGATGAATGAATGGACCCGGAAGCAGCCGGCGACGGCGCCCCGGCGGCCACGACCGGCCTCACCACGCCGGCGACGGCCCCCGACACCGAGACCCGCATCGTCTGGCTCCCGGACGAGTGGGCCGTCTACATCGCCAACGGCGACGACCCGGAGAGCCCCGACTGGCCCGTCGAGCTGTGCGACGAGGAGCTGCGCCGGCTCCGCCTCGAGGGCTTCGACACCGTGACCTGCACCGGCGAGACGAGAGAGCTGCAGGAGTACCGCGGCGTCGCCGGAACCCTCCGGGCGTACGAGGCGCTCCGCACGGGCGGCGACGACCCCGTGACCCGCACCGTCACCCTCGTCCACGAACGGACCCAGCTCCCGGCCGGCGACGTGACGCGCCGGATCGCGCTCGACATCGAGCTGACGCTGACGCGGAGCGAGAGCCAGCCCGCCGAACGCCTCGCGGCGCGGGCCGTGCTCGATGCGACCGGACTCGAGCGCCGCGTCGCCCGGGCGTGGGGAAGCGCCGCCGGCGCCCCCGTCGAGCCCGTCTGGCTGCACGTCGACATCGACGGCGCCGCCGACCCCCTGCCCCCGGACGCCTGGCCCGACCAGGACGCCATCGCCGCCCGCCTCGACAGCCGCAACTGCATCGACCGGATCGTCCTGAAGGATCCCAGCGCGCCCGTCGGCCGGCGAACGGCGACGCCGCCGTGGCGCCGCCAGGCGCCGTTCTACGACCACGAAGGCCGGGTGCGCTGCTTCAAGTGCGACGGGATCAAGCACGCGCTCATCCGCGACTGCCGGCGACCGTCGCGGATGCCCGCCCTCGCGCAATGCCCGAGCTGCGACCGAAAGCGGTAGCTCGACACGGCGCTCGATCGCGTCGTCGAGCCGGTCCAGCGCGAGCGGCACCTCCACCCCCTGCCCCCATGCGCCGCCCCCGCACCGCGAACGCCGTCCCCCGTCACCGAAGGAGAACGCGACATGCCGAGAAGCCTGCCGAGGGCGAACTGCGCCCTCGCATCGAACCTCCCCGCCGGCAGGCCCACCGAGCCGCCGGCGATGATCCTCAACCGCCGCACCGACCGGCCCAGGCCGCACCAGGTCTACATCGGCCGCCCCTCCAAGTGGGGTAACCCCTTCAAGTTGACGGCTGGCGACCGGCTCCGCGTCATCGCCCTCTACCGCGCGGACCTCGTCCACAGGCTGCGCACGGGCAGGGTGACGCGCGCCGAGCTCGCGGCGCTCTACGGCCGCCCGCTCGTGTGCTGGTGCGCCCCTCTGGCGTGCCACGGCCACGTGCTGCTGGCGGCCGCCGCCTGGGCCGCGACCCGGCCCGGCGTCGGCCTGGAAGCCGCCAAGTGGACGAAGGAGCCCATCGAGCGCCTCGTCCGCCGCATGGCGAGACCCGGAGCACGGGCGGCATGACCGCGCTCGACCTCATCACCAGGCGCCAGTACCTCGAGGAGGAGCTGGCCCTCGCCGCCGCGACCCACCAGTACGTGCTCGACGGCCCCACCCCGACAAGCCCCGCCGACCGGGAGGCCCGCGACGCCCTCCTCGACCGCCTGCGGACCCGCTGGACCAACGCGCTCGACTGCCTGACCAGACGCACCGACCCCGCCCGCGGCGGCGACCCCGACTGGCAGGGGCCCGTCAGGGAGCGGGCCAGACACGCCGCGGGACGCTTCGCCGGACCCGCCGCGGGTGCGGCGCGAGCCGCGGCCGCAGGCGGTCCCGAGGCCGCGCTGCGGGCCGCCGTCGAACGGGCGCAGCGGACGCTGCATGACGACGACGGCTGCTACTCGGTCTCTGCGGCGCACGACGCCGCCCTCGACCTGACCGAGGCGGCAACCGCCCTGCTGAACGAACTCGAAACGAGGCACACGACATGATGAAGCTCACGAACCGCAACATCCCCCTGGAACACCTGACGCTGTCGGCCGCCAACGTGCGCAAGGCGAGCACCGACCCCGAGGACGACAAGGAGCTGCAGGCGAGCATCCTCTCGCTGGGCGTCCTCGAGAGCCTCCTCGTCGTCCCCGGCGGCGACGACACCTTCGCCGTGGTCGCCGGCGGCCGGCGGCTGGCCGCCCTGCAGCGGCTCGCCGAGGCCGGCGAGATCCGCGCCGGGTACGTCGCGCCGTGCCGCGTCTACACCGGCGACGCCGACCCCGCCGAGATGTCGCTCCACGAGAACGAGAAGCGCGCCCCGATGCACCCGGCCGACCAGTACGAGGCGTACGCGCGGCTGCGCGCCAAGGGCATGACGGCGGCCGAGATCGCGGCGCGGGCCGGCGTCAGCGAGCGGCAAGTGACGAAGTTGATGCGGCTGGGAACGGTGGCCCCGGAGCTGCTGGCCGCGTATCGCAACGACGACATGGACCTCCAGACGCTGATGGCCTTCACCGTCACCGACGACCGCCAGGCGCAGCTCGACGTCTGGGCCAAGGCCCGCGGCGGCGGGACGACGTGGCCCGAGCACATCCGCCAGCAGCTCACCGAGGGCGCGGTCATCGGCAGCAGCGGGCTCGCGTCGTTCGTCGGCCTGGAGGCCTACGAGAAGGCCGGCGGACGCGTGCAGCGCGACCTGTTCAGCCGGTTCGACGACGAGTCGGTGTACCTGCTCGACCGCGGCCTGCTCGTGAAGCTGGCCGAGGCGGAGCTGAAGAAAACCGCCGACCGGCTGGCGAAGCGGTGGAAGTGGGTCGAGATCCACATCGATCCCGACTGGGACCGGATCCACACGCTGCACAGGCTCCGCGGCGTGCCCGGCGCAGCGACCGAGGCCGAGCGGAAGCGCCTCGACAAGCTCGCCGACGAGATGCAGGACATCGCCGACAACCCGCCGATGGACCCGGCCGAGCAGGGCAAGGCGTACGCCCGCAGCCAGGAGCTGAATGCCAAGTACGAGAAGCTCGAGGCGCGCATCGCCGCCCGCATCAAATACCGGCCCGAGGACATGCGCATCGCCGGCTGCATCGTCACCCTCAAGGGACCGCGGGCGGACGTGATCACGGGCCTCGTGCTCCCCGAGGACGTGCCGGCGAAGCCGAAGAAGACCGCGAAGAAGAAGGCGGCCGACGCTCCGGCAGTCGCCCCTGACGCGGATGGCGCGAAGCCCGCGGACGACGCGAAGCCCGAGGACGGCGCAGACGCCGGCGGAGAGCCCACTCCGCCGGAGCCGGCCTTCGAGGAGCGGTTCGAGAAGCCGTGGACGACCCCCGCGACGCGCAACCACCAGAGCCCGGAGGCCAAGCACGCCAAGGCAGCCGGCCTGAGCACGGCCGTCATCGACGACCTCGCCGCGATCCGCACGGGCATCGTCCGCGCCGCGCTGGCCAGGCGCTTCGACCTGGCGTTCGACCTCGCGGCGTACCTCCTCGTGATGGACACCTCGACGCGCGGCACCGAGCGCCCGGCCGACATCCGCCTCGTCCGCACGAGCCTGCGCCCGCTCGGCCGCACCAGCGAGAACGACTTCGCCGCCGCGAACCCCGGCGAGAGGCTCGAGAGCCCGCCCGCCGGCCAGTGGATGAAGCTCGGCGACGACCTCAAGCGCTTCGACGCGTTCCGGGCCCTCCCGGACGCCGAGAAGCACGACCTGTTCGCCCGCGCCGTCTCGGCCGCGCTCTTCAACCAGGCCGCCAACCAGCACCGCCCGCTGCCGATCGGGGAGCGCGTGGTCGAGCTCCTCGACATCGACTTCGCCAAGGCGGTCCGGCCCACCGAGAAGTACTTCTGGAAGCGCCTGACCCGCGCCCGGATGCTCGAGATCGCGGAGGCCGTCGTCGGCAAGGAGTGGGCGAAGGCCCGCCGCGGCCACAAGAAGGGGCAGCTCGCCGCCGACATGGCCGCCGTCTTCGGCGACGACCCGCAGGGCCGGACCGCGCTCGACGCCGAGGCGCGGGAGCGCGTCGAGCAGTGGGTCATCCCAGGCTTCCGGGCCTGGGACGGCCCCGCCGCGAAGAAGGGGCGCTCCTGAACTCGCCGGCGGGCGCTGGAGTGCGCTCACACGCCCATCTCCCGCTCACCGGCGCGCTTGCCGCCGTCCGCGACCCAGCCGCCTGACGGCAGCGCACGGCCGACGACCTCCCGGCTCATGAAGGACGAGAGCCGGACCCTCCATCCCCACCGCTGACCAAGCCGCGACACTTCCGAGAGGACCCTGCTCGCCCGGATCGAGTTTCACCTGGGTCCCCACCCGCTGTGCACCGACCAGCGGCGGCTGGACCATCCGACCCCGACCGGGAGGAACCCGAAGCAATGACGAACCGGACCCGAACTGTGCACCGGCTCGCGCCGTGGCTGCACGAAGCCCTGGCTCAGCAAGCGGAGCCGCTCCACCACATGTGCCGGCACATCGCCCACGACCTCGAAACCGGCGCCCTGGAACCCGCCGAGGCAGCAAGGCTGCTCAGCGCGGCCCTCGACGCCTTCCCCGACGGCAACGCCGCGGCACCCCTGCCCTCCGACCTCGCCGAGCTCGCCGGCCTCATGCGATCCCTCCAGCGTGCTCTCGCCCGAACCGGCCTCCCCGGAGACGTCGTGATGATGACCGCCACCGCCCACGCCCACCGATGCCTGGACATCGGCATCGAGCGCGCGCGGGCCGACAGCGCCGAGAACGTCCAATGAACGAATCGACGATGCAGAAAGACAACGAGATCCGGTGGATACCCCTCCGGAACCTGGAGCCCTCCGACCGCAACGCACGCACGACGGCGGCCCCGGCGGAGGCGATGGGCGAGCTCGAAGCGTCCCTGGAGGCGCACGGGCTCATCGAGAACCTCGTGGTACGTGCGCACGACGACGGCAAGACCTTCCACGTCGTCGGCGGCGCCCGGCGCCTGCGGGCCCTCCGGACCCTGGCGAAGAAGCGCAGGAGCCGGTTCCGCGCCGCGACGCCGATACCGTGCCGAGTCTTGCCCGCCGACGCGATCGACGAGGAGATCAGCGCGGCCGAGAACCTCGTGCGCGTGAGCATGCACCCGGTGGACGAGTTCACCGCGTTCCACACGCTGCTCGAGCGCGGCCTGAGCGCCCGCGAGATCGCCAACCGCTTCGGCCTGACCGCCCGGACGGTGCAGCGGCGGCTGCGCCTCGGCGGCATCGCCCCGGAGATCCTCGGGCACGCGCGCGACGGCCACCTGACGCTCGACCAGCTCGAGGCCTTCGCGGCCACGCCGGACCGCACCCGCCAGCTCGACGTCTGGAGCAAGGTGCAGAGCCACGCGGGGTACACGGCGACCGCCGGCTGGATCCGCAACGAGCTGCAGCGCGGCCTCGTGTCCGCGGCATCCGCCCGCGCGCGGTTCGTCGGCCTGAAGGCGTACAAGGCCGCCGGCGGGACCGTTGAGGAGGACCTGTTCGCCGCCGAGGACGACCGGAGCGTGCTGATCCGCGACGCGAAGCTCCTCGATGATCTCGCCTCGAAGAAGCTGGACGGCGCGCGGCGCAAGCTCGGCGGCGGCTGGCTTTGGATCGACACGATCCTCGAGGCCGCGTGGGACGTGACCCGGCAGTTCGGGCGCGTCAAGGGCAAGCCCGAGCCCCCGACCGACGCCGAATGCTCGCGCTTCGCGGAGCTGACGGCCGAGATCGACCGGCTCAAGCAGGCGGCCTACGCCGATGGCGACGACGCCGGCAACGCGCCCGAGCGCGACCGGCTCACCGCCGAGATCGAGAAGCTCGAGGCCCAAGCCGAGGCCCTCGACGACGAGATGCACTCGCGCGAGTCGTACAGCGCGGAGCTGATGGCCTGCTCCGGATGCATCGTGACGATCGGCGGCGAGGGCGAGCTGGTCATCCACCGTGGCCTGGTGCGCCGGCAGGACGAACACCTCGTGCCCGCGCCCCCGACGCCGGACCCGGCCACCGACACGCCCGGCAGCACCCCCGAGGCCGAGGCCCCCACCAACAGCGCGGCCGGCAGACAGACGGACTCGACCCCGCCGCCAGCGCCCCCCGAGCCCGAGGCCACGGCCGCACACGACGACGGCCCGCCGGCCCCGACGCCCACCCCGGACGGCGGTGGGCCGCCTGCTCCCGCTCCCGACGCCGGCTACCGCCCGCCGCAGTACGAGCACAGCGAGCCGGACGAGCGCGCCGCGGCGACCCAGGACGCGGGCCTGCGGCTGGGCCTGGCCGACGACCTGCGCCTGATCCGCACCGCCATCGTCAAGGCGTACCTGCAGTGCGACCTGGAGCTCGCCTTCGACCTCGCCGCCTACCAGTTGGCTTCGGCCGTCTTCGGCGGGAAGCCGGACGGGCCGCTGGCGATCGAGATCACCGCCACTGGGGACGTGCCCGAGGGCGTGGACCCGGACGACCGGGAGGCCGCCGCGGAGAGGAACCCCTGGGCGCGCATGCTGACCGCGGAGTCCGCCGACCTCGAGCTCGACTGGCTGCAGGCTCCGACCCCGCGGGAGCGGCTGCTCCAGTTCCGCGCGCTCAAGCCCAAGGAGCGGCGCAGGCAGCTCGCGGCGGCCGTCGCGCGGGCGCTCACGCCCCAGCTCGCCTTCGACCCCGACGCCCGCGCCGAGACCGAGGCCGTCGTCGAGGCGCTCGGCATCCCGTTCCACGAGCTCTACCGCCCCGACCTCGAGCACTTCTGGCGCCGCATGGGGCGCCGCGAGATGCTCGCCGTCGCCGCCGAGACGCTGGGTGAGCAGTGGGCCGAGGCCCACGAGAACTATCGCAAGGAGACCCTCGCGCAGGCCATGGCCGCCGCCTTCGGAAAGACCACGCCGCCCGAGTCGCTCAAGCTCGCCGACGCCGCCCGCCAGCGGGCGCTCCGCTGGACGCCGCCCGGATTCGAGCCCGCCCGCGCCCCCGCCGCCGAGTCCGGCCCCGCCGACATCGCCCCCGCCGCCGAGCTCCCCGCCTGGATGAACGGCTGACGGACCACCGACCCCACCGGCTGCCCGGGACCGGCCACAGCGCCGGGCAGTGCCGCGGTTCGGCTGCGGCACTGCCCGGCGTCGGCCCTCGGGCAAACCCGATCCGGAGGAACCAACGTGCACGGACCGCTACGACCACCGGACGCCACGGCGTCCAATACAGCGCAGCGCATCTTCACCGCCGGCGCCTCGCTCCTGCGCCGCCTGGAGGAAGGCCGCGCCATCGACGCCCGGGCGCTGCGGGACGCCATGACCACCGCGTTCGGCGGCACGGACGCCAACGGGACCTGGCTGTGGAAGCAAGCCTACGAGGCGGGCGAGGTGGCGACGACGCTGCTGCTGCGCCGGTTCGGGCCCGCCATGATCGCGCGCGCCGCAGACCCGGCCGAGGTGCTGACCCTCATCGCGCGAATCGCCCTTCTGGAGCCGCCCCAGACGCGCCGCGACGACGTGCAGCAGCGCTTCCAGCAGTTCTCGACGCCGCTCGAGCTCGCCTGGTGCGTCGCCGCCTGCGCCGGCGTAACCGCCCGCGACGTCGTGCTCGAGCCCTCCGCCGGCACCGGCACGCTCGCCGCCGCGGCCGCGCTCGGCCTGAGTGCCGAAGGCGGCGGACGCCTGGCGCTCAACGAGCTGACGAGCACGCGGGCGGGCCTGCTGCAACTGGCGTTCCCCGGCGCGGAGGTGAGCCGTCACGACGCCGAGCACATCGCGGATCTGTTGCCGCGGCTGCGGCCGAGCGTCGTCGTCATGAACCCGCCGTTCTCCCGGTCGGCAGGCTCCTCGAAGATCGCGAGCGGAACCGACCTGCGCCATGTGGCGGCCGCGTACCGGGCGCTTCGCCCCGGCGGACGCTTGGTTGCGATCACAGCGGCCAACCGCGACCCCGACGCCAGCGGCTGGCGAGACGCGTTTCCTAGCCGCCAGCCCGCGCCAGACGTGCTCTTCACCAGCCCCATCGCGGGTCGGCTCTACCGCAGCCGCGGCACCACGTTCGAGACCCGCCTCACGGTCCTCGAGAAGCCTAGCGAGAAGGCCCGGGGGACCGTCGCCATCACGGAGCCCGCCGCGAGCGCGGAGGAGCTTCTCGCCGCGGCGCTCGACGCCCTGCCGGCCCGCCTGCCGCTCGGCGACGCTGAGGCCCGGCGGCCAACGGCTCACGGCGCCGCCCCACGGCGGCGGAAATCCCGCAAGCCGCCGCCAAGTTCCGCCGGACGCGACCCCGCCGCCTGGCGGAACGCCCAGCCGCTCGCCTACACCAGCCGCAGGACGAGCGACGCCGCCGTCATCGACGACGACCGGCCGTACCACCCCTGGACGCCCTCGGTAGCGATCATCGACAGCGCCAGGCGCCACCCGACGACGCTGGTGCAGTCTGCGGCGATGAGCGCCGTCGACCACCGGCGCCCCACGGCGCGGCCGGTCCTGCCGGCCCACCTCGTGACCGACGGCACGTTGTCCGACGCCCAGCTCGAGTCCGTCGTGCTCGCGGCCGAGGCGCACTCCGCCGACCTGCCCGGGCTCTACTCGATCGACAGCGACTACGACAACGTGCGCTACCTCGGCCCCGACGGCCCGCAGGCGACCGACGTCGCGCGCCGCGACTCGGCCTCGGAAGCGAACATCACGTGGAGCAAGCCCACGGCGCTCCGCCGCGGCTGGATGCTGGGCGACGGGACCGGCTGCGGGAAGGGGCGCCAAGTCACCGGCATCATCCTCGACCGCTGGCTGCAGGGCACCCGCAGGGCGCTCTGGCTGTCGGCCTCCGACAAGCTGATCGAGGACGCCCAGCGCGACTGGACCGCCCTGGGCGGACGCGCGAGCGACATCGCGCACGTCAACAAGTGGCGGCAGAAGGACCCCATCGACCGCGCCACGGGCATCCTGTTCTCGACCTACGCGACGCTGCGGTCCGCCGGCCGCGACGGCAACCCGTCGAGGCTCGAGCAGATCGTCGAGTGGCTCGCCGGCGGCCTGGACGAAGAAACACGGCATGCCTGGAACGGCGTGATCGTGTTCGACGAGTCGCACGCGCTGTCGGGGGCCGCCGGCGGGAAGGGCGCGCGCGGCGCGATCGCGCCCAGCCAGCAGGGACGGGCCGGCGTGCGGCTGCAGAACGCCCTGCCCCAGGCGCGCATCGTGTACTCGTCGGCCACCGGGGCCAGCACGATCGACGGCCTCTGCTACGCGAGCCGGCTCGGCCTCTGGGGCACGCCGGAGACGCCTTTCCCGACCCGGAGCGACTTCGTGCAGGCGATGGACGCCGGCGGCGTCGCCGCGCTCGAGGTGGTCGCCAGGGACCTCAAGGCCCTCGGCCGCTACCAGGCCCGGGCGCTGTCCTACACCGGCGTCGAGGTCGACATCCTCGAGCACGTGCTCACCGATGAGCAGACGGCCATCTACAACGAGTACGCGAGGGCCTTCAAGATCATCCACCACAACCTCGGCGCCGCCCTCGAGGCGACCGGCATCGACACGGGCGATGTCTGCAACGCCCGCGCCAAGGCCGCGGCGCGCTCCGCGTTCGAGCTCGCCAAGCAGCGCTTCTTCTCGCACCTGCTCACCTCGATGAAGTGCCCGACGCTGATCGCGTCGATCGAGGACGACCTCAATAGCGGCTTCGCGCCCGTGGTGCAGATCGTCTCGACCGGGGAAGCGCTGACCGAGCGCCGGATCTCGCAGATCCCGACCAGCGAGTGGGACGACCTCTCCGTCGACCTCACGCCCCGGGAGTACGTGCTCGACTACCTGATGCACGCCTTCCCCGTCGGCCTCCACGAGGAGTACGAGGACGACGAGGGCAACGTCCACACGCGCCCGGCCCGCGACCAGGACGGCAACCCCGTGCTGTCGCAGGAAGCCGTCGACCTGCGGGACGCCCTCGTCGAGAAGCTCGCCAGCATGCCCCCGATCGGCGCCGCCCTCGACCAGCTCCTCCACCACTTCGGGCACGACGACGTGGCCGAGGTCACGGGACGCTCCCGGCGCGTGCTGCGCATCTCCGACGACGGCCGCGGCGACCGGCTCGCCGTGAAGAGCCGGCCCGCCAGCGCGAACCTCCACGAGACACAGGCCTTCATGGACGGGAAGAAACGCATTCTGGTCTTCTCGGGGGCGGGCAACACGGGGCGCTCCTACCACGCCGACCTGGCGTGCGCCAACACGAAGCGCCGCCGCCACTACCTGCTCGAAGCGGGCTGGCAGGCGAACCAGGCCATCCAGGGTTTGGGACGCACGCACCGCACCCGCCAGAAGAGCGCGCCGCTGTTCTCCCCGGTCACCACCAACGTGAAGGGAGAGCGGCGGTTCACCTCCACCATCGCGCGGCGCATCCACAGCCTCGGGGCGATCACGCGCGGGCAGAAGGACTCGCAGAGCGGCATGGGCGACGACAACGCGGCGCTCTTCCGCGAAGCCGACAACTTCGAGTCCGAGTACGCCAAGGCGGCCCTGCGCGCCTTCTACCGGGATCTCTACGCCGGCCGCATCGACGGCTGGTCGGCCGACTCGTTCGAGGAGGAGACGGGCTTGTCGATCACCGACGGCGAGGGCCAACTCCTGACCGATCTGCCGCCCATGCACACCTTCCTCAACCGCCTGCTGGCGCTCGAGATCGACGAGCAGAACCACCTGTTCGCGCACCTCGAGCAGCTCGTCGACGCCAACATCGAAGGCGCCATCCAGGCCGGCACCTACAACCGCGGCGTCGAGCGCATCACCGCGGCCGGCCTGGAGCTGGTCGCCACCGAGACGGCCGAGGCGCCCGGCGGGGCATCCGTCCACCTTGTCGAGATCCTCCGGCGCGACCGGCTGAGGCCGACCACGGTCGGAGCGGCGCTGGAGATCTACGCGGCGGCGAACGCCAACGGAGGGGCCGGCGCCGTCCTGCTGCGGAACACGAGGTCCGGCAACGTCGCGCTCGCCGCGGGGGCGCCATCGCAGACACTCGAGGACGGCACGATTCAGAAGCGCCGGCGCATCATCCAGCCCGCCAGCCGGCGGACCGAGCCCCTGGAGAGCCTCAAGACCGGCTGGAAGCCGATCGAGATCGACGAGTGGCGCACGGCGTGGTCGGAGCAGTGCGCGGCGCTGCCGGAGTTCCGCGAGTCCCGTTTCTGGCTCGTCACGGGCGTGCTGCTGCCGGTCTGGGAGAAGCTCCCGGGCACCGACGTCCGCGTCTACCGCCTCACGACCGACTGCGGGACGAGCCTGATCGGCAGGGTCCTGACGGCCGGCCAGATGGACGCCGTGCGCATGAAGCTCGGCCTCGGGACATCGGGCGCCGGGAAGCTGACACCCGGCGAGCGGATGGACGAGCTCATCTCCCGCCGGTGCAAGTACCTGCTCGACGGCGACCTGGTGCTTGCCGGCCGCCGGCACATGGGAACCGTGCGCGCCGAGATCGAGCACCGCAATCCCGAGGTCGTGGCGCGGCTGAAGTCGCTCGGGTGCCTGACGGAGATCGTCCAGTACCGGGCGCGCGTGTTCGTCCCCGACGCGGCCACGCTCGCCCGGGTCATCGACGCCTACCCCGTCCTCGCCCGCCACGAGACCCAATGACCGGAGGCCGCCACGAATGCCCCAAGCTATCGGAATCAACCGCCATCACTGGCAAAACGCCGCGCTCGCGGCCCGGCGAGCCCAGCGGCGGCGCGACGAGCTCGAGATCGAGACCCTGCTCGACGAAGCCGGCGTCGAGGACGAGGACGAGCGCGCGGCCATCAGCGGCGAGCGATGCGCCGAGTGCAGGACTATGGTCCTCGTGTCGGCTGACTACGTGCCTTACTCCCCCGCAGGCGTCCTCGTCTGCGCCGGGTGCATCGAGGACGCCGGCGGCGCGGCGGACGGGCCCGGCGCGGTAGTGCGCGACTGGACGGGCCGATGAACGACGCCACCAGCGGTTACGAGCTGCTCCTCCGCCGCCCCGCACCCCCGCCCGAGACCATCCCCCTCCTCAGGCGCGCCTGGGACGCCCGCCGGACCGAAGACTGGCTGCTCAACGGCACGTGGCCGGAAGGCCGCAGCGCCCCCGGCGAGCACCTGACCGCGGCCGGGACCGACCGCGCCGGGCGCTGGGCCGTCCACGACGGCGAACGCCTGCGCGCGGCCGACTGCGATTGGCTGCGGCACATCACCGAGGTGCAGGCCGTCCGGCGGACCTGGTGGCGTACGCACTGGCAGAGCTGGCCGCCGCGCGCCGGGCAGACGCGGGAGCCGCGGGAGGTGCGGATCGCGCTCGACTGCGACCCGGGCAGCCCGGTGCAGATGTTCCAGCTCTACGTGGTGCTCGCCGACGACCAGATGCCCCTCGGCGCCCCCGAGCTGCGAACGTTCCACCCGGACGCCGACACGGAGATGCCGACCGAGGCCGCCGTCGTCATCGAGACCAACCCCGCCGCGGCCGACCTGCTCGAGTGGATCGCGTGGCTCCTGTTCGACGGCCGCCGCAGCGCGGCGCGCTGACGCCGCGGCCAGAGAGCGACTACCGCAAGCGCCCGAACCCCGCGCACGCGGCTACGATTCACGAAAGGAGGACACGATGCCCGGAGAAGGAAGCCCGCCAACCGGCACGGACGCCATACCGCGCCACTTCGCGCCCAACGCGCAGCTCTCGGCCTACGGGCGGCTGACGCGGGACCCGGAGGCAATGACCTCCCAGCAGGGACGCCCGTACACCCGCGCGCGCATCGCCTGCAACGTGACACCGGCCAACCGCCCGGGCCGCGAGCAGACCTGGTTCGTGGACGTGGTCGCGTTCCGCCATCAGGCCGCAGCCCTCGCCAAGTGCAGGAAGGGCCACGGAGTGCACGTCATGGGAACCCTCGGCATGGAGGAGAAGACGAAGGACGGCCGCACCTACCAGAACTTCACCGTGACCGCCGACGCCGTGATGGGCGCGGCCACGACGAGACGCACCGAATGACCGAGCCCCATCAGCCCGAGGTCGCCTCTGCGACCATGATCTGCGTGATACCGGCCTCCCCGGCCTCCACCGACAACCTGTCGCTGCAGCAGATCTACGACCACCAGGCGCAGTACCTCGCCACCGTGCGCCACCGGCCCACCCACACCGAGCTCGCCCAGATGGCCACGCTCCACGGCTTCCGCCCCGCGCTCCCGGTGTCGGCGATCCAGTGGACGAATCGGTATGCGCAACGCGTCATCCTGCTCGTCGCGAGCCGCGCCGAGCCCCAGTTCCACCACTGCGACCACGGCCGGAGCTCGGTCATCGGGCGCCGGCCGTTTCGAGGCCCGCTCAGAGCGCCCGCTGTCACCGCGGCGCACCGGCACTACACCGAGCTGCGGCGCTGCCGCCACTGCAACGGCGTCCAGATGGTCAACGTCGGCGCCACGGGAGCCGAAGAAGCGTCTCCCTGGTTCGAGCCCGACGGCGACTGCGTCACCTGGAGCAGCCTCTACGCGGCCGCCCTGGCCGCCGGCGCGCCCGACACCCCCGCCGGCGCCTGACGGGCGCCCGCCCAAGCCAACCCATCCCGCCGACCGCGGCGGCCTGACCGAGTCTGAACGCCGTCACGGACGACGTCGAGCGTCCAGACGCAGACCCGCGCAAGTCGCCGTCAACGAAAGGGCACCAGCGTCCGGCCCGCCAGGGAGAAACCGGCTCCGGTACTCCGCCTCTGCCACCGACACGCCCTCATCGACGACACCCCTCGGCCCGTTGACCTTCCACACCGAGTAACCGCAGGAGCACAACCTGCCCGAATAGGGACCGGCCGGCGCCCGGCCGGAAGCGCTGCCACGCCCGGCGATCCACGACGAACGTCCCTGCACATCGTCCCCAAGGCGCCCAGCGCAGGATTGCCGGCGTCCGCAACGCGAAACCCGCTGAACGCGAAGGCCGGCGGTGCGACCGATGACGAAGACGACCACAGCGTGCAACGACATCGACGACCGGTACGCAATCGACTGGGAGCTGTGCTCGCCCGTCAGCACGACGCAGTGGGCACAGATCGACACCGAGGCCGACGCCGCATGGTTCGGGCAATGGGTGAACCCCTTCCGCCGAATGGTGCTGGCCTACATCGAGGGCGAGCTTCAGGTGACGCGGTGCGACGACGACCGGGAACTCGCCGCGGAGCTCGAGCGAATCGCCGACTGGCACCGCGAGCACGGCCGCTGGAAGGGAATCGATCCCTGGAACGACGAGCTCGCCCGGCGCCTCGAGGACGCCGGCGCCGGACGCCTGTTGCATGCCGGCCGGCGACCGAAGCAACAACCCCGTCCATGAGGGCAAGGCATCGGCCACGGACACCGGGGTCACGCGCACCGGACCCGCAACGAGCCTCGGGATCCCGAACGTAATGCGCCTCGACCCTGGGCGGCGGGGAAACAGCGGCCGATCAACCCGGCCGAGGCGAAACCCCAACGAGGAGGCACCGAGTGGGAATGACGAGACCGCAAGCGATCATCCGCCGGATGGACGCCGCCGGGCACGGACTCCGCGGCGCGACGAGAAACCTCGCCCGGATGCTGGCGATCGTCGACTACGAGCGCGAGGAGGACATGCGCGTGTTCGGCTACAGCCGCGACCCGGCGCCGCGCTACGTCAACCTCCGCGAGGCGGCGAGAGGCGCCCTGGAGGAAGCGGGCGCGCCGGTGGCGCCGACCAGCGACAACCGGCCGGTGGCCCCGGCCGCGCCGCCCCTGGCCACGAGGTGGCCAGCGCCCGCGGCCGGAACCGCCGCCGCCACGATCATCGCGTTCAAGAGCTTCGGCGGCGAACCGACGGCGACCTTCCCGAACCGGACCTGCGCCGGCCGCGTCCCCTGCTTCTCGACCCGGGACGGACACTTCGACGCCCCGGTGGCCGACATCGATCGGTGGCCGAACGCCGAACCCACCCACGAGCTCCTGAACGAGCTGGCCCGCAACTTCTGGCCCGACTGAGAACCCCGCCGGCGCCCGAGCCGCTCGGCGCGGCCGCCGGATTCGGGACCTCCTTCGCGTGACCACCCGCTACCCGCGCGCCGCCGCGATCCTCGACGCACCCCGCCACGCACCACGCACCGGACGCCCCGCGAGCCCGAGCCGTCGCCCGGACGCTCGCGGCACTGGCCGGACGGCGGCAGACGCTCGCCGGCGACGCCGCCGAGGCCGAAACACTGCTGATCCAGCACCCGACGACATGACGAGCATCCACACGAGCCCCTGGGGCGGTGTGCAAGACGCCACCGTCCTCGCCCCCGGCGTGACCCTGATCGAGACCGCCTCCCACGGCGGGCTGCACCTCGCCGGACCAGCCCTCGAGGCGATTCCCCACGCCGTCGGCGCGACCTTCATCAACGGACCGGACTGGGCCGAGGAAGACTGCGAGATGGCCATCGCGCTGGCGATCCTGCACGCAGCCGGACTCGTTCCCTCCGACCAGCTCCTCGGGTTGACCCCGGCCCGGATGGCCGAGATCGCCCGCCGCACCGCCCGACAGTTCGACACCTACGCCTGCGCCCTCGAGCACCTGCCCGCCGGCTGAGCCGCCGGCGAACGCCAAGGGCGCAGCCCCCCGTCCCGAATGCCCCGGATGGAGTCACCCACGCTTGGCCCTCCACCGGGCGCACGAGGAGAACACTGCGCATGACCATCACCATCAAGCCGCTCGCGCGCGGCGAACGCCGCCGCTAGGTCCGAATCGGCCGCACCGGCAAGGGCTACCTCGCCAAGGCCCGCGGCGCACACGTCCTCGAGGGCCTCAACCGCTGGCGCGCCTACAACGGCATGCGGTTCCCGACCGTCGCCGCCGCGCGGGCGTGGCTCAACGAGCAGTTCGCCGACGTCGACGAGCCAACACATTTAACAAACTGAACAACCTGTGCAATCATGGCTGTCGACTGACGCACAGGGAGCGAAAACAACATGGCGAACCCGACCGGAGCGGCGAAAGAGACGATGGGGTTCCTGGCGGACGAGTTCCCGGCGCTGTCGAACAGTGCCAGGACGTTCGTCCGCGATCATCCGCGGGAGGCACGGCTGGCGGTGGCGGCGGCATTGGAAGCGGTCGCCGCGCAGCAGGAGACCGAGGACGCCGGCGACCAAGTGCCGGAAGGACTGCGGCCGTTCCTCGTTCGACGAGGCGCCGGCGAGGACATTCTCGGCGTCTCGGAAGCCGCGAAGCGCCTCGAAGTGTCGCGCACCACGGTCTATGACTGGGTGGACAGAAAGACGCTCGTCGCCTGGAGGTCGACCAAGCGCGGGCTCAGCATTCCCGCGGCGCAGATCCTCGGTGCCGGAAAGGTGGTCGCGGGCCTTGCGGATGTCGTCGAAGCCATCGGGGACCCCGAGCTGGCCTGGGCGTTTCTCAGCCAGGAGTGGCCGTTCGACGACACGGCGGCGGCGCCTCTGACGTTGCTGAAGGCCGGCCGCCTGGACGACGTGCTCGGCGCAGCCGCCGGATTCGGGACCTCCTTCGCGTGACCACCCGCTACCCGCGCAACCGGATCGCGTCCCTGCTGCTCACATCGGGGTTGCCCGGCGGCTACCGAATCATGCCGACGCGCCATGCGGCGAAACCCTTGGGAACCGCGCCCGCGGACTCGCGCTTCTGTTCTCGCGGCGGCGGCTATACGGTGCTCTATGCGTCGCCCGATTTCGCCACCGCCTTCATCGAGACCGTCGTGCGGGACCGGTTCACGCACCGGCGGGAACGGCGGGTGGCGCTGAAGGAAGTCACGGACCGGGCCTGGGCTCGCATCTCGACGCAACCCGAAGCGGAACTGACGTTGCTCGACCTCCGCGGGGACGGATGCACGCGCATCGGGGCGCCGACCGATACGGTTCGCGCCAGGAATCATGCAGCGGGGCGTGCCTTTGCGAAGGCGATCCATGTGGCGCACCCCGATATCGACGGCCTGATCTATGTATCCCGACTGACGGAAGAGGAGATCTATGCTGTCTTCGATCGCGGCATGGCCAAACTCGAAGTCACGGGAACGGGCCTGCTGCAAGACCATCCGGACCTGCCGGACGTCCTGAAGCGGCACGGAATCGAGCTCGTTCGGTAGCATCCGGCTCGGTCCGGCCGTGCGCGCACGCTGCAGTGGAGCGCATTCGGCGCGTTCGGCTGGCCAGTCCACGAGACTTCGACCACCTTCGGAGCGCGGCGACGCTGGAGTTCCTGGGACACTCCCGGCTCGCCGTCCAGCACACGCAACAGCACCGCTCGCTCGCAGTTCAGGCGAGCGGCCGTCTCACCCACCGTCCAGTCGACCTCTTCCAGGCTCTCCCGGATCAGTTCGCCCAGGTCCGGGGGATCAGCAGTAGCCAATCGAATTGCGCGCTCGCCGCGTAGAACCCGCGGCTCGAGCCCCTCCGCATTCTCCGCGGCGACCTGAACCAGCCGCACCCCACGGCCGGCGTGCCGCATTCGACCGCCATGCGCCCCGAATACGTCAAGCAGTACCACCTCTACGACGGCGACCACGTCATTGCAACCGGCCAGGCCGCCCTCGACTATCCGTGGCGCCCCGGACTCATCCTCCGGTGGCTCATGCCGCCTGAACCCAAGCGACGCCGGATCTCCCCCGAGGCGCGATACCGCGGCCGACGCCGCCGACTCCGCAAGCGCCTCCAGCGTCAGGCGCCCCTCTTCGCCGCACAGCTCGAACAGCAGATCCTCGCCGCCCGGCCGGAGTACTACGGGCTCCCCAAGCCCTGACCGGTTCACCCCGCAGCCGCAACCTCGCCCCAGTCACCACCGCCCTGCCCGGGCGGCTGAAAGGAGTGCATCCAGTGCAGATCCACGGCGCGTACACACGCGGCATCCACGGGCACCTGTTCACGGTGTCCGCCGCCCCGAACGCTGCCGGACGACTCCACGTCGCCGGCGTCCGCGACACCGTCGCCCAGCACACCGCGACCACCGTCACCCACGCCCTCAAGCGGCTCGGCATCGGCGAAGTCGGCGCCGTCGTGCGCCTCGAGCCCGCCGACGCCGGAGACCCGCCGCTGGCCACCGGCCGGTACTCTGGCACGCTCGATCTGCCGATCGCGCTCGCCCTGCTCGCCGTCGCCGGCAGGCTCCCCGCGGACCGACTCGCCGGCATCGTGGCCGTCGGCGGCCTCGACCCGTACGCCGCGATCGAGAGCGCCGGCGTGCGGTGCATCGGCGCCGGCGGCACGACCGCCATCGCCCACGCCGCGGCGGCGCGCGGCCTCCGGCTGATCGTCGCCGAGGACCAGGCCGCGGCCGCCAGCGCCGAATGCCCCGAGACGATAGAGGCCGTGCGCGAGACGACCAAGATCCACGGCGTCGCGGGCCTCATGGCGCCGTGGACCGCGCGAATCACGGAGCCCCCGCTCCGGGTCCCGCACTACACCATCTCACGCGGCGGCATCGCCGGCAGCCGGGGCCGACCCGGCGAGGTGAATCTCGCGCACAACGGCGTCCTCGTCATCGACCAGCCGACCGAGTTCGACCGCGACGCGGCCGACGCCCTCGTCGCCGTCGCGGAGGACGGGCAGACCGTCATCTATCGCTACACCCCGGTCGAGCACACGATCCGCATGCCGGCCCGCTTCCGCCTCATGGTGACCACCCGGCCGGACGAGCTCGACGCCCGGCGGCACCGCGCCACGGACCTTCTCGAGCTCTGCGACATCGAGATCACCGGCGGCATGCCGACCGACACCGCGATGCCCACCGAGCGGCTGCAGGCCGGCCGGGAGCGCGTCGCCCGGGCGGCGGCGATCCTCGAGGGCGCGCCCCCGCGCCTCATCGGCGGCCGGGCGGCGTACGACACGCCGAGCCGGCGCGTCCAGGCCATCGCCCAGACGGTCGCCGCGCTCGACGGCCGACGGCAGCTCGAGAGCGAGGACCTCGCCGAAGCCGAACGCCTCCTCTACCGCGGCGATCGCAAGTGACGCCCGCCCCCGCACCCGACGCCCGGGCGACCAACCAACCGACCCCTCACTCGATAGCGACCACCGCAGACGAACGGCCGTGAGCCGGCGCCGCCAGCAAGGAGGCTCGATGGAGCTCGGACGTACCAACGAACTGACGATTCTGACGCCCGACGAACGGGCGTGGATCGAGAGGGCGCTCGGACCGACGGGCCGGCACGTGATGGCCGACGCCGCACTGAAGGCCGGCCTCGGCCGGCGCCTGGACTGCGAGACGCCGGCCGGAGACCACCGTTGCGGCCGGCCCGCCACGCACTTCTACCTGGACAACGACGACCGGCTGCACGCCCACTGCGAGCACCACTGGCGGGAGATGGACCCGAACGACAGGCTGGGGCTGCTGGACCCGCAAGGCGCCTCCGACACCGGCGCAGGGCAGAACGACTGACGCGGAACGGCGCGCGCCCAGCTTCCAAGAAGACGGAACACCCGTGACGACCACACGAACCCAACCGCCCGCCGGCCGCCACGTGCGGCGGCTCGGATGACCGCCCGCCGCGAACCCCTGCCTCCGATACCCCAGGACCTCCGGCACCAGCACGCCAGCCAGAACAGGCTCGCAGACGAGCGCGACGCCGCGGAACGCCACGCCTGGGACGCCCTCGCCCGCTACAAGTTCGTGATGTTCGGCTACTGGTGCGGGGTCTGGGTCCACCTCAACCGCCTCTGCGCAATTCCGAAACCCAACCCCTGGAGAGAACTCGTGGCCGCCGCCCGGCGGCACCGGAGAAGACATGACGAGGATTGCACGACCCAGCCCGGCCGACCTTGAGCGGTGGGCACGAGCGGCAGCGCGCCAGCGGCGAAGCGACGAGACGGTCGCCGCCGGCGCTCTCCGCCGGGCGCGGGGATCCGCGACGGCCGCGGCCGCCGCGCTCCGCGCCGAAGCCGCCGGCTACCGGGCGGAAGCCGACCGGCTCTCCTCGAAGGGCGTTGACGGCGGCCTCGGGGCCTGGCGCGCGGCCCAGCGCCGCGACCGGGCCGCGGACCTGCTCGATCCTGGAGGCAGCGCATGAAGGTCAAGCGCGGCGCCCGCGCCGTCGAGGCGGCCGCCCTCAAGGCGATCGAGCGCGCGAAGCAGAGCGGCCCGCCGCGCGACGAGTACAACGAGCTGCAGGGCGCGCTCAAGCGGGGGCGCGCCACCGCCGCCCGCCTCGGCCACACCCTCACGCGATGGAAGCGGCGGGCCTACGCCCCGCACACCGCCGCGGCCGCGTTCTGCAGGCAGTGTCGGGCCACCGCCCTCGTCAACCTCGATCTCGCCTCCGACGCCTACGGCCCCGCCCTCACGAAGCCCTGCTGCGCCCGCAAGGCCGATCCGCCCGCCTGAAGCCCCGGTGCCCTACCAGGAATGCGCAGCAGCCAGTCCGCAACATCGTCCGAACCGGAGAACGAACCGCAGAGACCCGACCTTCGGAAGCCATGACCAGCATGAGACGACAGGAGGACCGGACCCCGGCGCCCGGGATCCCGGCCTTCCGGATCACCGTGGAGCTGCCCGCCGCGTGGCAGAGCTACATCGCGAACAACGCGGCCGATGTCTTCGACGACATGGAGCGCGACGATCCGTGGAACAGGGCCGCCGCCGACCACGAGGCCGCCAAGCTCGAGGAGGAGGGCTACGCGCTCCTCGGCCCGGTGATCGGGACGGAGGCCGAGTTCGGCCGGCACGAGGGAACGCTCGGCGCCATCACGACCTACGAGGCCGTCAACCACGAGGTCCTCGCCGGCGACGAAGCCGCCGGCATGTGGCGCTTCAGACCACCTGGAAGCGAAACCGAGTACCTCATCCTCCATCGCACGGAAGGCGTCGTCTGGCTGCCCGAGCACTGGCGACGCAAGCTGGCCGATCCCGCCTACGCGATCGACGAGGGCGACATCGAGTGGCCCGACCCCGCCGACAGCGATCCCGCGCAGCCGCCCATCACGGATCTCGGCGAGATGAACGAAGGCTGGGACCCGCGCGACCGCACGCCGCCCCAGGACCTCGCGGTCTGGGACGACGACGCCTACGAGCGCACGGCCCGGACGCTCGCGGCGCGCGGGTGGACCCTCGACCAGACCCTCGACGGTTCCCGCCTCGGCTGGTTCCACGGCCAATGGGGACCGCTCCGCGCGTACGTCCTGACGAACAGCTGCGACCAGAAAGAAGACACCGGGACCCGTCCGTGGGTCCAGACCGGCGGGAGGCGGTTGTGACCACGACCCGGCGGCCGGCCGACAGCCGGCGCGTGCTCCGCCAGGCCCGGCACGCAGCGGCGATCCTCCGGTGGCGGCAGGCGGGAGCCTCCACCGCCGTGATCGCCCGCGGCCTCGGCATCGACATCCGAACCATCCACCGAATTCTCGCCGACCTGCGAAGGCGGGCCGGCAGCAAGGAGAGACCATGACGACCAGGAAGCAGCGGACCATCCGCGCCAGGATCGCCGACGAGGCGATCGCCAAGGTGATGCAGTTCTTCGACGGCACCTTGGCGCAGGCGCTCCACGAGATCCTGCAGAACACCCGCCGATCGGGCGCGACATCGGTCACCATCACGCACGGCCGGGCCGACGGACGGATCACCGTGAGCGACGACGGCCGCGGCATCGGCGACCCGGCCGCGCTCCTCGCGTTCGGCAGGAGCGGCTGGCCGCAGGACCTCCGCGGCGCCGAGCACCCCGCCGGCATGGGCATCTTCTCGCTCGCGCGGCGCTCGCCCCGGATACGGTCGCGGGTCGCCGGACGCGCCGCCTGGAGCGTCCAGCTCGGGGAGGACCACTTCGTCGGGCGCGAGCCAGCGACCGTCGCGGCGGACCCCGAGTGGGACCGCGGCCACGGCACCGACGTGACGTTCTCGCTCCTGCCGACCGACCCGGGCTGGATCCCGAGCGTGGTCGCGGACGTCGTGCGCCACTACCCGATCCCGGTGACCGTCAACGGACGGAGGCCGGAGCAGTCCGACTTCCTGCAGGACGCGGTCCGGACCGAGACCTGGCGCGGACTGCGGGTGGGCGTCTTCCACTCGGCCAGCCCCACCTGGGCGACCCCCGCCGTCAACTTCCACGGCCTGCACGTGGCCTTCCCGGACCTGCCCCAGGTCCACGCTCTGCCGGGCGTCGACGCCGACGCGCCCCGCACCTGGTGGACTCTCGCCGACGTCGCCGACTGCCCCGACCTCGAGCTGACCCTGCCGGCCCGCACCGCCATCGTGCAGACGCCCTTCACGGCCGAGCTCGTCGACGAAGCCACGCGGATCATCTACCGCGCGATCGCCGCCGAGGACCAGGAGCCGCGGCTCGGCTACGAGACCCGGACGAAAGCGGCCGCGGCCGGCATCGTGCTGCCGGCCGACCCTCGCCACCTCACGCCGTGGGGACCCAAGACCGCATACGACTCGAAGCTGCTCGCGCGCCCGCGTCACCCCGACCTCCAGCACGCCATCCTGGTGGACGACGACGAGCTCGACGCCGCCGAGTCCCAGACGCTCGCCTGGGCGGCGAAGGAGTCCGACACGCTCGGCCGGTACTGGGAAACCGAGAGCGGGCTTCGCGGTTACCGGTGGTACGACGAGCTCCCCTGCATCATCGGCGTCAACGTGCACGTGAGGAGCGGGACCGAAACGCATACGAGCACGCGCCAGACCCGCCGGGACGGAGAGTGCCCCTTCCGCGGGACCGTCGACGAGATCGAGATCGAGCTCCTGGTGAAGCGAGCGGGCTGCGAGGTGCCGGGCAAGGTGCGCATGCCGGCGAGCGCCGCGCTGCTCAGCCCGGAGGGAGGCGGGACCAGCGAGATCGAGCCGGTCTTCGTCGCCCGCCGCGACGCGCCGATCGACAGGAGCGCCCTCTGCGGCGCGCTGGCGGAGGCGTACTTCCAGCCGTCGTTCGACTCCGACGCCGACAGCGTCGACACGCAGATGCGCGAGTATCGGCGGCGGATCACCTACCTCGTGACCGAGCTCCTCGAGTCGCGCGAGGCCGCGGCCGACGCCGACCTCCGCGAGCTCGTGGCGACCCGCATCCTGCCGTCGATGAACGGCGACTCGAACCTCACTAGAGGCGCGCGAAACTTCCTGCCGAAAGTCCTGCGAAAAACCCTGATCCGAGTGTTGGCTGTGTCAACACGGTGTTGGTAAAACGGCTCCCGCGCAGGGCGAGGCGAAGGACCCTTGGCGCAAGCGCGGTCCGCCGCGGGGAGCGCGTGCCGGCGGCTGCCTGCGGTGCTGGCCAACGGTTCCTGTTTCTCCCCCTCAAATGAGAGGAAGAAACAGGAACACCGCCTTGCGCAGCTCGTCAGGTGGTGGCGCCAGGGGGACCTGGCGCGCTGATAGGCGGGGCCGAGGGGTCGGGCTCTGTGAGCACCTGGACGCCGGGACCGGCGACGTCAGCCAGCAGGGCCGCCCAGGCGTGTGCAAGGTGCCCGGACAGCCCGGACTTGGCGATTATGGGCTTCCGGCGGCGGAAAAGCCCGAAGTCAAAAGCGATCTGCACGACGTCAGGCCATTCGGCCGGCACCTGCGGCTCGGCCACCCACGCGTTCGCGTCGTCGGCGATGTCCACGGTCGTCTGCTCGGGCACCGCGAGAGGGAAGCCGTCCATCTCGCCCAGGCGCAGCAATCGCATGCTGGCCTCCTTCGACAGGCGCACGCGCGCCACACCGTAGAGTGGTGCCATCACTGCCCTCTAGGAGTCTCACGGAACACGACGCGGGTCAAGATGAAGTCGAAGAATTCCGGCTCCCGGCTGGCGAAACCAGCCGGATTCACGCGCATCTTCTCCAGACCCGTCGAGATCACCTCGGTCGCCCGGATCCGGGTCCCGTCCGCGAGCGTCTCGAAGCGGTAGGGGTTGCCGCCAGCCGGACCGTAGATCTTGCCCGTGTAGTCATCGGCGAACCCTGGCCTGTAGTCCTCACCTGCCGGGTAATCCGGCAGAGGACGGGTGGGACCCGTCGTCCGGCTGTCGAGGAACGCGACCGCCTCGCGTAACAGGTCGTCGTTGGCGTTCTCTACCACATGCCCAAGCTCGTGAGAGACCACCTTCATGTCGCGGTCGATATCCGGGTTGAGGTTTGCCCGCAAAGACATCACCGAACCGGGAGCCGCCCGCGGTCGGCGCACGAAGGAACGGTCGCCGAGCCCCTCGTCGGGAGGCGCGACGCCGACGCGGCCGCGGCGCAGCAGGACGGGGTCGACCATGCGGCTGGTGGCGTCGACGGCCGGCCGGTAGGACTCCTTTTGCAGCCGGACGCGACCCGACCAGTCGGCGTTCGTCGGGTGAGCCTCCTGGATCAGCCGCTTCATCTCCTGCCTGGCCCCGTATTGAGCCACGCGCCTGTCTGACGTCGACTCGTACTCGATCGGCTCGACCATGCCGTCAGGTCGACGCCGCACGCCGTGGTACTTGTCGAGGATTGACCTCGCGCGCTTCCTGGCGCCGCGGGCCGCGGCCGAGTCCGCGCCCAGCTCCGGCGCCGGCAGCGCGTCCCAGGCGCGCCGGTAGTCCTCGCCGGCACGCTTCATGGCTTTAGCGTCCTCGGGTTTGTACCACTCCTGATACTTCTCCTGCGCCTGCCGGAAGCGGTCTTCCAGGTCGTCGAGCTCGGCAGCCGGGAACGCCGGCCGGTCCGGCGCCGGCGCGACCGTCGTCGACGGCACCGGCGCCAGGCCCCGCGGCGCCGAGCCCCACCCGGCGTCCGGAGTCATGGTCTGCCCGTCCCGGACCCGGAAGGCCGTGCCGGGCCGCTCGACGGCCTCCCCGGTGCGCTTGTCGACGCCGACGCGCTGCTGCACGGTCTCCAGCCGCCCGGCGCTGTCGGCCACCCGCAGGCCGCGGCGCTTGACTTGGTCGGCGGTGAGCGCCCGCACGCGGCACCGGCAGTTCCACCCGTTGGGCGGGTAGTGGGTCTGCCAGATCGGATCGTCGGCCCGGAAAACCATGCCGTCCATCGCGGCGTGGCTCGGCCGCACGCGGTTGTCGTTCCGGGCGTCGTACATCCAGAACGGCCGGCTGTCGACGTTCTCCTCCTGCTGGCGCTGCCGCGCGGCGCCGTAGACGGACCGCATGTTGGAGTCGTAGATGGTGCGGAGGCGATACGGGCTGCCGAGCTGCACACGTTCGGCGCCGCCGTCCGGCGAGACGACGATCCGGCGCCCCCACCACCCGAGCTTCCGAAGCGCGGGTTCGAGCTCGCGCGCGAACTGCCGCCGCGTCTGGCCCTGCTCGAGCGCCCGGTCGAGGGCCGTCCGGATGGACGACAGGACATCGAGCTCGACGGCCTTCGCGACCGTGAAGGCGCGCCGGTGGGCTTCGGCGTAGACCTCCCACCAATTCCAGGAGACCTCGTAGCCCTTCGCGCGGAAATACTCGATTGCCTCGCGCGGCGCAAGCTTCGCCGCGAAGCCGAGATCGACGCCCCGTTCCTGCGCCGCGGTCGCGACGAGCTCGTCGCGACGCAGTAGCGCGGCCGCCACGATGCGGCGACGCTCCTGGCTCGTCATGCCCACATCAGGCGTCATCCTCCGCGAGTTCCGCCGCCGCCGCCGCGCGGCGCATGATCGCCTCCCAGCGCCGCTCCACCTCGGCGATCACGCGCTCCGGGTCGCTGCCGTGGACGTGGATCTCGACCGGGCGGCCGTCTATCCGCACGTCCACCGTCCGCCGCGCCGGAGGCCCAGCCGCAACCGGGACCGCGGCCTCGAAGGCGAGCCCTGGAGCCGCTGAAGCCTGAGCCGCTACCACGGCCGGCTCTGGAGCCGCTGGAGCCTGCGTCGCGCCCACGGCCCTGCCTGCGGCGCCGCCCGCGGCGCCGCCCGCGAGACCGCCGAGCAGGCCGCCTATCACCGTGCCGATGCCTGGCAAGAGCACCGACCCGAGCGCCGCGCCCAGCGCCGCGCCGGCGGCCCCGCCGACCACGTCGCCGGCGGCCTCGCTGATCTCTGCGCGGCCGCCGCCACCGGCCACCGCGGCGCCGATGTGCGCGGCGCCGAGCGCGGCGCCGATATACGGCAGTCGACGGGCGAACCGCCCCACCATGCTGGTCGCCTTCGCGGCCGTCGTCGCGGCCGTCGTCGCCGTGGTCGCCGTCGCGAGGCCGCCGCCGCGGAGCCGGCGAAGCAGCGCTGCCGCAGTTCCTCCGCCTCCAGCCGCCGTCGTCGCGGCCGTCGTCGCCGTCGTCGCAGCTCGAGCACCGCGCCAATCGCGCCACGCCTGGCGACCACGGCCGATTCCGCGGCCGGCCGCCGCGATGCCGCGCCCCGCGTAGACCGCGCCCACGATCGCGGCCGTGGCGGTAATGATGGCGTCCTGGTACCCGGTCATCGTCACCACGAACGGCTGGAGCCATCCGCCGAACAGCGCGCCCACCCGTTCCGCGGCCCGGTCGCCGGCGACCGCGATCTGCGCCTGTGCGGTTTCCGCCAGCCGCTCGGTCTCCGCCAGATACGCCGCCCGGTCCGCCTCGACGGTCCGCACGGCCTCGGCGAGATCGCGCCCCATGTCGAGGCCGAGCTGCTGCACGAGCCGCATCGACTCCCGGCCGAGCACGTCGCGCGCCAAGTCTTGCCGAGCTGCCAGCTTGAGGGCCGTGTCGAGAGGCGACACGCCGCCGCCAACCGCGATGCCGGCCGCCTGAATATCGGCCTGCCGGTCCGCGATATCGGCCAGCAGCGCGGTAACGGACCCAACGGCCAGGTCCCGACTGCCGGTCGCCTGCATGCCCACCTGTAGCGCTGCCTGCACGTCGCGCCAGGCGGCCTCCCCGGTATGGCCGGTCGCCGCCCATGCCGCTATCGCCGGCGTGCCGACTTCGGCGACGTCGGCTACGCGCATCGCCCCCAGCCGCTGCCCGCCGACTGCGACGGCGAGCGCCCGCTCGAGCTGGTCGCCGACCATGCCGAGCTGGCCGGCCGCGAACACGGCCTCCCCGACCGACCGACCACTGCCGCCCGTGCGCTGGATCGCGCGGGCCAGCACGTCACGCGCTTCGATGGCCGTGCGCAGATCCCCCGTCCGCTCGACGAGCGCATCCATGGCGCCGAAGAGATCGGTCTCCCGCACGCCCGCGGCGTGCGCCGCCTGAGTGACGCTCTCCCGCGCCGCCTCCGCCTCCGCCTCCGACATGCCAGCATCCACGGTGAGGCGCGTATACCTCGCCTGCGCACCCGCCTCGCGCATGATCGCGGACGATCCGGCGACGCCGCCCACGATAGGTGCCGCCAGACGTCCAAGGCCGGCGCCCACGCCTCCGGCGGCGCCCCGTGCAGACGCCTGCACTCGCCGCAGCTCCCGCCAGCGGTCGCGCAGCTCGCGCACCTCTCGCGCCTGGCCCCGGAGGCGGCGCCCCGTTCGCCGCGTGGCGTCCAGCGCCGCGCGTGCGTAGTCGCCCGCCCGGCGACCGACGTCACGCCACGCCCCGCCCACCGTGCGCGCCGCATCGCTCGTTCGCCGCCCCCAGCCGGACGCGGCCCGCCCCGCGGTTGTCGAGGCCGCCGCGGCGCCGACCAGGCCCGCCCGCAGTCGCCCGGTCGCCCGCGTGGCCGCGCCAGCCGCGGCCGCGGCCCGCGTCGAAGCCAGCCCCGCGGCGCCGACCGTCGAGGCGTATCGGGTAGTCGCCGGCGTCGCGGCGCGCATGGCCGAGCCCGTGAGGCCGGCCGCGCGCCGCGTCCGCTCGAGCGCCTGAGCAGTCTCCGCGAGCGGCTTTATGTTGGCCGTCGCCGTGACGACGACGCCGACTTGCAGTGATTCAGACATCGAGCAGGTTCGCCGCCCGGTCGCGGCGCTCTGCCGCGCGCCAGGCCCCTAGGCCGCCATCGGCGCCCGGCGAGCACAGCGCCTCCGCCCGGTGCCTGTCGGCTTCGGCGCGGAGCGCGGCGGCCGCGGCCGTTGCGGAACCCCCGCGCCCGGCGCAGGGCGCCGGCGGCGACCGTCTCGTCGCGCCGCCGCTGGCGGGCCGCGGCTCGCGCCCGCCGCTCGGCCGCCGGGAGCGCGATCCTCACGTGGTTGAACGCTGTCGTCTCGGCCATCAGCCAGCGTGCGCCTTCGCCAGCGCCGGCAGGTCCAGCGCGGGGTTGTTCGTCAGGGCGGCGTGCTCGATCGCGGTTACGACGCCGGCGCGGGTGTGGCGGAAGACCGGGCTGACGTAGCGGTATTCGCGCGCCTTGATCCGCTCCCTGGCGTGCGCGGTCCACTCGACCCGCGCCCAGATGGCGCCGGCGCGCGCCCGCAGCTCCTTGATCCAGCCTGCGGCCGGCGCTTCCTGGCCGTTCCGCTCGGCGTGTTGGGTCTGGTGCTCGTAGTCGAACACCATGTCGACGCCGCCGTTTCGCCGGCGCGTCTCCGCGATGACCTTGTCGGCGTCGTCGAGGCGCCAGCGGCGGCCGTCGCGCGCGTTGAGCTCCCCGGCCGGCATGAGCATCACCCACTCCGACGCGCCGCCGGAAGGGAGCTCCACGGCACAGGTCGCCACGCGGCCGACCGCGGCCCCGCCCATCGAGTCCGCCCACTCCTCCAGCCTGGTGGTGCGGTCTCGTTCCGTGGCGGCCAGCACGTCACTGGCCGCCGCGTCCGCCAGGCGCCGAGAGAGCGCGGATCTCTGGCGCTTCAGCGCGGCTTCTTCCTGCTGCAGTTGCGCCTTCATTTCCGGTGACATGCGCCAGTTCTGCCGCAGCTCGAGCCGCACGGCCTGGGCGCGAGCATTCATGCTGTCGAGTATCTTCTCCTGGCCGCGACGCTCCTGGTGCGTCATGCCCACACCTCACCACGGAGCAGCGCGTCCCGACGATTGAACGCCTCGTCGGCACGGCGCTCAGCTGCAGCCACCTGCTCTCGCGCCACCCGCCGGGACGCGAGGGCCTGGTCGACCCTGTGCGCAGCCTCGTTCAGCGCGAGTATCCGGTCCTCGATGCCGTCGGCCTGACCACTGCTGCCCGGCAGCGTCTCGCGGACCAAGGCCCAGACATCCTGCCGCGTCACGGGATCGTCCACGAGCCCGGCCGCTTGTTCGAGGTGCGCGAGCAGCCGATCCACGATCTGTCTCTCCAGGCCCACCCACACACGCTCGCGGCCCATCTCGTTCTGTATGGCCCGCAGTCGCCCGATCTCGGCGCCGGCCTCGGCGCCGACGGACCGGGGCACAACCCGCGCGGTAGCCCGTAGCTCCTGCAGCCGCGCGAGGTGCGGGCCGAATTCCTGCTGCAGCCGGTCTCCTGCTTCCTGGCGTTCCTTTTTTCCAAGCACTTCTTTCCACCTTGCGCAACCGGGAATTATTCCCGTCCAAGTCGGCGCTGAACCCACGCCTCGAGCCCATCGACGGGCCACACGATGACGCGGCCTACATGCCGCGGTCGCGGCACGTCGAGATGCGGATGTCGCGCGCGCCAGGACGGGCGGCTCCACGAGCGCAGCGTGGAGGCCTTCGGGGCGGCGCCACGCGGAAGCCTCTGGGCGCAGTAGCGCTCGGCCTCAGCGGCCGTGAGCAGCGATCCCGCCATCTCTCTTTCCATCCCGGACACGTTGCCAGTATCGCCCTCGCCGGCAGCCGCCGGCGTCCTGGCGTGGATTTAGTGACAATTCCCGCCGAGGTGGGCTGGCTTAAACGTGGTTTCATTTGGTCGATGCTCCCCGAGCGCGAGATCCTCGACGCCCTGAAGCTGAGGCCCTGGGAGCAGTTGTCGCGCTGGAAGAGAGCGCTGATGCGGCGTGCGGTCGTCGAGCTGCTGTCCTCGCCGGAATGGTGCGCTGAGACCTCCCGCGGGGCACTGGTGGTCAACCTGCTCGAGAAGTTCTGCGCCGCCGACGCTGCCGCGCTCGTGGCTGTCCGGAACCAGGCTATTCGGCAGCGCTTCGACGGCGCAAACAACGCCGAGCTGGCTAAAGCCTTCGGCCTGCATCCCCGCCAGATCCGACGCATCGTGCATCCCCGCCGGCGCAAGTCGGGCAGCAGCGCGACGGTCTCGGCTTCCTGAGCGCCCGAGAGAGGGCGGAAAGCGCCCCTTCTACTGCAGCCCGGGTGGGGCTACTGGAAACGGACGTCGCCGGACGCGCGGAGCGCCGTCCATATCTCCCTGGCCTTCGAGCGGCGGCGCGGTATAGGAAATCGGCCTTTGGTATACCGGGCAACGACCCCATCGTAGACGCGGCGCTCGGCGCCCACCGCGGCACACAGGGCGTCAGGGCAAGCCACCTGCTTCGTGCGCGGGTCGAGGCGCATGCCGATCCGCAGCGCGACGGTCTCGGCTGCGTTAATCGCGGCCTCGTTCGGGTTGTTGCTAAACATCAGGTCCCACAGGCGCTCGCGGGCTCGCCTGGCGGCGGCAATAGCGACCGGCGCAGGAGACGGCTGCTCCCACAGCGCGGCCGGATTCGGCGCCGGCCGCTCGACGCCGGCCGGCCAGGAGAGATCGTCTGGCCAACGGTCGGAACACCACTGCAGGACTTGCTCGGCGCGTTTCGGTCTGGCGCCGGCGCCAGCGGCGAGGCGGCGGTAGAACGTGCCGTCGCCGGTGATCCAGTCGCCGACCGTAGCGGGGCTGCGCTTGTAGTAGGCGCTCAGTCGCTCGATCAGCTCACGCATCAAAGGCGATTCTATCGTCTCCCATCACACTTTTTCATCCCATTAGAGACGACCTCGCACGATACTTGACCCCTCGCGACTCCTCGACCGCCGGAGGGCGGCGGCGACGACCCCCGGAATAATTGGGCGGCTACCGCTCCCGTGCTTCGAGCCACGCCACCTCGTCCAGTGTTTGCTTCAACAACCCCAAAGCGCCCCGAACCAACTTGACACGGCGGGCGACATCAGGCGGCAGGTCCTGACCGTCCAGCGCTGCGGCGAGTGCTGCCAGCTCTTCAAGGCGCCGCACAAGCTCTGGCCAGCTTGGCGCCGCCACCCTGACCTCAGCTGAGGGTGGGGAGTCACCACCTGCGGCTTGCGAACGACCAATGCGAATCTCCAGACCGAGTGCGTAACAGATCTCGGCGGCGCGGTCGACGGACGGGACTTGTGGTCGCGCAGAGTCCAGGATTCCGCGAAGGCTCCATCGCTTCAGGCCGGCCCGCGCTTCCAGCTTTCTGGCACTGAGACCCGTCTCGCGCAAGGCGCGCTCAATCGCCACCCGGATCTCCTGGCTCGGAGTGCGCGCCATCGAGGCTTCATTGTGACCGAAAGCACACTGCCTGTGTTGACAGAATCGTGCATGATAGTGCACCATGAGCCCGCGCTTTATGGTGCATAGAGAGCGGGTTGTCGTGGATCTGATCCGCCGGCACGCGGAGCTGCGAGGCTGCACGCTCACCACGGCTTCGCGACTACTGACCGGTAGCGGAGATACGATTTCGCGCCTGGAGCGCGGCGGCAGCCTATCCTGGCAACGCGCCGATGCCGTCGTGGCGACCGCGGCCAAGATCTGGCCCAGCGGCGCGGCGTGGCCTGCGGGGCTCACGCCTAACCCCAAGAGCTTTAGGAAACGGGCGCATGGGGCGCCTGTACGTAGCCGAACCCGACGCGGCCGGAACATGGAAGACCTGACCGCGCCGGGTTCCCGAAAGGACGAAAGGTGAATTCTACCACTACCACTCCGCAACCCTGCCCGTCCGACACCGGCGCCGACTGGACCCCTCCAGGCGCCGCCGAGCACCTGGCGAGCCTGGCCGCCCGCCTGGATACCGACGTGGACCTGGTGAAGTCGGTGGCCGCCCTCGACGTGACGGGCGTCCTCGCATCACCTGAGGCGTTCTGCCGGACGCTCCATATCGACCGCGGCGTCTACGACGAGGTGATTCGCCGCTTAGGCAGCCGCGGGTCGACCGGGCCGGAGCCGAAGCCGACATCGAGCGCCGGCGTCGTGCTCGAGACCCTGCGCGCAATCGGCGACCGCCGCTTTATCTCCCCCTCGCGGCACCCGGACGAGTGGCGGCGCCTGGACGCGATGTCCCAGGACCGCCAGGCGTTCGCGACCAACGTCGGGATGGACATCGGCCTGCTGCGACGCGTGCTCGACGCCCTCTTCGACAACTCGACGTTGTCCGGTTTCGGCGCCGAGGGTGCCGATGGCGCCGCGGCCGACCGCGCCGCCGCGGCCGGCTGCCGCGTGGCGGCCCTCGCGCTCGCCGCCATCGAGCGGGACACGGACGCCGCCACGGAGCCCACCTGGGTCCCGGGGCGCCAGGAGGCGTAGCGTTGACGACGCCGGGGGGGGGGCGCTTGCCCCCCTTCACCCCCCCATGGACAATCCCACGCGCGCCGCGATCGCTGAGACCATGGCGGCCGCTCCCCGCGGCGAACGCACCGCGACGGCGAATCGCCTGGCCCGGACCTACGGCGTTCACGTCGCGACCATCTACCGCATCGCCGACCTGCGCGGCGCTCCGAGGCCGCGCCGGCCCGAACGCCCGGAATACCGCGGATGGGTCCGCATCGCCATCACCTGGTCGGAGCGGGGGCCGAAGGGAAAGCCGGTCCCGATCGACCAGGCCATCGCGGCCGCAATCGAGGCGGGCGATCTCCCGCCGGAGGCGAAAGACATGCCAGTACAGACCGTGCGGCGCCTGCGCCGGGAGCTCGACCTGAACCCGCGGCCGAAGCGCACGCACCGGCTGCACGCGGAGTGGCCGATGCAGGCCGTCCAGCTCGACGCGTCGACCAGTGAATACCTGATGGTCGACCCCGGGAACGACGCCCGGGGCGACGCGACGCTCCTGAAGCTCCACGAGCAGCCCGGGCCGGCCTCCGGCTACAAGAACAAGCCCCTCGGGCCCGAACGCTTGCGCGTGCTCGTCTACGGCCTCTGGGACATGTGCACGGGCATGGTGCGCTCGCGCTACACCGTCGCGCGCGGCGAGACCTCCCTGGACGCGCTCGAGTTCCTCGTCTGGGCGCTCAGTCCCGGCGCGGATCCGCGCGTCGTGCTGCACGGCGTTCCCGAGGACCTGTGGGTCGACCAGGGCCCGCTGGTGAAGTCCGGGCCCGTGCGGGACCTGCTCGAGCGCCTGGACGTCAACATCGTCACCGGCGCGCCGTACGCGAAGGAACGCATGGGCGGCGTCGAGCGGGCGCACCGGACCCGCTGGGCGCGCTTCGAGCGCCAGCTCTTCCTGCGGCCGGAGTCGCTGACGTTGGGCGATGTCAACGCGCGCCTGGAACAGTTCGAGCTCGCCGAGTCCGGCCGCTGGACGGCGCGCACGCCGGTCGACGGCAAGCTCCTGTCCCGGGCCGCCACGTGGGTGGCCCTGGTCAACCGGCGCCCCGCGGACCGGCCCCTGCGCCGGATGCCGGAGAACGCGCTCGACACGCTGGTCCGGGAGGCGAAGCGGAAGATCGACGTCAACGGCATCATCCGCTGGGGCGGCGTTCTCTACGAGTCGACCGACTGGCATGAACGGTGGGTGCACGTGCGCCGGCCGCTGGACGGCGCCGGCGACGACATCACCATCGAGGACCTGGAGACCGGCGAGAAGCGGATCGCGCGGCGCTACGTCCCGCGGTCCTACGGGGAGGTCCGCTCGGCGCCGGCGGCGCCGCTGGAGAAGCTGCGCGCCGTGGACGCCGAGCGGGACAGGAAGGGCGCCGACATCTTCGCGCCGCCCACCGAGCCGCCCGCTGTCGTGCCGCTCCCGGCGCGGACGGCGCCGGCGGCGCCGCTGGAGAACCCGCTCGACGGCGGCCGGTGCCGTAACCTCGACGAGGCGATGCGGCTGTTCGTCGAGCACTACCCGTACGCGTTGACGGCCACGGCGCGTGCGCAGGTGGTCGCGCACATCGAGCAGCGCGGCCTGGAGCGCCGGGCCGTCATCGAGGCGGCGCAGGCGTTGGCGAATCGCGGCCGGCAAGCGAGAGGAGAGGCCTGATGTCGAAACGGACGCGGACGCTCGCGGAGACGTACGGCGGCGTGCCGTCCGAGGACCGCGAGGCGGAGCTCGCCGCCACGACGGCGGCCGCGGTGCAGGACGCGGTGGAGTCGATCCCGGACCACGGGCCCGACGACATCGCCGCGGCCGCCGAGATCCGGACGTGGTTCCTGGTGCTGAAAACGGTCGGCGCAGCGGCCGAGACGAAGGTGATGCGCGCCTGCTGGCGCATCCGGCAGGCGCATCCCGACGCCGAGGCCTTCGGCCGGTTCGTTCACACCCAGCTCGACAACCTGATGACGCCGTGCAAGGCGTGGCTCCTGGCCGACACCTGGGAGGTCGCGCGCAAGAACCGCCAGGTGCGCGAGTTGACCAAGAACAAGCCGGGCGAGGTGATCGCGTTCGTGCGGGACTTCACCGACGCCGTCGAGGCGGCCGGCGGCGCCGCGGAGCTGCCCCTCCCGCTCGACGACGACGACCGCGAGATCGTCGCGCTGCTGACGGCGCCGCCGAAAAAGCGCCGCGAGCAGCTGCGCGAGCTCGTCGCCGCGCAGCGGGAGCGGGACCGCCACCCGGACGACGTCAGGCGCATCCGGGAGCTCGAGGCCAAGCAGGCCGCGGCCGCGGGTCGGCCGTCCGACAGTCCCGCCGACAACCCGGACGCCGCTGCGGCCGTCGAGGCGCTCGCCGCGGCCGAGAGCGCCCTGTTCGAGGCGCGGACCCGCGTCATCGCGGTCGCCGACCTGCTGCCGGCGCACACGGTGGCGCGCGTGCTGCGCGTCTGCGACCGGGGCGTCAGCAGCTTCGACGAGATCACCTTCTCCGTGCAGAACGACCTCCAGCCGGAGGGGGGCCAGTGAACGCCGCCATCCGTCTCCGCTTCGGACTGGACGCCGACCCGTGGGCGCAGCTGCGCGTCGACACGTCCGACGCCGCGAGCGCCGCCGGCCTGGTCAAGAGCGCCGCGACCGCGCAGACGATGGTCTCTATCGTGGGGCCGCGCGGCGCCGGCAAGACGACCGCCGTCCGGCGCGCCCTGGCCGACGCCGGTGCGCACGTCGTCGAGGTCCTGCGCCTGGACCGCGAACGCGTGCACCTGGGCGACGTCGCCATGGCGCTGGTGTACGGCCTGTCGGATGAACGCCCCCGCCACTCTGGTGAGGCCAGGGCCGCACAGGCGCGCCGCCTGTTGGGCCAGGCCGGGCCGCGGGTCGTGCTGGTGGTGGACGACGCGCACCTGCTGCACCCGAGCACGCTACGCGGCCTCAAGCGCCTGCGCGAGCTCGCCTGGCGCGGCCGCGCGCCGCTGCTCGGCATCGTCCTGGTGGGGCAGGCGGACCGCACCGCGGCCGTGCCCGAGGTCGGGCTCCGCACCTCGGTCGTCGCCTTCGCCGGCTTAACCACCTCCGAGGCCGAGCAGGCGATCCGGTCCGCATGCGGCGCCGTGGTCGACGCGGCGGCCGCGGCCGTGCTCGCGCAGTCGGCCGACGCCCGGAACTGGCTCGACCTGCAGCGCCTGGTCGACCGGGCGCTGCTCGAGGCGGCCGCTCGAGGCGCCGGCGCCGTGTCGGCCGAGACCGCGGCGGCCGTCGCGGATCCGGCCGCGGGAAGCTCCCTGCGATCCGTCGACGCGCCGCTGTCGGACACGGACGTCTCGCAGGCGCTCGAACAACTGGAGACACGTCCTGATGACCGACCAGAACCTACCCGCACACGCCGGCGTTCACCTGACAGAGACCGGCACCCGTGAGATCGAGCGGCTGCCCGCCCTGGCCGCGGCGGGGCGGATCCTCGCGTGGCGTGATGTGCTGGTGGCGATCGGCACCGTGGCGGAAGTCCAGATCATGGCAGCGTGCTGGGCCATCCGCAGGGAGCATCCGGACCAGAAGGACTTCGGCGACTTCGTCTACAGGGCGCTTCCGTCCGCGATGACACCCACTCGGGCCTGGCAGCTCGCCGACCTGTGGAGCATCGCGCGGCGGCATCGGCCGGCACTCGAGCTGGTCAACGGTAACCCGCGCAGGGCGGAGCTCTTCATCGCCGACTTCGCCAGGACGCTCGACGTCGACCGGACGGAAGACGGCGATCCGGATCTCGGCCCGGACGAGCGTGAGATCGTGGACCTCATGATGAAGCGGGGGAAGGCGCGCCGGGAGGGCCTCAAGGCAATCGCGGCCGAGCGCCAGGCGGCACGGCAGCGCCGCCACCCTGACGACGTCGCGCGGATTGCGGAGCTGGAGGCCGAGCGCGACGTTCGCGCCGCGGCGCCCGAACCGCCGCCAGCGCAGCGGGCCGCGGCGGCGCTGCAGACGTTCGCCGACCAGGAGGCCGCCCTGGTGGATACCGCACGCGCGATCCGGGAGCTGTGCGCCGCGGGCGCCTTCTCGGAGCACATGCGGCAGCGCCTGCTGCGGATCGCAGACAACGCGAATTCAACGGTGGCCGTCATTGCGGACGCGGTACACGAGGAACCCCCACATGGACCCCGTCACTCGATTCCGGATCACGGTTGATGCTCGCACCCTGGAGCGGGCTCGCGGCTGCCGCTGGTGCCGCCGGTCTGACCGTGCCCGATTACGTGTCTCGACTCGTCGCGGCCGCTCTCCAGGCGCCCCCGACGTCGCCCGAGGGTGTCGCCGCCTCGGTCTCGCGCCACGTTGCCAGCCTAAGCGGCTCCACCACGACCCACGGTAAGTGCAAAAGCGAGGTGACGGCGCAATGACGTGCAGCGGCTGCGGTGTGTTCAAGGCCGACCCGAACGGCTTGTGCCAGGTCTGCGAGGCGACACCCCCAGAACGCCGACCGAATCACGCGCTGGCCATCGAGGCGGAGAAGTGGATGGCTGAGGCGCGGGCTCTTCGTCGGCCGCGGCGGCACCGACCCGACGAGCGGGCAGCATCCCCCCACGGGGAGAGAGGGCGGAAAGCGCCCGGGCGCGGGTTCTGATCCCAGTTGTTCCCGTCAACACCCTGTTGATCCCGGTTTTTCTGCGCACGCTCTTTCGCAGGACTTTTCCGGGCGGGTTTCGCATTCCTCAAGTCTCATGGCATCTGCCCTCCCATCTGCCCCGGCCCTAGCGCCCGGGGGCGCCCACCTCGACCGGATGCCGCCGTCCGTAATCCGTCTCCGGCTCCTGAACGCCCACCGACCGGCAGGCCCGCACCACCGTCCGCTCCGCGTAGTCCCTGGGATTCGCCTTGTCCTCCCGGAACTCCGCCAGCTCCTGAATCAGCAACCCCGGCGACTCCCCGCGCCGCAGCGCGTCGACCACCGCCTGCCAGTCGGCCTCGGACTGCGACGCCGGCACTCGCCGCCCGCCGAGATAGCGCCCCCGCGCCGCCGGCCGCGGGCCGGGCTCCTGCGGCGCGGCGGCGACCGAGACCGACCGCCGCGGGGGGATCACCTGCCGGAACGCCCTTGGCTCCCACCACTGCGAGCCGACGCCGCGCGGGTCGTAGCGCGAGCGCGGAACCAGCGCGACCTGCGCGTCGCCGCGCCCCGGCTTCCGGTTCACGAACCCCGGCACCCGCATCACCCGGGTGACGTCGACCACCGCGGGATCTCCCCCGTACACGGCGGCGAGACGCCGGTTCGCTTCCTCCGCCCCGGCGCGCGTCCAGGCCGCCGGGTCGACGTGCCACAGCACCTGCCACCGGCCCACCGACGAGCGCACCACCACCGCGGGCATCGGGACCCGCCCCGACTTCACGTCCGCCATCAGCTTCCCGATGCGCTCGTTGCCGTCCGTGTCCAGGTCCACCTGGAGACGGCGCACCTCGGAGACCGACCGGCTGCTTCCCCTCACCGTCGGGTTGACCGAGCAGTAGACGTCGCTCCCGGCGTCGTTGGCCGACCGCAGCAGGCGCTGGCCCGACGGATGACACCAGTGGCCGGCCGCCCGCGCGAGCTGGCGGCTGCCCGAGCCGCGACGGTCGCAAAGCACGACCGTCGCCAGCTCCTGCGCACTGAACAGCTCCGAGAACCACTCGACCGAAGAGCGGTGCCAGGACGCTCGCCCCGACAGGGGCCGGGAAACACCCACGGCCATCCCCCAATCGACCCGCCGGGCGCCGGGCGGCCTCCGACGGCGAGCGCGACGGCGCCGGAGCGGCGGCCGCGGCGCCGCCGAGTCCGTCCCGTTCCCGCGCCCTCTCCGAACTCCGTCCCGTCATCTCGCCCCCTCCAGGACCGGCGCCGTGCGCCCGGCCGCCTGCTGCGTGCCGCGGCCCGCCAGCCGCCAGTCCCGCCCGTCGAGCCCGACCACGAGGCAGCGGCCGGCGATGCGGCTCGAGAGCCGGTCGTCCCCCATGAACGCGCCGATCTCGCTCGGCGTCTTGTTCGACGTCCACACCGTCCGCCGCCCGGCGTCGTGCCGCGCCTCGTAGAGCATCAGCAGCGTCCGCCGCGTGTAGTCAGTCGCCGCCTCCCGCTCCGCCCCGAGGTCGTCGAGCACGAGCAGCCTCGCCGCCGCCAGCCGGTCGAACGTCTCGGTCGTGTCCGCCGCCGCGCCGTGCGGCTGCAGCCGGTAGAGCAGCATCGGCACCCGCGCGAACGCCAGCGACCGCTCGCCCGACTTCCACGCCTCGTTGAGCGCCGTGCACGCCAGCCGGGTCTTGCCGGTCCCGACCGAGCCACACAGGAACAGGTCCCGCCCGCCGTCGCCCGCCCGCAGGAACGCCCGCGCCTCCTCGAGCGCGTGCCGGTTGTCGGCCGTCTTGCGCCACGTCGACCAGCGCGCCTCCCGGAACTCCCGCGGAACCGAGGGCGCGGCGGCGTGCGCCGCCGTCCAGCAGCCGCAGCGCCGCAGGCGGGTCACGCCCTCGACCTCGACCGGCTCCCAGCCCGGCGTCCGCTCGCACCGCCCGCAGCTCTCGCTCATCGCTTCGCCCGCCTGATGCCCGCGTCGTACGCCTCGCGCGGCTCCGTCGACCGCGCCCCGCCGCGGCCCCGCAGCGACGCCTTCGCCTGCCGCCGCGGCCCCTCTCCCCCCGCACCCCCCTCTTCCCTGAGCCATAAGCCATTAGCCGTTTCGCAGCTGCGCGCGTGAGACGGGAAAGTTCCGGGAACAGTGCGGGAATCGTCCGGGAGCTTTTCGGGAGAATTCCCGGAATTTTTCGGGAATCGTCCGGGAATCGTCCGGGAGGATTTCGGCAGCGCCGGCACCTTCACGCCCCCCGGATGCACCGACCAGAGATGGCGCGTCTTCGCGCTGACTTCGGCTGCGTCCGGCAGCGGGTGCATCGTCCGCAGCGGATAGCGCACCCGCTGGAAGTCCTGCCAATCGGCCTGGTACAGGTAGCGCGAGCCCTGGTGGTCGAACGCCCTGACCAGGCCGGCCTTCACCAGCCGCTCGATGCACTTCTTGATCGCCCGCGCCGGCCGGCCGCTCAGCGCGTCGTGCGCCGCCTGGAACGCCACCGCGTCGGCCCGCATCACCCCGAAGTCGTCGGCCGCCAGCACGTAGGTCGTCCACACGCGGTACTCCAGGTCCGACAGGCTCGACACCTTCGCCGAGTGGCCGAGCCGGGCATGGAAGAGCCGATCGGCCGGCATCGTCACCTCGCCGTCGCGTTGCCGCACTGCCATAGGCCGCTGTCCCACCGGGCCGGACCCTCCTCGATTCGCCGCATCAGCACACCCGCTCCGGCTCGCATACGCCGCAGCGCGCCCAGGCCGGGCGCCGCCGCAGCACCCGCCCCGTCACGCCGGACCGCGACCCCCACTCCGCCTCGACCGCCGGCCAGCACGCCGCGCAGACCAGCACCCGCTCGCCTGACTCCGGTTCCACCGCGCGCCACCGCCCGCGAGTTGCCGGCGTCTCGACGGGCTCGCCGGCAACCACCCGCAGCCGCCTCAGCTCCGCCGCCTCCCGGCTCACGCCCGCCGCCTCCGGCGGCCGGCCCCGTCGCCCGGCCCGCCGACCGCGAGCCACCGCAGCACCATCGCCTTGCTCCACCGCGGCCGCTTGTCGATCCCCGGCAGCGGCGCCACCGGGAACACCCGCGCACGCACCCGCCGCTTGATGGTCGACGGCGAGCAGCGCAGCAGCTTCGCCAGGTCGTCGAGGAACAGGACCTCCGGCAGCCCGTCCGGCCCGCCGTCAGCGTCTGAGGCCAATCGATCCATCCTCCGTCCTCCGTCCCAGCCGGGCCGCCAGGCCCGGCGCCTCCCCGACGCGGCGCACCCGGCGCCCGTTCAGGACCTTCGCCCGCGCCTCGGCCGCGGCCCGCTCGGCCTGCTCCAGCAGGTCCAGCGCCTCGGCCGCCTCCGCCTCGAACTCCGGCGGCGGCTCGCGGTAGCCGTTCAGCCACAGGCTCAACGTCGCCTGGCTGACGCCCAGCGCCGCCGCCAGCGCGTGCTGCGGGAGTCCGAGCGTCGCGAGGCGGGCGCGGATGGCCGGCGCGTTCGTAACGGACATTTACGGCCGACTGTAGGCCGTCGTTTTGTTACCGTCAACTGTAAATTTGTATTACTATGGAAGGGTGGACAAGACCCTCGGACAACGACTCCGCGAAGCCCGCGCCCTGCGCGCCGTCACCCAGGAGCAACTCGCCGCCCGCACCGTCAACACCCGCGAGGCGATCTCGATGGTCGAGCGCGGCAGGTCCGGCTGGGCGCTCGACAAGATCGCCGCCGCCGCCCGGGCGCTCGACGTGTCGAGCGACTTCCTGCTCGGGCTCACCGACGACCTGCGGCCCGCCGCCGAGCTGGCCCGCGAGCTGGCCGCCGCCACCGCAGCGGCCGGCCTCGACGACCCGGCGGCGCGCGTCGCCGCTTTTGACGACGGCGACTACGTCGGCGTCTCCGAGCTGGCCTCGGCCGCCGGCGACGGGGCCGTCGTCGAGCAGGAACGGGTGACCGGGCGGGTGAAGTTCCGCCGGGTGTGGCTCGCCCGCCACGGGCTCGTTGCCCGCAACTGCCGGGTCATCGAGGTCAGCGGCGAGTCGATGGAGCCGACCCTCGTCGACGGCTGCTCAATCCTCGTCAACCTCGCCGCCCGGCGCCGGCGCACGGGCCGCATATTCGTGATCCGCACCGCCGACGGCCTCGTCGTCAAGCGCGCCGGCCGGGACACCGCGGGCGCTTGGCAGATCGTCAGCGACAACCCCAACAAGGACGTCTGGCCCACGCGGCCCTGGCCGCCCGGCGCCGAGATCGTCGGCGAGGTCAGGTGGACCGCGAGGACATTCGTATGAAGGAGCCGACCATGAACCAGACCGTCAGCCACGACGACCCCGCGCCGGAGGCGGCACCCCCGAAGCGGCGCGCCCAGAAGACCAGCGCCGCCAAGCCACCCGCCCGCCGCCGCGTCCGCGTCGCCGAGGGCGTCTACCGCGACCGCCACGGGCTCGCCGCCACCGTCAAGGTCAACGGCGTCCAGCGCGAGATCCGCTTCCCGCCCGGCACCCCGCTCAAGACCATCCGGGCGCGCCGCGACGAGCTGCGCGCCAGCCTGCGGACGCTCCCCGAAGGCGAGCGCCACTCCCTCAGCCACGACGCCGGCCGCTACCTCGATCAGGTCCGCAGCACGCTGATCGCCTTCCACGACCGCGAGCGCGAACTGCGGGCGTGGCTGCCGCGCTTCGGCCACCTGCGTACGCTCGCGCTCGCCGCGCACCTGCCCGCGCTCAACGCACAGCTCCATGAGTGGCGCGACACCTTCGCCGCCTCGACCTGCAACCACCGCCGCCACGCGCTCACCAACCTCGTCCGCGTCCTCTACGGCCGCCGCGCGTCGTTCGACCTGCTCGACCTCGTCCGCTTCGCACCCCCGCCGCCGAAGCCGCGCTGGGTCGACCGCCGGCACATCGCCGCCGTCCTCGCCCAGCTCGAGCCCGGCTCGGTGACCCGCGTCCGGCTGGAGCTGATGCACTGGACCGGGATGCGCCCCTCGCAGATGGGCCGCCTCGGGGCCGACGACTTCCGGCTCGACGAGCGGATCCCCTACGTCGCCGTCCCGCGCGGCAAGGGCGGCCGGCTCGCCGCCGTCCCGCTCGTACCCGAGGGCGTGGCCGCCGCTCGCGCGTTCCTCGACGCCGAGGCCTTTGGACCGTGGCCCCGCAGCAGCGTCAACCGCGCGCTTGCCGCCGCCGCACGCCGCGCCGGCCGGGCCGCGTTCACCACCTACCAGATCCGGCACTCGTTCGCCGCCGGACTCCGGCGCGCCGGGACCGACGTGGCCGACATCCAGGACCTCTATGGACACACGCGGCCCGAGACGACCATGATCTACGCGCCGCCGGAGTTGGCGAAGCACCGCGCCGCCCTCGAACGGCTGCGGCGCGACGACGCCACCGCTGCGCCGTTCCCAGCCGGCAGACCCGTTCTGGCTCGCAGGGTTGGATTGCAGAGCGGCGCATAAAGTCGGACGCTGCGATTCCGATGCGACGGCCATGAAGATGAAGGAAGTCCGCACTCCCACGACGCAAGCACGCGGAGCATGCGGTGGACTTGGGCGACTTGGAGACGGTGCCGTCGCCAATGTGTCGACCCAGAGCCCGCACACGCGGGACAGGACGACAATGGCCGAGATCTCCTGTCAGACCCTTCAAACCCTCCGCTTGAACGTCGAGGGACTTATGGTCAGGTACGAGACGCTAGCCCGAGTCGTCGCTCGACCAAAGAGCGCCGCCCACGGGCTTTGGTTTTCACGGAGGCGCACTGATGATCAAAGAAGGTGATCTCATAACCCTTCTGCAGGGAACCTTAGATCGGTGTCAATTCAAGTTATCCAGCGGCCACGTCACAGCATGGGCCGCATTGCGACAGGCGTATCAACAAGGCGTGTTCCGCCATCTGGGCTGGCATTCTCGTCCTCCAGAGCTCGTCATTGATGACAATGACCCCGCGCTGACAAAATTCGTTGAGGCGCTTCGTGAAGCTCTGAGCGACTGTGTGGACGATGAGGGTCGCATCGGAGATGGTTTGGCCGTACTCATGGGTGGAATCCTCACACCACCCATTGCACACTACGCCAAACAGCTGCTTCGAGCTGGCGCGACGCTGGGTGCCGAAGAGGTAGTGGGCATGCTATACGGATGGAAGAAGGGCGATCGCGTTCGTTACAAGCTGCGATATGTCCTCAACAACGGTACATCGCCCAGCGACCCGATTGTACCTGACGCTGAGGTTGTTGATGGAGTGCAGGTGTCGGTCTTGCCAACGTCGACTCAAGACCTGTGGAGGATCTTACCTGACTTGCCGGACGGGATTGAGGAGAGAGAGTTACTTGCACACGTATTGGTTACTGCGGACATGGAGTTCGACGGTCCCGTCCTGTTCAAGCCTGAGGCCGCTGAGGCTCCGTCTTGGCCTCTAGCGCGTCCCAGAGCGGGTGGTTTCAACATCGACCATTTCTGCGCTGCGATGTCATTGGTGGAGAATAAGAATATAGGGTGGACGTTCTCTTGGGGTGACTACGGTGTCTTGCGAGAAATCAACGGAGTAGGAGGCGGATTCACCAAGACGTCGCTTTGGCCAGGTGAACAAATCACTCCATCCAAGACTAGGCTGGAAGAAGCGTGGAAGCTATCTGCACAGGTGGCGTCAGCGCACGAAACGCGCCTCGAAGTCGCCATCCAGCGCTGGCTTCGCGCCCGACGATTCGGGTTCTCTGCCGACCACTTCATAGACCTTAGGATCGCTTTGGAAAGCCTATACGCCGGCGGCGGACACTCGGAGGTTCGGTTTCGGCAAGCGACGCATGGGGCGCTGCACTTGGGATGTAGCTACGCGGAGTGCCGGCACTTCCGGAAGCTGCTTAGCGACGTGTACGATGCCGCCTCCGGGGTGGTTCACACGGGCAAAGTGAAGGAGTCGGATAAGAGTCGAAATCTGTTGGACAAGGGACGTGACGCCTGCCGTAAGGGCATCCTGAAGTGTCTTGCCGACGGTGGTGACATCGATTTGGACATGCTGATGTTTAACAGGGAGCCGATCTAGTCTCCGAAAAGGCGTAACGTAATCCGCTCCATCGTGAAGAGGGTGGCGTTGGCGTGGTGACAGGCGGGCGCCGCTGGTCCTGGCGCCCGTGGTGATCGCACTGCTGGGTATTTTCGCGAATGGGGGTCTGGTTAGCTTTCTCGGTGGAGCCACGAAAGCGGTGCTGATGGCACTAACGATATCGCGCCCAGTGTTCGAGCGGAGTCGTTTGGGGAACCGGTGCACCGCGAATTCGGTTATCCTGTTGAGGCGGGCAAGAACGGGCTAGAGTCCGTGACGGCGTCACTGGTGGAGTAGGGTAGAGCGGAATGAGCAGATCGTTATAGCATAGGGGAGTGAATAGGATGTGCAACACGGCACGACAACGGCTTGAGACGTGGCGTAAGAATGCGTGGACTGATCTCTTGGGACCGTACGCGTACCGGGTCTGGGTTGTTACGCTTACAACGCTTGTAGGGGCATATTTTGGACTGTACGCGGTAATGGAGGCACGTCATGATCGCGTACTCAACCGGGCACTGTTTGAGCGTAATGCGTTCATCACTATGGTGTCCTCTGGCAACCGAAACATCTTTGTCGCTGCAATGAAAGAATTCGGAGCGGTTCAGACCATGACTGCCCCTCGTGCTCCGTCGCCATTGGAACCTTGGCGTTGGCTGGAAACTGGCCAGCCCAATATGGAACAACTGCATCGGTGGGCAACTTATCGATTGCCGCATTGCGTGCAGGCGGAATGCGGACCTGTAGTGCGGGACAGTCAACGCGGTGAAACAGACATGAGCAATGCCAACCCGGAATGCGCACCGCCGGAAGCGCGTGGGGCCTTTAGAATAGACTTGATCAATGCCAACCTTCAAGGAGCGAAGCTGAAGGACACGATGCTCTACTTGAGCGATTTCCGCGGAGCGAACTTGATGCATGCCGACCTGCGGGGCGCGGAATTGGACGGCTCGAACTTGCGCAGTGCTGACCTGCGCCACGCGGATTTGAGAGGGGCAGACTTGGGGGATGCCGATCTGGATGCATCTGAGTTCGGGGACAGCGACCTGCGCGGAGCAGATATTCTGAACGCTACTCTGAGAGATCCTGATCGGACGTGTACCGTAGAGGGAGCGTCTATCACCGTCCACGGCAGAAGTGTTAATCTGCGGGGCGCCGATCTGCGGAAAGCTGAGGAACTGGACGCGTGAACAGCTCGCGAAGGCGTATTGGGACGAAAGAACGGTCTGGCCATCGAGCTACCACCCGCCCTGCCCTCATAATTTGCCTGACGACTTGTGCGATAAAGTTGAATGAGAAGTCGGTGGGCACCGTCGGACTCTGCGGTCGTGCGTCGGGAGTTGTATCGTCGTTTGGTTGAGTGTTTGGGCGGGGCCGCAGGTGCCGTGGCAGCGGCGGAGCGCGTCGCACCCGCGCTCAGGCCGGGCGTCGGACGCGGCAGATGCAGGGACGAGGCGACGGACTGAGGGAGCGACTTCGACGCAGAGCTTGAGCAGCCGGACCGCCTAGACGTTTGGCGCCGCATCGCGATGGAGCTCGGCGCCCGCAGCGGGTAGGCCGTACCGCCAACGATCCTTACGTCTGGCTGAAGAGGGCACGACCGGCGGACGCAGCGGAGCGGACTCTGTGATCGGGCGATGCGAAACAGCATCCCTGCTGCCAAGCCATGGAACGCCGAGCATCAGCCGCTGTCGGGGTGTCGATGATGCGGTTCCGAGCTCGAACCCGGCTCGGTGACCTGCGGCCGTGTGGAACTGATGCACAGGACCGGAATGCGCCCCTCGCAGAAGGACGCCGCTAGGCCCGCTAGGCCGACGACTTCCGGCTCGACGAGCCGATTCCCCTACGTCGCCGTCCCGCGCGGCAAGGGCGGCCGGCCCCAGTCGTCGCGCTCGTACGCGAGGGCGTCGCCGCCGCCCGCGCCTTCCTCGACGCCAACGCCTTCGGGCCGTGGCCCTGCAGCAGCGTCAACGGCGCGCTCGCCGCCGCGCGCCGCGCCGCCGGGCGACGTTCACCACCTACGAGCTCCGCCACTCGTTTGCGGCGGAACTGCGCGGCGCCGGGACCGACGTGGCCGACATGCAGGACCGGCCGGAAACGACCATGGTCTATGCGCCGCCGGAGCTGAGAAGCACTTTGCGGCGCCCCGCAGTTGGCTGGCGGACCGGTTCTCGCTGGCACGGGCGGCTGGCAGAGCAGTACAGGTGTGCCGTAAACTGTTGCAAGAACTACTAGTTAAAGCACGGACTCTCGCCGGGATACCGGACTGGGAGGCCGGCGCCTACAGCCCGCTCACCAACACCATGTACATGCCGCTGCGCAACATGTGCCAGCGCCTCCTGGCGACCACCTCGCCCGACGCCTCGCACCGCATCTACGCCCTGGCCGTCCGCCACGAGCTGGCGCCCGGCACCGAGCAGCTCGGCACGGTCTACGCGATCTCCGCGGAGACCGGCGAGACAAGGTGGCTGCACCAGCAGCGCGCCGCTACGCTGTCGCTCGTCGCCACCGGCGGCGGACTCGTGTTCGGCGGCGATGCGAACGGCCGCTTCCGGGCCTTCGACCAGGAGACGGGCGCGGTGCTCTGGGAGATCAACCTCGGCTCCCCCGTCTCGGGCTTCCCGATCAGCTACGCGGTCGACGGCCGCCAGTACATCGCGGTAGGAACCGGTCCAGCCGCGACCACGGCGAGCTTCCTGCAGTTGACGCCCGAGCTGCGCCCGAGCAACGGGAACAACCTGTTCGTCTTCTCCCTACAGGACTGAGATATGTAACCTGTTGATATACAAGTCGGTTACTGAGATACAACAACGGCGCTTGCCACGTACGTTACCGCGATGTCAGGATCGCGTCCGGCACCGCGAGGCGCGAACGACCGAGGGCTGCGACGCGCCTGCAAGTGTTTCTGATGCATGATCAGCACTGTCATGCCATCCGACCTCAATCCGGACTCGGCGCAGCACGGCGGCAAATCTGCTTCCGGCGGGTCCACCTCGGAGTGGCGTCTCCTCGAGCGGGCACGGCGGGGCAGTAGATCGGGGATCGATGCGCTGTTCACGCGATACAGGTCCTGGCTCCGGCGGAGATCACGGGGCCGCTTGCCGCCGTGGGCGCGTGACGGCATCGACACCAGCGACGTAGTCCAGGACGCGCTGCACCAGACGTTCGCAAGGCTCGAGTCGTTCGAGTCGAAACACGCCGGGGCGCTCCAAGGATACCTGTTGCGTGCTGTCCAGAACCGGATCAATGACCAGGCGCGGCGCGCGAGGCGTCGTCTGAACGTGATCATGCCCGATGCGTCCGCTCCGCTGTCCGACAGTGCGGCGCCGCAGCACCAGCAGTTCGTCGATGATGAGATCTGGAAGCGCTACGTGAGCGGCCTGGAACGCTTGACGGACCGTGACCGCCGGCTGATCGTCGGGCGTGCGGAGCTCGGATACAGCTACCGTCAGATCGCTTTCATGGAGCGTCTGTCCAGCGAGGCAGTGGCGCGCAAAGCGTTGGCACGGGCGGTGAGAAGGCTGGTCGACATCATGTCGAATGCCTGCTAGAGACGCTCCCGGGGGACGTCGTCGGCGACGCGGTGGACGCCGTCGCGTTGAACCGGGAGGTACAGTGGGAGCGGTGCGCAAGACTGGCTACGCCGGCCGAGCGACGCGCCCTCGACACGCTGCGAGAGCTCTCCCGGATCTTCGCAGGTAGCGGCGCTGCGGGGCTTGCGCCGTCGACCGCGCTGGAGCCCTCCGTCGGCTTTCGCGCCGGCGGCTTCGTTCGCCGCGCCGTCCACGTCCTCATGGCCGCTGCTGCGGTCCAGGTGGCAGCGACGTTACTGCTGCTGCCCTGGAGATGGGAAGACTACCATCGGGCACACGGAGACGTGGCGGTCTATGCGGCGACCCTGCTCGCCGGATACGGTGTGAGTGCCGCCCTGCTGCTGTTCGCCGGCCGTCGCGACCGGCGGACCTGGTTGCTGGGCGGCTTCTTCCCCTTCAGGGCCACGCTCGCACCGCTGCACATGCTTCCGGGTTTTCTGGGGCAGGTGCCGCCGTTCGCCATGTCGGAGGCATTCGCCTGGGACGCGCCCCTGCCGACCGTCGTGTTCGTGAGCCTCCGGGGTGCGCCTGCGGGCCAGCGTACGTCGAGACGGAGGTTCCGCGGCTGCTGGCGGGCAAGTTCCGGCTGACGCAGCGGCTGGGCGCCGGTGGGATGGGGGCGGTCTACCTGGCGCATGATATCCGGCTCGACCGCCACGTGGCGGTAAAGACTCTGGCCGGGAGGTCCGTGTCGCGGATGATGGGACTGCAGCCCGAGGCATGGGCCATGGCGAGGGTGGCGCACGCGGCGGTGGCTCAGATCTACGGAGTCGAATCGTGGCGCGGGCGCCCGTTCCTGGTCGTCGAGTTCCTGCCCGGCGGCACGCTCGCGGCCCGGCTTGGGGAGGGACCGCTCGCGGCGCCGCAGTCGGTTGCCGTGGCCATCCAGCTCGCCGAGGGGCTGGCGGCGTTGCACCGGGCGGGGTATCTGCACGGTGACGTCAAGCCGAGCAACATCGGGTTCACGGCGGACGGCTTGCCGAAGCTGCTGGACTTCGGTCTGGCCCGGCCGGCGAACAACGCGGCGGCGGGCGGCACGCTGCGCTATCTGTCGCCGGAGGTGGTGTCGGGGCGGTCCGCCGCGGCAGCCGACGACGTCTGGTCGCTGTGCGTGGTCCTCTACGAGATGGTGTCGGGCGACCACCCGTTCGCGGGCGGCGACGTCGAAGACGTGGCCGACCGCATTCGGCGCCAACGCCTCGGTCACCGCGTGCGGTCCGCATCGGACACGCCGACGCAGTCGGCGGTGCTCGCGTTCGCGGCGACGGTGCTGGCGGCTGCCCGTTCCGCACGTCCGGCGACGGCGCGCGCATTCGTTGATGCGCTTGGCGGGGTGCTGGGCAAGAAATAGATCCGAATTTTTCGCTCCTCGCCTGCCGCGTTTCTGCTCTTCGGACGTTTGAATAAGTAGAAATGGTCGTCTGGCACTGCCAGCTTCCAGACTTTCATGCGGGTGGGCAGCGAAGGACACGCCTTGCGGCCGGAGGAACATTGCGGAAAGGAACCAAGATGAAAATGACGCCCACTGGAGTTCTGGTCGCCACGCTTGCAGTAGCGGTTGCTGCATGTGACGATAGCAATCCGGCGCCCTCGGCGCCGACCACTACGACGCCCACGGTCACGACTCCAACGGCTCCGGCGAACCGGGCTCCGCAGGTTGCGACCGGCATAAACGATGCCACGCTGCAGCGGGGCAACAAAGGGACCGTCAATCTTGAAGAGTCGCCGGTGAACTTCACTGATCCGGACGGCGACAGTCTGACTTACACTGCAAGCTCCAGCAATACCCACGTAGCGTCGGTTAGCGTTGTCGGCACGGTTCTGGAAGTCGTTGCCGCCAATGTCGGGAGAGCGGATATACGAGTTACGGCGCGTGATCCGGGCGGACTTACGGCGACGTTGACGTTCAGTGTGACCGTGACCGGAGGCTCGGGCACCAGCACCGGCGGCGGTGTCGTGACGACGCATGCAGGAGCCTGCACGGTCGACCTGCGACTCGGGCCCGGCGGCTCCTGTGACGTCGGCTCGGATCGTTTCGAGGTCCTGTCGGACGGCCGCGGGCGCTATGGTTGCTGCATCACGGCCGGCACAGGCATCAGTATCAGCGGTTTCAGAGCGAACAGGATCTCCGGTACCGACAACTGGCGCATCGAAGCAGTTCCGTAAATGCCACACGCTCCCTTCAGCACCTGACGTGCCGGGGCAGCGGCGGGTGGCGGACATGGGCGATCTGATCGAGCTCACGTCCGTGCTCGAACGGACTCGGGAGATCGGCCTGCGACGCGTTGTCGGTGCGACGCCGCAGCATCGTCGTGCAGTTCCTGACCGAGAGCCTGATGATGACGCTGGCCGGCGGCGGCATCGGCATCGCAACGGGCGTCGCCACGTCGCATACCATCACGGCGTACGCCACCTGGAACACACGGCGTAGTCGCGATCAGCGACCGATCATGATGTAGCTCCAGATCGCGTGGCGGCGACCCGTTCCCCGGCGAGTTCGTCCGTCCGTAATGGTGCGGAGTTGTGCAGTAACTTGTTGATGTAAAAGCAGTTAATATGCCGTGACGGACGGCGTGCCGTTCCCGGAAAGTCCTGTCGAGCACAGCCCGGACCAAGGTCATGACCACGCTCTTCGCGCTGTTCGCCGAGGTCGAGCGCGACCTGACCTCCGAGCGCACCCGTGAGGACCTCGCCAAGGCCAAGGCCTCGGGCCGGAAGCTCGCGCGACCGAAAAGGCCCGCTGGGCGTCTCACGTCTCGATGGCAAGGACGACGATATCCGTCACTCCTCGAGTCGGGTTTCCCGCCCGGGAGCCGTTCACCCGTCGGGCGCGCGGTTACGGCGCGACGGCGGCGGGCGCGAGCCGTGCCCTGGTCTCGCGCACTCGCTCGCGCGGGTAGAGACTATTCGCGCCGGGCCGGCGGGGAGGCATCCGAGCCGAGAGGTCTCGCGGGCACCCCGGCATAGGTGCCGGGCCCGTCCAGGGTCACGTGCTTGGGCACCAGACTCAGCGCGCCAATCTGCACGCCGGGACCGATCGTCACGCCGATGCTGATCAGCGATCCGAGCCCGATCGTGGCGTGGTCTCCCAGGCGCACGCGGGCCGTCTTCACGAAGCCGCGCTCGACCGTGTGGCCCGACAGGTGGACGTCGCCGCCGATGACCACGTCGTCGCCGAAATCGAGCAGGTTGTGGTCGCTCACCGCCAGGCTGTTCACGTACACGCGGCGTCCGACGCGGGCGCCGTTCAGGCGCAGGTAGGCGCTCCAGATGGGCGTGCCGCGGAAGAGGGTGCCCGCGAACAGCCGCACGACGTGGATGGCGACCATGTAGCGCACCCAGTCCAGCAGCGGCCAGTCGAGATCGGCCAGGCGCATCTCGGCGTCGGGCCGCGTGCGCCAGCCGGTCACGCGCGTGGCGAGCGCCGACGCGAACATCAAGGTGATGGCGAACAGCGCGTACGACGGCACGATGGCGAAGCTCGCGGCAACCGCCCGGGCGACCGGGTCGTCCGCCGTCCAGGCGAGCAGCGGCCCCCACACCGCCATGACGGGCAGGACGGCCAGGCCGCAGACGATGGCCTGGACCACGATGAGCGTCGCCACGGCCCACGCGCACCGTGCGCGCGCGGCGGCCCCGCCCCGCCGCGGTCGGGCTGCGACGTTGCCGGCGGACCGCGGTCCGGACACCGACCGGCTGTCTGTAGTCGTGGCTCCCCCTCGCTGAGCTCCTGCCCTCCGCCTTCCCGCGCATCGGCCGCCGGCTCGCTAGAACGTGAGCTTCATGCCGACCTGCATCTCGCGGGCCGCGAATGCCGAGTCGATCAGGCCGAACTCCGTGCTGTTGGGATCGTGGCGGTTGTGGACGCCCAATCCGCCGACACCGGAAATGCTGCCGACGTCGAAGTTGGTGCGATTGAGTACGTTGAAGAAATCGATGCGCAACTGTAACCGCGCCGCAGTGGAAAACGGAAGCGGAACGTTCTTGCGGAGCCCGACGTCCAGCGTCGCGTACCACGGCCCGCTGATGGGCGACAATGGCAGCGTGCCCGCCTCGAGCATTGCCGGATTCTCGAAGAGATCGGGATCGAGCCCGCCACCTTCGGCCAGCAGGCCGGGATCGAACAGGCTCACGCGGCCGTCATCGAGGCGGTAGACGCCGGTCCGGCCCTGCAGCTCGTCGACGTCGATGCCCGTGAGATGGACCGTGTTGGTCATCGCTCTGCTGCCGCCGCGGTTGATGGTGCCCCGTCCGGAAACGAGGTTGATCGGCTCGCCGGAGTGAACCCGGACGAACCCGCTCAGGTCCCATCCGCCGACGAGCGCGCCCAGCACGCTGCGGCGGTCCATCCACCGCCGCCCTTCGCCGACGGGGATCTCCCACACCCACAGGGCGTTCAGGGTGTGCGTGATGTCGTACCACGGGCGCATGACCTCCAGCTCGGGCTGCGCGTTGTCGAAGAGCCCGCGGAAATTCGCCTGGGTGCCGGCGAAGTCCGTGGTCACCTGCCCCCAGGTGTAGTTGAAATGGGCGGTGAGTCCCGCGCGCCAGGCCCTGCGGACCTCCAACTGGAGCGCGTCGTACCGGGAAAAGGCGTGATTGCCGACGACGTCGCCCACGAAGGTATTGGGATTGGTGTAGAAGTAGCTCATCGGCAGCGTTGCACCGTACAACTCTCCGCCTTCTCCGCTGAAGAAGAAAATCCGGTTGGGGGCCAGAAAGCCGCCGATGTACTGCCCGATCTCCCCGTTTCGAATCCAGTTCTGCACGGCCCCCGACTGCAGGAAGCCGCCGAAGCCGAGCAGGGGGAAGATCTGCAGCGGCTCGCCGAGCCAGGGGGCCCCGTTGGCGGCGAGGTTCCGCTGCGCGCGCCTGAAGTCCTCGACGAAGGCGTCCGGCAGCAGGAGCTGGTTCCGATCGACGCCGCGGAGCAGGTCGTCGCCGCGGTTGCCGACGTAGCGCACCTCGACCGCGGTGTCCGGCAGGAGCTGGTACTGCAGCCCGACGTTCCACTGCCGGACGGACGGCGTCCGCAGGTCGGGATCGAACGTGAACAGGGCGGCCGTCGAATCGGCGAGGATGCCGTCGCGTGCAGTCCGGGGAACCTTGAACTCGGGCGCCTCGACGGGGACCAGCCCCCCGCCGCTGACCGTGCCGCCGACGCCCGGCAGCACGACGGTCTGGCTCAGGCCCTCGTTGGCGCCGATCGCGTTGGACACCGTCGTCAGGTTGTTGTCGAGCACGTAGTTCAGCGAATAGCCGGCGCGCACGACCAGCTTGTCGGTCAGTTGCCGGGCCACGCCGATATTCGGAGCGAAGTTGTTCCTGTCGCTGTTGAAGAAGGGCCGGCCGGCGGCCGAGCCGGCAAAGTCGACGACGGCGTTCGGGTCGAGCACCGCCTCGGCCCCGCCCACCGGCAACAGGGCCAGACCCTGCGTCTCGTCGGGAACCGTGTGCAGCTCCCACCGCAGACCGTAGGTCAGGCTCGTGCGCGGGGTGATCCGCCACGTGTCTCCCGCGTAGAGGTGCACGAAGTTCTGGCTGAGAATGCGTCTCTCCGTCGCGTCGTCCACGAATCCGGACATCCGCGAGACGACGTTGAAGGTCCGGTACGCTTCGTCGACGAACCCGCCCAGCGTCCCCAGCAGCCCGGAGGCCGTGCTCAGCTCGTCGGAGGAGATCCCGCCGGGGAACAACCCGGGCACGAGCGGATCCGGGGTCGCGGTACCGAAGCCGAGCGCGTAGGTCGGCACCAGCCCCGCGTCGTTGTAGGCGTCGACTTGCGTCCACCGCGCGCCCCCACCCACCTTGAAGGTGTGCGCCCCGGTGACCCAGGTCAGGCTGTCGCTGAGCTCCAGGTTGCGGGTCTCGCGCCCCTGGTCCATGAAATTCCGGACGGGATTGGCGAACCCCGAGAGGTTCAGGCGATAGCCGTCAGGGAAGGTCTCGTTGTTGGCGAACCAGGCCCGGTAGCCCTGGAAACCGACGCGCAGCTCGTTCACGGCGTTCCGCCCGACCGCGCTCGTCAAGCCGAACGACGCGAGGTTGCGCCGCGAGCCCTGGCCCGCGCCGGGCCGCCCCGGGAAGACGGCGTCGATGCTGTTGAACACGGAGTTCGGCGTGTCGAGGCGGAAGTGATGGAAAGACCCCGACACCGAATGCCTCGGGCTCATCACGTAGTCGCCCCGGAACACCAGCCACCGGGAGTCGCTGTCGCTGGGACTGTTGAACCGGTACCCGGCCGTGTTCCGTCCGTCGCCCACGCTGGAGTCGTTGGGCCCCGGCGTCGAGTCGACCAGTGATTGGATGGCCGGATCGGGAGCGATGCCGGTCATGTCGAACAGGTTCACCGCGGCAATCTGGCCGTTGTCCTGCCGGACGTAGCTGAAATCGCCCCGGCGCGCGGGGTCGGTCAGGACGGTGCGCACGACCGACGAAGTGCCGGGCTGGCGTTCCTCCTCGTAGTTGAGGAAGAAGAACGCCTTGTCCCTCGCGATGGGGCCGCCCACGTTGAAGCCGAACTCGTGGACGCGCACCCGCTCCTTCTCGATTCCGGCGGCCTTGTTGAAGAAGTTGGTGGCGTTGAACGCCTCGTTCCGGTGGTAGAAGAACGCCTCGGTGTTGAACGAATTGCTCCCGGAACGCGTGACGAACTGCGTCTGCGACGCCCCGAGGCCATCGTCGACGTCCGCGTTCCCCGTCGTGATGCCGATCTCCTCGATGAAGCTCTCCTTGACGGGTATCTCCCCGAACAGGGCGTCGGTCCGGATGAACGTGTCCTGGTTGTTGACGCCGTCGAGCGTGAAGTTGTTGAAGGTGCCTCGCGTCCCGTTGATGGACGCGGTGCGCGCACCGGCCGGGCCCGTCACGCCCGCCTGGGTGAGCGCGAGCTGCGTGACGTCACGGCCGTTCAGGGGCAGGTCGCGGACCTGCTCCCGGCTCAGGTTGGTGTTGAGCTCCGCGTTGGCCGCGTTCAGCAGCGACTGCGGCCCGGCCGCCGCAACGACCACCGTCTCGGCCACCGCCCCCACCTCGACGACGATGTCGATGGACGTGGGCGCGTTCAGGGCGACCCGGACGTCCTCGACCACGGTCGTCGTGAAGCCGGCCGCGTCCGCCTCCACCCGGTAGGCTCCCGCGGGAATGCGGGGAAACAGGTAGAGGCCGCGATCGTCCGTGATGGTCTCCCACACGATGCCCGTGTCGACTTGCGTCATGGTCACCGACGCGTCGGGAATGACGGCGCCGGTTTCGTCCTGGACCATCCCCTCCACCCGCGACGTGAGCGGCTGTGCGGCCGCCGGAACGGCCGCAGCGAGCATGAATCCCGCTGCGAGCGTGATCAGCATCGCCGTTTCTTGCGAACGGTTACGTGCAGAATCGAACATGGAGACATGTTACACCGGAGGGGGGAATCAGCCGCCGGGGCCCTCTCGATACACCCGGAGGGGCGCGCCGCCGGTGGCGATGCCGGCCCCCCGGGCCTGACGGTCGAGGATCTCCAGCGCCGCCCGGCCGGTCTCGCCGAGGTCCGTGGTCCAGTCGTTCACGTACAGATCGACGTGCTGGAACAGCACGTCGTCGGTCAGCTCCTGGGCGTAGCGGCGCATGGTGGGCACGGTCTCGCCGCGATGCGCCCGGGCATAGGCAAGTGAATCGCGGGTGACGGCACTCACGGCGCCAATGGTCTCGGAACCGAGGGCGTGCCGCGCGAGGATGCCGCCGAGGGGGAGCGGCGCGGCGGTCGCCTCCTCCCAGACCGCGCCGAGGTCCTCCACGCGAGCGAGTCCGTGCGCGCGCCAGGTGAAGCGACCCTCGTGGATGCAGACGCCGAAGTCGGCGGCGCCGGCCTCGAGCGCGGGCATGATGTCGGAGAACACCACCTGCTCCACTGCACCCTCGCCGGCGTGGAAGAGCTCGTAGAGCAGGGTGGCGGTGGTGTGGGCGCCCGGGCACAGCACGCGCGCGGGCCGCGCGGAGCCGACCGGTTGCGGAACGGGGTCGCGGGGATGGGTGCCGGCACGTGCCGCGAGCAGCAAGGGTCCTACGCCGAAGCCGAGCGCGGAGCCGACCGGCAGCACGCCGAGCGTATCGCGCAGGAGGAGGGCCGCGTGAAAGCTCGCCTTCGCCACGTCGAAGTCGCCGGCGAACAGCCTCCGGTTCAGCTCTTCGACGTCGAGCAGCTCGATGCGGAAGTCGAGGCCGCGCAGGTCGACCTTCCCTTCCAGAATGCCGTGGAAAGCGAACGTATCGTTCGGGCAGGTCGAGATGCCGAGATGGATCGGCGTCATCCCGCGCGGCTCCAGGAGGGGCGGCACAGCAGGTCGGCCGCGACGAGGTAGGCTGCGTCGAGCGCCTCCGGGATCTGCCAGCGCTCGAACCGGCGGTCACCGACCGGATTCGAGATGCCGCGGACGATGGCCAGGGGCACCTCCGCAAGCCGGCAGGCCAGGGCCACCGCGAAGCCCTCCATGTCCTCGGCCGCCGCGCCGGGAAACAACGCCCGGCGCTCGCGGGCCTCGGCTTCGGTCGCCGAGGCGGTGCACACCGTCAGGAGCGAGCCGGCCGCGGGGGGCACGGGATGGGCCAGAGCGAGCGCTTCCGGCCCGTCCCCCTCGACCACGCCGCTTCGCGGCCAGTGGAGGTACCCGAGGGCCGGGGCCGGCACGAACGAGGCCACGCCGACGCCGACCCCGTGCATCAGGACCGACGGAAAGACGGCGGCGGTGCCGACCGGGAGCCCGTCCGGGTCGTACGTGCCGGCGATGCCGACCAGGACGACCCGCTCCGGCTCGTGGGCGGCGATGGCGTCCCGGGCCCGCGCCGCCGCCGCCACCGGCCCGAAGCCGCACAGCTCGCACGGCGCATCCACCCCGAAGCCCCGCTGCCGGGCGAGGTGACGGCGCTCGATCTCGGTGGGCACCAGCACCAGGGTATGGGGAGCGACCTCGGGCATGACGCAGATGATCCTCCGACAACGAGCCCCGTGATGTCCACGACGAAGGAGACGCGGTGACGGATCAGATGTCTCTCGACCCAGCGTTCCGCGGCGACAAGTCTCCGCGAACTAGTACCGGAACAGGTACTGGAACTTCACGAAGACGGCGCGGTTCGTCCGTTGGCGCCCGAGCACCCGCAGATCCCGGCCGCCGACGTCGTACCAGTCCGTCAGGCCGCCCTCGATCAGGTCGGCCTGCTGGTAGTGATCGTCGTAGCCGGCGTAGAAGACGGTCCCGGCGTTGACGCGGTAGGTGAACAGGAAGTTGAGGTCCAGGGTCTCGTCCAGGGTGTTGTACTCGCTGATGTTGCGGAAGAGCAGGCGGTTGGTGAACTGCCAGGTCGTCAGCGCCCGGAAGATCCGGACGTCGAACACCTCCTCGCTGCCGCGGCGCGGATCGGTGAACCGGTTGGTGGTGACGTTGACGGCGGACTGCAGGCGGGAAACGGGCCGCAGGATGATGCGCGCCGTGATGCCCTGCTCGCGCCCCAGGTAGGGGGCCCGCGCGTGGAAGAGGATCTGCTCGCCCCGGCGGTACTCCAGCGACACCCCGATGCGCCGGCTCGTGTCGACGCGGCCGAAGACGCGGGCGCGCGTCTTGATGAAGTCGATGCCGCCGAAGCGCTCCAGCTCGCGCCGGACGTTGCTGGCCGCGAACATGTTCCGGAACAGCGCGAAGTTGATGCCCGCGTCGGCGATCTCATCCTGCAGGACGCCGGCGAAGTCGTAGTTGCGCCCGTAGATGAACTCCGGCCCCCAGTTGCGCAGCCAGTTCTCCGGCCACCAGCGGTAGCCGCCGGTCAATGACGTGTAGCGCTGGTCGGTGCGCCGGACGAACCCGACGTCGGTCCTGAAGTCGGGCGACAGCGCGTAGGAAGAAAGCGAGTAGCGCAGGTTCCGGCCGCGCTTGTTGAACACGGCGTCCACCAGGTAGCCGCCGGTCTTCACGCCCTGCCGGTCCTGGTGGTCGGTCCCCATCGCGCGGAACGCAACCGAGTGGGTGTCGCCCAAGCGGAAGTTCGAGTCCACGCCGGCGAGCCGGCTGTGCCCGCCGAGCAGCTCCCGGTTGGTGAAGATGGTCCCGATGTGCGACTCCGCGTACAGGTCGTAGCGCGCCCGGCCGACGAAGGTGTCGGCCGACGACCCGAACGCGGGATCCGTCGTATCGTCCAGGTTGCCCGGCTCGGCGTCGCTGGCGTACAGCACGCCCACGCTGGTCCGACCGACCTTCCCGGTCAGCTTGGCGCCGAACGCGGGATCGACGATCCGCCGCGTATGGACCGCGGTGATCGGCGCCCGGACATCGAAGATCTCGGCGCCCTCCAGGAAGAACGGCCGCAGCTCCGGGTAGAAGAGCGCGAAGCGCTGGTTGACCTCTATCTGCGGCAGGTCGGACTCGACCTGCGAGAAATCGGGGTTGAACGTGACGTCCGCGGTCAGGTTGGACGTGACCCCGTACTTCAGGTTCAGGCCGCCCTCGGGAGACGGGTCGCGATCGCGGAACCGGCCGGTCCCGCGGTCGAGCGCGCCGAAGCGGATTGTCGTGAAGGTCGGCAGCAACTCCAGGTTGTGGCTGCGGGACAGATCCGTCATCCCCTCGAGAACGCCCATCTGCGGCAGGAAGCCCGCGATGTCGCGCGACGTGGGCGACCAAACGTCCGCCTCGTCGCGGCCGCCGATGATGCGCGCGATCTGCAGTCCCCAGCGGTGCGGCGCCCCGGCCGCCCGGCGCGGATACCGCAGGCTCTTGAAGGGGATCGCCAGCTCGGCGACGAAGCCGTCGTCGACCAGCTCGGCCGCCGAGTCGAACAGCACGTCCCAGGAGGCGTCGCCGCGCGGCACCCCGAAGCGGCCGCCCCCGAGCGCGCCGGCCTGCAGGATGGCGTCCCCCTGCACCCCGTAGCCGTTCACCGTGAAGACGTAGGCCCGCTGCTGGTCGAGGAATGGATCGAAATAGATGAGGAACAGGTCGTCGTCGATGGACTCGTCGCGATCCCGCCGGTTCGCGCGGATCATGCCGGTATCGGAGTAGTGCGCGTGCAGGCCAACATAGATGTTGGCGCTGTCGTAGGCGAGGTAGACGTCGCTCGGCTCGCTCGCCGGGATCCCGTCGAACGGCCGGCGCTGGACGAGCTGGGTGATGTGGGCGGCGTCGCGCCAGAGCGGCTCGTCGAGGCGGCCGTCGATCACCGGCGGCTCGGCCAGCCGTGGAGGACGAACGACGGGGCGGCCGGTCAGCACGCCGGCGTCCACCGCCCTGTCGGCGGTCTGCTGCGTCTCGGGCACCGCCTGGGCGTGGGCGGCGACCGGAAGACCGGCGGCAGCGATACAGGCGGCGAGGGCCAGCCGAGAGTGCAACATGGTCCGGGAGCGCTGCGCCACCGCCCGGCTGCCGGTTGCCGACCAGCGATTCGGTGGGTCGTGAGCCAAATCAACCGCCCGGCTCATTGTGGTCCACACGGAGCCGGGCGTGCCACCGGCGCACCCGTTTCGTGCCGCCACGCAGCCCCTTGACGGGGTCCCCGATTCGGCCCACGATGAGTCGATGGAGACTTGGACGTTCGTCGTCGGCGTCGTCGCCATCATTGGCACCCTTGGCGGCCTGATTGGACTGCTCATGCGCCAGAACAGTCAGGCGCACGCGTTGATCGGTCAACGGATCGACGATACCCGCAACGACCTCGGCAAGCGGATTGACGATGCGCACCGGGCCACCGACAAGCGGATCGACGATGCCCGCAACGACCTCGGCAAGCGGATCGAGGCGACCGACAAGCGGATCGAGGCGACCGGCAAGCGGATCGACGACCTGCGCGCCGACAACCGCGAAGTACACAACGACCTGCGCGCCATTCTGCAAACCCTCGTTCGACCGCCGACCGGCCAGTGAGCCGGATTCCGGAGGGGCGGCGTTGCGGCCCGGGAACACCTGGTGCACCGGGCATCCACATGTGAGAAGATGCCGAACGCGACGGAATCCGCCCCCGCGCAGGGGCAGGGAGGTGCCACCGTGCAACCGTTTCCTGTTCGCCGTCTCTCCGCGATTGGGCTGCTCGCCTGCGGATGCCTCCTCCTTGCTGTCGCCGCTGCCTCGGGCCAGGCCCGGCAGCGCACGACCGCGATCAGCGGGGTGCCGGCCCTCGATCCGCCGTCCGAGCCGGTTGTGCTGTACAGCAACGACGTGCCCCGGATCCGCGTCGTCCCGATCGTGACCGGGCTCTCGCATCCGTGGGGCCTCGCGTTCCGCCGGAACGGCGACATCCTGGTGACCGAGCGCAACAACGGCACCCTGCGGCTGATCCGCGACGGCGTGCTCGACCCGCGGCCCATTCCCGGCGTGCCGGAGGTCTACAAGGGAACCAGGCTGGCCGGCCTGATGGACATCGCCCTGCACCCCGACGACGATCGCATCGTCTACCTGACCTACTCGCGGCCGGCGGAGCAGGACGGCCGGCGGGGCGCCGTGATCGCGCTCGCCCGAGGGCGGCTCGACGCCGGCGCGCTGACCGAGGTCCGCGACATCTTCGTGTCCGAGGGATTCGGCCGCGGCGTCGCGGCGTCGCGGGTCACGTTCGGGCCGGACGGCAAGGTCTACATGACCATCGGCGGCGCCATCCGCTCGCGGACCACCGGGCTGCGCGCCCAGGATCCGGCCGAGCACGTCGGCAAGGTCGTACGGCTGAACGACGACGGCACGGCGCCGGCCGACAACCCCTTCGTGGGCGAGCCCGGCTACCTGCCCGAGATCTACTCGCTGGGGCACCGCAACCAGCTCGGCCTGACCTTCCACCCCGAGAACGGGACGCTGTGGGCCAGCGAGAACGCCCCGCAGGGCGGCGACGAGGTCAACGTCATCCTCCCCGGCCGCAACTACGGCTGGCCGCTCGCCTCCGACGGCCGGGAGTACACCGGCGTGCGGGTGTCGGATACGCCGTGGCTGGCGGAGTTCGAGCGGCCGGAGATCCTCTGGTGGCCGTCCATTGCGCCATCCGGCCTGACCTTCTACGACGGCGAGCACTTCCCCGCCTGGCGCGGCAACCTCTTCGTCGGCTCCATGACCGTCGGGCGGATGCAGCGGACCGGCCACCTCGAGCGCGTCGTGTTCAACCGGCGGGGCGAGGAGATGGGACGCGAGTGGCTGCTGGCCGAGTTGAAGCAGCGGATTCGCGACGTTCGGCAGGGTCCGGACGGCTATCTCTACGTGCTGACCGAGGAGGACAACGCGGCGCTGCTGCGCATCGAGCCGGCCCGGGCCTATACCGGGCTGCCGGGAAGCGTGCAGCCGCACCGGCGCCTGCGCGAGCCGCGCATCCCGCCGTTGCCGGCCGCCGAGTGGACGGACGAGCAGCGGGCGGTGGTGGACCGTTACGCCCCGGACGGCAATCCGGGCAACGCGCTGCGGACGCTGGCGCGCGTGCCGGCGCTGGCCGATCGCATCTTCCCGTTCATGCACTACGTCTCGAACGAGTCGACGTTGTCCCCGCGGCACCGCGAGATCCTGACCCTGCGCACGGCGTGGCTCGCGCAGAACGCCTACCTGTGGGCCGAGCATGCCGCCCGCGCCGCGGACGCCGGGCTGACCGAGGAAGAGATCTTCTCCGTCGCCGAGGGTCCCTCCCAGGAACGCTGGGAGCCCTTCGAGAACGTGCTCGTCGGCCTGCCGGACCAGTTGTTCGGCAACTCGTCGATCAGCGACGAGACCTGGAACCTCCTCCTGGAAGAGTACGACCTGCACAACCTGATGGACGCGGTCGCGACCGTGGCCGATACGACCACGGTGTCCATCCTGTTCAACGCGCTGGGCATCCAGCCCGACGAGGACGCCGACGCCGAATTGCCGGTGGACGACGTCGCCTACCGGGTCGTGGTGCCGGCCCGCGAGCCGCCGCTCGCCGCGCCGCGCGCCGAGCCGGTCGAGGGCACGGGCCTGCGGGTCTCGCGCACGCTCCGCCGCCACCCCGCGCTGGCGGACGCCTGGTACACGAACCCCGGCTACGTGATGAACCCGGAGCGTTCCGGGCTGACGCCGCACGACCGCGAACTGCTGATTCTGCGCACCGGATGGAACGCGCAGTCGGTCTACGAGTGGGCCAAGCACGTCGGCAGCGTCGGCCGGGCGCGCGACCACGGCCTCGACCCGCACTGGATCGCGCAGGGCCACGACGCGGCGGGCTGGAACGAGAACGAGCGGGCGCTCATCGACTCCGCCAACGAGATGTACCGCGACACGACCATCTCCGACGAGACCTGGTCGAAGCTGGCCGAGCGCTACACCGAGCACCAGATGATGAGCATCGTCGCCACCGCCGCCCGCTACCGAAAGGTGTCGATGGTCCTCAACGCGCTCGGCGTGCAGCCGCTGCCGGACGACGAGCGGTTCCCGGTGCTGGCGGGGTATTGACGAACCGGCGACGAGCCCCGACGGCCGTTCGTTGGCGGTTGACGACTCAGCCAGGGTCGCCGAACGCACGTGCGTCGGGAGGACTGTCAGAATCGGCCGAACTTGAAGGGCCGATTCCGGCTGAACTCGGGCCGTCGGTCGGCGTTTACTGTCTCCATTCGTCACGAGGCATGATGCGGCGCATGAACTGGTCGAACAGGGGAACCGTGAAGTCGGTATCTCCGTGACTCGGGCTCCACACCATACCTTTGGTGATCAACCGGCTTCTCGTCAGGCCGAGCGACGTCACGGGCTTCCCCAGAACGTCTGCAATGTCGCCCGACCGATGAGGCCCCGAACCCAACTCGGCCATCGCCCTCAGGTACCGCCGCTCGGACGGTGTCAGCCGGTCGAATCGCACGCGAAAGAAGCTATCGTCAAGCGCGGCGGTGGCCGCGTGAGTGGCTCGTTCGACGTCGTCCAGATCGATGGGCGACGTTTCGGCGGCATCCCAGGCATGTTTGCCCCACTCCTGCAGAAAGTACGGGTACCCGCGGGTCGTCTCGATGATCTGCTGCAAAGCTGCCTCGTCGACCGTTACGCCCTCCGCTTGCGCAGGTTTCTCGATGGCTTTCCGCGCCGCTTCCGGAACCAGAGGTCCAACCTCGGAGAAGTCGAAGAGCCGCTCCGCGTACGATCTCGCGCGTCCCGTGCGGGCGCGCAACTGCGGAAGCCCGGCACCGACCAGGACAACGGGCGACCGACGCTGCGTGACGCGGTGCAACGCAGTGATGAGCGCCGCAAGCTCGCCTTCATCCACGTACTGAAGCTCGTCGATGAACAGCGCAAGAACCGTCCCCGCTTCATTCGCTGCCGTTCCGGCCGCCAGCAACAACTCCGTCAAGTCCTGCTCGAGATCGCCGTTGTCGGCCAGTCCGGGCTCCGGAGCGAGATCAAGCCCGACTTCGATATCCTGGTACTTCATCTTGAGGGCCGTCGCAAAACCGGCCAACCCCCTCAGCGCCCGCTGCGCCAGGTCCTGGGCCCTGGCGTGTCTCGACAGCCTCAGCAGCACCTGCCGGAGCCGGGGCGCCAGCAGCGCGGGCAGTGACCGCCCCTCGGGCGCCTCGACGAACAAGGCGTGAAGATCTGTTCCTTCCGCCTCTTCACGCATGCGGTCGAGCAGGACAGTCTTGCCGACCCCCCGCAGGCCGACCATCAAGACGCTCTTGGTTGGACGACCGACGCGGACCCGCGCCAGCGCGACCCGGACCGTCTCGCGCAACTCGTCCCGGCCCGCCAACTCGGGAGGAGGAGTGCCGGCACCCGGTGCGTAGGGATTGCGGATGGGATCCATGGGCAGGCTCGCAACGCCTGATTATACACATATTATCTAATTTATAACAAACACATAATGCCAGAAATATCTACCAAGACCCGGGTCTCGCCGCCCCGAATGTGGACGTCCACGCGGCCACAGATCGATGAACTCGCCTTATGGGCGCTCGGCGGTCGCGGAGTCGAGATAGCGCCGGCCGAGAACGACGGTCGACCGGGCCACCGCGCGGTAGCGGCCGTCGGGCGTCGCGCGTCCGATTTCCGACGAGCGCGGCTCCGCCGCCAGGTCCGGACCGTCGCGGAACGCCTCGGTCAACGGCCGCCCGGCCATCGCCGGAGCTGCGCTCAACCCGAGCAGGTAGAGGAACGTCGGAGCAAAGTCGACGTTGGACGTCGGCAGCGTGACCTCGATCCCGGACTGCAGGGCGGGTCCCGCCGCGATCAGCGTGTTGTGGATATCGTAGGGGCTCGTGCTGCCGTGGCCAGCGGTGCCGCCCGACGCCGACGTGCCGCGGTAGCCGTACTCGTTCTCGGCTTCCGTCCAGGACGGCGAGTAGAGAATCTCGGCGGACCTTGCATGGTCCCAGCGCGCGGCATCGAACGCCAGCGCGCCGGGCACGCGCGCGTCCCGCGTGAAGATGGCCCCTACCCGCCCCGAGCCCTGCAGCGCCTCGACGATCCCGGCCACCGCGCCGGCGTCGCCGTCCCGCACGTAGATCGCGCCGCTGCCGGCCACGATACGGGGCGATCCGTCCGGCAGCTCGCCGGCGAAGGGCGCGAGCAGCCCGTCGAGGTCGACGGCGCCGGTGTGCGTGGAGAAGCCGTGGTCGGAAGTCACCCAGATGTTGAACGCGTGGAGTCGCTCCGCCGTGCGCAGGCCCTCCTGGATGCGGCCGATCTCCTCGTCCACGGCGCGGAGCGCCGCCACCGAGATCGGGTGTCCGATGCCGTTGGCGTGGGCCGTTGTGTCCGGATCGCTCAGCCACAGGACGGTCACCGCCGGATCGACCTGTTCGAGGCCGACCTCGAGGAATGCATCGACGATGTAGCGGTTGCGATCGCGGTTGGGCATGGCGGCGGGAGGCGGCGGGCCGAGCCGCTCCTCCACGGCCTCGCCGAGCGCCGCCGGCAGCGCGTACTCGTAGTGGATGATGCCGCCGCCGGCCACCCGGTGGTTCAACAGGTACGACGATCCGCTCGATCCGGCGCTGGCCACGAGCATCCGCAGCCCGGCGCCCTGCAGGCGCTCGCCCAGGGTCGGCGCGGTCAGCAGGCGCCCCCCTTCGGCCTCTTCGATCCGCAGCAGGTTGTCCCGCTCGCTCGTGCTCAGGAACCGCGTCGGATCGACTCCCGGAAAGAAGACCGCGTTGCCCATCAACCCGTGCGCCTCCGGGTAGGCGCCGGTCGAAATGGAGGCAGCGTTGACGCGGGTCACGGTCGGATAGACCGCGTGGTGATTGGTGAAGACGACGCCGCGTTCACCCAACGCGTGCAGGTTCGGCATCACCTCCGGCGTGACGTAATCGGGCCGCAGCCCGTCGAGGACGATCAGCAGGTGCCGCTGCTCCGTGCGGTCCGGCGCCTCCTGCTCGGGTTGCGCCGCGGTCGGCCCGCATCCGGCGGCGAGGCACAGCAGGACGGCCAGCATGGTCACCGCGCGGCATTCGGGCATGGTGCGGCAGTATAGCAATGCGCAGCGTGCGTGCCGCTGCCGACGCCAACCGCCTTTCGGCCGCGGCGGACGAGGAGCGCACGGCGACCCGGACCATCGGCGCCGCGGCAGATTCCGCGATGCCGACAATCTATAATCCATGCATGGCCATGCCGAATCCGTCCCCGTCGTCCGCACCGTCTGCGACGCTGCGGATCGACGCGCTCACGCCGACCATCGGGGCCGAAGTCTCGGGCATCGACCTCACCCGGCCGCTCGACGATGCGACGCTGGCCGAGCTCAAGGACGCCTGGGCGCGGCACCTGGTCCTGTTCTTCCGCGACCAGGAGCTGACCTTCGAGCAGCACAAGGCGCTAGGCCGGCGCTTCGGCGAGCTGCACATCCACCCGGCCGCCCCGAAGGACGCCGAGCACCCGGAGATTCTGGTCGTACACGGCGACGACAAGGTGGAGTTCGTGGCGGGCAGCCTCTGGCACTCCGACGTCTCGTGCGACGTCGAGCCGCCGATGGCGAGCATGCTCCGGATCGTGCAGGTGCCGCCCTCCGGCGGCGGCGATACCCTCTTCTCGAGCATGTACGCCGCATACGCGGGACTCTCGGACCGCATGCAGCGGTTTCTCACCGGGCTGACCGCGGTCCACGAGGGCGAGCAGTATTACCGCGGGCGGTACGGCAAGGGCACGCTCCGGGACGACGACTACCCGTCGGCCGAGCACCCCGTCATCCGCACCCACCCGGTCACCGGCAAGCCGGCGCTCTACGTGAACGAAGGTTTCACGACCCGCATCAAGGACCTGCCGACCGCCGAGAGCGACGCCGTGCTGGCGTTCCTCTTCAAGCACTGCGCGCAGCCCGACTACAACTGCCGTTTCCGTTGGCGCGAGAACTCGATCGCCTTCTGGGACAACCGCTGCACCCAGCACTTGGCCATCTGGGACTACTACCCCGAGACGCGCCACGGGTACCGGGTCACCGTCAGGGGTGACGCGCCGTTCTTCGATCCGCTGCGCATCCCGTGACGGGCTCGGGTTCGGCGGAAGACGCCCAGGAAGATCCCTATCCGCTCGGTACCGATGCCGAGGAACGGCGGCGAATCGAGACGCAGCATCACCTGTGGGCCGATGGGCCCACGACCTCTGGGTCCGAGCCGGGTTCGGGTCCGGCTACCGACTGCTCGATCCGGGTTGCGGGCCCGGTTTCGCCGCCCTGGAAATGGCGGACTGGGTATGACGGCGCGGCGAAAACCCGATTGGCCGCGGCAGCGGACTGTGCGACACTAGCGGCTTCGGACGCGAATGCAAGGAGAGGACGATGAGCCATAGCAGTCCGGCGGCGTGGGTACCGATCATCGCACTCGGCTGGCTGGCGCCCGTTCCTGCCGCGGCGCAGGGTCAGGCCGAGGACGCGGCGGACGCGGCCTCCACCTGGACCATGCCGCGCCTGCCCGACGGCCAGCCCGACCTGCAGGGCTACTGGACGACCCAGACGTTCACGCCCCTGGAGCGGCCCGAGTACCTGGCCGACCGCGAGTTCTTCAGCGCGGAGGAGGCCGCCGCGCTGAACGCGCAGTTGACGGCCGAGGGCGTCGATCCGTCGGCTCGCAACGCGGTCGAGATCGAGGATCCGGAGGAGAGGGAGCGGCGGCTGTACCAGGTCAACCGCGACCCTTCCTACGTCCACTACGACAACGAGATCTGGCTGCGCACGCCGGTGCCGAAGGGCCTGTCGACCCTGCGCACCTCGCTGATCACGGATCCGCCCAACGGGAGAATCCCGCCGCTGACGCCGGAGGCCGAGGCGAAGCTGGCGGCGGAGGCCGAGGCGCGGCGGCGCCCGGATGCCTTCGACAGCCACCTGCACCGGCCGCTGCCCGAGCGCTGCATCGTCTGGTCGCACGAGGGCCCGCCGAACCTGCCGCCGGCCTACAACGACATCCACCAGATCTTCCAGACCCCGGAGTTCGTGGTGGTGTTCACGGAGCTGACCACCAACCCGCCGCGCATCATCCCGATCGACGGGCGGCCGTACATCTCCCGCCGGATCGGCCAGTGGGCCGGCGATTCGATAGGCCGCTGGGAGGGCGACACCCTGGTCGTCGAGACGAGGAACTTCAACGAGCGGCGGCGCTACCGCGGGGCCACCGAGCAGATGACCGTCGTGGAGCGCTTCACGCGGGTGTCGGACGACCAGATCCGCTACGAGTTCACCATCGAGGATCCCAACACGTGGATGCGCCCGTGGAGCGCCGAGATCCCGATGGTCACGACCGAGGGCCCGCTCTACGAGTACGCCTGCCACGAGGGCAACCACGACATCCGGCACATCCTCGAGATATACCGGAACCTGGAGAGGCAGGCCGCGGCCAGGGCCGCGGAAGAGTCCCAGTAGGGCCTACGGACGCAGTCGCGCTGACACTGCCGGAGTGAGCGCGACGCGGGCCGCCGGCGGGAGGCGCCGAGCGGCAGGTGTCGACGAGGCGGAGCCGCTCTCCGATACGGCAGCGCGCGGTCGCCGGCTGCACTACGATTCGCACGGACGCGTTGCCTTGGAGAACAGGAGCACGACATGTCGACACGGATGAATCGGTGGATGCGGACGATGCCGGCAGTTGTCGCCATCCTGCTCGCCGCGAGCGCCGTCGCCCCGGCGCAGCAGGGCGCCCGGGACGGCGAGTGGCGGTACTACGGCGGTGATTCGGGCAGCACCAAGTACTCGGCGCTCGACCAGATCGACCGCGACAACGTCGGCGACCTGCAGATCGCGTGGCGGTGGCGGACGGACAACTTCGGCCCCCGTGTCGACTTCAACTACCAGGCGACGCCCTTGATGATAGGCGGCGTGCTGTATACCTCCGCCGGCTGGCGGCGCAACGTCGTGGCCATCGACGGGGCGACCGGCGAAACGCTCTGGATGTATCGCCTCGACGAAGGCGAGCGCGGCGACGTCGCGCCGGTGCGGGCCAGCTCGGGCCGGGGCGTGTCGTACTGGACGGACGGGCAGGACGACGAGCGGATCATCCACGTCACCAGGGGCTATCACCTCGTGGCCCTCGACGCCGACACCGGGCTGCCGGTTCCCACCTTCGGCGACGAGGGCGTCGTCGATCTGTTCCAGGGGATCAACGAGGGGACCGACCGGCCGGAGATCGAGCCCGGCCAGATCGGCCTGAACTCGCCGGCGCTGGTCGTCGGCGACGTGATCGTGGTCGGGGCGGCGCTGCGCGCCACCGCGCCGGCGCCCGACTTTCCAGCCGGGTTCGTCCGCGGGTTCGACGCGCGCACCGGCGAGCAGTTGTGGATCTTCCACACCATCCCCCAGCCGGGCGAGTTCGGCAACGACACCTGGGAGAACGACTCGTGGCGCTACAGCGGCAACACCGGGGTGTGGGCCCCGATGTCGGCCGACCTCGAGCTCGGCTACGTGTATCTGCCCGTCGAGACCCCGACGAACGACCTCTACGGCGGCCACCGGCCCGGCGACAACCTGTTCGCGGAGAGCCTGGTGTGCCTCGACGCGCGGACCGGCGAGCGGGTCTGGCACTACCAGCTCATCCACCACGGCATCTGGGACTACGACATCCCGACCCCGCCGGCGCTGATCGACATCACCGTGGACGGCCGCGAGATCAAGGCGGTGGCGCAGGTGACCAAGCAGGCGTTCACCTACGTGTTCGACCGGGTCACCGGCGAGCCGGTCTGGCCGATCGAGGAGCGCCCGGTCCCCGCCTCGACCGTGCCCGGCGAGCAGGCCGCGCCGACCCAGCCGTTTCCGACCCGGCCCGCCCCGTTCGACCGCCAGGGGGTGTCGAACGACGACCTCATCGACTTCACGCCGGAGCTGGCCGCCGAGGCGCGGCGCATCGCGTCGGAGTATCGGCTCGGCCCCATCTACACGCCCCCGATCCTGGCGGGGCAGGACGGGCTGCGCGCCCTGCTGATGCTGCCGCAGATGACCGGCGGCGCGAACTGGCAGGGCGGGGCCGTGGACGCCGAGACGGGCATTCTCTACGTGGCCTCGGTGACCGCCCCTACCGTCGCGGGGCTCATCAACGACCCGAACCGCTCGACCATGGACTTCGTGGGCGGCGGCGGGCGGCGGCGCGGCGCGGCCGCGCGGCAGGGGTGCGGCGAGATCGGACCGCTGGGCCTGCCCCTCATCAAGCCGCCGTGGGGACGCATCACGGCCATCGATCTGAACAGCGGCGAGCACGTCTGGATGATCCCGAACGGCGACACGCCGGACTGCGTCCGGAACCACCCCGCCCTGAGCGGCGTCGACATCCCGCGCACGGGCAAGCCGGAACGGAGCGGCATTCTGGTCACGAAGACCCTGGTCTTCGCCGGCGAAGGCGGCGGGCTCTTCGCCACCGCCACCTGGGCGGGCGGCGAGAAGTTCTACGCCTACGACAAGCAGACCGGGGAGACGGTCTGGGAAACGGAGCTGCCCAAGCGGCAGAGCGGCGTTCCCATGACCTACATGATCGACGGCAAGCAGTACATCGCGATGGCGATGAGCGCCCGCGGCGAGCCGGCCGAGCTGGTGGCGCTGACGCTGCCGTAGCCCGACAATCGTCGCCCGCGGCTCCGCCCGCCGCCCGACCGGGCTTGGCCAGGAGTCTTACGCCGCAGACTCCTGGCGGCCCGCGGCAGCAGCCCCGCTACGTTCGAGCGGCGATGTTATCCCGCGTCGACTGCGTTTGCTCCGCCGTCGAACATGGCCCAGGATACCGTGGGTAAATGACGTGTCGGCTCCGGGAGTCAGTTGACCATATGGCGTGTTGACGACAGGCGGTCGGTGGGTGGCAGGCACGCCCGCGGCCTGGCGCGAACATCGGGCCCCGAGGCGTGACTGCGCGGCCGCGACGTCAGGTGGCGTCGCGGCCGACGGGGAAAGGAGGCACCTCGTGAGCAGGTTCTCCCCTTCGCCTTGGGCGTTCTTCGTCGTCGTCGCCGGCTCTTTCCTTCTTCTTGCGCCGACCGCGGCCCTGGCGCAAGGCATCTCCGGCGAGGTCACGGACGATACCGGCGGCGTGCTGCCGGGCGTGACCGTCACCGCCGCGAGTCCGGCCCTCATCGAAGGCGAGCGGATCGCCATCACGGACAGCCAGGGCCTCTACTCGATCATCGACCTGCGGCCGGGCCTCTACACGGTCACGTTCTCCCTGCCGGGCTTCACCACGGTCATCCGGGAGGCAATCGAGCTGTCGACGGGGGTCACGGCGAACATCGACTCGGCTATGTCGGTCGGCGGCATCGAGGAAACGATTACCGTCACGGGCGCCACGCCGGTGGTCGACGTGCAGAACGTCCGGCGGCAGACGGCGGTCACCGACGAAACGCTTTCCACGCTGCCGATGAGCACGAAGCACGTCAACAACCTCGTCACCCTGACGCCGGGGTTCACGGGCCTCGCCGACGTGGGCGGCCGCTACAGCTCGCAGGTGGGCGGCTCGTTCCACGGGAAGCGGGGCACCAAGGTGGCGTTCGACGGCATGGGCGTCGAGAACACGTCCGGGAACAGCAGCTACCAGATCAACGCGGCGGCGATCGAGGAAATGGTGCTCCAGACGAGCGGCATCGGGGCGGACGTGAACGCCGACGGGCCCGTGGTGAACATCATTCCCAAGGAGGGGGGCAACCAGTTCAGCGGGGTTGCCGCGGGCTTCTTCTCCAACGACGGCATGGAGAGCGAGAACCTGACCGCCGACCTCCGGGCACGCGGCCTGAACCGGTCGAACAAGACGCTGAAGATGTGGGACCAGTCGCTGAGCCTCGGCGGCCCGATCCTGCGGGACCGGGTGTGGTTCTTCATCGCCGGGCGGAGCTGGGGCTTCTCGCGGCGGCACGACGGCGTCTTCTGGAACCAGAACACCGCCCCCGGAGCGCCGTCGACGGGCATGAGCCCGTTTCTCACGCCGCCGGGAGCCGAGCGCAAGGTCGTGCGGTTCACCCCGTGGACGGACCGGCCGGACGACCGCTACAGCGGCCGGCTCGAATGGTACGACTCGTACCTGAGCCGGATCACCTGGCAGGCGGCGGAGAACCAGAAGATGAACTTCACCTACGACGAGCAGCGGGCGTGCAACTGCGGCTCGACCAACTCGACCCGCATGCAGGAGTTCAGCCCCGGGTACCGGTTCGACCCGAACCGGCTGCTGCAGGCCACGTGGACGTCGACGCAGACGAGCCGCCTGCTGCTGGAGGCCGGCGGGACGGTGGCCATCTCGCAGTGGAACCAGTTCTTCATGCCGGGCGTCACGCCGGACATGGTGCGGATCACGGATCTGGGGACGGGCATCAGCTACGGCTCGGGTTCGGTGTACCGCGGCGACCCGAACAACACGGACCGCTACTCGGTCCGCGGGTCGGTCTCATACGTCACCGGATCGCACAACTTCAAGGCCGGGTTCCTCTACGAGCACCTGACGCGGGACAACTTCTTCTTCCGGCCCACGAACGCCGAGTACTGGTTCCGCAACGGCGTGCCGCTGAGGATCCGGCAGCATGCGACGCCGGCGCTCGAGAAGAACCGCGTCAACGAGACGGGGATCTACGCGCAGGATCAGTGGACGATCGACCGGCTGACGCTGAACCTCGGCGCGCGCTTCGACTTCATGAGGGGCTACGTGCCGCCGCAGTCGTTCCCGGGGGCGCCCGTCTCGGGGACCTGGCCGGGCGTGACGTTCGGCAACACCTGGCTCCCGCCCGTCAGCTTCGATCCGCGGAGCAACGTGCCGGCGTGGCAGGACTTCAGCCCGCGCCTGGGGGCGGCCTACGACCTGTTCGGGGACGGGCGGACGGCGCTCAAGTTCTCGATGGGCCGCTATGTCGGGAAGTCGAGCACGAACATGACGGCGGCGAACAACCCCATCAATACGTCGATTCTCTTTGCCAACCGGTCCTGGAACGACGCCAACGGGGACTACGTGCCGGACTGCAACCTGGGCAACTTCGGCGCCAACGGGGAGTGCGGTCCGATTGACAACTCGAACTTCGGCCGGCAGAACCCGAACGCCGTGCGGTGGGATCCCGATGTCCTGAGCGGCTGGGGCCGGCGGGACTACAACTGGGACATGTCGGCGGAAGTGCAGCAGGAGCTCCGCGAGGGGCTGTCGATGAGCGTCGGGTACTACTACAACACCGGCGGGTATTTCTCGAGCGGGTCGGGCTACGGCACCCTCGGCGCGAGCAAGGTCCGGCTGACGGACAACGTCCTGGTGACACCGGACGACTACGATCACTACTGCATCACGGCGCCGTCGGATCCGCGGCTGCCGGGCGGCGGCGGGCACGAGATCTGCGGCCTCTACGACATCAAGCCGGAGAAGTTCGGACAGGTCGAGAACCTGATCACGGCCGTGGACCACTTCGGCCAGTTCGGGTTGTCGCACCACTTCGTGCAGGTGAGCTTCGACGGGCGGTTCGCCAACGGCATCCAGATCGGCGGCGGCGTGGACACGGGGCGCTCGGTCCAGGATCAGTGCTTCGTGGTCGATACGCCCCAGCAGATGTTGCACTGCCGCGAGGTCAGGCCGTGGGAGGCCCAGACGCAGGTCAAGTTCTACGGGTCGGTGCCGCTGCCGGGCGACACGATGTTCAGCGCGACCTACCAGGATCTGTCGGGGCCGTCCATCGACGCCAACTACGCGGCGACGAACGACGAGATCATGGCCTCGCTCGGTCGGCCGCTGGCGGGCGGACGGCGGGCGGCAACGGTGCCGCTGGTCGCGCCGCAGACGTTGTTCGAGGCGCGGATTCGGCGGCTGGATCTGCGGGTCAGCAAGATCCTCTACGCCGGCCGCTTCCGCTTCCAGATCAACTTCGACGCCTACAACGCGCTCAACACCAGCTCGGTGCTGGGGGTGAACAGCACGTTCGGCTCGCGGTGGCAGCAGCCCGCGACGATCATGGATCCGCGGCTGATGCAGATCGGCGGCCAGATCGACTTCTAGGCGCTCTCAGGGAGCGAGGGGAGGAGTCAACCGGCGAGCACCTGCCACACGGCGGTCCGCCGCGACCGCCGTGTGGTACCCGCTGGGCCGACGTCGGTGGACTCGTCGCGGATGTCTCCTGGATGTCGGAAGGCGTCCCGTAACGACTCGCGTCGGGGATGGAGGGCTGGTTGCAATGCGGGTCTTCTGGAAGTCGATGGCGTTCGCCGGCCTGTTCGGACTCCCCGCCCTGGTCGTCGCGACAGCCGGCGTGCACGGTACGCAGCAGCCCGAGCTCGCCCGGGAGACGATCGTCTACAGCAGCATCCAGCCGTCCAACTGGGATCTGTACCTCTTCGACCGCCCCGGCTCGCAGCCCCGGCGGCTGACGACGGATCCGGGGCTCGACTACAACGGCGTCATCTCCCCCGACGGGCGCTGGGTGGTGTTCACCTCCGAGCGGCGCGGCAACCCCGACCTCTACGTGCTCGACCTGGAGAGTGACGCGGGGCCGCGACCGCTGGTCGAGAGTCCCGCGCTGGAGGACGCGGCGGCCATTTCGCCGGACGGCCGGCGGTTGCTCTTCGTCAGCACGCGCGACGGCAACGCGGATATCTTCGCGACCCCGTTTCGACCCCGGGACCCGTCCGCGGCCGAAGCGGCGGTGAACCTGACGCGCCACGCGGCGGGAGACTACAACCCGGCCTTCTCCCCCGACGGCACGCGGATTCTCTTCTCCAGCAGCCGCGACGCGGCGGTGGCGACGAGCACCACGCCCAGTCTCCCGCCGAACTACCTGGCCAGCGAGCTGTACGTGATGCAGGCGGACGGGAGCGACGTGCGAAGGCTCACGCACCACGAGAGCTGGGACGGCGCGCCGGCATGGACGTCCGACGGGCGGAGCGTGCTCTTCTATTCGCAGCGCGACGGCGATCCGCGGATCTACCGCGCCGCCATCGAGGGCAGCCACGGTATCGAAGGCGGCGACGGCATCGACGACATCGACGGGGCAGCGCCCGAGCCGATCTCCGCGCCGGGCGAAGCCGCCCTCTCGCCGGTCCCCGCACCCGATGGCCGGCTCGCCTTCACGACGCGCCGCGACGACCGTTGGACGATCGTTTCCATCCTGCCCGACGGATCCGATCCGCGCGTCGAGAGCGATACCGCCCGCGACTACTGGGCGCCGGCCTACGACCGGGTCTCGGGCCGCTTGCTGGCGCACGGGCCGGGACCGATCGATCCGGCGTCCCGGTTCGAGAGCGACGCACCGGGGGCGTTCCGGATCCACCGGCCGCTCCAGGTCGCCATGCCGCCGGGCCGCCGCGTGTCGCTGATCGGCATCCGCGGCTATCTGCCGGCCGTCGATCCCACTTCCGGAGAGATCGCCGCCAGCGAGGCGTTCGCGCGCCTCGTGGCGTCCCGGGCCGACGGCACCGGCAAGCGCGTGGTCTTCGACCTGGCCGGGGCGGACCGGTACCGGGGGCCAGACTCCACCTGGGGGCCCACGTGGTCGAAGGACGGCCGCTGGCTGGCGTTCGCGGTCGGACCGCCGTTCGCGCGCGGCAACGTGGACGTCGACATCTGGAAGATCGACGCCGCCGGGGGCGAGGCCCTGGACCTGACCGCGGATTCGGACGCCAACGACGCCTTTCCCGACTTCTCTCCCGACGGCCGCCGCATCGTCTTCCGCAGCATGCGCGACGGCAACGCCGAGATCTACGTGATGAACGCGGACGGCGCCAACGTGCAGCGCCTGACGCACCACGAGGCGACGGACACGATGCCCGCGTTCTCCTCCGCCGGCGACCGCGTCGCGTTCACGTCGTTCCGCGACGGGAACTTCGAGCTCTACACCGTCGCGCTCGACGAGGACGGCCGGCCGGGTCCGCCGGAGCGTCTCACGCGGCACCCCGGCCTCGACATGCACCCGCGGTTCTCGCCCGACGACGAGTGGGTGCTGTTCACCTCCCAGCGCGGCGAGTTCAGCGACGAGCTGCCGCTGTTGCGGGTCGTCTTCCAACCGCAGCCGTACGGCGAGCTGCACGCCATCCGCCTGTCGGACCGGACGGTAGTCCGGTTGACGCACAACAAGTGGGAGGACGGCCCGACGGCGTGGGTCAGGGGCGTGCCCGGCCTCGACTGAGGCGTTCGGCTGACCACGCGCGCGCGGCGCGGTGATCCGGTCGCGGCGCGAGTTGCGTCCTCGGTTACGCGGAGACGCGCATCGCGCGAGCGGGGTCGCCCGCGCTCACTTGTCCTTGCCCAGGTGACCCAGGAGACCCCACACGAACACGCCGACGCCGAGCAGTCCGACGACGAGGCCGACGGGCAGCATGATCATCGTCACCCCCAATCCGAGGCCGACGACCATCAGGACGAACCCGATGACCACGGCCGCCACGTGGCCGATGACCAGCTCGGCCTTCTCGATCCACCGGCGCCCGCGACCCGCTGGTTGTGTTGCCATCGCAATCGGTCCTGTATGAGGCGCACCATCGCGCTGTCAGGCAACCTATTCCCGGTGGGTACGGGTGTCAAGGGTATAATGCCTTACTGTTGATCCTGGGAGCCACGGAGACCGGCACATGCCCATCACGTTGACGGTGACGGCCAAGGGCCAGATCACCCTGCGCAAGGAAGTACTCGAGCATCTCGGGGTGCGACCCGGCGACAGGGTCGACGTCGATCTGTTGAAGGACGGACGGATGCAAGTCAGGGCGAAGCCCGGCAGGCCGGCGGCGACCATCTTCGGCATGCTGGCGGGACCGGGGACGCCCCGGCGCTCGATCGAGGAACTGAACGCGGCCGCGGCCGCGGGATGGGCGGGAGAGGTGTGAAGATCACCGCCGACACGAACATCCTGGTGCGCACGGTGGTGGAGGATGATGCGGCACAGGCCGCGGCGGCCAGGGCGCTGCTGCTGCGGGCGACGCGCATTGCCGTTCCCGTCCCGGTGTTCTGCGAGCTCGCCTGGGTGCTGAAGCGCGCCTATGGCCGCGGCTCGACCGATGTCGCCACGGCAATCGAGGCGATCACCGAGATCGACGCGGTGGCCACGGACGTGCCGGCGATCGAGGCCGGTCTGGCGGCCTTGCGGGCGGGTGGCGACTTCGCTGACGGCATCATCGCCCACCAGGGGGCGGCGCTGGGTGGAGCCGTGTTCGCGAGTTTAGATCGCCGCGCCGTCGCTCGGTTGCGGGACGCCGGCGCCGCGGCCGCTCACCCGTCGGATCTGACTGCGGCGTGACCTTGAAGTGGTTCTTCACCGACGCTCTCGAAGACATCGCGTGATTCCCGCACATGGACCCGCTGACCGTCGCCCTGCTCTGCGGCGTGGCGTTTGCGTCCGCGACGCTGTCGGCGACCGTCGGCCTGGCTGGCGGGACCGTGCTGCTGGCGGTGATGCTGTTGTTCTTCGAGCCGGCCGCCGCCGTTCCGCTGCACGGTGTGATCCAACTGCTCTCCAACGGCGGGCGCACCGTCGTGCAGCGACGCCACGTCGCGTGGCGCGTCGTCGGCTGGTACTCGCTGTTCCTGTTGCCGCTGGCGCTGGCCGGAGCGCGCGTGGCGGTCGCCATGCCGGCGACGCTCGGCGCGACGCTGATCGGCGCCTTCGTGCTGGTCGCCACGTTGCAACCCGGATGGCTGCGAATGCGTCCCACCGGTGCGGGCGGCGAGGCGCGTCGCTTCGCGCTGATGGGCGCGGTCGCCGGTTTCCTGGGCAGCCTGGTCGGGGCAGTCGGGCCGCTCGTAGCGCCGTTCTTTCTGCACCTCGGCCTGTCACGCCGGGGTGTCGTGGGAACCGCGGCCGCCTGTCAGGGGGCGGGACATCTGGCGAAGATCGCGGCATTCGGCTGGCTGGGCTTCTCGTACCGCGAGCACCTCGGGCTGTTGATGGCGATGTCGTTGCTGGTAGTCGCCGGCACGGCGGCCGGCAGCCGGCTGCTCGATCGTCTCGACGAAGTCTTCTTCACGCGCCTCTACCGCACCGTCCTCGTGCTCGTCGCGTTGCGCCTGGTGTCGAGCCCGGTGTGGATGCGCTAGATGCAACCTCGGGTTGTTGATGGCGATGTCGGTGCTGGTGGCATCCCACACTTGCGAGATGACCATATTTCTAGCTAAATTGGCCCGCCAGGAGAGGAGCCGCCGATGCCCGTCGTGAACGTCCATCAAGCCAAGACACAACTGTCCCGCCTGCTGGCGCAGGTCGAGGCGGGCGAGGAGGTTGTCATCGCCCGTCGGGGCCGACCCGTCGCCCGGCTCGTGCGCTGCAAGCCCGGCGGCAAGCGTCGATTCGGCGCCATGAAGGGCAAGATCAAGATCACCGACGCCTTCTTCGAGCCGCTGCCGGAAGAGGAACTGAAGCGGTGGGAGGGCGGATAGGAACGGTGCGAATACTGCTCGACACCCACGCGTTCCTGTGGTGGCTGGCCGGCAATCCGCGTCTGGTCGAGACCGCGCGGCGCGCCGTCGCGGACGACGACAACGACGTTCTGATCAGCGCGGCATCAGCGTGTCTAAACGAGTTGACTGGATTCACACCAATGCCGAACAGCCCGACCGACACACGCCGGAAACTCCGGGATCTCCTGGAAGAGCGTTCGTTTCGAACCGGTGAGATCACGCTCAGCACGGGCGCGAAATCGAACTTCTACTTCGACTGCAAACCGGTGACGCTGAGCGCGGACGGCGCCTGGCTGGTCGGGATGGCCTTCCTCGACGCCTTGCAGGAGCTCCCCGAGCGCCCCGGGGCGGTCGGCGGGTTGACGCATGGCGCGGACCCCATCGTCAGCTCCATGGTGGCGTTGTCGTACGTCCGCGAGTGTCCCATCGAGGGCTTCTACGTCCGCAAGGAGGAGAAGCGCCACGGCACGAAGCGCCGCATCGAGAATCCGCCCGAACCGGGAACCAAGGTCGTGATCGTCGACGACGTCGTCACGTCCGGCGGATCGTTGCTGAAGGCGGTCGAGCAGGCGCGGGCGGCCGGGTGCGAAGTGGTGGCCGCGCTGGCCCTCGTCGACCGGGAGGAACAGGACGGCGCAGCGAATGTCCGCAGGGAAGTCGACACCTACGTCCCGCTCTTCACGCGACGCGACTTCCCCGGCGCCGCCGGTGTGGCGGATTCACTTCGTACGCCTGTCGCGGCTGCCGACTGACGGGGAGCGATCAAGCCCGGAACCAGGCCGCGAACGACAGCGTTCGACCCCGCCGGGCGATGCTGCGCCCGGTGTCACGCGGCGCCGGCCAGCTTCCCGCCCCATAGCCGATCCAGGAACGCCTCCCACGGCAGCAGCATGATGCCGTCCACCTCGCGCGGATACGGATCCATCGACACCAGGACGTGCCTCGACGACAGCTTCTCTTCCGCCAGGGCGCGCAGTCCTTTCAGGTGGCGGCCGACGGCGGCCCGCGCCGCCTTCACCTCCACGGCAACGTCCGCGAAGACGAAGTCCACCTCCAGCTTCGAGCGTGACCGCCAGTACCGTGGCGCCTCCAGCCGGTGATAGTCACAGAACGCCCTGATCTCCTGGAACAGGTAGCTCTCGAACGCATCGCCGTACTCCGGCGTCCCCGGCGCCAACCCGCGCCGTCCCTGCAGATGGCGGGCCACACCGGTGTCGAACAGGTAGAACTTCGACGTCGAGACCGCCTTGCGCCGTCGCGTGTCGGTGAACGCGGGGACCTCGTGCGCCAACAGGGTGTCCTGCAGAATCCGGTAGTAGTCGCGCGCGGTCGACGGCGATACCTGGGCGTCGTTCCCCAGGCTGGCGAAGTTGATCTGTGTCCCGTGGGCCAGCGCCGCCACGTCCAGGAACCGGCTGAACGCCGGCAGGTTGCGCACGATCGCCTCGTTGGATATCTCTTCACGCAGATAGTCGCCGGTGTAGTCGCGCAGTCCCTCCTCCGGCTCGTCGGAGAACCAGACCGACGGCAGCAACCCAAACTCCAGCGCCCGGTCCAGCTTGAATCGCTTCCCCAGCTCCGCCCGCACCAGGGGGTGCAGCGACCGCCGTCCCGCCCGGCCGCCCAGCAGGTTGACCCCCTTGCGCCGCAGGGCGCGGGCGCTCGATCCGGTCAGCAGGAAGCGGGCGCCATGCTCCTCGATCATCAGATGCACTTCGTTCAGCAACTCCGGCATCCGCTGTATCTCGTCGATCACGACGATGTCCGAACCGCTCCCTTCCGCCAGCGATTCCCGGATCAGCCCCGGATTGCGCGCCAGACGCCGGAACAGCTCCTGATCGAGCAGGTTCCAGGTTGGGCAGTCGGCGAATTGCTGTCCGATCAACGTGGACTTTCCGGTCTGTCGAGGCCCGAACAGGAAGCAGGACTTGCGTTCCACCAGGGCCCGAACGTCGACTAGTCGAGGGATTGTCGGCATTGCGGCCATTTGGCGGCTCTGCCACTGATTTTAGCGCCAAATCGGTGTCGAATCCGCCGATCCAGACACCGACCTGTTTCGGGGCGAGTTCGTCGGCCTGAACGGTGGCGCGGATTTCTACGCACCGGACGTCGCAGGGCTGCGGCGCGTCCCGCCGGAGTTGCACGCGGCCATAGCGGAAGCAGCGGGAGACATAGCAGCCGGGGCGGCGGCGCGTAGTCTCAGCAGCGGGGCGAGCGTCGGGGACGACACCCGCCGCCGGCTGGGGGCGTCGATCGCGGATGCGTTCTGGCGCCTCTTCAATCGGCCCGCGGCTATCGCGCTGTTGCGGCAACTGGCCCCGGCCACCGCCGCGCGGGACGAGTCGGCCTACTGGCGTCTCGTGCTTCGCTACTGCCGGCAGGGCAACCTGCAGGCGGTGCTGGACGAGCAGTGGCACATGCTGTGGGACCAGGAGTCGTGGTCCGAGGACGCCGGCGCCGACGATACCGCGGCGAAGTGCGCCCGCAAGCTGGTCCAGGTGGTGCACCCGGCTCGTGCCCGTGTCCACGGGCAGTTCTTCCGGGCCGAGCGCGGGGCGTCCGGCGGAAGCGTCGAGGTCGACGCACTGCGGGTCCGCACCGTGTTCGCCCTGCGCTTCGGCCACATCCGCACGGACGACGGCGAGCACGTCAGCCAGGACGCGGTCCGCGACGCGTTCAACAGCCCGTTTCGGCCCTTCGTGCTCGCCAGCACGTCGAGCGGGCAGGAGGGGCTCGACTTCCATCCCTGGTGCCACCGCCTGATCCACTGGAACCTGCCGGGCAATCCGGTGGACCTCGAACAGCGCGAGGGGCGGATCCACCGGTACAAGGGCCATGCGGTCCGGCGCAACGTCGCTGCCGCCCATGCCGACGACGCCTGCACGTCGTGGCGCGCGGGTGACGACATCTGGAGGTTGATGTTCGAGCTCGCCGACAAGGCCGCACGGGCCGCCGAGGAGAGCGATCTGGTTCCGCACTGGATCGCCCCCGGTGACCACCGGGTGGAGCGCCATGTGCCGCAATTGCCGTACACGTCGGAGATCGAGGCGTTCGATCGGCTGAAGCGGCAGCTCGCGGCCTATCGGGTCGTCTTCGGGCAGCCGCGGCAGGAGGAGCTGGTCACGCTGCTGGAGCGATCCGGCGTCGATGTCACGAGGCTCAGAGACTGGGCGGTGGATCTGGCGCCGCCAGTGATTCGGCGCTCGGCGCCGTGACGGTCGTGCTCGATGGTTCGAAGGCGGAGCACGACCGCCGGGCGCTGGTGTGGGCGCGCGTGACGTCGCGTGACGGTTGGCACGATACATGCTTCAGTTTCCCGCACGGACGCCCCGGAGGCGTACGCGGCGTCGCAGCGTGTGGTAGCTTGGGGGAAAATCGTGCGGACCGCCGCACCGCCTGGAGAAGTCCCGCAATGATCCGACCCGCGCCTGCCGCCGTGCCGATTCACTACCCGAGCTCGGACGGCAAGCCGATGGCGGAGAACGACGCCCAGCGCGACGCCATCATGTACGGCATCGGCGCCCTGACCCGCCATTTCAAGGACCGCCGGGACGTGTACGTTTCCGGCGACCTTCTCATCTATTACATGGAGGGCAATCCGCGGGTGTCGATCGCCCCCGACGTCTTCGTGGTGTTCGGCGTGCAGAAGCGCCGGCGGCCCAACTACAAGCTGTGGGAGGAGGGGCAGGCGCCGGCCTTCGTGCTGGAGGTGGCGTCGCCGAGCACGTGGCGGGAAGACGTCGGGCCGAAGCGGGTGGTGTACGCCCGGCTCGGCGTGCGCGAGTACTGGCAGTACGACCCGCTGGGAGAACACCTGCCCGCGCGTCTGCAAGGAGAGCGGCTCACGCCGTCGGGTTACGAGCGTCAACCGGCGGCGACGGGGCCGGACGGCACGCTGACGCTGTGCAGCGAGACGCTGGGCCTGGAGCTGCGGGCGGCGCCGGGGCAAGAGATGCGCTTCCGGGATCCGGTGACCGGCGTCGATCTGCGCAGTCACGACGAGGAAGCCGAGGGCCGGCTGCACGAGGCCGAGGGCCGGCTGCACGAGGCCGAGGGCCGGCTGAGAGAAGTCACCGCCCGCCGGGTCGCGGAAACGCAGGTTGCGACCGCGGAAACGCGGGCTGCAACCGCCGAGGCGCGGGCTGCGACCGCCGAGGCGCGGGCTGCGACCGCCGAGGCGCGGGCGACTGAACTGGAAGCGCTGCTTCGCAAGCACGTCGCGTCGCGAAGCGGGTCGAAGAACGGGCTGGACGGCTAACGCCCCGAAACGCCTCGCCGGCTCGGCGTTTCGGCCCATCCCCCCTGCTCCACGCGCCGTCCCGCAGCCGTCCAACACCCGTGAACGCGCTCATGACGACGAGGGAACCGTCGGAGGGCATCGTGTCCGCTTCGTACGGCGGCACGACGAGCGGCATCCAGATCTCCGCCCCGTTGACGAGACTGAAGGTCGCGGCGTTGGCGCCGATGCCGACCGCGAGGATGATCACCGCGGCCAGCGTGAAACCCGGGCGCGCGGCGAGTTGCCGCCCGGCCTGGCGCAAATCGCCCAGAAGGCTCATCGAAATCCCTTGAGTCCCTTGAGCCGCACCGCGGGCAGCTTCTTCAACCGCTGGTTCTGCGGATCGACTTCGATGCCGGCAGACTCCAGCGCCGTGACGCCCAGCAACGGCTCGGCGCTGGAGTCCCCGAAGATGATGAGGCCGGCCGTCAACTCGCCCATGAGCTCGATTTGCGCGATCGTGACGTCCATCGTGACCTCACGGCCGTCCGCCGTCTCGTAAACCCGCTGGGCTTTGGGTGCGAGGCCTATCGCTTCCAGGTGGGATCTCGGAACGAGCGAGTCTATCGCGCCGGTATCGACCAGGAACGGCCCCTCCCAGCTTCTCGACGGATCGGCCGGGTTCCGGATGGTGACCTTGACGCGTGTAACGCCCATTGCTTCCTGTTCTCCCTATTCTATCGATGGGGTCGGCGCGCACACGCTCCTGCTCCGGCAACGCCTTGAACACCCGTCGGCAGGGTCGCCGTAGAACTCGACCGCTCCTACTCCAGCAGCGCCTTGAACACCCCGTCGGCCGGATCGCTGTAGAACTCGACGTTGATCTTCGTCCACAGGTCGTCCGGCAGATCGTTCAGGGCCCGCCGGGCGGAGACCGGCATCAGCAACGTGGCGGCCTGCTTGTCCACGGCGAGCTCCGCCACGGCGACGGGGTTGGGAATCGTCTCTATCGAGCCACCCAGGTTCAGCGGCCCGACGACGATCGTCCCGCCGCGGGTGCTGCGCTCCAGCAACCCGCCGACGCAGGCCACAAGTACCGGCAGCCCGAGTCCGGCGCCCGACGTGTCCGCGTCGAACGGCCGGAGCTGGATGGTGTACTCGTGGGCCCGCGCGTCGCGGTCGCCGATCAGCTCCCCGGCGCGCGCGTAGAGGTTCTGTTCGCCCACCTTGACGCTCTCCCGGAACGCGGGCGGCACCGGATGGTTCAGCACCTTCGCGCCGCTGCCGGGACCGGCGGCGATCTCGATGCGATACAGGCCCGCCCCGGTCTCGCCCCGGCCGGGGCCGATGGCCCAGACCTGTCCTGGCGGCAGCGGATCGCCGTCGATGGCCTCGTCGCTGTGCAATTCCGGGGTAGACACGAACTGCTCGACGCCGTCGACGCCCAGCGTGAAGGAGAAGTGCGTGTTGCGGAACTCGCTCTTCAGGCACCGCTTCTGCTGCTCCTTCACGCGCCGGCGCGACTCCAGGGCCAGCCGCACGATCCATTCGAGGTCGTCGTCGGGCACGGGCTGATCCGGATCGGGGAAGAGCAGCTTCAGGAGGCCGGAGCAGGTCTTGTGCACGGCCTCCACGTCGCGTCCGCTCAGCGCGCCGCCCCAGAACACGCGGTTCTGGAGCACCGAGACCCGGCTGGTCTGCCGCAGGCGGGTCCAGCACTCGCTGAGGAAGTCGCTCACCAGCCCGAAATGGTCGGTCAGGTGATCGGCGGGGTTGAGCTTCGGGAAGTTCCAGCCGGGCGCATAGGCGTGGATGCGGTCGTGGAACGCCGTGTCGTCCCGCATCTCCCTGGGCAGCGGGCTCAGGAGATGGCCGATCCGCTGCTGCTGCTCGACGTCCACCTCGAAGTTGCCGACCATGACGATGCCGCCTTCGGCGCGGATGCTCTCCTTGCCGCGGCTGAACTCGCCGGAAGCCATGTAGCCCTTCATGATGTTGACGCCGTCCTTCTGGTCGAACGAGATGCCGGCGATCTCGTCGAAGCAGACCACGTCGTACTGGCAGAGCAGGCCCCGCTGCCCGTTCGCCATGTTGACGAACATCTTGGCCACGGTGGCCTTGCCGCCCGACAGCAGGTGCGAGTACGGGGAGAGCTGCTGGTAGATGTGGCTCTTGCCGGTGCCGCGCGGGCCGAGCTCGACCAGGTTGTAGTTGCGCTCGACGAACGCCGCCATGCGCAGCAGCACCACGCGCCGGGCCGCCTCGTCCAGGGCGGCCGGCTCCAGACCGGCGGAGCGGATGAGGAAGTCGCACCAATGCTCGGTCGTGAACGCCCGGCGTCCCCGGGCCAGCACGTCGAGCACGTCCGGCTGCGACATCTGGATGGGGCGCAACTGCGCGATGCGGAACGGCCGGCCCGAGGCGTCCTGCGACTCGACCGGGTCGTAGCCGAGCGTCACCTCGGCGTAGAACCCGTCGCCGAGCATGCGTTCGTTGTCCTTGACGACGGCGTCCGACACCTGCACGTCGCTCAGGTTCAGACTCGGCAGCTCGGCGACGTAGCAGTCGTTCTTCGCGTCCAGCTTCGCGCGGACGACGTCGATCAACTTGACCGAGCCGTTCTCGCGCGCGCGGGACTTGAAGATCTCCTGGTCGCTGGTCCGCACCGTCCGGCCCCGGAGCTGCCGCTCGACGATGGCCAGCCCTTCCTCAATCTCGCGGTCGTCGACGCTGGCGCAGTAGCGCCCCAGCAGGAACTCGACCACGTAGGTGGGAACCGGGTACTGCCGCGCGTAGCGCCGCACCAGATCCTTGCGCACCAGGTAGCCGGGAAAGGCCTCCGCGGCCAGCGTGTCCAACTGATCCATCGCGACCGACTCGCTCATGCGTCCACTCCCGTACAAGGAACTGCGCCGTCTCCTGCGGCAGATCGGCGACGCTCGACAGGGTCGCTCATGCGTCCACGCCCACCCGGACCGGCCGCTGGGCCAGCACGCGGCCTGTCTCGTCCACCAGCACCAGCACCAGCACCGCCTCCTCGTGCTCGTCGTCGGCCAGCACCAGGCTGACGGCGCCCTCGGCGTCGACCGGTTTCGCCGCCGCGGCCACCGACGCGCCGGTCGGCCGTCCCAGGCGGAGGTCGGCCGTCACCGGACCGCCGCGGACCGCCGCCTCGACGAAGCAGCGCAGGCCGCGCCACGTCACCGACGTGATGCGGCCGGCCGTTTCCGCGCCCTCGACGCGCGTCACGACGAGATCCGGAATCAGGCATTCCTGGATGCTCAGGCCGCCGTGCGCGTACTCCTCCGACCGGTTGAAACAGGCGATGCCGGGAGGCGTCGCGAACCACTGCGCGCCGTTCCAGTGCCAGGGGGCGCGGACGACGTCGGGCGCGGATTCGCCGGCGATCACCGCACAGCGCGCCCAGCGGGTCTCGGTCAGGTGCTTCGGCAGATCCACCTTCGGGAGTCCGCCGGGCATCAGCAGCCACCCGTGATCCGTCACCACCCGCACCGACGTCCAGCCGGCGTCGAGGATGCGCTCGATACATTCCGCCACCCGCTCCAGCTCCCGGTCGAGATCGCGCGCGAGCTGCGCGCCCCGCTGGTGGCCGAGGGTGTCGAACGCGCCGGTCTCCAGCCAGCCGCGCGCCGGGTGGGTCCGCGGCGCGTCGGCGCCGTCGCCGCCCAGAATCTGGTAGCCGGCGCCCTCCAGCGCCGCGCGCAGGGCCGGCGCATCGGCCGGCTTGCCGCCGGCCTTGAACCGGTCGCCCGCGGCCTGCCCCCGTACGTCGCCCCCGACCGGTTCGCCGCCGGCCTTGAACCGCGCGCCGAACGCCTGTCCCAGCGTGTCGCCCTCGATTTCTCCCGCCACCGGTGTCACCGCGGGTTTCCCTGTACCGGTCACCGTGGGCATTGCCGCCCACCGGCGACCCAGGTCGATGCGGCACCCGCGGCCCTCCATCCGCTCCGCCAGCCGCTGCGCCAGGTCGAAGCGCAGACCGTCCACGAACACGAGGCAACCGTCGTCCGCCGCGTCCACCGCCGGCTGCCCGCCGGCCCCCGGCAGGGGCGTGCGTTCCAGCGCCGCCTGAAACGCGCGGGCCGATTCGTCCAGCCACGGCTGCAACAGGTGGCGCACCGCCGCCGCCACGCATGCTTCGTCGGCGATCGGCGCCGCTGCCACCGCCTGCCACGCCCCGAGATCGGCCTGCCACCCGCGCTCCAGGTAGGCCGCCGCCACGTCGGCCGGCTCGATTCCCCCCAGGGCCTGCCGGGCGGCGGCGGCCAGACTCGCGAGCGGCTTCAGAATCGCCGCCATCGGCGCCAGACCCAGGCGCGCCCACACCCAGGTGCGCCGTGCGCCATGCGTCCGCTCCAGGGCGGCGACCGCATCACATGCCTCACCGTGAGGAAACGCCGGCAGCTCCTGCAGGGCGCGCCGCACCACCTGCTCGTCCTCCTCGTTCAGGTCCGGCCACCGCTCCCGTTCCTCGAACCGCAAGGCGCCCGCCGGCGCGCTGCGCCGCAGCAGACCCACCACGTCGCCGTAGCTGCCGGGCGCTTCGGTGAACCGTTCCCACACCGCCGTCCAGGCTCCCTCGCCCTTCGCCATACGCTCTCCAGCGACGACGTCGCCCTCCCGCGCCGGATCGAACCCCAGCTCGTCCCGGGAACGGTTGCAGAACGCGTGCCAGCCGTTCTCTCCCAATCGGGTCCGCGCCGCGTCCGGGTCGCCCATCCACCGCAGCAGGTCGCGGATGACGTCGCCGGCCAGCATGCGATCGAAGTCGTCCGCCTCCAGGCGGCGCCCTTCGAGCTGCGCCACCGGCGTCAGCGCCACCTCGGCCAGCGCCCGCAGCAGCGCCTCCGACGTGGCCCGGTCGCCGGCAACGTCCAGGCCGAGCGTTCCGCGGGAGGTCAGGAAGGCGTTCACGGTCCAGTCGCTGCCGTTCGGCTGGCGCCACAGGGCGCCCCGGAACAGCAGCTCGACCAGCGGCTTCAGTTCGTCCGGGCACTCCTCGCCGGCGCGCAGGTCCTGCCGCGCGACGCCCGGCAGGTACACGATGGGCGGGCGGTCATCCGGCAACGCCGGTTCGTCGAGCGCGCGGTCCACGACGCAGCGCATCCAGACGGCCGGACCGGTGCGGCGCCCGGCGTCGTAGTCGCCCAGCACGAGGTACTCCTCGACGCGCGGCAGCAGGACGTCGACCAGCGGCAGCCATTCCCGCTTCGGGTCCGTCCACAGGATCGCGGCCGGGCGCGTCTGACCGTCGAGGGGCGTGTCCCTGGCGCGGAGCTGCTCGATCAGGCGATCGAGGACAGTGTCCGGCGCCGGCAGCGGGTCGGGTCGCTCGTGTGCGCTCATGCCCGCCCCTGCACGTGCTCGGGGCCGTCGCCCGCCGCCTCGCAGGCCGCCATTTCCCAGCCGTGGAAGACGACCGCCAGACCGATATGCCGCACGGTCGGATGGCGGCGGTGCAGATCCTCGTCCGTCAGGTAGCGCCGCACCTGATCCGCGGCTTCCCGCGTCTTCTCCGCCACCGCGGCCTCATCCAGGGATTCGCGCCGCTTCAGGTACTTGACCTCGATCACGTAGCCGAACGCGGCGCCGGGATAGCGGGCCGCGAACGGCTCCAGGTAGAGGTCGGCGTAGCCCTTGTTCAGCTCGTGCTCCGTGTGGATCAGGAACACGTCGAGCAGACTGAAGTGCGCGGCGAGAAAGGCGTGGACCACCTTTTCGCCGTCGACGTAGTCGCGGATGCCGGTCTGGCGCCGAATGGCGTCGCGCAGGTGTTCCAGGGCCGGTCGCCAGACCCCCTCGTAGGCCATGGCGCGCACCAGACGCGAGAAATCGTAGGCGTCGACGGAGAACACGTCCACGTCGCGCCAGGCGTCGCGCAGATAGCCGTACATCAGCCGCCGCACGGTCTGGTTGGGAATCCCCAGGCGCGGCGTGTCGCCGGAGACGTGCCGGAAGCTCAGCAGGCCGAAGAAGTAGAGCAGGGAGAGGAAGTTCTCCCGCTCGTTCAGCCGCTCCAGCGGAAAGCTGGGTTGCACCTGGGCGTCTACCCGTCCTTCGCCGATGACGTGCCGCAGCAGATCGAAGTTGCCGTTGAGCTGCCGGCCAACCACGAGCAGATGACGCAGCTTGCCGTAGTCGATACGGACGTTGGTGTCGATCAGCTCGTCCGGTATGGACCCGTTCGGGACGGACTCGCACAGGTAGTAGAGCACCATATCCGTGTTGTACAGGTCGCCCTCCGCCTGCCTGGCGAACCGGTAGCCGTTGTACCACTCGCGCATCACGTCCAGGGCGGCGTCCACGTCCTGGTCGAACACGCCGCGGTCCCGATACAGCTCCAGCAGGCCCCGCACCTCGTCCTCGGTGAACCCCAGCAGGTCGTTGAACTCCGGCCGCAGGCTGATGTTCCTGCCGACGTTGAAGCCGCTCGTGACGTCGTCCAGGGTGATGGGCGAGACGCCGGTGATGAACAGGCGCTCCAGCCCGCCGCTCCCCGCCTCGGTGCCGGCCTTGAGGGTGGCGAAGAAGTTGCGGTAGAAGCCGCCGCCGTGCGTGAAGCGCTGGTACGCCGCCTCACCGTGGTGGGCCAGCACCGTGTTGGCGAAGTTGTCGTACTCGTCGATGAGCGCGTAGAGCGGAATGCCGCGCTCGCCGGCGAACGCGAACAACTCGTTGAGCTGGCCGTTGACGGACGCCGGCGCGCGGATGCGCCGAACCGCCGCCTCGGGGAACAGGTCCGGATTCCGCTCCAGCGCGTTGCGGAGCCGAAGCTGGCAGTACTCCTCGAAGTGGTGCTCCAGACCGTCCAGGGCGGTCTTGAACGCCGAGAAGTTGAAGCGCAGGACCACGTAGCGGTGCCGGTGCTCGGTGGGCCGCCGGCCGACGTCCGTGCCGCCGAACACGGCGTCGAACTCGTGAGCCCACGCGCGGTCGTAGTAGTGCTCCAGCAGCGACACCCAGCAGGTCTTGCCGAAGCGCCGCGGCCGGATCAGGACGGCATGGTCCACCTGCTCCAGCGCGTGGAGAAACCGCGTCTTGTCCACGTAGAGCCGGTGCTCCAGGCGGATCCGCCGGAAGTTGGCCACGCCGTAGGGAATGCGGGGATAGCCTGTCATCAGTGGGCGCCATGTCTCCGCGGGCCCCCTCGGCTTCCAGCCGGCCCGGGCCCCTTTACTTTTCCACCGGCGAACCGCACCTCCTTTAGCTCGAGGAACGTGGCTTCATCCAGTCGAACCTTGTCCAGCAGCTCCTTCTGGCTATCGAACATGCGTCAACTCCCGTCCCAACCTCCGGTACCGGCGAGCAAATGCTTCGCGTCCCCCTTCGATTACACGGCAGACCTCGTTTCTCATTGACTCCTTTTGCAGCGAACCCGACTGCGCGACTAGGCATTGCCCACGGACGAAATCGAGCGCGTGAAGCATCTCTGCGTCACCGTTCACAACTACGTTTGGGTTGTGCGTTACGACGATAATCTGCCGCCTGACCTTGTTCTCCTTAATCTGGCGTACCACGAGATCATAAATTAAGTGGTTGTCCAGGTCGTCCTCAGGTTGATCCAAGACAAGGGGCTCCTCGCCATGAGCGAGCAGAAAGGCCAGCATCGCAGCCGCCCTTTGGCCTGCCGACGCCTGTCCGATGGGTTGAAAGTCGGTGCCATCTCCGCGGCGACTATACTCGACTCTCAACGCGTCCTCTGGAAACCAAGTTAGCAACTTGTCCAGCAGTTCAGGCTTCCGAGTGAACTCGCGCTTGAAATAGTTATTGAAGTGACCTCCGAATTCATCCTGGCCGAGGGTTGCGGAAACGATCCGATCCTTGAGACGTTCGATGCGCCGTTCGAATTCCTTGCGGCGCTTTTCTGTTTCCTCCGGTAGTCCTCGAACCAGCGAGGACACAACGCCCTTCTTCGACCGCTCCCCATCCATGACGAGAATATCGTCCCTGAAGCGGTCATCAGTGACACCCAGCATGTCGCGAAGCGAGCTCTCAATGACTCGCGGGTCTTCGCCATAGGCTCGGCTTCGAATGCGCACGAAATTGTTCTTCGATAGAGCGTTCTGCAGGAAAGCACCGCGCGCATCGCTTATGGCTCGGCGAGCGCTCAGTACTCCTTCGCGCTGTTGTTCCGCCTGCTGACGCAGCCTGCCGCGTTCCTCCTTCATGGAATCCAGACGTTTGACCTCGCCGTCGATTCGCTGCCTCTCTTGCACGAGGCGACCATATTCGCTCGGATCGTCGATACCCTCGGAGCGCAGCGTCTCAACCAGCGCCTCATAGTCAATCCTCGCCTGGTCCGCCGCGGTCCGCCAAGCACTCTCTTCCAGCACGTCGCGTTGGGCCTCGACGAGTTCACGCAGGGCGCGCGCGGTGTTTCGCAACTCCTCTGCGGTGGTCCTCACACCGTCGGCCAACCGCTTCGCGATGGCCCCCACCTCGTGGGCTTCCGCCGAGTCCGGCACGAACAATCCGGTCGGCAAGTCCTCCGGAATCAGTTCAGCCGCAAGTTCGTCGATGCGCTCGGGAATCGCCCGCGCAGCGTCGAACTGCCGGTCCATTTCCCTGCGCTGCCGATTGCGCTGGCGGTAAGACGTTAGTACGTCCTTGTGCCCCGCCTCCTCGAACCTTGTCAACTTGCGCCCCACGTCCTCCTGTTCGACGATGAGGTCGTCGCGCCTCGCCAGCTTCTCGCTGAGCTCCCGAATCCGACCCCGCAACGTATAGAACGCGTTCTCAGCCTCGACGAGTTTCCTCCGAAGCACAGCCACACCTGCTGCGTCGTCGATTACGTGCAACAGCGCCTGCTGTCTGTCGCCCGCCAGCGCCGCTATCTGACCCTGGCCGAACATGCGCAACGGGAACCGGGTCGCGGTCACGGTTTGTGCCTCCGACGCCTTCCATCTCCCGCCACCAGCTTCTTCCTCTACAGTCGGGGAGCCCCTGCCCTGTCGCCAAGATACGCGATAGCGCATACCGTCACGCATCACCGTCCAGCAGATCTTCGTCGAGTCAGTCAAGCCGCCCTTACTTCTGCGGTCCGCCGGAACGCGATTGAAACGCTCAAACGTCAGGCGCGGGTCACTGCCCTCGTCGAGATTGTCAAGTTCACGCTCTCTTCCGGATGCCAGTCTCAACGCATGGATGACCGTGGACTTGCCAGTGCCCCGCCCACCAATAAGGGCATTGAACCAAGGATTGAACTCCAGCTTCGCCGGCTGGCCGCGCCCCATGTACCGGGCGCCGCTAACCTCAATGGCTTCAATGAAGTGCGTCGGAAGCGCGAGGAAATCCTGAGCCACGGCTTCGTCGCTTCGCCGGGTCGAGAAGGCTCCCCCATCCAACAGAGCCAACCGTAATCCCTCGAGTGAAGGCTGAGCCATCTTTACCCACGTGTAGTGGGAGCCGGGAAAGCGGGCGCCCGCGCCGCCGCGTGGGTGATGCGAGTCGGAACCGAGGACTTCCGCCCACGCGAGTCTGCGCTTGACGTACATGCCAGGTCTTGCGTGCGTGGCGTCGACTACTTCCATGGCAAACAGATCGTCGACGTCAAAGAGCGCCGCCAGTGTACTGCCGGGCAGGTTCCAGGCGCCCGACGGGCCATCAACATGCGCAAGAATGGGGATCCCGCCTGCAGCTACAATGGCTTCTACAACCCCAATGGGCGCCTTGTCAGCCGCAACGTCACTTGCGCCGCGCTCGCCCCGAAAGTCTACGGCCCCCAGGAGCGTAGCCACGTCTGCCGCCGCCTTACTCGCGTCGAGTATAGCCAGCACGTGTGTTCCGCCGTTGGCGGTGATTTCTACTCCCGGAAAGAGATACAAGGGCCTGCACTCAGGGTGCTGCTCGCGTTCCAACTCAGCGAGCGCCGCCTTGAGCTTGTCAATCCACTCTCCAGAGTTGTGGTCCGTCACCGCAACACAATCCACGCCGGCGCGCATGTAACCGAGCAGCCAATCTTTCGGCGTGACCTGCTTCAACGACGCCTGGTCCGGTCCCTTGCCATAGTCTGCCGACGCCGGCGTATGCGTATGGAGGTCGAACTTCCACCAGCGCGCGCCCGGATAGCGCCATTGTCGATCCTGATCAGTAGTCATGATTGGTCTTCGTTTCTGAAATGCTCTCGCGACAGCGACTTGCGGCTTAACACGAACTTTACGGGACGCCCGGACAGCCGCTCGATTTCCCCGTCCTGCTCGGCTCGTTTGAGCCACTTGCGGGCCTGACCGGACACGAGATCCAACGCCTCCTCGATTTCGCGCGGCCGCTTCGGCCCAAGCTCCAAGAGGACACGCAACCGGCGTCGGAACTCGTCATGGAGTGAGTCGCCGTGAGCGCCGCTGGAGTCAAACTTGCGGCCCGCCGTGGGAAGCTCGCCTGACTCGCCACCTGTAGATCCGGAGTCCGGAAGCGTCCGTTGCCGCGGGGCAGGCTCGAGAGTGGTGCGAGGGTAGCCTGGAGTACGCCTCAACTCCTCGACCGTGGTGACGTACATGGTCTGCCCTTCGCGCGTTCGGAGCCGCCAAGCGCGCACCGTGGTCGACTTCGAAAGCGGTTTGGGAGCCGGCAGCGCCGTCGCCTGGACCCGGGTCGATTCACCCAGAGCCACTTCATGGTCGCCGTTTCGGGCGAGCTCGGCCAGGACGGCCGGTGGGGTCGCCGGCGCTTCCACCGGCCGCTGTTCGGCGCCCGCCGGTCCCCGGGCCACCTGACCGGCAAGGCGCCGGATATAGGCGGCGTCCTGCACGTCACGCCACGGCGCCGGCAACCACTCGTCACCGGCGAGACACCCGAGGAGTCCCCCCGTCACAGCAGCGAGCGTGTCCGTGTCCGCACCTTCTTCGAAGGCTGTCCGAAGCACGCCCTGCGCCGGCTGCGCGGCATGCCTCGCCGCGAGATACGCCGCCGCCGCGGTAACGGTGCCTGCACCCTTGAAGCGTCCGAAGCATCCGAGGTCGTCGAGTACCGCCCGATCGTCAGCCAACGCGCCCGCCCGGATTCCGTTGCGGGCCTGCTCCAGCAGTTGCCGCATTTCGTCGACCGTGCGCTCCCAGAGTCGCTCGTAGGGCTCGTCCAACACGCGGCCGGCCGCAGCGAACCACGCCTCGCCGCCGCGTTCCATACCGGGAAACGTGCCCCATCCACCGTGTTCGTCAATCAGCAGATCCAGCAGTTCTCCGAAGCCGAGCGTCCGGTTCCGACGCGCCAGTGACCACGCCGCATACGCACAGGCGGTGGCGCCGACCAGAGCGCGCGGATGGCCGTGCGTCGCCGCCCCGTCACGCACGACGTCATGTACCAGGGTCGCCGGATCGTCCCGGCCTGCAAGAAACAGGGCGTGCGGCAGCACACGCATGGCCACCCCGTTGCCACCGGCGTCGAAGTACCGGCGGACCGCATCCGCCTTGCCCGACTGCCACGGCGGGCTGCCGGCGAGCCAGGCCTGCGCCGCCCGCTTGGTCGCGCCGCCGCCGCCGCGTTCGTAGATCGTCCAGCGCGGCAGCTCCACCCGCATGAACGCCTTCCACCAGTCCGCGCCGTGATTCGTCCGACTGCGCGCCACGGCAAGCGTGAGCTGCGTATCGTCACTGTACTCTCCCGCTCTGATGGTCTCTTCGTACGGGCGGTACCGTCCGCCGCTCCGCCGCGTCCACGTCTGAAACTCGATCCGCGGCGACGTGCCGCGTGCACTGCTCCGCACGTTCCGCCGGATCTCCTGCGGCCAGCCCAGCGCGTCTCCGGCCGCGAGCGCGAGAAACGCCCCCTCGGCCTTGGCCAGCGGGACGACCGGATCGAGCGCCGGTCCAACCGGTCTCGGTAGGCCCGCGACCGTCATGAGCCGACCTCGGCCATCTTCCGCGACCGTGCGGCTCGCTTCACGGCGTTCGTGTAGTGCAGGTCGTTCCAGCGGTTGCCGTCGAAGTCCAGACCGCCGAGAAAATCCGTGCGCTCCGTCAGTGTGCCGTCACCGCGGTAACCCCAGAACCACGGGTAGTCGTCCCGCGGTCGCAGTTCCAGCTCTTCGTCGACGTCAGGCTCGTGGTCATCGTCGAGCCATGGGGGTTTCCACCGCTTGCGCGGCTTCAGAGGTTCCTTTCCGCGGTCCTTGCCCCACGTGATCTTGGGCTTGACGCGCAGGACGCCGGCGCCCGTGCGGCCGCCCTTGGCAAGCTCAGCCAACATGAAAGGGCGGATGTTGACCCGAACCCCGTCGTTGATGTCCGGTTCCCAGCCGATCGGCTGCTGATCGAGAGGCTTCCAACGGGTGAAGATGTCGCACGGAGGCTCGCCGGCGATGATCTTCGCGAGTTGGTTCTGAAGATCCTGCGCCGCCGCGAGTCGTCCGTCGGCACCGTCGATTTCCTGGTCCCGGTCTGCCCTTTGGCGCGCGATCCAATCTCCGAGATGGCTGTACGTCAACGCTTCCAACGTGCGGCGGCCCACGCCGTCGGAACCGGCAAGGCGGTGGTAGTTGATCAATGCATGGAAGCCGTCGCGGCGGCCATCCCAAATGTGCCAGATAAAAGGCCGCTGAAGAAAGTGCTGGCAGTGTTCCTCGAAGAAGCGGTCGCGCAGCCACGCTTCGATGGAATCGACCGGCTCGGATCTCCCCGCCGCGGCAACCAGAAGCCGCCGTTCGGTCTCCGGCGACCAGTCGGCACCGTACGCGGCGACAAGCAGTTGCCGCAGACGGTCGGCTGCCGCGAACTCGCCGGCAACCGAAGATAGACAGACGATGCCGTCGGCGTCGGAGAACTCGGCGAGGTCCTCGCACCGCTCCACCCAAGCCCGTACTTCAGCCGCCACCCGAAGCTCGGGATCCTGCTCAGCAGGCCAGCGGTACCCCAGCAGCCGCGCGACCGCGACTTGAAGAACGGTCGCATCGATCCGCCGCGGTCCGGGTGCTACCCGCTTGGTATTCTCGTCCCACGCGACACTGCCGCACGGGTGGCCGTGGAAGATCCACTGTGTCGGATCGTTGGAATACGGCTCGGGAAGACCGTTCGGATACTTCTCGCCGGCGACCTCCTGCCAGTGCGAGAGGTCGAAGGGTATTTTTCCGAAGTACCCGTTGTCGACGCTCAGCTTCGGATTGAATGCGCGTAGAGCCTTCTCCAATCCGCCGCTCTCGCAGAAGCAGCACACGGCGTCCAGGTGAGCCGCATCGTGGGGAACCACCACCGGGATGACATTCGAGAAATACTCACCTGTATATCGCGTCGGTACGAGTCTCCCGGTTTGCGATACCGCCATGCCGTCGCGCCGCCATGCCTTTTGGCCACGCACGGTCGAAGTGGTGTGCGCGGGATCAAGAATGTCCCGTCGAAGCAGATGTGCTCTTCCCGAGAACGGGACAGCCTCGTCCGACGCTGCTTGCAGCGGAGTCCAATCTGCGCTGACACAAGGGAATTCCCAGTGCGCGCAGACGGCGGCGCAGTTGTCGCCGGTGGACGTTCCCTGATATGCCAAAGCGACTCTGGAGAGGTGTTCGCGGCCGGCACCGCCGTGAAACGCGAGCATGGAATCCGGATTACCGAGTTGCGCTCGTTGGCTGATCGTGTGGATCGCGCCTTTCGATGGGTGGCTCGCCACGTCAGCATCGTCGCTTGCTCCCCGGAGCAGCGCCGCCTTCTCATCCACCTGGATTGGCTTCTGGCCCCGCGTAGCGGAGACGTCGATACCAGTCATGTGCCAGTTTCGTGCGGGCCGGTCCGCGGACAGCACGTTCAACGCAACGTTCACGACGTGCCCGCCAATCGTCTCGAACGCGCCCGGCCCCAGCCGCGCGACCAGGTTCCACGTCCGTCTCTTCAGCAGCTTCTCTCGGAGCTTCTTGTAGCTCGTCAGGAACAGCCAGTTCTGCGGCGTCACCACTGCCTGGACGCCGTGCTCGTCGAGCCAGCCGAAGATGCGCGAGACGAACAGCGTGGCCAGATCACCCTTCGCGGCCGGGTGCCGGTCCTGTGCGAACTGCTTCAGGGCGTCGCTCTGCTTGCCGCGGGCGAGGTAGGGCACGTTGGTGACGACCAGGTGATAGCGGCCGGCCAGCAGCTCCGCGGCGCGCGCCATCCCCTGGGCCGCCACGGCGCGCTCGGTCTGCTCGTCGCTGCCGCGTTCCCGTTCCAGCAGGGCGCCGAGCAGCAACCGCACCGACTCGTAGTCGTGCTGGAAGAGATCCGCCTCGACGGCGCGCGGGTCGATGAGCGAGCCGAGCACCGGCGCCTGGACGAAGAGGTCGTGCAGCGCGCCCAGGCTGTTGCGAAGCGGTGCGGACAGCAGCGTGTCCTCGACGCCGAGCAGGTCGCGCTCCGGGGGCAATCCGCCGGCGTCGGCCGCGTCGTCCGACAACCGGGTCCACTCGTCGCGGGGGGCGTTGGGGGCCAGTCCGGAACAGGCGAGATTCAGGTCCGGCAGCCGCCGATAGCCGCCCGCATCCGGCCAGGTCCAGGCGGTCAATGCCAGGTTGAACGCCGCGATCTGCGTGCAGCGCGGATCGATCTCCAGACCGAACAGGTTGTCCCGCAACACGGCGTCGATCGCGTTGCCCGGTGCGAGCCGTTCCTCCTCCATGCGCAGACGGACCAGCATGTCGAAGCTCTCGATCAGGAAGTGACCGCTGCCGCAGCAGGGATCGAACACGCGCAGGTCGGCCGCCGCGCAGGGCCAGCCCTCGAAGCGCCCGGCCGCCGGCCGCCAGGGCCCCGCCGGTTGCTCCGCTTCGTCTCCGTCCCGCGGCTCCCGCACGAATCGCAGGTAGGAGAAGTCGTAACCGCCGTGTGCTCGCAGGCGAACCGTTTCGCGCAGCTCCTCCTCGCTCGGCGCGGACGCGGCCCGATCCGGCTGCGCTTCCAGAATCCTGCCTGCGCGCCACGCGCCGATGGTGTTGTGCAGCAGGAACAGCACCATGTAGCGCTCGGTGAAGAGCTGCGTCACCGCCGGCAGCTCCTCGGCCCCGATCTTGACGCCGCTCTTGTTGACCGCGTCCTTCCGCTCCGCCTGCCAGAACTGGTACGTCCAGCCCAGGGCGTCGCGCGCGGTGAAGACGCCGGCCGGCAGCGCCTCGATCAACCGCTCGAGTTCCTGGCGCGTCTCCGGCGCCAGCCTGACCTCCAGCGCCGGGTCGTCGCTCCGGAAGATCCGCGGCAGCATCCGCTCCGCGAAGCGGCCGGCCAGCGTCCAGCAGTCCTGTCCCTGCTCGCGGGCCAGCGCCTCACAATCGTCCAGCGAGACGGCGACGCCGGAGTCCGGCTCGATCAGCAGATCGTTCTCCGCCAGGAAGCGGGCGAAGAGCATCCGGTGCCAGTGCTCGTAGGCCACTTCGTGGACCAGGCGGTCGACCGTCTGCACGCCGGTATCCGGATCGTACCGGTCCCCGAGCTGGCGGCCGTGCGCCCGCAGGCGCCGCCGCAGGTGCCGTTCCGCCGCGGACATCGACGCGTGCGCGCGGGTGTCGCCGACCGCGAGCATGCCGAGCGCGTTGCGAGCGCCGCCTTCCGCGCCCCGCCGCGCCGCTCGCACCGTCTTCGCGAGCCGATCGCGAAATCCGCCCGACGACAATCCATCTAGCATGCGCCTCGTCACCCTCCACTGCGCCTCGAAATCACCTTCCCAGACATCGCCGACCGTCACCGTTACCCGCCTCGCCTTTACCAACTTCCGTCAGAATCCTCGGTACGAGAGATCCCAACCCAGATCTCGCAGCTCATCAATCAGCCACATCTGGGCCAAGTCCGTCGCCGGTCTATCATTGAATATAGCTCCGCCCCCGCCAGATACCCACAGGGAGGGCAACGTCTCATATTCTGGATGGAGCCGTCTCAAGTTTTTCTCTTCCTCCCTCCAATAAGAAAAATGATCGAAATCTTCCCGCCCTCCTCTCTCAATCACCACGGTCGATCGTTCGCAAACCGGCAAGGATTTGGTCCACCAAGTGAGATTGGGAGCAACCCCCGCCGGGTCCTGCTGTTGCGAACACGTCAACAGGCCCTCCAACCTAATCGGAAGTAGCCGATACAACCGAAGCCTATCGCGAAATTCACAAAACCACATATCGACCATACTCTGGTAAATCCGCAAGGCCGCAGAATACACTGCGTTCGTTCTCTCGAGCAACCTGTCGTCGCTATAAAAGTTCCATGTCCAGTTACCTTTCCGGTCAGTCAGATCCCAAGCCGGCCATGGATCGGAAACGATATCGTTATCGCATTCGATCAATTTCAACAGGTAACTCTTCACGAGATCAACATCTTCACTCAAGAATTCCTTTGTCCCGTTCTTGTACACGTAATTGGCCTCCGAATTCCCCTGATCGCGATCGACGACATCTTCTATGTCATCGATGTGTCGTAGGATCCAGCGACCACGGATCAATCTTGGACTAAAGCAACCTTGATTCATGACGGCAAGCGCGAATGTCCAGGTCAACTCCCTAGCTGCATCCTCTGAAACAAGCGCCAAGCGCCTCGACTTGAACGCTTCAGAAAGGGCCTTGGTCAATGTGCTCTTCGTCTTCAGCCACGGCCATCCTTTTGGCCGTCCCTCAGCACCTGGAGTCATCTCGCTGCTCAGCAGTGACCAGCCCGGTCCAAGCAAATTGCGAAGCTCCCTCCAATCGCCTTCCGGCAGCTCCACCACAGGATCCAACTTCTCTGAACCCGTGTGCCAGGAAGTCGTAATAACGTTTATGGAATCTTCGATCCGGATACCAACAGGAGCAGTATCACCGTCCGCATCGACCGGACCTATTTCCTGAAACAGTCCACCAAGACCGCGTCGCCACGCGTCCATCGCATCCCAAAGCTGTCGCCCCAATTCGATCGAGGATTCCAGGGATACATTGTCCGCAGCGCTGCGGTGCCGTTCATTCCATACCTCAGTCATCACCAGACTCGCCAGTCCGGGATCTGAGGACGCGAGTTTGCACATCAACGCATTCCCAATCTCTTGATTTTCAGAATCCATTACAAGAGCAAGCGGGGTTATCCATCGATCTGAGGACGGCAGCACATCATCAATCGATACGGTTCTCTCTATAAGCGATCTGGCAGCGTACCACTCTCTGAGGATATGAAGCGTAAAGTCTATCCTTTCTCCATCTTCGTCGACGAGACGCGAATCGGTCAAGAGCATCTGGTCGGATTGCTTGAGGCTAACGTCACACTTGTGAACCCGTCGCCCTGTGGCAATTGCCCTGACCGCCAATTTCTGTAGCAATTCCTCGTTTCTCGCAGCGTCACCTGCCATGTCCTGCAGAGCGCCTTGAGCTAGAGACTTCACAAGTTGGATTGGCCGCTGAAAGCCAAAATCCCGGCCGCGTCTCAATTCCAATCCAAGCATTATCGCGAACAGAGGTCGTTTCGCTGCATCCAGGGTCGAATCGGACCAACCGCAACTCTCTCCCGACTCTGCTGCTCGACCTGCAATTCTGCTGATCAAGCGCAGTGCTTCCTCGTCATCCAAGGCTGGCACCTCGACTCGCGGAACTCTCTCACCGGTGTTCCGTAAACCTGGTAGGGTCCTGCTGGTCACAACCGCGGTGAATTTCGAGTTCGCGTCTGCGTACGCCTTTGTCTCATCAAGTACTCGATTTGCCCTCGTCACGCCAATTTCATCAAGTCCATCGACGATGACCAACGACTTTTGAACCGACGGATCGAACAGAGAAGCACTCTTTCTTTCGATGTAATCGCTCAACGCCCCCTGCAAATCTCGCGCGTTCACAAAAAGAGGAAAGGGCTGGGAAGTATCGGCCTGCGCGCGTCGAATTGCCTGCTGGAACAAACGTGAAACCGCAAGAGTTTTACCCGCACCCACATCGCCAACGACCACTTGCACACCGGAATCCGGCACCTGCAGCACGTTGCCAAGATCCTGATCGCCAGCGAGTTCGGCCGCAATATCGTCCGGCACGCCGAGCGTGGCCCACATCTGCTTACACCTTGACATGGACAAACGGAGTTGCTCTTCCAGGCGTCGCCAGCGGACGGGGAGGGCTGGATCTCGAAGTGCCCTAACAAGCTCGTCATTCATCGTGTTTGTCAAGCATTCCGCGAAGGCGTCAAGACGCGGAACGTCATGCCATTTGGCGTAGCCGGAAACAGCCTCCAAGAGTGCGCGCGTCCTCTCATCCCTGTTATCTGATTCGAACTTGAAGGCCAACAAACGCCTTCCGGAAGCGATGCAGGTATTTATTTCGTCGACTACGGGTTGGGTCGTATCACTCCCTACCAGCCATACAACGAAATCCGCCGCCTCGACTTTTCTCAAGTATGCATCTGTCACGGGCTCCGAGTTTGCGGGCGTAAACTCGAATGCCCAGGGCTGGGTAAACGGCAGCTCCCGGAGGATTTGTACCGCTTTCCTACGCGCGGACTTCATTTCTGCCGACATGACGCTGCTTATGAATACCAGGAGATCGGACTCCCCACGGACCACCCGGGTCTCAAAACTATCGGTCATCCGTAAGCTCCTTGCACACTGCAGCCGGGCGAATCTCGATATCGTCGTTGCACGCAATCGATCCGTGCGGAGAGACAGAGACGCCGACGACGAATATGCGATCCTTTAGAGAGAGTACGTCGGCCGCCAGATCGTGTACTTTCGTTCCCTTGTCCTTCAGTCGGCCGAGAAACCGATCTACCGGTTCATCATCGTTCCGGCTCTCGCCGGTACCTGTCGCGATCGTACCCGCCAGCGACTCGAAGTCTGGCAGGTGGGTCGGTTCTCCCATCGAGACGCCGGCGCCGGCAAAAACGACCAGCCTGTCATCGCGCAACGCGGACTTCACCCGACTTGGCAAGCGGAGCCGACGTGTTGGTCCAGTACCGGAAACGCCGTCCACGGGATCGTTCGCCTCAAGCATCGGCGGACCGGCCCCTGAGCGCCGGAAACCGGTCTTCTGCAGACTTGCCGGTGAGTTTCAGGTAGAGCGCATCCGCGCACAGCTCGATGTCGTCGCTCCAGGCGATCGACCCGTGGTCCGATACGTGCACCTTCTCGAAGAAGACGCGGTCGAGCCAGACCTTGAAGACTCCCCGCCCGGCCATGTCGGACAGATCCACCTCGCCTGACGCGCCGTCCGAGTATCGGAGCCAGATGTGGTAACCAGCCCGCGGCTCTACGTCTACAGCTTCGATCATCTCCATCATGGTCCCTTCCTCCGCCAGTCCGTCAGCCGCTTGGCGGCACGCATGCCGCCCGGCTTGATGTCCTCCCTTTGGCCACGTTCTCCAGATCTGCCGCTCTCGACAGTGCCCGCGCGTTGAAGCCCGGTCCGTAGTAGCGGCTCAGCGCATCCGCATCAGCGACGATCCACGCCTCCATCGTCTGCGCCAGCAGGTGCACCGATCGCGCGTCAACACCCGTCATGTCCCACTTGTCGCGGGCTTGCAGGTGCGCTCACGGCTCTGATTCCACCGGTCCTTCGGCATCCACCAGGAGCACCAGAATGTCGTCGCTCCCGGTGCGCATGGCGTTCCGGAAACCACGGAGGGCCTCGTCGCGGAGACCGCAACAGATGAGCCTCCAGCGATTCGCCTTCTCTCTCGCGGCCTGCTGGAGCGATCCAAGCAAGCCATCCATCCCGAGCCGTAGGGCGGCCCTGCTGTCTCTGCCGGTCCCACCGCCTTCCATGTAGATCGCCACGCCGCTCACGGGTTCGCTCCGAGTTCGCCCATGCGCCAAAGGTCGCCGAGCCGATAGGTTTTCAGCCACGACGCGAGCTTCTCGGGGTCGAGGCGCCGCAGTTCGGTCCCGGCTCCTGGTCTTTCACACGCCACGACGGCCTCGGGTTGACTGGTCAGCGCCGACACCAGCGCATCCGAATGGGTCGTGACCACAAGCTGCATCCGGTCGGAGGCTTCGATCAACAGCTCGGCGAGCAGAGCAACCGCGTCGGGATGCAATCCGAGCTCGGGCTCCTCGATGCACACCAGCGTCGCCGGAAACGGATGGAGCAGCGTGGCCAGCAGCGCCAGCAAGCGAATCGTGCCGTCCGACAGCCGCGTGGCTGGAGTCGGCGCCTGTAGCCCGGACTCGTGCAGATACAACTGCACCGTTCCGCCGTCGATCGAGGTCGTCATCCGTTTGAATCGAGGAATGAAGCGCTTCAAGTAATCGTCGAAAATCGGACCGACCTTGTGTTCGACCTGGTTGAGTACAAGCGCCAGGTTGCTCGCGTCGGAAAGCAACTGATCCGTGGGGAAATCCGTTCGCTGCGGCTGCCGCGCGCCATGCGGGCCGAAAGTCCATTCACGGAACGTCCGGATGTCGCCGAAGATCGCGCCAAGCCAGAACAGTTCCGGATAGAAGTCCGGATCCTTGCGTTGCGCCAGAACCGACTGATCGAGCGAGCGATCATCCAACTGCGCCGCCCGTTTCTCCAGTCGCGGGCCATCCGCGGTTTGCACACGGATGTTGATCTCGGGACGCCCCTGGTGGAAGTAGTAGTACGGTCCCTCGACACCGCGTCGGTCCTTCGGTTCATCGATCAATTCATCAACGATGCTGACCCGTGGCCCTGCAGCCGTAAACGAGAGCCGGTACCGAAACTGCCTGTTGAGCAAGTCGTCGGAATCGACTTCTACATCTATCGCAGCCGGCTGTGACTGGAAGCCGCCCTTCCACAACCACTCCTCCGCTCCCCCGCCTTTCCGCACAGCCTCCGCGAAGTCCGTCGGTAACGCGTGCAACAGCTCCAGCGTGTCGATGAAGTTCGATTTCCCCGACGCGTTCGGGCCGATGAGGACGTTCAGGGACTGCAGGTCGAAGAAGTCCATGTCGGGCGGAAACGACAGCAGGCCGGGCATGCGGAGTCGCTGAATGATTCGCATCGATTCGTACTCTCATGAAGACTTGTCGAGCAGCGTGTCGATGAGCCGCTTTGCGTGGGGCGATCCGTCAACCAGCCGACCCGGAGCCACCGTGGCGAGAATCTCGAACGAGTGACGGCCTTTGTGGTACTCCCCCTTGCCGGATGAACGCGTCGCCCGTTTCAGTCCGCGTTCCACGTCGCGCTTCGAGACGTTCTCGATGTCGGGGCGGCGCGGCAACGCGCCTCGGTTGAATCCGTCGCCGAAGAACCCCGCGAGGGCATCCATGTCCGCCAGAAACCAGGATTCCATGCATTGCACCATCAGGTGCGCATTCTCCTCCGCGGCGCCGTCTGGACGGTTCCAGCGGTCGTGCTCCCGCAAGTGGACCCAGGGTCTTCCGCCGTCAGCCACCGGCACCTCGCTGTCTACCAGCAGTACGATGAAGTCGTTTTCCTCCGCCCCGGCCAGCGCGGTGCGGAAGGCGTGCCATGCATCGTCCCTGCCGCCAGCGGCGAAAATCCTCGGCATGCGTCCTGACAACCCCGCCTTGCGGAACAGCGCGCTGAAGCCTTGTCGACATCGTTTCTTCGTCGCCCGAACGCTGCCGCCCCCTTCGACGTACACGGTCACTCTCACCAGCGATTCCCTCCGATGCCTCCGGAAGCCCAGAATTCTCCGAGCCGGTACCGCTTCAGCCACTCCGCGAGGTCATCCCGGTTCAGGCGCTTCATGCGCGAGCGGCCGTCGTGCTTCTCGCAAACGACCACGCTCTCCGGTGTTTCCGTCAACGCGTCGACGAGGGTGTCGGAGTGGGTCGTCACGATCAGTTGACACCGCTCGGACGCGTCGCGCAGCAGTGCCGCGAGCTCCGGTAGGATGTCCGGGTGCAGGCCCAGCTCCGGTTCCTCGATGCACACGAGCGGCGGCGGGGTCGGGTCGCAGAGAACCGCGAGCAGGCAGAGATAGCGGAGCGTGCCGTCGGAGAGTCGTGTCGCAGGTATCGATACATCGCCCTCCTGGATGAAGACTCGGACAGCGCCATGCTCGATGTCCACATGAAAGTCCGACAACCCTGCGTACAGACTTCGCAGCGCCTCGATAAACCGCTGCCGGAAATCGGGGCTGCGAGACAGGCGGTTCAAGACCAGTCCCAGATTCCTGCCGTCCTCGGTGAGGACGTTGTTCGGAGAATCCGGTTTCTGTGGGTACCGCATCGGCGCATCCCGTCCCACTTGGAGATCGCGGTACAGGCGTGTCCGCCCGAACATCTGTCCGAGGCCGGTGATCTCAGGGTGAATGTCCGGATCCCTCAGTACGGCCAGAATGGACTCGTGGCCTGCGAAGTCGATTCCCGTCAGCTTGCTGCCGAGGTCGTCGGCCGCCCCGCGATATACCGTGACGTCTTGCGAATCAGCTTCGAAACAGATCCGTGGCGTGGCGCCGCCCGACACAGTACCCTCATATTCAAGTCGTTCGTTCAGCATCAGGAGAGACTGAGCCTGTTCGGTAAACTCGAAACCATAGCGAAGCAATTGCGGGCCGGCTGGGCTCCCCACGACCACGTCGACGCGTGCGGATCGCGCCTTCGGCTCTCCCGCCCAGATCCAGTCGCGGACGCCGCCGCTCTCGCGTACGGGAGCTGCCAGATCCTTCGGCGCGGACTGCAACAATCCAATCGCATCGACGAGGTTCGACTTTCCCGATCCGTTCGGTCCGATGAACACGTTCAGCGACTCAAGCGCCAGCTCCGGTGCGTCCGGACCGAATGACAGGATGTTCCTGAGCGTGATCCGATGCATGAACATTCGGGATCGCTCGCTTCCGGTCGCCATCGTCAACGCACCTCGATTTTCTGTTCGACTGCGACCTGAACGTCTTCCGCGTCGAGGTGCACGGCCTTGCGGATGGACCGCCCTATCTTGTGGATGGAAACCTCCCCGGCGAGATCCGGATGCGACTCGACCAGCGACGAGAGCCCCCGGATGCAGTCGTAGCTGTGCGTGGTGGCGAACACCTGCATCGACGACTTGCGCGCCGTCTCGATAACCAGCCGCCACATGTCCTCCAGCACCGTCCAGTGCAGCCCGGTGTCGATCTCGTCGATCAGCAGGAATCCGTCGGCGGCCTGGATCAGGGCGAGGGAAAGCGCCAGCAGCCGATGCATGCCGTCCCCGTGACTACCGAGGGGAACGCGCTCCCGGCGACGATCGGCCCCACCGAATCCGAGCAGGATGCCCGCCCGACCCGATCCGGTGCGGGACGCATCGCTCGTCAGAACGACTATCGACTCGAGATCCTCGTGCAGGAGCCTGACGGCCTCGATCGCCTCGGTTTCGCGCGCCTCCTTCAACGCGGTATCCCACGCCTCCCGCAGGGCTTCGCCGTCCAGAGAGTCGAGCGTGACGAACTGCACGGGCGGGGGCGACGACGCCTTGTCGAACCACGGACCTCGATATCGCTCGTGTCGATAGTTCACCATGTAGCCGGTCTCGGTGACCGGAACGACGAATGTCTTGTTCAGCGTGCTGCTCCGGATCTGCAGTTGCAATGCGGGGGGATCCATCCCGTCAAGGGGAGGCGGACCTTCGTCGTTGAGCCGGACGTGAACGGAGACGTGTCCGCACCCTTCGCCCGAAATGTGGAACGCCTCACCCGGTCCGAAACGGTGACCAGGAAAGAAGCGAGCGATGCTCGGGCCCGTCTGGCGGGATCTCAAGCCAACTTCGGCCAGGGACGGAATCGCGATCCGCGGCGCGACGTCGGTGCCCTCCCCGCGCCGATCCGCACACTTGGCAAGAACCTCCGGATCTCCCCGCGACACCAGAAAGTGAATCGCCTCCAGAATCGAGGTCTTCCCGCAGTCGTTCCTGCCGACGAGCAGATTGACGCGCGACAGGTCGCTCAGTTCGTATTCGTCGAAGCTGCGGTACTTTTCCAGCTTGAGGTTGCGAAGCATCGAAGCTCTCTCCGTCAGGGCGGAAGCATCGCGACGATGGCTACCGCACGATCACGGGCCCGCGGCGAACGGCCTCGTTCAGTCTCTCTTCCTGCTCCCGCAACCACTCCCGCACGGCCGCCTCGTCCGGCAGCGTACCACGGCGCACGTGGACCGTCGTGGTGCGGCGCGGCGTCGGCGGACTCGTGCCGTCCGTGGCATCCCCACCGCCGGGTGGTGGACCATCGATCCGCTCCGCCGCTTCCTGCAGCGCCTGCCCGGTCCGCGTGTCCACCGCATCGATCTCGGATCGCCACGCCGCAAGCGATCGGGCGTCCAGCCCCCGCAGCAAATCCCTGTCCGTCGCCATGGCGAGCGGAGGCGGCGCGTCCAGGCCGAGTCGGCGGCGAATCCCTTCCTGCGCGGCAGCGTCCAGCTTCGCCCAGGTCGCGTCGCCGGCGAGCGTGGCGCCGGCTGTCTCAATCGCCCCGGTCAGCTCCTGGTGCCTCTCCACGAGCGCCGCCCGCAACGCAGCAGCCAGCGCGGCGACGATCGGCCGGACCTGATCGGTCTCCACCAGCAAGGAACGCTGCCCACCGACGGCATCCATGTCCGCGCCAACGCCGGCGGCTACCGGCAGCCCGCCGGCATGCCGGCGCAGAGCGAGCGCCAGCTCCCAGGCCGGCATCCGTACCTCGGCGCGCTCGGCGAGGATGGTCCACTCCGCGACCCACCGTCCCAGCTCGTCCTTCCGTGCATGGATCTCCGCGAGCTGCTCGGCCCCGGCCAGCCGCCTGAGGTCGCCGATGATCGCCGTGTCGGGAGCCGGCGGCAGCGGCGCCGGCCCGCCCGCGCGGCCCGCGAGCTGCTCGAGCGCCTCAAGGAACTCCGGCGCCCGGCGCTCTTCCTCCCCGCTCTTCGCGTTGATCCCGAGCTTCGCGAACAGCCCGCGCAACGCGATTCGCTGGCTGGTGGTCAGCCGCACCTTCTCGGGCCGGAACTCCGCCGCCTTGATCCCGGCCTGGTCGAGGGCGCCCGCCGCCACCGGCTGCCCGTTCCGGGTCGCGCGCAGGTGGCCGGCGCGGTGCAGTGCGATCAACACGGCGTCGATCGCATCCTGCGGCCAGCCGTAGGGAGCGGCCTTGAGCACCTTGTGGATCGCGGTGCCGCGGGCGCCGACCCCGATCGTGCCGAGCACCTCCCGGGCCACCGGGTGCGCGTCGGTCGCGCCGTCCCAGCCGACCACCTTGAGCGGCTGATCCGAACCCTGCCGGGCGCGGGTCACCGCCGCCTCCCACCCGCGATGGTCGCCGTCGTCGAACCGCGGAAACAGGCGGGCGAGCGACGCGCCGGCGCCCGTCCTGAGCTTCTCGCCCAGTCCGTCGCCGAATATCTCGGTGCCGCCGCCCTGCAGAACCGTCGCGGCCCGCAGCACGTCGCGGACGATCGCGTCCCGGTCGTGGGCGGCGCCGGCCTGCCGGCTCTGCATGCTCTCGCGGGCCTCCCGACCCTCCGGCGAAGCGGGAACGCCATAGTGATCGAGCACCTGCCGGGCCGCCTCGGCATCCAGGACGTGGCCCCGGAGCAGGTCGGCGCTCTTCTTCGGCAGATGGACGTGCAGCGTCGGGTCGTCGGCGCCCAGACGGCGCGCCTCGGCGTCGACGTCCCTGCGCCCGCACGACCAGCCGTCGCGCAGCCAGACGCTGACGGCCTCGCCGTTCGCCGCCGGCGGCTCCGTGCCGTTGTGCAGCGCCAGCTTGCGGCGCAGCCTGGCCTGCCCCTGCACGGGCCTGATTTCCCCGAGCACCTCCTGAACGACCTGGGCGAAGAGCTGATCGCGGCGGGTGGCGATCTCCACCTCGGTCAGGGCCTGCCGGCGCTCGCGGAAGGCGCGGTCCCAGTCGGCGCCCTCGGTGGTCTGCAGCCGGTACTCCTCGCCGACCTGCATCAGCACGCCGTCCTTCGCCAGCGACGCCAGCGTGCCGGCGATTGCGTGACGCCGGGGACCGGAATCCGTCGCGACGTCGTCGACGATCAGGTCGGCCAGCGTGGCCGCGTTGGCGCGCACGCCAAGGTCGGCGCCTTCCTGCCGCGGCAGCTTCCCGATGAGGAAGACCAGCCCGCAGAGGTCGCGCCGGAGCCGCCCCTCGGGTCTGCCGTCGTTCAGCTTCTGGATCCGGGTGTTGAGCTCGTTGAGCAGCACGCCGGTGCCGACCAGGCTCGGGGCCAGCGCGTTGAAGAGATCGGCGGCGGGAACGACCGCGCCGAGGCGGCGCTCGGCCACGTTCTCGAGCGAGTCGTGCAGGATGCGCAACTGCGACCGAAGCTGGCTGTGGCTGCCGGCGGCATCGGCCGCCTGGAAGCACGCCTCCCAGAAACGGCGCCGGGTGCAGAGCAGGGGATAGTCGGCCGCGCGGTGGCGTGCATCCTCGGGCCGCGACCCGATCCGGGTGCCCTGCAGGTGGCGGGCCACCTCGCCCGCGTGCGCCTCGAACATCTGCTCTATCGCGGGGCCGGCGCTCGGCCGCTTGTGCAGCAGCACCTTGCGGGTGACCGCCTCGACGTCCGCATCGGTCAGCTCGACGGCGACCCGGAAGCGGTCGCGGAGCCACATCAGGGCCGGCGCGCCCGCAGAGAGCGCCGACTGTCCGGCGCCGACGAGCATGACGCGGCTGTCGAACTGCGTTTGCACCGCCTCGGCCACTTCCGTCAGGGCGGCCGAGCGATCCTGGGCCTCGTTGATGTACTGCTGCACCTCGTCGAGCACGAGAATGGTGTGCGGCAGCTCGCCGCCCTCTTGTGACAGCGCCAGCCGGGCCGACTCGATGAACTGCTCGGTCGAGATGTCCGTCCGCAACGGCGGAAACTGCTGCGCCAGCAGTTGCCGGGCCGCCTTCGCGTCGGCCGCGAAGCCGGCATCGGCCGCGATGAGCGCGCCGGCAATGACCGGGCTGACGTAGAGGTTGTTCAGCTCGCGAAGCCAGTCCTTGCCGGCCGCCTCGACCGCCGCGCGCACGCCGTCGAGCAGCCCCTGCTCGCGCAGCCAGAAGCAGAAGCGCGCCTGGGGATACTGCGCCGGCAGGCCGCGGGCGCGGAGCAGGATGGACAGGACGCTGTGGCGGACGTGATCGACGCTGCCGCCGAGCAGGGTCCCCGCCGCCGCCACGGGAGGCCGTCCCGCCCGGTGCGCGTGGGTGTCCAGCTCGCGAAGCTGCGCCTGCACCTCGTCGGGCAGGCCGCCGCGCACCAAGCCGCGCGCGGTGGTCCCGTCGGCGAACGCCGTGTTCACCCACAGGTGGGTGAGCATCTTCAGGAGGTGCGACTTGCCGCTGCCGAAGAAGCCGCTGACCCAGGCCGAGTCCTGCTTGGGGGTCCCGAGGTTTGCGAGATAGCGGTCGAGGATGCGCTGCAGGGCGTCGCCGAACTGCCCGTCGCAGACGAAGGACTCGAGCTCGGCCCGCAGCTCCTCCCGCGCCGCCCCGTCGGCGACGTCGACGATGCGCGCCTGCCCGTTGTTGGCGAGCCGCGCCGTGCGCGGGTCGCGGTCGAGCACCTCGTGGATCTTCACAGGGCGGGTCCTCCACCGTGGAGCGTGATCCCCTGGGCCAGGTAGTTCCAGCCGTCGCGGGCATCGAGCAGTCGGTAGTTGCTCTCGTTCTTCGTGCCGGGGAAGAACACCACGAGCCGCCCGCGAACCGCCTGCTCGACCGAGCGAATCGCCTCCGAGACGCGCAGGAAGCCGTAGAGGGAGGCCATGCCCAGCAACCCGACCACGCCGTCGTCGCCGGCCGCCTCCAACTCGGCTCGCAACCTGTCGGCGACTGCTTGACGGAACTCGCCTTCCAGCTTCATGCCGAGCAGGTCCGGATCCTCGAACCAGGCTTCGCGGTACTCGTCCTTCGCCATCCACTCGGCGAACCAGCGCGTGCAGTCGACGAGCATCCAGTCGTGCCCGCTGCGGCGCGTCGCCTGCTCGAACTCCCCGATCCGCGCCCGCAGGGTGCGTTCGAGCTCCTTCTCGTAGACCACCAGCATCACCCGCTGCGCGCCGGACACGCTGCGCGGCCACGGGGCGCCGATGTGCCGCTCGTAGGCAGCGGCGAGATCCTCGATCCTGCCCATTGCTCAGGTCCTGGCCGCCGCGGGATCGAGCCGGCCGGTATCGATCTCGACCACGCCCCCGCCGGCGCGCGCGTGGATCAGGCCGAGCTGCCTGGCCTCGAACGCTACCGGCAGGAGATCCTGGCCGGCGCCGTCGAGAACGCGGGTCCAGTCGCAGTCGAGCAGCGCCTGGCCCCCGAGTCCTTCGACCGCACCGAGCCAGAACGCCAACGCAAGCGATCCCGGGGTCGGCGTCACGCGCATCCGGATCTTCCGCATGCGGCCCCGGAGGTGTCCGGCCTGCGCCCAAGAGCTCGCCGCGTTCCGCGCGACTTTGTCGAGCACCGACTCGTTCAGCCGTGCTCCGACGACCTTTCGTATCTCGTCCAGGAACCGCGACCTGACGAGCTCCGCACCCGCCGGCAGAGCGAGCACGGCCGGCGCCGTCGAGCGCAAAAGCGGATCGCGCGCCAGCGCGCACAACATCACCAGCAGCGGACGTCCCGGGATGTCGACGGACCAGACGCGCCGAAGCACCCGAAGAATCGGCACGCGCGGGTCGAGCGCATACAGCTCGCCCAGCCGCTGGTTGGTCCAGCGGCGGGTCGCGATGGTCGCCTTGCCGAGCACGTTCTCGTCGATGATCGCCGCCGCGTAGTCAGCGCGCGCGGCTTCCGGCGAGACGGCCGCGAAGAGCTCCCCGAGCTCTGCGAGCATGACCGTCCGGCTGGTGTGGACGCTCCGGTCCCCGAACCGCAGCCCGGCCCTGGCGGCACGCGCTTCGACATCCGGAGCGGAGACGTGCTGGAGCATTCCTGGACATCCTGCCGCGGCGGGCAGGCCGATGTCAAGTTCGTGAATTTTTTCGCCGGCAAACATGCCGGCATGATTTAGCCGGCGTGGTAGCTCGGGCATTCATACCCGACCCGCTCAACGACAGCCCCGGCTCCCGCGGCCCCCGGCGGACGGCACGATACGTGCTTCAGCTTCCCGCACGGACGCCCCGGCGTGCAGGCGGCGTCGCAGCGTGTGGTAGCTTGGGTAGAGTCGTGCGCACCGCCGCGCCGCCTGGAGAGGGCCTTGCGATGATCCGACCCGCGCCTGCCGCCGCACCGATCCACTACCCGAGCTCGGACGGCAAGCCGATGGCGGAGAACGACGCCCAGCGCGACGCCATCATGTACGGCATCGGCGCCCTGGCCCGGCACTTCAGGAACCGCCGGGACGTGTACGTTTCGGGAGATCTTCTGATCTATTACGAGGAAGGGAATCCGCGGGTGTCGATCGCCCCGGACGTCTTCGTGGTGCTCGGCGTGCAGAAGCGCCGGCGGCCCAACTACAAGCTGTGGGAGGAAGGGCGCGCGCCGGCGTTCGTGCTGGAGGTCGCGTCGCCGAGCACGTGGCGGGACGACCTGGGGCGAAAGCGGTCGGTGTACGCCCAACTCGGCGTGCGCGAGTACTGGCAGTACGACCCGCTGGGCGAACATCTGCCCGCGCGTCTGCAAGGGGAGCGGCTCACGCCCTCGGGTTACGAGCGTCAACCGGTGGCGACAGGGATCGACGGCACACTGACGTTGCGCAGCGAGACGCTGGGCCTGGAGCTGCGGGCCGTGCCGGGGCGGGAGATGCGCTTCCGGGACCCGGTGACCGGCGACGATCTGCGCAGCCACGACGAAGAAGCCGCCGGCCGCCTGGAGGAAGCCGCGGCCCGCCGGGCCGCCGAAACGCAGGTTGCGGCCGCCGAAACGCAGGTTGCGGCCGCTGAAACGCGGGTTGCGGCCGCCGAAACGCGGGTTGCGGCCGCCGAAACGCGGGCAGCGGCTGCCGAAGCGCGGGCGAGCGAACTGGAAGCGCTGCTTCGCGCGCACGCCGCTTCGCGCAACGGCGCAGACTCCTGAGCCTCGCGAATGCAGGCAGCCGCGGCGGCGTCCAGCAAGCCGATCGGCACGCCGGCCGGCGACGAGAGCACGCCCTGCCCGACCACCAGCTACCGGGTCGGAGCCGGCGTCACGGCGCGACGGGAACGAACTTCTGGATCCGCCGCCCCTCCTGCTCGGCCACGTAGACGTTGCCCGCCGAATCGACGCCGATGCCGTGCGGCAGGGTGAACTGCCCGCGGTAGCGGCCCGGACCGCCGCCGAAGCTGGTCAGCACCGCGCCGCTCCGGCGGTCGACGACGTCGACCATCACGCTGTTCTGGTTGAGGACGAACAGCAGGCGCTGCTCCGGGTCGGGCGAGAACGCCAGCACCACCGCGGTCCCGCGGGTGCCGGTGCGGCCGGCGTCGCGCGGGGTCACCGGGTCGAACGCCAAGTCGATGTTGCGGACGAACTCGCCCATCCGGTCGTAGACCTGGATGCGGTCGGCCCGCCGGTCGCAGACGTAGACCAGGCCGTCGTCGGAGACGCGCAGGCAGTGCGGCAGCGGCACGATGTCCTCCCCCGGGGCGCGGTGGAGCGGCCACTGGCGCAGGAACCCGCCCTCGCTGTCGAGCACCGCGATCCGGTAGTTGCCGCCGCCGACCTCCCCGTCGGCCACGTAGATGTCGCCGGTCTCCTCGTCGACGTCGATGCTCGCGGGCAGGAAGAACTGCGCGCGGTCGGAGTTCAGCGGCTCGCCCCCGCGGGTGCCGTCCGAGGAGTCGTACTTGCCGGTCTCGCCGATCTGCTGCTGCAGCTCGCCGCCATCGGCAGTGTACTTCTGCACCACCCCGGTCCCGGCCGCGACGACCCACAGGCTGCCGTCGGCGTTGACGTGGCAGTCGTGCAGCCGGTCGCCGATCCGCGCCGGATCGCCCCAGCCCCGAACCACGTTCCCCTCGGCGTCGAGCTCGATGATCGGCGGCGCCAGTCGGGATCCGTCGAGATCGGCGGGCACGACGTTCTGCCGGTTCAGGATGAAGATCCGGTCCCCGCCGACGCACATCCCGCCGAGGCCGCCGGTGAGCCACCGTTCGCCGAACGGCAGCTTCGGCCAGTGGGGATCGAGCTCGTAGCGGGGCGCCTCCTGCGCGGCGGCCGGGGCCGTACCGAGAACGCCGACGGCGACCGACAACGCAATGCAGGCTCCAACGAACGACCGCACAACCGAATGCTGAAAAGTCATGGCCCTGTCCACCTCTGCCCTGTCGAAGGGCGGCTGGAAATCTACGCCCGCGGAGCGGTGTATCGAACGAGGCTGTCCTTGAGAAATCTACCGTGCATGGTACCGCGCGTTACTCATGTCGCACTACCCTATTCGTCCCGCAGCGCCACGAGCGGATCGACGCCCATGGCCCGGCGCGCCGGCAGGTAGCACGCGGCAAGGCCGGTGGCGATGAAGACGAGCGACACCAGCACGAAGACGCCGGCGTCGGTCGGCGCGGTCTCGAAGAGGAAGCTGGACAGCGAGCGCGAGAGCGCGACGGCGCCGGCCGCGCCGATGGCCAGTCCGGCCAGCACGAGGGCCAGCCCCTGCCGCAGGACCATCCCCAGGATCGACGTGCGTTCGGCGCCGAGGGCCAGCCGCAGCCCGAACTCGCGGGTCCGGTGACTCACCGAGGTGGCGATGACCGCGGCGATGCCGGTCACGGTGATGACGAGGGCCAGCGCCGCGAAGAGCCCCAGCAGCACCGCGGACAGCCGCCGCGGCGCGGTGGTTCCGGCGCGGGTCTCCGCCAGCGTCCGGAAGTTCTCCACCGGCTGCTCGGGATCGACGGCATGGACCGCGTCCCGCACCTGCCCGCTCAGGGCCAGCGGCTCGCCGCGCGCCCGCACCAGCACGCGGGTGGGCGAGCCCTCGCCCTGCAGGAACGGCCGGTAGAGCTGGTCCGGCGGCTCGCGGTCGAGCCCGTGGTCGCGCACGTCGCCGGCGATGCCGACGATGGTGAGCCAGGTCTCTCCGTCGTCCAGGGTGACGCGCTGTTCGAGGGGACTCTGCCCGTCCCGCCAGTGACGCTCGGCCAGCGACCGGCTGACGACCGCCACCGGGGTGGTCTCGACGTCGTCGAGCCGCGTGAACGTCCGGCCGGCCAGCAGCGGCACGCCGACCGTCGCGAAGTAGTCCGGGCTGACGACGCGCGTCTCCAGCTCGGGACGCAGGTCCGGATCCTCGTAGGTGCGCCCCTCGATGGCGAACCGCTGCTGCTGACCCACCTCGCTCGCCATCGGGAAGCCGTTGGCGACCGCCGCCGCAATCAGCCCGGGCCGGTCCTGGAGGCGCTGGAGGACATCGGTGAAGAGCCGGCGGCGGCTTTCCGCCGTCGTGTACTTCGACCAGTTCGGAAAGACCTCCGCGGTCAGCACGTTCTCGGGATTGAACCCGGTATCCACCTGTTGCAGCCGGTAGAAGCTGGTCAGCAGCAACCCGGTGGCGATCAGCAGCACGAAAGCGGCCGCGACCTGCGAGGCGGTCAGCAGGCCGCGCACGCGGCGCCGGGCGCGGGTGTCCGTGGCCTGCGCCCCCGCCTCCTTGAGCGCCAGGGCCACGTCGCGTCGTCCCGTCAGGGCCGGCGCGCTGCCGAACACGATCCCGGTCAGCAGCGACAGGCCGAGGGTGAACGCCAGCACCCAGCCGTCTATCGCCACCGCCGTGGTCCGGGTCGTGAAGAGCGCCGCGAAGGCGACCAGCAGGTCGAGGCTGAACCAGGCGATCAGCAGTCCGAAGGCACCGGCGGCGACCGCCAGCAGGCTCGCCTCCGTCACCAACTGCCGCAGCAGGCGCGCGCGGCCCGCGCCGAGGGCCGACCGCAGGGCGAGCTCGCGCTCGCGCCGGCTCATCCGCGCCAACGTGAGATTCGCGACATTCGCGCATGCGATCAACAGCACGAGCACGGTCGTGGCCAGCAGGATCAGCAGCGTGGGCCGGGCCTCGCGCGTCAGCTCGTCGGCCAGCGGCAGGGTGACGGCGGTGTAGCCGGAATCGGGGGGATAGGTCTCGGGAAAGTCGCCCTGCAGCCGGGCCGCCACCGTGGCCAGCTCCGCCCCGAACCGGTCGACGCCCACCCCCGGCGCGAGCCGGCCGAACGCGGTCATGCCGCGGAACGCGGTCCGGTCCTCCTCCATGCGGGCCTCGGCGCGGGCGCGGAACGGACAGGCGGACGTCGGCATGTAGACGTCGTTCTCCCGCGGATACTGCGGCACCGGCGGCAGGACGCCCACCACGGTATGCGGCCGGTCGTTCATCTCGAAGACCTGCCCGACGATGTCCGGGTCGCCGCCGAAACGCTGCTGCCAGTACGGGTAGCTGAGGACCAGCACCGCCTCGGCGCCCAGATCGTCGTCGCCGTCGCGAAACGTCCGGCCGTGGAGCGGCTGCACGCCGAGCACGTCGAAGAAGTTCGCCGACACCACCCCCGTCAGCACGCGGTCCGGCTCGCCCCGGTTGAGCAGGGTGAACGACATCCCGTGGTACTCGACGAAGCCGTCGAGCGTCCGGAGCTGCTCCCGGTAGTCGCCGATCTCCTTGACCGAGAAGGGAATGTTGGCCGAGCCGGCGCGCGGGGCCTGCTGGCGGGCGAGCACCAGCTCGTGCCCGTCGGCGTACGGCAGCGGCCGCAGCAGCACGCCGTTGACCAGGCTGAAGATGGCGGTGTTGGCGCCGATTCCGAGCCCGAGGGTGACCACCACCATCAGGGCGTAGCCCGGCGACCCGAGCAGCGATCGCAGGCCGTAACGCACGTCCCGAATCAGCGCTTCCAGCATGGAAATCCGTTATCCGCCGCCGAGGGCCCGCACCGCCACGACGGCGATGGTGACGCAGGCCGCCGCCCCGAACGTCATCACGATGCCGACCTTCGCCATGTCGCGGATCGAGAAGTAGCCGGCCGAGTACGGCAGCACGTTGGTCGGGCTCTCGGTCACCAGGATGAAGGCGAGCGTCGATGTGAACGCGGCCGGCGCGGCGATGGTCCAGATATCGAGGCCGAGGTCCTGGGCCAGCGCGATCAGGATCGGCATGATGATGGCCCCGGTAACCGTGTTGCTCGAGAACAGCATGTGCAGCGCCGCCACCACCAGCACGATGACGAACGGCTGCAGCACGCCGGGCACGTCGGCCAGCCGCCCCAGCATCACCTGCGCCAGCCAGCGCGCCGCCCCGGTCTCGAACACCATCACCCCGAGCGACAGGCCGGCGACAATCAGGACGACCCCGCCCCAGTCCATGTCGCGCTGGGCCTCCTTCCACACCAGCACCCGCAGACCCGGCAGGAACAGCAGGAGGCCCCCGCCGAGCGCAACAGCCTGCGTCGGCGGATTGACGAGCCCGCCGGTCAGCTCCGCGAGCAGCGGCGTCGTCAGCCACGTCGTAATGGTCCCGGCGAAGACCGCGACGGTCCAGATCTCCAGCCGGGTCGGCCGGCCGAGCGCCGCGATGCGGTCGTCGATCTCCTTCCGCTCCATCGGCAGGCGCTCGATCTCCGGCGGAAACGCGCGCAGCAGGATCTGCCAGCAGACCGGGATCATCAGGATCGCGGCCGGGAACCCGAAGGCCATCCAGCGCGCGAACGAGATCTCCACCCCGGCCAGCTCGCGCAGGTAGCCGACCGCGGCCAGGTTGGCGCCGGCGCCGGCCGGCGTGCCGATGCCGCCGATCAGGGGGCCGAAGGCGCAGGAGATCATCAGCGCCCGCCCGTAGCTGCTCTGCAGCGGCTTGAGCCCCGCGTCCTTCAGGAGCCCGACGCCGAGCGGCAGCAGCACCGCGGCCACGGCCATGTCGGTGATCCACATCGACAGCAGCGCGCCGATCACCAGGAAGCCCAGCAACACCCGATCGGTGCGGGTGCCGACGACGCGCAGCATGTGCAGCACCAGCCGCGTGCCGAGCCCCGACCGGGTGAAGCCGGTGGAGAGGAACAGCACCCCGATGAAGAAGGTGACCAGCGTGTTGCCGAAGCCCGCGCGGACCGTGGTCGCATAGTCGGCGATCCCGAAGATCGGCACCAGCAGCAGGACGAAGAGCGCGGTGACCGCGAACGGAATCGCCTCGGTCACCCACAGCGTGATGGCGAAGGCGAGAATCGCCAGGCACGCCTTGCCCTCCGGGGTCAGGGCGATGACGTCGCCGGCGCGCTCGAGCGGCGCCGGTTCCGGCAGCCAGTCGACCACCAGCATGATCAGGATGGCGGCGAGAATGGTCAGCGCCCGGCCGCGCTCCGAGCTGGCCAGGCTCGCCGTGGGGGTGGGGGTGACGGTCACGCCGGGACACTATCACATCGTACCGACAGCCACGCGGGCGCTGTTATGATGGGTTCTTTGCCTTTCCGCCCATGGCCAGTCTCACCGACGTTTCGACACCGACTCCGGCGCGCACCGACGAGGGACCGGATCCCGCCGACCTCGAGAACCCGGCGCTGTACATCAACCGCGAGCTGAGCTGGCTGGAGTTCAACCAGCGGGTGCTGCTGCAGGCCCAGGACGAGCGCCATCCGCTGCTCGAGCGGGTGAAGTTCCTCTCCATCGTCGCGACCAACCTGGACGAGTTCTTCATGGTCCGGGTGGCGACGCTGCTGCGCAAGTTCCGCACCGAGAGCGAGGCGCTGTCGCCGGACGGCATGAGCACGGAACAGCAGCTCGACGCCATCCGCGTCCGGACCAAGCGGATGATGGACGACGTCGAGCGCTGCTGGTCGTACGTCCTGCGGCCGCTGCTCGCCGCGCAACGCATCCGGATTCTCGACCCGGCCGACTACACGGCGGCGGTCGAGGACTACCTGCACGACCACTACCGCCGGAACATCCACCCGGTGCTGACCCCGCTGGCGTTCGACCCCGGGCACCCGTTCCCGTTCATCTCGAACCTGAGCATGAACCTGGCGGTGGTCGTCGAGCAGGACGGCCGCATCCGGTTCGCCCGCGTCAAGCTGCCGGACGTGCTGGCGCGCTTCATCGCGGTCCCGGCGTCCCTCGTCGGCGAGGCCGGCGATTCGTTCGCGCTGCTCGAGGACGTGGTCAAGCTGAACGTGGCGAGCCTGTTTCCCGGCGTGGCGGTGCGCGAGACGTACCTCTTCCGCATCATCCGCGACACCGACATGGTGATCCAGGAAGACGAGGCGGACGACTTGCTCGAGTCGGTCGACCGCACGCTGAAGGAGCTGCGCTACGGCGACCTGTCGCAGCTCCTGGTCGAAGCCTCGATGCCCTCGCGCGTCCTCAACATCCTGGTCGAGAACTTCGAGATCGAGGAGGACGTCGTCGCCCGCACCGCCGGACGCATGGGCTACGGCGACTGGAGCGCGCTGACGAAGCTGCACCACCCGCAGCTCAAGGACAAGCCGTTCTCGCCGCGCGCCTTGTGGCCGGACGCGGGAGGCGAGGCGATCTTCAACGCCGTCCAGGAACGCGACCGGTTGGTCCACCACCCGTTCGAGTCGTTCTCGGCCGTCGAATCGTTCCTGCGCGCGGCCGTCGACGACGCCGACGTCGTGGCCATCAAGATCACCCTCTACCGCATCGGTCCGAACTCGCCGCTCCTCGACCTGCTGATCCAGGCCGCCGACGCCGGCAAGCAGGTGGCGGTGCTGGTGGAGCTGAAGGCGCGCTTCGACGAGCGCAACAACATCGAGTGGGCGCACCGCCTGGAAGCGGCCGGCATCCACGTCGTCTACGGGCTGCTCAACCTGAAGACGCACTGCAAGCTGTGCCTGGTGGTGCGCCAGGAGCACGACGGCATCGTCCGCTACGTGCACGTGGGCACGGGCAACTACAACCGCGTCACGTCGCAGGTCTACACCGATTTCGGCCTGTTCACGGCGCGGCCCGCGGTGCTCGACGAGGTGACCGAGGTCTTCAACTACCTGACCGGGTACTCCGGCAAGGAGGACTACGAGGAGCTGCTCGTCGCTCCGCACCACCTGCGGCCCGCCTTCACGCGGCTGGTCGAGCGGGAGGCCGAGCACGCGCGCGCGGGACGCCGGGCCGGCATCATCGTCAAGAACAACTCGGTGGCCGACCCGGAGATGATTCGCGTGCTCTACCGGGCGTCGCAGGCCGGCGTGCCGATCGAGATGATCGTGCGCGGCGTCTGCTGCCTGCGGCCCGGCATCCCCGGCATCAGCGACGCCATCCGCGTCCGCTCCGTCGTGGGCCGCTTCCTGGAGCACTCGCGGCTCTACTACTTCGCCAACGACGGCCGGCCCGAGCTGCTCATCGGCAGCGCCGACCTGATGGAGCGCAACCTCGACCGCCGCGTCGAGGCGCTGTGCCACGTCCGCGACCCCGAGCTGCGCGCCCACCTGCACGACGTGGTCCTGCAGACGCTGCTCGCCGACACCGACCGGGCCATGGAGCTGCAGACCGACGGCTCGTACCGGCCGGTTCCCCGGAAACCGCACGCCCGGCGGATCAACGCGCAGGAGAAGCTGTTGCGGGCGTACACGTCCCCGCGGCGGCGGGACTGAACCGGCGCGGTATTCGACAGCGAAACGCCCTCAACGATGGCATAATGCTGTCATGTCTGTGCAGATCACTATCCGCGACGTGCCGGAAGAGGTCCGCGACGCGCTCGCGATACGTGCCGCGCGACAGCGTCAGTCCATGCAGGGGTTTCTGCGTCGCGAACTGGAGCGAATCGCCTCGCGGCCCGCGGTGGACGAATGGCTTCAGGGAGTGCGTGACCGCAAGGTGACGGCGGGAAGCCGCGTCTCGACCACGAGCATCCTGCATGCCCGCGATGCGGACCGACCGTGAGAGTCGTCGGAGTTCGAACGCGGCAAGCCCAACGCCTCCCTGGGGCGCGTCATGCAGGCGTTACAGGCGCTGGGGCTGGAGATGCTGATCCTGCCGCGGGGCGACGCCGAACGGCTGCTGGCGCGACAGGACCGCTCGACCTCGGCTCCCGATGCCGGGGACCGGTCGTGAACGGGCGGCGCGGCACCGTCTGGCACGGAGACCGACGGGTCGGCGCACTTCGGGAAGACGAAAACCGCGTCCTGCGCTTCGCCTACGACGGCGCCTGGCTGGACGGCGGCGGGTTTCCGGCCTCCATCCATCTGCCTCTGTCTCGGCGATGAAGAGGTTACTACCCGCCCACACAGCCCGTCCGGCCGAGGCGCTCGCCCAGCTACGCGACTGGCAGATACTCAACTGCCTGATCGGCAACTGGGACGATCACGGCAAGAACCTCGCGTTGCTTTATGGTCCGGGCCAAGCCGTGCCGACGCTCGCGCCGTTCTACGACCTGATCTCCATCGAGTTCCTGAACCTCCTCCGCCCCGGAACGTGGGCCCGCGACATGGCGTTCGCCATCGGCGAGCACCATGAACCCGAGCGCATCACGCGGTCCGACTGGCTGACGTTCGCCCGCTGGACGCTGGAATCGCTCCGTGAACGCTGACCACGGGGAGCCGCAACCTGTCCCGGCCCTACTTCTTCCGCCCCACAAGTGCGATCCACTGCTCGTCCGGCGCGTTCAGCGGAAGATGATCGTCGTGGATCACCACCTTCATCCCGGCGGCTCGACGCCTTTCCGCGATCACGTGCTTTCCCGGATTGCGGTCCAGAAACAGGGTGGGCTCTTCAGACTGCCGTCCGGAGCTCACATCTGATCGCTTCTTCGATCTCCGCCTTGCTGCGCTCATAGTCTCGCGCCAGTTGAGCAACGGATTCGCCGGCCTTGTACCGTTCAGCGAGGATTCCGGTGGCCAGGCCGGTGCCTTTCAGCACCGGTCGGCCGGCGGCGAGGGTCGGGTCGATCACGATCAGCGCCGGGGCGTCGTCGATGGTGCTCCGCGTGAACGGATAGAGCTTGATCGGCACACCCTGCGGATCACGGTCGATTCGATGCAGGGCGGCCGTCATCATCTCGCGCATGACCGTCTGGCCAGCTTGACTGCTGGCGGTCTGGATCGCAACCCCTCAGTACCGGTAGTGGTCCGGCTTGTACGGCCCCTCCACCGGCACGCCGATGTAGTCCGCCTGCTCCCGGCTGAGCTCGGTCAGCTTGACGCCGAGGGCGTCGAGGTGCAGCCGGGCGACCTTCTCGTCGAGCTGCTTCGGCAGCATGCAGACCTGCTTCTCGTACTCGCCCCGGTTGCGGTGCAGGGCGAGCTGCGCGAGCACCTGGTTGGTGAACGAGGCCGACATCACGAAGCTGGGGTGGCCGGTGGCGCAGCCGAGGTTGAGCAGCCGGCCCTCTGCCAGCACCAGGACGCTGTGGCCGTCCGGGAAGCGCCACTCGTCGTACTGCGGCTTGATCGGGATGTGCTCGATGCCGGGGAGGCGCTTGAGCCCGGCCATGTCGATCTCGTTGTCGAAGTGGCCGATGTTGCCGACGATCGCCTTGTCCTTCATCCGCCCCATCTGGTCGGCGCTGATGATGTCGCGGTTGCCGGTGGCGGTGATGAAGATGTCGGCGGTCTCCAGCATCTCGTCGAGGGTGGCGACCTGGTAGCCCTCCATCGCCGCCTGCAGCGCGCAGATGGGATCGATCTCGGTGACGACGACCCGGCAGCCCTGGCCGCGCAGCGACTGCGCGCAGCCCTTGCCCACCTCCCCGAAGCCGCAGACCACGGCCACCTTGCCGCCGAGCATGACGTCGGTCGCGCGGGCCAGCCCGTCCGGGAGCGAGTGGCGGCAGCCGTAGATGTTGTCGAACTTGCTCTTGGTGACCGAGTCGTTGACGTTGATGGCGGGAAACAGCAGCGTGCCGTCGCGCATCATCTCGTAGAGCCGGTGCACGCCGGTGGTCGTCTCCTCGCTGACGCCGCGGATGGCCGGGCCGATGCGGGTCCACTGCGACGCGTCGCGCGCGCGGATCTCGCGCAACAGGTCGAGGATGACACCCCATTCCTCGGGCTCGGTCTCGGGATCGAACGCGGGAATCGCCCCCGCCTGCTCGAACTCGTAGCCCTTGTGGACCAGCAGCGTCGCGTCGCCGCCGTCGTCGACGATGAGATCGGGACCGCTGCCGTCCGGCCAGAGCAGCGCCTCGTTCGTGCACCACCAGTACTCGGGCAGGGTCTCGCCCTTCCAGGCGAACACCGGCACGCCGCGCGGCTCGGCGGCGGTGCCGCCGCTGCCGGGTCCGCCGACGGCGACGGCGGCCGCGGCGTGGTCCTGGGTCGAGAAAATGTTGCAAGAGACCCAGCGCACGTCGGCGCCGAGCGCGGTCAGCGTCTCGATGAGCACGGCGGTCTGGACGGTCATGTGCAGGCTGCCCATGACCTTGGCGCCGGCGAGCGGCTGCCGGCCGGCGTGCTCGCGCCGGATGGCCATCAGGCCCGGCATCTCCTGCTCGGCGAGGCGAATCTCGTTCCGGCCGTGCTCGGCGAGCCCGAGATCGGCCACCTTGAACGCGGGGCGGCCGGCGGCGACGGCCTGGTCGAACGGGTGAACGGCTTCAGCAACCGCGGTGGTCATCCATCTTCTCCTTCGAACGTCCGTGAACGGGGTGGGCGGCGGCGAGCGGCCGCATGGCCGACCAAAGCATTCTATCGTGTGCCCGCCGGGCGGGGGGTGAAGCCGGGGTGAAGCCTCGCCGGCGTAGTGGCATCACCGCCGCTCGGCGGTCGAGCGTCGTCCGGATCACCCGCGCCCCAACCCCCAACCCCTCAGGGGGGAAAGTGATCGAAATGGACTTGCCGACTTCGGCAACGCGCAGCCCCGCTTTCGCCGATCGGCGCGCGCGGCACAAGGCAAGGTAATTTCCGTCGGGATCCTCAGCGGTTCGAGCGGGGTCCGCGCCGCGACCGGCGCCGCGGCCGCCGCTTGGGACGACCCGCCGCGCCGGATGAGCCGCCGCCTTTCGAGGCCGGTCCCGAAGACGCAGCGGCCGGCGCGGGCTCGCCGGGGGGGGCGTGCAGCGTCTGCTGGTAGTAGTCGTCGAGCAGCATCGCGATGATCTTCGACTCGTCCTCGTTCTCCGCGAGCTCCCGCGCGAGGGGAATGAAGCGCTGGCTCCGCTCCGTCTTCAAGGCGTCCCGATCCCGCAACCGGGCCTCGAGCAGCGTCGTCAGCCGCTCGGCCACGACCCCGGCCACGTCCTCGTCGGTCGGCACCGGCCGCTGCTGGAACTCCACCCCGTAGCGCTTGGCGATCTGATCCAGCGCCAGCGTTTCGGCCTCGCTCACCAGCGACAGGGCTATTCCCTCCGCCCCGGCCCGGCCGGTCCGTCCCGCCCGGTGAATGTAGTCCTCGGCGTCCTCCGGCGGCTCGTACTGGATGACGTGCGACAGCTCCGGGATGTCCAGCCCGCGGCTCGCGACGTCGGTCGCGACCAGGAACCGCAGCGACCCCGCCCGCACGCGCTTCAGGATCCGCTCGCGGTCGGCCTGCGACCGGTCGGCGCTCAGCTCGTCGGCGTCGTAGCCGAAGCGCTGCAGCACCACCGTGACGTAGTGCACGTTCGACTTCGTGTTGCAGAAGATGAACGCCGATGACGGGTTCTCGACCTCGATGATGCGGACCAGGGCGCGGTCCTTCTCCATCGGCGGCACGGTGTAGGCGATGTGCTCGGTGTCGGTGACGTGGACGTGGTCGCGGCTGAGGGTCAGGAACTCGGGCTCGGCGATGAACTCGCGCGCCGTCCGCATGACCGACGCGGGGAACGTCGCCGAGAACATCGTCGTGTGGATGGGCCGATCCGGCAGGTACGCCTGCACCTGCTTCATGTCGGGGTAGAAGCCCATCGACAGCATCCGGTCGGCCTCGTCGAAGACGAGCATCGAGAGATCGTCCAGCGTGAAGGTGCGGCGCAGCAGGTGGTCGAGGGCGCGGCCCGGGGTGGCGACCACGAGGTGCGCGCCCGCCTTCAGCGCCTCGATCTGCGGTCCGTAGCCGACGCCGCCGTAGACCGCGACCGTCCGGAAGCCGCTGCCGCCCCACAGCAGCTCCGCGTCGTGCTGCACCTGCCGGGCCAGCTCGCGGGTCGGCACCAGCACCAGCGCCTGGGTGCGATCGGCGGTGGCGTCGAGCCGCTCCAGCATCGGCAGCAGGAACGCGGCGGTCTTGCCGCTCCCGGTGCGCGCCTGGATGACGAGGTCGCGGCCCGCCAGCAGGTACGGGATCGCCTGGCTCTGGACCGGCATCAGCGAGGTCCAGCCGGGACGGCCGACCGCCTCCTTGAGCCGGTCTGGAAGCTGATCTATCGAGACTTCCGGAAGGGAATCCTGCGGTTCGTCGAGGGTGGGCTGCAGTGCCGTCGGGGTCGGTGTGGTCAATGGCTGTCCATGTTGCGTGGTAGTCGATTCATTGTACACGTCCGGTCGTGGGGGTCGCCGGCGACCGGACCCGCCGCTGCCGGCGTCTGCGGACCGCCCTCGGCTCCGGCGACGCGGACTCGTGCGAGTGTTTCGTCCCAGTGCGCTCGCCTACAATGGGTTGGCGATATGAACTCGGATCGCGCAGTAGAGCGTGCCCACAAGACGCGGTCGCGCCAGTCGGCCGCCAGGGACCGCGCCGGCTACGAGGCGCAGCCGATTGGCCCGGACGAATTCGAGGGACTTATCGCCGCCCAAGCGGACGCGATGCGAGAGCTGCCGGATCCCAGGGAACAGTAACATGCTGTCTTACTCTCATGACGAGTACGATCTCCTCGAAGGGCCAGATCGTGTTGCCCGCCGAGCTGCGCCGGCAGGATGGCATCCAACCGGGCCAGACATTCGAGATCGAGCGGGTCGAGCATGGTGAGTACCGTCTCGTGCTGACCGAGCCGCCGAGGAACCAGGGGCTGGTGGATGCGCTTCTCGCCTGCCCGGAGAAAGACTGGTTCGAGCCGCTCCCGTCGGAGTCGACACTGTCCATCGAGCCGCAGTCGTGACGTACCTGGTCGACGCCAACGTCCTGTCCGAGCCAACGAAGCGAACGCCCAATCCGCGCGTAGTCGACTGGTTGCGCGACAACGAGCGCCGTCTGGCGGTCGATCCGATCATTCTCGGCGAGGTGCGCTTCTCATCGCGGCGACTGCTCTTGCGAACGGATACGTGCTGGCGACCCGCAATCGGCGGGACTTCGAGGCGAGCGGCGTCGAGATAGTGGATCCGTTCTCGTGACAACGCCGTCCACGATCCCGAACAGGGCGATTCGGTCAGGACTCAGGCAATCGGAGGACGACCGCTCCCTCCGTATCCAGAATGCGGATGGACGGTTCTCCGTCGCTCGGCGCTTCGATGACGATGCGGCGACGCCCCTCACCATCCCGGAGCGTGAGACCGGCCTCGCCGCCGCGAGTTGAACCGAGAAAGGCGCGGTTGGTTCCGAACAGCTCCCGCAGCCGAGCCTCCCTGCCATCCTCGGGAAGCTGCTCGATCGCGGCGTGCAGTTGCTCTCTCGAAGCGCCTGCGGAAAGGCCCAGTTGTGCAAGGGAGTCGAGCAGTGAACGGGCCGGCCGGTCGGAGATCGTGAGGCCCGAAGTCGATCCCTCCGGATCCTGATAGTGCGCAAGGACTACGGTCTGATCCTGATCGTTCGCATCCAGGGACAGGTGCCGGACCGCAAGATACCCTCCTCCGGGCGTCTCCCTGACTCCGAACAGCATGCCGCCGACCTCGTCGCCCTTGCCGTCGAAGAAGATGATGGAAGGGACACCCCTGCGCTCCTCTTCCTGTCCCTCCATCAGCACGTGCCCGTCGACGGTCGCGACCGCGGGCCGCTGAGAATTGGCCAGGACCATCGCCGGCGAGCCGTCAGGTTCGACGATCTCCAGTCGTTCTACCGCAAGCACGTCCGGCGCGACCGGCGTCGTCGGCGCGGTCCGGATCACGGCGCCTGACAGCGCGAGTGCCAGGACCGCAACCGCGGCCCAGAGAAGAGCAATCTGGCGCCGAAGCCGATCGGTATCACTCACGCTTGCTCTTTCGTGCGGTGTCATGCCGTCACTCCCTCCTCCGGAAACCGGATGGATGACAAAGACTGTCGCCGCCACGGTCGTCGCGGCGGGCCGTACGGTGTCGCTGTCAGCGCGGCCGGCGCGCCACGAACATCTCGTGCCGTCCCGGCTCCACGTCGGAGAGAACGAGCGGCACGCTACGAGCTTCGAACCCGACGCTCGCCAGCAGTTCGAGCCAGCGGTCGCGCGCGAACAGCCCCTCGACGTGCCGGTCCTGCACGGCGCGGACAGAGCCGTCGCGCTCGCGCAGCAGGAACGCGAAGTCCACGAGATACTCCGTGTCCCGCGGGTCGGGGTCCCAGACCCACTCCAGGTAGCGCAGCCCCCGCGGGCACTCGCCGGCAACTCCCGAGGACGGCTGCTCGTCGCAGCCACCCGTGCTCTCACCCGCCCGGAAGTTCTCCCGCACGTAATCCGGCGCGAACAGCACCGCGCCGCCGGGCCGGCAGTGCACCCACGCGGTCTCGATGGCGCGGCGCAGGTCCGCCTCCGCCGTCATGTAGCAGACGGCATCGTGGACGAAGACCGCGTCGAATGTCCGTCCCAGCCGGAGCGTGCGCATGTCGCCGACCCGGTGCTCGCACTCCGGGTTCAGGGCGCGGCTGACCGCGAGCATGTCCTCGGAGAGGTCGGTGAGCACCAGGCGGCGGAAGCGCTGCTTCAGGTGCGACGCGGTGTTGCCGCCGCCGCTGCCCAGCTCCAGGAGGGACTCGATCGGCGCGTCGCACGCCTCCACCAGCAGGTCGCCGTAGACGCCGGCCTCCTCCGCGTAGTCGGCCGGGTCGTCGAGCAGCGGCCACCACTCCGCGAGCTCACTGTAAAGGCGCATCGTGCCGGCTATGGACGCCGGTCCTGGATTCCACTCACGAGACGTCAGGGCGGCCAGGAGCGGGCATCAACTCATCAACACCGTCAGCGCCAGGACGAAGCAGCGTCAATTGACGCCGAACGCCAACAGGACGTTGCCCGGCCGGCCCCCGAACGCCGCGTAGCCGGAGTTGACGTAGACCATCCCGTCGACGACGACCGGGCCCGGGCCGTTGATCGACCCGCCCCTGGCCGGCACGCCGTTCACCGCGTCGTGGTCGCCGTTGGTGTCGAACTCCCAGAGCACGGACCCGTCGTCCGCGTCGTAGGCGCGGAACAGCCCGTCGTAGGCGCCCGAGAAGACGACGCCCGGAATGGCGGTGACGGCGGCGAGCAGCGCCGGGCTGCACATGTCGCAGACCGGCTCGTGCGGCTCGGCGTACCAGACCAGCTCGCCGGTGCGCAGGCGTACCGCCGCGAGTCCCCCGGGCTCGGGGGTCAGGTAGTCGGAGTTGGCGAAGTACGCCTTCTCGCCGTCCACTGCGAAGCCCCATTCGATGCCGCCGAGCTCGCTGCCCTCGCCCACCTGGTAGCGCCAGACGATGGCCCCGTCCCGATCCGGGTCGAGGGCATAGCCCACCCCGGCCTTCTGGCCGATGACCAGCAGGTCGCGGCCGTCGCTCGAGGTCACCAGCACCGGCGACGCGCCGAAGTCGAAGTCGGGACCGTTGTCGTCCGGACAGTTCGGGTTGCCGCCGCCGCAGTTGAGGATGAACGCGTCGTCCGGCGTCAACTGGTTCGTCCAGCGGACTGCACCGGTGTCGACGTCGAACGCGATGATCGCGTCGCTGGTGTCGGCGGCCGGCGCCGTGTAGGCGTTCCCGGTTGCGGCGTAGACGAGCCCGCGCTTCGCATCGACGGTCGGCGCCGACCAGACCGCCGCGCCGGACGGCCCCATCAGGAAGAAGCCTTCCGGATTCCGCCCGCGCGGCCGCGGCGTCTCCGGGATGGTGAAGCTCTGCCAGATCACCTCGCCGGTGGCCGCATCCAGCGCGGCGATGCTCCCACGGAACGTGCAGCAGGCGTACTCGGGGTTGGCGGCCAGCAATTCCTCCAGCGACGAGACCGGCACGTACAGCCGGCCATCGTGGTAGACCGGGGCCCCGGTGATGCGGGCCCCTTCGTGCGTCTCGACGTCGCGGCGCCAGATCTCGGCCCCGGTCGCCGCGTCGAGCGCGTAGACGTTGGCGTTGAAGTCGCCGAAGAAGAGCGCATGCCGGCGGTCCGGGAGGCGGGTCACGGTCATGGCGCTGCGCACGCCGCTCTGCGCCGCGAAGGTCCAGTGCGTGCAGCCGGTCTTGGCGTCGAGCGCGTACACGACGCCGCGCTCGCTGGCGACGAACAGGCGGCCGCCCACCACGGTCGGCTGCGACTGCGCCGTGGCCGAGTTGGGGTACCCGAACGCCCACTGCAGCCGCAGGCGGGGAACGTCCGCCGCCGCGAGCCCGGCGTGCCCGGCCGGCTGGAAACGGCTGTTCGTGACGTCGACGCCCCAGCCGTTCCACAGGGAGCCGCCGTCCAGGCCCCGCCATTCTCCCGGCGACGACGCCGCGCACGCACCGGCCGCACCGTCCCTTTCGTCGGCGACCTGCCGTCCGGTGATGAACTCCGCAATCGCACGCCGTTCCGCCGGATTCAGCTCGGCTCCCTGCTGCTGCATCGCCCCGTCGGTCAGCGCGCCGACGATGGCCGCGGGCGGCAGGGCCCGCATGTTGTCGATGGCCAGGACGCGGGGGACGGCGTCGGCGAGGTGGCAAGCGGTGCAGTGCTGCTCGAACAGCGCCTCGCCGTCGGGGGCCTGGGCGGCGGCCGGCGGTACGCCCGCCGTCTGAGCCCATAGCGCCCAGAGCGCGGGCCCGAGAGCAAAATATCTGCGCATCGGAACTCCTGAATTCCTGGACGGGGGAGGTCGAGTCGGGAGACTCTCGGACGGTTCAGTCGACCGGCGCGGCAGACGGGATGACGGCGCGCTCCAGCGTCTCGAGGCGCTGCTCGACCTTTCCGAACCCGATTTCGACGGCGCGCAGACGGTCATCGAAACGACGGTGGTCTTCGCGCATGTCTTCGCGCAACTCGGCCACGGCGGCGGCAAGGTCGCTGATCCGCGCGTTCATCATCGTGAAGCCGCCGACGATGATGACCGCGACGGCGATCAGGGTGCCGATGATCCAACGGGCGTCGGTGCCGGGCATGTGCAATAAGTCAAAGTTATCACGTTCCGGAGGGCCCGGGAACGTCGGCCGCGCCGACCGACGGATCTGCTGCAGTCAGCGGTGTCCATCGGGCGGCGCGTTCGAAGCCGCGCTCAGTTCGTCGTACGCCGCTGGCCGAAGGGCCGCTGGCCGAGCGCCCGCTGCATCACCTCGTACTGCACCCCCATGATGTGGCCGATGGCCTCGATCCAGTAGGCCGCGTTGTGGGCGCCGGGCATCTGCATGTAGTCGAAGGGGATGTTCTCCCCCATCATGTAGACGGCCAGCTCCCGGGCGCCGGCGATCAGCCGGTCCTCGGTGCCGCAGTCCAGGTAGATGTGGGGCAGGTCCTCGCGCGCCACCTGCTTGATCAGCTTGAACGGATCGTAGGCGTCGGCCTGCTCCGGCGTCTCGAACATCGTGCCGCGCGGCGTGCGCTCCACCTGGCTGCTGAAGCCCTCGACGCCAATCAGCGGGTTCGGCTGCCGGCGGCGGGCCTCCTGCTCGGGCGTACGCTGGCGCGGCGGACGCGGCGGCATCTCGCCCCGCATGCGGGCGGCGGCCTGCCGGCCGTACTCCAGCGCCCCGCTGGTGCTGCCGATGGAGATGAACATCTCCGGGTTGCGGAGCCCCATCGTGACGGCGCCGAAGCCGCCCATCGAGAGACCCGTCATGGCGCGGCCCTCGCGGCGCGCGATGGTCCGGAAGTTCCAGTCGACGTGGCTGACGACGTCCTGGATGACGTGGTCCTCCCAGTCGTTGGACTGTCCGTCCCCGCTCTCCGCCCAGTTGACGTACCAGGAGTTCCCGACGTCGGGCATGACGACGATGAGGTCGTCGTAGAGGCCGGCATAGAACGGCGCACCGTTCGCCAGCCCCCACACGGTGTAGTTCTGCGTCAACCCGTGCAGCAGATACAGCACCGGGTAGCGCTCGGTCGACGCGTCGTAGTCGTCCGGGAGCAGGATGTTGTATTTCATGGTCCGGTCGACGGCCGGGCTGAAGAACTCCACCGTGCGCAGCGTCCGTTCCTGGGCCGCCGCCACGGTAGCCAACGCCGCCAGCACGAACGCCACGGTCACGGTTCGCACGAGCTTCGATCTCTGCATGCTGTCCTCCCGGGGTGGTTGGCTGCTGCGCACCCGGTTGACCGTCGTCCGCGGCGAGCATCGACTTCACCGCAGACTCCCGGCCGGCCGCGCGCGGGCTCTCATGCTACTCCGAAACGGGGCGCATCCGGCGGCAGCGTCTATTGGGAAGCTCACCCAGGTTTCGTCCATGCGCGGGTCCGGCCCCTGCCGGGTGGAGACTCGGACCGGATCACACCGAGACACCACCCGTCTGGCCGCCACCGGCGGGGGCGCGGTATGCTTGCGTGTTGCGGCAACACGGAGGATCCCGAATGCGATACGTCCGCTTCCGATACGGCTGGACCGCGGCGCTGGTCGCCTGCCTCGCGGCGGCGCCCGCCGGCCTCACCGCGCAAGAGGAAGGCACCCGGAACGGGGAGTGGCCGAGCTACGGCGGCGACCTCGCCCATACGCGGTACTCGCCCCTCGACGAGATCGACGGCGACAACTTCAACGACCTGGAGGTCGCCTGGACGTTGAACACCGACAACTTCGGGCCGAATCCGGAGTTCCGCCTGCAGTCGACGCCGCTGATGGTCAACGGCATCGTGTACACGACGGCCGGCAGCCGGCGCGCGGCGGTCGCGCTCGATGCGGCGACCGGGGAGATCCTCTGGTTCCACCGCTACGACGAGGGCGAGCGGGGCGCGGCGGCGCCGCGGCGGCTGTCGGGGCGCGGGCTGACCTGGCTCGACGACGGCGGCGACGGGAAGATCTTCTACGTCACGCCCGGCTACCACCTGATCGGCCTCAACGCCGTCACCGGCCGGCGGCTGACCGACTTCGGCAACGACGGCATCGTCGACCTGAAGCAGAACCTCGACCAGGACATCGACCTGGTCACCGGCGAGATCGGCCTGCACTCGGCGCCGGTCGCGGTCAACGGCACCATCGTCATCGGGGCGGCGCACCTGCCGGGCGGCGCGCCCCGGTCGATGAACAACGTCAAGGGGTTCATCCGCGGCTACGACGTCGACACCGGCGACCGCAAGTGGATCTTCCACACCATTCCGCTCGGCGACGAGTTCGGCAACGACACGTGGGAAGGCGATTCGTGGCGCTACACCGGCAACGCCGGCGTGTGGGCCCAGATGACGATCGACCCCGAGCTGAACATGGTCTACCTGCCGGTCGAGATGCCGACCAACGACTACTACGGCGGGCACCGGCTCGGCGACAACCTCTTCTCGGACAGCCTGGTCGCGCTCGACCTCGAGACGGGCGAGCGGCGCTGGCACTTCCAGATCACCCACCACGACGTCTGGGACTGGGACCTGCCGGCCGGACCGGTGCTGACGGACATCACGGTCGACGGCCGCGACATCAAGGCCGTGACGCTGCCGACCAAGCAGTCTTGGCTCTTCGTCTTCGACCGCGAGACCGGCGAGCCGGTCTGGCCCATCGTCGAGCAGCCGGTGGCGGCATCCGACATCCCCGGCGAGATCCTGGCGCCGACCCAGCCGCATCCGACGAAGCCGCCGGCCTTCGATCAACAGGGCATCGGACCCGACGACCTGATCGACTTCACGCCGGAGCTCAAGGCGCGCGCGCTGGAGGTGCTCGGCCGCTTCCGCTACGGGCGCTCCATCTACACGCCGCCCTCGGTCGGGACCGCGGACGGGACCTACGGCACGCTGCAGGTGCCGGCGTCGACCGGCGGCGTCAACTGGCCGGGCGGATCGTTCGACCCGGAGACCGGCATCTTCTACCAGTACTCGAAGACCGAGGTGACGAATCTCGGGCTGGTGAACGACCCCGAGCGGTCGGACATGAACTTCATCCGCGGCCGCCCCGAGGGGGTCAGCGCCCGGCAGGACGCGCTCAACGTCGAGGGCATCCCGATCATCCGGCCGCCGTGGGGCCGCATCACCGCCATCGACCTGAACCAGGGCGAGATCCTCTGGCAGGTGGCGCACGGGGAGACCGCCGACAACATCCGCAACCACCGGCTGCTGCAGGGCGTGGACATCCCGCGCACCGGCCGGCCGGGGCGGGTCGGCACGCTCGTCACGAAGACGCTGGTGATTGCCGGCGACGGCGGCAACTTCACGAACGAGGACGGCGTGACCGGCGCCATGCTCCGCGCCTACGACAAGATGACCGGCGAGGAGCTCGGCGCGGTGCAGATGCCGACCCAGCAGACCGGGTCGCCGATGACCTACTCGATCGACGACAAGCAGTACATCGTCGTGGCGACGAGCGGCGGCGGCTACGGCGGCCGGCTGGTCGCCTACCGGCTGCCATGATCGTCGGCGTCCCGAAGGAGACGTTTCCGGGCGAGCGGCGCGTGGCGCTGGTGCCCGGAGCGCTGCCGGCCTTGACCAAGGCGTCGCTCGACGTCCTGGTCGAGGAATCGGCGGGCGCTCCGGCCGGGTTTCCCGACGCTGCCTACGTGGAAAAGGGCGGGCGAATCGCCGAGTCGCACGCGCAGCTCTTCGCCGAGGCGGACGTCGTCCTCCAGGTCCGGAGCCCCGGCGCGGCGGGAGAGGCGGGTCGTGCCGACGCGGAGCTTCTGCGGTCGGGACAGGCCATCATCGGGTTCTCCGAGCCGCTCGGCGAGCCGGCCGCGGCCCGTGCTGTGGCCGAGCGCGGCGCCAGCGCGTTCTCGATGGAGCTCATCCCGCGCATCACGCGCGCCCAGAGCATGGACGCGCTGTCGTCGATGGCGACCATCGCGGGTTACAAGGCCGTGCTGCTCGCGGCCGACGCGCTGCCGCGTATGTTCCCGATGATGATGACGGCGGCAGGAACCATCACCCCGGCGCGGGTCTTCGTGATCGGCGCGGGCGTGGCCGGCCTGCAGGCGATCGCCTCGTCCCGCCGCCTCGGCGCGCGGGTGGAGGCCTACGACGTGCGTCCGGCGGTCAAGGAGCAGGTCGAGAGCCTGGGGGCCAACTTCGTCGAGCTGCCGCTCGAGACCGGCGAGTCCGAGGACGCCGGCGGCTACGCGAAAGCGCAGGACGAGTCGTTCTACCGGCGGCAGCGCGAGACGATGACCCGCGTGGTCGCCAACAGCGACGTCGTCATCACGACCGCGCTCGTCCCCGGCAAGACCGCGCCGATCCTGGTGACGGCGGAGATGGTGGCGGGCATGGCGCCGGGGTCCGTGGTGGTCGACCTGGCGGCCGAGCGGGGCGGCAACTGCGAGCTCACGAAGGGCGATCAGACCGTGGTCTCGTCCAACGGGGTCACCATCCTCGGCCCGACGAACCTCGTGTCGACGGTGCCGTATCACGCCTCGCAGATGTACGCGAAGAACATCTCGACGCTGTTGCTGCACCTGGTCGAGGACGGAGCGCTGGCCCTGGACCTCGACGACGAGATCACGGCCGGCACCCTGGTTTCGCACGAGGGCCGGGTGGTGCATCCGCGGGTGCGGGAGCTGCTCGGCGGCGCGGCCCCGACGACGTGAGGCACGACACGAGAACGCGACGTGAGGGCATGACGCGGGTCACGCGGTGCAGGCGCTCGAAAGACCTGAGCGCGCGGCCCGCGACGTCTTGTGACACGCAGGAGGCAACAAGGTTCCGATGGACGCGCTCATCCCGCTGCTGACCATCTTCATGCTGGCGGTCTTCGTCGGCTTCGAGATCATCACCAAGGTGCCGCCGCTGCTCCACACGCCGCTGATGTCGGGCAGCAACGCCATCTCGGGCATCACCATCATCGGCGCGATGCTCTCGGTCGCCTCGTCGAACCAGACGACGACGATCCTCGGCTTTCTGGCCCTGGTGATTGCGACCGTCAACGTGGTCGGCGGCTTCCTGGTCACCCATCGCATGCTCGGCATGTTCCGGAAGAAGGACTAGGCGCGACCCTGGGGTCGCGTTGGGAGCTTCGCCGGCGCGCAACTCCCGCGGCGCAGACTCCTGACCAACGCTCGCGTTTGAACGGAATCGACTGTGGACAGCGTCATCAATCTCATCTACCTCGGGGCCTCGGTACTGTTCATCCTCGGCATCCGCGGCCTGACCCACCCGCGCACCGCGGTGCGCGGCAACCTGCTGGGCGCCACCGGCATGCTGCTGGCGGTGGTGGCGACGCTTCTCGACCAGCAGATCCTCGGTACCGGCAGCCAGGCGTTCGGCCTGCTTCTCGGCGGGGTCGTGCTCGGCGCGGCGATCGGGGCGACGCTGGCCCTGCGCATCGAGATGACCGCGATGCCCGAGATGGTGGCGCTGCTCAACGCCTTCGGCGGCGGCGCCTCGGCGCTGGTGGCCGGCGCGGTGCTGGTCGGCGCGACGGATCCGCCGGCCCAGACCACGGTGGCGACGGTCGCCTCCGGACTCATCGGCTCGGTCACCTTCTGGGGCAGCCTGGTGGCGTTCGACAAGCTGCGCGGGCTGCTGCTGCCCGACCAGCCGGTGCTCTTCCCCGGCCAGCAGATGCTGAACGGCCTTCTCGCCCTCGCGGCGCTCGGCTGCGGCGTGATGGTGGTCAGCGAGCCGGGCACCATCGCCTTCTACGCCGGCCTGGTCGCCATCGCATCGGTCCTCGGCATCCTGCTGACGATCCCGATCGGCGGCGCCGACATGCCGGTGGCCATCGCCCTGCTCAACTCCTACTCCGGGCTGGCCGCGGCCTCGACGGGATTCGTGCTGAGCAACAACATCCTCATCATCACCGGGTCGCTGGTCGGCGCGTCGGGGCTGATCCTGACGCGGATCATGTGCAAGGCGATGAACCGCTCGCTGGTCAACGTGCTGGTCGGGGCCATCGCCGAGGGGAGCACGTCGAAGTCGGACGCCGACGCCATCTACGCCGGGCGTGTCAAGAGCACGTCCGCCGAAGAGGTGGCCATGCTCTTCGACGGCGCGCGGCGGGCGGTCATCGTGCCGGGCTACGGCCTCGCGGTGTCGCAGGCGCAGCACCAGGTGCGCGACCTCGCCAACCTGCTCGAATCGCGCGGCGTCGAGGTGGAGTACGCCATCCACCCGGTGGCCGGCCGGATGCCGGGCCACATGAACGTGCTGCTGGCCGAGGCGGACGTCGACTACGACAAGCTCAAGGAGATGGACGCCATCAACCCCTCGTTCGAGCAGACCGACGTCAGCCTCGTCATCGGCGCCAACGACATCGTCAACCCCGACGCGCGCACCGACCCGGGGAGCCCCATCGCCGGGATGCCGATCCTCAACGTCGACCAGTCGCGCACCGTGGTCGTCATCAAGCGCAGCCTCTCCCCCGGCTTCGCCGGCATCCCCAACCCGCTGTTCGCCGCCGACAACACGCTGATGTTCTTCGGCGACGGCAAGCAGGCGGTGCTGGACCTGATCGCGGCGGTCAAGGAAGCGGACTGACCGATGGGGCGATTCTGTAGTACAAACAGTGAAGCGTACTGATACGCTCTGGTTGCCTTATGCGAACCGACTACCTTTTCGCGATGCCGTCCGTCTGGTCCGGGGCCGCGCGCGTGTTCGATCTGTTCGGGGTTTTCGACGCCTACAACGACAGCCCCAGCGACGATCTGGCTGATGCGCGGGCGATCTACAGCGACTGGCGAATCACCGGGCAGGATCTCGCCGGTGCGATGATGGTGGTGGAGCGTGAGTGGAAAACGGCAACGCCACCAGACCCGGCGAGCTCCCGCGCGAGTCGAGACTCCTGACCCCGCCCGCCCCGCGGATCAGTCTGCCGCGACAATCGAGCAGATTTCCGTTCAGCGCATCCAGCATTTCCAGGGACCGCTTCCTCCACCCGGAAGAGGCACAGCAGGTCGACGAAATCGAGCGGGAAGCATGCCCAAGGTGATCGACTACGACGACTTCCAGCGCGACGTTCAACGCCGCAAGCGCGAACGCTGGGCGAAGATCCTCGCCTCCGAACCGCCGGGCCGAGCCCCCGGGAGGCGCCCGCGCGACCCGGAACAGGAGCGCCTTCTGCTGCGGCTCGACCGGCTCCGGCTGGCGCGGCGCGACGCGCGCAGGCCGTAGAGGCCGGCTCCCCTTGCACGACTAGGAATCGCGTGCTAGTCTCCTGGAAATTCCAGGAGACAGGAATGGATCCCAAGTCCGCCGGCGTGCTCCCCGGCACGCTCGACCTGCTGATCCTCAAGGCGATCTCGCTGGAGCGCCTGCACGGCTACGGCGTGCTGCTCCGGATTCGGCAGATCTCGGGCGAGGCCCTCGACGTGCCGCAGGGCTCCCTCTATCCAGCGCTCAACCGGTTGGAGCACCAGGGCCTGATCGAATCTGAATGGGGCGAGAGCGAGAACCGGCGCCGCGCCAAGTACTACCGCCTGACCCGCGCCGGGCAGCGGCGGTTCCAGGCAGACGCGGCGGGCTGGGAAAGGCTGGCCGCGGCCATGCAGGCCGCCTTGAGCGCGACCCCGGACGAGGCGTGACGTGTTCCAGGAGCAGAACTGCGCGGCGCCCTGCACCATCCCCGCGAGTTTGCCGAGCAACCGCCAGGCGCGGAGGTAGAACCCGACCAGCCGGCAGCGCGGCCGATAGTCGACGGCCGCGCCGCCGCCGATGCTGCCGCAAGAGCGCCTTCCAACAGGTCGGAGGCTACGACGAAACGGCGTGGATCGGCGAGGACGTCGACTTCTACTGGAGCCTGCAGGGACTGGCCAGAGCAAGCGGCCGCACGGTCCGCCTTCTTCGAGAACCGCGCGTGCGCCCCTCCTGCCGGCGCTTCGACAAGTGGCCGCTGTGGAAGCTCCTGGTCTGGACCAATCCCCTCTCCATCGCACTGTTCCGGCGCCGGAAGGCGGTCTGGAAGGGCTGGTACTCGGACCCGGTACGGTAGTGGGAGCTACTCGACGGGCGGCATCCGCTGGGAGGACGTCCCTTGCCTTGCACTTCGACAGGAACCGTGCTACTCTCGCTCTTGTCGAAGTGCAAGGGAGAGAGGCCAAGTGAGAACGTTGTCGTCGAACTACGGGCTGCTGGTGGCGGCGCTCGTGTGCTCCACGGGCTGCGCGACGATCGTCAACCGGTCCACGCAACCCGTCACCATCGTGTCCGACCCGCCGGCGGCTGAAGTCATCGTCGGCGCGCAGACGGTCGGCAGCACGCCGACCGACGTCCTTCTGCGCCGTGGCGACAAAGCCGCGGCCCTCCGGCTTCGGAAAGACGGCTTTGCGCCCCGAGTCGTCCGCCCCCGACGGTCACTCAGCCGCTGGTTGATCGCCAACCTCGTAGTGCCCGCCGTGTTGAGCCGTCTCTCGCCCGCGGCGCAGGTATCAGGCCAGATTTACGGATACACGTTCGCCGGGGCGGCTGGTTTGGCATTCGCCACCGACCTGCTCGTCACCGGTGCCGGGTTCACGTACCCCGACACCGTGCGAACTGCGCTCACACCAACCAACGCTGCGCCGGGCGAATCGAGTACCAGGTGACAGCCTTGCGGCCCTTGGCGATCTGAACCTGTGACCGCGAGCCGGGAGTGCGACCCATGCCTGACAAAGCCGTGAAGATCGTGTTGACCACCGGCATCCTGTGCGCCGCGTTCGTCGGCCTGCTGTGGACGACGATGCAGGAGGGCACGCAGTACTACCTGGAGGTCGAAGAGGTGATGGCCGATCCCGCCTCGTGGGACGGCAAGCCGCTGCAGGTGCACGGATATGCGGCCAACGTGATGCGCCGGCCGAAGACGCTGGACTACCGCTTCGAGATCGCCGACAGCGTGGAGGGCCGCACGCACGTGCTGAACGCGGTCTACAGCGGCATTGTGCCGGACACGTTCGACAACCATGCCGAGGTGGTGGCGACGGGCCGTCTCGACGGCGACACGCTGTACATCGACGCCGACGGCATCATGGCCAAGTGCCCGTCGAAGTACGAGGAGCGGCCGGCGGTGGCGGGCGAGTATGTTTCGGGCACCGGCAGCGCCAGCAACTGATGGCGTGGAGATCCGTCCGGACCGACGCTGACGCTCCCGCCGAGCCGGTTCGGCGGGCCTTGCGGCGCGACCTTTGAGTGTCCCCGGCCCTTCACAGAGGGGGCCGTCGACGGCGTTTCTGCACGCGGTGATGGTGCAAGAGCGTCGGAGCATGCTGCGGGTGTGGAACATCTCGCTGGTGATCATCGCGTTCACGCTGACGCTGTTCGCGACGGCGTTGACGCGCACCGGCGTCGTGCAGTCGGTGCATGCGTTCGGGAAAGACCCGCAGCTTGCGCTGATGTTCGGCATCTAACCGACGGCGGAGAAAGGAGCCATGACAGCCGACCGTCTCGACCTGCCGCAGGGCACGCTCGAGCTGCTGATCCTCAAGACGCTGGCGCTGGAGCCGCAGCACGGCTGGGGCATCTCCGAACGGATCCGGCAGGTGTCGCGCGACGTTCTGGAGGTTCGGCAGGGATCGCTCTATCCCGCGTTGCACCGCCTGGAGCGGCGCGGTTGGATCGCCGCGTCGTGGGGAACGTCCGAGCACAACCGGCGGGCCAAGTACTACACGTTGACGCCGAAAGGACGCCGGCAGCTTGAATCCGACGTCGACGCGTGGCGTGCGCTCACGACGGCGGTCGGTCACGTGCTCGACGCGGGATAGCGTCGCAGGAAGGGGATTCTGCCGCAGACGGCGCTGCCACACCGACAAGAAGCCAATGCTGGACGACCTGCGGTTCCGGCTACGCACCCTCTTCCGCCGCAACGCCGCGGAAGACGACCTCGACGACGAGTTGCGCTTCCATCTCGAACGCGCCGCGGAGCAGCACGAGGCGCGCGGGCTGTCGGCCCGGGAAGCCCGGCGGCGGGCACGGCTCGAGTTCGGCCAGGTGGACGCCGTCAAGGACGACTGCCGGCAGAGCTGGGGCATCCGGCAACTCGACGCCCTGCAGCAGGACGTCGTCCATGCGCTGCGACTGATTCGGAAGCACCCGGCGCTGTCGGCGGTCGCGGCCGTCTCCCTGGCGATCGGGATCGGTCTCAACACGGCGCTCTTCGCGTTGCTGGACGCCACGATCCTGCGCCGGCTGCCGGTCGATCGACCGGAGCAGCTCGTCGACGTCTACACCAGCGACGTCGACGGCTTCTCCTGGTACGGGAGCTCGTATCCGGATTACCTCGATCTGCGCCGCGGCGCCCGGACACTTGCCGGTCTGGTGGGCTACGTGCCCGCGGTGGGAGCCGTCAGGATCGGCGATCGGACCCGGGCGCTGGCCGGCGAAGCGGTCACGGGCAACTACTTTCAGCTTCTCGGTGTTCCGGCGGCGCATGGGCGCACGTTGCGGCCGGATGACGACCGCCCCGGCTCCACCCCGGTGGTGGTGATCTCGTCCGGCCTGTGGTCCGACCTGTACGGCGAGGATCCGGAAGTCATCGGCCGGTCGTTCCGCATCGGCGGTCGATCCTACGCCATCGTCGGCGTGGCGCCCGAGGACTTCGGGGGGCTGACGCCGCCCATCCTCACGCCCGCGTTCTGGATGCCGATGACCTGGGTCGACGACGTCCAGCCGACCGTGATGCACAACGGATCGCCGGCGCCCGGAGCCACCCGACTGGAAAGCCGGGGACTCCGCTGGCTGTTCGTGAAGGGCCGACTGCGGGACGGCGACACGGCCGCCGGCGCCGCGGACGACCTGAACGCGGTAATGCAGACCCTCGAAGCGGCGTTCCCCGACTCGAACGAGGGACTCCGCGTGACCGTCGTCCCGACGGGCGACGTGTCGACCCATCCGATGTTCGAGGACCGCCTGCGCGCGGGGGCGCTCAGCCTGCTGGCGCTGATCGGACTGGTGTTGCTGATCGCCTGCGCAAACGTCGCCGGGCTCCTGCTGGCGCGGGCGTCGGCGCGGCGGCGGGAGATCGGTCTGCGTCTCGCTATCGGGGCGAGCCGGGGACGCCTGCTACGGCAACTGCTCGTGGAGAGCACGGTTCTGGCCCTGCTCGGCGTGGCCGGCGGCGTCGCACTGGCCTGGGGGCTTCTCGCGGGACTAGGCGCCGTCCGCGTGTCGCTGCTGGTTCCGGTTGCGCTCGATCTGTCGCTGACCGGCCGGGTGCTCGCGGTGTCCATCGTCGTCGCCGTCGGCGCCGGCATCGCGGCCGGCCTGATGCCGGCGTGGACCGGCACGCGGTCGAGCGTGCTGGGCGAGCTGGCCGGACGTGTTGACACATGGCCGCTGGGGAACCGCAGGCTGAGCCTTCGCCAGACTCTGGTGACGCTGCAGATCGCCGTCTGCCTGGTGCTGCTCGTCATGGCCGGCCTGCTGGCGCGGAACCTGCTCGTGACCAGCCGCATCGAACCCGGTTTTCCCGCAGAGGACACCGCGTCGGTCACGATCGCGCTCGGCCTGTCCGGCTACGACCATGACGACGCGGAACGCTTCTTCGAACGCGCGCGGGAACAGGTGCGGGCGCTGCCGGGCGTGCAGGCGGTCGCGCGGGCCAGCCGTGCGCCGCTGTCCCTCAACTTCAGCCGCAGCGGCATCGCGCCCGCCGATGCGCCGGCACCCGACTCGCCGTCCCTGGCGGTCGAGACGGTGGCGGTCGGCGAGGGGTACTTCGACGCCGTAGGGGTACCCATCCTCGAAGGCAGGCCGTTCGACGACGCCATCGACACGGCCGGGTCCCGGCGGGCCGCGATCGTCAACGAGGCGCTCGCGCAACGCTTCTGGCCCGGCCGGAGCGCCGTCGGCCGGAGGATTCGACCGGCAGGCGCGGACCACAACCAGCCCGCCGCGGAGATCGTCGGTGTCGTCCGCAACTACAAGGTGCGCTTTCTGCAGGAGCCGCCCACCCCGTACGTCCACTTCGCAGCGTCCCAGAACCGCGCCAACCTGTTGCCCGCTCCGGTGCTGCTCGCGCGAACCGCCGGTGACGCGGGCGCGGTCGGCGCCGCGATGCAGGGCGCGCTGCGGGCGATCGACCCGGACCTGGTCTTCCTGGAGGGCCTGACGCTGCGCGACAACGTGGCGTCCCAGTTGCTTCCGGCGCAACTCCTCGCGGGAATGCTCGGCGCGGCGGGACTGGTGGCCGTCTGGCTGGCGGCCATCGGCCTGTACGGCATCATCGCCTGCGCGATCGTGCGGCGGACGCAGGAAATCGGCATCCGCATGGCGCTCGGCGCGACGCATCGTGATGTACTGTTGCTCGTCGTTCGCCAGGGCGCCGCCGTAGTGGCAATCGGTGCGGCGATTGGCTCGGCGGCGGCGTTCGCGGCGGCCCGGACCACCGCCGGCGTGCTGTTCGGCATCGACGCGGGAGATGCGCTCGCCTGGAGCGGTGCGCTCGTCGTGTTGCTGGCCGTGGGCGCGCTGGCGCACGCGCTGCCGGCGGGTCGTGCCGTCCGGGTGGCCCCGTCGACGGCGCTGCGGGCGGAATGAGGTACGAATGCCAACCACGGGCTTTCTGGGCACGCGGGCTGACGCCTTCATCGATGCCGCAATTGTCTTCTTCGTCCTCGCCCCGTTCCTGATGGTGTATGCGCTCCGCCTCGCGGCGCAACGCCGGCACCGCGAGCACCGCAACCTCCAGGCCAGCCTCCTGGCGGCCGCGACCGTGGCCGTCCTGATGCTCGAGATCAGCATCCGGTTCGGCAGCGCCGGGGAAGCCTACCGGGCGAGCTCGCTGTACGGGCCGTCGATGATCGCCCTCTTCGTCGTGCACCTCGCGGTCGCCATTCCGACCTTCGTCATCTGGTGCTGGCTCGGGGTCGTGTCGTGGCGGCGCTTCTCCCGGACGCTCCCCGGCCCCTTCGGCCGCAAACACCGCCTCTGGGGCAAGCTCGCCTTCCTGGGCCTGTGCCTCTCGTCGGCCACGGGGACCGGCCTGTACGTCATGGGGTTCGCGTTCTGACGCGAAGCATTGGTCCACAGCCCCGGCGCTGGTACCGTGATCGGTGACATCCGCTCCCCATCCGGTCATCCGGCGTGATGTAGAGTGAAATCGAACGGTCCGATTCCGCTGAGAGCAAGCAGCCGATGCCCCTTACTGCCGGCGACAGGCTCGGCCCCTACGAGATCGAGGCTCCACTCGGCGCCGGCGGCGTGGGCGAAGTCTATCGCGCCACCGATACCCGGCTGGACCGCTCGGTCGCCGTCAAGGTGCTGACGCAGAAGATCGCCGCCAACCCCGAGGCGCGGGAGCGCTTCGAGCGCGAGGCGCGGGCGGTGGCCGCGCTGAGTCATCCGCACATCTGCACGCTGCACGACATCGGCAGCCAGCACGGCACCGACTACCTGGTCATGGAGCTGCTCGGGGGCGAGTCGCTCGCGGCGCGCCTCGAGCGCGGCGCCCTCCCGCTCGACGAGGCGCTGTCGATCGGTATCGCCATCGCGGACGCCCTCGACGCGGCGCACCGGCAAGGGATTGTCCACCGTGATCTGAAGCCGGCCAACGTGATGCTCACCCGTGACGGCGTGAAGCTCCTCGACTTCGGACTGGCGAAGCTCGGAGCCGGCGAGCAGGAAGCCAATGCCGGCGAGACGCCGACCCGCACCGTGCTGACCGGCGAGGGGACAATCCTCGGCACGCTGAACTACATGTCCCCGGAGCAGCTCGACGGCAAGCCCGCAGACGCCCGCTCCGACGTCTTCGCCTTCGGCGCCACGCTCTACGAGATGGTCACCGGCCGCCGGGCCTTCGAGGGAGCGGGGCAGGCGAGCATCATCAGCGCTATCGTCAAGGATCAGCCCCCGGCGCTTGCGGGGGTGCAGCCGCTGGCGCCGACCGAGCTGGACCGGTTGGTCGAGACGTGTCTGGCAAAGGATCCCGACAACCGCTGGCAGACCGTGCGCGACCTGAAGCGGGAATTGCGCTGGGTAGCGCGGAAGGACTCCAGCGAGGCGCACTCGGTCGTATCCGGCGCCCTGTCCGCGCCTTCGCGCCTGTGGTTCGCCGGCAGCGTCGTTGCCGCCGCGATCGTTGCCGCCGCGGCGGGCTGGACGCTCAAGCCGATTCCGGCGCCCCCCGTCCCCGCGGTGCAGCGCTTCGTCATCGACGCTCCGGCCGGCCACCGGATAACCCGACCCTTCGACGTATCGCCTGACGGCCGTACCCTGGTCTACGGCGCCAGCGACGGCGAGGTCAACCGTCTCTTCGCACGTCCGCTCGACTCGTTCGCGACGACGCCGGTGGCCGGCTCGGAGGGCATCGGCGGAGACTTCCTGGTCTTCTCACCCGACAGCCGACAGGTGGCGTTCTACGACGGCTCCATGCTGTACCGCCTTTCGCTCTCCGGTGGCGGCCGCCTGCCGATTGGCGAGATCGGTCGGGGTTTCCGAGGCGGGGTTTGGCTTCCCGACGAGACTCTCGTGCTGGGCGGACTGCGCACGGGCTTGCGAACGCTGCCGGCAACCGGAGGCTCTCCGGAGCCCCTCACCACACTGGCCGACGAGGAGTTGGGTCACATCAATCCCCTGGCCATTCCGGGTCGGGACGAAATCCTCTTCACGGTAGTGCCGAACGTGAGGAACGACCGGGAAGCGCTGGGATCCGCGTGGTCCGCCGTGTACTCGCCGGCGACTGGCGAGACGAGCATGCTCCTCGACGGCATTGTCAACGCCTATTTCGAGAGCGGCCACCTGCTGTACCAACGCGGCGAGGGCTTTTTCCTGATCGGGTTCGACCCGGGCGAGCTGCGCGTGATCGGCGATCCCGCGCCCCAGCAGATGTGGGGCAACGAGCTGGTGGGCACCGCTGAGTCGGTCGCCGGCGCCGCGCTGAGCCGGACCGGGGTTCTGGCGTACCTGCGTCGTGCCGCCGGCTCTCAGTTGCGCACGTTGGTGTGGGTCGATCGGTCGGGACGCGAAGAGCCGCTGCCGCTCGACCCGGCCCGCTATCGGATCGCGCGGGTCTCGCCGGACGGCAATCGGATCGTGCTGGACCGGCGTGACGATCTTCTCGATGCAGGGAGTCACGACATCTGGGTGTTCGACCGCGAACGCAGCAATCTGAGCCCGCTGGTCCGCGACGAGCACTACAACCACTATCCGCTGTGGTCGACCGACGGAGCCAGGATCGCCTTCACGTCGGCGCGCGACGGTCCTCGCGAGATCTACACGCGCACGGCGGACGGCACCGGTCCGATGCACCGGCTCACGGACGACGGGATCTCTCAGTGGCCCCTGGCCTGGTCCGCGGACGGACATACCATGGCGGTCGTCGTCCAGGTCACGCCGGGCGCACAGGGCCCCTTCGACATTCACCTGCTGTCACCCGACGACGAGGGATCCACCAGCCGGGCATTGTTCGACTCGCCGGCCAGCGAGGGCCAACCGGACCTGTCGCCGAACGGCCGATGGATCGCCTACCGGTCCGACGAGTCCGGCCGCGACGAGGTCTACGTGCAGCGCTTTCCGGAGCTCGGCGGCCGCATCAAGATATCGACGGACGGCGGCACGTCGCCCCGCTGGTCCGGGGACGGCGCGGAGCTCTTCTACCGAAACGGGTCGGCGATGATGGCGGTCACCGTCGGCAGCGCCGGCGCCCTGCTCGACGTCGGCCTGCCCCGGCTGCTGTTCGACGGCCCGTATCTCAACGACAGCGGGAGGAACTACGACGTCGGCCCCGACGGCCGCTTTCTCATGGTCAGGCTCGCCGACGACGCCAACCTGACGCAGGTGCACGTGGTCGTCAACTGGCTGGCTGAGTTGCAGGCCATGCTCCCCTCCCCGTAGCACGGCGTCGCGCCTGTCGGCAGCTACCAACCCAGCGACAGCACGCCCTCGGACAGGTTGCCGGTGGCTAGCCGGCGCAGGAGGACGCCGCTGCAGGCGGCGCTGGGTTCGGCCGAGTCACAGAGGGTCGCCGCGGACGACGCTGGCCTACGAAATGCCGGTAATCGCTCCCGGCATGGCGCGCGGGTCGCGCGGTCCCCACGCCCCGGCCGCAACCCGGCCCAGGAAGTCCGCGATGAACGTGTTCACAAGATCGGGCTCTTCCAGGTTCAACGTGTGGCCGGACTTCGGCAGGACGGCGAGGCCGCTCCGGGGAATGACCCGCTTCAGCCACAGGCTGGTCTCGAGACAGCCGTCGTCTTCGTCGCCCGCGAGGATCAGCACCGGGGCTTCCATCGCGGCCAGCTCCGGTTCCAGCGAATACAGCGACGGCCTCTGCCGCTGCACGCCCCGCATCGTGCGCACGGCCCCCTCCACGGGGTGCTCTCCCAACTGGCCTACGAGCTCCTCCCACCCACGGGGATCCTTGTTCTGCAACTGCACCCGCGCCGGCCCGGACAAGTACTGGCGAGCGAAGGACTCGATTCCCGACTCCTCGATCAGCCGGGCGATGGCCTCGCACTCGTTTCGAAAGCGGGCCGCTTCCGCAGGATGCGCCCCGTAGCCGGTTCCCGCGACCACCAGCGAACGGACCCGCGCCGTGTGCTGCATCGCCAGGTGCAGCCCGGCGAAGCCGCCCATCGAGATGCCGATGACGTCGGCTGCTTCCACGCCGAGTCCGTCCAGCACGGCGATGGCGTCGTCCACGGCATGCTGCTGCGAGTACGAGCCGGCAGCGGCCGGCACCTGCGACGGAGAGTAGCCCCGGGCCGCGTAGACGATGCAGCGATGGCTTCGCGAGAACCGCCGCACCTGCGGCTCCCAACTCCGGTGATCGCCGGCGTACTCGTGCACGAACAGGATGGCATCGCCACGGCCGGTCGACTCCGTGTGGAGCTCGACGCCGTCGGACGTGACGACCCGTTGCGCCGACACCGCTCTGTTCCGCTCTACGGGTCCAGGCTGGCCGTGTAGGCCACGATGTCCACGATGTCCTTCAGCGTGAGGTTCTTCACCGCGGCGTCCATCAGGTCGGACCACGCGCCGTCGCGCACGCCGGTCTGCAGGTCGTGGAGCTGCCGCGCCATGTAGGTCGGCGAGCGGCCGGCCAGCGCCGGCACCGGGCCGATGCCGCGCAAGTCGTCGCCGTGGCAGACGGTGCACGCCACGGAGTTGTCGCCGCCGGTGGTCACGATCGCGCGTCCCCGCGCCACCGCGCCCCACGGCACGTAGGCGATGAAGCCGGAGGAATCGTCGCGCAGCTTGGTCAGCGTCAGGTTCACCGGTGTCTCGACCACGCGGGTGCCGATCGGCTCCGCGCCGCCGTCCTCGACCACCTCGTGGATCCAGCCCGCGAAGCGCGTCCTGGGCACCGAGTCGGTCTCGACCACGCGGACCCACGGCTGGAAGTCCATCGACGAGAAGTACTGGGCCGCAACCCGCGCCTCTTCGTCGCTGGTCGCCAGTCCGATCCGCTCCATGAACGACGGCGGCCCCATGCGCGGCTCGCCGGGCCTGCGGCGGCCGTTGCGCCAGTCGGTCATCTGCTGCACGAGGTACTCGTACGGCTGGCCGGCCAGACCCGCGTTCTCGGGCTTGCCCTGGCCGTTCGGCAGGTGGCAGTAGCCGCACGCAACCACGCCTTCGCGGCCGCCGTACGCCACGACGTCCGGCATCCGCGGATGACCGTCGGGATGCCAGTCGGGCGGGCCGTTGTCGATGTTGATGGCCGAACGCGGCATCGACACGCTGGAACCGGGCACGGTGACCACCTCGTCGGGATCGGGCGCCTCGGTGCTCGCGGCGGGATCGTTGAGCACGTAGGCCCACGGCAGCACCGCATGGGCCCCTTCGACATCGTCCTGCGCCCGCAGGTCCACGCCGGCTACGAGCCCGGCGGCCGCCAGCGCCACCGCCCATACGCGGATCGACTGTCGCATCGCGTCCTCCTCGTGCCTGCGCGCTGCACCGCGCGGCGGTGTTTTCCCGAACCCGGCCATCATACACGCGGGGAACCCGCATCGACGCCGCGCCTGCCGGCCGGCGCCCATACCCCTTGCGTAACTAGGAGGAAGATGCTAACCTCCTGGCAAGGTCAGGAGCCTGCGCCGTAGAACGGGCAGACTCCCAGTCAGGCCCGGTTGGACGGCAATCGGAGCCGGAGACGACGATTGTCGGGCCAGGAGACGAAATGCTTCCCTGGTGCGTCGAACCCCTGCTCTCGCGCCTCCGCTCGTTTTTCACCGCCTGGACGAGGCGCGACCGTTTCGAGGATTCGCTGGACGAAGAGGTGCGGTTCCACCTCGCCGCCTGTACAGCGGATCTGATCCGCTCGGGGCTCACGGGCGGCGTGATCGGTCTCGCCTGCGCTCTCGGGCTGGGGCGCGTTCTGCAGTCCGTGCTCTACGAGATCGAGCACCTGCCACCCGCCATCATCGCCGCCGCGGCAGCGGGTCTGGCCGCCGTGGCGCTGGCCGCCGGCTTCGTTCCGGCCCACCGCGCCTCGCGCGTCGACCCGATGGAAGCGCTCCGGCAAAGGTAGCGCCGGCCTCGCCGGGCTATCGGGGCTACACCGTTCGAACGACGAGGAAGCGCTCGAGTCCGGTCAGGTCCCTGGGGTTTCTCGTGTACAGCGGCAGGTCGTGCGCGAGGGCGGTGGCGGCGATGAGGAGATCGGCGAAGCGGCGGCGCCCGACCCGTCCTCTGGCCATCAGGGGCGTGCAGATGCGCCCGTACGCGCGGGCCGCCGACGCGTCGAACGGCAGAGGATCCCAGGTCGCAACGGCCCAGTGCAGCCGGTCCTGCCTGCGGGCCCGCTCTTCGTCGTCGCGAGCCGCGAGCGGGCCGAGCGTCAGCTCGGCGAGGGTGATGGCCGACACCGCGGATGCGTCCGGGAGTTGCGCGGGATTGACGAGGTCGTGGTCGATCACGACCGACGTATCCAGAAGGCCGTGACTATCCATCGACCTGTGAATCGATCACGGCGTCGAGGTCGTCGCGGAACCGTTGCGCATCGATCCGTGGAGCGGTCCGGGCTGCGTCGGCAAGCACGGCACGGGATACGAAGCGGCGCCCGCCGGCGGTCGAGGACGCGCTCGACAGCCGCGCCCCGCCGCTCGACGTGGCGGCGGGTGCAGACGCCTGTGATTCCGCCGTCAGCACGAGGTTGCCCTCGCGAGTCGTGACGACGATCCGCTTCCCGGCCAGCGCCGCACGACGCACCTTCGCGAAGTCCCGTAGCAAACCGCTTACGTTTGTTCGCATGTCATATTATTTGTCAACACATTGCTTTTGACAATCTGAACAAGCTGTGGCAGCCTTATGTTCAGATGGACAAAAGGAGTGCCGTTAGCACAGGGCGAACCGGGGAGAGCGCACACCAGCGTGTCCTGTGTGCCCGCACGATGGATACCGTGGCCAGCGTATCGAACGAGACCGGAGGCTCGCAGTGAGCCTGCTCGCAGACCTGCTCTCACGGTGCCGATGTCTGCTGCGCCGCGGGCGCGAGGACGATGAGACCGCCGAGGAGTTGCGCTTCCACCTGGAGATGGAAACGGACAAGAACGTGCGCGCAGGCATGTCCCCGAACCAGGCTCGCCGGCAGGCCCGTCTGCGTCTGGGCGGCGTCGACGCCATTCGGGAGGCGGTGCGGGACGCGGGCGGGACTCGTCCGCTGGAGGACCTGCTCCGCGACTTCGGCTACGCGCTGCGCGGCGCGCGGCGGAACCCGGCCTTCACCCTCGCCGCGATCGTGTCGCTGGCGATACCCATCGGCTTCAACACCACGATCTTCACGACCGTCGACGCGGTCCTGTTCCGCCCGCTGCCGCTGGTTCGTCCCGCGCAGCTCGTCGACGTCTATACGAGCGACCCGGACGATCGGTACACGACGAGCTCCTACCCTGACTACCTCGATCTGCGCTCGGAGAACGACGTGTTCACCGACATGGCGGCGCACTCGCCGATGCTCGCGGTGGCGCGCGTAAACGAGGACGTCAACCTCGTGATGGGCGAAACGGTGACCGGCAACTACTTTCAGTTGCTCGGCGTTCAACCGGTGCTCGGCCGGCTGCTGGCGCCGGAGGACGACCGGGCCGGCGCTCCCCGCGTGGCCGTAATCTCCAGCGGGCTGTGGACGAGAGCCTTCGGACGGGACCCGGCCGTGGTGGGACGGATGCTCCGTATCCGGTCGCAGCCGTACGTCGTGGTCGGCGTGGCGCCGCCCGGGTTCTTCGGCATGCCGCCGATACCGGGTCCGGACCTGTGGACGCCGATGACGTGGGTCGACGACGTGACGCCGATCGGCATCTCGACTTTCGTGAACTCCCCGGGCGAGACCCGGATCGAGCGACGGGGGCAACGCTGGCTGTTCGTCAAGGGGCGGCTCCGCGACGACGTCACCCTCGCGCGGGCGGAGGCAAGGCTCGAGGTGCTCATGGCGGACCTCGCTGCCGCGTACCCCGAGTCGAACGAGGATCGTCGGGTATCGTTGACCCTGACGGACGACATGCGGCTGCCGCCTCCGGTGGCCGGCCCGGTGCGGGTCGGCGCCGCCGGCCTGATGCTGGTGGTCGGCGTCGTCCTGCTGGTGGCGTGCGCCAACGTCATGGGCATGCTGCTTGCCCGCGGCGTGGCGCGCCGCCGGGAGATCGGCGTGCGGCTCGCCATCGGCGCCGGTCGGGGACGTCTCGTCCGTCAGTTGCTCACCGAGAGCCTGGTGCTGTCGTCGTTCGGCGCTGCGGCGGGCCTGGCCTTGGCGTGGAGCCTGCTCCGCGTGCTCGCCATGGTCGAATCTCCCATCGGGCCGCTCCCCATCACCCTGGAGTTCGCGCTCGACGCGCGCGCGTTCCTGTTTACGGCGGCGCTGGCGACGGGAGCCGGCGTGCTGGCGGGTCTGGTGCCGGCGCTCAGCGCCACGCGGCCGAACCTGGTGCGCGACCTGAACGGCGCCGTTGGCGTCGCGCGCGCCGGCGGCCGCCGGTGGTTGCTGCGCGATGCGCTGGTGGCGGGACAGTTGGCGGCCACGGTGCCGTTGCTGGTGCTCGCGGGCCTCCTGGCCCGGAGCGCCGCGGGGACGGACGGTGTCTCGCTCGGGTTCGATCCGGACCGCATCGCGGCGGTCGGCACCGACCTGAACGTGATCGGCTACGAGCGGGAACGTGCGGACCGCTTCGTGCGCGACGCGCTCGAACGGGTGCAGTCGCTGTCGGGGGTGGAGGCGGCGGCGCTGGCCTCGCGGGCGCCGCTGGATCTGTCGTTCAGCCCGCAGAATGTCCTCGTGCCGGGCCTGCACGGTCCGGCCGACCGCGGCACGCCGGTGGACACGGCCGGTGTGTCGGCGGACTACTTCGACACGCTGGGCGTCCCGCTGCTGCAGGGGCGGACCTTCACCATGGCCGACACCCCGGAATCGCCGCGCGTGGCCATCGTCAGCCACGCGATGGCCCTGCGCTTCTGGCCGGAAGGGACGGCGGTCGGGCGGCGGTTCCGCCTGGCCGAGTGGGACGGTGTCGAGTACGAGGTGGTCGGCGTGTCGTCCGACTACAAGGTGCGATTCCCGACCGAGGAGCCCGCGTCCTACCTGCATCTCGCGGCGTCGCAGCGCCTGCGCACGGGCGCGGTGCTGCTGGCCCGAACCAGAGGCGACGCAGCGGTGCTGTCCGCCGACATCCGCCGGGAGCTCCGCCGGATGGAACCCGATCTGTTCTTCTTTCTCCAGGGTGACACGCTCCGCGAGGCGGCCGACGTCACCATGCTTCCCTTCCGCATCGGGACATCGGTGGCCAGCGCATCGGGCATCGTTGCCATGGTGCTCGGCGCCATCGGCCTCTACGGCGTCATCGCCTACCTCGTCGCGGGACGGACACGCGAGTTCGCGATCCGGGCGGCGTTGGGCGCCCGCTCCGGAACCCTGCTCCGGCACGTGCTGGCCACCGGGGCATGGGTCGTCGCGGCTGGCGTCGGCGCCGGCGTGGGGTTGGCTCTCCTTCTGACGCAGGTCGTCGCACAGGCGGCCAACGGGATCACACCGGCGGACCCACTGGTGTGGGGAAGCGTGCTCCTGCTGCTCGTCGCAGTCTGCACGGCAGCATTCGCGGCGCCGGCGCGACGCATGGTCAAGCTCGACGTGCCCCGGGCCCTGCGCGTGGACTGACTTGGTCCGGCGAAGAAGTACTCGACCGGGGAGCAACTCCGTCCCAGGCGGGCAACCTCGCCGCTCGACGCAGCGGGACTCTTGCCACGCCTCCGAGTGTCACAAATCCGTGTTCCCAGGCGTTCTACAAGGTGTGAGCACATCGGGTGACGCCGTCGGCACGCTTCGCGAGGCCGGGCTGACCGAGGCACCGTTCGACTTCGAGGACCTGTTCCGGGCGCAGTACGGACGCGTCACCAGCGTCATCACGCGGGTCGTCCAGGATCCGGCGCGCGCTGAGGAGCTGGCCGTCGACGCGTTCCTCAAGCTGTGGCGGACACCCGGCGCGCACGGGCCCGGCGCGTCGGCATGGGTACTCCGCACGGCTCTGCGATTGGGCATCGACGAGTTGCGCCGTGCGACCCGGCGGGCTCGTTACGCGCCGCTGCTGAAACTCGCCCGGCACGTGCCGACCCCGGAGGACAGTGCCGCGTCCAGAGAAGAACGTCGGCGTGTGCTTCGCGTCCTCGCCGCCATTCGACGTGAGTACGCCGCGCTGCTGCTGCTGCGCAGCCACGGCTCCAGCTACGACGAGCTGGCGGCAACGCTCGAGATCAAATCGACATCCATAGGCACGCTGCTCCGCCGGGCGCGACAGGCTTTTCGCAAGGAGTACATCAGACGCCATGGCCACACATGACGATCCCGACCTCGGGCGCTGGGTGGACGCCAGGATGGCGGCCCTGGATTCGGCCGAGACGGGCGAGCCGGAGACGGAACGGGCACTGGCGCAACTGGGCGCGCGAGCAGCGACGACGAGCTCCCGTCCGGTTCACGCCTGGTTGATGGCCGTAGGGGCCGTTGCATTGCTGGTTGCGGTTCTGGTGACCGTGAGCCGGCCGCGGCAGAGCGGGTCCGGAGACCCGACCGACTTCAGCGGACGCGAGACTCCGAACGACAGCCGCTCCGGCGCGGGGGCTATCCCGCCGCCGGCATACGAGTCGCCGACGCGACCGACCGACCACGAGGTCGGCTCCGGAGTCTCGTTGTCCGCGCGTGGACCGGCGAGCGCGCCCGGTCTGGTTCCGATGGCGCAACGCGCGGCTGCGCCTGCGTTCACCCTACCGGCGATGGAAGCCCGCAGTGCCACGCTGGCGGACTACGCCGGACAGGTCTTGCTCCTGAACTTCTGGGCGACATGGTGCAGGCCGTGTCGCATCGAGATGCCCTGGTTCGTCGAGTTCCAGGATGCGTTCGCCCAACGCGGTCTTGCGGTGCTGGGCGTCTCCGTCGACGACGGCTGGGACGTCGTGCGCGTGTTTCTGGAGCAGAGCCCGGTCGACTACCGCGTTGCGCTGGCCGACACTCCGGAGCGGCTGGCGCCGTTCGGTCCGATCACGGTCCTCCCAACGACCTGGCTGATCGACCGCGAGGGGCGGCTGGCCGCCACCCACGTTGGTCTCGTGGACCGGGATGTTCTTGAGAGCGACATCCAGCAATTATTGGCCGAATGAGAGGCGGTCCTGCATGCGCGTCCGTCTGTCCACAGCCGTTCTTGCGTTCCTGGTCAGCGTCGCCGCAACGACGGCGGCGCAGCCAAGGCGATTCGACTATCCGCAGTGGCGCGGACTCCACCGCGACGGGGGCGCGAGCGGCTTCGTCGAGCCGTCTGACTGGCCTGCCGCGCTGACGCGGCGATGGACCGTGCCGGTCGGCCAAGGCTACGCGACTCCGCTCGTCATCGGCGACCGGGTGTTCGTGTTCACGCGCGGGAACGACGACGAGGTGCTCACGTCGCTGGATGCGGAAACCAGTTCGGTCCTCTGGCAAGCGACGTATGCGGCGCCGTACGACATGTTCGCAGCCACAGCCGTCCACGGACCGGGACCCAAGGCCACTCCTCTCTTCGCCGACGGCAAGCTCTGCACCCACGTCGCCGTGACTGCGAATGGGTCGTTGAGACGGCATGGCGGAACGACGACGTCTCGACGGCGATGACCAACCCGGTCGTGGTCGCCGACACTCTGTTCGGCCTGTCCGAGCGCAGGCGGGGGCAGTTCTTCGCACTCGATGCGAACACCGGCGCGACGCTGTGGCTGGGACCGCCGCGTCAGGCCGAGAACACCGCCATGGTCAAGACGGAACGACTGCTCTTCCTGCTCAACGACGACGCGGAGTTGATCGTGGCGCGCGCCAGCCGCGCCGGCTTCGAGCAGATCGCGCGTTTATACCGTCGCCGACAGTCCGACGTGGGCCCAACCGGCCATCTCCAGAAACCGGTTCTTCGTCAAGGACATGGACACGCTGACTCTATGGACGATGTCACCTGCGCCCTGACAGGCAACAACGATTGCAACGGCAGTTGTCGCTACGCCTTCGAGCCCCCGGCTCGGGCCTCGCTCGCCCGCGATGAGCAGCTTCCAGCGAACGGGACTCCTCGCCGCGACGTCCAGATCGTCCCAGCTCTCCCAGTCCACTTCCGCTTGATTGACGATGATCGGCCGTTCCGCGCTCATGATCGCTCGCCGCTTCGCAGCGTCTCGGAAGGGTCGGTGGACGCGGCCCGACGTGCCGGAATCCAGCATGCCAAGCCGGCCAGCAGCACCAGCCCGCCGGAGACCGTTGCCAGCGTGACGGGATCGAGCGGCTCGACGCCGAACAATACGGAGCCCAGGGCGCGCGCTCCCAGGGCGGTCGCGACGAGACCCGTGACCAATCCCGCCGCGGCCGTCCGCAGCCCTCGGCCCGCGACCAAGCGTAGCAGCGCGTGCGGGCTCGCCCCCAGCGCCGAACGGATCGCCATCTCGATCCGCCGCTGCCTCGCGTCGAACGAGACCGTTCCGAACAGACCCACCGTGATCAGGACGAGCGTCACCACCGCGAAGGCGACCGAGATCCGCACCGCGAGTCGTGGGCGGGCGAGCTCCGCGACAAGCAGCTCGTCCATCGGCGTCAGCGTGTCTATCGGTACCGCCGGCTCGATGGCCTGAATCGCGTCGCGGACGGTGGACAGCAACGTCGCGGGCGGCCGCGCGGTACGAATCGCCAGGTTGCCGGCGGCGAAGTGGAACGACTGCGCGGCCGGATAGTAGACCGTCATCCAGTTGTTGGTGAGCTCGCGATACCGCAGGTCGGCGGCGATGCCCACCACCGTGGCCCAATCGAATCGCGGGCTGATCCGGACCCGTTTGCCGATCGGCTCCTCGCCGGGCCAGTAGCGGGCGGCGGCGCTCTCGCTCACGATCGCCACCCGCTGCGCAGCGGCGGTATCGGTGCGCGCAAAGGCGCGAGCGCAAGGGTGGACCGAACATGACCGACGACCGCTTCGACCAGCGGCGTCACCACGATCGGCATCCGCGGGTAGTCCTCCGGACGCGCCGCGCTCAGCCGTCCGTGGATGACCGCCAGCTCGGACCGCGCCTGACCGCTGGAGACGCCCGGTGCGAGTCGTCCTACCACGTGGAACTGCGGGGCCCGCGGGTTGTCCAGGGTCGCGAAGGGGTCGCGTGCGTACGCCGGAACCAGCGGCAGCCAGATATCGGCGTCGACCGGGTAGGCCACGTCGGGCTGCAGGACCCCGACGACTGTGATCGGGGCGTCCCCGGGCGGGCTGAGGCGCTGGCCGACGAATGCCGGATCGCCGCTCACACGTCGCCAGAAACGGTGACTGACGACGGCGACGAGCTCGGCCCCCTCGACGTCGTCTTCGGCCTCGAGGAGGCGCCCGTAGGCCGGCCTCGCGCCGACCGCCTGCAGGAGCTCGGCCGAGGCCCGCACGATGTTGGCCGTGACCGGGGCATCATCGATCATGACGGCGCCCGTCGCGCCGTCGGCATAGTTGATGGCCGCGATTGCCTCGAAGCCGGTCGCCTCGTCCTCCCACACCCGATACTCGGGATAGGAGATCGGGAACAGCAGGCCGCCGCCTCGTTCGACGTCGTCCTTCCAGATGCGAACGAGCCGGGAATCCTCGTCGCCGATGGGCCGCAGCAGCACGGCATCGGTGACCGCGAACAGCGCCGTCACGGACGCGAGACCGAGACTCAGCGTGGCGACCGCGACGGCCGCGGCGACCGGTCGCCGAACGAAGCCGCGAACCGCGAAACGGAGATCGGACACGATTCTCGATAGTAGCCTGGAAAGTGCTTTGCCACGGACACCCGGCCGCCCCGGTTACGATGCACGGGTCCGGGAGGTGACGTGCCGGAGCTGCCGGAGGTCGAACGAGGACGCAAGCTGGCGGAAGCGGTGACGGCCGGGCGCCGCATCGAGCGGGTGTGGTGCGATGACGACCCGCTCGTGTTCGCAGGGGTCGAGCCGGCCCGCTGGCGACGCGCACTGAAGGGAAAGCGGGTCGTCGCGGCACGGCGCTGGGGCAAGCAGCTCTGGCTGGAGCTGGAAGCGCCGCCGCATCCGCTCTTCCACTTCGGGATGTCGGGCGGCTTCAAGACGCCGTCCTCGACGCCTCTGCAGCTCAAGTCGGGACCGCGCGAGGATATGTCGGTCTGGCCGCCGCGCTTCGTGAAGATCCGGCTGCACCTGGACGACAGGGGCGAGCTGGCGATGACCGACGGGCGCCGGTTGGGGCGCATCCTGCTGCGCGAGGATCCGGAGCACGAGCCCCCGATCGCGAGGCTGGGCTTCGACCCGCTGCTGGCGATGCCGTCACCGAAGCGGTTCGCCGAGCTGCTGCGGGGCCGCGGAGGCATCCTCAAGTCGCTGCTCCTCGACCAGACGTTCGCGGCCGGAGTGGGCAACTGGATCGCCGACGAGGTGCTCTTCCAGGCCGGGATCGATCCCCGCCGGCGGGCGTCCTCGCTGACCGACGCCGAGGCGCGGCGCCTGCGAACCCGGCTCGGCGCCATCGTCAAGCGCGCAGTGGAGGCCAACGCGGACGACTCTCTCTATCCCGGCACGTGGCTGTTCCACCGGCGCTGGGGCAAGCAGGGAGACGCACGCACGACGCGCGGCGAGCCGATCGAGCACGTGACGATTGGCGGGCGCACCACCGCGTGGGTGCCGGCACGACAGCGCTGACTCGACACCACGGTGCGGACCGCGCCGACGCAGCACTGACGCGAGAAGACATCACCGTCACCGGAAAGCGCAGGCGGCCCGCACGAACGAACCCGGGTACTGAAGCCCGTGGCCCCCGCACGTCCAACACCTCAGGATCCGAATAGCCACGTCCCGCCCGTGACGTAGAACGCGACGACCGGGATCTCGCCGAGGGTCACGCCGAGCAGGAACTTGCCGATCGGCATCCGCAGGGAGCCGGCGACGTAGCAGATGGCATCGGTCGGCACGGCCGGGAAGACCGACCAGCCGACCACGATCCAGAAGCCGCGCAGGCGTATCTGCTCCTCCAGCCAGCGGACGCGCACCGCGTGCCGGCGCTCGAACAGCTCGGCGAGGCCCAGGAAGTCGAAGAAGTAGTAGATGAGCCCGGCCGATGCGACGACGCCCCCGAGCGACACCGCGAACACCGTCCAGTAGCGATCCGGAAAGAGGAGCGTCCCGACGACGATCAGCACCGTGCTCGGAATCAGCGTCACCGGACGGAGGACGCTCACGACGACGTAGCCCAGCAGCACGAAGGAACCCGACTGTCGGAGCACGCCGACGAGCCGCGAGGGTTCGATCATGTCCGGGCGCACGACGTACAGTGCGCTGAGACCGACCGTGACGGTCAGCCAGAAACCAAGTGCGATGCGTCTACCTGTGGTCATGACTGGTGTACGAGGTGCTGCCGTGAGGCTACTGATGCCGCATACCTCAAGACGAAGGCTCCTGCGGCGTGCTCTCACCACGTAATGCCGAACCTCTGCTTCATCGTCTCCGTCCTCCCCCAGGGTTCACCGGGCAACTGGTCGATGAGAACCACGAATACCCGGCGAAACGACTCCGCCGTCGCCTCCTCCGTCAGGGCCTCGACCTGCGCGGCCGGCAGCAATGGACGCATATCGACCAGAAAGCGCGGATTGGCCAGCTTTGCGCACATGCGCTCCTGGGCCTCAGCCCGCGGCATGGTCTGTCCGGCAAGGCCCAGATACTGCTGGAACATCTCGACGATGCGGTCGATGTCAAGGTCCTCGAAGACCTCCAACCCATGCGCAAGGTCATAGAGATCGCGCAGCATTGGGTCCGAGAAGATCTCAACCAGAGCACGGCTGATGATGAGGTCCTGCTCGATCTGTCGCGCGTCCGTCCAGGGAACGAGATTGCCCCATGCGACGATGTTCTGCGCGGGGATCATTCGTCGGGCTCCGGCACACGCCGTACAACGACCCGCCAGCGCGGATCGCGCTGTTGCGGTTCAAGTTCGAAGTCCGGGTCCCGTACCTCCTGCCGGTCGAGCTCGGTCCAAGGCAACGATCCGTGCGCCCGCAACGTCTCCAACATGGATCCCGTCAGGGCGTCGTGGCCGAGATGCTCCAGCAGGTATCCCAGGCGCTGCACGACCGGCCGTTCCACCAACGCCGAGAGAGTGCCGAGTTGCTCGGGATCGATTCTCTGACCGAGATCGGACAGGACCGTGGCGACATTGTCGATGCCGCCCGACGCCTGCGGGTACCGCAGCAGGTCGAGCGCCGTCAGCGCGGCCGAGGAGATGTGCATCGTGCCGGTATCGGTCTTGCGACCCTCGGTCCCTGCCGTCATCGCTTCCACGTTCTTGCGGAAGTAGAAAACGATCAGGTTGCGCCCGGCGCGGATCTTCGGCAAGCGCTTGGCCGAAATGACCTGGAACTCCATGACAGCCTGATGCGTCGCACCATGCAGCTCCGCGGCTTTCAGCAGCCCAACGTAATAGGCTTGGCCTTCATGGCGCATGAGCGCGTCGATATACCATGCCGGTGGCGGCCCCCCCCACGACGCATACTGCGGTGGGACGACCACGTAGAACCCCCGCCGCGGATTCAGCAGTGCCTCGCGGCGCTGCAGTCGCTCGGCGGCATCCAGAAACGCACCGTGCCCGACGCCGAGCGCCTGCTCGGCCTGCTCGGCGGTGAACACCGTCCGGCCTGCTGAAAGCAACCCACTGACATAGCTTGACAGGCCGGAGCGCCGATCATGAACCATGCTGTATTATCCGCTCTACGTGCAGATTTTACAACATGGATCCGAATCCAGTCTGAGAATCGGTTGCCTTACTCCGCATGAGACGCGGATTGGCCGACATGATCTTTTCACTCAACGTCTCGCCCCCCAATAGAAATAGACCCGTCCGCGCGACTTGGTACGCTGCGTGCTGCGTGCCGTCTGTGCAAAATCTCTGCGGCGCAGACTCCTAATCGGCCGGAACGAGGCGCACGAGACTGGTCGCGTCGCGGACGAGCAGGCCGTCGGGCAAGGGGACCGGCATCGACCAGGTGGCGCCGTTCGCGACCTGGTACTGGCGCGCGACGGCAAACGCCTCCGCGTTCGGCTCCGCCACAACCAGCTCGGCGTCGCTGTTCAGCAGCAGAAGATCGTCTCCCGCGAGCAGCACGGACGCCAGGTCGCCCTCGCGCCCCTCGCTCGCCCAGCGCACGGCGCCGCTGGCGGCGTCGAGAGCCACGAACTGGCCGCTGCGGGTGGACGAGTGTCCGTAGAGGGTGCCGGCGGTCAGCACGGGCGAGCTCATGTACATCGTGACCCTCGCGTTGCTCCAGGCGGGAGCGGCCCGCCAGCCGTCGTTCTCGCGACGGATCGCAAACGCGTGCGTCCCCTGGCGGGGACCGGAGACCACCAGGTGCTCGCCGGTCCAGACGGGCGTCATGATGTTCTCGTGCCATTCGTCGGTGAACGGCATGCTCCAGAGCAGTGCGCCGTTCCCCGCGTCGAGCCCGACGACCGACGATTCGGTTAGCGTCACCACCTGGCGATGCCCCTCGATCGCGGCCACGATCGGCGACGCATATCCGGGGCCGGCGCCGCGCCAGACCCAGATCTCCTTGCCCGTCGCCGGGTCCAGCGCGAGTACGCGGCCGCCCCCGACGTCGCTGCCGACCTGCACGATCAGCATCCCGCCGGAGACCAGCGGCGAGGCGGAGGTGCCGCAGAACAGGCCCGTTACCTGCACCGACGGCGAGTAGTCGTTCCGCCAGAGCAGCGCGCCCGACTCCGCGTCCCAGCTCGACAGGATGCCGGCGGCGCCCAATGTGAACACGCGCCCGCCGTCGACGGCCGGCGTCGCGAACGGACCCGGCAGATCGCCCGGGACGATGGTGTTCTGGATGTATCGCGCCGGGTAGTCCTGCCGCCAGAGACGCGCGCCGATCGACAGATCGAACGCGGTCACGACCTCGGCATCGTCCTCCCGGCTGTGGACGAAGACGCGCCCGCCGGAGACCACCGGCGAGGAGTAACCCTCTCCGATTTCGACCCGCCATGCCCGGTCGAACGCCTCCGGCCAGGTCTGCGGCGCCTGCGCGGCCGGTGCGATCCCGTCGCGTGCGGGACCGCGCCATCCGGTCCACTCCTGGGCGGACGCCGGCGTACCGGCTGAGATCACGAGCGCCGCAGCGATCACCCGGCGCATCATCGTGGCAACGTCATTCATTCGTCAGTTCCGGGCGACGGGAGCGTCGCGCCGGCAGCCTGCGCGTCGGCGTCGATGGCCAGCGCATCGAGCCACGACATGACGGTCTCATGCGGGATTGCGCGGCCGGTCTCTACGTAGCGTTGCCAGCGGGCCAGGTCCTCGCGCGTTTCGTCATCCAGCTCGACATCCTGGGTCGTCTTCGGCATCTCGACCTCGGCCTCAATCACGCAGCGGCGGCAGCTCCTCGCCGGCGGGCACGAAGCGCAACGCCACGCCGTTGTTGCAGTAGCGCTGCCCAGTCGGCTGCGGGCCGTCCTTGAACACGTGGCCCTGGTGTCCGCCGCAGCGCGCGCAGTGGTACTCGGTGCGGGGCAGGATCAGCTTGAAGTCGGTCTTCGTGCCGACGCGTCCGGAAATGGCGTCGAAGAAGCTCGGCCAGCCCGTGCCGCTCTCGTACTTGGCGGACGAGTCGAAGAGCGGCAGGTTGCAGGCCGCGCAGATGAACGTCCCCTCGCGCTTCTCTTGATTGAGCTCGCTCGAGCCGGGCGGCTCGGTCGCCTCCTTGCGCAGCACGGCATGGGACTCGGGCGAAAGCAACTCGCGCCACTCCGCGTCCGGCTTCTCCACCTTGCCGAAATCGTCACTCATGGCCCCGACCTTTCAGTAGCGGAACAGAATCCGCAGCTTCGTGAAGAGCGCACGGTTCGTCCGCCGGTAGGCCGTCGACTGGAAGAACCGCGAATCGTGCACGTCGATCAGGTCCTCCTGCCGGTAGTGATCATCGTAGCCGACGTAGAACACGGTCAGCGCATTGACGCGGTAGGTGAAGAGCAGGTTCGTCCCCAGCGTGCCCCGGAACGAGTTGTACTCGGTGATGTTGCGCAGCAGCAGCCGGTCGGTGAACGTGAAAGTCGACAGCGCCCGCAGCACCTGCACGTCGAACACCTCGCGGCTGCCGTTGCGGACGTCGAAGAAGCGGCTGGTGACGAGGTTGAGCTGCGACGACCACCGCGGATACGGGCGGATGGTGGCGGACAGCGACGCGCTGTTGCCGCGTCCCAGATACGGATTCCGCCGGTCGATGTAGTAGATCTCGTCCCCCCAACGGTAGCTGCCGCCGAGCGAGAACAGGCGGCTCGTGCTGATGAAGGTGGAGAGGTTGTAGTTGCGGCGGTCGAAATCGACGCCCCCGAAACGCTCGTGCGCCTGGATCGCGTTCGCGCCGACGTTGATGTTCCGGGAGAAGTCCAGATTCACCCCGGCGTCGATTATCTCGTCCTCCCGAATGCCCGCGTGGGTGTAGCTGAGCTGGTAGTCCAGGATCGGCCCCCAGCTTATGAGCCAGTGCTCCGGCCACCAGCGGTACCCCACGTTGGCGCCCCCGAGCCGCTGGTCCACGCGCTGCAGGAACCCGACGTCGGTGCGGAAATCGGGGTCGATGCGCGCCCCGAAAAACCTGGCCTGCAGGTTGCGTCCCTCGTGCGCGACCATCGCGCCGAGCATCGGCCCCTCGCGCTCGACGCCCTGTTCGTCCCGGTCCTGCGACTGGAACGCGACGAAGTTGAAGCGGGTGGCCTGACCCAGCCGGAACTGGCCGTCGATACCCCCCACGCGGTTGTATCCGTCGAGAAACTCGCGGTCCGTCGCCAGCACCCCGATGTGCGACTCCGAGTAGAGGTCGTAGCGCGCCCGGCCTATCGCCACCTGCGCGTTCCTGCCGTACCCCGGGTCGTTCGGGTCGTCCCGCTTCCCCGGCGCCTCGTCGTCGGTCACCATCACGCCAAGCGTCGTGTTGCCCACCTTGCCGGTCAGCTTCGCCCCGACGTTGGGATCCACCAGGGTCCGCGTGTGCACCAGGTCGACCGGCGAGACGAACTCGAAGATCTCGGCTCCCTCCAGGAAGAAGGGCCGCAGCTCGGGGAAGAACAGGGGAAAGCGCTGGTTGACCTCGATCTGCGGCAGGTCGGATTCGATCTGCGAGAAGTCGGGGTTGCCGGTGAAGTCCGCCGTCAGGTTCGACGTGATGCCGTACTTGACGTTCACGCCCCCTTCCGGGTCGGTGCCCCGGTTGACGAAGTCGCCGGTCTCGCTATCGATCGAGCTGTACTGGATGGCGGTGAACGAGGGCAGGATCTCCAGGTTGCGGCTGGTGGACAGGTCGGTCATTCCCTCGAGCACGCCCATCTGCGCCATGAAGCTCTGGACGTCGCGCGACATGGGCGCCCAGACCACGTTCTCCTGGTTCTTGCCCTTGATCTCGCGCACGAACTGGAAGCCCCAACGGTGCTCCACGCCGGGCGGCCGCTCCGGGTACCGGAAGCTCTTGAACGGGATCGCCATCTCCGCCGTGTAGCCGTCCTCGACGATCTGCGTGCCGCTGTAGAACAGCGCCTCCCAGGACCGGTCGGCGATCGGGATCGGACCGCCGCGCGTCTGGCTGGCGTTGATGATGCCGTCCCCCTGCACGTTGTAGCCGTTGAGGTCGAAGTCGTAGCAGACCTGCTGATCCATGAACGTGTCGAGGTAGACCGTCATCAGATCGTCCTGCCACGCCGTGTCGCGATCCACCCGGTTGGCCCGCATGATGCCCGGGTCGGAGTAATGCAGGTAGAACGCGAAGTAGATGTGGTCGCTGTCGTAGGCGATGTAGATCTCGGTCTCTTCCGTCGCCGGGGCGCCGTCGAGCGGCGACTGCTGCACGAACTCCGAGAGCATCGCCGCCGAACGCCACACCTCGTCGTCGAGGCGGCCGTCGATCTCCGGCGGCGTGTCCGTCCGCCGCACCCGGACGCGCGGCCGGCCGCCGAGGATTCCGTAGCCCGCTCCCGTCGTCGCGACGATGGTGTCGTCCACGCGCGGCCGGTCGGGCCCGTGGATGCCCATCGGGAACCCGGCGCCGGATTGCGCGTCGAGGTTGGCGACCGCAACGGTCAGGAGGCACAGGACAAGCAGCAGGAGAGTGGGGAATCGCGGCATGGGGCGGCGCTTCGAGGTCTGTACAGTTTACAGGGCCGGCCCGGATTCCGCCCGGGGGCGGCGTCCACTCGGTGACGGTTGTCAGGATGCCCGCCGACGGCTACAGTGGAACCATGAGCGTCATCGTCAGCGAGGTCTACGACGCCCTGCTCGAGGCCGGCGCCTCGGAGGAGAAAGCCAAGGCGGCAGCCGGAGCCATCCCCATCGGGCAGCAACTTGCCACCAAACAGGACATCGCCGACCTGAAGGCGGAAATTGCCGTCCTGAAGTTCGCGATCTTCACCTTCGGCCCGCTCATCCTGGCGCTCCTGGTCAAGCTCGTCTTCTTCCCGTAGAGCGATGAGCGTCATTGTCAGCGAAGTCTACGACGCCCTGCTCGAAGCTGGTGCGTCGGAGGAAAAGGCGAAGGCGGCAGCCGGAGCCATCCCGGTCGGGCAGGAGCTCGCAACCAAGGCGGATCTCTTGCCGTTGGCAACAGACGTCGCGCGGTTGGAGGCCGACGTAAAGGTCATCAAGGCCGTCTACGGCCCCATCGTGATCGGCCTGCTCCTGAGCATTGCGGGCATGGTGTTCAAGCTCGTCTTCTTCCCGTAGGACGATGCCGAGCCGCGCGGTCATCGTACGCGCCGCGGTGATTGCCTGCGCCCTCATCGCCACCACCGGCGCCGGCGCGGCGACGCTGGCGGAACGCTTCTCGGCCTCGCACCGGCATCCCGCCATCGAGTACGGCACGCGCGCGCGCACCGACCGGGTGGCGCAGTTGAACGCGCGGCTGCGAACCGGCGAGGCGACGCTCTCGTTCGACCGCCGCCGGGGATTCCTGCCGGCCGTCCTCGACGCGCTCGACGTGCCGGTCGAGTCGCAGACCCTGGTGTTCTCGAAGACGAGCCTCCAGTCGGACTTCATCGGCCCCGGCAACCCGCGCGCCATCTACTTCACGGACGACATCGCCGTAGCCTGGATTCGCGGCGCGCCCGCCCTCGAGCTGGCCGCCCTCGACCCGCGGCAGGGGGTGATGTTCTACGCGCTCTCGCAACGCCGCCGCGCGCGCGGCTTCCAGCGGCCGCGGTCGTGCCTGGAATGCCACGTCTCGGACGCCACGCTCGGCCTGCCGGGACTGGCCGTCGGCAGCGCGGTGATCGATCCGGACGGCGTGCCGTACGTCTCGATTCCCGTCGACCAGCGCACTCCGATCTCGTCACGCTGGGGCGGCTGGTACGTCACCGGCGAGACCGGCCTCGGCCCGCACGTCGGCAACACGGTGGCGACCGATCCCGACGAGCCGATGCTGCTGGAGGATGAAGCCAACTTCAACCTGCCCGACGTCGAGGACCGGTTCGACACGTCGGGCTACCCGAGCCCGTACAGCGACATCGCGGCGCTGATGGTGCTGGAGCACCAGACGCACATGACCAACCTGCTCGTCCGCACCGGGTGGGAGTTCCGCGTCGCGGCGCACGAGGGCCGTGCCACGCAGGGGCTGTTCCGCCGCCCCGGAGCGGCGGGAGGCGACGCGACGCTGCGCGCGACGAGAGAAGACGCGACGCTGCGCAACGCCGCGACTGCCCTCGTCGACTACATGCTCTTCGTCGACGAGTCGCCGCTGACCGACCGGATGGTGGGCACCGCCGGGTTCGAGGCAGCGTTCGAGGCGCGCGGACCGTTCGACCGGCGCGGGCGGACGCTCCGGGAGATCGATCTCGACCTCCGGCTGTTCCGCTACCCGTGCAGCTACATGATCTACACGGCGGCTTTCGACGCCCTGCCCCCGGCCGCGAAGGACGCCGTCTACCGGCGCCTGTGGCACGTGCTGTCGGGCGCCGACCGCGATTCACGGTACGACCACCTGACGCGCGGCGACCGGCAGGCCGTCGTCGAGATCCTGCGCGACACGAAGCCGGATCTGCCGGGCTACTTCGGCGCCGTCAGACGGTAGCGGCGGTCGCTCGTCGCCGCTATCCACTCCGGACCGCCACCCCCCTCGCGTACTCGCCAGAACTCGGGCAAGGCGAACCACGTAGGGAAACACGGATGTCTACCTCACGACCAACCGCACAGAATCCCCGGACCGTCTACCAGGAACGGCGGGCGGCCCGCCGGACGGCGCACGCGGCCGCCGAGCGGCGGCACCACGCCATCGGCACGGTCCGGTTGGTCCTGGTGGGCATCGCCGCCCTGCTGGGGATCGGCACCGTCGGCGGGGCGGGGTACTCGGCCTGGTGGGTCCTGGCGCCGCTGGCCGGTGTCGTCTGCCTCGGGTTTCGCCTCGACCGGATCGAGACCGAGCGCAGCCGGCTGGAACGGGCCATCGCCTTCCACGACCGCGGCCTCGCACGGCTGGACGACGCGTGGGCCGGAACCGGCGAACGCGGGGACGAGTTCGCCGACCCGAAGCACCTCTATGCGGCTGACCTCGACCTGTTCGGCGACGGGTCCCTGTTCCAGCGCCTCTGCGCCGCGCGGACGCGCCGCGGCATGGTGACGCTGGCCGGCTGGCTGCTCTCGCCCGCCGCGCCCGACGTCGTCCGCGCCCGGCAGGCGGCGGTCGACGAGCTCACGCCCAACCTCGACCTGCGCGAGGACCTGGCGGTGCTCGGCAACGACACGCGGGCGGCCGTCGATGCGCAGGCGCTGTCCGCCTGGGGCGCCGCGCCGGCCGCTTTCGATTCGCCCGCGCTCCTGACAGCGGGACGCATTGCTTCGGTAGCCGGCGCCCTGGCCCTCGCTGCCGGCGTCGCCTACGCGCTCGCGGCAGGCGGCTCGCTCGAGCTCGGCGACGGCGTCCGGTCGCTGCTCGGCTGGTACTTCGTTGCCGCCGTGGTCGGGGTGGCGGCGGTGCAGTTGCGCATCCAGCCGGTCGCGGCACAGGTCTACGAAGGGATCGACTCGGCCGCCCGGCATGTCGCGTTGCTCGGCGGCCTGCTCGGGCGGCTGGAGGCCGAACGCTTCCACGCCACGCGACTCGCCGAGCTGCGCGCCCGGCTCGACGTCGCCGGCGAGCCGCCGTCCCGGCAGGTGGCCCGGCTGACGCGCCTGATGGAGCAGGTCGATTCGCGCCACAACGCCTTCGCGCGGCTGTTCGGGTTCTTCCTGGTCTGGGACGTGCACCTCGCCCATGCCGTCGAGCGCTGGCGGCTCGCCTCGGGCCCGAAGCTGGGCGCGTGGCTCGACACCGTCGGCGAGCTGGAGGCCCTGGCGTCGCTGGCCGCCTACCGGTTCGAGCGGCCCGACGACACCTGGCCCGAGCTGCTGGACGGGATACCGTGCTTCGAGGCGCAGGCGCTCGCGCATCCGCTGCTGAACGCGAAGGCCGTAGCCAACGACGTCCGCCTGGACGGCCGGCCGCAGGTGCTCATCCTGAGCGGCTCGAACATGTCGGGCAAGAGCACGCTGCTCCGCGCGATCGGGGTCAACGCCATCCTCGCTCAGGCGGGCGCGCCGGTGCGGGCGCGGCGGCTGGCGATGTCGCCTCTGGCGGTCGGCGCCTCGATTCGGATCACCGACTCGCTGCAGGACGGGAGCTCCCGCTTTCATGCCGAGATCGTGCGGCTGCGGGCCATCCTGACCAGAACCTCGGCGCCGGCATCGAGCCTGAACAACGCGGTGAACCGGGACGACGCACCGCCCCCGGGGCGGTCCGACGCAATGCCGGTCCTGTTCCTGATCGACGAGTGCCTCCACGGCACGAACTCGCACGACCGGCGGATCGGCGCCGACGCCGTCGTCCGGGGTCTGGTGGAGAAGACTGCCATCGGCCTCGTGACGACGCACGACCTGGCGCTGACGGCCATCACCGACGCGCTCGGGCCACGCGCCGGGAACGTGCACTTCACGGACGACTTCACGAACGGAAAGCTCCGCTTCGACTACACGCTCCGCCCCGGAGTGGTCGGCAAGGGCAATGCCCTCGAGCTGATGCGCTCGGTCGGCTTCGACGTCTGATGGCTTGACGCGGGATCACGCCAACTCAAACTCACTACTGTCCCACATTTTCAGCCCCAGAGCAGCATCTGAGGACTTGGAGGGGTTCGGGAACCGGGTGGTGCGGGCGGCGTGAACAACTCCACCAGTGGACGGCGGTCGAACAAGTTGAGCTGCAGAACCTGTAGCATCAGGTGCAGGGTCCAGCTCAACCGCAAGACGAACTTCAGGTACGCCAACAGCAGGTACATGCACGTGGCCACCCACAGTTGCGACAGAACCGCGTTCTTCGAGCGGCCCACGAAGCGCTTCACCTTCAAATTCTGCTTGATCCACTTGAAAAACAGCTCGATCTGCCAGCGCGACTTGTACAGGTCGGCAATCGTCTTGCCCACCCACGTCGTGTTGTTCGTCACAAACACGTAGCGCCGCTTCGTTTCCTCGTCCCAGTAGCCGACCCGCCGCAGCGTGTCCGGATACGCCTTGCGGCCACGCGCACTGGTCAACTCGATCGTCTGGTCGCTCATCACGCCGGTCCCGATGTTGACGTCGTGGTCGTGCAACACCCGGTATTTCACGCCCCGCTTCAGCCGGGTCACGAAGGTCACGCCCTGTTCCTGCAACCGTCGGAGCCACTGGAAATCCAGATACGCGCGGTCGGCCACCACCACGCTGCCGGCCGGGAACGTCCACGTGCGGGCCACCGTCACATCGCCCGCCTTGCCGTCGGTCACGCTGAGGAAGCTCGGCAGATGCCCCGCCTGGTCCAGGCCGACATGCAGCTTGATGGCGCCCTTCGTACGCCGGAACGACGCCCACGGAAAGGCCGCCAGGCACAGGTCGATGGTCGACGCATCGACCGCATACAACTTGCTCTTGAACCGGAAGCCGTGCCGCGGCGCCCGCTGCTGACAACGAGCCAGGAGGCGTTGGAAGAGCGCTTCATAGAGCGTGTACGGCTGCTCGGCGTTGACCCGCGCCAGCGACGAGCGGCTGACGAGGACCTGTATGCCGAGGTGATAGAGCTTGTGGGATTGGGCGCCCAAGCTGCCGACGATGTCGCGCAGGCTGTGCAGGCCGGCGAGTTGGCCGAGACCGAGGGCGACGAACTGCGCCCAGCGGCTCATGACGCGGAGTCGTTGGCCCTTCTGGTGCTGCCGGGCCTCGGCGTCGAATTCATGTCGGGGAAGCAAATCGAGAAGCTGGCTGAAGACTGTGCTATGATGGGCCACGGCTTGGATCTCCTGTCTTTTGAACGATTTGTGGACAACTCATTCTATCAGACAGAGAGATTCCAAGCCGCTTTGATTAGGAACTCTGTGGGACAGTAGTGACTCAAACTCGACTACCAAAGTACGTATTGCAGCAATTTCATGCTTTCGCTAAATAAAAAATATGGAAGTTTCCAAGATCACAGCGCGGGGGCAAACCACGATCCCGAAACGCGTCCGCGACGCAATTGGTTTGAACCACAGCGACGTCATCTCGTTCGAGGTCGAGGACGACCACCTGATCGTCCGTAAAGTAACCAGGGCGCAGGACGACTATCTGCAAGGTCCCTCGCGAACCATGAACGAGTGGGCCTCGCCGGAAGACGAGGACGCCTGGCGTGACCTGTGAACCGCTCGACGTCGTCGCGGTGCCGTTCCCGTTCGCCGATCGTCCGGCAAGGCTGAACATCGCAAGGGGCGTGCAAACAAGGTGGATTTCCTCGGAATTTCTCCCGTGCATGGAGAAATAAGAGTAGAGCTGGAGAAGCGGAGAGCAGATCCGACAAATAATGTCGTCAAGGCTTGGCGGCATGCGCACGAGAATCCCGCTGAATGTTCGTTTACCGTGGTACACGTATTCTCCGGGTACTACCGGGACGCAAACTCCTCCAAGTTCGAGAACGCACGTTTTGTCGGCGAGAGGAAGGTTGAATGGGGAGAAGGACGCGGGATCAAGTACGTGGCGGTCTCCCTTGAATTCAAGCCACCGGAGAATCCTGAACGCTTGCCAGAGACTGATTTGCCAGAAACCGTCGAGAGACGGATCCGTGATGATACCATTCGGATATCGAGCGCGTGAGTAAGGACAGTGATCGATATAAAGTTTTCAACTTCATCGGGGTAGCAGCTTGTAATTCCATTCCCCGTGAAACTCATCGCGGATCAGCGCGAGTGTCTCCATCTGCTCCTTGGTCACCTTGACGCCCGTCGGATACTCCCCGGCGTCGAGTTCGGCCCGGACCTGGAGCCCGGTCTCCGTCCGGACGTTCCCGATGCGGTCGACGATGGTCTCGTACGTCGTCAGCGGGGTGCCGCGCCAGTTCGCCGTGATGTGGCAGAAGAGCCGGTGCTCGATCTTGTTCCACTTGCTGGTGCCCGGCGGAAAATGACTTACCTCGATGGTCAGTCCGGTCTCGTCGGCCAACTGTTGAAGCTCGTGCTTCCAGGCGTGAGACCGGTACCCGTTGCTCCCGCCCGCATCGGCCGTGATGAACAGGGTCGTGGCGTTGGGGTAGGCGCCGCAGCCCATCTGGCCCCACCAGTGGCGAATCGATGCCACCGCGAACGCCGGTGTGTCGTGGTCCCATCCAACGCTCACCCAGGCTTCGTTGCGCGCCATGTCGTAGACGCCGTACGGAATCGCCTTGCCCTCGGCGTCGGTCGGGAAATCATGCACCAGCACCGCCGGCGGCGTGCCCTTCGGCTGCCATTCCCGCCCGCCGTTCTTGAAGTTCCCGACCAGTTCCTTCTTCTTCGTGTCGACCGAGATCACCGGCTGGCCGGCGCGCAGATGCTCGTCCGCGGTCCGGTTGATGTGCTCGAACTGCGCGTTGCGGTCCGGATGCGTGGCGCCTTCCTGCCGTTTGCGCGGCGATTGCAGCCGGTACCCCAGGCGGTGCAGCAGCCGGCCCACGGTGGTCGAACTCACCCGCCACCCCTGCTCGGTCAGCGCCGCCGCCAGCTTCGCGCGACTCTTGCACGTCCAGCGCAGCGGCGAGGTCGGGTCGCCGCGCGTGAGCGGGTCCACCAGCGCTTCGAGCGCCGCCTGGATGCCGGGTTGGTCTTGCTGGATGCGGGGCCGGCCGCCCCCAGGGCGTCGGATGCGGTCGGTCGGCGCCTCGTCGCGGGCAATCTCCCCGCGTCCCTTGCGAATCGTACCCCGAGCCAGACCGGTGGCCGACGAAACCACCGCGTCGCCGCCGTAACCGATAGCCACCGACTCGGCCGCCGCCCACCGGCGCCGACTGCGCTCGTCCAACACCGGCGCGACCACGGCATACTTCGCAACCAGGGTCGCTTCCAACTCGATGTCTCGCTTCATACGTGCAGTATGGCCTGAAACCCGACAGGTGGCAAATTAGTTTAGGGCAGTGTCCTAACGCCAAGAGGATTGCCGAGCGTGCCGTCGGCGTAAAAACCAACTCAAATGTCGACCTTGGAATCAGGTTGGCAAAGTACGTGACCACAAACGACGAAGCGACATGGAGAAACGGATAACCCGCACGCACCAGCGGTTGCAGGGAAGTGCTACTCCGACAGATCGAGCGCCACGATCCCTCGGCGCTGGGCGAAGCGCCTTACGCGGACATCCCGGCAGCTTATGACTCAACTTAGGTCCGTCCTTTCTACTGCCCGTCGCTTGCGCCACCACTGTATGCCCCTCAGCACGACAACGAGGGCGGCAGCAGCGGCCGGCACCCATGGCATCAATGACACGAACACGACCAGGCCTATAAGCAGGTCCCACGCCGCACGGACCGGGAAGAGCCAGTCACCATCCTCGAAGGCCATTATGGACATTGCGATGAATCCGATCATGACTGCGAAAGGTAGCAAGGGCAGCAACAATGGCAGTAAGGCCATCAGCACAAGGGTGCTGAAGCGAATGCTCGAATCTGCCGGCTTGCTCGGAGCTACGGTGGGTCGTCGCGATCGTCTCGCGATCCCGCGCCCAGTAACGAAAAACGCGAGGAGTAGGCTGATCAGGACAATCAGGACAACGATCTCTCCCGTCTGCATCATCGCCCCCCTTGGCTAGCGCAATGCTAGCACGCGATGTACAGTGGGGTGGCCCTGGAGGTGCGATCTCCAGGGCCACGGGTTCTGCTCTTGCCGTGTCGTGGTTCGTCATGTCGCGTCAAGCCAACACTGGTCCATGACAGCTCCGCGTCGACGGAGCAGAACCCATCTCGATTGAGCGACGGTTGGCGCACTACCAGCCGGAGGGAGAGTCATGCGAATCGTCGCCGTCATCATGATCCTGTTGTCCGCTCAGGTCGTCGCAGCTCAGCCGGCCGATCCCGACCCGCCGCGACCGATCACCGTAGGCGTCTCCATGCTGCACCAGTTCAGCGGGTTCAGCGACTACGACCCCAACCGCCTCGATGCGCGCCACCCGGTCGATAGTGATCGTCATGGCATGGTGGTATTTGCGGTGGGCTTCACGCGTTAACGTCGACGGCCTGATTCGCAGCGCGATTCGGCGCGATCCCGCTAGGTCGTCAATCGGCCATAATGATTGATTCGGCCTGTACGGAGCATCCACCATGGCGACCTTCGAATCCAGAATCCACGCCCTGCACATCGAGCCCCACCCCAACGCCGACCGGCTGGAGCTGGCGGCGGTCGGCGGCTACCGCTGCGTCGTCGGGAAGGGATCCTTCACCGACGGCGACCTCGCCGCCTACATCCCGGAAGGCGCCGTCTGCCCGGAGTGGCTCATCGCCGAGCTCGGCCTCGAGGGCAAGCTGGCCGGGAGCCGGAAGAACCGCGTGAAGGCGGTGAAGCTGCGCGGCGCGCTGTCCCAGGGTCTCGTCTACCCGGTCCGCGACGGCATGATCCGCGGCCGGCCGGTCGCCGAGGGCGACACGGTGACGGATCTGCTGGAGCTCGTGAAGTACGAGCCGCCGATCCCCATCGCCATGCAGGGCGAGGTGCGGCCGGTGCACGGCGCGACGATCCACTACGACATCGAGAACGTCAAGAAGTACCCCGGCGAGCTGCGGGACGGCGAACCGGTCGTCATAACCGAGAAGCTGCACGGCTCGTGGTGCTGCCTGGGCTGGCATCCCGACCACGGCCCGATCGTCACGTCGAAGGGGATGTCCGACCGCGGCATGGCGCTGATCCTGAACGCGGCGAACGACAAGAATCTGTACGTGCGCACGTGGCGCGCCTTCGAGGCCCCGTTCGAAACGGCGCGCGCCCGCCTGGCCGGGACGGACCAGCCGTTCTACGTCCTCGGCGAGGTGTACGGCCGGGGCGTGCAGGACCTGCACTACGACGAACCGAACCCGGCGTTCCGGGTGTTCGACGCCTACGTCGGCGAGCCCGGCCGCGGCCGCTATCTGTCCGCGGGCGAGATCGAGTCGTCGCTCGGCGATCTCTTTCCGCTGGTCCCCGTCCTGTACCGCGGCCCGTTCAGCACAGTGGCGATGCTGGAGCAGACCGACGGCGCGACCGCGCTCGGCGGGAAGCACGTGCGCGAGGGCGTCGTGGTGAAGCCCGCCGCGGAACGGGAGTCGGCCGAGTTCGGGCGGGTGATCCTGAAGAGCGTCTCCGGCGACTACCTTACCCGCAAGGGCGGCACGGAATACAACTGAGATGCAGCCGTGGCCGCGGCGTGCATCTGCTCGGTATCCTCGGAGGGAATCCGGCGGCTCCTCGACTCCCGCTCTGCGCGGATGAGCGCCGCAACGTCCAGGTCGACGCGAGCCCCTCCGTGACGGACGAGGATTCCCTTCTTCCTTACCAGCGCGGGCTCGGCGCCGACCTTGCGGAGGTCAGACACGCCCCGCCGGCCTCCATCTCGAGCCCGGTGCCGGGCCCTGCAAAGAAACGTTGTTAATTTAGTAGCCACTGTACTATAAAAATAGCCAAGCGGTCGGAGCGGGAGCCCGACAGCGGCCGACTGGACTCTCATGCACATGAAGACACCGTGGCACAGCCGGCTGTCGCGTCGCGAGCGGCAGATCATGGACATCCTCTTCCGGCACGGCCGGGCCCCGGCCAGCATCGTCCGGCAGGAGCTTCCCGGCGATCCGGCCTCGTCGACGGTGCGCACGCAACTGCGCATCCTGGAGCGGAAGGGACACGTCCGCCACGAGGAGGAGGGGTTGCGGTACGTGTACCGCCCGGTGACGCCTCGCCGGGCCGCGCGCCGCTCGGCGTTGCGGCATCTGGTCGAGACGTTCTTCGACGGGTCCGCCGAGCAGGCGGTGGCCGCGCTGCTCGGCGGCGAGGCCAGCCATCTGACCGAGCCGGAGCTCGACCGGATCGCACGGATCGTTGCGGACGCGCGAGCGACGCAGCGCAGCGCCGGTCAATCCGCCGGCGCAACACCCGGTGACGAGCCCGACGGGAGCGACGCGGGCGACGAGCGGGAGGAACCGTCATGAGCCTGCTGGCCGCGTTGACCTTCAAGGTCTCGGCGCTGTTCACGGCAGATGCCGGGGTGCCCGGATCTGCGGTTACCTCGGAGTCGGCAGTCTCCCGGCCCGGCCGGTCCGGACCCGTTGCGGGCGGCAACGCCGGGGACGGCGCCGGCCGCGACCGGCCGGGCGCCCGAAACGACCGGCAGCGCGGGCGAGCAGGAGCCGCCGGCGCAGCCGTCGAACGAGCGCATCGCGGAGCTCGTGGAACGGGCCGCCGCCCTCCAGGAACAGTTGCAGAGCGTGCTCGACGAGCTGCAGACCGTGCTCGACGATCCCGACCGGCCTTTCGGCCGCTCGAACGAGCCCGTCCGGATCGGTAACGGGGTCCCGCCGCCGGCGAAGATCCACGACGTCCCGCCGGTCTACCCCCCGGCGGCCCGGGTGGCCGGCGTGCAGGGCCTCGTCGTCCTGGAAGCGACCATCGACCCGGCGGGCGAGGTGAGCGGCATCGAGGTCCTGCGTTCCGTGCCGGAGCTCGAGGCGGCGGCGGTCGCCGCGGTCGAGCAGTGGCGGTACGAGCCCACGCTGGTCGACGGCGCGCCCGTCTCCGTACTGATGACCGTGACCATCAACTTCCTGCTGCCGTCACCCTGAGAGAACGGCGAGACGAAGGGCGGGACCTCGACCGGCGACGGCAGAGGTTCCGCCCCCGGTTCCCGCCGGCTCGCGGACCGTGAACCGACGTTTCTCTAAATGCCTTGACCTTCTACATATGATCCTGTACATGTAGAAGCCAGAGGCATGAAGAGATGACCACGCCCAGGATGGACCTGCCGCAGGGCACCCTCGATCTGCTGGTGCTGCAGGTCGCCGCCACCGGCCCGATTCACGGCTACGGCATCGCGCAGCGGATCAAGCAGATCTCGCACGATGTGCTCCAGGTGCCGCAGGGGTCGCTCTATCCCGCGCTCCACCGGCTGGAAAGACGCGGGCTGCTGGCCGCCGAGTGGAAGCCGTCGGACACCGGCCGCGACGCGAAGTTCTATCGGCTCACCCCCAGGGGCCACGCCCAACTGCACGAGCAGACCGAGAGCTGGGCGCGGCTGGCCGAGGCCGTCGGCCTGATCCTGGGAACCGCGGGCGGAGGCGCGCGGTGACCTGGCGGCAAGCGCTGCAGCGGCTGCGGCGCCGCGACCGGGCAGAGGACGAGCTGGACGCCGAGCTCCGCGACCACGTCGAGGACGGAAACGCATGCGACGCAGAGCTCACCCGCTGCCGGGAATCCCGCTGCCGCCGATGGAGGCGCGCGGTGAGTTGGCAGCGGCGGGCGCGGCGCCCCGACCCGGTCGAGGACGAGCTGGACGCCGAGCTGCGCGACCACGTCGAGCGGCAGGTGGCCGACCACATCCGGGCCGGGCTGTCTCCGCGGGAGGCCCGCCGGCGGGCACGCCTCGAGTTCGGCGGCCTCGACCACGTGAAGGAGATGTGCCGTGACGAGCACCGCGCGCGATGGATCGAGGACCTCGGCCGCGACCTGCGGCACGCCCTTCGGCGACAGTTCAGCGAGCGTCGCTCCGGCGTTCCATTGTTCGCCGTCGCCGCGCTGGCCATCGGTATCGGCGCCAGCACCGCGATGTTCGGCGTCCTGGATGCCGTCGTGCTCCAACCGCTACCGTTTGCGCACGAGGAGCGCCTCGTCGCCGGCTGGAAGACCGGCCGGACCGACCCGACGCGCTTCATCGAGCTCTCCTATCCGGAGTTCCTGCAGTGGCGGTCGCAGTCGACCGGCTTCGAGAGCCTCGCCGCGCTGCCGACCACCGTCTACGGGTACAGCTACGTCCTGACCGGCCGCGGCGATCCGGTCAGCATCGAGAGCGCACGCGTCACCGGCGAGTTCTTCGATGTGCTCGGCCTGGGACCGCTGCTCGGCCGCACCTTCACGGCGACCGACGATCGGGTTGGTGCGCAGCCACTACTGTCCCACATTTTCAGCCCCAGAGCAGCATCTGAGGACTTGGAGGGGTTCGGGAACCGGGTGGTGCGGGCGGCGTGAACAACTCCACCAGTGGACGGCGGTCGAACAAGTTGAGCTGCAGAACCTGTAGCATCAGGTGCAGGGTCCAGCTCAACCGCAAGACGAACTTCAGGTACGCCAACAGCAGGTACATGCACGTGGCCACCCACAGTTGCGACAGAACCGCGTTCTTCGAGCGGCCCACGAAGCGCTTCACCTTCAAATTCTGCTTGATCCACTTGAAAAACAGCTCGATCTGCCAGCGCGACTTGTACAGGTCGGCAATCGTCTTGCCCACCCACGTCGTGTTGTTCGTCACAAACACGTAGCGCCGCTTCGTTTCCTCGTCCCAGTAGCCGACCCGCCGCAGCGTGTCCGGATACGCCTTGCGGCCACGCGCACTGGTCAACTCGATCGTCTGGTCGCTCATCACGCCGGTCCCGATGTTGACGTCGTGGTCGTGCAACACCCGGTATTTCACGCCCCGCTTCAGCCGGGTCACGAAGGTCACGCCCTGTTCCTGCAACCGTCGGAGCCACTGGAAATCCAGATACGCGCGGTCGGCCACCACCACGCTGCCGGCCGGGAACGTCCACGTGCGGGCCACCGTCACATCGCCCGCCTTGCCGTCGGTCACGCTGAGGAAGCTCGGCAGATGCCCCGCCTGGTCCAGGCCGACATGCAGCTTGATGGCGCCCTTCGTACGCCGGAACGACGCCCACGGAAAGGCCGCCAGGCACAGGTCGATGGTCGACGCATCGACCGCATACAACTTGCTCTTGAACCGGAAGCCGTGCCGCGGCGCCCGCTGCTGACAACGAGCCAGGAGGCGTTGGAAGAGCGCTTCATAGAGCGTGTACGGCTGCTCGGCGTTGACCCGCGCCAGCGACGAGCGGCTGACGAGGACCTGTATGCCGAGGTGATAGAGCTTGTGGGATTGGGCGCCCAAGCTGCCGACGATGTCGCGCAGGCTGTGCAGGCCGGCGAGTTGGCCGAGACCGAGGGCGACGAACTGCGCCCAGCGGCTCATGACGCGGAGTCGTTGGCCCTTCTGGTGCTGCCGGGCCTCGGCGTCGAATTCATGTCGGGGAAGCAAATCGAGAAGCTGGCTGAAGACTGTGCTATGATGGGCCACGGCTTGGATCTCCTGTCTTTTGAACGATTTGTGGACAACTCATTCTATCAGACAGAGAGATTCCAAGCCGCTTTGATTAGGAACTCTGTGGGACAGTAGTGGTGCGCAGCCAACCGTCGTCCTCACCCACGCATTCTGGACAAGTGTCCTCGGCGCGGATCCTGAGGTGATCGGATCCGGTCTGACGCTCACCGGCGTCGACTTCACGGTGATCGGCGTTCTGCCCGCCGGGTTCGTCTTTCCGCGCGGCGTCGACGTCTTCACGGCGCTCGGCACGCGGCCCGGACTGGCGAACAACCGGACCGTGTTCCTGCAGGTGGTCGGACGTCTGCGCCCGAGCGTGTCCCGGGAGCAGGCGGCCGCCGAGCTCGACAGCATCGTCTCGCGACTGGAGGCGCAACGCCCGGGCTCGACGTCTGGTGATCAAATCGCGGCGCTTGCGCCGCTGCGCGAGCACATTCTGGGAAACGGCCGGGGCATCGCGGCGCTGCTGTTCGGCGGCGCGGTCGTGCTGCTGCTCGTCGCGGTGGTCAACCTGAGCGGATTGCTGGCGACGCGCGCGGCCCGCCGCGGCGGCGAGGTGGCGCTGCGTCTGAGTCTGGGCGCCTCGACCCGGGACCTGCTCCGGCAATTCGCCGCCGAAGGTCTGGTCCTTGCGACGATGGGCACGCTCGTCGGGATCGGTTTGGCGGTCGCGATCCTGGACGTCGTGATCGCGCTGGCGCCGGATGGCATCGCCCGGATCGCGTCCGCCTCGATAGACGGCCGCTCACTCCTGTTTGCCGCAACGTCTCTGGTGGCGGTCACCCTCGGGATCGGTTGCGTCCCGTTGCTGATGGTCCGGAACGCGTCCATCGACGCACTCCTGCGCGGCAGCGCGGCCGGCATCGGCGGGGCGGGCCGCACCGGGCGCGTCGGCGGCGCGCTCCTCACCGTCGAGGTAACCGGGACGGTGGTGTTGCTCGTCATCGCCGGCGCCCTCACCGTGAGCTTCCTCAACCTGCGCGGCGCCAACCTGGGTTTCGACCGCGAGGGCGTCCTGACCGCCTTCGTGAACCCCAGCCGCGTGCGCTACCCCGACGCGGCGGCACGGCGCCGGTTCTTTCGGGGCGTGATCGCGCGTCTGGAAGCGAACGCGGAGGTCGAGGCGGCAGGCGCGGCGCTGCTGAGACCGCTGGAGGGCGTGATCGGCTGGGACCTGCCCTACCGGCTCCCCGGCCAGAGCCCGGAGGACGCGGCGGGCAACACCATCCTGAACCTCGAGGTGGTGACGCCGACCTACTTCGAGGCCATCGGCACGCCGCTGCTGGCCGGCCGCGGTTTCGCGGAAACGGATACGTTGACTGCGGCCGGTGTCGGAATGGCCCGCGCGTCCCCACCTGCCGCAGGATTCGCGGCTCGGCGCCAGCCTGCGGCGGCCGCGGCCACGGAATCCGCGGTCAAGCAACTCCCGTCGGCAGCGACCGAGCGCCAGCCGTCGGACATGGCCGAGTCAGCGCCCGACCGCCGGCCGCTCGTGGCGTTGGTCAGCGAGAGCGTGGCCCGCGAGATGTACGGGTCCGCGCGGGAAGCAGTCGGCCGGCGGTTCGTGGGCGGCCGCAACGCCCCGCGTTCGTACCGCATCGTCGGCGTCGTCGCCGACGGCCGGTACCGCCGGGTGCAGGAAGTCAGCGGCGACGTGTTCCTGCCCTACACGCAGACCGCCATCCCGCTCCGGTACGTGGTGGTCCGCACGTCCGCAACCCCCGCCGCCGCGCGGGGGATGGTGCGCCGCGCGCTCGCCGAGGTGGATCCGGAACAGCCGATGAGCGCCGACCTCACGACCACGGAGCTCGTCGAGCGCGCGTTGTCTCGGGAGCGGTTCCAGAGCGCCCTGCTGCTGCCGTTCGGTCTGGGGTCTGTACTGCTCGCGGCGATCGGCGTCTTCGGAATGGTGAGCGACACGGCGAACCGCCGACGGCGCGAGCTCGCGCTGCGTCGGGCGCTCGGTGCGCCCCGGAGCCGGATTCTCGCCGAGCTGCTCCGCTCGACCCTGGCCTGCGTGCTGGCCGGCTTGTGCGCCGGCGTGCTTCTGGCCGTCGCAGCGGGCCGGACGCTGGACCTGGCCCTGTTCGAGACTCGCCTTGCCGACCTGTGGATCCTCGTCGCCGTCTGTGCTTTGGTCCTCGGGGTCTCGCTCGCCGCCTGCAGCGGTCCGGCGGTGCGCGTCTCGCGGTTCGACGTGGGGGCGGTGTTGCGGCAGTGACGGCAGGCCATCCGATTGCCGATGACCGCGTACGGCGTGGCGCAGCGCACGCAGGAGATCGGCCTGCGAATCGCGCTCGGCGCGCAAGCGCGCCAAGTGGGCTGGCTGGTGTTGGCGCTGCGTCACGAATAGCCTGGTACGCTCGACGGGGCCGGCCCGGGAGGTAGTCGCATGCTCGAAGTGGTGAACGCGTCCAAGTACTACGGCGCGCTGGCCGCGGTGCGCGACGTCAGCTTCACGGTTCGGCCCGGCGAGGTGCTCGGCTACCTCGGCCCGAACGGTTCCGGCAAGTCGACCACGGTCAACATGGCCGCCGGGCTCCTCGAGCCGACCGACGGCGAGATCCGCGTCCACGGCGAAGACATCCGGCACGACCTCCTCGGGCACCGGCGGCGGACCGGGTACGTGCCGGAAACGCCGGACCTCTACTCGTACCTGACCGGTCCCGAATACCTGACGCTCGTCGGGCGGCTGCGCCGGATGGAACCTGACGTGCTCGACGAGAAGATCGAGCGGTTCCTCCGTCTCTTCGACATCTACGACGACCGGCACGCCCGGCTCTCGGCGTACTCGAAGGGCATGCGGCAGAAGATCCTGATCGCGGCCGCGCTGCTGCACGATCCGGACATCGTCATCCTCGACGAACCCTCCTCCGGCCTCGACGTCGGCGCGACGCTCGTGCTGAAACGGCTGATTCGGGCGCTCGCCGCAGACGGGAAGATCTGGGAGCCTGCATTGCGCTCCGGCGGGAAAGGCTGGCGTCATCGACTCCGCTCACCTACGAGGAAGAGGTCGACGAAGCGGTCCAGGTGCTCGGGGTGATGCGGACATGAAGAAACCACCGCGTGCCGACCGGGCGATGCGGATCAGTCGTCGATTCCCAGCACATCGACACCCGCCGATCGACCAGCAGCCCGCAGGCGCTGATCGAGCGAGGCGAGCGGAAGGTGCATCCGCACGGCGAGCTCGAGGTACATCGCATCGTAGCCGGAGATCCCGTATCTGTCCGCCAGATCGAGCACCGCCCTCCACGTACGAGTCGCGGAGAGCGGATCGATGTCGATCTGCAGCGCGTCGAGGTGCGTGCGAACGGCGGTCCAGTCTTCCTTCGCGACCCGGCCGCGCCGGGTCGCAACGAGCAGCGCGTTGGTTGTTTCGACGGGCCACAGTGCCGGGACGAACGCACGAGTGTCCAGCAACTCGTTCCGCAACCGGTCGGTGGCCTCGGTCGCCTCATCCGGAAAGATCCAGGCCATGGTGACCGAACAGTCGAGCACGAACGCCATCAGTAGCGCCGGCCCTCCTCGATCATCTGTCGAATCGACAGCCCTCCGAGGCTGTGCGTCTTCTGGAACTCCTTCAGGCCGTCGATCGCGGCACGGATCCTGGCGGTGTCGCGCGGCCGGAACGGTATCAACTCGGCCACGGGCCGGTTGTGCCTGGTGATCACGAACCGTTCACCCTGGCTTACACGCCTGAGCAGTTGCGGCAGATGCGTCTTTGCTTCGAATGCGCCCACTTCGGTCACTTGCGTACCCTCATCAGCGGAAGACAGACCGTACCTGGACTAGTCTAAACACGGGCGCCCGCCAAGATTGGCGCTCGACACGGATCGCACGCTGGCCTGTGACCCGCCATGCTGGAGGTCCTGCGGACCTGAACAGCCCGTGGCGACCGTCCCGCGGCATTCGAGCCGTGATGCATCGCCCTGAACTCAACTCACAGCGGCGGCGTCCGTCCGTGCCAGTCCGTCGCTTGCTCGTAGGCGTGCGCGAGGGCGAGCACGTCGGCTTCGCCCAGGGCGCGGCCACAGATCTGCAACCCGATGGGCAGACCTTCCCGGCTGAATCCGCAGGGGACTGTGATCGCCGGAATCCCGTAGGAATTGAAGGGCGCCGTGTTGCGAATCAGGATCCGGGTCGCCTCCAGCGGCGATTCGCGGGCCGCCTCGATCGCGACCGGGAGTATCGGCAACGTCGGCGTGACCAGCAGGTCGACGTCCTCGAACACGCGCGCGATCGCCTTTCTCACGAGCTTCAACTGATACAGCGCTTCGGCATATTCCGTCGCGGGCACCTCGGCGCCGGTCTCGATGCGCGCCAACGTGCTCTCCTCGTACAGGTCCCGGCTCTCGGCGAGCAGATCGGCGTGGTACGCGTAGGCCTCGACCCCAACGGGACGGGCCTCCGGCAGGGCGGGCAGCTCCACGTCCTGCGTGCTCGCGGTCAGGTCGCCCAGGACGCCGAGCGCCCCATCCACCGCCTCCGCGACCTGCGCGTCCAGGTCGTCGTAGAACGTGCGGGGCGCGCCCAGGCGCAGCGACGACGTGCGGCGCAGCAGCGCGCCCGCGTAGTCGGGCACCTCCGCGCGGATGCTCGCGATGCCGCGGGGGTCGTACCCGGCCAGCGCCTGCAGCAGGAGCGCGGTATCGGCCACCGTCCGGCACATCGGGCCGACGTGATCGAGCGACACGCTGAGCGGGATGATGCCGCGAATGCTCGCCAGCCCGTAGGTCGGCTTCAGACCGGCGATGCCGCAGTGGGCGGCGGGAATGCGCACCGATCCCCCGGTATCCGTCCCCAGCGCGCCGGCGCACAGCCGCGCGGCGACCGCGGCGCCGGACCCGCCGGACGACCCGCCGGGGATGCGTTCCACGTCCCACGGATTGCGCACGGGGCCGGTGTGCGTGAACGCCGACGTCCCGCCGTAGGCGAACTCGTGCATGTTGAGCTTGCCCACGATGACGGCGCCGGCTTCTTCGAGCCGCGTCACCACCTCGGCGTCCTCGTCCGGTACGCGGTCCGCGTACACCGCGCTCGCCGCGGTCGTCAGCACGCCCGCCGTGTCGATATTGTCCTTCAGGGCGATGGGAATGCCGTGCAGCGGGCCGCGCCACTGCCCGCGGGCCAGCTCGGCCTCCAGTGTCCTCGCGCGCGCCACGGCGCGTTCGCCGGTCACGGTGACGAAAGCGTTGAGGCGATCGTCGAAGCGCCCGATGCGCTCCAGGTAGGCCTCCACCAACTCCACCGGCGAGAGCGTGCCGGAACGAATCAGCCGTTGCGCCTCGGCGATGCTCAGCGTCGTCGGATCGGCAGCCTGCGCGAACGCGGGACCGCTCAACGCGTACGCGGCGGCCGCAACCGCACCGGTCCCAAGGAACTCGCGCCGATCGATGTCTCTTGCCATGTCACACCTCTACTGCAATTCGCACTACGCGATGCCACTACCCTTCGTCGGCGATGATGTGGTGCGCGATGTCGATCACGCACTCGCACGCCAAGTGCAGGAGCCGCTCGGCCAAGTGGTGCAGACCGGACTCGCGCGTGAACTCGTCGCGTGAACGCTTCGCGAACGGGCGCAGATCAGACAGATAGCCCTCGAGTGCGTTCAAGCGAGTCGAGAGCACGTCCCGATCGACCACCGATCCCCCCCACCGCAAGTCGCCGGGCCTGGGCGTTCCGGAGCATGCGCCGATAGGGCTCGCGGTCGCCGTGCTCCCGCATCGTCCGGACACGCCACGCTCGCCAGTCCGCCGGGTTGCGCTGCATCACCAGCCGGCCGTGCTCGAAGATGCGCTGTCGCAGCAACTCGGGCACCTCGTCGACGAGCACGACGTCGACGCGGCCGCCCGGGGCGAGACCGGCCAGCGCGGCGGCGACGCGCGACACCAGCCTGCGACGGCACGCCGGGTCGGCCTTCGTCGGCAGAACGGCGACGTCGAGATCGCTGTCCGGGCGAGCCCGATTGGTCGCGTGCGAACCGAACAACGCGACCGTACCCACCCCCTCGACGACCGCGACGGCTTGTGCGATCCGCGCCTCCAGGCCTCCGGCTGACGTCTCCATGTGCTCCCGCTATCGTATCCGACCGACTGCCCCCCTCGACGGCCGCCCCCGGCTGTCGCCGCGCAGACCAGTACGCACAGCGGCGGAAAGACGTTTGGCAGCCTCCGGATCTCGTCGAGGACGACCAAGCCTCGTCATTTTGCATTGAATTCTGAGCATGCTGTGCACACATTTCAATGCACCTGCCTCCGCCGCCGAGCGCGGTACGACCATTGTCCACAATTCCGACGGGACCGGAAACAGCTTGACGCGAGCCGCGACCGCGGTGATGCTTGCGTTTTCAGCGTCTGAGCAAAGCAGCCGTGGCCAAGATTCTCAATCGCCGGGACCCGGAACCAAACAAGAGACTGGAGAGCACCTTTCGCAAGCTCTCCGAGTCGGCGGTAGCCGTCAAGGACGCAGTCGTCGACCGCGGCGCGACGACCACGACCGTGATTATCGACACCGCCACGACCGCCACAACCGCCGTTCGGAGCGCCACCGAGACCGCGGCGAAGAAAGTTGTCGATGCCAGCCGGACGGCGGTCGGCGGACGAGGGCAGGCCGAAAGATACGTCATCGTTGAAGAACTCCCGAACGTCCTCAAGTTGGGGTACGTGAACACGCTCGTTGCACTGACCTATTTCGACGACAGCCAGATCGATGAACGTGAAGTGTGTGAGATTCAGGTCCTGATGGCGCAGTTGCGTTGCAACCCCGAGGTGCGTCAAGCCGTGCGATCCGGTATCGACGACCCGGCAAGCCTGGAAGCCGAAGCAGAAATCGCGAAGATGCTCGCGCAGACGCCGGAAGGAATGAAGCAGGCCCTGAACTGCTCGCTCATCAAGGACGCCATAAGGCTGGACCGCGCCAAGTCCGACGAGGGGTCTGCACGCGAGCATTCCGGGATTCGGCGCTTGGCCCGACTCCTCGATCTGGACGACGAGAAGGTCGGGTTCATCGAAACCGCGTGTATCCAGGACGAGAAGATTCTCGCCGGCGAACTGTCGGACGCTCAGCTCGCCTCGGCGGCGAAGACGATGATGGCTCAGGCCTCTGCCGTAGGCGTTCCAGTCGCCGCCGTCTACCTGAGCGGCAGCGTGACCGGTCTCAGCGCCGCAGGCGTCACTTCAGGGCTCGCAGCGCTCGGCTTGGGCGGCGTCCTCGGATTGTCCGCCATGGTATCCGGGATTGGCGTGGCCATCATTGGCGGCGTCGGTGCCTACAAGGCAGTGCAATGGGTGATGGGAGGGGGCGAGCGTAATCGCGCGTTCAGGCGAGAGTTGATGCTGCAGGAAGTGCTGCGGATCCACCAGAAAAGCATGGCCAACCTTGCCGCGGACATCGCCTTCTTCGCCGAGCGCCTCACTCGTCTCTCTGTCAAGGTCGCCGAGAACCGCGCCGTCATCGACAAGCTGTCCCGAGAAATGACCTTGCTGACCGGAGCGCTCACCCGGCTTCGAACTCGCGAGAGCCGCTACGAACGTGATCTCGATGAGGAGATCAATCGCCGAACCAAACGCGACGATGAGCAAAAAACCCAGAGCCAGACAGACGAACCGAGAGCGGGCATCGACGGGTGGCGCGATGAGCAGGCACGCTCGGCAGGAAGCTGAGACGGTTGTTCGCGTTCAGCACTCCGAACTGGACGAACTTTGTCGCCACAAGCGGACCCTTGAGAGGCATGTTTCTGCCTCGGAAGACGAAACGGACCGGCAGTCCTCCGAAATCGCTGGCCTGGAGCAACAATTGCGCAAGGTGCACCATGAGGTCGGTTTGCCACGGCCGACATCGAAGCAGACGGCCGCTGTCGAAATCCCGGACAACCTGCGCCTCTCCGATCGAGAAGTGGCAGAGATCCGTGCGCGGATGCCGGATCTGTCTCTCGCACTTACACTACCAGATGCCGAGCACGGCTGGGACGATTACCTGAGAGAGGTCGAGCTCTATATCGACCGGCACGGGATCGAAGTGAATCGCGATCCCATCGCGCAACTGTTGCCTCCGCACAGGGCAGCGGAGATCTGCAGGCGGTTCGAAGACGATTTCGGCCCTTCGCCGTGGGATCGTTGGGACTACGGTGCCGTTGCCTTGGCCGTGCTGACCGGCTCACTACTCGACTACTTCCTCGTCGCTACTCCCGGCGCGACCTTCAGGGGAGAACATCAACGAGGGAGTCCCCTGACCGCATGGATGCGCGAGCAATCCAAGCGACTGGCCCCAATCACCGGTTCGGACAGCGTCGAGCGAAATGCGTTTCAGAGATGGGTCGCAGAACTGACCACCGCAGCGCAACGGCAGGCGAAGGTGCCGTACGACCTGGTGGATCCGAAGAGGGGCCTCACACCGAACGTCCACCGCTTGAGTTCTCTCGGACATGATCCGGTGCTGGGGCTGGTATTCGGCGTCAAGGACATCATGTGCGGCACATGCACGTTCATCGACGCATCAGGCGGGTGGCAAGTCGTCGGCCCACTCGAACATGGGAAGAAAACCGGACTGCTCGAAGCACTTGCAACCGTCATCGTCCACGGCTTCTCCGACGTCTTCACCGAGAAAGGCCTCCCCCCGCCATTTCTGTCATTCCTCCAGCCAGTCACCGCGAATTCGGGCTTCACGCTGAAGAGAGGTGGGACTCCCGTATCCGTTACGAACGTCGTGAGATACATGTACGCCAACGGCTACGACCTGCGCCATTTGGCGACCATGACGATCTCGCCCGCTGTGGCAGAGACCATAGTGCGGACGTACGATGCCATACGGACCCCTCGGGACAACGGGGACGGCGGCAAGAGCGACATCCGGGCCAGGTTGAAACTGTCGAAGATGCTGGTGCTCACCCACGGACTGCTCGCGTCCAGCAACATCTTGAAGACAGCGCTGTACGGTTGGAACCCGACGGCGATGAACATCGCGCAGTTTGGGGCGCTGGCAAAGCAGATGCTGTCGTTGCTGAAGTGCACCGCCGAGCGGGACGCCCTGGTTCAGGAACGGTTGGCTGCTGGATGGAAGGCGATTCTCACCGAAAGTGCCAGTGCACCTCACTCTTCGTTTTCGACCTGACACCCTGGATCGCGTCGGGCTTGCCATCGTGCCCTGCACGCCCGCGTTCACTCGATGATCGCGTCTCCCCACAACGCTTCCAGGAACTCATGAACCGGCACGATCTCGACGCCGTTGTCGTCCCGCCGGCGGCGCGGCTCGTGGCAGACCACCAGCTTTCGCGGCCGTGCATTTCAGCAACACTATCGCTGAATTGCATGAAATCCAGCAACTTTATCGCTGATGCTGTCAGCCGCCCGCCTCTCTGGTGCGAAGACGCCTCCCCGGACAGCGGCGCGCTCCGGCCGGCGCGCCGGAAACGCTCCAGCGCCGCCTCGAGCCGCTCGACGACCTCCGGATGATCCGCCGCGACGTCGCGGGCCTCGGCGGGATCCCGCAATAGATCGAATAGCTGATAGGGCCGTCCGAAGGGTTCGCCGCGCGGATCCTGGCGACCGCCTGACCCATTGCCCAGCACCAGCTTCCACGCCCCGTCGCGAATCGCGAACATCCCGCCGGAGGAGTGGTGGACCACCGGAACGCCGCGCGTGACCGGCTCGCCGCGCAGCATCGGCAGCAGCGACACGCTGTCCTCCGCGGCATCGGGGCCGGGCGCCGCGCCGACGATGTCGGCCAGCGTCGCGTAGAGATCGGTGTGGACGATGGTGGCGGCGGTCTCGGTCCCCGGCTCGACCACGCCCGGCCAGCGCGCCACGAACGGCACGCGGTGGCCGCCCTCCCAGATGTCGGCCTTCGTGCCGCGCCAGTCGGCGTTGGAGCGGTGGCGGCCCACGCGGTAGGCCTGAATCGACGGGTCGTCGACGTGGTCCGGCGCGATGTCGTCGCGGCGGTACATGTACGAGCCGTTGTCGGACGTGAAGATCACCAGCGTCTCGTCGCCCGCGCCGGCCCGATCCAGGGCCGCGAGCACCTGCCCGACCGCATCGTCCACCTGCGCCACGAAGTCGCCGTACTCGCCGAGGCCCGTGCGGCCCCGGAACCGCTCGTGGGGCTGCGTCGGCTTGTGCGGTGCGGTCAACGGGAAGTAGAGGAAGAACGGATCACCGGTTTGCGCCGACCGGTCGATGAAGCGAATGGCCTCGGCGACCAGCCGGTCGAGCACCTCGTCGATGACGAAATCGTCGGCCCGCGGCCCGTGGCGGATGAAGTACGGGAACGGCACGGCCGGCTGCTCGTGCGTCGGGAGCGCAGTGAACCGGTCGTTGCGGATGTAGACGTACGGCGCCATGTCCAGCGACGCACTCACCCCGAAGTACTCGTCGAAGCCGTGGTGGATCGGGCTGTCGGCGATGGTGCCGCCGAAGTCGATGCCGGGATCGCCCTCCCACGGCTCGCTCCGTTCCGCCGCCGGGTCGAGGTACGGCATGTCCATGCCGAGATGCCACTTGCCGATGGCGGCGGTCCGGTAGCCCTGCGCCTGGAGCAGCGTCCCCAGGGTCGGGCGGTCCGGCTCCAGCAGCGGCGGGCTGTAGCCGCCGAGCACGCCCCGGGTCAGCCGCGTCCGCCAGGTGTAGCGCCCGGTGAGCAGCGCGTAGCGCGTCGGCGTGCAGACGCCCGACGGCGAGTGCGCGTCCACGAAGCGCATCCCCTCGTCGGCGAGGCGGTCGATGTGCGGCGTCCGGATTGCGGACGCGGGATGCATCGCGCCGACGTCGCCCCAGCCCAGGTCGTCGGCGAGGATGAGCACCACGTTGGGGGTGGCAGCGCCGCCCGCCTGCGCCCCCGCCGATCCCGGAAACGCACCAGCCGCGAACGTCGCACCCACCACGAACATCTGAACGGCAAGCAGCCTGAACAGCCTCATGGCGATCTCCATTCCGGTTACGAGCCGACGCGGCACACCTCGTTCCCCAAGTTGCCGACCGCGCCGTATCCCCGTCCGACGACTCATGCCGGACCCTGAGTCAGGTCCTCGCCAAGGGAACAACGCTCCGCATCGGCAGCGTCCCGTCCCGCAAGCGGCAAGGTCGCTCAACGCCCTCCGAGGATGCCCCGGTGCGCTATCTGCCCGAGCGGCTTGCGGTCGTCCTTCGGCCGCTCGCGCTCCCGGAGGTCCGGCGGCAGCGCCTCCGGCGGGCCGATCCGCCCGGCCGCGAACGCGCACATCACCGTCCAGAGCTCGGTGTCTACGCCCAGTCTCTCGTGCGCCGCATCCACGTCGATACCCGCCATCCCGTGCGTGTAGATGCCCAGCGCCAGGGCCTGCAGCGCCAGCGACATCCACGCCGCGCCGGCATCGAACTGCGCGGTGCGCGGCTCGCGGCCGTCCGCGGTCCGCGTGTTGGCGAAGAGGAAGCCGAGAAACGGCGCCTTCGCCGCCCACTCGCGGTTGCGCGGCTTCAGGATGGAATCGAAGACCCCGCGGTCGGGGCCGTCCGTCTCGTACAGGAAGAGCCACGGCTGGACGTTCGACGAGGACGGCGCCCAGCGCGCCGCCTCGAACAGCGAGACGATGTCGGCGTCCGTCAGCGGCTCGGGAGAAAAGGACCGCGGCGACCAGCGGTCGATGAACAGCGCGTCGACGCGGGCCGCGGCCACGCGGGAATTCGGATGTCGAGTCATGGGATCGTAGAGGATTGACTGTCGCCAGCGGATCGTAGTCGATTCCTCGGGAGCTCGGGATTCATCCCGATCGCCCGTGTACCATGACCCACGCCCGTCAGAGCGCATGATGCCGGCGAATACCTGCGAACACCGGCGGACATCGCGTATCTGAACGCTGCGATGGAAGAGGAGAATCGAACAGCGACCCGCGGCTCCCGATGAAGGCGCTTCGGAACGTCGCAGCGGCGCAGGACGGCGTCTCCGCGGGCCGATCACCCCACGAGGAGCAACCATGAAGTTCGATGTCGAAACCCACCTTGGCGCGGTAGAGCGCTCCGTGTCGTCGATCGAGCGCGAAGGACAGCCCGCGCGCGCGGTCGTGCTCTCCCGCAGCTTCGCCACGACGGTCGAGGACCTGTGGAACGCCGTCACGAGCGGCGAGCGCATTCCGCGCTGGTTCCTGCCGATCAGCGGCGATCTCCAGCCGGGCGGGCGCTATCAGTTGGAAGGAAACGCCGGCGGCACGATCACGGCCTGCGAACCGCCCTCGCATTTCGCGCTCACGTGGGAGTTCGGCGGCGACGTCAGTTGGGTGGAGGTACGCGTCGCGGACGCGGGAGACGGCGCCGCGCGGCTCACGCTCGCGCACACGCAGCGCCTGTCGGACCACTGGGACCGGTACGGGCCGGGCGCGACCGGCGTCGGCTGGGAGATGGGCCTGCTGGGACTCGCACTCCACATCGCGCAACCCGACGCGCCCAAACCGGACGAGGCCGCGTTCGCCGCGTCGGCGGACGGCAAGGCGCTGATCACCGGCAGCAGCGAGGGGTGGGAGCAGGCCGCGGTTGCGGCCGGAACCGATCCCGAGGCCGCGCATGCGGCGGCGACGCGGACAACCGCCGCCTACACCGGTGAACCGGAGCCCGATTGATGCACGCGTCCTACGTACTCCGCAACCCGCTACCGGAGGCGTATCGCGGGCTTCATGCCGCCGGGGATGCAGCGGCCTCACGGGCGTGCTCCGCAACCCGCTACGGAGGCGCATTGCGGAGGTCCCTCCCCGGACAGGGGCCGTGCGAGCGGCGAGCCCGTCAGCGGACCGGTCCCACCTCGATCCTCATGTCCCCGCTGAAGGTGGACAGCTCCAGGCGGCCGCCGCCACCGCCGGCGACGCCTTCTATCGAGCGGCTCCCCGACTCGAAGACGGTCACCTCGCCGGCCCGGCCGCCGCGGCCGACGACGATGGGGATGGCCGAGCGCAGGCCGCCGCTGAACGACTCGGACTCCAGCTCGAATCCCGTGCCCTCCGGCACCGTCAGGTGGATGCCGCCCGAGTGCGATTCGAACTCGTAGCGCCCGTTCGTCGCCAACGCCCCGGAGAAGGTCACCGATCCCGACACCGTCTCCACCTCGACGCGCCGCGACTCCACCCCGCGCAGCGCCACGGCGCCGCTCACGGAAGACGCCTCCAGCCGCGGCGCCCGGACCGTGTCGATGTCGAGGCGGCCGCTGACCGTCTCCGCCGACAGGGCGTCGGCGCTGCTCACGTCGGTGATCCGCACACGGCCGGACACCGCCTCCACCTCGACCAGCTCCGCCAGCGAAGCGAGCCGCACGTCGCCGCTGACCACCTCGATGCGCGTCTCGCCCTCCACGCCTTCGACGGTGACGTTGCCGGACACGGACTCGATGGTGACGCCGGTGCCGCGGGGCACGGTCACCACGTAGTCCACGGCCACGGATCCCCGGCCGCCGCCGAGCAGGTTGCCCAGCGACTGCAGGAGAGACCGCCGGCGGTACCGGGGCTGGACGTCGACCCGGTTGCCCCGCTCCTCGATCTCGATTTCGACGCGGTCCAGCGACTCGGCGCTGCCGCGTCCGACGAGCCGTTTCGTCGCCCGAAGCGTCAGGTCGTTGCCGTCCACGCCCGTTACGGTCGTCTCGCCGCTGATGTTGCCGAGCGTGAGCAGGCCGCCGGGCTCCATCCGGATGGTCCGTACCAGTTCTTCCGTCTGCCCCGCGGCCGCACCGGCCGCGCCGATGACGACGATGGCGACGATGGCGACGAGTACGCTCCGTGTTGCCAGTCTGGTCATGGTGTGTTGCCTCCAGTTCCGCCGGTTCATCTCTGTTCGATTCGTTCGAGCCCCAGGGCCGCGCTCGTCCGCAGCAGCGCGAGCTTGCGCGCCAACCCGGCCCGGAGCCGGTCGCGAGCCACTTCGCTTCCCGGTGCGGCCTCGACCGCGGAACGGCTCTCGGCGATCGCGCGTTCCACCACCGCCAGGTTCCCGGCAAGAACGGTCTGCACCGCCGGAAGGACCGGCGCCCTTGCGCCGGCGAGCTGCTCCAGATCCCGGATCGCGGAAACGTAAGCGGGTTCGAACGGTCCCAGGCCGCCGGCCGGCGCCGGGCGCACCGCGCCGCCCGGCGTATCCGATGTCGGCGACCGCACCGGATCCGGGCTCCCGGCCAGAACGACTGCCAGCACGATGCCGGCCGCCGCGGCAAGGGCAGTCCCCCCGACGGACCACCGCGACCAGAGGCCGGCTGCCCGGACTGGTTCCGCGCCGCCGAAGGGCCACGACCACCACCCGGCCGCCACCCGCGGCGCCCGTCCCTCCGTCGCGACCCGCCGCCTGACGTCGTGCCAGACCCGCGCCGGCGGCTCGATGGGCTCCAGCGCGGCGGCGAGCGACCGGATCGCCCGCAGGTCGGCCAGCAGCGCCCGGCAGGCCTCGCAGCCGGCCAGATGCGCGTCGACCCGGCGCCGGTCGCGCGGCTCAGGAGCCTCGTCGACCATCGCGGCGAGCGCGTCGGCGAACCGTTCGCATTCGGATCCGAACGTCGGTTCACGGTTGCTCATGGTCATGTTCGCCTCAGAAGCGCACGGAGCCGCAGGCGAGCCTTGTGCACCTGCGACTTGGAGGTGCCGTCCGCGATGCCGAGCAACGCGGCGATCTCCCGGTGCTCGTAGCCCTCGACGTCATGCAGCACGAAGGCGGCGCGGCAGCCGTCCGGAAGCTGCGCAATCGCCCGCTCGAGGTCCAGGCGGGTGATCGGGCTGGAGGCCCGGGCCCGCGGCTGCGGCCGCGCCTCGTCCGCCAGCGATCCCGTCCTCGCGTCTTGGCGGACCGCGCGGCTCCGAAGATGATCCAGACAGCGGTTGACCGTCAGCCGGTGCAGCCAAGTGGACAACGCCGCTTCCCGCCGGAAGCTGTCGAGCTTGCGATACGCCTGCAGGAAGATGTCCTGCAGCAGCTCTTCCGCGTCGGCCGCGTTGCCCGTGAACCGATAGGCCAGCGAGTAGATCCGCCTCGCGTGGGTGCGATAGAGCATCTCGAAGGTCGGCCCTTCCGCGTTCGTGTCGGTGGCGGTGGCGGTCTCTTCCGCGCCCGTCCCGGTTGCCGGGGGCAGGCCTTCCACCACCCGCGTCTCGCTCATCGATGGGTTGGACGGCGCCGGCGCCGTTCGGGTTGCCTCGTGTTCACACCGCCGTCGCCGGCCTCCAGGAGCTTGCAGGAGCTTGCGCCGCAGAACGCAGCGAAGCGAAGTGCTGAGGCGCAAGGTCATGAAGCGGGGGGATGGGCCGAAACGCCAAGCCAGCGAGGCGTTTCGGGACGCTATAGGCGCCGCGCCGCGTTGAAGTCGGCGTGCTCGAACGCCGACGCCATCCGGTCGATGTCCTGCCGGACTGCACCGAGGCCGCGAGCGATCGCGCGCCACTGCGCAACCGCGTCCGCGACCTCCTTCGCGATGGTCCTCGCGTCATTCAAGCCCAGCCGGTAGTGCCCAGCGGTCTCCAGCGCCAGGTCGAGCGATGCCGTGGGATCGTCGGCGGTAATCGACGTGGAAAGCACCCGCGGCCGGATGTCGGCGGGCACGGGATTGAGGTCGTACACGGGAGACAGGCGCCAACCCCGGTGGTCTTCGAACAGGAACCCGTGGTTCCGAAGGTGGTCGTCGGTGTTCGAGATCAACACGTTGAAGACGACGCGCCGCCACAACTGGTGCAAGTCCCGGGGCGCCGCTACCCCGTGTCTTTGAAGGGCATCGGCGATGTCCGGATACGAGCGGGGATCGCGGTCCGTCGCGCCAAGCATGCTCATGGCGGAGAGAAACGGGACGCGGCGTCCTGCCCGGCGGTCGAAGCGCCGGACGATCAGCACGCACTTGCCGGCGACCGTCTCGACCCGCCGCTCCGGCACGTCGATGCCGCTCTCCCCGGCAAGCGCTAGCGCAATTCCCTCCCAGAGCACGACATCCACCTCGTCCTGGGGATGCGGGAACTTCGCGATGCAGAGACGCCCGTCGGCATCGCGAACGGAGGCTTTGGGGCGCGCGCCGCCGAGTGAGGAGCCGGGACGGAGGAGCAGCCGGATGTCATCGTCGTCTTCCGCGTCACCAGCGACGCGCTCCGCGCCGGCGAGAAGGCGTGCAAGTTCCACGAGCGGCGGGATACGGGTGGAGCCGGGCTCCGCCAGAAACGGACCGGTCGCCTCGATGGAGAAACGCAGCGCTCCCTGCCTCGCCTCGTCGTCGACGAGCAGCAGGACGTCCGCCTCGGAGAGGGCCCGTGGAGCGCGCCCCTCTCGCCCAGCACGGCGGCGTTCTGCGCGCCGCATCAGGAGACGGCCCCAGCGGTCGGGAGTCGAATCGCCGATGGCGCCGAACAACGACCGTCCGGGTGCGGTGTGAAACGGCCCGGGAGTCAGCGCCAGGGCAGGCTCGAGTGCGAAGCGCTCGGGGTGCTGAAGCCACCCGGGGTCGTACTCGAACGAGGCGCTTTCGCGGCCTTTCCGGCTTCGCCACCACAGACGTCCGACGAAAACGGGCGCGCCATGGAGATCGACGGAAACGAGGATCTCTCTTTCCATCAGCCACCGGTCGCCGACGTGCGCCGGCGTCGACCGCGAATGCGCTTGGGCAGCGCTTCGGCTTCGAGATCCAGGCCGACCGTATCGTTTCTCGGATCGGCCAGGTCCGCGATGCGCTCCTCCAGGCCCAGCACGAACAGCACCGTGGCGTAGATGCCGAAGGAGACGCCCGGGTCACCTCGCTCGACCTTGTGCAGGGTCGTGCGGCTGATCCCCGCGCGCTCCGCCATCGTTGCGGTAGGGATGCGGCGGCGGCGGCGGGCATCGCGGATGTCCGCGCCGAGCTTGGTGAGAGCCCTCACGACCGGCAACGGCAGGGCCTTGCTTCGTGGGACGCCCATAGCGTCCGTAATCATAGTCTAAAATATGCTTAACGTCTTTTATTCTGAACTTTACGATCTTCCAGACCGAGTCGCACCGTTGCGTCCCAGGTGCTTGGACCGTCGCCCCACCGCGGCCGCCGGGACGGTCCGCTCGATTCACGGCAATGCGCGGTCCTTGGCGATGCGTCGGACCGCAACTCTCCCGCGCCGGCGCCGCCAAACCCGTCGCGCGGCTCCGTGTTTGGCCCCACCCCCGACCGCCCCGGGAGTTTGCGCTTCAGAACTCACTTCGTAGCGTTCTGCGGCGCAAGCTCCTAGAATGCGGTCGACCCGGGGTCACCCGAACGATGCCTGCAGACATCTCTCCCGACGGTCCCCCATCCAGCACGGAGCCGGGCGGCGCGCTGCCGGACCGGATACCGCGCTGGCTGCGCGATCCCCTCGTCGCCTTCGTGCTCCTGGGCATCGGCGTGTTCGCGCTCGACGGCTGGCTGGCCGGCGGCGAGACGGCGCGCCCGGTGATCGAGATCACACCGGATGAGGTCGAGCGCCTCCGCGCACGTTGGATCGCGCAGTGGGGCCGCGAACCCACAGGAGACGAACTGCAGACGTTGATCGACGAAGCGGTCGACGAGGAGATCCTGTACCGCGAAGCGCAGCGCCTCGGCCTCGACCGCGACGACGCCATCGTGCGGCGGCGGCTCGCCCAGAAGCTGACGTTCATCCTGGAGGATGCCGGCGCCACCGGACCCCCGTCGCAAGCTGAGGTCGAGGAGTACTACGCCCAGCACGCCGAGCGCTACCGGCGGCCGGAACGGACGACGTTCGAACACGTGTTCCTGTCGGGGGACAGCAGGACCGACCCGGCGGGCGACGCGACGGTCCTGCTCGGCGAGTTGCGCGGCGTCGACGGCGACGGCTGGCAGCGGCTGGGCGATCCCTTCATGCTGGCACGCAGCTACGCGCATCGAAGCGACCAGGAGATCGCGGGGCTCTTCGGCAGAGTCTTCACGGAGGCCGTGGCCGGGCTCCCGGTGGGCGGCTGGAGCGGACCGGTGGAATCGACCTACGGCGTGCACCTGGTGCGCGTGAACGGCCGGACACCGCCCCGCGCGCCGGCGCTCGCCGAGGTTCGGGATCGGGTGACCGCGGACCTGCGCGAGGACCGCCGCCGCGACCGTGGCCTGGCCGCGTACCAGGAACTGCGCGATGCCTACGAAGTGCAACTCCCGGCGACGGCGAGCGGCGCCGCCGACTCGACGCAAGAATAGACGCGCCGCCACGCAGCTTTCCGGGTGCGGCGTCCGCGGCAAGCGGCGACGGAGCACGGAACTGGACGCGTCCCCCCGACGCGTGGGAGAGTCTCGCATGACGGCATTACGATTCGCGGCCTGCGTGTTGACTCTGGTTGCTCTCGCCTGCGGCCAACCCGACTCCCCGCCCGGCGACGCACAGACGATGGCAACGGGGGCGGACCGCCCCGTCGTGGAGTGGAGCCCGCCGAGCGCGCCGGCGCAGGCGGCCGACCTGGTCCCGCGGGAACCCTGCGCACACGCCGACCCGCTGCGGCAGGCCTTTTTCGGCGACCTGCACACCCACACCGCCTTCTCGCTCGACGCCCTCGGGCGCGGCGGCTTCCAGACGCCCGACGACGCCTACCGCTTCGCGCGCGGCGAGGCGATCGGCCTGAGCCCGGTCGACGCCGAGGGCCGGCCGATGCGCACGGCGCAGTTGGACCGCCCGCTCGATTTCGCGGCGGTCACGGACCACTCCGAGTGGCTGGGCGAGGTGGCGGTGTGCACCGATCCGTCCTCCCCCGTGTACGACACCGCCGTGTGCCGCGGCCTGCGGCCGGGCGGCACCGCCGAGGAGCGCGCCGCCTGGCAGGCGGACCGGCTCGCCGGGCGGGGCCCGCTGGTCTGCGGCGAGGACGGCAGCCAGTGCCGCGACGGCCTGCTCACCGCCTGGGAGGCGACCCGCGAGGCGGCCGAGCGCTACTACGACCGTTCGAGCGACTGCTCGTTCACGACGTTCCACGCGTGGGAGTACACGCGGGCGCCGGGGCGCTCCAAGGTGCACCGCAACGTCATCCTGCGCAACGAGATGGGGCCGGAACTGCCGATCTCGTGGATCGACGCCGACCAGCCGCGCGACCTGTGGACCCGGCTGAAGGCGCGCTGCAACGACACGGGCAGCGGCTGCGAGGCGCTGACCATCCCGCACAACCCCAACATCTCCAACGGCCAGATGTTCACCCTCGACTGGGGCGGCCTGCCCATCGACGAGCAGCGGGCGCGGGCCGCGCTGCGCAGCGAGATGGAGCCGCTGGTGGAGATGATGCAGGCCAAGGGCGAGTCCGAGTGCCGCCGCGGCATGTGGAACGTCATCGGCGGCGAGGACGAGCTGTGCGACTTCGAGAAGGTGCGCTACATCGACGGCCGGCGCCCCCCCGACTGCGAGGACGGCACCGGGGAGGGCGGGCTGCGCGGCGAGGGCTGCCAGTCGCGCCTCGACTTCGTGCGCTATGCGCTCATCGAAGGCATCGCCCAGGAGGAGCGCCTGGGGATCAACCCCATCCAGCTCGGCCTGATCGCCAGCACCGACGGGCACAACGGCCTGCCCGGCGACACCGACGAGTACGACTACCAGGGCCAGAACTCGAACGTCGACTCGGACATGGAGAAGCGCCTCACGACCGACGCCTACGCCCCGCATCCGCTGCGGAATCCGGGCGGGCTGGTCGGCGTCTGGGCCGAGGAGAACTCGCGCGACGCGCTGTTCGACGCCATGCAGCGGAAGGAGACCTTCGGCACCAGCGGCGTGCGGATCCAGGCGCGACTCTTCGGCGGCTGGGATCTGCCCGACCTGTGCGCGAGCAACGACATGATCGCCGACGCGTACGAGGCGGGCGTGCCGATGGGCAGCGTGCTGCCGGCCGCGGACGGGTCGGAGGCGCCCAGCTTCTTCGTGACGGCGCTCGCCGACCCCGGGACCGACACATACCCCGGGACCCCGCTGCAGCGCATCCAGATCATCAAGGGCTGGGTGGGCGACGACGGCCTGTTCCACGAGGCGATCCACGACGTGGCGGGCGATGCCGACAACGGCGCGGACGTGTCGCGGTCGACCTGCGAGCGCAACGGCGACGGCGCGGCTTCGCTGTGCGCCGTCTGGACGGACCCCGACTTCGACCCGTCCCGTTCCGCCGTCTACTACGCGCGCGTGGTCGAGAACTCGAGTTGCCGCTGGAACGCGCTGCAGTGCGCAGCCCTGCCCGAGGAGGACCGCCCGGCGGCGTGCATGGCGCCCGAGCTGCCCTGGAGGATCCAGGAGCGGGCGTGGACCTCGCCGATCTGGTACCGAGCCGCGGACGAGTGACGCGTCGTTCGGCAACAGTCCGAGGCGAATCGCGCTCCCGGCTTGCAGTGCCGCCCGGAGTTGATTGCGCCCCGTCAAACGGATGTTCGAGCCCGGAATCCTGGTAGGATGCAGACGACGCGGGCGCCGGCTCCGCGCTCTGCAGCGTCCGTCCGCCGCCGGAACCGCCGCGGCCGGGCTACCGGGCCGCCTGCGCCTCGTTGTACAGCAGTTGCACGAAGTTGGAGGCGAAGGGCTCGATGAACGAGAAGTCCGCAAGGTCGTCCGGCATCGTGTAGTCGGCAGCCACGTCTTCCGGCGTGCGTCCCGCCTCGACGCCGGCGAGGATGTGGTCCTCCAGGTGCCGGTGGAACTCGGCGTAGCGGACGAGATCGTCCCAGGGATACGCCTCCACGTGCCCGGTGATCACGGTGTCGACCCGGCCCTCGAGTCCCGCCACGGCGCGGGCGATCGTCTGGGCGTAGCCCAGCGCGGTACCGCCGTTCTCGAGGTCGATGTACGGCACGCCCTTGGCCCCGAACAGGTCGCCGCCCATCGCGATCCGGATGTCGGGAAAGACGATCCACGTATCGCCGTCGGTGTGGCCCGGGCCGAAGTAGTGGACGTCGATGCTGTCGGCGCCCACCTCGAGCGTGCGGAAGTCGCTGAACGTCACGTTCGGGAGAAAGCGCTCGTTCTCGCCCTTGAACGCGCCGCAGTTGGTGACCGGCGCGCAGGTGGTCTTCATCAGGCTGGCGCGGGCGTTCTCGTGGGCGACGATCCGCTCGACGGACCCGAGCTCGGCGTTGCTGCCGGTGTGGTCGAAGTGCGTGTGCGTGTTGATGATCATCGCCACCGGCTTGTCGGTGACGGTGCGGAGCTGGTTGAGGATCGCGGCCCCCTGCCCCGCCACCTTGGTGTCGACCAGAACGACGCCGCCGTCGGCGACGTAGAAGAGCGTGTTGCCGCACATGCAGCCCCCGTGGAGCACGTAGAGCTTGTCGTCGAGCTGCTCCAGCCGCAACGGCGGCGCCGGCGGCAGGCCGGTCGGCTGCGCGGCGATGACGAGGGACAGGACACCGACGGCCAGCAGCAGCGACAGGGCAACGGCTCTCGGCACGGCTTCCTCCGGGAGGTCTCAAGGGGAGTGAAGGCCTACATACCGTATCATCTGCGGGCGGTAAGGATTCACCTAGTCCGCCGGCAGCCAGGAGCGCCGGCCCGATTCGACCTGTTGCAGCCGGCAGGCCGGCCGCAACGCCGCATGCACGGGACGAGGCCTTCATCAAGAACGATACGGCGTTGTCCGCCGCGATGCGCATGCATGATAGCGAGGAGGATTCGGACATGACCGGCCGTGGATGGCTCGTGACGATCGCGCTCGCCGCGCTGCCGGCGCCCACCACGCCGACCGCCGCTGCGCAAGAGACGACCGCCGCCCAGGAGGCCACCTCGGCGCGGGAGGCCGCCCCCGCCGACCTCCTGCGGACGCCGTGGGGCCATCCCGACCTGCAGGGGGTATGGGACTACAGCACCATCACCCCGATGCAGCGTCCCGAGCGCTACGGTGACCGCGCCTACCTGACCGAGGAGGAGGCCGCTGCGCTCGAGGCGGGCGCCGAAGAGCGGGACCGCACCGCCGCGGCCGCGCCCGCGCGCCGGGCCGTGGCCGGCGAGAACGTCGGTGCCTACAACCTCTTCTGGATGGATCTGGGCACCGAGGTCGTGGAGGACCGCCGGACGTCGCTCATCATCGATCCGACCGACGGCCGGTATCCCGCAATGACCGAGGCCGGAGCGGCCGCGGCGCGCTCACGCCGCGGCTTCGGCGCCGACCTGCCGGCCGACGAGCCGCCGCGCTGAGAATGCAGGTCCATCCCAATGCACGCCAACATCCCCCGACGCACTCACAGGCGCAGCTTCGCCACAGCCGCATCGAGAAATCGCCGAATGTCGAGGGATGTCGATCTCAGGAGGACGGTCGGAAACTCCGGGTAGCTGTCGTCGTGCGCGGCAGCCGTCACCAGTTGACACGCACTTCGCAACGTCGCGATCAGAGCGAATGACCAACGCACACGCGCATCACCAATCGGGTTGGATGGCCTGTTGAGGACGGCGACCAGCGAGGCGTCGTCGTCATATACCTGTCCGATGTCCAACGCCTTCGTAAGTGCATTCGCCGTCTTCTGCAGCCGGTCCGGCGCCGTCCTGTTAGCATGAGCCCACAGCCGGCCCACGACCGTCGGGTTCTTGGATGTGCTCGGTCGATAGCCGGTCGGATTCCTGATCGAGTTCAACGTGTTCCTGATACGCTCCATCTCCTCACCGACGCCGCCCGTGGCGCCGATCGAGAGAGCCAGATCCCAAAAGCTTCCGGTCAATCTGTGATCACTCTGCCGGGACTGCTCCAACCGGGCCAGCAACGCACGGTCGACTTCGTAGAGGATTCGCCGCAAATCGTCGAGCCCCGACGCCCGGTCGGACAGTGCAACCGTGGCCGACCACGTGAGATCCTCGATGCGCACCGTCGCCGTTTGCGCGGAACTGACCGGGAACCATTCCGGCAACACGATCGGGGAAGACGTATCCGCCAGGCGCAACTCCCTTCGACTGATCAGAACCAGATCGATTCCCTGCTGCTCCCGGGCGACCTCTTTCAGCTCTTGGATCTGGCGCCTGGCACTGTCTAGAACGTCCCTCACGTCCTTCATCACCGAGTCGGGATTGACGAAACCCTGCGTACTCAGCTTCAAGGGAACGATTGGAAGTGCTCCGCGCAATCGCACCAATTCCCGGACGACGTCATCGCGGCCGGTGGCGATCCACACCCAGAATACGCTCAACGGCTGCGTGTCCTGCAACCGCGATCGCCGAATGGCGTCCACTATCGTACCGGGTTCCAACATTTCATACCGCCTGCCATCACGTCAGCCTGGGCCGGACCGCCGCGGCGATACGTCCAAGTGTGCGAATTCTGACACGCACCCAACCATCGTCGTACGAGAGGAAATTCGACTGCGACGCCGAGCGGAGAATCTCGTTGCAGTCGCCCAGGCGCCCTCCATGAGGAACCGGAATCCGATTCATCAGGTCGGGAAAAGCGGTCCGTTCAACGCAAAATGCGCCGGCCCCGTTGTTCGACAATTCGCGCAGCACCCAATACGCGGTGAACAGCCAGGGATTGTCCCTGTATCCCTGCTCCGACATCGCCGAAGCAGCGGCATTCCTGAAGAAATCATAGTCCGGACTCAGCATGATCCGGTCATCGTTCAACTTGTGGTCTGCGAACTCCGCGAAGTCGGTTCTCAGCACCCGCAAACCAAGTTGCGGCCGCCGCTTCTCGATCAGCCACTCGACGAACTCCCCGAGGACGTTTGCGGTCAGGAACGGATGCCCCGCGGTCTCTTCGAATAATGCATCCATGAACCGTGCCGTGCACTCGATCCGTCCGCCGAGTATCTTGCGCACCAGTTCCGAGAACTCGCCGGTTGTCGTCTCCGGCGCGTGCTCGAACAACGGAAACGGATCCTGCTTGACGTAGGGAGCGAGCTGATTCTGATCCATGAGAATGAAATGCGCGTCCGGCTGCTGGCCGAGAAACACCAGAAGGTTGTCGTAAGAAAATGTCATCAGTTGATTTAGAATCGGCTGCACCACGGTATGACGAATGTTCGGACTCGCTTCCACGGCTGTCCTGAGCAGACCAAAGAGCGTCTCGTATTCGTCAATCACGAGCACCAGCCGCTTGTTCTCATCGTCGATCGGGGGCGCGCATGTCGAAACAACGTCCTTCACGAACGTACCAGGAATCACTACTGTCCCACAGAGTTCCTAATCAAGGCGGCTTGGAATCTCTCTGTCTGATAGAATGAGTTGTCCACAAATCGTTCAAAAGACAGGAGATCCAAGCCGTGGCCCATCATAGCACAGTCTTCAGCCAGCTTCTCGATTTGCTTCCCCGACATGAATTCGACGCCGAGGCCCGGCAGCACCAGAAGGGCCAACGACTCCGCGTCATGAGCCGCTGGGCGCAGTTCGTCGCCCTCGGTCTCGGCCAACTCGCCGGCCTGCACAGCCTGCGCGACATCGTCGGCAGCTTGGGCGCCCAATCCCACAAGCTCTATCACCTCGGCATACAGGTCCTCGTCAGCCGCTCGTCGCTGGCGCGGGTCAACGCCGAGCAGCCGTACACGCTCTATGAAGCGCTCTTCCAACGCCTCCTGGCGCGTTGTCAGCAGCGGGCGCCGCGGCACGGCTTCCGGTTCAAGAGCAAGTTGTATGCGGTCGATGCGTCGACCATCGACCTGTGCCTGGCGGCCTTTCCGTGGGCGTCGTTCCGGCGTACGAAGGGCGCCATCAAGCTGCATGTCGGCCTGGACCAGGCGGGGCATCTGCCGAGCTTCCTCAGCGTGACCGACGGCAAGGCGGGCGATGTGACGGTGGCCCGCACGTGGACGTTCCCGGCCGGCAGCGTGGTGGTGGCCGACCGCGCGTATCTGGATTTCCAGTGGCTCCGACGGTTGCAGGAACAGGGCGTGACCTTCGTGACCCGGCTGAAGCGGGGCGTGAAATACCGGGTGTTGCACGACCACGACGTCAACATCGGGACCGGCGTGATGAGCGACCAGACGATCGAGTTGACCAGTGCGCGTGGCCGCAAGGCGTATCCGGACACGCTGCGGCGGGTCGGCTACTGGGACGAGGAAACGAAGCGGCGCTACGTGTTTGTGACGAACAACACGACGTGGGTGGGCAAGACGATTGCCGACCTGTACAAGTCGCGCTGGCAGATCGAGCTGTTTTTCAAGTGGATCAAGCAGAATTTGAAGGTGAAGCGCTTCGTGGGCCGCTCGAGGAACGCGGTTCTGTCGCAACTGTGGGTGGCCACGTGCATGTACCTGCTGTTGGCGTACCTGAAGTTCGTCTTGCGGTTGAGCTGGACCCTGCACCGGATGCTACAGGTTCTGCAGCTCAACTTGTTCGACCGCCGTCCACTGGTGGAGTTGTTCACGCCGCCCGCACCACCCGGTTCCCGAACCCCTCCAAGTCCTCAGATGCTGCTCTGGGGCTGAAAATGTGGGACAGTAGTGACCAGGAATCATCCTGCCGTTCCCCACCGCCTCACGCACGAGATCGTAGAACTTCGTGGCGTCCGGTGACTGCGCCACGCCACAGGTCTGACTGACGATAATCGAGTCTCCGGTGGTCGAGCCCAGATCGAGGCAGGCTGTCGTCTTCCCGCTCCGCCGCACGCTGCACCACAACCGCACCCCGGGCCGCCGTTCGAACGTCCGAAGCAAGTCGCGCACGCTCGTTCGATCAACATGGAAAACCGTCGCCCTGTTCTGATCGTGCAGGGGAAACTCGCGCGCGAAGTTGTACGTGATGGGAGACGTGCTGCTCCACGCGCTGCGGAGCACGGCGATGGCGGCATCCCAAACCTTGAACGCTGTAGTCGCTACCTCGGCCCGCGCCTGGCCTGCAGGCACTACTATCTCGGCAAGTCCTTTCCGTTCGGACGCTATCTTCCGCACGTCCGGTTTCAGCGGTGCAATGACCAACGTGACCTGCCTGCGGGCGGCGTCGTCCAAATCCGCCGTGGAAACGAAACCGTCATCCAGAAACGCACTGACCTCGATGAGCCGCTGCGAAGAGGCGTTCCGCGGAGGCCGCACGGTGATGTCAAGGCGCCTTTGATACCAGGAATACTGCCCGGCGACCGGAATGGGACGATAGTCTTCGTCCGGTCTGTCATGGAACCGCTGCAGGGCATCGAGCAGCGGCAAGACGGATGCCGTCAGACCATCACCCAAAGGGCCGGACTCCAGATGACTGACGAGGCTTTCCGCGTGGGGAGGAACCAGGAACGCCATATAGTGCATCCACTGGCGCTGAAACCTCGGGAGGATGGTGCCGCCTGTCTTCTGTCCGAAAGACGCGGACGAGTATCCCTCCAGGATGCCGCTCACCGCCGCCGACACCAACAGCCGGAGTGCCGAGGCGGATCCGTGGTCGGACGAGTCGGACGAACGAATGGAATAGAAGTCCAGCGGCAGAGCCAGGAATCGCGACAGACCGTTCAGCGACTTGCGGACAGCCTCATCGTGGTCGTGGTTACTGCGTGCGAATTCATACCCTTGAGCGAACGTGTCGCGGGTGTGCTCGGCGAGCGGCGTCGATAGCGAACGGCCGGAGTCGTCAGCCGGCAGATACCTCATTTCGTCGAGAAACAGTTTGAGGTACTTGGCAAGACAGTCCCGATAGAATGTAGCCCATTGAAAAATATGGCGCTCGCGGAGTTCGTCGAGCGCGCTCCGAAAGTCCGCCGCGAGTTCCGCTACGGGCGCAACGGTATAGGGTATCGCCGGTTCCTTGACACTCGACGTTCTCTTGTTCTCAGGCGCCCTCCACGTATCACCGTTGCCAGTCTTCGATTCAAGGACTCTGGACAGATCCCTTCGGCGCTTCGGCCGAAACCGACTGATCGACTTCTCGATCTCCGGACGCCACTCGGCGAGCGACAGGCTGTCCATCTGCCGAATGAGGTCCGCCAATTTGCGCTCCGGCCGTTCAGCTTCCCCCTTGGCCAGCAAGTGGTTGATTTGCGTCAATTCATCATCGATGGTCGGCATCGTCGATTTGATGGGATCTTAGTGGTGCTGGGGACTCACTTGAGGATGCCCGGACACGTGATCGACTGTCAAGGGTCATCCAAGATGTATTGATAGATCGCCACACAGGGCCTGCTCTCAAGGCCATTCCGGCGCCCCGGAAACCTCCGACCCGCCGCTACCGATAGTCCGCGCCGGTCAGGCTGTTCAGCACCGACTCCTGCCACGCGCGCAGGCCTGCCTGCAACTCTTCCAGGACGCCCGTCTCCTCCCCGGCCAGGTTGCGGCTCTCGGCCCGGTCCTTCCGCAGGTCGAACAGCTCGGCCCCGGCGCCGCGCGAGCCGTCGACGACGAGCTTGTGGTCGTCGGCCAGCATCACCCGGGCGCCGCCGAAGTCGTGCGGATCGACGGCCGGGTAGCGGAAGTTCTCGAAATTGCGGGTCGCGATGCCGTTCATCAGCTTGACGAGCGGCGTGGTGCCGACCTGCAGGGCGGGATCGATCCAGGGGTCGTGGTCGCGGCCTGCCAGGACGCCGGTGTCGAAGCTCCAGAAGAAGATGGGCGCCTGACGTGCGGTCATGCGGCCGTCGATCAGCGGCTCGAGGTCGATGCCGTCCAGCGGCCGGTCGGGCGCCGGCTGCCCGGCAAGGGCGGCCAGGGTGGGCAGGATGTCGCTGGTCACCGCGGCCACGTCCGTCGCGCGCGGCTCCCGGATGCGCGCCGGCCACTCGATGAGGCCGGGCACGCGGATCCCGCCCTCGTACATGGTGCCCTTCAGGCCGCGCAGGGGCGTCTCGGCCAGTCCGCTGCGGGGCGTCCCGTTGTCGCCGTTGTACCAGAGCAGGGTGTTCTCCCGCAGGCCCGCCGCGTCCAGGTAGTTGCGCAGCGTGCCGATGGCGCGGTCCATGGCGGTGATCTCGGCGTAGCGCTCGCGCAGCACGTCGCCCAGCGGCCGCTCGATCTGCAGGCCGGTCTCGTTGGAGGTCAGCGGGACCATGCGGTCGGCGTACTGCGCCGGCAGCTCGTCGTAGAGGGCGAGGTCCTCCGGGAGCCCGCTGTAGGGCTCGTGGGGCGATCCGAACCAGACGACGGCCAGGAACGGCTTGCCGGCCTCGCTCGACTTCTCGATGAAGCGGATCGCCTCGTCGACGACGATCGCCGAGCTCTCGCCCTCGAACCGCTCGGGCGGGCCGCCGTTGCGCGACAGCGTCGGGTGCAGCTCGAAGAAGTTGTCGTGCGACAGCCACTCGTCGAAGCCCATCGCGCCGGGATTGAGCGGCGAGCCGGCCTTCACGGTGCCGACGTGCCACTTGCCGAAGTGGCCGGTGGCGTAGCCGCCGTCGCGCAGCACATGGGCGACGGTGATCTCCTCCGGGCGCATCGACCAGTTGGGCGCGAACGTCCCGTAGCGCACCGGATGCCGTCCCGTCAGCACGCTCCCGCGGGTGGGCGAGCAGGACGGGTGCGCCGCGTAGAAGCGGTCCATCCGCAGGCCGGAATCGGCCATCCTGTCCAGCACCGGCGTCTGCAGGTAGGCGTGACCGTTGTAGCCGGTCTCCTCCCAGCCGTGGTCGTCGCCCATCAGCAGGATGAAGTTCGGCCGGTCCTCGGCGCCGAGCGGAGCCAGCGCCAGCAGCAGCGCGGCGAAGCAGATCAGAACGAGGCCCATAGCGAGTCGTGTCTTCGTCATGACGAGCATCCCATCTGCTGAACCACGGTTCACCCCACGCCGCGGGTCCTCGACGAGGCCGGCGTGCGCCTCGTCGCGGGGGCGCCTCTCCGCTCCCAGCGTCACGCGGCGCTTCGCCCCGATTCCGAGGTGCCGTGCCCACCATGCCCGCATGGAGCTCGGACGTCAAGGCCGGGCCACGCCGGATTGCCTTCCATGGCTTCCCCGGCGCATCATCGGCGGGTGGATCTCGGCCTCGCCGGCGCGACGATGCGTGTAGGATCGCGGCCGGCGGACGGCGAGCGATGGACCGGGAACGTGCCGCGAAGCGCAACCTGCTGACCGCGAGCGACAGACCACCAGGAGGAGCACGATGACTCTCGATCGAGCACACCCGGCCGGCGCGTCGGTGCGGTTCCGATTCGGCCGCGGCTGCCCCGCACTCCTCCTCATCACATGCCTCGTGTGGCTCTGGCCGCAGGCCGCCGACGCGCAGATCACCGTCGGGGACACGCCCACGGCCGCGCGGGCGGCGGACGGCAGCTACATAAGCTGGCGCGAGCACGTCATCGACGAGCCCGCCACCGCCGGGTTCGGCCTGAGCGGCAGCGACGGCCTGGTGATGGCCGATCTCGACAACGACGGTCACGAGGACATCGTGTCGGTGCACGAATCGGACAGCGAGTACGACTCGACCGTGCCGGATCCCGACTACGTGCCGGACGCGGAGGGCCACGTGCGCGTGGCGTTCGGCTCGGCCGACCCGGACGCCTGGACGAACGTCACCATCGCCGAGGGAGCGGACGCGCCCGCGCCGGAGGACGCCGACATCGCCGACGTCAACGGCGACGGCCACCTCGACGTGGTGGTGGCGGCGGAGCTCTCGCACCTCATCTACCTGCAGAACCCCGGCGCCGACGCGCGCCGCGCCAGGTGGCCGCGGCTGATCCTGCCGATGACCAAGGGCCGCGGGTCGTACATCCGCGTCTTCCTGGCCGACCTCGACGGTGACGGCGTGCCGGAGATGACCGCCCCGAACAAGGGGGCGCAGCGGCCCGCGCCGGAGGACTTCGCGCGCTCCACACCGGTCTCGATCTTCTCGGTGCAGGGGGATCCGCTCGAGGGCGGCAACTGGAAGGAGAAGGTGCTCGGACGCTACAGCGTGCCGCAGAACGCCGAGCCGGTGGACCTGGACGGCGACGGCGATCTCGACATCGTGGTGGGCACGCGCGGCGAGAACCGGATCCTGTTCTTCGAGAACCCCGGCGACGGCAGCCTCGATTTCCGCGAGCACGCCATCGGCATCTACGGCGCGCGGGCGGCCGGCTTCAACCTGGAGTACGCGGACCTGAACGGGGACGGCCGACTCGACATCATCGGCGCGGCCGGCGGGGGCCTCGCCTGGCTGGAGCAGCCCGAACGCATCGACGACGCGTGGAACGCGCACCTGATCGGCACCTTCGCCCCCGACAGCATGACCGGCCTCGAGGTGGCGGACATCAACGGCGACGGCCGCCTCGACGTCATGGCCGGCAGCTACAGCCGCGGTCCGCGGGAAGGTGACGGCGACGTCGACAAGGACGACGCCCTCGGGCGCATCGGCTGGTTCGAGCACCCCGGCGACGCCGCCGGGAAGTGGGTGCGGCACGACGTCTCCCGCCGCAAGCGGGGCATGTACGACAAGTTCATCGCCCGCGACGTCGACGGCGACGGGGACGTCGACTTCCTGGGCACGCGCGGCAACAGCGCGCCCTACGACGGGGTGTTCTGGCTGGAGCAGGTGCGCTCGGACACGCCGCGCCCGGCGTTCGAGCGGGCGCGCGCAGAGGACAGCCCGGAGATGCCGTTGCCGTAGGTGGGCCCATGCCCCGATGACCGGGGGCCATCCTCAAGCCCGCTCCACCTCGAAACCCGCCAGGTTGCGGGTCGCGCTGCTGAACTCCACCGCGATCAGGTGGATCGGCTGCTCCAGGCCGCGGTACTTGTCCGCGTAGCGCCGCTCCTTCAACTGCGCCATCGCGGCGCCCTCGCCGGCGCGCTCCAGCACCTTGAACTCGAGCAGGTAGACGTTGCCGTTGAAGCGCACCGCCATGTCGAGGCGTCCGCTGCCGCCGCTGTTCTCCACCGTGACGTCGAGCCCCAGCGCCGCGAAGTGGGAGTAGAACACGCTCGCGTAGTAGCCCTCGTATTTGGCGATATCGTTCTTCGTATGCCATTCGTAGGGGATGGCCGCAAAGAACGCTTCGAAGAACTCCCTGATGCCGGCGAAGTCGTTGGCCCGCAGCAGCTCGTAGAGGCGGATGTCGCGCTCCCCCTGACGCGACGGGTCCGGCGACAGGGCGCGCAGCAGGCGCTCGTTCAGGCTCTGGCGCACCTCGCGGTTGGGATACCCCAACCGGTACAGGACCTTGCCGCCGAGGTCCTCCTCGCCGGTGATGGTGAGATAGCCGGTCTGGAACAGCAGCGCCTCGGTCGCCATGTCGTCCACGTCGAAGGTGGACAGCAGGTCGCTGCTGCCGACCATGTTGTCCAGGGCGGTCGTACGGACGCGACGGTCGAGCAGCGTGCGGACCAGGAACGTTGGCGTGCCGGTCTCGAACCAGTGCGGCAGAAACTTGCGTTTGTCGAAGAGCAGCAGGATGTCGTACGGGTTGTAGACCCTTTCATCCCCGAGCCAACTGTAGCCGTTGTACCACTCGCGGATCCGATCCCGGTCGAGGCTTGGCAGCTCCGCCGCAAAAACGTCGTCCAGGTCCCCGTCGGTGTAGCCGCAGATTGCGGAGTAATGCGGATCCAGGGTGATGTCGTTGAGGTTGTTGAGACCGGAGAACAGGCTCACCTTGGAGAACTTGCTGACGCCGGTAATGAACGTGAACCGGATGTCGGCGTCCGAGAACTTGACGGTCGCGTACAGCCCTCTCAGGAAATCGCGGTTGGCACCGGCGATATCGGGAACGTCCAGCGCATCCAGGATCGGTTTGTCGTATTCGTCGACCAGGACGACGACGGGCTGCCCCGATCGTCGATGCAGGCCCCTGATCAAGTGACGGAAGCGAACGGAGGCCGGCGCATCGGGGCGGCCGACGATCCCCGCCTCTTCCTCCAGGATCTCCAACTGCGACGCCAGCTCGATCCGCAGGTCGTCCGAACCACGGTAGTGGCCGCTGCTGAAGTCGAGACGCAGAACGGGATGACGAACCGACCAATCCCACCCGTTGCGAACCGCGAGTCCCTCGAACAGCGGTTCGTTGCCCTCGAAGAGCTCCTTCAACGTGTCCAGGAACAGACTCTTGCCGAAGCGCCGGGGGCGCGACAGGAAGTAGTGCTTGCCCTCGTCCAGCAACCGCCGGGCGTATCCCGTCTTGTCGACGTAGTAGCAGTCCTGCTCCCGGACCTCGCGGAAAGTCTGCATGCCGATGGGCAGTCTGCGTCTCGCCATGGAATCCGTAATCCGTGCCACAGGAGCATAACGTCTGGCACGGTGGACGGGCCATGAGTCCGGCGCCGGCCGACTGTTGGTACGGTAGCGCCGAGCCCAAGCCACCGGCCAGCTATCCGTCCCCGTCCGGCGTGTCGACGAAGCGGTAGCCGACGCCGCGCACCGTCAGCAGGTGCCGCGGGCGCGCCGGCTTCGCCTCGATGTAGCGCCGCAGCCGGGCGATGAAGTTGTCGACGGTGCGGGTGTCGGTGTCGTGGCGCACGCCCCAGACCTCCTCCAGGAGCGCCTTGCGGGAGACGGTCTCCCCCGCGTGCCGCACCAGGTAGCGCAGCAGCGTCGCCTCCATCACGGTCAGCGGCTGCTCCGCCTTGCCGCGGCGCAGCACCTGGTTGCGGAAGTCGATGGCGGTGCCGGCGAAGCGGTACTCGTCGAGCTCCTGCTCCTGCCCCGCCCCGGCGTCGCCGCGCAGCCACGTGCGCCGGCGCAGCAGACCGGCGATGCGGGCCAGCAGGATGGAGAGGTCGAACGGCTTGGGCAGGTAGTCGTCGGCGCCCGCCTCGAAGCCGCGCAGCACGTCGTCGTTGTCAGAGCGGGCGGTCAGCAGCATCACCGGCACGAACTGCCGCGCGGCGCGCAGCCGCCGCACCACCTCGAAGCCGTCGAGGCCGGGCAGCATGACGTCGAGCAGGACGACGTCGAAGCCGTTCGCGCCGGCGCCGACCAGCCGCTGCAGGGCGGCGGCGCCGTTCTCCTCCACCTCGGCGGTGAAGCCCTCCGCCTCCAGGTTCAGCTTGAGGCCGCGGGCCAGATGCTCCTCGTCTTCGACGATGAGGACGCGGCTCATGACGCCTTCAGCGGCAGCTCGAGGGTGAAGGTGCTCCCGCGGCCGGCCCCCCGGCTCTCGGCGAACGCGCGCCCGCCGTGCCGCCGCGCCACCGCGCGCACGATCGACAGCCCCAGTCCGGTCCCCCGCACCCGCGCCCGCAGGGCGGCCGGCAGCCGGTAGAAGCGGCGGAACACCCGCTTCAGCTCGTTACCGGTGATGCCCATGCCCTGGTCGCGGACGCTGATCGCCACCCGCCGGGCGCCGACCCGCGCCACCTCCACCGCCACCCGCACCTGCGTCCCGGAGTACTTGATGGCGTTGTCGACCAGGTTGGTCACCGCGGCCAGCAGCTCGTCGCGGTCGCCCTGCACCACGAAGGCCCCGTCCGGGGGCCGGTGGACGTAGGCCACCTCGCCGTTCACCAGGTGGTGCCGCTTCCCGGCGAGCGAGACGCATTCGCCCACGACCTCGGACACGTCGACGTCCGCGGGGTGGTCGACGCGCCGGGCGTCCCCGGTCTTGCCGGCCAGCAGGATCTGGTCGATGGTCCGCTGCAGCCGATCGGAGTCGTCGAGCATCGTGTCGATGACCTCGTGCTGCGTGCCGGGCGGCAGCTCGCGCTGGCGCAGGGTCTGCAGGTACAGCTTGATGCTCGCCAGCGGCGTCTTCAGCTCGTGGGTCACCGCGTGGATGAAGGCGTCGTGCTGCTCGCCGCGGCGGATCTCGCGGATCAGGAACAGCGTGTTCAGCACCAGGCCGCCCACCAGGACGACGGAGGTGATCACGCCGAGCAGCACCAGCAGCCCGGCGCGCCAATTGACGACGATGAAGCTGACGTTGAGGAAAACGGCGACCGCGATCAGGCCGCTGCCGAACAGCGCCGCCAGGACGATGGACCGCTTGCGGTTGCCGCCGCCGAAGCGTTGCATGCGGGACTAGGATAACGCGCCCGCGCCGCGCTCCACTACTGCGCGGGAGCTCTCAGCGCCGGCGCAGTCGGGTCGACGACCGCGCCGACGATGTCCTGCTCGGCGGTGATCTCCTTGTTGGCGATCTGGGCCGGCGTCGGCACCCTGATGTCCCAGGCGAGCCCCACCCACGACATCAGCTTGATCTGCATCCAGCTCAGGTCCACCTCGCGCCACGTCATCCCGTGCCGGGCCGACGTCGGATAGGCGTGGTGGTTGTTGTGCCAGCCCTCGCCGAAGGTGACCAGCGCCACCCAGAACGAATTCTTCGAATCGTCGCGGGTGTGGAAGCGGCGCCTGCCCCAGATATGCGTCACCGAGTTGATCATCCAGGTGCAGTGCAGGCCGACGACCACGCGCAGAAAGACGCCCCACAGCAGCCACGGCAGCCCGCCGATGGCCAGCAGCGCCAGCCCCAGGACCGTCAGCGGCACCCAGTGCCACTTCGTCAGCGCCCGGTAGAACGGGTCCTTCAGCAGGTCGGGCGAGTACTTGCCCATCGTCTCGATATCGCCGTGCAGCGCCTCGCCGAAGATGGTCCACAGCATGTGCGACCACCACTTGCCGTCGCGCGGCGTGTGCGGGTCGCCCTCGCGGTCGGACTTCTGGTGGTGGATGCGGTGCAGCGCCGTCCAGAAGATCGGCCCGCCCTGCAAGGTCATCGTCGCGCAGACGGCGAAGAAGTACTCGACGATCCTCGGCGTCTTGTACGAACGGTGCGTGTGCAGCCGGTGATAACCCAGGCCGATGCCCCACCCGATGCACATCCAGTGCAGCACCAGGGCGACGAGGACCGCATCCCAGGTGGCGAAGAACAGGGCGGCGACCGCCAGCACGTGAAAGATGGCGAACGCGATGGCGGTGCTCCAACTGATCCCGTCGGCGCTGGCGAAATCGATCTCCCTTGCGGGCATTTTGACTCCTTGGAAACCGGACCGGACAGCGGCGCCCGGGCAACGGGCGACAAGCCTACCAAGCCGCGGCCATGCGCCGTGTAATAGTTGTGTAATACCGCCCCACGCAGGACCCCCTATCGGCCACGCTCGACGAATTCGTGAACGGTGAGGCCCACGTCTACACCCCGAAACCGTCGTGCTGTGGGCCGCGCCGTTGGCGTGCTACGATGCCCGCCAGCATGGCCGAAGTCCTGAAATGTCTCGCCGTTTTCGTCGCCGTCGCGGCCCTGGCCGCCTGCGCGGGGAGCGCGCCGCCGCCCGCCGAGCCCGGCGGTCTGGCCATTGTCGGCGCCCAGCTCATCGACGGCACGGGAGGCGACCCGATTCCGGATTCGGTGATCGTCATCCGCGACGACCGCATCGTCGCCGCCGGGCCCCGCGCGACCACCGGGATTCCCGCGGGCGCGGAGGTCGCCGACGCCGCCGGCCGGACCATCATCCCCGGACTCGTGGACATGCACGCCCACTACGGGGCCGACGCCGACACGGCCCTGGAGATGATGCGGACGCAGCTCTACTACGGCGTCACCACCGCGCGCAGCATCGGCACCGACAACCCCGAGCAGGTGGAGTTGATGCTCGAGGCCCACGCCGGCCGCCCCGACACGCCGCGCCTGTTCACGGCCGGCCGCGGCTTCACGCACCCGGGCGGCTTCAACGCGGGCGCCCGGCAGCCCACCTCGACGGACGAGGCGCGCGAAATGGTCCGCGCCCTGGCCGGCCAGGGGGTCCACTTCGTCAAGATGTGGGTCAACGAGATGCCGGAGCCGGGCCTGAAGATCACGCCCGAGATGCGCACCGCCATCGTCGACGAGGCCATCGCCAACGGCCTCGTCCCCGTCGCCCATATCGACGAGGAGGCCGACGGCCGGCAGTTGATCGAGGCCGGCCTCGGCGACTTCCTGCACTCGACCGTGCTCACCTTCGGCCCCGGCAGCGGCGCGCCGATGGACGACCCCGAGCCCTCCGCCGCGTTCATCCGGATGTGCCTGGACAACAACGTCTCGTTCACGCCCACGCTGTCGATCGTCCAGAATAACTGGCACTTCGCCGAGAACCCGGAGCTGCTGGACGATCCCGACCTGCGCGCGGCCATGAACCCGCAGGCCCTGGCGCGGTGGAGCGACGCCGAGGCGCGCGCAACGGTGGTCGAGGCCGACGACTTCGAGGACCGCAAGGCGGCGTTCCGGCAACTGCAGGACTTCGTCAAGACCATGCACGACGCCGGCGTGCGAGTGGCCCTCGGCACCGACAGCGGCACCGCCAACGTGCCGATGGGCTGGGGGACGCACCATGAGCTGGAGCTCTACGTGGAGGCGGGGTTGACGCCGATGGAGGCGATCGTGGCGGCAACTGCGACCAGCGCGAGTGTGACGCCGCCGGTGGGGGAGGCGGAATTCGGGACGCTGGAGGTTGGGAAGATTGCGGACCTGGTGGTGCTGGATGCGGACCCGCTGGAGGATATTCGGAATACGCTCAGCATCGACCGGGTGATGAAGGCTGGGACGTGGGTGGAGCGGGAGGGGTTGTTGCCGGTGCGGTAGCTGTCTCGACGGTCAAGTTCACCGGCCGACTTCCATCGAGGGCCCTCCTGGTCCCATCCATGTATATCGCACCAGGAATATGCCGGTTCTTCAAAGACGACTGCGGACAGTCGTCCGGCCAAACCGCTGGGGCTCACTGGCGGTCGCCGGCCCCAGGCCTTCCGGGAGGTCCTGAAACAGCAATATGGCGCCCGGCCATCGGGCGCCATTCCAGGTGCCTTCGCCACCTGCGGGGCGGCGACGGGAGGGGCTTGCGGCTCCTGCCGCCAGCACTCGTCGTTGTCGAGCCCTCCTCCTCCCGAGGAGGAGGGGCCTCCCTCTACCTCGACGCCCCGGCGGCGGCCGCCGCCTGCCGCTCGAGGTTGCGGTTGATCTCCAGGATGTGCCGGATGTCGTGATTGCCCTCGTGGCAGGCGTACTCGAACATCGGCCCCTCGGTGCGGATCATCGGCACCACGCCGCCCCACGGGCTGGTCCAGGTGGTCGGATCCGTGATCGTGAACTCGTAGCGGATCTCGTCCTCGGCGATGCGCGTGAAGCGCTCCTCGACATGCCGGTGCCGGTTCGCGCCGCGGTAGTTCCGCCGGGCGATGAAGTGGTCGGTCTCGACGACCAGCGTGTCTCCCTCCCAGCGGGCGCGCGAGTTGCCCCCGAACTGGCGAATGGCGTCCGGGATGGCGGGTCGCTCGTCGAGCGCCATGATGCGCGGCGGGTTGGTCGCCAGCTCCGTGAACAGCACGAAGTGGTCCTCGGTCTGGAAGATCTGGTGGATGTCGTTGTACGCGGGGGGCAGCAACGGCGGGCCCTCGTGCGTCCACACGACGCAGCGTTCCATCAGGGGGCGAGTCGCATGGCTGACGAACACCCTGGCCATCGCGCGCTCGGCTTCCACCCGCGCCGTGCCCTCCGGCGTCAGCGGCGGAATCCGGCCGTTCCGCGGATACGTGATCAGCGACGTGCGCTGGGTCGACAGGCCCTTCGGGACCGGCGTGCGCAACCAGACCTGATTGTCGTAGTGGACGTACGACCGGTCACGGTTCTCCTGGTAGAGCGCCCGTTCCCGGGCCTCCGGATCCGCGATGGCAACGGCGTCCCCCCGCAGGGGATCGACGCCTTCGGCCGTGAGCTGCTCCTGCAGCAACGCCGCCTCTTCCGCCGAGAGGAACTCCTGGTCGGCCAGACGCTCGGGCCGCTCGAGCGGCGTGAACGTCTGGGTGGTCCAGTAGCCCTGCATGTCGGGGTGCCCGGCGGGCGTCCGCGGGACCGTCCACGTCGCCTCTTCCGCCGCCTCCCGATCCTGATTCTGTGCGGCGGCGGGAACCGACGCCAGCGCTCCGAGCACGACAAGCGTTGCGAACGCGGCGAGATGACGGTGGCGCATCCGGCCCTCCCTTCAGTACGTTGTCGATCGAGCAGATTCTAACGGCATGGCGTCCAGGTTGTTCACAGGGGTGAAGGCGCCGGCGAAGACCCCGTTGGGGCAGAAGCTACGCGCGTCGGTCCAGCCGCCGTTCACGTAGCACTGCTGGCGGAAGAGGGCGGGATCGCCGAGGGCAATCGTCGTCTTGGCATCCATGGTCGTCTCACGTCGGGCGATCGGGTTCGTCGTCGCGCAGCCGGTCGATCAACTCGTTGGTGACCGGCTTGCCGCGCTTCGGCAACGGCCGGAATCCGTGGAAGCCGTCGTTCTCTTGGGCTCGGTCATCCCACGAACCGGCGTTCAGCCCGTTGCGGGCGAGCTCGGAGATCACGGTTGCCACGATGTCGGGCACGGACCGATTCTCCGTGTCCACGTGGGTCGCGAACAGAGACGATCGCAGCGCACCCGTGCAGCGCTGCACGCGGCGCCACGCCCACCAGGTGGCCCATGGCACGGAAACGCGCCACAGTAATCGCCGGCGGATGGTCTTCGGACCGGCCGCGAGCGTGAAGTGATGCACGGTGATGCCCGCTTGGCGCAGACGGCCGACCGTTTCGTCGAAGTACACCGGATCGACGACCGTCATAGGCACGACGAGCGGCCCCGGGTGGTCCCGGAGCAGGCTCTCGATGGTCGCGACAGTCAACCGTCGCCAGGACGGGATCTGCTGGAAATCCGAGGTGAAGACCGCAGCCGGGACGATCCTGCGCAGCATCCGGCCGATGTCCTCCGGATCCATGAGCAAAGCGCCGGGCAGCTCTGCGGCAAGGGCGCGCGCAACGGTCGTCTTCCCCACGCCGAAGGCGCCGTTGAGCCAGATTACGCTGCCGCCCGCCATCCGGCCTGGCTGGCGGGTGTCCTGACTGGCGAGCATGCGAACGGATCATGACAGAATGAAGTCTACGAGCCCGGCCAGATCGAGCGAAGCGCGACACGGAGTGGAGCCAGAACGCGCCCGAGAACGGTGCGGGGTCGATCGGAAGCCCTGAGCGAGACCCGGGGCGCGCTCGGCGCGGTGCGCGACGCCGGAGGCCCGGACGAAGCGGGCGTGTCCGCACCGACGCGCACGCCGGCATCCAGTTGCACGCCGTCCACGACCCTGGCCCCGGCTGCAACCGCCACGTCGCGGCCGAGGCGGCAGTTGCGGCCGACCAGCCCGTCCACGGCACAACCAGGAGCGAGGGTGGAACGATCACCCACCTCGGCGTTGGGCGCCACGCGCACCCCCGACGCCACGCGGACGAAAGACCCGAGCCGCGCGGAGGGGCCGATCACCGTGTCCTGGTCGATGTGCGTGCCGTGGCCGACCGCGGCACCCGGGGCGACGGCGACGGCGGGGCCGATGCGCGCGCCGTCACCGAGCGTGAGGGGCGGACAGGACAAGACCCGCTCGGACGGCGGATGGCGAACGGCGCCGTCCCCCACGGTGGCGCCGGAGGCGATACGGACGTCTACCCCGACACGCACGTTCTCTCCTACGTAGCAGTCCGCATCGAACGTGCAATGCGAACCGACGACCGACCCCGAATCGACGACCGAACGGGCGCCGACCACGGTAGCCGGCCCCACACGCACGCGCGGCATCACCACGGCGCCGTGCTCGAGCCTGACGCCGTCCGACAGAGTCGCCTCGGCGCCTACGACGCAGAGCGGGCCTACCTGGACGCCGGCGCCGATGACCGCGTCTCGGCCGATGTCGACACCGGGAGCAAGGCTGGCGGCGACGCCGACCAGGGCGCCCTGGCCGACGACGACGTCGGGCGCGATCCGGGTATCGTGCGCAACGAGAGCGGTGGGGTGAATACGCGGGGCATCCGCATCCGGACGCGGACTGGCAGCGCGGGCACGGTCCGCGGCGGCAGAAACAACAGGCGCCTGCATACGGAAAACGCTAACAGAAAGTGTCGACGAGAAGTGGATGCAACCCGCGCCGAAAGCGCCCGATGGCCGCGCTCCGGCACCGGTAGCCGTTCCGACGTCCCGTGTGCGGACGACAGGACCCACCGAAGACGCCCGTTGGCCGCGCTCCGGCACCGGTAGCCGTTCCGACAGGTTCGGAAGTCCGCCGTCTTTCGCCGCCGGGCGTGGCGCTCCCGGTTGCGCCCGGTTGTAGACTGGCTCGGAACATCGGCGATCCACTCCATGTCACTACCCTCGATGCACCATTGGAAGAAGACTGCCCTCTGGCTGGGCGGTGCCGTCCTCGCGATAGCCGTTCTGATGCTCGTCAGTGGGGGCGGCGAGACCGAGATCGAGCGCCTTGCCGACCTCCTCGAGATCCGGCCGGGCTACACCGTGGCCGACGTGGGGGCGGGCGACGGGTGGTTGAGCGTCGAGTTCGCCACGGTGGTCGGTGAAACGGGGCACGTGTTCGCGACCGAGCTGTCAGCGCGCCGTCGCGACGACATCCGGGAATCGGTCGCCGTCGCGGGTCTCGAACACGTCACCGTCGTCGAAGCCCGTGAACACGAGACGAACCTGGCGCCGGGCTGCTGCGACGCAATCTTCCTGCGCCGCGTCTACCACCACCTGACCGACCCGGCGACGTACAGTGCCAGCCTGTACGACTCGCTCAAACCCGGCGGCCGCCTGGCGATTGTCGAGCTCGAGTTCAACGGCATCCTGCGCCCGCTCCGCCGGTGGCCGCACTGGGCCGACGACGAGCAGGTCGTGGCGGAGGTCACCGCGGCGGGGCTGACCCACGTCACGACCGCCGACTGGCCTATTGCCGCGCACTACGCCGTGGTCTTCCGGAAGGAACGATGACGGGCTTTTCTCGGGACGCGCGCAGATGTCTTGATGACCTACGCGATCCGGCTGGCGCCGTTCACCGATCCGAACGGCTCATGGGTTCCGAGACGTAGGATGTCGACGGCCGATTGACCGCGCCATGCGCAGGTATGCGGACGGAGGGCGGTATGACGACGAAAATCAGTGTGGGCGAGAGCTGCGATCGTCTCGACGAAACGTGGAGTCCGCGCGTCATCGCCACGCTCAACGGGCAGGAAGTGAAGCTCGTGCGGGCGAAGGGCGTTTTCCCCTGGCACCGCCATGATGATGCCGACGAGTTCTTCCTGGTCTGGAAGGGACGGTTCTCGGTGGAGTTCCGCGACCGGCGGGTGGATATGGAAAGTGGAGAGTGCGTGTTGGTACCCCGCGGCGTCGAGCACCGCACTTCCGCCGCGGAGGATGCCTACGTGCTGTGTTTCGAGCCGGTCGGTACCGTGAACACCGGCAATCTCCCGCCGAATGACCTCACCGCGCCGTGCGGTGTGTCGATCCTCGGACCCGATGAGGCCGCGGATAGCGATCGCCGTCGAATTGACGAATCAAGCGAGTGAACCGGAGAATAGCGCCATGGACGCCACCGCCTGGACCGTCATCGGAACGGGGATCACGATCCTGATCGCCGTCGGGGCGGCGTTCCGGAGCCTGCGAAGCGAGATGCGGCTGTTCCGCGAACACGTCGACAAACGAATCGACACACACGGCGAACGGCTCACCGCACAAGGCGACCAGTTGCGCGAGCGGATCGACGCGCAGGGACAGGAGCTGCGCGAGCGGATCGACGCGCAGGGACAGGAACTGCGCGACCGGATCGACGCGCAGGGACAGGAGCTGCGCGAGCGGATCGACGCGCAGGGACAGGAGCTGCGCGACCGGATCGATGCGCAGGGCAGAGAAACCAGCGAACAGCTCGGCCAGTTGCGGGAACGAATGGCAAAGCTGGAAGGACTGCTCGAAGGACTCCGCGAGGCGGTAACCGGAAAACGTGCGGCATGAGCCCGTGGAGGCACATCCGCGTTTCGCTCGGCGCTCTCAGCCGCGCGCGGGCGCAGGTCGTAGATGGAGGCTGACGCCACGACCGGGGAAGGGAATCTTCCGAAGCATCGAAGTCGCTCGACAGCACCGCGTCGGTGCCGTGCGCAGTGGTAGATGTTCTACCAGAGAATGCCTCTTGGCACTCCGAACCGCCTTCGTCGTTCGCGTCTCAGCCGACCCGCGTTTCGTCGACCCGGCCGACCCCTGACTCGTTGGAGGCTTCGCCGAGCGGTGTGGAGGGAGGTTCGGGATGCATGCTGACACCACGGATCGCGGTAATGTCAGGTCCGAGGTGGAGTCGTACACCATCGATGGGGTCGCCTACCGGGTGCACCCCGCCGCGTTGCTCTTTCCGTTGCTCGATGGGAAGGAGCGGGAGCAGCTCGTCCGCGACGTGCGGAAGCGCGGCGTCCGCGAGCCGGTCGTGATCTGGCGCGGGCAACTCCTCGATGGCCGCAACCGCGTCGAGGCCGCCCGGCAGGCGAACGTGCCTGTTCCGGTCAGGCAACTCGATGACGATGTGGACCCCTTCGGCTTCGTGCTCTCGGCCAACGCGTTCCGCCGGCACATGACGGCGTCGCAGCTTGCGATGACCTGTGCCCGGGTCCACGAGGAGTGGACCCGGCATCTGCACAACGAGTCTCTTCGCCGGGCGGTCGAGGAGGCCGAGCGTACCGGTTCCGACACGGGTCGTCACTCGGCGGTCGACCGTCCGGACGGCGATCGTGGAACCGCCGCAACGGGCGCGCCGCGGCCGTCCCCGCGCGCCAGCCCGGTTCCCGACGCCCCGGGCCTGAAGGTCCTGGCCGCGAAGCTGGGTACCCCGTACAGGACTGCTTCCCGTGCGTCGAGCGTCCGAAAGTCTGCGCCGGATCTGGAGGCGCCGGTTCTCGACGGCACGATCACCGTGCACGACGCGCACGGGATCCGTCATCTTCCCAGGCTGCAGCGGCAGCGGGCCGTCGAGGCGGTCAAGACCGGTCAGGCCCGCACGGCGCGGCATGCGGCCGGTCCGCCGACCCGTGAGGATCCGAACGGGAAGCGCCCGGCCGGTGACGCCGGCGATGCCGATCGGCTGCACGCACCGCCGGACCCGTCGCCGCCGGTTGCCGCGAATGCACGCGACACCGAGCCGAGCCCTGTTCCCGCCGGGTCCGGCTTGCCGCCGGCGATGCTCACCGGCATTCGCGACGCCCTCGGCGGCATCGACGTCGCGGTCTGCTCGTCGGCGGCGGAGCGGGAAGTCCTGCGGGCGGGAACGTGGCAGCGGAACGGGGACGGGGCGACCGGGTCCTGGAGAGGCAAGGTCTATCTTCGTCCGCGCCTCGATCAGGTAGCCCGATGTGCGGACAGGCTGCTGTCGGATCTCGATGCCGCCGGAGTCACCCGCGCGGCGCTGCTCGCGCCGACGGACCTGACCGAACCCTGGTTTCATCGGGCCCTCGCTCACGAACACCTGTCCGTCGTCGTCCTCGAGCACGGTCGCCGCACGCCTCCGCCACGGGCCGCACGGGAGGCCGGCACGGTCCGCGGCAGGACGGGGCTGTTCGTCTTCGGCGTCTCGGAGCCGCCTCGGACGTTCATCGAAGCCTTCGGCACGTGGGGCCACGTTCTGGCTCCCTGGCGTCAGGCTCCTTCGGCCGGCATCATCGCCACGCTCAAGGGGCCGCTGAAGGAGATGGCGACCGCCCTCTGGAGGAACATCGAGAAGTGGACGGAGTTCTAGCAGCCGCCGGGACGATCGATGCGCGGGGCAGAGAAACCGGCGAACCGCTCGCCGGCCTCCCGTCGTCATGGGAGTGAGGACACCGCATGAGCAACGCGTCGAGCCGCGGTACGGGCATTCGCTATCAACCCGACGAGAGCCCACCGGCCGCGCTCGCTCTCGGTTGCGGCCTGCAGCTCGTGGTGCTCGGCGTGGCCAGCATCGTCCTGATCCCCACCATCGTGATTCGGGCCGCCGGGGCGAGCGAAGCGTACCTGTCGTGGGCCGTGTTCAGCGCCGTGGCCATCAGCGGCGTCTGCACCGCGCTGCAGGCAGTTCGCGCCGGTCGCATCGGAGCCGGCTACATCCTCGCCATGGGCCCGGCGGGAGCCTTCATAGGACTTGGCGCCGCCGCCCTTGCCGCGGGAGGGCCCGTCCTGCTCGGCGCCCTGGTCATTGCGTCCTCGCTGCTGCCGATCGTGGTCTCCACGCGGCTATCGCTGTTCCGGCAACTGCTGACGCCGACGATCGTCGGCACGGTGAACATGCTGATACCGGTCACGGTGCTGCCGGTCGTCTTCAGCCGCATGCACCAGACGCCGGACGGGGTGCCGGCGCTGGGCGCACCGCTGAGCGCGGCGGCGACGATGCTCGTCATCGTCGCGATCTCGTTGAAGGGGACGGCGACGCTCCGCTTGTGGGCGCCGGTCATCGGGATCTTCAGCGGCTCGGTGGTCGCCGGGGCGTTCGGTCTCTACGATCTCGACCGGGTGGCCGAGACGCCGTGGCTCGGCATGCCGCTGGGAGGCTGGCCGGGCATCGAGCTCGACGTGGAGCCGGCTTTCGTCGGGCTTCTCCCCGCCTTCGCATTCGTGGCCCTCATCGGCGCCATTCAGACCATCACCAGCGCCGTCGCCATTCAGCGCGCCTCGTGGCGCCGGCCGCGGGCCGTGGACTACCGGGCAGTGGAGGGCGCCGTGGCCGCCGACGGCGTCTGCAAGCTGGTGTCCGGCCTCGCCGGGATCATGCCGACCCAGACCATCGGGATCAGCGTGCCGACGGTCGACCTCACCGGCGTCGGCGCCCGCAGCGTCGGCATCGCCGCGGGCGCAATCCTGATCTGCCTGGCTTTCCTGCCCAAGGCGCTGGCCCTGGTCCTTGCCATTCCGGGTCCGGTCGCCGGCGCCTATCTGACCGTCGTGATGGCGTTGACCTTCGTGCGCGGCATGACCGAGATCGTGCAGGGCGGCATCGACCATCGCAAGGGACTGGTGGCCGGGGTCGCGTTCTGGGTCGGCGCCGGTTGTCAGAACGGGATGATCTTTCCCGATTTGCTCGCGGACGCAGCGGGCGGCTTGCTGCAGAACGGAATAACCGTCGGCGGCCTGATCGCCATTCTCATGACCTTGTTCCTGGAGGCGACGGCGCCGCGCCGCAGCCGGATCGAGGTCGAGTTCGATCTGTCGGTGCTGCCGAAGATCAGGGAGTTCCTCGGCGCGTTCGCGGACCGTAGCGGCTGGGACGCGAGGATGGTGCACCGCCTGGAGGCGGCCGGCGAGGAAACCCTGCTGGCGCTGACGAGCGAGGACGAGCGTGACGAGGATCGCCGGCCTCGGCGCCTGTTCCTGTCGGCGCAAAAGCAGGCCGGCGGCGCAGTCCTGGAGTTCGTGGCCGCGGTCGGCGAGGAAAACGTCCAGGACCGGATGGCCCTGCTCGGGGAGCGCCCCGACGATCTGCTGATGGAGAGGGAAGTCTCGCTCAGATTGCTGCGCCACATTGCCTCGTCGGTGCGCCACCAGCAGTTCCACGAGACGGACGTCGTCACGGTCCACGTGGAAGCCCCGGAGACGACCCGTGCAGGCCGGTGAAGTCCTCACGCGCCGACAGGCTTTCGCGTTGCGGCTGTTGGCCGGGCCGGCGGCGTTCGCTGCCGTCCGCGCCGTTCCACTGGCGGGCCTCGGACCCGAGGCGCACTTCACGGTCGCCGTCTACGCGTGGACCCTGGCGTGGTGGGCGACCGTACCGGCGCCGTGGGCGGTGACCGCCTTCCTGCCGTTCGTGCTCCTGCCCGCCGGCGGCGCGATGCCTTTCGCCGACGTGGCCGGCCTGTACGGCCAGACGATCCTCCCCTTCCTGGTGGGCGTCATGCTCGTCGGGCACGCACTGCGGAAGCACGGCCTGGCCGTCCGGATTTCCCTGGCGATTCTGAGCCTGCCCGGTGTGGCGCGGTCCAGCGGCAGCCTGATCTTCGCGCTGCTCATTGCGTCCACGGTCGTATCCGCGCTCGTCAACGACCTGGCGGTCATCGTGACGATGACGCCGATTGCGCTGTCGCTGACGCGGGCCGCGGTCGCCGGACTCGATGCCGGCGGACCGCGGCCGGCCGCCGCCGGCGCGCCGCGCCTGGCCGCGGCGGCGAGTCTGGCGGTGCTGTACGGCTCGTCCGCCGGCGGGCTGGCCACCCCCGGGGGCAGCGTGTTCAACCCGCTGACCCTCGCGGTGCTGGAGCGGACGACCGGCTACAGCGTCAGCTTTGCCCAGTGGACAGCGACCGGAGTCTTTCTGGCGGCGGCCCACGTTCCCATCTGCTACCTGGTCCTGAAGTGGATGTTGCCGCCCGAGGTGCAGGCCCTTCCCGATCGCCGTTCCCACGTTCTCCGGCAACGCGGGCAACTGGGCCCGTTGAGCCGCGGAGAGAAGAACGTGGTGTCGGCATTGACCCTGATGCTGGTCCTGTGGATGCTGCCGACCTTCGTCCCGACGGAGTTCCTCGACATCTGGTACGCGCCCCCCGCGGCCATGGTTCTTCTGTTCCTGCTGCCGGTGGATGCGAAGCGCGGCGAGATGACCCTCGACCGCAAGGACTTTCAGGAAGGCGTCCCCTGGAACGTGCTGTTTCTGGTCGTCGGCGGCATGGCGCTGGTCAGCGGACTGACCCGGCTGGGGGTGACCGACTGGATCGGGGCCGCGTTCACGGGGAACGTCGCGCCGACGGCGTTGCCGTGGCTGGCCGGCCTGCTCTCGACGGTAGTGACGCAACTGGCCAGCGGCACCGCGACGACGATGATGGTCTCCTCGGTGCTGTTCCCGATAGCGGAGGCTGTCGAGTACAACCCTTCGGTGCTCGCCCGGATCATCGCCGGGGCGGCGCATGCCCTGGTGCTGCCCTGGTCCAGCCCGACGGCGGCGGCGACGTTCGCTGCAGGCGCCGTCGGATTCGGAACGATGTTCAGGACGGGCGTGGTGGCCACCGTCCTGACGTCGATAGCCATCATCGTGCTGAGCACGATCCTGGTGCCGGCGTTCGGCGCGTTCACCGTGCCGTGAGGCGGTTCGCCGGGGTTGCCCACCGTCAGTGGCGGGCTGGCGATCGGGGCGCTGCCCGGGACCGGCCGTACTCGGGGGCACGCGTCGCCGAGCGGTTGCGGAAGCTCAGGCAGCCGAGGAGTGGGTTGCCTCCAGGCCCTCCACCACCGCGTCGACGATCGTGTCCACGCCCACCCCGTTGGTTACCTGGGCGAAGACGAACGGGCCGTCCCCCCGCATGCGGCGCGCGTCCCGGTCCATGACGTCGAGGTCGGCGCCGACCAGCGTGGCCAGGTCGGTCTTGTTGATGACGAGCAGGTCGGACTGGGTGATGCCGGGCCCCCCCTTGCGGGGGATCTTGTCGCCGCCCGACACGTCGATGACGTAGATCGTGAAATCGGCCAGGTCGCGGCTGAACTGGGCGGCCAGGTTGTCGCCGCCGCTCTCGACGAACAGCAGCTCGGGCCGCACCTTCACCATCAGTTGCGCCAGCGCGTCGAGGTTCTGGCTGACGTCGTCGCGGACCGCGGTGTGCGGGCAGCCGCCGGTCTCGACGGCGGTGATGCGGCGTGTCTCCAGCGCTTCGTGGCGCACCAGGAACTCGCCGTCCTCCTTCGTGAAGATGTCGTTCGTCACCACCGCGAGGCTGTAGCGGTCGCGGAGCTTGCGGCAGAGGGCGAGGAGCAGCGCCGTCTTCCCGCTGCCGACCGGCCCGCCGATGCCGACCGTGAACGCGCGCTGCCGGTAGTCGCGCGCGCGCGGCGCGTCCCGTTCCCCGAAAAGGCCGGGCTCGGTCGGATCGTTACCGGCCGGGTCGTGGTGGTAATGCGGGTTGAGCATCTCGTGCATTGCGTCTCTACTCCTCCTCGGCCGGACACCTGTCTTCCGGGCACTCGTCGTCGGGGTCGCATACCTGATGCGCGCAGGGCCGGATGGACATGTTCCGTCATGGCCGGTCAGGACTGGAACAGTCGCGAATACAGGCGATCGTGCGCCCCCTGCAGGACGTCGATGAGGGGCGCGGTCTGGCAGATCTCCTCGGCCGCGAGTCCGCGGCAGCGTTCCAGCGTCGCGTCGAGTTGCGCCCCGGCGGCATGCTGCATCTGTTGCGCCCCGTAGCTGCCGGCGATGCCGAGGCGGACCGCCGCCGACAGCACCCCGCGGGCGGCGCCGAAGAGCACCACCTTGCAGGATGTTTCCTGCGGCAGTCCGATGGCGCGGAAGACGACGCCCGAGAGCGGCGCCACGTGCGCCCATCCGGCCTGGGTACGGGCCTGCAGGTCGGTCGTGGCGGGCGACGGCCACACCCGCGCCGCGGTGGCGGCCAGCGTGCGCCCCTGCACCCGGCTGGCGCGGTTGGCCACGCCGTTGGTCAGGAAGGCGTGGTTCAGCTCGTCCAGCTCCTCCAGCCGTTCCGGGCTTGTGTAGGCGGCGTTCATCAGCGGCAGCGCGCCCCAGCCCGTCTGTTGAATCGACTCGGCCAGGAACCTCCGCAGAGCCGTCTCGTCCTCCACGCGCCCCGCCTGCCACGCCGCCTCGAGGCCCCAGGAGTGCGCGAACACGCCTACGGGAAACGCGGAGTCCACGACCTGCCACGCCAGCCAGTCGGACATCGCTCAGAACAGGCAGTAGCGCTGCGCGAGCGGCAGCACCGCGGCCGCCTCGGCGGTCAGGATCTCGCCGTCGGCGGTGACGACGTAGGTCTCCGGATCGACCTCGATGCCCGGCAGCACGTCGTTCAGCTTCATGTCCCGCTTGCCGATCGCGCGGCACCCGTGGACGGCCGAGAGCTGCTTGGTCAGCCCGTAGCGCTCGACGGTTCCCGCCTCCAGCGAGAGCCCGGAGACGAACGCCAGCGACGTCGCCCCGGTGGCCCGGCCGAAGGCGCCGAACATGGGGCGCATCAACTGCGGCTGCGGCGTCGGGATCGACGCGTTGGCGTCGCCCATCTGCGCCCAGGCGATGAACCCGCCCTTGAGGACGAGCTCGGGCTTGACCCCGAAGAAGGCCGGCTTCCACAGCACGAGGTCGGCCAGCTTGCCCACCTCGACCGAGCCCACCTCGTGGGCGATGCCGTGCGCGATCGCCGGGTTCACCGTGTACTTGGCCACGTAGCGCCGGATGCGGAAGTTGTCGTTGTCGCCCTGCTCGGCGTCCAGGCGGCCGCGTTCGGCCCGCATCTTGTCGGCCGTCTGCCAGGTGCGCGTGACGACCTCTCCCACCCGTCCCATGGCCTGGCTGTCGCTGGCCATGATGCTGATGGCCCCCAGGTCGTGCAACACGTCCTCGGCCGCTATCGTCGTGCCCCGGATGCGGCTCTCGGCGAACGCGACGTCCTCGGGCGTGTTCTTGTCGAGGTGGTGGCAGACCATGAGCATGTCGAGGTGCTCGTCGAGCGTGTTGACGGTGTACGGCCGCGTCGGGTTGGTCGAGCTCGGCAGCACGTTGGGCTCGCCGCAAACGCGGATGATGTCCGGGGCGTGGCCCCCGCCGGCCCCCTCGGTATGGTAGGTGTGGATGGTGCGGCGCTTGAACGCCGCGATGGAGGCGTCCACGAAACCCGACTCGTTGAGCGTGTCGGTATGGATGGCGACCTGCACGTCGAAGCGCTCCGCCTCGGTCAGGCAGCAGTCGATGGCGGCCGGCGTCGAGCCCCAGTCCTCGTGCAGCTTCAGCCCGACCGCGCCGCTCCGGATCTGCTCCTCGATGCCTTCCGGCAGCGAGGTGTTGCCCTTGCCCAGGAAGCCGAAGTTCATCGGCAGCGGATCGTTGGCCTGCAGCATCAGCTCGACGTGCCGGCTGCCCGGCGTGCACGTCGTGGCCTTGGTGCCGGTGGCCGGTCCGGTCCCGCCCCCGATGAACGTGGTGACGCCGCTGGCGACCGCCTCGTACACCTGCTGGGGCGAGATGAAGTGGATGTGGGCGTCGATGCCGCCGGCGGTCAGGATGAGGCCCTCGCCGGCGATGGCCTCGGTGGTCACCCCCACCACGAGGTCGTCGCCGACGCCGGCCATGACGTCCGGGTTGCCCGCCTTGCCGATGCCCGCGATGCGGCCGTTCTTGATGCCGACGTCCGCCTTGCGGATGCCGGTCCAGTCGACGATCAGGGCGTTGGTGATGACGCAGTCGAGGGCGCGCTCGTCCGCTACGCCGGCCGCCTGTCCCATGCCGTCGCGCAGGACCTTGCCGCCGCCGAACTTGCACTCGTCGCCGTAGACGGTCGCGTCGTCTTCCACCTCCGCCACCAGGCCGGTGTCTCCCAGGCGCACCCGGTCGCCGCGGGTCGGTCCGTACAGGTCGGCGTAGTGCCGCCGGTCCATCTGGTGCGGCATGGCCTACTCCAGGTTCTCCAGGTCGCGTGATTCGTCCACCGGCCCGCTCGCCCAGGCGTTGCCGCCGCGCACGACCCGCGCGCCGGCGATGGGCACCAGCGTGGCCGTCCTGCTCTCGCCGGGCTCGAAGCGGACCGCGGTGCCCGCCGGTATGTCCAGGCGGCGTCCGTAGGCCGCCCGGCGGTCGAAGGCCAGGGCGCGATTGGTCTCGAAGAAGTGATAGTGGCTGCCGACCTGAATGGGCCGGTCGCCGGTGTTCGCGACGGTCAGGGAGATGGCCTCGCGCCCCTCGTTCAGGGTGATGGCGCCGTCGGGGGTCGTTATTTCGCCCGGTGCGCCCGCCAGCTCCGCCGCCGGCGGGCCGCCCGTCGGTTCCGGCGCGGGCGGCGCGAGAAAGCTCCCGTAGAGCGCCAGCTCGTAATCGCCGCGCTCGGCCACGATGGGGTGGTGGACGGTCACGAGCTTGGTGCCGTCGGGGAACGTGCCCTCCACCTGCACCTCGTCGACCATGTCCGGCACGCCGTCGAGGACGTCGGCGGTGCCCAGAAACCGGCGTCCGAGGTCCATCAGCTCGGCCACCGGGCGGCCGTCGCGGATGAACTCCAGAAGCTGCGTCGCGATCAGCGCGACCGCCTCCACGTAGTTGAGCCGGAGGCCGCGCGCCAGCCGCTTCTGCGCCAGGAACCCGGCCTGGTGCAGGGTCAGCTTGTCGACCTCGCGAGGTGTCAGGTGCATGGCGCTACCATTTCCGCGCCCACGGGCTGTCGCCCAGCAGCCGGGGCACAAAGCCGAGAAGGTCCCGCAGCGTGTCGTCGACGTCCTCCACCGTGCGGCCCGCGATGCGCACGACGCAGCCGGCGTCGCCGGCCGGGGCCGCGGCGATGAGCCGGTCGGCGCGGCGTTTCACCGGCTCCCCGCGGACGCGGGCGTCGATCCGCTCGATCTCCTCCGCGAGCCCGCGACCGACCAGAATCGCGGCGGCCAGCACGTCGCAGGAGCCGAAACGGGCGGCCATGGGCCCGTCGGCGGCCCGCAGCGCCAGCGCGTCGTGGACCACCAGCCGCTCTTCCAGGTACACGACGGTGCGGCTGAAGTACTCGTCGAAGGCCCACCGCTCGCCCGACTCCCGCCGCCCCGACGTGACCCAGTCGAGCAGCACGAGTCCGCTGCCGGCGCCGAGGCTGACCCGCTGGGTCTGTCGATAGCGGGAGCCCGCGAAGCAGATGACGGCGTCGGGAGCGACGACGAGCAGCGCGTTCTCGCCGACGTCGGCTTCCAGCGCCGCCCGCGTGCCGTGCGGCGAGCGGTAGACCTTGGTGGCGGATTGCGTCGACAGGAAGGCGGTGGCGCCGGGACCGACCGACGCGCGTATCGCGATGTCGTCGCCGTCCACCAGCCCGCCGCCGTGGCTCGACGTGTAGATCCAGGCGGCATGGCCGTGGTTGCGGGGCGTCAGCAGCCGCAGCGGGCTGGTCGCGAACGCCCGCGACACGACGCTCCGCCCGCGCGCCCGCTCGACCGCGAACCGCCCGCGTCCCGCCCGCGCGGCGCGTCCCGCTTGCGCGGCCCTCGCCGGCTGCGGCGGCCGGACGCTCGCCCCGGCGGCCGCGTTTCCCGGACGCGACGGCCGGACATCCGCGGCCGCCGCGCTTCCGGCTTGCAGCGGCCGGACATCCGCCGGCGGAGCCTCGGGGCGCGCATCACACCGTGAGGTAGTCGCGGATGTCATCGTCGCTCAGCTCGTCGATGGCGCCGCCGGCCACGGCGCGTCCCTTGTCGAGGATGCGGAAGTCGCTCGCCACCCGGCGGGCGAACGGCAGCTTCTGCTCGACGAGCAGAATGGTGACGCCGGCCTCGTCGTTGAGCCGCAGGATGATATCCCCGATCTGGTGGACGATGTTCGGCTGGATTCCCTCGGTGGGCTCGTCCAGAATCAGCAGCCGGGGCTCGAGCACCAGGGCCCGCCCTATCGCCAGTTGCTGCTGCTGGCCGCCCGACAGGTCTCCGCCCCGGCGCTGGAGCATCTGCTTCAGCACCGGGAACAGCTCGAACACCCGCTCCGGGATGCTCCGGACGCGGTCGCGGCGCGCCGCCAGGCCGATGCGCAGGTTCTCCTCGACGGTGAGCTGGGGAAAGATCTCCCGCCCCTGCGGCACGTAGCCGATGCCCAGCCGGGCCCGGCTCTCCGGGGAGCGCGCGAGCAGGTCGACCTCGTCGAACGCGATGCTGCCCGACGTCACCGGGACCAGACCCATCACGCACTTGAGCAGCGTGGTCTTGCCCACGCCGTTGCGGCCCATCAGGCACAGACGGGTCCCGGCCTCCAGGTCCAGATCGATGTCCCACAGCGTGCGGCTGCCGCCGTACGAGTGGTTGAGGTTGCGGATGCGCAGCAGGCTCATGCGCCGAGATATACCTCGATCACCCGCGGGTCGCCCTGCACGTCGTCCATGCCGCCCTCGGCCAGCACCCGTCCCTCGTGCAGGACCGCCACCCGGTTGGCAATCGACCGCACGAACTCCATGTCGTGCTCGACGACGACCACCGAGTGCTGCCCCGCCAGCGACAGCAGCAGCTCGCCGGTGCGCTCGGTCTCCTGCGGCGTCATGCCGGCGACCGGTTCGTCGACGAGCAGCAGCTTCGGATCCTGCATCAGCAGCATGCCGATCTCCAGCCACTGCTTCTGCCCATGGGCCAGGGCGCCGGCCAACGCGTCGCGCTTCGCCTCGAGCCCGGTCGTCTCGAGAACCGCATCGATGCGCTCGCGGTCGGCGCGGGTCAGACGCGCGACGAAGGTGCGCCAGAACGACTTGTCGCCGGCCAGGGCCAGCTCCAGGTTCTCGAAGACCGTCAGGAAGTCGAACACGGTGGGCTTCTGGAACTTGCGGCCGATGCCGGCCTGCACGATCTCCGGCTCGGTCAGCGCCAGCAGGTCGATCCGGTTCCCGAACCACACCGTGCCCTCGTCCGGCCGCGTCTTGCCGGTGATGACGTCCATCATCGTGGTCTTGCCCGCCCCGTTCGGCCCGATGATGCACAGCAGCTCGCCCGGGTCGACGTGCAACGTGAGATCGTCCAGCGCCTTGAAGCCGTCGAAGCTCACCGTCACGTGCTGCAGATACAGCACGCCGCCGCCGAGCGGGTTTCCCTGCCGCTTGAGGGCGGCCTCGCGCTTCTCCCGCCAGGCGTCGCGCCGGCTCGCGGAAACGGCCGGATTCGGGTCCGCGTTCATGCGCCCTGCCTCGCCGGGAGACGGATGCCGGCCAGCCCGCGGGGCAGGAAGAGGGTGACGCCGACGAACAGCGCCCCGAGCGCGTAGAGCCACAGGTCGGGCAGCGCCCCGGTGAACCAAGTCTTCGCGTAGTTGACGAGCACGGCCCCGGCGACGGCGCCCCACAGCGTGCCCCGCCCGCCGACCGCCACCCAGATCACGACCTCGATGGAGTTGATGGGCTCGAACTCGCCGGGATTGATGATGCCCACCTGCGGCACGTAGAGCGCACCCGCCACCCCGGCGAGCACCGCCGACAGCACGAACACCCAGAGCTTGTAGGTGTCCACGCGATAGCCCAGGAAACGGGTGCGGCTCTCGGCGTCCCGGATGGCGCGCAGCACCCGGCCGGCGCGCGATCCGAGCACCGTCCGGCAGATCCAGTAGCTGGCCCCGAGCGCCACCGCCGTCGCCACCAGCAGCATGGAGCGGGTGGCGTCGCTCTGCAGGTCGAAGCCGAGCAGGTCCTTGAAGTCGGTGAACCCGTTGTTGCCCCCGAAACCCATGTCGTTGCGGAAGAACGCGAGCATCAGGGCGTAGGTGAGCGCCTGCGTCATGATCGACAGGTACACGCCGGTGACCCGCGAGCGGAACGCCAGCCACCCGAACGCGAACGCCAGCGCCCCGGGCGCCAGCGCCACCATCGCCATCGCGAACCAGAACCGGTCGAAGCCGTACCAGAACCACGGCAGCTCGGTCCAGTTCAGGAACACCATGAAGTCCGGCAGGATCGGGTGTCCGTACACGCCCCGGGTGCCGATCTGGCGCATCAGGTACATCCCCATCGCGTAGCCCCCGAGCGCGAAGAACGCCGCGTGCCCCAGGCTGAGGATGCCGCAGTAGCCCCAGATGAAGTCGACCGCGAGCGCGAGCAGCGCGTAGCACAGGTACTTGCCGATCAGGCCGACCGCGTAGCTCGACAGGTGCAGGGGCGACGACTCCGGCACCGCCAGGTTCAGGATCGGCGCGGCCAGCGCGACCGCCGCCAGCACAGCCAGGAACACCGCGCTGGGACGATCCGCTATAGCCGGAGGCAGGTACTTCGTCAAGGAGGTCACGCTCCCTCCGCGGCCCGCCCCGTCTGCGGAAACAGACCGCGGGGACGGTGCTGAATGAAGAGGATCAGCACGACGAGGACCAGGATCTTGCCGAGCACGGCCCCGGCGAACGGCTCGAGCAGCTTGTTGGCGATGCCGAGCGACATGCCGCCGATGAGCGTGCCCCAGAGGTTGCCGACGCCGCCGAACACCACTACCATGAACGAGTCGACGATGTAGGACTGGCCGAGGTTGGGGCCGACGTTGGTGAGCTGCGTCAGGGCCACGCCGGCCACCCCGGCGATGCCGGCCCCGAGCCCGAAGGTCATGACGTCGACCCACTCGGTGCGCACGCCCATGGCCCGCGCCATCGCGCGGTTCTGCGAGACGGCGCGGATGTCGAGGCCCAGTCGCGTGCGCCGCAGGACGGCCAGCACCAGCGCGAACACCAGCAGGGCGAACAGGACGATGTACAGCCGGTTCCAGGTGAGCGAGAAGGCCTCGTTGAACCGCAGCGCGCCGCTCATCCAGTCCGGGGTGACGACCGCGCGGTTGTTCGCGGAGAACACCGACCGCACGAGCTGCTGCAGGACGAGGCTCACGCCGAACGTGGCGAGCAGGGTCTCGAGCGGCCTGCCGTACAGGAACCGGATGACGCTGCGCTCGATGAGTACGCCGACGCCCCCGGCGACCAGGAAGGCTGCGGGCACGGCCACGAACAGCGAGACGCCGATGAGGTCCGGCATCCAGAGTTGCACGACGTAGGTCGTGTAGGCGCCGAGCATCATCAGCTCGCCGTGGGCCATGTTGATGACGCCCATCACGCCGAAGGTGATGGCCAGTCCGATGGCGACGAGCACCAGCACCGAGCCCAGGCTCAGCCCGAAGGCCGCCGTCTCGAGCACGGAGTACACGTTGCGCATCGAGTCGATCTGCCACAGCGCGTCGGCCGCCGCGGCGCGCACGTCCGCGTCGGGCTCCACGTGCCCGCCGTCGTCGGTGGTCGCCACGAGCGCCGACAGGCGGTTGTGCACCACCGGGTTGAGCCGCCCCGAGAGCCGCTCGACGGCGTCGATGCGCACCCGCGGATCGTTGTCGTCGAGCGCCGCGATCGACAGCGCGGTCTCGATCTCGTAGGCCACGTCCGGGTCGGTCTCCACGTCCGCGCGCCGGCGCAGCAGCTCGATGACCTCGTCGTCGAGGCCGCGCAGCAGCTCCCGCGCGGCCTCCAGGCGCACCCCGGCGTCGGCGCTCGACAGGCTGAACCGCGCGATCGTGCCCCGCAGGAACCTGCGCAGCCGGTTGTTGGTGATGATGCGCCGCAGCAGGTCGGGCGCGACCGCCTCGACGGGATCCAGAGAGGCGGGATCGAGCAGTTGGAACGCGGGCAGGCTGTCGTCGTTCGACTCGACGACGAAGATCCGCCCGTCGCGCTCGCGCTCGAACAGGCGGTCCTCGAGCAGCGCGGTCAGCACGTCCCGCACGCGCGGGTGCCCGGTCGCGAGCATCCGCTCGGCGAGCGCTTCCTTCTCGCGGAAGTTGGCCTCGGCGAACGCGGCGACGAGCGCCGGAAAGGCGTCGTCGCCGTTCTCGGCCGCTGCCGGCGCCGGACCCGCGAGAAGGAGGCACCAGGCGAGCGACAGACCCGGGATCCATCGCCCGCCCGGCGCCGGCGCCCCTACTCGTAGTTCTGCCCGGAGCACACCTGCGTCCTGGTGTTGTAGTTGCCGCAATTCAGCGCCACCCAGTCCGCTTCCGTGTCCTCGCTGCCCGGCAGGTAGTCCGACCAGGCGTCTCCCGGCACGGTGTCGTCGGTCTGCCAGACCACGTCGAACTGCCCGTTCGCCTGCACCTCGCCGATGTACACCGGCTTGGTGATGTGGTGGTTCGGCAGCACCTCCGCCATGCCGCCGGTCAGGTTCGGCGTCGTCGTGCCCGGCAGGGCCGCCAGCACGGCGTCGACGTCGGTCGTGCCGGCCTTCTCGACCGCCTTGGCCCAGAGGTTGAAGCCGACGTAGTGCGCCTCCATCGGGTCGTTGGTCGTCCGGTCCGCGTCGGCGACGAACGCCTTCCACTTCGCGATGAACTCGGCGTTGGCCGGCGACTCCACGCTCTGGAAGTAGTTCCAGGCGGCGAGGTGGCCGACCAGCGGCGTGGTGTCGAGGCCCGAGAGCTCCTCCTCGCCGACCGAGAACGCCACCACCGGGATCTCGTCCGCCGAGACCTCCTGGTTGGCGAGCTCCAGGTAGAAGGGCACGTTGGCGTCGCCGTTGATGGTCGACACCACCGCGGTGGGCTTGCCGGCCGAGCCGAAGCGGCGGATGGCGGCTACCCGCGTCTGCCAGTCCGAGTGCCCGAACGGGGTGTAGTTGATCGAGATGTCCTCCTCGGCGACCCCCTTCTGCTGCAGGTAGGCCTCGAGGATGCGGTTGGTCGTGCGGGGATAGACGTAGTCGGTGCCCTCGAGCACCCAGCGCTCGATGCCGACCTCGTTCATCAGGTAGTCGATGGCCGGAATCGCCTGCTGGTTCGGGGCGGCGCCGGTATAGATGACGTTCTTCGACGACTCCTCGCCCTCGTACTGCACCGGGTAGAAGAGAAGGCCGTTGTTCTCCTCGAACACCGGGAGCACCGACTTGCGGGAGACGGACGTCCAGCAGCCGAACACCACGTCGACCTGCTCGGACTCGAGCAGCTCTCTCGCACGCTCGGCGAACAGCGGCCAGTCGGACGCCGGGTCGACCACCACGGCCTCGACGGGTCTGCCCAGCAGGCCCCCCTTGGCGTTCTGCTCGTCCACCATCATCAGGATGGTGTCCTTGAGGGTGGTCTCGCTGATGGCCATCGTGCCCGACAGCGAATGCAGGACGCCGACCTTGATGGGATCGCCGGTCGGGCCGCCCGCGGTGGATTCCGGCGCGTCGCCGGACCCGCCGCAGCCGGTCAGGGCGACGGCGAGGAGGACGAGACATGCATGGATGCGTTTCATGAACCTGACTCCTGTGCTTGAACGGATCGCTACATCTGGATCTGCAGTCCGACCCCGACCTGGAAGTCGTCGGTCTGGACCCCCGTATAGCTGGTGTCCTTGAAGAAGATCATCACGCGCGCGTTGAACTGCCGGATGATGTAGTTGAGATCGACCTCCGTCGTCTTCTGGTTGTAGTCGGCCGTCACGCCCTCGCGAAACCGGGCGCGGGCGTACTTGCCGAGAATCTCGAACTGGCCGGGGCCGACGCGCTTGGGGAACAGGTAGGCGCCCAGCAGGTAGCCGCCGTCGTTCATCACGTAGCGCGGGTCGTAGCCGCCCAGCCCGTCGTAGCGGGCCCACTCGGCTTCGAGCGTCACCGCCCCGCCGCCCGGGACCTTGCGCTCCATGAGGAGGTCGGCGCTGTAGGCGTTGCCGGACTCGGCCTGCGTCTGCCCGGCGAGGCCGATCGCGAGAATGTTCTTCTCGCCGTAGTAGGTGCTGTTCAGGTAGTAGCCGGGTTCCTGATCCCAGAAGTTCACCTGCACCCGGCCGGCGCCGATGAGCGACGAGATGCCGGTCGTCGAATGGCCGTCGAAGGCGCCCGCGGACACCTTGACCTTGTCGAACTGGCCCCAGTACGCGGCGCCGTTCGCGCGGCCCTGAAAGATGAACGGATAGCCGTCCTGGACGCCGTCGGCGTAGACCCCCCAGTGGTGCGCGTAGAACGGACCGTACAGGTTGGCCCGGTCGCTCGGGGGCAGGAACCGGCCCACCCAGACGTTGAACGTGTCGGACATCTCGAACTGGGCGACCGCGTCGAGGATCTTGAACCGCGTGTTCTGGCCGGGATTGGGAGCGCCCAGCGATCCGCCGTAGTCGATGTCCGTGTTCACCATGAACTTGATGTTGTCGGTGGCGGCGCCGTTCAGGTACAAGCGCAGGCTGTTGACCCGGAGGTGATCGGAGGCGTCCGCCTCGTTCGAGCGGTGATGCAGGAAGCTGGACTGCAGCCCGCCGCCCACCGAGATCGGCGGCAGCGGCCGGGGTTCCTGGACCTCCGCCGCCTCGACGTCCTGGGCTTCCGCCGCGGTAGCTTCCGCCGCTTCGCGGGTTTCGACACCCGCGGTCAGGCCGGCGGCTTCCGCCGCCGCGGGGGTCTCCACCGCGGTAGCTTCCGCCGCTCCGCGGGTTTCCGCTTCACGAATCTCCACTTCCCCGGCGTCTGCGTCGTCCTGGGCATGGAGGGCGCCGCCGCCGGCCCACGACGCCGGTACCGCCAGCAGCGCCGCCGCCAATCGAAGGCGCCAACCGCGTGCGGCATGGTTGCTCCGAGTTCTGTCACAGGGCACGGAATGTCTCCTTGTCGGGGTTGTGGAGGGTGCCGGCAGATACCGGGATTCCGGCCGCGCGAGGTTCCCTGCGGACTGCCGGCGTCATGGGCAGGGTGCTTACGCAAGAGATGTGCCATTACTGGAACGCGGCTCCCGCGGGCCGCTGGCGCGGTGGATTCGTCCAACAGGGCCGGCAGCAAATTTGACGGCATGCCGGGAAGGAGACGGTGGTCACGGCTGGCGGACGACAAGACACATTTGTGTGATTGGAGGGCCGGTGCCTACGTTTTTGTATAAAAGCCCGTTTGTCTGGGCCGCCCGGCAATCCGCTGGAGCCCGCCAGGTGGCAGGTCTTGTTCCCGGACCCGTCCAAACTCAACGACAAAATTGGTTCGTGGGTACAAGGAATGGCAGTGTGCCGAACAAATTTGTCGTTGATTACCTGGTTCTAGACGTTTTCGTTGGAATAGCTGGACCGCGTGCGGCGGGCCGCGGCACGGCGTCCGGGGGTGTCATGACGTGCGCGAGACGGCTGGTCCGGTGGGCGATCCGGCTGTATCCGCGATAGTGGCGCAGGCGTTACGGAGCGGAGCTGGACGCGCTGCTCGACGCCGTCGATCTCCGCCGGCGTGACGTCGGCAGCATCGTCCGGGGAGGTATGCTGATGCGGTTGACGCAACCGGAACCGACGTACGCGATGAGGCAGGAGGGGCACATGAGGAGAGCCGTCCCACTCGTTCTCGTTGCTGTGGCCGCACTCCAGGTGGGCGCCATCCTGGCGGTGGCAGGTACCGTCGCCCGCGGCGAGGGGCCGCTTCCTGTCTCCGCCGCGGGTCTGCCGCCGAGCGGGGCTACCGCGCGGGGCGACCTCGAGGCATCGCCGCGGCGCGCCGAGGTCGTCGACGTGGAGTTGCCGGGCAGCGCGCTGCGGGTCCCGACCTGGGTGGTGTATCCCGAGCGGTCGCGCGCGCCGGTCGTGATGGTCGTGCACGACCTCTACGGGCTCTCCGATTGGGTGCGGAGCGTCGCCGACGCATTCGCGGCCGAGGGATTCGTCGCGGTCGCCCCGGATCTGCTGAAGGGCATGGCTCCCGGCGGCGGCGACGGACGTTTCTTCATCGATGGGATGAGGATTGCCCCCACCGTCAACACGATCGGCGCACGGGAACGCACGAGCCGGCTCGACGCGGTCCGGACGTGGGCGCTCGGCCTGCCGGTCGCCGATGGCCGAGTCGGCATCGTCGGATTCAGTTGGGGCGGAGCGGCAAGCATTGCGTACGCGTTGGAGCAGCCCGAGCTGGATGCCGTGGTCGTCTTCTACGGCGCCGTGCCCGGGCACGCGTCCGACCATGGACGAATTGCGGCCCCGGTGCTCGGCCTGTACGGAGGCGACCTTCCGACCGCAGCGACGGTTTCCAGGACCACCGAGGCGATGGCGGCTGCCGGCAGGTCCTACGAGGCGATCGTCTACGAGGGCGCGACCGTGTTCCTGAAGGCCCAGGAAGGACTGGCCGCCAACCGGCGCGCGGCCGAAGACGCGTGGCCGCGCACGCTGGCGTTCCTGCAGAGACATCTCGGGGATTCAGCGGTCCCTGCTGGATAAAGCAAGCGACGGAGATCTTCCGCCGGCAAGTCACGACTGGAATGCGTTGCGTGTCGCGTACCCTGCCGGCGCCGAGAATACCCCGGGACCCACCGTCGTTCGGGTTACCGCTGTCAGGCGCTTGTCGGCGATGACCTGCGCCCGGCCGTCGATCTCGACCGTCGTGGTGTGCTCGAGACTGATCTCCAGAGGCATTGCGGATCTCGATCTGCTTCTGCCGCTGGGACTTCGGCGACCTCCGGTGCGGGTCCCCGGGTCGGCCGCGTAGGTCCACCGCTCTGTGGTGGACGGCTGCCGACAGATGCTGCCGGGCGACGCGACCCGGCGTCCCTGCAACGTCACCGGCCCGTGTTCTCTCACACCGATGGGCAAGGCGCGACCTCCGCCGAGCCTGGTCTGCACCCCAGGAGTCAACTCGGCGACGACGAGCCTGAAGAAACAGGATGTTGCCCGAATCGCTCCCGCCACGAGATCGGCTGCCGTAACTCGCGGTTGCGCCAGGTCCGGGACAGGGAACCAGTGTTTCGTTGGTCCAACGGCGATGGAGCGCGTCTCGTGGTTGATCGTCAGGCGCTCGTTGCGCTCCGGGAGCACGATTTCCGAGACGGACTCGCCGTACAGCGTCGTCCAGTCGCGCCGGTGCCGGCCTCTCTCGTCGAAGGTGTGCGTTCCGATCTCCGTGAAGCGCACGCGACCCTCGCGGCTGGTGATGACCTCTTCGTAGTCGGCCTGGATCACGCTGACCTGCGCGTACGTTGATGAGCTCAGCAACAGGAAGGCCGCCGCCACCATCACTGGTTTCATCTTGCTCCTCCGGTTCTCCGATTCCCGTGCCCGAGTCTATGCGACACCCGTGGGTGGAACAACCTTCTGCGACGCGCTCGCAACCCGGCTGTCCGGCTACCCACGTCACCCTCACATCAGGACGTCAACTCGACGCTCTCCGTGGCCCTGGCCGCGTGCTGCCTGCCGGCGCTCCGCGCGATGCGGGTGGAGCCGGCACGCCGTCGGCAGCATCTCTACCGGCGGGGCGTTGACCGCACGGTCAGAGGAACATGACATCCGATGCCGGCGGCGCGCGGAATGACCGCCGAGCAAGCGACCTGTTGACAACCGATAGGGCTGCGGGTAGATTTGTCGGAAATCGATAGGACGCCCTCAAAGGAGCATTTTCCCCATGTCCCGCACCGACCTCATGCGCGGCACCCTCGACCTGCTGATCCTCCGCGCGCTCATGACGGGATCGAAACACGGGCTCGGCATCGCGCGCCGGGTCGAGCAGATGACGCAGGGTGCGTTCCGCGTCAACCCGGGCTCGCTTTTTCCCGCCCTGCACCGGCTCGAGCAGAAGGGTTGGCTGACGGCCGAGTGGGGGCGGTCGGAGACCAATCGGAAGGCGAAGTACTACGAATTGACCCCCGCCGGGCGCCGGAACGCCGACGAGGAAGCCCGCAACTGGAAGCGCGTTGCGGTCGCGATCGAGCTGGCGTTGCGCGACGTGGAGGAAGCGTGATCTCCGGCCTCGCCGGATGGCCTGCCGCATCGAGAGGCGCTTTCGTGCAGGCATGATTTCTGGCGCACACGTATACTGATCTCCGTTCGTGCCTGCCCGGTATCCAATCGGGCGGACCACGGAAAGGAGCCCACCTTGCGACGATGGATTCACGCCGCCGCGATGTTCGCGGTGGTCACGTGCCCCGGTACGGCGCAGGCGCAGGCAGTGACGGCAAGCGACGTCGTGGATCAGCCTACCCTGCGCGCGTTCGTCGAGCGTGCCGCGACGCTTGCGGAACAGCAGGTCTCGAATCCGGACCGTGCGTACGCGTTCTTCGACCGGACGTTCAGGCCGGCCGGCGAGTGGAGGCACGGATCCATCTACCTCTTCGTGATGACGCGCGAAGCGGTCAACGTCTTCCACGCCACCCGCAGGGAAATCGAAGGCCAGAACCGGTTCGACAGGCAGGACAAGACCGGCTTCAGGTACATTCGGGAACTCCTCCGCCAGGCTGAAGCCGGTGGCGGATTCGTCGAGTACTACTTCGACAATCCGGCGGTCGAGGGCGACGAAGCGGAGGGCTCCCGGAAGGTCGCCTACGCGGCTCCCCTGTCGATCGGGGACGGATTCGTCATCGTTTCCGGCTTCTATCCCGCGGATCCGGCTCCCGTCGTCCCGCCGCTCGCCCTGGTCGTCCTGGCGGCGATCCTGCTTGCGCGCGGCGCGTACGCGCACCGTCGTCCGGCATTCCGCGTCTGATCGCACGGCGACCCCGGGCCGGCCCGTATAATGCCGGTCGGGGGCTCGCCGTGGCCTCCGAGCTGCGGGAGGTTCGCATGACTGGATTGACGATGGCCGGGAAGCGATCGCACCGCGTGACGACCTCGGGAATGGTGATGCTCTGCCTGCTGTCGGCCGGCGGCGCCGTCGCCCAGCCCGACCCGGGCCCGTCCGCTCCGTTCCGTCTCGAGGAAGCGACCATCGAAGACGTTCACGAGGCCATCGCCGGCGGCCGGATCAGTTGTCAGGGGCTGGTGCAGGCCCATATCGACCGGGCCAGGGCCTACAACGGCGCCTGCACGCAACTGGTCACGCTCGACGGTGCGCCCGTTGCGCCGGCATCCGGCCCGGTGCGTGCCGGTTCGCCGGTCCGCTTTCCCTCGTCCACCGTTCCCGTATCGAGCATCCTTCCGGATGCCGACCGCTACGCGGGCATCCCGCTGGACCTGGGGAGGATGGAGCCCACGGTCTCGGACCCTGCGGTGCAGGCGCAGTACGGCATGGTGGCCGGCGTCCCGAACGCGGGCCAGGTCAACGCGCTCAGCACGCTCAACCTGCGCGGCGAGCGGTCGGTGACCTGCCAGGGGGCCTGCGACGCGCATCCCTCCACGGGCGAGCTTCCGGCGAACTGTCCCGCGGCCTGCGAGGCGTTCCGGCAACACCCCGACGCGGTCGAGCGGGCGGTGGAGCTGGACGCGCGGTACGGCGTCGACCCCGATCTGGACCGGCTGCCGATGTACTGCATTCCGCTGGCCTTCAAGGACGTCTACGACACGCGGGACATGCGGACCACGACCGCGGCGGACATCGACTTCGCCATGGACGCGCCTCCGGCAGATGCGACCATCGTCGAGCGGCTGCGCGAGAAGGGCGCCATCATCTACGCCAAGGCCAACGCCACCGAGTTCAACGGCGGCATCGGAAATCCCGGCGGGCCGTCGGTGTCGACCGCCCGCTACCTGGGATATTCGGAGCGGAGCACGTGGGGCGGGCAGGCCTGCAACCCCTACGACACCGAGCGTTCGCCGCGGGGCTCGAGCTCCGGGTCCGGCGTCGCCGTCGCGGCGAACCTCGTCACCTGCGCCTTCTGCGAGCAGACGGGGGGATCGTGCAAGGGGCCGGCATCGCGCAACGCCGTGGTCAGCCTGCTGACGACCAAGGGGTTGATTCCCTACGGCGGCGCCGTCGGATCGAATCCGCTGGTGGACCGGGCGGGTCTCAACTGCCGCACGGTCAAGGACGCGGCCCTCGTGCTGGACGCCCTGCGGGATTCCGAGTTCGGCTACTTCGATCCGCGGGACATCTACACGGCGGTCCCGGAGGCGCTAGTCTCCGCCGGCCCCTACGCCGACGCCGTTGTCGAGGAGGTGCCCGAGGACGGGGGCGACGACCCGGGCGACAGGCCCCTGGCCGGCATGCGGATCGGGATCGTCCGCGAGTACATGGTCAAGCACACGCTGAACGACGCGGCGATCAGCGACCGGATCGACGACGAGATCAAGACCGTGCTCCGGGACCGGCTCGGGGCGACCCTGGTCGAGTCGGTCGATCCGCTCCATCCCGACGATCTCGCCGTCCCGAACATGGAGTACACGTTCCGGGACGCGCTGGCCGAGATCCTGCCCATCCACATGCCGGAGTACTTCGCCAAGACCACGGACGACGGCGAGCTGGAGTTCGCCGTGCCGGGCCACGACGTGACGTCGACGCGCTACCTGGTCCAGTTGGCGGAAGGCAACGCGCCGCTCTCGCCCAGGATCAATCTGCGCCGCGTCGTGCTCTCGCCCCCGTCGCGGAGCTTCGCCTTGCATATCGATCAGTACCTGGCCCGGCGCGGCGACGAGCGGGTCACGGACATGGCGAGCCTGGACGCCAACACGAAGTACTTCTCGGCCGCGGCCGAGGCGGGGTCCGCGAACTGGGCCGTGCTCGACGACGTTCGTGCGGCGGGGAACACCGAGCGGATGCAGATGCGGGCGGTGCTGCAGCTCGTGCTGGCCAAGGTGATGCGCGAGAACCGCCTCGACGTGCTGGTGAATCCCGAGAACACGCTGCCGCACCAGAAGGTCGGCGGACCCAGCGAGCCGAGCGTAAACGGCCGCGGCGCGTCCGGGGCGACGCAGACCATCACCGCGCTGATCGGCGTGCCGGAAATCGTCGTGCCCGCCGGGTTCAACGACGTCGTCTACGAGCCCCGGTTCGTCCTCAACGCGGCCGGCGATCGGTACGACGCGGTCCCCGGCTACGAACGGACCGTGCTGGACACGCCGCTGCCCATCAGCATGATGTTCTGGGCCGGCCCGGGCGAGGAAGCCGCGGTGTTGAAGGCGGCGTCCGCCTACGAGGCGGCCACCCGGCACCGGGTGCCGCCGCCGGATTTCGGCCCGCTGCCGGACGCGCCGTAGGTGTCGATCACCAAGTGCCGCACGACCTCCGACCGCCACGCGTCTGCGAACGGGTCCGGTCCTCGTCCGCTACGTTCGAGACACCACCGGCGGGTTGGTGTGGTATAAGGGCGGGACTGGCGGCCAGACGGTACCGAGGCGCCGTCCAGCGGCACCGAGGAGCGAATCATGTCGAAGGCAACTTGTGTCGGCGTCGGCGCGGTGGTCCGGATGTCGGCGGTCGGACTGATCGTCGCGGGTTTGGCTGTCGCACCGGGCGTCGCCGCGGCGCAGGCGCCGGTGGGCGACGGGGCCTTCACGTCGGACCAGGCCTCCGCCGGCTGGTCGGTCTACGGGGTGCAGTGCGGCCAGTGCCACGGCGTGAACCTGGAGGGCATGGTGCACGCGCCGCCGCTGTCGGGCGTGGACTTCCTGAACAGTTGGCTGGGGCAGACCACCGACGACATGTTCGCCTACCTGCGCGACGAGATGCCGCCGGGACAGGCCGGCGTGATCAGCGATCAGGCCTACATCGATCTGGTGGCGTACCTGCTGGAGGCCAACGGCGCGGTGCCCGGCGACCGGACCCTGACGGCGGATGCGGGGGTGCCGATCGGCGACGCGGCGGACATGGAAGAGGCGCGCCGCGCGGCCGGGGCGGGCGAGCGGCCGCGGCGGCGCTCGTCGCGGTTCGTCAACCTGGTGGTGCCGCACGAGCTGAGTCCGGTGACCGACGAGGTGCTTGCCGACCCGCCGCCGGGCGACTGGCTGAGCTGGCGCCGGACGCGCAACAGCCACGGCTACAGCACGCTCGATGAGGTGACGCGCGACAACGTCGCCGACCTGAAGCTGGCATGGTCCATCTCGGTGCGGCCGGGCAACCACCAGACGACGCCGCTGGTGCACGACGGCATCATGTTCCTCGCCCATCCGGGCAACGTCGTCCAGGCGCTCGACGCGGCGACCGGCGACGTCATCTGGGTCTACCGTCACCGGCTGCCGGAGGACGCGCGCGCCGGCGCCACCCGCACGCTGGCCATCTACGGCGACAAGCTGTTCCTCGCCACCGCGGACGCCAACCTCGTGGCCCTCGACGCGCGGACCGGCGAGGAGGTGTGGAAGACGCTCAAGACCGACTACACGCAGGGCTTCCGCCAGAACGCCGGCCCGGTCATCGCCAACGGCGTCGTCATCACCGGCACCAACGGTTGCGACCGCTATACGGAACAGAGCTGCTTCATCACCGGCCACGATCCCGACACCGGCGAGGAGCTGTGGCGCACGTCGACCATCGCGCTGCCGGGGGATCCGAACGACGCGTCGTGGGGCGACACGCCGCCGTACCTGCGCGCGGGCGGCGACGCCTGGATCCCGGGCAGCTACGACCCGGAGCTCGGCCTCTTCTACATCGGCACCGCGCAGGCGAAGCCGTGGGTCGCCTCGAGCCGCGGCATGACGACGCGGCAGGACGCGCTCTACACCAACTCGACGCTGGCGCTGGACCCGAGCACCGGGCAGGTGCACTGGTACTTCCAGCACGCGCCGGGCGAGACGCTCGACCTCGACATCGTCTACGAGCGGGTGCTGGTGGATGCCGGCGACGACAAGTGGCTGTTCACCATCGGCAAGGACGGCATCCTCTGGAAGCTCGACCGGCGGACCGGCGCGTTCGTCGACCTGCGCGAGACGGTCCACCAGGATATCTTCGGGGAGATCGACAAGACCACCGGCGAGCTGACCTACCGGGAGGATCTGCAGAACATCGCGATCGGCGAGCGGGTGTTCGCCTGTCCGAGCCTGCTCGGCGGCCACAACTGGCAGGCGTCGGCCTACCATCCCGGCACCGGCGCGCTCGTGATTCCGCTGCACCAGGCGTGCATGCACCTGACCGGCCGCGAGGTGGAGTTCATCGAACTGGGCGGCGGGTCGGCCGGCCGCTACGAGCTGCTCGAGATGCCGGGCAGCAACGGCAACGTCGGCAAGCTGGCCGCCTACGACGTGCGGACGATGGAGGAGCTCTGGAGCCACGAGCAGCGCGCCGCCTTCCTGACGTCGACGCTGACGACGGCCGGCGGCCTCGTCTTCGCGGGCGACGGCGACCGCTACTACCGGGCGTTCGACGTCGAGACGGGGGAGATTCTCTGGGAAACGCGCCTGATGGCCGCGGCCCACGGCTATCCCATCACCTACGAGGCGGGCGGGCGGCAGTTCCTGGCCGTTCCGGCGTCGCTGGGGGGCGCGTTCCGGACGCTGACCGCGCAGCTCAGCCCGGAAATCTACCAGCCGGAAGGAGGGAACGCGCTCTACGTCTTCGCGCTGCCAGAAGATGATTAGGTTCCGCAGTAGTCCCTAGACAGCCAGGATGCCCCCATTTCATTGGGGGCATCCTGCGATATGCGTCCAGTTCCCGCCGACCGCGAACCGCCAGTTCCAGCCCCTAACGTGGTATATTCGTGGGACACATCCGGACCCGAGAATCCCCATGGCAGGACGGCTCAGAGTCAAGCAGATCCCGACCCTACGGCCGGGCCGCCACGGCGACGGCGGCACGCTCTACCTCGTCGTCGAGCCCGGCGGCCACAGCCGCCACTGGGTGCAGCGGCTGACCGTCGACGGCAAGCGCCGCGACCTCGGGCTCGGCGGGTATCCGTACGTCGGGCTCGCCGAGGCGCGCGCCGCCGCGTTCTCCAACCGTCAGCTGGCGCGCCGCGGCGGGGACCCCACGGCGGCCCTTCAGCGGTCGCGGGTACCGACCTTCCGGAAGGCGTGCGAACGAGTCGACGCGGCGGCGACCTGGAAAGGACAAGGGCCGGAGGACCGGCGGCGTGCTCTGGACCGGTACTGCGGTTCGATCCTGGACCGGCGCCTCGACCAGATCCGCCGCGCCGACGTGATCGGCATCCTCGCCCCGCTGATGGCGGAGAAGCGGGCCATGGGGTCGAAGCTGCACGGCTGGATCCGGGGGGCGTTGGCGTGGGGCGTGGCCCGCGAGCACCTGGAGTTCAACGTGGCCGAGGGCATCGGCGCGGCGCTGCCCGCGGCTCGCAAGGGCAAGAAGCACCACGCGGCGCTGCCCTACGCCGAGGTGGGCGCGGCATTGGAGGCCATCGCGGCGTGCACGGCGAGCGAGGCGCTGAAGAGCTGTCTCCGGTTCATCATCCTGACTGCCGTTCGCTCGGGTGAGGCGCGCGGCGCCACGTGGAGCGAGATGGACCTGCAAGCCGCGGAGTGGCGCATACCGGCCGAACGCATGAAGGCCGGCCGCGAGCATCGCGTGCCGTTGTCGCCGGCGGCGATGGACACGCTGGAACGTGCCCGAAGCCTGCACAGTCCTGCCGGCTGGTGCTTCCCGGCCCCGGCGCGCGCGGGTCGTCAGATGCACGCGACGACGCTGGCGTACGTCGTGAGGCGGCTGTACGGCGCCCGCTGCACGGTGCACGGCTTCCGCTCGTCGTTCCGCGACTGGGCGAGCGAGCAGACCAGCGTGCCGCATGCGGTCGCCGAGGCGGCGCTGGCGCACCAGGTGGGCAGCGCGGTCGAGCGGTCGTACGCCCGGTCGGACCTGTTCGACAAGCGCCGCGGCCTGATGGACCGCTGGGCGGAGTTCGTGACGAGCTGAGACCGGCGGCGCGTGGGGACGCCGCCGCCGGTCAGCTTCTCTCCCCGGTCCGTTCTCGCCCCGTGCGCGGACGGGTCTCGATGTAGTTCTGCACCTCGTCCTCGTACCAGCCGGTCGCCTTGGGCCCGACCCCGATCGACTGCGGGAAGATCCCGCGTTGCTGCAACGCGTAGATCGACGACCGCGACAGCCCCGTCGCCTCCTTGACGTCCTTCAACCGCAGAACCCGCCTGTTCATCGCACACGAAACGGTAAGGTACAGGGGCAGTTGCCGGCCAGTTGGGAGAAGGTGCCGCGGTGACGAGGGATGGGGTGTTACGGCCGGTGGGATGCGACCGCGTTCCGGTGCTGATCCAAAAGGACGCCAGGAGAGGGGATACTGGATGGCTGAGTCCCGCAGAATGAGCAGGAGCGAGTTGTTCGAGCACTTCGCCGAGCGTTTCGGCATCAAGCGTGCGGAGGCCGGCGATTTCTTCGCCGAGCTGCAGCAGCTGACCGAGCAGGAATTGTTGCGGTGCGGCGAGTTCGTGCTTCCGGGGGTCGCCAAGCTGGTGGTGCAGCAACGCGAGAAGCGCATGGGCCGCAACCCGGCGACCGGTGCGCAGGTCGAGATCCCGGCCAAGCAGGTGGTCAAGGCGCGCATCGCGAAGCCGCTCAAGGACGCGGTCGAAGCGTAGTCCGCCGTGGCGCCTTGTGTTCCTTGCTCCACCGATCGTGGGCAGGGCAGAGCCTCAGACCGTCGAACCTCCTGCAGAAGGCGGCTCGCTGCGACCTGTTCGGGCTCCACCGGGCTTGCATGGCCGTCAAGGGCGGCCACAGGAGTCTGCAGCCACGCCGCCGGCGGCGGTCAACGTCTATTCGTGGCCCGGTCGGCGCCGACTCGGGGACGCGACTTCAGGTAGTCGAGCACCTCGTCCTCGAACCAGCCGACCGCCTTGGGTCCGGTCTTGACCGACGGCGGGAAGAGCCCGCGTTTTGCGCAGCGCGTAGATCGAGGAACGCGACAGTCCCGTCGCCTCCTTGACGTCCTTCAACCGAAGCACGCGCCTGATCATCATTGCCCTCTTTCTGATGGCCCCGGCCGCATCCGGGGCGACAGGTGAAGCATGCAGACCGGCGGTCGCTCCGGGCGCAAGAACTCACGCCTCTTCCTGTTGGAAGTGAATGAACGGCAAGGGACGCGCTGGTTCCCAGGCGCCGTTGCGCCGCTTCGCGTCAGCACGTCGCAGGCATCGACCGCGTGCCGCCGGTGGCGATCGCGAACTCGGAGATTCCGACGCGCCAGGGCGTCGAAGCGGCGTACACGGCGCGGAGGCGACCGGGACGGCAGCAGCGCGACCCGTTTCGCTTCCCACACGGCGGCTCGGCCCGGGCGGCGACAATGGGTGGACGGGTCGGGTCGGTCGCGGGCGGGCGGACATGTGCTTGCGCACGCGGCCGGGGCTGCGCCCGGCGATGAGCGGTCCGGCCCGAAGCCGGGCGCACAGAACCGGCCGCCGCTGTGCCGCGGCCTGCCCGAGCCCGTCGCCTTGAGAGACGGCGCGCGAGCGACCGCTGCGCGATACCAGCTCGGTGACAGAACGACAGCTGGCGGGCGAGGCGACCGAGTGCTCGGTTCGTCATGGGCCGGGACCCGGCTCCGTGCCCGGCCCGGCGCGCGCTGAGGCTGGCCGGCTCGCGTCGGCTCGGTGCTCGTCAGCCGCAGCGCGACCCGCGCGGGTGGCGGCTCCGGCAGGTGACGCCGGCCGGCCCGTCTTCGCTACCTGGCGCGATCGTCTGGCCGCACCGGATCGACGGCCTCGCCATCGAGCGCCCCGCCAACAGCAACGGCGCCGGCGCGCAGGGCGACGCCGTGACGGGCATCGCGGCGCGCGACCCCGCGCGCCTGACGCCGGCATCGGCGGCCCAGGGGGGCCATCACCCAACACACGCCCGGCGCCCGGCAACGGATGAGCCGCACCGCCCGCGGTGCGCGCGCCGCCGGTCCCGTCGGGCTCGTCCCCGGAGGACAGACCATGACGCTCGTCCACATGCTCCGCCCGGAGCACCGGAACCAGACTGCGGCGACTGCGCCAGCGCCTCGCCAACCGACGAGCACATGCGCCGCGTCCGCGAGGCGCGCAAGCTGCTGTGCGTCGGCGTCGATCTGTCCATCGAGGCGGGCACCTGCAGGCGCCTGGTGCACGCCTCGTCCCAGCGCTGCATCCACTGCATCCGGCGCCGCTGGTGGCTGCTCAAGCACGCGCTCAACGATGCCGAAGTCTCCATCACCGCCCTGCTCGAGAACCACGCCGCGCAGCGCGCGCGCGACGACACGCCGGACGACGCGCCCGGCGCCGTCCCGGTCCTCGACGACCTCTCCGACCTTGGCGATCCGTGCCTGCGCTGGTGAAGCGGAAACGTCCGGTCACCAGCGAGCCAATACGACTCGACCCGCGAGACGACCGACCGGCGACGAGTAGTGCCCGACGACGCAATGGACGCAACGGCCCCGGGTCGGCGACCCGGCGGACAACGGCGGCGCAGCCGCCGGGTACGTAGACGCCCAGGAGATGCACTCCAACCGAGGCGCCCGCACTTGACGACTCGCCGGAGCGAGCAGCGCTCGCAGACCGTCTCATCAAGGCGCTCGACTTCAGGCTGCCGGCCCACAGCGCGCCCGACCGCGGCCGGCCGTCCGCGATGCAGCGTCGCGTCGTCGCCGCGAACTTGCGGCCAGGCCGGCGGCGCTCCACCAGCCGGAACAGGCGACGGCCGCGCGGCCCGCAGACTGGCTCCCGAAGCCCCGCCAGTGTCGGGTCCGCCGAGGCGCCGACGCCTCGACTGGCCACGGCGCCATACACAGCGTCCGGCGCGAAGAGCAACGCCGGCTCATGTCTCCGGAACCCCGCGACTGCCTCGATCCCGAGCACCAACACGCTACCGACAAGTCCCGAGCCCTCGCCCGCTCCACCGGCCGCGGCGGAGGGGTAGAGACGCGAACGGCTGCCGGACCGGCGTCGTCCACCGGGCGAGCTTTCGAACGCGGGACGCGAGAGAATCGACGAGGCGACGACCATTGAACGCGAGCACGCTGAAGAACCTCTACGAGGCGCAGTTGCAGCAGGACCTCGAGCCGCCGGTCCACGAACACGTCGACCGCAGGGCGACGCGGTGCATGCTGCGCATTTCGCGCGCCATGCCTCCCGGCGAATTGACCGAAGGCGACCACAACCGCATCTGGATCTGGTCCGACCTGCACCTCGGTCACCACGAGACCATAGGGTTCTTCCAACGGCCCTTTCCCAGCCCGCGGCAGATGGACCTGGCGCTCTTCTCCGCCTGGGAACGGACGGTCGCTCCGCACGACACGATCATCTGCCTCGGCGACGTGACGATCCCCGCCCTGTGGGGCGCTCGGCTCAAGCGGTTCCGCAGAGCGCCGGGGCGCAAGCTCCTGGTCATCGGCAACCACGAGATCAATCGCGTCGGCGAAGTCGATATCGACGGCTTCGACGAGATCCACAGCACGCTCTACGCCAGCGGCGACCCGCCGCTGCTGCTGACGCACATGCCGCTCGAGACCGTGCCGGAAGGCTCGGTCAACGTCCACGGCCACCTCCATGACGAGCCATCGCCTTCGAGGGAGCAGCACATCAACGTGAGCGTCGAGCAGCTGGACTACCGGCCGTGGCCGTGGGAGGCCATTCGTACGCTCGCGCGGCGCCTGGCCGCCGGCCACCGGGTCGCCGGCCGCACGACGGCCGAACGACTGAGCATCGCCTGACCGGTGGGGCCGACTACCACGACGCCGATTCCGACCTCGCCTTCGAGCCGCATGTCATGCAGGCCGCAGGCGCTGACAACGCTGACAGTTCTCAGCCACCAGGCTTCGCCCCCCTGCGGATTGCGGGCGCCACGCCCGCGAGAAGCCAGGACGGCGACAACGATCAGGACTTCGGAGCGCTCCTGTCACGTGCCGCGGCCGACGTCTCGCCGCCGCGTCGATGAACGCTGCCGATTGCGCCCGTGCAATCTCATCCGGGAAATGAAGGACGGCGTCAACGCCGAAGCCCTGCGCCTGCCGACCTCGCTCCAAGCCCCTGCTTCAATCTCCCACTGGCCAGCGCCTCGCCCGCGCCCGCCAACCGGTCGAGCACTGCGGACGGCGCGATGGCGCCCAACCACATCTGCACGCTCCCGGAGTCGGGCGCCAATCGGGCCGGCGAGAACCGCCGCCACGAGCAACCGGATGGCGGTCGCGGAACCATCGAAGACGATGTACGCGAAGCGTCCAGCCGGCACCTTGGGGCGCCCGGAAGCCCCACGACCGCGGCCGCAGCCTGCGTCCGACAACACCGCGGTGAGTGCCCGGCGCATGTTCCGAAGCGAGTGCTGCAACCTGTACCGGCGTTGCTCCGGCCCGCACCTCGAACGGGCGTACGAAACGCCTGGAGCCACGCCGCCGCCGTTCACTGTCTCTTCGTGGTTGCTTCACCCCCGACGCGGGGACGCGACTTCAGGTAGCCGAGCACCTCGTCCTCGAACCAGCCGACCGCCTTGGGTCCGATCCTGACCGACGCGGGGAAGAGTCCCCGTTTGCGCAGCGCGTAGATCGACGACCGCGACAGCCCCGTCGCTTCCTTGACGTCCTTCAGCCGAAGAACCCGCCTGGTCATCCCGTACCTCTTTCCAGATGGCCCCGGCCAGATCCGGCGGCCGGGTGAAGTATGCAAGACGGCGGTCACCCGAGACCGCGCTCCAACGCCCTGCTTCCGGTTGGAAGGCTCTGAACGGGAAGGGAGGAACTCGTCCGAGGGCGCGATTAGCTCCGGGGATGCCGGCCGCGTCTCTGCGGCGGCGGGAGACGGCGGCGGGCGAGCGCCCGAGAACTGCAGGACGCAGTTCGCCATCGACGTGCGGCTGCTGCCGCCGACGACGTGCCCGGACTGCGGGGCGACGTGCTCGCCCGCGCGGACAACGAGGGTCCGACGACGCCGGGGCCGCTCGCCGTTCCACCCGCAACGGGTCTGGAGAACACTCTCTGGCAAGAGCCCGCCGCGCCTCCCGGAGTCGGCGCGGATACGGACCACGGAGAAGCAGGCGGGCGGAACGACAATGGGGCAGGCAGGCGGGTAGCGGGACAGCGGAACGGGGCCGGCGGGCAGGGCGGCGCCGTGCTGTGCACCGTTTGTCCACGCCTGGGCCGCTCACGCGCTGCTGTTCAACGCCGAACGCGGCAGGCCGTCGCCAGACGGCACGCGAGGGGACCGGCGCTCCGCTCCAACCCGGCCCTGTCGGGCCACTCTGTCGGGCTTCGACCCGTGTCTGCGGTGGTTCGTGGTAGCCCGCTGCCGTGCGGACGCCTCGACAGCTTCCTGCCGAGCCGGGACGGCAACCCGTTCTTCACCAGCAACGCCACGCACGGCAATGACGCCGGTGCATGGAACGACCACAAGGCCGACGGCGCCTTCGCCAGCCTTTCGCCGGAACGTGTTCCGGTACGTGAAATCACTTTCGCCGTGATCCCGGCCTCGAGGCGGTCGCGGGGCCGGTCGCACGCGCCCCGCGCGCAGCGGCACGCAGCAACGGCGCCGACGGGCGACGGCCACGCCAGGCTTGCGCCCTGTCTCCACGCCACAAGGCCGACGGCACCTTCGCCGGTCTTTCGCCGGAACGTGTTCCGGTACGTGAAATCACTTTCGTCGTGATCCCGGCCTCGAAGCGGTCACGGGGCCGGTCGCACGCGCCCCGCGCGTAGCGGCACACAGCAACGGCGCCGGCGGGCAAGGCCACGCCCGGCGTCCGCCCTGTCTCCACGTCTCGGCTCACGCGCTCGCGTCCACGCCGTCTGCGGCAGGCCGCCACCAGACGGCACGCCCCCGGGCCGACGGCCCGTTCCACCTGGCCCTGCCGGGCCATTCGCCTTTCCCCGGAGGAGACCCCATGCCCCTCATCGAGCTGCTGCGTCCCGAACAGCGCGCCTGGCTGCGCAGGCTCCGCAAGCGCATCGCCAACCGCGAGCTGATGCGCCGCGTCCGCGCCGACATCGACCGCAAGCTACTGTGTCCCGGCGTCGACCTGCCGATCGAGGCCGGCACGTGCGGCAGGCTCATCGCGCCCGAGAGCAGCCGCTGCATCCGCTGCTTCAACCGCCGGCGGTGGTTGCTCGACTCCGCGTTCAACAACGCCGAGGTCGCCATCACGGCGCTGCTCGAGACCGTCGCGCTCGAAGACGACGCACCCGAGGCGGCCAACGCGCCCGCCGACACGCAGAACCCTGTCCCGCTGCTCGACGACCTGTCCGCTCTCGGCGATCCCTGCCTGGTAAGAAACTCGGAACTCTCCCCTCTTTAGGCGGCCTTCACTTCGACCTCGACGCCAAGGTTCCGCAGACGCCGGAGGAGGCTCTGAGTGGTGCGCTCCTTGTCGCGGTTTGCGAGGTACCGGCCGCCGAGGTCGTGGTAGTCCTTCTCGTCGCGGAGCATGTAGTAGACAGCGGTCAGCATGGAGGCGGCGACCGCGACGATCGCCTTCTTCGGGCCGCACCGGCCCCTGAGGCGGCGAAACTGTGACTGCAGATAACTCCCGTTCTTCCGGGTCGCCGCCCACGCGGCCTGCACCAGCGTCGTCTTCAGCCACGGGGTCGCGTGACGGGTCCGGGTCGAGCGCCGCTTGCCGGCGCTCTCGTCGAGCCGCGGGCACAGACCCGCCCACGACACCAGATGACCAGCAGTGGGAAACTGCGCCATGTCGACGCCGACCTCGGCGATTATCACCCGCGCGACCGTCTCACTGATGCCGGGCATCGTCGTCAGCCGGTCGGCGGCTTCGCGAAAAGGGCCAAGGACCTCGTCAGCCTGCTGCTCGACTTGCTGCACGGCAGCCGTCAGCGCGTCGACCTGCGTCAGGTGCAGCTTGACCAGGAAGCGATGATGCTCGGTCACCCGGCCGTGCACCGCAGCGATGATCTCCGCGCGGTCGGCCTTCAGGCGCCCGGTGGTGCAATCGGCCAGCCGCTCGGGATCGGTCTCTCCGGCGATCAGCGCCGACAGGATCGCCCGGCCGCTGGTGCCCAAAATATCGGTGACCACGCGCGTCCGCTTCACGTTCGCGTCTTCGAGCGTCTTCTGCACGCGCAGGGTGTGCCGGGCGATCTCACGCATCAGTTGCTTGCGGGTGCGCGTCAGGTCGCGCAGTGCCTGGATCGGGGCCGGCGGCACGAAGCTGCCTTCAATCAGCCCGTGCGCCAACAGGTCGGCGATCCACGCCGCGTCCTTCCGGTCACTCTTGCGGCCCGGAACGTTGCGGACGTGCCGCGGGTTGGCGAGCAGCAGCTCGAACGACTCTGCGTCTTCGAGGATGTGCCACACCGGCTTCCAGTACACCCCGGTCGCCTCCATCGCCACGTGCGTGCAGCCGGCCTCGGCCAGCCACTCCGCCAGCTCGAACAGCCCCGCCGTTGTGGTCGCAAACTCCTGATGCTCGGTCGTGGCCTTCCGACCGGTGGCGATGCGCACGCACGCGTTCACGCACCGCGAGTGGACATCCAACCCGGCGCACCGGGGATACATGACCTCCATCCGTTACCTCCTGTCTCGCGAAGCGCTGGCGTGGAGTCCGCCAGTACGGAATCTGGAAGTCGCGCTTACCGGCCTGAGCCGGTGTCGCAATACGGGGTGCTCGCGGGACTCCGGGTCAAACTGCGCTACGGGCTCTGTCGCACCAATGCAGGGCCGACCTCTGTGCCAGCGTCACGCGCTACAAAGTACCCCAGTTTCATCCATGCGCGGGTCCGGCATCGCCGGGTGGAGAACTGCGCTGGTAGCGGCTGCAGACGCGTCCTCCGCTACTCGAGCGGCGCATCCGGGTCCGGCGCCGGCCGAACCTTGTCGCCGCCGAAGACGCGCTCCAGCGCTTCGGTAACCAGGTCGTCCAGTGCGTCCGGTCCACACCCTCGATCTGACCCTGGAGCTCGAGCAGCGTCTGCAACGAGTTGCTCCGCCCCAGTAGCCGCTCGCGTGCGGACGCCGCGACAGCTTCCCGCCGAGCCGGGCCGACGGCACGCTTTCGTGAGATCTTCGCCGGAACACGTTCCGGTACGTGAAGTCACTTTCGCCTTGATCCCGACCGCGAGCGGGTCACAGCCGGTTGCACGCGCTTCGATCCGCCCCCGCTCCTTCCGTTCCCGGAGCCTCGATCAAGACCGCTGTCCGGCTTGAGGCCGGCGTCCCGTACACTCCCCGCCGCGCCAGAGGCGATGGGAATCAGATTCGGTAACTTCGCTGCGCGAAACCGGCCCCGCCCAACCAATCCGGGGCGAGGCAACCGAACGCGCACCAACTCGGGAGGTGGCCGTGATCGGTCGCATCATCGGCTCCGGCCGCGGCATCGCCGGCATGGTCGCCTACATCACCCACGACCAGATCTCGCCCGACGAGCGCCGGCCCACGACCTCGGAACGCGTGGCCTGGACCGCCTGCCTCGGCATCCCGACCGAGGACACCGAGCTGATGGTCCGCGCCATGCAGGGACTGACCGCCGACGCCCCGGTGCTGAAGACCAGGGCCGGCATCAGCGCCCGCGGGCGCAAGCTGAAGAACCCGTACACGCACATCGTGCTGAGCTGGCCGGGGGGGGCCGAGGCCCCGGCGAAGCAGGAGATGCTGTCGGCTGTCGCCAGCGCGCTCGACAGCCTCGGTCTCGACCACCGCCACTACGCGGTCTGCGCCGCGCACACGGACACGAACTGCCCGCACGTCCACGTCGCGGTCAGCCGCATCGACCCCGAGACCGGCCGGGCCGTCAACCTCGACAAGGGCGCCACGCGCAGGCTCAGCCGCTGGGCTGAGCGATACGAGCGCAACCACGGCGGCATCGTCATGTCCGCGTGTCGAACGGCGCGAGGCGCGGGCGGCCCGCCGCGGCCTCGCGCGCGGCGGCCGCAAGGCCGGCATGCCGCGCGAGCTGGCCCGCTCGATCACCGCGCCCCTGCCCCGGCGGCCGGCGGCGAGGCGGCCCTCCAGACGGCCGTCTTCACCCGCCGGTTCGACGCCCGACCAGCGCGCGTGGGGGACACGGTTGCTCGAACGGCCGCGCGGCGACATGCGGCGTCAGCGGACCGCTGAAGACGAGCGGGTCGAGCGCCGGCGACGCGAATGGCGAACCTGCCATGCCGCGCGGGCCGAGGCGCACGCCGCCAGCGGCCCCGCCCCTTTCCCGCCGCGCAGTGCGTCGGTCCGCAAGCTGCGCGCCGACGGCGCCCGCCAGCGCATCGAGCTGCGACTCCGCCACCGGACCGAACGCGCGTCGCTCGCGCGCCGCCTCGGACGCGCCGTGGCCCGCGAGCCCACCGGCTCGCCCCGCGTCCCGACCGCCGACGTTATCATCGACACGTCCGTCTCCGGCATCGAGGCGCCGTCCGGCGCAAGGCTCAGCGCGCCGGCGCCGTAGCGGGTCGCCCCCCACACCGAGACCCGGTCGTTGACCTGGCAGCCCACCCATGGGTGGAACCCGGTCATCGACCTGCTCATCCGCCCGCCGCTCGGGCCGCGGTAGCCGCCCAGCCCCAGGGTGCGCCCGACCGACAGGCCGACCGGCAGCGGGCCGCGCGAGTAGTCGGCCCCGGCCATCGTCGTCCGCACGTCGCCGTCGAGCGACAGCTCCACAACGACAGCATGCCGCGGCTCTCGCGGTTCATCTCGAACTGGGAGTTGGAAACAGGCCGCCGCCCGGCGCCATCGAGCCGAACAGGACGCTGCCGAGCGCGCCGCCGCATCGGCCCGTAGCCGGCCGCATCGCCAAGGCGGCAAGGGTCCGGATGACCGCCGGAGCGAAGGAAACCACCATGATGGGATGGACTCCTCCGGGTTTACGATGCGCCAAGCAAGAGGGTGCATCAGCTGATCCCCATCAGCACAAACCAGGAGGAGACCAAGATGGATGGTACGACAGTGGCGGTGGACCTCGCAAAGACGGTGTTCGAGGTGGCGGTGGCGGATGAACGCGGACGGATTGTCGAACGGAAACGGCTGGGACGGCCGCAGTTCGCGCGTTTTCTGGCGGCACAGGCTCCGGCCCGAGTGGTGATGGAGGCTTGTGGAACGGCGCACTACTGGGGTCGTCTCGCCCAGGACCACGGGCACGAGGTGACCTTGTTGCCGCCGGTCTACGTGCGTCCATTCGTGCGCCGGAACAAGACCGACCGGGCGGATGCCGAGGCGTTGGTGGATGCGGTGCGCGCCGAGCGGATTCCGGCCGTGCCGGTCAAGCGCGTGGAGCAACAGGCGCTGGTCGGCGTGCATCGGGTTCGCGAGCAGTGGGTGACGACACGCACGGCGCGCATCAATACGCTGCGCGGCCTGTTGCGGGAGCATGGTCTGCATTTGCCGGCCGGTGCGCAGGCTGCGGTGCGGGCGGTTCCGGCGCTTCTCGATGAGGCCACCGCGCTGCCGACAACGCTGCGGCAGGTGTTGGCCAGCATGCAGGAAGAGATCCGAGCACTGGAGACGCGGATCGCCGAGGTCGATCGCCAATTGCGGGACTTGGCCGCGGCCGACCCGGTCAGCGCGCGGTTGCAGACGGTACCCGGTGTCGGGACGTTGACGGCGACTGCGCTGGTCGGCGCCGTCGGTCACATCCATGCCTTCGGGCGCGGGCGGCAGTTCGCGAGCTGGCTCGGTTTGACGCCGCGCGAGTACTCCAGCGGCGGACACCGTCGGCTCGGGCGTATCAGCAAGCGCGGTGACCGTTACCTGCGGTACCTGCTGACGCATGGCGCCCGCGCCGTGCTGGTGACCGCGGCCCGCCGGCAGCGGGCCGGGCAGCCGCTGTCACGTCTGCACCAGTGGGCGCTGCAGGTTCGCGACCGTTGCGGCTACAACAAGGCTACGCTCGCGGTAGCCAACAAGCTGGCTCGGATCGTGTGGGCCGTCTGGACCCGGGACGTCGCCTTCGCCGCGTGAATCAACCGACCGCCGCAACTGCTGAGTGAGTGAACGAACGACATGGCGCCTCGAACCGACCGACACCGCACCAGGCCGATAGAAACGCCGGCGCCCGACGCCGACACCACGTGTGGCCCGCGGTGTGCGACTTCCATGGTGGCCCGGAGACTGGCGTCTCCACACAGAGGCCGGATATACGACTGCAGTCGATTCGACGCCACACGTCGTCGTCGAGGCACGCCGACCAAGGCCCCTTGCAGGGGACGCGGCGGGGTGAGAGCCACCGTGGCGGGTGGCGCGTCAAGCCGCGCAAGCGCGGCTCCTCCACTTCGTTGCGGCCCTGCGGGTGACCCGCCACCCGCCACGGTGGACGGGCAATTGTGGCCGGAAGCACGCTTCCGGCCAGGAACTGACCGGCATCGACCACCACCGGTCCCGCGCCGTTCGCGGCGTTGCCGGTTGCCGCCGGGCAGGACTGACCGTTTCAAGTGGACAACGTGGAGGAGTCCATATACGCGTTTCTTGTCCCTGAGGACCTCTTGAGGCGGACCGCCAGGCGCAGGGTGCAACGTTGCACGGTTGCGTCCGCCGACAGTGCACCATGACGGTGCAAGGTGCCGGCGTGCACGGTGCACACGGTATCCGCATGTGCCTGAAATCGCCGAAACCGAACTGGGGTCAAGATCGCGTCTGTTGGCGGGCCCTCCGCGGTGCAGGGTGCGGCCCGCTGGCGGGACAGGGCCGATGGTGCACCGTGCACACCATGCTCCTGTCCGCCCCGACCGTGCACCCCGGCCGGACGTTGCACTTCACCATCGCCGCCGGCATGCGCGATCGCGGCCACGAGCAAGACCCGCGGCAAGGGACCCCAAAGCGAAAACGCTGGACTTTTCTTCGAAGCAGCGAAGACGGCGACGGTGCACTGTTGACTGGGGCCAACCACCCCTGGCGTCGTCGGGACCGTGCAACGTTGACTGGGGCCAACCACCACGCAGGGGTGACAGGCCACCATCGGAAACCGTGCAACGTGGCACTATCGCGCACCCCTCCGGAGGCAGACCCCGAAGGAGGGTGAGCGACCCCGGTTCCGGGGTCGCTCACCCAGTATTTTTCCCTGCGGGAAGGCTGGATCCAACGGATCAGTGCAACGTGGCAATGCACCGTCGAAAACAGTGCCACGTCCCTTGGCCCCAGTTCAGAAAGCTCCTTGACCCCAGTTCCGCGGATCGTTGGCCCCAGTTCCGCTCGCCGGGGGAAAACTGCCCGTTGCCGCGCTGAAATCGATCGGGATCTCGGAACCGTCGGCACGGAACGACACCCGATAGAACATCACGTGACGAAGCAGGCCAATCGTAACGGCGGTCGCTGGCGGGGAAACCCGTCGACGAACAGACACGCGGCGGTGACCGTCAAGGTCGTGCGCGCCTCTCCGCGCCTACGTTCTCGTCCCGGACGCCGCCGCGGTGTCCTCGGGCAGGTCTGCGCGCAGCTCGTGCGCGTCGTAGTCGCCCGGCATGTCGGCGAAGGCGCATCTCGGTGGCGCGAAGCCGACGGCGGGACGGTCTGTCTGTCGTCGCCGGCCGCCAGCGGCGACCGCGTATGGTCCCGCCGGCGCGCGGTCGCCAGGCACGGGTCGACGACCACGGCGGACCTGAGCGGCGTCTTCAACTTCACGGACACGACGGTGACCGAGTTCGGCGAGGAGCACATCGACCAGGATCGTATCGCGGCCCTGACCCTGGGGCTGCCGAGGATGCGCTGGAACAGGGGTGTCAACCACGACGCCGACCGCTGGACGCTGATGGCGCGCCTGCACTACTACGGCTCCTACCGGGATCGGGAGGACGCACGCTCGGCGTTGGGCGGGGCGATGTCGTACCTGTATCCGCTTGTACTCCTCCGGCAAGCCGCTGGTCCACCTGGAGGTCGATTTCCCGTTCAGCGACTTCACCCTGTCGGTCGGTGCGCAGAACATCTTCAATACCTATCCGGACGAGAATCCGGGCGCCGTCAGCGGCGTGGGCAACCGCTACGGCCAGTTCGGGCCGTTCGGATTCAACGGCGGCTACTACTACACGCGCGTCGGCTTCGGGTGGGGTTCCTGACGCTCGGCGCTGAAACCGCATGCACGCCGAAGTGCGAAGGCGAGACGTGGGCGGGGGCGGGAGCCGGGCGGGAGCCTCGTCACGTCCGCCGCTTCACTGAACCGTTCGCAGACGGCAGGTTCGGTCGCGGTCCGATGAGCGCAACCGGCATGACGAGCACGGCGACCTTCCGGGACCCCGCGACGCGCTGGCGGGACGAGTACCGACGACTGCGCAACACGGACCGGGACGCCATCCCGGACGTGCTCGGACCACCGGAAGTGCTCAGCGACACCGTAGGCTGCACGGCACAACGCCGGGAATACGGACACATCGTTCCCGACGAGGAGACCGGGCCGAACAGCCGGGCGGTAGCCAATCGCCTGCGGATGAGCTGTGCGGGATGGCGAACAGTCCCCACCGCAGGCGAGTTCCACCGTGCGGTACACGAGCCCAGGAACAGCAGACGGAAAACAGCAATCCTGCTGACGTGGTTACCACGAGGCCGATACGGCCGAGCAACTGGAAGCACGTCTTGAAGGAGCCTGCAGTCTGGAGACAACTCGTACGAGCGCTGCATCGAGTCGGACTCTCCCGAGGAGAAGGCGCGCGACGCCTCAACAGATTCGCACAGCGATGAAGCGCAAAAAGCCGCCGGCCGCCACGGCTCAGTAGTCGAGCACGCCGACCCGGCCGCCGATCATGAGCCGCCGCCCCTAGGCCGACTGGCTCAGCGAGCCGAACTAGGTCAGCAGCTCGCCGCCGGGCAGCCACATGCCGTACTCGCCCCGCGCGTCCAGCGCCCACGCTCGCGCGCCGTCTCGGACAGCGTAGCGGCGCCAGACCTGCTCCTGCCACAGCGTGCCGCCGCCGGTCACCGCATCGCCCCTGCGCGGCGACACCGACAGCGACAGCCCCTCGCGGTCCCGGCTACCCACTCCAAGGGTCACGCCCACGCCCCGCTCCCGGTAGCCGGCCGCCGAGTGCAGCACCAGCAGACGCCCCTGCGCGTCCACCCGCACCCGGTCGCCGGCGAGCCGCGTCCCGGCGACCAGTTCCAGCCCCGTCCCCGTCTGGCCCGCCCCGCCGTCGCGCCGCACGTGCAACTCGCCGAACGGAGCGAGCGACAGTCCGTTGTCCAGGCGTAGCGGGCGAGACAGCTCGGCGCCGGCCCGCCACTGGTTGACCGCCGCGGTCTGCCCGTCGACCGTCTCCTCGCCCCGTGAGGTCCGCAGCCGCGCCCACGCCGCGTCTGCTCGCACTCCGAACCGCACCGCGCCCGGTGCTTCGAGCCCCCGCCGCACCTCGACCAGCCCGAGCCGCAGGTTCAGGCGGCTCGTTCCCGCCCGGCCGGTTTCGCGCAGGTTCTCGGCCGTCCCCCAGCCGCCGCCCGCGGCGACCCACACCGAGTTCGGCCCTTCCGACCACTGCACGTAGGGATAGGCCGCCGTCAGGCGCGTCGACAGCGACCCGCGCGTGCCGCCCGCCCGCCAGCTGCTGCCGCCGAAGTTGCGCGAGACCGCCACGCCTCCCAGCCAGCGCTCGGACAACGACGTGTCCACCCCGGCGTAGGCCGTCCGCACGTGGCCCTCATAGTCCGCCATCCTCGACGGCGTCCCCGCGAACGTCTGGATGTCACCCTGGCCCCACACCTGCCAGCGCCGGCGCCGACCGGCGTTGGCAGCGGTCTCGTCATCGCCGCCGCCCAGCGACAGTTGGAACTCCGAGCCGTGCAGCGGGTCCACGCCTGCCCCGAAGCTGCCGAGGCCCCCGAAGCCCGCCACGGCGCCGGGCGTCAAGCTGCCTGCGCCCCCGACCGGCGGGAAGCTGCCCGCCCCGGCGCCGGAGCCAGCCGCGGCCCATCCGGCGTAACGCGGCCCATGGCCGACCCGCCGTAGCCGGGCGGCCCCAGAAGTGGTCCGCGGCGTCCGACGCCGCCCCCGGCGCCCCCCGCCCACCCCGACAGCAGCCGCGCCGCCGCGGCCTGCGCCGACGACTTGTCCAGAGGCACCGAGCGGCCCCGCACCGTCAGTCGCGAGCCGCCGTCTCGCCCTCCCGACGACGCGCGACGCCCCAGCGTCATCCGCGCGCTCGCCAGATGCGACCGCGCCATCCCCGCTTCTCCGGCCGCGTCCGTAAAGCGCTGACAATACGCGGCTTAGCTCTCCGGCGCCGTCGCCGTCCTACGTTCGATCCCACAACAGGCCCGGCTTGGACGGTCCTGGTACGTGATGAGGTGGCTCTTCATGCCCTTGCCGTGCACGATCCCGGCGTTGTCGATCGCCGCGTAGCCCTTTTGGCTCGCGCTCGGCGCTCTCGCCGCGCCACGCGAGGTCGACGTCGCTCAGCGTCCAGGTGTCCTTGAATGCGGCCCCGGCCGCCTTTGAGCCGATCGGCGCCTCGTAGTTCTTGTTCGAGTTGAACGGCGGGTCGCGTAGACGAGGTCGGTGCTTTCCGAGTTCAGCCCCCGCAGGACGTCGAGGTTGTCCCGCGTCCACATGGTGCGGTTCGCGAAGTTCGGCACGCCGCCCACGGTCGAAGGCTATCGACCCGTGGCCGCTGCAACGGCGTCTCGTTGTGCTGGTTGTGCGGTTCCGTCGTTGCCGGCAGGCCGTTGCTCGTCAGGCCGCGTCGCGGTCGCGCCGGCCGGCGAGGAAGCCTTCGAGCGACCCTTCCAGCTTCGCCATGCGCTCCCGGTTCTCCGCGAGTTCGCGGTTCACTTCATCGAACCGCCGGTTTATCTCGTTCCCGAGGTTCGTTACGCGTTGGTTCGTCTCTGCGAACCGGGTGTTCACGTCCTGCTTGAGGTCGTCCATCCGCCGGTTCATGTTGTCCTTCAGGTCCACGAACATGAGCCTGACCCACGCGAAGAGCCCCAGCACCAGTGCAGGCGTGATCCAGGGTTGCAACTGTTCCATCGTCTCGCCCAGCGTAGCACGTTCTCCGGTGAGTTCCGGGATGGCGGCGGCCAAGCGCAGCCGGCCTGGGTCGCCGTAGTTCTCGCTGCCCGTTTCCCGTAGGGTGGGCAGGCGGCTGGTCCGCCGCACGCAGGCGACGGAGTGGTGATCGATGATCGCCGCCAGGTCGTGGTCCTCGGGCGTCGGGATGCCGGCGGCCTTCGCCGCCTGAGCAGCGCCCGCCGGTCTTGCTGGCGCGTGCTACCGCCCGACCCGTGGTCCGTCCCGGTCGCTGTCCGCCGTTGGTGCGGCGAGTGTCTCCCTGCGGAGATGTGCGTTCTGTCGCGCGCCGCGTGGCTGACGGGTTTGCTTCGATGCGGCCGCGCCCGTCTCGGCCCTTCTTATCCCCGGTGCAGCCCGGGCGCGTTCACGTGCGTGTTGTGGGCTGTCTCCACGGCGTCGAGCCGTCCCTTGAGACGGTCGAACTTCCCATTGAGAATCCAGAGCCAGACGTTGGCGAGCAGCACGCCTCCGGCCGTGAAGACTTCGATTGCCGTTGCTTCCATCGTTGTTCCTCGATCCTACCATCGTGGCCCATCACGCTGTCCGGCCCTGCGTTGCGGCCGTTATCGCGAGCGTGCGGCAGTCTCGGCCGCCCCGCCGTTCCTGCAACTCAGCAGCTCGCTGGGGCCGAGCGGCCGGGGCGTCTCAGACGGCGGCCGCGAGCGCAACCGTGAATACGGGGGGACCGCCCTCACCGGCACGCCTGGGCGAACAGCCGCACCTGCCGGTTGTCGAGCGGGGAGGCGCGGTTCCAGAAGCTGTAGTGACCGTTGGAGACGAGCGAGTCCGTCACCGCGGCCGCGGCGAGCATCCGTAGGACGTCGGTGCGGGCCTCGACTGCCGGATCGTGGAAGCCGGTGTCGGGGCCGCCGGCGGTTACCGGACCGTGCCGCTCGACGCGGCCGTCCGGCGTCCTCACCGCGAGCTGTACTGGCGACCCGTCGGCGGGGTGGGGCCCGAAGAACGCCCACATCGCGAGCACGCCGCCGGAGCAGGTGACCGCCAAGCCCGGCCACCAGTCCGGCCCGCCCGCGTCCTCGGCGACCAGGAGCCATGTGGCCCCGAACTCTCCGTGGTCGAGGTACTCCCAGTCAACGATCTCCGGCGTCGGGACACGCTGCCCGGCGGGCGCGCCGCCCCCGCCGAAGGCGCCGGCCGGGCCCCATCCGGACGCGGCGACACCGACCGCGCCCCCGAGGATCACGACCGCTACGGCGACGCTGGCGGCGGCGCTGAGGGTTGCGGTCATCCAGACCGTCTCCCTGCCGAATTTCAACCGAATGCTCATGCTCACCTCCATTGTCTCGACGAACGCGACTCTTCAACTCACGCCTCCTTTTTTGATTTCCGCCAGTTTCGCCGTAGACGAACTCCATACTTTTCCCTCATGCTCGGCTTGCTAGGAAAAACCGAGATTCGAGTGTGATCATCCGACTCCGAGACGCAGGGGTAGAGCATCGTCTTGATCTCGTTCAGGCTGGCGATTACCGTGCCAAGCTGCTCTCTCGTCCGTGTTTCCGCGTGTTGGGCACGCCCCTCCAGGAGTTGATCCGGTGGACCAGGGGTTCCGACCTGCTCGGCAAGAACGTCGATCCTCTCGATCAGCGCCGCAAGCTCTTGGTTCATTCACGTCGCCCCCTAACGGCCCGTGGCAGGGCTCGTGTTCGGTGGCGCTCCGTCGACCTCCGTTGGGCGTCCTCGGGGTATGGCGGTAGTCCTTTCGCCGTCATCTGCGCACAATTCAGACTGCACCGGCGTCATGTTGAGCATCGTCATGAAGGTCGTAAAGTCGTCCTCCGTTCCCAACTCGCCGTCCGGTCCGGAATCCTGGAACGGCAGTGCGAGATCGAGAACCCCGTCACCGTTGAAGTCTCCCGGCCAGACTCCGTACCCGAACCATTCATCGTTGGGATCCGGCAAGAACCGCGTCGGCGGTATCGGCTCGAACTGGCCGCTGCCGTTGTTGCGGTACGCCAGCGGCGACTCCACGCGGACCGGCGCCTTCGTCTGCACCATCAACAGGTCGGCGCAACCGTCGCGGTCGAGGTCGCGCACGGCCATGCGATGCGTCGAGTTGTACAGCGGTACGCCGTCCGGAAAATGTTGAGGATGGGTCACGTCCTGGCCCTTGATCCACGTCTCTGTTTCATCGCCGTACGTCCCGTCGTCGCGGCTCACGAGTACTTGAATGTGCCGACCGGTATGCGGGATCACTCCCGTCTCGTCGTCCGTAGCCAGGTCGTTACGGGTGTGCATGAGGATCAGATCGAGCGCCCCGTCCGCGTTTACGTCGAACGTCGTCATCGACGGAACCTGCGTGTACCCGTCGTGAAAATCGGCGTGCGGAAGCTCGATCCGCGAAGGGAATCGCCCGGTGCCGTCGTTCACGAGCACGATGCTGAACTGGTTTCGGGTCGTTTCGTGCAGTTCGCGCGACTGGCCTTGCATCACGTCGAGATCGCCATCGCCGTCAACGTCCGCCAGGGTGACGCTCCCGAAGTACCAGGCCTCGCGCGGCCTGTTGAAGTGGACAGCCTTGGAGACCCGGCCATCGTCGAGCGTGAACGTCCCGTCGCCGTTGTTGATCATCGCATGCGGGTCGGCGTTCGCCCCGCCCATGCTCTGCACCCACAAGTCGAAATCGCCATCGCCGTCGAGGTCGCCAACGGCGAGATCCTTCAAGTGCATGTCCGCGGGACCGGAGATTTCGGGGACGTCCGGCCCTTGCAGGTTGTACTCTCGAACGGCGTCGGCCAGCGCCTCGGAACGGTGCAGGCGGTCGTCGTCGCCACTCAGGTAGAGTTGCGGCGGGTTCCCCATTCCGGCGTTGCCGGGGAACTCGCGGACCACGTAGACGCCATAGTCGTAGATGGCGAGGTCGGGTCGCTCATCGGCGTTGAAGTCGGCCACGGCCACCATCGGCGAACGTGCTTCCAGATCAGCCGGAATGAATGCGGCTGGCGCCCTCTGGAACCGGCCACTCGCGGTCCCGAGAAACACGCCAACCGGCCACTTCGTGAATCGATCCTCCGGCTCGCCAGGGTCGGCCGCTTCCCACCGGCCGCCGGCGACGATGTCGTCGCGGCCGTCGCCGTCGAGGTCGGCGACCGCGAGAATCAGATCGTACCGACCGCCGACGTTCGGCGTTTCGACGTACTCGAACGTCTGCGCGTGCGCCGCGACACCGACACCGGCCGCAAGGCATACGACCAACGGAATCCGGCACCGCTCCCATCTGGTGCTGTTCAATCGCATGTTGTTCCTCCTCTGGCCCTAGCGTCCCCGGGCGGCGCCATTGGGGTTGGTCGGGTAGCTGCGAAGCAATGTACAGATTGTACGCCCGATAGCGCCAAGGAGCGGCGCGTTTGCATGGCAGCGGTCGTGCAGGACCGATTCCCATGTCACCTGAATGGCTATTTGCATGCATGATGTGTCTCCACCGTGACCACGGTCTTGTGCCCGCTGCCGGCGAGAGTCCCGGCGGCGGGACGGCGCCCTCGCGCGGGAGGACGGGAACGTTGAACCAACGAGACGAAGCGGCGCAGGACGTCGAGGATTCGCGCGACCGCGTCGCCACCCTGGCGGCGACGGCCCTGCGCATCGGCGCGAGTCTCGACCTCGACACCGTGCTCCGCGAGGTCGTCGGCGACGCCCGCGACCAGACCGCGCGCCCGTACGGCGTCATCACCACGGTCGACGACGCCGGGCAGCCCGCGACTTCGTCACCGCCGGCTTCACGCCCGACGAGCGCCGGGTAACGGAGACCTGGCCGGCCTGACCAGGGGCGTCACGAGCCCTGTCGGCAATGCAGGGCGGCCAGGGCGGCCGCCCGGGACAGCCGGGGCGCGGGTCCGAAGTGCACGGTCAGCCGCACGTCGGCCCCCGCCGCCGAGAAGCTGGTTCCCGACGGGGACGCCAGCGCCCGCAGCGTGTCCGGGACGGGCAACGAGAGGGTCTGTTCCGGACGCGTGTTGCTCCAGCTCACCAGCGGACGGACGAGCTCGCCGGGGAACGGGTCGCCGCCGTCGAAGCGTGCCCGCAGGGGAATGACCTCTTGCTCCTGCCTTGTCCAGCCGAGCACCCAGGCCCAGGGGTTGAAGTACGACAGCACCCGCGCATCCGGGTGCAACGGCACCAGGAGCTCGGCCAGCAGGGGCGCCGGCCCGGCCGCGCCCGCGGCACGGCCGTCCGCTCGACAGGACACCAGCAACCGGACGCTCTCCCCGCGCTCGGGCTCGCCGGCGACCCACGGGTCGAATCCCGGCAGCTCCAGCGTCTGGGATGCCGCCGTCCAGTACAGCCACAGCGTGTAGCGGTCACGGGACAACCAGACGCCCGAGCCCTGCTCGAGCTCTCCGAAGAGAGAAGCGGCGGTCGCTGCTGCAAGCGCAATCGCCGCCAGCAGGTTGATCCCGCCGCCGCTCATGAGACACCCCGTTCGTCCCATCATCCTCCTCCGATCCAGGGCCGTCGGTACCGACCCACGGGTCGACGTGACACGGGTGGTTCGGTGTTCGTGCGGTCGGCTCGGGCGCGCTGCTCAACGTCAGCGCCGGCTCGGTTCGCGTCGGAAGCGCCGGCCCAGCTCCCGGCGCCTCGTCCGGATCCAGTCCAGCAGACTCGTGCTGCCGGTCGGTTCCGCCGTCGAGTCGAGCCGGTCGCGCGACAGGCCCGTCAGCTCGTCGTTGCTCAGGACGGTCTCGCCCAGGATGCGGCCGGCGGCGGCGTAGCTCAGTCGGCATGCCTTCATGGGGAGCCGCAGGGCCTTCGCCCGGCCGCCGGTGGCGGCTGCCACCTCGTGAATGAGCTCGCCGAACTCCGGCCTGTCGGGACCGACGGCGTCGATCGTGTAGTCGTCGCTCGAGGCGGCCGCCTCGAGCACGAGGTCGGCGTAGTCCTCGACGTGGATCGGGCGGATCCGGTATGGCGGTCCGTCCGGTATCGGCACGAACGGCAGGCGCCGGGCGGCCCAGGCGACGTTGTCGATGAGGATGCCGCCCCGGCCGAAGAAGCACGCCGGCCGCAGGATGGCGAAGCGCAGGCCGCTCCGGCGCACGAACTGTTCGACGACGGCCTTGCCGGTGAAGTACGACAGGTCCGTGTCCCGGCCCGGGTTGGTGATGGAGGTCCAGACGAGCCGTTCGACCCCGGCCCGTACTGCCGCCTCGATGAGGACGGCCGACTGTTCGACGGCCTGCAGGTGGGACAGCCAGGGTCCCCGGTGTCCGATGGGTGGCCTGTCATGCCGGCTCCAGAAATTCGACACGAGCACCCGGCAGCCACTCAAGTCCGCCGCCAGGCGGTCGATGTCGCGGGTGTAGCCGATCCGTCGGACGAGTCCGTCGTACGGATCGTCTTCCGGGCTCGGGCCGCGGCTGCTGATCGACCGTAGCGTCCAGCTCTTCGCCAGCAGGCGTTCGACGACGTGGCGGCCGGAGAACCCCCACGCGCCCGTTACGGCGGCCACGTTCCTGGTCATGTTTCTCCGAGGACGGGATGTCGCTGTCGCTGGAGCGGGATCCAACCACCCGCTGTGCCAGGCCGCCGAGCCGACAGGCGCTGTCCGGCGCGCAGTCACCACGCCTGTTGCGGCGCTGCCCCGTACACCTCGGCCAGCAGCAGCGCCAGGAAGAGCGCGATGACGATCACCGCCCCGCACAGCAGCAGAAGCTGCGCGGGCCGCGAGGTCCACCACAGCTCGCAGAGCAGTGCGCACACCAACTCCAGCAACGCCATCGCCCGAAGGGTAGCGACTGCCGGTCATCGCACGTGTGCGGCGGACTCGCGCGCGCGGTGGCCGACGGGGCCCTCGGCGCTCCGACGGCCCTCGGGACAGGGTTCGGACGGATGCATATCAACGTGCCGCGCAACAGCGCCCGGAAGGTCCCGCGCTTGGTGCCGGCTCCGCCCCCGTCACGGCATGACGCGTTCCACGACGTTCAGTCGCGCCCGAGTGCTGTGCCCTGGGACGGTCCTTCCTTCCATCAGCCGGCGGGCCAATCGCCGGATGTCGCTCAGCTTCGCCGGCCGGTACTCCAGCTGCTCGACGCTGACGTTGACGTGCCGGTTCGGCGTCGGCGACTCCTGCTCGTGGACGTGTCCATGCACGTTCACCGTGCCGTGCGGCACCTGCAGCAGCGGCACGTGGGTCAGCAACAGCGGCGGGTCGCCCGCCGCGTACAGCGTCCCCGCCGTGTGATCGATCTCGAACGGCCGGATCCGGTTCACCGGGTCGACGTCGTGATTCCCCGAGCACGAGCCACTTCGTGCCCGGCGCCTTCCGCCACCATTCCTGGTGGTGGGGCAGGGCCTCGCCGTCGACGGTGACGTCGCCCAGGCAGATGATGGTCTCGCCCGCGGCGACCTCTTCGTTCCAGGCATTCATCATTGCCTTGTCGGCGGCGGCCGCCGTCGGGAACGGTCTTCCGAAGACGGTGCGCGAGTGCTCGTGGCCCAGGTGCAGGTCCGACCAGATCCAGCTCGTCGCGTCGGGTCCGGTGTACGCCGCCGCGCCGATCGTGCGCGCCTGCCTGATCAGCGCCTCGGTCTGCCGCCGGTTTACCATCGAGCGTACGGGTGGCGCCAACGACTGCCGCAGTTCGTCGACGTAGAGCGCCTGCAGACGCTCTGCGAGCGCGGCCACGTCGGTCCGGGGCGTTTCCACCAACCGCTCCTTGCCCGGCAGGCGCTATCTCACGGGTGATGCCGGCCCGTCTCGATGCGCTCTCGTCACGTGAACGATCGTGCTGTCCACTTGACCTCGCCTACGATGTTGGCCTCGCGCGGCCACGGCCGGCTCGGCCACGCCGTCTTGTTCGGGTTGTCGCTCACCAGCAGCCAGCCGGCGGCGGGGTCCTTGGCGGCTCGCTTGACGATCAGTTCGTCGTCGACCCGGATGACGAATATCCGGTTGTCGCGGCGTCGGCGGCTTGCCCGGTTGACGAGGACCGCGCAACCGTCGGCCAACGTCGGTTCCATCGACTCCCCGGCCACTCGGATGATCCGGCACTCGGGTGCGCGCAGGCCGTGCCGGTGCAGCCAGGCGCGGGGGAACTTCATTCTCCCGGTGACGCGTTCGCTGTCGACGGTCGCGCCGGCGCCGGCGGCCGTGGTAACTGCTCCTCGGTGACGTCGGCAGGTTGAGAGGCCGGACAACAAAGCGAGGACTGCCGCTCGATCTGCCCTCCCGTGCAAGAGCACGCAGCCCGCTGTGGCCATACTGAAAACATATTATGTGCAAGTTTGGCCATTTCTGTGACATATCTGTCGCCTGTGCGACTGTGCATTCGACGTACAATGACGCCTTCTGCGGGGCTGCCTGTTGCGTTGGTCACGAAGCAGCATTACGGTGTGAGCATGGTATTCCTGGGCGGACGAGCGGTCCGGATGTCTAGTCGATGGAAGCGTCGGGCGGCGCTGGTTCGTCTGCCTCATGGACTGCCGGCGGAGGCAGCGGGTCGGATGGTCGGATGACCGAACGGACGTACAACGGAATCGTCTGCTGGACCTGCGGGGCGCTGGTCGTCGCCAGCGGAATCCTCGCGCCGACGGCGGCTCGTGCGCAGACCCCCCAGTTCATAACCGGCGGCAATCCGTCGTGCAGCGAAACCCTCACCGACACCGGAACCCTGCGGCTGAGCAACCGGGAGCCGACCGGCACGGTCACGGTGACCCTCACCGTTGAGGATCAGACCGTGGCCACCGTCAGCCCGACGAGCATGACCTTCGAACCGGCGACCTGGACGAACGACCAGGCGTATACGGTCACCTGCGGCGACGACGACATCTACAACTCGGCAGGTTCCCGGACCACGAAGCTGACGTTCGCCGCGACGGGCGCGGAGTACGAAGGGCTGACGAAGCAGCAGACCATCCATGTCCTCGATGACGATCCAATACCTTTAACGAGGGACGAGGGCGCAACCATCAGATACGGATACGCTGCCCTTGTGAGCGAGGGTGCGGGAACCGTCACCATCACAGCGACGAGCAGCGACCCGGACATCGTGTCAGTCGCGCCGGAGAGTTACTCATGGACCGAGACTACATCGCAGGATGCAATGTATTGGACGCTGACCGTCGTGGATGACGACGTCTACCGCCCCGACGCCACGGCGACGGTTTCGTTCTCATGGACTCCCAACTATCACTTCAAGGTCCAGAGCGCGATCGTCACGGTGCGGGACAACGACGAACCGCCGGCTATTAACAGACCGCCGACGGTGTCCGCATCGTGCGCGCCCTGTGAAGTCAGCGTCGGCGGCGAGGTGCACCTTACGGCGACGGCTTCGGATCCGGACGGCGACACGCTGACCTACGAATGGAGCGCGGCAACGGGCCGTTTCGAAGGGACCACCGACGGATCGACAGCACGCTGGCAGGCACCCGGCGAGACGGGGGCGGTACCAATCCGCATCCGGGTGTCCGACGGAAGTGGCTCGGCCTCGGCAGTTGTCGCGGTGGAGGTGATCAACCGGGCTCCGACCTTCGAGCATCCGGTCTACCGCTTCGGGCTGCCGGAGAACCGGAACGGCCGTCGGCAGCCTGTCGATCTCGGCCGGGTGACGGCGGAGGATCCAGACGGGACGCGCTGACGTACGACATGGCGTCCGGTGATCGAGAGCGCTTTGCGGTACAGGCGCGGGACGGCGTCGTGCGGTATGTCGGAGCGGGCGAAGACTTCGAGACGCAGCCGAACCGGTATGAGCTGACGGTGTGGGCGCGGGACCCCTTGGGGGCACACGCGGAGTCGCGGGTGATCGTCTCGATGACCAACGTGAACGAACGGCCGGCGGCGGAGGACGACGCGGTCGAAACGCTGGAAGACGAGGCGGTAACTGTGGACGTGCTGGTAAACGACACCGACCCGGACGGTGACCGTCTGCGCGTCGAGAGCGTCTCCTGGGCGGCGCACGGAACGACGCACCTCGCCTCGGGCGGGGACGTGACCTACACGCCGTCAGCGAATTACCACGGGACCGACCGGTTCACCTACGTCGTCTCGGACGGGGCCGGCTTGACGGCGACAGCGGCGGTGGAGGTTACGGTGCTGTCTGTGAACGACGCACCGGTCGCGGTCGGAGAGATTCCGGATCAGGTGCTCGACGAAGGTGGTGGCGCGACGGAGGTGGACCTCATGCCGTACTTCGCCGATGTGGACGGAGACGCGCTGACCTACCGCGCGGTCTCGTCCGATGCGGACGTGGCGACTGTCGTGGTCACCGGGTCGTTGCTGACGCTGACGCCGGTGGTCCATGGAACGGCGGCGGTGGCGGTGACGGCCGAGGACCCGGGCGGGCTGGCGGCAACACAGATGTTCACCGTGGGAGTGGACGACCGTCTGCTGCGCGGCGTGCTTGGGCACACGCTGGCGGCGATGGCCCGGTCACATCTGGCGAGTGCGCGGATGACGCTGGGCCGGCGGGTGCCGGCGAGGAGTCACGGCTGACGGTGATGGGGCGGCCGGTGCCACTTGGCGGGGGCGGCAGCGCGGCAGCGGCCGCGCAGGTGCTGGCGGGCTGGCTGTCGAGCGCCGCATGGTCCGACACGCCCTGGCATGGCGGTCACGGATCGGCGCGCCGGCGTTGGGGGCCCGTGGCGGCCGGAATGCTGCCGGACCACGGCCGGCGGTCTGTAGGCTTCGGAGCCTGCGGCTGCGGTTCGGACGCGCCGCTGCACGGCACGGAGTTCGAGTTGGCGCTGGGTGGCGACGAGGTCGGCGATTCGCGGTCGGGCCGGCGCTGGAGCGTATGGGGACAGGGCGACATCCAGACATTCGCGGGTGCGCCGACGGTGTTCGGGTACGACGCCCGGTACGACGGCTACATGCGGACCGGCTACGTGGGTGTCGATGCGCGGCTGGCGGAGGGTTGGCTGGCTGGCGTCGCGGCGGCCCGTAGCGGCAGCGGGGGCGACTGGACGGTGGGCGCGTCGAGCGGGCGGATGACAACGACGCTCACGGCGCTGCACCCGTATGTGCATTGGTCGGACCGGGTCACGTCGGTGTGGACGACGGTCGCGGCGGGCTGGGGGGTGGCGGAGAACGCGCGGGAGGCGACCGGGTTGGTGGGAAGTACCGACCTCGGCCTGCGTCTCGGGTTGGTCGAGATGCGGCGGCGGGTCGGCGTAGCGGGCGGCGGGTCGGAGTTCGGCGTGCGGGCCGACGCGGCGTGGGCTGAGCTTCGGACCGGGGACGGCGCCGAATCGGTCGACGGACTCGCGGCGTCGGTCCATCAGCAGCGGGTCGGAACGGATGTGTCACGGGCGGTGCAGGTTGGCGGGCTGTCGCTTCAGCCGTACGGTGAAGCCCACCTGCGGCGGGACGGCGGTGCGGGGCACACGGGGTCAGGTGTCGAATTGGCCTTCGGGCTACGAACTCGGAGCGGCATCGTACGGCTCGATGTGCAGGGGCGTGTGCTGGCGGTGCATTCGGCTGCCGGCTACCGGGAGCGGGGCGCTGGAGTAACGCTGGCCGCGGGCGGTCAGGGGCGCGAGGGGTTGTCCCTGTCGGTGTCGCCACGCTGGGGCGCCGGGGCGGCCGGGACCGGTGCCCTGTGGCAGGAGGAAATCTACCGCCGTTACCTGCCCGAGACGGTCGAGGAGCGTTGGACGGTGGACGCGCGCGGGGACTACGGGATGCGGCTGCCCAGCGGCGTGCTGATGACGTGGTTCGGCAGCTACAGCCAGTCGCCCTACTACGGCCGCCGCTTCCTGGTCGGAGGCCGCATCGGTGGGCTGGCCGAAACGCACCAGCCCGGCCGGAGCGGCCCACTCGCGGTCTTTCCCGACTGAAAACGGACGGGAAGCGACCGCGGCCATCGCCAACGGCCGAGGAGAGGGCGCCATGAGTGCTCTCCTCCCTTTTGAATCCAGCCCTGCCCTATCACAGAACAGGGGCGAGGAGTCGCCACTCATAGCTGCCTTGTCCGGCCGAACTGCGGATTTTGTACAAACTACGTGCACGTTGCGATGCGCGGTCCTCGTCGGTCGGCCACTGTTGCAGGCGATCAGGCGGCCGCTGCGGAGAGTCCGAGGGCTGAGCAGAGCGTGTCGAGGGCTCGGTCGACGGTGCGCAGCGCAGCTTCCACGGTGCTCGGGTTCTCGCTACGTGGCTTTGGAGCCAGCGTCGGGTCGGCGAAGATGGGGCCGAGCAGACGGGTGCGGATCTTGACGAGCAACGCGCCGAGCCGCACGCCGTCCGGGGTGAGTCGGTAGCGCCGAGTGCGACCGACCCGCTCTGCCAGGCCATGGGCGCGGAGCTTGCCCAGGTCGTAACGAAGCTGTTCGAGGGTGTAGTCGTCCTCGGCGAGGTGGTGCCGAGCCAGGATGCGTTCGTGCAGTTGCCGGGTGGTCCAGTCCCCGAGCAGGCCACCGGTGTACAGCAGGTTGTCGAGCAGTCGGATGAGGCGGTCGTCATGCAGCTTGATGCCGGGGACGCGGCGCGTCCCGGTCGTCACCGGGGCGGCCAGTGCCGCCAGCGCGCCGCGGTCCACGGTGGAATCGAGCAGTTCGGCTTGCTGCGCGAGGTAGCGGTCGGTCGTGGCGGCCAGGTGCCGCTTGATCGCGGGCAGGTTGTCGAGCTTGCGTCCGATGGCCAGATGGTAGGTGTCGTTCAGGCAGGTCTCGGTGCGCAGCAGCCGGTCGCCCTTCTCGTACTGCTTGACGTAGGAGCTCTTGTAGTAGGCCCGCAGCACCGGGAAGCCTTCATCACGGCGCTCCAGGATAGTCTCGAGCTTGCCCTGGTAGCGACAGTTGATGCGGCGCCCGAAGAGGTGCCGCGTCTGGGTGGCTCCGCCCAGCGCCACGCCGATCTCGACCGCGCGCTGGAACAGGTCGTGCAGCCGCCCGGCGATGAAAGATCACGTCGCGGGCGAATTCGATCTGGGCCACCGACCACTGGTAGTCGAGCCCGCACGCGGCGCGCTCGCGGGGACTGAACCGGGGGGTCAGACGCGAGGCCCAGTAGTCGGCGCGCTGCCGCAGGATGTGCTCGTCGAGGCGCTCGGCAACGGCAGTCAACCGGTCGGGGTCGGCGCAGCGGACGATCGCGTTGTCGTCCTTCTGAAACCGGACGCCGGCGCGACGCAGTTCCTGCGCGACGTAGGAGTGTCCGTTCATGAAGCAGCTCACGGTGAAGGGCAGATACGATGCGACACACAGGCTCATCGGCCCGATGACCGGATCCAGGATGTAGAAGGTAGTAGTGGAGGAAGCGCTTGTTGGCACGCGTGATGATCCGGTAGTCGTCACCGCTCGGCGGGGCGTGGCGGGGTTCGTAGGAGATGAAGGTCGAGCTCTGCTCCATGCTCTTGAGGATGACGACCACGCCCTTCTCGCCCTTGAACGCACGGTAGTAGGGCGCGACGAATTCCTCCTTGCGGGCGCCCTTCGGCGCCGTCAGGAGGGGAATCGCCTGCTGTTCGGCATAGCTCTCCAGCCACGTGCGATAGCTCGCCGTCAGCCGTGCCAACACGGCCGGCGTGATCCGGGCTTCGCCCCCGACGTCACGGAAGAGGTGGACGATGTTCGCCGGGCGCTGCAAGCGCGGGTAGTAGCCGCGCAGGACGATGCGGTCCCAGCAGGCGTAGCTGAACTGGACGAACCGCCCGAGAAGCTGCAACAATCGGTCCATGATCCGGTCCTGTCCGCGTGTTGGCGTTTGTCACTGAACAACCAACTTACCGCAGGAGGGCCGGATCTGATCACGCCCTCGCCCGATGCGAACCAGCACGACCGGACCGACACTCAGCTCCCGTCGGTCGATTCCAGCCCAGCTTTCAGGTTTACCTGGTTAGACCTAGACCCCGCTGCCACTCCTCCTGACCGCAAGCGCTCGCGCGCCGCGTTGACCTTGGCGGCCACGTCCACTTTGTACGTGACCTCGTCCGCCTCGAAGTTCGGAGCTGCCCGGCAGCGCTTGATCCGGTACAGCAACGCGGACCATGCCTCGGAGGGCGAATCCTCGATGCGGAGCGCGCGCTTGAAGTCGGGCGATGCGGTCGGGGTCCGTGATTTCTGTCAACGTCTTGAGGGCAAGCCCTTTGCCTCTGATCTCACGCGGGCCCGAGCTTGACAACCACTCGACGTCCCGAACGTGCTTGTACTCAGGCCTTGTCTCGTCAAAGCGGTAGTCCGACCTGACGACACCGTGGCCGAGCAAGAATTTCTTGCCCTTGAGGCACTCTTCGAACCCGACGAGGCTGCCGCTATCAGGAGCGGCCCCGACGCCGCGGTTCAGCAAAGAAGTTCTTGCCGATGATTCCAAGGAGCACTGCGAGGATCAACCGTGCCGCGGGCGGCAATGCCGGAACCGGCTCCGGGTCCGGGTCGGGGTCGGGGTCGGGGTCGGGGTCGGGGTCGGGGAGTCTCCTCGAGCGTTCGAGCCGAGACCGCCGGCGTGGGTTTGCCTACGCCGCCACCCCCCAACTTGCTTCTCCAGACGCTGTTCGGGATAGCGGCCTCGACCAGCTCCCCGGCCAGTTGGTCATCCTCGCCGCCCCAGAGATGAAACCCCGGAAGGCGCATCTGTGCCGCTTCCATCTCGTAGCTCGTGTCCGGCGTCAGCTCGGTGAAGATCAGGTCGGTGTCGGGTCCGACGTCCTGCACCACGTAGAAGGTGACCTCGCCGCTGGTTCCGTCCCGGATGTACAGCCGCACGTACGGGTAGGTTCCGCGGGTGACTCGAACCGTGACGGTCTCCGAACTCACTCCTTGGACGGCGAGCCGGTGCATCGAAGTCGGTGTACGCGGGGACGGGATCCTTAGCTCGAACGTCCGGTCTTCGCTCCTTCCGTCCCGCGTAGCCGTCACCGTGCAGGCGGTGTTCTCTCCGGTGGAGTGCACGTGTCCCCTGGAGTTGGCAGTCACCACCAACTTCCGGGCGTCAGCGGTGCCGGTGGCGCCGAGCATCACTGCATCGAAGTAATCCTCCCAATCGGAGTCGCAGTCACCCAGGGCGAAGGTGACCCCGACCGCGTCACCGACCAGGAAATCCGCGAGCGTGGTTCTCTCGGTGCTCGCGTAGTACACGGTCACGCGGAGATCGGCGTTGGGGTCCCAGATCGATTCCGTCTGGGCGGTCGCGGGCAGAACGCTTCCGAGGGCGGTCACGCCGGCGACCCACGTAACGCCCGTCAGCCTGGACCAATACGACGCTCCTCTGCGGCTCCATGCGGTCGTCATCATCGCCCTTCCCTGATGAACGGCCCGCCACCTGCGCATTCCGGTGAAATCGATCACCCGTTCCGGTAGCAAACCGATCACCTGTTCCGGCGCAAATCGATCACCCGTTCCGACGCAAACGGATCACCTGTCGGAGCGAAGCGACGCGGGACGAAATCATGAGTCCCGGTTCCCCCTTCGGGTCGACGGTCGGCTTCGCATTCGCATGGACTCTCCTTTCAGATCCAGCTTGTAGGCATTGTGCACGAGTCGGTCGAGGATCGCGTCGGCGAGCGTCGGGTCGCCAACGACATCATGCCACTTGTCGACGGGAAGCTGACTGGTCACGACCGTCGAGCGGACACCGTGACGGTCCTCGAGGACCTCGAGCAAGTCGTGGCGGTTCTCGGCGGTGAAGGGGGCCAGCCCCCAGTCGTCCATCACCAGCACCTCGGTCTTGGCGAGCGATTCGAGCAGCTTCGGGTAGCGCCCGTCGGCGCGGGCAATGGCCAGCGAGCTCAGCAGTCGGGACACACGCAAGTACAACGCGCTGTGCCCGTTGCGGCAGGCGCTGTGCGCGAGAGCGCATCCTATCCAGCTTTTTCCTACGCCGGTCGGGCCGCAGATCAGGACGTTGAGATGCTCGCGGACCCAGCGGCCGTCGGCGAGCGAGAGGACGAGCTGCTTGTCGAGCCCGCGGCGGTGCCGGAAGTCGATGTCCTCGATGCAGGCGTCGTGCTTCAGCCTGGCGCGCCGCAGCCGGTTGGTGAGTTGGCGGGAGTGACGCTCGGTGAGCTCGCGGTCGACGAGCAGCCCGAGCCGTTCCTCGAACGAGAGGGCGTCGACCTCGGGGGAATCGAGCTGCTCGGTGAAGGCCTTGGCCATCCCGGCGCATCGTAGCTGTTGGAGCTTCTCGACGGTCGGATGCGTCAGCATCTGGGCGTTCCTTTCAGCAGTCACTGGTAGTAGAGGGGACCGCGGATGTTGTCGTGCTCGACCGGATCGGCGCGTTCGAGTTGCTCGGCGGACGTCTCGTCGAGTCGGTGCTTGAGGATCGATTCGACGCTGCGGTAGCTGTAGCTGCCGATGGCCAGCGCCCGTGTGGCGGCCGCTTCCAGGCGGGCGTCGCCGTGGCACTTGGCCAGACGCAGGAGGCCGAGGCAGGAGCGGTAGGCCTGCTGCGGGTGACGCCGCGAATCGAGGACGGCGGTGATCAGGGCGGCAGTCTGCGGTCCGATCTTGTTGGCCCAGCGGATGAAGCGGTCCGGCGTCCAGCCGCCCATCTGGCGGTGCTTCTCGGGCATGTGCTCGGTCGCGGTGGTGTGACGCCCCTTGTGCGAGGAGCGGACGTGGCTGGCGACGCGCTGGCCGCGATGGAAGCACTCGACGGTGCGGGCGGTCAGTCGGACGTCGAGCTGGCGCCCGACCAGCGCGTGGGGAACCGAGTAGTAGTGGCGGTCGATTTCCACGTGGTAGTCGATGTGCGCGCGCACACTCTTCCACTCGGCGAAGACGTACGGGCTGGAGGGCAGCGCGCGCAGGGCCGGCCGGTCGATCTGCTCGAACTGCGAGCGCCGAGACCCCGGGAGCTTGCGGAACGGGCGCGTGTTGAGGCGGTCGAGCAGCTTGGCGGTCGCGGCGTTGAGCTCGGCCAGCGAGAAGAACGTGCGATGGCGCAGGGCGGCCAGTATCCAGCGCTCGACCACTTGAACGGCGACCTCGGCCTTCGCCTTGTCCCTTGGGCGCCGGACCCGCGCGGGCAGGACCGCCACGCCGTAGTGGCGGGCGAGGTCGTGATAGGTCGGATTCAGGTCGGGCTCGTAGCGATGGGCGCCGCTGACTCCCGAGCGTAGATTGTCCGGGATCACCAGCTCGGGACACCCGCCGTAGAACGCGAAGGCGCGTACGTGCGAGGCCGTCCAGTCGGGCAGGGTCTGCGTCCAGGTCGCCTCGGCAAAGGTGTAGCTCGACGCCCCCAGTACGGCCACGAAGATCTGCGCCTGGCGCACCTCGCCGGTCTCGGGGTCGACCACCGGCACCGTCTGCCCGGCGTAGTCGATGAACAGTTTCTCGCCGGCGCGGTGCTCCTGGCGCATCACCAGGTCGAGCTTTCCGGCCCATTCCCGGTACTGCTCGCAGAACCGGCTCTATGCCGAGTTCGGGACTATGCGGAGTCGGTACGGCGGGTCATTCTCAAGTAGTTTTTGGGCAAGGGGTTACGCCAGTTGATCGGTTCCCAAGACTCCGCATAGTTGGGATGCTCTCTGCGGCCTGGTTGGCCGGAAAGGAGCTTCCATGACCGTTCACAACTCGTGGACTCTCGACCGTCTGGTCGAGGAGTACACCCAGCACGAACGACGCACGCGCGGTTTGCGGCCTCGGACGTTGCACATCCGCGCCCGACTCGTTCGGATGTTCGTCCGGGGTGCCCTTGGGACGGACCCGATCGATCCCACCAGCTTCGCCCCCGCCGACGTGGTGGGGTTCTTGACCTCGCTGTGCGGCCGGTTCTCTCCTCGGTCGATGCAGTCTGTGCGGTCGTCGTTGCGGTCGTTCTTCCGATTCCTGCGCTTCAAGGGATTCTGCAACGACGGGCTCGAGGCTGCCCTCCCGGTCGTTGCGCGCTGGCGGCTTGCCACGCTTCCTCGTTCGCTGACCGATCAGCAGGTTGAGCAAGTGCTCGCGTCGTTCGACGCCTCCAACCCGTGCGGGCATCGCGACCAGGCAATCGTGCAGTGCCTGGCGACCCTGGGACTGCGGCCCGGCGAGGTGGCCAGCCTGTGTCTGGACGACATCGACTGGCGCGGCGGCACCCTGCAGATACGCGCCCGAAAGAACCGTCGAGGCGCCGTGCTGCCGCTACCCCGCGTGGTGGGGCAGGCGCTGGTCGGCTATCTGAGCGGGGAGCGCCCGGCGACTGACGAACGCCGGGTGTTCGTCGTGCACCAGGAAGAGCGTCGCGGCAAGCCGCTCTCAAGCGCCGCCGTCTCGCGTGTCGTGGCACGCGCGGTTCGCCGGGCGGCAGTCGATGCGCCGCTCGCCGGCGCCTACGTCTTCCGGCACACGGTGGCCAGCCGCATGGTGCGAGAGGGAGCCAGCCTCAAAAAGGTCGCTGATGTGCTCGGCCATCGCAGCCTCGACACCACGACGATCTACGCCAAGCTCGATCTACCGAGGTTGCGTGAGGTCGCGCTTCCCTGGCCGGAGGTGCTCCGATGACGCCGCCGAGCTTCCACCATCTGGTCGACGAGTACCTCACCGCGCGCCGAGGACTGGGCTTCGAGCTGGAAGTGCCGGAATGGCTGCTACGGAACTTCGCCAGCTATGCAGAACGGCTCGGACACAGCGGACCCATGACTATCGAGCTCGCGGTCCAGTGGGCACGAACCTCACGCTCCAGCAATCCGGCGCAGGCCGCACGTCGACTGGTGGTCGTGCGGCAGTTCGCCCGGTACTGCGCGCTCTTCGACCCGGCCACCGAAGTTCCACCGGTCGGGCTCCTGGGACGTATCCCGCGCCGCCCACCGCCCCACATCTACACCGAGGCGGAGATGACTGCGCTCCTGCAACAGGCAAGCTGCTTGCGGCCCCGGCACGGGCTGCGCTCCGTCACCTATGTCGTGTTCTTTGCCCTGCTGGTCTCCACCGGTCTGCGGCTTTCCGAGTCCTGCCGCCTGACGACCGACGATATCGACCTCGTCAATGGCATCATCACCATCCGCGAGACCAAATTCCGCAAGTCCCGGCTCATTCCGCTCCATCCGACCACGACCCAGGAACTGGCCCGCTACGCAGATCAACGCGACGCGTGTCGCGCTGCACCCCGGTCGGAGTACTTCTTCCGCACCGAGCGTTCGCCACGACTCACGCGCCACGCCGTGCAGGCGACATTCGGCCGGATGAAGCACCGTCTGGGCTGGACCGGGCACGGGCGCGCGCGCCCACCGCGCATCCACGACATGCGCCACACCTTCGTCACACGGCGGCTGCTGCGCTGGTATCAAGAGGGCGTGGACATCGACCATCAGATCCTGGCCCTCGCGACTTACCTCGGCCACGCCAGGGTCACTGATACCTATTGGTACTGCACCGCTGTCCCTGAGTTGCTCGCCATCACCGGGCAGCGTTTCGAACGCTTCGCCCGACGAGCGTCGGAGCGCCCGTCATGACGTCCGTCGAGCGTGCGTTTCCCGCACTCTTGCAAGACTTCTTCCACCGGCGTCTCGTCGCACAACGGGGCGCCAGTGCTCACACGATCGCCAGCTACCGCGACACCTTCACGTTGTTCCTCGGGTACGCCGCAGGGCGCACCGGACGCATGCCATCGGCACTGACCCTCTCGGATCTCGATGCGCCCATGGTCCTCGGCTTCCTTGACCATCTCGAGACCGAACGAGGCAACTCTGCACGCACCCGCAACCTCCGGCTCACCGCCATCCGGTCCTTCATGCACTACGCCTCGCTGCGCGAGCCATCCCTGCTGCCCGTCGTGCAACGCGTCCTCGCGATTCCCGGCAAGCGCTTCGACCGGCCTGTCCTCGGCTTCCTGTCCCGCGACGAGATCACCGCGATCATCGACGCGCCCGACCGGTCCACCTGGAGCGGACAGCGCGACGCCGTCCTCTTCGCCGTGCTCTACAACACCGGTGCCCGCGTCTCCGAGATCACCCGGCTGCACGTCGGCGACGTGCTTCTCGACCGGGCGTCCTCGCTGCTTCTGCACGGCAAGGGACGCAAGGAGCGTGTCGTCCCGCTCTGGAAGAGCACCGCAGCGCAACTGCGGAGGTGGCTCCCCCGAATCGCTGGAAACTCCGACGCTCCCGTATTTCCCAATCGCGCGGGCAAGCCCTTGTCGCGCTCCGGGGTCGAACACCAACTGCGCGTCGCCTGCCGAAAGGCCTCGGAGCGTCACCCATCGCTCGCGACGCGGCGGATCTCACCCCACACGCTGCGACACACGACCGCGATGCATCTGCTCCAGTCCGGAGTCGACATCACCGTCATCGCCCTCTGGCTCGGCCACGAGGACACAGCCACCACCCACCAGTACGTCGAAGCCGACCTCGGCATGAAGGAGGCTGCCCTCCGGTGCGTCGAGGATCCGGCACCTCAACCGCTCCGCTTCACGGCCAGCGACCGGCTCCTCGATTTCCTGGAAGCCCTCTGACTATGCGGAGTACCGCTCCACGCAATCACCCGCGTCCACGCGGTCCGCCGCACCGACTCCGCATAGTCCCGAACTCGGCATAGAGCCGGCTATGCGGAGCTCCGCATAGCCGGCTGTACTGCAACCCCTCCGGATGGATCGCCTTGTACTCCTCCCAGAGCAAGGCCAGCGTTACGTTCTTGCCCCGCAGCTCCCGGCGTACCTCGCTCCAGTCCGGCAACGGACGCGAGGTGTGGCTCGACGGGAGCGCCGGAAACAGCCGGCGCTCCAGCCCGGCGTCGTCGATCGCCTCGGGTACCGGCCAACTCACCCCCGCCACCTTGGCGCGGCGCAGGTACTCGCCCACCGTCGACGGCGATGTCCCCAAGCTGCGGGCAATCGCCCGGATGCTCAACGCCGCGGCGAAGTACAGCCGCAGCACCTCTCGAATCTTCCGCATGGACAACCTCCTGTTCGCCAGCTCTGTCCCTCCTGCAAAAGCACGGAGGATCCCACGCTGGCGGGGTTGTCCCGCGTCGCTCAGCCCCGACCGAAGGTGATCGGTTTCGACCGGAACCGGTGATCAGTTTCGGCCGGAATCAGTGATCGGTTTGGATCGGAATCGGTGATCGGTTTACGCCGGAATCGGTGATCGGTTTGCGCCGGAATCCGCAGCGCCGGCGCCCAGACGTAGCTCGACCTCGCGCGCGCCGCCGTGTACGGCGTCGACGCCACGGTGTGGTAATCGACATCATCCACGCAGCCGAGCACGTCTGGAAGACGCCGCCTGTGTTCCATCACTCCACCGGCGTCATCGAAGGGACGTGCCGGTACGTGGTCCGAGACCGAATGAAGTCTACCGGCGCACGCTGGCGCTGGTTTGGAGTCGAGGTGATCCTGGAGCTGAGGGCGTTGCGAGCCAGCGGCGACTTCGATGCATACTGGGACTTGCACGAACGCGCGAGTACGAGCACAACCACTCCAGCGCTACGCTGACGCGATAGCACCGCCGATCAGCGAGCCGCACCCATCGCCCTCCTCACCCCGCCTTCGCCGCGTCAAGTAGCTCTTGCCATGCCGCTCGCAGCCCCTCCTGGACGTTCTGGACCCGCCGACGAAAAAGAGCCGCACCCGTCCGCTATTTGCGATTTGATTGTCAAGGTCGCATTCTTACACGACTGGCTGGGAGCGTCATTATGAGTTTTCGATGTGGATTTCCTCGGACATACCGAGTTCCCTTAGTGCGACCTTCATCTCGGTAATCTTGGCCTTCGAAACACCGCCTTTGGGCTCAACATCGACGGTGAGCGAGAGCTTGAGCCCGTCGGCGACGGCGAAGCGGGCCAGGACCTTCGTGTAGAAATTCATCCACTTCTGAGGAGCGATCTCACCGACCCAGCGGAGACTGTGCACGAGATCCGTAGGCGTCGGAGGTGGCGTGGGGCTTGTGGCGGGGTCGCCGGGAACATCGGCTCCGCCAGGCTCGGGCGTTGCAGCGCCGGGAGAAGGAGGCAGTGCGCCGCCGGGGCCACGGCCCGCCAAGTACGCTTCGGCAGTGTCTTTGCTAATCAAGAAGACATCGTCGGCGACTTCCAGGTCCCCTTGCAGGAGCGCTTGCCGAAACACGAAAGGCTCATACTTCCCGGTCGTCTCCTTGGCGACGTAGGCCATCATTCCCGCCTCCACGCCGTGCGAGACCATCTCCTTTACCGCGTCGGGGTTCCGCAAGCGCGGGAACTTCGGAGAAGCGAAGAAGGCGTCGCGGACGGCCTTCGTGCTCCATTCTGGGAGTGCTGGAGGCCAATTCCGGATCAGGAAGTTGGGGCTCACGCCCTCGACGACGATGTCTTCCTGCTGGAGACGATCAAGCACCAGACCTAGAAGCGACTGGGCGGCGCTGGAGTGCACTAAGCCGAGGTCGATCCTGCGGAGCGCGTTGGTCTCGTCAAGGACGAAGACGTTCTTGTAGGTGCGCCAGACGGCCTCATGGAGGTCTCGCTTGGCGCGCTTCAAGTTCTCGTGGAGTTGCCGGCGCTGCGACTCATCGATCTGAAGGGTCTCCGAATCGGCGTCGATGTCCTCCCAGGCGAGCACCTTGCGCGCCTCGTCGGAAAGCGACGTACTGGCCTCTGCCACGCACCAGAGGAGCGCGCTCTTGTAGGTTCTCGACGACGAGCCGTGGTCGCGCGTCATCGCCTCCATCGAGCGTACAGTGGCCGGATCCCCGGCTTCGTTCCCGGGCGCAAGCACGACGAGCGTCAGCGCCGCGCGGTCGGGCACCTGGTTCGCCCGCTCGGGGAAGTAGATGCGCTCGACGCCCTTTCCTGTCGAGAAGACCCTTTGGATCTCGGCCCGCACTCGGTCGCGCGTCGCGTTCGCCGGGACGCTCGCACGGCGGTCGGCGAGGAGCTTGTTGAGATTCGGCTGAAAGCTGAACCGGTACCGGTTCTTCGCGGCCGAAAGAAAGTAACAGGTGTCCGCCAGCGCCTCGAGGCTCTGCTCTACGTTCCCGATGTCGAGGTCGGGCTCGGCCACCGCGAGTCGAACCTCGGGTAGCGTCGCCTCGCCCCGCTGTTGGCCGCCGTTCGACTCGAAGAAGATCGCCGTCGCTACCTTACGGTGGAGGCGCGCCTTCTCGACCTGGGCCGTCGCTTCCTTGTCGAGGCGCAGCGCGTGGGCGTAGTCCTTGCCCGCGATATCGGTGGTCACCGCCGCTTCGAGGCGCGATTCCCCGAGTTGTTCGAATACCGCGGCGCGGAAAGTCGGATTGTCGAGGGGTACCGTGCCCAGCGTAATCAGCGGGTCTTTGTGGGCGCCCTTGAAGCCTGCAACGTAAGCGTGGGAGACCCAAAGGGCCAGGAGCCGCAGGATGCCACGGGTTTGCTGGAAACGTGGTAGCACCTGCCACTTACGCTCGAAGACCGAGAGAAGCGACGGGTGGAAGGGATAGCTGGCCGTCAGGGTCCCGTGGGCATTGTCTACCGGAAACCAGCTCGGAAGCTGGTGCCGGTGTACAGCCATCCACTCGGCGTACTCGCCGACGGTTCTCGAACCGTCCTTCGGCAGGCCGTGCCACTCGAAAAGCCGCCGCCGGATGATCTCCGAGGTCTCCGCCTCGACCGACATGATCACAGCCTTACCCAGGCGGTCAAGGAGCTTCTTGAGCCGCTCGTAGTCGGACTGGTCCTCGGCGGTCATTTCCAGCTCGGACGCCGGGATCGAAACCGCGAGCACCACGTTGTCGCGCGAGCGGGCGACCTCGGACAGGTTGTGGAGGAAGTTGTACAACTGGCCTCCGAGGCCGCTCCTGCGGCTGCGGCTCACGTAGTTCATCAACTCGTCAAGCAGCATCAGCACGGGCCGGCCGGCGGGCAGAATCCGCGCGACAACGTCTCCGCCGGGTGCGGTGAGCGACGCGTCGTGCTCGGACACGACGTGGAGTCCCTGTGCCCCGCCGAGTTGCCAGGCGATCTCGCCCCAGGGAGTCTTGCGGACGGGCGTGCCGTCCGCGCCGCCTCGGCCCACGATGGAGTCGAACTCCGTGCCGACGAATACGGCCGTTGCGGTTCGGGGGATCTCAGTTACCCCGGCCGTGTCGAGAAGCGTCCGCACGCCCTTCCAACTGCTGGCCTCGGGACCGCCCCGCGCGAGGTGATACAGAAGCGTCAGTGCGTGCGTCTTTCCACCCCCAAACTGGGTGGTCATGTTGAAGACCGCGGAGGTCTCCACCTTGATCCCAGACAGCCGGCGGATGACCTCCGCAGCGAGGCCGGCGAGGTTCTTGGTAAGGTAGGTGCGCTCGAAGAAATCGGCCGGCTGCTGATAGACCGCTGGCGCCAGCCCATCGCGCACTTGGTCCAGGTGGACCGCAAATTCCGAGGCGTCCAGCGGCCGCCCCTCGCGTAGGTCCTCGCGTGGTGTTACGACCTTGTACCAGGGTTTCAGTGCCATCGCGTGATTCCTCTTCGACTATTCCCGCCACCTGAAGGTCTCGAATCGCCCGAGGTTTCGATTCAAGCGCCAGGCCTGAAAGAAGCCGTACGGGAACGTGTCCGATTCGCTGCGTGATCCGACGAACACGAGCGTGTCGCCGCTCAGTCGTTCCCGATCCTGAAGTGGCATCGCCCCCACCACTCCATCCGCGAGCGACTCGACAAGGCTCCGCGCATCGGCGCGGGCGCTCCGATAGCAGAAGAGCACGCGAAGCGCGTGTCGGATGCAGAGCACCTTCCAGAGTGCGTACGCGACGACTTGGTCGCGGGCCGAGTTCTCGAGCTCGCAGACGGCTACCGGGAAACGCCAAGTCCTTCCCGCATCCGAGAATGCGGTCACGTCGAGGGCGAGATACTCCTCTCGCGCCACGGGCTGCACCCCGCACCGATAGCCCTTGGCTGCCACTTCCAGCCCGACGCCACGAAGTGAATGGACCACCAGACCCGTAAGGGCTCGCGTCCATCGGGTGAGGTTCCTCGCAACCGCAGCTTGCCGCAATTCGTCCGCAGCCCCGCGATCGCCGTCGAGCACCTTGTACAGCGACCGCGCCCAGTCTCGCGCGTCCACGGACCTCAAAGTCCCAACCCCTTCTTGCGCGCCAGCACGCCGTCAACCCAGCGCTTTTCGTCAGCGCGACCAGGATAGAGCGCCGAAAGTGACTGCGCGAGCTTCCAAAAGCGTGTGTCCCGGCCGACGCCCTCCTCGACCAGAAAGCGCTTGACTGCCTCACTCCGACCCGCACCAAACAGCACCATGGCCTGGTGCACACGGTCGAGGGTGGTCACGCCGGCCGGGGGGAGCCCGACGTCGCCCCATCCGCCATCCTTCTCGGCTGCCTCCAGCTCCTCGAAAAGGGCGAGTTGCTTCAGCTTCCTTCCACGACCCGCCGGCACAGGCTGGGCCTGGTCCTTGCCGAACAGGTGTCTGGTCCGCTCCGCCACAGACAGGAGACGGGCTCGGTCGCCCGTGACCTCCACCACTCGGTCTAGGTTCTCGAGGTGAGCCCCGAGGCCCTGCGCAATCTTTCGCGCCGCGTCGAACTCCAAGGTAAACGACGCGCTCCGCCTCTTCTTGGCTGTGACCACGTCCTCTTCGTCCCCACCAAAAGGGTACCCCGAGTTCTCGTCGTCCGCGTTGGCCCGGCCCCTTCCACCGTTCGCGCTCGTCGAAAGCGTCCACAGCCACATGGCCGTCAAGCGTGCGTCCTCTTCGAGCCCCCTCGCGTCGGCTTCCTCAAAGATCATTGAGATCGCCTCGCGAGCGACGGTCGCCCACACGTGCTCAAGGTACTCCCGCAACTCCACGGGCTCACCCGAAGCCCTCTCCACTCTGGAGTAGCGAGAAAAGATCTCCAACGCCGGACCAAGACACGCGAAGATTGCGTCCGCTCCGACAATTCCTTCCTTCGCAAGACGTGGCATCCAATCGTGAATGCGAGTTGGAAGCGCCCGCAACACCACCCGCCAATCGCCAACAAAGTCCGTTTGCATTGCACCGTCCGGCCTCTCTCTGGGCCGCACCACAAGATGTACGGACGACTGAAGACTCGCCGTGCCCTGAGCCTGAAGCCGTCCACCTCGCTCAGTCTCTATGGGCCATGACGCCGTCAAGACGAATCCAGCCTCTACGAGTGCTTCCAGGAGGTGCTCCCACGCACTAGTCGACTTGTGTGCAAACACGACCACGCCCACGCCGTCCGGCTTCAGAACAGCGCGGCATTGCTCAAAAGCCCTTCTCATTTCTGCGTGATAGTACGAAGCGTCGTGCGTCGACGGACTCCTAGAGTGAGGCCGATCGACCACGACCTCCCTAGACTTTGGGGACAGCCCGCTCTCGAGCGGCAGACCGCTCACGGCTCCCTTCGCCCAAACGAGCATCCAGTCGCTCAAGTGCGAGTACGGAATCGCGTCGTAATACGGCGGATCGGTATACAACACATCGACACTATCGTCCGGAAGCGGAAGCTCCTGCGCCGCGGCATGAATGACAGTTGACGAACCTCGGATGACATCCCGAGCGGCCAGAGTCTCCGCAAGCGCGTCGACTGTAGCCTCAAGTGACGCATCGGAATGAACGGGGTTCAATTCAAAGAAGTCCCAGATCATGCCGACCGACTTCCCGGCAAAAGTGCGCTCAAAGCTCCCGCCGCGGTCGTTCCGCCAGCGACAAAATGACGTGTTACCCTCGACGGCTCGAGAAATCAGAAGCGTCGCAAGCACTCCGAGTGCGCTACCAGCAGCTATGGATCCGCGACCCAACCCCTGGAAACCAGCGATGAGACTCCCGAGAAAGTGAGCCTGGCGATGCGTGTGGCAGTCTACGAATCGCTCGTATCCGTAAAGCGGTGGTGAGAACCGTCTAGGCTCCGTCGGAGGCCAGGCGTCGTTCGGAATCCAAGGGGCGTTCTCTTTGGACGCCAGTTCTTCTGCCTGTCGCTGCTCCTCGGTCAAGTCTTCAAATACCATTGACCCAGTATCGTCGTACACGGCGCAGACCGGTATCGGATTCAGCTTCTCGCGGCGTAGTTGCGCACAAACACGTGCACGCGAGGTCACGAATCCACACACAGGGCACAAGAGCGCGCCCTGCTTCATCGTGTACACTGGATGGTCCTCCGGCACGTGCTGACTGATACCGAGAGAAACGGATTCGGCCGGTGCACCGTGGTCGGTGAGGACGATTGCTGTTGGGGGCCGCTGGACCAATAGGAATTTCGATGTGGCCGGTACAGTTCTACCACACCCCGGACCTTCGCAACGCAGTCGGCGGAAACAAACGTAGCCGAGTGGAGGGCCAAGCTCAGGGTGAGCAGGATGGAACCGAGAAACCCTAGACGTAGCGCCACGAACTACCGCACCCAATTTCTCAATGACGGCGTCCCGGTCTTGAGGCGATAGTTGGACACCAAGTTCAAGACCGGCGCGGAGGATTGCCACGGCGAGAGGGTTGTACTCGGAGGCAATCATCTCCAAGGTGGCGCGCGCACCTTCCAAGGGAATCGACCCACTGCCGGCAAATGGGTCGCAACCTACGAGTGGTTTGTCGTGAAGCGCCGCAATACCACTAAGAAGAGTTGCTCCCTTTCCGGACGATAGCGATGCTGGATCTGCGGTGAGAATACAGGCCTTTCGGAGTGCGGTCCGAAGCTGTTCCGCGTCACTCGCCGCGTTGGCGAGTCCGTGGTCGCAGAGCAGGGTCCTAAGTCGCGTCCTAAGGGTAGCCGGAAGCGTCTCATCGGCGGGATCCGGCGCGAGCAGCGCTAGCCATATTCCTCGAGCCTGGTTTTGCGGCTTACGTGACCACCAAAGAGCAGGCTGCCTTGAGTCGACGAAGTGAGACTGTACTCCACGACCCCGTAGGCGTGAGAGTTCCCGAATCGGTAAATCCACTTCAATTAAACGGCGCGGGTATGGCATGAACAGCTCCCTGGCTGCGTGGTTCGTTCGAAGGGGGACGTCAAGAGAAGAGGGGCCGGTAGTGCCCGTCGACGCTGGTGACGAGGCTATTCTCGCGTGGCCGCGTCCGTAGTGCGGAGGATCGCTTAAGGCCGGTTTTGGAGCCAGGACAGTGGAAGGTGTCTCCGGAGTTGTAGCCGAAACAGCCGAAACAACACCAATTGGTCTGTCGTAAAGCAGAAACTCGCCGACAGCGGGAGGCTCGACGCGGCGGAAAGGGGCCGGGGGTCCATGACGAAGTTCCTGGCGCAATTCCATGAGCAAGCGTCCCAGTACATTTGCGCCGACCAAGGCACTGCTACCGCGGACCTTCGCGCCCCAAAAATCGTCCTTCCGCGATTGCTCGACAATCGGGCAGCGACCCGTGGCCAAGAGCAGGTCGCCAAACGCCGCCCAGTTCCACGCAAGCTTGACGCGGAGACACCAACGCATGATGCGAACGCGGACCACGTCCCAGTCCTCCCGCGTCCGCAAGCGGTACCGCTTGCTCTTCATCTTCGCGGTCATGGGACTTTTCTGAATAAGGATCAAGTGCTGGACGTCAGGTACGTGAGGAAAGCGACACGCCTGGTAAAGGGCCTCGGACGTGAGGATGTCGATGCCGTTGACGCGCAGGGGGAAACCGGGCGCCATATTGGAGAGGCCACCGAATTCCTCGTTGGTCTTGCAGAAAACGACGGAGTCCCGGCGCTCGTAATTCCGTGTCTCCACAGGGGTGCCCATCAGTTTGTCTTCCGGGGAAAGAGGGGGTACCACGGGGCATCCACCCAGAACGCCAGAGGACAGTTGTTGGCGCAGTTACGGAAGGTCACGATCAAGGCACCGAAGCCGAGTGTTTGCAGCAGAGTGTTCCCGAGCGGACGCTGGTACTGGTTGAGGTTTGGACAAGTCCAGCGGATTGCACACCCGGCCTTGAGCAACTCCTGCTCGAGGGTATTCCGACCGGCGTCGGACGAGAAGAACTTGTTCTTGCCGACGCTATTGCCCCGTCGCAAGACGGGGGCGTGCCGCAGCCCCTGCGCGTAGACCTGTACCGCCGCGTCATCAGGTAGGGCGGACGGGCGCAACACGTCCGAATTGGCGACGTAGTGATTCCTATCTTCGATCGAGAGGCAGCGCCACCAATCGATGTCCACCTCCTTGCCTGCAGCAGCGGCGACCTCCTGAATCTTCCCGTTGGCGTACCACTTCCCTCCAAGGTGCAGCCCGATGACGACTACGTGCAGTTTTGCCGCGGCCGGGGCGCTGGCCCGTATCCAGGCGGACAAGTCGTTCTTGATCCGATTGCCGGTGAAGACGACGTCGTCGAGGTAGATGTACGGCCCGTCGTCCGAACCGCAATCGTCGAGGTCCAGTCCGCAGGTGCTCCGCAGGACGGTCCTGAACAGGGCCAACATCTCGCGCTGGCTGTCCCCGCCACCCTGAATACTCAGGAAGTTGGCCTTCCTCCAAAAGTCACACGGGTCGTCGCCAGCGAGTTTCCTCGCCGTCAGCACAATACCGAGGAACTGCTCAACGTTGGCTCGCGTCACGTAGGTCTTCTTCAAGACGTGGTCCAGTTCAGCCAGCATCGGATCTTGTACGGCCGCGTCGAACTGGGTAATCCACCTCTCGACGTGGTTGGCGTCGGGCGTAGTGATCTCGCCCGGCCGGTAATCGGTGATCGTTGTCGCGATCGACGTGAGAAGCTCAGCTCGCCTACCGTTTGCCATGGGATCCTCGGAGGATGTCGCCCGGCGGGAGGTGGTAGTGCTCGACCCGCACGACCGGCTTCCAGCCCAGCCGGGCGGGGTCGTGGATCACGTGAAGCTGGGGCGTTTCCGCGCAGTTGTAGGCGACGTAGAGCCAGTAGTCGACGCCGAGCCGCCTGGCGGTCTTGTACTCGTTGTCGGAAAGGGCTACCTCTCCCACGCGGGCACGGCCCTTGACCTCAATGAAGCGAACCTCGATGAAGGTCTTCGGGCCGTGTGCGTGTGGCTTGCGGGAGATCAGATCGAAGCCCCGGTTCTCGGACTCGACGCTCTCGACCACCCAGCCGCGAGCCTCCTCGTGTCGTATGGCTTCCTGCACGGCGATCTTCTCCACCTGGTCGTCGCGCACCATGGGCGCGACCTCTGGGGTGGAGCGGTCGGGGTGCGGCAGCACCCACACACGGCCGAGATGCGCGATGTCGCCGATCGTGCAGTGACGTTCCATCTCGAGCTGCTCTCGGCGAGTCTCGAGGCGCCGGTTCAGCTCGTCGAGATGCTGCTCGGCCTGGGCGATATGGCCGGCGAGCCCCGGGGTGGTGTCGCCGGCCTGCTGCTTCGAGACGAAGTCGGCAAGCTGGAGATTCTGGCGGTGGAGCAGCTCGCCGAGCGAGATCTCCATGTGCTCGCGGACGACTTGGTTTTCTCGTGCGCGCTGCTCGGAGACCTCTGCAAGGAAGGGCTCGAGGGCGCGGCCAACGAGAACCAACTCGACGGCATGGCGGTCGGGCAGGCCGGGAGCCGCTGGCACGGCCGTGCCCTTGGGGGCGGGGATCACGTCGAGGAGCAGTGTGGGCTGGCGCACGGAGAGCGTGCCGTCCGGGTCGGCGCGTATCACGAACAGCCGGCGGTGCAACGTGATCCCGCGGCCGTCCTTGACGGAGGCGCCGAAGACGTCGACCCGGTAAGGCTCGGCCGAGTGCAAGTCGAAGAAGGTCGCCCCCCGCTGCAGGTCGTCGGCCACCCGGTCGCGGACATCGGCCCGCACGACCTCAAAGAGAGGATGGCCCGGCGTCACCCATTCGAGGGTCGGGTCATCGTCTAGGCGGGCCTTGTCGAAGGTGATGCGCTGGTAGGTCTTGCCGAGCCTGCCAAACCGCGGTTCCAGCCTCTCGCCCAGGGTGACGAGGGTGCTCGGCACCTTGCCGATGCGATAGAGGTGCGGGCTTCCTCGCTGCGCGGCCGGATGCACGCCGGCGATCGGCCCGGCGGCGACGAAGAAGTCCTCGATGACCTCGGGAACGAGCCGGCGCTCCTTGGCCTCGGCCGACTTGCCGATCAGGGCGCCCAGGTTCAGCTCGCGTTTGGCCAAGCCCTCGAGCGTCGAGTCCGTGATCTCGCGGAAGCGCTCCGGTTCGATCTCGCGGACAATGCGTTCCTCGATGGTCGGTGCGGAAAGCCGTTGGGCGTACATATCGCGGAAGAGCTTCTCAAGGAGGTTCGAGGGAAATACCTCGCCGACCACATCGAAGACCTTGTCCGTGCCGAGCTCGTTCTTGATCTCCAGGAGGCGTGAGAGGAGCTTCTGCAGCACGCGCCCCTCGCGTGTATTCATCGCCACGAAATTGAAGATCAGGCAGTCGTGGGTCTGGCCGTAGCGGTGGATGCGGCCCATGCGTTGCTCGAGCCGCACCGGGTTCCACGGGATGTCGTAGTTGATCATGAACCAGCAGAACTGGAGGTTGATTCCCTCGCCCGCGGCCTCCGTCGCCACCAGGACCTGGGCTTCTTCGCGGAACTCGCGCTCGGCATGGATGCGGGTACCGGGCGTATCCCTGTCGCCGACCTTCATGCCACCATGGATCTGCGTGACCGTGAGGCCCCACTCACGGAGCTTCCCGAGCGGGCGCCCGTCCTTGCCGTCCCCGACGAGGTAGTCGAGCGTGTCCTTGTGCTCGGTGAACACAAGCAGCTTCATGCGCCGGTCGCCGAAGATGTTCTGCTCGTTCAGCACCTCGCGGAGCTTGGCGAGCTTCGACTCCACCTCCCGCGCCTCGAGGGCGTCGGCCAGCTCGATGAGCTTCGCGAGGCGCTGGATCTCGTCGCGGAGCACCGCCGGGTCGATCGAGACGACGACGCCTTCGAGCTGATCGCGGATCTGGTCCTGTTCCGCTTCGGTCAGGTCGTCGAAGTCGTCGGGCAGCCTGCGCTCGATCTGCTCGCGGCGGTACTTCGCGGGATCCTCGAGGATTTTCTCCCGCTTCCCGCGCATGCGTTCGAGGCTGCGGCGCACGGCGTAAACACTGGAGGCGAAGCGCCGCTGCAGCATCGCCATGGTGAAGCCGAGCGCGCGCGCCTGTGGCGAGTCGCTCGCGGCGGCCTTCATCGACTGGTCCTCGACGTAGCGCGTAAGGGCGTCGTAGAAGTCGAACTCCTCGCCGTCGAGGTCGAACGTGGCCGTACGGACCTCGCGGTTGGTGAAGAGCGGGTGGACGTTCCCCTGCCCGTCGGGGAAGGTGACGAGCGCCTCCTTGGTCCGGCGAAGGTAGAAGGGCGCCTCGTGGCGCCGCATCGCCTCCTCAAGACTCTTCACGTTGCCGTAGACGTCGCGGTCGAGGAGCGAGAGAAACAGGCGGAAGTTCTCCGGGTCGCCCTTGTGGGGCGTCGCCGTCATCAGCAGGTAGTGGTCGGTGTGCTCGGAAAGCGCCTCGCCGAGCTGGAAGGCGAGCGTCTTCTTCTCATGGCTGTAGGCACTCATCTTGTGGGCCTCGTCCACGATGACGAGATCCCAGCGGCTGCGGAGCAGGCTCTCTTTCGCGTCCTCGACGCGCGAGATCCACGACACCGAGGTCACGACCTGGTTCTTCTCCTGCCAGGGGTTCTGGCCGTACTGGCTCCGCAGGATCTCGCCGCGCATCACCTCGAAGGTCTCGCGGAACTTGTCCTTCATCTCCCGCTGCCACTGGAACGTGAGATTCGCAGGCGCAACGATCAGGGTGCGCTGGACGAGACCGCGGATCTTGAGCTCCTTGAGGAGCAGCCCAGCCATGATCGTCTTACCGGCCCCCGGGTCGTCGGCGAGCAGGAAACGGATGCGCGGGAGCGAGAGGAAGTACTCGTACACCGCCTCGAGCTGGTGGGGCAGCGGGTCCACGCGCGCGATCGAGAGCGAGAAGTACGGGTCGTACTCGTAGGCCAGTGCCAAGCGTTCAGCCTCGATTCCGAGGCGGAAGCGGACGGCGTCCCCGTCGAAGGGCTCCGTGGTCGCTGATACCGTGAACTGTGCGAGCTGCTTCGCGTTCAGGATCGGATCGTGAACCCTACCGGTCTTCAGACCCTTCGCGACGAGCTTGACCGATTCGCCCATCGGAATCGCGGTGATGACCTCGACGGGCTCGGGGAGCAGCGGTCCTCGGACTACGGCGCCAGGAGATAGGTTCGGACTCCGCGTCTCAAGCGTCATGCCACCTCATGCGTCGAGTTGCTCTAGCCGGCCGGCTGCACCAGGGCCGATTCTGGTGCGGCTCTCCGGGCTGCGGCCAGCATTCTACCTGAGGGACCGCACACCGACCCTCCCACGAGACGGGCTAACTCGCAGTCGATCTGCCGCGCCAGCGCGTCATTCGCGCGGGATGCGGCCGCGAATCGCCGCCGCCGAGGCCTACACCGTCGCCAGCTTGCGCGTTTCGGCCCGCTCGGCGAGGTAGGTGGCCACCTGCGCCTCGCTGGCGTCCGAGCGGACCGGTGACGCCGCGCCGCTCGCGCCACGCCGCGAAGAGGTCCACTGCGACGGCGTACGTCGCGCGCCTGTTGCTGGCCAACGCGGCGAACGTGGGCGAGGCGACGCGGGTGCAGGCGGCGACGTCCGTTCAGATGGACAGCACTTCTTGACGGCGTCACTACTTTCAGTCTCGGGTGGAACCGGGATCGAGAGGTCGTGGTGGAGCTGATACTGCCCTTCGCCGCGACGCCGCCTGAGCGGATTCGCCGACGCGCATCCGGGCTTTGGGCATGCGGGCGCGCGACTGGGATGCGGCGTCAGCGTCCCTGGAGACCAGGTTACTGAGGGTCCTCTGGAACCGGTGCTGAATCTACGTAGGCGGCTGCACCACTTCACGGTGTAGCTCCGTCGGGTCTGCCGACGCCGGAGCGAGGACGCGACTGGCGGGTAGCCGCACAAGCCGTGCTCACCGATCCTCGATCCGGAAGTCCAGCCTGACCTGGTCCACGTGCACGCCCAAGAGCGCCGCGGTGCGCCGGCGCGCGTCATCCTTGATCTTGCCGATCGTGTCCTGACGGTCGGCCGTTCCGCCCTTTGGCGCTGCGGACAGGGTGGCTGCCATCAGTTCTTCGAGCGGGAAGCGGCGGATCGGTTCATGCACCGTCGCGATCCCTTCGCCGACGCTCTCGGCGGCGTGACTTCGACCGGTGTTGTCGAGGCAGACCCACATGCCGCACCCGAACGGCACCTTGTTCCCGTTACGGATCCTGGCGTCGTAGGACTCGTCAAACCGCCTCCGCACTTCCGCCGCGTCGAATCGGTAGACCAGGATTTCCGCCGGGGTATCGGGGTCATCGACTGCGGCGACGATCACGATGTCCATATTGTCGAGCGTCTGCCACTTGCGGCCCGGCAACGGCTGGAAGGCGATCCACCTGTCTCGCGTGGTGCGGATCGACAGGAACTTGCGCGTCCCGTTCTCCTGGATTGTCCAGATGTTGGACCGTCCTCGACCCCGTACCTTCTCGGGCTTCAAGCCTGTCTCCGACAAGGATTGCACCGCTACGTCAACCAGTACTTTTGATTCCGGCCTATTCATACATCCTCCCAGAGTTCAAGAGCAACTACACAAGTATACGCCATTCGAGCGCTTCAGAACTTTGATACGGACTGCTGTGGCTCTGTCTACAACAGCTCAGGGTCCGCAACGCGAGCATCAGCCGGGAGTTGCATCCGCCGACTACATGAACGGGAGCCGGAACCCGATCAGGTTGCGGGCCCACCGAGGAGTCTGATCGTCGTGTGGGAGGCTTGGACCGCATGTCCGGGAAGCACGTCCCCGTTCGGACCTTTGGCGATTGGCAGGACCCTGCTCCGGGTTTCGTCGAGGCTGACTTGGTCGCGCACGGCTATGGCTCTGGTGGGGACGACGAGATGTTGGGTCATTTCGCGCCCATGTCTGTCGCCAGCAGTCAGCCGACAGTCATCGACAGCGACCGCGACGTGTACCCGGTGCGGTCAACACCGTCGCGCTCCAGACGTCCGTGGGGACTCGACGTATCATGGGCTGCATGAGCAGCAACGCGCCGGCGGGTAGCAAAGCACTTCCCGACGTTGTGGGGTACACCGTGGGATGCCTTCAACCGGTATCCTGGTAAACCTATGCAGATTAAATGGCTTAAGGGTGCAGTCTTGCTGACCCTGCCAGAAGATGATGACGCTCCGTGATGGCTTCCTGGAGAACCGATGTAGCCCGTTGTCGCCAGCGGCGATGGACACGCTGGAACGTGCCAGAAGCCCGCACAGTCCTGCCGGCTGGTGCTTCCCGGCCCCGTCGCGCGGCAGTCGCCAGATGCACGCGACGACGCTGGCGCAGGTCGTGAGGCGGCTGTACGGCGACCGCTGCACGGTGCACGGCTTCCGCTCGTCGTTTCGCGACTGGGCGAGCGAGCAGACCAGCGTGCCGCATGCGGTCGCCGAGGCGGCGCTGGCGCATCAGGTGGGCAGCGCCGTCGAGCGCTCGTACGCCCGGTCGGACCTGTTCGACAAGCGCCGTGGCCTGATGGACCGCTGGGCGGAGTTCGTGACGAACTGAGACCGGCCGCGCGGGGAGACGCCGCCGCCGGTCAGCGTCTCCCCGGTCGGTTCTCCCCCGTGCACGGACGGGTCTCGATGTAGTTCCGTACCTCATCTTCGTACCAGCCGGTCGCCTTGGGCCCGGTCTTGATCGACCGCGGGAAGATCGCTCGTTGCCGCAACGCGTAGGTCGACGACCGCGACAGCCCCGTCGCCTCCTTGACGTCCTCCAACCGAAGGACCCGCTTGGTCATCCCATACCTCTTTCTGATGGTCCCGGCCAGATCCGGCGGCCGTGCGAAGTATGTAAAACGGCGACACCCCTGAGCATTTACGTATATCGTTAGGGATACTCGTGATCCGAGGCTTCAAGGACCGGGACACGCGGCGGCTCTTTGAGGGCCTCGGTGAGCGCCCAAATCCGGCCATTAGTGGGCGGCTGAAAACCGGCCATTTCCGATAGCGGCCCGAGACGTTGACGCGGGTCGGGAACTCGACGTTCCTGCCCCGGCATGAGCAACGTCTTGAGCAAAGAGAAACGACAACAGATCCTCGCGCTGGGACGCCTCGGCTGGTCGCTGCGGCGGATCGAAGAGGCCACCGGGGTCCGGCGCGAGACCGCCAGCAACTACCTGAAGGCGGCCGGTCTGACGGTGCGCGGCCGTGGCCGCCCTCCCGCTCGACCGGCAAATCCGGCCATTTCGCCGGAGGCGCCCACCGACTCTGCGCCAGCCTCCGAGGCCGGCAAGGGCACCGCCGCCGCATCCGTCCCCGCGCAACGGCCCAGTCGAGCACCACAGGCGAGCGCGTGCGAGCCCTACCGCGAGCTGATCGTCGACGCGCTCGGCCGCGGGCGCAACGCCATGGCCATCTGGCAGGACCTGGTCGATGACCACGGTTTCCCGGCGAGCTATACGAGCGTGCGGCGCTTCGTCTCGGCCGTTCGGCAGCAGCCCGCCGTCGGGGCTCGGGCGGTGATCACCACCGATCCGGGAGAAGAAGCACAAGTCGACTACGGCGAGGGACCGATGGTCCGTGACCCCGACACCGGCAAGTACCGGCGGACACGGCTCTTCGTCCTCACCCTGGGCTATTCGCGCAAGGCCGTCCGGCTGCTGGTTCACCGCTCCAGCGCCCAGGTCTGGGCCGAGCTGCACGAGCGGGCGTTCCGCCGGCTGGGCGGCACCGTACGCGTCGTCGTCCTCGACAACCTCAAGGAGGGCGTCCTCAGCCCGGACATCTACGACCCGACGCTGAATCCGCTCTACCGCGACGTGCTCGCCCACTACGGCGTCGTCGCTCTGCCGTGCCGCGTCCGCGATCCCGATCGGAAGGGCAAAGTCGAAGCCAGCGTCGGCCACGCGAAGAGAACGCCCCTGCGCGGCCTCCGATTCGAGCGCCTCGACGACGGCCAGACGTACCTGGACCGCTGGGAGCAGCGCTGGGCCGACACCCGCATCCACGGCACGACCAAGCGCCAGGTCGCCGCCATGTTTGCCGAGGAGCGTCCGGCGCTCGGACCGCTGCCCATCGAGCCGTTCCGCTACTACCAGTACGGCCGCCGCACCGTGCATCTGGACGGTTGCGTCGAGGTCTCCTCGGCCTACTACTCGGCGCCGCCCGGCTGGATCGGACGCCGCGTCGACGTGCAGTGGGACGACATCCACGTCCGCCTCCTCGACCCGAGCACCGGCCAACTGCTGCGCGAGCACCTGCGTACAAGACGCGGCTGGCATCGCATCGCCGACGAAGACCGGCCCGCCCGCACCCCGCCGAAGACCCTCGCCCTGCTCGCCGCCGCCAAGCGCGCCGGGCCCGCCATCTCCGCCGTCTGCGACCACATCCACCGCCATGAGGGCGCCGCCGGCGTCCGCCGCATCCTCGGTGTCCTCTCGCTCGCCAGGAAGCACGGTCCCGCCGTCGTCGAACACGCCGCCACCGCCGCGCTCGAACTCGGCGTGCCCACCTACCGCTTCCTGAAGCGCTACCTCGACCGCCACCCCGTCGCGCCGCCGCTGTCGTTGCGCCAGGTCGACCCGCTCATCCGCGAACTGACCGTCTACCGCGATCTGATCGACCGCAGAACAGGAGACCCCTCATGAATCTCGTCGAACTCGACAAGGCGCTGCGCAAGCTGCGCCTTTCCGGCATGGCAAACGTCCTCGAGACGCGCCTGCTGCAGGCCCAGACCGAGCAGATGGCACCGATCGACCTGCTCGCCGCGCTCGTCTCCGACGAGCTCCAGCGCCGCGAGGACCGCCTGCTCGCCCGACGACACAAGCAGGCCCGATTCCGAGACCCCGACCGCTCGCTCGACGGCTTCGACTTCGCCTTCAACAAGAAGATCAACCGCGCACTCGTCTTCGAGCTCGCCACCGCACGCTTCGTCGCCCAACGCGAAGACGTCCTCCTCATCGGCCAACCCGGTACCGGGAAGAGTCACCTCGCCCAGGCCATCGGCCGCGCCGCCATCCAGCAGGGCTATCGCGTCCTCTACCGCGAAACGCACGCCTTCCTCGAAGAACTCGCCGAGGCGACGCTCGCCGAGACCCGCAAGGACTACCTCGCCGAGCTGGCCCGCGCGCACCTGCTCATCATCGACGACCTCGGCATGCGCAAGCTGCCCCACACCGCCGCCGAGGACCTGCTCGAGCTGATCATGCGCCGCTACGAGCGGGCCTCGACGATGCTCACCTCCAACCGCCCGGTCGACGAGTGGGGGAAGCTGCTCGGCGACACCGCCGCGGTCACCGCGCTGCTCGACCGGCTCCTGCATCACGCCCACGTGCTCAAGTGCGGGCCGCGCAGCTGGCGCACCCGGGTGCGGACCACCTCGGTAGTGTCGACGGGAGGCGCGTAACCGGTGGGGAGTCGGTGGCTCATCCGGCGCTTTCGCACCGGGCCGCAGTCCGAACCCCGTGGGCACGTTTCCTCCACCCGTGCTCCGGTAGCCGGCGTTGCGCTGGCGTCCGAAGGCGTCCGCAGCGTTCCGCCAGTTGCCCCGGCGTTGCAAAACGGAGCGGAGGATTCGCGCGCGGCCGAGCGTCAACGCCCCATCCGGACGGGGTCCGCACGCGCGATAGCGCCGCCTCCAGGCTCGCCTGACGCAACAACCGCCACGGATCGTCCCCACGGTCACCGCGTGCGCCAGACGAGCCTTCCGCGGCACTCGAGTGGTCGCTCGACGCAACGCCCTTTCCACTTCGTCGTCGTCGACCACACCGTCCAGCCCAGCCCGGCCGTTCCGTCTCGCGAGGGTACCCCGGCCGGGCATGACCAACACCGACGTCCGGCTCGCCCAGCGGTGGGTCTGTCGCCACGCTTGCGCCTCGATCGCGCGGCCGACCGCTTCCCCCTCGCTCCGTTACGTAACGGTGTAGCATGGCCGTGTGGCGTTGACGAACGCGGAGCGGCAGGCACGTTACCGGGAGCGGCGCAAGGCCGGCGAATCCCGGATCCGGTACCGTCGGCCAGCGGACCGGAGATCGCGGCCACAGCAGTGGAACGACGCCGTGCAGACGCTCCTGCAGTTGCAGGAACAGTACCGGGAGTGGCGGGACGCGTTGCCGGAATCGCTTGCCGGGTCCGCGACCGCAGCGTTGCTCGAGCAAGTCTGCGATCTGGATCTGTCGGTACTGGAGGCTGTCGAGCTGCCCAGAGGCTTCGGGCGTGACGGCTAGCGCGCCGGCAAACACGTTGCCAACAGAGGACGCCGTGAAGTAGATCTCAACTCCAGTCTCGGGCCGCCGGAAATGGCCGGTTTTGAGGTGCCCACAAATGGCCGGTTTTGACCCGCCCATTGAGGTTGAGGGTCACCGTGTTCCTCGGTTTCAAGGATTCGCCGACCAGGCTGCGCGCCGGCTCACGTTGCTGGACAGTGCCGAGGCGCTCCGGGACTTGGCTGGGCTGCCGAGCAATCGGCTGGAGGCGCTCCGAGGCGACCGGACTGGGCAGCACAGTGTTCGGATCAACCTGCAATGGCGCATCTGCTTCCGGTAGGAACTCGACGGGCCATGCGATGTTGAGATTGTGGACTACCACTAACCAGGTGAACCTGAAAGCTCCGCATCTCGCGCCGCCAACCGGGTACGTAGTTTGTACAAAATCCGCACTTCGGCCGGACTAGGCAGCTAGCGATCGGAGAAGGCGATGCCTCCCAAGAACGGCATGCGCCCGGTGCATCCGGGCGAGATCCTGCGCGAAGAGCTCCAGACCCTCGACCTGTCGGCCAACGCGCTGTCGAAGGCGCTTGACGTGCCCGTGAACCGGATCACGGCGATCCTGAACGGACAGCGCGGCGTGACCGCCGATACGGCCCTCCGGCTGGCGCGCTACTTCGGGACGACGCCGCAAGTCTGGCTGAACTTGCAGCAGACCTACGACCTGCGCCGGGCCGAGATCGCGGTCGGCGCAAGGATCACCGAATGCGTGCGACCGCGGCACACCGCGGCGTAGCGCGTCGGAAGCGACCTTCCCTTGTTCATCGCTCGTCCATGGCCTTGGCTGGGTAGTGTGGTAGTTTGACGAAAGTCAAACTACCACACCGCCCTTGGCTGCTTTCCCTTGCGCACCTCGGCGGGTGGAAGCGTCGGCCTGCACGGATGCGCGGTCGAGCAGGCTCAACGCGCCTTGAGGGCCCGTTCGACGGTCCCGTGCCCGCATCCGAGCTCATGCGCTATCTCGCGGATGCTCATACCGAGGGCGTGCAGCTCGCGCGCCTTCGCGTTCCGAGCGCGGCGGGCTTCCGGCGACGCAAGACGGCGCCGCCGGCGTCGGCCCGCCCTGTCCCGGTAGACCTCCGGCTCTTCTGTCCCATCGTTGCGGATCGTCGGTGATGGTACGCCGGATGCCGGCTTATGGGACAGTCCGGTGCGCGACGGGACACCTGTGCCGACGGTATCCGCCTCGGCCGCGTGCGTGCTCTCCCCGGCCTCTTCGAGTGAAGTGACCGAGTCGCACGTATCGGCTCCCGACGACCTGAAGTCTCTGATGAAGTCGGCGGGATCGAACCCGATGGCCTCGGCGACCTCGATGAACTCGACGACGTCGAGCCGTCTCTCCCCGTTCTCGTACTTCGCGACGAACGACTGCGGCCGAGCGAGCCGAGCCGCGACGTCCTGCTGCCTGAGGTTTGCCTCTATTCGCCTTTTCTTCACCTGACGTCGGAACAGCGCGCCTCGCGGGCCGAAGCTTGACCGTGGCACGGGTCACGTGTACGCTCCCGCTGTGGATATCCCAATAAAGGATATTTGGGCGGGCGGCGCCGGCGGGCTGCCCGAGCACTTCCCGGCCAATGCGTGATCGGGAAGGCGATGCGGATTCCGTCGGTCTATGCAGCCGGGTACGACGAGGCCAGGTCGATCGATCCGGTGCTCGCCGGCTCGTACGTCGCCCTGACCCGTGTCGGCGACCCTCCGGTCGATGCCGTGATGTCGGATCTGGCGCCGCTGGGGCACAAGGAGGCGGCGCGTTTGCTCGGTGGCGCGATCGAGCAGAACGAAAAGGTATTGCGAGATGCGCCGGCCAGCCTGCAGAACCTGATCCACGAGGTGACCAGGGTGCCGGCGTGGTACGACCGGCAGGCGGCCCAGTACGGGTGCCGGGCGTTCTTCAGGAACTCCGATGACATTCTGGCAGCCTACCTCGCCGGTGCGATCGTGGAGGGCTTCTCCACCATGATCAGCAAGTCTTTCGCCATCACGGGGCGGGTAATCGACAACGGCGTACGGAGGTTGAAGCAGAACGTGAGGCATCTGCTGAACATATTCATGCCGCGCGGCGTCGAGCCGTCCGCGGACGGGTGGAAGCTGTCGCTCCGCAACAGAATGGTGCATGCGCGGGTTCGGTCGCTGTTCAGGAACTCCGAGGCGTGGAACCACGATGCATGGGGGGTTCCGCTGTGCGGTGCGCACCTGGCTCTGGCCTCCGCCGCTTTCTCTGCGCGAATGATCGAGTACGCAGGGATGCTCGGCGCGTCGTTCGACGACGACGATCGCGCCGGGATCATGCACGTCTGGCGATATAGCGCCTACACCATGGGCGTTTCGGAGCGCGTCCTCTTCCGAAATCAGGCGGACGGACTCCGGTTGTTCCGGATCGGGAGAGCGTGCGAGCCGCATCCCGACAGTGACGCGGTGGCGATGGCGCACGGCATCATAAGCGGCGCCCCCATGGTGGTAGGCGTCTGTGAGCCGCGGAAGCGGAAGAAGATGGCGGACTACATCTTTCGCGTCTCGCGCGAGCTGCTGGGCGATGCGACCGCGGAAGCGTTGCGTTTTCCGCCGCGAAGAACGCTCCCCGTGCTGCCCTGGATACGAACCAAGGCCCGGCTCAAGCGATCAGTCGACACGGTCTTCCCGGCATGGGCCAAGGCGCGCGCGGCGGCATCCCTTCTCGAGCTTCTCGATACCGCGGACCTCGGTGATCGGACGTTCAGCTACAGCCTGCCCGATCATCTCCGGTCGGCCCGGTCGACGAGGTGGTGAGTGGAGGAATCGCTGATGCCTGCATCCCACGCACATGCAGTCCGGTCGGATCGCACGCTTCGCCTGGTCCCGATCCTGGCGGCCTGTCTTGCTGCGGCAGTGCCGGCTCATGCCGGAAACGACACGCCGGAGCAGATCGGTCTCGCGATTGCCGAGGATGCGCGCGCCCGCCTCGAGGGTTTCGGCGACTTCACGGTGCGGCAGGTCATGGTCCTGCGCAACCGGCAGGGGCAGGAAAGCCGTCGCCAACTTCAGCTGCGGGTCCTGGAAGTGCCCGACGAGGGGGACAAGAGCCTGTTCGTCTTCGACGATCCCCGCGACGTCCGGGGGACGGCGTTCCTTGTTCACGCCCATCGCGGGGACACCGACGACCAATGGCTGTATCTCCCCGCGTTGAGGCGCGTGAAGCGGATCGGCTCCGCGAACCGGTCCGGGTCGTTCATGGGCAGTGAATTCGCGTACGAGGACATGACGCCGCCGGAAGTGGAGAAGTTCACCTACCGGTACCTGCGGGACGAGCCGTGCGGCGATTCGGCGTGCACCGTCACCGAACGGGTCCCCGTGGACAAGAGATCGAACTACCGCCGCCATCTGGTCTGGCACGACCGGGACGAGCTTCGTATCCGCAGGGTCGAGTACTACGACCGCAAGGACGCCCATCTGAAGACGCTCACCGTCTCGCGCTACGCGCAGTACGCGGGTGGCCGCTGGTGGGCGGGCGAGATGACGATGGTCAACCACTTGACCGGCAAGAGCACGGTGCTGACCTGGACCGACTACCGATTCGGAACCGGTCTCGACGACAACGACTTCACGCCGACCAGCCTGCGAAGGACCCGGTGATGGCTTGCCGCAGCGTGGGTGGGCGTGCTGCGCTCGGCGCGATCCTCTTCGCGGCCTTCTCGGCGGCCGCCGAGGCGCAGGCCGACGAGGAAGCCGATCCGCCTCCGACCGTGGACTTCTTCGGGCGCCTGACTGTGGAGAGCCGGCTGTTTCCGGCTGCTCCCGCCTTCTCGGGCCAGCGCTCAACAGCCGGCGGATTCGTCGCCGAGCCTGCATTCCACGTCGAGGACGGCAGGCGCTGGAGCTTCACGCTCGTCCCGTTCTTCCGGTACGACCACGCGGATCCGCGGCGCACCCATTTCGATCTGCGGGAAGCCTGTCTCCTCCTCTTCGGTGACGGCTGGGAGGTTGGCCTGGGCGTCGAACAGGTGTTCTGGGGAGTCGCCGAGTCGCAACGCCTCGTCGACATCGTCAACCAGGTCGACCTGGTCGAGCACCCGAGCGGAGAGGCGAAGCTCGGGCAGCCCGCGGCGCACGTCACGTGGTTCGGCGACTGGGGGGCATTGGAGGTTCTGGCGATGTCCTACCACCGGGCGCGCACGTTTCCGGGCGGTCGCGGCCGTCTGCGGCTGCCCTTCGCCCTGGATCGTGAACATGTCCGATACGAGAGCTCGGCCGGGCGCGGTGGTCTCGACGTGGCTTCCCGCTACAGCCACAGCCTGGGCCCCGTCGATCTGGGCGTCAGCGCTTTCGACGGGACCAGCCGGGAGCCCTTCCTGCAGCCGGTCGACGGCGACGCGGACGAGCCGATCCTCGTCCAGCACTACGGACAGATCCGCCAGCTCGGGCTGGACGTCCAGTTGACCGTCGGGTCGTGGCTGCTCAAGACGGAGGCCGTCGGGCGTACCGGCGCGCTGAATCTCGCCGGCCGCAACGAGGACTATGCCGCCGCCGTGGCCGGCGCAGAGTACACGTTCCACACGGTTGCCGGTTCGGGCGTCGACATGAGTCTCCTGGGCGAATGGAGCTACGACAGTCGCGGTCCGTACGCCACGTCCAACCGTTCGCCCAACGTCCTCGAGAACGACGTCTTCCTCGCCGCCCGCTTCGCGTTCAACGACGTCCAGGGCACCGAGCTCGCCACGAGCGTCCTCGCGGACGCGAGGCGGGCGACACGCGCATTGGCCCTCGAGTTCGGCCGGCGCATCTCCAACGCCTGGTCCCTGCGCGCCGAAGCCGTGGCGCTTCTCAGCGTGGACGAAGCCGATCTCCTCTACGAGATGCGGCACGACAGCTTCATCGACATGAGCCTCGTCTACAGCTTCTGATGCGATGACTTCTTCACCGCTGGACCGTTCCGTGGACGCCGTTCTGCGATACCCGTGGCGGGTCGTCGCCGGCTCTGCGCTGCTCATGCTCGCCGCCGGCGCCGGCGCCGGCTTCATCACGGTTACGAATGACCACCTCGTACTGTTCGGGGACGACAATCCCCAGCTCCTCGCATTCCAGGCCCTCGAGAACACCTACTCGGCGAGCGACCGCGCGTTGATCGCCGTCGCACCCCGCGAGGGCTCGGTGTTCACCCGGGAGGCGCTCGGCGCCCTGGTCGAGCTCACCGAAGCCGCGTGGGGCGCGCCCTATGCCAGCCGGGTCGATTCGCTCACCAACTACAGCCACAGCGAGGCGCTCGGCGAGGACGATCTGATCGTCGCGCCGCTGGTCGAGGATGCGAGCTCGCTGAGCAATCTCGATCTGACCCGCATCGAGACGATCGCCATGGGTTCGGTGGATCTCGTCGGGCGGCTGGTCGCCGACGACGGGCGCACGGCCGGGATGGCGATCCACTTCGCGCTCCCGGAGAACCACGACTTGGCGGTGCGGGAGATCGGCGAGTTCCTGGACTCGCTCCTGGAACACGCGCGCGCGAGTCATCCCCGCATCGACTATTACGTAACCGGCGACGTCCCTCTCAACCGCGCCTTCAGCCAGGCCACCGTGAGTGACCTGCGGACCCTGACGCCGATAGTATTCCTCGTCATCGTCGGTCTGACCGTCCTTCTCCTGCGCTCGATGCCCGGCGCGGCGGCCGTCGTCGCCGTGCTGCTGTTCGCCGTCGGCACGACCATCGGGATCGCAGGCTGGCGAGGCGTGGTGTTCAGCCCCGCCAGCTCCGGCGTGCCGCTCATCGTCATGGTCATAGCGGTCGCCGATTCCATCCACGTGGTCACCTCCGTCCTGTCGGGCTTGAGCCGCGGGCTCGACAGACGGGCAGCGATCATCAAGTCGTTCCGCGTCAATGCATACCCCATCCTTCTCACCTCGATAACCACCGCGGTCGGCTTCCTCAGCCTGAACGCCGCCGATTCGCCGCCGTTCCACGACCTGGGCAACTACGTGGCGTTGGGCGTGTTCTGCGCCTTCGCATTCACCATGACCCTCCTGCCGGCGTTGCTCTGGTTGCTCCCGTTGCGCGCGGGCCATGCCCAGACTGCGATGGAGGCCGGTTTCGACCGCTTCGCCGACCTTGTCGTCGCACGGCGCACGGTTCTCTTGTGGTCCCTGGCGGCTGCGGCGGCCGTGCTGGCGACCGGCGTGTCGCGCATCGAGCTGAGCGACAACGCGACGAGGTACTTCGACGAACGTTACGAATTCCGGCGGCATTCGGACTTCGTGGCCCGGAACCTGACCAGCCTGGATCGGCTGGAGTACTCCCTGGAGGCGGGACGCGACCACGGCATCAGCGATCCCGAGTACCTGCGCAGCGTCGATGCATTCGCCGCCTGGTTCCGGGAGCAGCCCGAGGTCACGCATGTCCAGGCGTTCTCCGACGTCATGAAGCGCCTCAACCGGAACATGCACGGCGACGATCCCGCCTTTCACCGCCTGCCTGAGGACGGTGAGCTCGCGGCGCAGTACCTGCTGCTCTACGAGCTGTCGCTGCCGTTCGGCAGCGATCTCAACGACCGCATGGACATCGCGAAGTCGGCGACGCGGATGGTCGTCGGCACCAGCAGCTCATGGTCCCGGGAACTGCGCGAGCTCGATGCGCGCGCCCAGGACTGGATCCGGACCAACGCGCCCGGTCTCGCCGGCGAGGCATCGGGCCTCAGCATCATGTTCGCTCACGTGTCGCAGCGGGGCATCGACAGCATGCTCGGCGGCACGATGGCCGCCATGGCCATCGTCTCGTTCCTCCTCGTCTTCCTGTTCCGGAGCGTTCGCATCGGCCTGCTCAGTCTCGTGCCGAATTTCCTCCCCGCCGTCATGAGCTTCGGCCTGTGGGGCCATCTCGTAGGGCACGTGGGCATCGCCTCGTCGGTGATGGTGGCGATCGCCTTCGGGATCATCGTGGACGACACGATTCACTTCCTGAGCAAGTACCTCGAGGCCCGGCGTGAAGACCTCGATCCGGCGGATGCCGTACGGTCGGCGTTCCACGCCACGGGTCAGGCGCTGCTCACGACGAGCGTCGTGTTGTCCGCCGGATTCGCGGTGTTCGCATCATCGGGGTTCGAGGTCAGTTGGTCGCTCGGCCTGCTGTTGACGATGACCATCGTCTTTGCGCTCGCCGCCGACTTCCTGCTCCTCCCGACTCTGCTGATCGCCGTCGACCGGAGCCCGTCATGACTTCCTCGTCGTGCGGTGCCCGGAACGGCGGCCTTGCGTACCAGGCGGAAGTTCTCCGCGCCGACGCTGCGCCGCATTCACGCGCCGCCGCACAGGCAGCGAAGTGATCGTCTCGGCGAACTCAAATGGTGCACAATAGGCGGCTGTGCTGCCGCGTCCGGCAACGTCGGGAATTCCGAGCTCCAACTCCGAGGCTGACTCTGGTGGAAAAAGTCGAACCTGCGTCCGGCAACTGCAAGACCACACCGACTCCTGAACCGCGCGGGAGGGAGAACGCCTGCACGATTCGGATCATGAGAAAGCTCCTTGCCGCCGCGGCCCTGATGACCGCGGTCGTCGTGTTTCAGACGTCCCGCCCTGCCGCCCAGGACGACGGCGCGGAAGAGGCCGAGCGCCTCACGCGCGCGGCCGCGGTGCTCGACGCGATCATGGCCGCCGACGACAGCGCCATCCCGAACGCCATCCTCGAGCGTGCCCATGGCATCGCGGTGTTTCCCGAAACCACGCGCGCCGGGTTCGGCTTCGGCGGCATGCGCGGCCGGGGCGTCCTGAGCGCGCGCAGCGGCGACAACTGGTCGGCCCCGGCCTTCCTCACACTCACCGGCGGGAGCTTCGGGTTGCAGATCGGCGTCCAGCGCAGCGACGTCGTCCTGGTCATCATGGTGCCGGAGGGGCTCGACAACCTCGTCAGCAACCAGTTCTCCATCGGCGTCGACGCCGGATTGGCCGCCGGCCCGGTGGGCCGCAACGCCGCGGCGGCGACCGACATCGAGTTGAGCGCCCAGATCCTCAGCTACTCGCGCGCGCGCGGCGTGTTTGCCGGTGTCACGATCAACGGCAGCACGATCCGCCAGGACGTGGACGCGAACGAGCGTTTCTACGGCTCGCGCCTCGATACACGTCGGATCGTCTTCGAGGACGCCGGGGGCGCCCGCGAGCCCGTGGGGCTCTGGCGTCGGACACTGGCCCGCTACGCCGACTGAAGAGGCCGGCGGAACGGTGCTTGCGCGCACGGCATGCGTCGACGGCAGCGTGACCGCCTCCAGCCGAGCGGCGCTGTCGAACCGAGGGCTTACCGCTGAACCGGTCTGGGCATGCGGTAGCCTACGCCCCGCTCATTGCGCACGTAGGCCGGGCTGGCCGCGTCGTCGCCCAGCTTGCGGCGCAGGCTCTTCACGATCGCGCGCACCATCTTCTCGTTTCGGGAGCCGCGTCGCCGCGCGCCCCACGCCCGACTCAGGAGCTGCTCGTACGTCACGGCCCGTCCGGCCATGCGCGAGAGCACGCCGAGCACCTCGAACTCGGTGACCGTCAACGCCACGGGACGGCCGGCCACGGTGACGCGGCGTTCCTCGTAGTGGATCGCCAGCTCGCCCAACCGAAAGGGTTCGGCCCCGGCCCGGCGGCGCAGGGCCGCCCGCACGCGCGCCGTCAACTCCGACGGCGAGAAGGGCTTGACGATGTAGTCGTCGGCGCCCGCATCCAGCACCTTGACGATCGTTTCGTCCCTGCCGTACGCCGAGATGAAGATGACCGGCAGGTCGTCGAGTTCGCGCACGCGCTCCATCAGCCGGATACCGTCGGTGCCCGGCAGCACCAGGTCCAGCAGGACCAGTTGCGGCCTGTGCGCCTTCACGAGTTCGGGCAGCTCCTCGGGGTCGCCTGTTACCACCGGGACGTAGTCCGCCTCGGCGAGAACGTTCCGAACGTGCCGCAGCGTCTGCGGGTCATCGTCGACCACGAGGATGCGCGTCGGCTCCGCCCCTGCGCGAGCGGACGACGCCGGCTCCGGACGCAGCTCGAGCCCGGCGTCGCCGGCATCGCCGGCCACCGGCACCGTGAACGTGAACCGCGTGCCGCGCCCTGTCCCGTCGCTCGCGGCCCAGATGCGGCCCCGTGCGCTTCCACCAGTCCCTTGCAGATAGCCAGGCCCAAACCGTACCCCCGAGTCCGGGGTACTCCGTCGACGGCCTCGCCGGAGTGCTTGTTGAACAGGTGCGGCAGCCGCTCGGGCGGCACGCCGGGACCCTCGTCGGTTACCGAGATCGCCACGTGCACGCCGTCGCGCTCCGCGGCGACCCGAATGGGAGACGATTCGGAAGCGTGCCGCGACGCGTTCGCGAAGAGGTTGTTGAGAACCTGGACGATGCGCCCGGGGTGGGCCATCACCCGCGGCAGATTGTCCGGCAGGTCGATGTTCAGGGCGTGCTTGCCGCCGCTGCCCAGGAAAGTGCTCCTGGCCTGCTCCACGAGCCCGGCTACGTCCACCGCCTCGACAGAAACCGACAGGGTGCCCGTCTCGATGCGCCCCTGGTCCAGCAGGTCCGCTATCAGGCCGCGCATCTGATCGGCCTGCTCGTCGATGATCCGCAGGAACTCGTGCGTTTCGGCGGGGTCGAGCTGCGGGGCCGCTCGCAGCAGGGTGGTGGTCGAGCCGATGATGGACGTCAGCGGCGCCCGCAGCTCATGGCTCACCATGGACAGGAACTCGGCCCGCAGCCGCGCCGGCTCCTCCATCGGCGCGAGGTCCTGCAGGGTCACGACCATCGACTCGACCGCGCCTTCCGCGGACCGGATCGGTGTGGCGTTGACCAGCATCGCGACGCTCCGGCCGTCCGGGGCCGAGAGCGTGATCTCCTCGGCGCGCACCGTCTCGGCGCTGCTCAACCGCTGTGCCATCGGCAACTCCGCCAGGGTGACCTCACGCCCGTCCGCGCGGCGGCACGTGATCACCTCCAGCAGCTCCTCGGGCGAACGCCCCGGCATGCGCAGCGCCTCGACGGTCCGCCGCGCCTCCCGGTTGAACCGCACGGGCTTGCCGCTCCCGCCGTCGAAGACGACGACGCCTACCGGCGAGGTCTCGACCAGGGCCTCCAGGTCGGCCCGCGCCCGCTGCTCCGCCCGGTGCGTGCGGGCGTTGGCGATCGCCGTCGCCGCCTGCGACGCGAACAGGACCAGAACCTCCTCGTCGGCGCTCGTGAACTCCTGTCCGCCCTCCTTCTCAGCCAGAAAGAAGTTGCCGACGTGCACGCCGCGGTGGCGCATCGGCGTGCACTGCAGCGACTTCGACACCATCAGCTCCGTCGAGAAGCCGAGCTCCCGAACATAGGCCGGCAGGTCCGCCACTCTCAAGGGCTGCGGCAGATCCCGGAAGTGCGCGAACAGCCGCGGTCCGTCGGGCCACGCGACCATTTCCGCGTGCTCACCGGGCGTCAGGCCGGCGGAGACGAAGTCCTGCGGCTGCCCCGCGTCGTCGACGGTCGCGATCAAGCCGTAGCGGGAGCCGGTCAACGCGCGGGCGCTGTCGACGATCTCCCGCAGGACGGTCTCGAGGTCGAGGCTGGCGCTGACGCGCAGGATGGCTGCGCACACTGTCGAGATGCGGTCCTCGAGCGTCTCGATCCGTTGCCGCAGTTCGTCCGGACTCTCGTTCACTGCGCCCTCCCTGTCGGACGTGGCGCGAGGCGCCCCGCGGGAGGCGGCCCGTGACGCTTCGACGTCGCAAGTCAAGGTAGTGTATGTCGCGAAATATTCACTATGGCACCCACTGCCATCGCCTGCATGTCGCTGAAGGCTCGATTCCTTGCCGTGTCGGTGGTATAAGGGCGGCACGGGCGTCCACGCGGTGTGCGGGCGCGGTCCATCGGCACCGAGGGAGTTGCGGATCATGGCGAAACGAACCCGCGTCGAGGCTGGCGCATCGAATCGGAAGCAGGAGCTCCGGCGACGGCATCTCGCGGCGGCGACGGGTCGGATCGCGATCGCCGGACTGGCCGGGCTGATCGCGGCGACCGGCCTGACCGGTGGACCGGCAGGAGCGCCGGCGGTCGCCGTCGAGGCGGCGCAGGCCCCGGCGGCGGACGGGGGCTTCACGGCGGAGCAGGCCGCGGCCGGGTGGTCGGTGTATGCCCGGCAATGCGGAGAGTGCCATGGGATCGGGCTGGACGGGGCCGAAGCGCCGGCCCTGCGCGGGGTGGACTTCCTGAACGTCTGGGCCGGCCGGACGTCGGACGAGCTGTTCGAGTACGTGCGGGACGGGATGCCGCCCGGCCTCGGCGGATCGCTCGGCGACGCGGTCTACCTGGACCTGGTCGCCTACATTCTGGACGCGAACGGCGCCCGCCCGGGCGACGCGCCGCTGACGGCCGATGCGGCGGTGACGATTGGCGACGCGGCGGACATCGCCGAGGCCCGGCGCGCGGCGCGGGAGGGCGAGCGGCCGCGGCGGCGCCCGTTGCGGTTCGTCAACCAGGCGGTGGAGCGGCCCCTGACGCCGGTTACCGACGCGCTGCTCGCGGACCCGCCGCCCGGCGACTGGCTGAGCTGGCGGCGGACGCGCAACGGCCACGGCTACAGTCCGCTGGACCGGATCACCCGCGACAACGTCGACGAGCTGCAACTGGCCTGGGTGCTCGCGATCCGGGAGGGGCGCCATCAGACGACGCCGCTGGTGCACGACGGCGTGATGTTCCTGGCGAGCCCCGGGAACGTGGTGCAGGCGGTCGACGCGGTCACCGGCCAGGTCATCTGGCAGTACCGGTCGCCGCTGCCGGAGGACGCGCCGCAACGGGCGCCGACCCGCACGCTGGCCCTCTACGGCGACAGGGTGTTCCTGCCGACGGCCGACGCGGCGCTGGTCGCGCTCGACGCGCGGACCGGCGAGGAAGCCTGGCGCACCAGCAAGGCGGACTACACGCAGGGCTTCCGCGGGAACGCCGGCCCCGTCATCGCCGACGGCGTCGTCATCACCGGCACCAACGGGTGCCAGCGCTACAAGGAGCGGACCTGCTTCATCACCGGGCACGACCCGGACACGGGCGAAGAGCTGTGGCGCACGTCGACCATCGCGCTGCCGGGCGATCCGAACAACGCGTCGTGGGGCGACACGCCGCCGTACCTGCGGGCGGGCGGCGACTCGTGGATCCCGGGCAGCTACGACCCGGACCTGGGTCTCTTCTACATCGGCACGGCGCAGGCCAAGCCGTGGGTGGCGGCCAGCCGCGGCATGACGACGCGCCAGGACGCGCTGTACACCAACTCGACGCTGGCGCTGAACCCGCGCACCGGAAGGGTGGAGTGGTACTTCCAGCACGCGCCGGGCGAGACGCTGGACCTCGACATCGTCTACGAGCGCGTGCTGGTGGACGCCGACGGCGAGCAGTGGCTGTTCACCATCGGCAAGGACGGCATCCTCTGGAAGCTCGACCGGCGGACCGGCGCGCTGGTCGACCTGCGCGAGACCGTCTACCAGGACATCTTCGAGTCGATCGACCGGACCACGGGGCGGTTCACGTACCGGCAGGACATCATCGACGCGCGCATCGGCGACCGGGTGCCGGCCTGCCCCAGCCTGCTGGGCGGCCACAACTGGCAGGCGTCGGCGTATCACCCGGGCGCCGGCGCACTGGTCATCCCGCTGCACCAGGCGTGCATGTACCTGACCGGGCGCGAGGTGGAGTTCGTCGACGGCGGCGGCGGCGAGGCGGGCCGGTCCGAGTACCGCGAGATGCCGGGCAGCGACGGCAACGTCGGGAAGCTGGCCGCCTACGACGTGCGGACGATGGAGGAGCGGTGGAGCCGCGAGCAGCGGGCCGCGTTCCTGACGGCGACGCTGACGACGGCCGGCGGCCTCGTCTTCGCGGGCGATGCCGACCGCTACTACCGGGCGTTCGACATCGAGACCGGGGACGTCCTGTGGGAGACGCGCCTCGGCGCCGCAGCGGCCGGCTATCCGATCACCTACGAGGCGGGCGGGCGGCAGTTTCTCGCCGTCCCGGCGGCGCTGGGGGGCGCGTTCCGGAGCCTCACCGCGCAACTCACCCCGGAGATCTTCCAGCCGGAGGGAGGAAACGCGCTGTACGTTTTCGCACTGCCGGAAGACGATTAGGGGCCACGGTAGTTTCTAAGCAGCCAGAATATCCCCATTTCACTGGGTGCAGCGGCTGACAGTCGACGGCAAGCGCCGCGACCTCGGGCTCGGCGGGTATCCGTACGTCGGGCTCGCCGAGGCGCGCACCGCCGCGTTCTCCAACCGTCAGCTCGCGCGCCGCGGCGGGGAGGCGCTGTTCGACAAGCGCCGTGGCCTGATGGACCGCTGGGCGGACTTTGTGACGAAATAAGTGCTCTGGTACAGTATCGCGCCGTCCTGGAGGGTGTGCGTGTGCAGGGGGGCCTTGCGGCTGTGCAGCAGCTCCACGCGCGCACCCTTGGCGGTCTGCGATGGTCGCGCTGTCCGACCTGAGGCTGCGCAGCTACGTGTCCGAGCCAGACCGCGGCCGGCGACGCCGCCGCTACCACTCGAAGCGCGCCCTGAACTCCGCGTAGCCTTCCTCGAAGGTGCACGGATAGCCCTGCAGGGCATCCGCCATCGTCTCCAGCGCGCCCCGGCGGAAGTACAACCGCGCCCGCCGGAGCGTCCCGGCCTCCTTCGGTCGGCGATACCGTCCCACGACGTGTTCCGCGAACTCCTGTCCGTATGCCAGCAGCCCGGCGAAGTCCAGGGCGGGGTCGCCGATCGAGCGGTCGCTGAAGTCGATGACGCTGACCCGCTGCTTCTCCGCGTACCAGAGGATGTGCTCGCCGCTCAGGTCCCCGTGAACGAGAGCCGTCCGACAGGCGGGTGCCAGTTCGGTGGCCAGCTCCGTAAGGAAAGTGCAGACGACATGCGCTTCGTGTGGTGCGAGGCGCGGGAGCACGAGCGCCTCGACGTCACGAACGAGGTCCTCGTGGTCCTGCTGTGGGTCCCGCTCGGATACGCCGCACTCACGGGCCACCGACTTCGGCGTCTCATGCAACGCGGTGAGAAACGCGGCGAGCTGGTCGGCGATCCGCCCCCGTTCGTCTGCGGAGAGCCGGCCGAACGTGGCGGCGTCGAGCTCCCGGCCGACGAGGATCGGGTAGCCGGCGAACGAGCCGTCGGCGGACTCGTACACGTAGTCGGGGATGCCGACCTCTACCCGCGGCTGGAGGTAGCGAAGCAGCCGCGCCTCGTCGGCGAGGGCATCCCGGTACGCCTTGGTCTTGGGCGCCCGGAAGACGAGCGCCTCGTCCAGGATCAAGACGGCGTGGTCCCAGCCATGGGTCAGGTAACGATGGGACGTCCACTGCAGGTCGGGGAACTCCGTCTGGATTCTTCGCAGGAACGGCCCTTCTTCCATGGCGTGCCTCGCCCTACAGCCAGCTATGCCGGAGGAACGTCGGGAAGGGGCCAGCCAGGGTGTCCCCATTTCGTGCGGACGCCTCGACAGCTTCCCGCCGAGCCGGGGCGGACCCGGCCGCTCAGTGCGTCGATCCGCAAGCCGTGCGCCGACGGCGCCCGTCAACGCATCGAGCTGCCAACGAAGGTCAGTGCGTTGTCGGGGGGCAGCGTAGCCGATGATGCCACCATGGACGAATCCATGCTCCTGCTTCAGAGCACGCCGAAGGGTGGGCCAGGCGAGGATCCGCCGACCCGGTTCGAGCATGTCGGGCAATCGGCCTGAGGGTAGCATGCTGCCGGCCGCCGGCGGGTAGGCCCTGCTCGCCGGTCACGGCCCGAATCGGAATTCCCAACGTATCATGGCGCAGGTGAGCCCGCAGACGTACGACACCATCGCCGAGCGCTACCGCGACTCCAAACGGCTGCTGTTCCGCCACTTCATCGAGCGGTACACCGTGATGACGTTGCTGGGCGACCTGCGAGACCAGACCGTGCTCGACATGGCGTGTGGCGACGGCGTCTACGCCCGTCAGTTCAAGCGGGCCGGCGCGGCCGAAGTGATCGGCGTCGACATCTCGCCGGGCATGGTCGCACTGGCCGAGGCCCAAGAGCGGACAGAGCCGATCGGTTGCCGATATGTCTGCGCGGACGCCGCTGCGTTCACGCCCGCCGCGCCGGTCGACGTGGTGACGGCGATCTATCTGCTGAACTACGCGCGCACCGCGGCGGAGGCGGAACGTTTCGGCCGTGCCTGTTTCCGCGCGCTACGGCCTGGGGGCCTGCTCGTCGGCTTCAACGACAATCTGCGCAATCCGCCCAAGCCGGACGACGCATCTCTCGTCAAGTACGGACTGCAACGGACGTGTGCGCGGCATCCGCCCCGCGAGGGCGACGCCATCCGGTACCGAATCACCAATCACGACGAGCAGACGTTCGAGTTCGACAACTACTACCTGAGACCGGCCACCTGCGAGGCCGCCATGCGCGAGGCAGGCTTCAACGACTTTCGCTGGGTCGACGCGATGCTGGACCCGGCCGAACGGGACGATCCTTTCTGGGACGATTTCATCGCGCTTGCGCCGCTCACGGCCTTCCGAGCGACGCGGGCATAACGGGTCGGGACATCGGTGCCGACGCGCCAGTCGCCTGGGACCGACTATGGTTCGTCTTCTTCTGCCATCCACTCTGGCAGCGGGTCGTCCAACGAAGCCCACCCGGAAGCGCCGGACGCCATCTCGGCGTCGGTCAGCAGACAGCCGTCCAGCGCGGCCTCGATGGCCTCTTGCGGCATCTCGATTCCGATGAAGACGAGCTCCTGACGGCGGTCGCCGTGGTCCGGCTCCCATACCCGGCCGACCCATTCCAGGGTCTCCGGGTCGTCGGCGACCTCTGCCGGGTCCAGTGCGGCGAACCAATGGCCTCCGGGCTCCAGGGTCAGCGAGTCGCCGGCGATCGAAAGCGCGCCGGCCACCGCATGGCGGGTGGCCAGCCAGACGACCCCCTTCGCCCGCAGCACGCCCTCGAAGCAACCTTCGAAGATCGCCGCCAGCCGCGCCGGATGGAAGGGCCGTCGCCGCCGATAGACGAAGCTGCCGATGCCGTACTCCTCGGTCTCGGGCGTCTGGCCGCCCTGCAGTTCCTGAGGCCAACCCGCCGTTTGCTCGACGCGTTCGAAATCGAACAGGCCCGTATCGAAAATCAGGTCGATCGGAATCCGCCCGTAGGTCGCCTGGGCCAACGTCGCCGTCTGGTTGAGCTTGCGCAGGATCCCGGTCAACCGTGCGACTTCCTTCCCGCTCATCCTGTCGGTCTTGTTGAGCACGAGCACGTTGGCGAGCTCGACCTGATCGACGAGGAGCTCGGCGATGGAGCGGTCGTCTTCGACGTCGACCCCCAGCCCGCGATCGAGCAGGTCTTCTCCGGAGCCGAAGTCGCGAAGAAAACGCGGGCCGTCGACGACGGTGACCATCGTGTCCAACCGGGCCAGCTCGCCGAGCTGGGCGCCAAGCTCGTCCGACAAGGCGAAGGTGGCCGCGACGGGAAGCGGCTCGGAGATACCGGTCGATTCGATCAGCAGGTAGTCGAAGCGACGTTCCCGCGCCAGGCGTGCGACCTCGTCCAGCAGGTCTTCACGCAACGTGCAGCAGATGCAGCCGTTGGACATCTCGATCAGCCGCTCGTCGACACGGTTGAGCTCGGCGCCGCCGTTGCGAACGAGCTGGGCATCGACGTTGACCTCGCTCATGTCGTTGACGATGACCGCGACGCGGCGGCCTTCGCGGTTGTGCAGCGCGTGGTTGAGCAACGTCGTCTTGCCGGCGCCGAGGAAGCCGGAGAGCACGGTTACGGGAAGGCGCAGGTCGTTCAATTCGATTTCTCCACGGGCTCGGGATGCGGTTGGCCGTCGATTGCGTCGGCGAGCGCGCGCCAGGCCTGGGGCAGCGCCTGGGGCGGCAGTCGCCTGGAAGGCCGTTTCCATTCGCGCAGGACGGCGCGACGATACTCCAGACCGCAACGCGCGAGCGCCCACTCCTCGTAGTCCGCGATGCGCCGAATGGCGGCGACGGTCAAGTCGACCGGTACGCGGGGCGACGGAGGCGTCCGTGCAGTCGGGATCATGTCGGGCTTCCAAATCGGCTCCCGGACCGTCTCCGACGGCAGCCAGACGGGTCGAAACTGAAAGCGGTTGAGGAAGACGCCGCCCTTCCGCGGCGTTCGGTACAGGAGGCCGAAACCCCACAACAGGAGGCTGTCGCCGTCGGGCAGCGCGAGCGTGTAGCAACTCGATCCCACTTCTCCTTCGGGCGGCCGTCGCCTGAGGAAGCCTGCTTCGAGCAGGAGGTTGCCTTCCGGACGCACGATGTCCCGGCCCCAGTTCCAGCACTGCCGATCCAGCAGTTGTTGCCCCTTGCGTCGGCGGGCGCCGGCGATCGGGCTCACAGCCATGCCCCGCCCCAGGCCAGCAAAGCGCTGAACCCGGTGGCCGCCACGGCCTGCCGACCCACCAACCGCAGCGCGAACGCGCGGCCCTGCTCGCGCGCAATCGTCAGGCAGGTGACCAGGCAAGGCAGCAGCACGCCGGCCAGGTAGACGGCCGTCAGCAGTTGGACGGCGTTGAGACTTGCGGCGACGCCCGGCTCCGCGAGCAGCAGGATGCCGTCCTTGCGCACGCTCGCCAGGACCACCGCCAGGGCCGCCTCCGAGGGCAATCGAAAGACGGCCATCGCCGGCTCGACGACGGCCGACGCGGCTTGCAGCGCGCCCAGCCAATGCAACAGGGAAGCTGCGGCCGTGATCAGAAAGAAGACCGGCAAGGCCCTGCGAAAGAACTCCCGCACGACCCCCAGCGCCTCGATCCAGATGGCCCTCGGACGCGGCCAGGTCAAGAAGACCCGACCCTCCGTCAAGAGCACATTGAAGGGAGAACGAGCCGCTGGCGGCGCGATGAGCCAGGCGTAGGCGAGCGTCGTGGCGCCAAGATAGAGCAGGTAGGGCAAGACCAGATCGGGTCGTCCCGCCGCGGCGAAGACGGCCAGCGTGGCCCCCAACTGATACGAACAGGCGGAACCGAAAGCAATGGCCGAGACGCATACGCCACGCGAGCAAGCCGACGACGAGCGCGCGCCGATGACGGCGGGCACGTTGCAGCCGAAACCCATCACGACCCGCGCCAGCTCCCGGCCCGTCATGCCGAACGGCCGCAGCCACGGATTCATGGCGTTCGTCAGGCGATCGAGCAGGCCGCTCGCCTTGTACGCACCCATCAGCAGCGCATGGAGCACGACCACCGGAGTTGCCCACACCAACAACAGCGGCCCCATCGTGACAAAGCCGTGGTCGCCGGCCAGGATCTCCGCAAGCGGCCGCGGCCAGCCCGCCAGCAACCCGGCCAGCGGCCCGGTCAGGGCGCCGACCCAGGGTTCGATTCGATCCGCGAGACGGTTGGCGGCGTCCACCGCGACCCAGGCGGGCGTCAACAACAGCAGCAGCGCCCAGAGAGGCCCAAGGGCGGAGCGCTCCAGAAAAAGAGGGCGCGGACGGACGATCAGGTCGCTGAAGGTCAAACCGGCTTCGGCGGGGACCGGGCTCGGCGCTTCCAGCGCCTGCATCAGCCTTCGACGATCGTCGGCGTCCAGCCGTCGAGCGTCCACGGCGACCACCGGCAAACCCGTCCGGAGCGCCAGCTCTCCCAGCCGCGCCTCCACCTCCAGCCGGGCGGCGAGTCGGTCCCGAAGGGTCACGACCAGTGCGCCGAGTCGACCTGCTGCGAGCGGCAGCAGGTCGGCCAGGTCCGCGTCCAGTGCGGTTCCCTGGGCAACCAGCAGGACGGTATCGTCGCCGCGCAGCCGCTCCAGGGCCAGTCGGGTGGTCTCGACGTCGGAGCTTCGCAGCAGCCCGGGCGTGTCGATCAGCTCCCAGTCGCCCACTCGGTAGGAGTCGCAGCCGACGGTGGCGCCCCGGAAGTTCGAGGCAACGCTGGGCGCACCCGTCAGCGATGCGGCCAGTTGCGTCTTGCCGACGTTTTCCTTACCCAGCAGGACCACGGTTCGAATTGGCGGCGGGAGCATTTCACGGCCCCTTCAACAAGCGCATTCATCGCCGCAGCACGATAGATCGTCGAGGTACATGCCGTAGCGGCGGTACTCCTCCAACGGCTTCGCACTCACCCGCAGGCGGCGGGCGATCCGGTTGGCCACCACGGCGAAGCGCTGGCGGAACTTGTAGATGAAACAGAAGATGACATCGCCTTGGCGCACCTGCGGCCCGACCAGGAAGAGCCCTTTCGTCAGGGTGGACTCGTCGTCTTCCGTCAGCAGCGGAAAACCATCATCCCGCCAATCGAACAGCGGGCGAACGAGGCTTGCCGAACCGACGAATCCGGAGGCCAGGATCGGCTTCTCGGCGCTGTCGACGACGTCGCCGTCCTCGAGTGCCAACTGATAGCCGTTGTCCTTGCGGCGGACGCCGATGACCGTGCAGCCGCCGCACAGCGTCACCCGACCCGAGTCGACAGCCGAATCCAGACGCGCCTTCGTGAAGGGCGACAAGAGTTGGCTGGGGTCCGAGCCCTTTCGCTCCCACGGCTCCTCGCGGTCGAAGACGACGGCTCGTCGACCGGCGGCGGCCAGCCCGACCGCGGCATCGATGCCGCTCTCGGAGCCGCCGATGATGCACCATTCGTCGCCGCCGAGATCGTCCCATGAGGCCACCTGGGAGTTGTGCAGGCACAGCTCGGCGCCGTGGAAGCCGTTGGTCCGCGGGTACTGCATTTCGCCGCCCGCCCAGACCACGAACCGCGCGCGGAAGTCGCCGCGACTCGTCTCCACCCGAAACCGCTTGTGCGGAGCTTTCTTCGCGACCGAGAGAACGTCGACCCCGGTCTCTACCGGCAAGTCGAAGTACTTCGCGACCCCTCGGAGATAGCCGGCGTACTCTTTCCCCGTGGGGTGCTCGACGCCGATCGAGTAGGCCGGCGAGGTGTGCAGACAGACGGCGTTCAGGTCGAGGGCGCCGAACTGGGTGCTGTTGAACGACGGCGTTATGAAGCGCATCTGCCGGGGCCAACGCAGGAACGAGGCGCCGACGGCGGAGCGGTCGAGGATCACGAAGTTCTCGATTCCCAGGTCGCGCAGCGTCGCACCCAGGCCGAGACCGGCGGCGCCGGCGCCGACGACGACAACGTCGAACGAGCGGGCTCCTTTCGTCATCGGCTCACCCGCACCGTTTCGTGTCCGCCGAGGCGTAGGTTGCAGTCAAACGGTCCATCACCTTCCTCCTCCCGAGGCCACTCTTCGTGACCCTGTTCCCGTGTCCATCGTGCAGGGCAGCCGAGAACGCGCCAGGAGACAACGCCCTGGACGGGCGCAAGGCACGACACCGCTCACCGGTGTCGGGAGACGCCATCCTGGAACCGCGGTGGGCCGCGGACAGGCGCCATTGCGGTAGCGCACACGCTCGTGCGCTCGCGGCAAAATGCGCGTCGACAAACGATGCACGACACGCAGCGTGTGACGGAAACTACGCGGGCGGGCCCCGGGCGGGGAGGAGTTGGGAGTGACCGGACGCGATCCATTCGCCGTCGGCAGCCTGCTCAAGCGGCTCCGCAACGTCGGCGAATTCGATCCGCAACGAGTCGGAGGGTTCGGCGGCAGGCTGGTGTCGGAACTGGCAGACCGCGCAATGCTGATCGGCTGCGTGCTCCTCGTGGCAGAAGACCTCGGCGGCGGCGGCGCCGGCCACCGCCATCACCAGGACGACGATCCAGGCGCGCCGGACAAGGCTGCGCCGTGCGAGCTCCGGGTGTGCGCGTCCTCTCCGGACCATCGGTTTTCACGCTGGCGCCGAAGCGGCTCGCTGGCTCGCTTCAGTGCTCACAGCCTTCCTCGTTCCCCGCCTACGCCGCCCCGACTTCTGCGCACTGTGCACACATGCCCTCGACCTCGACCGTGCGGCGTGTCGCGACGAACCCGAGGACGGCGGCATCCTCGGCAAGCAGTCCTCCGATCCGCGGATCCTCGAGCTCGACCGACGCCCGGCAGCGGATGCAGATGAAGAACAGGCAATCGTGGTCGCGCTCGGGATGGACGCACGGGACGTAGGCGTTCAGGCTTTCGATCCTCGAAACCAGGCCCTGCGCCGTCAGGAACTCAAGCGCCCGGTACACGGTCGGCGGCCCGACCGGACGCGAATCTCTGCGCGTGACCGCTTCGATCAGCTCGTAGGCGCCCGTCGGCCGACCGCTCGCCCAAAGCAGTTCCAGGATGCGCCTCCGCAACTCTGTCATCCGTACGCCGCGGCCCTCGCAAATCGATACCGCAAGCGCGACCCGTTCACGTGGCGAGTGCCGCCCGGGGCAATCCGCATCGGTGCAGGGCCGGGGTGGGGTCGGCGGTTCGGTCATGGCCTGTCTCAACTTGCGGCGGGTACGAGCAATACTATAACATTGCGTTCTGTTTCGCAAGAGAGCATCCGGGGCGGCCCGACATCGACGAAAGGCCGGGACATGGACAGTGCAGTTTTCGAGCCTCGAACCTCGACCCCATCGCACGCCGCGCCGGAAGCGCGGCGTCGGCCGCCGCGCGCCGAGGCGGAGACCGCCGTCGATCGGTAGCCACAGGAGCACTCTGCAGGAGAGCTGAACGTACCGACCCGGCGGCTTCGACACCCGTTGCGGCACGCATGCCGGTCGAGCAAGTCGAAGAAGGCCCCGCCCCGGCACCGAAGAGACGGTCGCCGTCGTTGCGCACTGGAGGCACCATGCACGCCTATCGATTCACAGCGTTCGCCGTATCGCTCCTGGTCGCCGTCGGCGTCCTCGCGACCGCGGTCGGTGCCCAGCCGCTCGAATCCGGCGCGGGTCGGGCGCAGCTCGGGGTGGCCCTGCGGGCCCTGAACAGCACGGGCGTCTTCCTGTCGGTCGTGGCCCATCCCGACGACGAGAACAACGCGCTGCTGGCGCGTCTGTCGCAGGGAGAAGGCCACCGTACCGCGCTGCTTTCGGCAACCCGCGGCGACGGAGGCCAGAACGAGATCGGCCCCGAGCTGTTCGATGCCTTGGCCGTGCTGCGGACCGAGGAGCTGCACGCCGCGCACCGCCTGGACGGCGCCGAGCAGTACTTCACGCGCGCCGTCGACTTCGGGTACTCGTTCAGCGTCGAGGAGACCTTCGAGCGGTGGGGCCGGGAGGAGATCCTGGGCGACTTCGTCCGCATGATCCGCACCATCCGGCCCGATGTGGTCTCCGCCATGTCGCCGGCGGGGCGCGGCGGCGGCCAGCATCACCAGGCGTCGGCGGTGCTGGCGCACGAGGCGTGGCGCGCCGCCGCGGATCCGGAACGCTTTCCGGAGCAGATCGCCGCAGGGCTGGCGCCCTGGCAGGCGCGGAAGTTCTACTTCCGCGTCGGGTTCCCCTTCGGCATGGGCGCCGGCCCGCCGGGATTTCGCTTCCGGCCGGCGTCCGACCAGGAGCTGACCACGGTCGATCTGGGCGGCTACGATCCGCTGCTCGGTGCGACCTGGGCCGAGATCGGCAGCCTCGCGCGCGGCATGCACAAGTGCCAGGGCATGGGACAGTTCGTCGCCCTGCCGTCCGGCCCGGCCGGCGCGCGCTACCGTCTCGCCGAGACGACCATCGCGGACCACTCCGCGGCCGCCGACGCCTCGCTGTTCGACGGAGTGGATACCTCTATCGCAGGGCTCGCGCGCTTCGCCGGCGAAGACGCCCCGGCCGCGCTCGAGCGCGGACTGGCCGGGCTGGCGCGGCAGGCGCGCGCGGCGCTCGAGCGGTTCGCCGCCGAGGGAATGGCCGGCGCCCGCGAGCCGGTCGTCTCCGGTCTCGACGCGGTACGCGCCCTCAGAGGGAGCTTGCCGGCGATGGCGTTGACCGACGACGCCCGGCGCGAGATCGATCTCCGCCTGGAGACCAAGGAACGGCAGTTCGAGCGGGCCGCCGTACTGGCCCACGGTCTGCAGCTCGACGCGTTCGCGGATGACGGCGTGGTGACGCGCGGTCAGCCGGTCGGCCTGGCGCTGCGGGCCGCGAATCACGGCGGCGCGAACCTGGCCATCCACGGCGTCCGCGTTTCCGGTTTCGACGCCGCTTCCCGCTGCGACGCGGCGCCGCTCGGTCCCGGCGGCGTGTACCTCTGCGAACGCAACGTCCGGATTCCGGTCGAGGCCCGGCTCACGGACATCCACTGGAGCCACGTCGAGGGCGCCGACCGCTACGACTTCGAGCCGGACGTGCCCTTCGGGGCGCCGTTCCGGCCTACACCGTTCCGCGCGACCTTCGACGTGGAGCTCGACGGGACCCGCATCGCCGTCGAAAGGCCGGTCCGCAACCGCTACGTCGACGACCTGTTCACGGGCGAGAAGCGGATGGACCTGCAGGTCGTACCGCGACTCGCCGTCTCCATGACGCCCGAGATCGCCATCATGCCCGCCGATTCCGGCACCGCGCGCGAGGTTCGCGTCACGGTGACGAATACCGGGCCGGACGCGGCGGAAGGTTCCGTCGTCCTCGATCTGCCCGCGGGATGGAGCGCGGCTCCCGCGAGCGTGCCCGTACGGCTGTCGCGTGAGGACGAGTCGCGCACGGTGCGCTTCAGCGTGTCGGCGGATGGCGCCGCGGCAGGCGAGTACCAGGTGGGTGCGGCGGTCGAGAACGGCCGCGAGCGGTTCACGCGCGGCTTCCAGGTGATCGAGTATCCGCATATCGAGCGGCGGCACATCGGCCGCTCGGCCGCCGGCACGTTCAAGATCATCGACGTGGCCGTCGCGTCGGACCTCGTGGTCGGCTACATCGAAGGGGTCGGAGACGCCGTGCCGCCGGCCATCGAGCAGCTCGGTGCGCACCTGGAGTTCATCGACGCCGACGATCTGGCGTGGGGCGACCTGTCACGCTTCGACGTGATCGTCACCGGCGTACGGGCCTACGAGCGGCGCCAGGATCTGCGCGCGAACAACGATCGCCTGCTGGAGTACGCGGACGACGGCGGGACGGTCATCGTCCAGTACAACAAGTTCGAGTTCAACCAGGCGCAGTACGGCCCGTATCCCGCCGTGGTCAGCCGCAACCGGGTCACCGACGAGGTCGCGCCCATCCGCATTCTCGCCAACGATCACCCCGTCTTCGCCTGGCCCAATCCGGTCGGCCCGGCCACCTGGGAACAATGGGTGCAGGAGCGCGGGCTGTACTTCCTGGGCGAGCGCGACGAGCGCTACGCGGATCTGGTCGAGCTGGAGGACACCTTCGAGTACAACCCCGGATTGAAGCGGGGGGCGCTCGTGGAGGCGCAGCCGGGCCGCGGACGCTGGATCTATGTCGGGCTCGGGCTCTGGCGGCAGCTTCCCGCGGGCACGACGGGGGCGTACGCGTTGCTCGCCAACCTGCTCAGCCTGGGAGCCGGAGGGCGGTAGTCGGTCTTGGCAGGACGTCGAAGGGTCCAGCCCGGAGCTCAGGGTCGACCCGGCAGGTAGACGTCGCCGCCGGGAGTCCCGCCAGAGCGCGAATGAGCCCGACCAGGGTTGCCGGGAGCTGTCTGCCATTGATTCGGCGACAACGCGTGCTGCTGCTCGTCGTCCCGGCGGTCGCAATCCTGGCGGCGTCGTGGATCGGACCGGCGCTGGTCTGGAGAACGCTGCCTCTCGAAGGGGAGCCGCCGCGGGACGGTCTGGTGCGGCTCGCGGGTGCGGCTCACGTGCACACCACCCTCTCGGACGGTGCGGGCACGCCGGAGCACGTCGTGCAGGAAGGCCGGGCGGCCGGGCTGTCCTATCTCGTCATCACCGATCACGACACGGACGCGGGCCGGTCGGTACAGGGATACCGGGACGGCGTCCTCGTGCTCGTGGGCACGGAGATCTCCACGCACCAGGGTCATCTGCTCGGTCTCGGGATGCGGCCGCTGCCGTTCCCACTGGCGCGGGATGCCCGCGGAGCGCTCGACGACGTTCGCCACCTGGGCGGCGCGGCGTTCGCGGCGCACCCGGCCAGCGCGCGGGACGAGCTCGCGTGGAGCGGCTGGGAGCTCGGCGGACCCTGGGGGCTCGAGGTGCTCAACATGGACAGCCTGTGGCGACGGGCGTCCTGGTTCACGGTGCTCCGGGGGCTGCCTGCCTATCCGTTCAATCCGACCTACGCGCTCGCACGGGGCCTCGACCGGCCGGACGACGTTCTCTCGCGCTGGGATGCGTTGCTTCGCCGGCGCAACGTCACGGGGCTTGCAGGCGTCGACGCACACGGGCTTCCGTCGTACCGCAATCTGTTTCGTGTCGTTCGCAACTACGTCCTGCTCGACTCCCCGCTCTCGGCAGATCCCGAGCGCGATGCCGTCGCGGTGACCGACGCGCTGACTCGAGGCCGGTCCTACATGGCGGTGGAGGCCATCGCGCCGGCCGACGGGTTCTTCTTTCAAGCGGCCCGGGGGAACGAGACGTGGCAGATGGGCGACACGGTGCCGCCTGCGCCGGATCTGCTGCTCCGCGCCGGAGGCCGCCTGCCGAAGGAGGCGCGCATCGAGCTCTACCGGAACGGCGAACGCATCGCCCACGACGAAGGTGGGCTGGAGACTCCGGCCCGCGGGCCGGGCGCCTACCGCATCGAGGTGCGCGTCGCGGGCTGGAACCTGCCGTGGATCCTCTCGAACCCGATCTACGTCTACGACGCGGACGAGGCGGCTGCCCGCGTGGAGCGTGCCGCGTGGCCCGCGGAGCCGCCGTCGCCCCCCATGGCGCGCACCCTGAACACCTTCGCGGACGGCAGCCCCTTCGCCGCCGAATCCGACGGCGGCACACGGGTCGATCCCCAGGTGCGCACCGCCAGCGAGCGGAAGCCCGGCGACATCGCGGCTCGACTACGTTTTCGCGCGGCGGTGCCCCGGCCCGATCCGGCCTTCGTCTGGAGCGCGCTCGTCGATCGCACGCGGCGTGACTTGTCCGGCGAAGAGGGCCTCGTCGTCGACGTCAAGGCCGACGGCGCGTACCGCCTCTGGATCGGGCTCTGGGAAGAGCGACGGGACGGTGACGTGCACGACCCCAACTGGTGGCTGTCGTCCGTCCGTACGTCGACCCGCTGGCGGCGCCATGCGATTCCCTTCGCGCAACTGCATCCCGTGCAGACCGATGTCGGCCGGTCGCCGGACCTGCGGCGCGTCGTGGGGCTGGTCTTCTTCGTCGATCGCCACACGTACGACTACGTCAGGGAAGGAACGATCTGGCTGGATCGGCTCGGCGCCTATTGACCGGCGACGCGCCGCCGCCGGCGCGGACGAGTGCCGCGCGAGGTCTCACGGTTGCGACGAAAGGTCGCCGCCCAGCCGGTCGTAATCCTCCGCCGCGAGCGACACCCGGACGACCTCGGCATCGTTGCGCGCCACGACGTGCCGGTTGGCGAACGCGGGATGCGCCCACAGGACGGCGCGGTCGTCCCAGCGTCCGGAGGCGCCGCCCTGGGTGCGGGTGGTCGGCGTCAGCAGCAGCGTCCGGTCGACCTCCTCGTAACCGTCGGGCGTGAAGCGCACGATGACCAGCTCGCCCGTCTCGTGGACCATGAACCACCGGTCGCCGTTGGCCACGAGGTAGGAGTTCGTCCACCGGTTGTCCGGCGTCAGCCCTTCCGTCGACCAGAGCCGGGCGCCGTTTCGCAGGTCGACGCCGCGGAACTCGCCGTAGCTGTTGAGCCCGTATACCGCGTCGCCCGCCACCGCCGCGGTCGATATCAGCGAGCGTTGCGGCGGCCGGTCGGTGCGGTTGAGGTTCGTGCCTTCCCAGACCGGACGCGCCGCGGGACGGTCGGGATTCAGGGCCAGCACCAGGCCGCCGTTCTCGACGTGCGTCACCAGCAGGTACGGGCCGCTGCGGACCGGCGTCCCGATGGTGAACCCGCTCGGCAGCGGGAAGTCGTGCTGCCACCAGATGTCGCCGGTCGCCGGATCGAGCGAGGTCACGCCCGCCGGGTACCACACGATCAACTGCCGGACGCCGCCGGCGTCGACGACGATCGGCGACGAGTATCCCGCTTCCGAGTTCGTCTCTATCGCGCGCCATGCCTCGGCGCCGGTCGTCTTGTCCCACGCCGCCACCATCGCGTCCGGCTCGCCGCCGAGCAGCGCGATCACGTGCCCGCCTTCGACCAGCGGCGACTGCGCCACGCCGAAGACCGGCACCGTCACCCCGTAGTCGGCGACGGTGTCCACCCGCCAGAAGAGCTCGCCGGTCGCGGTGTCGAAGCACGACAGCGTCCCGGCCGCGCCCATGATGTAGACCCGATCGCCGTCGACGGTCGGGGTCGCGCGGGGGCCGATGGCGAACTTGTAGTGGATGTTGCGGTAGGCGGCGGGCCACTCCTGCGTCCACAGGACGGCGCCGGTCTCCTCGTCGAGGGCCAGCAGCCGCTCGTGGCCGTCCATGGTGCGGCTGCCCGGCGTTTCCTGGTAGTCGAGGACGAAGACGCGGCCGTCGGCGACCGCCGGTCCCGCGAAGCCGCCGCGCACCGGCGTGCGCCACTTCACGATCAGGCCGTCGTCGGCGAAGCGCTCGACGATGCCGGTGTCGCGCCACACGCCGTCCCGGTCGGCGCCCCGCCACTGCGGCCAGTCCTCGGCGTGGATGCCGGCCGCCGTCAGGAAGACCACGGTGCACACCATCCCGATGATGGCGCGGCCCGCCGGGAGCCTGCGCCGCGAAAGCGGAGCAGACTCGCGGGCCAGGTCAGGTTGGGCGGCATTCGGAGCCGCAGGCGAAGATTGTCGGGCCGGGCGACTGTTCCGCATCGGACTTCTCCTCCGTCACGGGCGCTGCTCGTAGTCGGCCGCCGCGAGCGACAGCCGCACCACCTCGGCGTCGTTGCGGGCGATGACGTGGCCGTTGGCGAACGCCGGGTGGGCCCACAGCACGGCCCGGTCGTTCCAGCGGCCGCTGGCGCCGCCCTGCGTGCGCGTGGTCGGGGTCAGCAGCAGCGTCCGGTCGATCTCCGCGTATCCCTCGGGGCTGAAGCGCGCGATGATGAGGTCGCCCGAGTCGTTGACGACGAAGTGGCGGTCGCCGTTGCGCACGAAGTACGCCGTCGCCCAGCGATCCTGGGCGTTCATCCGGTCGCTCTGCCACAGCCGCTCGCCGTTCGTGGCGTCGAGGCCCCGCAGCTCGCCATAGCTCCCGACGCCGTACAGGTGGTCGCCGACGACGATCGGGGTCGAGATGATGGAGTGCAGCGTGTCGGTCTGGTCGGGAAACTCGGTGCGGGCCTGCCCCCGCCACAGCATGCGCGCGGCCGGGCGGTCCGAGTTGAGGGCGAACATCATCGTGCCGTTGAAGAACTGGCTGACCGCGAGGTAGCGGCCGCTACGGACCGGGGTCGCGATCGACAGGCCGCCGCCGACCTCGTACGGCTGCTCCCACCAGGTCTCGCCGGTCGCCGGATCGAGCGAGGTCACCGCCGAGGCGTGCCAGACGATCAGTTGCCGCACGCCGCCCGCCGTGATGACGATGGGCGACGAGTAGCCGGGCTCGGAGTCCGACGCCAGCGCCCGCCACGCCTCGGCGCCGGTCGCCTTGTCGAAGGCGACGACCTTCGCGTCCGGCTCGCCGCCGAGCAGCACGATCAGGTGCTCGCCCTCGACGAGCGGCGACTGCGACACGCCGAAGACCGGCACGGTCAACCCGTAGTCGACCGTCGTGTCGATGCGCCAGATCAACTCGCCGGTCGCGGTGTCGAAGCACGAGAGCATGCCGGCCGCGCCGAGCACGTGGACGCGGTCGCCGTCGACGAGCGGCGTCGCCTTCGGGCCGGTCGCGAACTTGAAGTGGATGTTGCGGTAGGCCGCGGGCCATTCCCGGGTCCACAGGACCGCGCCGGTCTCTTCGTCGAGGGCCAGCAGCCGCTCGTGGCCGTCCATGGTGCGGCTGCCCGGCGTCTCCTGGTAGTCGAGGACGAAGACGCGGCCGTCGGCGACCGCCGGTCCCGCGAAGCCGCCGCGCACCGGCGTGCGCCACTTGACGAGCAGGCCGTCGTCCGCGAAGCGCTCGACGAGGCCGGTCTCGTGCCACACGGCGTCGCGGTTGACGCCGCGCCACTGCGGCCAGTCCTCGGCGGCGGGCGCCGCGGATCCCAGCCAGACGACGGCGCAGGCGACGGCAACGGCGGTACGGCTCGGTGCTGTGCGCTCGGACATCGCGCGATGGTAAGGCGATGGGATCCGCAGGTCAACGCAGGGCGGTCGAGTTCGGCGCCGACTCGGGATTCGAGTCGCGGACGGCAATCTACTTCACCGGGCAGCGGTCACCTTCACGCCGATGTGACGCCCGCCGCCGCGGACGGCGCGGGCGGGTCGCGGGAGTCCGCAGCTCCGAAGGCCGCAGGCGGACCTGCGTAGTACGCTTGACGGAGGTACGACCTCCATGCACCGCCTGCTGAAGATCGAATGGGACGCCGTCGCCGGCGTGCTGGCCGCGGTCACCGCCATCGTGCTGCACTTCCTCCATGTAATCGACACCGAAGTGCTGACGATGATCACGCTGGTGCTGATTGCCGCCATGTTCCTGCGGCTCCTCAGGTCGGAGCACGGCCAACGGCGCATCGCCGACGGCGTGGACCGCGGGGAACGCCTGCTGGGCCAGCTTGCCCGGAGCACGAAGCCGCCGGACGTGCTCGTCATCGGCCCGCGCGAGCTGCGTCAGGCGAGCACCGAGTTCTCCCGGGGCGCAAGGGGCGACATGGTCTGGTTCAACGTGTGCCTGTCGATGTTCGAGCGGCAGCCGCTCTTCGACGCACTGCTGCTGCCGGCCATCGAGAATCCGTCCGTGACCGCCGTCACTTTCGTGCTCGACGAACGGCAGCGCCCGAAGTGGGAGCGCGACGTCCGGCCCAAGGTGTTGGCCTGCGGCGGCGCCGGCAAGGTCGCCGAGCCGGTGTGGTCCAGCCTCCCGGAGGACGTCTCGTTCATACTGGCGGACACGCTCGCCGGGGGCGCCACGGAGTGCCTGCTCAGCTTCTGGGGCGAGCCCTTCATGTCGCGCCGCGTCGGCCGCGACGTGCCGCGCTACATCTTCCACGTCACCGGCCACTCCGAGTTGATCGAGCGTCTGGTGGAGCTGGGCCGGGAACACCGGCTGTCGGGGTAGCGTTGCCGTGGCAACGGTCGGTCCGGGCAACTGGTGGAAGAACCGTGCCTGCGATTGCCTGACCTGGAACCGTTGCCGGAACTGGACCGGCCGGCTTCGGATCGATCCCGCTCGTGCGCTTGACACGCGCGACACATTTTATTACCGTTTAGGTAATGAAATTAGCAGCTCTCCTTGGACATCTTCTTCAAGACCCGCAAGCTCGCGAAGGTCTTCAACTCGGAACGCGAGCTCCGCAGGCAATACGGTGATCGCATGGCGAGAGCAATCAAGCTGCGCCTCGCGGTCCTGAAACACGCCCGGACGCTGTCGATGGTGCCGGCGACTCCGCCCGACAGACGACACGCGCTCGCAGGCAAACGGAAGGAACAGTACGCAGTGGACCTCGTCCATCCCTACCGGCTCGTCTTCGAACCGAATCGCGGTGCGGTCGGCGTCCGGGAGGCCACTGACCACGACACCGGCGGCGTGACGGCGATCACTATCGTCGAGGTCGTCGACTACCACTAGAAGGAGCACGCGACATGGCGACGGCAACCAACCGGTACGAACCCGACTACGCGGTTCCGCCTGGTTGGGTCCTGAAGGAGCGCCTGGACGCGCACGGCATGTCCCCGGCCGAGTTCGCTCGGCGGTGCGGCCGTTCGGCGAAGCTCATCAGCGAGATCATCGCCGGGAAGGCGCCGATCGAGCCGCGGACCGCCCTTCAGTTCGAGAAGGTGCTCGGTGTCGATGCCGAGATCTGGCTGGGGATCGAGACGGACTACCGGCTGCAACAGACACGCGCCGCCGAGGCGCAGCGCGCGGTCGGCGCATCGAGGTGGTCCCGATCCTTCCCGATCGGGGAGCTGGTGAAGCGAGGGATCATCGACAAGCCGTCGGCGGGCAAGGATGCCGTGTCCGCGTTGCTGTCATTCTTCGGCGTAGCGTCGGTGGAAGCGTGGCAGGTCAAGTACGGGACAGCGAACGTCGCCTATCGCCATTCTCCGAGCTTCAAGAGCGATCCGTTCTCTCTGGCTGCCTGGCTGCGGCTGGCAGAGATCGAAGCATCCCGCCAGACGTGCGCCGATTTCCAGGAATCCGCATTCAGGAACGCGTTGAAGCGAATCCGGCGGTTGACCTGCGACGCGGTGCCGAAGTCGCTCGAAGAAGCGGGGCGACATTGCAACGACGCCGGCGTCTCCTTGGCGCTGATCAGGCCACTGCCGAAGACGCGCTTGAGCGGCGCTGCCTGGTGGCTCTCCGGCGGCCGGCCGGTCATCGCGCTGAGCGCACGCCACAAGACAGACGACCACCTCTGGTTCAGTCTGTTCCATGAAGCTGCACACATCCTCCTGCATGGCAAGAAGAACGTGTTCGTCGATGGTATCGACGGTGGCGAGAACGGCATGGAGGCCGAAGCGAACGACTGGGCGGCGAAATTTCTCCTGCCGCGTGCGGACTGGCGGCGGTTCGTCGAACGCGGGGCGTACAGTCACCCGGATGTAGTCCGGTTCGCAGACGAACAGGGAGTTGCTCCGGGGATCGTCGTCGGAAGCCTCCAGCACCGGGGGTTGATCCCATGGAGTCATCTGAATCACCTGAAGGTACGGCTACAGTGGGAGGACGAGTGAAGTCTCACTCACTGTTACGTGTCCGACGGCACGATCAAGATGTTTGCGTATCTGATCCTGCTGCACGATCCGAAACCGCATTCCCTGCTGGCCGTGGAGGAGCCGGAGAATCAGTTGTATCCCGCTCTCCTTCGAGAACTGGCCGAGGAGTTCCGCGACTACGGTCGCCGCGGCGGGCAGGTGTTCGTGTCGACCCACTCGCCGGAGTTCCTCAACGGCATGAAGCTGGACGAGATCTACTGGTTCGTCAGGAAGGACGGATTCGCGACGGTCCGGCGTGCGTGCTCCCCGGCGAATTGCCCGCCGTCTTCGGAGACGCCCTGCGGCGGCTGGCCGCGGCGGCGACCTACCTGTACCAGGACGGCCCGCGTTACGGGAGATCCTCGTCAAATGACGACACGATCGAAGGTGACAATGTCGGGCGGCTCCTTTCGAGCGTCACAACCGCCGCCACTGCTCGATCAGTTTCTTCAGCCCGTACACCAGCTCGTACAGCGCTTCCGTCCGCGCTTCGTGCCGGCCGACGATGCGGGCGATATCCGGGACCATGCGCTGGAGCCGGTGCGCCAGGGAGCGGATGGCGACCTTGGCCATGTCCTCCCGCTGCTGCACGGCGCCGTCGACCAGGCGCTCGAAGTGGCGCATGGACCGCTGCATGTCGGCCGCGCTCAGCCCGAGCCGCTCCGCATACGCGTCCGGTCGTTCTCGCACGGTGTCCCACAGCCACTGCTCCGGCGGGCCGTCGCCCGGCAGGAACAACACGTGCACGGCTTGTCCGTGCCGCTGGGCGATGGCATGCAGTTCTTCCTCCAGCCCCCGCGAGTCGCCGTCGAGGACCAGGATGAAGTTGGACAGCCGGTCGAACTTCGACAGCGTGCGGACGTGTCCCGGGAACTCGTCCCGTCCCGAATTGCGCCCGATGACGATGTCGCCGTGCTGCAGCTCCAGCTCGACGTTCAGCACGTCGAGCACACCGCGAATCACCCCCTCGGCGACCGCGTCCTCGCACAGTATGGAGAGCTGATCCTGCGAGGCGCCGTACAGCGCCTTCTGGATGAGGTCGCGATGGGCCGGCACGCGGCGCACCTCTCCGGTGTCGTCGTCGCGATCGAGGAATATCCGGGCCTCCGCCGGCACGCTGTCGAGGATGACGGGGCTGTGCGACGCCACGATGATCTGCAGGTTGCGGCGCAGCGCGCTGCGCTGCAGTTCGAGCATCGCCTGCTGCTGCGTGTAGGGGTGCAGGCCGGTGTCTATCTCGTCGATGAGGACCAGTGCCGCGTCGAGCCGCGCAACCTCCTTGGAGATCCGCAGGATCGACCGTTCTCCCGAGGACATGTGGAACTCGGAATAGCGCGTCTGTCCGGGGTCCTCGATCTCCGCAAACAGCAGGTCGTTCTCCGGTCCGCTGATGACCGACAGGCCGCGGTAGCGCCACGGCAGGATGCGGTGGGCGAAGGTCAGCAGCTCGGCGTCGAACGCCGCGGCGCGCACCTGCCGGCGGCCGAGCCGCAGCAGGCTGCGCACTTCCGAGGGATTGGTGAGGTTGGCAAGGGTGCGCAGATAGACGGGCCGTTGCGGTTGCCGTTCGCCGTTGCGGCTGGTGAAGCGTCGTCTCCACGACCGGCGGCGCCTCCAGGACATGGAGACCCGTTCGCCCCGGTGCAGGTAGTGGAACTCGATATCGGTCTCCTGCGCCGCATCGGACGATACGTCCTGCTGCCGGCTGGTGAAGTCCGGAAACAAGGTGCCCGGGGCGAAGTCGCGTGCCGGCCGTCCAGGCACGTCGTACGCGCAGGCGCAGGCGAACAGCACGGTCGACTTGCCGCAGCCGTTCGGTCCGGCGAGGACGCAGACCGGATACTCGAACGTGAAGCGGAGATCCCGGATGCCGCGCAGCTTCTGGATGCGGACTTCCGCCAGCGCCTCGTTGCGCTCCCCCTTGCCGGCGCGCAGCGCATCCCAGACCTGGTGCAGCTCCCGAGACATCAACGACATGGACAGCTCCCCCGCCGGCACCGCGCGGCGGCGGTCACGCTTCCTCTCCAACGTCCCCGGCGTCGTCGCCGAACAGTCCGCCCTGTTCCGTGCTGCCCGCGACGGCGAGGCGGCTGATCTCCGGCCAGCTCTGCACGAGCCCGTTGTAGGCGAGGGCCTCCGCCGCGCGCTTGCGGCGCTCGCACACGGTATAGAGCCGATAGCACAGCTCGCGGGCGGCTTCCGCCCGGCCGCCCAGCGTGCGGACCACCGCCGCGGCTTCCTGTTCACCGCCCTGCTCCAGGATTCGGATCAGGTGATGGACCATCTCCCACGCGGTCAGCCGCGTATCGGCCTCGGGATCCCAGTCGGAAGGCAACTCCGCCGGTCGCAGGAGCTGCACTTTTCCGGCCTGCGACTTCAGGATACCTGCCTCCTCCATGCCTGCCACGGCGGTGTTCTTGGCCTTGGAAACGTTTCGGCGTCGCCGTAGTCGCCCTCGTCGAAGCCGTGCTGCTCGAACCAGGCGACCGCCCAGCGGCTGTCGGCGTCGAAGTCGCCCTCCTGCTCGGCGAGCACCTCGTCGAGGATCACCGCCCGCGCTGCTGCAAGCGGGCGCCTTGCCCACCAGAGGTGGAGCGTAGACGGATGCCCGTGTCGGATAGACTTCTCCCGAGCCGCCGCCGCGGTGATCGGATCGAGCGGCAAGGCGACCTCGATCAGCTTCCTGGCCCCGCGCACGGCCGTTGTTTCGGTACTTCGAGGGGCGGGCTGCAATGGGGCGGGGTTGACACCCACGCGATCGCCCGCAGCCTGATAGACGCCGATCCGGCCCCGGCGCAGTCCGATGCCTCGAACGCGGAGGCGGACCCGTACTCGTGTGCCGTCGGCGAACGCCCAGCGGCGGCCGTAGCGACGGATTGCCTCCTCGGCAACCGCCTCGAAGGCCACCTCCCGGGCTGTGGTATGGTTTGCCATATGAAGACCACGCTGAACATCGACGACTCCGTCATGCAGCGGCTGAGGGAGGAGGCGGCGCGACGGGGGACCACGATGTCCGCTCTGGTCGAGGCGGGGCTGCGCCGCGTGCTTGCTGCCCCGGCCGTTACCGGGAAGCAGCCGGACGGCCTGCCGCCCTTGCCGACGTGGAACAGCGGAGGATTCCAGGTCGACATCGCCGACCGCGACGCGCTTTATCGGGCCATGGAAGAGGACGAATGAGTGCTGGTCTTCGATACGAACGTGCTCGTCTACGCGGCCGACGCGGACTCTGCATTCCATGCTCCCTGCCGTGACCGCGTGTCGCAGGCTCGCCTCGACGCTTCGCCCGCCTTCGTTACCTGGGGCATCTGTTACGAGTTCCTCCGCGTCACGACGCACGCGCGCGCTCCGGTGTCTCCGTGGACCCAGCAGGCAGCTTGGGGATACCTGGAATCGCTGGTCGCAACGCCCGGGTTCGAAGTGCTGGTCTCGACGCCGCGTCACGCGTCCGTACTCGCACAAACCTTGTCGGAGCTGTCCGATCTTCGCGGCAACGTGATGCACGACGTGCACACGGCGGTGCTGATGCGCGAGCACGGCATCAGCCGCATTTGCACTCGAGATGCCGACTTCCGGCGTTTCCCGTTCCTGACCGTTCTGGACCCGCTCGGAGACTGGTGATCCCCGCGGGACACGGCCGCGGCGAATCTATTTCTCCCGCGTCGAACGAGGACGGCCCCATGACGACGGATACCCTGTACGGCTTCTGGCGACGGCTGCGCACGGCGGCGGACTTGCCCGGCGCCCGGCCTCCGGCTGCACGATAGAGCGCCTTCACGCGGCGCTGGATGCCCACCGGGGGCGCGGTTCGGGACGGCAACAGGCGGACGTCGTTCGCCTGTTGCTGTTGACCGGATGCCGGAGGAGCAAACTCCTGAAAGAGCGTGCCGCTGCCGGTGGTCTCGCGCCTGCTCGGCCATGCCGGGACGCGGATGACCCTGCGCTACGCGCACGTCAGCGACCGGGAGACCGAAGCGGCAGCTGAACGCGTCGGGGTCGCGCTGGCGTCCGTCCTGGCCGAGCCGCCGCCCTCCGCATGCCGGAGGCCTGTTTGACGCTCCTTCCACGAAGCCGCGCCCTGAAGGTGCGCTTGCAGTGGGCGGACGACTGAAGATTGCTTCGTCCAACGATTGCATGCAATCATCCACGAAGGCGGCACGAGGAGGCAGATGGCAAGCATCACGATCCGCAACCTGTCGGCCGAATCGAAGACCAAGCTCAAGCGAAGCGCCGAGGAACGCGGCTGCAGCCTCGAAGCCTTGGCACGGTCGATCCTCGATCAGGCAGCCGAGCAGGCCCCGGCTGCGAACAGATTTCCGCACAACCTGATTGCGCTCGTCGAGCCCGGTGAAGACATCGAGCCGTTCATCCGCAAACACAGACACCCGCAGGAACCGGTGGACCTGACGTGATCCTGGTCGACACCAATGTCCTGTCGGAACTGACCAGACCGGAGCCGGCAACCCGAGTGGTCGCGTGGCTCGAAGTCAACGAGCCGGCGCTTGCGGTCCCTGCGATAGCGCTGGCCGAACTGCGGTACGGGATCGCACGGCTGCCCCAAGGCCGACGGCGATCCAGCCTGCTGCGCTTCTGGCAGACGACATGCGACCAGTTCCGAGGCCGGATCTTCTCGTTCGATCGCCGCGCCGCCGAGGTGTACGGAGACGTGGCAGCCGCCGCGGAGCGGGCGGGCCGACGACTCTCAACGTCCAGGACGCACAGATCGCAGCAACTGCATTGGTGCACCGCATGCCCATCGCGACGCGCAATGTCAGCGACTTCGAGGCTGCGGGTGTCGCAATCGTGAATCCCTGGGACTGCTGACGGATTCCGCCGGACAGGCACTCCTCGAACCCGCGAGGCCGATGGTGCGGGAGCGTTCCGACTTACAAGGCACGTACCCGTAGTTGACTGCCAGCGGGATACCCTTGGAAAGAACCGCGGCATGAACAGCGCATCGACCGGCTCCGCTCCGCATTCGGACGACGACCTGGCGGCCATGATGACGGAACTCGAGTCCGACCTCGTGGAGCGGAAGGAATCGTTGCGCGGCGACGCGCCCGTGAAGATCCGCCAGGCCGTGTGCGCGTTCGCCAACGACCTGCCGGACCACGGGCGGCCCGGCGTGGTTTTCGTCGGGGTTCATGACGACGGCCGGCCGACCGGCAGCGACGTTACCGACGAGGTCCTGCTGCAACTCGCCGACATCAAGACCGACGGAAACATCGTGCCGCCGCCCACCATGACGGTGGAGGCGCGCACGCTTGCCGGGGCCCGCGTGGCGGTCTTGACGGCATGGCCGTCGGACTCGCCGCCGGTCCGCTACAAGGGGCGGATATGGATTCGCGTCGGCCCGCGGCGCGCCCACGCCACCGCGCAGGACGAGCGGATTCTGAACGAGAAGCGGCGGCATCGAGATCCGCACTTCGACGCACGGCGAGTGCCCCGGGCTCGCCTCGCCGATATCAGTCTGCGGCGCTTCGAGGAGGACTACCTCCCGGCGGCCGTCGATGCGGAGACGCTGGCCGGCAACGACCGGAGCACGGAGGAGCGGCTGGCCGCCGCCAAGATGATCGTGTCGGTCGACGACCCGGTGCCGACCGTCGGCGGAATTCTCGTTCTCGGGAAGCGGCCGCAGGACTTTCTTCCCGGCGCGTACGCGCAGTTTCTCCGGGTCGCCGGTACCGAGTTCGGCGACCGCGTTACGGATTCGGAGGTCTGCCGGGGGGCCATCGCGGACGTCGTGCGGCGGCTCGACGACAAGCTCATCGCACACAACCGCACAGCCGTCGATTTCCTGTCCGGGCCCGTCGAGATCCGCGACTCGACCTACCCCCTGGACGCCGTGCAGCAGCTCGTGCGGAACGCGGTCATGCACCGGACCTACGAAGACACGAACGCGCCCACGCACGTGTACTGGTTCGACGATCGCATCGAGATCGGCAGTCCCGGCGGTCCGTACGGTGTGGTCAACGCCGGCAACTTCGGGCAGCCGGGGGTCGTCGACTACCGGAATCCGATTCTCGCCGAGGCGATGCGCGTGCTCGGCCTGGTGCAGCGGTACGGGTTCGGCATCCCGGCGGCGCGCCGGCTCCTGCGGGGCGCCGGCCATCCGGAGCCGGAATTCCGCGTCGAGCCGAGCTGGGTGCACTGCACGGTGCGGGCGCGTGCATGACGACTGCCCGCAAGAAACGCGGCTGACTTCGGGCGGGGCAATGGCTGTTCGCGGACACGATCCACCAGATCGAGGTACACGCGCCCTGACAGGCCTCCGTATCCGTAACGGTCACTCCGGCAGCCGGAACACAATCAGCCCCGGCACCTCTCCCCCGACGGTCAGCGCGATGTGCTGCACGCCGTCCAGCAGGTAGGTCATCGGCGCTCCGAGCGCCCCGCCCGGCAGATCCAGCGACGCGATCTCCGTCCCGCTCGCCTTGTCGTAGGCCACCAGCCGCGGGCCGCCGTCGGTGCCGCCCGCCGTCAGCGCGTGGATGAGCAGCGTCTTCGTCAACAGCGGACCGCTGCGCCCGGCGTCGCCGCCGAGCGGGGGCAGGTCGAGGTCGCGCAGCATCGGATGGTTGCGGAACCGGTCGCCGTTGCCCGTGGGGATCATCCAGGCGTGCTCGCCCGTGTTCATGTCGATGGCGGTCAGCCGCGTGTAGGGCGGCTTCCACAGCGGCAGCCCGCGCGGCATGACGGGGCCGGCCGCGATCGAGCGCCGGATGTAGCGCAGCGTCGCCGGCTCGTGCGGCTCCGGCTCGGTGAGCCGGATGGTCGAGTGCCCGTTGAACGACGGCACGTAGAGGTAGCCGGTCTCGGGATCGACCGCCGCCCCCGACCAGCTCGCGCCGCCGCCGACGGGCGGCCGCATGATGGTGCCGCGCAGGGTCTGCGGCGTGTAGAGCGGTCCCAGCCGGAAGCCCTGGACCGCATCGACGGCCATCTGGCGGATCTCGGGCGTGAAGTCGACGAGATCGTCGATGGAGGTGCCCTGGTACTCGAACGCGGCCGGCTTCGTCGGGAAGGGCTGCGTCGGCGACAGGATCTCGCCCTCCAGGTCGGTGTCGGTCGGCACCGGCAGCTCCTCGATGGGCCACACCGGCTCGCCGGTGACCCGGTCGAAGACGTAGACGAAGCCCTGCTTGCTGACCTGCGCCACCGCCTTGATCTCGCGCCCGTCGACGGTGATGTCCAGCAGGTTCGGGGCCGCCGGCAGGTCGTAGTCCCAGAGGCCGTGGTGGATCGTCTGAAAGTGCCACTGCCGCTGGCCGGTCTCGACGTCGACGGCCACGATGCTCTCGGCGAAGAGGTTGTCCCCCAGCCGGTGCCCGCCGTAGTAGTCGTTCGTCGGCGTCCCGATGGGCAGGTAGACCCAGCCGAGCTCCTCGTCGCCGCTCATCATCGACCAGATGTTCGTGTTGCCGCTGTAGCGCCACGACTCGTCCAGCCAGGTGTCCGAGCCGAACTCGTCGGCGCTCTGGGGCACGGTGTGGAAGTCCCACCGGTGCCGCCCGGTCCGCACGTCGTAGGCGCGGGCGAAGCCCGGCGTCGCCTCGCGGGTGATGGTCCGGTCGTTGATGGTGGAGCCGACGATGATGGTGTCGCGGATGACGAGCGGCGGCGACTGCGACGACAGCGGCAGCAGGTTCAGGATGTCGCGTTCGCCGCGGGTGGCGCGCGGCACGCCGTCCATGAGATCGACCCGGCCGTTGTCGCCGAAATCGGGCGCCGGAATCCCGGTCTTCGCGTCCACCGCGATGAGGAAGCCGTCGCCCGTGGCCCACACGATGCGGGCGTCGCCGGCGTTCTCCCAGTAGGCCACGCCGCGGTGGCGCCACTGCGCAATGGCCGGATTGCCCGACTCGTAGGCGCGCGGATCGTGGACCCACAAGGTCTCGCCGGTCCGGGCGTCGATGGCCGCGGCCCGGTAGAGGGGCGTGCTCAGGTAGAGGACGCCGTCCACCATGAGCGGTGTCGCCACCAGCGAGCGGATCGACGGCCGCGTGCGCGTCCGGCTCACGCCGTCGAACGCCGTCCATAGGTCCGGCTCCTCCGCCTGCAGGATGTCGAACAGCGTGTCGGCCGCCACCAGCGAGTCGCCGCCCGGCGTGGAGTGGACCAGGTGCGAGTCGACCGACTCCCAGTGCCACCGCACCTCGAGATCGCCGAAGTTGTCGGCCGTGATCTGGTCGAGCGGCGAGTACTTCGTGCTCCCGCTGTCGCCGGCGTAGCTGCGCCACTCGCCGCCGGCCGGCGCGCCGTACTGCGCCTCGGCGGGTGCCGCGGCCAGGCATGCCGCCGCCAGGACCGCCGCCGTCAGTGCATGGATCCATCGCATGGTCAAGGCCTCAAGGGGTTCGCGGTTCCATCGACTTGTACCATATTCTGTACCGATCGAGGAGGCAGAGTCATGGATGCGATCACCTACTCACATGCTCGGGCGAACCTCGCGAAGACGATGGATCGCGTCTGCGACGATCACGCGCCGGTCATCATCACGCGCAAGAACGCCGCCGCCGTCGTCATGCTCTCGTTGCAGGACTACGAGGGATTGGAGGAAACGGCCTATCTGCTGAAGAGCCCCGCGAACGCGCGGCGTCTTCTTGAGTCGGTCGAGGAAATCGAGGCCGGTGGCGGTGTCGAGCGCAGGCTCCAGGAATGAAGCTCGTCTTCTCCCGGCACGCCTGGGAGGACTACCTGTACTGGCAGAAGACGGACCGGCAGAGCGTTCGGCGCATCAACGCGCTTATCGAGAACATCCGCCGCTCCCCCTTCGAGGGGATCGGCAAGCCGGAACCGCTCAAGAACCGACTGGCCGGCTACTGGTCCCGCCGCATCGACAGTGAACACCGCCTCGTCTACCGGATCGAGGGTGAGTCCATCTACATCGTGCAGGCCCGCTACCACTACTGACAGCCAGGAGTCTGCCGTAGAACGGTGCAGACTCCTGTAGCGGGGGATGGGCCGAAACGCCGAGCCCGCGAGGCGTTTCGGGGCGCTACCGCAGCACGTCGCTCTCCTCCGCCATCCGGATCAGCACCTCGGCGTCCTCGGGCAGCAGCAGCCGGCGGGCGACCGACTCGCCGGCGGCGCGCCGGACGGCGGCGACGAAGCCGGCGTGGTCGCCGTAGCGTTCCTCCAGCGACAGGCGCGGATCGCCGTTGGCCTCCCGCTCCGCCCGCGTCCGGGCGAACGGGAAGAACGACCCGGTCAGCGAGCAGAGGTCGCGCCCGCGCGGGCCGGCCGCGTGCAGGTTCCAGCCGGTGTTGGTACCGACCGGCACGGCGACGTCCACCGTGTGGATGCCGGCGACGTCGTGCCCGTCACGGTCCGTCGTCGGCACGAGCACCTGGTACGACCCGTTGCGGGTCGGCGGCAGCACGGTCTGCCGGCCGCCCCGCGGCCCGAACGTGGGGCCGAAGCCGAGCGCGTCGAGCCCGTTTACCCGTGTCGGGAAGCCGACGCCCGGGATGGCGGGGAACGTCCGCGCCGCCTCGTCCACCGTCGCCAGCGTGCCGCGGCGCACGTCCGGGTAGCTGCTCGGCGGCGGCTCCACGCCGCGGTCGGCCCACTCGTCGAGCGCGACGAGCAGGGCGCGCATCGCCGGGGCCGCGCTGCGGTAGGTGTTCGTCACGTACTCGCACGCCCCGCGGTCGGCCGGCATCCGCCCGACCCCCGCGGCGCCGCCGTGCGGATGGCTGGCCAGCAGGTACAGGCGGACGTTGTCCGGAATCGGCACCGCGTTGCCGTGGCCGTCGTGGACGTTCAGCGACGCCTTCATCTGCCAGAACTCGTTGCTCGTGTCGACGTGGAAGACGAGCGGGTCGGTGGCGGGCCGCTTCAGGATGCCGTCGCGTACGCCGGTCACCGGATCGGTGGTCACCGCATAGGTGAGGGGCGGATACGACTGCGACGTGAAGTCGGTCGTGCGGTCCTGGCGGGAGTAGATGTTCGGGTCGGCGAACTCGACGTTGGCGAACAGCCGGTGCGTGCCGGGGATGTGGATGCGAACCGCGTCGAACACGCGGCGGTGCGCCTCGTCCTCGTTGAAGCCGAGGTACAGCCAGTCGCGTAGGTACATCCCGGTCGACGAGATGCCGAGGCCGTAGGCGCGGCGGATGCCGGTCGCATCGGCGCTCGCGGCCAGCGGGTTCGGGTTCCCGGCGTCGTCGGCGGTCTGGTAGCGCAGGAACGAGGCGACGTCGCGGGTGACGGCGTAGCCGAGGCCCATGACCCACGGGTTCGTCGCCGGGTAGATCAACTCGTACACCTTGTCGGGGTCGAAGCCGTCGAAGAGACAGATGTCCGTCGTCGAGGCGGCGAGAGACGCTTCCCCTGACGGACACGTCCCGAACGCCCAGGCGTCGGCCGGGACCGGCCTGCGCTTGCCGTCGATGGCGTCGCGGACGGTGAGCGTGGAGTGCACGGTATCGGTGTCGGCCGTCGCGTAGCTCACGAAGCGGTCGTTCCCCTTGAGCGGCAGCGTATGCGTGACGGCGCCGGCCGCCGTCGGGTCCGACGGGTACTCGATGCGGATGCGGGAGACGATCGGGCTGCCGTCGGCCTGCACCGCCACCGGCAGGTTCGCCCCGAGCCGCGTGGCCGTCGTCGTGACGTCTCCGGCCCAGCCGGCGTCCACGAAGGTGTAGCCGAGGCGGAAGATCAGCCCGTCGCCGGACTCGGGATCGGCCCCCGGCGCCAGCGACGGGAAGGTCTGGAAGGGGAGCTCGATCGCGTTCCCGCGGTTGTTGATGCCGTACAGCAGCTTGCGGTTGCCGCGCGCCGGGTCGACCGGCTTGATGATGAAGAACGGCGCGCTGAACTCCACCATACCGCGGTCGTTGCGGGGGGCGCGGCCCAGGTTGACGATCACCGCGTTGAGCGGGTCGTCCGGGTCGACCTCCATGTACACCGTGCCGTCGAGACGCTCGAACGCCCCGGCGTCGCCGAACTCCTTCCCGCCCGCGTACGGCGCCGTGCGTTCGACCTCGATCCGCACCACGCGCGCGTCGGCCGTCGTCGCGGCCAGTGCGCCCAGCAGAACCGCCGGAACCACGAGCGCGATTGTTGGTCTCATCACTGCGCCTCTCCTTCGTTGACCTTGTCCGGCGCCGGCACTGCACCGACCGCTGACTGCGAGACGCCGCCGGCGGTCCAATCACTCGGTATCGAGCGGCCCGTCAGCTTCTCCGCTGGATGCCGAGGGATCTTGCCACGGGATTCTAGCGACGTTCCCGGAACTGCGTCTCGGTGCAACTGACGAAGTCGATGACGCCCAGCATTTCCCGTTGCAGGGCCCGGAACTCGTCGTCGCCCATGAGAATCTCGGCGAAGTCCTGGCGCATCTCGGGGTCGGCGTGCCGTTCGCTGAAGAGCATCTGGTCGACCGGCCGCTCGATGTTCTGAGCGCCCGTCATCCAGCGGCCCGTCCGCACCGACATCTCTGCGCCGGGGTAGTTTCTCTGGACCAGGTCGACCATCTCCCGCGCGAGCGTCCGGGCGGCGGCATTCTGCCCGGGCTGGATGTTGCAGATGCGGCGGAAGACGAACGCGCCTTCGTCCTGCGGTGCGGCCTCCGCCCCCCCGGCCCCGGTGACGCCGAGCAACACGACCGCGACGATGACCGTCCTCATGGAGCTGCCTCCCTCACGCGAGTGGTTGTTCACGACCCGGCGGGGCGGGTACCGAGTCCCGCGAACCCGGCAGGCAGCCGCCGCGCGTCACGGAGCCGATGCATCCAGCAACTCGACATCCGGAAGCCGTGCGGCCTTGCGATCGAACGTGCACAGCGGGCGCGCTCCTGCCCGCTCGGCGGCGGCGGCGATCATCAGGTCGGAGAAGTCCGCCACTCCGCGGCGATAGCGCACGGCCGACCGGGCCACGTCGGCGGCCGCCTCGACGACGAGGCCGTCAGTTGCGACCAGGTCTTCCAGCACGGTCGCGATCCGATCGGGTGAATGACCATAGGTCCGTCTCAGCACCCCAGACGAGCTCCACCATCACCTCGCGGCAGACGAAACCGGGCCGCGCCGGCGTCAGCGCGTCCAGCAGCGCCCGGGCCGTTTCCGCCTGCTCCGCATCGTCGTCCACCAGGTAGCAGACAAGAACGTTGGGACACTGCCCTAAACTAATTTGCCACCTGTCGGGTTTCAGGCCATACTGCACGTATGAAGCGAGACATCGAGTTGGAAGCGACCCTGGTTGCGAAGTATGCCGTGGTCGCGCCGGTGTTGGACGAGCGCAGTCGGCGCCGGTGGGCGGCGGCCGAGTCGGTGGCTATCGGTTACGGCGGCGACGCGGTGGTTTCGTCGGCCACCGGTCTGGCTCGGGGTACGATTCGCAAGGGACGCGGGGAGATTGCCCGCGACGAGGCGCCGACCGACCGCATCCGACGCCCTGGGGGCGGCCGGCCCCGCATCCAGCAAGACCAACCCGGCATCCAGGCGGCGCTCGAAGCGCTGGTGGACCCGCTCACGCGCGGCGACCCGACCTCGCCGCTGCGCTGGACGTGCAAGAGTCGCGCGAAGCTGGCGGCGGCGCTGACCGAGCAGGGGTGGCGGGTGAGTTCGACCACCGTGGGCCGGCTGCTGCACCGCCTGGGGTACCGGCTGCAATCGCCGCGCAAACGGCAGGAAGGCGCCACGCATCCGGACCGCAACGCGCAGTTCGAGCACATCAACCGGACCGCGGACGAGCATCTGCGCGCCGGCCAGCCGGTGATCTCGGTCGACACGAAGAAGAAGGAACTGGTCGGGAACTTCAAGAACGGCGGGCGGGAATGGCAGCCGAAGGGCACGCCGCCGGCGGTGCTGGTGCATGATTTCCCGACCGACGCCGAGGGCAAGGCGATTCCGTACGGCGTCTACGACATGGCGCGCAACGAAGCCTGGGTGAGCGTTGGATGGGACCACGACACACCGGCGTTCGCGGTGGCATCGATTCGCCACTGGTGGGGCCAGATGGGCTGCGGCGCCTACCCCAACGCCACGACCCTGTTCATCACGGCCGATGCGGGCGGGAGCAACGGGTACCGGTCTCACGCCTGGAAGCACGAGCTTCAACAGTTGGCCGACGAGACCGGACTGACCATCGAGGTAAGTCATTTTCCGCCGGGCACCAGCAAGTGGAACAAGATCGAGCACCGGCTCTTCTGCCACATCACGGCGAACTGGCGCGGCACCTCGCTGACGACGTACGAGACCATCGTCGACCGCATCGGGAACGTCCGGACGGAGACCGGGCTCCAGGTCCGGGCCGAACTCGACGCCGGGGAGTATCCGACGGGCGTCAAGGTGACCAAGGAGCAGATGGAGACACTCGCGCTGATCCGCGATGAGTTTCACGGGGAATGGAATTACAAGCTGCTACCCCGATGAAGTTGAAAACTTTATATCGATCACTGTCCTTGGTGTCCAGCGCGATCACGACTCGGTAGCCCCCTCGGCGATGGCGCGTTGCATGTCTTCGAGCGTGGCGGGGGGAGCATTGGATTTCAGCGCGCCGAACAGCCGGTTGATGGACCGCACCGGCAGGATGCGCACGTCGTCGTCGAGGATGAGGTAGCGCACCCGGTCGCCGGGTCGTACGCCGAGTGCGTCCCGCACCGGTTTGGGCAGCGTGGTTTGACCCTTCGTCGTGATCGACGACTCGATCATCCGGAACGTCCTTTCTCCTGCAGGCTGCCCTCTCGCTCGCACGTCGCCTTGCGTACCCGCGCCCGAGAAAGGTGCCCTTACTTGAGCCGCTATCGTAAGGATAACGCATGACTGCCGTGTGTGGACGCCTCCGAAAATGCAAGCCTTTTTCTGAAGCTCTCCTTCTGCGATCAGTTTGCTCCAGCGGTTCTCCGCGACAGCGGAGCGGCTCCCCAGCGCCGCGATTGTTCCCGTGGAACGAGGGCCAGCCTTCTGGCTGGCCTGCAAGGACTTCCCGCACGGTCGGCCGTGGCTGTCACCCGCAGGGCCGCAACGGAGTGGAGGAGCCGCGCAGCGGCTTGACAGCCGCGGGCGACCGTGCGCGAGGTAGACGCTTCCGAGCAAAGCGAGGGCCGTCCTGCTCGCATTCCCGACGGCGCCGCCCCGGCTCCTGCCTTCTCAGGCGGTCGGCAGCGGCGCGCGGTAGTACTCGTTCTTCGTCATCAGCGCCCAGGCGATGCGCGCCATCCGGTTGGCCAGCGCCACGGCGACCAGCATGCGCGGCTTGCGCGCCAGCATTCGAGCCAGCCACGGGTCCTTCGTGCCGCGCCGCGCCGCCCAGCCGACTGTCGCCATCGCGCCGCTGACCAACAGCCGCCGGAGGTCGCGCTGACCCATCTTCGATATCCTGCCCAGCTTCGGCTTCCCGCCGGTCGAATTCTGCCGGGGAACCAAGCCCAGCCAGGCCGCGAAGTCGCGGCCGCACCGGAAGCTCTCCAGCGGCGGCGCGAAGGCCTGGACCGCCATCGCGCACAGCGGTCCGATTCCCGGCACGCTCATCAGCCGCACCGTCTGTTCGTCTTCGCGCGCCCGCTCACGCAGGTCCCTCTCCAACTCCGCGATCTTCTCGTTGAGGTCGCCGATCTGAACGAACAACAGCGCGCCCAGCTCCCGAACCGAGCCCGGCAGCGGCGAATCGGCATCTTCAATCGCCTCTGCCAGCCGCTCCACGTGCGCAGGCCCTTGCGGCGCGACGACGCCGAACTCCGCGAAGTGTCCCCGCATCGCGTTGATCGTCTGCGTGCGCTGGCGAACCAGCAGATCGCGCGTGCGGAACAGCATGCCTTGGGACTGCTGCTCCCGCGTCTTCACCGCCACGAACCGCATCGTCGGCCGCGAGGCCGCCTCGCAGATCGCCTCCGCGTCGGCCGCGTCGTTCTTCTGCCGCTTCACGAACGGCTTGACGTAGATCGGCGGGACCAGCTTCACCTCATGACCGAGCTTCCCGATCTCTCGGCCCCAGTGGTGCGAGCTCCCACAGGCCTCCATCGCTACGATGCATCGCGGCTGCGACGCCATGAAGCTCAGCACCTTGTCCCGGCTCAGCTTCTTGCGGAACGCAACCGACCCGTCCGCGCAGGCGCCGTGCAGCTGAAAACTCCGTTTCGCCAGATCGATGCCGATGATGGTAGCGTGCTCCATTGGATGCCTCCTCTTCCAGGTGATGCTTCACAACAGCTCCACCTTGGCACATTCCGATGCCGCTGAGGAGGCGTCCACCCCATCATGCAAGCGTGCATTTCTCCGCCCCCGCTCGTGACCGGACCGACTACGGCAGGGCCAGCGCCACGAGCTGCTCGCGGTCGGCCCCGCCCCCGACGGCCAGGACGATGTACTGCTTCCCGTCCGCCAAGTAGCTGATCGGCGCCGAGGACGACCGGGCGGGCAGCTCCATCTCGAACAGCTCGTAGCCGGTGTCCTTGTCGAAGGCGCGCAGCGTGTTCGACTCGATGCCCTGCCCGATGAAGAGCAGCGTCTTCGTCAGCAGCGGGCCGCCGCTCTTCTCGTAGTTGCCCAGCGGGGGCAGGTCCATGCCGCGCAGCGCCTCGTGGTCGCGGGGACCGTCGCCGAGCGGCACGCTCCAGAGCTTCTCGCCGGCGTTCATGTCCAGCGCCGCGAGCTGAGAGTAGGGCGGCTTGAACAGCGGGAGCCCCCGCGGCCCCGGCAGGTTGCTCACCTGCGGCCGGATGGTCAGGTCCGAGCTCGCCGGGTCGCCCGGCTCCAGCACGACGAAGGAGAAGTGCGCCCAGCTCGGCACGTAGAGCCGCCGGGTTTCCGGATCGAAGGCGGCGCCCCACCAGTTGGCGCCCCCGCTCCAGCCCGGCCGCACGATGTTGCCGCCCAGCGCCGGCGGCGTGTAGAGCGGGCCGGCGGTGTGCCGCCGGTAGATCTCCAGCGCCTCGGCCCGCAGCTCGTCGGTGAAGTCGATCAGGTCCTCTTCGAGCGACCCGTTGGTCAGGTACAGCGGCGGCTTCGTCGGGTACGGCTGCGTGGGGGAGGTGCGCTCGCCCGGCACCGTCGACGGCGGGACCGGGCGCTCCTCGATGGGCCACACCGGCTCGCCGGTCACCCGGTCGAAGACGAACGTGAACCCCTGCTTCGTGATCTGCGCCACCGCCTCGATGGGCCGCCCGTCCACCGTGATGTCGATCAGGTTCGGCGCCGCCGGCAGGTCGTAGTCCCACACCGCATGGTGCACGAACTGGAAGTGCCAGACCCGCTCGCCGGTCTCGGCGTCGAGGCAGACCAGCGAGTTGGCGAACAGGTTGTCTCCGGGGCGGTGCCCGCCGTAGTAGTCGGTCACCGGCGAGCCGACCGGCAGGTAGATGTACCCGAGCTCCGGATCGGCGCTCATGTTCGACCAGACGTTGGCCCCGCCCGACCATTTCCACGACTCGTTGCCCCAGGTCTCGTTGCCGAACTCGCCGGGCTGCGGAATGGTGTGGAAGATCCACTTCATCTCGCCGGTGCGGACGTCGTAGCCGCGGACGTGTCCCGGCGGCGCCTCCTTGCGGCCCCTGCCCTCCGTGATCGCCGAGCCGACCACCACCGTGTCGCCGGCCACGAGCGGGGCCGAGCTGACCGCGTACTGGCTCGTGTCGATGATGCGGCCGAGCCCGCGCGTCAGGTCGACGCGTCCGTTGCGGCCGAACGCCGGATCCGGCTCGCCGGTCTTCGCGTCGACCGAGACCAGCCACGTCCGCCCGCCGGCGTAGAGCAGCCGGGCCTCCTCGCCGTCGGACCACCAGGCGAGCCCGCGCGTCAGGAAGCCGTGTACTGCCGGGCGGCCGTCCAGGTAGAGGCCGGGGTCGTAGCTCCAGATCGTCTCGCCGGTCGTCGGATCGATTGCCGCGACCTGCCCCAGGTTGGTGGTGGTGTAGAGCACGCCGTCGACCACCAGCGGCGTCACCTCGTAGGCGTAGGTGCGGAACCGCTGCCCGTCGCGGATGACCGGGTTCTCGGCCCGCAGCTTCTGGTCGACCGACGTCCAGGTCCACGCGACGCGGAGCCGGTCGACGTTGTCCGTCGTGATCTGGTCCAGCGGCGTGTACTTCGTGTGGCCGGGGTCGCCGCCATAGAAGCGCCACTCGTGCGGGTCGGCGCCGGTCTGGGCGTGCGCCGCCGAGGGCGCCAGCGCCACGGCGGCGACGAAGAGCAACCCGACCGCGACACGTGCCGCCGTCCGTGAACCCGTCCACTGCATGGGCACCTCTTGAAAGTTCTCGCGTACAGGGGATCATTTTAAGGGGACGGCCTCGTGTTGCCGCGCGCTGTCGGGAGAATCGCGGCCGCCACGCTGCCGGCTCCGGGAACTCCACCGGCGTGGGCGGGCGTCACGGAGCGTCCTGCGTCCAACGGCCGCGAATCGTGATGCTCTCCCTCATGCATCCCCTCATTCTGCAGGCGTCAGATCACGCCGAAAACCTCTCGATACACCCGCTGTTCCAGCAGCATGTTGCCGAACGTCTCCATCAACGGACGAACCCGATCCTCGGGCCAATTGGGAAGATGGTGGTACAGCATCAACCCCTGCCGAAACAACGAATGCGTCCGCCGCTTCACCGTATTCGCCTTCAACCAACGGTCGTACCCGATGCGCTCGCCCGCCGCGCCCAACACCGACAGCACCGCAATCGCCAACGCGCTGAGCAACAGCAGGCGGTCTCGCCGCTCCGGGCGCGACACATGCATCGATGACAGACCCATCCCGAAACGCATGTCCTTGATGTCCCGAAAGCCCGCCTCGATCCCCCAACGCTTGCCGTAGTAGCGAATCAAGACCCGCGTCGGCACCGTCGCTTCGCTCGCCACCAGACACCACGGCTCGTCCATCTCCGCATCGTGGACACAGACGACCGCGCCCACCGGCATCTCGTGCGCGTCGGTCACCCGAGCCCCCACCAGCCGCCGCGCACGCCCCCCGGCCCCGACCCACTCGGCGGCCACTCGCCGCTCGCCGCTCGCGTTCGTCACATAGATGTCTCCGCGCAACCGAATCACGTATTCAAAGCCCAACTCGGTCTTCAACGCGTAGAACAGCTTGCAGTCCGCAAAACCCCGGTCCGCCACGACGGTGACTTTCACCCCGTCCGGCAGCACTTCGCGCAAGCGGCACAGCACCTCGTACTCATAGCGCCGCTGATTGCCCTTCAGCGTCGACGAGGCCACCGTCTTCCACAACAGCGGCGTCGCGCGCCCGTGCCCGGTCAACATCGACAGCACGATCGTCTCCTGCTCGTCGGCCGCAAAGCTCGTCCAATCCAGCGCCACGACCACTTCGGTGCGGGCGCCGACGATGTACGGCGTCCAGTAGGCGAAGAAGGTCCAGACGTTGACGCCTTGATTGCTCAGCAGGCGGTCCACCTGCTTGACGCCATGCTTGGTCAACGTGCCCATGGCCTGGGCCAGGCCGCGCCCCACCGCATGGATTGCCAGCGAAGCGCTTGTCAGCACGCCCAGCGTGGCGTTGGCCAGTGACAGCACCCGCTTGGCGTGCAGGTCGCCGTCGTACAAGGTGTTGATGAAGTTCAGGAGGTCGTGTCTCCGAAGCCATAGTTTGGATGACGTCTGCCGATTTCGCTGTGGATGCATGAAACCCACATTCTAATCCAAGTGCGTTGCTCTGCAAACTTCAGAATGCGATAGGTTCTATCTTCAGAAAGGACTTGTTTCCTATTCGGTTCATATTATAAAATGAGGGGATCCCTGAGATGCTCTCCGTCGCGCCGGGCAGCGTCAGGTCGAAGACCTCCTCGAAGCTGCGCGCACCTGTCCGCGTCACGGTGAGCGTCGCCCGCGTGCCGGGCGCGTTCTCCGACGCCTCGAGGACGAACACCATGCGCTCCGGCGGCGTCGACGCCTCGTCGAGGACGAACGTGTTCACGAACCCCTCGCTGTTGAACTGGCGGAGGACGTACGTGTCGCGGTCGTCGTCGTAGCTGACCACGGTCCAGTCCTCGTGATCGTCGCCGTCCGGCAGGCCGTCCTGCGGCGGGAAGACCGACCGGTTCCGGCTCAGCAGATACCGGTCCTGCAGCACCAGCTCGTACGTGCGCTTGCCGCGGCCGTCGCCGAACGTGGCGGACTCCTCGCCGGTCCACGCACCGATGAAGAACTCGAACGTGGACCACTGATCCGGTGTGCCGGCCTGCCGGCCGGCGGCGGGAACGGCGATGGACGCGAACAGCAACGTGGTCACGATGGCTCTCATGGAATCCTCCCGGGTAGACATGGTTGAGAGACGGGCGCTTACGTCAAGCATCTATGGAAACACGATCCCGCACTTCCGGCGAGCTCCTGCAGGGCACCCTGCCGCTGCGTGTCGTCAGCCCTTCGTACTTCAGGATGATGCAGATTCCGATTCTCTCGGGCCGAGAGTTCGAGGCGCGGGGCGATGTCGGCGAGCGCGGATTCAACCGCACCCTTCTGGTGAGCGAGTCGTTCGCGCGGCGCTACTGGCCGGGGCAGAACCCGCTCGGCAAGCGTACGCGTCGACGATCGGTACCCCGGACTGGTGGATGACCGTGGTCGGCGTCGTCGGCGTTTCCACGGCGTTCATCGACGCCATCGGCCGATGGGCCGTGACGATCCGGCTGGTGGGCGCGGTCGCCGGCACCGGTGTGCTTCTCGTCGGGTTGGCGAGACTCCGCTGGCTCCGCGCGTCGTCGCGCCGTGTGACGGATGGGCCGTGGCATCGGCTGTGCTGCGACCTCGCGCGGTCCTGCGGCCTGCCGGCCTCGATCGTCGTCGCCGGTCTGCAGGTTGCCGCGCAGACTTCCCGGATCACCGGCACCGTCGTCGACCAGGCCGGGCACGTCGTGCAGAACCCCGGCCTGACGCTCACCAACCGCGCAACCGCCGAGCAATTGCGCGTGACCGGCGACGACGCCGGCCGCTTCGAGTTCGCCGAGCTGGAACCGGCCGAGTACAGCCTCGTCGTAGGGAAACCAGGCTTCGAGAGGCTGTTTCGACGATTCTCGCTCGAAGGGGGAGAGCAGATCGAAGAAGAGCTGGTGCTCCGGCTCGGCTCCGTCGAGGAGACGATCGTGGTGACGGATACGGGTGAGTCGCCGACCGCAGCCAGGACCATCAGCGCCGCCACGCGGGCGCGGTACCTGGAACACCGGAACCAGGGCGGCACGATAGCGCCCCCGATCAAGATCCGCGATCTGACCCCTGTCTACCCGGCATCCATACGCGGCAGCGGGTTCGAGGGCAAGGTCGTTCTAGAAGCGCAGATCCAGACGGATGGAACCGTCGAGGTACTTCAGATTCTGGCCCCGATGGACCCGGCGACGATGACGACGGTGTACCCCGACCTGGCCCGCTCGGCCGTGGAGGCGGTCGGCGGCTGGCGCTACGAGCCGACGTTGCTGCACGGCGTGCCGGTCGACACGCGGATGACCATCAACGTGACCTTTCGCCCGTAGTCCGGGGCGTTCGGGCCTCATCGCTGTTTTTGCGCCTGCGCCCACCGCAGCGCCGAGCTGGCCGTCACCGCCATGACCGCCGCCAGGAGGTTGAACAGCATGTCGATCGGGTCGAACACGCGGCTGGGCAGCGCCAACTGGATGCACTCGTCGACGACCCCGATCAGCGTCGCCGCCAGTACCGCCGGCAGCGCCGGTGCGGGGACGCGGCGGCCGTGGCTCGCCCGCTCCGCAAGGGCTTCGTGAATGAACAGGGCCACCACGCCGTACTCGATGAGGTGGGAGCGCTCCGTCGGGATCGACATGCGGACGAACACCAGCAGATAGGCGGCCACGACCCCCAGCGCCACGGCGATCTCGGCTCCCCCCGGCCGCACTCTGAGCCCCTGCGTCACCGCCGTCGCCACGACCAGGAGGCAGCAGACGAGGAAGAGGCCCACGCCCAGGTCGAGGTGACCGAGCAGGTCGAACAGCGTCCGCGCCAGACCGAGGGTGGAGTAGATCGCCACCACCACGGCCAGCGTCCAGGCCCAGAGGCGGCGTTCGCGTTCCGATGTGAAGAGAGACAAGGAGAGCACCTTACAGTCTGCGGGCAGGGCTGCACCCGTCGCGGCTACGGCCGCGGTTCCGGGACCGAGCCGGCGCAAGCCGGGGAGCGCCGCCGCACGGACACGTGGGAGTCGCAGGCGGCAGGCGGGTTTCATCGATCGCTCTCCGGATCGGCGAGCCGGGCGCCCGTATCTGCCTGCCGGTAATCGAAGAACTCCTGCGTGAACGTCGCGTCATATTCGCCGAGCGCGGTCGTGGCACGACCGGAGAGGGTCATCCGCGCCGGCATCCAGACGCCGCGGACGGGCGCCAGCTCCATCACCGCCCGCAGGCCGTCGGCCCGCAGGAGCCATCGGAACCGAAGGAAGTCGAGCCCGGCGTTCTCGAAGGCGTACTGCACTATCTGCTGAATCTCGGGATCGATCCAGAGCGTCACCATCGACGTCTTGACGATCCCCCGATTGATGCGCTCGCCGGCCTCCTCCCAGAAGGGGCCGGTCGGGTAGAACTCGATACGGACCACCTCGCGGCCCGCGATGGTCTCGCGGCCGACGAAGTAGTACTCGCCCGGCTCCGACGTCCACTCCAGAAAGTAGAAGAAGTCAGTGACGAAGCGGGGCTCGGGGTCTCCCTGGTCCACGAGCTCCCGGCTCTCGGCACCACGCGTATCGCCACCCGTCAGCAGCCCGGCGCGGCGCCGCTCTTCCTCGCGCAGCCAGGACCGTTCGTAGCCGCGCCGCGCCGCGTCGTCGATGCCGACGCCGTCCACGCGCACCGGGCTGCGAACCGCCGTTCCGTCGCGGACGTACCACTCGTACTCGCGCACGCGCCGAAAGCTGGACAGTCGACTTTCCGGCGGCGCGTCGAGGCCGAACGACCAGGTCTCGCGCAGGACGAAGTCTCCCAGCCGCCGCCACGGTGCGGCGTCACGGTCGGCGAGCACGCGCTGCATGAACCGGTCGAGGTCGTTGCCGTTCCGGGCGGCGCGTGGTTCTGCCGCGTGCGCGGTCGCCGTGCCGGCCTGCCTGGACGAGACCGTCGCGACCGGCCGTGTGGACGAGACCGCGGTGCCGGTCTGTGCGGAAGCGGGCATGGAGGTGGTCGCCATCCCCATGGCGACGGTGAGTGCCGTGGGCAACACCTGGCCGCCCGACCTTCTACGAGGATGTTCCGTGTGCATGTCGGTCCTCCGTTCGTGCAGCGAGCTCGCCGCACCGCGCCACGGACCCAGCACAGCGGATGCCAACCCGGCGGGTGGGCCCTCAAGCCATTGATTTGCAGTAAGTTGGATCGTTGGACGAAACGCTGCGAGCGGCTCGACTCCGGGTGGAGTCTGGACACCACGCGCCAACTGCTGTGCATCCAGTGGCGCCGCCGGTCCGGGCGATGTCGTCGAGCGCGTTGAGCGGGGCCGGCTGGGCCTTGGCTCTCGGGGAACTTCACGCGTTCCACGAATGCGGTGATTCAACGTCTATTGCCCGCGTACGCCCCCGCCCGCATCGAGGGTCTCGAACGCCCCCGGCCGGGGGCTGCGGTCGGGCCGGTCGTACGGTGTGTGATCTGTAAGACGTGTTATCATTGTTAACCATGAAGAAACAAAGACCACGCATCACCATCAAGCCGGCCCCGCGCGACCCCGGCAACCGCAGCAGCCGGACACATGTCCCCTGCGCCCCGGGTGCGATCCAGCAGGTTCGCACCATTGCTGCCCGCACGGGACTGAGCCAGAAAGACATTGTGAGCGCCGTCCTGAGCAAGACGGACCTGGCCGCCTTCATCCGTTTGTGGACCGGTGAACCGCTGGATGCGCCGACCGATATCTACCGGGTGCTTGGCGACGGTACGACCGTGAGGACGGCGACGGTCGGTGGGCCGGAGAACCGCTGATGTTCGACACGCATTCGATTGCCCGCAGCCTGAGCGAGGCCAACCTGACGCCGGCGCAGGTGGACGCGATCACCGAGGCGGTCCGACGGGCGGCTGACCATGGCGATCACGTCACGTCCGAGCAGTTCAAGAGCGGGCTCGCCGAGTTGCGGACGGAGATCGCTGGCCTGCGTGCCGATTTGACCTGGAGGATGCTTGCCGTCGCTGGCTTGGTCATCGCAGCCTTGCGGCTGTTCGGTTGAAACGGTCGACCCGAACGCGCAGAAGTGCGGTGAGTCGGCGCCGGCGAACACGAACCTGACCTGACCGACGACGAGCAGGAAGCGTGGCTGGAAGACGACCGTGACGCACCGTAGGTTGGATTACCGTGACGCCTCGCGCGCTGGGCGTTGCCTTCAAAGAAGCCGGTGATGGCGACCGTGGCCTGGTTCAGCAGACACCAGCGGCGATGAACGTCCAGAGTTGTCTCCTCTCATCATCCGGATGGCGTCGCGTCGCAGAGGCGCTCGGACTCCGCGAGGGATCCGAGGGCGAGAAGCGCCGCGCCGCGGTAGTAGTCGGTCTCGGAGTGCTTCTCGACGAGCGCGAGGCAGGCGGGCGCCCACGCGAGCAGGTGGTCCCGCAGGAGGTCCTTCTGGGCCTCGAAGCACTTCGTGAGCTGGGCCGCGTCTTCAGCCGCCGCGGCCCGGGCAGCCAAGTCCGACAGCGTCGCCACGAAGGCGAGCTCCAGACCCAGGTGGTCGTCCGGCTCGCGGTGGATTGCCGGCGCCTGCAAGCCGAACCGCTCGTAGAGCGCCCGCACCTGGAGAGTCGATTCCTGGAAGGTGAGCTTCGTCTTGCTGCGGTAGACCGACTCCCAGGGCGCGGCCAGCATCTCGCCGGGTCCGACGAAGAGCCGGTTGAAGTCCCACGTCAGCGCGTCGAGCCGCGCCGGATCCCAACTCCGGCAGAACCCGGTCGCCAACGCCAGCCCCGCCGCCGTCCTGTCGTCGCTGGACGGGAAAGGCCATGCCTCGAACAATCGTTCTCCGGCGAAGGCGGCCAGCCACTCGGCGCGCGGCGGTTCGTAGAAGCAGCGGCCGAGAAAGTGGTAGGCGAGGGCCTGCTCCTGCTGCCGCCGCCGCCATTCGGCCGGTATGGCCGGTGCTTCGGCCGACGGGGGAGCGGTCAAATGCCGACCCTCACCTGCATGGCGTAGAAGAGGAAGCGCCCGCATACCTCCGACGCCGCGGTGAGGGCGAACGCGGCGCAGGTGAGAGCGGAAGCCAATAGGCGCGGTGAGGGTCCGGCCTGTCCGGCGGCTCCGCGGATGCTCACAAGGACGCCGCCCAGCGCCGCGGCAGCCGCGCCCAGCAGTCCCAACCGCAGCAGCAGGATGCCGCCGTAGTCGCCGGCCAGCCGCTGCACGCTCGCCGCCGCGGCCGGCAGGGGGTTCGCGGTCAGCGAGGCGAGATGCAGCGGCACGACGACGAACTCCAGAGCCAGCGCCGCGATGCCGGCCAGCGCCAGTCCGCGCAGGGTCGTCGCCGGTGTCCCGCTGCTGCTCTCGGGGTCATCCCCCGTGGGCGCGTCGCCTGTCATCGTGAGGCGCCGCACCGCCAGTCCGGCGGCCACGCCGAGGATGCCCATCCGCAGCGCCGTGCCCCCGAATCCGGCGGGCGTGGCGAAGCTGTTCCAGGCCGGCTGGGCCGGCAGCAGGTAGATGGCTGTCTGACAGCCGAGAAACGCCAGGCCTGCCGTCGCGGCGAGCCGGGGCAGCCACCTCGCGAGCGCGGGACTCGTCGGATGCACCGGTCCCGCACCGATCTCGGGGCGTTGCCGCGCCGGATTCTCCTGCGCCGCGTTTGCCGAAGCGCCGGCCGGGCGCCGCTCCCGCGCCGGTCTTGCCGGCGCCGCGCCGGCCGCACGCCATTCGTGCCACGCGAGTGCGCCCAATAACGCCGCGAAGAGGCTTCCGAAGACGATCTCGCGGCTGAGCCACGACGACGAAAAGTTCACGACGGCGCGCGCCGCCTGCAGCGGGTCGGAGAGATGAAAGAGCGCTGCGAACAACCCCGCCGACAGTACCGCGAGCACAACGAGGAGCGGGGCGTGGTCCGAGCTTCTACCGCCGCCGGCAACCTCCCGCCGCGTCGCCAGGTACTCCAGCACCTGCAACGTAAGGAACGCCCCCACCGCCGCCTGCGTCAGCACCGTGAAGACTACGAGCGACCAGTCGCGCGTCTCCATGCGGGGCGCGGGTCAGGAGCGGACGAGCTTGAGCGGGATGAAGCGGACCGCCGGTTTGGTGATATCCGCGTCGGGCAGCGGTCCGAACCCGGCCGTGGCGCCCGGCTTGGCGGCCACCTCGTCCAGCGTGCCCCATTGCAGCGCCTTGGTCGGGCAGGCCTCGGCGCAGGCGGGCCCGCCGGTGCCGGCGTCGATGCGGTGCGAGCAGAAGTTGCACTTCTCCATCTTGCCGGTCTCTGCGCTGAACTGCGGCGCGTCGTAGGGACACGCCCAGGCGCACAGACGGGCGCCGATGCACTTGCTCTGGTCGACGATGACGATGCCGTCGGGCCGCTTCGTGATGGCGCCGGACGGGCAGGCCTCGGCGCAGACGGGGACCTCGCAGTGATTGCACGACATCGAGACGTGGTACATGTAGGGCCCGCCGTCCTGGTCGCCCTCCACCGTCCGCACCTTCCGCCAGCGCGGGCCCAGCTCGACTCCGTTCTCGACCTTGCACGCGACCTCGCACGTGCGGCAGCCGGTGCAGCGGTTGGCGTCGAAGAAGAACGCGACCTGCTGCTTCGTGTCGCTCATGCGGTGTTCCCCCCGGATGCCGCGCCCCTCCTGGATGCCGAGTCCCTCCCGGACAGTGCGTTCGTCCTGGCCGGCGCGTCCCCGGCGGCGACCTCGACCATCGACGAGTTCAGCGTGTGACCCAACGAGATCGGCTCGTACTTGTCGGGGCTCAGGATGCTGGCCGTCTGCTTCTCGTTCACGCCGCCCCAGCCGGTGGTCACGCTCACCACGCCGCGCAGGATGCCGCGGGTCACGTGCGCCATCGCCTCGATCTCCCCCCGGTCGTTGAAGACGCGGACGCGGGCCCCGTCCTCGATGCCGCGCGCCTCTGCGTCGTCGGGATGGATCTGCAGCACCTGGCTGGCCCAGATCTCGGTCAGGAAGTCGTGGTGGTGGAAGCTGGAGTTGACGTGGTTGTGGTTCTTGCGGTTGATGAGCTGCAGCGGGTAGCGCGCGGCCCGCGTCTCGTCCACCCAGGGCGCCTCCACCGGGTGCAGGTACTCGAGCAGCGGGTCGAAGCCTCTTTCCTGCAGATACGTCGAGAAGAACTCGATGCGCCCCGACGGCGTGTCGAACTTCTTGTCGGCGAACGGGATCCACGGGTCCGGCATGGGGTTGACCGGACCCTCCTCGAGCTGCTCGAGGCTCACCCCGGTGGGCTCCAGCACGTGCCGCAACAGCTCGTCGTCCGGCTTGTCGAAGTCGTCGCCGAAGCCGAGGCGCCTGGCCAGCTCGGTCAGGATCCAGCGGTCGGAGCGCGACTCGAACAGCGGCTCGATGGCCTGCTGCATGAGCTGGATGTAGCGGCTGCGGACGCCGGCCAGCAGATTCCGCGTCTCGAAGAGCGTGGTCACCGGCAGGACGAAGTCGGCGTAGCGCGCCGTCGTCGTCATGAAGATGTCCTGCACGACCATCAGGTCGATGTTGTCGAGCCCGGCAATGATCTTCCGCGTGTTGGGGTACTGCGTCAGCACCCCGGTCCCCGCCACGTGGATGGCGCGGATCGGATGCGGCTTGCGCTCGACGAGGTACTCCCCGAGCTTCGTGGCGGGGATGCCGGCAATCGGCTCGTTGCGCTGGACGGGCACCGGGTAGTTGATGTTCCCGCCCTGCCGCAGGTAGCCGCCGTTGTCGTTGACGCCGCCGCCGAGCATGCCGACGTTGCCGGTGAGCGAGGCCAGGTAGAGGTGGCCGATGACGGTCAGCGTGCCGTGGTCGGTGCGCTGCGCGCCGGCCATGTTCTGGATGATGGCGGCCGGCTTCACCGCCGCGTACTCCCGCGTCACCGGGGCGACCGAATCGGCCGGGGCGCCGGTGATGCGCTGCACCACCTCGGGGGTGTAGCGCGCGGCGACGGCGCGCATCCACTCGAAGACCGGCTGGTAGCGGACGCCGCCGATCGTGTAGCTGCCCCGCAGGGCGGGCCGTATCCCCGGCGTGTCGGGTGCGGCCGTCCGTCCGCCGATCTCGTCCCAGACGACGAAGCTTCCCGGGCCGCTGCCGCCGTCGGTCAGCAGCCGCAGGTCCCGCAGATCGAACGGCAGCGTCTCACCGCCCGCCGGCCAGGCGCGCGACTCGGATTGCAGGTCGCAGCCGCGCTCGCCGAGCCGCACCAGGAACGGCGCGTTGGTGAACCGGCGGACGTACTCCTCGTCGAAGAGCCCCTCGTCGAGGAGCACCTTGACCATGCCCAGGGCGTACGCGGCGTCGGTGCCCGGCCGGATCTGGATCCAGCGGTCCGACAACGCCGCCGTCTCGCTCAGCCGCGGGTCGATCGTGATCAGCCTGGCGCCGTGCTCTTCCCGCGCCTGGAAGAGGTTCTTCATGTAGCCCTGGTTCGAGACCGCCGGGTTGTTGCCCCAGGCCAGGAAGAAGCGGCTGTGGACCCACTCGTCGCGGAACTCGGACCGCCCGCCGCCGAAGATGGCGTTGAATCCCGAGCTGACCGAGGCGCAGCAGAGCTGGGAGATGATCGGCGTGTTGCCGCCGAAGCGGTTCCAGAAGGCCGAGTACAGCCCCCGCACGCCGGTAGAGAGCGACGACCAGTTGCCGGTCCCGCCGAAGGCCAGGAAGGCCTGGTTGCCGTCCTCCTCCAGGATCCGCCGGTAGCGTTCGGCGATGGTGTCGAGCGCCTCCTCCCAGGTGATTCGCTCCCAGCGGTCCTCGCCCCGCCGGCCTGCCCGGCGCATCGGGTACTTGAGCCGATGGGGGCTGTAGAGCTGGCGGATGCGGGAGATGCCGCGCGCGCAGGCCAGGATGTTGAAGTCGGGGTCGCCGGTCACCTTGACCAGGCGCCCGTCCTCGACGTGGGCCAGCAGGGCGCAGTGGAGGCACTCCGGCGTGTTCGCGGTGCGGACGATGCGGCTGCCGGTCGCTGCTGCCGCGGTTCCCGCGCCGGGGGCGCCGGCCGGCGCCCCGCCGGTCGGATAGCGGGAGAGCAGGAGACCGCCGCCCCCGAGCGCCGACGCGCCGCCGACGAGGGCGCTCCACTTCAGGAAGCTCCGCCGCGACTGCATGGGGGCATCTTATAGCGTTCTCTCTAGAACGCAATACTGCCGGTGTGATTCCGGTCACGTGTCCGCCTCGAAACAGGATTCGCGTCACGGGGATGACGGGACGGGAATTCTCGGTTGTCCGCGAAGCCGCGGGATCAGTCGAGCAACCGCAGCAGGCCGACGACGGCGCCGGTGACGGCGATCCCGGTACCGATGATCCACTCGATCAGCCGTAGTTCCAATGCCGCGAGCCCTGCCGTGAATTGGTCGGCCGTCACGTGGTCGTCGTGATCGGCAGCCTGCCGGACGGCATCCGCGATTGCGTCTGCCTGTTCCCGCTCGATGCCGGCGGCGGTCAACTGCCGGACGATGGCAAGGGCGTCGAACATCGGATCTCTCGACATCATGGCGCACCGCCTCGCGGATACGATTCGCTGCCGGGGACAAGCGGCAGCCGTGCTACGCTAATAGAATGTCGATGGACTGGGCCGTGATCGGCGTGGTGATCGGGGCGCTGGGGTTGCTGTGGCGTCAGAACGCCGATCTGGGCCGGCGCATCGACACGCTGGCTGCCGACCTGGGCCGGCGCATCGACGCTCTGGCTGCCGATGTCAGGGACGTCGGCAGGCGCGTGTCGCGGCTCGAAGGACGCATCGACGGCTGGTACGACCGGCCGTCGGCCCCGGTGCCCGTGCCCGATCCCTCCGATTGAATACGTGCATCGTGACTGACCGGGGGTCTACGTTCCCGCCGCGTCGCGGGCTCGCCTGGTGACTACGAATCCAGACTCACCGAGCAGAACGACTACGGCATCCCCGTGGGCTACCGAATGCCCGCCGCGACACCGTCCGGCTCGTCGCCCAGCCACACCGGCCTGCCCAGCGGGCGCTCGCGCGGCCACGTCTCGTCCAGTGTGTCGGCGTCGTAGAGCCGGCCGTTCTTCATCACGTAGCGGATGCGGTTGGTGTTGCGGATGTCGTCGAGCGGGTTGGCCTCCAGGACCACGAGGTCGGCCAGCTTGCCCGGCTCGATGGAACCGAGATCCCCGTCCAGGCCGATGGCCTCCGCGCCGAGCGCGGTGGCGACGCGCAGCGCGTCGTGCTCGGACAGGCCGCCCGACTGCGTGGCCCACAGCTCCCAGTGGTAGCCGAGGCCCTGGAGCTGCCCGTGGCTGCCGACCCCGGCCACACCGCCCGCCGCGACGATGGCCTTGACTCCCTCGGCGTGCTGCCGGAAGACGTACTCCTCCTCGCGGAACCAGCCGCCCGGCCCCGCGTCGACGCCCTCGCCGCGCCGGCGCGTCAGGCGGTCGAGCTCGGCGTGGGGGATGAACCCGCGCAGCTTGGGGTCGTCGTGCGGGTTCTCGCGCGTGAAGAACCAGTTCTCGCCGAACGGCCCGCCGTAGGAGACGAGCAGCGTCGGCGTGTAGGCGATGCGGGTCTCGGCGGTGAGGCTGACGACGTCGCGGTAGAGCGGGAAGATGGGGAACGAGTGCTCCAGCCCCGGGTAGCCGTCGATGATCATCTCCAGGTCGAGCTTCATGTCGAGCCCGCCCTCGGTGGTCGGCAGCAGCCCCTGTTCCTTCGCGGCCATGACGATCCACTGGCGCTGCCGGCGGTTGCCCGCCAGGTACATCTTGATGGTCTGCGTGTCGTAGTACTCGCTGTAGCGCTGCAGCACGCGTTGCGCGTGGTCGAGGCTCTCGATCCGGTCGGCATTGAACACGCCCGGCCCGGTCGAGTAGATGCGCGGGCCGACGATGTCGCCGGTCTCCACCAGGTCGCCGTAGGTCAGCACGTCGGTCGTGCCGGTCTGCGGGTCGCGCGTCGTCGTGACCCCGTAGGCGAGGTTGGCGAGATAGGTCCACGGCTGCGTCTTGTGGACGCCGAAGCTCGGCCGCATGTGGGCGTGGGTGTCGACGAAGCCGGGGACGATGGTCGTGCCGGGAACCTCGATGATGCGGGCGAAGTCGGGGAACTCCACCGAGCCGCGGCGGCCGATCCCGAGAATCCGGTTGCCCTGCACGACGACGTCGGCGTTCTCGATGATCTCGTCCCCGCGCATGGTGATCACCCGCCCGCCGCGCAGCACGCCGTAGCCGTTCGGGATGTCGCGGATCGCGTCGACCGGAACGCGGATCTCCACCGGCTCGTAGGCCTGCGCCGCATCGGCCACCTGCGCCGCATCGGCCACCTGCGCCGCCTCCTCGGCCGCCTCGGCGTCGTCGAGGTCGTAGACGAAATGCGCGTTGCCGATCGACCAGTGCGCGCGCCGCCCGTCGGCGCTCCACGCCGGGAACTGCCCTCCCACGTCCGTCAGCTTGCGGACCGGCACGCTGGCGCGCTCCGGGTCGGCCACCGACACCACCGGCGTCTCGCCGCCCACGTAGGGCACGGCCAGGGTGTAGAGATCGAGGCGGACCTGGGCCAGGGCCCGGTCGCCCGCCGGGGCCATCAGCACCAGCGCCGCCGGCAGGGGGTCGCCGCCGCCGGCAGGCGCGGGGCCGTTCACCTTCACGTGCGCCTTCTCGTCGGTACCGTCCCAGCGGATCGACACCAGGCCGTCCTCGCGGTGATACAGGAAGATGCGGTCCGGGTCGGCCGTCGTGTGCGGAAAGGTGCGCCCGTCGGTCGGCGCCACCAAGGTCCAGTCGCCGCCGTCCGCCGGAATCGACACGATGTTGGCGCTCGCGCCCGGGGCCGTCTGGCGTGGCGCCTCGCGGAAGCTGCGGGCCGGCCCCTGGATGGCGACCAGCCGCTCGCCGTCCGGCGACCACGCCGGGTGCTGGAAGAGGGCCGGGCGGGTGCTCAGCCGAACCGGCGGGGCGCTGCCGTCGGCGCGCGCCTTGTACAGGTGGCCCCCGTCCGGCGACCAGGTGACGAAAGCCAGCCACGCGCCGTCCGGCGACCACGCAGGCTGGGCCTCCACCACGTCCAGCCCGGTCAGCCGGCGCGGCTCGCCGTCCGCTATCGGCCGCACGTACAGGCGGTCGAGCGCCGCGAACGCCAGCGTCGTCCCGTCGGGAGACGGCACGGCGTCGCGGATCTGCCGCACCGTGAACCGCACGCTGTCGTCGACGGGGTACTCGAAGGCCAGCTCGGGTCCGATCTCCAGTTCCGCCCGCACCCGGAACGGCACCGGGATTGGCTCGGCGCCCGCCGCGATCGGGACGCGCCAGATCTTCCCGCCGTAGGAGACGACCACTTCCGACGAATCGGGCGTGAACGACATGCCGGGCAGCACGTCGGCGCCGGCTATCGACTCCTGGTCGTCGCGCTGTACCGGATAGGCCAGCCAGCGCTCGTCGCCCGAGGCGAGCTCGCGCAGCCGCAGGCCGGTCTGGTCCTCGTGCCGGGTGCCGTAGACCAGCCACGCCCCGTCGGGCGAGAGGGTCGGACGCAGGGCCGAGCCGTAGCGCGACGTCCGCACGTACTGCTCGCCGGTCTCCCGGTCGTACACGCCGAGCTGGTACTGGGGGAAGATGGCGTTGTACCGCCAGAGGCGCTCCCGCTGCGCGAACCAGATGTGCCGCCCGTCCGGCGCCGGCGCCGGCCCGGTGATCCGGCGCAACCGGGGCTCCTCGATGAGCTGGATCCCGGTGCCGCCGTCGACGTGCCACATCCACAGCTTCGGGACTATGTTCGGTGCGCTGCCGCCGCCCAGCGAGCCGGTTCCGACCGCCGCGACCACGTAGTCGCCGTCCGGCAGCCATTCCGGCGACTCGTAGTTGTTCGCCGACGCGTCCGTCAATTGCCGGGTCGCCTGCGACTCGACGTCGATCAGCCACAGGTTCTCCGCGCCGTCGCGGTCCGAGACGAAGAGCACCTGCGACCCGTCCGGGCTGTAGCGCGGCTGGCTGTCGTAGGCCATTCCCTCCGTCAGCGGCGTCGCGTCGCCGCCGGCGAACGGAAGGGTGTAGAGGTCGCCCAGCAGGTCGAAGACGATGGTCTCGCCGTCGGGGCTGACGTCCACCGAGATCCAGGTGCCCTCGTCCGTGTCGAGCGACAGGATGCGCGCCGGCTCCAGCGGGAGGTCCGGCGAGTCGTCGGATTCGCCGGCTTCCTGAGCGGTCGGGCCGGCCAGGGCAGTGAGCACGAAAGCCGCCGCGATCAGGAACGGGGTCGTACGCATCGCTATTGCTCCTTGCCCGGCTTTCGCGCGGGCTCTGGGGATCGGTTTTCCTGCTCGTCGTCACCGAAGACCGACGCATCGGTGTCGAGAGATGTTCCAGACCTTGATGATGCGCTGAAGAGGACGGCGGTGGCAATCGGAGGAACGCCGGCCATGATCCGCACCTTGACGGCAGGCGCACGGCGGCGCTGCCTCCCAGGGCGGGATCCGAGTAGAACAAGCGCTATCGTCCACAATTGCGGCTCTCATCCCAATCGGGGTAGAGTACCATCGCCATGCGGCTGGAGCCTCGCTTCCTCGCCCGGTCGGTCGGGCGTTCTCCAGGCTCGGACCCGCTGATCAGCCGAACGACCCCATGTTGAATCACCTCTTCGTCACGAACTTCAAGGCCTGGCGTGAACTGAACATGCCGTTGGGCAAGATTACCGGCCTGTTCGGATCCACTACTGTCCCACAGAGTTCCTAATCAAAGCGGCTTGGAATCTCTCTGTCTGATAGAATGAGTTGTCCACAAATCGTTCAAAAGACAGGAGATCCAAGCCGTGGCCCATCATAGCACAGTCTTCAGCCAGCTTCTCGATTTGCTTCCCCGACATGAATTCGACGCCGAGGCCCGGCAGCACCAGAAGGGCCAACGACTCCGCGTCATGAGCCGCTGGGCGCAGTTCGTCGCCCTCGGTCTCGGCCAACTCGCCGGCCTGCACAGCCTGCGCGACATCGTCGGCAGCTTGGGCGCCCAATCCCACAAGCTCTATCACCTCGGCATACAGGTCCTCGTCAGCCGCTCGTCGCTGGCGCGGGTCAACGCCGAGCAGCCGTACACGCTCTATGAAGCGCTCTTCCAACGCCTCCTGGCTCGTTGTCAGCAGCGGGCGCCGCGGCACGGCTTCCGGTTCAAGAGCAAGTTGTATGCGGTCGATGCGTCGACCATCGACCTGTGCCTGGCGGCCTTTCCGTGGGCGTCGTTCCGGCGTACGAAGGGCGCCATCAAGCTGCATGTCGGCCTGGACCAGGCGGGGCATCTGCCGAGCTTCCTCAGCGTGACCGACGGCAAGGCGGGCGATGTGACGGTGGCCCGCACGTGGACGTTCCCGGCCGGCAGCGTGGTGGTGGCCGACCGCGCGTATCTGGATTTCCAGTGGCTCCGACGGTTGCAGGAACAGGGCGTGACCTTCGTGACCCGGCTGAAGCGGGGCGTGAAATACCGGGTGTTGCACGACCACGACGTCAACATCGGGACCGGCGTGATGAGCGACCAGACGATCGAGTTGACCAGTGCGCGTGGCCGCAAGGCGTATCCGGACACGCTGCGGCGGGTCGGCTACTGGGACGAGGAAACGAAGCGGCGCTACGTGTTTGTGACGAACAACACGACGTGGGTGGGCAAGACGATTGCCGACCTGTACAAGTCGCGCTGGCAGATCGAGCTGTTTTTCAAGTGGATCAAGCAGAATTTGAAGGTGAAGCGCTTCGTGGGCCGCTCGAGGAACGCGGTTCTGTCGCAACTGTGGGTGGCCACGTGCATGTACCTGCTGTTGGCGTACCTGAAGTTCGTCTTGCGGTTGAGCTGGACCCTGCACCGGATGCTACAGGTTCTGCAGCTCAACTTGTTCGACCGCCGTCCACTGGTGGAGTTGTTCACGCCGCCCGCACCACCCGGTTCCCGAACCCCTCCAAGTCCTCAGATGCTGCTCTGGGGCTGAAAATGTGGGACAGTAGTGGTTCGGATCGAACAGCTCGGGCAAGAGCAGCATCATCCAATTCCTGCTCATGCTCAAGCAGACGAAGAACGCGACGGACCGCCGACTCGTGCTGGACTTCGGCGGCCCCGATGAGCTCGTCAACCTGGGCAACTTCAGCGATGTCGTTCATCAGGGTGACAAGACCGCGCAAATCGAATGGAAGTTGGATTGGACGCTCTGGGATCCCCTGAAGATCCAGGATCCGGCGGGGCGGCGCCGGGCCGTGCTGTATGAAGACAAGCAACTCGGGACGCGAGCCAGAGTCGGTCTGGATGGAGAGCTCGCGGCGAAGCTGCTCGAGTACCGCTTCGGTGACGCGGTCTTCGCACTCAGGCAACGCGACGGCCGACGCACCGAGTTCGACCTCGATTCCAATGGCTACGAGTTCACTCGCAACCGGGGACGCGGTTGGGCGCTTCCAGGTCCCGTCAAGACGCACCTCTTCCCGGATCAGGTGCGTACCTACTACCAGAATGCGGATTTCCTGAGCGAGTTCGCGTCCAGGTACGAGGTTCTGATGGACAACGTCTTCTATCTCGGTCCGCTCCGGGAGTACCCGCAACGGGAGTACCGGTGGGCCGGATCCAGCCCCACGGACGTCGGTCCGCGCGGAGAGCGCACCGTCGACGCCGTTCTCTCCGCCACGGGACGCGGCGAACGACGAAACGTGGCGGCGGGCCGGAAGTTGATAGACTTCCAGGAGATGATCGCGTACTGGTTGCGCGAGTTGGATTTGATCGAGTCGTTTTCGATCGCCGAGATTGCGCCGGGGTCCAATCTGTATCAGGCCCGGGTGCGAAGGGACCGATTCAGTCCGGAGCGGATGCTGACGGACGTCGGCTTCGGCGTTTCCCAGATTCTCCCCGTGCTGGCGCTTCTCTATTACGTCCCCGAGCACTCGATCGTCCTGATGGAGCAGCCGGAGCTGCACCTGCATCCTTCCGTCCAGAGCGGTTTGGCCGACGTCATGCTGGCGGTTGCCCGCCGCCGCGACGTCCAGATCATCGTCGAGAGTCACAGCGAACACATGCTCAGGCGCTTCCAGCGCCGCGTGGCCGAAGGACGAGACACGTCAGCCTCGGATCTGAAGCTGTACTTCGTCAAGAGCAGGTCCGGGAAGGCGTCGTGCGAGGATCTCCAACTGAACGAATGGGGTGAGATCGAGAACTGGCCGGCGGACTTCTTCGGCGACGAGATGGGCGAGATCGCTGCCATAGCAAAGGAATCGATCCGCAGGCGCATGTCGAGAGGGGCGTCGTCATGACGACCTGTGTCGTGGACACGAATGTCTTGGTGGCGGCCAACGGTTGGGGCACGCACGCGGACGAAAAATGTCACGAGCAGTGTGTCGAGGAGCTGGAGCGTATCAAGAAACACTGTGTCGTCGTCGTCACTACTGTCCCACATTTTCAGCCCCAGAGCAGCATCTGAGGACTTGGAGGGGTTCGGGAACCGGGTGGTGCGGGCGGCGTGAACAACTCCACCAGTGGACGGCGGTCGAACAAGTTGAGCTGCAGAACCTGTAGCATCCGGTGCAGGGTCCAGCTCAACCGCAAGACGAACTTCAGGTACGCCAACAGCAGGTACATGCACGTGGCCACCCACAGTTGCGACAGAACCGCGTTCCTCGAGCGGCCCACGAAGCGCTTCACCTTCAAATTCTGCTTGATCCACTTGAAAAACAGCTCGATCTGCCAGCGCGACTTGTACAGGTCGGCAATCGTCTTGCCCACCCACGTCGTGTTGTTCGTCACAAACACGTAGCGCCGCTTCGTTTCCTCGTCCCAGTAGCCGACCCGCCGCAGCGTGTCCGGATACGCCTTGCGGCCACGCGCACTGGTCAACTCGATCGTCTGGTCGCTCATCACGCCGGTCCCGATGTTGACGTCGTGGTCGTGCAACACCCGGTATTTCACGCCCCGCTTCAGCCGGGTCACGAAGGTCACGCCCTGTTCCTGCAACCGTCGGAGCCACTGGAAATCCAGATACGCGCGGTCGGCCACCACCACGCTGCCGGCCGGGAACGTCCACGTGCGGGCCACCGTCACATCGCCCGCCTTGCCGTCGGTCACGCTGAGGAAGCTCGGCAGATGCCCCGCCTGGTCCAGGCCGACATGCAGCTTGATGGCGCCCTTCGTACGCCGGAACGACGCCCACGGAAAGGCCGCCAGGCACAGGTCGATGGTCGACGCATCGACCGCATACAACTTGCTCTTGAACCGGAAGCCGTGCCGCGGCGCCCGCTGCTGACAACGAGCCAGGAGGCGTTGGAAGAGCGCTTCATAGAGCGTGTACGGCTGCTCGGCGTTGACCCGCGCCAGCGACGAGCGGCTGACGAGGACCTGTATGCCGAGGTGATAGAGCTTGTGGGATTGGGCGCCCAAGCTGCCGACGATGTCGCGCAGGCTGTGCAGGCCGGCGAGTTGGCCGAGACCGAGGGCGACGAACTGCGCCCAGCGGCTCATGACGCGGAGTCGTTGGCCCTTCTGGTGCTGCCGGGCCTCGGCGTCGAATTCATGTCGGGGAAGCAAATCGAGAAGCTGGCTGAAGACTGTGCTATGATGGGCCACGGCTTGGATCTCCTGTCTTTTGAACGATTTGTGGACAACTCATTCTATCAGACAGAGAGATTCCAAGCCGCTTTGATTAGGAACTCTGTGGGACAGTAGTGCGTCGTCGTAGACTGTGACGGTCGCATCATCGAGGAGTACATGAGACAGAGTTTCAGAACGCCGCGTCGCGCGGGTCAGGCGCTGAACCGGCCCCCTGGCGCTGGCGACAAGTTCTTCAAGCATGTTTTCGACAACAGCTACAAACCGGCGCGTGTTCGACGGGTTCGCATAACCCCGACCGATGATGACGGACGCGGGTTCGAGGAACTGCCCGTAAACAGCCTGGACCGTGCCGACCGGAAGTTCCTGGCGACGGCCGTCGTTGGGAATGCGCCTATCCTGAACGCCACCGACAGCGACTGGAACGAGCAGAAGGAGTTGACGACGAAGGTCGGTGTCGAGGTGCGACAACTCTGTCCGCAGCACGCGTCGAAGGCTCGGTAGCAAGCTGCGGTGGCAGCCGGACAATGGTGCTGAAGTACCCCCGCACGGCGTGCTGGCCGGATTCGCCGGCGGTGCCGCGTGACGATGCCGTTCTGGCCGAGGTCCGGCAATTCGTCGGCTCGCCGGTCGTCATCACCGAGAAGCTCGACGGCTCCAATACGCTTCTCCACCGCGGCGAGGTCTACGGGCGCAGCGTGGCCGCGCCGTCGACCGCCAAGTGGCTGGCGATGGTCAAGAAGCACCACGCCTGGAAGATCCAGGAACCCGACGTGCTCCTCTATGGGGAGGACATCTACGGCGTCCACAGCATCGCGTACGATCCGGTCCGCGAGGACGCGACGTTCTACGCCTTTGCGCTCAGGCGTCTCGACGGCTCGTTTGCGCCGTTTGGGACGCTGGTGAGCTATGCCCGGGAACGCGACATCCCGATCGTCCCGGTGTTGTTCGAGGGAGTCTTCGATTCCATCGATCGGATTCGCCGCTTCATACGGCACGCCCACGCCCGACCATCCGCCCTTGGCGGCGAACGCGAGGGAGTCGTCATGCGCTTGGCGCGCGGTTTCAGGGACGAGGAGTTTCGGCGGAGCGTCTGCAAGAGCGTGCGTGCGAACCACGTGCAATCCGACGAGCACTGGACCCGAAACTGGAAGCCCTGTCGGATCGGGCGCGTTTGAGCCGTGGTCGTTCCCGGGACGCTTCAGCCCCCGGGGCCGTGCGCTCGCACAGCACGAGGTATCCGGCGAGTCGGTCCCGGAACGCACCCTGTCAAGCCGTCGCGGGGCGGCAGTCCACGATCGCGGTTGTCTCTCGCGACGTGCCGACAGTGCTTTGTGCAGGCAGCCGGTGGGAGGCTCTCCTTGGGGGCCTCGCAGATTCTCCGGTCGAGCACGGCCGCATCCGGGTGGTCCGAGGGCACGGCTGCGAAGTCGCGGTCGAAGGCGGATCGCGGTAGGATTGGGGTTCGCGTAGACGTGCGGCGTGGTTCTCGGAGGACGCCGATGCCCGAACTCCGTGTGCGGATGATCGCTCTCGCGGCAATCCTCATCGCCGCGAGCACGCGTATCGGTTTGGCGCCGTTTCCGGAGCTGTCGGCCGATCTCGCGGCACTGCACGCACAGGCCGAGCGAGGGGGGGCGGAGGCGCAGGTCTCGCTCGGATTCAAGTACCGGCGCGGCGAGGGCGTGCTGCAGAGCGACGTCGCGGCGGCGCGATGGTTCCGGGCGGCGGCCGAGCAGGATCACGCGGCGGCGCAGTTCAACCTGGGTTTCCACTACCGCGAAGGGCGTGGCGTGCCGCAGGACGATGGGCTTGCCATCCGCTGGTACCGCCTCGCGGCCGAACAGGGGGACGCCGACGCCCAGAACAACCTGGGCGGCATGTACGCCCGCGGCAACGGCGTCGAGCCGAACGGCGCCGAGGCCGTACTGTGGTGGACACGCGCGGCGGAGCAGCGCCATGCGATGGCCCAATACAACCTGGGATTCATGTACGGCGACGGTCTCGACCTTCCCCCGGGTCCCGAGGACGCCCTGCAGGCGCCGGACACAGCCGCGCGGGGCGTCCCGGCGGTGGCGGCGGACGGCCCCGGGCCCGCAAGCCACGACACGCAGACCGTTCCGCAGGATTACGTGCGCGCCCACATGTGGCTGACCCTGGCGTCGCGTCACAGCAGCGGCGCCGTGCGGGAGGGCGCGATACAGGGGCGGGCCCGCGCCGAACAGAAGATGTCGGCCGCCGAGGTCGCCGAAGCCCGGCGCCGCGCGCGGGAGTGGAGGCCGGCGAGCGCTGCGAATTAGTCCTTGACGGCGGTCCCCCGAGCGGCCATTCTCTCGGCACGAATCGCCCGGCAGGGGCGGCCGCCAGGTTCCGGGGACGGGTTAGGGAAGGGGAACGGCCATGAAGCGAAGCATCTGTGTCATCGCGGCTCTGGCGTTGGGGTTGCCGCTGGCAATCTCCGCCAACGACGATCTGGTGACGCGGCAGACCGACGACAACCAGTGGGTGTTGCCGGGCAAGAACTACTCGGCGACGCGCTACAGCTCGCTCGACCAGATTACCGCCGACAACGTCGCGAACCTCCGCCAGGTCTGGTCCTTCTCCACGGGGGCCCTGCGCGGCCACGAGGGGCAGCCCCTGGTCGTCGACTCGACGATGTACGTGCACAGCGCGTACCCCAACCACGTGTACGCCATCGACCTCACGGAGGAGGGCTGGCCCATCAAGTGGCGGTACACGCCGGTCCAGGACGACCGCGCGGTGCCGGTCGCCTGCTGCGATCTGGTCCACCGCGGCGTGAACTACGTCGAGGGCAGGATCCTGATGACCACGCTCGACGGGCACGTCCTGGCGCTGGACGCCGAGAGCGGCGAGGAGCTGTGGAAGGTACGCAACGCCGACCCGCTGCGGGGCGAGACGATGACGATGGCCGGCCTCGTGGTCAAGGACAAGTACATCGTGGGCGTCTCCGGCGGCGAGTTCGGCATCCGCGGCTGGGTGGCGGCGTACGCCGTCGAGTCGGGCGAGCAGCTCTGGAAGGCGTACAGCATGGGCCCGGACGAGGATGTCCTGCTGGCGCCGGACTTCAACGCGGCCAATCCCCACTACGGCGGGCCCGGCGCGGGCACCGAGACGTGGCCGGGCGACCGCTGGCGCAACGGCGGCGGCGCCACCTGGGGCTGGTACGCCTACGATACCGAGCTCGACCTGATCTACTACTCCACGGGCAACCCCGGCACGTGGAACCCGACGCCGCGCGAGGGCGACAACAAGTGGTCGATGACGATCTTCGCGCGCGATCCCGATACCGGTCTGGCGAAGTGGGCGTACCAGATGACGCCGTGGGACGCCTGGGACTACGACGGCATCAACGAGCACGTGCTGCTCGACCTCACCATCGGCGGCCGCGACGTGAAGGCGCTCGTGCACTTCGACCGCAACGGCTTCGCCTACGTCCTCGACCGCACGGACGGCACGCTCCTGTCGGCCGAGAAGTTCGTGGAGCACACCAACTGGGCCGAGCGCATCGATCTGGAGACCGGCCGGCCCGTGGAGGTCCCGGAGAAGCGCACCCGCCAGGGCGTCAACACCCTGGACATCTGCCCTTCCGCCATGGGCGCCAAGAACCAGCAGCCCGTGTCGTTCTCGCCCCGCACCGGCCTGATCTACGCCGGCACGAACAACCTGTGCATGAACTACGAAGGCTTCGAGGTGCGGTACATCGCCGGGGCGCCGTACGTCGGCGCCAACGTGCGGATCTTCGCCGGGCCGGGCGGCTACCAGGGCGAGTTCATGGCCTGGAACCCGGCGGCGGGCGAGAAGGTCTGGGGCATCACCGAGCCGTTTCCGGTGTGGACCGGCACGGTGGTCACGGCCGGCGACGTGGTCTTCTACGGGACCATGGACCGGTGGTTCAAGGCGGTCGACGCCCGCAGCGGCGAGCCCTTGTGGCAGTCGCGGCTGCCGTCGGGATCGATCGGCAACCCCATGACGTTCATCGCCCCGGACGGCAAGCAGTACGTCGCCATCTACTCCGGCATCGGCGGGTGGTTCGGGCTGCCGGTCGCGGCGGACCTCTCGCGCGAGGATCCGCTCGGGGCGCTCGGCGCGGTCGGCGCCGCCTACGACTCGGGGCTCGACAGGGTGACCTCGGTGGGCGGCACGCTGCACGTCTTCGCGCTCGAGGACTAGAGCAGCCCGTGGTCACCACGGACTGTGTTGGGCGAACGGAGATTGCCGTGACCCGCATTTCCAGGAGCGTTGCCGCCGCCGGCAGCGTCGCCGCCGCCAGGGGCGCTGTCACTGCCAAGGGTGCTGTCGCCGCCGGCGGCCTCGTTGTCGCCAGGGGGCTCGTCGCCGCGGTCGGGGCGTGGGTGCTGCTGACGGCGCATGCTCCGTCGGTTGTCCCGCTGGCTGCACAGTCGCCGTCGCTCCGTGTCTGCGGCGACCCCGACAACCTGCCGTACTCGAACGAGCGGCTCGAGGGGTTCGAGAACCGGATTGCCGCGGTCGTGGCCGCCGAGCTCGGCGCCACGCCCGTCTACGCCTGGTGGCCCCACCAGCGGGGTCTGGTCCGGAACACCATCGACGCGGGAACCTGCGACGTCATCTTCGGGGTTCCCGAAGGCCTCGACTTCGTCCTCTGGACGAGGCCGTACTACCGCTCGGCCTACGTCATGGCCTACCGCGGCGACCGAGGCTACGACTTCCGATCGCTGGATGCGCCCGAGCTGCAGGAGCTTCGCATCGGCGTCCATGTCAACACGCCGCCCGAGGAGAGCCTCGCGCGGCGCGGCCTGCTCGACAACGTCTCGACCTACTCGCTGTTCTTCGATCCGCGCGGCGATCGGGATCGGCCCCGGAAGCTGCTCGACGACCTGGTGGCGGGAACGGTGGACGTCGCCGTCGCGTGGGGTCCCCTGGCAGGCTACGCCGCTACGACGTCGGAAATCCCGCTCGAGGTGGTCGCGCTGGAGGACGAACCGGGGGTACCCCTGTCGTTCGACATCTCGATGGGCGTCGCGAAGGGCAACGACGCGTTGAAGAACCGGCTGGAGGCGGCGATCGACCGGCGACAGAGCGAGATTCTGGCGATTCTGGCGGAGTACGGCGTCCCGCTCGTTCCTACCGGCGGGGGAGCAGGCGCCGCCCCTCCTGCCGGCGCTTCCGGCGCCGCCGAACCGAACGCCGAGGCCGCGCCGGCAGCAGACTCCCCGGGGCCACGGAAGCTGAACCCGTTCACCGGGGACGCGGACAGGGCCGCGGAGGGCAGGACGCTGTACTTCCAGGTCGGCTGCCAGGGCTGCCACGGCGGCGGGGGCGGCGGCGGGATGGCCACCTCCGTCATCGACGACGCCTGGACGTTCGGCAGCGACGACGAGGTGCTGTTCCGGCTCATCAAGGGCGAGATCCCCGAGCAGACCATGCCGACCGTCTACAGCGTGCTCGAGGACGACGAGGTCTGGAAGATCCTGGCGTTCATCCGTTCGGTCTACGCCGGCGACCCCGACCGGATCGACTGGTAGCGCCGGGATATCATGCCAAGCATGGCCGAGCCGCAAACGCAGACCGCGACAACACCGGCGCACGGGGCGGAAGGCCTGGAGCGAGGCGGCCCGGCGCCCGTCGACGACGGGCCGGTGTGGAGCGAGCCGTTGCTCGACGCCCCGAGCGCCGACGAGGACCTGCGCTTTCCGGGTTGCCGCCCTGTTCCGCTCGTCCGCGACCGCCTCACCGACTACGACGGGCGGCTCGAGTACTGGGAAGGTCGGAGCGAGACGGCCTGGGTGCTGGCCGAGCCGACGGGGGGCGTTCACGAGGGCACGTCGCGACGGCTCCCGCATCTGGTGGAGCGAATCGCGATGATGCGCGGGGCCCCGATTGCGTCGTTCGGATCGGTGGACCTGCTGGTTCGCGACGCGAGCGGGCAGCCGACACGGATGATGCAGGCGGACGAGACCTTGTACCTGCACCCGCGGCGAGCCCTGACGCCGGAGGGGGCCCTGGTCATCGGCGAGCACGACCTGCCGGACGTCGTGCTGGAAGTCGATCACACGACGGATGTGCGTCCGGGCAAGCTGCTGCTGTACGAGGCGTGGGGCTTTCCCGAGCTGTGGGTGGTCGTGCCGCCCGAAGGAGCGAAACGGCTGCGTCCGGCGGGAGTGACGATCCACCGGCTCATCGGGGGAAGCTACCGGACCGAGGCAGCAAGCAGGGCGTTTCCGGGTTGGACGGCAGCGGAGATCTTCGCGGGCCTGACGCAGTCGGCGACGGCGCAGACCTGTCGGGTGCTGGAGCGCGTGGCACGGGCGCTGGGCGCACGGGAGGGCACGGGGCCGGACGATGATCCGATGTTGCGCGCGTTCGGTGAGAACAAGATCGCCCAGGGTCGTGCGCAGGAGTTGACGGCGGTCGTGCGCAGCCTGCTCGGGTCGCGGGGTATTCGCGTGTCGGACGGATTCCCCGGCGATGTGGCAGCGTCGGCCGGCGCCGGTCGCGAGGCGCTGGTGGAGGCGGCGCTCGGGTGCGTGGACGAAGCGGACTTCCGGCGCCGCCTGGGGCGGCCGCGCCGCTGACTTCGGGTCGCTGACCAATGCGGGTTGTCGTCACCCCCGGAGCCTGATCCGGTAGCGGCCGCGGTCCAAAGTGCGGACAACACGGTCTGCACTGTCGCTTCCAGCGCATCGACGCGGCCCGCGAGCCGTTCCATGCGGACCGTCAACCAGAGCACGCCCGCCGCCGTCAGCACGTCTACCGCGTTCACTCCCTCGAACATCCGTCCAGCCTCCCGGGGTTCGCGGGTGAGCCTGAAGTTCAGGATACACCGGGGCTTGACGCCGACCCCGCGAGCGGTCATGGTCGGCACGAAACGGTCAGCGGGGAAGGACCGGGCAACCTGCAGGAGAGCACGATGCGACGACGACTGGAACGGCTGGCGGTGGGGATTCTCCTGGCCTTGGGCGCAACGGGTCTCGCGGTGAGCGCGCAGGCCGGCGATCCCGCGGTCATCACCGGCGTGGTGACCAGCGGCGCCGGCCCGGAGGCGGGCGTCTGGGTCATCGCCGAGACCGGCGACCTGCCGACGAAGTTCCGCAAGATCGTGGTCACCGGCGACGAGGGCCGGTTCCTGCTGCCGGAGCTTCCGGAGGCGAGCTACGCGGTCTGGGTGCGGGGCTACGGACTGGTCGACTCGACGCCGGTGACGGCCGCCCCGGGTGAAGAGCTGGCGTTGACGGCCGCGGTCGCGCAGACCCCCCGGGAAGCCGCCGCGGTGTATCCGGCCGCCCACTGGCTGTCGCTGATCGACGTGCCGGAGGCGGACGAGTTCCCGGGCACGGGGCCCGACGGCAACGGCATCAGCGAGCAGCTCAGGACACGCGACGAGTATCTCTACAACGTGAAGGCCTGCCTGCGCTGTCACCAGGTCGGGGGCGAGTTCACGCGCGGGCATCCCAACGCGGAGGAGTACGACTCGGCGGTGGACGCGTGGGACGCGCGCGTCCGGATGGGCCAGCGCGGGGCCGAGATGAGCATGTGGATGTCGCGTTTCGGGCGCGAGCGCGGGCTGGCGATGTTCGCCGACTGGAGCGACCGCATCGCGACCGGCGAGGCGCCGCCGGCGCCGCCGCGCCCGCGGGGCGTGGAGCGGAACCTGGTCCTGACCCAGTGGGAGTGGACCGACGAGATGGGCAAGATCCACGACGAGGCGTCCACGGACAAGCGCAACCCCACCGTGAACGCCGACGGCCCGATCTACGGCGTGGACATCGCCAACGACAACCTCGCCATGCTCGACCCGAACACGCACACCGCGACGATGGTGCGCATCCCGACCCTGGCGGACCGCTCGACCATGCGGGCGTCCTACGCGCAGTCGGGCTATCCGCCGTCGCGCCTGGCGGATCTGGCCCGCTTCAATCCGGCCAGCATCCACAACCCGATGCTCGACAGCCGGGGCCGGGTCTGGTACACGGCGACGCTGCGCCCCCCGGAGAACCAGCCGGACTGGTGCCTGGAGGGCTCCGACAACCCGTACGCGCAGTACTTTCCGGTGACGCGGTCGGGCCGCAACGTCAGCTACTACGACCCCGCGACCGAGGCATTCACGATGGTGGACACCTGCTTCGGCAGCCACCACTTGCAGTTCGGGTACGACGACAGCGAGACGCTGTTCCTCAGCCGGCCCAACAGCGACGTGTTCGGCTGGGTCGACACGAAGCTGCTCGACGAGACCGGCGACGCGCGACTGTCGCAGGGCTGGTGCCCGACCGTGGTCGACACCAACGGCGACGGCCGGATCACGAAGCCGTGGAACGAGCCGTCCGTGGTGGGCGGCGCCCGCTTCGAGGAGGACGCCACGCGGAGCACCTACGACTTCGACCCGGCGCTCGATACCCGCGTCGCGGTGGGGGCCTACGGCATCATCGTCAATCCCGTCGACGGCTCGGTCTGGGGCGCGCAGGATTCCTATCCCGGCAGGATCGTCCGGCTGGTGGTGGGCGACGACCCGCCGGAGAGCTGCATCGCCGAGGTGTTCGAGGTCCCCTCCGAGCGCTGGGACGTGGAGGCGCGGGGCGAGCGCGGCTTCATGCCGCGCGGCCTCGACGTCGACCGCAACGGCGTCCTCTGGACGGCGCTGTCCGGGACGAACCACCTCGCCAGCTTCGACCGGAGCAGGTGCGGCTCGCTGACCGGACCGGCGGCGCACACGGGGCGCCACTGCGCGGAAGGCTGGACGCTGCATCCGCTGCCGGGCCCCACCTTCCAGGGGACCGACGTCCGGGCCGACTACAACTACTACAACTGGGTCGACCAGTTCGACACGCTGGGCCTCGGCGAGAACGTGCCGATCGCCACCGGCACGGGCTCGGACTCGCTGGTGGCGCTGCTGCCGGAGACGGGCGAGACGGTGGTCATGCGCGTCCCGTACCCGCTGGCCGGGTTCCACCCGCGGGGCCTCGACGGCCGCATCGACGATCCGGACGCCGGCTGGAAGGGCCGCGGCGTCTACTCGTCCACCGGCTCCGACACGGTGTGGCACGCGGAGGACGGATTTGCCGTGGAGAACGGCGAGTACCGGTCGATCTCGAAGCCGATCCTCGTGAAGTTCCAGTTCCGGCCGCACCCGCTGGCGGAATAGGGTGCGGCAACGGGCCGCCCAGGGTCCGCTGCCCCGGGAACACCTGGACCGCAGTGCGAAACTGTCGGACCGCCGAGCCAGGAGCATGCTTCGCGCGTGCGCGAAGTAAAGTATCAGTGGGTACCGCCCCCGCGCCGACCGGCGCGCGGGGTCGTGAGCGCCGAACAGGAGTGGCCGGCCCGTCAACCGCGGGCGCCGCGTCGGCCGGCAACCAGGAGGAAGTCAATGAAGCGCCATGTCGTCGGTTCAGTCGTCGCGGTGGTCGTCGCTCTTCTCGTCTCCGGCAGCGCGCCCGTGACGCGCGCCCAGGAGGCGATGCCCTGGATGCGCGTCGACATCATGGAGGTCATCCCCGATCAGCTCGACGAGTTCATCGAGATCCAGCTCGAGCAGGTCAATCCGGCCCTGCGGCGCGCGGGGGTTCCGTGGCGCTCGGCGTGGCGCACGGCCGAGTTCGGCAACTTGTACGAGCGGATGTTCGTGACGTCGATGGACGATCTGGCCGAGCTCGACCGCGGGGGTCCGCTGGCGTTCGCCCTCGACCGGCGCGACCGGGAGCGTATCGACGAGCGCGTGCGCCGCACCATTTCCGGCCATCGGAGCTATGCATTGCGCTATCGGCCGGAATTGAGCGTCGAGTCACCGAATGCGGGCGGCCTGGCGCTGGCCTGGATCACGACGCTGGAAGTGGCCCCGGGGCGCCTCGCCGACTGGCAGGCGTTCATGCGCGCGCGGCTGCCGCAGTTCCGCGGCGAGAACGTGGTGTTCGGCATGTACGAGCGCTACCTGGGCACCGGAGCAGCCGTGTGGCAGCTCGTCGAGAACCATTCGAGCTTCACGGAGCTGAACAGCCCCACCATCATGCAGCGCGCCCTGGGCGCACGGACCAGCGACACCGCGGCCGGACTGGCCGGGGTGGTCCTCTCGGTGGAACGCACCGTGCTGCGGTACGACCCCGAGCTGAGCTTCTCGGGGACGGGATCGACACCCGCGGGTGGACGGTTCCGGTAGGAGAGCCAGGGGGAGCGGCAGGGTCGGTCCGATTGGCGGCGGGCCGGACCGGCGCCGCCGGCCCGCCGGTGGGGCACGCGTGCAACCGCGTCTTGCGGGGGCCGCCGATGGGAGCTAAGGTAGGCTCATGAGGGTTGCGCTGCTTCGGTTCGGGCGCGTGGCGGTCTCATTCCTCCTGTTGTCGAGCGTCGCGTGGGCGGGCCTGACCTCGCCCGCCGCGGTCGAGATGCTGCGGCTTCCCGACGGCGGCCGCCTGCCCCGGGCGGTCGTCGACGCGGACCAGACGCTGCATGTCGTCTACGTCCAGGGCGGGACCAACCACGCGAATCTCTTCCACGTGACGCGCGAGTCCGGCGCCCCGGGCTGGTCCGAGCCCCGACGGGTCAACAGCCGGGATCTGTCGGTGTCGGGCGTGGGGCCCATCGACGGCGCGCAGCTTGCGCTCGGGGCCGACAATCGGCTCCACGTCGTCTGGCTCCGGTCGGAGCCGGCAAGCTTCTTCTACACGCGGAGCCGGGCCGACGGATCCGGCTTCGAGCCCCAGCGCGATCTGTCGACCGGCGACGAGGGCGCCGTCGAGGCGGGCCCGGCCGTTGCCGCCGACCGGCGCGGCAACGTCTACGTCTTCTGGCATGCCGGCGCCGTCGAGGACGCCCGGCGGGGCGTGTACCTGACGGTGTCGCGCGATGGCGGGACGACCTTCGAGCCGCCGCGGCGCGTCAGCCCGGCAGCGGAGGGCGCCTGCGCCTGCTGCGGCCTGGCCGCCGTGCGCGACCCGGGCGGCGCCGTGCACGTGTCGTACCGGGGCGCCGGCGACAACGTCCGCCGCGGGCAGCGGCTGCTGACGTCGACCGATGACGGCCGCACCTTTTCCGACCGGTTGGTTCATTCGTGGGAGCTGGGGGCCTGTCCGGTATCGACCACGAGCCTGTTCGCCGGCCCCGGCGGGCCGACTGCCGCGTGGGAAACGGCGGGACAGGTCCATTTCGCCGGCGTCGACCGGCTCGACGCCGTGCGGTCGCCTCCGGGAAAGGCGCGCTTTCGGCGCAAGAACCCCGTGGTGGCGGCGGATGCCCGGGGCGACACGCTGCTCGCCTGGGGCGACGGGCCGGGTTTCAGCTTCGGGGGTTCGCTCCACTGGCGGATCTTCGATGCCGCCGGCCGCCCGGTGGGAGAGCCGGGCGGCGGGACGGGCGCCATCATCAGCGGCAGCACGGCGGCCGCGGTCGTTCAGGACGGCCGGTTCCTCGTCATCTACTAGGATTTCATCATGCGCGTGACGCGATCAGGCCTTGGGGGCGGGGTGACGTCCCGACGTTCCGCGGGGAGAGGCATTCGGCGGGCGGCGGCCGCAGGAGCCGCCATCGCGGGAGCAGTGCCCCGGACGGCGGCCGCGGCGTGCATCGCCGTGGCGCTCGCGGGGACGTTCGTCCTCGGTACGCATGCCCGGCAGGCGCCGGGCGTGGCGGACGGGGTGTACGCCGCCGGGCAGGCGGAGCGCGGCCGGGAAGTCTACGAGGCGCAGTGCGCGACCTGTCACGGCGCCGCGCTCGAGGGCAGCGTCGGCCCGCCGCTGGCGGGCGACCGGTTCCTCTCGATCTGGAGCACGCGGCCGCTGCTGGAGCTCGTCGACAAGATCCAGCACACCATGCCGTTGCGGGCGCCGTCGCCGCTCTCCCGGCAGGAATCGCTGGACCTGGCGGCCTACACGCTGCAGGCCGGCGGATACCCGGCCGGACCGGCGGCGCTGACCGACGCCGCGTTGCCGGGCATCGTGCTTCCCGAGGCGCCGTCCGCGTACGCCGCCCCCGGGGACGTGTTCCTGGCCCCGAGCGCCAACCTGGCCCAACTGATGCGCTCCATCGCCTTCCCGGCCTCGAACATCATCTTCAACGTGCAGATCAAGGACCCCGGCGCCGATGTGCCGGGGCCGACGGGGGCGAGATCGTTCGACTACGTCGAGTGGGGGGCCACCGTCTATCCGGGCTGGGAAGCCATCGATCTGGCCGCGCTGGCGCTCGCCGAGTCGGCACCGCTCTTCCTGGCGCCCGGCCGCCGGTGCGAGAACGGCAGGCCAGTTCCCGTGGATCGGCCCGACTGGCAGGAGTTCACCGCGGCGGTCGTGGAAGCGGGACGGGCCGCCTACCGGGCGTCGCAATCGCGGGACTGGGACGCCGCCATCGAGGTCACCGACCAGCTCAACGCCGCGTGCGACAACTGCCATCAGGTCTATCGGGACGTGGGCGCCGAGGGGCGCGGGGTGGGAGCGGATCGCTGCCGGCAGGACCCATGACGGAGGATCTTCAACGGGGAGGAACGACCATGCGCCTGATAACAGTCGTTGCGGCGGCTTCCGTCGTGTTCATGGCCGCGCCGGGGTCGGCGCAGGAATGGACCGAGTTCGCCAGTCAGGAAGATCGCTTCACCTGCAACTTTCCGGGCCAGCCGGAGGTGACCGAGACCACCTGGACCTCCGAGTTCGGCGCGGAACTGCCGGCGCGCGTCTATTCGGCCGAGGTCGGGCCGAGCCGCTACACGGTGACGGTGGCCGACTACAACCACGCCGAGAGGATCCTCTCGGAGCGGGCCGCCGACTGCCCGCCGGGCGCGGAGCGCTGCAGCGGCGGCGGGTCCACCGGCGAGGGGTACTGGCGGCACGACGTGCTGGGCGCGTTGATCTACGCGACCTGGACGTTCGTGCAGCGGGACGCGGAGGTGACGCACCTGGGGTACAACTCCCTCGATCGCGTCGGAGGGTACCAGTTGCACCTGACCAACCCCGACCAGTCCCGCACGTTCGTGTCGATGTACATGCACGAAAACAAGCTCTACGTCGCGGAGGGCACGGTCCCGCGGGGCTACCCGGAGCCGGCGCTCTTCCAGCAGTCGCTCGGATGGCTCGACGAGGAGGGGAATGGGTTGCGCTACCAGGGCCCCTACTCCAACGGATTCCCGGCGCCGCCCCGCGTGCCGGCGGTGTTCTAGGCAGCGTTGTTGCGGACGGCGGAAGACAGTCAGGAGGGTGAGGATGCGGTTCAAGTTGACGCTTGCGGTCGTCTGTGCGGCTCTCTTCGCGTTGCCGGCCGGGGCGCATCATTCCCACGGCAACTACTCGGAAGAGTTCACCGATATCGAGGGGGTGGTCACCGAGCTCCACCTGCTGGTCCCGCATTCCTGGCTCTACGTCCAGGTCGAGGGGCCCGACGGTGAGTCGCAGATATGGGCGATGGAGGCCAGCGACCGCAACCACCTGGCCGAGAGCGGCATCACCCGCGGCTACATCCAGCCCGGCGACGCCGTGAAAGCGCGCTGCCACCCCGTGCGGGACGGCTCGCCGGGGTGCCTGCTCGGGTTCCTGAAGGTCCCGAACGGAGACGTCAAGGACTGGGACGGCAACAACGCACCGCCGCCGGCCGACTTCTAGGAGCTTGCGCCGCAGAACGCAGTGCAGCGGAGTTCTGCAACGCAAGGTCATGGAGCGGGGGATGGGCCGGGTGAGGCGCCCGGCCTCGCGCGGCGCGGCGAACTGCGGTGGTAGACTGACCGCACCATGCCAGTTGAGACCCGAGCGTTCGTCACGCGAGTGCTGATCGTCGTCGGCTGCCTGCTGTTGATCCCGGTGACGGCCGTTCTCACCGCCGCGGTGAAGCAACGCTTCTCCGACGGCCCGAACCGGCTGTTCTCGAGCGGCCCCCTCGTGGAGGGCGAGTTGTATTCCGGCCCCGAGCCGGACTGGAGCTTCGTCGACGACGAAGACATCCAGACCGTCGAGCTGCAGTTGCTCGATCCGCCGCGCGCCCGCCGCATCTGGACCACCGAGCACGACGGCAAGCTCTACGTCTGGTCCGGCTACATGGGCACCCTGGTCGGCCAGCTATGGAAGCGCTGGCCGATCCAGGCGGAGCGGGACGGCCGCGCCGTGCTGCGCATCGACGGCAAGCGCTACGAACGGCAGCTCGTGCGCATCGAGTCGGGCGAGATTCTCGACGGCATCACCGGCGCCATACGGGACAAGTACCCGTCGCAGCTCACCCGGGAGGGCGTGGAAGCCGGCGACTCGTGGTTGTTCGAGGCGCTGCCCCGATCGGAGTCCGCGCAATAGGAGCGGAGCAGACCCATGTGGACGCCGGAAGACGCGGATCGTGCGATGCAGTACTTCTACTGGTGCATCGGGGCGGCGCTGGTCGTGACCGTGCTGGCGGTCCTGTTCGTCCCCGGCGTGGACGACTTCGTGGAACGGACGTTCCAGGGCTACGTCGGCCGCGCCGCCCGCTGACGGGTGCGGGCGGCCGCGGCTGGGCCTGTCCCGGTCTGCTGCTCCCTCCGCACGTTCTATTCGGAATCCCCGGTTCGGACCCGTCATTCCACACCGAGCCGCAGCTCCAGGCATCCGCGCGGGGCATCGGCGCCGAGACGCGCCGCGTTTGTGGGCGAGTTGCGCCGCAGGTCGGAATCCTGCAACCGTCACCGGTGGCCGTTGCGTTCCAGCACCGCCACGGCGTCGGCGTACTCGTCGAGCGCGGCCCGGCCCTTCGGCGTCAGTCCGTAGACCCCGCGGGGCGTGTCGGGCGCGCGCTCGAACCAGCCGTAGTGGTCGGCGCGCAGCATGGCGCCGGCCCGGGCGACGCCGGTGGCCCGGGCGACGAGTGCGGCCCTGGCCGGGCCGTCGAGACGCAGATGCAGGGCGCAGCGCAGGGCGTCCTGCCGGTAGGAGGTCATGAGCTTGCGCCGGGTCGACCCGCCCGCGTTCGGATCGCCCACCCGCCGCTGGTGCTCCCGCAGCAGGCGCCCGATCGCCGCGCGGCGCTTGCGCGGCCGGTAGGGCGCCGGGTCGAGCAGCGCGTCCACGCATGGTTCGGGATCGAGACTGACGGTCAGCAGCCCCAGACCCAGCCGCCGGCAGAGCGCCAGCGCGTCCTTTCGGCGCGCCGTGCGGCCGGAGAACGGCGGCACCGCGAGATAGACATCGTCGGACAGGCCCTGCCGCGCGATCCCCTGAAACACCAGCGACAGGGAGAAGGACGTCTTCAGCTCGACGATGATCGGCGGCATCCCGTCCCGGACGCCGACGGCGTCGCAGTTGCCGACCTCGCCCTTGACGGCATAGCCCTGTGCTTCGAGGAAAGCCTTCACCGGTGGATAGAGGTCACTTTCGCACATCGGTGGAGTGTGGCTCCCACGGACCCCGTCGGTACCATGTATCGGTCGGTCGCTCGTCGGCCGTTGGCGCGGCATGGCGCCGGTACCGCGTCGGTGATATAAGGGCGGGACGGGCGGCCACGCGGTCTGCACGCGCCTTCTGACGGGCGCCGGGGAGTTGCGATCATGTCGAAGGGAACTCGCGTCGGCATCGCGGCGGTGGTGTTCCGGGTGGCGGCGGTCGGACTGGTCGTGGCAGGTGCGCCGATCGGCGGGCCGGGGGTCGCGACCGTCGTCGTCGAGGCGGCGCAGGCTCCGGCGGCGGAAGGGGGCTTCACGGCGGAGCAGGCCGCGGCCGGCTGGACGGTGTACGCGCGGCAGTGCGGGGAGTGCCACGGGGAGAACCTGGACGGCGCGGAAGCGCCGGCGTTGCGCGGGGTGGATTTCCTCAACGGCTGGGCCGGGCAGACGACCGACGAGCTGTTCGAGTACCTGCGCGACGGGATGCCGCCCGGTCTCGGGGGCTCGCTCGGCGATGCGGTCTACCTGGACCTGGTCGCCTACCTCCTCGATGCGAACGGGGCCCGCCCGGGCGACGTGCGGCTGACGGCGGACGCGGCGGTCACCATCGGCAACGCGGCGGACATCGCCGAGGCGCGGCGGGCGGCCGAGGCGGGCGAGCCGCCCCGAAGGCGGCCGGCGCGGTTCGTCAACCAGGCGGTGCCGCACGAGTTGACCCCGGTCACCGACGCGCTGCTGCAGGACCCCCCGCCCGGCGACTGGCTGAGCTGGCGCCGGACGCGCGACAGCCACGGTTACAGCCCGCTGGACCAGATCACCCGCGACAACGTCGACCAACTGCGGCTGGCCTGGGTGCTGGCAATCCGCGAGGGGAACAACCAGACGACGCCGCTGGTGCACGACGGCGTGATGTTCCTGGCGAGCCCCGGGAACGTGGTGCAGGCGATCGACGCGGTCACCGGCAACGTCATCTGGCAGTACCGCTGGCCGCTGCCGGAGGATGCGCCGCAACGGGCGGCGACGCGCACGCTGGCGCTCTACGGCGACAAGGTCTACCTGGCCACCCACGACGCCGCACTCGTGGCGCTCGACGCGCGGACCGGCGACGAGGTGTGGCGCGCCGTCAAGGCGGACTACACGCAGGGGTTCCGCCAGAACTCCGGGCCGGTCGTCGCCGACGGGGTCGTCGTCAGCGGCATGAACGGCTGCAACCGCTACAAGGAGCAGACCTGCTTCATCACCGGGCACGACCCGGACACCGGCGAGGAGCTGTGGCGGACGTCGACCATCGCGCTGCCGGGCGATCCGAACGACGCGTCGTGGGGCGACACGCCGCCGTATCTGCGCGCGGGCGGCGACTCGTGGATCCCGGGCAGCTACGACCCCGATCTGGGTCTCTTCTACATCGGCACGGCGCAGGCCAAGCCGTGGGTCGCGGCCAGCCGCGGCATGACGACGCGGCAGGACGCGCTCTACACCAACTCGACGCTCGCCTTGAATCCCGGCACCGGGCAGGTGCAGTGGTACTTCCAGCACGCGCCGGGGGAGACGCTCGATCTGGACATCGTCTACGAGCGGGTCCTGGTGGACGCCGGCGGCGAGAAGTGGCTCTTCACGATCGGCAAGGACGGCATCCTCTGGAAGCTGGATCGGCGGACCGGGGCGTTCGTCGACCTGCGCGAGACGGTCCACCAGGACGTCTTCGCCTCGATAGACCGGGCCACCGGCGAGCTGACCTACCGGCAGGACATCATCGACGCGCGCATCGGCGATCGCGTGCCGGCCTGTCCCAGCCTGCTCGGCGGGCACAACTGGCAGGCGTCGGCGTACCATCCCGGCGCCCACGCGCTGGTGATTCCGCTGCACCAGGCGTGCATGTACCTGACCGGGCGCGAGGTGGAGTTCGTCGAAGGCGGCGGCGGCGCGGCGGGCCGGTCCGAGTTCCGCGAGATGCCCGGCACCGACGGCAACGTGGGGAAGCTGGCCGCCTACGACGTGCGGACGATGGAGGAGCTGTGGAGCCGCGAGCAGCCCGCCCCGTTCCTGACGTCGACGCTGACGACGGCCGGCGGCCTGGTCTTCGCGGGCGATGCCGACCGCTACTACCGCGGGTTCGACATCCGGACCGGGGAGGTGCTCTGGGAGACCCGCCTCGGCGCCGCGGCGCACGGGTATCCCATCACCTACGAGGTCGGCGGGAGGCAGTTCCTTGCCGTTCCGGCCTCGCTGGGGGGCGCGTTCCGCGGCCTGACCGCGCAGCTCCGCCCGGAGATCTTCCAGCCGGAGGGAGGAAACGCGCTGTACGTGTTCGCGCTGCCAGAAGATGATTAAGTTCCGCAGTAGTCCCTAGACAGCCAGGATGCCCCCATTTCATTGGGGGTATTCTGCGATATGCATCCAGTTCCCGCCGACCGCGAACCGCTAGTTCCAGCTCCTAACGTGGTATATTCGTGGGACACATCCGGACCCGAGAATCCCCATGGCAGGACGACTCAGAGTCAAGCAGATCCCGACGCTACGGCCGGGCCGCCACGGCGACGGCGGCACCCTCTACCTCGTCGTCGAGCCCGGCGGCCACAGCCGCCACTGGGTGCAGCGGCTGACCGTCGACGGCAAGCGCCGCGACCTCGGGCTCGGCGGGTATCCGTACGTCGGGCTCGCCGAGGCGCGCGCCGCCGCGTTCTCCAACCGTCAGCTGGCGCGCCGCGGCGGGGACCCCACGGCGGCCCTTCAACGGTCGCGGGTACCGACCTTCCGGAAGGCGTGCGAACGAGTCGACGCGGCGGCGACCTGGAAAGGACAAGGGCCGGAGGACCGGCGGCGTGCTCTGGACCGGTACTGCGGTTCGATCCTGGACCGGCGCCTCGACCAGATCCGCCGCGCCGACGTGATCGGCATCCTCGCCCCGCTGATGGCGGAGAAGCGGGCCATGGGGTCGAAGCTGCACGGGTGGATCCGGGGGGCGCTGGCCTGGGGCGTGGCCCGCGAGCACCTGGAGTTCAACGTGGCCGAGGGCATCGGCGCGGCGCTGCCCGCGGCTCGCAAGGGCAAGAAGCACCACGCGGCGCTGCCCTACGCCGAGGTGGGCGCGGCATTGGAGGCCATCGCGGCGTGCACGGCGAGTGAGGCGCTGAAGAGCTGTCTCCGGTTCATCATCCTGACTGCCGTTCGCTCGGGCGAGGCGCGGGGCGCCACGTGGAGTGAGATGGACCTGCAAGCCGCGGAGTGGCGCATACCGGCCGAGCGCATGAAAGCCGGCCGCGAGCATCGCGTGCCGTTGTCGCCGGCGGCGATGGACACGCTGGAACGTGCCCGAAGCCTGCACAGTCCTGCCGGCTGGTGCTTCCCGGCCCCGTCGCGCGGCAGTCGTCAGATGCACGCGACGACGCTGGCGCAGGTCGTGAGGCGTCTGTACGGCGACCGTTGCACGGTGCACGGCTTCCGCTCGTCGTTCCGCGACTGGGCGAGCGAGCAGACCAGCGTGCCGCATGCGGTCGCCGAGGCGGCGCTGGCGCACCAGGTGGGCAGCGCCGTCGAGCGGTCGTACGCCCGGTCGGACCTGTTCGACAAGCGCCGTGGCCTGATGGACCGCTGGGCCGAGTTCGTGACGAGCTGAAACCGGCGGCGCGTGGGGACGCCGCCGCCGGTCAGCGTCTCTCCCCGGTCCGTTCTCGCCCCGTGCGCGGACGGGTCTCGATGTAGTTCTGCACCTCGTCTTCGTACCCAGCCGGTCGCCTTGGGCCCGACCCTGATCGGCTCGCGGTGCGGCACTCGCCATCAGCACGCCGACATCGGTTGATCACCTCGCGCGTGGCGAAGGTCCCGGCCACGGCCACGCCTGCGGTCCGCGTTCCCGAGGCCGTCATCCCAGCGGCCCTCCCGCGTGACCACTGCGCGTATCAACGGCGCATGGACCGCGACAAGCGACGGCGGGGCCTGCGAAACGGTAAGGTACACGGGCAGTTGCCGGCCAGTTGGGGGAAGGCGGCGCGGTGACGAGGGATGGGGTGCTACGGCCGGTGGGATGCGACCGCGTTCCGGTGCTGATCCACAAGGACGCCAGAAGAGGGGATACGGATGGCTGAGTCTCGCAGAATGAGCAAGAGCGAGTTGTTCGAGCACTTCGCCGAGCGCTTCGGCATCAAGCGTGCGGAGGCCGGCGATTTCTTCGCCGAGTTGCAGCAGCTGACCGAGCAGGAGCTGTTGCGGTGCGGCGAGTTCGTGCTTCCGGGGGTCGCCAAGCTGGTGGTGCAGCAGCGTGAGAAGCGCATGGGCCGCAACCCGGCGACCGGTGCGCAGGTCGAGATCCCGGCCAAGCAGGTGGTCAAGGCGCGCATCGCCAAGCAGCTCAAGGACGCGGTCGAAGCGTAGTCCGCCGCGGCGCCTTGTGTTCCTTGCTCCACCGATCGTGGGCAGGGCAGAGCCTCAGACCGTTGGACCTCCTGCTGAAGGCGACTCGCTGCGACCTGTTCAGGCTCCACCGCGCTTGCATGGCCGTCAAGGTCGGCCACAGGAGTCTGCAGCCACGCCGCCGGCGGCGGTCACCGTCTATTCGTGGCCCGGTCGGCGCCCGACTCGGGGACGCGACTTCATGTAGTCGAGCACCTCGTCCTCGAACCACCCGACCGCCTTGGGTCCGATCCTGACCGACGGCGGGAAGAGCCCGCGTTTGCGCAGCGCGTAGATCGACGACCGCGACAGCCCCGTCGCCTCCTTGACGTCCTTCAACCGAAGCACACGCCTGATCATCACTGCCCTCTTTCTGATGGCCCCGGCCGGCTCCGGGTCGCCAGGTGAAGCATGCAGACCGGCGGTCGCTCCCTGGGCGCAAGAACCCACGCCTCTTCCCGTTGGAAGTGAATGAACGGCAAGGGACGCGCTGGTTCCCAGGCGCTGTTGCGCCGCTTCGAGTCAGCACGTCGCAGGCATCGACCGCGTGCCGCCGGTGGCGATCGCGAACTCGTCGGAGGTCCCGACGCCCGAGCGTCGAAGCGGCGTACACGGCGCGGAGGCGACCGGGACGGCAGCAGCGCGGCCCGTTTCCCTTCCCCACACGGCGGCTCGGCCCGGGCGGCGACAGTGGGTGGACGGGTCGGGTCGGTCGCGGGCGGGCAGACATGTGCTTGCGCACGCGGCCGGGGCTGCGCCCGGCGATGAACGGTCCGGCCCGAAGCCGGCGCACAGAACCGGCCGCCGCTGTGCCGCGGCCTGCCCGAGCCCGTCGCCTCGAGAGACGGCGCGCCGCTCCGCCAGCCGCGGCGGAGGGGCATGGACGCGAACGGCCACCGGGACCGGCGTCGTCCACCGGGCGAGTTCTCGAACGCGCGGGGCTGGGCGGGGGAGAATCGACGAGGCGACGACCATTGAACGCGAGCACGCTGAAGAACCTCTACGAGGCGCAGTTGCAGCAGGCCCTCGAGCCGCCGGTCCACGAACACGTCGACCGCAGGGCAACGCGGTGCATGCTGCGCATCTCGCGCGCCATGCCTCCCGGCGAATTGACCGAAGGCGACCACAACCGCATCTGGATCTGGTCCGACCTGCACCTGGGCCATCACGAGACCATAGGGTTCTTCCAACGGCCCTTTCCCAGCCCGCGGCAGATGGACCTGGCGCTCTTCTCCGCCTGGGAACGGACGGTCGCTCCGCACGACACGATCATCTGCCTCGGCGACGTGACGATCCCCGCCCTGTGGGGCGCTCGGCTCAAGCGGCTCCGCAGAGCGCCGGGACGCAAGCTCCTGGTCATCGGCAACCACGAGATCAATCGCGTCGGCGAAGTCGATATCGACGGCTTCGACGAGATCCACAGCACGCTCTACGCCAGCGGCGACCCGCCGCTGCTGCTGACGCACATGCCGCTCGAGACCGTGCCGGAAGGCTCGGTCAACGTCCACGGCCACCTCCATGACGAGCCATCGCCTTCGAGGGAGCAGCACATCAACGTGAGCGTCGAGCAGCTGGACTACCGGCCGTGGCCGTGGGAGGCCATTCGTACGCTCGCGCGACGCCTCGCCGCCGGCCACCGGGTCGCCGGCCGCACGACGGCCGAACGACTGAGCATCGCCTGACCGGTGGGGCCGACTACCACGACGCCGATTCCGACCTCGCCTTCGAGCCGCATGTCATGCAGGCCGCAGGCGCTGACAACGCTGACAGTTCTCAGCCACCAGGCTTCGCCCCTCTGCGGATTGCGGGCGCCACGCCCGCGAGAAGCCAGGACGGCGACAACGATCAGGACTTCGGAAGCGCTCCTGTCACGCGCCGCGACCGACGTCTCGCCGCCGCATCGATGAACGCTGCCGATTGCGCCCGTGCAATCTCATCCGGGAAATGAAGGACGGCGTCAACGCCGAAGCCCTGCGCCTGCCGACCTCGCTCCAAGCCCCCTGCTTCAATCTCCCACTGGCCAGCGCCTCGCCCGCGCCCGCCAACCGGTCGAGCACTGCGGACGGCGCGATGGCGCCCGACCACATCTGCACGCTCCCGGAGTCGGGCGCCAATCGGGCCGGCGAGAACCGCCGCCACGAGCAACCGGATGGCGGTCGCGGAACCATCGAAGACGATGTACGCGAAGCGTCCAGCCGGCGCCTTGGGGCGCCCGGAAGCCCCACGACCGCGGCCGCAGCCTGCGCCCGACAACACCGCGGTGAGTGCCCGGCGCATGTTCCGAAGCGAGTGCTGCAACCTGTACCGGCGTTGCTCCGGCCCGCACCTCGAACGAGCGCGCGAAACGCCTGGAGCCACGCCGCCGCCGTTCACCGTCTCTTCGTGGTTGCGTCACCCCCGACGCGGGGCCGCGACTTCAGGTAGCCGAGCACCTCGTCCTCGAACCAGCCGACCGCCTTGGGTCCGATCCTGACCGACGCGGGGAAGAGCCCCCGTTTGCGCAGCGCGTAGATCGACGAACGCGACAGCCCCGTCGCTTCCTTGACGTCCTTCAACCGAAGAACCCGCCTGGTCATCCCATACCTCTTTCCAGATGGCCCCGGCCAGATCCGGCGGCCGGGTGAAGTATGCAAGACGGCGGTCACCCCGAGGCCGCGCTCCACCGCCCTGCTTCCGGTTGGAAAGCTCTGAACTGGAAGGGAGGGACTCGTCCCGGGGCGCGATAGCTCCGAGGAATGCCGGCCGCGTCTCTGGCGGCGGCGGGAGACGGCGGCGGGCGAGCGCCCGAGGCTGTAGGACGCAGTTCGCGATCGCGACGTGCGACTGCTGCCGCCGGCGACGTGCCCGGACGGCGGGGGCGACGTGCTCGCCCGCGCGGACAACGAGGGTCCGGCGACGCCGGGGCCGCTCACTGTTCAACCGGCAACGGGTCTGGAGAGCACTGCCTGGCAAGAGCCCGCCGCGCCTCCCGGAGTCGGCGCGGATACGGACCACGGAGAAGCAGGCGGGCGGAACGACAATGGGGCAGGCAGGCGGGTAGCGGGACAGCGGAACGGGGCCGGCGGGCAGGGCGGCGCCGTTGCTGTGCACCGTTTGTCCACGCCTGGGCCGCTCACGCGCTGCTGTTCAACGCCGAACGCGGCAGGCCGCCAGACGGCACGCGAGGGGACCGGCGCTCCGCTCCAACCCGGCCCTGTCGGGCCACTCTGTCGGGCTTCGACCCGTGTCTGCGGTGGTTCGCGGTAGCCCGCTGCCGTGCGGACGCCTCGACAGCTTCCTGCCGAGCCGGGACGGCAACCCGTTCTTCACCAGCAACGCCACGCACGGCAATGACGCCGGTGCATGGAACGACCACAAGGCCGACGGCACCTTCGCCGGTCTTTCGCCGGAACACGTTCCGGTACGTGAAATCACTTTCGCCATGACCCCGGCCTCGAGGCGGTCGCGGGACCGGTCGCACGCGCCCCGCGCGTAGCGGCACGCAGCAACGGCGCCGCCGGGCAAAGGCCACGCCAGGTTTGCGCCCTGTCTCCACGCCACAAGGCCGACGGCACCTTCGCCGGTCTTTCGCCGGAACACGTTCCGGTACGTGAAATCACTTTCGCCATGACCCCGGCCCCGAGGCGGTCGCGGGGCCGGTCGCACGCGCCCCGCGCGTAGCGGCACACAGCAACGGCGCCGGCGGGCAAGGCCACGCCCGGCGTCCGCCCTGTCTCCACGCCTCGGCTCACGCGCTGGCGTCCACGCCGTCTGCGGCAGGCCGCCACCAGACGGCACGCCCCTGGGCCGACGGCCCGTTCCACCTGGCCCTGCCGGGCCTTTTCCCCTTTCCCGGAGGAGACCCCATGCCCCTCATCGAGCTGCTGCGTCCCGAACAGCGCGTCTGGCTGCGCAGGCTCCGCAAGCGCATCGCCAACCGCGAGCTGATGCGCCGCGTCCGCGCCGACATCGACCGCAAGCTGCTGTGTCCCGGCGTCGACCTGCCGATCGAGGCCGGCACGTGTGGGAGACTCATCGCGCCCGAGAGCAGCCGCTGCATCCGCTGCTTCAACCGCCGGCGGTGGTTGCTCGACCACGCCTTCAACAACGCCGAGGTCGCCATCACGGCGCTGCTTGAGACCGTCGCGCTCGAAGACGACGCACCCGCGGCGGCGAACGCGCCCGCCGACACGCAGAACCCTGTCCCGCTGCTCGACGACCTGTCCGCTCTCGGCGATCCCTGCCTGCGCTGGTAGCGGCTGCAGGCGCCTCCTCCGCTTACTCGAGCGGCGCATCCGGGTCCGGCGCCGGCCGAACCTTGTCGCCGCCGAAGACGCGCTCCAGCGCTTCAGTGACCCAGGTCTTCCAGAGCGTCCAGATCCACACCCTCGAGCTGACCTTGGAGCTCGAGCAGCGTCTGCAACGAGTTGCTCCGCCTCCAACAGCGGGACCCCGGGGTCAGCCTGCTCATCGAGGTCGGCACCTGCGGGAGACTCATCGCGCCCGAGAGCAGCCGCTGCATCCGCTGCCACAACCGGCGGATGTGGCTGCTGCAGTACGGACTCAACCAGGCGGAAGTCGTTGTGACCGTCCTGCTCGAAGCCGCCGCGGCCAAAGACGACGTACGCCGGGATGTCGGCCCGGCCGTCCAGATGCCCGACGCCGTGCCCCTGCTCGACGACCTGTCGGGCTTCGACCCGTGTCTGCGGTGTAGGCGGCAGCCGCTCGCGTGCGGACGCCTCGACAGCTTCCCGCCGAGCCGGGCCGACGGCACGCTTTCGTGAGATCTTCGCCGGAACACGTTCCGGTACGTGAAATCACTTTTCGCCTTGATCCCGACCGCGAGCGGGTCACGACCGGTTGCACGCGCCCGGTCCGCCTCCCGCTCCTTCCGTTCCCGGAGCCTCGACCAAGACCGCTGTCCGGCTCGAGGCCCGCGTCCCGTACACTCCCCGCCGCGCCAGAGGCGATAGGAATCGGATTCGGTAACTTCGCTGCGCGAAACCGGCTGCGCCCAACCAATCCGGGGCGAGGCAACCGAACGCGCACCAACTCGGGAGGTGGCCGTGATCGGTCGCATCATCGGCTCCGGCCGCGGCATCGCCGGCATGGTCGCCTACATCACCCACGACCCCCACGACCAGGTCTCGCCCGACGAGCGCCGGCCCACGACCTCGGAACGGGTGGCCTGGACCGCCTGCCTCGGCATCCCGACCGAGGACACCGAGCTGATGGTCCGCGCCATGCAGGGACTGACCGCCGACGCCCCGGTGCTGAAGACCAGGGCCGGCATCAGCGCCCGCGGGCGCAAGCTGAAGAACCCGTACACGCACATCGTGCTGAGCTGGCCGGAGGGGGCCGAGGCCCCGGCGAAGCAGGAGATGCTGTCGGCTGTCGCCGGCGCGCTCGACAGCCTCGGTCTCGACCACCGCCACTACGCGGTCTGCGCCGCGCACACGGACACGAACTGCCCGCACGTCCACGTCGCGGTCAGCCGCATCGACCCCGAGACCGGCCGGGCCGTCAACCTCGACAAGGGCGCCACGCGCAGGCTCAGCCGCTGGGCCGAGCGATACGAGCGCAACCACGGCGGCATCGTCATGTCCGCGTGTCGAACGGCGCGAGGCGCGGGCGGCCCGCCGCGGCCTCGCGCGCGGCGGCCGCAAGGCCGGCATGCCGCGCGAGCTGGCCCGCTCGATCACTGCGCCCCTGCCCCGGCGGCCGGCGGCGAGGCGGCCCTCCAGACGGCCGTCTTCACCCGCCGGTTCGACGCCCGACCAGCGCGCGTGGGGGACACGGTTGCTCGAACGGCAGCGCGGCGACATGCGGCATCAGCGGACCGCTGAAGACGAGCGGGTCGAGCGCCGGCGACGCGAATGGCGAACCTACCATGCCGCGCAGGCCGAGGCGCACGCCGCCGCCGGCCCCGCCCCTTTCCCGCCGCGCAGTACGTCGGTCCGCAAGCTGCGCGCCGCCGGCGCCCGAATGCGCATCGAGCTGCGACGCCGCCACCGGACCGAACGCGCGTCGCTCGCGCGCCGCCGCGGACGCGCCGTGGCTTGCGAGCCCACCGACTCGCCCCGCGTCCCGACCGCCGACGTCATCATCGACACGTTCGTCTCCAGCACCGAGGCGCCGTCCGGAGTCAGCTCAGCGCGTCGGCGCCCAAGCCGACCGTCAGCGGGCCGCGCGAGTAGTCGGCCCCGGCCATCGTCGTCCGCACGTCGCCGTCGAGCGACAGCTCCACAACGACAGCATGCCGCGGCTCTCGCGGTTCAGCTCGAACTGGGAGTTGGAAACAGGCCGCCGCCCGGCGCCATCGAGCCGAACAGGACGCTGCCGTGCGCGCCGCCACATCGGCCCGTAGCCGGCCGCATCGCCAAGGCGGCAAGGGTCCGGATGACCGCCGGAGCGAAGGAAACCACCATGATGGGATGGACTCCTCCGGGTTTACGATGCGCCAAGCAAGAGGGTGCATCAGCTGATCCCCATCAGCACAAACCAGGAGGAGACCAAGATGGATGGTACGACAGTGGCGGTGGACCTCGCAAAGACGGTGTTCGAGGTGGCGGTGGCGGATGAACGCGGACGGATTGTCGAACGGAAACGGCTGGGACGGCCGCAGTTCGCGCGTTTTCTGGCGGCACAGGCTCCGGCCCGAGTGGTGATGGAGGCTTGTGGAACGGCGCACTACTGGGGTCGTCTCGCCCAGGACCACGGGCACGAGGTGACCTTGTTGCCGCCGGTCTACGTGCGTCCATTCGTGCGCCGGAACAAGACCGACCGGGCGGATGCCGAGGCGTTGGTGGATGCGGTGCGCGCCGAGCGGATTCCGGCCGTGCCGGTCAAGCGCGTGGAGCAACAGGCGCTGGTCGGCGTGCATCGGGTTCGCGAGCAGTGGGTGACGACACGCACGGCGCGCATCAATACGCTGCGCGGCCTGTTGCGGGAGCATGGTCTGCATTTGCCGGCCGGTGCGCAGGCTGCGGTGCGGGCGGTTCCGGCGCTTCTCGATGAGGCCACCGCGCTGCCGACAACGCTGCGGCAGGTGTTGGCCAGCATGCAGGAAGAGATCCGAGCACTGGAGACGCGGATCGCCGAGGTCGATCGCCAATTGCGGGACTTGGCCGCGGCCGACCCGGTCAGCGCGCGGTTGCAGACGGTACCCGGTGTCGGGACGTTGACGGCGACTGCGCTGGTCGGCGCCGTCGGTCACATCCATGCCTTCGGGCGCGGGCGGCAGTTCGCGAGCTGGCTCGGTTTGACGCCGCGCGAGTACTCCAGCGGCGGACACCGTCGGCTCGGGCGTATCAGCAAGCGCGGTGACCGTTACCTGCGGTACCTGCTGACGCATGGCGCCCGCGCCGTGCTGGTGACCGCGGCCCGCCGGCAGCGGGCCGGGCAGCCGCTGTCACGTCTGCACCAGTGGGCGCTGCAGGTTCGCGACCGTTGCGGCTACAACAAGGCTACGCTCGCGGTAGCCAACAAGCTGGCTCGGATCGTGTGGGCCGTCTGGACCCGGGACGTCGCCTTCGCCGCGTGAATCAACCGACCGCCGCAACTGCTGAGTGAGTGAACGAACGACATGGCGCCTCGAACCGACCGACACCGCACCAGGCCGATAGAAACGCCGGCGCCCGACGCCGACACCACGTGTGGCCCGCGGTGTGCGACTTCCATGGTGGCCCGGAGACTGGCGTCTCCACACAGAGGCCGGATATACGACTGCAGTCGATTCGACGCCACACGTCGTCGTCGAGGCACGCCGACCAAGGCCCCTTGCAGGGGACGCGGCGGGGTGAGAGCCACCGTGGCGGGTGGCGCGTCAAGCCGCGCAAGCGCGGCTCCTCCACTTCGTTGCGGCCCTGCGGGTGACCCGCCACCCGCCACGGTGGACGGGCAATTGTGGCCGGAAGCACGCTTCCGGCCAGGAACTGACCGGCATCGACCACCACCGGTCCCGCGCCGTTCGCGGCGTTGCCGGTTGCCGCCGGGCAGGACTGACCGTTTCAAGTGGACAACGTGGAGGAGTCCATATACGCGTTTCTTGTCCCTGAGGACCTATCGAGGCGGACCGCCAGGCGCAGGGTGCAACGTTGCACGGTTGCGTCCGCCGACAGTGCACCATGACGGGGCAAGGTGCCCGCGTGCACGGTGCACACGGTGGCCGCATGTGCCTGAAATCGCCGAAACCGAACTGGGGTCAAGATCGCGTCTGTTGGCGGGCCCTCCGCGGTGCAGGGTGCGGCCCGCTGGCGGGACAGGACCGATGGTGCACCGTGCACACGATGCTCCTGTCCGCCCCGACCGTGCACCCCGGCCGGACATTGCACTTCACCATCGCCGCCGGCACGCGCGATCGCGGCCACGAGCAAGACCCGCGGCAAGGGACGCCAAAGCGAGAACGCTGGACTTTTCGTCGAAGCAGCGAAGACGGCGACGGTGCACTGTTTACTGGGGTCAACCACCCCCGACGACGTCGGGACCGTGCAACGTTTACTGGGGCCAACCACCACGCACGGGTGACAGGCCACCATCGGAAACCGTGCAACGTGGCACCATCGCGCACCCCTCTGGAGGCAGACCCCGAAGGAGGGTGAGCGACCCCGGTTCCGGGGTCGCTCACCCAGTATTTTTCCCTGCGGGAAGGCTGGATCCGACGGATCAGTGCAACGTTGCAATGCACCGTCGAAAACAGTGCCACGTCGCTTGACCCCAGTTCAGGAAGCCCCTTGACCCCAGTTCCGCGGATCGTTGACCCCAGTTCCGCTCGCAGGGGACAAACTGCCCGGCGCCGCGCCGAGATCCGAGCCGCATGGCGCCCGGAATCGTCGGCACGAACGTTGTCAGGTGGGCGGGTCTTGCCGGTGACGCGGTCGCGCAGGAAAGTGCATGAACTTCCGGACGGGATCCTCCGTCGCCATGCACGAGTCGATCAGCAGCCTGAACCACGGCGTTGCTGCCGGTCAGGCCAGAACCTCGACGGCCGCCCGCTCTTGTTGAGGGACGCGATTGGCTCCGCAAACGCGGGGCGTTCCGGTGCGGCGACCCGGCGGCGGGATGTGATTCGGTGCGTGACACAGGGTCATCGTCCCCATCACACGCTGGCGCGGCACTTCGCGGCCCTCATGGGTCCTGGGGTCGAGGCATCCGGTAGCCGACCCCGCGCTCGTTGAGGATGTAGGTGGGCCGGGCCGCGTCGTCACCCAGCTTGCGGCGGAGCCTCCGCGCGACGGCGCGCACCAGTTGCGGGTCCGGCGAGTCGGCATGCCGCCCGCCCCAGGCTTGACGGACCAGGGTGTCGAAGGCCACCGCCCGTCCCGCGTTGAGCGAGAGCACGCGCAGCAGCTCGTACTCGGTGAGCGTCAACTCCAGCGGGCGGCCGGCCAGCGTGACCCGCCGCTCGTCGTAGCGGATGGCCAGCTCGCCCAGCCGGAAGGGCTCGGGGTCGGCCCGCCGGCGCAGCGCCGCCCGCACCCGCGCCGTCAGCTCCGTCGGCGAGAAGGGCTTGACGATGTAGTCGGCGGCTCCCGCATCCAGCGCCTTGACGATCGTCTCGTCCCGGCCGTACGCCGAGAGGAAGATGACCGGCAGGTCGGCCAGCTCGGGGACGCGCTGCATCAGCTCGATGCCGTCGGTCCCCGGCAGCAGCAGGTCCAGCAGCACCAGGTGCGGCTTGTGCGACTTGACGAGGCCGGGCAGCTCCTGCGGGTCGCCGGTAGCGAGTGGGGCGTAGCCGGCCTCGACCAGCGCGTCGCGGACGTGGCGCAGCGTCTGCGGGTCGTCGTCGACCACCAGGATGCGCGTTTGCCCGCGCTCGTGGCGCGGCGTGCGGGCGCGGTCCGGCGCCGGGCCGTCCGCGCCGCCGTCGCGCGCCTCGTCGGCCACCGGCAGCGTGAAAGTGAACCGCGTGCCGCGGCCCGCGCCGCCGCTCTCGGCCCGGATGCGGCCCCCGTGCGCCTCGACGAGCCCCTTGCAGATGGACAGGCCCAGACCGAAGCCTGCGCCGGCGCGTTCGGTGTCGCCGCCCGCGGCCAGATCGGCGTGCTTGCGGAACAGGTGCGGCAGCCGCTCGGGCGGCACGCCCGGTCCCTCGTCGGCTACCGAGACCGCGACGTGCACGCCGTCGCGCGCCGCGGCGACCCGGATCGGTGACGACTCGGGCGAGTGCCGCGCCGCATTCGAGAGCAGGTTGCCGAGCACCTGGACGATGCGCTGCGGGTCGGCCATCACCCGGGGCAGGTCCGCCGGCAGGTCGATGCGCAGCGTGTGCCGCCCGCCGCCGCTCACGAACGTGCTCCGGGCCTGGTCGACCAGACTCGCGACCTCGGCCGGCTCGACCGACACCGACAGCGTGCCGGCGTCGATGCGGCCCTGGTCGAGCAGGTCGCCGATCAGGCCCCCCATCTGGTCGGCCTGCGCGTCGATGATGCGGAAGAACTGCATCAGCGCGCCCGGGTCGAACGCCCGCGAGGCGCCCAGCACCGTGGCCGTCGAGCCCTTGATGGAAGTCAACGGGGCGCGCAGCTCGTGGCTCACCATGCTCAGAAAGTCGGCACGCTGCCGCTCGAGCTCCTCGAGCGGCGCCAGGTCCTGCAGGGTGACCACCAGCGACTCGACCTCGCCGTCGGCCGAGCGAATGGGCGTGGCGTTGATCAGCGTCCTGACGCTCCGGCCGTCGGGGACCGACAGCACGATCTCCTCGGCCCGCACCGTCTCGGCCGCGCTCAGCTGCTGCGCCAGCGGGAACTCGGCCAGCGACACCTCCCGCCCATCCGCCCGCTGGCAGGTGACCGCCTCCAGCAGCTCCGCCGCCGAGCGGCCCGCCGTGCGCAGGCCCTCGACGATCCGCTTCGCCTCCCGGTTGAGCGACACCGGAGCGCCGGTCCTCGCGTCGAAGACCACGACGCCGACCGGCGAGGTCTCGATCAGGGTCTCCAGGTCCGCCCGGGCGCGCCGCTCGGCCTGGTGGGTGCGCGCGTTGGCGATCGCGGCGGCCGCCTGCGCGGCGAACAGCACCAGGACCTGCTCGTCCTCGGCGGTGAACTCGCGTCCGCTCGCCTTCTCGGCGAGGAAGAAGCTGCCGACGAGCACGCCGCGGTGACGCATCGGCGTTCCTTGAAACGACTTCACCGGAATCCGGTCCGACGCGAAGCCGAGCGACTCGACGTGGACGCGCAGGTCCGGCACGCGCAGCGGAGCCGGCAGGTCCCGGAAGTGCGGGAAGAGCCGCGGCCCGTCCGGCCAGTCGATCAGGTGGCGGTGGACCTCCGGCGTGAAGCCGGCGGTGATGAAGTTCTGGGGCTGGCCGGCGTCGTCGATGGTGGTGATTGCGCCGTAGCGGGCACGCGTCAGCGCGCGGGCGCCCTCGACGACTTCGCGCAGGACGGTGTCGAGGTCGAGGCTTGCGCTGACGCGCAGCACGGCGGCGCTGAGCCCGGAGAGGCGCTGCTCCAGCGCTGCGATCCGTTGCTGCGTTCGGGACGGACGCTTCGTCGTCACCGGTCGGTCTCGCTGTTCTTCGCCTCAGTTGACGTGGCGCGCGCCGCCGCCTGATCGGCGCGAGAAGTGCCATTCATGGGAGAGGCGACCCCAATGCACTGAACATATCATGCAAATAGCAGTTCTGATCACGTAGTGATCATGCGCCGTCGCGCATAATTTCCAGAAGATTGTTTCCCTGCTATCAGGCGACGGTTTGCACCTTCGTTGCGGAGCCGATCGTCGCATGTCTGTGAGGCTTTATCGCATGTCGACCGTGCTTGTGGAGTCGGACGGGTCGCACCGCGTCGGTGGACGCAGCGGGATTCACCCAACGCAAACGCAAGTGCCGCAGCCCTTGACGTTGCGCGATAGCGGCGGCTCGGTGTACAGTTCCGCCGAGCCGAGCCGAGCCGAGCCGAGCCGAGCCGAGCCGAGCCGAGCCGAGCCGAGCCGAGCCGAGCCGAGCCGAGCCGAGCCGAGCCGTAGGCTGGGCTGACCGCAAGCCTCCCCCCACGCGCCGCTTCCGCTTCTTCGTCCCCGTTCTTGCGTTGCTGCTGTGCGGCTTGCATCTGCTTGCCGCCACCCCCGCTGGCGCGCAGGTGACTTCGCCCTCGGTCCCTCGGAACGTGCAGGTAACGTCCGGTGACACACAGCTGACCCTGAGCTGGCAGGGCCCCAGTTCCTGGGGCACCTGGACCGCAAATAGCTTTTGGATCCAATGGAAGTTCCCAGCGGCTGGTAACGACCAGTGGCACGCAGTGACCGCGGTTGGGGTTACGGATGGGTTTACGGACTCCTCCAGTGCGACCAGCGTCGTGTTCACCGCGGACCAGAGTGACGCTAACCGAGCTACATTCGCAATCAATAATGAGACATCCTACGACTTGCGGATAGCTGCGGAAAGCAAAGACCCCAACACCGACGGGACCCAGACCAGCCATTTCCGGTACAGCGACTGGGTCACGGTGTCGGACAAGACACCGGTGAGTCCACTCAATGTGAAGGTCAGGGAGGGCGACAGGAGGCTGGACCTGTCGTGGACGGCGCCATCCGACGTGGACGGCCGGGCCGTCACCGGATACGTTGTCCACTATACGTCCTCAACGACGGCGGGTGCGGCTGGCCCAGTGGGGAGTAACCCGACCACTGGCTGGGTGACGGTCAGCCACAGCGGCACGGCGACCACACGGGCAATCACGGGCCTGACGAACAACACGCGCTACCGGGTGCGGGTGGCCGCGCGGGCCCAAGCTACCTCGGGCCATTACGGCTTCGCTGTCGGCACCCCCTCGGCCCCGCCCCAGTCCTCGAACGCGAACCTGAGCGGCCTGACGGCGTCGAGCTCGACGAGCGCGGCGGGCACGTACGCGGCGCTGACGCTCTCGCCCTCGACCTTCTCGGCGGCGACGACGAGCTACACGGCGACGGTGGCGAACGCGAGGACGCACGCGAAGCTGACGCCGACGGTGGCGGACACCGGCAAGGCGACGGTGACGGTGCAGGGCACGTCGGTGAACAGCGGCTCGGCGAGCGGGGCCATCGCGCTCAGCGAGGGGGCCAACGCGATCACGGTGCGGGTGACGGCCGAGGACGGGGCGACGACGAAGGACTACACCGTCACCATCACGCGGGAGGCGGCGACGGTCTCGACCGTGCCAACGGGCCTGTCGGTGTCGGCGGGCAACGCTGAGCTGACGGCGAGCTGGACGGCGCCGACGGGCGTGGACGTGTCGCGCTACGAGGTGCAGATAAAGCTGAAGTCCGCGCAGGCTTGGCCGGGCACGGACACCGACGTGACGGGCACGAGCCACACCTTCACAGGGTTGGTCAACGGCTCGCCGTACCAGGTGCGAGTGCGCACGATTCAGCTTGGCGAACAGACTCCCAGCGACTGGACGGCCCCGGCGGAAGGCACGCCGCAAGCGCCGGCGGCGGTCCCGACGGTCTCGCTCTCGGCCTTGCCGAACCCGGTCGATGAAGGTTCCTCGGTGACGGTGACGGCGACGCTGTCGTCGGCGCTGGGGAGCAACGTGACGATCCCGGTAGCGGTGACGGACGACTCGGCCGAGTCCGGCGACCACGGCACGCTGACGAGCATCGCGATCAACTCCGGCGCGACCAGCGGCACGGGCACGATCACGACGAACCAGGACCCCGACGAGGACGACGAGACCTTCACGGTGGCGCTGGGCAACAACCTGCCGGCGTCGGTCACGGCGGGTACCCCGAGCTCGGTGCAGATCACGATCACGGACGACGATGTCCCGCCGACGGTAAGGCTCTCGGTCTCGCCGAACCCGGTGCAGGAAGGCTCGACGGTGACGGTGACGGCGACGCTGTCGTCGGCGCTGGGGAGCGCGGTGACGATCCCGGTGACGCTGACGGACAACACGGCGGAGCCGGACGACTACGACGGCTCGCTGTCGAGCATCACGATCAACTCCGGTTCGACGATCGGCACGGGCACGATCCAGGCGCACCAGGACAGCGACACGGACGACGAGACCTTCACGGTGGCGCTGGACACGGGCAACCTGCCGGCGTCGGTGACGGCGGGAAGCCCGTCGTCGGTGCAGGTGAGGATCCGGGACGACGACGGCGGCGGCGGGGGTCCGCCGGACCCACCGGATCCGCCGGACCCGCCGGCGAGGCCATCGGTGCGGCTGTCGGCGTCTCCGAACCCGGTGCACGAAGGCTCATCGGTGACGGTGACGGCTCGGCTGTCGTCGGCGCTCACGCGCGCAGTGACCATCCCGCTCAGGCTCACAGCCGGGTCGGCCGAGAGAGACGACTACGGGCGGCTGGAGGGCATCCTGATCGACAGGGGGCAGACGAGCGGCACCGGCGCCATCTCCACGAGCGCAGATGCGGACACCGACGACGAGACGTTCACGGTGGCGCTGGGCACGCTGCCGTCGTCGGTGAGGGCGGGAAGGCCGAGGTCTGTCGAGATCACGATCACCGAAGCGGTGCCGACGCCGGCGCTGCCGCTGGGCGGGGCGCTACTGCTGGGACTGCTGCTGGCGTGGCGCGGCGCCGTGCGGGTGCGGCAGCGGGGCGTGTGACAGGCGTGATGAGCAACACGATGGGGCTTGCCGCCGAGCCGGCGGATCCGGCTGCCCGTCCGGCCGCAGACGAGGAAGCGTGAGTGCGCAGGCGGCCGAGGTCGGTCTGCGCCAGGACGAGCGAGTTGTTGGCGGCCCGCGGCGGGGTGGATGTCCGGAGCCGGCAGCCGCGACACTGGACGCGCAGTTGGCCGCCTTCGCGCAACGTGTCCATCGCCAAGCGCAACGGCGCGGCTTCGACACCGCATCCGCTGGACCCTGCATCCTCGGTAGCCGCTTCGAGGATGTCTGGGAACGACGAGCAGCAACGCCGCCTGACGGACATCTCACAGTCCTGTCATGCACCCGCAGTTCGGCCGCGGAACGCCAGTGGATCGGGCTCCGACACGAACCATCACCGGGTACGCCGACTTCGTAGAAGAGGCATGCCGAGCATGCCTGGGGCGTGAGGGACATGGACGGCGATACCGCAACCGGCGCCGCGACAAGATCGTCGATGCGATCGAGACTGGACCCCGCGCCGACGAAGAGCCGGGAAGGCGCCCAGGGCGCGCTCGTCTGACGAGCGACCTTGGAACGACACGGCTGTCGGCAAGTCCGGAGCAATAACCGATCACGAAAAAGCGATACACGGGACGAATCGAAGAAGGAAGCCACGCCGACGGCGAGCGAGACGCCGACGATCCCGGACTGGGACCAGAGACCTCGGCAAACGGCTCGCGCGCTGCCGAAAGCAGGCCGGGCTGAACCAGTCCGAACTCGCCGCCGCACTCGGGGAGCGGTTCGACCACTCCAGAGTCTCGAAGATCGAGAACGGCCGCGGCTCGATGCGTATACACACCCTGAGAAGAGCCGCGCAAGAGTTGCGGGTGTCGACCGACTTCCTGCTCGGCCTGACGAACACACCCACCCCGGCGGCGCAACTGGAGAGGCAACTCAGCGCGCTCAGGGCGCAGACGAAGACGGAAGGAACACGCGCAGATGCTCCGCGTGCGCCGACGCCTGGAGCTTCCGCAGCGCACGAACCTCCAGCCCGCGGACGCGCTCCCGGGAACAAGCCGCCGGACGCCGGACGCCGGCCGGATCCTCGAGATCCGCAAGACCGAAACGACGGCACAACGCGGTCTGCTCGACGTCGGCGAGATCGAGACGCATGACCGTCGACAACAGGCGGCGGAAAACTCGCGGGCGCGGACGTCCTGCTCCGGGTCCACGGCGGCGGCGTCCGGCAGACTACGAAGCGCGGTACGGCAAGCTCGCCGCCACGGACGGCCCGGCATGACCGACGACACGTACGGCCTCTGAGCCCGAGACCTGGGACCGCAGCGACGGACAGCCCGACGCGCGGCTTCTCGAAGAAGCGCTCCACCGGCAGCCGAGGCGATACGAAAGTGGGTCTCGCAGGCTGAATGCGACCTGTAGCATGACCCGAGGAACGACGGCACCGTGGCCCGCTCGTGGCGCGGTCAATGGCTGTAGCCTTGGAAGCCATCTCCCGTAGCACGCCGATCTCCAGGGTGGCGCCGCACCAACTGGACCCGCTCGGCCTTGGCCCGGCCCGGGTGCAGGTCGGGCTGTTCTCGCTGGCGCTCGGCCAGTTCTCGCCACTCGGCCCGCTCTGTCGCGGTACGCTTCTCGCGGCCGGCGCTGCGGCGCTCGCTGCGCGGTCGCTGCGGTGGCAGGGGGTTGTTCTCGCGGGGGACGTCGACGGCGTCCTTCTCGGGAACGCCCGCCGTATTCAGGGCGGCCACCTCGGCCGTGAACGCCGCCCGCGCCTGCTGGCGCCGCACCCGGTTCTCGATGACCACGCCTCCGGTGCGGCGCTCGTAGTCGACGGCCCAGCGCTGCAACCGCCGGACCGCGGGCTTGGTCACCTTCACGGCCCGTCCCGTCTCCGGGCAGACGCGCGAGACGAGCATGTGCACGTGGGGGCTGTCCGTGTCGGCGTGCGCGACCACGATGCCCCGGTGCCGGTCGTCGAGGCCGAGCGCGTCGAGCGCACCCTGCACGGTGTCGAGGGCATGCGCCCGCGACGGCGGCTTGGCGCCCTCCGGCCACGTCAGCAAGACCAGCGCTGCAAGTGATTGAATACACATGGGTTTATGGGGATACATGAATATAGCATCCCACGGTGTACCCCACAACGTCGGGAAGCCATCGGCCAGCGTCTGTGTCCAGGTGGGTGGTAAGCGTTCGGTGATCCCGGTATCCGGCGTTGCGGCCGTCGGGCAAGCACCGTCGAACAGCGAGCCGATCCGGTCCGGGCGCCCTCCCTGCGCAGGGGACATCGACCGGTGCTGCCCTCGACAACGCCAGCTTCCGGTTGGCCTGCTCCCACGTCCATACCGGCTTGCCCGAACGCTTACGGTGGGTGGCGTTCGGCGAAGCCGGTATCCGGCGTTGCGGCCGTCGGGCAAGCACCGTCGAACAGCGAGCCGATCCAGTCCGGGCACCCTCCCTGCGCAGGGGACAATCGACCGGTGCTGGCCGTCGACAACGCCAGCGTCCGGTTGGCCCGCTCCCACGTCCATACCGGTTTCGCCGAATGGTTACGGTGGGTAACCTCGCTCCCCCGCTTCTGATTCCCACGCCGACCGGCCGGCTCGGATCCTTGACGATCTGCGCCTTGCCGGGCTCCGAGTCCCGCGACGTCGACGGCAACCGATCATGTTGCCCATGATACGCGGAGTACCGCGGGTGCGCGCCGCCGGAGTGAGACCGAGGGGGATCGGCGGTTGTTGAACAGGTGCGATCACCCCCGCTGTCGGTCGGAGTCGCACCCGCTGCGTCAGCAGGCGGAGCATGCGTCGCCGTGAACAGTTGGGATTCCGGCCGCGCTGGCGGGACAATTGCTGACGACCGGGGAGAGTCGGACGCGGAGCGTACCGTTGCTGTTGTCCACGGTCCGGGCGCTGGCCGTCGGCGCGCGAACCCCCGCTCCGGAGGAGTGACAGGACGGAGGCCGAACGCGCTGGCGTGCCTGCACGGCGACGTGTTCCTCCGGTTACCCGCCTTCATCGGGCAGCCGCAACCGGAGCTGGCCCGCCGCTTCGTGCGCCGGTGCGGCAAGGGGGTAGTCGAGGAGCGCTGGAACGCGTCTGGCCTGAAACTGTGCCGGACCGTGGACCGGGCACTCTACCGGGAGTTGGGCGTGAAGCACCTCCGTCCCGGCCGCGGACGCGACGCCGGCCGTGGTGGTACGCCAGACTGCTGTCGCTCGACTGCTTGATCGACCACCTGGATCCCTGAGAAACTGAGAGTCAGTAGACCTCCCGTGGCGCGAGCGATTGGCATGCCCGCCCCGCCGGATCAACGACATCCTCCGTGGGTGTCGGTCCTCTACAGCGGACACGCGCTCCGCATCGGACAGGCCCTGGGTATGACGCTGGAGTGTTGGCTGGACCCTCCAACGGATGTACGACCTCGATCTCGCCCCGCGGATGCGAGGTCAACGCCACCAAGCCGCTCGTGGCGGCAGGGCAAGCGGCGTGGTTGGGGCGGGGATGTGGAGGATCGCGTTGATGCGTTGACCGATGCGATCCAGGTGGCCGGCCGTTGGGATCTCGGCGGTGGCCAGCCCACGCCGGCCGGCATGACGGACGCCGACGTCGCCTTCCAGCTCGTTCAGTGCTTGGACGCGGGGGGCGTCGCGAGAAACGGATCGCACCGAGGCTCGAACCGTTCTTCAACCCCGCCGTGCTATGTTGGCCTCATGGTGAGTCCGAATCGCGGCCGAGTTTCCGGCCAGCTCGGTCGTGCAGTCACGCTCGCTGGGTCGTTGGCGGTTGCGCGCGATGGTGCCCCCGCGCTGACCGGCGGCCACGCGCGGTCGCGGCTTCTGGGCGCTGTGCGACAGACATTCCCCGCAGACTGCGCGCGGCGATGAGCTTCGATTTCTTCCTGACGGAGCGTTTCGTCTGGTGGTACTGCGGGGGCATCCTCGTGTTCGCTCTTCTGGTCGTAGCGAAACTAGTGCGCGACTCCGTCGCGCTGCACAGCATGCTTCGTGGACTGAACGACGAATTGGCCACCGTCGATGGGAAGCCGGGGTTCGCCGGCGCGTTCGAACAGTACAACGTCCAAGCCGAGAGGGCCTTCGGTCTGCCATGGACGGAGTTCGTGGAGACGCTGGTCCTACCAGCGCCGGAGTCCGGCGACCCGATCCGCAACACCGGCGAAGTGTCGCGGTACCTGAACGACGCTACCATCATCTTTCCCCGCATCTCCTTCGGCTTCTACCAGTCCGTACCGAATCTTCTGACCGGACTCGGTATCCTGGGTACATTCATCGGCCTTGCCTTTGGTGTCGGCGCGGCCTCCGCCGGTCTGTCGTCCAGCGATCCGGGCGAGATCACGTCCTCCCTGCAACAACTCCTCGACGGCGCATCGCTGGCGTTTCTGACATCCATCGTCGGAATTGCGTGCTCGATCCTGTTCGTGCCAGTCGATCGCTTCTTCTCGCGGAGGCTCCACCTCGCGGTTGACGAATGGGCCGGTGCAATCGAGTCCCGGCTGGAACGAGTCACGCCGGAGGGTGTCGCACTGCAGCAGCTCGAACAGGCACGGCACGCTGCAACGCAACTCGAACGCTTCAACACGGAGTTGGTCTTCTCAATCGAGAAGGCGCTCGACGAGAAGATCGCCGGCCGCTTGTCGCCACAGCTCGATCGGTTAGTAGGAGCGGTCGAAGGACTCCGGGCGGACCGGTCGAGCGACGCTGGGCAGATGATCGAGCAGGCGCTCAGCCGGTTCACCGATGCCATGCAGGAACGGACTGGATCACAGTTCGAGGAGATGGCAGCGATCGTCAGCGACCTGAACCGCACACTCAAGGAATCTACCGCCGGGATGGCGCGGTCGCAACAGGACGTCCGCACAGCACTTGAGTCGGTCTTGACGGCAGTCAGGACATCGATGGACGCGGGCGCAAGCGCCATGACGGAGACACTCCAGCAGGTGCTGGACGACGTCACCCGCGTGGTCGCGGACGCTTCGAAGCACTTGGCGGAACAGATGACCGCCTCGAGCACGACTGCCTCGGCCGAGCTACGTGAGACCGTCGGTTCCGCAACGCAGGACTTGGCCCGAACCAGCGTCGAGGCCGCCACACAGATTTCCGGGTCGCTGCAAGGATTGGAGGCTTCCGCCAAGAGTCTCGACCGGTCCACGCGGCAGAGCGAACAGGTTCTGGCCGGCATGACAACGTTCGTCGATCGACTCGACGGGTTGCGCGAGTCCGTAGAATCGGCCCACCGGCAGATCGCAGCGGTCGCTGAACCCGTCGGGCGTGCAGCGAGCGACATCCGAGCGTCAAGCGACAAGACCGCGGACACGGTCGCGCGAACGGGCGATCTCGTCGGACGCGTCGAGGCGCTGGTCAGTACGCTCGAACAGCACCAGCGGTCGGTTGCTGGCGCCTGGACTCGCTATCAGGATCGGTTCGAGGACATCGATGACTCGCTCGCCAACGTGTTTCAGCAGCTCGACGAAGGCTTGGGGAGATACTGCGAACAGGTGCGGCAGTTCGCGAACGAGCTGGACGCGACTACATCGAAGACGATCCAGAACTTGTCCGGCGCCTGCGGAGAACTCAGTGAGTCGATCGAAGAGCTGACGGCGCATCTAGGGAGGCGGGCGTGACGAGTGGCGGTGGGAGACCCGCGCCGGAGACCGGCCAAGGTGGACAGAACTACCTCGCCAGCGTCAGCGATCTCGTGTCGGCACTCATCTTCGTCTTCATCATCATGCTGGCCGTCTTCGCGTATCAACTCGCCAACGTCACAGAGGAGCAGGCCAACGTCACAGAGGAACTGACCGCCGCAGACGAGACGCGTGACCGGATACTCCGGGCGATCGCCAGTCGGCTCGAGGGCGGCGGCATCCGCGTGGAGGTGCTGTATGAGCAGGGCGTACTGCGTCTGTCGGACAATGCCATCAACTTTCCATCCGGCAGCGAGGTTCCGGTGGCCGACCATTGGGTCAACGTCGGGCGATTGGCGCACGCCATCGCCGAGGTCGTGCCCTGCTATGTCTCATCGCGGAACGAGATTCCTGGCATGCGGCCTGGCGGGGAGGGTCCGGTGGAAGCTGACGATGAGGCGGCTCCGTACTGTCAGCCACCCGCCGACGCGACTGCGCACGTCTGTAGGGATGTCCGGTTCCCTTGGCTTCTCGAAACCCTGTTGATCGAGGGCCACACCGACGACGTGCCGGTCGCTGCAGGCAACCGCTTCAGGGACAATCTCGAACTGTCGTCCATGCGGGCCGCGACCGTGCATCGGATGATCGTTGCGTGTGAACCCGGGGTGGAGGTTCTCCTGAACACGGACGACTATCCCGTTCTGAGCACCAGCGGCTACGGCTACACCCGACCCGCGACCCGTGACCCGCGACGAGCTGATGACAACCGGCGCATCGATCTGCGATTTCTCCTTGAACCCCCGCCGGGAGTGCTGCGCCCTCGCGAGGCCGACGTCCAAGCCGAGATTCGCGCACGAATCGGCGAAGAATCACCATGACAGCACCGTCCCTGAAGCACTCGCTGGCGCACTGGACTGGTTTGCCGACGATCCAGCGGACGTTCGAGCCGCAGATGACACGGAGAGCAGCTGCCAAGGCGGAGATGTTGATTGGAGACGTCCAGCCGAGAGCGCCGGAGGCCGACGACCGCCAGGCCTTGTATCGTCGGGTGGTGGCATCTTGGAATCGCACCCACACGCTCGCACAGCTCAGCGATCGCGACTTGCGTCGGCTGCCGTGGACGCTGTTCTACCCGGCACGAGAGGGATACCGAACCGGCGATGGCGGCGCCACTAGAGTCAACCCGCAAGCTTACCTGTTCGCGGCGACTGGGAGAACGGAGCCGGAAATCACCAGATGGCTGGGCGCGAACGACACCATTCTGCAAGAGTACAAGGACCGCTGGTTATCCACCGGACGCCGGGCTCGGTCCGTGCGGATCCTGCTGCACGAGTTCTTGCTCGTGTATCCCGTCACTCTGCCGACGTTCGATGAGTTGCGCGGTCTACTGCAGGACGCCATGGACGGAGGTTCATCGCCTCGTCCCCCGTCACTGCAACGTTGGTGCCAACGGTGTCGTGACTTCGGGTTTCTGGAGGAAGGTGGAGCCGGGACGTTCGTGGAGAAGCTGGTGTCGGCGGCGGAAGCGCCGGAGGACTTTCTCCGTCAGGCCGGACTTGACGCCAGACTCGCGCGTTGCGGATTCCTGGAATCTGGCATCCGCAGGTGTCTTTCGCACGTCGAGTCGCAGCTGAGAGAGAATCGCCTTGATGACACGCAACTAGATCGGCTGCTCGCGCTCTTGGCGTGCGACGGCCGGTTGCGCTTCGACGACCGTGCAATGAGGTTGAAGGTCGCGACGACGTTGCTCCGGCCCTTCGTCGAGCGTCACCCGCAACCTGGGATAAGGGAGCGCTTGCAGCCCTTCTTCGTCCGGCACTTCGGCGACCCGCGCGTGCAATCAGGGAGACGCTGGCCGAGTGTTCCGGACGAAGTCCGGCGGGTCGTGATCCGGTGGCTCAACGAACGCGCGCTCGAACAGTTCTTCCTGCTCGTCAAGGAGACCGCGCTCGACAACCACTGGCGCTACCGGGAGGCCTTCTGGCGGGCGTTCCTTCCCTTGGACCCGGATATCTGGTTCGTTCTTGGCCGGAGCGCGCGAGCCCTTCTCCAGAAGGTGAACGCGAAGTCCGACGAGCCCGAAACCACAGCCACCCTGCGCGGGGCTCAGGGCGATCAATCCGTGCTGTTGATGCACCTTCCCGGTGTAACCGTCGCCGAGTGGAGCCACGCTGGCACGTGCCGGTTCTGGCTCGATGGCACTCCGGGCGCGCCAGCGTTGTACGGCAACGTGTATTCCCGATCCGAGTTGACGCGTGCAGCGAACTTCGAGCAGAGGCATCACGGCAGTCCCGACGGGCGGTGGCAGGACCGGATCATGGCTTGGTTGCGGGACAATACGGGCATCGCGATCAATCGGGCCGAGTATTTCCCCAACCGGCTGCACGAGCGTCAACGAGACCACAACCTCCGCCACGCGTCGCCGGACCGGCGATCAAGAGATCGTGCGACGGCGCTAGCACACCGAGTCGGTGCGCCACAGCAGACCGCTCGGGCAGAAACGATCGCACAGCTCAAGCAGGTTCGCCACGCCGTTTGGGCTGCGAACAGGTTACGGGTGGATCTCCGGGATTTCATGAGCGATGGCTCAGCAGCATGGATGGCGTACGTGGCGGACCATGGACCGCCGGGCTATCGGACACGACGGCAAACGGTGCTCGAACGTCTGGACTCGACGATCGCTCGCTTGCTTCCTGAGCGCAAGGGCGTTAGCGGAACTGAGCCAGCGCGGACTCGGTGAGTTCAGCCTGGAATGGGAGGAATCAATGGCGTTCAAGCCGGACTATGGGATGGCCTTGCTGGACCGCGGCTACCGGCCGGGGTTCGGCATAACGTGGATGGAGTTGGAAGCGTTCAACATAGGCTCGACGGAGCCAGGGATGTACTGCACGACGCTGGAAATCGAGAACAGGCTGGCAGAATCTCAATGGTGTTGTATGACGATCGATTTGGACAGGGAGCAGCTGATCGAGCTGCTGCGGATCGCCGGTCCCAGAGTCGCACGAGACGTAGTGGCGAGATTGAACGATGGAGAAACGAGCATAGACCTGGACAACAGCATTCGATTCATGCTGGAAGGCGAGCTGGGTGACCCAAAACGGGGTCTATACGAGACATTCGCGCCGATCATCGCAAAGAAGATCGGGCCGTCGCCGCCGCGGTAGGTCAGATATGACGAACGCCTTGAACTTCAAGCCAACGGCGGACGGTTTGGTGGTCCGGATGGGAGGCGACCCCGGAGGCGACCCGGCGCTCCCGGTGAGCGAATGGACTGCGTACGTCACTGCTGCGTCGGGCGCGGGCACGCTGATCCGGCTCCGCGACGAAGGAAGCGCCATTGAAACGGACGACGGACGCGCGCTGTTGATCGGGTGGCCGAGCGTCGCCGGGTTGACGCTGGACGAGTTGCACCGCATCGGACTTCCCGACGCCGTTCCGTACGCGCTCGAGATCGTAGCGAGCGGCGCAATTCACGACGCCGACTTCGAAATCCACTACGGCTTCCTGACAAACGGCCGGCGTGTGCTGGGCGCGCGCCGAGAGGGCGCTTGGCTGCGGGTCGCCGATGACGACTTTGTGCTGCTGGATCCCCTTTACGTCATCGCCGATGCCATCGATCGATTCAACCGGGCGGAAGGGGCGGATCTCGAAGCGCGGATGCTCCGGTGGGGCCGGATCGCGGAGAGGCTTCCGGAAGACTCCGTCGTCGACGGCCACCTGCGCGGATTGAACATCGTCGTGGCGTCGAGCTTCGAACTCGTTCCGTTCTTTGACGACGACGGCGGGCCGAATTTCGATCCGGTGGTCGGCCGTCGGGAGATTCGAATCACGGATGCGGGGACCGAGGAACAGGTTTTCGCTCGCTCTCTGCCGGCCGCCCGGCAGCGGGAGTTCGCACGGCGCTTCCGGGATCTGTCCCGCGTGAAGCACCGGTACGCGGTGGGAGGCGGTGCGTACGTTGTGTTGACTCCAGACGTCGAACGGGTCCTCGGCGCCGTGCGGCGCGCGCAGGCCGGGACCGCCACCGAGCGGCGTGATTTTCTGCGTGACGTCTCCGGATATCTACGGGGAGCGCTCGACGGCGTCGGGGACGAGCGGACCAACGTCGACAGTGTCTTCAGCGATATCGGATTGAGCGACCGTGTGCGGGGCGTGGGCATCTGGATCGACAGGGCACTCCCATGGATCAAATCGGCGGCGGAACCATGGTTGCCCCCGGAGGAACTAGGTCTCCGTATCGGTTCACAGATCGTGCCGCTAGCGCCCGACGATCTTCCCGGCCTTCTCGATGAAGTCCGTACGGCAGTCGAGCGGGGCGGGCCAACGGTCCGCGTCGGCAACGACATCGACCTCCCCGCGGATCCGACCACCATTGATGCCATCGAGGGGCTGATTCGTCGGACGGTGCCGGTGGAGCGTCCCACGCGCGGTCGGGATCCCAGCATGGGAGGAGACGGGGACGGGTCGGACGGTGCGGATCACGTTCTGCTGGTCGTCGACAACCTGGAGACCCTTCAGTTTCACCGCGAACGCAGGAAGCGCGCACCCGGAATATCGACCGTGACTCCCAACCTTCGGACCGTCCTCCTGCCGCACCAGCAGGAGTGCGTGGCGTGGCTGAAGGGACACTGGGACGCCGGAAGCTGGGGCGCTCTGCTGGCCGACGACATGGGTCTCGGCAAAACGCTGGAAGCACTGGCTTTCCTCTCCTGCCTGAAGGCATACGCCGTTACGGAGGGCCTTGCGCCCCGACCGACACTCGTCGTCGCACCGACCGGCTTGCTTCACAACTGGCTGGAGGAACATGACAAGCATCTGGCAGAAGCGGGACTCGGCGGTGCCGTTGAGGCCCACGGCGCAGGTCTGCGGCAACTCAGAACCGGTGCGAATACGACGGGCAACGAACTCGGGTCAGACCCGCCCCTACCGAAGCTGAACGTCGACACGTTGGCTGAGGCGGAGTGGGTGCTGACCACTTATGAAACCCTGCGTGACTACCAACACAGCTTCGGTCGCGTCCGCTGGCGCGCCGCCGTCTTCGACGAGGCTCAGAAGATCAAGAACCCAAGCGCCCGCCTCACGGACGCGGCGCTTGCCATGAACGTGGACTTCGCCCTGCTGATGACCGGCACACCGGTGGAGAACCGGCCGGCGGATGTCTGGTCGATGCTCGACCGGGCCGAGCCTGGGAAGTTCGGAACTCTGAAGGACTTCAGCCGGCGGTACGAAGCGGGCGGCGAGGACGGTGACTCGGCGCTTGCGAAACTGCATCGCGAACTGACGGTGGAATCCGCACCGGCGCTGATGTTGCGGCGCCTCAAGGAGGATCACCTCTCCGGACTACCGGACAAGCAGGTGCACCGGCACGTTGTGGAGATGCCTTCGCTTCAAGCCGAACGGTACGAAGGGTTCGTGTTGCAGGGCAGGCAAGACCGGAGCATGCTCCAGACACTTCACCAGTTGCGGAGCATCTCGCTGCATCCGGCTGCGCCAACTGACTCCGATCCAGACCGGTACATCCAGGAATCGGCGCGGCTCTCCAAGACGTTCGCGATTCTGGAGACGATCGCCCAGCGCCACGAGAAGGCGCTGCTATTCGTTGAAGCACGCGAAATGCAGGACTTTCTGATCGTGGCGTTACGGCGGCACTTTCGCCTTCTCGACGACGTGCTGGTCGTCAACGGCGCGGTCTCCGGCGCCACGCGCAAGGCCCGTGTCGATACGTTTCAGGCCCGGCGGGGATTCGACGTCATGGTTCTCTCGCCGCGCGCCGGCGGCGTCGGCCTGACGCTGACGGCCGCGAACCACGTCATCCATCTGTCCCGATGGTGGAATCCGGCCGTGGAGGATCAATGCACGGACCGAGTGTTCCGGATCGGGCAGCAGCGTCTGGTGCACGTCTATCTGCCGCTAGCCCGCCATCCAAGCTTCGGCGAGTACAGCTTCGATCTGAAGCTCGATAGCCTGATGGAACGGAAGCGAGAGAGGAACCGCCGCGTACTCGCGCCGACCGCTACGACCGGGGGCGACGTGAATGACCTCTACCGCAGCACCATGACGGTGGCTCGCGGAAGCCGGGTACCGGACACGCCGGAGGCTCAGATCGATTTCGACTTGTTGGAACCAGATGCCTTTGAGGCATGGGTGCTTCGGCAACTGGCCGAAGCTGGCTATGACACGCGGCGCACACCCCGGAGCGGCGATCGCGGCGCGGACGGATTGGCGATGTCGCGCGTTGGCGACAACCAGCACACGATCATCGTTCAATGCAAACACACGCAACCTGAAGCCAAGTGCGGTCGCGCAGCGGTCGAGGAAGTTGTGAGTGCGATTCTCCAGTACAAGATTCGAGGCATACCGATACCCATCGTCGTCACGAACGCCGCTGACTTCACTGCGGATGCCAAGCGTTTGGCTCGTCGGGAACGCGTGCAACTGCTGGCCCGCGGTGATCTGTCGCGGCTTCGGACGTGGCGGTCTGTTACCTGATTGTGCGCAGGCTTCCCGCCAAGGAAGATTGTGGACGGGAGTGACAGCACCCGCGGCACCGGAGAGCCTGTGATCCAACAGGCCCTCCGATGTCCATAGGCCTGCCGAATGGCAGGCGTGGATTGCGGTCCGGACGCCAGCCGGTCGATGCACTCGATGGCCAGCGTCGTGTGCCGCGACAGGATCGCGGCAACGGACCGTGGTACCTTATATGCGGCGTGCGACGGCGGCGACCAGCTGGTGGTCGACGGTGCGCGGGTAGCCACTGCCGGAGCACGCCGACATCTGCCCGACCCGCGCGCCGCCGGGCGGGACGACGTCATGAACCCTGAAGCGAAGCAGGCTCGGTTCGAGAGGGCATTCAGGCAACTTGCGATTCCTGAAGCAGCGGCCCTGCTACCGGTGCTCGACGAGTTCGCCGCGCGACCGGGTCTGATGTGGCGTTACGACACCGAACTGGGCATTCGGGCGAGTTGCACCACCGCCACACCAACGATCACTACGGGAAGGGCCGGCTCGGTCGGTGACGCATGGACCGACGACGGCGAGCCTGACCACCTGTGCCCGGTAGCGCTGATTGCAATGGGCACCGAGCCCGAGACGGCAGAGCATCTGCAGAAGCTACGGACTATTCATGACAACGCCGCCGAGCGCGTACACGACGCGCTGCGGCAGAGTGGTCACTACCACCCGGCAGCAGGACTCGACCCAGACAGACTCAACGGCGCCGAGAAGCTGCTGGTCATGGCGTCCGACGGCGAGGCGGGAGCCGGCAGCTACGCTTGGCCTCCCGCACTCAGCGACGAGGAGGTCACGAATACTCGTCATGCGATCGGGCAGTACCTGATCGCGGCGACGGCAGCGGAGCCCGCCGAGCGGCAGTGACGGACCTTCCAAGACCGCCCACGTGCGTCTGCCAACGGGCCCATTCCGTTTATAGCGTCCCGGGCGTCGTTGGGGCTACCCGCGCGCTCTTTGTTCGCGGTCAGCCGGTCGTCCGAACTCGTGCGCCCGCGCGCCTCAGTCTGGCCGGAAGACCTCCTTCAGACACCTTCAGACGGCGCCTCGCGGCGTCAGCGTGGGCGAAGTCGATCATCAGCACGGTCGCCCTTGTGTCGCGCGTCGTGCTGGAAGGCCTGCACGCATGCAGGAGCCAGGAGGCGGCGGCACGCTCGGTCGAGGCGCCCCGCGAATGCGTGGTTCGGTGCGAAAGCCAGTGACTTCGGATGACGGCTTGTTGCCAGGGGATTCCATGAAACACCCGCGGGTGGCCGTGACAATTCGGTGTGCCATTCTGGTCTGGATTCTACGAGACCACTTGGGCCGGCTACGGATAGTCCGCCGCCCCGGCAGTGGCACGAAGCAACAGTAGCTCAACAGGGCTGTGCGGCTCGTGCAGCGGCGGGTTCTCCTGTGTCTGGTCGCCGGAATTCCATCAAGGCTCCTCGCTCGCCAAGCGGCGCGAATCGCTGTGCGCCGCGGCGCCGGGAAGCGCGGTACTCGGTCGCCGCCAGCGTCATGGTCTTCTGGCGCGACGCCGCGTTTCGACGGTAGTCGGTGTAGCGGAAGCGCACCGAGTCGTCGTCGAGGCTGCACAGGCGCTGGTTGGCGATGGCGATCCGGTGGGTGTAGCGGCCGAGGTAGTCGAGGACCTGTTCGGGACCGGCGAAGGGTCGCTTCGCATAGACCACCCATTCGGCCTCGCGGGCCGGGCGGAGGTGCTCGACGAAGCGCCGTGCGTCGCTGAGAGGTTGTAGCCGGCCGGCGAAGTGCAGTTGTCCGGCATCGAAGGCGTCCTGCAGCGCCGCGAGAAGAACCCGACGGAAGTAGCGCGAGAGGACCCGGACGGGGAGGAAGAATCCGGGCCGGCAGGCAACCCAACGGCTGCCGTCGGTGGCGAGCCCCCCACCTGGGATGACGCAGTGCAGATGCGGATGATGGACGAGCGTCTGGCCCCAGGTGTGCAGGACGGCGAAGAAGCCGATCTCGGCGCCGAGGTGGCGTGGGTCGGCGGCTATGGTACGGAGCGTGTCGGCGACGGCCCGGAAGAGGAGACCGTAGACGACGGCCTTGTTCTGGGCGGCGATCTCGGCGACGGCCGGGGGCACGGTCAGCGCGACTGCCTCTGTAAGTGACTGAATCTGAATACGCTTACGTGGGTCACTGGAAACAGTATCCCACGATATACTCCACAATGTCGGGAAAGCTCTGCCGGTGTCTGCGTTGAGGACCGCGGGAACTCGGCTACGGTGCGATTTCCCGCACTGTGTCGCCGTTCTCGTCCAGGAACCGGATGCGGGCCTGGCCTTCGGGCGTGACCGACAGCACCAGCCGGCTCCGGCCCTCGGCGTCTTGCAAATCGACGGTTGCGTTCCCGTCGATGTCGCGGCCTGCAAACATGCGGTTCGCTGTTCCAGGCTGGCGCGCCATGATTTCCTGCAGCAGGCGTGTTCGCTCGGTCTCCGACGTGGCTTCGTCGAGACGGGCCACGAGGTCCGCGATTGCTGTCAGGGGTTGCTCGGAACGGTCCGTGATCGTCAGGCCGGAAAAATAGCGGCCGTTGCGTTCGTTGTATCGGAGAACAATGGTCTGATCCTGCTTCCATCGGTCGAACGTCAACGAAACGACCGCGCTGTGCCCATCACTCGTCTCCGCGCCCCTGAAGACGAGGCCGCCGACCTCGTCGCCCACCTCGTTGAAGAAGATCATGCCGGCGGGGCGAGCTCTGTCTGGAAGAATCTGTCGACCATCAATCGTGACCTGCGCCTGCCGTTCGCTGTTCGAGAGAACGAGCCGCGTGCTGCCGTCCGCCTCGACGATATTGATTCGCTGCACGTTGATCTCGTCGAACTCGGCAATGGATGACGTCGATTGGCGAAACGCCGCCACGCTCACCACCACGAGCGCAAGGGAACTGACGGCCGCGTAGCTCTTCAGCAGGCCGAGATCACGACGTAGTTTGCTGCGCATGTGTTGCCTCCTCGTTCCATGATAACAGGTCGGCGCTGCGCCCCCGCGCGGGCGGCCATCTCAGTTGTCCCGCACAACGTCGAACTCCGCCATGCCTCCTCGCCGCAGAATCACGGGGCGCCGGGATTTCGCGTAAACTTGACGGTCAGCATGGTGCACGGTGCGACTGTTGAGATTCGCCACCTCCTCGGGGCGGGCCGTGAACTGCGGCCGGAGGGGATTCTCGAGAACGCCGACGAGAGCGTGCCTCGGCCCCAACGGGAAAGACACCTCCGTACCAGACAGGCCGTATCCGATCGGGCCACGCCTGCTCGGATCCTTGAACACGACGGTGACCGGGTGATCGCAGGTTACCAAGTCAGGAGCTTCCGGATCGGCGATCACTAGCGACCACCAACGTAAGGCGAGCGTATCGAAGATAGTCTCGAAGACACCGAGTTCACCGAGGATGCTCTCGGTCGTATCGACATCGATTCGGTACTGATCCGATCTGATGAACGCCGCCGCCTCCTCGAAAGGCAGGTCCTCATCGTCAGGAATGAACCCTTCGCTCTTCGCCTTCGCGAAGTGGTCTTCGTACAAGCCTCTGTCTGACGTGAGCATGCCCAGCATGATTCGGCCCGTCTGTTCGCGGGCGGCGTTCATCGCTCGCCGACTCTGCGGATTGCGAACCACAAGTAGCGCCATCAGGTTGACGATGTCGGACAGCTCTTTAACCGTCAGATCCCCTCCGCGTTCTTGAAGCCGACGGATGGCGCAAATGGCCTTCCCCTCAAGTTCGCCGAGAGCTTGTTCCACGGCATCGGGAGGCAGGCCGTCGATGTCCACCCGATTGAAGTCGCGCTTGGTTGCGACGTTTCGTGGTTTTGCTGGAAAAACCGACTTCGATACGCGGTCAAAAACGGTGAGGACACCCGCAGGTGTACCGTTGTCGGTGAATCCGGCAAGGTAGCCCTGAGGAACAACATGGTGCCTTCTGGCGACGTTCTTCATGATGTGGTTCAGTCTTGGTGAGCGTCGCGAAGTCGGCCGGCAGCAAACCCAGGAGCACGTGATCGCTACGCGCCGTTTCGGCGCGCGACGCCCGCCTCCGCCGAGGCTCGGCGAAAGGGCTAACTGATAAGGCTACCACGGATCGCCAAGGACAGCGTGGGCGAATGGCTTCACGGATCGCGATTCGAGTCGCCACCCACTGTGCCGCGGCGTCGGCACCGGATGCCATCGAGACCCGGCGTCGACAATAGACCGGACTCCGGCCGCCGTCTGGCGAACGGGCGCGGGTACCGAACAGAGCTGCTAGGCACGAGACGGCGGTGAACCAACGCCGGGCTCGACATCGTAGGCTCGCCGCAGCACGGCATCACTGCCTTCGGCCAGCAGCCTTGCGAGAGGCCTGTGGTGCATCCGCAGACCTATTCGTCAGCGTCGATTCCCAAACGAACAGAGCCTCCCCGCGATTGCGTGGGCTTCTCGTTGTGATTCCTCGGCCGTCTTGCAGATTGCGGTCCACGCCCAATCCGCGAACGCCCACTGGGGCGGCAAGATGATCCAGCCGTCCTCCTCATCGCCGACGGCCGCGAACTCGCCTGCGGCAACCGACAGGGCAGTGAGAGAACAGACGAGGGCCGCGCGATCCTCATGATTCCTGATCGCGCGTAGCTCGCGGAGCCATCTGCGACCCGGCAGCAGCTTCTCAACGAACCGGTCGAGGCTGCGATGCTCCGCAAGGTGAACGAAGTACCGGTCCGACCTCTTGCCACTGCTCTTCAGACGAGCCGGGAATTCGACCATGCTGCCGAGAAACGTCGTGGGGAACGCTTCGACGATCGCGTGTTCGTCGATCCGCAAGGCATGCGCCGCCCTACGCACGCGACAGATGCGTCTTATGCACTTGGCCGCGTGGTTCGCCTGAGCGTTCAACTGCCTCCCGTGCGGAGAGCTTGACTGTCCTGGCTTGCCGATGCGTCGCGCAAGTTCGCCACGGCTGAGAAGCCGCTCGGCGCTGCGATAGCGCCCAATCACATCGAACCCGCTACGAAGAGGACCGTCAATCGCAACCGCGCAAAGCTCGTTCTCGCCCGCGACGCGGCGGATTGCGGTCTCCCGTTCCGAAGACGTGGCAACAAAACGCTCGATCTCCCAATCGATCTGGCGAGAACCCCACGAGACACGGCAGATGGCGCTCGTTCGGACTTCCTCGGACCAGCCAACATCGATTCCGACGACACTCCCCTCAAAAGGTATCGATTCCCGACTGTCCATGTCATCACCCATCAGGCCACTACGCGCAGAGCCCCGACGAACCAGAGCGCCGACAACCAGCGCGGTCTCGACGGCCCACTTGATGAGCCGTGTTTCCATGCGCGCAGTGCCGCGATGTCGGCGCGGGGTCACCTCCCGCAACGTCTCGACGCTGGTGCGCAACGTCCCCGTATCGGTCCGGGCCGGCCGGCACCGGCCGGCACACCTGCTCAGCCCACCGCGGAGGCCGACGACCACTCGTGATCGTGCAAGCGTTTCCGTGCGGCCTCGCGATCTGCATCGTCGAAGAGCGCATCCCACTGGCGTTCGGTCAGGATGACGGCCTCCACCGTGAGATCCAGCCGCCTCTCTACCCAGAGGTCCGCGAATGTGTCTGAGGGATGCGGCGCGTGAATCAGGCGTTTCGTTGCCTCCACTGTGCCGTGTTCGGCACACATCGCTCGGAATCTCGTGACTCGCCGCTTCAGAACGGCCTCCACCTCATCATCGGCTACCCGTGTGCAACGAGTCTCGTAGCAGTCCTCTGGAATCATCGGTCAGCCCTTCCCCGCGACAGAGCATCCGCTGACGATTGGTGCTTCGCCTGACTCCGGAGCGTGACACTCGTTGGGCTGTCCGACCTGTCCGCTGGTCCGCTGACGCGCTGACGGCTTCGGTGGTCCAGTGGAATCTCGCTCGGAACGAGGGAGGAAACGAGGGGAACGAGCACACAGGGCAGCCATATCTCATCTATTCACAGTACTTTACGTGCCAAGCGCATCGGAAGCCCCAGCCGTCGAGTGCGGTGTCTGCCACCGTCGGTGCGCCGCGCGATGACGGCGATCCTTGGGAGTTCGGTGCGAAAGCCGCTGACTTCGCCCCGAACGCCACCATAGTCCGATAAGATCGTTTATTTTCAGAGCCTTACATGGACGTTCTGGTGGCCGTGTGGCTTCCAGGGCGTACGCGGTGGTGCCCGCGAGGCGGTCGCGATGGCCACGCGGCGGCGCATCTCGACCAAGTCGCGCTCCGGCAGCAGGTTCAGCGCGGCATCGAGCCGATGCAAGCCGTCGTGGCCGCGCCGCGCGCAGCCCAGACCCACAACCTGCATCGTGCCGGAGGTCGTTTCGGCGTGGCTTTCGGAGATCGGCCGGGCGCCGCGCGAGGTGATCGACCGCGCCGTGCAGGATGTCCTGTCGCCGACGATGCGGCACGACCAGCCGCGGGCCTTCGGGTTTGTGCCGTCGGCGCCGACCTGGCCGGCTGTGCTCGTGGACTACCTCGTGGCCAGCTTCAACGTCAACGCGGCCACGTGGCTGTTCGGCACGGGCTCACCCGCCGCTTCCCCACCGTAAGACAATAGCGCGCTCCGGATCATCCAGCCCTCCTGGGACCCCGGCCTTGGCAAGAGTCCCGCCACCGATGATCCGGTCCAGCGGCTGGCAGCCGATGCGTTTCCACTGGCGAACCGCACTCCGTGTAAGGTACCCGGCGGGTCATGACCGACGCTGAACGCGTTCCCGCCGATTCTCAGGAAGTCCGCGCCTGCTTGGTCGAGGCTCTGAAGCTCGATCTGGTCGGACCGTGGGCGGGGCATGATCTCGGCGCCGAGCGGTTGCCGGGCCGCGAGCGACCATCGAACTGGTATGTCGCCGGCTTTCTGATCCCGACCGGTACGCCACCGGATCGGAGCGCGGACGCCGACGAGGACGACGACCTCGACACGGTCCCCGAGTCGGCCGGCCTCGCCGAGGAATCGAACGACGAGCGCAAGGCGGCGCGCAAGGCGTTCTTCCCGTCGTCGATGGGTCTGAGCTTTCTCGTAGCCGGTGTTTGCCGCGGGCTGGCGGTCACGGTGCGGTGGGGGGACTACGCGCCGGCCGAGGTAGAGGTAGCCGACGGCGGCAAGGCGTCGGTGTGGCAGCGGACGCCGCGCGAGGCCGCGCTGTCGGTCCCGCTCGGCGCGGGGCCGGTCGTCCGGGACATCCCCGACTCGGGCGGCCTGCAGCTTCAGGCCGTCGAACGCGCGATTGACGCGATGGGCCTGAGCGGCGCGGGACTGCCCGCCGGCACGCGCTCGGTGTCGTGCTTTCTGGTGAACCGGCGCGCCCCGGCCGCCGGCCAGCCGGATCGCGCCTACGCGTTCCAGGCCGAGATCGAGGTGCGGAGTGACGCGGGCTTCCTGCCGCGGCCGGATCTGCGCGGGGCGCATGCCGCGGAGTGGGACGATCGGGTCGCGGACCTGCATTATGCCGATACGCGGGAGTATGCCGCCGGGCACGGGGTGTCGGCGGAGTGGGAGCTCGCCGACGGCGAGTGCAGGCTGATCCGCACGGCGTGGATCGGGACCGCCGAAGTGGAGAATACGGTCCCGGCGAAGGTGCCCGGCGTCGAGCTGTCGATGGAGGCGCTGGGCCGGCTCGGCGACGCAAGTGCGGCGCATCAGGCGCTCGATCCCCTCGTGACGCAATACCGCGAGTGGATCGAGGCCCGCCGGCAGGATGTCGCCGCTGGCGCGTCGGAGGGCGACCGAGGGGAGACGGCCGGGCAGCTGCTCCACTACGCCGGGGTCGCGGCCGAACGGATGGCGCGCGGCGTGGCGCTGCTCGGCGAGGACCCCGATGTTCTCGACGCGTTCCGGGTGGCCAACCGGGCCGTGGCGCGCGCCCTGCGGCAGCGCCTTGGCAAGCGGCTGGAACCGGCCGGGGCGCGCTGGCGTCCGTTCCAGCTCGCGTTCCTGCTGCTGAACCTGCCCGGCCTCGCCGATCCCCACGACGTGCACCGCGAGACGGTGGACCTGCTGTTCTTCCCGACCGGCGGCGGGAAGACCGAGGCGTACCTGGGCCTGGCCGGGGTTGCGATGGTGCACAGGCGCCTGCGGCATCCGGGCAACGACGGGCTGGATGGCGCCGGGGTCAGCGTCATCATGCGCTACACGCTACGGCTGCTGACGCTGGATCAGCTTGCGCGCGCCGCCGGACTGGTCTGCGCGCTCGAGATCGAGCGGAGCGAGGCGGACGGACGCTACGGCAGGTGGCCGTTCGAGATCGGTCTGTGGGTGGGAAAGGCGGCCACGCCGAACATCCTGGGACGCAAGGGGGATGGCCGCCAGGATTCCGCGCGCGCGAAAGCCACCGCGTTCAAGCGCAACCCCGACCGGAACCCGTCGCCGATCCCGCTGGAGAACTGTCCGTGGTGCGGGGCGGCATTCAGGCCCGAGTCGTTCACGCTGTCGCCGGACGCCGACCGCCCGCGTGAGTTGCGCATCGTCTGCTCGGACTGGGAGTGCGCGTTCAGCGGCGACCGCCCGCTGCCGGTCGTCGGCGTCGACGAGCCGATCTACCGGCGGCTGCCTGCGTTCCTGATCGCGACGGTGGACAAGTTCGCTTCCCTGCCATGGGTCGGGCAGGCGGGCGCGCTGCTCGGCGGCGCCGACCGTTTCGACGGGGACGGGTTCTACGGGGCCGCCGACCCCGGGACGGGGCGGCGTCTGGAGGCGCCGCTCCCACCGCCCGATCTGGTCATCCAGGACGAGCTGCATCTGATCGCGGGGCCGCTCGGGACGATGGCCGGGCTCTACGAGACGGCGATCGAGGCGCTGGCGGCGCGCGAGGCGGACGGACGGACGATCAAGCCGAAGATCGTCGCCTCGACCGCGACCGTCCGGCGGGCGCAGGACCAGATCCAGGCGCTGTTCGCGCGGCCGGCGACGCAGGTGTTCCCGCCGCCCGGGCCGGATCGGCGCGACACGTTCTTCGCCCGCACCGTGCCGTCATCGGAGACGCCGGCGCGGCTGTACGCCGGGGTCGCCTCGCAGGGCCGGAACCCGAAGGTGCTGATGCGGCGCGTGCTGCTGGCGCTGATGGGCGCGGCGGCGCACGCCTGGCAGGCGGCCGGCGGCGAGCGGAATCCGCAGAACCCGGCCGATCCGTACATGACGACGCTCGCCTACTTCAACAGCCTGCGGGAGCTGGGCGGTGCGCGGCGGATCCTGGAGGAGGAGGTGAGCACCACCGTCAAGCGCTACGGCGCGCGGCGGCGGATTGGCGAGGCGCGGCGGCTTTTCCAGGACCGCACGACCTTCTCGGAGGTGCTGGAGCTGACGTCGCGGGTCTCGACAGACCAGGTGGCCGAGGCGCGGCGGCGGCTGGAATGCCGGTTCAACGATCGAACCAGGCGCGTCGACTGCGCGCTGGCAACGAACATGATCTCGGTCGGCCTCGACATCCCGCGGCTGGGACTGATGCTGGTGCTCGGGCAGCCGAAGATGCACGCCGAGTACATCCAGGCGACGAGCCGCGTCGGACGCTCGGCGGAGGGTCCTGGTCTGGTGGTGACGTTGCTGAACGTCCACAAGCCGCGCGACCGGTCGCATTACGAGCGGTTCCGGCACTATCACGAGACCTTCTACCGCTCGGTGGAGCCGGCCAGCGTGACGCCGTTCTCGGCCCGCGCGCTCGACCGCGGGTTCGCGGGCGCGCTGGTGGCCCTGGCGCGGCACCTCGAACCGGCGCTGACGCCGCCGCGGGGCGCCGAGCGGATCGCCGACGTGCGCGCCGCCCTGGAACCGCGTCTGCTCGACGCGTTCGCGGGCCGGGTGGAGCAACAGGCGTTCGGCGAGGACGACGAGCGCGAGGAACGGACTCGCAGCGTGCAGGACCGGGTCGGGGATCTGCTCGACTCGTGGCGCCGGGTTCTCGACGACTATCAGGGAGACGGCGTGGAGCTGCAGTACCAGCGCCACGAGCTCCGGCAGCCGAAGCCGCTGTTGCGGGAGATGCTCGAGGAGCGGTTCGAGACGGAGCATCACCGGAAGTTCCGGGCCAACCGCTCGTTGCGGGACGTCGAGCCGGAAGTCAACCTGTACCTGCACGACCTGCGGGCGCCGCGGCGGCCGGAGGGCGCGTGAGGCGGAAGGCGCACGGCCAGGTTCGCCGCAGCCAAGTCATCACGACCTACGGGCCGGGGGCTCTCATCGACCTGCCGCAGGAGTCGGCGATCGTCGCGGGGCTCGACGAGTGGCCGCCGCCGCACAAGCTGGAGGAGGTCGACGAGCCGCGGCTGGCGCGGAAGCTGGCGGTGATTACCGGCGTCGCGTCGCCGCGGCTGCTGGCGCCGCCGCCGGTGTCTTCCGATCCCGGGGCCGCGCCGGCGGGCATCGGGGCGTGGCGCTTTCCGGAGTGGTTCGTCGTGCAGCCGCCCGCGGCGGGCGAGGGCGCGGCGCAGACGGGGGTCCGGCGGCTCGTGCACCGGAAGGCGCTCGACGAACGCCATCGCTTCGAGGGCCGGGAGGTGGTGGCGACCCGTTTCGTCCGCGGCTGTCCGCGCGGGCACGTCGACGATCTCGACTGGAGCCGGTTCGCGCATCGGGGCGGCGGCGAGTGCCCGCGGACGCGGCCGCTGTGGCTGGACGAGCAGGGGACGACCGGGGACTTGGCCGACCTGCTGGTGCGTTGCGAGTGCGGCGCGGCGCGGCGCCTGTCGGATGCGAGCATGCTGGAGGTCAACCCGCTGGGAACGTGCCGGGGAGCGCGGCCGTGGCTCGGGCGCGACACGAACGAGGAGTGTCAACTGCCGAGCCGGCTTCTCGTGCGGACCGCGTCGAACGCCTGGTTCCCGCAGGTGCTCAGCGTGCTGTCCATCCCCGAGCGGGGGACGGCGGTGGACACGGTGGTGCGGGAACTCTGGGACTACCTGGACATCGTCGACGACGCGGCCAGCCTGGGGGTCGTGAAGCGGAAACCGCAGGTGGCCGCCGCACTGTCGCCGTTCGGCGACACGGAGGTTCTAGCGGCGATCGCCGGGATGAAGGGAGGCGCGGCGGGTAACGACCGTTCGGTCAAGGAGATCGAGTTGGAGGCGCTGCTGGCGTCGCCGGCAGGATTCGGCGACGACGTCCCTGTCAATCCGGACTTCCATGCGCGGCGGCTGCCGGATGCGGTGTGGCGGCGGTCGGAGCGCGCCGCGGGGGTTGCGGCGGTCATCCAGCTTCACCGGCTCCGCGAGGTGGCGGCCCTGTCGGGCTTCACGCGGTTTGAGGCGGTGACGCCGGACATCCACGGCGAGTACGAAACGGACGTCGAGCGCGCCGCCATCGCGATCGAGCCGACCTGGTTTCCGGCGGTGGAGAACCGGGGCGAGGGGTTGTTCCTGCGGCTGCGCACCGAGGCGGTGGATGCGTGGCTGGCCCGGCCCGCGGTCCGGGAGCGGCTGGACGCGCTGGGACGGGGGCATCGGCAGTGGGCGCAGCAGCGCAAGTCGGCGCGTCCGTTCCCCGGCGGTCCCTACGTGCTGCTGCACACGCTGTCGCACCTGCTGATGCAGTCGCTGGCCATGCACTGCGGTTATCCGGCGAGCTCGTTGCGCGAACGGATCTACGCGGAGGAGGACGGGTACGGGCTACTCATCCATACGGGCAGCCCGGACGCGGAAGGCACGCTCGGCGGTCTCGTGCAACAGGCGCGTCGCATCGACGGGCACCTTGCCCGGGCGCTGGACGCGGGCGGGCTCTGCTCGAACGACCCGACCTGCGCCGAGCATGCGCCGGGCGACCGCATGACCGGGCGGTGGCTGCACGGGGCCGCGTGCCACGGGTGTCTGTTGGTCGCCGAGACGTCGTGCGAGATGCGCAACGACCATCTCGACCGCGCGCTCGTCGTGCCGGTGCTCGGCGTGCCGGACGCCGCGTTCTTCGGGCCGCCGGGATGACCGACACGTTGCTGGCGTTGCCGCCACACCTGCGCAAGCGGCTGGAGTGCGCCCTGGATTCGGGACTGCTCGCACCGCCCTATCGTCCGGTTGCCGTGAGCGCGGCGCTGGGCGGCGCGGCAGAGAGCGGGGCGGTAGCCGCGGCGCTGGTCGCGCTCGACGGGCTGGGTGTCTCGCGCCGCGGCTGCGCGGCGTGGCTGCGCGGCTTCGAGCGGGTGGCCGGCCGGCGCACGGCGCCCGCCTTCGTCTGGTCGGGTCCGGAAGTCGCCGGCCTGCACGCGCGCGATACGCGGCGCGTCTACGAGGAGCTGCTCGGCTCGGCGGCGCGCTCGGCGTGGGTGGCGACCTACGCCTTCTTCGACGGCCCGCGCGCCTTCGAGGCGCTGGCGCGCCGGATGGACGATGCGCCGGACGTGGCCGTCACCCTGCTCCTGAACGTGCAGCGCCGCCGAGGCGACACGACCGGTGCCGACCGCCTGGTCCGGCGCTTCGCGGATCGCTTCTGGACGGAGGAATGGCCCGGAGCGACCCGGCCGCGGGTCTTCTACGACCCGCGTTCGCTCGATCCCGCCGGCGGCGCCGGCGTCCTCCACGCCAAGGCGGTGGTCGTCGACGACGAGGCGGTCTTCGTGACGTCGGCGAACCTGACGGCGGCGGCGCTGGACCGGAACATCGAGATCGGCCTGCTCGTCCGCGACCGCACACTGGCGGCGACCGTGACGCGCCACTTCACGACGCTGATCGAGGGGGCGCTGCTGCTGCCGTTGCCGGCGTGATGCGGATGCCGTGGGGTTGATGGCCGGGGGTGGCCGGGTGACGGCCCGCGCGTTCTTCTAGAATGGCGGCTGCCGCCGTGCTTCTATGGCGTAGATGTTCGATGACTCCAACCGATCCGATCCGCGCGCTGCCGGAACGCCCGCCGAAGGTGGGCGAACTGGTCCAGGTACGCTCCCGCCGGTGGCTGGTCGAGGAGGTGGCCTCGTCGGAGACCCCCGGCGCTTCGCCTGTGGTGGCGCTGTCCTGCGCGGACGACGACGCGGCGGGGGAGGAACTGCGGGTCTTCTGGAACTACGAGCTCGACCGCCGCATCCTCGAGGAGGAAGGCTGGGACCGTCTCGCCGAGCGGGGCTTCGACGACCCGCGCCGGTTCGCGGCGTTCCTGCACACGCTGCGCTGGCACTGCGTTACGGCCACCGACGCGAACCTGTTCCAGGCGCCGTTCCGCGCCGGCATCCGGATTGACGCCTACCAGATGGAGCCTCTGCGCAAGGCGTTGCGGCTGCCGCGAGTCAACCTGTTCATCGCCGACGACACCGGGCTCGGCAAGACGATCGAAGCGGGGCTGATCGCCCGCGAACTGCTGCTGCGCCGGAAGGCGAAGACGATCGTCGTCGCCGCGCCGCCGTCGGTGCTGGAGCAGTGGAAGGGGGAGCTGGAGGATCGCTTCGGGCTGGTGTTCGAGATCCTCGACCGCGCCTATCTGGCGCGGATGCGCCGCGAGCGGGGCTTCGGCGTCAATCCGTGGATGACCCACAGCCGGTTCCTCGTGTCGCACAACCTGCTGATCGACGCCCACTACACCGATCCGATGCGGGCTTGGCTCGGAACCATGCGTCCGGGGAGCCTGCTCATCCTCGACGAGGCGCACCACGCGGCGCCGTCGAGCGGGGGGCGCTACGGCATCGAGTCGAAGTTCACCCGGGCCGTCCGCGACCTCGCGGGACGCTTCGAGCATCGGCTGTTCCTGTCGGCCACGCCGCACAACGGGCACTCGAACAGCTTCTCGACGCTGCTGGAGCTGCTCGATCCGTACCGCTTCACGCGCGGCGTGAAGGTGCGCGGCCGCAAGGCGCTCGAGGACGTGATGGTCCGGCGTCTGAAGGAGGACGTCCGCGCGACGCAGGGCGGCTTTCCGGAGCGGCGCGTCGAGCGCGTGGTGATCGACGGCCTGCCGGCGGACGCGCCTGAGCTGGCGCTGTCGCGCCTGCTCGACGAGTACCGCACGGCGCGCGAGCAACGGCACGCTGGCGCCTCCGGCAAGGTCCAGGCGGCGGCCGGCCTGCTCATGGTCGGCTTGCAGCAACGGCTGCTCTCCTCGGTCGAGGCGTTCGCGCGCAGCCTGGCGGTCCACCGGCGGACCGTCGAACGCCGCCGGGAACAGGAGCGGGCGGAGACCGCGGGCGGTGGGGAGCCCGTTGCCTCCACTGCCCTGCGGGACGCCTCGGAACCCGCGGGGGCGCCCGCTGCCGAGGGGTACGGCCTCTTCGTCGCGCCGCCCACCGCCGACGACGAGCGCGGCGAGCAGGAGGCCGAAGTCGTCGAGGCCGAAGAGAGAGCACAGATCGAGGCAATCACCGAGGCCGCCGAGTCGGGTCCGGCGGCCGTTCCCGGCGCGGAAGCGGCGGCGCTGTGGCAGCGGGAACGGCGGTTGCTCGACCGGATGCAGGCGATCGCCGAGCGGGCGCGCCACCTGCCGGACGCCAAGACGCGCCGGTTCCTCGACTGGATCCGCGAGCGGATGTGCCCGGGTCTGCCGCCCTTCGGCAGCCGGCCCGGGGGTCCGCCGCCGCGCTGGAACGAGCGCCGCGTCCTCATCTTCACCGAGAACCGCGAGGGGACGAAGCGCCATCTGCGCGCCATTCTGGAGCAGGCCGTCGAGGGGACCGACCGCGCCAGCGAGCGCATCGCGGTAATCGACGGGCTCACGCGCGGCGCTCGTCGCAAGGAGATCCAGCGGCGTTTCAACACCGACCCGGTCGCCGATCCGCTCCGCATCCTGCTGGCCACCGACGCGGCCCGCGAGGGCCTGAACTTCCAGGCGCACTGCGCTGACCTGTTCCACTTCGATCTGCCGTGGAACCCCGGCCGCATCGAGCAGCGCAACGGACGCATCGACCGCAAGCTGCAGCCGGCGCCGGAGGTGCGCTGCCACTACTTCGTGCTGCCGCAACGGGTCGAGGACCGGGTGCTGGAGGTGCTCGTCCGCAAGACAGAGACCATCAAGCGCGAGCTGGGCAGCCTGTCGAAGGTGATCGACGACGACGTGGAAAGGCGGTTGCGCGGGGGCATCCGCCACCGGGACGCCGACCGGTTGAAGCGGGAGATCGAGGTAGCGGACCTGGATGAGGCCCGCCGGTGGATCACCGAAGAAGAGCTCGAGGCGGCGCGCGACCGGCGGGACGACCTCGTGGCGCAGGTGGAACGGTGTCGCGGCCTGCTCGAGCGGTCCCGGCAGTGGGTCGGATTCGAGGCGGAACCGTTCCGCGATACGTTGTCCTGCGCGCTGGAGCTGCTCGGTGCGGAGCGGCTGGCGCGAAGCGGCGACGGTGACGGGAACGGCCGCTCGGCGACCTGGACCTTCCCGGCTCTCGACCGGCGGGCGGGGGCCGACCCGAGCTGGGCAGCGACGCTGGACACGCTCCGTCCGCCACGCCGGAGCGACCAGAAGCTGGCCGACTGGCGCCGGGAGGCGCCGATCCGGCCGGTGGTCTTCGAGGATGCGGGCGTGCTCGGCGACGACACGGTGCACCTGCATCTGGAGCAGCGGGTCGTCCAGCGCCTCCTGGCGCGGTTCCGCGCGCAGGGCTTCGTGCACCACGACCTGTCGCGAGCCTGCCTCGCGCAGGCGCTGGACTCGATTCCCCGCGTCGTGCTTCTCGGCCGGCTCTGCCTCTACGGGCGCCGGGCGGAGCGCCTGCACGAGGAGATCGTCCCGCTGGCGGCGCGCTGGGTGGAACCGGCGCGGCGGAGCGGTCCGCTCCGCGCCTACGCACGTGAAGCCGAGGCGCGGACGCTGGACCTGCTCGACCAGTCACTGACCGGCGGTGGGCTGGACCGGACGCCCGACGACGTCATTCGCGCGCGGCTGCTGGCCGCGGCGCCGCGCGACGTCGAGGAGCTTCTCCCGCAACTGGAGCCGCGGGCGGCGGAGCTCGCCGCGGTGGCGACGCGCCGACTGGGCGAGCGGGGCGAGCGGGAGGCGCGCGACCTGGAGGAGACGCTTCGCCGGCAGCGCGAGCGCATCGTCGGGGAGCTCGACCGCCACGAGGGACGGTTCCGGCAGATCATGCTGGGGTTCGACGAAGATGAGCGGCGGCAACTGCAGTCGAACATGCGCTACTGGCGCACGCGCCTCGACCGGTTCGACCGGGACCTGGCGCAGGAGCCGGGACGGATACGGGCGTTCTACCAGGTGCAGGCGCAACGCGTCGAGCCGGTCGGGCTCGTGTACCTCTGGCCGGAGACCAACTGAGGCGACTTCCGTTCGTCCTCGCCCCGAGCTGGAGCCGTGCTGGTGATTGCCGACCCGACGTTTCGTACACTACGGCGTACGCCTCGTTCGCGTGCGCCGTCAATGTGGCGGTCGGTCGCCGGCCCTGTCCCGTTGCGCATACCGGTGTAATCGATGTCGAAACGCGACCCGCACGTCGACGCCCACCTGGAGTGGATCGGCTTCGTCCGGCCGACCGGCCTCGTGGTGTCGGCGCCGGCCCTGGTTCGCGCCGGCGCGATTCTTCGGCACGACCCGGAGGGCCAGCGGCTGCTGCGCGCGTGCGCCGACGACCGCCGGTTCCATCCCGACCGCGAGCCGGAAGCGTGGCTGCCGGACTTCCGGGCGTTCGCCTCGTCGGTGCTCGGCTGGAACTTCTCGCCGAAGGGGTATGCCGGGACCGGCGACAGCCCGATCCCGCCGGAGCTGGAGACCCCGCTGCACGAAGGCGGAGAGGTGCTGCGTCCGGACTTCGCGGTGCGGGAGCGCGACCCCGGGACGGACGCGTCGCCCTGGCAACTCCTGGTCCGGGTGCTCGATCCCGGTGAGGACCTCGACCGCGTCACAGGTGGCGCCGACCGCCTGGAGGTGTCGGCCCACGGCCGGATGGAGCGGCTGTTGCGGCAGACCGGCGTGCCGGCGGGCTTGTTGTGCAACGGCCGCTCGCTCCGTCTGGTTTCGGCGCCGCGCGGCGAGAGCTCCGGCTGGCTGGATCTGCACGTGACCGACATGGTCACCACGGCGGGCCGGCCGATCGTGGGGGCGCTGCGACTGCTGCTGAGCGAGACGCGGCTCCTCGGCCTGCCGCGCGACGAGCGCCTGGCTGCGCTGTTCGCCGACAGCCGGCGGTTCCAGAACGAGGTGAGCGAGCGGCTCGCCGAACAGGTGCTGCATGCCCTCTACGAGCTGCTGCGCGGAATCCAGGCTGCCGACGACGCGGCGCACGGGAGGCTGCTGCGCGACGCGCTGGCCGAACGTCCCGACGACGTGTACCACGCGCTGCTGACCGTCATCCTGCGGCTGGTGTTCCTGCTCTACGCCGAGGAGCGCGACCTGCTGCCGGACGGCGAGACCTTCGCGCGCCACTACTCGCTGGCCGGCCTCTACGAGCGGCTGCGCGAGGACGCGGCGCTCCATCCCGACACGATGAACCAGCGCTACGGCGCCTGGGCCCAGCTCCTTGTGCTGTTCCGGCTGTTCCACGACGGCGCCGAGACGGACGGGCTCCGCCTGCCGCCGCGTCACGGGGAACTCTTCGACCCCGACCGGTTCCCGTTTCTCGAAGGCCGCGTCGTCGGCGGCGAGCGCCGACTCGACGAGCGCATCGAGCCGCCGCTGGTTCCCGACGGCACCGTCTACCGCGCACTCGACAAGCTGCTGGTGCTCGACGGCGAGCGTATCTCCTACCGCGCCCTCGATGTCGAGCAGATCGGCTCGGTCTACGAGACGATGATGGGTTTCCGGATCGAGACGGCGACCGGCCGGTCGGTGGCGATAAAGGCGCAGAAAAAGCAGGGCGCACCGACCACGGCCGACCTCGAAGCGCTGCTCCGCGAGCCGGCGGGCAAGCGCGCGCAGTGGCTGCGGGACCGGACCGACCGCGCGCTGACCGACACGGTCCGGCGGCCGGTGGCCGCGGCATCGACCGTCGCCGACCTGCACGCGGCTCTGCAGCCGGTCATCGACGCCGCGGCCACGCCCGACATCGTCCCCGGCGGGGCGCTCGTGCTGCAGCCGAGCGAAGCGCGCCGCCGCTCCGGATCGCACTACACGCCGCGCGAGTTGACCGAGCCGATCGTCCGCACCGCGCTGGAGCCCATCCTGGCGCGGTTGCGCGGCCCCGGCGGCGAACCGCCCAACCCCGCGGCGATCCTCGACCTGAAGGTCTGCGATCCGGCGATGGGTTCGGGGGCCTTCCTGGTCGAAGCCTGCCGGCAGCTCGGCGATGCGCTGCTCGATGCGTGGCGATTCCACGCCGCGGCGCCCCCGATGCAGGCCGGCGAGGATGAGGTGATCGTCGCCCGCCGACTCGTCGCCCAGCGTTGCCTCTATGGTGTCGACCGCAACCCGATGGCGGTCGATCTCGCGAAGGTGTCGCTCTGGCTGGCCACGCTGGCGAAGGAGCACCCGCTGACGTTCGTGGACCATGCGCTGCGGCGCGGCGACTCGCTGGTCGGGCTGTCGCAGGGGCAGATCGAGGCGTTCCACTGGGACACCGGCGCCGAGCCATTGCAGCAGGGGATCGAGACCATCGAGCTGCGCAAGTGCATGGCCCGGGTGGCCGAGCTGCGCCGCCGGATTCGCGACGCCGGCCACACGGTCTCAGATGGGGACTTGCGGAACTGGTGGAGCGAGGCCCGAGTCGAGCTCGCCAGGGTGCGTCTGTCCGGGGACCTCCTGATTGCCGCCTTCTTCAACGGGCGGAAGCCGAAGGAACGCGAAACCAAGCGCATCGAGTATGCCGGCGCAATCTTCGAGGGGGAGGTCGAACGCTACCGCGGGTGGATCGACCAGCGTCGGGGAGAGGAACCGCCGCTGGCCCCCTTCCACTGGGAGATCGAGTTCCCGGAAGTGTTCGACCGGGGGTCATCGGCGGGGAGGAAGGGGTCCGGGCCAGCTCCCGGATTCGATGCCATCGTCGGCAACCCGCCGTTCGCGGGCAAGAACTCGGTGGCCGCGGGAAACGTCGCCGTGTACCCCGACTGGTTGAAGCAAGCGCACGCGGAGAGCCACGGCAACGCCGATCTGGTGGCCCACTTCTTCAGACGGGCGTTCGACCTCGTCCGCGACAGGGGCGTCTTCGGCCTGATCGCAACCAACACCATCGCCCAAGGCGACACCCGCGCCAGCGGCCTGCGTTGGATCTGCAAGCACGGCGGCGAGATCTTCTCCGTCCGTCGCCGGGTCAAGTGGCCGGGACTGGCGGCCGTGGTCGTCAGCGTGCTGCACGTCGGGAAGGGCGCGGTGGCGGACCACAAGCAGATCGACGGCCGCAACGTGGAGCGCATCACCGCGTTCCTGTTTCACCGCGGCGGTCACGACGATCCGGTGCGGCTGGCGGCGAATGCCGGCAAGAGCTTCCAGGGCAGCATCGTCCTCGGCATGGGCTTCACGTTCGACGACACGGACCTGAAGGGGGTGGCCTCCCCGCTGCCGGAGATGCGCCGGCTCATCGATCAGAACCCGCGGATCCAGGAGGTCATCTTCCCCTACATCGGCGGGCAGGAGATCAACACGAGCCCGACGCATGCGCATCACCGGTACGTCATCAACTTCCGGGACTGGCCGTTGCGGCGGGAAGATCTGGGCGAGCCGTGGATGGGAGCGGACGACGACCGGCGCCGCGCATGGCTGCGAAGCGGGATCGTGCCGCTGGACTATCCGGGACCGGCGGCGGCAGACTGGCCGGAACTGCTGGAGATCGTGGAAGAGCGGGTAAGGGGCACACGTGCGAGTCACTCGACCGCGCCGTGGTGGCAGTTCGAGCGCCTGCGCCCGGAGCTCTACGCCGCCATCGCCGGACTGGATCGAGTGCTGGTCAACTCACAGGTGAGCGCACACGTTCAGTTCGCGTTTCTGCGCTCGGATCGAGCGTACGCCCATACCGCGAACGTCTATCGTCTCAGCACCTACGCAGCCCTCTGCGTCCTTCAATCGCGCCCGCACGAGATATGGGCCCGCTTTTTCGGATCGTCGCTGGAAGATCGGCTCCGCTACACGCCCTCCGACTGCTTCGAGACCTTCCCGTTCCCCAGGAACCGGGGAACCGATCCGGCCCTTGAGGACGCCGGGCAGGCGTACTACGAGTTCCGCGCCAGCCTCATGGTCCGCACTGGCGAGGGGCTGACGAAGACCTACAACCGCTTCCACGATCCCTACGAGAACGACTCGGAGATCGCAAGGCTCCGCGAACTCCACGCCGTCATGGACCGGGCTGTTCTTGCCGCGTACGGGTGGGCCGATCTCCCGATCTACTGCGAATTCCTTCTCGACTACGAGACCGGTGCGGAAGAGACCGGAAGTAGCAGGAAGAAGCCGTACCGTTGCCGTTGGCCGGACGAGATTTCCGAAGAGATCTTGGCGCGGCTGCTGGAACTGAACGTTCAGCGGGCTGCCGAGGAAGTCTACGATGCTCTTGGCGACCACGCCACAGCCAGCAATCGTTGGCCGGCATAGCGTCCTTTTCGCCGCCTCGGGCACCGCGCTTGACAGACCCGCCCGCCCGGCGTCCGTCGATCAACGCGACCAACGGTACGGTTGCCGGACAAGCGCTTCGGGACGCCTGCGACGATGATAAGCTGCGCCCGTGAGGGCGGCGCGCCGACGCGAGGGCATCGAGCCGGCGTGGCGGCGCGGGGCCACAGCAGAGGAATCATGCGCACCACACTCGACATCGACGACGATGTTCTGACCGCCGCGAAGACGCTCGCAACGCGAGAAAGCAAGCCCACCGGACAGTTCGTCTCCGAGTTGCTGCGCGAGGCGTTGCGCACCAGAACGCGCGCGCCAGCGGCCGGACAGTCGCGCGACAGGTACGGCTTCAGGCCGATTCCGGCCGGAGGGTTGCTGGTGACCAACGACATTGTCAATGAAATTCGCGACGGTCTGGGTGTCTGACCGTTGAGGGCGTTGCTGGACGTCAACGTACTGGTCGCGCTGCTCGACGAAAACCACACGCACAATGCGGCGGCCGAGACGTGGCTCGCCGGCAATATCCACCACGGCTGGGCATCCTGCCCACTGACGTAGAACGGGTGCGTCCGCATTCTGTCGCAGCCCGCGTATCCGAACACGTTGACCGTCGCCGACGCCGTGATGCGGTTGCGTGCGGCGATTTCTACTCCGCACCATCTGTTCGTTCCGGATAGCGTCAGCCTTCTGGATGACCCGGTCGTGGACTGCCAGCGCCTCTTGCGTCCCCGGCAATTGACGGACGTCTATCTTCTGGCCCTGGCGGTTGAACAGGGATGTCGCTTGGTGACCTTCGACACGTCCATTTCCATCGCGGCGGTACGCCAAGCGGATGCGCAGTCGCTGGTCGTCGTCTGAACCTCGGTGGGCACCCCAAAACTGCAGTGTGTGCCTCAATGGGCGGGTCAAAACCGGCCATTTGTGGGCACCTCAAAACCGGCCATTTCCGGCGGCCCGAGACTGGAGTTGAGATCTACTTCACGGCGTCCTCTGTTGGCAACGTGTTTGCCGGCGCGCTAGCCGTCACGCCCGAAGCCTCTGGGCATCTCGACAGCCTCCAGTACCGACAGATCCAGCTCGCAGACCTGCTCGAGCAACGCCGCGGTCGCGGACCCGGCCAGCGATTCCGGCAACGCGTCGCGCCACTCCCGGTACTGTTCCTGCAGCTCCAGGAGCGTCTGCACGGCGTCGTTCCACTGCTGTGGCCGCGATCTGCGGTCCGCTGGCCGACGGTACCGGATCCGGGATTCGCCGGCCTTGCGCCGCTCCCGGTAACGTGCCTGCCGCTCCGCGTTGGTCAACGCCACACGGCCATGTTACACCGTTACGTAACGGAGCGAGGGGGAAGCGGTCGGCCGCGCGATCGAGGCGCAAGCGTGGCGACAGACCCACCGCTGGGCGAGCCGGACGTCGGTGTTGGTCATGCCCGGCCGGGGTACCCTCGCGAGACGCAACGGCCGGGCCGGGCCGGACGGTGTGGTCGACGACGAACCGGAAAGGACGTTGCGTCGAGCGACCACTCGAGTGCCGCGGAAGGCTCGTCTGGCGCACGCGGCGGCCGTGGGGCCGATCGGTTTCGGTTGCTGCGCCAGGCGAGCCTGGAGGCGGCGCTATCGCGCGCGCGGACCCCGTCCGGATGGGGCGTTGACGCTCGGCCGCGCGCGAATCCTCCGCTCGGCTGTGCAACGCCGGGGTAGGTGGCGAAACGCTGCGGACGCCTTCGGCCGCCAGCGCAACGCCGGCTACCGGAGCACGGGTGGAGGAAACGTGCCCACGGGGTTCGGCCTGCCGCCCGGTGCGAAAGCGCCGGATGGGCCACCGACTCCCCACCGTTACGCGCCTCCCGTCGACTCTACCGAGGTGGTCCGCACTCGGGTGCGCCAGCTGCGCGGCCCGCACTTGAGCACGTGCGCGTGATGCAGGAGCCGGTCGAGCAGTGCGGTGACCGCGGCGGTGTCGCCGAGCAGCTTCCCCCACTCGTCGACCGGGCGGTTGGAGGTGAGCATCGTCGAGGCCCGCTCGTAGCGGCGCATGATCAGCTCGAGCAGGTCCTCGGCGGCGGTGTGGGGCAGCTTGCGCATGCCGAGGTCGTCGATGATGAGCAGGTGCGCGCGGGCCAGCTCGGCGAGGTAGTCCTTGCGGGTCTCGGCGAGCGTCGCCTCGGCGAGTTCTTCGAGGAAGGCGTGCGTTTCGCGGTAGAGGACGCGGTAGCCCTGCTGGATCGCGGCGCGTCCGATGGCCTGGGCAAGGTGACTCTTCCCGGTACCGGGTTGGCCGATCAGGAGAACGTCCTCGCGCCGGGCGACGAAGCGTGCGGTGGCGAGCTCGAAGACGAGTGCACGGTTGATCTTCTTGTTGAACGCGAAGTCGAAGGCGTCGAGCGAGCGGTCGGGGTCCCGGAATCGGGCCTGCTTGTGCCGCCGGGCGAGCAGGCGGTCCTCGCGGCGCTGGAGCTCGTCGGAGACGAGCGCGGCGAGCAGGTCGATCGGTGCCATCTGCTCGGTCTGGGCCTGCAGCAGGCGGGTTTCGAGGACATCGGCCATTCCGGAGAGGCGCAGCTTGCGCAGCGCCTGGTCGAGTTCGACGAGCTTCATGAGGGGTCTCCTGTTCTGCGGTCGATCAGATCGCGGTAGACGGTCAGTTCGCGGATGAGCGGGTCGACCTGGCGCAACGACAGCGGCGGCGCGACGGGGTGGCGGTCGAGGTAGCGCTTCAGGAAGCGGTAGGTGGGCACGCCGAGTTCGAGCGCGGCGGTGGCGGCGTGTTCGACGACGGCGGGACCGTGCTTCCTGGCGAGGGAGAGGACGCCGAGGATGCGGCGGACGCCGGCGGCGCCCTCATGGCGGTGGATGTGGTCGCATACGGTGGAGATGGCGGGGCCGGCGCGCTTGGCGGCCGCGAGCAGGGCGAGGGTCTTCGGCGGGGTGCGGGCGGGCCGGTCGTCGTCGGCGATGCGATGCCAGCCGCGCTGCGTACGCAGGTGCTCGCGCAGCAGTTGGCCGGTGCTCGGGTCGAGGAGGCGGACGTGGATGTCGTCCCATTGCACGTCGACGCGGCGGCCGACCCAGCCGGGCGGCGCCGAGTAGTAGGCCGAGGCGACCTCGACGCAACCGTCCAGATGCACACTGCGGCGGCCGTACTGGTAGTAGCGGAACGGCTCGATGGGCAGCGGTCCGAGCGCCGGACGCTCCTCGGCAAACATGGCGGCGACCTGGCGCTTGGTCGTGCCGTGGATGCGGGTGTCGGCCCAGCGCTGCTCCCAGCGGTCCAGATACGTCTGGCCGTCGTCGAGGTGCTCGAAGCGGAGGCCGCGCAGCGGCGTTTTCTGGGCGTGGCCGACGCTGGCTTCGACCTTGCCTTTTCGATCGGGGTCGCGGACGCGGCACGGCAGCGCGACGACGCCGTAGTGGGCGAGCACGTCACGGTAGAGCGGATTCAGCGTCGGGTCGTAGATGTCCGGGGTGAGGACGCCCTCCTTGAGGTTGTCGAGGATGACGACGCGTACGGTGCCGCCCAGCCGGCGGAACGCCCGCTCGTGCAGCTCGGCCCAGACCTGGGCGCTGGAGCGGTGAACCAGCAGCCGGACGGCCTTGCGCGAGTAGCCCAGGGTGAGGACGAAGAGTCGTGTCCGCCGGTACTTGCCGGTGTCGGGGTCACGGACCATCGGCCCCTCGCCATAGTCGACTTGTGCTTCTTCTCCCGGATCGGTGGTGATCACCGCCCGAGCCTCGACGGCGGGTTGCTGCCGGACGGTCGAGACGAAGCGCCGCACGCTCGTATAGCTCGCCGGGAAACCGTGGTCATCGACCAGGTCCTGCCAGATGGCCATGGCGTTGCGTCCGCGGCCGAGCGCGTCGACGATCAGCTCGCGGTAGGGCTCGCACGCGCTCGCCTGTGGTGCTCGACTGGGCCGTTGCGCGGGGACGGGTGCGGCGGCGGTACCCTTGCCGGCCTCGGTGGCCGGCGCAGAGTCGGTGGGCGCCTCCGGCGAAATGGCCGGATTTGCTGGTCGAGCGGGAGGGCGGCCACGGCCGCGCACCGTCAGACCGGCCGCCTTCAGGTAGTTGCTGGCGGTCTCGCGCCGGACCCCGGTGGCCTCTTCGATCCGCCGCAGCGACCAGCCGAGGCGTCCCAGCGCGAGGATCTGTTGTCGTTTCTCTTTGCTCAAGACGTTGCTCATGCCGGGGCAGGAACGTCGAGTTCCCGACCCGCGTCAACGTCTCGGGCCGCTATCGGAAATGGCCGGTTTTCAGCCGCCCACTAATGGCCGGATTTGGGCGCCCACCGAGGGTGTGTGACCAGTTCGTCATACGACGCGGTTTGACCTGTCTACCGAAGGGCTGGCTACCGGGGCACAATTGGTAGCTCTCCCGGGCAGCCTGCCCGACTTCACGCGATCAAACCGCGCAAGGTCATTTCTGAGGGTACAGGGTGACGGACCGGCCCCCGGCGTCGTCTGGGCTGGTTGTTGCCGGAAGCGAGCTTCCGGCCTGACCAAGGCCGGACCCTGACTCCCGGCGCGGCCGCGCCGTCGACACCGGCGCCGACCCCATGCCGTCGAACCGCGCCGGCCGAGGAGTTGGTGGGGGCACCCCGGAAGCAGGGACAGCCAGCGGACAGCCGCCGCACGTCAGCGTCCGGTGGGACATGCTGCGCGGTCCCGGACCGGCGCCTCGTGCTCAGAGTCGCGCGATGTGAGGTGGTCCCGCCTATGCGGAGCTCTGCATAGGCGGGACCACCTCACTCCTCAGACTTGACCAGCCCGGCGGTCTTGTCGCTGCACACCGCGATGGTGATCGTGTCCCGGCTCGCAGCCCGCAAGCCCTGCAGGTACGCGAGCTGAATTTGGCCGATGAGCGCGATGCTGGGGACGAGCACGACGGCGAGGTCGCCATCGGAACACAGTTCCTCCACGATCCGCATGGACACGCGCGTCTTCCCGGTACCGCAGGGCAGGATCAGCTTCGTTCGGCCGCCATCCTCTGGCAGGTACGGGACGGCCGAACCGTCCTGTCTCCATTGCGCCAGCAGCCCCGCTGGCGGATTCCGCAAGCTCCTGATGCACTCGGCAACGGCCTCGTCCTGCATGGCGGTCCGCGGATTCTCGGATTCTCGAACTGATCCGTCGGGCTCGACGAGCGTGTGAGGCAGTGCCGCGAGCGCGTCCTTCCAGAGGACGTGGTAGTGCGTCAGTCTGACTTTCAGTCGCAGCCGATGCACGCTACCCGTTCAAGTTGAGCCCTGCACGGCCCAGCTATCACCCTGGACCGTGCGGCCGTTACGCTGTTCACTGTGTCCACCAAGGCGTCGTCCAGCCACTCGAACTGAAACCATCGGCCGCTCCGTTCTGGCGGCCTTCGTCTCCAGAGCAGACAGACATCCCGCGCTATCGGGATGACGGGCAGTCGGTCGCTCCGGCCATCGGTCTCCACGAGGTTCGCGAGTTCGTCTCCGACGACGAACCCGTGCCCCAGCGCAACCCCAACGGTCAGTTCGCGTTCTCCCCACAGCTCATCGACTGCGCCCTGATCAAGTGTCACCCGCCACAGATTGAACAGCATCTTCGCCTTCACCGTCTTCGATGCGCTGGCCAACTCTTCGAGGTCAGGGTTGTGCGGGTTTCGCTTCCTCTGACTGCACCAGAGCGCCACTGCATCCAGCTCCCACTGGTTGGCTTCGTCGAGCGTCAGATCGATCTCGTCCGGCGTTCTCTGTGCCTTGGTCAACTGGATGCGTCTGAGACGCATCACCTCAACGATCCGCTTCACGGTCGTCGACACCCTCGAGTCGATGTACGCGAAAACGCCTTCGACGTCCGACCTCAGCTTTCCGTCTTCGTCGACAACAGTGTTCGCACCCTTCTCGCAGAACAGATTGTGCGGTGCGGTCTGGAACGCCTGCTTGGTCTCTTGATTGATCGCGTGTAGCTGTTCTGCTTCTGTGAACAGGCGTTGGAGGTAAATCGGCACGGTGTGATGGCGGCGGCATTGGCGTCTCCGTTCCATCTGTTCCGGGCTCACGGTGGCGCCGTGCCGGAACGCCGCCCGTATCTCCTCCGGCCAACCGATTGGCTCGTCGTAACCGAGATCCGAAGGATCTTTCATCGGCATGTCGTCCTGTGCCCGCACCGCAGTTGCGTACCCACAGCCAGTGTACACCACTGGTTGCGGTCCGGGCGATCAGGCACAAGCCGCGTGCCTGCGCTACTCGTTTCCCAGCAGCGAAGCCAGCGTCGACGCCAGGCAACGGTACGGCTCGCGGCCAGGCGCACCGACCGTCGGCGGCCGGAAACCTCGACGCACTGTCCCCCTCAGACCGCCGCAAGTTCCGTCTGTCCACACTGCAGCGCCCATAGAACCCACCGTCAGGGTGGCGGTTCAGTCCAATCCATTTTTCGCTCACCGGCGCGGTGACAGGTCTTGCCTCTGCCGGACGGTCACCGCCGCGCCGCCAACCGAAAAATGCTCTGCAGTCAGTATGACCAGCGTCGCGTTATGACAAGTGACCGTCAGGCGAGCGCGGTTGCCCTTGGCGTGGCGGGCATTGGCGCTACCGCGAGCTTGACATAGTACGCATGGTCTCTCGGGTTCCCAGTGTCAGGGGGCCGCGGCAGTGATCATCGCGGTTCCCTCCAGGGCGGCGAGCTGCTCGACGAGCCACGTCGACGAAGTCGTCGACCCAGTGACCCAACGGCCCGGACCGGATCTGGTCGCCGCGACGCGCTGCTGGTCCAGGAGGAAGTCCCGGACGAGGGAAGCGACGCCCACGACTGGGCGGGCCAGAAGATCATCCGGTCGATAGAGCACGGCGTGGTCGAGTTCCTGCTGACGGAATCGCCCGACGACCGGCCGAGGCTGAAGCTGCTCGAAGCGCTGCAGGCATTGAAGTCTGCCGCGGCGCCGCTACTGGCCGGACCTAGCCGTGGCGCGGATGCAGCAGACGCTGCGAAGCGGCCTGCTCGATGGGGCAAGCGACCTGTCGAGTGCCCGCCACTACTTCCCCGACGACGTCGAGGGCTGGCTGAAGCTAACCGGATACCACGGAGAGGCCGCGGACAAGGCGTACGAGCTGTGCGAAACAGCGATCGGCACGCTGCTCGACGCGGCAGCGGCCGACACGAACGAGACCAGCCGGAACATCCTGCTCGGCCAGGTCGAGAACCTGCTGCACGCCAGCGGGTGGGAGCTGCTGCTGGTCGCGCGGCTGGAAGAAGAAAGAGGACACACCGCCGAAGCGCGGGAAGCGTACGAACAGGCCGGTACGGCGGCAGACGTCAGGCGGATCCTGCGCAAGCAGGCCGAGTGGGAGGAAGCGGCAGCGCTGGACGGTGACAACGCGGACCTCGCGTGGCTGCTCGAGGTCGACAGACTCGCGGCAGCCAGACCAGCCGGACTCGGTGCGCGGCTGTACGAGCAGGAACACCGCCGGCTGGCCGAAGCGCTGGCGAAGATGCGCGACGACGATAGAGCCGAAGCGTAGATGTCCGGACCGGCGCGGGCAACGACCCGGCTCGCGGCGGCCCGATCAGAGCGCGTCGGGTCCGGGTCGGTCGCCACCGCTTGGGTACTGAGCCGCGCAGACGAGGTAAAAGGTAATGACTACAGCAGACGCGGAGTGGCAGGCACGACATGCGCTCTTCAACAACTGCTTCAACCGGACCGGCCAAGCCTGCCGGTAGGCGCCCGGCCGGCGCAGGAATGAGCGACGGACAAGATCGTGCGCCTGACGGTGGAGGATCAGTCAAGCGCGCGGCGGCCGTGAGGCGCAAGTCTCGCGGCGGTATGTCCGGGACGGCGGCAACGACGGTCTGGGGCTACCCGACGGAGTTCGCGATCGTCGGCGAAAGCCGGGGGCGATGCTCCCATGCCGTCCAGGTCGCGAGCCGACGCCGCCAGTTGCAGCACAGCGCCCGGCACGCTGCGCCTTACCCCGTCCGTCATTCGGTGTTCCCGGTCCAGCTCGACAAGACGCTGGCGTGACACCCCGGCCGCACTCGCTGGAGATCGCGGTCCGCTCAAGTGGATCGCTCCGTCCGCGAGGCTCTCTTCCGCGTGTTTCTCTCAACTGGGGCCATCGAACGGCCTGAACTGGGGTCATGGCATCGAAAGGCACGATGGCCATGCTTTTCGGCCGATCAGGGCCATTGCATTGCACCGTGACAGCGTGATCGCCGAAACGGCCTTCCCGCAGGGAAAAATACTGGGTGAGCGACCCCGGAACCGGGGTCGCTCACCCCTCTGATCTCCGATCTCCGGGCGCCGGCGAAACAGTGCCATGAAGCGTCCTTCTTGCAGACAACATGACAACGTTTTTGCGTGCGTTTCTCGGACTCTCGGGAGCTGCTGATCGGATTGGTCCCCGGAGCGTTGTCCGTCTGTAGGAACCTGCTTGCAACCTGCTTCGTTTCAGGTGTTTAGCGCGTCTGCGGTGGCTGCGCTCGGCCCTTGGTCCTCTAGGCTCACGGGTGGATGTCCGTGGTTCTCCGAGGGGCTTTCGGCGCCGAACCGAGGCCGTGGTTCACCGTGCACTACTCGTGCGTCCTGCGCGGGCCGGATTCGGCGCTTGCACTGCGGATACCGGGCCCACCAACGAACGCGATCTTGACCCCAGTTCGGTTTTCGGGGTCTTCGGCGGGGCTCGGATTTTTCGCGATCAGTGCACTGTTTTCGGCGCACCGTGCACTGTTTTTGCGCGTTCGGGCCGGTCCTGGCCGTGGTCCGGCTGGAGGTTCTCATGCAGATGAAGCGCGTGGTCGTGTTCCTGCCGTCGGCGGCCGTCAAGGCCTGCGACTCTTTGGCTGACCGCTATGGTTCCAATCGTTCCGAGGTCGTGCGCCTGGCGGTTGCCGAGGGCATGCCGGCCGCCGTGGAGGCGCTGGAACGGCTCCGGGACATGCGGCTGGTGAAGGCGGCCGGCGCCGGCGCTTCGCGGCTGTGGCGCGTCCGGGGGACGCGGAAGCGTCCGGGGCGGGGCCGTCCGCGCAAGGCGCTGGATCCGGACCGGGCGGTTTCCGTGTTGCTGGACTACGGGCGCGCTGCGCGTGCGGCGCAGCCGGAGATGCCCGAGGGGGACCTCGATGCGGCTCTTCGCCTGCACGCCCAGGTGCTCGGCGTGGCGCCCGATGACATCGACGACGTCGTGGCCCACGCGCTCGCCCGGGTGTTCGGCAAGCCGCAGGTCGAAGCGGTTGCGGACCCGTCGCAGCCGCCGGAGTAGAGGCTGGCGTATCCGTGCGCGGGGAGGACCCTGTCCATCTGGGGGGTGCTCCCGGCGCATGCGGAGAGGAGGTGGTTCGATGCCGTTGACTCCCGTCTGGGAACCGGACGCCGAAGCGTTGGATCGGACACTCAAGCTGCGGGTCTCGACGCGTCAGCTCGAGCAGCTCGACCTGGCGGTGGCCGAGTTCAACATGGCCCGCTCGTGGATTCTTCGCGAGTGCGTTGCGCTCGGCTTCCCGCTGTTCGTCGAGCAGGTGCGTCAGCGGCGCCGCGCGGGGCTGGTTCCGCGCGGGGAGTACCAGAATCCGGATGCGGCCGGTCCGCGGCGTGGCCCTCGCTCGGATGGCCGGCGTGCCGATCGGTGGGTCAGTGCTCCGGTTCGACGCGGTTGAGGAAGGCGGTGGGAGGTTGTCGGATCCGGCCGGATCGGGTTGCCGGTACCGAGAGGCGTACTTCTCTGTGCCGCCAAGCTATTAGACGCAGTAGAGGCGCGTCTGGTTCCCGGCCGGCGGAACGTTTTTCGCCTGTTCCGGATTCCCTTCCGGGGCAGCCGGCAGCCGTGAGTGCTGGCTCGTGGAAACGACACGGTCTCCGGTGCGTTGCCCTCCCGTCAGGGTTGCATGCCTGGGCGGCCGTCGCTCGCTGCGTGGCGGCGCGTCTTCCTGGCCGCTTCACTCGGTGCGTACCTGGTCGGTTCCCGGGGCCGTTGCACTCGGCGGGTACTCGCAGGTTCACGGGCGCGCCACACTCGGCGCCTGTCCGGAGATGGCCGTCTCGGTGGGATGCCGGGCGGTCTCTGATCGGCGTGCTGCTCGGTGCGGTCGCCCGAGTAGCGGGCTGCCTGGTGGCCCGGGGCTGTTGCTCTCGGTGCGTGCGGACGGGGCGTCGGCCCGGATTTCGATGGATGCGCGCTGCCGTGTGCGCGGCTCGCCGGCGTTGACGGCACGCCGCTAGGTCTGCCCGTGCCCCGGATCTCGTGGGCTGGACTTTGTAATGCTGTGAGGTCATCCGAATTCGTCCCGCAGTTCGAAGGCGAAGGCCATGGCAACCAATTGCGTGTAGCCGTGCCACAGCAACTGGGCGCCGGGCGGGTCGCGTTGGCGTCCGAGCCACCCGCCGAGGCGCCCGACCAGACCGACAGCGTCGCCGAGGCGCGTCGGCGGCGGCAGCTTGCGTGAGCGGGCGAAGGTGGCGAGCACGCGCAACTCGCCATCGGAGAACAGCAGGTCGCCGGGCAGGTCGGGCACTTCGCGCCCGAGTTGGACCATCAACTGGATGCGCCACCCGATGACCATCTTGATGGCCATGGCACGTTCGAGCCGCTCAGCCGAGTGGTGTTGCAACTCCTCGACCTTGCAGCCGGACTTGAGCACCCGGAAGTATTCTTCGATGCGCCAGCGCCGGGCGTACCATTGCAGGATGCGCGTGGCGTCGTCGGCGCTGGTCACCCGCAACGTGGTCAGCAGGAACCACTCCAGCGGTGCGGCCGCAGGCGGCGGCTGTTCCTCGCGCACGTGGACGACCCACAGTTCGACCGGCGCGGCGCCGGGGCAGGGCAGGGCCACCTGCTGGTAGCGCAGCGTCACGTCGGCGACACGCGCCTCGCGGCGGTCCTTGCGGGCCTGTTTGCTGGCCTTCACGCGCGCGCTCAGCCGCTGCACCTCGACCTTTGCGACGCCTCGGGCCGGCGCGTTGCGCACCGTCTCGAACAGACGTCGTGAGACCGTCTGCCCGTCGGACGTCTTCTCCTTGCCCAAGACGCGGTCGGCCTTCGCGCGGACCAGCAAATCGACCTGCGGGGCGTTGTCGCGGTGTTCAAGGAACAGGTCGAGGAAGTCGGCCTCGCGGTCCATCACGCACACCACGCGGGTTTCGGACAATTGCTCGGCCGCCTGCGTGCAGTCGCGCAACCCCTCGACCCAACGGAACGACTTGCGCTCCTCGCGCGGCTTCGCGCTCGGCTTGCCTTCCGCCTCGGGGTTCGGGGGCGCGGGCGCGTCGAAGGCGGCCCGCAGCACGCCCAACGCCACCCCGTCGGGATTGACGGCCAAGGTCGTGTGCAACTCCAGGCCGCGCGCCACCGCCCCGGTCTGGTTCGAGCCGATGGCCCCCAGTCCCTGCGTCTGGCCGCGCCGGGTGAAGTTCAGCCGGGTGCCATCCTGGATGCACAGCACCGTGTCGTGCACCTGCATCCGGCGCAGCGTCCGCTCGCGATGCGGCGCGAGGATGTTGCCGACCGTCACCGCGCTGTCGGCGGGCTGGTCGATCAGCCGGTAGTGGCCTTTGACCAGGGCGCGCGCGCCGTGGGCGGCGCCGGTGATGGCGCGCATCGGAGACTCTGCCATGTGCTGCGCGCTCTGCACCAGCCGCGCGCTCAGCCGCGCGTCGCCCAGCCGCGCCCCGCCGAACTCGTGACCCGCCCAGACCGCGGCGTCGAGACCGTCGCCAGCCGCCAGCGGCGCGATGCCCGGTGCGGGCGCCGCGAGGCGCGCCCGCCACCCAGGCTCCAAGGCGTACATATACACTGCCTTGCGCGTTTCGGCCGCCGCGTGCGTGCGGTCCCCGCGCCCACGCCCGCAGGTCTCACCCACCCGAACCCAGTTGGCCGCGCGCACGCTCGCCCCGGTCTGTTCGGTTTCGTCGACGAACGTCTCCAGCAGCCAGGGGCGATAGCCGTGCAGACGCTCGCAGTCGTCGCCGACCGCGCGGGCGGCCCGGCCCAACAGGTGAGAGGCCAGGTTGCGGCACCCGATGCCGGGGCGCACCAGCAACCGGCACAGTCCCAGCACCCGGTGCAGGTGGGTGCGCCGGCCCACATCGTCCCAGCCGATCCAGGCGTCGCGGGCCTGCAAGCGCAGCGCACACGACGCGAACCCGACCCCGCCCAGCCAGCCATGCGCCGAGTCCACCAGATACCGCAGTTGCGGGCCCACAAACGGACCGGCGCCGCGTGGATGCTCGTGCGCCATCAGCGTGTTCCAGACCCGGCGCTGTGCGTCGGTCTCCACCAGCACCAGCCTCAGGTCCCACAGCGCGCCGACCGTGTCGGGCACGTCCACGGCCGGCGCCACCGGGTGCGCCAGCACGCGCGGCGCACGGCGCGCACCGCCCCCAGAGCGCCGACATCGAGGCAGCAAGACATGGCCGGCCGCCTCCAGGTCGGTCAACGCCGCGCAGCAACTCGCGCGCTGCAACCGGCCGCGCCCATCACGGAAATCGAACGCTTCACAGACGTGGTCGGCGACCTGCCCGAGACTGTCAACGCCTTGCGAGACCGCCCCGTTCAGCACGTCGCGCAGTCGGGCGAGGTCGCCCCGCAGGCTGCGCCCGACCTGATTCTGCACCTCCACGCTGGCTACAGTAGCGAAGTGGCTTCATGAAGTCCAGCGAAAAGTTGTGGGGCACGGGCAGCGCTAGGTGCGCCCCTTGAGGCGGTATCCGGTTGCGTGCCGCCTCGCTCCCGAGAGGCGTTCAGTTCAGTGCGGGCGACCTCGGACGGCTGTGTGCGGAGGATGTCGTCCTGCTCGGTGCAGCCGCCGCGCTGACCGGCGCGGTGCTCGATGCCGCTCCTCAAGGACGTTGGCGTCGACGATGGCCTCGGCGGTCACCAGGTCGTGATGCGGCAGGATCGCGATCCCTTCGATGCGGCTGGTGGCCGTCCGGATCATGCCGGGCAGCCTCCGGCTGTGTGGCCAGCGGTTGCTGTGGGCCTTGCGTTCTGCTCGGTGCAAGGTCACTGAGGGACCGGCCGCGCGCTGCGTGTCGACGCGGTCACGGTCGATACGGGCACGCATGTGCGCGAGGCGATCGACGAGGCCGTCGTCGATGACCATGCCGAGTGCCTCCGGTTTCCTGCTGTGGTCGTTCCGCGACGGCTCGCGCTGCTGCCTTGCCGACATCTCGACTGGCTCGGCCACGCTGCAGCGGTCACCCTTCGCAGCCCGCGGCGCCTGCGGCGGTCACCCGAAGACGCGCCGTTGCGCCCGGCCGGCGCGTTGGTCAGCCGGACGTGTCCGGCGGATTGCAGAATTACTGACCCGCGGGTCAGTAATTGTTGGGGACCGATGCGTTCAGCCCCGTCCGGGAGCACCCGGCGTGAGGGCCGAGCGGCTGGCGCCGGGCCGGGGCGCGCCTCCGTCTGCCGGTGGGACACGCCACGGCCCGGGCGGCGCTGCCCGGGACCCCAGGCACGTTGGACGTTACCTCCCCGGGGCCGGCCCGACACGAACGCGGGATTGCGCGCAGCAGTCAGGGCCGTGGGCCTCGTCTGTCACGCCGAATCCCGGCACGCCGATGCCGGCGTACGGCCGGTGGTACGCCAGGACGGGAATCATCTGGAGTTCGAGCGGGAGGGCACGCCCGGTTCCGGTCGTTCCCTCGGTCGGTCCGGCGCGTTGTGTCACTGGATGGTCTTCGCTTGCGAATTACTGACCCGCGGGTCAGCAAGTGCCGGCTGGCTGTCGTTGGCGAGGGTTCCTCGCGACCGCTTGTGACTTACCGACCCGCGGGTCAGTAAGTGCTGGACCGGTCCGAGCAGCCCCGTCCGGGACGACCGGCGGCCGGCCGCAGTCTCGTTCCGGGCGTGACTCTTCGCAGTCATACGCCACGGCTTGGGCGTCACCGTCCGGACCCGAAGGGCACCTCTACTGGTCGAGGCCGATCGGCTGGGAGCAGGCGACCCGGCTTCGACGGCGGTCAGCTCGCCGACGACGACACACGCGGCGACGCCAGACCGCGCGGTGTGAACGCGCGCGCAATGGCCGACGAACTCGACGAGCGCACCAGGGGATGGCGCGAGTCACTGTCTGACGAGCAGCGCGACGTGATCAACGCTTACTCCCGCGGGCTCTACCAGTCGTTGAACCGCGTGCTGCGCGACGACCCCGTCGACCTGGACTACGATGTGTCGTTCCTCAGAAACGTTCCGGGCGTTGGCACCGAGACGGTCCTGATGCCGGCGCGCAGGGCTCGTGACCTGCTGAGCTCGGCCATCGAGAGCCCGCCTCCCCCGCCGCCGGTGGTCTACCGCCCGATCGGAACCGGAACGCCCTGGGACAGGGAGGGCCTGAGGGTCGGCCACGTCGTTCAGTTCGACGGGTTCAATTCGTCGTCGATTTCGACGCACGGCTACGAGCTCCAAGGCGGGACGGTCATGGAGATCGTCCCCCGGCAGGAAGCGTGGTTGGGTCGTATTATGGACGTCACCGCGCCGAGCTGGAGCTCCTTATGCGGGACGGCGCAAAGATGAAGTACGAGGGGAGCATCGAAGTGGACTTCAACGGCAGCCGGCGCACGATCACCAAGTGGCGGGAAATGGATCCCGACACCCGGCCACGCCGATCGACGGCGATGACGGCGACGACACTGGCGCGGCGAACAGTTCGGCGGCGGCTCGCGCCGAGGTTGAGGGCCGGGACTTTGGAGACCCTGACAAGTTCACTACGTCAGGCCACGCCGCGCGGCTGATCGGGAAGGTGGACCCGGGCACCGTCTGAAGCGGGCGGCGCGATGGACGTCCAGATCACCTACGACGACCAGATTGTCCAGGAGCGGTTGGCACAATTGCGGGAGCGCGGGTCGGACCTGTCCCCGGCAATGCGCGAGATCGCCGGGCATCTGCTCGACGGCGTTGCCGAGTCGTTGTACGCCAGGACGGGAATCCGGCGTTCGAGTGGGAGGATGCGCCCGGTTCCGGCCGCTCGCTCGGTCGGTCCGGCGCGTTGTGTCACTGGATGGCCTTCCCCCCTTGCGAATTACCGACCCGCGTGGGTCAGCAAGTGCTGGCCTGACTGTCGTTGGCGAGTGTTCCTTGCGGCCCCTTGTGAATTACCGACCCGCGGGTCAGTAAGTGCTGGACCGGTCCGATCAGCCCCGTCCGGCCACCGGCGACCGGCCGCGGTCTCGTTGCGGGCGTGACTCTTCGCAGTCGAACGCCACGGCTTGGGGGTCGCCGCCCGGACCCGCCGGGAGCCTCTACTGGTTGAGGTCGAACCGTTCGGCGTAGGCGTCGGCGCGCGCCCACGACAGCGGTGTGCGCGCCGACTCCTGCATGACCCTGGTCCTGTCTGCCGGTCCGGGTCAGCGCCGCGGGCCAAGGGCCGGCGACCGGCGTGGGCGGCGGTTCGGTGCGCGCCGAGCATGTTCGGCGACGGTCCGTCCGCGGAGCTGCGGCTCATCGCGGTGTCGGCGCCGGAGCCGCCGAGCCGGTCGCCGGCATCGCGGTGGTGTGCGCGGGCGGCGACCCGCGTGGCAGCGCGACAGCACGTGAGCAGCGGCCGATAACAGATAACGGGTGGACTCGCGGCAACCGGTCGGTCTGGATCGACGTGCTGGCGAACGATAGTGTTCGCGACACGGTGTCGGTCGTTGCCGGGGGGCACGCCGGGTGTCGGCCTCCAGCACCTTGGGCGGTTCGGCGTTGGTTCGCCTGGCGGGCGCCGGGCCGCCACTGGCGGTTCGGTACTTCGGCGCTACCAGCGCAGGCAGGGACCGCCGAGTGCGGCCAGGTCGTCGAGCAGGGGGACGTCCTGGCCGACGTGGGCGCCGATGGCGTGGGCCGGTGTCGCTACGCTCACGCCTCCCGGCCCGGCGGGCGTTCGGCCGCCGAAACCGGTGCGCGCGGCGGCGCAGCGAGGTCCCGGGGTCCGGCCGGTGCGCGCAGCGCCAGCTTGAGGAGTTCGTCGACCCGCGTCACGTAGTCGATCTCGACGGCGCGCCGCAGCTCGTCGCCCAGCTCCTCGTCGACCTGTTTGCGGTTGGGTTGCGGCAGCAGGATGCGGGCCAGCCCGCCACGGTGCGCGGCCAGCACCTTCGCGGCGATGCCGCCGACACCGAGCACTTGTCCGGCGAGGGTGATCTCGCCGCTCATCGCCACGCCGGCACGGACCCGGCGCCGGGTGGCGGCGGACACCAGCGCGGCCGCCATCGTCACGCCGGCCGAGGCGCCCTCCTTGGGGACCTCGGCCGACTGCACGTGCAGATGGACATCGGTGTGGCGATGGAAGTGCGGGTCGAGGCCGTAGCGCGCGGCGTTGGCGCGCAGCCACGCCAGCGCGGTGCGCGCCGACTCCTGCATGACCTCGCCCTGGCGCCCGGTCAGAGTCAGCGCCCCGGAGCCGGGCAGGCAGCTGGCTTCAACGACGAGCACCGCGCCGCCGCCGCTCGCCGTGCAACACAGCCCGGCGGCGACGCCCGGCCGCCCGGCGCGAAGACCGGCGGCCTCGACGTCCGGCCCGGCCGGCGCGCCGAGCAGCTCGACGAGGGTCTGCGGCGTGACCTCGACCGGGGCGCCGCCGTTGACGGCGCGCCGGCGCGCCAGCCTGGCGCACAACTCGCCGAGCGCCGCGGCCAGGTGCCACACGCCGGCCTCGCGGGTGTAGCCGCCGATGAGGGCCCCGATCGCCTCGCCGGTGACGTGGACCTGCCCGGCCGTCAGCCCGTGGCGCGCCAGTTGCAGCGGCAACAGGCGCCGGGTCGCGATGACCCGCTTCTCCGCATCGGTGTATCCGGGCAGCTCGACTACGCGCAAGCGTTCGCGCAGCAACGCCGGCACGGCGGCGGGGCTGGTCGCCGTCGCCATGAAGAGCGCCTCGGACAGGTCGAGCGGGAAGTCGAGATAGCGGTCGCGGAAGGGGGCGGCGGGGTGCGGGTCGAGCGCGTCGAGCAGCGCCGCGGCGGCGCCGCCGGCTTCGTCGAGCCGGTCGACCTCGTCGAGGACGAACACCGGGTTGCGGACGCCGGCGCGCCGCAACTCCTCGACGATGCGTCCGGGCGCGGCGGCGCGGACGCCGTGCACCGCGGCCGAGCCCAGCCCGGCGCAGGACAGCCAGGCGCAGGGGCGGCCGAGGGCGGCGGCTACGAGCCGCGCCAGCGCCGACTTGCCCACCCCGGGCGGGCCGCTCAGGCAGAGCGCGAGGAACCCGGCGCCGGGGTTCGAGACGCGCACGGCGAGCTGGTCGAGCAGGCGCTGCTTGACCGCCTCGTGGCCGGCGTGCCCGGCGTCGAGGACCGCGTGCGCGCGCTCCAGGTCGAGCGGCGCCTCGGCGCGGGCCGTCCATGGCACGCTCAGGAGGCGGTCGAGATACTCGCGCGCCCGGTGACGCTCGGGGTCGGTGGGCGCGCATGCGGACAGCTGCGCGAGGACCCGCCGCCCCCGCACGCGCACGGGCCGCGGCAGCGCCGGAGCGTCGAGCCGCTGGCGGATGCGGCCGAGCCCGTCGGTGCCGGCGGCGTCCGGCTCGCCGAGGAGCGTACGCACCTGCGCCGCGGTGATGCGGTCGCGAACCAGCGCCGCGTCACCGGTCTCGAGCCCCAGCGCCACCTTGCGGCAGATCGCCTGCAGGCAGCGGGCGAACTGGCGCACCCCCTGCTCGCTGGTGTAGTCGCGGATGATGCGCCGGCAGGCGCCGTCGGTGAACCGCAGCGGCACGGCCTCGAGGCCGGCGGCCCGTTTCTGCGCGTCGATCAGGTGCGTCCGGGCGATGGCGAGCTTCTCGGCCTCGGCGTAGCCGGGCAGGTCGATGACCTCGAGCCGGTCGCGCAGCGCCGGCAGGATGCGGTCCGGGTCGTTGGCGGTGGTGATGAAGAGGACCTCGGACAGGTCGAACGGCAGCTCGACGAAGGCGTCGCGGAAGCGGTGGTGCTGGGCCGGGTCGAGCACCTCGAGCAGGACGGCGGCCGGGTCCGGGCCGAGCTTGTCGAGCTCGTCGAGCACGAAGACGGGGTCCTTGCGTCCCACCCGGCGCAGTTCGCGCAGGATGGAGCCGGGCTGCGCCCCCTTCCAGGTGCGGTTGTGGCCGCGCAGGTCCGTCTCGTCGCGCAACCCGCCGCAGGACAGCTTGGCGAACCCGCGCCCGAGGGCGGTGGCGACGCACTGGGCCAGCGAGGTCTTTCCGACCCCGGGCGGCCCGCCGAAACAGATCACCGCGCCGGGGCCGCGCGGGTTGCGGCGGCGTACGGCCAGGTGCTCGACGATGCGCGTCTTGGCCGGCTCGAGGCCGGCGTGCCCGGCATCGAGCGCGGCACGGGCCTGCGCCAGGTCCGTCGGCGCGTCGCTACGCCGGTTCCACGGCAGCTGCTCGAGCCAGTCAATCCAGGCGTTCGACGCCGCGGCGTCGCCATCGGATGACTTCGCGAGGCGCCGCCGTTCACTCTCGATGGCGGTTCGCACGGCCGGGGGCAGCGCGTTGCCGTCGCCGTCGCCGAGCACCTCCCGCACGGTGGCCTCCGTGATCACCTCCGGTCCGCGACCCCCCGGCGGCCGGCGCGACACCACGTGGCGGCCGACCGCCGCCAGCTTCCGGTTCAGTTCGGCCACGCCCGCCTCGCACGTGTAGTCGCGGATCAGGCGGCGGATGGCCTCGGTCTCGAAGCGGACCTCGCCGTCGCACGCCGCGGTGCGCCACGCCTCGACGACCTCGGGTGGCGGCGGTTGCGCCGCGACCGCCTCCAGCTCCCGCGCCGACGCGACCTCCCGCTCGGCGACGACGGCCGGACCGTTGGGCGCGGCGGCCGGCTCGATACCCCCCGGCGGGGCCGGCAATCCCGGCGGCAGCCACGCCTCGGCGGCGGGCGCGGGCGCGTCGAAAGGGCGGGTCAGCAGGTGCTGTTGCGCGATCGCCAGCTTTTCCTCCTCGGTGCACGCCGGCAGCTCGACCACGGCGAGGTGCTCGCGCACCGGCTCGGGGACCGCGCCCGGATCGGTCGCCGTGACGATCCACAGGACCGCCGACAGATCGAACGCGACATCGAGGTACGCGTCGCGGAAGGCGGTCCGGCGCGCGGGGTCGAGCAGGTAGAGCAGCGCCCCGGCGGCATCGGGTTCGACGCGGTCGACGGCCTCGAGGATGAACACCGGGTTGTTGACGCCGGCCTCGCACAGGCCCTCGACGATGCGCCCCGCGGCGCCGCCCTCCGACCCGCGGACGAAGCGCTCGGCGTTCGCGCCCTCCAGGGTGGCGCGCACGTGGGTGCGGCCGAGGGCGCGGGCAACGGCCTCGGCCAGCGACGACTTCCCGGTCCCCTTCGGCCCGGCCAGGCAGAGGACCGACCCCGGCGCCTCGGGCGGTCCCGGTCGCACGGCCAGGGCCGGCACCGCGCCGACCGCGTCCGTCGGGCCGCGGCGGGGTCGTTCGACGGTGAGCAGGGCGCGGGTCTGCGGGCACGCGGCCAGCACGCCGCGGATGCGCGTCTTGACCTGCGCGAGCGCGCCGTGGGAGCGGTCCAGCGCCCGCTGCAGCCGCTGCGGGTCGAAGCCTTGCGGCTCGGATGTCCGCCACGGCAGGGCGAGCGCCTGCTCGGCCCGGCCCAGCGCCTCGCTGACCGCGTCGGACCGGAAGTCGAGAGCCTCGCGGACCTGCCGCCGCAGCGTCTGGCGGACAGCGGCGGGCAGGCCGGCGTCGTCGAGGGTGGCCAGCGCTTGGTCGACTTGCATATCAGAGGCGGCGAGTGCGCGGACAGCCGCCAGGGCCGGGCCGCCGGACCCGCCGCCGCCCCGCGGCGGCGGCGCGGCCCCGGCGGCGGGGCCGGCAGATGGCTCCCACGCCGTCTCGGGCGCGGCCGGGCCGGCCAGCAGAGCGAACGCCTGCGCCGAGTCCACGACCCGCGCCCGGCCGGACGCGGCCAGGTCGGGCAGCTCCCACCGGGCGCGCTGCTCGGCAGTGGTGACCACGCCGCAGCCGTTCGCCGGGCCGCGCTCCGCGCGGCCGAGCGTGTCGAGCGCCCGGGCGTATTCTTCCAGCGTCGCGGGATGGACGAGCAGCACGGTGGCCTCGTCGTCTCCCCGCAGCAGCTTTACACGCATGCTGTGCACTTCCTTTCCACGATCGTTGTCCTGTTTCCCCAGCCGTCCCGCTCTTTCCACGGTCGTCCCGCTCTTTCCGCTACCGGACCGGGACGGTTCACCGGGCATCGGCGCAACAGTGCGGCCGTAGCGGTTCGGGGGTTCGAGCCGAGGCGCAGCGGGGCGGGCGCCCATGGCGCCGCCAGCAGCTGCCAGCGCAGGCAGGGACCACCGAGAGCGGACAGCTCGTCGAGCAGCGGGACGGGGTTCTGCGTGTCGGCGGACGCGCTTGCCGTCTCGGGTGCGTCGTCTTCCAGCGCGGCGCTCTCGAGCAGCGCCGTGATGGCGGCCTCGGCGTTGTTGAAGGCGTAGTTGAGCAGCCACCGCCGGCGGTTGAGGCGGCGGCTGCAGCGGCTGCTCTCGCGCGGGATGAGGCGGCCGCACGTGCCCGCCTCGATCGGCAGGTCGACGCCGGGACACAAGAGCTTGCGGTCGATGTCGGCGCGGATGCGGCGCATCAGCTCGCGGTTGGCGACCCGGCGGCGGAGCTTGCGCAGCCAAGCGCGCTGTCCGGGACGCAGCAGCTCGATGAGGGGCATGGGTTTTCTCCTCCGGGGAAGGGGAATGGCCCGACAGGGCCGGGTCGAGCGGGCCGACGGCCCGGGGGCGTGCCGTCTGGTGGCGGCCGGCCGCAGACGGCGTGGACGCGGGCGCGTAAGCGGAAGGCGTGAAGAAAGGGTGCAAAGCCCGGCGTGGCCTTGTCCGCCGGCGCCGTTGCCCTGTGCCGCTACGCGCGTTGCTGTTCCATTGTCGTCCGCCCGCCCGCTCCCCCCGTGGTCCGTCCCCCCGCCGACTCGGGGAGGCGCGGCGGCTGTGCCGGCAGGCTGCGTTCACCGTCAGCTTCAGCCGCCGGGCGAGGAACCGTGTGACGCCCGCCATGACCCGCTTGCCCGCCCGCCGGAACCGCACGTAGATGTTGCAGTCGTCGGCGGCGGGTCGCCCTGGGAGGGAGCATCACGATGTCGAGCAGCGGAATCCTGGATACCCTGCGCAACGAGGAGCGCTCGCTCAAGAGCCAGCTCGTCGCCATCCAGCGCGCCATCGAGGCGATTGAAGGAACTGCCGTGCCGACCGCGCGGCGCGGCAGCAGGAAGGCGGTCAAGGCGGTCGGGAGGCGCAAGCGCACGATGACCGAGGAGCAGCGCAGGGCCGTGGCCGAGCGGATGCGGAAGTACTGGGCTGCACGACGGGCGGAAAAGGCCGAGGGGAACTGACCGCAGCAGTGACGCGAACTGCGGGCTTCCGGTCGCATCCTACCCGCGGTGGCGGGTTTCGTGTTGGCGGGTCCGGTCGCGGGATCGTCCGAGGTTGTGCGGGGGATTGCCCGATGGCCGTCAGGGGGACGGACCGGACGCCTGGTCCTCGGGACAACGAGCATCCGACGGCGTTGTCCGCCTCGGCGGTTGCGTTTCGGCGCTACCAGCGCAGGCAGGGATCGGAGAGTGGGGACAGGTCGTCGAGCAGCGGCGTGCTCCGGGCGGCGTCCTCGGCCGGGGCGTCGTCGGCTGCGTCCTCGACGCGCTCGAGCAGCCCGACCGCGGCGGTCTCGGCGGGGTTGAGCGCGTGGTTGAGAAGCCACTGGCGCCGCACGTGGCAGGCGTAGCAGCGCTCGTGCGCGGGCCAGACGAGGCGACCGCAGGTCCCGGCGTCGAGCGGCAGATCGACGCCGGCGCACAGCCTCTTGTCGCGGTTGGCGGCCCGGTGGCGGCGCATGACCTCGCGGTTGGCGATGCGGCGGCGCAGGCGGCGCAGCCACTGGCGCTGTTCGGGGCGGAGCAGGTCGGCGAGAGGCATCAGGTCGTCCTCCTGGAGAAAGGGAGTGGCCCCGGAGCGGGGCCGGTTGGAACGGGCCGGCAGGCCCAGTGGCGTTGCGGACGCGGGAGGGTCGGAGACCAGAGGCGCGGCGGCGGGGGCAGAATGCAGAGGCGTTGCCTTGACCGCCCGCCCTGGCCGTGTCCGGTCTCCGTCCGCGCTACTCGATTGTCGCCCGATACCGCTCCCTCTCCCGGGTCCGTGGTCCTGCGCGCCGACTCGGGGAGGCGCGCCGGCCCGGCAGCGGCCGAGGCGTGGTGTCGGTGGTGGCTTGAGGCCGTCGCGGGGCGGGGCGGCCACGGTGAAGCGCGATGCAGTCAGGAACGCTCCGCCAGGCAAATGTGGCGGGCGCCGTTCCTCCTGATGCAGTCAGGAACGCTCCGCCAGGCAAATGTGGCGGGCGCCGTTCCTCCTGCCGCGGGTCCCGGCAGCGCGTCGGCCGGGTCGCTTCATCAGACAAGTTCGCCACCCGGCGGAGCCGGACCCGCGCATGGATGAATGCTAGTAACCGGCGATCGCTCTGAAGTCATGCCGTCGCTTCCTGCAGCTGGCACTCCGGTTCTCAATGACCCGTGGACCGGTCCGGTCCGGCACTGGCGCTTCAGCAACGTTACGGGCGAGACCGTTGAGACCGACGAGCCGCTTGCCAACCTCCGAAGGGCGCATCACGGGGCAGGTGCCGCTAGCGGCGCAGGCTCGCGCCAAGCGGCGTCGCCGGACCGCACGCACCGGATTCGTGCGATAGTGGAGTCAGGTCTTGTGTCCAACGCGCCACCGTGGTCGCTGGCCATGCGTGCAGGATCAAACGGCTAACCGGAAGGAACAACGTGGTTGTCGAGCCAGACGGGACGATCTTGATCCGCGCAAAGGATGTTCGGTGGATTCGGAGGCGATTGCGGCTCGCCGGTGATACGCACATATACTTCCGGGACGCGACGGGAGCGCCACGGACGATTCCGAGCTTCGCACACGTAGAAATCCACGAATTGGACAACTCTCACCTGACGGACGTGTTCCTGGCGCCCGCCGTGGAGAGCGGGCTGAGCAAGGGAGAAGCCTGGGACCGGGCAGCGCGTGCGAGGATCGAGTTCAAGAAGCCGGAGCTGGGGCTTGAGCCGTACTCGCTGACAGTCCGCATGTTCGATGCCCGGATGGTGAGGAGGCAGCGGCGAGCGAAGCAGTTGCGCGAAGCGTTGGAGAAGCAGGAAGAGGGATCGGAAGAAGCACGACGGACGCAAGAGGAACTCGTGAACATGGAACGAGCGTTCAACGACTACGTCGGACGAATCAAGCGGGAGCTATCGGCGTGAAACGGCCGAGGAGAGTTGGCCAGGACGCGGGGTCGGACTGGCGTACGTCGTCAGGGCCTGTCAGTGTCGATAGCGTTTGGACGGACGTTTGCCCTGTTTCACCGCATGGGCCTTCTCGGCGTGCCAGTGGCCGTCCTGACGGTTGCGGGCGCGGAGTCCAGAGAGCGTCAAGTGGTCGTGCTTGACGCGGTTGCACGGCGGGCACAGCAGGGTGAAGTTCTCCCGCGCGTCGGTGCCGCCGTCGGCCTGCGGCAGTACGTGGTCGACCTTGAGCACCCGGTCGTCGACCTGTAGTGCGCGCGGACCACGACCTGGTCAACCCAGAGGGACCGAACGCCACGAGCGGCGTCGTCATCCTGCTGGGACGGTAGCGCGCCCGCCTGCACCTGCACAGACGCGCGCACTGCACCCACCGCCGTTCAGTTCGCACATCTCGTTTCGCTGTCAGTGTCGGGTCGGTCCCTTCCGGATGATCGCTCCGACCACGACGCCCACGACTGCTCCAGTCATCTCGCGCCGGGTCGATCTCGATCGTTTCGTGTCCGGCCTCGTAGCTTTCCGGTTCCAGCTTGACCTGCCCGTTGCCGTCCTGCCTGAACCGCTTGAGCGTGATCTCGTCTCCGATTCGAGCGACGATCGGTCGTCTGGACCGAGGTCATACGGTTGCTTGAGGAGTCGGCCTTGATCCAACAGGAACTGGATCGCGGCTGGCCGCCGCCCAGGCTGCCGATTCCACGAAGAAGCGTACGCAGGCAGTGGAGCGGGACCTCGCGCGAGTCGGCAAGAGCATGGAACGGCTCCTCACCGCCTACCAGGAGGATCTGCTGTCGCTCGAGCAACTGCGCGAGCGGATGCCGTTGCTGCGTCAACGCGAGCAGACGTTACGCGACGAGTTGAACGCCTTGGTCGAGCAGACTCGCGAGCGCACCGCCCATCTGCGCCTGGCCGAGACCGTGTCGGCGCATATGCCGCCGCTGGCAGGTCCTCGCCCTCAGCCGGCGTCGGAAGACGCTCCCGTGATCAGGAAGCGTATGTTTCGAAGCGCGTCGTGCACCCGGAACTCGAGCACTCTGACGAGTTGTTTCCCTTCGGCATCGGAGAGTTCGCCCTTGCCGAGCATCAGCTTGATGCGCCGCTCCATGTCGCCGATCCCGGTGATCACCTTCTGCAGCTCAACCGCCGCTTCCCGCGGCGCATCGCGGAACAGTCCGGCCCGCCACAGCTCGGAAATCGCATCCGGGCGCCAGTCGGGAATCTGGACCGGCGGCTTGGTCACGGAGGGCTCGGTGCGGAAGACGGCGAGCACCACGCCCCGGTCGACGACAGCCTCTCGGGTGCGATGCTCGTGGACCTGCTCCGGTTCGCCGAGCGCTGCATGCTTCCAGGCGCCGAGGTCGTATCCGTCGGCCGACAGCCGCATCACCCACCTGATGGTCTCGCGTCCGGTGCTGTCCCGCAGCCACGCGCGCTGGTCGACTCGCAGCGGCGCGCAAGGGGAAATGAGGCAGAGGTCGTCCTTCTCGATGTGCGCCTCGAGCATGGAGTTGTCCGGCATCTGGAAGTAGAAGGCCTGCTTGTCGTCGAGGTTGTCGGGGGCCGGGGCAAGGTCCGGCTTCTTCGGCCCGGGATCCTGCTCGGCGGGGTCTTTCCAGCGGTGGACCGGCAACTGCCGCTTCTGCGTGAAGCGGGCCGGCGGCTGCCGGCCGGTGGCGTTTCGGTCTTCGGGGTCGCTGAGTCCCGGACTCAGTACCAGGCGCAACCCGAGGACCTCGCAGAGTCTCTCGAGCGTATCGACGCGCGGGGTGGCGCCGTTTCGAATGGCGCGCAGCGTGTCCGGGCTTCCGGTTGCATTGACCGAGATGCGGCGCTCGGACAGTGAGCTGCTGGCGACGGCCCTGAGCAGCTGCGTCCTGATGTCCATGCAGGGGGCCATTCTAGCGCGTCTGGCCTGTTCCGTGCAGCCGCACAGAGGATGGCAACAGCGTTTTCTGGGCGCGGAATGATCGCGCGCTTGTCAGTGCGGTATATTCCGTCTATCATGGTCGCGTTATGGAACACGCAGACCATCGCCCGCCCCGTCGTCGGCAGCTCCCCGACTCCGCCGACACAACCTCCATGGCGGACACCACACCGGACCGGTTCCTGACGCGAGTCGAGGTCGAGAAGCGGGCGGGACTGAGCCGCTCGATGATCTACCACCTGATGGCGATTGGCCAATTCCCGCGGCCGTACCGCGTAGGCCTCCGGGGGGTGCGGTGGTCCCTGCGCGAGGTGGACGAGTGGGCCGCGTCTCGACCGCGCTCGCATGGTGAACGCAAGCGGGGCGAGCACGTCAACGGCGACGTGCAAGCCACCGCTCGGAACCATTCCTGGTAGCGGCAAGATGAAAAGGGACCCGGTGGCCATCTGAAAAGGGACCCCCTGAGCACTCAAGGAATGGCGTTCCTGCGGCGATGAATCGATGGGACGAGACACGGTCGTCTCGTCGATTCAGCCAGGAGGACGCGGAGGTGATCAGGATGAGTCAGTGGGCCGAGATCCGCCATCTGCATCTGGTGGAAGGGGTACCGAAGAAGGAGATCGCGCGGCGTCTGAAACTGGACGTCAAGACGGTGCGCCGCGCCGTAGACCGGGCGACGCCGCCGGTGCGGGTGTCTCCGCCGAGGGCCGGCAGCCTGGACCCGTGGCGGGACCGGATCGAGCAGTGGCTGCGGGAGGACCGGAAGTTGACCGCGAAACGGATCCGCCGGTTGCTGCTGCCGTTGGCCGGAGCGGTTTCCCCGCGCACAGTGCGCCGCTACGTCGCGGCGCTGCGGGGGCGTGTCACGTCGAAGGAGGCCTTCGTGCACCGCAGCGTGGCTGCCGGCACGACGATGGAGGTCGATTTCGGCGAATCGTGGGCCGACATCGCGGGGGCGCCGTGCAAGGTCAAATACCTGGTGGCGACGTTGCCGTACTCGAACGCGTACTTCGCCAAGGCGTATCCGGTTGAGCGGCTGGAGTCGTTGCTCGACGGCATCGAGTCGGCCTTCCGCTATTGGGGAGGCATCGTCGAGCGCGTGGTGCTCGATAACACCTCCTTGGCGGTCAAGGACGTGCTGGCCGGCCGGGACCGGGTGCAGACCGAAGCGTTCGACGCGTTCCGGGGCGCGTATCCGTTGCGGGCCGAGTTCTGCGCGCCGGCCAAGGGCTGGGAGAAAGGTTCCGTGGAGGGAGGTGTCAAATACGTTCGGAATCTGGTGTTCCGGCCGCGGCTGGCGGTGGAGAGCTGGACCGCGCTGAACGCGGCGATCCTCACCGAGCTGGAAGCCGACCTGCCGACGCGCCACCTCGACGACGGGCGCCCGGTGCAGGAAGCGTTGGCGCTGGAGCGGCAGCATCTGCGGGCGTTGCCCGAGCATCTTCCCGCCACCTGCCGCATCGTCGCCCGGGTGGCCGACAAGTTCGGCCATGTGCGGGTGGACCACGTCACCTACTCGGTGCCGGTCCGCCACGCCTACCGGCCCGTGTGGGTGAAGCTGTATCACGACCGGGTGGCGATCGCCGTCGGCGCCGAGGTGGTTGCGGAGCATCGCCGGGCGTTCAGCCGGGGCGCCAGGGTCCTCGACCCGTTCCATGTGCTGCCGTTGCTGGAACGCAAACACCGGGCGGTAACCGAGGCGACGGCGCTGGCCGGCTGGCGGCTGGCGCCGGTGTGGGAGCAAGTGCGGGCCGAGCTGGTCAGGCACACGCGCAAGCCCGATCAGGAATGGGTCCGGATGCTGCGGTTGATGGAGACGTACCCGGCCGCGGCCGTCGAACGCGCGGTGGCCGCCGCGCTCGAACGGCATTCGCCGCGCCTGGAGACGGTGCGGCTCCTCCTCCGGCAGCAGCAGGCAGGCCCGCCGCCGGTCTGCCCGCCGGTGACGGGGGTGCGCCCGGAGCTGGCGCAGATTACCGTGCCCACCCCGACGCTGTCGGCCTATGACGCGCTGGTGGAAGGGGGTTGCTGATGGCGACTACGACTATCGAGCCCCCGCACCTGGAGACGGACCTGAAGACGCTGTGCCTGTCGACGGTCGCCGCGCAGTGGCGGCCGCTGGCCGAGCAGGCCGCCCGTCAGCGGCAGGCGCCGGCCGACTACCTGGCCCAGTTGGTGCATCTGGAGGTGACCGAACGCCGGGAACGCCGTATCCAACGCCGCATTCACGATGCCCGCTTCCCGATGCTGAAGACGCTCGACGCCTTCTCCTTCGAGGCGCAGCCGGAGTTGGACCGCGATGCGGTGCTGGCGGTCTTCGACTGCCGCTTCGTCGCCGACGCCGCCAACGTCGTGTTCGTCGGCGGCGTCGGCACGGGCAAGACGCACTTGTCCATCGCCCTGGGGATGGCCTGCTGCCAGCACGACTACCGGGTGCGGTTCGTGACCGCAGCCGAGCTGGTCACGATGCTCGTCGAAGCGCAGCAGGAAGGCCGGCTGGCCCGCAAGCTCGCCCAACTCGCCCGCTTTGACGTCGTCATCTGCGACGAACTGGGCTACGTACCGCTCGACAAGGCCGGCGCCGACCTGTTGTTCGGCTTCATCAGCCAGCGCTACGAGCGCTGCAGCCTCGTGGTGACGACGAATCTGCCGTTCGCCCGCTGGTCCGAGGTCTTCCTCGACCCGACGGCGGCCGCCGCGGTCATCGACCGCATCGTCCACCACGCGACGGTACTGCAGACATCGGGCAACAGCTACAGGTTACAGGCCGCAAAGCGGAACCAGACGCAGGCGTCCGGCAAGGAGGGAACACGTTGACGCCGGCGAGTCGTGCCGGCCCGCGTTCGACTGCCCGGAAGGGCGGCGCCGGGGAGCCGCTCCGCTGTCGCGGACAAACGTGCATGTATGGACCGATGCCGACGACAACCGAGCGGTGGGCCTGTCACCACGCTTGTCCCTCGATCGCTCGGCCGACCGCTTTCCTGCTCCGTTACGTAACGGCGTAGAGTTGTCTTGTGGCGCTGACGAACGCGGAGCGGCAGGCACGTTACCGGGAGCGGCGGAAAGCCGGCGAATCCCGGGTCCGGTACCGCCGGCCAGCAGACCGGAGATCGCGGCCACAGCAGTGGAACGACGCGGTGCAGACGCTCCTGGAGTTGCAGGAACAGTACCGGGAGTGGCGGGAGGCGTTGCCGGAATCGCTCGCCGGGTCCGCGACCGCGGAGTTGCTCGAGCAGGTCTGCGACCTGGATCTGTCGGTACTCGAGGCGGTCGAGCTGCCCAGGGGCTTCGGGCGTGACGGCTAGCGCCGGCCGAAAGCAGTTGACGCCGAACACGCGTCGGCTCGACAGAAACGCCCAACTGCGTCGAGCACCGGATAGCGACAACCCGCGCTGTCGGGCCGACCAGTGTGACCGTGTGCTCACCGGCGTCAAGGCGCGTCGCTGCGCGACGCCCCCGCTCCGCGGGGCTGCGGCCTTGACACCGGCTCCGCGCACGGTCACAGGCAATCTTGCCCGACAGCCGGAAAACCATTCTTCAAGGAAGGAGGAGCTCAACCATTTGACGCACTGAACGAGCCGGGTGCGGGGTCGTCCCGGTACGCAGACGGCTTCGATTCCCGCGACGGCTCCCGTCACCGGGGGGGTCCCTTTTCACGTGGCCACAGGGGTCCCTTTTGTACTTGCCATTTCCAACCATTCCGCAGATGACCCGTGAGACCGGCGGCCCTGAGGAGCGGCAATGACGGTCCCGCCGCGGAAATCGCCGCCGTCCTACCAACGGCATCCCCTCTCGGCGGTCTGGCCGGACCTGGAACCGCAGGCCCGGGAAGCGCTGCGCGAGAGCATGCACACGCGCGGCTACGACCCTCTCGAACCGGTCGTGCTGTACGAGGGCAAGGTGCTCGACGGCTGGCACCGGTATTCGATGGCACGCGAGCTCGGCATCGAGGTCACGACGGTGGCCTTCGACGGAGACGATCCTGCGGGCTGGGTGATCGCCCGGCACACCGGACGTCGCAACCTGTCCCCCCGGGACCGAGCGCACTGCGTGGTCAGGTGCCGGGAATGGGCGCCGACCGGGCGGCCTGCCCATGACCGCGAACGGCCCCGGGACTGCGATGCGGGGGTGCCGGAAAGGCGGTCAAGTGGCCGTCTTTCCGGCAGGCCGTCGACCACCAGGGAGCTGGCCGCGGAAGCCGATGTATCAGAGCGCACGATTCGCCGCGCCAAGGCGCAGGTTCGTGCGAGGGACCAGCACGCCGGCGCGTCGGCCGCCGGTGGCGAGCAGCAGCCGCGGCGGCCTGCGGGAAACGCGTCAGGTGAGCCAACTCCGCAATCGCAGGCTGGCGGGCGGCTGGAGGCGAGCCGCGCTGGGGGGCAGCCGGCTGCTGCGACTCCGGGTGACGAGACTCAGGCCCCGACCGTCGATACCGAACCCGTAGCCGTCAGTGACGCCGACCGAATCCGGAGCAAGCCTGAAGCTACAAGGGGCAGCGGTGTCGCGGCGGTCGTTGACGGTGGCGCGCCGACGCGGCGGGCGGGCGCCGAGCGGGAAACGCCGGCAAGCCGCCAGCGGGAGTCCGAGGACGGGAACCGTCAACTGGCCGGCCCGCCCGTCCGTGCTGGAGCCGGTGCGCTGGAGGCGCCCGACGTTTCAGCGCGGTCGGACTCCGGCTCCGATGCTTCCCTGCGCAACGAGTCGTTCGTGACCCTCGGCCGCGAGGCCGGAACTGCGACCGTCGGGTCGGGGTCGACCGAGCCTGCGGCGGAGCGGGCGACTGGCCGGTCCGAGCGGAGTAGCGGCCTGGCCTACGCCAGGGCCGTCGTGGCATCGCCCGAGGCGCCGGCATCATCGGACGGCGGTTCCGGTTCGCCAGGCGAGCGGGAGGTGGTCGAGATGTCGACCGCAGGCGCGACCGATTCGCAAGCCCATCGGCTTGTTGCGTCCGAGCCGGGCGGTACCGAGGCGGCGGATCCGGCCGGAGGGTGTACGCCGTCCGACTCGGGGTCATCGAGCGACAGCGGGTCGAGCGGGAGCACGCCGCCAGCAGTACGGGATCGGGCATCGGGCGGCGCCGATGCTTCGGCTGACCCGGCGCCGTCGTCGCCGACGCTGGCGGCGGTTGCCGGCCGAGAAGCTGCCGATGCGCACGCCGAAGGAGTCGCTGTCGCAACGGCCGCACAAACCGCTTGCGACACCGACGTCGAGCTCCGGCATCGCCTGGGGGAACTGCGATCTGCCGCGGCACGGCTGGGGGCAGTCAGCCGGGTCGGCCCACCATCGAGCTTTGAGGCCACGTGCCGTCTGGTCGAGGCTCTGGTGGCGGCGATGGAGCGGTGTCTGGAGGCGAGGCTGGAAGAGCAGGCAATGCTTGCCGGCCTGCCGGCGGACCTGGTGCGCAGGCTGGATGCGCACTTGAGCAACGAAACGGTCATGGCCGCTTCGACACGGCAGACGGGCGACGCCGACGGCCGGGTTCGCGGGTCGGCGCCCCTCCAACAAGCGAGCAACCCGCGTGCCTGGCTGAAGAAGAGGTTCGGCATTTGAACCGCCCCAACGCCACAAAGGAAACCCATCCGAGTTTGATCGTTGTCACGGGGAAGAGCGGCCTCTCGGGATCGGGCAACGAGGCGGTGAGCTCCAGCAGCACGATCAAGGCGTGGACACACCGCGCCGCCGACCGATGAGCAGCCAACGGAGAGGGGACCCCGTGGGGACCCCAAACGGGGCGTGCGTTCCTCAAGGGCGAACGGCCAGCACTGCATTCGTAGGATGAAGCCCGACGGACCAAGGAAGACCACGGCGTCGACGGACCGAGGGAAATCGAACCCATGACGCGCCGGGCGCGGGCCAACCTGGCGGCCGGCGCGGCGGGGGCGAGCCGCGTGCGGGCGGCGCTGGAAGCCTCGCGCGCGTTGCGCTTCGCCGGCCGGAGCCTCGCGCCGTCGGTCGAGCTCGGCATCCGTCAGGACGGCGGCGATGCCGAGACGGGGCTCGAACTCGAGACCGGCTTCGGCATCGTGTACTCCGGCCCGAAACTCGGCATGCTGATCGACGCGACGCTGAACCTGCTGGTGGCCCACCGGGATAGCCGCTACGACGAGTGGGGCTTCAGCGGCTCGGTGCGCTTCGACCCGGCATGGCGGGGCGCGGGCTGTCGCTCAACGTGACGCTGTCGTTCGGCGCGGCGTCGCAGGGCGCCGGCCGCCTGTGGGCGATGCAGTACCTGGGCGGGCTCGTGCCCCACCACGTGATGCCGTTCGACCGGGGCGGGCAGTTCGCGGCCGATCTCGGCTACGGGATGGCGGCGCCGGGCGGCCGGGGCGCCGGGACGCCGTACGCCGGCCTGACGCAGTCGGGCATGGGCCACCGGGCGATGCGCTACGGCTACCGGTGGGAGGTCGGCCCGGGGGTTCAACGTGGGCGTCGAGGGTAGCAGGCACGGCGGAGTCGAAGGGCTCATTGGAGGCCTCGTCCATCCTGGGAGCGTCGGTAGCGACCGGGACGTGGGCGGAGCGCACCATTCCGTCCAGGTGCACGGCGGGGTGTCGTTCTGAGCTGACGGGAGGCGGCGTCGGCACGGCGGCTCGCCGGACCTGACAGCGAGCCGCTTTCCGTGCCGCTACGGGATTTTGTAACCTCTTCGTACATGATGAGCTGCCGTCGGTCGCCTTGACCCAACAGTTCCTGCGCTTGTGCGAGGAGTACGGCTCGCAACGCCTAGTAGCCGTCAGGATCGTCGCCGTCGGCCGCGACACCTGCGTAGCCGGCTTGCCCACGATCGACGACTGGACGACATGGGACGCGCACGAGATGCGCGCGGCGGTCGAGTACCTGCGACGCAAGCACGGCGACCGATAATCACGAGAGCGACACGAGCGCAACGAAAACACGGTGGACCCACAGGGCGGCGTGCATCAGAATCAGAGGACCGTGACGATGGGAGAGATTCGAGCCAGCGTGACCCTGGAGAACAGGGACGACCGTGGAGCCGTCCGGCTTGGGCTGCGTGCGGAGGCAGACGTCCGACGAACGACGGTCGAAGGGGTGGTCGACACCGGGGCGGTGAGTCTCGTCATTCCCGAGGAAATCGCAACGGAGCTGGGGCTTCAGGACTGGGGAACGAGAACCGTGGTCTACGCGGACGAGCGGCGCGAAGAACGGCCCGTGACCGACGTGACGATCGAGATCGGGAACCTCGCCACGCGGACCGAGGCGATCGTGGGACCGACCGGAAGCGAGGTGTTGATCGGCCAACTGGTGCTCGAAGCACTCGACCTGATCGCCGATTGCAGAAGGCGAACGCTGACACCGCGCCATCCAGAAGGGCCAGTCCTGGCCATCCGCTGCGCGCGGACCCGCTGCGCGCGGCCTTCCGAACCGACGTCGAGGGCAAGGCGATTCCGTACGGCGTGTGTGGACGCCTCCGAAAATGCAAGCCTTTTCTGAGTCTCTCCTTCTGCGCTCAGTCTGCTCCTGTGGTTCTCCGCGACAGCGGAGCGGCTCCCCGTCGCCGCAATTGTTTCCGTGGAACGCGGGCCAGCCTCCTGGCTGGCCCGCAAGGGCTTCCCGCACGGTCGGCCGCGGCTGTCACCCGGAGGGCCACAACAGAATCGGGATAGGGGGGAGCCTCGCGGCTCCGCCCCTCCCACACCACCGTGCGTACGGGTCCGTACACGGCGGTTCGACGGAGTTAAGCGGCATGGCCTGCGGCGACGGATGCGAGGCCGATTCGGGCGAAGAAGGCATTGGGCAGCGCGATGCTGAGTGCCGGGCTGCGGCTGATCCGCCATGGACCGTGGGCGCTGCTCGCGGTCTGGGCCGCAAGCCGCTTGCCGACGCCGCGACGGCGCAGCGCCGCGAAGCGAGTACTCCCACGCTTCCAGTGCGTCCAGGCGACGGCGCGTAGCCGCCGCCGTGTCCACTGGTCGAGGCGAAGCAGGACATAGGGAACCTCGCAGAGTCCGAAATAGCCCCGCCACCCAACGAGGTAGCGGGACAACTCCTCCACGAGAAGGGTGAAGCTGACGCCCTTCGTGCGGCACGTCAGTTCCCGAACCCGCGCCTTGAACCGGGCGAGCGCCTTCGGCGAGACGACCCGCTGGGGCGTCGGTCCGGCCGTGAAGCTGAAGCCCAGGAAAGCCCGCGCCGATGGGTGGTCCACCGCGCTCTTGGTTGCGTTCACTGTCAGTTTCAGCCGCCGGGCGAGGAAGTCGGTTACGCTCGCCATGACCCGTTCGCCCGCCCGCCGGGACCGCACGTAGATGTTGCAGTCGTCGGCGTAGCGGACGAAACGATGGCCGCGCGTCTCCAGTTCCTTGTCCAGGACATCCAGCATCAGGTTCGAAAGCAACGGTGAGAGCGGCCCGCCCTGCGGCGTTCCCTTGGTTGTCGGGCCGACCAGCCCGCCGTCGAGCACGCCCGCGGTCAGGAAACCACGGATGAGCCTGAGCAGACGTTTGTCGGCCACCCGCTTGGCCACCAGCCCCATCAGGATGTCGTGATTGACCCGGTCGAAGAACTTCTCCAGGTCGAGGTCGACGACGAAGTCGAAGCCCGCGAGGATGTGCTCCTGCGCACGCCTGACCGCCTGATGGGCCGAGCGTCCGGGCCGGAACCCGTGGCTCGCATCCGAGAAGCCGGGGTCCCACTCCTCCTGCAACACCTGCATCACCGCCTGCTGGATGAAGCGGTCGAGCACCGTGGGCACGCCGAGCAGGCGAACGCCGCCCGACGGCTTCGGTATCTCCACCCGCCGTACCAGCTGCGGTGTGTAGCTGCCGGCGAGGAGCCGGGACCTGATCTCGGGCCAGTGGGCCTTCAGGTGATCGCCCAACTCATCGACGGTCATCCCGTCGACGCCGGGCGCCCCCTTGTTGCGCCGGACACGCGCCAGCGCCTTCTTCAGATTGCCGGCTCGACGACCGCCTCCATCGACGGTTCCGGCCCAGCCGCCGGGCGTTCGGGTTCGGCACGCGCCGTGCGGGCTTCGGTCCCTCGGGCGCCGGCACTCCGGGCTTCACCCTTCGCCTCCGGCTCCAAGGCCAGCTCCAACTGGATGTTCTGCCGCCTGGTCCGCATGAGCGTTGCCGTCCTACTGACCCTGTCCGTCGTTCGGGCCTTCGCCGGCGAGCCGGCTACTATGCCCTCTGCTGACTTCTGCGCCGCGGTCACGGGCCTTGCGGACCCGCTCAGTCCGGGACTTCCGGACACGGCGCAGACCTCCCGAGGTAAGACCGACCGCCTTCACTGCATCCCCGCCGGATTTACCACCCCGGCCCTTGATGGCTGCGGACTTCGCGGTTCCACGCTCGCTCGTCCGGCCGGGTAGGCCTCGCATCCGGTTCTTGTCCATCGGGTCGCAGCTTTGCTCCGCGCTTCCTTCAGACCCCGCCTCGCGACGACGCCCTTGCGCTTCGCTAATCCTTCGCCGCCATCAGGCTGGATAGAGGACTTGCACCTCCAAGCTGTCGGTCATGCTCGGCACACGTGGAGGAGCCGCGCAGCGGCTTGACAGCCGCGGGCGACCGTGCGGGAGGTAGACGCTTCCGAGCGAAGCGAGGGCCTTTGGGCACGTCCGAAGCCGTGCATCGCCGTTTCAGGAAGCTCCATTTCTTCGGATGGTTCGGTGCATGCGGTCAGGTGCTGTCGTGTGTCCGGCCTCATTGATTGCGGCACTTGATGCGCCGCGGGCCCGTATGGAGATACGCGGGTCGGGTCCAAATCGTCTACGTGTGCTCGAAGGCACTTGCCGTATACACTGGTTTTCCCGACCCCGTCTCGGTGACCGTTTGCCCTTACCATCTTCCGCCCTGCTCGCATTCCCGACGGCGCCGCCGCGGCTCCTGCCTTCTCAGGCGGTCGGCAGCGGCGCGCGGTAGTACTCGTTCTTCGTCATCAGCGCCCAAGCGATGCGCGCCCTCCGGTTGGCCAGCGCCACCGCGACCAGCATGCGCGGCTTGCGCTCCAGCATCCGGGCCAGCCACGGGTCCTTCGTACCGCGCCGCGCGGCCCAGCCGACTGTCGCCATCGCGCCGGTGACCAACAGCCGCCGGAGGTCGCGCTGACCCATCTTCGATATCCTCCCCAGCTTCGGCTTCCCGCCGGTCGAGCTCTGCCGGGGAACCAGACCCAGCCAGGCCGCGAAGTCCCGCCCCCGTCGGAAGCTCTCCAGCGGCGGTGCGAACGCCTGGATCGCCATCGCGCACAGCGGTCCGATTCCCGGGACACCCATCAATCGTTCCGTCCGTTCGTCTTCGCGCGCCCGCTCCCGCAGGTCCCTTTCCAGCTCCGCGATCTTCTCGTCGAGGTCGCCGATCTGAACGAACAACAGCGCGCCCAGCTCCCGAACCGGGCCCGGGAGTGGCGAATCGGCATCTTCAATCGCCTCCGCCAGCCGCTCCACGTGCGCAGGACCTTGCGGCGCGACGATGCCGAACTCCGCGAAGTGTCCCCGCAACGCGTTGATCGTCTGCGTGCGCTGGCGAACCAGCAGATCGCGCGTGCGGAACAGCATGCCTTGGGACTGCTGCTCCTGCGTCTTCACCGCCACGAAGCGCATCGTCGGCCGCGAGGCCGCCTCGCAGATCGCCTCGGCGTCGGCGGCGTCGTTCTTCTGGCGCTTCACGAACGGCTTGACGTAGATCGGCGGGACCAGCTTCACCTCATGACCGAGCTTCCCGAACTCTCGGCCCCAGTGGTGCGAGCTCGCACAGGCCTCCATCGCTACGACGCATCGCGGCTGCGACGCCATGAAGCCCAGCACCTTGTCCCGACTCAGCTTCTTGCGGAACGCAACCGACCCGTCCGCGCGGGCGCCGTGCAACTGAAAACTCCGCTTCGCCAGATCGATGCCGATGATGGTAGCGTGCTCCACAGGATGCCTCCTCTTCCAGGTGATGCTTCACAACAGCTCCACCTTGGCACATTCCGATGCCGTTGAGAGGAGGCGTCCACCCCATCATCTACGACATGGCGGGTAACGAAGCACGGGTGAGCGTTGGGCGCCTAGCACGACACGCCGGCCTTTGCGGTGGCCTCTATTCGGCAGTGGTGGCGCAAGATGGGCAGGCGGGCCTATCCGAAGGCGTCGCATCGGGAACACTCGGACGGCTGCCGAGCCCCGGGTCCGCGCCGCTCTGGACACGACGGAGTATCCGACGGGTGTGACGGTGACCAAGTCAGAGATGGACATCACCCGGACGTCCCCCCTTGGTCCCCGACGAGTTTCACGGGCGAATGGAACTACAAACTGGAACGTCGACGAAGTTGACAAGCCAATATCGATCACTGTCCTTGTGAACGACCGCATAGATACACCGAGAATGAGGTAGCGGGAGACATGATTGCAGCGGGCACAGGTATCCGACATCCAGCACGAAGACGGTCGCCGATGGAGTACCAGAAGCTGGTACGAAAGCACGGGCCGTCAGCAGCGCTACTGTACACAGCAAGGGACGATATAGGGCGGACCAATCCGTGCGAGTACAAGAAGTTCTTGAATGAGAGCCAGCAGGCTAACGGCTCACGCTGGTCTCCGGGCCGCGACATCGTGGCGGATATGGACATGTACATAAAATGGTGGCAGGAGTTCAACCGGTGGGGCGAAATTCATTCGCGAAGAGGCATAATACTCAACCCGGAAAGGGGACGGCAACGATTGACGCGGACCAACGCTAGGGGGAACGGAGGCCGAACCCGAGTCTACTGTGTGGTCTGCTGCAGATGGCACAACAAGAAACACAAGACCAGTTGGGAACATATTCCACTAAAGTCCCTTGGCGGAGAAGAGCGGGTCAGAATATGTGCGGAGTGCAACACAAAGCGCACAAAGACTACTGACGACTATACAAGAGACAGCACGGTGGCACGGCAGAGGGATATGCAAGAAATCCTGGTCCGTGGTTTTGGGACCGTGCAGGGCGACTCTCATTCAGTGACGGGGGAACATGGTGGCATAGAGCGATTCGAGTTCGGAGATACGGTTGCGTCTGACTGGCAAAGACAGCTCATAAACAGAGAGTCGGCTGAGGAAATACGCCACGACCATCATAACATGCTACGGCGCGAAAGGGGCGCCTGCAAGAAACTCGGCATCCAAGCGATTCACGAACTTATGGTAGTCCGATATGATGCACCCGAACACACAAGTAGTACAATAAAGGGAGCGTTCCTGCTGCTTTGCCAAGCATTAGGTGGAATGGGAAAGGACTATGCAGTATGGGCAAAGGCAACCAAGGATCTATTCATCGGACGCCACCGTTTCCAGGGAGAGCCGTGGACTAGCGGAAGCGATAACGACCGGATCATACCGGTGGTGCCATATCCGGAAGAGTTCACGCACACGCCAAATGCAGACGTGGGATTCTATATACCGTTAAGACAATGGCTAGTCCGAGTAGGGAACGAGTTAGTAGTTCTGCCAGCTTACGACCCGTACCACACCGATTGGCAGACGCTGGTAGAACGAAGCAGCTCCTACGAGTATATGAGTGGACCGGGTGAGAGCCGGTTCCAACCGCTGATAAACGAGGCGTGTCGCAAACAGTCTGAGATTGTTTGGCTAAAACGGTGCAAGAAAGCGGAGTGGGGTGCTCCTAATCTGGTTTACGGCTACACCGGCCGGAATGAGAATGAGCGTCTGAGCAAAGATGCTATAGGGACCATCCTCCGAGTAAGCGACCGCCAGAAGGACAGGCGATGGAAATATGTTTGCGTGGTTCATCAAAAGGGACGAAGGTTCGCCGGTGTTTTGGTGGACAAGAATCGGTTCAATGCCCAATGCTGGCGACTCGCTCGGCGAAACCCAGGCGAGTTGGCCGAGACAGATGGAAGACCCCACGCGAATCTCTGGCCCTGGCACGACAGTCGACGGGCGGAATACGAGGACACTGGGTTCAGACGTCGTAGTCACTATAACGACAGGATCATCCGGTCCTAACTTAACTTAACTATAGTACGAGACCGGGGGTCTGCGTCGGGTGTGGGTGCGCGGCCATGAGAACCTCCGCAAGCGGGTGCTCATCCAGGCGGCTGGGCTGCAACCTCGGGTTGTTCCTGCGCGACCTGACCGGCGTGGGCACGCCCCGGAGCCTGCAGGGCGGGCTCTTTCGGCGATTTGCGGCGGATCGGACGTCTGCTCGACCGCTGGGAGCGTCTGACGGGCGCCTGGGCGTCGAAATGGACACCGGAGGCGTTCGTCGGCTCATTGTCACAGATGGCAGCATCTCGATGCGCTCAACCATGCTGCGCGAGTCGCGAGGCGGGAGCGACGAATCGCCGGTAGAGGTCGAAGTTGTAGAGCGCGAACGCCGCGCACATGATGATGCCGCTCAGGCCCATGGTCGGCGCGGCCAGGGACATCGGCTCGTTGAGCAACCGGTAGACGCCGACGGAGTACCCGGCCAGCAGGCCGAGCTGCACGAACAGGCCCAGGCCCCAATCGAGTGCGGCCGTCCTGTTGCGCGCGATGAGGGCCAGGTACGACAGGGCAACGGCGACGATGTAGAAGTGCAACGGTCCGAGGTACGCCTCGAACCAGACCCTCATCGGGTAGTCGAGTTCCTCGACGATCAGCGTCTTGAGGCCGACCGCCAGCCCGTTCGTCGCCAGGAAGCACAGGCCGAAGTAGGCAGCGAGCCAGATCGCGCGGCGTGGCCGGTCGCTGAACGTCCCGTTGCGCTCCGTTGCCCTGACAATGATCAGGAAGAGCCCGACTGCCAATGCCGTCATGACCGGGATGTAGACGTACCACTCGAAGAACCCGATGTCCCGCATCCAGAGCAGCAAGGGGCCGAGCACTTCGCCCAGGCGGTTGGTGAACGTAGTCGATGGAGTCATGGGCAGACCCTCCTCTGCTCTGCTTGGACGAGCCCTGCTGCCCGACAGTTCCAGTCGCTCGGAGCGTCCAGGACAGAACCTTGCGCACCGGGGTACCAGAATCTGGATCGCGTTGAGCTTCCAAGGCTTCCGATGCCACCATGTCGTAAACTACTGATAATAAGTCGTTTCCAGGCGTAGCGGCTGCCTGTTCCCCTCGTTGCATCCCACATGCGGAATTGGATTCCCGCGAACAGAACACACTTTCTGTGGGCGACCTTTTGGGACGGAGCCCGCGGGTGATCGCAGTCGAGGTGTCTGCGAGGTTGCGCCGCGTGTTGTGGGCGCGCGATACTTGTGGCCGCGGGCGGCAAGTGCTCCCGTGCCGGAGGTGCGGCCGATGAAGAAGTGCTTGGGGCTGTGGGTCATCGTCGTGTTGGCGGGAGTGGCCGGCGGGTGGTATCTTGCCGAACCGAGGGGGGGAACAGGGATGACGCCGCTGGTGTTGATGGAGTGCTTTCTGATTGTCCTCGTGATCGTCGGATTGCCGCTCTATTCCGCGTGCATGCGTAAGGTGATACGAACATCTGCACGACCGTTGACCGCCGATGAGTACGGCAAACTGCCCGAACAACTCCAGGACCGCTACATCGAGGTACAAGCGAACGACGAGAAGTCCTACGTCATTGATCCCGGGGCCTCGGCTGGAGCTGGACTGCGCGCGTTCAACCTCCCGCGCGGTTCAATCCGTGGCATGCTGGCTCTGCTCGCCGTGGGCTCCTTCGTGATCGTGCTGACGTTGGGAGGGGCGACGACGGAGACCACCACCACCAATCAAGACGGGTCGACAAGTACGGTAACGCACAGGGTAATCGGTCCCTTCGAACAGGTCGTGACTGCCTTCGGCACGTTGACGGGAGCGATCATCGGGTTCTACTTCGGCGGTCGAAGCAGCGGCTCGAATCCCGACAGGCGATAGACGGTCGGCGGGTCATTGCGCTGGGTCGCGAGGCGAAGGATGCCTTGGACCGCGCTCGGATTCGTTACGAGGAGTACCACCCGCATCCGAGTTCTTGGCGGAATCCCAGCCGATGTGAGGCGTTGGCTTTGGCGGCGGTGCTTCGTCGAATGGCCTGTTGACGGGCGCGGGACCAGTTGATCGTGCCAAGTGACTCTCTCGCTCGGATCTCACCGACCGGCAGCGTACGCTGCAGCACCCAACACCCGCGCCGCGCGGTCCGCCGAATCGAGGTTCTACGCATCCCGCAGTGCCTTGCGGACAGAGGCGTGCAGCCGCTCGGGCAGGTGGCCGAGGACGTTCGTGCATCTCATGAACGGCACCGCGGCCAGCTCGCTTTGCCAGAATCAAGCCGACCGCCAGCTTCAATCCCTCGTATGACGTCAATCACCGGCGGATCGCTTGGCGGGCTGCTGATTCGTCGAGCCTGCGGTTGTTTCCGCGTCTCGTGCGGGCGGCGTCGCCTCCTCCGGACCACGTTGAGAGATGGGCGAGTAGACGGCAGGCCGCGTGCTCGGAGTGCGTGTGGGAAAGCGACAGAGTGGAGCGGTGCGCCCCCGAGGATCGTCCGGAAAGCCCTGCTCTGCTGGGCAAAACCGGACAGGACGCTTCGCCATGCGGTAGCCGACGCCGCGCTCGTTGAAGAGGTATGCGGGGCTGTCGGCGCTGTCACCGAGCTTGCGGCGCAGGTTCTTGAACGAAATTGCGCACCAGGTTCGCGTTGGCGTTCTTGCGCTTGGGCCAGGCCCGGCGCAGCAAGGTCTCGAAGGTCACGACGCGTCCCGCGTCGAGCGAGAGCACGCGCACCAGCTCGTACTCGGTGGCGGTGAGCTCGACCGCCTCGCCGCGGACCGTCACCCGGCGCCGCTCGTAGTCGACGGCGAGATCACCGACGGCGAGCGGCTCGGGTGCCTCGCGGCGCCGGAGCGCCGCCCGGACCCGGGCGACCAGCTTGGTCGGCGAGAAGGGCTTGACGAGGTAGTCGGCCGCGCCCGACTCGGCCGGCGTCACCTGCCGGAGGCGCCACGCGCGCGGGTCGCGCGGCGGCTGACGAGCACCGAGCCGCCGCGAGCCGGTCGGCCTCAGCGCGCGCCGGGCCGGGCACGGAGCCGGGTTCCGGCCGATGCCGGACCGAGCAACTCGGTCGCCTCGCCCGCCAGCTGTCGTTGTGTCACTGAGCTGGCATCGCGCAGCGCTCGCTGGCGCGCCGTCTCTCGAGGCGGTTGACGTCGGCGGCCGCGGCGCCTCCGCGGCCGTTCTGTGCGCCGGGCTTCGGGCCGGGACCGTTCATCGCCGGGCGCAGCCCCGGCCGCGTGCGCAAGCACATTTCCGCCCGCCCGCGACCGACCCGCCCCGTCCACCCATTGTCGCCGCCCGGGCCGAGCCGCCGTGTGGGAAGCGAAACGGGCCGCGGTGCTGCCGTCCCGGTCGCCTCCGCGCCGTGTACGTCACATCGACGCACGGGCGCGTCGGGATCTCCGACGAGTTCGCGACCGCCACCGGCGGCACGCGGTCGATGCCTGCGACGTGCTGACTCGAAGCGGCGCAACGGCGCTTGGGAACCAGCGCGTCCCTTGGCGTTCATTCACTTCCAACGGGAAGAGGCGTGGGTTCTTGCGTTCAGGGAGCGACCGCCGGTCTGCATGCTTCACCCGTTGCCCCGGATGCGGCCGGGGCCATCAGAAAGAGGGCAGTGATGATCAGGCGCGTGCTTCGGTTGAAGGACGTCAAGGAGGCGACGGGACTGTCGCGCTCCTCGATCTACGCGCTACGCAAACGCGGGCTCTTCCCGCCGTCGGTCAGGATCGGACCCAAGGCGGTCGGCTGGTTCGAAGACGAGGTGCTCGACTACCTGAAGTCGCGTCCCCGAGTCGGCGCCGACCGGGCCACGAATAGACGTTGACCGCCGCCAGCGGCGTGGCTGCAGACCGCTGTGGCCGACCTTGACGGCCGTTCAAGCCCGGTGGAGCCCGAACAGGTCGCAGCGAGTCGCCTTCTGCAGGAGGTCCAACGGTCTGAGGCTCCGCCCTGCCCACGATCGGTGGAGCAAGGAACACAAGGCGCCACGGCGGATTACGCTTCGACCACGTCCTTGAGCGACTTCGCGATGCGCGCCTTGACCGCCTGCTTGGCCGGGATCTCGATCTGCGCACCTGTCGCCGGGTTGCGGCCCATGCGCTTCTCACGCTGCTGCACCACCAGCTTGGCGACCCCCGGAAGCACGAACTCGCCGCACCGCAACAATTCCTGCTCGGTCAGCTGTTGCAGCTCGGCGAAGAACTCGCCGGCCTCCGCACGCTTGATGCCGAAACGCTCGGCGAAGTGCTCGAACAACTCGCTCTTGCTCATTCTGCGGGACTCAGCCATCCGTATCCCCTCTCCTGGCGTCCTCTTGGATCAGCACCGGAACGCGGTCGCATCCCACCGGCCGTAGCACCCCATCCCTCGTCACCGCGGCGCCTTCTCCCAACTGGCCGGCAACTGCCCCTGTACCTTACCGTTTCGCAGGCCCCCGCCGTCGCTTGTCGCGGTCCATGCGCGACCAACCGATGTCGCGACCGTCGTCGAGCGCGTCGAACAAGCGCGCGCACACTTGCCGGACACCGCCAAGGAGAGCGAGTAGCGAACTTCAGGCGGTAGAGGCGGCGGCGGTGCTCGACCGGCACGGTATCGGGGGGCGGCGGCGCGGGCCGCACTGCAAGCCGGCACAGGCGGCGCGCCCGACGCGGGGGCCAGACCACGGGTCGCGCCGACAGGACGCCTGCCCCGCGCCTGCGCGTGGCCCTGTCGTGCCGGCGCGCTGCGTGCTGATGGCGAGTGCCGCACCGCGAGCATCGCCGGCTGCGGATCCGTCGGCGATGCTCACCGGCCCAGCCGAAGTGGCCGCCGTGGCGCTGGCCCGGGCTCGCCGTCCTGCCACTGCTATCATGCGGCCCGCGGGTCGTCCGCGGGCGGCAAGCTTCCGCGCCCTGCCGGCGGCCACCGGCGCCCTTGTGACAACAGTCCAACCGATGACCGAAGGCAGCCTGACGAAGGCGGCGCTCATCAAGGAGGTGGCCCACGTCGCCGGCCTCACCAGGAAGTGCGCCGAGATCATCGTCGACGCCGTGTTCGGCAGCATCGTCGAGACGCTGCACCGTGGCGAGAAGGTCGAACTCCGCGGCTTCGGCAGCTTCCGTCTCCGGCGCCGGGAGCCGCGCAGGAGCCGCAACCCCAGGACCGGCGACCGGGTGGACGTGCCGTCGAAGTGCGTCGCCTACTTCAAGCCCGGCAAGGAGCTGGGGGAACTGATCAACCGGGCCCCGGCGCAACCCGTCGCACCGCGGCTGCCAGACCAGTTGCCGTCGAACCGTTCTCCCCCCAACCCGCCAGCGGGGCTCGTCGGACAGCTCGCGGTGACCCGGACGACCCGGAGCCGGTCTGAATCCGTACAGGACCCGGGCGGGCGGCCGGAAGGCGAGGGCGGCGGTCGTGCGGCAGTTCGGCGGCGCAGTGTCCGGCGGCCGTAGCGGCCTCGCCCCGCGGCCCGTCGATCCGCGCCGTTGGGCCGAGACGCATGACGCGCTTGCACGACAGCACCGCGGATACGGTCCGGATCTTCCCCGGATCCGGTTACGATGTGTCGACGACGGGCGATCGTCCGGGATCGCTTTCCATGACGTGCCCGTCAGACGAGTCGGGGCGAGGACAGAGCGCGGCGGGGCGTTGGCCGAAGCGTGCCGGCTGTAAGACGCCGTGCCGGCTGAGCGAGGACGAGCGATGCAGCACGAGTCCACGCGCGCGAGCCGTGCAGTTGCCGGCGCGGCGGCGCGGGACCGGACCGCCCGCCGTCTGCTGATGGAGCGGCTCCGGCAGGAGATCGCCAGACGCGAGGCGGCGCGGCCCTCGGACCCTCGGATCGAGCAGGCCCGGCAACAGCTTCGGGCCCTGACCGGCGTTCGGCCTGGACCGGCAACCGGAGCCGGCGATGCAGATTGACGAGCCGGACACCGGCAGGGGGCAGGACGACGCGCTGCCGTCGGTCGAAACAACGATGCGGTTTCTCGCCCTGTGCGAGCAGTACGGTTCGAACGAGGCGGCGGTGGCCGCGGTTGCACGGGGCCGGCGCGCCGGTGTGCCGGGGTTGCCCGACCGCGGCGACTGGACGGCGTGGAACGCGGCCGAGATGGGTGCGGCGGTCGACTACCTTCAGGCCGCCGACGCGGCGACCGAATCCGGCGCGTCGGCCCGGTAGCGACGCTGCCCCTCTCTGGGTGGAGGCCGCGGCGGAGCACGTTCATGCGTTTCGGCGGCCGGCGCGATGCCGCGGCGGGTCGCTTCGGAGGAAGCAGGTCTCAATGTCGAAGAGCGGAATCCTGGACGCGCTGCGCAACGAGGAGCGATCTCTCAAGAGTCAGCTCGTCGCCATACAGCGCGCCATCGAGGCGATCGAGGGAACCGCGCCGACCGGCGGGCGCGGCAGGAAGAAGGCGGTCAAGACCGTCGCCCGGCGCAAGCGCACGATGACCGAGGAGCAGCGCCAGGCGGTCGCCGAGCGGATGCGCAAGTACTGGGCTGGGCGGCGTGAGGAGAAGGCGGAGGCGGAGAAGCCGCAGGAATGACGCGGTTGTGCACCGGCGTTGTTGTCCTCGCACCGGATGGCTGTGTCCTGGCTGGACGCCGGGCGCTGAAGCGGACCGCAGCGTCCGCATCGGAATTTCGCGAGCCTATCGCGGCTCACCAGCGCAGGCAAGGATCGCCGAGGTCGGACAGGTTGTCCAGGACCGGGACGGCGCCGGGAGCGTCGTCGAGCGTGTCGTTGTCGCGCGCGTGATCCTCGAGCATGGCGGCGATCGAGACTTCGGCGTCGTTGAACGCGTGCTTGAGCAGCCACCAGCGGCGACGGGTGCAGTGGATACAGCGTTGGTAGCCGGCGTGCACCAGGCGCCCGCAGGTGCCCGCCTCGATCGGCAGGTCGACGCCGACGCACAGCAGCTTGCGTTGCTCGCGGATGCGCCGCATGTACTCGCGGTTGTAGATGCGGTAGCGCATCTGCCGCAGTTGTTGCCGCTGCTCCGGGCGGAGCATGTCGATCAGCGTCATGGCGTGTCCTCCGGGGTTGAGCCCGACGGGGGCCGGCGGGCGCAGCGGTCTCGCGGCGCCGCGGGCGGTGGCGTCCAGCGGGCGGACGGCGTCGAGCGTGTGTTGGTGATGGCCCGGCAGGGCCGGTCGGTGCGGATGCCGGCGTCAGCGGCGGCTCGGCCGCTCTACAGATGACGGCTGTTCGTTACGCCGGTGCCCCGCACGGTTACGTACATGGGATGGTCGGGTCGCCGCGTCGCCGCGGCGACCATCGCGCCCCGGCTCCCGCCGGGCAACGACGTTGATCGCCGGGCGCAGCCCGGCCGCGTGCGCAAGCACTTGTCCGCCCGCCCGCGCCCGACCCGCCCCGTCCACCCATTGTCGCTGCCGGGCCGATCCCGCCGTGTGGTGGCGCAGACCCCGCCGGACGCATCTGTCGGCGGCCCCGGCGCTGTGGCGCCGGACCGGTTCCCCCGCGCGCGCCGGTGTCGTTGCCGGCATCGCGGCGCATGCCGGCCGTTGCCGTCGAGCCGATGCGCTCGACGTGTCGGCCGGCGGCGAGAAGATGGGGCAGCTTCTGCCCGCGCCTGCGGGCACGGCGGCCGCCCGGGAGGCGGCGAAGATCGTGGCGGTGCCGACGCGGATCTCGGGCAAGGACGGCGGTGACCGAACGCTGGCAAACCCGTTGGGTCGGGAACGGACGTCCGGAGTCGGCTGGCCGGCAGCAGTGCGGCAGCCGCGTTACGAAGCACTTCTCATTGCGCTTCAGTCACTTGCGACGGAAAGAGGCTTGTCGGGACGGCGTCGAGTGGCCGCCGGGTTGGCATGCTTCCCACCCGGCCCGAACCGGATGCGAGCCGGCGGCGCCGGAAGGAGGTGCGCGATGAGCAGGAGGGTTCTGCGGTTGAAAGACGTCAAGGAGGCGACGGGGCTGTCGCGCTCGTCGATCTACGCGTTGCAGCAACGCGGGATCTTCCCGCAGTCGATCAGGGTCGGGCCCAAGGCGACCGGCTGGTACGAGGACGAGGTGCAGAACTACATCGAGACCCGTCCGCGCACCGGGCCGGAACGGACCGGGGAGAGACGCTGACCGGCGGCCGCGTCTCCACGCGCCGCCGGTCTCAGCTCGTCACGAACTCCGCCCAGCGGTCCATCAGGCCGCGGCGCTTGTCGAACAGGTCCGACCGGGCGTACGAGCGCTCGACGGCGCTTCCCACCTGGTGCGCCAGCGCCGCCTCGGCGACCGCATGCGGCACGCTGGTCTGTTCGCTCGCCCAGTCGCGGAACGACGAGCGGAAGCCGTGCACCGTGCAGCGGTCGCCGTACAGCCGCCTCACGACCTGCGCCAGCGTCGTCGCGTGCATCTGGCGACCGGCGCGCGCCGGGGACGGGAAGCACCACCCGGCAGGACTGTGCAGGCTTCGGGCACGTTCCAGCGTGTCCATCGCCGCCGGCGACAACGGCACGCGATGCTCGCGGCCGGCCTTCATGCGCTCGGCCGGTATGCGCCACTCCGCGGCTTCCAGGTCGATCTCGCTCCACGTGGCGCCCCGCGCCTCACCCGAGCGAACGGCAGTCAGGATGATGAACCGGAGACAGCTCTTCAGCGCCTCGCTCGCCATGCACGCCGCGATGGCGTCCAATGCCGCGCCCACCTCGGCGTAGGGCAGCGCCGCGTGGTGCTTCTTTCCCTTGGGAGCAGGGGGCAGCGCCGCGCCGATACCGTCGGCCACGTTGAACTCCAGGTGCTCGCGGGCCACGCCCCACGCCAGCGCCCCGCGGACCCAGCCGTGCAGCTTCAACCCCATGGCCCGCTTCTCGGCCATCAGCGGGGCCAGGATGCCGATCACGTCGGCGCGGCGGATCTGGTCGAGACGCCGGTCCAGGATCGAGCCGCAGTAGCGTGCCAGAGCACGCCGCCGGTCCTCCGACCCTTGTCCCTTCCAGGTCGCCGCCGCGTCGACCCGCTCGCACGCCGTGCGGAAGGTCGGGACCCGCGACCGCTGAAGGGCCGCCGTGGGGTCCCCGCCGCGGCGCGCGAGCTGACGGTTGGAAAACGCGGCGGTGCGCGCCTCGGCGAGCCCGACGTACGGATACCCGCCGAGCCCGAGGTCGCGGCGCTTGCCGTCGACGGTCAGCCGCTGCACCCAGTGGCGGCTGTGGCCGCCGGGCTCGACGACGAGGTAGAGGGTGCCGCCGTCGCCGTGGCGGCCCGGGCGCAGGGTGGGGATCTGCTTGACTCTGAGGCGTCCTGCCATGGTGGATTTCCGTTGTATTGGCGTCCCACGACTATACCACGTTAGGGGCTGGAACTGGCCGACTTCGCTCGGTGGCGGCTGGACGCATGCCGCAGGATATACCCAGTAAAACGGGGATATTCTGGCTGTTCAGGGACTACTGTGGAACCTGATCATCGTCTGGCCACGAGAGCACGACGTGCTCGTGCAGGTTCGACAGCTCCCGCCCGCTCGCCGGGACGCCGGCGAGCGACTTGAGGATGGGGGCGTCGGCGGCCAGGCCCTGCATGCAGCGCACCATCAGCTGCGGGTCGGTCATCGGCACGCCGAGGCACGCGGTCCACTCCACCCATTCACTGCTGACCGGCCGCGGGTCGACCGCGGTGGCCTGGTCGTGGAGCACGTAGTCGGCGAGCGCCCGGATGCTGCGACGGCCGCCGATCACGACGGCGATCACCGCATCACCTCCAGGAAGCGGCCCACGGCGTCCGCGGCGCGTTCGACGGCCGCCACGGCCGCGGCGTTGTCGCCGTCGCGTGCATGGAGGCGTCTGCACGCCTGGTTCAGGTTCGAGCCGATGCGCTGCACCTGACGCCGCAGGAGAACCGCCTCGACGGCGGGAGTCTCGGAGGTCGGCGCGGGTGCGGGACCGGCCGCGGCGGCTTGTAGGCCGGCATCGCGCATCGCCGCAGCCACGCTCGGGCTGGTCCTCGTGCAGCAAGCAGCCGAAGCTGCTCGGCGTTGCGAGCACCATGGGGTGGTCGGCGGGCTTCTGGTGGACGAGGTCGAGGATGATGCGGGGAATCGGGCTGTGGTTGTTGCTGCCGATGAGGCCGCAGACCATGTCGGTCGGGCTGCCGGCGTGCGGTCGCCGGTGGCGGCAGTTGGCGCAGGTGTTCATGCCGTGCTTTCCGCTCGTGGAACCGCCTCGTCGCGGCGGGGGCCGGGACGGTGGTTCCGGGGTGGACTTTCGCCCCCTGCGGGCGTTGGTGGCAGTGTCCTCTTCGGGTGACGCATCTTGGAAATGCACCGCCAAATAGAAACTGCACCGGATCAGGTGCAGTTCGTGACCGTCAATATATCGACACCCCATGAACGTTGGCTGTAACTTCTTTAGTCAATCCAGAGGATTGCTTCCATGGAAGCAATCCAAAGAAATGGATCGCCAAACAGAAAAAGCGTAACTATGGCGAAAGCGACAGGTTTTCCGGCGCTGTCCGGCGGGCGCGTTTTCGCCTCTTGCGGCGTTCGTTTCGCCGTGCTTCCGGACCGTCTTCCGGCGGTGGTGCGCGGTTCCGCTCGGGTACCCTTGCCGGCGAATCATGCCTGACCTCGTCATCGTTGAATCGCCGGGAAGACGCGCAAGATCAACCAGTTCCTCGGGTCGGGCTACGTGGTTCGCGCGTCTCTGGGACACGACCGCGGCGGCCGAGCAGAACCGCACCCTCGCCCGCGTCGTGCTGGCCACACTCCCCGCGCTAGTCGCCCAGATCCGCAATGTCTGCCGGCAGTGGCGCAGGCTGCAGCACGACCGCATCCCAGAGCCCCCCGCAGTTGCCCCGGGGCCAGCCTACGGACGCCGCGGACGCCCAGGACAAGGCCCGCCACCGAGGCGGCCAAGACCGCTGACACGGCCAGCGTGCCCCGACCGCAACCCATAGAAGCCCGAGAATCTTCCCGCGGCCGGCGTCTCCATCGGGCACCACCGTCACGCCATCCTGCTCTCGGCGGCGCGCGGTTGCGACCGGCCGACATCTTGGACTACGCTTGAGGCGACTCATGACGGCCCCATGCCGTGTATCACCGCGTGGCGGTGCTTGACCACTATTCCGTCCTCGGCGTGACGCCGGACGCGACTCCAGACGAATTGCGGTCAGCGTACCTTGCCCGTGTTCGTGCGTGCCATCCTGATCGGATTGACAGACGACGTCAGCCTCTGGCGTGGGAGCAGGCCAACTCCGCGCTCGCCGGGCTAAACACGGCGTACGAGATCCTCGGAGACCCGAGAACGAGAGCCGAATACGACGAGACGGCCAGTGTCATCAGAACAGCAACTCGCCAAGCCTCTCAACCCCGGTCGAGCCCGCCGCGGCCGGATCCTTCTGGACAGCCACGCCAATCAACCTACGCGACCTGGGCGGACGCCGTCAGCGATTGGACGTCCTTCACGGCGTTTGTGGTCCTGATCAGTCTGCCAGTCTTGAATGATCATTTTGGCAACGTCGGCGTGCTGACCGGTATGGGGTTGATCGCCCTGATTCTGCTCATGTCGCACTTCATGGACCGAGACTGACCGGGAGGCTCCCGTTCCCTCCAGGCTCATGACCCGCCCGCCGAGGAACGATCCGGTGCTTGTAGCCCGCCGTCGATACGTGAGCCATGGCCGCGACGCACGCTCCTCGTACAGATGCTGCTGTTCATCAACGGCTTGCTCCGCGCAGTCCTGAGAGGACTCAGGCGGCCAGGGCGGGGCGAGACGGGAGCGCCGCCACCGGGTTGCCCTCTCGCTGGAAGCGCCACCGCGAAGAGCGTGAACGCCAGGACGGCCATCCGGAACCGCAGGTACGACCTCCATGACCAGCCCGGGCAGGGGTTCGACAGCGCGGCTCCCGGGCGCCGTGCGGACCGCGCGCGCCGCCCGATCGAGAAAGCAGCCGTCGCTGTGATGTGACCGAGCAGGTGTGCGTTCATCTTCGTCCTCCATGCGCCGGGTTCTCTCCGGCACGACCAGCCCAGTGGGCGGGCTCCGCGGCCCGCACTTGAGCAGATACACGTGGTGGGTGCGATCGAGCAGCGCCGTGACCGCTTCGCCACCACCTTCGCACCGGCCGGAAACGTCACGAGAAGCTCCCGGGCGGCCGGTTCGGACCGTGAATCCTCACTGGCTGGCCGGCGGCAGTCCGACGGCGCGCAGCGCCTGGTCGACGGCCCGTTGCGCGTCACCGGCTGGCGCCAGATCGAACGCCGCCTGGCGAATGACGGCCGCGGCGATCGGAAGCGAAGCACTCGCCGGTATCAGCTCGGTCAGCGCCCGGAAGAAGATGCGCTCGATCTCTGCGCGGTTGTCTCCGCCGACGCCTTCGACCGTCGTCCAAGGCCGATGCTCGTGGCCGCGGCTCTGGTCGGCCCGACTTCGGCGTACCTCGCGCTCACACCGCGCTTTTTCGTGTGGGGGTTGTTTCCGGTCGGCGTGTATCTCGTGGCCGCAGCGGCAACCCGGCGGAACTGCAGGGCGTTGGGAACGGCGCTGTTGGCACTGAACGCCGCGTTCTTCGGGTGGCTGGCTGTCACGATTCTCGGCTGAGTCCGGTTCGCTCCGTCGGGACATCCGCGCTCATTTCACGAGAGCGCGAAGCGAGGGCCGTGGCGTGAGGCGCGAAACTTGACCACTACCCGGAGGCGACTTGACCACTGTCCCCGGCTCGGCCTCGACCGGACGGGTCGTGCTCTCGTGCTATTCTGACCTTTACCTTCGCCGAATCCGCCGATCCGGCTTCGGTGGCCGGATCCCTCTGCCTCTCGTGACGTACGACCTTTCCAGCGGAGCGGCCCTGCACGTTCGCACACGAACTCGTCGGGATCGGGTTCTCCGCCGCCAGCCCGTTTTGCTCGTCCTCGTTCTGATCGCGCTGTCACCCGCGCCGGCCGGAGCACAATCGGGCCGGATCGTCGGCCGCGTCGCCGACGCGACGGGCGCCGTGCTGCCGGGAGTGGCGGTCACGTTGTTCGGCGGGCCAGACGAACCCAGGGTCTCGGTGACGGACGGCGCGGGCCGCTTCGTGTTCGCCGGCCTGCCGCCGGGCGCCTACCGGCTCATCGCCGGGCTGAGCGGTTTCGAGACGGCCGCCGTCGACGGCATCGTCGTCGCGACCGGCCCGGTGAAGGTGCCGCTCATCACGTTGCCGCTCGCCGGCCTCAGCGACACGCTGGTCGTGACCGCAACGCGAACCGAGGAGCCGTTGCGGGATGTGCCGATGAGCATCTCGGCTTTCAGCGGCGCGGACATCGAACGGCGCGACCTGGAGGACGCGGCGGAGCTCGCCCAGTGGACACCCGGTCTCACGGTGGTGGACCAGGGCGCTCGGGGCCGTGACGTGCTCATCGTGCGCGGGCTGCACACCGACTCGCTGAACGGGTCCGGGGCCGGTGACACGGGCGTCGCCACCTACCTCGGTGACGTGCCGATCGACGTCGATCTCCGGCTCGGCGACATCGAGCGGGTGGAGGTGCTGCTCGGACCGCAGGGGACGCTGTACGGCGCGGGGACGCTGGCCGGCGCCGTGCGCTACCTGCCTCGCCGGCCGGACACCGAGCGTCGCACGTTCGACCTGCGCACGGACGTGTTCGGACTCGCGCACGGCGGATCCGCGGGCTCCGACGTCGGCCTCACCTTCAACCTGCCGCTCGTTCGCAGGAGACTCGCGTTGCGTGGGTCCATCGACCGCTTTGCCGACCCCGGCTTCATCGACTACGACTACCTGCTGGTCGAACCGGGCGTCTCGGAACCCGAGCCGGACCTGACCGATCCGCGGGCGGTTGCCGCCAATCTCCGGCAGCAGCCGGATGCCAACACGGAGGAGACCATCTCCACCCGGTTGTCCGTGCTGTGGGAGACGAGTCCGAAGCTGTCGGCCCTGCTCTCCTACCACCTGCAAGACCGGCGAGCCGGCGCGCGCCAGATCAACCACGCGGCGTCGTTCGGGACTGGCCGGTACGTCTCGGCGCACCGCTTCCTAGAGCCCCTGGACCGGAGACCGGAAGGACCAGCTCGCGAGCCTCGAGCTGCACTGGGATCTCGGTGTCGCATCGCTCACGTCCGCGACCGGCTACTCGTGGGGCTCGACCTTGGCGTCGAGCGATCAGACCGACCTGCTGATCCAGGAGTTCGGCATCGCGCGGCTGCTGCCGAACGACTTTCCGGCACTCGCGCGGGCGCGGGCGCTCGACCCGCACGTGACGGCCACGGACCTGACGTCACGGTTCCGTACGTTCGCGGCCTACACGCAGGGTGAGTCCGAACGGCGGCGCCTGAGCTCGGAGGTCCGGCTGGTCTCGACCGGCGACGGGCCGTGGCGCTGGGTCGGCGGCGCTTTCGTCAACGATGCAGGGCGGAGCGGAGCGGGCCGCGAGCTCGCGCCCGGACTCACGGCGTTCTCGGGCGTGACGCCCGTCCTGGGGGGGCGTCCCGTCTCCGAGCCGGTCGAGTACTACAGCTTCTCGCGGGAATCGGTGACGGAGCGCGCGCTGTTCGGCGAGGTCTCACGAGAGTTGGCCGGCTGGCGGATCGGCGGCGGCGGCCGCTGGTTCGGGTATCGCATCGCCACCGGCAACCTGACCGAGTTCCCGTACACCCCGGCGTACAACTCGCCCTACGAGGCTTTCGACACCGACGACAGCGGCGTTCTGTTCAAGGGCAGCGTCAGCTATCGCTTCGAGGACGGGACCAACGTCTACTTCACCCGGTCCGAGGGCTACCGCATCGGCGGCGGCAACAACTTCCGCGTCTGCACCGACGAGGAGATCGCCCTGCTCACCGACGACAATCCCGGCAACGACCCGCCGCAATCAGGTTGCATCTACGCCCACCAGGTCCTGATCGAACCGGATACGACGACCAACTACGAGATCGGCCTGCGCCGCTCGTGGGATGGCGACCGCGTTGCGTTGGCCGCTTCGCTGTTCCGCGTCGACTGGCGTGACATCCAGGTGGCGGGCCTCACGCCGTTCAGCGCACAGGGGATCACGCTGAACGGCGGCGGCGCCGTCAGCCGCGGCGTCGAGATCGCCGCGAGCGCCGGTCTCACCGGCGCGCTGCGGTTGCGTGGGTCGTGGTCGCACACGCGGGCCGCCCTGAGTCAGGACTCACCGGGTCTGCTCGACGACGGCGCCGACGCCTTCGAGGGCGACCGCCTCGCCGGGGCGCCGCGGAGTCAGGGCAGTCTCTTCGCCTCCTACGGCACGTTGCTCGGCGACGACGTCGCGCTGGAACTGCTCTACGGCTACAGCTACGTCGGCGACGTGCTGACCCGCATCGGGGGGCGAGCCGGCGGCGAGCGCCTCCCGGCGTACGACCTTCATACGCTGACCGCGTCGGTGTCGAAGGACGCGTGGACGCTGACCGTCTACGCCGACAACCTGCTCGACGAGTACGCCGTCACCAGCGTGCGTCAGACGTCCGAGCGCATCGGCCGCACCGTGGACGGCTTCACTTCGCGGCGGTACTTCGCCAACGTGCTTACGCCGCGGCGGGCCGGCGTCCGGCTCCGCTACACCTTCCGCTAGTCTAGTTGTTGACGTGCTCCGGCCGCAGTGGGTGGCGTAGCCCCGTCAGCCCGCGGGCGTGATGTGCCGCCTGCTCGTCCATCATCAGCCGCCGGCGCTCGATGTCTGCCTGCGGTCGAAATGGAAGGAGCCCGCCAACAGCACCAGCCCCGAAACCGCTGCGACCATCATCTCCGGGCCGTCTCCCGCGGCCACGTGCGCACTCCAGGCGAGCAGCAGGTGGTAGAAGAACCCCGCGTACGCGAGGTTCTTGAGGAACGGCGACATGTTGCTGACGACTGCCGCCACCCCGACCAGCTTTGCGATCTCCAAGGGGTAGATGATGTAGGTCGGAAAGCCCAGGTGCACGAACGAGTCTCGCGCCCAGGGGTAATCGAGCAGCGCCCTTCCGGCGCTGCCGACCATCAGCACAGCGAGCAGGCCGGTGAAGATCCAGAAGAGCGCCCGGTCTCTCTCACCACCTCGCACTGCGATTCCCCCGGCCGGCGGCGCGCTCCGCGAGAACGACCGTCAGCAGCCCCCCCATGATGGCGAGGTTCTTCAGGAAGTCGATGACCGTGCCGAAGTCGGCGTCCGCACGTAGCGGGTTTTCCATGAGCACCGTGACGGGGGCCAGGAAGAGCACGAGCCCCGCCGCAGCCCACTCCGTCCTCCTGCCCAGGGCCAGGAATGCGCCGCACACCAGCTCGACGAGTCCGGCCACCACGGCCAGCAACGTCGGGAACGGTAGCCCGATTTCGGCGATGTCGCCGGCCGCGTCCCCGGTGTCGACGAGCTTGTCGTAGCCGGTCAGCAGGAAAATCGCGGCCAACATGATCCGCGCAACGACGTAACCGTAGCGATCGATTGACTCCATTCCTGGGGGATCCTACCGCAGGGGCATTTCGTTCACGACGTCTCGGTCGGCGTCCCGGCGACGTCCGGTGCGGTCCGGTCAGAACCACTACTGTCCCACATTTTCAGCCCCAGAGCAGCATCTGAGGACTTGGAGGGGTTCGGGAACCGGGTGGTGCGGGCGGCGTGAACAACTCCACCAGTGGACGGCGGTCGAACAAGTTGAGCTGCAGAACCTGTAGCATCAGGTGCAGGGTCCAGCTCAACCGCAAGACGAACTTCAGGTACGCCAACAGCAGGTACATGCACGTGGCCACCCACAGTTGCGACAGAACCGCGTTCCTCGAGCGGCCCACGAAGCGCTTCACCTTCAAATTCTGCTTGATCCACTTGAAAAACAGCTCGATCTGCCAGCGCGACTTGTACAGGTCGGCAATCGTCTTGCCCACCCACGTCGTGTTGTTCGTCACAAACACGTAGCGCCGCTTCGTTTCCTCGTCCCAGTAGCCGACCCGCCGCAGCGTGTCCGGATACGCCTTGCGGCCACGCGCACTGGTCAACTCGATCGTCTGGTCGCTCATCACGCCGGTCCCGATGTTGACGTCGTGGTCGTGCAACACCCGGTATTTCACGCCCCGCTTCAGCCGGGTCACGAAGGTCACGCCCTGTTCCTGCAACCGTCGGAGCCACTGGAAATCCAGATACGCGCGGTCGGCCACCACCACGCTGCCGGCCGGGAACGTCCACGTGCGGGCCACCGTCACATCGCCCGCCTTGCCGTCGGTCACGCTGAGGAAGCTCGGCAGATGCCCCGCCTGGTCCAGGCCGACATGCAGCTTGATGGCGCCCTTCGTACGCCGGAACGACGCCCACGGAAAGGCCGCCAGGCACAGGTCGATGGTCGACGCATCGACCGCATACAACTTGCTCTTGAACCGGAAGCCGTGCCGCGGCGCCCGCTGCTGACAACGAGCCAGGAGGCGTTGGAAGAGCGCTTCATAGAGCGTGTACGGCTGCTCGGCGTTGACCCGCGCCAGCGACGAGCGGCTGACGAGGACCTGTATGCCGAGGTGATAGAGCTTGTGGGATTGGGCGCCCAAGCTGCCGACGATGTCGCGCAGGCTGTGCAGGCCGGCGAGTTGGCCGAGACCGAGGGCGACGAACTGCGCCCAGCGGCTCATGACGCGGAGTCGTTGGCCCTTCTGGTGCTGCCGGGCCTCGGCGTCGAATTCATGTCGGGGAAGCAAATCGAGAAGCTGGCTGAAGACTGTGCTATGATGGGCCACGGCTTGGATCTCCTGTCTTTTGAACGATTTGTGGACAACTCATTCTATCAGACAGAGAGATTCCAAGCCGCTTTGATTAGGAACTCTGTGGGACAGTAGTGGGTCAGAACCGTGCACGACTTCCGCTCGTCGTTCCGCGACTGGGCGAGTGAGCAGACCAGCGCACCGCATGCCGTCGCCGAGGTGGCGCTGGCGCACCAAGCAGGCAGCGCGGTGGACCGATCGTACGCCCGCTCGGACCTGTTCGAGAAGCGCCGTGACATGATGAACCGGTGGGCCGAGTTCGTGACCGAGTAGCCAACTGCGGAAGGTCAACGTGTACGCCGCCCCGGTCGTTTACGCCTTGTCCGCTCGGCGTGACGCCCAGTACTTCCGCATCCGTTCGGAGACAGCCTTCCGCTGTTCTTCGGTCATCGCGCGCTTACGCTTGGCAACCACCTTGCGCGCCTGCTCTCGGCCGCGTGCGGCACGGGCAGGGGTACCAGCCCCTTCTATCGCCTCGATTGCGCGCTGTATGGCGACGAGCTGGTTCCTGAGCGATCTCTCCTCGTCCCGCAACGCGTCCAGGATTCCGCTCCTCGACATCATCACCTGCTTTCTCTTGACGCGACCCGCCCCAGCGGCCCGCCGATCTCCCGGCATACGCCAACGTCGACCGCCCTGCCAGCGCCGACGGCCGCCAGGCAGTCACTCAGCGTGGCTGCATGCGACGGCGTTTGATTCTCGCACAGGCGCCGGCCGCCGCGCGCAGTCGAGCCGCAGGCGCCGGCCGACGACCAGCCGCGCGACGCGGTCCAGACGCTGCTCACGCGATGTCGCTGGCGATCAAGGTCCGGCTCGCGCACAGCAGAGAGCTTGCGTGATGGGGTGGACGCCTCCTCAGCGGCATCGGAATGTGCCAAGGTGGAGCTGTTGTGAAGCATCACCTGGAAGAGGAGGCATCCAATGGAGCACGCTACCATCATCGGCATCGATCTGGCGAAACGGAGTTTTCAGCTGCACGGCGCCTGCGCGGACGGGTCGGTTGCGTTCCGCAAGAAGCTGAGCCGGGACAAGGTGCTGAGCTTCATGGCGTCGCAGCCGCGATGCATCGTAGCGATGGAGGCCTGTGGGAGCTCGCACCACTGGGGCCGAGAGATCGGGAAGCTCGGTCATGAGGTGAAGCTGGTCCCGCCGATCTACGTCAAGCCGTTCGTGAAGCGGCAGAAGAACGACGCGGCCGACGCGGAGGCGATCTGCGAGGCGGCCTCGCGGCCGACGATGCGGTTCGTGGCGGTGAAGACGCGGGAGCAGCAGTCCCAAGGCATGCTGTTCCGCACGCGCGATCTGCTGGTTCGCCAGCGCACGCAGACGATCAACGCGATGCGGGGACACTTCGCGGAGTTCGGCGTCGTCGCGCCGCAAGGGCCTGCGCACGTGGAGCGGCTGGCAGAGGCGATTGAAGATGCCGATTCGCCGCTGCCGGGCTCGGTTCGGGAGCTGGGCGCGCTGTTGTTCGTTCAGATCGGCGACCTCAACGAGAAGATCGCGGAGTTGGAGAGGGACCTGCGTGAGCGGGCGCGCGAAGACGAACAGACGGTGCGGCTGATGAGCGTGCCGGGAATCGGACCGCTGTGCGCGATGGCGGTCCAGGCCTTCGCGCCGCCGCTGGAGAGCTTCCGGTGCGGCCGCGACTTCGCGGCCTGGCTGGGCTTGGTTCCCCGGCAGAATTCGACCGGCGGGAAGCCGAAGCTGGGCAGGATATCGAAGATGGGTCAGCGCGACCTCCGGCGGCTGTTGGTCAGCGGCGCGATGGCGACAGTCGGCTGGGCGGCGCGGCGCGGCACGAAGGACCCGTGGCTGGCTCGAATGCTGGCGCGCAAGCCGCGCATGCTGGTCGCCGTGGCGCTGGCCAACCGGATGGCGCGCATCGCCTGGGCGCTGATGACGAAGAACGAGTACTACCGCGCGCCGCTGCCGACCGCCTGAGAAGGCAGGAGCCGGGGCGGCGCCGTCGGGAATGCGAGCAGGTCGGAAAATGGTAAGGGCAAACGGTCAACGAGACGGGGTCGAGAAAACCAGTGACTGCACCAGTGCCTTCGAGCACATTTGCGCGATTTTGGACTCGACCCGCGTATCTCCATACGGGCCCGCGGCGCGTGATATGCCGCAATCAATGAGGCCGGACACACGACAGCACCTGACCGCATGCACCGAACCATCCGACGAAATGGAGCTTCCTGAAACGGCGGTGCACGGCTTCGGACGTGCCCAACGGCCCTCGCTTTGCTCGGAAGCGTCTACCTCGCGCACGGTCGCCCGCGGCTGTCAAGCCGCTGCGCGGCTCCTCCACTCCGTTGCGGCCCTGCGGGTGACAGCCACGGCCGACCGTGCGGGAAGTCCTTGCAGGCCAGCCAGAAGGCTGGCCCTCGTTCCACGGGAACAATCGCGGCGCTGGGGAGCCGCTCCGCTGTCGCGGAGAACCGCTGGAGCAAACTGATCGCAGAAGGAGAGCTTCAGAAAAAGGCTTGCATTTTCGGAGGCGTCCACACACGCGGTCAGGAGAACGACGAGCACGCAACCGCCAGGCGGGCTCGGACCGGAACACCGTGACACGACGCTACCCGCCGACCCTCGCAAACCGACACGCGAGGCGATTCGTCGACACGCGACCGCGGGTGGAAACACGACGCAGCAACGCGTCGGCGACACGGTGAACGACGGCAGCCGGTACGGCGGCCACGAAGCTCCGGCACAACCGCACCAGCCGCGCAGTGCACAGCGAACTGCAGTGCCAGCCGGACACGACACGCGATCGGAGACGACACCGACATCGCGGAGAGGGACGGCGCGACGACGCGCGCCGTCACCAGGCAACCGCAATCAACGTCGACATGCGAGATCCCCTCGGAGCACGTCCTCCTCTGGCGTTCGAGTTCTCGTGCTCACGGCGAAACGGTCTGGAGCTACTGTTGCTTGGTGCCACTGCCGGGGGCGGCGGACTGTTCGTAGTCGGCCCAGATGGTCTCGTAGAATCCGGACCGGAATTGCACACGGAATTGTCCCGGCCACGCGCTGCTGTTCATGGAATCCCTTGGCAACGGGCCGTCCTTTCGAAGTCAGCGGCTTTCGCACCGAACCGCAAGGTGGGTGGTGCTGGGCGTTTGGCGAGAATCCAAAGCGGTCACCCCCGGCACCCCGGACAAGATTCACCCTGCGAGGACGATCCCTTCCCATCCCCGGGGCGGCGATGACACCGACTTCCCGATCTGCTGCAGCGCGACCGCCCGCCCACGTCCGCCGCTCCGCCCGCCCAACACTTCCGTGACCGCGCCACTCTCGGCTATACTTTGCCGGGCGCTGTCCAGAGGCTCTGCATGCGATACGACCTCAATCAACTCTCCGACCCAACGAGATTTCAGTCCCTTGTGAACGCCATTCTCACGGCTCGCTTTGGTGAGGACGCTCGTCTCACCCCGCTGCGCGGTCCCGACGGCGGAGCGGATGGCGAAACTGCTCCCTTCCACCCCTACCTGGAATTCGACTCGACGAACACGTCCGCTACTACTACGGACCCGTTCCTTCTGCCACCACGCCCAGGACGTTATTTGTTTCAAGCAAAGTACCATCGCACCGGTGAGGAACGTCTCTCCGACCTCCGAGCCCGTGTCGTCCACGAGTTTAGGCACGAGTTAACAACTGCCGTTCTTAACCCTCCGGACCGCAACGACGTAAACTACTTTTTCCTCGTAACCAATCTTTCATCCAGTAAGGATGCACAACGCAAAGTCGACGACATCCGCAAGGAGCTCCTCCGGACCCGCCGTAACCAACTGCACGCAGACGTCTGGTGGGCTGAGATGCTCACTGCGTGGCTCGACTGGTCCCCTACCATTTGGCTCTCCTTTCCAGATATATTTCCTGGGGGGATCATTCCACGGCCGCTGACAATTCCAGGAGCGGATACCGATGAGTCATCGCGACCATTCCGACTAGCCGTTTCAACCCAATACGACAGAGATCGGAGAATCAAGTTTCGTCAAATTGAATTGGATCAACAGCTTCTTGACCTATTTGTGGACCTTGACGTGCAACTCCGTTCGGATTCAGATGCCATCTGGAGTGCCAAGCTTTCTCACGACGGCCAAGTACCTGACGAGATACTATCTCGTCATTTCCCTGACTCGGCACTCACGCTTTTGCTTCACGATCACGCCGCACCGCGCCGAATACTCCTGGAAGGAGGACCCGGCCAGGGCAAATCCACCGTCACCCAAATGGCCGCTCAGATATATAGAGAGAAACTGCTATCAGAGAAGCCTAGCGTATCCCGTAACCCCGAGTGGCACGAACTCTCCCGACAGCGGTTTCCGATACGCCTCGAGCTTCGGGAGTTTGCCGCGTGGCTATCTGAAGCCAAGGGCAGCACTCTCGAGGAGTACATTGCTCACTTGACCACAGAAGACTCCGGTGGTGTCTCCGTGACGGTCGGTCAGCTACACACTTTCCTCCAAAACAGTCCAATTATTCTTATACTTGATGGCCTCGATGAAATCGGCAGCGACTCACTTCGCAATCGAGTCTTGGATGCCGCTAGGGCTAGCATTCGACGCTTTGAGGACGGACTAAACGCCGACCTGCGCGTAGTCCTTACAAGTCGCCCGCCGGCCTTGGCGGGGCGCCGCGACAGTCTCGATGGGTTTGTTCGCGCGATCCTGAATCCAATGGACTATCACCGGGTCGACGATTACCTGCAGCGCTGGCTGACTGTCCGCGTGATGGACGCGGAGGAGCGAGACCGAATAAGTAAGTCGTTTGCCAAATGCCGGCAAGACCAGCATGTAGAAGTCCTCGCGCGCAACCCTATGCAACTGTCGGTTCTTCTGCAACTCATCTACTTGAAGGCAGACGCGTTTCCGGACCGGCGATCCGAACTGTACCGTGCGTATTTTCAGATTGTTATCGATCGGGATGTGGAAAAAAGCCCAGAACTCAGGCCGGACCGCGAGCGCTTGGAGGGCCTCCATTGTTTCTTGGGTTTCTATTTTCACGCGGCGATGGAGAAGGGGGAAGCTGGGCGCGCTGCAAAGCGCAAAGAAATCGTGAAACTTTCGAGCCGCTGGCTGGAGGCAGAGGGACGACCTAAGGACCTAGCAGAGCGCTATTTTCGACTCGGGGAAGAGCGCTTCGGCTTAATTGTGGCCCTTTCTGGAGAAGGCGAGGAGACGACCTACGGCTTTGAAGTTCAGCCGATCCAGGAGTATTTTGCTGCGTTGTATATTAGCGACCATCTTCCGGCCGACTGGCCGCACGAGATCTTCCAACTTCTTGTCCACCGGTCATATTGGCGCGAAGTCGCCTTGTTCTTGGCGGGGCTTCGGCGGCCGAGCGAGAAGGCGGATTTGATCGCCCGTGCGAAGAAGGCCGACGATGATACCAACGCACCACCGCAAAAGAATGGCCGAATCATTATTCTCCAACTGTTGCGAGAAGGCGTGCTCCACCAACGCCCCTATGTGCTCGCGGAGGCAATGCGGGGGATTAGAGATCTACTCGAAGTCTCGACGCTTCGGATCCAACGGAATCCGGACGCCATTGTAGACGCAGCCTGCGCACTCGCCAAGCAGCACCCGTTGGATGAAACCCGATTCTGGATTGGTGACTTGGCCCGTCGTCATGCTGACTCCAATGACGAACACGCGTTGGCAGTTGTTCACAGACTCGCGGCGCGCCTTTTGCCACCTGACGAATACAAGTCAGTTGTGGTCAACTATAGAGGTACGTCCGCGCGGTCCCGCGCGTTGGTCCATATGACGTGCCCCTATGAGGCGATCGACGTCCTGTCACCGCTCATGGAGAACGAGGACTACTGGCCGGATGTGGAGGAGGTGCCGGTTTGGGCGGGGCACTTTTGGCGTGCGGCAGCACATCATGGGGTCGTCGTGGATAGCAAATATCCAGAGGGATTACACGCGGCTCTTGTAACAGAGTTCGCCGTGGCACCCGGTTGGGGCGGCCGCGGCGAACGTTCGATTCTGACTGTGAAGGCCGGTTCAGCCGCCGTCTGGAGGCTTCAGCAGAATCTTGAGGTTGTGCGTAGCCTACTGACCTTGAGAATAGAACCAAGTCCCAGTGAGAATTCCGCCGGCGCGTCGTTGCGTTCGCGCGAATCGTCCGCAGGTTGGACGAGCGGCCAGGCGGACTATAGCTTGCTTCCCGAGGACGTCGCAAGTTGCCTTCGCGACCTTGTAGACACTTCGGACCAACTCGTGTCCGCCTTGTTGAGCGACAGAGGTATGACAGCTGTACGGTCCGCGGCCAATGGGCATTTGGCCGCCATTGCCGCACATTTGCGGGATGCCGGCTTGGCCGGCTGGGTGGCGTGTCGTTGCGCGGCGGTACTTGTGGAGCTCCTAGCGACGGGGCGCGGGCGGGAAACCGTAGCAGCGAGCGAACAGCTAGACGTTGTGTCGGAGTCTTTGAGAAGCTTCTATGGGGTACGGGACAATGTGGCGCCCGTTGAGCTCCTTGCGCATCACGCGCGACGGAATCCCCCGACCGCGGTACGACTAGCGCGCGGGCAGGAGCTGATAAGAATGGATCGGTTGATTGCGAACGTGGTGCTTCGGAGGCCTGACGCCGTGCAGGGTGATGAGTGGTCCTGGGTCAACCACATTCCGGTAATGAGTGGGCTGCTGAGACCATTGGCGCGAGCGTGTCGTGGTGACCTGCGCGCGCTACTACGTTTTCTGGGAGAACGACCGGTCATCGGTTTGTTTAGGGCGCGGCCATTGCTGACTGCCGATACACGGAGCGTCCTGGAGATTTGCCAGGATACGGAAGACTCCGATATCTTGGGCGGTGTGGCCACTGTATTGACTGTCGCGAACTTCCTTCAAGGGGCTTCGCCGGAGTTGGTGGTCAAGATACTTGCGGCTGCGCCAAACAGTCAGCTGCTGAGGGTAGTACTGTCGCCTATGGGAGTGAACCGGAGAAAAGTCGGGAAGCGGACGCTAAAGAAGGAGCGCGCGGTCGCCGTCGCCACCGCGAGACTCGTTGTGGAGCAGGCGGATGAGTATCCGTTTCGCATTGTGAATGCGGCGGCGAACTTTCTGGCGGACACGGACGTGGTGAGCGGCCTACCCCTGATCGACGAACGGCCGAACCTAGCGGATCCGAGGCTGGTGTGCGTGGGATCACTACTGTCCCACAGAGTTCCTAATCAAAGCGGCTTGGAATCTCTCTGTCTGATAGAATGAGTTGTCCACAAATCGTTCAAAAGACAGGAGATCCAAGCCGTGGCCCATCATAGCACAGTCTTCAGCCAGCTTCTCGATTTGCTTCCCCGACATGAATTCGACGCCGAGGCCCGGCAGCACCAGAAGGGCCAACGACTCCGCGTCATGAGCCGCTGGGCGCAGTTCGTCGCCCTCGGTCTCGGCCAACTCGCCGGCCTGCACAGCCTGCGCGACATCGTCGGCAGCTTGGGCGCCCAATCCCACAAGCTCTATCACCTCGGCATACAGGTCCTCGTCAGCCGCTCGTCGCTGGCGCGGGTCAACGCCGAGCAGCCGTACACGCTCTATGAAGCGCTCTTCCAACGCCTCCTGGCTCGTTGTCAGCAGCGGGCGCCGCGGCACGGCTTCCGGTTCAAGAGCAAGTTGTATGCGGTCGATGCGTCGACCATCGACCTGTGCCTGGCGGCCTTTCCGTGGGCGTCGTTCCGGCGTACGAAGGGCGCCATCAAGCTGCATGTCGGCCTGGACCAGGCGGGGCATCTGCCGAGCTTCCTCAGCGTGACCGACGGCAAGGCGGGCGATGTGACGGTGGCCCGCACGTGGACGTTCCCGGCCGGCAGCGTGGTGGTGGCCGACCGCGCGTATCTGGATTTCCAGTGGCTCCGACGGTTGCAGGAACAGGGCGTGACCTTCGTGACCCGGCTGAAGCGGGGCGTGAAATACCGGGTGTTGCACGACCACGACGTCAACATCGGGACCGGCGTGATGAGCGACCAGACGATCGAGTTGACCAGTGCGCGTGGCCGCAAGGCGTATCCGGACACGCTGCGGCGGGTCGGCTACTGGGACGAGGAAACGAAGCGGCGCTACGTGTTTGTGACGAACAACACGACGTGGGTGGGCAAGACGATTGCCGACCTGTACAAGTCGCGCTGGCAGATCGAGCTGTTTTTCAAGTGGATCAAGCAGAATTTGAAGGTGAAGCGCTTCGTGGGCCGCTCGAAGAACGCGGTTCTGTCGCAACTGTGGGTGGCCACGTGCATGTACCTGCTGTTGGCGTACCTGAAGTTCGTCTTGCGGTTGAGCTGGACCCTGCACCTGATGCTACAGGTTCTGCAGCTCAACTTGTTCGACCGCCGTCCACTGGTGGAGTTGTTCACGCCGCCCGCACCACCCGGTTCCCGAACCCCTCCAAGTCCTCAGATGCTGCTCTGGGGCTGAAAATGTGGGACAGTAGTGGCGTGGGATAGATGTCCAGGCGCCGCGTAAATGTTCTGTCAACGGGGGATGGGAGCACGGTTCCAGCGCCTGGGCGAGGTCCTCGCGGAGCACGGCCTGCCCGCACGTCCACGTCGCCGTCAGCCGCGTCGACCTGGAGACCGGCCGGGCCGTCAACGTCGACCAGGACGCCCACGCGCAGGCTCAACCGGTGGGGTCGAGCAATAACGAGCGCGACCACGGCCGGCGTCGCCGTGCCCGGACGTGTCGAACGGCGCGAGGCGCGGGCGGCCCGCCGCAGCCTCGAGCGCCGATGCCGCAAGGCCGGCAGGCCGCACGAGCTGGCCCGCTCGATCGCCGCGCGGCCGCACCGGCGGCCGGCGAGACGGGCCCGCAGACGGCCGCGTCCTCACCAACCGGTTCGATGCCCGACCAGCGCGCGCAGTGGACGCAGCTGGTCGAACGGCAGCGCGGCGAGGTGCGGCAGGTCAGCGGGTGAGCGACCCCGGTTCCGGGGTCGCTCACCCAGTATGTTTCCCTGCGGGAAGGCTGGATCCGGCCGATCAGTGCAACGTTGCATTGCACCGTCGAAAACAGTGCCACGTCCCTTGACCCCAGTTCAGAGAGCCCCTTGACCCCAGTCCCGCGGATCGTTGACCCCAGCTCCGCTCGCAGGGGCTCGACAAGCTGCCCCAGCCCTTCGGCCGCGGGCTGAACGGCTAGTGCGACGCCACAACGGTCGATGAGCGCCATCCGAGGTTCCTGCTCCTCAAGGGCGGATCGCCGGAGCGAGGGCCGGCCGACATCGACCGCCTGCTCGGCATCCTCGACCGGCTCATCGCGGCGGGCGACACGGTGATCGTCATCGAGCATAACCTCGACGTCATCGCCGCCGCCGACCGGATCGTCGACCTGGGACCGGAGAGCGGTAAGGACGGCGACGCCATCGTCGCCGAGGCCCGAGTCCATCGTCGCTCACCACGCGACCAGCCACATGGAGCGCCATCTGAAAGAACGGCTGGCCGAACCACCATCGTCGGCGCGGTTCGTGTTGCTCCCGTGGGCAGGACCAGGCCCGCTTGCCCTCCGGACCGTAGCGGGCCTCGATGAAGTGCGCGGGCCTCGGCACTCTCCCGATAGCCGTCCTCGATGGCCACCTTCCGCTGCTCATATAGGCTCTCCTGCCACCGGTGCCTTGACCCTTATCGTCTTCGTACGTCCGCCAATCAGTTCGAACGGCGAAGGCACTCTCGGCCCAAATACGCCGTTGACAATAATGTCCTCATGAGCATAGAACAGCACGCAGCCAACTCCGCCTGCGCTACGCGCACTTGGATAGCGAACTCCCTGCACCGTTTTTCCGATCATCTGGGGCAGCCGGTATCTGACATACTCGGTCACGACCTGAGACGGCACATACTCGATGTGTTCACGCCCGTCCTTGGTGATCGGCTTTGTAATACTTTCGGTAAACTCGTGCAGGAATCCGATAGCCCCCTTGTTGAGATTCGCTTCGTCGCCGTCAAAGATAGACGGGATTTCAGGCAGCTTTGTCAGGTCGAGCACGGCGACTCCCTGGGTCAACGTGAAGGTCGCAACCGAAGCCTCGGCGGGCTTGCCACTCTGTCGATAGGTCTCCGCAAGTGCCGTTTCTTCATCGAGCGCCGCATAGAACATGGAAATCCCCGCCGGGCTCATCCGGTTCGCAAATCGTGCATCAGCTACAGGCGGCGGCCCGAAATCCTCCAGCGTGTTTTCCGGCGCGTTGTCCGGCGCATGAATGCGAACCCGGAACAGTTCCGTGCCGACCGGAAGAACAGAGATAAGCTCGTGAGTACGAAACAAGCCACCCAGTTCCTTAAGCATCCTCGCCGGCGCGGTACTTTCTGCGTCTGCCTCGTGCTCGGGCGGCCACTGAAGATAGCGCACACGATGCTTGACGAGTGCCGCGAAGTTGTCCCAACCTATCCGAAGAGACTCCCCTTCGGTCAATGACAAGAAACTCTTGTGCACCCAAGGCGTATCCAGAAATTCTTCCCACAAGGCATTGTATAGTTGCTCGTTAGTTCCGTCGGGCGTGCCCGTTTCGATTCCTACCTCTTGGAGAAGATCGAAGGCATCCATTGGTGGAAACTGATAGCCTCCCTCGCGGCCGTCGTAGGGGACACTGTTAGCTGCGTCCTCGTACTCAACTTCGATACGCTCCCTCATATGCACCAGCAACTCCTGCAAAGGAATCGCACGTGGACGTGTCCATCGCCCACCGCAGTACGCGCACTCCTTCTCAGATGCGCGCTGCCGAATGTAGTCCGCCAAGGAACGATTCCCGATGCACTCAGGACAAACTCCCACGTCGAACCCCTCCATCGTCAGTCACCACCCCGTTCGGCCGACCATCTGGCGCTCAATGACGAATCGCGGCGTCGTCATCTGCTACGCGGCGAGAACGACGTCTACGATGGGATGCGTGCCGCGAAGGCCCATGAGCATCGCCCTTGCGGCTGCCGTGTACGAAGCTTCCATTAGAAGGTGCTTCCTGAGATCTGAGATAATGTCATCGAAAGCGCTCCGGGCTGTCGCATCGCCGTTCACATACCTACTAAAGTAGGCGTCAGCCTTCTTCACGTCCCCCCGAATCTCGGAGCAGAGGTTCTTTCGTTGCTCCACAAGAGACTCATGGTTCAAATGATACAGCTGGATTGACGTCTTCGCGCGCCCGTGCGTGTAGCTATCCGCGTCCCCGCAGACCGGGTGCGGAACTGCTTCGCCGTTTTCGTCGAACCACAGCAGGCCTGGGTCCGCGGCACTGGTTGGATCGAGCAGCACCGGCTCCTCTTCGTCCAGGGCGTCGTTCGGCGTCCTTGCTCGGCCGGCCTCGTCCCTCAAGGGAAAATGATCTGCCTTGCCTCCTCCGCCGCCCGTTGCCTGATCGATTCGGTGGCTGTTGCAGTAGGTACAGCTGAAACGGTGGTTTCGCCACTCGAATGCCAGCCACCAGTAGCCGTCGTGGTCGGGGCACTCGGCTACGGCGTTCTTAGGCCTGAAGTGGTCCACGGCGTTGTCCGAACGCACCTGTACGGACTCGCAGTACCAGCATTTGCCGTGCGATGCGGCACTCAGCGTCCCCTTCAACTCCCGCCACACGCGGCTATGCCGGTTAACCTCGGCCGCCCGCCCTCCCGGGCCCGCGTTGGCTACGGCAACCCCGGCCTCCCTCGCCCGGTCGCACCAACCATTCGGGAGAGTCCGACCGACGACCTCCTGTTCGATGTGCCTCATGTCCGATGATCTGCCCCCGCGGTCAGATTGGCCAGAACTTCACGCGCGAGCTCCTTTTGTCGCTCGCGCTGCTCCTTCGTCAGCACGGGGGTCTGAAGTCCTTCCGCTTTCGCGCGCTGAGCCATCGCTCTGGCAAACAGCCTGTACATCGGGTCACGGACCGTCATGGTAAAGTCAAGCTCGCACAGCAGCCCGTCTAGCTCCGCCAGTCTCGCACGCTGCTCTTCCGTCAGTGCCTCCTCGGCGGCCAGTGCCCTCTTCTCATCCAGCAGCTTCAGCGTCTCCAAATCCAGCGAAGACCGCAATCCATAGACCTCGCTCGTAAGCAGCCCGGCGACACCCATTCCCCTGGGATCGTCGCTAGGGTGCTCGGCGGAAATCTGGCCGGTCTCCTCGTTGCGACGCATAATCTGCACCTGCGACCGAGTCAAGCCGGCGATCACAAGAGGATCATGGGTGGCTATAACGACGTGGCAACTGTCTTGCGCTGCGGCAATCTCGGCAAGAAAACCCAGGTATCTCAAACTCCATGCCGGATTCAAGTGTGTATCAGGTTCATCCAATAAGAAAAGAGACTCTTCCTCTTTCGTAAAGCGGAGCAAACCCAATACCATCAGAAGCTGCTGCTCACCCTCACTCAACTCACGGAAAGTCAGAGCCCCGTCGACGCCTCGCGCCTTGACTCGAATACGCACTTCACCTATAAGTTCTGAGATGTAGGTGCTCTCGAGCGCCTTAAATAGGTCTTGTTCCGTTTCATAGTGCTCCGCGAGGCCACAGAGAGCGGCTAGGTCCTTAAGGTATAGATACAGGTGCTCACGCGTCGTCGTCCTGCGAAATCCAGCGCTCACACGTCGCTTTAGGGTCGGCGCAAAAATAACTTCCTAGAAGTGCCTGTAGTCTCGCTATAGAGCACAGCCGGTCCCGCAACGTTCGTGGCGTCGACAGTCTCGTCAAGGCAAAGGTTTCTCTGGATTCTGGGAGCAGAGCCCTGTCCAGATTTATGGCATAATTGCGGAAACCGTGATCCGTAATGGTGCCATAATGAGACCAACCGCGTTCTCCGCCGACACGATCATCGCCTTGCTCCGCAAGCAGACCATCGCCACGCTGCCCGAGGTGATCGCGGCCCTCGGGCCCCGCGCCAGCAGGCGCACCGCGTTTCGCAAGCTCAAGGACCTTGACGCCCGGACCAGCTACTCGCATCGCGGTGGCTACTACACCCTCGACGCACTCGCCGACTTCGACGAGCACGGCCTGTGGTCCTTCGCCGGGGTCCGCTTCTCCCGCGTCGGCACCCTGATCGCAACCGCCGAGTCGTTCGTCAACCACGCCGAGGCGGGATACTTCGTCGACGAGTTGGACAACCTGCTCGCGGTCGGCACCCAGGACCCGCTGCACAAGCTCGTCAGCAACGGGCGGCTGACGCGGCACAAGCTCGCCGGCCAGTTCCTCTACTGCGCGGCCGACCGCGCGCAGCAGGCCCACCAACTGCGCGCGCGGCGCCTGTTGATGGCCACGCCCGGACTCGTGCGGCCCCTGCCACAGGCCGACCTGATGCCGGAGGAACTGCGCGCCGCGATCGTGTTGTTCGCCAGCCTGCTCGACGAGCGGCAGCGGCGGCTGTTCGCCGGCCTCGAAGCGCTCAAGTGCGGGTGGGGCGGCGACCGGCGCATCGCCGAACTGCTCGGCATCGACCCGTCGACGGTCGCCGCCGGCCGACGGCAACTCGTCGAGCGCGACGTCGAGATCGACCGGGTGCGACGCGTCGGGGGCGGGCGGCCGCCAGCGGAAAAAAAACGCCGGAAGTCATCGCCCACATCCAAGACCTGATGGACCACGAGACGGCCGGCGACCCGGTCCGTGGCCTGAAGTGGACACGCCGCACCACCGCCAAGGTCGCCGCCCAACTGCGCAAGCTCGGGACCGACATCTGCGCGCGGACCGTCGCCCGGCTTCTCAAGAAGATGGGATTCTCGCTGCGCGTCAACCACAAGAAGCGTGCCGGCGCCTCGCACCCGAACCGCGACGACCAGTTCCACCACATCGCCGAACTGCGTGAGCGGTGCGCCGCCGACAACACGCCGGTCATCAGCGTCGACACCAAGAAGAAGGAGCTCGTCGGCGCATTCCGCAATCCCGGCGCCAAGTGGGACCGCAGACCCGAGCTGGTCAACGACCACGACTTCCGCTCCGATGCCGACGGCCTCGCCATCCCCTACGGCATCTACGACACCCGGGCCAACGCCGGCACCGTCTTCGTCGGCCAGACCGCCGACACCCCGGCGTTCGCCGTCGACTGCATCGAGAAATGGTGGCGCACCGAGGGCTGCAAGCACTATCCCGAGGCCGAAGCTCTGCAGATCCTGGCCGACGGGGGCGGCAGCAACAGTTGCACCGCGCGCGCCTGGAAATTCAACCTGCAACACCGCCTCTGCAACCGCCACGGCCTGCGCGTGCGTGTGGCCCACTACCCGCCGGCCACGTCGAAGTGGAATCCCATCGAACACCGCATGTTCTGCGAGGTCACCAAGAACTGGGCCGGCCGGCCGCTCGACAGCTACGAGTCCATCCTCAAGTACCTGCGCACCACACGCACCGCCACCGGACTGCGGGTGCGCGCGCACCTGGTCCGCAAGACCTACAAGACCGGCGTCAAGGTCACCGACGCGCAGATGCAGGAGTTACGCATCACACCCGACAGCTCCCTGCCCAAATGGAACTACACCATCGAACCCATGTGACGAAAAAACGGAAGTTATTCTTGCGCGGGGCCTTAGGCGCAACGGGGCCAACGCGAGCTCGTACAGTCTGTCGAGGAACTGACTTACTGTGCCACGGGCCATCCAAAATCGCGCGTCTCCGTCGGCACTCTTCCATGGCGGCTCCGTCATTACGAACAACACGGAATCCAACTCCTCGATTCCAAGGTGTTCCCTCAGGAAGCGCCTAATCGTGGCATCCTTTTTCAAAAAGAACGCCAGGAGAACGAACTGGCTGTGAATTGGACGAGCATAGAACAGCGGCCGTAGAGGTCGGTCCTTTCCCGCCAACAGTTCCCGGTAGAACCTGTTCTGGTGGGCCTCAAAATGCTCCTCCATTCGGTTGCTCGGACCTGAGTAGTAGCCAAAAACATAGCTTGGTAGGTACTGCTTACCTTCTCTTTGCGCGAGTTGCCTTGGCGAAATGCTCTCATCGTCAACCTTAACCATCATGTGACCCCGAGCCGACTCCACCACCACCCTTCGACCCCTGCAGACGTACTCCAGGGAGTAGTCGAACACCGGGTCAGCGCCAAGGTCCAAGTCTCGGAAGATTATCGTCAATGCCTCCAACAAGTTCGACTTGCCTGTCCCGTTGCGGCCGACAAGAACCGTCGTTGGAGACTGCTCGTCGAAACTCACAGAGAAGTCGCGAAGGTTCTTAAAGCGCGTGATTCTGAGTGTGTCTATCCTCACTGCTCCAGAACCTCAAGAGTTGAGTCCTTCTTGTTGGGTCGATTCTCCCGAATCGTGCCCTTTCGCATGAGCATCCTCAGTTCCTCGTAGAACAAGTCAATTGTGCCTTCATCGAAACCGGCTAACTCGAACAGCTCATTTGGCGTCAGGGTCGTCGCCTGCTCGCGAAGGACGTCGTCAAGACTCCTTCGAACCCCCGTTGGGCTGTCGGCGCCGCCTCGCTGTACCATGTTACCCTCTCTACTGGTTTGATCAGCAGCAACATGCCGCTGCTGCGCGTGTCGGACTCTCTTGAGCAGTGCGGACGCTGGTTCGTAGTCTCGAGCGTTCGCTCGCGCCAGTTCCGCCTCCGTTGGAACGAGTCGACCAGAAATTGCCCTGTCCAAGATCGCCTGTCGCATGGCACAAGGGCTCGGAATCGCCTCAAGTCGTCGCCTAATGCTATCGACGGCGCTGAACAGTTCACCAACACGAGCGACAATCGCGGCCTGTTCTTCGGCAGGTGGGACAGGTACCATGTGTCTCGCGACGTCCTTCGAGTGAATGTGTCGGATTATACTTCCGGTGTCGAGCCCGTTGACGAAGCGCCTGAAGAATGGAGATCGGAAATAGATAAAAAGATACGGCCGAATGTCAAACGCCTTTCCAAACGGAGACAAGCGTGCAATGCGTTGGTTAAGGAGGGCAGCTTCGCTATCCTGCTTGAGGCACACTCGGCCAAGAAACTCGTCCTTGAGTGATTGCGCCGTCAGATTCATTACGAGCTCTCCCGTGCCAAGTACATACGATGGATACCGTTGCACCCATACCGGCGGCAGCCGCGCTGTGTTATTATCGTTCCACTCTATCGAGCCGCTTATATGAAGGTTGCCCGGCCGAAGCAGCTTGACGCCTGTCGGGCGATACTCCTTGCTCGGAAAGGCTCTCCCGTTCTGGACGAACACCAGAGCATCTACCCGACACCGAATCCACGTGTCCGGGAAGTCAACTCCCGATAAGTGCTCGTCCATCGGCGGCATCCCGTCGGACGGTATGCCAACGTTCTCAGGTTGGAAGGGCCCCGTGTGTGGGTGGTCGCTACGCCAATCCTCGGTGAGCTTCCCGGAACAAGCCGCAGCCCACACTGCCTGTTGGAATTTTCTCAAAAGTTCGGCAAGCTGTGCGACTCCTTCCTGGGCAGCGTCGATGTGCGTAAGTAGTGTTCGGGCCTTGGCAACGATGCGTTTCTGCTCAGCCAGAGGGGGAAGGGCAACCAAAAGGTCCGCGAGGCGTTCGAAACTGATTCGCGGCAGCTGGACTCCGGTCGAATGGTGAGTGGCAAAAGCCATTAGATTTCGCGATGAGAGAACATACGCTAAGAAGTGACTATCAAGAAAATCGCTTCTTGGGAACACGAGGATGTCCGTCGAACAGATCCCGTCGAAATCTGGGACGCACACCTTGTTCAAGTATGGTCGAAGCTTGGCCACTACTGTCCCACATTTTCAGCCCCAGAGCAGCATCTGAGGACTTGGAGGGGTTCGGGAACCGGGTGGTGCGGGCGGCGTGAACAACTCCACCAGTGGACGGCGGTCGAACAAGTTGAGCTGCAGAACCTGTAGCATCAGGTGCAGGGTCCAGCTCAACCGCAAGACGAACTTCAGGTACGCCAACAGCAGGTACATGCACGTGGCCACCCACAGTTGCGACAGAACCGCGTTCTTCGAGCGGCCCACGAAGCGCTTCACCTTCAAATTCTGCTTGATCCACTTGAAAAACAGCTCGATCTGCCAGCGCGACTTGTACAGGTCGGCAATCGTCTTGCCCACCCACGTCGTGTTGTTCGTCACAAACACGTAGCGCCGCTTCGTTTCCTCGTCCCAGTAGCCGACCCGCCGCAGCGTGTCCGGATACGCCTTGCGGCCACGCGCACTGGTCAACTCGATCGTCTGGTCGCTCATCACGCCGGTCCCGATGTTGACGTCGTGGTCGTGCAACACCCGGTATTTCACGCCCCGCTTCAGCCGGGTCACGAAGGTCACGCCCTGTTCCTGCAACCGTCGGAGCCACTGGAAATCCAGATACGCGCGGTCGGCCACCACCACGCTGCCGGCCGGGAACGTCCACGTGCGGGCCACCGTCACATCGCCCGCCTTGCCGTCGGTCACGCTGAGGAAGCTCGGCAGATGCCCCGCCTGGTCCAGGCCGACATGCAGCTTGATGGCGCCCTTCGTACGCCGGAACGACGCCCACGGAAAGGCCGCCAGGCACAGGTCGATGGTCGACGCATCGACCGCATACAACTTGCTCTTGAACCGGAAGCCGTGCCGCGGCGCCCGCTGCTGACAACGAGCCAGGAGGCGTTGGAAGAGCGCTTCATAGAGCGTGTACGGCTGCTCGGCGTTGACCCGCGCCAGCGACGAGCGGCTGACGAGGACCTGTATGCCGAGGTGATAGAGCTTGTGGGATTGGGCGCCCAAGCTGCCGACGATGTCGCGCAGGCTGTGCAGGCCGGCGAGTTGGCCGAGACCGAGGGCGACGAACTGCGCCCAGCGGCTCATGACGCGGAGTCGTTGGCCCTTCTGGTGCTGCCGGGCCTCGGCGTCGAATTCATGTCGGGGAAGCAAATCGAGAAGCTGGCTGAAGACTGTGCTATGATGGGCCACGGCTTGGATCTCCTGTCTTTTGAACGATTTGTGGACAACTCATTCTATCAGACAGAGAGATTCCAAGCCGCTTTGATTAGGAACTCTGTGGGACAGTAGTGAAGCTTGGCGTACAGGACGTCGCCCGCCCGGAACATCGTTTTCGTGCTCCGTACGTCGGAACCTCGACCATGGTTGAGGATCCGACGGGTATTGCCCTCGATATGTTCTAGACCGAGATAGGGACTGGCCGGAACCGTTGCAGGGTCAACCCTGTGCTTGGACGGTTGCACAACGGTCCCGAGGGTGCAGTGGGTCCAACCCTCCGGAAGCGGAGCGCGCGGCAGCCGGGGACTCTCTCTTGAGGTGGCAGAGGGATTCGTCACGCTCGACTCCCGCTATCCAAAAGAGCTAACGCCCGATTAAGTTCGCTCACGGCTGTTTCTAGTTCCGAGACAGCGTCGGCGATCAACTCGTCCGGGGCCAACAGTTCATCGGCACAGTCAAGCGATTCCTCTCGGAGCCACTTGAAACCATCCAGCTTGAACTTCTGTTCCTTGACTTCCGCAATGCCGAACGAACGCCAGCGGCCGTCTCTCGAATCAGCAAGCGTTCTCCTTGACTGTCCGTGTGGGTCACCGCCGTAGCACTTCTCGAACTCGGCAAAGTGCGTCGGCGCCAAGGGTCGGCATTTTTTCGTGATGCCTGACAGGTTCGTTCGACAGTCGTAGATCCAGGTCACCTCGGTCGGATAACCCTTGGTAAAGAAAACTACGTTCGCTTTCACGCCTGGGCTGTAGGGTGCAAATGTTCCCCTCGGCAACCGCAAGACCGTGTGAAGGTCGCAGCCCTGCGTGAGGATCTCAAACACCTCTCCTGCCTGGTGGGCGAAGAGGCAGTTGTCCGGCAGAACGACTGCAGCTCGTCCTCCTGGTTTCAGTACGGTCAGGATGTGCTGAACAAAGTTGAGTTGTTTGTTGGACGTGGCGATGGCGAAGTCCTCTCGTGGCGGGGTCTGATTCGCTCCTCGTGTACCGAAGGGTGGGTTGGTGAGAACCACGTCGAACCGCTGCGATTGTGGCACTTTATAGATAGTGTCTCCGAGCCCGATGTGGGGTCGGAGACCGTGGAGGAACAGGTTCATCAAAGCGAGTCGCCGTGGCCGCGGGACGAGGTCCTGCCCGTAGTAGGTCTTCTCCCGAACGCGCTTGGCAACGTCATGCTCAAGGGCCTCGCCACCCGTTTGCTCGATCAGCCACTCATAGGCCGCGACAAGGAACCCTCCAGTTCCGCACGCCGGATCGCAGATTGTGAACTCGGAATGCACCCTTGGGTCCGGCTTCAGACAGCGGACGATAGATTGCGTGAGGACCCGCGGGGTGAAGTACTGTCCAGCCCCTTTCTTGCCCTCGCTCGCGGCCTTCTCCAGCAGGCCTTCATAGGCGTCTGCCTTCACGTCGACGCCCAGGTTCATCCACTCCGTTTCGTCGATAAGTTTGATGAGCTTCGCTAGGTTGACGGAGTTGTTGAACCGCGACTCGGCACCGGTATAGATATCGCCAAGTATACCCTCCGCCTTCCCGAGTATGCGCAACGCATCGGTGTAGTGATCGATGAGGCTTGTTCCGCTGCGATCGCGGAGCGATGGCCAATCGGAGCCGTTCGGCAACTCCCGCCCCCTCTCGTCGGCCATCTTGAGAAATAGCAGGTAGGTGATTTGCTCGATGTAGTCGCCGTAGTCGACACCATCGTGCCGTAGGTTATGGCAGAACCCCCAGAGTTTCTGGATGACGTCTGTCATGGGTTACTTCCCTTCACAGAGAACAGAGCAGGACGCCATATATGGAATCGGAACCTTTCTGCCCTCGGCGTCAATGCCGACCGCTGAGCCGAGATCGCTCTGGAGGTCATTGGCAGCAATCGCTGTTGCGTGGCGCATGATGATGACAGGCGAGGATATCGCCTGTCATCATCGGAGCAAACAGCATGGGAATGCCCTTCCTCGTGTAATGTTTGAAGTTGCCGGCTGCGCCACGGCAAGCGTGACCGCTTCACGATCTGGCCCACCGTCCGCTTGACCACCCCCGACGCAGTGAATCCCGGGCTTCGGCAGGAAGCCGCCGTCGCCAGCGCAATCCTGTGGACCGGCTGATGCCTTGGGCGTGTTCCATGCGACTGATCGGGACCCCGGCCTCGAGCTTCAGCAACGGCGTGCGACAGGGTGATGACGCGACAACGTGCGGTCACGATGCGCGACCATCTCAGTGGGGCGTCCGGAGCCGTAGCGCACAGAGGCAGAGGAGCACGGTCCATCTGAGCTCGCATGGTACCCGGTGCGCCGACGGTTGGGCAATCGGGCAGACGGCATTGGCCGGTGCGTCGTCCGCGCAGCGCCGTCCAGGTGGGGCCGTGCTGGTGACATTCGTGGAGCGCGGAGAAGGCCTGACCGCGAGCGCTTGGGAGTGGTCGCCGCACCCGGAGAGTTGGCGGTCCAGACGCGCGAGTGGTATGCGGAAGCCGGGACCGCTCTGACGAGCGGCCAGAGTAGTTGACACCGAACAGCCCATCTCCGACAGCGGCGGTCTGCGCTGTGATCGGGTCGCGATCCAGATAGATCGTCGGCCGACGGGTGGCGGTCGGCGGCGGGTGATCGTTCCACGGCCGATCATCGAACCAGCGCCGTACCGACCGAACGGAGCATGTCGAAGGCCACCGGAGAGGCGCAGGTCGGCCTCAGCCGATGTTCCGCGTTGAACGCGGGACACTACGGGAAGCCAGATCAACCCTCGACGTCGTCGCAGCCTGAATCCGCAGCAGTAGGGTCCCTCCGGCCGGGTCGCCAGCCCTCCGTGGTCTGGCGGACGGACCGTTGTTCGTACCGCAGCATCGGGCTGCCGAGGCGGTGCGCCCCGGCGCCCAGTTCGAAGCGCAGACTCTCGCTATCGAGCACCTCCTGGCCGGCTACCCCACGAAGGGCCGCCAGGTCCAATTCGACGCCGACCTCCACGCGGCTCGCCACCCCGGCCCGTGTCCCGATGAGGAACCTCTCCTCATCGATGGTCACGTACTGCTCGAACTCGCTCCGAGTGAAACCGAATGCGGTCAGGTCGATCCGGTCGCCGGCGAAGTCGGTGATCACCGAGTCGCCGGACTCCTCATCGAACACGAACCGACCGACACCCGGCCCGCCGATCAAGCGGTTCAGCCCGGGTCCGCCGTGCAGCGTGTCCGCACCCCGACCGCCCCAGAGCGTGCCCGCACCGCCGCCGCCCGCGATCTCATCATCGCCGCCCATGCCGGCGAGCAGGTTCGGCACGGTGGCCGTGTCGTGGCTCTCGGTGTGGGTGCCCACTGTCGGAGAACCGCGCCGCGTTCACTCGGCCGCGACTCCGGGACATCGGGTCAGTGAGGCTCAACGTATCATGGGCTGCATGAGCACCAACGCGCAGAACGGCCGTAGATGCTTCCCGACGTTGTGGGGTACACCGTGGGATGGCGTCTCTAAGTATCCCCATAAATCTATGAGTACTCAGTTGCTTACAGCCCTAGTCGTGCTGACGCTGCCGGAAGATGATCAGGTTCCGCGGTAGTCCCTGCGAGCGGGTTGACGCGGCGGCGACCTGGAAAGGCCATGGACCGGAGGGACCGGCCGCTGACCGATCGACGAGTTCATCCAGGATGGCTCGCCGGGTCGGATCCGCGACGGCGCGATACACGTCCACAAGAAGTCCATTCGACAGTAGAGGCTGAACTCGGCACGCAAGCCGCCTCCGACCTATCCCAGCCGGATCGTCATGTTCGGCCGCTCCACCGGCGCATCGTCGAACCAGCGGGCCGTGACGGTCTTGGTCTCGGTGTAGAAGCGCACCGCCTCCTTGCCGTAGACGTGCTGATCGCCGAAGAACGAGTCCTTCCAGCCGGTGAACGAGAAGAACGGCAGCGGCACGGGAATGGGGATGTTGATGCCTACCTGGCCCACCCGGATCTCGCGCTGGAACCGGCGCGCGGCGCCGCCTGACGCGGTGAAGATGGACACGCCGTTGCCGTAGGGATTGGCGTTGATCAGCTCGATGGCGTCGTCGAGGGTCTCCACCTGGGAGGTGACCAGGACCGGGCCGAAGATCTCCTCCCGGTAGATCGACATCTCGGGGGTGGCGCCGGCGAACAGCGTAGGCCCCACCCAGTTGCCGTCGGGGTAGCCGTCCACCGTGCATCGGCTGCCGTCCAGGAGACAGCTTGCGCCCTCGGCCTTGCCCCGTTCGATGCAGCCGAGTATCCGCTCCCGCGCGGCGCGGGTAATCTGCGGACCGTAGCTCGCGCCCCGGTCGTCCCAGCGCCCCGGCCGGACCGCGGCCATGGCCTCCCGCAGGTCGTCCAGCCAGCTCCCGGCCTCGCCGACCAGCACCGCGGCGCTGATCGCCATGCAGCGCTGCCCCGCGGCGCCGCACGTGGCGCCTACCAGGCTCGCGATGGCCTGCTCCTTGTCGGCGTCGGGCAGGATCACCAGGTGGTTCTTGGCGCCGGCGAGCGCCTGCACCCGCTTGCCGTTCGCGGCGGCCGTGGCATAGATGCTCCTGGCGACGGGCGCCGAGCCGACGAAGCTGACCGCGCGCACATCCGGGTGCGTCAGCAGCGCCTCCACCTGCTCCTTGCCGCCGTGGACCACCTGCACCAGCCCGTCCGGGGCCCCGGCCTCGGCGAGCAACTCCATCAGCCGGTTCGGGACCGTCGGATCCTGCTCCGAGGGCTTCAGCACGAAGGTGTTGCCGCAGGCGACGGCCAGCGGGAACATCCACAGCGGCACCATGGCCGGAAAGTTGAACGGCGTGATGCCGGCGCACACGCCGACGGGCTGTACGAGGCTGTAGGTATCGATGCCCCGGGCGACGTTCTCCACCGTCTCGCCCATCATCAGCGAGGCGATGCCGCAGGCGTGCTCCGCCACCTCGATGCCGCGCCAGACCTCGCCCCGCGCGTCCTCCCACGTCTTGCCGGTGTCGCGGCACAGGAGCCGGGCGACGTCGTCCTGGTTCTTCTTCAGGGCGTCCTGGTAGGCGAACAGCAGCCGCGCCCGCTCCGGCGTCGGCACGTCGCGCCAGGTCCGGAAGGTCGCCTTCGCCCCCTGCACCGCGCGGTCCACCTCGTCGGCCGTGGCGAAAGGAACCTCGCAGAGGACCTCCTGGGTGGCGGGATCGGTCACGTCGATGCCCCCGCCGCTGCTGTCGATGAATCTGCCGTCCACGAAGAGCTTGAGCTTGTTCATGAGCCAGAGTTTGCCGCACCCGCGGCGAAACGGTCCACCGGAAGGCTGCGATCCGGCAGTGCCGGCGCGGACGACAGGTCAAGCGGTACGGCGCCCGGCGGCCCCGTCGTACGCCCGCCGCACCTCCTCCACGACGATGTCGAGCCCGCGTTGGGTCCGTTCCCAGTCGTCGGCGTAGCTGATGCGGATGCACTCCCGCTTGTGCGGCCAGTCGTCGTCCTCGCGCCCCGGAAAGAAGTAGTGCCCGGAGACGACGATGACGTCGCGCTGCTTGAGCCGCTCGTAGAGCGCCGCGTTGGTTATGGGGAGCCCCGGCATCCACAGCCACAGGAAGAAGGCCCCCTCCGGCTTGTGAATCCTGATGGGATAGTCGTTCAGTCCGGCGCGCAGCCGGTCGACCGCGCGGGCCGCACGCTCGGCGTAGTGGGGCCGGATGACGTCCCGGGCAAGTGGCAGCAGCGCGCCGCTCTCGATGAGCTCGGTGCCGAGCGCGGGGCCGAGCCTGCCCGGCGACAGGCAGTAGATCGCGGTGGCGGCGGCGAGCGCCTCGATGAGCTCCTCGTTCGCGATCACGATGCCGGTGCGGAATCCGGGAAGGCCGAGCTTGGACAGGCTCATGCAGACGACCGTGTGCTCGTCCCACACGGGTGTCGACTCGCCGAACACGATGCCCGGAAAGGGCGCGCCGTACGCGGTGTCCAGGATGAGCGGCACGCCGCGGGCGCGCGCGACGGCGCCGAGCCGTGCGACCTCGTTGTCGGTGATCACGTTGCCGGTCGGGTTCGTGGGGCGCGATACGCAGATCGCCCCGATGTCGTCGACCGCGTCCAGGCCGTCGAAGTCCACCCCGTACTTGAAGAGCTTGTCGTCGAGCTCGTCGATGGTCGAGCGGCGCGCGGTGAACAGGCCGGGCGTGAAGCCGAGGTCGGCATACCCGATGTACTCCGGCGAGAGCGGCAGCAGGATGCGGCGGGCCGGCCGCCCGTCGCCCATCGGCCCCGCCAGCAGATTGAACAGCGGCAGGAAGGCGGACTGGCTGCCGTTGGTCAGGGCGATGTTGCGCGCGGTGACCTTCCAGCCGACCTCGCGCCGGAGGAGTCCGGCCAGGGCCGCCGCGAAGTCCCGATCGCCCTCCGGCCCGCCGTACAAGCCGATGGCGCGCTCGAACGCGCCTTCGCGCCGCAGCAGTCCCGCCATGTGACGGCGGAATACCGCTTCCGCGGCCGGAATCAGGCTCGGACTGCCGCCCCCCAGATTCATGATCGCGCCGCCGGACGCCGCGATCGCGCCGAGGTCGTCCATCAGCGACCGCGTGCCGGAGTCGCCGAGCAGCCGTCGTCCGTACGCCGAAACATTCATCCCTTATTGCCCGCGAGTCGAGTCACCTGCGGCGGTGAGCGACGCTGACGAGGCTGCACCCGACCGGCCCTACTCGACCAGCGGCTGGAAGTCGCGGTCGGTCATCGGCTCGTGGCCGCCCCAGTTGCCGGCCAGCTCGATCAGCAACCGCTGCTGCGACGGCGCCGGCAGGGGATTGACCCGCACGACGTGGGCCACGCACGTTCCGGGACTCTCGGCCATGGCCATCATGAGGTCCTTGACGAGATACCGGGGCGCCCAGCCGATGATGTGGTAATCGAGCGTCTGGAGTTGCACGGCCACGCGGGCCACCGGGTTGGACAGCTCCAGCGTCACGTGGAGCCGGTCGTCCACTACGACCCGGTCGAGCCGCTTCTGCGCGGTCCGGTTCACGTAACGCCAGCCGTGCAGGAAGAACCGGCACCGGAAGCTGCCGTCGGCGCCCTTCTCGAGCTGCGGGAACACCTCGAAGGCGTCGGTGACGTGGTACCCGCCGTCCATCGCCAGAATCTCTATCGGATCCGCCCGGGCCGGCAGATCGAGAAGCTGCAGGTAGTCGGCGAAATCCGGCCGCTCCGCGGGCATGACGCGACTCCTGAACAGCGGAAACAGGACCGTCGACCGATAGTCCTTCCGCAACTCCGGGAAATCCGGGGCGGGAGAGAACCCCACCTCCCGCTGTGCCCGTTCGGCTCCGCCCGTGTACCGAAAGCGAAAACTGTCCTGGCGCGCATCCGCGTCGAGTCGACCCACCGGAAACCACTGCCTGCTTCGACCGTCCTGCCAAGCCAGAAATAACGTTCTCGTAGCCATCTGCTCATGCTCCGGAGCCAGGAGCTCGCCGCGCTTCACCTACGCGAGCGCCTTGCCGCTGTCCGTGCCGGATTGCGCCACCGGCTCCCGGTCCGGTGTTCGAAGGCGGTCGATCGCAGAGCGTGGAGACTCGTCCGCCCGCATGCCCGGGGACGTATCCGCATCGGAACCATCCGCCGGAATCCGTCAGTGCCCGAGCAGTTCCGAAGGCCGGTGCAGCACGTAGCGGACCAGCCGCCTGCGGCTGACCTCGCCGGCGTAGATGTTCCCCTCGAAGTCGACGCCGAGGAACTCGATGCCCGCGCCGACGTCCTCGTCGTGCTGCGGAACGAAGTGGGTCACCCAGGCCTGGTCGGTCTTCAGGTCGCCGATCCGTATGCCCTTCTCCCAGCCGAGGTTGCTGCGCCAGTTGTCGGGCGGCCCCTGGCGGACCATGCCGGACAGGCCGTCGCCGGCGTACAGGATGTCGTTGCGGTCGATGAACAGGCCGCTGGGCTTGCCGTAGTGGGTCCAGATATGGAGCAGGTTGCCGTCGGAATCGAACACCTGGACGCGGCTGTTGCCCCGGTCGGCGACGTAGACGCGCCCCTGCGAGTCCATCTTGATGTCGTGCGGATCGCTGAAGCGGGCCGCTTCCTTGCTCTCCGAGCCCACCCCGCCGCCTACCGCCAACAGGAACGTGCCGTCGCTCGAGAACTTGACGATCCGGTTGTTGCCGCCGCGGTGCCCGTCCGATACCCAGATGTCGCCGTTGGGAGCGACCACCACCCCCGACGGACCGTTGAAGTGGGACTCGTCGTCGCCCCAGACGGCGGCCTCGCCCAGCCGCATCACCACCTCGCCCCGCTGATTGAGCTTCAGCACCTGATGGCCGATGCCGATCTGCTCGCCGGGCGTCGCGCGCGCGTCGCCGTGCGACCCGCCCTCGGTCACCCACAGGAAGCCCTCGTGGTCGAGGAAGAAGCCGTGCGGAAAACCGAAGAGGCCGGCCCCGAAACTGTCGACGAGGTTTCCCTCGAGGTCGAACTTCATGATCGGATCCAGGTCGGATCCGGCGCACTGGTTCGCGCCGCAGCGGTCGAGGATCCAGAGGTGCTCGCCGTCCGGGTCGGGAAAGACGCCGCTGACGGTGCCCATCACGCGCCCTGCGGGCAGCTTCTCCCAGCCGAACGTCGCCCGGTACGGGTTGGTGGTCGACGACTGGGCCGCCATGTCCGCGCCTGCCCCGATCATCAGCCCCGCCAGCACGATCAACGTCGCCGCGACGTCGCGAACCGAAACACGTCGACCTGCTTTCAGCATGGACTACCTCCCCCTACCCTTGCGGCTCGCGGAACTGCATTACCCCTACCTGCGCGATAATAGCGTCCTCGGCCGGAAAGCGTTTCGAGCCCGAAAACGTGCGGGTCCGACCGCGGGCTGCTACCGGTGTCGAGCGCCACGGCATCACGCTTGCTCCCGCATCGGGCCCGTCGCAAGACGCGACCCGTCCACCATCCGCGCCCGGCCGGGCGCCTGGAGCGCTTCCCCCGCCCGCCCGCCACATGGTTCGATGATTGCGGATCGTTATCATGTAGGTTGGCGTGGAACTCCGAAAACTCGGCCTGGAACGGTACAAAGGCTACGCTCGACGGGTCGAAGTGGAGCTCGCTCCGCTGACCATCCTCGTGGGACCGAACAACTCGGGCAAGACAGCGCTCGCCCAGGCAATCCAGTTGCTGGCGGGAGGTCTGACCACCTCGGACACCGACGCGCGGGAACCGCTTCCACTGGAATCCGGCGGGCTTCGGCACGGGGAGACTTTCGCGGATCTGGTGACGGGCCGCGCCGTGCATGGTCGGCTGCAGCTCTCCGTCACCTTGGCCGCCGAGGACGACGAAACGTCGCTTTCCGCCACCGTCACCAACGTGGTGGCGCCGGGGCGGCCGCCGGAGCGGCAGATTTCCGACTGGCGGCTGCGGAGCAACAACCGCGAAATCGTTGCAGAAAGGCACGGATTCGGCGAAACCTCCGAGTACCTGGTTTCCGTCCCGGGGAAGTCGCCGAAGCCTCGAACCGTAGTCTGGCGAGGGTTGATCCCCAGGCCACCCGAGGCACTCGCAGAGTGGGTCGCCCGGCCGGTCGACGCCCTGGGAGCCTGGGCCGCCGGTGTTCGCCACCTGCGTTGCCCGCGACGCCTCCTCCCGTCACCGTTTCTCGCGGCAGAACGCTCGCCCGCGAGCATCGGATCCGACGGTGGCGATACACCACTGGCCCTGGCTGCAGACGACACGTTGCGCGAATCGGTTCGCGATTGGTATCGCAAGACGTTCGGCGTGCGTATCGACATCGTTGCACAGGGCAGCTACTTCGATCTGGTGACCGGAACGCCGGTCCGGGACGACGACGTGCGCATCGGACAGGCGGGCCGCGGACTCTCCCACGTTCTGCCGGTCGTTGTTACGGCGCTGTCGGCGCGCCGTGCAGGCCCCGGCGTCGACGTCATCGAGCATCCGGAGGCGGAGCTCCATCCGGCGGCGCACGCGGACATCGCGGAACTCCTTCTCGACAACCTCGTGGGACCCGCACGGCCCCTGATCGTCGAAACGCATTCGGAAATGGTGCTGCTCCGTGCGCGGCGCTGGGTCGCGGAGGGACGGCTGCCGGCCGAGCACGTGCTGGTCTACTGGATTCACGCCGAGCCGGAGCGCGGATCCATGCTGGAGCAAATCCGAATACGCGAGAACGGCGAGATGGAGACTTGGCCGGACGGCGTCTTCATCGAGGACTACGAGGAGATCCTGGCCATCCGACGCGCCGCCAGAGGAAAGGAATAGAAAGACGTGCGGATCGTCATCGACGTCAGCGCCGCGAACGATCCGGACGCGTACCCGTGGCTGGACCGTATTCTGCAGAAAATCGAAGACGGCTGGCACGTCTGGGACCTGACCGACACACTGAACGCCGACGCCATCGAGGCATCAGCGTGGATTTGCGATCCCGGCAGGCAGGGCAACCGATTGCGTGAGCTGCTCATCACATCGATTCAGCTCGGCGCGTGGACGTTGGCTCCGCACGGCCGGCGCGTGCGAGTGACAGCACATCCGGACGCGCCGGATGAACTCGCGCCCGAGCATGCTTGCCGCCTGGCCGACGAACCGTTGGTGATCCTCGTCGAAAACAGGTACAGCGACGGAGCGTTCGTGGAGCGCGTCGTGACCGAGCTTGACAAGGCCCTGCTTGGGGTCTGGAGGCGCGAGGGAGAACCGATCCGGTTCGACAGCGTGGGCGGCGCTGGGCAGATGCCGCAGGAAGTCGATGGACGGACACGCGGAGTGCCGTATCGCCCGCGGCTCGTCGCCATCATCGACAGCGACCGGAAGGGTCCGGGAGATGCGGAGAGCCGTAGCGCTCGGGCACTGCGCAACGCCTGCGAAGCGCGCGATCTCCCCTGCTGGGTGCTTGCCAAGCGGGAAGCGGAAAACTACCTGCCGCGAGTCCTCCTCAGTGAGAGGCCCAACGCCGGCGACAGGCACGAACGGCTGGTCGAAACGTGGGACAGACTCAGCGACGACCAGAAGGACTTCTTCGACATGAAGCACGGTCTGCCGGAGCCTTCCTCCGCGATCGAGCAGGATCTGTTCGATGAGCTGCCGGACGCCGATCGGGAGATTCTCGCCGCGGGATTCGGACCGAACGTACATGAATGCTCACTACTGTCCCACAGAGTTCCTAATCAAAGCGGCTTGGAATCTCTCTGTCTGATAGAATGAGTTGTCCACAAATCGTTCAAAAGACAGGAGATCCAAGCCGTGGCCCATCATAGCACAGTCTTCAGCCAGCTTCTCGATTTGCTTCCCCGACATGAATTCGACGCCGAGGCCCGGCAGCACCAGAAGGGCCAACGACTCCGCGTCATGAGCCGCTGGGCGCAGTTCGTCGCCCTCGGTCTCGGCCAACTCGCCGGCCTGCACAGCCTGCGCGACATCGTCGGCAGCTTGGGCGCCCAATCCCACAAGCTCTATCACCTCGGCATACAGGTCCTCGTCAGCCGCTCGTCGCTGGCGCGGGTCAACGCCGAGCAGCCGTACACGCTCTATGAAGCGCTCTTCCAACGCCTCCTGGCTCGTTGTCAGCAGCGGGCGCCGCGGCACGGCTTCCGGTTCAAGAGCAAGTTGTATGCGGTCGATGCGTCGACCATCGACCTGTGCCTGGCGGCCTTTCCGTGGGCGTCGTTCCGGCGTACGAAGGGCGCCATCAAGCTGCATGTCGGCCTGGACCAGGCGGGGCATCTGCCGAGCTTCCTCAGCGTGACCGACGGCAAGGCGGGCGATGTGACGGTGGCCCGCACGTGGACGTTCCCGGCCGGCAGCGTGGTGGTGGCCGACCGCGCGTATCTGGATTTCCAGTGGCTCCGACGGTTGCAGGAACAGGGCGTGACCTTCGTGACCCGGCTGAAGCGGGGCGTGAAATACCGGGTGTTGCACGACCACGACGTCAACATCGGGACCGGCGTGATGAGCGACCAGACGATCGAGTTGACCAGTGCGCGTGGCCGCAAGGCGTATCCGGACACGCTGCGGCGGGTCGGCTACTGGGACGAGGAAACGAAGCGGCGCTACGTGTTTGTGACGAACAACACGACGTGGGTGGGCAAGACGATTGCCGACCTGTACAAGTCGCGCTGGCAGATCGAGCTGTTTTTCAAGTGGATCAAGCAGAATTTGAAGGTGAAGCGCTTCGTGGGCCGCTCGAAGAACGCGGTTCTGTCGCAACTGTGGGTGGCCACGTGCATGTACCTGCTGTTGGCGTACCTGAAGTTCGTCTTGCGGTTGAGCTGGACCCTGCACCTGATGCTACAGGTTCTGCAGCTCAACTTGTTCGACCGCCGTCCACTGGTGGAGTTGTTCACGCCGCCCGCACCACCCGGTTCCCGAACCCCTCCAAGTCCTCAGATGCTGCTCTGGGGCTGAAAATGTGGGACAGTAGTGATGAATGCTGGACCCTGTGGCGCGTGCGGGGGGTCAGGGACGAACTACTGGCCCGCGGACAAGGTGATGTCGAGCGCGGCATCGGTCTGATCCGGAGAGAACTGTAGTCACATGAAGGACGGCAGGCAGAAGCGCACCGAAGTCGTCCCGGAGGTTGTCTTTCTGGGCAAACTCGTGGAGCAGGTCGCCGCCGGCAAGATCCGCGTTCCGAGATTTCAACGCGCCTTCGTGTGGAAACAGGCCGACCTGCGCGCCCTGCTCGACAGCGTTCTGCGTGGCTTCCCCATCGGCTCCATTCTCGTGTGGGACACGGAGGCGAACGTAGAATCCGCACCGCGCATCGGTCCGGTCGAAATCAGTCCCCCCCCGGACGGGGTGGTCGGACACCTGCTCGACGGTCAGCAGCGCGTCTCGACCCTCGTGGGCACGTTGCGGCTGACCGACGACATGGACCCGATCGCGGATCAGATCGACTGGCGCTTCTACTACGACCTCGACAAGCCGGGATCCGACGAACCGGCTTTCGTAGACCACCGCAAACTGGCGGACGGTCCGAGTCCCCGGTACTTTCCGGTGCGCAGCCTGCTCAACACGGCCGGATTCTTCGAGGCCTGCCGTCGCATACAAGAGCACGTCGACGAGCCGCGCGCCCAACGATGGCTCGACGAAGCGGACCGCCTCTCAAGCGCTTTTCGAGACTATCAGCTCCCGCTCATTCACATCCGCGAGGCGGATATGGAGAGCGCCGTCACCGTCTTCGCTCGCCTGAACCGCACCGGTCGCAAGATGGCTGCAGACGAGCTCGTGTCCGCACTGACCTACCAGGAGGGACAGTTTCATCTCACCGAGATGCTTGACGATTTCAAGGCTGAACTCAAGAAGAAGGGTTTCGGGAATCTCGATCGCGTCTTTCTTCTCAGGTCGGTGCTCGCGGCTCTCGACCGTGACATCTACGCCCAGGACTGGGCCGACCTCATGGTCAAGCCGGAAGTCCGTGAGAAACTCCCGGAGGCGTTCGACTCCGCCACGCGAGGAATCAGACTGGCGCTGGACCTGCTCGGACGTCTCGGCGTTACTTCCGACCGGTTGCTTCCGTATGGACTGCAACTCGTGCTGCTCGGGGAATTCCACCGTATCTGCCCGCAGCCGACCGCAAGAGCGGTCGAATTGCTGAAGCGCTGGTTCTGGGTGACGTCGTTCACCGGTTGGTTCGGCAGGGTGACTTCGGCACAGGCCAGGCACGCCTTGCGCGAAATCCGTCGCCTTGCCCAGGGTACGAGGGAGGAGTTCAACGTAGTCGATCTGAACGCGCCGGCACAGCCGTTTCCGGACCGCTTCGACGCTCGAAGCGCCCGCGTGCGCGCATTTCTGCTTTACTTGGCGTCCCTTCGTCCCCGTTCGCTTCGAAGCGACCGCGAGCTGCCTCCAGGTCCACTGCTGTCCCAACTGGGAACCGATGCGTTGGGTTGCGTGTTGTCCAATGCCGATCGGAGCGACCTTGTCTCCAGTCCGGCGAACCGGATGTTCGTGGATGAAGAGCATGTGGGACAGGCGTTCGGGAGTCTGTCGAAGCTGGATGACGACATGCTCTCGAAGCTGCTGCCGACGCACGGCTTTTCTATCGACTGCGTCGACCGGTTGCGGAACGGTGATCGGGCGGGTTTGCTCAAGACGCGGCTCGAGACCCTGATTGCAGGCGAGAGGAAGTTCATGGTGGTGCGAAACGTGCATCCGCCGACCGAACGGACGGCGGCGACGATTGCCGACAGCCAGACGTCCGACGACGACTAGCCGGACCGGCCTGACCGCCAAGGTCGGGTCCCTGCCCGGCCGGCCGGATCTCCGCTACGATTGGCGGACACCGTGGCATCCCGGATTCACCCCTACCGCCGCCCGCCGGCGGACCACGATCCGCCGAACGACGTGCCGGCCTACCGGTCCACCGCGCTGCGCCACCCTTCTCGACCGCTGGTCGCGATTCCCCAGACGCTGTCGGAGATCACCGGCCCCGTCTACGGCTACGGAGCGGTCGGGCCGCTCGACGACGACCTCACCCGCCAGCATCCCGGCGAGCCGCTCGGCGAGCGCATCGTCATCGCCGGACGCGTGCTGGACGAGGACGCACGACCGGTACCGGAGACCCTGGTCGAGATCTGGCAGGCCAACGCCGCCGGTCGCTATGCGCACGCACGCGACACGCACGACGCGCCGCTCGATCCGAACTTCAGCGGCGCCGGCCGTGTGCTCACCGACGCGGAGGGGCGCTTCCGGTTCACGACGATCAGGCCGGGCGCGTATCCCTGGGGCAACCACGACAACGCCTGGCGCCCGGCGCACGTGCACTTCTCGGTCTTCGGGCGCAGCTTCCTGACCCGGCTCATGACCCAGATGTACTTTCCCGGGGATCCGCTGCTGCCGCTCGACCCGATCTTCAACGCGGTTCCTACCGTCGAAGGCCGTGAACGTCTGGTGGCGGCGTTCGATCCGGATGCAACGGAGCCCGGGCGTGCGCTCGGCTACCGCTTCGACATCGTGTTGCGGGGACGGGACGCCACCCCGCTGGAAGAATAGCCCCTGTCGGACTCCCAAGGCGCCGTTCGATGCCGCCCCTGACCCCTTGCCAGACCGTGGGCCCCTTCTTCGCGATTCTCGTGCCGGAGCAGGGCCGCCTGTCGCTCGTAACCGACGGCACGCCGGGAGAGCGGATCATGCTCGAGGGTGCGATCCGCGACGGCGCCGGCCGTTCCGTACCGGACGCGCTCGTCGAGATCTGGCAAGCGAACGCCGCCGGCCGCTACAACCACCCGGATGACGCGCGCATCACGGCGCCGGACACGACCTTCGACGGGTTCGGCAGGGTGCATGTGGACGCCGAGGGCTGCTTTGCCGTCGAGACGATCAAGCCGGGGCCGGTGCCCGGTCCCGGGGGCCGCCGGCAGGCGCCGCATCTTCTGGTCGGACTCTTCGCCCGCGGGCTGCTGACGCGGCTCGTCACCCGCGTCTACTTCGAGGACGAGCCCGCGAACCGCGACGACCCCATCCTGGCCGAGGTCGCACCGGACCGCCGGCCGACGCTCGTCGCGGTCCGCCGCGATCCGGGACTCTACTGCCACGCCATCGTGCTCCAGGGGCCGGGCGAGACGGTGTTCTTCGATGTCTGACAGGTCCGTGCCGTCATGAAGGGTGGACGCTTGCACGCCCTGGCGCTCGACGACGCGGGCGTCGCGGCGCATTTCTCGGGTCGGTCCCAGTTGCAGGGCATGCTGGACGTCGAGGCGGCGCTCGCCGCGGCCGAGGCGGAGGCCGGGGTGATTCCCGCGCGCTCGGTCGCTCCCATCCAGGCGGCGGCCCGCGCGGAGCTGTACGACACGGCCCGCATCGCAGCCGAGGCGACGGAGACGGGCAACCCCGTCATCCCCGTGGTGCGGCATCTGACCGCACAGGTGGCGGCGGCCGACGCCGAGGCGGCGCGCTTCGTCCATTGGGGCGCAACCAGCCAGGACATTCTGGATACCGGCCTCGTGCTGCAGCTCCGGGCGGCGGTTCCCGACGCGATCGGCCAACTGACGCGAGGCATCCGGGCCGCGGCGGGCCATGCGCGCGGCTACGCCGGCGCCACCATGGCCGGCCGCACCTGGCTGCAGCAGGCCACGCCGGTGACGTTCGGCCTCAAGGCGGCAGGCTGGGCCGATGCGCTCGACCGGGGGCGGCGCCGACTGCGCATGGCGCTCGACGACGCGCTCGTGCTGCAGTTCGGGGGCGCGTCCGGCACGCTCGCGTCGCTCGGGTCCCGGGGTCCGGCCGTGACCGGGGCGCTGGCCGCTCGACTCGGGTTGTCCGTCCCTGACATGCCCTGGCACGCAAACCGCGACCGGCTCGCGCAGCTCGCCTGTGCGCTCGGCATCGCGGCAGGCACTGCCGGCAAGATCGGGCGCGACGTTGGGCTGCTGGCGCAGACCGAGGTGGGTGAGGTCGTCGAGCGGCCGGCGCAGGGACGCGGCGGCTCGTCGACCATGCCGCAGAAGAGGAACCCGGTCGCCGCGACCATCGCCGTCGCTGCCGCGGGACGCGCTCCCGGACTGGTCGCGACCATGCTCGCCGCCATGGGGCAGGAGCACGAACGCGGGCTCGGCAACTGGCAGGTCGAATGGGATACGCTGCCCGACTTGGTGGTAGTGACCGCAGCCGGGGCCCGGGCGGCAGCCGCCGCGCTCGACGGCCTCGTCGTCGACACCGAGCGCATGCGGGCCAACGTCGAAGCGTCCGGGGGCATCCTGCTGGCCGAGTCGGTAGCCATGGCGCTCGCCGAGTCCCTCGGCAAGCACGAGGCCCACGCTTGCGTTGCAACAGCCTGCCGGCGCGCGGCGGCCGAAGGACGCCCCCTCGCCGAAGTGCTCGGCGACGACCCGGCGGTGGCGGCGCATCTGGACCGCGACGAGATCGCGCGGCGGCTGTCGGCGGACGACTACCTGGGCGCCACCCGCCACTACATCGACCGGGTGCTGGAACGTGTCGGCGCTGCCGACACGGACGGCGCCGCGGCTGCAAGCGATGCACATCACCGCTGACGGCTGCCGGCTCGCGTACTCGGTCGCCGGCGCCCGCGTGGTGGAGCTGGACGCGGCCCACCTCGCGAACGTGGAGCGACCCGAAGCGTTCAACGCGGCGGTCATCGAGTTCCTGACCCACTGAGACGCACATGGACGACAGAGAACGGCACGCGGCGGGCATGGCCATCCGGCGGGAGATTCTCGGCGACGCCTACGTCGACCGGGCGGTGGCCGACACGACCGACGCGACCACGGACATCCAGGATCTGATCACGCGCTACGCGTGGGGCGAGATCTGGACGCGGCCGGGGCTCGACCACCGCACGCGCCGCGTGCTGGTGATCGGGACGCAGATCGCGCTGCGGCAGTGGGACCAGTACGGGATCCACGTGCGGGCGGCGCTGGCCGAGGGCGGGTTCACGATGGACGACGTCAACGAGATCGTGCTCCAGCAGGCGATCTACTGCGGTGCGCCGGCGGCCCTGACCGCCGTCAACATCGCGCGCCAGGTGCTCGACGAGATCGAGGGGCGATCATGACTCCGGGCGATATGGACGCGACCGGCGGCGGCACGACCGGCGGCGAGCGAGCGGCGGGCACGGAAGTGCCGGGGCGGCGGAGCGCACCGGGCGGGCGCGGCGCGGGCACGCCGAACCCCGCCATACCGGGCACGGGCACGACCGGCTCGAACGTCACCGCCGGACTCTTGGGCGCGGCGGCCCTCACCGGCCTGATCCTGATCCTGCCGACGCCGGAGGGGCTGCCCCCGGAGGCGCACCGGCTGGCCGCGCTCTTCGCCGGGATACTCGTGCTTTGGTCCACCGAGGCGCTGCCGATTGCCGTCACCGCGCTGCTGGCCCTGGCCCTGCAGCCCATCTTCGGCCTGACGTCGCTGGTCATAGGCCGTCCGCCCACCCCGGGGGCCATCTTCGGCGCGGCCGCCGCCAACTTCATGAGCAGCGTCTTCTTCTTCGTGCTGGTGATGTTCGCCATCGCCTACGCGTGGGTGAAGACCGGCCTGGCCCGGCGGTTCGCGCTGTGGCTCATCGCGCGCGCGGGCACGGACGCCACCCGCGCGGTGTACGTGTTCATGATCGGCACCGGCACGATCTCCCTGGTGGTCTCCGACGTGCCGGCCGCCGCCATCTTCATGGCCATCGCCGTCGGCATCCTCGACAAGCTGGGCCTGCGGCCCGGGTCGCAGTTCGGACGGGCGGTGATGATTGGGATCCCGATCGCAGCGCTGATCGGCGGCGTCGGCACGCCGGCCGGCAGCTCCATCAACCTGCTCGGCCTCGTGATGATCGAGCAGGCGGGCGGCGAGCGCGTTCCGTTCCTGCACTGGATGGCGATAGGCATCCCCATGGTGGCCATTCTGTTACCGGCGGCGGCCTGGGTGCTGGTGAAGTTCTTCCCGCCGGAGATCGCGTCAATCGGCGATCTGGAGGAGATCCACGACGAGCGGCGCCGGATGGGGCCGGTCGGCCGCGACGAGTGGAAGGTGATCGCCATCATGAGCGCGATGCTCACCCTCTGGATCGCGAGCACGTGGCTGCCGGTGTTCGACACCTTCCTGGTGGCCGTCGTCGGGGCCGTGGCGATGTTCCTGCCCGGCGTCGGCCTGTTCACGTGGAAGGAGATCCAGCAGGTCACGGGTTGGGACACCCTGATGGTGATCGGCGGGGTGACGTCCCTGGGGCAGGCCTCGTCGCGGACCGGTCTCGCGACGTGGCTGGCGGAATCGGCCCTCGGCGGACTGGCCGACTGGAACGCCGTGGCCCTGATCGCCGCGATCAGCGCCTTCACGGTGGTCATCCACCTGATGCTGCCGATAGCCCCGGTGATCAACGCGGTGATGATCCCGCCGATCATGGTGCTCGGCGCCGCGGCCGGGGTGAATCCGGCCCTCTACGCGCTGCCGGTCATCTTCACCGCGTCGTGCGCGTTCCTGCTGCCGCTGGACGCCGTGCCCCTGGTCACCTACAGCCGCGGGTACTACCGGATGTTCGACATGCTGCCGCCGGGTCTGGTGATCAGCGCGGTCTGGGTGGTGCTGATGACGGCGCTGCTGATCGTGATCGGCCCGCTGGTGGGGTTGTTGTAGGACCCTGCCGGCGCCCCCACGAGCCCCCTGCCGTCGATTACGATAGCCGCGCGGGCACCCTGGACATCACGCCGAATGCGCCCGCCAAGGACGGAGATTTCGACATGACTCTCAAGCGAATCCTGCTGCCGACAGACTTCAGCGACACCGCCCAGCACGCGCTCGGCTACGCCCGCGAGATGGCCGAACGGTTCGACGCCGAGGTGCACGTGTTGCACGTGGTGGCCGACCCGACGCCGCAGGACTGGGCCGTCGGCGCGGGGGCGCTGGTGGTCTCCGATCTGCTCAAGACCTGGGAGGCCGATGCGGAGCGGCACCTCGCTGCGATTTCCGTGGACGGCGTCGAGACCGTGCGTGCCATCCGTGTCGGCCATGCCTTCTTCGAGATCCTGCAGTACGCCACGGACAACGCCATCGACATGATCGTGATGGGCACGCACGGCCACGGCCCGGTCAAGCACCTGCTGCTCGGCAGCGTGGCCGAGAAGGTGGTGCGGAAGGCGCCCTGTCCCGTGCTCACCGTGCGGCAGCCGGGGCACGAGTTCGTCATGCCGGGGGCGCCGGCCGCCGAGTGACTCCTGCTACGGCAAGGCCAGCGCCACCCACTCCGGGATCTCGTCGCGCGCCCCGACCGCGACCACGACGTACTGCCGCCCTTCGTGCAGGTAGGTCATCGGGCCGCCGGTCGTGCCGGCCGGCAGCGCCGTCTCCCAGACCACGTCGCCGGTCGCCTTGTCGTAAGCCCGGAACTTGCGGCCCCAGCGCCACGACTGGTCCTGCTCGGGATCGGACGGGTCGCCCTCGCCGCGTATCGTGCCCATGATGGCGTCGCTGCCCTCGCCGAGGAACAGCAGGCTGCCGGTGACGAGGGGCGCGGGACGATTGGGGATGCCGAGCGGCGGCAGGTCGAGATCCTTCAGGAGCGGGTGGTTGCGCGGTCCGTCGCCGTTGGGGACCATCCACGCCAGCTCGCCGCGGTTCAGGTCGAGCGCGGTGATGCGGCCGTAGGGCGGCTTGGTGATGGGCAGCCCCCGGGGTCTGGGGGTGGGGACGCGCAGCTCCTCGCCGCGCGAGGTCGCCCAGGCCAGCGTGGCGCCCTCGGCGGTGGTCGGGGAAACGCTCCACACCGTCGGCTGCGTGTGCGACACCGCGTAGTAGATGCCGGTCTCGGGATCGAACGCCCCGGTGTGCCAGTTGCCGGCCCCCCAGCCGCCCGGCACGGTCAGCGTCCCGAGCTTGCCGCCCGGCTCGGCGCTGCGCGGCCAGGGCGGCGTGAACAGCGGTCCCAGCACCAGCGATTCCACCGCTTCGAGTGCGGCGGCGCGCAACTCCGGCGTGAAGTCGATGAGGTCGTCCACCGTGACCCCCTGCCGGTCGAACGGCGGGGGCTTCGTGGGGAAGGGCTGCGTCGCCGAGGTCCGCTCGCCCGGCACGGTCGACTGCGGCACCGCGCGCTCCTCGATCGGCCACACCGGCTCGCCGGTCGCGCGGTCGAAGACGTACAGGAACGCCGTCTTGCTCGGCTGCATCACCGCCCGGATGCGACGGCCGTCGACCGTTATGTCACCCAGAATGGGCGGGCCGACGGTGTCGTACTCCCAGACGTCGTGGTGCACCATCTGGAAGTGCCAGACGCGTTCGCCGGTGGCGGCGTCGAGGGCGACCAGGCTGTCCGAGAAGAGATTGTCGCCCGGCCGGTGGCCGCCGTAGACCATCCCGGTCGGCGCGGACAACGGCACGTAGACGTACCCCAGCTCCTCGTCGGCGCTCAGGCAGCACCAGGATCCCAGATCGCCGGACCAGGCGCCGGAGCCGTCGCCCCAGGTATCGGCTCCGAACTCGCCGTCCCGCGGAACGACGTGGAACGTCCAGAGCAGCTCGCCGGTCCGCACGTCGAACCCGCGGACGTCTTCCGGCGCCGCCTCGCGGACGATGCCGCCGTCGCCGGAGCCGCCGGTGGTACCCGCCACCACCACGACGTCGCCGACCACGAGGGGGCCGGCCGTCCAGTCGAACTCGCCGGCCAGCGGATGCTCCCAGTCCAGATCGACCCGGCCCTGGTCGGCGAGGCCGAACGACGTCACCCGCCGGCCGGTCTCCGCATCCAGCGCATACAGGTAGCCGCCCCGGACCAGCAGCAGCCGCCGGGCATCGCCGTCCGTCCACCAGGCGGCGCCCCGCGTGCTGCCGCCGGCGACCTCCGCCTCGGTGGCGGCGAACGGCGGCTGCCGCCAGATGGTCTCGCCGGTCGCCGGATCGAACGCCTCGAGCAGCCCGTGCGCGTTCGGGGCGTAGAGCACGCCGTCCATCAGGATCGGTGTCGAGCGCAGGTACGCGTTGACCCCCAGGTCGGGAAACGCCGCCTGCAGCGCCGGATCGGCCGCCGGCCGGCGCCAGACGATCTCCAGGTCTCCGACGTTCTCACTGTCAATCTGGTCGAGCGGAGAGTAGCGCGTGAACGCGGCGTCGGCGCCGAAATGGGACCACGCTTCCTCCGGAGTCTGCGCCGTGGCGGAAACCGCGGCGAACGCCAGCACGATCGCCGCGAATGTCCGGGTGGGATTGCTCATCGTCATCATCATCGTCGCCTGGCCGTACCCTGGACGGTTCGGGGAAATCCCGCGGGGCGGCATGGAAGCGCCGGCGGCCCGCACGCTCGAGGAGCCGGGCCGCACCTCGGCACGCCGAGCCCGGAGACCGGAGCACGACTGGTGTCCAGACACAACGCCGTGGTCTGCTACACGATCACGGCTTGGCGACGTTCCAGTACACGCCCGCCCCGCCGTAGGTCCCGCCGAGCTCGGCCAGCCAGACCGCCCGCTCGATCTCCTCGGGGCTGCCGTCCAGCGTCGCGAAGGCGTAGGTGGCCTGTCCCCGGTTCTGGCCGGGCGCCTCATCGCCGGCGTGCGTATAGACGGCGTAACCCTTGTAGGCCCACTGCCGGCTGCCGTCGCGGCGCGTGATGACCTCCCAGAAGCCGGTCGACCGCGCATCGGCGGAAGCGTGGAGCGGGCGCCATGTCTCCCGGCATTCCGCGTCCGCGCAGGCGTCGCCGCCCAACCGCTTGCCCCGGTCGTAGGCGTTCTTGAAGCTGGCCCGCAGGTTGCGCCCGCCCCAGTACTTCTCGAACGCGGAGCCGGTGTAGAGCGTCATGCCATCGAGCGTCAGGGCATCGCCGTAGCCTTCGAGGGCCGTCACGGCCACCCGCGGCGGGCGGAAGTTCTCCGTCAGCACGGCCATGGTCCAGCGCTCGCCGACGGCCCGGCCGTGCGCGTCTCCGGGTAGCAGGTCCCTGCGGTACCGATAGAGCGGCCGGCCCCTCCAGACCCACTGCCGGGAGCCGTCCTCGCGGTTCACGACCGAGAACTGGCCCACGTCGAGGGCGAGCGCGGGCGCCGGGACGGGCAGCCAGTCCATTTCGCATCCGCGTCCGGCGCAGGTCTCATCGGCGCTCTCGCCAACCGCGTCGGGAGCATAGAGCGTGAAGCCTTCGAAATCGGTGAGCACGACGGCCTGCGCGGACGACACGAGCCGGGCCTCGATGCCGGCCGGCACGTCGATGGACCGGGCGGGCTCGAAGCGGGCGACCCGCCATTCGGGCGGCGGCATCAATGCTCCGGCCGCCGCGGCCCTTTCGGCGAGCTTCATGTTCGCCGTCTCGGCCAGTCCGACGTTGGTGGCGACCTCGCCCGGCTCCTCCTCGCGCGACCAGGTGTGCAGCGGACGCGACTGGTAGGCCCACTGCAGCCGCCCGTCCGGGCGCCGGACCGGCGACCAGTCGGCGAACGTCTCGGCATCCGCCGGCGCCGGCAGCGGAGGAAACTCCACGGCGCACGCGTCGACGCACGGCACGCCGTCGGTTCCGTCATCCGCACGGAACAGCAGCGTTCTGCCGTCGGCATCCCCGAGACGGACCCAGAGCAACTGGGCGGCCGACGCGTTCAACTCCCGGACCACCTCCACCAGCGTCACCCCGGGCGGCACGGTGGGGGGCGCCGCCGCCTTCTCCGCCGCCAGCGCGGAAGACGGGCTGTGCGCGGCGAACACCGCCGTCGCCAGCACGACCGCACACCCGACCGCCAACCGACACCGCTGCAAACCCACCATGGCAGCTCTCCAGTCGGCGACCGATCGGCGGCCGGCCCTCCCGGCCGGCGGACGCGCCGGGCGCGACGACCACCATCTCGACGTCCCGCGCAGCGTCACGCCAACACCTCGCTGAACGGCCGCGAGACCTCGTTCGACTCCGTACCCCACCGGCCGCTCACCACGCCCAGCGCCTGCTGGACGGTGAACCCGACCCGGGTGGCCGCATCGCCCTCCGCGGCGACGTGCAGGCCCGTCTTCATGCGTCCCCCGCCGCTGCCGGCGGTGAGGATCGGGTAGCGCTTCATCGAGTGCATGCGCGCCTCGCCGTGGTCGGTGAACGCGAAGACCACCGTGCGATCCAGCAGCGTGCCCTCCCCTTCCTGAACCCCGTCCAGCGTCTGCACGAGCTCCCGGAAGAAGTCCATCATCCGCTCGGCCAGCCACTTGCACACGGGCTGATAGCCGAGCTCCGGGTCGATGGGCTCCTCGTGCGTCAGCGCGTGGTAGGCGTTCACCTCTCCGGGCCGCCGCAGCCGCGAGAAGGCCGAGCCCATCGTGAGATTGAAGATCCGCGTCTGCCCGCACGCCATCGCGTGGGCCAGAAGCTGCGCATACTGCCGGTGGGTGCGTTCGACCTGCTCGACGAGGGATCCGATCTCCTCCGTTCCCGCCTCCGGCACCGTGCAGGCGGGCAGCGGCGCCGGACGGTCGAGCTCGAACGCCAGCTTCTGCTCCAGGTCGCGCACCGACGAGAAGTACTCGTCCAGCCGCGCCCGGTCCGACGCGGACACGGTCGACATGAGCTTCCTGCGCTGCTCGGACACGGCCGACAGCACGCTGTGGCGCACCATCACCGCCGGATCGGCCTTGAAGTCCGCGACGTTCGGATCCTGGAAGCCGTCGCCGAAGAGGCGCGCGTACAGCGCGAGGGGCGACGTCTCGGACGGATTCAGGCCGCTGGAGCCGCGCGCGCTCCAGCTCGCGCTGCTGTCGCCGTCGCAGGTCACCTCCAGCGAGCGGAACCGCGTGCCCCGGCCGATGTGCTCGCCGATGAGGGTGTCGATGCTGGTCGAGTAGTCGCTGCCGTTGCGCGACACCATGCCGGTGGCCTGCCCCTGGGCGCCGGAGTAGTGGTTCTGGTTCACCTTGCCGTCCAGAAACACCTGCATGCCGCTGAACAGGTTCATCTTCGACTTGATGGGCTGCAGCCCGGCCAGGTGCTCCGGCAGCTCGTAGTCGGGACCGGCGGTCGCCGGCTCCCAGTGGTTGGGGGTCAGGCCAAGGCCCCAGAACCAGGTGCCGAAGCAGGGCGGCAGCGGCGCGGCGGGGGCGCCGGCGGTGGCGGCGTAGGCCGTGCCGTTCGTGTTCAGGAAGCACTCCAGCACGGGCAGCCCGACGCTGACGGCGGCGCCGCCCTTCAGCATGCCCCGCAGCACGGTGCGGCGGCTTATCTCGCGTGTTGCACTCATGTCGTTTCCTTATACCGTCCGGCTCTGTTCCCTCCGGTTCCATCCTGGCTCTACCGGGAACCGGCGGCCAATCCGAAACCCGCCCACCCCGCCGTTCACCCTGCCGCGAACCTCCGGCGACTCTCCCTGGAACCGACCGGTCAAGACGCGCCGGCAACCACCGTGTAGAAGTCCGGACTCCGCGCGATGCGGCGCATCAGCGTGCGCCACTTCAAGCCGTTGTCCCCGAGCTCGGCCTGCACCTCCGCGAGCCAATCCCGTTCGTCGTCCGTCGGCATCCGCGCCGCGCCGTAGGAAAAAGCACGCTCCACGAAGCAGGAGGCCGCCCGCGGCTCGTCCCGCAGCGCCTGTCCCAATCCCGGCGGCCCTTCGTAGGTCCTGCCGTTGAGCTCGCCGCTCGTATCGATCGGCGCGCCGTTCTCGGTGGTCCGATAGCCGCCGGACGCATCGAACACCTCCAGCGTCAGCCCGATGGGATCCGTCAGGTTGTGGCAGCTTGCGCACGCGGGGTTCTCCCGGTGCTCGCGGAGACGGTCGCGCGTCGTCCGGAAGTCGGGGTTGTAGGTGTCCTGCAGCAGGCTGAAGTCGACGTCCGGCGGCGGCGGCGGCACCCGCCGGCAGAGGAAGATCTCCTGCACCGCCTGCCCCCGCAGCGTCGGCGACGACCGCCCCGGATGCGAGTGCAGGGCCAGGAAGCTCACCTGCGCCAGCAGCCCCACGTGGCTGTCGCCCTCGGGGAAGCGATAGGGCACCCACGGCACCGCCCCGCCCAGCTCCTGCGAGCGCGGCAGCGGCACCCCGTAGATGGCCGCCAGCGGCGGCGTCAGGAACGTGTCGCGCGAGACGAACAGCTCGCGGTAGTCGCGGTCGCGGTGCAGCAGGTGATCGGCGACCGTCCGCAGGGTCTGCTCGCGCGCGTCGTCCTCGACGTTCTTGGTGAACCGCGGGAAGAGGCTCGAATCGATGGAGAGGGTCGCGAAGCGGTCGAACTGCAGCATGTCCGAGAAGAACGCCCGCAGCCCCTGCTCGATCCGCGGCGAGGCCAGCAGCCGCCCGACCTGCCGGTCGAGCCCCTCCTGCGTTAGCAGCTCGCCCGACGCGGCGGCGTCCAGCAGCAGCGCATCCGGCGCGCTGTCCCACAGGAAGAAGCTGAGCCGGGACGCACGCGACCAGGCATCCAGCCGCAGCTTGCCGGGATCGCCGGGATCGGCCTCGCTGTGCTCCACGCGGAACAGGAACTCCGGCGCCACCAGCATCCCGGCGAGCGCCGCGCGCAGGCCGCCGTAGTAGTCGCCGAGGGTCTTTGCGGCGGTGCGCGCCACCGCCACGTACAGGTCGGTCTCGTCTTCCGTCAGCGGCCGGCGGAACAGGAACCGCCCGGCCCGCGTGACGAACCGCGCGGCACAGGCGTCGTCGGGTGCATCGTCCGCCTCCGGCCGGCACCCGATGAGCGTGGCCCGCCGCGACGGATCCGTCACCTGCGCGGCGATCCGCTGCGCCAGCGCCTCGTAGCGCTCGATCTCGGCCGCGCTCAGCGTGCTCCGCCGCGCCCCGAGCGCCAGCAGCCCCCGGTCGCGGACACCGAGCACGGTGGTGCCGAGATCCACCTGGATACTGGGGCCGAAGATCTCGTGGATGGCGCGCTGATACTGCGTCGGCGTCAGGCGCAGGAAGGTCATCTCGCCCGCCGCGCCCACCGCCGCCGATGCGCCGATGACGAGTCCGGCCAGCAGAATCGCCAGGAGTCCGTGGTGAAGCGTCGCCTGGCCTCGAGAGCGACGGACTCCCAGGCGCCGGAACTGCTGCATGTGCATCCTCCCGTACATGTCGTCACTCCGGGTCCAGGGTGACGTTCTCGCTCACCGCGGGACCGCTGAGCAGCGGGCCGGGTCCGACCGCCTCGGCCACGACCGCACCGGAGAGGGTCGCATGGAATGCGGGCACCGCCTCCAGAAAGTACGCAGCCGAGATTGCGGTGTGCTCCCCGGTCTCCGGGTCGGGCACGCCGTCGGCCAGACGCCGCATGGCGTAGTACACCCCGGCCAGATCGACCTGCGCGTTCTCCTCGCCCCGAATCGCCAAGTAGTGGAAGTAGTCGCGCCAGGGCTGGTAGCCGCCGATGATGCCCGCGACGCTGCCGTCCTCCGCCATTTCGAGGCGTAACCGGGTGCCGGTGAACCGCAGGATCGCGTAGAACTGCGATTCGCCCTGGATCGAGAAGTCGCCCGGCTCGATCGTGAGCACGCGGTTGTCGATGCGTCCCTGGAACACGCTGTGGGAGCGCGGGTCGGGATCGACCACGTAGGTGGCGCCCGAGAGCACGCCGCCGCGGGCGTCCCGCATGGCGACGTTCAGCGCCCGATCGAAGGTGACGGTCACCGCGCCGTCACTGTCCAGATCCCCGCCCGTGATCGACATCAGCCAGGCGGGCATCGCGTCCAGCGCGGTGTCCCAGGCGATGTCCTCGTTGTACGGGCGCACCGGCCGCCGCACCTGGTAGACCTCGAAGCAGCCCAGGGCGCGCCACATCCGGTTGTCGACGCCCCGCTCGCCGCTGTCGGGGTTCTCGAACGCATCGGGCTCCACCCGGCCGTTCAGATTGAAGCCGTAGGCGAATCTCCCGTAGGCCGTGTGGACCTGCGGATCGGCGGCGAGCACGGGCACGTTGCCGGGGTTGACCTCCATGCCGTCCAGTTGCGGCAGCTCCGTGATCTCGACGCGGTTGCCGTCCCGGTCCACGCCGCCGTTGGCGAGGATGGCGATGGCTTCCTCTTCGCTGAACCCGCGGCGGACCAGGCGCCGCACCTTCAGATCGGCCAGCCCGCCGTTGTATCCCGCCGGACAGGTGTCGGCGCTCGGATAGGTGGCCGTGTGCACCATGGAGATCACGTAGCCGCGGGTCTCCGCGGACGCGGTTGTCGGCGCGCCGGCGAGGACCAGTGCCAGGACGCTGGCCAGGAAACCGGCGCCAACGAGTTCCAGCCGGAAGTTTCTTCGACGCATCGCGCCCACGATGCCCGCACGGGGCGCGGATGTCAATACCGTCATGAAAGGGCCACAAGTCCTCGCCATCACTTCGCGCTCCCCGGCAAACGACGCTCGTCGTCGATCAGCACGATGCGGCTCGGCAGGCGATCGCTCCAGCTCCAGAACACCAGATTGACGTCATCCGCGCGAGCCCCCGGCACGAAGCTCGGGACTCGCATTCCCACGTAGCCGGCCGCGATCAGCCGGTCTGCCAACGCCTGCGACGGGGGAACGCCGCCGGCGTACATGGTCCGCTCCCAGTCGGGACAGTGCAGCTCATCATTGATCACACCGTGAGCGCGCCGCTGTGACGAGTCCAGGGTATCCACGATCGGCTCCGTATCGACATCGTACGCACACAGCAGGAGCGGCTGCATCGGTTGCCCCAACGAGCTCGCCTCCCGCAAGGCCGTCATCGGCGACAGAGAGGTATAGAAAGCCGGAACGCCGATCCGGTTGAAACGTCCGCCGTAGAGACGCGCTCCCTCTCCCGACACCGGTGGCCATGACCAGCGCGGATCGTGCGCCCGGTAAGCGATACCGCGAAACCGCATTCGGCTGGCGGCGCCTCAGGCGTAGCCGCCGGCCGTGATCCGGTCGAGGTGAGCGTGCACGTAGCGGGCATGACCCTCGCGCACGAGCTGATCGGGTGTCCTGCCGCCGAATCCCGGCAACGCCTCCGAACGAAACCAGGCGTAGGCGACGAGTGCGGGAGCGCCCGTATGGTCTTCCACACGACGGAGGATCTCCACCATCTCCCGCAGCCGGGTCTGTGTCTTCGTCGCCCGCACCCGCGTGCTCCGGGACAACGCATCGCGGCTCAGCCCCAGCGTGTCGGCTATCTCCGCCTTCGTCGTGCGCAATGCACCCGCGATGAGCGCGGGGGAAAAAACCTGGGTCTCGGTATCGACGAGCTCTTGCAGCCGCATGCACGCGCCTCGCGATTTGACAGGTAGCTGCGTAATTCTAGCTGATTCCGAGGGGCGCAAGAGCATCGGCCGATGCCCGACCGCGGGCGTCCGGTGACCGTATACTGGTGTCATCGGGCGGACTGTCGCGCCGGACAACCCCATGAGCATCAACGAGACCGCACGGTTCCTCCAGTCGCTCCGCACACGGCACCAACGCGTCGACGAGTTGCCGCCGGCGCTCATGCCGCCGGACCTCGCGTCCGGCTATCGGGCCCAGGCCGCGCTGGTCGACGGACTGTGCGCGCACTGGGGCGGCGAGACGGCGGGCTACAAGGTGGCGCTGACCAATCCGGCCGCCCAGCGGATGCTGGGGGTGCCGTATCCGGTGTTCGGCCGCCTGTTCACGGCGCGGCTGCACGAATCGGGCGTCACCCTGCACGCCGCCGATTACGTCGTCCGGTTGATCGAGGTGGAGATCGCCTTCCAACTGGCGTCTGACGCACCGGCGGTCGAAGGCGGCCACGATCGCCGGTCCATCGCCGAGCACATCGGGGCGCTGTATCCGGCCATCGAGCTGGTGGAGCATCACTTCGCGGGCCTCGACCGGTTCACGCCGGAGTCGTTCGCGGCGGACAACGCCATTCACGGCGCCTGGATCCACGGCGCGCCGGTCGACGACTGGCGCGGGCTCGACCTGGCCGCGCAGCCCACGCGGCTCCTTGTCAACGGCGACGAGCGGCTGACCGGATCCGGCGGCAACGTCCTCGGCCACCCGCTGGAGGTCATGGCGTGGCTGGCCAACGAGCTGCCGCGGCACGGGCTCTCCCTTGCGCGCGGCGACTTCGTGACCACGGGGGTCACCACCGAAGTCATCTATCCCGCGGAGGCGGGGGAGCGGCTGGAGGCGGACTTCCCGGGGATCGGCCGCGTCGAGCTGGCCTTCGAGTAACCGCGGGCACGGCTCACCCGCACGACGCACCCGGCGCCCCGGCCTCGAACCGCTGGGTGGTCGCGTCGGGGCCCTTCGCCTTTCGTGTGGCTGTCGGTCTCGGCCATACCGGGTACTCGTCGTGCTTCGGGCTGTCGGCGGGGAAGGACTCCTCGGTGCCGTCCGGCCATACGCGGGTGACCTGTCCCGTCGCGAGCTCGTGGCGGTCGATCACGCCGGCCGGCGTCTCGGAGATGATGAACCTGTCGTCGTCGCTGGCGTACACGCACGACTTTCCCTGGGAGAAGCACATTTCTCGTGCATCCTCGGTGACCGGCATGGTCATCGTCCCATCGCTCTCGTCAGCGTCCGCCTTCATCTCGCTCTCCCGGCCGGGCTGGGCGCTCCCTGAGACAAAGTTGCACGTCAGGCGCCCGACGGTCTTGCCTTCCCTGCATTCTTGAGTACGAGAACGGAGGCTACTCGCGCTGCGCTTTGGTGGTGGCGTTCTGGATCCGGTCCGCCGGCAACGCCGAAATCACCGAGCGCAGGAAGCGGTTCACCGCTTCGGACGTGTCGAATACCGCGGCGACATCCGGTTCGAGGACGACAGCGACAGTCGTGCCGCTCATGCGGGGTGCGAACCTGTTCGGCCGGCTCTGTGCGTAGTCGAGATCGTACTCGGCCCGAAGGTCGTCCGATGCGTCAGAGTTTGCCGATGCCTTGTTCGTAGTCATGTCGTTCACGCCTCGTCGCGGCGCGGGCACTGCCACTCGAAGTCCACACTATCTGGAGCGTATCACGCGAACGTGACGCTCTCCGTCCTGACGAATCGGCTACGCGTTTCGGGGCTGCGCTGACGTGCGGGGCCGCCGGCGAGTCGGCCCGGATGGAATGCACCGAGCAGGCGAAGCTTGCGGTCGAAGGCCTTTGCCATGCCCGACTACAATAGCCCGCCGTGGACCGCGAATCGACAGTGGCGACCAGAGACACGATGGTTCCCCGCGCCGGCATGCTCGCCACCGTCCGCAACCGGCGCGGCGTGGTCGCGGCGGTCGAACCCTTCGACGGCGAGACGGGACGCCTCCACCTCGTACATCTCGAGTACGCCGACGATCACGCGCCGGCGGAGGAGCGCCTCCTATGGGAGATCGAGCCGAGTCGCCATCTGCTGGAACCCAACGCGCTGCCGGACCCGGCGCACGCCGGCGGTCCGATGCCGGCGGACGACTTCGACGCGCTGCTGCGGGCGGCGCGGTGGACGGCGCTGTCGCCGTACCTCGACCCCGGTGACAACGACGGGCGCACTCGGCGAGAGCCGATCGCGAGCCCGTTCCACGGCGGCGTACGCATCGAAAGCTATCAGCTCGTACCGCTCCTCAAGGCGCTGCGCATGCCGCGGGTCAACCTGCTCATCGCCGACGACGTCGGCCTGGGCAAGACCGTCGAAGCGGGCCTGATCCTCACCGAGCTGCTGTTGCGGCGCCGCATCCAGCGGGTCCTGGTCCTCACGCCCGCCTCGTTGCGCCGGCAATGGCGGGAAGAGCTGTGGGAGAAGTTCGCACTGCGGTTCGAGGTGGTGGACCGGCAGGGGACGGAGCGCCTGCGCCGCGGGCTCGGCATGGACGCCACGCCCTGGCGCTCGTTCAGCCGCATCGTCGCCTCGTATCACTACCTGCGGCAGCCCGACGTGCTGGAGCAGTTCGTCGCCGCCTGTCGTACGCCGGACGGCTCCCCGCATCTTCCCTGGGATCTGCTGATCGTCGACGAGTGTCACAACCTGATGCCCTCGCCCTTCGGCGAGGACAGCGAGCTGTGCCGCATGCTGCGGCTGCTGGCCCCGCAGTTCGAGCACCGCCTCGTCTTCCATTAGCGCATCGCCGGGCAATGAATACGGGGGGAAATGAGGCGCGGCGGGTCGAAGCTCCCTGTCGAAGTGCCTCCGATTTGACGGGCGGTTCTTTGGCGGCGAGTTGCACTGCATACCCATCGCTACTGCCGTCTCAATTCAAGGCGCGGCGGAACAAGGCCGGGTCCGAGACGGCTTGGGTACGCCGGCCCGTTCGCGGCAGCGGGCAGCCCGAAAGCGAGGGTAGGCGAGAGGTGTCGTGCCGGCGCCGCCGGCCTCAGGACGGCGGCGGCAGCGCGAGTAGGTCGGGAACGATGGGCGTGGGGGCGCGCAGCATCGTGATCAAGTCCGGCAGGTCCAGCTTGCGTTGGCGGGCGGTGCGCACGACGCTGGCCAGCACCTGCTGCGTGTCGGCGCCCTTGCGTGATGGGGTGACGCCTCCTCAGCGGCATCGGAATGTGCCAAGGTGGAGCTGTTGTGAAGCATCACCTGGAAGAGGAGGCATCCAATGGAGCACGCTACCATCATCGGCATCGATCTGGCGAAACGGAGTTTTCAGCTGCACGGCGCCTGCGCGGACGGGTCGGTTGCGTTCCGCAAGAAGCTGAGCCGGGACAAGGTGCTGAGCTTCATGGCGTCGCAGCCGCGATGCATCGTAGCGATGGAGGCCTGTGGGAGCTCGCACCACTGGGGCCGAGAGATCGGGAAGCTCGGTCATGAGGTGAAGCTGGTCCCGCCGATCTACGTCAAGCCGTTCGTGAAGCGGCAGAAGAACGACGCGGCCGACGCGGAGGCGATCTGCGAGGCGGCCTCGCGGCCGACGATGCGGTTCGTGGCGGTGAAGACGCGGGAGCAGCAGTCCCAAGGCATGCTGTTCCGCACGCGCGATCTGCTGGTTCGCCAGCGCACGCAGACGATCAACGCGATGCGGGGACACTTCGCGGAGTTCGGCGTCGTCGCGCCGCAAGGGCCTGCGCACGTGGAGCGGCTGGCAGAGGCGATTGAAGATGCCGATTCGCCGCTGCCGGGCTCGGTTCGGGAGCTGGGCGCGCTGTTGTTCGTTCAGATCGGCGACCTCAACGAGAAGATCGCGGAGTTGGAGAGGGACCTGCGTGAGCGGGCGCGCGAAGACGAACAGACGGTGCGGCTGATGAGCGTGCCGGGAATCGGACCGCTGTGCGCGATGGCGGTCCAGGCCTTCGCGCCGCCGCTGGAGAGCTTCCGGTGCGGCCGCGACTTCGCGGCCTGGCTGGGCTTGGTTCCCCGGCAGAATTCGACCGGCGGGAAGCCGAAGCTGGGCAGGATATCGAAGATGGGTCAGCGCGACCTCCGGCGGCTGTTGGTCAGCGGCGCGATGGCGACAGTCGGCTGGGCGGCGCGGCGCGGCACGAAGGACCCGTGGCTGGCTCGAATGCTGGCGCGCAAGCCGCGCATGCTGGTCGCCGTGGCGCTGGCCAACCGGATGGCGCGCATCGCCTGGGCGCTGATGACGAAGAACGAGTACTACCGCGCGCCGCTGCCGACCGCCTGAGAAGGCAGGAGCCGGGGCGGCGCCGTCGGGAATGCGAGCAGGTCGGAAAATGGTAAGGGCAAACGGTCAACGAGACGGGGTCGAGAAAACCAGTGACTGCACCAGTGCCTTCGAGCACATTTGCGCGATTTTGGACTCGACCCGCGTATCTCCATACGGGCCCGCGGCGCGTGATATGCCGCAATCAATGAGGCCGGACACACGACAGCACCTGACCGCATGCACCGAACCATCCGACGAAATGGAGCTTCCTGAAACGGCGGTGCACGGCTTCGGACGTGCCCAACGGCCCTCGCTTTGCTCGGAAGCGTCTACCTCGCGCACGGTCGCCCGCGGCTGTCAAGCCGCTGCGCGGCTCCTCCACTCCGTTGCGGCCCTGCGGGTGACAGCCACGGCCGACCGTGCGGGAAGTCCTTGCAGGCCAGCCAGAAGGCTGGCCCTCGTTCCACGGGAACAATCGCGGCGCTGGGGAGCCGCTCCGCTGTCGCGGAGAACCGCTGGAGCAAACTGATCGCAGAAGGAGAGCTTCAGAAAAAGGCTTGCATTTTCGGAGGCGTCCACACACGTGCGGTTGCCGCCGCAGACCTTGCGCATGACCACCGCCGGCCGGATGGCCTGCTCGGCGCGCCAGTTGGTGGCGTCGATGGACGGGTCGCACAGGAAGAGGAACACGGCCGGAAACTCGTTGGCCAAGTGTTTGGCGAAGCGCTCGGCATCCGGCAGCGGCGGCGGGGCGTCGATCAGCCGGCCCAGCCGCGCGGCGAGCCGACCGCGGGCCGATGCCAGACCGTGCTCGCTGACCTCGCCCGCGTTGCAGCGGTCCCGCAACGCGAGGCCGTCCTGCAGGACCGCCTGCACCGCACCCGCCCACATACTGTCGGGATGGTCCTCCCGCAGTTGCTTGCAGCGGCGAAGCAGATGGGCCAGACAGCTCTGGGGCGTCGCGTGCTTGAAGCCGCGATACGCCACCCACCCGTCGCGCACCAGCACGCCGGCGAAGTCCTCGCCGAGCACCGCCGCGGCGTCGTCGAACCCGCGACCGTCGCAGATCGCGTAGACCGTCGTCTCCCGCGTGGTGAACGCCCACAGCCAGTGGCGGACCGCGTTTATCCGCCAGCCCGTCTCATCGGGCGTGACCACCGGACTCTGACGGATTTGCTCGCGCAGAGCCGCATACGCGGGCGCCGCCGCGGCGGCCGTGCGGTGCAGCAAATGCACCAGCCCGCCCGCGGTCACCGACACGCCGAACTGCGTCCCCAGAACGCGGGCGACCTTCGCCAGCGGCATCCCCAGCTCGGTGTGCAGTTCGACGACCAGCGTGGCGATGTTCGGACCCAGTTGGACGCCGGCCGCGCCCAGCGCATCGGACGTCTGCAGAGGGTGCCGGCCCTGGACGCGCCGCTGACACCGAGTGCAGTGGCCCACCGCGACCCGGAAGTGCCGAATGATCGGCTCGACCTTCGGGAGCTCTTCCTGATACTGCGACGCCACATGGCTCGTCGCAACCGCCCCGCCGCAGTCGGGACACGACGCCGGGACCGGCGCCGAGTGCGTCTCGTCGACCTGCGGCGGGCGACGGCGGCACCCGTGCCGGCCGTAACGCGCACCGGGCCGCCGTCCGGGACGACCACCGCGACCCTGCGGACGGTCCTTGGCGAACGGGGCCGCTTGCCGACGCCCGGCGCGGCGCTCGGTCTCCAACTGCTGTTTCAGATGGTCGTTCTCGCGCTTCAGCCGCTCGATTTGGCGTTGCAGGCCGTCGATCTGTCGCTGCTGGCGATCATGGTGGAGCTTGCTGTCGCGCTCGCGCCGCGTCAGCTCTGCGCGGAGTCGGTCGAGCTCGCGCTGCAGGTTCTCGTGCGGATCGCGGTCCCCGGCCTTCACGCCAAGGTTATGCCACAGTTCCGAAATTTGTACAAGTCAAAAATTTGACACCCGCCCTCGGCACCCGCTAAATCAAGACACCGCCTCTTCCTCTCCGCCACGCCCCACAACGGGCACACGCGCTCGTTCACCGGGCTCCTGGAGATGCTCGACCCGGTGCGCTTCTCCCGCACCAGCGAGATGGGCCCCGCCATGCGGGGGCGGATAGAGGACGTGGTGGTCCGCCGGCTGAAGCGCGACATCAACGCCCGGAGCACGACGCCGCGCTTCTGCAGCCGGCTTCCGCCGAAGGCGATCCGTCTCGATACCGACCCGCGCGAAGCCAGACTCTCGACCGCCTTCGACGCGTTCCGGACCGCCATCCGCACCCTCGTGTCGAGGGGTCCGGCCCCGGACGCCGAACGGGGGCGTTCGCGGGGGCACGTCGGACACGTCATCGAAGCTCTCGTTTTCAGCTTCCTGATCTACGCCTGTCTCGCGCCGTTCTTCGGCGGAAGTCCGGTCAACGTCGAAGTCACGACGGTCGAAGATCGAACAACGTATCGACCGACCGCCGATCCAGCATTCTTGATCTCGGCGATGGGATTGGCCATTCTCTTTGCCCTTGTTGTCGGAGCGTCCATTACGCACGACTTCCACATGAGGATTCTGCGGTGGATGCGTATTACGTACCGGACGGCGAGAGACAGCACGTGGATCGACATCTTTATCGATCAGCGACGTTACGTGGAGGTCGCATTCACCGATGGCAGGCGCCTCTTCGGCTGGCCCCTGTACTACTCGAACCGCCCGGAGGAGGGGCTGCTCTACCTCTATGACGCGGCGTGGATTGACGGCGACGGGAAGTATCGATGCGCACGGCATCCTCCTGACCAAGAGGGATGACATCGAGTCGATTGTGTTCACGAACCTCAAGTTCGGTCAGGCCACACCCCGAGGAGAACACAGACAGGCCGAGGCTAACGGAAACTCGATGGGAGGCGAAGTCGATGGGCAGTGAACGAACCGAATCCGGCACGGGCGTCCCGGAGTCGATGGAAGTCCAGGAACGAGGCTACAATCTGCCACCGGTCGCGAAGGTCGAGCGGCCCGCGCCGTCACGGCCGGCGCCGAGACCCCGGCCATCGGTTCCGCCGCCAGAGAAGCAATCGTAGCTCCCGAGCGGCTCTTCGCGACGGCGCGCGTCTGACCACGCTGGCGGGGCGGGCCTTGGCTGTACGATACCGAGACTGCGCGCCGGCCGTTGCGCTCCGTTGCCGCGCCCAACCATCGCATCATCCTGAGAGTCGGCGACGAACACCAGCGGCCGGCCTCCGTGGCCGCCAGACGGCGCGCCTTGGGTCCGATCACCCTGACTGGTTGGCGACAATTGCGTCGGCAGGTCGACGTTGGCCTCGGCTGACATTGTCCGCGTCCCTACTCGCGGAGCCCGAGGAGCCTCTCGGTCTCGGTCACGAAGAACGACCCGTAGCCCGGCGGCGCGTTCACGAGATTGGCTTGGGCATCGACCGAAATACTGTGCAAGGTGGACCGGGCGCCGTCCTCGCTCGGTTCGAAGTACACGATGGCCAGATCGTCGGGCGCGAGGACGCCCTTCATGACGCAGATGCGGAAGCGGTCGACGAGATGGTTGCTGTGGGTCTCGATCATGAAGCTGCGGCCGCTCTCGGCCATCCACTGCGCCAGCGCCGCCTGTGTGCGCAGGTGCAGGTGAATCTCCGGCTGCTGGAGGAGCAAGACGGCTCCGGGCGCGCTATTGTGGATGGTGCTGAAGATCCCCACAAGGCTGTGGACCCCGCATCCCGCATCCATGAGACTCAAACGGCCGCCAGGCATGTCGACGACCACCTTCGCACCGTGGCCACCCGGGGCGCGAACGACACGCACGGCCGTCCAGAGCCCGAGAGTCCTGCCCGCTTCGCCGAGAAACGCCAGCAGCTCGTTCTCGTCAGCGGCGACGAGGTGGTCGGGCGTAGGAGCGTAGTCGCGCCGAGGCGGCGGCAACACCGGCTCGACGGCCTGCACACGAAAGGCCCGGGCGTCCGAGAAACGGAGCTCCCTGCTCAACAACGAAACCAGCTTCAGAAAACCGGCCTCTCGCTCCGGGCCGACCCGCCCGCCGGCTTGGTGCCGGAATACGCTCAACTCACCAGCGAAGGGAAGGTGGCCATGCCGGACGTCGCGTGACAGCCAATTCGACACGGAGCGAAACGAGAGCTCTCCCGGTAGAAAATCGAACGAGAAGCCGGACTCCCGCAGGCGCAGCAGAACGCCAGGTTGGTCGGGCCTCGTGATGCGCAGATTCCGGAGGTTGCCGTCGGTGCCGCGAAACCGCAATTCGAGGCTCCGGTCGACGGGCCCGCCTTCTTCATCCGCCTCGAAAGCGAGGGCGATGCGGTCATGACAGTGCTCGGCGAACTCGCCGCCGACGGTGAAGCCCGCCTTTCCGCCGCGGACCACGGAGTCGAACCCACCCATGCGGAAGGGCGGCTCGTCGAAGTGGTTGATTTCGTCGAGGTAGCAGAAGCCCGCGAGTCTAGCCAGTGCATGGTAGCAGCCCAGGAAGGTGGACTTGCCGGCGCCGTTCTCGCCGACGAGCAAGGTGATGCGGCGACCCATTCGAGCGGACTGCACGCCTTCGAAACAGCGTACGTCGGCCAACTCCACGCGATCGATACTGGCCATCAGCGCCCCGGACCCGACGCGCCCGGGTGCGCCCCGCCTGCGAGAACGTCGGCCACGTCGCCTTTCCGATTACAGTTGTCACCCTTGCCTTTCACCGAGCACCTCTACGGACCATCGTCGCATGTTGACGCGGCGGTCGCCGTCCGCGCAAGAGCTACGCCCTTCACCGTGCGCCCTCCAGCAGCCACTCGCAGGCGCCATGCATCTCCACGCCGGCCGGCGCTTCGGTGGGCAGGGCGTCCTGTGTCAACGTCAGCAGCCGCCGGCGGGCGCGCGGGAACAGCTTGCCGGCCGCGGCGAGCGCCCGGCATTCGCGCGTCGCGGTGGCGGGGTCCGAGAGGTCGGCGCAGACCTGGATGAGTTCGGTTTCGCCGGTCGCGTCCCGGGCGAGGAAGTCGACCTCGTAGCCCTCGGGAGTCCGCACGTAGGTCACCTCGCAGGCCCGGCGCTCCAACTCGAGGAGAACCGCGGTCTCCAGCGCATGGCCCAGATTGGCCCGGCCGGTTCGGTCGAAGACCGGGATCAACCCCGGGTCGACCGGATACGCCTTGCGTGGATTGACCATGCGCTGGCGTTCCGACGCCGCTTCCATCCACACGATCCGCACGAGGAAGCAGTCTTCCAGGTACCCGAGGAAGTGGTGCAACGTGTCCTTGGCGATCGGGATGCCCTGTGACTTCAGCCCCGCGTGGAACTTCTCGATGCTGAACATCCCGCCGGCGTTGCCGAGCAGATGACGCACGAGCCAGCGCAGCGACGTCACGTTGCGCACGTCGTGACGCTCGACCACGTCGCGCAGCATCGCCACGTCGACGTAGTCGCGCAGAAGCTGATGCCGCGACGGCGCGTCGAGCCCCTGGACCTCGGGAAAGCCGCCGGTCCCGAGCCAGTCGAGGAGGGCGCGTTCGAGCCGCGTCCGCTCCCGGCCCGTCAGGACGGTTGCATCGTCCGGAAGCGCCCGCTCCTGGTGGCGGAGCGCCTCGTCGAAACTGAAGGGGTGAATCAGCACCCGCCATCCGCGGCCGCGGAGCGCCGTCGCGACCTCTCGCGACAGGAGCGCGGCGGACGAGCCGGTGACGATCACCTCCGTGCGTTCGGCGTCGAGGAGCCGCCGCACGAAACGCTCCCAGCCGGGGACGATCTGGATTTCGTCGAAGTGCCAGACTACCGGCTCGGAGTCGTCCGCGTCCGGGAAGGCGCGGCCGTATTCGGACACGAGCAGGTCGAGGTCGGCGGCGTCGAGGTCGGCAAGCCGCTCGTCCTCGAACGAGACGTAGGGCAACTGCTGCCGGGGAACACGCTGCTCGATGCGCTCCTGCCGGAGCTGGTGCAGGAACGTCGTCTTGCCGGCCCGGCGCATCCCCACGACCGCGGTCGCCTTGCCGGGAAACCGCACCCTGCCGGAGACACGGCGCCGTGTGAGTCTAGGCAGCGGCTTCCTCAGCGAGTCGGCGAGCTGATCTCTGAATGCCTGCCGCAGGCGAGGGTGCTTCGCGTCCATCGCCGATTATCCTCTCCGAAAGGTGAACTATACGTGATAGTATCCGTTTGAAAAGGATAAATCTACACCCTGCGCGCCGGGCTCACCGCTCTCCGGATCGCCACACCGACGCCGTTCGAAGCGCGCGTCCCGGAAGACGAGTTGAAGCTCCGGGAAGGTGGCCGGATAATGTGTAGCCGTCATCTTGATGCCTGTCGTGCGGGTCCACCGGCAGCACGCCGAACGGCGGCCGGTACCGGGAGCCCGCTCGCCCGGTCCGGGCCATCACGTCGCGGACGTGCACGTGCTGGCCCAGGACATGGTGCACCGCGCCCAGCGGCCGCGGCTTCTGTGCTTCTGCGACAACCGGCAGGATGCCGCGTTCCAGGCCGGCTGGATGAAGGACCACGCGCGCCGCTTCCGGCTGCGCGCCCTCATGGCGGAGGGCATCAGGGACAGCCCGCAGTCCATCGGCGATCTGGTCGCGCGTCTCGACGATCGGCTGGAGAGAGACGAGGCGCTGTCGCGGGCGTTGATTCCGGAGGTCTGGGAGGTGGCCCGCCGCGAGCATGCGGGCGGGCGCCACACGAAGGAACGCCGCAAGTACCTTCGGTTCCAGGTGCTGCGCGAGATTACCCTGGCGTCGCGGCAGGCGCTGGGCCTCGAGCCCTGGGGCCGGATGAAGGTGGAGTACGCCGGCCTGGATGCCTCCCTGCCCTGGATACAGCAACGCGCCCACGATCTCGGCGTCTCGGCGGAGCACTTGCGGGAGGGCGTGGCGAGCGTGCTCGACTATCTGGGAGGTGCCCGCGGACGCCACCGGGCCTTTCCTCGAGAGCCTCTTTGCATTCCTGGTGGAACGCGGGCTGCTGGTCCCGGTCCGGCTCAAGGGGTTCAGGGGACGCCCACTGCCGAACGTCAGCGGCGTACACCAGGTGAACGCCGACCGTCTCCGGCTCTCGCCCAACCGCGGCGTGTGGCGGTGCCGGCGCTGCCGCCGCACCACCACCCGCGAGCCCCCGCACCGCCGCTGCATCGCCTGACGCTGTGACGGCATCGTCGAATGGGTCCCGGAAGACGAGGACAGCTACGACCTGCAGTTGCTCGACGGCGCCTACTCGATGCTGCGCTCCGAAGAGCACACGGCGATGGTGCCGGCGGACGAGCGCGAGCGCCTGGAGAACCTGTTCAAGGGCGACTCGGAGGCGGTGAACTGTCTGGTGTGCACGCCGACCCTGGAGCTCGGCATCGACATCGGCAGGCTCGACTCGGTGCTGATGCGCAACGTGCCGCCGCTGCCCGCCAACTACCGGCAACGCGCCGGTCGTGCCGGCCGGCGCCATCGCATGGCGGTGGACCTGACCTACTGCCGGCCCGTCTCGCACGACCGCGCCTTCTTCAGTCTCCCCGATGAGCCGCTTTCCGTCCCGTCCGCGCACTCCCAGGTAGTCCGCGACAGCACGCCCCGTTGCACCGAGCGTCGTGAAGTGGCTGCAACCGGGCGTCGTCCCAAGGGGCGAACTGTCGCGGGCGAAGACGGGCCGCGGCGGCATCCTGCCGCCCGGCGGGACGAAGGGAGGAGTCCATGGAAGCGACGGCGATGACGGCGAACGCGGGAACGAGGACGACACTGGGCGCCGCCGGGGCCGCGGTGACGGCCGCCCGCGCGACGACGGCGACAACCGCAACGACGAAGCCGACGGGGACAGGGGCGCACGTGCGCGAGCACGGCAGCATCCTGGCGGACGCGGAGAAGCGCGCCCTGGTCTGGATGGCGGCCCGGCTGCCGCGGCGGATCAACGCGGACCACCTGACGGGGCTCGGGCTGCTCGCCATGGTGGGCGTCGGGGCGTCGTACTGGGCCTCGCAGTGGTACGAGCCGGCGCTGCTCGGGGCGGTCGCCGGGCTCGCCCTCAACTGGTTCGGCGACAGCCTCGACGGCACGGTCGCCCGCGTCCGGAACCACCAGCGCCCGCGCTACGGCTTCTATGTCGATCACGTGGTCGACGTGACGAGCATGCTGCTGCTGTGCGCCGGGCTGGCGCTGTCGCCGCACATGAGCCCGGTGGTGGCGCTGCTGCTGTTGGCCGCCTACCTGATGGTCTCGGCCGAGGCCTATCTGGCGACCCACGCCTGCGGCGTCTTCCGCGTTTCCCTGCTGAAGGTCGGGCCGACGGAGCTGCGCATCCTGCTGGCGGTGGGCACGCTCCGGCTGCTGACGAACGGCTCGGAGGTGGAGCTGCTCGGCGGCACGTGGCTGCTGTTCGACGTCGGCGGCGCCGTGGCGGCGGTCGGGCTGCTCGGCGCCCTGGTCTTCTCCGCGATCCGCAACGGGCTGGCGCTGTACCGCGCCGAGCCGCTTCCCCGCTGACCGATGGCCGGGACACGCGGCGCGGCGCACGGGGAGTACCGGCGGCGGTCGAGCGTTCGACCCGCGGACCTGGTGAGGAGGTTGCAGAGATGGCTGGTGTTCAACGCCGTCGGGACGATGGGCGTGGGGGTGCAGTTGACGGTCCTGGTGAGCCTGACCGAGGGGCTGGGCCTGAACTACCTGGTCGCGACGGTGCTGGCGGTGGAATCGGCCATCCTGCACAACTTCGTCTGGCACGAGCACTGGACCTGGCGGGACCGGGGCCCGGGGATCCGCGGGCGGTGGACGCGGTTGGCGTGGTTCAACCTGGTGACCGGCGCCCTCTCGATCTCGAGCAACGTCGTTTTCACGGCGCTCTACGTGAGCACCTTCGCCGTTCACTACGCAATCGCAAACCTGATGGCCATCGCGACGTGCTCGCTGCTGACGTTCGTCGCGAGCGACCGCTTCGTTTTTCGCGCATGCAGCGGAGGAGAGGACATGACGACTGGCGCAGGCGTCTCGAAGAAGCAGGACCGGCGACCGACCTGGAAGATGGCGGCGCCCCGCGTCGGACTGGCGGTGGCCCTGGCGGCGGCGTTCCCGGCAGGTCTCGCGGCGGCTGAGCTGCACGACGAGACGCGCGCGGCGTGGCGGCGCTACGTCGCGGCGACCGAGCAGCGCATCGACCGCGAGCTTGCCGCCGGCGGCCGGTTCCTGGTGCAGGACTTCCGCGCCGACGCGGACGGCGCGCGCCGCGACGTGCTGGCCGGCGACGTGCGCATCGACCGGATGGAAACCCGCGACGCGGACGGGCGGCGTATCCGGGTGCCGAAGGGCGCCATCCACCACTGGCGCGGCAGCGTGCTGATCCCCGGCGCCAGGCTCGACGACGTCCTCGACGGGCTCATGCACGGCGCCGACCTGACCAGGATGCAGAACGGCGTCGTCGAGTCGCGGGTCCTCGACCGCGACGGCGACCGGCTGCACGTGTTCCTCAAGCTGCGCCGGAAGCAGTTGATCACCGTGCACTACAACACGGAGCACCGCGTGCGGTACACCCGCCACAGCCCGGCCGCCGCGTCGAGCCGCAGCGTGTCGACCCGCATCGCGGAGCTGGCCGACGCCGGCTCGCCGGCGGAGCGAGAGAAGCCGATCGGGCGCGACCGCGGGTTCATGTGGCGGCTGAACTCGTACTGGCGCTACCAGCAGACGGACGCCGGCGTCATCGTCGAGTGCGAGTCGGTGAGCCTGAGCCGCTCCATTCCGCTCGCCATACGCTGGATGGCGACTCCCCTCGTCAACCGTACGGCGCGGCAGGTGATGACGCGGACGCTGACGTCGATGGCCGCGGCGATGAGCACCCCGTCGCAGTCCCGGATCGAGCCGGCCGCCACGCTCGCCGGCCGGCGCCGACCGGGCCTCGGAACCCGAATCACGGGAGCCGGCGGCGGAGTTCCCGGTACCGACGCCGAAAAAGACGGAGAATAGGAGCAGCAGAGGAGGCCCGGACGCGATGGTGCACGCACTGCAACCGAAGCGGCGCCCGGGGCGACCGGCCGGCGCGGCCCTGACCGTCCGCGCCGCGCTGGTCGCTGTCTTCTTGACGGGCGCCTCGGCGGCGGTGACGGCAGCGGAGCTGCAGCCGCGGACCGTCGCGGCCTGGAACCGCTACGTCGAGGCGACCGAGCGGCGCATCGCGGCGGAGCTCGGGCACGAGCAGCCCGACCGCTTCCTCGTGCAGGACTTCCGCGACGACGCGGCCGAGGCGCGGCGCGAGGTGCTGGCCGGCCGGGTGCGCATCGACCGGCTGGAGACGCGCGACCCGGACGGAGAGCGGATCCGGGTGCCGCAGGGCGCCGTCCACCATTGGGTGGGGAGCGCGCTTATCCCGGGCGTGACGCTGGACGAGGTCCTCCACGCGCTGATCCACGCCGTCGAGCCGGAGGCGCTGCAGGACGACGTGATCGAATCGCGGGTGCTCGCGCGCCCGGGCGAGGACCGGCTGGAGGTGTTCCTGAAGCTGCGCCGCAAGCAGATGGTGACCGTCCACTACAACACCGAGCACGCCGTGGCCTACACGCGCCACCGGCCGGGCGCGGCGTCGAGCCGCAGCGTGGCGACCCGCATCGCCGAGCTGGACGACGCCGGCACCGCCCGCGAGCGCGAGAAGCCCATCGGCCGGGACAGCGGGTTCCTCTGGCGGCTGAACTCCTACTGGCGCTACCGGCAGGTCGGCGCGGGCGTCATCGTCGAGTGCGAGTCGCTCAGCCTGAGCCGCAGCATTCCGCGCTTCCTGAGATGGATGGCGTCGCCGTTGATCAACCGGGCGGCGCGGGACATCCTGGCGCGGACGCTGGCGTCGATGGCCGAGGTGCTGAGCGCCCGCGCGCCGGCTGCCGAATGAGGGAAGTCCGCGCTCGGGGGAAACGATGAACGGAACGGACACCCCGACGCCCGCCGGCTCGACGCGATCCCGGCGACCGCGCCGGCCGCTGCGCCCGCTGCCGCGGCCCGATCCGGCCGAGCGCCGGGCGGTGGACGCCTGGGTGCGCATCGCGCCCGGGGTGATCGCCGCCCATCTGCTCGTGCTGCTGACGTTGTGGGCGCGGCCGGGCCACGCGGCCCTGTGGCTGTGGTACGCGGCCCCAATCGTCCTGGCGCTGGCGACCGCCGTCCTGCTCGTCGCCTCGCTCCGCTCCGCACACCGCTGGAAGCACGGCGCGAACGTCTGGCAGTTGCTGGCCTACGCGGGTCTGTTCGCGGTGATCGTCACGCTGCCGGTCTACGACCCGTACCCCTCGTCGTACGACGAACGGCCCAGCCGCGTGCCGTTCCGGCTGCCGCTGGACGGCCCGGTGACCGTCGCCTGGGGAGGAGCGACCTCGGAGGTCAACTACCACGTGTTTCTGCCGGACCAGCGTTGGGCGTACGACCTGGTGGTCACGAGCGCGAGGCGCACCTTTCGGAACGACGGCGCCGCCCTCGACGACTACCATGCCTACGGCCTCCCGGTGTACGCGCCCGCCGCGGGGACGGTCTTCGCGGCGCACGACGGAGAGCCCGAGGTGGCGATCGGCGCGCGGCGCTGGGGACTGGCCGGGCTCGGCAATCACGTGGGCATCGAGGTCGCCCCGGCCGAGTATCTCTTCATCGGCCACCTGCAGCCGGGCTCGGTCGCCGTCGCCATCGGCGATCGCATCGCCGCCGGCCGGTTGCTCGGGCGGGTCGGCAACTCCGGCAACAGCAGCGAGCCGCACGTCCACCTGCACCTGCAGGATTCCACGCGGCCCTACTTCGGCGAGGGCATTCCGTTCCACTTCCACGGCTACCGCCGGGACGGGCGCGTCGTCGCGCGGGGCATGCCGGAAGGCGGGCGGCGCGGCGGGCTGTACCGCGGCGCACGGGTGGCGCACGAGCCGGAGGAACCCGCGGCCGGCGGCGGGAGCGAATGACCGCGCGGCCTGCCGGCGCACCGCCGGGCTTTGCATTCTGCACGGTCAGGGAGTAGGCTGGCTTCGATACTGCGGTTGCGGACCCGCTCGCCCAACCCCCATCGAGCACTCACGAGACCTGCCGAGGTTGGCCGTCCCGCCTCGAATGCTCTTGGCTGCGATGGATTCGCGGGGGCTCGCCGCAACCGCACGGGGCGACACGGAAGGAGTCACGGATGGGTCGGAGGCTGTACGTCGGGAACATTCCGTTCGCTGCGGGGGAGGACGATCTGCGCGATCTCTTCTCGCAGTACGGAACCATCGATTCGGTATATATCGTTACTGACAGGGCGACGGGACGCCCGCGCGGTTTTGCGTTCGTCGAGATGGTGAACGACGAGGACGCCCAGAAGGCAATCAGCGAGCTGGATCAGACCGAGTTCCAGGGCCGGCGGCTGGCCGTCAACGAGGCGCGGCCGCGCGCACCGCGGCCGGACGGGCCGCCGGACGACGGCTACGGCGGCGGCCGGCGACGCGAGCCCCGCTGGTAGCTTCGGGGGCGCCGCTCCGGCGCGGCGCCCCGTTTCGGCGTCCCCTCGCGGCGCCCCTTCGCATCCGTCCGGTTTCGGCGGCTCGGCAGGAGCAACAGATCGCCATGGCATCCGTTCAGCCCCGTACCGAGGTGCACGACGTCGTCGTCATCGGCTCCGGCGCCGGCGGGGCAACCGTCGCGCATGTGCTCACCGGCCTGGGCATACGCGTCACCCTGCTCGAGGCGGGCCCCATGCTCGACCCGCTGGCCGAGTTCAAGGAGCACCGCTGGCCCTACGACTACGACCACCGCGGCGCCGAGGAGGGCGGCCGGCGCTACTTCGGGGACGGCAAGCCGTTCGGCTTCTTCACGACCACCAGCGGCGGTTGGGAGCTCGACGGCGAGCCCTACACCGTGGCCGACGACACCGGGGACTTCTGGTGGTTCCGGTCGCGGATCGTCGGCGGCCGGACCAACCACTACGGCCGCATCTCGCTGCGGTTCTCGGACTACGACTTCAACCCCCGCGACCGCGACGGCCTCGGCTGGAACTGGCCGATCGACTATGCGGATCTCGCGCCGTACTACGACAAGGCCGAGACGTTCATCGGTGTGGTCGGCAGCCCCGAGGGAATCCGCAGCGCGCCCGACGGCATCTTCCACGAGCCGCCGCCGCCCAAGGCGCACGAGTTGCTCATCCAGCGCGCCAGCCGGAGGATGGGCATTCCGTGCATCCCCAACCGCCGGGCCGTCATCACGCGCAGCATCAACGGCCGGCCCGCCTGTCACTACTGCGGGCAGTGCGGCCGCGGCTGCGTGACCGGCTCGAACTACTCCGCGAGCCAGACGCAGATCTTTCCGGCTCTGGAGACCGGTCGGCTCGAGGTGGTCGACCTGGCCATGGCGCGGGCGATCACCACCGACGATAGCGGCAAGGTCGACGGCGTCGTCTACATCGACAAGCGGTCCGGACAGGAACGGCAGTTGCGCTGCCGCGTGCTGGTGCTCGCGGCGAGCGCCTGCGAGTCGGCCCGCCTTCTGCTGAACTCGAAGACGGCCGCGCACCCCGACGGCGTCGCCAACTCGTCAGGGGTGGTGGGGCGCTACCTGATGGACACGGTCGGCTTCGACATCGGGGGCACGGTGCCCGCGCTCGAAGGGCTGCCGCGCTACAACAGCGACGGGGCCGGCGGGGCCCATCTCTACATGCCCTGGTGGGGCTGGGAGCGGCAGGAGGCGCTGGGCTTTCCGCGCGGCTACCACATCGAGATCGGAGGCGGGTACCGCATGCCCGGCATCGGCTCCTTCGCCGGGTCGGCGCGCCGCGCCGGCTACGGGACGGCGATCAAGGAGCAGGCGCGTCGCGATTACGGCACGCGGGTCTCGTTCGCCGGCCGCGGCGAGATGATCCCGAACGAGCGGAGCTTCTGCGAGATCGACCCGGACGTGGTCGACCGCTACGGCATCCCGGTTCTGCGCTTTCACTTTCACTGGAGCGATCACGAGCGGCGCCAGGCGCTGCACATGCGCGAGACGTTCCACGAGCTCATCACTCTGATGGGCGGCGAGCCGCAGGCCCCGGGCCGCCGCGACGCCTCGGGGATCTCCATCGGCGGGAGCATCATCCACGAGGTGGGCACCGTCCGCATGGGCGACGACCCCCGGACCTCGGCGCTGAACGGATTCTGTCAGGCACACGATGCGCGCAACCTGTTCGTGTGCGACGCGGCGAGCTTCGTCGGCAATCCCGACAAGAACCCGACGCTGACCATCAACGCGCTCGCCTGGCGTGCATCCGAGTACCTCGCCGAGGCGATGCGGAGCGGCGAGGTATAGAGGAGCCTGCGCACGGCACCGGCGTAGTCTCCTGATCGGCCGGTTGGGCGGGAATCGAAGAAAGCCGAACCCTGGAGGAGCTGGCAGCGTGACGACGACGGGCAACAGCGAAATCCCGCGCCGCGAGGTACTGCGACGCCTGGCGCTGGCGCTCACCGCGGCAGGGGCCGGGGCATTCAACGTCGAGGCGGCGCGGGTAGTGCACACCCTGGCGGGCGAGGCGCGCGCGCAGCCGGGGGGCTACGCGCCGGCCGCGCTCGACGATCACCAGTTCCGCACCGTCACCCGCCTCGCCGAGCTGATCGTGCCGGCCGACGAAGGCGGAGGGAGCGCCGCCGACGCGGGGGCCCCCGAGTTCATCGACCTGCTCTGCAGCCGGAACCCCGACCTGCTGCGCATCTACGCCGACGGGCTCGCCTGGCTCGATGCGGCGACCCGGTCCGCCCATGATCGGACGTTCGTCGACGCGGGCGAACCGCGGCAGCGGGAGATGCTCGACGCGCTGGTAGCCGCCGAACGCGGCGAGCCGGCGTCCTCGGATGCGGGCGCCGGCGTCGGGTTCTTCAACTGGATCCGCATGATGACCGTGGACGCCTACTACACCAGCCCGATCGGCATCGCCGACGTCGGTTTCCGGGGCAACCGCGTGCTCGCCGGATATGCAACCCCGCGCGAGGCGATCGAGTTCGTGGCCCGCAAGGCGGACGAGCTGGGGCTCTGACCGCACGGGTGCACGGTGCCCGACCGCGCCGCCCGCGCGGTGACGGCCGCCGGCCGTCCACGTGCCGCATCAGCGGCGTCTGCTAAACTGAACGGTCCCTGGAGCGCTGCGCGCGCTCACCCTTTTCCGCAGACCGGAGGAGACGTATGGCGAACCGAGGTCGTCCCACGCAGACGAAGCGGCAGCGCGAGCGCGCCCGACAGGAGCGTGCCCGCATGAAGGCAGACCGGCGGGCCGAGGCGAAGGTCCGGCGGCAGGAAGCTCCGCCCCGCCCCACCGACCACGATCCCGATATCGTCGGCATGGTGGCCGGACCGCAGGAAATGCCCGACTGGCAGCGCGAGTACTTCGAAGAAGAAAAACGCGCCAAGGAAGCGGCCGAGAAGGCCGCGCAGGAAGGCAAGTAGCGCTTCCTCCCGCCCGACGCCCCGAAAACCAAAGAGAAGCCCGGGACGACCGCGCGTCGGCCCGGGCCGTGCAACAGAGGATTCCGTCCGCTTACGCGGCGTGCTCGACCTTGGCGTCGCCGCCGGTGCCGATGGCGATCCGCCGCGGCTTGGCCGTCTCGGCCAGCGGCAGCGTCAGCTCCAGCACGCCGTGGACGTAGGCGGCGCTGACCTTCTCGGCGTCGACGTTGGCCGGGAGCGTGAAGGCCCGCTCGAAGCGGCCGTAGTGGAACTCCGACGCCGGCCCCCGGCCATCGGCCTCGGTGCGCGTGCGCTCGCCGGCGATGGTCAGGTTGTTGCCGTTGAGATCGATGCTCACCTCCTTGGGATCGATCCCCGGCAGCGCGACCCGAACCTTCCACCCCTCGTCGTCCCGGTTGATCTCGGTGGCCGGGATCCAGGCCGCCGCCGGCGTCCCCGCCCGCTCGTCGCCCACGTAGCGGCCGAACACGCGGTCCATCTCCCGATGCAGGCCGGTCAGCTCTTCGAACGGGTTCCAACGGGTCATGCTCAACATCACGATCTTCCTCCTTCCGACGCCTTCCGTTCCTGGCGTCCCTCGCGCCCCCGGACTCTCTGCCCGGCGCGGCGTAGCCGTGTCATCCTGCCAACCATTCTACAGAATGACATAAAGCAAGTCAAATAATCTTAGTATTATCAACTCACTCACGATCAAGGAGACGATGACCCGGCCACAGAAGTTCCCCGGAGCGCGACGATTTTGCTGGGGAGCGCCTGATCCTTTAGTGGAGGCGTATCAGATAATGGCCGTCTGTTCCGTCCAGGGCGCGGATCGAGTGGGGATCCGCACCAGGAGTTCTGCGCCGTCGCTCGGCGCCGTAGCCTTGCAGGGAAGCGCCGGCTCCGGCAGGGAGGCGCCCGACTCCCGGGAAAGGACTTGATCGAGCGGGAAGCGCAGCCGTAAAGGCGGAGGTTTCCGGGCTACTCGGGCCAACCGAGGAGCGGATCGATCGATGCGGTGGCGATCGGGTGATAGCCCGGCCGGGCCCGTCGATAGATGGCGAGCGCCCGCTCGCGGCCGGCGGGCGTTGCGGCAAGCGCCGCGTACAGCGGCAGGATGAGCTTCCGGCGGCCGATCCCGAGCAGGTAGCGCTCGAGCCGGCCGTCCGCCGGGCGGTACGCGTTGCGGATGGCGATGAGCAGCCACTGGTGCGCGATTTCCGCGTTCGGGGAATCGGTGAGCGAGAACGCGGCGTCCAGCTCGGCCATTCGCACACGGTCGAGCCGTTCCGGCAGGACGCCGAGGAAGTGCAGCCACTCGTGCGTCGTCCAGGCCGAGGTGTCCAGATCGACGGCCCGCAGCTCTTCACCCGCCCAGCGCGCCGCCGCCGCCTCGACTGCGCCGAACGCCGCGGACGCCGGTTGCGGCGCACCGGCGGGCAGGCCGGGCGCGCGGACCCATTCCTCTGCCGGAACCTCGGACGCCAGCCCCTCGTCGGCGAGCAGATGCTCGGACAGGTAGGCGAGGAAATCGGCGGTCGTGATGCTCCGGAACGCGAAGTGCTCGAAGTAGTCCCGCAGGAACGCGTCGAACCGCTCGCGGCCGGCCGCCTCCTCGAGGTGACGGAGGAACAGGGCGCCCTTCTCGTAGGGCACCTGCGTCATCCCCGCGTCGGGGTCGCGGCCCGCGAGGTCGACGTGCAGGATCTCGTCCGCGTCGTCGAGCCGCTCGAGGTCCGCGTGCAGCGCCTGCAGCCCGAGCACCGCCTCCATCGCCTCGCGGTCCGTCCCGTACACCGCTTCCACGATACGCCGCTCCAGGTAGACGGTGAACCCCTCGTTCAGCCAGAAGTCGCGCCACGTGGCGTTGGTCACGAGGTTCCCGGACCAGGAGTGCGCCAGCTCGTGGGCCACCAGCGAGACGAGGCTCCGGTCGCCGGCCAGGATCGTCGGCGTCGCGAAGGTCAGCCGGGGGTTCTCCATCCCGCCGAACGGAAAGCTGGGCGGGAGCACGAGCAGGTCGTAGCGTTCCCAGCGGTAGGGGCCGTAGAGCCGCTCGGTCGCCGCCATCATCGATTCGGTGTCGGCGAACTCGTCCGCCGCCGCCTCGACCACGGACGGCTCGGCGTAGACGCCGGTCCGCTCGCCGAGCGGGCGGAACGCCAGGTCGCCGGCGGCCAGCGCGATCAGGTAGGAGGGGATCGGTTGCGGCATGTCGAAGCGGTAGTCGCCGTCGGCCGCCGCGTCGGGGTCGTTGGCGGCGCTCATCACGGCGCGCAGCCCCGCCGGCGTTCGGATGCGGGCCCCGTAGGTCACCCGCACGGCCGGACTGTCCTGCAGCGGGATCCAGCTCCGCGCATGGATCGCCTGCGACTGCGTGAACATGAAGGGATGCTCGCGGCCGGCGGTCTGCTCGGGAGTCAGCCACTGCAGTCCCGACGCACCGGGGCTCGTCTCGTAGGTCACCCGGGCCCGCGTCGCCTGCGGCGGCAGGACCACGGTGAGCGCGGCGCCCAGCACAGCATCCGGCTCGGCCAGCGAGTACGTGGCCGCGTCGAAGCCGCCGGCGGGGGACCAGCTCTCGACGGCGGCGATCGTCAGGTCGCGCGTGTCGAGCACCAGCACGTCCGCGTCCTCCCGCAGGCGGTCGAACGACAGCATCGCCGACCCGCGCAGGCGCCGCTCGTCGAAGCGGACCTCCAGGTCGAGCTCGACGTGCGTGACCCGCGTCTCGTCGCTGTTGGCGTACGAGTGCAGGTCGCGCCGCGCGGGATCGTCGGCGGGTCCGTCCGGCGCGGCCGGCCCGGAATCACAGGCCGCCACGGTGATTGCCAGCAGGAGCGCCAGGAGGCTGCCTCCCGGGTGGTGCGGGCGCGGACGGCGACGGACCGGTAGTCCGGGCCGCACGAAACCACCCGCGGGCGGACGACGCAGGGCGAGCGGGAGTCGTCTCATCGAATGCGGCGGAAACTTCGAGCACGGGTCGAATGCGGCGGCGCGGACGCGGCGGCCCGGGATCCGGGCAACGCGTGGACCCCGGGACCGCCTGCATCGCACGTTACCAGGGCATCCGCCGGTTGGTGTGCTGCCGCCCGCGATCCGCGGCCTCGGGACCCGGACCGGAGCCGATGCGCACGCCCTCGTCGATCATGGCGATGATGTTGTCGCCGTTCATCGAGTTCAGGAACGCCACGCCGGCCTTCTTCGTCGCCTCGAAGACCCGCGCCCGCGCGTCGACGAGCACCTGCGGCATCTCGGCCCGCTGGACGTTGTACGACATCGACATGTCGCCCGGCCCCCACTCGGCGAACCCGACGCCCGGCACGGCCACGCTCTCCTCGGCGTTCTCGAGCGCGTGCCGATCCTCGATCTTGAGGCCCACCAGGATCTCGCCGTTCGGGTTCAGCGGCCACGGGTCGGCGAGCCGCTGGTACTCCTGGTTCGACACGCCCCAGATGCGGGCGGCGAAGCCCTGGCCCCCGCTGCCGCGGAGCCCCTCATCGAGGCCCTCGGTCTTCGGCGCATGCGGATAGCGCGCCGACTGCACGAGGATGCGGACCACTTCCGGCGTGCGCGCATGCGCGAGCAGCACGCCGTGGACGCCGGAGCCGAGCACCTGCTCGACCATCCAGTAGTTGCCCCACATCACCTGCTCGTTGATGCCGCCCAACGGCAGCACGGCGACGACGGTGGGCGTGCGGTGGCCGCTCTTCGTCGGTCCGCCGTCGACCAGTCCCTGCATGAAGCCGCGCAGGGCGTCCATGTTGAAGGGGCTGTGCTCCATGTTGTAGGTGATGTAGTCGGCCCAGGTCTGCGCCAAGCGCACGCCCTCCTCGTAGCCGCCCCCGTTCACCTGCGTGTAGTAGACCGGCTGATCCTGCTCGAACAGCTCGATCACCTTGTTGATGCGCTTCGGCGTGTAGACGTCGCCCGATTGCGCCGCCGGGATGCTGGCGACGGCAACGACCAGTGCGAGCGCGAGCAGTCCGAGTACGGTGAGTCTGCGCATGGCTCTCTCCTCTTGCAGTTCTTCCGCCCCCTTTGCGGGGGCCTGCCGGCGGCGCGGCCCCATCCCGGGCATCGGCCGCATCATAGCGCATTGCCGAACGGAGACGGCGCCGGACCTTCAACCGGCCGGTTCGGTGCGCCTGAGGGCTTCGATGACGAGGGTCCGCAATTCGCGGATGTCTTCCTGCAGGTCGTCGAGACGCCGGTTCATCTCGCTCCGCAGGTCGTCGATCCGCGCATTCACGCTGGTGTTCACGTCGTCGATCCGCGCGTTCACGTCGTCGATCCGCGCGTTCACGCTGGTGTTCACGTCGTCGATCCGCGCGTTCATGGCGGCGTTCTGTTGCACCATCAGACCGATCAGCATCAGCAGCAGGGTGGCGAGGCCGATTCCGGTGCCGATGATGCTCCTGACGATTGCTCTCGTATCGCCGGCCGTGGCGGCGCCTCCCGACGCGGCCGCCTTGTCGTCGCTCATGACTCCAGCGTAGCACCGATCCGGGCCGGCTGATGACCGGCCCGACGGTCCGCTCGCGGCACGGGTAGTAAGATGGCGGTTCATGAGCAGCCTCGTACTCTTGCGGCACTTGGCCGCGGGCGCGGCGCTGGCCGGCGCGGCGCTCGTCGCCGCCTGCGGATCGGGAACCGAGCCGGCGGCCGGCGAGCGACCCGTGATCCCGGCCCGGCCGCGTCCCAACATCGTCGTCATCATGGCCGACGATCTCGGCTACGGCGACCTGTCCGCCTACGACGGCTGGATCGAGACCCCCGCCCTCGACGCGATGGCGGCCGAGGGGGTCCGCTTCACGGACTTCCATTCCAGCGGGGCGGTCTGCTCTCCGACCCGCGCGGGACTGCTGACCGGCCGCTACCAGCAGCGGGCCGGCATCCCCAACGTCATCTATGCGAACCCGGCGTGGAACCGCCACCACGGCCTCCAGCCGCGGGAGACCACCATCGCCGAGCGCATGCGGGCGGAAGGCTACGCGACCGGAATCGTCGGCAAGTGGCACCTCGGCTACGAGGTCGAGACGAACCCGCTGCGGCACGGCTTCGACGTCTTCCACGGCTACGTTTCCGGCAACGTCGACTACTTCTCGCACGTCGACGGCTTCGGCAACCACGACTGGTGGGAGGGCGAGACCAACCGCGAGGAGCCGGGCTACGTCACCCACCTGATCAACGAGCACGCGGCGGCGTTCATCGAGGAGCGGGCGGCGGCGGATGCGCCGTTCTTCCTCTACGTCGCGCACGAGGCGCCGCACTTCCCCTACCAGGGCCCGAACGACGCCGCGTTCCGGGTGGTCGGCGAGCAGATACCGGAGACCCGCGAGCCCGAGCAGGTGCGCCGCGCCTACCGCGAGATGGTCGAGGAGATGGACGCCGGCATCGGCGCGCTGCTCGACACGATCCGCCGGCTGGGGCTGGCCGAGCGGACGTTCGTCTTCTTCCTCTCGGACAACGGCGCCACCCCGGCCGGCTCGAACGGACCGTTGCGCGGGTTCAAGACCAGCCTGTGGGAGGGCGGACACCGTGTTCCGGCCCTGGCGTGGTGGCCCGGCGTCATCGCGCCGGCACGGACGACCGGCGCCACCATGACGAGCATCGACCTTGCCGCCACCGTGCTCGACGTCGCCGACATCCTGCCGCCGGAGGACCGTCCTCTCGACGGCAGCAGCCTGCTGCCGCACCTGCTGGGCGGGGCCGCCCCGGACGACCGTCCGCTGTTCTGGGCCTACCAGCAGGCCCGCCGGCCTGTCGAGCAGCGGGCCATGCGGCAGGGCCCCTGGAAGCTCGTCGTCAACGGTCCCGACGGACCGGAGATCGGGCTCTACAACCTGGACGACGACCCGGGCGAGACCGTGAATCTGGCCAACGAAGAGCCGGAGCGCGTGGCGGCGATGGGCGAGGCGCTCGACACCTGGCGCGTCGAGGTGGAGGAAGGCGCCACCGTGCAGCCGGCGCCGCTTTTCTCACCCGGAGCCGTGGGGCCGTGAGAACCGGGGCGCGTCCCGCGGAGGCGCCGGTACCGTGCCCGCGGCGCCGCGCCGACCCGCGGACCGTCTCTGCAGCATGAGTGATTCCAGCGGCGACCGCGTCAGCGAGACGACCGGCGACCGCGTCAGCGAGCTGGCCGGGCGCGCCGGCCGGCACGACGGCGAGGCGCTCGCGGAGCTGATGCCGCTCGTCTACGACGAGTTGCGCCGGCTGGCCCGCGGGTACCTGGGCCGCGAGCGGCGGGCGTTCACCCTGCAGCCGACCGCGCTCGTCAACGAGGCGTACCTTCGACTGCTCAAGGATCGGAAGCAGGACTGGCGGACGCGCGCCCAGGTGATCGGCATCGCCGCGGTCGCGATGCGGCAGATCCTGATCGAGGCGGCGCGCGCCCGAGCCGCGCAGAAGCGGGGCGGCGAGCTGGCGCGAGTCACGCTCGACGAGGGTCTCGTCGCCGGCGAGGCGCGGACCGTGGACGTGTTGGCCGTGGACGACGCCCTGCACAGGCTCGCCGCCATCGACGCGGAGCAGGCCCGTCTGGTGGAGCTGCGGTTCTTCGGCGGCCTGACCATCGACGAGTCGGCCGAGGCGCTCGGCGTCTCCCCCGCGACGGTCAAGCGCCACTGGGTGGTGGCCCGCGCGTGGCTCCAGCGCGAGATCGTTCGTGGCGACGACCATGGACGCTGAGCGCTGGCGGCGGATCAACGAGCTGTTCCACGCGGCGCTCGAACGCGACCCGGGCAGCCGGGAGGCATTCGTCGACGAGGCGTGCGCCGGCGACCCCGCGCTGCGCACGGAAGTGCTCTCGCTGCTCCAGATGCACAGCGGTCCCGGCGTCCTCGACCGGCCGGCGGTCGAGGCGGCGCCCGATCTGCTGCTCACCGGCGACGACGACCCGCTGATCGGCCGGCGCCTCGGTCCCTACGAGGTGACCGGCCTGCTGGGCCGCGGCGGCATGGGCATCGTCTATCTCGGCCGGGACACGCGGCTCCGGCGGCCGGTCGCCATCAAGGCGCTGCCGCCGGCGCTGACCCAGAACGACCAGTTGCGCGCCCGGTTGCGGCGGGAGGCGATGGCGGCCGGGGCGCTCTCGCACCCGGGCATCGCGACCGTCTTCGCGCTCGAGGAGTTCGACGAGCAGCTCTACGTCGTGCAGGAGTACATCCCCGGCCGCACGCTGCGCGCCACGATGAAGATCCGCGAGGGCCGGATGGCCCTCGCCGAGATCGTGTCCATCGCCCTCCACATGGCCCGCGCGCTGGCGGCGGCGCACGCGCAGGGCGTGCTGCACCGCGATCTGAAACCCGAGAACGTGCTGCACACGCCGGACGGCGGCATCAAGGTGGTCGACTTCGGGCTCGCGCGGTTCGAGCCCGGGGCCGTGATCGGCGAGGCCGAGGCGCTGACCCGACCCGGCGCCCTGCCCGGCACCCCGGGCTACATGGCGCCGGAGGTGCTGCGGGGCGACCCGGTCGATGCGCGCGCCGACCAGTTCTCGTTCGGGGTGCTGCTCTACGAGCTGGTCGCCGGCAAGCATCCGTTCGAGGGCACGGACGACATCACGACGGTCGCGCAAATTCTGGAGACCGAGCCCGCCGGCCCCGGTCCCGCCCGCCCGGAATGTCCCGAGCCGCTCGTCCGCGTCATCACCACGTGCCTCGCCAAGGCGCCGCGCGACCGCTACCGGACGACCGCCGCGCTGGTCGCGGCGCTCGAGGCGGTGCAGGATGCCGTGGAGGCGGTGGCTGCCGACACCGTTCGACAAGCGCCGGAGGACGTGGAACCGGCGCGCGGCGGCGCGGGAGCGGCCGGGACCGGCGCGGCGGTCCGGGCGCCTTCGAACGCAACATCGGCGCGCAGCGCCGCGCCGAATGGCGGTTCCGCAGCGGACGGCGATTCCCCGGCCCCGCCGCCGCGGGCGCCGGCCGGCGCCGAAAGGGACGGCGCTGCTGCGAACCTGCGCTGGTGGTGGCAGTTCCACCAGGTGGCGGTGAGCATCGTCTACGCCCTGATGCTGTATCCCGTCTGGCGGGCGCGGGACTGGCTGCCCGCGCCCTGGGGACTGGTGACGTTCATGATCGCGGTCGCGGTGGTGGGCGCCGTCGTGAACCTGCGGCTGCACCTCTGGTTCACGGCGCGCGTGTACCCCGACCAGCTCGCCGCCCAGCGCCGTGGGTCGGCCCTCTGGAAGCGGCTCCTGGACACCGCGTTCGCGGTGCTGCTGCTCTCGATAGCGGCGACCATCGCCCCCACGCACCCGCGCTGGGCCGCGTTCTTCATCGTCATGGCCATCTCCGGCGCCCTGAGCGCGCGGGTGATGGAGCCCGCCACGACGCGCGCGGCGTTTCCGGACGACTGAGTCCGCCGACGTTCCTCGACGCACGCCCCGCCCCGGTTCGCGGCAGGAGCGACTTGGCCGACGATGTCGTGGAGGGGCCGCAGCTTCCGTCGGCGCGCCCCGCCCCGGTTCGCAGCGGGAGCGACCGCTAATCCAGCACGGTCAACGTGACGTCGACCCGGATGGTCTCGCCGCTGACGGGGTCCGCCGCCCCAACGTACTGCCGCGTCTGCCCGTCGCGCAAGACCAGGGTGTTGTTGGAGTCGAACGAACGAAAGACGGCCGGATACGACACCAGGGACGCATCGGCAGTGGTCCGGTCGTCGCCGCCGACAGACGATTCCCGGACATGGACGCTGACCTCGAACCGGCCGTCGCCCCGGTTGATCGCGAAGCATCCGATCAGCGTGCCCACCGACTCGTAGTTGAACGACACGGGGCGGGACACCCCGTCGGGACCAACGTTGGCCCCGACCGGCACAGGAACCCGATCGTCCAATTCCAGGCTGCTCTCCGCTCCCCCGGCAGTCACGGCGAGAACATACGCTCGGCTGCCGGCCAGCTCGTCTCCCTGGTACCGCGAGATCCTCACCTCCACGCTCAACGGCACGGCATCGGTGACGTCCGGCGCCTGCGCCTGCGGTGCGACCGGCAAGGCGAGGATCAAGGTCGGAATGACAGCCAGGGGTATGAGTTTCCCAGTCATCGATGCGCTCCCGTGTTCGACGTGCGTGCCGATCAGCGCCGGGATGACGATCCGGCCGCTCCGATCGATCGACCCTGGTCCAAGGCTAGGCGCTTGCGCCGCGGAACGCAACGCAGTGAATTCCGCGGCGCCAAGTCACATCCGCCACATCACCCACAACTGCGCCACGTTGTCGCCGCCGGCGACGCCCAGCTTGTTCCACCAGTACTGGTACTCCACGCCGAGGAAGAGCTGGTTGGCCTGGCCGGTCAGCGCCTTGCCGAGGTCCCAGCCGAACTGCGGCTGCGCGAGCAGCGACGGCTTCACCGCGTGGCCCAGCTCGTTGGTGGTGGCGCCCATGAACTTCGTGTGGCCGGTGAACAGGAACGAGTGGCGGCCGGCGTCGAACCCGGCGCCCCAGTTGACGTCGAAGACGAAACCGGCGCCGGTGCGGGGCGCCCCGCCCCCTGCGACGCCGCTGCTTCTGTCGATCGCGGCGCCGAAGTCGGTGTTGAGAAAGAAGAACCCGGGCACGCTCCACGACAACCGGCCGCCCGGCACGTACCGAAAGATGTTGGCGTCGCTGCCGAAGTTGAAGCCGCTGATGACGGCCACGTCCCGGATCGGCCCGGCGCCGATCGTTCTCTTCGACACCCGCCCCAGGCTCAGCGTCGGATACCACTCGCCGTAGTAGCTCTTCTCGTTGAAGCCGTCCGCGCCGCCGTCGTCGGCGAAGTCGATGAAGTAGAAGCTGTCGCCGAGCGACCAGCGCGACGCCTGCTGCACGGTGAGCACCGATGCGTAGGCCCGCGCGCCCGAGAACGGGTTGACGAACTTCCCGTACTGGTAGTGGAACTCCGTTTGCGCGCCCGCCGCGGCCGGCACGGCCAGCGACAGCGTGCAGACGAGGAGCCGGCGCCGCCACACACCCGACGAATGGGCGCGGGCCCTGTGTGTCACCCGCGGATCATAGTGGGTCGGGGCCGGCAGGCTCGCCGTGCTGTCCGACACCTCCGGGCGCCACGGCAAACCCGGGACGGGCCGAGGCGACCTCCGAACTTGCGCTTCGGGAGCTTCCCGGCGGAACCGGGCTCGGTGGATCGTGCTGTCTGCGAGCTCCTCCGGACCGCGGCGCGCTGCGCGTTGCGCGACAGTACCGGGCGCGACCGCGGCGCGGACCGGGTATCCGATACCGTTAGAATCTCTTCACATCCGCGGTCCCGTCAGGAGGTATCCCCGTGTCAACAGCCAGACTCTGGCGCTTCGCCCCGTTCGCCGCCCTCGTCGCTCTCGTGCTGCTCGCCGCGACGTTCTCCACGCAGCCGCTCGTCGCCGAGCGCGTGGGCGGCGCAACGGCCGCCGCCGAGGTCCTCGAGACCGTCGACCCGGCCGAGGTCGGGCTCTCGGCCGAACGCCTCGAGCGGCTCGACGCCGGGCTGCAGGCGATGGTCGACGACGGCGAGCTGGCCGGCGTGGTGGCGCTGCTGGCCCGCCACGGCAAGATCGCGTTCGTCGACGTCGCGGGCGTGCAGGACATCGAGAGCGGGCGGCCCATGGCGCGCGACTCCATCTTCCGCATCTTCTCGATGACCAAGCCGGTCGTCGGCGTCGCCATGATGATGCTCTACGAAGAGGGCAAGTGGCGCCTCAACGACCCGGTGTCCCGCTACATCCCCGAGCTGGCCGGCCTGAAGGTCTACGCGGGCGAGAACGACGACGGCTCGATGAAGCTCGTCGAAGCCGACCACGAGATGACGATGCGCGAGCTGATGACCCACACCGCCGGGCTCGGCTACGTGCTCAACCAGCGGCACCCGGTCAACCGGCTGTTCCTGGAGAAGCGGGTGCTGAGTCCGCTGGAGCCGCTGTCGGCGATGATCGACAAGCTGGCCACCATCCCGCTGCTCGCCCAGCCGGGGTCGCGCTGGATCTACAGCGCGGCGGTCGACGTGCAGGGCTACCTGGTCGAGAAGCTGTCCGGGGAGCCGCTCGGCGACTTCCTCGATCTGCGCATCTTCCAGCCGCTCGGCATGGTCGACACCGCGTTCTACGTGCCGGGGTCGCGCCTCCCCCGCGTGGCGGTGCGGCACACCGCCGGCGAGGACGGCGAGCTCGTGCTCGACTCGCGCGGCGAGCCGTTCGCCCGGCCGCCGTCCGGACCGTCGGGCGGCGGGGGCCTGTTCGGGACTGCCGACGATTACCTGCGCTTCACGCAGATGCTGCTCAACGGCGGCGAGCTCGACGGCGTGCGCCTGCTCGGCACGCGCACCGTGGAGATGATGCACACCAACCACATGTCGGCCGAGGCGACCGCCAACATGCGGCCCGGCATGGGCTTCGGCATGGACTTCATGATCTACGACGACCCGGCCGCGGCCGGCGAGCCACATGCACCCGGGGCGTACTACTGGCTGGGCATCGACGGCACGTGGTTCTGGATCGATCCGGCTCTCGACCTGGCGTTCGTGGGCATGATCCAGCACCGGGGCGAAGCGCAGGGCCGGGTGCACGGGCTGTCGCGCAACTGGGTCTACCAGGCGATAGTCGACTGACGCTCAACCTGTCTCACAATCGCGAAGCCGATGCCTCTCTGGCCATCCATTCCGGATTCCGAGACGAATTGATGCTGCACACGCCCCAGCTCTCGCTGTTTCCGGAAGCCGACGCGCCACGGCACGAAACATCGACCTCCGGCAGCTTTGCGGACAACACCGGGCTCCCGGTACACCGATGGTTCCGCTACAGTGCCGGTTTCAGTGGCGCTTGGGCGGAGGAGGTGATCGCGCGGGCGGCGGACGGTGGAGAGATCCGAGTCCTCGATCCGTTCGCAGGATGCGGTACGACGCTCATTGCGGCCGAGCAGTGCGGCGTCGAGTCGCGGGGGCTGGACCCGCATCCGTTCGTGGCCCGAGTCGCGCAGGCGAAGCTGGCCTACCGTTCGCAACCGCACGCTTATCTCGAACGGGCGACGCTCGCCCTCGCCGGCGCACGGCGCCTGCATCCCTGTTTGGAACCATACGCGCCGCTGATCCGGAAGTGCTACACGGACGACGCATTGAATCAGCTCGATTGCCTGAAGCGCGTAATCGAGCGTAACGACGACGGCTCGGATACCGCCCGGCTCGTGTGGCTGACCCTGGTCGCCATTCTGCGCCCGACGTCCCACGTAGGGACGGCGAACTGGCAGTACCTGTTGCCGAACCGCCGCAAGGCGCGCGTCCCGGATCCGTTCGCTGCGTTCGAAGAGATGGCGTACACGATGCATGAGGACATGGTGTCCGCGGGCGCGGTTTCGGGACCGCGAGCCGCGTTCACCCGCGACGACGCCCGATCGTGTACAACCGTGCCGTCCGGTTGCGTCAATCTCGTGATCACCTCGCCTCCTTACCCGAACAACTATGACTACGCAGACGCCACCCGTCTGGAGTTGACGTTTTTCGGTGAGATCAACCGATGGGGAGACTTGCAGCAGAACACGCGCCGCCACCTGTTGCGTTCCTGCACGCAGCACGTACCGGATCGCGCCGTCGATCTCGACGGGACGCTAGCGAACCCGGAGCTCGACCCGATTCGGGATGAACTCCGATCCGTGTGCGAGAATCTCGGTCGAGTTCGGCTGACCCGCGGCGGCAAGAAGACGTATCACAACATGGTCGGTTGCTACTTCCTCGATCTTGCGAGGGTCTGGAGATCTTTGCGCCGGGTGTGCGAGTCACCTTCGCGGATCTGCTTCGTGGTCGGAGACTCGGCGCCGTATGGCGTGTACGTGCCCGCGATGGACTGGCTTGGTCGACTGGCCGTTGCGGCCGGTTTCAGATCTTATGTCTTCGAGAAGATCCGCGATCGCAACGTCAAGTGGAAGAATCGCAAACACCGGGTTCCGCTGTGTGAAGGGCGTCTGTGGGTGGAAGGATAGGCGGGCATGGCACAGTCGCCGGCACACAAGCTCGGGCAGATCATCGGCGACGAGCTGGAGGCGGCGGTTCACGAACCGCTGCTGGAGATCGCGACCGAGTTCGACATGTACCTGGACTACAAACACGAACGCGCTGCACGCGCAGGGAAGAAGAAGGTCGCCTGGACGGACCAGTACGGCAACACTCACGATCTGGACTACGTGCTCGAAGAAGGTGGATCCGAGGAAGCGCGAGGCATCCCAAGAGCCTTCATCGAGACCGCATGGCGCAGATACACGAAGCACTCCAGGAACAAGGCTCAGGAAATTCAAGGCGCAATTGCGCCTCTGGCGGAGACGTTCAGGAGACATCACCCGTTTCTGGGAGTCGTTCTTGGCGGGATATTCACTGACGGATCGCTGGACCAGTTTCGGTCCCACGCTTTCAACATTGCCTACTGCCCTTATGAGACCGTGGTGCGTGCGTTCGCTAGTGTGGGGGTCGACGTGTCATCCAACGAGGACACGAGCGAAGCCGACCTGCAGCGCAAGATAGACACTTTCGAACGGCTGACGTCGATCCAGCGGGAACGCATCGCACAAGAGATCCGGAACTTTCACGCAGACCAGTTCGCTCTTTTCTTCGAGAGATTGAGGCACTGTCTCGGTCGTTTCGTCGAGCACGTCTTCGTACTGACGCTTTCCGGAGTTTCGCATGATTTCGATTCCATAGAGGGCGCCATTCGTTTCGTCATGGAGCACGATCAGGCCGAGCCTGCTTCGGATTTCGTACGCTACGAGGTGCATGTTCGGTATTCGAACGGTGACGAGATTCGAGCGGACTTCAGCGGGAGAGAACGGGCGGTCGAGTTCCTCCGGCTGTTCGAGAAATGAGGACTTGCCGGAACAGCGGGAGGGAGTACGTTCGTGCGGAAGCAACTACAGATTGGAGAGGTAGCAGAATGCGTGCGACATTGACGCGGTGGCGGTTGGCGTATCTCCTCGTGGCGCTCGCGCCGGCGTGCGTCCTCTTCGGCGGCCTTTCTCTCACGTCCGCTGCGGCAACGGCGGCCGAGCGGACCGCGGTGGCCCCGGCTGCAGCCGAACGGACCGCGGCGCGCGATCTGGAAACGGTCGAGCCCTCCGACGTCGGCGTCTCCGCCAAGCGGCTCGAACGACTCACCGCGGGGATGCAGGGGATGGTCGACGACGGCAAGCTCGCCGGCGTGGTGACCCTGATGGCCCGCGGCGGCAAGCTGGTGCACGTCCACGTGGCCGGCGTCCAGGACGTCGAGAGCGGCGCGCCGATGGAGCGCGACTCCATCTTCCGCATCTACTCGATGACCAAGCCGATCACCGGGGTCGCCCTGATGATGCTCTACGAGGAAGGCAAGTGGCGCCTGAACGACCCGGTGTCGCGGTTCATTCCCGGCTTCGCCGACCTGCAGGTGCACGAGGGCGACCGGGCCAACGGCGAGCCGCGCCTCGTGGACGCCGAGCGGCCGATGACCATGGCCGAGCTGATGTCGCACGCCGGCGGGCTCGGCTACGGCCTCGGGACCGCCAATCACGTCGATCGACTCTACCGCGAGCAGCGGGTGCTGAACGCCGACGAGTCGCTGCAGGCGATGATCGACAAGCTGTCGAACCTGCCCCTCCTTGCCCAGCCCGGAACACGCTGGTACTACAGCATCGGGGTCGACGTGCAGGGCTACCTGGTCGAGCAGCTCTCCGGGCAGCCGTTCCCCGAGTTCCTGCAGGAGCGCATCTTCGATCCGCTGGGCATGGTCGACACCGCGTTCTACGTGCCCGAGGAGAAGCTGGACCGCGTGGCCCTCATCTACGGCGCGGGCGACGACGGCGTCCTCGAACGGTTCGACATGGGTCCGACGCGCACCGCGATGCCGGCCGGTCCGTCCGGCGGCGGCGGGCTCTGGGGCACGGCCGACGACTACCTGCGGTTCACGCAGATGCTCCTCAACGGCGGCGAGCTGGACGGCGTGCGCCTGCTGGCCCCGCGCACCGTCGAGATGATGCATACCAACTTCCTCTCTCCCGAGGCGCTGGCGACCATGCGCCCTGGCCAGGGCTTCGGTCTCGACTTCGCCACCGTGCACGATCCGACCACCGCGGGCGAGCCCTACGCCAAGGGCTCCTACTACTGGGGCGGCGCCGCCGGCACCTGGTTCTGGATCGATCCGAAGACCGACCTGACGTTCGTCGGCATGATCCAGCACCGCGGCACCGCGGTCCGTGAAGTGCAGGGGATTTCGCGGAACCTCGCCTACCAGGCGATCGTCGACTGAATCGCGGAAGGGTGGCGCATCGATGCGCAGCGTGAGGGTGCTGGCGGGCATCCGCAAGGGGGCGTCGTGACACCGTCGACCACCGTGTGGGCCGTGCCGACGTTCACGCGCGGCGAAGTTGACCGCGCCGGCCGCCTCTTGGCCCAGAATGGCGTGGCCGACCCGCTGGCCATCGGCCACGCACTCGACGTGATCAACAACTGGCGATCGTCGCACAGCTTCCCCCTGAACACGTTCCAGATGACGCTCAGGAACCGTGCGGCGTCGATATGCGGCGATCCGATCGTCGCCCGCCGACTGAAGCGCGTTCCTTCCATCTTCGCGAAGCTGCGACGGTTCCCCACGATGAAGCTGTCACAGATGCAGGACATCGGCGGCGCCCGGGCAGTATTGCCGAGCCTCGCCGAGATCGAGGCGCTGAGGGATCTCTATCGACACAGGATGAAGCACCGATTTGCTGGAGAGAAGGACTATGTAAGACATCCCAAGGCATCGGGATACCGAAGCATCCACCTCGTATATCGCTATCGCAGCGACCAGAAGGAAACCTACAACGGACTGCATATCGAGTTACAGTTGCGCAGTCGCCGCCAGCACGCGTGGGCGACCGCCGTGGAGACCGTCGGAACATTCCTGGGTCAGTCGTTGAAATCGAGCGAAGGCCGCGCGGACTGGCTGCGGTTCTTCGAGCTGGTCGGGTCGGGATTCGCGCTGGCCGAGGGCGCCCCGGCAGGTCCCAACGTCCCGGAATCGACTACCTCGCTCGTGACCGAGATCCGGGCGGCGGCGCAGCGTCTGCAAGTCAAGCAGAAGCTCGAAGCCTTCCGCCGCGTCCTGGTGGTCACCGAGGTACATCGCGAGGAGATGCGTGGGCGCAACTATCTTCTGTTGCTTGTGCTTCGCCCGGAGCAGGAATCGCTGGAGGTTCGAACCTATGGCAGCAGCGGGCTCCCGGATGCGACAGCCGACTATCTCATGGAGGAGAAACGCCTCGCGGGCACCGCCGGGGACACGGTGCTTGTCGCTTCGGACTCACTGGAATCGCTGCGGCAGGCGTTTCCGAATTACTTCTTCGACACGCGGACGTTCCTCGAAGAGTTGGATCAACTGCTGGCCTGACCGGAACCATCCTTCCCGGAGACTACTCCCTGGCACCTGCCTGCGAGCGCTGCCAGACCGCGACCGCCAGTGCCGGCTCTTCCACGGCCGCGGCGCGCGGCGCTGCGATGTCCACCAGATCCGGGACCAGGCGGACGGCGGTCCCACGCGGCTCACACTTGACAGCCGCTTCGGGCCAACGGAATGATGGCCGTGATCGCGACCGGCGCGGCGGATGAATCACCCGCGCACCTTCGGTGGCCCAAGGAGGCTCTCATGCGGGCACTACCGGTTCTCACGGCCGTCACCGCCATCACCGTGGTCACCGGCGCGCTGCCGGCGACGGCGCCGTCCGCACTGGCGCACCACTCCTTCGCCGCGCAGTTCGACGCCAACCGGCCGGTGACCCTGGAAGGCACGGTGACCAAGGTGGAGTGGCAGAACCCCCACATCTGGGTCTACCTGGACGTGGCCGGGCCCGACGGAGAGGTCGTGGCCTGGGAGTGCGAGGGCGACAACCCGAACACCCTGACCCGCCGTGGTTGGACGAGCGCGTCGGTGGAGGTCGGCAAGCCGATCAGCATCTACGGCTACCAGGCCCGCACCGGGGACGCCATCTGCAACGGAAGGACCTGGGTCTTCGGCGGGCGAACCGTGTTCGCGGCGGCCAACGACGGCGGTCCGCCCGCTGCGCCGCCGGAACCGCGGTAGCGGGTGGCGCCGCGAAGAGCAGGAAGGACGGGCCGCCCAAGGCCGGCGGCACGGGAGGGGCGGGAGAGAATGGCTTGGGCACAGGAACGTCGGCAAACGCTGGTGGCGTCAAACGGAAGGGAAGTCCGGGCGGCAGGGCTGACGGAGAGAAGACGGTGCCAGGGGAATCGGGGAGGAGATCGTCCATGACTACCAGGACCGGTTCATCCTTCTTCTTCTTCGTGATCGCGGCGCTCGCGATTGGAGCGCTCGGCATCTCCAAGAACGTCGCCGCCCAGCAGAACAGCTCGCCCGTGCTGACGGAGGCGCCGCCCGGGGACGGGACGCCGGTCCCGCGCGCGCCCGACGGCCGCGCCGACCTCACCGGCTTCTGGAACAAGGGCACGCACCCGAACACCTCCGCCCCGATAGAGCCGCTCCCGTTCACCGCGGAGGGCCTGAAGGCGTTCAACGACGTGGCGAACCTGATCGATCCGACCTCCTACTGCCGCTTTCCGGGCATCCCGCGGATGAACAGCTCGCCCTATCCGATGGAGATCGTCCAGTTGCCGGACCGCGTGATCTTCCTCTACGAGTACATGCACAACTTCCGGGTGATCTGGACCGACGGACGGGAGCATCGGCCGACGTGGCCCACGACCCTGATGGGCGACTCCGTCGGCTGGTGGGAGGGAGACACGCTGGTCATCGACACGGTCAACCTGTCGGCGACACGTGGCTCGACTCCCACGGCAACCGGCACAGCGACGAGCTGCACGTCATCGAGCGCTGGCGCCGCATCAGCGCCGGCGAGCTGTGGTACGAGGCGACGATAGACGACCCGAAGTTCTACACCGAGCCGTGGACGACGGGCTGGGTCATGCCGCTGGCCCCGCCGGACTGGGAGCTGATGGAGTACGCCTGCACCGACAACAACCGCGACGCCGACGAAGGCCTGCTGCAGCCCGGCGCGCTCGACGGGTCGGGCCGGGACGGCACCGCGATCGCGACGCCGTCCACCTATCGGTGAATCTCCCTGCTCCGATCTCCGGCGGTCGCGGCCGTATCATCGGATCACCCGGGTCGGGCCGGCGCCGGCAGCACGGGATCGGCCGCAGGAGCGATTGACGGCCGCCCACTGGATACATGATCATGCATGTATGAAGACAATAACCATAAATGTATCGGAGCCCGTCTACCGGGATTTCCAGCGTTTCGCCAAGGCGCGGGACCGGACTGCATCCGAGCTGATCCGGGAAGCGATGGAGGAGTTCCGCGAGCGCAGGATCGCCCGTTCCACCACCCTGGCCGATCTGAACCCGATCTCGGTAGGCCGGGTGTTGAAACCGTTGCGCATCGACGACGACCTGCTGGAAGAGATGCTCGACGATGGTGGGGCTTGACACGACCTTCCTCGTGCAGGTCGAAATCCAGGAGACGAACGGCCACGGTGCGGCGCAGCGGGTGCTGCGGCGGGACATTCTGGGCCGCCGGCGCGAAGCGGCGCTCGCACCGCAGGTGCTCTCCGAGTTCATCCACGTCGTGACCGACCCGCGCCGCTTCGAGCGGCCGTTGTCCATGGCGCAGGCGCTCGCCAGGGCGAGCTTCTGGTGGAATGCGACGGAAGTGGAGCGGGTCGTCCCGGACGATCAGGTCGTCGGCCAGTTCCTGGCCTGGATGCAGGAACATGGCCTCGGCCGCAAACGGCTGCTCGATACACTGCTCGCGGCCACGTACTACCGGAGCGGCGTCACCCGCATCGTGACTTCCAACGCCCGCGACTACAGGGTGTTCGGCGTGTTCGACCTGATCGAGATATAGCCTCCCCCGCGCGTCCCACGCGCCGGAGTCCCGCGTGCGGCGCGTATGATCGGGGCTGCCGGCGGGAAACCGGCGGCGGCGCCGGTGACCGCGGTCGATCGATTCCCACCGGCCGCGGCGGCCGACGAGCAGCGGCGCCGCCGAATGCAAAGGAGACAGCGTGAACGGCGACAGCAACCTCGCGGTGTTCTGCGACTTCGAGAACATCGCGCTCGGCGTCCGCGACGCCAAGCTCAAGAAGATCGACATCCGGCCCATCGTCGAGCGGCTGCTGCTGAAGGGCAGCATCGTGGCCAAGAAGGCCTACTGCGACTGGGACCGCTACAAGGAATACAAGCCGACGATGCACGAGGCGGCGTTCGAGCTGATCGAGATCCCGCATGCGCGGCAGTCGGGCAAGAACTCGGCCGACATCCGGATGGTGGTCGACGCGCTCGACCTCTGCTACACGAAGGAGCACATCGACACCTTCGTCATCGTCTCGGGGGATTCCGACTTCTCGCCGCTGGTGAGCAAGCTGCGCGAGAACGCGAAGTCGGTGATCGGCGTCGGCGTCAAGAGCTCGACCTCCGACCTGCTGATGAACAACTGCGACGAGTTCATCTTCTACGACGACCTGGTGGCCGAGCGGCAGCCGTCGCGCCGGCGGTCGCGGAGCAAGGGACGGGCCAAGGGGACCGCCCCGGGGGACAACGCCGCGGCCGAGAGCACCCCGGCCGGCAAGAAGGCCGCGCCGCCCCCGGCGGACGATCCGGCCCAGAAGGGACTCGACCTCGTCGTGCAGACCGCCGAGGCCATCTACGCCGAGCGCGGCGACCGCGCCAAGCTGTGGGGGTCGATGATCAAGCAGACCCTGAAGCGGCGGCGGCCCGGGTTCAGCGAGTCGGCCTACGGGTTCGGGTCGTTCAACGACCTGCTCGAGGAAGCGCAGGCGCGCGGCCTGCTGGAGCTCGACCGCGACGAGCGGTCCGGCGGCTACGTGATCACCGGCATCGGCGGGGAGTAGGCGCCGCGACCCCGAGACCGAGGCCCCCCGCCGCCCGCTGTCATGAACCTGCTCAAGCGGATGGGAGTCGAGCCATGATGGAGTACAAGAGCTACCTGGGGAAGGTGGACGTCGACGGCGACGAGTTCTACGGAACCGTCGTGAACCTGCATCGTGACCACGTCGACTTCCGCGGCAGGACGATCGAAGAAGTTCGTCGCGCCTTCCACGAATCCGTCGATTTCTACCTGGACGGTTGCCGGAAGGACGGCGAGGAGCCCGAGAAGCCGTTCTCAGGCAAGTTCGTCGTGCGACTCTCTCCGGCCATTCACCGGCGGGCCGCCACCCTCGCCCGTATCAAGGACCAGAGCCTGAACGTGGTCGTGGTGGAGGCGCTCGAGGAGTACCTGTCCGCCGAAGGGGTGTGATTGCGTGCCCAGCTTCACCTGCCAGGTATGCCGCGCGTCGTTCGAGGTCGCGCAGGCCGTGCTCGACAAGTATCCCGGCTGGCAGCCGAAGTACTGCCGGCTTCATTCGCCGAGGAAGAAGGCCGGCGCTCGCTCGGCCGGACGCGCTTCCCGCAGCGCCGGAACGAACCGCAACCGCACCCTGCGCGAGGAGAACCTCACGCTCGCCGAGGTCCTCGCCAAGTACCAGAACGGTCCCGGCGACGGCGTGTTCACCGACGGCAGCGCCGTGCCGAACCCCGGCCCGGGAGGCTGGGGCGTCGTCTGGGTCGAGGACGGCCGGATCGTCCGCCAGGCGCACGGCCACGAGCCGGACACCACGAACAACCGCATGGAGCTGCGGGCGCTGATCGAAGCGTTCACGATGCTGCCGGGCGACGCCAGGATCGATGTGCTGAGCGACAGCGAGCTCTGCGTGAACACCATCACCCGCTGGGCGCCGGCGTGGGAGCGCGCCGGCTGGAAGCGGAAGGCCGGCCCGATCAAGAACCTGGAGCTGGTGCGGGAGCTGCTGGCCCTCTACCGCGCCCACCCCGGCTGCCGGCTGCGGTGGACGGCCGCCCACGCCGGGAACCGCTGGAACGAGTACGCGGACAGCCTCGCCACCGCCTGGATGCGCTCGACGCTGTGACGCGGCCGCCCCATGTCGAGCACGACGAATCACCCGCTGAGCGTTCGACGAATCACCCGCTGAGCGTTCGATGAATCACCCGCTGAGCGTTGCCTCCACGGGCGCCTTCGGAGTACAACTCGGTGGAATCAGGGCCGCCCGTGACCTACCTGCCGCGAATCGTCGACGCCGAATTGGCCGAGTTGCTGGAAGCTGCCGGAGCGGTGCTCGTGGAGGGGCCCAGAGCAACCGGAAAGACGGCGACCGCCGCGCGGGCGGCAGGCAGCGAAGTGCTGCTCGACGTCGACGACAATGCAAGGCGCATGATCGGCGCCGACCCCGCGGCCGTGCTCGACGGCGGCACGCCGCGGTTGATCGACGAATGGCAACTGGAGCCGGCCATCTGGAACCACGTCCGCCGCGCGGTCGACCGGCGCGGGGCTCCCGGCCAGTTCATCCTCACCGGTTCCGCCGTTCCGGCGGACGACGCCACGCGGCACATCGGCGCCGGACGTTTCGTCCGGCTGCGCATGCGCCCGCTGTCGCTGTACGAGAGCGGGCGTTCGAGCGGCAGGATCTCGTTACGGAGACTGCTCGACGGTGCGGAGCAACGGGCGCCGCAATCCCCCCTGTCGATCGCCCAGGTCGCCGAGCTGGTCTGCGCCGGCGGCTGGCCGGGCCACGTCGGCAAGACGCTGCCGGGCATTCTACGGGTGAACCGCGGCTACCTGGACGCTGTCTGCCGCACCGACGTATCGCGGGCCGGCGGCAAGACGCGCGATCCGGTCAAGGTGGGCCGTCTGTTGCGCTCGCTGGCGCGCAACGTGGCCACGCCCGTCAGCCTGTCGACGCTGGCCGCCGACGTGGGCGGGGCAGGCCGCGACATGAAGGCCGACACGGCCGCCGAGTATCTCGACGCACTCGAGCGACTTATGGTGGTGGAGAACCAGCCGGCCTGGTCGCCGCACCTGCGGTCGCGCGCGACGCTCCGGCAGACGGCGGTCCGGCACTTCGTCGATCCGTCCCTGGCCGTCGCCGCCCTGCGAACCACACCGACCCGACTGACGGCGGATCTCGAGCTCCTCGGCCTGTTGTTCGAATCGCTGGTCGTCCGCGACCTGCGCGTCCACGCCCAGGCCGCCGATGCGCAGGTGTTCCACTACCGCGAGAAGGACGGCCTGGAAGTGGACGCCGTCGTGGAGGCGGCGGACGGCCGCTGGGCGGCGTTCGAGATCAAGCTGGGCGAACGCTGGGTGGACGACGGCGCAAAGAGCCTGCGCCGGCTGGCCAAGCGTCTGGAGGACAGCGACCACGGCAAGCCGTCCGCCCTTGCCGTGATCGTTCCCACCGGCTACGGCTACATGCGTCCCGGGGAAGTGGGAGTCATCCCGATCGGCGCGCTGGGACCGTGACAGGTCAGCGCCCCGAACTCAGCGCTCGGACTGCGCGGTGTGCAGATCGAACATGCCATGTTCGATCTGCACACACTCGGTGGACCATGAACCGGTCGCCGAATTCGACGTTGACGCCTACGCGACGTCGATCAGTGCGCGCGGGTTCTTCTCGGCGATCAAGAGCGGTGTGCGAGCGGCACCTGAAGGCTTGCGCCGGCCCTGCTCCCATTCCTGCAGGGTGCGAACCGACACACCCAGCAGTTCCGCAAACCTCGACTGGGAAAGCCCCGTCTTCTGGCGAATGCTCGAGATGGCGGGTACGTTGATGATGCGTCCATGCTCCCCACGCTTGAGTTGCCGGATGCCCTCCAGAATCTCCTCTCCGACGTCGCGCCTCGACTGAACCATCGATCTAGCGCTTGCGCTTCGCCGGCTTCATGAACGGCATCCCTGCCACGACCCACATGAACGACTGCACGTCGATCAAGTCTCGAGCCCGGAGCGGACGAAGGCGGTCGAGAAGTTGGTTGCTCAGGGTCAGCAACCGGTTGTAGGTGGTCCAGTTCGGGTCTGAGGAGTACAGGAGATCGAACGAGAATGCTTCGGCGATTCTCCGTGTCTGCATCGGCTTGAGGAACATGTGCCGATCGGGCTTCGCAAGGAACGGCAGGAGCGTGACGATCGGCCACGTCAGCACCCGCGCACGACCGGCGTCGGCCGGCAAGCTGGCAGTGGCTTCGACCAGCTCAGAGAATGCCCGTTCGCTGCCCTCGTCAACGAATCGCAAGACGGCCTCCGCGAAATCTCGTGCGGCTCGCTGGTCACTGAAGGCGTCATTGAGAGCCATGAGCTCCTGCGTCGCCAGCAGGTTCGTCTGGTGAACCAGCGTCTTCAGCTTGTCCACAAGAGCCGGCGGCCCGTCTGCGACGAGGCGCCGGCCGCTGGCACTCAGCAGTTCGTCGGCGACCCTGCAGTGAGCCTCCCACTTGTAGTCACGTTCGTACTGTCGGTAGTTCCGATCGTCAAACAGTGGGTACTTCTCGACGAACATGTTCACCGCCTGCTGCTCGGTGATCCGGAGAGCATCGGGCGGTTCGACCCTGCCGTCACGTACCATCGGAGGCAGGTTGTCCAGCGCACTGTCGGCCTGCCTCTCGGCTGCCGTCAACACCGCAACGCGGCGCTTCAGCTTCTTGACGGCATCCTTCGGCGCGCCTTCGACATCCTTGAAGTAGACCCAAACATCATGCCGATCCGAATGGAGCACCTTGCCGAGACCCCAAGTCTTGTGGACCACCAGCAGCCCGACTGACAGACCGCTGTCGGTCACTTTGAATCAAGTCTCCTGGCGGTGCCGACTGGCCTGCTCAGCTCGCTTGGCAGTCTGAATGGCCTTTCGCACTTCTACGCCAGAATCCCCCGCATCGGGTGTCCGTCGACGTCCGCCAGCCGGAAGTCGCGGCCGCCGAAGCGGTAGGTGAGGCCCTGGTAGTCGAGGCCGAGCAGGTGCAGCACCGTGGCGTGCAGGTCGCGCACGGTGTGGGAGTTCTCGACCACGCGGTAGCCGTACTCGTCGGTCCGGCCGTAGATGAAGCCCTTCTTGAGGCCGCCGCCGGCCATCCAGAGGCTGAAGCCGTAGGGGTTGTGGTCGCGGCCGTTGGTGCCCTGCACGAACGGGGTGCGGCCGAACTCGGGGGAGAAGATGACGAGGGTCTCGTCGAGCAAGCCGCGCGCCTTCAGGTCCTTGACGAGGGCGGCGACCGGCTGATCGACGGTCAGCGCGTTGGCGGCGTGGCCCTCGGCCAGCTTGGTGTGCTGGTCCCACGGGTTGGCGGCCTGGCCCATGCCGTCGGTGCCGACCATGGTGAGCTCGACGAACCGCACGCCGCGCTCGACGAGGCGGCGCGCCACCAGGCACTGACGGCCGTAGGCGGCGGTGGAGGCGTTGGGCGAATCCAGCCCGTAGAGCTTCTTCGTCGCCTCGGTCTCGCCGCGCAGGTCGGTGAGCTCGGGGACCGCAGTTTGCATCCGGTAGGCGATCTCGTAGTTGTCGATGGCCGCCTCCACGCGCGTCTCGTTGTCGGTGCGCTGAAGGAACTGCTGGTCGAGGTCGTCGATCAGGGACAGCCGCGCGCGCTGCCGGGCGTCGGTCTCGCCGGGACTGACGTTGTGCAGCGGCTCGGCGTGCTCGGGATAGATCAGCGAGCCCTGGTGGACGGCCGGCAGGAAGCCGTTGCCGAAGACGTTGATGCCGCCGAGCGGGATGCCGCCGCTGCCGAGGACGACGAAGCCGGGCAGGTTCTGGTTCTCGGTCCCGAGGCCGTAGGTGACCCACGACCCCATGCTCGGGAAGCCGGTGAACGGCATGCCGCAGTGGAAGTAGAAGTTCGCCTGGGCGTGCTCCATGAACGGCGCGGTCATCGAGCGGATGACGGTCAGCTCGTCGGCGACGCCGCCGGTGTGCGGGAAGAGCGCGCTGACCGGGATGCCGCTGCTGCCGTAGTGCGTGAACTCCCACGGGCTGGGCCAGATGTTGCCGTCCTGGTTGAACATCGTCCGCTCGGTCTGGAACGGCATCGGCTCGCCCGCCTCGGCCGCCAGCCGCGGCTTCGGGTCGAACGAGTCGACGTGCGACATGCCGCCCGACATGAAGCAGAAGATGACGTTCTTGACACTGGGCGCGAAGTCGGGCGCCTTGGCGGCGAGCGGGCCGGCCGCGGCGGCTCCGGTCTCGCCCGCGCCGCCCGCCTGCCGCCCCAGCCCGGCGTAGGCCTTGTCGGCCATCAGCGCCGACAGGGCGAGCCAGCCGAAGCCGGTGGAGGTTTGCCGCAGCATCTGGCGGCGCGTCAGGAACGGGCGGGCTCCGGGGTGCTGGCGTGGGTCGAAAGCCATCGGGGAATCCTCTGTGTCGGCAGCGTGTCCGGGTATCTCCTGGGAACCGCTCGCCGCACGCGGCGGCGACAGCGCCGCAAGTATCGGCGTGCGCGGATCGTGCGCTACGGGATGAAGATGAACTCCTTCAGGTTGAACAGGCTGTGCGCGACGTCCTGCCACACCGCCGCGTCGTAGAGCAGCAGCGACGGATCGACGCCGCGCTCGGCCGCCACCGCGGTCAGGTAGTCGGCGATGCGGGCGCGCTCGGCCTCGGCCGGCGGGCGCGCGAGCGCCTTGACGAACATGTGCGCGATGCGCCCGTCCACCGACGCCGCCTCGCCCTCGGCGAGCCGCCGGCCCCATTCGGCCGCCTGTCCGATGACGAACGGGCTGTTGAGCAGCGCGAGCGACTGGGCCGGGACGTTCGTCGTGTCCCGCTGGCCGCGCGTCGTGGCCGGCTTCGGCAGGTCGAAGACCTCCAGGAACGGGTTGTGCGCGTTGCGCCGGATCTCCTGGTAGATGCTCCGCCGCCCGTCGCCGTCCACCGGGCCGTTGTTCGGATCGCCCTGCGTCAGCCCGCGCCGCGCCGCGTAGTGCACCGGCACCGACGGCCCGTACATCGTCGGGTCGAAGCGGCCGGAGATCGAGAGCATGGCGTCGCGGATGGCCTCGGCGTCGAGGCGCCGCAGGTTGGCGTGCTGCAGCAGCCGGTTGGACGGGTCGCTCTCGGCGGCCCGCGCCGACGCCTGGCTGCTCATCCGGTAGGCCCGGCTGAGGACGAGGCGGCGGACGAGCCGCTTCATCGAGTAGCCGTCGTCCACGAAGCCGGCGGCCAGGTGGTCGAGCAGCTCGGGATGCGACGGCGGATCGCCGAGGCGGCCGAAGTTGTCGACGGTGCGCACGACGCCGTAGCCGAACAGGTGCCGCCACACCCGGTTGACGGCGACGCGCGCCGTGAGCGGGTTGCCGGGGGCGCTGACCGCCTCGGCCAGGTGCAGCCGGACGAGCCCCGGCTCGGGATACCGCCGGCTGTCGACCGCGGTCAGGAACCCGCGCGGCACCGGCTCGCCGAGGTTCCTGTGGTTGCCCCGCACCAGCAGGGGCTGATCCGGCGCCGCCTCGTCGATGACGCCCGGCACGCGGCGCGCCACCGGCACGTCCCGTTCCAGCAGCCGGTACTCGGCCGCCGGCGCCCGCAGGTCGACCAGCTCCTCCAGCGAGCGGGGCAGCAGGTCGGCCCGCACGAGCTCGTCGAGGAACACCGACTGCTGCTCGCTTAGCCGATCGTCGCGCCAGGCGGTGACCGCTTCGCCCGCCCGGCGGCCGATCAACGCGGCGAGATCCTCGCGTGATGCCGGCGCCGCGTTCTCCGCCTCGCCGCCCAGCAGCGAGAGGACGGGAACCACCGTCTCCTTCGGCGTCCGCTTCTCGTCGTGGAACACGATGCGGCCGGCGCCGATGAACGACCGACCGTCGCCCTGCCGCGTCGGCCGGTGTCGGAGCTGGCTGTCCTGCGGGTCGAGCTGGAACCGCGTGGCGTCGTCCTGGGTCGCGAACTCGATGTAGGCGTTGAAGCCCTTCCAGAACGCGGTGTCCCACTGCACCCAGCCCATCTCGTCGCTCTTCGGGCTGTGGCGCAGGTGGTAGATGCCGCCGCGCGGCACGGAGTAGTTCTCGATGATGAGATTCACGAAGCTGAGGTCACCGCCCATCACGCGGAAGCTGATGTAGTCGCTGTCGATCTCGAAGCTCGGGGTCTGGATGACGCCGGGGTGCTTCGTCGACAGCAGGTGCGTGTAGGCCCCGCCCGGATAGATGCCGGTCAGCAGCAGGTCGCCGCGCCGCTCGACGGCGAACTCGCCGGGCCGCGAGGGCGTGGCCGTGAGGCCGGTCCCGTGGCCGACCATCGCGGCGTAGTCGGGACCGGTCAGATCCCACATCGGCTCGAAGTGCTCGGCGTTGAAGCGCTCGCGGTCGGCGGTCTCGGCGTCCCAGTGCGCGCGCAGGTCGCTCCAGGCGCGGGGGAAGTCGGCGGGTTCGACGCCGGCGAGCGCCCGCCAGACGGCGAGGACGCTGCCCGCATCGCGCCGGGCCGCCTCCTCCGCGGCAGCAGCGGCGCGTTCGGCCGGCGATAGCCCCGCATCGCCCGCGGCGGCCGTCTCCGCATCGTCGGCCGCCGCCCCGGCGCGGGCTGCGTCGGCGCCGGGCTCCAGCGCGGCCAGCAGCTCGCCGTCCATGGATTCCGCCGCGGCGCTCCATGCATCAGCGAGCAGGCCGCGAATCTCCGCCTTCAGCGCGGCGAGTGCGGCACGGTTCGTTTCCAGGACGGCCTGCGAGTCGACGGCGCGCATCGTCGGCCGCGCGCCGTACAGCGTGCCGAAGAACGAGTAGTAGTCCTTCTGGCTGATGGCGTCGAACTTGTGATCGTGGCAGCGGGCGCACGAGACGGTCAGGCCCAGGAACGCCTTCGACGCCACGTCCACCTGGTTGTCGATCCACTTGACGCGATCCTCCCAGGGGTCGACCGGCTGGAAGCCGTGCTCGATGAGCCGGAAGTTGGCCGGGCCGATCATCGACTCGTTGGTCCGCCCGTCCGCGGCCAGGCGCGGGTCCGGCAGCAGATCGCCGGCCAGGTGCTCGCGGATCAACCGATCGTACGGGACGTCGTCGTTGAAGGCGCGGATCAGGTAGTCGCGGTAGCGCCAGGCGAACGGGATGTCGGGATCGCCCTCGCTGCCGTGCGATTCGCTGTAGCGGAACAGGTCCATCCAGTGGCGCGCCCAGCGCTCGCCGAAGTGGGGCGATGCGAGGAAGCGGTCGACCAGGTCGGCATAGGCCGACGGCGAGCCGTCGCCGGCGAACCGGGCGATCTCGCGCGGCGTCGGCGGCAACCCGCGCAGGTCGAACGACAGGCGGCGGATGAGCGCGGCGCGGTCGGCGTCCGGCGCCGGTGCAAGCCCCGCCTCGTCCAGGGCCGCCAGCAGGAACCGGTCCACGGGGGTCGCCGGCCAGGCCTCGTCGGCGACGGCGGGCGGCTCGGCTGCCTGCACCGGCTGCCACGCCCAGTGCGTGCGCCGGCGCGCCGGCAGGTCGAACGGCGCGGACGGATCCGGCGGGTCCGCGCCGGCGGCGGCCAGGGTCGCTTCCGGCCACGGCGCTCCCATCTCGACCCAGCTCGTTATCGCCTCGATGTCGTCGTCGGCAAGCGGTCCGAGCGGCGGCATCAGCATCGGCCGGCCGTGCAGGCGCTGCACCAGCGGGCTCTGGTCCGGGCGGCCGGGCACGATCACGGGTCCCGAGTCGCCTCCCGCCAGCAGTCCGTCCCGGCTGTCGAGCCGCAGGCCGCCGAACGGCGTGCCGACCCGCGCGCTGTGGCACGCGTGGCAGTTGTCGGCCAGCAGGGGGCGGATGGTGGTCTCGAAGAACTCCGCCTGCGCCGCGTCCGGCGGGACCTGCCCGCCGGGCGCCTGCGCCGAGACGGGAGATCCGAGGCAGACCAGGGCCACGCTCGACACGACGAGCGCGGTCAGGCACATCGACAGCCGCTTTGACTTCCAGTGCATGGGTATTCCGATGCAATCTACTATTGCGGACCGCCCGGAGCAACCCCGGGAGCTCGCGGCGGGAGTGCCGGCGGCCGCGGTCCGGCCGGCCGCGAGGGGAGGCGGCCGCCCCGCGAAGCGGTCGCCTTGCGGCCGCCGGCTCGCCGGCCGGTCGGGCAGTCCGCCGGACCGGTGGGAGCGACGCGCGTATACTGAAATGTAACGGCGACGTAAAACGTTGCGTCGCCGGCAGCGAAACGGGAGGCAGAGTGCGAGTCGGTGTCTACGTCGATACGGACAACATCACGAGGAACGGCGGCCGGGGCCTGCGGTACGACGTGCTGCGGGAGTTCGCCTGCCGGGACCGGTCTGACGCGTTGCGGCTGAATTCCTATACCTCGTTCGACCGCGAGCGCGCCCAGACCGACGAAGACTACAAGCGCAACGTGCAGAGCTTCCAGGCGGCGTTGCGGGACTTCGGCTACAAGGTGATCGTCAAGCACGTCAAGTGGTACGTCAACGAGGACGGCAAGCGCTTCGGCAAGGCCAACAGCGACCTCGACATGGCCGTCGACGTGCTCCTCGAGGCCCGCAACATCGACCGCGTGCTGCTGGCGACGGGCGACGGGGACTTCACCAAGGTCGCGCGGGCGCTGCAGAACATGGGCTGCCGGGTCGAGGTGGTGGCGTTCGACAACGTGTCCGGCGACCTGCGGCGCGAGGCGGATCTGTACGTCTCCGGCTACCTGATTCCGGGACTGCTGCCGGGCGAGTCGCGGGGACCCGACTGGGGAGACGAAGGCTCGCGGGTCCGCGGCCTGTGCCACTGGTACGACGCCATCAAGGGATTCGGCTTCATCCGCTACCTGCGCTCGTTCACGGGGCCGTTGTGGGTCACCGACACCACCCGCGAGGACTCGCCCTACGCGTCGACGTTCGTGCACAGCAGCGAGCTGCAGCGGGCAGGCATCAACACGCAGGAGCTGCCCAGCCGGCGTCACATCCTGGAGTTCACGCTGCGGCCGTCGCCCACCAAGCCCGGCGAGCTGACCGCCCAGGAGATTGCGCTCGTCCCGCGGCCGCAGATCCGGGAACCGCGGATCCCGCCTGCACCCGGCCGCGGCTACGGCGGCCCCGAGCCCCCCAACCGCGGGTACGGCAATGCCGAAGCGCCCGCCCGCGACTACGGAAGCGGCGGCGCCGAGGCTCCCGCTCGAAGCCAGGGGAACACCGAAGCGCAAGGCGGCGCCGGCTGAACGACGAGCACCTTCGGTCGCCCGGCGGCCGCCGTGCCGGCGGTTGCCGCAAGAGACGGCGAACGTGAGAGCGGCGCTTGCGTGATGGGGTGACGCCTCCTCAGCGGCATCGGAATGTGCCAAGGTGGAGCTGTTGTGAAGCATCACCTGGAAGAGGAGGCATCCAATGGAGCACGCTACCATCATCGGCATCGATCTGGCGAAACGGAGTTTTCAGCTGCACGGCGCCTGCGCGGACGGGTCGGTTGCGTTCCGCAAGAAGCTGAGCCGGGACAAGGTGCTGAGCTTCATGGCGTCGCAGCCGCGATGCATCGTAGCGATGGAGGCCTGTGGGAGCTCGCACCACTGGGGCCGAGAGATCGGGAAGCTCGGTCATGAGGTGAAGCTGGTCCCGCCGATCTACGTCAAGCCGTTCGTGAAGCGGCAGAAGAACGACGCGGCCGACGCGGAGGCGATCTGCGAGGCGGCCTCGCGGCCGACGATGCGGTTCGTGGCGGTGAAGACGCGGGAGCAGCAGTCCCAAGGCATGCTGTTCCGCACGCGCGATCTGCTGGTTCGCCAGCGCACGCAGACGATCAACGCGATGCGGGGACACTTCGCGGAGTTCGGCGTCGTCGCGCCGCAAGGGCCTGCGCACGTGGAGCGGCTGGCAGAGGCGATTGAAGATGCCGATTCGCCGCTGCCGGGCTCGGTTCGGGAGCTGGGCGCGCTGTTGTTCGTTCAGATCGGCGACCTCAACGAGAAGATCGCGGAGTTGGAGAGGGACCTGCGTGAGCGGGCGCGCGAAGACGAACAGACGGTGCGGCTGATGAGCGTGCCGGGAATCGGACCGCTGTGCGCGATGGCGGTCCAGGCCTTCGCGCCGCCGCTGGAGAGCTTCCGGTGCGGCCGCGACTTCGCGGCCTGGCTGGGCTTGGTTCCCCGGCAGAATTCGACCGGCGGGAAGCCGAAGCTGGGCAGGATATCGAAGATGGGTCAGCGCGACCTCCGGCGGCTGTTGGTCAGCGGCGCGATGGCGACAGTCGGCTGGGCGGCGCGGCGCGGCACGAAGGACCCGTGGCTGGCTCGAATGCTGGCGCGCAAGCCGCGCATGCTGGTCGCCGTGGCGCTGGCCAACCGGATGGCGCGCATCGCCTGGGCGCTGATGACGAAGAACGAGTACTACCGCGCGCCGCTGCCGACCGCCTGAGAAGGCAGGAGCCGGGGCGGCGCCGTCGGGAATGCGAGCAGGTCGGAAAATGGTAAGGGCAAACGGTCAACGAGACGGGGTCGAGAAAACCAGTGACTGCACCAGTGCCTTCGAGCACATTTGCGCGATTTTGGACTCGACCCGCGTATCTCCATACGGGCCCGCGGCGCGTGATATGCCGCAATCAATGAGGCCGGACACACGACAGCACCTGACCGCATGCACCGAACCATCCGACGAAATGGAGCTTCCTGAAACGGCGGTGCACGGCTTCGGACGTGCCCAACGGCCCTCGCTTTGCTCGGAAGCGTCTACCTCGCGCACGGTCGCCCGCGGCTGTCAAGCCGCTGCGCGGCTCCTCCACTCCGTTGCGGCCCTGCGGGTGACAGCCACGGCCGACCGTGCGGGAAGTCCTTGCAGGCCAGCCAGAAGGCTGGCCCTCGTTCCACGGGAACAATCGCGGCGCTGGGGAGCCGCTCCGCTGTCGCGGAGAACCGCTGGAGCAAACTGATCGCAGAAGGAGAGCTTCAGAAAAAGGCTTGCATTTTCGGAGGCGTCCACACATGTGCGGTCGGCGTGCGGCCGTATTGGGAATTGAACGTACGGCTCGAATGAACTGGCCGCCCGGGGGGAGAACCGACGGGCCGGGGCGGTTCGCCGTTCCGCGAACCACCCCGGCCGGGCTGCTTCTACCGGGCGTCGCGTTCGCGGCGTCGTTCTTCCCTGCGCTCCCGCATCCGCTCCCGGCGTTCCTGCATCCGCTCGCGGCGCGCGCTGCGCCGCTCCTCCCGTTCGGCCGCGATCTCCTCGGCCTCTGCCTGTTGCTCCGGCGTCAGGATCCGCCAGACGGCGGCGTAGGCCTGGGCTCGGCGAACCGCGGCGTCGCCCGTCAGCCGGCCGACGCCGGCGGCCAGCGCCCGAATGCGATCCTCGTCCACGTCGGGGGACGACACCGCCTCACCGAGCGCCTCGCGCGCGGCGCGCATCTCCTGAAGCTGCTCCCGGGCCGCCTCGCGGCTCTCCGCCATCACGTTCCGCACCTGCTCGCGCTGCTCGGCGGTCAGGTCGAGACGCCTGAGCGGCAGCAAGGCGCCCGCCGGCCCGCCGCCGCGCGGCCCGCCCATCCACGCGCCGCGGCCGCCGCGGCCGCCTCCGCGCTGCGCCTCGGCCGCGTGCGCCGCATGCGCGGCCGCCAGGGCCGCCCCGGCGAGCACCAGACCGATACCCGCGACCAGCACCTTCTTCCGTGTTCCCGACAAGTCGATTCGCATCGTGCCTCCTTTGCCGTTGCTGTTGCCAGCGACCGCGGGCCGGCCGGGTTTCTTCCCTGCGGGCGCGAAAAACGCAATCGGGAATATCCGTGCGTTCCGGCGAGTCCTGACAATGACGACGCCAGGAGTTCGCGCCGTAGTACGGTGCCCACTCCGGCAGCGGTTGGCTCGGCGGAGAGCGGATTCGTCAGGCGACGATTCCCGTGTTAGCGCATATGCTCGCAGTGACGACCGGGGAGCCGGCATCGCCGGCCAAGCAACGGGTGAATACGGAGGGCGGCACGGTCGGGGCCGGGATCGCGGCCGTGGAAGCAACCGGCTCGATCGGCGAGCGTCGGGATGCGCCGCTGGACCCCGACCGCGCCGCGGTCGACGACGCCCGGGCCGGCGACACGGGAGCGTTCGAGGCGCTGGTGCTGCGGTACCAGGCCCGAATCGTCAACTACGCGTCGGCCCTGGTGCACGACGCGGGTATCGCCGAAGACGTGGCTCAGGAGACGTTCGTCCGCGCCTGGCGGGGGCTCGGGCGGTTCCGGGGCGAGAGCGCGTTCAAGACGTGGCTCTACCGGATCGCCACCAACGTTGCGCGGACCCATCTCGACCGCCGCGGTCGCCAGGGGCGAATCGCGGACCGCAGCCTGGACGACGAGGACGAAGCACTGCAGGCCGGCGACGTGCCGTCCGAGGCGCCCGATGCCGAGACGTCGCTCGTCACGCGGGAAGCCATCGACGGCGCGCTCGCGGAGCTGCCCGAGGAGCTGCGGACAGCCCTGGTTCTGCGAGACGTGGAGGGGCTCGACTACAAGGAGATCGCCGGCGTCACCGGCGCGCCGATGGGAACGGTGGAATCGCGGATCTTCCGTGCCCGGCGCCACATGCGGACGCTGCTTCGGCCGCTCGTGACTGCACGCCCCGCGAAGGGGTAGCCGGAGAACGCGGGCTCGATGTAACGAGGGAGATACCGATGACCTGCCGACAGGCCGAACCGTTGCTCGCGCGCGCCGCCGACGGAACGCTCGACGCAGATCGGCGCGCGGCGCTCGCCCTGCACGTGGTTGCGTGCGCCGACTGCCGCGAAGCGCTGGACGCACAGCGCGCCATGCGGGAGCTGCTCGCCGCACGGCCCGGCACCCCCGTGCCGCTGGGCTTCGCCACGCGCGTCATGGCCCACCTGGCGGAGCGGGACGGGGGCCGGGTATCCGGATGGCTCGACGCGGTGAACTGGCAGGCGTGGACGCTGCGGCTGGCGCCGGTCGCGGGAGCGTTGTTCGTGGGAGCCGCAATCGGCCTGGGCCCATCGACCGAGGTCGCCGAGGCGGATGCGGCGGACTATGTCGACGTGGTGACCGAATGGATGGTCGAGGAGACGGCGGACGGCGAGGTTCCGGATGCGGCCGCGGTCGATGCGGTGGCACGGCTCTGGCAGGACGCCGCGGAGACGAATGACGACCTGTTGATCGACGTCCTGCTGGCGACGGACCCGGCGGGTGATCTTTCCGGAGCGAACGAGGCAGAGCGATGACCGTCGAGATGCGCACGCGCGTTTGGATCGGCCTGTTCGTGCTGGTCGTGTTCCTGGCCGGCCTCGGGGCGGGCATCGTCGCGGCCCCCTGGCTGGGGTTCGGTCCCCGCCCGGGTGTCGGACCCGGCCGCGGCGGTCCGCCGGTGCCGCCGATCAGCGGACGCATGCTGGAGCGGATCGGTTCCCGGCTCGATCTGAGCGATGAACAGAGCGAGCGGCTCTCGGCATTGTTCGATGCGCGCCGCGAGCGGTTTCGCACGCTGGGCCGCGAGATGCGCCGCGAGATGCGCGCCCGCTTCGTGGCCGAGCAGGAGACGCTGCGGGCCGCCATCGCCGAGATCCTGACCCCGGCGCAGATGGAGCGCTTCGACGCCGAGATCGCGCGGCTGGGCGAGGAGCGCGGCCGCAGAGGCGGCGACCGCCGCCGACGGAACCGCGGGTCCGGGGACCGCTTCCGCCCGTGACGGAAGACGACGCGGCGCGCCCGACCCGACACGCCCCGGGGGCGCCCTCTCTCCGCCCCGACTCGACCTCGACGCCGGGCGGGTAACATCTCCGGCGCGTGGCCTTCACCGACTGGCGTTTCCTCGTCGTCTTTCTGCCGGGCGTTCTCGGTCTCCACTTCCTGATCGCGCGAATGACCTCGCGCGGCGCGGCCGGCGGACCCCTGCGGTTCCACGCCGCCAACTGGATCCTCGTCGCCGGCGGCCTCGCGTTCCTCGCAGCGGGAACCGGCCGGCTCGCCGCGGTTCTGGGCGGCGCCGCCCTGTCGGTGTACCTGCTCGGCCGCGGCATCGCGGGCGCACACCTCCGGCCGCGCGCAACGCCTCCGAACCGCATCAGCGCCGTTCCCGATATCTGCTTCTCGCTCGCGGTCACCGGCAGCCTCTTCCTGTTCCTGTTCCTGCGGCACCGGAACCCGTTCGCCGGAGCGGTCCCCTGGCTCGACACGTTCGCCGGCGCGCCGTTTCCGGTCCCGGGCCTGCTTGCGCCGCTCGGCCTGGCGATGTTCACCTGCCACGCCGTGTCCTATGCCAGCGACATCCATCGGGGCGAGGCCGCGGCGCCGCGGAACCCGGCGCATGCGCTGGCGTACCTGCTCCTGTTCCCTTTCCTGGTGGCCGGACCGCTGGTCCGGTTCCGGGACGTGAGCGGCCATCTCGCGGCCCGGCAGGTGGGCATGGCCGCGTTCGCCTACGGGGTGCGCCGCTTCACCATCGGCCTTGCGAAGGTCTGGCTCATCGCGGAGACGCTGGGGCCGCCCGCCGAGCTGGCGTTCTCGATGCCCGCGGACGTGCTCGACGCGGCGCACGCCTGGCTCGGCCTCGCCTGCTACTCGCTGCAGGTCTACTTCGCGCTGTCCGGCTACGCCGACATGGCCCTCGGCGTCGGGCGCATGCTCGGGTTCCGGCTGCCCGAGCACTTCCAGTGGCCGTACGCGGCCGACAGCCTGCACGGCTTCTGGCAGCGCTGGACCATGACGCTGGTGGCCTGGTTCGACACCTACCTGCGGCTGCCGCTGCAGCCTCCTCGCGGGGAGTCTCCCGGACGGGAGGCGCGGGCCGTCCTGTCCCTGTTCCTGCTGTTCCTGCTGATCGCCGTCTGGCATGGCGGCGGCTGGCCGCTGCTGCTCTGGGGAGGGTGGCACGGCGCGGCGGTCGTGCTGGAGCGGACGTCCTGGGGCACGTTGCTGGCCCGGCTGCCCGCCCCCCTCCGCCACGGTTACGTGCTGCTCGTCGTGACCGCCGGCTGGATCCTGTTCCGGGCCGACAGCCTGCCCGACGCGGCCGTCTTCTTGCAGGCGCTGGCCGGGCTCGGGGCGGCGCCGTCGCTGAACAACCCGCTGCCGCTGACGGGGGGCGTGCAACTGGCGCTGGTGGCCGGCGCGATCGCCGCGGCGCCGTTGCTGCCGGCGGTGAGCCGCTGGACCGTCACGGTCGACGCCATCGCCACGGCGCTGCAGATGATCGTGACCGCCGCGGCGATGTTCGTCTGGACGCGCGTGCTCGGCCGGGGACGGCGCTCGTGACGCCGGGCGCCCGGCCACGGGCAACCCCCGGCGCCGCGGGCGGGTCGCCGCCGTCCCGGTCCGCCTACCAGGGCTCGTCCGGGGTGACCCGCCAGCGGCTCGGCTCGTGATGCTCCAGGTACTGCCGGCGGGTGATCCAGCCGAAGATCATCGCCTTGGTCAGCCACCAGTGATCGGGCCGCAGGGCGAAGTAGATGTGCGCCGCCACGAGACCGACCAGCGAGACGCCGACGAGCCCGTGCAGCACGTAGACCCAGCCCCAGGCCAGCTCGCTGATCAGGTACTGGTTGTGCGCGAAGAAGGGCGTGTCGATGCGGAACATCATGAGCATGCCGGTGATGATGACCAGCAGCCCGACGATGGTCAGAATCCAGTGATAGAGCTGGTTGCCCAGGGGGTACTTCGCCGGCTGCGGCGCCTCGGCGATGCGGCCGGTCTCGCGCAGCATCAGCGCCTTGAACTCCGGGACGTCCTTCGGGCCGGCCCAGATCGACCAGAAGTCGAGCCAGACGGTCGTGTGGACGATGTGCCAGGCGATGATCACCGTGAAGATCATGCCCGCCCAGTAGTGCCACGGCACCCAGTCGAACGTGATGCCGATGATCGGGAAGAAGGCGGTGACCAGCAGCACGAACATCGTGACCGCCATCGCCCAGTGGAACAGCCGCGCCGCCGGCGAGTGGCGCAGGATGCGCGGCGGCAGGTCCGGACTGGCCGTCTCCAGCGCATCGGTCTCGGCGGCGCTGCGCTTGCGTCCGGACGAGAGCATCGTGTAGGCGGCGTGGGCCAGCACGAACATGAGGACGCAGAAGATCGAAACCCACAGCGGATCCCAGTTGAGGTGCTGCAGGATCGGACGTTGCCACGGGTCGTGGCCCCAGACGACGAAATCCACTCTCGGATCCTCCCGCCTCGCGGCGTCCTCACCCCTTGCCCGCGGGCGAACGCCCGGCCCGACAATCGCCGGCGGCGGCTCCGATTGCCGCCCGACCGGGCCCGACTGGAAGCCTGCGCCGCTCTACGGCGCAGGCTCCTGGGTCATCTTGACGACCACGGCCGCGGCCACCGGCTGATCTTCGCGCGCCAGCTCGGATTCCAGGGTCTGGAACTCCTTGAACGCGATCCACTGCTCGTCGCTCCAGTGCTTGCGATGTCCGCGCGGCTGCGCGGCCAGCTCCGCACCGTCCGTACCGGCATAGAACGGGATCTCGTCCTGCGGCCGGCGGCGCAGCCGGCGCGCGGCGATCGGCACCGCCTCGGTCACCTCGTGCGTCGGCAGGGGGACCGAGACGTACTCGACGCCCCGCTCGTCGCGGTAGACCACGCTCACGCTGCCTATTCTACGGGAGTCGCGGGCGCCGATTTTCGGGCTAAACTATCTGGCTCGGACGAGGGGGCGCATGGTCGCCCCGTTTGCGGGGCGTTTCCCACTCTGGAGGGACGAAAAGATGAGAAGGAACCGCACATCGGGCTGGCGCACGGCCGGCTCGCTCGGCCTGTTGCTGGCGCTCGTCGCCGGGGTGGCCGCGCCGGCCCCGGTCACCGCGCAGGAGCCGGAGGAGGCACGCGGCAATCCCCACGGCGAATGGCGCTACCAGAGCGGCGACGCCTGGGGCACCCGGTACTCGCCGCTCGACCAGATCGACGCCGACAACTTCGAGGACCTCGAGGTGGCGTGGGTCTGGCGGGGCGACAACTTCGGGCCGCATCCGCTGTACCTGTCGCGTTCGACGCCGAGCTACATCGACGGCATCCTCTACACCGTCGCCGGCTACCGGCGGACCGTGGCGGCCATCGACCCGGCCTCCGGCGAGACGCTGTGGACCTACCGCGAGCCGAACACGCGGCGCTGGGAAGAGTCGATGCGCGCCAGCTACGGCAAGGGCGTCGGCTATGCCGAGATCGACGGCCGCGGCGTCATCTACATCATCACGCCCGCCTTCTTCCTGCACGCGCTCGACGCGAAGACGGGCGAGCACCTGGAGGGCTTCGGCAAGCCGGTGCCGATCGAGGGCTTCCCCGAGACCGGCGTCGTCGACCTGCTGGCGGACCTCGGCCACGACTACGACCCCTACGAGGGCATCCCGATGGACGTCGGCTACATCACCAACTCGTCGCCGCCGATCGTGGTGAACGGCACCGTCGTGGTGGGCAACTCCCACGAGCAGGGCTACGCGCAGTCGCGCATCGAGAACGTGCCGGGCGACATCCTGGCCTACGACGCGCGGACCGGCGAGCACAAGTGGAAGTTCAACGTCATCCCGCAGTCCGAGAGCGAGTTCGGTTTCGACACCTGGCAGAACGACGCCTGGGATTGGACCGGCGACGTGTCGTCGTGGGCGCCGATGTCGGCGGACATGGAGCGGGGCATCGTCTACATCCCGACCAACTCGCCGACCATCGACTACTACGGCGGGTTCAGGCCGGGGGACAACCTGTTCGGCACCAGCACCATCGCCATCGACGTCGAGACCGGCGATCGGGCCTGGCACTTCCAGACGGTCCACCACCCGATCTGGAACTACGACCTGCCGAACGTGCCGATCCTGGTCGACGTCACGGTCGACGGCGAAGAAGTGCCGATGGCCATCCAGACCACGAAGCAGGGCATGACCTTCGCGTTCAACCGCGAGACCGGCGAGCCGGTGTGGCCGATCGAGGAACGCGAAGTCCCGGCGTCCATCGTGCCCGGCGAGCAGCTCTCGCCGACCCAGCCGTTCCCGACCCGGCCGGCCCCGCTGAACCCGCTCGGCCTGACCGAGGACGACCTCATCGACCTGACGCCGGAGCTGAGGCAGGAGGCGATCGAGATCCTGAGCCGCTTCAACGTCGGCGGTCCGTACACGCCGCCGCTGCCGAACAACCACAACGAGCCGCGGCCCTGGATCGCGTGCGGCGCGGGCGGCCTGAACATCACCCACCCGGCCACCCTCGACCCGGAGACCGGCTACCTGTACCAGTCGAACGGCCAGGGCTGCTCGGGCCGGACGGTGCAGCCGGGCACGAACACCGACGCCGACATCCACGGCTGCACGTCGGATTCGGGCGAGTGCACGACCACCGGCACGACCATCTCCGAATGGGTCCAGGGCGGCGGCGTCGGCTGGGCCGGACCGCAGGGCCTGCCGATGTACAAGCCGCCGTTCAGCAAGATCACCGCGATCGACATGAACACCGGCGAGCACGTGTTCGCGGTACCGGTCGGCGAGGCGTCGGAGCAGATGCGGCGCCACCCGGCGCTGCAGGGCGTCGACCTGTCGGGCACCGGCACCCCCCGCGGGCGCGCCATCCTGATGACCACGCGCACGCTGCTGCTGGCCACCGAGGGTGCGCAGGGACCGCCCGTCCTCAACGCCCATGACAAGCGGACGGGGGAGAAGCTCGGCACCGTCGAGCTGCCCGCGACCGGACAGTACGGCATGATGACCTACATGCACGAGGGACAGCAGTACATCATCGTGCAGGTCGCCCGGGGCGGCTCCATGCCGGGCTCGCTCGCCGCGCTGCGGCTGCCGCAATAGGCGGGGCGCTTCCGCGAACCGCGGATCTCACGGAGCGGGTCGATCATCCCGATCGACCCGCTCTTTTCTTTCGGCGGCCCCTTTGCCAAGGCGGCGTTCCCCGGCACCGCGATGCGCACCGCAAGTAAGGAATTCCGGCTGTCGATCAGAGGGGCGCGCGCCCCTGCGCGACGTCCATGATCAGGCGCGCCAGCAGGTAGAGCCGCGGCACGATCGAATCCAGCTCGACGTACTCCCGGGCGTCGGAGTGCGCGCCGAAGCCGATCAGGCCGAAGCCCTCGATGACCGGAGCGTCGGTCTCCAGCGCCGCGAACGCCGCATCCGTTCCGCCGCCCGCCGCCTGAGCGGTCACGCCGAGCCGGCGCCCGATCTCCCCGTACACGTCTTGCGCGTGCGCCGCAAGCGCGCGCGACGCCGCGGTCGGCTCCAGCGGCGGACGGCGCCGTTCGAACGAGACCGAGACGGTCGTGCCGGGGATGAGCTGACTACGAATCCGCTCCCGCACCTGACGTTCGACCTCGTCGTAGGCAGCCACGCGAAGCACCCGGAAGTCGGCGGTGGCGCGCGCCTCGGCCGGAATGACGTTGCGGGTCGCCCCTGCGCTCGCGATGGTCCAGGTGAGCTTGATGCCGGCCGCCTCGTCGCTCAGGTCGCGCATCTGCAGCACCTGGTGGGCGAGCTCGTACAGGGCATTGCGTCCCCGTTCGGGAGCGCTTCCCGCGTGCGAGGCTCGTCCCGTAACCTCCAGCAGCACCGCGCCGATGCCCGCCGTCGTCAGGGCCAGGCGGTCGGTCGACCCGCCGCCCTCGCACGAAAAGACCGCATCGTGCTCCGCGCCGAGGCGGGTGATCAGCCCGCGCGACCCGGCCGAGCTCACCTCCTCGTCGGCGTTGATCAGCACGGTGATCAGCTCGTAGTCGTCGAACTCGAGCGCGCGCAGGGCGGCCAGCGTATGCAGGATCAGGGCGATGCCGTGCTTGTTGTCGGCGATGCCCAGGCCCCACGCACGCCCGTCGGTGATCCGGAACGGCTGGTCCGCGAGCTGACCCCGCAGATAGACCGTGTCCATGTGGGCCAGCAGCAGGATGCGGCCCTGCCCCCGGCCGCGGAAACGGGCCACCACGCTCCGGCCGATCTCGGCCGGCGTGTCGACCATCACGTAGGGGTCGTCGTGCGACACCAGCTCGACCTCCCCGCCGAGATCCCGCAGCCGGTCCGCGATCACGGCCGCGATCTCCCGGAGCCCCTCCGGGTCGCGGCTACCGGACTCGATGCCCACGAGCTGCCGCATGGTGCCGATGAGCGGCTCCCGCTCCGCTTCGACGGCGGCCATCACGGCCTGGTCCGGCTGGCTGCGGGCCGCGCATACGGTGATCCAGAGACCGCACAAGACGACGACGAGGGTAGTCATGCGCATGGCACCGCCATCATACCGCCGCGAACGACCGTTCGTGGCGGAGAAATGTCCCAGGAGACTGCGCCGCAGAACCGCGTAGACTTCCAGTCGGCCCGGTTGAGCGGCAATCGGCAGCCGCGGGCGACGATTCGTCGTTTCGACGGCCGAGCCCGGGAAACGCCGCGGGCCGGGAGCCTGGGGGCAACCGCGCCGACTCGACATGCTCATCCTCGCCGCCGTCTTCCTGCCGCTGCTCTCGGTCGGGCTGCACTACGAGTTCCTGGTGCTGGCCTCGGCCGCAGTGCGCATCCTGCCCGGAGCGGGACGCGCCGACGTGGTGCTGGCGGTCGTGCTGGCGCTGGTGGCGCACGTCATCGAGGTCGTCGCATTCGCAATAGGGTGGCTGGTGCTGATACGCACCGGCGCCGTCGAGCTCTCGATCCCTTCCCCGACGCTGTCCGAGATCATCTACTTCTCGGGCTCGGTCTACACGTCGCTCGGCTTCGGCGACGTCGTCCCGGTGAGCGGCGGGCGGTTCCTCGTCGTGCTGGAGGCGGTGACCGGCCTGGTGCTGATCGCGTGGACGGCGTCGTTCACGTTCTACCAGATGCGCGAGTCCTGGATGGACGACGCGGACGAAGGAAACGGCGGGAAGAGCAAGTAGAAGAAGAAGGGCGGCCCGGACGCGTCCGACCCACCCTTCCCGGAATTCTGCGGGAATCGGCGGCCCCGGCGGGCCGTCCCCGGACGCCGCTACTGGGCGGCCAGCCCAGACAGCTCGCGCCGGCCCCGCTCGAACAACCGCTGGACCTGACCGCTGGTCCGGAACTCCCGGAGTATCGCCGCCCGCCCGCTGGTCCGCAGGTCCTGGATCGTGAAGGCGAGAACGGTCGCCATCACCGCCCCCTCCTCGGTGCCGGTGTCGAAGAATCGGCGGCGGAAGTCCTGCAGCGTCTCCCGGAACGCGGCCGTGTGCCATTTCTCGATACCCGGTTCCAGGCGGAGGAACTCGTCGAGCACGGCGGCGTACTCCGGATCCGGGGGCCGATGCCAGAACGAGATGTCCGGCCCGAAGTCCGCGATGTACTCGGGCAGATACAGGTGGGCCCGCCGCGGGACCTGCCGGACCAGGGCCGGGTTGTAGCGGCGCACCTCGTCTCGCGACAGGCCGGTGCGCTGCATCACCCGCGTGATCGGCGTGTTGCTCGGCACCCGCATGGCGAAGACCTTCGACTGCGGCATCTCGTCGACGAGGCGCCGTATGTTCACCATGTTGCCGAAGATCATCTCCGCGTACAGCGCCGACCGCGGACCGTAGGTGCGGAACAGCGCCCGGTAGCGGCGGATCGAGATATCGCGCAGCCTGCGGACGAAGTCGGATCCGCGCAGGTACTGCTCGCGCGTGCCGTCCGCGCCGAGCCGTTCCCCGTTGATGACCGTCCGCATGACGTTGGCGCCGCCGGCGTGATGCTCGGACAGCGCGGGAATGAAGCTGCCGTACATCGTCGCCAGCACGGACAGGTAGGCGGCGCAGTATCCCGCCTGCGTCGTCTGGTTGTAGCCCTCGATTACGTGCGGGGAGCGCCGCTTCAGGTAGTTCCAGTTGCGCGGCAGCCACTGGCAGAAGCCGAGGGCCCGCGCGGAGGAGCGGGCCCGGCCGTTGAAGCCGGACTCGACCATCGCCTGCGCCAGGCCGATCTCGGCCGGCACCCCGAAGCGTTCGTAGATCGCGCTCCATTCGCTCAGGAACCCGCCGTAGCGAGCGGCGTGGGGCGCCACGAAGCGACCGCGCGTGGCGTTGTGCACGACCGGCCCGACCCGACCCTCGAGCGCCTGCTCGACGGCTCGCCGCCGGTCCCGCATCCGGCGCGGAAGGCCGCGGCCGGACAGCGCGTCGGCCAGGGACGGCTCGGCCCAATCGCCGTTGCGCCGCCAGTCGCCGCGCGACGGGAAGGCCACGAGCAGTCGCCCGTCGGTCCTGCTGCCGAAGGCGATATGGCCGTCCGGAATCGTGAATATGTGCTGCCAGAACGGATAGGACGGCCGGAACATGGCGAGCGCCTCGAGGTCCGCCTCGAGGCGGGCGCGCGTCAGCTCGTCGAAGGCGGTTCCGGCGCCGGAAACCTCCCGCCCGGCCGAAGCCTCGAGCTCCGGGACGGGCGCGGCCGCCTCGGCCGAAGCCGGGTCCGCTCGCGCCGGCGTGATCGCGCCCGGGAACGCCGGCCTGCCCTGCTCGGGCGCGCCCGCTTCGGGCGGCGCCGATGCCGCGGGCGCGGCGGTGACCGGCTCGGCCGGCAGCGCCGCCGCTCGGAGGTCCGGGATGTCGCTCAGGAAGGTCGAGACGGCCAACGCGAGGCCGGCAAGCGTGACTAAGCCTCTCATGACACCTACCGTTGTTTGAAGACCCGCCCGCATCGGTGCACGAAACCGGCTGTCGCGGCGCAAATTCCGGGCATTATACGGCTTCTGTCGAGATATATCGTCTGCTACCCTTGCTTTCATGAATTCTCGCGCCGTTGCTTTCGCCTGTGCGGGCCTCCTGACGCTGCTTTCGTGCGGCGGCGGGCCGGCCGAATTGAGCGACGCGGTGACCCTGCTGCGCCTCCCCGAGGAAGGCCGGCTGCCCCGGGCGGTCGTCGACGACGGCGGGACCGTGCACGTCGTCTACTTCCGGGGAGAGCCGCGCGCGGGCGACCTGCTGTACGTGAGCCGGGCGCCGGGCGCCTCCGACTGGTCTGAGCCGCGCTACGTCAATTCCGAGCCGGGCACCGTGGTCGGCATCGGCCCGATAGACGGCGGACAGATCGCGCTGGGCAAGGACGGCCGCCTGCACGTCGTCTGGTTCAAGCTCGGCCGCACGGAATTCCTGTACACGCGGACCACCGGGGACGGCACCGGATTCGAGCCGCAGTTCGCCATCGCCGCCGGGGAGGGCGTCGAAGCGGGACCCTCCATCGCCGCCGACCGCGAGGGCAACCTGTACGTGTTCTGGCACACCGGCGGGCCGCCCGATGCCGAGCGCTCCGTCTTCATGACCGTCTCGCGCGACGACGGCCAGACCTTCTCGGCCGCACGCCCCGTGAGCGGCGAGCAGGAGGGCGCCTGCGACTGCTGCGGGTTGCACGCGATGACGGACGAGGAGGGCGCGGTGTACGTGTCGTACCGCGGCGCCGGCGAGAACGTCCGCCGCGGCCAGCGCCTGTTGACCTCGCTCGACCGCGGGGCGACGTTCGCGGACGAGTTGATCGACCTCTGGGAGATCAACGCCTGTCCGATCTCCACGACGACCCTTGCCCGCGGGCCGGACGGAATGGCCGTGGCGTGGGAAACGGCGGGGCAGGTGTTCGCCGGCCCCACCGGGAAGCTCCGGCCGGCGGCGTCACCGGCCGGCGAGGCCGCCGCGCGGCGCAAGAACCCCGCCGTGGCGGTCAACCACCGCGGCGAAACCCTGCTCGGCTGGGGCGACGGCTTCGGCTGGCAGTCCGGCGGGACCTTCCAGTGGCAACGGTTCGATGCCGACGGCACGCCGCTGGGCGATCCGGGCACCGGACCGGAGATTCCCGAGGGGAGCTTCGCGGCGATCGTCGCCGAGCCGGACGGCAGCTTCCTGGTGACGTTCTGACCCGGGACGTCGCCCCGCCCAAGGAAAAGGCCCCGCGCCAGCGGGAGCGCGGGGCCTCGTCGACCCGAATCGGCACGCGGCGGCTAGTTCGAGCCCTTGCTGTACCGGGTGAGCCCGCCGCCGGCGAACGGCCGGGACGCAGGCCCCTCGGCCACGAACACGGTGCCGTCCTCGTCGACGGCGACACCCTCGCCGGCGAGGCCCTGCAGCGTGCGGCCCTCCTCGGGAACGTGCGGCGGAATGAAGGCGGTCACCCGGTCCTCACCCGCGGGCCCGATGCGGACGCCGTTCTTCCAGCCGTAGTGGTTGGTCTCCTGCGACTCGGAGTCGATGGCGTAGAGCGTGTCGTCGGCCGTGATGTACAGCCCGCTGATGCGGCTGAACTGGGTGTAGATGTCGAGCAGCTCGCCTTCCTGATCGAAGATCTGGATGCGGTGGTTGCCGCGATCGGCCACGAACAGGCGGCCCTGCGAATCGAACTCGATGGCGTGCGGCGTGCGGAACTGACCCGGACGGAAGCCGATCTCGCCCCACTGCTTGATGAAGTTGCCGTCCTTGTCGTACTTCAGGATGCGCCCGGTCCGGCCGGCCGGCGGATCCGGGTTCTGGCCGCTGTGGCCGTCGGAGACGAAGATGTCGCCGGTCGGGCCCCAGGTGATGACGTCGCAGGGCTCGTTCAGATGCACGCCGTCGGGGTCGTCGCCCGGCTGCCCGGCGACGCCCAGCGTCATGAGCACTTCGCCCTCGGGGGTGAACTTGATGACCTGGTGGCCGATCTCGCCGTTGCCCTGCGAGTCGGTGACCCAGACGTTGCCGTCGTCGTCGACGTGGATCCCGTGCGGCAGCACGAAGAGCCCCGCGCCGAACTCGGCCATCAGCTCGCCGGTGTGCCGGTTGTACTTCAGGATCGGATTCACGGTCGGGTTGGCCGCGCAGCCGCCGGCGAGCGCGAAGCCGCCGCAGCGGTCGTAGACCCAGACGTGCCCGTCGGTCGGGTCGATGTCGACACCGGCGGTCGAGCCCCACGTCCGCCCGTCGGGCAGCTTGGCCCAGTGCAGCTCGACCACGGGGTTCGGGTTCGGAAGCACCCGCTGGACCAGGTCGGCCTCTCCCTCCTGGGCCGCCGCGCCGCCGGCGCCGAGCGCCGCGAGCGACAGGACCAGCAGGGCCACGCCTGCGGCTCTCCAGACGATCCGTCGATTCTCCGTCATATTCCCTCTCCTCTGTTGAAACCGGGCATATATCCTAGCCGATCCCATCGGCGCGAACAGACGGCAGGGGGCGGCGTGGCCGCACGGTACAACGGCGCCGGGAAACCGCGCCGCAGGACGGGGCGGTTTCCCGAGGCGGCGTGGTCGGGCGGAAAACGGAGTCGCAAGGCGAGGATTTCCGGGCTACGATCGGCCGGGCGACGACCGATCGAGGAGCAACGCAAGCCGGGCAGGATGCGCCGCCGCGCGAACCGCGCGGGGCCTTCGACGCCGACTGCCGAACGAGGACACCCATGCACGACCCGAACCGCCGCCGGTCCGGCGCCGCCGCCATCGCGGCGCTCGCGCTGATCGCCATGCCCGCCTGGATCCCGACCGCCGCCTCGGGCCAGACGGCCGCTCCCCGCACACCCTGGGGGGCGCCGGATCTGAACGGCATCTGGAGCCACGGGACGGCGACGCCGCTCGAACGCCCCGAGGAGCAGGGCGACCGGGGGCTGCTGACCGAGGCCGAGATCGCCGACATAAACGCCGCGCAGCGATCGACCGACGGCGTGGGGGCGCGCCGGGCGGTCTGGTGGGAGCGCAGCCTGTCGGACGGGCGCACGTCGATGATCGTCGATCCGCCGAACGGGCGCATTCCGTACTCCGCGGCCGGCCTGGAGCGGGTTCGGGCCCGACCGGGACAGACCAGCGAGGGGCCGGAGGGCCGCAGCCCCCAGGAGCGCTGCATCTCGTACGGCATCCCCCGTCTGGGCGGTCCCTACAGCCAGAACATCCACATCGCGCAGACGCCGGACCACGTGCTCCTGCTCTTCGAGATGGTCCACGAGTTCCGCATCGTCCCCCTCGACGGCCGGCCGCACCTGCCGGGGCACGTGCGGCAGTGGCTCGGCGACTCGCGCGGTCACTGGGAAGGCGACACGCTCGTGGTCGAGACCGCCAACTTCAGCCCCGCGCAGTGGTTCCGGGGGCTGTCGCAGGGCGGCATGCGCCTGGTCGAGCGCTTCACCCGCGTCGACGAGGACACGGTGCGCTACGCCGTGACCTTCGAGGATCCCGATCTGTGGACGCAGCCCTGGACGGCCACGATCCTGATGCCGCCCACCGAGGGGGACATGTTCGAGTTCGCCTGCCACGAGGGGAACACCGGCATGACCGCCACGCTCGAGATCGCCCGGCTGGAGGACGCCGCGGCGGACGGGGCGCGCTAGGAGCCCGCGATGGAGCCCCGCGTGGCGCCGAGACGCCCGGATCGTGCGGCGACCTGGAAACGCCGCTTTCGTCGTGCGGCCCGGCCCGCCCACCGCCGGCGCCCGGCGCGGTGGGTGCTGCCGCTGCTGTTGACGGCTTCCGGCATCGCCGCGCCCGTCGCCGCCGCCGCGCAGGGCGGCCTGCGACTGCCGCCGACGCAGATCTTCGGCCCGCCCCCGCCGGTCGCGCCCGCGGTGATCGCCCGCGACGCTTCCGGGGTCACCATCCGGGCCACGCGAATCGACGAGCCGATGCGCATCGACGGCGTCCTGAGCGAAGCCGCCTACGAGCTCGTCCGGCCGATGTCGGACTTCATCCAGAACGACCCGGCCGAGGGCGAGCCGGCCACCGAGCGGACCGAAGTCTGGCTGCTCTTCGACGACGACAACGTCTATGTCGTGGCCCGCTGCTGGGAAACCCGGCCGGACCGGATCATCGCCAGCGAGATGCGCCGCGACAACATCCGCATCGTGCGCGACGACAACTTCGCCTGGTCGCTGGACACCTTCTACGACCGGCGCAACGTGGTCCTGTTCGAGGTGTCGGCGGTGGGCGGCCGGCTCGACGCACAGCTCACCAACGAGTCGCAGCCGAACCTGGACTGGAATCCGGTGTACGACGTCTCGGTGGGCCGCATCGACGGCGGCTGGGTGATGGAGGCGGCGCTGCCCTTCAAGTCGCTTCGCTACCGCGGGGAGGGTCCGCAGATCTGGGGCTTCCAGGCCCGGCGCGTCAACCGCTGGAAGAACGAGTCTTCCTACCTGACGCCGCTCTCGGCGGCGCAGGGGCTCCGCGGCCACTTCCGCGCGTCGCTGGCCGCGACCCTGGTCGGGATAGAAGCCCCGCCGGCGTCGCGGCTCTTCGAGGTCAAGCCGTACGGCATCGGCGACCTGACGACCAGCCCTGTCGCGTCGCCCCCGATCGCCAACGAGATCGGCTGGGACGGCGGGGTCGACATCAAGTACGGCGTGACCCAGGGGCTGACCGCCGACTTCACCGCCAACCCCGACTTCGCGCAGGTGGAGGCCGACGAGCAGCAGATCAACCTGACCCGCTTCAACCTGTTCTTCCCCGAGAAGCGCGAGTTCTTCCTGGAGAACCAGGGCACCTTCCGCTTCGGTGGCGCGGCGACCAGCGGGCGCCTGGCGGGGGCGACGGACACCCCCGTCCTCTTCTACAGCCGCCGCATCGGCCTGAGCGGAGGCTCGGTGGCGCAGGAAGTGCCGCTGCGGGCCGGCGGGCGGCTCACCGGGCGGGCCGGCGCGTTCACCCTCGGCGCCCTCAACATCCAGTCCGGCGACTCGGAGACGGCGGGCGCGCGGGCCACCAACTTCAGCGTGCTGCGCGCCCGGCGCGACGTCCTGCGGCGCAGCAGCGTCGGGGCCATGTACACCAACCGGTCGGTCGCCCTCGACGGCGTGGGCGGCAACGAGGCGTACGGCGTCGACGCCATCTTCGGCTTCTACGACGACCTGAACATCAACACCCACTGGGCGCGCACGCGCACCGACGGGCGGACCGGCAACGACACCAGCTACCGCGCGCACCTGGAGTACCTGGGGGACCGCTACGGGGTGCAGCTCGAGCACCTGCTGGTGGGCGACGACTTCAACCCGGAGATCGGCTTCGTGCGGCGCCGCGACATGCGCCGCAGCTTCGGCGAGTTCCGCTTCAGCCCCCGCCCGCAGTCCATCGACTGGGCGCGCCGGTTCCTGTGGACCGGCTCGTTCGCCTACGTCGAGAACCTGGGCGGCCAGGTGGAGACGCGCGAGACGCTCGCCTCGTTCGGCATCGAGCTCGAGAACAGCGACCAGCTCCTGCTGAGCGGCATGCGCTCGTACGAGTTCCTGCCCCGGCCGTTCGAGATCTCGCGCGGCGTGACGCTTCCGGTCAGCGGCTACGACTTCTCCAACCTGGGCGTCGGCTACAACTTCGGGCAGCAGCGCCGCTGGTCGGCCAACGTGCTCGCCGAGCACGGCACCTTCTACAGCGGCCACAAGACGGCGCTGACCGTCACCCGCGGGCGGGCCAGCCTGACCGACCAGTTCTCGGTCGAGCCGCTCTACTCGGTCAACTGGATCGATCTCGCCGAGGGCGAGTTCACGACCAACCTGTTCGGCGCGCGGGTCACCTACACGATGACGCCGCTGATGTTCACCAGCGCGCTGGTGCAGTACAACTCCAGCCGCAACGCCGTCTCCGCCAACATCCGCTTCCGCTGGGAATACCAGCCGGGCAGCGAGCTGTTCATCGTGTTCAACGAGGAGCGCGACACGGGGCTGCACCGCTCCTACCTGGGGCCGACCAACCGGGCGTTCATCATCAAGTTCAACCGGCTGTTCCGGTTCTGACGGGCACGCCGACACCCGGGCGAATCGGACGTGCATCGACCGCGCGCGCCCCTGCTCGAACTGCGGGTTCCGTGCTCGCAACGCCGGATTTCGCGGTAGGATTGCGCGAACCGCCATGATTCGAACCAGGGAGTTATCGAGATGATGAACCATTCACGCATAGCAGCGCTCGCCGCCCTGCTGGCGGTCGTCCTGGCCGCGCCGGTCCCGGCCGGCGCCCAGTCCGACGCCCCGACCATGCCGATGCGGACCCCGGACGGGCAGCCGGACATCTCCGGCATCTTCACGTTCCGCACGCTGACGCCGTTGGAGCGCCCCGCCGCGCTGGCCGACAGGGAGACGCTGTCGCTCGAGGAGGCCGCCGCCTTCGAGGCCTCGGAGCGGGTGCGCCTGAACCGCGACCTGTTCGACCCGATCGCGGGCGCCCCGAGCGCCGGGTACCAACCGCGCGCCGAGGGCGGGGTGCTTTCCTACAACGAGTTCTGGTACGAGCGGGGCATCGAGCTAACGAGCGACAAACGGACGTCGCTGGTCGTCGATCCGCCGAGCGGCCGGATCCCCTACACCGACGAGTACCGCGAGGCGCGGGCGATCAACCGCCTCAACATGCGCAACGGCTTCGCCGACCACTACACCGACCGCACCCTGGGCGACCGCTGCCTGATGGGCTCGAACTCGGGGCCGCCGATGCGGCCGGGCGCCTACAACAACAACGTTCACATCTTCCAGGCGCCGGGCTACGTGGCGCTGCTCAACGAGCACATCCACAACGTGCGCATCATCCCGATCGACCAGCCGCACGGCGACATCCGGCAGTGGGTGGGCGACTCGCGCGGGCGCTGGGAAGGCGAGACCCTGGTCGTCGAGACGACGAACTTCGCCCGCGCGACCAACTTCGCCGGGTCTTCCCGCGACACCTACCTGGTCGAGCGGTTCACGCGCCTCGACCCCGACACGGTGATGTACGAGTTCACGTTCGAGGATCCCAACAACCTGACGCGGCCGTTCAGCGCCGCCATTCCGTTCCGGCGCACCGACGGCGTGCTCTACGAGTACGCCTGCCACGAGGGCAACTACGGCCTGACCGGCATCCTGGGCGGCGCGCGGCGGAAGAACACGCAGAAGGTGACGTCGCTCCCGTAGGGGCTGCCCGCGATTCGGACGGCCGGGGGCGGTATGTCCCCGGCCGTCGACGTCTTCATCGGCACCCGCCACCCGGCATTGCAGATGTCGCTGATCGACAAACAGCTTCAGGAAGTCTGGGATGCCCTGCGGGCCGACAGCCTCCAACGAGCCGACACACTGCGGGCGATCCGGATCAAGCACCTCCGCGGCATCCGTGACCTGCGCGTTCCTTTCCAGTACCCCGTCAGCGTGCTGGCCGGACCCAACGGATGCGGCAAATCGACGGTCCTGTTCGCCTGCGCCTGCGCCTATCGGGATCCCGAACGGGGAACGCGCGAGCTCGTGCCCAGCAGCCTCTTCCCCAACTTCGTCGCTCCGCAACGAGAACCGCTCTCGGACACTGTCGAACACACCGAGCTCGAGTTCGACTACGTGCGCGGGGGCGAGGGATACGCCATGGCTTGGAAACGGGGAAAGTCATGGAATCGGAGCTTCATGGGAAGGAAGGGGGGACGACAGCCGGAGAGGGCCCTCTATCTGCGAACGCTGGCGAACCTCACGAATCCATCCGAGGTGCGCGGCCTGCTGCAGTTGGCCCGCAAGCCGTTTCGTACGGAAGAACTTACGTCCGACCTGCTGATCCTGGCCCACCGCATCCTGCCGCGTCGATACCGGAATCTGTCCGTCATCAGCGCACAGACCCGCACGCTCCTGTTCGCGCAAGTCGACGACCTGTCGGCGAGCTACTCGGAGTTCCACATGTCGTCCGGGGAGCGCGCGATTCTCCGCATCTCGAAGGACATCTCCGCTCTGGACGGAGCTCTCGTCCTGATCGACGAAGTAGAGGCTGGGCTGCATCCCTACACGCAACAGCAGGTGATGCTCGAGCTGCAACGTATCGCCTTGCGAAAGAAGCTGCAAATAGTGGTCGCTTCGCACAGCCCGGTAGTGCTGGACAGTGTCCCTCCCGATGCCCGGATCTTCCTGGACCGCAATGCCGACACGGCCGAGGTCCGCCTCATGCCCGTCTTCCGGGACATATTTCAGAAGGCCCTCTACGGACAGACGCGCGACCGACTCTCCGTGCTTTGCGAGGACGCCGTCGCGGAAGAGATCATTCGTGGCGTCCTGGACGTGCTCAACCCCGAAATGGCGCTGCGCCACGACGATGTCGTGGTTGGTCGGAACACCGGACGCGATGATTTTCCGGGCCACGTTCGCACCCTGGGGACGGTAGACAAGCTGGGAGATTTTCTCCTCGTGCTGGATGGTGACTCGCGGCACCTGGAGGCCACGCTCAAGGCCGCAGCCGCGGACTTCGGGCATAGTGCCCGAGTGCTGTTTCTCCCAGGCGAAGAGCCGCCGGAGCGATGGATCTGGCATGCGCTCGAACAGCACACCGAGGATTATGCCGGACTCCTGGGGCTGGCATCCGTCGATCTCAAGGCGCGGATGCGGGAGATCGACCGATTGAGAGAAGGCGCGGTCCGGCAGCGGCACGCCGCGAAGGACGGCCTGTCCGCACTGTCGGACGAGTTGAACCGTACGGCCGAAAACGTGGCGCGGATCGTTGCCCGCACCGAGACGGAAGCAAAGCGTGGAGAGATGGCACGTTTCCGGATCGAGCTCGGGGAACAGATCCACAAGTGGAGGCAGGATGCCCCTTGACGTCGAGAGACCGTCGGTGCGGCCGGGATGACCACTCTCGACTTCCTGATCGTCGCCGCCTTCATCGCCTACGCCGTCGGCTCCGGCCTCCGGAACCGGCGGGCGGCGTCCCGCAACCTCGACGAGTACTTCCTCGCCAACCGCAGCCTGCCCGGCTGGCAGGCCGGGCTCAGCATGGCCGCGACGCAGTTCGCGGCCGACACCCCGCTGCTGGTCACCGGGCTCATCGCCACCGCTGGCATCTTCGCGCTCTGGCAGCTCTGGATCTACGCGCTCGCGTTCCTGCTGATGGGCTTCGTGCTCGCACCCGCCTGGCGGCGGGCGGGGGTGCTGACCGACGCGGAGCTGACCGAGGTGCGCTACGGCCATCGGCCGGCGACGGTGCTGCGCGGCATCAAGGCGGTCTACTTCGGGACGATCTTCAACTGCACGGTGCTGGCGTTCGTCTTCTTCGCCGCCGCGAAGATCGCCGAGCCGTTCCTGCCGTGGCACGCGTGGCTGCCCGCTGGGCTGTTCCTCCCGGTGGTCGACTTCGTGCAGTGGATCGGCGTGCCGCTGACGATCGGTCCGCCGGACGATCCGGAAGTGTGGACCCAAACCGCCGGCAACCTGATTTCGATCCTCTTCATCCTGGCCGTCGCCACGTTCTACTCGACCACCGGCGGACTGCGGAGCGTGGTCGCCACCGACATCGTGCAGATCGCGGTGATGTTCCTGGGCACGACGGCATTCGCGGTGGCGGCGGTATCGGCGGCGGGCGGGCTCGGCGCCGTCAGCGAGCGGCTTCATGGCCTCTTCGCCGACGGCGGACCCGGCGGTATCCGGCCCGATCAGATACTCGCGTTCACGCCGGACCGGGCGCGCGACGCCTCGGCCGCGGTCCTGCTGTTGTTCGGACTGCAGTGGCTGATCCAGATCAACGCGGACGGCACCGGCTACCTGGCCCAACGCTCCATGGCGTGCCGCAGCGACGCCGATGCGAAGACCGCCGCCGTCGTCTTTACGTACACCCAGGTGCTGCTGCGCAGCCTGCTGTGGATTCCCCTCGGACTCGGCCTTCTGGTGCTCTTTCCCCCCGATGCCGGCCTGACCGCGGCATCGGGGCTGTTGCAGGCCGACCGCGAGGCGACCTACGTGCGGGGCATGGCCGAGCTGCTCCCGGCCGGAATCAAGGGACTGATGGTCACCGGCATGCTCGCGGCGCTGGCCTCCACCGTCGACACCCATCTCAACTGGGGTGCGTCGTACTGGACCAACGACATCTACAAGCGTTTCGTCTGCCAGCTCTGGCTCGGCCGGGAGCCGAGCGGCCGATCGCTGGTGTGGGTGGCGCGGGGGGCGAACGTGCTGCTGGTGGGCATCGCGCTGGCGATCATGACGCAGCTCACCTCGATCAACGCCGCCTGGCAGACCAGCCTGCTGCTCGGGGCGGGCATGGGGGTGGTGCTCATCCTGCGCTGGCTCTGGTGGCGGATGAACGCCTGGGCGGAGATTGCGGCGGTGCTGACGTCGCTGGTCGCCGCCCCGCTGCTGATGGTCTACCTCGGCGACGATCAGCACGCGCTCCGGCTGCTGCTGGTGGCGGCGCTCGCGACGGCGGCGGCATTGGCGGCCATTCGAGTCGCTGGCCCGGAGGACCGGACCGGGCTCATCGCCTTCTACCACCGGGTTCGGCCCGTCGGATTCTGGGGGCCCGTCGCACAGGAGGCGGGAGCGCGGGACGCCGGCGGGGCGGTGGACGACGGACCCAGGCGCCTCGGGCGGGCGCTGGCGGCCACCGGGAGCTGCGCGCTGTCGGTCTTCTGTCTGCTCGTGGGCATCGGCTCCTGGCTCGCGGACAGTCCGGCGCCGGTGTGGTTGCCGTTCGAGCTCGTCTGGCGGGTGGGGTTGATCGCGGCCGGTGTCGCGCTCGTGCCGCTGTGGTACGGCCTGGGGTATCGGGACTCCCGCCCTTCGTGCTGACGCGGTCTGCCGCAAGGCGCCGTCCGGGAGCAATCCCTGGAGCTCCGGCGCGCAGTCCGATGTCGACGTGCCCGCGTAAACTTGTCCGAGCAGGGATCGACAAGGGAAGATCGCACCGCGATCAGATGCCGTGGTCCTGAACGGCATGCCGTTCAACGATGTTGATCGCCCGTGTGCCTTGCAGCCGATGGCGCCGTACACGCGAGACGAGCTCGAGGCGATGCTGGCGGACCTGGAGTCCGATCTGGTGGTGCGCAAGGAATCGCTGCAGGGAGACAATCCTCCAGCGTATGCAGGCCGTGTCGGCCGTCCGGCAATGAAGACAGCCGGCCCGGCAAGTCGGAACCGAGTCGGGAACGGAGGCAGCCATGCCCGGTAGCGGATCGGTCGAAGCCGCCTGCAGACTGGTCTCGGCAGCATCGCGAATCGTCGGCTTCACCGGCGCGGGCATCTCGACCGAGTCGGGCGTGCCCGATTTCCGCAGCCCGAACGGGGTGTGGGCGCAGAACCGGATCGTCGACTTCCAGGAGTTCGTCTCCAGCGAGGCGGGGCGCATCGAGTACTGGCGGCAGAAGGCCCTGGCCTGGCCCGCCATGCGCGACGCGCAGCCCAACGCGGGGCACTACGCCTTCGTCGAGCTCCACCGGCAGGGCCGGCTCGACGCGCTGATCACGCAGAACATCGAGCGCCTGCACCAGCGGTCCGGACTGCCCGCCGACAAGGTCCTGGAGCTGCACGGCACCACCACCGAGGCGGTCTGCCTGGCCTGCGGCGACCGGATCACGTCGGACGAGGCGTGCCGGCGCATCGAGGAGGGCGAGAAGGCGCCGCGTTGCCGGGAATGCGGCGCCTTCCTCAAGCCGGCGACGATCTCGTTCGGACAGGCGATGCCGCACGACGTCATGGTGCGGGCGCAGGTCGCGGCCGAGACCTGCGACCTGCTGATCGCGGTCGGCTCGTCGCTGGTGGTCGAGCCGGCCGCATCGATCCCGCGGGTGGCCCGGCAGGCGGGCGCGCGGCTGATCATCGTCAACCGCGATCCGACCCCGCTCGACGGCATCGCGGACGCGGTGGTACACGGCGAGATAGGCGCCGTGCTGCCCGAGCTGGTACGCGGGGACGGTTGACGACCGGCCGAGACGCGCGTGACGACCGAGCCGGAGCGCGTGACGGACCGCGCCGCGCAACCGGACCTGCGCCGGAGACGGCCGGAGACCGCCGCCCGAAACGCCGATGCCCGAGCTTCCCGAAGTCGAGACCGTACGTCGCACGCTGGCCCCCGTCGTGGAGGAACGCACCATTGCGGCGGTCTCGTTCGCCTGGCCGCGGACCTGCGCAGGCGATCCGCGCGCGACCGCGGCGCACCTGGCCGGCCAGCGCATCGAGCGGCTGGAGCGCTACGGGAAGTACCTGCTGTTCCGACTATGCAGGGATGGGCGTGAGTCGCTGCTGGTCGTTCACCTGCGGATGACCGGCAACCTCATCGTCAACGGTGCAGCCGGCGAGTTCACGCGGGCCAGCATGTCCCTGGACGACGGCACCGCGGTGGTGTTCCAGGACATCCGCAAGTTCGGACGCTGGCAGTGGTCCGAGCGGCTGCCGGCGCGCCTCGCCGCGCTGGGTCCGGAGCCGCTGGAGATCGGACGTGACGAGTTCACGGCCCGGCTGCGGTCCCGCCGGGCGCGGCTCAAGGCGCTGCTGCTCGACCAGGAGTTCCTCCGCGGCCTCGGCAACATCTACGCGGACGAGGCGCTGTTCGGCGCCCGCCTGCATCCACTCCGCAGCGCGGACAGCGTCGGGCCGCGCAAGGCGCGCGACCTGCACGAGGCGATCCAGGCCGTGCTGCGCGACGCCATCGACGCCGGCGGCACGAGCATCCGCGACTACCGCGACAGCCGCGGTGCGCCGGGCGGCTTCCAGCGGCGGATCCGGATCTACGGCCGGGACGGCGAGCGGTGCGTGCACTGCGGCACGCGGGTGCGGCGCGTAGTAGTGGCGCAACGCAGCACGCACTACTGCCCGCGCTGCCAGCGGCGGTAGTGCCCAGGAGACGGCCGGCTATTTGCGATACGCGGGTTGGATGCCGCCGAACATCGGATAGTGCTTCACGTTCAGGGTCATCAACTCCGCGTCCTCGACCGTCGCGGTAGCCGCGATGATGGCGTCGGCCAGACCCACGCCGTGCGCCTTGCCGAAGTCGCGCTTGTAGAGCCCGCCGAGCCGCGCGATGCGGCTGTTGACCGGAACCACTCGGAACAGCCCCAGCAGCCTCTCCAGGACGCCCTGCTCGCCGCCGTCGGGACCGCCTCTGACTCCCGCGTAGAGTTCCGCGACGACGATGGAAGATATGACGATGCGCTCCGAGCTCACGGCCACCAACGACATCGCCTTTTCGTACCCATGCAGGAAATCGATCAGGACGTCGGTGTCGACCAGGACCGGTTTCGACACCGCTCAGGACCGGTCCCATTCGCCGCGCAGCGCATCGAGGTCCGGAAGGTCCGTTCGGCCGCGCCAGATCCCGGCCGCCTCCCGGAGGATCGCCGCGCGTCGCTGCCGGCTCTTCTGCTCGATGAAGTGGTCCAGGGCCTCGCGGATCACCTCGCTCTGCCGCTTGCCGGCCAAGTTGGCGATCTCGGCGATCTCGGTGCGTTGGTTCTCGGTCAGGTAGATTTGCGTTCGTACCATGTCGGCCGCTCAAGTCGATGTATACACTCGGAGTATACACCGCCCTGGCCACCCCCAGTTCGATGTATGCCGCCGGCGGACCTGCAACTCATCCACTATGCTGGCAGATGGTGCTGCGGACGTTGAGACGGAACGGAGACACTGCGCCATGACGAGCTACGGAGACTTGGCACGGCGCATCCGCCTGGGTGAAGACTCGGCACTGGAACTCAAGCAGGTCGCCGTCGCGGGTTCGCGCGTCACCGCGCCGCGCCGGAACGACGTCGCCGACGAGCTGGGAGCGTTCGCCAACGGACGTGGCGGCCAGTTCGTCCTCGGCGTGGACGACACGACGCGAACGGTCACTGGTCGAACTGCTGCAACGCCACGGCGTGACCGCGGTGGCCGACGTCCGCGCCGCACCCTACAGCCGCTTCAATCCGCAGTTCAACCGCGCGTCGCTGGCGGGCAGTCTCGTCGCGCGCCGAATCGCGTACGTTTTCCTGGGGTCGGAGCTGGGCGGCCGCTCGGATGATCCTTCCAACTACGAGAACGGCCGCATCAGCTACGAGCGGCTCGGCGGAACGCCCTCTTTCCAAGAGGGACTCGACCGCGTGGCGCGGGGCGCGACCAACCACCGCATCGCGCTCATGTGCGCCGAAAAGGAGCCGCTGGAGTGCCACCGCTGCCTGCTTGTAGCTCCGGCACTCGAGGCGCGGGGCGTTTCGGTTGCCCATGTCGGGCCCGAGGGCGCACTGGATCTTCACCATCGGCTTTACGAAGAAGTCCGCGAACCGGTTCTTCGAGCTTCTGCGGACATCGGGCGCGCGACGTGTCGTCGACGTGCGGCTCAACAACGTGTCGCAGCTCGCGGGCTTCGCCAAGCGGGACGATCTGGCCTGCTTTCTCGCCGAAATCTGTGGCATGGACTACGTGCACCTGCCGGTGCTGGCGCCCACGAGCGAGTGATCGCGCGACCGCCTCGTCGGCCGCGACGGCAGGCTGGCGAGTCACGCCGACGCAATCGGCTATCGATTCGGCCACCCCGCGGGGGGCCCCCGCCGCGCCGGCCTCCCGGAGGTCGCCCTTGTGAAACAGCACCGGCGGGGCGGCCGGCGCGCAGGCCGAGCGCAGCCCGGCGTGTCCGGCGAACCCGTTCTTCTCCGTCGATGCGTTGCCGGACCGGAGCTCGCCGCACAGCAGGCTCGTACGCGACACCTCGGTCACCGTAGGCAGGCGTCCCGCAACGCCGCCGGAATCTCGTGCGCGTCGCCGTCGACGAACCCGATCAGCTCCCGCGCGAGGGCGGAGAGCCGCTGATCGAGGGACGCCCGCAGGATCCCGCTCCGCCACGCAAGGTCCGCGGCGCCCAGATCGACTCGGCGCGCGAGCCGACCCGGGGGCGGCGATGATCTCCGCGGCGCCGAGCCGTCTCGTCATGACGGCTGCTCCGACGACGCCGGGCCCGGGCCGGGCAGCAGGAATCCGCAGGTGGGACCGGGCGCCTGGCTCAGCCGGGCATCGAGCGTGGCCAGGGGCACGGTCAACGCCTCGGCGCAGGCGACGTACCAGGCGTCGTAGGTGGTCAGGTTGAAACGCAGCTCCCAGATCCGCTCCGCGAACGGTTCGACGCGCAGCAGTTCGATCTGCAGACCAACGATGTCCCGATAGCCCGCCGTCGCCTCCAGACTGGAAATCTCACGCGCCAACTCGGCGCGTCGCAGCACGTTACCGGCCTCCACAGGCGCCAACTGGGGTGCGATCAGGTGTCGCTCGGTGGTCACGCCGCGGGCCCAGTCACCGTCTGGTCCAGTATCGAGCACGGCCGCAACGAGAACCGACGCATCGACGACGACCCACGCCATCGCGTCTCAGCGCCGGCCGGCATCGAGATGGCGAAGAATCTCGCTGGCCGGCAGGCGTGTCCGGGTGGCGTTCTGGCGCGCGCGCACTCGTTCGAGCCATCGATCGAGGGACGGTTTCGACGCCAGGCGTTCGAGCTCGCCTCGCAGGTACTCCTGCATCGACATGCGGGCAAGGGCCGCGCGGGCGGCAAGCTCGTCGCGCACGGTTTCCGGAACGTTGCGCACCGTGATTTGAACCGCCATTCTGTCATTGTGACGCTGGCGCTGTCCTGATGCAATCGTTGATCAGGGAAAGGTCAGCTTCCCGGCATCGCCCGGCGTCGAGCGCCGTTGCTCGAGAATCTTGAGAATACGCCATTCCGCGTGCTCAGCGAACCGGTAACGGGAGACGGCTTCACCCTCTGAGGGACAGCCCGGGCAGCAAAGGCTTCCGGGGCATCGCGATCCGGTCATCCGCCCGGAGTCTCTGCAGGGTGCGCGATCTCGGCTTGCCGTCGGCGTTCAGGATGTCGATCTCCTTCGCGCGGGCGAGGGTTCGGAAGCTGTGCACGGGGAGGTCGTCGTCGGTGCGTTTGCGTGCGGCCTTGGCGCGTGCCGCGGGCGAGCGCTTGGCCTTTTGGACCACCGAGGCGCGCTGTCGTTCGGCAGCGGCCGGGCCGTGGTCGTCGAACAACAGCGGCTTGAGGGCCTGATGCATGTGCCACTCGACGTAGTAGGCGAGCATGCACAACAGGACGTGAGCCCGCACCCGGTCGGCGCGGCGGTGGTGGATCGGCCGCACCTGCAGGTCGACGGTCTTGAGGGACCGAAAGGCGCGCTCGACCTTCGCCAGGTCCTTGTAGGCGCGCACCGTCTGCGCGGCATCGAACTGTTCCGGCTCGACGTTGGAACGGACGATGTAGAGCCCGTCGAGCTGCTGTTCCTCTGCGATCCCGGCTTCGTTGCGCTGGAACGAGAAGGAGTCGTCGGTGATGGTGGTGACGAAGTGCTTGGCGACCTTGTAGTGGTTGATGACCTTACCGACGCGCATGCCGATGTCGGCTGCGCCGCGTAGGGGGTCGTTGCGACGCCGGGTGGCGGCCACGATGGGTTCGAGTTCCTTGTCGGTGGCGGCCAGCAGTTCGTGTCGCTTGCGCTGCCGCTCGGCGGCGAGCAGCGGATTGCGGCAGACGATGAGCCGTTCGCCGGGGAATTCCTCACTGGTGACCTCGGCGAGGTCGTGTTCGTCGAACAGCGACGCGCTGACGGTTCCGGCGGCGACCAGCTTGCGGATGGTCGGCGCGCGCAGCGTCGTGATCCAGCGCAGCCCGTCGACGCCGAGCGCCGGGCGCCGCGAGCGTCAGGCGCGCTGCGTCTCGAAAGAGGCCAGGTTGCGCGTCTCTCGGCTGAACTCCACCGCCAGCAGGTGGATCGGCAGACCGAGGCGGCGGTACTGGTCGGCGTAACCGCGCTCCCGAAGCTGCGCCATCGCGGCCCCCGGCGCGGTTCGCTCCACCACCTTGAACTCGATCAGGTAGACGCCGTCACCGGTGCGCACCGCCATGTCCACCCGGCCCCGGCTGCCGCTGTCCTCCGCCGCGACGTCCAGCCCCGCCATCGCGAACAGCGAGTAGAAGACGCTTGCGTAGTAGCCTTCGTAGGCGGCGATGTCGTTCCGCGTGTGCCACTGGTAGGGAATGCCGGCGAAGATCGCCCGCAGCAGCGTCTCCAGGCCCACCCAGTCGTTCGCTTCCAACAGATCCGCGAGCCGGCAGGCCTGCTCCGTCCGTTCCGGCGCGCGGCCAGCCAGGCGGTTCAGCAGGCTCTCGTTCAGGCTCTGGCGCACCTCGCGGTTCGGATAGCCCAGTCGGTAGAACGCCCGCCCGCGACGCCGCTCGACGCGGCGAATCGTCAGGTACCCCGTCTGAAACAGCAGCGCCTCGGTGCCGATGTCGCCTACGTCGAACGCCGACAGCAGCGCGTCGCTGGCGACCATGCCGTCGAGGGCCAGCGCCGGCACCTCGCGCCTGATCAGGGTGTCGAGCAGGAAGGAGGGCGATCCGGTCTCGAACCAGTGGGCGCGGAATTCGCGGTGGCGGAACAGGAGGAGAACATCGAAGGGGTTGTAGACCCGTTCGTCTCCCGACCAACTGTAGCCGTTGTACCAGTCGCGGATCGCGGCCCGGTCGAGGCCCGGCAACTCGGGTGCGAACACGGCGTCGAGGTCCGCTTCCGTGTAGCCGCAAACGGTCGAATAGTCGGCGTCCAGGGTGATATCGGTGAGGTTGTTGAGACCGGAGAAGAGGCTGACCTTGGAAAACTTGCTGACGCCCGTGAGCAGCGTGAACCTGACGTGCGCGTCGCTGTCCTTGACGACGGCGTACAGCCCGCGCAGATAGTCGCGGTTGGCGCGGGCGACCGCAGGCTTTTCGAGCGCGTCCAGGATGGGCTTGTCGTACTCGTCGACGAGGACGGCCACGCGGCGGCCGGCCCGCTCGTGCAACACCTCGATCAGTTGGCGAAAGCGGGAAGGCGCCGTGTCATAGCCGGAACGGAGGCCGGCCCGCCGTTCGATGCCGTCGAACTGCGCCATCGCGTCCTTGTGAAGGTAGCCCGGCTCGTCGAAGTTTCCGCTACCGAAGCTCAGACGCAGCACCGGGTGGCGGACGGTCCAGTCCCACCGGTCGTGGATGTCGAGCCCGCGGAACAACTCCTCGCTGCCCTCGAACAGCTCCTTGAGCGTGTCGAGGAGCAGGCTCTTGCCGAAGCGCCGCGGCCGGGAGAGGAAATAGTGCGTTCCCTCGTCCACCAACCGCAGAACGTGGGCCGTCTTGTCTACGTAGTAGTAGCAGCCTTCCTCCCGAATCTTGCGGAAGGTCTGGATGCCGATGGGCAGCTTGCGCTTCATGGGATTCCACCCGGTCCGGCCATGAGTCAGCCTACCATCGCGACGAGGGACCGCAACGGCCGGACGCCGGGACGGCCAACGTCAGGGCGTCGCGCCGGCGTCGTCGTCGCGCCGGCGTGGTCCGTGTCGGTCTCGGGTCGCGCCGCCGCGAGGAAGAGCTGACGCCAGGCGCGCAGCATCTCTTCGGCGTTGTCGAATCGCTCCCGGTAGTCCCGGCGCAATGCCTGCCGGAAGAACGCGGTCATGCCTTCGCGAACCGCGGGCTCGAAGGCGTCGGCGTCGATGGTGGCTTCGCACTCGAGGACGGCCGGCTCGCTCTGCCCGTCGCCCCAGCGCGGCAGCGACCCCGCCGCCATCTGATGCAGCCTCACGGCGCCTTCGACGATTCCGGGTCGGCTCTTGATCTCGACCAGGTAGAAACCCTTCGGCGTCAGCACGAGCAGGTCGACCTCGTTGATCGACCCGTCGTCGGCGATGAACTCGAAGTTCGACCAGACGCGGTAGGGGTCGTGATCGGGCAGCCGATCGCGTACGAACGCGAGCGCGTCCCGCTCCCACGGGAACTCGGAGTCCGTGATCGCCTGCCAGCGGGATGATGTGGCGTCCATGGCGCAGCGGGCCGGATAGTGGTCCCCCCTCAGTAGCGGAACCCGTCGAAGCGCACCCGGAAGAACAGCGAGTAGAGGACCGGCACGACGCCGAGGGTGAGCATCGTCGCGCCCAGCAGGCCGAAGATGATGGCGATGGCCATCGGCTCCCACATCGGGCCGCCGCCGAACCAGAGCGGCAACAGACCCGCTACCGTGGTGACGGTGGTCAGCAGGATCGGCCGAAAGCGCCCCTGCGCCGCCTCCACGATGGCCCGCTGCGGGTCGAGTCCGTTGTCGTCGATCTCGATGCGGATGCGGTCGATGAGCACGATGGCGTTGTTGATGATGATGCCGGCCAGGGCGATGATGCCGAGCAGGGTCATGAAGCCGACGTAGGACTGCGCCAGGAGGAGGCCGGCGACCACGCCGATCAGTCCGAGAGGAATCGTCAACAGGATGACGGCGGTCCGCCGCAGCGAGTTGAACTGCACCACGAGCAGCAACAGGATGATCAGCCCGGCCACCGGCAACTGCTCGACGATGGACTGGTTGGCCCGTGCGGAGGTCTCCTCCTCCCCGCCGAGCTCGTAGCGATAACCGGGGGGCCAGCCGGCCTGCCCGGCGTCGAGCCAGGGACGCAGCCGCGCCACCACGTCGGAGGCGACCACGCCCGGCGCGAGCTCGGACGAGATGGTCACCGTCTTGAGTCGGCCGCGGCGGCGGATCGTCGACGGCTCCCAGACCACCGCGGCGTCGGCGACCTGCAGCAGCGGCACCGCCGCACCCGTCGTCTGGGCATAGACGTTCAGGCTGTCGAGCTTCGTCACGTCGGTGCGGCTCGCCAGCGTCGAGCGCAGGGTGACCGGGATGATGGTTTCTCCCTCGCGGTACTGCGTCGTCTCGAAGCCGCTGAGCGCCGTCTGCAGCGAGACGGCAACGTCCTCGCTCGTCACCCCGGCGCGGCGGGCGCGCGGCTGGTCGACGGCGACCACCAGCTTCTTGCTGCGCATGCCCCAGTCGTCCGTGATCGTGGTGGCGCCGGGAATCGAGCGGAGCCGGGCCTTGACCGCGTCGACGAGGTCGAGCAGCCGGTCCGGATCGCGCCCCGCCAGCCGCACCTGGACCGGCGCGCTGACCGGCGGCCCGAGCTGCAGCGGATTGAGCGTGACGTCGAGCTCGGGAAAGCGCTCGCGGCAGAACACGGCGATCCGCGGAATCAGCTCGTCCGTGATGACGCTGCGGCTCGTGGCGTTCAGCAGGGAGAAGGCGTACTGCGGGTTGGGTGGCCGGGGGTTGTGCCCCAGGTAGTAGCGCGGTCCGCCGTTGCCGGCGAACGTCGCCCAGTTGGTGACTCCCTCGGACGCGTCGCCCGCACCCGCGCGCAGCTCCGCGGCGATGAAACGGTCCACCGTTTCGACGACCTCCAGCGTCCGCTCGATGGAGGTACCGGCCGGCAGCTCGTACTCCGCCGTGAAGATCGCCTTGTCCGACGGCGGGAAGAAGATGTTGGGGATGATGCGGAAGCCCTGCATCGCCAGCAGAAAGACCCCGGCGACGGCGGCGAGAGTCAGCGCGGGACGCCGCAGGCAGGCGATGAGCAATCGCCGATACGCTCGGTAGAAGCGCCCACCGAAGCGTTCGGCCGCCGCGACCGGCCGGACCTTGAGGAAGAACACGCAGAGCAGCGGCGTCATCGTCAGCGCGAGCAGCCACGACGAGAGCAGCGCGATGGTGATCACCTTGAAGAGGGGCGCGGTGTACTCCCCGGTGGTCGACTCCGCCAGCGAGATCGGCAGGAACGCCGCCGCCGTGGTCAGTGACGAGATCAACAGCGGGATGCGCAGCTCGCGCGCCGAGCCCACCGCCGCCTCCACCGGGCGCCGCCCCGCCGCCACCCGCACCATGATGGATTCGGCCATCACGATGGCGTTGTCCACCAGCATGCCGAGCGCGATGATCAGGGCCGCGAGCGACATCTGGTCGAGCCCGATGTCGAAGAAGGCCATCACCAGCAGCGACGCGATCATCGCCATCGGCACGAGGCTTGCTACCACCAGTCCCGTGCGCGGGCCGAGAAAGACCAGCATCACGGCCAGGACGATGGCGACCGCCTGCCCGAGATTGACCATGAACTCGCGGACCTTGCGCTCGACGATCTCCGGCTGGAAGGCGACGACGTCGAAGTCGACGCCGATGGGATAGATCGCCTGCAGGCGCTCGAGCTCGCGCGTGACCCCTTCCCCGAGCGTGATCATGTTGCCGCCGTCGCGCATCGCGATCCCGAGCGCGAGCGCGGGGGCGCCCGAGGCGTAGACCCGGCTGGACGGCGGATCCACGTAGCCGCGGGAGATCGCGGCCAGATCCTCCAGGAAGACGATCTCCGGCCGGCCGGGCAGCGTCACCACGGTCCGCCGCAGGTCGGCCTCCGACTCGAAGTTCCCGGTCGGCTCCAGCGCGATGCGCTCCACCCCGGTGCGAATGCTGCCGCCCGGGATGATGATGTTGGCGCTGTCGAGGATCGATCGGAGCTGCAGCGGCGAAAGACCCAGCTCGGCCAGCCGCGCGTTGTCGTAGTCGACGAAGATCCGCTCGTTCTGCGCCCCGTAGATATCCACCTTGGCGACGTCGGGGACCCGCAGCAGCTCGTCGCGCACCTCGTCGGCCACCTGCTTCAGCTCGGCGTACGAGTAGCCGTCGCCGGTCAGGGTGACCACGATGCCGAAGACGTCGCCGAACTCGTCGTTCACCTCGGGTCCGCTGACGCCCTCCGGCAAGTCCGCCGCCGCCCGCTCCACCTTGCGGCGCAGGTCGTCCCAGATCGGCCGCATGTCGTCGAACTCGTCCCGGATGTTGACCATGACTATGGACACGCCGGTCTTCGACGTCGAGGAGATGAAGTCGATCTCCGGGAGCTCCTGGATCGCCTCTTCGAGCGGGTCGGTGACGAGCTGCTCGATCCGCTCCGGGCTGGCGCCGGGAAAGCGCGTCAGCACCTGCGCGGCGCGGATGGTGAAGCCGGGATCCTCGGCGCGCGACATCCCGCGGTACGCCGACAGGCCGCCGGCCAGCACCAGCAGCAGGGCGACCGCGGTGATGCGGTTCTTCTCGATGGCGGCGCGCGTCAGGTCCATCAGCCCGCCTCGGCGGCGTCGAGCCGCACCTCGTCGCCGTCCTGCAGGCGGTTGACGCCCGCGACGACGACCCGATCTCCCTCGGCGACCCCGTCGAGCACCTCGAGACCTCCGGCGGCGAAGGCGCCGACCGTCACCGGCCGCCGGCGCACCACCGCGAACCCGTCCCCGGCCGGCTCGGCCACCCAGACGAACCGGCCGCCGCGATCCTCGCCCACCGCCTGCCCCGGCAGGATGAACCGATCCGGCGCATCCGCCTCCCCCAGGAGCATGTCCACCACCGCCGCCATTCCCGAGCGGATCTCGGAGGCGTCGGCGCCCAGGCGAACCGTCACCGGGAACGTCGTCCCGGTGGCGGTGGTGGTGACGCCCACCTCCGTCACGACGCCGTCGAACCGCGCGCCCGGCATCGCATCGAAGCTGACGGCGACGGGCATACCGTCGCGGACCTCACGAATCAGCGCCTCCGGTACCGCGAAGCCGACCTCCGGCGCGGAGCCGGAGGCCAACACCACCACCGGCTGTCCCGGCGACACGTTCTCGTTCACCTCCGCCAGCACGTCCGCGATGGCGCCTGCGGCCGGCGCGGCCAGATGCGTGTAATCGACCTGCCGGCGGGCCAGGTCCAGCCGCTGCGCCACCGACTCGACCTGGGCGGCGGCGGAATCGGCGGCGGCGGTCGCCGCGTCGAGATCGGTGCGCGCCGCGTTGTCGTTCTCGTAGAGGCTGCGCACCCGGCGCAGATCGGCTTCCGCGTTGCCTGCGCGCGCCTCGGCCTGCCGCAGCGACGCCTCCGCCTCCCGCACCTGCAGCTCGTAGTCGACGGGGTCGAGCTCGGCGATGGGCGAGCCGGCCCGGACCCGGTCGCCCACCTGGACGTCCAGCCGGGCAATCGTGCCCGCGACGCGGAAGCTGAGGGAGGACTCCACGCCGGCCCGCGCCACGCCCGAGAAGGTGCGCGTTCGTTGCCCGCCGGTCGCGTGCGCAATGACGTAGCGCACCGGCCGGATGACCGGCTCGGCCGGCGGCGGCGGCTCGCCGCAGGCCTGGCCCAGGAGGGCGGCGGCGGCGACAACGGCGAGCAACCCCGGGAGTCCGCGACGGAAGCGCCGTTGCACTCGAGCGGCGATGCATCCCGCCTGGACGGCGTTGCTCCCCGGTCGACTATGCCCGCTGTGCATGTTGCTCACTGCCTCGGACGCGGCTCGTAGCCCGCATCCCGGAAGAACGCGCGCAGGCGGTCGCTGAACGCGGCCAGCCCTGCCGGCTCCATGAACAGGCCGAACCGGCCGCTGGCGCGATGCGCATCCATCAGGTCGATCAGGTAATCGTAGACGGCCGTCGCCGCGCTCTGCTCCGCGACCAGCGCCGCGTTCTGCGCATCGATCAGATCGAGGATCGACAACACGCCCTGCTCGTAGGCGTCGGTAATCAGCACGAGGTTCCGCCGCGCGGCATCGGCGGCGTCGGCGGCCAGATCGATGCCGGCGTAGGAGGCGCCCGCCCGGTGCAGCACGGTCCGGAGCCGCTGCTCGACCCGCTCGGCGACGGCGCGGCGCGTCAGGCGCAGCTCGTCGAGCTCCTCCCCGGCGCGGGTCCGCTCGGCCCGCCGGGCGCCGCCGGTGAAGAGCGGCAGGGAGGCGGACACGCCGACCGACCAGTTCAGCGCGTTCGGGCGGGTGATCGGAAACGGCAGGTCGCCGGCGTCGGCCGCGTCGAGCCCGCCGGCGGTCTGCAACGCCGTCAGATCGCCGCCTGCCGCCACGGTCGGCGCCCAGAGCGCGCGGCGGGCGGCGAGCGCCGTCCGCTCCTGGGCGGCGATGGCGGCGTCGAGCTGCCGCAACTCCGGCGACTGCGCCAGCGCCTCGGCCGTCATGAAGTCGCGGAAGATGGCGAACGCGAACGGGTTGCCGACATAAACGTCGACCGTCGCGGCGTTCGCCAACAGGGCCGGGTCGCCGAGGTCGACCTCGACCGTCGCGAAAGGCTCCTCGAGCGGGCGGTGCAGCAGACGGTTCAGCGCGATCTCGGCGACGCTGCGCGCCGCGCCCGCCTCGATCACGGCCCGCCGGTTGATGGCGATCTGGTTCTCCCAGCGGATCACCTCGGACGCGCGGGCGACGCCGATCCGCCGCCGCGACTGGGCCAGCTCCAGGTTCGATCGGGTCAGGGTGAGGTTCTCCCGCTGTATCCGCTCGAAGGTCCTGGCCCGCAGCACGTCGAGATACCCGACCGCGGCGCCGTGCGCCACGTCGAGCCGCAGCTCTTCGCGGGCCTGCTCGCGAGACGTCTGCACGTGGCGCTCGATGGCCGCCCGGGCGCGCGCGCCGTCCGAGTACAGGAGCTGCGAGACGCCGACCGATCCGGCCGAGGTCCAGACCGGCTGCAGGCCGAACGAGCTCTCGGCGCGGTCGCGGTCTATCGTCTCGACGCCGCCGGACGCCGTTATCTGCGGTCGGAGCGCCGCACGCGCGGCCCGTACCGCCTGCCGGCCGGCGGCGACCGACCGGTCGGCCGCCGCGAGATCGAGATTCGCCGCCACGGCCTCGCGCGCCGCCGCCGCCAGGCTGAGCCGCCGCGCCACGTTCGGGGGTTCGTTGTGCAGCACCTCCGCCTCGGTCATCACGCGCCAGTCCGGATGAACGCCGATCGCCCGGGCGGTCGCCATGTTGAGCGTCAGGCGACGGTTGCGGCGGAAGTCGACCGGCAGCCCGCCGGCGTCCTCGCCGACGAGAATCCGCTGCACGTGGAGCGCCACCCGCCGGCCGAGCCGGCGCAGGTCGGTATCGAGGTAGAGGCTCGCCAGCAGACCCCGATCGACCTCCTCCCGTCCCCAGTACGAGAAGGCCGGCAAGCGTCGCTCGATCAGCGCCTGCACGAGGCGGTCGAACTCGCCGGGCGGAAGCTGCGTCAACGGGGTCACGTAGACCGCCTCGGTGGCCGGCGGCAGCGCCGCAAGCGCGGCGTCGACGGAGCTGCCGACGCGGACGATCGTCGCCTCGGCCCCGACCTGCTGCGCCAGGCGCCGGAGGTTCGTCTCGAGCACCGGCACCGCCGCCAGCAGGGCATCGTTGGCCAGATAGGTGAGGCGGCGGAACGGCGCGACTTCCCGGAGGCGCCGGATCTCGTCCGTCCGGTCCCCGGTGAAGGTGATGTACGCGAGGTTCGGCACGCCGCTCACCCGTTCGCCCGCTGCCGTCGTCTCCAGCGGGAATCCCTGCGCCTCGGGGTCGAGCACGAACGCCGCTACCACCGGCTTCGGCAACCCGCCCCGGTTGATCGCATGGCTCGACGATACGGGCCCGTAGGTGAGCACGATGTCGATGTTCGGGTCCGCGAGCAGCGCTTCGACCGCGGCCCGCGCGCCGTCCAGCGTCCAGTCGGCCACGCGCCGGGCGGCGTCGGGGAAGACGACCGTGAACCGCGGGGCGGCCAGCGCCGCGATCTCCTCCTCGAACCCGGCCCGCAGCTCGTCGTTGCGCTCCCACGGTCCGTCGAACACCACGCCGACGGCGCACGGATCGCAGGTCATCTGCGCGCGCGCCGGTTGCGCGGCTGCCGCCGGCAGCAGCACGGTTGCCAGCAGCATGCCGGCCAGACGCAGGGTCGCCCGCGGGACGCCGGCCCGCGCGACGGACCGACGCAGGGTCGCTCTCGGGACGCCGGCCCGCGCGGCGCGGTTGATCCGGCGGCGCTCACCTCCAGCCATCACGTTCCTCATCGTGAACAGCACCTCGGTACAGGATCTCGGACGACGGCGGGCGGTCGGGCATGGCGGTCGGCTGAATCAGCCCGAGAGCGCCTCGCCGAACCGGGGTGACACCGGCGAGCCGTCCGCGATCGGCAGGCCGACCTGCACGAAGCGCGAGACGTCACCGCCGGCGACCGTGACGTATTTCCACGTGGCGCCATCCACCGCGCGCGGGCCGGTCGCGTGCTCGACCACGCGGGTCGCGCCGTCCCGGATCGGCCCCAGGTCCGCGGCGCGGGCTCGTCGATCATGATGCGATTATTGCGGCGCCGGGCCGTCCATGGCGCTCCGGATGTCGGTCTTCGAGAAATCGTCGCCCTGGAACAGCAGCGGCAGTCGCCGCCGGCGGGCCAGCGCGTACGAGAACACGTCGCCCAGGTTGAGACCGGCTCGGTGACGGCCCTTGCCGAACCGCCGGTAGGCGTCGGCAGCGATGAGGCCCTGCCTGGTGTCGACCGGTTCCACGGTGACGTACGGTTCGTTCAGGAACTCCTTTACGGCATCGGACAGCCCCTCGTTCCGACTCGAGACGGCCACCAGCTCGACAACCGAGACAGCGGAGATCAGGATGTGGTTGGCGTCGGCGATCGCGGCTCGCAGGGCGGGAGCCTCGGGTTCCCGCTGCACGATGGCGATGATCGCCGACGTGTCGACCACGATCATCTCGGGAGTCCGTGGTCGTCGTAGAGCTCCTCCTGCCAGACCTGGGACGCCGGCCGCGCATCGCGCGCCTGCTGCCCCTGCGTCCGCTCACGTTCGCGGTACCGGTCGCCGGCCCGAGCGAGACGCTCGAGCGATGCCTCGATGCGGTCCCGCCCGGGTCGCGTGTGCTTCACCTGTTGCTCGAGTGCGCTCAGCGCCTGTTCGATGACGGCTGTCTTGCGCCCGCGCCCGCGCAAGTCGAGCCGCGCGGCCAGCCGCTCGACCCGCTCGTCGAGGTCGCGCCGGTGCACGATGTTGATCGCCATCACGAATTGTAGCATCGGATCGTATACAACGCCGTGACGCGCGATAGGTCGGGGACGGGGGTTTCGCCCGCGGCTCCCCGCAAACTGGGGCTATCGGACATCGCTCCGCCCGCGCCCGCTCCTGCCGCCAACGGACGACGCCCCTCACCTCACGGCCGCGACCGGGCGCAACTCCACCGCGCACGCCTTGTACGACGGCTGCTTCGAGTAGGGGTCGAAGACGGCGTCGGTGAGCCGGTTGGTCTCCTCGTAGTGCATCGGGACGAAGACGTGTCCCGGCTGCACCGAGCGGGTGACGAACGCGGTGGCGGTGATGCGGCCGCGCCGTGACTCGACCCGCACGGGGTCGCTGGTGACGATGCCGCGGGCCTTCGCGTCGGCGGGATTGACTTCCACGTAGACCTGTGCGGGATAGAGCTTGCGCAGCACGGCCGACTTCGCGGTGCGGGTCTGAGTGTGCCACTGCGCCGCGCTGCCGCGGCCGGTCAGGAGCAGCAGCGGGAAGCGGTCGTTGGGTGGCTCCGGCAAGGGGCGCGGGTCCTCGTAGAGGAACCGGGCGCGTCCGTCCGGATGGTAGTAGCGGCCGTCCTCGAAGAGGCGGCGCTCGGCTCTCGTGTCGGGCGCTTCGGCGACGGGCGCGGCATCCGGCACGCCGGACCCGGGTGCAGCGGGGATGCTCGCGGCAGGTCCGGCCGGGTCCCGCGGGGTGGCGCCGTTCGTCGCAGCCGTGGCCGGAAACGGCCACTGGATGCCGCCCTGCTCGTCCAGCATGTCGTAGCCGTCGATGCCGGTGATGTCGCACGGCTGCCCCGCCGAGAGGCGCTTGAGAATCTGGAAGGTCGCGGCCGGCGACTGCCACGCCCGGAACATCTCGCCGCAGCCCCAGTACTCGGCCACCAGCTTGAAGATGGAGAAATCGGCGAGCGCCTGCCCCGGCGCGCGGGCCACCTTCCTGATCCTGCCGATGCGCCGCTCCGAGTTGATGAAGGTCCCGTCCTTCTCGCCCCAGCCGGCGGCCGGCAGCACGAGGTCGGCCATCCGCGCCGTCTCGGTGGTGGCGTACATGTCCTGCACGACGAGGCAGTCGAGGCGCCCGAGGATGTCGCGCGCCTGATCCTGGTTGATCCACGAGTGGGCGGTGTTCGTGCAGATGACCCAGAGGCCCTTGATCCGCTCCCGCAGAATCCCTTCGATGATCTCGTTGTAAGCCCAATACTGTTGCTTTAAGTATTTGACGCCACGATCTGCGGTGTCCAATCCCACTCGCGGCGGGACAGCGGGCCAGGGCCGCGAAGTGGATAGCCGCTCATCTTCCGCTTGACGCCGCGGGGCTTCTTCTGGCCGCGACTGGAGACCACCCGCTCTTCGAGAATCTCGTCCAGCACGCGATCGCGAAGCCGGTCATTCGGAGACGAGGGGGGAAACGCCAGGGTTCTCGACACGGCGGCGCACGACCCGCACGGCGTGGACGAACGAGAGGCGGTCCGGGTCCTCGTCGACCTTGCGCGCCGCCTCATGGATCAGGCGCCGCACGGCGTAATGCGCCAGCATCAGGCCGTGCACCTCCTGCAACACCAAGTCCGGTGTCTTGCTGCGCAGGATCGCGCCGGGACCCAGGATGTGGGTCTTGACTTCATCGTAGGCGGTCTCCACCTCCCAGCGTTCGTGATACAGCGCGGCAACCTCGGCGGCTGGTGCGGCGGCCGGGTCGAGCAGGGTGGTGGCCAAGCGGTAGACGACATCGCTCGGGTCGTCCAGCCTGTACTCGACGACCCGCACGGGGCATTCTCCTCGACTGCGCCGGCGGTCCTGGCCGCTGCCCCGCAGCACGCTCCGGTAGGAACCGTCGTCGAAGCGTTCCAGCACCGGCAGGCGCAGGTTCGCCTTCATGCGCCAGAGCAGGTCGGCGCCGGTGCCGGCCGCCCGCCGCCAGAGCGGGAAACCGCAGTAGCCCCGGTCGGCAAGCACCAACATGCCCGGCGACAACCAAGGCAGCAGCGCCTCGACCTGCGCCTCCTCCGATTCGGCATACGCGCCGGCCCGCCACGCGAACGCCGCGCGCGTCCCCACCTCGACCAGCGCCGTCAGGCGCACCTGGGGGAAAGCAGCACGGCCACGCGACGCGCCGGGCGCCCCGAACGCCTCCCGGTTCGTCACCTCGTCCGGCACGTTCAGCGTCGACCCGTCGAACGCCACCAGGCGCCGGCCGCGATACCACGACCCGCGCGTCGCCGGGTCCGCCACTGGTCCCACCCGCGCCGCGCGCAACGCCTCGAACGGCGCCGACCCCAAGCGCGTCCGCGCCCGCGAAATCGATGACTTCCCCGACACGCGCAACGTCGCGTCCGACGACACCCACCGCAGCCCTTCCATCAGGCAGCGCAGCACCTCCCGCGCTGACACCGACCGGAACAGCCCCAACGCCACCACGTAATACACCATCGCCTCGGCCGGCAGAGCGCGCTGCCGAAGGCTTGCCCGATCGCACGACGCCAACGCCTCGCGTACCGCCGCGATCGGGTACACCTGCGCAAGCACGCCGATGCTCAGATAGTCCGACAGCCGCGGGCCGCCCGGCAGAACGGCTTGTGTTCGGGCCATTCATCCCCCCGCATCTCCGCTATCACAGCAGAATACAGGGGTTTGACTGCTAAAGCAACAGTATTGGTTGTAAGCCCGGCTTGCGCGGGTCGGGATGACCGCCGGGTCGATGTCGAGCACCCGCGCCACCTTCTCCCGGTGGGCCGGATTCGCGAAGTCGTGGCCGCCGAGCAGGTTGGTGGTGTTGCTGAACAGGCGCGAGCCCATCGCGTTGCACTGGCCGGTGATGGAGTTGGCCCCGGTGCCGGGCCGGCCCATGTTGCCGGTCATCAACGCCAGGTTGATGATGCCCTGCGCGGTGCGCACGCCCTGGTAGCTCTGGTTGACGCCCATCGTCCACCAGAACGACACCCGTTGGCCCCGGTGGATCGTCTCGGCAAGTCGTTCGACGACGTCCGCCCCGATGCCGGTCGCCTCGGTCACCCGGTCGAGGGTGTAGGGCTCGACCGCCGCCGCGTAATCCTCGAAATCGCGGGTATGCGCGTCGATGTAGGCGCGGTCGATCCAGCCCCGCTCGATCAGCAGGCGGGCGAGCCCGTAGAAGAGGGCCTGGTCAGACTTGGGGCGGATCGGCAGGTGCCCGGTCGCCTGCATCGCCGTCTCGGTGACGCGCGGATCGATGACGACGATGGCCGGGTCGTGCGGATTCCGGAGCACCCGCTCCCACAGGATGGGATGCGCGAGGCACGGATTGGCCCCCACGAAGACGAGGACGTCCGACTCCTCGAAGTCGCGGTAGGTGTAGGGCGGCGCATCGAACCCGAACGCCTGCTTGTAGGCCACGACGGAGGTGGCCATGCACTGGCGCGTGTTGCCGTCGCCGTGCGCCATCCCCATCCCGAACTTGGCCAGCGCGCCGAGCAGCGCCATCTCCTCGGTCGGCATCTGCCCCGTGCTCAGGAACGCCACCGACTCCGGCCCGTGCCGCGCCTGGATCGCCTGGAAGCGTTCGACCATCGCCCGCAGCGCCGCGTCCCAGCCCACCGGGCGCTGGACGCCGGACCCGTCCCGCAGAAGCGGCGTCGTGGCGCGGTCGCCGGCCCCCAGCACCGACAGCGCCTCCCAGCCCTTGGGACAGGCGACGCCGCGGTTGACCGGGTAGTCGGCAGCCGGCGTGAGGCTCACCGCCTCGCCGTCCTTCAGATGGACGGTCAGGCTGCAGCCGGTCGAGCAGTAGCCGCACACCATGTCGGTGGTGGCGTCGGGTTTCAGCTTCGCCGGGACCTGCCCGAGGCCGAAGCCGCCGGGCGTCCGCAGCAGATCGCGGGTCAGATGCCCGTCGCGTTGGTACAGCATCGGTTACAGGGTTCCCGGCATGCGCGGCGAGGCGACCGCCGCAAAGAACAGGTAGCGCTCCAGGAGCTCGCCGGCGAGGCAGGCGGCGAAGAGCATGCCGACCAGCACGACGAAGACGAGGTCCTGACCCTCTCCGGGCGGCGCCGGCACGCGGCTCAGCAGCAACAGGCCCGGCATGGCGAGCCCGCCGAGCAGACCGGCCGCGAAGCGCGCCATCGTGACGTTGGAGAGCGCGCCGGTCATCAGCCACGCCGTGCGTTTCAACGAGGTGGTCGACCGGGAGGCCAGGTGGCGGAACAGCGCCGCCTCGAACAGCAGCTTCGCGGCCATGGCGACGACGAGTCCGCGACACAGGATGGCGCCGTAACGGTCGATGGCGGCGGCAGCCAGCTCGGCGTCGCTGCCGGCGGCGACGATCAACAGCGGCAGCCAGGCCGCGGCCAATCCCAGCACCGCGGTCGTCAGGAAGAAGCGGCCGGCGGTGGCCGGACCGTTCCAGAAGTCGCGCTTCGTGTAGTCGTAGACCATGACCGAGCAGAACACGCCGGCGGCCCCCGACAACGCGACGCTCCAGCCGAGCCACCACCCGAACCCCGCCGCGACCGGCGACCCGGCCCCGGCAGCGAGCGCCCGGCCCTCGACCGCCGCGCCGGCGCCGGCCGTCAATCCCCATTCGGCGAGGCGGCCGAGCCAGCCCGCCGATGCGGCCCAGGACCACGCGGCGTAGGTCACGGCCAGCCCCGCGAAGATGCCGAAGGCCAGGATCTCGCGGCTGAGCCACGAATGGCGCAGCCCCAGAACGGCCCGGTAGGCGTAGCGCGGCCGGCCGAGGTGCAGCACGCTCACCCCGAGCGCCAGCAGGCCGAACACCAGCGCGCTCGCGCTGTGTACCGGGCGGATGCTCGCCGTCAGCGCCCCGGGAACCAGCAGCTCCAGCAGCCGCTCCACCAGGAACGCGCCGACCGAGAGCTGGGTGAGGGCCAGCATCAGGATCAGCGGCCAGTGCGCCTGCTCCGGGCGTACCGTGTGGTAGTCCGCCGGCACCATGTTGCGCGGCAGGACCCGCCCGGTCCGGTAGGCGGTCGTGGGCAACGTCAGGGCCGGCTCGGGTGCTCCCGGCACGAACAGGTGGGTTTCGGAATCCTCGATCACCTGCTCCACCTCCACCACGCGGATCGCGATGGCGCCGTTCGGACACGACTGCACGCACGCCGGGGCCTCCCCGTCGGCGAGCCGGTCGCTGCACATGTCGCACTTGCGGACTATCCCCTTGGCGCGGCTGTACTTCGGCGCCTCGTAGGGACAGGCGAGCGTGCAGTACTGGCAGCCGAAGCACTGGTCGTCGAGGTGCTTGACGATGCCGGTGACCGGGTCCTTCTCGTAGGCCTCCACCGGACACGCGTGCATGCAGGCGGGATCCAGGCAGTGGTGGCAGGCCGTCGTGACGTGCTGGACGACGGGCAGGCTCCGGCTCCCGCCGTGGAGCAACCCGACGTCGCGCCACGATTCCTCCTCCTCGAGGCCGTTCAGGGAATGGCAGGCCGCGACGCACGACTTGCAGCCCGAGCAGGCATCCAGATCCACGTCGAAGGCGTACTGCTGGCCGGCGGCCGGCGGCGTCGCCGGCATCAGCGCCGAGTAGCGCCCGGCCAGGGCCGGACCGCCTGCGTGCGCGGCGTCGTGCGCCTGCGCGAAGCGCGCCACCGCCGTGACCTGCTGCTCTTCGAGGTAGCGGTCGACGAGGGTCGCCGCCGCCACCGGCGCGGACGGGCGGTTCGAAGCCGGCCCCGGCTCGGCCGCGCGACTCGGCGCCGTTGCCGGAACAGGTGCGCGGACCGGCTCGGACCCGAGTTCGAGGACGTTGCCTGGGACTGCCATCGGCTTCAACCCGCCCGCGCCGGCGTGGGCGCGGCGTGGAACTGCTCGGTGTGCACGCGGTCGGCCGGCACCCCTGCCGCATCGAGCCGGCCGGCGGGAGCGGGGGCGCTGCCGCCGGCCGGCGGCGGCACGGAAGCCGCGGCCTGCTTCGGCTTCAGGTAGACGTTGCCCTCTTCAACGAGCGTCGGATAGTGGGCGACGTCGTTGCCGGCCGGCTCCAGGCTGCATCCCGTGCACGCGTCGAACGTCCAGCCGTGCCAGGGGCAGGTGACCACCCCCTTGCTGACGGTGCCTTCCGCCAGCGGCCCTCCTTCGTGCGGGCAGAGGCCGTCGACAGCCCGTACCTTGCCGTCGATCCGGAACAGCGCATACGTGTGACCGCCGATGTCCACCGACAACGCGGCGCCCTCGGCCAGAGAGGTTTCACGGGCCGCGAACACGTAGCCGTCGTCGCGGGCGGGCGGCGTCTCGCCGGGTGTGTCGGCAGCGGCTTCGGCGTCGTCCTCGACCCTGGCAAAGAGCCGGCGCACGCCGGCGCAGCCGGGACAGAACACCGGCGGGTCCTCGCCGCGGTGCCGGTACTCGCACCGCTCGCAGATCCAGGTCGCCGGGCGGTAGTCGTCCTCGCCCACCTTGGCGGCCTCGGCCTCGCGCAGCTTCGCGCGCCAGTAGGCGCTGAAGGTCTGCCCCGGCCGATGCCGGATGTAGTACTCGTTGACGACCTCCTCGATGACGAGCGGAAGCTGGTCGACGTCCACCCCGAGCTTGTAGCGCATCCCGAGGTGGACGTCGCCGGCCACCCCGCCCCCGAGGAAGACGTCGAAGCCTTCCCGCGTGCCGACGAGCCGCCGCACGCGGACGCCCTTCAGGCCGATGTCGGCCGTGAAGTGCTGCGCGCAACTCGACGGGCAGCCGCTCATGTGGATGCGGATGCCGTGCAGGGCCAGCGTCCGCTGCCGCAGGGTGTCGACCAGGCGGAACATCGCGCCCTTGGTCTCGGTCACAGCGATGTTGCAGAACTGTGTCCCGGTGCACGCCACCGTGTTGCGGGCCAGCGTGTCGGCGTGCATGCTGAGCCCCACCGCGGCGGCATCGGTGGCCGCGGCGTCCCGGAAGCCCCCGGGATGTTGATGATGGCGAGCCCCTGCTCGTGCGTCGTCCGCAGTTGGCCGTCGCCCCAGCGCTTCGCGAGCACGGCCAGCGCCTCCAACTGCCGCCAGCTCAACCGCCCCAGCGGGACGCAGAGCCCCATGGTCCAGCGATCCGGCTGCGCCTGCGGGAACCAGCCCACCAGGTCGTCGTTACGCGTTGCGGGCGTCGGGGCCGGCAGGTTTGGCCAGGGGCGCAGCGGCACCCGCTCGCCGACCCACGCCTTGACCGCCTCGATCCCGACCCGCTCGACCAGGTAGCGCAGGCGCGCCTGATGCCGCTTCTCCCGCGACCCCTGGGCGCGGAACAGATCGAGCAGCGCGGCCGTGACCGCCACCACCTGATCCGGATGCACCAGCACCGGCAGGTGCCACGCCAGGTGCGGGTTCTGCCCCTGGGTGCCGGCCACCAGCACCTGGAACAGCACCTCGCGGCCGACCCGGTGGGCCAGGAAGCTCAGGTCCTGCGTCCAGAAGTGCACGGAGTGCTCGGCCGTCCCGTTGAGGCAGATGTTGAACTTGCGCGGCAGGTCGGAGTACTCGCGGCTGTCGACGAACAGGGCCGTGACGTCCCGGCAGAGCTGCCGCGTGTCGATCAGCTCGTCGGGCAGGAGCCCGCTGAACGGGTGCGCGAAGACGTTGCGGACGTTGTCGTGTCCGCTCTGCTTCGAGGTCAGTCCGACCGCGGCCAGCCGTTCGGCGACCGCCGGAAGCTGCTCGATGCCGAGCCCCTGCACCTGGAGGTTGGCGCGGGTGGTAACGTCGACGATGCCGTGGCCGTGCTCGTAGGCGATCGCCGCTATCTCCCGGGCCTGATCGGAGGTGAGCTCCCCCGCCGTGATCCGGATCCGGTTCATGTACCGGCCCGGCGTGTCCCGCTTGCGGTAGAAGAAGCCGTACCACTTCATCCGCTCGAGGTCGGGCGTCTCGATGCCGCCCATCGGCGTTCCCGCTTCGGCGTGGCGCAGCACGTCGGGCCAGACGTCGAAGCTGTGCTTCTTCGATTTCCAGACTTCGGCCGGATTGACCATCGTCCTTTCCTATCCTTCCGAATCGTCCGTTCCGCGGTCAGGCGCCGGGCTGACCAGCGCCAGCCCGGCCTCGATCCCGCAAACTCCACTCCCGGGGCGCAGACTCCAGACCCGCTACCCCGCCGCCCCGGCCGGCTCCGCCCCGCCGCCGGCGGCGAGCCCGGCCCGCCGATCCGCCAGCGCCGCGTCGAGCGCCGTCCGCGCTTCGGTCTCCGTCTCGCTGTCGAAGCGGACCGCGAAGGCAAGGAACGCGGTGACGGTCACCAGCGCGCCGATGACGAGGAACGCGGTCGGCCACGGAATGGCGCCGCGGAACAGGAACCCCGCCGCCACCGCGCCGGCGTTGCCGCCCGCCCCGACGATGCCGGCGACCGAGCCCAACGCCTTCTTGTTGATGAACGGCACCACCGAATAGGTCGCGCCCTCGGACATCTGCACGAACAGGCTGAAGACGATGAGCGCGGGGATGGCCAACGCCAGCACCGGCATCTGCGAGAACAGCATCAGGGCCAGCCCCTCGGCGAACAACGCGATGAACAGCCAGCGCACCCGGCCCGAGAGCCCCCACCGGCGGCCGAACAGGTCGCCCATGGCGCCGCCGAGGGTGCGCGCGAAGACGTTCATCAGGCCGAAGAGCATCGCCGCCGCGCCCGCCCACTGCACCGCCTGCACCGCGTTCATCGACGCGAAGAAGTCGAAGTAGTCGATGAAATAGAGGGCGAGGACGTTGTTGACGGTCAGCTCGATGCCGAAGCACGCGCCGTAGATGACGAACAGCGCCCAGACCCGGGGGTCCCTCGCGGCCAGGGCGAACGAGCCCTTCACGCTCTGCTTGGGCGGCAGCTTGCCGGCCGCGCGCAGCTCGCGGTAGTTCCCCTCCGGTGCGTCCTGCGTCAGGAACCAGTAGGCCACGCCGACCAGGGCGCACATCGCCCCGGCCATCACCATCGCGACGCGCCAGCCGACCTCGTCGCTCAGCCCCAGGCCGGGCAGGAACCGGATGTCGGTGAACGGGATGTAGGCGCCGACGGTCAGGATGCCGAGCACGATCGGCATGACGAGCTGCGTCACGCCGCCGCCCAGGTTGCCCCACCCCGCGGTGGTGGCGTTGGCGGTGCCGACCACGTTGGGAGCGAACATCACCGAGGTGTGGTACTGCGTGATCACGAACGACGCGCCGATGATGCCGATCAGCACCCGGAAGATCAGGAACGTCTGGAAGTCCTGGGCCAGGCCGATGCCCATCACCGGCAACGAGCCGAGGAGCAGGAGCCAGGTATAGGCCCGCCGCGGCCCGACGCGGTCGCAGAGCCAGCCGATGAGCAGGCGCCCGACGACGGTGATGGAGACCGACCCGATGACGAGCCAGCCGATCTGCGACTGGGTCAGCGCCATCTCGTCGCGGACTATCTTCATCAGCGGCGCGATGCCGAACCAGGCGAAGAAACAAAGGAAGAACGCGAACCACGTCATGTGGAACGCGCGCATCTGCGGCGTGTCGATGCTGAAGAGCCGAATCCGCGTAGCCTTGCTGGTGACTTCCATATCAGGCGCCTCCGACGCGCAAGAGTGAAACAGGAATGGCGACTGCCGAAACGCCGGACGGCCGGTAACCTTGTGCGATCTGTGCCGACTGTCTCCCGACCCTGTAACGAGCCCGCCGTTACGGCAGCGCCTCCCGGATTTGGTGAGGGGATTGCAAGAGGCGGGCCAAGTTGACGCAAGGACCCGGTCCGCTTTCATCAACCCTTTTGAAATCAGTAACTTGCAGCCTGCCCGCGAAGAAGCGCGGGCAGGCGAGGCATGTCACTCGAAGCCTACGAGAATGTAGAAGCCTGCCATCTTGCTTGACACCCTTGTCGATGAAGCAGCCGGCCGCGGCGACCGGCCGGCGCTGCCGGGAGCACTCGCAGGGCACTGAACCCCCGAGGGCTCATGGCGGTTGCAGGTGCCTGTTCCGACTCCCGGTCCACCGCATCACCGCGGCCCACTGCGGGGGGAGATCCGCGGGCCAGACATGAAGGCCCTCACCACGACAGAAATGTCGTATTTGCGCAGTCAGGCGACATGCCTGTGGCTGGATCGGCAGGCGAGACGTTTCCTGTCGAGCAAGTACGTCACTTTCGACGGTTTCGTGGTCTTGCCGGCAGGGCCGGAAAGGTAACGGCTTCGACAAGAGAAGGCACTGAAACGGGGTTACATGGAAGAAACATGCAACGATCTCCGGAAGCAAGTCGGCGCGCAGATCACGTCTCGACGAGAATGTAGTCAGTGAAGGAGGAAACGGACAAAAGAGACGCCCGCCGCGGCGGCGGCCGGCATTTCACGAACGCGGGAACAGAGTTCGAATGCACCCCCTGTCCGCGCGCACATTGGTGCCACGATGCCTGCCGCCAGACCTCTCCAGCCGGGATGGCATGCGTCTTGAAAGCCATATGGCGCATGGCAACTCACGATTCGTCTTCCGCTCTTCCATCCGTACGACGCCGCTTCTCCTGCCCGGTAGCGCTCACGTTGTGTATCACCGTCGGCGTGGTCGCACCGGCCGCGGCCAACTCCACCGACGACGGCAGCTCCGGGGCCGCTGCCGACGGCGCCCCCGACGAGCGTTCTTCCGCTTCCGCACCACGGTCGGCGGCCGCGGTGGAGGAATCCTCGGACTGGCGCGAGATCCTGCCGGGCCTCACGATGGGCTCGCAGCTTCGGCTGCGGACCGAGAGCCGGCGCAACGCCAGGTTCGACCGTGCGCAACCCGGCAACGACGAGGACTATCTGCTCTCGCGGTTCCGTTTCGACCTGACCTGGGAGCCGGGCGATTGGGTCACCGGTATCGTCGAGCTGCAGGATGCGCGGATCCACGGCGAGGAGGCGATCAGCGAGACGAGGACGCCGAACATCTTCGCCGACCGGCTCGACTTCCACCAGGCGTACCTCGACGTCGGGTCGCCCGCGTCCGGATCGGTTCCGGTCACGGTGCGCATCGGGCGCCAGAAGCTGGTCTACGGCTCCCAGCGGATGGTCTCGCCGCTCGAATGGGTCAATACCGCGCGGGTCTTCGACGGCGCCCGGATCGGCGTTGGCGCCGGCCCGGGGCGCAAGCTCGACGCCTTCGCCACCCGGCTGGTTCCGGTCACCCCGACCGGCCTCAACGACCACGGGCCGACCGGGAGCCGGATGTTCAACAGCCAGCTCCACGGCGTCTATTACATGGACGCCGCGCTCGTCGGCGGCGCCACCGTGGAGGGCTACTGGCTGCTGCGCCGCGCGGCGCGCGTCGACGACGCCGTCCACACCGTCGGCACCCGCGTCGACAGCCGGTACGGGGCCTGGGCATTCGACACCGAGCTCGCCGCGCAGACCGGCAGATACGGCGGCCTGGAACACCGCGCCGCGCTTTTCCACGCGGGCGGCTCGTACACGACCGGACTGCCGGGCAAGGTGAAGCTCGGGGCTGCCTTCAACGTCGGCAGCGGCGACGACGACGACCCCGCCGACGGCATTCACGGCACGTTCGACCAGCTCTATCCGCTGGGCCACGCCTACTACGGCTACATGGACTTCTTCGCCTTGCAGAACCTGCGCAACGCCGAGTTCACGGTCGAGGCCGCGCTGCCGCGCCGTACGACGCTGCGCGTCGCCCTGCAGGATTTCGCCCTGCTCTCTCCGGGCACGGACGCCTGGTACAACGTCGGCGGCGCCGTCGTACACCAGGCCGCTGACGCGCCCCTCTCGTCACACGTCGGCAACGAGCTGGACGTCACCGTCCGTCTCCCGGTCGGACCGGTCGGGCTGGAGGTGGGCTACGGCCGCTTCTTCGGCGGCGCCTACCTGCGGGATGCGAGCTTCACGCTGGACACCGCGGACTTCTTCTATCTTCAGACGATGGTCGGGTTCTGACGGCCGCGACCCGGCACGGAAACATGCCCGTAAAATCGTGATCTGGGATTGTTTTTACAGGCATGCAAATGGAAAAATCGGCTCATGCACCGTCATCGCCTGCAGGACATGCGGGAGTGGCTGCAGCGGCCGGGACGCAAGCCCCTCATTCTGCGCGGCGCACGGCAGGTGGGCAAGTCCACGCTGGTCCGGCTGTTCTGCGACGCGGCAGCCGACCGGGACCTGCTGACCGTCAACCTCGAACGACATCCGGATCTCGCCGAGACCTTCGCCAGCAACGATCCGGCGACCGTGCTCGACGTGATCGAGGCCGTCTCGGACCGCTCGCTCTCCGAAAGCACGATCCTGTTCCTGGACGAGATACAGGCAGCCCCGAGCGCCTTCGCCGCGCTGCGCTACTTCTTCGAGGAAGTGCCGGAGCTGCCCATCGTCGCCGCGGGCTCCCTGATGGAATTCATGCTGTCGGACCACTCCTTCTCCATGCCTGTCGGACGCATCCAGTACCTCGACCTGGGCCCGATGACGTTCACGGAGTTTCTGCGGGCTGTCGGCCAGAACCGGCTCGCCCGCGAGATCGAGACGTTCGAATGGACGACCGGTACCGAGCCACCGTCGCCGCAACCCGTCGTTCACCGCCGCCTGCTGGAACTCCTGCGCCTGTACCACTTCGTCGGCGGCATGCCCGAGGCGGTCAAGACCTACGCCGAGTCCGCGAGTCTGCGTGCCGTCAGTACCGTGCACGCCAGCATCATCGATACGTGGCGTGACGACTTCCCGAAGTATGCGTCGCGCCGCGACCTCACCCGCATGCTCCGCGTGTTCAACTTCGCGGCCCGCCACGCCGGACGAAAGGTGAAATACAGCAACGTCTCTCCGGACGACCAGAGCGCCACGATCCGTCGCGACATGGATCTGCTGGCCATGGCGCGCGTGATCGCGAAAGTGACTCACAGCCAGTGTTCCGGCCTGCCACTGCAAGCCGATCTCCAGGAGAAGGTCTTCAAGTTGATCTTCCTGGACATCGGCCTGATGAACGCCGTCTGCGGACTCGGCTGGCAGACCATCACCGGTCAGACCGCAACGCAACTGGTCAACGCCGGTCCCGGCGCCGAGCAGTTCATCGGTCAGCATCTGCAGTTTCTTCTCGCCGATCGGCCGAACCGGGAGCTCACCTACTGGCTGCGCGAGGGCCGCTCCAACAACGCCGAGGTCGACTACGTGTGCGAGCTCGGCGGCCGCATCGTCCCGATCGAAGTGAAGGCCGGACGCACCGGCACCCTGAAGTCGCTGCACCAGTTCGTGGCCGAGAAGCGGGTCCCGTTCGCCGTACGCTTCGATGCGGACCCTCCCGCCCTGCACGCCGTCGAAGCCGCAGTACGCCACGGCCGCGGCTCCGAACGGATCCGCTACCCGCTGCTGTCCCTCCCGCTCTACCTGGTGGAGCGGCTGCCCCACCTGGTGGAGCGGTTGGCGGGATTCTGATGCGGCGCGGCGGTTTCCTGACGCGGGCGGCGCATTGAATCCCCGGTTCATGGCTTCCCGATTCTGAACCCCCGCCGACGCGCTACGCTTCCGCTAGCCGCCTCCCGATTGCCATCCCGCAGCACCCGTGTCAGTCTGGGATGATGGGACGCACGCTTCTGCTCTCGCTCTGGCTGCCGCTCTTGGTGGCCGCCCAGGCATTCCTGCGATTCGGCTTCAGCGCGATGCCGGCACCGCCGATGCCTGGATCGATGGCTGCGGCCATCGTGTCGCTGTTCGTGTTCACCTGGCCGGCCGGCTTTCCGCTGACTGCCGCCGTCCGCCGGCTGTACCCCATGTCGAAGGCAGCGGCCTGCGGCTGCGCCGCCGCGCTCGGTCCGCTCACGGCCTACGCGGCGACGGTGGGCGGCCTGCTCGGACCGATAGCCGTGTGGATCTACGCGGCGATTCTCTCGCTGCCGGCGTGGTTCGTGCTCTGGCTTCTGAAGCGGAACGACCGACGTTCCACGGCGTCCCTGGATCGGTAGCACGGCCCGGAACCCGCGTGCTGGAGCCCACCGCCGTCGGACACGACTGTCTGAGCCGGATTCTCCCGCCATTTGGCAAGACGGTACGGTACCGGCTAGAACGCCGCCGCGAGCAACTCCACGCTGTTCCTTGCTCTATCGTCAAGTCCGGCTTCGTCGAGGAGCGACTGCGCCTTTTCGCGAAGTCTCTCTTCGCCCGAAATCAGAAACGCTCGCTTCAGGTAGTCGATCGCGAGGATCGGATTGAATTCCACATACTCGGTTCTGATGAAGTCACTTGGTACCGCGACGTTCGGGGACTTGATGAGCAGAGTCTCCTTGCCGAGCGCCTGCGCGACGCCGAGCTCATAGTAGATGTTGGCCTGCGTGGAAGTGGGGATTTCTTCGTGGCAAATGCCGATTGAGAGTGGAGCAGAAGCAATCAGCCTCCAGATCTTCATCAGGAAGTCTCGCCCCGTGACACGTGATCGTGCATCGATAACCGTGTAGTTCGCGTTGCCGCACAACTCGGACACGGCGAGCCGAATCTCCTCGATTGCATGAGGAACGGGATCGCCAAGTCGGGTCATCAAGAAGCAGTGTCTCGGGTTGCTGGGTATTGAAGTGGTCAGAGCGTCGCCGTCCAGCGGACTATAAATGATCATCGGCTCTTCCTGGCAACGGGAATGCCCTTGTAGGGACCGGCGGACTTCTTGTGCGAAATGACCTTGCCGGCGCTTCTGTCAATCTTCACATAGTGTCCACTCTTGGGATTCTTCACCTGGACTACATCTGCCCGCTTCCTGCGAGATGGTTTCTTTGTCGTCATTTTGTTTCCGTTATCTGGTCGTCCTTCCTTGCCGCGCTAATTCCCGCCACGTCATTCGACGCCCTCAACTTCATTATATGTTGCGCCGGCCGCCGCCGTGCTTCAGGTCAGTGCGTCAGCCCGTACATCCAGTAGTTGATGCCGAGCTCGAACCCGGTGTTCATCGGTTCGATCGGGAAGAACCCCCTGCCGCCCGACTGCCAGAATTCCGCCAGGTTGGTGTTGTAGCAGGCGATCGACATCAGCCGCCCCTCGGGATCGTTGTTCTCGAAGAGCCCGAAGTACTCCGGGACGAGGCCGGCGAGGTGGTGGTTGTAGGGGTTCGGAAGATCGAGCTCCTCGACGTTGAAGAACGTGTCGAAGATGCGGTGGCCCGGATCGAGCGGGAGCCAGCGGCCGTCCGGGATCACGCGGCGCATCTGCGCCTCGAAGTTCTCCCACTGCCGCCCCTCGAAGTCGTTGAAGATGACGAAGCCGCCCTTGAGCAGGTACTCGCGCAGGCGCTCGGCCTGCCCGTCTGTCATCGCCCAGAAGCCCGGCTCCTGCATCAGGGCGATCGGATGCCGGAAGAGTTGCGGATCGTCGAGGGGCAGAATCAGGCTGCCGGTGTCCTTGGCGTCGACGGTGGTGAAGTCGTTGAGCAGCGTCATCAGGTGCTGCTCGGCCCGCGGAAACTCGTGCGCCCACATCATGTAGCCGCGTCCGTACACGGTCGCGCCGAAATCGCCCCGGTCCCAGCGGAGCCGCACGAAGGTGACCTCGCCGTCGTAGCGCAGGTTCGGGCGGCCCCACGCGCCGAAGCCGAGGAAGGGCTGGGCCGCGACGCTCACCGCCAGCAGCGCGCAGGCGAGCGCGACGAGGACGAGCAGCCGTGGACCGACCATGCGTCGGCGCATCGCAACCCCTGATGGTAGCGCGGCATCGCAGCCCACGCCAATGGAACTCGCATCGCAGGCCGAATTGTCGGCCGCCGGGGAACCACCACCATCGGCCGCATCGGCCCGCCAGTCAGCCGCCGTGCTCCGCGCGCCGAGGCCGCACGGACCACTCCGCGCATTCCGTGATCGTGTCGGACGCACACCGCCGCAGCTTGATGGGTACAGTCGCATCGCGAGACGCACTGCGTTGACGGCGTCGCTTGACAGCCATCGCGACGCGGCCATAATCGCCGGGATGCAGAGAGCGAGTCGTAACGCGACGAGAATCGGGATCCTGATCCTCGTGACGGTCCTCGTAGCGGCTTGGCGCACGGAGGCCGGGGCCGGCGGCGGAGCCGTGGAACCGGCGGCCGGCGGCGGAGCCGGAGAGCAGGCGGCCGGCGGGGCCGCACAGGCAGGGGGACAGCCGCGGCGTCAGGGGCTCTACCCGGCGCTGCAACGCCCGCCCGGGGATCCCGAGCTGATCGCCCGCGGACGCGGGATCTACGGCATCAACTGCCGGGCCTGCCACGGCGTCGACCTGCGGGGCGGGGACCTCGGCGGGCCCAACCTGCTGCGATCGCAGCTTGTGCTGCGCGACCTGCAGGGCGAGTTGATGGGACCGGTCATCCAGAACGGCAGCACGGCCGCGGACGGCTCCGGGATGCCGCCGGTGCCGCTGTCCGACGAGGACGTCCGCGCGGTCGCCGAGTACATCCACGACGTCCTGTCCACCGCGACCCGCCAGGGCGGGCCGCCGGAGGGCGAGGCGGTGGAATTGGATATCCTGGTCGGCGACGCGGCGGCCGGGGAGGCCTACTTCGCGGCGCAATGCGCGTCGTGCCACTCGCCGGCCGGCGACCTGCAGGGCATCGCCTCACGCATCGCCGAGCCGAAGGAGCTCCAGAACACCTGGGTGCGCGGCGGCTCCCGAACCGGACCGCGGCCACCGGTGGACGTGACCGTCACGACCGCTGGCGAGCGGGTCGCGGGAACGCTGGAGCGGCTCGACGACTTCGTGGTCGTGCTGACGACGACCGACGGACGCCACCGCTCGTTCAGCCGGCGCGGCGGCGGCACGCGAATCGAGCTCGCCGACCCGCTGGCCCGGCACCGCGAGCTGCTGTCCGTATACAGCGACGCCGACATCCACAACGTGACGGCCTATCTGGTGACCCTGCAATGAGACGTGACCCTGCAATGACACGGATACTGCTTCCGGCGCTCGCCGCCGCGCTGACGACGATCGCTCCCGCCGCCGCCGGCGCGCAGGAGGGCGGGCTGGACCCGGCGTCGCTCACGGCGCCGCTCGAAGCATCCTGGCCGACCTATTCCGGCGATTACACGGGCCGGCGCTACAGCAAGCTGACCCAGGTGAACACCGAGACGGTGAAGCACCTGACGCTGGCCTGGACGCTGGAGCTGAACACCGGCATGCCGCCGCTCACCGGCAACGGCGCCCCGGACTTCATCGGCGGCGTGGGCGGCGGGTTCACCATCGGCAGCCAGCGCATCAAGGGCTCCATCCTGCAGGTGGGCGACCTGCTGTACGTCACCGCCCCGGACCACGTCTGGGCCCTCGACGCGCGCGACGGCACCGAGCGCTGGCACTACTTCTGGAAGACCCGCGGCGGCCCCCACATCGGCAACCGGGGGGCGGCCATCTGGCGCGACTCGCTCTTCTTCGAGACGGTCGACAACTACCTGGTGTCGCTCGACCTGCGGACCGGCGAGGAGCGCTGGCACACCGAGATTGCGAGCTTCGAGGAGCAGTACTTCTCGACCATGGCGCCGATCGTCGTCGGCGACCACCTGCTCGTCGGCACCGGCAACGACCTCGACGCCCCCGGCTTCCTGCAGTCGTTCGATCCGGCCACCGGCGAGCGGCAGTGGATCTTCTACACGGTCCCCATGAAGCCGGGCGATCCGGGGCTGGAGACGTGGCCCAATCTGGACGCGGCCTCGCACGGCGGCGGGCAGGTCTGGGTGCCCGGCGTCTACGACCCCGAGACCAACTACTACATCTTCGGCACGGGGAACCCGACGCCGGGCTACACGGGAGTCGCGCGGCGCGGCGACAACCTGTTCACCTGCACGCTGATCGCGGTCGACGTGGCGACCGGAGAGATGGCCTGGTACTTCCAGACCTCGCCGCACGACACCCACGACTGGGACTCGGCCCAGACCCCGATCCTGATCGACGGCGTCATCGACGGCGAGCCGCGCAAGCTGGTCTCGACGGCGGCGCGCAACGGCTACTTCTTCACCGTCGACCGGGTGACGGGCGAGCACATCGCCACCAGCCGCTACGGCGCCACCGCCAACTGGGCCAGCCACGTCCGCGAGAGCGGCTCGCCCAACCCCGACCCGCGCAAGGAAGCCATCATCCCCGGCGCCCTGGTCTCACCGGTGGAAGGCGGCGTCACCAACTGGCAGCCGCCGGCCTTCAATCCCGACACCGGCCTCTTCTACACGCAGGAGAACAACGGGTTCAACCTGCTGTACCTGACCGACCCCGACCCGCGCGGGTCGATGGGACTCGGCGGGAAGGACCGCGTGGTCGTCGGCTCCGGAGGCAACGCCTTCTCGGCCATCGACTACCGCACCGGCGACATCGTCTGGCGCCACGCCTGGCCGCCCGGCGGCGGCGGCGGCGCGGGGGTGCTGACCACGGCGGGCGGCGTCGTCTTCACCGGCGACGGCAGCGGCAACTTCGTGGCGTTCGACGCGGCCGACGGCGACCTGCTGTGGCACACCCGCATCGGCAACATCTCGAACGCGCCGCAGACCCACCTGCTCGACGGCCGCCAGTACGTGCTGGTCGCCGTCGGACAGCGGCTGTTCGCCTTCGTGATGTACTGACATTCCACGAATCCCTGCAATGCGCCGGCCGGGTGGAGAGGGATCCGGAGAACACAGGCTTGAACGACAGCGCCGCGGGCGCCCGCAGCTACGAGATTCCCCCCGAGCTGTTCAGCCTGACGCAGGTGGACGACGCCGGCCTGCTGTTCATCTCGCCGGTCATCCACGACTGGAACATCGTCTCGTCGAGCGGCATCGACACGGTGATCGATCTCGAAGGCGGCCTCGACGTCGGCGTCCCGACCGTGCCCAACCAGGTCCTCTACATCTACTTCCCGATCCTGGACGAGGACCTGCCGGACCTGGAGAAGCTCGGCGCGCTCGGCTCCCTCGGCGCGACCCTCGTCGGGCAGGGCCACCACGTGCTGTCCCACTGCGGCATGGGGTTCAACCGCTCGGCGCTGGTGGCCGGGCTGATCCTGCACAAGCTCGGGATGCCGGGACCACGGGTCGTCGAGCGGCTGCGGGAGCGGCGCGCCGGCGCGCTGTTCAACGAGCGGTTCGCCGCCTGGCTGGAGTCGCTGGGGTAGCGGCGCCGCCCTGTCCGTTGCACATAGGCGCCAACCTGTTCACGCCACCTGCTCCGGCGGCTGCCCGGTCCAACCGAAGTACGTCGAGATCTGCGACTGTCGGCACCGTGGCGGCTCCGCAAGCACGCCGGAGATCGTTCGCCAGTCGCTGAGCATGCAAGCCAGCGAGAGCGGACTTCACGAGGCCGGCAGGCGCGCCGATGACGGCGGCGAACCGCGGCGAGGAGTTCCACCATGCTCCGAGTGCAACCTGAAGGCACGAGGCGGGACCTGCCAGAGGACCTACCAGGCCGGCATCCGGCGATCGCGCACGTAGGACGACGTGATGCGCCCGAGGCTGGAGGTGCCGGCCTGCCGCATCACCATCCGCAGCTCGCTGTCCAGTATGTCGAGCGCCGTCTCGACGCCGGCCTGCCCGAACGCGGCCAAGCCGAAGATGTAGGGGCGCCCCACGCCCACGGCCGTCGCGCCGAGGGCCAGCGCCTTGAAGATGTCGGTGCCGCGGCGGAAGCCCCCGTCGACGATGATCGGTGCGCGCCCGGCGACGCCTGCCGCCACCTCGGGCACGCACTCGACCGACGAGCGCAGGCTGTTCTCCATTCGGCCGCCGTGGTTCGACACCCAGATGCCGTCGGCGCCGTACTCCAGGGCGAGTTCCGCGTCCTCGCGCGTCACGATGCCCTTGAGCACCACCTTCATGGAGGTGGCGTCCTTCAGCCGCTTGACGTAGTCCCAGGTGGCGATGCGACTGTCGAGTTGGGGCGGCCCGAGCGGCGGCGTGGTGGTCATCGGCTTGCCGTCGGGGTTGATCGTCGATCCCAGGAAGCCGGGGAGCGCGAGGCCCCGATCGTCCGGGTTCAGCGTGTGGCAGGTGCCGCAGAACGCGCGGTCGCGGCGCCGGGCGCGCGCGTGCACGATGCGCTTGCCGCCGCCCTGGCTGTCGATGGTCCAGGCCAGCACGGGCGAGCCGGCCGCCTCGGCCCGCCTGATCATGGCCAGCGTCCGGGTCCAGTCGGGGTCGCGGTAGAGCTGGAACCAGACGGGCCCGCCGCGGGCCGCCGCCACGTCCTCGATCGGCTGGCTCGCCGCGTTCGAGAGCGTCATGATGTGGCCGCGCGTGTGCACCGCGCGGGCCACCTCCACCTCGCCGTCCCGATGGAAGGCGCTGAGCGCGCCGCAGGGGCAGAGGAGGATCGGGGAGTGCGCGCTCGACCCGAAGAGCGACAGCGACATGTCGATGCGGCTGATGTCGACCAGGCGCCGGACGCGGAGCTGGTACTGCGTGAACCCCTCCCGGTTCGCGCGGTACGTCCCCTCGTCCTCGGTGCCGCCGAGGAATGCCACGTGCCCGTAGTGCAGCTTCTCCTTGGCGACGGCCTCGAAGTCGAAGACCGTCAGCGCCTCTTCCGGCGACCCGATCAGCTCGCCTGGGGGGCCGCCCTCTCGGAACGGTTCCTGGCCGAGCGCGTGGAGGATCTTCGGGGAGAACGTGACGTACGGCAGGGCGGGGCTGGCGGCCAGCATCCGCAGAAACTGGCGCCGGTCGGTCTGCGGGGTGCTCGCGTTGGGCATGTCACGTTCCTCCTGCCGTCAAGCCTTCACAGTATCATGCCAGACGGGCGGCAAATGCCTCGACCGGGGACGGTCAGGGCGCAGGAATTGAAAGGGCGGGAGGTCAGCGCCCGCCCGGTTCCGTGCCGTGAATCTGCGATCCGAGTAGGCCCGGCGAAACTGACCCTACGACAAATCTGATGACATTTGTCATCCACTCTGCAACAGTAGGGGCGGGCCGCGAGGAGGTCGTCCCGAACGAGCAGCCAACAGCCTCTTGACGACAGCCGAACACCAGACGTAGACCGCGCGGGGAGGGCGTCTCGCACGCCGGCGCCCCCGCGGCGCCCGCCGAGATCGGACCGTTCCGGGCCCGGGGGCACGATCGCGACAAGAAAGGAGAGCGTGTCTTGAGCACCGTCTCCCGTTCGCATCGGACGTACGTCGCCGTCGGCGTCCTGCTACTTGCGCCAGCGGCAGCGTTCGCGCAAGGCATCTCCGGAACGGTGTCGGACAATACGGGTGGCGTGCTGCCCGGCGTGACCGTCACCGCCGCGAGCCCGGCCCTGATCGAAGGCCAGCGCGTAGCCATCAGCGACAGCCAGGGCCTGTACTCCATCGTCGACCTGCGGCCGGGGGTCTACACGGTCACGTTCTCGCTGCCCGGCTTCAGCACGATCATCCGCGAGGGGATCGAGCTGACCACAGGGTTCACGGCCAACGTCGACTCGGCGATGGCCGTCGGCGGCATCGAGGAGACGATCACGGTGACCGGGGCGGCCCCCGTCGTCGACGTGCAGAACGTCCGCCGCCAGACGCTGGTGACCGACGAGGTGCTCTCGACCCTGCCCATGAGCACCAAGCACGTCAACAACCTCGTCACCCTCACGCCCGGGTTCACCGGTCTCGCGGACGTCGGCGGCCGCTACTCGTCGCAGGTGGGCGGCGAGTACCACGGCAAGGCCGGCACCAAGGTCGCGATGGACGGCATGGGCATCGAGAACAGCTTCGGGAACAGCAGCTACCAGATCAACTCGGCGGCGGTGCAGGAGATGGTGCTGCAGACGACGGGCGTCTCCGCCGACACGAACGCCGACGGCGCGGTGGTCAACGTCATCCCGAAGGAGGGCGGCAACACGTTCAGCGGCATCGCGGCCGGGTTCTTCGCCAACGACAGCATGGAGAGCCAGAACCTGACGCAGGAGCTGCGGGACGCCGGTCTCGACACGTCGAACTCGACGTTGAAGATGTGGGACCAGTCGCTGAGCCTGGGCGGACCGATCATGCGCGACAAGCTGTGGTTCTTCCTCGCCGGGCGGAGCTGGGGCTTCTCGCGCAGGCACGCCGGGGTCTACTGGAACCAGAGCACGTTCCCGGGCGCGCCTCCCACCGGCCAGCCGCGGTACCTCACGCCGCCGGGCGCCGAGCGGAAGGTCGTCAACTTCATCCCGTACACCGACATGCCGGACAACCGCTACAGCGGGCGGCTGGAGTGGTACGACTCGTATCTCAGCCGCATCACCTGGCAGGCGGCCGACAACCACAAGTTCAACTTCACCTACGACGAGCAGCGCGCCTGCAACTGCGGCTCCACCAACGCCAACCGGATGCAGGAGTCGGCGCCCGGCTATCGTTTCGACCCCAACCGCCTGATGCAGTTCACGTGGACGTCGACGCAGACGAGCCGCCTGCTGCTCGAGGCCGGCGGCACGATCGCGATCTCGCAGTGGAACACGTTCCTGATGCCGGGCGTCGAGGCGGACGAAGTGCTGATCAACGACGTGGGGACAGGGATCACCTACGGCAACTACGGCTGGCTGCGGGGCGACCCCAACAACACCGATCGCTACAGCCAGCGCTTCTCGGTGTCGTACGTCACCGGCTCGCACAACTTCAAGGCCGGCGTCCAGGCGGAGCAACTGGTGGACAACGTCTACCTCCTCAATGCGGGCAACAACGTGCACTACCGGTTCCGCAACGGGGTGCCCAACCGCCTCACGCAGTGGTCTACGCCCTATCTGCAGCGGGACCGCGCCCGGGACACGGGGTTCTACGCCCAGGATCAATGGACCATCGACCGCTGGTCCATCAACATGGGCGTGCGGGTCGACAACCTCTACGGCTACAGCCCCGCGCAGCAGCAGCCGGACGACCCGAACGCGGTGAATCCCTGGGGAGACTTTCCGCGGGCCAACCCGTGGCTGCCCACCCGGAACTTCGACCGGCGGGAGGGAACGCCGAACTGGTGGGACATCAATCCGCGCGTGGGGGTCGCCTACGACCTGTTCGGTGACGGGAGGACCGCCATCAAGGGCTCGCTGGGCCGCTACGTGGCGAAGATCGGCACCGAGATCACCAACGCCAACAATCCCATCGTGCGATCGGTGAACAGCACGAACCGGGCCTGGAACGACGCCAACCTGAACTACGTCCCCGACTGCGACCTGGGCAACTTCGGGGCGAACGGGGAATGCGGCGCCATCGACAACAACAACTTCGGCCAGTTGAATCCCAACGCCATCCTGTGGGACCCGGACGTGCTGAACAGCCTGCGCGACAGCAACTGGGACCTGTCGGCGGAGCTGCAGCAGGAGCTGGTGCAGGGGCTGTCGATGACCGTCGGCTACTACTTCAACAACGGGGGATACAACCAGCAGAACGACAGCAAGAACCGGCGGACCGACAACCTGGCGGTGACCGCGGGCGACTACAGCCCGTACTGCGTCATGGCGCCCAGCCACGCGGGGCTGCCGGGCGGCGGGGGCAACGAGATCTGCGGCCTGTACGACCTGAACCCGGACAAGTTCGGGCAGGTCGAGAACATCATCACCCGGACCGACAAGTTCGGAAGCGACATCCGCCGGAACCACTTCTTCAACGTGACGCTGGACGGACGGCTCGCCAACGGCATCCAGTTCGGCGGCGGGTTCGACACCGGCCGATCGATCGACGACCAGTGCTTCACCATCGACTCGCCGCAGGAAATGCTGCACTGCCGGGTCGTGACCCCGTTCATGGCCCAGACGCAGGTCAAGGCGTTCGGCTCTATTCCGTTGCCGGGCGACCTGTTCGTCAGCGCGGCGTACCAGAACCTCTCCGGGCCGGACTACAACGCGAACATGTTGATCTCCAGCGCCGACGCCATCGGGCTCGGACGGCCTCTGTCGGCGGGCTGGGCGCTGGTGCCGCTGGTGGCGCCGCAGACGTTGTTCGAGGATCGGATCTCGCGGCTGGACTTCCGGATCAGCAAGATCATCAACTACGGGCGGCTGCGGTTCCAGATCAACCTCGACGCGTACAACCTGATGAACACGAGCGACGTCCGCGGGGTCAACAGCTCGTTCGGCCCGCGCTGGGGAGCCCCGAACTACATCATCGATCCCAGGCTGGTGCAGATCGGCGGCCAGATCGACTTCTAGGGCTTGCGTCGTAGAACGCAACGAAGTGTCGTATGCATCCTGTCCCGGGCGGTCCGTCGCGGCACGGACCGTCCGGGGTTCTTCCACTCCGTGAAGTCCACGAGCCCTGCGATTCTGCTGACCGCGGCAATGAGCGTGTGCTGCGGCGGCGCTCCCGCGGGCACCGCGGTGGAGTCCGGCGCGATTCCGGTGTCGGATGCGGCCGGGGTCGGCGAATCGGACGCGGGCGCGGCGGCCGCCTGGCTCACGGAGCGCGCCGCCGCCGCGGGTCTCGATTTCACGCACACCAACGGCATGTCCGGCCGCTACTACTTTCCGGAGATGATCCCGGCCGGGGCCGGTCTGCTCGACTACGACAACGACGGCGACCTCGACGTCTATCTGGTGCAGGGACGCCCGCTCGGCGAGGGGCCCGGGCAGGACCGCGCCATGCTCGCCACCGACGCCGTCGCCAGCCCCGGAGGCCGGCTCTTCCGGAACGACCTGCGCGTGGAAGCTGACGGAACCCGATCGGTGCGCTTCACCGACGTGACCGGGCGGAGCGGGATCGACGCTCCCGGCTACGGCATGGGGGTGGCGGCCGGCGACGTCGACAACGACGGCTGCACGGACCTGTACCTGACGAACCTGGGTACGAATCGACTGTTCCGCAACAACTGCGACGGCACCTTCACGGACGTGTCGGCGTCGAGCGGCGCCGAGGGCGGCGGCTGGAGCGTATCGGCAGCCTTCGTCGACTACGACCGCGACGGCTGGCTGGATCTGTACGTCGGCAACTACGTGCAGTACAGCATCGAGACAGATCGCCCGTGCACCAGCCTTTCCGGCCGGCGGGACTACTGCACGCCGGAAGTGTATGCGCCGCAGGCCGACCGGCTCTATCGCAACCTGGGGAACGGCCGGTTCGCCGACGAGACGGCCGCGGCGCTTCCCGGCGCCGGTTTCGGACCGGCCCTCGGCGTGTCGACCGCCGACTTCGACGGCGACGGGTGGATAGACATCTACGTCGCCAACGACGTGCACGCGAACCTGCTGTGGATGAACCAGGGCGACGGCACGTTCCGCGAGGGCGGCCTGCTCTCCGGGGCGGCGCTGAGCGGAGACGGCGTGGCGGAGGCGAGCATGGGGGTGGACGCCGGCGACTTCGACAACGACGGCGACTTCGACCTGTTCATGACCCACCTGCCGACCGAAGGGAACAACCTGTACGAGAACGAAGGCAACGCGTTCTTCGAGGACGTGAGCATCCGGACCGGCCTGGGTCCGGCGAGCCACGGACGCACCGGCTTCGGGGCGGCGTGGTTCGACATCGACAACGACGGCTGGCTCGACCTGCTGGCGGTCAACGGCGCGATAGAGGCGATCGACGGGCGCGGCGACCATCCGTTTCCCTACGACGAAACCAACCTGCTCTTCCGCAATCTCGGCAACGGACGGTTCGAGGACATCACGGACCGGGCCGGCGCGGCCCTCCGGCTGTCCGAGATCAGCCGCGGGGCGGCCTTCGGGGACATCGACAACGACGGCGACACCGACGTGGTCGTAGCGAACAACAGCGGGCGGGCGCGACTCTTCGTGAACGAGGTGGGGAACCGCAACCACTGGCTGGGCCTGCGGCTCACCGGGAGCGGCGCGCAACGCGACATGCCGGGCGCCCGTGTCGCCGTGTTGCGAGCCGGAGAAGCGATCTGGCGGCACGTTCGCACGGATGGCAGCTACGCCTCGGCGCACGATCCCCGGGTGCTCGTCGGACTGGGCCGGTCGGCAGAAGCGCCGCTCGTGCGCGTAGTCTGGCCGAGCGGACGGGTCGAGGAATGGAACAACCTCCCCATCGACGGCTACTCGACGCTGGTAGAAGGAGAGGGGACCGCCCCATGAGGCTCGACCGGCACCGTCGACGGCTTCACGGTGCGCCCGCGTGGCAAGGCGCGACGAGGGAGCATATCGGGCGTATTCGACCAAGGAGCAACGCAGTCCACGCGGGATGCATCGCCGCTCGAATGCAGCGGGGCTTTTGCCACGGGCTGCCAGGTCTCGCGGGCGAAGGCGCGGCGGTCCTGCGCGTCGCACTGCTCGCCTGTCTCGCGATCGCCGCATGCGGCTGCGCTGGCGGCGGCCCCGCTGCGGAGAGCGAGACCGGGCCGACGGCCGCCCTGCCGGACCTGTCCGCCGCCGACGTGTTCGTCAGGGACCAGGTGCGCGCGCAGCACGCGTCGCTGATGGCGATCGTGCAGACGCCGACCGCGAATGCCGTAACGCGCGCCGACGCCTACGGCGACATGGGGAAGCTGTTGATGGCCGCGGCACTGCACGACGCCGCGGAGCCGCACCTCCGGCGGGCGCGGACGCTGGCGCCGGACGACGCACGCTGGCCGTACTACCTCGGGCACCTCCACCGGACGACCGGCGCGCTGGAGGATTCCGTCGCCGCCTTCAACGAGGTGCTGCGCATCCTGCCGGACGACCCGCTCACGTTGCTGTGGCTGGGCGAGGTGCACCTCCTGCTGGGACGACCCGAGGAGGCGGACCCCCTGTTCCGGACGCAGCTCGCCATGCAGCCCGACTCGGTCGTCGCCCACGTCGGCATCGGCCGCGCCGCGCTCGCGGCCAACGACTACGCCCGCGCCGTCGAATTCCTTGAAGAGGGGCTGCGGCTCAGCGGGCAGACGGCGGTCGGCGCCCACTACCCGCTGGCGCTCGCCTACCGGGGCCTCGGGCGCCTCGATCGGGCCGAAGCGCACATGCGGCAGCGCGCGGACGTCGCGATCCTGGCGGAGGACCCGCTGATGGAGGAGCTCGACACGCTGATCGAGAGTCCGCGGGCCTACGAGCGACGGGGGAATCGAGCGCTCAGCCGGCGCGACTGGGTCGCGGCCGCCGAGCACTTCAGGCGGGGACTCGTCCTGGAGCCTGCCGACCCGACCTTGCGGCATCGGCTCGGCACGGTGCTGTTCCAGGTGGGCGACCCGGGCGGGGCGTTCGCCGAGTTCGAACGGATCCTGCAGACCGCGCCCGACTTCGCTTTGGCGCACTTCAGCCTGGGGGTGCTGCTGGAAGGCGCGGGCCGCCGCCCGGAGGCGATCGCGCGCTTCGAGGAGGCGGTGCGGCACGAGCCGGCCTACGTGGAGGCGCGGCTCGCCCTGGCCGGCCTCCTGCGCCGGGAGGGCCGCTTCGAGGAAGCACTGGTGCAGTACGAGCGGGTCATGGAGGAGGGCGCCCCGGGCGATCCGCGGATCGAGGAAGCGCCCTTCGGTCACGCCGTCACGCTCGTCCGCCTCGGCCGCCGCGCCGACGCGCGCGACCGGTTCAGCGAGGGGATGGCAGCCTACCCGGACCAGCCCTTCTTCGTCCACGCGCTGGCGCGGCTTCTCAGCGGCTCAATGGATCCGCGGGTCAGGAACGGCGCGCGCGCGCTCGCTCTCATGGAGGGGCTCCCGGAGGCTGCCCGCACCCTCGATCTGGGCGAGTCGATGGCCATGACGCTCGCCGAGGCGGGGCGCTTCACCGAGGCGGCGGGTTGGCAGCGTAGGGCCATCGACCAGGCCGCGCGGGGCAGGCGCTCGGACCTGCTGCCGCACATGCGGGAGAAACTCGCGTCTTACGACCGCGGTCTGCCGTGGCGCAGTGACGATCCCGTCGAGTTCGATCCCTTTCTCGAAAGGTCGGCCGGCGCGATTCGCTAGCGCCCTGCGCGACGCATGATATCCTGCCAGCAAAGGATATCCAGGAGGAAGGCATGCTGGTTTCCAGATGGGGGAACAGCCTGGGCGTGCGGCTGCCGCGGGCGCTGGTGAACGACCTCGGCATCAAGCCCGGCGACGAGCTCGATGTCGTGGCCGCCACGCCGACCCGCATCGTGGTGGCGAAGGACGAACGCCGGGCGCATGCGGTCGACCGCATGCGCGCCCGTTCACTGGCGTTGCCCGAGGGTTATGCCTTCGACCGCGATGAAGCCAACACCCGATGACCGCCTTCATCGACACCAATGTGCTCATCTACGCGCACGGGGCCGGCGCAAAGAGCGAGACGGCGCGGCAGGTGGTCCTGGCCGGCGGCGTGATCAGCGTGCAGGTGCTCAATGAGTTCGCGGCCGTCCTTCGCCGCAAGTTCCGTTTGGAATGGGCGGAGATCGCCGACGCCCTCGCCGATGTCCGCACGGCGCTCGGCCCGGTTCGTCCCATCGACGTCGAGATTCACCTGCACGCCGTGGCCCTCGCCCGCTCGCACGGCTTCAGCTTCTACGACGCCCTGATCGTGGCCTCGGCCCTCGAGACCGGCTGCGACACGCTGCTGACAGAGGACCTTCAGGCCGGCCGACGTGTCGACGGCCTGCGCATCGTCAATCCGTTCGTCTGAAGGGCCGCCCGGTTCGCCGCCTGCCGTCGTCCGGCTGGACCCAAGACCGCTGGCGTACCTGACGCCGAGGCTGGACTGCCCGCTTCGGCGTCGTCCTGACCCACACCGCGGATGTCGACGGAGCGGGCTATCATGAATCGCATGGTGAACGGCGCGATCCGGATCGTGCTGCTCGCAGCGGTCGCAGGCGGGTGCGCCGCGGACCCCGCTTCCCGGGCGGGCGCCGCGGGCGCCGGCCACTCGGAGGATGCCCGCGGGACATCGACGGATTCCGTCGACTCGGACTGGTTCGTCGACCGCGCCGCCGATCTGGGCCTCGACTTCGTGCACTTCAACGGTGCGTCGGGACACTTCTACTACCCGGAGATCCTGCCCCCGGGCATCGGCCTGCTCGACTACGACAACGACGGCGATCTGGACGTGTTCCTGGTGCAGGGCCGCATGCTCGGCCCGGACCCGGACGTCTCGGATGCCCTGATACCGCCGGCGTCCCCGGGCCCGCTCACCGGCCGCCTCTACCGCAACGACCTCGAGATCGGCCCGGACGGGAGCCGCTCGTGGCGCTTCGTCGACGTGACCGAGCAGAGCGGCCTGACCGCCGACGGGTACGGGTTCGGCGTGGCGGCGGGAGACATCGACAACGACGGCTGGGTCGATCTGCTCGTGACGAGCTTCGAATCGGATCGGCTCTTCCGCAACGAGGGCGACGGGACGTTCACCGACGTGTCGGACCGGGCCGGCATCGAGGCGCGGAACGCGTTCGGCGTTTCGGCGGCGTTCGTCGACTACGACCGGGACGGCCGGCTGGATCTGTACATCGGCAACAACGTCGACTACAGCCTCGACAACCGCACCGTCTGCCCCAACACGGCAGGCGCGCGCGACTACTGTCCCCCGGAAACGTACGGGGGCCTGCCCGACCGCCTCTATCGGAACCTGGGCAACGGCGCGTTCGACGACGTCACCGCAACGGCGCTCCGGCACGTCAACACCGGCGGGGTCTCGCGCGCGACGCTGGGCCGGTTCGGACCGGCGCTGGGCGTGGCCACCGCCGACTACGACGGCGACGGCTGGCCCGACATCTACGTCGCCAACGACGGCACCGAGAACCTGCTCTGGATCAACCAGCGGGACGGCACGCTCATGGACGCCGCCCTGCTCTCCGGCGCGGCGCTGAGCGGTCTCGGCACGCCCGAGGCCGGCATGGGCGTGGATGCCGGCGACTTCGACGACGACGGCGACGAAGACCTGTTCATGACGCACCTGACGACCGAGGGGAACAACCTCTACGCCAACGACGGCTCCGGGATGTTCCGGGACGAGAGCGCCGCGTCCCGGCTGGGACCGGGCAGCCTGGCCTACACCGGCTGGGGCTCGGCGTGGTTCGACTTCGACAACGACGGCCGGCTCGACGTCATGGCGGTCAACGGCACGGTGGTGGCGGTGGACGGGCGCGAGGACGACCCGTTCCCGTACGGGCAGCGCAACACGCTGTTCCGCAACCTGGGCGACCGGCGCTTCGAGGACGTCACGGATCGGGCCGGCGCGGTGTTCCAACTGTCGGAGGTGAGCCGCGGGGCAGCGTTCGGGGACATCGACAACGACGGGGACGTGGACGTGCTGGTCGGCAACAACGCCGGTCCCGTACGACTGCTCGTCAACACGATCGGCAACCGCCGCCACTGGGTGGGCCTGCGGCTGGTGGGCAGCACGAACGGTTCCCCACCCGGGCACGGACGCGACATGCTGGGCGCCCGTGTGGCCGTGGTTCGCGACGGCGAGCTGACGCGCTGGCGGCGCGCCCGCAGCGACGGGAGCTACGCATCGGCCAACGACCCGCGCGTGCTCGTCGGGCTCGGCGAGTCGGCGGCCGCCCCGGACGTGCGGGTGCGCTGGCCGAGCGGACGTACCGAGGCGTGGGACGACGTGGCGGTCGATCGCTACACCACGCTGATCGAGGGACAAGGACGACTTCTGCCGGAGGCGACGCGATGAACCTCGACCCGCGTGCCGGACTGTCGGGCGCGTTCTGTCTGATCGGCGTCCTGGCCGGGGGCTGCGACACCGGCGACACCGGGGCGACCGCCCCCCCCGGATCGTCCGCCGCCGCCGCGGAATCGATGTTGCTCCCGCCGGAGGGCCACGGGTTGCTCCCCGTCACGATGCCCGACTTCGCCACCATGACGGAGCCGGTCGCGCAGCAGATGCGGACCTACCAGACGGCGGTCCGCGTGCGCCTGGGAACCGCGGCGACCGAGCAGGAGGCGCTAGGCGACGCCTACGGCCGGCTCGGCATGCTGCTTCTGGCAGCGACCTATGTCGACGCGGCCGAGGCGAGCCTCCGCAACGCGCAGGCGCTGCTGCCGGACGACGTCCGGTGGCCGTACTACCTGGGGCGGGTCCACGAAGCGAACGGCGATCTCGAGGCATCCGCGGCGTCGTACGAGCGCGCGGTCGAGCTGCGGCCGGACGATCTGGCGGCGCGCGTGGTGCTCGCCAACGTGCTCTTCACGGCGGGCGAGCTCGAGGCGGCGGAGCAGATGTACAGCCGGGCTCTCGAGCGCCACCCGGACGCACCGGCGGCGCAGGTAGGCCTGGGGCGCGTCGCCCTGGCCCGCCGGGAATACGCGGTTGCGGTGTCGCGCTTCGAGCAGGGGTTGGCCGCCGCCCCGTGGGCGAACGCCGTGCACTACCCGCTCGCGCTGGCGTTGCGGGGGCTCGGCGACACGGAACGGGCCGAGACGCACCTGCGGCTTCAAGGGGACGTGGAGATCGTGCCGCCGGATCCGCTGCGGCGGGAGCTCGACGAGCTTCTCGAGAGCGCGAACGCGTACAACATCCGGGGCGGCCGCGCGCTCGACGCGGGCAACTACCGCGCCGCCGCGGATCTGTTCCGCCGCGGCCTGGAGCTGGACCCGAACGATCCCTCCCTGCGGCAGCGACTCGGCGTCGCGCTGTTCCAGTTGGGCGACGTCGCCGGCGCGAGGCAGGCGTTCGAGCAAGTGGTGCAGACGGCGCCGGAACACACCGAGGGACAGTTCAGTCTTGGCGTGCTTCTCGCCGGCCAGGGACGGCACGAGGAAGCGATCGAGCACCTGTCGACCGTTCTGGAGCACGACGCGGCCTATATCCAGGCGCGGGTGCAGCTCGCCGAAGCGCTTGCCCGTACCGGGCGTCCGGACCAGGCCGTCTCGCATTACGAACAGGCGCTGGCGCTGGACCCGACCCGGCAGGAGGCCGCCTACGGCGCCGCCATGGCCTACGTCCGCATGGAGCGCTACGGCGTCGCGCGCGACCGCCTGGAGCGGGGTCTCGACGCGAACCCCGAGAATCGGATGTTCCAGCACGCGCTCGCGCGCATCCTGGCCAGCGCGCCGGACGCCGGCGTGCGGGACGGAGAACGAGCGATGGCCATCCTCGAGCCGCTGCTGGCCGAGGCGCCGGACCTCTCGTTGGGCGAGACGACCGCGATGGCGCTCGCGGAGATGGGACTCTACTCGCAAGCGGCGGCCGTGCAGCGCGACATCCTGGAGGCCGCCCGCCGGACCGGCCTCGCCGACGCGGTGGAGCGGATGACGGGGAACCTCGCGCTGTACGAGGCAGGCCGCCCGTCCCGGACGCCGTTCACCGCGGCGGAGCTGCCCTGACGGAACGGCCGCCGGTGGCGACCCCGCCGTATGAGATACTGCGGGCAAGGATGCTAACGATGACGGTGCTTCAAGGCGTGTTGGCCGGCGCGGGCATCATGGCCGTGCTGATGGGGTTCCTCTGGCGCATGTTCGCCCACTACGACCGGAAGAACGAGGGCCGGTTCGATGCGCTACGGACCGAGAACCGCGAGGCTCACGCCGGCATCGTGAAGAACATCGACGGCGTGAAGCAGGATGTACGGGTGCTCACGCAACACCTCCTCGACCGCGGGAAGTGAGTCGCCATCAGTCTGACGAACTTCCCCATGCCGGTACCCGTAGCACGGCGCCCTCGGTCGATAACCATCATCGGAAGCCCTGGCCACCGTCTCGCCGGCCGAGCGCGTGCCGCAGCAGGCGGCGGGCCTCGAACAGGTTCGGATCCAGGCGCAGGGCGGCGCGATACGCTTCCACCGCACCCGCGTACCTGCCCTGAGCGGCCAACGCGCTCCCGAGACCGACGTGCGCATCCGCGAAGTCGGGTCGGACCGACAGCGTGCCCCGGAACTCGTGCTCGGCGTCCGCGAACCGTCCCGCGCCCAGCAGGATGTTGCCCAGATTGAAGTGCGCGTTCGCGTGGGCAGGATCCAGCGCAAGCGTCCGGCGGTAATGCCGCGCGGCGCCTTCGAGGTCGCCGGACAGGTGCAGGAGCCCGCCCAGGTTGTTGTGCGCCTCGGCGAAGTCCGGCCGCAGTTCGAGAGCACGCCGGTAGCTCTCCATCGCGGCGGCGGTTCTCCCAATCGTCGCCAGCGCGGTCCCGCGCCGGTAGTGCGCGGAGGCACGACCCGGCGCGATCCGCAACGACTGGTCCAGGTGCCGGATTGCCTCTGCCATCCGCCCGACTGCGACCAGATCGGTACCGACCCGCTCCCAGAGCAGGGCGTTGCGGGGTGCGTCGGCGAGCGCGAGCCTGGATCCGGCGAGCACAATCTGCGCCACGTGCCGGGCCGCGTCCCTGACGAGCGCCGGACGCGCGGCCGGATCCGCCGGCAGCACCTGCAGCATCAGCTCCGCCATCTCGTCCGTGGAGCGCGGGCCGAATCGAACCCGGCGCGGCGGGCGGCTCGGGTTGTTCGGATTGCGCGCCGAGTTGTCGAACACGAAGCGCATGCCGACCACCGTTCCCGCCGGCAGACGCACCGGCTCCACGTAGCGGTACTCGTCCTGCCAGGCGAAATCCCAGTCGTCGATCCGGATCAGGGGTCGGACCACGCCCTCCGGCAGGATCGCATAGGCCTCCACCTGCCGGGCAAGAAAATGCGCGTGCGGATAGACCGCCAGCAGGTCGACGGCGGCGGGCAGCCGATACCTGTCCTCCACAACGTGGTCAGGCGCTCCCGCGGGAATGTCGATGGCCTGGGATCCGAGCTGCACCACGGCCGGCGTCGCGGTCGGCGGCGTGTCCGCGAAAAAGATACCGACCGAAACCTGGACCGGGGTCGGCTCGCCCCGCGGCACGAGATGGGTCTTGAGCACGAGGTCGGCGCCCGGCTCCAGACGCCATGCCAAGTGATCCGGGACTTCGTTCGGGACCGTGCCCGGCGCCCAGCCGAGAAAGTGGCCGTCGGGAGGACGCGCCCGGTCGACGTGGCGGTCGTCGTAACCCGGAACCGGGTCGGCGGCGGCCAATCGACGCGCCGAGCCGGAGCGATCGACCAGGATGCGGGCGTGGTGGATGCCGCGGGTCGTCGCAGGCCGCAGCTCGATCGCCTGGACGAAATGCGCGCGTGTCGTCGGAACCGGTACGACGAAGTTGCGGTAGACGTCCTCCCCCGCCGCCGGCAGCGGGTAGGGCGCGTCCATGGTGACGACCAGATTCGGCGTGCCGCCCATCCACCCGCCCGGCCAGGAGGGCGGTTCGGGCACTCGATCGGGGTCTCCTTCGGGAGCGCCCGCCGCGACCCACCGCTGGATGAGGTCGACTTCATCTTCGCTGAGGCGCCGCTCGCCCAGAAAGCGCCCCACGCCGGGCGCCGGCTTCCACGGCGGCATGACTCGACGCCGCGTAACGCTCGCGACCAGCCGGGCGCGGGCGCGGACCTCGGCGTAGGTCGACAGGCTGAAAGGGGCGACCGCGTCCGGTCGATGACACGAGACGCAGTGCGCGTTCAGAATCGGGGCGATCTGCCCGTTGTAGGTGACGGCGCGCGCCGCCTGGTCCTGTGCGGCGGCGACCGGGGCCGACGCAGGCCAAGCCAGAGCGATTGCAACGACTGGACCGTACGCCGCGAGCGCCGCGCGCACGGACTTCATGGTGCAGGTTCCGCTCGCCACCGCCTCGCCCGGAAAACCGTCGCCGGACGGCGCCGCTTTCCGCCCAGCCAATCCTCTCCAGTCGTCTGCACCGTTCTGCGGTGCGGGCGACTGGCCCTATTCTGCCACGATGAAGGGCCGGCGAAGTACAGTCGGGTTCGGGGCGCGGCGAATGGAGGGCCGCCATGTACCAGGTCGACGCCGTCGCGGCGCTACGGCAGACCGTGCGGACCCTGCGCGGCCGGCGCTTCCGGCCGCACGTCAGCCGCAACGTCGTGGCGCTCGGGTTCACGAGCCTCCTGACGGACGTCTCGTCCGAGATGGTCGCCACCGTGCTGCCGATCTACCTGGTGCTGTATCTGGGCCTCACGCCGCTGCAGTTCGGACTCGTCGATGGCCTGTACCACGGCATGACCGCCCTCCTGCGGCTGGCCGGGGGCTTCGCCTCGGATCGGACGCGACGCGACAAGGAGGTGGCGGCGGTCGGCTACGGCACCTCGGCGTTGTGCCGGATCGGACTGCTGGGGGCGGGCGGCGCCTGGCCGGTCATCGCGGCGATCGTCGCGGTGGACCGCGCCGCGAAGGGACTGCGGGCGGCGCCGCGCGATGCGCTGATCTCGCTGAGCAGCGGGCGCGCCGGCCTGGCCACCAGCTTCGGCGTCCACCGCGCGCTCGACAGTACGGGCGCGATGCTGGGGCCGCTCGTGGCCCTTGCCATCCTGTCCGCCGCCCCGGATGCCTACGACCTGGTCTTCGTCGCGAGCTTCGCGGTCGCCGGCGTCGGCTTCGGCGTCCTCTGGCTGTTCGTCCGGAGTGCGCGCGGGCTGACGCTGGACCGGGAGACGCCGCTGCGCCCCGGCCGGGCGATCCGCTCCCTGTTCGCCACGCGCGGGTTCGCCGGACTGACCTGCGCCGGAACGCTGCTCGGTCTGGCCACCGTCAGCGACGGCTTCCTCTATCTGGTTCTGCAGCAGCGCACCGGGCTGAATCCGGGCCTGTTCCCGCTTCTCTACGTCGGCACCGCGGGCAGCTTCCTGCTGCTGGCCCTGCCGGCCGGGATGCTGGCGGACCGCTTCGGCCGCCGCACGACGTTTCTCGCCGGACACGGGGTGCTGCTGCTGGCGTACCTGACCGCCGCTGCCGGCGAGGTGTCCCTCTCCGATCTGGCGGTGTGCATCCTGCTGCTGGGTGGCTACTACGCATTGACGGAGGGCGTGCTGATGGCGCTGGCCAGCGCCATGCTGCCCGCGGAGGTGCGCGGTACGGGCCTCGCCCTGCTGACCACCATGACCAGTCTCGGGCGGCTGGCGGCATCCATCGCCTTCGGCGCGGCGTGGGCCGCGTACGGTCCGACGCAGGCGCTGGTCTGGTTTCTGATCGCGCTCGGCGGCGCCACCGTCCTGTCCACGGCGGCGCTCAGGGGGAGCCGCGACCATGGCGCAGGAGACGTGACAACGTGAATTGCCTGTACAATTCGGCCCTGGAATGGAGCGGCATTGTCTGGTCGAGGCTGGATGGATCACGGACGCTCGCGTTCCGGCGGAATCTCGCGAGGCGCCGAAACCGACACGGCGCCCGGGTCTTCGAACGCCGCGCGATTCCTGCTGCTGTGCCTCCTCTGCGCCGTGCTGACCGGGGCGTACGCGTGGTTCACGCTCGCGCGGTCAGCCGACAGGGCCGGCGGGAGCGGCCTGCCCCCGGTCACCGGATCGCTCGACGCGGCCCCCGTCCGACCTGACCCGATCTCTCCCGCGGAGCTCGCGCCTGGTTCCTCCGCAGGGCTCGTACCTGCGCCGGCCCCTCCCGGGCAGGCGACTGCGGAGGCGGGACGCTTTGTCACGGGGGCGGCGGCCGCGACCCCGGCGGCCCCGGTCGCGGCGGGGCACACCGCCGCCGCGGCAGATGCGGATACCTCCCGCGAGGACGCGAAGGCGGAGGAGAGGCTCCCGGACGCAGGTGAGCCCGCTGCGACCGAGCGGCCGCCGCGCTTCGCCGAGTCCGGATCGGAGGAGCACGCGGGGCCGGCTCCCGGGCTCCGCTTCCTCGTCCGCCACACGGGGCTGGATCGAAGCCACGGCTTCCTGGCCGTCGAGACCGATGTGCCCGGAGAACGGACGCGAGAGGCCACGCCGCTCATGTGCCATCGCGTTCATTTCGCCGCCGGGCACGGCTCGTGCCTGATGGTGGAGCGCGAGTTCTTCACGACCTACACCGCGGTGATCTTCGACGCGGCCTTCCGGCCGCGGCATCGCATTCCGCTGAACGGCATCCCGAGCCGCACGCGCGTCTCGCCCGACGGCCGGCACGCCGCCATCACGGTCTTCGTATCGGGTCACTCGTACGCGGACAGCCTCTTCTCCACCGAGACCAGCATCGTCGACACCGACACGGGCGCGCCGGTCGTGGCGAACATGGAAGAGCTGCCGGTCACACGCGACGGCGAGCCGTTCCATTCGCTCGACTTCAACTTCTGGGGCGTGACGTTCGCGGCGGACGGCGACCGCTTCTTCGCCACCCTGGGCACCGGCGGCGTGATGTACCTCGTCGAAGGAAGCCTGACGGACCGCACCATCCGCGTCGTCACCGACGGCATCGAGTGCCCCGCCCTGTCGCCCGACGAGACGCGCGTCGCCTTCAAGAAGCGGATGCCGGGCAGCGCAAGGGCGCACTGGCAACCGTATGTGCTCGACCTGGAGACGCTGGAGGAAACCGCGCTGGCCGAGGATCGCAGCGTGGACGATCAGGTCGAGTGGCTCGACGACAACAGCATTCTGTACGCCCTGCCGAAAGAGACCGGATCGCCGATTGCGGACGTGTGGGTGCTCCCCGCCGACGGCAGCGGCGGGCCGGAGATCTTCCTGGAGCAGGCTTCTTCGCCGACGGTTCTGCGCAGCGGCGCGTCGGTCGACAGCGCGATCACCACGGACGGATGAGAGGAGACACCCGATGGCCGCCACCCGGATGCGCGCTTGCGTTCTCGTTCCCGCCACGGCGCTGGCCCTTGCTGCACTCACCGCCGCGGGGGCGGCGGCCCAGGTCGCGCAGCAACGCTCCACCGAGGTGCCGGAGATGCTGCGGGAGCGCGGCATCGTCGGCTACGCCGATCGCCTCAGCGTCCAGCCGGGCGAGACCGTCCGGTTCATGGTCAGCAGCGAGGCGCCGGAGTACCGGGCCGACATCGTGCGGCTGATTCACGGCGACGCGAACCCGAACGGGCCGGGGTTCAAGGAGACGCTGATCGAGACGCCGGTGAGCGGCGAGTACGCGGGCCGGCGGCAGGAGCTGCCCTTCGGCTCGTACGTGCTGGTGCCGGACAGCCCGGCGCTGCGATTGGGCGGCAGCTTCACCGTCACCGCCTGGATCGCGCCGACCACGCCCGGCACGTCGTTCGGCGAGCGCGCCGCGCAGGGGATCGTCACCAAGTGGTCCGCCGATGCCGCGGGCGGCTATGGCGTGTTCATCGACGAGGAGGGGCGCCTCTCGCTCCGCCTCGGCGGCGCGGACGGCGCCACCGAGACGCTGCACGCCGAGACGCCGCTGCGCGCGTGGCGCTCGGCGATTCCCGGCGCGGCCAGGCCGCGGCCGCACGGCGTGCCCACCGCCTGGTACTTCGTGGCGGTGAGCTACGACGCCGGCACGGGCCGGGTGGTCTTCGTGCAGCGCCCGCGGACCCGGTTTCCCGGCGACGCGACGCGGGCCACGGTGGAACGGACCGCCGCGGTGCGCGGGGCCGGGCCGAACACGCTGCCGCTGCTGATGGCGGCGCACTGGCGCGGAAGCGGGGAGGCGCGCGAGGCGGACGGACACTACAACGGCAAGATCGACAACCCCCGCATCTACGATCGCGCACTCGACGCGGCCGAGATCGACGCCATCGAGCAGGGCGGCGGGCCGGACGACGCGCTGGCCGACTGGGACTTCGCCGCCGACATCGAGTCGGAGGCGGTCAGCGACCGCTCGCCGCGCGGGTTGCACGGACGAACGGTGAACGCCCCCACCCGCGCCGTCACGGGACACACGTGGAACTCCACGGTGATGGACTTCAAGCAGGCGCGCGACCAGTACGGCGCCATCTACTTCCACGACGACGACCTCGTGGACGCGGCATGGGATCCCGGGTTCGAGCTGCGGGTCCCGGACGATCTCGCGAGCGGCGTCTACGCGGCCCGCCTGCGGACCGCCGACAACGAGGACTACGCACCCTTCTTCGTCCGGCCGCCGCGGGGCGCCACCACCGCCCGTATCGCGTTCCTCGTGCCGACGTTCAGCTACCTCGCCTACGCCCGTACCGGCCTGGAGGGCGAGGGCCAGCTCAGCCTGTACTCCACCCACGCCGACGGCAGCGGCATCACCTACTCGTCGGCCCTGCGGCCGATCACCAACATGCGGCCCAAGATCACCACCCGCAACCCCTGGCAGTTCATGGCCGACACGCACCTGATCGACTGGTTCGACGCCAAGGGCTTCGCGGTCGACATCATTACGGACCACGACCTGCACCACGAGGGCCTGTCGCTGCTCGAGCCGTACAACGTCGTCCTCACCGGGACGCATCCGGAGTACACGTCGACCGAGATGCTCGACGCGCTGGAGGCGTACCTGTCCGGCGGCGGACGCCTGATGTACATGGGCGGCAACGGGTTCTACTGGATTACCAGCCTCGATCCGACCGGACGGTACATCGAGGTCCGCCGCGCCCACGGCACCGAGGCCTGGCAGGGCGCGGCGGGCGAGCACTACCACGCCACGACCGGAGAGTTCGGGGGGCTCTGGCGCTTCCGCGGCCGGGCTCCGCAGCGGCTGGCGGGCACCGGATTCACCGCGCAGGGGTTCGACCGCAACTCGCCGTTCCGGCGCATGCCGGGCAGCCTCGATCCGCGCGCCGCCTTCATCTTCGAGGGCCTCGACGAGAACGCGCTGATCGGCGAGCACCCGTCGCTGGTTCTGGAGGTGGGCGCCGCCGGGTCCGAGCTCGACCGCGTGGACTACGCGCTGGGATCACCCGCCCACACGCTGGTCCTGGCCCGCTCGTTCGGACACTCGGACGCGTACCAGCACGTCGTCGAGGAGGTCAACACGTCGGACTCGCGGCAGGGCGGAACCGAGAACGTGCTCGTCTACGCCGACATGGCGTACCTGGAATACCCGAACGGCGGCGCGGTGTTCTCGACCAGCTCCATCGCGTGGAGCGGGAGCCTCTCCTACAACGACTACGACAACGACGTGTCGCGTATCACGGAGAACGTCCTGCGGCGCTTCGCCGACGACGAGCCGATTCCGTGGCCCGAGGACGCGGACTCTGCCCCGTAGCGGGGGAGTCGGACACCGCACGGTGAGGTTTGCGAGAGACTTCACGCCGCCTATGGCGGTCCGGCACCGTAATGCTCGACAATAGTGATCGATGGCGATGACGCCGAAGCACGTGGCAGCCGAAGAGCGACGCGCCGCGCGCGGCTCGTGGCCCGTCAAGGCGTTCCGCCTCGGCGAGGAGCCCGGCGATGATCTGAGCGAACGGACCACTCCCGAAGAACGCATCGCCATGATGTGGCGGCTCGCCATCGACGCCTGGACCTCGGCCGGTCGGCGCCTGCCGGCGTACACGAGAGACCGGATGCCGGGGCGTGTTATCCGCACGCCGCACTTTCCGAGCTCGACCAATCTGGAACGTTGAACCCCGATTTCCTCGACCTGCTGGCCGCGATGCTGCGAGCCGAGGCCCGGTTCGTGGTCGTCGGCGCACACGCCATGGCTGCGCACGGGGTTCCCCGCGCCACGGGCGATCTCGACGTGTGGGTCCAGGCCAACCCCGAGAACGCCGCGCGCGTCTGGAACGCGTTGATCGAATTCGGGGCGCCCATGCGGGCACTCGGTCTGTCGAAAGCCGACTTGACCGCGCCCGGCGTGGTGTTTCAGATGGGCGAGCCGCCCGTTCGCATCGATCTCCTGACTTCGATCACCGGCGTGGACTTCGACCACGCGTGGTCCACCAGGAGCGTGCACCGGGTGGGAACGCTCGACGTGCCGTTCCTCGGGCGGACCGCGCTGCTGGACAACAAACGCGCCACCGGGCGCACCAAGGATCTCGCCGACGTAGAGATACTGGAGCGGCGCAAGCCGCGGTAGCACGCCCGGCCTGTGATTCCAGATTCGGAAGTCAGTAGGTTGCGGACCCAGCCGGGGCGGTCGCCGGTTGGCGGACGATCGGCCGCTCGTCGATCGGCAGGTGGACGAGGGCGGCGGCAAGTCCCAGGGCCACGCCGGCCCACCAGACGCCGTCGTAGGAACCGGTGGTGTCGTACAGCCATCCGCCCAGCCAGACGCCGAGGAAGCTGCCGATCTGGTGGCTGAGGAAGACGACGCCGAACAGCGTGGCCAGGTAGCGCACCCCGAAGATCTGGCCGACGATGCCGGTCGTCAGGGGCACGGTCGAGAGCCACAGCACGCCCATGACGGCTGCGAACAGGTAGATGACGAGGGCGGTCTTCGGCAGCAGCAGCAAGGCGGTGATGGCGACGGCACGCGAAGCATAGATGGTGCTCAGTCCGCACTTCTTGCTCCAGCGCTGCCCGGCGGCGCCGGACGCGAACGAGCCGAGGATGTTGAAGAGGCCGATGACTGCAATCGCTCCCGCCCCGACCGCGGCGGAGAGCCCGACGTCGCGCACGTAGGCCGGAAAGTGCACCGTGATGAAGGCGACGTGGAAGCCGCAGACGAAGAAGCCGCTGGTCAGCAGGGCGTAGCCGCGGTGCCCGAATGCCTCGCGCAGAGCGGCGGACAGCGACTGGTCGGGCGCGGGCGCCTCGCCGCGCACCGCCGGGGAGCCGGGCAATACGAACGCCAATGGGGCGATCAGGAGCGCCGACGCGGCCAGGAACAGCAGCGCGGTCTCCCACCCGTAGGCGGATATGAACGCCTGACCGAGCGGCGAGAACACCACCTGTCCGGAAGACCCCGCCGCGGTCCCCAATCCCAGGGCCAGCGAGCGCCGCTCGGGACCCACCACCTTGGCCATGGCCGCGAGCGCGATGGAGAACGCGGTGAACGCCACCCCGACTCCCACCAGGATGCCGGCCGTCAGGTGCAGCATGCCGGCGCTCTCGGCCGCCGTCATGCCCCAGATGCCTGCGGCGTAGATCAACGCCCCCAGCGCGAGCACCCGCGGCGGCCCGAAGCGGTCGCTGAGCGCGCCGGCGAACGGCAGGGCCACGCCCCACATGAGGTTCTGGATGGCCAGGGCGAGCGCGAAAGTCTCGCGCCCCCAACCGCGCGCCGAGGTCATCGGCTCCAGGAAGAGCCCGAAGATCGATCGCGCCCCGAAGCCGAGCATGGCGATGGCGCACGCCGCGGCCATGACCAGGGCGGGGGTCCGCCACCGTGGTGCAGCGGAGTGATCGTGCGGAACGTTCATGGGGCTGTCGGTCAACGCGCCGCTCAGCTTATCAGCCTCTGCTCGAGCGCCGTCTCCGCCTGCCGGCTCGCGGCCAGCAGCAGGAGATCCAGAGGCAGCAGCCCGACTCGGTTGGCGGCTGCGCCGGGCAGCATGCCTATCGGCTCCGGACTGACCAGGTAGCACCGCCCCTCGAAGCGTGGGAACCGTTCCATGAACCGTTGCAGCCCCGTGACCGCATGACGGACGGACGACGCGATTTCGAAGGCGACCGGCTGCTCGGGGTGGTCGTAGATCAGGTCCACTTCGTGGTTGCCTTCCCGCCAGTGGTAGAGGCGTACCTGCGTCTGCCGGGCGAGCGCGTGCAGGTGACCCGCAACCAGGTTCTCGTAGAGCAACCCCATTTCTTCGGTGTCCGTCAAAGGTCCTGCCCCGCGTTGCAGCGCCGCGTTCCGGACGGCGCCGTCGACGAAATAGAGACGCCGCCCGCGCCGCTGAACGCCCCCCTCCCGCCCCGAGTAGTTCGGCAGGGTGAAGACCAGGAAGGCGCGCTCCAGGTAAGACAGATAGCGGTCGAACGTCGGCTGGGACAGTCCGTCCAGCTCCTGGCAGAGGCGCTGCGGTGACAGCAACCCGGCGATCTGGCCGGCGAGCGTGTAGAGCAGACGTTCCAGCATCATCGGATTGTCGATGCCGAAGGTCTGCGGGATGTCCTTGTAGATCGCCCGTTCGACCGCGTCGTTCCGCAGGGTCTGCTGCGACCGCAGCAGCATCGAGACTTCGTCGTCGTCACCCGTGCCGGCGCCGGCAGCGACGAGAAGCTCCGGAAAACCGCCGGTGAGCAGCAATCGCCGCCGGAGCGGCTCGATTCCGGCCGGATCCCATCCAGCTTTCAGCGCGGCCGCGACGGTTGCGCTCAGCGTCGCCTCGACTGGAATCGAGGTCTCATGTTCCAGCAGGTCGAGAAACTCGCCGAGCAGATACGGCGCCAGGTACTGCTCTTCCCACCGTCCGACGCCGCTCTCGAGCCGGCGCTCCCGCAGCGCCGCCGTCGCGCTCGACGAGCCGGCGATGCGGAGCGGCCACCGCTCGTCGTGGAAGGTCTTCAGCCAGAGGTCCCAGTCCCGGGCATACGTCAGCTCGTCGAGGAACACGAACGCCGGCTCGTTCGGATCGTCGACGCCTTCCCGAATGAGGCCGAGCAGCAATCCGAGATCGAGCTGCATCAGCAGCGGGTGGTCGAGCCGCAGCCACCAAATCCGCCGGGGTGCAACGCCTCCGCGGAGAAGCTGGCGCACGGTCTGATAGAGGCAGGTCGTCTTGCCGACGCGGCGCGGGCCCAGCACGAGCTGGAATCTGCGAAGCTCCGCGGCCTGCAGGCAGCGGGCGAGCAACGCCGTGAGCGGTCGCTCGACGGGCGGCGCCCAGGACCCAGGCGCCTCGCCGGTGACCTTCCAGGGATTCTGCTCGGAGAGCACCCGCTGGTAATCGACCCGAGACGGCTCCCATGTCGGTCCGCCGGTTCTGTTGCGCTCGCTCCTCGCCATGTCCAACCAACGAGTGCCGGCCCCGAACTATGCTATCCGCCGATTAGCATACACGGCATTGAATCCTAAAAGGCTATTAGCATTCACACGCTCCGAGTCCAGATGCTTGTGCGGGGCGGCGGCGATCACTCGGTGAGCCGGAGGAGGCCTGCGTAGAGCGCCGCGTACTCCGCCGCCATGCGGTCCACGGAGAAGTCCTGCGCCATGGCGTTCGCCATGAGCCGCCGCCAGGCGGCGGGCCGGCGGTAGCAGTCGAGCGCCCGGTCGACGGCCTGCACCAGCGCCTCGGACGAGTAGTCGTCGAACCGGAAGCCGGTGCCCTCGCCCGTGGTCTCGTCGAAAGGCATCACGGAATCCCTGAGGCCGCCGGTGGCGCGCACGACCGGGATCGTGCCGTAGCGCAGGCTGTAGAGCTGGTTGAGGCCGCTCGGCTCGTAGCGGGACGGCATCAGGAACAGGTCGCTGCCGGCTTCGATGGCGTGGGCGAGCGCCTCGTCGAAACCGATGCGGATCGCCATCCGGTGCGGGTGGCGCGCCGCGAACCCGGAGAGCGCCTGCTCGTGGTGCGGGTCGCCGGTTCCGAGCACCGCGAGCTGCAGCTCCCGCGACAGCAGGGCGTCGAGGGCGCCGGCCAGTACGTCGAGCCCCTTCTGGTCGACCAGGCGGGCCACCATCCCGGCGAGGGGCGCATCCGCCGGCGGCAGTCCCAGCCGCTGCTGCAGGTCCCGCTTGCAGTCGTGCTTGCCGGCGGGATCCGCCGCGGAATAGCGCCGCGCGATGGAGGCATCCGCGGCCGGATCCCACACGCCGTAGTCGGCGCCGTTCATGATCCCCACCAGATCGCCCGCCCGCTCCCGGAACACGCCGTCGAGCCCGTGTCCCTGCTCCGCCGTCCGGACCTCCTCGGCATAGCTCGGACTGACCGTCGTCAACCGGTCCGCGAGGGTCAGGCCGGCCTTCAGGAAACAGACGTCGCCGTAGAACTCGAAGTGCGGCCGGTAGTGCGCCGGGTCCACCTGCAGAAGCGGGAAGACGGCCGCGTCGAACCGTCCCTGGTAACCGACGTTGTGCACGGTGAACAGCGTGCGCGCCGCGGCCAGCGAGGGGTAGCGCTCGGGTTGCAGCCGGAGGTACGCGACGGCGAGCCCCGCCTGCCAGTCGTGGCCGTGCAGCACGTCGTACGGCCCAAGCCGGGAGAGCAACCCCAGCGCGGCGCGCGCGAACCAGGCGAACCGGTCGGCGTTGTCCGGGTAGTCCGCGCCGCCCTCGCCGTACAGGCCGGCGCGGTCGAAGAAGCGATCGGCCCGCACGAACCGGGCCGCCGCACCGTCACCCGCGGCGCCCTCCAGGACGTCGACGCGCTCGACCCCGGCGGCGGACGGCACCTCGAAGGCCATGCCGGCCGCGGCGACGTCGCCGCGGTCGAGGACGCGGCGGTACGCCGGCAGGACGAGGGTCACGTCGAGCCCGCGCCGCGCCAGCGCAGCCGCCAGCGAGCCGACCATGTCGGCCAGGCCGCCCGTCTTGGCGAACGGCGCCGCCTCGGAGCTGACGATCGCGACGCGCACGGCTGCCTCCCCCTCCGTTCCCCGACCAACCCACCGCGGCGTCCACCGGGCGGCAGTCCGGGGGGGCAGCCGCCGGCGGTTCCTTGGCCGGGCGTGGACAATCGTGTACAAACGGACCGGTAGACGCGGAGGAACCCGGACACGCCCGGACAGGATACGTCACGACGCCCGCGGCTGGTCCCGGAGACGACGGCGCCGACGAAGGAACCCGGACACGCCCGGACAGGATACGCCACCATGACCTCGACAACCGCCGGCGAGAGAGACCTGCGCTACGAGCCCGAGGAGCAGCCGCCGCCCGCGCTGGCTCTCGGGCTCGGATTCCAGTTCGCGATGCTCACCGTGGCGGGCATCGTGTTGACCCCCGCCATCGTGGTGCGCGCCGCGGGCGGCGGCGAGGACTTCCTGTCGTGGGCGGCGTTCGCGGCTCTGGCGATCAGCGGGGTCACCACCATCCTCCAGGCGGTGCGGGTCGGCCGCGTCGGCTCCGGCCACGTGCTGCTGATGGGCACCTCGGCCGCCTTCATCGCGGTGTGCGTGACCGCGCTCCTCGAGGGCGGGCCGGGGCTGCTGGCGACGCTGGTGACCCTCTCGGCGCTGTTCCAGTTCGGCCTCTCCACGCAGTTGTCGCTGCTGCGGCGGATCCTCACCCCGACGGTGTGCGGCACGGTGATCATGCTGATCCCGGTCACGCTGATGCCGATCATGTTCGGCATGCTGGGCGACGTACCGGAAGGGTCGTCGCCGGCCGCCGCGCCGGCCACGGTAGCCGCAACGCTCATCGTCACGGTGGCGGTCACGCTGCGCGCCACCGGCGTTGTGCGCCTGTGGGCGCCGGTCATCGGCATCATCAGCGGCTGCCTGGTCGCGGCCGCGTTCGGGCTCTACAACACGCGGCTCATCGCCGAGGCGAGCTGGATCGGAATGCCGGCCGGCGGCTGGCCGGGATTCGACCTCCAGTTCGGCGTCGCCTTCTGGTCGCTGCTGCCGGCCTTCATTTTCGTCACCCTGATCGGCGCCATCGAGACCATCGGCGACAGCGTCGCCATTCAGCGCGTGTCGCGGCGGAAGCCGCGGGCCACCGACTACCGCGTCGTGCAGGGTGCGGTAACCGCCGACGGCGTGGGCAACCTGCTGTCCGGTCTGGCCGCGACGGTCCCGAACACGACCTATTCGTCGAGCGTCTCGGTGACCGACATCACCGGGGTCGCCTCGCGCACCGTCGGCATCTACATCGGGGCGACCTTCATCCTGCTCGCCTTCCTCCCGAAGTTCATGGGGCTCATCCTCGCCATTCCGGGTCCGGTGGCCGGGGCCTACACCATCGTGATCATGTCCATCCTCTTCGCGCTCGGCATGCGGGTGGTGGTCGAGGACGGCGTCGACTACCGCAAGGGGATGGTGGCGGGCGTCGGGTTCTGGGTCGGCCTCGGCTTCCAGAACGGGCTGATCTTCGCCGACCAGCTCGGCGCCTGGAGCGGACTGCTGGAGAACGGGATGACCGCCGGCGGACTCGCGGCGATTCTCATGACGCTGTTCCTGGAGCTGACCCGGCCGCGGCCGCACCGCCTGCGCACCGCCCTGAAGACGGACGCCTATCCGGCGATCGACAAGTTCCTGACCGAGTTCGCCAGGACCCGGGGCTGGAACGAGAGGATGACGGACCGGCTGCGTGCGGTGGGCGAAGAAACGCTGCTCACGCTCATCCGGCGGGAAGAGGAGAGCGGCAAGCGGCGCCTGCAGATCAGCGCCCGCAACGACGGCCGCGCCGCCGAGCTGGAGTTCGTCGCCGCCACCGAGGAGTCGAACATCGAGGACCGCATCGCCCTGCTCGGGGACCGCGTGGCCGGCCAGGAGGCCGAGCAGGAAGTCTCGCTCCGGCTGCTCCGCCACCTGGCCTCGTCCGTGCGCCACCAGCAATATCACGAGACCGACGTGGTGACCGTCCGCGTCGAGGCCTCCGCCTGAGCGCCCTGCGGCAGGGGCGCGACGCGGGCCGCCCAACGTGCATCGCGGCCGGGCTCCGCGGGGGACTGTAAGCTGATCGCGTGGCGTCGAACGCGAACGAGGACCCTCCGCCCTTTCTGACCGACTACGACCTGCACCTGCTCGCCGGCGGAACGCACTACCGGAGCTACGACAAGCTCGGCGCGCACGTCGCGCGGCACGACGGCATCGGCGGCGCGCACTTCGCGGTCTGGGCCCCCAACGCACGTTCCGTCGCGGTCGTCGGCGACTTCAACGGCTGGGACCCGCGCGGGCACCCGTTGCGGCTGCGGCCCGAGGCCGGGGTCTGGGAGACCTTCGTGCCGGGTGTCGCGAGCGGCGCCCTCTACAAGTACCGCGTCACGCCGGGTGACGGCGGCGGCGCGGTGGAGAAGGCCGACCCCTACGCATTCGCCGCGGAGCTCCGCCCCCGCACGGCGTCCCGGGTCTGGGATCCGTCCGACTACGCATGGGGCGACGCCGACTGGCTGGCCGCGCGGGCGGCGCGCAACGCGCACGATGCGCCGATCGCCGTCTACGAGGTGCATCTCGGCTCGTGGATGCGGGTCCCCGGCGCAGGAGGCTGGCTGACCTACCGGGACATCGCCGGGCGCCTGGCGGATCACGTCGCGGATCTGGGCTTCACGCACGTCGAGCTGCTGCCGGTCGCCGAATACCCGCTCGACGAGTCATGGGGCTACGGGACGCTGGGCTACTTCGCGCCGACGAGCCGCTTCGGCACCCCGCAGGAGTTCATGGCGCTGGTCGATACGCTGCACCGGCGCGGGATCGGCGTCATCGTCGACTGGTCGGCGGCCCACTTTCCGAAGGACGGCCACGGCCTGGCGCGGTTCGACGGCACCTGCCTCTACGAGCACGCGGACGCGCGCCAGGGGGAGCACCCGCACTGGGGCTCGCTGATCTTCAACTACGGACGCCGGGAGGTCGCCAATTTCCTCGTTTCGAGCGCGCTGTTCTGGTTCGAGCGGTACCACCTCGACGGCCTGCGGGTGGACGCCGTCGCGTCGATGCTCTATCTCGACTACGGACGCGAGGACGGCGAGTGGATTCCGAACGCCCATGGCGGGAACGAGAACCTGGAGGCCGTCGCGTTCCTGCGGCGGCTGAACGAGCGCGTCCACGCGGAACATCCCGGGGTCATGATGGTGGCGGAGGAATCGACCGCCTGGCCCGGGGTGACCCGCCCGACGGATGCCGGCGGGCTGGGCTTCGGCTTCAAGTGGAACATGGGCTGGATGAACGACACGCTGGACTACATGTCGAAGGATCCGGTTTACCGCAGCCACCATCACGACGCGCTGACATTCGGGCTGACCTACGCCTTCAGCGAGCACTTCGTCCTCCCGTTGTCGCACGACGAGGTGGTGCACGGGAAGGGCTCGCTGCTGTCGCGCATGCCGGGCGACGAGTGGCAACGGCATGCCAACCTGCGGCTGCTCTACGGCTTCATGGTCGGCCATCCCGGCAAGCAGCTCCTCTTCATGGGGGACGAGATCGCGCAGGAACGGGAATGGACGCACGCCGAGAGCATCGACTGGCACCTGCTGGAGAGTCCGCTACCCCGTGGCGTCCGCGACTGGGTGCGAGACCTGCACCGTTTCTATCGCGCGCAGCCGGCGCTCCACGAGCTGGACGCCGAACCCTCCGGTTTCGAATGGATTGCGTGCGACGACCGGGCGAACAGCGTGCTGAGCTTCCTGCGCCGGGGCCGCGGCGGCGAGCCGATCGTCGTCGTCTGCAACTTCACCCCGGTCGCGCGGCACGACCATCGCGTCGGCGTACCCCACGGCGGAGGATGGCGTGAACGGCTCAACAGCGACGCCGCATGCTACGGCGGCAGCGGCCTGGGCAACGGCGGACACGTCGTTGCGGAAAACGAACCCGCACACGGACGTTCCTGCTCGCTCCGCCTGACGCTGCCGCCGCTCGGTGTGCTATTCTTGGTCAGGGACTGAGATCCAACCCGCTGGCGCATCCTTCCCGGGCACATCCGGTTTCTGGAACGCTCGGCTCGGTTCGTCCGTGACCGGCCAACGGTTACGACACGTCTGTAGGTTCGATTCCGCGCTTCGACACTATTGTCGAATCACGCCCGGTGCGACACCGCCCGGGACCAGCCCACAGAAGCCGTATCTTGTTGATACGGCGGGTCTTGCCAGTCCGTGGCGACCCGGATCCCCAACGTCGGCACAACTCTTGCTCTGCGAGAGACTCGACGGACGGCGGAACCCGCATGCCGTAGCGGCAGGGTTCAACTCTTAACGGGACCGGAACGCGCTCGACACGGATTGGATACACGGCGGCGGTAGGGTTGACCCTGGCAGGTTTCGAATCCCGCTCCCGCCCCGACCGAGGCCCGGCGCCGTTGGAACGAGCAAGTGCAATCCTCGATGCGGCGCCGCGCTTCGAAGGAAACCTGGAGGATATCTGGAACCATGGCGAAACGCACGACGACGACCGGAACCACCAGGCGCGCCAGGAAGACCGCGCCGCGCAAGACCGCACGCCGGGGCGCCGCGAAGGCCGCCCCCGCCACCGCACCGATGAAAGCGGCGGTGGCGGTCGAAGCGGCCGGGACGGCTTCCGCGCCCGAGCCGACGACCGAGCAGATTGCCGAGCGCGCCTACTTCCTGTCCCTGGAGCGCACGGGACCGGGCGGACCGATCGACGACTGGTTGCAGGCGGAGCGCGAGCTACGGAACGGTTCCATTCCCGCTTAGCAGTGGAACCCTGCCGCTCGCGTCATGCATCCCGGTGCACGCGGGCGGGCGCTCGGCGACGACATTTGCGTGGATTCTCGCGTAGCCCACAACAGCATTGTCGTATTTGACGATCCCGTTCCCCGGCGGACCGCGGAATGGAGGCAAGCGGAAGGCAGGAAGCAATGATGACGTCACTGAAACAACCGATGGTAGTGGTGCTGGCCGGCGGCGATGGCATGCGTCTGCGGCCGTTGACCGAGCGCTGGCTCGGCCGTCACGTTCCCAAGCAGTACTGCACGTTCACCGGCACGCGCTCGATGCTGGACCACACCCTCGATCGCGCCGCGTGCCTGTGCGATCCCCGCCGCATGCTGACGATCGTCGGCCGGCATCACCGCGACGTGCTCGGCACGCGCGCGCCGCGGGCGACGGACGGGACGTTCATCGAGCAGCCGGCCAACCTGGACACGGCGCCCGGCGTGCTGCTGGGGTTGGCGTACGCCATGCACCGCGACCCGGACGCCACCGTGGTCCTGCTTCCTTCGGATCATTTCGTGCACCCCGAATGGCGTTTCGTGGCGAAGGTGCAGGGGGCGATCCAGGCCGCCGAGCGACTTCGCGACCGGATCGTCCTGCTGGGAGCCACGCCGACCGACATCGAGGACGAGTACGGCTGGATCGTGCCGTCCGACGACCTCGGATGCCAGCCGGCGCACCGGGTGTTCGCCGTCGAGTCCTTCGTCGAGAAGCCGGGGCCCCCGGAAGCGGCCCGGCTCTACGGGCGCGGCGCCCTGTGGAACACCCTGGTGCTGGTGGCGCGCGCCCGCACCCTGTGGGAGGTCGCGCGCGAGCGGCTGCCGAACCTCATCCCCTTCTTCGAGGTGCTGCGGACGGCCATCGGCAAGCCGCGGGAGCGGGAAGTGCTCGACGAGCTGTACCAGACCATGCCGCGGGTCAACTTCTCCTCGGAGCTGCTCGAGCGCGCGTCGGACCGCATCGCGATGCAGTCGCTCGACGGCGTCATGTGGAACGACTGGGGGCAGCCCGTGCGCATCGTCGAGTCCCTGCTGGCGATCGGCAGGCAGCCCGCCTTCAGCCTGCGACTGCTGGAAGAGGAGCTGACGCCGCGCGCCTTCAGTGCGGTGGCGCCGGCCGGCGGCAGCCCGGTGGCCGAAGCCGCCGCGAGCTGATCGCTTCAGCGACGGTGGGCCGGGAGCGCCCCGGCTCATCGTCGGTTCCCGCCCGCGGACCGGTGCGCCGGCGCATGCCCACCTTGACGCCGCCGCGCCTTGTCCACGACGATCCCGCACACCGCCCACGGCGAATCCCGCGAGGTATGCACCTGACCACACGACCTGTCGACCCGACGGCCACCCTGACGGCCGGCGTTCAGCAGCTTCAGACCCGGATGGGCGTGGACGTCTGCTCGATATACCTGCTCGAATCGGATCGTACCCACTTGGTTCTGGCCGCCACCGTCGGCCTGCGCCCGGAGAGCGTCGGCAAGGTCCGGATGGAGCTGCACGAAGGGCTGGCGGGGCTGGTCGCCGAGCAGTTGCGGCCGGTCGAGGTGCCGAACGTCAAGCGGCACCCGCGCTTCAAGCACTTCGCGGAGGCCGGCGAGGACCCGTACTACGCGTTCCTCGGCGTACCCCTGATCGAGCGCGAGCTGCTGCAGGGCGTGCTGATCGTGCAGACCGTCGAGGAGCGCAGCTTCTCGGACGACGAGATCGCCTCCCTGCTGCTGGCCGCCGGGGAGATCAGCCCCATCGTCGCGCAGGTTCGCGAGCGCGACCAGTCGATCGGGCCGCTCCAGCGCCGACTCTGGGCCCTCGCGCGCAACCTGTGGTGGAGCTGGGACGCCAGCGCGATGAGCCTGTTCGAGGACCTCGATCCGCCGCGCTGGGAGGAGATCGGCCGCAACCCGATGGCGCTGCTCTCGGGGATGCCCCTCGACGAGCTCGACGAGCGCATCGGCGACCTCGCGCTGGCGCACCGGATCAACCACACGTTCCGGCGCCTGCAGGAGTACCGCGAGCGTACCGCGACGTGGGGCGACACGCATGCCGGGGTGCTGCGGCGCCAGCCGGTGGCCTACTTCTCGGCCGAGTTCGGCATCCACGAGTCGCTGCCGATCTACTCGGGCGGGCTGGGCGTGCTGGCCGGCGACCACATCAAGAGCGCCTCGGACCTGGGCGTTCCGCTCGTCGGCGTGGGGCTGTTCTACGGGCAGGGCTACTTCCGGCAACGGCTCGACGCCTCGGGATGGCAGCAGGAGGAGTACGCCGAGGTCGACGTCGCCAGGTTGCCGTTGGAACCGGCGGTCGGACCGGACGGCGACGCGATCGCGCCGGCGATCGAGACCCGCGGCGGCACCCTGCGCGCCCGGGTCTGGCAGGCCGCCATCGGCCGGCGCACCCTGCTGCTCCTCGACTCGGACGTGGACGGCAACACGCCGGAAGACCGCGCCCTGACCGCGCGCCTCTACGGCGGCGACGTGCGCGTGCGGATTCGGCAGGAGCTGCTGCTCGGCATCGGCGGGCTGAAGGCGCTGCACGCGCTGGGCATCGTGCCCGGCGTGTTCCACCTGAACGAAGGCCACAGCGCCTTCGCGGTGCTCGAGGCGATACGCCGTTGCATGGAGCGCGAGGGCGTCGACTTCGAGACCGCGGCCCGGCAGGTGGCCCGGCGCATCGTGTTCACGACGCACACGCCCGTGCCGGCCGGGCACGACCGCTTCGCGTCCGATCTCGTCGAGGAGCACCTGGGCCCGTTGCGCGAGACGCTGGGCATCTCCCACGAGCGGCTCATGAGCCTCGGCCGCGTGAACCCGGAGGATGCCGGCGAGGAGTTCTGCATGACGGTGCTGGGCCTGCGGCTCTCCCGGCGGGCGAACGCCGTGTCGTCCCTGCACGGGCACGTCACGCGGCAGATGTGGAAGGGCCTGTGGGGCGACCGCGCGGAGGAGGACGTCCCGATCGGGCACATCACGAACGGGATTCACGTGCCGAGCTGGCTGGCGCCGCAGATGCAGCAGTTGTACGACCGGCACCTGCCCTCGGAGGTTTCCCGGGAGGACACGTTTCCCGAGATTTCGGCCGGCATCGAGAACGTCAGCGACGGGGCCCTCTGGGAGACTCACGTAGCGCTCAAGATCCGGCTCCTCGATTCCGTCCGGCGGCGCGTCCTGCGCGAGGCGGCGCGCCGGGGGGAACCGGCGGTGGTCCTCGAGCAGTTGTCCCACGCGCTGAGCCAGGACGCGCTGACCATCGGCTTCGCCCGCCGTGTCGCGACCTACAAGCGGGCCTCCCTGTTCCTGCAGGATCCGGACCGGCTGGCGAGCCTGGTCAACGATCCGCAGCACCCCATCCAGTTCGTGATCGCGGGCAAGGGGCATCCGCGCGACGATCCCGCCAAGGGCGTCCTGCGCCGGATCCACGAGTTGAGCCGCGACGCCCGCTTCATCGGCAAGCTGGTCTTCCTGGAGGACTACGACATCAGCCTCGGCCGGCAGCTCGTCCAGGGCGTCGACGTCTGGCTCAACAATCCGCGCCGGCCGCAGGAGGCGTCCGGCACCAGCGGGCAGAAGGTCCTGCTGAACGGCGGCCTCAACCTGTCGGTCCTCGACGGCTGGTGGGCGGAGGCCTACGACGGCGCCAACGGGTTCGCGATCGGCATGGGCGAGGCCCACGCGTCCCCCGAGGCGCACGACCGCCGCGACGCCGACGAGCTGCTGCGGGTCCTCGCCGAGGAAGTCGTCCCGCTCTACTACGACCGCGATCCGGACGGCGTGCCGCGCGCCTGGACGGCACGGATGAAGCGCGCCATCCATACCCTCGGCTGGCGGTTCAACGCGGACCGGATGGTGATGGACTACGTACGGCTCTGCTACCTGCCGGCCGCCGGGGGCCTGTCGAGCGACATGCTGCGGCAGTGAGCCCGCGGCCCGCTCAGGCCGGCCCGGCGGCGCGGCGCGACAGGCGGTTCAGCGCCGCCGTCACGCCGGGCAGCTTCCTGAATGCCTCCAGTCCGTAGCGCGCCCGGCGCCGCCAGTTGGGGCGCTCCCGCGGTCCGGTACCCGGGACGTTCTCGGGCTCGGGCTCCAGCCACAGGTCCTCGAGGTTGACGATGACGACGCTCGCGGCGCTTTGTGCGAGCCGGTAGAGGCAGGCCCGCAGCAGATGCGCGTCCGCCGCCGGATCGGGCGCCCCCGCTTCCGCCGTGGAAGCGTCTGCATCCCCCGGCGACTCGCTGCCGGACGGGGTCCGGCGCGCCCGGGCGCGCGGGTCGCCGGGGCCGTTCTCCAGCGCGCGGCGCAGCGCCGCCACCTCCTGCCGGCGGCCGTGACGCTCCTCCCCGGCCCGAGCGGCGTCCTGGACGCCGCGCTCCTCCCGTTCGTCGATGTCTCGACCCGCGAGAAAGCCCGCGAAGGTCGGCGTATCGTGCGTGTTCACGCAGGCGAACGCCCGCCGGGGAACGCGGAGGAGCGGGTCGGTTGCACCCGGCGCGATGCCGAACTGCGCGACGTGGAGCCGGGCCAGTCCGTGCCGCGACAGCGCGGTGTTCACGTAGCGCGGGACGGTGCCGAGGTTCTCTCCCACCACCCGCGTCCGATGCCGGTGCGATTCCAGGCAGACGATGGCGTAGAGCTCGTCGGCGGGATAGCGGACGTAGGCCCCGTCCGCGGCGGTGCCCCCGCGCGGAATCCAGAACAGCCGGTGCAGACCCATCACGTGATCGAGCCGCACCGCCGTAGCATGCGCCATCTGGTGCCCGAGACTCGCCCGGAAGTACGCGTAGCGGTCCTGCCGGGCCGCTTCCGGGTGCGGCGGCGGGGCGCTCCAGTCCTGGCCGCCGGCGAAGAGCGGGTCGGGCGGGGCGCCGAGCGATGGGCCGCGGGCGAAGAGCGCCGGATGCCGCCAGACGTCGAACCCGTCGGGATGCACACCGACCGGCACGTCGAGATAGAGGCCGACGCCGCGCGCCCCGGCATCCTTCGCAAGCTGCGCGACCTGCCGGGCCGCCGCCCACTGCGCGTAGAGGTGGTAGCGGATGGCGTCCCGATCGGCCGCCTCCACGCAAATCTGCTCGGGCCGCATCGCCGCCGGCCACGCCGGCCAGGGCCGCGCCAACCGCTCGCCGATCGCGCGGAAGGCCGCGTACTCCTGCGCGACGGGATGCTGCCGCACCCAGGTCCGGAACGCCTCCCCGCGTGGACCCGGACGTTCGTCGAGCGCGCGGGCCAACAGCTCGAGGACGCGCCGCCGCAGGTCCATCGCCTCGCGGTAGTCGACCAGGGGTTCCCCCCGCAGCGCCGCGACACGGCGTCGAAACGCCCTGGACGCCGCCAGTCGTCTCGCCGGCTCGCAGTGCTCGAACTCCGGCAGCCGGCGGGGGTCGACGTGGATCTCGTTCCAGAACGTCCGGCTCACCGGCAGATACGGGCTCGGCTCGAACGGACACGCGCCCAGAAAGACGGCCAGCAGCGGCAGCATGCCGACCGTCCGCCCGCCGCGAGAGCCGACCCACCGGGCCAGGCGGTCGAGATCGGTGAAGTCGCCAACGCCCCAACTGCCGGTCGAGTGCAGTGCGTGAAGCGGCAGGAAGGCGCCCCAAGATCGTTCGCCGTCGTCGTACGCCCGCACCGGCGCGGCGACCACCAGGGAGCGCCACGTGCGACTTCCAATCTCGACGTGCAGGTCGTGGTAACCGTCGGACAGCCCGGCTGGGAGCGGTACGCGCCGGGCGATGTAGCGCGTCCTGTCCGCCGTCGCGGAGTCCACCGCAGGCACGTCATCGGCGCCGACCGTCCAGGAACGCGTGCGGCCGTCCTCGAGCCGCAGGCGACAGCGGGCCAGGCCTCGACTGGCGATCTCCGGCAAGCGCAGCAGGAAATCGGCGCGCCGACCGCCCCAGGCGACCACCACCGGCGCCACCGGCCGGGACCACACCGCACGGCGCCGCGCGGTCGTCGCGGCCCGCAGATCAGCGGGACCGGCGGCGTCGAGCGGCGCGCCCAGGGCGCGCAGGATGGCGCGGACGGCATCCGGCGGGGCACGGCGCCATCTGCCGCACCCGTCGCGGTACGTCGCCTGCAGGCCATGGAGCCGCGCCAGCCGATGCAGTGTCGGCCGTTCACCGTCAGCCACGTATCGAGCCTAGCCCTGCCCGTGCCCCATAACTTTTTGCTGGACTTCATGAGGCCACTTCGCTACGGTGGCCGGCATGGAGATTCAGAATCAGGTTTCACGTATTCTACGAGACCACCTCGCCCACCTGCGCGACGTGCTGGACGAGGCGGTCTCGCAGGGCGCCGGCAGCCTCGGTCAGGTCGCCGACCGCGTCTGTGAAGCGTTCGATTTCCGGGACGGGCGGGGCCGGTGGCAGCGGGCGAGCTGCTACCGGGCGTTGACCGACCTGCGTGCGGCAGGCCAGGTCTCGCTGCCTGCCGGTCAAGGTGCTCGCGGTAGTGGGGGTCGTGCGCGGGTGCTCCCGCACCCGATGGCGCCGGCAGTGGACGTGCCGGACACGGTCGGCGAGGTTGTGGGTCTGACCTTGGAGCTGGTGGAGACCGCCGAGCAGCGTCGGGTCTGGAACACGCTGATGGCCTACGAGCACCCGCGGGGGGCCGGTCCGTTCGTGGGTCCGCAACTGCGGTATCTGGTGGGTTCGGCGCATGGCTGGCTGGGCGGCGTGGGGTTTGCGGCATCTGCGCGGCGGCTGCGGTCGCGCGACGCCTGGGTGGGGTGGGACGATGCGGGCCGTCGCGCGCACTTGCACCGGGTGTTGGGCCTGTGCCGGCTGCTGGTGCGCCCCGGCATCGGGTGCCGCAACCTGGCCTCGCACGTGTTGGGGCGGGTGGTCCGGGTGGTCGGCGACGACTGCGAGGGTCTGTATGGCTATCGCCCCTGGCTGCTGGAAACGTTCGTCGACGAGGCTGCACAGACGGGGGCGAGCGTGCGCGCGGCGAACTGGGTTCGGGTGGGTGAGACCTGCGGCCGCGGTCGCGGGGACCGCAGCAACGCGGCGCCGGAAACGCGCAAGGCGGTGTATCTGTATGCCTTGGAGCCTGGGTGGCGCACCCGCCTCGCGGCGCCTGCACCGGTCGTGGAACCGCTGGCGGTTGGCGCCGGTCTCGACGCCGCGGTCTGGGCGGAGCACGAATTCGGCGGGGCGCGGTTGGGCGACGCGCGTCTGAGCGCGCGTCTGGTGCAGAGCGCGCAGCAGATGGCAGAGTCTCCGATGCGCGCCATCACCGGCGCCGCCCACGGCGCGCGCGCCCTGGTCAAGGGCCACTACCGGCTGATCGACCAGCCCGCCGACAGCGCGGTGACGGTCGGCAACATCCTGGCGCCGCATCGCGAGCGGACGCTGCGCCGGATGCAGGCGCACGAGCTGGTGCTGTGCATCCAGGACGGCACCCGGTTGAATTTCACCCGGCGCGGCCAGACGCAGGGACTGGGGGCCATCGGCTCGAACCAGACCGGGGCGGTGGCGCGCGGGCTGGAGTTGCACACGACGCTGGCGGTCAATCCCGACGGGGTGGCCCTGGGCGTGCTGCGGGCGGCGTTCGACGCGCCCGCCGACCCAAAGGAGAACGGCAAGGCGAAGCCGCGCGAGGAGCGCAAGTCGTTCCGTTGGATCGAGGGGTTGCGCGACTGTGCGCAGGCGGCCGAGCAACTGTCCGAGACCTGCGTGGTGTGCGTGATGGACCGCGAGGCCGATTTCCTCGACCTGTTCGTCGAGCACCGCACGGCTGCTCCGCAGGTCGACCTGCTGGTCCGCGCCAAGGCCGACCGCGTCCTGGGCAAGGAAAAGACGGCCGACGGGCAGACGCTCTCGCACCGTCTGTTCGATACCGTGCGCAACGCGCCGGCCCGAGGCGCCGCAAAGGTCGAGGTGGCGCGGCTGAGCGCGCGCGTGAAGGCCAGCAAACAGGCTCGCAAGGACCGCCGCGAGGAGCGGGTCGCCGACGTGACGCTGCGCTACCAGCAGGTGGAACTGCCCCGCCGCGGCAACGAGCCGCTCTCCCTGTGGGTCGTCCACGTGCGCGAGGAACAGCCGCCGCCCGCGGCCGAGCCGCTGGAGTGGTTCCTGCTGACCACGTTGCGTGTGAGCAGCGCCGACGACGCCACGCGCATCCTGCAATGGTACGCCCGGCGCTGGCGCATCGAAGAATTCTTCCGGGTGCTCAAGTCCGGCTGCAAGGTCGAGGAGTTGCAACACCACACGGCCGAGCGGCTCGAACGCGCCATGGCCATCAAGATGGTCATCGGGTGGCGCATCCAGTTGATGGTCCAGCTCGGCCGCGAGGTGCCCGACCTGCCGGCCGACCTGCTGTTTTCCGATGGCGAGTTGCGCGTGCTCGCCACCTTCGCCCGCTCACGCAAGCTGCCGCCGCCGACGCGCCTCGGCGACGCGGTCGGTCTGACCGCGCGCCTCGGCGGGTGGCTCGGACGCTCCCGCGACCCCCCCGGGGCGCAGTTGCTGTGGCACGGCTACACGCAACTGGTTGCCATGGCCTTCGCCTTCGAGCTGCGGGACGAATTCGGATGACCTCTGCTGATTGCAGTTCAGCCCCGGACATCCGGGGCACGGGCAGGCCTAGCCCGACAATCGTCGCGCGCGGTATATTCCGCGCGCGCCAGCGGACGATTCCGCACGACGCCCTCCCGACCGGCCGCCGTCGAGCCCGTCGAGGTTCCGGCGACAGGATCCCGGCGCGCAACGGCAGCAGACACACCCGGCCGAATTCACGACCGGTGAACGGATCGGCAGGCTCCCGCCCAATGGCGCGAAACTTGCTTTCCCTATCGTCGATGGCGCTTTTCCCATACCGTAGTCGCTGCTCTGTTCCGGCCTAGTGCCTCGCGACGGTCGTGTTGACCCTGGCCGCGTGCGGCGGCCGGGACGCCCGGCCCGAGGTTTCCACCTGCGTCGATTGTCATCGCGACGCCACGCCGAACGTCGTCACGGACTGGGAGCTGAGCCGGCACAGCACGAGGGGGGTCGACTGCGCCCTGTGTCACGGCGACGGGCACGGCACGGTGGAGGACGTGGCTCTCGTCCGGACCCCGACGCTGGAAACGTGCGCGGCTTGCCATCCGATCCAGGCAGAGCAGTTCGAGGGCGGCAAGCACGCCCTGGCGTGGGCCAGCATGAACGCCATGCCGGAACAGGCGCTGCTCGATGACCGTCGGCGCGTCGTGGCGGCTGCCGCTCGGGCTGCGGGGCGGACTGGCCGGCCGCCTGCAGGTATCCGGGGGATTGATCGCGGCGGGGCTGGGGGTCGAGCTCGCCACGCTGTTCTGGAACCATCCGGTCTCGTTCTTCCTGTTCCTCGGTCCCGGCGCGGGACTCGTGTGCGCCGGCATGTTGCTCTACCTGTGGTCGGTGGTGACGCGCGGCGAGTGACTAGGCACGCCCCGCGCACGGGACGCGAGAAACACGACCAGCGATCGGGCGGGCAGCGCATGCACGTCCCCGACGCGGGTCCCGGTGGCGCTCGTTCGCGGCCGGGCGGTGTCCGGGGTTGCGCCCGCCGACGCTTCCACCGTGTCCAGCACGCGCGTCCATGCCGCACCCCGGTCGTTGCCGATGCCGATGCCGGGCAGCGTGAACGGCGCCTCCCGGTCGTTCGCGTTGAAGAGGATCAGCAACGTGTCGTCCACGAGGCGTCTCCCGCGTACGTCCGTCTCGTCCATCGCGTCTCCGGCCAGGCGCATCCCCAGGCACCTGGTCGACATCCGGTTCCACGCCTCGTCGGTCATCTCGCGGCCGGTCGGCCCGAACCAGGCCACGTCCCCGGTCCCGCCGCTCCGCGTGGAGGTTCCGTGCAGGAAACGCCGCCGGCGCAGCACCGGATGGTCGCGGCGGAAGCGGATCAGCCGCCGCACGAAGGCCAGCAGTTCCTTGTCCGCCGGCGAGAGGTCCCAGTCGAGCCAGCTCGTCTCGTTGTCCTGGCAGTAGGCGTTGTTGTTGCCGCGTTGCGTACGGCCCAGCTCGTCGCCGCCGCAGAGCATCGGCACGCCCTGTGAGAGAAGCAGCGTCGCGAGGAAGTTCCGCTTCTGGCGGCCCCGCAGCCCCAGGATCTCGGGATCGGAAGAAGCCCCCTCGATCCCGCAGTTCCAACTCAGGTTGTCGTCGGACCCGTCGCGGTTCGCTTCCTGATTCGCCGTGTTGCGTTTCCTCTCGTAGCGCACCAGGTCGTCGAGCGTGAAGCCGTCGTGCGCGGTGACGAAGTTGACGCCGGCACACGGCCGACGCCCGCCGAGATCGTAGAGGTCGCTGCTTCCCGCCAGTCGCGTGGCGAGATCGGCGACCTGCCCCGCGTCGCCGCGCCAGAAGCGGCGCACGGTGTCCCGGTAGCGATCGTTCCACTCCGTCCAGGGAGGCGGGAAGTTGCCGGCCTGGTAGCCGCCGGGTCCGAGGTCCCAGGGCTCGGCAATCAACTTCACCTGCGCGAGCACCGGGTCCTGGTGGATCGTATGGAGGAAGGCGCTATCGCGGTCGAACTCGCAGGCCCCGCTTCCCCCGCGCGCCAGCGCGCAGGCGAGATCGAACCGGAACCCGTCGACGTGCATCTCCCGCACCCAGTAGCGCAGGCTGTCCATGATCAACTGCAGCACGCGCGGATGCGCGGCATCGAGCGTGTTGCCGCAACCGGTGAAGTCGACATACTCGGCGAGGGCGTCCGGTCGAAGACGGTAGTAGGACCGGTTGTCGATGCCGCGCAGCGACAGCGTCGGCCCCTCGCGGCCGCCTTCCGCGGTGTGGTTGTAGACGACGTCCAGGATTACCTCGAGGCCGGCCGCGTGCAGGCGCCGTATCATGGTCTTGAACTCTTCCACCGCCCGCTCCGGCGACGTGGCGTGCCGCACGTCGGGAGCGAAGTAGCCCAGCGAGTTGTAGCCCCAGTAGTTCGTCAGGCCGGCCCGGACCAGGCGCCGCTCGCTGGCCGCCTGGTGGACCGGCAGCAGCTCGATGGCCGTCACCCCGAGCTCCTGGAAGTGGCGGACCGCCGCGTCCGAGGCCAGACCCAGGTAGGTTCCCCGCAGCCGTTCGGGGATATCAGGATGGCGTGCCGTGAAGCCCTTGACGTGGACCTCGTAGACGGCCGTCTCGTGCCAGGGAGTCCGCGGGTGCTCGTCGTCGCCCCATTCGAAGGCGGAATCGAGCACCGCGGCCAGCGGCGCGAAGGGCGCGCTGTCCCGCGGGTCTGCCGTCCGATCGCTCTCGGGGTGGCCCACGGGACAACCGTGCACCGCGTCGTCCCAGCGCAAGGTGCGGCCGATCCCCTTCGCGTAGGGATCCAGCACCACCTTCGCCGGGTTGAAGCGGTGACCCGTGTCCGGGTCGTACGGCCCGCTCACCCGGTAGCCATACAACTGCCCCGGCCGGGTGTCGGGCAGGTAGCCGTGCCACACGCAATCGGCCCGCTCCGGCAGCGGGATGCGCGCCGTCTCCCGCGTCGCGTCCGGGCCCTCGAAGAGGCACAGCTCCACCCTCTCGGCATGCTCCGAGAAGATCGCGAAGTTGACGCCGGCCCCATCCCAGGTCGCGCCGAGCGGGCATGGCTTGCCGGGCCGGACCGTCATACGGACGCCGCCGCGTGTGCCCGTCCCGGCGCTCCCGCGATGTCCGGAAGGCGCCCGGCCGTTCCGGGTTGCCTGTTACGGTGTCGCAAACGCCACGAGCTCCTGGCTGGCCCCCGACCCGGTGGCGATGAGCACGAACTGACGGCCATTCTCGGTGCGGTAGGTCATCGGCGTGGCGGTCGAGCGCTCCGGCAGCGGAGCCGACCAGACCTCGCGTCCCGTCCGCTTGTCGAAAGCGTAGAGAGCATCCTCCCCGCCTCCGACGAACACCAGACCGCCCGGCCGGGCCGGGAACGGCTGGGTCGGCGACGTGCGGCGTCGCCAACTGGGGCGGCGGGGCGTTCGATCGTCAGGGTGTCCGCGGCCGAGTAGCGGGTGTTGCCGGCGTCGCTGCCCACGAACGGCCACTCCACCACGGTGCCGGCCTCCGGCGGCGCCTGCGCCGACGCTTCCCGCGCAACCGCGGGCAGAAGCATGACGACGGCGCCCAGCACCGCGACCACGGAGCCTGGAAGGAGACGCCTGCCCTGCCGCCGGAGATTCGCATGGATTGACCGACGCGGCCGGCCGCGAACCCTTTCCGGTGTTCCGTTCATCTCCTCCACTCCTGGATGGCATCCTGACACGGCATCCTCCCGGCACGTTCGCTCGACGGTCGCCGGGCGCTCCCGCGCCATTCGGCACCGCCTCACCGCTGAACCGCCCCGCTCCGCCGCCGTCAGCGTCCCTCGTAGATGAGCCCGACGATCTGCTCCACCCGGTTCGCCGGGGCCTGGAAGTCGCTGTACTCGTCCGGCACCGAGTAGCCTGCCACGGTCTCGGCTACGCTCCGCCCGGCCGCGGCCCCCTCCTGTGCGCGGGTCAGCAGATCGCCATAGAACGCGGCGTAGTCGACGAGGTCGTCCCAGGCCAGCGGGTCGTCGGCGTGTCCCGGGATGATGGTGTCGACGTTCTCGATGGTGTCGACCGCGTTCTGCAGCGTCGAGGCGAACTCGGTCGCGCTGCCGTTGGTGTTGTCGGCGTCGATGAACGGCAGCCCCTTGCGCGCCATCATGTCGCCGGTGTGCATGGCACGGGCCTCGCGGAACACGACCCAGGTATCGCCGTCGGTGTGGCCCCGCCCGAAGTAGTAGAGGTCGATCTGATCCGGCCCGCTGAACAGCGACGTCCGGTTCTCGAAGGTGATCCTGGGCAGGTAGCGGCTGTTGTCGCCGGTGAACGCCTCGCAGTTCTTGATGGAGCCGCCCTGGAATCCGGCGCCGTCGTCGCAGTCCGAGCTGGCCATGTGCGCGGCGGTGTTCTCGTGCACGACGAAGTCGACCGTGTCGGGGAACTCCGTGTTGGCGCCGCTGTGGTCCCAGTGCGTGTGCGTGTTGATGATGGTCGTCACCGGCTTGTCGGTGATCTCCCGCACCCGGGCCAGGATGTCCTCGCCGTAGCCGCGGATCTTCGTGTCGACCAGCGCCACGCCCGACCGGGTCACGAGCACCGCGGTGTTGCCGCCGGTGCGCATGCCCTGCTCGGCCGGATCGGACGTCAGCACGTAGAGGTTGTCCGCGAGCTCCAGCGTGCGGATGCGAAAGCGTTCCTGCCGCGCCTCGTTGGCGACGACGGCCACCAGGACGCCGACCACGGTCAGCGTCGTCAGGCAAAGCATGCGTCTCATCTCGTCCTCCCTGAAACGAGCTGCCGGATCAAGTACGCAGCAGACTGTTCATGTCCGCCACGACATCGCTTCGAGCGAGGTCACGCGATCAGGTCGGACAGATCCACTCGCCGTCCCGGGCAATCACCGTGCTCCGCCCCCGGGCGGTCGAGGAGCCATCGCTGAAGCCGCTGCTCGATTTCCTCGTCGCTGTCATGGGGGTAGCCGCGCCGGAGATTCTGGCGCTTCATCGCCAACCCGGTCTCGAACAGATCGAGCGTCGTCCGAAACGCCTCGGCTACAGACGCCTTCGACCGGGAGCCCACGTGCGCACTGTACGGCGCGGTGCGCGGCCGGGCAAGCTCGCCAAGTTGACAACAACCGTCGGCCATATTTGCTGCTGGTGGCGGCTCGCAACGCCTTCGCCCGTTGGTTCAACGGACCAGCCGTTCCAGCAGCAGGCTGGACAGGTCGCGGCGGGCGTCCAGGACCGCCGTCACGTAGACCCGATCCGCATCGTACCGATAGACAATGCGCCACGGTCCCTCGACGAGCTCCTGGTAGACGAGAACATCCACGGCTCTCAGCTCCGGAACGATGCGGCCACGTTCCGGCAACTCGGAGAGTGCCCGACAACGATGCTCGACCTGCTCCAGCACCGCAAGGGCTTGGGCCGGGTTGTCTTCGGCAATGAACGTAACGATTCGATCGAGGTCGTGTCTGGCGGCCCGCGTCCACAGGACCTGGAAATCAGCCATCCGCGGATGTGGCCAGGCGAGCCTTGAGTTCCGCGAACACCCTGTTCTGGGAAGTCGTCCGCCCTTGCTGGACGTCAACCTCTCCCTGCACCATGAGCTTCAGCATGAGCAGCGCGTTCTGCAGGCGCTGGTGTGCTTCGAAGTCCTGCACCACCGCGCTCGCGGCCCCGCGTTGGGTGAGGACAATCTCCTTCTCGGCAGCCTTCATCTCGGCGAGCATCTGCGCCGCCCTGGCCTTGAATTCGCTCAAACTGACGACTGCGGTCGGCATCGGGCACCTCGAAAACGGTCCGAATTCAGGTCCGATGATACCGTACAGGATGACACCATCAGGCGGGGCGGGAGATAGACTCACGATCTGAGGGACAACGAGTCCGGCCTCCGGGCAGGGCGTGAACGCGACGGGCTGCACGAGCTGACGGGTTGGAGCCGCCGATCCCGCGCGCCCGGCGCACGTGAAGGGTAGAACATGGTCAGGTTGGCGACATTGCACGTTCGCGCGGCCGGCGGTTTCCTCTTTCTCTGGTTGCTCGCCGGGGCCGCGCCGGCAGCGGCGTCCCAGGCGGACGGCGCGCTCGTCGCGCGTTTCGCCCGGCTCGCCCTCGACTGCGTGCACCGCGAGTACCCGAACAAGATCGCGCACGTTCTCGACGGCGATGCGGACGCCCGCCCGCCCCGCGAGCTGACCCCGGCGTTCTACGGGTGCTACGACTGGCATTCGTCGGTGCACGGCCACTGGCTGCTCGCGCGGCTGGCGCGACTCCATCCGGACGCGGAGACGGCAGCAGCGTCCAGGGCGGCCCTGGCGCGGAGCCTCACGGCCGCCAACCTGCAGGGCGAGGCGGAGTACCTGCAGGCGCCCGGCCGCACCAGTTTCGAACGGCCCTACGGGCTCGCGTGGCTGCTGCAGCTCGCCGCCGAGCTGCGCGAGTGGGACGATCCCGACGCGCGCCGCCGGCAGCAGGCGCTGGCGCCGATCGAGGCGCTGGCGGCGAGCCGGATTCGGGACTGGCTGCCGAAGCTGACGCATCCGATCCGCAGCGGCGAGCACTCGCAGACCGCCTTCGCGTTCGGGCTCATCCTCGATTGGGCGCGGGTCGCCGACGACAGCGCCATGGTCGAGTTGATCGAGGCCCGAGTCGCCGACTACTACGCGCAGGACTACGACTGCCCGCTGCGCTACGAGCCGTCGGGGCAGGACTTCCTCTCGCCGTGTCTGGCGGAGGCCGATCTCCTGCGCCGCGTGACCTCCCCCGCCGTCTTCGCCGACTGGTTGCGCACGTTCCTGCCGGGCATTCCGGACGACGGCCGCGCCGACTGGCTCGAACCGGCGGTGGTGACCGACCCGACCGACGGCAAGCTCGTGCACCTGGACGGACTGAACCTGAGCCGCGCCTGGATGCTGGACGGGATCGCCGCCGGGTTGCCCGAGGAGGACGATCGGCGGCCTGCCCTCATCGCCGCGGCGGCCGTCCACAGAACGTCGGGGCTCGCCTCGGTCACCGGCGCCACCTACGAGGGAGGTCACTGGCTGGGCACCTTCGCGACGTATCTGATTACCGGCCGCGGAATCGACGCATCCGCCGACCGGTGACCGGGGGCTGGATCTCGTCATCCGGTCCGTTCCACCTCACCGTCCAGGTATCGACGAAGAAGACCCGGCACGCGCAGGCTCCTGAGATCTCGCTGCAGAATCGGCCTAGAATGCAGGTCTCGCGGTTAACCGAAGGGGGTCCCGATGCACGCTGACTTCATCCGGCGGACAAGTTGGCTGCTCCCGGCCGTCGCTCTCGTCCTGGTGGTCCTCCCGGCGCAGGCCCAGCAGCCCCAGCCGCTTGTGGATGACACCGGCGAGGTGATCGAGGCGGCGTACGACTACCTCAGCCGTCCTCTCGACGCGGAGGACCGCAAGTACGAATCGATTCGCGGCGCGCGCCTCAAGGAGCTCATGAACGAGGTCGTGGCGTTCTCCCGGCTGAGCCGCGACGCCGGCGACCGGCAGTGGGGACGGATGGCGGGCAGCCCCTACGAGGCGATGACGGCCGACTGGTCGGAGGCGATCTTCGACGAGCTGGGGATGGAGAACATCCGGCGCCAGTACTTCGACCTCCCGCCGCAGTGGACGCCGGTCGACTGGGAGTTCACCGCCACAGGCGGCGACCGGCGGCTGACCTTCGGCTCGCTCCTCCCAGCCAACGGATCGACCCCGATTCCCGAGGGGACCGAGCTCGAGGCGGTCTGGGTCGGCACCGGCTCGGAGGCGGACTTCCTGGGCCGCGACGTGCGGGGCAAAGCGGTCGTCCTGCAGACGATCCTGGCCCCGGGCCAGATGGGGAACTCCGCCACCTGGGAGGGAGCGACCATCCGCGCGGAGGAAAACGGCGCGGCCATGATCATCGGCATCTGGGGCTACGCCGGGAACATGGCGGTGTGGCAGAGCCTGGGCGGCACCCGGACGACGCGCACCAACCCCGACGGCACGACGACCACGATCCGTACGCCGGTTGCCGTGCCCGGCTTCTTCATGGGCTGGGACGACGGGAAGCGGCTGCGCGACCTGATCGGGACCGGCGCGCGCGTGACGATCGACGCGAGCCTCGACGTGGAGATGCGCGGCAACCTCTCCAGCCCGAGCGTCTTCGGCACCCTGCCGGGCACGACGGACGAGCGCATCTACGTGATGTCGCACATGGACGGATACTTCGACGCCGCGCTCGACAACGCTTCGGGGATGGCCGTGATGATGGCGCTGGCGGAGCACTTCGCGCAGGTGCCGCAGTCGGAGCGGCGGCGCGACATCACCTTCATCGCCACGGCCGGCCACCACGTCGGGTCGCCGAGCGCCGCCTTCATGCGCGACAACCCCGAGACGCTCGAGCGGGTCGCGTTGATGCTCAATTGCGAGCACATCGCGCCGACGCAGTTCGTACAGTTCGGCAACGAGCTGCGCCGGACGACGACCGTATCGCCGCGGCGCTGGTGGGTGCACGGCAGCGACCGCGTGATGGACATCGTGCTCGACGCCTACCGCACGTTCGGGGTCAGCCTCGTGGGCCGAATGGACCCCCGGGCCACCGGCGAGATGGGCCAGATCGACGACCTTGCGCCGTCGGTCCAGTTGATCCGGTCCCCGGAGCACAAGCACACCGACCTCGACGTGCCGGAGCTGGTGTCGGGAGCGGGCATGGAGGCGGTCGCCCGCGCGTTCGCCAAGATCGTCGACGGCGTCAACACGCTGACGCTCGAGGAGACCCTTCCCGCCTCGCTGACGACGGATCAGCCGTAGTAGGGCGCAGACTGCCAGCGCGAGGGTTGGTTGGGCGGAAAGCAGAGGCGCAAGGCGACGTCTCCGGGGCAGGGGTGGCGCCGGCTCATTCGCTGGCGCCACTCAGGATTCTTGCCGTCGAGATCGCCTGCCCCGCGTGGCGAGTGCAGTGCTCGGCGGCGTGGAAGATCAGGCCCAGGGTCGTGCTGGGCAGACCGGCCCGACCTACTTTCTTCGGTAACAGCAGCTCCTCGCGCGAGGTAGACCGCAACTGGTCCAGCGCGCGCTCGATCAACGCGTACGCGCCCTCCGCGACCTCGCCCAGCGACTGGGCGGGACGGCCGGGCTCGCCTTCGGCCCGCGCGGCGGCCTTCTGGGCGTCGGACAGCATCTCGCCCCGCGCATAGGTCAACAGGCGATCGAGCGCGCCTCCCAGATGGCGCACGTGAAAGCCGATCGACGCTGCGCCCCCCGGACGCTGCCACACGTGGTCGGGCTGCACGGATGCGACCAGGCCTTCGATGTCCTCGCGCGCCTGGAGCAGGGAGTGTACCGCCGGCATCAGTAACGGCTCGAAACCTGCCACGGGGCCGCGGAGCCAAGCTTCGGGTTGCGCGCTCATCCAGAGATCATAGCGGCCTCCCAGGTCGGGCGCTGACACGATCTGTCGCGGAAGCACCGTACCCTGATCGAGAGCTGCGACGCGAGATCCGCCGGCGGCGGACGGGTCAGGGAACTACGGCTGCCCCGGCTGGACGCGGTGCCATGGGCGACAAGACGACGAGCACGCCGGGGAGGCCGAACTGTGAGCGCGCTGACGAATGGCCTGCACGAACGTGACATCATCCAATTGATCGCCGACGCGCCCTAGTGCGAAGCCGTTACGTACCGCGACACGTGGCCCCACGAGTACGTGGTCGTCAACAAGGATAGACAGAGGGAGTTGTTCGCGGCCTTCTGCGAGCGCATCGGCCGCGGCGAGGGTGTCGAGTGCAGGTTCTTCCAGCAGCGGCGCAAGTACCTCTTTCTGGGCGACTACAAGTACTGGATCATGGAGGAGTGCGCCGAGATCGACCTCGACGCCCACGACACGGTCCTGAACCGCGCGTTGCTCTATCGGGACCGCCGCGACTTCGTCATCCGCGCCGGCGACACGGGCTGGCGGGAGCGTATAGAGAGGCATTGCCGTCATGAGTCTGCTGGGACTTCTTGTACCTGAATGGCGCCGCGAAGAGGCTGCGACGAGGGCGCTGGCCTACCTCCTCGATCCCTACCGTTCGCCGGGCATGGCCGAGGCGTTCGTCTACCTGCTCGGCCGTAGCGGCGTCCCGGCGTTCGAGTTCGGCACCGTAGACACGGATGTGTCCCAGAAGGCCGACGCCGAGCCCGACCTGACGATCCGGGATAAGGACAGGGTGCATCGCGTGTCCGTCGAGACGCCACGTGGGGGCGGGTCGGTCACCACGTGCTGGCGGTCACGAGCTGGACGTCCGTTCTCGACACGCTGCAGCGGACGGCGGACGACCCCGACGTCGAGCAGGACGTCCTGCAGCTTCGCGGCCTGACGGACCGGATCGACCAGGAGGCCTTTCCGCCCCTGGCGGAGGACGAGGTCGGGAACTCGGGGCTGGCGCGCCGCATCAGGGGCTACGAGCGACTGGCGAACAAGATCACCGACCGGCTCGTCGAACGCCGCCTCGCAAGTGTCGGTAGCCGAAGCTACCGTTCGGCCTCGTATCGAACCGGCCGCGGCGCCGGCCGGGTGATGCACTTGGACGACACGCTCGATCTGCGTTTCGGGTTGGAGTTGCGACCATGGCGCGATTCAGGGATAACGCCGCTGTGGTGGGTCCTGAAGAGCTCGGCTACCTGCAGCATCGAGAAGCACTGGCAGCGAATCATGAGCCGCATCGAGGACGTGCGCGCATACGAAGATTCCCTGTACATCCCGATCCGGCTGAAGACCGGGGTCGCCGAGGACGACGTGAAAGAGAACGCTGTGGAACAGATGCGCCGCATCGCGGCCATCCTCCGGGAAACGTGCATCACCGAACGGCGGTGACGCTGCCGGCGAAGCGAGGAGGGCGAGTCATGAGCCGAAGCATCCTGGCGCACATCATTCCGGAGATCACGCAGGCCGAGCCCGCGGCCACGCGAGCACTTCACTACCTTCTCGATGCCTCCGAGAAGGTCGCGGAACGGTTCATCGGTCTGGTGGGATCCGAGCCGTTCGACATCGGGCGGATCGGCAGCGAATGGAACTATGGGGACGGCGTGCGCCCGGACCTCGCGATCCACGATGCGGGCACCGGAGACCCGAGGATCTTCGTCGAGAACAAGTTCCGGGCCTGGCTAACCGCCTACCAGCCGGTCGATTATCTCAAGGCCCTTCCGGAACGGGACACGTCCGTGCTGGCGTTCATCGCGCCGGAAGACCGGATCAAGGACAGGGAACTGTGGAGTGAGTTGAAATCGCGGTGCGAGCGCGCGGACTTCCGTCTGTCGCAGGAGTCCACCAGTAGACACGATCTCCTCAGCATCCGGGTGGCTCGCATCGACCAGAATTGCGCTCGCAGGTTGGTGCTTACGAGTTGGCGCCGCGTACTCGAGGCACTGCAGCAGACTGCGGCAGCGGCGAGTCACGCCTTGGAACAGGACATCGTTCAGCTTCGCAGGCTCACCGAGACGAGGCGCCGGGACGCAGCCGAAGCTGCGGCGGACCAACCGCCGCGCGTCCCCTTCACCGGATCCGACGAGGCGTTCCCGCCGTTGCGTGCGGACGAACCCACCAATTCCAGCGCGGCGGCCCGCCTGCTCGGCTACTGCGGCCTGATCGACGCGATCACGAAGAGACTGGTCAAGGACGACTGCTGGGACACCAAGGGCATGCGCGCCACCGGTTTCGGGCGTTATCTGCGCGTGCACGAGCGGTTCGACCTGCACCTGCGCGTCGGCTTCTCATCCTGGGCAAACCATGGAATCACGCCTCTCTGGTGCTCGTGCCCTGGCGTCGAGGGTCGGGCGCGGGAGGTTCAGGCGACGTTCGACGGCGCGCGCGTGGACGAAGCGGGCAATCCGAACATTCCGATCCGCCTGAAGACCGGTGTCGAACGAGGGCGCGTGATCGACGCCGCGGCGGATCAGATGCGCGCCATTGCGGGTCATCTGAAGGAATACCGCTGAAGGTGCGTTGGTGCGGGTGCTCGGCGTCGACCGTGGCCTGGTCCCCAACCGGCACCCTCTGGACCGCCCGTCCTGACGCACGGGGGGTCGGGAGCAGGTCCAGCGCCTCTGGCTGGCGATGCCGAGCGGACCGCGGCACGCCTGCGGCAATCGCGCCTTCGCTGGCGACTTCAGACAGCGGGCGCCGCTCCTGCGCGCACCAATAGATATGTATAGTCGTCGCACTCGCATGGGGGACACGATGGGAACGGTTCGCAAGACCATCACGCTGACGGACCTGCAGGATCAGTGGATCAAGGCGCAGATCGCGGCTGGCCATTTCACCAACGACAGCGAGTACATCCGGGATCTCATCCGCCGCGACCACGAGCGGCGCGCGGAGTTCGAGGCGCTCAGGGCCGCTGTTCAGGAAGGCCTCGACAGCGGTCCGAGCGAGAAGACGGTGCCAACCATCATGGAAGAAGTCGAGGCGAGGCTTCGCAGCGATGGGCGTCTATAGGTGAAGCGCGCGAAGGTTGCATTCGGCGGCCTTTCGGCTACACTTTTCGGGCCGACGGCCCGGCAGCGACGGCGCGCCGATCCCACGCGCGCATCGCGGGGCCCGCGAGGAGAGCCGAGGATGACTGGACGAAGACCACAAGAGAGCTTGCCGGAACGCGGAGCGAGTCGGCGGGAGTTCTTCAAGTTTCTGGCGGCCAGCCCGTTGCTGGGCCTAGCCTCGTCGGGCCTGCCGGCCAACTGGCAGCAGGCGCTGGCGCACGAGGCGGAGCGCGGCGCAACCGCCGGAACCGCGGCGCCGCGCTGCCGCGCGTGCGGAGCCGACATGCTCCCGTCGCTGGTCCAGCCTCGCTTCAGCGCCGGTCAGGACCCCGTGCTGCCTCCCCAGAACGCCCAGGAAGACCAGTTGACGGGACAGGCCGTCGAGTCCCCGGACGATGCGATCAACGTCTGGGACTTCGAGCGCGCGGCGCACGCCACCAACCTGGCCCAGCACTGGGACTACCTCCACATGGGGGTCGACGACTACGAGACGCGCAGGGCAAACCGGGAGGGATTCCAGCGCCTGATGCTGCGTCCCCGGCGGCTCGGCGGCGAGGCGATGACGGAGATCGACACCTCGGTCGAGCTCTACGGGCGCCGCTGGGCGTCGCCCCTGTTCCTGTGTCCGGTGGCGAGCCTCGAGGCTTATCACACGCAGGGCGAGAGCGGCGCGGCCCGGGCGGCCCGCCCGCGGGACATCCTGCAGATGCAGTCGCACCAGAGCTCGCAGTCGTACGCCGACATCGCCGAGGCGCGCGGCGAGCCGCACTGGTTCCAGATCTACACGACCCCCGACTGGAACGTGAACAAGCGGGTCATCGACCGCGTCGCCGGCGCGGGCTGCCCCGCCCTGGTGTGGACCATCGACCTGCTGGGCGGGAGCAACCGCGAGCTGCAGCGGCGCACGCTGGCCGGAGAGGGCTACTCGTCGGTGCTCTGCCAGAGCTGCCACCAGCACCACCCCGACTACGTGCGGCCGATGCGGGCCGGGCTGGAGGGGCCGGAGGGGCCGCGCTATCCCTACACGTGGGACTACATCAAGCGCCTGAAGGACGCCAGCGACATGAAGCTCATCCTGAAGGGCATCATGACGGCCGAGGGCGCCGAGCAGGCGATCGAGCACGGCGCGGACGGCATCTTCGTGTCCAACCACGGCGGCCGGGCGGTGAACAGCATGTGGTCGTCGATCGACTCGCTGCCCGAGGTCGTCAACGCGGTCCGGGGACGGGTGCCGGTGTTCATCGACAGCGGCGTCCGCCGCGGCACCGACATCTTCAAGGCGCTGGCGCTCGGCGCCGACGCGGTCGGCATCGGCCGCCCCTACGTGTGGGGCCTGGGCGCCTTCGGAGAGGACGGCGTCGGGAAGGTCATCGACCTGATCCTCGCGGAGCTCCGGATCGCCATGCGGCAGACCCGGACGACCTCGACCGATCAGATCACGCCCCGCTTCGTCATGGAGGGGAAGAACCCCATCATGATGCGCGACAACCGGTTCGGCTTCGGGTTGTAGTCAGTCGGGGCGCCGCCCCGCTCAGTTGGCCGGTCAGGGCGAAGTCCGCCAAGACGGGTTTCGCCGTGACCTGGAACGCGGAGGATCTCGAGGATGCACGCCGCCTCTCGCATACGTTTCTTCGTCCGGTTCGTGACCGCCGTGGCCGTCGGTCTCGCGCTGCCGGCCGGGTCCCCGGCGGCGGCGCAGCAGTCCAACGTCGACTTCACCGTCTCCGGCACGTCGACGGTCAGGGGCTGGACCTGCTCGGTGAGCGGAACGGCGCAGGTGACGCCCGGGTCGTCCGCGCCGGCGCCCGGCTTCGCCGCCGGGGTGCAGTCTGCGACGCTCACCGTCCCGGTGGCCGACTTCGAGTGCCCCGACGAGACGATGACCGAGCACCTCATGGACGCGATGAAGCCGGCCGAGTTCGCCGAGATCACGTTCCAGCTCGACGGCTACGAGGCTTCCGGCGGGGGCGCCGAAGCCAACGGTGCGCTCACGATCCAGGGCGTCACGAAGCCGGTGAGCTTCCCGATCTCGCTGGCGCCGTCCGGCGCGGGCGTCACGATCGCGGGAGAGGTCGGACTCGACATGACGGAGTACGGCGTGGAGCCGCCCGTCGTCCTGCTCGGCCTGCTGCGGGTGCGGCCGGAGATACGCATCCAGTTCGAGGGGCTCGTCATCCCGTAGCTCCCTTGCTCTCGAGGCAGCGCCCGCCCGTGTCGCTGCGGGCGGTACGCTCCGCGGTCACCCGCGTCTCGGCGGACAGGCCCGGCACGCGCCGGAACTCCGCGAGATTGTGTTTGCCGCGCTTGTGAGGCCACCTACAAGTTCTTCCCCATCCGCACCACCGCCATGGAATGGTCGTTCGGGAGCACCACGTCCGTTCTATCCAGAACCTGGTAACCGAGCGCAACGTAGAACGGCTCCGCGTTGAGAGAGGCGTGGAGCGTGAGGCGAGCCACTTTGTGATCTCTGGCCGTCCGCTCGATCACGCGCACCAGCGCGGAACCGCAGCCCTGTCGAGCACCCTCCGGGGACACATAGACCGCCCGGAGTTCCGATTCCTCCAGCACGAGCGCTCCGATCCCGACGGGGTTGTCGTCCAGCTCGGCGACGAAGCGGATTTCGCGGTCGGCATTGCGCGTCAGGCGGCGCAGATTCTCGTCGGTCGCCGGCACGACCCAAGCCTCGATGTCATCCTGCGAGTAGTGACTCGCGGCGAGCCCCCGGATGGCCCGTTCGTGAATCTCGAGATACAGGCGCATCTCGTCGTCCCGGAGCGGGCGAACGGTTACCGTCATGCGTACCATTGTCTACCGAGTCGCGCGCTCGCCGGGCGACTCCCCGACAGCACTCCGTCGGCGGTGATACGCTGAGACGGTGAGGCTGTAACCCGAGGAGGAACATCACGGTATCCGTCGACGACGAGACGCACCGCCGGGCGCGCATCCGTGCGGCGGAACTCGACACGTCGGTCTGACACCAACGTGCTGCTCCATGCGGTCAGCCGGCTGCCATGAACACGACCGCGGTTCCCACCATCGAGCCCACCCACGGACTCGGCCTCGACTGGAACACCTCGGACCCGGTCGAGGTCCGGCGCCGAATCCGCGGCGGTCGCTATCGCGGCCACACGGGCGGGCTCGCCAGGGGCTGCGTCCAGGCCAACATCGCCGTGCTGCCGGCGGCCTACGCGGACGAGTTCGCCCGTTTCTGCCAGCGAAACCCCAAGCCTTGTCCGTTGCTCGCGATGTCCGAGCCGGGCAGCCCGCACCTTCAGGAGCTGGGCGAAGACCTGGACCTGCGCACCGACGTCCCGCGCTATCGGGTATTCCGCGACGGCGAGCCCGACGGCGACGTCGCGAGCATCGGCGATCTCTGGCAGGACGACTTCGTGGCGTTCGCGCTCGGCTGTTCGTACTCGTTCGAGGAGGCCCTGGTCGATGCCGGTCTCTCCCTCCGGCACTGGAACGACGGCAGCGTATGCCCGATGTACCTGACCGACATCGAGTGCGCGCCGGCCGGCCGGTTCCACGGTCGACTCGTGGTGTCGATGCGGCCCTTCACGCCGGCGGACGCCATCAAGGCGGTGCAGATCACGAGCCGGTACCCGCGGGTGCACGGTGCGCCGGTGCACCTCGGCATGCCGGAACGCATCGGGATCGAGAACGTCGAGCGTGCGTGGCAGGGCGACGATCCCGTCATCGCAGCCGGCGAGCTGCCGGTCTTCTGGGCCTGCGGCGTGACCCCGCAGGTGGCGTTGCGCGCCGCGCGCCCGCCCATCGCGATCACCCACGCCCCGGCGCACATGCTGGTCACCGACGTCCGGAACGCGTCGCTCGCGGTCGGCTAGCGGCGCGCTACCGGTTCGAGCCGCACTACCCGACCCGGCCGGCCGCGCTGCTCGACCGCCAGATAGATGTAGCCGTCCGGTCCCTGCCGGACGTCCCGCACCCTGCCGATGCCGTGGGCCAACGTCTCTTCCTGCTCGATGCGCCCCGGCCGGTCGACGCTCGGGGTGAGGCGCGCGAGCTGCCGGCCGGCCATCCCGCCCACGAAGAAGCTGCCCCTCCAGAGCGGGAACCGGTCGCCCGTGTAGACCATCAGGCCGGAAGTGGCGATGGAGGGGACCCAGAAGTGCGCCGGCGATTCCATGCCCTCGCCGCGCGTTCCGGCGTGGATCGCAGTCCCGCTGCCGTAGTTGACGCCGTAGCCCACCACCGGCCAGCCGTAGTTCCGGCCGGGCCGTATCAGGTTGAGCTCGTCGCCGCCTTGCGGTCCATGTTCGTTGGCCCACAGATCGCCGGTCTCCGGGTGCACGAGCAGCCCCTGCGGGTTCCGGTGCCCGTAGCTCCAGATCGCGGGCAGGGCACCGTCCTGCCCGGCGAACGGATTGCCGTCGGGAACGCGGCCGTCGTCGTGCAGGCGAACCGTGACCCCGTGATGGTTCGACAGATCCTGCGCGGGGTGCGCCGACAGGTCGCCCGACGTGCGCGCCATCCGATCGCCCACCGAGACGAACAGGTAGCCGTCGCCGTCCCAGGCGAGGCGCCCCCCGTAGTGACCGCGCCCCTGCGACTGCGACTCGAAGACGTCCTCGACGGCCGTGAACCGGTCGTTCTCGAAGCGGCCTCTGACCACTGTCGTCGTGGAACCGCCATCGTTCGGCCGGGCGTAGCTCAGATACAACAGCCGGTTGGTCGCGAAGTCAGGGTGCGGGAGCACGTCGAACAATCCGCCCTGTCCCCTGGCGAACACCTCGGGCACACCCGGCACCGGGTCGGGCAGCAACGTCCCGTCGCGCACGATGCGCAGGCGTCCCGGGCGTTCGGTGACCAGCAGGTCGCAGTCGGGCAGCCACGCGAGGGACCAGGGGACGTCGAGACCGTCGGCCACGGTCTCGATGCGAAAGTCGTGATAAGCGGACCGCTGCACTTCCTGGGCGGAGGTCTGGTTTCCGGCGAGCAGCAACCCCACGGCGGCGAACGCGACAGCGGTGCGGATCATGGTGGAAATGTACGGCGCGGCGTTCCGCAGGGCAAGCTGCCGGGCGGCGGTTGAGAGAGTGCCGACGAACCGCGATCTCGCCATCGTGCGTCCCCTGGGCTTGTCCTCACGATGACTGAGGATGGGTGGCTGGAGTGAGCCAGCCGTTCTGCGACAGCACACCGAAGGCGAGCTCGATCTGCCGCCGGGAAAACTGCTTCTTCCTGTCGTTCCATTCGTAGGTGTGCTCGGTGACTTCGTCAACATCCGGGATCTTCGCCTTCCCAGCGGCGATCCAGTGAACCGTGGCCAGCAATTCCAGACCGAACGGCGACTCGAAGCCGTCCACCAGCTCGGATACCCTCGCGAAGCGCGCGTGCGTGTCCGCCTTGCCCTCGAGAAACGCGCGAGCCTCCTCCAGCGCCCCCGGCACGAGTTGCAGGCGCTTGTCCGGGACATCGCCGCCGTCCGCGTAGCCGGACACGAAATGACCTTCGACGGCGTGAAGCACGTGCCGCAGGTTTTCGGCGTACGGTCCGTAATGACCCTTCGTGAATCGTAGCCTCAGCGGCTCGCCCGCGACCTGCATGAAGTACATGAGTTTGTGCGCTTCCAGCAACGTGACGAACGGATCCAGCAGGCCGAGCAGGTAGCGGTCGAGCAGCCCCACCAGCGCCGCGCGACCCGCCGTCATCTTCGGGACGTCGCGTGATCGGTTGATCCGACCGTCCGCCGGTGCGCGGCCCGGCTCAAAGACGACGATCTTGACATCGTCGAGTACGTTCAGAGCCGCCTCCATGCGCGTACGCACCTGCGGCCAAGGCAATCCGCCCAGCCCACTGCCGAGCGGCGGGATGGCGATCGACCGGATTCCACGCGCGCGGATCTCCCCCGCGAGCGACTCCAGCCCGGATTCGATATCCTCAAGGCGGCTCTTGCCACGCCAGTGCCGCTTGGTCGGGAAGTTGATGATGTAGCGTGGGGGCACCATCGTACCCGTCTCGAAGACGAACACGCGCCCAGGCCTCATCTCGTCGCGCTTGCACCGGGCAGTGTACGCCTTGAAATTCTCGGGAAACGCGCGCTTGAACTGAAGTGCGACCCCGCGCCCCATCACGCCGACGCAGTTGACGGTGTTGACCAGGGCCTCTGCCGCCTCCGCGAGGATGTCGCCAGTCTTGTACGTGATCACGGCACCACTCCTCTCAGTAGTACCACGCTGGCACTGCGCGGCGCCACCCGGTCGCCGATCGAGCCGTGTACCGTGTACTATCCGCAACACGCCGGACCGCGGCGTCGATCCGCGACCACCAGCGGCACGGATTCCGATGGCCACCAGCAACGCCGACCTGAACTGGATCGCGAACTACATCTGGGGCATTGCCGACGACGTCCTCCGCGACCTCTACGTCCGCGGCAAGTACCGCGACGTCATCCTGCCGATGACGGTCCTGCGCCGGCTGGACGCGGTGCTGGAGAACAGCAAGCAGGACGTGCTGGAGCGGCATGCTGACCGTGGCCGAGGAGACGCTGCGGCAGCTCGCGGCCGGGCACGGCAAGGACGTCTCGACGCACCTGTTCGGCCAGGAGATCAACGCGGAGACCTACGCCATCTGCAAGGCCGACCTGCTGCTGAAGGGCGAGGGCGACGGCGGCGATCACATCGTCGGCGGACCGGAGCACTCCACGCTGGCGAACGACGCCTTCCCGTCGCGCGAGTTCGACTTCATGCTCTCGAACCCGCCCTACGGCAAGAGCTGGAAGACCGACCTGGAGCGCATGGGCGGCAAGAAGGACATGCGCGACCCGCGCTTCGTCATCGAGCACGCGGGCGATGCCGAGTACTCCCTGGTCACCCGCTCCAGCGACGGCCAGATGCTCTTCCTCGCCAACAAGCTCTCGAAGATGAAGCAGGACACGCCGCTCGGCAGCCGCATCGCCGAGGTCCACAACGGCAGCTCGCTGTTCACCGGCGACGCCGGGCAGGGCGAGAGCAACATCCGCCGCTGGATCATCGAGAACGACTGGCTGGAGGCGATCGTCGCCCTCCCGCTGAACATGTTCTACAACACCGGCATCGCCACCTACGTCTGGGTGCTCACCAACCGCAAGCCCGAGCACCGCCGCGGCAAGGTGCAGTTGATCGACGCCACGAAGTGGTACCGCCCGCTCCGCAAGAACCTGGGCAAGAAGAACTGCGAGCTCGGCGAGGAGGACATCGCCCGCATCTGCGACACGTTCCTCGCCTTCGAAGAGACCGAGCAGAGCAGGATCTTCGACAACACCGCCTTCGGCTACTGGAAGGTGACCGTCGAGCGTCCCCTGCGCGTCGAGGGCGCCGACCCGAACCGCGTCTACAACGCGGCCGAGATCAGGGAGTTGAAGGAGAACGGCAAGCGGAGCGAGGAGGCGCCGGCGATCATCCGCAAGATCCACAAGCGGGGCACGGAGGCCGATCCGCTACGCGGGCTGTTCGCGGCCACGCTCGACGGGCGGCAGACGGTGGTGGAGTACGAGCCGGACACCGACCTGCGCGACACCGAGCAGATCCCGCTGCAGGAGGAGGGCGGCATCGAGGCGTTCCTGCGGCGCGAGGTGCTGCCGTACGCCGCCGACGCGTGGTACCAGGCCGACGGCGTGAAGACCGGCTACGAGATCAGCTTCACGCGGTACTTCTACAAGCCGAAGCCGATGCGGACGCTGGCGGAGATCCGGGCTGATATTCTGGCATTGGAGCAAGAGACCGAGGGGCTGCTGGCGGAGATTCTGGGCCATGGTGAACCGGCCGGCCGCGACGCGATGAAGACGAGCGCAACGAGGAGTGGGCGGTGACTGACAATCCATCGGCGGAGTCGCGGGCGCGGCCCGCGGAGATCGTCTTCGAGGTCACGGAAGCGGTCGAAGGCGGGTACGACGCCAGGGCACTCGGATACAGCATCTACACGCAGGGAGAGAACTGGGACGATCTGAAGGAGATGGCGAGGGACGCCGTGCTCTGCCACTTCGATGAGGACGGGGCGCCGCGCGTGACCCGCCTGCATCTCGTTCGGGAGGAGGCCATCGCGGTATGAAGCTGCCCCGCGACCTCATCGGGCACGGAGGTCGCCCGGCGGCTCGCCCGTCACTACGGCTACCGCGTGACTCGGAGCCGGGGCAGTCACATGACCGTGACGCTGACGGCGGGAGGCGACCAGCACCAAGTGACCGTTCCGGGGCATCGGGTCGTGCGAATCGGCACACTGGATGCGATTATCGCCGATGTGGGGGCATTCCTCGGTCTGCCCAAACAGGCAGTACCGCGACACCCTCTTCAGTTGATGTGATGGCCGCCGAACTCCAGCCCTATCGGGCGTACAAGGACTCCGGCGCGGAGTGGCTGGGAGCCGTGCCGGCGCATTGGGAGGTGCGGCGACTTCGCACGGTTGCCGAGATGCGAGTCAGCAACGTCGACAAGCATTCAAGGGATGGTGAATGCCCGATACGGCTCTGCAACTACGTGGACGTCTACAAGGCTGACCGCATCCAGACTGGAATGCCGCTCATGGCTGCTACGGCAACATCGGAAGAGATCGAGAGATTCCGGCTACGCCCTGGTGACGTGCTCATCACGAAGGACTCGGAGGCGTGGAACGATATAGGTGTGCCAGCACTTGTCGAGGGAGCCACAGTTGACACGGTTTGTGGTTACCATCTGGCGCTGCTTCGACCGCTACCGGACTGCGTCAGCGGCGGTTTCTTGTTCCGGGCAGTACAGAGTTCGGCGGTTGCGTGCCAGTTTCACGTGCGGGCGAATGGGGTGACGAGGTACGGCCTCACGCACAACGGAATCAAGTCCACGTGGTTGCCGGTTCCACCGTCCGCCGAACAAGCCGCGATCGTCCGCTTCCTCGACCACGCCGACCGGCGCATCCGGCGCTACATCCGCGCCAAGCAGAAGCTGATCGCGCTGCTGGAAAAACAGAAGCAGGCCATGATTTACGAGGCCGTCACAGGCCGGATCGACATCCGAGCCGGCCAACCGTACCCGTCCTACAGGCACACCGGCGCGGAGTGGCTGGAACAGGTGCCAACGCACTGGGCATCCAGGCGTCTCAAGTGGGTGACGCGACTGCAACGCGGCTATGACTTGCCATCAGACCGACGTGTTCCAGGGCCGTTCCCGGTCGTGTCCTCCGGTGGTGTCATTGATACACACTTGGAATCAAAGTCCGCCGGACCAGGAGTTGTAATGGGGCGATACGGTTCCACAGACGCTGTCTTTTATGTTGACCAGGACTTCTGGCCTCACAATACATCTCTCTTCGTTACTGACTTCCAGGGCAATAGTCCGAAGTGGTGCTACTATCTGCTTAACACCATCACAAAGGGAGACCAAGCCGGCAAATCTGCGGTTCCTGGACTCGACCGTAAAGACCTTTTTCAGATCGTTGTTCCCGTCCCTCCCATTGGCCGAGCAGAAAGAGACGGTTCGGGCGATAGAAACTGTCACCAACAGTCTGGCAGATGCCATTTCCGCGACAGAGCGAAAGATCAGCGTGATGCAAGAGTACCAGGTCCGCCTAGTCGCCGATGTCGTCACCGGCAAGCTCGATGTTCGAGGGGTAGCCGACAGACTGCCGAATGTCGAACTCCTTGCCGACGACGAGTCGGAGGGCATGCGCGACACAGACACTGGAACGGAACCCGATCACCTCAACGCGGTACATGGAGGGGGCAGAGCGTGACGAGCAGCACTAGCGGTCCTGAACGCCTCATGCGCAAGGCCCCGACGAGCAGGTAGGAGACCGATAGTGCCTCTCACGGATGCCGAGTTCGCGTCCATCCTGGAAGACGAGTCGAAGCACGTCCGGGGTGACATCACGTGGAGGGAGGACGAGGATCATTCGCCGGCGTTGGAGTTCCGGGTCGACGTCGAGTCGACGAACGGTTGGCCGCTTCTGCTCAAAGGCCGGTACAACCCGGCCGCTGAAACGCTGACTTACGCTCTCATTCTGAAGACGACGGGCCGTGTCTACGGTCTTGACTTGGGCAAGGATCACCACAACCCCACATGCGAGCAGGTCGGCGAGAAGCACAAGCATCGATGGTCCGAGCGTTATGGTGATAAGGAAGCATCTGTGCCGGATGACGTGAACGCTCACGTTTCGGATCCGGTGGCGGTGTGGAGGGAGTTCTGCGCCGAGGCACGCATTCGGCACGACGGTACAATGAGGCGACCGTTGGCAACACAGGGGGAGTTATGGTGATGGACGCCCGCCGCATGTGCCATGATCTACAGCGGAGTATGGGAGCCTTGTTCACGTGCTCGGAGCAAGGCGGCCATCTGCGAATTCGCACGCCATTTCTGTATCCGGACGGCGACAACATCGATATATTTTGCAAGGTGGTCGACGACGACACCGTGACCGTCAGTGATCTCGCTGAAACCACCGGTTGGCTTCGAATGCAGTCGGCAGCCCTGCGCCGGTCCCCGAAGCAGACGCGGCTCGTAGGGGACACCTGTGTGACGCACGGCATCGAGTTCTACCGCGGGATGCTCCAGGCGAGATGTCGGCCTGGAGACGAGTTGGCGCCTGTCGTCACTCGGGTTGCCCAAGCGGCGCTGCGGGTATCCGACCTGTGGTTTACCTTCCGGACGCAGGCGATTCAATCTATCACGGACGAGGTAGCCAGCTTCCTGACGGAGCGGGAGATTGGTTTCGACCGCGCCGAAAGGTTGGTCGGCAGGTCTGGACGTGGCTGGACGATCGATTTCCATGTGCGGACCGATTTGCGCAGTTCTCTGGTTCAGGTGTTGAGCACGGGGAATCGCGCGGCGGCCCACGGAGTCGCCGAACGAGTGCTCGCCGGCTGGCACGATTTGAATCACCTCGCGGCGGGGCCGGAGGCTCTGACCTTCGTCTCCCTGTTCGACGACACCGTGGATGTCTGGGCGGACGAGGACTTCCGGCTGGTCGAGCCGCTGTCGACCGTGTCACGCTGGTCGCGGCCGGACGAGTTCGCCGCTGTGTTGAGCGAAGCCGCATGACGGCCGGCGGCGTCGATGTCCCGCGCGGCTGCTGTGGTACGCTGAAGCTGTGAGGCTGCGTCGATGAGGAACATCACGATGTCAGTGGACGAGGACACGTACACCGCGGTGTCGGCCCGCGTGCGGGGCTTCCTCGAACGTCTCGTTCGGGATCGTACCGACGGATGCGGTGCGCGGAGGCGGGACGCGGAGACCGAACGCGAACGCCGCGCGCGGCTGTTGGACGAAGTCTTCGAAGACATCTGCGCGAAACGCAGCGGATTCAGGGCGGCCGACAATCTCGGTCGGGAAGCCTTGCACGACCGGCATGTGGTTCGTTGACAACAAAGTCCTGATCTACGCAGCGAGTCCGTCTGCCGAGGACGCCGAGAAGCGGCGCAGGGCGCAGTACCTGCTGCGGGAGGGCGGCCTTGCCGTGTCGGTCCAGGTATTGCAGGAGTTCTACTCGCAGGTCCCACGTGCCAGCCGTGCGGACCCACTCAGTCCTTCGCAGGTGCTACGGTTTTGTCGAGTCCATTCGCGAGTTCCGGTGCAGGACGTCACGCTCGCGGTGTTTCGCACCGGCGTCGCGCTCAGTCAGCGCTTTCGGCTGTCGTATTGGGATGGGGCGATTCTCGCCGCCGCACACGTCTGCGGTTGCGACGCCGTGTACTCCGAGGACTTGAGCGACCGGCAGGACTACGGGCCTGCGCGTGACAAATCCGTTTCGAGACCAGGAGCGGCGACGATAGCCACAAGTGCGATCCGCGACGTGTTGAGAGCGGCGCTGGGGGGTTGAAGCTGGCTGGTCGGACACGGGCAACGCGAGTCGGAACGCCCCGGTCGCGTCAGGGGAAAGGACATGAGCGACGAATCGGAACCGCTCGATCGCATCACCGCGCGAGTGGACGTCTTCGGTGGAAAGCCGACCATCCGGGACATGCGGATTGCCGTGGAGCATGTTCTCGGAATGCTGGCGGCGGGAGATCCGGCAGAGACTATCCTGCGAGAGTACCCGGCACTGGAACCCGAGGACATCCAGGCCTGCCTGCGATTCGCGCATCGTTCGGTGGGGGGCGAGCATGTATATGGCCGCCTTCCGGTTCGAGAGGTTTCGTGAAGTTCATCGCCGCCACGTCGGGAGGCGATGATACGCTGGAGCTTTGGAGCAGAGAGGTGACGACATGGCGGATTGGCAGACGTGTCCTGCCGTGGAGAGCGTACCGGGAAGGCTCAGCGGCGCGTGGGTATTCAAGGACACCCGGGTGCCCGTATCGAGCCTGTTTGCCAACCTGGCGGAAGGCGCAACCGTAGAGGACTTTCTGGACTGGTTTCCCGGGGTGGAGGCATGGCAGGTCAAGGCGGTCCTGGAGCACGAAGTCAAGCATCTGGACTCCAGAGTCGAGCATGCGAATCCTGTTTGACCACGGAACGCCGAGGCCGCTTCGCGATCATTTGCCGGAACACAGGGTCGATACGGCGGCCGAGAAGGGATGGTCGCAGCTCGGCAATGGAGAGTTGTTGGATCACGCCGAACGAGACGAGTACGACCTGCTGATCACCACCGACCAGAACATGCAGTACCAGCAGAATGTAGACGCTAGGCGGCTGGCGATTGTGGTCTTGCGCTCGAACCGGTGGCCGCGGATTCGGCAGAGAATCGAGGCGATTCGGAAGGTGGTGGAGGAGATTCGCTCAGGAGAACTGAGGGAAGTCAGGATCTGAGGGGAGGGGAAAGAACTGGCGGTGGCCACCGACACCTCAGAGCGCGGTCTCGAACGCCTCATCTGCACGGCGCTGGCCGGCCATCCCTGCGATCCGCCCAAGGAGGGCAAGGTTGCGGAGGCGCGGCCTGCTTACGGCGGGGTCGGCTGGAGCGCCGGCAATTCCCACGACTACGACCGCGAGTTCTGCGTCGATCGGCTCCAGCTCGCCGGCTTCCTGCACGCCACGCAGCCGGAGTCCGCCGAATCGCTCGCGCTGGGCGCGGACGGCCCGACCCGGCGCAAGTTCCTGGCCCGGCTGCAGGGCGAGATCTCCAAGCGCGGCACCATCGATGTGCTGCGCCACGGCATCAAGCACGGCGCGCACGACCTGGATCTGTTCTACGGCACGCCGTCGGCCGGGAACCCGCAGGCGCAGGAGCGCTTCGCGCAGAACCGCTTCACCGTCGTCCGGCAGGTCGGCGCGACCGTGGGGCGCGCGGAGCATTCCGGCGACCTGCGGAAGTTCATCGAGGCGGGCAAGAAGATCATCATCTCGACCGTCCAGAAGTTCCCCTTCATCCTCGACGAGATCGGCAACGAGCAGCGTACCCGGCGCTTCGCCATCCTCATCGACGAGGCCCACTCCAGCCAGGGCGGCCGCACGTCGGCGTCCATCTCGGCCACGCTGGGGGAGGCCGGCGAAGCAGGCGAGGACGAGACGTACGAGGACCAGATCAACCGCGTGATGGCGTCGCGCAAGCTGCTCCCCAACGCCAGCTACTTCGCGTTCACCGCCACCCCGAAGAACAAGACGCTGGAGATCTTCGGCGCGCCGGACCCGCAGCCGGACGGCGCCGTCCGGCACCGCGCCTTCCACAGCTACACGATGAAGCAGGCCATCCAGGAGGGCTTCATCCTGGACGTGCTCGCGCACTACACGCCGGTGGCCAGCTACTACCGGCTCGCCAAGATCGTGGAGGACGACCCGGAGTTCGACGTCAAGAAGGCGCAGAAGAAGCTGCGGCGCTTCGTCGAGGGCCACGACCACGCGATCCGCCTGAAGGCCGAGATCATGGTCGACCACTTCCACGAGCAGGTCATCGGGAACAAGAGCGGCGGCCAGGCGCGGGCCATGGTGGTCACCAACGGCATCGAGCGCGCGATCCAGTACTTCCACGCCATCCGCGACTACCTGCAGCAACGCAAGAGCCAGTACCGGGCCGTCGCCGCCTTCTCCGGCGAGCCCGAGTTCGGCGGCCGGAAGGTGACCGAGGCGTCGCTGAACGGCTTCCCTTCCGGCCTGATCGCCGAGAAGATCCGGGAGGACCCGTACCGCTTCCTGGTCTGCGCCGACAAGTTCCAGACCGGCTACGACGAGCCGCTGCTGCACACGATGTACGTCGACAAGACCCTGTCCGGCATCAAGGCCGTGCAGACGCTCTCGCGCCTCAACCGGGCGCACCCGAAGAAGCACGACGTCTTCGTGCTCGACTTCCTGAACGACGCCGACACCATCGGCGACGCTTTCGCCGACTTCTACCGCGCGACGATCCTGGCCGGCGAGACCGACCCCGACAAGCTGCACGACCTGCAGGCGGATCTCGATGCCGCCCAGGTCTACTCCCCCGAGCAGATCGACGACCTCGTCCAGCGCTACCTCGGCGGCGCCGATCGCGACGAGCTCGATCCGATCCTCGACGTCTGCGTGGCGCGCTACGTGCACGAGCTGGACGAGGACGCGCAGGTGGACTTCAAGGGCAAGGCCAAGGCGTTCGTGCGGACCTACGGCTTCCTGTCGTGCGTCCTGCCCTACACGAACGCCGAGTGGGAGAAGCGCTCGATCTTCCTGAACTTCCTGATCGCGAAGCTGCCGGCGCCCGCGGAGGAGGACCTGTCCAAGGGCATCCTCGACGCCATCGACATGGACAGCTACCGGGTCGAGAAGCGCGCCGTCCAGCAGATCATGCTGCCCGACGAGGACGCCGAGATAGAGCCCGTGCCGGCCAGCGGCGGCGGCCACCTGCCGGAGCCGGAGCTGGACCGGCTCTCGAACATCCTCCGGGCGTTCAACGACCTGTTCGGCGACATCGCCTGGGACGACCGCGACCGCGTCGGCGAGCTCATCACGAAGACGATCCCCGCCAGGGTCGCCGCCGACGCCGCCTTCCGGAACGCGCGTGAGAACTCCGACGACGCCAACGCCCGCATCGAGCACGACAAGGTGCTGGCCCGGATCGTGACCGGCATGGTCAAGGACGACGCCGAGCTGTTCAAGCAGTTCATGGACAACGACGACTTCAAGCGCTGGATGACGGCCAAGGTGTTCGAGCTGGCGTGCGAGCAGGCCGGTGCGCCGTGACCGCTGCTGTCGTTCAAACGCCTTCCGAAACGCAAGTGGCCCGTGAACCCGTGATACGTTCCGCGAACATGGATGCCCCGCGGCCCGAGCGACGCGACAGGCGCTTCTTCACCACGACCGGCCCCGTGAAGCCCGACCGGCATTACTGCATTCCGCCGCTGGACCGGCTCGATCTGGACGACGTGCTCGCGCTGGTCGGGGACGAGAAGTACTTCGTGCTGCACGCACCCCGCCAGACGGGGAAGACCTCGGCCCTGCTGGCGCTGCGGGACCGGCTGAATGCAGACGGCTACCGGTGCGTGTACGTCAACGTCGAGGTCGCGCAGACGGCCCGCGAGGACATCGGACGGGCCATGCACACGGTGCTCGGCCGGCTGGCGTCCCAGGCGCGGATGACCCTGGGCGACGAGTTCCTGGACGGCGTCTTTCGCAATCTGCTGGCGCAATACGCGCCGGACGACGTGCTGCTGGAGGCGTTGACGCGCTGGGCCGAGACCGACGCCAGGCCGCTGGTGCTGCTGATCGACGAGATCGACATGCTGATCGGCGACTCGTTGCTGGCCGTGCTCCGGCAGTTGCGGACCGGGTACCACCAGCGCCCGCGCAGCTTTCCGCAGAGCGTGGTCTTGTGCGGCGTGCGGGACGTGCGGGACTACCGGATCCATTCCGGCTCGGCGAACGCGATCATCGCCGGGGGCAGCGCGTTCAACATCAAGGCGGAGTCCTTGCGGCTGGGGGACTTCTCGCGGGACGAGGTCCCGGCCCTGCTCGGGCGGCACACGGCCGAGACGGGACAGGTGTTCACGGCCGGGGCCCTGGAGCTGGTGTGGGAACAGACCCTGGGGCAGCCGTGGCTGGTGAACGCGCTGGCGTACGACGCGTGCTTCCGGGACAAGGCGGGCCGGGACCGGTCGCGGCCCATCGACGCGGAGGCCCTCCGGGCGGCGCAGGAGCGGCTGATTCTGCGCCGCGAGACGCACCTGGATCAGTTGGCGGACAAGCTGCGAGAGGACCGGGTGCGGCGGGTGGTCGAGCCGCTGCTGAGCGGGGCGGAGGCGCGGACCTTCACCGACCGCGACCTGGAGTACACCCAGGATCTCGGTCTGGTGGCCCGGGATCTACCGTACCGAATCGCGAACCCGATCTACGCCGAGGTGGTGCCGCGCGAGTTGACCTGGGTGGTGCAGGGGGAATTCGACCAGGAAACGGCGTGGTACGTCGACGCCGACGGCGGGCTGAACGTGCGCGCGCTGCTGGCGGCGTTCCAGACGTTCTTCCGGGAGCACTCGGAGCACTGGTCGAAACGGTTCCAGTATCAGGAGGCGTGGCCGCAGTTGCTACTGCAGGCGTTCCTGCAGCGCGTGGTGAACAGCGGCGGTCGCATCGAGCGGGAGTACGGCCTGGGACGGGGCCGCACGGACCTGCTGATCGTCTGGCCGCGCGGCGCCCGCGCGGCGGGCCGCGATCCACGCGATGGACCTTTCCACGCCGGCGGCGGGCAAGCCGCGCGCGTCGACAAGATCGTGATCGAGTGCAAGGTGCTGTACGGCAGCCTGGAACGGACCATCGCGGAGGGCCTGGAGCAGACGGCGGCCTACATGGACCGGTGCGCGGCGCAGGAAGGGCACCTGGTGATCATCGACCGCGCCGAGGGCCGGAGCTGGGACGAGAAGGTGTTTCGCGACCGGAAAACGTCACGTCGGGGTGTCGTCATCGACGTCTGGGGCATGTGATGCGACGACGGCGTTCTCAACGCCCGGACCGCGTACTATCGGCAACACGGCAGTCCGCTGGACCAGATCGTCACCAGCATGGTCAAGGACGACGCCGAGCTGTTCAAGCAGTCATGGACAACGACGACTTCAAGCGGTGCATGACGGCACGGGCGTTCGAGGCGTTCGAGCAGCTTGGCGCGCCTTGAGGATTCGCCACCTGCCGGAACTCAACTGACAGAATGGCGTGCGGCCCCTCCTCCCAGGCAGGGCCGCACGCTACATGGGTACGACGAGGGTCCTTACCGTCGCCGGGAACGCCGAATCGGAAATCCGCGGAGCCCGTAGTCCCTGGCCCAGACAACCCGTCCATCGCGCAGGGTGATACGCGCCACGAATGCGACGCCGTCCCGATCTTCGGTCTCCTTCTTGACGGATTCAGCCATAGAGCTGTACCTCCATCAGAGGGGGGCTACACCTTTTCCGGGGTTGACTCAGGGAGAAACCGCGAACAGAATTTAGTGATGGGTCTGTTGCGGCTCCCGGCCTCGTAGTCAAGCACTGGCCGGAGCCCCGTTCAGCCAGAGGGGGGAGCACGGTCAGGTGCTCCCCCCTCTCGTTTGGTCTATGTCGGAGTCTCAGAGCCTCCGGCCTGAATCTCGATTCTCAGCTTGCCCTCGTTCTCGGGCCTCTTGTACAACAACTCAAAGATCGCGTTGGCGGCTTGCAGCCATGTGGACCGATCAGCAGTAGACCATTCGGTTCCCTCCACGGGCAGTTTTCGCACAAGCCCGCCAATGAAATCGTTGCTGTTGCCGTCACGGTCTGCACGTCGGGAACTCTCGTCGTCGTTGCGAGGGCTATTCGCGGTGCCCCCGGGCTCCACCGAGTTCCCTGTCGACGGCATGACGATGCGCTCCCTGCCGTACTTGAAGAATCCGGCCTGTTGTGCAGATCGCTGAAAGGCTTGGCGGGCTTTTTGAGTCTGTTTTTTGACAACGCCAAGCGCTGCCATCTCGCTCTCCAACGCCGCATCTGGGGGCAGAGTTGCCGCCCTGAATTTCTCAAACAGCTCCTGGTACAGTGGCACCGTCAGGAAGGCGTCCACCCTAGCTCTCGGTTCCTGTACGGCATCACAGATCCTCGCGCCAAGCTCCGTGAGGGTGACCGTCGCCCCGCCGTAGGAAACGAGGCCAAACACCTTCGCGGTCGCCACCAAAATCCGGAAGCCACCGCCCTTCGGCGCCATTCCCAGCTCTGCGCCGAGCTGCTCCCACTGGCACGACGTGCCCCCGACCCGATGAACCGCTCTAGCGATCTTGATGCCATTCTCAAGATCGCCGTACGGGAAAGAAATCGTCGACTTCTCCCTCTCGCCTCCGCGCCCCTGTCGCGCCTCGGCTTCTTGCTGTTCTTCTGCCATTTCATTGCCTCCCAACAACCATTAGCATTACACGAGCACTGCGTTGCGGGCGCAAGGGCACTGCGCCGCCTCGGCATCGGCGCGGGTGCAGCCTGCTGCCGCTGCAACCAACGGCAGCAGGCATTTTTGTGCCGTCAGGAGCTCTCTTGGCGCAGTGGATCAGTCTCCACCTCACCGAACGCGTGCTGGACCTTGCCCCTCTCCGGGCGTTGAGGCATTTCGTCTAGCGATGATCAGTGGCGTCTCTGGATATTTTGCGGGCGACTTGCTCTCGGGAAGGGGCAATCCTGGGGCACAGCGATCCCGCTGGATGGGTTCGGAGCACGTGTCGGCTGCAAGGATGCGGGCAAGCTGGCCCTGCCGAAGGTCGGCCCCAGGCTGACATTCCTCCGGCCGCAGCCGATTCCTCAGGAATCTTCGGCGTGAGGGGCGAAGCAAGACGAGAAACCCGGGCGGAAGCAGCGGATCGCGACCGCGGAGGCAGAACGCTAAGCCGCCTCCGCAACCCGCCGGCCAACCTTCAAGCTCGCGAATCGCAGAAGGAACAGGGATTCGAGCCCGAAGCGGCTCCTGCAAGGAGCCGATGAGCGCCTGAAACCCCGTCTCTCCGCCAGAACGGCCCGAACGGGCCGCTCTGGCGGAGGGACGGGGATTCGAACCCCGGAGCGAGTTTCCCCGCTAACGGTTTTCAAGACCGCCGCCTTCGACCGCTCGGCCATCCCTCCGCAAGACAATCCTCACTGTACCGGCTCGATCACCTCGAGCCCGCCCATGTACCCGCGCAGCGCCTCGGGAATAACCACCGACCCGTCCCGCTGCTGATTGTTCTCCAGAATCGCCACCAGCGCGCGCCCGACCGCCACCCCCGAGCCGTTCAGCGTGTGCACGTGCTCCGGCTTCCCCTTCCCGTCGCGGCGGAAGCGGATGCCGGCGCGGCGCGCCTGGAACGCCTCGGTGTTGCTGCACGACGAGATCTCCCGGTAGGCGTCGTGCCCCGGCAGCCACACCTCCAGATCGTAGGTCTTCGAGGCCGCGAACCCCATGTCGCCGGTGCACAGCAGCACCGTGCGGTACGGCAGGCCGAGGCGCTTCAGCACCTCCTCGGCGTGCAGGGTCAGCGCCTCGTGCACGTCCCAGGAGGTCTCCGGCGTCGCGTAGGCCACCAGCTCCACCTTGTCGAACTGGTGCTGGCGGATCAGGCCGCGGACGTCCTTGCCGTACGATCCCGCCTCGCTCCGGAAGCAGGGCGTGTAGGCGACGTAGCGCGCCGGCAGCAGGCGGCCGTCGAGGATCTCCTCCCGGTGCAGGTTGCACAGCGGGACCTCCGCCGTCGGGATGAGGTACAGATCCCAGTCGCCCGCCACCTTGAACAGGTCGTGCTCGAACTTCGGCAGGTTGCCGGTGCCGGTCAGCGCCGCGGCGTTGGCCAGGAACGGCGGTTCGATCTCCGTATAGCCGTGCTGGCCGGTGTGCAGATCGAGCATGAAGTTGATGAGCGCCCGCGCCAGCCGCGCCCCGGTGCCGGTGAGCACCGCGAAACGCGACGCCGCCATCCGGACCGCGCGCTCGAAGTCGAGGATCCCCAGCGCCGGGCCCAGCTCCCAGTGCGGCCGCGGCGTGAAGTCGAAGCGCGGCGGCTCGCCGTGCCGGCGGATCTCGACGTTGTCCGCCTCGGAATCGCCAACCGGTACGCTGGCGTGCGGCAGATTCGGCAGCGTGCGCGCGAAGGCGTCGCGCTCGTCCTGGACCGACCCGAGCCGCGCCTCCAGCGCCTTGATGACGGCCCCGTGCTCCTGGCCGATCTGCATCAGCTCGGCCAGCTTGTCGCCGTCCTCCCCCGCCTTGCGGGCCCGGGCGACCTGCTCCCCCACGAGCTTGCGGGCGCGGCGGTTCGTCTCGAGCTCCGGGATGATGGCGCGGCGCTCGTGGTCCGCCTTCACCAGCCGGTCGAGGTCGGTGTTGTGGTCCTCGCTGCGCGTCTGGAGGCGCGCGCGGACATCGTCGAGGTGTTCACGAAGCAGAGCTGGATCCAACATGACAGACCACGAATGATACGATCCCCCATCGCATGCCGACGAACGCCGCCGTCCGGACCGTCCTCGTCCCGGCGGCCGGCCTCGGCACGCGCATGCTGCCCGCCACCAAGGCCATCCCCAAGGAGTTGCTGACCCTCGTCGACCGCCCGATCATCCAGTACGGCGTCGAGGAAGCGGTGCTGTCCGGCATCCGGCGCGTCGTCCTGGTGACGAACCCCGGCAACACGCTGACCGCCTCGCACTTCGCGTCCGCCCCCGCGCTGGAGGCGGCGCTCGGCACAAGCGGCAAGACCGATCTGCTGACCGCCGTCCGCGCGCTGACGGCGCTGGCCGACGTCGCCACCGTCCACCAGCCGGAGCCGCTCGGCCTCGGCCACGCGGTGCTGTGCGGCCGCGACGCCGTCGGGGACGCGCCGTTCGCGGTCCTGCTGCCCGACGACGTCATCGATGCCGACCCGCCCGCCCTGCGCCGGATGCTCGACGTCTTCGCCGAATGCGGCGGACCGGTCCTGCTGGTAGAGCGCGTGCCGCACGAAGCCGTGCACCGCTACGGGATCATCGCCGCCGTGCCGATCCGCGACGGCGTGTACCGCGTGACCGACCTGGTCGAGAAGCCGGCCGCGGCCGACGCGCCGTCCGATCTGGCCATCATCGGCCGCTACGTGCTGACGCCCGACCTCTTCCCCACCCTGGCGGCAACGGAGCGGGGCGCCGGCGGCGAGATCCAGTTGACCGACGGCCTGCGCCAACTGCTGCGGAGCCGGCCGATCTACGCCTGCGCGCTGAACGGGACCCGGCTCGACGCGGGGAACCGGAGCGGCTTCCTGAAGGCTACCATCCACTTCGCGGCGAAACAGCCGGCCCTGGCGGCGGTTCTGCGGGAAGCGCTGGACCGCTTGCGCGCGCCGGCGACCGGCGCCTGACCTCGACCCGGCAGCAGCTCTTCGCACCGCGCCAGCATGACCGTGCCGGCGAACCGGCGCCAGTCGAGACGCGACCTGGGAACGTGCACCGCAGAAGGTTCGCGCCGCGAGGGCTCCCGACCCGGGGCGCGCCGCGACCGCGGGGCGCGCTACCGCGCGGCGGCCGAGCCCGACGTCGACCTGGTCGTCGACGCGGTCGACTCCTTCTTCGGAGTCGAGGACGAGGCGTCCTTCGATGCGGCCGCGCTGGTGTCCTTGCCGTTGGTCCCCTTCGCGTCGCCGGCCGCCTTCCTCTCGCCGCCGTCCTGCGCGTCGCCGGCCGCCTTCCTCTCGCCGCCGTCCTGCGCGTCGCCGCGCGGCTTCTTCGCGTAGTCGGTGACGTACCACCCGGTCCCCTTGAACTGAATGGCCGGCGACGACAGCAGCTTGCGGACCTCCCCGTCGCAGACGGGACAGGTCGACACCAGCGGATCGGAAAACTTCTGGATCCGCTCGAAGCGGTGTCCGCAGTCGTTGCACTCGTACTCGTAGAGCGGCATCGTCCCGGTCGGTCCGGATGGCCGGCGTCTTCGTGACGCCGAATCGAGCCAACCGCTTATTCTAGCTGTGAACGGGGCGGCGGGACAATGTTCGGGCGGTCTCGAAGTATGCGCATTCCGCCTTGTCGCTCGGCCGCCGCCGGGCGTACAGTGGATTCGTGACGCCCGAGCTCATCTCCGTCGTGCTGACCGGGGCCGCGGTCCTGCTCGGCGTCTGGCGCATCCAGGCCCACTACGAAACCCGCAACGAAGCCGCGCATGCCGAGCTTCGCGCGGCCATCGCGCGCGTAGCCGACGACTTGCGCTCGACCCTCGCCACGATGGCGGCGGATATCGCCAAGGTAGCCGCGGACGTCGCCTACCTGCGGGGTCGCCAGGACGAACGAGACCGGCAGTGACTGCCCCGGCCTACAGCCGCTCCAGCTTCGCGTAGCGCGCCAGGATCTTCTTCACGCCGATGCCGGTGAACCGGATGGAGACCTTCAGGTCGCCGCCGGCCGGCTCGACGCCCACCACCGTTCCGACCCCGAACTTCGGGTGCCGTACCCGCGCCCCGCGCGAGATGCCCCCCGCGGACTGATCCTCGTCCGCGTCGTCGTAGAAGGTGGCGGGCTGCTCGTACCGCTTGCGCCGGCCCCGACCGCCGCCACCGCCGTAGGGCCGCCGGGGGGTTTCGACGTAGCCGTACCCGGCGTCCAGCGGCCGCGGGCTGTGCACCGGCTCGACCACCCGGACCAGCTCGGGCGGGATCTCGAACAGGAAGCGTGACGGCTCGGTCGGCTGGTACTCGCCGAACAGCCGCCGGCGGGCCGCGCCGGTCAGCACCAGCCGCCGCTCGGCCCGCGTCATCCCGACGTAGCAGAGCCGCCGCTCCTCCTCCAGCCCCTCTTCGTCGTCCAGCGTGCGCGAATGCGGGAACAGCCCGTCCTCCATCCCGGCCAGCACGACCAGCGGGAACTCGAGCCCCTTGGCCGCGTGCAGGGTCATCAGCCGGACATGCGCGTCGTCCGGCCCCTCTCCTTCGTCCGCCTCCGACTGCAGCGAGTACGCGTCGACGAAGCCGCCCAGGCTGTGGTCCTCCTCCCGCTGCTCGTAGTCCTGGGCCGCCGACACCAGCTCCATCAGGTTCGACAGCCGGCTCTCGGCTTCCTCGCTGCCGTCCTTGCGCAGCGCCGCGACGTAGCCGCTCTCGGTGAGGACCGCGGAGAGCGTCTCCGAGACCGACCGCGTGGAGACGGTCGCCTGCAGCGACTCCAGCAGCGTCCGGAACTTCGAGAGCGCGGTCAGCGCCCGCGTGGGGAGCAGCCGCTCGCCGGTCGCGCGCAGCAGCCGCTTCCAGAGAGACCAGCCCGCCTCGGGCGCCGCTCCGGGCGGTCCGTCGAACAGCGGTGCGTCCGGTGCGGGAGGGGGCTCGACACCTTCCAGCCCCGCCATCACCCCCGCGCCGACCCCGCGCGCCGGGACGTTGATGACGCGGCGCAGGCTGATGTCGTCGTCGGGGTTCAGCAGCAGCTTCAGGTACGCGAGGGCGTCCTTGACCTCCCGCCGCTCGTAGAAGCGGACCCCGCCGACCACGCGGTAGCGGATGCCCGCGCGGCCCAGCGCCTCCTCGATCACCCGCGACTGCGCGTTGGTGCGGAAGAGCACCGCCGCCCGGCCGGTGTCTCCCCCGGCGCCGCGAAGCTGGCCGAGGATGAAGTGGGCCTCATCGAGATCGTCGTTGGCGCGATGGAAGACGATCGGCTCGCCGCCGCCGCTCTCCGTGTAGAGCCGCTTCTCCCGCCGCTGCCGGTTGTGGGCGATGAGCCCCGACGCCGCGTCCAGGATGACCTGCGTCGACCGGTAGTTGCGCTCGAGCCGCACGACGGTCGTCTCGGGGAAGTCCTTCTCGAAGTCGAGAATGTTGCGCAGGTCCGCGCCGCGCCACTTGTAGATCGACTGATCGGGGTCGCCGACCACGCAGAGGTTGCGGCGCCGCTCGGCCAGGTAGCGGACCAGCAGGTACTGCGGCCGGTTCGTGTCCTGGTACTCGTCCACCATGACGTAGTGGAAGCGCTCGGCATACCGGGTGCGTACCGCGTCCGACTCCTTGAACAGCCGCACCGACTCCAGCAGCAGATCGTCGAAGTCGAGCGCCTGGCTGCCCCGCAGCGCCCGGGCGTAGCGCTCGTAGACCGCCGCGAGCTGCTCGTCGGCGAAGCCGTGTCCGGCGCGGCGCACGTCCTCCGCGCTCTCCAGGCGGTTCTTCGCCTGGCTGATGCGCGACAGCAGGGCCTTGGGCGGCACGATCTTCGGGTCGAGGTCCAGATCCTTCATGGCCTGGCGCACGACGTTGAGCTGATCGACGCCGTCGTAGATGACGAAGTCGCGCGACAGGCCGATGTGCGGTGCTTCCCGCCGCAGCAGGCGTGCGCAAAAGGCGTGGAACGTCGCGACCCACAGGCGCGGCGCCGTCGCGCCGAGGAGCCGCTCGACCCGGCCGCGCATCTCTTCGGCCGCCTTGTTGGTGAAGGTGACGGCCAGGATCTGCTCGGGAAGCGCGTGACCGCCGCCGATGAGGGCCGCGAGCCGGGTGCAGATGACCCGCGTCTTGCCGGACCCGGCGCCGGCCAGGATCAACAGCGGCCCGTCGCGGTGCAGCACCGCCTCGCGCTGCTCGGGATTCAGTCCGGACAGCAGCTCGTCGCCGCCGGCCCGCGCCGCGGGCGCCGTATGACTACTCAACCGTCACGCTCTTCGCGAGGTTGCGCGGCTGGTCGACGTCGCAGCCCCGCAGCACGGCGATGTGGTAGGCCAGGAGCTGCAGCGGCACGACCATGGGGATCGGCATCAGCAGCCGATGCGTGGGCGGGACCGGGATGACCGAGTCGCGCCCGCGTTCGAGGACCACGTCGAACTCCTCCGGCGGCGCATCGGTGACGACGATCACCGAGCCGCCCCGCGCCTTGATCTCCTGCAGGTTCCCGCGCATCTTCTCGAACACGTCGTCCTGCGGCACGAGCACCACCACCGGCATGTGCTCGTCGATGAGCGCGATGGGGCCGTGCTTCATCTCGCCGGCCGGGTAGCCCTCGGCGTGGATGTAGGAGACCTCCTTCAGCTTGAGCGCCCCCTCGAGCGCGATGGGATAGTTCACGCCGCGCCCGAGATACAGGAAGTTCGTGCTCCGGTAGAAGCGCTTGGCGACCGACTGGATGAGCGCGTCCGACTTCAGCGCATGCTCGACGAGCACCGGCACGTGGGCAATCGACTCGATGAGCCCCCGCGCCGCGGGCGCCTCCAGGGTCCCGCGGGCGTGCGCCAGGTGCAACGCGAGCAGGTGCAGCGCGAGCAACTGCGACGTGAAGGCCTTGGTCGACGCGACGCCTATCTCGGGCCCCGCGTGGGTGTAGACGGTGCCGTCGGCCTCGCGCGTGGCCATGCTCCCGACGACGTTGCAGACGGCGATGCTGCGGGCATTCTTCCCCTGCGCCTCGCGCAGCGCGGCGAGCGTGTCCGCGGTCTCGCCGGACTGCGTGATCACCACCGCCAGCGTCCGGTCGCCGACGATCGGGTCGCGGTAGCGGAACTCCGAGCCGTAGTCGACCTCGACGCGTACGCGGGCGATCTGCTCGAGCAGGAACTTGCCGACCAGGGCCGCATGCCATGACGTGCCGCAGGCCACCAGAACCACCTGCTCCACCTCGCGCAATGCGGCCTCCGGGATCTCGAGCTCGCCGAGAAACACGCGCCCCCGCTCCTCGGAGACCCGCCCGAGCACCGTCTCCTGCAGGGCCCACGGCTGCTCGAAGATCTCCTTCAGCATGAAGTGCTTGTACCCGGCCTTCTCGGCCATGACCGGGTCCCACTGGATGCGCTGGGTCGCCTTCGACACGGCGCGGCCGGTGAAATCGGTGAACTCGACGCCGCCGTGCGTGATCACGGCCATCTCGCGGTCGCCCAGGAACACCACGTCGCGGGTGTGATCCAGGATGGCGGGGATGTCCGACGCCACCAGGAACTCGTCGTCGCCGATGCCGACCACGATCGGCGGGCCGTTGCGCACCGCGACGATCTTGTGCGGATCGTCGGCGTGCACCAGCACCATCCCGAACAGGCCGCGCAGCCTCCGCAGCGCGCGGCGGACGGCGTGCTCGATGCCGTCGCGCCGCAGCTCGCGCTCCACCAGGTGCGCGATGACCTCGGTATCGGTCTCCGTCTGGAAGCGGTGGCCGGCCGCCAGCAGCTCGCGCTTCAGCTCCAGGTAGTTCTCGACGATCCCGTTGTGGACCACGACGAGCTGGCCGCTGCAGTCTCGATGGGGGTGGGCGTTCTCCTCGGTCGGCCGCCCGTGCGTGGCCCACCGCGTGTGTCCGACGCCGTAGTCGCCGTCCACCGGATCGGTCCGGATGGTCCGCTCCAGGCGCTCGAGCTTCCCCGCGCTGCGCCGGACCTCGATGCGGTCGCCCGCCACCAGCGCGATGCCGGCCGAGTCGTAGCCGCGGTACTCGAGCCGCCGCAGCGCACCGAGCAGCACCGGCACGACCGGCTTGGTCCCGACGTAGCCGACGATTCCACACATGGCGTCAATCCTGGCTCGAGTCCGCGTCCTTCTTGCGCACCGCCGCGGCGCGCCCTTCCTTGTTCACCTGCCGGCCGCGGGCCAGCGCGAGTGCGCCGGCCGGGACGTCCTCGGTGATGCACGAGCCCGCGGCCACGTACGCCTCGCGTTCCACGGTGACGGGCGCGATCAGTTGCGTGCCGCTGCCGACGAAGGCCTGCTCCCCGATGGTCGTGCGATGCTTCTCGGCGCCGTCGAAGTTGCACGTGATGGTCCCGGCCCCGATGTTCGCGCCGGCCCCGACCGAGGCGTCGCCGATGTAGCTCAGGTGGCCGGCCTTGGCCCCGGCCCCGAGCGCCGCCTTCTTGAGCTCGACGAAGTTGCCGACCCTGGCCCGCTCGCCGACGAGCGAACCGGGACGGACGTGCGCGAAGGGACCCACCCGGGCGCCGGCGGCGACCTCCGCATCGACGATGACGGAGTGGTCGTTGACGGTCACGTCGTCGCCCAGGACCGAGTTCACGATCCGCACCCCCGCGTGCAGCTCGCAGCGGGCGCCGATGGACGTACGTCCCTCGAGAATGACGCCCGGATGGATCACGGTGTCGGGCCCGACCTCGACGTCCACGTCGACGTAGGCGGTGGCGGGATCGACGACCGTCACGCCGGCCGCCATCAGTTCCTCGTTCTTTCGATGACGCATCAGGGAGCCTGCTTCCGCCAGCTCGTGGCGGCTGTTGATGCCGCGGATCTCGTGGTCGGCCGCGACCACGGTCTCTATCGTCAGTCCCTGCGCACGATACCGCCGCAGGATGCCCGGCAGATACCGCTCGTTCCGGGGCCCCGCCTCCGGCACCGACCGCAACGCGGGGAACAGCGGCGCCAGGTCGAAGGCATAGATGCCGCTGTTCACCTCGCGCAGCGCGCGTTGCTCGGGCGTGGCGTCCGCCTCCTCCACGACCTCGGCGAGCTGCCCTCCGCGGCGGACGATGCGGCCGTAGCCGTACGGCCGCTCGATGGTCGCGGTCAGGACGGTCGCGGCCGCCCCGGCGCGTTCATGGGTCTCCGCGAGCGCGCGGGTGGTCGCGGGCGACACCAGCGGCGCATCGCCCATCAGCACGACCAGCGTCCCGACGCGGCCGGCCAGCGCGGGTTCGGCCTGCAGCACCGCGTGCGCCGTGCCGAGCTGCGGCTCCTGGCGGACGAAGCCGAGTCCGCCGCGAACCGCATCCAGCCCGCGCTCGACCTCCTCCGCCCGATGGCCGACGACCAGCGTCGTCGTTGCGGCCCCCAACGGGTCCGCCGCGCGCAGGACGTGCTCCACCAGCGGGCAGCCGGCCAGTCGGTGCAGCACCTTGGGGCGGCTCGACCGCATGCGCGTACCCTTGCCGGCCGCGAGCACCAGGACGTGCCGTTCGGTCAATGTCCCTCTCGCGCGCCTTCCAGCGCCCGGTACACCCGACGGCTCGGCACGTCGTACTTGGCGGCCAGCGAGCGAATCGACGCGCGGCGCGAAAGGCCGCCCTCTGTCAAATGCCCGAACTCTCTGAGCAGCTCCGTTTCGGCGGGCATCTCCGGTGACCGGCCCGCCGTTTCGGCACGGGGCAGGACCACCGTGAACTCGCCGCGCGGTTCCTGCAGGCGGTCGAGGACCTCCCGTATAGGTCCAAAGACCAATTCCTCGTGCGCCTTGGTCATCTCGCGGCAGACCGCCACCGTCCGATTGCCGCCGACCGCCTCCAGATCCGCCAGCGACGCCCGAATCCGGTGCGGCGCCTCGAAGAACACGACGGGCCGCGGCTCGTGCGCCAGTCCGTCGTACCAGTGTTTTCTCTCTTTGGACCTGGCAGGTGGAAACCCGGCGAAGGTGAAGGAATCGGCGGCCAGACCGGAGGCGACCAGCGCCGCCAGCACAGCGCTCGCCCCCGGAATCGCCTCCACGCGGAAGCCGGCCCCGATCGCCGCCCGGACGAGTCTGCGGCCGGGATCGGAGATCAGCGGCGTGCCCGCGTCGCTCACCAGCGCCAGCGTCCGACCCTCGGCCAGCCGCGCCAGCAGGCCCGCCGTGCGGCGGGTCTCGTTGTGCTCGTGCAGGCTGATGCACCGCGTCGCGACATCGTAGTGCTCCAGGAGCCGGGCCGTCCGCCGGGTGTCCTCCGCCGCGATGAGGTCGACGTCGCGGAGCACGCGGATGGCGCGATAGGTCACATCTTCGAGATTGCCGATGGGCGTCGACACGATGTGGAGCGTGCCAGGCGTGAGCGCAGAAGGCACGAGATCTCAGCAGGCCGCCGCACGAGACGACCGGGCTACGCAGTATTGTACCATCAAGGGGTACGACGCACCCTTGAACGTCCGCTTGACACTTCCGATGCGCCAGTCGACGACCGCCCACGTCTCGGAGCCTCTTTCGCACTTCGTCGAGGAACATCTCGCCCACCTGTACGAGATGTACCCGACGGCGGCGGCCGTCGACGGCGTCCACACCCACGACGACCTGCTGGAAGATCTGAGCCGTTCGGCGATCGACAACCGCATCCGGGAGCTCGGCGGCTGGGCCCGCCGCCTCGACGGCATCAGTCCTTCGGCGCTGACGCCGGTAGAGGCGCTCGAGCGGCGCATGCTCGGCGACCGCATCCGCGGCCATCTGTTCGCGCTCGAGGAGGTTCGCGACTGGCAGCGCAGCCCGCTGTACTACGCCGACCTCCTCGCCACCAGCCTCGCCGGGCAGACCCTGTTCGCCTACGCGGATCTGGCGGAGCGCGCGCGCCGCGTCGGCTCGAAGCTGCGGCAGGTGCCGCGGCTTCTGGAGTCGGCGCGGCAGAACGTCACCGAAGCGCCGGGCCTGTTCGTCCGCGTCGGCATCGAGTCGTTCGAAGGCGTGCTCGGGTTCATCGAGCGGGACCTGCCCCGGGTGTTTCGCGACATGGAGGACATGCACCTGCTCGGGGTGCTGGCGGACACCTCCATGGAGGCCGGCGACGCCCTGCGCGAGCACATCGCTCATCTGCGGGACGCCGTCGCCCCGAAGAGCCGCGCCTCGTTCCGGCTCGGCAGGGCGCGATTCGAGCAGAAGTTGCGGCTCGAAGAGGGGATCGACCTGCCCGCCGACCGCCTGCTCGACATCGCGCAGCGCGAGTTGCATGCCGCGCAGGACGCCTTCGCGCGGGTGGCGGCCGAGATCGACCCGGACCCGGACACGGCATGGCGCCGCACGAAGGACCGGCATCCGGCCCCGGAGGCGCTGGTGCGCGAAGCGGGCGAGCAGGTGGAGGCGCTCAAGACGTTCCTCACCCGCAAGCGCATCGTGAGCCTTCCCGACCACGACGGCGTGCAGGTGCGACCGACGCCCGATTTCCAGCGCTGGACGACGGCCAGCCTCTGGACCCCCGGGCCGTTCGAAGCGTCAGCCCTTCCGGCGTACTACTACATCACCAACGTCGATCCGTCGTGGCCGGCGGCGCGGCAGCAGGAGCACCTGCGCGACCTGAGCTACGCGACGCTTTCCTCGATCGCCGCGCACGAGGTCTTTCCCGGCCACTTCCTGCACTTCGAGCACTTGCGCGCCGTCTCGTCTCCCGCCCGGAAGTCCGGGTTCTTCGCGGCCAACTCGTTCGTGGAGGGCTGGGCGCACTACGCCGAGCAGATGGTCCTCGACGAGGGCTTCGAGCGGGGCAACCCCGAGACGCGGCTCGGCCAACTGGCGGAAGCGCTCGTGCGTCTGGCCCGCACCATCGTCGGCATTCGGTTGCACACCGAGGATCTGTCGGTCGAGCAGGGCGTCCGGTTCTTCTGCGAGGAGGCCTACCTCGAGGAGGCCAGCGCGCGGCAGGAGGCAGAGCGCGGCACTTTCGACCCCGGCTACGTGCTGTACTCGCTGGGCAAGCTGATGCTGCGGAAGCTGCGCGCCGACGTCGAGGAGTCCGAGGCGGACGGTTTCTCGCTGCCGCGCTTCCACGACCGGCTGCTCGGCCAGGGCTGCCTGCCCTTCTGGATGCACCGCGACCTGATGGCCTGCGACGGCGCCCTGATCGAGTGACAAAGGAACCGAGCGTGACCACCCCGCCATACGTGCGTCTCGCCATCGCCCTGCCCGTCGTGCTCTTCCTCTGGTTCTGCACGATGATTCCGGCGGTCTCCAGCGGGGAGATCCTCGTCTGGGAGACGGCGTGGCTGCCGCAACAGGGCATTCACCTGGACTTTGTCGTCGACGGCTTGAGCCTGTTGTTCGCCTTGCTGATTACGGGAATCGGCGCGTTCATCTTCCTGTTCGCCGGCGAGTACATGCAGGGCTACCGGCAACGCGGCCGGTTCACGCTCTTTCTCGTCAGCTTCATGCTGGCGATGCTCGGCGTGGTGCTGTCCGACAACCTCGTCGCGCTGTTCGTCTTCTGGGAACTCACCACGATCACCTCGTTCCTGCTCATCGGCTACTCGCACGAGGACGCCGGCGCCAGACGCTCCGCCCTGCAGGGACTGCTCGTAACCGGCGCCGGCGCGCTGGCGATGCTGGCCGGCTTCGTCGTCCTGGGCCAGGCTGCCGGCACTTTCAGCCTGCGGGAGATGCTGGCCGGCCAGGAGCGTTTCGCCGACCACCCGCACTATACGGCGGTCGTCGTTCTGGTCATGCTCGGGGCTTTCACCAAGTCGGCGCAGTTTCCGTTTCACTTCTGGCTGCCGAACGCGATGGCGGCTCCGACGCCCGTGTCGGCGTACCTGCACTCGGCGACCATGGTCAAGGCCGGCGTGTTCCTGCTGGCTCGCTTCACGCCACTGCTGGGCGGGACCGAGCTGTGGATGCAGACCCTGACCGCCGTGGGAGCGGTGACCGCGGTGCACTCGGCGTTCGTGTCGCTGGGCAAGTCCGATCTGAAACAGGTGCTGGCCTACACCACGATCATGGCGCTCGGCGTGTGTGTCATGTTCCTCGGATCGCCGCCCCTCTCGGGGCCGGGCGAGCCTTCGCGGGGGGTCCTGGCCGCACTCGCGTTCCTGGTCGCGCACGCCCTGTACAAGGCGGCCCTGTTCATGATTGCCGGGACCATCGAGAAGGCGACCGGCACCCGCGACCTGACGCGGCTCGGAGGCCTGAGGAAGGCCATGCCCGTCACGTTCGCCGCCGCGGTCGCCGCCTGCGTTTCGATGGCGGGCGTGCCACCCTCGGTCGGGTTCATCGGCAAGGAGCTCCTGTACACCGTCGGCTTCGCGCCCGACGCCGCCGCGTACCTGCCCTGGGCGACGTTCCTCGCCGCGGCGCCGGTCGCGCTCGTGGCGATAGTCCTTACGGTCAAGCCGTTCCTGGGCCCGCGCCCCGACTACCGCAAGCCCGGACAGGAAGGCCATTGGACGCTCTGGTGCGGGCCGGTCGCGCTCGGCGCCCTCGGCATCTACTGGGGGCTGGCGCCGGAGTTCCCGTTCATCAGCTTGCTAGTGCCCGCGGAAACGATGGTGACCGGGCATGCCTTGCAGGTCGCGGAAGCTCCCTGGCACAGCACGGGCGAGGCCTTGATGCTGACCCTCGTGACGCTGGGCGCGGCGGTCCTCGGATTCTGGAAGCGGGGAGCGGTTGTGCAAGCCCTCGCCCGACTCGGGAGATTGGCTCCGCTCAGCGGCGACCGTGCGTACGATGCGGCCATGAACGGCATCGCCGCCGTCGCGGCCTGGCAGACCCGCCGGCTGCAGTCCGGCGTCCAGCGGCATTATCTGCTGATCGTGTTCGCGACGCTCGGACTGAGCCTGGCCGTGACACTCTGGATCAAGAACGTGGTCCCCTGGCCCGTGCGGTTGGCGGAAGCGACGTTTCTCGACTGGTCGCTCGCCGCCCTGGTTGCCGTTGCGTCGGTCGTGATAATCCGCTCCCGGTCCCGCATGCTCGGGATTTGCGCACTCGGCGTCGTGGGATTGTCCACGGCGCTGATCTTCCTCTCCTTCGGGGCCCCCGACGTCGCGATGACCCAATTGGTCGTCGAGACGCTCGTCACCGTGATCGTCGCCATCGTCCTGCTCAAGCTTCCGGATTTCAGAAACGAGATCTGGCCTTCGAAACCCGCGCGGTTGCGCAACGGGATCGTCGCCGTCACGGTCGGAATCAGCGTCACCCTGGTGCTGCTCGCGGTGACCGGCTCCCCTCCCCAGCCGGATCTCAGGGAGTACTTCGAGCGTACCGCCGTGCCGGGCGGTCAGGGCAGGAACATCGTCAACGTGATCCTGGTCGATTTCCGTGCGCTCGACACCATGGGGGAGATAACGGTGCTCGCGATCGCGGGCGCGGCGGTCTTCGCCCTGCTGCTGCCGGGCCCCCGGCAACGGGAGGGCGTTCCGGCTGCGGGCACGGGGGAAGCGGCGGCGCGCGCCCAGGCGTGGCACGGCAGCATCATGAACACCATGATCCTGCGGGAAACCACTCGCCGGCTGGTCCCGCTGATTCTCGTCTTCTCCGTGTTCCTGCTGCTGCGGGGCCATGAGCGCCCCGGCGGCGGCTTCGTCGGCGGGCTGGTCGCGTCGATCGCGTTCAGCCTGTACGCTTTCGTCTTCGGTCCGCAGGCGGCTCGCGGGATACTGCACGCGGACCCCCGGGCGGTCGGCGCCGCAGGTCTGGCCGTGGCAATCGCGTCGGGCTTCGTCGGATCGATCCGCGACGCCGCCCCGTTCCTGACCGGCCAATGGGGAACCCTCGCGGGGCTGAAGATCGGCACGCCGGTGCTGTTCGACGTCGGGGTCTACCTCGTCGTCATCGGCGTCGTGCTGACCTTCGTCCTCGGCATCAAGGAGCAGTAGCCGGGATGCCCGGGCAGCAGGGAAACCACTGATGGAACCAATAGTCGCCGTGGTTGTCGGCGTCCTGATGGCGGCAACCGTCTACCTGATGCTCAGCCGCAACTTCGTGCGTTTCATCTTCGGGCTGGCGCTGCTTTCCCATGCCGCCAATCTCGTGATCTTCGCCAGCGGAGGCATGACGCGGGCCAGGCCGCCGCTGATTGCACCGGGAGAGTCCGCACCCCTCCCCGACATCTCGAACGCCGTGCCCCAGGCGTTGATTCTGACCGCGATCGTGATCTCCTTCAGCCTGCTCACGTTCGCGCTGGTGCTCGCCTTCCGGACCTACCAGGAGCTGGAAACCGTCGACACCGACCGCATGCGGGCCGCGGAACCCACGCCGGCGGGCACGGATGCGGGACAGAGGGCGGTCGGTTGAACTGGCTGCTGGTCTGCCCGATCGTGATTCCGCTGGCCGCGGCCGTGATCGGCTTCGCGGGCCGCGGCAGCGAGAGGACGCAAAGAGCGGTGAGCCTCGCCGGCGCCGTCGGCCTGTCGGGGGCGGCCGCGGGCCTGCTGTCGACGGTGTGGCGCGACGGCATCGCCGCGGTCCAGATCGGCCGGTGGCCGGCGCCCTACGGCATCACGCTGGTCGCCGATCACCTGAGCGCGGCGATGGTCGCGGTCACCGCCCTGATCGGACTGGCTACCGTGATTTACGCGTTCGGAGACATCCGGCCCGGCCGGCTCTCCCATGCCCTGCATCCCTTGCTGCACGCGCTGCTGGCAGGCGTGTGCGGCGCGTTCCTGGCGGGAGACGTCTTCAATCTCTACGTCTGGTTCGAGATCATGCTCATCGCCTCGCTGGCCCTGCTGGTGCTGGGCGGAACGCCCGCGCAACTGGACGGCGCCGTGCGCTACGCGGCCCTGAGCCTGATCGCGACCACGCTGCTGCTGAGCGGCATCGGGCTGCTGTACGGGTTGACGGGCACGCTCAACATGGCGGACCTGCACCTGCGCGTGCAGGAAGTCGAAGACCAGGGGTTGCTCACCCTGGTCGGCATGATATTCATCATCGCGTTCGGCCTGAAGTCGGCGGTATTCCCGCTCTTCTTCTGGCTTCCCGCCAGCTACCACACGCCGCAGACCGCGGTTTCGGCCGTGTTCTCCGGCCTGCTGACGAAGGTAGGCGTCTACGCGCTGATGCGTTTCTTCACGCTCATCTTCCGGAACGACGTCGGATACACGCACGAGCTGCTGCTCTGGGTGGCGGGCCTGACCATGGTCACCGGCGTCCTCGGGGCCGCCTCGCAGAACGAGTTGCGGCGCATTCTCTCGTTCCACATCATCAGCCAGATCGGGTACATGATCCTGGGCCTCGCGCTGTTCACGACGCTCGGGTTGCTGGGCGGCATCTTCTACGTCATCCACCACATCATCGTGAAGGCGAACCTCTTTTTCGTTTCGGGGGCCGTGAATCGGCTGGCCGGATCCACCGATCTGCAGACGCTCGGCGGGCTCTACCGCGACAAGCCGCTGCTCGCGGCGCTGTTCTTCGTGCCGGCGTTCTCGCTGGCGGGCTTCCCGCCGCTGTCCGGCTTCTGGGCGAAGCTGCTGCTGATCCAGGCTTCGGTCGAGAGCGCTGAATTCGTCCTCGCGGGGGTAGCCCTGGCCGTGGGCTTGCTGACGGTCTTCTCGATGACCAAGATCTGGCTCAACGCCTTCTGGAAGGCTCGGCCGGAAGAGGCCGGCCCGCCGCCCTCGTTCGCGCCGCGGCGGCGGTGGCTGCTGCTGGCGCCCATTGCGACCCTGGCGACCATCACCCTGGCAATCGGTCTCTACGCCCGGCCGCTCTACACGCTGGCGGAACGAGCCGCCACCGAGCTGATGGACCCCTCGATCTACGTCGCAGCCGTGCTCGACCGGGACAGTGGCGCGGCAACCGCACCCGGTTACGGAGACGACGCGGAATGAGGCTCTTCCAAATCAACCTGCTGCTCGCCGGCGGCTGGTGCGCCCTGTTCGGGACCTTCGACCTCGGCACCTTCGCCCGGGGCTTCCTCCTGGCGTTCGCGATCCTGAGCCTGTCGACTCCCATGCACGGGCAGACCGCCTACTCCAGAAGGGTCCTGCTGGCGGCCCGGCTGGGAGCGTACTTTCTGTACGAGCTTACGGTCTCGAGCCTCCAGGTCGCCTGGGACGTGATCACGCCCACGCACCGGTCGCGCCCGGCCATCGTGGCCGTGCCGCTCGATATCGAAGAGCCGATACAGATCACGGTGCTGGCGAATCTCATCTCGTTGACGCCGGGCTCGCTGAGCCTCGACGTCAGCCCCGACGGGAAGACGCTGTACGTGCACGAGATGTTCGTCGACGATCCGGAAGAGACACGCAGGAGGATCAAGACGGGCTTCGAGCGCCTGGTCTGGGAGGCCATGCAGTGACGGACCTCGCGGAGCACTCGCAGATCGTCGGATGGGCGGTCGACGTCACGACAATCCTGACCGTGCTGGGACTGATCTTCTCGTTCGTACGCCTGATAAAGGGACCGACCCTGCCGGATCGCGTCGTCTCTATCGACCTCATCACCGTGCTGGCGGTCGCCATCGCGGGCCTCCTGGCAATCACGCACAGCGAGCCCGACTTTCTCGACATCGCGGTGGCGCTGGCGCTGGTCGCCTTCCTGGCGACGGTCGCCTTCGCCTGGTACGCCGAGCGCTCGACCGAGCTGCTCCGTCGCGACGGCACGGCCGGCGAAAGCATGGAGGAACCTGATGGCAGGTGACATCCCGTGGTGGGAGCTGACCATTGCCGCGTGCCTCCTGGCCGGAGGCTTCTTCCTGTTCGTCGCCGGACTCGGCATCCTGCGCCTGCCGGACGTGCTCATTCGCATGCACGCCTCCACCAAGGCGGGTACGCTGGGCGTAGGCTTGGTGTTCGGCGCAGCCGCCCTGTACTTCAGGAATACGGCCGAAACCGCAATCGCCGGCTTGACGATTCTCTTCATGCTGGTAACGGCTCCGGTCGCCGCCCACGCGATCGCGCGCGCGGCGTACCGGATGAGCGTCCCGCTCTCGGACAGGACCCACCTTGACGAGTGGAAGGGAAAGTACGGCCGGGGCAAGGCGGATCCGAACAACGAAACCGACCCGGCATAGCCGCCCGTGATCGCCGGGATGCGATCGCCCGCAGGAGGGATGGAAGGGCGGGGAAGTACTATGCCCGGCCTCGACGCAGGCGGAACGCGACAGGCGAGGCGGCCGGAAACCAGTTTGAACCGGCCCGGCCGTCCTCGGGGATGTGACGCTGAAATGCCCGGCGAAGTCGCTGAAGACAACGCCGCTGCCGGCTATTCCGCGGCTTCGTGACCCGCGCAGGGCGCGTTGCTGGTCTTGTCGATCTCCGTGATGATCCAGCGGCCCTCGACGACGCCTTCCGTCATCTCGCCTTCTTCCTCTGTACTGGGCATCGGGACACCGTGCAGATCGGCCTTCTGGATCGTGAAGCACATCGTCCGTTCTTCTTCGACCTCGTCCTTCGTCACGTTCGCGGTGACCGTGAACTGCTTCGTGACGAGCTCGCCGCCGTACTGGATGACCTCGATCGCCTCGGGTGAATCGCGGACGAAGTCGTACAGGCTGACGTCGACGATGCGCCGCTCGTCGTTGAGGGCGTTCTGGGCCTCGGAGACCCTGCGCGCCCAGTCGCGCTCTTCGGCCACCTGCGCACTCCAGGCGTCACGAATCCCGTTGAAGTGCTCTCGCCGCCCGGCGTTGTTGTTCCTCGCCACCCGCTCATCCGTGCGACCGGTCCAGGCCTGGACGGCCCGCCTGATGTCGGCGTTGCCCGGATCTTCACCCTCGCGGCCGGACTCGATGGCCAGGGTGATCAACTCCTCGTTGTTGTCCTGGTACATCTTCTTGTCGTTGCGGAAGGTGGTTTCCCCGTCCCGCGTCTCGGTGAGAGCCTGGTTCAGCTCGATCATCTCGAGCGGGCGCCGCTCCTCCTCCCCGACGAACTCGACGCCAGGACTGGACGCGATGCCGTCGTCCTGCGGCGTGAAGGGAACCAGCGACATGTTGCCGAGCGAGGTTCGGTCGTCGAACCGCGCCGCCTGGAAGAAGGAGCGCGCAATCAGCAACTCATCGCCTCCTCCTCCGCACGCCGTGGCGAGCAGTCCTCCGGACAGGACCACCGCCATCAGTACCAGTGACCTCTTGACCATGGAACGAGACATCCCTGCCTCCTTACTGCTGCGACCGGCGTCCGCCACGAACGCCGGTACCGGGCCTAGTCGTCGCCGGCGGCCGATTCGCCGCTCGCCTCGCCGGCATCCTCGCTTCCGTTGCCCTCTCTCTCAACGAGCCTTGCCACGGAGACGACACGATCGTCGTCGCCGATGCCGATCAGCCGCACCCCCTGGGTGGCTCGACCGATCGGCCGTGCGTCCCGGGCGACCATGCGGAGAACCTTGCCCTGCTGCGTGATCAACAGGACCTCGTCGTCGCCGTCGACACAGGCGACGCCGGCGACCCTCCCGTTTCTCTCGCTCGCCTGGATGCTTATGATACCGACTCCCCCGCGCGATTGCACGCGGTATTCTCCGAGCTCGGTCCGCTTGCCGTAACCGTTCTCCGTCACCGTCAACAGCGTGGCGCCCGGCCGCACGACGGTCATGGCGACCACCTCGTCCCCATCGCGGAGCCTTATGCCCCGGACTCCGCGTGCGGTGCGTCCCATCGGCCGGACGTCCGACTGCGCGAAGCGGATCGCCATCCCGGCGCGGGTGCCGATGAAGACCTCGCCCTGTCCGTCGGTCAGCTCGGCCCCCACCACCGCGTCGTCCGGGTCCACGCCCATGGCGATGATACCGCCGGCGCGCACGTGCCGGAAGGCGCTCAGGTCGACCCGCTTGACGATACCCCGCCGGGTCCCCAGAGCGACGAACTGCCGGCCGGGGTCGGTGGGAAACTCCCTGAGGGTCTCCAGCGCGGCGATCTTCTCCTCCGGATCGAGGGCCACCAGGTTCGCGATGGCCTTGCCCTTCCCGGCGGGACCGACGTCCGGGATGCGGTGGACCTTCAGGGGGTAGACGCGCCCGCGGTCGGTGAAGATCAGGATGAAGGCGTGCGTGGACGCGACGAACAGGTGCGTCAGGAAGTCCTCTTCCCGCGTCCGCATGCCGATCCGGCCCTTGCCTCCCCGGCGCTGATTCCGGTACTGCGTCACCGCGGTGCGCTTGATGTACCCCGTGTTGCTGGCGGTGATGACGACATCCTCGTCGGCGATCAGGTCCTCGATGCTGAACTCCCCGTCCTCGCCTTCGATGATCTCGGTGCGCCGCTCGTCCCCGTACTTGTCCCGGACCTGCTTGAGCTCGTCGATGACGATTCCCAGCAGCAGCGACTCGTTCTCGAGGATGGCCCGCAGCTCCCGGATCTTCTCTGCGAGCTGGGCCAGCTCTTCGAGGATCTTCTCGCGCTCCAGGCCGGTCAGGCGCTGGAGCTGCATGTCGAGGATGGCCTGCGCCTGGATCTCGGTGAGCGAGAAACGCTCCACGAGTCCGCGTTTCGCCTCGGCCGGATTCCGGGACGCCCGTATCAGGGCAATGACCGCGTCCAGATGATCGAGCGCGATCTTGAGGCCCTCGAGGATGTGGATGCGCGCCTCGGCCTTGGCCAGATCGTGCTCCGTGCGGCGCCGGACCACCTCCCGCCGGAAATCGAGGAAGTGCTCGACCAGATCGAGCAGCGGGAGCACACGCGGCCGGCCGGCCACTATCGCCAGCGCAATGATCCCGAACGACGTCTGCAGCGGGGTGTGCTTGTAGAGGTTGTTCAGCACCACCTCCGGCACCTCGCCGCGCCGCAACTCGATCACGATGCGCATGCCGCGGCGGTCGGACTCGTCGCGCAGATCGGCGATTCCCTCGATCACCTTCTCGCGCACCAGGTCGGCGATCTTCTCGAGCAGCCGTGACTTGTTGACCTGATACGGGATCTCGTTGACGACGATCGCGACCCGCTCGCCCTTCTTGGCCTCCTCGATCTCCGTGCGCGCCCGCATCGTGATCGATCCGCGGCCGGTCAGATAGGCCTGCACGATACCCGCCCGCCCGACGATGAACCCGCCGGTGGGGAAGTCGGGACCCGGGACCAGCGCCAGCAGCTCGCGGATCTGTTCTTCTCGCGGCGCGTCGCGGTGCTCGGCCACCCAGACGATGCCGTCGATGACCTCGCGCAGGTTGTGCGGCGGAATGTTCGTCGCCATGCCGACGGCGATGCCGGCGGAACCGTTCACGAGCAGGTTCGGAAACGGTGCGGGAAGGACGGACGGCTCCTCGGTCGTCTCGTCGTAGTTGGGCACGAAGTCGACCGTCTCGCGGTCGAGATCGGCCATCAGCTCGTCCGACAGCGCCTGGAGCCTCGCTTCGGTGTAGCGCATCGCCGCGGGCGGGTCCCCGTCGACCGACCCGAAGTTCCCCTGGCCGTCGACCAGCGGGTAGCGCATGTTGAAGCCCTGCGCCAGGCGGACCAGCGTGTCGTAGATGGACGCATCCCCATGGGGATGGAAGTTGCCCATCACCTCGCCGACGATCTTGGCGCACTTGCGGTACGCGCGGTTGGACGCGAGCCCCATCGTGCGCATGCCGTAGATGACGCGCCGATGCGCCGGCTTGAGGCCGTCCCGGACGTCGGGCAGCGCGCGCCCGATGATGACGCTCATCGCGTAGTCCATGTAGGACCGGCGCATCTCGTCTTCGATGGTGACGGGGACGTTCGGGCGTTCGACGTCGGACATGGGGTTCCTTGCGGGATTCGGAAGCCGGAGCGGGGCCGGTCGCGCGGACCCGCACGGTCGGGGGCGCTAGATGTCCAGGTTCTTCACATCCAGTGCGTTGTCCTGAATGAACTTCCGGCGCGGCTCGACCTGATCGCCCATCAGCGTGGTGAACATGTGATCGGCCTCGGCGTCGTCTTCCGCGCGCACCTGGAGCAGGGTGCGATGCTCCGGATTCATCGTCGTCGTCCAGAGCTGGTCGGGGTTCATCTCGCCCAGGCCCTTGTAGCGATTGATGGCCACGCCCCGCTTGCCGGCGGAGATGAAGTGCTCTATCAACTGCTCCATCGACGCGATCTCGGTCAACCGTTCGCCGGGGGCTCCTGCCCCGGCCGCCGCGGGAGCGGCGTCGCCGCCGTCCCCGGCCTCGCCCGCATTCGCATCGCCATCGCTGTCGGCGTCCGCGGCCGGCGGCCGGGCACCGACGAACAGGGGTCCGCGCAAGGAGGAAATCTCGCCGTAGTGTGCGAGAAGCGCCCGGTACTCGGCCCCCTCGACGAAGTCGACCCCTACCGTATGGCGCCGGGAGAGTCCATTCTCCCGCTCGTCGATGACCAGCGTGCTCGCGCCGCGCTCCTCGTCATCCGCGATCGTGACTCCGCGACTGTCCGTCTCGAGAGCCTCCCTGACCGCGTCGACGCGGCTGCGATCGGCGAAGAACGTACGATCCCTGGCGCCGTGGTCCAGCACCGCGAGGACGATCTCGGCGCTCGGTCCCCGGCGCTCGACCCCCTGCAGCAGCCTCCGGAACGAGATCAGCCTGCGGAGCATGTCCTCGAGATCCTCCCCGGCATAGGTCCGTTCCGTTCCCGGGACGCTCACCGCGCGGGTCTCGCTGCTCCGCCGGATGAGGAATGCCTCCAGCTCGTGGTCGTCCTTGATGTAGTGCTCCGCCCGGCCGCGCTTGGCGCGGTACAGGGGCGGCTGCGCGATGTAGACGTGGCCGTGCTCGATCAACTCGCGCATCTGGCGGTAGAAGAACGTCAGCAGCAGCGTGCGGATGTGCGAGCCGTCCACGTCGGCGTCGGTCATGATCACGATGCGGTGGTAGCGCAGCTTGGAGAGATCGAAGTCCTCCCGGCCGATCCCGCAGCCGAGGGCCGCGATCATCGTCTTGATCTCGTCGCTGCCCAGCATCTTGTCGAACCGCGCCTTCTCGACGTTGAGGATCTTGCCCTTGATCGGAAGGATGGCCTGAAAGCGGCGATCCCGCCCCTGCTTGGCCGACCCGCCGGCCGACTCGCCCTCCACGATGTAGATCTCGCTGCGGGCCGGGTCGCGTTCCTGGCAGTCGGCCAGCTTGCCGGGCAGCGCACTGCTGTCGAGCGCTCCCTTGCGCCGCACCAGGTCGCGCGCCTTGCGCGCCGCCTCGCGCGCCCGCGCCGCGTCTATCGCCTTGTTGACGATGCGCTTGGCGACGGCGGGATTCTCCTCCAGGTAGGCCCCCAACCGATCGTTGACGATCGCCTCGACGATGCCCTTGACCTCGGTGTTGCCCAGCTTCGTCTTCGTCTGGCCCTCGAACTGCGGCTGCGGGATCTTCACGCTGACGACCACCACCAGGCCCTCGCGGATGTCGTCGCCGCCGATGCTCTCCTTCAGGTCGCGCGCAAGGTTATTCCGGTTCGCGTAGCTGTTGATCGAGCGGGTCAGCGCGGCCCGGAAGCCGGACAGGTGGGTTCCGCCCTCCTGCGTATTGATGTTGTTCGCAAACGCGTACACGGTGTCCGCGTAGCCGTCGTTCCATTGCAGCGCGATCTCCGCGTCCACGCCGTCGCGGGCGCCGTGCATGTAGATCGGCGCGCTGTTGACGACCGTCTTGTTCTTGTTGATGAACTCGACGAACGAGCGGATGCCGCCCGCGTAGGCGAACTCGTGGTGCTTGCCGGTGCGCTCGTCGTCGAGCGTGATCCTGACCCCCGCGTTGAGGAACGCCAGCTCCCGCAGCCGGTGCGCCAGCGTGTCGAAGCTGTACTCGATGGTCTCGAAAACCGCGTCGTCCGCCTTGAACGTGACCTTGGTGCCGCGGCGCTTCGTGCGGCCCGTCACCTCGAGCTCGGACTTCGGCCGGCCCCGTTCGTACTGCTGCCGATAGACGTGCCCGTCCCTCCAGATCTCCAGGTCCAGCGACTCCGAGAGGGCATTGACCACCGAGACCCCGACGCCGTGCAGCCCGCCGGAGACCTTGTAGCTCTCGTTGTCGAACTTGCCGCCGGCGTGCAGCACGGTGAGCACGACCTCCGCCGCGGACTTGCCGCTGGCGTGGCGATCGACCGGAATGCCCCGGCCGTTGTCGGCAATCGTGACGGAGTTGTCGATGTGCAGCGTGACGCGAATCGCGTCGCAGTAGCCGGCAAGCGCTTCGTCGATGGAGTTGTCGACGACCTCGTACACCAGGTGATGGAGACCCTGCACGCCCGTGGAGCCGATGTACATCGCCGGCCGCTTCCGCACCGCATCCAGCCCCTCGAGGACCTTGATCTGCTCGGCGCGGTAGCCGTCCGGTTCGTCGGGCGAAGACGCCGATTGGGCGGGCACGGGAACGTGGGCGCTCGTCTCCGGGGGCGGTGCGCCCGCCGCCGCTTCAGGATCGAGTTGTGTCATTCGGTTTCCGCTGGTGGCGCGCGGGGCTTCCTGCCAATCCGACCGCGGCCGGGAACGACGCTACACGCGCATCGGCATGATCACGTACGTGTAGGCTGCCTTCTCGCCGGACGGATACATGACAGCCTGGCTCCTGTCGTCCTTGAGCTCCAACGTCACACTGTCCGTATCGGCCACTGCGAGGAATTCGAGCACGTACTGCGCGTTGAAGCAGATTTCCAGATCCGCGCCCTGGTAGTCGACGGGCAGCACCTCCTTGGCTTCCCCCAGCTCCGGACTGCTCGAGGCAACCTCGGCCGTCGATTCCGCAATCTGGAACTTGACGGCATGCGAGCGCTCGCTCGACAGCAGCGCGACACGCCGGATCGCACTGGCCAGCCGATCGCGCTCGAACTCGACCTGCTTGTCGTTGCCGGTCGGAATCACGCGCTCGTAGGCGGGAAACTGCGCATCGATCATGCGCGAAATGAGCTGGCGGCCGTCGATCTCGAAGAACAGGTGGCTCTCGCCGCGGGTGTACCGGACGTCGCCTTCACCCTCGGCGAGCAGCCGCGAGAGCTCGCCGAGGGTCTTCCTGGGCAGAATCGCCTGCACCTCCTCGCCGCGGGCATCCGCCCCTTCCCGCCCCGCGGTGGCGAGCGCCAGGCGGTGCCCGTCCGTGGCGATCAGGCTCATCGTCTCCGGCTTCAGGACGAACAGCGCTCCGTTCAGGAAGTAGCGCGTGTCCTCGCCCGTAATCGCGAACTGCGTTTTCGTCACCATGCTCCGCAGGGCGTCCCGCGCGACGGTCTCCGCGGCATCGCCGCCCGGGTCGGGCAGGGTCGGGAAGTCCTCCCTGGGCAGCGTCTGCATCCGCGAGTCGAATCGTTCCGCCGACACGTTCACGGCGCCGGCATTGCCGGCTTCGATCCGGATCTCCGCATCCGGGAGGGCCCGCACGATCTCGAAGAGCTTCTTCGCCGGTATCGTCAAGGCCCCGGCGCGGACGACCGATGCCCGGCACCGGCTGCGCAGCCCGACCTCGAGGTCCGTCGCAAGCAACCGCACGTTCCCGTCGTCGTTCGTTTCAAGCAGGACGTTCCCGAGAATCGGGATGGTGTTCTTGCGCTCGACGATCCCCTGGCAGAGCTGCAGCTCGTGCAGGAAATCGTTCTTCTGAACGGTCAGTTCCATGGAGATGGTGACCTCGACTGGGGAGCCTGAATCGATACCGGAAGATCGAGCATGAGAACATGAAGATCGTTTGATTATAACAGGATCCAGAAGGTCTGTGGAAGTGTGGACAGGTTGGCCAAGTGCCGTTCGATCAATGACTTACCGGGGTGCCACGACGTTGACGTTCGCTGCTCCGCGAACGGTCCGTGGTGAGCGGGGCGCTCGTCCACAGCCGCGGGCTCGGAACGGGCGGGGCACGGCTGTGGACGACGGGCAGGAGCCGGGGGATTCGCCGCGGCGGGGCTAGCGAAACGTCTCGATGAAGCTGTTGACGAGGTTGTGGAACTCGCGGTCGGTCTTGCACTGCCCCTCGACCTTGCGGATCGAGTGGACGACGGTGGAGTGATCCCGGCCGAAGCTCTTGCCGATCTGCGGCAGCGACGCGTCGGTGAGGGTCCTGCAGAGGAACATGGCGATCTGGCGCGGGCCCGCGACCGCCTTCGAGCTGTTGCGGCCCTTGAGGTCGGCGAGCTTGAGCCGGTAGTAGTTGGCGATGAACTTCTGGACCATGTCGATGCTGACCCGCTGCTCGTCGCGGTGCAGGATGTTGCGGAGCACCTCCTGGGCGAGCGGCAGCGAGACGGGGCTGCCGGTCAGCGAGGCGTACGCGATGAGCCGGATCAGGGAACCCTCGAGCTCGCGGACGTTGGACTTGATGCCGCTGGCGATGTAGAGGGCGACGTCGTCGGGCAGCGGCACGGCCTCGGCCTCGGCCTTCTTCTTCAGGATCGCCACCTTCGTTTCGAGATCCGGGGGTTGGATGTCGGCGATCAGGCCCCACTCGAACCGTGAACGCAGTCGCTCCTCGAGTGCCTGGATCTCGTGCGGCGGACAGTCGCTGCTGATGACGATCTGCTTCTGCGCGTCGTACAGGGAGTTGAACGTGTGAAAGAACTCGGTCTGGGTGCCTTCCTTGCCGGACAGGAACTGCACGTCGTCGACCATGAGAACGTCCAGCTTGCGGTAGCGCTCCCTGAAGTCGAGCGTCCGGTCGTACCGTACGGCGTTGATCATCTCGTTCATGAAACGCTCGGACGAGATGTAGGTGAGCTTGAGTTCGGGCATCTGCCCCAAGAGGTAGTGCCCGATCGCGTGCATCAGGTGGGTCTTGCCGAGACCGACTCCACCGTACAGGTACAGGGGGTTGTACGAGCGGGAAGGCGCCTCGCCGACGGCTACCGCCGCCGCGTGGGCGAACTGGTTGGACGATCCGACGACGAACGTGCCGAACGTGTAGCGGGGGTTCAGGCCGCGGGTCATCGCGGCCGGTGCGGGGGCCGGAACCGGAGTCGAGGTCGGAGTCGTCGCGGCCTGGACCGTCGGGCGCCCGGTGACGGTGCCGAGCTCCGCATCGATCACGAACGCGACCTTGACGCCGCGACGGTGAACCTCGGCCGTGGCTTCCGTGATCACGTTGGAGTAGTGCTGCGTGAGCCAGTTGCGGCAGAGCTCGCTGGGTACCCTGACGGTTACGCGGTCGCCGGTGTCCTCCACGAAGACGGTCGGGCTGAACCAGGTGTCGAAGCTGTGGCGGTTGACCTTCGTCTCGATGCGCGCAAGAAGCTCCGACCAGACGTTGTTGGCCATTGAACGTGGAGAAATCGGCCCGTGACCGCGAGTCCGTGACGCCGGGCCGCCGTACGGGCGACGGATTCCCTGCAAGAACCGGAAACGAGTGCTCCGGTGCGCGCCCCTGCTACGCCGGATCAGCAAACGGCAGTGCGCCATCCCCCCCCCAATTTCCACAGTTTCTTCCACACCCTGTGGAAATCTCGCCGGGAGGGATCAAAGTGGATGCCGGGGAACCGGAAATCTACCACACCCGCAGAGCCACGACAACAGGAATCGACTCGTGAACGGCGGCACAAGCCCCTCCCCGGAGCGTTGACTTGAAGGTGAACTGCCCACTATGATGCCTGTTTGCGTGTACGGCGGTCCGGCGGTGGGCCGCGGGGATGACGAGGGGCATGAAGCGCACTTATCAGCCGAACAACCGGCGACGCAAACGGACGCACGGATTCCGCAAGCGGATGAGCACGAAGGCGGGCCGGGAAATTCTGAGACGGCGTCGCGCAAAAGGGCGGAAGCGCCTTTCCGTGTCGTGAGCGAATCGAACGCAACGCCCTCCGGGGGGCACTCGCGTCGGCGTGGAACGTGGAGCGTACTCTGTCGCGGGACGACCGGATTCGGCGACGCCGGGAGTTCCTCGGCGTCCAGCGGCTTGGTGTGCGGGTCCGCGGGCGTTACCTGACCCTGTTCGTGCATCCGAACGGTCTCGAACGCAGCAGGCTGGGGATCATCGCAACGCGGCGCATAGGGTGCGCGGTTCGCCGGAACCGGGCGAAGCGCCTGATGCGCGAGCTCTTCCGGGCTTGCAGGGGCGTACCGGGATTCGACCTCGTCGCGTTGCTGCGGCCCGAGTTTCCCGACATTCGATTCGCGGCTCTCGACTCCGACTATCGTGCCACACTCAAGCGGCATGGAAGGGTTCGTCACCGACCGCCGAAAGAGCGCAAGCCCGGCGCCATCCGTGGCGGCGCGGCTGTTGCTGCTGGCGATTAGGTCCTACCAGGTGACTCTTTCCCAGGTACTCGGGGGGCACTGTCGATTCGTGCCGTCGTGCTCCGCGTACGCCGCCCAGGCCGTCGCCGGGCACGGCGCCATCCGCGGGGGTTGGCTCGCGGCATGCAGGTTGGCGCGCTGCCAGCCGTTCTGCCGTCCGGGACTCGACGAGGTTCCCGCGCTGCGCGGCCGACGCGGCGATGGTCCGTAGGCGCCCACCGGGGGCCGCGGGCGTACAGAATCAGGCACACTCATGGAACGAAGAGTTCTGCTTGCCTTTCTCCTGTCCCTCCTGGTGCTGCTCGTGTACCAGAGTCTGGTGGTACCGCCGCCGGCGCCTCCGCTCGATTCGGCGGCGCCCGGCGCCGGGGGGGCGCCGGCGGGTCCCGCACCGGCCGGCGGTGCCGATACGCTGGCGCCGGCCGCTCCGACCGATGTCGTGGCCGTTGCGACCGAACCGGAGACCGTTGCAGAGGCCGGCCCCGACAACGAGATTACGCCGCTGGTCGCCGATCCGGAGCCTCGAGACATCGTGGTCGAGAGTGACCGCGTCCGCGCGATCTTTCGGAACCGCGGTGCGTCACCCGTCAGTTGGGAGCTGAAGGATCACCTGGATCAGGAGACGGGTCTGCCGATCGACCTCGTGCCGCCGGAATTGCCCGCCGGCGAGTTGCCGCCGTTCTCGCTGGTGTTCGACGATCCGGACCTCACCGCTCGCGCGGCCGAAGCGCTGTTTCGGCCGAGTGCCGCGGGCGTCTCGCTGTCCGACCGTGCGGAGACGCTGGGTTTCGAGTTCACGGATTCGTCCGGCTTGCGGATCACCAAGGAATATGAATTCGCGCCTGCCGCCAGCGGATACGTCGTTCGTTTCCGCGCCGCCGCCTTCGTCGGCGGCGCTAGCCTGACGCCGGCAATCGGCTGGGGTCCGGCCCTCGGCGGCGTCGAGTCGTCGAGCACCGGAATGGTCTATCGGGAAGGGCCGCGGGGCGTCATCTTCGGCCGCCTCCTGGGCGCAGAGGGCCTGGAAGAGGAAGGCATGACCCGGCCGACCGCGTCGGATGTGGTCGCGCGCCCGGCGTATCGCGGGCAGATTGGGTTCGCGGGCGTCGACAATCACTACTTCGTCGCGGTTGCGCTGATCGGCCGGCAGGAGACGGAGATCACGTACCGCTACGTTCCGTTGCCGCCACTGGCGCCCGACGGACCTTCCCGCGAGCTGCTGGCGTTCAGCCTGCGGGCACCCGGCGACGGCGGCATCGACTTGCCGTTCTTCATCGGACCGAAGGAGTTCGACGTGCTGGAGCGGGTGGATGCGGCGCTGGTGCGGTCCATCGACTTCGGTTGGCTGGGCTGGCTCGTCGTCCCGCTGCACCGATCGCTGACCTGGATCCACGGGTACGTGGCCAATTGGGGCTGGGCCATCATCCTCCTCACGGTGCTTGTCAACATCATCATCTTCCCGCTGCGCCACAAGAGCGTCGTCTCGATGCGCAAGATGCAGGAAGTCCAGCCCGAGATGAAGGCGATCCAGGAGCGGTACGCCCACCTGAAGGCGACCGATCCCGATAAACAGAAAATGAACCAGGAGATCATGGCGCTCTACCGCGAGCGCGGGGTGAACCCGGCGAGCGGGTGCCTGCCGATGCTCCTGACCTTTCCGATTCTCTTCGCGTTCTTCAGCCTCCTGCGGTCGGCCGTCGAGATTCGCGGCCAGCCCTTCGTCGGGTGGATCACCGACCTGTCGATGGAGGATCCGCTCTACATCACGCCGATCGTGATGGGCGCGTCGATGGTGCTGCAGCAGAAGATGACGCCGACCCAGGCCGATCCGATGCAGCAGAAGATCATGATGCTCATGCCGGTGGTGTTCACCTTCATGTTCGTCTGGGCGCCGAGCGGGCTGGTCCTGTACTGGCTGACCAGCAACGTGATCGGCATTCTGCAGACCGTCGTGACCAATCGCGTGATTGGGCCTCCGAAGACACGCACCGTGCGCCCACCGGCCGAACGCCGCGTGACCCCACCGGCGGAACGTGGGACGACCCCACCGGCGGAGCGTGGCGCGAGCCCGGCGGCCGAACGTCGTATGAAAGCGCCGGCCGAGCGCCGTACAAAGAAGGGCGGCAGGTCAGGCGGACCGCGAAGAAAGGCAAAGGCACAGTGAACGACGCACTCGACACCCGGATGGGCGAGTTCGTGAAGGAGATCGGCCGGGCCCTGGGTTTGTCGCTTCAAGTCGACGTCGAGGCGATCGAGGACGGCACCCGGGTGCGGCTGGCCGGAGAGGGCGCCGAGGTGTTTCTCCAACGCCGGGCGGCAGGCCTCGACGCCCTCCAGCACGTAGTGAACGCCGCCTTCCGCCGGGAGCACGAGCGGGGGCACATCGTCGTCGACTGCCTCGACTATCGAAAGGGCAAGGACGGGGAGCTGCGCGAGTCGGCGAGGATACTCGCGGACAGGGCTCGCGAGAGCGGCGAGCCGCAGGAGATCGGCCCCCTCAATCCGTACGCGCGGCGAATCGTCCACCTCGCTGTCGCCGACATCCCGGGCGTGTCGTCGGAGAGCGTCGGGGACGCCTTCATGAAGACCGTTCGCATCGCACCCGGCGACTGAGAGCGAGCGCGCCCGCTACGGCCCGCGGGGGCCCCGTCCGCGGGGAGACGCGGATGTTTGCCACCGACGACACGATCGTGGCCATTGCGACGCCACCGGGTCCAGGCGGCATCGGCGTCGTCCGCGTGAGCGGCGCGGCGGCCGTGCGGGTTGCGACCGCCATTCTCTCGGGCCCGTCGAGCCTGGAGCCGCGCCGGGCCACGCTGGCCGACGCGCTCGATCCCATAGACCGGCGACCCATCGATCGGGTGCTCGCCACGTACTTTCCACGCCCGCGGTCCTACACGGGCGAGGACGTCGTGGAAATCAGCGGCCACGGAAGCCCGGTGATCCTCCGGCGAATCGTCGAGGCCGCGACCGCGGCGGGAGCCAGACTGGCCGAACCGGGCGAGTTCACCCTGCGCGCGTTCCTTCGCGGGCGCATCGATCTGGTCCAGGCCGAAGCGATACACGACCTCGTGACGTCGGTGACGCCGCTGCAGGCGCGGGTCGCCTTCGATCAGCTCGAGGGGACCGCGACGTCGGCTATCGGCGCAATAGAGGATGTCCTGTTCGATCTGGTCGCACGTCTCGAGGCGTCGCTGGACTTCCCGGAGGAGGGCTATCACTTCGTCGATGCCGAGGCCGCCGGGCTGGAGGTCGCGAAGCTGGCCGACCGGGTGCAGAGTCTCATCGCTTCTTCGCGCCAGGGCCGGTTGATTCGGGAGGGGTGCCAGGTGGCCGTCGCCGGCAAGCCGAACGTCGGAAAGTCGTCGCTCTTCAACGTGCTGTGCGGCGTGCAGAGGGCAATTGTGGCCGACGCCTCCGGGACCACGAGGGATCTGGTGACGGAGACCATCCATCTCGAGGGTATTCCCGTCACCCTGGTGGACACGGCCGGTATTCGAGCGACGGCGGATGCAGTCGAGGCGGAGGGTGTGCGTCGAGCGTGGGCGGCGCTGGAGGTGGCGTCGGCCGTGCTGGTCGTGCTGGATCGGTCGCGGGCGCTGGATGAGGACGATCGGGTCCTGCTTCGGGAAACGGCGGGGCGTCCGCGGCTCGTGATCGCCAACAAGCGGGACCTTCGGGCTGCCTGGTCTCCGGCGGCACAGCTCGAGGCCGGCGTCCGTGACGAGGTGATCGAGACGTGCCTGATTGACGGCAGCGCCGCGAAGCCCCTTCGGGGCGCGTTGTTACGCATCCTGGAAAGCGAAGGACCGCGCAGGGACGCCCCGGCGATATCGAACGTCCGACACATCGGTTTGCTCTGCTCTGCGGAAGCGGCACTCCGCCAGGCCTCGAGGACGGCGGCTGCCGGCGGCGCCGAAGAGCTGCTGCTGGCGGATCTCGAGGAGGCGCGGCGCGCGCTCGAGGAGATCACCGGAAAGCGGGCGCCGGACGCCGTCCTCGAACGGATCTTCGAACGGTTCTGCATCGGGAAGTGAGTCGGAGGGACCAAGTGGGCGATGGGTTCGACGTCATCGTCGTCGGGGCCGGGCACGCCGGGGTGGAGGCCGCCCGCGCCGCCGCTCGGATGGGATGCAGCGTGGGGCTCTGCACGCTCTCCGACGCGACGGTCGCGCACATGCCGTGCAACCCGGCGATAGGCGGCACTGCCAAGGGGCACCTGGTACGGGAGATCGATGCGCTCGGGGGCCTGATGGGCGAAGCCATCGATGCCACCGGTATCCAGTTCAAGCTGCTGAACCGGAGTCGCGGTCCGGCGGTGAGGTCGCCGCGGGCGCAGGCCGACAAGGCCCGCTACAGCGCGTGGGTTGCGGACGCGCTGCGGCGTGAAGAACGGATCGCGTGGATCTTCGGCCGCGTGGGCGGCCTGACGGTGGCCGGCGGGGCCGTTACCGGCGTGGAGCTCGAATCGGGGAGCGGAGCTGCGGGTGGCGAGCGCCTGCGGGCCCGGGCGGTGGTGGTGACGACGGGCACGTTTCTCAACGGACTCGTTCACTTGGGCGAACGGCGGACGCCGGCCGGGCGGGCGGGCGAGCCGCCGTCGCGCGCTCTGGCGGAGTCGCTCAAGAGGCTGGGTCTGCCGTGGGGTCGCCTGAAGACGGGGACTCCGCCCCGGCTGGACCGCCGGAGCATCGACTTCAGCCGTTTCGAGGAAGCCCCCGGCGACGAGGCGCCGGTGGCGTTCTCGTTCATGACGGGCCGCATCGACAGGCCGCAGATCGTCTGCCACCAGGTGCATACGACGAACCGCGTGCATGACATCGTGCGGGCCAACATCGACCGCTCGCCGCTCTACAACGGGCAGATCGAAGGCATCGGTCCGCGGTACTGCCCGTCGCTGGAAGACAAGGTGATGCGGTTTCCGCATCACGAGCGGCACCACATCTTCCTGGAGCCGGAGGGGCTGGACGTCAACGAGATCTACGTCAACGGCTACTCGATGAGTTTGCCGGCCGACGTGCAGGAAACGCTGGTGCACGCATTGCCGGGGCTCGAGCGCGCGGTGATGATGCGGCCGGGCTACGCGGTGGAGTACGACTTCGTGCAACCCACGGCCCTGAGCAGGACCTACGAGGCAAGGGAGGTCGAGGGGCTCTTTCTGGCGGGCCAGGTCAACGGCACGTCCGGATACGAGGAGGCGGCCGGGCAGGGGCTCGTCGCGGGAATCAATGCCGCACGGGCGGTCGCGGGGGAAGAACCCTTCGTGCTGGGTCGGGACGAGGCGTACCTGGGGGTTCTGGCGGACGATTTGACGACGAGGGGGTGTCTGGAGCCCTACCGCATGTTCACGTCCCGGGCGGAGTACCGCCTGCTTCTGCGGATCGACAACGCCGACCTGCGCCTGACCGAGCGGGGGCGCGAGGTCGGACTCGTTGACGAACGGCGGTGGGAGCGGTTCCAGAAGCGCCGGTCGCGGTTCGAGACGAACGTGGAGCGGGTCTCGGCGACTACCGTGACGCTACCGGATGGAGCACGGGCCCGGGCATCGCAGGCGTTGCGGCGGCAGGACACGGCGTTGGACGATCTGGCGACGAGCGGCCTGCGGCTGGACGTGGCGTCGGGCGAGGGGCAGGTGGACATCTGGAGTGTGGAGACGCATTTCAAGTACGCGGGCTACCTGGGCCGGCAGAAGGCGACGATTGAACGGGCACGCCGGATGGAGGGGCGCCGGATACCGCCGGAATTCTCGTACGAGGGCTTGCCGGGGCTGTCCCTGGAGATGGCGGAACGTCTGGGAGAGATAAGGCCGGAGACGCTTGGCCAGGCACTGCGGATTCCAGGAGTGACACCCGCTGCAGTCGCCCTGATCGGAGCGAGGGTGAGTGCAGGGTGACGTTCGACGACGAGGTGCTGGCGGAGCGCCTTCAGGATCTGGGAAGGCGAGCGCGCGTCACGCTGGACGAGGAGATGTGGAGGCGGCTCGGGGAGTTCGTCGCGCTAGTGTTTCGGTGGAACGAGCACATGAACCTGACGGCCCTCGATGTCGGTAACCGGGGCCTGGGGCGATTGGTGATCGAACCGTTGCTTGCGGCGCGGTACGTGCCCCCGGGAGCGAAATCGATGATGGACATCGGTTCCGGCGGGGGGTCACCGGCGATACCGATGAAGATTGCCCGGCCGAAGTTGGATGTGCGGATGGTGGAGAGCCGCGCGCGGAAGGCAGCGTTCCTGAGACACGCGGTGCGGCAACTCGACCTCGGCGGCGTCGAGGTCGAGAACTGTCGCTACGAGGCGTTGGTGCAACGGCGGGAGATGCGGGAAGCGCACGATGTCGTAACCGTGCGGGGCGTTCGCATCGACGACGGGGCGGGGAGTCTGGAGAGATTTCTGAAGCCGGAAGGGCTGGTCTTCGCGTTCCGGACGGAGGGCCAGAAGGGGTTCGGGATGGACGCGCTGGCGCCGCCGCTGAGGGTGGAGACGAAGTATCCGCTGCTGGAGGCAACAGGGAGCGAGCTGCTGGTGGCGCGCAGGGGACGCATCCTGTAGAGCGCCGCGGCCGAGGCGGCGGCTGCCGGCGGTGGAGATCGACGGGGACCGGGCTTGGCGATGTTCCACGTGGAACGCTCGACGTGGCATCCGGGAAGGAGATTTCCATCAGTCGTCCGCGGCGCACGAAAGTCCTGTCGCGGAAGTTGTGGGAGGAACGCCGTCGCAAAGGCATGCCGGGGGGCGCGGAGCATTTGGAGGAGCGCGGTTGCATCCGAAGGGGGCGGTTGGGTTCGATTAGAATCCCGACGGTATGCGAGACAAGGAGGATGGGATTCTGAGAACTGGAAGTGAGCGTCTGATAGTCGCCCTCGACGTGCGGACACACGCGGAAGCCGAGCGGCTCGTCGATTGTCTGGAGAACGTGTCCTTCTTCAAGATCGGCCTGCGGCTCTTCCTGGCGGGTGACCTGTTCGGGCTTGTGCGGCGGATCCGGGAACGGCGTGATGCCGCCATCTTCATCGACCTGAAGATGGCGGGCGATATCAGCAATACGATCGGCGACTTCGTCGAGGGCGCGTCGGAACTGGGCATCAGGTTCATAACCCTGGCGGAGAGTCGGGACGACGTCTTCACCCGACACAGTCTCGCGGCCGGGCGGAAGGCCCGCGGCAGCGAGGCGTTTCCACAGTTTCTCATGGTCCCGCTGTTGTCGAGCCTCGTCCCGGCCAACTTCGGGCGGCCGGATTTGAGCGCGGACGCGTACATCGTGGAGCGAGGCCGGGAAATGCTTGCGGCGGGGTGCGATGGACTGATCGTGTCGGGGCCCGCTATCGGAGCTTGCCGCGCGGCGTTCGGGCCCGGTGTGCCGCTGGTGAGTCCGGGTGTTCGTCCGGAGTGGGCAGGAGCGGACGATCACCAGCGGTTCACTACGCCGGCGGAGGCTATTCGACTTGGGGCGGACTACCTGGTGGTCGGCCGGCCCATCAGGAACGCCGAGAATCCTCGCGAAGCGGCGCAACGCGTCGTGGACGAGATTGACGGGGCTTGGGCACGATAGCCCCCGGTTTGCGGGAAGGAGGAAGCCCCGTCTTGTCGCGATCTGCGCGCGGCCGCCCCGTTTCGACCCAGGGGGTTCCACGTGGAACACCGGGTTTGACCCCGGAGGGAGTGGGGGCGTACGATCGGATCCCAACTCGCAGTGAGGCAGCCCCACAGTCAGCGGCTCTGGCGTTTGCCCTAAAGAGGTCTGCGTGAGATCTCGCATCTTCGCCATCGCAAACCAGAAAGGCGGGGTCGGCAAGACCACGACGGCCATCAACCTCGCGGCCTCGCTGGCGCTGGGGGATCAATCCGTACTGGTGGTCGACATGGATCCCCAGGGGAACCTGACGAGCGGCGTCGGCCAGAAGGGGAGCTACGCTCCGTCCGGGACCATCTACGAGGCCCTGACGGCCGAGTCGACACCGTCCGTAGAGGACTACATCGTGTCGACTTGCGTTTCCGGGCTCTCGCTCCTTCCCGCGGACCGCAACCTCACCGGCGCCGAGATCGAGCTCGTCTCCATCGACGAACGAGAGCAGCGGCTGCGTCGGTTGCTGGAGCCGGTACGCGGCCGTTTCGACTACATCCTGGTCGACACGCCGCCTTCGCTGGGGTTGCTCACGCTCAACACGCTGGTCGCCGCCGACGGCGTGATCATCCCGGTGGTCTGCGAATATTTCGCGCTCGAGGGCCTGGCCGCCCTGACGGCGACGTTGAAGCAGGTCAGGGATGCCTTCAACCACGGCCTGGAGATCTCCGGTGTCGTTCTCACGATGACCGACCTGCGGACGAACCTCGGGAAGGAGGTCGCGGCGGAAGTGCAGAGCGTGTTCGGCAACAAGGTCTTCGAGACCACGATACCGCGCAACGTCCGGCTGGGCGAGGCGCCGGGGCACGGCAAGCCGGTCGTCCTGCACGCCCCGCGGTCGAAGGGCACCGAAGCGTATGTCGCCCTGGCCCGGGAGTTCCTGGCGTGCACGCGATCCGTGCCCATGCCCACTGGAGGCACCCTCCGTGGCTGAGAAACGCAAGGCGCTCGGGCGCGGGTTGCGTGCGCTGATTCCTGACGCGGAACTCCCCGACGCGCCGTCCGCCGACCCGGCAACCGGGGACGGCGCCCCAAGGGAGATCGACCTCGATCTGTTGCAGCCCAATCCGGACCAGCCGCGGCAGGCGCCGGAAGACGCGAAGCTCGACGAGCTGGCGCAGTCGATACGCGCGCACGGCGTGATTCAACCCATCGTGGTGACGAAGCGCGACGGGGAGCCGGGCTTCGAGATCGTCGCCGGCGAACGGCGCTGGCGAGCCGCGCAAAAGGCCGGCCTGCTGCAGGTGCCGGTCGTCGTCCGGGACATGCCGCGGACCAGGCGCCTGGAAGTGGCCTTGATAGAGAACATCCAGCGCGAGAACCTGAATCCCATCGAAGAAGCCGCGGCCTACCGGCAGCTCGCCGGCGACTTCGGCATGACCCAGCAGCAGATTGCCGAGGCCGTGGGCAAGGAGCGCGCCACGGTCGCCAACTACCAGCGACTGCTGGGCCTCCCGGCCGAGGTGCAGGCCGACGTCGCCGCCGGCCGCCTGAGCATGGGACACGCACGCGCGATCGCCGGTCTGCGCGACGTGGAGGACCAGCTCGCCGTGGCGCGCCGGATCCGCGAAGGCGATCTGTCCGTTCGGGCCGCGGAAGAGCTTGTCAAGCGGACCGGCGCCCCGAAACCCGAACGGGCTTCCGAGAAGGCTCCCGCGGACGTCCACGTGCGCGCCGCGGAGGAACGCCTGCGCCTGTCGCTCGGCACGCGGGTGCGGATCGTGCAGCGCGGAAAGCGCGGCCGAATAGAGATCCAGTACACCTCCGAGGACGAGCTGCAGCGGCTGTACGACCAGCTGACCCGCTGATTCCCGCGGCGCGCGTCTTGCCCCGCGAGCGGGCGAAATGTTATAAAAGGCCGTTTGGCCCGGCGCTGGATGAACCCACCTTCGTTCCAAACGATCAGGTACTGGTTGGAGCAATGACGGAGCAGGCGGCGGCAACTCGGTACGCGCGGGCGCTGTTCGAGGTCAGCCTCGACGGCGGCGATCCGCAGCGGACCGAACGGGATTTGGCGGCGTTTCAGGAGCTCGTGGACGGCCACCGGACACTCGCGCAGGTCGTGGGGAATCCGGCAATCTCCCCCGTCGTGAAGAAGGCGATCGTAGCGGCAATCCTCGAGCGGACGCCGAAGACCGCGGACGTGGTCAAGCGGCTGCTTCTGATGCTCGCCGAGCGTGGCCGGCTCCACCTGCTGCCGGCGCTGCTCGGCGTGTACCGGGAACGCGTGATGGAACATCTCGGCGTCGTGCGGGCGCGCGTCACGACGGCCGAGCCGCTGGACAGGAAGCGCGTCGCGTCCATCAACCAGAGGCTGAATGCGGCCACCGGCCGGCAGGTGACGATCGAGACCTCGGTCGACGAGGATCTCGTGGGCGGGATGGTGACCCGGATCGGCGGCACGGTCTTCGACGGCAGCCTCGCGCATCACCTCGACCGTCTCAAGCAGCGCTTCTTGACGGCGTGACGGCATCACAGGACCGATGGCAATAAAAGCAGACGAGATCTCCAGGATCATCAAGGAACAGCTCGGGGACTACTCGCTCGACGTCGACGTCGCGGAGGTCGGCACCGTGGTCTCGGTCGGCGACGGCATCGCCCGGTTGCACGGCATCGATCGGGCAATGGCCACCGAGATGCTCGAGTTCCCGCACGGGATCTTCGGCATCGCGCTGAACCTCGAGGAAGACGGAGTCGGCGCCGTGCTGCTCGGGGAATCGACCGAAATCAAGGAAGGCGACACCGTCAAGCGGACCGGGCGCGTCATGTCCGTTCCCGTCGGCGACGCGATGCTCGGACGGGTCGTCAACGCCCTCGGGCAACCCCTGGACGGCAAGGGGCCGATCGCCACCGAGCACCAGTCGCCGGTCGAGCGCATCGCCCCCGGCGTGGTCGACCGCCAGCCCGTCAAGGAGCCGCTCCAGACCGGGCTGAAGGCGATCGACGCCATGATTCCCATCGGCCGGGGACAGCGCGAGTTGATCATCGGCGACCGGCAGACCGGGAAGACGGCAGTCGCGGTCGACACGATCATCAACCAGAAGGGGCTCGACGTCGTCTGCATCTACAACGCCATCGGGCAGAAGCAGTCGACCATCGCGCAGGTGGTCAAGACGCTTGAGGACGAGGGCGCGATGGAGTACACGGTCGTGGTCGCGGCCGCCGCGTCGGACCCGGCGCCGCTGCTCTACATCAGCCCCTACTCGGCGTGTGCGCTCGGCGAGTTCTTCCGCGACAGCGGGCGCCACGCGCTGTGCATCTACGACGATCTGTCGAAGCACGCGCAGGCGTACCGCGAGATATCGCTGCTCCTGCGCCGGCCGCCGGGCCGGGAGGCGTTTCCGGGAGACGTGTTCTACCTCCACTCGCGCCTGCTGGAGCGGGCCGCGAAGCTGAACGCCGACAACGGCGGCGGCTCGCTCACGGCGCTGCCCATTATCGAGACGCAAGCCGGCGACCTGTCTGCCTACATCCCGACCAACGTCATCTCGATCACCGACGGGCAGATCTTCCTGGAGTCGGACCTCTTCCACCAGGGGATCCGGCCGGCTATCAACGTCGGCAACTCGGTGTCGCGCGTCGGCGGGTCGGCGCAGATCAAGGCGATGCGGCAGGTCGCCGGCACGTTGCGCCTCGACCTCGCGCAGTTCCGCGAGCTGCAGGCGTTCGCCCAGTTCGGCAGCGACCTCGACAAGGCGACCCAGCAACAGCTCAACCGCGGCCGCCGGCTGGTGGAAGCACTGAAGCAACCGCAGTACGCGCCGCTGGCGGTGGAACGGCAGGTGCTCATTCTCTTCGCCGGCACGAGGGGTTTCCTGGACAACGTGGCCGAGAGCGACGTCGCGGCGTTCGAGCCGGAGCTGTACCGGTTCATGGAGACCCGACACGGGGACGCGGTCGGCCGGCTCGCGGCCGAGAAGACGATGAGCAAGGAGCTGGAAGCCGAAATCGAGGCGGCGATCCGGCAATTCAGCGAGCAGTTCGTCGCGGCGCGCCAGAGCGCGGCCGCGTAGCGCAAGGGAGCCGATGCCGTCACTCATCGACCTCCGGCGCCGGATCCGCGCCGTCAAGTCCACCGAGCAGATCACGAAGGCGATGAAGACCGTCGCCGCATCGAAGCTGCGCCGGGCCCAGGATCGCATCGTCGGCGCCCGCCCGTTCGCCCTGCTGATGCAGCGGGTGCTCGGCGATCTGGCGACGCGCACCGGAACGGCGGCCGCGCATCCGTTGCTGGCGCCGCCGGCGGCCCCGGACGCCCCGATCCTGTTGTTCGTCGTGACGGCCGACAAGGGGCTCTGCGGCAGCTTCAACTCCAACCTCATTCGCGAAGCGACCAGCTTCGCCGTCGGGGCCGGGCGCGAGGTCGCGATGGGGTTGGTCGGGCGCAAGGGCCGCGACTTCTTCGTGCGGCGCGGCGTCGACATCCGTTTCGAGATGGTCAACCTCTTCAACGACCTGCGTTACAGCCACGCCGAAGCGATTGCCGAGACCGCGATCGGGCAGTACACCTCCGGCGCGGCGTCCGGAGTGTCGATTCTCTACAATGAGTTCAAGAGCGTTCTGCAACAACAGGTCGTGGTGGACCAGGTGTTGCCGATCCCGCCCATCGACGCGGCGGACGACGCGGTGGACGGGCTGAGTGCCGACTACCTCTTCGAGCCGCCGGCCGAGCGGATCTTCTCGGACCTGCTGCCGCACCACGTGGAGACGCAGTGCTTCCGCGCGCTGCTCGAGTCGGCCGCGGCCGAGCACGCCGCCCGGATGACGGCGATGGACGCCGCGACGCGCAACGCGGGCGAGATGATCGACGGACTGACCCTGCACATGAACAAGGTGCGGCAGGCCGCGATCACGCGCGAGCTGATCGAGGTGGTGTCGGGCGCGGAGGCCCTGTAGGCCGGGGGTGGGGACCGCGGGGACGGGACAAGACGGATCGGGGGGAGCCGGACGATGGCGCTAGGAAACAAGGTCGGGCGGGTCGTGCAGGTGATTGGGCCGGTGATCGATGTCGAGTTCGAGGGAGGGTATCTCCCGCCGATCTACAACGCCCTGCAGATCCGTGCGAAGGACGAGGGCGCCGAGGCGATCGACGTGATCGCCGAGGTGGAGCAGCACCTCGGCGAGGGACGCGTCCGCGCGGTCGCCATGAAGCCGACCGACGGCATGCAGCGCGGCATGGCGGCGGTCGACACCGGGGCGCCGATCTCCATGCCGGTCGGGCCGCAGACGCTCGGCCGCGTGCTGAACGTCCTCGGCGAGCCCGTGGACTTTCCCGACCAGCCGGTGGAGGCCGAGGAGCGCTGGCCGATTCACCGCGCGGCGCCCAGCCTGGAGGATCAGTCCACCGAGCTCAAGATGTTCGAGACCGGCATCAAGGTCATCGATCTGCTCGAGCCGTACCTGCAGGGGGGCAAGATCGGGCTGTTCGGCGGAGCCGGTGTCGGCAAGACGGTCATCATCCAGGAGCTCATTCACAACATCGCGCTCAAGCACGGCGGCGTGTCGGTGTTCGGCGGGGTCGGCGAGCGGACGCGCGAGGGCAACGACCTCTGGCTCGAGTTCCAGGAGAGCGGCGTCGTCACCCTGAACGATCCGGAGAAGTCACGCGCCGCCCTGATTTACGGTCAAATGACCGAGCCGCCCGGCGCACGGTTGCGGGTCGGCCTCAGCGCGCTGACCGTGGCGGAGTACTTCCGCGATGCCGAGGGCAAGGACGTCCTGCTGTTCATCGACAACATCTTCCGGTTCACCCAGGCGGGCTCGGAGGTCTCGGCGCTGCTGGGGCGCATGCCGTCGGCGGTCGGCTACCAGCCGACGCTGCTGACGGAGATGGGCGCCCTGCAGGAGCGGATCACGTCCACCCGGAAGGGGTCGATCACGTCGGTGCAGGCCATCTACGTGCCCGCCGACGACTACACCGACCCGGCGCCGGCCACGACGTTCGCCCATCTGGACGCCACGACGAACCTGTCGCGGCGCATCGTCGAGCTCGGCATCTACCCGGCGGTGGACCCGCTCGCGTCGACCTCGCGCATTCTCGACCCGCGCGTCATCGGCGAAGAGCACTACAACGTCGCGCGGGCCGTCAAGCAGGTACTGCAGCGCTACAAGGACCTGCAGGACATCATCGCGATTCTCGGGATCGACGAGCTCTCGGAAGACGACAAGCTCGCGGTCTCGCGCGCGCGCAAGATCGAGAAATTCCTGTCGCAGCCGTTCTTCGTCGCGCAGCAGTTCACCGGCAAGGAAGGCAAGTACGTGCCGATTGCCGACACGGTCCGCGGCTTCAAGGAGATCGTCGAGGGCAAGCACGACGGTCTGCCCGAGCAGGCGTTCTACATGGTCGGCACGATCGAGGAAGCGGTCGCCAACGCCGAGCAGCAATCCACGGCCGCGTAAGGCCGGCAGGTCTGGGATCCATGCCGCTTCCTGCACACCTGACCATCGAGATCGTGACGCCGGATCGGGCGATCGTCCACCAGACGGTCGATGAAGCCCGACTTCCGGGCGCCGAGGGGTACCTCGGCGTGCTGCCGGGCCATACGCCGCTGCTGGTGGAGCTGCAGGTCGGCGAGATCTGGTTTCGCCGGGGTTCGGAGGAGACCTACCTCCACGCGGCCTTCGGCTTCGCGGAGGTACTCCCCGACCGGATCAGGATCCTTGCCCGGACCGCGGAGCGGGCGGATGAAATCGACCTCGAACGCGCGGAAGCGGCCGCGAGCCGCGCCCGCGAGCGTCTTGCGGCCGCGACGGGGGATATCGACTTCGAGCGCGCCCGAATCTCTCTGCTCAAGTCCTTGTCACGCCTTCAGGTAGCCCGCCGCATCGGCATGCGGGCGGCGGGAAAGCGTTGATTCGCGGCGGATGATGCTCCGCCGGCGCGCAGCGGGCCAACCCGCGCGGGCGCGCCGGTCGGCCGGCGTCGGTGCTCCAGATGCGACTGACCTGTGCCGCACTGACCGATCCGGGACGCCGCCGGGAGAACAACGAAGACAGCTACTGCGTCCGAGACGATCTCGGGCTCTTCCTCGTGGCCGACGGGATGGGGGGGCATGTCGCGGGCGAGGTCGCGTCGCGGCTCGCGGTCGAAGAGGTCGAGCGGCTGATTGCGGCAACGGCTCCGGCCGGTTCGAGGTCCGAAGACGCGACGGTGCGGGCCGCGGGCGGCAATCCGGGCGATCGTCTGGCCGCGGCGTTCGCCGAGGCCAATCGCAAGCTGGCGGACCGGATAGCCGGGGACGGGTCCCTGCATGGCATGGCGACCACGGCGGTCGCGCTGCTTGCCGACGGTCAGGCGGTCGCGCTGGCGCACGTCGGAGACAGCCGGGCCTACCGCTATCGTTCGCAGCGGCTGGCGCGCCTTACGCGAGACCATTCCTGGGTCGAGGAACAGATCCGAGCCGGCGTGTTGACGCCGGACGCCGCGCGCCGGCATCCCTGGCGGCACGTGGTGACGCGCGCCATCGCCGGGTTGGAGGACATCGACGTCGAGGTGGCGGATCTCGTGCTGGAACCGGGCGATAGAGTGCTGCTCTGCTCCGACGGGTTGACGGCGGTCGTCTCCGACGCGGGAATCGCCGCGACGCTTCGGGACGCCCGGCCGCCGGCCGAGCTGTGCAGCGAGCTCGTGAGTCGAGCCAACGCGGCGGGCGGGCCGGACAACGTCACGGTCGTGCTGATCGACGTGCATGCTGACTAATCTGCGGCGGCTGTTCGGGTACCGGATCCTGATCCAGACGCTGGTGATGCGCGAGCTGAAGGCGCGCTACCGGGGATCGGTGCTCGGCTTCTTCTGGTCGTTCGCGAACCCTCTGCTGCTTCTGCTCGTCTACACGTTCGTCTTCTCGGTCGTGCTGCCGGCCCGTTTCGAGGGCGTCGACAACTACGCGCTCTTCCTCTTCTGCGGATTGCTGCCGTGGACCTGGTTCTCGTCCGCGCTCACGGAATCGTCCAACTCACTGCTCGCCAACGGCAATCTGATCAAGAAGGTCCTCTTTCCGGCCGAAGTGCTGCCGGTGGTCGCGGTGCTGGCGAACATGGTGCACTTCCTGTTGGCGTTGCCGATCCTGATCGTCGCGCTGGTGCTGTTCGTGCCGGTGCCCCCGACCTTCACGGAGCTGCTGTGGTTTCCCGCCGTGGTCGCCGTGCAGTTCCTGCTGACACTCGGGTTGGGGCTGATGCTCGCAGCGCTCACCGTGCACTTCCGGGACATCAGGGACCTGCTGGCGAACGTGCTGACGCTCTGGTTCTTCGCGACGCCGATCCTCTACCCGTGGACCGAGGTGGCGTCACGGGGGCCGTCGCTCGCCGGCCTGCCGCCCGCCGGCAAGGTGTTGATGGACCTCAACCCCTTCTCCCACATCGCCATCTCGTACCAGGAGATCCTGTTTTTCGACGGGCCTTTCGGACACTGGAAGTGGTTGCTTGCCCTGGCCGTGGCAGGCATGGGCCTGTTCCTGGCCGGCTACGCCCTCTTCGATCGGCTGCGTGACTCGTTCGCGGAGGAAGTGTGACGGAGCCGGCGATCGTGCTGCGCGGGGTGACGAAGCTGTATCGGCGATACGCGTATCGCCGCCAGTTCTCGACGCTCAAGAGTGCGCTGCTCAAGGGCAGTCTTGCCAGCGAGCTCGAGCCGCGAGAGGTGCTCCGGGCGGTCGACGGGGTGTCGTTGGAGGTGGCTCCGGGCACGACCATCGGACTCATCGGCAGGAACGGCTCGGGCAAGAGCACGCTGCTGAAGCTGCTGGCGGGAATCACCAAGCCGACTAGCGGCACGGTACGCGTGCGGGGACGGATCTCTGCCCTGATCGAGCTCGGCGCCGGGTTCCATCCCGAGATCTCGGGGCGGGAGAACATCTTCATAAACGGCGTCATGCTCGGGCTGACGAAGCGCGAGATAGCCGAGCGGTTCGACGAGATCGTGGAGTTCGCCGAGATCGAGGACTTCATCGATTCGCCGGTCAAGACCTACTCGTCGGGCATGTACATGCGGCTGGGATTCGCCGTCGCCGTCCACGTGGATCCGGATGTTCTGCTGATCGACGAAGTGCTGGCGGTGGGCGACGAGGGTTTCAGCCTGAAGTGCCTCGACAAGTTCGCGGACTTCAAGCGGCGGGGCAAGACCATCGTGCTCGTCACGCACGGGCTGAGCCTCGTCGAGCGGTACTGCGACGAGGCGGTGTGGGTGGACGCCGGAAGCGTCCGCGGCCACGGCGATCCGCGCCACGTGGTGCATGCCTACACGACGGACGTCGCCAAGGGCGAGGAGCACGCCCTTGCTTCGGCGGATCGCAAGGCCCGGGCGGCGGTGTCGGCAGGCGCCGCGGACGATGCCGCGGAGACCGTCGCGGGGCAGCCGGGGGCGGCGCGCGAGGAGGCGACGGACGGGAATCCGCCGGTCGACATGTTCCGCGCCGCGCAGGGCCGCTGGGGGTCGGGACCGGTGCGCATCGAACGCGTCGCCATCGAGCGCGAGGGCGCCGAGGCGCATGTCTTCCGGAGCGGCGACCGGCTCGCGGTCCGGCTCGCGGTCCGGACGCTGAAGCCGGTGCAGGATTTCGTCTTCGGAATCAGCATCTTCAACAGCGAAGGAGTGTGCTGCTACGGCACGAACACCGACATCGAGGAGTTCGAGCCGATCGAGTTGTCGGGGGCAGGCGAGGTGACGTTCGTCATCGACAGCCTCGATCTCGTCGAAGGCACGTACAAGCTCGACGTCGCGGCGCACACGCGCCACGGGGTGCAGTACGACTACCATCGGCTGCTGTACACGTTCCGGGTCAAGTCTCACACCAAGGACACCGGCATCTATCGGCCCCGGCACCGCTGGTCGTTCAGTCCGGCCGTTCGTCTCGCGCCGCGACGGACGTAAACAGCTACAATAGGCGGTTCGGCATCCAGGCTGCGACCGCCATTGACCCTCGTGCCGTCGACCACCGCGTCGCTGACGCTTCGCGCCCTGCTCCACGAGGCAGCCGCCCACACGGGCCTCGGGCGCGGCGCGGCCCCTTCCGTCGAATCGATCAGCGGCTTGACCCCGCCGGCGCAAGCGTTGGCCGCCGCCGTCCGTGCCGGCCTCGGGCCGCTGGTCCTCGTGGTTCCGGCGGACGCGGACGTCGACGGCATGGCGGGCGACGCCCGGTTCTTCCTCGGCGGGCTCGAAGGGCTTGCGCGCGGCGACGTCGAACGGGGCGTGCTCCCGTTTCCCTCGCCGGAGGTCGATCCGTACCGGGGCATGACGCCGCACCTGGACATCGCCTCTTCCCGGGCGCGGGCGCTGGCGGCGCTGGCCCTCGGCGAAGCACGAATCGTCGTGGCGTCGGCGGCCGCGCTGCTGCCCCGCGTCAGCCCCCCGGACCGGCTCCTGCTCACGGCCGTCGATCTGCGGCTCGGCGGATCCTGCTCCCCCACCGACCTGGCCGACCGGCTCGTGGACGCCGGCTTCACCCGCAACGACCCGGTAGAGGCGCACGGCGAGTTCTGCGGGCGCGGCGGCGTGGTCGACCTGTTTCCGGCCGGGGAGGCCTTTCCCATCCGGGCGGAATTCGTCGGCGACAACATCGAGTCGCTGCGGCGCTTCGATCCGGCGACGCAACGTTCGGTGGCCACGCTCGACCACGTGGCGATCCGGCCGCTGACGGATCGGCTCGAGCGTCCGGCCGGTGACGGCGACCCCGCGGACGCCGGATCGGAGCCGGACCTCGCGGCGGCCTTCAACGACTACGTCCGCCGCGCCGGCGCCCGCTTCGTCGTCACCCAACCGGCGGAGACGGCGGATCGCCTGCGGAAGGCCGTGGAACAGTTGCGGACGAGCTACGAGGACGCCGTCGCCCGCGACGATCCCGCGTCGCCTCCGGCCACGCTCCAGGTGGATGACGAGGAAGCGGCTTCCTGGCTTGCCGGTGCCGCCACGCTCGACACGCTGGAGATCGACGAGACGCCGTCGGCGGAGGCGGCGCCCGCCGGCCGCCGACACGTCGCCTGCCAGCCGGCGATGGAGTTCCGCGGCCGTCTCGGCGACTGGGTGGCCGAAGTGGAGCGGGGGCGCGACCGGCAGGACGTACAGGTGTTCGTTGCCGAGACCGCGGGCCGCGCCGAGCGTATCGTCGAGCTGCTGGCCGAGCATGGGCTGATCGGCGTGCCGCTGGAGGGAGCCGAGGACACGGTCTCGGCGACGGTTCTCGTCGCGACCGGCATCCTCTCCCGTGGTTTCCGGCTTCCCGCCGCGCGACTGCAGATATACGCCGAGACCGATCTCTTCGAGGCCGAGCACGTCGTCCGCCATCAGCGGCGGTCGGTGGCGAAGTCCTTCCTGTCCGACTTCCGCGATCTCAAGGTCGGCGATCACGTCGTCCATGTCGACCACGGGGTCGGCGAGTTCGTCGGGTTGCGGCAGCTCACCGTCCCGGAGACCCGCGGCCGGCACGAGTTCGTGGAACTTCGCTACGCGCGCAGCGACAAGCTGTTCGTCCCGGTCGAGCAGCTCGAGCTGCTGCAGAAGTACACGGGCGCCGCGCACCCGAATCTGGATCGGCTGGGCGGAACGACCTGGGCCAAGACCCAGAAGCGCGTCCGCAAGTCGATGCGCGACATGACGGAGGAGCTGCTCAAGCTGTACGCGGCGCGCCAGGCGCTGCCGGGCCACGCGTTCAACCCCGATACGCACTGGCAACAGGAATTCGAAGCGACCTTCGAGTACGAGTTGACGCCCGATCAGCAGACGGCCCTGACGGACATCAAGCAGGACATGGAACGGCCGTCGACGATGGACCGGCTCCTGTGCGGCGACGTCGGCTACGGCAAGACCGAGGTCGCGCTGCGGGCTGCCTTCAAGGCGCTGATGGACGGCAAGCAGGTGGCCGTGCTCACACCCACCACGGTCCTCGCCTTCCAGCACGGCGAGACGATCCGGGAGCGTTTCGCGGCGTTCCCGGTCCGTGTCGCGGTGCTGAGCCGTTTCCTCAGCCGCGCCGAGCAGAAGACGGTGCTCGCGGACCTCGAGGCCGGCAAGGTGGATCTGCTGGTCGGAACCCATCGCCTGCTGTCCAGGGACGTGAAGTTCCGCGACTTCGGCCTGCTGATCGTCGACGAGGAGCAGCGCTTCGGGGTGGCCCACAAGGAGCGCATCAAGCAGATGCGGCGCCAGGTCGACGTGCTGACGCTGACCGCGACGCCGATTCCCCGCACCCTGAACATGTCCCTGGCCGGGATTCGGGACATGTCGGTCATCGAGACGCCGCCGAAGGACCGGATGGCGATCCAGACCAGCGTGGTGCGTTTCGACCCGCAGGTGATCGCGCGCGCCATCCGTACCGAGCTCGGCCGCGGCGGGCAGGTCTACGTGGTGCACAACCGCGTGGAGTCGATCGACTCGGTCGCGGGCCTGATTGGAAGGCTCGTTCCCGAGGCGCGGCTCGCGGTCGCCCACGGCCAGACGAGCGAGGTGGCGCTGGAGAAGACGATGATCGCCTTCGTGGCCCACGAGTACGACATCCTCGTCGCCACCACGATCATCGAGAACGGACTCGACATTCCCAACGTCAACACGATCATCGTCAATCACGCCGAACGCTACGGGTTGGCCCAGCTCTACCAGTTGCGCGGCCGCGTCGGGCGCTCCGATCGGCGAGCGTACGCCTACCTGGTCGTTCCGGCGGACAACGCACTCTCGCCGGTGGCGCGCAAGCGGCTGGCCGCCATTCGCGAGTTCAGCGATCTCGGCAGCGGCTTTCGGGTAGCGGCCCTCGACCTGGAGATTCGCGGCGCCGGGAACCTGCTCGGCGCACAGCAGAGCGGGCACATCGAGGCGATCGGCTTCGACATGTACGTGAAGCTGCTCGAGCAGACCGTGCGCGAGCTGCAGGGCGAAGAGGTCCGGGACGAGCGCAAGGCGCGTGTCAATCTCGGCTTGGACCTGCGCATCGACGAAGGCTACGTGACCCAGACCGATCAGCGGCTGGCCGTCTACCGCAAGATCGCCACGGCGACCGACGAGCCGGCCCTGGCGGCGGCGCTCGATGAGGTCGCCGACCGCTACGGACCGCTGCATCCGTCGCTGGTCCGCCTCGCGGAGTACGGGCGCGTGCGGGTGCGCGCCAGCGGCATCGGGGTGGAATCGATCGACCGGGAGGCATCGCGGCTCGTCATGAGGTTCGGTGACGACGCACCGATCGATCCGGGTCGCCTCGTCGACTTCGTGCGCTCCCGTCCGGGGATCGCGCTCACCCCGGCCGGCGTCGTGCGACTCGACCTGGATGCCGTCGCCGACGCCCGTGCCTCCGATGATGAACGGCGCGGGAACGCTTCTTCGGCGGTGGCGCGGGATCTCGACTTGCTGGCGCGCGTCAACGTCTGGCTCGACGGGCTGGGCGGGGTCGGATGAAGCTACACTGTCATCGAGGCTCGGCGGAGATGGAGACCATGAGACAAGAGATGTGGAACGCATGCCGGCGGTGGATCGTTCTCGGTGGCGCCGGCCTGCTGGTCGCCGCGCCCGCGTCGGCGCAGGGACTGCTGGGCGGCGCGTCTCCCGACGAGCCGCGGGGCATCATCATCCAGCGGATCCTCGTCAAGGTGAACGGCGACATCATCACGCAGACCGAGCTGGAAGAACGGCAGATCGGCCTGCTGCAGCAACGCGGCCTCCAGCTTCGCAACGACGCGGAGCTCGCGCGCGCCCTCGAGGAGGTGACGCCCGAGGTGATCTCGGGCGCCGTCGACGAGTTGTTGCTGATCCAGCGGGCGCGGGAGCTCGGCTACCAGTTCACCGACGAACAGTTCGAAGAGATCCTCGGCGAGCTGATGAACGAGAACGGTTTCGAGACCGAGGAGGAGTTCCGGCAGGCGCTCCAGCAGGGCGAAGGGATGACCATCGAGGACCTGCGCCGCGTGATGGAGCGCCAGATCCTGATCAATCAGGTCCAGCAGATCGAGGTGCTCGGGTCGGTCACGCTGACCGAGGTGGAGGCGCGCGAGCACTACGAGGCCAACATCGACCGCTACACCGAGCCGGCGACGGTCACGATGCGCGAGATCCTGGTCAGGTTGCCCGAGCGATTGGGCGGCGCCAGCGCAACGGCCGACGACATGGCCCGGGTGGAGGCGGACGAGGCGCGCCAGAGGGTGCTCGACGGCGAGGAGTTCGAGCTGGTCGCGGTGGCCGTTTCCGACGCCGCGTCCAAGGCGAACGGAGGCCTGATCGGCCCCATCGAGGTCTCGCTGCTGAGCAGTGCCCTGCTTGAAGTGCTGGTCGACCTCGAGGTGGGCGACATCTCGGAGCCGCTCCGCACGCCGCTCGGGTACCAGGTCCTGAGACTCGAAGCGCGCACCGAGCCGGAGCCGAGACCGTTCGCGGAGGTCCGCGACCAGATCTCGGAAAACGTGTTCAACGACCGGCGTCTGGCCGAATACGCGCGGTACCTCGATCGGCTGCGCAGCGAAGCCGACTTCGAGTGGCAGAGCGAACGGCTCCAGCAGGCATTCGAAGCCTACGAGGAAGTGCGCGCGGCGCGACTCGCGGGTGGCGGCGAGTGATCATCTGCGACGGGCGGCGGGGTGGAAGCGGATCGAGGGAAGGCCTGAAGCGGCCGGCAGGCGAGGCTCACGGTTCCGTCGCGTGAGCCCCGGCCTGCCGGTGATGCCGAACGCGTGAACCCGAGTCAGGGTCCGGTGGGCGGTGCGCCGCCGGTCGAGCTCGGTGGGCTCGGCGTCGCCAGTTCGGCGACGACCGCGGCCTCCCGTGGCGTGGAGTCGTCGGCGTTCACGATCCCCGACCCCCCGGCGGTCGAGTCGGGAGCCGCATCACGCGATGCTTCCTGCGCGACCGCCTCTTCGGTGGACGCCGGCAACCCGTCGGCCGGGGGTGAGTTCGCCGCCGCCGGTAGCGCGGCCGGCGTGCCGGCGCCGGCCTCGTCCGCCAAATCGACGGCCTCGGGTTGAGCGGGCGCCTCCGCGGCGTCGAGCGAAGCGCTGCTCGGCTGGAGCGAGTCGGGCTCGTCGGTGCTCGGTAGCGGCGCCGCTTCATCCGCGGCGGAAGCGGCCTCGGGCCCCGGCATCGATTCGGGCACGGCGCTCCCGCCGGTCATGCCGCCGGGGGCCAACGCTCCGGTGGCGTTCGTCGGATCGTCCAGAGACGGAAGGTCCTGTTCCACCAGTCGGGTGAGCTCCGTCGTGATCTCCCGCGAGATCTCGCCCATCCGCACCAGCGCGATGCGCCCGACCGCGTCGCGGATCGGCTCGAACACCTCGGTCAGATCCAGCTCGACGCGGTTGCCGCTCTCACGTCGCTCCTGCAGTTCGGCGATCTGCTGCTCGAGCGCCAGAATCCGCTCCTGCGCATCGAGCTGCTGCTGCAACAGGTCGTTTCGATCGAGTTGCATCTCGTTGGCGTTGGCCAGGTAGCCGGTGCCGAACGCCCCGCCGAGGGCGATTACGAGCAGCAGGAACTGGAGCACGAACCGCTGGAAACCCGACTTGGCGGGGGGCGGCGCGACGGGCTTCCGGGGAACCGGCGCGGTCGCCGGGCGCACGGGGTTGGCGCTGCGGTCCATTGGCGGATCTGCTGGTGGTTTGGTCGACATCGTTGCCCTCCTGATGGATTGGACGTCGGCGCCCCGCGGTTGGCTGGTACGGTGCCTCCCGAATCCCCGGCATGCTCGGCCCGGGTCATTCAGGCGCCGACAACACTACACGCTTCAAATCGGAGCACCCCTCGCGGCCTGGGAGCAGCCGTCCTTCGGGGCAGGTAGGGCCACCAGCGATCTGGCAGTGCTTTCATTATAGACCTGCCCCGGACGTTGTCAAGGCGACGGGCCGCGACATCGGCCGGCGAATCGGCGGAGACACGCGGCGCCGGAAAATCTGGTCGCCGCCACGATTTTGACTTGACCGCGGCCACGAGCCTGTCCATAATGCGTGCAGCGGGCAGTCGGTCCAAAGCCCGCCCTTCCAGGTAGACGGCTACTCCCAAGCCAGTCTTCAGTCGGCGTGCGTCGCCCCGTGTGGTGTTGGGAGCGACGCGTTGATGAGGCGCGGGTCCGCCCGTGGATCCGCCAAGGCGGACGTTCGGCGTCATCCCGCCCCGGGGGCGATGTCGGATGAAGGCTGGGGGCTTTTTTGCCACGCGCTACGCGGCAGCGACTGGGTTCTGCGGTGGCGATTCAAGGAGTAGTCTGATGCTGAACGAGACAGGAGCCCGGCGGCGGAGGTCCAACCCGGTGCCCGCGACCCGGTGGTGGTGCGCCCTGCTCGCCTGCATGGTCGGCGCGGCGGCGACCGCGGCGGCTGCGCAGGCGCCCGAGGGGGCCTACCGGTGGAATGGGGAGCTGGTGGCGCTCGATGAGGCCGCCGGCACGGTGACGCTCACGGCGCCCATGGCCGCGCCGGCCGGGAGCGAAGCGATTGCCCATCTGGAAGCGGGCGAGCCGATCGTCATCACCTGGTCGGACATCGAGGGCGAGGCAAACGCGATTCGATCCGTGATGCGCGGCGACGGTGGGGATCCGTCGGCCGCCAGCGACCCGGAAAAGGTCGACAGTCCTCTGCTGCGGGCGACCTTCGTCGCCATGGATGCGGCCCACGGCAACCTCACGTTCGAGGCGCCGCTGCCGGCGGAGAGCCTGGGTGCGGTGCGGGCGCTGACGCGCGGCGCGCGGGTCGGCGCTTCGGTGAACCGGGCGGCGGGGTCGGATGCGGCGGTCCTCGCGGTCGACGCCGCCGGCCGGTCGCCGCGGCGCGCGCCGGAGCGGGGAGCAACCTACCGCTGGCAGGGCGAGCTGGTCTCGCTCGACGAGACGACCGGTGCGCTGACGGTGAGGTCGCGCGTCGCATCGCCGTCGGGTCTCGCCGCGGTGGCCGGCGCCGCGGCCGGCGACCCCATCGTGATCACCTGGTCCGGGTTCGAAAGTCGCGCGAGCGGCATCCGGTCGGCGATGCCGGACGACGGATCGGGCCTGTGGGGCAGCAACCGCTTCCTGTTGCAGGCGGCGTTCGTCGAGATGGATGCGACGGGCCGCTACCTCACCTTCGAGACCATGCTGCCGAAGAAGAGCCTGGCGACGGTGCGGGCGCTGAGGCGCGGCTCCTGGGCCACCGTGATGTCGCCGCATCACCCGGCCGACGGGTTCCCGGCGGTGCTCTCGGTCGATGGGTACGTGGCGTCGCGGGATCGTCGTCCGGCGCCGTTGCCGGGTGCGAGCTACCGCTGGGACGGGGAGCTCGTCTCGCTGGACGAGGCGACCGGCATGCTGACGGTCAAGTCGCGGGTGGCCTCACCGTCGGGTCTGGCCGCCGTGGCCGGCGCCGAGACCGGCGATCCCATCGTGATCAACTGGTCGGGCTACTCGAGCCGGGCGAGCGGCATCCGGTCGGCGATGCCGGACGACGGATCGGGCCTGTGGGGCAGCAACCGCTTCCTGCTGCGGGCGACGTTCGTGGGGATCGATGCCGCGGAACGTTCCCTGACCTTCAGGACGGCGGTTCCCGACGAGAGCCTGGCGGCGGTGCGGGCACTGACGCGCGGCTCCTGGGCGAGCGTGCGCTCGCCGCATCATCCGGCGGATGCCGGCGCGGCAGTGCTGTCGGTGGACGCATACGTCCCGCTGCGGGAGCGCCGTCCGGCGCCTTTGCCGGGCGCCACCTACCGTTGGGACGGCGAGTTGGTCTCCCTCGACGAGGCGACGGGAACGCTGACCGTGAAGTCGCGGGTGGTCTCTCCGTCGGGCCTGGCGGCGGTCGCCGACGCGAAGTCCGGCGAGTCCATCGTCATCACCTGGTCGGGCTACGAGAATCGCGCGAGCGGCATTCGGGCCGCGGTTCCGGATGACGGCTCGGGATTGTGGGGGAGCAACCGCTTTCTCCTGCGCGCGACGTTGGTGGAGACCGATGCGGCGGGCCGCTACCTGACCTTCAAGGCACAGGTTCCCAAGGCGAGCCTGGGCACCGTGCGGGCGCTGAAGCGCGGATCGTGGGCGAGCGTGCGCTCGCCGCATCACCCGGCGGACGCGGACGCCGCGATGCTCTCGGTCGACGCGTACGTGCCGTCCCCCGAGCGCCGGCCGGCTCCGCTGCCGGGCGCCACGTACCGCTGGGACGGCGAGTTCGTCGCCCTCGACGAGACGTTGGGGACGCTGACCGTGAAGTCGCGCGTGGCTTCGCCGTCGGGCCTGGCGGATGTCGCGGAGGCGCAGCCGGGCGAGCCCATCGTCATCACGTGGTCCGGGTACGACAGCCAGGCCAACGGTATTCGCGCGGCGATGCCGGATGACGGCTCGGGCCTGTGGGGGAGCAATCGCTTCCTGTTGCGCGCGACGTTCGTGGAGGCCGATACCGCGGGCCGCTACCTGACCTTCCGGGTTGCGGTTCCCGAGGCCAGCCTGGCGGCGATCCGGGCGCTGGCGCAGGGGGCCTGGGCCAGCGTGACGTCCCCGCATCATCCGGCGGACGCCACCCCCGCGGTGATGACCGTCACGGCCTACGCGGCCGCCGCGGCTTCGGATCGGACCGCACAGTGACGCGGGAGCGGAAGTAGGAGAGGGCGCCGGCAGTCTCCGGCGCACCGTCAGGTGCTCTGGCGCGGGGTCGGCGGCAGCCGCCGGCTCCGCGCCACTCTTTTCGAGACGGAGCAGCGGGTGCGATGTCCCGCGTTGTCGTGTCGCTCGTCCGGCCGGTAGTCTTCGCTCGCCCCGGCACAACGGGGACGGCTCGCCTGCAGCCACGGCGGGACAGTCTCGGCCCACTTCGCTCGCCCCGGTGCACCGGGGCGGCCCGCCGCACTAGAATGGATCCGGGCTTCATGCGAATAGGATCCATCTCCCTCGAGCATCGCTACGCGCTCGCCCCCATGGCGGGCATGACGGACACCGCCTTCCGCCGTCTCGTGAAGGCGCGGGGCGGCTGCGGCCTCGTGGTGACGGAGATGGTCAGCTCGGAGGGTCTGGTTCGCGGTATCGACCGCACGCTGGAGTACGCGGAGTACACCGAAGCCGAGCGCCCGGTCTCGATCCAGATCTTCGGCGGCGATCCCGGCAAGATGGCGGCGGCAGCCCAGGTCGTGGAGGCGATGAAGGCGGATATCGTCGACGTGAACATGGGCTGCCCGGTGCCCAAGATCGCGAAGCACAACGCCGGGTGCAGCCTGATGCGGGAACCGGCCCACGCGGCGCGGATCGTACGGGCGATGACCGATGCGGTCGACATCCCGGTGACGGTCAAGATGCGGGCAGGCTGGGACGACGCCAGCGTCAATGCGCCGTCGGTCGCACGCAGGATGGAGGACGCTGGAGCGTCGGCGGTGGCCGTGCACGGGCGCACCGCGAAGCAGTCCTACAGCGGTCATTCCGACTGGAGCCTGATCCGGGACGTCGCGGCGCAGGTGTCGATTCCGGTGCTGGGAAGCGGCGACTGCGTGACGCCGGAGCAGATGGTGGAGCGGAGCAGGGCGGGCGTCGCAGGCGTGCTCGTCGGTCGCGGCGCGCTGCGCAACCCGTGGATCTTCCAGCAGGCCGCGGCCCTGTCCGCGGGCGGTTCGGTCCCCGAGATACCGCTCGCGGAGCGGGGACGCTTCCTCCTGGAGTACATCGCCCTGCTGCTCCGTGAGGGCATCGACGAGTCGCGCGGGTTCCGGCACCATGCGCCCGGCACGGTCCCGCCCCGGTCTCGGCCACCGAGGCCGGCACGCAGCCGGGAACGGTGGGTCGTCAACAAGCTCCGGGCGCTCGGTTCCTGGTACACCAAGGGTCTGTACGGCGGTTCGCAGTTGCGGACGGCCATCAACCAGGCGGAATCCGTGGAGGCGCTGCGCGCCATCATCCGCGCGCACTTCCTTGGGGCGGCCGGCGACGCGGTCGCCTGACGAGGCCGGGGTGGCGGTACGGCGCGTACGGGAGATCGACTGGACCTGCTGGCGCGCCGTCGACCCTGCCACCCTCGTCTTCGTGGTGAAGGAAGGGCGCATCCTGCTCATCCGGAAGAAGCGCGGGCTCGGGGCGGGCAAGATCAACGGGCCGGGCGGCCGCCTGGAAGCGGGCGAGTCCTTCGACGCCTGCGCCGTTCGGGAGGTGCGCGAGGAACTGGGCGTCACGCCCCTCCAGCTCGTGAAGCTCGGCCGGCATGCCTTCCAGTTCGTCGACGGCTACTCGACGTTCGTGTACGTCTATCGCGCGTCGGACCTGGCCGGAATCCCCGTCGAGACGGACGAGGCGGAGCCGCTCTGGTGCACCCTCGACGCCATTCCGTTCGACCGCATGTGGGAGGACGATCGCTACTGGCTGCCGCTGGTCATCAGCGGCCGGCGGTTCGCCGGCCGCTGGATCTTCGACGGCGACCGCATGCTCGATCACGCGCTCGACATCGTGCCTTAGTTAGCGGCCTTGGCGGGGCGGACGGGGGTTGGCGAAGCGTACCCGCTGGCGTATCATGCGAGTCTCTGCGCAGAGCCGGGCCCCGGTCGTCCCGGGGCCGCCAGACCGGGGGAACATCGTGGCACGAAAGACACTCTTCGCGATACTGCTGCTGGCGGTCGGCGCCGTTCCCGGCGGGGCCGCTGGCGAAGGCGCCGGGCCGGCGTCGTGGCAGAACGACCTCGCGCCGATCGGTCCCGGGGACTGGGACTACCAGAAGGCCGCGCACCTGCTCGAGCGCGCCGGATTCGGCGGGACGCCGGCGGAGGTGGAGCGCCTGGCCGGGATGACGCCGGCCGCCGCCGTGGAATGGCTGGTCGACTACCAGCGGCATCCGGACACCCTGGAGCCGTTCGACGCTTCTCCGATCTGGGATCCGGAGATGGACCCGTTCCCGAAGAGCCGGGCCGAGGCGGTCCGCATCGGGCGCGAGCGCGGCGCGGCGATGGGCGCGAAGGTCCTGCCGGAGGGGGAGTCGCGCCGCCTGCAACCGGTGGTCAACAAGTTCTTCTACGGGCTCCGCGCGAACGCCATCGAGACGCAGCGGCTGGCGACCTGGTGGGGCGGGCGGATGCTCGCCACGACGCGCCCGCTCGAGGAGAAGCTGACGCTCTTCTGGCACGGGCACTTCGCGACGGGCAACACGAAGGTCCGCGATACGCGGATGATGCTGCAGCAGAACGAGATGCTGCGGGCCGACGCCAACGGGAGCTTCGAGGACCTGCTGATGGGGATCCTCAGGGACCCGGCGATGCTCGTCTACCTGGACAACGGCGAGAACGTCAAGGACCACCCGAACGAGAACTTCGGCCGCGAGCTGCTGGAGCTCTTCAGCCTGGGCGTCGGCAACTACAGCGAGCGGGACATTCGCGAGGGCGCGCGCGCGTTCACCGGCTGGACCAACGACGCCCTGGAGTTCGAGTTCGACGCCGAGCAGCACGACTTCGGCGAGAAGACTTTCCTCGGACAGACCGGTCCGTTCGACGGCGGCGACATCATCCGCATCATTCTGGAGCAGCCCGCCGCGGCCCGGTTCGTGAGCGCGAAGCTCTACCGCTACTTCGTCCGCGAGGAGCTCGACGCGGCGCTCCACGAGGAGCTGGCGGCCACGTTGCGCGACGCCGGCTACGCCCTGAAGCCGCTGCTGGCGAGAATCTTCCTCTCGCGCGACTTCTACAGCCCGGCGTCGTACGCGACGCAGATCAAGAGCCCCGTGCACCTGGTCGTGTCGACCTACCGCAAGCTGGGGCTGGCGGCGCTGCCGACCATCCCGGACTTCAACCGGCTCGTCGCCGGACTGGGGCAGACGCTGTTCAATCCGCCGAACGTGGCCGGCTGGGCCGGCGGCCGCACCTGGATCACGCCGGCGACGCTGCTGCAGCGCGGCAATCTGTTCCGCGGCGTCCTGTATCCGGACACCGACGGGTTCTGGGCACCCGACCGGGTCGTGCCGGGCATCTACCGGCAGGTGGAAGAACGACTCGCGCGGGGCATGAACATCACGGCGGCGACCCAGCAGGGAGACGCCGAGTCGAGCCAGCTCGTCGATCGCGACGAGGACTACAACACGCGTTACGGCGGCTACATGGGCTACGTGATGGCGTTCGAAAGGCTGCATCCGATCCCGCGCCGGGTGGCCGACCTCGACCTGGTCCGGCTGCTTGCGGACGCGGGCGCGGCAGAGGCCGGTAACGTCGTCGATCACCTGATCCGGCGCTTCCTGCGCGTCGAGTTGAGCGGCGCCGACCGGGCGGAGCTGGTCGACTTCCTGCGGGCCGAGCTCGGCGCCGACCGCATCGAATCGGATACCCCGCAGACCGAGGCGGCGCTGCGCGCGCTGGTGTACCTGATTCTGAGCACGCCGGAGTATCAACTGGCCTGAGCGGGAACCGGGCGAGGGCCGAAGAAGACACCCGGGCGGCTGCCGTGGAAGCCGCGGGAGTTGGGAGACAACCATGGCTCGATTCAAGTGTGGATGTTCGCGGCGTGAATTCCTGGTCAACGGCATGTACGGCCTCGGCGTCGGTGCGACGCTGCCGATGCTGCTCAACCGGACCTCGGCCGCCCTGGCGGCACAGGCGCTCGAAGGCACGAGCATGGAGCCGAGTCCGGAGCGCATCCTCGTCGTGGTGGAGCTCTCCGGCGGCAACGACGGGCTGAACACCGTGGTTCCCTACGGCGACGACGCGTACTACCGCGCGCGGCCGACCATCGGCATTCCCGAGCCCGAGGTCATCAGGATCGCGGACGGCTACGGGTTCCACCCGTCGCTCGTCGGGTTCGAACGCCTCTACAAGGACGGCCGGATGGCGGTCGTCCACGGCTGCGGCTACGACAATCCGAGCCTGTCGCACTTCTCGTCGATGGGTTACTGGCACACCGGCGTGCCCAACGGCGGCGAGACGCTCGGCTGGCTGGGCCGGCTGGCGGACGGCGCCTACGACCACGACGCGCAGGGCAACCGCATCGTCAACATCGGGACGCGGCAGTCGCTGGCGGTCCGCAGCCGGCACCACTCGCCGCTGGTGTTCAACGATCCGCGCACGTTCCGCCGCGAGGGGAGCGTGGGCGAGAAGGCCGCGCTGGAGAACATGAACGCCGACGGCGCCGGCGGCAACTCGACCCTCGATTTCCTGGCCGCCACCGCGCAGAACGCGGCCCGCAGCTCCGAGTTCGTGCGCCAGGCGTCGGCCGCCTACCGCACGCCGGTCGACTACGGCATCGGCGGGCTGTCGGGGCAGTTGCGGCAGATCGCGGCGCTGATCCACGCCGACATGCCGACGCGCATCTACTACGTGGCGTACCAGGGCAACTCGTTCGACACCCACGTGCACCAGGCGGACCCGCACGCGCGGCTGCTCGCCTACACCGCCGACGCCGTGCGCGGCTTCACGCAGGATCTCGAGCGGATCGGCCGCGCCGACGACGTCGCGATGGTGATGTTCACCGAGTTCGGGCGCCGCGTGGAAGAGAACGGCAGCCTCGGCACGGACCACGGGACGGCAACGCCGATGTTCGTCGTGGGGAACCACGTGAAGGGCGGACTCTACGGCAAGCACCCGAGCCTGACCGAGCTCGACGACGGCAATCTGATCAAGACCACCGATTTCCGCCACGTCTACGCGACGATGATCGAAGAGTGGCTGAAGTTCGACGATTCCCCGACCGTGCTGAAGGGATCGTTCGATCCGCTCGGCATCTTCGCGTAACGCCGAAGTCGTTGCCGGGAGCGGGGAGGCTTCCTGGGAGGCCTCTCCGCTCCCGGTGTCCTTCCCTCCCGCTCACAGCCAGCGTTTCGTCTTCTCGAGCAGGGTCGTGCGCTTCAGGCCCAGCAGTTGCGCGGCCTGCTGCTTGTTGCCCCCGGTTCGCTCCAGCGCCGCGCCAATCAGCAGACGTTCGATGCGCAGCAGGTGCTCCTGCAGGTCCAGACCGGTTTCGGGAAGCAGGGTCGCGGTGTCCAGCGGGTCCTCCGCGGCCGGCTGGACCTCGGGCGGCAGGTCGGTCGCGTCGATGTGAGAACGTCCCGGACTGAGCGCCAACGCCCGCTCGATGGCGTTCTCGAGTTGCCGCACGTTGCCGGGCCACTTGTACGCCATCAACCGGCGCATGGCGCGCTGCGACACGACGACCCCGCGGCGCGGCGGCGTCTGCGCCGCGCCGATTCGCTCGACGAAGTCGCGGACGAGCAGCGGAATGTCCTCGTGGCGGTCGCGCAGCGGCGGCAGGTGAAGGGGTATGACGTTCAGCCGGTAGTACAGGTCCTCCCGGAAGTGTCCCTCGCGGACCCGCTGCATCAGGTCCGCGTTGGTGGCGGCGATCACGCGGACGTCGACCCGGCGGGTCTCGTTGCCGCCCACGCGCTCGAACTCGCGTTCCTGCAGGGCGCGCAGCAGCTTGGCCTGCAGGCTCGTGCTCATCGTGCCGATCTCGTCCAGGAAGAGGGTGCCGCGGTGGGCCTGCTCCAGCCGTCCCGGCCGGCTGTTGAACGCGCCGGTGAACGCGCCGCGAACGTGACCGAACAGCTCCGCCTCGAGCAGGGCATCGGGAATCGCGCCGCAGTTGATGGCGACGAACCGCTGGCGGCGGCGCGGACTGTTGTGGTGGATGGCGCGGGCCACCAGCTCCTTGCCGGTTCCGGTCTCGCCCGTGATGAGAATCGTGCTCGTCGTGCCGGCCACGGTCTCGAGAAGCTGGAAGAGCTCCCGCATGGGCCGGCTGCGTCCCACGATGCCTTCGAACCGATAGCGCTCCTGGAGCTGGAGCCGGAGGTACTCGTTCTCGGACTTCAGCCGCCGCTGTTCCAGCGCGGTCGAGAGGATGTGCAGCAGGTGATCGAAGGGAAACGGCTTCATCACGAAGTCGGTTGCCCCGCGCTTGATGGCGGCGACCGCGTCCTGCACCGTGCCGTAGCCGGTGACGACCACCGCGACGATCTCGGGATAGCGTTCGAGCGCGAGCTCGACCACCTCGGCGCCGTCGATGCCGGGCAATCGCAGGTCGGTAATGACGACGTCGAACGCGAAGTCGGCCAACAGGTCGCGCGCGGCCTCGCCGCTCTCCGCCTCGGTCACGCGATAGCCGCGTTCGACGAGACGCTCGGCGGTCGCCTCGCGCAGCGGGGCCTCGTCCTCGACGAGGAGCAGGTGCCGTTCTGGTTCCGTCACTGGGTGCAACTCGCGGGAGGGAGAGTGTCGATATCTTGACGCCCGTGCGTGCGGCGGTCAAGCCGCCGCGCATCAGCACAAAGAAGCTCTGCCCGTCGAGCGGCCGGTGTTCGCGCGCCGCCGCCGGGTCGCTCGCCCGGTACCGTCAATCGCTTGACGAAGGGGGCGCAAGACCGTCAAACCGTTGACGGCCGGGCGGCTTCTCCGCCCCCGGCCGCGGCTTGTCCGCGCCGCCGGGAGAGTTCGCAACCCTTTTTTTCGCAGATGGTTAGAAGGTCCTCAAGGCGCGCTGAGGGTTGGAGTTGAAGTGCTTCTTCGTGTTGGCACGACCATTGCCCTTGTCAAGGGGCATGGAGAACCACACACGTACCAAGGCACAGCAGGAACGCATCGAGGCCGGCGTGCCGTTCGTCGGTGCGATGGCCCGGCGACTGGCCGCGTCGATGCCGCATTCCATCGATCTCGGCGACCTCGTCCAGGACGGGATGTTGGGGCTGATCGATGCGGTGGAGAGGTTCGACGAGGGGCGCGGCATCAAGTTCGAGACCTTCGCCGAACGGCGGGTGCGCGGCGCCATGATCGACGCCCTGCGCCGCGGCGCCTGGCCGCGCGGCATCCGGCGCGTGCGGCGCGAGCTCGAGACGGCGCGGCAGAAGCTGCGGAACGAGCTCGGCGGTGAGCCGTCGCTGTCCGACCTCGCCAGCCACATCGGAACGGACGAGGCGTCGCTGGGGCGCACGATCAACCGCATCAACATCATCGAGTCGACCTCCCCGCTCGCGAGCCCCGACACGATAGAGAGCGCGGATCTGCCACCGGTGCTGGCGCCGTCCGAATCGCCTTCTCCGGACAAGGTCTGCGAGGAGACGGAGGTGAACAACCGCGTGCGAGCGGCCATTGCCGCCCTGCCCGGCCGTGAGCGCAAGATCATCGGGCTCTACTATTACGGCGACGCGACGATGAAGCAGATCGGAGCGGAGATCGGGGTGAACGAGTCGCGCGTCTCACAGCTTCACGCCCGGGCCATCCGGCGGCTGCGCGAGCACCTCGCCCCGGATATCGCGCCCGAGCGCCTGACGGCAACCCTGGCCGCGAAGGCCGACAGGACGTTGCGGCGCGCGCGGCCGAAGATGAAGATGGCGAAGGCGGATCTGCCGGCGGCTCCCCGGCGTGCTCAGGTCATGATGCAGCGAGCCGCCCAGTGCTGACCTCGCGGGCCACGCGCAGGAGATCGGCGAGCCGGTAGGGCTTGCGCAGCCACCGGCAGCCGCTGTCCTCGAGGAAGGCTTCGGCGTCGGCGGTAACGACGTCGCCCGCCACGAATATGATCCGCCGGCTCAATCCCGGGGCCTTGGCGGCGACGGCCCGGTAGAACGCCTGTCCGCTGAGACGGGGCATTTTCAGGCCGCAGATCACGAGGTCGTACCGCCGGCTGCGGACGCGCTCGAGCGCAGCCGGCCCGTCCGCGACGCGATCGACGAGGAAACCGGCGTCCGCCAGCGCCTCGCTTACCGCCTCCGCCAGTGCGGTCTCGTCCTCGACGACCAGTACAGCGGATCCCTGCCCCGCCACCGGCAGATCCTGGGAGACGGGCGACGGCTTGGGTCGCGGCCCGCGGGCGCCGGCCGGCAGCCTCACGAAGAACGACGCGCCCTGTCCCGGCGTGGATTCCATGCCCAGCTCGCCCCCGTGATCCTCGACAATCCGGCTGGCAAGCGTCAGCCCCAGTCCGGTTCCCGTGCGAGCCGGCTTGGTCGTGAAGAAGGGATCGAAGATCCTGGGTTGCACGTCGTCCGGGATACCGGGCCCGTCGTCGTTGATCTCCAGCACCAGGCGATCGTCGTCGGCGTCGTGCCACGTGCGGACGATGAGGGTGCCCCGGCCGTTGGCCGACGACATGGCCTGCTCCGCGTTGATGAGCAGATTCAGCAGCACCTCCTTGAGCCGGTGGGCGTCGGCGAACACCTGGGGAAGGCCCGTGGCAAGTGCATCTATCGTCGCGATGTTCGAGACCCGCTGATCGTACGACCTGAGCGACAACGTCTCCCGGACCACCTGATTCAGGTCGACCATGCCGCGCGTCGTATGGTGCTTGCGTGCGAAGGTCAGCAGGTTGCGGACGATCTTCGCGGCCCGCTCGGCTTCGCCGAGAATGATGCCTACGCCCCGTGTCGCCAGCGCGTCGAGCGACCGTCCCGCGAGCCGCTCCGACCAGGTCAGGATCGTCGCCAGCGGGTTGTTCAACTCGTGCGCAACCCCCGACACCGTCTGGCCGAGCGCCGCCAGCTTCTCGTTCTGCAGCAGGTCGTGATACACGTCGCGGTCGTGATCCGCCATCCGGCGGCGCTCGGTCACGTCGCGGAGCAGAGCATCGATGCGCGCCGTTCCGGTATCGCCCGCGGCGAGGTGCGCCGTGACTTCAACCCAGATCGGCTTGTCGTCGGACCGGCGCAACCGGAGCGGGTAGTCGGTCACGGCGCCGTCGCGCTTCAGTCGCTCGAGGAACCCGCGCCGCGCCTCGGGATGGACGAACCGATCGTCGTCGAAGGGACGGACCTCGCGATCGTCGACCTCCGGGGGGAAGCCGAACATCAGCTTCAGATGGGGATTGGCGCCGATGGTCACGCCGACACCGCGCCGCGGGAGCATCCCGAGATAGATGCCCTCGTGGGTCGTTTCGAACAGCCCGACCAGCGCAGCCTGCAAAGCGGCTGGGGGGGTGTGTCGTGCGGTGCTGGGCGACACCGCCGATTATAGCCTGTCGAGCCGGAATCCCGCCCGGAAACCGCCGCCTGGACAGGCCCGGTCGGCGCCGAGGGGATGGGCCGAAACGCCGAGCCGGCGAGGCGTTTCGGAGCGCTAGTTCGCCGGGACCGGGGGCAGTGGGGTCGGGGTCTGCCGCTCGTAGGCGGCGTACTTGGACTCGACGGCGGCCCGAATGTCATCGACCCGTGCGCCGGACGCCCGCATCTGCATGGCGTCACGCGCGACGTCGATGCAGACGATGCATGCCATCCCGTGGGTGTCCCACTCGCGGACGCTGCCGTCGGGGTTGCGCGACTGCACGAAGCAGTCCGCGTTTCGCTTGTGGCCGCGGGTCTCGCAGCCGCAGAAGCAGGGCACGTACTCGAGAATCTGCGGATTCTGCGCGGCGAAGATGTACGCGTCCCGGATGACCTGAGGCGAACGCGGCACGAGATTCTGCACCAGGGGCAGGGGCGGCAGCGCGGCGTCGCCCGGCGGGATCGGAGTCGGTTCTCCCGCGGGCGGCGGAGCGGGCCGGTCCGGGCGCGGCGCTTCGTCGTCGGTCTCGGCCGCGTCCGAGGCGACCTCGGTCTCGGGCGTCGCCGGCGAGGTGCCGCCACCCGACGAAAGCAGCGCCAGCCCGCCGATTGCCGCTACCGCAACGAGGCCGCCGATCAGGATCCACGGAGGCCCGCCGCTTGCCGGTTGCTGCTCGCGAACCGGCGCGTTCGACACGCGTGATCTCTTTCGCCCACCCATACCGTGGATTCTAGGATCCCGCGCCCGAGAACGCAACAAGTGCGTTCGCGGGCGCAGGCGCCGGCAAGCCGGGTGGCCGACGGCGGCGCCCTATCTCGGTCCCAGCGCGAAGGTCATCGTACCGTCGATGACGATGTCGTCACCGACGCGGGCGAATCCCTTCAAGCGTCCCATGCGGCTGCGCAGGCGGACGACTTCCGCTTCGATGACCACCACGTCCCCCGGGTGCACGGGTCTGAGGTAGCGGACCCGCTCGATGCCGGTGAAGAACGGCAGCTTCTGGCGGTTCTCGGGTTTGGCGAGAATAAGGATGGCCCCGACTTGGGCAACCGCCTCGGTCAGGATGGTCGGCGGCAGCGCCGGTGCTCTCCCGCGCCGGTCGGCGAGGTACCTCTCGTTCAGCGACACGTTCTTGATGCCGACGATGCGCTTGTCGAGCTCGAACTCCGTGATGCGATCGACCAGCAGGAAGGGATAGCGGTGCGGGAGGATGCGTTCGATCGCCGCGTTGTCGAGCGGGAGCGTCAAACTTGTCGCCACGTGGGGAGTATATCCGGTACGGGTCTGCGCGGCGGGCAGCAGGAAGAACGGCCGCGACGAAGCGTCAGTGCCCGACGGATACGGGATGCGGCGATGCCAGCGCCTGCCTGTGATGGATTGCATCCCGCACGCTTCGTGCGGCCACTCTACTACCCATCAAGACCCGTGCCAACTCGGCGCTCGACCGGGACGCCCAGGAATTGCACCGTGCGTGCGAAGCGCGGCTTGCGCGAGCGTCCTCTTTTGGAATGCCGGTGACCTCCGGAAAGGTCACCCTGCAGCCCTACTAGGCCCGTGCCTGTTCGGCGGACGCGCTTTCGGGATCCGCGGCGCAGAGGGTGCCGAGCTGCGCGGCGAAGATGGTCGCCGTCGACTGCACGGCGTCGCTGGTCTCCCAGCGGTCGTTCACTTCGAGCGACAGGACGCCTGGGCGATCCTCCGAGGAAGCCAGCGGGGCGACGATTGCACCCGGGGACTCGTCGTCGCCCGTGACGACCTGCATCTGTCCATCGCGGTAGGCGGCGGCGACGGCGTTGTCGCCATCGCAGGGTATCGTGCCGAGCCGGGCCAGTGCAGCCGGAGGGTAACCGTGAGCGATGGCCGGACGGAGCGCGTTGCCCGTTCCGTCACGGACCCAGACGATGATGCAACTCGCGTTGAGCAATTGTGCGGCGCGCGCAAGCAGCGGCGGCAACTCGGCCGCGTTGGCGGAGCGACCCAGATCGGTGCACAGATCGGCGGCCAGCCTCAAATCGGGCGCCGGGGTGGACGACGGACGGGGATCGGTCGCCGGGGTCCCGTCGTTGCCTTCGGCGTCGAGATCCAGGAACAGCCGTCCTTCCGCCAGCGGCGCCGGCGGATCCTCTGCCGCCCGGTCATCCGGGCTCGCCGGAACACTCCCGGCGGGCGAGCGTGGGGCTGGCAGCGGCGACAGCAGCAGCGCGAACACCACGCCGGCTCCGAGCGCGGCGCCTGCCGCCAGCATCTGCGACTGCTCCCGAGCGCCGAGTTCGTCGTCACGCGCTTCCCGCTCCACCAAACGCGCGTGCTCGATTCGATCCGCCGCGGAACGCGACAACTCCAGACCGTCGGCGAATATGAGATCGGACGCCATCACGTCCTCCCCCGCCTCGGCATGGTCGCGCGCGAGCACATCCATCCGATCCAGCGCCGCCACGAGAGACATCGCGTCCGCGAGCGCGTCCCCGGCGGCCGGCAGGGTCGATTCCGCGGACAGGTCGGACAACCCGGCCGTAACGTCCTCGATGCGTTCGGTTACGTCGGCCATCCAGTAGGCCCGGTCCTGACCGATGGCCACGTAGGCCTGTTGCGCGGCGCGCAGATCCGCCAGCGACAGAGCGAGGGCCCAGGCATGCGCGTCGAAGGCACGGGCCGCGCGGCGCGATTCCGCGATCCGTTCACCGGAGAGGAATGCATGGGCGCCCGCTGCGACGCCGGCTCCCAGGAAGACGACGAGCAGCGCGATCCTGAACGGTTTCCGGCGCATTTGTGGCCCTACTATAGCACCAGCGTCGCGGAAAGTCCGACGGCCGACGGCGGCTCGCCGGGGTGATCGGCCGATACAGTACCCGTCAGAATGGGTGCGGGCATCATCATCAACCCGGCGGCGGGGCCGCGGTGGCGCCGAAGGATCGGTGACGCCGTCCTGCGCGCCGAGGCCGCCTTGCGGGAGTGTTCTGTCGAGGGTGTCGTGCGCATCACCGGGCAACGCGGGAGCGCGCGGGAGATCGCCCGTTCGATGATCGCCGGCGGCGCGACCACGGTCGTCGCCTGGGGAGGCGACGGCACCATCAACGAGGTGGCCTCGGAAGTCGTTGCGGCCGGGGCGACGCTGGGCGTCGTGCCTGCCGGCTCCGGCAACGGTTTCGCCCGTGGCCTGGGCCTCGAGCGGCGCGTCGGCGCCGCCCTGCGAACGGCGCTGACCGGCCCCGTGCGCCGCATCGACACGGGAGACGTCGACGGCCGGCGATTCGTCAACGTAGCCGGCATCGGCTTCGACGCCCACATGGCCGACGTGTTCAATCGGCTGCCGCGGCGGGGCGCGCCCGCCTACTTTCGGGCCGGCTTCCGGGAGTTGCGTGCCTACCGGGGAGAAACGTACACCATCCGCACGCCGCAGAAGACCTTCACCCTGTCCGCATTCCTGGTCGCCCTCGCGAACTGCCGCGAGTACGGCAACGGGGCCGTGATCGCGCCGCGGGCGCGCCCGGACGACGGCCTGATCGAGCTGGTCTGTGTCCCGGCTCGATCGTTGTCGTGGCTGCTCTTGCGCTCGTTCCGGCTCTTTACGGGCACGATCGACCGGCTGCCGGGGATCCGGTGCGTATCCGGGACGACGGTCGAGCTGACCGCCGATCGTCCGCTCGCGTTTCACGTCGACGGCGAGGTGTACGCCGGTGGAACCTGCCTCCGCGCCCGCGTGATCCCGTCGTCGTTGCGCGTGCGCGTACCTACAGCGCCGACTCCTGGTCGGCGTTGACCGCGGTCGTTGCGTCCCGCAACCGGAGAATCGCGTAGGCCGGGAGGCCGATCGCCTCGAAGCGCTCCATGACCTGCCGGGCCGGCGGTACTCCGAGATCCTCTGCCTGGAACTTCACCTTGACGTAATCGTCGAGTGCTGCCTGCACCCCTGCCGCCTTGAGCGTCGTCCGGTCCATGGTCAGGCAGTTCTTGCACCACGTCGCCCAGACGTCGACCAGCACCGGCTTGCCCTCGGCCTCGGCGGCGGCCAATCCCTGGGCGAGCGACGGGTACCAGCCCTCGTCGATCAGCTCCTGCACGCTCTCGGCGACCAGTTCGGGATCGACCCAGCGTTGACTGAACAGGCCGTACGAGAGGTAGCCGTAGTAGACGGCCGTGCCCAGAATGAACACGCCGAAGGCCTGCTTGACGCGCACCATCCAGGGGCCGGGCCGCGGCATGAACGTCAGGCCGGCCCCCGCGATCGGCCAGGGGATGGCCATCCCGAGGCCGAGGACGAACGGCAGGGCGAGGGCGACCGTGGTCCCTGTGCCGTACAGGTTGCTGGAGAAGACGATGACCTGTATCACCACCGGCGCGACGCAGGCACCCGCCAGCAGCGCCGCTATGCCGCCCATGCCGAACGCGAGCAGGAACGAGCCGTTGCCGGAGGAGTCGCCGGCGAACCGGCTCTGGAAGCGGGAGAAGTCGATCGTGAAGACGTCGAACATCGCCAGCGCCAGCGCGACGAACAGCAGGGCGATGCCGAGGTTGAACCACGGCGAGGCGTTGATGGTGCCGAAAGTGCCCGCGGTCAGGATCACGACGAGGCCGAGCACGCCGTACACCAGCGCCATGGCCAGGCCGTAGGCGCTGCCGAGCGAGAACCCGCGCAGCCGGGACCCGGCACGTGCGCCGGCCCCGATGATGGCCAGGTTGATCGGGATCATCGGCAGCACGCACGGCGTCAGGTTCAGCGCGAGTCCGCCGATGAGGATCAGCGCGAGGATGGCGAGCGGGCCGCGGCCCTCGAACCAGCCCCGTTCGACCTCGCCCGATTCGGCCCGCCGGATGAACTCGAGGAACTGCTCCTCGCCGAGGTAGCCGCCGGTCGTCGCGGCGACCGCGAACCGGTCGAGCCGTGCGATCGCGTCGCTCTCGTCGACGACCGGAACATCGGCGACTGTCGCGGGAGGTGTCCCGGGCGGATCGCCGGCGTCGAAGGCGGCAAAGGCCATCCGGTCGAACACCGCGGCTCCCGTGAAGGTGCGCGCCTCGTCGTCCGGCGCGACGCGCACCTGGAACGCGAGCCGCTCGGTGGCCGGGATGTAGCACATGCGTTCGTCGCAGGCCTGGTAGCGCAGCGCGGCCGGGACCTCGTAGTCGCCCGGCGCCACGTCCGGGTCCACGGCCAGGGAGACGCCGATCGCGAAGGTCTCCTCGTAGACGGCCAGCGGCTTCTCGGCGCCCTGCTGCTCGAGCATGATGGGCTCGGGCCAGGCGAGACCCCCGATGCTGAAGCCCGCGGGCGGCTCCAGCGTGAGCACGGTGGGAATCAGGAAGTCCTCCAGCGGCTCGTTCGAGTTGACGTGCAGGCCTGTTCCCGCGGGCTGCAGGCGGGCACCGAGCGCAACGCGGTGCGCGGCGTCGGCGTGCGCGACGTCGGCTTCCTCCACGGTGTCGATCTCGATCGAGATCCGACCCGGTTGCGCCTCGGCGCATTCCCACGGCGCCAGCACGGCCGCGCCGACGACGCCAAGGAGCCCGAGCGTGCGCCGCACGTGTCTACCCCACCTCGACAAGCGCCCCTCCATCCTCGTTGACCTCCACGTCCCGAAGCCGACCACGGAGCGGCACGCGCACCTCGGTCACCGCGTCGGTGACCGGCACGATCAGTGTCTCGCGGTCGTTCCCTCGATAACGAAGCGTGACGGCGATCGGCAACTCGAACAGCTTGCCGCGCTGCTCGAACCGCAGGATCGCCTCCCGTCCGCGCGACCCGGACTCGGTGCGGTAGCTGAACGCGATGTCGGGCAGATCGTCCTCGTGAATCCAGCGCTCGAAGAACGCCGCGAGCGAGCGTCCCGACTGCGCCTCGAACGCCCGGATCAGATCGTCGGTACCGGCCTTCCGGAACCGCATCTCGTCGTAGTAGCGCCTGATGCCGCCGAAGAACGTCTCGTCGCCGAGGAGGCGCCGCAGCATATGCAGCACCATCGCGCCCTTGTTGTAGACGAGGGCGCGAAACACCCGCGGCTCGTCCTCGATGCGCCCGAGGCGGTTGCCGAGATACACCGGGCCCTGATCCGAATGCCTGAGGCTCCAGCGGCGCATCTGCGTGAGCACTTCCGAGAAGACCTCGGCGCCGTTCCGGTGCTCGGCGTAGAGCGCCGCGAAGTACTGCGAGAGCCCCTCGCTCAACCACTGCTCGTGGTAGTTCTTCCAGCCCACCGCCTGGCCCCACCATTGATGCGCCAGCTCGTGGGCCAGGAAGAACGCGGGGTAGCGGCTGAAGGCGACCGGATCGGTGCGCCACGACACCATCGCACCCGGCGGCAGCGGCAACGGCTGGTTCAGGACGGCGAAGTACGCGGGACTGTGACCGCCGGGCAGTACGGCGTCGGTCAGGGCCAGCGTGAACGTCGGGTACGGCACGTCGCCGACCAGGGATGCGTAGAAGCCGAGGATGTCCGCGGCGGTTTCGTAGTAATCGGGGATTCTGTCCCGCGTACGTCCGGTCGACGTGACGGCGAGCGACAGGCTGTCGTAAGACACGCCCCGCCGCACCGCCGGGGTTGCATCCGGTTGCGGCTGCAACGTCACCAGGCGGGTGTCGTCGGCCTCCGCCGGCGCGAATCGGCTGATGACGCACGACAGGTACCGCGCCGGCTGCAGCGTGACGTAACGATAGCGGCGTCTCTCGGCCGGACCCTCGTCGCCGGCCGGACCCGGCGAGAAGTTCGACTCCGCCGGCTCGCCGCTGGCGACGACGCCGTAGTCGGCCGGCACCGTCAGGTCCATTGTCGCGGTCGCGTAGTCGGAGGTGCTCGCACGGGGGTACCAGTGCGTCGCGCTGCTGTAGATGTAGCGGCGCGCCGCGAAGCCGAACGGCGTGACGGCGCCCACGGCGTCGAGCCCGAAGCCCCTCCGGCCCAGCCAGTTCTCCTCGAGCTCCTGCGCTTCGAGCAGCCCGGAGTACTCGATCTCCAGAGTGAACTCGGCGCCGACGGGCGGGACCCGGCTCGGCAGGCTCACGATCAGGGTGTCTCTCTCCCGCATGCGGAAGAAGAGCAGCGGCCCGAGCTCGTTCGAGACGACGGAATGCACGTCGAGGTCCGCGGCCAGGCGCAGCGTCAGCGACGTCAGGTTCGATCCGGTGACCCGAACGGCCAGTCTGGCCCGGCCGTTGATGAAGCAGCCGCGCAGCCGCGGCCGGGCGCGCAGGGACTCCCGCTGGACCCCGGCCGGCTCGAAGGACGCCGCGATCTGGTAGTCGAGCACGTCGTACGCGACGCTGTCGTCGTCGCTGTAGTAGCGACCCCGGGTGGCGCGCTTCTCCGCCGACGGGTAGAGGGCGATGATGCGTTGGGACTCGCGCTCGTAGAGCGACACGTCCTCGGGCTGGTTGGCCGACTGTGCGAACGTCAGCGTGCCGTAGCGCTCGGTCTGCATGTCCGCGATGAAGTCGCCGCCGCCCGGCGTCAGCGACCAGGCCCTGTCGCTCAGATCTCCGAGGTCGATGCCGAAGGACAGCGGCGCGAATCGCTCGAAGACCTCCCGGGCGCGCGCAAGGTCGCGCCCGTTGACCGGGCGCCGGTTCAGGTCGGTGGTCGAGACGCGCGACGCGAAGGTCACCGGGTTCACCCGCACGAACGCCGCCGAGAAGTCCGCCTCCAGGGTCTCGCGCCCGGTCAGCAGCCGAACCTGTCCCCGCTCGGCCTCGGGAGCGGGGGAGAACGCGAGCACACCGTCGCCGAGGAACACCATCCCGGTGATGGCGCCCCGGTCCGTCTCCGCGACGAACATCGTGCCGCGCGCCATGCGCAGGGTCATGTCCTCTCCGAAGATGGAGAGGTTCGCGGCGTCGTAGGCCACGTCGGGTCGCAGGGCGAGGTTCAGGAGGCCGTCGACGACGTCGACGCGTTCCTGGTCGGCGATTCGCCAACGCGGCGGTCCATCGGCGGCGTCCTCGTCGCCCACGACGTCGATGACCCAGGTCTGGAGCCGGCCGGCCACCCCGTGCTCGGTGAACACCTCGACCGTAAGCTCGTACCCGTCGATTTCCGAGTCGTCGTCGAGCGGGCGTACGAAGCGCGCCCGGGCGGCTGCCTCCTGGACGCCCTGCCGCAGCGCGTCGGCGGCGAAAGCGCGCGCCCGGAACCGGTCCGCATCGTCCGCCAGCAGATCCAGGTAGGCTTCGACGTCGGACGTGCGCGCGGCGGCCCCGAGCCTTGCGACGAGCGGCTCGAAGTCGGCGAGCGAGACGGTCTGCGCGCCGGCGCCCGCTGCGGTCAGGGACAGCACGGCGAGCGCTCCCATGTAGGCACGGAAGCGGATCATGATCTACTCCGCCAGGAATTCCGCGGTGAACGCTTCTATTTCGTCGTAGAACGTCTCGATCTCCGCCGGCGGGGCCAGAAAGACGATACGGAAGTACCCGTCGGCGGGCCGGGTGCCGAAGCCCGAGCCGTACACGCAGAGCAGCCCGGTGGCGCGCAGCAGGCCGATGACGTATTCCTCGTCCGTGCGGCCGGGAGGCAGATCCACCTTGGGCATCGCGTAGAACGCCGCCGCGGGGCGCACGCACGAGATGCCGTCGATCGCGTTGAGCCGGCGGGTCGTGACGTCCGCGCGTTCGCGCAGCGCGCGGAGGAACGCGAGCTGGTGCGACTTGTCCCCGTGCAGCGCCGCGGGCACCGCGTACTGCATCGGTCCCACGCTGCAGAGCCGCCCGTCGGCCATGTCCTTGATCGCGGTGAGCGCGCCGTCGAGGCGCCCGCCGCCGCCTACCGCCATCCAGCCGGCACGCCAGCCGGGCGCGAGGTGCGCCTTCGACAGCGACGAGAACGAGATCACCGGCGCGTCCGGATTGTACGAGCCGATCGGGGCCACCCGGCCGTCGTAGGCGAGGTCCGTATAGCCCTCGTCCGAGAGCAGCACGATGTTGTGGCGATCGGCCAGCTCGAGCAGCGCGAGGCGATTCTCGCGCGTGTAGACGGCCCCGGTCGGATTGTTGGGATCGACCACGACCAGCGCCCGCGTCCGGGGCGAGATCAGGCTTTCGACATGCGCGATGTCGGGCTGCCAACCCCGCGCGGGGTCCGTCCGATAGTAGACGGCGCGAGCGCCGAGCTTCGCCAGCACCCCCGTGTACAGCGGATAGGTCGGCACCGAGACGAGCACTTCGTCGTCGTGGTCGACGAGCACGCTCAGGGCCAGGTCGATGCCTTCGGAAGCGCCGGCGGTAAGCACCACGCGGTCCGGGGATACGGCCAGGCCGCGGTTCCCGAAATCGGCGGCGATCGCTTCGCGGGCCTCCGGCACGCCGGCCGCGGGCGTGTAGCCGTTGCGTCCGTCGCGCATCGCCCGCTCGACCGCCTCGATCAGGTGCGGCGGCGTCTCGAAACCGAAGAGAACCGGATCGCCGATGTTCAGGTAACGGACGCGCCGGCCGCTCGCTTCCGCCTTGCGGGCTTCGGCGACGATGCCGCGGATCGCGTAATCGAACGCGGCGCTCCGCTTCGCCACCGGCACGGTGAACGGCGCTTCGACGACCATTCGTTGATGATACCGCAGCTTCGGCGCGCAGCGTCCTGTTCCCTGTCGCTGCCGAACGGACCCGGCGCCCTCGGGCACGCCGCGGGGACTGCCGGCCGCTACTCGGGGTCCGTGACCCGCGGCGCCACGGCGCCGTCGAGGGCGTCGACAAGCTCGCGCAACGACGCCATCTCGTTCTCGGCGGCGTAGAGGATGGCGCGGATCTCCTGCAGTGAAGGCGTGCTCCAGTCCTCGTCGTCGAACCGCACCTGCCCGCGCTCGTCGAACTCGACCAGCACCGCGTCCATCGGCTCGACGTAGAGGCGCATGGGTTCGCTGCCAGCGGGGCCGACCGGCCCCGGAATCACTCGCTCGTGGCCTCTTCCGGCGCCCGGGCCGGGGCCTCGGCGGGCTCGATCGCGAACGTCAGGGCGTCGTCCGCCAGCCCGATGCGGACGGTGCCGCCGTGCTCGAGCCGGCCGAACAGGATCTCGTCGGTCAGCGGATTGCGCACCTCGGTCTGCACGACGCGGGCGAGCGGGCGCGCGCCGTACACCGGGTCGTAGCCCTCGTTCGCCAGCCACGCGCGGGCCGCGGGTTCGAGGGCGATGGCCACCTTGCGCTCCGCAAGCTGCGACTCGAGCTGCAGGATGAACTTCTCGACGATCGTCTCCATGGTCGCCGGCGCCAGCGGATCGAACGGTACCATGGCGTCGAGCCGGTTCCGGAACTCGGGGCTGAAGATGCGCTCGATGGCCGTCTTCATCCGGCCCCGGGCGGTGGAGGCCTGATCGTCGCCGAAGCCGATGGGGGTCGCGCTGGCCTCGCGCGAGCCGGCGTTCGAGGTCATGATGAGGATCGCGTGGCGGAAGTCCGCCCGGCGCCCGCCGTTGTCGGTGAGCGTGGCGTGGTCCATCACCTGCAGCAGGATGTTGAAGATGTCCGGGTGCGCCTTCTCGATCTCGTCCAGCAGCACGACGCTGTAGGGATGCGAGCGCACGGCGTCGACCAGCAGGCCGCCCTGCTCGAAGCCGACGTACCCCGGCGGCGCGCCGATCAGCCGCGCCACCGCGTGCCTCTCCATGTACTCGCTCATGTCGTAGCGGATGAACTCGTTGCCCAGGTGGATGGCGAGCTGCCGCGCGAGCTCCGTCTTGCCCACCCCCGTGGGTCCGGTGAACAGGAAGCAGCCGGCGGGATGGTCCGGCACGCCGAGTCCGGCCCGCGCGCGCTTGATGGCGGCCGCGACCGTCGCGACCGCCTCTGATTGACCGAAGACGACGCGCTCGAGCGCCTCGCCGAGCGTCCGCAGGCGCTCCTTGTCCGATGACGTGGTCTGCTTTTCCGGAATGCGCGCCATGCGGGCGACGACGCGCTCGACGTCGGCGATGGTCACCTCCGGGGGCTCGACCCCGCCGCTCGTCCCCTCGGCCCCGTCGCGCGTTTCCTCGGCGGCCTCCGCAGCCGTGCGCCGCATGCCGATCGCGGCCCCCGCCTCGTCCAGGATGTCGATGGCACCGTCGGGGAGCCGCGAATCCCGGAGGTGCCGCTTGGCCAGCTTGGCGGCGGTGGGCACGGTCTCTGGGCCGAAGGTGACCCCGTGATGCTCCTCGTAGCGCGAGCGCAGGCCTTCGAGGATCGCGGACGTCTCGTCGACCGTCGGCTCCTCGACCACCACCTTCTGCAGGCGCCGCGCCAGCGCCCGGTCCTTCTCGATGTGCTTGAACTCCTCGAAGGTGGTCGACCCGATCACCCGCAGCTCGCCCGCCGACAACAGCGGCTTGATCAGGGTCGCCAGATCCATCGTCCCGCCCGTCGTCGCGCCCGCGCCGACCGTGGAGTGCACCTCGTCGATGAACAGGATCGGCAGCGGGTGGTCGGCCAGCGCGCTCGTGACCGCCTTGAAACGCTCCTCGAAGTCGCCGCGGAACCGCGTTCCCGCCAGCAGGGCCGCGGTGTCGAGCGAGAACACCTCGGCGCCGGCGAGCCGTGCCGGAATGTCCTCCTCGGTCAGACGCGCGGCGAGGCCTTCCGCCAGCGCGGTCTTGCCGACGCCCGCGTCGCCGACGAACACGGGGTTGTTCTTGCGCCGCCGGCAGAGGATCTGGAGCGTGCGCTCCAGCTCCAGCGTCCGTCCGATCAACGGATCCAGCGCCCCGGCGCGGGCCCGTTCCGTCAGGTTCACGGTGTAGGCGGAGAGCGGATCGCGCGCCGCGGCGCGGCCTTCCTCGCCCGCGCCCGCTTCCGCGCCGTTCGTCCGCCGATCGGGCTCGGCGTTTCCCGGCGACACCTTGGAGATGCCGTGCGAGATGTAGTTGAGGATGTCGAGCCGCGTGATTCCCTGCGCGGCCAGCAGCTCCGCGGCGTGCGCCTTCGGTTGCTGCAGGATGGCGGCCAGGATGTCCCCGGCCCGCACCTCGTCCTTGCCGGCGCTCTGCACGTGCAGCACCGCGGTCTGGAGCACGCGGCGGAAGGCGAGCGTCTGGGCCGGCTCGCTGTTGCGGTCGCGGCGGCCGACGGTCTCCAGCGTCCCGAGGAACTCGTCCAGCGTGCGCCGCAACGCCCGCAGGTCCGCGCCGCACGCGGCCAGGATGCGCTCGGCCTCCGTGTCGTGGGCCAGCGCGTAGAGCAGGTGCTCGAGCGTGAGGTGGGTATGGCGGCGCGACATCGCCTCGCGGTAGGCGACGTTGAGGATCAACTCCAGGGAGGCGCTGAACATGTGCGGTTACCGCCGGAGCGCCGGCTACTCGTCACCCTCGATGGTCGCCTGCAGGGGAAAACCGCCGTGCTCGGCGAGCTGCCGGACCGCGTCGACCTTCGTCTCGGCCACCTCGTACGTATAGGCGCCGCAGACGGCCTGCCCCTGGGTGTGGATCTGCATCATCAGCCGGAACGCCTCGGCCGGCGTCTTCCGGAACACTTCCTCGAGGACCGCGACGACGAACTCCATCGTCGTGTAGTCGTCGTTCAGCAGCAGGACGCGGTACAGCTTCGGCGTGACCGTCTCGTCCCGCGTCCGCTCCAGCACCGCCCCGTCCGGCTGCCGGTCGTCGTCGTGGGCGGTCATGATCCCGGTCGCGCCGGCAGGCTTCGTGTAGCCACGCTGCCAGCGTAGCGGCACGCGTTTCGCGCGGTCAAGCGGGGCGCCGGTCTCCGGAACCGGGCGGTTGTCGCGCCGGAAGGAGCGCATGTCGCCCGCGGAGCGGGTCCAGTCGCCCCCGAGCCGTGCCGAGGACGCAGCGTCGAAAACCCGGACCGGCGGGCGGGGATGTCCGGCGGGCCGCATAGTACAATCGCGCCGCCATGGAGACGATTGCGCGCGGCATCGCCTACACCGACCTGATGCACCTTGGCCGGCCGCGCGTCATCGCGACCGCCGTCGTGCAGGGCGCCGCCGGGGTCGCCCTGATCGATCCGGGACCGGCGTCGTGCCTGGAAACGCTGCGAACGGCACTCACCGCGGCCGGCATCGCGATTGCCGACGTGCGCGCGCTGCTGCTGACGCACATCCATCTGGATCATGCCGGCGCCACCGGCTCGCTGCTGCGCGAGAACCCGGACATCGCGGTCTATGTCCACGAGCGGGGCGCGCCGCACATGATCGACCCGTCGAAGCTGCTGGCCAGCGCCGCGCGGCTGTACGGCGACGCGATGGACGAGCTCTGGGGGGCCTTCCTGCCGGTGCCGGAGGCCAACGTGCGGGTGCTCGCCGGCGGGGAACGCATCGAGGCGGCGGATCGCAGGTTCGAGGTCGCCTACACGCCGGGGCACGCCTCCCACCACGTGAGCTTTCTCGACCGCGACAGCGGCATCGCCTTCGTCGGCGACGTCGCCGGCGTCCGGACCGGCCGCGAGCTCTTCGTGCTGCCGCCGACGCCCCCGCCCGACATCGACGTCGAGGTCTGGGCGCAGAGCATCGAGCTGGTCCGGCAGTGGCGGGCGTCGACCCTGCTCGTCACCCACTTCGGCCCGCACCACGACGCGGACGTCCACCTCGACGCCATGCAGACGCACCTGACCACGATGACGGACATCGCGCGAGAGTGCATCACGGCGGGCGGCGACTCGTCCGGGCAGCAGGGCCGCTTCGTCGACGAGATGCGCGTCTACATGCAGCAGCACATCCCGGCCGACGAGGCGGGGCTCTACGGCACCGCGGCGCCGCTCGATCAGTGCTTTCTCGGCCTCGCGCGCTACTGGCGCAAGCGCGGGGTGACGGGCGGGTAGCGAACCCGTGCCGACTCGCCCAGTGGTTCGGCAGCGCCGCCGGATCGTGCGCGAGATGACGCAGTGCCACCAGCGTGTGGGTCTTGCCGCCGCCGTAGGTCAGCTCGAGCTGCCGCACCGCCTTCGTGTTCCGGCCCGCGAGCCGGAGCAGGACGTCCCGCGCCAGCTCGCGCAGCGCGAACGTCGGGTAGGTCAGCGCGAAGAAGCGGGTGGGATCCTCGTATATCGGCCGCGCGCCCCGCTGCATCGTCACGTCGTGCAGATCGGCGGCGAAGTAGGCCAGCGACAACTCGCCGTTGCGCACGTCCTCGCGCAGCTTGACCACGCGGTGCCAGGGGTCCAGGGCAGCTTCTGGGGCATCTTGCGCCGGCGGTGACGATGCAGGCCCCGTGGGCGGAACCCGGCAGTCGCCGCGTTCCAGGTCAGTTCGTTTCGAAGTGCAGGGCGGAAAGGTTCAGGTCAACGGATCGCTTCGACAGACGGAGCATTTCCACGCCGACCACTTCGTTCGAGTCGTTGTAGTCCAACACCACGCCCGGTGAAACCTCTTCGGACTCGACGACGTCGGAATCGTCCAGACGCAGGTACAGTGCGTCCGCTTCCCTGTCGACATGCAGCTTCATGGTTCCTTCCTGGCGTTCCGGTCCAGGAACGCGCTCACCACGCGCCACGGCGTGCTTCTGGTATTCACGACGACGCGTAATGCGCGGCCACCCCGTTCCCCGATGCGGCGAAAGAAGCGTGCCAATTCCGGATCGTCGGGATCCGGTACGCGCCATTCCGGTTCAGCTACGGCTCGTGCTACCCACGCTTCGGGGATCCCTCGCTCCGCCATTACTTGAACCGCGTGCTTCGTGTATTCCAGCGCGAGCGCTTCGACCGGTACGTCGTCTTCGTCCATCCATCGTCCGGTCGTCATTGGGCGTCCGCTGGCCGCTGGGAACGGACGACTCAGTGTACACGACCATCAGCACAAGCATCTCGAGGCGCACGTCGCTGATGTCCTCGTCCGAGAAGATGTCCGCGATGTAGCGTTTGGCGGTTCGGGCGGATTCCTTCACATCCATGCTGACGACGAACCGCCGCACTGTCCGGAGGAACTCCGACACGGTCATCTGCGAGTCGGCGTCGTCCGCCCGCTTCACGGCCGGATACTTCGAGAACAGCGCGGATTCCGCGCGTCCTTCAGACTGCATCGAACGCCGCGTTCAGAGGGCCGGCGTCCGCGTTGCCGTCCGTGTCCGGGGCCAGCAGCGTCAACGGCCGCGGCTCGAACGGCCGGCCGCCCGGCTTCAGCGCCTGAAACGCCGCGTAGGTCGGATAGCGGCGGGCGAGCCGGCGCCGCGCCGCCGCCAGCACCCGCCGTCCCCACGCGCGGACCTGCCATGCGACGTCGGCCTCCGGCGCGGGCTTGGCATCGAGCAGCTTCGGCTCCGACGTATCGCCGTCGTCGCCGAGGCCCAGCGCGGCGAGCTCGCGCGTCAGCGCCCGGCCCTTGACGCCCTGCGCCTTCAGGAAGCCGGCCATGAAGCCGCGGTCCCGCAGTGCGACGCGGGCAGCGGCCGGGTCTCGCCCGCGAGCCCGCGCGGGTAGTCGAGCGTGCACTTCAGGATGAACCACGCGACCGGATCGAGTTCGACCGCGGTGACCTCGCAACCGAGCCGCATCGCCTCCAGCGGGATGGCGCCCCCGCCGGCGAACGGATCGAGCACCCGCGGGGCGCGCCCGCCGTACGCCTCGCGAGTCCGCGCGCGGAACCAGTCGAGATCCGGCTCGCTCTCCGTCTCCCGCTTCCAGTGCAGGATGCCGCCCTGCGTCTTGCGCTTCCGGCGCGCGACCGTCCGGCCGCCCACCCACTCGTTTGTCGGTTCCTAGAAGACCCTCACGGGCCGCCGTCGACCGCGTGGATTTCGATCCGGCGCAGGTAGTCCATTGCGGTGTGCTCGTCGCACCTCCAGTCCTTCAACAGGCTTGCGAAGTTCGCGTTTCGCGCGCGTGCCTTCAGGAAGTCATCCTTGAGTTCCTTTGCCGACTGTGCGTCCCTCGCCGCCTTGCACAAGTCGGAGAGCTCGCAGGCGTCGCCGGCCGATGCAAACACGAACCGGTCTTCGCTGCCCGCCAACTGCCTGCCGATAGCTTCGAGGAGGCCGTCGGCGCGGAGCGCAGCCAGACTCCACTTGCCGTTCGGATGACTGCGCTTGACTTGATGCAGCTCGCGGCGCGAGCTGGTGGTTACGGCGAACTCCGCCTTGTGGGTGCCGGGTTCCTCGATGCGGATGGACTCGGCGCCGCCCTGCAGCATGCGCACGAACTCCGAGAGCGTCCACCAGTTCTCGTAGCGGTTGCCGCGCTTGTCAGCCGGTCCACCTGGCAACGTCATCGCGAGAACTCGCCGGCCGGCGTCGTCGTTGTCACAAGCGCGCCCTCATGCACCGAAGTCGCCCCGCACGATGCGCTCCCAGATGCGGGTGTGTTCACGATCTTCGCCAGCGCGCCGGGCGCTGGGGCGTGGGATCTCGTCGGAGGCGGTGCGGTGCAGTCGTGCGGGGTAGATGAAACGCATGGTTGGTCCGCTCGGAGTGTCGAGAGTGCGATCAAAATGGCTGCCGGAGACTCTTGAGCCGTACGGCCGGCCGTTTCTTGAGCCGTTGATTGTTCGGATTGATTTCGATGCCGGCGGATTGCAGAGCGGTCGTCCCGAGCAATGGTTCGTCGTCGGTGTCGCCGAAGAGAATCGTGCCGCCGACGATCTCGTCCATGAATTCGATGTCCGCCGTCGTGATCTCCATCGTGATCTCGCGGCCGTCCGTCAGTTTGCACACGCGTCGGCCCTTCGGGCGAAGACCGATAGACTCCAGGTGCAGTCGTGGGACGAGCGAATCGGTGGCGCCCGCGTCGACCCGGAACAGCCCTTCCCACGCTCTGTTCGGATCGGCCGGGTTGCGGATTGTGACGGCGACGCACGTCGTTCCGATTGCCTGCCGCCCCTGCCTCTGGTGGGTGCGGGCAGCGGTTTCCAGCGCCCGCTTCTGCGCGCCTTGCGCCGCCCGGTGCATGGCCGTCTCGGCGCCGGCAAGCAAGGGGTTCCGTTGCGGACGGGTCTGTTTCCGGCTCACTGCCGACTTTCCTCCGCCAGAAGCACGGGTGTGTCGCCCGAGTTGTCGTACACGGCCCACTCGTCCACGAGGTCCTTGTAGATGCGCTGCCAGTTGTGCCAGCCGGCATGAAAGCGGCGGCGGATCACCGCATGCGGCACGGCGGTCGAGTCGGCAGCCAGCATCGATGTTTCCTTGCAGAGCGAATCCGCTCACTCTGACCGAGGCGATAGCCCGGCTGCGTCGTCGGTCCGACTCGCTGTGCCTGTGTCGAGTGTCTCGGGGTGACCGGGTTGCTGATCCGTGATTTCCAGTGACGCATCCGTACCCGGAAACCTGACTTGCAGCTTCACACCCCGTCCACGGTGAATCGCGTAAAAAAGGACCATCGCCACGAGTACCACCACCGCAAAGAGCGTCATCTTCATCGCGGCCTACTTCCTGCCTACAGGCGTGGCCGACGCCAAATGACTGATCGTCGTTGCGACCTGCTGGGTCTTGACGACTTTGGCCTTCAGTCGCTCCGCTGTCTTGCTGACGGTTTTCGCCAGCTCCTCAAGGAGTTCAGGGAGCTTTTCCAGGGCCTCCAGGCGATACGAACGAGGGGCGTCATTGAACCGCCATTCGTCGGTCGCCGGATTACCGTCAGGATCGAACCCGTTCCACCGGATTGCGATCCCCCATGTGCCCGCAACCTTGGCGTACCCGATCGAACGAGCCGACATGAATTCGCCGTCTTCAAAATGTTGCACGGCGAACTCCACCCACGCCGAAATACCCAGATTCAACTTCTGCAGAGCGGAATCGATCGTGCGGATCTGCTTGGCGAGCTCGTCAGAGACGGCGTTCAGCTCCGGGGCGGATGCGGCCAGTCTCTCGAAAGCGGTCGAAACACGATCACGTAATCGTGAATCACTCGTGGGAAACAGTGCCGGTTGTTCGATCAACCGCCAGTCACGACGGTGGGCTGACCAATCGGCTTCCACCGATACTGGCCGGAGCCAGCGCTCAGCCTCAGTTTAGAATAGCACAGAACACGTGGTGCCCGATGTGCACCCGTCAGGTTCACGCGTCGGCCGTCCCGCTGAGTCGCCCGAGTCAGTCTGGCTGATTTGCGTGAGGCTCAGGGCGCCGCTACGCTCACACCGCGACGCCGGCCCTTGCCTCGCCGATTATCCTGACGACGAGGTCCGCGCCCACCGTCGACTCTCTGGCGACGTCCAGAGGCGTGCGCCCGCCGAGCAACAGATGCGGTCGGTGGAGGAACCGCACGGTTGCAGCCTGGTCGCCGCTCCAGAGCCGGCCCGCTTCGAACACCACGCGCGCCACGCCGTACACGCGCTCGCTCATCTCCCGCGACGGACGTTGACTTGACCGCTTCTTCAGACGGGTCCAGGTTGACCGGGACAACAGCTTGAACTTCGCCCGCGGGTCATCCGGCGCCATGGCTCGCGCGACCCGCTCGGCGGTCGCCATCGGAAGTCCCTGCTCGATCTGGTCGATCAGCGCGAGGCTGCTCATCGTCCGCCACGACGGCAGCCCCATCAGCCGGGCGACCTCGCCCGCGTCGCCAAGCGGTTCCCGCCTCCCGCTGACAGGTGGCCCTTCGGTCGGCATTCGCCTGTTCGGAATCGATCGGCCCAAGAGGCGACTGTAGTTGCAGGCGACGAGAAACGTCAAAGGTAGTTCTCTCCATCGAAAACTGGAGAGATTCGTTGCCGGATCGAAGATCAGCCCGTCAACCGAGGCGTCGCCGCCGACGGTACACTCTGGTGGGACCATGTCGAAGACGCTCTATCTCGCCAACCCCTACGGCTTCTCCATCCAGCAGAAGGCGGGGCCGCTGGCGGCGCTCGTCGACGCCCTGACGGCCGCCGGCGCCGAGGTGTGGGAGCCGTTCGCCCGCAACGGCCAGTTGAACACGGCCGCGCCCGGATGGGCCTACCGGGTGGGGCAGGCCGACGTGCGCGACGTGCGCGCCGCCGACGGCATCTTCGCCGTGGTCAACGGCTGCCCGCCGGACGAGGGGGTGATGGTGGAGCTCGGCCTCGCGATAGCCTGGGGCAAGCCGACCTTCCTGTTCCGCGACGACTTCCGCCGCTGCTGCGACAACGACGTCTACCCGCTCAACCTGATGCTGTTCACCGGCATGCCGGAGACGGGTTGGGAGGCGTACTGGTACGGCTCGGTCGAGGAAATCGCCGATCCGGACAAGGCGCTGGCGCGGTGGCTGCGGGAATTAGCCGCCGGGAGTCCGTAACGCGGGCTCCTACAGGCCGGCGCCCTCGTCCTTCAGGATCCGCCACACCTTCTCGGGCGTGATCGGAATGTCGATGTGCCGCACGCCGAGATGCGCCAGCGCATCCACCACGGCGTTGACGATCGCCGGCGGCGCGCCGACGGTGGCCGACTCGCCGACGCCCTTCGCGCCCTGTGGATGGTGCGGCGACGGGGTCACGGTCTTGTCGGTCTCCCAGCGCGGCGTCTCCATCGCGGTGGGGACCAGGTAGTCCATGAAGCTGCCGCCCGAGATGTTGCCGTTCTCGTCGTAGCTGATCTCCTCGAGCAGCGCCGGCGCCATGCCCATCGTCAGGCCGCCGTGGATCTGCCCGTCGACGATCATCGGGTTGATGATGTTGCCGCAGTCGTCCACGGCCACGAAGCGGCGGATCTTCACTTCGCCCGTGCCGCGGTCGATGTCGACGACGCAGATGTAGCTGCCGAAGGGGAACGTCAGGTTGGGCGGGTCGTAGTACGAGACCGCCTCGAGGCCGCCCTCCATGCCGGGCGGGTGGTTGGTGTAGGCCGCGAACGCGATCTCCTGGATGGTCTTCGACTTCTGCGGCGCGCCCTTGACCGAGAACGCCCCCGGCGTCCACTCCAGGTCGTCCTCGCTCACCTCCAGCAGGTAGGCGGCGATCTTCTTCGCCTTGTCGCGGACCTTGCGCGCCGCCATCGCCCCGGCCGCGCCGGCCGTCGGCGTCGAGCGGCTGGCGTAGGTGCCCAGCCCGTAGGGCGCGGTGTCGGTGTCGCCCTCCTCGATCTCGATGTGCGCGGCGGGAATGCCCAGCTCCTCGGCGAGCACCTGCGCGTAGGTGGTCTCGTGGCCCTGGCCCTGCGACTTGGTGCCGAAGCGGGCCGTCGCCTTGCCGGTGGGATGGACCCGGATCTCGCACGAGTCGAACATCTTGAGGCCGAGGATGTCGAAGGTCCGGGACGGCCCGGCGCCGACGATCTCGGTGAAGCTCGAGATGCCGATGCCCATCAGCTCGCCCCGCGCGCGCTTGTCGGCCTGCTCCTGGCGCAGCTCGGCGTACCCGATGCGCTCCATCGCCTTCCGGAGAGCGCCGTGGTAGTCGCCGCTGTCGTACTCCCAGCCCAGCACCGACTTGTAGGGGAACCTGTCGGCGGGGACGAAATTCTTCAGGCGCAGGTCGGCCGGGTCCATCTTCAGCTCGTGGGCCATGATGTCGGTCAGCCGCTCGATGGTGTGGACCGCCTCGGTCACGCGGAACGAGCAGCGGTAGGCGATGCCCCCCGGCGGCTTGTTCGTGTACACGCCGTCCACTTCGGCGAAGGCGTGCTGCAGGTCGTAGGAGCCGGTGACGATGGAGAACAGGCCGGCGGGGAACTTCGACGGGTTCGCGGCGGCGTCCGTGTAGCCGTGGTCGGCCACCGTCTTGATCTTGAGCGCCGTGAGCGTGCCGTCCTTCGTCGCGCCGAGCTCGGCCTTCAGGTGGTAGTCGCGCGCGAACGAGTCGGCCTGCAGGTTCTCCATCCGGTCCTCGACCCACTTGACGGGCTTGCCCACGACGACCGACGCGGCAATCGCGAGCACGTACCCCGGATAGACGGGCACCTTGCCGCCGAACCCGCCGCCGATGTCCGGGGAGATGACCTGGATCTTCTCTTCGGACAGCCCGACGTGCCCGGCCACCAGGGCCAGCACGGTGCGGATGGCGTGCGGCGCCTGGGTGGTCATGTAGACCTTGAGCTTGCCCATGACCCGGTCGAAGTCGGCGACGCAGCCGCAGGTCTCGATGGACGCGACGTGGATGCGCGGGATGTACAGATCCTGCTCGACGACCACGTCGGCGCCGGCCAGCGCGCCCTCCGTCGCGGCCCGATCCCCCACCTCCCAGTGGAAGATGTGGTTGTCCTTCTTGTCCTCCTTGTCCGTGCGCAGCACCGGCGCGTCCGGCTCCAGCGCCTTGAACGGATCGACGACGACCGGCAGCGGGTCGTAGTCCACCTCCACCGCCTCGACCCCGTCGGCGGCCGCGTAGCGGTCCGTCGCGACCACCGCCGCCACCTCCTGCGCCTGGTACATGACCTTCTCGGTCGGCAGCACCATCTGGGTGTCGGACATCAGGGTCGGCATCCAGTGCAGGTTGTACTGCTCGAGGGTCTCGCCGGTGATGACGGCGAGCACGCCGGGCACCTTGAGCGCGTTCTCCGCATCGATGGACTTGATGCGGGCATGGGCGAACGGGCTGCGGACGATGTCCAGGTAGAGCATGCCCGGAAGCTGGATGTCGTCCACGTAGTTGCCCTGGCCGCGGATGAAGCGCGGATCCTCCTTGCGCTTCATGGAGTGGCCCATGCCGCACACTTCCGGCGTCGTCTGGGGTGCCATGGTCTCTCTCCTCCGCGCCGTTCCTACGCAGACTCCTCACGCAGCTTCGCGGCCGCGTGCTCGATGGACTTGACGATGTTCACGTAGCCGGTGCAGCGGCACAGGTTGCCCGAGATCGCCTGCCGGATCTCCGCCTCGCTCGGGTCCGCGGTCCGCTCGAGCAGGGCGCGCCCGGTGATCAGCATGCCCGGCGTGCAGAAGCCGCACTGCAGGCCGTGCTCCTGCTGGAACCCTTCCTGGAGCGGATGCAGCTTGCCGTCCTGCTCCAGGCCCTCCACCGTCGTCACTTCCCCGCCGTCCGCCTGCACGGCGAGCACGGTGCACGACTTCACGGGCTCGCCGTCGAGCAGCACGGTGCAGGCGCCGCAGTGCGTCGTGTCGCAGCCGATATGGGTCCCGGTCAGGCGCAGCACGTCGCGCAGCCAGTGCACGAGCAGGAGGCGCGACTCGACCGCGGCTTCCCGCGGCTCTCCGTTCACGGTGATCCGAACGTCGTGGGTCGCCATGCCTACTGCCCTCCTGCCCGCTGGACCGCGCGGGTGACCGCCCGGCCCGTCAGCACGCGCGCCATGTCGCGCTTGTACTCCACCGATCCGCGCCGGTCGGCGCTCGGCGATGTCGCGTCCGCGGCCAGCCGCGCGGCCTCGGCGATGGACGCCGCATCCGGCTGCCGCCCCCGGAGATAGTCTTCAGCCGCGGTCGCCTTGATCGGCGTCGGTCCGGCGTTGGTCAGGCCGATCCCGATCCGCGCTATCTCGCCCTGCCCGCCGAGCGTGACCTGCGCCGCCGCCGCCGCGGTGGCATAGTCTCCGACCTTGCGCTCGAGCTTGACGTAGGCGCCCCCGCTGCGCGGCGGTGGGACGGGAATCCGGATCTCGGTGAGGATCTCCGCCGGTGCGAGCGCGGTGGCGAAGAGCCCGGTGAAGAAGCTTGTGATCGGGATGGTGCGCTCGCCTCCGGGACCGCGCGCCACCACTTCCGCCTCGAGGGCGAGCATCGTCGCCGGGTGGTCGTTCGCCGGATCGCCGTGCGCCAGGTTGCCGCCGACCGTGGCGCGGTTGCGCACCAGCGGGTCGGCGATGACGGCCGCGGTGTCGAGCAGGATCGGGTACTTCTCCCGAATCAGGTCCGAGCGTTCCAGGTCCGCTTCGCGCGTGGCGCCGCCGATGCGCAGGTAGCCGTCCGCCTCCGCGATGCCGGTCAGCCCCGGGATGCGCCCGATGTCCACCAGGTGGCCGGCGTCGCCGAGCCGCAGCTTGAGCAGTGGCAGGAGGCTCTGGCCGCCGGACACCACCTTCGCCTCGTCCCCGAGACGCTGAAGCAACGCCACCGCTTCGTCGAGCGTGCCCGGTGCGTGGTAGTCGAATGCCGACGGAATCATTGGGACGCTCCTTAATTCACGATCAGCCAGAGGATCGCGGCCACGATGACCACGGCGAGCCAGAATCCCGGCCGCCGCACCAGTCGACCCAGCGCGCGCCCGCCGACCGCGGCGCCGAGGGAAACGGCGTCGATCGCGTCGCTGTCCGGAGCATCGGCGGCGGGATCACCGCCTCCGGAAGCCTGCGCGCCGGGGGAATCCGCGGTTGGGAGCGGCGCGCCCGCCGATTCTTCGGCCGGACTCGCCGCCGCGGCGCGGTCTGCGACCGGGCTGTCGCCGGCTGCGGCGCCCGCGCCCGTGCGATCGGGCGCCGACTCCAGCGCGGTCCGCATTGCCCCGGTGAACTGCTGGAACATCTGATCGCTGACGTCCTGGACGATCCCCCGGCCGAACTGCGCCAGGATGCCGGTGATGTTCACGGTCGACGACACGGTCACCTCGGTCTCGGAGGGGCCGCGCTCCACGACCCGGCTCGTCATGCGCAGGTCGGCGCCGCCCTTGCCGCGCACGTCCTGGCCGGCGGCGGCAATCTCCGCCACGCCTTCGCCTTCGTCCAGCCGCTCGAAGCGCACCGTGCCCTTGTAGCGGGCCGAGACCGGGCCCACCTTGACAGCGATCGTGCCGGCGTGGGTCCGCTCGTCGACCTGCTCGGTAATCGCCGCGCCGGGCAGGCAACCGGCCGCCCTGGCCGGGTCGGTGAGAAAGGCCCACACGTCCCGCCGGGCCGCATTGATGACGAACTGCTTCTTTATAGGAATGGCCATGTCACACGCCGCTCTCGGTGCAACGCGGGGTTCCGCCGCTGACCGCCAGCAGCGGCAGCAGCCGCTCGAGCGATTCCAGATTGTGTGCGGGAACGAAATGCTCGACGAAGGGCAAGGCGGCCTGCATCCCGCGTGCTTCCGGCCGGTAGCGGGGGTCGCCGAGCAGCGGGTTCAGCCAGATCACCTTCCGCGCCTTCTCCCTGATCGCGCGCATCGCACCGGCCAGCATCGCGGGGCTGTCCATGTCCAGTCCGTCGCTCAGCACCACGACGACGGTCCTCGCGCTCACCAGCGTATCCAGATGCCGCGTGACGAACTCGTCCAGACTCGCGCCGATCCGGGTTCCGCCGGACCAGTCGGGCACCCCGGCGGCCAGACGATCCAGCGTGGGACCGATCTTGTCCGGTGTGAGCCACGGCGTCAACCGGGTCAGCGAGGTGTTGAACGCGAAGACCTCGCAACGCCGCACCACGCGCTTGAGGGACAGCGCGAAGGTGAGCAGGAAGCGGGTATGCGGGTCCATCGAGCCGCTGGTGTCGCACAGCAGCACCACGTCCGGCTTCTCCACGGCGCGGTCCCGCCGCGCCAGGGAGAGGAACTCGCCGCCGGTGCCGACCGCCTGGCGGAAGCTGCGCCGCAGGTCCACGCGTCCCCGGGCGCGGACCGCGACCAGGCGGCGGCTCGGCCGGCATCGCAGCCGGCGCGCCGCCCGCGCCAGCAGCCGCTCCATGGCCGGCAGGTCGTCCGCGCGCCAGTCTTCGAACGGCTTGCGCCGCAGGAGCACCTCGGAAGAGTAGCCCGGCGTGTCTCCCGCGGGCGTTTCGCGTCCCCGCTCACCGGCAAGCTGCCCGAGGGCCTGCATCAGGCGCCATCGGGGAGTCGGAACGCTCCGGCCGGCGTGCGGCCGTGGCGGGGGCTCCGGAGGTCTGGACGGCGATCGGGCCGGCGGGTCCTCGGCAGCCCAGAAGTCCTGGAACAACTCGTCGAACGTGTCCCAGTCGGACCGCAGGATCTTCAGAGCCGTACGCAGCGCGTAGCGAACCTCGTCCCGGTCCCCGAGATCCACGAGCAGGAGCGCGGCCGCGCCGTCGATCTCGTCGTTGACGGACACGCCGATGCCCCTTTCCCGCAGGCGGCCCGCCATGCGGGCCAGGCGTTCCACGACGTCACGGTCAGGCATCGGCCACGCTGCCGGATCGGACGCCGGCGAGCAGCGACTCGACGTCCTGCGTGGTCAGGTCCTGCACGTCGTGGTGGTCCTTCAGAACGCACCCCAGCGTTTCCTCCACCGTGTCGGCGTCGAGGCGATCGTGTCGCAGGGCCAGCAACGCGCGGGTCCAGTCCAGCGTCTCGGCGACGCCCGGCGTCTTGTGGAGACGGCGCCCGCGCAACCCCTGCATGACTGCCGCCACTTCCCGGGCCAGCCCGTCCATGACCTCCGGCACCCTGGCGCGGATGATGCGCACCTCCTTCTCCAGCGACGGGTGCTCGACGTAGAGGTAGAAGCACCGGCGGCGCAGGGCATCGCCGATCTCGCGCGTGCGGTTCGACGTCAGCACGACGTACGGCACGTGCGTGGCGGCGATGGGGCCGAGCTCGGGAATCGTCACCTGAAAGTCGGAGAGGACTTCGAGCAGGAAGGCCTCGAAGCCGTCGTCGGCCCGATCGATCTCGTCGATCAACAGGACCGGCGGACCGTCGCGGCGGGTGATGGCGCGCAGCAGGGGGCGTTCCAGGAGGCAGTCGCGGCTGAAGATCATCTGCTCGGTCCGGGCCGGTTCCCTGCCCTCCGTTCCCGCGATGCGCAGGCGCAGCAGTTGCCGCTGGTAGTTCCACTCGTACAGGGCCGTGTTGACGTCGATCCCCTCGTAGCACTGCAGCCGGATCAGCTCGGTGTCCAGAATCCGGGCCAGCACCTTGGCGATCTCGGTCTTGCCGACGCCGGCGTCCCCCTCGATGAGGAGCGGCTTGCGCATCGTGCGGGCCAGGTAGACCGCGGTGGCGATGGCGGGCTCGGCGATGTAGCCCTCACGCTCCAGCGCCGCCTGCGTCTCGCGCACCTCCGGCCGCACGCTACCTCCCCGGCGCCAACGCCGCGACGTACTTCTGCGGCTCGGCCAGGAACTGCTCGCGGCAGTGCGCGCAGCAGAAGTGGTAGGTCGTCCCCCCGAAATCGGCCTGGTGACCGGCCGGCGTTACGGCAACGGACATCCCGCACACCGGGTCGCGCGCGGTCTCCGGGACGGGCGCGGGGGGAGACGGGTCCTGCTCGGTCCGCGTGACCGGTGCGGGTGAAGCCGGATCGCCGGCGGGGCCGGGTTCGCGCGGGGTGGCGGTGACAGCCGCGGCCGAAGCCTGCTCGGTCTGCGTGGCCGGTACGGGGGGAGCAGAATCGTGGGCGGGCCAGCGATCGCGCTCTCGCTGGGGACGCCCGGCGCGGGCTCGCCTGGTGATCTCGGCCAGGATGCTCAGGGCAATCTCCTCGGGCGTTTCCGCGCCGATGTCGAGGCCGGCCGGATTGGCGATGCGGTCGAGCTGCTCCATCGTCGCGCCGCGCGCGGCCAGTGTCTCGCGCATCTGTCCGAACCGCTTCCGGCTGGCTACCACGCCGACGTACGCCGGCATCAACCGGCTGGCCGCCCAGGCCGCCTCCTCGTCCCGCTGGCCGCGCGTCGCGACGACCGCGAAGCAGCGTGCGGCGTCCTGTACGGAGCCGGGAGGCTCGACGGAATCATCGCTGGTCACCAGTCGGCTCGCGTCCGGGAACAGCGTCTCGCTGGCTTCCGGATCGACCGCTTCCACCCGGTAGCCGAGCACGGCCGCCAGGCGCGCCAGCGCCCGCGCCGTCGGCGAGACCCCGAAGATCAGCAACCGGCGCGCCGGCAACAGCGGCTCGATGTAGATCTCCACGCTTCCCCCGCTGTGGCAGGCCATGGGGAACACCGTCAGCCCGGGTCGAGCGCCGGACGCCGAGTCGGGGTCGCGGACGATTCCGATCAGCCGCGGCGCCCCGTCGGCGAGGGCTGCGACGGCTTCACGGATGACGGTCGGCCGCGTGCAGCTTCCGCCCAGCCAGCCGTGGAACTCGCCGTCCGGGGTCACTACGGCGCTGTCGCCGACCCGGGCCGAGCTCGGCGGCTCGCGGCGGACCACCGTGGCAAGCGCGAACGCCTCGCTGCGGCCGGCGAGTTCGGATGCAAGTTGCAAGGTGTCAGTGCGCATCGCGATGTGATCCCGTTGCGGACCCGGCTTCGTCTGCGCCGGCGCCGTTTCCTGCGTCGCCGACTCCTGGGGCAGTGTCGTCCGCGGCTGCGATACTGCCTGCGTCGCCGAGCCCCGGCGGGGCAACGTCGTCCGCGGCCGCACCATTGCCTGCGTCGCCAACTTCCAGCTCGGCCTTGATCCGTTCGTAGTCCTCTGGAACGTCGATGTCCTGGAGCGTCGCTTCCGGCCAGGAGACCGCGACCGCCTCGTGGCGATGCCGCCGCACGACCTGCCGCCCGCATCCTTCTCCCGACATCCGCCGAAGCTCGGAGAACAGCGCGCGGTCGTACAGCATCGGCGGCGCGTTGACGTCCCCGTAGGCGGAGATGACGAGCGGAGCCGTGCTCTCCCGGTAACGCGCGACGAGCTCGGCGACCATGGGGCCGGTGACGAACGGCATGTCCGCCAGCATCACCACCGCCGCCCGCGCGCGCTCCGGAACGTGGGAGATGCCGGTCCGCAGCGACCGGTTGATCCCCAGCGCGTGGTCGGGATTGTCGACCGGCGTGCACGGCAGTTGCGCGAGCTCCGCCCGCGCCCGCTCCGCCTCGTGGCCCACTACGACGATGACCGGATCGAGGCCGGCGTCGATCGCGCGGCGCACCACCCGCTTCAGCAGCGTCTCGCCGTCGAGCTCGAAGAACAGCTTGTTGCGTCCCATGCGGGTCGAGCTGCCGGCGGCGAGCACGACGCCGGCCACCGCGCCGCTCCGTTCAGACGGCTCGGACGGCATGGATGACACCTTCCTTCTCGCGCAGATGGCGCGGTGCGCTCGCCGCCCGGACGGCCAGGAGCTCGGCCACGATGCTCACGGCCACCTGCTCCGGTCCATCCGCGCCCAGATCGAGACCCACCGGAGCGAAGAGCCGCTCGGTTCCCATCGCGCTGGTCTGTGCGCTCGCCGCGTCGAGCTGTTCGAGTATTTCATCTCGTCGGGCGCGGGGGCCGAGAAGGCCGACATAAGGGACAGCGGTCCGCAGCAGGCGCCCGACCCAGTCCCGGTCGTGGGCGAACGAGTGCGTCATCACCACCAGATACGTACGCGGACCGAGCGGCAGCCCTTCCAGGCCGTCGGCGGGTCTGCGGTCGATGCGCTCCGCGCCGGGAAAGCGTGCCGGGGACAGGTAGGCGGGACGGTGGTCGACGACCGTCACGCGAAACCCGACCTGCGACGCGCCCGCCGCGAGGGGGATCGCGTCGTCGCCGGCGCCGCAGATGACGAGCCGCGGCGGCGGTACGTGCACCTCGGTGAAAACTTCGGTGGATGGGAGGTCGTCGCCGGTCGGTTCGATCTCGTAGCACTCCGATTCGCCGGCCACAACGAGCGCCTCGGCGCGTCGGGCAATCACGCGATCGAGGGCGGCGCTCCCTGTAGAGCCGGTCGGCCGCCCGTCGCCCGACACGAGCATCCGGCCCAGGACTGCGGACGGACCGCGAACGAGGGTGGACACGGCGAAAGTCGCATCGCTCTCCAGAAGCGTCCGCAGCACGTGGCGCGCCGCGTCCACGCTGTCCCCGGAGGTGACCGACTGAATGAAGATGTCGACCGCTCCGTTGCAGCCCAGGCCGAGTCCCCAGACTCTCTGATCGTCGCCGCCGGTCTCGTAGTGGCGGAGGCGGGGGACTCCCTCGCGCATGACGGTCATGGCGGTCTCGCGGACGTCCGCCTCGAGGCATCCCCCGCTTACGCCGCCTCGGGTCGAGCCGTTCTCTTCAATCAGCAGCTTCGCCCCGGGACGCCGGTACGCGGACCCCTCGATCCGGACTACGGTCGCCATTGCCGCGCGCCGGCGGGCCGCCGCCAGCTCGGCAACGCGGCCAATGATCTGCGACGTTTCCTGCCAGTGCTTCATGTGGGATCGGTCGCACCGTGGCAGCCCGTCCCGATTCTACATTCCGCGAGCCGGAAACAGGGCTTGGCGCCGCTTGTGCGTCCCTACGGGGTGTTTCGACGAAAAGGCTTGCCGATAAACTCTAAAAATGGAAAAAATAATTCCCGATATGTCCTTTTTCGGCAACAATGGGGTCCGGAAGTGCGATGCTGGATTCCCTGCGCGACATCATCCTGGACTTCCGCGAGGCCGAGTTGCCGACCGGCGTCCCGCGTCGGGTCGACGTGACGCCGGTGCCGGGCAAGGCTACCGTCTGCATCGGTCCGCGCCGTGCCGGCAAGTCGACGTTCCTGTTCCAGCAGGTGCAGAAGCTGCTTGACCGCGGCGTGCCGCGCGACAACATCCTCTACCTGAACTTCTTCGACGACCGCCTCCGGCATCTGCAGCACGAGGGTCTCGGCGTCGTGGCGGACGCCTACTTCTCGCTTCGCCCGGAGAAGAAAAACACCGAGACGGTCTACTGCTTCTTCGACGAGATCCAGGTCGTCCCCGGTTGGGAGCCGTTCGTCGACCGCCTGATGCGGACCGAGAAGTGCGAGGTGTACATCACCGGCTCGTCGGCGCGGATGCTGTCGCGGGAGATCGCGACCCAGATGCGCGGTCGGGCGCTGTCGTGGGAGATGTTCCCCTTCTCGTTCCGGGAGTTCCTCGACTTCAGGGGCATCGACGCCAATGGCCCCCTGTCGACCCGCGGGCGCCTGCTGGTACGCAAGGCGTTCGAGGACTATTGGGAGCGGGGCGGGTTCCCGGAGGTGGCGGGACTGGATCGCGCGCTCCGCATCAGGATCCACCAGGAGTACTGGGGCGCCATGCTGTTTCGCGACCTGGTGGAGCGGCACGACGTTGCGCATCCCCGTGCGGTCGCGGACCTGGCGCACCGGCTGGTGGACAACACGGCGTCGCTCTATTCCGTCAACCGGCTCACCAGCTATCTGCAATCGCTCGGACACCGGGCGCCGAAGTCGGCGGTCACCGACTACGTGGAGTGGTTCGAGGATGCCTTCTTTCTGTTCACGGTGCGGGTCTTCGACGCGTCGCTGGCCCGCGCCAACGTGAATCCGAAGAAGATCTACTGCATCGACCATGCGCTCGCCAAGTCGGTCGGATCGGGCATCCTGGTCAACGCCGGCCATCTGCTCGAGAATCTGGTGTTCACGGCGTTGCGGCGGTCCACGCCGGAAATCCGTTACTTCAAGGGTGCGAACGGGCGTGAGGTGGACTTCGTGGCAGGGATGCCTGACGGTTCGCGCCTGCTGGTCCAGGTCTGCGAGTCGCTGGTGGAACCGCGGACACGCAAGCGCGAGGTGAAGGCGCTCGATCGCGCGATGGCCGAGTTGGGACTGCGCGCGGGGACGATCGTGACCCGCGACGAGGAAGAGACCATTCCTGTCGATGCCGGCAGCATCGAGGTCCTGCCCGCATGGCGGTTTCTGCTCGACCTCGGTTGATGGAGAATCGGCTATCGCTATCCGTGGACCCGCTCGAACTCCGTCATGAACGCAGCGAGCGCGTCTACGCCCGCCTCGGGGAACGCGTTGTAGATCGACGCGCGCAGGCCCCCGACCGAGCGGTGACCCTTGAGGCCGGCCAGACCCGCGGCTTCCGCCTCGTGCGCAAACCGCTTCTCCAGCGCCGGCGTGGGCAGCCGGAACGTGACGTTCATCCGTGAGCGGCTGTCCGGCTCGGCCACGCCGCGGTAGAAATCGGAACGGTCGATGGCCGCGTACAGCGTCGCCGCCTTGCGCTCGTTGCGCGCGGCCACGGCTTCGAGGCCGCCCTGGTCGCGCAACCAGGCCGTGACCAGAGACACGACGTAGATGGCGAAGACCGGAGGCGTGTTGGGGCGCGATCCGCCCTGCACGTACGTCGTGTAGCGCAGCAGCTTCGGGAGCGACGCCGAGCCCCGCTCCGCGAGGTCAGGGCGGATGATCGCCACGGTCACGCCGGCGGGACCGAGGTTCTTCTGCGCGCCGGCGTAGATGAGGCCGTGGCGGGCCACGTCGATCGGGCGGCTGAAGATGTCGGACGATGCGTCGACCACCAGCGGCCGGTCGCCGACCGCGGGCATCGCGGGCCACTGCGTGCCGGCGATAGTGTTGTTCGTGGTGGCGTGCACGTAGGCCGCGGCGGGCGAGACGTCGATCTCGGCCGCCGTCGGCAGCCGGCGGAAAGCCTCCGCCTCGGTGGTCGCGGCCGCGCGCACGGCCCCGAACTTCTCCGCCTCCCGCGCCGCCTGCGCGGCCCAGGATCCGGTGACCAGGTAGTCGGCGGACCCGTCCACGGGGAGCAGGTTCATCGGGACCATGGAGAACTGCAGGGTGGCGCCTCCCTGGAGGAACAGGACGTGGTAGTCGTCGGGAACGCCGGCCAGGACGCGGATGTTGGCCTCGGCCGCCGCCAGAATCTCGTCGAACGCGGCGGAGCGGTGGCTGATCTCCAGGACGGACATCCCGATGCCGGGCAGGGCCGGGAAGCCTTCGCGAATCCGTTCCAGGACCGGTTCGGGAAGCACGGCGGGGCCGGCGCCGAAGTTGAAGACCCTTTCCATTGCAAGCTCCCTCGACCGGTGCGAATCCGCGGGTCAGATGGTGTGAATCAACAGGCCGTCGCGCAGCTTCGGCTCGAACCAGGTGGACTTCGGCGGCATGATGCCGCCCGCGTCGGAGACCGCCAGCAGCTCGTCGGAGGTGACCGCCGCCAGCGAGAAGGCGACTGCCGCGGCGCCCGAGTCGACCGCCTGTTCCAGGGCGCCCACGCCCCGCGCCCCGCCGACGAACGTCACCCGCGGGTCGGTGCGGATGTCCGCCACATCGAGCAGCGAGGCCAGGATGTGGTCCTGGAGAATCGCTACATCCAGTTGCGCGGCCGGCGTGCCGGCCGCCTCCGCCGTCTCTGCCGCGGTCAGGTCGACGCCGTACCAGGTTCCCTCCAGGTACATTGCCAGACGGCCCTTGGCCGGGACCCGCGGGCCATCGGCGGCGACCGGAAAGCGCTCGCGCAGCGCGCCCAGGAACTCGCCCTTCGCCCGTCCCGCCAGGTTCGCCAGCGTGCGGTTGTAGGGCAGGATGCGCGTCTGCCTGTCGGGAAAAGCCACGCCGAGAAAGAACCGTGATTCGTGTTCCGGATCGGTTCCGGCGAGCTCGTCGCGGGCGCGGGCCGCGCTGGCGATCCGGTGGTGCCCGTCGGCGATGTACACGGCGGGCACCTCGGCGAAGGCCGAGACGGCCGCGCTCGTCGTGTCGGCCGGCAGCCGCCACACGCTGTGGCGCACGCCGTCCGGCGCGGCGACGTCGAGCAGCGGAGGCCCGGCCGCCCCGCCGCCCACGACGGCGTCGACCGCCGCCGTCGCGCGGTAGGTCAGGAACACGATGCCGGTCTGTGCGCGCAACGCCACCATGTGGCGGGTCCGGTCGTCCTCCTTGTCCCGGCGCGTCCGTTCGTGACGCTTGATGACGTGCCGATCGTACTCGTCCAGTGAGAAGCAGCCGGCCAGCCCCACCTGCTCGTGCTCGCCCGCCTGCATCCGGTAGAGGTAGAGGGCAGGCTGCGGATCGACGACCAGCGGCGCCCGCTCGACCAGCGTTCCCAGGTTGCGGGCCGCCCGCTCGTAGACTCGCTCGTCGTACGGGTCGGCGCCGTCCGGCAGCCCGATCTCGGCGCGCGATACGTGGAGAAAGCTCAACGGGTTGCCGGCCGCCAGGGCGCGTGCCTCGCTCGTGGAGACTACGTCGTAGGGCACGGCCGCCACCGCGGCGGCCGCGGCCGCCGTCGGGCGGAGTGCGCGGAACGGACGAATGATGGCCAAGGCGGACGGTCGCTAGTTGGCGGCGACGGGAGCGCCCATCGGCGGCGTCGACCCGAGTCGCACGAGCGCCGCGTCGCGCAAGGCGTAGAACGCCTCCAGATGTTCCACCGGAACCGGATCGCCGGGCGGCAGGTTGCGGTGCTCGATGAGCGGATTGACGAACACGCCGTTCTTCCGCATGCGGTAGTCGAGGTGCGGTCCGGTCGACAGCCCCGTCGAACCGACGTAGCCGATCTCCTGTCCCTGAAACACGCGTGCCCCGCTGCGGATGCTCCTGGCGAACCGGGACAGGTGCAGGTAGTACGTCTCGTAGCCGTTGGTGTGGCGCAGCCGGATCATGTTGCCGGACCCGCCGCTGCGCCCGGCCGACACGACCGTGCCGGTGGCGACCGCGATGATCGGCGTGCCGGTCGGCGCACCGTAGTCGACGCCCAGATGGGGGCGCACGCCGCCCAGGATCGGATGCACCCGCCGGTAGGAGAATCGCGACGTGATGCGCGGCTCGAACCGGAACGGCGAGCGCAGGAACAGCCGCTTCATCGAGCGGCCCTGCTCGTCGAAGTACTGCGCCTCGGGCTCGCCCGGCACGTGGAAGCGGAACGCCTGCAGGCGCCGGCCGTCGTTGATGAACTCCACCGCCAGCACGTCGCCGTAGCGGGAGAACGACAGGTCGTCGTCGCCGTCGCCCCCGAACCGCTCCTCGCGGAAGACCTCCTCGTAGAGGAGGCTGAAGTGGTCTCCCCGGCGCAGGTCGTTGTTGAAGTCGATCTCGCCGCTCAGCACCTCGGCGAGGGCGACGGCCAGCAGCACGCCCTTGCCCTGCGCATCGAGCGCGGCGCTGATCGAATTGTTCGCGGCGTCGATGTCGGCTTCCAGCACCTGTGCGATGCGGGCCTGGCGATAGGGCACGAGCCGCGCCTGGAAACCGCTCTCGGCCCGCTTCACTTGCAGGAAAGCGTCATCGTCGATGTGGTACTCGAAGGTGTCGAGCTCGTCGTTGTCGAGACCGAACGCCAGCCGATAAGCGTTGTCGACCCGCAGGCGGCGCGGATCGAAGACGTTTCTGATCTCCTCGATCAGCGGGTGCGCGACAGCGTCGAGATCGTGCGATTCGAACAACGTGGCCAGCGTGGCGCCCCGCGGCACGGTACCGGATACCGCCCGCGTGAGCAGCGGCAGGAACACGTCCTCGCCGCGCTCGGGCACCTCCGCCGTCACTCGCGTCGACGTTTCAGCCGCGGGCGCCGACTCGATGGTGCAGCCTGCCGGCACACAAGCCGATAGGACGAAAGCGGTGGGGAGGGTGAACCGACCGAACATGAAGAATCCACAGTGTAGCACACCGCTCCCCCGGGCGAGAGAGAAGCAATCCCCGGCGCGGCGTTCAACCCCGGAGCGCCGCCAAACGCGCCGCGACGTGGTCGGCGTGCCCGGCCGCGCGCACCTTCTTCCAGTGGTGCGCGACGTTGCCGTCCGGGTCGATCAGCGTGGTCGAGCGGATGACGCCGACCGACTTGCGGCCGTAGAGCACCTTCTCGCCCCAGGCGCCGTACGCCTCCATGGTGGCGTGCGTCGGGTCGGACAGGAGCTGCACCTGCAGGTCGTACTTGGCGATGAACTTCCGATGCGACTCCGCATCGTCGGGGCTGCAGCCGAGGATGACCGCGTCCAGCTTCTCGAACTCCGCGATCCCGGCCGTGAACTCGCAGGCCTCCTTGGTGCATCCGGGCGTGTCGTCCTTGGGGTAGAAGTAGAGCACCACCCACCGCCCCTCGAGACCGTCGAGGCTGACGGATTCTCCATCCTGGTTCTGCAGGGCGAATGCCGGCGCCGGTTTCCCGACTTCAATCATGACTGGCAGTCCTCCGGTCGTTCAGGTGATCGTGATCGGCGGCGCGTCGTCGTCCCGCTCGGCGACGGCGCCGATTACCGCCGCGTGAGTGTAGCCCAACGCGTGGAGCCGGCCGACGCACGCTTCGGCCCGACCTTCGGGAACCCCGGCGAGCAGTCCGCCGGCGGTCTGCGGGTCGAAGAGCAGGGCGTAGCGGGGATCCGCGCCGGCCGTCTCGACGTTGGAGACGGCCCGGCGCAGGCGGACGTTCTGGGGCTGCAGCGAGCTGAGCAGTCCGCGGGCGGCGGTTTCTTCCGCCCCGTCGAGGATCGGTACCGCGTCCAGGTTCACGCGGGCGTCGACGCCGGACGCCTTCGTCATCTCGACCAGGTGGCCGAGCAGCCCGAAGCCGGTCACGTCGGTGCAGGAACGCCCGCCGTGGGCGCGCACCGCGTCGGCCGCGTCGCGGTTGGACTGCAGCATCGCCCGGATGGCGCCATCCACCCAGCGCGCCTTCGCCTTGCCCCGCATGTCGGCGGCCAGGAGCGTGCCGGTGCCGACCGGCTTGGTCAGGACGAGCCGGTCGCCGGGACGCAGACCGCCCTTGCGGAGGATCCGATCGGGGTCGATGGACCCGCTCACCGAGAGGCCGAGCTGCACCTCCGCGCCTTCGTTCGTATGTCCACCGACCAGCGCCGCCCCGCCGTCGTTGAGCACCTTCACGGCGCCGGACAGGAGATCCTCCAGCAGGCTCTCCATTTTCGATTCGAGCCCATGGGGGATCGTGACGATCGCCAGCGCCGAGCAGGGCTCCGCCCCCATTGCGTAGAGGTCGCTCAGGCAATGGTTCGCGGTGATCCGGCCGAAAAGCCACGGATCGTCGATCATCGCGCGGAAGGCGTCGACCGACTGCACCAGCAGCTTGCCGGGCGGCAGCGCGGCGACCGCGGCGTCGTCCGGGGCATCGAGGCCGACCACCACGTCGTCCCGGCGCAACGGCTCCAGCCGCGCGACGACGCGATCGAGCAGCGTGGCCCCCACCTTCGACCCGCAGCCGCCGCAGCGCATGGCGACCACGGACAGCTCCCGCACGACGTCCGGCGGCGCCAGGCCCGGCGGCACGGCCGGCGCCCGCAGCGCGCCCGCCGCCTCCGCATCCATCTCGGGCAGATCGGCGAACCGGCGCATGAAGCGCCGGTCTATCCGGTCCTTCCAGCGCCAGACCCAGGCGCCCTCGGCCGACCACCGGCCGCGCGAGGCGACGGCGTAGCGGTCGCCGGTGCTGATCAGGCTCAGGAACCGGCGTTGCGGGTGGAACGGCCGCGGCTTTTCGCCGAGCAGCGCCCGCCGCAGGTTCGCCGCGAGCGGCTTGCCCTGGCGGACGGCGAACACCCCCGCCTTCTCGCGCGGGTGCTCCAGGACGGAGGCGACGTCTCCCGCCGCGAAGACGCCTGGATGCGACGTCGACTGCAGCGTCGCGTCGACCGCGATGAATCCGGCGCCGTCCACGGCGAGTCCGGATGCGGCCGGCCAGGTCGGCGGCGCCGCGGCGGTGGCCCAGACGATTTCGTCCACGTCGAACGATTCGCCGCCCGCGGTTGCCAGCCTCCCGGGGCCGACCCGGGTGACTCGCGTTGCCAGATGCAGATGCACGCCCCGCTCGGCGAGCACGCGCGCGAACCGTCGCCGCGCGCCCCGGTTGTGCGTCGGCAGCACGGTCGGCGCCGCGCCGAACAGGTGGAACTCGGGCACCTGGAAACCGCCGGCCTCGGCCTGCGCCCGGGTCGTGAGCGCGTGCTGCATCGCCAGCGTCAGCTCCACGCCGGCCGCCCCCGCCCCCACGATCGCCACGCGCAGCTTCCGGGAACTCTCGAACACCCGCCGCGCCAGGCGCTCCCAGCGCGCGACCAGCCCCCCGATGGGCTTCACCGGGACGGCGTGCTCCACTGCCCCGTCGACGTCGAGCCGCGGCGCGATGCCGGTATCGATCGACAGCACGTCGTAGGGCACCGGCGGCCGCTTCCGGCACAGCACGGTACGCTTGTCCAGGTCCAGCCCCACCGCCTCGCCGTGGAACAGCCGCGCCCCGGCGAAGCGCGCCAACGGCCCCAGGTCGATGTGGACGTCGTCGAACTCGTAGAGGCCGGCGATCAGGCCGGGCAGCATCCCGGAGTAGGGCGCATGGAGATCGCGCGCGATGACGGTGACCCGCACGCCGGGGATCGGACGCATCCCGAGCCGGCGCAGCACGATGACGTGACTGTGGCCGCCGCCGACGAGAACGAGATCCTTGAGGACGGGGGCGCTGCTGGTCATGGCGTGCCGGCGGCGCGCGCCAGCACGCGCTTCATCGCGGACTCGAACCGCTCCGGTTGGGGGAGCAGGCTCGTCACGAGGAAGGCCTCGCGCGGGAAGTCGAAGAAGTAGCCCGGGTGCACGAGCACGCGATCCTGCTCCAGCAGTCGGAGCGCGAGCGTCTCTTCGGTCTCGGTCGCCGGCACCTGGAGCACAGCGTACCACCCGCCCTCGGTGCGCAGCAGTCCTGCCGCCGGGTAGTCGGCCACCAGCCGGACCAGTATGCGGTAGTTCGCCGCGATGCGCGCCCGGATCTGCTGCGTTACCGCTGTGCCCCGTGCCAGGAGCGGTTCGGCGGCGCGCTGGACCGGGGTGGAGACGGACAGGTAGGTGTCCAGGAGGAGATCGAGTGCGTCGAGAGCGGAATCGACCTCGCCGTCGGGGCCGTCGGCGACGATCCAGCCGAGCTTGACCTGCGGCAGGCCGACCGCCTTGGACAAGCCGCCGAGCACGAACGTCAGCACCTCCGCGGGTCGCTCCAGCACGCTTCGATTGCTTTCGGGCAACGGGTCGATCGGGTAGGGGTTGAACACCTCGTCGACGATCAACCGCAGGCCCCGGTCGCGGCAGAGCGTCACGAGAGCCTCATGGTCTTCGCGCGCGAGAAACGAGCCGGTCGGGTTGTTGGGATTCACGACGATGATCGCGCGAGCCCGCCGACCGGCCGCCTCGTCCAGTGCAGGGATATCGATCCGCCAGGCCCCGTGGTAGACGAGCGGGTACGGGCGCGGTTCGACTCCCTCGAACCGCGCCAGGAGCTCCAGCAGCGGATAGCTCGGCTGCGGCACGAGGACACGGTCTCCCGGCTCGCAGAGGAGCTTGAAGAGGCAGGCGTAGGCCTCGCTCGTGCTGGCGGTGAGGGCGATGCGGTCCGGATCGACCGGCCGCAGCTCGGAAGCACCGCGGGATTCACCACTCTCGGCACGCTTCGTCGCGCCGGGAGAAACGGCGTCGTGAGGAAGCCCCGAGAGCCAGGAGGCCACCGCTCGCCGAGCGTCCGGCAACCCCCGCGGCGAGGGCTCGTAACGCAGACCGGCGGGCGACGCGAGGGCATCGAGCAGACCCGGGGGATAGCGCAGTCCGACCCGCGTCGGGTTGCTCTCCGTGAGGTCCGTCACGTCGGCCCCCTCGGCCCTGAGCAGGGCATACGACTGCGAGAGCCGGTTGACGGTCCGGCCAGCGGGAATGCGCGACGAGAACATGCCTCCGAGGCTAACGGGTTTTCCTTCGCCGGAACATTGCCGTGCCGGCGGGAAGCGTCGCTGGACGTCGGCTCCCCCGGCGGGTTCTCGTTGGAGGGTCCGTGGATCGAGTCGCCGTGTTCTTGGGCTTCGCTCTCAGTTGTTCAGGCCGCGTCGCGGTCCCGACGACCCGCGAGGAACCCATCGAGTGAGCCTTCCAGCTTCGCCATTCGCTCGCGGTTCTCTCCGAGTTCGCGGTTGACCTGCTCGAACCCTTGGTGCATTTCCGAGGCGAGGGTCTCGAATCGCCGATGGGTTTCGGCTCTCAGCTCCGCGATCTGCCTGGTCGTGTCGTCGATTCGGTTGTTCAGGTCGGTCTTCAGGTCGTCGATCCGCGTGTTCGTCGCGCCCAGCTCCCGACTGATGCTCGTGATCAGGATGCGGGCGGTCGCGATGGTCACGCCCACCACGGTCACTGCGGAACCGACGATCGACACGATGATTGCCGTAGTCTCGCTCATGATTGCCGCCGTCTCGCTCATGATTACCTCACCATATCACGGTGTTCTCCAGCCTGGGGCGGTCGGGACTCGCGCAGTAGACGTACACGGCGTTGCGGTACCAGAACCTGACCGCCGAGGGAGCACGGTATCAGCCGTCGCAACGGCTGAAGGGTGGATCCTTGGACATCTGAGGGCGCTCTGCCATGGGGCGCGTAGCCGCGTCACGGGGGCTGCCTCCCGGCCGGACCTCCTCGTGCCGTCCCGAGCGCCCCGAGACCATACACCGGCGCTACTTCGCACCCGCGGCTACGGCGACAGCGGACCGCTTTAACGGGCCCGCGCTGGAGCCAGTGCACCTCCTCTGATCGATAATGCCACGGACCGGAGGAACACACCATGACACGCACTGCAACCGTCTCACTCTTCATCGTGCTGCTCGGCATACCCGCGCCGACGGCGGCGCAGTCGGACACCTCGAGCGAAAGCGGCTACCTCACCCCGCCCCAGGCCATCGTCGACATCCTCGACGCGGCGCCGACCCCGAACGTGCTCGTGGGGCCGACCCGCGACGTGGCGGTGTTCGTCGAGCAGCGCAGCATGCCGCCCATAGGCTGGCTCGGCCGGCCGATGCACCGGCTGGCGGGCTACCGCATCGACCCGCGCAACAGCGGGCCGTGGCGGGCGCCCGAGATTGCGGCGTTGACGGTCGTGCACCTCGATGCCGAGAGCGGCGCGCGGAAAGCGGGAACCGACGACGTGCGGGTGCTCGCCCCGCGCGGCACGACGCTCGGCTGGCCGGGCTTCTCGCCGGACGGCTCGCACCTCTCCTACGCCGTCCTCCGCGATACCGGCATCGAGCTGTGGGTGGTCGACCTCTCGACGGGGCAGCCGCGGCCGCTGACCAGCGCGTCGCTGAACGCCACCTGGGGCAATCCGTGCGAGTGGCTGGCGGACGACAGCGGGGTCCTGTGCCGCTTCCGGCGATCGGCGCGCGGGTCGCCGCCGTCGCCGCCGCGGGAGCCGTCCGGGCCGAACGTGCAGGAGCACGCCGGCGCACTGTCCCCGGTCCGCACCTACCAGGATCTGCTGGGCAACGCGTACGACGAGGCGCTGTTCGAATACCACTTCACCAGCCAGTTGGAGACGGTGGCCCTGGCCACCGGATCGCGGACCGCCGTCGGCGAGCCGGGGCTCTACGCCCGCATCTCCGGCGCGCCCGACAGCCGGCACGTGCTCGTCGAGCGCATCGAGCGGCCTTTCTCGTGGCTCCTGCCGGCGAACCGCTTCGCGCGTTCGGTTGAGGTCTGGACGCGCGCCGGCGACGCGGTCACGGTGGCCAGGCGGCCGCTGGCCGACAGCGTGCCGATCGGAGGCGTCGCCAGCGGACCGCGCGGGCACCGCTGGAACCCGACCGCGCCGGCCACGCTGGTCTGGAGCGAGGCGCAGGACGAGGGGGATCCGCGGGTGGGCGCACCGCACCGCGACCACCTGTTCACGCTCGACGCGCCGTTCGACGGCGAGCCGCGCGAGCTGGCCCGCACCGAGCACCGCTTCTCTACCATCGCCTGGACGGAAGACGGCACGGCGCTCATCACCGAGACGGACCGGCCGACGCGCTGGACCCGCACGTCGCTGCTCTATCCGGGCGGCGGCGACACGCGGCGGCTGTTCGACCGCAGCGCCGAGGACGTCTACAGCGATCCGGGCTTTCCGCTGCGCCGTCCCGGCGGCGGCGTGGCGAGCGCGACCATCCTGCAGGACGGCGACACCATCTACCTGGCCGGCAACGGCGCCTCGCCGGACGGCGATCGACCCTTCGTCGACCGGCTCGACCTGACGACGCTCGAGGCCGAACGGCTCTTCCACACCGAACCGGAAACCTACGAGACGGTGGTCGCGGTCCTCGGAACGGACGGCGGATCGCTGCTGACGCGCCGCGAAAGCCGCACCGATCCTCCCAACTACTTCGTGCGCGACACGGCGACGGGCGCGCGGCATGCGCTGACCGGCTACGAAGATCCGGCGCCCGTCCTGCGGGGCATCGAGAGGCGGTTCCTCACGTATACCCGCGACGACGGCGTTGCGCTGTCGGCCACGCTGTACCTGCCGCCCGGCTACCGTGAGGGCGACCGCCCGCCGATGCTGGTCTGGGCCTACCCGCGCGAGTACACCAACGCGGCGGCGGCGGGCCAGGTGCGCGGATCGCCCTACCGCTTCACCACGCTGCGCGGGGCGTCGCACATGCTGCTGCTGACCCGGGGCTACGCGATCCTGGACGGGCCGACCATGCCGATCATCGGGGAGGGCCACTCGGCCAACGACACCTACCGGGAGCAGCTCGTGGCGAGCGCGGCGGCCGCCGTCGATACGGTCGTCGACATGGGCGTCGCCGACCGCGACCGGATCGCCATCGGCGGGCACAGCTACGGCGCGTTCATGACCGCCAACCTGCTGGCGCACTCCGATCTCTTCCAGGCCGGCATCGCGCGCAGCGGCGCCTACAACCGGACGCTGACGCCCTTCGGCTTCCAGAACGAGCGGCGCACGTTCTGGGAGGCGCGCGGCATCTACGCCGCGATGTCGCCGTTCTTCCACGCCGAGAAGGTGAACGAGCCGATCCTGCTGACGCACGGCGAGATCGACAACAACTCGGGGACCTTTCCCGTGCAGTCCGAGCGCTTCTACCACGCGCTCAAGGGGCACGGGGCAACGGTGCGCTACGTCACGCTGCCGCACGAGTCGCACGGCTACGCGGCGCGGGAGTCGGTGCTCCATGTCGTGGCGGAAATGCTGCGCTGGTGCGACAAGTACCTGGGAGGGGGGACGCCCGGGTAATCGGCTCCCGCGGGTGACGGAGCGATCAGGGGCACAGGCCGGCGTGCGGCCGGGGCGGCGTGCGGACGCGTTACAATGGAAGGTCGGGTAGCTCGGCGAGACCTTCACCAACAGGAAGACGCGATGTCAGAACATACGCACGAGGTCACGGACAGCAACTTCGAGGAATCGGTGCTGAAGTCGGCGCAGCCCGTGCTGGTCGATTTCTGGGCGGAGTGGTGCGGTCCGTGCCGCATGATCGCACCGACCGTCGAGGCGCTCGCGGCCGACTACGACGGCCGGGTCACCGTCGGCAAGATGAACGTCGATGACAACCCGGCGACGCCGGGCCAGTACGGCGTCCGTTCGATTCCGACGCTGCTGCTCTTCAAGGGCGGTCAGGTCGTCGAATCCGTGGTGGGTCTGGCCGACAAGGCGAAGCTGCAGGCCGTCATCGACCCGCACGTGGGCTGAGCTGCGCCGCGTTCGCCGCGGCGCCGGCCGTGCCGACGGTGTGGCAACGCCGTTCCCAGACCCGTGCGGCCCCGCGTAGCGGCCGCCTCCCGAGGCGGCCCGGCCCCTGCCCGCCGATGCGAATCCTCATGATCCCCGTCGGGAGCGCCGGCGACGTGCACCCGCATGTCGGCATCGGACTGGCGCTGCAGCGCCGCGGGCATGACGTGTCGGTGCTCACCAGCGCCTGGTTCGAGCCGCTGCTCTCGCGGGTGGGTCTGCCGCTGGTCCCGATCGGCACGGCAGACGACTACCGCCGGACCCTGGAACACCCTGATCTCTGGCGTCTCCACCGCGCGCTCGGCGTGATCGGCGAGGCCATCCGGCCTCACGTGACCGAGATTGCCCGCGTGCTGCGGGAGCAGGCGGCCGGCGAACCTCCTCTCCTGGTGGCGCACCCCCTGGCGTTCGGGGCGCGCGTCGCGCAAGAGGCCCTCGGCCTGCGCCTGGTGACGCTGCACCTGCAGGCGACCGGCTTCGTCAGCAGGTACGACACGGCGGTGCCGCACGTGTGGCTGCGGTCGGTCAACCGCTGGCCGCTGCCGGTCAAGCGGCTGCTCCTGGCGGCGGGCGACCGCCTCTCGGACCATGCGTTCGCGCCTGTCGTGAACGAACTCTGCGCCGAGTTCGGGCTGCCTCCGGCGCGAAACATCGTGCGCGAGTGGTGGCACTCGCCGCACCGCGTCATCGGGTTGTTTCCCGACTGGTATGCCGCGGTGCAGCCCGACTGGCCGCCCCAGACGCGGCTGACCGGCTTTCCGCTCTACGACGAGGGTGACGCGACCCCGATCACGCCCGAGCTCGACAGGTGGCTCGACGCGGCGGAGCCGCCCGTCGTCTTCGCGCCGGGTACCGCCAACCGGCAGGCGGCGCGGTTCTTCCAGGCGGGCGCGGACGCCTGCCGGCGCCTGGGCCGCCGCGGCCTGCTCCTGACGCGGTTCGGCGAGCAGATTCCCGATCCGCTGCCGTCCGGGGTGCGGCACGCGGAGTACGCACCGTTCGGGAGTCTGTTGCCACGGGCGGCCGCGCTCGTGCACCACGGGGGCATCGGCACCGCGGCGCAGGCGTTGCGCGCCGGCTGCCCGCAACTGGTGATGCCGATGGCGTTCGACCAGCCGGACAACGCCCTGCGGCTGGCGGGCTTGGGAGTAGGGCGCTACCTGCGGCCGTCGATGTTCACCGGGACGGCCGTTGCGCGGGAGTTGGAAACGCTGCTCGGTTCGGAGGATCTGGCGCGAGCGTGCCGCGCCGTCGCGAGTCGGTTCGTGGGAATCGATCCGGTGGCGCGGACCTGCGACCTGATCGAGGCGGCCGCCGTGAGCGAGACTCCCGGAGCGCTTCAATCCTGACGACACCAGCCCGGACGAGCTGAACCGGTTCCCGGCCGCGGCGCCCTGCCGATGGCTCAGAACCCGAAGCCGGCGCTGACGTGGACGCGCACGCCGCCGTCCGGATCGCCGGCCATGTCGATGGACATCGGGAAGCCGAACCTCGGCGGCAGGAAAAAGACGCCGGCGCCGGCGCCTTCCCGGAACCGCGCGTTCCGGATCGGTCGGTCCGCGTCGTACACGGCGGCCGTGTCGTAGAAGAAGCGCAGACCGAGCCGGCCTTCCGACAGCACCGACGTAATCGGTAGCCGCAGCTCCATCGATGCCGCGGCGATCCGGTCGCCGACGGCGGCCCCGGCGCGCCAACCGCGGAGCGTGCCGCCCGCGGCCGGGCTGCCGCCGAGCAGCGCCCGCTCGTAGGGCGGCAGGGGAGCGGACGCCCCTGCGAAGTAGAAGCGCGCCGCAAGCACGGCCTGGCCGCCGACCGCGCGGTACGCCCTGGCGTCCAGGCGGGGACGCGTGACCGGTCCGGCGCCACCCTCGAGCGCGAGTCGCTCGATACCGGCCCGAACCACCACCGTGTTGCGGCGGGCGTTGGCAGGCATCTCTCGATAGTCGCCGTAGTCGAGGTAGGCGGCCGCCCGGACCAACCGATCCGAATGGCCCGCGAACCGCACGGCTTCCCACGCCGACTCCCCGTGCATCCGGAACCCGCGTGGGAGCCCGCGCCGGGCCGCGACCGCGAAGCGAGCGCGGTCGACGTCCATGTCGAAATACGGATGGCGCCGTCGGCCTCGGGATCCACTGGCCCACAGGCGGTCGATCACCGGTCCGCGGATCGGCGTCTCCATCTCCAGCGCGATGCGCTTGTGGCCGCCCCAGGTCGCCGGCACGGACAGTCGGCCGCCGCGTCCGAACGCATCGACGAAGCTGGTCAGCGCTCCGTACCCCACGCCGTAGCCTTCCCGGTGGTCGACGATGGGAGCGACCATGAGCCGTCGTCCGGCGGCCGCGAACGCGCGCAGCACCGGGTTAGAAAAGCGGGCGCCGGGACGCTCGCGCACCACGATGACCAGGGCGACCCGGTCGGTGGCGGTCAGCGAGCGATAGCGGCGGCGCACGTCGACCGTCTCGAAGCGGCCGCTCGCCTCGAGCCGCTCCCGTACCCGCTCCTCCAGATCCGCGCCGGCCGCATCGCCCAGCGTGACGCCGGCGAGTGCGATGACCTCGTCGTCGGGCAGCGAGAAGTTGCCCTGGATCCGGATCTCGACGACGGTTTCGGCGGGGACGAGATCTCCGGCAGTGGATGATGGTTCGGCGGTGGGCGCGCCGGCCGCCGCGGGCTCCTGGGCGAGCGCCGTTCCGAACCCCAGCGCCACGATCGCCGCGGCCAGGAGCCTGCGCCGTAGAAACGCAAGCAACCGATGCGGCATGATCACCGCTCGGTATCGAGCGGGCGGAGGCGTCCTCCGGTCCGGGCCTCCCGGTAGTTGGAGAACGTCCGGCTGTACGCCACCGTGGTCGATCCGCTCGCCATCGTCATCACGCCCGAGGCGTCGATCCGCGCCGGGAGCCAGACGTCGTCCAGCGGCCGGCCCATGGTCATCGACGCGGTCAGCGCATCCAGGCGAACGAGCCAGCGCAGCGGCAGGAACTCGAAGCCGATGTTGTCGAACGTGAACCGCACGATCTGCTGCTCCGCGGGATCGATCCAGAGGGTGACCAGCGCGCCCTTGTTGAACTCCTCCTGCGCGCCCGGCACCCTGATCGCCGGCCGGTCGCATTCCTCGCCGTCGGGGTCGCGTTCCTCGAAGAGCCGCTCCGGGAGGTACTCGATGCGCAGCACCTCGCGGCCGGCGAGCCGCTCGCGGCCCGCGAAGTAGTAGTTGCCCGGCTCGAACTCGAAGTCGAGCCAGTACGACTCGGAGAGGAAGCGCGGCCGGAGATCGGCTGCGGCGGCCAGGTCGGCCGCGGCCGCCGAGTCGGACGGCTCGCGAGCCTCCTCCGTCCCGTCCGCCCGCGGTGAGGGCTCGGTCGCACCGCCCCGCGCGCACGGGTTCTCGGACGTGTCGCGGGCGTTCCGCGCGCGCCGCGCCTCGTCCTCCAGCCAATCCGCCTCGTACCGGCGCCAGTCCGCTTCGCTGGGCGCGACCCCGTCGATTCGCACCGGGCTGCGCACGAACACGCCGTCGCGGCGGTACCAGACGTACTCCCGCGTAAAGGCGTTGTACACCTCGCCGTCGTACCCCGTCACCGTGAACCGTTCGGTCTCGTCGAACACGTACTGCCGCCGCGCAAGCCGGTTCTCGTCGCGCCGGGCGAGCACCTGCTCCATGAAGCGGTCGAGCTCGTTGTCGTCGCCGTCATCCTGTGCGGCCGCGCCGCCGCCCTGCCCCGTCGCGGAGCCGGCGGCCCCGATCACCAGCGTGCCCAGGAGCGATATTCCGACGGCTGCGGACCGCCAGGAGCGCTTAGAACCCGAAGCTCTTTCCTGCATCTGACCCCAGCGTAAAGCCTCGACGCTCGCGGATCCACCTCGGGGCAGGACCCTGGCAGAGCTTCCGACATCCAGACTACGCCCGCTGGGCCATGTTCATTACACCCGTCCAACGCCGCAGCCGTCTCTCGTCGGAGCATGGAGGCAACATCCACTGCAAGTGCTGTTTGACGAAAGACGTCCAGACGTCTATTGTGCCTCCGTGTCGCAGGGCAAGCGCGCGCCCGGCGAAGTACGCGACGCCGTGCTCGATACGCTGCAGGCGTATCCTGCCGGAGCTTCCGTCGCAGAGATTGTCGAGGGCGTGCAGCACAGCATCGGCAGCGTGCCGCCTTCGAGTGTGCGTTCGTATCTGCGGCTGAACACACCGCGCCTCTTCGTTCGATCCGCACGCGGGCAATACCGCCTCAACGGTTTCGACGAGCCCTCGGACAGCAACCCCGCCGAACGCGTCGATGGTACCGACCTGGGTGTCCGGACGGCTGTCTTCGGGAATGCCACTCTGGTGCACGCGGACTGTTTCGAGTGGTTGGGGGCGCGGGATCCGAATTCGGTCCAGGCGATTGTGACCGATCCGCCATACGGGCTCGTGGAATACTCGGCGAAGGAGCAGGACAAGCTCCGCAAGGGCAGCGGCGGCGTCTGGCGCCTGCCGCCCTCGTTCGACGGCGCGCAACGATCTCCGCTTCCGAGATTTACCGTGTTGTCGTCGGACAACTGCAAGCAACTGCATGATTTCTTCTTCCGGTGGGCTCGGCTGTTGACCCGGGTTCTCGTGCCGGGCGCCAATGTGGTCGTGGCCACGAACCCGCTGCTGTCCTACATCGTTTCCGGCGCGCTGGCCGGGGCAGGGCTCGAGCGGCGGGGCGAGATCGTTCGGCTCGTCATGACGATGCGGGGCGGCGACCGTCCGAAGGGCGCCCACGAAGAGTTTTCCGATGTCAGCGTGATGCCGCGCTCCATGTGGGAGCCGTGGCTGCTGTTCAGGAAGCCGCTCGAAGGCCGCGTCCAGGACAACCTGCGCCGCTGGAGGGTGGGTGGCTTCCGGCGCCCCTCGGCCAGGCGTCCGTTCGGCGACGTTGTCCGATCGGCGCCGACGAGAAAGGAAGAACGGAGCCTGGCGCCGCATCCGAGCCTCAAGCCGCAGCAGTTCCTGCGGCAGCTCGTGCGGGGCGTGTTGCCGCTGGGTGAAGGCGTCGTCGTCGATCCGTTCTGCGGATCGGGATCGACACTGGCGGCCGCGGAGGCGGTAGGCTATCGGAGCATCGGTATCGAGAACGACGAGCGGTACTACGACATGGCGCACCGCTCGATTCCGCGGCTGGCGTCGCACCAGCGAGAACTGGTCGATTCTGTCAGCCCGCGCGGTAGATCCGGTTCTCGCGCCGCTTCTTGACACCGTCCTTGTGCAGGGTTGCGGTTCTCATCTGGAAGTCTTCCATGCGGAGCGCGTACGGCAGCTCGGCTTCGCGATTGAACCCGTTGGGATCGACCGTGTTGCGCGTATTGCCTGCTGTGCACAGGTGGCCATTCTCACTCGTTCGCGCCCTCGATCAGCTTCGTCAGCGCCGGCGTCTTCCCCAGCAGGCGCACGTAGAGCGCAAGCTGTCCCCGGTGGTACTCCTCGTGGGCGATGCCGTGCTGCAGCCAGGCGAGGCGGGTCCAGAGCGCGCCGTCGAAGCGGCGGATGGTCTGCAGCATGCCGACCTCGCCGGTCTCGCGGAGCTGCCGGGCGCCCCGGGCGTGGGTGCTCCGGAGCAGGCGGACGAGGCCGGCCTTGTCGCCGGGGCGTTCCTTCTTCGGCGTACCGTACTCGCGGATGAATCCGGGGAAGCTCTTGCGGGTGAAGTCGCCCGCCGGGTCGGAGAGCTCGCCGCACCACATGAGCGCGGTGTCGACGATGTGCTGGGCTATCTCGGCGGCGGACTGCGCACCGTCGGCGGGACGGAAGTCGATCTGGCCGGCGGGCACGCAGCGCAACTCGGCGATGACGCCGCGGCGGGCGTCGGCCCAGGCGTCGAGGGCTTCTTCGAGTAGTGAAGTCGTGGACATGCTCTTGCTCCAGCCCCCCTGCTACGGACTCGTCGGGCGCCAACAGCGGTCCGTCATGCGGGTACCTCGGCGGTCGGGAGAAGCCGCGGCGCCCGGCGGTGACGGGTCGCCTGCTCGAACGCGTAGGCGATGCGGATGAGCGTCGGCTCGCTCCAGGCGCGGCCGAAGAACGAGACGCCGACCGGGAGGCCGTGGACGAAGCCGGCCGGGACGCTGATGTTGGGGTAGCCGGCCGCGGCGGCGAACTGCGAGCTGCTGCCGCCGAAGTGGTCGCCGTTGACGAGATCGGTGACCCACGCCGGCCCGCCCGTGGGGGCGAGAATCGCATCGAGGTTGCCGCCGTCCATGGCGCGGTCGATCCCGGCCGCGCGAGACAGGCGCCGCGCAACGGCGTGCGCCTCGCGGTACTCCCTCGACGACAGGGGGCCCTTGCTTTGGGCCACGAGCAGCCGTTCCTGGCCGAACCAAGCCAGCTCCTCGGCCGCATTCCTCTCGTTGAAGGCGATGAGGTCGGCCAGCGTGCGGATCGGCGGGTTCCGCAGGTTCGCGAGGTAGGCGTTCAGGCCCGCCTTGAACTCGTAGAAGAGCACCTCGGTCTCGGCGCGCCGCAACGCCCCGCTCGCCCTCAAGTCGATGGGGTCGACGACGACCGCGCCGCGGTCGCGCAGCACGGCGAGGACCTCCTCCATCAGCCGGTCGACCGCCTCGTGAAAGCCGAAGACGCTGCGCTGGACGCCGATGCGGGCGCCCCGCAGGCCGTCCGCGTCGAGGAAGGCGGCATAGTCGCTCAGACCCTGCGTCTCGCTGGGGGCGGTCGCCGGATCGCGCGGATCGGGACCCGCGATGGCGCCGAGCAACAGGGCGGCGTCGCGGACGGAACGGGCCATCGGTCCCGCGGTGTCCTGGGTCTCGGAGATCGGCACGATGCCGGCGCGGCTGACGAGCCCGACGGTCGGCTTGATGCCGACGATGCCGTTCGCCGTCGACGGGCAGACGATGGATCCGTCCGTCTCGGTGCCGATGGCCGCCGCGGCCAGGTTGGCCGAGACCGCGGCGCCGGAGCCGGAGCTCGAGCCGCACGGGTTGCGGTCGAGGGCGTAGGGGTTGCGGCACTGCCCGCCGCGTGCGCTCCAGCCGCTCGACGAGCGGGTCGACCGGAAGTTGGCCCACTCGCTCAGGTTGGCCTTGCCGAGCAGCACGGCACCGGCCTCTCGCAGCCGCTCGGCTACGTAGGAATCCTCGGCAGGGATGGAGCCTTCGAGGGCGAGCGAGCCTGCGGTGGTCGTCATACGGTCGGCGGTGTCGATGTTGTCCTTGACGAGGATCGGCACGCCGTGGAGCGGCGACCGCACGCGGCCCGCCGCGCGCTCGCTGTCCAGCCCGTCCGCGATATCCAGCGCGTCCGGGTTGGTTTCGATGACGCTCCGCAGCGTCGGTCCCTGCCGGTCGAGCGCCGCGATGCGCGCCAGGTAGGCCTGGGTCACGGACCGCGACGTGCGGGTGCCCGCGGCCATCGCGTCGGCGAGCTCGCCGATCGAGACCTCCTCGAGCGCGAACGGCTCTGGAGGTTGGCCGAGTGCCGAGCCGCCCCGCGGTTCCGGCGCGGCGCCGTGCGGCTCGGGTATCGCCGCTGCTGCTCCGGACTCACCGTGCGCAGCCGCCCCGGGCTCGAGCGCCGACCCGCACCCGGACGAACCGGTGGCCAAGGCGGCGCCTGCCAGCGCGCCGGAGCGGAGGAACCTGCGCCGATCGATCGTGCTCGGGCCGCCCATCGCTATGGCACCGTGATGTTGAAGGGGACGTAGGTCTCGCCCCAGTGCAGCCGCAGCTCGGCGTCCTTCTGCTCGACGGCCGCGAAGTAGAAGGCCAGCGTTTCCATGTGCGCCCCGCGGCGCGGCGACGCCATGAACCGCAACGCGTCGTCCTCCTCGCCGGGGTAGGGCGTGTGATAGACGTCCGCCTGGCGGTTGAAGATGAGGGTCCAGCGGTTGGGGTCGGGGATTGCCCAGAGGCTGTACTTGCCCGCCGGCAACTCGTTGCCGTTGACGGTCACGTCGCGGGTGAAGGAAACAGCGGTCGCGTCGTTGGCGCCCGGGTTCCAGATCTCGCCGAACGGCACGATGCCCCCGAACAAATCGCGGCCGCGGGCGACCGGCCGGTCGTAGGTGACCTCGATCTGCGTGTTCGCCACCTCCTGCCAGACCAATCCGCTCTGGCTCGGCTTGACGTCCTCGAGCGCCATGATCGGCAGCGCGTTGCCGTCCGCCGCCGCGTCGTCCCCTGCACCCGCCGCCGACTCTCCCCCGTCTCCACCGGCGCAACCCGCGATCACCAGCGCGGCGGCCGCGCCGAGCATCTGCACATGCCGCTTGATCATCGATGCATCCTCCCCATCGGAACGGTTCGCGTGCAGTCTACCTTCTGCGCGGCAGCGGCTTGCGCGGCAGCCGCTCGTCGAGCATCGCCGTCCGGTAGGCGAAGGTCGCCGCGACCACGGCCATCTGCAGCAGGTCGTCGCGCTGCACCCGGTCGTAGACGTCCATGTTCGAGTGGTGCGTGCGCGAGTTGTACTCCAGGCGATCCTGGATGAACTGGAATCCCGGCAGTCCGACGTCGTCGAACGAGAGGTGGTCGGTGCCGCGCGTCGAACGCCGGCCGATGGTGGCGACGCCCAGGTCCGTCAGATCGCGCATCCAGTCCCGGAACAGGTGCGCAGCCGCCGCGTTGCCCTGCAGCCAGATGCCCCGGATGCGGCCCGCGCCGTTGTCCAGGTTGTAGTAGGCCGACACCTCGGCGTGGTCCGGCAGCAGATCCATGGTCCAGGGGTCCGCGTAATGACGCCGGACGTAGGCGCGCGAGCCCAGCAGTCCTTCCTCCTCGCCGCCCCATAAGGCGACCCGGATCGTGCGCCGCGGGCGCGCGTCCACCGCTTGCAGGATGCGCGCCGCCTCCATCATCGCGGCGACGCCGGCCGCGTTGTCGGTCGCCCCGGGCGAGGCGTGCGTCGAGTCGAAGTGCGCGCCGAGAATGACCACCTCGTCGGCCAGGTCCGTCCCGGGCAGCTCGCCGAGCAGGTTGAAGCCGTTCGGACGGGTCTCGTCGTGGAAGCGCGTCCGAATGTCGATCTCGACGGTGACGGGCAGGCCCTTGTCGAGGACGCGGATCATCCGGTTGTAGTGCTCGACCGCGATGGTCGCCGCCGGGACGACTTCCCGCGCGCCCGTCGCCCGCGATCCGCCGGGACCGACGAACAGCGTGCCGCCGTCCGTGCGCTGGGTCGGCCAGACGAGGCCGCTGCCGAGCGGCGCCCCGCCGACCAGGGAGAGATCGCTGCCCCGGTCGAGAACCGCGGCGACGCCCTCCTCCAGGAAGAACGCCTGCACGTGGTCCTGAAGCCGCGCGCCGCTGCCGCCGCTGCTTGCCTGGCGCGATCGCCCGGCCGGCGGCCGGGCCGCTTCTTCGAGCAGGCGGTCGTCCATCCGCAAGACCAGGTCGCCCTCGAGCATCCGGACGTCGCGCGGCTCCTGCGTGAGTACGATCTTGCCGCGCAGCCGGCCGCGGTGCCGTTCCAGCGCGGCGCGCGAGCTGACGTCGACCCGCACGACGTCGGCCGTCACCGTGCCGTCCGTGCCGGGTGTCCACGCGCGCGGGTAGCCGATGATGGGCATTACCTGCGGCTCGATCAGGTGCGCATGGAAGCGCTCGAGCGACCAGCCGCGGCCGTACGCGAACCGCTCCTCCGATACGGCCAGCCCCCACGAGCGCATGCGATCGGCCGTCCAGTCCTTGGCCGCCTCGATCGCCGGCGTGCCGGTGACGCGCGGGCCGTAGACGTCGCTCAACCAACTGACGATCTCCAGCGCCTGCGACCGCTGGAATCCCTCCTCGCGAATGGCGTCCAGCACCTCGGAGTCGGCCCGCTGGGCGCGGGAGACGGAGGGCGCAACGAGCATTGCCGCGACGAGCGTCACGGCGGTGACCGGAGAGCGGCACGTTTCGGGCATGGAATCGCATTGTAGCGCCCTGCCGGCGGTGTACGGGCGGAGGGCGGCGGACGGGTCCTCGGGCGCGGAGGAAGACGCGGGTTCCGTCGGGGGGTGTCCGGAGGAGAGCGTCGCCGGTCCCGCGGTCCGTGCGGCGGCCTCGCCCGACTATCGTCGCCTGCGGCCCGATTGCCGCCCAACCGCGCCTGACCAGGAGTCTGTGCCGTTCTACGGGGAAGACTCCTGGCCGCGGCCGGGCGACTCCACGGCGCCGTCGGCGTCCACGCTGAACTGCAGCGCGCCCGTGGCCGGGATGATGCGCCCGAGGACGGTTCCGTTCACCGTAATCCCGGAGGTGACGCGACCCTGCCCAAGCGGGTCGCGCCGGCACTCGTTGCGGTCGTGCACCGTCATCGTGTTGACGACGTCGGACGGCACGTCGAAGAACTCGGCCCGGAAGGTGTTCGGGGCCGTCCCGGTCAGCGCCGTCGGCGCATAGTCGCGCCAGCTCGGCCTGACGTTGTTGTCTCCGCCCATGCGTTCCAGGCAGCCCTCGAAATCGGCTTGCCGGTCGGCGGGAGGTTCGGCCGCCGGCTCGCTCTCGAGGCGAATCTCCACCCTGACCAGCGGCGTCGGCTGCAGACCGCGCGGCGAACGTTCGCAGTCGGTCGCCATCGAAGCCAGCCCCGCCGCGGCCACGAGCAACAGCGAGGAAGGTCTGCGGGGGTCGAGCATCGGAAAGACGGAAGAACCGTGTACCTCAAGCATATCGGAAAGCCACGCGCGCGCGCCTCGCCCGCGCGCCAGTTCGTCGCCGGCGGCTCGCGGGGCGCGCCTCCGGCGGGATTTTACGAACGGGCAACGCTCCCGTAGCCTGCTCGTCACGCCGGGCGGGTACAGTCCTTGCCCTGACGGGTGGGCGCGTCTTGTCGAACTCCGCGGGCGTATGGCCCGGGAGGCGGCACCTCCCGGCGCGCTTCACCTGTTGCCCTCCCCGCCGGGCGAGCTGCCTCTCTCCGGCGCCGCCGCGCGGCGCCGCCCTTGCCAGCGTTCGGTCCGCGGTATATTAGGGAGGCTATCGCCAGCGTTCACCCTGCGGTCTCGAGATTCCGGGACCGCCGTCCGAATCCCGAGGAGGATTGACATGACGCGCGCAACCAGCATCGGCCTCGTTCTCGTCCTCGCGCTCGTCGCCGGCGTCCAGAGCGCCGCGGCACAGGCGCACAATCACATCGGCCACGTGATGGACCGGTGGAACGACACGCCCGAGATGGCCGGTCTGCTGCCGGCCGCGATCGCCGAAGCCGAGATTGCGGCGCGGCACGCCTCGCTCGCGGCGTCCGATCCGAGCAACCTCGACTCGATCAAGCGTCACACCGCGCACGTGCTGCACGCGGTCGATCCGACGCAGATCGAGAACGGCCCGGGCAACGGCTACGGCGTGAAGCAGGCGGCGGAAGGGGCGGCCAGGCACATCATGGCCGCGGCCAACTCCGAGGACGCGTCCGGCGCGGTGAAGACGCACGCCAATCACGTCGCCACCTCGGCGCAGAACACGGTGACGCGCGCGGACGAGATCGTCATGCTGGCGCAGAAGATCGACATGGCGACGTCGGCCGACGACGCCGCGGGCCTCGTGGCCGAGCTCAGCGCGCTGGCCCAGGCGCTGCTGTCCGGGGTGGACGCGAACGAAGACGGCCGCACGGGATGGCAGGAAGGCGAGGGCGGACTCGAGGTCGCCCTGACGCACGGCAACCTGATGAAGCAGGCCGAAGGGCTCTAGTCGTTACCGGCGGGCGCCGCGGCCGTTGGGTCCGCGGCGCCCGCCTGCCGTCTGTTGCCCGCCCCGCCCCGGCGGCTGCCGGCGCACGCGGCCGATGCACGGTGGCATTCGAGCATCGGCGCGACCCCGCTTGCACTTCCCGATGTAGTTGCAGGATCGTAGCGCCATGGACGAGCGGCCCACCGAGGCCACCGACCGCGCGGGCGTACGGGTCCTGCTGATAGCGGTCTTCACCATCGCCACCTGCGGACTCGTCTACGAGTTGCTGTCCGGCACCATCGCCAGCTATCTGCTGGGCGACAGCGTCACGCAGTTCTCGACGGTCATCGGCGTCTACCTCTTCTCCATGGGGGTAGGGTCGTACCTGTCACGCTACTTCCGGAAAGCGCTGATCGTCCGCTTCATCGAGATCGAGATTCTCGTCGGCCTCGTCGGCGGGCTCTCGTCGCCGGTGCTCTTCTTCTCGTTCAGCGAGCTCGGCGCGTTCCGCGTCGTGCTCTACACGTGGGTGACCGCCACCGGGGTGCTGGTGGGTCTGGAGATTCCGTTCCTGATCCGCATCCTGAAGGACGAGTTCCCGCTCAGCGATCTGGTCTCCAGGGTCCTGTCGCTCGACTACCTGGGCGCGCTGGCCGCGTCGCTGCTGTTTCCGCTGTGGCTCGTGCCGCAGGTGGGGCTGATGCGCTCGTCCTTCGTGTTCGGCGGGCTCAACGTGGTGGTCGCGGTCTGGACCTGCCACGTCTTCCGCGATCAGCATCGCCGGCCGCGGCTCACGGCGCAGGCCTACGCCGCGCTCGGCGTGCTGGTGCTGGGCGCCGTGTTCTCCGACGATCTGGTGGACTGGTCGGAGCAGCGGCTCTACGACGATCCGGTCGTGCTGTCGCGCTCGTCGCCCTACCAGCGCATCGTGCTGACGCAGGGGCAGGGCGGCGTGCGGCTGTTTCTGGACGGCAACCTGCAATTCTCGTCGCTGGACGAGTACCGCTATCACGAGGCGCTGGTCCATCCCGGGCTGGCGTCGGTCGCCGACCCGAGCCGTGTCCTGGTGCTGGGCGGCGGCGACGGGATGGCGGTCCGCGAGGTCCTGAAGGACGATCGCGTCGAGGCGGTCACGCTGGTCGACCTCGATCCGTTGATGACGGAGATCTTCCGCGACCGCGAGGCCTTCGCCGTGCTCAACGACTTCGCGTTGCGATCGCCGCGGGTCGAGGTGGTCAACGCCGACGCGTTCGTATGGGTGGAGTCGGACACGACCCGCTACGACTTCATCGTGGTCGATTTTCCCGACCCGCGCACCTACTCGCTCGGCAAGCTCTACACCACCACCTTCTACCGGCGCCTGCGCGAGCGGCTCGCCCCGGGCGGGGTGGCGGCGCTTCAGAGCACCTCGCCGCTGGTCTCGCGACGGGCGTTCTGGTGCATCGTGGAGACGATCCGCGCCGCCGGTCTGCGTGCGATGCCGTATCATGCGCCGGTCCCCACCTTCGGGGAGTGGGGTTACGTGCTGGCTTCGCACGCGCCGCTGGCGGCGCCGGCCGCGTTCCCGCCGGACCTGCGCTATCTCACCCCGTCCATCTCCCGCACGCTGTTCGAGTTTCCCGCCGACATGGCCGCGGTGCCGGTGGAGGTGAATCACCTGAACAACCAGATCCTGGTGCGGTATCACGCGGCCGGGTGGGAGCGGTACGCGCGGGGGCAGCGGTAGGCGATGGCGCGACGAGGATCCGGGAGCCCCCCGGGGCGCGGGCTGACGCGACGTGCGTTGCTGCGGATGGGACCCGGCGCCGCGGCCGCGCTGACACTGGGTTGCGCGCCTCGACCGCCGTCGTCCGTGGACCGGGCGCTCGATGCCGGGCGCATCACCGGGAGCATCGTGGGCGCCTCCCACCGGATCGGCCATCGGCTGCGGGAAGGTTCCCTTCCGGAGCCGCCACAGGTCCGGGAGGTCGCGGTGGTCATCGTGGGTGCCGGCATGGCGGGGTTGTCCGCTGCCTGGAAGCTCGCCGGCGCCGGGTTCGGCGATTTCACGCTGCTCGAGCTCGAGCGGGAGCCGGGAGGCAACGCCCGGTGGGGCGAGAACGCCGTCTCCGCATATCCGTGGGGCGCCCACTACCTGCCGACGCCGACCACCGAATCGACCGCGGTGCGGGAGCTGGTCGCGGAAATGGGACTGATTCTGGACCACACCCGGGACGGCGAGCCGGTCTACGACCCGCGACATCTCTGCCACGCCCCCCAGGAGCGCGTGTTCGTCGACGGCCGTTGGCGCGTGGGGCTGTCGGCACGGGGCATCGTCGATGCGGGCGGCACGAGTCGCGGCGACGACGGGGAAGCGCTCGCGGCGTTCGAGCAGCAGGTGCGGCGGTACCGCGACTATCGGGACTCGGAGGGCCGGCCGGCGTTCGCGCTGCCGGTCGCCGCCGGCACGACCGACCCGGAGATCCTGGCACTGGACCGCATCTCCATGCGCGAGTACTTCGACCGCGCGGGCTGGGCCTCGGCCCGGCTGCGCTGGTACGTCGACTACTGCTGCCGGGACGACTACGGGTGCACGCTCGACACGACCTCGGCCTGGGCGGGGTGGCACTACCTCTGCTCGCGTCCCGCGGAGGTCGAGTACCTGACCTGGCCGGAGGGAAACGGCCGCATCGTGCGGCACTTCATGGACCGCGCCGGCGCGCGGGTCCGCACCGGAATGCTGGCCTACCGCGTCAGCCCGGCGGAAGCGGGAGCACCCCGAACGGCGCCGGACGGCGGCGCCGGGGAGGGAGGCGTCCACGTCGACGCCCTGGACGCGCGCGACGACACCCTCGTCCGCTTCCGGGCGCGCCGTTGCATCTACGCCCTGCCGCGCTTCACCGCGCCCCGCGTGATCGACGGCTACCCCGCGGCAGGCAGCGAGGCGTTCACCTACAGCCCGTGGTTGGTGGCGAACCTCACGGTCGACCGCCTGCCGGACGGCGCGGCATGGGACAACGTGCTCTACGACAGCCCGTCGCTCGGCTACGTGGTGGCGACTCACCAGAACCTGCGGATGACGACCGGGCGCAGCGTCCTGACCTACTACCTCCCGCTCACCGTCCCGAACCCGCACGTGGCGCGGACCTGGATGCTGGAGCAGGATTGGCGCGACTGGGTGGCGTTGATTCTCGCCGACCTCGGCCAGGCCCATCCCGGCATCGAATCACTCGTCACGCATGCCGACGTCATGCTCCGGGGCCACGCCATGATCCGTCCGGTGCCGGGTTTCGTCTGGGGCGAGGCGCGCCGCCAAGCGGCGGCGCCGCACGGCGCGGTGCGGTTCGCCCACTCCGACATGAGCGGGATCTCGCTCTTCGAGGAGGCGCAGTACCACGGTGTCCGGGCGGCCGAGGAGGTCATGCGCGAGCTCGGCCACCCGTTCTCGAGCTCGCTCTGACCCTCGGGCCCGCTCGATCCGCCCGCAACCCGTGTGACCGGATGAATCCTGGCCCGGCAATCGTCGCCGGCGGCTCCGCTTCCTTCCGCCCGGCCAACCCTCGCCAGGGTTGTTTCATCGCCTATAGGGCGCAAATCCTGGTGCAGGGTTAGGAAATGACTGGTGTGCGGCAGTTCCGCACCGCTTCCCGCGGCGCAGAACTGCTCTACGCGGTCGCCATGCCCATCTTCTTCTTGAGCTCGGCCAGCGCGTCGGCGCCGGCGCCGGGAGAAGGATCGGCCAGGGCCTTGTCGATGTCCTCGTCGATGGTGCCGCCCACGTCGGAGAGCTGGTCGTACGCCTCGGCCAGCGATTCCTCTTCCTGGACCTTGGCCTTCATCTTCTCCAGCATGGCGACCGTACCGCTGGCGTCGGCGCCGGCGAGCTGCTGGTTGATCTTGCGCATCGACGATGCCGTGCGCGCGCGGGCGCGCAGGGTGATCAGCTCGTTCTGGTACTTGTTGATCTGCCGCTTGAGGTCTTCCACCTTGGCCTGGAGCTGGTCGGCCATCCGCTGCTGCGTCTGGTGGTCGGCGCCCACGCGGGCCGCCTGCTGCACGGCGTCCTCCTTCTTCTGAAGCGCCGCCGTCGCCAACCGCTCGGCCTCGCCGGCGGCCATCTCGCCGGCCTCGACGCGCTTGAGCAGCAGCATCGCCTTGCGCTCGTACTCCGCCGCGCGCTTCTTGTGGTCGCCGGCCTCCTTCTGCAGGCGGATGGCGAGCGACTTCACCTGCGCCAGGCTCACCATCGCCGCCTGCAGGTTCTTCTTGAGGTCCCGGATACCCTGCTCGGTCATCTTGATCGGGTCCTCCAGGTGATCGATCGCGGCGTGGGCATTGGATTCGGCAACCTTGAACATTCTGCGGAAGATACCGGGCATCGTCGTTCTCCTTCGGTCGTTCTCCGTCGGGCGGTCAGCGCTTCAGGTGGTCGAGCAGCTCGGCCCCGTGCTCGGCCATCGCCAGCGAGAGGGCGTCGATGGAGCCTTCCAGCTCGTTCGCATCGAGGTTGGCGAGCTGCAGCGTGTCGCGATAGAAGATGCGCGACGCGTTCTCGTCGACGACGAAGGCGCCGTGCACCAGGGTGTTGTTCATCTGCAGCAGCCGCACGAAGAGGTCGCCCGGGTTCTTCGGCACGTGGCCGATCAACTGCTCGAGAATCACGATGGGCGCCTCGCAGTCGATGAACAGCTTCTTGATGCCGTTCTCCTCGTCGTCGACCACCACGAGCTCCTCGGCCTCGTTCTCCGCCGTGACCGTCAGCCCGAGGTCGAGCAGATAGCCCTTGACCTTGTCGAAATGCTCAGCCATCGAATGTCGCGCCTCCTCGCGCATCCCGTTTCGCGTGCTCTCGTCGTCGCTGGCCGGCGCAACGGGCGGGCCTCCGCCGGGCCTCCGTCATGTCGTCGCCGGCCCGCGTAGTTGTCAGCCCGCCTGTCCTCATCATGTGGATCTACGATCCCGCGCCCCGGCCGGTTCGAATCATCGCCGGTCTCCACTGCAACGCAGGGTTCTCACGATGAGCTTCCGAAAACCTCCGTCCTCCGCGCCCCGTCCCGTGCACGAGGCGAGATGACCACCAGTCGATCGCCGGCCTTCACGGGGTAATCGGCATCGGGGTTCGTTACGATGGAGTTCTTGCCGGGGCGCTTGATCGCCAGGGCGATCATGCCCTTCTCGCGCTTCAGATCGGCGAACATGTCGATGAAAGGCCGCTCTCCGTGTCCGTCCGGTACGGGCATCGTGATGAGGTCGTGGCCCTCCTGCGCGCTCAGCAGCTCGCGCAGCACGGTGGAGATGCCGTGGTCGAGAGTCGCGGTCGAGATGACCCGGCTGCACAGGTCCGCGCCTACTACGATCTCGTCGGCCTTGGCGTGCCTGCAGTGGTGCACGTTCTCCTCGCCGGCCAGCTCGACGATGACGTACGCGCTCGGGTTGAGGCTCTTGACCGTCAGCACCGCCAGCACCGCCTTTGCGTCGCGTGCCTGGTAGTCCTGTGATCGGTCACCGACCAGGACGACGGTCTCCGCTCGCTTGATGCCAGCCCGCATCAGATCGTCCTCGGTCTCCGTACCGCGCATGAAACGGAGATGTTCGTCGCCGCCCGCCGGATTGGTCTCGACGTCGGCGACCAGCGCAATGGGCCTCGCTGCCGAGCGGGAATCGGCACGCAGATCCTTCAGGATCTCCTTCGTCCGGTCGTTCCATCCGCACAGGATGATGTGGCCCTCGAGGTCGCATTCGCCCATGCCGCGGTCCTTTCTCTGTCTCTGCGCGACGAACGCGCTGGCGATGGTCCCGGTGAACGTGCCGAGCACGCCGATGCCGAAGAACATCAGCACGACGCCGATCAGCCGGCCGCCGAGCGATGTCGGCGAGATGTCTCCGAAGCCGACCGTCGTGAGGGTGACGATGGCCCACCAGAGCGCGTCGTGGAAGGGCCGATCCTCCTCGAAGTACGTGAGGCCGACGGCCCCGGTCAGGACCAGCACGACGATTACGCCCATGAGGCGAAAGAGGTTCTCGCGCCGCAGGAATGCGAGCAACCCCGTCGGGGGCTGCCGTAGTCTCGACTTCAAGCTGCTCATCGTCCGTCGGCGGGCGGATGATCTGCGGGCTTGCGGCTCTGCGGTGCTGCGGGCGTCCCGACTCGGACTCCTACAGCGTCAGCCCGATCAGCATCGACGCTCCCAGGTAGGTCGCCCCGGCGATGACGCCGGCGCCCAGGTTGGGCTCTGCCCGGACCAGCTCGTCGCCCAACCGCGCGCCGGGCAGCAGGACCTTGTCGGCGAACAGTCGCACGAGCGGCAGCAGCACGAGCCCGGCCACGGCGTAGTAGGCGAACCCGGTGAGGCTCTCGTTCCAGGAGACGAAATCGCCCTCGCCGGCCAGCCGGATGACGTTGCCGAAGCCGGCGAGCACCCCCGCGAACGCGGCTGCGACGGCCGTGTTGCCCTTCTCGATCTCGTCGTGCAGGTCGTAGGGCGTGATGCGGTCGTACAGCAGCCCGGCGACGATCAGCGCGACGAGCCCCGCGATCCAGAACGCCAGCCCCGACGCCAGGCTACCCTCCCCGGACATCGCGCCGGCGGTGATCAGGCCGACCGCGACGTAGTTGGCTCCTTCGAGGATGCCGACGCCGAGGTTGCGATCCTCGACGATCTCGCGCTCGATGGCGAACTGCGAGAACACCGCCTTGTCGTTGATCAGCGCGGAGAGGTTCAGCAGCACGATGCCGAGCAGGCCGAAGATGGCAAGGCCGATGACGTCGTCGATCAGGCTGAACGAGGCGGGGCCGGAGACGACGCCGCCCAGCACGATGGCGAGCCCCAGGTAGTAGCCGGCGACGGCCACCGCCGCCGCCAGGTTGCGCTTCTCGAGCAGCTCGCTCCGCAGGGCGAAGCCGCGGTGCAATCCGTCGTAGGCGAACTTGCCGGCGGCCAGCAGCACGAGAACGACGGCGAGATGGACGAAGCCGGGCAGGATCTGATCCACCGACATGACTTGTTCTCCCCCGGCTACTTGCCGAAGCTGCGCATGCCGCCCGCCATGCGGCTGCTTACCCGTTGACCGAACGACCGGCTCTGCGCCGCCTGCCGCGCCTGCTGGCGGCGGAAGAAGTCGGGGTTGGACTGCCGGGTGGTGGTGCCGTTCGTGCCGTACGTCCGGCCGCCGCCGGCGGTGCTGGGGCCGTACCAGGTCTGACCGCGGCTGCGCGATTCCTGGTAGCCGTTCCAGTCGTCGCGGTAGATCGGCCGCCCGAAGCCGCCCATGATGTGGCTCAGCAGCGCGTACTGGCCGTAGAACTCCCAGAACGACCGCCCGCTGGAGTCCTGGCGCCACTGGCCGTAGCGCTCGTCTCCCACCTGCCGGTAGCCGGGCGGATGGGCGTCCTGGTCGACGTTGCCGCCCGGGCTCTTCGAGAGGACGACCATCCCGAGAAACGGCCGGTAGCGCTCGTAGGTTCCGGAATCGACCTGCTGCCAGTCGAGGAGCGCTTCGCGGTAGACGAGCTCGTCCGACCCGGGCTGCGGCGCGCCGACGACGACCTGGTACTGGTGCGAGTACCCGAACAGGTCCTCCTCCATGTCCTGCAGGATCACCGAGTACTCCGGGTACGTCTCGAGCTGCGCCTGGAGCCGTTCGAGCGGGGTCTGCGTGTCGCACGCCGCCGCCGCGAGCAGGGCAACGGCCAGCAGCGCCGCAAGGCCGCTGCCTCGAAACGCGCGGCTGGTCCGTGGACGCCCGCGATGCGGCGCCGGCGGCGCGAGACCGCCGCGCGCGCGGCCGGCGGGCCGGTCGATCGGTGCAGGGCGGTTGCGGCGTGGCGCGAACCCCTGGCGACTCATGTCGGGCTCCCCGGAAGAATGTGCGTGAACTGGTAGTCCTCGACCACCGATCCGGCCGCCGCCGTGAACTCGGTCTCGCCCCACTGCTCGACGCCGACGAAGCCGGTCTCGGCCCCGTCGACGAACTCCCAGCGGATCACCGGCTCGGGGGCGCCGTGGCCGTCCGGCAGCAGGTGCCCGGCGTAGGAGGCGTCGAGGCGATAGGCGGCCCCCTTGAAGATGATGGTCCGCGGCGGATCCTCGTGGTCGAGGATGTGTCGTTGGACGTCGCCAGCGATGTCTCCCACGGCGATCTTGTACGAGAGCGACCAGGCGTCGCCGGCGCGCTCCAGGTAGCGCTGCTCGCCGTTGGCGCTCAGCTCCCACTCCTCGATGTCGTCCATGCCCGAGAAACGGTAGCGCGAGTAGCCCGTGACCCGCCACGTCTGCAGGTCGTAGTCGACGAGGTAGCCGACCTTGAGCTTTGCCAGGACCAGATCGGCCAGCGGATCCGGCGTCTCTTCCGCGCTCTTCTTCCGGCCGAACAATCGCTCACGCAGCCCCATGACGCACTTCGACTCCCGGATCGAACCCTAGCAGGAAACGAACGACACCCGCAATCGCGTTAGTTGTCTACGTCAGTCGTCCCCGTACGGTTCCGCCAACCGATGCTCCGTGTGCGATTCCAGGTACGACTCCACCCGTTCGGCGCGGGTCACCGCCTCGGCGATGAACGCAACCGCCTGGGTCAACCGCTCGTCAGGTTCCGCGCAGCTCAGGCGCAGGAACCCGCCGCCGGCCTCGCCGAAGCACTCCCCGCCGAGACAGGCAACGCCGCGCGCGCCGTCCGCCGCCTCGAGCAGGAACAATGCCAGCCCGTGCGACGTGATGCCGTACCGGTTGCAGATGCGCTTGACCGACGGGAAGGCATAGAAGGTGCCGCCCGGCATCAGGCAGGAGATGTCGTCGATGGTGTTCAGGCCCTCGACCAGCCGCTCCACCTTGCGCCGGAAGTCGGCCATCCGCTCGTCGCGCACCGGGCAGTCGTCGGCCATCGCGGCCAGCCCGGCGATCTGCGTGAACGGCGGCACGCAGGACAGCGCCGTGTTGGTCAGCGTCCCGATCACCTCGATCGTGGCGGGGCTGCTGACCGCGAAGCCGAGCCGCCAGCCGCTCATGCTGAACGACTTGCTGAAGGTGTAGGCGGCGACGCACTGGTCGAACATGCCGGGCTGGCTCAGCAGCGTGTGGTGCCGGCCGCGCCAGACCATCGCGTCGTAGGGCTCGTCGCTGAACACCGCGACGTCGCGGCCGCGAATCAGGTCGGCGAGTCCTGTGAGATCTTCCAGCGTCGCGACCCCGCCGGTCGGGTTGTGCGGGCTGTTGAGGAAGATCGCCTTCGGACTCGGATCCTCGGCCAGGAAGCGCTCGACGTCCTCCAGGCTGGGGCGGAAGTCGTGGGACGCGCGCAGCCGCGACACCACCATCCGCCCGCCGCGCCGCTGGATGTTCGCCGGGTAGGTGGGGAAGTGCGGGCTGAAGACGAGCACCCCGTCGCCGGGATTGACGAACGCCTCGCAGAAGAACTGCTCGTAGATCTTGGCTCCCGGTCCGACGACGACGTGTGCGGCGGTCACCGGCAGGCTGTACTGTCGCTCCAGGTACGCCGCCGCGGCGCCGCGGAAGTCGGGCATGCCGAGCGACGGGCCGTAGTGCGTGTGGCCCTCGTGGACCGCGCGGATGCCCGCGTCGAGGGCGGCCGGCGTGGTCGGGAACGGGCTGTCGCCGATCTCCAGCTCGATGACGTCCTTGCCGGCCGCCAGCAGGCGCTTGGCCACGGCGAGGACGGTGAACGCGGTCTCTCCCTGGACGGTGGAGGCGAAAGTCGAGTACGTCGCTGACATCAGGGGCTTGTCCTTGCCGGGTTGAACGCGGGACGCCGGCCGCGGCGGGTCACCCGTAGACCCTTTGCGGATCCTCGAGGAGCACCTTGAGGGCGCGCAGCAACTCGGCGCCGGTGGCGCCGTCGATGGCGCGGTGATCGGCCGACAGCGTCACCGTCATCATCGAGCCCACCGTGACCGCGCCGTCGCGGACGACGGGACGCTCGGCGATAGCGCCGACCCCGAGGATACAACTCTGCGGCGGGTTCAGGATGGCGTAGAGGCTCGATACGCCGTACATGCCGAGGTTGGAGATGGTGCAGGTGCCGCCCTGATAATCGGCCGGCTGCAGGCGGCCGGCGCGGGCGTCCGCGGCCAGCCGGCGCAGATCCGCGGCGATCTCCGCCAGCGTCCTGGTGTCGGCCCCGCGGACCACCGGAGTTACCAGCCCCGCGGATGTCGACACCGCCACGGCCAGATCGACCCGGTCGTAGACGCGCACGGCCTCACCCGTCCAGGCGGAGTTGGCGAGCGGCACCTCCCGCAGCGCGAGCGCCGCGGCGCGGACGACCACGTCGTTCACCGTCGGCACGCCGGCATCGCCGGCGGGGCTCGCGGCGTCGCCCGCGGCAGCCGCTTCGTTGCGCAGGGCCAGCAGCCGGTCGACGGCGCACTCGACCTCCAGATAGAAGTGCGGAGCCGAGCGTTTCGCTTCCGCCATCCGCTGCGCGGTGACCCGGCGCATCGCGGTAAGCGGCCGATCCGTGTGGGGAAGATCGGATGCCGGCGCCCGGGGCGGTGCGGGCGCGGCCGGTTCGGCGGCCGGCGTGTCGGCCGGGCCCGGCGCCGCGGCGCCCTCTCGAGCGGACCGGAGCAGGCGCTCCACGTCGACCTTCATCACGCGGCCGCCATCGCCGGAGCCGGTCACGCCGGAGAGATCGAGCCCGGCGAGCTCGGCCATCCGCCGCGCCAGCGGCGTTACGGGCGTCTCCACGAACGCTGGCTTGGCATCATCCGGCGGCGTCGCGGCGCCCACCGGCGCATCGACGCCGACGCCCCCGGCGCGAGGCTTCCGCAGCCGGGCGTCTGCTTCGGCCGGGGGTGCGATTGCATCGGCCGCACCGCCGGCGGTTGCCGCGGCGGGCAGGCCTTCCGCCGTATCGACGGCTCCGGATGGCGGCGTCGGGACGGAAGCACCGGTTTCGGCAGAATCCGCGTTCTCAGCCGGTCCACCCTGCGTGGCGGCCTCGCCTGGCGCCCCCGTGCGGACCAGAGCCAGCACCGTGCCCACCGCTACCGCCTCGGCGCCTGCCGCGACGCGGATATCGGCGAGCACGCCGTCGGCCGGGGCTTCCAGCTCTACCGTGGTCTTGTCCGTCTCGACCTCGGCAATCGGTTCACCCGCGGCCACCGGGTCCCCGGGCTTCTTGAGCCACGCGGAGAGCGTCGCCGCCGCCATTCCTTCGGCCAGCTCCGGCAGCCGTATTTCGACCAGCGGCGGCGTGGATGCCCCGGTAGGTTCCGGTTCGCCGGCGTCTGCTTCCTCTCGAACGACGGCGAGCAGGGCGCCGACAGCTATGTCCCTGGTGCCTGCCGCGACGCGGACGTCGGCGAGCACGCCGTCGGCGGGCGCTTCGATCTCGACGGTGGTCTTGTCGGTCTCGACCTCGGCGATCGGCTCGCCGGCCGTCACCCGGTCACCCGGGTGCTTCAGCCACGCGGTCAGGGTTGCCGACGTCATCGAGTCGGCCAGCTCCGCCATCCGGACTTCGATCTGGTCCGCCATCCTGCGTGCGTATCTTACGTTTTCACCGGCCGGTCGCGCGGACAGGGTTTGCGGACCGGCGTCGATCGTCCCGTCGGTCGCCTCCGTGACCGGGAAACGACCGCCGGTATCTATACTATTTGCTGAATGACGCCTCGGCTGTTGCCCCCGGCGGTCGCGCTCGCGCGGATGCAGGCCCGTTTCCGGAAGTACGCGAAGCCGGGCGAAAGCGTCGTGGACCGATTTCTCGCGGATCGGCCGGCCATGTGGGGCGACAGGCCCGCGGTGAAGGGCGAAGATCGGCGCGGCAACGGTGGAGAACGGCCGGGCCGCGGTCTCCAGCCGGATGCGGTGGACGGGGTGGAGCCGCGTGGTGGAGACGGCCCGTGACGGCCGTCTTCGACAGCTCGGCCGATCTGAACCTGGGCATCGAAGTGACCCTGATCCGCTGACCGCGTCAGACGGTGTCCGCCAGCGCGACGCGCGCCGCGGCGTCGACGATGGCGTCCACGTCCAGGCGATACTCGCGGTACAAGTCCGGCAGATCGCCGGACTGCCCGAACCGATCCACGCCGAGCGGAACCACGCGCTGGCGCCGGACCGAGGCCAGCCACGACAAGGTGGCCGGATGGGCATCGAGCACCGTGATCAGCCCGGCGCCGGCCGGCAACGGCTCCAGCAGGCGCTCGACGTGCGAGACCGGGCGGGATGCCCCGATGCCGCCGCGGTGACTCGCCATCCACCCGCGGTACAGCCGGTCGACCGAGGTGACCACCAGCAGCCCGGCGTCGGGGATGTCCTCCAGTAACTGCCGGTGCGCCTCGATCGCCTCCGGCAGCACCGCGCCGCTGGCCACCAGCGCGATCTCCGCCCGCGGCCCGGGCGGGGCCAGCCAGTAGCCGCCGTCCGTGATCTGCCGCGCGAGGTCGGGAGTCAGACTCCTCTCCGCCTGATCCACCGGCCGGGTCGACAGCCGCAGGTAGACCGCTCCGCCGTCGTCGGCCTGCAGATGCTCGAAGCTCCAGCGCAGGATCTCGCAGAGCTCGTCGGCGTAGGTCGGCTCGAACGACGTCAGGCCGGGCTGCGCCATGCCGAGCAGCGGCTCGTAGATCGACTGGTGCGCGCCGCCCTCGGCCGCCAGCGATACGCCGGACGGCGTGCCCACCACGATGAACCGCGCGTCCTGATAGCAGGCGTAGTTCAGCGCGTCCAGCCCGCGGCTGATGAACGGGTCGTAGACGGTGCCGATCGGCAGCAGCCGCTCGCCGAAGAGCGGCCCGCTCAGTCCGAGCGCGGCCAGCAGGATGAACAGGTTGTTCTCGGCGATGCCCAGCTCGATGTGCTGGCCCTTGGCGGAGACCTCCCAGTTCAGGGCCGAGAGAATCCGCTCGTCCTTGAAGAGGTCGCCGCGGGCGCGCCGCCCGAAGATGTGGCGGCGGTTCAGCCACGAGCCGAGGCTGGTCGAGACGGTGACGTCGGGCGACGACGTCACCACCCGGTCGGCCAGATCGGGATGCCGCCGCGCGAGATCGGACAGGAAGCGGCCGAATGCATCCTGGGTCGACAGCCGCTCGCCGGGCGGCGGCTCGAAGCGCGCCGGCACGGCGATGCGCGCCGCGGTGTGCCGCCGCGCGGTCGCGCGTCCGAAGGGGACCGCGTCGAGAAACGCCTTCAGCTCGTCGGCGGGCACGTCGAGGCCGGCGAAGCGGTCCCACTCCTCGCCGTCGGCGACGTTCATTCCCTGCTTGAACGTCGCCATCTGGTCGGGCGTGACCAGTCCGGCGTGGTTGTCCTTGTGCCCCGCGAACGGCAAGCCGTAGCCCTTGATCGTGTAGGCGATGAAGGCGGTGGGGCGATCGTCCTGCACGGCGCGGAAGGCGTCGCGCATGGTCGCCAGATCGTGCCCGCCGAGGTTCGTCATCAAGCGCCCGAGCGCGTCGTCGTCGTGTTCGTCGAGCAGGGCGCGTATGCCGTGGGTATCTCCGAGGTCGCGCAACAGCTCCTCGCGCCACCCCGCGCCTCCCTTGTAGGCCAGGGCCGAGTAACGCGAGTTCTCCGCCGAGTCGATCCACTGGCGCAGCGCGTCTCCGCCCGGCCGCTCGAACGCCGCGGTCAGCAGGCGGCCGTACTTGAGCACCTCCACCCGCCAGTCGAGGTTGCGGAAGACGGTCTCGAGTCGATCCGAGAAACGCTCGACCATCACCGCGTCGAGGCTCTGGCGGTTGTAGTCGACGATCCACCAGACGTTGCGGACGTCGTGCTTCCACGACTCGACGAGCGCCTCGAAGATGTTGCCCTCGTCGAACTCGGCATCCCCCGCGATGGCGATCATGCGGCCCGTCGGCCGTGCCGGTCCGAACTCCTTGAACCGCACGTAGTCCTGGACGAGCGCCGCGAAGCTGGTCATGGCCACGCCGAGGCCGACCGATCCGGTGGAGAAGTCGACGTCGTCGGCGTCCTTCGTGCGCGACGGGTACGACTGCGCGCCGCCGAACCCGCGGAAGCGGACGAGCTGATCCTGCGTCTGGTTACCCAACAGGTACTGGATCGCGTGGAACACCGGGCTCGCGTGCGGCTTCACCGCGACCCGGTCCTCCGGCCGCAGCGCATCGAAGTAGAGCGCCGTCATCAGGGTCGCCACCGATGCGCACGACGCCTGGTGGCCGCCGACCTTCAGGCCGTCCCGTGAGGGCCGCAGGTGGTTCGCGTGGTGGATCATCCAGACGGCCAGCCACAGGACCTTGCGTTCGAGCGCGCGCAGGCAGCGGAGATCGGATGCCGCCGCGCCGGGCGTCGTCGAGCCGGAAAGAGTCGCCGGGGTCGGGGTCGCCATCAGCCGCTAGGATGCCTCACGCAGACCGGCGCGGACAAGTGATCCTCTTCGCGAAAATCAGGCGACCCATCACCGCGGCGCAGGCGTCGTCGACGATATCGACGTTGGTGCGTGACATGCACGTACCATACGCTGCGGCGGGCCGGGCGTGGAGGATCACGACGCCGGATGCAGATCGATGCTGCGAACGTCCTTCAGCGGCAGAGCGGTGATCCTGTCGGTCAGGGGATACTGCCGGTCGCCGGGATAGAGGATCCACAGGTGCTCGAGTCCGAGGTCGTCCATGACGATGTGCATCGACCGGGTCGTACGCGGCGCGTCGGCGCACTTGAACTCGAACCCCCAGCGGCGCCCTCGCCGCAACAGGAGCAAATCCAGCTCGGCACCGCGCTGCGTGCCGTAGAAGTACGCCTCGCGCTCGCCGTGGGCGAGCAGCGTCTGCTCAAGCGCGAACCCTTCCCAGCTTGCGCCGTAGCGGGGATGCAGCGGCAGATCACGCCGGTCTTCCAGACCGAGCAGGAAGTGCAGGATGCCGCTGTCGCGCAGGTAGACCTTGGGCGACCGGACGAGGCGCTTGCCCAGGTTCTCGAACCAGGGCGGCAGCACGCGGAGCATGAAGGCGCCCGCCAGCAGGTCGCGGTAGTGGTTCACCGCCGTCGTGCTCACGCTCATCGAGCGCGCCAGCTCGGCGGCGTTCCAGGTCTGCCCGTGCACGTGCGCCAGCATGCGCCAGAAGCGGCCCAGCGCGTCCGGAGACACCGTCGACCCCAGCCCCCGAATGTCCCGTTCCAGGAACGTGCGCGTGAACGACTGCATCCAGCGCGTCCACGCCGCGGTCGACGAGGCCAGCCAGGCGCGCGGAAACCCGCCCCGCATCCAGAGGTGGTCCTGATGCTCGACCCCGACTTCGATGAGCGAGAAGCCGCCCACGTCGACGAGGAGCATGCGGCCGGCAAGGGTTTCGGACACGCCCTGGACGAGGTCCAGGGAGGCGCTGCCGAGCAGCAGGAAGACGGCGCGCCGGTCGGGGTCGTCGCAGATCGGTCGCAACACCTCGAACAGCTCCGGCTTCCGCTGTACCTCGTCGATGACGACCAGACCGTCACTGTCGCGAAGCAGTCTCTCGGGGGTCGCAGACAGGGCTTCCCGCGTGGCGGCCACCTCGAGGTCGAAGACCGTGGACGGCCCCGCCCACGCCGCCGCCACCTGCCGGGCCAGTGTCGTCTTGCCGACCTGCCGCGCCCCCAACAGGGTAACGACCGGCGCCTCGGCGAGTCCCGCGGTGGTGTCGGCGAGCAGATCCGGACGCGCTATCAATTGTTGCAAATCAAATTTCCATGATGGGATATTCAACAATTATATGTGCCGCACGAGTTGCATGGGGTAGGATGCCCCACGCGCTCCGCACCGGGCGCCACACCCTGCGGGAGACAGACGATGACCGATCCGACCACCGGGCGCCGCCGGTACTCGCGTCGCGAAGCCCTCGGTTTCCTCGGCACCGCCGCCGTATCCGGCGCCGGGGCAGCGGCCTTCGGCGCTGCGCTGCCGCCGGTGCGCGCGCAGCAGACGTTCACGAGCGCCGAGCCGCCCGACTTTCCCGCGGGCGCGATCATTCGCACCCTGCAGGGCGATGTCGACCCGGTTGAGCTCGCCGAGGGAGCGACGCTGTTCCACGAGCACGTGGGCCGCGCCGACGTCGACCTGGCCGTCGAGGAGCTGGCCGCGTGCGCCTTCGACGGGCTGGGCTGCATCGTCGACGCCGCGACGGGCCGCCGGACCCCGGAGCAGGTGGAGCACCTGAACGCCATCGCCGCCCGCAGCGAGGTGCGCATCGTGATGGCCGGCGGCTACTTCGAGGACATCGGCTTCGCCATCTACCCCGTGCGCGTGGCCGAGATGTCCGAGGACGAGCTGGTCGAGGAGCTGGTGGCCGACGCGGCCGCCCAGCGTTGGGGCGCGTTCGGCGAGATCGCTTCTTCCCTCGAGATGCGCCCCGACGAGCGGAAGGTGCACCGGGCGGTGGCCCGCGCCCACCTGCGCACCGGGCTGCCGATCTTCACCCACACGCCCCACGAAAGCTGCCCGAGCTGCGCGATGGAGCAGATGGACGTCATCGAGGGCGTCGGCGTCGACCTCTCGCACGTCGTGATCGGCCACATGGCGACCATCAGGCCCGAGCACGATCCGCTCGCCACCCACACCGCGGTGGCGCGCCGGGGCGCCTTCGTCGGTCTCGACACGCTGGGGCACGAGATGAGCCGCTCGGACATTCCCGCCGCCGACAAGGTGCGGATGGTGCAGGATCTGCTCGACGCCGGCCTCGAGGATCACATCCTGCTCTCGTCCGACCAGGGCAACGTCCGGCAGTTCAAGCGCTACTACGGCCATGGCTGGGCGTCGGTGCTGATGCAGTTCGTGCCGAAGCTGCGCTACGCCGGCGTGCCGGAGGAGACCATCCGCAAGATCCTGGTCGACAACCCGCGGCGCTTCCTCGCGTTCGTGCCGCCGGCGTAGGGGCGTTCGTTCCCGGTTCGTAGTACGATGCGTACCAGTTCACCTGCAGGGGGATCCATGGCTCACACGTTCACGGGAGGTCTTTCGCAGGACTATTATTGCGACACGATCGACGAAGTCTTCGATGAGATCCGTCGTCGAAAATCCTCAGCGGGCGCCGAGGGCACGATCACGCGCTTCGAGGAGTCGCGGTACGGCGGTTACCGCGTGTACAGCGTGGATGCCGAGTTCTTCGTCGACGAGCTCGTGGATCCCATCCAGCCGAGGATTCCATCCAGCGGCTTCGCCACGCGTCGAACGGTCTATCGATGAGCGACGAGGCGAAGCCGGCATCAGGCCAGGAATCCGCACCGGAGCAGGATCTCGTCGCCCGGTCGTCTCCGACGACCCCGGAAGCGATTCAGGGTGAACTCTGGCCCATGGCGGAGTTGATCGCTCTCGAACGCGAACGCATTGCCAGCCAGGATCGCCGAACGGCCGTTACGCGTCATGCCATCGACGCTGGCGACGCCGCGGACAAACGTCAGTACGAGTTCCACGTCGAGAAACTTCGTCGTGACGACGAGGATCGCAAACGTCGGCACGCGTCGGGAATCACGATCGTGTGGGCTCTGCTCATTGCGGCAATCGTCTTCACCGGGCTCCTGTTCTGGATGATCTTTGCCGGTGATGACGCACAACGGGCCGTGGCGGACGATCTGCTGGAGACCATTGTCACAGGACTTGGCGGGTTCGGGATCGGCTGGTTGCTCCTGACCAGCATTCGCCGCTTCTTGGCAAGGTGAGGTCGGTTCGAAGGCCCCGCAAGGTGGTCGTCGACGGCCCAGCATCCCGAGCGTTCCTGTTCGAGTTGCGGGATTGACCGCGGGCGACAGATTGTCACCCGTGAATCGAACGGGGACTGGACATGTTCAACAGGTTGGAATTCTCGGGGTTGTTGTCGTTCGGGCCGGAGGGGATCGATCTCCCAATGGAGTCGTTGAATGTCCTGATCGGCCCGAACGGTTCCGGAAAATCCAACCTCTTGGAAGCGATCTCGCTTCTTCAGGCCGCTCCGGTCGCCTTGGCGGATCCGATCTCGCGTATGGGTGGGGTTCGTGAATGGTTGTGGAAGGGCCCGGAGGCGTCGCGCCGGATCGTCATGAACGTCGCGGTCGATTTTCCGCCGGGCGGCATTCTGCGACATTCATTGACCTTGACCGACCTGAACGGGCGGCCCGTTGTGCTCGACGAGAAGGTCGAACCTGCCCGGGCTCGCTCCGGCGGACGTGAAGAACGATCGTACTACCAGCCTCGCCGACTCTTCGAAGGCTTCCTCGTTGCTGCCGACGAAGGAGAGTCGGGCTTGAAGTCGGCCGGAGAGAACTCCCGATCATCGCCGGACTTCGAGGGCTTGACCGTTCATGAAGCACCCAGCGTAGTGGAATTCCAGAGCGATTATCGCCAATCGGAAGAGTCGATGCTCTATCACGCAGGAAATCCGGTTTATCCGGCGCTCTGGCATCTGAGAGAGCGCTACAAGCGTATCCGCCTCTATCGAAACTGGTCGTTCGGACCGAACGCGGTCTTGCGGCAACCCTGCAATGCGCATGCGCGCAGCGATTTTCTGGACGAGGGCGCCGAAAACCTGGCGCTCGTGCTCTCGCACCTGCACGGAACCCGGAGGAAGACGTTTCTGGCTGCATTGGGCAAGCTGTTCAACGGCATCGTCGACGTGCAGTGTCCCGTAACCGGCGGCACGGTGTCGTTGTTCCTGGAAGAAACCGGGGACCGTGCGATTCCGGCGTCCCGCCTGTCGGATGGGACGCTACGCTACCTGAGCCTGTTGGCAGTGCTGTTGCACCCCGAGCCGCCGCCGTTGATCTGCATCGAGGAGCCGGAACTCGGCTTGCATCCGGACCTGTTGCCGACCCTGGCCGACTTGATGATTGAAGCGTCCGGACGCAGTCAACTGGTGGTGACGACTCATTCGGACGTTCTCGTAGATGCGCTGACCGACCTACCTGAGAGCGTCGTGGTTTGCGAGAAGCACGCCGGGCAGACACGAATGCGACGGCTCCAAAAGACGGACCTCGCCAAATGGCTGAAGGACTACCGACTCGGCGACCTCTGGACGTCGGGCGAACTCGGCGGGAACCGGTGGTGACTACGACGCTGTACGTCGAGGGCGGGGGTGACGGTCGATCGCTTCGTGCACGGTTTCGTGAGGGCTGGAGCGAGTTCTTCAAGTCCGCCGGTCAGGGTGGCAGGGTGAAGATCGTCCGGGGCGGCGGGCGCGAACAGACCTTCGACCGTTTCGCGGCCGCCATGTCCGGTGGTGCCGGCGCGTCCGTGCTGTTGCTGGTCGACAGCGAGGACCCGGTTGTGTTGGGAGCAACGGCCTGGGAGCACCTGCACGCCCGCGACGGCTGGACGCGGCCTGACGCAGCGGACGACGATCAAGCGTTTCTGATGGTCCAGATCATGGAGACGTGGTTCCTCGCCGATCGTGATGCCCTGCGGCGCTACTTCGGCGCGGAGTTCAGGGAGAACGCGATCAGGCGATGGCCGGAGCTGGAGGCCGTTCCCAAGGCGACGGTTCTCGAAACGCTCGATCGGGCAACCGCTGCCTGCCGGAAACGTTACGCCAAGGGCAGGGTTTCGTTCGAACTCCTGGCGCGGATCGACCCCGCTCGCGTCGAAGCGGCATGCCCGCACGCTCGGGCGCTCCTCGATCGACTGAGGGCACAATGAAGAAGATCGAATCTGGACGGAGGGGACGGTGATTTCGACACGCACGCGGCGTTCAGGCTCGGCAGTTCGCGGCCCCCTGCTGGCCGGCCTCGTGGTCTCCAGCCTGACGACCGCAGCATTCCCGGTCCTGGCGCAGCAGGCCCAGGACGCGCCGGACTACCCCCACGCCTACCCGCGCGAAGGGGTCACGAAGCAGTTCGAGAACGAGCGGGTGGTCATCTGGGAGGTCGTCTGGCCGGACGGCGTGCCGGCCGAGTACCACCGGCACCGGTACGACATGACCGGCGTGTTCCTGCGCTGGGGCCCGCTCCGCGTGACGCGCACCGACGGGACGTTCACCGTCAGCGAGACGCCGTTCGAGGTCCCGAGCACCTTCCTGCTTCGCAAGGGCGTGACCCACAAGGAGGAGGGCATCGGCCAGCCGGAGCGCCACTCCTTCATGATCGACATGAAGGACTACACGCCGCCGCCCCGCGCGCCGCGGACCGATGTCCCGCCGGCGTTTCCGCGTGACGGCGCGACGCAGAAACTGGACGCGGACCGCGTGGCGTCTGGGACGTTCAGCTCGCCGATAGCGAGGCGGACGGTGATGTGCGGTACGCTGTGCATGAAGGCCGTGCGTACAGCGCACGGCAGCACGGCGCGGACGTCTGGCACGGGTACCCCGTCGGTTGGATCCGAGTGCCGGAACGGCTCCGGCGCAAGTGGCTCGATGAGCAACGCGTACGTCGGCGTGACATCCGGACGCACTGGGATTGAGCGGGCACGATGATGGGCACTCGATGGGAGCGGCTTGCCGGGGACACCAGCGAATTCGCACTGCGGCTGGCGTTCGCTCCGGACCCCGATGACGGCCAGGCCGCGCAGCCGGAAGTCAGCATGTCCTGGGGCAGCTTCCAGTTGTGGGTCAAAGGTCGGAACCTGTGTGCCCACCAGGAGGATGGTGAGCGGACGGAATCTGTCCATTGGTACCTTCTCCCGCTGATGGAATGGTTTGGCGAGAACTGGAATCCTCTGCTTCACGAGGAACGCCTTCCCGGCAACGAAGGCGACAACGCATGGGTGTCGTTGCGGGCCACCCGTTTTCCGCCATGGGCGATTGCGGACAACACTCGACTGGCGTCCCGCTGGGAGAGTGCCTGGCAGAAGTGGTGGCATAGGCACGCGATTCGTGCTGCAAGTGAAGGCGGGTTGTTTCCTGACGTCGTGCTCAGACGGGTTCGCGACCGCGTTGAGATTTCGTGGGGGCAAACGCGCGTCGAAGGCATGCCGGATCATCTTGACTTCTCGGAATCCGAACGCGGGTACAGCAGGCTGGAGCCACAGAGGATCGCCGGGCCGTTGCATGAGGTTCTCGCGGGCGCCAGCGAGTACCTGACATCCTTGGAACCCGAATCCCGTCGGCTCAGGAAACTGCACCGACGGATTCTGGCCGTGAAGGGGGTGGAAGAGCATCGCGAACGGCGTCTGATGTGGCTCGCGGGGCTGGGCACGGACGAAAGAACCGTTCGTGCCGGGTGGCGACGGGTGACCGGTTATCTCGCCGGGTACGCTGACGGTGCCCGCCGCGCGATTCTGGAACCCTTGGAGTCGCCACTGGTCGTTACAGGGTCTTGCCACGCAACCTTGATGTTCGGTTCGGTCTCTCCAAGCGTCGGGAAACGAGACGTTGTGGAGCTGGCGCGACTGATGATCGATCTCCATGCATCGGGAGGAGGCCGATCTGCGATCGATGAGGCTCGTCGTTGCGTTCCACTGGAGGAAGCTGCCACTCCCCCCTGGTACCAGGGATACGAACTGGCCGAGAGTCTTCACGACAACCTCGATCCCGAATATGTGGAAGGCGAGTCCGTAGACATCGAGGACATCATCGAGAAACAAGGCGTCACGATTGTCGATCGCCAATTGTCCGATGGGGCCATCAGGGGCGTTGCCATCGACGGGGAGCGCCACAGGCCGGGGATCCTGGTCAACTCGCGCAACAGCGCCAATGCGCATCCATTCGGTCGACGGTTCACCCTTGCTCATGAGTTCTGCCACCTGTTGTTCGACCGGGATGTCGGTGCGCACCTCGCGATTGCCAGCGGTCCCTGGGCGCCGCAAGACGTCGAGCGGCGCGCCAACGCCTTCGCGGCGATGTTTCTGATGCCAAATGAGCTCGTGCGGCGCGCAGTGTCTGCGCTGGCCGGCTCACTGGAAACGAAAGATGCGGTCCACAGCGTGGCGAACCGGCTGCAAACGAGCTTCGAGTCCACGTTGTGGCATCTGAAGAACCTGGGATACATCGATGACGTCACTCGGCAACGAATCGGGAATGAAGCGTTGCAGCCACAGCCGGAAGGAACCGATGAGACGACCGCGTTTCGGGCAGAGCACGATGTGGCTGTTGCTGCTGAGCGTCCTCGCCGCCGGGTGCGAACGAACAGGTGACGAAGGCCGGCCGGACGACTACCTGACGCCGGCGCTGCGCGCCGCCGTCGAGCAGCTCAAGGCCGACGTGGCGATGAGCCCCACCGGCGAGTCGACCATTGCCGAGCGGGCGCGGATCCTTGCCGACTGGGTCGACGCCTATGCCCTGGGCGGGGGCGAGGTCGGCCTCGAAGGTCCGCGGGTGCGGCTGCAGTCGACGCTGCCGCCGACTGGGCAGGCGGCACTGCGGCAAGGGGCGATCGTCGACCGGCTGGTGCGGCAGTTCACGCTGCACGACGAGCCCGGCGCGCTCGGGGAGCTGACCGCCGAGTCGCTCGGCCCGTTCGAGGCGCGTTCGCACCAGACCATTCGCCAGATCTGGACCGCCGGCACGCGCCCGGTGGCGACCGGCGGCGGCTTCTGGGTGGCGCGCCACTTCAACGTCAACTACGGCCCGTTCCAAACGGACGACCCGGGCGGCGACGGCTACGTGACCATCGCGACCACCGGCGGCGACGCCGTATTCGAGGCCGACGTCTACATGGCGAGCGGCCCGCACGGCGGGTTCCGGGCTCCCGAACCGGCGCTGGTTTTTCGCGTCGTCTCCGGGCAGGTCGACCCCGGCGAGACGGTCACCATCACCTACGGCGACACGAGCGGCGGCGGGCAGGGCCTGTTGATGACCGGCACGTCGAGTGCCCGGATGCCGCTGCCGCTCTACGTCGATCTGGACGCCTCGGGCGAGTGGCGGCCGCTGCCGATCCTGCCGTTCGTGATCAGCGGCACAAGCGTGGCCGGGGTGCACGGCTTCGTGCCCAGCGTCGTCGCGCCGGGCGAGCCGTTCGAGCTGTCAGTGCGCGCACAGGATGCGTTCTTCAACCGCGCGACCGGCGCCATCCCGGCGTTCGAGGTGCGGGTGGACGGCGACGTCCGCGCGACCACGCCGGCCGGGACCGAGCCGATCACGGTGGTGGAGCTGACGCTGGACGAGCCGGGGCCGCACTGGATCGAGATCCGCTCGGCGGACGGCGAGATCCGCGGCGGCGCGAACCCCGTGCTCGTCAAGGAGAATCCCGCCCGCCGCATCTACTGGGGCGACACGCACGGCCACTCCGGCTACGCCGAGGGGATCGGCACCATCGACTTCTTCATGACCTTCGCCCGCGACGACGCGCGGCTCGACTTCGTCACCCACTCCGAGCACGACGTCTGGCTGGACGACGCCGAGTGGGAGCTGTCGCGAAGCGCGGTGCAGGCCTTCGACGAACCGGGCCGGTTCATCCCCTACCTCGGCTGGGAATGGACCCGGCACGCCCGCTTCGGCGGCCACCACAACGTGCTGTTCCGCGACGCGGAGGGCAAGGATCGCGTGTCGGCGCTGGAGTACCCGACGCTGTCCGAGCTGTATCAGGGTCTGCACGCGCGCTACGACCCGGACGACGTGCTCGTCATCCCGCACGCGCACAACCCGGGCGACTACCGGCAGTCGGACCCGCAGCTCGAGCCGCTGATCGAGATGATGTCGATGCACGGCACCTTCGAGTGGTTCGTCCGGCAGTACCTGTCGCACGGCCACCAGGTGGGACTGGTCGCGGCCTCCGACGACCACCTGTCGCATCCCGGCTACTCCGCCCCGAACCGTAACTCGCTGGCGCAGCGCGGCGGCCTCGGGGCGGTGATGGCGCCCGAGAAGTCCCGCGACGCGATCTTCGACGCGATGAAGGAGCGGCGGACGTACGCCACGACCGGCGACCGCATCATCCTGGACGTGACCGTCAACGGCACCCGGATGGGCCAGCGCGCCGAGTACGCGGACGAGCGGACCGTCGAGGGCCGCGTCATCGGCACCGCCCCGATAGAATCGGTCACGCTGCTCAAGAACGACGAGCCGATCTGGAGCGAGACCTACGGCACGGGCCGTGGCCGGCCCGCCGACCGCGAGGAGTGGCTGCTCTCGTTCTTCTCCGACGCCACGCCGCTCCATCCCGGCGACGCGCCGCGCGGCTGGCGCCACTGGCGCGGGCAGCTCCGCGTGAACGGCGCCGTCCTCGAAGGCATCACAGGCACGGACTTCGTGAACTCGACCACCCAGGATCTGGAGTACGAGCCGGGGCGCAACGGCGCCCGTTTCGCGACCAACACGCGTGGCGACACCAGCTCGCTGCGGATGACGCTGTCCGGCATCCGGCCCAGCGCGTCGATCACGCTCGACCTGGAGGAAGCGCGCGAGACGGGGTCGGCGCCGCCCTTCTTCCGGCCGCCGGCGGACATTGCCGAGCGCCGCGTGCGGCTCACGCTCAGTGCGGGGGGCGTCGACCGGGGGATGGCCATCGACGGCTATCCCGACGACCGCATCTCGCTGCGCCGCCTGATCCGCAACGGCCCGCGCGACGTCAGCTTCAGCTACACCGACGAGGACAACCCGCGGACCGACGAGGACGACCCCCGGCAGGGCGACTACTACTACGTCCGCGTCCGGCAGGTGAACGATGCGATGGCGTGGTCGAGCCCGGTGTGGATCGGCGGTTATCCGTCGCGATAGGAGTCTGTGTCGTCAGAAGAACCGCCCAGAGGCGGACGCAACCGTACCGGTTCAAACCAGACGCCAGTTGCAGCAAGTCGTGCAGGCGTGTTTTACGTTTGGCCGTAGCAAATGCAAAGCACGCCTGCAGCCGGAAGCAGGCGACCGGCACACACGAATCGAGACTCCAAGGTCCCCGATGCCCGGTCCTTGGCGAGTCGGGCCGACCGGCTACTGCTCCGTTGCGCGCTCGGCCGCGCGGGCGCCCGCCAGGATGTTCACCAGCCCGTAATTCCCTTCGTGGCACGCGTACTCGAAGATCTCGCCCCCGAGCGGCACCATCGGAATCTCGGCGGTCCACGGGCTCTCGTACGTCAAGGGGTCGGTGACCGTGAAGCTGTAGTCGATGCGGTCGGCGGCGACCCGCGTGAACCGCTCGACCACCTTCGCCTGTTCGCTGCCCGCCCGCACCAGGTAGCGCACCCGCTGATCGCCCCGCGCGGTCAGGTTGGTCGTTTCGACCACCAGCGTGTCGCCCTCCCAGCGGGCGCGCGAATCGCCCAGCCACTGGCCGATCTGCGACGGCAGGTGGCCGCGTCCGTCAAGCGGGATGATCCGCGCGTCGTGGATCATCTCCACCAGGATCACGACGTGGTCCGGCGTCTGCAGGATCTGGTAGTTGTGGTTGTAGAAGCCGGGGAGCATGGCGCCCGGCATGCCGCGCGTGATGCACCGGTCGTAGAGGTTCAGGTCGTGCCACGTGTCGAACCGCGTGCCGTCCCGCATCGCCGCGAACGCCGGGTCGCTCTCGCGCACCCGCTCCGTCATGGCCGGGTAGCGCCCGTCGGGCGGGTCGACGATGAGGGACGTCCGGTTGCTGCGCAGGCCGCGGTCGAACCAGAAGCTGTTGTAGGAGCCGGTCTGGCCGGGGGGCGGGGGTTGATCTTGCGCGGCCTCGGCCTGCGCGTCGAACTCCGCGCGCTCCTCGTCGGAGAGCACCGTCCGCTCCTCGAACTCGCTCGGCCGCTCTATCGGCGTCGTGGTCCGGTTCGTCCACACGCCCTGCAGGTCGGGGTCGCCCCACGGCGTGCGCTCGGGCGCTTGGGCGTTCGCCACCGACGGAAGCAAGGCGATGGCCGCCAGAATCGCGATGACTTGCCGCATGCTGCACCTCCTCATCGGGGGCATCTTAGCAGCAGCCCGCGGCAACAGTCCCCGCGTCGGTTCGAGCTGCCGTTCAACCAACACACTGCCCGTGCGTCGACGGTCGGCGTCGACGGCAGTACGACCGCGTCAGCGAATCGGCCTGACCCGGCCCGTGGAGCTGCTTCTCTCTCGAAACCTCCGGGTCGCCCCGGTACGAGACCGACCCCGAGCTGTTCAGCGTGGCGTCGAGCGACTCCGGCCGCAACCCGGCCTGCCGGCGCCGGCACCGCTGGTGGCGGTAGAATACCCGGTAGCGTGAACTGCTCGGACGGTCGTGGGATTGGGATGCATCGGGCCATTGGCGCGCCGCTGCCGGCAACGATGCCGACATCCACTCCCCCTGCCGATCCGGACGCTCTCGCCGTCCTGCATGCCCCGTCGCGGGAAGGGCTCGGTGCCGAGGACACTTGCAGTGCGTTGGAAGGACTCCGCAACATGACCGGCGACGTGCAAGCCCGCCTCGACGTTCCGGAGTCCAGGATCGACACCCTCCATACCATGATCACGTGGGGATTGGCCGCACCCGGCCTGCTCGTCGCCGCGCTACGGCTCTTCGGCTGAAGGGCTGGGTCGGCGTGCGAAGCCCGAAGCACCCGGACGCGGCCGGCACGCTCGGCGTCGAGGCCTTCGACGCCGCCTATGGCGCCGGATTCCAGGCTGACGACGATTCGCCGCACGCCGTCGAGTGCGAGCTCGTGGAGGACGGCGGGGTCTTCGAGCCCCACCGCCCGCCTGCCGGAGCCCACCCGCAGCGTCTCGCTTTCGTGGACGGCACCATGCGCACCGAGGCTCGCCTGACCCACACCAGCGCCGAGGGCGACGTGAGCACGGGCCTTGCGGGAAGCTGGGCCGTCGGCGCCGTGCTCGTTACGGCGGAGGCAAGGGCTCGCTTCGACCAGGTGGCCGTCGGCCGTGCGGCCATCTTCCCCGGTGAACACGCCGTTCACCTGTCCGATCACCGGGACGGCTGGCGATGGGAGCCGCATGCGGTCGCCGGCGCCGACATCGAGGCCGCCCGGCAGCACCTTCAGCGCCTGATGCGAGACGCCGAGTCCGATATCGCCGAGCAACTCTGCACAGACGGATGGTTGACGGTGCTCGACGGGCCGCTGCACGGCATCCGCCATCGCCGCGGCCTGTCCGTTCTCGGCTACGTCAAGACGCATCACCGCCGGATGCTTGCCCACGAGCACTGGATCCAGGTTCCGCGGCTCGCGGTGCGGGAGCGCTCGGGTCTCTTCGCAATGGGTGACGAGCTGTACGGCTGCTACCTGCGGGTCGGCGATCCCGGACCGTGGGCCGGCCCCTGGGCGGGCATGGCCCGCATCGAGATGCCGGCCGGCATCGGCTTGGCCGCCGCGGTAGATGCCGCGAATCGGGCCGCGGGCTGGCTGCCGGACTTCTCGTCGGCGCTCCATCGGGACGCGCGGGCCCCGGTGAACCTGACGCCGATCGCGGGACTGGAGCGGCACTTGCACCACCTGCAGGGCGACCCGCGCCTGGCGTTGCGCGCCGTGCGCGAGGCCGTGCTGCAGCGCAACCGCGAGGGACGAAGCGAATGAGCATGCCGCCGCCGGCGGACGGTCCGTCGCACGACGATGGGCGCATCGGGCTGGTCGACGGATCGGTCGAGAGCGACTCGCGCACCTTCCACGTCGTGCTCGACCCGGAAGCGGTGATCCAGCTCGACGAGCTGGTCGCCGTCACGACCGATCTCCCCGGCGGCAGGCAGGTGACGCACTACGGCATCGTCACCGAGCTGCGCTCCCGGTTCGAAGGCGCAGACCTGCCCTCGGACACCGGCCGGGTGGTCGACCGGACGCTGCCGGCGGAGCACGTCCGGCGGGCCGAGGTCCGCGTCCTGCGGGTCGTACCCGAGCTCTTCGTCGCCCCGCACGCCGGGGCCGCCGCGACGCGGGCCGTCGGCGCGCACCGCACGGCCGCCCTGTTCGAGGACGAGATGACGCGCGGCAAGCTGCCGGTCGGCCTGGATCTGGGCGGCGCTCCGGTCTACGCCGACATGCGCTTCGTCGACGGCCGCTCCGGCGGCCACGTCTCGATCTCCGGCATCTCGGGCGTTGCCACCAAGACCTCCTACGCGCTGTTCCTCCTCTACCAGCTCCTGGAGACCGAGCAGGGCATGGACCTGCTGGGCGGGCGGGCCGGCCGCGAGAGCGTGCGGGCGCTGGTCTTCAACACGAAGGGCGAGGACCTGCTGCACGTCGACCGCCCCAACGCAGAGTTCGCCGGCAAGCCGGACGAGATGGACAAATGGCGCGCGCTCGGCATCGACGAGCCGGGACCGTTCCGGTCCGTCCGCCTCTACGCGCCGCGCCGGTCCAGCGTGCAGTCCAACGTCGCCGACGTGAAGACCCGCAAGACCGCCGACGTGAACGCCTACGGCTGGACCCCGGAGCAGTTCATCCGCGAGCAGCTCGTGCAGTTCTGCTTCACCGCCGACGACGAGCGCTCGACCCAGGTCGGATTCGTGGAGCAGCAGGTCCGGATTCAGCTTCTGCGGCGCCTGCGCCGGCTGGAAGGAGACCTGTCCGGCGCGGTGGTGATCGCGGAGATCGTGCCTCCGAACACGAGCTTCAATCCGGACCGGCTGGCCGAGCGCGAGCCGGACGCGGCGTCGGCCGGCGCGGGCCACGTGATGCGCGACTTCGGCGATCTCATCGACCTGCTCGAAGGCATCGTTTCCACGGACGACGAGGGTCTGATGAACGAGTGGTTCGGCCGGGCGCAGTCCGGGACGCGTCAGGCTTTCCTGCGGAGGCTGCTGAAGCTGCGGCGCCACATCGGTCCCCTGATAGGCTGCGGCCTCGAGCCGGTCTCCGCCGAGAACGCCAAGCTGCACGTCGTCGACATCTCCACGCTGCACGACGACGCCCAGCGCTTCGTGGTCGGCGCCCTGCTCGACCGCGTCTGGCGGGAGAAACAGGGGACGGGCCGCACCCCGCTGCGTTTCGTCGTGCTCGACGAGCTGAACAAGTACGCGCCCGCGCACGGCTTCTCGCCGTTGAAGGACCTGCTGGTGGACATCGCCGAGCGCGGCCGGTCGCTCGGCGTGCTGCTCATCGGCGCGCAGCAGGCGGCCTCCGCGGTGGCGCAGGCCCTGCCGCGCAATGCGTCGCTGAAGGTGGCCGGGCGGCTGGACGCCAGCGAGTCCGACGCCTACCGCTTCCTGACGCCGGCGTTGCGGGACCGCGCGACCCGCTTCATGCCGGGGACCATGGTGGTGTCCCAGCCGATTGTGCCCGAGCCGATCCCCATCCGCTTCCCGTTCCCGCCGTTCGCGACGAATCCGGACGAGGCGGCGACGGACGAGGCGGCGACGCGGGCGCTGGCCGAGGGCATCATCCGTAACGTCGGCGCACTGGCCGGCCCGAAGGTGGAGCTGTGAAGCTGCTCCACACCTCCGACTGGCACCTGGGCGCGAGACTCGGCCGGCACGATCGCACGCCCGACCATGTGGAGGCGCTCCGCGGGCTGCTGCGCCTCGCAGAATCGGCTCGCCCGGACCTGATTCTGCACACCGGAGATCTCTTCGACGCCTCGCGTCCGCCGTACGAGGCACTGGAGCTGGGGGTGCAGGCGCTGAGACGCCTTTCGTCGGTGGCACCCACCCTGGTGCTCTCCGGCAATCACGATTCGTCCGTGCTGCTGCGCGTGATCGACGAGCTGGCCGGCGCAGCCGAGCCGCGCCGGCTGCGGGTGGTCACCCGGCCCGAGGTGGTCGAGTATCCGGACATCGCCCCGGAGCCGGTCGCCGTGGCGTGCGTCCCGTTCATCGCGCCGAGCGCCATCGCGAACTACGCCACCGACGATCCCTCCCGGTTCGAGGGCAACTACGCGGACGGCGTCAAGACCCTGAACGACAACCTGCTCGACACGGCACAGCGTACCGTGGGCGCCCGCGGCGTCGTGCTCTACGCCGCCCACCTCCACGTGCAGGGCGCCCGGCCGGGCAAGTCGGAGCGGCGGATCACCGTCGGGAAGGACTACGCCACGCACGTCGAAGGACTCCAACGCGCCCTGTACTGCGCCTTCGGCCACATCCACGACCCGCAGCTCCTGCCGGGCGGCACGGCGCAGGGACGCTACGCGGGATCCCTCATCCCGCTGGACTTCGGGGAGGGCCGGCAGGCGAAGCAGGCGGTGCTGGTCACGATCGAGGACGGCGTGCAGGTCGAGACGCAGGACCTGCCATGCGGCCGGCCCCTCGTGGAGTTCGGCAAGTGCGGATCGCCGGACACACTGAGAGATCTGGAAAGGCGCGCGGTCAATGGCGGTCTCGACAGTTGCATTCTGAAGGCGCGGGTCGTCTCCGACGATCCGATCCCGGATCTGGCCGATCTGGTGGCGAAATGGTCGCCGCAATGCGCCGTGTTCGAGATCGTCAATGCAGTGAAGAACCAACCGATCAAGCCGATCGAGCCGAACGGAGAAGGCGACGGCGGCCCGCCGCCGATCGACCAGTTGTTTCGCGAATGGCGCAACAGCGCGGCCCCCAAGCCCAAGGCATCGGACGAAGTCGTCGGCGCCCTGTTCGTGCAGGCGCTGGACAGCGTAGACCAGGATGCCGCACCAGACTTCGGAATGACCACGCTCGAGTCACGGGCCGAACAGGCACGAGAATCTCTACGCTCGAAGCGCAACGGAGGGAAGAGCTGACGTGCGCCCCATCCATCTCACTGTCGAAGGGCTGCGGTCGTTTCGGTCTTCCGTGCCCATCGACTTCACCGGCCGCGACCACGTCGCCATCGTCGGCGACACCGGCGCCGGCAAGTCCTCCATTCTGGAGGCGATCACGTACGCCCTGTACGGGCGGACCATGTTCACGGCGAAGGGCAACCAGGAGCTGATGAACGACACGTCCACGCATCTGCGGGTCGTGCTCAGGTTCCGGGTGTCCGGCGAGACGTGGGAGGTCGCCCGCACCTTGAAGAAGGACGGCCAGGGCAAGGTCGGGCCGGCAAAGGCACAACTTCGACGGGTCGGCCCCGCGAACGAAACGATCGAGCAGGTTGCACTGGTCGGGCCCGTCAACGAGCGCATCGAGAAACTGATAGGGCTCGACAGCGGTGCGTTCCTGCGTACCGTCATCCTGCCCCAGGGCCGTTTCGCCCGGCTGCTGGTGGAGGACAAACCGACTGAACGAGCCGACATTCTCCGCCAGGTGTGGCGCGCGGACGAGCTCCAGGAGGCGGAAGCACTGGCCGGCGCGGCCCGCGAGCGGGCCACCCGTCTGCGGGTGCAGTTGGAGCAGGCCGCGTCGGAGTACCCGGAGGATCCTGCGGCGCACCTCGCGCGACTGACCGCGGAGATGGACCGTGGGCGTGAACGGGCTCGCGCGACCGCCGCCACGGCAGACGAAGCCGGGGCGGCTCACAAGACGCTTTGCGACGCGCTCCGGGCTCGCACGGCGGCGGTGGACGTCATCGAACGGCTACGCGCCCCGGTAATCGATCGGGCGGAAGAGCGGCTGGCGCCGATCGCGGCCCGCGAGGTCGAGATCGCCGCGCACGATGCGGCTCTCGTGCGGCGGCAGGCCGAGCTGGCGACCCGCCTCGCGGAGGTTCCGGACGACACCGACGGCCCGGGCGTGCCGGAGGTCGCGTCGGCGCTGGCCACGTTGCCTGCCGTCGAACCGGGCGTCACAGCGGCAGAGACCGCCGCCGGAGAGGCCCGCCGGAGCGACCGCGCGGCCGGGCAGGCGGCAGAGCATGCGGCACGGTCGTCCGAGCTCGCCACGGCCGCGGGCGAACAGACCGCGCGTCACGCCGAACGGCGGCCTCCGCTGGCAGCAGCGGTCGAGGCCGCAGGCGACCGGCGTGCGACGGTGGAGCAACGGTACGCCGACTGCAAGGCACGCCGGGTCGCGCTGGACGATGCCCGGGACGCGCTGGCGTCGCGGCGGAACGAACGTTCAGCGTGTGCCGAGCAACTGGACGCAGCCAGGACCGAGGTGCGCCGGGACGAGGCGGCAGCCACCGCAGCCAACGAACGATTGACGGATGCGCAGCGTGCGTCCGCCGGCGCGGCGGCAGCCTGCGCCCGGGACAGACAACGACTGTTCGACGCGCGCGCCGCGGCGGACAAGCGCCGATTGATGGTCGGGCAGCGATACGAGGAGTGCCGCACTCGGGCGGAGGCGGCGGAGGCGGCGGAGGCGAAGCTCGACGGGCACCGGGAACAGCAAGACGCCCTGACGCGGCGGCTGGAAGCGGCGGAGGCCGAGGCGCGCGAGGCGGGACGTCGGCGGCGGGAAGCGGACGAGCAACTGGCGGCCCTTCGACGCTCGGACTCCGCTGCGGCGGCGGCCCGCGATCTGCGCGCCGGCGATGCGTGCCCGGTCTGTCTTCGCCAACTGCCCGCCGGCTGGACGGCCCCGGTCGGCGCCGGACTGCACGAGGCGATCGCGGTAGCAGAGCGTGCCGGACAGGCGGCCGACGCGGCCGGAAACCGTGTGGTCGCGCTGGCCACGAAGGGAGCCGGGATCGAACGACAGATCGACGAAGCCGTGATTCAGGCCGACGCCACGGGTGTGGCATTCAGCACCGCCCTGAAGGCGCTCGGCGAGGACGCCGGCGTCGACCTGCACGGCGCGCTTCCCGACCGCGATGCCCTGCTCGGTCCCCTCGACACGGCGCTGCTGGACGCCTCCGACGCGCTCGCTCGGTACGAACGTGATCACGCCGCGCACGTCGAAATGCTCGCCCGGCAGGAACAGGAAGCGCGTGACACATGGGAAGCCGCCCAGCGTGCTTCCGTCGCGACCGGCCAGCGCGTAGCTGCACTCTCCGCGGATCTGCAAGGTCTCGACCGCCAGCTCGACGAGGCCGGGGATCTTGCAGGCGCGGCGGCCGACGCGCTGGCGGACAGCTTCCGGACCCTCGGCGCGGCGGCCGAAACCACCCTCGCCGACACCCTGCCCGACCACGACGTCCTGCTCGGCCCGTTCGATGCCGCGGAACGGGAGGCCTCCGACACACTCGCACGACACGATCACGATCACGAGACACTGCAGGCGGAATCGACGACGAGGTCGACCGAGGCGGCGGCCGCCGCGGCGGCCGCCGCCGGCGCTCAGGCACTGGCCGGCGTGAAACGGAATGCTGCCGCGAAAGCGCTGGAACAGGCGAACCAGGCCATCCGGGCCGTGCCGGCGCCCTTCCGACCGAGCCTCGATCTGCCTGCGGACCCCGGCGGCCTGGAGAAGGTGGATACGGCCGCGGTCGGCGAGCGGATGGCGTGCGCCCGGGATCGCGAGCAGGTTCTCGCGGGGCGGGCGACCGAACGGGAAGGGCTGCAGAAGGAAATCGCTGCGGCCGGTGATGAACGAGATGCGCTCGCGCGGCGGAACGCCGCAGAGGTTGACACTCCCATCACCGACATCGTCCGTGACCTGAACGCACATCGTGCGGTGGTCATGAAGGCGGTCTGGGATCTCGACCTCGACCAGGATGTCCCCGCGACGGTCGTTCCGGGAGGCGCGGGGGCGTTGCGGGCCGGAATCGAGATGCTGCGGACGACGACTGCGAACGTCGCCCGCGCCGCCGAGGCGAGGGCGAACACTGCGGCAACTCGCTCGGATACGGCCCGCGCGGAACTTGCAACGATCGCGGCGCGGCTCGTCGGCGACGTTGACGCCGACGAGCCGGATTCCATCGTCGAGGTGGCCAGGGCGGCCGCCAACGAGGCGGGATTCCAGGAACGCCAGAAGGAGAACGACGCTCGACAATTCGCCCGGATCGTCGACGACATCCGGAACCTTCGTGCCCTCTGCCGGCAGGCTGTCGACAAGGAACTGGCACTGACGGACCTGGAGAACGCTCTCAAGCCGGGTGCGTTCCCGAAGTGGCTGACCCTGCGCCGCTCCAGGGAGCTACTGGTGCACGCCTCCCGGATGCTCGGCACGATGAGCGGTGGCCGGTACGCTTTCGTCGACCCGCAGGACACCGATGCGCAATGGCGCGTCCTGGACCGCGACTCCGGACAGGCGCGGTCGCCCGCCAGCCTCTCCGGCGGAGAGCAGTTCATCGCGTCCCTTTCACTGGCGCTCGGTATGGTCGAGATGATGGCGCGCAGCGGCGGGCGGCTGGAATCGCTGTTCCTGGACGAGGGATTCGGTTCCCTGGATCGCAACAATCTCGACACCGCGGTCGAAGCATTGAGCACGGTCGTGGCGGGCGGGCGCATGGTCGGTGTGATCTCCCACGTCCGCGCCGTCGCGGAACAGATCGAACACGTCCTCGCGGTGACGCGCCACGCCACCGGCAGCCGGGTGGAGTGGTTGACCGGCACGCAGCGCCAACGGCTCTCGGGGGCGCACGGGGGCCTCGACGCGGCAACCGCGATGGCGGGTCTGCTGGAGTAGATTCATCCGATCGCCATCGTCTCCGCTCTATGCGAGCATCAGGCGCTCGCCCTTGGGTTCCGGTACGGGATCTCCGAATTCCCTCGCAGTATCGATCCACAGATCCATTGCTTGATTGATGTTGCCGAGAGCAGCTTCCTGCGTGTCGCCGTGCGCCATGCACCCGGGAAGCTCCGGCACTTCGGCGACGAAGGCGCCATCCGCATTGCTCCAGTAGAGTATGATTTCGTACTTGTAGGTCATTCGTTCACCTTGAGCGCCAGCGTCGCGACCCAGGTCCGGGACCACGGCGCCGCGACCCGCTCGCGCGACAGATCCTGACATCATCTCGTGCCAGGATCCGCCCCATGCGCTACACCGACGGCCGACTCGCGTTCTCGGCCACCGACCTCAGCCGCCACCTCTCCTGCCATCATCTGACAAGTCTGCGCCGCGCGGTCGCGCTCGGGGAGGCCGCGCCGCCGACGCCGTACGACGACCCGCGTGCCGACGTGCTGAAACAGCGCGGGATCGAGCACGAACAGCGGCTGCTGGAACGGTTCGCAAGGGAAGGCCGCGCCGTGGAAATCGTCACCCCACCCGAGACGCCTTTCCCGGAACATGACCCGGAAGAGATGACGGCGCGCACACGGGAAGCGATACGGCGCGGGGTCGACATCGTCTACCAGGGACGCCTGCAGGACGACGACGGGCGGTGGAGCGGCTACCCCGACTTCCTGCTCCGGGTGGACGCGCCGAGCGCGCTGGGCGGCTGGTCGTACGAGGTGCTCGACGCCAAGCTGGCCCGCATCGCGAAGGGCGAAGCGCTGCTTCAGCTCCTGCTGTATTCGGACCTGCTGGCACAGGCGCAGGGCGCCAGGCCGGAGTGGGTGCACCTGGCGCTCGGCGGAACCGACGGGCCGACCGAAGCGAGCTTTCGGGTCGTGGAGTACTCCGCGTACTACCGCGCCGTCCGCCGGCGCTTCGAGGCGCACGCGGCGGAGCCGCCGGACACCTATCCGGAGCCGGTCGACCATTGTGCCCTCTGCGACTGGAAGCAGGGCTGCGCGGATCGCCGACGCGCCGACGATCACCTGTCGCTGGTCGCCGGGATCACGCGCAGCCAGCGACGCAAGCTGGTCGACCGGGGCGTGGCGACGATGGCGGACCTCGGGGCGCTCGACCTGACGGCGTTTCCGCCGCTGGACGGCGTGGGCCACGACGCGCTGTTTCGGATTCGGGAGCAGGCGCGCATCCAGGACCTGGGGCGGCGGGAAGGCCGGCGCATTCACGAGCTGATCACGCCGGTCGAGGACGACAAGGGACTCGCCGCGCTGCCGGAACCGTCGCCGGCCGACCTGTTCTTCGATCTCGAAGGCGACGCCTTCGCAATGGACGGCGGACTCGAGTACCTCTTCGGCGCCGCGGATCGGCGCGGCGGATACGAGGGCTGCTGGGCGCTGGACCAGCCGGCCGAGAAGCGTGCCTTCGAGCGTTTCATCGACCGCGTCACGGCGCGCTGGCGGGAGCATCCGGGCTTCCACATCTACCACTACGGCGCCTACGAGACGACCGCGGTCAAGCGCCTGATGAGCCGCTACGCCACCCGCGAGGAAGAGGTCGACCGGCTGCTGCGCGGGCGCGTCTTCGTCGACCTGCACCGGGTGGTCCGGCAGGGGTTGCGCGCCTCCGTCGAGGGCTACTCGATCAAGAGGCTGGAGCCGTTCTACGGCTTCACGCGCCGGGTCGACCTGACGGCCGCAACGCGGGCGCTGGTCCGCTTCGAAGCGGCGCTGGAGTCCGGTGACGCGGACGGCACGCCGAACGAGCTTCGCGCCGGGGTCGAGGGCTACAACCGCGACGACTGCCTGTCGACGCTGCGGCTGGCGGAGTGGCTGGAAGAGCTGCGGAGCGACCTGCAGGCGTTGACAGGACAGCCGGTGCCGCGGCCGCCTCTCCGCGACGACGAGCGCGAACAGGAGCGGGAAGCGGCGGCCGAGGTCGCAGCGGTGTTCGAGACGCTCACCGCGGGGCTCCCGGACGAGGACGACGGCCTCGACGACGAGCAGCGGGCGCGGCGGCTGCTGGCGCACCTGCTGGAGTTTCACCGGCGCGAGGAGAAGTCCATGTGGTGGGAGTTCTTCGACCGCTGCGGCTTCAGCGCGGAGGAGCACGTCGCGGACCGGGCGACGCTCGGGGCGCTCAGCTACGTGGGCGAAGCGGGGCAGGTCAAGCGGTCGGTCGTCCATCGCTACCGCTTCCCGGAACAGACGCACGAGATCGAGGTGGGCGACTCGCCGAAGAACCCCGACACCGCCGAGTCCGACGAGCGCAAGCGGGGTTTCTGCGGGACGGTGGTCGCACTCGACGAAGCGGAGCGCACGATCGATCTGAAGCGCGGGCGCACCTCACCCGTTCCCCATCCGAGCGCACTGGTTCCGCTCGACGCCGTCAAAAGCCAGGTGCTGCGGGACAGCCTGCTCCGCCTCGGCCGGGACATCGCGTCCGACGGCTTCGCGGCAGAGAGCGCGTGCCGTGCGGCCTGCGACCTGCTGCGGCGCGTGCCGCCGCGTCTCGAGACCGCGGCGCCTCGACCCGGCGTCCTGAGCCTCTTCCCTCAGGAGGACGGCGCCGCTCGCGAAGACCCCGTCGCTCGCGAAGACCTCGTCGCTCCCGAGGAGACGCCGCTGGATGCGGCGCGGCGGATCGCCCCGCGGCTGGATCGCTCCGTCCTGCCGGTCCAGGGACCCCCCGGCAGCGGCAAGACCTACTCCGGCGCGCGAATGATCCTCGACCTGCTGGCCGGCGGAAAGCGGGTCGGCGTGACCGCCAACAGCCACAAGGTGATCTCCAACCTGCTCGGCGCCGTCTGCCGGGCCGCCGGCGAGCGCTCCGCGGCAGGCGCGCGGACCGGGCGCGAGCAAGGCGGCGCGGCGGCCGATCCCGCGGCCGTCGATGTCCGGGGGATCCAGAAGGCCAACGACGGCGACGGCTGCCCGGACGAACGCATCGTCCAGACCGACTCGAACGAAGCCGTGGCCGAGGCGCTCTCCAATGGCGAGGCGAATCTCGCCGGCGGCACCGCGTGGCTGTGGGCCCGCCCGGAGATGGCCGGCGCGGTGGACGTGCTGGTGGTCGACGAGGCGGGCCAGATGAGTCTCGCCAACACCCTCGCCGTCTGCCGGGCCGCGGGGAGCCTCGTCCTGCTGGGCGATCCCCGCCAGCTCGATCAGCCGATCCAGGGCGTCCACCCGCCCGGCGCCGACGTCTCGGCGCTCGGCCACCTGCTCGGCGAATCGGCGACGGTCGACCCGTCCCGCGGCGTCTTTCTCGAGCACACCTGGCGCATGCACCCGGAAGTCTGCGAGTTCACGACGGAACAGTTCTACGAGGGGCGGCTCGGCACGCGCCCGGAGCTGGCTCGGCAAACGGTGATCGGACGGGGCCCGCTGGCGGGACACGGTCTGCGTTTCGTTCCGGTGGAGCACGCCGGCAACACGAACGCCTCGACGGAGGAAGCCGACCGCGTCGCGGCGCTGGTCGGCGAGCTGCTCGACGCCGGCGCGACCTGGGTAGACAAGGAGGGCGACCGCAGGCCGCTGACGCTGCAGGACATCCTGGTCGTGGCGCCCTACAACGCGCACGTCGCAGCCCTGCGGGCGGCGTTGCCGGACGGCGCACGGGTCGGCACCGTGGACAAGTTCCAGGGGCAGGAGGCGCCGATTGCCATCTACTCGATGGCCACCTCCACCGCCGACGAGGCGCCGCGCGGGATGGCGTTCCTCTACAGCCTGCATCGCCTCAACGTCGCCACCTCCCGCGCCCGCTGCGTGGCGGCCGTCGTCGCCAGTCCCGCCCTCCTCACGCCGGACTGCCGCACCCCGGAGCAGATGCGCCTGGCCAACCCCTTCTGCCGCTTCCTGGAGTTGGCGGAAACGATCCCACCGGCACGCTGATCGGTGAGGATTTCTGGCGCCGCCTCGGGGTGGCGTGACCGACGCCGTCCCGCCCTACGCCTCCACCAATTACCCTGCCCTGTTGTCACGAGCCCTACCGCGGCCGCTGCGCCTCCCGGATCGCCCGGAACTCGCTGGTCTCGCTCCACGCCGGCCACTCGTCGCCGGACGCGAGCCGGGCGCCCATGTGGTACATGAACGTCAGGTCTTCGAGCGCCCCCGACAGGTCCCAGTCGGGCTTCACCTCGTCCGACACCTTGTGGTAGTCGTTCACGGTGTACTCCGTGCGCTTCTCGATGCCGTAGCCCTCCGGCTTGTCGATGTACTCGACCCCGGGGTCGCCGTAGAACGCCGGAATGCCCGCCTTGGCGAACGAGAAGTGGTCGGACCGATAGTAGAAGCCCTTCTCCGGCTCCGGGTCCGGGGCCAGGGTGCGTCCGAGTTGCGCCGCGACGGCGGCGGCGACGTCGTCCAGCTCCGACTGCCCCATCCCGACGATGGTCATGTCGCGCGTCCGCCCCCACTGGTTGAGCACGTCCATGTTGATCGCGGCGACGGTCTGCGCGGCCGGGTAGAGCGGGTTCTCCCCGTAGTGCCGCGATCCGAGCAGCCCCTGCTCCTCGGCGGTGACGGCCAGGAACAGGATCGACCGGCGCGGCGGCTCCGGCGCATGGATGAACGCCCGGGCGATCTCGATGAGCCCGGCGGTGCCGGTGGCGTTGTCGGCCGCCCCGTTGAAGATCTGGTCGCCGTCCAGGTTCGGGTCGACGCCCATGTGGTCCCAGTGCGCGACGTACATGACGACCTCGTCCGGGGCCCCGCTCCCCTCGATCTTCGCGATGACGTTCTGCGAATCGATGCGCCGCAGCTCGTTGCGGATGCGGAGCGACCCCGTCACCCCGAGCGGGATCGGCTCGAAAGCGCGGTCGGCCGCCTGCCGCTTCGCCTCGTCGAAGTCGAGCCCGGCCATCTCGAAGAGCGACTCGGCGGTGGCGCGCTGCACCCAGCCCTCGATCGTGGCCCGGCTGAGGTTGTCGTCGGCCGCGACGAGATCGAACGACTCGGCGTAGGGCGTGCTCCCCACCACCTCCCACGGATAGCCGGCCGGCCCGGTCTCGTGGATGACGAACGAGCCCGCCGCGCCCAGCTCCGCCGCGATCTCGTGCTTGTAGGTCCAGCGCCCGTAGTAGGTCATCGCCGGCCCGCCGAAGACGTCGTCCAGCGGCGGGTCGTTGACCAGGAAGAGCAGGATCTTGCCGCTCACGTCGGTGTCCCCGAAATCGTCCCAGTCGTACTCCGGCGCCCGCGCGCCATAGCCGACGAAGACGAACTCGGCGTCGGACACCTCGACCTCGTCGACGACGTGCTTCGTCGCGGCGACGTAGTCGACGGCCGGCTCCAGCGTCCGGCTCTCGTCCCCCGCCGTCACCACCAGGTCGTCGCCCGGCAGCGGCGTGATGCCGACCAGCGGCACGTCCTGCACCCACGTCCCGTCCGGGTTGCCCGGCGTCAGGCCGAGCGCGGAGAACTGTTCGGTAAGAAACGCAACCGTCTTCGTCTCGCCGTCCGACCCCGGCGCGCGCCCCTCGAACTCGTCCGAGGCGAGCGTCTCGGTCGCGGCCAGCAGCGTGTCGGCGGTGATCCCCGTCGCGACGCCCGGCGTCTCCTCGGACGTGGCGCCGCCCGTGCAGGCTACGACTCCGAACAGGCACGCCACCGTCACGATTCCATTCATCCCCCGCACGGCTGACCTCCCGTTCTCTCTCCGTGTCAATCGATACCCCCAACCCGTCCCACCTGCCAGAGCAGGAAGCTCACGGTGTCCACCATCTCGTCGATCTGCTGGCTGACCGGCTGGCCGCCCGAGTGGCCCGCCTGCGTGTGGTAACGCAGCAGGATGGGGTTGCCGGAGCCGTTCTTCGCCTGCATCAGCGCCGCCATCTTGCGGGCGTGCAGCGGCGCCACCCGCGTGTCGCCGTCGCCCGACAGGTACAGCGTCGCCGGGTAGTCGCCCCCGTCGATGACGTTGTGGTACGGCGAGTAGGCGTGGATGTAGGCGAACTGCTCGGGATCGTCGCTCGATCCGTACTCCGGCACCCAGAAGCCGGCCACGAGGAATTGGTGGTAGCGGACCATGTCGAGCAGCGGGTAGGTGCAGACGACCGCCCCGAACAGATCCGGCCGCTGGTTCGACACCGCGCCGACCAGCAGGCCGCCGTTGCTGCCGCCGCGGATCGCCAGGTGCTCGCTGCTGGTGTAGCCCGCGGCGATCAGGTGCTCGGCCGCGGCGATGAAGTCGTCGAAGACGTTCTGCTTGCTCTCGAGCATGCCGGCCCGGTGCCATGCTTCCCCGAACTCGCCGCCCCCGCGCATGTTGGCCAGGGCGAAGACGCCGCCCGACTCCAGCCACGTCGTCGCCAGGGCCGAGAACGCCGGCGTCATGCTGTTGTTGAAGCCGCCGTAGCCGGTCAGCAGCGTCGGGTTGCTCCCGTCGAGCACGACGTCCGGCCGGTGGACCACGAACATCGGCACCTCGGTCCCGTCCTTCGACGTGAACCGGCGCTGATCGACCTCGTAGGCGGCCGCATCGACCGGCAGCTCCGGCGCGGCCCAGACCGACTGCTCGCCGGTCGCGATGTCGTAGCGGTAGATGGTGCTCGGCACGTGGAACGTCTGGAACGTGAAGAAGGTCTCGTCGCTGGTCCAGCGCCCCGCCCCGCCGCCGACCGAGCCGAGCGTGTCGAACGCGATGTCGCGGACGTGCGTCCCGTCGAGCTCGTGGATGGCGACCCGCGGCTGCACGTCCTGCAGGTACGACACGGCCAGCTTCCCGCCGAGGGCCGCGGCCGCCTCCACGACGACGTCGTCGCGCTCCGGGACCACCTCGCGCCATTGCTCGAAGCCGGGGTCCGCCGGGTCGGCCAGCACCACCCGCTTGTTGGGCGCGTCCAGGTTGGTGACGATGAACAGCTCGCCGCCGGCGAAATCGGCCCACGACTCCGAGACCCCGTCGGCAATCGCCGTCACGAACGGCGTGTCGCGTTCGAGATCCTTGACGTGGATCTCGGTCGGCCCCGACGAGCCTTCGATGACGTGCACCGCCATCCAGCGCCCGTCGTCCGAAATGACGGTGACCGGGATCTGGTGGCGCTCGTAGCCCTCGCCGAAGAGCTGCACGTCGTCCGCCATCGGCGCGCCGAACGCGTGGAACATCACGCGCGGCGTCACGTCGCCGTAGCGCTCGTAGTAGAGCCCGCCGCCGTCGGCGGCCAGCGTCACCTGCCCGTAGCGGGCCGGCGGCAGCACGTCGGCCAGGTCCTCGCCGGTGTCCACCTCCCGCACCCGGATCGAGACCTCGTCGACGCCCCCTTCCCGGACGGCGTAGGCCAGCCGCGTCCCGTCGTCGGAGATGTCGCGCAGCTCCACGCTGGTCGTGTGGTCGGGACTCATCGGGTGCGGATCGATCAGCACCCGCTCCTCGCCGTCGACCCCGTCGCGCAAGTACAGGACGGCCAGGTTCTGGTCGGCGCGCCGCTTGCTGTAGAAGTAGCGGCCCCCGCGCTCGTAGGGCAGGCCGATCGCGTCGCGCTCGAGCACCGACGCGGCCACCGCCCGCAGCTCCTCGCGCCCCGGCAGCGCGTTCAGCACCGTATCGGTGTAGGCGTTCTGCGCGTCGATCCAGGCGCGCGTCTCCGGCGCCTCCTGGTCCTCGAGCCAGCGATACGGGTCGGGCACCTCCACGCCGTGCAGCGTATCGACGACTTCCCGGACTTCCGTGGGCGGGGGCGGCGGCACGTCTATTCCCTGCTCCTCGGCGGCGCAGGCCGCCATCAGCGCCGCACCGGCGATCCAAGCGATTCGTCGCGATCCGGCCATGTTCTCCTCCCGAACGTCGCAGCGTTCAGCGTAGCGCATTTTCGGCGGCCGATTCGTGGGTGGCTGGCAGCCGGCTGCTACACGTCGTCCATCGACAGCTCAGCAAGATCCACCAGATCGATTCCCTCGAACCGTCTGAAGTCACCCGGGTTGCCGGTCACCAGACGGGTGAGTCCATGTTCCTGCATCGTCGCCACGACGTTGGCATCGTGAATCTGCCTGCCCCCGCAGGTCGTCGTACGGACGATGTCGAGAAGTCGAACCGGCACATTCCGGTTCTCATCGAGGATCGTGCTGCGCTCGATGATGGCCTCGGCGTTGCGCAGTGCCTCCCGCTGCGGCAGTCCGAGCCCGTTCACGTCCACGGGGCGCGTACAGACCACCAGGAACTCGCGCACGATCTGACCGCTGACGCACAGGGCAACGCCGCGATTGGGCAGCGCGTTCAGCACATGGAGCGCCTGCGCGTGCAGTCTGCGCTTGCGGTCGACGGCGCTCAGGAACACGTTGGTGTCGCAGAACAACCGTTCACCGGCCGTCATCGCCGTAGATGTCCTCGCGCGTCCAGAGGCGGTCACCTCCTATGTCCACGTGGCAGAGCCGAATCGGAGGATGGCCGCCTTCCGGGGGCGCCGCCCGTGCCGCCTCGACGAGAATCTCCCGCACTTCACCCTGCACGGATCGGTGATGCGCCCGCGCTCTGCGCTTCAACGCCCGCATCGTCTCGTCGGACAAGTCACGTACATGGATACCGGGCATGACACCATTATGACACCATGCCGATTCGGTCGCCGTGCTCGACGTCACGGAACGTGAACGTCGTGGCGGGGAACTCCTCGCAGCGATGGCCGCTGGACTGCGGTAGACTGCTGTCCGCAAGGCTCTGAACCAGCGAAACCGTACCGGACATACGACCGGTACCCGAACACGCGGGGCGACAGCGAGAGGAAGCACCATGGAGAGCCCGCACCACTACACCCGTCGTGAATGGCTGGCCACCGTCGGCGCGGCGACCGGCGCCGCGGCGCTCGCGCCGCATCTGCCGCTACGGGCGGCCGAGGCCAAGCCGATGCGCGGCGCGTTCATCATCATGAGCACGCCGTACACCGACGCGAACGAGGTGGACTACGAGGACCTGGCGAACCAGGTCGACTTCCTCGATCGCTGCGGCATCCACGGGCTGGTCTGGCCCCAGAACTCCAGCGAGCAGCGCTATCTCTCGAAGGAAGAGCGGCTGCGCGGCTTCGATGTCCTCGCCCGCGCCGCGAAGGGCAGGCGGCCGGCGCTGGTCCTCGGTGTCCAGGGCGACGACACGCAGGGGATGCTGGAGTACGCCCGCCACGCCGAAGCGCTCGCCCCCGACGGGATGATCGCCATCCCGCCGACCGAGGCGACGACGCTGCGGGAGTTCCGCGACTACTACGCCGCGCTGTGCCAGGTGACCGACCGGCCGATCTTCTTCCAGACCAGCGGCGGCGCCCCTGACGTGGTGCCGACCGTCGACTTCATGGTCGACATGGCCCGCGAGTTCCCCAACCTCGCCTACGTGAAGGAGGAGCGCCCGCCGGTCCACGAGCGGATGCTCGCCCTGAAGGAGCACCGCCCTGACCCCGTCAAGTCCATCTTCGGCGCCGCCTTCGGCCGGCAGTGGCTCTACGAGATGCGTCTCGGCATGGACGGGGTGATGACCGGCGGCGCGATGTACGCCGACATCTACGCCCGGCTCTGGGAGCTGCACGTCGCCGGGAAGCAGGAGGAGCTGCGGGACCTGTTCGGGAAGCTGCTGCTGATGCTGAACCTCGACCGCACGATCCCCGGCATCCGGCTCTACGTGCTGAAGAAGCGGGGGATCTTCAAGACGTCGAGGTCGCGTCGCGGCGACTACGCGTTCACGGCCGACCAGATCGCAGAGATCGAGTACCGGCTGGACGCCATCCGGCCGTACTTCCGCGCGTGAATTGCGGAACGTATCGCAACCGCGCTGCCTACTGATCACGCGAACGCAAAATGCTCCCGCAAGTTCCATAATTCTGCACACTCGCGCGCCACGCACGACACTTCCGAGGATGTCCGAAGGCCGATGCAGCAACCTCCCAGATTCGACACCATCAAGTTGACTCGATTCCGGGTCTTCCGCGAATTGAGCATCCGTGGCTTGGGCCGTGTGAACTTGATTACCGGAAGGAATAACACCGGGAAGTCGTCAATCCTGGAAGGGCTGCGTATTCTCACCACTGGTGCTGCGCTTGACGTAATTTCCGATATACTCAGGTACCGTGAAGAAGACGGCGTCGGGGCGGACAAGGAAGGCCACCCTGCCGATCCCGAGAGTCTGTTCCAGGTTTCCGGGCTTTTTCATGGATTTCCGCAACTCCTCGAGAAACCTGAACCATCGTCAATCTCAGCGACCGGCCGCGCCGGTCCCATGAGCATGACGTTGGGACTTGACTGGTTCTCGGAGGAACGGGACTCGGCCGGCAACTATCGCTTGGTGCCACTAGCGCCGGACCTTTTCGGGAATTCCGATGGAATAGCTGCATTGGTCGCCAAAACAAACGGCGAGTTCCGAATCCATCCTCTTGACCGGTTTCGTCGGTACCTTACCCGAACTCGCCGGCCGCGACCGTCGATCGCGAACGGAGAGTCCATATCTTGCACGTTTGTCAGCCCGTATTCCAGTGCAGGAACAGAGCTATGGGAGCCTCTGTGGGACAGAATAGCGCTCACGGATAATGAGCAGGATGTCATCAGGGCTCTGCACATCATAGACCCGACGATTTCGGCGGTCTCCATGATCCGCGGTACAAGCGCACTCCGGTCACGAACGGCGATCGTGCGCGCAAGTGATGTCCCCCGGCCTGTTCCATTGCGCTCTTTCGGTGACGGGCTAAACCGACTATTCGGTTTGATTCTCTCTCTTGTCAACGCGCGGGGAGGGCTCTTGCTGATCGACGAGTTTGAGAACGGCCTACACTACACTGTACAGTTGGATGCATGGCGCACGGTGTTTCGCTTGGCTCAATCCCGTGACATACAGGTATTCGCGACCTCTCATAGTTGGGACACGATAGAAGCCTTTCAGAAGGCGGCTGCTGAGACTGCAGAAGCCGGGGTCCTCATCCGCCTGGCTCGCAAGGGTGAGAACATCATTCCCACGGTGTTCTCGGAGGATGAGCTGGCTATTGCCACACGAGATAGAATCGAGACGCGCTGAAATGGCGAACCGGAAAATCCTTCTCGTCGAGGGGATCGACGACGAGCACGTCATGAAGCATATCTGCGGGAACCACGGGATTCCGCATCTCGACGAAATCAGGGAGCATGGCGGTGCTCCCAACTTGCTCGAAAGCGTTCCCGTTCGGATCAAGGCGAGCGAGGAAGGAGACGTTGTCGGCATCGTCATTGATGCCGATACGGACATGGACGCCCGTTGGCGGTCCATTCGCGACAGCATCACCGAGATGGGATACGAAAATACGCCGGAAGCGCCGACTCCCGCTGGGACCATCATCGACCCGCCGGAAGAAACACTCCTTCCGCGGTTGGGCATCTGGATCATGCCCGACAACCGGGCGAATGGAATCCTGGAAGACTTCCTGCGCTTTCTCGTACCGCAGCCCAGTGCGCTGCTCGAGCACGTGAAGCAGAGCGTAGCAAATATTCCCAACGAGGAACGGCGCTTCAGGCTGCCGGAAGACGAACCCAAGGCCATTATTCATACGTGGCTCGCTTGGCAGCGGGAGCCCGGCAAGCCCTTCGGGACGGCGATTACGGCACGTTTCCTTGACCCCAATCTCGCTGAAGGGCGCGTCATTGCGTCCTGGCTGAAACGATTGTTCTATCCGGACACGCAAGCAACCTGACCACCGAACCACTCCGCCCCACAACCCGAAACGGCTCAGTCAAGCACGTCGGCCAGCCAGTTGCCGATGTCGCGCACCTCCTCGTAGCAGACCGTGTGCGGCATCGGGTACTCGTGGTAGTCCACGTCGTAGCTGGCCCGCTCCAGCCCCTCCCGCGTCCCCTCGCCCAGGGCGAGGGGTACCATCGGGTCCGCCGTGCCGTGCGCTTGGAAGATGGAGACCGACCGGTTGGCGTCGGACGCCTCGGACTCAAGCGCATCGGGCAGCAGCAGATACCCCGACAGGCACATGACGCCGGCCAGCGTTTCCGGGTAGCGCAGGCCCGCGAAGAGCGCTATGGCGCCACCCTGTGAGAAGCCGGCAAGCACGATGCGGTTGGCCGGCACGCCGCGCTCCACCTCGCGCGCGATCAGCTCACCGATCCATTCGGCCGCCCGGCGGATGCCTTCCTCGTCCTGATCACGTGCCCCGAAACCCGCCACGTCGTACCAAGCCCGCATGATCAGACCCTGGTTGATGGTCACCGGCCTGCGCGGCGCGTTGGGAAAAATGTAGCGCACGTGCAGATCGGCCGGCAGGCCGAACTCGGGCGGGAGCGCGTAGAAATCGTTCGCATCGGCGCCGAGGCCGTGCATCCAGATCACGGATGCGACGGCAGGACCGCCCGGTTCGATTTCGAGCGTTTCGAGATACGGCGTCGTGGGCAGGGTATCCGTCCGGTTGCGAGCGGTTGAATGGTGCCGCACGTCGGGCACCGCGTAGATTCTACCCCGTCAGTTCGTCATGGCGTGAATGACGGTGTTGATGCCCACCGCGTAGGCGCGGACCGAGAAGCGGTAGAAGAACTCGTAGTCCTCGCCCTCCCGCTCCCAGCCGTCGGCGATGTCCGTGTTGTGGCTCATCAGCACCAGCAGGCGCCCGCTGTCGTCGGCGATGCCCCGGAAGTGCACCTCCTCGCTGCGCCTGCCGCGCTCCGAGGTCGTGTAGCCCCCGCTCCGACGCCAGTGCTGGATGGAGGGAATCTGCGGGATCTCCTCCACCTCGTACTGGATGCGCCGGATCGGATGGTCATCCGGGATGTCGAAGATGGGGTAGGTCGCCGGCGGCAGCACCCGCGAGATCTCGCCGAGCCACTGCTCCCAGGCCCAGGGGCCCCAGAAGTCGTCGACCCAGAGGAAGCCGCCCTTTTCCAGGTATTCGCGCAGGCGCAGCACCTCGATGTCGCTCAGGCGCAGGGTGCCGACGTCGGACATGAAGATGAACGGGTAGTCGAACAGCGCGTCGTCGGTGAGGCGCACGACGACGTGATCCGGCTCGTCGTAGCGGTCGAAACCGACATCGGTGGTCGTCATCTCCGACAGCCGGATCATCAGGTTCTGGTCGGCCGACGGGTAGTCCGTGTACCAGCCCTGGCCGCCCGCCTCGCGGCGATCGCTGTCGTAGAGGATGCGCGAGAAGGTGAAGGCGCGGTGGGTCGGCGACTCCACGGGGAACTTGGGCGGCATGCGGTACCAGCCGCCGCGCCAGCCGCGCTGCGCCACCGCCGCCGTTCCACCGGCGATCGCGACGAGCACCAAAGCCGCCGTGAGCCTGCCGCGCATGTCGCGTGCCTTGGACCGCACCCGCATCGCGCGAGTGCGGTCCGACGTCGAAGCTACTGGTCCTGCGCCAGAGACCGGAAGTACTCCTCCACGAGGTCGCGGAACTCGTCCGGCATCTCCTCGTTGCCCGCGAGGAACAGGTCCTCGTTCTCCTCGGTGATCTCCCGCCGCAGACGGTACTCGAAGCGCTTCAGCTCCTCGAGGACGAAGGTCTGCAGCCGGGCGATCTCCTCCGGATCCTGGTAACGCCGCAGGTCGTCCAGCTCGCGCATGCGCTGGATGATGGCGTCGAGATCACCGACCTCGAACTCCTGCTCGTTCAGCAGGCGCCGCAGCTCCTGCGCCTCGCCGGCGCGCTGCTCGTACTCGCGGCTCCACTGCCGGACGTCGCCCGGCTCCCAGACGGTCGTGCCCGGTCGCCGGTCACCCCAGCCGCCGCCCCAATCCCGGCCGAAGTTGCTGGCATCGCCGCCGCGCCAGCCGTCGGCGCCGCCGAGCTGTCCGCCGGCCTGGGCATTCTGGCCCGGCTGCCCGCCCTGCTGGCCCTGACCCTCCTGGCCGGCCTGACCCTGTTGGCCTTGCTGACCCTGCTGGCCTTCCTGCCCCGCCGCCTGGCCCTGCTGACCCTGTTGGCCTTCCTGCCCCTGCTGCCGGCCCTGCTCGCCGTCCTCGCCCTGCCGGCCCTGCTCCCACATGCGGTGGTCGAGCGACTCCAGGCTTCGCATCAGGTCGCGGGTGCGGTCGAGCGCCTGCGCCATGCGGTCGCCCTCGGACCTGCCGACGGCCGCCGCCGCCTCGGTCAGCTCCTCGACGAGCTGCTCGATGTTCTCGCCGATCTGCTCCTCGAACGCGTTGGCGGTCGGACCGGGACGGCTTCGAATCAGGCCGCGCGTGTAGCGGATCTTCTCCTTGAGCTTGTTGTCGCGGATACCGCCCGCGGCTTCCTGCAGCTCGCGCGCCGCGTCGCGCTCGTCGCGCCGAAACTCGGCCGAGGTCGAGTCGATCTGCCGCTCGAGGTCGGCGACCTCCTCTTCCATCTGGCCCTTCTGCTCCAGCAGGCGGCGCAACGCGTCGAACCGCGCCTCGTCCTGCAGGCCCGGAAGCTGCTCCACCTCGGCGCGCATCTCGCGCTGCTCGTCGGCCAGGCGGTTGGCGCGCCGCAACTGATCGGCGATGTCGCGCTCCAGCCGGCCCCGCTGCTCGCTGTTCAGCCGCTCCTGCACCTCGCGCAGCCGGTCGAGCGCCGTCCCCGCCTCGGCGAATCCGAGGTTGTCGTCGTTGGCGGCGGCCCGGCGCATCGCGTCGGCCGCTTCCTGCAGCCGGCGCGCGGTGTCCATCATCTGCGGCGAGTTCTGCTCGCGCGCGAGGCGCTCGAGGCGCCGCGCCGCTTCTTCCGCCTCGTCGGCCAGGGCCCGCTGTCCGGCCCCGCCGCCCTGCGTCGACTGCTGGCCGCGCGCCCGCCGCCGCTGCCGCTCCGCCTCCCGTTCCTGCCGGCGGGCCAGCTCGCGCAGCCGCTCCATCAACTCGTCGATGGTGTCGTCGGCCTGCTGCTGCCCGGCCCGCTGCAGCGTCTCGTACTGGTTGCGCATCTTGTCGAGCTCGAGCTCGAACAGATCCGCGAGGTCCTCAGCCGCCTGCCGGCCGCCGCCTCCACCGCCACCGCCGCCGCCGCCCATGGTGACCATCACCTCTTCGTAGGCTTCCTCGGCGCGCTGCAGGTGCTGCAGGGCGCGCTGCTCGGGCGGCAGCGCTCCGTCGGCGTCCTGCTCCTGCAATTCGTTCTCGGCCTCGCGCATGGACTCCGCGGCCCGCGGCAGGATCTCCTGGATGGTCCGGAAGGCCGGATCGGCGGGCATGACGCGGCTGTTCATGCGCCGCACCAGCGTCTCCACCTGCTCGCGCAGGCGGCCCTGGGCGAGGGTCAGGAAGACGACGTTCTCCTCGAACTCCTCGGCGTCGTACTGCTCCCTGTCGCGGATCAGGTTGAAGGTCGCCGAGATGATCTCGCGCTGCGCCTTGGAGAGCTCGCGCGCGTCGGCCCCGCCCATGCCGCCCGCGCCGCCGGCGCCCCCCTGCGACGGCTGCATCCGGTAGTCCTGGTTGTAACGCCGGATCTGGACGAAGAACAGGTCGCTCTTGACGTCGGCGCCCTGCTGCAGCAGGTTGCGGTCGGTCGCCCGCGCGTAGTACGAGAGGAAGTCGCCCGGCTCCAGCTCCAGCTCCTCGAAGAAGAACGTGTGGCCCGCGGAGACCTCCCGGAGGGGATTCCCCCCGCCGTCGAACAGGCTGACCGACTCTTCCGGGCCGCCGTTCACGGAATAGACGAGGTCGAGCGAGTGCAGCCCGAAATCGTCGTCGGCGCGCGCCTCGATGAACACCTCCTCGATGGCGCTGGCCGTGGTGTCGCGCCCCGGCCGGATGAACATTGCGGAGGGCGGCTGATCGGTCAGCACGTCGATGGTGTACTGCGGCGACGCGGTCACGAGATTGCCTGCCGGCGCCACGAGATCGACGCGGTAGAAGCCCTCCTCCTCGACCATGAAGCTGGCCGTCAGGGTGCCGTCGTCCTCGAGTGACAGATCGAACCGCTGGTCGTCATCGTCGTCGAAGACGAGCTGGCCGCCCGTCGTGCCCATCGTGGGGACGGCGCGCAGCCGGACCTCGGTGCCCTGCAGGACGGCGATGTCGCCGCCGTCGTCCACCGTGCGCGGCTCCAGGCCGGTGTACTCGGGGAAGTGGTACTCCAGCTCGATCCGCTCCGCGTAGGGCAGCTCGATCACGTCGAGCCGGTAGGCCGGCGACTCCACCCCGATCGATTCGACGAAGTAGTCGATCGGCTCCTGCAGGTCGAACAGGAGCACCTCGAACTGGCCCGGCTCGACCGCGCCGTCCTCGGTCACGACCGGGATCAGCGGCAGACGATCGAAAGCGTCCCCACTGCCCCGCATCAGCAGGTTGACCTCCTCCGCCTCGAACCCGACGAGGCGGGCGGTGACCGCCTGATCGGCGCCGCGCGCGACGGTCGCGTCCCCCGGCAGAACCTCGATGCTGTACGGGCTGGCCGCCTGCACGTTCCCCATCGGGGTGAGCAGCGCGTTGATGCCGTGCCGCAGATAGTCCGGCCCGAAGGTGAAGAGCAGCAGCGCGACGAGGCCGGCCGTCGCCAACATCCCCGTCGAGCGGCGGAGTTGGCCCGTTTCGACGCGGCGCCCCATGTCGATGTCGCGGATCTGGCGCACCGCCGACTCGATGAGCCGACGTACGAGCTCGGGCGAGTGATCCACGGCCCGCTCGCGCGCCCCCTTTCGGCTCTCCTCGACCGCGCTCAGCACCGTCGCCTGCAGCTCCGGCGCGTGCTCCTCGATGTACAGCGCCACGCGCTCGTCGGAGACACGGCGCGAGACCGGCCGGATGAAGAGCCACCACCCGAAGGCGAGCAACGCGACGTAGGTGACGACTCGGAACCCGATGATCGCCGCCGGGTCGAACCGGAACAGCTCGAGACCGAACGACGACGCCAGCAGCGTGCCGAGTGCCGCCGCGACCAGCACGGCCACGCCCCGCAGGGCCAGTCGCAGGCGCCAGCGGTTCCGGACGTGCCGGATGGCGCGGAGGACTTCGTTTCGATCGCCGGTCAGCAGTGGCTCGTCGCGCATGGGTCGGCCTCGATTCGGCTTCGTGTGTTTCAAGGTGCTCACACCCTTTTAGCACGCCCGACACCGGACGCCAAGCCCGCTCTCCACGCCGGCCGCACCCGCAAGCGCGAAGGAGACCTCCGAGTCGCGCGCTACCGTCCGCACGAAGCGCGGATCCAGCATGACGCTCCGGTGGGGCCGTCGGCGTGTCGGTCCAGACCCTGCGGGCGCGCCGGCCGACGGTTACTCCGTGCTCAGCACCGTGCGCGACAGCCGGTTCGAGACCAGCGTTTCGGCCACGAACAGCAGCGCCGCGGCGACCAGCAGGTACCACCACACGGACTGACGCCGCTCCAGATCCTGGGGGGGGATCACCCGCGCCGGGCCGCCCGCCGCGGTGCGGTCGCCGCCGGCCCGGCCCGTCACCATGCTGGCCAGCTCCTCCGGGTCGACGGTGGACAGGTCCGCTTCCGCCAGGTCGACGTTGACGGCCAGGATCAGCGGCCGCTCCGCCGCCGCGTTGGCGTCGTGCACCTCGTAGACGCCCTGTTCGGTGAGATCGATGAACCCCGCCCGCTCGCCGACCGAGACCGGCAGGCGCCCCCCGGACGGCGACATCACCACGTACTCCGCCGCGGCGGCGCCGCCCTCGCCGAGCGACACGTCCTGCTCGGCCAGGTTCAGGACCTGCCCGGCCAGGAACCAGGGCGTCGGCGGCGCATAGTCCGCCAGGTGCTGGACCATCCGGTGGACGAACGGCAGGTAGACCGGCTTCTTGGCGAGATCGTTCCAGAAGGTGTCGATGGAGGACGCCCAGAGCAGGACCCGTCCGGCGCCGATGCGCCGCTCGAGCAACGCCGGGTTGCCGTCGTCGAAGCGCGCCACCACGGTCGCCTCCGGCGCCGGCTCCACGGGCCGGAAGCGGAAGAAGCGCGCGGTCGTCACGTCGCCGCTGCGCGGCGCGTTGAACACCTCGAATACCGGGTGGCTGTAGTCGACGAAGCCGAGCGACCCGCCGCGGCCCTCGCGGTCCTCGGGCGGACCCACGCGCCCGGGGAGCACGCCCGGATCGTCCTGCGGCCACGCGGTCCGTTCACCGGACACGACGAGCAGGCCGCCCCCCGCCTCGACGAACGCCGCCAGTGCCTCGCCCGCGGCGCCCGACGGCGGCGGCGTGTCGTTGAGCACGACCACCTGCCGGTCCGCGAGGTCATCCGCGGAGAAGCTCCCCAGGGTCGTCGCGCGCACGTCGAACGCCGGCTCGGAGCCGATGCCGAGGGCGCGGGTGAGGAACAGGTTGGCGTCGTCCGGGGCGGTCGCGCTGCCCACGACCAGCACCGTGACCACCTGTCCCGGCGAGACGATGAAGTGAAAGACGTCGTCCGCCGGCAACGCGTCCGGCGCGATGCGGACCGCCCCGAACACCTGCGCGTCGCCGAGGGTCACCGGTGCGAAGTCGATGGTCGTGGAGCCGGCCGGCGGCAGATCCGCGGTCAGCGTCTCGACCTCTCTTCCCTCCATGTCGAGGGCCACGTCGAGACCGCTGATCGCGCTCGGACCACGGTTCGTCAGCCGCGCCGACACCTGGATCCGCTCGCGGCCCGAGAAGTACTCGCGCTCGAACAGGACGCCGGCCACGCTGACGTTGGCTTCCGTCGCATCGTCCTCACCGACCCGGATCGGCGTCAGCACCGTACCCTGCGGGAACCGGACCCCGACCGCGCTCTCGACCCCGGCGCGCTGGAAGTCGCTGATGAGCACGGCTTCCAGCCGCGGCAGATCCGATGCCTCGAAGATGCCCTCGGCGAGCTGCAGGGCCGGTCCGTAGCGAGTCGTGCCGGACCCTACCTCCGCATTCGAGACGAGGTTGCGCAGGCTGGCGCGGTCGGTGGTCGAGCGCGGCCCCGTCTGCGCGCCGCCGTCGAACAGGATCACCGTCGCCCGGTCGCCGGCGTCGAGCGCGTCGATGGTGTCGGTCGCCAGCGCCTGCGCGTTCCCCCACCGGTCGCCGAAGCTCATGCTGTAGGAGCGGTCGAGCAGGACCACCACCTCGCGCGCGCCGTCGGTCACCGCGGCCAGCGCCGCCGCCCGAATGAAGGGCCTCGCGAAGGCGAACAGCAGCAGCAGCAGCGCGGCGCAGCGCAGCAGCAGCAGGAACCAGTGCCGGATCCGCTGGCGCCGGAAGGAACGGTAGGGCACCTTCCGGAGAAACATCAGGGAAGGAAACTCGACCTCGTCCTTCCGCTCGCGCTGGATCATGTGCAGGATGACCGGCACGGCGATGGTCGCGAGTCCGAGCAGGAACAGGGGGGTCAGCAATCCCATGCTATCGCACCCGATTCAGCTTCTCGCGCATCGCCAGGAACCTGAACAGGCCGTGGTCCATCGGCTGCGCGGTGTTGAAGAAGGCGTAGTCGATCTTGTTCTCGGCGCAGAGCTTCGACAGCCGCTCGATGTGCTCCGCGATCAGCGCGCGGTACTGCTCGCGCAGCTTCTCGGGCACCACCGGCATCCGCTGGCCGGTCTCCAGGTCCCGGAAGTTGCCGGCCTCGGCATACGGAAAATCGACCTCGGCCGGATCGAGCACGTGGAACACGATGAGGTCGTTGCCGCCGTAGCTGAGCGGCTTCAGCCGGTTGACGATTACTTCCGGCTCGTCGTAGAGGTCCGAGATGAGCAGCAGGATGCCGCGCCGCTTGAAGAACTCGGTCATGCGGAACAGCGGCTTCTCGAACGATCCGGGTCGGCCCGCCTCGATGCGGTCGAGCGTGTGCAGGACGACGTCGAGGTGCTTGGCCGAGGGCGGCACGCGGGTCACGATGTCGTCGTCGAAGGTCACGATGCCGACCCGGTCGCGCTGCGTCGTGGCGAAGTAGGTCAGGCACCCGGCCAGATAGCGCCCGTAGTCCAGCTTGGAGATGCCGCGGCTGGCGAAGTTCATCGAGCGCGAGATGTCGAACAGCACCGAGAAGTTGGCGTTCGTGTCGGCCTCGAACTGCTTGACGTAGAAGCGGTCCGTGCGGGCGAACACGCGCCAGTCGATGAACCGTATGTCGTCGCCCGGCATGTAGCCGCGGTGCTCCGCGAAGTCGATGGACACCCCGAGATAGGGGGCCTTGTGCAGGCCGTTGATGAACCCGTCGACGACGTTGCGCGCGAGCAGCTTCAGGTTGCCGATCCGGCCGAGGACCTTCGGATCGACGAACCGGGCGCCGGGCGTTGACGGGGGTGGGTCGGCGGACACGTCACATCTGCGACGCCGGAACCGGCACCGCCTCCAGGAGCTGATCGACGATCTGGTCCGACGTGATGCCCTCCGACTCCGCGTGGAAGTTGAGCAGCACGCGGTGCCGCAGCACGGGCCGTCCGAGCGCCCGGATGTCGTCGAAGTTCACGTGGTAGCGGCCCTGGGTGAGCGCCCGCGCCTTGCTGCCGAGGATCAGGTACTGCGCCGCGCGCACGCTGGCGCCGTACTGCACCCACTTCTTGACGAATTCCGGACCGTCGCCGTCCTTGTCGTTCCGCCGGCTCGTCCGGACCAGCTCGAGGGTGTAGCGCATCACCGCCTCGGACACCGGCACCTTGCGGACCAGCTCCTGGAACGCCACCAGGTCGTCCCCGGTCACCGCGTGGCGGAAGTCGGGGTTGTTCGTGATCGTCGTCGTGCGCACGACCTCGAGCTCCTCGTGCTCCGGGGGATGCTCGATGACGATGTGGAACATGAAGCGGTCGAGCTGCGCCTCCGGAAGCGGGTAGGTCCCCTCCAGCTCGATCGGGTTCTGGGTCGCGAAGACGAAGAAGGGTTCCTCGAGCGTGTACGAGCGCCCCTGCACGGTCACCCGGTGCTCCTGCATCGCCTCGAGCAACGCCGACTGCGTCTTCGGCGGCGTTCGGTTGATCTCGTCCGCGAGCAGGATGTTCGTGAACACCGGACCGGGCGCGAACACCATCCGCCGGCCGCCGGTCTCGGGATCGTCCTGGATGATGTCCGTGCCGGTGATGTCGGACGGCATCAGGTCGGGGGTGAACTGGATCCGGGCGAACTTCAGGTCGAGAACCTGCGCCATCGTCTGGATCAGCAGGGTCTTCGCGAGCCCGGGAACGCCCACTATCAGGCTGTTGCCGCCCACGAACAAGGTCAGCAGCACCTGCTCGATGATGTCGTCCTGCCCGATGATCTTCTTGTGCAGCTCCGAGAGGATCTGCTCGCGCCCGGCCTTCAGCTTGTCGGCCAGGGCGATGTCGTCGGGCGATTCGAGATCGATGGCCCCCGCTGCGACTATGGCGGGTGCTTCGTCCCCGGTCGACTCCGCCGCCTCGGCCGCGTACCCGGCCGACTCCGCTGCCGTTTCCTCTCCCGCGACGTCCGCGGTCGCTTCCACCGCGTCGCCGGACGCCTGGGCCATGTCTGTCGAGCTCGCCGTCTCGGCCGCTTCCGCTGCGTCGCCGGTCGATTCCACCACGTCGGTCGGCTCGGTGGCCGAAGTATCTGGCTCCACGAAGGTCTCCTCGCGTCTGTGATTCCGGGCCTGTTCAGTGCAACGCTACCACGCCTGCGGCGTTGATGCGGCACCGGGGGCGCCGGGCCCGCAAGACGCCGATCCGGGGCGCCTTCCTTCCGGCTCCAACTCGCGGCTGCCTGATGTTGGTCGATAGCGTCCCGGTAGTCAATCACCGTTCGCCGGAAAGCGCGGCCCGGCCCGTCTGCGTCGACGGTTCCCGCACGGCGCGGCCCGACGCCTCCAGCGCCCCGAAACGCCTCGCCGACGCGGCGTTTCGGTCCATCCCCGCTCCATGACTTTACGGCCCGGAAACTCCGCTACGCTGCGTTCTGCGGCGCAAGGTCCTAGAATCCCGTCATGGATCGGCGCCGGCTCCCCATCGGCATCCAGACCTTCCGGCAGATCCGCGAGGAGGGCTACTACTACGTCGACAAGACCGGCTACGCCCGCCGGTTGGCCGACGACGCCGGCAAGCACTATTTCCTCTCGCGCCCGCGGCGGTTCGGCAAGAGCCTGTTCGTGGACACGCTCAAGGAGCTGTACGAGGGCAGCGAGGAGCTGTTCGAGGGCCTGGCCGTTCACGATGACTGGGACTGGGCGCGGCGCCACCCGGTGGTGCGCCTGAGCTTCGCCGGAGGCAACTTCAGCAGGCCCGGTCTTCTGCCGGCCCGTGTGATGGAACAGTTGGCCGACGCCGAACGGGAGTCAGGGGCAGCCGCTTCCGGGAACGCCACGGCGCCGGGCCGTTTCGCCCGGCTGCTGGCGGCGCTGCACGAGCGGGCGGGAAGGCGCGTGGTGGTGCTCGTGGACGAGTACGACAAGCCGATCCTGGACGCCCTGGACGACCCGGAGCAGGCGACGACCAATCGAGACGACCTGCGCGGGCTGTACGGCACGCTCAAGGATTGCGACGCCCACGTCGAGCTGACGTTCATCACCGGGGTCAGCAAGTTCAGCAAGGTGAACCTGTTCTCCGACCTGAACAACCTCATCGACCTCACCCTGGAGCCGGACTATTCGGCAATCTGCGGCTACACCGAGGTGGATCTGGACACGGTATTCGCGCCGGAGCTGCCGGGCCTCGACCGGGAGCGGATCCGCGGGTGGTACAACGGCTACGGCTGGCTGGGAAAGGAGAAGGTCTACAACCCCTTCGGTCTGCTCAAGCTGTTCCGCAGCCGCACGTTCAAACCGCACTGGTTCGAAACCGCGACGCCGCGGTTCCTGATCGATACGCTCATCCGGCGCGGCTTCCCAGCTCCGGACCTCGAAGGCGTCTACGCCGACGAGACGCTGCTGTCGACCTTCGACGTGGACGCCATCGCCCCGGAGGCGCTGCTGTTCCAGACCGGCTACCTCACTATCGTGGATGCGGAGGAGGATCCGGACGGCTGTCTGCAGTACCGGCTGGGCTATCCGAACCGCGAGGTGCGGCGGGGCCTGAACCGGAGCCTGCTGGACGCGCTGGCGCCGAACCGCCGGCCGGCGGCGGACGGCGCCGCGTTGCGGCGGCTGCTGGCGGCGGCGGACTGGGCAGGCGTGGAGGCGTTGTTCCGGCGGCTGCTGGCCGGCATCCCGCACGATTGGCATCGGCGGAACGAGATCGCACGCTACGAGGGCTACTGGTCGAGCGTGTTCTATGCCTTCTTCCAGGCATCGCTCGACGGCGTGGCGGTGGAGGACGCCACCAGCCGCGGCCGGTTGGACATGGCGGTGCGGCTGGCGAACGACGTCTACCTGTTCGAGTTCAAGGTGGCGGCGCGTTCGCGGAGCAGGCCTGCCCCGCAGGCGGACGGCGCGGCGCTGGCCCAACTCAAGGCCCGTCGCTACGCCGACAAGCACCGCGCCCCGGGCCGCACGGTGCACCTGATCGGTGTAGAGATCGGCACCGAATCCCGCGACATCGTCGCGTTCGAGACCGAACCGGCCTGATCCAACCGACCACAGTGCTTCAGTGCGTCAACGCGTACATCACGTAGTTGACGCCGAACTTGTACGCCTCGTTGGTCACGTCGACGGCGTACCAACCCGTGTCGGAGAACTCCCAGTACTCCCCGATGTCGTTCTCGTAGTTCGCGATGCCGTACATCCGCCCGTTCGGGTCGTTGTCCTCGAAGAAGCCCCAGAAGGTCGGGGGCGGCCCGTACATCGGCGCCATCTCCAGCGTCTGGATGTCGAAGAACGAGTGGAAGATCGGATGCGAGATGTCGAGCTGGATCGGACGGACTCCGGGCAGCGCGCGCGCCATCTGGGCGGTGAGGTTCTCGAGGTGCCAGCCGGTGAAGTCGTCGAAGATGACGAAGCCGCCCTTGAGCAGGTAGTCGCGCAGGCCCTCGATCTCCTCCTCGGTCGGCTGCCAGAAACCGGGCTCCGCCATGTAGGCCACCGGGAAGCGGGTCAGCTCGGGATCGTCGAGCGGAAGGACGTTGCCCCCGTTCGGTGCCAAGTAGATGTCGAGGGCGCTGATCTCCTCGACGATCCGCCCGAAGTTGCGCTCGGCGCGCGGGTAGTCGTGCGCCCACTTGATGTCGCGGCGGAACAGGCCGCTTCGCAGGCCCCAGTTCATGTCGTAGCGCAGGCGCACGAACGTGAACCGGCCGTCGTAGGCGACGTTGCCCGGCAGGACGTCGGCCCCGGCCGTGGCTGCGGTCGCGGCCAGCAGCGCCAGCGCCACGGCGCACGCGGCCAGGCCGGCCAAGCCGAGGCGTGACCAACGGCCGTTCTGCAGGACACACCCCGACTTCCGGTTGCGGCGCTGCAACCTGGAGACGTAGAGGTTCATTGCGGCTCCGGCGCTCCCCTGGCCGCCTCCAACTGCCGGATCTGGCGGCTCTTCAGCGCCAGCTCGATGAGCAGCCGCTCGAGCTCCGCCTCGTACTCCTGTCCGCCCCCGCCGCGCAACACCCGCAGCTCGTCCACCCGCGCCTCGATCTCGGCCCGCTCCAGGTACAGGGGCCGCAGCTCGGGATCGTCGGGGAAAGCCATCCGGGCGGTCGCAAGGTCCTCGCCGGCGGCAAGGAACGCGGTCCGGGCCACCATGCCGTCGCCGGACAGCGGATCCGGCGCGTCCGTGCCCACGCCGTCCCCGTTGTCGTCGAGCAGGGCGTGCTCGGTCAGCAGGGTTCCCTCGGCCTCGAAGGCGGCCACCACGCGCTGCCGCGCGTAGACGAACGCCTCCAGCATCGAGACGCGCTCGTTGCGATCCTGGTCGGCCTCGTCCTCGCCGTCGGCGAACGCCTCGACGAAGTAGCCCCCGAAGAGCGTGGCGTTCCACTCGCGGCCGCTCCGGGTAGCCGTCATCACCACGCGCCCCTCGCCGGAGAGCGCCTCGAGGAAGGGGCCGCTCGCGCTGGCCGTGTTCACGAAGGTGACCCGCCGGCGGCCGAGCCGGTCGAGCAGCGGGGCGAAGTCCTCGGCCGACGGATCGCGGCGCGGCAGGTTGAGGCGGGCGCGGTCGGTGAAGCTGCCGTGCCCGAAGATGACGATGGCCACGTGATCGGCCGGCCCGGCGCGCTCGGCGAGCGACTCGATGGCGGCGGTCACGTTCTCCATCGTCGAGCGGTCCGCAATCCGCTCCGGATCGATGTCGGTCCGCTCGCCCAGGTAGGTGACGTTCCCGGCGGGCAGGCCGTAGCGCTCGGTTGCCGCGGTCACCAGGGTCGTCGCCCAGGCGTGGAACTGCTCCGTGTAGACGTCGTCGCCGCCGAGTCCCACGATGACCAGCAGGTGGGTCTGCTGCGCGTGCGCCGGGACCGCCACCGCCAGCGCCGCCGCCAGAAACAGTCCCCTCGACAGTCCGTCACGGGCTGTCATGCCAGCCCCCGGAACCGGCGGAAGCTCCACTCGCCGAGCACCAGGCTCGCGAGCAGCAGCAACAGCATCGGCATGTCCCAGAGATCGTGCTCCTCGACCACCGTCACGCCGCCGCCGACGTACTGGATATCGTCCGCCAGGGACTCCGCCGTCTCCGCGGTGTAGAAACGGCCGCCGGTCTCCTCGGCCAGTCGTTCCAGCAGCGGGGCGCGCATCGTCGAGTCGTGGAACTCCGCATCGCTCGGCGCCACCTGCAGGTAGGTGACGTCCTCCCCGAGCAGATCGTCGCCCGCCAGCGCCTCCACGCGCACCTCGTAGAACCCTTCGGTCGACGGGGTGAAATTGGCACGGTACTCGCCGTCCCGCTGCGCCGTCCACTCCATCGGCAGGTCGGTGAACTCGCCGTTGGGATGGGTCACCGACGCCATCACCAGGCTGTTGTTGAGCTCCTCGAAGTTCGCGTCGCCCACCGACGCCAGGATGGTCGCCGGCTCGCCCGGCTGCACGCGGTCCTGCGGGAGCTCGGTGACCACCTGGTCCGGCACGCCGTCGATCAGCCAGCGCAGCAGCCGCCGCCAGTAGGTCTCGTGGGTCATGTCGTCGACCGCGATCTCGGCGTGCATCTGCCACGTCCACGAGTCCTGCACCGGGAACGCCATCGACTTGCCCGCGCCGTAGCGCTGGAAGGCCAGCACCACCAGATCGCTGTCCGCCGCCGTCAGCAGCGTCGTCGCGCCCGGCTTCACCTCCGTGACCGGATTGACGATGGTGATCGGCGGCAGCTCCCGCCAGCGGGCGGCCGACAGCTCTTCGGTGTCGGCGATCTGCGTCGAGGCATGCGTGGCCCCGGCGCGGGTGGTCTCCACCGCCGCCTCGACGAAGAAGGAGTCCTGACCATCCCCGCGCGGCTCGCCGACCACGACCGGCAGCACGTCGGCGACCGGCGTTCCCGCGTAGCCGCCCTCGGCGAACGACCGCCGGCTGCCGAGCATCAGCAGTCCGCCGCCGCGGTGGTTGACGAAGTCCGAGATCATGCGGAGCTGATCGGGCGTGAAGTGGTTCGCCTCGATGCTGCCGAGGATGAGGCCGCGGTACTGGAACAGCTCGGCGCGGGTGCGCGGGAAGCCGCCGGCCAGATCGTCCGGCCCGTCGACGTTGAACCGCATGAACTTGTTCTCGGCGGTCCGCTGCAGGATGGCGACCTGCAGGTTCTCGTCGTCCTCGACCGCGCGGCGGAGGAACTTGACCTCGAAACGCGGCTCGCCCTCGAAGTAGAGGACCTTGTCGCGCCGATCGTCGACCGCGATCAACGACTCGCGGACGTTGTTCTGCGTCACCATCTCGCCCTGCTGCGGCGAGACCCGGAAAGTGAAGAGGCGCGGGCCGGCCTCGCCCGCGGTGAAGCGCAGCCGGACGGTCTGCAACTGACCGTCGCCGAGCAGCGTGACGTTCTCGGACCCGACGATGCGCCCCTCGTCCTCGACCTGGATCGTGACCGGCCGGCCGGCGTACCCGCGGTGGGTCACCACGACGTCGGTGACGAGCGAGCTGCCGCGCAGCACGCGGCGCGGGGTCTCCACCCGGCCGAGCTCGATGTCGCGCTCGTACGACTCGCGGCCGAGCCCGACCGAGAAGATCGGCACGCCGGCGGCCTGAATCGGCAGCAGCGCCTCTTCGAGCTCTTCACCGGCGTTGTCCGCGCCGTCGCTCACGACCACGAGACCGGACAGCGGCACGTCGGAGAGCTCGTCGTGGGCGCGGGCGAGCGCCTGCCCCAGGTGCGTCCGGGTGCCGTCGAACTCGAGCTCGTCGACCACGTCGAGCCGGTCCGTCTCGGACGAGAAGCTGAAGAAGCGCAGCGCGAAGCGCTCGTTCAGCGCGCCGCGCAGGTCGCCCTCCGGCGTGGCGAGCTCGTCCTGCACGAACTGCAGCCGCGGCGTCTCGTCGCGATCGGCGATCCGCATGCTGCGGGAATCGTCGATCAGCACCCCCAGGAAGTTCTGCTGCGGGACGACGGAAGACAGCACCAGGACCGGCCGCATCAGGCAGAAGGCGAGCACGGCGAACGCCGCAAGGCGCACGACCGCGAGCACCATCCGGTCAGCCGGCCTGCTGCTGCCGCGGACTTGCGCGTAGGAGCGCCACGTCACGACGCCGGCCGCGACCGCCGCCGCCGCCGCGAGCCCGCCGGTCCAGGGAGCGCGGAACGCGAAGTCGCCCTGCTCGAAGATCAGCGGGCGGTACTTGAAGAACAACTCGAACAGGAAGTCGGCCATCTCGGTTGCTCACCACCGTTCGCCGGTGCGCACGGGCACGCGGCACTCCGGCGAGCCTATCACGCACGGCCGCTCGATGGGGCAACCGTCTTCCTGGAGCCCGCCTTCGTCAGACCGGTTTCCGCCAGCCGCCGCTGTGCGCAGTGTCCGCCGGCTACCAGCGGCCACCGTTCGGCGGCGGCCTCAAGACGGACGGCGCCGCCTCAAAACGGACGGCGCCGCCTCAAAACGGATGTTGCGGTAGTCAGGACGGATGTCGCGGTGGATTCGCGGGCGCAGCCTCAGTGGCTCATCGCGTACACGATGAAGTTGATACCCATCTCCACCGCGAACGTCGAGAACTTCAGCGGGTATTCCGGGCGCTCGGCCCACTCCCAGGCGTCGCCCAGGTCGGTGTTCCAGTTGATCAGCACCATCAGGCGGCCCTTGTCGTCGAAGATGCCGCGCACGTGCGCCTCGTAGCCGTCCCGCTCCCAGGTCCGGCCGCCCCAGAAGTTGCCGATGGCCGGCACCTGCATGATCTCGTCGATCCGGTACACCGCGTTGAACACCGGGTGCTCGATGGGCACCTCGACGATGGGGTACTCCGGGAACACCTGCCGGATCTGCTGCTCGAAGGCCGCCCACTCCCACGAGCCCCAGAAATCGTCGATCACCAGGAAGCCGCCGGCGAGCAGGTAGTTGCGCAGCCCATCGATCTCCGCCTGGCTCAGCGAGATGTCGCCGACCTCGAGGGCGTAGAGGAACGGGAAGTCCCGGATCCGCGGATCGTCGAGGCGGACCGCGTTCTCGTACGGGGACCCGTCGACGTCGATCAGGCGGTTGACGACCGTCATGAACTGCCGGTCCGCCTTGGGATAGTCCGTCGCCCACCGCGACCAGCCCCAGCCGCTGCTGTAGATGGCGCGGGTGAAGTAGAACTCGTGCGGGCCGCCCGGCTGCTGGAGCGTGCCCGTGCCCCGCCGCCGCCGGCGCAGCATCTCGCGCGGATCGAAGTCCTCCTGGCCGCGCTGGCGTTGCTCGGCCATGACCCCGTCGCCCGGCGGGGCGACCGGCGGCGGATCGGGAACGGAAGGCGCCGCGAAGTAGACGGCGAGTGCAACGCCGGAAAGGACCAACGCCGCGAGAGCGATCCGCGCAAGGCCTGACGACCGCATCGGCTGCTCCAGGTGAAAGTCGGCCCGAAACCTTCGGGTCAGATTTCGCAGCATAGCACAGGCGCTCGGGCAGCCGGCAGGGGAAGTGCTCGGGCCGGAGCGATCCACTGCGCCCACGATCTTGTTGTGTCCCCGCGATGTGACGGCGTCCGCTTGGGCGGACAGGCACGGCTGCATGCGGGACGGTCCGAAGTCCCGCAACGAGCCCCGTTCGGGGTTGGCACGGTTTGTGCGAAGATTCGGGAATCGATGGCCGACAACAGACTGCTCTTCAACCACCGACCCGGCACGGACCCTTCGTCGCGCCCGGCGGCGCCGGCGCCGCGCCGCGCCCGCCGTCACGCGACGTTCCACCACGGACTGCTGGTCTTCGCGCTGGTCTTGCCGACCCCGGCTTGGGCCTCGGGCCCCGATGCCGCGAAAGCGCCGGAAGGCACTTTCTCCGACCGGCCGCCGCGCGCCGAGCGCCTGGCCGCCGACGCGCAGATCTCGCGGGGATTGCTCCCTGCACGGCACCCGAGCGGCATGATCGGCGAAGCTGGCGGCGCCCGCCGCGCGGCACTGCCGGCGCGGTCGCTTCCGGTTCCGGCCGCGAGGGCCGCCCAGCGGAATGCCCCCGCTCCCGAACCCGACTTCCTGTTCGGCCGTCCGCGCATGTCGTTCGGCCTCCGGGGACTTTGGCATCGGGCGCGTGCCGGCAGCGAATTCTACGATTTCGTGAACGAGGAGCTCTTCGTGCGGCGGAGCCCCGACGACGACCACGACAACCCCGACCACGGGCTCTTGAGCTTCAACGCGCCGGGGATAAGCTTCGACTTCGGGTACGGGATCACCTCACGACTGGATGTCCGCGTGGGCGTCGACTACGCGATGTCATTCAACGAATCGGAACTCAGGAACTGGATCGGCCGGGACGGCCTGCCGTACACGCAGCGCACGGAGCTGTCGCAGACAGGCATCCGCGGTGAGTTGGCGTTCGCGCTGGCGCCCCGGGGCAGGGCCATCGGGCAGTACGCCTGGATTCCGAGCCGCGTCGTGCCCTACGTCGGGGCGGGGGTGGGCTTCGTGCGGCACAACCTGCTGCAGGCCGGGGAGTTCGTGGACGAGATCGGCTACTTCGAGGATACGTTCACGTCGAAGGGCTGGGGCACGGGGGTCCATCTGTTCGGCGGCGCGGACATCCGCATGACCCGGCACGCTTTCCTCAACGCGGAAGTGCGCCATGTCGAGGCCGGCGGCGAGCTCGGGGCCGATTTCGGCGGTTTCGATCCGCTCGATCTGGGTGGACTGCGCATTAGTGCTGGCGTTCGGTTCGTGTTCTGAAGCATAGTGATACGAGGTGCCGGGCATGAAGCCGAGCCGTCGGCGAATGCAGCGGAGGGATGGAACGATGCGAACCATGAAGCGGGCTCTGTACGTGACCTTGGGCGTGCTGGCGACCCTGGCGTTGCCGGCGGCGGCGCAGGACGGAACTCCGCCGCGGGCGGCGACGGCCGCCTCCGCGGATCTGGCCGACACGCGCTGGGTTCCCTGGATGGGCTGCTGGCAGCTCTGGGAAGAGCAGGTGGACCAGGCCGCGGCCGAGAACGGCGCGGAGTTTCCGGACCGAACCGTCGTCTGCCTCACGCCGGCGGATGACGGACGCGGCGCGCGGCTGGTGGCCCGCTCGGACAGCGAAGTGCTCGTCGAACGCACGCTCGTGGCCGACGGGGTAAGGCACCCGTTGAACGAGGGTGACTGCACGGGCTGGGAGCGGCGTGCGTGGTCGGACGACGGCCGCCGCCTCTTCACCCGCGGAGAGATCCGGTGCGGGGCCGACGAGCCGCGTCGCATGAGCGGCATCAGCATGCTTGCCAACCGCTCCACGTGGGTGGACATTCAGAGCGTATCCGTCGGCGACCGCGGGCACATGGAGATCCGCCGCTACAACCCGGCGCGCGACGCCGAGCGGTCCGATGACGTCCGGCTGCCGGCCACGCCCGGCGAGATTCGCGATGCCAGGCAAGCGATCGCCGGCCCGCCCGACGTGTCGAGCGTGCGCGAAGCCGCGGCGAAGGCGGAGGCCGCGGTGGTCGAGGCCTTGCTCGCTGAGACCCAGCCCCGGCTCGACCTGGACAGCGCGACGCTCATCGAGCTGGACGACGCCGGCGTCGACGGCGGCGTCATCGACGTGCTCGTTGCGCTGGCCTACCCGGATCGCTTCGTGGTCGAGCGCCGCAGAGGCAGTGGACGCGGCGGCGGGGGCGGTGGCTGGGGTGGCTTCTCTCCGCTCTCGCCCATGTACAGCGGCATGTACGGGGCGCCGTTCGGCTACTCGTACCTCGGTTGGTACGGCTACGACACGTGGCGCAACGCCTACTGGTACAACCCGTACTACTACAACGGCTGGGGCGCCCCCGGCAGGGTGGTCAACGGCGCCACCGACGACGACGGCGGCGCACGCGCGGTCAATGGTGTCGGCTACACGCGCGTGAGTCAGCGGGCGCCCGTTCCGCGAGACGGTGGCGGCGCCAGCGCCTCCTCCGGGGGGCGTGCGGGCGGCTCATCGGGACGGAGCGGCGGCCGCGTGACCTCCTCCGGTGGCTTCAGCCGCGGCGGTGGTGGTGGTGGCAGTAGCAGCGGCGGCAGTAGCAGCGGCGGCAGCAGTAGCGGCGGCAGCAGTAGCGGTGGTGGCGGCCGCGCGCCGGTACCGCGGTAGCGGCGCTGCTACTCGAACGTCACCTCGAACATCTTCGGCCACAGCTTGCCGGTGATGTAGAAGGTCTCGGCGCCGGGGTCGAACGCGATGCCGTTGAGCACGTCGACCCCGCGCGCTTCCTCCCGCGTAAGCAGCCCCGACGCATCGATGTAGTGCGTCACGCGGCCGGTCTCCGGGTCGATGCGGACCAGGAAATCCGTCTGGTAGACGTTGGCGTAGACCGCGTCGCCTACGCATTCGAGCTCGTTGATCTGCGTGAGCGGGAAGCCGCGCAGGGTGACCGGGACGTCGCCGAGCGCCTCGAAGGTCCGGAGGTCACGAAACGTCAGGCGGTTCGAGCCGTTGCTCATCACGAGGCGGCTGCCGTCGTTGCACAGGCCCCAGCCCTCGCCTTCGTATCTGAACGTCCGCTGTTCGTCGAAGCGCTCGAGGCCGAAGACGAACGCCCGCTGCGCCTTCCAGGTCAGCATGATCAGACGATCGTCGACCCGCGCAAGCCCCTCGCCGAAGTACGCGGGTGAGATGTCGATCTCCTGCTCGACCGCACCGGTCTCCGGATCCAGACGGCGCAGGTCGGAGCGCCCGTACTGTCCCGTGCTCTCGTAGAGCTTGCCCTCCCACCAGAGCAGCCCCTGGGTGTAGGCGCCGGTATCGTGCGGCAACTCGCGATGGACTCGGACCGAGAGCGACTGCGCCACGGCGGGCGGTTGCGCGGCCGTCGTCTCGGCCGGCCCGGAGGGCAACAGCACCCAGCCGCCGATCGCCAGTGCGACCGCGCCGAGCAGGGCGACGAGCGAACCGAGAGCCCGTCCGCGGATCGGACCGGCCGCTGCATCGACCGCTGTACCGCGAGACCTGCTCGACCGGCCATGCGTCGTGCGTTTCCTTGAACTCGGACTCACCGGCTTCCTCCGGCACCCATTCTGCCATACGCCCCGGCGATCGGTCGCAACGCCGGCCGGGGAGTCCGGCCGCGGCGTTCCAGGGACCTGCTCGGCGCACCTTGCCAGGCGAGCGTCCCGCTGCTCGCGGGCGTTGCGCGGGTTCCCGCTACACCCACATCAGCACGGCGCGGGCCGGCTCCCCGGTGGCGCGGGCAATCATCTCCGCGTAGAGCGCGACCTGACGGCGGTAGACCTCGACGGCGCCGTCCGCCTCCTCCATGTCTCGATCCGTCTTGTAATCGATGACGGTCCAGGCGCCTTCCTCCCGAAAGGCCACGTCCACCACGCCTTCGATCAGCACGCCGTCGTCCGCGCGCATGCTCACGGGCGCCTCGCGACGGCAGTCGCCGCGCTCCGCCGCCGCCCGGGCGCGCGCTAGGAGCGGATGCGACAGCACCCGCACCACCGCGCCCGCCGCCGCGGCGATCTCCGCATCGGTCGCCCCGAACACCTTGCCGTGCAACTCCGCGATCTCGCGCGCGGCCTCCGGCCAGCCATCCGGCGCCTCGAGAGGCACGGTCGCCAGGACCGCGTGGACCAGCGTCCCGAAGCGCTTGCCGGCGGGTCGCTCCGCGGCGCGCTCGAGCTCGACCACCGTGACCGCGCGCCGATCCGTGTCGGGGCCTCGGTCGCGCGCCGGCTCGCCGCCGGCATTCCGTTCCGCTTCGTCCCCCGCTCCAGCCTCCTTTCGCGCCCGCCCGGTCGCCTTCTCCAGCACGAGGCTGGGACGGGCAGCGCGCTCGATGGAGGCTTCACTGCGCCGGCGCCATGCGCGATAGCGTTCGAGGTCTTCTTCCACCACCTCGTCCGGCGCGTCCTTCGACAGCATTTCCTGCCGGCGGATCCCGATCGGCGCCCCCGCGCCCAACCGGAGCTGATGCGGGTCCCACCACACCACCGGATAACCCGCTGCCGACTCCGTGTCGGCGGCCGAGGGGAGACGGAAAGGCACTACGTTGCCGGCCGCGGCGCCGGCGTCGCCCGCATCGCCCGCAACCCTGCCGGCCCCGTCGACGGCGGCGTCTTCCGCCCGCTCCCGGAAGCGATGCAGGCCGGGCGCCACCGTCTCTTCGCCCGCCGGGTTGCCGTCGGACCGATCCAGCACGGTGTCGCGGCCGAACCGGGGGCACCCGGGTGCCGCACGCGGATGCCGCCGGCTCCGGATCGGCGGGTAGATCGCCGAGTACAGGGGACTGGCCCAGGCGCCTCGAAGCGGATGGCGGGCGCCGCCGCCGGGCTCTGTGCCCGAATCGATCCAGTCGTCCACCCGCGGTGCGTCGCCCACCGCCGGCACCACCAGCAGGTCGCGCGCGCGGGTCGCCGCCACGTAGGCGAGCCGAATTCCCTCCTCGCGGTCGCGATCGACCTCTTCCTGCTCGTGGTCGAGCAGGTCGAGCGGCGACCAGCCGGCAAGCCGCAGGGCGCACAGGCCGCTCGGCGAGTCGATGAAGCGGCCCGCCGTCGACCGGTAGAGTCTGGCGGTGGGATCCCCGAGCACGACCACCGGGAACTCGAGCCCCTTCGCCCCGTGCACGGTCATTATCCGTACGCCGTCGCTGCCCTCTTCGAGAATCGGCGCCTCACCCGCCTGCCGTTCCGTCGCCTCGTCGCGCAGATGCTCGATGAACCCGCGGAAGGACAGACCGCCGCCGGCTTCGTAGGCGCGCGCCATCTCGCCGAGATGCAGCACGTTGGCCAGCACCTGCTCGCCGGCCCGCTGCATCACGAAGGCGGCGTGCGCCCTCGTCTCCTCCAGCAGTTGCCCGACGGTGCGGGCGATCGACACGTCGTTGCGCCGCCGGTGAAGCAGGGACAGCAGCTCCAGCGCGTCCGTGATCGGCAGGAACCGCTCGTAGCCGTCCGCCTCGCCGGCGGCAACCTCCTGCGGAATGCGGAACGCGTGCAGGCGCCCGAAGCGTTGCCGGTAGGCGAAGAGCGTTTCGTCGTCGACGGCGAACAGCGGCCCGCGGAGCGTCGCGAAGACGGACAGCTCGTCGTCCGGCCACTCGATGGCGGCCAGCGCCGCCCGCAGCACGACCACCTCTTCGCGATCGTGGAACGACCGGCCGCCGACCAGCAGGTGGGCGATGCCGCGCGCTTCGAGCGCCTCGACATAGGGGCGCGTCACGTCGGCGCCCCAACTGTCGAAGCGCCGGAACAGCACGGCCACATGGCGTGCATCGACCGGGACGCGCCGTGTGCCCGCGGCGTCGGCCGCCGGCCCGGTCCGCGGCTCGGTCACCGTCCAGCCGCTCTCGCGCACCAGCCAGTGGACGAACGCGCCGACCGCGTCGGGAAGCGACGCGTCTATCGCTCTTCCGGTCACGGCGCCGCGAAAGCCGTACGGGCTCGGGGCCGGCAGCGCCACCACCGCCGGCTGCGACGGTGCGTCCGCTCGATGCGGCGCCAACGGCACGTAGCCGGGCCGCGACCCGTCGCCGCGGCGCTCCGCGCGCCCGCCGTCCGCCTCCTCGGTCGACCCCATCAGCGGCGCGAACGCACGGTTGACCAGGCGCTGGATCGCGGGCACCGAGCGGAAGCTGGTGGAAAGCGCGACGCTTGCCACGCCGCGGCGGACGAGCTGCTTCGTCACCCGGCGGTAGACCCCGACGTCCGCGCGGCGGAAGCGATAGATGGACTGCTTGGGATCGCCGACCAGAAAGAGCTTGCCCACGCCCGGGGTCACGGCGCGCCAGTCGCGCTCGTGCGGATCGCCCGACGCCAGCAGGAGCAGGATCTCGGCCTGCAACGGATCGGTATCCTGGAACTCGTCGACGAAGATGCGCGCGTAGCGCCGCTGTGCGTCCCGGCGCACGTCGTCGTGATCCCGGATCAGGTCCCGCGCCTTCAACAGGAGATCGACGAAATCGAGGCGCCCCGCCTCGATCTTCAGCCGGTCGTAGCGGGCGATGGGATCGCGCAGCTCCTGCTGCAGGTGTGCCGCGAGGTCGGCGTCCGCCACCTTCGCGAACTGCTGCAGCACCTCCACGATCTTCTTGTGCCGGTCGAGGACGTGGGCGCGGGTGACGCCGTCGCTGTACTGCGTGCCGGCCCCGCGCCGCGGTTTCGTGAAGTCCCGGTTCGCCGCCAGCTCGACGAGTTGCGACTCGATGCCGTCGTAGTCGCGCCGGCGCGGCCGGACGGCGTCGGTGGCCCGAATCGTCTGCGCCAGGGCGCGGGCCGGCTGCGTCGCCAGAAAGAGCCGGTCACGCCGGCGGTCGGCGGCCTTGTCGGTCAGCTCCGCGAACTCGTTCAGATGGGCCACCACCTGGTCGATGACGGCCTCGCGCGGGAAGCGCTCGCGGCGCCAGGGCCGCGTGAAGTCGCGCCACTCCGCCAACTGCCAGGCGGCGCGGCGCAACCGGTCGGTCGGTCCGGCATCCGCGGTCGGGGAGTCCTCGAAACGGAAGAACGCCGGCCGGCGGCGCAGCGCCCGGCGCACACCCGGCGGCGGGCCCTCGTCGAGCACGCCGTGCAACCAGGCCTCGAAAGCCTGCCGAAAGATCCGCTGGGCTCCATGATCGTCCAGTACCTCGAAGCGCGGATCGACGCCCGCCTCGACCGGGCGTTCCCGCAGCAGGTCCGCGCAGAACCCGTGAATCGTGCTGACCTGCGCCTCTTCCAGGTGCGCGATGGCCTCGTCGAGGTGCCGCATCCGCGATGCTTCCCGCGCCGCGCCCTCCGGACCGCCGGCCTCCGCACCGCCGTCTTGCGTCTCCGCGTCCGATTCGCCCGCGGTCGCTTCGGCAGCGGCCTGCCGCGCGCGCTCGAGCCCTTCGCGCAGCCGGAGCTTCAGCTCGCCGGCGGCCTTCTCGGTGAACGTGACGGCGAGGATCCCGTCGACGGCGGCGTCGCCGCGCGCCAGCACCTCGACGATGCGGGCCACCAGCTCGCTCGTCTTGCCGGTGCCGGCCGCCGCCTCGACGACGATGGACTCGCCGAGCGACTCCCGGATCCGCTGCCGGGCGCCGGCGTCGGCCAGGGGGCGCGCGGGCGTCGAGTCCGCCGCGGCGGGCCGGTCTCGCGGTCCGCGGGTGGGGGCGCCGGGGCCCGCCGTCACGGCAGCCTCCGCAGCGCCGCCAGATCCGACAATCGCGCCTGGTCCTTGATGGCCGTCCGCCGCTCCTCCCACGGTCCGCATACGACCTGGAAGTCGCACCACCGGCACGCGCCCTGTCGCGGCGCGGGAACCAGGGAGCCGCATTCGATCGCGCGGTCGATGATCTCGAGCACCTCGGCGCCTTGCCGGCGTGCGCTCTCGTCGAGCGTCACCGCCCGCTGTTCGTAGCGGCCCACGGCCGTGCAGAACGAGAGCCGCGACTGGTGCACCGGCCGTCCCGTGGCCTCCTCGACGGCCAGCCCGTAGAGCACGGGCTGCAACGTCTCGCCGCCGCCGACCACCATGCCTTCCCGCGTACGATTCCGGCCGGTCTTGTGGTCGGTCACGCGCAGCTCGCCGCGGGCCGTCGGTCCCGCCCTGGCTTCGATCAGGTCCACGACCCCGCGCAGCAGCCAGCGGCCGTCGACCGTGACCGGGTCCGGCACGCTCTCGGGATCGCGCCCGTCGCCCGGCGGCAGGCCGAAACCAAGCTCCGCGTGCATCGGAATCCACTCGCCGTCCTCGTTCGCGACGTGCCGCAGCCAACCCTTGAGGTCACCGCGTATGCCCTCGATCTCGTCGCGCCAGACGCCTTCGATTGCAGGTGCGAGCTGCTCCGCGTACTCGGCCGCGACGCGATCGAGCACCTCGTCGACGGCAGCCTCCGCGGTGGGAATGCGCGCGCGCGTCACCGGCAGCTCGCCGAGCCGTTCCAGCATCCTGACCAGGTCGGCTTGCACCTCGTGGAACAGGCTGCCCCGCGTCAGGGGATCGAGCCGCTCGATGGGAGGCTCGACCTCCTCGCGCGGCCGCAGCCGGTGCACGGCGGCCAGCAGGAACTTGTACGGACAGGCGGCGAAATGCTGCAGCGCGGACGGCGAGTACGGCCGGGCCGTCAGCCGGTGCGCCGCGAGCATCGACTTCGTCTCGTCGTCGATCTCGCAAAGCCCGTCGTGGCTGGACCACGTGCGCTTCCACCGTTTCCAGCGCGCCGCCAGCGTGCGCCGCAGCCCCGGATTGAGAGTGAACAGATAGCGCGCGCGACCGGCGATCCCGGTCGTCTCGCGCCCCGGCTCGAGCAGTTTCCCGAGCACCGCGAGGTCGTACTCGGCATCGTCGATGGCGCGGTCCGGGTCGGACGGCGCGGGCCAGGCCAGCCGCGCCTCCACCTGCCGGGACGCGCGCCACGCCATCTCCCGGAAGTCCGGGATGCGGCCGGTGCGCGCCCGTTCCACGTCGAGCGCATAGAACGAAGGGACGCGCGGCCGGGCCTTGCCGACCTCCAACCGCGGATACGAGAAATGCACGCGCTCGGTCGCGGCGCCCACCGCGAGTCGCAGGAGCAGCTTCTCCTGCGCGTTGAGATCGTGCCGTTCCAGCAGTCCGAGTCGCGGCTCGTCCGCTGCCGAGGCGTTGAGGGCGGCCCGCAGGTCGTCGAGCAACAGGGGATCCGGACGCTGCTTCCGGGGAAACACCCGTTCCGCCAGACCGGGAACGAACACGACGGCGAAGCGCCGGCCGCGCACCTGATCGGGCCCGCCGACGAAGACGCGGCCGAAACGGGACGGCGGCGGGTCGGCGCGCAGCTCGGTCAGGCGTTCGTGCAGCACGTCGCGGACATCGGCGAGCGGTGCGGGACCGACCTGCGCCATCGGGCGCAGATCGCCCAGCACGGCCAGCACGCGGTCGGGCCTGACCAGCACCATGGGCGCCAGCTCCTCCAGACGATCGAGCCATTCGCCCCACCGCGCAGCGGCGGGAAACGCCGCCAGCCGGTCGATGACCGGCAGGGCGAAGCGCCGCAGATGCTTCAGGTTGCCGGCGTCTCGTGCGAGCCCCGCCACCCGCGGCGATTCCGGATCCTCCGCCCGCAACGCCGCCAGCTTGACCTCGATCTCCCGACCCAGCCCATCAAGCCGCCGTTCCCAGCGGTCCCGTCCGCCGACCACCGCCGACTCGACGAGCAGCCGTTCCCAGCGACCCGGCGCGCGAAGCGTCCCGCAGAGCACCGGTTCGTCGTCGCCGTCCACGGGTTCGGCTTCGCGCGACCCGTCCGCGCCGTCGGCGCCGGCGAGCAGATCGAGCAGCGACGCCTGCACGGGAGCCGGCGCCACCTCGGGCGTGCTGTCGGGCGCCACCCAGCGGGCGCGGTCGCCCGGGGGGCCGCCGCCGGGATCGAGCCGGGGCAACTGACCGAGGGAGAGATACTCCGAGAAGCGCCGGGCCGAGAGCTGTTCCGCCGCGCACGCCAGCAGCGCCAGGAACGCACGGCCGGCGGGATCGGGAACGCGCGTGCCTCTGGCGAACCATGCCCCGATGCTGGCGCGCTCGAGCGCCGTCTCGATCAGGCCGGCATGGATGCCCGGCGACCGGAGCAACACCGCCATGCGGTCGAGCGGTGTCCCGCGCGCCGCTTCGGCGGTGATCGACCGGGCGATCTCCACCGCCTCGCGTCCCTCCCCGGGCGCGGAGAAGAAGGTCACCGCCGACGAGACCGCCGCTTCGTCGGCCGGCGGCGGATCCTCAGTGTCGAAGAGAAAGCGGCGCACGCGGTCCAGCGGATGCGCGGGGGCGTCCGCCGGGTGCGCGGGGACTTGCACCGCCCGCGGCAGGCGGCGCAGCGCCGCCAACGTCCGCTCGTCTCCGGCCGGCACCGTCGCCAGCGTCTCGGCGGCTCGGCTGGCGAGCGCACCGACGACATCCAGCGTGGCCTCATCGGCGATGGCGACGTCCAGCAGGACGAGGACGCCGTCGAGCGGAACACCCTCCGGGCCGCGGGAGCCGCTTCGAACCACCCGTGCCGCCGTACGGCACAGCGCTGCGTCGTCGACGAGCCCGGCATCGTCCAGGAGCCGCGCGTACCGATCCGCGAGGCGCGCCACGTCGGGACCGCTCCGGCCGAGTTGCCGCGCGTGCTCCACGTCCACGTCCGCGTGGCGCAACTCGCGGAGCGTCGCGGCCAGCGCACGGCCGAACGATCGGAATCCGGCGATCGGCTGCAGGTAGTCGAGGGGCCGCTTCCTGCGCTCCTCGAAAGTGGCGTGTGTGGCGACTGCCTCCGATGCCAGCGTGCTCGCGGGCGCGAGCCCGCGGCGGGCCAGATCGATCGTCGCGACGTTCCAGACGAGCTGCCGCAGGCTGAAGCGATGGAGCCCGAACGTCGCGCCGCCGTCCGCGACGGTCTCGCGCGCGAGATCGTCGGCCGCCTCCCGCGTCTGACCGACGAGCAGCACTTCACCGCCGCGGAGGCCGCGCCGGAGCGCGTCGGCGGCGGCTTCGATGCGGGTGCCCGCCGCCGGGGTCGTCAGGATCGAGATGTGCGGGGACGGCGGCAAGCGGTCAGCACGCTAGAGCACGGGGTTTCGGGTCGAGTCGCGGAGCGCACGGCGGCACCGGGAGCACAGATCGTGGTGCCGCTTCCGGTTGGCCCGCCGGTTCCGGGCGTCGCGGGAACCGAGCGCCTCGCGCTTGCCGCAACGGCGGCACAGCGTCTCCGACCGCGGGATTGATTCCCGTGAATGCTTCCGTTGATCGACATCCGCCGACAGGTCCAGATTCACCATCCCGATTCCCCTCCACACGATGTGCGTGTCTTCAGGATTGTCACCGGTCCGTACTCTCAACCCGCTCCGAGCGCCACGCGGGCGGCCTTCTGGGCGCGCCGGCGCGACCGGGACAACCGCCGGGACAAGTCCTCGGCCGAGAGCCCACTCGCCCGGGGCACGATCAAGCCGCTGCGCACACGGCCCGGCTTCACCGGCTCGAGTCCGGCTCGCGCCATCCGCCGCTGTCGCATCACGGCGTTGTGGCACCGCAAGCACAGTCGTGCCGGCCCGTGCCCCCGCTCGCGCTCGATCGTCAGGTGCGCCGGTACCCGCCCGCAGACTACGCAGAGCCGGGCGGGACGCCGCCGCGGCTTCGTCACCGGCGCCACCGCAAGCGGCCATGGGCCATCATAGGTCAAGTCGAGCTGTGTGGGCGTCCCTTCCCGCTGTTGCGCCATCGTCGTGCCCTTTCCCTACCCGTCCCTGCCCTCCGTCGGACCCGCGCCTCGTCGGCGCGGAGGCCTCGACAGGCTTATCGGTCGAACGCCGCACGGCGCGGAGTCCTTCCCGACGAACCGAGCTTAGCGCGGGTGCGTGACAGGGCGGGTCACACCCGCCGGCGGTTTTTCGTCGCCTTATGATTGATACGACGCCGGGGAGGGCATGGTTGCCGCGCAACGCCGAAGTCATCCGCCAGTGGACCATCCTCCGCGAGCTCGAGGTCTCGCGCGGCGCCACCATCCGCGGGCTCGCCGAGACGACCGGGGTGACGACCCGCACGATTCGCCGCGACCTCGAGGCCCTGCAGGAAGCGGGCTTCCCGCTCTACGACGTGGCGGGCGACGGGGCGAAGCGGTGGAGGCTCGACACCCGTCCGTTCAAGCGCCTGGACGATACGGCCTTCACGCTCGCGGAGCTGTCGGCGCTGTACTTCAGCCGCACCCTGGTCGAGTGCTTCGCCGTCCCGCCCTTCGGCCACGACCTGCGGAGCGCATTCGCGAAGCTGGAGGCCGCGCTCGGCCCCCGCATGCGGCAGTTCCTCGATCGTCTGCCGGACGTGATCCAGGCCAAGGCCCCGCCCGTCCGACGGCTCGACGACCGGCGCCAGCGCGACACGATCGGCCGGTTGATCGAGGCGCTGCTGCACCAGCGGCGTTTGGAAATGCAGTACCACTCGCGATCGAGCCGGCGCGAGAAGTCGTACCGGATCGACCCGTACCGCTTGGTATACGCGGAGGGCGGGCTGTACCTGTTCGCCTACGTGCCGCGATACGAGCAGGTGCGGACCTTCGCGGTCGAACGGATACGGCGCTTGAGCCCGCTGGACGAGACTTTCGAGCCGCTCGATGACGTCGGAGACGCCGCCTTCCCGCATTCGCTCGGCATTCACCAGGGAACGCCGGAACAGGTGGAGCTGGAGTTCGCGCCGGAGCTGGCTCCCTACGTCCAGGAACGCGTCTGGCACCCTTCACAGACAATCGAATCGCGCGAGGACGGATCGATCGCCGTGACGCTGCACGTCTGCAACGACGGGGCGCTGCGAAGCTGGATCCTGAGCTTCGGCCCGGGTGTGCGGGTGACGGCGCCGGGAACGCTCGCACGCCGGATCGCGGAAGACCTGGAGACGGCGCACGCCCGCTACCTCGCTCGGGAACCCTGAGGACCGATGTCACGCCGGGTCGTCCTCGCTCTCGTGGTGTCGGCCGGCGTGGCCGGCGCCGTCCTCGGCGGCCTCGCGGCCTCGCTGCGGCCCGCTTCGCCGCCGGAACCGCCCCGGCGGCAGGCCCTTTCGATCGCGATTCCGGCGGCCCGCGAGCTGCTGGACATCGCGGTCTCCCCCGACGCGCGGCGCATCGCCTACACGGCCATCGCGGACGGTCGCAGCCGGCTGTACGTGCGACGGCTGCGAGGTTTCGAGACGCAGGTCGTACCGGGCACGGAAGGCGCGACGCAGCCCTTCTTCGCGCCGGACGGCTCGGCCGTCGGGTTCTTCGCCGACGGCTGGCTGCGGACGGTTTCCATCGACGAGGAGAGCGGGAACGACGACAGCGGCGAGCCGGGCGAGGGCGAGCGGGACCCAACGACCGCCGTCTGCCGCGTGACCGGGGAACCGGCCGGCGGGACCTGGGACGCCAACGGCGTGATCGTTTTCGGCGGCCCGGGCATCTCCGGCCTCCGGCAGGTGCCGGCGACAGGCGGCGAGCCGGTCGCCTTGACGGTGGTCGACACGGAAAACGACGAGACCGCACACGGCTGGCCGCACGTCGTCGACGAGCGCCGGATCCTGTTCACCACCGGGCGGCGCGGCCGCGACCCGCGACTCGGCATCTTCGATCGCGAGACCGGCGAGACGCTCCCGCTGCTGCTTGCCGACGGCGGCGGATGGATGGTCGAGCCCTCCACCGTCGTCTTCGTGCGCCGCGGTGAGGTCTTCGCGGCCCGCCTCGAGCTCGACGCCGGCGCCGAGCGGCGCGGCCCGCCTTCGCCGCGACCGGTACTCGGGGGCGCCGCGGGAAGCGCGGTCGGTCATCGCGGCCTCGGGCGCTCGCGGTTCGCGGCGGCGCGCGACGGCACGCTGGTGTTCGCACCGCCGCCGTCGAGCGGGAGCGGCAATCGGCTGGTCCGGGTCGATCCGAGCGGGCGGTCCGAGCCGCTCGACGGGGTGGTCGCGCAGCATCAGACACCCAGGATTTCTCCGGACGGCCGGCAGGTGGCGCTCAGCATCGTCACCGCATTCCTGCGCCGCGACCTCTGGCTGCTCGACCTCGCAGCCGGGAGCCGGCGGCAGATCACCGCGGAAGCCGGCGACAACCACTCGCCCGTCTGGTCGCGCGACGGCCGCTCCTTGACCTTCGCGTCCTCACGCACCGGTCTCCAGCGACTGTTCCGCCTCCGGGTACAGCGTCTCGATGTCTTCGGCCCGCTGCTCGGCGGCGACCGGCGCACGCCGGGATCGTGGTCGCCCGACGGCCGGCGACTCGCCTTTCACGAGCTGGACGCCGACGGCCGGCGCGACATCCGGACCTGGCGGGAAGGACCGGAAGAAGAAGCGGCGCCGTGGCTCGTGACGGACGCCAACGAGCGGGCGCCGGCCTTCTCGCCGGATGGCCGCTGGATCGCCTACGTCTCGGACGCCGATCCCCACGAGGGCGACCAGGTCTACATCCGTTCCACCGACGAGTCGGCCGGCGGGACAGCGCTCCGGGTCACGCCGGCCGGCGGCACGGAACCGGTCTGGGCAAAGGCGGGCGGTGCGTTGTTCTACCGCCGGGGACGTGGACTGTTCCGCGTGGTCCTCGCCGACGGCGGGTCTCCGCTCGGCGTGCCCGAGCACCTCTTCGACGGCGCCTACCTGAGGGATCCGCCGGGGAACCTGCCGGCCTACGACACCGCGCCGGACGGCGAGGGATTCCTGATGCTGGAGCTGGCGGGGCGGGTGCCCCTCATCCATCTGCTTGCCGGTTGGCAGGCCGCGGTCTTCCCTCCCGCCGGGAATTGAACGCCCCCGGGCGGGAACCGGCGTTCCGCTGCTGCGTATCTGCATGTACCGCGGCCGGCGGCGACCCACGCGGGTCGCGCGGCGCGGCGCGGCGACGGGCGGCCGGGAATCGGAACCGCAGGAGAGGCTGACATGACTTGCAAGCACTGCCACCGCGACATACCGGACCAGGGGTCGTACTGCATGTTCTGCGGCCGGCGCCAGGGAGCGTCGGCCACCGTCTTCCCCAAGCCGCTGCGCCGGTCGCAGATCGATTGCCGGCTCGCCGGCGTCTGCGGCGGCATCGCGCGCTATCTCGGCACCGATCCGGTGTTCATCCGTGTGGCGTGGATCATCCTGTCCATCGTTCCCGGCACGATCCTGCTCGGCATGCTGGCCTACATCGTCGCCTGGATCATCGTGCCGGAAGCCGAGCCGGGATCGGAGCCGATCACCATCGGCGCCAGGCGGCTGCAGCGCTCGGCCGACAACCTCACGGTCGCCGGCGTCTGCGGCGGCATCGCGGAGTACTTCGCGGTCGACGTGACGGCCGTGCGGGTGGTGTGGATCGTGCTGTCCATCTTCCCGGGCTTCGTCGTCCTGGGCCTGTTCGCCTATGCGACGGCCTGGTTCATCATGCCCGAGGCGGCGGGGATTCCCGCCGCGCCGCCGCCGTCCACGCCGCCTCCTGCCCCCGCGCAGGATCCAGCGCCGGCCGCCAGCCCGGAATAGCGGTGGGCGCGGCGTCTTCGCCGGCCGCCGCCGGGTCCTCGCAGGATCCAGCGCCGGCCGGCAGCCCGGAACAGGGCTGGCCGCGCGGCGACGGCGCCCCATCCGGTTCGGTCACCATCCGGGCGGTCGGGCGCGCGGTGGACGCCGGCGGGACGGTATCCCGCGGGGACCGGCGGCGGGCAGCCGGTCCCCGCGGTATGCTCCACCGCAACATGACCGCCTCCGTCGACGCAATCCCGCTCTCGAACCTCAGTCTCTCGCTGCTGCCGGCGCTGGTGGTGCTCGCCATCCTCCAGCGCTGGTCGGCCGGCGCCGGCGCCGCGCTCTACGGCGTCGGGCGCATGGTCGCGCAGCTTGCACTCGTCGGCTACGTGCTGACGTTCATCTTCGGCACCGGACACCCGGCTGTCGTGCTCGGCACGCTGACGGTGATGCTCACCGCGGCGGGCTGGATCTCGCTCAGGCCGGTGGCGCGCCGCCGCAAGGCCGTCTACCCGCAGGCGCTGGCCGCGATTTTCGCGAGCGGGGTGTCGACCCTGGTCCTCGTCACACAGGGCGTGCTGGCCGCCGACCCGTGGCACGACCCGACGGTTCTGATTCCGCTCGGGGGCATGGTCTTCGCCGCCTCGATGAACGCCGTCAGCCTCTCGGCGGAGCGGCTCGACGCGGAGCTCGCCCGGGGGGCGCCTTACCTCGATGCGCGCCCCATCGCCATGCGCTCGGCCCTCATCCCGCAGGTGAACACGCTGTTCGCGGTCGGCCTCGTCTCGCTGCCGGGGATGATGACCGGCCAGATCCTGTCCGGCGTCTCGCCCCTGATCGCGGTGCGCTACCAGATCATGGTGATGTGCATGCTGTTCGGCGCGGCGGGGATGTCGGCGGCGTGCTTCCTGGCGCTGCAGCGGCCGCGGCGCGGCGAACCGTCACCGGCGGCTGACAACGCGGTTTCCTGACCAGCGGCACGCATCGACCGACGAACGCCGGTGCGAGTATCACCCCGGATCGCGGCCACGCTCGATGTCGGCGAGCATTTCGTCGCTCTCCCCGGTTGGGTGGTTGCTGCCCGGCGCGCGGTCCAGGGCGCGAAGGCGACCGGCTGGAGAGGGACTCTCCCGTATTTCCCCGGCACCCGCGGTGTTGACCGGCCCGACGTACCGGTCGCTCGCGAGACCGGAAGCCGCGAACGCCGCCTGCATCGCATCGGCCACGGCTGCCGCTGAGGCATCCGAGTCGGCGAACGCCAGAACGCTCGGTCCGGAGCCGGAGATCGAGCAGCCCAGCGCGCCGACGTCGAGTGCGGCCCGCTTCACTTCGGCGAACGCGGGCACGAGCGGCGCGCGGATCGGTTCCACCAGCGCGTCCTGGATGCTTCGACCCAGCAGCGCGAGGTCCCCGCTGTGGAGCGCGGTGACCAGGGCCGCAACGTTGCCCAGGTTGGCCACCGCTTGGCCGATGGTGAATCGCCGCTCGGCCACGAGCCGCCGCGCCTCGGCGGTGAGCACCTGCGCGTGAGGATGGACCAGCACGACGCGCAGGGCGTCGGGCACCGGCAACCGGATCAGGTCCAGCGGGTCGGAAGCGCGGATCAGGACGATGCCGCCGAGCACGCTGGGCGCGACGTTGTCGGCGTGCGCGGTGCCGGACGCCGCAGCCTCGCCGCGCAGGGCGCAGGCCACGAGGTCGTCCGTCGAGAGCGTTCCTCCGAAGAGCGCGTTCACCGCGACGGCGCCGCCCACGCTGCTGGCGGCCGAGCTGCCCAGGCCACTCCCGAGCGGCATCTGCTTGTGCAGCCGGAGCCGGACGCCGAGATCGGCGCCGGGCAGGCGCTCGAGCGCGGCGGCGGCGGCAATGCCGACCACGTTCTCGCGCGGGTTCGTGTTGAGCGAGTCCGCGCCGGTCACCTCCACAATCTCCACCCCGGGTTCGTCGCGGAACTCGGCCTCGACCAGGTCGCCGAGGCTTTCGAGGGCCAGGCCCAGGACGTCGAATCCAGGACCGAGGTTGGAGGCGGTGGCCGGGGCGAAGACGCGTACGCGATCGGGCATCCGGTGATTATCGATGATTGGCGCAAGCAGCCGGCTCGGTGGCGGCGACGAGCATTCGAGACCGAACGCTCCGGACCGTGTGGTACGCTGGCATGCATGAGTACCGGGACCGGGTCGGCGATCGCCATCGCCGCGGTGATCGCCTGCCTTGCGGCAATCGGGGCAGAGAGGGAGCCAACAGCGCCTTCACTGCAGGCGAATCGTGCGGAGCCGGTCGAGCAGTTTCGGCGACAACTCCAGGACACCCGCACCCGGCTCGACCTGACCGATGCGCAGGCCGAGCAGGTCGAACCGATCCTCCAGGCCGCGTTCGAGGCCCGGATCGAGGTGCTCCGCGAATACGGCATCGACCTCCGGGAGGGCGCGGAACCCGCCGGCCGAGTCGGGTTCTTCCAGGCCCGCCGGCTGCGCCGGGATCTCGATGCCGTGCAGGAGCGCGCCCTGGACGCACTCGACGACGTGTTCACGGACGCGCAGCTCGAGGCGTACGAGGAGCTCCAGGAGGAGAGGCGGGAGGCGATGCGGGAGCGCCTCCGACGGCGGCGCTGAACATGGGCAGTTCCGCGAGCGTCACAATCCGGAACGCCGGCATCGACGACGCCGAGGCCATCGCGGCCGTGCACAACGCGAGCCTGCAGGCTTCCTATCGTCCTCTGATTCCCGAGCGGATCGCGCATCTCGTCCTCGACCCGCCGGAGGTGGCGCCGCGCATTCCCGGGTGGAGACGATGCCTCGAGCGGCCCCGGGTCAGCACCACCCTGGTGGCCTGCGACGACGGTCAGATCGTGGCGTTCTGCACCCTGCGTTCGACGCCCGGCGGCGGCGGGAGCGCAACCCGAGAGATCTGGGCGCTGTTCGTGCGACCCTCGCATTGGCGTCGAGGCATCGGCCGTCTGCTGTGCGAGCAGTCGCTGGCGGACGCCCGGCAACAGGGTCTGCCCAGCGTCGAGCTCTGGGAGCTGGAGTCCAACGCGCATGCGAGGCGGTTCTTCCACTCGATGGGCTTTCGTCCCGACGGCGGGACGCGGATCTTCCTGGAGCATGCGGGCGTCTCGCTGCACGAACTGCGATACCAGCGCGCCACGTCGCCGGTCGCTCCCCGGGCTGCGCCGCAGGAGGGCGCTGACGCCTGACGAGCTCCGGTTGGGCGGCAAGCGAAGCTGCGGCCGATACGTGACGGGCTACACTGTCAGGAGACTCGCGGAACCGGTCAGACCGAAGGAAGACGCCATGCACGCACGCCACGCCGTCGCCGGAGTGCTCGCCGCCGCCATCGCCGTCTCGGCGGCCTGCGGGGGAACCGCCGCACCCGACGCAGATCTGCCCGATATCGTCGCGCAGTCCATCGCCTACCACGGCGGCGATCTCTACGAGAGCTCCAGAATGACGATGACCATCACGTCGCTGTCGGGGAGCTTCGACATAGACGCGACCCGCAACGGGGGCGCGTTCGAGTTCACCGTGACCGACCCGGCCCGCGGCGACCGGCCGGAGCGGCGCGTGCGCCTGAACAACGACGGCGTCACCGAGTGGCGCGGCGGCGAGGAGGTCGAGCTGGATGCCGAGGGCGAACGGCGCGCCACCGCCTTCGCCAACGCCCGCGTCTTCTTCCCCCTGCTGCCCTACACCCTGAAGGGGGGCGACATCCACTTCGAGGACCGCGGGCTCGACCGCTGGAACGGCCGCGATCTGCACCGCATGCGGGTGTCGTTCACGCCCGGCACGAGCAACGACGCCGACGACGCCTACACCTTCTGGTTCGACCCGGAAACCGGCCGCATCGAGCAGTTCGGCTACGACTTCGACAACGGGCTCCGCTTCCGCCGGGCGGTGTCGTTCGAGCGGGTCGGCGGCGTGCTCTTCTCCGACCAGGACAACTTCGCCGTCGACGGGGGGAAGGTGCCGGTCGACACGCTGACGCCCGACTACGTGGCCAGCAGCATGCGGCTGCTGTCGCACGTGGCGATCAGCGACGTGACGGTGGAGCCGCTGTAGAAGCGACCTGCCGCACGCGCCGCCCCAGCGGCGTGAGGCGGTACTTCTGATTCCTGGCGCTGGGCGCGTCGGGGCGGGTCATCTCCACGTATCCGCCCTGCAAAGCGGGCAACAGGTAGCGTTGCCGCAACGACTTGCGGTCGCTGAGTCCGAGCGCGCGCAGGATGTCCCGCAGCGACGTCTCGCCGTCCAGCACGGACAACAGGCGCCTTACTTGGGGGGTCACCTGGGGGTCTTCCTGGGGGGTCCGGACGGCGGCAAGAATCGTCTCCAGCATGAAGGCAACGAAAACCGTGCTCTCGCCGTCCGCCGAGCTCCGACGAATGGCCTCGTAGTACTCGCCCTGGCGGGTTCGGACGAGGCTCTCGACGGGCACGTGCGCGAACAGGGGCTTCCAGCGGGTGAGGATCAGCGACTGCCAGAGCCGGCCCAGGCGTCCGTTCCCGTCCTCGAACGGATGAATGAACTCGAACTCGTAGTGGAAGACCGAGCTTGTCACGAGCGGATGGTCCCCGGTGTCGCCGAGCCACGACAGCAGGTCGGCCACGAGCCGCGGCACCTGCCCGGCGGGCGGGCCGACGTGCTGGACCCGGCCCTGCCCCATGACGGCCACGCCGCCGCGGCGATAGCGGCCCGGCGCTTCCAGCAGCGCGGCCATCAGGATCTCGTGGGCGTTCAGCAGATCGGCCTCGCTGGCGGGGTTCCACTGTTCGTATCGATCGTAGGCGCGGATGGCGTTCCGGGCCTCCTGAACATCCCGCAACGGAGCGACGACCGGCTTGCCGTCGAGAATCGTCGCGACCTGCTCCTCGCTGAGGATGTTGCCCTCGATGGCCAGCGACCCCTGGATGGTTCGGATGCGGTTGATACGCCGCAGACGCAGGTCCTGCGAGAGGCCGGCCGCCTCCGCGCGCCCGACCCCTTCGGCGATCTCCGCGACCCGGGAGAGTATGGCCGGTGTGATCCGGTACGGCGGCGGCCCTTCGCTCATTGCTCTGCGTTGACTCCGGCCCCGATCCCTTCGACTCCAGGTGTCCTCGGTGTAGGGAGAGGGAGTCATCGCCGGCGTTCTACGCCGCCATCGTCCGAATGCCGTAGAGCGGAATCCGGGCGTCGCGGGTGACGAGGACGAGTCCTTCAATCTGGGCCTGCGCGATCAGCATGCGGTCGAACGGGTCCCCATGATGCGACGGCAGGGCGCCGGCCTGCTCCGCGTGCTGGAACGTGATGACCAGCAGTGTAAAGCCCTGTTCCCTGATGCCGGCTTCCAGATCGTGCGGCGCCTGCAGTTTCCCCAGGGCGCGCTTGATGGCGATCTCCCAGCCGCTGGCCGCGCTGACGAACACGTCGTTCTCAGGATCCTCCAACACCTCGCGGAGCCGACGGCTCAACAGCGGTGAATCGTCGAGCGACCACAGAAGCACGTGGGTATCCAGCAGCAGGCGCGCCATCGTTCGTCATTCTTCCTTGCCCGGGAAGATCTCCGACTTCCGGAACGAGTCGATGACCTCCGGCGGCGTCTCGTCGAAGTCCGGAGCGATCCGGATCTGCCCCTTCATGGCGCCGAGCCGGCGTCTGGGCTTGTGCTCGCGGTACGGAACGAGCCGGAGATACGGCTCGCCGGCCCTGGCAATCACCACTTCCTCACCCTCCCACGCCGCCTTCCCGAGCCGCGAGAGCTGCGACTTCGCCTCATGCATGTTGACCGTCATTGGCATCCCTCGACTTTCTAGCTAAGCATAGCTAAATAAAGCGCCCCAACGGGGCCAACGCGAACGACTCCGTGTTCAGGCATTCGCATCCCCGGACCCGTTCAACTCCTTCTCGATCTCGGCGACGCTCGGCAGACTGCCCTTCAACTCGTCCGGCAGCGATTCGACCAGGCGGGTCTCCCATTCGGCGACACCCATCGGCTTGTCGAAGCCGCGCAAGGCGTACTCCACCACCAGCCGATCCTTGCTCTTGCAGAGCAGCAGTCCAATGGTCGGCTTGTCGTCGACATGGCGCAGCAGGTCGTCGACCGCGGAGAGGTACAGGTTCATCTGCCCGACGAAGGCGGGACTGAACGGCACGGCCTTGAGCTCGACGACCACGTAGCGGCGGAGCTTCAGGTGGTAGAAGAGCAGATCGGCGTAGAAATCCTGATCGCCGACCTCCAGCAGAACCTGCCGGCCGACGAATGCGAAGCCGGCACCCAGCTCCAGCAGGAAGCGCTGCACGTGGTCTACGAGAGCCTGCTCGATCTCTCGCTCGGTCCGGGAGACGGCAACGCCCAGGAAGTCGAACAGATAGGGGTCCTTGAACACCTGGGTCGCCAGGTCGGAGTCTTCGGGCGGCAGGGTCGCCGGAAAGTTGGTGATCGCCTTGCCGGTTGGCTCGTGCAGCCGTGACTCGATCTGCACTGCCAATACGTCGCGGCTCCAGCCTTCTTCGCGTGCCTTTCGGGCGTACCATAGGCGGGTGCGGGCATCCGTGACCTTGTCGAGCAGGGTCACGTTGCTGCGCCAGGGAATTTCTGCAACGGTGCGTTGCACAATTCGGCGGTCCGGCCAGGCGGCGGCAAACGCGCGCATGTACCGCAGGTTGCGCGGCGACAGCCCCCGCATGTCAGGGAAGGCCTCTCGGAGATCGTCGGAAAGACGATCGATTACCCTGGCGCCCCAACCTTCCCGCCCCTGCCGGTCGAGAATCGCTCGCCCTATGTCCCAGTGCAGCAGCACGAGCGCCGCATTGGCCGCCAACACCACGCGCAGGCGTTCCTTGCGAATGCGCTCCTTGATCTCCGCGAAGGCGGCCGTGTAGTCCGCCGGCAGCCGGGCGCGCGGCGGCCCGACCGGGAAGGACGCGCCCTCCCGCTGCCGGCCCCGGGAGCTCCGGTCGTCCGTGTCACTCGTTCGCAACTTGGTTCGCGTCGTCATCCGAGCGATTCTCGCCGTCGTCGTGCGCCTTCTGGTCGGCGGCGCTCCAGAGGCGCCGTTCGATGGCGTCGATGTGCTCGAGCTGAAGCATGTCCGCCCGCAAGTGTAATTCCGCCGCGTCGACGGCCGGATTACGGGAACGCGGGCCGCCGGCTCACGCGGTCTCGGAAGCGGCCACCGCCGCGCCCAACGCGGCGAGATTCGGCGCGCAGTCCGCGGCCTGCCCGCCGCCGGGCGCGGCCTCGATCAGCCCCTGCATGCACGAGACATCCTTCCTGTACTCGGCCAGCCGCCGCTTGTGGCTCGCGCGGGTCTTGGTGCACACGAGCGTGAACGGCCGGCCGCGACGCTCGGTCACATGCTCGATATCGAGCTTCTGATTGTCGATGATCTGATGCAGGTGCGCGCGCAGGTCCTCGCGCAACGGGAAGCGCGCCGTGCGAGCCACTGGGTCCTTGCAGAAGTCCCGCAGCCGGTCGCAGTGCTCGCAGCGGCAGCCGGTGTTGGCGGCGATGGTCCAGTCGCCCGGCGGCGTGGGCGGCTCCGCGCTGCGCGCCAGCAGGGCGTCGGCCGCGTGCCGCCACAGCCGCGTGAAGGCAACGCTGCCTGCGTCCCCCTCCTCCTCGGCATGCAGCTTCGCCAGCACCGCCGGCAGCGCGCGGTACGGCGAGACCATCCGCGGCTCGGCGGCCACGGCGCCGGCCGCCGCGGCGGCGGCGTCCGCCAACCCCAGCCGCCGGGCCAAAGCGAACAGGTGGTAGAGGGCCGTCTCGCTGAACCGCGTCGGACGCCGGGAGGCAGGCCGCGGGAGGCGGCCGTCGGGTTCCGGCGGCAGCGCGGCGGGCAGCACCTCGAGGACTGCGCGCACCGCTTCCCGCAGCACGACGTCCCAGTCCGGGTCGGCAGCCTCGCGGTGCGCCTCGTCGAGGCGCCACAGCAGGCCGAGCATGGCCGCGGGCCGCCGGCGGAGGTGCGCGTCAATCAGGTCGAGCAGGAAGTACGCCGCGCCGGGCGGTCCCAGCATGCCCAGCACGGCGGCCAGGGCGTCGTTCTCGCTCCCGTCGTAGCGGGCCGGGATCACGTCCCGCAGGAACCGCGCCGCCCCCTCTTCGTCCCGGGTCTCGAGCAGCAGCCGCAGCATGTGCTCGCGGCCCGGCGCATCACGCTCATCGACGTTGCGGCCGGCCGGCCAGATGTCGATCAGTTGCGCCGTGAGCGTCCGGATGCGCTCGTCCGGGTCGCCTCCGCCGCGGTCGAATTCTTCTTCCACCCAGGCGACGGCGGCATCGATGCCGCCGGCCGCCACGATGGCAAGTGTCCTCGCGGCCGGCCACAGTACCAGCGCGGCGCGGCGGTAGGTGCGCTCGATGGTCGCGCCCGCGTTGCCGGTCGCTTCCTCGACGTGCTGTTCGTCCGGCTCGGCATCGTCGAGCGCGTCGTGCGGCAACCGCTCTTCGGGCAGCAGGTCGATCTCGCCGAACGGCGGCCGATCGCCGTCAGGGCCGACCCAGCCGTCCAGCCACTGGCGGTAGTCTTCGACCTCCTCCATCTCCATGTCATCGTCCGGTTGATCCCAGTCCCAGCCCGAGTACGAAGCGGCCCCCCACTCTTCGAGATGCAGAATGGCCGCGTACAGCGCGCAGTCGGCCCGCGCGGCGGCCTCCGCCAGAAGGCGCGCCAGCGCGGCGTCCCGGTTCTTCAGCGCGTCGAACGACAGACCCGCCTCGCTGTATTCGTGTTCCAGCACCCAGGCGAGCTTCTCGACCGCACCCTGTCGCCACACGGCCAGCCGCCTGGCGAGCCGGTCGACCTGCTGGTCGTAATCGGGTGCCGTGCGGGGCGTATCGGTGTCGCCGGCGCGCAGGCACAGATTGAACACGAGCGACAGGCGATACCCCTCGGTGACCGGCCGGACCTCGTGTTCGCAGTCGGCGTAGAAGGCAGCGAAGGCCAGCTCGGACGGCTCGGCGGCGGTCATGTCGATGGTGCGCTCGCGCCCGCGGTGACGGACGACGATCTCGCCTCCGGCGCCCGCGACGGGCAGCGCTATCGACAGCGTGGCGATCATGCCGTCCGCCTTCTCCGTATCGCGGTGGGGGGCGAAGAAGCCGCCCGGCTCGTAGATCAGGAGCTTGTAGAGTTGGGCGTCCAACCGGTCCGCGGGGCAGCCGAGGCCGTCCGCCGCCGCGACCAGAACCCGGCCGAACGTGTCGCGCCATCCCGCGCCCGCCAGACGAATCCGCGCGGCGTCTATCTGCAGGCAGTCGCGCACTCTCCGGTCGACCACCGTGGCCGGCCCCTTGCCGTACGGTGCCCGCTCGGCGACCGCGATCAGGGCCTGGACCTGCGCTTCCGGCACCGGAAACGACAGGGCGCCCGCACCCTTCACGTCCAGCCGCGGCATGGGCGCCAGCAACCGGCCGTGCGCGCAGAAATCGCCGGGCCGGTCGATCGACAGGAGCAACTTCTCGATCGCCTGTTCCATCGTGCCTCGCGCCACGTCCTTCCTCCCGTCCTTCGACTGCCCGCTCGTGGCAAAACGGCTGCCCGCCCAGACTGCGGCGGCGGGCGCACGATTGCCCGTATGGTATGTTACGACGTCTCATTTGAGCGGAAGCAAGCTGGTGTCACGGAAATGGCAGCGACACCCGGACCCGTAGTCCACCCACCCACGCTGGCCGAGATCCGCGCCGGGCTCCCCGCCAGCTTTCTGGATCACCTGAAGGACACCCTGGACGTGACCGAAGCGGAACTGGCGAGCGTCGTCGGCATTCCGCGCCAGACCCTGGTCCGCCGCAGGCTTCGCGGCGTCCTGCGCCGGGACGAGGGAGACCGGGCAGCGACGGTGGCCAGAGTGTTCGACACGGCGCTGTCGTACTTCGACGGCAACCGGGAGCACGCGCTCGAGTGGCTCAAACACCCGAATCCGGCGCTTGCCGGCGAGACGCCGCTGGAACGTGCGGACACCGCCACCGGCGCCGAGGACGTCATCGACCTGATCGGCCGCCTGGAGCACGGCATACCCACGTGAAGGTGTGGCGCATCGCCAGGTCCGCGCACGCCGGGAGCGTGCGGGAGATGTTGAGCGGCGACGGCGCCGCCAGATACGGGGGCCGGTGGAATCCCAGGGGGATGCCCGCGGTCTACTGCAGCGAGAATTCGTCGCTGGCGGTCCTGGAAGTCCTCGTCAATCTGGCCCGTCCGTCCATGTTTCCGAGCTACCGGATCCTGGACCTCGACGTGCCCGACGGATCCATCACCACGGCGCCCGCGCCCGTCGCCGATACGCGGCAGGCGGGCGCCGCGCTGCTCCGATCGCACCTGGCGATCATGGCGCCGAGCGCCGTGAACCCGCTCGAACGCAACGTCGTGATCAACCCGGCGCACCGGGACTTCCGCAAGGTGGTTCCGGGCACGATCCGGCCCTTCGTCCTCGATCGCAGGCTGGCGGCGGACTGATGTAAGCTGTTGATTATGTCGACAAGGACCCTCACCACCCTCGCCGCGCTGATCCTCCTCCTCGCGCTGGCCGCGCCGGCCGCACTGGCCCAATCCAACGACCGGGCGATGCCGATGCGCACGCCGGACGGGCAGCCGGACGTCTCCGGCATCTTCACCTTCCGTACGCTCACCCCGCTGGAGCGGCCGGAGCAGTTCGACGGCGTCGAGACACTGGGACCGGAGGAGGCGGCGCAGTTCGAGGCGTCGGAGCGCATCCGGCGCAACCGCGACCTCTTCGATCCGGAGAAGGGCGCGCTCTTCTACCGGCCGCGGTCCGAGGGCGGCGTGTTGTCGTACAACGAGTTCTGGTACGAGCGGGGCATCGAGCTCACCTCCGACAAGCGGACCTCGCTCATCGTCGATCCGCCCGACGGGCGGCGGCCGCCCCGCACGGAGGAGGCCATCGCGCGCGGCCGTGAGCGGGCGGCGTACCGGCGCGAGCACATGTACGACTCCTACGAGAACCGCAGCATGTTCGACCGCTGCATCATGGGCTTCAACGCGGGCCCGCCGATGACGTCCGGCACCTACAACAACAACGTGATGATCTTCCAGGCGCCCGGCTACGTGGCGATCCTGAACGAAATGGTGCACAACGTGCGGATCATCCCGATCGACGACGACACCGCCAAGCCGCCCTTCCCGCAGCGCAGCGGCGTCTCGCGCGCCCGCTGGGAAGGGGAGACGCTGGTCATCGAGACCACCGGGTTCGCCGGCGGAAGCAGCAGCCTGAGCTCGACCAGCATGCACCTGATCGAGAGGCTTACGCGGATCGATCCCGATACGGTGGCCTACGAGTACACGGTGACCGACCCGACGGTCTACACAGCTCCCTACACGGTGATGATGCCGTTCCGGCGGCTCGACGGCACGCTGTTCGAATACGCCTGCCACGAGGGGAACTACGGCCTGTACGGCATCCTGGCCGGGGCGCGGAGAATGGAGCGCCTGGGCCGTGAGCTGCGTCCGTAGGGATGGTCCGAAACCGTGCTGTCGTGGAATCGACGCGATACCCTGGACCGACATCTCAGGAGACGGAAAGACCCCTCGGGAGCCGGCAGCGTTCATCGTCGGGCTGCACCGCCGCCGCCGGCGTCGCGCAGGCCCTTCCAGGTGCTCCAGCACATCGCCACGAGCACCAGCGCGAACGGGAAGCCCGTGGCGAGAGCTGCCGTCTGCAGCGCCACCAGCCCGCCGCCGAGCAGCAGGGCAATCGCGACGATGCCCTCGAACGCGCACCAGAAGACGCGCTGGGCGACGGGCGTGTCGAGCTTGCCGCCGGCAGTGATCGTGTCGATCACCAGCGACCCGGAATCGGACGAAGTCACGAAGAAGATCACCACCAGCACGATGCCGATGAACGAGGTGGCGCCGGCCAGCGGCAACGTCTCCAGCATCAGGAACAGGGCCAGCTCCGGCTGCCCGGCCTCCACCGCCGCGACGGCCGCCGACTGGCCGCCTTCGAGATGGAGCGACAGCGCGGTCGCGCCGAAGGCATGCATCCAGAGCGCGGAGATCAGCACCGGGACGGCGAGCATGCCGCCGACGAGGCCGCGCACCGTCCGGCCCCGCGAGATCCGGGCGATGAACATGCCGACGAAGGGGGTCCACGAAAGCCACCAGGCCCAGAAGAAGGTGGTCCAGCCGTGCAGGACGTCGACGTCGTCGCGGCCCACCCAGTTGCCGAGCGGCCCGATCGCCGCGAGGTAGTGCCCCAGACTGGCCGGGAACCCGGCGAGCAGGTCGAGCGTCGGCCCCACCGCCAGCACGAACGCGAGCAGCAGCAGGGCGAGCATCAGGTTCGCCTGGCTCAGGCGCTTGATCCCCCGGTCGAGCCCGGTGACGACCGACGTCAGCGCGATCGCGGTGATGCCGGCGATCAGCAACACCCGCGTCGTGTCGGTGGCCGGGACGCCGAACAGGTGGGCCAGACCCGCCGTCGTCTGCTCGGCGCCCAGGCCGAGCGACGTGGCCAGCCCGAAGAGGGTGGCGAAGACGGCGAGGGTGTCGATGACATGGCCGAAGCGTCCCCACACCGCCTCACCCAGGAGCGGATAGAACGCCGACCGGAGTGTAAGCGGCAACCCGAGGTTGTAGGCGGCAAAGGCGAGTGCGACCGCCGCCACCGCGAACATCGCCCACGGATGCACGCCCCAGTGGAAGATGGCGGCGGCTACGGCGACCCGGCGCGCGGCCGGGTCCCCCGGTTCGCCGCCGAGCGGCGGATTGCGGAAGTGATCGAGCGGCTCGGCGACCCCGAAGAACATGAGGCCGATGCCGATGCCGGCCGCGAACAGCATCGCCAGCCACGCCCCGGCGGAGTAGTCCGGCCGCGCGCGCGGCCCGCCCAGGCGGATGCGTCCGAGGGGTGTCGCGATCAGCAGCAGGCAGAAGAGGACGAACAGGTTGCCGGTGCTCAGGTACACCCAGTCGAACGTCGTGGTGAGCCAGTCGTGCAGCGCCTGAAAGGCGCCGGCCGCCGCGTCCCGGAACGTCAGCACCCCGAACACGAACGTGATGACGGTGAGGCTGGAGATGACGAAGACCGGGTGGTGGACGTCGAGGCCGAGGACCTGGATGTTGTCCCGGCCGATCCTGTAGCCGGTCTGCGTGGCGGTGGTGGCCATGCTGGTGAAACGCCGCGCAGCACCGAGAGGCGCGTCCGCCTGGCAAGGCGCGGCGAGAGAGCCTATCCGGGCGGGCTGCCCCCAGGCGCCGGCGCCCGGCGGCTCAGTCGAAGATCCCGAGCTGCAACTTCGCCGCGTCGGACATCCGGTCCTTGTCCCACGGCGGCTCCCAGACGAGATCGACGCGGGCGTCGCTGACACCCTCGATGCCCTTGACCTTGCCTTGTACCTCGGCCGGCAGGGTCACCGCCGCGGGGCAGCCGGGCGCGGTGAGTGTCATCTTGACGACGGCCAGACCGCCCTTGTCGACCTCGATGTCGTAGATGAGGCCGAGCTCGTAGATGTTGACCGGGATCTCCGGGTCGAAGACCGTCGAGAGCTGCTCGACGATCTGCGGCTTGAGCTCCAGCGTCCTGACGGGGTCGGGATCGATCGGGGGCGGGGGTTCCGACGACGAAGCGCCTACCCGTCCGGCGCCGGGACTCGCGGGCCCCGAACCGGTCAACGCGCTGGTATCGAACATGGACGACGCCGGGGGGCCGTCGGGTGCCGGCAGCGGTGGTCTGGGCGCCTGCGGCGGCGGCGCGGACCCGTCCACGTGCGGCGGGATGACCGGCTGGTTTCCCGGTGTCGCCACACTCGGCGCATCCCCGTCCGGTGCGCCTCCTTCGGCCGGGGCGGAGGTGGACGCCGCCGCAGCCGTGGATGCTCCGGCCGCACCGGCAGTCGCGTGCCCGAATCCGTCCGGAGCGGTCCCTGCGATTCCGTCGGCTCCCGCGGACGGGTCATCATCCCTGCCCCCGCCACCGAGCGGCGGCGGCACGTCGTCGATCTTCAGAATGCCCATCGTTCGTCCAGCTCCCAGACCGCTCGCGCGCGATCGGCTATTCCGTCGACACCACCTCGTGGCGATCGTCGACCGCCGCCCGCAGCGTGTGCCAGGCGAGGCTGGCGCACTTGACGCGCGTCGGATAGTCGCGCACCCCGCCCAGCACGGCCAGCTTGCCCAGCAGCACGTCGTCGACCACCGCGTCGTCGTCGGTCACCAGGGCCAGGAACTGCTGGAAGAGCCGATGCGCCTCGGCGAGCGTCCTGCCCTTGACGGCGTCGGTCATCAGCGACGCCGACGCTTTCGAGATGGCGCAGCCCGAGCCGAGAAAGCTGACGTCGGTGATGGTTTCCCCATCGAGGTTGACGTAGACGGCCAGCCGGTCGCCGCACAGCGGGTTGTGGCCGTCGGCGTGCCGGTCGGCGCCGTCGAGCTCCCCGAAATTGTGGGGATGGCGGTTGTGGTCGAGGATGACCTCCTGGTAGAGGTCGCGCAGGTCGCTCATACGGGGAACATCTCCCGCACGCGCTCGAGGGCACGCACCAGCGCTTCGATCTCCTCGCGCGTGTTGTACATGGCCACCGAGGCGCGGGCGGTGGCGGGCACGCCGAAGCGATCCATGATCGGCTGCGTGCAGTGGTGGCCGGTGCGCAGGGCGACCCCCTCGGTGTCGACGATGGTGCCGACGTCGTGCGGGTGCGCCCCCTTCATGACGAAGGCGAGGATGCTCGCCTTGTGCGCGGCAGTGCCGATGAGCCGCAGCCCCTTGACCTCCGAGAGCGCAGCGGTGCCGTAGGCGAGCAGGTCCGCTTCGTGCGGGGCGATGGCCTCGAAGCCGACCCCCTGCAGGTAGTCGATGGCCGCGCCGAGGCCGACCACCCCGGCGATGTGCGGCGTGCCTGCCTCGAACTTGTGGGGCAGGTCGGCGTACGTCGTCTTCTCGAACGTGACCGAGCGGATCATGTCGCCGCCGCCCTGGTACGGCGGCATCCGCTCCAGCCACTCCTCGCGCCCCCACAGGACGCCGATGCCGGTCGGCCCGTACAGCTTGTGGCCGGTGAACGCGTAGAAGTCGCAGCCGAGCGCCTGCACGTCCACCGGCATGTGGTAGACGGCCTGCGATCCGTCGATGAGCACCGGCACGTCGCGGCGCTTCGCCATCTCGACGATCTCGCGCACCGGGTTGATGGTGCCGAGCGAGTTCGACAGGTGCACCACCGAGACCAGCTTCGTGCGCGGCCCGAGCAGCCGCTCGAGCTCGTCGAGCTGCAGCGTGCCGCTGTCGTCGATGGGCGCCACGCGGAGCTGCGCCCCGACCTGCTCGCAAAGGAGCTGCCACGGCACGATGTTCGAGTGGTGCTCCATGTGGGTGATGACGATCTCGTCGCCCGGACCGACGTGCCGCCGGCCGAAGCTCTGCGCCACCAGGTTGATGCTCTCTGTGGAGTTGCGCGTGAAGATGACCTCGCGCGACGCGCGGGCATTGAGGAACCGCTGCACCTTGACGCGCGCGGCGTCGTAGGCGGCCGTCGCCTCACCGCTCAGCGTGTAGACGCCCCGGTGGATGTTGGCGTTGCCGTCGCTGTAGTAGCGGGCCAGCGTGTCGAGCACCTGCCGCGGCTTCTGGGTGGTGGCGGCGTTGTCGAGGTAGACGAGGCGGTGGTCGCGGACCATCCGCTCGAGGATGGGGAAGTCCCGCCGGATGCGCTCGACGTCGAGCGCCGGCGGCGTAGCGGCGGCGGCAGCGGCCTCCACCAGTCTCACCGCAAGCACCTCCGCGAACAGGCCGGCGCGCATCGCGCGGCCGCCGGACCGTAGCGGAAACGCCATTCGCTGCCGGCCTGGTTGTCACGCGTCCACATGGAACGACCCTCCGCCCGATCCGGGCAGTTGCGCCAACAGCAGATCATCGAGCTGATCGCGGATCGGCTCGATGGCGATGTGGTTCAGCAGGTCGCTGGCGAAGGCGTGGATGAGGACGCTGCGCGCCTGCTCCAGCCCCAGCCCGCGGGCGCGCAGGTAGAAGAGCGCGTCCTCGTCGAGCTGCCCCACCGTGGCCCCGTGCGTGCACTTGACGTCGTCGGCGAAGATCTCCAGCTCGGGCTTCGTGTTGATCTGCGCGTCCTCGGAGAGCAGCAGCGCCTTGTTGGTCTGCTTGGCGTCGGTCTTCTGGGCGTCGATGGCGACGATGATCTTGCCGTTGAAGACGGCGCGGGCTTCTCCGTCGAGTATCCCCTTGTAGAGCTCGTGGCTCGAGCAGTGTGGCTGCGCGTGGTGGATCGTCGTGTGGTTGTCGACCAGCCGGCGGCCGTTCGCCAGGTAGAGGCCGTTGAGCGTGCACTCCACCCCTTCTCCGTCGAGCACCGCCAACGCGTCGTTGCGCACGATGGCGCCGCCGAGGGTGACCGCGTGCGACGAGAAGTTGGCCGCGCGGCCGAGCCGGACGTGCATCGAGCCGATGTGGTACCCGGAAGGGCTCTCCCGTACCAGCTTGTAGTGGTCGACCACGGCGCCCGGCCCGGCGACGACCTCCGTCACCGTGTTCGTCAGGTACGGAGAATCGCCGCCGCCGTAGCTCTCCACCACCCGCACCTGCGCGTTCTCGCCGACGACGAGCAGCACGCGCGGATGGGTCATCACCGGCTCGCCGTCCGGGGGCGGCGACGTGACGAAGAGCAACTGGATCGGCTGCTCGACCACGGTATCGGCGGGCACGCGCACGACCGCGCCGTCGTGGAGGAGCGCGGTGTTGAGCGCCGTGAACGCCTCGTTCTCGATGGCGGCGCCGGAGGCAAGCTGCGCCTCGACCGCCGCCCGGGTCTCGCTCGCGTCCGAGGCGAGCACGTCCGCCAGGCTCAGCACCTCCACGCCGTCCGGCAGCGCGGAAACGTCCGAGGCCGGCGCCACGTAGCGGCCGTTGACGAACGTCAGTCCGGCCCCGATACCCAGCGCGTGCGGTGCCGTATCGGCCTTGGCGGCCTCGCGCTCGGCCGGCGCGGCCAGAGCGAACGCGGTATTGGCGATCGGCGCGACGTTGGTGAACCGCCACGCCTCGAGCCGGGTGGTCGGGAAACCGAGCGCCGTGAAGCGATCGAAGGCCCGGCGCCGCAGATCGACGACCGCGTCGGGCGCCGGCGCGGTGCGGCGCACCGCCTCGAAGGCGTCGGCGCAGGCTTCGGCGGGGGCCAGTGTCGTCATCGGCACCCCGCTACGCCCCAACCTGCTCGGCGGCGCCCTCGATCCAGCCGTAGCCCTTCTCCTCGAGCTCCAGCGCCAGATCCTTGCCGCCCGACTTGACGATGCGGCCCTCTGAAAGGACATGCACGACGTCGGGTACGATGTAGTTGAGCAGCCGCTGGTAGTGGGTCACCACCAGGGTGGCGCGCTCCGGGCTGCGCATCGCGTTGACGCCGTCCGAGACGGTCCGCAGCGCGTCGATGTCGAGCCCCGAGTCGGTCTCGTCCATGATCGCCAGCTTCGGCTCGAGCACGGCCATCTGGAAGATCTCGTTGCGCTTCTTCTCGCCGCCGGAGAAGCCCTCGTTGACCGGCCGCTTCAGCAGGTCCTGGTCGATGTGGAGGACCTGCATCCGGTCCTTGACCAGGGCCATGAAGTCCATCGCGTCCAGCTCCGGCTCGCCGCGGTGCTTGCGGACCTCGTTCAGCGCCGCCTTCAGCAGATAGGCGTTGTTGACGCCGGGGATCTCCACCGGATACTGGAACGCGAGGAAGATGCCTTCCCGCGCGCGCTCCTCCGGCTCCATGTCCAGCAGGTCCTGACCGTCGTAGGTCACCGACCCGGCCGTCACCTCGTACTCCTCGCGGCCGGCGAGCACCGCCGCCAGGGTGCTCTTGCCGGAGCCGTTGGGCCCCATGATGGCGTGCACCTCGCCCGCCTTCACCGACAGGTCGATGCCTCTGAGAATGCCCCGGCCGGCGACCGAGGCGTGCAGATTCGTGACTTCGAGCATGCTCGTCTGACGTTCCTTCCTTGCGCGGCCGGCGCAGCCCCGGCCCGACAATCGCCGGCAGCGGCTCCGCTTGCCGCCCGACCCGGCCTGTCCAGGCAGGCGGCGCCGGCCCTGTGGCCCCGACTGCTACCCGACGCTGCCCTCGAGGCTGACGCCGAGCAGCTTCTGCGCCTCGACCGCGAACTCCATCGGCAACTCGCGGAAGACCTCCTTGCAGAAACCGTTGACGATCATGTTGACCGCGTCCTCGGTCGACAGGCCGCGCTGGCGGCAGTAGAAGATCTGGTCCTCGCCGATCTTCGAGGTCGACGCCTCGTGCTCGACCTGCGACGACGTGTTGCGCACCTCCAGGTAGGGGAAGGTGTGCGCGCCGCACTGGTCGCCGATGAGCAGCGAGTCGCACTGCGAGAAGTTGCGGGCCCCCTTGGCGTTCCTGCCGATCCGGACCAGGCCGCGGTAGGTGTTCTGGCCCTTGCCGGCCGAGATGCCCTTCGAGACGATGGTGCTGCGGGTGTTCTTCCCGAGGTGCAGCATCTTCGTCCCGGTGTCGGCCTGCTGGTGGTTGTTGGTGACGGCGACGGAGTAGAACTCGCCGACCGAGTTGTCCCCCTGCAGGATGCAGCTCGGGTACTTCCAGGTGATGGCCGAGCCGGTCTCCACCTGCGTCCAGGTGATCTTGGCGTTCGTCGACGCCTTCCCGCGCTTGGTGACGAAGTTGTAGATGCCGCCCTTGCCGTCCTTGTCGCCGGGGTACCAGTTCTGGACCGTCGAGTACTTGATGGTGGCGTCGTCGAGGGCCACCAACTCGACGACCGCCGCGTGGAGCTGGTTCTCGTCGCGCATCGGGGCCGTGCAGCCCTCCAGGTAGCTCACCGTCGCGCCCTCGTCGGCCACCAGCAGCGTCCGCTCGAACTGCCCGGTCTGCGCCGCGTTGATGCGGAAGTAGGTCGACAGCTCCATCGGGCACTTCACGCCCTTCGGGATGTAGGCGAACGAGCCGTCGGAGAAGACCGCCGAGTTGAGCGCGGCGTAGAAGTTGTCGGGCGCCGGCACCACCGACCCGAGGTACTTCCGCACCAGGTCGGGATGGTTGCGCACCGCCTCGGAGAACGAGCAGAAGACGATGCCGAGATCGGCCAGCTTGTCCTTGAAGGTGGTCGCGACGGACACCGAGTCGAACACCGCGTCGACGGCCACGCCGGCCATCACCTTCTGCTCCTCGATCGGCACGCCGAGCTTGTCGAACGTCGCCTTGATCTCCGGATCGAGGTCGTCGAGGCTCTCCAGCTTCGGCTTCTGCTTGGGGGCCGAGTAGTAGATGATGTCCTGGAAGTTCACCGGCGGGAAGTGGACGTTGTGCCACTCCGGCGCGGTCATCTCCCGCCAGACGCGGAACGCCTTCAGCCGCCACTCGAGCAGCCACTCCGGCTCGTCCTTCTTGGCCGAGATGATCCGGATGATCTCCTCGTCGAGCCCCGGCGGAACCGCCTCGGCGTCGATGTCGGTGACGAAGCCGTACTTGTAGTCCTGATTCGCAAGCTGCTCGATGTTGTCGGTCGAGGTCGCCATGACGCCTGCTCCCGGTTAACGCGGCACCTCCGGCCGCCCTGGGCCAGCGGAATGCCACGGTCGCTGCTCGATCCGCATTTCCGACCAGAATGGTCGGATATTGGATTCTACCGAATCGGCGGGCGCGGACGCAACCACGGGACCGGCGCGGGGCGCGGGGACATGCTGCGGCTGATCTGCCGCGCAGGGTAGTCCTTCCGTGGCCGCGGCGGCACGCCCAAGGCCGCGGCCACGGCGCGGCGAAACGTCGTCATCCGGCGGTTGCGGCGTACGGCGTGTCGTCCTCGCGCACGCGCACGCCGGCGCGCCGGCGGCCCACGATGCGCGCCACGGCCGCCTTGCATTCGTCGAGCGTTGCGCTGACGCGCACGCCGTCCACCGCCTCGCGGACGTCAGCGGGCGTGAGGCCGCCGAGAACCCGCGAGGCAGCGAGCCGGCGCGGCGGCCCGCCGGGGCGCAAGGCGAGGAACTCGGCTCGCAGGTCTCCTGCACCCGGTCGGCCGTGCAACCGCCAGAGCTCGCGTACGCCGAGGTCCGCATAGCGCTCGATCTTCCCTTCGTCGGCGCTCGTGATCTCGACCTCGACCACCAGGTCGAGCGGGGTGCCTTCGAGGAAGGCGTCGGCGGCGGCCTCTCCCTTCGCGAGGGCTGCGCAGTAGGCTCGCGCGCGCTCGCCGAGGTAGAAGGCGCAGTCCGCCTCCATCCCCGTGCCCGGCGGGTCCTGTCGTCCGCGCAGGCGGGTGGCGCGCAGGTCCTTCGCAGCGCCGGAGACGGCATTCCCCGCGGCGTGCACGATGTGGGCCAGAGCTTCCGCGAGGTCCTCGTGGAGACGCGAGGGCGTCATCAGGGTGACGAGCCCGCGCACCGGGTCGCAGCAGACGCGGCTGAACGAGCGGCTCCAATCGACGGCCGCGAGCGCGGTGACGGTCCCGGCGTCGGCGCGCAACGCGTGAATCGTCGATCCGAGCGGGCCGGTCGACGTCGTGCGGGGCCGGCCCGCGCGGTTGCCGCCGGAACGCTCGTTCATGCCTCAAGATAGCACGCGGTGGCCGGTCCGACAGAGACGCGATGCCGCGTGCCGATCAGCGGCGGCCGGCTCGTATCGTCTCCAACTCCCGAACGAACCGTGCTTCGGCCGGCAGGTGCTCGATAGCCTTGCGATAGGCGTCCTCGACTTCTCGGAACGGCGCCCGTAGCCGGTAGAGCGTGCGCGCCAGCTCCCGCCAGGCCCAGGCGTGGCGCGTCGGCGATGCATCGAGCTGGATGACGCGCTCCAGGAGTGTCCGGGCTTCGGTAAGGAACCGCCGATTCGATTCGCGCTGACGCCGCCGATAGGCTTCGGCCGCCAACCACATTTTGGTCTGTGCGAACTCGTGCAGCGCACGGGGGTCGGCGTAGACGGAATCTCCCGCGCGCTCGAAATATCGGTGCGCGGCGCGGGAGTCCCTCAGACGCCGGGCCAGTATCGCGGCGTCGATGGCGTCCTGACCGAACATCATGGGACGGTCGCGCTTGAGCAGTTCCTGCGCCTTCCGCTCGTCACCCGCCTCCAGCAGGACGTCGACCAGCGTGTTCGCCACGTGGGAAACCGCGCTCGCCGGGCCTTGCGCCTCGAATGTCTCGAGGACGTCCTCGGCGCGCCCGATCTCGCCCCGCTGCCCGTACGAGCGGATCATCTCCCGCGCGAGGATCGCCGAGGCCGGATTCGACGCCCACGCCGACTCGATGCGCCGGACGGCTTCTTCCTGCTCACCCAGAGCCCGCAGGTGGGCCGCGTCTCGCAACGCCGACAGCGCTCCGTATTCCGGATGCGCGGGTAACGTAGCCTGAAAGCACGTCCGCTGCTCATCGAAGTCGAAACTGGGGGCCGGAGATCCGTTCTCCTCCATTGCCCGGAACACCTTCGGCAATCCGGAGAGCCTTCCCTCCGCAAGTCCGAGCTCCTTCAGGAACTCGCCGATGCGACGATTGCGGGCGGGCGCGGCTCGAACCTGGGCGTTCGCGACCAGGTGCCGGTGCTCGATACCGGGAACCGGCCCCGGATAGCTGATGACCTCGACCCGGCTCGGATAGAGATAGACCTTTGTCGGTTCGGGTTGATCGACGTCGTATCCACGGTGATACACCGCATTGACGAGAGTCTCTCTCAGGGCCGACAGGGGATAGCTGACCCAGCCGCGGACCTGGCTCCGGTCCGGCTGTTTCTGCAGATGAGACGTGGAGAGATTCTCGAGGTGATTCAGGCAGCCGCGAATCTGATCCACAAGGGCTCCGCCGAAAACGCGCTCCTCCTGTACGTCCCCGGCGCGGTCCGCGGCAAATTGCACGACCTCGATCCGGGCGCCCCGAAACCATTCCACCGGCTCGCTGGCGAAGAACAGGAGGCCCGCATTCCGGGGCACCTCGTGATCGTTGACCCGCGTGGTGATCCGCATGCGCCGATACACGTCTCTGGCGTCGGGTTCGTCGAGCAGCCCGCTGCCGACATCGCGCAGGTACTCGCGAACCTTGGCCTCGCGAAGATCCTCGACGCGGGCGTCCGACGCCCGGCGATCATCCCAGGGCACGCGGGCGGTCTGCTGAACGAGCCGCCGGAGCAGGTCGCCGCGCTGCTCCGCGTCGACCGTCTCGGCGCCGAGACGTACCCAATACCGGCCCCGGCCGCCACCCTCGGCCGGCGCCCGGTGAGGTCGCATCTCGCTCGCGGGCGCCCAGACGACCAGCAGGAGCCGGTCGTCCACCGTCTCGGGCGACAGGATCGGAGGATAGGTCGGATCCAGACGGTTGCACTGCCCGCGGATCCATCGTTGTGCGGCCTCGACGTCCTCGGCCGTCAGGCCGACCGGAGGTAGCGCCGCCCGTCCGTCCCGCTCCCCGACGCCGATGACGACGTAGCCGCCGTTCAGGTTGTGGTAATCGTTCGCGAACGCGCAGATCGTCCGGAGCACCTGGACACCCGTGGTGTCCGGATCCCACGACGCCTTGAACTCCACGCGTTCCGATTCCACCCCGCGGCCATGCAGGAGCGCGTCGAGGTTGATCGGGAGGATCGTGCTCACTGATGCAATTATCGGTCACCCACGCCCTCCCCGGGATCCGAGGGTGCACGCCGGGGGCCGCCGCCTACGCGTCCCGCCGGCCGAGCGTGCTCGTCCAGCCGATCAGGCAGACCGCGGCCACCCCGACCAGGTTGTGCCACATGAAGGAGACGTCGGTGAACGTCGCCACCACGGCGACCGACGCCATGCCGCCGATGAGGCCCCAGAACGCCCCGCCCGCCGTCGAGCGGCGCATGCCCACCGCGAGGACGAAGACCCCGAGCAGCGAGCCGTAGAAGAACGAGCCGAAGCGGTTGACCACCTCGATCAGCGAGCCGAGGTTGGCGGCGTAGAGCGCCGTGATGGCGGCGAAGATCCCCCAGAAGCCGGTGGCCACCTTCGACACCCGGAGGTAGTGCGCCTCCGACGCGCCCGGCCGGAAGTGGCGGCGATAGAAGTCGATGGTGCTGGCCGCCGACAACGCGTTCAACTCGGCCGCGATGCTCGACATCGCCGCCGCGAAGATGGCCGCGATCAGCAGTCCGACGAGCCCGACGGGAAGGTGCGTCGTGATGAACGTGGGGAAGACGTAGTTGACGTCGCTGTAGGCGGCGTCCCCCGTCACGTCGCGCACCAGATCCCGCGCCCGCGCCCTGACGTCGTTCACCCGCCCGTCGCTCTCGACGAACGCCGAGGTGGCCGACCGCGCTCCGTCGTCGTCGCCCGCCTGCCGCGCCGCCACTACCGCCGCCGCGTCGGCCCGCCGGTCGGCGTGGGCGGCACGGAACTCGTCGTCGAGGGCCCGATACTCGTCCACCCGCCCGCTCGCCTCGACCGCCGCCTCGTGCGACGTGTTGAAGAGCATCGGCGGCTCGGTGAACAGGTAGAAGCAGAAGACGAGCACCCCCATCGTCAGGATGAGCACCTGCAGCGGGATCTTGGCGAACGCGCTCATCAGCAGCGACTGCCGCCCGGCGTCCACCGACTTCGCGGTCAGGTACCGCTGGACCTGGCTCTGGTCGCAGCCGAAGTAGCCGAGCATCAGGAACAGCCCGCCGATGAGACCCGACCAGAAGGTATAGGTCTCGTTCAGGTCGAAGGTGAAGTCGATGGACTGCAGCCGGCCGGTCGCGCCGGCGACGTGCAGCGCCGGCTCCAGTCCGATGTCGTCCGGCAGGCCGACGATCAGGGCGGTCACCGCCGCCGTCACCCCGACCATGATCACGACCATCTGCTTGACGTCGGCCCAGGTCACCGCCTGCACGCCGCCGAGCATCGTGTAGAGCGTCGTCGGAATCCCGATGGCCAGGATGGTGAGCGGCAGGCTCCAGCCGAGGACGATGGAGAGGATGACGGCCGGGGCCGCGATGATCACGCCCGCACCGAGCCCGCGCGACACGAGGAACAGCAGGCTCGTCAACGCCCGCGTCCGGGCGTCGAAGCGGCGTTCCAGGTACTCGTAGGCGGTGAACACCCGCGCCCGATGGAAGAAGGGCACGAGCGTCACCGACAGGATGATCATCGCCAGCGGCAGCCCGAAGTAGAACTGCACGAAGCGGATGCCGTCGTCGTAGCCCTGCCCGGTGGTGCCGACCAGGGTGATCGCGCTCATCTGGGTCGCCATCACCGACAGGCCGACCGCCCACCACGGCAGCGAGCGCGACGCCAGAAAGTAGCCGTCGACGGCGCCCGTTCCCCGCGCGCGCTTCACGCCGTCGTAGAGGACCCAGGCGAGGTAGGCGACGATGATCGTCCAGTCGATGAGGTGCATCTGAGGGCCCGGAAGCCGCGCTCACGCGGCGAAGTACCGCGAGAGGAACCAAAGCGCCGCGAGCACCAGGACCTCGACGACGACGACGGCAACGTAGGTGCGGGTCACCAAGCGAGTATAGCGGGGGACGGCTACGGGTGGCCTTCGCTCGTCCCGGCGGTAGCCGTCGACGGCGCCGGTCCCCCACTTCACGACGTTGTACAGGACCCAGGCGAGGCAGACGACGAAGGTCGTCCGGTCGAGAAGGTGCAGAGGCCTTGCACTGTCGCCGGCAGTGTCAGCTTTCCTGCAACAACGCGTCGACCTCGCGGCGCAGTACCGGCAGCTTGGTCTCCACAACGTCCCAGACGAGCCGATCGTCCACGCTCGCGTAGCCGTGAATCAACATGTTGCGAAAGGCGATGATGCGGGGGTACTCGCTGATGCGAGCCGCAACAGCGGCATCCTGCTCAGCCAATCGCGCGATGGCCTCACCGGCAATCTCGAACTCCCGTTCCACTGCGGCCCGGAGCATCGCGTCGCGCTCGTAGTCTCGAAAGGTCTTGCCGGCAGTGAACTCCGTCAACAGCTCAACGGCGCTTCGGACGTCGTACAGACGCTTCCTGGCCTCAAGCCGCATAGAGCAGCGTCCTGGTCTGCTCGACTGACTGCCGGAAGTAGGGATTCTTGATGGCCGACGCGACCACGAGGTCGACACGGCGACCGAAAAGCAGTTCGAGCCCCTCATGGAGACCGAAGTAGCAGTCCGCGTAGCCGCCGACCGGCAGGGATTGGAACTCGACCAGAAAATCGAGGTCGCTTTCATCCGGGCGGTACCGCTCGGTCACGGCAGAGCCGAACAGATCGAGCCGCCGGACACCGAAACGCGTGCAGAGATCCTCGACGGCTTCCCGACGCTCCTCAACGAAGCGGCTCAGCGCGCGTCCCTCCCTCCCTCCGTCCATCCATGAGGATAACCCGCCGGGCGGTGGGGTCAGCCGCGGGCACGATCCGCAGACCTCTCATCGGTGGTAGCCGCTCACGCGGCGAAGTGCCGCGATAGGAGCCACAGCGCCGCGAGCACGACGACTTCGACGACGACGACCGCGATGTACGGGCGAGTATAGCGGGGATCGGCAGCGGCCTCGCTCGCCGCGGGATTGGGCATCACCATTCCGACTTGACCACCATACTGATCCAGTCTAGACTAGACTATGTCGCGCTCTTGAAGTGCATAGCGACAGGGAGCACGAATGGTCACCTACGAACGCAGGTCCCGGCGCGCCTGGACCGTCGCCGAGGCCAAGGCCCGGCTGTCCGAGGTGCTGCGCCGGGCAGAGGACGAGGGACCGCAACGAATCGGGACCCGCAAGGAGTTCGTCGTCGTCCCGGCCAGCGTCTGGGACGAGAGGAACCAACCGGGACAGTCCCTGGGGCAGTGGCTGATCGCGCACGCCCCTCGCATCGGAGCGCTCGAGCTCCCGCCACGCGATGCAGGGGAGGAGCGTCCCGACCCGTTCGAAGACTGGACGGAGGACGACTGGAAGGCCCTCGAACGAAGACACCGCGATCGAGAGACCGGCGAGTGACCGGATTCCTCCTCGACACCAACGTCGTTTCCGAAGCGATCAAGCCGATCCCGGATTCCCGCGTCACCGAGTTCCTGCACCACCGGCACGACCGTCTCTGGCTCTCCGTCGTTGTGCTGTACGAGATGGAATACGGCGTCCACCTGCTCCCCCGCGGACGGCGCCGTATCGAGGTTGCGACCCTGATCGCCGGGATCGTCACGAACTATGGGGACCGAATCCTGCCGGTGAATCGCACCGCCGCGCTAGGGGCGGCGCGGCTGCGCGCACAGGCGCGTCGCGCCGGAAGGCCCGGGCAGACTGCCGACGCGCTAATCGCCGGAACGGCCGCCGCCAACGACCTCGTCGTGGCGACCCGCGACACCGGGGATTTCGCCCCCTTCGACATCGAGGTCTTGAACCCGTGGACCGGGCAGGTCGGGCGTTGACGTCCTCGATGGTTGACGTCAGCACTCGATGACGTTGACCGGCACGTGCACCACGTGCGTCGCGAGGCCGCCGCGCGAGGTCTCCTTGTACTTCTCCTGCATGTCGCGGCCGGTGTCGCGCATCGTGCGGATGACCTTGTCCAGCGACACCACGTGCTCGCCGCTGCCGCGCAGGGCCAGGCGCGCCGCGTTGATCGCCTTGACCGCGGCCATGGCGTTGCGCTCGATGCAGGGGATCTGCACCAGTCCGCCGATGGGGTCGCAGGTGAGGCCGAGGTTGTGCTCCATGGCGATCTCGGCCGCGTTCTCCACCTGCCCCGGCGCGCCGCCGAGCACCTCCGTCAGGCCGGCGGCGGCCATCGAGCAGGCCGAGCCCACCTCACCCTGGCAACCCACCTCGGCGCCGCTGATCGACGCGTTCACCTTGAAGAGCAGGCCGATGGCGCCGGCGGTCAGCAGGAACCGGACCACGCCGTCGTCGTCCTTGCCGGGGCAGAAGCGCACGTAGTAGTGCAGCACGGCGGGGACGATGCCCGCGGCCCCGTTGGTCGGGGCGGTCACGACCCGGCCGCCCGCCGCGTTCTCCTCGTTCACGGCCAATGCGTAGAGATTCACCCAGTCCATGATGGTCAGCGGGTCGCGCAGCGGCGCCTCGGGCTGGCCGGCCAACTGCCGGTAGAGCCGTGCGGCGCGGCGCGGGACGCGGAGTCCCGGCAGCTCGCCTTCCGTCTCGCATCCGCGCCGGACGCACCGCTGCATCGCCTCCCAGATCGCCAGCAGGCCCGCGCGCACATCGGCTTCCGGACGCCACGCGCACTCGTTGCGCAGCATCACCGCACTGATGGCCAGACCGTGGCCGGCGCACAGCGCCAACAGCTCCTCTCCGGTGGAGAAGGGCAAGGGAACCGGCGTGTCGCGCTCCACCAGCACGGGCCGCCCCGCGGCGTCCGCGCCCGCCACGAACCCGCCGCCCACGGAGTAGTAGATCCGCTCGTCGAGGACGACTTCTCCCTCGGCCCGAGCTGTGAACCGCATGCCATTGGGGTGGCCGGGCAGTTGTCCGCCGCGCTCGAATACCAGGTCGCCGTCGGGATCGAACGGAATGCCCTGACGGGCGAGCAGGTTCAGCCGGCGCGACCCGGTGATGGCGGCGATACGTCCCGGCAGGCGATCCACGTCGATCTCCTCGGCCGTCTCCCCCTCCAGACCGAGCATCAGCGCCCGATGCGTGCCGTGGCCGCGGCCGGTCGCCGCCAGCGAGCCGTACAGATGGACCCGCACCCCGCTGACGCGGTGGAGATCTCCCGATGCCTCCAGGGCCAGAGCGAACTGCCGCGCCGCCCGCATCGGGCCGACGGTGTGAGAGCTCGACGGGCCGATGCCGATGGTGAAGAGATCGAAAACGCTGACAGCCATGCTTATCGCCGTACGTTCAGACCGCGCGGTGCCGGGTTCGGTCGGGGCTGTCGCGGGAAAAGACCACTCGTGCCCGTTCGGTGCCGCGCAGTCTCACTCCACAGCGTCCCCGTTCGAAGGTCAATGCCAGCGCCGACGCAGACCCCCCTCCCGGACGACGGTGGCCGGCGCGCGGCGTCTCCGGACGACCGTCAACGCAAGGGAAACAGGCAGATGGTACGATCGGCGACCTGATGAGTACAGAGAACTCACCTCCGAGGCGCCTCCCGATCGCCCGCGTCCTCCTGGGCGTCGTCGCCATTATCGCCCTCGCCGCGCTCGGCAGGCAGTTCGGCGTCTTTCTCGACCGGTTCGTCGAATGGGTCGAAGGTCTTGGCGCACTCGGGCCGGTCGTGTTCATTCTCGGCTACATGGCCGCCACGGTCGCGTTCATTCCCGGGTCCGTGCTGACGCTGGCCGCGGGCGCCATCTTCGGACTCGGGCAGGGCGTCGTCTACGTGATGATCGGCGCCACGGCCGGGGCATCCCTCGCGTTCCTCCTGGCCCGCTCCGTCGCCCGCGAGGCGATCGCGCAACGGGTGGCGGGCAATCCGCGGTTCGCCGCGATCGATCGCGCCGTCGGCCGCGAGGGGTTCAAGATCGTCGTGCTGCTGCGCCTGTCACCGGTCTTCCCGTTCAACATGCTGAACTACGGCCTGGGCCTGACCAATGTCCGCTTCGCCGACTACGTGGCCGCTTCGATCGGGATGCTGCCCGGCTCGCTCCTCTACACCTACTCCGGCTTCCTCGCGGGTGACATCGTGCGTCTGGCCGGAAACGTCGGGCCGGAGCGGGGGCCCGGGTACTACGCCGTGGTCGCCCTCGGCCTGGCCGCCACGGTCGCGGTGACCACCATCGTCACCCGCACCGCGCGGCGGGCCATCCGCGAGGCGACTGGCGAGACCGAAGCGGAAACCGGCTGACGCGTCTCAACGCGCGGCGGCCAGCCACGGGAGCCCTGATCCGCCAGCGGTCCGCTCCGCCTGCCCGCCCACAGGTTGCGCCCGTCGGACCGGCCGGCATAAAATTCTGCCGGCGCGGGTGCTCCCCCGACAGGAGGGGTGGTGTCGCCCGCAGCGGAAACGGGAACGCGACACGATTCGCCCCGCACGGATTCCCCACGGAACACGCAGCGGGTCAGAGACAGCGTGACGCTGCACGAAAGGAGTCACGACGTTGGCTGACGTGACGACCACCGAGCAAGCCGCCCCCGAGGCGGAGGCGCACGGGCACGACGAGCACGCCCACGGCGACCACGGCCATCACGACCTCGGCTTCTGGCAGACCTACGTCTTCTCCGTCGATCACAAGGTGATCGGCATCCAGTACGCCGTGACCGGACTGCTGTTCCTGCTGTTCGGCTTCGCGCTGATGATGGTGATGCGCTGGCAGATCGCCTATCCGGGCGAGCCCATCCCCCTGATCGGCGAGTGGCTGGGCGACGAGCGGGCGCCCGGCGGCATCATGCTGCCGGAGTTCTACAACCAGCTCGGGGCGATGCACGGCACCATCATGGTGTTCCTCGGCGTCGTGCCGCTGGCCGTCGGCGGCTTCGGCAACTTCGTGCTGCCCCTGCAGATCGGGGCGCCGGACATGGCGTTCCCGAAGCTGAACATGGCCAGCTACTGGTCGTTCTTCGTCGGCGGCGTGGTGATGTTCGCCAGCTTCTTCGTGCCCGGCGGCGCGGCGAACTCGGGCTGGACGTCCTACGCGCCGCTGTCGGTCTTCGCGACCACGGGCCAGACGATGTGGCTGATCGGCATGATCTTCCTGATCACGTCGTCGCTGCTCGGCTCGGTGAACTTCATCGTCACGACCATCCAGTTGCGCGCGCCGGGCCTGAGCTTCATGCGCCTGCCGTTCTTCGTCTGGGCGCAGCTCGTCACCGCGTTCCTGCTGCTGCTCGCGTTCCCGCCGCTCGAGGCGGCCGGCGTGATGCAGTTGATGGATCGCGTGGCCGGCACCAGCTTCTTCCTGCCGAGCGGCCTCGTCTACGCCGACGCGGCCTGGCCGGCGAGCGGGGGCGGCAGCGTGCTGCTGTGGCAGCACCTGTTCTGGTTCCTGGCGCACCCCGAGGTGTACGTCCTGATCCTGCCGGCCATGGGCATCGTCGCCGACATCATCGCCAACAACACCCGCAAGCCGATCTGGGGCTACCGCGTGCTGGTCTACTCGGCGGTGTTCCTTGGCTTCATGTCGTTCGTGGTCTGGGCGCACCACATGTTCCTGACCGGCATGGGGACGACGATGAGTTCGTTCTTCCAGACGACGACGATGATCATCTCGATCCCGTCGGTCATCATCCTGTCCGCGCTGTTCATCACGCTCTACGGCGGGTCGATCCGCTTCACCGTGCCGATGCTGTTCGCCCTGGCGTTCGTGCCGATGTTCGGCATCGGCGGGCTGACCGGGCTGCCGCTGGGCCTGTCGGCGCCGGACATCCATCTGCACGACACCTACTACGTCATCGGCCACTTCCACTACGTGGTCGCCCCGGGCACGTTGATGGCGCTCTTCGGCGGCATCTACTACTGGTTCCCGAAGGCGACCGGCCGGAAGATGAACGACTTCCTCGGCCGCGTCCACTTCTGGGGATCGGTCATCTCGATCAACGTGGTCTTCTTCCCGATGCTCATCCAGGGGCTGGCCGGCATGAACCGTCGGATGTACGACGGCGGCGAGCAGTACGTGATGAACCAGGAGGTGCTGTGGCTGAACGAGGTCATCAGCATCGCCGCGTGGGTGCTGGCGCTGTTCCAGCTCCCGTTCATCTACAACTTCTTCCACAGCATCAAGCGCGGCGAGAAGGTGGGCGACAACCCGTGGCAGGCCACGACGATCGAGTGGCAGGCGCCGTCGCCGCCGCCGCACGGCAACTTCTCGGCGCCGCCGGTGGCCTACCGCGGGCCGTACGAGTACAGCGTGCCGGGCGCGGCGAAGGACTTCCTCATGCAGGGTGAACCGGACCAGGCGGCCGCCGAACCGGCCAAGGTGTAGCGAACGTCATGGAGATTCCGTACATCGTCGAAGAACGGGCCGACACCGGGCTCAACAACGTCAAGCTCGGCATCTGGCTCTTCCTGGCGTCCGAGGTCATGCTCTTCGGCGCGCTCTTCTCCTCGTACGTGCTGCTGCGCCTGATGGCGACCGAGTGGCCGTTCGGGGTGGACGTCCTCAACGTGCCGCTCGGCACCGTCAACACCGCCGTGCTGATCGGGTCGAGCGTCACCATGGTCATGGCCTACGCGTCGCTCAAGATGGACGACTTCGGCCGCTTCAGGCTGTGGCTGGCGGCGACGATCGGCCTGTCGCTGGCCTTCATGGTCATCAAGGCGTTCGAGTACAACCACGAGTTCGAGATCGGCAACTTCCCGTGGACGAGCACCTACTTGGCGATCTACTTCACGATGACCGGCCTGCACGCGCTGCACATCATCGGCGGCGTCATCGTGAACACGTATCTCCTCTTCCCGGGCTCGAAGATGTGGAAGACGAACAAGGCGCAGTTCGTCAACCGCATCGAGGCGGCGGGCCTCTACTGGCACTTCGTCGACCTGGTGTGGATCTTCCTGTTCCCGGTGCTCTACCTGCTGTAGGGTGAGACGGACGCGAGAAACGCACGATAGCGAGAGCATCATGAGCGAAGACGTTCAGGCGCACATCAAGACGTACATGAAGGTGGGCGGCGCGCTGGCGGTGCTGACCGTGGTGACCGTGGCGGTGTCGTACATCGATTTCTGGGGCGTGCCGTTCGCGGTGTTCGTGGCGCTCGTCATCGCGGGCACCAAGGGCTCGCTCGTGGTCAGCTTCTTCATGCACCTCATCGAGGAGAAGAAGATGATCTACGCGACGCTCGTGCTCACGGTCGTCTTCTTCATCGCGCTGATCTTCCTGCCCTTGCTCGGGCACGCGGACCGGCACGGCGAGTACTTCACGCTGCCGAACGCCGACGCGCCGTCCGCGGCGCCGGCCGCCGGGCATTAGCCGAATCGCGAGCGACAGCGCCATGTCCCTGCGGGCCATTCACGTCGTGTTCATCGTGGCGTCGATCCTGCTGGCGGCGTTCATGACGTTCTGGGGCGTGGCGATGTTCATGAGCGAGCGGGGCAGCATGGGGCACTTGGCGTTCGCGGCCGGGTCGTTGTGCGCGGTGGTCGGAATGGCCGTCTACGCGGTGAAGTTCGTCCGCAAGACGCGCGAGATCGGGATGCGCTGACCGCAACGCGGTCGACGAGCAGGGAGCAGGCTGATGACACGAACCGGAACGAGGGCCGCTCGCGTGGTTGCGTTCGGAGCGCTGGTGTTCGTCCTCGCGCCCGCCGTTGCGTGGGCGTGTCCGATCTGCTTCGGAGCCGACCCCGATTCGGCCACCGGGCGCAGCGTGAACTGGGCCGTCCTGACGCTGCTCGGGGTCACCGGCGGCGTGCTGAGCGGCTTCGTCGGCTTCTTCTTTCATCTGTTGAAGCGTTCCCGGCAGGCGCTCGGGAACGATGCGGCGTTCGAGGCCGCCGTGCGGCGCGGCCAGCCCGGAGGGGAATCGTAGATGGGTGAACTACTGGGATTGCCGATCCAGGCGTCGGAGCACGCCCATGAGATCGACGAGATGATCATTCTGATCCACTGGCTGATGGCCGTGCTGTTCGTCGGGTGGGGTGCGTTCTACGTCTACACGCTGATCCGGTTCCGGGCGAGCGCCAATCCGAAGGCGGACTACACCGGGGTCACCAGCCACACGTCGAGCTACCTGGAAATCGGCGTGGCGGTCATCGAGGCAGTGCTGCTGATCGGCTTCGCCGTTCCCGCCTGGGCCCACCGGGTGAACGACATTCCGCCGGAGGAAGAGGCGACCGTCGTCAACGTCATCGGCAAGCAGTTCGAATGGATCTCCCACTACCCGGGCGAGGACGGCCGGTGGGGGCGCCGCGACATCAGCCTCATCACGCCGACCAACACCATCGGTCTCGACCGCGGCGACCCGAACGGCGCCGATGACATCGTGTCGATCAACCAGTTGAACCTCCCGGTGAACAAGCCGGTGATCGTCAATCTGACGTCGCAGGACGTCATCCACAGCTTCGGCATCGCCGAGATGCGCGTGAAGCAGGACGCCGTGCCGGGCCTGCAGATTCCGGTCTGGTGGGTGCCGACCGAGGTCGGGAACTGGGAGGTCAACTGCTCGCAGCTCTGCGGCCTCGGCCACTATCGCATGCGCGGCTTCGTGACGATCATGGAGCAGGACGAGTACGACGCCTGGCTTGAGGAAGAGGCGTCGTTCCTGACCGGGAACTAGTTCCAACCTTCCGTTCGGCGCGTTCCCAGGATCTCTCCGAGCAGGCGGTCCACGTCGTCCTTGCGCGTAGAGTCCGGGAACAGCCGCTCGTGGATCCGGATGGCTTCGTCCGGGCCGCGGATCGCGAGGTGGTCCAGCAAGGTCTCGACGTCCTGTCGGTCCGTGTTTCTGCCGGACTCCAGCTTCATCGCCAGCATGTGCTCGGCGGAAGCTCCCGTCACGACGAGGTACGGCGAGTTGTACAACGTGGGCGCCCTGGCGTCGGCTTCCCGCGGCATGTAGCTGGTCGCCTGCTCGTTCAGCCAACTCTCCGGCAGCCCACGTTCCCGCGCGATCTCCCGGACCGCGTCGACGGTCGCCGAGTGGCCGCTGTCGATTCGTGCGTCGATGTCGTGGGTGGACCGATCGCGCCGGTAGGCGAGCGTCATCGCCGCGCCTCCGACGATGTACACGCTGGCCCGTACGCCGGCCCGCCGCAGCCGCCTGGAGAGGTCGTCGAGCAGCTCCGTCAGATGCCGGCGATCAAGGGACCCATGCACGGTGCTCACCGCCTCGTGCGTCGAGGTCTCTCGGGTCGGGCAATGCGCCGTGCCTTACGAACGCTGCGGGCGCGTAGAGTATTGCGTTCCGGCGAACCCGCCCGCCTGTCGGCAAGGCCCACGGCTGATCGAGACGTCGCGCCGGCTCTTCGAGCCAGCCGGGCAGCGACTGGCCGTGCAACTCCGCCAGATGCTCCGCCGTTGCGGCCAGCAGTGCATCCCAGCGCGTGCCGGTCAGGGGCGGCGGACTGGCGAGAACGGCGGCCTGCTCGCCGGGCGACAGGGCATGGAATCGCCGGGGAAGGTCGTGCAGAATGGCCCGCTCGATGTCGGCGTCATTCCACCTGCCATCGATGGCGTCCGTGTACTCGGCGAGGGACAGTAGCGGTCTCGACATCGCAGTGACGGCAGTCGCTCACCGACCGCCGTGTATCAGAGCGATCGGTGCACCGGACGACGAGGTCGCTGTTGCTCCGGCACGTATGCTTGGGGCCAACCCCATCGCCGTCCCGGTAGCCGGCGGCCTCAGCGGTCGGCGGCGGCGATCGCCTCCCGCAGGTCGACCACAATCCCTTCCTGGAGGTCGCCTGCCTCCGATACGTCCCGCAACGCGGTTCTCGCCGCGGCGTCGATGCGCTGCTGGAACGGCCCGATCGGCAGCGCCCGCTGCGCCGCCTGGATCATCAGCCGCAGGGCCTCCAGGCGAAGCTGCTGATAGCGCTCGTGCTCGGGGGAAGACAACGGAGGAGGAGGAGGAGTCTCCGAGCGCCGGACGGCCGAGGGTTCCGCCACCGGAACGCTCGCGGTCGGTTCCGTGCCCGAGACCGTGTCGGCGATTCCCGGGACCTGAGATGCGGCGGCATCATCCGCCCGGGTCGGGGCGTCAGCGCGGCCACAGGCGGCGCCGCAGACCGTCGCCACGACGAGCAGCCACCCCAGCAGCGCCCGCGGTGCTCGGGAAGACGCCTCGACGACACGCGTGACCGCCCGCGCCGGGCCAGGGATGTCCGCCACGGCTCGCACCTCCGTACTGCTGCGCTCGGCTACTGCCCGGCCGCGGCCAGTTCCTCCCGGATGATCTCCACGAACGTCCCGTAGGGCGCCGCTCCGAGCACCGCCCGTCCGTTCAGGAACAGCGTCGGCGTCGACGACACGCCGTGGCTCACGCCGATGCGCATGTCGCGATCCACGGTCGCAGCGTGCCGGCCGCTGTCGAGGCACTCGTTGAACGCATCCGGATCGAGCCCCAGGTCGGCGGCGTAGCCCTTCAGCGCGTCGACGTCCAACGAGCCCTGGCTGGCGAACATCGTATCGTGCAGCTCCCAGAAGCGGCCCTGCTCGTGGGCGCAGTTGCCGGCCTCGGCCGCCTTGAACGCGTTGGGGTGGCTCGGCAGGGGGTAGTCCTTGTACACGAAGCGGATCTGCCCCTCGAACTGCTCCATCAGCCGCTCGACCGTCTCGGTGGCCCGCCGGCAGTAGGGACAGTCGAAGTCGGAGAACTCGATGAGCTCTATCGGCGCGGTGTCCGGACCGCGCACCGGGTCCTCGGCCAGCGCCTCGACGCGGTGCCGCGGCGGCGCGAGGGACACCGACACGTCGTCGGCCATCGCCCGCAGCTCGTTCATGTAGGCGTGCAGCGCCTGCAGCGGACGCTGCTGATCGAGCACGGCGCGGATCTCGGGCCGCATCTGCTCCAGCGTGCGTCCCGGGAAGCGGTCCCGGTTCCGCTCGTAGATGAGATCGATTTCCGCGTCGGTCACCTCGATCATCCGATCCGGCAACTCGACCGCCAGCAACTCGTCGCGGGTCATGCCGCGCGCCCCCGCCTCCCGCTCGACGAGACGCTCGCCCACGACGATGTCGAGCACCCGCCGCCGCGCGTCGTACAGATCCTGGAGCATCCGGAGCCGCGAGGAGGCATCGTTGCGCCGCCACGCGTCCTCGATCTCGGCGAACGTCACCGCGATGTCGCCGATGCGAGCCACCACGGTGTCGTCCTGCTGCTGCGCGCGGGCGGGCGCCGCCGCCAGGGTCAGGCCGAGAACCGCCGCCACCGACAGCCATGTCGTTCTTGAAGGCATAAGGAGTGCACTGTACCACCGTTCTGACGTCGCTGCGGAACCGCAGCCGTGCGAACGCCGAATGCCTCGCCGCTCCCGGCCCTGCGCCGGATTCGCCGCGGATCGTCATCCCGGCGCCTATAATCCCGCCGCCATGGCTTCGCACCGGATCGCCGCCCGCACGCCACGCGGCCGGACCGTCGACACCGACGTTCGGAGGGACGCAGAGAGCGTCTCTGCGGTCCTGGAGGACGCGGCGCACTATCCGGGCGGACACGCGGCCGGGGTCGCCCGGCCCGCCACCGAGGCGGACGTCGCCGTGCTGATCGCGAGCGCCCCGCGGGTGCTGCCGATCGGCGCCCAGTCGTCGCTGACCGGCGGCGCCACGCCGATGGGCGACCTCGTGCTCGACCTGCAGCGATTCGACCGCATCGTCGCCATCGGCGCGGACGAGGTGGTCGTGCAGCCGGGAGTGCCGATCGGGACGCTGCAGGCGGCCCTGGCGCGCGACGGCCGGTTCTACCCGCCGGCGCCCACCTTCGACGGCGCATGCGCGGGCGGCGTGGTCGCCACGAATGCGGCCGGTGCGGCCACGTTCAAGTACGGGACGACGCGCGACTGGGTGCGGCGGCTGACGGTGGTCCTCGCCACGGGCGAGGTTCTCGACCTGACCCGCGGCGAGACGACGGCCCATCCGGACGGCTACTTCGAGGTCGCCACCGGCGCCGGGACGATTCGCGTGCCGGTGCCCACCTACCGCATGCCGGATGTTCCGAAGTGCTCGGCCGGCTACTTCGCCGCGCCGGGCATGGATCTGGTCGATCTGTTCATCGGCTCGGAGGGAACGCTCGGGGTCGTCACGGAGGTGACGTTCGCGGTCGTCGCGCCGGCGCCGCGGGTGGCGATGGTATGGATCACCCTGCCGAACGAAAGCGCGGCCACGGATCTGACGCGGACGCTGCGGACCGCGGCGCGGGACGCCCGGCGCCGCGGCGCGGCGCGCGGCGTCGACGTGGCCGCCATCGAGCACCTGGATGCGCGCAGCCTGGCCATCGTGCGCGAGGACGGCGCAGCGCGGCGGCACCAGGTGGCGGCGCCCGAGGAGGCGCAGGCGGCGCTGCTGGCGCAGGTCGAGCTGCCGGCCGACGCCGCGTCGTCAGCCGCCGCGGCCTATCGCGAGATCGGGAACGCGCTTGCCGACGATGCGCCCGATACGCCGCTCGTGCGGTTGTGCCGGCTGCTCGCCGGCGCGGGCGTCCTCGATCGGGCCGAAATCGCACTGCCCGGCGACCGGCGGCAGGCGCACCTGACCGCGGTGCGCGAGGCGGTGCCGGAGGGCGTCAACCGCCGGGTCGGCGAGGCGAAGCGCCGGCAGCGGACCGCCATCGAGAAGACGGCCGCAGACATGATCGTGCCGTTCGCGCGCTTCGACGAGAGCCTGGCGCTCTTTCACCGCGCGTTCGACTCGCGCGGCCTCGACTACGCCATCTGGGGCCACATCTCGGACGGCAACGTCCACCCGAACGTGATACCGGCTACGATGGAAGACGTGGTCCGCGGCAAGCAGGCCATCCTGGAGTGCGGGCGGGAGATCGTCCGCCTCGGAGGCTGTCCGCTGGCGGAGCACGGCGTCGGCCGCAACCCGGTGAAGCAGGCGTTGCTCCGGCAGTTGTACGGCGCGGCGGGCATCGCCGAGATGCGCGCGGTCAAGGCCGCGCTCGACCCGGACGGCAAGCTGGCGCCCGGCGTTCTCTTTCCGGCGGTAGAGACCTGATCGAGACGGAGAGAAGTCCGATGGGCTGGTTTCTCGTCAACTGGCTGACCACGGCGGTGGCGCTCGGCGCGGTCGCCTGGATCCTGCCCGGGGTGACCATCGCGTCCCTGCCGGCCCTCGCGGTGGCCGCGGTCGTGCTCGGCATCGTCAACGCGATTGTCAAGCCGGTGCTCGTCGTGCTGACGCTGCCGCTGACGGTCATGACCCTCGGCGTGTTCTATCTCATCGTCAACGGCGTGGCCTTCGCGTTCGCGGCGTGGATCGTCCCCGGCTTCGAGGTGGACGGACTGGGGTGGGCGATGCTCGGGGCGGCACTGGTCGGCCTCGTATCGATGTTCATCGGCGGCTTCCGACAGCCGCCGTCCCGTACGCGGATCGACGTCATCGACGTGACGGCGCGCCGGGACTGACAAGCCGGGGCGCTCACAGCTCGACGCGCCGCAGGCGCAGCGCGTTCCCGACCACCGACAGCGAGCTCAGGGTCATGGCGGCGCTCGCCCAGATGGGGCTGATCAGCAGGCCGATGAACGGATAGAGCAACCCCGCCGCGACAGGGACGCCGACTCCGTTGTAGACAAACGCCAAGGCGAGGTTCTGGCGGACGTTGCGCATCGTCGCACGGCTGAGCCGGCGCGCCCTGGCGATGGCCCGCAGGTCGCCTCGGACCAGGGTGATCCCTGCGCTCTCCATGGCGACGTCCGTACCCGTGCCCATCGCGATGCCGACCGCCGCCTCGGCCAGGGCCGGCGCGTCGTTGATGCCGTCGCCCGCCATCGCCACCGTTCGTCCACGGGCCTGCTCGTTCGCCACGAGACGGCGCTTGTCGGCCGGCAGAACCTCGGCCACGACGTCCCCAGGATCGATACCGACCTCGGCGGCAACCGCCTCGGCTGTCGCCCGGCTGTCGCCGGTCGCCATCACGATGCGCAGCCCTTCGCGGCGCAGGAGATCGATCGCCTCCGGCGTCGAAGCCTTGATGGGATCGACGACGCCGATCACGCCAGCCGGTCTTCCCTCCACCGCTACGAGCACGACCGTTTCCCCGCGTCCGCGCGCCTCGTCTGCGACTACCGGCAAATCGCCCACGTCAATCCCCTGCGCCTCCAGGAACGTGGCGTTTCCGACGACGACCCTCCGGCCGTCGACGCTCCCGGCCACTCCGCTGCCGGTCTCGGACGCGAAGTCCGTCGCAACCACCGACGGGACGCCGCGGGCGTCGGCCTCGGCGATGATCGCCGCCGCCAGCGGGTGCTCGCTGGGACGTTCCACGCCGGCCGCCAGCCGCAGAAGCTCGTCCTCGTCGACCTCGCCACCGGGTGCGGCCGCCACGGTCCGGACGCGCGGCTTTCCTTCGGTCAGCGTGCCGGTCTTGTCCACGACCAGGGTGTCGACCCGCTCCAGGGTCTCCAGCGCCGCCGCGTCCCGGATGAGCACGCCCGCCGTCGCGCCGCGCCCGGTACCCACCATGATGGCCATCGGCGTCGCCAGCCCGAGCGCGCACGGACAGGCGATGATGAGCACCGCCACCGCGCTCACCAGGGCCAGGGCCAGTCGCGGCTCCGGGCCCCAGAGCGTCCAGCCGGCAAACGCGGCGACCGCAACGGCGACGACGGCCGGCACGAACCAGCCCGCCAGCCGGTCCGCCACGCGCTGAATCGGTGCGCGGCTGCGTTGCGCCTCGCTGACCATCCGGACGATCTGGGCAAGCAGGGTCTCCGCACCGACCCGCTCGGCGCGCATCGCGAAGCTCCCCGTGCCGTTCACCGTGGCGCCGATCACCGCATTGCCGGGCCCCTTCTCGACCGGAATCGGCTCGCCGCTGATCATCGATTCGTCGACGGCGCTGCGGCCTTCGATCACGACCCCATCGACCGGCACGCGCTCGCCGGGCCGCACGCGCAGCAGGTCGCCCACGCGCACTTCCGCCAGCGGCACATCCCGATCTCGCGCGCCTGTCGCTTCGGCACCGGGGACGCCATCGACGTGGCCGATCCGATGCGCTACCGCGGGCGCCAGACCGAGCAGCGACCGGAGCGCGGCGCCCGTCCGATGCCTCGCCCGCAGTTCCAGCACCTGCCCCAACAGCACCAGCACGATGATGACCACCGCGGTGTCGAAGTACGGCTCGACGCCGCCTTCCATCCGGAAGCCGTCCGGGAAGCTGTCGGGGACGACGGTGGCCGCCACGCTGTAGACGAACGCCGCCCCGACGCCGAGCGCGATCAGCGTGGACATGTTCGGGCTGCGATTGACGACCGACGCCCACCCCCGCTCGAAGAAGGGGCGCCCAGCCCACAGCACGACCGGCACGGCGCAGGCGAGCTGGATCCAGTTCGAGACGGTCCGGCTCAGCGGCAGCACGCCCGCGCCGGCGATCATCTCGGTCATCGCGATGCCGAACACCGGGAACCCGATCGCCGCCGCGATCCGGAAGCGCCGCGTCATGTCGGCCAGCTCGGGGTTGGGCGCCTCCTCCTGCGTCACCGCGCGCGGCTCGAGCGCCATGCCGCACGCCGGACACGCGCCCGGCTGGTCGCGAACGACCTCCGGGTGCATCGGACAGGTATAGTCGACGGCCACCGGCGGCGGCGCGGCGAACTCCGGCTCGAGCGCCATGCCGCAGCTCGGGCAGGGGACCGGCTCGGTCTCGCGCACCTCGGGGCACATGGGGCAGACGTAGGCGGCGGCCGACGAGCCGGCCGCTCCGCCTGCGTGCGCAGACTCCCGAGCGGCTGCATCGCGGCAGGGACCGGCGTGACCGCCGCCTGCCGTGGACCGGCGTGACCGCCGCCTGCCGTGGCCGCGTGATCCGCCGCGTGGCCGTGATGCGCCGCCCCATGCCCGTCCGCCGCGTGCTCGTCGCCGGCGGCGCCGTTGCCCGCGGCCTCCTCTCGCGCGCGAAGAAATGCCTCGGGATCGGTTCGGAACGCCGCCTGGCACCCGCCGCAGCAGAACAGGCAGCAGAACAGGTAGGTTGTGCCCTCGTAGTCGTGCGTGAACCGGGTCTTGTCCGGGTTCACGGTCATGCCGCAAACCGGATCGCGTGTCTCTACGTGCATGGCGTCTCCCGCCAGGATGTCCGGAACTCCATAGCTCGATGATAGCGCCTGGGAGACCGGACGCCGGGCGGGATGTAGACTGGAAACTTGCCCGCGAGCAAGCCCCCGGAAGCTGTCCTCTGCCCGTTATTTGTGCGAGGGTGTCTCGCTCGCTCTGTCTTCGTCGGCGTGGACATCCTGCACGTCGCAGCCTGGTCGGCTTCGCGGCAGGTGGGTATCGATCGCCGGCCCTATGCGGCCCGCTTTCCCGTGATCGCTTCCCGGAGCCCTTCCAGGAGTCCTTCGAGCTTGGCCATTCGTTCCCGGAGCTGCCCGAGCTGCTCGGCCGTCTCCTTTCCCTGGACGTCGATCCGGTCCCGGAGGTCCTTGTTCTGCGTGTCGATCCGGTCTCGTAGCCGGCTGTAGTACCGTGCGACGATCTGCCATACGCCCAGCAGTACTCCTGCGACCACGCCGATGGCGGTCAGCACCGTCGGGAGTATTCCTGCGCTCTCCATGGTGCTCCTGTCCGTACGCTGGTCTTCGTTCGTCCCGCTGTCAACGCGGAGCTTTTCCTCTTTTTGCGGTGCGTCGGAGCGCCCGGCGAGCGCCGCTCACAGCTCCCGCAGCGCCGTCGCCACCGGCAGCCTTGCCGCCCGGATGGCGGGAAAGAGCCCGCCGAAGAAGCCCATCACCACCGCCCAGATGATCCCCTGGACGAGCAGCGCCGGGGTCACCGCGAAGGCGAACGCCACCTGGCTGAAGGTCTGCCAGTTGATGGTGGCGGTCTGGTAGCCGTTGAAGCCGGCGTAGGCCAGGAACCCGCCGATGACCCCGCCGGCGACGCACAGCACCACGGATTCGACCATCACCGAGATGACCACGAGCAGGCCGCCGAAGCCGAGCGCGCGCAGCGTGGCGATCTCGCGCGTTCGCGCCGCGACGGCGGTGTACATCGTGTTGATGCCCCCGAACACCGCGCCGATGCCCATCAGGAGCGCGATCACCGTGCCGATGCCGGTGATGATGCCGGTGATGGCCTCCGACTGTCCCGCGTAGTAGACGTCCTCGCGCTCGACCATCACGTCCAGCCGCGGGTCGGTGGTCAGCGCGTCCTTGAACGGTTCGAAGTCGCCGGCCGAATCGAGCTTCGCGTAGACCGACTGGAACGTGTCGCCGCGCCGGTAGGCAGGCTGCAGCACGCGGGCGTCGCACCAGATCTCCGACTCGGCGATGGTGCCGTCGGCCTCGAAGATGCCGACCACCTCCCACGCGCTCTCGCCCCAGCGCTGGGTCGAGCCGAGGTCGATGCCGGCGAACTGGTTGGCCGCGCTGCGGCCGACGATGATCTCGTTGGTGCCGGGCCGGAAGGCGCGCCCCTCGACGATGCGGATCTCGTCGCGGACCGCGAACGCGGCCGGCTCCACGCCGCGCAGCGGCACGTTGGCCGGCGAACCCGTGCTCTGCTTGGGCACGTCCACCACCACGAAGAGCTCGGCCGAGGCGACCGGACCGCCGTCCCCCCGCTGGACCCCCGGCGCGTCCTTGACGATGCGGGTGGTGGCGAGCGTGATGCCGCTGCTCAGCTCGGAGTCGCTCCCGCCCCGCATGACGATCGCCGTGTCCGGCGAGCCGGCGCCGGTGAGCGCCGCCCGGAACCCCTCGGCGATGGAGAGCACCGCCACGAAGACGATGACCACCCCGGTCACGCCGATCACGGCGACGATCGACGAGCCGGCGCGCTGCGGCAGCGTGCGCAGCGAGAGCGCGGTGACGGTGAACACCTGCGTCAGGAACCGCATCGTTACACCTTCCGCAGCGCATCGACGATGCGCAGCCGCGTCGCCAGCAGCGCGGGCACCGCCCCGGCCGCGAACCCGAGCAGGACGACGAGCACGCCGCCGATCACCAGATCGCGGGTCGGGAACAGAAACACCGCCAGGAAGCCGCCGGTCGGATCGCCCAGGCCGATCAGCAGCGAGCCGACGCCCAGCCCGACCGCGCCGCCGGCGATGGCCAGGGTGAGCGATTCGATCAGCACCAGGGCCAGCACCAGCCGATCGGTGAAACCGAGCGTCTTCAGCACGGCCAGCTCGTTCGTCCGCTCGCGGATCGACTGCGCCATCGTGTTGGCCGTGATGACGAGGATCGTGAAGAAGACCGCCGCAAGTATGGCGGTCACCATGGCGCCGATGTTGCCGATCTGGTCGGCGAAGCCCTGCAGGAACGCCTGCTCGGTCGAGGTCCTCGTCTCGGCCGGCGAGTTGGCGAAGCGCGTGTCGATGGCTGCGGCCACCTCCGCGGACCGCGCGGGATCGTCGACGCGGATCACGTACTGGCCGACGAACCGCACGCCCTGGTCGTTCGCCTCCATCAGGTACTCGTGGTGGAAGAGCATCGTCGACGTGTCGTAGCCCTCCTCGCCCGCCTCGTAGATGCCGTCGATGGTGAACTCCCAGGTCGGGCCGCTGCGGGTGCGGAAGATCGTCCCCTGGATGGGGATCCGGTCGCCGACCTCCCATCCGAAGCGGTCCGCCGTCACCCGCCCGACGATGGCGCCGGTGCGGTTGCGCAGCCACGCCTCGCGCTCCGCGTCGCTCAGCACGATCTCCGGATACAGGCGCAGGTAGCTCTCGGCGTCGACCGCGAACTGCGCGAAGAAATTCCGCGGATCCTGGTAGATGCCGCCGAACCAGGACATGTGGCTGATGTCCGCCACCCCGTCGACCGCGGTGATGCGGCCGAGGTAGCTCTCGGGCAGCGGCTGGATGAGCGACACCTTGTGAATGACCAGCATGCGGTCGGCGCCGGCCACCGAAACGCCGGTGCCGAACGCCAGCCGGATGGCGGCCAGGTACGCGAACAGGACGAACGCCACCATGATCGACAGCACCGTGAAGAGCGTCCGCGTCTTGCGCCGGAACAGGTTCTTCCAGACGAGGGGCAGGAACTTCATGACTCCGGCTCCGCGGCCAGCACGCCCTTGTTCAGATGCAGCGTCCGCCGGGCGCGGGCGGCGGCGTGCCCGTCGTGCGTCACCATGACGATGGTCTTGCCGTGCTCGGCGTTGAGCGCCTGCAGCAGGTCGAGGATCTCGTCGCCCGACTTCCGGTCGAGGTCGCCGGTGGGCTCGTCGCACAGCAGCAGCGTCGGGTCGGTGACGATGGCGCGGGCAATGCCGACCCGCTGCTCCTGGCCGCCGGAGAGCTGGCGCGGGTAGTGCTTCGCGCGATCCGACAGACCGACCACCTCCAGCGCCGTCGCCACGTGCCGCCGGCGCTCGCTGCGCGACAACGACGTCAGCAGCAGCGGCAGCTCCACGTTCTTCTCGGCCGTCAGGACCGGCAGAAGGTTGTAGAACTGGAACACGAACCCGACGTGCCGGGCCCGCCAGCCGGCCAGCTTGCCGCCCGCCATCCGATCGATGCGGTCGCCGCCGACGACCACCTCGCCCTCGGTCGGCGTGTCGAGGCCGCCGAGCAGGTTGAGCAGGGTGGTCTTCCCCGAGCCGGACGGTCCCATCAGGGCCAGGTAGTCGCCCGCCGGCAGATCGAGGGTGACCCCCTGGAGGACGTCGATCCGCTCCGCTCCGCGCCGGAACACCTTGTGGAGGTTCCGGACCTGCACCAACGCGCCGTTGTCACTCATCGTCCTCACGCATGGTGTGCGCCTCCCCGCCGTTCACCTCGCGCAACGCGGCGTCTCTCGTCGCCGTTGCTTCGTCGGGTTCGCCGCTTCCAGCACGGCTCTCCCGTTCGCCGACACACGTGTTCTACGCGCCGGGAGTCCACTGCATTACGGGTTCCTCAAGCGCACCCCGCAGATCGACGTCAGTCGGCCACCACACGGTCGCCGTCGGCCAGCGCCGGCGGGCCCTCGACCACCACCCGCTCTCCGGCCGAGACACCGGCCAGCACCTCGACGTCGCCGCCGTCCTCGAGGCCCGTGGCGACGGCCCGCCGCTCCACCAGGTCGCCCCGAGCCACGAAGACCACCTGCGCGCCGCCGTCGCCGCGCAGCGCCGCGGACGGAATCCACAACCGGGGGGCCGTATCCGCGACCGCGGCCTCCGGCGGCGGCCCGGCTTCGAGAAACGCCACGTTCACCCCCATGTCGGGCAGGATGCGGGGGTCGCCCAGCTCCTCGAACGCGATCCGCACCAGGACCGTCGCACGCTGGCGATCCGCGGCCGGGATGGTCGTGATGACGCTGGCCGGAATCTCCCAGTCCGGATACGCGTCGAGGGTGGCGACCACGCGCTGTTCCGGCGAGACGCGGTTGATGTAGCTCTCGTTGACGTCGACCTCGATCTCCAGCGACGACATGTCGACGATGGTGCACACGCCGGTCCGCGTGAAGCCCCCGCCGGCGCTGACCGGCGAGATCATCTCGCCCGGCTGCGCGTCCTTCGAGATGGCGACGCCGCTGAACGGCGCGCGTATCACGGTGTCCTCCAGCGCGGTCCGCCGGACGTCGATCTCGCGCTCGGCAACGACGACCTGCTCGCGCTGATTGGCGATCCGTGCCGCGAGCGAGTCGGCCTCGGCCTGCGCCGCATCGAGGTCGGCCTGCCCGATCAGGCGCTGCGCCAGCAACCGGCGCTGGCGGTCGAGGTCGAGTTGCGCCTCTTCGTAGCGCACCTCGAGCTCGGCTAGCGCGCCGCGCTGGGCGCCGAGCTGCGCCTCGGCCAGCGCCAGGTACGAACGCTCCGTGGTGTCGTCGAGCCGCGCCAGGACCTGCCCCTCGGCGACCGCCATCCCCTCCTCGACGAGCACCTCGACGATGCGTCCGGTGACCTTCGACGAAACGGTCGACTGCAGGCGCGCCGTCACGTAGCCGGAAGCGTTCAGGACCGTCGGCTGGCCGTCGGCCGGCACCGTCTGCCGCACCCCCGCGGTCCGCACGACGGGGATCCGGGCCTCCTCCCACCAGCGCCAGCCCGCGGTCCCGCCGCCGCCCAGGACCACGAGGATCACCGCCAGCCAGACGATGCGGGCGACCCGGGACCGGCCGTCCCGCGACCGGTCGATCTTCAGCTCGTCGAGTGACGCTGCCATGATGATGCTCGTCGCTGCTGATGCTGCCCTGATGATACGCGCCGGGAACCACACCGGTTACGCGCGTGGACCGGCGCGGCCGCCCGCGGTCGATTCGACGTGAGCCGATGCTTCCGGGTTCCCGCGCACCGGGAGACGCGCGATCCCCCGCAACCGCGCGTGCATCGCTCGCTCCGTCTGTCGTAGACTATCGCGCCGTTCGATAGATCCCTAGACAAACGGCGACCGGGTAGGGTAGATCATCGGTAGCTCCCCCCGACTCCCATGTCGAGGAAATACCGCCAGCAGGGTTACCAGGACGACGAGCGCCAGCGCCCGGAGCGCTCCGGCGACCGCAAGCCGAAGGGCGACGGCCGGCCGCGGCGCGGCTACGGCCCGCGCGAACCGCGCGTCGTCAACATGCCCGCCTTTCGCGAGGTGCTCAAGTGCGCGCGTTGCGGCGCGGCGCTCGTGTCGTCGTCGATTCGCTTCGACACCCAGTGCGCCAAGTGCGCGGCCGACCTGCACAGTTGCGCGCAGTGCACGTGGTTCGACACCAGCCGCACGCTGGAGTGCGCCAAGCCGATCCCGAAGCGCGTCTCTCCCAAGGACGCCCGCAACAGTTGCACCTGGTTCAAGGCGCGGGTGACGGTGGAGCGCGAGACCCATTCGAGCGCGCCCGCGGCGCCCGCGGCCGCTCCCGCGCGGACCCAACCGTCGAGCCCCGCCGCGGCCAGCGCGCGGCAGGCGTTCGACGACCTGTTCAAGTAGCGCCCGACCGATGTACCCCCACGACACGACCACCGACCTCCAGCGGCGTCTCGCGGCGCTCTCGTCGCCGGTGAAGCTGGTTTTCTTCACGCAGACCTTCGGGTGCGACACCTGCCTGCCGGCGCGTCAGGCGGCCGACCGGATCGCCGCGCTGTCGGAGCACGTCACGATCGAGGAGCACAACCTGGTGCTCGATCGCGACCAGGTTGCGGAGTACGGCGTGGAATGGGCGCCGGCGCTGGCGGTGGTCGGGGCGAAGGATGCGGGGATGCGCTACTACGGCGTTCCGGAGGGCTACGAGATCGAGTCGTTGGTGGACGCCATCGAGATCGCCGCCGGGGGCGGGCCCACCCTCAGCGACGACAGCCTGGACGCCCTCGACACCCTCGAGCGGAACGTGCATCTGCGCGTGTTCGTCACCCCCACCTGAAGATTCTGTCCCCAGGCGGTCAGCCTGGCCTGGCGTATTGCCGCGGCGAGCCCGCACGTGACCGCGTCGGTGATCGAGGCGACGTCGTTCCCGGACCTGGCCCAGCAGTACCGCGTGACGGGCGTTCCGAAGACGGTCGTCGACGAGCGCGTCGAGATCATGGGTGCGCTGCCGGAGGCCGAGTTCGTCGCCCAGGTCCTGCAGGCCGGCACATGATCGCGCGCTGGTGCCGCTCGAATCGACGGGAACCGCCCCGTCTCCCGCGCAGACGGCATTCCGGCGAGCGTGGCCGGGCAGCCGGCAGTGACCTGCAGGCCAGGGTTGCACGGAATCAACCCGTCACTTAATCTTCGGGTTAAGGAGTCTACGCCGTAGACTCCTGGTCAGGCCCGGTTGGGCGACAAGCGGAGCCGCAGGCTACGATTGACGGGCGACGCGTGCCCCTTGCGGCCGCACCGCCGTTTGCACCTGTATTCGGGAAGGACAACACTGATGCCGACGAGACTCGCGGTCGCAGTGGCGGCGCTGGTCCTGTTCGTCGCGCTGCCGGCGCTGGCCGAGCTGTACACCGAATGGCTCTGGTTCGGTGAAGTCGACTACCGGAGCGTCTTCCTCAAGAGCCTGGCGACGCGGTGGCTGCTGGGCGCCGTCGCCTTCGTAGCGGCGTTCCTGGTCCTGTTGGGCAATCTGCGCGCCGCGGTCAAGGGCGCCAGGCGCCCGTTCGTGCTCTTCGCCGGCGGCGGGGACCTGCAGCCGATCGTGCTCGAGCGCCGGCATCTGCTGTGGCTGTCCCTGGGCGCCTCGGCCCTGGCCGCGCTCTTCATCGGCGGGGTGGCCTCGAGCCAGTGGCTGCTGGTGCTGCAGTACCTGGAGGCGACGCCGTTCGGCCAGGCCGACCCGCTGATCGGACGCGACGCCGCGTTCTACATCTTCACGTTGCCGTTCCTCGAGTTCGTGCGCGTCGGGCTCTTCGCGGTCGTCGCGCTGGCGCTCGTCGGCTCGGCCGCCGCCTACGTGGTCACCGGGGAAATCGTGCTCCAGCCCGACGGCATCCGGGTCGGCGAGCAGGCCCGACGCCACCTGCTCCTGCTCGGCGCGGCGGTCTTCCTGCTCTTCGCCTGGGCCGCGTACCTGGACATGCCGCGCCTGCTGACGACGCCGGCCGGCATCGTGCACGGCGCATCGTACGTCGACGTGGCGGTGCGCCTGCCGGTGCTGCGGATCCTGATGGCCGTGTCGGTGTTCGCCGCCGGCGCCTGCGTCTATTCGGCGTTCGCGAGCAGCACGTGGCCGGTGGCGGCCGTGACGGGCGTCTACTTCGTGGTCTGGCTCGGCGGCGGCGCGACCGCGACGGGGCTGCAGCGCCTCGTGGTCACGCCGGACGAGCAGCAGAAGGAGGCGCCGTACATCGCCCACAACATCGCCGCGACGCGCACCGCGTTCGACCTCGACGTGGTCGAGGAACGGCAGGTGTCGGGCGACGCCCTCCTGACCATGGAGGACATCGAGAACAACGCCGAGACGATCAACAACGTCCGGCTGTGGGACCACCAGCCGTTGCTCGACACGTTCGGCCAGATTCAGGAGATCCGGACGTACTACGAGTTCGCGTCGGTCGACAACGACCGTTACGTCGTCGACGGCGAGTACCGCCAGACCATGCTGTCGAGCCGCGAGATCAACTCGGACAGCCTGCCGAACCGGTCGTGGGTCAACGAGCGCCTGCAGTACACGCACGGGTTCGGCGTCGCCCTCGGCCCCGTCAACCAGGTGACCGAGGAGGGACTGCCGGTCCTGTTCATCCAGGATCTGCCGCCCACCTCGCAGACCGACCTCGCGGTCGACCAGCCGAGCATCTACTTCGGCGAGCTGTCGAACGACTACGTCCTGGTCAACACGAACACCGACGAGTTCCACTATCCGCAGGGCGACGACAACGTCTCCACCCGCTACGACGGCGCCGGCGGCGTCGAGATCGGCGGCCTGCTGCGCCGTCTGCTGCTCAGCCTGCGGTTCCAGTCCTACGAGATTCTGGTCAGCGGCCAGCTCAACGCCGACAGCCGCGTCATCTTCCACCGCAACATCTCGGACCGGGTGGCCACCATCGCCCCTTTCCTGCGCTACGACGCCGACCCGTACCTGGTGATCGCGGACGGGCGGCTCTACTGGATGCGCGACGCCTACACGGTCTCCGGCAACTATCCGTACTCGACGCCGGTGGGCAACGGCATCAACTACATCCGCAACTCGGTGAAGATCGTCATCGACGCCTACAACGGCGACACGACGTTCTACCTGGCCGAACCGGACGACCCGCTCGGGGTCACCCTCGGGAAGATCTTCCCGGACCTGCTGCAGCCGCTCGACGCCATGCCGGAAGCGCTCCGGAGCCATATCCGCTACCCGGAGGGAATCTTCTCGTTGCAGACATCGATGTACTCCACGTTCCACATGACCAACCCGGGCGTCTTCTACAACCGCGAGGACCAGTGGGAGGTGCCGGTCATCGACAACGAGCAGATGGAGCCCTACTACACCATCATGCGGCTGCCGGGCGAGGAACGGGCCGAGTTCATCCAGATGCTGCCGTTCACGCCGCGCGGCCGGAACAACCTGGCCGCCTGGATGGTGGCGCGCAGCGACGGCGAGAACTACGGCAAGATGCTCGTCTTCCAGTTCCCCAAGCAGAAGCTGGTGTTCGGGCCGTCGCAGATCGTCGCCCGCATCAACCAGGATCAGGAGATCTCGCCGCAGATCACCCTCTGGAACCAGCAGGGCTCGGAGGTGATCCAGGGCACGCTGCTCGTCATCCCGATCGAGGAGGCGCTGCTGTACATCCGTCCGCTGTACCTGCGGGCGTCCGGCGGACGCATCCCCGAGCTGACGCGGGTGGTGGTGGCGTACCAGAACCGGATCGTCATGGAGGAGACCCTGGACGATGCGCTGGCGCGGCTGTTCGGCGAGCCGGGACTGCCGTCGGCCGCGCCGCCCACCACACTGGTCGCGAACGCCGCGCAATCGGCTCCGGCCGCCGCACCGCCGGGCACCGGATCGCTGGCCAGCCGCGCCCAGGATCACTATTCGCGCGCCATACGGGCGCAACGCAACGGGAACTGGGCCCTCTACGGCGAAGAGATCCTGCGGCTCGGCCAGGTGCTCGAGGAGCTGCAGGGCAACGAGAACTGACCGCTGAGGGTCCGACGACGAAGGTCCGATTCAGAAGTGCAGGAGATGGAAGAACATGAAGAGTCTGCTTCGTCATGCAACACACGCGCTGGTCTTCGCCGTCATTGCCGCACCCGCGGCGTGCGGCGGCGAGCCGGAGCAGATCGAGCCGACGCCGGGACTGACCGCCTTCACCGGCGCGCGCCTGATCATCGGCGACGGCGAGACCATCGAGAGTGGCACGATCGTCGTGCGGGACGGCGTCATCGAGGCGGTCGGGGCGAGCGATGCGGTCGCGGTGCCCGAGGACGCCTCGACGGTGGATCTGGCCGGCAAGACGGTGACGCCGGGCCTCATCAACGCCCACGGTCACGTCAACAACGTCGTCGGGCTCGATGCCGACCCGTCCTTCTACACCGAGGAGCACGTGGTGAACCAGCTCGCGCTGTATGCGCGCTACGGCGTCACCACGGTCGTCAGCCTCGGGGGCGACGGGCCCGAGGCCGTCGCCGTGCGCGACCGCGAGGGTCCGGACCTGAACCACGCGCGCATCCGCGTCGCCGGTCCGGTCATCGTCGCCGACACGCCGGAGCAGGCGGCCGAGCGGGTTAACGCCGCGGCGGACATGAACGTCGACTTCATCAAGATCCGCGTCGACGACAACCTCGGCGCCACCCGGAAGATGACCCCCGAGGTCTACCAGGCGGTCATCGACACGGCGCACGAGCGCGGCCTCATGCTCACCGCGCACATGTACTACCTCGACGACGCCAAGGGGCTGATGAACGCCGGTGCCGACTTCCTCGCCCACAGCGTGCGCGACGTCGACGTCGACCAGGAGCTGATCGACATGCTGACCGCCGGCGACGTCTGCTACTGTCCGACGCTGATGCGCGAGGTCTCGACCTACGTCTACGAGGACCGGCCCGAGTGGTTCGACGATCCCTTCTTCCTGAAGGACGCGGATCCCGAGGTGGTCGCCGCGCTCGAGGATCCCGCGCGGCAGGAGGGCATCCGCAACAGCAGCAGCGCGCAGACCTACAAGGCGCAGCTCCCGCAGGCCATGCGCAACGTCAAGGTGCTCCACGACGCCGGCGTCCGCATCGCGATGGGTACCGACACCGGGCCCGCCGCCCGCTTCCAGGGCTACTTCGAGCATGGCGAGATGGATCTGATGGTCGAATCGGGCATGACGCCGATGCAGACCATCGTCGCCTCGACCCGTGACGCGGCGGAGTGTCTGGGCGTGGAGGGCGTCGGCACGCTGGAAGCCGGCAACTTCGCCGACTTCGTCGTCTACACGGCGAACCCGGCCGAGGACATCGGCAACAGCCGCACCATCGAGTCGGTCTGGGTCGCGGGCAACGAAGTGCCCGGAGTGGCGGGGGACTGAGGCCCCCGCCGCTACGGGAGGGAGGACCGGCAGGCAAGACGATGCCGCAGAGCGTTGAGAAGCCGCCCCCCGGCGCCACGATGCCGCTGTACGACCGGGACTTCTACGCCTGGACCCGGCAGCAGGCGGCGCTGTTGAGGGCCGGTCAGTTGACCGACATCGATCTGGAACATCTCGTCGAGGAGGTCGAAGACCTGGGCGGCGAGCAGAAGCGCGCGGTGCGGTCGCACCTCCGCCACCTTATCGTGCATCTCGTCAAGCTGCGCTGCTCGCCTGCCGACGACCCTCGGCGAGGCTGGAAGGACGAGGTCCGGAATGCACGTGGCGAGATCGAGGATCGCCTGGACCACAGCCCCAGCCTGCGGTCGCACCTCGACGAGTTGTCGAGCGCGGTCTGGCCGCGAGCTCGACAACAGGCAGTGGGGCAGATGGCGGACTACAGAGAACATCCCGATGTTCCGGCCGATTGTCCTTTCACGCTGGGGCAGATGCTCGACGACGACTACTGGCCCGATCGGGCGGACACCGCGAGCCGGTCTCGGCCACCCGACTCGCGCATGGGGCGGCGAGTAAGGTTGCGGGAGCAGGCGGAGGACGCTTGAGCCCGCCGGCAGAATGGCGGTTCAGGCCACGACGCCCCGCAGTTCCTGGTACGCTGTAGGTTGTGCGGCAGTCTCAGGGCTCCATCGTCTGCGCGGAGTGCGGCCGGCTCGTCGGCATCAACGAGGAGAACTGCCCCTACTGCGGCGCGTGGCGTCCCGGCCTGTTCGGCTGGGCGCCGTTCCTGCGCTCCCTGGTCGGCGCCCGCCTCGATCTGATCGTTCTCGTCATCGGCGCCTGCGTCACGCTGTACGCCCTGGCGCTGCTGCTGCAGCCGGAGGCGATCTTCCGGTCGTCCGGCTTTCTCTCCATCCTCTCGCCCGGCGGGCGCGCGCTCTATCAGCTCGGGATGACCGGCGGCATCGCCTGGGAGCTCGGCTGGTGGTGGACGCTGCTGACCGCCACCTACCTGCACGGCGGGTTGCTGCACATTGCGTTCAACGTGATGTGGATCCGCAATCTCGGCCCCGCCGCGGCCGAGGTCTACGGCCCGGCCCGCACGTTCGTACTGTTCAACGTCGCCGCCGCGTCGGGATTCTTCCTGTCGAACGAGATGTCCGGCGCGCCTACCATCGGCGCCTCGGGCGCGATCTTCGGCCTGCTCGCCGCGCTGATCGTCTACGGCCGCAAGCGGGGCAGCTCGGTGATGACCCAGCAGCTCTGGCAGTGGGCCATCATCCTCGGCATCTTCGGCTTCATCGTGCCCAGCGTGAACAACTGGGCGCACGGCGGCGGCTTTGCCGGGGGCTGGATCGCGGCGCACCTGATGGGATTCGGCGACGAGTACCGCGAGAGCACGGGCGTCCTGCTGGGGGCTCTCGCGCTGATTGCCGTCACGGCGGTCGGGATCGGGCTGTCGTTCTACAACGTGACGGGCATCCTGCTCGCCGAGTAGGGGACCGGCGCCCGGGGGGAAACGATCGGTCCCGAAGCCGCCGGCGTCCCGGCTCCATCCGTCACTCGGCGGCCGGTGCGCGGCCGGAACGCCGGCGGCGTCCCCGGCGTCTTCTCCGCCGCCGCGGGGCCTGCAACCCGTGGGCCGCCAGATCCTGCCAGCGCGCGAGCGTGTCGGGATCGTCTCCGTGGATCTCGAGCCACGCAAGCGCGTCCTGGAGGCAGCCGCGCGCGAGGATGCCCCGTATCCTGCGCGGCGGCAGGCCGGGGTCCTTCAGCAGCGGCTGCAGCGCCAGCACCTGGCGAAGCTGCTCGACGTCGCGCCGCGCCACGGGCAGGTCGCCCAGCGAGACGCGCAACGGCATGCCGCGGGGGTCGCGCCGGGGCGGGGTCAGGTCGATCTCCTGGACCGGCGCCGCCAGGCTGCCGAGGAGAACCGCGTTCGAGAGCGTTGCGGGCGCCGCGTCGAAGCGCCCCCGGTAGGCGTCGAGCGCCTCCAGCGAACGCCACAGGGCGGCCGAGCGCGGGCGGTTGACCTCCGGGGCGACGTGACGCAGCAGGCCGGTCCGGGACAGCCGCTTGAAGATGCGGGCGGCGACGCCGCTGCGCAGCAGCTTGTAGACCTCCTCGACCAGGCGGGCGGGCGACGCGTTCCGGATCTCGGCGCGCTGCCGGGCGATGCCCTCGCGCACCGGCGCATCGAGGCGGAAGTCGAGCCGCGCGGCGAAGGCGATCGCCCGCAGCATCCGGACCGGATCCTCGACGAAGCGCTCGTCCGGGTCGCCGATGCAGCGGATGCGCCGCCGGCGCAGATCCGCCATGCCGCCCACGTAGTCGATGACCGCGAAGGTATCGATGTCGTAGAAGAGCCCGTTGATGGTGAAGTCGCGGCGGAAGGCGTCCTCCTCGGGGGTCCCGAAGGTGTTGTCGCGCCGTATCGGCGGCCGCGCGCGTCGCGCTCCTTCCCTGCCGGACGGGGCGGACCGGGGCGGTGCGGCATCCGGCTCGCGGCCGGGCGCCGGACCGGCCGCGAGCCGGGACGGCGGCTCCGCCGGCACCTGGCGGCGGAACGTCGCGACCTCGATCGTCTTGTTGCCGAACTTGACGTGCGCCAGCCGGAAGCGCCGGCCGATGATCCAGCAGTTCCGGAAGATGCGCTTGACTTCGTTGGGATGGGCCGACGTGCCGATGTCGAAGTCCTTCGGGCGCCGGTCGAGCAGCAGGTCGCGCACGCCCCCGCCGACCAGGTAGGCCGTGTGGTTGAACTTCCGCAGGCGGTACAGGACCTTCAGCGCGTCGGGATCGATCCGCCGGCGCGAGATCGAGTGATCCGCGCGGGAGATGACGGTCGGAGCGACCACTACTTCCGCCGCCTCGACGCAGTGTCCTCCGGCGACCCGAACAGATCGACGCGCGGGCGGAACATGGGGCCGCCGCCATTGTAGCGGTTGCGCCAAGGCAACGGGAACCGCGCTAAGATGGAAGCAGGCTGGTTCAGCCGGACGGCGTGACCGAGCGACCCTACCGCGCACTTCTCACCCGGATGCGGGACGCCTTCCCCGCGCCCGTTTCCGACCGGATGCACGATGCGTACTTCGTCTTCTCCATCCTGCGGGCGCTGGACGAGGTCGACGACCTGAAGTCCGCGGTGCCGCTGCTGGGCCGGCCGCGGGCGCTCGACTACGCGGCCGCGGAGCAGGCGGAGCTCGCCGAGGAGGGACGCAGCGTCGAGGACGTGGCGCACCTGCTGGTCGGCCAACTCGAGGGCATGCCTGTCTGGGGGCATCCGCGGACGCAGATCAACGTGGTCCCGCCGCCGTCCATTCCGAGCGTCATCGGATCGCTGCTGCCGGCCATCTACAACCCGAACCTCGTCTCCGACGACACGTCGTACGGCCTCATGCTGACCGAGGCGGCGGTCACCGCGATGGTGTCGCGGCTGGTCGGCTACGACCCGGCGCAGGCGGCCGGCGTCTTCACGTTCGGCGGGACCGGGACGGTGCTCTACGGCGCGAAGCTGGGCATCGAGAAGGCGTTTCCCGACGCCATGGACGACGGCGTCCCCGCCGGCGGCGCGATCCTCGCTTCGTCCCAGAGCCACTACTGCCGCCTGAACGTCGCGGGCTGGCTCGGGCTCGGCGAGAAGAGCGTAATCGAAGTGCCGACCCACCTGCAGAACGACGTCCGCATCGACCGGCTGGCGGCCGCTGCCCGCGAGGCGCTCGACCAGGGCCGGCGCATCGTGGCCCTGGTGGCGACGATGGGCACCACCGACGCGTTCGGCATCGACGACCTCGAGGCGATCGCCGACTTGCGCGATCGGCTGGTCGAGGAGTACCGGCTCGACTACACGCCGCACGTCCACGCCGACGCCGTCATCGGCTGGGCCTGGTCGGTCTTCGACGACTACGATTTCGAGCAGAACGCGCTCGGCTTCCGGCCGCGCACGGTGCGGGCGCTCGCAGCGGCGCGGCGGCGCATCTCGAAGCTGCACCGGGCCGACTCGATCGGCATCGACTTCCACAAGACCGGCTTCACGCCGTACGTCTCCAGCCTGTTCCTGGCCCGCGACCGGGCCGACATGCAGCTTCTCGTGCGCGGCCGGGAACAGATGCCCTACCTGTTCCAGAGCGGCGAGCGCCACCCCGGCGTGTTCACGCTGGAGACGTCGCGCGGCGGCTCGGGCGTGCTGGCGGCCTACGCCAACCTGCAACTCTTCGGAAAGGTCGGCCTGCGCGTGCTCCTCGGCCACCTCGTCGAGATGGCCGAAGCGCTGCGGGAGCATCTCGAAGGGCACGATTCGACGACCGTGCTCAACGACGACGGCGTCGGCACGGTGACGGTCTTCCGGGTCTATCCCGAAGGCATCGACACCTGGACCGTGAAGGACCGCGAGCGCACCGACCCCGCCGCGCGGGAGGAACTGCTGCGCCACAACGACTACAACCGGCGGCTGTTCCGGTACCTCTACGACCGGGCGATGCGCGGCGAAGGGGTGCACATCTCGATGACCGACTGCTACCGGGAGACCGACTACGGCGAGCCGATGGTCGGCCTGAAGAGCTTCATCCTCTCGCCGTTCATCGACGAGCAGGATGTCGAGCAGCTCGTCCGGGACATCCTGGACGCGCGGCAGGCCATCCGGGAAGCGTCGTGAGCTTCGGCCCCTTGCCGAACCGAAACTACCGCATGGCCAACTGCGCATCGGTGGTCGCATGAAGCCCGGGCGGCAGGCAGGTTCTTCGCGCCGCTGGTCCTCACAGGTGAGGAAGCGGGGTGACAAGGGGACGTGCGTACAATCATCTTCATGGAGTACCCTGTGTCCAATAAGCGGATGCCCGTAGTCAGCCGGAGGAGCCCTGCGCCGTGGGTCGTCCACGCTTCCATCCAGGAGGAAGACGATGAGATTCGCCCTGACCGTAGCATGCATGCTGGCGGCGCCGTGTACCGTAGCGGCGCAGGACGCAGGGATTGCCGGCACGGTCACCGACGACACCGGCGGCGTGCTGCCCGGCGTGACCGTCGAGGCGTCGGGAGCGGCGCTGCCCGCCGTTCGCGTGGCGTTCACCGACGGCGACGGGCTCTACAGCCTCACGGGGCTGCCGCCCGGCGGTTACGTCGTCACGTTCGCCCTGCCCGGCTTCGAGCGCGCGGAGCGGGACGTCGAGCTGACCGCCGGTCTCACGGCCACCGTCGACGTCGACCTGCAGCTCGGCGGGCTCTTCGAGGAGGTCACCGTCTCGGTGACCGGCACCGCCATCGAGGCGCCGGCCATCAACATGCCCCACGCGGTCACCGTGGTCAGCCGCGAGACGCTGGAGCAGCAGGGCGCGACGCAGCTCGTCGATCTGTTCCGCAACCTGAACGTCAGCCACGGCGTGGTCGGCGAGCGGAACAGTTGGTACAACTCGAACCAGCCGTCGACGCTCACCGAGAACGTGGCCAACGTCAACCTGCGCGGCCTGGGCGCCTCGCGGACGCTGGTGCTGATCAACGGCCGGCGCCACGTGCCGGTGCCCGCGCGCCTGATCGGCGGGCGCTTCGTCGACGTGAACACGATCCCGGCCATCGCCGTCGGGCGGCTCGAGGTGCTCAAGGAAGGGGCGTCGGCCACCTACGGCTCGGACGCGGTCGGCGGCGTCGCCAACTTCGTCACGCGCAGCGACTTCCGGGGCTTCGAGATGAACGTCTCGCACGACTACTTCGACAGCGGCGGCGACACGACCGTCGCCGGCATCTGGGGCGGCCGGATCGGAGATTCGACCGCCGTCTTCTCGGCGGAGCGGGTCGGGCGCCAGGAGCTGCAGATGGAGGAGCGCCCCTGGACGCTGGACCGGCTGAGCACGCACGTCCCGGGCAACCGCGCGGGCTGGTCCGGCCTGGGAAACCCCGGCACGTTCGCGGTCGGGGCGCCCGTGCCGTGGACCGCCGACGTCTTCGATCCCAACTGCACGGACTTCGGCGGGCAGGACGAAGGCTGGACGTGCCGGTTTCGCTACGCCCCGTTCGACAACCTGATCGACGAGCAGCAGCAGACGCGCGCCTTCGCCGAGATCAACGGCCCGCTGAACAACCGGACGAACTACCACATCGAGGGTCTCTGGGCCGACGCCGTGATCCCGAACTGGTACACGACGCCGTCGTATCCGCCTTTCCCGCTGACGAGCACGACCATCATGGAGGTGACGGCGGCCCATCCGGGGCGGCAGGCGTTCTGCGGCGCCTACGCCGGTGACGCCAAGGCCGACCCGAATGGGGCCTGCCTGGGTGACGCCCCCTGGTACTTCAACGGCCGTCCGTACGGAAACTCGGGTCCCGGGCGCCGGTTGCGCCGGGAATCACGCACCCAGCGCGTCGCGGCGTCGGTCGACGGCGACTTCCTGCTGGGCGGGCGCGACGCCAACTGGGACGTCGGCCTCAGCTACTCGCGGGCGAGGGGCAACCTGAACCTGCCCGCCGTCTACACCGACCGGTACTTCCGCGCCTTCCGCGGCTACGGCGGTGCAGACTGCGGCGTCGGCGTCGTCGCCGACCGGACCTCGCCCGCGGGCATGGCTCTCGGTCCCCTCGGCGGGGCCGTCGCGGGCCAGGGGCCCTGCATGTACTACAACCCGTTCAGCAATGCCATCCGGCGCGCCGATCAGCCGGGCGCCCCGTTCCGGAACACGGACAATCCGGACTACGTCCCGGCGCTGGCCAACCCCGAGGCGCTGCGGCAGTGGCTCAACGACGAGGTGGACCTGGTCAGCACCACCGACATGATCGTGGCCGACGCGACGCTGAGCGGCAACCTCGTCGAGAACGTCGCGGACTTCGCCCTCGGCTACCAGTTCCGCGGCGTGCACGCCGACGGCGACCCCAACGACGCCGGCGACGTCACCGTGAACCCCTGTCCCGTGGCCGGTGACCAGGGCTGCTCGGCCGGCGACCGGTTCGGGCCCTACCTCTTCACCAACGTCCACCGGCCCTACGCGGCCGATCAGCAGGTACAGCGGTTCTTCGGCGAGCTGGCGCTGGGCATCGGCCCCCGCGTGGACACCCAGCTCGCCGCCAACTACGAGTTCTACAACGTGGCCGGGCGCCGCGTGAACAGCTTCGACCCCAAGGTCGGCTGGCGCATCGACGCGGCCGAGAACCAGCACTTCTCGCTCGCGTTCCGCGGCTCGGTGCAGACCACCTTCCGGACCCCGTCGCTCGACGACCTGAACACCAGCCCCCTGACGACGCTGGAGTGGATCAACGAGACCGGCACCTACCAGGCCGTCGACCGCTTCGGGCGCACGGACCTCCTCCCGGAGCGCGCCTTCACCTACAACGCGGGCACGGTGCTGTTCCTCGAGGGGGGCGTCGAGGCAACCGTCGACTACTGGCACTACGACTTCGAGAACGTGATCGGCTCGATGCCCTACGACGCCATCACGAGCCTCTACGCCAGCGACGACGCGGTCATCCGGAACGCGGTGTCGCCGTTCATCATCTGCCCCGGCGGGCGCGCCTCGGACCTCGCGCCCGCGGACCGCTGCGTGGCCCAGAACCTCGAACGCATCCAGATCGACCTGGTGAACTGGCCGGGTCTGACGACCTCGGGCATCGACACGCACTTCGCGGCCCGGACCGACGCGGGACGGGGGCAGCTCTCGCTGACCTGGGATTCCACCTACACGCTCGGCTACGACACGAAGGAGCTGCTGCTGGAGGGCACGGACCTGACCCTCTACGCCGAGCGCGAGACCGCCGGGTACCTCAACTACGCCCACCCCATCGCGGTGCCGCTGCCGCGCTGGAAGAGCCGCTGGTCGGCCTCCTACGGCTGGAACGTCTACACGCTGGCCAGCTACCTGAGCTACATCTCCGCCTACCGGGACCGGGGCGACAACACCACCGCGCCGATCATCGACCCGTTCCTCACCTGGGACGTCAGCTTCCTGTGGCGCTTCCCGGGCAGCGGCATGAATCTGACCCTCTACGCGATGAACCTGACCGGACAGATTCCCCCGTGGGCGAACATCGAGCAGTCCTACGACGGCTTCACGCACGACCCCAAGGGCCGGCGGGTCAAGATGGCGCTGAGCTGGCGCTTCGGCGGCTGACGGCGCGGCGCGCCGCTGATCAGGCAGTGCGGCGGCCGAGCCGCCGGTGGCGGCGGTGCGGGCAGGCCGGGCGAACTGCAATTCTTGCTTCCGTTAAAGATTGCCGAATCTTTAGGTTTTAATCCAGAAAATACAGTATTTACTGCAAAGATTTGATGTCCTCGTCGGTGAGCTCGCTTGGGTCGACCAGCTTGTAGTGGCTTTCCCGAAGGACCTTCACCTCCTCCTCGATCTTCTCGAAAGCGAAAAGCGCGATGACGTCGTGGCGCATGAACTGTGCAGCCACGGGGCGACAGACGAGTTCAAGGAACCTGGCGCCACAAAGCGCCATGTCCTGCTCGGTCTGCACGATGTTCAGCGTATCGCTTCCGCCCTTGGCCTGCACCGGGATGACGTACTGACAGCCCCTCGCGTCGACTCCCACATACAGTTCGTCGGTCTCCACCTGGCCGATGTCGGGCACGGACGTTCGCAGGTGGTTCTGGAGCGAGTAGCAGGTGATGCCCAGGAAGATGTCGATCAGCCGGTTGTACCGAACTCTGGCCAGAAGAGCTTGCTCGTCTCCGAGCGCGTACATGGCGACGACGCCGGGCGTGGCGTCCGGCACCGTGGTGAACGCCATCTGCTCGTTGGGGGCCAGCCGAATCGGCCGGGTCAGCACGAAGCGGTAGCGGCCGCGCCCCGCACTTCTGATGATCCACTCGTAGCCTACCGCGGCGGTGGCCTGGACGGATTCGGGCAACGCCCTTCGATATCGCGCGCTGTAGACGACGTCGCCAACGTTGCTCGGGGCCGGGACGCCACGTCGCTGGGCGGCTGCCGCAATATCGGGTCTCTCGAAATCGACCCGCGTCATTCCCTTCTCGAACTTGGAGAGGAAGATCTCCTCGATGATGGCCGCGTAGGCGTTCGGCTTGGACATGGTGGAGACAGTCAGGACTCGACGCATCAGCCGGGCCAACGGAGCCGGACGACTTCCTCACGCAGTTGCTGCCGGCTGGCCGTGGCGATCCGAGTCCGGAACAGGTCGATGGCGGTCAGCTCGTAACCGAGGCGCTGGGCGAGTTCACCGAGGATCTGTCCCGTCCGGATCATCACCCGCAGGTACGAGGCTTGATCCCCGACTACGTACGCGAGTCTCGCGCCCGGACGAAGCCGGCGTCTGAGGCCGGACAGGTGCCGGACCATGCCGCCGAAGTACAGCTTCGTGACCCGCGCGTACTGGCGTTCGAACCCCGACGTCTTGCCCAGCTCGATCCGGCGCTGTTCGATGCGGCGGGCGATACGCTGAATGCCGTCGTGTTCTGCGACGAGGGCGTCGTCGGCGTCCGCCTTGTAGACGCTGCGCGTATTGGACCGGACGAGGCCCTGCTTCAGGCCGCGCAGCTCCTGCTTGCTCCGGATGAAGCCGAGCAGCACGCTCTCAAGCCGCGTCGTCCGCGTGTAGTCCTTCTCGTTGGGATACGGCGGAGACGTGATGATCACATCGATGGACGACGGCTCCAGAAGTTCCGCCGTCTCGCGCGAGTCCGCCAGGTGCACCGTGGCCTCGGTTCCGGTCTGCGCCCGCAGGGCCGCGAGATCGTCAGCCATTCTCCGGACCCGCTCGAACCACGGACCGATGACCGGCGAGTCTTCCTGGACTTTCCCGACGCCGACCTCCGGACCGAAGTGCAGGTTGCCGATCCCCGAAACCAGCGCGGTCGCCAGGGCCAGCCTCTCGTGCTCATGGGCGGTGTCGTCGCGATGCTGCTCCAGCGTGTCGAGCAACACGAGCGTCTTGTGGAGTGGCAGGGGGCTGATGGAGTTCTTCAGCAGCAAACCGAGCAGATCGGGAGGCAACGTCCGGAGTCCAGTGGTCCGGCACCCTCGTGTCTGGAACAGCGGCGCCACGCCAAGATCGTCGATACCTTCCTTGTGAAGCCTCTCCCGCGCTCTGTGGGCGATCTGCCTGGCATGCGAAACGAGCGCCTCGGGTCTAACGCTCCAGTCCACCTTGGTCCGGCTCGCAAAGCCGGCCATCGGGTTGCGCTCGATGCCGACGCTCGGGATGCCCAGCTTCTTGCACTCGACCAGCGTCGTGCCCGTGCCGCAGAACGGATCGAGGACCCGTTGCGTCGAATCCACCCCGAACGCGTCGAGGTAGTCGCGCACCAAGTGCGACGGGAACGAGAGGACGAAGCGGTACCAGTCGTGAACGGCCCGGTCTTCAGGCCGCAGCCGGTTCCGCTCCGGGGCGCTACTGGCGCAGGCTCGCGTCTCGGCGGCGGTGGTCACGGCGCCCGCGCGTCACTCGTCGGCGCCGAGCTCGCGCAGCCGCGCGGCGATCTCCGGCTGCGTCGATCGCAGACCGTTGCTGCCGATGACCGGCAGGAGCGTCTCGGCCAGGACCAGCGGCGTCTGGCCGCGGTCGTTGAGCGCGTCGAGGCCCGCACCGTGCGCCGCGAGCAGGTCGACTACCGATGCGAAACCGGTGCGTACCGCGTCATGCAGCGCGGTGTTGCCCCTATCGTCGGCCTGGTTCACGTCGACCCCGAGGTCGAGGATGATCCGCGCGAGGTCCAGGGTCAACCGTTCCTGGTCGATGCTGTCCAGGTGGTCGTCCGGCGCGTCCACGCGGTTGCGCCGGTCCTCCTGGGAGATCTGCGGCACGCCCATGGCCGCCTTCAGCGCGGACCACCGGTTGGCGGGCGAGACGTGCGGGTCGCCCCCCCGTTCGGCCAGCATGCGAAGGATCTCCAGCTCGCCGTAGCGCGCGGCCAGCCAGAAGGCGTTGGCGCCGACCGCCTGGTGGCGGATGCTGAAGTCGGCGCTGAACCGCCGGCCCGGCGTGCCGCGCTCGACGATGGCGTCCACCTCGGCCCCGTGCTCGAGGAGCGCCGCGGCCAGATCGACCTGGCTGCGCAGCGTCGCCGCGTGCAGCGCCGTGTAGCCGGCGTCGGCCGCGTTCGGATCGGCGCCCTGCTCGAGCAGGTAGATGCCGAGGGGTCCATGGCCGCTGTGGGCGGCTATGACCAGGGCGCTGGTGCCGGCCGCCGCGACATCGTTGACGTCCGCCCCGGCCTCGACCAGCGCGCGCGCCGTCTCGACGTCGCCGTTGCGCGCCGCGAAGAGCAGGGCCGTCGAGCCGCCGTGGTTCTTGCGGAAGTTGCCGCTGGTATTGGTGTTGCCGGCGGTGTTCTCGAGCTGGTCCCAGACCCGCGAGCGGGCGTGCACGTTCGCGCCCCGCGCGGCCAGCAGGCGCACGACGGCGGCGTGCTGCTGGGCCGCCGCCCACATCAGCGGCGTCTGGTGGCGTTCGTACTCCAGCGCGTTCACGGCGGCGCCGCGGTCGACGAGCATCTCCACCACCCGCACGTTGCCGCTCCGGGCCGCGCTCATCAGCGGGGTCTCGCCCATCCGGAGTGTGACGTTCGGGTTGGCACCCGCTCCGAGCAGCGCCTCGACGATTGGGGCGTTGCCGCTGCCGGCGGCCAGCCACAGCGGAGTGGCGCCGAGCCTGTTGGCGGCGTTGACGTCCGCGCCGGCCTCTATCAGCAGTGCCGCTGCCTCGACGTCGCCCCGGTGGGCGGCCCAGTGCAGCGCGGTCGCACCGTCGCCCTGGGGAGCGTCGGGGTCGGCATCCGCGGCGATGAGATCGCGCGCCGCGGCGAGGTCGCCCGTCCGGACCGCCGCAATCAGGTCCGGCTCGGCGAGCGCGTGCGCGAACGTCGCCGTGGCAAGCAGGAACGCGGCCGCGACTACCGACACGAAGCCTTGCGTCGAGGATCTGTGAGCCATGCCGCAATGCTACCGCAGTCGAGGCTTCGTTGCATTCCCGGAACGGCAGACCACGCGAGCGCCACCAGCACGTTGACGTCGAGCAGCGGCGTCACGAGTCTTCGTTGGCGGCTCGGACCATCTCCGGGGTGATCGGCGGGCTGTCGCGATCGACGACGAAGCCGGGAATCGGTCGATCCGTGTCGACGGAACGGGGCCGACCCCCGCGCCGCGCCAGATCGGACAGTGCGGCGCCCAGAGAGACTCCCCGTTCCTGCGTCAGCGCGCGCGCGATGGCCAGAACATCATCGTCTACGTTCAACGTAGTGCGTATCGAGTCGTCACAACATCACAGCATCGCGTCAGAACGAGACGGTCGCGGTCATCGAGACCGTCCGCGGCGCGCCGAGCCAGGCGGCGTTCTCGGTGATGGCCGACAGGTACGCCTTGTCGAACAGGTTGTTCGCCACGAGGGAGAACTCCGTCGACCGCAGCAAGTCGCCCAACGCCTCGCCCGAGAAGCTGACGTAGGCATCCACCAGCCAGTAGGCGTCCGCGTACCAGTCGGATTGCAGGCTGACGCGCCGCGACGACGTGTACTTGGCGGTCAGCCCCATGCCGAGCGGGCCGGTCCGATCGAGGGAGACGACCCACAGCCGATCCGGCACGCCGGTGACGTCGGTGCCCGCCACGAGGCCCTGGCTCGCGTCGACCAGCGGGTCGCCGGTCCCGATGTACACCGAGTCGTTGAACGTGAAGGCGGTATAGAACGACGTCCGCTGCGGCAACGGCACCGTCGCGGAGAACTCGACGCCGCTCGTGTCGATGCCGCCCGCGTTGAAGTAGGCGCCGCCGCCCGGGATCAGATAGTTGGGCCCGGTGGGCGTCTGCGGGCCGAGGTAGAAGATCCGGTTCTGGAAATCGATGGTGTACCACGTGGCGCCCAGCGCGACCCGCTCCCCCGAGTACTGCAGGCCGACGTCGATGTTCGAGGCGGTTTCGGGCTCGAGCAGGTCCAGGCTCCGTCCCGGCACCTCGAGGAGCAACGCGCTGAGCGCCTTGAAGTTCTCGGAATAGCCCGCGAACAGGTCCAGGCCTTCGAGCGGGGTCTCGTACGTGACACCGCCGGAAAGGAGCAGATTCGAATCGGAATCGACCTCCAGGTCCGGGTCGACGTCGAACAGGTCCTCCCGCGACACGCCGACCAGGAACTGCTTGACGCCGCCGCTCAGTGCGAACGGGCCGGCGAAGATCGTCTCCTCCGCGTACCACTTGAAGACGTGCTGCGGGAAGTCCCACTCGTATTGCTGCCAGTAGGGCCGCTCGTCCCAATTGAAGTTGAGCGTCGGATCCAGTATCCGGTGCCAGTCCCGGCCCAGGTCCCGCCGCGAGTCCTCGTACCAGATGCCGGCGCGCAGCGTGCTGCCGACGGCGCCGATGGTCGCGAACCACTCCTCGTCCAGCGTTACCCCGAAGCGGTCCTTGCCATAGTGGCTGTGCCGGTACGACTGCACCGCGGTGGCGTCCGGGTGGCACGCCGGGTCGACCGCCGGCCCGCCCGCGCCGTAGTAGTTGAAGATGTAGGACGACGTGCAGCCGGGCACCGGTCCGACCGCGACGCCGTCCCGGTTCACGAAGCGAATCAGCCCGAGCTGCGCGCCGCCCCGCGCCGGCGCGAGCCCCATCAGCTCCGACTCCGCTCCGCCGCCGTCGTCGGTGACGTCGGCGATGTAGGGAGGCAGCCAGTCGCCGCGGCCCCGGTTGCGATGGAAGTAGGCGCCCAGGCTCAGCGAGGTGACGTCGCTGAACGACCAGTCCGCCTTCAGGTACCCGAACGTGTTGTTCCGCCGGGTCTGCCAGCCGGGCCGGTAGAACTGGTTCAGATACGGGACGCCGGGCCACTCGCCGGTCAGGCGGTCCCACCGCGGATTGGCCCGGAAGTCGGCCTCGCCGTACAGCCGCTGGTACACATCCTCGTGGATGCTGTCGTACGAGAGGTAGCTCGTCAGATCCAGACGCCCGCGCGACGAGACGAGCTTGGCGGCGACGTGCTCCCGCTCGTTGCGCGCGGAGCCCTCCACCCAGTCGGTCGCCTCCTGCCGGACGGCGGCGACCCAGGCGCGCGTCTCGCCGCTGCCGAACAGCGGTCCGGTGTCGACCCGCATGGAGAACCGCTGGCCGTCGTTCTCGCCGAGCGTGGACGAGGCGGTGTAGGTGCGTTCCGCCGCCGGATCGTCCGTCAGGTAGTCGAACGTGCCGCCCAGCGCCTCGACCGACCGCGAGGCGATGTCGGCCGTGCCCTGCGAGACCTCGACGCCGCCGAGGTTCATCGGGTCGATGAACCGGTTCGCCTTCGAACCGCTCCAGTAGTCGGACGTGCCGTTCGGGAACCCGTCGATGGTGGTGCCGATCTGCGCCTCGTTGATCGTCACCTGGAAGCCGCGCATCGCGACGTTGCTCGACCAGTCGTCGAAGCCGTAGGCGTCCCCCTCCTGGACCGACACGCCGGGGAGATTGTCCACCACCGAGGTCACGGCGGTGATGTTCGACTGCTGCATCATCATCGGTTCGGCGACGACGCTGCGCGCGAAGATGCGCGGCTCCTCCGCGACGACGCTGACCGTCTCGAGCAGCCGCTCGATCTCCAGCACCAGTTGGACCGTCGCGGTGGCATCGGCCTGCACGGCGACCGGGACCTCGGTTGTGGCGAAGCCGGTCAGCGCGGCAGCGACGACGTAGTCGCCGGCAGGGAGCGCGGCGAAGACGAACGCTCCGGTCGCGTCGGTCACGCCCTCCTGCGGCCCCTCCGCACCCGTTGCCGTCACCACGACGCCCGGCAACGCGCCGCCCGCCGCGTCGGCCACCGTACCCTCGATGGCCCCGGCGGGCTGGCCGGAGACCGGCGACGGGTGAACGGAGACCGCGAAGGCCGCTGCGAGCAGCAAGGGTGCAATCGAATGTCTGGTCATGCCGGCAACTGTCTCCCCGGTCTATGGTCCGACGCGCGAGAGTCTCCATCACAATCGTACGACCACGGGGCGCCTGCGTTGGCTGCAGCCGCGCACTCGCACGCCGTCCGGTCGCGCCTGCCTGCCGAGCTTCGACCGTGTCCCAGGCGAGGAACTCTACCGCCCCAGTGAGGAACTCTACCGCCCTAGTACGGACAGTACCCGACGAAACGCGGGCTGTCACGGTGGAGAATCCTGGCGTCGGTGTCTTGCCCGGTGTTCGCAAGACCACTGAATTGGCGGCAGCCTCCGCAGCGGCTGGCGATTGACACGCGATCCGGCATCGGACAAGCTATACGGACGTACACGTCAACCTGCGGTCGGGGGGAGCCGAGGGACGATGTCTCACGCTCGCATTCTGTCGTTGTCTTCGTTCACTGCGATCGCGTTTACCGTCCTGTTTCCCGTCTCCGCGTCCGCCGCCGGGGCCGGTGCACAGGCGCAGCCGCCCGGTGAAGACGCGGCGCTGCTGGAGCAGACCATCGGCCGCTACTGCGCCACTTGCCACAACGACCGGCTGCAGACCGCCGGGCTCGTCCTGACGGGCCTCGACCTGTCCGAGGTCGGCGCCCACGCCGAGACGTGGGAGAAGGTGGTCACGAAGCTGCGCACGCGGACGATGCCGCCGGTCGGCCGGCCGCGACCCGCCGCGGACACCTACGACGCGCTGGCCGCCTGGCTCGAGAACGAAATCGACCGCTTCGTCGGCGCGCGGCCGAACCCGGGACGCACCGAGGCGTTCCATCGCCTGAACCGCGCCGAGTACGGCAACGCCATCCGCGATCTGCTGGCGCTCGACGTCGACGTGGCCGAGCTGCTGCCGGCAGACGACTTCGACGAGTACGGCTTCGACAACATGGCGGACATCCTCACGGTGTCGCCCGCCCTGATGGAGCGGTACCTCTCGGCGGCGCGCAAGATCGGCCGCCTGGCGGTGGGCGAGACGCCGCTCGGACCCGCCACCGACACCTACGACGTGCCGATCCTCCTGATGCAGGACGATCGGATGGGCGACGACGTGCCGTTCGGCTCGCGGGGCGGCATCGGCATCCGCCACTACTTTCCGGTCGACGGGGAGTACGACGTCGAGATCCGGCTGCACCGCAACTACGTGAACTACGTACGCGGCATGGGCTCGCGCCACGAGCTGGAGGTACGGCTGGACGGCGTGCTCGTGCGCTCGTTCGTCTTCGGCGGCGAGGAGCCCGAGGGTATCCAGGCGCCGGCCAGCTACGGCGGGAACCAGTTCGGCGACCCGGAATGGGAAGAGTACATGCTCTACGCCGACGCCAACATGCGCGCCCGCTTCCAGGCGACGGCGGGGCCGCACGTGGTCAGCGTGGCGTTCGTGCGGCGGTTCACCGAGCCGGAAGGCGTGCTGCAGCCCCGCCAGAGCATCTTCGCGGTGGCCGTCAACGAGATCCGCGACGGCAACGCTGCGGTCGAGCACGTGGCAGTCGGCGGGCCGTACATCAGCACGGGGCCGGGGGATACTCCGGCACGGCGGGCGTTGTTCACCTGCCGGCCGGCCAGCGAGGCGACGGCGGACGAGGAGGCCTGTGCCGAGGAGATCCTGTCGTCGCTGGCGCGCCGCGCCTACCGCCGGACGCTGGAGGCGGAGGACGTCGCGACGCTGATGGACTTCTACCGGGCGGGGCGCGACGGCGGCAGCTTCGACGCCGGCATCCAGCTCGCCCTCGAGCGCGTGCTCATCTCGCCCGACTTCCTCTTCCGGGTCGAGCGCGATCCGATCGATGTTCGGCCGGGCGCCTCGTACGCGCTGAACGACACCGAGATCGCATCGCGCCTGTCGTACTTCTTGTGGTCCAGCGGGCCGGACGACGAGTTGCTCGACCTCGCCGAGCAGGGCCGGCTGAACGACCCGGAGGTTCTGGCGCAGCAGGCGCGGCGGATGCTGGCCGACCCGCGCTCGAAGGAGCTCGTCCGCAACTTCGCCGGCCAGTGGCTCTACCTGCGCAACCTGCGCGGCGTGGTGCCGGACGCCGTGGCGTTCCCCGAATTCGACGAGAACCTGCGCGACGCGTTCCTGCAGGAGACGGAGCTGTTCGTCGAGAGCCTCATCCGCGAGGACCGGAGCGTCCTCGACCTGCTCGGGGCCGACTACACCTACGTCAACGAGCGGCTCGCCGAGCACTACGGCATCCCCAGCGTCTACGGCAGCCAGTTCCGGCGCGTGACGCTGCCGCCCGACGTGGCCGAGCGCCGCGGCGGCATCTTCGGCCACGGCAGCCTGCTGACCGTCACGTCGTATCCCAACCGGACGTCGCCGGTGCTGCGCGGCAAGTGGGTGCTGGCCAACATCCTGGGGACGCCGCCGCCGCCGCCGCCCGCCGACGTGCCGGATCTGCCGGACCGGGGCGAGGACGGCCGCGCCGCCACCGTGCGCGACCGCCTGCAGCGGCACCGCGAGAGCCCCGCCTGCTCGGTCTGCCACGCGCCGATGGACCCGCTGGGGCTGGCCCTGGAGAACTACGACGCGGTGGGCAAGTGGCGCGAGACCGGCGAGGCGAACCTGCCGATCGACGCGTCGGGCAACCTGCCCGACGGCACCGCGTTCGAGGGTCCGACCGGCCTGCGCACGCTGCTCCTCGAGCGGCGCGAGCAGTTCATCGGCACCTTTACCGAGAAGCTCCTCGCGTATGCGCTCGGGCGGGGACCGGAGTACTACGACCGTCCCACCGTGCGCGCCATCACCCGTGCGGCCGCCTCGGACAACTACCGCTGGTCGTCAATCATCACCGGAATCGTGCAGAGCACGCCGTTCCGCATGCGGAGGTCAGAATCATGATCATCACCAGGAAGGCGATTCCCCGCCGTACCGTGCTGCGCGGCCTGGGCGCCTCGCTCGCGTTGCCGCTGCTCGACGGGATGGTCCCCGCGGCCGCAGCCATGCGCAACACCGCTGCGGCCCCGATCAAGCGGTTCGGGGTGGTCTACGTCCCGAACGGGATGATGATGAACCACTGGACGCCGAGGACCGAGGGAGTCGGCTTCGAGTTCCCGACGGTCATGAAGCCGCTGGAGCCGTTCCGCCCCTACGTCCAGGTCCTGTCGGGCATGCACGGGGTGGACAGCGAGGGGCCGCACGCCCGCTCCTCGACGCGGTTCCTGACCGGCGTGCCCTCGAAGCCGGACAACGGCTCCGACCTGCTGGCCGCGGTCTCGGCGGACCAGATCGCCGGGCGCGTGCTCGGGCGCCGGACGCAGCTCGCCACCCTGGAGCTGGCCATCGACGGGCGCGACTTCGCCGGATCGTGCGACGACGGCTTCAGTTGCGCCTACACGAACACTATCGCGTGGGCCAACGACACGACGCCGTTGCCGATGGAGAACAACCCGCGCGTCATCTTCGAGCGGCTGTTCGGGGACACCGGCAGCACCGACCCGGCCGTCCGCCGGGCGCGGCTCCGCAAGGACGCCAGCCTTCTGGATTCGGTGACCGAGCGGGCCGGCGACCTCGCACGGCAGATCGGACCGGGTGACCGTGCCAAGCTGGGCCAGTATCTCGACGCCGTCCGCGACGTCGAGCGGCGGATCCAGATGGCCGAGTCGCAGAGCGACCGCGAGCTGCCGGTGGTCGATCAGCCGGCGGGGGTCCCGGGAACCCTGGGCGAGCACGCCAGGCTGATGTTCGATCTGCAGGCGCTGGCCTTCGAGACCGACCTGACCCGCGTGACCACCTTCATGATGGGGCGCGAGATCACCGGCCGGACATACGCGGAGATCGGGGTGCCCGACGCGCACCACCCGATCTCGCACCACCAGCGCGACCCGGCGAAGCTGGCGAAGCTGACGAAGATCAACCAGTACCACGTGCAGCTCTTCTCGCAGTTCCTGGAGCGGCTCGGCTCGACGCCGGACGGGGACGGGACGCTGCTGGACCACTCGATGATCGTCTACGGGGCCGGCATGGCCGACAGCAACTCGCACGCCTCGCAGAACCTGCCGATCCTGCTGGCGGGAGGCGGGGCCGGGACGGGCGGTCGCCACGTCAGGTATCCGGCGGACACGCCGCTGGCGAACCTGCACGTCACCCTGCTCGACAAGCTGGGCGTGCCCATCGAGTCGCTCGGCCACGCCACCGGGAAGCTGCGGCTCGATCCGCTGTCCGCGGTCTGACGGGCACGAGCAATCCGCGCAACAATCGGGGCCGGTGTTCTGACGGGGAGCACCGGCCCTTCGTGCGTACTCGGGATTCTCGCGCCAACGAGACTTCCCCAGCCCGACCGCAGTTCGCGCGTTCGCGCCGGCGAGACTTGAATGCGACCGCGAGAGATCGACTACTTCAGCGTCGCGAGTTCCTCGGCCGTCACCGGCTCGGAAGGACCGTGGAAGATGGCGTTGAAGAGCAGCTTGAACGTAGCGCGGGTCTGGGTCCGAAACGCGATCTGGCTGCCCATGGTGACCGCCGTGCCGCGGCCTGTCTCGAAGGCGACGACGTTGGCCCGCTCGCGCAGGAACTCGTCGCCGAGCAGCCAGCCGCTCGCCACCATGTCGTCGTCGTCGGGGTAGCGCGAGACCACCTCGGCGGGGATGTCGAAGCTGGGCAGAAGCTGGTAGGCCTGGTCGAAACGGAAGAAGACCGGCCAGACTTCGGGCATGCCGTAGCCGACCGGATGCCGCGGGTCGTACTCCTGCTTGAGCAGGGTGCCGGGCGAGTAGAAGAGCGAGGTGGGATCGACGACCCGGTTGCGCAGGGTGCGGGAGAGCTCCGCCGGACTGCGGAAAGCGTCCCGCAACCGGCGCTCCGCCTCGCCGACCGTGATGCGTGTCGGCCGGCGCCTGTTGCCGGTCCGCGCCGGCGCTCCGCGGGCCGGGAGCACGGGCTCGATCGGCAGGTCGAGCAGTTGCCGGGCGGTGGCGACGGCAGAGCCGAGCGCGATGAGCGTGCCGCCGTCCTCTTCCACCCACCGGCGCAGCTTGCGCCAGCCCGATGGCCCCACCCCGTACGCCCAGCGCCAGGACTCGTCGTGCCGATCCGGGCTCAACCCCCGGATGATCCGGTTACGGCTGGTGCCGGCGGGGAGGACGATGACGTCGTACTTCTCCGAGAGGTCGCCCCGGAAATCGAGGGACGAGATCACCGCGTGATCGATCTCGTACTGCTCGAACAGCCACATCATCCAGCCGCCCGGCATGTTGTTCGCCGCTCGCCAGAGGCCGACCCGCGTCGGCCCGCGCAGGCGGTGCCCGTTCACCCCCGGCGCTCGATTCGCCGCGGTCACGACCAGGCCGGTCTCTTCTGCGACCTGCCCGAGAATCAGCTCGGCGGTGCCGGTCGGCGGCACCAGCCACGTGCCGGCGGCATGGTCCCGGCCACCCGATTCGAACCGCTCCGCCGCCCGATAGACGGGCACGCCGGCCGCCTGCAGCCGCGTCGCGGCCAGGAACCCGGCGTTGGACGAGGGCGGGATCGCATAGCCCCACGCCGGCCGCCCCGGCAGCGGGGTTTGCCGCGGCTCGATGGTGTCGAGCAGCTCCAGATCGGCGTCCACCGGCTCGTCGACCTGGTCGACGTCGACGCCCATCAACATGCCGAGGGTGTGCCCGGTGACGTCGTAGGGCGGAATGGGCGGACCGCCGGGGTAGTAGCGCAGGTCGGGATAGACCTGCCGCTCCAGCATCGTCTTGGCGAACGCGCCGTACGGCTGGGCGAGTTGGATCACCCACGAGCCGGCCGGGTAGTCCGAGCCGGCGGCGCGGAAAGGCTCCCGCGCCCGGTGGATCTCGACTTCCCCGAAGTGGAGGATGTCCAGCAGCTCGTACGTGGCGAACGGATCGCGCTGCACCGCCGGCACGACGAACGCGTAGGGCGCCTCGTCGCGGTCGACCCAGTCGCGGTGCACGCGATGGAAGTTCTCCATCCAGCGCGTGCGGTACTTCGCCATGTTCTCCAGCGCGGCGTAGGTGGCGATCTCGCTGTACTCGACGATGTCGCCGAGGCGCCAAACGGAGGAGTCGTAGGGCACGGGGAAGTTCGCCCGCACCTGCTGGCGGCCCAGCGGCCGGCCGGGGCCGCTCGGGTTGACGTAGGGGTCGGCGAGGTTGGCGCTGGCGATCTCCGTCAGGATGCGCGGCTGGCCGTGGTAGACCATGTACTGGCGCGCCGGGGTCCACAGGTCGTACTGGTCGCTGGAGATGATCCCCTTCTTGCCTTCGGCGACGAGCGCCGACGCCATCGCCCGCCCGATCTGCGCCTGCCCTTCCAGCAGGAGGGGATGGATGTTCGGGTCGTGCGGGTCCTTGTACGGCGGCACGAACATCCGCGCTCCGCGGGGACCCATCTGGTGCATGTCGTGCGTGATCTGCGGCTTGTACTCGCGGTGGATGTCGATGGCGAGCCGGGTCTCCTTCTGCGTGAACATGAACCAGTCGCGGTTGTCGTCGTGGCCGGTGTAGCGCTGATAGAGGTCCGGATAGACGCGGTTCAGGCCGGTGTTCTCGGTGGCGTACCAGTGATCGACCACCAGGATCTGGCCGTCCGGATTCTGCGACGGCACCAGCAGCACGACGGTGTTGTCGAGGATCTCGCGAATCTCCGGCGAGTCCTCGGTCGCCAGCCGGTGCGCGATGTTGACGATCGCCTGGCCGGGGCCGACCTCCGTCGAGTGGATCGTCGCGTACACGAAGTAGAACGGAACGCCTTCCCGGGCGAGGGTCCGGGCCCGGTCCTCGGAAAGCCCGCGCGGGTCGGCCAGCCGGTGGTTGATCTCGATCAGCCGGTCGAGGCGGTCGAGGTTCGCCCTCGAGCTGAACTTCACCAGCACGTACGGATTGCCGTCGGTGGTCGTCCCGCGGTGTTCGTACTCCACCCGGCCGGTGCGATCCTCCAGGAGCCGCAGGTACTCGAGCACCTTCGGATACCGCACCAGCTCGCCGTCGGTACCCATCTCGAAGCCGAAGTACTGCGCCGGCGTCGGCACCGCCTGCGCGCCGGCCGCCGCGGGGAGGACGAAGAGCAACGCGGCGACCGCGAGCAGGCGGCCGGGAGTCTGCGCCGTAGAACGGCGTAGACGTCCAGTCAGGCCGGTTGGGCGGCAATCGGGGCCCCAGGCGACAATTGTCGGGCTAGGCATATCGACTTTCCTGCTATGGAATCCCGTCGACGGATGAGCAAGGCAGGATACCATGCAGGGAGTTGGCGTCCGTACCCGCGGCCGGGCCGATTCGCGATGGCCGGCGGGTGGCACGGCGGCGAGGAGTTTCTCCGCGGACAGGAGACCGATTCCATGAAGCGCAACCAGTGGCGTGCGGCCGGTGTCGTCGCCTTCGTCGGGTATGTCGTCGTCACCTGGCTCGCGGTACCGGCCGAGGCTCAGGAGGAGCGAACGGCGCGGCACCGCGTGCCGGCCGAGTTCATGAGCTACCTGGGCGCCGACTGGCTGGAGCGGCCGGAGCGGGTCGACCAGGAGCAGCCCGAGCGCGTGCTCGACACGATGCGGCTGAGGCCCGGCGACATCGTCGCGGACGTCGGGTGTGGATCCGGCTACTACGCGCGCCGCATGGCGCCGCGGGTGCAACCGGGCGGCACGGTCTACTGCGAGGACATCCAGCCCGAGATGCTCGACATCATGCGGCAGCGCGCCGCGGCCGAAGGAGTGATCGGCATAGAAGCGGTGCTGGGCACGCCGACCGACCCGAAGCTGCCGGCCGGGGCAATCGACTGGGTCATCATCACCGACGTCTACCACGAGATGTCCGACCCCGAGCCGATGCTGGCCGGCATCCGGCGCGCTCTCTCTCCCCGCGGCCGGGTCGCGTTGCTGGAGTACCGCGTGGAGGACGGGACCGGCGACCAGATCAAGGCGGACCACACGATGTCGGTGCGCCAGGTGCTGATGGAGTGGCAGGCGGCCGGCTTCGAGCTGGTCGCGCTGCACGACTTCCTGCCGAGCCAGCACTTGTTCTTCTTCCGCACCGCCGATAGCGGGACAAAGGGCGATGCCGCCGCCGGAAGCGCAGCGGTGGGCGCCGCTGCCGCCGGCAGCAGCCCCGGCAGCGGCGCAGTGCTGGCCGACCACGACCTGCTCGACGCCATGGACGCCGGTCTGGTCGAGGTCGAAGCGCGCGGAGCGGGCGCGGAAGCGGTGACGCTGCGCATTCGCCGCACCGGCAACGATCCCATCGTGGTGACGTCGCCCGTGGCTGTCTATTTCGACGCCGAGAACGCACGCGACATGATTGCCCGCCGCGACGGCTGGGTCGTGCTCGACGACGACGGCTGGCACGAATGGACGCTCCGTGCAGTCGGCCGGCAGCGCGACCTGGAGCCGCCGGGCGCCCGCGACCGGCTTGCGGTCCGCCCGCCGTCGACCGCGCCCGTCATCGAGGATCTGCTGCTGGAGATCCAGGCGGGAACGTACACCGTCTCGAACTCGCCCACCCTCTACCCGCCGCGGACGCCGGTGATGGAGCAGGCCGCGGTCTGGATCGCCGACGGCGACGCCGACTACGCGGAGATGGCGCCGCACGTCGCCGGACCGATGCTGCCGGCGCAGTATGCCGCGGCTTTCGCGTTGATCTTCGTAGACCGAGCCGGCATCGACGTCACCCGGCGACGCGTGTGGGCGGATCGCGAGCAGGTCTTCGGCCGGCTGCGCGACCAGGGCCTGCGCATCTGGTACCGGCTGAAGACCAGTCGCCGATAGCACCGGGCCGAGCGGGCGGCGTTTCGGGCAATCGTCTGGGGACTTTGTTCGACGTCGGGGACTCCTGCCGTTTGTGGAAGCAAGAGGCTATCTGACCGACGAAGACATCTTCAAAGACGTGTCGTGAGGGTATTCCTCGACACGAAAGTGCTCGTCAGCGCCTTCACAGCACGGTGGTCAGCTTCAGGAACAGCGTGTGGCCCTGGTCGGAGCGCTGGCCGAACTCCGCGGTGCCGCGCTGGTAGGCGACCTGTATGGTCCCGAACGGCGGGCGGTAGCGGTAGACGAAGACGGCCTGCACGTTGCGGCGGTCGATGACCGAGTTGGTCTGCAGGAACACGCGCAGGAACAGGTCGGGCGTGAAGAACCGGCTGGCGCGGACCACGTGGATCCAGGTGCTGCCGCCGCCGGGATCCGGGTCGAGCGTCAGGCGCTGCAGCTCGTATTCGGTCGAGGTTCTATCGGTCGGCTTGTACTGCGCGACGACGCTGCCGAGCACGAAGTCCGCGTCGAAGTTGTGGCCGGCCGTCACCCCGCCGCGGAACGACTGGTACGACCGCGTGTTGTAGCCGATCTCGACCCCGGTCTGCCGGTTCCGGAAGTCCCGCTCGAAGCGCTTGAACTCCTCGGTGTGCCGCGCCGTCGCGGTCCACAGGTTGCGAAAGTCGACGGCGACCGACTCGTCCACCTGCCAGCTCCGGAGGATTCCCGTCTGTCCCCAGTAGACGTCGTAGGCCGAGTCGTACTGGATGCGCTCGACCGGCCCGTCCGGCAGCCACACGGTCTTGTTGGCGGCCGCGTCCACCTCGCGCCGGTCGTCGTCGACGATGAAGCCGATGACGTTGACGTTGTCCGCGAGACGGTCGCCCAGGTGCGTGTAGCCGACGTGGAAGTGGGCCGTCGCCGAGTCGTAGGCGGGACGGACGGAGAACGCGGTCGTGCCCTCGGAGTACCGGCCGTAGCTGTGGACGAGCTGCCCGGTCAGGCCCCAGCTCTCCGTGAAGTACAGGCTGGCGTCGCCGCCTATCGAGCCCTGGTTGCGGCCGTCCAGCGTGCGGTTGGCGAGCAGGAAGCCGACGTTCGACCGCGAGGCCACGTCCCGCTGCACACGCGCCACGGTGTAGCCGGCGCTGCTGCCGCTCGCGAACGGCTCGGCCCGCGTCGCCAGCAGGTGCATGGCCCACGGCCCCTGCTTGCCGAGCAGCTTGCCGCCGCCCTCGATGTCGGCAATCCGGCGGGAGTAGAACGTCCGGATGTGCTGGTTGAAGAGCTCGCCGCCCTCGAGGAAGAACTGCCGCTTCTCGGCGAGCGAGACCTCGAAGCGCGTCAGGTTGACCAGCTCCTGGTCGGCCTCGATCGTGGCGAAGTCGGGATTGACCGTGCCGTACGCCGAAAGTTGCGGGGTGACGGCATAGCGCACGTCCAGTCCGATGCCGCCGATCGCCGGCTCGCGCTCCTGGACCCGACCCAGTGCGTACGGAATGATCTGATGCCGGCGCGACTGCTGCGGGATGTCGAGTCCGACGAGCGTGCCCGCCATCGACAGCCGCGCCCAGTAGTCGACCGGCCCGGCCCAGAACGTGCGCTCGAGCGACCGGCGCCGGCTACGGCCGAAGTTGATGCCCCACGTCACGTCGTCGCCCGCCCGGTACTGGATCGAGGTCAGGGGGATGGCAATCTCGGCCGACCAGCCGTAGTCGGTGCGCTGCGCCCGCGACCGCCACGGCGCGTCCCACGCCCCGTCGCTGCTGCCGCCGTCCTCGGCGATGCGGCCGTCGGCCTGCGTCCCGAGCCCGTTCACCATGAAGTAGTAGCCGGTCCGCTGGTCGTGGAAGCTGTCGAGAAAGACCTGCACCGAGTCGTCGTTCCAGATCGGGTCGTCGCGCTCGACCATCTGCGACAGGGGCGGTTCCGGGTCCCAGGCCTGGAAGCCCGCGTACAGGTGCTCGTCGTCGTAGAGCACGTGGACCACGGTCGGCAACTCGGCCGGGTTGCCGCGCTGCGGCTGGAACTGCAGGAAGTTCTCGGCCCGCGCCGCGCCCTGCCATTCGCGCTCGGTGACATGGCCGTCGATGTCGGGCGGCCGCGCGGCGCGCCGGGCCGGGATGCTGAACTCCCCGCCGCCGGCCGCGAGACCGGGCTGCGCAGGGCCCGCCGCGAGTCCCGGCCGTGCAGCGCCGGCCGCAAGCAGGAGGACAACCGCCGCGGCGCATCGCGCGTGCAGGATCCGGCGTTCCATCGGCGAATGATCCCGGCACCTGTCGTCGTCGGTCAAACCCCTGGGGATTTCCCTAGTTACCGACACCGGCGGGTAGGGACTACCTTGAAGGACGTTGGGGAGGTACCGATGTCCAAGATGTTGACCTCAGCCGATCCTCCGGCGGCCCCGTCACGCTGCTACATCTACTGGCGGGCGCCCTCCGGGTTCTGGACGCGGCGTGTCGCGGTGGAGAAGCTCGATCGGCCGTGGTGCGCGGGCATCGACGGCGTCCGGCGGCGGCAGCCTGCGACGGGAGCCGCGCCGGTGTCCCGCCCGCAGCGACACGCGTCCGGCGGCGGACACGCCGCGGCGTGACGCCGGCCGTAGTCCTGACGGACAACGGCAGCTTCGCTCGCACGAGCGATCCTCGACAGCCTGCACCGCTTCGTCATCCCGGCGGTGGCCGGGCCGGCCCGGCTCGTTCCGCTGGCCGCACTGGAGACGCCCGCCATCAAGGCGCCGGCACTGCGGGCGGCGGCGGAACGGGGGCGGCTCCGCGCCACCCGCGGACGGACGGTCAATGGCGCAGCTCCCGCCGGTGGGTCGACGAGTACATGGCGAGCCGATACCGACGCGACGACCCGCTGGCGCGCTAGCTCGACGTCGCCTGCACGTGGGCGGCTTCTCCAGCGCAGACTTCCTGGCCGGTCCGCTATCAGGCCGCGGCCGGCGCCGCGCGCCCGAACTTCCGCCGATAGTACCGGGTCCAGACGACTATGGCCGGAATGCCGACGAGGGTCGGCAGGATCCACGGCACGATGGCGAGCGGGCCCGCAAGTTCGTAAGCCCACAGGCGCTGCGCCCCGAAGACGGCGAACGCGGTGTGGAACGCGATGCCGCCCCCCAGCATCGACCCCATGTGTTCGTAGAACCATTCCATGTGGCCGGGCTTCGGGTTGCGAAGCACTTTCAATATGCCTGATCCGACGCCGACGCCGACGGGGCTGAGCGCCAGCAGGATTGGAGATATGGAGGACCACGCCGCCAATGCGAAGGCGACGACGGTTACGCTCCCCGCAATCGACATCCAGGCAAGCGCTTCGTGGAAGCGAGTCCGAAGCGCCTCGGGCGACTTCCGCGTCGCTGCCACGCGTATCGCGTGCCGCACCGTGGCGAATGTCGCGAGGCCGAGATAGCCGAGAAAGAACGCGAAGCCGTAGGTTTCCGGCCGGTCCGCGACACCGATTCCCTGAACCTGCAAGGAAACGACCCGCCCCGCGGACGCGGTGACGGCCGACACCGTCACGACGTAGGCGCAGTACGTGAACACACGGCCGGCCTGCACGTGCACCCGGCCTCCCTTGCGGGCGAACAGCGGGATCCAGAACGCCGCCAAGCCGATGAACCCGGTCGCGATATGTGCGAGGACGAGGACGTTGAAAAACAGCCTGACGATGGTCATGACGGAAGGCCCTCCCGGTCGTCTTGCCCGGTAGCCGCGGCCGCCGCCAGGTGGGGCATGGTCGCAAGCCTGCGGTCGATAGCCGCCAGCGTCTCGTCGCACCAGGCCACCTTCGACCCGATGGAGTGAATCCCCATTCGCAGCGCCGCGAACCGGTGGAACCCCGCGTTGCTGTAGCGCTCCGGCGCGTCTCCGTGAGCGGCGATCACGTCCCGCTCGACCGCCCACAGTTGCGCCAGCCAGCGCGAAAGGTGGTCCCGGAGCGTCGTCATGAACGCACGGGTCTCGCGGAGGTCGCCGATCGCATCCATGAAGTAGAGCTGTGCGAGGTAGGCGAAGCGCTCCGTGCCGACGGCGGGACCGCTGCGGAGCCAGCGCAGCAGCTCCGCCCGGCCCTCGTCCGTCAGCGTGTAGACCCTGCGGTTCGGCCCTTTCGGCGACGGCTCGAGCCGGCTGCGCAGCATCCGCCGCTGCTCCAGGCGCTTGAGGGTCGGGTAGATCTGGCTCAGCTCGGCGGACCAGAAATGCCGCACGCTTTCGCTGAACGCGTTCTTGAGGTCGTAGCCGGTCGCCGGCTCGCGGAGCAGGCCGAGGAGGATATGGTCGAGGCTCATGGCGCTATATCAGTGATAATATAGCCAACTATATAAACCCATCTATAGCTTGTCAAGCGCACCGGTCCGAAACGACCTCCCCGGTAGAATCGAGGTACAACCCTGGTATAATGCAAGTATGAAAACGGCGGTCTCCCTCCCCGACGAGCTCTTCCTGTCGGCCAACGACTTGGCGCAACGACAGGGCATGTCGAGAAGCGAGCTGTTCGCCGTCGCGCTCACCGAGTACTTGGCCAAGCACCGTGATGAGAACGTCACGGCGAAGCTGAACGAAGTGCTCGCCGATCAGCCGAGCGGCCTCGATCCGGCGTGGCGAAGGGCGCAAGCCCGAAGCGTCGGTTCCGCCAAATGGTAGTCGCGCGGCGCGAGGTTTGGTGGGCCGACCTGGATGATCCTCGCGGCTCCGAGCCCGGGTTTCCCCGTCCCATCCTCATCGTCCAGGCCGATGCCTTCAACAGGAGCCGGCTCAGGACCATACTCGCGGTGATCCTCACGTCGAACGCACGGTTGGTCGACATGCCCGGGAACGTGCTGCTTCCGGCGAAGAGCACGGGACTCCCGAGAGACTCCATCGCGAACGTCACGCAAATCGTCACGGTTGACGAGGACTATCTTTCGCGCCGCGTCGGGCAGATCCCTACACGACTCATGACGCGCGTGGATTCGGGGCTCAGGCGGGTGCTGGCTCTGTAGCCTCTAACGCCAGGTCGCGCGGCGCGCGCAGGCTACGGCTCCAGATGCACCTCGGCGAGCGCAATCCCCCGCTCGCCGGCGACCGCATAGAGGAAATAGACGCGGCCGTCCTCCTCGAAGATCGCCGGGTCGCGCAACTGGTTGACCGGCACGTTGATGGCGCCGCCGCGGGACGGCTCGACCGGCAGATCCGCGCCCTCCCACGGGCGCTCCGGGCGCAGCACCTCCACCCGCTCCGTCGCCTCCCAGTCACGCCAGTCGCCGGACAGGTCGATGCTCGCCAGCCACACGCGCTCGGGCGCGTCGCCGCGCTCGGTCCAGAAGACGAACAGCCGGTCGCCCCGCTTCAGCAGCGCCGAATGCCGCATGTTCGGGTTGAACAGGCTCGGCCCTTCCTCGAAGCCGGTCAGGCCGTCGCGCGAGCGGTACATCACGCCGGGCATCGCCAGCGCGTACCAGTACCCGTCGTGGCGGAACGCGCGGAAGTACGGGCGGCCCAGAATCTCGGGACGCCCCTCGAAGTGCAGGCCGTCGGTCGAGATCGCGGCGCGGGTCACCTGCGGCCCGCGTTCCCGGCCGTGGACGTACATCACTATCTGCTGCCGCTCGTCGTCCACGTGCACGTCGGGTGACGCGATGTGGGCGTACGCCCCGGCCGGGTTCGGCGAGTCCGCGCCGCACGGCGGGCAGGCGGTGGGAAAATGCGACTGCTCGATCTGCAGCGTCCCCGGCTCGTGCATCGTCCACGGACCCGCCAGGTCGTCGGCGTAGGCCAGGCGGATGTAGGTGCCGCGATGGTCCGCGAAGTACAGGTAGTAGCGCCCGAGCGGGTTCTCCACCCAGTCCGGCACGCGGATCAGCGACGGCCCGGCGATGTTGCTGCCCATCCGCCCGTCCATGTCGGGGGTGATGATGGGACCGTCGAGCAGGCGCTCGACGCGGATCGCCTGCGCGGCGGCCGGGGGCGCCATGTCCGGGCGCGGATCGGGCACGAAGCCGTCGCGGTTCGGCATCTCGACGCGCGGCAGCGCGGCGGCGTCGATCCGGTCGTTCTCGCCGACGAGATCGTTGAGGAAGAGCACGTAGGCCACCGCGCCGTAGACCTCGTCGGCGGTGAGCGATCCCGGCTGGTTGAACGGCATGGCGCGGTACACGTAGTCCCACAGCGTCGTGGCCGCCGGCCAGTAGCTGCCCACGGTCTTGCGCGCCCCGTCGGTGGCCAGCGAGCCGTGGCCGCCGGCCAGCCGGTCGTCCGGCCCCTCGGTGCCGGTCGGCCCGTGACACGCGGCGCAACGGCGCTCGTAGACCGCCCGCCCCTCGGCGGCGGTGGCGCCGCCCGGCGGAAGCTCCGCGCCCTCGGGTCCCACTATCGCCCCCCAGCCGTCGATGTCGGCGGCCGTCGCGGGACGTCCGAGCCCGAGGGTCTGCGCGTCGGCCGCGCCGGCGCACAGTAGCGCGCACAGGAGCATCCCGAGCATCGCGCCGGCCGGCCTGCCGAGCGCCGCGCGACGGCCGGACGTGAGGCAAGAGCCGGCGGGCCACGCATGGCCGGGCAGACGGAATCGCGAAGAAAGGTCGTCCGCTGCCGGACACGCCAACTCCAGACGGCTATACATCGACATTCTCCACCGCGCCGTCGCGGGCGATGCGCCAGCCCTGGACGGCGTTGTTGTGATAGCTCGAGCGGATGCCGCGCACCGCGATCAACGACGCGCGGGTCGGCTGGACGTCTCCCGTCTCGTCGATGCAACGCGACGCGAGGACCGTCTCCGAGCCGTCCCAGCGCCAGTCGAAGCGAAACCGCGTGTGCGCGAGCGGCAGCACCGGATCCTGCAGGCGCGCTGCGGCCCACGAGCGGCCGCCGTCGGTCGACACCTCGACGCGCGCGACGCGGCCGCGGCCCGACCAGGCCAGGCCGCTGATCTGGTGGAAGCCGGGGCCGCCCAGCCGCTGCCCGCCCGACGGCCGGGTGATGACCGACTTGGCGTCCATCGCGAACGTGTACTGCCGGGCCTTGCCGTCCGGCATCAGGTCGGTGTACTTGGCCGTCTCCTCCCGGGTGAGGTACGACCGGTCGACCACCCGCAGCCGGCGCAGCCACTTGATCGAGATGTTGCCCTCCCAGCCGGGGATCAGCAGCCGTAGCGGGTAGCCCTGGGCCGGCCGCAACGCCTCGCCGTTCTGCCCGTAGGCCACCAGCGTGTCGTCGAGCGCCTTGTCGAGCGGCACGCTGCGGGTCATCCGGCACGCATCGGCCCCCTCGGCGACGAGCCACGCGGCGTCGCTCCGCACCCCCGCCTCTGCGAGCAGCACCGACACCGGCACGCCGGTCCATTCGCTGCAGCTCGTCATGCCGAACGCCGCCTGGGCGTCGGTGTCCGGGGCGGCCGGCGACCACTTGACGCGGCCGTTCCCGGAGCACTCGACGAAGTAGATGCGGGTCACCGCCGGCATGCGCCGCAGGTCGCCCATCGAGAACACCAGCGGCCGCTCGACCAGGCCGTCGACGAGCAACCGGTGCGCGGACGGGTCGATGTCGGGAATGCCGGCGTGATGCCGCTCGAAGTGCAGCGCCGACGGGGTGATGGCGCCGTTCAGATCCTGCAGCGGCGTCAGGCTGCCGGCGGCCTGGTCGTAGCGCGACCCGCGCACGCGGCGCAACGCCTTCTCGAAGCCCGAGCGCTCGCCGTAGGCGCCCACGCCGGCGCCCAGCCTGCGGCCGTTCGGGCTCTGTCCCGCCACCGCCTCCGGTGCGAGCACGGCCGCCGCCGAGCCCAGGGTGGCTGCCTTCAGGAAGCCTCGACGGCTTCGCGCGGTCCCGGTTCGTGTCTCGTCGCTTCGCATCGCTTCCCCCTCCAAAGCGCTCGAAGTCCACGCCGCCGACCCGTCCGTCACGTTTCGATTCTTGCAGTGTGCTTCGCTCTCGTCGCCGCCACCGACATCCCGCGGGCGGGAGCTCGCCTCCCTGTCTAACGTCCGCCCTCGCCCGCCGGTTCGACCGGGTCCGCGGCGAAGAAGCGGACCAACTCCGCATTGACGATGTCCGGCACCTCCTCGTGGGGGTTGTGGCCGACGTTCGGGATGAGAAACACCTCGCCGTTCGGGAGAATCTCGGCGGCCCGCCGCGCGTTGTCGGGAAAGTCCGGCCCGTCGATCTCCCCGCCGAGGATGAGCGTCTTCGCCTTGATGTGCGGCCAGTCGTTGACCACCGTGTCCATCGAGCGCAGGTTGCCGCCCAGCCGGCGCACGTAGGCGAGCCGCGGCCAGTCGCCGCTGAGCCGCTGGCCGTGCCGGATCCGCAGGTGATCCAGGAACTCCGGCTTCCACTCGACGTAGCGCCGCGTGTCGGTCCGCACGTCCCTCTCGTAGGCGGCCTGCAGATCCGGGTCGGCGTCGATCTCGCCGTCGAACGGATTGAACCCGCGTCCCGGACGCCGGTCGGTCAGGCCGATCTGGTTGACGGTGACCAAGTGCGTCGTCTTCTCCGGGTAGAGGAAGGCGAAGCGGGTCGCCATCTGCCCGCCGATGGAGTGTCCGACTATGGCGGCCTCGTCGATCCCGAGGTGCTCCATCAGCCGGGCCGTGTTCGAGGCGTGCAGGCTCATGCTGTACGGCAGGATCGGCTTGGACGACTTCCCCCAGCCGAGCCGGTCCTTGACGACGACCCGGTAGCCTTCCCTGGTGAGGGCGTCGATCTGGCTCTTCCAGTACCAGCCGTAGTAGCTGCCCCCGTGGTGGAAGACCACGGCGCGGCCGTTCGCCGGACCGGCCGGCGCGACGTCCATGTAGGCGATGCGCACGTCCTGCCCGAACACCCGGAAGTTCATGAACTCGACCGGATGCGGATACTCGTACCCCTCCAGGTTGATCGAGATCGGCCCCCACTCGGCGGGCGGCTCGGGCGGCGGGTGATGGGACTGCGCCGAGGCGGCGGCCGGCACCAGGAGGGCCGGCACGGCGGTGAGCATCAGTGCGCCGAGCGCGCACGAGGTAAAGCGTTCGATGGTCATTCGTCCTCTCCTGTCCCTGCGGATTCGCCCATCGTAGCCCGAAAATCGTCGCCCGCGGCTTCCGTTCCCGCCCAACCGGGCCCCGCTGCCAGCCTGCATCGTTCTACGGCGCAGTCCGGCAGCCCGAAAATCGTCGCCCGCGGCCATTTCCCGAGCGACCAAGCCTCGCCGGGGCTTGCGAACGCCGGTCACCTGAGCGATGATGGGCGGGTTCTGGACAATCGACGGCAGCCTTCCGAGGAGGGTTTCAGATGGATCATCGTCTCCGAACGTTCGCCACGCTGCTCGCGGTCGCCCTGCTGACGGCGGCGCCGGCCCTCGCCCAGAGCCAGTCGGCGAGCGCCCCGGCCGAGGCCGAGGATCCGGCCTGGGAGATGCCGCGCCTCGCGGACGGCCAGCCCGATCTGCAGGGCTACTGGACCACCCAGACCTTCACGCCGATGGAGCGCCCGGAGTACCTGGGCGACCAGGAGTTCTACACCGAGGAGGAGTTCGCGCTGCTCCAGTCGCAGTTGACGGTCGACGGGGCCGACCCGCTGGCGCGCTTCGTCATCGAGATCGAGGACCCGGAGGAACGCGCGCGGCAACTCGACCAGACGCACCGCGACGAGACCTACGTCCACTACGACAACGCCATCTGGCTCGCCACGCCGGTCCCGAAGGGGCTGTCGACCCGGCGCACCTCGCTGATCGTCGATCCGCCGAACGGACGGATTCCCCCACGCAACGAGCAGGCCGAGGCGAGGGCCGAGGCGCGGCGCGCGGCGCGCGGCGACCGGGGGGCCTTCGACGGCTACGAGCTGCGCCCGCACAGCGAGCGCTGCCTCAACTACCGCTACAACGCGCCGCCGATGCAGCCGCCCTCGTACAACGACATCCACCAGATCTTCCAGACGCCGACGCACATCGTGATCTTCACCGAGCAGAGCACGAACGGGCCGCGGATCGTCCCGATCGACGGCCGGCCGGAAATGTCGGAGCAGATCCGCCAGTGGCCGGGCGACTCGCGCGGGCGCTGGGAGGGCGACACCCTGATCATCGAGAGCAGCCACTTCAACGACAAGACCGCGTGGCAGGGCTCGAGCCGCAACCTCAAGGTGATCGAACGGTTCACCCGCGTGTCCGACGACCGGATCCACTTCACGTTCACGGTGGAGGACCCGGACACCTGGGACCAGCCGTGGAGCGCCGAGATCCCGCTGACGGTCACCGAGGGGCCGATGTACGAGTACGCCTGCCACGAGGGCAACCACGACATCCGGCACATCCAGGAGGTCTACCGCAACATCGAGCGGCAGGAGGCCGAAGCTGCGCGGTGAGGAGCTGATCGGGTGGGGACGGTGCGGTAGGATGAGGGTATGAGTCCCGACTTGATCGCCACCGTCCTCACAGGGGTCGGCGTCCTGATCGGCGTCTGGCGGATGGTCGAAAGCGTGCGCCGCGACGTGGACGGCGTGCGGCGCGACCTGAGCGCGCAGATCACGGCCGTGAACACTCGCCTGAGTGCAGAGATTGCGGCCGTGAACACCCGCCTGAGTGCAGAGATTGCGGCCGTGAACACCCGCATCGACAACATCCTTCTGGCGGACCGGAAGCCCTGATCTCTTCTTGGGGCTGCAGCAGGCAGCGACGCGATCTTCTCGTCCCTCGATCAACCGCTGCCAAACTGCGAGGATGCCGGCGTGGCTACCATCGACGACTTCCGCCGGCTCGCGCTCGGCCTCGACGGGGCGGAGGAGAGCTCGCACATGGGCTCGCCGGACTTCCGCGTCGGCGGCCGGATCTTCGCCACGCTGGCCCACCAGGCGCGGGGCTACGGCAATCTGATGCTCACGCCCGAGATCCAGGCGATGTTCGTCGGGGAGGCGCCCGGAACCTTCGTGCCGATAGCCGGCGGCTGGGGACGCATGGGCGCGACGCACATCCGCCTGGCGGCGGCCGATGAGGAAACCCTGGCGGGCGCGCTTCGCACCGCGTGGAAGCTGCGCGTCGAGAAGAACGCGAAGACCGGGCGCCGCAAGCGGCCGAGGACGTAGCGCAACGGGTGGTTCAGCGCATTAGTTCGTCCAGCGCGCGCGCAAGTCCGCGCGGTCGACCTCGACGCCGCGAAGGTAAACCGCGGCGATCCGCCGCGTATGCGTGATGTCGTCCAGCGGATTGGCTTCGAGCACTACGAAGTCGGCGCTTCGTCCGGCCTCGATGCTCCCCGTTTCGGTCAGCCCGAACGCCTGCGCCGCCCGGGTCGTGCCGGCCACGATCGCCTCGGCCGGCGTCATGCCCAGCCGCACGAAGAGCTCCAGCTCCAGGTGATCCGCATAGCCGAAGAAGTCGCCCACCGCGCCGGCGTCGGTGCCCAGGATGACGTGGTCGCGCAGCCGCACGAAGTTGTCCCGGATCAGCCGCGACCGCGCTTCGTCCGCGGCGGTCCGGGAACGGTCGCCGCCGGTGTCGTCGGCCGCGGCCTCGCGCAGCATCGCGACGACCGCCCCCGGGACCTGCTCCTGGAAGAAGGGGTCCTCGTACACGGGCCGCCGGTACGGCTCGCGCCGGGTGACCATGCCGATGGTCGGCACGATGAAAACGTTGCGCGCCGCGGCGAGCTCCAGGTACTCGTCGTCGACCGCCGCGTCGTAGGGCATGTGGATGAAGCGCCGGGCGCCGGCCGCGACCAGCCGCTTGTGGTCCTCCAGCGTGGTCGCATGCGCGATCACCCGGATGTCCTGCACCTGGGCCTCGTCGAGGATGGCGGCGTAGATGTCCGGGTGCAGCTTCACCCGCGCGCCCCGGCGCTCGTCACGCGCGTCCACCCAGATCTTCAGGATCCGGATGCCGCGCGCCGCCTCGGCCCGCACCACCTCGCGCGCCTCGGCCGGGCTGCTCACCCCGTGCAGCCCCCACCACCCGGCGTCGTTCGTGAACCGCGGGTTCGGTCCGCCGCCGGGGATCCCCATCCCGGGCGACACCAGGTAGCGGGCGCCGGCGACCTCTCCCACCCGTTGCGCCTGGCGGACATCGAGGGCGATTTCCTCGAGGTCACTGCCGGTGGAGATGATCGTGCCGACGCCGTAGTAGGCGTGGCGGTGCAGATGGTCGATGAGGTTCTCGCGGGTGAAGTTCTCCGAGCCCCAGCTCGTGTACCGCTCCCAGCCGAGATGCGCGTGGGTGTTGACGAGCGCCGGCATCACCGTGCGCCCGGTCAGGTCGACGACGCGCGCCTCCGGCGGCGCCGGCACCTCGCCGGCGTTCCCAACCCGCACGATGAGATCGCCGCGGACCAGGAACGTGGCATCGTCGATGACGCGGCCGTCGCCGACGATCACGCGACCGCCGGTGAACAGGCGGACATCAGGGTTGGAAGCGGCCGGATCCGGGGGTTGGCCGTCCGCGCCTCGCACGATGCCCGTCAGCATGAGCACCACGAGCCCGACGGCGCGTCGCCGGGCCAAGCTTCTGCCGGTCGGTCGAGTCATCGGCGTTCCCCGCAAAGACTCCTCGCGCATGCCGCTCACCTCCCGCCGTTCCTGGGGACACAGTTGCAGCGAAGCGGCTGCGCGCCTGCACTACTCGGCCTGCCTTGCTACGAGCGCGACTCGACGCGGAACGTCCACCAGCTCTCCGGCCGTGGCGTGTCGAGCGGGGGCGGCTCGCCGCCGCCTCCAGGCTGCCGCGCCTGCACCGCCGGCTTCTGCAGCTTCCGGATCCGGGTAGCCCAGACGTGGTCGAGCTGGGCCGGGTCCATCTCGCGGTTGAGGACGACGGGGTAGACCACCTCCTCGAGCCGGAGGCGTCCCGGGTGGTCCTGTCCCACCCGCGGGCACCAGTACTTCTGGTCGCCGACCGAGCAACTGATGAAGAGCTCGCCCTCCGGCGTCGCCATGCAGTTTACGTTCACCGAGTGGGGTCGCCCCCAGATCCCGATCTGGATCGCGCACAGCGGGACGTCGTTCGCGAAGGTCCAGTCGGCGACCGGCTCCTCGTGGGTGTCGCCCAGCAGAATGAAGCCCGGGGTGGTCTCGCAGGGACAGTTCACGGTCCAGACGGTCACCCCGGCCGCGACCACCAGCGCCACGGCGCCGGCGATAGCGGGGACGTTCTTCTTGACGAATACCAATGCCCGGTCGGCGGTCCCTGGCTCTGCGCTCATGCTCGACCTCCTCCTGGATCGGATCCCTTATACACCCGTTCCCGCTCGGCGGACCATAACGACTCCGGGCGAGGCCACGGCTTCCGACGGCCCGCCCCACGCCGCGCCGACCACCACGGCGGCGACGAGCACCGCCAGCCTGGATCGATTTCGCATCATGACGCCTCCTCGCCCCGCTACCGGCCCGAAACGCCTCGCCGGCTCGGCGTCCCGGCCCATCCCCTCCCCTCAATGACCCTGCGCCGTAGAACTCCGCTTCGCTGCGTTCTGCGGCGCAAGCTCCTACTCGTCCACCTTGCGGTACTTGCGCAACAGCCTGCCGTTCGGCATGTAGGAGAAGTAGCCGTCCGCGTATTCGCGTCGATCGTTCGTTCCCTCGAGGACAATCGCGTCCCCGTCGCGGGCAATCGTGAACCGCCGCGGTTCTCCCCCCGACCGCACCGTGACCGCGGCTTCCCCCGAGGACGGTCCGCTCGCGGTCTGGACCCGCTCGTACGTGTAGCTCCAGTTCGAGGCGTCCATCTCGTAGGTCCCGTAGCCGACGAACGACTCGAACCCGGCCGCCGTCTCGCGGTGGAACGTGGCCACGACGACGCCGTCGTGATTCAGCCAACGGCCGCCGGCCTGCGGCGGACGGAGCACCTCGCCGTCGACGTGCCATTCGACGAGCTCCCAGGTCCCCTCCAGCAGCGCCCGCAGCTCCGCGGGCGCCTCGGCCTGGCCCGCCATCCCGGGCGTTTGGCCGAGGACACACACCAGTCCGATGATCAGCACTACGAGACGTCGTTCAATGAGGCGCATGGTTCTCCCTGTTCTTGTCACGTTCAGGTCGTCGTCCAGGCTCACCATAGCGGAATGGTAGCCCGGCAGCACCCTCAGGGCGGTCAGGTCGTAGACGCGACCGCAATGTCGGCGTCGGGGGCTACGCGCTGGAAGGGTTCGCCAACCTGCAGGCGTCGCGGCCGGGCGCCCTGGCGTTCTTCCGGGCGGCGGCGGCCACCCCCGGCGTGCGCATCGTCTACAGATGTCCCCTGCAGCACCCGACCTTCCGCGCCCGGACCCGGAACCGAGCGACTTTCGGTAATAGAGCCCGCCGCGTCCCCCGTGCACATAGGCCCGGCCGGCAGACGACATCCCGAGACGGGCGCCGGTGACGCCCGCGGACACGCCGATGCCGCTCTTCGAGAGATTGAACCGAATCGGCCCGGCACGAAACGACTTTCTGAGATAGAAGCCCATGTCCCCATCATTCGACATCAATTCGGACGTGTTCGCGTAGCTGCAGGTCGTCGAGAATCTGCCGCAGATCCGCCGCGAGCGGGTCGCCTGGCGTCGTGTCGATAGACGGGAGGCGAAGGCGCGCGAGCGTCTGCGGGCGCGCTACCCTTCTTCGAGCGGCTCGCCAGTCCGCGTCGCACGGATCAATTCCCACAGCCCTCTCGGCGTCACCACCCGCAGGTCGGCTGTTGGCCGGGCATCGAGCAGATCTCTGTCGCCGGTCACGAGAACGTCCGCCTTCCCAACGCGCGCCGCCGCTGCTATCCATCGATCGGCCGGATCGACGTCAGGCCACGTCGCCGGCGCAAGCGGCGTCACGACTTCCGCATGATCACGGACGAATCCGATGATCTCACGGACGCGCGCGTCCGGCATCCGGAGCTTGTCGGCGAGAATCCGTTCGAGTTCCTCGACGATCGTCGCGCCGACGACGAGCCGGTGCTCGGCGAGCACGAGTTGCAGGATATCGAGACAGAACCCGCGGGTCGCGAAGGCCGCGACGAGGACGTTGGTGTCCAGCAGAATCCTCACGACACGTCGTTGAAGACATCCTCGTCGGTCAACCAGCCTTGGGCTTCGGCGAACGGCGCGACACGGCGCCGCAGTTGTTCGAGTCGCGCGATTGCGAGTTGGCGCCGCACCGCTTCGCGCACGAATGCACTCTTGCCGGTACCTGTTCGCGCCACCACCTCGCGCAATTCGGCGTCCAACCGGTCGTCGATGCGGATGGTCAGGGTCGCCATGTGTTACAAAGTACTACAACCGGCCTGCCTGATGCCAGCAACCTTGCGTCCCGAGGTCGCTCCCGACCGCGTGCCGACCAGACCGTCGTCCAACTGCCTCGCCCTGTTTGACGACGGTTTCGACACGCATCGGCTCGTTGAAGGAAGAGCGCGCCGGTCAGGATCTGGCCTTCGGTGGGGGGCGTAGGGGCGTTCATCGGTCGCGATGGCGCGGATTCGCAGGCGTCATGCCGTCTCCTCGGCTGCCGGAGCGTACCCGATGATTCGCCACAAGGTCGACGGCGAGATGTCGCTGCGGGCCCCGACAGCCCGGCATGCATGGATCTTCGGTATTGTGGGCGGTACGGCGTCGGAGTCCGCGGTTGACGATTCGACTTCCGAGGAGCACGAGATGCATCGACACTGGGTTGCCCGCTCGCTCGCCATGTCGCTCGCTTGTGCGGGCCCGGCGGCCGCACAAGCGCCGTGGTGGGCGCGCCCTTCTCACCCGACGCGATCACCTACTCGTTCTCGGCTCCCACCGACGGGCTGGAGGCTCGCCTGGTCGACGGTGGCGACGTCCGGGACATCCCCGCGCTTCAACCGGGTACGGGCGAGCGCCTCGTGCTGGCCGGTGAGATCGATGATCCCGGTTCGGGCCGGAGTCGCTACCCGGATGTGACCGGGGCGCCTTCCACGCGAACCGGCAGCGTCTTCGACGCGGCCTCGTCGTGGCCTGGTGGCCGGGACACAGCAACGCCCGCTACGGCGGGTCGACCTGGTTCGCAGACCATCACTTCGACGAGTTGCGGACGCGTGGCGTCGCCTACGTCAACATCGACGGCATGGGGCAGATGGGAGCCCGCCGTTTCGGCGCCACCGCGAGCGCGGCCCTCGGCGGTCTGGCCGCGGACGTCGTGGCGCAACGGACCGGGGATGCCGTCGAGCCCGTGCGGCCGGGTCGCAACTCCGATCAGTCGTTCAACGGCGTCGGCCTCCCGCTCCTGCAGCTCGATCACCGGCGCCTGGAGGAGGACGGCGGGTACTGGTGGTGGCACACCCCGGACGACACGTTCGACAAGATCGACTTCGACATCCTGAAGACCGACACGGATCTGTACGCGGATGCGCTGGCCCGCCTGCTCGGCGCCCCGCGACTGCCCGTGGACCTGACGAGCCAGGTCGGGGCGCTGGGCGCGGCGCTCGAGCGCAGGGCGGAAGAGGCCGGCGACCGCTTCGATCTCGTCGAGGCGATTCGACGGCAACGGCGCCTGCTGGAGCTGGTGTCGGAGGTCGACGCCGGCGCGACCCTTCCGCTCGGCGCGCCGTTGGATCTGGCGCTGCTGCGCATCCTTCGACCGTTGCATCGCGTGCTCTATTCGCCATCGGATCCGTTTCACCCGGACCCCGGCCTCGATTCGAGCGCGCTGCCCGGCCTGTCGCCGTTGCGGACGCTCGCGACGGCGGATCCGGAGGGGGACACGTATCGATTCGCCGAGATCACTCTCCTGCGCGAGCGCAACCGGCTGCTGGAGGCGCTCGACGTAGCGACCGATGCGGCGCTCCGGCTGCTCGGGCGCGTGCCGTGACGGGGACGCGCCGGCCACGGGTTCCTAGATGGGTTCGACGCCGGCTCGCACGCAGAAATACTCCCAGGCGCGGTCGAGAGCAAGCGGCGAGAACTGCGTCGCGCGGGAAAGCTCGACCTCGCGCTCCGACAGGCCTCGCGGCGTCCCAATCGTCATCGCCTGCAGTTGCACCTCGGCATTGAGCTTGAGGTAGATGGCAATCATCACCGCCTGCTTGAGCGAACCCGCCGCGACCACGGCGCCGTGTCCACGCATGAGCACGCAGGAGTTGCTGCCGAGCGTGGCCGCGAGATCGCGCCCCTGCTCCATCGAACGCACCAGCATGTCCGTGTCGTCGAACCGGGCGGCGATATCCCAGATCGGCACTTCGGTTCCGATGACCGACGCCGTGTGCACCATGGGCCGGAGCGCGCGACCCGTGATTCCAAAGGGGAGCAGCGGATAGGCGTGATTGTGCACGACGGCGTTGACATCGCCGCGCGCTTCGTAAACCGCGCCGTGAATCATGCGTTCGCCATAGGGCCTGCGACTTCCGGGATCGAGCGAGCGGCCATCCTGCTCGAACCGAATCAGGTCGGCGTACTCGACTAGCTCCGGGCTGCGCGAGCGGGCCATGACGTAGCGCCTCGCGTTGTCGGGATCTCGCACGCTGACATGACCGAAGGCATCGACCACCTCCTCGTGCGCGAGGATGCGGTTGGCGGCGACGAGGCGCCTGAATTCGATTCGCTCGTCGAGCGCAGTGTCCTGTGCGAGCGCACGCGCAGCGACAGGCGCAGCCGCCAGCATGCCAAGCGCCGTGCGAACGAATGCACGGCGGACCACGTGCGCGTTGGAAGACACTGCGCTCTCCCGAATCTCCTCAGGCCAGCGTTTCGAGCCGGCCCGTGCTGTCGCCGAAGCTGTCGACGTGCACGCCGAGCCGGTCGAGCAGCGCCACGTAGAGGTTCGCGATCGGCGTCCCCTGCGGGTGCCGCACGTAGCGACCACCCCTGATTCCGGCGCTCCGCCCCCCGACGACCGCGACGGGCAGGTCGTCGTGGAAGTGCGTGTTGCTGTCGCTGATGCCGGTCCCGTAGAGGAGGGCCGTGTGGTCCAGCAGCGTGCCGTCGCCCTCCGGCATCGCCTCCATCCTCGCCACCAGGTGCGCGAACTGCTGGAAGTGGTACTCGTTGACCTTGTGCAGGCGCTCGAGCTTGCCGTACTCGTCCTGGTGATGCGACAGGGGGTGATGCGAATCGGAAACCCCGATCTCGGGATAGGCCCGGCCGCTGACCTCCTTCCCCAGCATGAAGGTGCTGACGCGGGTCAGATCGGTCTGGTAGGCGAGCGCCAGCAGGTCCATCTGGAGCTTCGCGTGCGTGGCGTAGTCGTCCGGAATGCCCGCGGGCTCGTTCACCAGCGGCAGCTCCCGCGAGCTCTGCCGCTCGGCGGTGCGGATGCGCCGCTCCACGTCCCGCACCGAGTCGACGTACTCGGACACCTTGGCCCGGTCGCCCGCCCCCAGGATCCGCTCCAGACGCTTGAGCTCGGAGGAGACGGCGTCGATGATGGTCCGGTCGCGCTCGAGCCGGGCCAGCCGCGCGGCGGGATCCGTGCTGCCGCTGGTGCCGAACAGGCGCTCGAAGACGGCGCGTGGATCCCGCTCGACGGGCAACGGCGTGGTCGGCGTCCGCCACGCGACGGTATTCGTGTAGGCGCAGCTCGAGCCCCCGTCGCAGGTGCCCACCATCGCGTTCGACTCGATGCCGAGCTCCAGCGACGTGAGCTGCGTCTCCCGGGCGAGCTCCCGCGCCGCGACCTGGTCCATGGACACCGCCGCGTACACGTCGGCGCCGGTCGTCAGCCTGAACGTGCTCGCGGTCAGGAACGTGCCCGCCGATCGCGCGTGGTCGCCGCCCCCTTCCATGAGGTCCGCCGGCTTGTCGGCCAGGCCGCCCAGCAGCAGAACGCGGTCCTTGAGCGCCTCCAGCGACCGCAGCGTCGGCGGCAGTTGCTGCAGCAGTCCTTCCCTCCTCGGCCACCAGTAGCCCATCGACATGCCGTTGGGCACGTAGAACACCCCCAGCCGGCGCAACCGCGCCGGCGCCGCCGCCGTCCGGCCGAGGGCGGTCAGGGCCGGCACCATGCAGTCGAGCAGCGGGAGGGCGAGGGTGGCGCCGGCGCCGCGCAGCACCGCACGCCGGGACAAGTGCTTCCTGGTGATGAACATCGGCTTCTCCCCGCGTCGCGGCGCCGCGCTGCCTCCCGGCGACGCGCTCCCCTTGCTGTCCGCGTGTTTTCGCGCCCGATTGCTACTGTCCGCGCCCGACGTGGATGGCAACCTGCGCTTCCGGCTCCGCGTCCCGCACGATCCGCTGCTGGAACGGGGCGCTGCGCACGATGCCGAGGACGAGCGACGACCAGCGGTAGTCGTCGCGCGCCGCATCCCGCACGATCTGCCGCACCGTGGGCGCATCCAGATAGTTGACGCCGCGACCGATCGCGTAGGTCAGCAGCTTTTCGGCGATCGTGCGCAGAAGCTCGTCCTCGCCCTGTCGCAACAACGCTTCGCGGAACGCCTTCGGGCTGTCGATCGCCGTATCCCGCCACGTAATCGCAGCGTCGATCGGCGCGCCCTGGTCGCTCTCGCGCCAGCGGCCAATCGCGTCGAAGTTCTCCAATGCGAAGCCCAGCGGATCCATGTTGACGTGGCAGGTCGCACACACCGGGTTCGCTCGATGCTGCTCCATCCTCTCCCGCAGCGACGCCGGTTCGCGCCTGCCGTCGTTCTCCGGCAGCGGCGGCACGTTGGCCGGCGGCGGCGGGGGCGGCGAGCCGAGCAGCGTCTCGAGCACCCACTTGCCCCTGAGCACGACCGACGTCCGGTCCGCGTACGAGGTCGCCGTCAGGACGCTCCCGTGCCCCAGGAGCCCGCTCCGTGCCGCATCGGCGACCGGCATGCGCCGGAAGTGGCTGCCATGGACGCCCTCGATGCCGTAGTGCTCGGCGAGCCGGGCGTTGAGGAAGGTGTAGTCGGCGCGCAACAGGTCCAGGACGCTGCGATCCTCACGCACCTGACTCTCGAAGAACAGCTCGGTTTCCTTCAGCAACGCGTCGCGCAGGGTGCTGTCGTAGCCGGGGAATCGCAGCGGATCCGGCACCATGGTCTGCAGGTTGCGCACCTGCAGCCACTGCCCGAGGAAGTCGCGCATCCAGCGGGCGGCCCGCCGATCCGCCAGCATCCGGCTCGTCTGCCGTTCCAGCACGACGGGATCGCGCAGTCGGCCGCGGACGGCCGCATTCAGCAGCTCGTCGTCCGGAATGCTCCTCCACAGGAAGAACGCCAGGCGCGACGCCAGCTCCACATCGCTTATGGGGTAGATGGTCCCGGGCGGCGCACCGGCCGGATCGACTTCGGCGCGCATGAGAAACGCCGGCATGCTCAGGAGCGCTTCCAGGGCGCGCGCGATGCCGGTCTCGAAGCCTCCGGCGGCGCGCCCGATCGCGAAGATCTCCATGAGCGGTGCGAGGTCGATGTCCGTGACCGGGCGGCGGTACGCCCGCCGGGCCAGCGTGCCCATGATTGTCCGCGCGCACGGCTCCTCGTCGTGGGGACCGCTCGGCCGGCACACGAACACGCGCCGGCGGCTCGGCGTCTCCGCGGGGACCTTCCCGCCGTACGGACCATGGATCTCGAGCGACGCGATGCCGGCCACCACGTTGTCGCCCACGCCGGCCGACGCTGAGGGGGCCGTGTCGGTGAAGGCTGCCGACACGAGCCGCGTGCCGGCCCCGACCGGCAGGCGCACCTCCAGGTCCTCGTCGGCGGTCTGGTTGTAGAGCGCAACCCGCTGGTGCACGACATCGTCGTCCGGCGGCGCGATGCCGCCTCCCGACAAGGCGTACCGGACCTGCCCCGCGAACGCGCCGCCCACCGTGAGGCGCTCTACGAGCGCGTGGTCGACGCGCAGCTCGATGTGGTACTCGCGCTCCGCGATGTTGCCGCGGATCGTTCCCCCGATGTCGCTCCGCTGCAACCGGATCCGGAAAACGTAGTCGCCGTCGAGCGAGAACGCATGGCGAGCCGCCAGGCCGCCGTGCGTCGCGAACGGCAGGTCCTCGCCCATCCGGGCTTCCTGCCGCGCCGCGTTCGGCAGCCTGTACGTCTGGATCGCCGGGCGATTCTCCAGCGTGCCGACCGCGAGGCGACTGACCTTGGTGGCCGCGGTGATGTAGCGATCCATCAACGCCGGGGTCATCGCGAGCACCTCGGCGTTGTTGTCGAAGCCGAACCCCGCCATGTCGCTCGGGAGCAGCGCCTCCCCGTCTATCTCCAGATCCAGCAGGTCGCCTACGGCGTTGACGTACTCGGTTCGATTCAAGCGGTGCGACACCACGCGCCCCGGGTCGGGCGCCGCGGCGCCTGCCCGGTCGAGCTCCGCCTCGAGCGCCGTCACGAACGCGTCGGCCGCCGCCGGTTCCGGCCGCGGGCGGCCCGGCGGCGGCATCTGCCCGCTGCGGAGCTTGCGGGCGACCTTCTCGAAGAGCTCGCGGTGCAGATCGGCCCGGTCGATATCGACCCGGTCGAACATCACGCCGGCCGTCTGCAGCCGTTCGTTGTGGCAGGTCACGCAGTAGCGGTCGAGCAACGCGCGTGACGGCGCCTCTGTCCGGGCCGCGGCGTGCAGCGGCGCCGCCACCGCAATCCCTGCGAGGCAGGCCGCGCCAAGCACTCTCATCGTAGACATATGCAGCCCCGGGTCTCCCGCGGGCGCCCACCCGCGCCCTGCGGCTCTACCTATCACCTTTGCCGCCCCCACGCAAGAAAGCTAGGATGTTCCCGACGTGCGCCGCGTCGCCGAAATCGATCTTCGCACGGAGCCGAACGCGGGAGGAGCCGAATGCGCATCCTGACGACGGGTCTCGCCAGCCTGTGTCTCGTCCTCCTCGCGGCCGGCAGCGCCGCGGCCGCCGGGCCGGACCTGCGCCTCGTGGAGGCGATGGCGGAGCGCGACACCGCCCGCCTGCGCGGGCTGCTCGCCGATGAGGGACTCGACGTGAACGCCGCGCGGGCCGATGGCGCGACGGCGCTGCTCTGGGCGGCTCACTGGGACGACGGCGAGGCGGTCGATCTGCTCCTGCGCGCCGGCGCCGACGTGAACGCGGCGGACGATCACGGCGTGACCGCGCTCGCCCGAGCGTGCGAGAACGCGAGCGCGTCGATGGTCGAGCGGCTCCTCGCCGCCGGGGCGAATCCGAACGCGGCGCAGGCGAACGGCCTGACGCCGCTGATGACCGCCGCGCGCACCGGCAGCCTCGACGTCGTGCGGGCGCTGCTCTCCGGCGGGGCCGACGTGGACGCCGCCACCGCCGCCACCCACGAGACGGCGTTGATGTGGGCGGTCGCCGGGCGGCACCGCGACATCGTCCGCGCGCTGGTCGCGCGGGGCGCCGGCGTGCATCCCCAACCGGGGCAGGCGTTCTCGCCGCTGGTCGCCGCGGCCCGCAACGGCGACGTCGAGACGGCCGAGCTGTTGCTCGCCGCGGGAGCCGGCGTGGACGAGACCGGTTCGGACGGGGCGCATCCGCTGGCCTACGCGGTCATCGTCGGGCAGGTCGCATTCGCCCACTTCCTGCTGGAGCGGGGCGCCGATCCCAATGGGGCGGTCGACGGCGTCACGGCGCTGCACGCCGCCGCCGGCCCCGTCCGCACGTGGCTGAAGGCCTGGAACCGCCGGCACGGCGGCGCGGGCGCGCGGGCCGGCCGGCTCGCGCTGGGGGAGCGGCTGCCGCTGGTCGACGCCCTGCTGGCCCGCGGCGCCGACCCCAACGCGCGCATGACCGCCTCCGACGTGACGGAGCAGGGGTTCGTCCGGAACGGCGCCTACGACACGTTCGCGACGGGCACCGGAGACGTCGCCGGGGCGACGCCGCTGTGGGTGGCGGCGTTCGCGACCAACCCCGGCCCGGGCCGTATGCGCAACGGGTGGAGCACGCACAGCTCCACCGCCGACGTGCTGCGCCGCCTGCTCGCGGCGGGCGCCCGGCCCGGGATCACGTCGAACGACGGCACCACGCCGATGATGGCCGCGGCCGGTTGCGGGCGGTGGGGGCACTGGACGAACACGCCGCGCGCAGCCCGCCAGCCTATGGCGGAGGAGGTCGTCGGGATTCTCATCGAGGCCGGCGTGGACGTGAACGCCACCAACGAGGGCGACTTCACGGCGTTGCACTGCGCCGCCTTCAGCGGCCTGAACGAGGTGATCCGACTGCTCGTGGAGCACGGCGCCGACATCGACGCGCGCGACTGGCGGGGCCGGACAGCGTTCCGCCTCGCCGAGGGCGCCAAGCAATCGTTCCACTACCAGGCGTGGCCGGAGACGGCGGCCCTGCTCGCGGAGCTCGGTGCCAACACCCGCCTGGGGATCCCGGGGACCATCCACGAGCGCCTGCGGGGGCTGGTGACGCCCCGGTAGACGGCCGCGCCGGATGCGCGATCGAGGACCCACGGAGGTCGAATGACACGTCGTCCGGCAGGGTGGACGGTCGCGATCGTGCTCGGAACGGGGACCCCCGCGGTTGCGCAGAAGGTGGTAGGCCCCGAGGAGTTCGACCGCGCGATGAAGACCATCGGCGCCGCTGTCGAAGGCGTCGAAGAGGCCCTCGGGTCGGCGTCGTACGTCGACGCCAAGACGCCCCTGGCGCTCGCACGACAGGTGCTTGCCTCCACCCGACCCGAGTGGGAGGCCAACGGGCGACCCGACGCAGTGCGGATGAACCGGGAGGCCGTGGCCGCGCTGGACGCGCTCGACGAGGCCCTGTCGGCGGCGACGGTCGATGCGGCGGCAGTGGCCGCGGCCGTCGGAGACGTCACCCGCGCCTGCGACGCGTGTCACGCGACGTATCGTGAAGGCGACGCGCAGGTCGGCTACCGCATCCGCTCGACGGTCTCGTCGGGCACGCCGAAGTAGCGCCCGGTCCGGCGACCGGCGCACCCTCACCGGTCGCGACGGTCGGGACCGTCGTAGATCCAGGGGCGGCGACGCCGATCCCTTTCTCGCATCGCCTCGGCGCTCTCGCCGTGCTGCAGCCGTTCCAGCAGCGTGGTGTCCATGCCCTGAAGCAGACTCGAGCGCCGTCGCGGGTCGATCCTGAAGGGAACGGGCGCCATCCCCAGACGCTCGATCACCTGTCGCTCCAGGTCGACCGTGAGCTCGACTCCAGGATGCGCGCGGATTCGATCCGTGAGCGCTGCCACCACCGGCTCGGCCAGCGTCACCGGGAGGAGACCGAAGTCGAAGCAGTCGTCATGGAACACGGGCCCGAAGCTCGGTGCGATGATCACCCGCATCCCGCACTGCCGGAGCCGGATGACCGCAAACGCCTGCTGGCTGCCCTGCCCGAAGTTCCGTCCGGCGAGCAGGATGGAGGCCTCGCGATACGGTTTCCGATTGAGGACGAAGTCCGGGTCCTCCGTGCCGTCGGATCGAAACCGGAAGCCGGGGAACGCATGCCGGCCGGTCCAGGACCCGTCGTGCCGGTGGGCGTCGAGGGGCACGTCGCCCGGATCCAGGTGCACGGCGTGAAGATCCCGAAGTTCCTCACCGACCGGGGCGATGAGCTCGCTCTCGAGGTCCGGCTGCCGGAAGGGCGCCGCGATGCCGGTATGCCGCACGAACCGAGCCGCCGGTTGGCGGGACACGGCAGCTTCGCCACGCCCGCGTCTCGCCGCTCTCGGTGCTGCGCGGGGTTCCACCCGGACCTCCTAGCGGCGGCCGTCACCGGGTTGGTAGATCCAGGGACGCTCCTGCTGGTCCTGTTCCCGGACCGCCCGGGCCGCCGGGAGGTGCGGCTCGATCTCTTCGAGGTCGTGCAGCCCGTTCAGCAGCTTGTTCCGCACCCTGGGGTCGGTCTCGAACCGGATCGGGTCGCGTCCCGGCATCTCGATGAGCTGCCGCTCCAGATCCACGTTCATCCGGACGCCGTGGTGCGACTCGACCCACTCGACGATCTCGTTCAGCGTCTCGCGGGGCAGCTCCACGGTCAGCACGCCGTACTGCACGGCGTTGGTCAGGAAGATCGGTCCGAAGCTCTCCCCGATGTAGACCCGGACGCCCCAGGCGGCGAGCGGCCGGGTGACCCCGGTGACGCGCGAGCTGCCGGTGGCGTAGTTCTTGCCGACGATCATGATCGAGGCGGTCCGGTAGGCCTCCTGGTTGAAGACGAAGTCCCGCCGCGGGGACCCGTCCGCGTTGTAGCGGATGTTCGCGAATGCCGTGGCGCCCCGGTTCGAGCCGAGGCCGCCCCGGGGCGCGTCCAGACCCTCGGTCAAGTTGGTCAGGGCCGGCGCGATCACGTCGGTGCTGACATTGTCGAACATGAAGGGGGCCGCCAGGCCCTCGTGCGCCACGAAGCGGTGCCCGCCGCGCTGGATGTTCTGTCCCATCGTTCCCGACCCTCTCCGGCCCGCCAATCGTCGCCGAACGCAACCGCAGGGTCGCGCTGCGGCATCCGCCTGGCGCCCAACCAACCCTCCAGGAGTCCGCGCCGTTCTACGGCGCCGACTCCTACAGGAACATGCGCACGTCGGCGATGCTGCCGGCGATCGCCGAGGCGGCAACGGTCGTCGTGCTCGCCAGCATCGTGTTCGTGTCCCGCCCCTGCCGGCCGATGTAGTTGCGGTTCGAGTTCGACACGCAGCGGTGACCCGGCTCGACGTAGTCGCCGTTCGATCCGTAGCACTTGGAGCAGCCGGACTCGCGCCATTCGAAGCCCGCATCCGAGAAGATGCGGTCCAGGCCCTCCGCCTCGGCCTGGGCCTTGACCGCGTTCGACCCCGGAACCACCCAGGCGGAGGTGATGTTGGACGCCACCCGGCGGCCCTCGACGATGGCCGCCGCCGCGCGCAGGTCGCTGATGCGGCTTTCGACGCAGGAGCCGATGAACACCTCGTCTATCGGCGTCCCCAGGATCGGCTCGCCCGGCGTGAGGCGGCTGTACTCGATCGCCTGCCGGTAGGTGACCCGCTTGTTCGCGGGAGCCCGGTCGGGATCCGGAATCCGTTCGCCGATCCCGATCGCGTGCTCGGGGTTGATGCCCCAGGTGACCTGCGGCTCGACCCCGGTCATGTCGATCGTCTCTTCCCGGTCGAACACGGCGTCGTCGTCCGTGGGGAGGGTCCGCCAGAACGCGAGCGCCTGGTCCCAGTAGCGCGCCGAGGGGGCGAACTCCCGGCCCGCGAGGTACTCGTAGGTCGTATCGTCGGGACTCACCATGCCCGTCGGCGAGGCCATCTCCACCGCGAGATTGCAGATGGAGAAGCGGGCCTCCTGCGACAGCGCCCGCACCACCGGGCCCGCGTACTCCACCGCGTAGCCGGTGCCCGAGTCCGTGCCGAGCCGGGCGATGGTGTGCAGGATGACGTCCTTCGCCCGGATCCCCGGACCGAGCGTGCCCACGATGTTCACGCGCATGGACCTCGGACGTCGCCGGATGACCGTGCCGGTACGCAGGATGTTCTCCGAGTTCTCTCCGCCCCAGGAGATCAGGCCCATCGCCCCGTGCGTGCAGGTGTGGCTGTCGCCCGCGCAGAGCACCATGCCCGGCTGGCTCAGCCCGGTCTCGGGGCCGACGACGTGCATGATGCCGAATCGCGGGTCGAACTGGCCGAACGCCTTGGTGAAGCCGAGATCCCGCATCTCGTCGGCGAGCTCTTCGTACGGCTGCCAGCCCGATCCCAGCGACCGGTCGGTGTAGCGGTCCGGCGACGTGGAGACGGTATGGTCGGGGACGTTGTAGAAGATCTCCGGATTGCGGAGCTCGACGCCTTCGCGAACCAGCCGCATGACCTGCGTGGGGCTGCCGCCGATGCAGCGGTCCACCTGCAGCAGATCGGTCTCGCCGCCGAGGTTCGCGACGACGTGGGCGTCCCAGATCTTGTCGAACAGGGTCCCGCCGCGCCCCTGCGCCCGCAATCGGGTGAACAGGGACCGGGGGTAGGCCGATACGAGCAGCCCCGCGCCGACCGACGTCCGGATGAAGTCGCGTCTGTTCATGGTGCCCTCCGCTATTGGAACCCGACGGCTTGCGGTCTGGTCTCTTCGCCGGCCACCGGCGACCATCATATCAACGCGCCGTGGAGCTACAATACGGGCGCGTGCCGCCTCCGTTGCGGCGTGCTTCCGGAGGCCGCCATCCATCGGAATCACCGGGTCCATCGAGGAGGAACGACAAGATGAAGCGCCTACTGCATTTCCTGTTCGCCGCGGCCGTCGCCCTGGCCATGCTGCCGGTCGACACGCAAGCCCACTTCCAGTTGATCGAGCCGGCGCCCTGGATCAACGTCGACAGGCTCGGCAACCCCCAGAAGGTCGGACCGTGCGGCGGCAACCCGACCGGCGACAACGACGCGATTCTGAGCGGCATCGTCACCGAGGTCACCGGCGGGTCCAACCTGCACCTGAAGATCCAGGAGACGATCTTCCACTCGGGCCACTACCGCGTCGCGCTTTCGGTGAACTCGCGCAACGAGCTGCCGGCGGATCCAACCGCGGTCGAGAAGTGGACGGACCGGGGCCTCTACTCGGTCTGGGGCGTGATTCAGAGCCCGCCGCAGATCCCGGTCCTCGCCGACGGCCTGTTCCCGCACTATCCCGTGGGGGACCAGCGCGCCTCGTTCCGGCCCGAGACCCCGATGGATCCGTGGGAGGCCGACATCCCGATCCCGAACATCAACTGCGAGAAGTGCACGCTGCAGGTCATCCAGTTCATGGCCGATCACGTGTACAACGTGCCGGGCGGCTATTCCTATCATCACTGCGCCGACCTGAAGATCACGGCCGATCCGTCGAAGCCCATCGACGACCGCTGGCCGCAGCAGATGATGACCAACGACTGACGGAGGTGGGGTGCCACGGGCTGGCGTCACTCGGGCTGCCGGCAGCGAGGACGCTCACCGACGATGCTGCCCCACCCGGCCCACCGCCACTGGCAGTGGGCCGGGTTCGCTCGTCTACCAGCGGATCGCTCCACAAGCCCTTCGGGGTCGCTGGGGCTGGGTGTCAGGGTCATTCGGCGCCGCTCGGCGTCACTGAGTGGCCACGGCGATTGCCTGAGTCCGAGTCCCGTGCCTGGGTGAGGGTTCAGGCTTCACCCAGGATCACTCCGTCGATCAAGACTAGTCGGCTCGGGAGGCAACGCCCATGACCACGTCCAGGTACGCACCATTGGCAGTCTACTTGAGGAAATCGGGAAGAGCAGAGATTCCGATGACCTTCGATGACATCGAGAAAGTCATCGGGTCCAAGCTGCCACCACGTGCTTCCACACATCGTGCATGGTTCTCGAACAACCCTACGAGCAACCCGATGACGCGGGCTTGGTTGGCCGCAGGGTACAGATCGGCGGATGTGGACATGACCAAACGCAAGCTGGTGTTCCGAAGGATCGTGTCGGAGCGGCCGGCCGCCGAGCTGCGCGAGATCGCAGGCTCGATCCCCACGGCCGCCGAGCTGCGCGAGATCGCAGGCATGCCGGTGCAGCAGGTGACCCTTCAGGAGCTCGAGACCAGGCTCGACGGCTACATCCACGACGTGGAGAACGGCGCTACGGTCATCGTGAGCCGCGACGGGCGTCAGGTGGCGCGAATCGTCCCGGAAACGGACTCCGCCGAGCAGAAGCGCACGGCACTGAAAGCAAGCGGGACGTTCGACTGGAGCGGCCGACGGCCGAAGCGCAGAAGGCCATCGGTGCGCCTCCGAGACGGCGGAAGCGTGAGCGAAATCATCATCTGCGAGCGCAGGTGATGTTCCTGTACCTCGACAGCAGCGCGCTCGTGAAGCGCTACATCGACGAGCCGCACTCGGAAGAGATCGCCCAACTGTTGAACGAGACCCTCGCCATCGGCACGTCGGCGATCAAGTCGGGTCGAGGTGCGGGCCGCTCTCGCGAGAGCGGCCCGCGGAAACCGACTCGACGCCGAAGAAGCTCGCGGAGCCCAGGAGCAGTTCGCGGAAGACTGGCCGGACTTGAGCAAGGTGCCCGTTACGGACGCGCTCCTCGCGCATGCCGAGAGACTCGCCTGGAAGCACGGGCTACGGGCCTACGACGCCATACAGCTCGCTGCCGCCCTCATCTGCGAGGAAACGATCGGAAAGCTCGACGAGAGCGTCCTGTTCGGATGCTTCGACGACGATCTGACCGCCGCCGCGCACGAGGAAGGGCTCAGAACCTGGCCGGACGAGAGGTAAATCGACGCCCGGCTCGTCCGCGCCAGCGGTCGTTCGCGTCCAGTCCTTGACCCCTATGTCGACATGTTTTTCGGCATGGTTTTTGGCAGTACAAGTTACTGCAAATAAGCCGCTTATCCTCCTTCCTACGCAATAGTTGACGCTCCATTCGACAGCTTGTACGGCTGCGACCTCGACCGCCACTGGCCTTCACCGCCACGCAGGCGGCGAGAGCGCGCCCTTGCCATCAGTCCGCTCCCCGCACCCGCCCGAGGCCGACCCCGGCGCCGGCGCACACCAGGACGACCAGGCCGCCCAGGACGATCAACGGAACCGCAGCACGGCCGGCGACCTCGGCGGATTCCTCGTCCACGAACCGGAACGCGGGCACGTCGGGCAGGACGGCAGCGGTCATCCGCTCGTCGGCGAGGATCGCCGGCACGAAGAACTGCCGCCACTGCTCCGCGAACGCGCGCACCTGCGACTGGAAGCGGGCGAAGCGCGCGTCTCCCGTTCCCGCCGCGTCGATGAGCACCTCCTGGGCCAGCAGCGCCGGCGACAGGAAGCGGTAGCGGCGCACCAGGGCGAGCTGCTCGGCGCGGCGCGCGTCGTGCACCGCCGTCACCTCCTCCAGGCGCGTGTTCACGGCGTCGGTGGCGGCCCAGGCCAGCGCGGCCCGGCCGGATTCCTCGGCCACCACGCCGCCGGCCATCTCCGGATGGTCCTCCAGGTACCGGGCGAGCAGCTCGCTGCGGCGGTTCACGGCCTCGTTCGAGGCCTCGCGCTGGGCGGTGATCATCTCCACCCGGGACGGCAGCGGGTGCAGCAGGCCCGCCGCGATGTTGACGGCGGCCGGCAGCACCACCACCAGCACGAGCCACGCGCCCACCAGCGCCGTGGCGTTCCAGGCGGATGACCGCCGCAGGCTGTTCACCCACGCCGCGAGCGCGAACCAGAACAGCGCGTACAACGTCACCGTCGCACACCACAGGAACACCCTGCCGAACGAACCGAAGCCCCCGGTGGCCAGGATGCCGAGCAGGGAGACGCCCGCGGCCAGCCCCACCACGAGGAGCGCGCGAAACGCCAGCTTCGCGCCCACCACGTCGCGGGCCGACACGGGCTGCGACAGCGTCAGGGCCAGCGTCCCCTGCTCGCGCTCCTCCGAGAGGACGTTGAAGCTGAGGGCCAGCACGAGCAGCGGCAGCAGGTACACCGTCACGAAGGCCAGGTCGAAACGGCCCACCATGAGGTTGAGGGGGTTCTCGACCTCGCCGTTCTGCTGGAACGACGATTCGTTGGTGTAGATGCTGACGTCGTAGTAGTACGGCAGCAGATCGCTCTGGCCGATCGCCAGGGCGGCCAGCGGGCCCGGCTCCAGGACCGCGGCGTGGGCGCCGCGGGCGCCGCCGAGGACGTTGGGGGCGCGCGGGTCGCGGAAGGGCGAGGACGGCTGCCCCCCGTTCGCGATGTCGGCCAGCTCCTGCTCCAGGGCGCGAACCCGTTCGGCGTTGCCGGTCCGCGCGGCGTCCACCGTACGCTCCTGGAAACGCTCCCAGGCCATGCCGTTGGCCAGGGCGTAGACGAAGAGGACGGCGAAGACCGCGAGCACGATCCGCAACGCCCGGTCGGACGCCAGCAGGCGCCACTCGTTCTTCAGTACGGTACGCAGGGTCACGGCTACGCCACCTCCGCGCGCCGCACGCTGGCGGACGCGGCCAGTACCGCGCCGGCGAGCCACAACCCCAGCACCAGGAGCGACAGGATCCGGTTGTTCAGGACCCAGCCCAGTGTCGGGGCGTCGTACTGCAGGGGCGGCACGTCGGCCCAGAGGTCGGGTCCGGCGGCGTACGAGAAGTCGCCGCTGCGGGAGTTCTCGGCCAGGTCGCCGTTCATTCGCCGCATCAGGTCCCTGCGGTACGCCTCGGCGGCGGTCGCGAAGTGCCGGTGCTGCTCGACGTCGGTGCCGGCCAGCCCCATCGAGAGCGTGCGCACCGCCAGCAGCGGCGCCGCCACCGCGAGCGCCTCGTGCACGAACCCCTGGCGTTCGAAGGTGTCCCACAACGCGCCGTAGTTGCGGTCGAAGATCCGGTTCCCGAACTCCTCGCTCTCCTGCAGGTAGACCCCCACTTCGTTCAGCGGCAGATCCTCGACCCGTTCCACGCCGTGCTCGGCGAGCAGGCGCTCGGTCAACGCGGCCCGGTCCGGACGCGCGATGCCGTCCACGCCGGTGGCCATCTCGCTTTCCAGGGTCCGGGCGAACTCGACCGCGGACGGCGTCGGGTGGACCCACCGGGACAGGTCCACCGCCACGCGCGGCGCCACCAGTCCGTTCACCACCCACACCGCCAGCAGGACGACCAGCGCGGTGCGGCCCGAGCGGGCCCACGCCGACACGGCCAGGGACAACGCCACGAAGGCGGCGAAGTAGGCCAGGTAGACGCCGGCCAGAACCGCGCCCCGGGCCAGCGCCGACGCCCCCGGACCCGGACTCCCGACGACGAGGGCCGCCGCTCCCACGACCGCCGCCGGCACCAGCAGCAGCCCCAGCGCGCCGGCGATGCCCAGGGCCTTGCCCAGACCCAGATCGGAGCGGCCGACGCCCGTGGCCAGGAGCTGGCGCAGCGTGCCCTGCTCACGCTCGCCGGCCAGCGCGCCGAAGGTCAGCAGGATGATGAGCAGCGGCACGAGGTGCTGCAGGACCTGCGCCGCGGTCAGGGCGCCGATGCGCTGGGCCGCCGTCGCGTCCTGGGCCGGGCGCATGAGGAAGTCGTTCTGCCGGTGCGCCTCCAGCCACACCGACGTGCCCGTGTACGGGTCCACGCCTTCGTCGACGAACGACAGCGCTAGGCGGGGCTTGAAGGCATAGATGCCGTAGTGGGCCGCCGAGTGGGGATTCTTCTCGCCCTGCGACTCCCAGTGGTCGCGGGCGGTGGCCTGCGCGGCGGCGAGCTCCTCCTGTGCCTGGCGCGCCTGGACCCAGCCGTGTCCCAGCGAGACCAGGAGCAGCGCTCCCACGACGGCCGCGCACCAGCGGAAGCGGCCGTCCCGCAACACGTCGGTGAACTCCTTGCGAACGATGTGCTTGATCATCGGAGGTTCCCCTCTATTCGTGCATGTGCTCCAGATACACGCGTTCGAGGTCGGCGTGGCCGATCTCGTCCGTGCTCATCTCCCTGACCAGGCGCCCGTGCCGCATGATGCCCACGCGCGTGCCGGTCTCCTTGGCGCGAAACAGATCGTGCGTCGCCATGAGCACCGCGACGCCCCGATCCCGGAGTCGCCCGAGCAGCTCGGAGAACTCGTTCGAGGCCTGCGGATCGAGACCCGACGTCGGCTCGTCGAGCAGCAGCGCTTCGGCCTCCTTGGCGATGGCGATGGCGATGCCGACCTTCTGGCGCATGCCCTTGGAGTACTCGGACACCCGGCGACCGACCGCGGCACGCGGCAGGCCGGCGCCGACCAGGATGTCGGTGAGGCGCTCCGGGGCCAGCGATCCCCGCCCGCCCAGCGCGGCGAAGTACTCCAGGTTCTCCAGGCCGCTGAGGTTGCGGTACAGCATCACCTGCTCGGGGATGTAGGCCAGGCGCCGCTTGGACTCCAGGGGCTCGGCGGCGACGTCGAGACCGGTCACGCGCACGCTGCCGGCCGTCGGCTCGAGGAACCCCAGAAACAGGTGGATGGTGGTCGTCTTGCCGGCGCCGTTCGGGCCCAGCAGACAGTAGATCTCGGACGGTCCGACGCACAGATCGAGGCCGGCGACGGCCTCCACGTCGCCATAGCGCTTGGACAGCCCGCGTGCCTCGAGAACCGGGGTCGACGCGCCGGCGGGCGCGGATGCGGGCGCAGACGCGGTCACGGCATCAATCGCTACGACTTCACTCATGGATCTCGACAGGGCCCCCGGTGGATCCACCGGAGACTCCTCCCTCCCAAAGGGACAACGGAAACGCCCGGCACGCCGGCGGCGCGTCGAGCCACGGAAACAGGGAGCCTGGATGTCGACGAAGCGTCAGGCGGGCGGCGCGCGGGAGCCGTGCCCCTCGATCTCCGCGCCGCGGGCACACCGCTGCGCACGCGCACAGGGGCTGCCGCCGGCGGCCGGATCGGGGTTCTCGTGGACGCTCGAAGCGATGGGCGGCGAACCCTGGACGTGGCACAGAACGCACGTGTCGTCCCGCGCCTCGGCCTCGTCGTGGAAATGAGGCGTCGTCGCGAGAGCCAGCAGCGCGAGCGCGAAAACCGCGCCCCACTGCAACAGCGTCGACCGGCCTCGCCGCATGGATGTCTTGTAGCGCGTTTTGCGCGGGTCCGTCAAGGGCGCGTCCGTACGGGTCGCACGGAGTCGCGTCCAGAGCCGTTTGGCGCGGCCGCCCGCCGGGGAGGGAATGGTTTCCGGCGGGCGGCCATGCGCACGGACGGGGCATACCTGCCCCGACCCTCTAGTGGAACCGCACCGCGTAGTTCAACCGGACCCCGCGGCCCGTCTCGGGGGCCGGGCCCTCGATGCAAGAGGTGTGGTTCCGATACAGCACGTTCGTCACGTTGCCGGCCGTGAACGACACGATGTGCGCAGGCGCGGCGCCGGTTCGCGACGCGTCACCTCGAACGCGGGCGAAACGCGCCGGCGGTCACGGCATGACAGGCGAACGGAGAGCGTGGAAGGGGCTACGCGGGCGGAGCGCGGGCGGGAAGGCGGCGGAAATGACCGGACGCGATCCATCCGCCGTCGACGGCCTGCTCGATCGACTGCGGAACGTCCGCGAACCCGATCTGCAAGGATCCGGACGGTTCGGCGACAGGCTGGTGCCGGAGCTGGCAGACCGCGCAGTCCTGATCGGTTGCGTGCTCCTCGTGGCAGATGGCCGCGGCGGCCGTGGCGCCGGCCAGCGCCATCGCCAGGACGACGATCCAGCCGCGCCAGTCACGGCTGCGTCGTCCGAGCCCCGCGTGCGTGGGTCCTCTCTCGACCATCGGTCTTCGACGCTAGCAGAGTTTGCCGGGGGCCGCAAGGGCTGGCCGCCGGATTCGAAACGCGGCCCGGCGGGTTTGGAGCCGACGGCCACGCTTGACTCCGGCTCCCTTTTGCATCTTCAATAGCTGGATGGCGTCGTCGCAGCGGATGGCGGCAAGGGGTGCGGCACTGTTCATGGTGCTCGTGCTCGCGTCGGTGGGCGTCGCGCTTCACGAGCACGAGGCCGACGTGCAGGCCGCGGATCACGCGGACTGCGATGCCTGTCACTTCCGGCACCTGTCGGGGATCGAGACCGGCGGGGCGCCCGCGGCGCCGGCGCCCGATCTCGTCGCACGAGCCGTCGTTTCCGCCCACCCGGACGGTGAACGGGGCATAGCCCTCGGTATCCGCCCCATGCGCGGCCCGCCCGCGTAGCCTCCGCGTCGCACTCCCCTGCGACATCCCGAATTCGCACGAATCGTCGATTGTCGGGCTCGGCGCCGGCACGGGCAAGGCGCCCGGTGCCTGCGTCGGGGCTCCAGGAATCAACGCTCGAAATGGAGGAGCATTGAAATGTCACGTCTGCACAGAGAACAGCTCGTTTCCCGATGGATGGTGATTACCGCCGTGCTGGCCGTTTGCGCCGCCGGCCAGGCGACCGTCGCACAGGCTCAGGATGCCGCCGAGCAGCCCTTCATGGCGGGTGCGGCACTCGACCTGTCGCCGAACGCCAAGACCTACGGCGGCTTTCGCTTCGCCGAGAGCATGGCCTACGACGAGGCCCGCGACCTGTACGTCGCGGTCAACGCCGGGATCGCCCAGGACGTGATCCCCAACGACGGCTACATCTCGCTGATCAATCCCGACGGCAGCGCGCACACGCTGAAGTGGATCGGCGTCGACCGGAACGGCCTGACGCTGAACCACCCCCTCGGCAGCGACATCATCAACGGCCTGCTGTACGTGGCCGACATCAACGTCGTGCGCTGGTTCGACATGGAGAGCGGCGAGCCGCGCGGCAGCGTCACCGTGGAGGACGCGCAACGCTTCAACGACATAGAGGTCGCCGAGGACGGCACCATCTGGGCCACGCAGACCGGGACCGAGGAGAGCGGCACGTGGCGCCTGTATCGGATCGGACCGGACGGCGACTCGTCGGTCGTCGTCGAGGGAGCGCCCCTGGCCCGGCCCAACGGCGTCGCCTTCGATCCGGACGGCAACATCGTCGTGGTGAACATCAACGACAACGCGGTGCTCACGTTCTCGCCCGGCGGCGAGCTCGTCAAGACCGAGCACGCGGTGGACGGCGGCAACGACGGGCTGGTGATCCTGGACGACGGCACGAAGTACGTCTCCAGCGTCCGGATCGGCACCGTCTCGCGCATCCGTCCCGGAGAGGAAGCCGAGGTCGTGGCGTCCGGCATCCCGAGCGCCGCCTCGATGTCCTACGACTCGAAGCGCAACCGGCTGCTCATCCCGATGAACAACTGGAACGCCATCACCATCGTCGAGCTCGACTGAGCGTTGGCGCCAAAGCGCATTCCGGCGAGCACCGCGGATACTTCGGAGTCCTGAGTCTCATGAAGCCGAGCCCGGCAATCGTCGCCTGCGGCTGCGATGCCGTCCATCCGGCAGCCCGTGGCACGAGCCCCGCCGGGTTTCACCACGGACTGCCAGGCCTCACCGGGAGTCTGCCCGGTTTCCACGGCGCAGACTCCCGGCGGCCGATCGCGCTCGCGGCGCTGCTGCTGACGTGCGTCCTGCTGTCGGCCGGCTTCTTCCTTCACGAACATGACGACGGGGACCCTGGCGGTCACGAGCACAACTGCATCATCTGCTGCCTCCCGCACTACGCCGCGGTAGCGTCCGCCGCAGCACCCACACCGTCGCCCCCGGAACGCACGGAGCGCGCCGCCGAAAGGACGGGCCACGACTACGCCCGGGGCGCCACGCTGGGCACGCGGCCCACGCGCGGCCCGCCCGCATAGCACCTCCCCTCACCGCGTCGATCCGGACGGTCCCCGCGGACCTTCCGCGTGTCGGCCATTGGATGTCGAAATCGGCGGCGTGCTCGTCGGCCGGTGTGCCTGACGTACGACCGCCGCGGAGGTGGATCTGGCATGCGTGTACGGAGTCGGGTAGCTGGTTCGTTCGTTTCGGGCGCAATCGTCGTCGCCGGGCTGTTCGGAGCAGAGCCGGCATTCGGACTGGAGGAGACCGGTTCGATCCAGGGAACCGTCGTGGCCGAGGACGGCGGCGCGCCGCTGCCGGCCGCGCTCGTGGCCCTGGACGGTACGGAGATATCGGCTTCCACGGGAGCAGACGGTGCGTTCGCCATCGACGGCGTCCCCACCGGAGCGTATCGGCTCACGGTGACGCGGGAAGCGTTCGCGCCGCTCACGTCGCCGGTGACGGTCGTGGCCGGGCAACCCGTGCTTCTCGACCTGCGGCTCCCGGTACTGGAGTTCGAGGAGAGCGTCGTGGTGACCGCGACCCAGACCGAACGGGCGGTCACCGAGGTCGCGGCCAGCGTCACGATTCTCGACGCGGAGACCATCGAGGCGTCGTCGGCCCGCAACCTGCAGGACCTGCTGCGCAGGACGCCCGCCATCGATCTGGCGGAGACCTCCGGCATGGCCGCCCGCGCCAACTCGTCGCTCGTCATGCGCGGCGTCCCCGGCACCAAGCGGGCCCTGCTCCTGGTGGACGGCCTGCCGGCCAACGATCTGGGTATCGGCACGCTCGCCGCGCTGAGCCTCGTGCCGCTGGCGTCGGTGGAACGCGCCGAGGTGGTCCGCGGGCCGTTCTCGAGCCTCTACGGCGCCAACGCCTTCGCCGGCGCCATCAACGCCATCACCCGACCCGGCGAGGGACCGCCCGCCGCCGACTTCTTCGCCGGCGGCGGGGCGGCCGGCTACTACCAGTTCGGCGCGTCCGGGCGCGGCGAGTCGGGACCCGTCGCGTATGCGTTCACCACCGATCGACGGAAGATGGACAACGTCTACAACCGCGACACGCGCAACATTCCGCGCATCGCCGAAGACGGCAGCCTGCAGCAGGAGACCGTTCCCCTGCGCAACGTCGGCTACGAGGACGTGCGGTTGACGGGCCGGCTGGACTTCTCCGCCTCCGACGCCTGGGACGTGACGCTGCTGCCGCGGATCTCCCAGTACGAGACCGGCCTCGACATGTCGTCCCGCCTGCCGGTCGCCGTCGAAGAGCACAAGCGGGACACCGCCGTCAACCTGGGCGGGATCCTCCGCTACAACGGAGCCGGCGCGCTGTCGGCGCAGATCAAGACCAGCTACCGCTACTCGAACCAGCGCCTCTTCCAGGAGAACTTCACGCTCGCCCCGACGCTGCAGACGACCATCGTCGATCCGCCCGGACCGGCCGTCAGCGAGTCGGTGACGCACGGCGTGTTTCCGTTCGCGGCCCTCACCGGGCAGGACACCGACTTCCGCAGCGTGCTCGTGGAGCCGCAGATCACCTGGGCGCCGAACCTCGCTCACACCGTCGTCCTCGGCGCGAGCTACACGGGCGAGCGCGGCTCGTTCGGCGACAGCACCATCGCCGACCGTTCCAACCTGCTCGGCTCGGACCAGGCGCTCGCGAGAATAGCCGCCGGCATCCAGGCCGGCATGGCGGCGGGCGGCGTGCCCAACCCGACCGTCACCCTGGTCCGCGCCCCGGCGATCGGCGACGTCTTTCCCCTGTCGCAGGGGCAACGGGAGCGGTTCGACATCTTCTCCGCGTACGTGCAGGACGAGTGGGTGCTGGCCGACCGGCTGCGGCTGGTCCCCGGCCTGCGCTACGACCAGCACTCGGAGTTCGGATCGGTCGGCTCGCCGAAGGTGTCGCTGCTGTACGCCCTGACCCCGACGACGCGGGTCCGCACGTCCGCCGGCCGCGCCTTTCGCGCGCCGAGCCTGTTCGAGCTGTTCGGCAACGTCGTCTTCCACGGCCCCATTCCCGGGCTGCCGAACCCGGATCTGGAACCCGAGCACATCACCTCGTTCGACGGCGGCATTCAGCACGAGGTCAGCCGCGCGCTGCGCACCGAGATGAACGTCTTCCACAACGACATGACCGATCTCATCCAGCTCGTGATCTCGCCGCAGCGCGACCACTTCGACTGGGTCAACGTCGCCGACGCGCGCTCGACCGGCCTGGAGCTGGTGGCGAACGGACAGGCCGCCTCGTGGCTGGGCTACTACGCCAACTACGCGTACACGGACAGCGAGGACCGCGCGACCGGCAACCCGCTGGCGCTGGTGCCGCGGCAGAAGGTCAACGCGGGAATCCAGTTGGGCGCGTCGCTCGGCGCGTGGCGCCTGAGCGGGTCGGTCGATCAGCGCTGGGTCGGCGAGCGGACGCAGAGCTCGCAGGGCGTGCCGGTGCTGCTCGACGAGTACATGCGCACCGACCTCGCGATCTACCTGCACCCGAACGACGACCTGCGCGTGGGCGTTCACGTGCTGAACGTGATGGACGCCGACTACCAGGAAACCGCGGCGAGCCCGACGCTGGGCCGGCTCGTCTCGGTGAGCCTGACGGTTACGCCTTTCTAGTGGCAGCGCCAGGACGCGGACGACGCAGCAGCAGACGGAGGGAGATCCGATGACTGCCAGGACAGAACCGACACGAATGCGGACGGTGCGGGCCCGGCTGGCCGACCTGTGGTCCCATCGCAAGCGGATCGCGGCGGCGGTGCTCGCGGCGGCGGTGCTCTGGGGCGGGTTCGCCGCCTACCAGCGCCACCTCGCGGTGACCCGGGTCGCCTTCGTCAACTTCCCCGGCTTCCAGCTCGCCCGCATCGAGCGCGCGCGCCCGCACGGGGCGGTGCGCATCGAGCCGCTGGACATGGCGGCGCTGGACCGGGCCGCCGACTATCCGGTCGTCTACGTCTTCGGACGCGGCCTGCAGCTCGACCAGACGCAGCTCGCGCACCTGCGCGAGGCCGGGCGCCGCGGCGCGCGCCTCTTCGTGCAGGGGGCCACGAACCCGGCCCTCGACGTCACCAACCTGCGCGGCCCGCAGCTCGACGCCGTCAACGGCTACCTCGAGTTCGGCGGCGCCGAGAACTACGCCCGGCTGCTCAACTTCTCGCGCGCCGAGCTCGACGGCAAGGCGTTCCGCTCGGACCCGGTGCAGCCCCCCGTCGAGCGTTCCATGGACGTGCTGTTCCACCTGGACGACGACCGGACGTTCGAGACCGTCGACGCGTTCGACGCCTACTACGACGCGCAGGGGCTCGCGAAGCCGGACGCGCCGAAAATCGCCCTGATCACGAGCGTGCCGGGCCCGTTCAACGCCAACCGGGATCATGTCGACGCGTTCATCCGCGCGCTGGAGGGCCGTGCGTGGAACGTCTACCCGATGGCCAGCGCCGAGAAGCGCCTCGACTTCCTCAAGGCGATCGATCCCGACCTCGTCGTGCTGATGCCGCACGGCCGGCTCACCCTCGGCCGCGCCGACGAGGCGATCGCCTGGCTGCGCGAGCGCGACATCCCCATGCTGACGCCGGTGTCGGTGTTCCAGAACCACGACGACTGGGTGACCGACCAGCAGGGAATGGCCGGGGCCATGCTCACGATGAGCGTCGTCCTGCCCGAGCTCGACGGCGGGGTGGCGCCCTACGCGGTGGCGGCGCAGTTCACCGACGCGGACGGCTACGAGATCTTCGACGCGCTGCCGGAACGCCTCGAGACCTTCTGCGACCTGGTCGAGGGCTGGCTGGCGCTGAAGGCGAAGCCCAACCGCGACAAGCGCGTGGCCATCTTCTACTACAAAGGACCCGGCAAGAACGCGATGAATGCCGGCAGCATGGAGGTCGCGCCGAGCCTGCTGAACCTGCTGCGCTCGCTGCGCGACGCGGGCTTCACGGTCGAGGGGCTCCCCGAGACCGGCGACGAGTTCTGGGAGCTCGTCCAGACGAAGGGTCCGGTGCTCGGACCGTACGCGCGCGGCGCGTTCGAGGAGTTCGTGGCCGCCGGGGATCCCGCGCTGGTGCCGGCCGGCGATTACGCCGCGTGGGTGGAAGAGGACCTCGAGCCGGGCATGCGCGACGCCGTCGTCGAGCAGTACGGCCCGGCCCCCGGCGAGTACATGACGGTGGGCGAAGGTGACGAGACCGCGCTGGCCGTCGCCCGGGTGCAGTTCGGCAACGTCGCGATCCTGCCGCAGCCCTTGCCGGGCGTCGGCGACGACACGTTCCGCCTGGTGCACGGCGCGCAGAAGGCACCGCCGCATCCCTACGTGGCCTCCTACCTGTGGACCCGGAACGCCTTCGAGGCCGACGCCGTCATGCACTTCGGCACCCACGGCAGCCTGGAGTTCACGCCGTGGAAGCAGATTGCCCTGTCGGACTTCGACTGGTCGGACGCCCTCGTCGGCGGGCTACCGCACGTCTACGTCTACATCATGAGCAACGTCGGCGAGGGGATCATCGCCAAGCGGCGCTCCTATGCGGCCACGGTGACCCACCTGACGCCGCCGTTCATGGAGGGCGGGCTGTACGAGGGGCTGCGTCCGCTGCGGGACCGGCTCGACAGCTACCGCAACGCGGCCGGCGGCCCGGTCCGGGCAGAGCACGCGCGCACGATCCGGCGCCTGGCGACGGAGATGAGCCTGCACGTGGATCTCGGCCTGGACCCTGACAGGGAGTGGTCGGCGGACGAGATGTTCCGCCTGAGCAACCACGTCGAGACCATCGACGGGGAGAAGGTCGCGCAGGGGCTCTACACGCTCGGGAACGCGTTCACGGCGGACGAGGTCGACGCGACGGCGGCGCTGATGGCGATCGATCCGATCGCCTACGCCCTCGCCCGCATCGACACGGTCAAGGGCGCGGTCGAGGCGGCCGAGCTGGAGGACGAGGTGTTCTTCGACCGCCGCTATCGGCAGCGCGCGCGCGGCGCCTACGCGCGGCGGGTGGCGGGCCGGGAGGCCGGGACAGTGCTCGCCGACCTGGTGGCAAACGCCGATCTGGAACACGCCCACGCCTGGCGGGAAGCGGCGCGCCGGCCGTCGGACGACGACATCATCCGCGGCTTCATCTCGATGGGCGCGGGCAGCCGCAACCGGCCGGACGCGACGGTGTCGGAAGCCCGCGCCGGCGAGCTCGAGGACCTGGTGGCGCGCATCCTGCCGCATCCGCGCAAGGCCGAGTTCGTCGAGCGGCTGCAATCGGAGCAGGAGTTCGCGCGGACGTCGCAACTGCTGGATCCGGTGCAGCGCGAGCGCGCGAAGACCATCGCCGCGGTCATTCCGCCGATGGCCGAGGCCATCGAGATCGCCGAGGACCCGGACGTGTTCGCCCTGTTGGAGGTGATGCAGGACGCGGCGCTGCGCGAGCGGACCTTCGCCCTGTTGAAGGATCCCGGACTCGTCGACCGCGTCGAGGAGGAGAAGCGGCGGCTGGCGGCGGAGCGGCTGGCGTTCGCCCTCGAGGCGCCGCAGGTCGAGGCGTTCGGGCGGGCCTGGGGCCATGAATCGGCCGGCGAGCTGGTGACGGCCGCCAACGAGGATATCGAGCAGGCGCTGTCGGCGGCGGCCTTCTACCGCGAGCACCGCGCGACGCTCCGCGGCCAGCTTCGGGAGGTCGACGCGCCGGCGGCGGACCGCCTGCGGAAGATCCTGGACGACCCGGCGTTCGACCGGCGTCTCGACGGCGCCGTCGACGCCGCGGAGCTGGAGATGGAAGCGCGCGCGGCCCGGGACGCGGAGCTCGCCCGGGCGGTCCTGACCCTGGAAGCGAGCGTCGCCGGCATCGACCGGCACCGGCACGGCCTGCGCGACAGCTCGGACCTGGAGCTGAAGAGCGTGGCGCGCGCCCTCGCTGGCGGCTACGTCGAGCCCACGCCCGGCGGTGACCCCATCGTCAATCCGGACGCCGTTCCGACGGGGCGCAACCTCTTCTCCATCGACGCCGAGAAGACGCCTTCGCAGGAGGCCTGGACGGTGGGGCGCACGCTGGCGGAAACGCTTCTCGACGAGCACCGTCGCCGGCACGACGCGTATCCCCGGAAGGTCGCGTTCACCCTTTGGCCGAGCGACTTCATCGGCACCGAGGGCGCCACCATCGGGCAGATCTTCTACCTGCTCGGTGTCGAGCCGGTCTGGGACCCGTTCGGGCGGGTGGCGGACCTGCGCCTGATACCCGCGGCCGACCTCGGCCGCCCCCGTATCGACGTGGTCGTGCAGACCGCCGGCCAGCTCCGGGATCTGGCCGCCTCCCGCCTCGCACTGATCAACCGTGCCGTCGCGATGGCGGCCGAGGCGCGCGACGCCGACGCGCACGCCAACTTCGTCCAGGCGGGGCGCCTGCGCGCCGAGGAAGTGATGAAGGAGAAGGGCCTCTCGCCGGCCGACGCGCGCCGCTACTCCACCCTGCGGGTCTTCGGCGGGGTGAACGGCAACTACGGCACCGCCATCATGGAGATGGTCGAGCGGGGCGACCGCTGGGAGGACGACGCCGAGGTGGCCGGCCAGTACCTGCGCAACATGGGCGCCGTCTACGACCAGGGCGAGCTGTGGAGCTTCTACGCCGAGGGCATCTTCGAGGCGGCGCTGGCCGACACCGAGATCGTCGTGCAGCCGCGGGAAAGCCACACCTGGGGCGCCCTCAGCCTGGACCACGTCTACGAGTTCATGGGCGGGCTGAGCATGGCCGTCCGCCACGTGACGGGCCGCGACGCCGACGCGTACTTCAACGACTTCCGCAACGCGCAACGGCCGCGGGTGACGGACCTGAACGAGACCGTCTGGACCGAGGCGCGGTCGACGCTGCTGAACCCGGCCTGGATCGGCGAGCTGCAGGAGGGCGGCGCCTCGTCGGCCGAGCAGTTCGCCGAGACGTTCCGCAACACCTACGGGTGGAACGTGATGAAGCCGGCCGCCATCGACGACGCGCTCTGGAACGAGCTGTACGACGTGTACGTCGACGACCGCTACGACGTCGGGACCGAGGACTTCTTCCGCCGCGAGAACCCGTACGCCCTGCAGGAGATGACGGCGGTGATGCTCGAGACCGTGCGCAAGGGCTACTGGGAGGCCTCGGCGCGGCAGGTCGAGGTGCTGGCGGAGCTGCACACCCAACTGGTGGAGGAGTTCGAGGCGGGCTGCAGCGGGTTCGTCTGCGACAACGCGGCCCTGGCGTCGTTCATCGCCGAGCAGGCCCCGCCGGACCTCGCGGCGAGCTATCGGAGCGAGCTGCAGCGGGCGCTGACCTCGAGCGTCGAGCTGACCGAGGCGAGCGTCGTCCTGGCACAGCAGGAGGCCGAGACGCGGCCGGCCGATGCGCCGGCGAGCCAGCCGCCCGCGCGACGCCTGGCCTACCTGGGCGCGGCCATCGTCGCCGGTCTGCTCGCGATCGCGTTGCTCGTCCTGCGGCGCCGGAGCACGACCTGACACCGGCGCCCGCGGAGCCTCGTCGGCCGGAGTGCCGCGACGCCGAGCAGGCTGCCTGACACGGGCACGCGCGGAGCCTCGGCGCAACCCGAGACACGAGCCGTTCGAAAGTTGGAGACGACCATGAGACGCATCTCTACGGCAACCGCCATGTTGGCGGCGGTCATCCTCGCGGGTGGAGCAGGCGGGGGCGATGGCGCCGGCATGACGGCGCACGCGCAGTCCCCCCTGATGCCGGCCGTGCCGCCCGAGACCGCGCCGCCCCTTCCGCACGCGTCGTCGGACGCGTCCGGGGCCTACGTCGGCGACGTGCTCTACGTGCATGCCGGAGACCAGCCGCCCGCCTCCCGCACGGCCGCGGGCGCCGGGAGGGCGGCTCTCTACGCGCTCTCCCCGGCGGACGCGGCCTGGAAGACGGTCTGGACCGGCAGTCCGGTACGCGGCGCGGTGCTCGCCGCCGACGGCGGGGAACTCTACCGCGTGGGCGGCGCCGAGGTCACCGGCGCCCGTCGGGCCCGCCCCGACCTGCAGCGCTGGGACGGGACGGAAGGGCGGTGGGTCGACCTGACGCCGATGCCGTCGGGCAGGACGGACCACGCGGCGGTGATCGTCGGGCGCCGGCTCTGGGTGGTCGGCGGATGGGCGCCCTCGACGGTGGCCGAGGGTCCCCGTGCGCGCCTCCGCCCGCCCGCGGTGCCGGCCGAGGACTGGCGCGACGACGTGCTCGTCGCCGACCTCGACGCGGACCCGGTGATCTGGACGGTGGTGGAAACGGCATCCCTGCGCCTGCATTCCCTGGCCGCGGCCGTCCACGACGACGCCATCTGGTTGGCCGGGGGCATGACGCCCCGGGGGCCGGAGCTCGACGTGCAGCGGCTGGACCTGCGAACCCGGACCCTGGCGCCCGCGCCCGTTCCGCCGATTCGCGGCCGCAGCCGGGGCGTCGGCCTGGGCATGGCCGCGACCGGCGTGAGCCTGTACGTGAGCAGCGTGAACCAACTGTTCCGTCTCGACGCCGGCGGGAGCGCCTGGCAGGCGCTCGCCTACGAGATCGCGCCGGAACGCGCGTACCATGCCCTGGTCGGCAGCCCGGGCGTGCTGCACATCGTGGGGGGAGCCGCGCACGGCCGGACCCACGCGGTGGTCGACCGGGTCGAGGCGGACTCGCTGCGGCCGAGCGACGTGCTCGAGGCGCCGCGGCGGGCGGCGGGCGCGGCGGGCAACCGGCCTCGGCTGACCGGCGCCCGGCGCTGGCCCGGCTTCCGGGGATCGGCCTTCGGTCACAGCCAGGCCCGCGATCTGCCGCTGGTCTGGTCGGACGACGAGAACCTCGCGTGGCGGCACGCGGTCGGCGGCTACGGCCAATCGAGCCCCGTGGTCTGGGACGGCTTCGTGTTCGTCACCGCCATCGACGGCCCGCGGCGCGAGACGCAGATCGTAGAGGCGGTCGACGCGCAGACCGGTGTGCTGCGTTGGCGCCACACCCTGGCCTCGAGCCAGCCTGTCGAGGTCACGAACTTCGTGGCCAAGGGCGCGCCGACGCCGCGGGTCGACGCCGAGCGTGTCTACTACCTGTTCGAGAGCGGCGACTTCGGCGCACTGCGCCATGACGGCAAACCGATCTGGTCGCGGTCGCTGAAGGCGGACTACGGCGCGATCGAGGGCTACGGCCTCGGCGGATCGCTCGCCGGCAACGACGAGACGCTGTTCGTCCTCGCCGCCCACGACGGACCGTCGTACCTGCTGGCCGTCGATGCGGCCACCGGCGAGACGCGGTGGAAGGCGGACCGGCCCGCGGCGTCTGCCTGGACGACGCCGATCGTCGTGCCCTGGCAGGGCGGCGAGCTCGTGGTGGTCAGCATCGACGGCGCGGTCGAGGCGTACGACGCGGGGACCGGCGAACGGGTCTGGTGGATCGACGGCCTCTCCGGCAACAGACTCCCGTCACCGGTCCTCGCCGGGGGGCGCATCGTCGTCGCGTCGTCGGACTCCCGATCCAACCTCGTCCTGCCCGTCGGACACCGGGGGCGGCTGCCGGAGGAGCAGGTGCTCTGGCGCGGCCGCAGCGCGACGGCGTCGATGTCGTCGCCGGTCGTGAACGGCGAGGCGATCTACTTCATCAACTCCCGGGGCGTCATCCGCTGCCTGGAGCTGGACTCGGGCCGGTCGCGGTGGGCGACCCGCCTGGCGTCGGCCGCGTGGGCGACGCCGATCGTCAACGGAGACCGCGTCTACGTATTCGGGACCGACGGTGTGGCCTCGGTCTTCGCCGCGGACGCGGCCGAGCCGATCGAGCTGGCCAGGAACTCGCTGACCGTCTCCGAGCGCGTGTACGGCACGGCGGCCGTCGACGGCGGGCTGCTCGTCAGGACGGGCCGGGAACTGATCCGCATCGGGCGCGGCGGCGGAACCGGGCGCTGAGGCGGCGAAACAGACTGACCGGGGGCTGGATCCACACCATCGTATCGGCCGCGGTGGCGGAACCGGGCGCTGAGGCAGGGCCTCGTCCGGTCGCCACGCAGGCAGGTATCCTGATGCTGCAACGGTGTCTGCGCCGGCGCGAATTCCTGGGGCGCAGGTTCCGCCGGGCCGATCGAACCGCTCGTCCTGCGGCGGCGGAGAACGACCTGACACGCGCGAATCATGGAGGCCGTACTCGACATCGCCGCGGGAACGGGCGTCATCCTCTTCCTGCTGGCACTCGCGTTCATCGAGCGTACCTGGGGGCGGTTGCTGGCCGTCGCGACGGTGGCGGCGATTACCTACGCCGTGCACCCGATCGCCGTGCGCCAGAGCCTGTCCGCCTTCATCGGCGGTCTGGACGGCGCGGACGTCCAGACGCTGGCGGCGCTGCTGGCGCTCGACGGCGTCCTCGGCTGCGCCGGGGCCACCCTGCTGCTGCGGGCGCGGCACGGCCCGCCGGTGCACCGGTTCCGGCGGCTGGCGGCGCACCACGTCGGCGTCATCCCGGTGCTGGTGCTGTTCTACCTGGAGGTGAAGGCGTTTCACGCGGCGTCGGTATGGTCCTTCTCGACGACCGCCCTGGCGCTGTGCGGCGCCGTCGTCGTGGCGGGTCTGGCGGGGAGCGAGGGGATTCGGCGGCTGCTTCCGGATCGGGATCTGCGGGCCGAGCTGCGCCTGCTCGTACACGCCGCGCAGGTGATGCTGGCGGCCGGACTGACCGCGTTCGCCCTGCAGGGGGGTGTGGAGCGCACGGCGGCGGCGCTCGAAGCCGGACCCCACGCCGTCGTCGCCGGCACGGCGGCGCTCGGGATCCTCGTCGGCTACTGGAGCCATCGCCGGCGCCTGCGCCGCGTCGCGGAGTGAGCCCATGGAGCTGTTGTCACATCCGTGCCCCCGGGAGTCCGTGGTGAGACCCCGCGTGGCACCGAGAGCGGTGAGGCGCCCGCGGGACAAGACGCGACGAGGGAGCATATTGGGCATGTTCGACCGAGGAGCAACGCCCTTCACCCGCGATGCATCGCCGCTCTCGCCACTCGAATACAGCGTGGCTCCTGCCACGAGCTCCCATGGAGGGTGCCGCTCGGAGCAAGGCCGCGTCGCAGAGTGAGCCCCATGGAGCTGTTGACCCGCACCCTGTATCTGCTCTCGACCGGCCTGCTGGTGCCGGTCATCGTCCTGCTGCTGATCCTATTCGCCCGATCTCTGCTGCTCGCCGGACGGACCTACGGCGCCTGGCTGTCGCGGCTCCGGTTTCGATCCGCGTTGCGGCCGCTGCTCGACCGACTCGACCGCGACAATGCGGAGGCCCTGCTCCGCGACGCCGACCTGCCCCCCGAGCCGCGGTGGAAGCCGGCGATCGGACGCCTGCTCGACCACGGGCGGTCGGCGGCGCAGCGCGAGAAGGCGCTCGCGGACTTCGAGGCGGGCTGCGAGGAGGACCTCGCGGCGGCGCGGACCATGGCCCGCCTGGGCCCGATGCTGGGCCTGATGGGAACGCTCATCCCGATGGGACCGGCGCTGGTGGGACTGGCTGCCGGGGACATCGCGGCGATGGCCGAGAACCTGCAGGTGGCCTTCTCGACCACGGTCGTGGGCCTCTTCGTCGGCGCTATCGGCTTCGCCGTCTCGCAAGCGAAGCAGCGCTGGCACGGCGAGGCGCTCAACGATCTCGAGTTCGTGAGCGGGCTCATCGGCGAACGGACACCCACGCACGAATGAAGGAGGTTCGGATGGCAGGCAGGAGACGGCGGCGGCGACGCGGCGGCTCGCTTCATGACGACGCCGACCCGCTCGGCGCCATCGCGAACCTGTTCGACGTCGCCATGGTCTTCGCCGTGGCGTTGATGGTCGCCATGGTCAGCCGCTGGCAGTTGACGGAGTTCCTCACGCAGGAGGACTTCACGATGGTCAAGAACCCCGGCACCGCCGAGATGGAGATCATCACGCAGGAGGCCGGCGAGATCACCCGCTACCGGGCCGAGGACGTGAACGACGCCGCGGGCCGTCGCGGCCGGCGGGTCGGCATCGCCTACCAACTCGACAGCGGGGAGATCATCTACGTGCCGGAAGCGCCGTGACGACTTGGACTTGGCGCGTTCCTGCCGGCGACGTCACTGGACTCCGACCTCAATGTCGGCTGGACATGATCGGCTCCGGGTGCGCTCTGACCGGTTGGGAGGAAGACAAAGGGCCCTGCGCCCCCCAGAAGGGTTCGCAGAGCCCCCGGTTGAGTGACCCCCGGTCAGCTTGTCATCGCCGATCGAGGACTGCTACCCCCGCTGGGTAGTCTTACAAGCCCGATTCATCGGGAGACAATCTGCATCATGTCTCCAGATGCGGCTTCGGGTCAAGCCCCAGCGCGTTCATGACTCCCTGGCGAATCGCATCCAGATCGTCGTCCAGCACCCGTGGCGCGACGAACACCCGCTTGCCTTCCTTGTTGATCGGCACCCGGTCCAGCCGCTCCAGAGAGACGGTGTACAGCATGTCGCACTTCGCCCAGGATTCCTGCGTGCCGAGTTCTGCGGGAACCGAGCGCGGGTCCATCCGATGATGAAACAGTTCGACCCGAGTCGGAACAGCGGTGCTCAACGGCACGACGGTGCAGAGCTTGCTGCCCGACCTGCGTCGTCGCGGCGAAATGACCACAACCGGTCGCTTCTTGGTCATCTCTGGAGGCTTGAAGCCAGTGTCGAAGTCGCACATCAACAGCGTTCCAGGACGGGGACTGAATATCAGTGCCATTCTGTCTCCGCCCTCAACCGGCCTGCATGCTGGAGCGGCAGGAAAGACAGCTCACGTCGCCAAGCCGGTCGGAGGCTGCGACGCGGCCACCGTCCACCGCAGATCCGTCCGAGTACACCTGTAACCCACAACGGGTGAGCGACACGCCATCTTCGACTTCACCCGGGGCGTGGGTATCCTTACCCAGCATGATGTCGACCACGTCCTGTGGCGTCGCCCGCGAGAGCAGTTCAATCACCTGACCGACCCCGCGACGGCCAAATTTCATCTTCGTCGCCAACTGTCTCAACCGTTCGTACGCCTCGTCCGTGACGCGAATCTGTGGCATTCCAGACCTCCCGTGTCGATATGCACCATACTGACACACAACAACGACAAACGCAACCGAGCGGGGCGGAGAGCGAACTCAAGGGGTCGGCGAGGAGTTGTCACGCAGGGGGCCGGACCGGACACTCTCGGAATCAGCCACGTTCAGAGAATCCTCAGGAACCGTCCCGTGGCCGGCCGGAGTGCTGCCCGCGGCTTCGGACATATCGAACAGTCCCGTTTGCCGGTCTCGCCCCGACTCGGGCTGGCGTTCCGGTCGGGCGCGTCACGACAAGGTGCTGCCGCTCATGGACGAGGCGGCGTCATGGGCCTATCTGGCCGAGCACCAGTGATGGTTCACGCCGCTCGGCCGGAGGCCGGCGGAATGCAACGCATTTGTGGAGCGCACGGCGGCGGCGCTCGAGGCCGGACCCCACGCCGTCGTCGCCGGCACGGTCGCGCTCGGGTGGGAAGCCGGCGATCGGGCGGCTGCTCGACCACGGCCGGTCGGGGCCGGCGCTGGTGGGGCTGGCCGCCGGGGACATCGCGGCGATGGCCGAGAACCCGCAGGTGGCCTTCGCCACCACGGTCGTCGACCTCCTCGTCGGCGGCATCGGCTTCGCCGTCCAGCAGGCGAAACAGCGCTGGCACGGCGAGGAGCTCAACGATCTCGAATTCGTGAGCGGACTCATCGGCGAACGGACATCCACGCACGAGGAAGGAGACCCGGATGGCAGGCAGGAGACGGCGGCGGCGACGCGGCGGCTCGCTTCATGACGACGCCGACCCGCTGGGCGCCATCGCGAACCTGTTCGACGTCGCCATGGTCTTTCGCCGTGGCGCTGATGGTCGCCATGGTCAGCCGCTGGCAGTTGACGGAGTTCCTCACGCAGGAGGACTTCACGATGGTCAAGAACCCCGGCACGGCCGAGATGGAGATCATCACGCAGGAGGCCGGCGAGATCACCCGCTATCGGGCCGAGGACGTGAACGACGCCGCGGGCCGCCGCGGCCGGCGGGTCGGCATCGCCTATCAACTGGAGAGCGGAGAGATCATCTACGTGCCGGAAGCGCCGTGACCGTGGTCGACGTTGGCCTTGGGCCTTTGACACCTTGGCCGCCTGTGGCTACAGTGGAGCCACGTCTTGGGAGGACTCCGGCATGAGAACCGATACCGTCGTGCGAGCCCGAATCGACAGCGACACCAAGGCGCGAGCCGCCGAGGCGCTTCAAGCCATGGGCCTGTCGGTGTCTGACGCGATCCGCCTGCTGCTGCTGCGCGTTGCGGACGAGAAGCGACTGCCCTTCGCCGTCCAGGTGCCTCACCCAACCACCGTCAAATCGATGAAGGAACTGGACGAGGGCAAGGGCCAGCGTTTCGGCAGCGCTGAAGAACTGTTCCGCGACCTCGACCTGTGACATGTTGATCCCTGTTCGCTCCTCCCAGTTCAAGCGTGACGTAAGGGCGCGGGGAAAGGACATGAGGAAGTCGAGGGCGCTGCTGGCATCGCTGGCATCGCTGATCGAGCAAGAGTCCCTGGCCGCGCAATATCGCGACCACCCACTCCGGGGGATTTGGAGAGGTGACCGGGAGGTACACCTTGAGCCGGACTGGCTGCCGAGTCAAATCCGACGAGCTGCACCTGGTCCGCACTGGGACCCACTCCGATCTTTTCGCGGAGTAGACCATCACGCATATGCCGGCGAGATCACCCGCTATCGAGCCGATGCCGACCCGCCGGCCGCTGCCGCCAGCGGGTCGGCATCGCCTGCCAACTCGACAGCGGGGAGATCATCTACGCGGCGGAACGGGCCAGGGACGGTGCGGAACCGCCGTCGATCCGTCGGGTCTTTCCCGTGCCCGCGGGGCTTCCTGCACGACTCTCGCCGTCCACTACCGGACGTAGTCGTCGCTCTCGACCGGGTCGCTGTTCGGCAGGTACACGACCCAACACCGGCCCATCGGCCGGACGCCGATCTTCTCCACGTAGGGCCAGACCCGATCACGGGCGATCGGCGTGATACTTCTCGACGGCACTCTTCCTGATTCGAGAGTGCTCCGACGCGAGGATGCGGTGTCCGGGCCGCGCCCGGCCCGGACACCGCAAGACCTCGGCGGGCTCGCAACCCCAAGAAGCTACCCGCAGCCGGGCTCAAGAATCCTGCGCATCTCCCTCCTCGCGAGGGGGCATCAGTGCATAAATCTTGGGTTTCCAAGTCCCATCGTCCAGGCGCTCAAAGTGATCAACTTGGGCCAACAGGTAGTCGATGGTCCCCCTTGGAATCTTGGACTTCTTCGCGATCTCGGGTGCCTTCATCGGGCCGTGCTTGAACAGAAAGTCCCGTAGCTCCTTACGGCGGCCGCCTGGCCTTACAGCAGTAGCCCCCAGGAAGAGTCCGTTTGCTGCCCCGCCCTTGAGATCGTGCGTACCGTCTGGAGCGTAGAACCCGCGCTCCTGCGCGGACTCCCTCAATCGTTCGAGCGATTCCAGTTCGGCTTGCAGGCGTTCGATCTGCAACCGAATGTCGTCCATCATCGCATCGATGTCCAGCACGCGGAACCCCCTCTCAGGCTTGCTGCGTGGGCGCAATTCGCTGTATCGTACCGGTGGCAATTGGTGGACCGGACGGGTATCGAACCCGCAACCTCCAGGGTCGTGAATCCTGGCGCATTCCCCAAATGCTTCCGGCCCATCGCACCTGCCACCGCTCGGCCCCGTGGCGTGCTGCTTGGACGTTGTCGCCACGGGACCGAGCCACTTGAACCAAGTCTGCCACGGGACTTGGACTCCCGTCAAGTTTTTACTTGAATCACTCTTGTGGGGGCTTCGCCTCCTGGTACGGCAGGCGCGGCACCAACTGGTCGACACCAGGCTGTGGGTACACGCCCAGGCAGGCCTCCCGCGCTGGTCGGAGCGCTCTCGGTGCGGACGCCAGGGTTGTCTATGCCTGGACCGAGGTGTCGATCGACTGATCTTCCCCGTCGGGTACTGCCTGCTCTTTGCGCTCACCTTTGCCGCGCGTCGTCGATGGAGGACGGCGTTTCTATCTGCTGCCGCTCGCGGCGGGCCACTCTCTCACCATCGCGTTGCTAGTCTCGACCTACGACGGCGCACGAGTGACATCACCCGTTATCGGACCGAGGACGTGAACGACGCCCGGGCTGCCGCGGCCGGCAAGTTGTCCCGCGCCGCTCAGCTCCGACCGACGGTGATCGGTTTCCGCTGGATTCAGTGATCGGTTTCCGCTGGATTCAGTGATCGGTTTCCGCTGGATTCAGTGATCGGTTTGGACCGGAATCGGTGATCGGTTTGGACCGGAATCCGCACACTATCGGTCAGGGCGGTAGCTCTCCCCCAGGCCCGGCGCATACACGGGCGGACTGCCATACGGCTCGTCCCGGAGGAACTCGACGGAACGCCCCTGCGTGAGCCCGTCCAGCTGTTCCGACGCGTTCCTGAACGCCACGAAGTCGGGCCCGTTGCCGCCCATGCCGACCGCGTCGTCACGCACCGCGAGGAAGTGCTCGTAGCTGGCGTAGCGGGCCAGGTTGTACACCTCGTCGTAGTCGTCGCTCTCGACCGGGTCGCTGTTCGGCAGGTACGCGACCCGCCAAAGGCCCACCGGCCGGACGCCGATCTTCTCGACGTAGGGCCAGACCCGATCGCGTGCGATGGCGTGATACTCCTCGAAGGCGCCCTTCCTGATTCGAGAATGCTCCAGCGCGATCAGGCCGTCTCCGGGCCGGGCCCGGCCCAACCGAACCGGGTAGGGTGCGGAGGAGGCCGGATCGGGGCTGCCGTCGACCTGCTCGTAGCGTTCGACGAGCCCGGGCATGTAGAGCGGGCGGGTCTCGGCCAGGTATCCCTGCAGGAAAATGCCGCCGCGGGAACCCTGCTGGTACTGGCGGCGGGTGCGCAGCGCCTCCAGCGACGCATCCCTGAGGCCGCCGTCGCCGCCGAGCCGGACGGCGCCGCCGGTGTCGACGGCGAGGGCGCCGCCGCGGGTGGCCTGCCAGTGCTCGTAGCTGGCGTAGCGCGCGAAACGAAGCGCCTCGTCCTGGCCCGGCGTGGCGTCGTCGCCCGCGGGATAGACGACCTCGAAGTCGCCCAGTATGCGAGCGCCCAGTCTCTCGAAGTAGGGCCACACGCCCGACCGGCTGGCTTCGAGCCACGCCTCGTAGCGGCCCTCCTCGAGATAGGCATGGCGCATCATGATGACTTCCTGCTGCCCCACTCGAGGCACGTCGTTGCGGACCGGGGTGGGCGGCTGCGCCCCCGGCGCCGGACCGAGCGCGAGGGCTGCCAGTCCGACCGCCGCGACGGCGGCGGTTCGTGCTCGACGGTTCTTCATGATTGCGGCTCCTGGTGCGGCGTTGCGACGAGGTGGCTCACCAGCTCCGCCATCCAGTGCGGCATGGCCGCCGATGGTGTCTCAGGTAACCTGAGACACCATCTGGCCGCCCGCGCCGCGGCGAAGTATGGTAGTCATGTTGACATCTCTCTTCAACATGCACGACCGGATTCGTCGTGGACTGCAACGGCTCGCCACGCTGTGCGTGGTCATTCCGACGGTGCTGGTCGTCCTGCTCTGTGTGGCGGGCTTTCAGTGGCGAGACACCCGACTGGGTGGTCTCGAACTGCTCGACACCAGGCAGTGGTACACGTCCGAGCAGGCCGCCGACTTGTTCGGAGCTCTCGATCGGCTCGACTCGAACGCAAGGGCCGTCTATGCCTGGACCGAGGTGTCGATCGACCTGGTCTTCCCGGTCGCCTACGGCCTGCTCTTCGCGCTCCTGCTGATCCGCCTCTTCGGGGAAGGACAGCGGTTCTACCTGCTGCCGATCGCGGGCGCGGCAGCGGATGTCCTCGAGAACATCTCCATCGCCTTGCTGGCCTCGACCTACGACGGCGCCCCGACGCCCTGGACGAGCGTGGCGGCGGTCTTCACGCTGCTGAAGAGCGCGCTGATCCTGGCGACGCTGGCCGCGGCAGCAGGCGGCGCGTTTCGATGGCTGCGGGTGGTTCGACGACCCGAGTAAGCGGACGGACCTCTTCACCGTCGGCCCTGGAGCTTCCGATGAACGTCATCCCACGGAACCGAGGAAGCCGGGCAACGGCGGCAATCACGACGGGAGCGATCGAGAGCGCGATCAGCGCGACGGGACCTCGACAACGCGGTTCGGGGCACGAAAGTGGTGGAATCGCGCTCCGCAGGGGGCTATGATGCCGGGTACTCGCATCCCGATGCGGAGGACAGAACCATGATGATCACCAGGAAGGCCATTCCCCGGCGGACGATGCTCCGGGGCGTCGGCGCCACGCTCGCGCTGCCGTTGCTTGACGGGATGGTGCCGGCGCTGACCGCGCTGGCGAAGACCCCGGCCCGGCGGGTTTCCCGTTTCTGCACGGTGTACGTGCCGAACGGGATCATCATGAAGGACTGGACGCCGGCCGCCGAGGGAAGCGCGTTCGAGTTCACGCCGACGCTGAAGCCGCTGGAGGCCCATCGCCGGCAACTGCTGGTGCTGAGCGGGCTCGACAACACCGGCGCCGCCTCGCGCACCGGCAACCCCGGATCGCACGCCAAGCCGGCCGGCGCGTTCCTGACCGGGGTCGAGCCGCTCCAGACGACGAGCAGCTCCAGCCTGGACCTGGGCATCTCCATGGATCAGATCCTGGCGAAGACGATCAGCCAGGACACGCCGCTGCCGTCGCTGGAGCTGGGGCTGGAGGGCGCCGACACCGTCAACGGCGTCGGCACGTGCGGCGTCGGCTTCAATTGCGCTTACCAGAACACCCTGGCCTGGGCCGGCCCGTCGACGCCGCTGCCGGTGGAGCCGAACCCGCGCGTGGTCTTCGAGCGCCTGTTCGGCGACATCGGCAGCACGGATCCGGCCGCGCGGAGCGCCCGCCTGCGCCGGCAGAACAGCATCCTCGACTCGGTGCTCGACAAGGTCCGCCGCCTGCACGGCGAGGTCGGGCCCCGCGATCAGCGGAAGCTCGACGAGTACGTCGACTCGGTGCGCGAGATCGAGCGGCGCATCCAGAACGCCGAGGCGAACGGCCGCAAGCTGCCGCTGGTCGACTCGCCGGCCGGCATCCCGGTCGACTACGACGAGCACGCGCGGCTGATGTTCGACATGCAGGCGCTCGCGTTCCAGACCGATTCGACGCGCGTCATCACGTTCCAGATCGGCCGGGAACAGAGCGGTGCGACGTACCCGCAGATCGGCGTCTCGGATTCGCACCACCCGATTTCGCACCACGGCGGCGACCCGAAGAAGATCGCCTCCCTGCAGCGCATCAACGCCTACCACGTCTCGCTGCTCGGCTACTTCCTCGACAAGCTGGCGGCGACCGACGACGGCGACGGGTCGGTGCTCGACAACGCCGTCATCCTGTACGGCAGCGCCCTCAGCGAGGGCAACCGGCACGATTCCCGGAACCTCCCGCTGCTGCTGGCCGGCGGGGCGGGCGGACGCATCGTCGGCGGCCGCCATCTCCGGTATCCGCGCCGCACCCAGCGGCTGACGAACCTGCAGTTGACGCTGCTCAACATGCTGGGCGTGCCGGCGGAGAAGTTCGGCGACAGCACGGGCGAGCGGCTCGGCGAGCTGGCCGGCGTCGCGCGGGCGACCACGGGGTAGGAGCCCCGGGCGATTTCTCGCGGGTTCAACTTCTCCGGTAGAATCGGTTTCATGGAGCTTTTGACGGCGGTCGCGGCCGTGCTCGGCGCTGTGGGCAGTCTCGTTGCCGCGGTCGGCGTGCTCATCGTCAACGGGAAGCTCGACAAGCTCATCGGACGCGTGGAAGTGCTGGAGGCCTCCCACAACGCGCACGTCAACGCGCCCGGCCTGCACAGCTAGCACTGCCACTTGAGTTGGACGAAGCCGGTTTGGACTCGACCGACGAGAGCGGCCAGTGAAAGTCCTGCTCTTCACCCTCCTGGAGATCGTCTTCTTCCCCCTCCAGCTCATCGGATCGCTGGTCTACGCGTTCCGGGTCCGTTTCGTGAACTTGCCGCGCGGCATCTCGGGGACGGCCTACGAGCCGTACATGACCCGGCTGCTGCTCCACCACATCAAGGGCCGCAACGACGCGGCAGCCGAGCGGATCGCGCCGCACCTCCCCGCCCTGTCGCCCCTGGTCCTGCGGCTGATGATGGACACCCTGGTCCTGGCGGCGCGGTGGAGCGGCTTCCGGGGTTCGTTCCTCGCGTACCCGGGCCCGCGGCCGTCGACGCCGGCGACCTTCATCAGCCACCGCACCCACTTCTTCGACAGCGCCGTCGCCGCCGCGGCCGTCGCGGACAGCCCCATCCGGCAGTTCGTCGTGCTCGGCGCGGGCTGGGACACGCGCTCGTACGGACCGCTGCCGGACGGAGCGGACCTGCGCCCGTCGGCCGGGCGGGACAGCGGCGAGGCATCGAGATGCTTCGAGGTCGACGAGCCGCCGACGCAAGCAGCCAAGGTCGAGGCCCTGCGCACCGCCGGCGTCGACCGCGGCCACGTCGTCTTCGCGCCGACCGACTTCAACCAGCAGTCCTGGCTGGAGTCGCTGAAGGAACACGGGTTCGACCCGGACTTGCCGGCCTTCATCCTCTGGGAAGGCGTGACGATGTATCTCGACGACGCGGCCATCGACAAGACGCTGCGCGAGGTAGCGGGACTCGCACCGGGATCGCGCATCGCTCTCGACTTCCTCAGCCGCGAGCTGGTGCTCTGCCGCAAGCCCTTCGTGGTGCTGGGGAACTACGCGAAGTACACGATGAAGGCCTTCTACGGCGAGAGCTGGCTCTTCGGCATCTCGACCGCCGCCCCCGCGCGCGAGCGGGCCAGGGAGTTCATCGAAGCCCTCGGACTCGAGTTCCGGAGCCACGAGGCGTTCGCGGGCGAGGCCGAGCGCGGGACGCCGCTCGGCGGGTTGATCGTCGCCGGCGTGCCCGATCCGCCAGCGGACGGGTAGTAGGCGTCTCTCCCGATACTGCGGCCCCGATTACGCCTCCTCGTAGCGCCTCGCCACGCAGGCGCCTCTCGCCCCCCTCGGTGCCCACGCGGCGTTTTCACGGTTCCTACCGCAGCTCGCGGGGAAGCGACTCGCCCTCCAGCAGCAGGTAGAGATGCGCTTCGAGCTGCTGCATGCCGGCCTCGCCGTCGAACGACATCCGCCCATCGCCATCGACGTCGAAGCCTTCGGCGATCTGGTAGGCCAAGGTGCGAACGCGGGCCACGAGCGGGGCCGCGCGGCGGATCGAGACGGCCTCGCTGAGCTGCCGGGCAAGCCCGGCGGCCTGGCGCGCGTTCGCGAGCATGCCGGCCGCGATCGCGGAAACGTGCCCGGCGTGCGTCCGCAGGTTGTCCGGGGCCCCGCTCTCGGCGGCCGCCCGCTCCAGGTGACTGACGAGCGCCTCCACGGCGGGGATCACGCCGAACCCGAGGCCCGGTCCCGACGCTCCCTCGGCCGGCTCCAGCAGGTGCAGCACGTGCCCGGCGTGCCGCCGCATCGCGCCGTAGTCGCTCAGATCGCCGGCCGCGAAGTTGGCGTGGAGCACCATGGTGCCGATCTCGGCCGAGGCGGTGGCGGCCAGGCTCCGTCCTCCGGGCGCGCCGGGAAAGCCGTAGGCGACGTGTCCCACGTGCGCGGGCGCGTTGTCGCCCGGCAGCGGGGTGGCCTCGCCGTTCGGCACGTGCTTCTCGATCATCCGGCGCCGGACGACGCCCCCGTAGACGTTGCCGGCCGAGTCGACGCCCACGCCCTCGGCGCCGCTGTGCTCGATGGCGGTCGGCTCGAGGTCCTCGATCAGGTACTGGACCGATCCGTCACGCGCGCTCCCGACCCGGATCCCCTTCCTCCACCCCGGGTTGTCGGTGCCGTAGGACTCGGAATCGGCCACGTAGATGCGGTCGTCGGCGCCGATGGCGATGCCGCTCGGGCGCCCGAACTGGTACCAGACGTCGAGCAGCGTCCCCTCCTGATCGAAGATCTGGATCCGGTTGTTCGCCCGGTCGCCCACGAACAGGCGGCCCTGCGAGTCGAGCGCGATGGTGTGCGGCACGTTGAACTGGCCGGGCCCCGAGCCGGTCCCGCCCCAGGACAGCAGGAACGTGCCGTCGGCCGCGTACTTGGTCACCCGGTTGGCGCCGCTCGCGAAGCTGTGCCCTTCGGTGATGAAGATCTCGCCGCTCGGGACGACCAGGACGCCGGTCGGCTCGTTGACCAGCGGCGGGTCGCCCGCCGTGCCGCGCTCGCCTATGGTCATCAGGTGGTTGCCCTGGGCATCGAACTTCACGACCTGGTGCCCGCGCTGGTCGGCCACCCAGACGTTGCCCTCGCGGTCGACGTCGAGGCCGTGCGGGAAGTCGAACATCTCCGAGCCCCAGCTCAGGAGCAGCCGGCCCGACGGGTCGAGCTTCAGCAGCGCCGGCTCGCTGCGCCCCGTGCAGGAGTTCTGCAGGCAGCGGCTCAACAGGTAGATGTTGCCGTCGGGTCCCTCGTCGATGCCGATGAACGACGCCCGTTCGTCGTAGGCGCCCGGGACGTACGGATCCGGCAGCTCGCCCCACGGGTGCACGCGGGCGTAGGGGTTGGGCAGGTCGTTGGTCGGCGCCACCCGGGTCTGGTCCTCGAGCTGCGCGTCCGCAGGGGCGGCGGCCAGGAGCGCCGCAGCCAAGGCAACGACGGTCAACACGAAGGGCATCGGGTGCCGCATGACTGTTCCTCCTCGGCTGTCGGCGAATCACAGCGGCCGCCGGGCATCCGGCGCGTGGCCGGTCGTTGTGCAACGGGCGGTCCCGCCACGGACCGTTGGCCGCCATCGACCTGACTGTAACACCAGCCGTCACCCGAACGCCAAGCCATCCGAGGGGGGATCAGATGGCTCAGATATGCGGCGCGGACTGGCGGGGCTGGCATGCGTCCACCTACTCGATAGACCTCGCCAACTCACGCATCGCGGGTTGCTGTCTGTCCAACTGACTCTGGTTCACCATGACCTTCCTGCCGGCTACAGACTTCAGGCCGGCGGGAAGAACACAAATCGGTATTCCCAACGAGGTCGAGACGACCGAGGCTGTGTTTGCGTCAGGCACTTCTGCCTGGAACATCGCATCAAAATCCCGCCGCCGTCCTGGAGCGGAATGCCCGTCAGGGTGCACGTGAAACAGATTCGGATTCGAACTCCATACACTCCAAATCTCATTTGCCGATTTCTTGGACGACCGTCCTGAACGCCCTGGCTGACTGGACGTACTGAGTCAACCGATTGCCGACATAGCTGTATATGCGAGGAATGCGCATGCGGAACTGTTGAGTGTTGATGTAGTACTGCGACTGTTGAGCGCCCGGTCGGCGCGAGATCCCATAGACCAGCGATAGAACGGCTCTTACTGCCCTGCGCGAGGCCCCATAAGCAGAGAACGGCACAATCAACCTGTCCGCTGCGGACAGGGCGAGCTCGGTGTATATTCCAAAGCTTGGATTACAATCGAGAAACACAATAGTGCTTCCTTGACCCGAAGCCTTCTTGATATCCTCGATCAAATCACTGGCCCAGGTATGTACCGCTCGCCAAGCGTCCGGCGGGCCGGGGTTGGTTGCGGCAAGGACCCGAGAGGCCTGGATTTCGAGCTGCTCATCTCCGGCCACTAGGTCAACATTCGGGGGAACGTGCTGGTTTCTGGACGACACACGGGTGACGTAATTCAGGCCGGTGTGGGGGTCCAAGTAGGGACTCGTGATTCGATCCTCGATGTACCCGGAGATCGTCCTTGGCGGGGTTTTGCTCGTCAGATCCTCCAGTACGGCTTCGCCAGCCTCCATGCCGCCGAGAAGCATGCCGGAAGAGTTGGCTTGCGGGCAAAAGTCCACAACCAGCACCCGCTCCGTTGGGTGTACGCGGGCGTACTCGCAGGCCAACTGAAACGTCAGATAGCTCTTTCCCACGCCCCCCTTGTTGTTCCATATCGCGTATGTCGCCATGTGTCGCGTCCTCCTCGATGCTGTGCATCGTAGCAGGTTGCCGGGACATATTGTTAAGGCGACTGCGCCACACTGCTGAGGGTCGGGATGCCGGCATCCATCCTCAGGGAACTCCGGCCTCGAACATGGGCTCGCGATTGACAGTACCGGGGACGGCGGATCTCTCATGATTCGACCCGCACGCGGCCCGACGATGCGTGCATCCGACAGTCAGTTTGCGGCGACGCACTGGCGTTTCTTCGTCCGGGGGCGAGGGAGGGGAGCCCGTGTGTACACACCGCGCGTACTGGCATCGGCGCCGCGAAGGACGGCTCGCTGAACCACTTCATTCCAGGCGCGCGGCCGGAGGGACGGCTGCCCGACGAGGCGGACAAAATCTCGCCGACTTGACCAGCGGATGCGACACCAGCCCATCGTCCTGCGGCCACCTGTGCAGAAGGGGGCGCCGCGGGCAGACCCGGCCGCCCTACTGCGAATCGTCCGTGGTCTCGGCCGCCTTCGTGCGTTCCGCGGCCAGCTCCTCGTACTCGGCATCCTCGAGATAGGTGATGCCGATCCAGGCGTGGGACATCTCGTCGACGCCCCGCGCGCCGAACACCACCCACTGGTCCGGGTCGGGGTTGATGCGGTTCGCGGCCGTGTTGTCCCACTTCGCGCGCAGCATCAGCACCGAGCCCGTGGGCAGCAGCGGCTGGGCAGCGTCGTCGTAGACGTAGGCGATCTGCCAGTTGTGGTCGTAGCGGTTGACGCTGCTGAGCAGCTCGCGGCGGCCGTCCGGATAGAGCACCGCCATCGACATCTCGGTGCCCCGCATGTGCATGTGGGGCCGGAAGCTCTGGATCAGCGCCGGCTGCTCCATGACGTACTGGTCCTCGAGCACCAGGTGCCCGTGCGGCGGGATGAGGATGTCGCTGGCGCGCAGCCGCTCGCGGTGGGTGCCGTCGACGTAGAACTGCCGCTCGCCGGCGGTCACCTTGTCCGGCTCCTCGCCCTCGGGATAGAGCCACACGCCGACGTCGGCCACCTCGGTTACCTCCTCGCCCACCGGGAAGTAGTGGAGGCTGAAGTTGACGGTGCCCGGACCCGGCGGCAGCAGCTTGCCGACGCCCTCGGGCAGCACGTCGTAGCGCTTGCCGATGCCCATGCCGACCAGATGCGTCCGCGGCGGATCCTCGCCCTCGGCCGCCGCCGTCCGCAGGGTGGCGTGCCCGTGGTGCGTGACCTTGATGCCCAGCGGGTAGGACGGCTTGAACTCGGCCGCGCGGATGTAGCGCGGTACGTCGAAGCCGGCGAACTCGATCCGCGGCGACCACCACTGGTCCTGCCCGTTGGCCACCACGTGGTAGGGCGTCGACTGCACGATGAGATCGGGCGGCCGTCCGAGAATCGCCTCCACCTCCCAGTCGTCGGCCGGGGGGAACTCCAGCGGCGCGGGCAGATCGGCCGGGTCGCCCTGCGGCGCGCCTGCATCCACCCAGCGGACGACGGTGTCGATCTCGTCCTGCGTCAGGGAGATGTCGTTCTTGTAGTCCTGGATGCCCACCGTCGTGTCGAGGTGCCACGGGGGCATGAGGCGCCGCTCCACGCGATCGCGGATGCTGCGCGCCCAGGGGCGCGCCTCGCGCCAGGTGAGCAGCGACATCGGCGCGATGCCGGTCGGCTGGTGGCACTGCTGACACGAGCGCTGCAGGATCGGCGCGACGTCCCGGCTGAACGTGGGCGCCGTGTCGGCCGCCGCCGACGCGCCTGCCGCGCCGGACTGCGCCAGGACCGGGCCCGCACCCGCCAACAGCAACGTCACCGCCAGCCCGATGCTGGCCGCTACGAGCAGCCTACCCCCACCGAACCGGTCCACCTTGCCCATGATCTTCTCCTCCACCCGACCCCGATCGACGGTCACGGAGCGACCGTCACCGGCACGAAGCCGTTGGTCCAGCAACACTGGAACTCGAACTCCCGAATCACGTTGAACGCAAGCACCCGCAGCAGGTACTCGCCGGGCTCCGAGAAAGTGACCGCGGTGGCCACCTGCGCCCCGCCCTCCTGCGCCCAGGCGTCCGGCTCGACGACGGCGGTACGCTCGGCGAACGTCACCTCGCCCGGCCCCTGGTGCTTGAACCACTTGATGTTGATCGGACGCTCGTCGTCAAGGGAGATGGCGTCGCGGGCCACCCACGCGCTGAAGTCGAGCGGCACGCCCACCTGTGCCTGCCGCCCCTCGCCGGTGATCCCGCGCGGCCCGCGGCCGGCCGGCCCGTCCGGTGTCCAGCGCAGCAGCGGCGACACGCTCGACCGTCCCGGAAACTCCCACCCGGCCAGCTCGTAGGCCGGGCTGGTCAGCCGGCCCGGCACCGAGAGCGTCTGCCCGCGCACGTGCAGCGTCCAGACCACGTCGCGGATGCCGAAGTCGGCCGGGACCGTCACGGTGAAGGCGCCCCAGTGGCGCCGGTCGCTCTCGGGCACCGGCTCGAACACGGTCGGCTGGCCCCCGTCGAACTCGGCCGGCTCGATGAAATTGTCGGACCCCAGGGGGATCTCCAGCGTCTCCTCGGTGTTCACGCTGAAGTAGCCGAACGACAGCTCGAAGGTGCCGTCCGGGTTCCGGTACCACCCCTCGAAGATGGGCACCACGGGGCCGCCCGACGGCCGCAGCAACTGCAGCTCGAACTGCGTCTCGCCCGGGTTGGCCACCCGGCGCTCCGACGCCCGCTGCGCCGCGGGATCGGCCGTGCCCGGCCCGATGCCCGCCGCGAGGGCTACCGCGAGCGCAATGGTCCATCGCATCGTGTATGCCAAACACGCATCATAGCGCAACGCCGACCGCGTGCCGACTACCTCGATTCGGACAGGTCCGTCAGCTTCCACAGGTGCGAGCGGGTGCGGATGAACAGGTTCCCGCGGACGATCGCCGGGGTCGACATCGCGACTTCCTCCAGCGCGTTGGTGGCGACCAGCCGGAACCGGTCGTTGCTGTCGAGCACGTAGGTGTCGCCGTCCTCGCTCAGCAGGAAGATCATCCCGTTGTAGGCCCACGGCGACGAGGTGAACCCGGTCGCCCCGCGCGCCACGCGGCGGCGCACTTCCTGCGTCTGAATCTGCTGCTCGGTGAAGTACAGCTCCTCGCCGGTGTGCGCGTCGTGGACGGTGAAGAACCCGCGGTCGAGCAGCGTGATGTAGTGGTCGCCGTAGACCAGCGGGGTCGGGTGGTACGGCCCGGCGGCGTCCTGGTACCAGGCCACCCAGTCGCTGCTGGTCGCCCCGGCCGGCAGGGTGATGTCGCCCTCGGCCCCGGGGCGGATGGCGTAGACCGGCCGGACCGCGTCGCCGACGTATCCCGACATCACGTAGAGCATGCCGTGGGCGGCGAACGGCTGCGGGATCGAGATGGAGTTCATGCCGCGGAAGCTCCACAGCTCCTGACCATCCAGGTCGTACGAGCGCACCAGATCGCTGCCCGTCGTCACCAGCTCGGTGCGGCCCTCGTGCTCCCAGACGAAGGGCGTCGACCAGTTGGTCCCCTCGTCGCGGTCGTCCCGCCAGCGCTCCACCCCGGTCGCGGCGTCGAGCGCCACCACGAACGACTGCTCGTCGTTGTCGTTGACCACGTAGAGCGTGCCGTCGTGCAGCACCGGCGAGGCCGCCGGACCCCAGCCCAGGCGCGTGTCCGTCGCCTCGAAACGCCGCTCCCACACGATGGCGCCGTCCATGTCGAGGGCGTAGACGCCGACGTTGCCGAAGTAGGCATAGACCCGCTCGCCGTCGGTCACCGGCGTCGACGAGGCGTAGGTGTTCTTCAGGTGGCGGTCGAAGTCGGGCCGGCCGGTGTGCACCTCCGACGTCCAGAGGATGTCGCCGCTCTCGAAGTCGATGGCCTGCACCAGCCAGTGGTGCACGGCCGCCGAGCGCTCCATCAGGTCGCCCGGCTCCGGGTCGCGGAACCGCCCGCCGGAGGGCATCGGCTGCGGCGAACCGTAGGGGAAGTAGAGCCCCATGCGCGGCTCCTCCTCCTCGCCCTCGCTGATGACGGTGGTCAGGAAGATGCGGTCGCCCCAGACGACCGGCGACGACCAGCCGAGGCCGGGGATCGGCGTCTTCCAGACGACGTTCTCGGTGGTGCTCCACGTGATCGGCAGCCGCGGATCGTCCTCGACCGTCGACAGGGCGTCGGCGCCCCGGAAGGCGGGCCAGTTCTCGGACTCGGCGAACAGCGGCGCGGGGGCGGCGACGAAGGCGAGCAGGACGGCGGCGAAGGCGGCGAGTGCGGCGGAACGGAATCGTGCGTGGCGCATCGGATCTCCCTTTGATGACGGCGGTTGCCGCCCGATTATACGCAGGGTCGAGACGATCGGCGGCCGACTACGTACGCCGGATTCGCGCTGCTCGAGTTCAGGCACTGCCCCACACTTGCCTGTGCTAGCATGATGACAGCACCCCGGAACACGTAAGGAATGCCTACCCTCACCATCCGGAGCGTTCCGGCCGGCACGGTCGAGACGCTGAAGGCGCTGGCCCGGCGCAACGGCCGTTCGATGGAGCAGGAGGTGCGCGAGGTGCTCGACGGCTACGCCGCCGAGCGTCAGTCGGTGCTCGGCCAGATCGAGGAGGCCTGGGCGGCGCAGTCACGGCGGCCGACGGCCGACGAAATCGATAGCTGGATGGGGATCGGCCGGTCGTGAGAGCCGTCGTCGACACGAACGTCGTCGCCTACCTGCTGCTCGGCACGGAGGGCTTCGCCGCGGAGTCGAGATCGTTCATCGGCATGCTCGACGAGGGCATGGCGCCGGCGGTCTGGGAAGCCGAGCTCGCCAACGTCGTCCGGATGGCCGTCCGCCAGGGGGTGATGCCATTGGAGGAGGGAGGCAAACGCCTGACGGCGGCGGCGCGGCTTCACATTCACTCCGTCTCCAACCAATCACTCTGGCATGGTGCTCTGGTACGTGGTGTGCATGCCGGCATTGCCGCGTACGACGCGCTGTTCGTGGAGCTGGCGGTTCGGGAAACGCTGCCCCTGGCCACGTTCGACCGCGGCATCCTCGACGCGTTCCCCGGCGTGGCGTGCCGCCCCGGCGCGCTCGTGTGACGCGGATTTCATGACGCCCGAAGCGATCATCCGTTCATTCGATTCCCGCGCCGACTACGACGCCTGCGTGCAACTCCAGCGTGAGACCTGGGGCGAACACTTCGTGGACGTCGTGCCGGCCACGATCCTCATGGTCTCCCAGCGGGTCGGCGGGGTGTCGGCGGGCGCGTTCGACGCCGACGGCCGCCTGCTCGGCTTCGTCTTCGGCATCAGCGGCATCCGCGACGGCGAGCCCGCGCACTGGTCCGACATGCTCGCGGTGCGGCCCGAGGCGCGCGGCGCCGGGCTCGGGAAGCGGCTCAAGCACTTCCAGCGCGACCAGCTTCTCGAACGCGGCATCCGCCGCATGCTCTGGACCTACGATCCGCTCGTGGCGCGCAACGCCAACCTGAACCTGAACAGCCTCGGCGCGCGGCCGGTAGAGTACGTCGTCAACATGTACGGCGACACGCGCAGCGCACTCCATGCCGGGCTCGACACCGACCGTTTCATCGTCGAGTGGCGGCTCGACCGGCCCGCGCCGGCCAGGACCGAACGCGAGGCGGGAGACGGATCGCCCGGAAGCGCGCCGGGGCTGGAAGGACCGGGAACCGCGGCGGGAACCGCACCGGTCGTCGATCCGGAATGGTTCGACCGGGAGCGTCCGTTGCCGACGGATTCCTGCGTCCGCGTGGCCGCGCCGGCCGACATCGACAGCCTGAAGGCGGCCGACCCGGTGAGTGCCCGGGCGTGGCAACAGGCGCAGCGCTGCGCGTTCACCTGGTACCTCGCCAACGGGTACCGCGTGTCGGGCTTCGAGCACCGCCGGGCGCCCGACGATTCGCACTACCTCGTCACCAGGGAACCGAACCCGGTTACCGGGGCGCCGGTAGCCGCGGGTGGCTCCTCCCAGTCACCTGAAGAGGAAGATCGATGAGCCTCCGCCTGTCGCGCATCACGCTGCGGGAGATCCGGATGACGCTGCGCGAGCCGTTCGAGATCTCGTCCGGCCGCACGACCGGCCGGCGGATTCTGCTGCTGGATCTCGAAGACGCCGACGGCGCCACCACCTGGAGCGAGTGCGTCGCCGGGGAGCGCCCGAACTTCTCGGCCGAGACCATCGACACGGCCTGGCTGGCGCTGACCGAGTGGATCGCCCCGCGCGTCCTCGGCGTGCGCATCGCACACCCGAACGCGATCGACGGCATGCTCCGGCGCGGGTTCCGCGGCCACCCGATGGCGAAGGCGGCGGTCGAGATGGGCGCCTGGGCGCTGTGGGCCGAGCGCGAGGGGACGAGCCTGTCGCGGCTGCTCGGGGGCACGCGCCGTTCGATCGCCACCGGCATCTCCATCGGCATCCAGGACAGCCCGCGGGCGCTGGTCGACAAGGCGCGTGATTCGCTGGCCCTCGGGTACCGCAAGATCAAGATCAAGATCCGGCCGGGGGCCGACATCGAATACATCGGCGCGGCGCGCGAGGCGCTCGGTCCGGACGCGCCACTGATGGCCGACGCCAACAGCGCCTATACCCTCGGCCACACCGAGCACCTGGCGGATCTGGACGCCTACCGCCTGCTGATGATCGAGCAGCCGCTCGCGCAGGACGACCTCCGCCGGCACGCGCAGTTGCAGGACCGGCTCGAGACGCCCATCTGCCTCGACGAGTCGATTCCCCACGCCGCCGCCGCCGAGGACATGCTGGCGCTGGGCGCCGGGCGTATCGTGAACATCAAGCCGGGCCGGGTGGGCGGCTTCACCCAGGCGAAGGCGATCCACGATTTCTGCCAGCATCATGCCGTGCCGGTCTGGTGCGGGGGGATGCTCGAGAGCGGCGTCGGCCGCGCCTGCAACGTGGCGTTGGCCTCGCTGCCCAACTTCACCCTGCCGGGCGACGTCAGCCCCAGCGCCCGCTACTGGACCGAGGACGTCGTGACGCCGGAATGGACGATGGATTCGGCGGGAATGGTGACGGTGCCGGCCGACCGGCCGGGCCTCGGCGTCGCGGTGAACGTGGACCGCATCGACGACCTGACCGTGCGGACGCGGACGCTCGCCGCGGACTGACGGCGGAACCGGCCGGAACCGGGCCGCCCTCGGCACGCGGTATGCTAATTGACTGTCGGCACGCGGCCGGCGCCGGATCCTTTCGGGCAGGCGTTCGAAGCGCTATGGGGAATACCTGGTCACGCTGGGTGCAGGCGCCGCAGGGCATCGGGATGCGCAGGGCCCTCTTCCAGGTGCACCTGTGGACCGGCATCGGTCTGGGCGCCTACGTGTTCGTGATCTGCGTGACCGGCAGCGTGCTGGTCTACCGGAACGAGCTGTACGCCGCCTTCTCGCCGCAGCCCGTCATCGTCGACAGCGCGGGCGCGTCGCTGGGCGAGGACGCCCTGGAGCGCGCCGCCCGGCAGGCCTGGCCCGGCTACGAAGTGCAGGAGGTGCGGCCGGGGCAGACCCCGAACCACGCGGTCCGGATCACCCTGTCGCGCGACGGCGAGCGGATACGGCGGCTGTTCGACCCGATCACGGGCGAGGACCTGGGCGATCCCCTGCCGCTCGGTTACCGCGTGAGCGCCTGGGTGCTGGACCTGCACGACAACCTGCTGGCCGGACAGACCGGCCGGCGGGTGAACGGCATCGGCGCGTTGCTCCTTCTCGTGCTGTCGCTGACCGGCGCGGTGATCTGGTGGCCCGGCATCCAGCGCTGGCGGCGCAGCCTGACCGTCGACCGGCGGGCGGACTGGAGGCGGTTCAACTGGCACCTGCACAGCGCGTTCGGCTTCTGGTGCTGGCCGTTCCTGGCCATGTGGGCGATCACGGGGGCCTACCTGTCGTTCCCGGCCGCGTTCATGGCGGTCGTCGACTACCTGGAGCCGTTCGACCCGACGAGCCTGGAGGAGCGCGTCGGCGACCGGGTGATGTACTGGCTCGCCTACCTGCACTTCGGCCGGCTCGGGGGCCGGGGCATCCCCGGCTGCGGGTCGCTCTGCAACGACACCACGAAGGCGATCTGGGCGCTGGTCGGGCTCGTGCCGCCGGCGCTGTTCGTCACGGGCGCGTACATGTGGTGGACCCGCGTGGTCCGGCGCTGGCTGAAGTCCGGATCCGCCGCTTGATACCGGAGCCGGGGTACCGGCGGTCGTGGCCGACCCTTTACATCGGGAGCGTCTCGTCGCGTTGCGGCGTCAGGGGCGGGAGGTAGTGCAGCGTGGCGGAATGGAAGCGCAGGACATACGACCTGCCCGACGATCACGGCTGGAGCGCCAGGCCCGGCAACAGCATCTTCGTGGCGAACCGGGGCGCGGTGCTGTTCGAGTACCCGTCGAGCTGGGTGCTCAAGCCCGAGGGGAACTCCATCTGCCTCTATGACCGGGAGGCGCCCGACGACAACATGCGCCTGCAGATCTCCGTGCTGCGACTGGGTCCCGATCGATCGACCGTCGACTGGAGCGTAATGCCGCCGCTCGCCAGCCTGATGGAGGATACCGTGCTGGCCGACGACCCGCGGCCGTGCATGCGGAAAGGGCCGCTGCTCGGCGCATCCCGCGGCAATCTGGAGTACCTGTGGCTGGAGATGGACTTCATGGACCCGGCGGGGAAGCGCAAGGCGCATTCCAGGGCCTGCCTCGCCCGCGGCGGGAACGTCCAGGCGTTCATCACGATGGAGTACTGGCCCGAAGACCGCGGCGTTGCCGACGAGGTCTGGACCAACATGCTCGAGTCGCTGAAGCTCGCCGAATACCTCTACGACGACAACCCGCACTGACGCGATGGTCGCGTTGGGGTGACGCTCGTTCTTTTACCCTTGCTCGTCCTGCGCCACCCCGGGCGTTGCCGGCAACACCGCACACGAGCGCATGGGTCACTGAACGATGCTATGCTGCAAGTATGGACGACGCTCCGATGTCCGAGAGCCCGGTTCCCGGCGCGACCGGCGATACGAAAGCGATTGTCAAGAGCATCGTCGGTACCGGCGTCGGACTCGCCACCCTGCTGTTGATGCTGGCCGGCCTGACGATCCAGCAGAACGCCAACGTCAACGCCCGCATCGACGACGTCAACACGAACGTCAACGCCCGCATCGACGACGTCAACGCCCGCATCGACGACCTGCAGGAAGACATCCGCGAGTTGCGGGCGCTGATCATCGACGCCATCAAGGGCGCCGACCCTGCCGATTGACCCCGCGGCGGGTTCTGCAGCACGGACCTTCCGTGTTCGTCGATGAGTCGACGTCGCCTCCACGGGGCGCACGTCGGTAGAATGCGTCGGTCCAGCGCTTCCCGATGAGCACCACGCGAGCCGACCGCACAGCCATCCGCCGCACCGCGCTGTCCCGCCCCGTGGCCCTCGCGCTCGACGACGGCCTCGTCCACCAGGAACGCACGTTCTTCGACTACGGCTGCGGTCGGGGCGACGATCTGCTGCGGTTGCACAAGATGGGAGTTCCGGTATCCGGCTGGGACCCGGCGTTCTTCCCCGACGAAGAGCGCACGCCGGCCGACGTGGTGAACCTCGGCTACGTCGTCAACGTCATCGAGGATCCGGACGAGCGCATCGTCGTCCTCGCCGCGGCGTGGGAGCTCGCCCGGAAGGTCCTCATCGTCTCCGCCCGCCTCGACTGGGAGGCCGCCGACGCCGCCGTCGACTTCCAGGGCGACGGGATCGTGACCGGCAAGCGTACGTTCCAGAAGTTCTTCACGCAGGAGGAGCTCCGCCAGTGGATCGAACAGGCGCTCCACCAGCAGCCGGTCGCCGCGGCCCCCGGCGTCTTCTACGTGTTCCGCGACGAGGCCGACGCGCAGTCGTTCGCCGTGAACCGGGTCTCCAGGCAGCGGCGGATCCCCGACATCGAGGAATGCCAGGAGCTCGTCGCCGACCACAAGGAGCTGATCGAACCGCTCGTGGCGTTCGTCACCGACCGTGGTCGCCTGCCCGTCGACGGCGAGCTCCCGGCCGCACCGCAACTGTCACGGATCTTCGGGAGCGCAGCCCGCGCGTTCTCGCTGCTCCGCCGCGTCACCGGCGCCGACCGCTGGGACCGCATACGGCAGGAACGGCGCGCCGACGTCCTCGTCTACCTGGCCCTCGCGGCCTTCCCGAAGCGGCCCCGGTTCGGCGCGCTGCCGGACGAACTCCGGCACGACATCCGCGCCTTCTTCGGGTCGTACAGATCCGGCTGCGCAGAGGCGGACGCGCTCCTGTTCTCCGCCGGCAACCAGGACGCCGTGGATCGAGCGTGCCGCGACGCCGGCGTCGGCAAGCTGCTGCCCGATGCGCTCTACGTCCATCAGACCGCGGTCGAGCACCTGCCGCCGGTGTTGCGCGTCTACGAAGGCTGCGGCCGCCAGCTCGCCGGGGCCGTCGACGGACTCACGCTCGTCAAGCTCTTCCGCCGCCGCGCTCGCGTGTCGTACCTCGCCTACGAGGACTTCGACCGGGTGGCGCATCCGGCACTGCGGAGCGCCGTCGTCGCGGATCTGAAACGGCTCGACCTCCACTTCCGCGACTACACGCGCTCTCCGAATCCGCCCGTGCTGCACCGCAAGGAGCTGTTCGTCGCCGACGACTACCCTGCGCGGCAGCGCTTCGCACGTCTGACGGCGCGCGAGGAGAGGCTGGGCCTGCTCGACGTAACGAGCACCATCGGCACCCGCGACGGCTGGCTGGCCGTGCTCGCCGAGCACGGGGTGTCCGTCCGCGGGCACCAAGTCGTGCGCGACGCGCCAGATCTACGATCTTGACGGATCCGCTGGTGCGGACGGCACCGCAGGTCGACGTGACGATGTGGCGGCCCCGGTCCGCGTGCGCGGCGGCCGCACCCTTGATCGCGAGGTTGTCCGACTCGGTGGCCCCGGAGGTCCAGACGATCTCGCGCGGATCGGCGTTGATGAGGTCGGCGACGTGGACGCGCGCCTGCTCGACCGCCTCTTCGGCGTCCCGCCCGAAGCTGTGGAACCGCGACGCGGGATTGCCGAACACGCCGTCGGGTCCCAGGTAGCGGGACATGACGGCGACAACGGCAGGATCGGTCGGGGTGGTCGCGGCGTAGTCGAGGTAGATCGGCGTCTTCACAACGGCGCCACGCGGCACGGATCGGCCTGACCGCGTCACCGGGAATGATACCGCGCCCGGCCCCCGGCGCCGAGGGAAAAACCACCGGGCCCCGCCGTCAGCGGACGAAGGCGCACGCGGCCTCGAACGTCAGATCCGGCAGGAGAACGGACCGCACGATGTCGTCACCGGACGCGACCTGCGCCCGCCGGTAGGCGCCGTCCTCGAGCGTGTGGACTTCGATCTGTTCCAGGATCGGATCGACGATCCAGTACTCGCACACGCCGTACCGCGCGAACATGCGCATCTTGCGGCCCCGGTCCGTCGCGGCCGTGGAGGGGGAGAGCACCTCGACCGCGATGTCCGGCGCATGCCGCACGACGGCGTCCGGCCGCAGCAGATGGCGGCGCTCGGCCCTGAAGAAGACGATGTCCGGCTGCACGACGTCGTACTCGCCGAACACGATGTCGAGCGGTGCGAAGAGCGCGTCGCCGCCGGTCTCGCGCGCGCAGGAATCGAGCAGCAGGAAGACCGCCCGGGCGGCCAACTGGTGACGCGGCAACGGTGACGGAACCACGACGAGCTCCCCCCGGTGGATCTCGTAGCGGCGTCCATCCTCCGGCAGGGCCAGGAGGTCCGTGTAGCCCACCCGCGACTGCATGCTCAGCATGGACGCCATGCTACCACCGGACAGGATGCGAGATTCGTGCTGTGGTGGGTCGGGCAGCTCGCCGGCTCCCGACGAGACGTCGAGGTCAGGTCAGGTCCCAGCCCGGAAGTGCGGCCGCCTGCCGGATCCACGTCGCCAACTGCGCCTCGTCGAACTCGCCCTCGCGGATATCGATCCAGCGCGAGTCCGGGTCCTTGCCCGAGCCGGGCGGCACGGGTCGCAGCGCTACGCCGCGGAAGAACGTCACCTTCACGTAGCGGGTAAAGACGTGGTAGCTCACGAACCACCCGCTGCCCTCGATGCCGTAGAAGGGCGAGTTCCATCTCACCGCCTTGCGCACTTCGGGCACGGTCCTCACGATGAGCGCATCGAGGCGGCGCCCCAGATCGCTCTTCCAGCCGGGCATGGCCGCGATGTAGGCCTGCACCGGGATGTCGCCGTCTGCCTTCGCGATCTGCGGGTTGCCGCCTGCGAGGAGAACCGGCTTCGCGCCGGCCCGCCTCGCGACGACCTTTCTTGCGACCCTGGTTGATTTCCGGGACGTGCTGCCGGCCATGGTGCTCCCTGCTCGCCTTGGTCCGGCAACGCGCGAAGCTCGACGGCGTTCGCTTGTCGAGCGCGTGTCCTTGTTCACCGGGACACAGGAGTTCGACTACCGCAACCCGATGAGCCCCCGCACCGACTCGGCCAGCGCCGGCGCGTCGTAGCCGACCCCTTCCTTGAAGACCAGCGTCACGTTGCGGATCTCTGCCTCCCGGCGCACGGGATCGCCGTCGATGACCACCAGGTCGGCTAGCTTGCCCGGCTCGATGGAGCCGAGCCGGTCGTCCTCGCCCAGCACGCGGGCGCCGTTCAGCGACATGATCTCGATGACCTGCTCCGGGCTGAACCCGGACTCGAGCAGCAACTCGTAGTTGCGCTGGTCGCCGTAGCCGGGCAGCGCCCCGCCCATGCCGGTCGGGTCGACCCCGGCGGCGAGCAGTCCGCCCGCCTCGACGAACATCCGCTCGAACGCCTGCGCCTTGGGGAACAGCTCGGCCATGGGGGCGTCGTCGCGCGAGGCGACGTCGGCGCGCGACTGCAGGTACTCGTCGCGGGCGCCGGGGGCGAGCATGTCGAGGACCCGCTGCTCCAGCGGCGGCCGGTTGGGGATGGCGAGCTCGTAGACCGGCAGGGTCGAGGTCATGGCGACGCCCTGCTCGACCATCTCCCGGATGGTCGCCGCCACTTCGTCACCTTCCAGGTCGACCTCCAGGAGGCTCCGCTGCACGCCGGGCGGGCAGACGCCGGGCCGCTTGCCGGGCACGTAGTCGCTGTTGGTGAAGAAGCCGTGCTCGATGTTGTCGATGCCCATGGCCACCGCCTCGCGGAACGAGACCGAGCAGAGGTGGCCGGTGACCTTCAGGCCCCTGCGGTGCGCCTCGTCGATGGCGGCGGCCAGCTCCTCGTCGCCGATCCGCGTATAGGCCTTGAACCAGTCGACCCCCTCGTCGGCCCAGTAGGCGACGACGCGGCGGGCGTCCTCGGGCGTGCTGACCTGGAACATCTGCGACATGGCGCCGGCGCCCGACAGGTACGGCCCGGTGATGAACATCCGCGGGCCGATCTCCCGCCCTTCCTGGATCGACCGCTTGAGGTTCAGCTCGCTGTAGGGCGAGAAGGCGCCGGTGGTGCGGATGGTGGTCACGCCGCTGGCCAGGTACAGGCGCGGGGCGCTGACGTTGAGCTGCACCCGCCGGCCGCGGGTCATGTAGAACGTGTGGTCGTGCAGGCCGACGAAGCCGGGGACCACCGTGTGGCCGTCGAGGGCCAGGACGCGGGCGCCGTCGGGGACGTCGACCTCGGCGTCGGGACCGACCGCCGCGATCCGGCCGTCCCGGATCAGGATGGTCCGGCCGCTGGCCGCCGGACTGCCCGTCCCGTCCACGACCTGCACGCCGGTCAGCGCCACGACCGGCTCGCCGACCTCGACGAACTGGCGCACGGCGGCCGAGAGCACGTCCGCCGGCTGCGCGGCGCACGGGAGGGCGGCGACGAGAACGGCGAGCGTGGCGATAAGAATCCGCATCCTGTATTCCTCCGTCCGTGCCGCAACGCTTGTCGGGAGCCGGCCACCAGACCTGCGTTGCAGTAGAGACCCGCGTGGCGCCGCCGTGTCCCGGCCGCGTTCCCGGACGGCCACGGAACTTGCGCCGCACCGCTTCGTCGGGCAGCAGCGCGGCAAGGTCAGCGCCCCCGCGGCGGCGGGCCCGCCGCAACGTCGAAGACCAGCTTCATCCCCGCTTCGAGGTGCTCGGCGATGTGGCAATGTAGCATCCAGCGACCGGGGTTGGACAACTCCAGCAGCAGGTCGGCGGTCGAACCCGCCGGCAGCAGCGTCGTGTCCTTCCAGGCCAGGTTGTCGTTCGGCACGCCGTCGCGGCTGAGCACCAGGAACCGCTGTCCGTGGATGTGGACCGGGTGCTGCATGGCGTGCACCGCCCCGCGGTCGTTGCGCAGGCGTATCTTCACCACGTCGCCGCGCCGGAAGCGCCAGTCGATGGCATCGTTCTCCAGGCCCGTGTCCAGGTCGCGCAGGATCCAGCGCACGCGGCCGGCGGTGGTGACCCAGTTCATGCGCGGCATGGTGCCGCTCCACTCCACCGGGTTGAAGAACGAACGATCCAGGTTCAGCAGCGGCTCCAGCGGGTCGGGCAGGTCGCCGATCTCCAGCGTCAGCAGCAGCCGGTGGTCGACCGGCCGATCGAACTCGTCGCGGTAGGACTCGATGTCGGCCGCGACGTCCTGGTGGCTCCGCAACTCGCCGAAGCTGGCCCCGTGGTCCGGCGTGGCCGGCGTGTCGGTGACCGTGACGGCGCCGAGCACCGCGTCGTCGGCGAAGTAGTTCCCGTAGACGTGATCGATCGCCTGCACGCGGTTGGCGAACGGCACCTCGCCCGGCGTGTCGAAGCGGACCTCGACGATGTAGCGCTCGGCCGGCGCGATGACCACGCTCCGGACCCACGCCTGCCGCTCGAACTTCCCGATATCGGACGCCACCAGCTTGATCGGGGCGTCGCCGAACGACACGTTGAACGTGCGCGTGTTGGACACGTTGGTCAGGAAGAAGCGCACCACCTCGCCGCGGGCGACGGTCAGGCGGTAGTCCGGCTCGCCGTTGACGAGCAGCAGGTTCCCGAAGCGGCCCATCATGGCGTGCGTGGCCCGGTCGCGGCCGAACGGTGCGAGGCCGGCCGCGTCGATGAGCAGGTCGTCGAGCATCAGCACCTGCTCCCGGTTGGCCGGACCGAAATACTCCGGGTCGGCCGCCTGCACCTGCAGGTTGCCGTACAGCCCCAGGTCCTGCTGGACGTCCTCCCGGTGGTGCGGGTGATACCAGTAGAGCCCGGCGTCCGGGAAGTGGATGCGGTACTGGAAGGTCTCGTCCGGCTCGATCGGGTCCTGCGTCAGGCCGGGGACGCCGTCGAAGCGGTTCTCGAGCCGGATGCCGTGCCAGTGGACGGCGGTCGGCAGGCTGAGCCGGTTCGTGACGTTCACCGTGATCGTGGCGTCCTGCGGCACGTGGATGAGAGGTCCGGGGTACTGCCCGTTGAAGCCGTACATCGTGAACGTGCGGCCGTCGATGGTGCGCTCGACGAGACCGGCTTCGAGGTCGAGCGTGCCGCCGTCGCCCAGCCGGACGATCTCGCGCGGGCGCGCCGGCGGCAGCGGCCCTGCCGCGGACGGCAGGAAGGGATCGACCGGTGGCGTGAGGCGGCCGACGCCCGGCATCATCGCCACCGACGGGTGCATGGGCGGGCGCCGCCACCCGCGGGCCGGAGGCGGGGGCGCCGCGCCGCCGACCATCCCGGTCAGCGCCAGCAGATCCTCCGGCTCCATCCGCATGCCGGCCGAGGTGCCGCGCAGCACGATGCGCCCCTCCCAGGCCGGCGCGTCAGGGTTCGATTCGGCGGTGACGAGCACCAGGAACTTGTCCAGGTCGACCGGCCCGACCGTCGTCCGGCCGTTGGCGACCGGCCTCAGGTTGACGACCGGCCGCAGCCGCGGCGTGGTCGCCCAGGCCACGTAGCCGGTGTAGTCCCCGAGCGCGGCCGGGTCGGGCAGGCCGGCGAGGTGCACGGCCAGGTCGAAGCGGTGATGCCCGTCGACCGTGACGGCGGCGCCGAACGGCGAGGGCGGCGGCGTCAGCTCGACGTAGCCGGACGCGCCGGGGAAGTCGGGCGCGTGGATCAGCTCGATGCAGTACAGGTCGGGGTCGGCCGCCGCGCCCCGCGGGTCCAGCGCAGGACACGAGAGCTCCGCCTCGACGGCCTGCCCGGCCGCCGCCGCAAGGGGCACGGCCGGACCGGCCAGCAGGCCGATCGCCAGGACTGTGCCGCTAGAAAATCGCCAGCGCATTTATCGGCGAGCCGGTGCCGTTCTCCACCGCCAGCGGCGCGGCCATCAGCGTGAACTCCCAGCGGTTCAACGCTGCCGCGGTCTCGGCCAGGGCCTCCAGGTCCTGGTTGTCGAACAGGTCGACGCCCAGCGCCACGATGGTGATCAGGTGCACCGGCAGATTGACGCCCTCGACCAGCGACGGCACCACGTCGAGCGCCGCGTCGCTCCCCATGAACGACACGTCCCGCGACTTCACCCACGGCATGGTCGAAGCGTGCAGGCCCGCCGCGTTCTGGGAGATGTTCCAGGGCCCCATCTCCGCGCGGCGCGCCCAGCGGCCCGTCCGGACGAAGATGGCGTCGCCGGGTTGCACGGTCACGCCGGCCATCTCCTCCCAGGCCTCGATGTCCTCCACGTAGATCGGCGTCCCCGGCTCCAGGTACGGCACGCCCTTCAGGCGCGGGAAGTCGAGCAGCACGCCGCGCGTCACGATGCCGCCCTGCAGGTTGACTATCGACGCGTTCGAGCAGCCTTCCTCGGTGATCGTGTCGTGCGACACGCCGTTGTACATCTGCCCCCGGTAGAGGATGTGGCACAGCGAGTCGATGTGGCTGTGGGAGTAGCCGTGGTAGCTGACGTTGTAGTTGTCGCTGACCCCGCCGAAGAGGCTCGGCTCGGCGGCCGGGTCTGGCACGCCCAGCATGCTGTGGCCGAACGGCCGGGGCACGTCCTCGGCCTCCTCCTTGATTACCCGGTGCGCCAGCGAGACGGTGATGCCCTCGGTGGCCAGGGCCAGCGCCTCCAGCCGCTTCTGCGGCGTGATCAGGTTCGCGGCGCCGAGCTGATCGTCGGGACCCCAGCGGCCCCAGTTCGACAGCTCCTCCATCATCCGCTCGACGTCGGCCTGGCCAAGGTCGCGCGACTCGCGCGTGAAGTCCGGCGGCACATAGGCCGGGGCCGCTTCCTCCAGCGGCTCCGAAGCCGTGTCGGCGCCGGGCGCGCAGCCGGCGAGAGCGACCACCAGGAAGAGCATCCCGCCGCGCAGCAGCAGTCCAGGTCTCATCGGGTACCTCCGCGGACATCTCGGGGAACGAACCACGGGGGCCGGCGAGCGCCAAACGGCGCTCCGCCCGCGCCACCGAACGGGCTCAACATATCAGCCGGGGAACGCACGCTACAACCGGCTCGCAAGTCCCCGCAAGTCCGCGCGGCGGCGCAGGCGTCGCCCGTCAGAGATCGGCAAGGCCCAGACTCAGCCGCAACGCCCAGTCGACGCGCGCCATGGTGGGCGCATCCACCGTCCCCAGCCACTTCGTCAGACGTCGCCGGTCAATGGAGCGGATCTGATTCAGCAGTACGACCGAATCGACTGAGAGGCCAGCCTCCGGCGCCCTGATCAGCACTTCCGTCGGGTAGGGGCGTCGTTCGACTTGCGACGTCACTGCGGCCACGATCGTGATCGGACTGTGGCGGTTGGCTGTATCGTTCTGCACGACCAGCGCCGGGCGCGTTTTTCGGATCTCCGCACCCAAAGTCGGGTCGAAGCGAACCAGATGGATTTCCCCGCGCCTCGGCCACGTCATGCGGGCGGTTCTTCGGACGTCGTCTCGATCGGAAACCACTCCTCTGCGAGTTGCAAATCACGAGCCGCCCGGTCGCGAGCGCCTGCCGCGAGTTGCGCGCGGATGTTGGCGCGAGATTCCTGCTCCATGAACTGCAGCACGGCTCGGTCTATGAGCGCGCTGCGGCGTCCCTTGCCAGCGACGCGGTCGATGAGCTCCACGGTACTTTCAGGAAGCGAAATGTTCAGCCGTCGGACCATGTACTGCCTCGTTGACCTCTAGCATACACACGATTGTTGTGTGGCGGTGCCGGTGCCGCAAGCGATCGCCGACGCGCTGCTGGCCCCGGCGGCGGACGCGAACCTGGCGTTTCCCGCGCGCGACACCGGCCGGGGCGCCGGAACCGGCTCCGGTGGTGCCGGACGCGCCGGACGCGTAATGGTCACGGCACCGGCGGCGAGGTGCGGTGAACCGCGGCGCGGAGCGGGAACGGCGGCGTGCCCGCTCTGCGCCGCGCAACGAGGCATGCTCGCGCGCTCCAGCAGCGTAACGGGTCACGCCGGCGGTTATACACTGAGCGTCGATGACCCCTCCGCCTCGCCGGCCGGTTCTCGGCGGGCTGATCTGTGACGCGCTGCGGACGCTGCCCGTCCTGCTGACCATGCTCGCCGCGGGCTGCTCGGAATCGCCGCCGGCGCCGGACCCGGCGGACTTCCCCGACGAGTACACCGGCTCGGCCGCCTGCCGCGACTGCCACCTGGAGATCCACGACCGCTGGCGGGAGACGTTGATGGCCAACGTGCTGGTGGATCCGCGCGAGCGCCCGGACATCATGCTGGGGGACTTCGAGACGCCGCATCCGCTCGTCACCTTCCGCCCGGAGGAGGTGACCTACACCTACGGCAGCAAGTGGAAGCAGCGCTACTTCACCCGCCGCGGCGACGACCTCTACGTCTTCCCGGCCCAGTGGGACGTGCAGAACGGCGAGTGGCGGCGCTACGGCGCCCGGCCCGGCACCGAGTGGTGGGTGGAGCACTATCCCATGGACCAGATGCAGCGGCCCACCGGGCCGCTGTGCGACGGCTGCCATTCGGTGAACTACGACGTCCGGACGAAGACCCCCACCGAGTGGAACGTCGGCTGCGAGGCGTGCCACGGCCCCGGCCGCGACCACGTGCTCGACCCGGTGGCCGACACCGTCGTCAACCCCGCCGACCTCGATCCGGTCCGCGCCAACGACGTCTGCATCCAGTGCCACTCGCAGGGCATGCCGCTCGCCAACCCGATCGAGGGGCGCCATTTCGACTGGCCGGTCGGCTACCGGCCGGGCGACCGGCTCAGCGACGTCTGGGAGATCGATGCGCCGCACCTGGGCGAGGAGACCTTCACGCACTGGCCCGAAGGCTCGGCGCACAAGAACCGGATGCAGGGCAACGACTACGTGCAGAGCCAGATGTACGTGAAGGGCGTGACCTGCGCCGATTGCCACGACGTCCACGGCACGCCGCACGAGGCCGACCTGATCGCACCCAGAAACGAAGCCTGCACCTCTTGCCACCAGCCGCAGCTTCAGCCGGGGCCGGTCGGATCGATTGAGTACCACACGAGGCACGATCCCGAGGGCGAAGGGAGCGCCTGCGTCGCCTGCCACATGCCGCGGATCGCCCGCACGGTGGGCGACGTCAACGTGCGCAGCCACACGTTCCGTTTCGTCTCGCCGGCCGACACCGAGCGCTACGGGGTCCCCAACCCGTGCACTTCGTGCCACACCGACGAGACCGACGAGTGGGCGCTGGAGGAGTTGCGCGCCTGGCCGCACGTCTCGCCCTGGCGAGTGGCGCCGTAGTGCATGCCGGCGCATCCCGTCGCGCGCGTCCCGAGACGATTCTCGAATGGCTGACCTGCCGGCCACGCTCCACCCGCTCATCGTGCACTTCCCGATCGGCCTGATCGTGACCGCCGCGGTCATCGACGTCGCGGCACTGGGAACAGACCCGCGTTCGACGCTGCGGCGCGCCGCGACCGGCCTTTATCTTGCCGGCGCGGCAACCCTGATCGCGGCGTACTTCACCGGCCGCAGCGACGCCGCGCTGGTGCGGATACCCGGTCCGGCGCACGCCGTGGTCGACGAGCACTGGACGTGGGCGCTCCGAACCACCGTCTACATGGGCCTCCTCGGAGTGGGCCGGCTCGGTCTGGAGCTGGCGGGTCTGCTGACCGGTCGCGGGCGGTGGCTGCCGGTCGTGGCGGCAGGCCTCGTCGGGGTCCTGCTGCTGTTCCAGACGGCGGAACGGGGCGGCCGCCTCGTGTACGAGCACGGGGTGGGCGTAGCCGCCCCGCGCGCGCCGTAGGGCGCCTGCCTTTGCAGCTCGTAGCCGCGCCCGACTCGCCGGGCGCGGAGAGCAGGGTGGAGAAGCCCTCCACCATCGCGCCGCTGCCTTCTGCGCTATTCGCTATCTCCGTCCCGCGGCTTCCAGGGTCCGCTCGCCGGCCAGCGCGTTGGCGATCGAGTAGTTCCCCTCGTGACACGCGTACTCGTAGATGACGTAGCCCGGCGGGCTCTCGAGCGGCAGCTCGACCGTGAAGGGCCGGGTGTAGGTCGCCTCGTCGTGAATCGTGTAGCGGTAGTGGATGGTGTCGTCGTCGACGCGGGTGAACCGCTCGACCGCGCGCAGGTCGCGCGTGCCGGGGAATCCGCGCCAGGTCGTATCGTCGCGGTAGTGCGTCGTCTCCACCACCAGCGTGTCGCCCTCCCAGCGGCCGCGCCCGTCGCCGTTCCACTGCCGGATACGCCCGTCGATCGGCGCGCGCCCGTCCAGATACACGACGCGCACGTCGTGGATCATCTCGTTGAGAATGACGACCTGCCCGGGCGATTGAAAGATGTGGTAGGCGTTGCTGTAGCCGGACGGCACCGGCGGCACCCGCTGGTAGGTCATGCAACGTTCCTGCAGCGGACGGTCTGCCCAGGAATCGAAGGCGTGGGCGCGGCGGTATTCCTGCAGCTCCGCCTGGCGGCGCTCGGCCGCGGGCGTCAGGGGCGGGAGCCGCCCGTCGGGCGGATCGACGATGAGCGAGGTGCGCCCGGTGGACTCGCCCCGATCCCACCAGACCTGGTTGTACGCCAGCGCGAGGTCCCGCTCGGCGGAGAGCTCGCCGCGGCGCTCGGACGTCGCCCGGTTGGCGTCGGCCCGGTTCAGCTCTGCCACCTCTTCCGCCGTCAGGAACTCCCGATCCGCCAGATCGGCCGACCGCTGCAGCGGCGTGAACGTGGCGTAGGACCAGATGCCCTGCAGATCCGGATCGCCCCAGGGAGTCGTGAACGCCGCGGGCTCCTCCTCCGCCGCGGGCTTCTCCGACACCGCCGGTTCCTGACCGGCCACGGGAGCCGCCGCCAGCCACCACACCGCGACCGCCGCCGCTGCCGACCGCACCAACCATCGACGGGTCATGTCAACCTCCTGCGTTCACCGCTACCGGGTATCCGAAGCCGCCCGTCCGGTTCCGTGGCGGCGCTGCCGCAAGCGTGCCGGCAATCCGGTTCGCTTCGTCCATTTGCGCAAGAAGCGCCTTGCCACCGGTCCAGGATACCGGCCTCTGCGTGACGATATACCGGCGGGCGCCGCGAGGCGATGAACGAATCGGTGCGCGCCGGTCGCCTGCGTGCAGCGCGGTGCTGGCCAGGAACACGCGACCGCGGCCGGCGCGGCCGGGCAGGCGCGGCCCGTGGGTGATAGGCTTCGAACCGTTCCTCTCCGGACCTGTGACTCGCTCGACAGGAGAGCAGCGTGATGCGCACCCGTCCCCCGGATCAGCGTCGTCTGCGCCGGCACCGTTTCCTCGGGCGCAGACTCCCGGCCCTCGTCATCCGGACGACCTTCGCCTCCGCGGTGATTCCCGCCTGCGCGGTCGTCATGGCGCTGGCCGCCGTGCCGGATTCCGCCTGCGCCCAGGAATGATGGGGTGGACGCCTCCTCAGCGGCATCGGAATGTGCCAAGGTGGAGCTGTTGTGAAGCATCACCTGGAAGAGGAGGCATCCAATGGAGCACGCTACCATCATCGGCATCGATCTGGCGAAACGGAGTTTTCAGCTGCACGGCGCCTGCGCGGACGGGTCGGTTGCGTTCCGCAAGAAGCTGAGCCGGGACAAGGTGCTGAGCTTCATGGCGTCGCAGCCGCGATGCATCGTAGCGATGGAGGCCTGTGGGAGCTCGCACCACTGGGGCCGAGAGATCGGGAAGCTCGGTCATGAGGTGAAGCTGGTCCCGCCGATCTACGTCAAGCCGTTCGTGAAGCGGCAGAAGAACGACGCGGCCGACGCGGAGGCGATCTGCGAGGCGGCCTCGCGGCCGACGATGCGGTTCGTGGCGGTGAAGACGCGGGAGCAGCAGTCCCAAGGCATGCTGTTCCGCACGCGCGATCTGCTGGTTCGCCAGCGCACGCAGACGATCAACGCGATGCGGGGACACTTCGCGGAGTTCGGCGTCGTCGCGCCGCAAGGGCCTGCGCACGTGGAGCGGCTGGCAGAGGCGATTGAAGATGCCGATTCGCCGCTGCCGGGCTCGGTTCGGGAGCTGGGCGCGCTGTTGTTCGTTCAGATCGGCGACCTCAACGAGAAGATCGCGGAGTTGGAGAGGGACCTGCGTGAGCGGGCGCGCGAAGACGAACAGACGGTGCGGCTGATGAGCGTGCCGGGAATCGGACCGCTGTGCGCGATGGCGGTCCAGGCCTTCGCGCCGCCGCTGGAGAGCTTCCGGTGCGGCCGCGACTTCGCGGCCTGGCTGGGCTTGGTTCCCCGGCAGAATTCGACCGGCGGGAAGCCGAAGCTGGGCAGGATATCGAAGATGGGTCAGCGCGACCTCCGGCGGCTGTTGGTCAGCGGCGCGATGGCGACAGTCGGCTGGGCGGCGCGGCGCGGCACGAAGGACCCGTGGCTGGCTCGAATGCTGGCGCGCAAGCCGCGCATGCTGGTCGCCGTGGCGCTGGCCAACCGGATGGCGCGCATCGCCTGGGCGCTGATGACGAAGAACGAGTACTACCGCGCGCCGCTGCCGACCGCCTGAGAAGGCAGGAGCCGGGGCGGCGCCGTCGGGAATGCGAGCAGGTCGGAAAATGGTAAGGGCAAACGGTCAACGAGACGGGGTCGAGAAAACCAGTGACTGCACCAGTGCCTTCGAGCACATTTGCGCGATTTTGGACTCGACCCGCGTATCTCCATACGGGCCCGCGGCGCGTGATATGCCGCAATCAATGAGGCCGGACACACGACAGCACCTGACCGCATGCACCGAACCATCCGACGAAATGGAGCTTCCTGAAACGGCGGTGCACGGCTTCGGACGTGCCCAACGGCCCTCGCTTTGCTCGGAAGCGTCTACCTCGCGCACGGTCGCCCGCGGCTGTCAAGCCGCTGCGCGGCTCCTCCACTCCGTTGCGGCCCTGCGGGTGACAGCCACGGCCGACCGTGCGGGAAGTCCTTGCAGGCCAGCCAGAAGGCTGGCCCTCGTTCCACGGGAACAATCGCGGCGCTGGGGAGCCGCTCCGCTGTCGCGGAGAACCGCTGGAGCAAACTGATCGCAGAAGGAGAGCTTCAGAAAAAGGCTTGCATTTTCGGAGGCGTCCACACACGCCGCATCCTCAGTCCGCCCGGCCACTCCGCGGTACAGGTCGGCGGCAACTTCGACCCCGTCCAGTACGGCTATCTCGGCGGCGCGTGGATCGACGTGCATTACGGGCGGCCGCTGAAGCGCGGACGCGACCTGTTCGGGCCGCCGGACTGGGCCGAGATGCTCAACGACGGCGCCCCGGTGTGGCGCGCCGGGGCCAACCAGTCGACGCGTCTCGTCACCGAAACGGCGCTGACGATCGCGGGGACGCGGATCGAACCGGGCGAGTACACGCTGTTCATCGACCTGTCGGACGAGGTCTGGACGTTCATCGTCTCCACCTGGCCGGCCCAGGAGACCTACGATTACGAGAACCGGGACGCGTTGTTCGGCGCCTTCGAGTACACGGACGACCGCGACGTCCTGCGCACCCCGATGGAGCTGGAGACCCTGCCGGTCGCCTTCGACCAGCTCTCGTGGCAGTTCCTCGACATGACCGCGAGCGGGGGGCGGCTCGCGCTGCTCTGGGACACGAAGGTGGCGTCGGTGGCGTTCACCGTCGCGGACTGACGAGGGCCGGCGCCCGGCTTCAGTCGAACCGCAGCGCCTCCACCGGATCGATCCCGGCCGCCCGGCGCGCCGGGCCGACGCAGGCGACGACCGTCGCCGCCGCCAACACCGCCAGCACCATCGCCAGCGTCACGGGGTCGCGGGGAGACGTCTGGACCAGCAGGCTCTCGATCAGGCGGCCGACCGCGAACGCGCCGGCCGACCCCACGATCAGCCCGGCCCCCACCTGCGCGAGCCCGCGGCGCAGAACGACCCAGATCACCTGTCCGGGCGGGGCGCCGAGCGCCATGCGGAGGCCGATCTCCTGCGTCCGTTGCGTCACCGAGTACGCCGTGACCGCGTAGATCCCGACCGCCGACAGGACCAGCGCGATCGCCGCGAAGATGCCGAACAGACCGCTGAAGAGCAGGTACGTCCAGCGCCCGTCCCGGAGCCCGGCCGACATCGACTGGGCGCCGAACACCGGCAGGTCGGGGTCGACGGCCTGCACCGCCGCGCGGAGCTGCGGGACGAACGCGGCAGGCGCGCCCGCCGTGAGAAGCTGCAGGGCGAGCGACCATTGCAGCGCGGCCGGGCCGCCGGTGTAGAGCCGATACGGCAGGTAGACCACCGGATCCGGGTCGGGCTCCCGGGGGTCGGCCTGCCGAATGCTCGGGCTCAAGCCGACGATCGTCAGCCACGGGCCGGGCGGCGCGCCCCGCGCCTGCAGGCGGATCCGCCGCCCGACGGGGTCGTCGCCGGGAAAGAACCGGGCGGCGAGACGCGCGTTCACCACCACCGACTCCGTCCCGGCGCGGCCGTCCTCCAGCGTCAGCGCGCGCCCCCGCGACAGCGAGACGCCGAGCGACTCGAAGTACCGGGCGCCGACGCTCAGCATCGTCACCGTGGGAGCCCGCGCGCCGTCCGGCGAGGGGCGCCCGTCGATCTCGAGCGACCGCTGCAACCCGCCGAAGAGGGGGAAGGTGGTGGCGACGCTCGCCGCGCGAATTCCGGGCATCGCATCCAGGCGCCGCTGGAGCTGTTCGACGAACCGGATCCGATCCGCCGGCTCGGGATACTTCCGGGCGACCAGCGTGACTTGTCCGGTCAGCACTCGAGCGGGATCGAACCCGAGATCGATCCGATAGAACTCCTGAAAGCTGCGGATCATCAGGCCCGCACCCGCCAGCAGGACAACCGCCAGCGTCACCTCGACGACCACCATCGCCGCGGCCAGGCGGCGCGCGCGCACCCCGCCGGCCCCGGTGCGCCCTCCTTCCTGCAGCAGCTCGCCGACCGGCGTCTTCGAAACGTGCAGCGCCGGCGCGAGCCCGAAGAGCACGCTCGACCCGACGCACGCGAGGGCGAGGAACGTGACGACCGCGCCGTCGAGGTGGAAGGTCATCCAGAACGGCTTGCCGACGTCGCGCGTGGCGACGTCGAGCAGGCGAATGCCGGCCGCGGCCAGCCCGAGGCCGGCGGCGCTGCCCGCCGCCCCGAGCGCGAGGCTCTCCGTCAGCAACTGGCGGACGATCCGCCACCGCGTGGCGCCCTGCGCGACCCGGATGGCCACCTCGCGCGCCCGCTGCGCCGAGCGCGCAATCAGCAGGTTGGCGACGTTGGCGCAGGCGATGAGCAGAACGAACGCCACCGCGCCCATCAACGTCGAGATGATCAGCCTGACGTCGGCGGGGTTCGCCCAGTCGTTGAACGTCCGGACCACGGCATCCGTGTGCTCGTTCGTGTCGGGATACTGTCGGCGGAGCCGCCCCGCCAGCGCGCGCACCTCGGCATCCGCCGCTTCGAGAGCGACGCCCGGAGCCAGCCGGCCGACGGTCGACAGCATCCGGTTGTCGCGGCGGTCCAGGGCGCCGGTCGGCTGCAAGGGCCGCCAGGTATCGGAGTTCAGCGGGAACCGCATCCCTTCCGGCATGACGCCGACGATCGTCGACGGCTCGTCGTTGACCCGTACCACCCGGCCGAGCACGTCGGGGTCGCCCGCGTAGCGGTCCTGCCACACGTGGTAGCTCAGGATGACGGTCCGGTCCGCGCCCCGCTCCCCTTCCTCGGGCAGGAAGTCCCGGCCGAGCAGCACCGGCTGGCCGAGCAGGCGGAACGTGTTCGGCGTGACCAGCGACCCCGTGACCCGCTCGGGAGGATGATCGGCGTCGCTCAGGTTCGCGGTCCCGCCGGCGGTGAAGGCGGCCAGTCCGCTGAACGAGGCGGCCGCCGCGCGAAGGTCCTCGAAGTCCGGGAGCGAGACGCCCCGGGTCTGTCCGCTGTCGCTGTCGCGCGACGAGACGTTGACGATCCGCGCGGGTTCGTCGAACGGCAGGCCGCGGACGAACACGGCATGCACGATCGCGAAGACGCTGGCGTTGGCGCCGATGCCGAGCCCGAGCGCCGCCACCGCCATGACGCTGAGCGACCGGTCCTTGATCAGACGCCGGACGGCGTACCGGACGTCCTGCCAGAGCATCATGCTACCTGTAACGTATGGAGACCGGCCGGGGTTCAATTCCCACGGGACGTTCCTGGACGGGAGCCCCGCCGCCGGGGCGGCCGCGCGGCCCACGCTGCCCGGTGCGCCGCGTCCGCTTCCCGGCCCGACCCGATCGGGGCGGCCCTATAATCGCGGCATGACGACGACCGACGCTGCACCGACGACCGACTGGAAATCGCTCAACGACCGCCTCGTCGCCGCGCTGAAGCCGTTCGCGGCGCCGCTGGCGATTTCGTTCCACGGCCCTGGCGAGACGCCGCCCGCGCCGCGCGTCGAGGTGCGCTACCCGGCGCCGAACGAGCACGGCCGCACCGGGCAGGTCCCGGCCGGCTGCGTCTTCTGGATCCAGGGCGCGGCGGACACCTTCGCCACGGTGGCGGCCGACCACGCCAACTGCAGCGTCGGCAGCTACACGCACGGCTTCATCTCGCTGGAGGAAGCGGCGACGAAGGACGACGTCGGCGCGGTCCTCGAGGCGGGCTGGGTCGACCAGGCGGCGGTGATGAGCCTGCCGCACGTCGCCGAGCGGCCGGAGTCGGTGGTGTACGGACCGCTCGCCGAGCGGGACGCGCCCCCCGACGTGGTGCTGCTGCGCATCAACGGCCTCGGGCTGATGACGCTGAAGGACGCCTTCCCGGAGATGCCGATCGAAGGCAAGCCGCAGTGCCACATCGTGGCCATGGCCAAGGACCGGAACGTGGTGGCGGCCAGCGTCGGCTGCGCCCTCAGCCGCTCGCGCACCGGCATGCGCTCGGAGGAGATGACGTGCGTCATCCCGGGCAGACGCCTGACGGAGGTGGTGGAGACGCTCGAGGCGACGGTCGGGCTCGACCGCATGATGGCGAGCTACGCTTCGGCCGACGCGAAGCGGTTCGAGTAGGGGCCAACAGGACGGGCGCCGGCAGGATGGCGTGATGCCGAAGGACTACAGTCCGTTTTCTCGAAGGCGCGCCGCCATGGGCCGACGAGGCCGCGTGACGGCCGGTGGGCCGGGAACATGACGATGCTGTTTCGCCTCCTGCTGCTACTGCTGCTCGGCACGGCGCTTGCCGCATTGCCACCACTCCGCGCGGCCGAGGCGCAGGCGCCTGCCGGGGCCGCGGACGGAGCGTTCCGCGGCTACCTCGCCGCGCGGGTGCTCGACGGCGGCGCACTCGAGGTCATCGACGAGCTGAACGCCGGCCGCCTCTTCGTGCCCGCCTCGGTGCTCAAGGTGGTCACGGTGGCGGCCGCCCTGGAGCATCTCGGCCCCGACTACCGCTGGCGCACCCGCCTGACGGCCAACGGAGCGATAGCGGACGGCCTTCTCGACGGCGACCTCGTCGTCGAGCCGGGCGCGGATCCCACCTGGGGCGCGTTCTTCGACAACGGCGCGGCAGAGCCGCTGGCGGCATTGGCCGGCCAGGTACGCGCGCGCGGCGTCACGCGGATCACTGGCGACCTCGTCGTGGACGCCCGCCGCTTCCCCGGCCGCCTGCACCCGCTGGACCGGTCTCTTGGCGACCTCCCCTATCGCCACGGCGCGCCGCCGTCGGGTCTGGCGGTGGACGAGGCGACGATCACGGTACGCGTTGCACCGGGACCCGCGCTCGGAGCGCCGGCGCGCGTGCGGGTCCCCGACGGCGTCGACGTGATCAACCGCACGCTGACCGTGGGCCGCGACCGCCACGGGGCCGGCAGCCTCGACTTCCTGCCGGTATGGGGCACCGACACGCTGCTGCTCCGCGGCGAGTATCCGATCAGCGAGCCGTCGTTCACGATCCCGGCCAGCGACCCCGCGCCCGTGCTGCGCGCGGCACGGCGCCTGCGCGATGTATTGCACGCGGCCGGCGTCGCCGTGGACGGGGCGGTGCGACTCCAGGCCCGAACGCGGCCCGTGCCCGACCCGGCCGCCGTGCTCGCGGAGCTGCACTCGCCCCCGGTGGAGGAACTCCTCCCGGAGATCCTGACGAGGAGCCACAACTGGTACGCCGACACCCTGATCCTGACGCTCGGGTTGGAGGTGGCCGAGACCGGCCGCTTCGACGACGGGGTCGAGGTCGTCGCCGACTTCGTGGAGGACCTGCCGGGCGCGGGCACACCCGTGCCGCCGGAGCCGGCGCTGCGGGACGGCTCGGGACTGTCCGCCGCCAACCTGATCGCGCCGGCGGCTGTCGTGCGGGTGCTCGCCCACGCGGCCGGGCGCCCCTGGGCCGGGACGTTCCTCGACGCGCTGGCCGGGCGCGGCGAAGGCACGCTCAGGGCGTGGCCGCGCCTGCCGCCCCTCGCCGCCAAGACCGGGACGCTGCGCCACACCATCGCCCTGGCAGGCATCATCGGCCCGGACTCGGACGCCCCGGTGGTCTTCTGCTACTTCGTGAACCACAACACCCGGCCGCGCTCCGCGGCGAGGGGCGAGATAGCCGCCGCGCTCCGGCGCTGGCGCGCCGCCGTCCGCTGAACGCGCCCCTTTTTCGGCCCGCGCGCATACAATGCGGATCCGGCGTTCACCCCCGGCTTTGCCAGGAGGCTTGCGATGCAGATGCCATCTTCCGCCCGCGCGGTTCTCGTCCTGCTCGTCATGGGGTTCCTCGCGGCCGGGCTGGCGCCTGGCGGATCGACGGTGACGCACGCCCAGTCCGAGTCCGACTTCGTGCCGGTCACCGACGCGATGCTGCAGGATCCGCCCGCGTCCGAATGGCTCATGTGGCGCCGCACGCTCGACGGGTGGGGCTACAGCCCCCTGGATCAGATCGACCGGAGCAACGTCGGCGAGCTGCGCATGGTCTGGTCGCGCGCGATGACCGAGGGGCGCCAGCAGGGCACGCCGCTGGTCTACGACGGCGTGATGTACATGCCCAACCCGGCCGACGTCATCCAGGCCATCGACGCGGTCACCGGCGACCTGCGCTGGGAGTACCGGCGGGAGGTGCCCGAGGACATCGGCGACTACGTCTTCAACACGCTGTGGCAGAACAACCGGAACGTCGCGATCTACGGCTCGTACATCATCGACACCAGCGCCGACGATCACATCTTCGCGCTCGACGCCACCACCGGCCGGCTGGCGTGGGAGACCCGAATCCTCGACTACCAGGAGAACCCGGCGACCCAGACCTCGGGTCCCATCGTCGCCGACGGCAAGGCGATCTCGGGCCGGAGCTGCATGCCCGCGGCCGGACCGAACGGCTGCGTCATCACCGCCCACGACCCCGACACCGGCGAGGAGCTGTGGCGCCGGCGCACCATACCGGCCCCCGGCGAGCCCGGCGACGAGAGCTGGGGCGGCGTGCCGTTCGAGGAGCGCAAGCACGTCGGCGCCTGGATGGTGCCGAGCTACGACCCGGAGCTGGGCCTCGTCTACATCGGGACCTCGGTCACCTCGCCGGCGCCGAAGTTCCTGATCGGCGGGACGGACCTGCAGCACCTCTACCACAACTCCACCCTGGCGCTGGACGCCGACACGGGCGAGATCGCCTGGTACTACCAGCACATGAACGACCACTGGGACCTCGACCATCCCTTCGAGCGCCTGCTCGTGGACACCGCGGTCGCCCCCGATGCCGACGCGGTCGAGTGGATCAACCCCCGCCTGAATCCGGGCGAGATCCGCAAGGTCATGACCGGGATCCCGGGCAAGACCGGCGTGGTCTACACCCTCGACCGCGAGACCGGCGAGTTCCTGTGGGCGCGGCCGACCATCACGCAGAACGTGATCAGCGGCATCGACGGCGCCACCGGGGCGGTGACCGAGAACCCGGAGCTCATCTTCACCGCCGAGGGACAGGAGATGCTGACCTGCCCGCACGCCACGGGCGGCAAGGACTGGGAGGCGGGCGCCTACAGCCCGCTGACCAACATGATGTACATGCCGCTGCGCAACGTCTGCGCGAACATGCGGGCGGAGGGTCCGGACAGCACGTCGATCTACGCCATCCAGTGGCGAGCGCGCATTGCGCCCGGGACCGACCAGGTCGGCTCCGTGCATGCCATCTCGGCCGAGACCGGCGTCTCCGCCTGGGTCCACGAGCAGCGCGCGGCGACCATGTCGCTCGTCGCCACCGGCGGCGGGCTCGTGTTCGGCGGCGACGTCAACGGCCGCTTCCGCGCGTTCGACGACACGACGGGGGAGATCCTCTGGGAGATCAACCTCGGCTCGCCTGTATCGGGCTTCCCGATCACCTACGCCGTCGACGGCCGGCAGTACGTGGCGGTGAGCACCGGCACGGCGCGGTTCATCAACCTGACGCCGGAGTTGCGCCCGAGCGACGGGAACAATCTGTTCGTGTTTGCGTTGCCTTGAATAACCAACAAGTGTGTCCCGTAGTCCAGGCCCGTGCGGGTAGTCGCGTAAACCGCAGAATAGTAGTAAGTTGTTGCTCTCCTGGCCGTGTCGTGGCACGTGCCCGAGACCTATTCGGGGTTCGCTTTAGGTATAATCTCTGAGAGATGACTGCTGAGATTGCGATTCTGAACAGTCAGGCGGTGGCCCTCGCGGCCGACAGTGCTGTCACCCTCTCGGACGGGACCAGGCGTGCTCCGAAGATCTACAACACTGTCAACAAGCTATTCACGCTATCGAAACATCAGCCGGTCGGCGTGATGATCTATGGCAGCGCGGAACTCGGAGGCCTGCCTGTGGAAACCGCCGTCAAGGTGTTCCGAGACGAACTCGGGCGAGACGCTTTTGGCGGCTTACAGGGGTACGCAGACTCCTTCCTGGAATTCCTTGGCAGCAGCACTCGCCTGTTTCCTCAAGACCGCCAGGACAGGTTTGTTCGTCGCGGTTCATTCCGCTTCTTGTCCAGAGTCAAGCAGGACCTCGACCATCGGGTGAAAGGCCGTATTGAGGTCGAGGGTGAAATCTCGGAGGGTGCCCTCAGGGACGAACTTACGGCTCTACTTGCGCAACATCGCCAAGCCGTCGAAGGAGAAAAACTGCTTGGCTCTGCCGACCTCACCGACGTACAGTCGGTGTCAACAGCGCATTCAGAGGTCATTGACAGCGTCACGAACCAGGTTTTTGAGCAAGCGCCGCTCAGTGAAGGTCAGCGCGTTCTTCTAAGAGAACTCGTCTCCCGAGCGTTGCTCAATATTCGCTCGGTTGTATCCGATTGCGGGATGGTCTTCGCGGGGTTGGGCACGGACGATGTCTGTCCGATGCTCGTCCAGCACGACGTTCGAGGCGTGGTAGCTGGCAAGGCACATCACCACTTCCTCAAGATCATCGACGGGCACGAGAGAGGTGGGATCTACCCTTTCGCGCAAGCGGAGATGGTTTCGACGTTCATGGAAGGTATCAGTCCCGCGATCAAGGCAACAATCTACGACTACATGCACCGCATATCGGAAGAGCTTCCCAATGCGGTCGTCGACGATACAGCCGATGGCGGGATACCACCGGACCAACGCGACAGCATCAGAGATGGCCTAAAGGGGATTCTACGGTCTGCTGCAGAACAGCTGCAGAAAGAGCTGGAGGCTTGCATTAAGAGCGAGCAGGTTACTCCCGTGGTAAATACAGTGCTGTCCCTTCCGAAGAACGAGCTAGCCGAGATGGCGGAAACGCTAGTAAACCTGACGTCGTTTCGCCAGCGGGTGTCGCCTGATGCCGAGACCGTCGGTGGCCCAGTGGACGTTGCCATAATTTCGAGAGGAGATGGGTTTATCTGGATCAAGCGCAAGCACTACTTTCAGGCCGAACTAAACCACCAGTTCTTCAACAACTACTTCGACCCAAGGAAGTGACACTGATGGCGGGCAAACCTAGACCTGGATCCAGCGAACTTGGCACCATGCGGTCATTTGAAGAGTACCATGCTAGGGTCTTTCCAAACGAGACTGAACGTCGCCGGTTCGAATCAAACGATCCTTCCGCGCTGGGGAAGGCTGTCGCAGATCGTGTCATCAAGAACACGATGGCGCGGCCTTCGCTGGTTGCCCGCCGTCGCGAGATCCAGACGAGCGAGGATGGTGGGACGGTCCGCCGCTGAGATCTATCATCGACGGCAGTGTCATACCTGCCGCTGGGCCTCCCCTCGCCGACGACGTGAACGCCCGGTTCTCCCACAGACCCGTTCTGTCCAGGCGATCTCATGCGAACCGACAGATGACCGGCGCAGAATCTGCTGCCACGTGGCCCGCGGGTCGATCCGGTCGTTGCGCCCCCGCGGAGCTGATCGATGCGGTCCGTTTTGGGCCGCAAGCTGGCTTGCGGCCACAAGTGCCCCGGACCGCCCCGGCGGGCGGCGGGTCACCTGCAAGGCCGAAACGGAGTGGAGGAGCCGCGCGAGCGGCTTGACGGGCCGCTTGGCGGGGCGGTTCCGCTCCGTCGGCCCTCTCGTCGGGCCGTGATACGCTGTCCCCCGCGATGGCGAAGGCTGAAGCCTCGGTCGAAGAGTTGGTCGGGATGATCGAACGTGGTGAGCTGCGGCTGCCGGAGATGCAGCGGCGCTACGTTTGGCGTTCGACTCGAGTTCGGGACCTTCTCGATTCACTCTATCGCGGCTACCCGTCCGGCGCGATTCTCCTCTGGGAGACAGATGAGGACGTGCCCCTACAGGAATTCGCAGTTGATCAGCACGGAAACCCGTACCGGACCACGCGGTTGTTGCTCGATGGGCAGCAGAGGCTGACCTCGCTCTCGGCTGTGATTCGGGGAGAGCCGATCGGCGTGCGTGGGCGCCGACGACCGATCGAGATCCTCTTCAACCTGAATCATCCCGAGAAGCTGGAGATCGTCACCGAGGTGAACGAGGATGGAAGCGACGAGGAGGATGAGCAGGAGCGGGTCGAGGATGAGGCCGACTCCACCGAGGACGAGCTTCAGAGACGTTTCAACCGCATGACGTTCGTGGTGGCCACCAGAAAGCTGGAACAGCTTCCGCAGTGGGTCAAGGTCTCCGAGGTCTTCAAGAGCGACAGCGACAGACCGTTCCTGCGACGTGCTGGCATCACCGACCTCGACGACCCACGTGCCGAGAAGTACAGTCAGCGCCTCGCTAGACTACGCGCGGTACGGAAATACGTCTACCGAATGGACATCCTGGAACGGACGATGTCGTACGATGAAGTCACGGAGATCTTCGTACGTGTCAACTCACTCGGCGCGAAGCTCCGCAGCTCCGACCTCGCCCTGGCCCAGATTACGGCCAAGTGGCGCGGCGCACTGAAGATCCTGCAGGAGTACCAGCAGCAGTGCAGGGCCACGGGCTTCGACCTGGACCTCGGTCTACATCTAAGGAACTTGGTTGCGTTTGCGACCGGACAATCGCGTTTTCTCACCGTGGGAAACCTCTCGGTCGCGACGTTGCAGGAAGCCTGGAAGGGATGTGTGCGAGGGATGGATTTCGCACTCGATTTCCTCCAGAGCAACGCGCGACTCGACAGCCCGGCTCTGCTTTCGTCGCCGTTCCTGCTCGTCACGCTCGGATACTACGGCCATCTAAGGCGCTACGAGATCAGCACGGAAGACGCACACGAACTGCGTCGCTGGCTGCTCGTGGCCAATGCCAAGGGGCGCTACTCACGAGGATCGAGCGAGACGATTCTGGACCAGGACCTCTCGACGTTGCGTCAGGGTGGCGGAGCGACCGAACTCGTTGACCGCTTGCGTTTGCAAGTGGGGCGCCTCGACATCGCGCCCGAGGAACTCGAAGGCCGGAGCCAACGCAGCGCCCTCTTCAAGACGATGTTCCTCGCGTTCCGAGACGGTGAGGCCCGCGACTGGCGTTCGAACCTCGCCATCGCACTGGGCCACCGCGGGGCTCAACACCGGCTTCAGTTTCACCACATTTTCCCGAAGATGGTTTTGAAGGGCAGCTACACCAGTCGGCAGGCTGATGACATCGCAAATCTCGCCTTCATCAGTGGTAAGACCAACCGGCAGATTAGCGATAAGCCGCCGAGCCAGTACTTTCCGCAGCTGCTCCAGAAGTCAGGCTGTGAGGCATTCCGGGCGCAGTGCATCCCCACAGACAGCCGACTCCTTGAGGTGAATGCGTACAAGTCGTTTCTCGGCGAACGCCGCCGGCTCATCGGCCAGCGCCTGAACGAATTCCTTGCTGTCGGGCAAGCCTGACGAGGCATCAAGACCCGTGCACGGGCGACAGGATCGGATTCTCGCGGCGTGGCCTATCGTCGTCGGCCTTGGCCAGATTCCCCGGCTCGGCGAGCGTCGGCATCGCTCGGCGTTCGAGTCCACGGCGGCACGATGCGGCACGGCGGGCACTGGATGGGAACCATGAGCGAAAAGTACGCGAAGGTCGTTCGGATGGCGTTCGAGCGCCCGAAGGAGTCATTCGAGATTACATGCCCAATCCTGGGGGCGAAGGTCACGCGCTACGCCAAGACCGGTGACAGAATCAAGGTCAAAGACGCCGACGGCCGGTGGTACTGCATCGCCGACTCAGTGCGGTCACTCTTGCGCCAACCGTTGACAGATGCCGCCAAGGGGCGCGTGCGAGCATGGCTACGCCGCACGTGGCACTCAGACCGAGTGTCCGATGATCCGTTCAGCAGAGGTGCAGGAAGCGATTGAGGCCGCCGGAACCCGTTAGTGTTGGTCGATGAGCCTCGTTTGGTCGACGTGCATGGCGTCGCGTACGAGCGACGCGGTGCGTAGACGGCTCGGATGGTCCCGTAGATCCCCGTCGAGAAAGTGGGGATGGACGGGGGAATCGCGACGGGAGGACTGGAATAAAGTCGTTTACTATGAATAGTTTACGGTGATCTGGAAACCAACGCTGCCTTGAGATAATGGCCGGCTAGCGTCGCCGACGGCCGGCGCATGCCATCATTCTGGCCACGTCTCGAGACCGGCTGCGGTTGCCGCACGGCGTAGATCGTTGTCGAAGCACGCGAATACGATCTTGTCTTCTGCGTCTTCAAACGTGTCTTGCCACGCCAGCGCGGCCAGCCTGCCCGTCACACCGATTCTCGTGAAGTCATCCCAGTCGTCCAGGAACTCCTGCTCGGCCTCTTGGGCCTCGTTCCGACCCATCCGCTGCTGCCGCACAGCCTGAGCCAGGGCGGCGGCCACTTCCACCTGCGTGATCATGGCCGTTCCGACAGCCGGTGCTTCTTCTATCCTTTCAAGCACTTCCTCTGATTCGTGCTCCTCCACGTAGCGCTTGAACAGCGCGCTTGTGTCCAGGTAGAGCAGCTTCACCTGCGGTTCTCCCTCACGATCTCGGTCATGCTCCCACCACCGCGCAGGCGCACCCTGGGCTTGGTCTTCTTCAGCCGCCGACCGCTCCAGGCGATTGCCGGGCCGTCCTTCGATTCGCTCGCGCCCGGCTCCGGAACGAGGCGCGCCACCCTCTGCCCTCCGTCCGTCAACAGAAGAGTCGTGCCGCTCCTGACCTCCGCCAGGCACGTGCTCAGGTTCGCCTCAAGTTCTTCGACGCCAATGCAACGCTCTCCCATCCTCTCCGCCCCCCGTGGCTTCTACTTTAGCTGAAGCTCCGTCGGGCGGATCTCCGGGACGGTGCGGCAGTCGTTGTCGAGCGTGATCAGGACTCTGCCTTATCCCGACGACGCGCATCCGGCGCAACACCTTGACGCCGTAGGACCAGATCGCTAGCACAGTGCTTTATACGTGGCGGCGGGCAGGTTCCCGCCAGGTGATGGACTCCGTGTTCCACCAGCTTGGAGCATCCGGACTATGCTGGAGGTCTGCGGATGCGGGCTCGGGACGCCGTAGCGGGCGAGATCGGACCGCGCCGAGCGCCGGCACGACGGGCGCATAGACGAGGAGGAGCAACACGATGCGGATGCAGCTTCGAGCATCAGCGCCACTGAGCCGGATCGCCGCTGCCGCAGTGCGTCGGCTCGCCGCTGCCGTCGTGGCGCTGGCGTCCGGCCTGGTCATCACCTCCGCCAGTCCTCCGACACGTTCGTCCCCTGCACCTCGGTGACGGCGCCGGCCCCGAAGTTCATGCTCGGCGGCGTCGACAACCGGCACCTCTACCACAACTCGACCCTGGCCCTCGACGTCGACACCGGGGAGATCCGCTGGCACTACCAGCATCTGAACGACCACTGGGACCTCGACCATCCCTTCGAGCGCATCCTCGTCGACACGGCCGTCGCTCCCGACGCGTCGGAAGTGAGCTGGGTCAACCCGCGCCTCCGGCCGGGCGGGGTGCGGAAGGTGCTGACCGGCATCCCCGGCAAGACCGGTGTGGTCTATACGCTCGACCGCGAGACCGGCGAGTTCCTCTGGGCGACGCCCACCATCACGCAGAACGTGATCAGCGGCATCGACGGCGCCACCGGCGCGGTCACCGAGAACGCCGAGGTAGTCTTCACGGCGGAGGGCCAGGAGGTCTTCGTCTGTCCCACCTGGCACGGCGGCAAGGACTGGGAAGCGGGCGCCTATAGCCCGCGGACCAACATGATGTACATGCCGCTGCGCAACACCTGCGCACGCATGATGGCAACCAGGACCTTCCCGGAGGATACGCCCGTCGGCCGGAACGAGGCCCGGTCGCCGTTCTACGCCATCGCCTACCGGCACCAGTTGACCCCCGGTACCGACTTCGCGGGCACCGTGCGGGCGATTTCCGCCGAGACCGGCGAGACCGCCTGGCTCCACGAGCAGCGCGCCGCCGTCGGCGCGGGCTGTGCTCAGGTGGAGGATCGGACGGACGCGCTTGTGGAGAAGCTGACCCGCGTGCTCGGGCGCGCAACCGCGGCGCCACCGAGTCGGCGGTCCGTCCCGCCATGCTGCGCAAGCCGTGGGGCTACAGCGGCGCCTACTACTACGTGCGCATCGGTTACGACTGGGGCAGTTGAACCCGCAGCATGCCCGCAAAGCCGATAGTTGTACCAGCGCGTTCATTCGGCCAGGCGCGAAGGGCGGGGCTCCGCCCACAGGACCACCGCGGGCACGACGAACATGTTCAGCGCCGTCGACGAGAACAGCCCGCAGACGATGACCAGCGCCAGCGGCGCCTGGATCTCGCTGCCCGGCACCCCGAACCGCAGCGCCACCGGCAGCAGGGCCAGACCGGTCGACAGCGCCGTCATCACGATCGGCACCAGACGATCCACCGAGCCCCGGATGACCGCCTCGTGCACCTCGATATCGGCCTCCTCCCCGCGCAGCCGCCGGATCCGCGACACCAGCATGATCCCGTTGCGCGTGGCGATGCCGAACAGCGCGATGAAGCCGATCAGCGCCGCGATGGAAAGCACCCCGCCACCCAGGAAGACGCCCGCCACGCCGCCGATCAGCGCCAGCGGCAGGTTCAGCATGATGATCGCCGCGTCGCGCGTCGAGCGGAACGCGCTGTAGAGGATCAGGAAGATGCCCGCCACGGCCCCGACGCCCAGCCCCAGCAGCAGACGTTCGGCTTCCTCTTCCGCTTCGAACTGACCGCCGTACTCGACGCGGTAGCCCTCCGGCAGGGTCACCCCCGCCGCCACCCGCGCGCGCACGTCGGCCACGACGCCGCCCAGGTCGCGGCCGGCCACGTTCGCGGTCACGATGATCCGCCGCTGCGCGTTCTCCCGCCCGATGAAGTTCGGACCGCGATCCTCCACGATGTCGGCTAGGCTGCCGAGCGGCACCCGCGCGCCCGCCGGCATGTCCAGGCGCGTCTGCCACATCGCCTCCAGGTCGGCCAGGTCGTTGGTGGCATAGCGCAGCACCAGCGGCACCGCCAGTTGCCCGTCGATGATCTGGCCCACCCTGCGGCCCAGCAGCGCCGTCTCCAGGGTGAACGCCGCCTGCCCGGCCGGCAGGCCGTGCCGCGCCAGCGCGGTCCGGTCGAAGCCGACCCGCACCGTCGGAATGTCGGCCTGCGGCTCCAGCGCCGCGTCCACCAGACCCGGTATCCCCTGCACCGCGGCGAGGCTCCGGGTCCCCAGCTCCCGCAGCACGTTCAGGTCGGGACCGAAGATCTTGACCGCGATGTTGGCCCGCGCCCCCGACAGCATGTGGTCGATGCGATGCGAGATGGGCTGCCCGATGGTGATGTTGGTGCCCGGCACCAGCGACAGACGCTCGCGGACCTCCTCCAGCACGACGTCCCGCGGCCGGCCGCCCGGCGTCAGCCGCACGTCGATCTCGGCCGACTCGACCCCCTGGACGTGCTCGTCCAGCTCCGCCCGCCCGGTCCGCCGCGCCGTCGCCGCCACCTCCGGCACGTCCAGCAGCAAGCGCTCGATGGCGCTCCCCAGCGCATCGGACTCCTCCAGGCTCGTGCCCGGCAGCGTCACGGCGCTGATGACCAGGGCTCCCTCGTTGAAGGCCGGCAGGAACGCGCGTCCCATCCGCGGGACCGTAGCCAGCGAGACCGCGAACAGCAGGCCGGCGGCGGCGAGCACCAGCTCGGGCTGCCGCAGCGCGCCCGGCAGCAGGCGCCCGTATCCGCGCCGCATGGCGGCCGCCAGGGCCGGCTCGCGACCCTCCCGGATGCGGCGCTCTCCCGGCAGCAGATACGCGCACAATGCCGGCGTCACCGTCAACGCCACCACCAGCGACGCCGCCAGCGCAATCAGATAGGCGAGCCCGAGCGGCTGCAGCAGGCGCCCTTCCACACCGACCAGAAAGAACAGCGGCAGGAACACCAGCATCACGATCAGCGTCGCGTAGACGATCGACGCACGAATCTCCCGGCTCGCCAGATAGACCACCTCCAGCACCGGCCGCCGCGCCGCCTCCGGCAGGGCGGCGTTCTCCCGCAGCCGCCGGACGACGTTCTCCACGTCGATGATGGCGTCGTCCACGAGCGCGCCCACCGCGATGGCCATGCCCCCCAGCGTCATGCTGTTGATCGACAGGCCCGCCAGCCGCACGCCGACCACCGCGGCCAGCAGCGACAACGGTATCGCCAGCAGCGTGATCGCGCCGGCCCGCAGGTTCGCGAGAAACACCAGGGTGACCAGCACCACCAGCAGCGTGCCGTCGCGCAGCGCGCCGTTCAGGTTCGCCAGCGCCAGCTCGATGAAGTCGGCCTGCCGGAACAGCCGCGCGTCGAGTTGCATGCCCGCCGGAAGCTCCGACTGGATTGCGTCGAGCACGCGGTCCAGTTCGGCTGTCAACGTCAGCGTGTTGACGTCCGGCTGCCGGTGGATGCCGAGAATCACCGCCGGCTGCCCATTGCGGGAGCCTTCCCCCCGCTTGAGCGACTCCCCTACCCGCACGTCCGCCACGTCCCGCACCCGGATCGGTCGCATCTCGCGGGTCGTGATGACCGTCGCTCCGATTCCCTCGACGTCGTGCGCACGGCCGGCCCCCTGGATCAGGTACTCCTGTCCGCCGGCACGCCGGAACCCGGCCGAGGTGTTGCGACTCGCGAGGCGCAGCGCGTCCTCGACGGCGCTCAGGGCGACGCCGTAGTCCGCCAGCCGCTCCGGGTCGACCAGCACCTCGAACTGCCGGCGCTCTCCGCCGATGACCGTCACCTGAGCGACGCCCGGCCTCGCCAACACGCGCCGGCGCACCAGCGTCTCGGCCGTCGTGCGCAGCTCGAGCGGCGCATGCACGGACGACTGAAGAGCGACGAACATGATTTCGCCCATGATCGACGACAGCGGGGCCATGACCGGCGGGGCGACGTCGTCCGGAAGCGTCCCGGCTACCGCGGCCAGTCTCTCGCTCACGGTCTGCCGCGCGCGCAGCACGTCGGCGCCCCAGTCGAAATCGACCCAGACCACCGCGATGCCGACCGCGGTAGACGAGCGCACCCGCCGCACGCCCGCCGCGCCGTTCAGGGCCGCCTCGATGGGGAAGGTGACCAGCGCCTCCATATCGGTCGGCGCCATTCCCTGGGCCTCGACCAGCACCGTCACCGTCGGCGCGGTCAGGTCCGGCAGCACGTCGACGGGCATTCGTACCGCTACGTAGGAACCCCAGACGAGGAAGGCGGCCGCCACGGCGAGCACCGCCAGGCGGTTGTGCAACGACCAGCGAATCAGTGCATCGAGCAGCATGGTCCGTGCCCGGACTCGCAACACATCGAGTCTAGTGAGCACCGAAACCACGCTTCCTTAAGATTCCCTTAAGACTGGCTGAAGAATCTCTGAGGAAAGCACCTTCATTCCGGGGCGAACGCGAAGACGACCTCCGAACGCCCCCCGGTGCGATGATCGCCGCGCGCGGCGACAACGTCTTCGTTCCACGCCAGCGCGAACTGCGAGCCGGCGCCGCGAATGGCCGGAATGAGAGACGCCGTCGGGTTGTCGGTCAGCCGGCGCGGGCCGCCGTCCGGAATGCCGTTCGCAGCGAACCGCTGGAAGAAGACGTCGTGGGGCCGGCCGGGCTCGACCTCGTCGGACCACGCCAGCCCGAACCGCCTGCCGTTCCAGGCGACGTAGGCGCCGATTGACTCGCCCGCCGTGTCGGTTACACGCGACGCCGCGCTTTCTATTCCCTTCGGCAGTTCCTGCTCGTCGACGACCGCCAGATAGACCTCCGCGTTGCCATCGCGCGTGTCCCACCAGGTAACGGCGGCCCGCCCGGCCCCGAAAACGAGATCGGGATAGATGGAGGATGCACCGTCGTCGAAGCTCAGCCGTTCCACCGCCGCCGGGTCCCGGCCGATGCGTGCCAGGAAGAGCTCGTGGGCGCGCGTCTCCAACTGCGCATCGAAAACGACCCAGGGGACGCCCTCGTCATCCACGCTGAGATTCAGGTTCCACGTGGTGCGGCTCGCGGCGGCGACGTGGCGCGCCGCGCCCAGCGGCTCGCCGTCCAGACCGAGCTGTTGCGCCCGAACGATCGTCGAGAACTCCCGTTCGGCATCCGCCGCCCGGTTGCCCGTCGCGTTCCTCCCGGCGCCGCCGCTGCCCGGCAGGCGGGGCGTCTCCTCGATCCAGACACACTGGATCCGATCGCCGACCACGGCAACCGCCGCCGCCCGCCCACGCCTTCGGGGATCGGACAGCGTTCTCGTCCAGCGCCGCGCACCGGCGGCGGTCCACGCGCCAACTCGCGCGCGCGACGAGGAGTCGTCCGCCACCTCGTACCAGGCGACGACGAGGTCGTCGGCAACATCCGGATCGGGAACGTCGATGCTCGGCTCGTACGAACGGCCCGCGCTCGCCGTCAGGCGGTACTCCTCGGAGATCGGCCGGCCACTTCCGTCGAGCAGCCGTGCATGGATCTCCGACAACCCATGGCGGGTGTCGTGCCACGCCACCGCGAAACCGCGAGGATGCGCCGCGAGGCTCGCTTCGTACGCCCCGTGCCCGCTCCGGCTGACTCGTACGGTCTCCGACTCCGTGCCCAAGACGAGCGCGGCGCACAGCCCGGCCGACAGCAATGCCACGCCCGGCAGAGACAGGTCCACGAGTCTCGGCAGACGCATCGACTCGCTTCCAGCGGGCGATGTCGCTGGCATCGTCCGAATACAGCCGGAACTGTTCCGAAGCGCCCACGACATGGTAGTCAACCGATGGCCCTGAGTCACTACCCGCTGCGCCAGATACCGGTGGGCGCGATCAACCTTCACGGACACTTCCACGAAGGCACCGAGCCGACTCGGCGACACATGAACCTCCGCGGTTGAGCAGACCGATTACAGCCCGGTCGGGCTCATCCGGGTGCTGGACAAGGCGCGGGAGCGGCTCGTCGCCGTCAGTTGACGCCCCATCCGCTGCCCAGGTCCTAGCGGACCCGACCGTTTCGACGGAGGCCGCGTTGGCGGCGGAGGCGCCTCCAGGTCGGCGAGAAGCCGTTGTTGCCTGCCTTTCTCAGTCCGGCAAGGTGCCACCCGGCAGACGTAATCAGGTCGATGTCGGTGCTCCGGCGGTGCTTCCACTGCGCCGCCAGCACCGAACCGCCTCCCATCTGCCAGCGTTCGGGTTTCTCCTCGTACCGTTGTCGCAACGCCGCCAGCGGGCCCCGGATGGCTCGCCACAGCGAGCTTGCCGGTTCGGTGAGCGTCAGCTCCCGCGATTGGTCGCTCATGGTGTGTCCCACAGGCGAACGCCGTTGCACTCGCCCCGGCTGGCGAAATCGTTGATGATCCGGATCTGGCTGTAGACGTCGAACTCGGCGTGGTGCAGTGCTCGCACCAGTTGCCGCCAACTGTAGGCCTGTTCGACCCAGGCGTGGATCAGATCCATCTCGGTCGCCTGCAGCACCCAGGCGTAAACCAGGCATCGTTGCGCCTCGGTGGGCGCCTTGGCGTGCACTGCGGCGTAGAATTCCTCGGTGGTCGGCTGGCGCCGTGCGCCGGCGAAGCTGAGTCCGATCCGCAACGCGACCGCGCGGCTCTTCTCCCGCATCCGACTGGGGTCCACTCGTGGCCAGTACCGCAGGTCGGGGTTCAGTGGCGCGAGGGCGTCCGAGAACGCTTCCGGCGGGCCGAGCACGGCCGGCCGTAAATCGATATGGTAGCGGCTCAACTGCTGCCACTCCTGCTCGAGTGCTTCCCGCGTCGGAGATGCCATCTGCTCGATTCTAGCCGCCCGCCCCGGTTGGCGGCAGGGCTGTCGCGTCTGCTTCGTCCAGGTCCGTCAGTCGCCGGGTGTCGGCCGAGTGTACAGGTGTCGTCGGTCTTGTGGTCGTTCCACACACCGGCGTCATTGCCGCGCGTGGTGTTGCCGGTGAGGAACGGGTTGCCGTCTCGGCTCGGCGGGAAGCTGTCGAGGCGTACGCACGGCTGCGGCGATCGCTACCACCGCAGACCCGGGTCGAAGGCGGACAGGTCGTCGAGCAGGGGCACGACGGCGGGCGGGTGGACGGCCGCGCCGGTGTCCCGGCTTGCGAGCAGCTCCGCCGCGTGCCGCTCCAGCGTCGCCGCCCGCGCCTTGCGTTCGCTCGGAGACAGCCGCGCCCGGTTCGGGTCGGCGACCTTGCCGGCGATCTTCCGCAGCGTCGGCACCGTCGAGCGCTGCGGCCCCGAGAACGGGTCTTCGCGCTGCCCTGATGCCGAACGGCTTTCCGCAGGGGTCCGCAGACGTGCGCTTACTCCGGTCCGGCGGCCGGGCTCGATGACTCACCCCGACATCGCCAGCCGCCAGCCGCCGAACTCGCGTTCCAGCACGGCCGCGACGTCGAGCGCGACTTCGTCCTCGCCGGGTCTCGCAACGATCTGCACCGACAGCGGCAGGCCGTCACCCGACAGACCCAGTGGCACGGCGACGGCCGGGAAGCCCAGGGCGTTGACGATCACCGTGAGTCCCAGGCTGCCGTACGGCCCCCAGGAGAATCCGTGGCGCCTCGCCGGCGTCGCGAACACCGGCAGGAGGAGCACTGCGCCGTCGCGCATGGCATCGAGGAACCGGGCCCGTAGCGTGTCGAGCAGTCCCGCGCGCCCGAACCCGAGGACGCGCACGAGCGGTCCGAAGGCAGAGAGGAAGGCGATCGGCGCCAGGCACGCGGCGCTGACCCGCACGTCGCCGTCCTGCCGGTTGCGGAGCGCAGGCCACGCGGAGATGGATCGGTCGCCGCCGAGGGCACGACGGTGGCTCGGCAGCCAATGGAGATGCAAATTGGCAATGGTCTCGAACAGCGTTCGCGTCAGGGGCAGTGCCACACGCCGCCGGACCGACATTCCCGCCGCATCGAGCACCCCCGCCGCGGCGGTCACGGCATTGGCGACCGCGCGGCCGACCGGGGGACAGACGACCAGCCGCGGTACGAGCACAGGGCGGCCCGCCAACGAGGTCGTCGTCTCGCCCGGCGCCGGCCGCTCGGACAGGACGCCGAGCGCGAGGCGAAGGTCCTCCACCCGGCGCGCCAGCGGCCCCACCGTGTTCCAACCGGCGATGGCCGCCGGCGCCCTGGGCACGTGCCCGTCCGTCGAGACGCGTCCCGCGGTCGGCTTCAGCCCGACCACCCCGCAGAACGCGGACGGAATCCGGATGCTGCCCGCGATGTCCGCTCCCAGCCCCAACGGCGAGCCGCCCGCCGCAATGAGGGCCCCTTCTCCGCCGGAGCTGCCTCCCGCGGAACGCTTGAGACACCACGGATTCCGCGTTCGCCCGATGATGGGGTTGTCCGTCTCCATAGAGCCGCTCATGTCCGAGCAGCTCGACTTGCCCAGCACGATAGCCCCGGCCTTCTTCATGCGCCGGACCGCTTCGGCGTCCCGTTCCGCAACGTGCTCGCGCAGCCGGTCCGAGCCCGCGGTGAAACGGACGCCCGCCACGGCGAGCGCGTCCTTGACCGTCATGGGGACGCCGTAAAGGGGTGGCGGATCGGGGGGAACGCCGGCGTCGGTCAGTCGCCGCGCCGTGCGCCGGGCCGCATCGAACGTCGTGGTGATCAGCGCGTTGATGTGCGGCTCGACCTCCTCGATCCGCGCGATGTGCGCATCGACGACCTCCAGCGGGCTCGTGTCCCCGATACGGATTTGCCGCGCCAGCTCCACCGCTCCCAATCTCGTGATCTCATCCATCGCAGGACCGCGCGTTTTGCCAGTTCTGCATCGGATTATGCTGGAAGCCTGCGGGCGCGGGCGCGCGAATCGGAAGCCCGCGTCCGACGGATGCGCACAACGATGGCCGACGACCAGACCTTCCGGCTGATCCTCGCCCTGGGGATGGCGGCCTTCCTGCCGGTCGCCCTCTACCACCGCATCCGGTCGCAGGCCAGCGGCGAGAAGCTCGACCGTCGACAGGAAGGACTGTTCATCCTCATCACGCTGCGCCCCTGCGGGCTGGCGGCGATGGGCGGGCTGCTGGCCTTCGTCCTCAACCCGGCCTGGATGGCGTGGTCCTCCGTGCCGCTGCCCGCCGCCCTGCGCTGGGCCGGCGTGGCGGTCGGCCTGCCCACGGTGGCGCTCGGCATCTGGACGTTCCGCAGCCTCGGCCGGAACATCACCGACACCGTAGTCACCAGACGCGAGCACACGCTGGTCACGAGCGGTCCGTATCGCCACGTCCGCCACCCGTTCTACGTCACTACTGCCCTGGCGTTCGTTGCCAACGCCCTCACGACGGCGAACTGGTTCATTGCGCTGACGGGCTTCGCCGCCCTGGCCCTCCTGGTGAGCCGAACCGCCACCGAGGAGGCGAAGCTCGTCGAGCGCTTCGGCGACGACTACGAGCATTACATGGCGCGGACGGGCCGTTTCTTCCCGCGCCTCTCGTCTGCGCCACCGACCGTGGAGTAGGCGTCAGCGTTCGCCGCCTCTGTCAGTGTGTCGAACGACATATCCGATCATGGCAGCCACCCAGAGCATCGACGGAACGAGCTGACTGTACGGCTGCCAGGCCCATAGCACGGTCCCCGAGAACGCCGTGACCACGGAGCCGTGCGCGCCGATCATCTTGACGAGATGCTCGTAGAGCCAGAGCGTCTCGAACCACCGTGCCGGAAACGCAAAGCGCGCGAGGTCGTACAGCGAAACCAACACCAGCGTGCCAAGCGTTGAATAGACGACGGCCGGAGCCCACGGCACGCGAACCGTCTGCAGATCGCGCAGGAACTACTGGCGGAGAACAGCAGGGTTGGCGAGCGGCTCCGTATTTCGCGCGACCTCCACGATTCTCTCGGGCATCATCTGACGGCCTTGAGCCTCCAGCTCGATGTCGCCTCGCGTCGTGTGAACGGCCGCGCGGCCGAGCATGTCCGCGAAGCCCACGCGATCACCAAGCTGTTGCTGAGCGATATTCGGGACGTTGTCGGCCAGCTTCGCCAGACGGGCCGCATCGATCTCTCGGCCGTTCTGCTCCCGCTGGCGGTAACCAGCGCAGTACCGCGCGTGCATCTCAGGATGCCCGAACCGTTCTATCTCGACGACCCCGCCCACGCCAACGCCTGGCTCCGCTGCGTACAGGAGATCCTGACGAACGCAACGCGCCACGCCGGGGCGCGGCACCTGTGGATCGAATTCGGACAGGACGGAGACGGGATCACGTTGCACGCGCGGGACGACGGTGTCGGCGCCGTCGACTGGAAACCCGGACACGGCTTGACCGGCATGCGCGAACGAATCGAGGAGCGCGGCGGTCACGTGGAGTTCAACCCCGTTCCGGGGCGCGGCTTCGAAGTACGTGCGCACGTGCCGGCGCAAGGAGGATCGTAGTGATTCGCCTTGCGTTGATAGAGGATCAGACGCTCGTGCGGCGGGGACTTCGAGCCCTCCTCGACCTTACCGGCGACATGGCCATCGTGGCCGAAGCCGCCGACGGCGAAGAGGCATTGGAGCTTGGCTACCTCGGAGGCTGACGACCCCGTGTTCCCCCCGTCGGGCAGATCTCCGGGACCGCGCCGGCAGGAGACACGCAGCTACGCGGATTCGGACGTTCTGATCCGGCGCGCGCGCGTCGCCGGACGCATGGACGCGATGTCCTCGCCGTCAAGCAACACCATTCCGCCGAGCGACGTTTGCAGCCCCGCGATCGTCCGCATGAGGGTCGATTTGCCGGCCGCGTTGCGGCCGAGGATGCAGATGAAGTCGCCGGGAGCGGCCGACAGGTCGATGCCCGACAGGATTGCTCCCCGCGTGTTGCGATAGCCCACGGCGAGGGATTGCAGATCCAGCATCAGCGCCACTGCCTCACGGCCGGCGAGAAGACCAGGATGAGAATCACGGCCGGCGCGCCGACGATGGCGAGGACTGCGTTCAGGTGCAGGAAGTGCTGCTCCCACCGCGCATGGACGATGGCGTCTCCGGCAACGGCCAGCAGTGCGCCGCCGAGGGCGGCGAGCGGAAGCAGCGGCAGGATCCGCGCCGTTCCGGCCAGCGCCCGGGCGAAGTGGGGTGCGATGAGGCCGACGAAGCTCACCGGGCCGCAGAAGGCCACGACGGGCGCCACCAGCAGCACGGTTGCCGCAAGCACGGCGTGTCTCAAGGTCGTTACCCTGACGCCGAGGCTGCGGGCGTAGGTCTCGCCGAGAAGCAGCGAGCTGAGCGGCTTGGCCGTCGCCACGGCGGCGCAGGCGCCGACGAGGATCGGCAGCAGCAGCCACGGCAGCGCCGCGGGGGCGACGCCGGCGAAGCTCGCATCCTGCCATCCGCCATAGATCCGGCCGCCGGCGCGGGCGGCGAAATGCAGCAGAACGCTGGTGAGGCCTTGCGCGGTGAACCCGAGCATGAGGCCGATGACGAGCAGCGTGATGGCGCCGACGCGGCGGCCGAGCGCAAGCATGACGAGCGCCGCGATGGCGACGCTGGCGGCGGCCGCGAGCGTGATGCTGGGGCCCTCGAAGAAGGTGAGGAAGGACACGGCCGCGGGACCGGCGAAGGCCGCCGCGGTCACGATGAGCGCGACCCCGAGCTGGCCGCCCGCGAGCAGGCCGAGGGACCACGCGTCGGCCACCGGGTTCCGGAAGAGGGCCTGCATCAGCACGCCCGCCATGCCGAGCGCACCGCCCGCGATGATCGCGGCGGCGACCCGCGGCAGGCGAATATCGAGCACGATCTGGCGGGCGAGGTCGCTCGACTGCGTTCCCGTCAACGCGCCGACCGTGTCGGCCAGGGGCAGCGCGATCTGCCCGTAGGTCAGCGTCAGCAGGCAGAGCGCGGCGAGCGTGGCGAGGAGGACGGCGCCGCTAGTGCAGACCCGCGCCCACATGGTCCGCCTCCCACGTTTCCGGTGCGAGGTAGCGCCACTCCTCGTCGCGCAGTTGCGGATGCAGCATCTTCATGATGTCCGCCAACTGCCAGTCCGGCCGGATGGCCCCCATCTCCCACAGCTCCCACGTGTCCGCGTCGGGATGGCGCTTGCCCTGCTCCCAGAAGACGCAACCGTCCCGATAGGCCTGGAAGCGCGACAGCACGGCCCGATCGTCGAACACCGCGGACAACGGATCGCGGATCATCCAGCAATCGGCGCCCGTTGCGTCCCGCAGGAGCCGTTCCGTGGACAGCTCGGAAAAGGTGTCGAGCTCCGGATCGTCGTCGGCGCCGAGCACGAGCTCGGCGTTGGCGTCGCGAATGAGAGCCGCAATGGCGTTGCGCTGCGTGACGGCCCAGCGATTGCCCGCGCTCTTGTACCAGGCCCAGAGAACCGACCGCCGCGGCTGTTCCGCGGCGAGAGCCTTCAGGCGGTCGATCTCCTCCGCGACCATCCGCACGAAGGCATCGGCTTCCGCCTCCTTTCCGGTCAGCAGGCCCATCAGCAGCACCCAGGCGACACGGCCCATGTAGTGCGGCTCCGCATCGATGAAGGTCGGCACGAACGGAATGCCGAGCGACTCGACGCGCTCCATATGCTGGGTGTGCGTGAGGTCGGCCATGCGCGCGACCAGCACCTCCGGCTGCGCCGCCACCAGCGCATCGAGCGTCGGCGGCATGTGCCAGCCATAGCCGATCTGCTGGATTCGGCCCGACCGGGCCTTGCGCCGCAGGTCGTCGTCGTAGCTGTTGTGCCCGCCGACGGCGACGATCCGGTCCTCGACCCCGAGTGCGCGCAGCATGGCCTCATGGGGTTGATCGTTGACGGCGATCCGCTGGACGGGGGTGCGGATCAACGTGGCGCCCGCCAGATCTCCCGTCAGGGTCGGCGGCTCCAGGCCCTTCGGGACCAGCACGAGACGGGCGCGTTGCGGCGGTCCGCCCGCCGCTCCGCCCAGGTGACGACGGAGGCTTCGATGTCGACGATGCGATAACCGTTCCGTTCGACGACGCTGAAGGTCTCCGCATAGGGCGTTTCGAGCGCCTCGCCTTCGACAGTTCCCGGATCGTCGGGCACGCCGGGCCCGCACGCGGCCAGGCTGAGAGGCAGAACCCAACAAAGAACGAACTGCCTGACGATAGTCCCTGCTGGCGTTCTTCCGGTCATCCTGCCCCCTCCCGGTCATCACTTGATTCCGACGGGCAGCCCGCGGCCGCCCGGGACGGGTGACGAAACGACAAAGCCTCCGTCAGTCGTTCCGGCCGCCCCGCCAGACGTTGTCGGTCGGCGTCCGCTCGAACGACGGCCAGGCGTCGATCAGTGTGAACGGCGCCGCCGCTGGAGACGGCGCGTTGTTCGGTGCGTTTGCGTCGTGAACGAACGGGATGAGGACTAGGCGGGTGGGCCACGCGTGGACTGCCTGTCGACGACCGCGCCCAGTTCGCCTTGCGGGTGAGCGGTCGGGACGTCGTGCGCGACGAGGTCCGGCGCGGACGGCGCGGGAACCGTATCGGCTTGAACCACCGACAGATGCCGGAAATGGCAGGCAGTGCAGTCGGTGTGGCCGGCGGGCTGGGTGTCGGGACCGTGCCCGTGGCTGGTGGTGCTCGTCGCAACGAGCGCCACCAGCATCAGCAGCGCCGCCGTGACCGCTGCCGCCGGCTTCCATGACACCATGAATCGACTAGACCAGAAGCGCCCGGCGCAGTCAAGGGCGGGGTGGCCGTCGTTCGCCCGGCGAAGCCGACGCGATGTTCGTTCAGGTCATGAAACGAACGTGCGTCTGCGAGAGTAGGCACGCGATGGAACGATCGAGCCGCCGCCGCGATCTCGCTCGGCGGCCCGATGATGTGAGAATGACTCCATGACCGGCCGGCGAGTCGCGAGCATCGACGCCCTTCGAGGGCTCGTCATGCTCCTCATGCTGGTGGACCACGTGCGCGAGACGGTCTATCTGCACTCGCAGGTCGGCGATCCGGTGGACGTCACGACGACGACACCCGGGCTGTTCTTCACCCGTTCGCTGAGCCACATCTGCGCGCCGGTCTTCATCGTCCTGACCGGGCTCGGCGCCTGGTTCCACGGTGCGACCCACACGCGGCGGGAGACGTCCATGTTCCTGCTCGAGCGCGGCGCGTTCCTCGTGCTGCTCGAGCTCACCGTCGTCGGGTTCGCCTGGACGGCGGAGTTTCCTCCCTCGAGGTTCTTCCTGCAGGTGATCTGGTGCATCGGCATCTGCATGATCGCGCTCGCGGGGCTGCTGCACCTGGGCCGGGGCTGGCAGCTCGCGGTGGGGCTGCTGCTGATCGCGGGGCACAACCTGCTCGACGGCGTCGTCCTCACCGGCGAGTCCCCGTTCTTCGTTCCCTGGGCCGTCCTGCACCAGCGCGACATCATCGAACTCGGCGCCGGCGTCACGGCGCGGACGAGCTATCCCGTCCTGCCGTGGATCGGGGTCATCGCCCTCGGCTACGCGATGGGGCCGTGGTTCGCACGCATCCGCGCGGAGGGAACGACGGTCCGCCGTCTGCTGACGCTGGGCGCCGCCCTGCTCGCCGGCTTCGCGGCGATCCGCTGGTTGAACGTCTACGGGGACGCTCCCTGGTTCGTGGCCCCGGACGCGCTGACGACGCTGATGAGCTTCCTGTCCCTCACCAAGTACCCGCCGTCGCTGCTGTTCCTGCTGGCGACGCTGGGGGCCGGGGCGGTGCTGCTGGCGCTGTTCGACGCGACCGGGGACCGGCGAATCACCGCGGCGATCGCGACCTTCGGGGCGGCCCCGATGTTCTTCTACGTCCTCCATCTGTACGTGCTGAAGGCGGGCTACCTCGTCGCCTACGCTCTGTACGGGCCGAATCAGGGCGAGTACCTGAGTGTGCCGAACCTGGGAGTTCTATGGCTCCTGGCCGCCGCGCTCTCGGTACCGCTCTATTTTCCGACCCGTGGATTCGCCCGCTGGAAGCGGACACGCAGAGACCTCGCCTGGCTGCGCTACTTCTGAGACGTGCGGGGAGGAAAATCGAGGAGGCGAAACTTGCGACGACTGACGATTGATTTCGGAGTGGCAATGGTGGCGCTCATATCTACCGGCAACGGCGGGCGCGCAGTTTGAAGCGACAATGATCGTGGGCGAAAAGTGAGCGAATACGACAACACGACCGTCCTACGCGGATTTGTCGCCGAGTCGTTTGGTTTTGATGTCAGGGCAGCTTGCGGCCGTCTTCGGGCGGCGAGCCGGCTTGCGGCCACAACTGCCCCGACCGCCCGCGGCCGGCGGGGGGTCACCTGGAAGGCTGGAACGGAGTGAAAACCCGCGGGGCGGGTTGACGCACCGCTCGACGGGGTGGTTCGTCATCCGAGGATGGGACCGCATTATGGGCTACACTGGTCCCCGATGACGATCGCCGTGTCAGCGAGGCGAAACACGGCCGAGAGGAGGAGGTATGGTGGACCCGATCAGACGCAAGCTGCTGAAGACTGGCGCCGCCGCGGCGGCAATGGCCGCTACGCCGGGGGCGCTGTTCGCGCGGCAGGGCGGCAATGACGATGGCGGACGCTTCTACGAAAGGGGGAATGTCCGCATCCGCTATGAGGAGACAGGGTCGGGCTTCCCGCTGTTGCTCATCTCGGGCGGGGGGCTGAACGGCTCGACGATCGAGGGCATCCGGCGCCGCAATCCCTTCAACACGATCGAGGCGTTCAGCGGAGAGTTCCGCTGTATCTACGCGGACTTGCGCCACGCAGCCGGGCAGTCCACCGGCCCGCTCGAGGTCGACCGGCCGTGGGATGCCTACACCGACGACCATCTCGGCCTGATGGATCACCTGGGGATCGACAGGTTCATGGTGCTCGGTTTCTGCATTGCGGGACCCTTCATCTGGAACCTCATCAAGCGGGCGCCGGATCGCGTGGTCGCGGCCGTGCCGGCGCAGCCGGTCGGGTTCCGCCCGGAGTTGCCGAACGCCATGTATGAGAGTCAGAGCAACTCGTGGGGTGCAGAAGTGGTCGAGCGGGACCCCGACATCACGACGCAAATGGCCGACCAATTCCTGAACCGACTGTTCCGCACCGACCCTGACTTCGTGTTCACGGTGACGCGGGACTTCGTGAGGCAGTGTCAGACGCCGGTTCTCGTCCTGCCGGACGATACCCCGGGACATTCGTACGATGCCGCGATCGAGAGCGCGATGCTGGCGCCAAACGGACAGTTGAGCATGTACCCCTGGAAAGACACCCCGGAGAAGATTCCGCTGGCGGTGCGCCACGTTCGCAGCTTCCTGCTGTCGTATCGGCCAGCCTAGAGGGTCGGCTCGCTCGGCCGGGCAACGGGCCGGTGTAGGATTTGGACCGTCGCCGGGTCGAGCGAAGCGACCCCATCGACGGCTCACGAAACGCCGCGAGGTGAGGCCGAGCGGCGGGAGGCGGGCCGGGCGCTGGGCGCGCGGCTCCTCGACTGCGGGCATCAGCGGCACGGGTTGACCCAGCGCAGACCCCGGAAGCGCAGGAAGTCCGCGTCCGTCGTGTAGAGGACGTAGCCTCTCTGCATGGCGAGCGTCGCCAGATGAGCATCCGTGGTCATGTTGCCGGCCGTGCCGATTGCCTCCAGATGGGTCCTCAGCCCGCTGAAGTGCCGGCTCGACGGCTGCGGAACGTGCACGTGCGGCAGCCGCAACCAGCTCTCGACGCGGTCGAGGACCTCGGCGACCGGCAGCGGCCGGAGGAGCACCCGTGGATGAGTCGTGATACGAACGAATCCGAGGATCACGATCCAGGCGAGACCGACACCCTCGGTTCCGGCGAGACACTGATCCCACCACTGTCTGGCCCGCTCATGTACGGCGGAGTCGCTGTTGTGCGCGTGCACGAGCACGTTGACGTCCGGCAGGATCATCTCGTCCGCTTGAGAGATTCCGCGGCAGCCTCGGCTTCCAACTCGTCCGCGAGTTGATTCAGCTTGTCGAGATCGACGCCCGCCCGGAAGCCGAAGGAATGGGGAATCGTCTTCGGCGCCTCGACGTCCTGCGGGGCCATCTCTCTCGAAAGCCCCGCGCGCAGTGCCTGGTTCACCATCTCCTTGAACGACACGCCGAGGGTGGCGGCCCGCTGCTTGAGCAGCGCCGCCAGATCGTCGTCAAGCGTCAGTGTCGTCCGCATGGTCTACCCCGCAGCATGGATGTCTACACGTTTGACGTCAAAACATCAAGCACGCTCCGAGGGACTCGGCATTTTCCGGCCCCGGGCATCGCATCCTGCATGAGCGGAACGACAGGAGCCTTCTTTCGCGGTTGCACGCTCCCAGCCTTCCGCCCGGTGACATAATCGGCCAGAACTCGAACCCGGAGGAGGGCGTCATGCTCGCATCCCGCTGGTCGTCGTTCCGGTTCCTCTCGGCGTGCATCCTGTGCGGCGTCATCATCGCGGCCCTCGCGGCCATCACCGCGGCCCCGGTCCGAGCCCAGGAGCCGGACCGCATCCGGCCCGTCACCGACGCGGAGTTGCTGGACCCGAGCCCCGACGAGTGGCTGATGTGGCGCCGCACGCTGAACGGCTGGGGCTACAGCCCGCTCGATCAGATCGACCGCGACAACGTGGGGAGCCTCCGGCTGGTCTGGAGCCGCGCCCTGGCGACCGACGGCCGCCAGCAGGGGACGCCGCTGGTCCGCGGCGGCGTGATGTTCATGCCGAACCCGCAGGACACGATCCAGGCCATCGACGCGGTGACCGGCGACCTCATCTGGGAGTACCGCCGCGACCGCCCGGACGACCTGGGCGACTACATGATCGGCAGCCTGATCGACACCAACCGCAACATCGCCATCCACGGCGAGCTGATCTTCCATACCAGCATGGACGACCACCTCGTCGCCCTCGACGCCGAGACGGGCGAGGTGGTGTGGGACACCGAGATCCTCGACTACACGGTGAACCCGGCCAACCAGACCTCGGGCCCGATCGTGGCCAACGGCAAGGTGTACTCCGGCCGGAGCTGCGACCCGCGCGGCGGTCCGCACGGCTGCGTCATCACCGCGCACGACGCGGCGACCGGCGAGGAGCTGTGGCGGACGCGTCTCATCCCCGCCCCCGGCGAGCCGGGCGACGAGACCTGGGGCGACGTCCCGTTCGAGGAGCGCGGCCACGTCGGATCCTGGATGGTGCCGAGCGTCGACCCCGAGCTGAACCTGGTCTACGTCGGCACGTCGGTCACCTCTCCCGCGCCGAAGTTCATGCTGGGCGGGGCCGACCTGACGCACCTGTACCACAACTCGACGCTCGCCCTGCACGGCGACACGGGCGAGATCGTGTGGCACTACCAGCACATGAACGACCACTGGGACCTGGATCATCCGTTCGAGCGGCTCCTGGTCGACACGCCGGTCCGCCCGAACGCGGCGGCGGTGAGCTGGATCAACCCGCGCATCGAGCCGGGCGAGGAGCGGCGCGTGCTGACCGGCATCCCCGGCAAGACGGGCATCGTCTACACGCTCGACCGCGAGACCGGCGAGTTCCTGTGGGCCACGCCCACGATCACCCAGAACGTGGTCAGCGGCATCGACGGCGCCACGGGGCAGGTGACCGAGAACGCCGAGCTCATCTTCACCGCCAGCGGCCAGCAGGTGCTGGCCTGCCCGCACGCCAGCGGCGGCAAGGACTGGGAGGCCGGCGCCTACTCGCCGCGGACGAACACGATGTACATGCCGCTGCGCAACGTCTGCGCGCGGATGATGGCCGAGGATCCGGACAACCGCACCAACCGGCTCTACGCCATCGCGTGGCGGTCGGAGCTTGCGCCGGGTTACGACGACGTGGGCAGCGTGCACGCGATCTCTGCCGAGACCGGCGAGACGGTCTGGAACTACCAGCAGCGGGCCGCCACGATGGCGCTGGCCGCCACCGGCGGCGGGCTGGTGTTCGGCGGCGACGTCAACGGCCGCTTCCGCGCCTTCGACGACACCACGGGGGAGATCCTCTGGGAGATCAACCTCGGCACGCCGGTCTCGGGCTTCCCGATCACCTTCGCGGTCGACGGCCGGCAGTACGTGGCGATCAGCGTCGGGACGGGCCGCTTCCTGGACCTGACGCCGGAGCTGCGCCCGAGCAGCGGCAACAACCTGTTCGTCTTTGCGCTTCCGGAGTAGTGGCCTACGGCGCACTGGCGCGGAGGTCCAGGTACTTGCCGCCGGAGACGACCATGGCGCCGAGGCCCAGCCACGTGGCGGCGAGCCAGAACAGCCAACCGACGTAGGGTAGGGCGAAAAGAAGGTAGAGCAGCAGGATGCCGAGCGCCATCGCCGCGTAGGGCGAGGCGCTCGGGCGACCGGCCAGGCCGAGCAGCCGATCGCCGATGCAGACCGCAAGCGGAAGCTTGGCCGCATACAGGGCGAGGCCGAACAGCAGGGCGGCGGCAAAGCCGATCGGCAGACCCACGAGCGTCACCATCGCGATTCCCGCGGCCACCGGAACCAGCAGGAAAGCGGAGAATCCGAGCAGTGCGCTGAGCGTGGTCTCCTCGGCCATGGACGCGGCCAGCCCCTGTACGACGCGCCGGAACAGCGCGAGGACGACCATGCCGGTGAGCAGCGCCGCCAGCGTCTGCCAGAGCCAGAGCACGACGCCCCACGCCGCGCTACCTTCCTCGGACTCTTCGACCGGCGGGTCGTAGCGCACGGCGCCCTCCACCCGGGCCGCCTCCTCGGGGCTCAGCGGTGTCCGCGCCCGGTACTGCAGGTCTCCGGTCAGGCGGGCGCCGGGCGCCAGCTCCAGGCGATCCGCAATGATGCTGGCGTCGCCATGCACGGTGCCGGTGACGAGCATCTCCCCCGCCGCCACCCGAGCGCCGTCCTCGACCGTGCCCGCGATCTCCACGCGGCCGGCGGCGGCCATGATGCCGCCGGTGATCCGCCCGTCCGCGGTCACGATCAACATGTCCGCCAGCCCGAGGAGATCGCCGTCGATCGTGGTGTCCACGGTCACCGTACGCGCGACGGCCCGCGTGGAGTCCCCGATGGATCCCCGCAGATCGACCGTGGCGCCGGCTGCGAACAGATCCCCGTCGACCCGGCCGCCGACCACGACCCGGTTCGCCGCCGCGACCAGGTCGCCGTCGAGCCTTCCGTCGACCCGAATCGCTTCTCCCGCAACGTACGAGTCGCCTTCGCGCACCTCGCCGTTCGGGATCGTCACCGTACCGCCGACCTGCAGCGACTGCGCCTCGAGTGCTGCCGGCGCTCCCGCGAGCGCCACGGCCAGAGTCAACGCGGTCGATGCCATGCGAATCATCTTGCTCCTCCCTGCGGCGATCCGCCCTTCACCCTCGCCAGGACGAGCGTGACATCGTCGTGGGGGGCAACCGGACCGCTCCAGTCGGACAGGGCATCGAGCACGGCCTGCAGGGCGGCGTCGAGCGGGCGGTCCACGTGGGCCCGCAGCAGGTCGGCCAGCCTCTCCGCCCCGAACTCCTCGCCGTCGGGTGCGGGGGCCTCGGTCACGCCGTCGGTGAACAGCGCCAGCACGTCGCCGGGGGCCAGGGTCAGCGCGCCCGTCTTGTACGACACCCCCTCGAACAAACCGATCGGCATGCCGCCCTCTTCGCACCGCAGGGTCCGATCGCCCCGGATTACAAGGGGCGGGAGGTGTCCGGCGTTGCTGTAGGTCAGCCGGCGCGTCGCCGGATCGAAGTCGGCGACGAACGCCGTCGCGTAGCGCGCCATCGACGAGGAGCGGCACAGCGCGTCATTCAGCCGCGCGTGGAGTTGCCCCGGATCTGCCGCTGTGTGAAACAGGCTGCGCACCGAGGCCTGCAGGCTCGCCATCAGGAGCGCGGCCGGGACGCCCTTGCCCGAGATGTCCGCGATGACGAGACCCGGGCGGCCATCGGCATGCTGCAGATAGTCGTAGTAGTCGCCGCCGACGGCGATTGCCGGCCGGCAGACCCCGGCCAGCTCGAGTCCCTCGAGGCGAGGCGCCGCGTGCGGGAGCAGCTCGCGCTGCACCTCGCGAGCGACGTTCATCTCGCGCTCCAGCGCGTCCCGTTCCCGAAGGACGCGGTAGGACGCCTCGATCTGGCGGCGCATGCGATCGTAGGTGCCGAGCGCCGCCGCGACCCCAGCGGCGAGCAGGGCGTTGAGCGCGAGGATCAGCAACACCGTACGGAACTGGGCGAGCGTGAAGAACGGATCGCTCAGGAACACGGCGATCGAGCCGAAAACGGCGCCCGCCACCACGATCAGCGAACCGAGCGTCAGGCGCAACCCACCGGGAAGCCCGGCCAGCAGGGGCGATACGATGCGGGCCGACGTGTACGCGCTGTATCCCACGACCACGGCGGACAGGATGCTCAGCCGCAGGACGGGAGAGAAGTCGACGCCGGCCCCGAACGAGATCCCGGCCGCGACCGCTACGCCCACAGCGAGCCAGGCCGCCGTCCAACCGAGCAGGAAGCGGTGCCCGGGCGCTACGACCGGACGCGGCGCGTCGCGAGGGGCGTCCAGCACGGGAACCGCGATGGCCGCGGAGGTCACAGCGTTCCAGTCTACAGGTCATGTCGGGGCCCGTTCGGTCGTACCGAACGCAAGGCCCTGGCAGCCCGTGGAAGCCTCGCCACTCTCGGTGCCGCGCCGTTCCCACCTGCGGGCGGCTGGCGCCCCGAAACCCCTCGCCGGCTCGGCGTTTCGGCCCATCCCCCCGCTCCACGACCTTGCGTCTCAGAACTCCGCTTCGCTAGGTTCTGCGGCGCAAGCTCCTGACGGTGACATAATCGGCCAGAATCTCCAGACGCAGACAAACGCACAGAGGAGGCGTCATGCTCGCATCCGGCTGGTCATCGTCCCGGTTCCGACCGGTGTTCATCGTGGGTGGTCTCGTCGCCGTGCTGGCCCTGATGACCGCCCCGGCGGCCTTCGCGCAGGAAGCCGATCGCATCCGCCCGGTCACCGATGCGGAGCTGGCGAACCCGAGCCCCGACGAGTGGCTGATGTGGCGCCGGACGCTGGACGGCTGGGGCTACAGTCCGCTCGACCAGATCGATCGCGGCAACGTCGGCGACCTGCGGCTGGTCTGGTCACGTGCGCTGACCCCGGGCCGCCAGCAGGGCACCCCGCTGGTCCGCGACGGCGTGCTGTTCATGCCCAATCCGCGCGACGTCATCCAGGCCCTCGACGCGGTGACCGGCGACCTGATCTGGGAGCACCGGCGGGACCGCCCCGACGACCTGGCCGACTACATGATCGGCACGCTGATCGACACCAACCGCAACATCGCCATCCACGACGAGCTGATCATCGACACGAGCATGGACGACCACATCTTCGCGCTGCACGCGGAGACGGGCGAGGTGGTCTGGGACACCGAGATCCTCGACTACCGGGTGAACCCGGCCAACCAGACCTCGGGGCCGATCGTCGCCGGCGGCAAGGTGTACTCGGGCCGGAGCTGCGACCCGCGCGGCGGGCCGAACGGCTGCGTCATCACCGCGCACGACGCGGCGACCGGCGAGGAGCTGTGGCGGACGCGGCTGATTCCCGCCCCCGGCGAGCCGGGCGACGAGACCTGGGGCGACGTGCCGTTCGAGGAGCGGACGCACGTCGGCTCGTGGATGGTGCCGAGCTACGATCCCGAGCTGAACATGGTCTACGTCGGCACGTCGGTCACCTCGCCGGCGCCGAAGTACATGCTCGGCGGCACCGACCTGACGCACCTCTACCACAACTCGACGCTCGCGCTGGACGGCGATACCGGCGAGATCGTCTGGCACTACCAGCACATGAACGACCACTGGGACCTCGACCATCCGTTCGAGCGCCTGCTGGTCGACACCGCGGTGCGGCCGGACCCGTCGGCGGTGAGCTGGATCAACCCGCGGCTGAACGCGGGCGAGGTGCGCCGGGTGGTGACCGGCATACCCGGCAAGACCGGCATCGTCTATACGCTGGACCGAGAGACCGGCGAGTTCCTGTGGGCCACGCCGACCATCGTCCAGAACGTGGTCAGCGGCATCGACGGGGCCACCGGCGCGGTGACCGAGAACGCCGAGCTCATCTTCACCGCGGCGGGGCAGACGGTGCTGGCCTGCCCGCACGCCAGCGGCGGCAAGGACTGGGAGGCGGGCGCCTACTCGCCGCGGACCAACACGATGTACATGCCGCTGCGCAACGTCTGCTCGCGAATGATGGCCATGGCCGCGCCCGACGAGCAGGACGAGGCGCGCCGGCTCTACGCCATCGCCTGGCGTCCCGAGATCGCACCGGGCTACGACGACGTGGGGAGCGTGCAGGCCATCTCGGCCGAGACCGGCCGGGTGACCTGGAACTACCAGCAGCGGGCCGCCACCATGGCGCTGGCCGCCACCGGGGGCGGGCTGGTGTTCGGCGGCGACGTGAACGGGCGCTTCCGGGCCTTCGACGACACCACGGGGGAGATCCTGTGGGAGATCAACCTCGGCTCGCCGGTCTCCGGCTTCCCGATCACCTACGCGGTCGACGGCCGGCAGTACGTCGCGATCAGCACCGGCTACGGCCGCTTCCTGGAGCTGACGCCGGAGTTGAGGCCGAGCTCCACCAACAACCTGTTCGTCTTCGCCCTTCCGGAGTGACCACGGCACCGAACACGCGGTCAAACACGAGATATAGAAAGCTCAGGAAAGAGAAAACCAGGAAAGGGAAGAGACCAATGATCAGAGTCACGATTCTCGGCGCGGCCCTCGTCGGTTTGCTGCTCACGGGCGCCTCGGTCCCGGTTACAGCGCAGGAGGAGTGCGCCCCCGACGGCGACGTCCAGTTCGTCTGCGGCCCGGTCAGCCCGGAGGACTTCGCGCAGGTGCCCGATACGCCCTGGGTCGTCGTCCCCAACATGGTGGACAGCGGGCCGATTCAGGCCGTCGACACCCGCGACAACAGCGTCGTCACCATCTTCCCGGCCACGGCCGACGCGCGGCATGACCAGGCGACGTACGGCGACTGCCCCGGTCCCGTGACGTCGAACATCCGGCCGCACGGGTTGTACCTGCGTCCCGGCGACGCCGGCCGCCACACGCTGCTGGTCGTCGGCCACGGCGCGCGCGAATCGATCGAGGTGTTCGAGCTGGACGCGACCGGATCGCAGCCGGCGCTCACCTGGGTCGGCTGCGCGGTCGCGCCCGAGGGGATCGGGCTCAACTCCGTCGTCGCGCTCCCCGAGGGCGGCTTCACGGCCACCAGCCCCCGGACGCTCGACATCTGGGAGTGGCAGTCCGGCGCCGGCTGGACCCGCGTTCCCGGCAGCGAGGACATCGGGCCCAACGGCATCGAGATCTCCCGCGACGGCGAGTGGTACTACGTCGGCGGCTACGCGGCGCAGGCGCTCATCCGCCTGTCGCGCAACCGCACCCCGCCCGAGCTGCATCCGATCCCGGTCGACCACTACATCGACAACGTCCGCTGGGGCGCCGGAAACACGCTGCTCGCGGCCGGCCACATCGGCCCGACCCGCGCCTCCATCGGCGAGTGCATCCGCGAGGGCGACTGCGACGGCGTCAGCTCGCGCGTCACGCGCATCGACCTCGACAGCCTGACCGCCGAGGAGGTGGTCAACTATCCGGCCAACGATCTGCTGATCCTCGGCACCGCCGCCATCGACGTGGGCGACGAGATCTGGGTCGGGCAGGTGGCCGAGGGGGACCGGATCGCGCGCTTCCCGGCGCCGTAGCCATCGAAGCTGGTGGCAGTTCCGGCGCCGCTCTCGGCTTTCGGAGTTTGAAGGCCAAGACCAGGGGGGCGGTGCCGGAACGACCGGCGCTCGTCCCTGCCCCTGTTGCGCCGGCCGCCCGCATCGGCGATGATGCGGTGGTTCAGCGTCCGGCGTGCGGGAGGGCCAGATGACGAAGTGGAGCGGTGGTAACAGGGCGGCGCGCGGCGCTCGGATGCATCCGGGACGCCGGTCTGTGGTCGCCGCGGCGGCGCTGGCGGTCGGGTTGATCTCCACCGGATGGGTTTCGGTACCCGCGGGCGCACAGTCCGGCGGCTCCGTGCTCGACGGCGTCTTCACCGAGGCGCAGGCGTCGCGGGGAGAGGCGACGTTCCGTCGCGTGTGCTCCGCCTGCCACGACCCCGGCGAGTTCTCGGGCGGCCGGTTCCGGCTGACCTGGGTCGGCCAGAGCGCCGCCGACCTGTTCGACACAATCGCGACGCTGATGCCGGAAGGGGATCCGGGGAGCCTCACGCCCAGGCAGTACGCGGGGGTCGTGGCCTACCTGCTGCAGCTCAACGGGTATCCGGCCGGCGAGGCGGACCTGCCGGCCAGCCTGTCCGCGCTGCGGGGGCTGGAGATCGTGAGCGCGCCGTAGCCGCGGCCCGAACCTGCTTCGGGACGCCGGCGATTCCTCGCCCGGCCGCCCGCACACGGCCGGGCGTGCCTCCATGGCGGTGCGGCACGGAAGGGGTATCATGGCCGCCTGTTCCACACGCGGCGAAGGGGACGCGCCGGCACGCCTGATGCGGCGTCACTGAGGACCATGAGAATCCACACTGCTCGCTTCCCGGTCGGCCGGAACCCGTTCGGTCTTCTCGTCGCGGCGGCGGTCGCCGTCTCCGTTGCCGGCGGCCTGCTGTCGGTTCCCGCGCCGGCCGTCGCGCAGGAGGGCGAGACGCCGGCGGGCGAATGGCGCTACATCGGCGGGGACGCCGGGCACACTCGCTACTCGGGCCTGGATCAGATCACCGCCGAGAACTTCGAGGATCTGGAGATCGCGTGGGTCTGGCGCGGGGACAACTTCGGGCCGAGCACCCTCGGCGTGTCGCGCTCGACGCCGATCTACGTGGACGGCGTGGTCTATACCGTCGCGGGCGAGCGCCGCACCGTGGTCGCCATCGATCCGGCGACCGGCGAGACGCTCTGGACCTACCGCGAGCCGCATACCACCCGCGTCGAGCGCGGGATGCGCAACGGCTACGGCAAGGGCGTAGCCTACGCCGAGGTGGACGGCCGCGGCGTCATCTACATCATCAGCCCCGCCTTCTTCCTCCACGCGCTGGACGCGAAGACCGGCCGGCCGCTGGAGAACTGGGGCAGCGCGGTGCCGCTGCCCGGCTTCCCGCAAACCGGTGTGGTCGACATGCTGCCCGATCTCATCGCCGACTGGGGTCCCTGGCAGAGCTGGGACGGGGCCTACGATCCGGACTTCGGCATCCCGCGCGAGCTGGGCTACATCACCAGCTCGTCGCCGCCCATCGTGGTCAACGGGGTGGTCGTGGTCGGCAACTCGGCCGAGCAGGGCTACAACCAGACGCGCATCGAGAACGTGCCGGGCGACATCCTGGGCTACGACGCCCGTACCGGCGAGCACAAGTGGAAGTTCCACGTCATCCCGCGGCCCGGCGAGTTCGGGCACGAGACGTGGGAGAACGACGCCTGGGAGTGGACCGGCGACGTCTCGTCGTGGGCGCCGCTGTCGGCCGATCCGGAACGGGGCCTGGTCTACGTGCCGACCAATCCGCCGACCATCGACTTCTACGGCGGGTTCCGGCCCGGCGACGGGCTGTTCGGCACCAGCGTCATCGCGCTCGACGTCGAGACCGGCGAGCGGGTGTGGCACTTCCAGACCGTGCACCACGACATCTGGAACTTCGACAACCCGACCGCGCCCGTGGCCCTCGACGTGACCGTGGACGGCCGCCCGCGGCAGATCGTCGTGCAGGCGACCAAGCAGGGCTGGGCCTACACGTTCGACCGGGTGACCGGCGAGCCCATCTGGCCCATCGAGGAGCGGCCGGTGCCGCAGTCCGAGGTGCCGGGCGAGCAGCTCTCGCCGACCCAGCCGATGCCGACCCGGCCGGCCGCCTACGAGATGCAGGGGCTGACCGAGGACGATCTCATCGACTTCACGCCGGAGCTGCGGGCCGAGGCGCTCGAGATCATCCAGAACTATCGGCTCGGGCCGATCTTCAACCCGCCGATCCAGCGCGGGCATCCGTCCGGGCTGCGCTCGTTCGTGAGCTGCCCGAGCGGCGCGTCGAACATCTTCGGACCCACCTCGGCCGATCCCGAGACCGGCATTCTCTACGTCTCGACCCGCCGCGGCTGCCGTTCCGAGAACATCGTGGTCGGCGAGCTCATCGACGTGCCGGAGGACATCAAGACCACCGGGCGCACCATTTCCGAGTTCGCGGTGCTCAACCGCGGCGACTTCCGCGGCCCGCGGGGCCTGCCGATCTACAAGCCGCCCTACGCGCGCATCGTCGCCATCGACATGAACACCGGCGAGCACCTCTGGGAGACGCCCAACGGCGACACGCCCGAGCGCATCCGCAACCACCCGGCCCTGCAAGGGGTGGACCTGCCGAACACCGGCGTGCCGGCGCACCCGGTCACCATGGTGACGAAGACGCTGGTGATCACGGCCGAGGGCACGGCCGGGCTGCCGCGCCTGCATGCGCTCGACAAGCGGACCGGCGCGCGGCTCGGCACGGTGGCGCTGCCCGCCTCGGGGCAGTACGGGATGATGGGCTACCAGCACGAGGGCCGGCAGTACATCGTGGTGCAGGTGGCGGGATCGGGCCTGCCGGGGTCGCTGGCGGCGCTGCGGCTGCCCTGACCTTCAGCGGCAGGTCGCCCCGGGCCGGCGCGCACTGTGATGTGTCGCCGGGTCGCTGGCGCCGCTACCGCTGCCTTCGCCCGGACGTCGAATCGTGGCCGGCGACCGATTGCCGCGGGGGCAGTCGGCCGCCACGTCGAACGCGGTCAGACCCCGCGTCGCCTGGCTGAACTCCACCCCGATCAGGTGAATCGGCGCGCTCAGGCCCCGATACTTCTCGGCATAGCGCTTGCCGCGCAACTGCGCCAGCGCCGCCCCTGCGGCGGCTCGCTCCACCACCTTGAATTCGAACAGGTACATCTGGTCGTTGAAAGCCACGGCCAGGTCGAGACGCCCCCGGCTGGTGCTGTCTTCCACCCGCACGTCCAGACCCAGCGCCGCAAGGCAGGCGTAGAACACGCTCGCGTAGTAGCCTTCGTAGCGCGCGATGTCGTTGCTCGCATGCCACTGGTGGGGGATGCCGGCGATGCGGCATCAGATTGCGTCGTCTACTCCGCGCGCCATTGCAGGAGGGCCGCCTTGAGTCCGTCCAGCAGCGGCTGAATATCGCTCTCCTTGCGGTCGCCCTCCAGCCGGGCGACGACCCGGCCGACGTCGGCTTCGGCCCAGCCAAGAGGTTCGGCGAGAGCGTGGAGCTTCGTCTTGGCGATCTCCCCCGGCCGGTCGGCCGCGGTGTCGTACACGGCATCCGCGCGGTTCATCGCTCGGACAGATCGCCGGGGTCGATGCCGAGCTCGGCGGAAAAGCCGGCGGGGTCACGGCGCAGGGCATTCCAGATCCAGCTCTCGGGCGCGCCGTTGCCCGGGAGGAACAACACGGGAACCTCGGTTCCGGCTCCGGCGTGGATTCGCTGTTCGAGATCGCTGTCGCGCTTGTCGCCGTCGAGCACGAAGACGCAGCTCCGGATCTGCCCGAACTTCCGGAACGCGGTCGCGTGCATCGGGAACTCGTCCGCTCCCGTGTCCCGGCCGACGCGGACGGACTCCCTGTTGATCCGCTCACGCGGCAGGAGAACGTCGAACGCACCCTGCAGGATGCCCTCCGCGGCGGAGTCCTCGCAAAGAAGGTTGAGCGCGTCGCCCGATCGCCCGTAGAGCGCGTTCTGGACGACGTCGCGATAGGGGGGGCGCACGGCAACCCGGCCTGCGTCGTCTCGTTCGAGGAAGATGCGCCCGTGCGCGGGCACGGAATCGAGCACCACGGGGCTGTGCGTGGTGACGACGACCTGCAGGTCGTTGCGCAAGGCGAGCTGCTGCAGTTGCAGCATGAGGAGCTGCTGCACCCACGGGTGCAGGCCGGCTTCGACCTCGTCGATCAGCACCAGGGCTCCTTCGAGCTGGGCGATCTCCCGCGACAGGCGGAGGATCGCCCGTTCTCCGGCCGCCATGTGCAGCTCGGAGTAGGTCGCGCCGCCTTCCTGCGCGGCGAAGAGCAGGTTCCTGGTACCGCTGCCGCCGGACAGGTTGACCACCTCGGCGTAGCTGAAGGGAAGCATCTGCTGCGCGAAAGCGATCTGCGATGCCGTCAACGGGGTCTCTCGCGGCGCCGAACGCAGGCGCGACATGCCGAGCACGCCGCGCACCTCGGACGGATTGCTGAGGTTGCTGAGCGTCCTGAGATAGACGGGCCTCTCCGGCTGGGCGGCGTTCTTGCGGCCGAGGAAGCTGCGATTCCAGCCCTTCGAGCGGCGCCACCGCATGGACCGCCGGCCGTCCGGCGTCGAATAGTCGAACTCGATGACGATCTCCGGTTTCGGGTCCGCGCGCGCACCGACCCTGGGCCGGTAATCGGGAAAGAGCGTCGACGGGACGAAGTCCCTCACGCCGGCGCCCGGCACCTTGTAGGCGCAGGCAGCGGCGAAGAGCACCGTGGACTTGCCGCTGGCGTTGCCGCCGGCGACGACGCTGACCGGGTAGTCGAACTTGATCCGGACGTCCTCGATGCCGCGAATGCCCTCCAGGTGGATCTCCGCCAGGAAATGCGGCAGGTGGGGTTTCTTGCCCTGCAGCCGCTCCCAGAGATCCCTGAAGCGCCTCTCGATCATGATGGCATGATAGCCGGGCGCCCCGGGATGTCTCCGCAAGGTGCGGCCAGACGGTAAAGTCGTCCCGTGAGCAAAGCCCGCTTCAACCGGCACATCCGCTACGAGCCTGACGATCGGTGCCCGCCCCTGGTGACGGCCGGCGTCGCCTTCCAGGGCGTCGTTCTCATCCTCGCGAACACGGTCCTGATGGTGACCATCATCGTCCGGGCGGCCGGGGAGGGCGAGGTGTACCTGGGATGGGCGGTCTTCGCGGCGCTCGTCATCGCCGGGCTCACCACCGCCCTGCAGGCCGCGCGCGCGGGCCGGGTGGGAGCCGGGCACATCCTCATGACGGGCGCGGGTCCGCATTTCATCGCGATCTCGGTCGTCGCCCTGACCGAAGCGGACCTCGCCACGCTGGCGAGCCTCGTCGTGGTGTCGTCGCTGTTCCAGTTCGCCATGGCCGCGTGGCTGCCGTTCCTGCGCCGGATAGTGACGCCGATCGTGTCCGGCACCGCGCTGATGCTGATAGCGGTCGCGGTGATGCCGATAGCGGTCGGCCGGCTGACGGACGTGCCCGCGGGCGCACCCGAGGGCGGCGGGTTGATCGCCGCCGGCGTGACGCTGGCCGTCGCCACCGGCATGGTGCTGCGCGCCGCGGGCGTCTGGCGGCTGTGGGCGCCGGTCAGCGGCATCCTGGCCGGCTGCGCCGCGGCGCTGTCCTCCGGGCTCTACGACCTGCGGCCGGTGGCCGAGGCTCCTTGGCTCGACCTGCCGGACCTGGCTGCCTGGCCCGGCATCGATCTCACGCCGGACGCGCGGTTCTGGGCGCTGCTGCCGGTGTTCGTCATCGTGTCCGTGGTGGCCGCCATCAAGACCAGCAGCGACGGCGCGGTCATCCAGCAGGCCTCCGCGCGCAAGCCGCGCGCGACCGACTTCCGCCTGGTGCAGGGGGCGCTCAACGCGAGCGGGGCGGGCATCCTGCTGTCCGGACTCGCGGTGACGCCGCCCGTCATCATCTACCTGCCGTCGAGCGTGTCGCTGATCAATCTGACCGGCGTGGCGGCGCGCAGCGTCGGGTACGCCATCGGCGGCATCCTGTTCGCGCTGGCGTTCCTGCCGAAGCTGACGGCCGTCCTGCTCGCGGTGCCGAGCCCCGTCATGGGGGCCTTTCTGCTGATCATCATGGGACTGCTCTTCGTCGAGGGTATCCGCACGGTGTTCCAGGACGGCCTCGATCCGCAGAAGGGCCTCGTGGTGGGCATCGCGCTGGCGCTCGGCGTGGGGCTGCAGGACGGAAGCGTCTTCGAGAGCGTGCTGGGAGCGACGTGGAGCGCGTCGCTCGGCAACGGCATGACGATCGGCGTGCTGGCCACGGTCCTGCTGACCGCGTTCCTGGAGCTGACCAGTCCGCGGCGCCGGCGTCTGGAGGCGGAGTTGGACGCCGCGGCGCTGCCGGAAATCGACGCCTTCCTGTGCGAGCTCGCGGACCGTAGCGGCTGGAACGACGCGTCGCGGGAGCGGCTGCGGGGCGCGGGTCAGGAGGCTCTGGAGTGCTTCTTGCAGCTACGCGGCGATGAGGCGGCCGACGAGACCCCGCGCCTCATTCTCTTCGCGCGTCCCGGACGGGAAACGGTGGAGATGGAGTTCCTGATCGTCTCCGAGAAGGAGAACATCGAGGATCACCTGACCTACCTGAGCGAGCGCGCGGAGACCCCGGAGGAGAGCGAGCTGTCGTTCCGCCTGCTGCGCCACTACGCCTCGTCCGTGCGCCACCGCCAGTACCACGGCATCGAGATCGTCACCGTCAAGGTGGCGGGCTCGCGCTAGTCGAACCGCGCTGTTGCGCCGGTCGCCCGCATGGGCGATGATGCGCGGGGGTTCAGGGATCGAGACGAGGAGACAAGCGATGCGAGACCATGGAAACGGCCGATTCGTGCTGGTGTGCCTGACCGTCTTCCTGATGCTGCAGGCCGGCGCCGCGCTCGGGCAGTCCGACGACGCCGAGTGGGAGCCGATCACCGAGGAGCGGCTGCTCGACCCGCAGGACGGCGACTGGATGAGCTACCGCCGGACCTACGACGTCACCGGGTTCAGTCCGCTCGACCAGATCGACCGCGGCAACGTCTCCGACCTGCGCCTCGTCTGGTCGTGGTCGATGCGCGACAACAGCCGCTGGGTGCCGACGCCGATCGTGGCCAACGGGCTGATGTACGTCTCGGAGGGCAGCGGCCGGGTGACCGCCTTCGACGTGCTGTCGGGCGACGTCGCCTGGACGTACACGCGCAGCTACCCCGAGGACATCGAGCAGTCGCAGGCGCTCGGCCGGCACCGTGGCGTCTCCGTGCTCGGCGACACGGTCTACTTCGGCGCGGCCGACGCGGTGCTGGTGGCCCTCGATGCGCAGACCGGGGAGCCGCGCTGGGAGGTGAGCACCGGCGACTACACCACCGGCCTGGGCCACAGCCACCCGCCGCTCGTCGCCGACGGGAAGGTCGTGCTGGGCTTCGCCGGCGGCGATCGGAGCGGGCGCGGCACCATCGTCGCCCACGACGCCGAGACGGGCGAGCACATCTGGACCACCTACACCGTGCCGCGCCCCGGCGAGCCGGGCTACGAGACCTGGACCGAGCGCGAGGTCCCGCCGCTGGGCGGCCTGGCCTGGAGCACCATCAGCTACGACCCGGAGCTGGGCCTCATCTACATGGGCACCGGGCAGCCGACCCCGTGGGCGTCCACCCTGCGCGGCCCGGGCGACGCGCTCTACACGAACTGCATCCTCGCCCTGAACATCGACACCGGCGAGATCGAGTGGTACTTCCAGGTGGTGCCGGCCGACAACTGGGACCTGGACGCCACCGCCGAGAGCATGCTGGTCGACCTGGAGATCGGCGGCGTCGAGCACAAGGCGCTCATCGAGACCAGCAAGATCGGCTGGGGCGTCGTGCTCGACCGCGAGACCGGACGGTTCATCGACGCGTTCCGCACCGGCTACGACAACATCATCACCGGCTGGACCGACACCGGCAGCCCCATCTACAACCCGGACCAGATTCCCACGCTGGAGGACGTCGACTCGGACAAGATCTTCGAAGTGTGCCCGCACCTGCACGGGGCGCGCAACCTGAACTCGGCCAGCTACAGCCCCGAGACCGGCCTCTACTACGTCGGCATCAACAACGCCTGCATGGACGTCACGTTCGTCTCCGAGGAGTACGTCCCCGGCCGCGTTTTCCGGGGCATGGGCAGCCGCGTCAAGATGGTGCCGGGCTACGACTACATCGGCGAGTTCGTGGCGTTCAATCCGGTCACCGGCGAGCGGGCCTGGGAGTACCGCCCCGAGAGCGGCGCGCCGATGACCGCCGCGGCGCTCGCCACCGGCGGCGGCCTCGTCTTCGGCGGCACGGCCGACCGGCGGCTGTTCGCGCTCGACGCCGACAGCGGCGACCTGCTCTGGGAGACCCGCCTGAACGGCGACATCTCGGGCGCCCCGGTCACTTTCGAGGTCGACGGCCGCCAGTACCTCGCGGTCGGCGCCGGCGGGCGCATCGGCCAGACGACCTCCTACGCGCGGCTGACCGGCATCACGCTGCCGCAGGGCAGCGGCGTGATCTGGGTGTTCGCCTTGCCGGAGTAGACCGATGCGGTCCTCGCGTTCTCTGACCGCGCTCGCAGCGGCGCTGGTCGTCACGGCCGGTCTCTCCCGGCCGTCGGCGGGGCAGGAAGTCACCACGGCCGATCTGGAGCAGGCCGCCGGCGATACCTCGTCGTGGCTGATGTACGGCCGCGACTACCACGGCCAGCGCTTCGTGGAGCTGGATCAGATCACGCCCGAGAACGTCGACCGCCTGCACCCGGCATGGGTGTTCGCCACCGGCGGCGACAACCGTGGCCTGGAGGCCACGCCGCTCGTGCACGAGGGCGTGATCTACCTGTCGGCCGACGAGTCGCGCGTATTCGCCATCGACGCCCGGACCGGTGCGAAGAAGTGGGACTTCGAGCCGGAGATGTCGGACGAGGTCGAGCGGGTCTACTGCTGCGGGTCGAACAACCGCGGCGTGGCGCTGTTCGGCGAGCTGGTCTACGTCGGGACGATGGACGCGCGGCTGATCGCCCTCCACAAGGACACCGGCGCGGTCGCGTGGGAGACGGTGGTCGTCGACTGGCGGCAGGGCTACAGCATCACCGGGGCGCCGCTGGTGGTGAACGGCATGGTCCTGACCGGGGTGGCCGGCGGCGAGTACGGCATCCGCGGCTTCGTCAAGGCCTACGACGCGCTGACCGGCGAGCTGCGCTGGACCACCTACACCATTCCCGGGCCGGGCGAGCCGGGCAACGAGACGTGGCCCGGCGACACCTGGAAGCACGGCGGCGCGCCGACCTGGACGACGGGTGCCTTCGATCCCGAGCTGAACCTCGTCTACTGGAACACCGGCAACGCCGCCCCCTGGAACTGCCACGTCCGCAAGGGCGACAACCAGTGGTCGGCCGCGACCGTCGCCATCGACGCCGACGACGGCGCCATCCGCTGGGGCTTCCAGTACACCCCGTGGGACTGCTGGGACTACGACGCGGTCAGCACGCCGGTGCTGGCCGACGTGACCCTGCGCGACCACGGGCCGGTGAAGGCGCTGTTCCACCACGACAAGAACGGCTTCTTCTACGCCCTCGACCGCACGGACGGACGGTTTCTTTACGGCGAGCCGATCGTGCCGGGCATCAACTGGGCCTTCGGCCTCGATCCGGTGACGGGGCGTCCGGAGATCAATCCCGACATGCTGGCGCAGTCCGGCGGCCCCGAGGTCGGGCCGATCATCCCCAGCCTGGAGGGGGCCATCGACTGGCAGCCGCTCGCCTTCAACCCGGACCTGGGCGCGCTCTACTTCATGTCGAACGAGTGGGCGATGGGCTACCGCTTCTGGGCCGAGGATCAGTTCGAGCCGCCGACCAACGGCGAGGCCTATCTCGGCGGGGACTACCAGCAGTACCTGACGAGCGACAACCCCGGCAACTTCGTCGGCTTCGACGTGGTCGAGCAGAAGGTCCTGTGGCGCGTGGTGAGCCCGGCGCCCTTCTGGGCCGGCGCCGTGGCCACCTCCAGCGGGCTGGTGTTCACCGGCGACATGCGCGGCTACTTCATGGCGATCGACGCGCGCAGCGGCGACGTGCTGTGGCAGTTCCAGACCGGCTCGGGCATCATCGGCAGCCCCATCACCTACGCGCTCGACGGGACGCAGTACGTGGCGGTGCCGTCCGGCGGCATCGGCGGGGACATGACGTTCTACTACACCGAGCCCAAGGCGGGGAACCTGTGGGTGTTCGCGCTCGACGGCGGTCCCCGGGCCGTGCAGGCGGGCACGAACCTGACGCCGCTGCCGGGCGGCCTGCCGCGGGTCGGCGAGCCGGGCCACACGCTGGGCGGCCGGGTGCTGCCGGGATACGGCTTCGAACCCACGGAAGGGGCCGAGCCCAGCACACCGGGCACGCCGTTCGTGGCGCCCGGATCGTTCGCGCCGGACGCGCCGGACGTGCGCGGCGCGGCCAATCCCCTGCTGGGCGATGCGGCGGCGATCGCCGCCGGCGAACGGATCTATCGCGCGCGGTGCGTCGTCTGCCACCGCTCCGGCGGCGGCGCGGGGCCGAGCCTGTTTCGGAACGGTCTCCCGCTCGGCCGGTTCCTGGACACGGTGAACCGGGGACGTCCGGGCACCAACATGCCCGCGTTCGAGGAGCTGCTGTCGCGCGACGAGATCCGGCAGGTGCACGCCTTCCTGATGTCGCGCGACGCGTTGTAGGTCTTCGCGGAGACGATCTTCACGGCGTCGCGATACCACGAGAACTGACAGAAAGGCGACGCCAGAAGTCCGCTTCGTCGGCGCAGGCATAGGCCGCCGCCATCACGGCATCCCGCGTCGTATCGGCGAGCGCTGCCACCTGTTCGGAAAACGCCGGTGAGACCGCGAGCTCCCGCACCTGCAGCAGGCTCTGCGCCGCCGCGGCCAGCTCCTGGGCGCGTCCTTCCGCGATCAGCACGCGCGACAGCGGATCGTCGGCAGGGCCGGTCCCTTCCCGCGCACCGAGCTTCCGCCCTACACGCTCCAGGATTCGGTAGGTCGCGGCCGACGGCGTCGGCTCGGTCACGGCGTCGTAGATCTCACCGGCCGTCCATCCCGGAAACGCGCCGCTGGTTGGCATCGCGCGATATCGGCCGTCCTGGAGGCGGTGAATCGTCACTCCCGCGGGACGCCGCGGCGAAGCCCCTTCCGGCGGCACGATCACCCACAGCTCCGGAAAGCCCCAGGCCTCGTACAGCAGCAGCTTGCCCGGCCGCACGTCGGTCGTGTGATCCACCTCGAGCACGACATCGGGGAAGTCGTTCTCACCAATGATCAAGGACTTCTTCGGCGTCGCGGCGCGGGTCGGGTGCAGGTACAGCGTCTCGTCGGCTTCCATCGCCCGCCTGGGCTCGCCGGCTTCGTCCCGCACGAGCAGGGTGACCGAGCCGTACGAAACGATCGGCGTACCGCGCACCGAGGCGATCCGCTCGGCCAGGTGGGGCAGCCGCCGCGAGGTTCCTTCGTGAACGCCGTACTTGTCGGCGACTATCCAGGCCGTTTCGGACCGGGCATCCCAGTACTCGATCCGATCGTCGTATTCCTCGAACTCGTCGCGCGTGAGCGTTATGCGGGTGCAGCCCGGAAACCGTAGCTCCTCATGGCGCAGAGACTCGCCCGGCCTCGCGTCCCCGCCCGCCGGGTCGGGCGTTCCGCCGTCGCCCCGCGCGGCACGTGTACCCAGGTAGTCCATCGCTCCATCATAGACACGGTGCACGGTGCGGTCCAGCGCCCGGGACCCGCGAGCGCCGCCAAACCCGTCGCAAGGGCTCCGCGTTCGGCCCCGGCCCCCACCGCCCCCGGAGTCCGCCCCGTCAGAACTCACTTCGTAGCGTTCTACGGCGCAGACTACTGGACGTGCCGATGCCATAGGATGAACGTGTGAGAGCCAGCGCTGCCGACCGGTACTCCGTAAGCGGGGCATTCGACGGGATGGAGGTGACCGATGTCGGAATCCGAATCGCTTGCCGGGAGACGCTCGGGTGTTGCCTTGGCGGGCTTGTTGACAGTTTGCGTCCTCTCGGTCCTGAGTGCCGGTTGCACCTCGATAACGTGCTGGGACTGCGATGTCTGCGCGTCTGCTCCGTTCCCGGTGTCTTGCGTCTCTGCCGAGGCGTGGCAGCCGGAGCGGGACGCGACCTGGTATGAGGGTGCCCGGCTCATCGACGGCTCCGGCGGCGCGCCCATCGAGACGGCGGCGTTCCTGGTCGAGGACGGCGTCTTCGCCTGGGTCGGCCGTCAGGGAGAACGGGAGGCTCCGGACGGCGCGGATCGCGTGGACCTGTCCGGGAAGACCGTCATCCCCGCGCTGATCGACGCGCACCAGCACATCGGCCTGACCAACGTGAAGGACGGCACGCACAGCAAGGACAACTACACGCTGTCCAACCTGGTCGAGCACCTGGAGCGATCCGCGTACCATGGCGTGGCCGCCACGATGAGCCTGGGATTGGAGTTCGACGAGGCGCTGGCCTTCGAGCTGCGGAACGAGGTGTTTCCCGACGCGGCGCGCTTCCTGACGTCGGGTCGGGGCATAGCCGCGACGCCGATGGCCGGCCCGCAGCAGGAGTACCGGCTGGGCATACCGCGCGGCGCGCAGACCGAGGCGGAGGGTCGCGCTGCGGTCGCCGAGCTCGACGGGCACGGGGTCGAAATCATCAAGATCTGGGTCGACGACCGGGGCGGCACGGTCCCGAAGCTCGAGACGAACGTCTACCGGGCAATCATCGACGAGGCGCACGCCCGGGGCATGCGGGTGGCGGCGCATCTGGGCTCGACCAGCGGGCTGGCCGACGCGAAGGACCTGATCCGGGCCGGCATCGACGGCTTCGCGCACACGGTCCGGGACCGCGACATCGACGAGGAGTACATGACGCTGGTCTTCGATCGCCCGGACGTCTGGACCATCCCGAACCTGCCCGGCTCGCCGGTGACGCTCGACGACCTGCCGTGGCTGAGCGAGACGCTGCCGCCGTTCGAGATCGAGAACCTGCGCCAGCAGGCCGAGCGCCTAGCGGCGGAGGGGCCGGGCGAGTTCTTCGCGCTGCAGTGCCGGAACCTGGCCCGCAACCGCGAGGCGGGGATGATCATCGGCATGGGCACGGACTCGGGCGTCAGCGTCGCCTGGACCACCCACACCGAGATCCGCGACATGGCCGGCTGCGGGCTCACGCCGATGGAGGCGATCGAGTCCGCGACACGGATCAACGCCGAGATCCTGGGGCTGGACGACCTCGGCACGGTGGCCGCGGGGAAGAACGCGTCGTTCGTCGTGTTGCAGGCGAACCCGCTCGACGACATCGCCAACACGCGGCGGATCGACGGCGTCTACCTGCGCGGTGAGCCGGTGGACCGCGAAGCCCTGCGCGCGAAGTTCATGGACGGCGTGCGGTAGGTGTCGAACACCCGCTGCAATGACGCGAGGGCACAATGGTTCCTGGTCGTGTGACCGATGCAATTCGACTCCCCGTGCACCGTTGCGGTACGCTGGCGAGACCATGCTCAGAACGATAGAAGGCGTCTATCGTGACGGCAGAGTCGAGTTGTCCGAGGTCCCGGGAAGCGTCGCCGAGGACACGCGAGTCATCGTCACGTTCCTCGAGAACCGGCAGGTCGACCTGCGCGCGCGGGGGATCGACGAGGAGCAGGCGGCACGACTCCGGACGCAACTGAAGGCTTTTACCGAGGAGTGGAACAGCCCGGAGATGGCGAGCTACGACGACTACGATGCCGCCAAACACACATTGAATCTGTAGATATCCGGATGGATGGAGATATACGCAGATGGCGAGTCTGATCGAGACCGCCGTCGCGGTAAGGCGACATCGCAGGCTCCTTGAAGACCGGCCGATGTTCTGCAAGCTGGGGCCGCCCGAAGCCTTCAGCGACGAGCTCGCGACCGAGCGCGACTTCCAGCGGCTGTGCAACGGGCTGGATCCGGCGCTGACGGGGCCTCGGGCCGACGCCGTCCGGTGGCGAATCGTCAGTAGCTGCGCGGGTTGGGAAACGCGGCCCACCACCGAGGAGTTCTACGCGGCCGTACGGGCGGCAAACCCGACGCGGCGCCAGAGGGCGATCGTCCTGATGTGGGCGACCGAGGCCACGCTTTGGGAACTCCTGGCAGCGTGGGCGCAACGCGCGTACACGATCCGCCAGCTCGTACGCGCCATGCACCTGGCGCACTTCGATTATCCCGACCGGATACGGGAGATCAACCAGTGGGCGGAGGTAGGGCGCTACGACGGTCAGGAAATATGGAACGCCTGAAGCTGGTCGAACCGGCGGCCAGCCTCTGGCCCATGGCAGGCGAGTGAACACCGAACGACGGAAACCGGTCGGGAGTTGCCGGCGGATGTCCCCGAGAAGGGAGACACCCGCCAGCTGTTACCCGTCCACGTTAACGAGCCGGAGGACGGGCTCCTCCTACCGGCTCCACGGCGGGACGATGCGGTTCATCCGCGCGTAGGCGATGAGCTGGCCGAGATGCTCGTGCATGTCGCCGGCCACGAACAGCATCAGCTCGGGCGAGGTCCGCTCCCGCCCGAACAGCGAACGCGAGCCGACGAGGTCGGCGGGGTCGATGGCCTCGATCGTCTCCTGCGCGTACGCGAAGCCCCTGGTCACGTGGTCGATGACCGCGGCCTTGTCGGTGATCTCCGCCAGGCCCTGCGATTCCTCGCGGCTCAATGCGGTCGGGGCGCCGAGCGCCATCGGCGCGAAGCCGTAGCCCTCGCTGGCGATAAGCATCAGCACTTCCGAGACCGAGCGAACGCCTTCCATCGGGCGCCACGTGTAGAGGTCCTGCGGGAACGCGTCGGCGAGACCGAGATACTTCCCGCGCATCACTTCCATGTCGGCGAGGTACGCGGCCTTCATGGCGGCGGCCGATTCCGGGGTCAGGTCCTGCGCGTTGGCGGCCGGCGCGCCGGCCGGCAGCAGGGCGGCCAGGGCCGCAATCACGACGGTCCGTCCGCGACGGTTCGAAGAGCAATGGATCATCACGAGTCCCTCCTTTACGGTCCGCAAGACTGCCGGCGGCGGCGGCTCGTTTCACGTCCGGGTGCGCCGCCGCACGTGGTGCGCCGATCCTACGCGATGCGGGCCGGCCGGCGTCGTCTTCGGGCCTGCCCCGGCCAGTCGCCGTCATCGCGGTGGACATCCTGAACGGGTCGGTCTGCAGCCCGAATAGAATCCCGGTTCAGTGCACCTGGGAGTCTGCGGCGCAGAAACTGCGCAGACGACGCCGAGCCTGCGCCGGCTGCGCGTGGCAGAAACTCGTCCGTGTGGCGCGGCCGCCACGAAGGAGGGTCTCCGATGGAAGGCGTCATTTCGGATCTCGTGAGCCGTTTCGAGCAGGGCCGAGTATCCCGCAGGGAGCTGGTGCGAACCCTTGCGACCCTGGTGGCGGCCGGCGGCGGCGCAGCCTCGGCGTCGGCGCGCCAGCAGACGCCGTTCACCTCGACCCGGATCGACCACATCAGCATTCAGGTGACCGACCTTCCACGCTCGATCGCCTTCTACCAGGAGGTCTTCGGCCTCTCCATTCTGAACGAGGATCGCGAGAACGAGATCGTCCGGATGGGCACCGACAGCATCCTGGTGTCGCTGCACCGCAAACCGCCTACCGGCATCGTCGACCACTACGCGATCGCCATCGACGGGTTCAACCGCGAGGCGGTGACCCGCGCCCTCGAGCAGCACGGGCTGACCCCGGACCAGAACCTGGACTATGGCTTCTACGTCCGGGATCCGGAGGGAATACCGGTTCAGATCGTCGGGACATAGAACGATCCGATTTACATTGCGCCCGGTGTTCGATGTACGGCACGATCTCAAGGGTCGGGAACGTCATCCCAACGCAAGCAACAATCGGTTGAACGACGACGAAGGGCCGCGCCGGTAACTTCCGGCGGTGCTTCGCCAAACAGGAGCCGTCGAGGCATGTCATGCCCGGCGGCTTTTCCATTTTCCGCGGAACTTCGCCCGCGTTCTCGGGAATCTCGTCGGACGCGCGTCGAAGCGGTTTCACTTGTTGGAAGCGGACGAGCACACGGACCGCTAAGGCGAGGGCCTGCGGAGGCGACGAGGCAGCCAGCGTCCGACCTGCGACACGTACGTCGCATACTCCTCGCCGAACTCCCGGGCGAGGCGCGGCTCTTCGTAGAGCCGGATGAAGAGGGAGAAGAAGACGAACAGCAGGATCGCATAGGCTACGAGCACGGCGGCTCCGAAGAGGGTGGCCCAACCCAGGACCAGGGTCAGCGACGCCACATACATCGGGTTTCGCGTGTAGCGGTAGAACCCCCGTGTCACCAGTCGTTTCGGCGCGTCGATTGGCGCCGGGGTGCCGCTCCCGAACACCGCGAAGTCCCACGCGGAGCGCAGATAGAGGACGAGGCCGAACGCGAGGAGGCCCAATGCCAGTCCCAGTGTCATGCCGCCCGCAACCCCTCGTTCGCCCGCGATGAGGACCGGCACGAGAACCGCGAACGTGCCGGGCATCACGACCGTGAACAGCGCGACCTTCAGGAAGAGCTTCATGCGTCGGCCAGCCTGCGGCGAACGACGAGCGCCACGCCCACAAGGCTCCCGGCGGCCAGGCCGAACACCGGCAGCCACAGAAGCTGCGGACTCACCAGCGCCACGTGGAACACGAGCGCGACGATGCTCAGTCCTCCGACACCGGGAACGGGTCCGCCGCTCAGGTTGATCCGAGGTTCCCGGCGCGGGGTCGGGCGGAGGGCGGACTGCGCGAAACGAGCGTCGCAGAGGCCCAGCGGACCCGTGCGGCGACGCGCTTCCGGTCCGGCGAGAACCGCTCCCAGGACCTGACGCCACAACCACAGGCGCGACCGTCGGACGCCGAATTCCTCGGCGATGTCACCGACCAGCGATTCGTCATCCACGCGAAGGGCGCGCAGGACATACAGGGCGAGCCGTGGCGGCCGGGGGCCGGTCATGACGCTGCTCCTTTCAGTTCGGGAATGCCGGTCCACAACGAGACGAGGGCCGACTGCGTGCTCTTGACGGCGTCGATGCCGGCGGGAGTGACCTGGAAGAACCGTTTGGCGCGGCCACCGCGCTCCGGCGTGGGAGCGCCGATCGACGAGGAAACGAACCCGTTCCGCTCCAGGCGATCGAGCGCGGCGTACACTGCCCCCAGCACGGCGCGTCGCCCGCCGGTGCGCTCGATCTCGCGACCGATGAGCACGCCGTACGCGTCGTCCCTGACCCTGAGTATCGCGAGCAGGATCATCAACTCGAAGTCGGTCAGGAGGTCGCGAGGCATTTATTCGCAATATACGCAGAAATACGGGTGCGGTCAAGAGCCGGTCCGCCCAAAGAGTACTGTTGCGCGCGGTTGAGTCCTGATTCATCATGCGGATTCCGGGAGCTGGTGGCGAATCGCCCCTCGAATGCAGCGCGGTTTTCCACGGGTCCCCAGGATGGAGCCTGGCGAGCGGGAAGCAGGGAGGGAGAGATGACCCATCGATATCTCGCGGCGGCGATTGCGGTGATGGCGGTAGCAGTGCTGGCGCCGGCCGGCGCGGGCGGCCAGACGCAGGCGGGCGAGAGCAGCGCATGGACGTCGCCCCGCACTGCCTGGGGCGACCCCGACCTGCAAGGGCGCTGGACGAACACCACGACGACCCCGCTGCAGCGGCCCGACGACCTGGAGGGACGGGAGCTGCTGACGGAAGAAGAGCGGGCGGCCCTCGACGAGGAAGGAGATGTGGCGCGGGAGCAGCGCGGCGTCACCGCGGGAACGGGAGAGACCGGGTCGTACAACAACTTCTGGGTCGAGCGCGGCGTGAGGATGGCGCGCACCTCGCTCATCGTCGACCCGCCGGACGGCAGGCTGCCGCCGTTCACGCCGTTCGAAGCGGCACGTCGGCCGGCTCGCGAGAGCTATCGAACCCGGGTCCCGGCCGGGCCGGAAGACCGCAACCTGTACGAGCGCTGCATCTCCCGGGGCATGCCGGGCACGATGATGCCCGGCTTCTACAACCACAACTACCAGATCTTCCAGGCGCCGGGATACGTGGTGGTCCTGGTGGAGATGATCCACGACGCGCGGATCATTCCCCTGGACGGGCGTCCGCACGTGGACGAGGGGATTCGCCAGTGGCTGGGCGACTCGCGCGGCCGCTGGGAAGGCGACACGCTGGTCGTCGAGACCACCAACTTCATCCCGGTGAACGGACGCGCGCTGACCGTCTTCGGCGCCAACGCGACCACGCTGCTCGTCGAACGGTTCAGGCGGATCGACGACGACACGATCGACTACGAGTTCACGGTGAGCGATCCCCTGGAGTACACGCGCCCGTGGACCGCGTCGATTCCCATGGCGAGCCTCGACGGGCTGCTCTACGAGTACGCGTGTCACGAGGGGAACTACGGCCTCGAGAACATCCTGGTGGGCGCACGCGCCACGGAGCAGTAGGAAGGACGCTGCCGCCGGCTCAAGGTGAGGTGCGTCGATGGCTGCCTCCTGTGCCTTGCGGGAGGCGGGGTGTGCCGGCGCGCAATTCGTGCCGCTGCACGCCGTACCGGTACGCCAGTAGAGCGTAGTGTTCCGCCGGGTCCCTGGCGGCGTCGAGGCCGATCAAGCCTGCTCCACGTCGAACGCCGCCAGGTTGCGGGTCTCCTTGCTGAACTCCACCGCGATCAGGTGGATCGGCTCGCCCCGGTCGCGGTACTTGTCCGCGTAGCCCTTCGCCTTCAACTGCGCCATCGCGGCGCCCTCGGGCGCCAGCTCCACCACCTTGAGCTCGAACAGGTACACCTGGCCGTTGAAGCGCACCGCCATGTCCAGCCGGCCGTGGCTGCTGCTGTCCTCCACCGCGACGTCCAGGCCCAGCCCCGCGAAGTACGAGTAGAACACGCTGGCGTAGAAGCCTTCGTAGCTCGCGATGTCGTTGTTCGTGTACCACTGGTGCGGAATGCTGGCGAAGAACGCCTCGAACAGCGCCGCCAGCCCCGTGAAGTCGTTGACCAGCAGCAGATCGTAGAGCCGCGCGCTGTGCGCCGCCCGCCGGGACGCGTCCCCCGTCATCCGGTTCAGCAGGCTCCGGTTCAGGCTCTGCTGCACCTCCCGGTTCGGATACCCCAGCCGGTAGAACATCTCTCCGCCCCGCGGCTCGGGGCGCTCGATGGTCAAGTAGCCGGTCTGGAACAGCAGCGCCTCGGTCGGCATGTCGCCGACGTCGAACGTCGACAGCAACTCCGCACTGCCCACCATCCCGTCCAGCGCCAGCGAGCTCACGCGGCGGTCGAACAACGTGTCGACCAGGAACGTCGGCGTGCCGGTCTCGAACCAGTGGGCGGCGAACTCGCGCGTGTCGAACAGCAGCAGGATGTCGAACGGGTTGTAGACCTTTTCGTTGCCGCGCCAACTGTAGCCGTTGTACCAGTCGCGGACCTGCTCCCGATCCAGGTTGCCGAGCTCCGGCGCGAACACGGTGTCGAGATCCGCTTCGGTGTAGCCGCAGAGGGCCGAGTAGCGCGGGTGCAGAGTGATGTCCTTGAGGTTGTTGAGGCCGGAGAAGAGACTGACCTTGGAGAACTTGCTGACGCCGGTGATGAAGCTGAAGCGGATATGGGCGTCGCAATCCTTGATGACCGCGTAGAAGCCGCGCAGGAAGTCGCGGTTGCCGCGGGCGACCTCCGGCGCGTCCAGCGCGTCCAGAATCGGCTTGTCGTACTCGTCGACCAGGACGACGGCCCGCTGCCCGGCCTGGGCGGTCGACATCCGGACCAGGTGTCCGAAGCGCTCCGCGGCCGTGTCGTAGCGGGACGCGACGCCGAGCTGTTCCTCCAGGACGTCGAGCTGGGCCATCAGGTTGATGTGCACGTAGCCCGGTTCCTTGAAGTTGCCGCTGCCGAAGCTGAGGCGCAGCACGGGATGGCGCACCGACCAGTCCCACCGGTCGTGGATGGCGAGCCCGGCGAACAGCGGCTCGTTGCCCTCGAACAGCTCCTTGCAGGTGTCGAGGAACAGGCTCTTGCCGAAGCGCCGCGGGCGCGACAGGAAGTAGTGAGTGCCCTCGTCGAGCAACCGCCGAATGTAGGCGGTCTTGTCCACGTAGTAGCAGTGCTCCTCGCGGACCGTTCGGAAGGTCTGCACGCCGATGGGCAGCTTGCGTCGCGTCATGGGTCACGCACGGGCTCGTGGTCGCAACCGGTCGCAATCCGTATTGTCGCATCCGAGGTCGAGTGTTCGCGCCGACGCACGACATCGGCGCGATGCCGGGGTAGACTGGGCTCCTGGTTTCCGGTAGCCGGATCCTTGAAGGAGGCAGCAAATGGCTGCAACCCGCATCCTGTTCGGCGCGACGTTCCTGATGGCTCTGATGGCGTTCGGCTTCCCGCTCCACCTGGCCGCGCAGCAGGGGGGCGCCGGCTCGGCGACGATGCGCGCCGCGCCCGACTTCCGCACCGTCCGCCCGGTCATCCGCGGACAGGACTACGCGGTCAGCTCGATGAAGGCGCAGGCGACGGCCGCGGCGGTCGAGATTCTCGACGCGGGCGGCAACGCCTTCGACGCCGCGGTGGCGGGGCAGGCCGTGCTGGCCCTGGTCGACCCGGCGATGAACGGCATCGGGGCCGACGCGGTGCTGCTGGTCTACGACGCCGAGGCGAAGCAGGTCTACTCGATCAACGCGGAGGGGATGGCGCCCGAGCTCGCCACCATCGAGTGGTACGAGCAGCACAACAACGGCGAGCTGCCGCGCAGCGACGGGCTGCTGGCCGCGTCCACCCCCGGCGTGGTCGACGCCTGGTACATCCTCCTCGACCGCTGGGGGACGATGACCTTCGAGCAGACGCTGCGGCGCGCGATCTCGGTCGCCGCCGACGGGTTCCCGGTCAGCGAGGGATTGAGCCGCACCATCGCCAACTCGTCCAAGATCCGGAAGTACCCCACGACGATGAAGGTCTACTTCCCGGACGGGCGGGCGCCGGGGCCGGGCGAGATCTTCCGCAACCCCGACGCCGCCCGCGTGCTGGAGAAGATCGTCGAGGCCGAACGCGAGAACGCCCACCTGGGCCGCTCGGCGGCGCTGAAGGCGGGCCGCGACCGCTTCTACAAGGGCGACATCGCGCGGGACATGGCCAGGTTCTTCGAGGAGAACGGCGGCCTCTACCGCTACGAGGACTTCGCCGCCTTCACCGCCCAGGTGGAGACGCCGGTCTCGACCAACTACCGCGGCTACGACGTCTACAAGAACCCGTCGGCCAGCCAGGGGCCGGCCGAGCTGTTCACCCTGAACATCCTGGAAGGCTTCGATCTGGCGGCCATGCGCCACAACAGCGCCGACTACATCCACACGAGCGCCGAGGCGCTGAAGCTGGCCTTCGCCGACCGCGAGAAGTATCTCGGCGACCAGGACGTGGTCCCCATCCCCTACGAGGGGCTGCTGTCGAAGGACTACGCGGCCGAGCGCCGCGCGCTGGTCGACCCGGACAGCGCGTCGCTCGAATTCCGGCCGGGCAGTCCCGAGCGGTTCATGGAGAACCCGCCGCCGACCCCGGCCCACCCGCGCGTCACCTTCGCGGGCGAGGCCGATCACGAGGGCGACACCAGCTACATCGCGGTGGTCGACGGCGACCGCAACATGGTGAGCTTCGAGCCGAGCCTGCACAGCGGCTTCGGCACCGGGGTGGTCGTGGGCAACCTCGGGTTCAGCTTCACCTGCCGGGGCGACTACTACTCGCTGGTCCACGGCGAGGCCAACGCCCTGGCGCCGGGCAAGCGGCCGCGCAGCACGCTGCAGAGCACGCTGGTCATGAAGGACGGCGAGCCGTGGGGCATCCTCGGCAGCCCCGGCGGCGACGACCAGATCATGCGGACCATGCAGACCCTGCTGAACATGGTGGAGTTCAACATGAACGTGCAGCAGGCGATAGAGTCGCCGCGCTGGTCGACGCGCAGCTTCCCCGCGTCGCCGTTCCCGCACACCATGTATCCGGGCGACCTGTCGGTGGAACGGGGCATCTCGGCCGAGGTGCGCGCGGTGCTCGAGGCGAAGGGCCACGCGCTGCGGGTGCGTCCAGAGTGGTCGATGGGCTCGAACGCGGCGATCGTCGTCGACCACGAGCACGGCGTGCTGGCGGCCGGCGTGGATCCCCGCACGGAGGGGGTCGCCTGGGCGAAGTGACACGGCGCGGCACTCGTAGCGGCGCGACCGGGACAGTGGCGGATGGGAGTCCGCGGGCCGGGCTCCCGCATCGGGACAGGAGGTTCGACATGAGACGACGTGTGCTGGAGGCGTTCGGCGTGGCGGCGGCGGTCGTCGGCGTCATCGCACTTCTCCAGTTGGCCCCGGTGCCCGTGGAAGGGCAGGCGCAGCAGCCGTCCGACCCGTCGGACGCCGCGCCGGCCGCCCCGACGCCGTGGGGCGAGCCGGACCTGCAGGGCATCTGGACCACCGATTTCGAGATCCCGCTGGAGCGGCCCGCCCGCTTCGCCGACCAGGAGTTCCTGACCGACGAGCAGCGGGCCGAGCTGGACGAGGAGCGGGCGCGCATCATCTACCAGGACACCCGCTACGCCGAGCGCGGCAGCGAGCAGGACGTGGGCGGGGCCTACAGCGCCGCGATCTACCTGTCGCACAAGTACATGGGCCGGCGGACGTCGCTGATCATCGATCCGCCCAACGGCCGCATTCCCCCGCTGACGCCCGAGGCGCAGGCGCGGCGCGACGCCATCCGCGAGTACCAGCTCGCCCTGCTGCAGGCCACCGCAGTCTGCCGCGACAACCTGCCCTCCTGCGCGGGCGGCCAGTACGGGCCGCCGTCGCCGCGCCGGAACGAGCCGCCGCCCTTCTATCCGGCGACGGGCGCCGCGGCGGGCGGGTCGTTCAACCGCTCCGACGGCCCGGAGGATCGCGGCCTCGGCGAGCGCTGCATGTCGGCCAGGCTGCCCGACTTCGGGGGCGCGGCCGGGTACTTCCTGCAGATCGTGCAGTCGCCCGAGACCGTGTCGATCTTCTACGACACCGGTCAGGGGCAGGGCTGGCAGCGGGTCATCCCCGTGACCGACCGCCCGCACCTGCCGCCGCACATCCGGCAGTGGTGGGGCGATTCGCGCGGCCGCTGGGAGGGCGACACGCTGGTGGTCGACGTCACCAACTTCAGTCCCAAGACCGACTACCAGGGCTCGCGCGAGAACCTGCACCTGGTGGAGCGCTGGCGCCGCGTCGACGCCGACACGCTGGAGTACATCGTCACGATGAACGACCCGACGACGTGGACGGCGCCCTGGACCGTCGCGCTGGAGCTGAGCCGGCAGAGCGACCAGCTCAACCGCATCTACAAGGAGCCCCGCTGCCACGAGGGCAACTACGGCATGCCGGCGCTGCTTCGCGGCTCGCGCGCCGAGGAGCAGGCGTTCGCCGACGGCACGGGTCCCGATCCGGCCACGCTGTGCAGCGCCGGGTGCGGCGGGTTCGCCGCGGGCTTCGCCGACTCGGGCGACGAGGTCAATCCGCTGCGGCGGTGACTGGGAGGTTCCACATGCGAAACCGATTGCTGTACGGAGGCTCGATAGTCACCGCGGTGCTCGTGACGGCGGCCGTGACCGCCGTCATCACCGCGTCGATGACCAGCGCGTCCGGTCAGGACCAGGAGGCGGGCAACGCCGTCCGCACCGTCGACGGCCGGCCGGACTTCAGCGGCATCTGGCAGGCGAACAACGAGGCGCACTGGGACCTGGAGGCCCACGCCGCGCGTCCCGGCATGGTGACGCAGCAGGGTGCGTATCCGTTCGACTTCGTCGAGGTCCCGGCGGCGCCGGTGCTCGCGCTGGGCGCGGCCGGCGGCGTCCCCGGCTCGCTCGGCGTCGTCGAGGGCGACGGCCGGATCCCGTACACGCCGGAGGCGCGGGCCATCAAGGACGAGAACGCGGCCAACTGGATCGACCGCGACCCGGAGCTCAAGTGCTACCTGCCGGGCATTCCGCGGGCGATGTACATGCCCTACCCGTTCCAGATCGTGCAGAGCACGAACAAGATCCAGATGGCGTTCGCGTTCACCAGCACGGCGCGCACCATCCACCTGGACGACGTCGAGCTGCCGCCCGACTGGACCTACATGGGGCACTCGGTCGGACGCTGGGAGGGCGACACGCTGGTGGTCGACGTCACCGAGTTCAACGGCAAGAACTGGTTCGACCGGGCCGGCAACTTCCACAGCGAGGCGCTGCGGCTGGAGGAGCGCTTCACGCCGATCTCGGCCGACGCCATCCACTACGAGGTGACGATTACGGATCCGAACACCTTCACCGAGCCCTGGACGATCTCCATGCCGCTCTACCGCCGGCTCGAGGAGAACATGCAGCTCCTGGAGTACCGCTGCATCGAGTTCGTCGAGGAGTTCCTCTACGGGCACGTGCGCAAGGAGCAGCTCGTCACGACCTGGGAGGGGGAGACGATCATCGTGGACATCCGGCGCAAGGTGCCGCCGGGGGACGCCTTCTACGACTGGTATCGCAAGTGAGCCGCGGCGGGGTCTCGCGCGCCCCTGGCTTTCGCGAGTGTTGCATTTCCATCAGCATTCATCAACAATCGCGATATTGATGAATGCTGATGTACTCGACCCCGGCAAGGGGGCGGACGAGGCAATGGTACATTTCCATCAGTGTTCATCAATAGTTCTGGATTCGATGATTCGGAAGCAGGCTGATGAAGAGGCCCGTCGCCCCGCCGCCGCTCGAGGAACTCCTCGAGAAACACAAGCAGCGTCTACCTGAGGTTCTGAGACTCGGCGGACAACCGACGGTGGACGGTCACTACATCCACTGGGACAAGCTGCGGCGAAAGATACCCCGGCCGGCCGACCTGAACGCCGGCGAGTGGTGGACCGGCATCCGGTTGGCCCGGTTCAGTCAGTCCAGAACCCTCCCGTTCCGGGATACGCGCGGCCGGCCGTTCCTCTACATGCTCCCGGACCGTGTCCACGCGGCGCTGCACCGTATCGACAGCGGCGCCAGCGGTCGGATCGGTGTCACCGAGGCAGTGACCAACCCGGCGACTCGCGATCGGTTCATCGTCAATTCCCTGATCCGTGAGGCGATCACATCGAGCCAGCTCGAAGGGGCGACGACGACACGCGCCGCGGCGGCGAGAATGATCCGCACGGGGCGGCGGCCGCGAAATCGCAGCGAACGGATGATTCTGAACAACTATCTGGCGATGCGCGAGGTCCGCGAGATGAAGGATCGGCCGTTGACCGCCGAGGCTGTACTCGCCCTGCATCGAGCGGTCACCGACGGCACGCTGGACGATCCGGCTGCAGCCGGCCGGCTGCAGCTCCCGGCCGAAGATCGCGTCGAGGTTTGGGACGCCGACGGGCAGGTGCTTCACCGACCGCCCCCGCCGGAACAGTTACCGGAACGGCTGCGTGCGATGGTCCAGTTCGCAAACGCCGAGGACGGGACGCAGACGACGCATGGCGACCGCTTTCTGCATCCGGTCATCCGTGCGATCATGCTGCACTTCTGGCTCGCGTACGACCATCCGTTCACCGATGGCAACGGGCGCACCGCCCGAGCGCTCTTCTACTGGGCGATGCTGCGCCGCGGCTACTGGATGTTCGAGTTCCTGTCGATCAGCCGGTTTCTCAAGGCTGCTCCCGTGCAGTATGCCCAGGCCTTTCTCCATGCCGAGACCGACGGGAGCGACGCGACCTACTTCATCGTGCACCAGGTCGACATCATCCTGCGGGCGCTTGACGCGCTGGACAGGTATCTCCAGTTGAAGGCGGCGCAGGCGGCCCGGATCGACCGGCTGCTCCGCAAACGGACGGACCTGAACCACCGCCAGCTCGCCCTTCTCGCTCACGCGGTTCGGCACCCGGACTGGGAGTACACAACGCGGTCCCACATGACCAGTCACGCCGTGGTCTACGCCACTGCCCGCGCGGATCTGTTCCGATTGGCGGAATTGAGTCTGCTCGACCGGCAAAAGCGTGGACGCAAGCTCAACGTCTTCCAGGCACCGCCAGACCTCGAAGCGCGGATACGGAGGCTTCGATCCGTACACTGACACTGTTCGTCGTGGGACGCGCAATCTCCCTCTCGCCGGCCGGCGCCTTCGGGGCGGCGCTCGTGCCCGCGCTCGCCCTGGCGGCGTTCGTGCTCGTCGACCGCGTCCACGCCAACCCGACGCTCTTCCGCGCATTCGGTGGCGCCGCGCTCGCGCTCGGCGCGTGGAACCTCGTGCTGTTCGCCGGGTCGCAGCGCCGCGGCCGGCGCCGGACGCTGGAGATCGCCCCGCGCGCGCAGCACTACCTGCAGGCCTGCGCGCAGGTGTCCGTCCTCCTCTACTGGGGCTGGCACTGGGCGCCGGTCTACGACGCGGTTCCCCTCATCGCCGGCCAGCTCGTCTTCGCCTACGGGTTCGACCTGCTGCTCGGCTGGTCCCGGCGCGACAACCACCGGCTCGGTTTCGGTCCCGTCCCCGTCATCTTCAGCATCAACCTGTTCCTCTGGTTCACGGACGACTGGTTCCACTTCCAGTTCCTGCTGGTGGCGATCGGCTTCGCGGCCAAGGAGCTGATCCGCTGGGAGCGCGACGGCCGCCTCGTCCACATCTTCAACCCCGCGTCGTTCCCGCTCGCGGTCTTCGCGCTGGCGCTCATCGTCACCGGGATGAGCGACGTCACGCGGGGGCAGGACATCGCCATCTCGCAGTTCTATCCACCGCAGATGTACCTGTGGATCTTCCTGATCGCGCTGCCCGGCCAGTACCTGTTCGGCGTGACGACGATGACGATGGCGGCGGTGGTCACGACGTATCTGTTTGGGCTCGCCTACTTCGCGGTGACGGGGGTCTACTTCTTCTATGACTCGTACATTCCGATCGCCGTGTTTCTCGGGATGCACCTTTTGTTCACGGACCCGTCGACCTCGCCGCGGACGGACTTGGGGCGCATCGCGTTCGGGGTCCTGTACGGATTGAGCACGGTTGTGCTGTACGTGGTGCTCGGCCGGCTCGGGGCACCGACGTTCTACGACAAGCTGTTGCAGGTGCCGTTGCTGAACCTGTCGGTGATTCTGATCGACCGGGCGGCGCGGTCGACCGTGCTGCGGTGGTTCGATCCGGCGGCGCTCGGGCGCTCGCTGGCGCCGCGGCGGCGGCACTTGGCGTACATGGGGGTGTGGGCTGTCGTGTTCGTGGGGATGAGCGCGGCGGGCGGTGTCGGGGACCGGCATCCGGGGCAGTGGGTGCCGTTCTGGCAGGAGGCCTGCGAGGAAGGGCGGCCGCATGCGTGTGGATTTCTGGCTGTGAAGCAGTCCGGGCTGTGCAACATGGGTTCCGGCTGGGCGTGCAACGAGGCGGGGGTTCTCCTGCCAGTTCTCGGTGGGGCTGGAGCGGTTGGGGACGAACAGGACGGTGTCGATCCGGCAGAGGCGATGTTCGCGTTCCAGCGCGGGTGCGAGCTCGGGTTCGAGCCGGCATGCGGGAACTACCGAGCGATTAGCGATGGTGGTGAGGCGTTCGAGCGCGCGCCGCCGACTGTCCAGGACTATCCGATAGTGCTCCGTGGCAGTAAAGGGGAGATCAGGGAACCCGATCCCTCGGGGCTGTACGAGCGGGCCTGCCGGCAGGGATGGCCGGGCACTTGTGAGACCGCCAGGTGACGATCTGGGAAGAATATCCGAATATCCTCGACGTGGTTCTTCGCGGCATGGCGGACCAGCAGACTGACACGGCGGACCTCACCTCTCGATCTGACGCCAGTCACGACGTCCGACGTCGCGTCGCTGCCTCACGTCTCTCACGCGACGCTATCTGCTTGACGGCCGGATGGCGTCCGCGGCGCGGATCAAGGCGGAGTTCTGGCTAGCCTGGCTAGCCAACGGCGGTTCGCCGCCAGTTCAGTCGACCTGTTGGCCGTCAGGTGGCATGACGATCCGTTGTTGATCGGGTTCGCCGGCTCCCACTACTGTCCCACATTTTCAGCCCCAGAGCAGCATCTGAGGACTTGGAGGGGTTCGGGAACCGGGTGGTGCGGGCGGCGTGAACAACTCCACCAGTGGACGGCGGTCGAACAAGTTGAGCTGCAGAACCTGTAGCATCAGGTGCAGGGTCCAGCTCAACCGCAAGACGAACTTCAGGTACGCCAACAGCAGGTACATGCACGTGGCCACCCACAGTTGCGACAGAACCGCGTTCCTCGAGCGGCCCACGAAGCGCTTCACCTTCAAATTCTGCTTGATCCACTTGAAAAACAGCTCGATCTGCCAGCGCGACTTGTACAGGTCGGCAATCGTCTTGCCCACCCACGTCGTGTTGTTCGTCACAAACACGTAGCGCCGCTTCGTTTCCTCGTCCCAGTAGCCGACCCGCCGCAGCGTGTCCGGATACGCCTTGCGGCCACGCGCACTGGTCAACTCGATCGTCTGGTCGCTCATCACGCCGGTCCCGATGTTGACGTCGTGGTCGTGCAACACCCGGTATTTCACGCCCCGCTTCAGCCGGGTCACGAAGGTCACGCCCTGTTCCTGCAACCGTCGGAGCCACTGGAAATCCAGATACGCGCGGTCGGCCACCACCACGCTGCCGGCCGGGAACGTCCACGTGCGGGCCACCGTCACATCGCCCGCCTTGCCGTCGGTCACGCTGAGGAAGCTCGGCAGATGCCCCGCCTGGTCCAGGCCGACATGCAGCTTGATGGCGCCCTTCGTACGCCGGAACGACGCCCACGGAAAGGCCGCCAGGCACAGGTCGATGGTCGACGCATCGACCGCATACAACTTGCTCTTGAACCGGAAGCCGTGCCGCGGCGCCCGCTGCTGACAACGCGCCAGGAGGCGTTGGAAGAGCGCTTCATAGAGCGTGTACGGCTGCTCGGCGTTGACCCGCGCCAGCGACGAGCGGCTGACGAGGACCTGTATGCCGAGGTGATAGAGCTTGTGGGATTGGGCGCCCAAGCTGCCGACGATGTCGCGCAGGCTGTGCAGGCCGGCGAGTTGGCCGAGACCGAGGGCGACGAACTGCGCCCAGCGGCTCATGACGCGGAGTCGTTGGCCCTTCTGGTGCTGCCGGGCCTCGGCGTCGAATTCATGTCGGGGAAGCAAATCGAGAAGCTGGCTGAAGACTGTGCTATGATGGGCCACGGCTTGGATCTCCTGTCTTTTGAACGATTTGTGGACAACTCATTCTATCAGACAGAGAGATTCCAAGCCGCCTTGATTAGGAACTCTGTGGGACAGTAGTGGCCGGCTCCCGCGAGTACTTCGAGCCCGCCAATGCCCACAAACCGCGACTTTAGTTGCAGTTAGCCGATTCTAGTCGGCAAATCGCGCCGAGACAGAACCCGCATTGATTCTGAGAGTTCGTCGGACCCTTTCGCGTATGATCGATACTGTCTTGCGTCGGACCGTCTGAGAGGGGCCGCCGTGCGCTCCAGTCCGCCACCGCCGATATGCTCGTCCAGGACGGCGTCCTCCCCGCCACTCCGCGACTCCGCCACTCCGCATCGCGCGAGGATCTTGCAGGTTGATGCGTAGCGCGTCGACCGTCTACAATTCGGTCGAGCTCGAAACTTGCCCACTCGCGACGAACTATTTCTTGCGTACCGCCAAGCCAAGGCGACGCTTTTCTTTGAGCGCCGCGGGGTGGGAATGCTCGACTTGGCACGCTTCGAACGCGACCTCCCACAGCGGCTCGACGCCCTCGACAGAACCTTATCAACGAACGGCGGATGGTTTGATGACCTACCGGATGGGCCGCTCTGGGTCGTACCCAAACGCCTACGGTCCTCCGACGACGATCGCCACAACGAGAGTGTCGTTCATATCGGCGGTGCACCGCAGCACGCTCCCATACCCGACATGGACGTACAGCTCCGCTTAACGCCTAGCCCGGAGTTTGCCATTGTGGAAGTTCTCTTCCTATGGAAGTTCGGACCAGCGCTCGAATCTATTCTTTCCCGTAACGCTATTGGGCGCCGGTTAGACCTCAGGGCTGATGGCCTAAGTCGCACCCGGCGATGGCTCTTTGAGTACTGGCCAAGACGGTACGAGGAGTTCCGAACCGTGCCGATAGATGCCGCTATTCGAGAACTGGACCGTGGGCATTCCGTGCTGCTACTTAGCGCTGACCTGACTAGCTTCTACGACACAATTGACCCATCGTTTCTATTGTCCGATCATCTGATCGATGAGATCGATACAGCGAACCGTTCTCGTAAAGGGGCGCCGATCGACCCGGCAGCGTACAGTGCCGCGGCTGCTTCTCTCCTTCGTTCATGTCGGCGTTTTCAGCGCCGAGCGTCCCGACTGATCGGGTTGCCGTGGAACACTGGTATTCCGATAGGGACGCTTACTAGTCATGTTGTGGCCAACTTAGCTCTTTCGACGTTAGACCAGACTATCGAAGCGCGTCCAAGTACAAGATGCTATCGACGATATGTAGATGATTTCGTAATAGTCACTCGTATAGACGAAACATTAAGAGGAGATTTGAACAGCGCGCTTCGCGAATCCATTCCACATGTTGGAGACGATCAGTCGAGCTTTAGGTTTGATGGCGACGCTCTCAAGAGATCTGGGTCCAAGTTCCAAATCCAAAAGCAGAAGTGCAAGGCGTACTATCTTAACGGGATATCGGGACGTGATTTTCTCGCGAACGTCCGATCGGATTTTGGTCGCTTAATAAGTGAGCGGCGGGCGTTCTTGGATCCGGAATTGTTGCTGGACGAAAAGCTTCCGAGTCTAGTTCGCGCGGGTCCTGAGGGACGTCCCCTGACCGTCCTCCGCGATGTGGACCGATTGAGGCTTGAGCACTTTGAGGCGGCTACGAGACATCGGTCTCTGGAGCGTGTGTCAGTGCTTGTGGACGAGCGCAGTGCTCGCGAGTTGGCCGAGCGTGCGTTGGGCGAGACCGTTCGGTTCTTGGAGGGTGACGAGGATTGGGTCAAGAATCTCGATGTCGTACTTCGAATGTTGAGGGTGGGAATTCGTGCAGGAGACGCACTTCACGTGGGCAGGCTCCTCAGGTATATGGACGATAGTTGGCGGAACACTGAGCAACTCAGACAGATCGTGGGTCGACTTTTTGTGGGTGGTCGGGAGATATACCGTGCGGGGGCCTTTGTTTGGCTTCGGAATTTTCTGCACGCAAAACGAACGGAGGCGATCTGCAGTGCAGTGCGCCCGTGGCGTGACGCGAGGAGTCTTGTACAGGCATTGCCAGAGGGTGTAGCAGATGGCACTGGCACAGTGGGTTGGCGTGCGCTGATCGGGCGCGCACGTTTGTTTGCCGCCGCCGATCTCAGGATGTTTGATCGAGAAGACGACGCGTTTGGAAGCACGCCATATGACCACACCCCTAGAAGTGAGGAGTTTGGCAATGACGACATGGAGTTACGGGCGCGGTTCGGGCTTGTCGGACGGTTCACTGAACTATGTAGGGAACTCGGCGATGATCCTTGGGACGTTACTGCTCCAAGGGTCTTTCTTTGTACCCGACCTCCGTCTTATTTTGATGTCGCGCGGCGGGCGCTCTATCGAATGGAGCGACGGCTCGACGAGGCGGTGTTCGAGCGTTTGCTGAGTTGGGTCAACGCGATTAGAGGAACGGAGTACAGGAATCCCGTTGGTAGTGTGCTTGACGACCAAACAGTCAGGATTCCACCAACGCCACCGCTTGAGGAACACACGGGCGGGGATCCACAATTGATCCTGGGCAACCTAGTGTGCAATGACGATTACTACGATGGCGCAGCGACCCGGAGGAGCGGATCTCTTGCCGGAATGCCGATACTGACTGCACGGCGGCTCCGTGGCGTAACGGAGGTATTAGCGCGCGCCACAGAGCGGGCACGTGCCCATCGAGCAGGCGAGAGTCTATTAGTCTTGCCGGAACTCTCGTTGCCAAGAGCGTGGTTTCGAGAAGTCGCAACATACGTGACCCGACACGGGAGATTCGGCCTGATTGTCGGGCTTGAGTACCTGCACGACAGAACCGCACCGACGGTCGTGAATCAAGCGTACGCGGTGATTCCCGGGCCGTTCAGATCAGCGGCCACATGGCCGTGGACCAAGGGATATCCGGCGAGGGAAGAGGCAGCAGCACTTCAGGGACGGGGTTTGGCCTACCGGCAACAGGCGCCGGGACAACAACGACGACGCATCGTGATTGATAGCGCTTATGGACGAGTCTCAGTGCTCATTTGTAGCGAGTTGATTGAGACGCGCAAGGTAGCCGATCTTCTTGCGCGAGTTGAAGTGGTCGCAGTGCCATCATGGAATAGGGATACGTTTTCGTACGATCATTTGATGCGCACTGCTGGACTGCAGCTTAACGCGATTATTGGCGTTGCGAACAATGGACATTACTCCGACTGTCGAGCATGGGCACCGCGGGAGGTGCGTTGGCAAAGAGACTTGTGTCGCCTCATTGAGCGCGACGTGGACGGGGTTATCGGGGTGCCGATTCCGCTTGCATCGCTCAGAGCTTGGCGCAACGGAAATGGTAGCGGGTGGCGGACACTGCCGCCGGACTGGGCATAGGCGTTTGAGAGGCTTAGCTAAGGTCGACCGCACGGTGCGTTCGTTGAGTCCCTGGCAGTCCCGATCGAGATCAGGTGTACCATTCGTCATGCTCGACCTGGTACTGCAGAGCACGCAGCGTTTCAGGTTTGAGGTTGTTGCCCTGAACACGAATAAGTTCTGGAAGGTAGAAACTTCGACATCGACCAGCAGACCAGATCTGCCCGTTACTTACGGCAGCCTCGGCCAAGACTTGCGACTCTTCCGCCGTGAAGAGTGGAAACAATGGCACAAGGGAGCGCATCTTTTTTTCTGCTGACCGGAAGGAGCCGGCCGCTCCTGCTATGCGGATCAAGCCGGGCAAGATTGCTCGAGGAAACCGCTTCGCCAGCGGTTCAACGAGAACTTCGCGGGTTACACCACCGACTGAAATGCGGCTGCTCTGAATATGTGAAAAGAACCCGAACGGCGTGGTCCCATCGATAGACAATGGTGCGATAATAACTTCGGGGCGTGATGCAATATACCCTGCTTCCTGTGGGGCCCAGTCTGATGCCACGAAATTCCTGCTCAAGAGGGGCACAAAGATATCACAGCTCCGTAACTCATCGAGAATGCGATGTTGCCATGCCTCCGACGTTTCCAAATCGTCGTGCGCCAAGAAGCTTGGAATTCCGACGTCATTTAGCACCGCCTTCGTCTGCCGGCCGAACTCCCGGTCCTTGTGCGAGTACGAGACAAAAGCGGTCACTGTTGGAAGGTTGTTTTGGGTCAGTGCGGTGAATTCTGGCATTGGTCGTCCACGGTGTCTACGGACTCAGTCCGCTATCCCAGTGATTTCCCTGTTCCGCCACTGGTGGGTACGGCCGGACATGGCTCGGGGAGCATGAGCGTCGTGGGCGCAGCCTCGAAGTGTGCGAACAACCGGGGCCACCGTCAGGTGACTGGGCTCTTGGAAGGCTGGGCTTCCAACGAAACGCAAACTCTTCGCCCTATGGCTGAGAAGGCTTGATCGAGGCGTTTCATGCTCGATGCCCGACCGGGGTCTAGAAGCCGACGTACCTGAAGGTGTTGTCCTTCAAGGATGCGAGCCAACTCATTCATACTTACACCCTCTTGCCTCATCGCGACATAAAGCGCCGCCTTGACCGCGACGTACACTGGAACGGCAACCCGTACTTGGCCGCGCTGCAGAGGGCTCGGAAAGGGAATATCGTCGCGATCCGCAATGCGGGCACCGATGGTCTCGGCAAGACAGTCGACGGCCATTTCGATGGCGTCGTCGCGGTTTTCTCCTTGAGTGATTGCATCCGGCAAATCCGGAAACGTTACCGTGTAACGTCCATCGGGTTCACTTTCAAAATGTGCCGGATATGCGAAATCCATGTGCTGTTCACCATGCTTCAGCTAACAAGAAACGGTGAGTAGAAAGGCGCGACGCCCTCTACTCACCCAATACGCGCTGTGTTTCACGACCCGAGCCAGTCATCTGCTCCGAGTTGTTTTAGAATTCCACGAACTGTTCCATCTGTCAAATCGTTCGTTGTCCACGGAACTGTTGTCTTACGATCACCAAGATAGATCGTGCGATGTGATCCTTTGCTCTCATGATCCTTTACATCAAAGTCAATGCTGCGCTTGCGCGCTTGACGTCTAAGTTTTCTGATGAACTCTTTGGTGTTCACGGGTGGTTACTCCCATCATCATTTCTGCCTCCTGTCGTTAGGTCGTCTACAGCTCAATTGCTGTCGCTACGCAGCATGGCGTACAGATCAGTACCATGTCAAGCTGGAACCATGGAATCGTCGAGGTGGACCTGACGTCGCGCATACGACTTCCGGAATCGTCACCGCCGGGGCGGAAGTCAGGACGTACGGGATCCTGCTGCGTGCGCCAGATTTCGACCAGCCATGGCGACGACGGCTGGGATCTTCGAGCGACCGATCCTGCATTCACCCTACGAGTACCCGTGCCGCCGCTGGGATCTCGAGGCCAGCGGCCAGCCGACGAACAGAATTCTCTTGGCAGCGCCGGTGGCGAGCTTCCGCGCCACCGTCATGGCGATGATCATCGCTTGGCAGACGGTCAACGCCGTGCGGCGGCCGGGCAGGCGGCGGTTGACGCGCGGCTTCCGGGTGGTGACCGGCGGCGGGACTGCAGCGCGTGATCGATCTGTCGGCCACGCCGTGTTTCCCGCGCGGGTCGGGCCACCGCGAGGGAACGCTGTTCCCGTGGACGGCGAGCGACTTCTCGCTGATGGACGCCATCGAGTCCGGCATCGTGAAGCTGCCGCGTGTGCCGGTGGCCGACAACATCCCCGGCGGCGAGATACCGAAATTCCGCAGCTCGATTCCGGCGAGGCGCTCGACAAGAACTTCCGCGCCGCCGCGGGCGACGAGATCGAGCGATTCCGCCGGGAGACAATCCAACGGACCGGCGATCGCGAGGAGGCCGCGGCTTGTCACCGCGCATCCGCTGAGGAGGCGGGATGCTGGAAGAACATGATCGCATCGTGCTCACGGGCGATGTTGTCGGCCCGGACCTGGGCGGTCGCCGTGGCCGGCTGTGACGAGGAACGCGGTCACGGTTCAGCGCCGGCTTTGAAGCTGGTGCCTTCCGTCCAGTGCGGGCTCACGTCGTCATGTCGGCCGTGGTCGGCGTCGTTGGCGTGTCGTCCTCGAAGCTCACCCAATCGGCGTCGAATCGCTGGTAGGGTTCGATGTCCGCGAGCGTGATCTCGTCGGTTCCAAGCGGCTCCACGCCGTCGCACGCGATGGCCGGCTCGAACTGGATCCAGAACGCTTCGACCTCCTGCTCGAGTTCGACACGCTTCTCGGCCCAACCAGGTCCGCCCCGTTTCTCATGGGGAACGGCGAGCAGGATGTGGCACCGGTAGGGTGTTCCTTCCGGGAGCTCGTCGAGCGTGCTGAGACGCAGGTACACGCCCTGAATCCACTCGCTGTGCTGCTTCAGGAGTGTCTGCCAAGCCCTCGACTTTGCGCGCCAGCGCTGGTCGAAGGCCGTCGGGAACGCGGCGCGGATGTAACGCTTTGCCAGCCACTCCGCGATGAGGCGACGCTGCTTCGGAGGCAAATCGCTCGCCGGCGGTTCCTGCAGCAACAGCCCTCTGGGAATCGCCCACCGATTGTGTGCGGTGAAGGACAGCACCGACGGGCCAGTGCTCGAGTCGATCAGGATCTGGAGCGCGCGCGGGTTTCTTCCCGATTGCTGTTGCCGGTCGAGACTCCCGGCGTCGACAGGCCTTGCTCCGAGGACTTCGACGACAGGTTCCTTCGCGAGGCTGAAGTTGACGATGTCGCAATCGTGACTCGATACGACAAACAGGTCTGCTCGGTCGGCGAGCGCCGTGCTCGGAGCGTGCTCGCGGGCGAGCTTGGCCAGTTTCGGGCCGAGGAACGAGCCCTGGCGCCAGCCGAGGTTCGCTATCGCGTCGCCGTCGATCAGGTGGTCTCGCTCGACCGCTCGGGCCATTTTCGGAGAGCCACGTTCGTGGCGAGCTGTCGTCTTCGCTGCTCGCCGCCGAGCTCTTCGAAGCCGAGGGTTCGCAGACGCTCCTCGCGCGCCGTTCGTCGCCTGGACGCCGAATCGGCGAGTGCCCGGGACCGCTCGATGGCGCGGACGACCCGATCTTCGTCCAGCGATTCCTCGCCGAGCAGCTCGATGAGCGAGGGTGCGTCGATCTCCACGCGTCGTGCGACGAACCGTGCATTGAGCGGGCTCGCCGAAGAGACAGATGCTCGCGCGAGGATGCGCAGCAGTGTGTCCACCCGCCCGGCATTTGCTGCGTTGGGTTCTCTTCCGCGCAGCCAGTCGTACAGGGTTGGGCGCGCCACGCGCAGAATCCCGGCGAGCTGGGCCTTGTTGAGCGACAGCGCCGCCTGGAGTTCCTGCATCTGTTCGATGACCGGGAGCGCGACGATCTCGCGGAAGCTGGCCGCAACGTTCGGGGGCGACGCAGGTGCGACGAACCTGCAGTCGACGATGGACGAGCTCGAGCCGACATGTGGCAGGAACGAGCCGAGCGCGGAGCCGAGCAACACGACGCCCGTGCTTCCCGAACGCGCCCGCCACAGCACGGCGCGCCACGCGTCCCTCTCGGAGCCATGTGCGTGAAGCGGAGGGCGGTCGTACGTCGCGTCGGGTGACCGACTCGCGGCTTCGTAGCTGGAGAGGCTGAGTGACATCACTGTTTCCAGACCGTGACGGCGTCTTCGGTGACCACGTGGTCGTGGAACGTCTCGACGATGTGATCGTGCATCTCGTACAGGCGCGCAACGACCCACCCTACATCGGGCTCGAAATTTCCCTCGATGTAGTGATCCATGTCGATCAACGTAATCAGTTCTCCGCTCAGCCCACGCGGGGCGAGCTTGGGGGCGCCGCCCACCAGATCCGGGGGCAGCGAGACGCCCTGGTCGTTCTGCACGACGCGGACGATCAGCGTTCCTGGCACGTCGCCGACCGATGTTCTGCCGGTGCTCTCCACGTGCAGTCGATGGGTGCCCGTCCGAAACACGTCGTCGGCGACACCATGGAAGCCGGGCCGGAGATAGAAGCGGAAATCTTCGCCGTCGCGCGGCCGGACCACGTCGACGTACCGCAGTCCCACGCGCTCGACGACGCCGAGCCGGTCGTGCTCGGTCTTCGCGAGGACCGTGCCAACGGCGTGCAGGAGCTTGTCGGCGAAGTCCTCGAACCTCCCATAGGCCGTGGTCTGCAGGACGACGCAGTTCTGCATCACGAGGATGCTCCAGGTTTCGTCCCGGGTCCGGTATTCCCAGCGCTGCTCCTCGACGACTTGTACCGGCACGCCGCCACTCGGTCCGAAGATGAGCTGCTGAACCTTGCCGGCGCGCTCGATGGGGAACCCGTGGCGGCGGAATTCCTCCTGAATGGCCGGAATGTAGTCGCTCATCTGCCGGACGGGACTGAATCGGACCTGTCCCAGAACCAGCACCAGCGGCTGATTGGCCAACGGAACGTACCGGCAACTGCGTTCCAGCGCGCTCACCTTACACAGAATCTTACGCCAGAGGAGGAGGCGGTGGCTACGCGTCAGTCTCCGAGGCCGCCGGAAGAGTCGGGCCTGTGCTCCTCATCGGCGACTGGCCAACAGCATAGAGGGCCACACCGTCGCTGGGAATCCCTGGTGCGTGCGCTAGACTTCGACCGGCCATGGCGACGACGGCTGCATTCTTCGAGCAACCGATCCTGAACTCGCCCTACGAGTACCCGTCCCGCCACTGGGAGCTGGACCCGAGCGGCCAGCCGACGAACCGGATCCTCCCCGAGCGCCGCAAGGTCGCCTTCATCACACCGATCCCGAAGCCGAAGAAACAGAAGGGGGTCCAGCAGGAGAAGATCCTCTTCGACGCGGCCGCGCAGGCGCTCGGGACCGAGGCGCAGCAGTACGACCTGTCCGCGTTCATCGGCGGCGTCCGGCAGCGCGTGGATCGCTGGCGCGAGCTTCCCGACCCGAACGCCTGGCGCGTGACGCCGGAGACCGCGCGGCTCCTGCGCCACTGGCGCAGCCATCGCTTCGGCGACATCCGGCCCTTCTTCTGCCAGGTCGAGGCGGTGGAGACCGCGATCTGGCTGACCGAGGTGGCGCCGACCCTCGGCAAGGAGGGCCGCCGGTTTCTCGATCAGATCGACAACTTCCGCGCCGCGGCGGGCGACGAGATCGAGCGCTTCCGCCGGGAGATCGTCGCGCGCACGGGCGATCGGAAGCAGGCCGAGCATCTGTCGGACCAGGATCTGCTCCGCGAGGTGATGAACACGGTCGGCAAGCCGGACACCCTCGGCGGATCGATCCGCTGCGTCGTCTCCGTCTCGATGCTCACGGAAGGTTGGGACGCCCGTGCTCGTTAGGCTCGTAGGACTGGCGGCGCAGGGCGCGCCCGATGGCCTGCTCGGACCGCTTGTGGAGGCCGATGTGAGGAGCGAGGGTACGATGCTTCGCCGCGTAGACCGTTGGGGTACTTTCCATGCCGGCGCTTGATTGGATCACCATCGAAGGGTTCATGAGCATCAAGCGCATCGAGCGCTTGTCTCTGGATCCAATCAACGTCCTGATCGGGCCGAACGGATCGGGGAAGTCGAATTTCATCGGCGTGTTTTCGTTCCTCGGCGCGATTCGAGCCAGGCGACTCGCGGAGTACGTGGTCCGGTCCGGAGGCGCGAACAGGATTCTGCACTTCGGCGCCAAGGCCACGCCGAAGCTGCGGATTCGCGCGTCGTTCGCAGGCCAGGTCAGGCACTACGAAATAGCACTCACGGTAACCGATACGGACGGACTGCTTCCCGTGAGTGAGAAGTGCGTCGAGTACCGGGACGGAAGGCCTCTGACAGCCGGATCGTTGGGAGGCCATGGAGCGGAAGCGTGGATCAGTCAGCCCAATACTCACGGTCTCGACGATGAGATGGTGGATCGGGTTCGAGAGCATCTCGACGACTGGCGCACTTACCACTTTCATGACACGGGCGCCACCTCGCCTTTCAAGAAGACGGCGGAAGTGAATGACAATCGCTTCCTGCGTCATGACGGCGCCAACCTGGCGGCCTTCCTGTACTACCTTTCCCGCAAGCACGCCGATTCGTATGGCCTGATCCGTCGGACCGTCCAGCTCGTTGCGCCCTTCTTCGACGATTTCCGACTGGAGCCGTTGGCGCTCAACGAAGAGACGATTCGTCTCGAATGGAGACACCGGAGGTCGGACGCCTACTTCGCTGCGTCGTCCCTCTCCGACGGCTCGCTTCGGTTCATCGCGCTGGCGACCGTGCTGCTTCAGCCGGTATCCCTGCGGCCGTCCGTAATCCTCCTGGACGAACCGGAGCTCGGCCTGCACCCCTACGCGATTTCGATCCTCGCAGCACTGGTCAAGCAGGTTTCGGTCGAGACGCAGGTCGTGCTTTCGACCCAGTCGTCCTTGTTGCTGGATCACTTTCGCCCCGAGGATGTCCTGGTGGCCGATCGCGTGGAGGGGGCGACCACGCTGCGCCGTCTGGATGCCGGCAGGCTGGAGCGGTGGCTCAAGGACTACAGCCTCGGTCAACTGTGGCGAAAAAACGAGCTCGGCGGTCGTCCAGCGCGTGAGAGCACCGATGGGGGAAGTACGCCGTGAATCTGGTCGTGCACGTGGAGGGACAGACGGAAGAGAGATTCGTCGACACGCTGCTTGCTCCACATCTTGGCGCCCACGGCTATTCGAAGGTCCGCGCGGGCTTCATCGGAGGGATGCAGGGCGGAATCACGTCCTGGACGCTCGCACAGCGCGACATCGTGAACCACTTGGAGGAGGATCCGGTATGCGTTGCGACGACCATGGTGGACTACTACGGGTTGCCGGCGACCGGAGCCAGCAGGTGGCCGGGCCGTGTGCAAGCATCCCGACTTCCGTTCGCGGACAAGGCGCACACCATTGAACACGCACTGCTGGCGAGCGTTGTCCAGCAGATGGGCCCCGGCTTCGATCGGAGCCGATTCGTACCCTACGTGATGATGCACGAGTTCGAGGCGTTGCTCTTCAGCGATTGTGATGCGTTCGCCCGTGGTATCTGTCGTCCGGAACTCGGCACGGACTTTCAACGGATTCGAGACAGTACCGGGAGCCGCACCCCGGTCACCCCGCATCCGCTGAGGGTCGGCGCAAAAATAACTTCCTAGAAGTGCCTGTAGTCTCGCTATAGAGCACAGCCGGTCCCGCAACGTTCGTGGCGTCGACAGTCTCGTCAAGGCAAAGGTTTCTCTGGATTCTGGGAGCAGAGCCCTGTCCAGATTTATGGCATAATTGCGGAAACCGTGATCCGTAATGGTGCCATAATGAGACCAACCGCGTTCTCCGCCGACACGATCATCGCCTTGCTCCGCAAGCAGACCATCGCCACGCTGCCCGAGGTGATCGCGGCCCTCGGGCCCCGCGCCAGCAGGCGCACCGCGTTTCGCAAGCTCAAGGACCTTGACGCCCGGACCAGCTACTCGCATCGCGGTGGCTACTACACCCTCGACGCACTCGCCGACTTCGACGAGCACGGCCTGTGGTCCTTCGCCGGGGTCCGCTTCTCCCGCGTCGGCACCCTGATCGCAACCGCCGAGTCGTTCGTCAACCACGCCGAGGCGGGATACTTCGTCGACGAGTTGGACAACCTGCTCGCGGTCGGCACCCAGGACCCGCTGCACAAGCTCGTCAGCAACGGGCGGCTGACGCGGCACAAGCTCGCCGGCCAGTTCCTCTACTGCGCGGCCGACCGCGCGCAGCAGGCCCACCAACTGCGCGCGCGGCGCCTGTTGATGGCCACGCCCGGACTCGTGCGGCCCCTGCCACAGGCCGACCTGATGCCGGAGGAACTGCGCGCCGCGATCGTGTTGTTCGCCAGCCTGCTCGACGAGCGGCAGCGGCGGCTGTTCGCCGGCCTCGAAGCGCTCAAGTGCGGGTGGGGCGGCGACCGGCGCATCGCCGAACTGCTCGGCATCGACCCGTCGACGGTCGCCGCCGGCCGACGGCAACTCGTCGAGCGCGACGTCGAGATCGACCGGGTGCGACGCGTCGGGGGCGGGCGGCCGCCAGCGGAAAAAAAACGCCGGAAGTCATCGCCCACATCCAAGACCTGATGGACCACGAGACGGCCGGCGACCCGGTCCGTGGCCTGAAGTGGACACGCCGCACCACCGCCAAGGTCGCCGCCCAACTGCGCAAGCTCGGGACCGACATCTGCGCGCGGACCGTCGCCCGGCTTCTCAAGAAGATGGGATTCTCGCTGCGCGTCAACCACAAGAAGCGTGCCGGCGCCTCGCACCCGAACCGCGACGACCAGTTCCACCACATCGCCGAACTGCGTGAGCGGTGCGCCGCCGACAACACGCCGGTCATCAGCGTCGACACCAAGAAGAAGGAGCTCGTCGGCGCATTCCGCAATCCCGGCGCCAAGTGGGACCGCAGACCCGAGCTGGTCAACGACCACGACTTCCGCTCCGATGCCGACGGCCTCGCCATCCCCTACGGCATCTACGACACCCGGGCCAACGCCGGCACCGTCTTCGTCGGCCAGACCGCCGACACCCCGGCGTTCGCCGTCGACTGCATCGAGAAATGGTGGCGCACCGAGGGCTGCAAGCACTATCCCGAGGCCGAAGCTCTGCAGATCCTGGCCGACGGGGGCGGCAGCAACAGTTGCACCGCGCGCGCCTGGAAATTCAACCTGCAACACCGCCTCTGCAACCGCCACGGCCTGCGCGTGCGTGTGGCCCACTACCCGCCGGCCACGTCGAAGTGGAATCCCATCGAACACCGCATGTTCTGCGAGGTCACCAAGAACTGGGCCGGCCGGCCGCTCGACAGCTACGAGTCCATCCTCAAGTACCTGCGCACCACACGCACCGCCACCGGACTGCGGGTGCGCGCGCACCTGGTCCGCAAGACCTACAAGACCGGCGTCAAGGTCACCGACGCGCAGATGCAGGAGTTACGCATCACACCCGACAGCTCCCTGCCCAAATGGAACTACACCATCGAACCCATGTGACGAAAAAACGGAAGTTATTCTTGCGCGGGGCCTGAGGAGGCGGAATGCTGGAAGAACATTGCCGCGTCGCGCTCACAGACGAGGTTGCCGACCCGGGCCTGAAGGCCGGGGATGTCGGAACGATTGTTCACGTCCATCGGGATGGTGAAGCCTTCGAGGTGGAGTTCCTGACTCTGGATGGCCATACGGCGGCGTTGGTCACCGTGTCATCGTCACAGGTGCATCCAATGACCGGTGCGGACATCACGCACGCGCGTGACGGCTGCTCATGATGAAGCCGCGCGTCTACGTCGAGACCAGCGTCGTCAGCTACCTGACGGCACGGTCGGCCCGTGACATGGTGATTGCAGGGCGGCAGCAGAGCGCGATCTCCGCCATGCACCGGGTGCCGTTCCTCCTGACCTGGAATTTCCGGCACATCGCGAATGCCGCGGCGCGGCCACGGATCGAGGCGGTCTGTCGAGACGGCGGGATCGATCCGCCGCTCCTGTGCACGCCGGAGCAACTCGTTGTAGCGGAGGACGACGATGGAACCTGATCCGATTGTGGCCGAGGTGCGCGCCGTGCGCGACCGGCTCGCGGCGCGTTTCGACCATGACATCGACGCCATCGTCCGGCACATCCGGAGTGTGGAAGCCGCATCGGGCCGTACCTACGGCGCTCTGACCGATGTCCGGTATCATTACCGGAAAGGAGGGAGGCGTGGCGAGCAGGCAGACGCTGGCAGTACGCGGCTATCGGGACCGGTTGAAGCGAGGCGGTTGGGTACGTTGCGAGGTCAAGGTGCGCCGCGACGACGTCGAGCTCATTCGCAGCGTAGCCACTGCGCTACGCGATCCGGACCGTCACGCCGCCACGCGTGCGCTGCTGCGCGATCGCCTGGGCGACCCTCGCCCGCGCGGCTTCAAGGAGCTGCTTGCCTCGTGTCCGGTCGACCTCGACCTCGATCGGTCCCGTGACCTCGGCCGCGATATCGAGATCTGATGTTCCTCCTCGACACCAACATCATCTCCGAGGTACGCAAGGCAGACCGGTGCAACGCCGGTGTAACCAGGTGGTTCGCCGGCGTGAGCGATGGCGACCTGTTCATCAGCGTCGTCGTGACGGGTGAGATCCGGCAGGGTATCGAGCGCCTCCGCCGGCGCGACTCCCGTCAGGCGGAGAACCTCGAACGCTGGCTGGAGGAAGTGGTGACGTCGTATGCCGACCGCGTCCTCCCGATTGACGGCCGCGTCGCCGACGCCTGGGGCCGCCTGGGCACCGTTCGCCCGGTTCCCGTCATCGACGGGCTTCTGGCCGCCACCGCCCGCGTGCACGACATGACCCTGGTCACGCGCAACGCCCCGGACGTCGAGGGCCTCGGCGCCCCCGTGCTGAATCCCTTCGACGCGTGATGCGCAAGATGGCCGGGCGCAAGCCCGGACGCGACCCGCGCGGCCGGAACTCGTGCGGGTCGCGATTCCGGGCCTGATATCGGCATGACATGGCCTACAATATGGCCATGAAGGTTGCCAACATCGCCGAGTTCAAGAACCACCTCAGCGAGTACCTGGCGGCTGTGGCGAACGGCGAGCAGGTGGAGGTGCGCAAGCGGAATACGCCGCTGGCCCGTGTCGTGCCAATCCGCCAGCCCGGCCGCAACCGAACCGTCCTCGGCTGCGGCAAGGGGAGTGTGGTGGTCAAGGCCGATCTGACCGCCCCGATGATTCCGGACGCCGACTGGGAGATGCTCGGAGACGCACAGTCGTGACGGTGGTGCTCGACACCTGCGCGATTGTCTGGGCCGTCAGCGAGCCCGGCCAGCTCTCGCCGCGGGCCGCTTCCCTTCTCGAGGCGGACGATACCGAGGTGTGCGTGTCCGCCATCAGTTGCGCCGAGATCGCCTGCGCGGCCGATCGCGGGCGCATGGTCATCGACCGACACTGGCGTCTCTGGTTCCGTCACTACGTGGAGCTGAACGGGTGGGCCGTCCTCCCCGTCGCACTCGAGTCGATCGAGGAGGCGTATGCGTTGCCCGGGCCGTTCCACCGCGATCCGGCAGACCGGATCATCGTCGCGGAGGCCCGCCTGCGGTCGGCGCCGGTCATCACCGCCGACGCCAGGATCCTGGACTATCCGCACGTCAGGACCGTCTGGTGAACCAGGTGTGAGCGGCGAACGGCATCGGCTATCTTTGTGACATGGCTTATGCGCGATGACCCTGTCGTGGCCGAGGTGCGCGCGATACGCGACAAGCTCGCCGCCGAGTGCGGCTACGACGTCGAGGAGATCCTCCGACGCATCCGGAGGCGGCAGGCCGAGTCCGGTCTCGAGTACGTGAGCCCCCGCCGCGGGCGCGCGGCGCTCCGGCAGGATGCAGCGGGACTACCGTCGGACGAGGGTGTGCAGCGGGATGACGATGGAGCTTGAGGCGACCACGAAGGTCCCGGTCGAGCGGCTGCGGCTGGACCGGGCGAACCCGAGGTTGGACGGCGAGGCAGCCGAGGCATCCGACGAGCGGATCATTGCGCGCCTCTACCGCGCGGCCGAGCTCGACGAGCTGTTGCAGTCGATCGCCGCCAACGGATACCTCGACATCGAGCCGCTGGTCGTGATGCGTGCCGGCGACGGCGACGGGCTCATCGTCCTGGAAGGCAACCGGCGGCTCGCCACGCTGCTTCTGCTGCGGGAACCGGCCCTGGTGAGCAGGATCGCGGCCGCCGAGAGCACCCGCATCACCGTTCCGGAGATCGACGGCGAGGTCCGGCAGACGCTCGACGAGGTTTCCGTCTATCTCGTTGCGAACCGGGAGCGGGCTCGCGCCTTCATCGGCTTCAAGCACATCAACGGTCCGCAGAAGTGGGACGCCTATGCGAAGGCCCGGTTCGCGGCCGACTGGTACCGGAAGGGCCGGGCGGATGGGATCGGTCTGGAGCAGATCGCACAGGCCATCGGCGATCGGCACGACACCATCAAGCGCATGGTGTCGGCCATCTACGTGCTGGAACAAGCGCAAAGGGAACGGCTGTTCGACGTCGAGGACAGACTGCCTCCGAAGTTCAGTTTCTCGCATCTGTACACGGCACTCTCGCGTTCGCAGTACATGGACTACCTGGGTCTCGAAGCCGCGTGGTCGCGGCATGATCCGATGCCGGATCAGGTGCCCCGGGACAGACTCGCCCGGCTGAAGCAGGTGCTCGTCTGGATATACGGCTCGAAGGCCGACGACGTGGCGCCGGTCGTGCACAAGCAGAACCCCGACATCAAGCGTCTCGGCGAGGTACTCGCCAATGCCGAGGCGCGGCACGTCCTGGAGCAGACGCGCGATCTGGAACAGGCGCACGCGAGCACGGAGTCCGTGGACACCCGGTTCACGGCGTCGCTGCTGCGCGCGCGGGAGGCCATCGGCGATGCCGCGGGTTCACTGCGCGCGTACGACGGACAGGACCAGTCGCTCCTCGACATCGCCGAGGACGTCAAGGAAACGGCCGAAGTCGTGCACTCGCGCATGGCCAAGAAGCGCCGGGACGCACGGTCGGCGGACTGATGCCCGCCCTGTACCTGCCCACGGACGTCGTAACCGGCTCGCCGATCGATGTCGATCTGGCCGCCGACTATCTTGAGCTCACCGCCTTCTTCGCCGCCGGCGGCGCAGCCCGAACGTCCGACCTCGCGAACGCGGCTTCTATCGGCGCGGCCGAAGATCACGCCGACGTGCAAGCCGAGATGTTCGACGGCGAGGAGGAAATCGTCTCCAGCGCCGCGACCCGGATTCAGGCGCGGCAGGACGCACTCGGCGCCGCGTATCCGTTCGCGCTCGATGGTCGCGGCGATGTCCTGACCTGCGGGCTGAATGAGGAGTCGTTCGGACAGACCGCGTATGTGCTGAGCCTCGTGCTGTCCAACCTGCGGGCGCTGACGCCGGTGCTGGAAGGCTCCAATCTCCATCCGGGCGATGCCGAGGTGCCGCGATTGCGGGAGTACTTCCAGTTCTTCGCCACCGCGGCCCTCGCCGCGGAGGTGCGGGGCCATGCGTGGTCGTTCGGGTTTCCGCGCCCGGACCGTTCTCCGTTTCTTCACAAGCTGGAGCAGATCTGGCTGCATCTCGGCGACGGTCGCGTCGAGGCGCAGGTCGGAGTGCCGCGGCGGCCGAAGGACGATCAGGTCGATGTCTTCGCCGCCCGTCCGCACGCCGACCGGTTGCCGGGATTCCCGCTCGCCGCCGCGCAGGTCGCTACCGGGCGGAGCGCAAGGGAGAAGTCCCTGAAGGGGCATCTGAGTGCGTTCAAGAGCCGATGGTTCGGGACGCAGCCGGTGACCGACTTCATTCCCTATATGGTCGTGCCGTTCGCGACGGCCGACAATCAGTTCGTGGACGATGTTCGCGTAATGGGCAACGTGCTGCACCGGTTGCGTGTGCCGCGTCGCGTGGAGGAGGCCGCACGGCTGGTGGAGGAGGGCGTTACGATCGAGGGCTACGACCGGCTGGCGGAGGTCGCGCGTTGGGTCACGGAGTACCGCAACCGGGCCGGAGCGGCAGCATGAGACATCGGTTCCATTCGATCTGTCCGTACTTCGCGATGTTTCCCGAGACGTTCGTCGAGAAGCACCTCGCGGCGAGTCCGCACGACGGCGTCGTCTTCGACCCGTATTGCGGGCGGGGGACGACGGTGTTCCAGGCGCTGTTGCAGGGACGGGCGGCGGCCGGCGCGGACCTGAATCCGGTGGCGGTCTGCATCTCCGGCGCGAAGGGCGATCCGCCCGGGTATTCGGACGCCCGAGCACGCCTGGACGAGCTGCGGCGGGAATGCAGCGATCCGGGCGACGGCGCGTGGCAAGGGGATCTCGGTCGATTCTTCGACCTCTGCTTTCGTCAGGAAACGCTGCTGCAGGTGCGCTACCTGCGGTCCGTCCTGGACTGGCGCAATAGGAAGGACGACCGGTTCATTGCGGCGCTGTGTCTCGGCGCCCTGCACGGTGAGTCGCACCGGTCGCCCAACTGCTTCAGCAACCGCATGCCGCGGACCATCAGTACGAAGCCCGACTACTCGGTTCGGTGGTGGACCGAACGGGGGTACGCACCGCCGACGCGGGATGTCTTCGAGATCCTCGAACGGATGCTCGAGTACCGCTTCCGGACCCGTCCGCCGGACGGGTCGGCGGCGGTCGTCCAGATCGATGCGCGCCGGGTCGCCGACGCGTTCCCGTCCCTCAACGGACGGGTCACCGACGTGATCACGTCCCCGCCATACCTCGACACGACGAACTATCGCGAGGACCAGTGGCTGCGCCTCTGGTTTCTCGGTGGCGAGCCGCGGATGCCTCGTGGCCGCGGCGACGATCGGCATTACAGCACGGACAACTACTGGACGTTCATCCAGGCGTCGATGCGGGGCTTGGCGCCTCTGCTGGCGGAACGCGCGCGGATGGTGATTCGCATCGGAGGACGGCGGCTGCAGAAGCTGGAGCTGAGACAAGGGCTGGTGCGGTCGCTGAGACTTGGTCTGGGCCGCGACGTGCGGCTCGTCGACGACGGCGTGACGATGCAGGTCGGCAAGACGCAGGCGAACGTGTTTCGCGGCTCGAAGGTGTCGCGCTTCGAGGAGCACGACTTCTGCTTCGCCGTGTAGAGGTTCCGGCGGATGCCCGACGGTCCTGTTTCCGCACGACGGCCCTGGATCCCCTGCAAACCCCGGTTCGGTCCCGACCGCGCCGAATGGAACGATTCCATGGCAGGAGAACCACGGCGGCGGGCCACGTACAATGGGCGCTCGGATTCATCAGCCCGGACCCGGACCCGTGACTGGAGGCACTTCCCATCCAGGTCTTCGGTGATACGCACGGCCTCAAGGCCAGTCAGACGCGCCGGCTCGAGCGCCTCTTCCGGCGCCGCGTACCGGCCGATCGGCTGATCACGCAGGAGCTCGCCCGGCACCTGACCGAGATCAGCCACGAGATACGCCGCCAGGTCGGCGTGCTGCTCGATCGCCGCGGGCTGGTCCAGCACGTGATGGTGGGCGACGCCCACTCGATTGCCCTGCCCGACTGGGGCCGACTGCGGGCCGGCCGGGGGCGCCTGCGGGGCCTGCGCTGCCTCCACACGCATCTGGGGGACGAGGGGCTGACGCGGGACGACCGGACCGACCTGCTGCTGCTGCGCCTCGACGCCATGGTGACGGTGGGCCTGGACGGCGACGGCCTGCCCGCGCTCGCCCATACGGCGGCCCTCGCACCCGCCGGCGACCCCACCCGGGGCGACCGCGACGCGGGCATCGAGTGCCTCGACCCGCAGCCGCCGGCGCTGCTCGCCTTCGATTTCCAGGAATGGATCCGCGAGCGCGAAGCCGCGCTCGCGCGCGACACCGGCACCGAGCGCGTCGGGGACCGGGAAGGCGCGATCCTGGTCTCGGTCACCGCCGGCCGCAGCGCCGAGGACCTGGAGGTCCACATCGCCGAGCTGCGCGAGCTGGCCCGCTCGGCGGGGGTGGACATCGTCGACGTGGTGACGCAGAAACGGCCCCGGGTCGATCCCAGGACCGTCGTCGGCGCCGGCAAGCTGGAGGATCTCGTCATCCGCGCCTTCCAGAGCGACGTCGATCTCGTGATCGTCGATCAGGACCTGACCGCGACGCAGGCGCGCAACCTGGGCGAGCGCATGGAGCTGCGGGTGATCGACCGCACGCAGCTCATCCTCGACATCTTCGCGCAGCATGCGACCACGCGCGACGGCAAGCTGCAGGTGGAGCTGGCCCAGCTCAAGTACCTGCTGCCGCGGCTCGCGCAGCGCGCCGAGGTGTCGCTGTCGCGGCTCGCCGGCGGCATCGGCGGCCGCGGACCCGGCGAGACGCAGCTCGAGGTCGACCGCCGCCGTACCCGGGACCGCGTGACGCGCCTGGAACGCGAGCTGAAGAAGCTGGCCGCGCAGCGCGGGAACCGCCGGCAGCGGCGCGGGCGCCGCGAGGTTCCGGTCCTGTCCATCGTCGGCTATACGAACGCGGGCAAGAGCACCCTGCTGCGGGCCCTGACCCGCACCGAGGTGCACGTCGCCGACCAGATGTTCGCCACCCTCGACCCCACGTCGCGGCGCCTGCGGTTCCCGCGCGAGCGCGAGGTCATCATCACCGACACGGTGGGGTTCATCCGCGACCTGCCGGCGGATCTGGTCACCGCCTTTCGCGCCACCCTCGAGGAGCTGGCCGACGCGTCGCTGCTGCTTCACGTCGTCGACGCCGCGACGCCCGACTGCGAGCGGCGCATCGAGGCCGTCCGCGGTGTGCTGCACGACATCGGCATCGAAGCGCCGGAGCTGCTGGTCTTCAACCAGATCGACCGTATGGGGGACGGCGAGGGCGACGCGCTGGCGCGGCGGCACGACGGCGTGGCGGTCTCCGCGTTGCGCCGCACCGGCCTGCGACGGTTGCTGACCCGCGCCGAAGGGATGCTCTGGGCGGACGGCGCGGAGCTCCGAATCGCCGCCGCCGACGTTCGGCTCGACGGCTGAGGTGCGGCCGCTTTACGTGGCTGAACGAAGTGGCTCGGCACTGCGCCGGGATAGTGACATCGTTGTAATCGTGAGTACGGTCGCGTGGTTCGAGATCACCGGGCCGATCCCCCAGTCGCCGAATGGCGCTTGACGTGGCCCGTGAATGGAGTGTAATTGAACCGTGCTCGAATGCAGTGCCGACGACGACGGCGGCGCCACCAGCGACGACTTGCTGGGGCGGCAGCCGACGCGGCGGCGCGTCATGGAGGCTGCGATGAACTTCCACCGGCGCATCGTCACAGCGGCCGTTGGTCTGTCGCTGCTGGCCGTGCCGGCGCAGGCGCAATGGCGGCAGTGCGCCGACGGGCTCGACGCGTTGCGCGCCGCCGCCGCGGAAGCGAACGGGACCAGCGACACCATCGCGTCGCTGGAGGCTGCGCTGGTCGAGACCCGGGAAGACCACACGCGCTGCATGCAGGATCTCGACGTCTTCCGGATCGATCGCGATACGAGCCCGATCCGCGAGGCCGTGCAGCGGGACGGGTGCAACCAGCAGGTGCAGACGTACCGGACGACCGAGCGGCGGATCGCCGCGGAAGTGGAACGGGCCGGCTCGATCTTCCGCGCGTTGGCAGCAGCGGTGCAGACCGTCGAGCTGAGCTGTCAGTACCCGCTCGCGGCCTATGCGCCGGCGGAGCCGCCGGCCGAGGAGCGGAGCCCCGCCTGCGAGCGCTTCCTCGCCAGCCGGTCGGGAGTGCCGGTCGAGTCGCTGCGCGTGCTCTGCACGGCGGAGATGTCCGCGGAGGAGTGCGCGGCCTGCCTGGGTGAGCCGCGGGACTGATCGCCGCCGTACCGCGCCGGCCAACGCGGGGAATCCACCTCTGCCGCATCACGTTCCGCCGGGAACGCGCGTGGACGGCAGCAATCTGTTGCATCCCGACGCCTGATGTGCTGGCATTGGGGCCGGTGGCGCGTGAGCGTTTCCGCCGGTCGTCCCGGATCTCGGATTTCCAGCGAGGGGGCAGCGATGCAGCGAAGGCACGTGGCATGGATCGCGTCGTCGGTCGTCGCCGTGGGCGCAGCGATCGGCTTCAGTCAGTTCGGCGTCACGGCGGCGCAGGATGACGTGCCGGGGGCGACGCTTCAGGTGGACCCGTTCTGGCCGCAGACGCTCCCCGACAAGTGGCTGCTCGGTCACGTCATCGGCGTGGCGGTCGACTCGCGCGACCACATCTGGGTGCTGCATCGGCCCCGGTCGCTGACCGACAGCGAGCGCGGCGCCGCCGTCGACCCGCCCACCTCGGAGTGTTGCGTGCCGGCCCCGGCGGTGATCGAGTTCGACCAGGAGGGCAGCGTCGTCCAGGCCTGGGGCGGCCCCGGCGAGGGCTACGAGTGGCCGAACGACGAGCACGGCATCTTCGTCGACCACATGGACAACGTCTGGATCGGCGGCAACGGCGACGGCGACGGACAGGTCCTGAAGTTCTCGCGGGACGGCACGTTCCTGCTGCAGATCGGCAGCGCCGGCCCGCTCAGCGGCAGCGACGACACCACGCGCCTGGGCCGCGCGGCCGACATCGGGGTCGATCCCGAGGCCAACGAGGTCTACGTGGCCGACGGCTACGGCAACCGCCGCGTCATCGTCTTCGACGCCGACACGGGCGAGTACAAGCGGCACTGGGGCGCCTACGGCCGATCCCCGGTGGACGGCGAGCTGGCGCCGTACGACCAGGACGCGGACCCGTCGCCCATCTTCGGCGACACCGTCCACTGTGTGCAGCTCTCCGACGCGGGGCTGGTCTACGTCTGCGACCGGATGAACCACCGCCTGCAGATCTTCGAGAAGGACGGCACGTTCGTACGCGAGGGGTTCATCGGCAAGGAGACGGCCGGGGCCTCGACGTGGGACATCGCCTTCTCGACCGACCCGGACCAGACGTACATCTACAATGCCGACGGCGGCAACCACCTGCTCTGGACGGTGCGGCACTCCTCGCTGGAGACGCTCGGTACCACCGGCCGCCGCGGGCGGATGGCGGGCCAGTTCGAGGCGACGCACTCGGTGGCGGTCGACTCGCACGGCAACGTGTACGTGGGGGAGACGCTGAACGGCCGCCGCGTGCAGAAGTTCACGCCGGCGGGGATGTGAAGGCGGGGAGAGTCGACCAATGCGCAAGTTCACGAGATCGCCGTTCGTTCTGACGCCCGTAGTGGCCGTCTGTCTCGCGACACTTCTTGTTGCGGCCGGCGTTGCGTCTGCCTCCGCCGCACCCGAGTCCCGTGCGCCTGCCGCACAGGCCGGGGGGCTTTCCGCTGACGTCAACGCGGAGTCCCGCAGCCGGCTCTCCACCCCGGCGCCCGACCCGGCCGGCGGTCCGTCGGCCGCGGCGAACACGATTCGGAGCGCCGGAACGGGTCTGAACGCGCGCTGGGAGTCCCCGGTCGGACGCCCGTTGCTGGAGCTCGCCATTCTGATCACGGCGCGCGAGCACGACGCGCCGTTCGAGTGGTCGCTGCACGAGATGGAGGCGGTGGCGGTGGGCCTCGACCCGGACGTCATCGACGTCGTGCGCAACCGTGAAAGCCTGACCGGGCTCGACGACCGGGATGCGGTCATCATCCAGGCGGGCCGCGAGATCTACGGCGAGCACCACCTCAGCGCCGAGACCTACCGGCGCGCCGTCGATCTGTTCGGCGAGGCCAACTTCGTCGACGTCGTCGACCTGATGGCGCGCTACGCCGGCACGGCGGGGCGGCTGGCCGCCTTCAACCAGCACATGCCGCCCGGCTGGCCGCAGTTCCTCCCCCTGCCGTTCACGCAGCCGGACGACGTGGACCCGCAGTCGCGCAGCCGCCTGCCGCTGCTGCCCGCCCCGGCCCAGACGCTACGTTCCACACCCAGCCTCTACGGCCGGACCCTGTCGCCCCAGGGGACGGGACCGGGTCAGATACGCGGGCACGGCGCCGGGCGCGAGTCGCTGGAAGCGAACGTGGCGCGCCCGCTCCTCGACCTGGCGATCCTGGTCACCGCCCGGGAGTACGACGACCAGTACACGTGGACCCTCACCGAACCCGCGGCGGTCGAGAACGGCCTGGACCCGGCGGTCATCGACGTCGTCCGCAGCGGCGGCTCGGTCGCGGGACTCGGAGAGAAGGAGGCCGCGCTGATCGAGTTCGGCCGCCAGCTCTTCGGCCCCCATACCGTGACTTCGGAGACCTACGCCAGCGCCCTGGAGGCCGTCGGGGGCTCGACCAACCTGGTGGACCTGGTGGACCTGATGGCGCAGCACGTCTCCGACGCCGTCCTGCTGATCGCGTTCGACCAGCACCTGCCGGCAGGGGTGGAGCCGCTGCTGACGATGCCGTAGCCGGGAGGCCGTCGGCGGGCAGCGGCGGTCAGCCCCTGCCCGCCGTTCAAGGTTTGGCCGCACATGATGCATGATGTTTGACATCACCATTGGCCACCGGTACGATGGCCGTTCATGAGGACGACCCTGAACCTTTCTGCCGAGGCGCTGGCCAGGGTGCGCCAGCTTGCACAGCAGCGTCGGAAGACGCTCGGCGCTATCGCCTCGGAGTTGATTCTGCAGGCGCTCGAACCGGAGGAAGCGCTTGATGTCAGAAACGGGGTGCCGCTCTTCCCGGTGCGTGCGGGTCACGGGCAGGAAGGGGTGGCCCCTGACCTCGATCTCGTCAATCGACTCCGTGACCAGGAACCGTGAGCCATCTCCTGGACGTCAACTTTCTGGTGGCGTTGTTCGATCCCCGGCACGTCAACCACGACCCGGCTCACCGCTGGTTCAGCGCAAGCTGCGTATCCGATTGGGCAACGTGTTCAATCACGGAAGCCGGGTGTGTCCGGGTGTTGTCGAACCCCGCGTATCCGACCGTATCGACGACTCCCAGCGAGGTGTTGAGGCGACTGGCGCGGTTCTGCGACGCTGGAGGCCACTCTTTCTGGTCGGACGACGTCTCCCCACGCACTCTTCGGGACGAAGCGGTGAAGGACCGCCTGCAGGGTCACAACCAACTGACGGATTTCCATCTCGTCGCGCTTGCATCCCACCATGGTGGCCGGCTGGTGACGTTCGATGGCCGCCTCCGGCGGTCCCTGACCGGCACCCGCCTGGGGCCGGCGGTCATCCTCGTCGAATAGCGCCCGGCGCGCGCCGGCGCAGCGTCAGCCGCAGGTAGTCCTCGGCCGCCTCGAGCTCAAGATCGACCGCCGTTGTGCGCCCGCACCGACGGGATGATCTTGTTGCGCACACCCATGCCTGCGCGCGCGTCGTTTGACTTTGACTGTTCCGGCCGCGGAGCCGCGGGCGACATGATTCCTGATCATCGAGACCAACCTCATGGCTCTGATTGCCCTGTATCGGCCACTAATCCGAAGTTTCAGAATCACCCACCGATACGACCAGATAGCGGAACCGGGAACACTTGGAATAGAGGTCGGTTTCGAACCCCTCGAACGGGGAGGCCGCGGCGGCTGTGTTGTCGGAATAGTCGTGCCAGCGCAGCGTGTACGAGCCTGAGAGAGAGATGGGTCGCCTTCTGTTTCTCTTCGCCTCCAGTTTGTCCGCGCGTGACCACTTCAGCGGCCCGCGGATCTCCTTGCCTTCGTGGAGACGAAACGCGGCGTCATCAGTCCTGTGGCCGGTAGTCGGTGGGCTCCAGTAGCTCCCGTCGTTTGTCAGGATGACCGCGAATCCACGCTTGGCTCGGCCCGCCTCCACCATCCGTTCGAGCCTGCGGACATCGTCGAGAAAATCATAGCGAGAGAGGTCTTGTGCCGACTGGTCTTTCAGCGAATACAATTCGGAGTTGATCGGAGCCAATAGCTGCCGTGTCTTGTACTTCAACTCGATTGCCGTACTCAGAGTTGGCAGCCAGACGTCCAAGTAGAGGGGCTTGTCCTTCAGGTGAACCCTGTACTCCAGGCGGACCTTGCAGCTCGGTGCCAGTTCACGAATGCGCCAAGCCAAGGCGAATTGGAAGTCCGCTTCCGAGTGAAATATGGGACGAGCCGCGGCCAAGCTCCGCATAAGCTCATGGACATCCAATGTTGAAGGGGTTGTCACTTTCGCATTGCGTGCGTCTCTCGAACCGAAGTCAGTGCTGGGGCAGGTTTCCTGTGCAGGTTGACCGCTTGCCGGGTTGGTTTTCGGCGAAGTGGCGCGGGCACTCCGGTCGGTGAACACTGCTGGCTGTCCGGCCGGGGCTACTCGACGGATTCGAATTACGAATTCGCCCGCGGCCTCGAACTCCGGTGGCTGCAAACCGGCATCCAGGCACCGCCGGATCATGTCCAGCGTGCCGGTTCCCATTCTCTCGATGTACTCCGCGAGGTAGAGGGACTCGGCCAGCAGTGGGTTGCCGGGCACCGACCGATGAGCAACCCGCAGTTTCTCGAGCGTCAGGGGCGGCGGCAGCCGACCGGGATTCCACACCTCCAGCCGATCCGCGAAGAGCATGACCTGCACGCTGCCGTTGTCCGTGTAGTCGCGGTGGGCCACCGCGTTGACGATGGCCTCGGTCACGACTTCCGGCGGGATCTCGTATGTTCGAGGGGCTTGGACGCTCTCCGCGCGTGTGCCTATCGCTCTGTTGATCTTGCTGAGCACGAAGTCTACCGCCTGATCGACCAGCTCGAACGCCGTTCCCTTGTACACTTGGTAGGAAGGGATCGGCTTGGCCACCCGCGTCCCGTGGAAGTGGGCGCACTTGACCTCGGAAGAGAGGAGAAACCGCTGAGGAGCTCTCGCGAACAACAGCACCGCGGCGTTCGTCAGTCGCCCGTCGTTCAGTAGATTCAAGTGCTCCAGCAGGTCGACGGCGGATGTATCTTCGGATAGCGGAAACTGTCTGGCCAGGCGCGCCGTGCGGATGAAGGTCGTCATCCGCTCGTCATCGAGATCTTTCAGCTGCGCGCCCATGCAGGGCGATGCGTCGAACGGCCCCTGCCGAATCAGATCCTTGCGGTCAAGGTAATCTACCAGCGCCGCGTAGAGTCCAGACACGAGCTCGGCCGGGGTACTGAAGCGCTTTCGAATCAGTCCGGCCTGCGCCTTGCCGATCAGCGCCTGCATCTTCGGATGCCGGGCGTCATCGCTCGCGCCCTTCACGAAGATCAGGCGATGCTTGCCAAGCGCGGCGGCGTGATCGAACTCACGCTCCGTCGGCGAGATGCCTTCCGCATCCTTGGTGCCGTACTCCTCTCCGAACAACCCCACGTAGAGCTCGCACCGCTCGACCTCGTCCAGGTAGAGCGCATCAGGGCGCCGATCCGTTGCCGGAACGTCCTCGAAGATGAACGGGTCGAAAAACCGCCGCATCAGCGGATCGCCCCGCAGGTAGTCGCGCAACGCGACGCGTTCCTCGGCAAACTCACGTTGAACGCTGCTGATGAAGATGCCGAGTGGCTTCATGGGATGCTCTGCACGCGGAATTATCGACCGTTCCACGCTGGCCGTTCAAGGTGGGGCAGGGAGGGAGCACTACGACCGAGAACCGTGACGCGGGCAGTCAGTGCTAGCGGGCTACCGGCAAGACAGGGCGGCAAGAAACGAACGGCGGCACCGGGGAGGATCCCCGATGCCGCCGTTCTCGAAGCAGCCGTCGCGTCTCGGCTACGCCACGACGCCGTCGACGATCTCCCCGTGGACGTCGGTCAGCCGGAAGTTCCGGCCCTGGTACGGGTAGGTCAACCGCGTGTGGTCGATGCCGAGCAGGTGCAGCATCGTCGCGTGCAGGTCGTGGATGTGCACCGGGTCCTTCACGATGTTGAACGCGAAGTCGTCGGTCTCGCCGTAGGTCGTGCCCGCCTTGGACCCGCCGCCCGCCATCCAGATGGTGAACGCCCGCGGATGGTGGTCGCGACCGTAGGTCTCCTCGGTGAGCCGGCCCTGGCAGAACACGGTGCGGCCGAACTCGCCGCCCCAGACGACCAGCGTGTCGTCCAGCATCCCGCGCTCCTTCAGGTCCTGGATCAGCGCCGCCTGCGGCTGGTCGACGTCCTTCGCCTGGGTCTGGATGCGCCGCGGGAGCTGGGTGTGCATGTCCCATCCGCGGTGGAAGAGCTCGATGAAGCGCACGTCGCGCTCCGCCAGCCGCCGGGCCAGCAGGCAGTTGGCCGCGAACGTGCCGGGCGTCTTCGAATCGGGCCCGTAGCGCTCGAAGGTGGACTCCGGCTCGTCCGACAGATCGGTGAGCTCCGGCACGGACGCCTGCATGCGGTAGGCCATCTCGTACTGGGCGATGCGCGTGGCCGTCTCCGGATCGCCGAACTCTTCCTCGTCCTGCCGGTTGAGCGTGCCCAGCGCGTCCAGGAACCGCCGCCGCGCGCTGCGGTCGACGCCCGCGGGATTCGACAGGTACAGGACCGGATCGCCGGTGGAGAGGAACTTGACCCCCTGGTACTCGGAGGGCAGGAACCCGTTGCCCCACAGCCGGTCGTACACCTGGTTGCCGCCCCGGCTCGAGACCATGACGACGAAGGTGGGCAGGTCGGCGTTCATGCTGCCGAGGCCGTACGACAGCCAGGCGCCGACGCTGGGCCGGCCCGCCAACTGGTTGCCGGTCTGCAGGAAGGTCATGCCCGGGTCGTGGTTGATCGCCTCGGTGTGCATCGTCTTGATGAAGCACAGCTCATCGGCCACCTTGGCGGTATGCGGCATCAGCTCGCTGATCCACGCCCCGGACTCGCCGTGCCGGGCGAACTTGAACTTGGACGGGACGATGGGGAAGCCCGCCTGCGACGCCGTCATCGGGGTCAGGCGCTGTCCCTGTCGAACCGAATCCGGCAGGTCGGTGCCGTACAGGTCCGCCAGCTTCGGCTTGTAGTCCCACAGCTCGTGCTGCGACGGCGCGCCGCCCTGGAACAGGTAGATGACCCGCTTGGCCTTGGGCGCGAAGTGGGGCAGCCCCGGCAGCCCGCCGATCGCCTCGGCAGGGGCGCCGGCCGCCCTGGCCAGCAGGTCGTCGCGGAACAGCGTCGCCACCGCGGCCGCGCCGAGCCCGGTGCTCGAGCGCTTGAGAAACCGCCGGCGAGAGAGCAGCGTCTGCATGTCGGTTTGCGGTTTCATCGGTCTAGTCCTTTGTGATCGTCCGGTCGAGGTTCAGGATCATGCTGGCCACCATCTGGTAGGAAGCCAGCTCCGCAACGTCGAGAGTCTCGTCGCGGGGCGTCTCGCCCACGTCGACGAACTCGAGCGCCGCCGACCGATCGGCCTGGTACTCGCCCAGGAAGTCGTCGAAGGTCTCGCGCAGGACCGCCCGGGCGTCCGGCGACGGCCGATGCCCCGTCGCCAGGCGGTAGGCGTAGGCGATCCGGTCGTCCGGCGTCGTGCCTCCCTCGACGATCATCCGCTCGCCCAGCCTGCGCGCCGCCTCCACGTAGGTGACGTCGTTCATCAGGTTCAGCGCCTGCAACGGGGTATTCGTCCGGCTGAGGCGGACGACGCAGGTCTCACGCGTCGAGGAATCGAACGCCAGCATCGACGGCGGCGCGAGCGTCCGCTTCCAGTAGGTGTACAGGCTGCGGCGGTACAGGTCGTCGCCCGTCGACTGCCGGTACTCCTGGCTGCTCTGCTCCTCCCACAGGCCCTCGGGCTGGTACGGCCTGACCGACGGCCCGCCGAGCCGGGGGGCGAGCAGATCGGCAATCGAGAGCGCCTGGTCGCGGACCATCTGCGCCGTCATGCGCTGGCGCGGTCCGCGCGCCAGCAGGCGGTTCTCCGGGTCCTCCTCGATCGCCTCCGGGGTCAGATTCGACGCCTGGCGGTAGGTCGAGCTGGTCACGATGGCCCGCTGCAGCGCCTTGACGTCCCAGCCGGAATCGATGAACGTCGTCGCCAGCCAGTCCAGCAGCTCGGGATGGCTCGGGTACTCCCCCTGCAGCCCGAAGTTCTCCGACGTCTTGACCAGCCCGGTCCCGAAGTACATCTGCCAGAAGCGGTTCACGGCCACGCGGGCGGTCAGCGGGTGGTCGGGCTCGACGAGCCAGCGGGCGAACCCCAGCCGGTCGTTCGAGTACCCGTCCGGCATCGGCGGCAGCACCGCCGGCACGCCGGGATCCACCCGCTCGCCCGGCACGTCGTAGGCGCCGCGAATCAGCCGGAACGTGTCGCGCCGGGGCTCCATCTCCTCCATGACCATGACGGTGGGGAAGCTGTCCCAGAGCGCCGCGCGCTCGCGCTCCATGTCCTTGACGTTCTGCCACGCATCCCGAACCTCCGACGCCGCGTACTGGTCGAGGAAGGCGAGCCGCAGCTTCTCGGACTGCCCGGCGGTCCGGCCGGCCGGCGCGATGCGGGCGATCTCGGTCAGCGTCTCGCCGGTCGCCACGACGGCCGCCTGCTCCGGCGTGAGGGCCTCCATGTAGATGCGGACGTCATCGATCATGCCCTGGAACCGGGGCCTCGAATCGGTGGCGCCGGAGTTCTCCGGAGGGCTCCCGCTGGCCCCGATGCGCAACGGCTCGCGCGTCCGCATCGGGTTGTTGATGCCGTCGAGCAGCGGGTTGATCTCCCGCGACTCGCCGTTGACGTAGATGCGGAAGCTCTCCGGCACCCGCTGCCCGTCGTAGGTGAACATCACGTGCTGCCATTCGTTGAGCGGCAGCGTGTCCACGGACTCGATCCGCAGCCCGTCGTCCGCGTAGCGCTGCGACAGGTTGACCTGCAGCTTGCCTTCCAGCAGATACAGGCCCCAGCCCTGCTCGCCCTGGTCGCCGGCCAGCGCACGCGACACGATCACGCCGTCGTCGGCGGTCGGATAGATCCAGGCGCCCACGGTGAACGGCTCGGCGTAGGTGAAGTTCGCAATGTCGCCGGCGTTGATGAACCGCTTGCCGTCGAAGCTCATCGCCTCTCCCACCCGGCCGGGGGCGAAGCGCGGCAGGCCGTCCTCCAGCGTCACGTTGATCGGGAAGTTGTAGGACACCGGCGCCCTTGGCGTCCGCAGGTGGGAGGTCACTCCCTGGTGGGGGATCACCGACTCGCCGCTGTAGGTGCCGCCGATGTCGCCGTCGAGCGGGTGATGGACCAGGAGCTTGTCGCGCAGGACCCAGTCGATCGGCCAGGCGTCGCGCAGCGAACGCTCCCACTCGGCCCGCGCGTCGGCCGACTCGGCCTCGAGGCCTGCGAACTCTTCGCGCGCGGCGGTCAGCTTCTCGTCGAGCTCGGCCAACTGGGCGAAGTCCGCGTCGGTCGGCGCGGTGACGAGCGGCGGCGAGTTGAAGTACTTGAACGCCTTCGCGCCGAGGCCGCGGATGTTGCCCCGCTCGGGGATGTTGTTGAAGTAGGCGTAAATCTCGTAGAACTCCTTCTGCGAGATCGGGTCGAACTTGTGGTCGTGGCAGCGCGCGCACCCCAGCGTCAGTCCCATCCACACCGTGCCCGTCGTCGACACGCGATCGACCACGTTCTCGACCAGGAACTCCTCGGGGACGATGCCGCCCTCGCCGTTCTGGCCGTGGTTGCGGTTGAAGGCGGTGGCGATTCTCTGGTCGAGGGTGGCGTCGGGCAGCATGTCGCCGGCGATCTGCTCGATGGTGAACTGATCGAACGGCATGTTGTCGTTGTAGGCGTCGATCACCCAGTCGCGGTAGCGCCACATCTGCCGCGGGGCGTCGGTCTGATACCCGCTGGAGTCGGCGTAGCGGGCCCCGTCGAGCCACTCGGCGGCCATCCGCTCGCCGTAGCCCTCCGACTCGAGCATGCGGTCGACGTGCCGCTCGTAGGCGTCGGGCGAGTCGTCGCTGAGGACGGCGGCGATATCGCCGTCCGTCGGCGGCAGCCCGGTCAGATCGAAGGTGACGCGGCGGAGCAGCGTGAGGATGTCGGCCTCGGGAGAGGGCTCCTTGCCTGCCTGCTCGATCCCCGCCTTGACGAAGTTGTCGATGGGATTGCGGACCCACTCGGCGCCGGCCACCGGCGGCACCGACGGCCGCTCGGGCGGGATGAACGCCCAGTGCGACTGCCACTCGGCCCCCTGATCGATCCACAGCCGGAGGGTCTCGATCTCGCCGGGGTCCAGGGCGTCCTCGTCGGTGCCCGGCATGACCGGGGTGTTCAGGCCCAGCCGGTAGGGCATCCGCACCCGGGCGTCGGCGGCGCTCACCCGGTGGATCAGCAGGCTCTCGTCGGCGTTGCCGGGCGTGATGACCGGTCCGCCGAACTCGCCGCGATCGGAGAAGGGCCCCTCCGCCACGTCGAGCCGCAGGCCGCGCTGGCGCGCCTCCGCGTCCGGCCCGTGGCAGGTGAAGCAGTTCTCGGAGAGGATCGGCCGGACCTCGCGGGCGAAGTCGACGACCCGCTCGGGCATCGCCGGCACATCTGCGTCGGCCAGCGCGGTCCCCATTTCGGCCCCGCCGTCGATCCATTGCCGGACGAGGTCGATCTGCTCGTCGGTCAGCGACATGCCGGCCGGCGGCATCTTCCTGATGGGATCTTCGGTGGTCAGCCGCTCGTACAGCACGCTCGCTGCCGCGTCGCCCGGCACGACGACCCGCTCGAGGAAGTCGTCGGTGTCGAACCGCAGATCGGCCTGCCGGATGGCGTCGTTGGGCCCGTGGCAGAGCAGGCACGACTCGGCGAGAATCGGCCGGATGTCACGGTGGAACTCGAGCGGCTGCGACGGCTCTTGCGCCGCCGCAGTCGCCAGGTTGCCGCCGAGCCCGATCGCGAGCACGGCGAACGGAATCAGAGCGCCGAATCGTGTCTTCCTCATGGGCATGTCCTCAAACATCGCATGGTATGACTCCGGCGGCCCCGGTGCAAGAAAAACCTGCGGGGGCGGGAGCGCGGGCAACCGAACGATGGCCGGGCGGGTGCCTTGACAGCACGCGAGGTGCCGTCGTGCTCGCGTTCGTGCGCGTGAGCACCAGCCGGGCGGCCTTCGGCGACCCGTTCACACTGGCCGAAGCGGCGACGGAGGTGCGCCGTTGGCTCGGCCGATCGGTCGTGAACGTGGTCGGTGCGGAGGCTCCGGATCTGGATCAGGCCCTCGCGCTGATCGAGGGCGCCGGGGCAGGCGGCGGACTGGCGACGGATGCACTGATTGCGGCCATCGCCAGTCGGCATCGGGCGGTCGTGCACACCGCCGATTCCGATTTCGCACGCTTCCCGCGAGTGCGCTGGTTCAACCCGATCACCGGCCGGCGGGGGTGAGCGAGCTCAACCCGCAGCCTGCCGCAGCGCCGCTATCCGCTGCAGCACCGGCGGGTGCGAGTAGTCCAGGAAGACCGCCAGCGGGTGCGGCGTCAGGTTCGACAGGTTGTCGGCGGAGAGCTTCTTCAGCGCCGCGATCAGCGGCTCGCCGCTGCCGGTGGTCTCGGCCGCGAAGCGGTCGGCCTCGAACTCGTTCTGTCGGGAGAAGAGGTTGACCAGGATGGACAGAACCAACTCGACGGGCGTGAAGAGCAGCCCGAAGAAGACCAGGCCGGCGTAGACCGACGGCTCGCCGACGTAGAAGGCCGCGAACAGCCCCTCCTGTCCGAGGAAGAGCGACAGGATCCAGAGCATCGCCCCGAGGTGGCCGATGGAGAGCGCCATCCGCTGCCAGATGTGCTTCCGCTTGTAGTGGCCGACCTCGTGGGCCACCACCGCGACCAGCTCCGGGACGGTGTAGTCGTCGACCAGCGTGTCGAACAGCCCGATGCGCTTGTTCTTGCCGAAGCCGGTGAAGAAGGCGTTGGCCTTCGACGACCGGCGCGAGCCGTCGACGACGAAGAGGCCGCGCAGGGGGAAGTCGGCCTTGCGGGCGTAGCCCAGGACGGCGTCGTGCAGGTCGCCGCTGTCGAGCGGCGTGAACTTGTTGAAGAGCGGCATGATCCAGGTCGGCGCGATGAACTGGACGGCGAGCGAGAACAGCGTGGCCGCGATCCAGCACCAGAGCCACGCCAGCGGTCCGGCCCACTCGAAGAACGCGAGGATGACGCCCAGCAGGAGCCCGCCGAGCAGGGCGGCCAGGACCAGGCTCTTCAGGGTGTCTGCGACGAACGTCGCCGGGGTCGTGCGGTTGAAGCCGTAGCGCGCCTCGATGACGAACGTCGAGTACGCGCGGAACGGCAGGCCGAGCAGGATCGAGGCGACTCCCAGCGCGCCGATGTAGAAGAGCCCCGTGCCCACCGGGCCGTAGCCGAGCCCGCGGACCAGGGTGTCGAGCCACGCGAAGCCGCCCGCGAACCAGAAGGCGAGCACCACGGCGAGGTCGAACGCGCCCCGAATCAGCCCGAAGCGGGTGCGCGTCGCCGTGTAGCGCTGCGCCCGGGCGTACTTCTCGTCGTCGAAGACGCCGGCGAACTCGGCCGGCAGGGTCGGGCTGAACGCGCGCACGTTGAGCGCGCCCGACACGAGATGCAGCAGGTACTCCCCGACCAGCGCGACGAGAATGATGATGGCGAACGTGTTCATGGTCGTTCCTGAGCTCCGATTCCAGGCCCTGGTTCCGGGTAAGATCGGCCCGCGATGGCTGCCTTTCATTATCAACCGATTTTCGAGTTCGGACCGGACGAGACCCCCTACCGGAAGCTGACCTCCGACGGCGTGTCGGCGACCCGCGTCGACGGCGCCGAGATGCTGAAGGTCGAGCCCGAGGTGCTGCGCGAGGTGGCGCGCGTGGCGTTCGACGACGTGGCCCACCTGCTGCGGCCCGGCCATCTGGCCCAGCTTCGGAAGGTGATCGACGACCCCGAGTCGTCGCAGAACGACCGCTTCGTGGCCCTGGAGCTGCTGCGCAACGCGTGCATCGCGGCCGGGCGCGTGCTGCCCGGCTGCCAGGACACCGGCACGGCGATCGTCATGGGCCACAAGGGCGAGCGCGTCCTGACGTTCGGGGACGACCACGTGCCGCTGTCGCAGGGGGTCTTCGACGCCTACGAGCAGCGCAACCTGCGCTACTCGCAGATGGCCCCGCTGGACATGTACACGGAGCAGAACACCGGCTCGAACCTGCCCGCGCAGATCGAGATCTACGCCGAGCCGGGGGACGAGTACGAGCTGCTGTTCGTCGCCAAGGGGGGCGGCTCGGCCAACAAGAGCTTCCTCTACCAGGAGACGAAGGCGCTGCTGAACCCGGCGTCGCTGCTGCGCTTCGTCGAGGCGAAGCTCAAGACCATCGGGACCGCGGCGTGTCCTCCGTACCACCTCGCGCTGGTGGTGGGCGGCACCTCGGCCGAGTTCACGCTGAAGACGCTGAAGCTGGCGACCACCAAGTACCTCGACCGGCTGCCGCCGAGCGGCAACGAGCACGGCCGCGCGTTCCGCGATCACGATCTGGAGGCGGAGATCTTCGAGCTCGCAAGGCAGATCGGGGTCGGCGCGCAGTTCGGCGGGAAGTACTTCGCGCACGACGTGCGGGTCATCCGGCTGCCGCGGCACGGCGCGTCGTGTCCGGTCGGCCTGGGCGTCTCCTGCTCGGCGGACCGGCAGGCGCTGGCGAAGATCGCGCGCGACGGGGTCTTCCTGGAGCAGCTCGAGGAGAACCCGGCCCGGTTCCTGCCGGATATCACCGAGGGTGAGCTCCCCGGCGACGTCGTCCGCATCGACCTCAACCGGCCCATGCGGGAGATTCTCGGCGAGCTGACCCGGTACCCGGTGGCGACCCGGCTGTCGCTGTCGGGGCCGATGATCGTCGCCCGCGACATCGCGCACGCCAAGCTCAAGGAGCGGCTCGACGCCGGCGGGGAGCTGCCGGCCTACGTCCGGGACCACGGGGTCTACTACGCCGGCCCGGCCAAGCGCCCCGAGGGGCGGGCGTCCGGTTCGTTCGGACCGACCACCGCGGGCCGCATGGACTCCTATGTCGATCTCTTCCAGTCGCACGGCGGCAGCATGGTGATGCTGGCCAAGGGGAACCGCTCGGCGCAGGTCACCGAGGCCTGCAAGAAGCACGGCGGCTTCTATCTGGGCTCCATCGGCGGTCCGGCGGCGCGGCTCGCCGACCACAGCATCCGCAAGGTCGACGTGCTGGAGTACCCGGAGCTGGGGATGGAGGCGATCTGGAAGATCGAGGTCGAGGACTTTCCGGCGTTCATCGTCGTCGACGACAAGGGGAACGACTTCTTCGCCCAGTTGCTGGCCGCGAAGCCGGCCACGTTGATTCGTCAGGAGTCTGCGCCGTAGCCCAGCGCAGACGTCCGGAGCGGGTCGGCCGGGTGGCAACCCCGAGCCGGAGGCGACGGTTGCCGGGCGGGTGCGGTTCGATCCATCCTGATAGGTCGGGCGGTTGCCGGCTTCGCCATCCAACGCCAGCCGTCGCGCTCGGCGCACGCGGACAATCTCGGCAATCGACGGACGGTGGTTCGTATCACTCAAGGAGGACAGGCATGCGTTCGGTCGCGAAGAGGCAGGCAGTTCGGCTTTTGGGCGTCGCTGCGGTGGCCGTGGCGGCAGGCATGATCGTCAGCGAGGTCGCGGCGCAGAACCGGCCGCTCAGCACCCGCGGGCACACGGCGACGCAGCTCGGGGGCAGCTACAACGACGAGGGCCGCTACGAGGGCGGCTACTGGATCGACATTCATTACGGTCGACCGATCCTGCGCGGCCGGCAGGGCATCTTCGGTGCGGGAGAGGAGTTCGGTCAGCGCATCTATGCGGGGGCGCCGCTGTGGCGGGTCGGCGCGGACCAGACGACCACCTTCACCACCGAGGCCGACCTGCTCATCGGCGGGCAGCGGCTGAACGCCGGCGAGTACACCATGTTCGCCGATCTGGCGGATCCGGCGGCGTGGACGCTGATCTTCACCACCTGGGGCGTCAAGCAGACCTTCACGGAGGACGATCCGAACGCCCTGTGGGGCGCCTACGGCTACGACGACAGCAAGGACGTCATGCGGACGGCGATGTCGGTGGAGACGGTCGACTGGTCCATGGACCAGTTGCAGGTCGGTTTCGTCGACATGACGAGTCAGGGCGGGGCCATGTACTTCCATTGGGACAACCAGTTGGCCACCGTTCCCATCGAGCTGGCGAACTAGCGCCGCCGAACCCGTCGCAGGGCTCCGTGTTCGGCCCCTGCCCCCAGGAGTCCGTGCTGGCCGAACTGATGCAGGCGACCGCCGGTCGGGAGTCCTGCGCCGCTCGAGAACGACCTGGACGACGCCGGCCTGACGATTCGCAGGACGCGAGGCCGGGCGCCGGAGCCGAGACTCCGGTCCCGGCCTTGCGCTTTCTCCCGGTGACTCTCCCATTGCTTGCCGCCCTGGACCGCCTCCGGTGACGCCCGCATCCGCGTCCGAGCCGTTCACGCACCGACAGATCGTCATCATCCTGTCCGGCCTGATGGCCGGGCTCTTTCTGGCGGCGCTCGACCAGACCATCGTCGCCACCGCGCTGCCCACGATCGTCGGCGAGCTCGGCGGGCTCGACTACTACTCGTGGGTGGTGACCGCCTACCTGTTGTGCACGACGGTCTGCACGCCGCTCTACGGCAAGCTCAGCGACATCTACGGCCGGCGCGTCACGTTCCAGGCCGCCATCCTCATCTTCCTGTTCGGATCGGTCCTCGCGGGGCTTGCGCCCGACATGCTGACGCTGGTGCTGTCGCGCGGCGTGCAGGGTGTCGGGGCCGGCGGCGTGATGGGTCTGACGTTCGCCGTGATCGGCGACATCGTCTCGCCCCGGCAACGCGGCCGCTACATCGGCTACCTGGCCGGCGTATGGATGTTCGCCAGCGTCGTCGGACCGCTGCTGGGCGGCTTCATCGTCGACCACACGACCTGGCGCTGGGTGTTCCTCATCAACCTGCCCGTCGGCGGCGCGGCGCTCGCCGTCATCTGGGTCGTGTTGCGGCTGCCCCCGGTGCATCGCCCCACGCGGATCGACTTCGCGGGTGCGGCGCTGCTGATGGCCGGGGTCAGCCTGCTCCTGCTGGCGCTCGTGCGCGTCCAGGAAGGCGGGGCGCAGGCCTGGGATGCGGCGGCGGCCGGGCTGACCGCCGCCGGCGCGGCGCTGATCGCGGCGTTCGTCCGCTGGGAGGCGCACGTCGAGCATCCGCTGCTGCCGTTGCGGCTGTTTCGCAACCGCATCTTCTCCATCGGGTCGGGGCTCGCGCTCCTCATCGGCTGCGCGCTGTTCGGGGGCGTCGTTTTCCTGCCTTTGTATCTGCAGGTCGTCGCCGGGCTGTCGGCGACCAACTCGGGCCTGCTGCTGCTGCCGCTGACGGCCGGTGTCCTCATAGGCTCCGTGGGATCGGGCCGGCTGACGGTCCGGACCGGACGCTACCGCATCTACCCGATCGTCGGCAGTGCCTGCGCGGTCGGGGGCATGTTCCTCCTGAGCCGCTTGCACGCCGAGAGCCCCCATCTCGCGGTCTCGGCGTTCATGGCGCTGCTGGGTTTCGGGATCGGCATGGTCATGCAGGTGTCGCTGCTCGCCGTGCAGAACGCCGTCGAGCACCGGGACCTCGGCATCGCCACCGCGTCGGCGCAGTTCTTCCGGTCGATGGGCGGGGCTTTCGGCGTGGCGGTCTTCGGCGCGATCATGAACACGCGGCTGGCGACCGAGCTGCCGGCGCGGCTGTCCCCGGATGCGCTTGCCGCGGTCGAAGGCCGGGTCTCCGATCTGCTCAACAGTCCCGCGGCGATACGAGCCTTGCCCGCCGACACCGCGGCAGCGGTCACCGGATCGGTGGAGGCGGCCATCCAGGCGGTGTTCCTCTCGGCGGTGCCGATTCTGGTGCTCGGCTTCGCGCTCTCCTGGTTTCTCCAGGAGATTCCCCTCCGCGAGACCGTCGGCCCGCCGGCGGACGGCGTCGAGGAAGCGGGCGCGTGAACGTCGCCCGCGGGTTGGCACGATGCATGCTTTCCCTGCCGCACGGATGCCCTGAGGTGGAATCGGCGCCGCAGCGGTGTGCGTGTGGTAGCTTGGGAAGTCGTGTGCGCCGCCGCACCGCCTGGAGAGCCCCGCGATGATCAGACCCGCGCCCGCCGCCGCGCCGATCCACTACCCGAGCTCGGACGGCAAACCGATGGCGGAGAACGACGCCCAGCGCAATGCGATCATGTACGGCATCAGCGCGCTGACCCGCCACTTCCGGCGCCGCCGGGACGTGTACGTGTCGGGAGACCTCTTGATCTATTACGAGGAAGGCAATCCGCGGGTGTCGATCGCCCCGGACGTCTTCGTGGTGTTCGGCGTGGAGAAGCGCGAACGGCTCAACTACAAGTTGTGGGAGGAGCGGCGGGCGCCCGCCTTCGTGCTGGAGGTGGCCTCGCCGAGCACCTGGCGCGACGACGTCGGGAGGAAGCGGTCGGTGTATGCGCGACTGGGCGTGCGCGAGTACTGGCAGTACGACCCGTTGGGAGAACATCTCCCGGCCCGCTTGCAGGGCGAGCGATTGACGCGGTCGGGCTATGTGCGTCAACCGGTGTTGACGGCGCCCGACGGGACGCTGACGCTGCGCAGCGAGACGCTGGGGCTGGAGCTGCGGGCTGCGCCGGGGTGGGAGATGCGCTTCCGGGACCCGGCGACCGGTCTGGAACTGCGCAGCCACGACGAGGAAGCCGAGGGCCGTCTGGAAGAGGCCGCCGCCCGCCGGGTTGCCGAAGCGCGGGTGGCTGAGCTGGAGGCGCTGCTTCGCGAGCGGTCCGGTTGACGGCCGGATTTTCTGCCGACCCTGCCGGCGGCGGCCGCAGTTGACAATCGCCGCCGCTCGGCGTACCGTGCGGGCTTACAGCCGAGTAACGGAACCGATCGTGTTTCCTTCGCCCACGTCGCCTCGCGAAGCGGGTCGGAAAAACGTGGCGTCCGCGATCGCGCCGGCCTGCATCTCTCCGTCCGTCCGCGTCGGAGCCTCGCTCACAGTCGTCCGTCACGCGCCTCGTTCGTTCGGCACGCTCTTGAGGAGGGGAGGGTGGTGACCATGTCGTGGCTGTTCAAGGTGGCGACCGCAGCGGCGGTCGTTGTGGCGCTGGTCGCCCTGGCACCGCAGGCGAGCCATGCCCAGGCCGTGTCCGACGCGGCGTCGGCGCGCGCCTTCGTCAATCAGTACTGCCTCGCCTGCCACAGCGACCGCGGCTTCGCGCGCGGCACGGTGCCGATATCGCTGCAGGGGCTCGACACGGAGCATCTCGGCGCCCACGCCGACGAATGGGAGCGGGTGCTGCGGAAGGTGCGCAGCGGGATGATGCCGCCGCCGACGGCGCGGCGGCCGGACGAAGCCGCGATGGGCGCCCTGGTCACCTGGCTCGAGACCGAGCTCGACCGCACCGCGGCCGCCAATCCGCCGCTCGGCCGGCCGATGACCGTGCATCGCCTCAACCGCTCCGAGTACCGCAACGCCGTGCGCGATCTGATCGGGCTCGACGTGGACGTCGAGGAGCTCCTGCCGCCGGACGACGCCGACGCCGAGGGTTTCGACAACAACGCCGAGGTCCTGACCGTCTCGACCACGCTGATGGAGCGCTACCTGACCGCGGCCCGGCGCATCAGCCAGCTCGCGGTCGGCGACCCGGCGCTGAGCTCGCGGTCGGTGTCCTACCCCGTGCCGCAGCTCGAGGTGCAGGACGATCGCACCAGCGAGGACCTGCCGTTCGGTTCGCGCGGCGGCGTGTCGGCGGAGCACTATTTCCCGCTCGACGGGGAGTACGAGTTCAAGGTCGATCTGCACCGCAACTTCTACAACTACATCCGCGGCCTCGGGAACGCGCGCCATCGGCTCGATCTGCGGATCGACAAGGCGCTGGCCAAGACATTCCTGGTCGGCGGGTCGTTCGAGGGCGAGCGCTGCGCGTGGAGCTACTGCGGCTCGGGCAGCGGCGGCTTCCCGGAGTGGGGCGCGTACTCGGTCCACGAGGACGAGTACCTGCGTTTCCGGATGCCGGTGAAGGCCGGGATGCGGCTGGTGGGGGTGTCGTTCCTGCGGCGGCCCGCGGTGGACGAAGGCGTCCTGCAGCCGCGGCCGAGCCCGGCGACGTTCGGCTGGAGCACGAACGATCGGCAGGACGGGAATCCGGACGTGGCCAGGCTGACCGTCACCGGGCCGTTCAACGGCAACCGGCCGACAGAAACCGCGAGCCGCGACAGGATCTTCTCCTGCCGGCCGGAGAACCCCGGCGCGGAGGCGGGCTGCGCAGAGGAGATCCTCGGCGATCTGGCGCGGCGCGCCTACCGGCGCCCCGTGACGGAGCGGGACGTCACAGCGCTGATGAGCTTCTACGAGGCGGGACGTCGCGACGGCGGCTTCGAGACGGGGATCCAGGCGGCGCTGGAGTTCCTGCTCACGGACCCCGAGTTCGTGTTCCGCACCGAGCGCGCGCCGGTGGACGCCGAGCCGGGCATCGCCTATCCGATCGGCGATCTGGAGCTCGCCTCGCGGCTGTCGTTCTTCCTCTGGGGGAGCATCCCCGACGACGAGCTGCTCGACCTGGCCGTCGCGGGGCGGCTGGCGGAGCCGGACGTGCTGGAGCGGCAGGTGCGCCGGATGCTGGCCCAGCCCCGCGCGCGGAGCACGCTGGCCCGGAGCTTCGCCGCGCAGTGGCTCGGGCTCAACCTGCTGCGCAACGCGTCCCCGGACCCGACCGCGTTCCCCGAGTTCGACGAGAACCTGCGGGTCGCCATGCAGCGGGAGACGCAACTGTTCCTGGAGTCGCAGCTTCGCGACGATCGCCCGCTGACGGAGATGGTGACGGCCGACTACACCTTCGTGAACGAGCGCCTGGCCGAGCACTACGGGATTCCCGACATCCACGGGAACCACTTCCGGCGGGTGACGTGGACCGACGACCGGCGGGCGGGCATCCTGGGCCAGGCGGGCATCCTGACCCTGACGTCGTACGCGAACCGCACGTCCCCGGTGTCGCGCGGCAAGTGGGTGCTGGAGAACCTGCTCGGCGCGCCGCCGGCGGAGCCGCCGGCCGACGTCCCGGACCTGGGGACCCGCGAGGAGGGCGCGCCGCCGACGTCGGTGCGCGAGCTGATGGAGGTCCACCGGCAGAACCCGGCCTGCGCCACGTGCCACCGCAACATGGATCCGCTGGGGTTCTCGCTGGAGAACTTCGACGCGATCGGGCGCTGGCGCACCGCCGAGGACACCGGGGTGCCGGGCGAGGTCGGACCGCCCATCGACCCGTCGGGCGTGGCGCCGGACGGCAGCGCGTTCGAGGGGGCGAGCGGCTTCCGGCACATCCTGGCGACCCAGGGCGAGTTCATCGCGACGGCGACCGAGAGACTGCTGACCTATGCCGTGGGGCGCCGGCTGGAAGCGGCCGACATGCCCGCGGTTCGACGGATCCTGCGGGAGGCCGAGGCGGACGGGACCCGCTGGTCGGCCCTGGTTCTTGCAATCGTGAAGAGCGCGCCATTTCAGACGAGGAGGGTAGGCTGATGGTCGTGACGAAGACGGTGATCCCGCGTCGTACCGTGCTGCGCGGCGTTGGAGCGGCGCTGGCGTTGCCGCTCCTCGACGGAATGGTGCCGGCCCTGACGGCACTGAGCAAGACGGCGGCGGCCCCGGCCAGACGCCTGGGCGTCGTCACCATCCCGAACGGCGCGCCGGTGGAGTTCTGGCAGCCGTTGAAGGCGGGGGCCGAGTTCGAATGGACCCCGACCCTGAAGCCGCTGGCGCCGGTGCGCGAGCATCTGCTGGTGATGACGAACCTCGACAGCGTGGGGGCGGAGCGGGGCCGCGGCACGACCCACTCCCAGGCGGCGTCCGCGTTGCTGACCGGCGCGCGGCCGAGGCGCACGACCGGGGCGCAGCTCGAGCTGGGCATCTCGATGGACCAGGTCGCGGCCAACGCCGCGGGCGTGGGGCGCGAGACGCAGCTTCCCTCGCTGGAGCTGTCGATCGAGGGCGGCGACACCGTCTACGGCGTGGCCACCTGCGACGGCGGCTTCAGTTGCGCCTACCTGAACAACTCGTGGGCCAATCGCACGACGCCGATGCCGCGCGAGACCAACCCGCGCCTCGTCTTCGAGCGCCTGTTCGGGGACGTGGGGAACACCAGCGCCGAGGCGCGCCGGGCGAACGTGAAGCGGCAGCAGAGCATTCTCGACCGAGTGCTGGACAAGGCCGCCGACCTCAAGGTGGGGCTGGCGCCGTACGACGTGCAGAAGCTCGACGAGTACCTGGAGGCCGTCCGCAGCATCGAGCGGCGCATCCAGCTTGCCGAGCAGCAGGCCGACCGGCAGTTGCCGGAGGTATCGTCCCCGGCCGGAATTCCGGTGTCCTACGAAGAGCACGTGCGGCTGATGTTCGACCTGATGGTGCTGGCCTATCAGACCGACATGACGCGCGTGATCTCGTTGATGATGGCCCGCGAGGAGAGCGGCGCGACGTACCCGCAGATCGGGGTCACCGAGCCGCACCACCCCCTCAGCCACCACCGGGACATCCCGGAGAAGATCGAGAAGCTGGGGAAGATCAACGCCTATCACATGAAGCTGTTCAGCGAGTTCCTCGTCAAGATGCGGGAGACGCCGGACGGCGACGGGTCGTTGCTCGACCACATCATGGTCATGTACGGCGGGGCGCTGCGGAACTCGAACCGGCACACGACCGAGAACCTGCCGATCCTGGTCGTCGGGGGCGGTTGCGGGGAGATCAAGGGCGGACGCCACGTGGTCTGTCCCGAGCACACGCCGCTGACCGATCTGCAGTACACGATGCTGCGGAAGCTGGGCGTCCCCGCGGACGAGTTCAGCGGGAGCGCGGACCAGATCCACGAGCTCTCGGGGCTGACCTAGGGAGCTTGCGGCGTAGAAGTTCGCGCTTGTGGGGGCGCCGTCCGGATGGCGGCGCCCCTCGTTTAGCGGGCTCTTGTCGAGGATGGGGCCGCTCGTGGGGTAGATGCGGGACGGAGGGAGGTTCGGCATGCGCCTGAGCAGCAAGTGGATGGCCGTGGCGGCGGTGGCGTGGCTCGGGGTCGCGGTCGTGGCGGCGAGGAATGACGATCTCCGACTGATCGAGGCGATCCAGGACGAGGACCATGAGGCCGTGCGCGCGTTGCTGTCGGAGAAGGTCGACGTCAACACCCGCGAGGGTGACGGGGCGACGGCGCTGCACTGGGCCGTCGTGCGCGACGACAGCGATCTGGTGGCGGCGCTGCTCGGCGCCGGCGCCGACGCGAACGCCGCCAACGACTACGGCGTGACGCCCCTCCTGCTGGCCTGTACCAACCGTAATGCGGGGGTGGTCGGCAAGCTCCTGGACGCGGGAGCCGATCCGAACGCCGCAACCGAGATGGGCGAGACGGCGCTCATGACGTGCGCCAAGACCGGCACCGCGGACGCGTTGCAGGCCCTGCTCGACCACGGTGCGAAGGTGGACGCCAGGGAGGCATCGCACGGGCAGACGGCGCTGATGTGGGCGGCGACCCAGGAGAGCCCGGACGCGGTGCGGGTGCTGCTGGCGCACGGCGCCGACGTGGAGGCCCGCTCGGAAACCCATCTGCTGCCCGTCAACCTCGGCAGCGGGAACCCCTTCGAGGACTACGTGCTGCAACCGCAGCGCGGGTCCACACCACTGCTCTTCGCGGCCCGGAACGGCCGCATCGAGAACGCCCGGCTCCTGCTCGACGCGGGCGCGGACGTGAACGTGAAGGCGCCGAACGGCGAGTCCGCGTTGGTGCGGGCGGCATTCAGCGATCAGGGCAAGCTGGCGGCGTTGCTCCTGGAGCGCGGCGCCGACCCCCTGGCTGACGACGCGGGGTACACCGCCCTGCACACGGCCGTGTCGCGGGGCGATGCGGAGCTGGTGAAGGCGCTGTGCGCGCACGGCGCGGATCCGAACGCCCGCCTCACGAAGGGAAGCCTCCAGCAGCGCAATCTCAACTTCTACAGCCTGTCCGCGCAGTTGGCCGGAGCGACGCCGTTCTGGCTGGCGGCCAAGTACGCCGAGGTCGAGATCATGCGCGCGCTGGCCGATTGCGGCGCCGATCCGTTGCTGATGCCGGACAACGGGATAACGCCGCTGATGGCGGCCGCAGGCCAGGGATGGGCGACCAGAGCCAGTAACCGCCGCGGGCAGGGCATCGGCGTCGACGCGGCGCTCCTGCTGGTGCAGGCCGGCGAGCACTCGACACTCGAGGCGACCCGGATCGCGCTGGAGTTGGGGGGCGACGTCAACGCGACGGATCCCGACGGCAACACCGCGCTGCACGCGGCGGTGCAGCTCGGGTATCAGGCGGTCGTCGACATCCTGATCGAGCACGGGGCCAGGCTGGACGCCAGGAACGACAACGATCAGTCCCCGCAGGATCTGATGTGCTTCGACGCGGACGGGAGGCTGGTTCGCGGCCAGGGCCGCCGCGGTTCGTGCTCCGGGTAGTCCGCACGCGCTCGTCTTGACACCCGATCGTCGCGAGACTCGCGTCGGTGATGGGCTTCGAGCGAATCAGCATCGATCCGGGACAGACCTCGCATCGCGCGCCTTGCAGGTTCTCCTTGCCGTCCTGCTCCCACCGAACCCCTACCCACGCGGGCTGAACGGCCGTGACGTCGCCCGCCGGTTGGCACGGAACGTGCTCCGCCATCCGTGCGGATGCGCTGACGTGGAGGCGGCGTCGCAGCGTGTGGTAGGTTCGGAGTTCGTGCGTGCCGACGCGCCGCCTGGAGGCCCCGCGATGATCCGACCTGCACCTGCCGCCGCACCAATCCACTACCCGAGCTCGGACGGCAAGCCGATGGCGGAGAACGACGCCCAGCGCAGCGCGATCATGTACGGGATCGGTGCGCTGAGCCGCCATTTCAGGGACCGCCGGGACGTGTACGTGTCGGGTGATCTCCTCATCTATTTCGAGGAGGGCAACCCGCGGGTCTCGATCGCCCCGGACGTCTTCGTCGTGTTCGGCGTGGAGGACCGCCAGCGGCCGAACTACAAGCTGTGGGAGGAGGGGCAGGCGCCGGCTTTCGTGCTGGAGGTGGCTTCCCCGAGCACGTGGCGCGAGGATCTCGGGCCGAAGCGGTCGGTGTACGCCGGCCTCGGGGTGCGCGAGTACTGGCAGTACGACCCGTCGGGAGAATTCCTGCCCGCGCGTCTGCAGGGTGAGCGGTTGACGCGGTCGGGTTACGTTCGTCAACCCGTGGCGACGGCACTGGACGGCACGCTGACGCTGCGCAGCGAGACGCTGGATCTGGAGTTGCGGGCTGTGCCGGGGCGGGAAATGCGCTTCCGGGACCCGGCGAACGGTGAGGATCTCTACAGCCACGACGAGGAAGCCGACGGTCGCCTGATCGCCGAAACGCGTGCCGCGGACGCCGAAGCGCGTGCAGCGGATGCAGAAGCACGGGTCGCCGAGCTGAAAGCGCTCCTTCGCAACCGGCGTTGACGCTTTTCCGTTGGACTCGGTTGCGCTCGGTCTTCCGTGCCCCCACCCCACGGGCCGCTTGAGGCGAGCGAACATTCCCTGCAATCAGCCATTGTGAAATCGGCGCGGCCGGTCAATAATGTGCGTTTACGGTTGGGCGCAGTGTCCCTGTCGCCTCGACGGACGAGGGGTGCCGTTCATGACGAAGCGCAGAGGTTATCCGTTGTCGACCGCGGCCCTGTTCGTGATCCTCGCGGCCGCTGCTGCGCCCGCCGGCGCGGCGCAGGCGGGCTCCGCGGAGACGACAGCCGCCCCGGAGCGCGCGCTCCTCGACCGCTACTGCGTCGCCTGCCACAACGAGCGCCTCCAGACCGCGGGACTGGAGCTCGACACCGCCGACGTGACCGACGTCGCCGCCGACCCCGCCCTGTGGGAGAAGGTGGTCCGCAAGCTGCGCGCCGGGGCGATGCCGCCGGCGCCGCGGCCGCGCCCGGACGAGGCGACGTACGCGCGGTTCATCGCACGGCTCGAGACCGAGCTCGACGCCGTGGCGGCGGCCGACCCGAACCCCGGCCGGACGGAGGCGTTCCACCGGCTCAACCGGGCCGAGTACCGCAACGTCGTCCGCGACCTGCTGGCCCTCGACGTCGATGTGGCGGAGCTGCTGCCGGCCGACGACGGCAGCTACGGCTTCGACAACATCGCCGGCGTTCTGGGCGTCTCGCCCACGCTGCTGGAAAGGTACCTGTCCGCCGCGAAGAAGGTGAGCCGGCTGGCGGTCGGCAGCCCCGACATGCCGCCGACCGCGCTGACCTGGCACCTCGCGGCCGACTATCCGCAGGACGACCGGATCGAAGGGTTGCCGTTCGGCACCCGCGGCGGCATCGCGATCCCGTTCAACTTCCCGCTCGACGCCGAGTACGTGATCCGCCTGCGCCTGGGCCGCGACACGCTGGACAGCCTGGCGGCCTTCGAGGTGCCGCACCAGCTCGACGTGAGCCTGGACGGCGAGCACCTGCGGACGTTCCACGTCGGGGAGCCGCCGCCGGAAGGTGCCGATCGCACGAGCGACGAGTACCGCGCGTGGCGCAACAGCCAGCGGGACGCCGACGCCGACTGGGTGCTGCGGATCCCGGTGCACGCCGGACCTCGCACCTTGCGCGCGGCGTTTCGCAAGAAGACCTCGGCCTACCCGGAGACGCTGCGGCAGCCGTACCTGCGCCCCTACACGAACACCACCGGCGGGGACACGCGCTACCAGCCGTATCTGAGCAGCGTGGTCGTCACCGGACCGTACGAGGCGAGCGGGGCGCCGCCGGTCGAGGAGACGCCGAGCCGCGCACGCATCTTCACCTGCCGGCCCGACCCGGGCGACGTTGCCGGAGGGCGCGACTGCGCCGGCGAGATCATGTCGACGCTGGCCCGGCGCGCCTACCGTCGCCCGGTCACCGTGCGTGACATCGACGTGCTCCTGGGCTTCTACGACGAGGGGAGCAACGAAGGCGGCTTCGAGGCAGGCATCGAGCTGGCGTTGCGGCGGCTGCTGGTGAGCCCGGAGTTCCTGTTCCGCGTGGTGCGCGATCCGGCGGACGCGGAGCCCGGTTTCAACTACCGGCTGACCGACCTGGAGCTGGCGTCGCGGCTTTCCTTCTTCCTGTGGAGCAGCATTCCGGACGCCGAGCTGCTGGACGCCGCGGTGGCAGGCAAGCTGCGCGAGCCGGAGGTGCTCGAGGCGCAGGTCCGGCGCATGCTCGCCGACCAGCGCGCGTCGAGCCTGGTCGAGAACTTCGCGGGGCAGTGGCTCTACCTGCGCAACATTCCGGCGCTGGTGCCGGACGAGAACCGCTTCCCCGATTTCGGCGAGGGACTGCGGCGCGCGATGCAGCGCGAGACCGAACTCTTCTTCGAGAGCGTGATGCGCGAGGACCGGAGCGTCCTCGATCTGCTGACCGCCGACTACACGTTCGTCAACGAGCGGCTGGCGCGGCACTACGACATCCCGAACGTCTACGGCAGCCACTTCCGCCGCGTGAAGCTGGCGGACCCGGCGCGCCGCGGGCTGCTCGGCCAGGGCAGCATCCTGGCCGCCACGGCCTATCCGACCCGCACGTCGCCGGTCCTGCGAGGCAAGTGGGTGCTGGAGAACCTTCTCGGCACGCCGCCGCCGCTGCCGCCGCCCGACGTGCCGTCCCTGGAGGAGACCACCGGCGACGGCCGCGCGCTCTCGATGCGCGAGGCGATGGAGCAGCACCGCGGCAACCCGGTCTGCTCGAGCTGCCACCGGTTGATGGATCCGCCCGGCTTCGCGCTCGAGCAGTTCGACGCGGTCGGCAAGCACCGGACGCACAACGAGGCCAACGCGCCGATCGACGCGTCGGGGATCCTGCCCGACGGCACCGTGTTCGAGGGAGCGGCCGGCCTGCGCGACGCGCTGCTGCAGCGGCCGGACCTGTTCGTGACCACGCTGACCGAGAAGCTGCTGACCTACGCCCTCGGCCGGGGCGTCGAGCACTACGACGCGCCCGCCATTCGCACCGTCGTCCGTGACGCCGAACGGGACGGCTCCCGGTTCTCGTCGATCATCCTGGGCATCGTCGAGAGCGTGCCCTTTCAGATGAGGAGATCCGCATCATGATCATCACGAAGATGGCGCTGCCGCGCCGCACGTTCCTCCGCGGGCTCGGCGCCACCGTGGCGCTGCCGCTGCTAGACGCGATGGTGCCGGCCCTGTCGGCGATCTCGAAGACGGCCGCCGCGCCCGTCAAGCGTCTGGGCTTCATTTACCTGCCGAACGGGGCGGTGCTGCAGACGTGGACGCCGAAGGGCGCGGGGAGCGACCTGAAGCTATCGCCGACGCTGAGTCCGCTGGCGCCGTTCCACGATCAGACGCTCGTCTACTCGCGCCTGGCCCACGGGCAGGCCGAGCCGCTCGGCGACGGCAACGGCGAGCATTCGCGGGCCACCTCGGTCTGGCTGAACGGGGTGCATCCGAAGCACACCGAGGGCGCCGACGTGCGGGCCGGGGTGACCGCCGACCAGGTGGCCGCGGCCAGCATCGGCGCCGACACGCCGCTGCCGTCGCTGGAGCTCGCCATCGACCTCGACTTCCTGGTCGGCAACTGCGAGAACGGCTATAGCTGCGTCTACATGAACACGGTGGCGTGGCGGACCGCGACGACGCCGCTGCCGATGGAGAACAACCCGCGCGTCGTCTTCGAGCGCCTCTTCGGCGACGGCGGCACGCGCGACGAGCGGCTGGCGGAGCTGCGCAAGGACCGCAGCATTCTGGATTCGGTCACCGACGACCTCGCGCACCTCGAGCGCGACCTCGGGCAGGCCGACCGGCAGCGGCTCGACCAGTATCTGGACGCGGTGCGGGCGGTGGAGCGGCGGATCCAGTTGTCGGAGGCGCAGGGCGCCGATGCGGCGCTGCCGGACGATCTCGACCGGCCTGCCGGGATCCCCGATTCCTACGAGGACCACGTCAAGCTGATGTACGACCTGATCGCGCTGTCGTTCCAGGCCGACATCACGCGGGTCTTTACCTTCATGGTGGGCCGCGAGCTCGGCGGCCGGCCCTACCCGCAGATCGGCGTGCCTGACCCGCACCACGGGCTGTCGCACCACCGCAACGATCCCGAGAAGCTGGCCAAGCTGTCGAAGATCAACCGTCATCACGCGGAGCTGTTCACCTACCTGCTCGGACGCCTGCAGGACGCGCCGGACGGCGACAACACGCTGCTCGACAGCTCGATGGTGCTCTACGGGGCCGGCCTCGGCGACAGCAACGACCACCTGCACTACGACCTGCCGGTGCTGACAGTGGGCGGCAAGGCGGCCGGGATGCGGGGCGGACGGCACCTGCAGTACCCGAAGGACACGCCGATGACCAACCTGCTGATCAGCATGCTCTACAAGGCAGGCGTGCCGGCCGACACGCTCGGCGACAGCACCGGGCGGCTGACGGCGCTGACGGACGTGTAGGGGGCAGGCTTCCGGCCAGCGTCTATCGTGCGCGGCCCGCGCCGCAGTCGAGGGGATGATGACGAGAGCAGCAGTACGGCGCAGCGTAGGGGTTGCGGTTTCGGCCGCGGTGGCGGCGCTGTTCCTTGCCGGCGCGACGGTTGTAGTAGCGGCGGCGGTCGATCTCCCGCTCATCGATGCGGTCCGGGCCGGTGACGTGGAACGCGCCCGCGCGCTGATCGCGGACGGCGTCGACGTCAACACGACCGACGGCGACGGCACGGCGGGGCTGCACTGGGCCGCGCTCAACGACGACGTCGCGACGGCGACAGCGCTGATAGAGGCCGGCGCGCGGGTCGAGGCGGCCAACCGCTTCGACGCGACGCCGCTGGCGCTGGCCGCCGAGAACGGCAGCGCCGCGTTCATCGAGCTGTTGCTGGACGCAGGCGCGGACCCCGACGCGGCGACGCCGGAGGGCGAGACCGCCCTGATGACCGTGTCCCGGACCGGCCGGGACGACGCCGTGCGGCTCCTGCTCGACCGCGGCGCGGACCCGAACCGCGCGGAGAGCTGGCGCGGGCAGACCGCGCTGATGTGGGCGTCGGCCGAGAACAACCTGGCCGCGGCGGAGGCGCTGCTCGCCGACGGGGCCGACGTGCACGCGCGGTCCACCGGCGGCTTCAGCCCGCTGATGTTCGCGGTGCGGGCCGGCTACCGCGACATGACGCGGCTGCTCGTCGAGGCGGGCGCGAGCCCGGAGGAGACGCTGTTCGACGGCACCAGCGCGCTGGTCCTGGCGACCAAGAACGGTCACTACGAGCTGGGCGCGTACCTGCTGGACGCCGGGGCGGACCCGAACGCTGACGATCAGGGCTGGACCGCGCTGCACGAGATCAAGTGGACGCGCCGGCCGAATCTCGGCTTCAACAACCCGCCCCCCATCGTCACCGGGTCGATGACCGACCTGGAGTTCATCCGCGAGCTGGCCGCACACGGCGCCGACCTCGACGCGCGGATGACGAAGGAGCCGCAGAACCGCTACCGCAACGTGCTGAACCGCATCGGCTCTACCCCGTTCCTGCTCGCCGCCAAGGCGGCCGACGTCGAGATGATGCGCGTGCTCGTCGAGCTGGGCGCCGATCCGCTGCTGCCTAACGAGGACGGCACCACGCCGCTCATGGTCGCGGCCGGGGTCGGCATCTGGGCGGTGGGCGAGAGCCCGGGGACCAACGAGGAAGCGCTCGAAGCCACCAGGTACGCTCTCGAGCTGGGCGGCGGCGTCACCACCATCGACGACAACGGCGACACGGCGCTGCACGGCGCCATCATCCGCGGCTCCGAGCCGCTGGTCCGCTTCCTGCTCGACCAGGGCGCCGACATCGAGGCGACGAACGAGAAGGGCTGGACGCCGTACCGCATCGCCAAGGGCGTCTTCTACTCCAACACCGGCAAGCGCTGGCCCGAGATGGAGACGCTGCTTCTGGAGCTCGGCGCCGACCCGTCCACCGCCACCGGCGCCGACAACACCATCTCCGACTGGACCATCGATGATCCGGTCGTGCCGGACGTGCGCTGACGTCGGGTTCGTTGAGTCGGTCTTCATCAATGAAGCTCCAGAGGGCAAGGCGGAATGACTGTACCTGTTGACGTTCAGCAGATTGTCGGTACTGTCAGGACCGTCGGTGAGTTGTTCACCGGTCGGAAGTACGGACTTGACTACTACCAACGTGAGTATGCGTGGGAAGAAGAGCAAGTCAAGAGTTTGATTGAAGACCTGGCCGGCAGCTTCCTCGTATCATATGACAAGAACCACTCGCTCGAGCAAGTCTCGACGTATCCCCCATACTTCCTGGGACCAATCATCACAAGTGCGACGAAAGGAACCCGTTACCTTGTGGATGGGCAACAGCGGCTTACGTCCCTGACGCTTTTGCTCATTCATCTCCACCATCTGTCTCTCGGAATCGAGGCGGCAACGCCGTTGGAGCACCTGGTGTGCTCAAAGAAGTTCGGAAAAGTTACGTTCAACCTTGACGATGATGAGGAGGATCGTGGACGACGACCAGTGATGGAGGCTATATTCAGGAGAGAGGACTTCGACCCGACGGGCGAAGCAAAGACCGTTCGCAATCTTTGGGGACGTTATTGGAACATAGTCGATTTGTTTCCGGAAGAACTCGCAGAGAAGGATGTCCTTTCTTATTTCATTGATTGGCTATTGGAGCGAGTAGTAATGGTTGAGATCAGCGCCGCTCATCAAGACATGGCGCTTGAGATATTCGAAACCATGAATGACCGGGGCCTGAGGATTACGAATACAGACATGCTGAAGGTGTACTTGCTCAATGGTATTGGCGATCTTGACGCAATAAAGAAGTCAAATACTGTATGGAAGCAGTGTCTCGAGAACCTAGCCGAATATGATAATGGCGACTCCGAGTTCATCAAGCACTGGCTTCGCGGGAAGTTTGCCCAAACCATCCGCGAGCGCAAGAAGGGTGCCGTTCCAGGAGACTTCGATCAGATCCATACAGCGTTTCACAAGTGGACGAGGGACAATAAGGAGAAAATAGGCCTCGACAAGCCTGATGACTACATACGTCTGGTCAACCAGGACTTTGTGATCATGTCCCGCCGGTACCGTGAGCTACTTGACGCCAGCAAGACGATGGTCGACGGGCTTGAGCACGTTTACTACAATAGTGTCAATGGGTTTACGCTACAGTTCCTGCCCATCATGGCAGCAGTAACGCCAGACGACGACAACGAAGCATTTCGCCTGAAGACACGCTTGATTGCGTCGTACCTGGATTTGTTCGTCTCGCGCCGGATGGTGAACTTCATGAGGTTTGGGTACAACACGGTCGCGTACACGATGTTCAACTTGGCCAAGGAAGTGCGGGACCGGGATGTCGTCGCGTTGTGCGACATACTGACGTCGCGGGTGGAGAACCTCAAGGAGTCATTCGAAAGTGGGCGCTTCTGGCAGTTCAGACTGAACATGCGAAATGGCTCACACGTTCGATATCTTTTGGCGCGGATGACCGCCTGGGTGGAAGAAGGGAGTTGTAAGGGTAATCGTTTCTTCGAATATGTGGATAGATGGAGAAGTGACCCGTTTGAAGTCGAGCACATTTGGGCGGATAAGTTTGACGAGCATGCTAATGAGTTCCGAGACGAGTACGAATTTGGTGAATGGCGTAACGGCTTCGGCGCTTTGCTGCTGCTGCCCAAGTCATTCAACGCTTCTTTCGGCGCTGAGTCGTTCGACAAGAAGCGGCGTCGGTACTTTGCCCAGAATCTGCTTGCTGCGTCTCTTGATCCGCAGACGTACGAGAGGAACCCGGCGTTCGCGAGTTTTCGTCAGAGAACCGGTCTGCCCTTCAAGGCGCACATGGAGTTCAAAAAGCAGGACATTGAAGAGCGGCATGAACTCTATCGGCAGATCTGCGAGCACGTGTGGAATCCGGATGTCTTGTTGCGTATCGACGAGTGACGCTGGAGACGGCGAAGCCGTAGGCGAGAAGGGCACGCTGTTACGCCCCGTTATCTCGATTGGTCCTGCAGAGTTCCATCAAGAACCAGCGGCCGTTTTCGTGCCGCCGCCGTGCCGCGTGACTCTGGGGCGGCAGTGGATCTTCACCGCCCCGCGGGTGAACGCCTCGTCGGTCGCCTTACTGCTCCAGACGTACGCCTCGCCAGGGCCGAGAGCCGCGAGCTTGGTGGGAGTGAGCGCGTCGAGCGCGGCGTTGACCTTCTGAACGTGCTTCAACCAAGCCGGCGAGTTGAACTTGTGCAGGATGATTTGCGTGGACAGCTCGATGAGCGATGTCGGGACGGATGGCGGATCCTGCGAGGCCACCAGGATGCTCGTTCCCTTGTGGCGCATTTCTCGAACCACCTCGACCAAGCCGGCGACAAGGTCCGGGCTGCCGATGTACTTGTGGGCTTCGTCGAAGACGACCAGCTTATTGAACCGGCGACCCTGCCAGGTCGTCTCGGCGAACATCTGGAGAAGCACTACGAAGAGTCCGAGCGCTTCGTCCTTCTCGATGAGCTCGTCCCGAAGGTCGACGATCACGAGGCGCCCCGGACGCAGGACGTCGGTCAGGCGGCAGGTGTCATCGATATACTCCTCAGCGAACTTCAGCCGCAGGAGGGCGAGGTCCTTGAGGTAGTCGGATAGCGTCGACTGCTCGATTCCTTCACGCAGAGCATCGAGGGTGAGGTCGCCGCGCAGCTTCTTCATGATGAGGGCAAGCTGGCGGATGTACATGCTCTGACTGCCAACGGCTCCCATGAGGAACTTCCAGTGGGACGCCTTCAACTCCGACGCGGCGAACGCGATCGGCAGCACCGTGATTCCCGGATACTCTCGGCGACGTTCGTCGACCTTCGCTGTCGGTGTCAGAATCACCAGGTCTTCGAGCGCCTGGGGCGCAGCGGCGTAGCGAGCCTGCAAGGCGTTTATTTCCGCCTCGACTGCATTGGCGGAGGACATCGACGTGAACTCCGGCCGGTAGTCGAGAGTCGAGCTGTAATGGAAGATGACCCCGGCGAGTGCGTGCGGGAGCTCGTTGACCCCGGCAATGGGCATGCATGCCATTTCGATGATGCTGCCCAGCGTGTAGCTCTTGCCGCCGCCTTGCACACCGAAGAGGCTGATGGTGTGGGTCTGGTTCAGGTCGAGCGCGACTTTGCGGCCGGAGGTCTCCCCCAGCAGACCGTACTGCGGTGGGCCGCTCGCCGCACCGAGAACGGAGTCGTATTCGAGGCCGGGCTTGCTCTCTTGTAGCCCCGCCTCGGGGGCAGACGTCGAGGATCCGATTGCCTTCTCGATGGGAGGCACCGAGCCCTCCGGCCGTTCCGACTCTTCCAGGTTCGCGTGGTCTGCCGTATCGCTGCTGGACGTGAGCCGCCCTTCCAGGGGGAGTTTTCCTTCCTGCCGAGGGGCCGGTTCCGCGCCGGACGAAACGGCCGTTCCGTCGGCGGCGTACGGTGCCGCCGCTGTCGATGTCGCGGGCGGCCCGTTGCCGGGCGCCGGCACGATAGGTTCGTCGCTGGGGCTCGATGCAGGAGCACCATCGATACCACCGAACTGCCCGACCCTGGCCTCTCGACCGGCGGGGGGTTCGGTTGCAGGCTCGGTCGTCGAGCGTGCGCGTTCCGCCACGAGGAACGCCGCGCTGTCGAGGCGAGGGATTGGTCTCGGTGCCGGTGAACTGTCGCGGAGCACCTCACCATGGCCGTCGCCGTCGCCGCCGTTGGTGGTAGTGCTAGTGCTGCTACTGCTACTGCTACTGCTACTGCTACTGCTACTGCTACTGCTACTGCTACTGCTACTGCTACTGCTACTGCTACTGCTACTGCTACTGCTACTGCTACTGCTACTGCTACCGCTACCGGCAACAGGCGGTTCCGCCACTGCCGCGGCGTAGTTCACGAGCTTGCGAATCAAGTCGTTGCCGACGCGGTGGAACTCGATGCCCGCTTCGTGATCCGCGGGTTCTGTCCCGGGCTTGTCGAAGTCGAATACCACGCCGCTCCGCGAGAACCGGAGCGTGTATCCCTCTTCGAGCCGGTCGAGCAATGACCGAGCCTCTTCCGCGGCATCCGAGTCCATCAGGCCGTATCGCCGGCTTCGTTCGAGATAGAACTCGAGCAACGTCGTGAGTTGCCGCGTCTTGAGCAGCCGGTCCGGCCGGTCGGGCACCGTTCGCAACGGGTCGAAATGCTGCTGGAGGATGCGCTCGCTCTCGTCGAGCTGCCGTGTGATGTGTTCCTTGAGCTGTCCGAATCCACTCAGGCCGAGGCGTTGCGCGCAGCACTTCACCTCGACCAGATTGCACGTTACCGTGCGCGTGCCGAGATCGAGATCGACCAGCGCCAAGTCCGTCCTGCGCAGCGTGACTTCATCGCCGACCGCCTCGGCCTGGTTCCGCGCCGTGTGGAACAGCTCGACGTGCGCGTCGAGAGGCACCACGATCTGGTTGCGTAGCGCACCCTGAAACTCTAGGAACAGGCGCGCCAGCGCCAAGCCGAGAGCTTCTGCCCTGGCCGTCGGGGCGGAAACCAGCTTGAGCGCCAAACGGCCGGAGAGCGAGCGCAGTTGAGTCAGGATAAGCACGGCGTGCTGCACGTCCGCCTCGAGGCCGTACTCTTCGAGGACCGGACTGATCATCGACACCAACTCGGCCAACGACCGCGAGCTGATGATCAGCCGGTGACCGTTTGCCGGTGCGGTCGACGGCGTGTAGTCGATCAGATAGTCGGGTCGATCACGGTGGCCCCCGTGGTCGAAGAACTCGATGCCCATGTTCCGATCGATGGTGAACACCCAGTCGCTGACGTTGTGAACCTCGCTGATGAGGGCGCGCTCGGCGGGCTCCAACTCCAGACGGACGATCGGCCGCGAATCGAAATCGGCCGTCGAACGGGCAACGGTTGCGGTGGCTGCCGAGATCAGCGCGGGAAGCTCGCCGAGTAGCGTCGACGCCTCCTCGCCGCCCTCGATGGCCACGGGCGTTCCGTGACGCGGCTGCCGCCGCCACCCGATGCCACTTTCGTCATCCTGAAACCGGGTCGTGAAATCCTGCACCAGGCCGTGAATCGGCGCCATCGTATCGGCGCGCAGCAGCCGCCCGGCTGCTACCTCCTCAGGCGGAAACAGATCGAACAGCACGCTGATATGCGCACGGTGCCGGGTCGGGCCGGCGAGAAAGTCCGCGGTGGCCCGCACGGCGACGCTGAGCTTGGGAAACACGCGACTGGCCGTGGGGATGGCGAACGCCTCCGTGGCCGGCGTCCCTCCGCCAGCGAGCAGTGCGCCGATGGCCTCACCAACGCCGGGAGCATCCGGATCGGGCACGAACAGGCGAACGTCGTAGCGCAGGTCGCGGAACGCCGCCCGCCGTTGCAGTGCAGCCAGAGCGTCCGCGAGCACGTTGGCGCGTCCCGCGTTGAACGCATTGAGGGTGAGCGTTCGCACGTACGGATGCTGAATCAGATAACGCTCGATGCGCGACGCCAGCACGTCGCCGGTGACCGCCGCGCCGCCGATGGACGGTTCCGGTACGCCGAGGGCTGCACACACGTCTCCCAACAGTCCGCGCGGGTCGCCCTCCGTCGCCGGCGCGTAGAGCGGCCAGAAGGGATGGATGTTGTCGACCGCGGTAAAGACGCGGCCGTCGCTCACCGCCAGCATCGGCGGCACGTTGTTCGAAGACAACTCGCGGAGCAGCGCGTCCCGCGCCGGCGCGATATGATCGCCGGGTTCCTTGGTCGCCTCCCGTACCCAGGCGGCGCCGAGCTGCGCCCAGGCGAGTTGCCAGAGCGCGCGCGACGGGTGCACAGGCGCGATCAGCGCGGCTTCGCGAACCTGCCCGCGATAGTCCTCGACGACCAGCCGGACGGTGTCCACGGACAGCATCGCCCGTAGCGTGCCGATCGCGTCGAGCTGGCCGGCGCCGGCCTCGCGCTCGATTCTCGTGGACAGATCCTTCAGCAGATCGACGTAGGCTGCGGCGTAGGCGATCACCGCCGGCCCGCTGCTCAGAACGTCGAGTCCCTGGGAAACCAAGTCCCCGGTGCCCTGCGCGACGTGCCGGAAATACGCCGAACGAGCGGCGACGAACCCGCGCATCGCAGCGGACTCCACCGGCGCTTCCACGTCGCTCGTCGGCATGTGCGGCTGGCCCGCATGAAGCTGCATCCGCCAGCTTGTGGGTCGCTCCGGCGTTTCGAGAATGCGTTGCTCGACGTTCTTCAGCCAGCGCGCCACCGGAATCTGGAAGGCGCCGTCGGTGCCGAACCTGGCTTCGATGGTCGCTTGCGCGGCCGTCCGCGTCGTGGTGCCGCGCCGGATCCAGCCGATGCTCCGCGGGGCGACCTCCGCCGGCGCACGGTGCTGCATTACCGCCGCGAACTGGCGATCGAGACGAGCATGCTCGACGCTGATCACCTTGGGTACGGCGCGCTGCGGTGGCTCGTCCTCGATAGCGGCATCCGGCAGCACGTAGAACGGTTCGCTCTCGTTCGTGCGCCTACCGGTCGGTTCGGCCGGCTCGTCCATCGGGATGGGATCGCCTTCCGCGGTCCAGGGCAGCACGCGTACGTGGTGCCACCCTTCCTCGAAGTCGATGCGGTTGAGCTTCAGCAGCGACACCACGGCGTAGGTCCTGGCTGGCTTCCAGACCTTGACCTTGCGCGAGACGCCGACCGGTCCGGTTTCCTGCGACACGATCTGCACCGTGAAGTGGTCGAGCCCCCGAACCCGGCCCGGGTGAGGGGAGACTTCCAGAGTCACACCGATCTTCCGCCGCTCGATCGGCGTCAGCACCTGCTGTCCGGCGAGATCCGCGAGCCGTTCGTTCTCGTGCCCTTCATCTGGCACGACGGGAAGGTCGGTCTCGACCCGCACGAACGTGATCCTGTCGGGCTCCATCTCGGAGCCGAACGCCCACTTGTCGAACGACAGGTCCCAGTTCTTACTGTCCAGGACAACGTCGCAGGTCCACGCCACCGGATCCTCGACGCCGCACTCTCCGAGATACTCCGCCAGTCGTCGCCGCAGTCCCGGATTCGTCAGTTCGAGATCCAGCACGCGCCCAAGCACCGAGGCGTCGCCGTCCGTGAGGCTCGCCACGCATTCGTGGTTCCTGCTCACCCGTCCGTAGGCAGCCGGAGGGTCGTCGAAGAGCTTGAAGTCCGGTACGAGGCCCAGCTCGTAGAGGGCGCCGCCGAAGGCTTCGCCGTCATTGCCGTTCGCCTGAGCGCACAGCAGGTACCGAACCTGGGCGGTCGAGCCGGCCCAACGCCAGCACCGCTCTTCAAGGAGCTGCAGATAGTCCCTGACGTAACCGTGCAGCGTGGAGGGGACACGCTTCAGCAACTGTTGTCGCAGTGTGATGTAGGCGTCGCCGACCGACAATTCCTCGAAGGTGGCCCTGCCGAAGGAATCCTCGGCGCTCGTGCGCAGATTGGCCGGCAGGAATACGCACAGGGGCGGGCGCAGAGATCCGTCCGCGCGCGGGTTGCGGAGCTCGACCAGTTTCGTAGAAGAGATGTGGAGGTCGTCGCCAGGCTTCGGGTCGTCGCTGAGTACGTGCACGTTGGCCGACGGCGCCTGGTTGCGGAGTGCGGTGGCGAGCGCGACCATGAGGTCCGGTCCGAGATCGGACACCCGCATGCAGTGCCCCGGTGCACGACCGCGCAACGCCTCGGTCAGGCGCGGCAGCAGCAGTTCCTCGAGGCTGCGCGCGAGGTCGGACGCCGGGAGGGCCCTGAATCCGCCGCTCACGGCCTTGCTCCATCTGCCGTGATCGTGTAGCGCGGCGTAATGGTCTGTGTCACGAAGGCGTCGGACAGGTCACGGAAGAACCCGATCTCTCGCAGGCGTCCCTTGAAGTCCTCCGTGTTCTGCCGGAGCGCCGCGAGATCGTCGATGCCGGATGCCGCGAACCCCTCGCCGGGTGGCAGGCGATCCACATGGATGCCGTAGCGTTCACGGAGGAACGTAAGCAGCTCGTCGACGCGCGGCTCGCGCGTGGAGAAACCGGAGCCCGACGACTCGAGTACCCCGATCTGCAGCAGCACTTCCAGCAGGCGGCTGCCCATCACGAAGCGCCGCGAGCCGCCGCGGGGCTGCTGCATGACGCCGGCGTCCCGCCGCTTCAGCACCGAGTCCAGGAACTCGGTGATGTAACGGCGGTGGTAAGCCCCCCGCATCGTCATCAGCACCTCGATGAACAGGTCGAGGTCGTTCAGCCCCATGTCGGTCAACCGGCGAACCTCGGGGTCGATGCCGCTGTCCGCGGATCCGCCCGTGTCTTCGAGCAGGCCGGCCAGACGCATTCTGAAGTAGCTGTCGCGCTCTCCCGCATGCGGCGGCTCGAGGAAGCGGAGAAGGTCTCCGATGCCGAACCAGCCTTCGGCGGGCAGCGCGACCTTGCCCCGCTTGCGGCTCAGATAGTCGGCGAACTCGTCCAGCTTGCGCAGCCGGTAGTGCGACTGCACGTACCGCGGGATTCGACGGTAGTGGACGTCCGCGCTGTGGGCGGCGAGTTCGGCCATGCGGCTGCTCGGGTCGGTGCCGAGATCGACCAGCAGGTGGATACGGTAGGGGCAGCTCCCGTGCGCGTGCATGCTGCCTGGTGCAACCGGGCAGTTGGCGGTCGCGCAGGCGGGATCGGTGCTGCGCCGACGCACGAGCGCAGGAAGCAGCTTCATCAGCCGCAGGAAGTACAGCCCCAGGTGAAAGGCGAACAACGTCTTCAGGTACTCCACCAGAACCGAACGCGGAATGTACGGCTCGTAGGCGAGTAGCCGCAACGTATCGTCGGCCAGCAGGTCGACCTGTCCCACGCACGGCGGTGGAAATCGAGCCGGGTCCTGGGAATCCCGCATGTCCTGCGTGACCTGTCGATCGAAGTGGAGCAGCGCCTGGGTCTCCACGTCGACGGTGGCCGACGCGTCGTAGCGGTCGGTATGCGGGTCCACACCGGGGAAGAAGAAGCGCTTCAAGGCGTCGAGCGCGGCCTGTCCGCGTCCGCCCCGAGCGTGGTAGAGCATCCAGTAGAGCTGCTCGGCCGCGCCGTAGTCGCGGGCGTGTCGCGCGTTGCGGAACTTGTAGGTGTTGCCGTGCAGCGGGCGCGGCGCCGCCAGGGCCTGGTTCGGCCTGCCGCGGTTCACCACGTCCATCAGATCGGTCTCGATCCAGCGCTCGACCAGGTCGGGGTAGGCGTCGAAGCCCACGAATGCGCCCGGATCCCCGGCGTACTCGCCGGCGAAGTCGCGGATTGTGAGTTCGTTCCGGCGGGGCGGACGGCGCGTGCCGTACCCGCCGAACCGCAGCCGGGGGAACAGCATGGTCAGCACGCGGTCCATGTTGAGCGGCTTGAAGTCGATGTAGCAGAGTTTCGGCAGGCGAAACTCGCGGTCGCGTCCCTTCAGCGCCATCAGCCGGCCTCCGCGTCGAGGGCCTGGAGCGTCAGGACGCCCTCGGGGTCACGTTCGATCCGATAGAAGTCGTGGCCCGTGCGGGTGACCAGCACTTCCTGGTAGGGCGCCGACGAGAGCACGTTCTTGAAGACAGCGAGCGTCAGGTAGTGGCCCTGCTGCTCCTCGATGCTCGGCCGGTAACCGTCGTCGAGGCGGGAGAGCATCTCGTAGACGTCGAGACCGATGTCCAGCGCGGCGGGTCTGCCTCCGGGAGGCGTGTAGACCAGTCGCAACGTCTGCGGGACGTGCTCGACGAAGCGGTGATCCGCAGCGTCGGGGAGCTGCAGGTCGAAACGCTCGCCGGGAAACAGGCGATAGCTCCGGACGGTGCCGCGTTCGACCACGCGGACCCGCAACGCCAACGCATTGCCCAGACGCCGAGGATTGCCGAGACCCTCGCCGCGGTTGATCGCCATCAACAGCTTGTCGCGCTGGATCCCGGGCGGCGTGCATCCCGTCACCAGCCCCCAGAATTCGTCGTAGGTGCGGTAGGGGAGCATCTGTCTCCAGTGCTCGTCGCGACGCTCGAAGAACTGCCGCCTGCGGGCCATCGCCACGTACTCGCGGTGCTCGCGCATGCGCGCGACCGCGGTTGCGTCTCGGGCCAGCTCCCGGTGCCGCCGGTCGAGCAGTTGCGTATCGTAGTCGCCGCGGTCCGCGAACGTGAAGCGCGCCGTTTCGCGCGCGTCCGGCGGCAGGTAGTCCAGGGCGCGGTCCAAATCCGGGTTGGTCGCTTCGCCGACGTCGATCTGTCGCAACAGGGCGAGCAGCCGATCCGCCGACCCGGCCCCGCCATGCCACGCGTTGAAGTAGAAGCCGTCGAGAATCTGCCGCCGGCTGTCTTCGCCGGAGGTTGCGTACAGGGTGTGGATCTCGTCGCAGCCCCGGGTGCCGGCCAGCGTGAAGGCGAGCGCCGACCGCAGGTCCCGCATCGTGATGTGCAGCCGGCCCCGCAGGTGGGTTATTGCGTAGGTCGTACGCAGCCGTTCCATGACCTTCGGGCCGGCTACCGGATCCATGAGCGTACGGGCATTGTGGTGGACGTAGCAACGATCACGGAGGTCGCAGCCGCGGCAGGCCTCCCAGAACTTCTCGTGAGTGAGTCGACGGACGAGGCGGTCGAAGATGGCGCTCGGACCGACCGTTCCCGGCGAGTCCGCGACGACCGAGCGCAGGTTCAGATTCACCGCCGCGACGCCTTCGTCGGGCGCCGCACCGCCCAGTCCCGCCAGGATGATGGCGCGCAACCGGGGGTACCGGTGCTGGTGGTCGGTGAGGAAGTCGACGAGCCTTCCTTCGTTGATGGCGATGATCCGGGTTTCGTCCGCCGGCCAGCCGTCGCTGTCGTCTCCCTGGAAGGGATCGAAGAACTCTTGCAGCACCGCGTCGTTGGTCTTCGCCTCCTCATCCTGGCTGCCGTCGTGGTTGGTGACGAAGCGCCGGCCCTTCCAGGAGAACGCCGAGCCGTTCGGCCGCGTCACCAGCGTGGGCTTCGCTTCCGTGGCGCGCTCGATCTGCTGAATGAACGCCGTCTTGCCGTCGCCCGCGTTGCCGGTCACGGCGACCAGGCGGAATTCGCCGTCGAACAGCGCCCGTCGGAGCTCGTTGTCGAGCCGCGTGGGGATGTACGTCTCCCGGCCGATTTCGTCCAGGCCCCGCGTGCCGGCGTTGCTGCGCGGGCTCTGGCTGTACATGGCCAACAGGTGATTGACGAACGGGTTGACGTTCGGCCTGGGCGGTTGCAGCAGCGACGGTTCTTCCATCTCCAGGTCGAACGTCGTGGCGGCGGGCGCGGCGCGCGTTGCCTTCACTGTCGCGAGCGCCTCGCGGAAAGCCGTTGCGGACGCAAACCGGTCGGCACGGCGAGTCGCGATGGCCTGCGAGACGACCTGCGCGAGTTCATCCGCGAGGTCGCTGTTGAACTCCCCGGGATGCCGGGGCACCACGCCGGCCATCGGTCGCGTCCCCTCCCACGGGTACTTGCCGGTGGCGCACTCGTAGAGCGTGACCCCGAGGCCGAACAGATCCCAGTCGGTCTTTTCCGCGGTAGACATCTCTTCGCCGACCTGCAGATCCGGCGGGACGTAGCGGCGCGTCCCGCCGGGGCGCGATTCGTCGTCCTCGGTCTTGACCGCCACGTTGAAGTCGATGATGCGGACTCCCTGGTCGGTCCAGAGCAGGTTCGACGGCTTGACGTCGCGGTGATAGACGTCGTGGGCGTGCAGGTGTTCGAGGCCGGCGAGCGTTTCCAGACCCAGACGTTTGATGTCCTCGGGCGAAAACGAGCGGTTGTCGAGCAACTCGTTCACGCCGGTGCCTGGAACGTACTCGAACACGATATAGGGCGTGTCGTCGGCCAGCTTGTCCGCCCACACCGCGCGCACGACGTTGGGGTGCGGTGGCAGGTGCTCCAGGATGCTGTACTCCCGCTTGAGGCGTTCGAACGTCGAGCGGCGATCCTTGACGATAAGCTTCATGACGCGGCTGGTATCCGAGTACGAGTCGAACACGCGGTAGACGACCGCGAATCCGCCGCTGCCCAACGACTCCTCCACGCGGAACCGGTTGCCCAGCGGGTCGCCGGGCTTCAGGGTCGCGTAGTCCACACCGGGTCGCGCAGGCACCGGGGGCAGGACCTCCGTCGCGGGTACCCGGTCGCCGGCGCGTGGGTCCGGGCCCACGATGCCGTTGAAGCGTGTCAAGGCGATGGCGGCGGAAGCAGGACGGTCCTCGACGTCGAAGGCGCAGAGGCTTTGTAGCCAGTCGTCGAACCCCGCCGGCAGGTCGGGTTTCAACTCGGACGGCTTCACCGGGAAGATGCCGTCCTTGTCCATCATGTCGTCGACCGAGGTCCAGGCCGGTTCGCCGACCAGCAGCTCGTAGAAGACGAGACCCGCGGCGTAGAGGTCGGCGGCGACGCTCGCCTGCGAGGGGTCGTTGTAGCACTCCGGCGCCTGGTAGCTCGGATCGAGCTCGTCGACGATGTCCTCGGCGATCGTGCTCGAGCGATCCGCGTCGGCTCGCGCGTAGTCGAAGCCGCGCAGCAGTGCGCGGCCGGTGGCGGCGACCAGCACCGCGTCGGGTGTCAGGTTGCGATGGACGACCTGCGGCTGACTCCGGTGCGCGTGATCGAGGGCTCCCAGGACATCTCTCACAACCGTAATCTTCTGGTCAAAAGTGAGCGCCAGCGCGCTCTTCTTCATGTGTTGGCGTAGACCGTGTCCGGGTACGTCCTCCGTCACCAGCACGAGACAATCCTCCGCGTCGGTCGGGAAGAACTCGCGCACGGTGAGGATGTTCTGATGGCCGGGCAGCGCCGCCACCGCACGGAAGGCGTTCTCGATGCGCCTGCGTTCACGACCGCGCTCCGCCTCCGGCAGGTACGGATCGACCGGATACACCCGCAGCCGCGCGGCGCCCCCGCGCCTGGTGCCGAGCAGCGTGTGGCGGGCGCGGTACTCCGTGTACCGGTCCGTGCCGCCGAGCTTCTCTTCGACCTGCCAGTGCCCGAAGCAGAGGGGCGCGCTCCTGGGCGTAGCCCGTCCGGTGATCGCCCTCTGTATCTCGCGAAAGTGCTGCCGGATGTCCGTGGACCTGCCGGCCGGAATCCGTTGTGTGGACTTGAAGAAGGTGGCGCACTTCTTCAGATACGTGACCGCCGGTGCGTCCTGGCCGCCGGGATCCTGCACGCGGGCGTCATCCGCGGTCAACAGCACCGTGGCATCCACGTACACCCCACCCAGGGCGCGATTCGCAGGATGCTGGTCGCAGATCAGCGACTTCAGTCTCTTCGCGTGGCCGCGCAGTGTCGCGAGTGGCGAATGGTAGGGGGCGCGTCCCTCCGGGTACCACTTGCTGCGGTGGACGTCTATCTGGCCCCGCGTGCCCTTCACGTCGATCAGGTGGACGCAGTGCGGGCCGAGCAGGGCGATGTCGATCTCGAAGACCTCGCGGCCCTGTCGGAGCTCGAAGTTGTGGATGACGGTGAAGGTGTCAGGCAGGCTGTCCCGCAGGTAGGAGATAGCCTTCCGTTCGGAGTCGTTGACCGGCTGGCCGATGGCGATGACCTTCGCCATCAGGCGGCTCCCCGCCGGATGGCGTCCTCGACGAGAGCCACCGCCGAATCCTCGAGCTGAACAGATCGGTGACGCTTCTCGTAGGCATCAACAACGAGATTGTGTATTTCTCGACGCGCCCTCACACTTTCCGGATACGGGATAGGCAATTCGTGGACAAATGCCGAGTGGTGTTCCTGGAGCTTCGTACCGACCGAGGTGGATCGTAGCATTCGGAACGCAGTTTGTGACCGCATGAACGCAAACAGGCACCCGCGTGGCATTATCGATTCGTCTGAGACGACCCGCAAGAAATCCTGAGAGTAAGCCGCCGATACTGCTGAGCCGAAGATGAACTCAGCGCGGCAGTAGAGCTCAGATTCACCAAACGTCCCGCGCGCGGCCACAAGCGTCGTTCCTGGCTGAACCAGAACATCGGCGTTGACAGAACGTTTCGCGACCCATCGGCCCTCAGGTCGCAACCAAAACGCCTGTCTCTGGCCAATGAGTCGGTACGCGTAGTCCGGGTGGGCATCGATGCGCCTGAAGCGGCCACCGGGTTTGAGTGTCCCGGGAAGGCACAGTGAGCCGAGGGAACGCCAAGACCGTGTGCGGACATAGTTGCACACTCTCTGGAACCGCGGATTGAAGTTTAGCGCACGAAGTGAGGTCGGTGATTTGATCTTCCGCAAGAAACCGAGGTCCGAGTTGTCAGTAGTGCCAGCGTGCCAGGAACCCGACGTTATGTCCTGCAGATCTACGGTTTGGAACAGCTTCCTTGTCGCTTGCTGGAGTTGAGATTGGTGCTGCGCGCGGAGCGTCGCCGCTTCCAGTACATGGTTGTGAGCCTGTTCCTCCACGCGGGTATTGAGACGAGGCACGGGGCGGTCCGCGATATGTTCCGGTTCGATGTGTTGGACGATAGATCCGTATGTGCCGCCGGTCATCAGTGGAATCCCAAACCGACTGCTCAAGTAGGCATGGAGGTACCCTGGAAGAATCTTGTTCTCGTCAGCAATGACGCGCATGAAGTCCTGTGATCCAGCCATTCCCCTCATGTCCGGACGAGAGAAGACCATTCGACCGACGGTTCCAGAGCAGGATATCAATGTCCAGGATGGCTCGATAACCAATTCCGGACGGGCCTGCACTTGTCTCTTGGCTAGCAATGGAACAAAGCTCAGGTCCGCGCGCAGGATGTCGGTGCTGTCGAGAAACGGTACGCCGTGTTCCTCGTCATGCACATACGAACGCGCGAAGCGAGGGCCGTTGAAGATCCCCGCCATTCCTTCACGAGTCAGTTCTCTCAGAGGCGTCTTCGTTGCGGAGAGTCTGGAAAGGACCGATGTTGACTCCATCGCGTCCGAGAGATACGGACGGCAGTCGAGGCGCCGGCCCTGTTCCTCCAGCCAAGTGCTGCGGACGAGCTTGGACTTCACGGTCCCAGTCTCCCGCTGCTAACGAAGGCGCGGTACCGCTCTGCAACAGTTGGCAACTCATCATCCTCGTGGCGGCGTCGCCGTCGGACGGTCCGCGACTCGACCCGGCCGCCAGTCCGAATCCGCTCGACAATATCGTCGTTGAAGATCAGTTCCTCTCCGTCCGGTGCGCGCTCGAACAATTGGTTGCCGCGGGCATCGACGCCGGCACGGTCGACGACCGCCATGAAGACCCAGTAGTCGGGGTGCGCCGTACGGATCAACTCCTCGTCGCTCCTGCGCCTCAGGACCAGCAGGCTCGGCAACGCCGGCGTGAGGCGGTAGTCCTTCAGCGTCACCTTGAACGGCTCCACCGGTAGATCCACGCTTGCGAGTACCTCGCAATGGCGCAGGATCCACCACCGAACGTACTCGTCGCGGGGGTTGCCGAGCAACCCGTCCGGCAGGAGGATCGCGATGCGCCCGGTGCCCGGCCGCGCCCAACGCCATGCACGTTCGAGGAACAGCACTTCCGGCGGTACGCCATCGGACCGTATGGCGCCGGTGTTCACGAAGTGGCCGTCGTCGTGGCGGGTCCAGGTGTGACCGAGGTCGTAACGGTGCAGGATCGCCTCGTCACCGATGGTTTTCCGGGTACTGAACCACGGGTTCGTGATCACGATGTCCATGCTGCCGTCCGGCGCGGATGCACGGGCGCGTGCCAGATCCTCGAGCTCGCCGTCGGGAAACGTCCGGGCGTCGATGCGATAGATGTTGCCCGGGTGGCCGGACGTGAGCAACACGTTCAGGCGCGCCGCCACCACGAGCGCCGGGTCCATGTCGCAGCCGAACACGCGCTCGGCCGCCCACTGCCCGGTTCGCTCCTGCGCCGCTCGAAGCTGTTCTCTCGTCGCTGTGGACGGCGTGGTCCCGGCGTTCTCGAGGAACCGTTGGAACCGGTACGCGGCGGCTGTGGCCAGGAAAGTCCCGGTTCCGCATGACCCATCGAATACCCGCTCATCCGGTCCCGGGTCGAGCATCGCCACCGCCATCTCCGCGACGTTCAGTGGCGTTGGATAGCGGCCCTCCTTGCCGTCCATGGTGGAGCGGGCGCCTGACCGAAACGCGGCGACGCGGCTCGTCGGAAGGCTCTCCGCCAGCGAGTAGCGGGCAAGCTCGGTGACGAGGCGTGCCGTCTGGGCCGCGTTGAGGTGGCCCAGATCCCATCCATGAAGAAGTACGTCGGGCCGCGTTGCTCTGGCGTCTTCGAAACACGCGTCGACGCGCTTGCGGATCGCAAGCTGTCCGTCGGCGTCGAACGGTTCCTCCCCGCGGATCCAGACGCGGCGCCGGTCTTCAGGCTCCGCCTCGTCGTGGAGCTTCGCCAGAAGTAGTGCGCCAAGCGGCTTGAATGCATCGGCGCCCAACTGCAGGTTACCTGTCAGATACTGGTGGCAGCGTCCAAGTGCCGCCTCCAGATCTTCAGGGTTCGCGGCAACTTGGGTTGCGCCGCCTTCCCGCAGGACGTCCGCCGTCCGCTCGCCCGGCGCCGGCCACGCCCCGATGTCGACGTACCGAGTCTCGAAGGTCGTCTCCGCGACGCGAACGAAGAACTCCTCGTGGCCGTTCGTCCACATGCCGAGGTGGCAGGCGGGCAACAGGTCCAGTTTCCTGCGGAGTTTACGCAGGTCCGCCGCCGCCTCCTGTGGGCTCCGCAGCTTCTCGCGCGGCTTCTGCGACTGGCAGACGATCACGCGCTCCACATGTTCGTCGACCGCCTCCTGGCCGCGCCGCAGGATGATGACGTCGACCTTCTGCTGGCGCTTCCCCTTCGTAGTCGGGTGGTAGTCGGTCCGTATGTCCTCGCGGTCGAAGCCGTACGTCTCGATGAGCTGGCGGAGCACCTGCTGTACGAGCCGGTTCTTTGGTGTCGCCCGGACGTCCGCGCCCGTGAGCACGTCGATCAGCGTCTCCGGGCCGCCGGATTCTTCGGCGTCGTTCCCCGTGCCCTGTTCGTCGAATCCGTCGGGGTCGCCGTTCATGCGTCGGGCTCCTCCTTCATTCCGAGATGGCCTCGTTCAGGAAGCGCGTGATGCGATCGCGGTTCGCGGCCAGACTGGAGAACTGCTTCTCGCATACGTCGGTGAAGCGCGCGAGCACCTTGCGGTTGATCGACTCCTGATCTTCGAAAATAGCCAGGGACCGGAACGCAAGCCCCCACTTCTCGAACTGAAGCAGCGCAATAGTCGCGTCTCGCGTCCGGCCATCGCTGCCGAGCCCGTGCACGAACAGCGGCCGCGGCATGCCGTTCACCCGGCAGTCGACCACGTACATTCCATGGGGATCATGCGTGGGATCACTCCAGGAGAAACGCACTCGTTCTTCCGGTAGCGTTTCGCTCAGGAGGGCCCGGAAATCCTCCATGAAGGTCGACTTGACCCGTTCCCGAGACAGGTACGACACGTCGGAAATCCTGAGCAGCGCCTGGACGAAGGAATACAGCGCGTCGCCGTAGCGCGAGTCCGGCACGTCGAGCACCAGTTCTCCCTCGCGATCCTGAATCCGGAACAGGGACAGGGCGTTCGAGATGATCTTCTGGCGCGTTCCCGTGTGCAGGTCCTTTTCGTCGAGGTCGTATGTGAGATGCATGTAGGTATGCGCTTCGTCCGAGAGCACCCATCGCGGCCCCTCTCTTCGGAGCACGATCGCCAGGTGGTCGCCATCGTCGAACAGAAAAGGCGTCAGAACGCGGAAACGGTCCACACCCTCGGCGGCGAGTCGGATCTTCGCCGATACCTTGTTGCAAAAATCCTGTTCGATGGATTCGACAGTCATCTCAGACTTCCTCCACGGGGTCGAAGAGATCGCCCTGCGCCTTCGGTGGAACGCCGAAGTTGGCGTCCTTGAACAGACAGTCGAGTGCGCCGCGAAAGGTGCTGTAACGATCGGTCGGCCGGGCGTACGCGTCTTCCCGCGCCCCAATATCCTGATAGCGTTCGGTCGCCAGATGAATGTGAAAGTCGTAGAACGTCTCGTTCTCAATCTGGTTGGTGTGTTCGTGGCTCCTGCCGTTGTAGCGGCGCAGCCGAAACACCTGTGTGGATTGCGGAACCAGGACGGCAAGGATGACCGAAAAATCGAGACCGTTGATTCTGCTCTGCCGAAGTACCAACCGGAATCCGGTCCCGGCCTCGCCGGTGACATCCAGGTGCTGCTCGTCGTGGCCTCGCTTCGCCTTCAGGCTCGTCCGTTCCTGCCAGTTGGCCGGCAGCGGCTTGCGCTCCTCAACAAGCGCGTCGATCTGGCTGTCCGTGTAGATCACGGCCATCTGCTGCTCCGACGAATCTCCAGCACCGGCTCCTTGTCAGTTCCAACGATAGCCGGCCAGCCGATGGCGCGCTTCCGTTCGCCGTTCCGAACAGTGCTCATGCCCGGGGCTCCGGATGCTCCCCCCGGAAAGCATGGTAGCGCTTCGCGATTTCCGGTAGATCGTCGTCGACGATCCGCTTCTTGCGCCGGAGCGTGCGCGTGATCCTGCGTCCATTCACGATGACGGTCTCGGGTTCTTCTTCGGTCCTGATGATCTCCTCCCCCTCGGGCGAGCGCTGGTACAGGGTGTTGCCGCGCCGATCGAAACCGACCTTCTCTGCGACCGCCATGAAGATCGGATAGTCGGCGGCGCCGCTGATCGCCTCCCGCGTCATCACCTCGTCCGGCTTCTTCTTCAGGAACAGCAGGCTGGTGAGGATGTTGACGTTGGCTTCCACGATAAAGGTCTCGACCGGAAGGTCCACGCTGGCGAGCACCCAGGCGCGGCGCAGGATCCACCAGCGGATGTACTCCGCGGCCGGGTTACCGAGGATCCCGTCCGGCAGGACGATCCCCATGCGGCCGCCCGGCTTGAGCCAGTCGAGACAGCGTTCTATGAACAGAATCTCGGGTGCGACGCTGCCCTGCCGTCGCCCGGTGTTGCGAAAGCCACCATGCTCGGTTCTTTCCCACACGTGCGCGAGATCGAAGTGGCGGAGGATGTTCGCGTCGGTGATCGGAATCGTGGACCCGAAGGGCGGATTGGTCATCACGACGTCGACAGACCCGAGTCGCACAGTCCTGCGCGCCGACTTCACGTCCGGCAGGTGGCCGGCCGGAAACTCCAGGGAGTTGAGGTGGTACAGGTGGCCCCTGCCGTCGCCGGCCATCACCATGTTCATCTGGCTGGCCCGGATGAGGAAGGGGTCGAAGTCGCAGCCGAAGACCTGCTTCGTGGCGTAGCGTCGCAGCCGCTTGTTCAGAGACTCGAACTCCTCGGATGTCTCATGCTCGGCGCGGACCTGCTCGTCGTTGCGGAACCGCTCCATCTGGTGCGCAAGGGCGGCCACCAGGAAGCCGCCGGTGCCGCACGCCGGGTCCAGCATGCGTTCGTCTTCCCGCGGGTCAAGGATCTCGACGACCAGCCGAATGGCGCCGCGCGGCGTGAAGTACTGGCCGCGGTCGCCGCGCAGGTTGGTGCCGACGATCTCCTGGTAGGCGGCGCCCTTGGCATCGACGTCGATGCGGGCGAACTCGTACTTCGACAGCTCCGAGATCATGAACGCCAGGGCGCGGTCCGATAGGCTGATCTCCTCGTTGCCTTGGAAGACTGACTTGAATTGCTGCTTCACCTCGCCGAAAAGCGGCTCGATGCGCTTCCTGATCGTCCGTCGGCCGTCATTCGTGAACTGCTCCGTCGGACCGGCCCAGAAGCGACGGCGATCCCGTCGCGCCCGCTCGTCGTACATCTTGCAGAAGATGAGGTAGAGGAACTGCCAGAACGCCGCATCCTTCGGCATGCCTTCGTTGCCGTGGATGAAGTTGTGGCAGCGGCGGAACGCGGTGCGCAGCATCTCCGGGTCGGCGCGTCGCGCTCGCGCGCGCGACAGCACGTTGCGGTCGTCGATGGACTCGTCGACCGGAGGCCAGTCGCCGATCGGTTCGGCGTCCACCTGGAACTTCGTCGCCTTCCTGCGGAGAAAGAAGAACTCCAGGCCGTTGGTCCACAGGGCGTAGCGGCAGGCCTCGATCTCCTCGAAGAACGGCTTGACCTCGGCGATGTCCTGCGCGGCCTGCTCGTAGTCGCGCATCTTCACGGCGCCGCGCCTGTTCTGCTTCGGTTCGGGGCGGCACACGACAACGCGCTGGACGTTCTCGGGCTCGTGGGCCTCGCCCGCGCCGAAGATCGCGATGTCCACCCGCCGGCGCCGGCCCCCGACCGACACGGGGAAGTCCGCTGCCATGTCCTCTACGGAGATCCCGTACTCGTGGAACAGCGCTCGGGCGATCCGTTGCCGAACCAGCTCCTTGGGCGTCTCCTTGATCTGCTTCGTGTCCGAAATGAAGTCGAGGACGAACCCGTCGCGGACGACGTCGGTTGGGGGCGCCGCGTCCGTCGCTGCAACCGCCGCGCCGCCGGCGGTCGCCTCGCCAAGCGTTCTTCGCTGACGCGTCCTGATCGAGGGTCCACGGCTCATGTGCGGCGGTGTTCTTCGATGAGAGATCGCTTCCAGCGTCGACTGGGCGGCGGCTCGGGCATCTGGGGGCCATCGTACACAAGCAGGCTTGACTCGGGCCATCGCCGTGCGTTATGTGTTGCGCAACAGTAAACGCATGCACGGATGAGGCACGGCGATGACGAAGAGTTTCGGGGGCACGATTCGGGAACTGCGGGAGGCGCAGAAGTTGGGCCTGCGTGCGGCGGCGGACCGTCTGGAAATCTCGCCGGCGTATCTGAGCCGCATCGAACGAGGCAAGGAGCGCCCGCCGAAGCCGGCGCTCGTGAAGCGACTGGCGACGCTGCTCGGCGGCGATCCGGATGTGCTGTTCCGTCTCGCAGAGAGCACGGACCCCGATCTCGCCGCGTTCATCCACGACGTACCGCGCGTCCCGGAGTTCCTGCGCACGGCGAAGGAAATGAACCTGACGGCGGAGGACTTCGACGTGCTGATCGAGGAGGTCAAGCGGCGCCGTCCCTCGGAGACCGTCGACACTGCGGAGACGTAGACGCGAGCTGCTGCGATGTGGACGATCGATTCAGGCCTGGTCGGTTTCCAGGAGGGGGGCGCCCGCGGCCTGCCCGGCGGCGCGGAGACCCCGGTCCAGCGTGGCGAGCGGCATCCGCATCCGCATGGCGAGCTCCAGGTACATGGCGTCGTAGGCGGAGATTCCGTGTGCTCTCGCCAGGTCGAGTGTCCTGCCCCACGTGCGAGACGTGGATGGCGGGTCGATATCGATGGGCAGCGCGTCGAGATGCGCGAGGATGCCGGGCCACTCATCCTGCGCGATCCGCCCGCGCCGGGTCGCGACGAGCAGGACGTTCGCCGTCTCGATCGGCCACAGCGCCGGGACGAAGGCACGGGTCTCGAGCAGCGCGTCCCGCAACCGGTCCGTCGCGGCGGTCGCCTCGTCGGGGAAGACCCACGCCATGGTCATCGAGCAGTCGAGCACGAACGCCATCAGTAACGCCGCCCTTCCTCGATCATCTGCCGCACCGACAGTCCTCCCAGGCTGTGCGTCTTCTGGAACTCCTTCAGGCCGTCGATGGCCGCACGGATTCTCGCCGTGTCCCGCTGCCGGAACGGGATCAACTCGGCCACGGGCTGGTTGTGTCTGGTGATGACGAACCGCTCGCCCTGCTGCACGCGCTTGAGCAGCTTCGGCAGATGCGTCTTCGCTTCGAACGCGCCGATCTCGGACATGGGAGACCCCTCCACGGAACGACCGAACGAATAGACCGTACTCAGACTAGTCTATACTTTACGGCGTGCGACAAACTGCCCCTCCACCTGCTTTTTTCGAAAAAAGGGCGGCCCTCCTTTGGGGGGCGGGAAAAAAAGGGCCCGGATCCCCGGCCTCTCGAATACTCTGTTTGACAGCACTGGTCTGACTAGTTACGCTCACTTGCGTGAGCCTCGTCTATTCGACCTACGAAGCCAAGGCGCGGTTTTCCGAGGTCATCCGCCAGGTTCGTGAGGGCAAGGTCGTTACGGTGTCCTACCGTGGCGAGCCGGTGGCCGAGATCCGTGCCATCCAACCAGAGCCGCAGACGCTCGAGGTGCACCTCGTCGAACTCGAACGGCGGGGAGTGATCGTACCGTCCGGCCAGCCTAAGGGATCCCTCCGGGCGTTGGCGCGGCGCCCCGGGGCGCTGAAGAGGTTTCTGGACGATCGGAACGAATGAGCGTCGCCTACGTCGACACGTCAGCGTTGGTCGCCATCGTCCTGGGGGAGCACGACGGCCCGCCGATGGCGCATCGACTGAAAGGCTTCACGCGCTTGCTGTCATCGAATCTGCTCGAAGCGGAGCTGCGTGCGACCTGCGCCCGTGAGCGCGCCGCATTCTCGGAGGATCTCTTCGCGGAATTCAGTTGGGTGTTCCCCGACCGATCGCTGGGCCCCGAGCTCGCCGCAGTCCTGACCGCCGGATACCTGCGCGGCGCCGATCTGTGGCACGTGGCCTGCGCGCTCCACGTCACGCGTACTCCGGGCGACATCTGGTTCATCACGCTGGACGAGCGACAACATCGGGTCGCCACGGCGCTCGGGTTCCGAACCTGATCGCCCCTGCCGCGAGTTCGTCGGTCCGTCGGGGGCGCCGTTCATGCGGCCCGATCGAGGACTGCGGACAAGGTGTTGAGCAGGTCAATCACGGCGGGCTGAATCTACACGCGCGAACAGCTCGGTCATGCGCACGTGGTGGCGCAGGTCGTCGTGGCGGTTGGCGGCGTCGGGCCAATCCGGATGCTGCAGCAGCACCTGTCGTCGCAATTCATCGGCAATCCGCATCGCTTCCAGCGGACCGAGCCGCCGGACGCGCTCGGTCCAGTAGGCGTCCTTGGCGTCGCGCGCGCTCTGCCAATCCCGAGCCATGAACGCGCCGATGCCGCGCGTGATCATGGTTTCATGGTAGCCACTGTAGCCGAGGGGCTCAATGGGGCGGACCCCGTATCCCGCGTGGTAGGCTCGCCCTCATGAGACTCAAGCAGGCGATCTTGCGGGTCATGGGGCGGGACGCGTTGAAGGACGCCCTTCACGGCCTCGAAATCGATGACGTCGACCGCCGCAGCGTCCAGAAGATGAGCGCCCGGGTGTCGCGAGCTCGGCGGGCTACGCCGGAATACCTGTTGGAGTTTCTTTCGGAGCAGGACCTCAAGGACGTGTGCGGGCTTCTCGACGTCTCTGCCACCGGCAGGCGCAGGACGCTCGTATCCAGGTTGCTCGCTGCCGCTGGTCGTTCCCCGGCGGCCGAGCGGACCGCCATGGCTCGGCCTGCCGTCGAAAAGGCGAGCCCCGGACACACCGATTCTCCGCAAGTGGTCGCCGCGCCACGGCGTGGTTCCGAGAAGAGGGCATCGAATACCCTCTACACCGTCGGCTGCAACGGTATTCCGGAACCGGCGGAGATGGCGGACGTGCTGCTTGCGCATGGCGTCGACGTGCTGGTTGATGTTCGCTGGAAGCCGTACTCGCAGAAGCCCAAGTTCAACAAGAAGAAGCTGGAACACGCGGAAGGGCCGATGAAGTCGGTGGGGTTGGACTATCTCCACAACCGCGACCTGGGAAACGACCTCGTGGGCACAGGGGGGCGCAGGATTCACAACCCAGCGGTTGGACTGGAACGGCTGTCGGATGAAGTGAAGAGCAGGGTCGTCGCCATCATGTGTCAATGTAAGTTGGCGGAGAAGTGCCACCGGAACGATGTGGCCAGGATGATGGCCGAGCGGATGCCCGGCCTGCGCGTTGAGCACCTTCGAGCACCGTCGCAGGCCTGAGTGGCTGTCGTTCACTCGGCGCCGCCGCGCTCCGACCCGGCCTGTCTGCTGACGAGCCAGACGGTCTCGGCCGCGAGTACGCTCGCGAAACGACCGGTGCCGTTTCGGAGTGCCTCCCATTCCTTCGCGGTGTAGACGAGCATGTCGGCGGGAACCGGGAGCGCCTCGGTCTTCCACAGGCGGGCGCGTTCCATGAACGGCAGTGGGCTGTGCGCGACGACGGCGACGAGATCCAGGTCGCTGCCGAAGCCTTCGTCGCCGCGGGCATACGAGCCGAAGTAGCCGAGCGCCCGCAAATCGGGGCGTTGCCCGGCCTCGGCGGCCGCCCATGCCTTCAGCCCGTCCAGGACGGCCTCACGCGTCGGCCAGCGCTTGACGGACGAACTCGACGATGTCACCGGCATGACCGAGCGCCTGCTCGCTCTGCATGGGACCGTAGTACTCGAAGGCGGGTCCCGTGAAGTGCCCGTTGGGATAGCGGGCCGGCACGTAGAACGCGTCGAGGCCGCGCGCCTTCTCGATCAGTGGTTCCGGAACGGGAATGGGCAGGTCCTGGAGCAGCCTGAGAACGGAGTGTCCCCAGGCTTCCTGGTTGTGCGCTTGGTGAAGCGCCTTGACCGCCTTTTCGGCCGCCTGCTGGGCGGCGAAGCAGGCCCAGTCGTGATCGTCGACCTCGCGTGCCCGGTTCGCGTGCCTCAGGTCGTGCTCCGCCTGCAGGAACCAGTCCTGCGCCCGGTTCGGCATGTTTACTCAGGCGCGGGCTTCACGATCGAGCTCCCGGAAGCCCTTCAGGGCCGCGGCCAGCCGCCGGGACTGCTCCCGCCCCGGTTGCCCGGGACGGGAGCTCCATCCTTCGGAAGAACCAGAGCAGACTCATCGTCGTCTGCGCGGTTCTGCGGCGCAGTCTCCTAGTCGCCGGACGGCATGCGGCAGGCGAAGTTTTCCGCCTCGTCCGTGCTGCCGCTGCCGGTGTAGACCGCCTGCGCGGGATACGGGCAGAGCGGCCGCGTCCGATCCACCTCGCCGTCACGCACGCGCGACGCGGTGATGTGGTCGGGCGCCTCGCCCTCCTCGACCCAGCGCTCGAGCGCGGCCAGCATGTCGAAGCGGCTCGGTCCGGCGCCGCCGCCGCAGTGGCCCATGCCCGGCGCCATGAAGAGGCGGAAGGAGTCGTGGACCTCCGCGCGGCTGCCGACCACGTCGACGACGCGGCCGTAGTACTGCGTCACGTTGGCCGGCGAGATCTGCGGGTCGCTCCAGCCGTGGTAGGAGAGCAGCTTGCCGCCGCTGTCGAAGAACGGCTTCAGGTTCGGGTCGAGCGCGTTCAGCGTGTCGTTGTCCCGGTCCTCGGCGAGGACGATGTCGGTCTCGAAGTTGAACTGGTCGACGGTCCACTCCGGATCCGCGAACGTCAGATAGCGGAACTGCTCCACCCCGGTCGACCGCGCCGAGTTGGTCCAGCCGAAGTCGGTCCAGCCGAGCTCGCTGCCCGGCAGCAGGCCGGTGATGGGACGACCGGTCTTCGGGTTCTCGGGCGACGAGTAGAGCATGCGGACGGTGCTGACCTGGGCCGCGCTGAGGCACGACTCGTCGCCGGCGTCCTCGCAGAGCAGCGTGCCCGGATCGAAGTCGCAGCTCTCGGGATCGCCTACCACGCCGTCCTCCACGCCGTCGGCGGCGTCACAGGCGGCCAGCACCGCGTCGTGCACGAGCTGCCGGTCGGCGGCCAGCAGCCGCATCGACTCGTCGGCCTCCAGCGGCTTCGCCACGCGTAGCGAGCCGCCCGCCCGGCCGGTCCAGTCGAGGCCCGGCGCGCCGGCGATGATGCCGTCGAAGACCTCCGGGAAGCGCTGCGCCGCCTTCATCGCCTGCCGGCCGCCGGCCGAGCAGCCGTTCCAGTAGGAGTAGCGCGGCGCCTCGTTGTAGTGCGCCTCGATGGCGGCCTTGGCGACGACGGTCATCTCGTGGATCGAGCGGTAGCCGAAGTCGATGACCTTCTCGGGATGGCCGAGGCCGAAGCTGGCCGTGTTGCCGACGTGGCCGGTGTCGGTCGAGCTGCTGGCGTAGCCGAGCGAGACGGCGGCGGCCATGTTGCCGTGGCGGATGGAGCCGGTGAACGCGCCGTTGCCCACCGCCTGGTACTTGCCGTTCCAGCCCTCGGCCGGCAGCCAGACCTCGACCTTGATGTCGGAGTCGTCGGACGGCGTCAGGGTCGCCGACACGCGGCAGAAGGCCGGCAGCTCGGCGTAGGTGCGCATCTGCGCGGCCGACGGCGGACGCCCGCCGCCCGGCGGGGTGAACCCGCCCGCCGCGACCAGCTCCGCGCCGGTGATGGTGGTGTTGGGCAGCGAGAGGGCCATCACGCGGTCGCAGGCGGCGGCCTGGGCAGCCTGGGCCGCGATCAGCTCCTGGCTGGCCCCCGGTGTGAAGACGATGGCCACGGCGGCGATGCCGACGCCGACGGTAGCGGCAATCACGCGGTTCATGTTCTGCCTTCCTTTCCTTACGTTCCGGCCCGGCGTTCTTGCAGGATTCGTTACGGTCGCTACGGGAAGAACGCGAGCTTGATCAGCAAGCTTCGAGTCTAGAACATCGCAATCGGGTTCGCGGGGCTCCCGGTGCCGCGGGCCACGTTCAGCGGCAGCGCCATGAACATGAACTCGTAGCGGCCTTCCTCCGCGCAGGCGCCGGCGAGCGGCTCGAGCAGCGCGTTGTCGAGCAGGGCGACGCCGAAGTTGAACAGCACGCCGTGCATCGGGAACGCCAGGTTGTAGGGGTCGGGCCGCGCGTCCATCATGTCCCAGCCGAGGAGGGCGACGTCGTGGTCGCGCACGAACTTCGCGCAGGTTGCGCTGAGCCCGGGCCGGTCCCCGCCGCCGTACTCGCCGCCCGCCCGCACGTAGGGGTCCTTGCCGCTGTAGACCAGCAGCGCGTCGCCGGGCTCCACGGTCACGCCCTGCGCCTCGGCGATCGCTTCGAGCTCCCAGCCGTGCACCGGCCGGTCCGGCGTGACGTGGGGCTCGCCGCGGTGGCGCGGCACGTCGAGGAGCACGCCCTTCGTGACGATGCCGTCGCTCCAGGCGTCGATGGCGCCCCAGGCGGCTCCCTGCGTCGTCACGCCGACGTCCGGGTCGTGGCCCTGCCACATCCCGTCGACGTCCCACATGTGGCAGAGGGCGTCGATGTGCGTGACGGTCTGCCCGTGGTAGATGAAGCCGAGGTAGTCGACGCAGGCCCCGGCGCCGTTCGGACGCGGGCTCTTGCGGATGAAGTGCTGCGCGGGCTCGAACACGCGGCTCATCGAGACCTTGCGGCCGTTCCGGACCAGGCGGGCCGCCGCCGAGCTCTTCTCCGGCGTGACGAGGTTGACGGCGCCCTTCTGGTCGTCATCGCCCCAGCGGCCCCAGTTGCGGAGGTCGCGATACCACGACTCCACCTCGGCCTGCGAAGGCATCGGCGGGTCCGATTGTCCTGCGGCCGGCGCCGTCCGGACCCCTGCCGTTGCGGCCGTGGACGACTGCCGCGCGTGGCGTTCGAGGAGCTCCGAGGGCGAGAAGGCGTCGCGAGGCAGCCCGTTTCCGGAGTGTGCTCCGCTCGGGATCGCGCCGCGCGCACCGCCTGCCACCCCCGCGCCGGCGGCCGCCGCGCCCACCGTCGTCAGGAACCGTCGTCGTGAAGAGGCCATCTTGTGCCGTCCTTTCTTGCGCCGCTCGTGTGTCCGCTCCGCCGCCCGTTGCACTACTTCCGTGCGCCGCACCGTGCGCCCGCTCCGCAGTGCCGCGGCCGGCGTCAACCACCGGTCCGCGCCGGGCGCAAAGCCCCGGACGGTCAATGCTACCGCAGCCGGATACCGATTGACACGCCGCGTTTCGTTCGTTCAAACTAGGCTGCTTTCTCGCCGTTTGCGGGGTTTCTTTCGCCCGCGGTTGGTGCTGACGCCGCCGGACCCCGCCCGAGGCCACTGATGTCGAGAGTTCCGCGTTTCGCGCTCGCTTCGCTGGTGGCTGGTTTCGCCGCCACGCTCATCCCCGCGCCCGCGGCCGGACAGCAGGCGCCCGGCGCAGAGGTGGACGGTCAGGCGCTCGTCGACCGCTACTGCCTCACCTGCCACAACGATCGCCTGGAGACGGGCGGCTTCTCGTTCGAGCCGCTCGACGCCGGTGACGTCGCAGCCCATCCCGAGGCGTGGGAGAAGGTGGTGCGCAAGCTGCGCGCCGGCGCCATGCCGCCCCGGCCCCGCCCGCGCCCCGACCAGGAGACCTACGACGGCTTCCGCGCCTGGATCGAGGGGGAGCTCGACGCCGCGGCCGCGGCCGACCTGAACCCCGGCCGCACGGAGACGTTCCACCGCCTGAGCCGGACCGAGTACCGCAACGCGGTCCGCGATCTGCTCGCTCTGGACGTCAGCGTCGACGACCTGCTGCCGGCGGACGACACCAGCTACGGCTTCGACAACATCGCCGGCGTGCTCGGCGTGTCGCCGACCCTGATGGAGCGGTACTTGTCTGCCGCCCGCAGGATCAGCCGTCTGGCCGTCGCTTCTCCCGTACCGTCGCCGACGGCCGAGACGTTCCGGATCGCCTCCGATCTGGGACAGGACCGCCGCATGGAACGGCTGCCGTTCGGTACCCGCGGCGGCACGGTGGTCGACTACAACTTCCCCGAGGACGCGGAGTACGTCTTCGAGATCCTGCCGGACGGGCCGTTGCGCATCGAGCCGCACGATCTGGAGATCACCATCGACGGCGAGCGCATCGCGCTGCTGACCGTCGGCAAGGCGCCCGATCCCGACGATCCGCGAGGGCTCTACACGCCGCAGATCGAGACGCTGGAAGTACGGACCCCGGTCACCGCGGGTCCCCACGAGATCGGCGTCGCCTTCCTGCGCAAGACCTCGGCGGAGCCGGAGGGAATCCGCAAGCTGTACCTGCGGCCGTTCACCGGCGAGGGGTCGGGAGGCGACTCGCGCTACCAGCCCTACGTCGAGAGCCTGACCATCGCCGGCCCGTACGAATCGAGCGGCGCCCGGCCGGTCGAAGGCACCCCGAGCCGCGAACGCATCTTCACCTGTCGTCCGGCGCCGGGCGCGGCCGCGGAAGACGAGACCGCCTGCGCGCGGGAGATCCTGTCGAGCATCGCGCGCCTGGCCTACCGCCGGCCCGTGACCGACGACGATGTCGAGCGGCTGCTGGTCTTCTACGACCGGGGACGCGCCGGAGGCAGCTTCGACACCGGCATCGAGATGGCGCTGCGGCGGCTGCTGGTCAGTCCCGAGTTCCTGTTCCGCGTCGAGCGCGATCCGCAAGGCGTCGCGGCCGGGGAGAGCTACCGGGTCAGCGACCTGGAGCTGGCCGCGCGCCTGTCGTTCTTCCTCTGGAGCAGCATTCCGGACGACGAGTTGCTGGATGCGGCCGAGCGCAGGGAGCTGAGCGTCCCGGCGATCTTCGAGGCGCAGGTCGAGCGCATGCTCGCCGACCCGCGGTCGGAGGCGCTGGTCGGCAACTTCGCGGGCCAGTGGCTGACATTGCGCAACGCCGCCGCCGTGCAGCCGGACGAGGACGAGTTCCCCGATTTCGGCGAGGGGCTGCGGCAGGGCTTCCGGCGCGAGACCGAGCTGCTGTTCGCCAGCGTGCTTCGCGACGACCGCAGCACGCTCGACCTGCTGGATGCCGACTATACGTTCGTCAACGAGCGTTTGGCGCAGCACTACGGCATTCCGAACGTGCGCGGCAGCCACTTCCGCCGCGTGGCGCTCGACGACGAGGCGCGGGGCGGCCTGCTCGGCCACGGCAGCATTCTGACCGTGACCTCCTACGCCAACCGGACGTCGCCGGTGAACCGCGGCAAGTGGGTGCTGGAGAACATCCTCGGCACGCCGCCGCCGCCGCCGCCGCCGGACGTGCCGGACCTGGAGACGGCCGAGGGCGGGCAGGCGCTGTCGATGCGCGCGGCGATGGAGCAGCACCGCGCGAACCCGGTCTGCGCGAGCTGTCACCGCCTGATGGATCCGCTCGGGCTGGCGCTGGAGAACTTCGATGCGATCGGCCGCTGGCGTGACCGCGGCGAAACGCGCGGCGCGATCGACGCCACCGGCGAGTTGCCGGACGGCACGCCGTTCGACGGGCCGGCCGGCCTGAAGGCGGCCCTGCTGCGCCATCCGGACCGATTCGTCACCACCGTGACCGAGAAGCTGCTGACCTACGCGCTCGGGCGGGGCATCGAGCATTATGATGCGCCGGCGGTGCGCGCCATCGTCCGCGCCGCCGCCGGGGACGGGTACCGGCTGTCGTCGCTCGTCAAGGGTGTCGTTCGCAGCGCGCCGTTTCAGATGAGGAGAGCGCCGTCATGATCATCACGAAGTCGTCACTGCCCCGGCGGACCTTCCTGCGCGGGATGGGCGCCACGCTGGCGCTCCCGCTGCTCGATGCGATGGTGCCCGCGGCGACCGCGCTGGCCAATACCGCCGCGAAGCCTGCGCCGCGTCTCGGCTTCATCTACATCCCGAACGGCGCGAACATGGCGCAGTGGACGCCGGCCGGCGACGGCGGGCCGCTGGAGCTGTCGCGCAGCCTGAAGCCGCTGGAGAAGGTGCGCGACCGCGTGATCATCCCGACCGGTCTGGATCACCGTCAGGCCGAGGCGTGGGGCGACGGCAACGGCGAGCATTCGCGGGCCAGCGCCGTCTGGCTGAACGGCGTGCACCCGAAGCGGACCGAGGGCGCCGACGTGCAGGCCGGCACCACCGCCGACCAGATCGCCGCCGCCGCGCTCGGGCAGGAGACGCCGCTGCCCTCGCTGGAGCTGGCGCTGGAGAACAGCTTCGTCGTCGGCAACTGCGACAACGGCTACAGTTGCGTCTATACCAACACGTTCGCGTGGCGCACGCCGACGACGCCGCTGCCGATGGAGCACAATCCGCGCGTCGTGTTCGAGCGGCTGTTCGGCGAAGGGGGCACGGAAGCCCAGCGCGTCGCCCGGCTGCAGGACGACCGCAGCATCCTGGACGCCGTCCGCGAGGACATGGCCCGCCTGGACCGGACCCTCGGCGCCGCGGACCGCTCGCGCGTGACGCAGTACCTGGACGCGGTGCGCGAGATCGAGCGCCGCATCCGGCGCTCGGAGGCGCAGTCCGACGCGGCCCTGCCCGAGGTCCTCGAGCGGCCGGTGGGCATCCCCGAGTCGTTCGACGAGCATGCCCGGCTGATGTTCGACCTGCAGGCGCTGGCCTTCCAGGCCGACATCACCCGCGTCTTCACGTTCCTCATCGGGCGCGAGCAGACCGCGCAGAGCTTCCCGGAGATTGGCGTTCCCGACCCGCACCACGCCATGTCGCACCACCAGTTGGACGCGGAGCGGCTCGAGAAGTACGCCATGATCAACACCTACGAGGTGAGCCTGCTCGCGGGCTTCCTCGAGAAGCTGCAGGCGACGCCGGACGGCGACGGGACGCTGCTCGACCAGTCGATGATCCTCTACGGGGGCGGCATCAGCGACGGCGACCAGCACTCGCATCTGGATCTGCCGTTGATCCTGGCCGGCGGCGGCGCCGGCACGCTGAAGGGCGGACGCCATCTGACGTACGAGGGCGAGACGCCGATGACCAACCTGCTCGTCAGCATGCTCGACAAGGCGGGCGTGGCCATCGACGAGCTCGGCGACAGCACCGGGCGGCTGCCGATGGAGACGCTGAGCGGCGTCTGAGCCTGGACCGGACCGGCACGAGGGAGCCAGGGCAAGATGAAGACGAAGTGGCGCATCGCGGCCGTCGTGTCGGCGGTCCTCCTCACGGGTGTCGGGGCTGCCGGCGCGGCGGGCGAATCGTTGATCGACGCGGTGAAGGCGGGCGACGCCGCCGCGGTGCGGACGCTGCTGGCGGATGGAGTGAGCGTCGGGACGGCGGAAGTCGACGGGACTACGGCCCTGCACTGGGCGGCGCATCATGATCGCCTGGACATCGCGGGTCTGCTGCTCGCGGTCGGCGCCGCGGTCGACGCGACCAACCGCTACGGCGTGACCCCGCTCGCGCTTGCCTCGGTCAACGGCAGCACGCCGATGATCGCGCGGCTGCTCGAATCCGGGGCCGACCCCAACCTCCCGAATCCCGAGGGCGAGACGCCGCTGATGACGGCCGCCCGCACCGGCAACGGAGAAGCCATCGAGGCGCTGCTGGAGCACGGCGCCGAGGTGGACGCGGTAGAAGGGTGGCGGGGCCAGACGGCGCTGATGTGGGCGACGGCCCAGAACCAGGCGGCCGCGGTCGAGTCGCTGCTCGCCGCCGGCGCGGATCCGAACGCCCGCTCGTCACGGGGTTTCACCCCGGTGCTGTTCGCGGCGCGCGAGGGGCACAGCGACGTGCTCGAAGCGCTCGTCCGCGCCGGCGCCGGCGTGGACGACGCGCTGCCGTCCAACGGCATGAGCGCGCTCGTCCTGGCCGTCTACAACGCGCAGTACGACTTCGCGAAGGCGCTGCTCGATCTGGGGGCCGACCCCGACGCCGCCGGCAACGGCTGGACGGCGCTGCACCAGGTGGTCTGGACCCGGCGACCGAACCTCGGCCGGAACCCGCCGTTCCCCGTGCCGCTCGGCGATCTCGACGCGTTCGATCTGGTGCGCGCCCTGGCCGCGGCCGGCGCTGACCTCGACGCCCGCCAGACCGCGGAGCCGCGCGACGGCAACCGGAACATGCTGAACCGCATAGGCTCTACGCCGTTCCTGCAGGCGGCCAAGGTCGCCGACACCGAGATGATGCAGCTCCTGGTCGACCTCGGGGCCGATCCGTCGATCACCACCGAGCAGGGGGTGACGCCGCTGATGGCCGCGTCCGGCGTCGGCATCTGGAAGATCGGCGAGAACCCCGGGACCAACGACGAGGCGCTGGCCGCCGTCGAGCTGGCGTGGGAGCTGGGCAACGACGTCAATGCGGCCGACACCAATGGGGATACGGCGCTGCATGGCGCCATCCACCGCGGCGCGGGCAACGTCGTCCGCTTCCTGGTGGAGAAGGGGGCCGACATCGACGCCGTGAACGACAAGGGCTGGTCGGCGCTGTCGGTGGCCCAGGGCGTGTTCTATCCGAACACGTTCAACCGGCATCCGGAGCTGGTGACGCTGCTGCTCGACCTCGGGGCGGACCCGGCCGCGGGCTCGCGGCGAACGGTGGACCTGTCGCCGGCCGAGCGGCTGGCGCTGGCCCAGCAGCAGTGAGCGGCGGCCGCGGGCGGCCCGCCCCGCTGCCGCGAGCGCACGAGAGTGACGACCGCATCGTGAACGAATGAACGACCGAACGACGCAGGCAGGATGACGAGCATTCCAGGAGGAGAAAACATGAGCGCGCGGACAAGAAAGTCATGGCGCACGCTGGCGCGTCTCGCCATCGTGAGCGCCGGCCTCGGCGCCGTGATCGCGGCCTTCGGGGCGGCGCCCAACGCCCAGATGGCCGAGGGTTACATCAGCGGCGTGGTCGAGAGCGCCCAGGGCGCCGAGGCGGGCGTCTGGGTCATCGCCGAGACCAATGAGCTGGAGACGAAGTTCGCCAAGATCGTCGTGACCGACAACGAAGGCCGCTTCGTGCTGCCGCAGATGCCGGACGCGACCTACGACGTGTGGGTGCGCGGCTACGGCCTGGTGGACTCCGAGAAGGTGCGGCTCGCGCCGACCCGGGAGGACGTCAGCCTGACCGCCGTCATCGCACCGGACGAGCAGGCCGCGGCGGAGTACTACCCCGGCAACTACTGGTACTCGCTGATCGAGCCGCCGGCCGCGAGCGAGTTTCCTGGCACGGGCCCCGACGGCAACGGCATCTCGCCGAACCTGCACAGCCAGGCCGCGTGGGTCGACATCATGAAGCAGGGCTGCCAGCTCTGCCACCAGCTCGGCAATACGGCGACGCGCGTCGTGCAGCACCGCGACGAGTTCGACTCGACCGTGGCGGCCTGGGACCACCGGGTCCAGACCGGGCAGCGCGGCAACCAGATGAGCGCCGCGATGAGCCGCTTCGGGCGTGAGCGCGCCTTGGAGATGTTCGCCGACTGGACCGACCGCATCGCCAACGGCGAGACGCCGCCGCGCCCGCCGCGCCCGTCCGGCGTCGAGCGGAACCTCGTGGTCACGCTGTGGGACTGGGGCGTGGACAGCTCGTTCATCCACGACGAGATCACCACCGACAAGCGGAACCCGAGCGTCAACGGCGGCGGGCCAGTCTACGGCGTGTCGGCGGGCCACGGCACCCTGACGGTGGTCGACCCGGTCGAGAACACCGCCGTCGAGCTGAAGATTCCGGTGCGGCCGGAGGATCCCGACTCGGTGCCCTCGCGCTTCCCGCAGATGCAGCTCCAGCCCTCCTACTACTGGGGCGACCAGTTGCTGTGGGGCCGCGGCGGTCCGGACGGCCGCGAGAACTCGTCCGATCCGCACAACCCGATGATGGACCAGGACGGCCGTGTCTGGATGACGTCCACGATTCGCGCCCGCCCGAACCCCGACTGGTGCCGGGAAGGCTCGGACAACAAGTTCGCGCAGTACCTGCCGCTGTCGGCGAGCGGCCGGCAGGCGTCCTACTACGACCCGGAGAGCGAAGAGTTCGTCCTGATCGACACCTGCTTCGGGACGCACCACCTGCAGTTCGGCGAGGACAAGAACGACACGCTCTGGTTCAGCGGCGACAGCCAGTCGATCGGCTGGATCGACACCAAGGCCTACGACCTCACCGGTGACGAGATCGCGTCGCAGGGCTGGTGCCCGACCGTCATCGACACCAACGGCGACGGCGTCATCACCAAGCCGTGGAACGAGCCGAACCGCCGCGGCGAGGTCGAGATGGACCCGGCGCTCGACACCCGCACCACCGGGTTCGGGTACGGCATCATCGCCAGCTCCATCGACGACTCGGTGTGGATCAGCCGCACGGGTCCGTTCCCGGGCCGTCTGGTCCGCCTGGACCGCGGCGACAACCCGCCCGAGACCTGCATCGCCGAGGTCTACGAGCCGCCGTCCATCGAGAACCCGAACGTCGACGCGTCGCAGACCGGCTTCGCGCCGCGCGGCATCGACATCGACCGCCACGGCGTCGTCTGGACGGCCCTGTCCGGCAGCAGCCAGATGGCCAGCTTCGACCGCTCGAAGTGCGCCATCACGGGCGGTCCCGAGGCGACCGGCCAGCACTGCCCCGAGGGGTGGACGCTGTACAACGTCCCCGGCCCGCAGATGAAGGGCGTGGAGACGCCGGGCAGCGCCGACTTCCACTACTACAGTTGGGTCGACCAGTACGACACCCTGGGGCTGGGCGCGAACATCCCGATCGCGAACGGTTCCGGGTCGGATTCGCTGCTGGCCCTGGATCCGGAGACCGGTGAGTGGACGACGCTGCGGGTGCCGTACCCGATGGCGTTCTACTCGCGCGGGCTCGACGGCCGCATCGACGATCCGACCACCGGGTGGAAGGGCCGCGGCCTGTGGGCCAACTACGGCTCCAACTACGTCTGGCACACCGAGGGCGGCAAGGGCACCAAGAGCAAGATGGTGCACTTCCAGCTCCGGCCCGACCCGCTCGCGAAGTAGGTCTGACGTAGTCGCAGCTTCGGTTCGAAGGGGGCAGGCCCGCGGTGCCTGTCCCCTTCGTTTTATTTTGGGGCGTTCCATCGGATCGGGGCATACTGGAGACCGTTCGGTCGGGGGTCGGCAACCGGAAAGGAGCCAACGGCATGAGTCAGAACACGGCGATCCTGCTCGGCGCGACAGCGATCGTGGTCACCGTCGTGGGTGGATCCTGCGCGACGAACGCCAGCATCGCTGACCTGAGAAACGTCATGACGATGCGGATGGACGGCTTCGAGGAGCGGCTGTCGACCCTCGAAGGCGAGTTGCGCACGCAGGGAACGGCCCTGGTGGAGCTGGCCGACGCGGTGCCGGCGCCTCCGCCGCCCCCACCCGCGCCTCCGCCTCCGTACCACGTCTACGTCACGAACGAGTACTCCGGCGACCTGACGGTGATAGCCGGCGGCACGAACGAGGTCGTCGCCACATTTCCGCTCGGCAAGCGGCCACGCGGCATCAAGGTGTCGCCGGACGGCACGCAACTGTTCGTGGCGTTGAGCGGCTCGCCGCCGGCCCCGCCCGGCATCGACGTGAGCACCCTGCCCCCGCCCGACCGCTCGGCCGACGGCATCGGCGTGGTCGACATCGCGGCCGGCGAGGTGGTGAACGTCATCAACGCCGGCACGGACCCCGAGCAGCTCGCGCTCAGCATCGACGGCACCCGGCTCTACGTCGCCAACGAGGACGCGGGCGAGGCGAGCGTGGTCGACATCGCCAGCGGCGAGTTCCTGGCCCGGTTCCCGGTCGGGGGCGAGCCCGAAGGCGTCCGCATCAGCCCGGACGGCAGCGTGGTCTACGTTACCTCGGAGGAGGACAACCAGGTCTCGGTCATCGATACCGCCGCCAACGAGGTCATCGCGGTGTTCGAGGTGGGCGCCCGCCCGCGCGCGACGGGGTTCTCGCCGGACGGCAGCCGCGCCTACGTGACCGCCGAGAACAGCGGCACGGTGCATGTGGTGGACACGTCGACCCACGAGGTCCTCGAGACCATCCAGCTCACCGGCGAGCTGATGCGGCCGATGGGCGTCGTCGTGTCGCCCGACGCATCGCGCGTGTACGTGACGAACGGCCGCGGGCGCGACGTGGTGGTCATCGATGCGGCTACGAACGAACCCGTGGCGGAAGTGGAGGTAGGTGATCGGCCCTGGGGCATCGGCATCACCCCCGACGGCCGGTACCTCTACACGGCGAACGGCCCGTCGCACGACGTCAGCGTCGTCGACACCGAGACGCTGGAGGTGGTCGCCAGGATACCGGCCGGCGAGCGGCCGTGGGGGATCGCCATCGTGCCGGCGGAGTGAGCGCGAGTTTGACGTCGTACAAAACGGACCGACTGGACTGAAAGAACATTTACTCCCCGTCGGACTTGCCGGAAATCCGTCCTGCGTCGGCAGGAAACGGAGAAGGCCCCGACGGGGTTGTTTTTTGCTTTCGCACCCATCACCGAATCGTACTGCAGCGGGAGCCCTTCCCCGGCGCTACGCGACGGCCTTGCGCAGGAGGATCGCTGCTACACTGCAACGACCCGATGCTGGAGGGAGGGTCAGGCCCATGAGCGAGCAGGATCTCGGCATTACGCTGGGGGTCGAGGAGGAGTTCTTCCTCGTCGACCCCGAAACCCGCGACCTGGAATCCGATCCGGACCCGGGCATCTTCGAGCAGTGCGAACGGAACAGCGGGCCGCACACGGTCGCGCACGAGGTCCTGCGAACGCAGATCGAGACCAGCACGAAGGTCTGCGGATCGGTGGCGGAGGCGTGCGACGCGGTTCGGGAAACCCGGCGGCTCGTGATCGAGGCGGCGGCCGGGTACGGAGTGGCGGTGCTGGCGGCGTCGTGTCACCCGTTCGCCGAGTGGCGGTCCCAACTGATCACGCCGAAGGAACGTTACGAGCGGTTCGCCGTCACCTTTCAGGACAGCGTGCGACAGCTTCTGGTCGGCGGAATGCACATCCACGCCGGCTTCGGCGACCCCGATTCGCGGATCCGGGTGATGACCGCGATGCGACGCCATCTGCCGCTGCTGCATGCGCTGTCGGCGTCGTCGCCGTTCCGCGCCGGGCGCGAGACCGGCTTCAAGTCCTACCGGCTGACCATCATGGGGGCGCTGCCGCGCACGAACCTGCCCGGCCCGCTGTCGTCGTCGGCGGATTACGACCGGCTGGTGGCGGCCTACCAGCGCATGAACTTCATTCAGAACGGCAGCGAGCTGTGGTGGGACATTCGCCCCTCCCAGCACTTCCCGACGGTGGAGATGCGAATCTGCGACGTCTGCCCGCGGCTCGACGACGTGGCAGGCATAGTCGCCCTGTACGCCTCGCTGGTACGCCGGTTGTTGCGCCTCGACAGCCAGGGACGACTGCCGCCCGATCCGCCAACCGAGATCATCGCCGAGAACCGCTGGCTCGCCCAACGCTACGGCGTGCTGGCGTTCCTGGGCGACGTGCGCGGCGACGGAGGCCGCGTGGACATCGAGGACTACGCCGCGCGGCTCGTCGACGATCTGGCGGACGATGCGCGTGCCCTCGGCTGTGAGCAGGAGTTGCGCCACGTGCTCACCATCATTCGGGAAGGCAGCGGCGCCGACCGGCAGATCGACCACTTTCGGCTCCGCCGGCTGGAAGGCGACAGCGAGGAGGAGGCGTTGCGCGCCGTGGTCGATCTGGTGATCGCCGAAACGCGAGAGGGAATCGAAGTCGATGCCTAGTCTGGAGCGGGCGGCATCGCCCGCCGGGACCCTGATGTACGCTGGAGCGGAGCGGCGTCATGCTGACGACGGACGAACTGCGCGCGCTGATCGCGGACCATGAGTCCGACCGCGTCGAGCTCACGACCTCCACGACGAAGACTGACAAGTTCGGGGAGGCCGTTTGCGCCTTCGCCAATGACTTTCCCGGCCACGGGCAGCCCGGCTACCTGATCATCGGCGTGGACGACAAGGCGCGGTTCAGCGGACTGACCGTGAGCGACGAGTTGCTGAAGAACCTCGGAGACTTGCGTTCCAACGTCAACATCGAACCGCTCCCGGCCATGACCGTGCAGAAATACACAACGGGGGAGGGAGAGGTGGCGGTGGTCGAAGTGCTGCCGTCGGACCTGCCGCCTGTGCGTTACAAGGGCCGAGTCTGGATTCGCGTGGGGCCGTCGCGCCGCGGGGCGAATCAGCAGGAAGAACGGATTCTGATAGAGAAGCGGACTGCATTCCAGCGGACGTTCGATGTCCGTTCGTGCATGGGCTGCACGATCGACGATCTCATCCTGGACTTGTTTCTGGTTACTTATCTGCCCGCTGCCGTGGATCGCGCGGTGATTGAGGAGAACAACCGCGCGGACCAGGAGCAGATGGCGTCGCTGCGGTTCTACGATCTGGGCGCCGGCTGCCCCACGAACGCCGGAGTGTTGCTGTTCGGCCGGGAGCCTTTGCGGTGGGTACCGGGGGCGTGGATTCAGTTCGTTCGCTGGGCGGGACCCACGATGGCGGACGACCCCATTGCCGAGAGACGATTCAGCGGCGATCTGATCACGGTTCTCCGGGAGGTAGAGGCGTTCGTCTCTCTTCCCGCACAGCCGCGTCCCGTGGCGGAGTCGGCTCTTCGCGAGCGAACCGCACTTGACTACCCGCCGGTAGCGATTCGCGAGCTGCTGCTGAACGCAATCATGCACCGGTCCTATGAGTCGAATGCACCCGTCCGGTTCTCCTGGTACGACGACCGGATAGAAATCCAGAACCCCGGCGGGTTGTACGGCATGGCGTCACCGGAGAACTTCCCGCGACAAACGGACTATCGCAACCCGGTTCTTTCCGAGGCCTTGGCGACCCTCGGCTATGTCAACGCGTTCGGGCGCGGGGTGATCCGTGCGCAGGAGGCGCTGCGGAAGAACGGGAACCCGCAAGCGGAGTTCACGTTCGAGACATCCCACGTGCTGGCGACCATCAGGAGGGCGGCGTGAAGACGATCGCCTTCTTCAACAACAAGGGGGGCGTCGGCAAGACCACCCTGGTGTACCACTTGGCCTGGATGTACGCGGAGCTCGGGTTTTCCGTGGTGGCCGCTGATCTCGATCCGCAGGCAAACCTGAGTGCGGTGTTTCTCCGCGAGGATCGGCTGGAGGAATTGTGGCCTGACGACGGTCATCCCGACAGCATCCTTGGTGCGGTGTCACCGATCCTCAGAGGTCTTGGCGATATCCGGGAGCCGCATGTCGAGCGTATTGCCGCCAACCTCGGTCTGGTCGTGGGCGACTTGGGGTTGTCAAGCTTCGAAGCGAAGCTGTCGTCGGCGTGGCCGGATTGTCTGGGCCGGGACGAGTCGGCGTTTCGCACCGAGTCGGCGTTCCATAGGACGATTCTCAACGCCGCCGAACAGCGGAATGCCGATTTGGCGTTGATCGATGTCGGCCCCAACCTGGGCGCCATCAACCGGGCGGCGATCATCGCGGCGAACTTCGTCGTCTTTCCACTGGCTCCCGATCTGTTCTCCCTGCAGGCGCTCCGCAACGTCGGGCCCACGCTCCGCGAGTGGCGCAACGACTGGCAGGATCGTCTGGAACGCCGCCCGCCGGTTCCGTATCTACAACTGCCGTCTGCCGACATCCTTCCGGCCGGCTACATCGTGATGCAGCATGCAGTTCGTTCGGGTCGCCCCGTTCAGGCATGCCAGAAATGGATCAAACGGATTCCGGACGTCTATCGCAAGGAAGCGCTCGAACGGATTGACGGTAACGTATCCTCGACGGAAGACGATTCCGAATGCCTGGCCACGCTGAGGCACTACCGCAGTCTGATGGACCTGGCTCACGAGGCCCGCAAGCCGATGTTTCATCTGAAAGCAGCGGACGGTGCTCTGGGTGGTCACATATACGCCGTGCAGGATTGCCATCGGGATTTCGAGAAGCTGGCGCGCCGGATAGCCGACAGGTGCGGCGTCATCGAGTCATTGGACTGAGTTGGGCGGAGTTGGGCGGTGAGATGGACGGAGTCCGTGGTAAGGACAGTGCTCGATACTACTTTGCCGAGGTCCCTGCGCGCGAGGGCATTCGAGGACCCGCGCCCTGGTTCCTGCGCTGAGCGGTCGGGACAGGAACGGCGGGTGGAGAATCGGCTAACATGGCGCCCGGAGGGACCATGCGTGAACTGAAGATGATTGCGGGAATGTCGGCGGTCGTGCTCGTGGCGGCGGGTCTGCTGGCGGCGGCGCAGCCGGCGGCCGAGCAGGCGCTTACGGCGGAAGAGCTCGCGGAGCTGACGGCCATCCGGCCGGTGCCGGGCAAGAACGGGCTGTACGTCATCCCCGGCTACGACGGCGGCGTGACCGGGGGCAACGTGGCGGTGCGGGTGACGAACGATGGCGTCATCATCGTCGACAACAAGTTCCCGCACAGCTTCCGGATGATCACCACCGAGGTGGGCAAGGTGACCTCGTTGCCGATCAAGTACGTGCTGGACACGCATCATCACGGCGACCACGCCGGCAGCAACGCCGACTTCATGGCGGTCGGCGAGGTGATTTCCCACAAGAACGCGCGCAGGAACATGCTCCGCAACAACCAGCCGGGAGCACCCCGCATCGTCTTCAGCGACGAGACGTCGGTGTTCCTCGGCGGGGTCGAGGCGCGGGCGCATCACTTCGGGCGCGGGCACACGAACGGGGACGCGGTCATCCATTTCCCCGACCTGCGGACGATTCACACCGGCGACCTCTTCATCTGGGGCCGGCGGTCGGACGGCAGCACGCTGTCGCCCTTCATGGACTACGGCAACGGCGGCAGCGGGCTGGCGTGGACGGCGACGCTGGACGGCGTGCTGGCGCTGGACTTCGATACGGTGATCCCGGGCCACGGCCCGATCCTGGGCCGGGACGAGGTCCGGACCTTCCGGGACCGGATGCAGACGCTGCAGGACCGCATGCGGGCCGCGATCGAGGCGGGCGTCAGCCGCGACGACGTACCGCAACGCGTACGAACGGCCGACCTGGACTGGCCATTCCGCCCGGCGGCGCTGCAGGCGTTCTACGACGAGGTCGCCGCCGACCGGTAGCGCCCCCGAAACGCCTCGCTCCGTGCGATTCGTCGATGTGCACGGTCGGTCCTTCCGTGTCAATGGCGGGCCGGGCCGACCGTCTCCTCCAGCGCATCGGCCGCGGCAACGAACATCTTTTGCAGGAGCAGCAGCCGCTCCCGCTTCGACTGCTCGACGCACTGCCACAACGCGTCGTTGATTCGTGCCAGCGCTTTCTGGCGTATCGCCCGCGACAGGGTGCAGTCGTTGAGGTACTCGTACTTCTCGAGCGTGAATCCGGCGATGTCCTTCAGGTTGTCCCCGACGATATCGAAATCGATCTCGTTCCTTAGCGTTCCCGCTTCTGTCTCGGACGGTTCCGGAGCGTTGGCGAGCGCGTCGATGGCCTGGGTCTCGGAACCGTGAACGGGCACGATTCTGTCGAATCCGCTGACCTCGAAAACCCGGCGAAGCGAGTCGTTGAGCGAGCATACGGCGATTTGCGCGCCGCGTTTTCTGAGCTGCTTGCCGAGCATCAGCACCACGCGCAGTGCCGCGCTGCTGATGAAGGCGACGTGCTCGAAGTCCAGAATCACGGTTTGCGCGTCGGGATCGAGACCGGACTCCAGCGCGTTCTGAAACGTCCAGAAATTGGCGCCGTCGATACGTCCCTCCACGACGGCAACGGCGGTTTCGTCCTTCCGTTCCCATTTGACGTTCATGAGTGGCTACCTCTCGTGGCGCGCAGGGTGTTCCGCGTTCCCCCCGCGCGCCGTCGTAACTGCCGCGACTTCGCCGATAGCCGTGCCGCTGCCGCCGAATCGCCGCGCGGGGCGGCCGCAGACTCCACCCCTCGTCAATGCTAACACTGCGGGGTCAGGCGCCGGATGCGGGCCGGGACGCGGGCGCCGCGGCGCCGGGCACCGCGCGCCGCCGCCGGGGCAGACGCAGCAGATCGTCGAGGATCGCGCAGGCGATCGGCACCGGAAACCGCGTGATGAAGGCGGCGATAGAGCACGCCGACAGCGAGCGACACCGCCATGAGAAAGAAGAACGCCGCCTGCATGCTGCGGCCGGCGGGCATCGGGACGAGACCGGCGATGGTAGCCGACGACGTGAGCGGTCGCGATGCCGGGTGAGAGGGGTGCTGTATGTGGCCCTCACCGTGGTATAACGTTGCGCGGGGCATCGTCGCCGCCGGCGAGGCGCCTCCGGAACGGTCGGGGGAACAGGGAGGACAGGACGATGGACGGGATGTACTGCTGCAGCTACATGCGCTTCGCGGTTCGCGCCGGAATCGTGGCCGCCGTCGTGGGCCTGGTGCTGTTCGCCGCGGCCAGCCTCGCCGGGGCGCAGACCGGGGGTGCGGAGCCGACGTTCACGAAGGACGTGCTGCTGATCGCTTGCGGAGAAGGTGGGTGATCCGCACCCTCACCGCTACGCCCTGACGTTCGGGACAGCTCGGCCTCATAGGCAAGACCATGCAGACAGGATGGACGACCGTGCGGCAGAGGTTTCTGCGGATCCCCGGATTGGCTGTCGGCGCATCGGCATTCGCCGGCGCGTGCCTGCTTCTCGGCTCGGCTGCGTATGGAAGCCAGGAGGAGCGGACCACCGTGTGGGACGGCGTCTACACGGCCGAGCAGGCGGCGCGCGGCAAGCTCGTCTACGACGGCAATTGCGGCGCGTGCCACCTGCCCGACATGAGCGGTTCGGACGAGGCGCGCCCGCTCGCCGGCGAGCGGTTCATGCAGGACTGGCGCGAGGACACCCTGCATACGCTGTTCGTCCGCATCCGCAACCTGATGCCGTTCGACGAGCCGGCGACGCTGACCGAGGAGGCGTACCTGGACAGCGTTGCCTACATCCTGGAGTTCAACGGCTTTCCCGCCGGCGATCGGGAGCTGACGCCGGTCGGCCTCGAGGACATCCGGATCGAGGGGCGGGACGGACCGGCCGAGGTGCCGAGCTTCGCGCTGGTGGAGGTCGTCGGCTGCCTGACCGAGAGTTCGGGCGGGTGGCTGCTGACGAACAGCACCCGGGCCGTCCGGACGCGCGACCCGTCGGCCTCGACGGAAGACGAGCTGGCTGCCCTCGGCTCGCGTCGCAGCGGTACGCGGACCTTCGAGCTGATGAACGTCTACCCGAATCCGGCGGATCACGCCGGGCACCGGATGGCGGTCAAGGGCTTTCTGATCCGCGACCCGAACGGCGACCGCATCAACGTCAGCTCGCTCGGAATGGTCGCCGACGCCTGCGTGCCGTAGGCCCTCCTACTGCTGGTCGGCCGGCTTCACCACCGCCACGCTGTTGACGTCCCTGGCGTGCCGCTCGTCGTCGTAGACCCCGCGGTCCCTCATGATCCGCCGCAGCAGCTCGGCGCTGTGGTCCGCGCGCTTGACCGTGCCCGTGTAGTGCACGCCGTCGGCGATGCGCAACGGCGTCCAGCCCTCCCGGCTCTCCGCGAGGAGATCGGCGCCGCGCTCGGCCAGGAACGCGACGATCGGGTTCGCACCGCGCAGGGCGGCGCCGTGGAGCGCCGTGTAGCCCCGGTCGTCGGCCCCGTTGACATTGTGGTCGCCCAGCTCCCAGGCGAGCTGCACGGCCTCGAACGCTTCCTCGTTGGTTCCGGCGCTCTCGCCCAGGTTGAAGATGCCCACGCCGGCCGCCACCATCAGCGGCGACGCGTTGCCTTCGGTCGGCAGTTGCGTATCGGCCCCGTACTCCGCCAGCAGGCGCATCAACGGCGGATCGGCGTGCTTGGCGGCCAGCAGGTACGGCGTGGCCCCTACCCGGTTCAGGTTGTTCCGCTCGCGGTTGTTGAACCGCGCGGTCTGGCGCGCGTTGGGGTTCGCGCCGTTGTCCAGCAGGAAGCGGGCGAACTCCAGGGTGTCGACCCGGTCGAGCAGCACGACGGGAGGCATGCCCTTGCCCGAGTTCGGCCGCCGGGTGTAGGCCAACTGGTGCAACGCGGTCCAGCCCTGCTCGGCGGCATTCGGATCGGCGCCGCGTTCGACCAGGTACTGCGCCAGCGAGAAGTGGCCGTTCATCACCGCCAGGACCAGGGCGCTCGTGCCGACGGTCGGGTCGCGGGGAGCGTCCGCGTCGTCCCCGGCGGCGAGCGGCCGAATCGTGTCGTTGGCGTCGGCGCCGGCTTCCAGGAGTGCGCTCACCGCCTCTGCCTTGCCCGCGCGCACCGCGTACAGCAGCGCCGACCACCCGGCGGTCGAACGCTCGTCGACGTCCGCGCCCAGCTCGACCAGCGTGTGGACGGCGTCGGGGTGGTTCTCTGCCGCGGCCCAGTGCAGCGCCGTCTGGCCGCGCCAGCTCTCCCGGGCCCGCAGGTCGGCGCCGCGGGCCAGGAGCAGGCGCAGGACGTCGACGTCGCCGGTGCGAGCGGCCGTCATCAGCACCGTCTCGCCTTCCGGCAGGGTGGTGTTCGGGTCGGCGCCGGCGTCCAGCAGAGCCTCGACGATGGGAGCGTTGCCGCGGCCGGCGGCCAGACCGAGCGGCGTCACGCCGTAGCGGTTGGCCGCGTCCGCCTCGGCGCCCGCTTTCAGGAGGAGTCCAGCCGTCTCGACGTCGCCCTTGTACGCCGCCCAGTGCAGCGCGGTCGTGCCGTCGGTTTCGGCCGTGTTGACGTCGACCCGACGTTCCAGCAGGGCGCGGACGGCGTCCGCATCCGCCGTCCTGGCCGCCTCGACCAGCGGCAGGTCGCGTGCGGCGGCCGCGGCCGGGCCGGCGACCGACATGCCGAGGATCGCGCACGCCGCGAGAAGAACGACGGGAGACGTCGAGGCTGCCGCTCTGTTCGCTATCCGCATTTCGGTTCTCCCCGACGCAGCGCGTTGACAGTCTGTCCGCACGCTTCCATTCCGCTCTCATGGTATCGCAGATCCCCTTGCCTCTCCACCGGCGATTGGCGGTTGACAACCGGTGCGAACGACGTAGGATCTAGCGGGCTGGGGGAGTTGTTCAGCGACTGCGGTCCGGACCGGTCGCGGTGACGGGAAAAAGCCGATGATGCGACGCGCATTCGTCCTGTTCGGCGTCTGTGTGGCAGCCGGGGTGCTGTGGTTCGCTCCCGCCGCGTCGGCGGGCGCGGGGCAGGAAGCTGCCGCTGCAGAGACTTCGCCGGTCGTCGCGCACGAGGCGCTGCTCAACCGCTACTGCATCACCTGCCACAACGAGCGGCTGGCCGCCCGCGGCACGGTGCCGATCGCGTTGCGGACTGCGGATCTGGCCGACGTGCCGGGCAACGCCGACGTCTGGGAGAAGGTGATCCGCAAGCTCCGGACCGGATCGATGCCTCCCGTCGGGCGCCCGCGGCCGGAGGCCGGCGTCGGCGACGCCCTCGCTTCGTTCCTGGAGACCGAGATCGACCGCGTCGCGGCGGCGGAGCCCAACCCGGGACGTACCGAGCCGCTGCATCGGCTCAACCGCACCGAGTACCAGAACGCGATCCGCGACCTGCTGGCCCTGGACATCGACGCCGCGTCGCTTGTTCCGGCCGACGACCAGAGCTACGGGTTCGACAACATCGCCGGGGTTCTGAAGGTCTCTCCCACGCTGCTCGAGCGCTACATGACCGCGGCACGGTCCATCAGCCGCCTGGCCGTCGGGGCATCGGCCATGGCTCCCGGCGGCGAGACCTTCCGCATCGTCTCCGATCTCTCGCAGTATCAGCACCGGGACGGTCTGCCGTTCGGGACGCGCGGCGGCATGTCGGTGGAGTACAACTTCCCGCGCGACGCCGAGTACGAGATCAAGCTGGAGTTGCTGGATCTGTTCGCCGGCGCGCCGATCCGCGAGCCGCACCAGCTCGAGCTGGGCGTGGACGGGGAGCGGATCACGATCTTCCACCTGACCCCGCCCGATCCAGACCGCGACCAGGGCGCGGCCTACAACCAGGGTCCCGATTCGCTCCAGACCCGCGTGCAGATCGGTGCCGGCCCAAGGACGGTGACGGCCGCGTTCATCAAGAAGACGTCCGCCCTCGCCGAGAGCGTGCGGCTGCCGTTCGACCGGCCCCACGGCGAGGGGGACTATCTGCTCTACCAGCCGCACCTGGGCACGATGACCATCTCGGGGCCGTTCAACGCCACCGGCGGCGGGGACACGCCTTCGCGGAGCCGCATCTTCGTCTGCAGGCCCGCGGGCGCCGCGGACGAGACGCCGTGCGCGCGGGAGATCATCTCGGCCCTGGCGCGCCGCGCCTACCGGCGTCCGGTGACGGAGGCGGACGTCGACGCCCTGCTCACCTTCTACCGCGAGGGCAGGGCGGCCGGCGGCTTCGAGGCCGGCATCGAGCGGGCGGTCCGGGCGCTGCTCGTGAGCCCCGACTTCCTGTTCCGCGTCGTGTCGGACCCGCCCGGCATTGGGCCGGGCGCTCCCTACCGGCTGAGTGACCTGGAGCTGGCGTCGCGCATCTCGTTCTTCCTCTGGAGCAGCATTCCGGACGACGAGCTGCTCGACGTCGCCGTGCAGGGCGGCTTGCGGGATCCCGAGGTCGTCGAGCGGCAGGTGCGCCGGATGCTGGCCGACCCGCGTTCCGAGGCGTTGGCGAAGAACTTCGCGGGCCAGTGGCTGCGCCTGCGCAACATTTCAGGGGCTTTGCCCTCGGACGTCATCTTCCCCGACTTCGGGGAGAGCCTGCGGCAGGACTTCGTCCGCGAGACCGAGCTGTTCTTCGACAGCGTCATGCGCGAGGACCGCAGCGTCACCGAGCTGCTGACCGCGGACTACACGTTCCTCAACGAGCGGCTGGCCCGGCACTACGGGGTCGCCGGCGTCTACGGCAGCGACTTCCGCCGCGTGTCGTTGTCCGACCCGAACCGGCGGGGACTGCTCGGCCAGGGCAGCATCCTGACCGTGACCTCGTATCCCGACCGCACGTCGCCGGTCGGCCGCGGCAAGTGGGTGCTCGAGAACGTCCTCGGGACGCCCCCGCCCCCGCCCCCGCCCAACGTGCCGGAGCTGGAGCCGGCCGAGGACGCGGGCAGGGTGCTGGCGATGCGCGAGCGCATGGAGCAGCACCGCGCGAACCCGGTCTGCGCGAGTTGCCACCGGCTGATGGATCCGCTGGGGCTGGCCCTGGAGAACTTCGACGCCATAGGCCGCTGGCGCGGCCACATGCCGGGCGGGATCGCGATCGACGCGTCCGGCTCGATGCCCGACGGCACGGGGTTCGACGGTCCGGCGGACCTGCGGGAGCTGCTGGTACGGAATCCCGAGCAGTTCGTGACGGTCGTGACCGAGAAGCTGCTGACCTATGCCCTCGGCCGCGGCGTCGAGTACTACGACGCGCCGGCCGTCCGGGAGATCACCCGGGCGGCGGCGGAGCACGAGTACGGACTGGCGTCACTGATTGTCGGCGTCGTCAACAGCACGCCGTTCCGGATGCGGCTGGCGAGGACGGACGCGGTCGCCGACTGAACGCGGAAGCAGTAGACGAAGAAGCAGAGACAAGACGACATCGCTGAGCAGGAGCATCTGTCATGTTCATCACCAAGACGGCGTTGCCTCGTCGGACGTTCCTCCGCGGGATGGGTGTCACCCTCGGCCTGCCGTTGCTGGACGCGATGGTGCCGGCCGCGTCGGCGCTCGCGAACACCGCGGCCAGGCCGGTCCGGCGGTTGGGCTTCGTCTACATCCCGAACGGGGCGGTGATGACGCACTGGCAGCCGGAGGGCAACGGCAAGCTGGAGGAGCTGTCGCCCACGCTGAGCCCGCTCGCGCCGTTCAAGGACCAGGTCATCGTCCCGATCGGCCTGAGCCAGAAGCAGGCCGAGGCGCTCGGCGACGGCAACGGCGAGCACTCCCGCGCCGGGACGGTCTTCCTGAGCGGTGTCCACCCCAAGGAGACCGAGGGCGCCGACGTCCGCAACGGCATCACCGCCGACCAGATCGCCGCGCAGCACATCGGCGGCGACACGCCGCTGCGCTCGCTCGAGCTGGCGATGGAGCAGACCTACCTGATCGGGAACTGCGACAACGGCTACAGTTGCGTCTACACCAACAGCATCTCGTGGCGGACGGCGACCACCCCGAACCCGCACGAGACGAACCCGCGCATCGTGTTCCAGCGCATGTTCGGCGACGGCGGCTCGCGCGAGGAGCGCTTGGCGCAGATGCAGGAGGACCGCAGCATCCTCGACTGGGTGACGGCCGACATCGCGCACCTGCAGAAGAAGCTCGGCCCGGCGGACCGCAGCAGCGTCAACGAGTACCTCGACTCCGTCCGCGAGGTCGAGCGGCGGTTGCAGGTGGCAGAGCGGCAGCAGAGCGAGTCGGTGCTGGAGCTGCCCGACCGGCCGGTCGGGGCGCCGGAATCGTACGACGAGCACGCCAAGCTGATGTTCGATCTCGTGGCCCTGGCGTTCCGGGCCGACATCACGCGCGTCTTCGTCCTCACGCTCGGCAAGGAGCAGACCAACCGCGCCTATCCCGAGCTGGGCGTCAACGCCGCCCATCACGCGGTGTCGCACCACCAGCACGACCCGCTGAAGTTCGAGCAGGGGCACAAGATCAACCAGTACCACATCGGTCTGACGGCGCACTTCCTGAAGGCCCTGAAGGCGACGCCGGACGGCGACGGCAACCTGCTCGACCATTCGCTCGTGCTCCACGGCGGCGGCATCAGCGACGCGAACGAGCACTCGCACATCGACCTGCCGCTGGTGATGGTAGGGGGCGCGGGCGGCGTCAAGGGCGGCAAGGTGCTGCGCCACTCGAAGGACACGCCGATGAACAACCTGCTGCTGGCGATGCTGGGGCGGGCCGGCGTGAACACGGAGAAGTTCGGCGACGCCACGGGCACGCTGCCGTTGGAGCCGCTGGCCGGCGTCTAGGGGTTGGCGCCGTAGAGCGTCGTGGAGGCAGAAGCATGTCCCTGACGATCCGCGCCACCTGCTGTGTCCTCGGGGTTTTCCTTGTGGTCGGGAGCGTTGGCGCGACTCCCGCGGCCGGCCAGGACTTCCGGCTCGTCGCCGCGGCGGCGAACCAGGATCGCGAAGCGGTCCGCGTCCTGATCGATGCAGGAGTCGACGTCGACGCAGCCCGGGCGGACGGGGCCACCGCGCTTCTGTGGGCGGCTCACTGGGACGACGTGGAGATGGTGACGGAGTTGCTCCGTGCCGGTGCGGATGTGAACGCGGCCGACGACCACGGTGTGACGGCGCTCGAGCGCGCGGCCGAGAACGCCAGCCTCGCGGTGGTCGAGACGCTGCTCACCGCCGGCGCGGACGTCGACGCGGCGCAGCAGAGCGGTCTGACCCCGTTGATGACCGCCGCCCGGACCGGGAACGCCGACGTCGTCCGCGCGCTCGTGGCGGGCGGTGCGGACGTCAACGCGGCCGTGGCCGAGACGCGGAGCACGGCGTTGATGTGGGCGGTGTCGGAGCCCCACCCGGAAGTGATCGAGGTGCTGCTCGACGCCGGGGCCGATCCGGCGGCGTCGACCGCCAAGGGATTTACGCCGCTGATGTTCGCGGCGCGCAACGGCGACGTCGAGGCGGCGCGCGCGCTGATTGCGGCCGGCGTCGACGTCAACGCGCCGAGCGCCGACGGCACCCACGTCCTGCCGTTCGCCATCGTCAGCGATCGGGATGCGTTCGCGCTGTTTCTGCTCGAGGCGGGAGCGGACGCCGACGGCTCGATGAACGGGGTGCGCGCGCTGCACGCGGCGGCGGGCGGCGTCCGTACGTGGTTGCGCGAGTGGTATGCCCGACACGGCGGCAGCCCGCTCTTCTCGCGGGTGGGCTACTCGCGTCTCACCGCCGCGGAGCGGTTGCCGCTGGTGAAGGCGCTCCTGGCCCGGGGCGCCGACCCGAATGCAAGAATCACGACGTCGGCGATGCTCATGAGCTACATCGGCTATCCGCGGAAGGGCGCATTCGAGCCGTTTGCCTGCGGTACGGGCGATCTGCGCGGCGCCACCCCGCTGTGGGTCGCGGCTTTCGACATGAACGGCGGCGACCGGCGGTTCGGCGGCAGCGGGAACCGCACGTCGACCGGCGCGGAGATTCTGCGCGTGCTGCTCGAAGCGGGTGCGGACCAGCATCTGACGACCGACGACGGCACCACTCCGTTCATGGCGGCCGCCGGTCTCGGACGCTCGACGTACACGCCCCGGCAACCGCGAGGCGTGCGCTCCCCGAGTGCGGAAAAGGCGGTCAGGGTGCTGCTGGAAGCCGGCGCGGACATCAATGCCGTCAACGAGGCGGACTTCACCGCTCTCCACGGTGCGGCGTTTCGCGGACTGAACGAGGTCGTGGAGTACCTCGTCGCCGAGGGCGCCGACATCGACGCGCGAGACTTTCGCGGACGGACGGCCTATCGGATGGCCGAAGGGTCCAAGCAGTCGTTTCAGTTTCAGAGCTGGCCCGAGACCGCGGCGCTGCTGGCCGATCTCGGCGCCGACACGCAACTCGGAATCCCCGGCACCGTCCAGGAGCGCCTGCGTGACGTACCCGCCGCCGTAGAGACCGATCAGCCCTGACCATGCCGGTTCGTTGACGGTTCGAGCAACCGTGGCAGGGCGCCGCGGCCCGTTCCAGGGTTGTGCATTGCGCCACGCGAGGGGCCGGCTCCGGGAAAGCGGTTCCTGGGCAAGGGGTCTGGCAGCGGTCCCCGCGCGGGCGCCGTAACTCTCTCGGCCTCACTCCAGCGGCTTGGTATCGACGGTCACCGTGAGCACGTCCAGGTCGTAGAACTGCTCGTGCCGCACGTCCTTCGCCACGTGGCGCAGGATGCGCGGTCCGACGTCCCTGACGACCGCTTGCTCGGCATGCTCGTCGTCGAGCCTGCCCAGCCGGATCTCCAGGTTCGCGCTGTCGGGACCGCTGACGAGCTCGATCTGCAGGAGATCGTCGACCGGTCGCACCGCGACGCGGATGGAATGCGGCTGCGACTCTGCCTGTCGATCGAGCAGGTACTGGAACGCTTCCTCGCCGGCCAGCTCGAGCCGGTTGATGGCGATGTCGTCCCACCCCGCGCGTTCGGCGGCGGTATCCAGCACCGCGCGCAGCCTCCGCTGCGACCGCACGCTCGGCTCCAGCACCTCGTGCTCCCCGCGGTGCCGGAGCGAGATGAGCAGCGTGAGGGCCATGGCGACGATGCCGCCGGACGCCATGCCGTTGTCGAGCACCCCTTGCGACCACGCTGGCAGATGGTCCGGAAAGATGACGCCGAACTGGAAGCCGAGGCCCACCCAGAAAGAGATGCAGACGATGAGGCCCTTCTCGTAGTCGAATCCGCCCGCGGTGACCATGCGCATGCCCTGGCGGAACAGCAGCACGATGAAGATGAAGATGTACGCGCCGGCTACCGGGTCGGGCACCACCTGCAGCAGCGCCGCGATCTTGGGCACGAACGCCGCCAGCACGATGACGGCGCCGGCGTAGAGCGCGACGCGACGCGACGCCACGCCGGTCAGGTCGGCGATGGAGATGCTGCTGGAATAGGTCGTGTTCGGGACCGTGCCGGCGAGGCCGGACAGCAGGTTGCCGACGCCGTCCGCGTTCAGCGCCCGCTGCACCACCTTGAAGTCGACCGGCACCGGGGTGCGGTGGGACACGCGCTGTATCGCGATGGTGTCGCCGTAGGTCTCGATGGCGCCGATGATCGTGACGATGACGAAGGGGACGAGCAGGCCGAGGAACCGGGCGTCGAACGACAGGTCCAGTCCGGGCCAGCCGGTCTGCGGCAAGCCGAACCAGCCGGCGTCCAGCAGCGGCGTCCAGTCGAGCACCCCGGCCGGGGCGGCGACGAGGGTTCCCACCAGGATGCCGATGAAGGGCGCCCACAGGCGAGTCGCGCCGCGGGCGTAGAGCGATACCAGGGTGATGGCCGCGAAGGTCGCGAAGGCGACCAGCGGTCCACTCATGGCTCGGGGATCGACGCCGGGAGGAACGCCAGCCAGCAGGTCGGTGGTAATCGGAAAGACGTTGACCGCGAGCAGCATGATCACCGTGCCCCCGACCGTCGGCGTGATCAACCTGCGGAAGAACGACAGCCGTGCGGAGAAGAAGAACTGCACCAGCGCCGAGGCGGCCACCAGCGTCCCCAGCAACGGCAGGCCGCCGGCGGCCACCGCCGCCGTCGACACGCCGATGAAGGCGCCCGAGGTGCCCATGTAGAGCGGATAGCCGGCGCCAATCGGACCGGCCGGACGGGCCTGCAGGATGGTCGAGAGTCCGCTGACGGCCAGCGCGGCGAAGACGGCCCACTCCACGCCCTCCGGGTAGCCCGCCGCGTTGAGCACGATGATGGGGACCAGGATGATGCCGGTCAGGACGAGCGTGACGACCTGCAGGCTGAGGCCTGTCGTCAGCCCTTCCGACGGCGTTTCGTCCACCGCGTAGCGCAGACGGGGATTCGAGATCGAGCCCTGGGATCCAGTCATTCGTGCTCGCTGCTCCGCGTGGGGCTGGCGGCAGGATTGGTGCCGACCGTCAAGAGCCGACCCCTGCCGGACAAATCGACGCCTACTATAGTGGACCGCCCGAGCGTACGCGTGTTCCGCCGCTTCCGGGCACGCACGACCGTCGACCGACGAGATCTACGTCTCGCGCTACAACTACGACCGCGGCGGCGACCAGGGGCTGTGCGACTGCCACTACGACGGCAACCTGCGCTTCTTTCCGGGCGGCTCGGTCGTCCGCTCGCTCATCTAACTGTCGGCCCGACGACCGGTTGGAGGTGGTCTTCGACACCAGCGGCACGCGGGCCAACATGCCGCCCTGCGTTCGGGCTTGCGGCCGACGAAGCGGTAGTACGGCGCGCGGAACGGCAGGTACGGCAGCCGCGTCCGCCCCTCGACGAGCCCGAGCGTCGCGAAGCGCCATTCGAGCGCCGGCAGGTGATCCGGGGAGAGCTGGACCCCGTCGGCGCCGAACCAGATCGGCCAGAGGGTGCGCGGCGTCCAGCCGTGGCGTGCGCGCCCGGGCGCCGGGTGCCGGCGCGACACGTAGAAGTCGACGACCCCGATGACGCCGCCGGGGCGCAGCATGGCCCAGGCGTTGTCCACCGCGCGGAACCAGTCTGGGATCATCGTCAGGGCGTAGGAGAGCGTGACCGCGTCGGCGGCTCCCGAGCCGGGGCGCCAGGTGGTCGCGTCCGCGCGGACGGTCTCGACGTTCGACCACCCGCGATCCCGGATACGCCGCCGGGCGACCGCCAGCAGCGCCTCCGAGAGGTCGACGACGTGGACCTGCCGGAGCCGGTTCACCTCTGCCGCCGCCATATCGAGCGACGTGCCGGTTCCGCCGCCGAGATCGACCCACGTCCCGCCGTCCGGCGTGCGCGCCAGCACGTCCCGCAGCAGCGACTCGCGGTCCGGGAGCAGGCGCGCCCGGAAGGCATCGTAGTCTTCCGCCTGCCCGGCGTAGAAGCTGTCGAGCCGCCCCGCGTGGTCCGCGCCGCGCACCGGCTTGAGCGCCAGGTGATAGAGGATCCTGAGCTCCGACAGGAACGTCATCGAGGCTGCTCCCGTGGCGCGGGTCAGGCCGCAGCCGTCACATCGGCGATGGCGAAGCTGCCGTAGGTGTGCACACGGTCGCGGGCGTGCAGGTCGGCCGCCAGCTCGCGATGGTAGAAGAGGAAGTCATGCAACGGCCGCCGGCGCCCGCGGTGCTCGACGGCGACGCGATCCAGAAAGTCCGTGCGCAGACCGCCGCTGCGCCAGATCGCGCGCGCTCTCGCCGCCGCCCTCGCGAGGATGGCCTGCCACTCGCGGACCAGGGCCGGGAAGTGGCGGTCCGACAGCCAGTCCATGTGGTCCAGCAGCACGTACCGTGAGATGCGCACCTCGTTCGTTTCCAGGAAGTGCTGCACGGAGTCGGTGTGCACGCTGATGCGGTCCGCGAGGCCCGCCTTGAGCCGCTCGAAGTTGGCCGGCTTGAGGTACTCGGGGCAGCACGCGGGCGTGTAGCGGCCGCTCAGGTACACCCGCCAGAAGTAGTTGTCCGACAGCGGCAGGCGGCCGAACACCGCATCCAGGCAGTCCTGCGCGAACGCCACGATCCCGCCCTCGTAGTGGCCCTCGACCTGCCGGCGCTGCGCCTTCGGCACGCCGACCATCGACAGCGTCGCATGGCGGTCGATGGCGAACCGCATGGCTCGGCTCCAGAAGCGTTCCCGCAGGCGGCTCTCCCAGATCTCGCGCTGCAGCTCCAGGGTGGGCGCCTCGAGCATCGCGTCGACGTGTGGCCGCACGCCGATGACGCGGTTGACGTACACGTTTACCGCCTGGGCGAACAGGCCGGCGGCGCCGCGGAAGAAGAACGACCGGTGCGGATTGGAGAAGAACACGATCCAGCGGTCCCAGTACCGCTGCGACCAGGGGCTCAGGTCGGCGCGCAACTCGTGGTACGCCTCGCGCACTTCCGGGAGATAGCCGCGGCCGAACATGCCGAAGAAGCGGTCGAAGTCGAGGCGCCGGATCCCGGCCAGCTTCAGCTCGAGCAGCGCGTTCTGGCGCGGGTTCAGGTCCACCGCGTGGATATGCCGCGGACCCGTCAGCGCGTAGTCGAGCACGTTGCACCCGGCGGACGTGACGACGAGCAGCGTGTCGTCGGGCCCCAGCTCCAGGGCAACGCGGTCGAGCCGCGGGTCCTCCCAGCAGGTGTTGTAGACGAGATTGTGGCCATGGACGAGCTCGAACAGCCGGCGATCGAACCAGTCGTTCAGCGACACCCGCGACGCTCCCGCCAGCGCGGCCCGGTTCCCATGGCCGGCAAGGATGCGGCATGCGTGTGTCGAGCCGGTGACGGTTCGGGGAATTGTTCGTAACGCCGGCCGGGTTTACCTGTCGTTAACGAATCGGTCACGGGTTCGTCAAACCGCGGCGCGACACTCGGGACGTGGCCGATACGTCGGAGCGCTGCCCAACCGGGTTCGACGCGGACGGCCTTCAAGGTCCCCACGTCTCCCGTCCGGCGAACGTGCAGCCCGACACCCGCGGTCATCGAAAGGAGCGCCATGAGAGCCGATCTGCATGTCCACACCAGGTACTCGGGACCCTCGACGCTGCCGGGCCTCAGCCGCGTGCTGCGCGAGTCGTACAACACGCCGGAGCAGGTCTACCGCCGCGCCAAGGCGCGTGGCATGGATCTGGTGGCCATCACCGATCACGACGCCATCGGCGGCGCCCTCGCGCTCGGTGACCGGGACGACGTCATCGTCGGTTGCGAGGTGACGGCCGAGTTCCCCGACGAGGCGTTCTGTGTCCACCTCAACGTGCTCGACATCACCGAGACGCAGCACGACGAGATCCAGCGCCGCCGGCGAGACGTGCGCGACCTGCTGCCGTACCTGCGCGCGCAGGGGATATTCACTTCCCTGAATCACGTCGCCTCCGGGATCAACGGGCCCATCACGGGCTCGCACGTGACCGCGCTGCTGCCGTGGGTGGACGCCCTGGAGATCCGCAACGGCTCCCGGCTCGCCGGCCAGAACCGGACGGCGGCGAGTCTGGCTGCCGCCTACGGCAAGGTCGCGGCGGCGGGCAGCGACGCCCATACGCGGTACGCGATCGGCAGGACCTGGGTCGAGGCGCCGGCCGCCGCGACGCGCGACGAGTTCATGCGCGAGCTGCGTGCCGGGCGCGTGCGGGTCGGCGGCGAGCACGGCGGCTACTTCCGGCTGGCCAACGACATCGTGCGGGCAGCGGCCGGCTTCTACGGCGATCGGTTCCGGATGCTCGTCCAGCGGCCCTGGCGCTGGGATCGTCATGCACTCTGGTGGTGCGGGCTGGCCGCCATGCCGGTGGTCGCCATCCCGCTGCTGCTGGCCGTCGCGCACTTCGTGCGGGAGGCGCGGTTCAACCGGGGATTGCTCTTCGACCTGGTCGCGCAGCCCGCGCACGCCGCGGTCCGCTTGCCGGAGGCAGCCTGATCGAGATCTGCCGGCCGGTCCGCGTCGCGGTCTTCACCGACAACGACTTCGCCAAGGTCAACGGCGTCACGACCACGCTGTCCGCGCTGCTGCGCTACGCGCCGTCCGGCGTCCGGCCGCGCGTCTACACGCACTCGGACATCGCCGCGGACGAGCCGGAGTACCTGGCGCTGGGAGCGCCCGGCATCGGCATCCCCTTCTACCGCGAGATGAAAGTCTACCTGCCGCGGTTCGGGCGGCTGTGCGCCGAGGCGCACCGGGACGGCATCGAGCTCATTCATCTGACCACGCCCGGGCCGGTCGGCTTCGCCGCGCTCCATGCGGCGGCCAGGCTGCGGGTGCCGCTGATCGGCAGCTACCACACCGATCTGGGGGCGTATCTCCGGATGCTGAGCGGCTCGCGACGTCTCGAGCGCTGGCTCCGTTCGTACATGCGGTGGTTGTACGCGCGGTGCGAGCGGGTCTTCGTTCCCTCCGAGGCCACCGGGGCCATGCTGGTCGACGACGGCATCGATCCGGACCGGATCGGGTTGTGGGTGCGCGGCGTGGACACCGGGTCCTTCTCGTCCCGTCATCGGTCTTCGGAACTGCGCGCCGCCTGGAAGCTCGGTGGCGGCGCGTTGGCGCTGGCCTACGTCGGCCGCGTCTCCCGGGAGAAGGGGTTGGCGATGCTGCCGGACGTCGAGCGGCGGCTCTGCGCCGCCGGCGTCGAGCACTGCTGGGTGATCGTCGGCGACGGCCCCTACCGGCCGGAGCTGGAGCGGCGGCTCGACAACGCGGTCTTCCTCGGGACGCTGCCCCACGCGGACGTCGCCCGGCCGCTGGCCTCGGCGGACCTGCTCGTGTTCCCGAGCTGCACGGATACGGCCGGCAACGTCGTGCTCGAGGCGCAGGCGTGCGGGCTGCCGGTCCTGGTGTCCGACCGGGGCGGGCCGCGGGAGAACATGCGGCCCGGCGAGTCCGGGCTGGTCTGCCGCGGCGGGCAGGTGGAGGCCCTCGCCGACGCCATCGTCGGGCTGGCGTCGAACCCGGCGCGGCGGCGCGCAATGGCCGACGCGGCGCGGCGCTACGCCCTGAGCCGCCGCTGGGAGCGGGCGCTCGCCCCGCTCTACGACGCCTACCGCAGCGTGGCCGCGCGACGGCGTGCGGGCGCTGTTACCGCATCGGGCATCGCACCTCCATCGGAAGGCGATCCGATGAACGACCCTTCGCCTGATGCATAATTGGAGCGATGACCACGACGATTCCGACGCTGCGCTACCTCGTTTTCCTCGCTGCGTTCTGTGCATTCGGCGCCGCCGCGGCCGCCGCTCAGGATCTGCGGATCGTGACGGCTGCCGCGGACCAGGATCCGGACTCGGTGCTCGCGCTCCTTGATCAGGGTGTCGACCCCAACGCCGCCCGGCCGGACGGTGCGACCGCGCTGCTGTGGGCGGCGCACTGGGACGACGTCGAGCTGGTGGAGCGGCTGCTGCGGGCCGGCGCCGACGTGAATGCCGCCGACGACCACGGTGTGACGCCGCTGGAGCGGGCGGCCGAGAACGCGAGCGTCGCCATGGTCGAGATGCTCCTGGCAGCGGGCGCCGACGTCCACGCCCGGCAGACGAGCGGCCTGACTCCGCTGATGACCGCCGCGCGCACGGGCAGTGTCGATGTCGTGCAGGCCCTCATCCGGGGCGGAGCCGATGTCAACGCCGCGGTGACGGCGACCGGCAGCACGGCGCTCATGTGGGCCGTGTCGGAGCGGCATCCGGCGATCGTGCACGCGTTGCTCGCTGCCGGCGCCGACCCGCGCGCTTCCACCATCAAGGGCTTCACGCCGCTGATGTACGCCGCTCGGAACGGCGATGTCGCTACCGCGGCGGATCTCATCGCGGCCGGCAGCGACGTCAACGAGCCGAGCGCCGACGGCACGCACGTGCTGCCCTTCTCCATCGTGAGCGGCCAGGACGCATTCGCCCTGTTCCTGCTCGAGCAGGGGGCCGACCCCGACGGCGAGATGGGCGGCGTCTCCGCCCTGCACGCGGCGGCCGGCAACGTCAGCCCGTGGCTGCTCGAGTGGTATCGCCGCCACGGCCGCAACCGTCTCTATGCCGGCCTCGGAGGCGCGCGGCTGGGCGAAGCTCGACGGCTGGCCCTGGTAGAGGCGCTCCTCGACGGCGGCGCCGACCCGAACGCCCGGATCACGGCGTGGGCGATGATCATGAACTACATCGGCTATCCGCGAAAGGGCGCGTTCGAGCCGTTCGCCTGCGGCACGGGCGACCTGCGCGGCGCGACCCCGCTCTGGGTGGCGGCGTACGACATGAACGGCGCCCGCGGGCAGGCGCACGTCTTCGCGGTGATGCCGAGCGGCACGACGACCGGCGTCGAGGTGATGCGGGCGCTCCTCGACGCCGGCGCCGACCTGCACTTGACGACCAGCGACGGGACGACCCCGCTGATGGCCGCGGCCGGCCTCGGGCCCGCCACCTACACGCCCCGCGAGCCCCGCGGCGTGCGGGCTCGCAGCTCGGAGCGCGCGGTCGAGTTCCTGCACCGGGCCGGGGCGGACATCAACGCCGTCAACGAGGCCAACTTCACGGCGCTGCACGGCGCGGCGTTCCGGGGGATGAACGAGGTCATCGAGTACCTGGTGGGCAACGGCGCCGACATCGACGCGCGGGATTTCCGCGGCCGGACCGCCTACCGCATGGCCGAGGGTTCCAAGCAGTCGTTCCAGTTCCAGAGCTGGCCCGAGACGGCGGCGCTGCTCGCGCGGCTCGGCGCCAACACCGGACTTGGCATCCCCGGCACCGTGCAGGAACGGCTGCGCGACATCCCGGTCGACGCCGGCGACGATCAACCGTGAGCGGTCGGGCGTCCTGGGGCTGCGACGACCCGGTGCGCTGGGGCATGCTCGACCCGGCGTTCCGCACGTGCGCCCTGGGAAGGGAACCCGGAGCCCCGCAACGGTCGGTCGGGCCCGCTTGCCGTTAGTCGTATGATGGAACCGTAGACACGGATGAGCTTCGACACACTGCGGGCCGCGGAGACCCTCGAGGGCGTCGGGTTCGAGACGCACCAAGCGAAGGCCATCGTCACGACGATGAACCAGGCTTTCAACGAGCAGGTGGCGACCAAGGCCGACATCGCCGAGTTGAAGGCCGAGATCGCCGAGTTGAAGGCAATCTTCACATGGCGTATCGTGCTCGCGCTGGGCGCCTTCGCTGCGCTGGTCCGGTTCCTGCCCTGATTGTCGCGGCGCCGGCGCTTGTTGAAGTCTCCCCGCCTGACCACGCCCGTCAGAGCACGACGATCGGATTCCATCATGCCTATCTGGACCGACCGTGACGTACGCCCGCGGTTTCGGCCGTTCCTGGCCGCTGTGGCAGTAGCCGCGTTGTGGATCGGCGGCCTTGGCGCCCAGCCGCCCGCGGACATCCTGCTCGTCGGCGGCCTTGTGTACGACGGCTCGGGACAGCCGCCGGCCCGGCAGGACGTCGGCGTGGCGGGGGAGCGGATCAGCTTCGTCGGCGACGCGGAAGCAGTCGGCCGCGACGCCGCCGTGGTCGTGGACGTAGACGGGCTGATGGTCGCGCCGGGCTTCATCGACATGCACTCGCACGCCGAGCTGACGGAAGACTACGGCCGGGACGCGCTGCCGTTCCTCCATCAGGGCATTACCACGGTGGCGATCGGGGTGGACGGCGGGGGTACGCCCGACGTCGCCGAGCTGTTCGCCGGGCTCGAGGGCCGCATCGGGGTGAACGCGTTCGCCTACGCGGGGCACGGCGCGATCCGGCGGCGGGTGATCGGAGACGACGACCGCGCGCCGACGGCGGCCGAGCTGGACACGATGCGCGCGCTGGTCCGGAAGGGCATGCGCGAAGGGGCGTTCGGTCTGTCGACCGGGCTCTTCTACGTGCCGGGATACTACGCGACCACCGAGGAGGTCATCGAGCTGGCGCGGGTCGCCGCCGCGTTCGACGGCATCTACGACACGCACGATCGCGACCTCGGGGCCAGCTACCGGGGCGTCGGCTATCTCAACTCGATACGCGAGGCGATCCGGATCGGCGAAGCCGCGGGGACGCGCGTCATCTTCAGCCACTTCAACGCACAGGGTGCGGGCAACTACGGCCGCGCGCCCGAGGGGGCCCGCCTGATCGAGGAGGCGCGCGCGCGGGGCGTGGAGGTGGCGGCTGCGCAGCACGTCTACACGGCGACCCAGTCGAGCTTGGCCGCCTATGCGATACCGCGGTGGGCTTCGAACGGCGGCCGCCAGGACATGCTCGAACGGTTTCGCGACCCCGAGACCGTCCGCCGGCTGAACGTCGAGACCATGGAGATGCTGGCGATCCGGGGCGGGGCCGAGAAGCTCCTGTTCGCCGACCCGCGGCCCGAGCTGAACGGCCGGACGCTCGCCGAGGTCGCGGTCGCGTGGGAGCTGCCCGTACCCGCGACGGTGCGGCGCATCCTGACCGCGGGCAACGCGGCGGTGATGAACCTCGACCTCTACGACATCGAGAACACGCGCTACCTGGCCCGGCAGCCCTGGATGATGACCTGCACCGACGGCCGCACCCCGTCCCCCGCGCAGAACGTCACGCACCCGCGGGTGTTCGGCGCTTTCACGCGCAAGCTGCGCCAGTTCGTGCTCGACGAGCGGATCGTCTCGATGCCGTTCGCCATCCGCAGCATGACCGGCCTGGCGGCCGATTTCCTGGGCCTGGACGACCGCGGATACCTGCGGGCCGGCGCCGTCGCCGACATCACGGTGTTCGACCGCGACCGCATCCGCGACCGTGCCACTTACGACCAGCCGCGACAGTTGTCCGAGGGGACGGTGCACGTGCTGGTCAACGGCCGTTTCGCGATACGCGACGGCGAGGCCACGGGTGCCCTGGCTGGCCGGCCCATTCGCCGGCCAGGTGCAACCGGTCCCGAACTGTGACCGTGCGCCACGCCGAAGTTGACGTGGAGCGTGTCGTCGCGGGAGTGGCGATGAACTCAGGGTTGACGGTTACATCAGAAGGTCCGAGACGTGGCCGGCGGTGATGACCGCGTTGCAGTCGATCCTGCTCGGACGCGCGCTGACCGAGGACATCAAGTGGCGCAAGCCCTGCCACAGCTACGCGGCGGGAACGTCGGTCGTCCTCCAAGAGATGAAGGCATTCTTTGCCCTGATGTTCTTCAAGGGCGCCCTGCTGAAGGATCCCGAAGGCGTTCTCGAGGGGCAGGGGCCGAACTCGTGGTCGGCTCGCCGGTTCCGGTTCACCTCGGTCGAGGACGTGGCCCGGCTGGCCCACACCGTCGAGGTCCTACGTCGACGAGGCCATCGATATCGAGAAGGTGGGCGGGAAGTTGTGCCCGGCGCCAGAGCTTCTCCTGGTCGCGGCGCTTCAGAGCCGCCTGGACCGGGGCCCGGCGTTGAAGGCCGCGTTCGAGGCACTGACCCCGGGTCGCCGGCGGGAGTACAACCAGTACAACCTGTACTTCTCGGGCGCCGGAAGGGCCAGGACTCGCGTAGCGCGAATAGAGCGGTACGCCGCGAAGATCCTGGACGGCAAGGGCTTCCGCGACAGATGATTCTGGACCGCTGAAACGGTGGTTGGGAGCTGCGGGGTGAAGAAGTCAGGTGTCGCGCGAATCACACAGAGAGGGCTGTGCGGTTAAGGATCTCGACGTCGACCGTGGATACCGTGGATAGGCTCGTTGTGCCTATCTTACGAACGGGCGCCTGATGATAACGTAGTATAGTGCAGGTGCTCATGGCCGCTATCGTCGAGAGTGTGCCGGTTGGGGAGGTTGAGGTGAGAGAAAGACTACGAAGTCTGGTGCGTGACCCGCGGTTCGAGAGATATCATGAGGAAACCCGGAAACGGAGGGACTTTAACGTCTTCGACGTTCTGCAGTACGCGGAATTCGAGATCCGCCATAGCAACGTGCTTGCATGGCTACTTCAACCGGACGAGTCTCATCGCATCGACAGGCTGTTTCTGGATCGGTTCCTGAAGTGCTTGAAGGAACCAATAACCGCGGAACCGGTCGTTGTCAAGAGAGAGCTGCACAGAGTAGACATAGCCCTATTCCACGGGGATCAACGCCTGCTCGCCATCGAGAACAAGGTAGAGATGGCGTCTAGGAAACACTTCGAGCAGGTAAGGGGCTACGAACAAGTACTGCGCAAAGAGTACCCCGGGTACTCCATCCGCAGCGCCCTACTGACGACGTCGCTGGACGAAGACGTCAAGGAACCGGACTTCGTGCATGTGAGTTGGTCGACGATTCACGAAATCATCATGTCGCTCTACAGAGGTGGCGAGTTCCGCTCGGCGGAGGTCTGGACCTTCATTCGTCAGTACCTCGATACGGTCGGCCGCCGACTCGTTCGGCCGCAGGCTGGCAGGGACTACTTCACGGCGCTGCTCGACAACTATGGCGACCTGTTGAGAGACTTGCGCGATGTGTTGGTGAAGGAGGGCGAAGGCGGTGTCAGTGCAAAGGCAGCAGATATCGACGAGAGATACGCGACCACACTGGTTGCGTTAGTGCGAGAGTTCCGACGGGAACCCGAACTGTTGCGGACCAGAGTGAAGGAGTTCCTGGCACACCGAGGGATCAAGACGGACCCACCGAAGAACAATACCACAAAGACCGAGTTCTGGCTGTACTGGAGATGGGGCAAGGCGGCAGCGGCACTGGGCGTACCTGACTGGCGAATAAGATGGTGCATGACCTTCACCTACCGTTCGGTGCTTGTGAACTTATTCTTCCATCAGCCGGACCGCAAGACAGACCCGCGGCTGGACGAGGTCAAGACCTTCATGCGCAAGACGCCCGTGGACAGGCAGGCAACTCGGAGGTATCCCATGATGGAGGGAGGTTGGTTTACGGTTTACGAACGTTCTTTTCTTGATGAAGAGATGATGGCCGACACGCGCGCCTCGGAAGTTGAAGAACGTGTGCTCAAGATCCTGAATGAATTCCTGGATTCGGACAAATCTGATTACAGGAAAATAGAGGATTACTTCGATTGCCTCGCCTTCAGGCTGAGCACTGGGCCAACCGTTGAGCAGATGGGTGAGGATGCGAACTGACTCCTCGGGCGCCGTACACTCGGGAACTCCGTCCGCGGCAGGTTTGTGGCCGGACGGGCGGCATCGGCGGCCGGAGCCGGGCCACTACTGTCCCACAGAGTTCCTAATCAAAGCGGCTTGGAATCTCTCTGTCTGATAGAATGAGTTGTCCACAAATCGTTCAAAAGACAGGAGATCCAAGCCGTGGCCCATCATAGCACAGTCTTCAGCCAGCTTCTCGATTTGCTTCCCCGACATGAATTCGACGCCGAGGCCCGGCAGCACCAGAAGGGCCAACGACTCCGCGTCATGAGCCGCTGGGCGCAGTTCGTCGCCCTCGGTCTCGGCCAACTCGCCGGCCTGCACAGCCTGCGCGACATCGTCGGCAGCTTGGGCGCCCAATCCCACAAGCTCTATCACCTCGGCATACAGGTCCTCGTCAGCCGCTCGTCGCTGGCGCGGGTCAACGCCGAGCAGCCGTACACGCTCTATGAAGCGCTCTTCCAACGCCTCCTGGCTCGTTGTCAGCAGCGGGCGCCGCGGCACGGCTTCCGGTTCAAGAGCAAGTTGTATGCGGTCGATGCGTCGACCATCGACCTGTGCCTGGCGGCCTTTCCGTGGGCGTCGTTCCGGCGTACGAAGGGCGCCATCAAGCTGCATGTCGGCCTGGACCAGGCGGGGCATCTGCCGAGCTTCCTCAGCGTGACCGACGGCAAGGCGGGCGATGTGACGGTGGCCCGCACGTGGACGTTCCCGGCCGGCAGCGTGGTGGTGGCCGACCGCGCGTATCTGGATTTCCAGTGGCTCCGACGGTTGCAGGAACAGGGCGTGACCTTCGTGACCCGGCTGAAGCGGGGCGTGAAATACCGGGTGTTGCACGACCACGACGTCAACATCGGGACCGGCGTGATGAGCGACCAGACGATCGAGTTGACCAGTGCGCGTGGCCGCAAGGCGTATCCGGACACGCTGCGGCGGGTCGGCTACTGGGACGAGGAAACGAAGCGGCGCTACGTGTTTGTGACGAACAACACGACGTGGGTGGGCAAGACGATTGCCGACCTGTACAAGTCGCGCTGGCAGATCGAGCTGTTTTTCAAGTGGATCAAGCAGAATTTGAAGGTGAAGCGCTTCGTGGGCCGCTCGAGGAACGCGGTTCTGTCGCAACTGTGGGTGGCCACGTGCATGTACCTGCTGTTGGCGTACCTGAAGTTCGTCTTGCGGTTGAGCTGGACCCTGCACCGGATGCTACAGGTTCTGCAGCTCAACTTGTTCGACCGCCGTCCACTGGTGGAGTTGTTCACGCCGCCCGCACCACCCGGTTCCCGAACCCCTCCAAGTCCTCAGATGCTGCTCTGGGGCTGAAAATGTGGGACAGTAGTGGAGCCGGGCAGACCCAGTTCGAGGTCGACCGCCGGCGCACCACGGGTTCGCGTGACTTGGTTGAACTCGAATTGACGAAGCTGGCCGCGTAGCGGGAGAACGGAGGCACAGACGAGGGCGCCTTGCGGTCCCGCGCCTGCCCATCGTCGGTTACACGAATGCGGGCAAGAGTACGCTGGGGCGGGTTCTGACCAGCACCGAGGAGCTCCAGGGGATATAGGCGTAGATTTGTCGCCTCGGTTCACGTTCGAAGTCACGGCGCGGCGGATGATGGCGCGGCGTTGCGCGTATAACCGGACGGCGACAACCGTCTCGATCGGCGCGCCGAAGATTTCCGGGTCCTGCGTAGACAGCCTGGGCTGGATTCGGCCCCCAGCGGCGTTCACGGCTCGACGACCGCGACGCCCTCGATCTCCAGCAGCGCGCCGTTCGCGAACAGCGACTGGATGCCGAGCAGGGTCGCCGCCGGGACGGCCTCGTCCGGGAAGCCGTGCGCCTTGCGCGCCGCGTCGACCACCGCGAAGTCGCCGCGGGTGTACTCCGGCATGTAGATGACGACCTTCAGCAGGTCTGCAGGCGCCGCCCCGGCCGCGTCCAGGCGGCGCCGCAGGCTGGCGTAGACCTGGTCGGCCTGGCTCGCGAGCGAATCCCCCGGTCGTCCCACCTGGCCGGATACCTGGACGACCTTCGGACCCGTGCCGCGCGCCGTCACCACCTGGGTGAAGCCGATGGCCGGATCGATGTACTCGCGCTCGACGGCGTTGCCGTCCACGCCGAGCACCGCGATGCCGTCGATCTCGATCCGGTACTGGTCCGCCGCCAGCTTCGGGATTCCCAGCAGCGTGCTCGCCGGCATGTCGTCGAGGGCGAGGGCCTGCTCGCGGCCGGCGCGGTAGGCCGGCAGGTCGGTCTCCGGATCGAAGTCGACTATATAGGTGGTCGCCTTGATCAGGTCGGCGAGCGATGCTCCCGCCGCGTCGAGCTGCTGCGCGACGCGCCCCCATACCGCCGCGGTCTGCGCCGCGAGGGAGTCTCCCGCGCCGACCTGACCGGCCACGTAGACCGTCCGTGTGCCGTGCGCCGTCACCGCCACCGCACCGCTGAACCCGTTCGACGGCGCGAAGCGCTCGATCCGCAGGTCGGCGCCCGGCTCGGCCACCACCGCGGTCGCCTCGATTTCGACGCGCAGCGATTCGGCGGCCAGCGCCCGCACGCCGATCATCGTGCTGGCCGGCCACTGATCCTCCGCAGGGAAGGCGGCCAGCCGCGCCGCGGCGATCGTCGGATACTGCGCCGGCTCGAAGTCCTTCACGAAGATGCGGATCTTGACGACGTCGGCCGGCGTGGCGCCCGCCTGCTCCAGGCGTCGCACGATCCCGGCAAACGCCGATTCCACGTGCTCCCGCAACGTGTCGCCCTGCCCGACCTGGCCCGAGACGAAGATGGTCTTCACCCCGGCGTTGGTCGTGGCGACCACCTGCGTGAAGCCGCCGGCGGGATCGATGTACTCCACCTGTGCCGCGGCGGCGAGCGGCATCGCCCACGCGATGAGGCCGACGAGGATGAAGAGCGGAAGTCTGTGCGGCATGGTCGTTTCCTCCATGGGTTGCGGCGGGCATCGTTCGCGCCGGGCCCGGCAGGATGATACCGCGTCGGTACTCGCCCTTGGTGTCGCCGGCTTCCGCCGCAGCCCCCGCGTCTGCCTGCCCTGCGGGGTGGCTTGACCGACCATCGACTCCACGGTTCAATGAAGGACGGCGGCATGGGCGATTCCTCTACATCCACCACTCCGGAACCGGCCTCACCCGGTGCCCAGCCGGCCCCGGGCGCCGCGGACAAGCTCGATCGGCTGCGCGCGCTGCTGCGCGAGATGTTCCAGCTCGACCGCGGCGACCTCGACTTCGGCCTGTACCGGATCATGAACCTGAAGTCGGTCGAGGTCGTGTCGTTCCTCGACAACGACCTGCTACCTCAGGTGAAGGAGAAGCTGCGGCTCACGAGCGACGAGGAGCGCGCCAGGCTGTTGGAGGAACTGGAGGATGCGCGGGAGACGGCGAGAGGGCTCGGTGTCGACCCCGACAGAAACCCGCCGCCGAAGATCGTCGAGCTGAACCGGCGCCTCGCCGAGATGCAGAAGGACGCCGACGCAGAGGCCGACGTCTACAACCATCTCGCCAACTTCTTCGGCCGCTACTACGCCGAGGGCGACTTCATCTCGCAGCGCCGTTATTCGAGCGGCGGCCGTTCGGCGTACCTGATTCCCTACGACGGCGAGGAGGTGAAGCTGCACTGGGCCAACGCGGACCAGTACTACGTCAAGACGACGGAGAACTACGCCTCCTACGTGTTCGCCGTCGGTTCGGGCAGCGCGACGCGGCACGTGCGGTTCGAGATCGCGGCGGCCGACAACGAGAAGGACAACGTCAAGGAGGCCAGCGGCCGGCAGCGCCGTTTCGTGCTCGCCGGCGGCAAGGGCGCAGTCGAGGTCGATAACGGCGATCTGGTCGTTCGGTTCGAGCACCGGCCGCTGACGGAAGGCGAGAAGAAGAAGTGGCCGGGCAACGGCGGCGCCCAGCAGGGCAGAATCAATGAGGCGGCGGTGGGCCGCATCCTTCGAGTGTTCGATCCCGACTGGCAAGCGCTGCTGGCCGAGCGGGCGCCGACCGACGCCGATCCCGACCGCACGCTGCTGGCCCGACATGTCGACCGCTACACGGCGAAGAACAGCTTCGACTACTTCATCCACAAGGATCTCGGCGGCTTCCTGCGCCGCGAGCTCGACCTCTACCTGAACACCGACGTCCTGAATCTCGACGACCTGGAACGGGGCGACACGGCCCGGCTCGACCGGGCGCTGGCGCGGGTGCGGGCGACGCGTCACGTGGGCCGCAAGATCATCGACTTCCTGGCGCAACTCGAGGAATTCCAGAAGCGGTTGTGGCTCAAGAAGAAGTTCGTGCTGGAGACCAACTGGTGCGTCACCCTGGACCGCGTTCCGGAGGCGCTCTACCCGGAGATCGCCGCCAACGCTGCGCAGCGCGGGGAGTGGGTAGAGCTTCTCGCCGCCGACGAGATCACCGGAGATCTGACGAACGGCAACGTGGCCTGGAGCAATCCGCCGACGGTCGACTTTCTCAAGGCGAACCCGTACCTCGTTGTCGACACACAGCACTTTGACCGGGACTTCACCGACCGCCTACTGGCGGCGCTCTCCGACGCCGGCCCGCTGGACGAGCAGATGGACGGTCTGCTCGTGCAGGGGGAGAACTTCCAGGCGTTGAACCTGTTGCAGGCGCGATACAAGGGGCAGGTGACCAGTGTCTACGCGGATCCCCCGTACAACACTGCGTCTTCGTCCATTCTCTACAAGAACGATCTCAAGGATTCGTCCTGGCTGTCGATGATGCAGGATCGCCTGTTGCTCGCGAAGGCGTTTCTGTCGACGGAGGGGATTCTCTGCTGCGCCATCGATGACGAGGAAGTGTGGCGGTTGCGCGCGCTGATGCGGAGGATGTTCGAAAAGGAGATCGGCGTCGCGCCGGTCCGTTCGACGCCGATCGGAAGAACGTCCGTCGGAAAGTTGTCCCCAACCCATGAGTACGCGTTGTTCTATGGAGGTGAACAGGCAAGTCCTGGTCCGTTGCTGAAGACCGAGAAACAGATGCAGCGGTACCCGCTATCGGACGAATATGGAAGATATGCTTGGCGCAACCTGCTGCGGACGGGAACGAACGACCGGCGGGCTGACCGGCCGAAGCTGTACTATCCGATCTTCGTAGGGGACGATGACACCATACGTATTCCGAGGATGGAATGGGACGAGCAGGACTCGGAGTATCGAGTTCTCGAGCGCCCTCGCAAGGATGAAACGGTCGTGTGGCCGGTGAAGGAGCAGGAAGGGGCCCTGATCGAGAAGAACTGGGAGCGGGGTTGGGAGCGGGTTTCCCAGGAAGCCGACGAGTATCGTGTGCAACGAAACGGCAACGGTTCGGGAGCGCAGGGCATCAGCATTCATTTCATGCAGCGCATGGACACCGAGTCCGTCCCCAAGACGTGGTGGGGCGACAGCAAGTATGCATCGTCCAATCATGGGGCCAGGGTCCTCAAGGAACTGTTCGTCGACAACCCTTTCGATTTTCCGAAGTCCGTCGCGCTGGTGGAGGATTGCATCCGCGCGTCGGGCGGCGGCGAAGCGGGCGCGCGCATTCTGGACTTCTTCGCCGGTTCCGGCGCTACCGGCCACGCGGTCGTCAACCTCAATAGAAGGGACAACGGAGGACGCCGGTACGTACTGGCGGAAATAGGTCGCCACTTCGATACGATCGTCCTGCCGCGCATCAAGAAGGTGGTGCATTCATCCGATTGGAAGGCCGGCAAGCCGGTGTCGCGCGCCGGCGTGTCGCAGGTGTTCAAGAGCGTGCGCCTGGAGTCGTACGAGGACTCGATGGACAGCCTGGAGGTGGCGGCTTCGCCGAAAGAGAGGGAAGCGCTACTGACCGAGAGCCCGGACCTTGCAGAGGACTACCGCTTGCGCTACGCCCTCGGCGTCGAGACGACTGGCAGCGCCTGCCTCCTCGGGAAGGAGTTCGCGGATCCTCTCGCGTACAGGCTCTCTGTCGTGCGGGAGGGTGTTCGCCGGGACGTGGAGGTGGATCTGCCGGAGACGTTCAACTGGCTCATTGGCTTGCGTGATGGGGTGGACGCCTCCTCAGCGGCATCGGAATGTGCCAAGGTGGAGCTGTTGTGAAGCATCACCTGGAAGAGGAGGCATCCAATGGAGCACGCTACCATCATCGGCATCGATCTGGCGAAACGGAGTTTTCAGCTGCACGGCGCCTGCGCGGACGGGTCGGTTGCGTTCCGCAAGAAGCTGAGCCGGGACAAGGTGCTGAGCTTCATGGCGTCGCAGCCGCGATGCATCGTAGCGATGGAGGCCTGTGGGAGCTCGCACCACTGGGGCCGAGAGATCGGGAAGCTCGGTCATGAGGTGAAGCTGGTCCCGCCGATCTACGTCAAGCCGTTCGTGAAGCGGCAGAAGAACGACGCGGCCGACGCGGAGGCGATCTGCGAGGCGGCCTCGCGGCCGACGATGCGGTTCGTGGCGGTGAAGACGCGGGAGCAGCAGTCCCAAGGCATGCTGTTCCGCACGCGCGATCTGCTGGTTCGCCAGCGCACGCAGACGATCAACGCGATGCGGGGACACTTCGCGGAGTTCGGCGTCGTCGCGCCGCAAGGGCCTGCGCACGTGGAGCGGCTGGCAGAGGCGATTGAAGATGCCGATTCGCCGCTGCCGGGCTCGGTTCGGGAGCTGGGCGCGCTGTTGTTCGTTCAGATCGGCGACCTCAACGAGAAGATCGCGGAGTTGGAGAGGGACCTGCGTGAGCGGGCGCGCGAAGACGAACAGACGGTGCGGCTGATGAGCGTGCCGGGAATCGGACCGCTGTGCGCGATGGCGGTCCAGGCCTTCGCGCCGCCGCTGGAGAGCTTCCGGTGCGGCCGCGACTTCGCGGCCTGGCTGGGCTTGGTTCCCCGGCAGAATTCGACCGGCGGGAAGCCGAAGCTGGGCAGGATATCGAAGATGGGTCAGCGCGACCTCCGGCGGCTGTTGGTCAGCGGCGCGATGGCGACAGTCGGCTGGGCGGCGCGGCGCGGCACGAAGGACCCGTGGCTGGCTCGAATGCTGGCGCGCAAGCCGCGCATGCTGGTCGCCGTGGCGCTGGCCAACCGGATGGCGCGCATCGCCTGGGCGCTGATGACGAAGAACGAGTACTACCGCGCGCCGCTGCCGACCGCCTGAGAAGGCAGGAGCCGGGGCGGCGCCGTCGGGAATGCGAGCAGGTCGGAAAATGGTAAGGGCAAACGGTCAACGAGACGGGGTCGAGAAAACCAGTGACTGCACCAGTGCCTTCGAGCACATTTGCGCGATTTTGGACTCGACCCGCGTATCTCCATACGGGCCCGCGGCGCGTGATATGCCGCAATCAATGAGGCCGGACACACGACAGCACCTGACCGCATGCACCGAACCATCCGACGAAATGGAGCTTCCTGAAACGGCGGTGCACGGCTTCGGACGTGCCCAACGGCCCTCGCTTTGCTCGGAAGCGTCTACCTCGCGCACGGTCGCCCGCGGCTGTCAAGCCGCTGCGCGGCTCCTCCACTCCGTTGCGGCCCTGCGGGTGACAGCCACGGCCGACCGTGCGGGAAGTCCTTGCAGGCCAGCCAGAAGGCTGGCCCTCGTTCCACGGGAACAATCGCGGCGCTGGGGAGCCGCTCCGCTGTCGCGGAGAACCGCTGGAGCAAACTGATCGCAGAAGGAGAGCTTCAGAAAAAGGCTTGCATTTTCGGAGGCGTCCACACACGTCGAGTCCCGCCGCCGGATCGACGGTCTGCTGGCGGTGACGGGCAACGACGCCGGGGGACGGAAATGCCTGGTTCTATGGCGGAACCTCGACGAGATTGACGGCGCCGCTCTGGACGCGTGGTTCGACAACCACCGCGCACGGTTCCCGGAGGCCCTCGACGTCGTCTACGTCAACGGCGACCACACCCTGAACGCCATGCGGCGGCCCGGCGAGATGTGGGCTGCCGAGAGTACGGAACCCGCCTTTCGGAAGCTGATGTTCGAGGCATGAACGCCAATCGAGCATCGGCAGGGCGGCGGACGGGGGTGCGGCGGCCGATGGCGACCCTCGACCGCCGGCTCGTACTGCACGCGTTCATGTGCCGGCAGTTCGGCTGCCTCGGCATGGACGACATGCTGAACGCACTGCGGGGGGTGCCGTCCACTTTTCCCGTAGCGAGTGAGAGCGAGTACGCGCGCGCTCTCTACGTGAACCCGGAGCGGGCGCAGGTGACCCACGACCGGGTCGCGGAGTACGACGCGAACATTGCGCGGCACAGCGTCCGCCTCGGCATGACCGAGGAGCGGGACCGCACGTGGAAGCCGCACCAGTACCTCGCGCTGCTGTTCACGGAGCACTATCTGCGCCGGTACTTCGAAGAACCGGAAGCGTTGCGGGCGGACCTGAACCTGGCACGGAGGCAGGAGCGGGAGATGCTCGCCATGCCGGAGTACACCCCGGAGGACCTGCGCGTACTGGCGTTCCAGAGCGCGACCGGGTCCGGCAAGACGCTCCTCATGCACGCGCACATTCTGCAGTACCGGCACTACCTGGGCCGCGCCGGCGGGCGACTCAACAACGTCGTGCTGCTGACCCCGAACGAGCAGATGTCGGCGCAACACGAGCGCGAGCTGCACGCGAGCGGGCTTCACGCGCGCCTGTTCTCGAGCGACGCTGGCGCGGACCTGTTCCAGCCGGTCGAGATCATCGATCTGAACAAGCTGGCGGAGAAGAAGGGTGTCAAGCGCGTCGCGGTGGCGGATTTCGGCGACGACAACCTCGTGCTGGTCGACGAGGGACACCTGGGCGCGTCGGGGAAGGTCTGGCGCGAGCGCCGCCGGGAGTTGTCGAGCGGCGGTTTCACATTCGAGTACTCCGCGACGTTCAATCAGGTGGTGGGCGGCAAGGACCCGGATCTGCTGCACGCCTACGGCAAGTGCCTGCTGTTCGACTACGCCTACCGCCGGTTCCACGCGGACGGCTACGGCAAGGACTATGCGATCTCCAACCTGCCGCACGGTGCGGAGGACGAGAACAGCGACATGTACCTGCTCGGCTGCCTGCTGACGTTTTACCAGCAGTGCCGCATCTGGTGGGACAGGGCGGCCGAGTGGAAGGCGTTCAACCCGGCAAAGCCGCTGTGGGTCTTCCTCGGTAAGACGGTGTCGGGTTCCAGCAAGGCGGATCGGGCGACCCGCTCCGACGTCGTTCGCATCCTGACGTTTCTCGGGTGGGTGCTCGCCCGCGGCGAGACCGTGCGTCGGATGATCCCGCGGCTGCTGGATGGCCGGTCGGGGCTCCAGGACGAGACCGGCTCCGACTATTTTGCCGGCCGCTTCAGCCATCTACCGCGCGACGGGACCGATCTCTATGCCGATCTGTGCGACCTCCTGTTCCACGGGGAGGGGCGCCTGCACGTCGTCTATCTGACGGCGGGCGAGGGCGAGCTGTACCTGCGCGTAGCGGACAACCCGCCGTTCGGGGTCGTCAACGTGGGGGACTCGACGGCCCTCTACAAGCTGCTGAACGAGAACGCGAATCCCGACTTCGACGTCGACCGGGAGCTGGGCTTCGCCGCGCGGCTCTTCGCCGACGTGGACCGTCCGGATTCGACCGTGAACGTCGTCATCGGCGCGCGCCGGTTCATCGCGGGCTGGAACTCCTGGCGCGTCAGCACGATGGGGCTGATGCACGTCGGCGTGGGCGAGGGGCCGGAGATCATCCAGATGTTCGGGCGCGGCGTGCGGCTGAAGGGCTGGAACATGAGCCTCAAGCGGCATCGCGAGAGCGGCGCCGACCTGCCGCCGGACAGCGCCGGGCTGCAGGAGCTGGAGACGCTGTACATCTTCGGATTGCGGGCCAACTACATGCAGACTTTCCGCGATCTGTTGCGGGCGGAAGGCATGCGCGTCGACCGGGAGACGATCACGCTGCCCGTCACCTGGAACTTCGGCAAGCAGAACAGGTTGAAGCTGATCCGGCTGCAAGACGGGCCCCGGTACGAACACTCCGACCGGCGTCCCGTGCTGCCGAACCCCGGGGATGCCGACAGTCCACCGGCTGTCGAGATGGATCTCCACTCGCGATTGCAGGCCGTCTCCTCCGGCGACGTTGCTGGTGGAGGGGATGCGGAGCGGCCGGCCGTCAAGCTCGACCCGAGGCACGTGGCGCTCTTCGACAGAACCCGCGTCCGGGATGCGCTGGCCGCGCACAAGCGGCAGCAGGGCTGGCACAATCTCGTCATCCGGTCGGAGACGGTAGACCGGCTCCTGGACAGCGACGCGTGGTACGTGCTCCACGCGCCCCCGGAGCGGATGCAGGTGCGACGGTTCGAGGACGTCCGCGCCCTCGAGGGCATCGCCGTCGATCTCATCACCGAATACGCCTCGATGTTCTGGAAACGGGAGCGCCGCCAGTGGGAGCGCGATCGGATCGAGGTTGTCAGGCTGAACGAGAACGATCAAGCAGATCGAGGAGCGCGTCCGCGTATCGGACCCGGACTTGCGCCTGCACGCCTACGTGCTGTCGATAACGCCGGCCGACCGGATCGGTGACGAGTTGAAGCCGCGGGACGAATGGGAACGGCAGGGTGTGTACTTCCTGGGCGAGCCCGACTGCATGAAGCAGGTGCTCGGCCACGCGTTGGGCGCGTAGTGGGACTGCTATGGAGGTTCAGCTACGTCAGTGCGACGCCAAGCTGCGTAAGCGCCGTCCTTGTGTCCCGTTCAAGCCGATCGAATGCCGCGAGGGCGCGCAAAGCAGACCAATCGGTAATGAGGTTCGCCAGGCGGTGCGCCGCGCGTCCCGGTTTGAAGTTCCTTGCGCGCCTGCCCTTCGGACGTACCATCGGTCACCAGGCTCACCCGCAGTGTCATTCCTGCGGCTCGATTCCGGAAGGTTCCAAGGGCAGCCATGGCTGCAGGTCGCGTCGGTGCAGGACCCGCGTCGCCCCGACATGCGGCGTGTCCTGATCGTCACTGATGGTCTGCAGGGGATTCAGATACGCGAGCAGGTCCCCTCGTGTGACCGTCGGCTCATCGGCGTTTTTCCTGTCCCGCCACGTGCCCGGCAAGTGACGTACCGAGAGCCGCGGCGCCTCGGGCTCGCTGCCGCGCCCGACGTGCGCTACCAGTAGTGCGTCGTCGTGAACACACGCAACGACGGACGGCGAGTGCGTGTTCACGATTACCTGGCGAAGAGGATTGTCGGCGTCGACCGGTTCCGCGACATCGACGGCGAGTTCTCCCAGCAACTCGATTACGGCCGAAATCCGAAGCGGATGCATGCCGTTCTCCGGCTCTTCGAGACAGAGCAGGCGTCGGCTCCTGGGGTCGGACTCCATGACCGTGAGGGCAAGAAACCGTAGCGTGCCGTCGGACAGTGCACTCGCGACGTGCTCCGTGTTCTGGAGATCCGTCATCACGATGCTCAAGAGCTGTCGCTTCTCGTCAACGTCGACCGCCACCCCGCGCACGTTCTCCACGAGTTCGGAGAGTTTGTTCGCAACGCGCGCATAGACGTCCCGGTCGCCGCCTGGATGATGCCTTTGCGCCGCTTGCGCCAAGTCGTACAGCGTTGCCGGAACGTGGGCTCCGTTCGGACCGATATTGCGCGGCGCGGTGAATCCGTCCGGTGCGCGGAGCGCCGACGGCTCCAGTTGAAGTTGGGTCCAACCCGCCATTTCCTGCCGCGCCAGCACGAGGGTTCTATGCTCCGCGGCGTTGTTAACCGAGGACAGCATCGTGCGCGGCAGGCTGGCTGCGGGAACACGGCGCGGCCGGCCGCCGCCCAGGCCGGCGACACTGTCTGCATGCAGCGAGACGATCGCCCCTTCGTGTTCGTCCTCGGTCGAAATGTAAGGACTCGTGCGGCGGCCCTTCACCACGGAGTCCCGCCACGGCTTCCTGTGTGGGAAGCCGAGCCGGTTCTTCGCCGCGGATCGGTTGATGTGGACCATCTTCTCGCGGACGATTTCCAGCGCGCCCATCGTCCTGATGGCCGAGTCGTGCCGATAGCGCAGCTCCAGCTCGTAACGCAGGAACGTCATCGACGCCCTGGCCGCCTGGCCGAGTTCGTCTTCGCCTTCCTCCGGGATCAGGAACTCGGCCGCGAAAGTCATGCTCTCGGCCACGCGGTCGCCGGCACGGCGGAAACGGCTCCATACGTCGCCGCGCCGGGAATCTCCGCCGCGCACGATGGACGCCGCTTCCACCAGAGGCCGGTCCGCCAGCGCGGCCAGAAACGCGATGGCGTCGAACAGATTGGACTTCCCCACGCCGTTCGGCCCGGCGACGCACGTGAAGGGTCCCAGGCGGACGTCGATGCCGTCCAGGTTCTTGAAACCGTTCACCTTGAGGCGCGTGAGCACTGTGTCGGGCTACCTGTTCCCCGCCGGCAGCCCGAACGCCAGCAGCTCCCCCGGCGCCTGCGGGCCGCCGACGGCCACCACCACGTACTGCCGGCCGTCGAGCAGGTACGTCATCGGCGTCCCGGTCTGCGGCGCCGGCATGTAGACGGCGCCCGCGTCGGCGCCGGTCGCCTTGTCGTAGGCGCGCAGCAGGGCGCCGCGCCGGCCGTCCGGGGTCGTGACGAACCCGCCGTCCGCCTCCTGCCGGCCGCCCTCGCCGGAGATGAGCAGCGTCTTCGTCGTCAGCGTTCCGATGGGGCCCTTGCGGCCGGTGCGCGGGATGTCGACCCCTTGCAATGCCGGGTGCTCCTTCACCCAGTCGGGCGTCTCGCCGTGGGCCACCTGCCAGACGATCTCGCCCCGGTTCAGGTCGATGGCGGTGATCCGTCCCCACGGCGGCCGCATCAGCGGCAGTCCCTGGACCGTCATGCCGGGACCGCCGGCCGGCAGGTTGAGGTAGTCCATGTCGGACAGCCGGGGATTGTTCTGCATGGAGAGGATGCGGCTGAGGGTGTGGGAGAAGACGTAGAGGATGCCGGTCTCCGGGTCGTAGGAGCCGCCGGGCCAGTTGGCGCCGTTGGGGACGAACAGGGTTCCCAGCTTGTCGCCGGACCCGCGCGTGATGGGCGGCGTGAAGACGGGGCCGAAGCGGTACTGCTGGACGATGCGGAGCGCCTCGGCCTCGAGCTCGGGCGTCAGATCGATGATCTCCTGCAGCTCGAACCCCTGCCGCTCGAAGGGCGGCGGTTTGGTGGGGAAGGGCTGGGTGGGCGAGAGGTTCTCGCCGGGCACGTCGCTGGCCGGCACCGGGCGCTCCTCGATGGGCCAGACCGGCTCGCCGGTGACGCGGTCGAAGACGTAGACCCAGCCCTGCTTGGTCGGCTGCGCGATGGCCTTGATCTCGCGGCCGTCGACGGTGATGTCGGCCAGGATCGGCGCGCACGGCACGTCGTAGTCCCAGACGGGATGGTGGACGAACTGGAAGTGCCAGATCCGCTCCCCGGTCTCGACGTCGACCGCGACCAGGCTCTCGGCGAACAGGTTGTCGCCGGGCCGGTGCCCCCCGTAGTAGTCGTTGGTGGGGATCTCCACCGGCAGGTAGGCGATGCCCAGCTCGGCGTCGACGGTCATCTGCGTCCAGACGCCGGTGTTGCCGGTGTACTCCCAGGAGCCGTCCTCCCACGTCTCGTTCCCGAACTCCCCCGGCTGCGGGATGGTGTGGAAGATCCAGCGGCGCTCGCCGGTCCGGGCGTCGAAGCCGCGCACGTAGCCCTTGGCGTTGCGGCGGCTCGGCGGGGTTCTCCCGGAGCGGCTCGCGGCGCCGACGATGACGACGTCGCCGGCCACCACGGGCGCGCCGTTCCAGGCCAGCTCGCTCGTGATCGGGTCGAGGTCCTGATCGTTGTTCTGCTTGAGGTCGACGATGCCGTCGACCCCGAAGCCGGGGACCGGCCAGCCGGTCTTCGCGTCGAGGGCCACGAGCTGGTAGCCGATGGTGACGAAGTAGATGCGCTCGTCGCCGGCCCCGTCGGTCCAGTAGCCGACGCCGCGCCCGGAGAGCCGCCGCACCGACTGCGCCGCGCGCTCGCCCTCGTCGAGGCGGTACATCCACAGGTGCTCGCCGGTGGCCGCGTCGATGGCGACGACGTTGCGCCGGCTGCCGGCGGTGGTGTAGAGCACGCCGTCGATCATCAGCGGGGTGGTCTGCAGGTAGTAGTCGGGGCGCGGGCCGAGGTTCGCGGTCCGGTAGCGCCAGACGATCTCCAGGTCATCGAAGTTGTTCGCGTCGATCTGGTCGAGCGGCGCGTAGCGGGTGGCGCCGAGGTCGCCGGCCCAGGTGCGCCATTCGCCGTCCGTCGTCCCATGCTGCGCGGCGGCCGGGGCGGCGGCGAGCAGACAGGCCGTCAGGGCCGCCGGCAGGAAGTCCGTTGTGCGCAGGCCGAGCGGGCCGGCCGGTCGAGCGGTGACAGATGGCATCGGGGTGCTCCTCGTACTTCGAGCGGGTCTCCGGTTCGACCACGACGCAACGGAGCCCGGGGGCCGCGCCACGAATTCCGCCGCCGGCGCCGGCTCGGCGCTTTCTGCGCGGTTTCCGCGGCGAAGGCTCCCGAGTCTGTTCGCCATCATACCCGCGGCGCCCAATCCGCGCCGTCCCGCGGGCGGTCCGCACCCGGCTCCTGCAACGCGCGGGCGGAGCGCGGCGACAGGCAGGCGGCACGGCACGGGCGCGGGCCGTGTGCGGACGAGCGCCGGGTTCGGTGGCGGGGTTCCCACGAGCGGGGCACATGGATGGAACCGGACGGGAGTGATATCAGCATGGTGGAGATGGCGTTGGACAGCCTGTCGAAGCGGCAGATCGTCGAGCTGGACGAAGAGCGCAAGGCCGCCATGGTCAGCAATCTGCTCGTCGTGCTGTGCGGGGACAAGGCCACCCAGCCGGTGGTGAACACCGGCACCCTGCACCAGTAGCGGGATGGCTGGGCGCAAGCCGTTCCTGTTGCGCATCGACCCGGAGGTTCTCGCCGCCCTGCAGCGGTGGGCGGGTGACGAGCTGCGCAGCGTCAACGGACAGATCGAGTTCATCCTCCGGCGCGCGCTGCAACGGGAGGGACGGCTGCCTGTTCGCGGGCAGGAGGAGTCGGCGGCGAGCACCTCGCCCGCGGAACCGGACGGGCGCCGCCCCGAGGCTGCCGCCGACGGCGCACCGGAGAAGGCCGATTCCTGATCGGCTGTCCATTGGCATCGAGAGCGTTGCCGGCGCCGTTGCCGCCGCGGTGACGAAGGATCGACCGCCGGCCGGGCGAGAGGGGGGCGCCGTCGTGCTCGGCGGTAGCATTACCGTCCGGTCGCGGGCTAAGATGCGGGCACGTTCCGCTCCACGGACGCTGGCCACGGATCAGGCGCTCCGGAGCGCCCTCACAGTCAGGAGGACACGATGCGGACCACGCCATTCGCGCTGCTCGCCACGGTCGTACTCGTTCTGTCGTTCGCCTGCGGAGAGAGCGCGCCGCCCCCCGAGCCGGCGGCCGAGCCCGCGGCGGCGAACCCGAACGACCAGTTCGCCGGCGCCTGGAGCCTCGTGCGCAGCGAACGCCGCGACGCCGACGGCGAGTTGATCGGCGAGCCGCGCGAGGACCGGGTCGGCTACATCATGTACGACCCGTCCGGCTACATGGGCGTGACGCTGATGTCGAACGACCGGGAGCCGTACTCCGAAGGCGGACCGACGGCCGAGGAAGCGCTCGCCCAGATGGGGAGCTACGCGTCGTACTTCGGGCGGTTCAGCGTCAACGAGGAGGAGGGTTACGTGACCCATCACCTCGAGGGGAGCCTGAACCCGGACGGCGCCGGCTCGGACTACCGGCGCTACTACACCATCGAGGGGGACACGCTGAGGCTCCAGCCGCCGGCCAGCGAGGACGGCTCGCGGTCGTACATCACCTGGCGGCGGCTGCCCGACCTGCCCGCGGCGGATCTGACCGACACGCACGGGCGCCTGTTCGGCGCCTACCGCGTCGAGTCGGTGACGCGTCAGACGACCGACGGCGAGCCCATAGAGGTCGACCAGTACGAAACCGCGTACATCATGTACGCGCCGTCGGGGCACATGTCCGTGCACCTGATGCGGCCGGACCGCATGCCCTACGCCGGCGACGAGCCAACCGCCGACGAAGCGCTGGCGACGGTGCTGAGCTACGGCAGCTACTTCGGCCCGTTCTCGGTGAACGAGGAAGAGGCGTATCTCGTCCACCACCGCATCGGGAACGAGGACCCGGGCCAGAGCGGGACGGACGCGCAGCGCTTCTTCGAGCTGACCGACACGCACCTGACGCTGCGGCCGCCGGTCAGCACCGACGATCAGGGGCGGGAGGGGCAGAGCACGATTCTCTGGGCGCGAATCAGCGACTGACCCGCGGACAAGCGTGGCTAGCGTTCATGCAGCTCGTCGCGCGTCCAACGGGCGGTTCCGCGCCCGGCGCGTGTGGTCTTCGACAGTGTCAGCAGACGTGCGACCGCCTTCTGCTTAACAGGAGTCGGGGCGCACGACGCCGTACCGCGAGGAGCGCGGTGCGGCGTCGTGACGCGGTCGTGACCCGACTTTGGTTCGTTCTCGTTGTCGATGCTCACGCCCCTTGCCCCTCCTGCTACTCGGCCAGCGGATGCGGGCGGATCTGGAACCGCACGATCTCGCTCGTCATCCCCTTGCCGCCCTCGTTGTGCCAGTTCGTCACCGAGTCGTAGCTGGCCCAGACGCCGCGGCCCTTCCAGCCCGCGTTCCGATCGTCGATGCGGCCGTCGAGCCCCCGCGTGTAGAACCCGAGCGGATAGGGCACCCGCAGCGTGACCCACTCGCCGCTGTCGGGCAGCAGGGCCAGCAGCGCGTCCGAGCTGGTGCCGTTGGCGATCGGCACGTTCGCACCCAGGCCCAGCGTGTCGAACTGGTCCACCCAGTTGTAGTAGTGGAAGTCGGCGCTCCCCGCCGCCGTCACGCCCTTCATCTGCGGACCCGGCGTCGGGTACAGGGTCCAGCCCTCGGGGCAGTGCTGTCCGGTGGCGGTCGGGCCGTTCCGCACGGCGCACTTGCCGCGATCGAAGCTCGCCAGGTGTCCGCTGCCGCCGAGCGCCGTCCAGAGCACGCCGTTGCGGTCGACGTCGATCCCGCGTCCGCCGTGGCCCCACTGGCTCGGGTCCACGTCGGGGTTCTCGAACGGCGGCTCGTAGACCTCCGCGCTGCAGGTCTCGGGCGGGTTGTCGCCGAGGTCCAGCCGGACGATGCTCCCCGGCACCGGCAGGCGGCGCGCTATCCAGATGGAGCCGTCGACCGGGTTCGGGATGATCCCGTAGGCGAAGCCGTCCAGCCGCATGTCCTTGCCGGCCTCCAGCGCCTCGCCCGGCTCGGTGTACTCGCCGATGACCCCGTCGCCGCTCGTGTCGACGATGGTGGGACACCAGCCCTGGGCCGCCTGCTCGTCGCCGGTCTCGTCGTACAGCTTCGTGTCTAGCCACCCGACGACGTCCGTCGATCCGCTCAGCCAGAGGGTGTCGTTCTCGTCCTCGGCGAACTGCAGGTGGTGGGTCATGTAGCAGGTGTCGATGTGCACGAACTCCCCGTTCTCGGTGTCGTAGTACGAGAGCTGCCGCTGGCTGCGCGAGATGGGGAAGTTCTGCGCCGACGGGTGATCCGAGCCGTCCTGGCACCACTCGGGGTTGTCCGGGGGACGGATCAACTGGGTGATCCAGAGGCGCCCCTTCGCGTCCAGCATCGGGTTGTGGGCGCTGTAGCCCCGCGTGGTCGGGCGCTCCGTGCCCCAGTAGGGCGAGGGGATCAGCGCGGTCGTGCCCGCGTACGAATCGCCGCGCTCCGGCATCGGAACGCGGGTGGTCATGTCCATCCGCACCGACTGATGGGTCACCGGGTCCGTGATGGTGAGCCCCGCCCCGCCGACGCCGTACACGGGACCGTTCGGATACAGGTGGGGGTTGCGCTTGTCGGTGGCGATCTCGTCGTGCACCATCGCCATCGTGTCGCCCCAGCCCCACATGGTCAGGACGAGGTTGCGCTCCTGCCCCTGCGGGCGCGGCGGCGCCGGCGGAACCTCGCCGGCGGCGATGCGATCGGTCCAGTCGGCGAACAGGCCCAGCGCGCGCTCGCGTCCCATCCGGTTCAGGCCCGCGCTCATGCTGGGACCGCTGCGGCCGACCTGCACGCGGTGCTCCCAGGCGTCCAGCGTGGAGTCGAAGTCATCCAGATTCAGCATCGGCATCTCGCGGGTCGCCAGGTTGCCCATCTGGTGGCAGAGCTGGCACCCGTCCTTCAGCCGATCGACCCACTCGGCCTGGTGCCGCATGCGCTCGCTGATGCCGTTGCCCTCCGACCCCGTGCCGGGGAATTCGCTCTCTGCCGGCACCTCGAGCAGTGAGTACCAGTAGTTGGCGGGGTAGATGCGCGCCGCCTCCTGCGGGGTTGCGGCCGCCGCTACCTCCACAGTGAGGTCGTCCCCGGGCCGCGCCGCCTGCTTGTCGGAATCCACCAGGCCGTAGCCGCGCACCCAAACCTCGTAGCCGGCGTCCGGTAGATCCGGAACCAGAAACCGCCCGTCGTCGCCGGTGACGACGATCTTGCGGAACGTGGTCTCCAGGTCGTCGGTCTCCGCGATGACCCACACGCCCGCCTCGCCGCCGGCCGCACTCCGCACGACGCCGGCGATGTCCTCGCCGTCCGCCTGCGCATTCGCGCCGGGCTGCCACAGCATGCCGCCGGCCAGAAGCACCATTCCCAGCAGACCGATTCGGGATGTCGCGCGCATACCAAACCTCCCCTGAACAACTGGTTTCGCGTACGGCCAGCATACAGATCGTGCGGCTCGCGGTCGACCAGACTACTTGAGTCTTTGCTCCAGCTCGTCCGGGGAGATCGTTGGCTCACGTCAGGCGGTCGCGCCCGCGGGGTGAGTGTGAGTCCTCTGGATCTTGAGCCTCGGGGTGCCGGCGAACCGACCTCGAACTCGAATCGGTGCGCAACATGTCGACGGAGCCGCGAGCACGGAGTGTGCGGAACCCCGGGCTCGCGGCCCCGAGAGAGAATGGCGGGCTACTCCCCGCCAGCGGCTACTGCGCGGCCTCCACCCACTCGGCGAACTGCGACCACGGCCCCGGAACCCCGTGAATGGGGACGATGGTCTCGACGTCGAGGCCCAGCCGCTGCACGTTCCGATACAGTGTCCGGGCGCTGGCGTTCGGACTCGCGGGCAGCGAGCCGCCGGGTCCGGGCGGCGTGAACAGGTCGGCCTCCACCAGGATCTTCTCGTTGGGCAGGTAGGCCATCAGCATGCCGGCGGCGTGGGCCAGTCCCTGGACGTGGTGTATCTCGACCAGCCGCGTCGTGTCGCCGAGGATGTACTTCTCCCGCAGCGTCTCGAAGATGTAGCCTTCCGACCACTCCTCCGGCGGGAACAGCGAGAAGCGGTCCGGCTCGAGCAGCCACGGCCGCGCCCGCAGGACCTCCTGGTAGTAGGGGAAGTTCCCCTGGTGCGTGACGACCGTCGCGCCCTCGTGGACGTAGGCGCGCATGCCGCCCAGGTGGTCCCAGTGGTGATGGGTGGTCACGACCCAGCGGATCTCCTTGCCCGGGATCCGGCGCCGGATCTCGTCCATCACGGCGAGCGAGCGCGCCTCGTGCAGCGGCGCCTCGATGACCGCGACCTCGTCCTCGAACTCCACCGCCACGCTGTGGTGCGAGCCGCCGGCCATCAGCCACACGCCCTCGGCCACCTCTTCCGCCGCCACCCGCAGGGGGGGCACGGTGGCGTTCCGCGCCGCGTCGGGGACGTCCAGCGCGGCATCCGCCACGTTCACCTCGACGCTGTCGATGGTCGACAGTTGGAAGGTGTGATCGCCGCCGCTGACGTTCGGCGCGTGGGCGCCGTCGTCGAAGTCCTGGTGCTGGTGCCAGTTCATCGGGAACATCATGCCCCCGCCCACGTCCTGGTAGTTCGTGTAGACGGTCTCGTAGTACATGTCGCCGACGACCGGACTCGGCATCCAGGTCTGCACCCGCTGGACGATGTTGTCCCCGGTGATGGTGCCGTTGATCCGGTACTTGTCGAGGGCGACGAACGAGACGACCGTGACCCGCCCGCCGTATTCGTTCCGCTCGACCGCGATGACGTCGTCCGCGGCCATGGCGCCCTTCAGGAAGCCCTGCGGGGTGAGGTAGATCTCCAACCGCCGCCGCTCGGCGTCCTGCGGCCTGGGCACCACCCGGTCGATCTCGCCGTTCCACGCATACTCGCCCCGGACCATCCAGTTGCGGACCCGGTCTCCCACGATCGGTGCGCCGCCGCCGCCCCGCGCGGGATAGTTACCCTGCCGGATGACCATCTCCTCGGTCGACGATTCGGTCTCGAAGTCGATGGTGCGCGTGTACTCCGCCAGCTCGAAACGCGGCCAGTCCTCGGCGGGGGCGAAGTTCTGGCCCGCGGCGCCCACCCAGCCGTCCCCGGAGTACCGGATCGACATCATGTCGTCGACGCCCATCGTCTCGGCGGCGGCCTGCAGCACCGCCTGCGCGTCCTGCGCCGCGGCCGGCCCCGCCGCCAGCATCGCGACGGCAATGAAGAGTGCAACTCGCTTCAGCATGGTTTCCCTCCCCGTAGCTTCCTCACGATCCGTGCCGGCGGACCGCGGCCTATGCGATCCGTCCGGCTTCCCGGATCGCACAGCGTAGCCGGTTTGCGGAGGGATGACCACGGGAATCATTACAATCGGACCGTCGTCCAGGCGGGGAGGGAACATGATGAAGATGACGTTCAGAGCGTCGGCGGTCGTGCTGTCGTCGGTGCTGGCGGTGTCCGGTGCGTGGGCGCAGACCGGCTCGGACAGAACCGTCACCGAGGCGCAGTACGAGCAGTGGAAGACGGAGCTGACCAACTGGGGACGGTGGGGCGCGGACGACGAGATCGGCGCGCTGAACCTGATCACGCCGGCCAAGCGGCTGGAAGCTGTGGCGTCGGTGCAGGAGGGCTTCACGGTGTCGCTGGCCGGCGACGCCGACACCGTCGAGGCGGTCGACAACCCGCGGCCGTACGAACATGAGATGGTGGGGATCAGCTCGGACCGGATTTCCGTCCAGTATCACGGCATCTCGCATACCCACCTCGACGCGCTGGCCCACATCAACGACGACGGCGTCTTCTACAACGGCTACACACCGGACGCCGACGAGGTCATCGCGAACGGGCATCCGAAGAACTCGATCCACAACCTGAAGAACGGCATCGTGACGCGCGGCGTGCTCATCGACATCCCGCGGCTGCGCGGCGTGCCGTACCTGGAGCCGGGGACGCCCATCTACGTCGAGGACCTCGAGGCGTGGGAGGAGCAGGCGGGCGTGAAGGTCTCAGCCGGCGACGCCCTGTTCATCCGCACCGGGGTGTGGGCGCGCCGCGCTGTCGAGGGCCCGTGGCTGCGGGGGCGACGCCCGGGCGGCCGGTCCGCGGGCCTGCACCCGTCGGTCATCCCGTGGCTGAAGGAACGCGACATCGCGCTGATGGGCAGCGACCACCCGACCTACGTCGCGCCGTCGGAGCTGCCGGGCGCGGTCCACGACTTCGCGCTGCTGTACCTGGGCATTCACATGTTCGACAACTGCGACCTGGAGGCCCTCGGCGAGGCGGCGGCCGAGCGCAACCGCTGGGAGTTCCTGCTGATGGCGGCGCCGTTGCCGATCCGCGGCGGGACGGGATCGCCGCTGAATCCGATCGCGGTGTTCTGAACGTGCGCGAGGCGGCAACCCGCGGGGTTGCGGGCTGCCGCGCTCGCTCGATCCGGTTGCGTCTAGCGTGCCTGCGCGGCCGCCTCGGCCGCCGCCTCCTCGGCGCGCGCCCCGGCCAGGATGTTGTACAGCCCGTAGTTGCCCTCGTGGCAGGCGTACTCGAACAGCGGCTCTTCGTTCCGCTGCATCGGGACCTCGTAGGTCCACGGCCGCGTCCAGACGGTCGGGTCGTCGATGGTCGCCTGGTACAGCAGCGTGTCGTCCGCCACGCGCGTGAACCGCTCGGTCAGCCGCAGGTTGGCGTCGGTCCGCCCCGACGAGAAGCTGGTCTCGCGCAGGAAGCGGCTCGTCTCGACGACCAGGGTGTCGCCCTCCCAGTGACCGCGGGCCTCGCCCGTCCACTGCGGCAGGTCGGTGTGCGGGCGGCCGTCGAGAGGGACGACCCGCACGTTGTGGTTCATCTCCACGAGCAGCGCTACGGTGTCCGGCGTCTGGAAGATCTGCACGTTGTTGTTGTAGCCGCCCGGCGTCATCGGCGGTCCGGAGTTGAAGCCGGTGATGCAGCGCAACTGCAGGCCGTTCGAGCCGAAATCCTCCATCCAGCCGCCGGGGGTCGGGGCGTGGGTCACGACGCCTTCGCGCGCCGCGCGCAACGCCGCGTGCCTCGCCTCGGCCTCGGGCGTGAACGGCGGCATCCTGCCGTTCGGCGGGTCGATGACCAGCGACGTGCGCCGGGTGCCCACCGTCGTCGTGCCGCGGTCGAGCCAGAAGTTGTTGTAGAAGCCGGGGGCGCCGTTCTCGCCGGAGTCCACGCTCTCGGTGACGGTGGTGCGCACCGCCGGGCGGTTCAGCAGCTCCTCGTTGCGGTCCAGTGTCTCCTGCTCGAGGCGCGCCGCCTCTTCGGCGGTCAGAAACTCCTGGTCCGCGAGCTGATCCGGCCGCTCCATCGGCGTGATGGACCGGAAGTCCCAGACCCCCTGCAGGTCCGGCGCGCCCCACGGCGTCCGAGGCGTCTCCGCGTTCCCGCCCTGCGCGGCCGCCAGTCCGGGTATCAAGGCCGCCAGTGCGACCGCCGTCACCGCCGCGAAAAACCGATGGCTCATCGTCGTCCTCCTTCTACCGTCTCCAGCCTGGAAAGGCTTCTCGTCCTCTTGTCGGCCGGCTTCCCATTTGCCAGCCGCCTGGCGCGCCGCGGCCCTCGCCGCGCGTGCGGCAGCACGGCCCCGGAGGCGTCCCCGACAGCGCGCCCCCGGACCGATTATGACCCGCGTGGAGCGGGTGTCAAGAAGCGTCGTTTGCCCGGTCACGGTCGAATCCAGCGCCGCGGCGTGCAGGCCGGAACGCCGGCGTCCGGGTCGAGAACGCCAGTTGCTTCTCCAGCAGACGCGGAAGCCGGCCGGCCCGTCGTCGCATGGCATTGCTGCATCCCGCCGGACTGTCAATCGTCCTGCTTCTCGATCTCCAGGCGCAGCGCCAGCAGGGCCTCCCGCGGACGGGTTTGCAGGACGAGCGGCCCGGGCTCGGCTTCCCAGCGGCGCACCGTGGCCGCGGAGACCCGGAGCAGCTCGCTGAACTCGGCGACCGAGAAGCCGCACTGTTCCCGCAGGCGGGCGACGACCGGGCCCGTCGGGCGGAACGCGGACGCCGGGGCGGCGCCATCCTCCGCGTCCGTGGGTGCGGAGGAGGCGCCGGTGCGCGGCGCCGGTTGCCGCGGCGCCGTCTTCGGTTTCTTCCGTTTCCGCCCGGGCCGCACCGCCGGGCTCCGCGCCGGCACGCCCTCCCCTGCGTCGAGCTCGATGCCGAAGATGCTCCCGAGGTCGTCGTCCGCCAGCGTGTCGGCGCTCGCCGCGCCGCCGGGCAGCGCCAGGTCGGCGGCGATCAGCTCCGCCTCGTCGACCCCGCGCAGGCGGAAGAGCAGCTCCGGGCTCCTGTCGAGTCGGGCGCCGACGCCGTAGAGCACCGCCGCCGCGTGCTTGCACATCGTGGCCCAGTCGGGGCAGTCGCACGCCAGCTTGATCTCGCCCGGCTGGGGAAACAGGCCGGTGTCGCGGTCGGTGACGATCTCCATCACGCGATCCGACAGCCGTCCCTGCAGCAGCTCGAGGACCGAGCCGATCCGTCCCGCGCAAGCGGTCCGGATCGCCTTCCAGGCCGGCCGCTTCAGCTTCCGGATGCGGATGACGACGTGGTACAGCTCCCGGCCGACGACCATGGCGTCGACGCCGCCGGTCTCGATCGCCAGGTGGCAGACGCAGCCGTTGCGCACGTAGGTGCGGCCGCGCGGCAGGCGGTTGGCGTAGTCGGAGAACGACTCCAGGTGCTCGCACCAGCGCCGGCCCCAGAAGCTCCGGGCGATGGCGCGCCCCCTGCGCTCGAGCTCGACCGGCTGCATCGCCACGCCGCGCTCCTCCAGGGCGCGCACCTGCAGCCTGGCCCGCGCGCGCCGCGCGCCTACCGGCACATAGGGTGGATACCAGTCCAACTGCGTACCTCGTCAGCTCGCGGCCTGCGGATTCGCGCGCGTGACGTCGAGCCGGACCAGATCGATCAGCTCGTCGTCGGACAGCTCGGTGAGGTTGACCTCCTGCTCGCCGTCCAGCAGATCATCTGCCAGTCGCCGCTTGTCGGCAATCATCCGGTCGATCTTTTCCTCGATCGTGCCGCGCGTGACGAAGCGGTGCACGAGCACGTTGCGGCGCTGGCCGATGCGGAAGGCGCGGTCGGTGGCCTGGTTCTCCACCGCCGGGTTCCACCAGCGGTCGAAATGGATGACGTGGGACGCCGCGGTCAGGTTCAGCCCCGTGCCGCCCGCCTTGAGCGAGAGGATGAAGAAGGGCGGCCCGTCGTCGCGCTGGAAGCGGTCCACGAGAGCCTGGCGCTTCCTGACGCCGGTCGCGCCGTGCAGCACGAGGCCGGGCCGGCCGAAGACCGTCGCCAGGTGCTCCGACAGCGGGTCGATGATTTCCCGGAACTGGGTGAAGACCAGCGGCCGTTCCTGGCGCGCGGCCAGCTCCTCGCAGATCTCGGTCAGGCGCGCGAACTTGCCGCTGTCGACGGGCCGGTAGTCGCCGTCGCCGGCGAGCTGGCTGGGGTGGTTGCAGGTCTGCTTCAGCCGCATGAGCGCCCGCAGCACCACGCCCCGCCGCTTGATGCCTTCGGTCGCTTCCAGCTCGCGCTGCATCGACCGCACGATGCGCTGGTAGAGGGCGACCTGCTTGCGGGTCAGGTGGCAGTCGCACGTCGTCTCGGTCTTGTCCGGCAGGTCGGCGATGATGCGCCGGTCGGTCTTCAGGCGCCGCAGAATATAGGGGGCGACGAGCCGGCGCAGCGGTGCGAACGGCTGCTCCTCGCGCTGCTGCAGCTCCTTGACGAATCCGTTGAACACGTCGCGCGACCCGAGCAGTCCGGGGTTCAGGAAATCGAACAGCGCCCACAGGTCCCCCAGCCGGTTCTCGACCGGCGTGCCGGTCAGGGCGATGCGGGCGCGGGCCGGCAGCTTGCGCACGGCCCGGCTCTGGCGGGTGGCCGGGTTCTTGACGGCCTGTGCTTCGTCGAGAATCACCAGCCGCCACTGCACGTCCGTCAGCCAGGGTTGTCGTTGGACCATGGCGTAGGTCGTCACCGCCAGATCGACCCCGGCCAGATGCCGCGCCGGGGCCGCCGCGATGTCCGCCAGCGTCTCGCGGTCCGTCTCCGCCGGGTGCAGGAACCGCAACGCCAGCGACGGGGCGAAACGCTCGGCCTCGCGGCGCCAGTTCCCGAGCAGGGAGGCGGGGATGATCAGCAGCGACGGACCCGCCCGCGACTCGTCCCCGCCCCCGTCGCACAACAGCAGCGCCAGCACCTGGATGGTCTTGCCGAGCCCCATGTCGTCGGCCAGGCAGGCGCCGAGGCCCAGCGTCGTCAGCAGCCGCAGCCACGCCACGCCGTCGCGCTGGTACGGCCGGAGCGTGGCCCGCAACGCGCCGTCGTCCCCCACCGGATCGAGCGCGTCCGGTTGCCGCATGCCAGCCAGCAGCCTGCGCATTCCGTCGCCGGCGCCGACATGCACCCAGGGACGTTCGGCCTCCGTCCGATCCTCGCGGCGCAGGTCGGCCGATGCGCCGGCGAGCAGGCGCATGCCCTCGATGAAGGAGATGCCGTCGTCTCCCGCCAGCGCGCGCACTTCCTCCCAGTGCTCGATAGCCTGCCGCAGCCGGTCGCGGTCCACCTCGACCCACTGGCCCTTCAGCAGCACCAGCTCGCCGTTGCCGGCGAGCAGCGTCTCGAGCTCGGCGCGCGACAGCGGCTCGCCGCCCAGCGCGACGCCCACGTCGAAGTCCACCATCGCGTCGGCGCCGACCATCGACGGCGTCGTGTCCCCGATGGTGACGCTGACCTGCGGGCGCGGCCGCTTCCGCCACCAGTTCGGCAGGCGTACGCTGAGGCCGCTCGCCTCGAGCTCGGGCACGCTCCGCAACAGGCGATAGGCGCGATCCGGCGTCCACGCCAGCGGCTGGTAGACGTCGCCCGAGTCGACCAGCTCCCGCACCCAGTCGCACGTCTGGGCGGCCTGCTCGATCGGCGACAGCAGGGTGATGAGCGCGGCGCGGTTCTTCGCGCCGGCGTACTGCTGCAATGCCCTGCGGAGCGGCAGGTGCTTCACCCGCCCGCCGGCGCCGAATCCGGATGCGTAGGTGGCCATGAACGCGAACGGCCGCTCCGGGTCGTTCCGGTTCTCGGCGAGGTGGAAGCAGACCCGGCCCACCTGGTGCCAGCTCGGGGCCCGCGCGCGCAGGAAGGCAGGCAGGCCGCCGGCCGTGGTTTGCACCGTGTCGCCCACCCACGCGTCCAGGTGGCTCCAGATCCCCTGCAGGCTGTCCTCGGACAGGTACTCTCCGCCGTGCATGGGCGGGGCGGCCAGAATCCAGGCGGCGCAATCGGCTGCCGTCGGGGGCTCGACCTCGATGCGCGACTCGTGCTCCGGCAGGTGGCACAGCGCGGTCAGGTGGCGCTCGGCGATCGCCTGCCAGAAGCGCGCGGCGGGTGCCTCGTGCGTGTCGATCCGGTCTGCCGCCAGCGTGAAGAGCGCTTCGCGCCAGTCGGCGTCGAAGGCGGATCGCAGTTGCGCGAGGGCGGGCGGAACGGGGTCGCCGTCGCGGGGCGCCCAGCGCAGTTGCCCGGCCGGCGTCAGTCCAAGGCTCATGTCAACGGGGAAGGCCGTGAACGTCCATCGACATGCGCTGCCGGTGAGGGCGCACAGGCGTCAGGCAGCGTCCCGGTCGCGCCGGCCGGCGAGGAAGCCCTCCAGCGAACCTTCGAGCTTCGCCATGCGCTCGCGCAGGTCGGCGAGCTCGCGGTTGACGTCGTCGAAGCGCTTGTTGACGTCGTCGAAGCGCTTGTCGACATCGTCGAAGCGCTTGTCGACATCCTTGCCGAGATCGTCGATTCGCTTCTCGGTCTTGTCGATGCGTTGGTTCAGATCGCGGCGCAACTCGCGGATGTCGAGGCGCAGCCAGGCGAACAGTGCAACCAGCAGCGCCGGCGTGAGCCAAGGCGTGATGGCATCCATGACAGTGAGCGTAGCACGCTGCCGGGCGCGGCGAAACCGGTCCGTCCGGGGGCGTGAACGTGTCCCGCCGGAATTCGAGGTGGAAGATCGGACACGCGCCGAGTAGACTGGGCTGGCTGAGCGGTTCGGCCGGCCGCCTGCCGGTTCATCCATGCTGAAGAGAAAGCGGATCGCACTCGGAATCCTGTTGGCGCTGGGCGTCGCAGTCGCTGCTGGCCCGACGGTGCGCGGGCAGGCTCCCGGCGCTGCCGAGGCTGGGCAGGCTCCCGGTGTTGCCGAGGCCGGGCAGACACGCGTTGCTGTCGAGGCCGCGCAGGCGATTGTCGATAGCACCTGCCGCCGCTGCCACAACGACCGTCTCCGCTCCGGCAACCTGTCGCTCGCAACGTTCGAGGTGGCGAAGGCCATCGAACGGGCCGACGTGGCCGAGCGGATGGTCCGCAAGCTGCGGGCCGGCCTGATGCCTCCCGCCGGCGTCCGGCGTCCCGACGAGTCCGCCCTGCTCGGTCTCGCGGAGGAGCTGGAGACACGGCTCGACGCCGCCGCCGCCGCGAACCCGAACCCGGGGCGCCGCGGTTTCCAGCGTCTGAACCGCGCCGAGTACGCCAGATCGGTCCGCGACCTGCTCGGGGTCGACATCGACGCGGGCGACTACCTGCCGCTCGATACCAAGAGCGCCAACTTCGACAACATCGCCGACGTCCAGATGCTGTCGCCGACCTTGATGAACGGCTACCTGCGCGCCGCCGGCGAGATCAGCCGGCTGGCCGTGGGCGACGCCGCGGCCGCTCCCGTCGAGGCCGCCTACAAGGTGCCCCGCTGGGTCTCGCAGCGCGAGCAGGCGGAAGGGGCGCCGTACGGCTCGCGGGGCGGCGTCTCGGTGACGCATACCTTCCCGGCCGACGGCGAGTACCGCTTCCGCGTGTCGTTCCACCACGAGACGACCGGCGAGCTTTTCGGCAGCGGCCGCGCCGCACTGCATACGGCGCAGCGGCGCGAACAGATCGAGATCGCGATCGACGGCGAGCGGGCGGCGGCCTTCGACCTCGACCGCTGGATGCACGTCTCCGATCCGAACGGCGTCAACCTGTGGACCGATCCGATCCACGTCACCGCCGGGCCCCACCGGGTGTCGGCCGTCTTCGTGCCGCAGTTCGACGGTCCGGTCCAGGACCTGATCTCGCCCCACGACTGGTCGCTGGCGAGCACCAGCATCGCCAACGCCTACGGCTTCACGAGCCTGCCGCACCTGCGCGACCTCGCGATTCGGGGACCGGAGACGGTGACCGGGGTTTCCGATACCCCCAGCCGCATCCGCATCTTCACGTGCCGTCCGCCGGCGGGGGAGGAGGCGCGTCCAGGCGGCCGTGTCCGTCCGGAGCTTCCGGCACGGGATTGCGCGAGCGAGATCGTCGGCCGGCTCGGCTCGGCGGCCTATCGCCGCCCGCTCACGCCCGCGAACCAGGCCGCGCTGATGGCGCTGTACGACGCCGGGGCGGATGACGGGGGCTTCGAGGCGGGCGTGCGGATGGCCATCGAGGGGATGCTGGCCAGCCCGCACTTCGTGTTTCGCTTCGAGGAGCCCCCGGTGGACGTGCCGGCCACCGCCGGCTTTCCGATCTCGGAACACGACCTGGCGTCGCGGCTGTCGTTCTTCCTCTGGTCGTCGGCGCCCGACGCCGAGCTCCTGAGGTTGGCGACCGAGCAGCGGCTGTCGGACCCGGACGTGCTCGACCGGCAGGTGCGGCGGATGCTCGCCGATCCCCGGGCGGAGGCGCTCGCCACGCGCTTTGCGGCCCAGTGGCTGCGGCTGCCGGACCTGGAGGCGCTGCAGCCGGACGTGCGGGTGTATCCGGACTTCGACGAGCAGCTCAAGTGGGCGATGCAGCGCGAGACCGAGCTGTTGTTCCTGCACCTGCTGCGCGAGGATCGGAGCGTGCTCGAGTTGCTCGATGCAGACTACACGTTCGCCAACGAGCGCTTGGCGAGGCACTACGGGATTCCCGGCGTGGTGGGTCCTGCGTTCCGGCGCGTGGCGTATCCGGCCGGCGAGCCGCGGCGCGGCGTGCTCGGGCACGGCAGCGTGCTGGCGCTGACCTCCTACGCCGACCGCACGTCGCCGGTGCTGCGCGGCAAGTGGGCGATGGAGGTGCTGCTGGGCAGCCCGCCGCCCCCGCCCCCGCCGAACATTCCCGACCTGGAGGAGACGGTGGTCGCCGAGGACGGCCGGCTGCTCTCGGTGCGCGAACGGCTGGAGCGGCACCGCGCGAGCCCGGCGTGCGCCTCGTGCCACCGCATGATGGACCCGATCGGGCTGGCCCTGGAGCGCTTCGACGTCACCGGGGCCCGCCGCGTGTGGGACAACGGCTCGCCGATCGACGCGTCGGGCGAGCTCTGGGACGGTACCCCGATCCGCAGCGCCGCCGACCTGCGCAACGCGTTGCTGCGGCGACCCGTGCCGATCGTCCGGACCTTCGTCGAGAACCTGATGGCCTACGCCCTGGGCCGGCGCCTGGAGCACTACGACATGCCCGCCGTGCGCGAGGTGACCCGCATCGCGGCCGCCGCGGACAACCGTCTCTCCGCCTTCATCCTCGGCGTCGTGCGCACGCCGGCGTTCCGGATGAAGGGCGGCATGGCGGGGGAGAGCATTCCATGACCCTGATCACCGGCAAGCATCTGCCCCGGCGCACCTTCCTGCGCGGCGTGGGCGTCAGCGTGGCGCTGCCGTTCCTCGACGCCTTCGTGCCGGCTGGCCTGAACCGGGCGCGCGCCGCCGCCGCGCGGTCCGCCGCCGACCCGACCCGGCTGGTCTGCGTCGAGAACGTGCACGGCGCCGCCGGCAGCACGGCGTACGGCGCTTCCCGCCACCTGTGGTCGCCGGCCGCGGAGGGACGCGACTTCGACCTCACGCCGAGCGCCCTGAGCCCCCTGGAGCCGTTCCGCGACGCGCTGACCATCGTCAGCGACACCGACGTGGCGCCGGCAGAGGCGGCGACCCCGCCGGAGATCGGCGGCGACCACTTCCGGTCGAGCGCGACGTTCCTGACCCAGTCGCATCCGAAGCAGACCGAGAGCTCCGACGTGCGGGCCGGGATCTCGCTGGATCAGCTCTACGCGCAGCGCTTCGGCCAGGACACGCCGATTCCCTCGATGCAGCTCTGCATCGAGAACGTCGACCAGGCCGGCGGCTGCGCCTACGGCTATTCCTGCGTCTACACCGACACGATCAGTTGGGCGTCGCCGACCGAGCCGTTGCCGATGATCCGGGATCCGCGCCTGGCGTTCGACCTGCTGTTCGGAGCCGGGGGCACGGCCGAGCAACGCACCGCGCGGCGCCGGGAGCGGCGCAGCGTGCTCGACTTCATCACCGCCGAGGTGGCCACCCTCAAGCGCGACCTCGACCCCGCGGACCGGCGGCGGATGGATCGCTACCTGGACGACGTCCGCGAGATAGAGCGGCGCATCCAGCGGGTGGAGGAGCGCAACACCGGCGGCGAGGCGCTGCTGCTGCCGGGCGCCCCGGCCGGCGTGCCCGACTCGTTCGACGAGCACGTCAAGCTGATGTTCGACCTGCAGGCCCTGGCCTTCGAGGCCGACATGACGCGCGTCTTCTCGTTCAAGCTGTCGCGCGACGCCACCGGCCGCGTCTACCCCGAGAGCGGCGTGGACCGCGGTTTCCATCCCTCCTCGCATCACGGCGAGCAGGAGGCGCGGATCGAGGAGTTCGCGCGGCTCAACCGTTACCACGTGAGCCTGATTCCCTACTTCCTCGAGAAGCTGCGGCGCATCGAGGAAGGCGACGCCACCCTGCTCGACAAGTCGCTGGTCATCTACGGATCGCCGATGGGGAACCCCAACGTGCACAACCACAAGCGGTGCCCGCTGTTCGTGGCCGGCGGCGCCAACGGGAAGCTGCCGGGCAACCTGCACCTGCGGGCCGCGCCGGGAACGCCGATGGCCAACGTCATGCTCGACCTGCTGCACCGCCTCGGCGTCGACGATCTCGAGCGCTTCGGCGACAGCACGGGAACGTTCTCGCTGTCCGCGTGACGCCAGGCAGCGTGCGCCCTCGCAGCGTGAATCCAGGCAGCAGGCCACGGGAGACAGTGGAGCCAGCGATGCACCCGATCCGAATGGCGGCGCAGGCCGCAAGACGCTTCACGTCCGCAGCAGAACACCGGAAGTCGGCGCGTCGCCGGCAGCAGGTCCGCGGCCTTGCCGCGGCCGTGAGCCTGGCGGCGCTGGCGTTCGTCCCGGCATCTGCCGCGGTCGACGCGCCGGTCGCCGATGCCGCCATGCGCGGGGACGTCGATGCGGTGCGGGGCCTGCTTGCGCGGGATGCCGATCTCGACGCGGCACACGGCGACGGCTTCACCGCCCTGCACTGGGCCGTGCAACAGGGCGACGGGGAAATCGTTGCGCTGCTGCTCGACGCCGGGGCGGATGTCGAGGCGCGGACGCGGCTGGGGAGCCACACGCCGCTGCACGTGGCGAGCCGGAGCGCCCGGACCGCGGCCCTGCGGGCGCTGCTCGCGGCGGGCGCCGATGCGCGTGCGGTGACGACCACCGGCGCCACGGCGCTGCACTTCGCCGCCGCCGCCGGCGGCCCCGAGACGGTGGCCGCGCTGCTGGACCACGGCGCGGACGCCGACGCCCGCGAGCCGGTATGGGGCCAGACGCCGCTGATGTTCGCGGCAGCCGCGGCGCGGACCGAGGCCGTCGCGGTGCTGCTTGCACGGGGCGCCGATCCGGAGCTGGCCGGCGCGGTCGTGGACGTCGCCGCCCGCAACGCGGCGGACCGCGAGGACAGCCGCCGCCGGCGCGCGCGTATCGCGGCGCTGCGCGCGGCCGGCGCGGCGTCGACCGCGACCGGTACGTCGGCGCCGGCCGGGACACCGTCTGCTACGGCCGCTGCCGGGCCGGACTTGCCTCCCCGCGGCGCGGCCGGCGGTGCTTCGAGCCCCGCCGAGTGGATGTCATCCCGACCGCTGTCCGCCGAAGCGCGCGCCGCCGCAGCCGCCGCCGAGGCCGCAGCCATCGAGGCGGACCTGCTGGAAGAGCCGGAGCCGCTCGGTTTCGCGGATCTCGTCGGGACTCACGGCGGGCTCACGGCGTTGTTGCTCGCCGCCCGCGAAGGCTACACGGACACGGCGCTGGCGCTGATCGAGGGCGGCGCCGACGTCAACCGGGTCAGTGCGGCAGACAGGACGAGCGCGCTGCTCATCGCGTCCATCAACGGGCACTTCGACTTGGCGCTGCGCCTGCTGGAACTGGGCGCCGATCCGACGCTCGCGAGCGACGCCGGGGCCACGCCGCTCTACGGCGCGCTCAACATGCACTGGGCCCCGAAGGCGCGGCATCCGCAGCCGACCGACTACCTGCAACAGTCCACTTCGTACCTGGAGCTCATGCGGGCGCTGATCGACGCCGGCGCCGACGTCAACGCCCGCCTGAAGCGGTCGCTCTGGTACACGACCTACAACCGCGACCTGCTCGGGGTCGACCGGGCCGGGGCGACGCCGTTCTGGCGCGCCGCCCATGCGCTCGACGTCGACGCCATGCGCCTGCTGGTCGCCCACGGCGCCGACCCGCACCTGCCGACGATCAAGGTCCCCTCGCGCCGCCGCCCCCTCGATCCCGATCCGTCGGGCCTGCCGCCGGTGCCGTACGGCGGTCCGGGCGTGTCGCCCCTGCTCGCCGCCTCCGGCGTGGGCCACGGCCAGGGTTTCGCGGGCAACTCGCACCGCCACGTGCCGGATGGCTGGCTGCCCGCCGTGCGTTTCCTGGTCGAGGAGGTCGGGGCCGACGTGCACGCCCGCGACCACAACGGCTACAACGCGGTCCACCACGCCGCGTCACGCGGCGACAACGCGCTGATCCGGTACCTGATCGACCGGGGCGTCGACGCGACGCAGGTCAGCCGGATGGGGCAGACCACCGTCGACATGGCCAACGGGCCGGTCCAGCGCATCCAGCCGTTCCCGGAGACGATCGCGCTATTGGAGAGCCTGGGCGCGGTGAACAACCACCGCTGCCTGAGCTGCTGAGCGCTGCAGCGCGGTCAGTCCGGGGACCTCGGGAGATCTCGGATCGTCCGTGGTACGATACGGGAATGGGAGATGTCCTCCGGCTGCTCGCGCTCGACGGTCCCGTGGTCGGCGTGGGCGTACTGGTCGCACTGGCTTGGCTGATCGTCCGGTTGGAGTCGACCAGGTCGGAGAACGCCGCTGCCCACGCCGCTGCCCACGCCGCCATCACGAGGAACATCGACGCGGTGAAGGAGGAGTTGAGGAGGAACATCGACGGCGTGAAGGGGGAGTTGACGAAGGACATCGACGGCTTGAAGGATCAGTTGACAAGGGACATCGACGGCTTGAAGGATCAGTTGACGAAGGACATCGACAGCTTGAAGCAGGATGTCCGGGACGTGAAGCAGGACGTCCGGATGTTGACCTCCCACCTGCTGAACCGGAATTCCGACGACAACGGCTGACGGCGGTTGGCGAGTGCGCCGACGCCGCCATCCCAGGCGGCAAACCCGCGCGTCGCCGCGCGCGCCCGTGCGAACAGGGGCGTAGGTCCCGAGGGACAGTAACGCAACTGAAACCGAGAGCAAGCAGCAACCGTGGGACCGGTCGCCCGCAACAAACTGTCGATCATCATCAGATCCAACAGCGTACTCAGCGACCCGTTTTCCCGGCCGCACAAACAAACACGGGGCGCCCGCCTTGGTCGGCGGATGCCCCGTGTCACTCTCCCGGGGTGGCCGCTCACCGCCACCCTTTCGCATCACCGGGCTACGCGATGATCTGCGGAATCGGCACCCCGTGGACATCGGTCAGCCGCATGTCGCGGCCGTTGTAGCGGTACGTCAGCCTCTCGTGATCGATGCCCAGCAGGTGCAGGATGGTGGCGTGCAGGTCGTGCGGCGAGACGCGCTGCTCGGCCGCCTTGTAGCCGAACTCGTCGCTGGCGCCGATCACCTGGCCGCCCTGGATCCCGGCCCCGGCCATCCAGCCGGTCATCGTGCCCGGGTTGTGGTCGCGGCCGACGCCGCGCTGCGAGATCGGCATCCGGCCGAACTCGGCGTGCCAGACGAGCAGCGTCTCGTCGAGCATGCCGCGGGCCTTCAGGTCGGTCATCAGGCCGGCGATCGGCAGGTCGGTCTCGGCCGCGTGCTGCGTGTGGTTCTCGATGAGGTTGCTGTGCGCGTCCCAGGTGTCGGTGTTCTGCTGGCCGATGCCGCCGTGGAAGAGCTGCACGAAGCGGACGCCGCGCTCGACCAGGCGCCGCGCCATCAGGCACTGGCGTCCGAACGGCTCGGTGATCGGGTCGTCCAGCCCGTAGAGCTTCTTGGTCGCTTCCGACTCGGCCGACACGTCGACCGCCTCGGGCGCGCAGCCCTGCATCCGGTAGGCCAGCTCGTAGGACGAGATGCGGGCGGCCAGCTCGGAGTTGCCGGGGTTGTTCGCCAGGTCGATGTCGTTCAGCTTCGCCAGCGTGTCGAGGCGGGCGCGCTGCTGGTCGACCGACATGCCCTCGGGCGGCGCCAGGTCGACGATCGGGTCGCCGACGGCGCGGAACAGCGTCCCCTGGTAGGTGGCCGGCATGAACCCGGCGCTCCAGTCGTTGGGGCCGCCGAGGGGGCCGCCGCGGTGGTCGTTCATCACGACGTAGGCGGGCAGGCTCGCCGCCTCGGAGCCGAGGCCGTAGGTGACCCACGACCCGACGCTCGGGAAGCCCATCCGGATCTGGCCGGACTGCATCTCGTAGGTCGCCTGGATGTGGTCGTTCGATCGGCCGTACAGCGAGCGGATGAACGCCATCTCGTCGACCTTGCCGCCCAGGTGCGGGAAGATCTCCGAGACCTCGATGCCGCTCTCGCCGTGCTTGTGGAACTTGAACGGGCTCGGCATCAGCGGACCCGGGTGCCCTTGGCGGACGACCACGGACTCGGCCATCGGCTGGCCGGCGTACTTCGTCAGGGCCGGCTTCGGGTCGAACGTGTCGACCTGGCTGACGCCGCCGCTCATGAACAGCGAGATGACCGCCTTGGCGCGCGGCTCGAAATGCGGCTGCCTGGGCGCGAACGGGTTGCCGGGGATCGGCAGCTCGCAGGTGTCGGACTGTGCCGTCTCCGCCGCGAGCAGGCCCTGGCGATCGAGCATGTCGGCCAGCGCCAGCCCGGCGATGCCGCCGCCCGACTGGAACAGGAAGTCGCGCCGCGACCAGAACGTCTTCTTCCGGCAGTGGTGGTGGTGATCGTCGTGCATCGTCGTTACCTCTGTCTGACGGTCTGCTGCAGTCAATCCGCGATTGCGTGTCCGTCCCGCTACCTCAGGTACAGGAACTCGTTCAGGTTCATCATGACGTGCGTGAAGTCGACCAGCGACTGTTCCATGGCCAGACCGCGGGCGACCTCGCGCTCCGTGTCGGTCGGCTTGCGGGTCAGCGCGATCAGGTAGGCGAGATCGATCTGGGCGTCCAGATCGCCCGGCGCCTCGCGCTCGAGCCGCTCGGCGAACAGCTCGGCCTGGTTCAGCACGAACGGGTTGTTCATCAGCGTCAGCGCCTGCGTCGAGACGGTGGAGACGTTGCGCGCCGCCGCCGTCTGGTTCTGGTCCGGCAGGTCGAACGTGTCGAAGAAGGGGAAGCCGAGCGACCGGCGCCGGAACACGTAGACGCTGCGGCGCCACACCTCCGGGCGGTCCGGCTCCTCGCACCAGATGCCGGTGGACGGCGCCGTGATCCGCCGTCCCGGCGGCGGGCTGCCGCACCAGAATCCCTTGCCGTCCGACTGGAACAGGATGTCGGACGGAATGTGCGGGAAGATCGCCGGCCCGCCCACGGTCAGGTCGATGCCGCCGCTGACCGTCATGATGCTGTCGCGCAGAATCTCCGCCTCGATGCGCTGCGGGCGGTAGCGCCACAGCAGATTGTTCTCCGGGTCGGCGTCCGCGCTGGCCTCGTGCGGGAACGACGAGGCCATGCGGTACGCCTCGGACGTCATCAGCAGCCGGTGCATCTCCTTGATGCTCCAGCCGCGGTCCATGAACTCGACGGCCAGCCAGTCGAGCAGCTCCGGATGCGTCGGCTCGTCGCCCATCCGCCCCAGGTTGTCCAGCGTCCGGACGATCCCCCGCCCGAAGTGGTGGTGCCAGATACGGTTGGCCATGACCCGCGCCGTCAGCGGGTTGTCGCGCGACGCGATCCACTCGGCGAGCGCCAGACGCCGGCCGGACGTCCGCCCGTCGGGGCGTGGGATCTCCGTGGGCGGATCGCCGTAGGTGGCGGCGGTCAGAAAGCCGGGCGACATCGGCGAGCCGGGGCTGAACGGATCGCCGCGGATGAGGAAGTAGTTGGGCGGTGCCTGGTAGGCGGGCCCCCCTTCCTCGTACAGGTAGGTGCCGTCGACCTCGGGCGGCGTCCGGCATTCCGGACAGCCGATCACCTGGTCGCCCGGGCCGTCCGGCGCGAAGCGGTAGTCGCCGTCGGTGACGATGTGCGCCATCGCCGGCGTGGGCGGCCGCTCGTCCTCCAGCGCTTCAATCCGTGCGTTGAGATCGTCCACCCGCGCCTTGTCCTCGGGGCTCAGCGCCTCGGCGACCTGCGTGCGCGGCGGGTTGATGGTGAGCACCTGCACGGCGAGGAGCTGCTCGCCGGGGGTCCGCTCCGCCTCCGGCTTGAAGGCCGCCGCCTGCACGTTCTCCGGGAACCGCTCCCGGATCATCTTCGCGCGGAGCTCCTCGCGGTACGGCGTCTCGATCTCGTCGACCTCGTCGCGCAACGGCCGCTGCCGCTCGTCGACATCCCGCATCGCCGCGAAGTAGGCGTCCGCCTCGTCGCGGTCGAGCAGCGGGTAGTCGATCTCCACGTAGCCGAAGATCGACGCCTGCATGCTGTAGTAGTCCTTCTGCAGTATCGGGTCGAACTTGTGGTCGTGGCAGCGGGCGCAGTGAACGGTCATGCCGAGGACGCCGCGGCCGACCGTGGCCAGCATGTCGTCCAGGTAGTCGTGCCGGCGCTCGGGGTTGTCCTTCTCGCGGAAGTTGACGCGGGGGCCGGAACGCAGGAAGCCGGTGGCGATGCGCGTCTCGTCGGTGACGTAGTCCAGCTCGTCGCCCGCGATCTGCTCGCGCAGGAACTGGTTGTACGGCTTGTCGTCGTTGAACGCGTCGATGACGTAGTCGCGGTAGCGCCACATGTTCAGGCGGACGTAGTCCTGCTCGAACCCGTCGGTGTCGGCGTAGCGCGCCACGTCCAGCCAGTGGCGGCCCCAGCGCTCGCCGTAGTGGGGCGAATCGAGCAGCTTGTCGATCAGCCGCTCCCAGGCCCCGCGCTCGGTGTCGGCCAGGAACTCGTCGATCTGCTCGGGGGTGGGCGGCAGGCCGATCAGATCGAGATACGCGCGCCGCAGCAGCGTCAGGCGGTCGGCCCGCGGCGCGGCGGTCAGGCCGGCGTCCTTGCGCGAGGCCTCGAGGAAGCGGTCGACCGGGTGGTCGAACTCCGGCGAGGCCGGTACCGGCGCCTGCCGCGGGTGTTGGAACGCCCAGTAGTCGCGGGCGCCCGGCGGCAACTCGTCGTTCTCGAGCGCGGCCAGCGCGTCGGCGGCGGCCGTCACCTCGCCGGTGTCCCAGTGGGCCCCCTCGTCGATCCAGGTGCGGACCGCGGCAAGCTCCGCGTCGCTCAGCGGATCGCCGGTCATCGGCATGGAGGGCTGGTCGAGGCCCGCCACCATCCGGAACAGGAGGCTGTCCTCGGCCCGTCCCGGCACGATGGCCGGACCCTTGGTGCCGCCCTCGAGAGCGCCGTCGCGGCTGCTCAGATCCAGGTCGGAGAGCTGGGCCGCCTCGCCGTGGCAGTTCCAGCAGGCCCGCTCCATGATCGGGCGGATGTGGTCGGTGAAGTTGATCGGCGCGTTCTGGGCGCCGGCGGTCGCCGCCAGACCCAGCACGGCCGCGAGTGTCACGCCGAACAGGACGGATGATCTTGCGCTGCGCATCGTTGTGGTCGCTCCGTTGTTCTGCCGCGCTTCGTCAGTTCTGTCCGGGCGCCGGCAGCTTGTCCGCGTAGTCCGGATCTTCCTCGTACCGCGCGTTGTGCAGGATGTTCCGCAGCCCGAGGTTGCCCTCGTGGCAGGCGTACTCGTACAGCACCTGGTCGGGATCGGTCTTCGTCATCGGGACCAGCGCGGTCCACGAGCGCGTCCAGGTGGCCGGATCCGACATCGTGACCTCGTAGTGGGCGGTGCCCGGGCCGACGCGGGTGAACCGCTCCACGAGCCGCAGCTTCTCGGTCGAGCCGCGGAACGCGCTCTTCGGCGAGAAGTTCACGGTCTCCACGACCAGCGTATCGCCGTCGTAGTAGCCGCGCGAGTCGCCGTGCCACTGCCGCAGCTCCGTCCGCAGGTGCGGGCGGCCGTCCAGCGGGACGATGCGCGCGTCGTGGATCATCTCCGAGACGATCGCCGCATGGGTCGGCGTCTGCAGGATCTGGAAGTTGTTGTTGTAGGCGCCCGGAAGCCGCGGCATGCCGAACGTGATGCAGCGCTCGGTCAGGCCGCGGTAATCCGCCGCGTCGCCGCCGTACATCCTGCGCCGCTCGGAGCGCGCTGCGGCGCGTTGCCTCGCGTCCGCGGTCACCGCGGGAAGCCGGCCGTCGGGCGGATCCACGATCAGCGACGTCCGGCGGTCCTCGGTCAGCGCGCGCCCGTAGTCGAGCCACCACTTGGCGTGCACGCTCGGGGAGCGGTCGTAGTCGTCCAGCCGCTCGTTCTCCCGCTGCTCGTACGCGGCCGCCTCCTCGGCGGTCAGGGTTTCCTTGCCGGCCAGCTCGCGCGGACGCTGCAGCGGGGTCATCGTGCGGTAGTCCCAGACGCCCTGCAGATCGGGCGCCCCCCACGGGGTGCGGGGAACCGTCCAGTCAGCGGCCGGTGCCGCCGCCGAGGTCTCCGCGTTCTCCGCCGCCGAGGACTGAGCCGCCGCGCCTGCCGGCAACGCGAGTACCAGCGCCATGCCGATCGCCATCGCCGGTGCAATCATCGAGCCCGACCGCCGCATGCAACGCCTCCTGATGGAGTCTTCTCAGACAAACCGTAACGATAGCACCATGCGGGTGCGGATCGACAGCTATTTCGGCCGCTCAGAACATCGCGATCGGGTTGACCGGGCTCCCCGTGCCCCGCGCCACCCGCAGGGGCAGCGCCTGGAACATGAACTCCCAGCGTTCTTCCTCGGCGCATGCCGCGGCCACCGGCTCGAGCAGCGCGTTGTCGAGCAGCGCGACGCCGAAGTTGAACAGCACGCCGTGCACCGGCCACGGCAGGTCGCCGGCGGGTCGCGCGTCCATCAGGTCCCAGCCGAGCAGGGCCACGTCGTGGTCGCGGATGAACTCCGCACAGCTCGGATGCAGCCCCGGTCGTCCCCGGCTGCCGTCGTCGCCGCTCTCCATGTAGGCGGCCCAGCCGCTGTGGACCAGCAGCGCGTCTCCCGCCTCGACGGTGGCGCCCTGGGCGCGGGCAATCGCTTCGATCTCGTCGCCGTGCACCGGCTCGTCGATGCTCACGTGCGGGGTGCCACGATGGCGCGGGACGTCGATCAGCACGCCCTTGGTGATGATGCCGCCGCTCCAGTGCGTGATGTCGCCGAACTGCGCGCCCTGGGTGGTGATCTCCACGTCCGGGTCGCGGCCCTGCCAGATCCCGTCGTCGTCCCAGATGTGGCACAGCGCGTCGACGTGCGTCACGGTGGACCCGTGGTAGATGAAGCCGAGGTAGTCCATGACGTAGCCGCCGCCGGGGCCGAGCGAGCTCTTCTGAATGAAGTGCTGCGGCGGCTCGAAGACGCGGCTCAGCGAAACGGTTCGTCCGGTGCGCGCGAGTGCGGCCGCTGCCGCGCGCTTCTCGGGGGTGATGAGGTTGATTGCCCCGACCTGGTCGTCCCGGCCCCAGCGGCCCCAGTTGCGCCGGTCGCGGTACATGGCCGCGTAATCCGTCCTGCCGCTCGACTGCGCCGCGGTGGACGCCGGCGGCGCGGGATGGGCTGCTGCCGCGGCCGCGGCTCCGCGGGCGCGGGCCGCCTGCCGGGCCAGGAGCTCCGGGGGAGAGAACGTCTCGGGCACGGCGCCGGTGGGGGGCGACGCCGCCTTGCCGGCCGCGGCCCGGGCCTGGCCGGGAGGCGCGAATGCGGCGCCGCCCATCGCTGCCGCGTGCATCAGGAATCGCCGTCGTGAAGAAGCCATCGTCCTTTCCTCCCTGCCGGATCGATCCCCAGTGCGGCCATCAGTGCGGTGTCGAGCAGCATGAGCTTGGCCGCGCCGAGGCTTCCGACGTACTGCGTCAACTGCGACTTGCGCAGGCTGACGAGCTCGTCACAATGCACGCTGCTGTCGTGTCGAAGTCCTTCGTCCGGTCCGATGTCAACCTGGGTCCGCAGTCCGTGACGCATCGAGTACACCGGCGCACAGACGACGGTCGAGAATCGAGAGTCGATCAGCGCTTGCCGGCTGACCAAGACGAACACGCGAAACCGTTTCGGGTCGCGTTCGTGATGTCTGGCGACCCGATAGAGCTCGCCGCGTTTCATGTGTCCACCTGATAGCCGAGCACGTCGATCGCTTCCTGGTTGAGCTCATCGGCGTGCGCGTCGATGATGCTGCGCTCTCGGGCATCGATCTCGGCGCGCGCCCGAGCGGCCAGGCTCTCGCGAAGCAAGCGCTCGATTGCCTGCGACCGACTCTCTCCGGGTTGGGTGGCCGCCTCGACGGCTGCGATCACGTCTTCATCGAGTGTGATGGATGTCTTCAGTTTCATACCGCAAGTATACCCCACGCGTGCGCAGGCCCGGTGTCTTGGTGCTTCGGACAGCGACCGCTCACGGCAGCGCCAGCGCGATCAGCTCGGGCACGTCCCCGCCGATGGTCAGCGCGATGTGCTGCTTCCCTTCGTGCATGTAGGTCATCGGTGTGCCGATGGCCCCGGACGGCAGATCGACCGAGCCCAGGATCTCGCCGGTCGCCTTGTCGCGCGCCACCAGGCGCGGGCCGCCGTCGGAGCCGCCGGCCGACAGGGCGCTGATGAGCAGCGTCTTCGTCAGCACCGGGCCGCCGCGTCCCTCGCCGCCGAGCGGCGGCAGGTCGAGGTCGCGCAGCATGGGGTGGTCGCGGTAGCGATCGCCGTCGCCGTTGGGCTGCATCCAGGCGTGCTCGCCGGCGTTCAGGTCGATGGCGGTCGTGCGCGAGTAGGGCGGCTTGAGCAGCGGCAGCCCCTGCGGCATGGTCGGCTGGGTCCCGCTGTCGAAGTCCGCCTGCGTGAAGCGCAGGTTGCCGCCCTCGGCGGGATCGGGCGTGTAGTACTTGATAACCGAGAAGCTGTTCACCGAGGGCACGTAGAGCAGTCCGGTCTCGGGGTCGGCCGCCGCGCCGCCCCAGCTCGCCCCGCCTGCGATGTGCGGGCGCTGGATCGTCCCTTGCAGCCCGCCCTCGACGCTCAGCATGGGCGGCGTGAAGAGCGGACCGAGCCGGAAGTTGCGCACGGCCTCGACCGCCATCGCCCGGATCTCGGGGGTGAAGTCGACGAGGTCTTCGATGCCGATGCCCTGGTACTCGAAGGGCGGGGGCTTCGTCGGGAACGGCTGGGTCGGCGACAGCACCTCGCCCGCGAGGTCGGTGTCGGTCTCCACCGCGCGCTCCTCGATGGGCCACACCGGCTCCCCGGTGGCGCGGTCGAAGACGTAGGTGAAGCCCTGCTTGCTGACCTGCGCCAGCGCCTTGATCGGCCGGCCGTCGACCTCGATGTCGATCAGGGTGGGCGCGGCGGGGAAGTCGTAGTCCCAGACGCCGTGGTGGACGGCCTGGAAGTGCCAGACCCGCTGCCCGGTCTCGGCGTCGACGGCGACGATGCTCTCGGCGAAGAGGTTGTCGCCGAGGCGGTGGCCGCCGTAGTAGTCGCTGGTCGGAGTGCCGGTCGGCAGATAGACGTAGCCGAGCTCGTCGTCGGCGCTGAGCGGCGGCCAGATGTTGGCGTTGCCCGAGTAGCGCCACGACTCGTTCAGCCAGGTATCCGCGCCGAAGTCGTCGGCCTGCGGGATGGTGCGGAACACCCAGCGCACGTCGCCGGTCCGCGCGTCGACCCCCTTCACCCAGCCCGGCGGCGCCTCCCGGCGGATGACGAAGTCCGAGATGATGGTCGGCGTGACCACCACGTCGCGGGTGATGACCGGCGGCGAGGCCACGCCGACCAGGTTGCGGCCCTGGTAGTTGGTGGCGCCCCGCTCCGCCCGCGGGATGTCCTCCATCAGGTCGACCCGGCCGTTGTCGCCGAAGTCCCGCACCGGCTCGCCGGTGCGGGCGTCGACCGCGATCAGGTACGCCTCGCTCGTGCCCCAGAAGATGCGGGCGTCGTCGCCGCCGTCGCTCCAGTAGGCGAGGCCGCGCGAGCGGTAGGCGTGCGTCGGGTCGCCGCCCTGGTAGGCCTGCGGGTCGTGCACCCAGAGGGTCTCGCCCGTGCCGGCATCCACCGCCGCCGCCTGGTAGAGCGCGGTGGTCAGGTAGAGCACGCCGTCGATCATCAGCGGCGTCGCCTGCAGGCCGCGGATGGAGACGGGCCGGTCGTCCGCGCGCCGGGGCAGCGACTCGATGTCGACGTTGCCGTCGACGGACTGCCAGCGCCAGATGATACGCAGATCCTCGAAGTTGCTCGCGTCGATCTGGTCCAGCGGGGAGTACTTGGTGCTGCCGTTGTCGCCGGCGTAGCTGCGCCACTCGCCGTCGACGGCGCCGTACTGCGCGGCGGCGGGCTCGGCGGCCAGTGCCAGCGCCAGCCCGGCGCCGGCGACGAACGCGAAGCGACCTGCGTGTCGAGCGGACATCGGATCCTCCAATCGGAACCTGAAAGCCGGCGGCGAAGTCCCGGCTGCATTCGAACGGCGATGCATCGCGCTATCGGTCGCAGGCGACGCAGGCGTCGATCACGGCGCGCTCGCCCGCCCGGTCCTCTCCGGCGTTGCCGCGGTCGCCACGGCGAGACCCGTGCCGAGAAACTCGCTTGGCTGCATGCCCGCTATCGTATATTGCCGTGATGCACGAGACGAGACGAATCGGGAGCGGGGCGTGGGCCGTCGCGTCGGGTTCGCGCGGTGGGATGCGGATACGCGGAGCATGCCGGCGATCTGCCGCCTGACGGTGCTCGGCGGGCGGGTGGTCTACGAGCGGTAGCACCGTGGACGGTCCCCCGATCCACCTCCGCAAGCTGCTCGGCCGCGGCGACGTGCTGGCCATCGCCTTCGGCGCCATGGTCGGCTGGAGCTGGGTGGTGCTCGCCGGCGAGATGATCGTGCGAGCGGGCGCGGTCGGCTCGATCCTGGCGTTCGGGGCCGGCGCGGTGATGGTCTGGCTGGTGGGGCTCACCTACGCCGAGCTTTCGTCGGCGCTGTCGCGCGCCGGCGGCGAGATCAGCTTCACCTTCGTGGCGCTGGGTCCCGCCGGCGCGTTCGTCTGCGGCTGGACGCTGGTGCTCGCCTACGTGGCGGTCTGCGCCTTCGAGGCGGTCGCCTTGCCCACCGTCGTCAGCTATCTCGCGCCCGGCTTCGAGGCCGGCCCTCTTTATACCGTGGCCGGCTGGGAGGTGCACGCGAGCTGGGTGCTCGTCGGCGTGGCCGGCGCGCTCGTCATCGGCGTCGTCAACTACCGCGGCATCCGCTTCGCCGCCTTCGCGCAGCGTCTGGCGGTCGGCAGCCTGCTGCTGGTCGGGCTGGCGTTCTTCCTGCCGGGGACGGTGCGCGGCGACACCGCCAATCTGGTTCCGTGGATCACGAGCTGGGAAGGCGTGCTGCGGGTCGTCATCATGACGCCGTTCCTCTACGTCGGGTTCGACGTCATTCCGCAGCTCGCCGAGGAGATCGACGTTCCGTTCCGGACCATCGGCCGCATCATCGTGCTCTCCATCCTGATGACGTTCGGATGGTACGGTCTCGTGCAGTGGACGGTCGGCCTGTCGCTCGATCCCGCGACGCTGGCCGGGCGGGCGCTGCCCACCGCCGACGCCATGAGCGCCGTCTACGGCAGCCCGTGGGCGGGGCGGGTGCTCGTGGTCGGCGGCGCGTTCGGCATCCTGACGAGCTGGAACGCGTTCTTCCTCGGCGCCTCCCGGCTGGTGTTCGCGATGGCCCGCGGCGGGATGCTGCCGGCCGTATTCGCCCGCCTGCACCCGCGCTACGGCTCGCCGGTGGCGGTTGTCGTCGTGCTGACCGGGATCACCGCGGTCGCTCCGTTCTTCGGCCGCCCGGCCCTGGTGTGGCTGGTCGACGCCGGCTCGCTGGCCACGGTGGTCGCCTACCTGCTTGTGGCGGTGGCGTTCCTCGTCATCCGGCAGCGTCATCCGGACCTGCCGCGTCCGTATCGGGTCGCGGCTCCGCGACTGGTGGGTTGGCTTGCGGTGGCGGCCACGCTGTTCTTCATCGTGCTCTACCTGCCGGGCAGCCCGTCGGCGCTCGTGTGGCCGGAGGAGTGGGCAATCGTGCTGCTGTGGGCGGGGCTGGGCGGCGCACTCGCGGTCGGCATGCGGTGCCGGTCGGCCGCGCTGGACGCCGGCCGGCAGGCGCAGCTGATTCTCGGGGACCAGGCGCGGCTGCTCCAGTCCGGGCATCGCGCTTCGGAACGCGACTGACGATTCGGCGCGCAAGCGACCTCGACCGTCACCGGCGGAAAGCCCCGGCACGCTTGAACCCTGGGTCGCCTTCGCGGAGCGTGCAGGAAGGGCGCGTGCACTTCAGCCCTGCCGCTCGGGTCGGCGTATACTGCCATCCGGCGTGGCGCGCCGGAGGGAATGTCGAGGAGCCTGGAATGCTGAAGGAGTTTCGCGTCGATAACTTCAAATCTCTGATCAACTGCGTATTCCGCCCGGAGGGAATGAATCTGCTGCTCGGCATGAACAACTCCGGAAAGACCAGCCTCTGCCAAGCCCTGCAGTTCGTGTCCGCCAGCGCAACGGCGTCGCTCGACAGATGCGCGGAGAGGATTGCGGGCGGGCGGTTCGGCATGACCAATTTCGCCCTTGACAAGTCCACCGTAGACTTTCACGTCAGAGTTCATGTTCCCTGTCTCGGCGAAGAGTTGATGTTCGAGTATGAATTGACTGTTTCGCCTCCGCAGAACGGATTCATGGAAGCAGGAGTCGGGCTGAATCGCGAGCTCCTGAGCGTAACGGGAGGAGCATTCGCGGAGAAGACGATTCTGCTGGAGAACACAGCCGGTCGAATTCGGCTTCTCGATGAACGGGAGTTCACGCGACCGCGCCATTCCGACCCGGAGCAGAGTCCGGGGCTCTATCGCGAAACGAGCGCGTCGACCGATGCCACGATGTTGCAGCGTCTTTACGACGAGGAATCGAATCCGCGGGCCAGTCATTTCAAGCGCTACCTGGCCGGGTGGAGCCATTACGATTTGTCAACTGTCTCGATGAGGGCGCCAATATACAGGCCCGGGTCTCCCGTTCTTGCCGTCGACGGGAAGAATCTCGCATCGGTGCTGTTCATGCTCAAGAGCAGCAGGGAGCGGGACTATCGCAGGCTGCTCGAAGTCATCAAGACGATCGAGCCGTGTCTCGACGCCATCAACTTTCAGGGTTCGGAACGGAACGTTTTCATGTTCTTCGAAGACTCGGACGGTCACTCGTTACCTGCCGTGAGCGCGTCGGACGGAACCCTGCGTTTTCTGGCAATCGCGTACGTCCTGCTGATGCAGCCGACGGACAGTCTGGCTCCGTTGTACATGATCGAGGAGCCGGAAAACGGGATTTACGTCGGCCTTCTGAAGACGCTTCTCGAGATGGTCGACCAGTCTCCCGGCCGACCGCAACTCGTCTTCACGTCTCACGCTCCCTATTTCATCGATCTCTTCGATTCACACCTGGACGGCGTGTTCGTGCTCAATCGAGATGACGTGCACACCTCTATTACGCAACCGGACATCGAGGCGGTCAAGGCGCGGCTCGGGGACTTCCCATTGGGCGAGCAGCACTTTCGGGAGATGCTGTGATGAAGATCGGATACTACGTCCAGGGTGAAATGGACGAAGCTATTGTTCGTGGGCTTGCGGAGCGCTGGTGTCCCCAGGCGGAATTGGCCGAGGGGAGGTTTCGCGGGAGTTCGCGTGCTTCCTTCAGGCGAGAGATTCGCAAATCCTTGTGGGAATTGAAGGTTGCGAAGGCGTGCGATGTCCTCGTCGTCTTGACGGATGCCGATACGAGCGACTGGCGAGAAGTCAAGACGCGCGAATCTGCGAAGATACCGGAAGATTGCAGGCATATGACCGTATTCGGTGTGGCCGATAGAAACGCGGAGTGCTGGCTGGCGACGGACAAACGTGGGCTCGCTGCCGCGATCCGGTGCCAGGCAGATGACGTACCGGATGGAGATCCTTCCGAGTTCGTAAAGCGAGGTTTCGGGTTGAACGACCGGGCCACGAAAGAGGGTGGGCGAGTGCGGGTTCGCAACTACGTGGCGCAGGCGGCGTTGAAATCGTGGATTGAGGGTTCGGACTCGTTCGAGGACTTCTACCGTGACGTGCGTCGCCTGGCTCAGCAGACCGAGTGTCCCTTCCCGAACGAACTGGGGAACTGAACGACGGTCACGCTTCGGACTGCTACACTGGAGTGATGAAGTCGGTCGCTTCCAGTCTTCGCTCCGGAGAGGTCGCCGCCATTCGGGACATGTCGGCGGCAGAGCGCCTGGAGCTCGCGTTCCGCCTGGGGGACGAGGATCTGGAGTCGTTCCGAGCCACGCACGGACTCGACCGGCGGTCCGCGATTCGACTTCTCGAACGCCGGCGGCAGGCCACCCGCCAGCCCAGCGCATGTCTCGAACGGCTCATCGGGTGAGCCTGATCGAACGGGTCGCCTCGACACCCGGTCGGGCCGGCGCACGCTACGCGGTCATCGGCGCCGCGGCGGTGGCGGCTCGCGGCGTCGGTCGATCGACGCGCGACGCGGACCTGCTGACATTCTCCACGGTTGGGCTCGACGAGACTTGGTGGACGCCCCTTTCCGAGGCTGGATTACCGTCGGGACACGATGGCTCACGACGCGGTGGTAGCATGACCACCGGCGGCAGCGATGGGCCGATGAACGGCCCTGTGGGGATTCGGGAGACGGGAGATCTGGAGATGCAGACTGGATTTCGCGCGACGGTGTTCACGGCGGTGGTCTTGATGGTCTTCACGACGGCGGCGGCCGGCCAGTCGGAGCTCCGCACGCCCGACGGTCAGCCCGACCTGCAGGGTGTCTGGGACTTCCGCACGATGACGCCGCTGCAGCGGCCGGAGGATCAGGAGCGGGCCTTCCTCAGCGAGGAGGAGGCGGCTGCGGCCGAGGCAGCCGCCAACGCGCGGCGCGCGGCGTTGCTCGAGCCGAGCGAGGTGCGGACAGAGCTGCTGCCGGCGGGCGGCACCGGGGCCGAGCGCGGGCGTCGGGTGGGCGGCTACAACGACTTCTGGCTCGACTACGGCACGAACATCATCGAGGATCGCCGGACGTCGCTCATCATCGATCCCCCCGACGGCCGGCTCCCGGCGCTGACGGCGGAGGGTGAGCGCCTGCGCCAGATCGGCTCGCTCGCTGAGGATCTGCCGATCCCCAGTCCCGTGCGCGTCCGGAGCGCCGGCACCGGCGCCGACGACCCCGAGGACCGCGGCCTCGCCGAGCGCTGCCTGCTCGGATTCAACAGCGGCCCGCCGATGATGCCGAGCGGCTACAACAACAACATGCAGCTCTTCCAGACGGCGGACCACGTCGTCATCCTCAACGAGATGGTGCACGACGCGCGGATCATCCCGCTCGACGGCCGACCGCACCTGCCGGAGAACGTGCGGCAGTGGATGGGCGACTCGCGCGGGCGCTGGGAGGGCGAGACTCTGGTGGTCGAAACCACCAACCTGACCGAGCTCACCGGCAGCTTCGACCCGTCGGCCATGCAGGCCATCGGCACGGGCCTGACCGTGACGCTGACCGAGCGCTTCACGCGGATCGACGAGGACACGCTGCTCTACGAGTACACGGTCGACGATCCGACCATCTTCACGCGGCCCTTCACCGTGGCGGTCCCGATGCGGCGGAACGACGAGCCGATGTTCGAATACGCCTGCCACGAAGGGAACTACGGCCTGCTGAACATCCTGAGCGGCGCCCGCGCCGAGGAGGCGGAGCAGGAGTAGCCTGCCAAGCGTCGTCTGCGGCTCCGCTTGCCGCCCAACCAGCCCTCGCCGGGTCTGTCCCCTTGCGGCGCAGATCCCTGGGGGCCGGTCAGACCGTCAGCGCGAGGCGCCGGGCGCGGGCGGTGACGCGCTCGGCGAATCCGGCCAGCGCGTCCTTGTCCAATCCGGGGCCGGCCAGCTCGCCGGCGACCGTTGCGGCCCGGACGAGCGCGAGATCGGCCAGATCTCGAACCCGCCGCCGGACGAAAGGCGCGCCGAGTCCGGCGCTGTCGGCGAACCGATCCCAGTCGCTTCGTCGCAACTCCTGGAGGGTGGCCCGCCGCGCGACCCGCATGGCGAAGCGGGGGGACAGGTCCGGATACGCCACCGTCGAGAGCAGGTCGTACAACGGCGCCAGCTCGACGCGCCCGTCCCGATGCAGCAGGCTGTAGTTCTTGCCGTGAGCATCGGCGTTGCCGAGCAGCACCTGGACGACGGCTGCGTCGAGCAGCTTGAGCACCTCGACGGCCGGCCGCGAGCAGGCGCGCCGTACGAGCTCGAAGCACTGCCGGAAGCCGGGGCCGCCGTCGGCCGCGTACTTCCGGTCGGAGACGACGCCGAGCGCCTGGCAGAAGTCTTCCTGGTGCAGGCGTCGGACCGCGCCGTCCGATTCTTGCCGGCGGTCGAAACGGGTCACCAGCAGGCAGGCGCGGCCGGCGGCGGAATACGGTTCGACGGGCGCCGCGTCCAGTCCGAGTCTGGCTGCAAGGCGCATGGCAAACGCCTCGTTCTCGGTCGTCGCCGGAAAGCGGGCGATCGGCGGCTTGAGGATGTGCGTGGTCGGCTGGCCGGGCGCCGGCAGTCCGATGCGGCCATCGACGAGGATCACCGGCAGCTTCGACTGCGCCCCGGCGAGCGACAGGCGCAGGCCCCGCGTTCCGGCCAGGAGAGGCCGCGTATCGAGACTCGCGACCAGGGCGGCGAGCTCGTCGTCGGTCAGCACGGACGCCGGTCCTGCCGGTTCGAATCGAGGCGGGGCTTCGCCTGCGGGCCACAGCGCGAGCGCGCCCGCCACCTCGCCGCCCAGCCGTTCGAGCAGCCTGAAATCGTTCGCCCGCGACACGCCCAGTGCGGAGGCGACCGCGTCGCGTTGCGCGCCCTCCGGCAGGAGTCCCTCGAAGAACGGCCGGCACTGCCGGAGCGGAAACGGCGCCGGGCGCTTGGGCAGCGAGACCGACAGGGCCGGTGCGGCCGGGTCCGCGAGCCAGTCCGCGGCGTAGGCGAAGCGCATCGCCCCGGTCCGGTCGGCGGTGAGCGTGCCGACGACCGCGCCTTCCCACCAGACGGCGAGCGCCCGCGTCATCGCCGCGGCTCGTCGCCGGTTGCACCCGGCGGCGGTTCCATCCGCGGCGCCTCGATCCGCAGATTGCAACCGAGCGCAGCGAGCACCGCGAGCGCCTTGCCGATCTGGGCGGTCGCTTTTCCCGCCTCCAACTCCACCAGGAACCGGACGCCCACGCCGGCGGCTCCCGCCAATTGATCCTGCCGCAGACCCTGGGTGCGCCGCGTCTCGCGAACGATCCGGCCGATTTCACTTGGTGTCACAAGCAGTTTTCCCGTTCAGGAAACATAGATGGACGCCAACGGCTTGACAAGCTGAAATGTCCCGATCAGTAAAGTTCGTCCTCGGGCGGCCTCTCCGGGGTTCGAAATTTCCCGATCGGGAACGCCGTGGCGGGACATGGGGCAGTGCGTCCGTCCGGTCAACGTCCGACAGCCGCCAGAGCTCCGTCAGGCCGCGGCGCCCCGAGCAATCCCGGACAGCAGGTCCTCGACGACCGTTCCAGCGATGCCCGGCCCGGACGCGTGCGATACTGGCGCGGTGCCGCGCTTCTTCAATACGGCCGGCCCCGTCGTTGCAGCGAAGCACTACTGCATTCCACCCCTCGACCGACTGGATCTGCGCGACGTCCTCGATCTGATTCGGACCGAGCGCTATTTCGTCTTCCACGCGCCGCGCCAGACGGGCAAGACGTCCGCCCTGCTGGCCCTGCGCGACCTGCTCAACCGCGGTGGAGAGGGCGACTACCGGTGCGTCTACGTGAACGTCGAGCCCGCGCAGGCGATGCGCGAGGACGTCGAAACGGCGATGCGGGCGATTCTCGGCGAACTCGCTTCCTGGGCTCGAACGACGTTGGACGACGGTCTCCTGGACGGGGTCTGGCCCGGCATCCTGGCGAAGCACGGTCCGGCGGGCGCGCTGGGCGAGGCGCTGGCCCGCTGGTCCGAGGCCGATGAGAACCGCTGGTGCTGCTGGTGGACGAGATCGATGCCCTCGTCGGCGACACGCTGTTATCGGTCCTGCGCCAGTTGCGCGCGGGATACGTGCGGCGTCCCGCCGGCTTTCCGCAGAGCGTCGTCCTGTGCGGCGTGCGGGACGTGCGCGACTACCGCATCCGTTCCGGTACGGAAAAGGCGGTGATTGCCGGCGGCAGCGCCTTCAACGTCAAGGCGCGGTCGTTGCGTCTGGGCGACTTCTCCCGGGACGACGTGACCGCGTTGCTCGCGCAGCACACCGGAGAGACGGGGCAAGCGTTCGAACCGGCCGCGCTGGGCACAATCTGGGAGCGGACCCGCGGCCAGCCGTGGCTGGTGAACGCGCTGGCGGACGAGACCTGTTTCCGGGACGAATCCGGGCGCAACCGCAGCCGTCCGACCACCGCGGACGACGTTTGCGACGCGCAGGAGCGGATCATCCAGCGCCGCGAGACGCATCTCGACCAGTTGGCGGACAAGCTGCAGGAGGATCGCGTGCGGCGCGTGGTCGAGCCGCTGCTGAGCGGGGGCGAGGAACGGGATTTCTCCGCCCGCGACATCGAGTACGTCCGCGACCTGGGGCTCGTCGCCAGCGACCCGCCGCTGCGCATCGCCAATCCCATCTACGCGGAGGTGGTGCCGCGCGACCTGACGGCGGCGGCCCAGGAGGGGCTCGTCCAGGAACTGGCGTGGTACGTCGACGCCGACGGCCGCCTGGACGTCGTCAAGCTGCTCGCCGCTTTTCAGACCTTCTTCCGCGAGCATTCCGAGCACTGGGTCGCGCGCTTCGACTATCGGGAGGCCGGCCCGCAGCTCCTCCTGCAGGCGTTCCTGCAGCGCGTCGTGAACGGCGGCGGTCGCATCGAGCGCGAGTACGGCCTGGGACGGGGCCGCACGGACCTGCTCATCGTCTGGCCGCAGCGGGATGCCGGTTCAGGCGCAGAGGGTGTGAACTGCCGACGGACGCGCAAGTTCGTGGTCGAGTGCAAGATCATGCACAAGAGCCTGGAACGGACCATCCGCGATGGTTTGCAGCAGACCGCGGCCTACATGGACCGTTGCGCCGCCGAGGCGGGACATCTCGTCATCTTCGACCGCAGCGACCGGGCGTGGGACGAAAAGGTGTTTCACCGGCGCGAGTCGGCGGGCGCAACCGACATCCACGTGTGGGGAATGTGAGGCCGACCATCTCGGTTCCGGGCGCCTGCCAAGTCAAGTTCCGTGGCGAACCCGTTCGTGTTCGCCGCGGGGGCTGCTCCGGGCATGTGGAATCGAACGGCGTGGCCTTCATGTTGAGGATGCTCAGGTCCTCGTGGATCTCGCGCAGGGCGTCGAGGTCGAGCGTCTCGTCGGCCGAACGCCAGCGCCAAGCGATCTCCGGGTCGCTGAAGTTGGTGAGCCTGCGCCGCAGGAGTATCGAGCCGACGAAACTCACCGTGCGACCGTCAGCTCGCGCTACCGCGGCTGCCACTCCTCGGCGGCCTTCGTCTCCTCGGCTTCCTTGCCCGCTCCGAGGTCGCGCAGCACCTGCGCCGAGTTGCCGCTCGGATAGCGGGTGATGTCGGGCCGCTCAAGGCGTCGGGCCTCGGCGCGCTCGGCCAGCGTCAGCGCGGTCGTTCCGCGGCCGTTCTTCAGGTTCAGGTCGGCCCCGTGCGCGGCGAGCAGCTCCACCACCGTGGCGTAGTTGCGCTGCGCGGCGCTGTGCAGCGGCGCGGTGCTCACGTGGTCGGCCCGGTTGACGTCGGCCCCGTGCTCGATGGCGGCCTTCGCCGCCTCGTACGCCGCGCGCTCCTCGCGGTCGGGGTTCCGCAACGAGCTGTTGAAGCGCCGCCCGCGGTTGTTCGCGCCGCTGACCGCGGCCAGCAGCGGCGTCTGGAAGCCGCCCGCGATGTGCGGCGGTCCGACGCCCCCGGCCCGTTCGAACACGTACGCCCAGCGCTCGAGCGTGGTCAGGCTCGGGTCGGCGCCCCAGGCGACCAGCGCCCGCATGATGTCCGCCTCCTGGTAGTAGGCGGCGAGCCAGTACGGGGTGGCGCTGGCGAACTGCGGTGCGATGGCCCAGTCCTGGCCGGCGCGGCGAAGCGGGGTGCCCCTCTCGAGGCGCGTGTTCGGATTCGCGCCGGCAGCCAGCAGGGCGGTTGCCATCTCCTGGTCGCCGCGCAGGATCGCAGCGTGCAGCGGCGTGTAGCCGGCCCCGATGTCGTTGGGATCCGCGCCGGCCCCGAGCGCGAACCGGGTGAAGGCGGCATGGCCCCCGTGCGCCGCCACCACCAGCGCGCTTGCGCCGGTGGGCGCCGCGTCGTCGATGTCCGCGCCGGCATCGATCAGCCGTCTTGCCGCCTCCACGTCGCCGTGGCGCGCCGCGAACAGCAGCGGCGTGTACCCGCCCCGGTTCCAGACGACGCCCTGGTCGTACTGCGAGCCGTTGGTGGCTGCCGCGTGCATCATGCGGGGCCTGATGCGGGAGCGGGCGTCGACGTCGGCGCCGTACGCCAGCAGCGCGTCGATGATTTCGTGATGGCCCTGGGACACCGCCCACATCAACGCGGTCTGCCCGCGCGAGCGTTCCTTCGCATCGGCGTTGGCCCCGCGGGCCAACAGATGCCGCACCGCGTCCGCGTTCCCGGTGCGCGAGGCGGTCATGACCGGTGTTTCACCGTTCAGCAGGGCAATGTCCGGGTCGGCGCCCGCGTCGAGCAGTCGCCGCACCATGTCGGCGCTGCCGTTGTCGGCGGCCAGCCACAGCGGCGTCGCACCGAGCTCGTTGACGGCGTCGACGTCGGCGCCGGCGTCGATCAGCAGCGCGGCGGTTTCGGGGTCGTTGCGATAGGCCGCCCAGTGCAGGGCGGTCGCGCCATCCGGTTGCGCGGCGTCGACGTCGACACCCTCGGCAAGGAGCGCGCGAACCGAAGCGGTGTCCTGAGCCCGCACCGCCTCGACGAGGGCCGGCGCGTCGATCCCGTTGGCCGCCGTCGCCGCCGGTCCGCCGGCGAGAAACGCCGCGAGGACCGCGGGAAGCAACGCCGGGATCCTGCCGCCGCCGGTCGCGATGCGCATCGGATTCATCTCCACGTCTCCTGCCTGATCCGGCCGAGAGTTCCCCGAGAACGCACCCTGTCGGGTGCGGAGGCCAGCCTGATTGGAAGCCCATGGTACCGCAGCGCCGGAGGATTGACAACGCACCGGAAGTGCCGTCAAACTACGCTGTCCCGGTACCTCTGCATATCTACCGAAAGGGGCTTCTGGTGTGTAGACGCTGGTTCGCCGCGGGTGTAGCCCTCGCCCTCGCGCTGCCCTTCCCGGCGGTCGGGACGGCGTTCGCGCAGGCCGCGGAGCCGGCTGCCGCGGCCGTGTCCCCGCAGCGGGCGCTTCTCGACCGGTACTGCGTCACCTGCCACAACGAGCGCGTCGTCGCGGGCAACGGCAGGGGCATGATGGCCGAGCAGTTGCGCCTCGTGGGGCTGGCCCTCGACGCCGCGGACGTCGACAACGTCGCCGAGGAGCCCGAGCTCTGGGAGAAGGTGGTCCGCAAGCTGCGCGTCGGCGCGATGCCGCCGCAGCCCCGCTCCCGTCCCGACAAGGAGACCTACGACGGCTTCCGCCGCTGGCTCGAGGACGAGCTGGACCGCGTCGCCGAGGCGCGTCCGAATCCCGGCCGCACGCAGGCCTTCCACCGCCTCAACCGGGCGGAGTACCGCAACGTCGTCCGCGACCTGCTCGATCTGGAAATCGACGTCGAGACGCTGATTCCGCCGGATGCGCCCGACCGGAACGGCTTCGACAACATCGCCGCCTCGCTGTCGCTGTCGCCCGCGCTGTTCGAGCGCTACGTGTCGGCCGCCAAGAAGATCGGCCGCCTGGCGATCGGCGAGGCGCCCACCGGCGGCGCCGAGATCGCGACCTACGACGTGCCCCTGAACCTGATCCAGAACGATCAGCAGAGCGAGGACCTGCCGTTCGGGTCGCGCGGCGGCGCGGCCATCCGGCACCACTTCCCGGTGGATGGGGAGTACCGCATCAAGGTGCGGCTGCAGACGAACTACGTCGGCTACATCCGGGGCATCGACGCCGCGCACCAGATCGAGTTCCGGCTGGACGGACGGCGCATCGAGCGGTTCACGTTCGGCGGGGAGGCGCCCGGCATGCCCGCGCCGATCAGCTTTGCCGGCAACATCCGCGGGACCGACGACTGGGAGCACTACACGCTGCACGCCGACGATCCGCTGGAGGTGACCGCGACGGTCGCGGCGGGACCGCACACCATCGGCGTCTCCTTCCCGCGCGAGATGTGGGAGGAGGAGGGCGTCCTGCAGCCGCGGCAGACCGGCTTCGCCCTGGCCATCAACGAGATGCCGGACGGCAACCCGGCGCTGAGCAGCGTGCAGATTACCGGACCGTTGCGCGTCGACGGGCCGGGCGACACGCCGAGCCGGCGGCGGATCTTCACGTGCAGGCCGGAGCCGGGGGCGACCGAGGCCGCGGCGCAGACATGCGCCCGAGAGATTCTGGAAAACCTCGCCCGCCGCGCGTACCGGCGCCCGGTGGACGAGACCGACGTGTCGACGCTGCTCGAGTTCTACGAATGGGGCCGGGCCGACGGTGGCTTCGAGAAGGGCATTCAGTTCGCGCTCGAACGGCTGCTGGCCGATCCCGACTTCCTGTACCGGGTTGAACGCGACCCGGTCGACCTGGCGGACGGTGCGACCTATCCGGTCTCCGACGTCGAGCTCGCGTCGCGCCTGTCGTTCTTCCTCTGGAGCAGCATTCCCGATGACGAGCTGCTCGCGGCGGCCGAGAACGGCACGCTGAGCGACCCCGCAGTGCTCGACGCGCAGGTGCGGCGCATGATGGCCGACCCGCGCTCGCAGGCGATGGTCGACAACTTCGCCGGGCAGTGGCTCTACCTGCGCAACATGGGCGGCGTCTACCCCGACCCGAACATCTTCCCGGAGTTCGACGAGAACCTGCGCGAGGCGTTCACGCGCGAGACGGAGCTGTTCATCGGCAACCAGTTGCGGGCCGACGCCAGCGTGCTCGAGCTGTTGTCCGCCGACTACACCTACGTCAACCAGCGGCTGGCCGAGCACTACGGCATCCCGAACATCTACGGGAACCGGTTCCGGCGGGTGGAGCTCGACGGCGTCCGGCGGGGCGGCCTCCTGGGCCACGGCAGCGTGATGACCGTCACGTCGTATCCGAACCGCACCTCGCCGGTGCTGCGCGGCAAGTGGGTGCTCGAGAACCTGCTCGGGGCGCCGCCGCCCGAGCCGCCGCCGGACATCCCGGCGCTCGAGGAGCAGAACGAGGACGGCGAGCCGGTGTCGATGCGCGAGGCGATGGCCCAGCACCGGGAGAACCCCGCCTGCTCGGTCTGCCACGCCCCGATGGATCCGATCGGGTTCGCGCTGCAGAACTACGACGCCATCGGCGGGTGGCGCGACGTCAACGAGGGGGGCACTCCCGTCGACGCCTCCGGCGTGCTGCCGGGCGGCGAGCGCTTCGACGGCCGGGCCGGGCTCAGCGACCTGCTCCTGGACCGTCCGGACGAAATCGTAGGCACCGTGACCGAGAAGCTGCTGATGTACGCGCTCGGGCGCGGGCTGGAGCACTACGACGCCCCGACCGTGCGCCGGATCGTGCGAAATGCGGCTGGCGACGACTATCGCTGGTCGTCTATCATTCTCGGCATCGTCAACAGCACCCCGTTCCAGATGCGGAGGTCAGACTCATGATCGTCACCCAGAAGGCCATTCCCCGGCGCACCGTGCTGCGCGGCATCGGCGCCTCGCTCGCGCTGCCGTTCCTCGACAGCATGGCGCCCGCGTTCGCCGCCATCCGCAACACGGCGGCCCACCCGGTCCGGCGCTTCGGTGTGGTCTACGTGCCGAACGGCATGGCGATGAAGCACTTCACGCCGGCGGCCGAGGGCCTGGGCTTCGAGACCACCCGCATCCTCAAGCCGATCGAGGCCTTCAAGGACCAGATGCACGTCCTGACCGGCCTGAACGGCGTGGCGAGCAACGCCGGCGTGCACGCGAGCGCGGCCACGCGGTTCCTGACCGGCGTGACGCCGGCGCGGACCGAGTCGAACCTGCGGGCGGGGGTCTCGGTCGATCAGCTCATCGCGCGCAGCTTCGAGCAGCACACGCAGCTCGCCTCCCTGGAGATCGCGCTCGACAGCCGCGACGTCTCCGGGTCGTGCGACGTAGGCTTCAGTTGCACCTACACGAACACCATCGCGTGGCGCAGCGACACGACGCCGCTGTCGGGCGAGAACAACCCGCGCGCGGTCTTCGAGCGGCTCTTCGGCGACGCCGGCTCGACGGATTCGGCCGCGCGGCTGGCCCGCATCCGCAAGGACCGGAGCATCCTCGACTCCGTCACGGAGAAGATCGACGCCCTGCAGCGCGGGCTCGGTCCCAACGACCGCGTGCGCGTCACCGAGTACCTGGAGGCGGTGCGCGACATCGAGCGGCGCATCCAGAGGGCGGAGGAGCAGAGCGACCGCGAGCTGCCCGAGGTCGACCAGCCGGCCGGGATCCCGGCGACCTACGAGGAGCACGCCAAGCTGATGTTCGACCTGATGCTGCTGGCGTACCAGACCGACCTGACCCGCGTGAGCACCTACATGATGGCGCGCGAGATCAGCGGCCGGACGTACCCGGAGATCGGGGTGCCCGACTCGCACCACCCGACGTCCCATCACCGCGACGACCCGACGCTCTACGAGAAGATCGCGAAGATCAACGAGTTCCACATCTCGCTCTTCGGCTATTTCCTGGAGAAGGCGCGGGCGACGCCGGACGGCGACGGCAACCTGCTCGACCACATGATGCTGCTCTACGGCGCCGGCATGTCGGACAGCAACCTGCACGACAACAAGGGCCTGCCGCTGGTCCTCGTCGGCGGCGGCTCGGGTCAGCTCAAGCCGGGCGCGCGTCACCTCGTCACCAGGGAGAGGACGCCGGCGACCAACCTGCACCTGACCATCCTCGACAAGATGGGCGTGCCGGTTGACCGGATCGCCGACAGCACCGGCCCGCTGGACCTGCTGGCGATCAGCTAGCAGAGCGCGGAGCGCGGCGGATCTTCGAGGCCCGGCAGAAATGCCGGGCCTTTTCGTTGACGGCTCAGCTCAACGGACCACGGAAGACGAGCAGAACGGCGTCTACGTCGTGCCAGAAGTCCGGTCTGCGTTCAGTGGTAGTCCAGTGTTACGCTATCAGCTTGCTTCGGAGGTGCCGGATGGCCCGAGTCTCGATCACCGTCAACGGCAGGCGGCGCACCGCCGACGTGGAGCCGCGCCTGCTGCTGGTCCACTTCCTGAGGGAACACCTGAACCTGACCGGCGCGCACGTCGGCTGCGACACGAGCCAGTGCGGCGCCTGCACGGTGCTGGTCGACGGGCGGAGCGCGAAGTCGTGCACGATCTTCGCCGTCCAGGCCGACGGTGCGGAGGTGACGACCATCGAGGGGCTGGCCGACGGTGGCCGCCTGCATCCGTTGCAGGAGGGCTTCTGGGAAGAGCACGGCCTGCAATGCGGCTACTGCACGCCCGGCATGATCCTGTCGGCCGTCAACCTGTTGGAGGACAACCCGGCTCCGACGGAGCAGGAGATTCGGGACGGCCTCGACGGGAACCTCTGCCGTTGCACCGGTTACCAGCACATCGTCAACGCGATTCAGCACGCGTCAGAGCGGATGGGGCGATCGGACGATCCGGCGGCGCCGCGTCGATGACCCCGGCCTTTCCGCCGGCGTCGGCCGAGCTGCTGTGCCGCCAGCGGTGCTTCGCCGTGCATCGCGCCGGCCGGTATCTCGTCGCGGAGCTGCTGGCGCCGCACCGGGTGCTGAGCAACTCGGCGCACGTCGGCGGTCAGCGCGACGATCTGCGCTTCCTGGTGAACCACCAGAGCTGCGAGGCGACGGGGGACCGCGAGCGACACGATGTGATCGCTGCCGCCGGGCCGATCGCCTATCACGACCGGGTGTGCGGAGAGCTCGGCCTGGACCCCGACGAGACCGCCGTTCTCGGCACGGCTGCCAACATGACGTACGCGGCGCACCGCACCGGGAGGTTCGACGATCTGCGGGTAGAAGCTTTCACCACGGCCGGTGTTGCCGGCAACGCCGCCCGGGCCGGTGACCCGGCGGCCTGGACGGAGACCGAAGACGGCTGGCGCCGGGTGTCGCCGCCGCCCGGCACCATCAACACGATCCTGCTGATCGACTGTCCTCTTACGCCCGCCGCGCAGGCTCGCGCGGTCGTGACGATGACCGAGGCGAAGTCGGCCGCGCTGGCGGATCTGGCCGTGCCAAGCCGTTATTCCCCCACGATCGCGACCGGCACCGGCACGGACCAGTTCTGTCTGGCGGCACCGCTCGAGCCGGACCGCCGCGCGAGGGAGTCGACCAGTCCCCACGTGAAGCTCGGCGAGATCATCGCCGTGGCGGTCAAGGAATCGGTCGCCGAGGCCCTGCGCTGGCAGAACGGCCTGGAGGCGTCCTTCACGCGCGGCCTGTTCCACGCACTCGGACGTTTCGGTCTGACCGAGGCGCGCGCCATGGAGCGCCTGAGGGAGTTGCTGCCGGCCTCGCGCTACGAGCTGCTCGACAAGAACCGGAAGGCAGTCTTCTTCGAGCCCGGCGCCGGAGCGGCGGCCTATGCTTTGGCGGCGGTCCTCGACCGGGTGGCGTGCGGCACGATTCCGGACGGGCTGTGTCAGGAGGCGCTGCGCTGCCAGGCGGCCTGCGTGGCATGCGCCCTGGCGGGCCGGCCCGAGGCGTGGCCCGATTTCCGCAAGGAGCTCATGGCGGCGCCCGACGATCCGATGGAGCTGGTGCTGCGCGCGGTGGCTGCCGGGTGGCAGGCGAAGTGGGCGTGACCGGTCCGTCGTTCGTGTCCCGACGGCAGATTCCAGCGGGGTGACCGCCGGGCGACCGCAATGGAACTGACCGGCTTGGCTCCCCGCGCGGACCTGCTGGCCGCTGCCGTGCTCCTGGATCTCGTCGTCGGCGATCCCGTGTATCGCTGGCACCCCATTCGGTTGATTGGCGGCTCCTTGACAGGGGTCGAGACGTGGTTGCGCGCGGCCGGGGCCGACGGCCGCTTCGCGGGCTGTCTCCTCTTCGTTGTGCTGGCCGCGGCCTGGGGCGCCGCCGCGGCGGCCCTCGTAGCCGGCGCGGCGCAACTGCACCCGGCGGCGGGCGGCGCAGCGCATCTCTTCCTGCTGTACAGCCTCATCGCGCTCGGCGACCTCCTGGTGCATGCGGGAGACGTGGACGCGGCCGTTGCCGCCGGCGATCTCCCTGCCGCACGGGCCGCGGCCGGCCGCCTCGTCGGCCGCGACACGGAAACCATGGACGGTCCCGCCTGCCGGCGGAGCGCCATCGAGAGCCTGGGCGAGAGCCTGGTCGACGGGGTGGTCTCGCCGGTCTTCTGGTATGCGCTGGGCGGTATCCCCGGGATCCTCCTTTTCAAGATCGTCAGCACCATGGACTCGATGGTGGGCTACCGGACCGAGCGGTACCGGGACTTCGGCTGGTGCGGCGCGCGTCTCGACGATCTGCTGAATCTGGTGCCGGCGCGCGTGACCTGGCTGCTGATCGCTGGTGCTGCGCTCGTGATGCCGGGCGCATCCGGCCGGGAGGCCCTGCGCGGGGGCTGGCGGCAGCACGCCGTCGTGCCGGGACCGAACGCCGGCTGGAGCGAAGCGGCCCTGGCGGGTGCGATCCGACGCCGTCTGGTGGGTCCGATCCGGTTGGGCGGCCGTCTTGTGACCGAGGTCTGGATTGGCGACCCGGGCGCCCACCCCGGCGGTTCGGCCGAGGACTACAGACGCGCCCTGGCGACGGTGTTGCTGGCGGCGATCCTGGCCACGGCGAGCACCGCGTTCCTCCTCGCCTGGACGGCGTAGCCCCGACAATCGTCGCCCGCGGCTCCGATTGCCCCCAACCGGGCCTGGTCAGGCGCTCCACCGGGCGCGGCAGCGTGAGCGGGCGATCATTCGGACCGTGATTCGGTCGACCGCGCGGTACAATCGGCTCAGCGGCATCCGCCGCAGAAACGGAGGAAGCACGATGATGGAAGGCATGCAGTTCATCTTTCGATGGCTCCACGTGTTCGTGGGGATCATCTGGATCGGGCACCTCTACTTCTTCAACTTCGTGAACGCCCCGCTGGCGGCGAAGCTCGACGGGCCGACGAAGCAGAAGGTGGTCCCCGAGCTCATGCCGCGGGCGCTCTTCTGGTTCCGGTGGGGCGCCGCCTGGACCTGGATCACCGGGATCCTGCTGCTGCTGCTCGTCTTCTACCACGGCGGGCTGGCGATAGAGACCGATGCAAGCTGGGGGGCGGCCGCCGTCGCGATGATAGCCGTGACCTTCCTGGCGGTCTTCGTCTACGACGCGCTCTGGAGCAGCGGGCTCAAGTCCAACGTCCGCGCCGCCACGATCGTCTCGTTCGTGCTGCTGGCCGTCGTCGTCTGGATGTTCGTGGAGGTCGGCGGATTCCCGCCGCGGTCGGTCCTGATCCACACCGGCGCCATGTTCGGAACGATCATGGCGTTCAACGTGTGGTTCCGGATCTGGCCCGCGCAGCAGCGGATCATCGCCGCGGTGAAGGCCGGCAAGGCCCCGGACGCCGCCGACCCGGCCCTGGCCGGATTGCGCTCCAAGCACAACACCTACATGTCGCTGCCGCTGCTGTGGGCGATGGCCAACCAGCATGCGACGCCGTTCTTCGGCGGCAACTTCGGGATCCCGAGCGACCTGTACTGGTTGGTCTGGCTTGCTGCCATTGTCCTGGGGTGGCACATCATCTTCCACTGCTACCGCATCGCCGGGCGCGTGTCGGGGATGTGAGGTTCTTCCTCCGGGGCCGGCGGGGGCCGGCCCCGGAGGAAGCCGCCGAGTGTCTATGGCCTGCCCGGGAGATAACGCCTCAGCCAGCCGGTTCCCGGGCGGGGCGGAGCGAGCTGGACGCTCCCGGTTGATCCGTCGTACGACAGCTTGACGTGCTGCAGAAAGCTCCGTCCGAGAATGACGCCGAACGGGCCGCGCATTCTCCTGATGGGGTAGCTCGGGCACGGATCCAGCAACGTGATGTCGAGCGCTTCGATGCGAATGCGGGCAGAATAGATGTTTACGATCAGCCGCTCACCTGTCACGCCGGTGACCGCCTCCCTGTCGACCTTCTTCAACCGCAGTTCCTCGGCGAGACCGATGTCGACATAGCAGTCCCTGGCGCCGGTGTCGATCAGGGCCTGTTGCGGATGCAGGTGCGGGACGGGAGCTCCGAGTTGCCGCGTGTGTCCGATGTGGACTTCAAGGAGGAGCCCGTCTCGGACAAGTCGACCGGGGTTCCCCGGAAACCCCAGCTCAGGTGACATGGGGCTGGGGCCACAACGAACTGGGCAGGGTACGCGGGCTGGCCCCGATCTTGCGGATCAGACACGGCGCTTCCCTGAACTGCTCTGAACTCGTGCGGTCTGCCTCCTCGAACGTGTCGAAAAAACCCACCGCTTGGCCGCCATGGATCACGACCCACTTGCCCATGTGATCGGTTTCCAACTCCGTCCGCATGCTGTCGTACGCTGCGATCTCGACGTCCAGCGGATCGGTTGTCGGCGCGGTCATGGTGTTCCTCCTTCGTGTCGGAATTGCACGGTGACGGCCCTTGGGAGTCGGGCCGCGCTTGGAGGCAGGATTGATGACGCTTGAGGAATCACGTGTCCTTTCACGGCCTGTGGGCCGCGGCTCGATGATCGACGCGAGGAAGCCGACCAACGGACGTTGATCACGGCTCTTGGCCTACTGTCCGCATAATACTACTCGTGGGTCGATCTCGTTGAGTTCACCGAAGCGCCCGCTACGGTGCGCGTTCCATAGTGTCGGTTCGAGGACCGTCCGCCGGCCTGACACGGCCGAGAAGAGGAGAGTCCACGTGCTGCTTCGCCGCGTTTTCCGTGCCTTGGCACATGTCCAGCTACCGGCGCTGCTGGCGGCCGGCCTCGTCGCGGCCTGCGGGACCGCACCGCCGCAGGCCCGGCCGGAGGGACCCGCCAGCCGGATCGTCAGTCTGGACTACTGCGCCGATCAGTTCGTTCTCGGCCTTGCCGATCGCGAGCGCATCCTGGCGCTTTCGCCCGACGCCGGCAAGGATTTCTCCTACCTCCGTGCCGAGGCTGCGGGACTGCCGTCGGTCCGCCCGCGCTCCGAGGACGTCCTGGCGCTACGGCCGGATCTGGTGGTCCGCAACTACGGCGGCGGGCCCCGCGCGCCGGCGTTCTTCGAGCGCGCCGGCGTGCCTGTCCTCCAGATCGACTTCGCACCGGACATCGAAGCCGTCCGGGACCGGATCCGGCAGGCCGCGGCGGTGTTGGACGTGCCCGACCGCGGCGAGGCGTTGATCGCCGAGATGGACGCCCGGCTCGCGCGTGCGCGGGCCGCGGCTCCGGATGCCGACACGCTGTACCTCGCGCCCTCCGGTGTTGCCGCCGGTTCCGGAACGTTCGTGGATCACCTGATCGCCGCCGCCGGGCTGGGCAACTTCAGCAACGAGGTCGGCTGGCGCTCGATCCCGCTCGAGCGGCTGGCGTACGATGCGCCCGACGTCTACGCCGTGCCCAGGTTCGAGAACGCGGGTCACAACATGCCGTGGACGCCGTTCCGGCACCCGGTCACGGTGCGCCGGGTGCAGGCGGGACCCGCGCTGTCGGTCGACGGCGCAACGACCTCCTGCGGCGCCTGGTTCCTCGCCGACGCGGTCGAGGCGCTGGCAGCGGGCGCGGCGGAGAGCGGGAGCGGACCCTCCTTCTGATTCGGAACTCCGGACCCGGCTGTGAGCCGGTCCCCTGTTCCTTGCAGGGGGCTTCACCTCGCGCATTTCTGGACGGGCACTCGTCGACGGTCTGCTATGATCCGCACTTCACGTCCGTGGCCAGGTGCTCGGGAAGTCGGTGCGATGCCGACGCTGCCCTCGCAACTGTGAGCAGGTACGAAATCCGCACGACAGCCACTGTCCGTTGAGGACGGGAAGGCGCGGAGAGTAGGCGCGACCCTGCAAGCCAGGAGACCGGCTTGGCCACGCCTCACCCCGCTTCCGATGGGGAAGCAAAGGAGGAACCGTGGCCGATTGCGCCCCGCCGTTCGCGCGTCCTGCTTTCCGCAACACGTTCTCGCGCTACTTCCTGTTCCTGTTCGCCTCGAGTGCCGCCGCTGCCGCGTACGACAGCGCGCTGGGCTATCGCGGCCTGCCCCGGGCGGTCGGCGCGGGAGGCAGGTTCACCTTCGGCGGCTGAGCCGTCGCGCAAGGAGCCCCGTGCGAAACGACCGTGTACTGATCGGGATGCTGGCGGCGGCGGGGCTGGCCGCGGCCGCGGCCGCCTGCCTGCTCGGCTCGACGCCCCTCGGGGTCGGCCGGGTCCTGGCGGCGCTGGTCGGAGCGGCCTCCCCGGGCGACGTGATCGTGGTGTGGGAGATACGCCTGCCGCGCGCGCTGGCGGCGTTCGTGACCGGGGCCGCACTCGGGGTCTCGGGTGCAGCCCTGCAGGGCCTGCTGCGCAACCCGCTGGCCGAGCCGGGGGTGCTCGGCGTCTCGGCCAGCGCGACGCTCGCCGCCACGTTCGTGATCTACTACGGGCTGATCGAGGTGGGTGCGTTCGCGCTGCCGGTCGCCGCGATCGCCGGCGCGCTGGCCGCCACCGGGCTGCTGACCGTCGCCGCGGTCCGCGTCGGGTCGGTGCTGACGCTGATTCTCGTGGGCATCGGCCTGTCCAGCTTTGCCGGCGCGCTGATGGCGCTGCTGATGAACCTGGCGCCGAATCCGTTCTCGCTGGCCGACATGCTCAACTGGACCCTGGGGAGCGTCGCCAACCGGAGCGCCGACGACCTGGTGCTGGCGGCGCCTTTCCTGGCGGCCGGGTTCGCCCTGCTGCTGGCGGCGCGGCGCGACCTCTCGGCGCTGACGCTGGGCGAGGAGGCGGCGGCCGGCGTCGGCGTCGATCTCCGGCGCGCGCGGCGGCTGGTGGTGGTCGGCGCGGGGCTGGCGACCGGAGCCGCGGTCTCCATCGCCGGGGCGATCGGCTTCGTCGGCATCGTCGCGCCCCACCTGGTGCGCCGACTGGTGGATCACGATCCCGCCCGGACCCTGGTGCCGGCGGCGCTGCTGGCCGGTGTGATCCTGGTGCTGGCGGACATCGGGGTGCGGTTGGCTCCGACTGCCGCCGAGCTCCGGCTCGGCGTGGTCGCGGCGCTCATCGGGGCGCCGGTCTTCATCTGGATCGCCGCGGGCAGACGGCTGGGGAATGGCTGAGCTGGCGGTCGACGGGCTGTGCGTGAGCCTGGGCGGCCGCCAGGTGGTGCGCGATGCGTCCTGGCGCCTTCGCGCGGGCGAGCTGGTGGCGTTGCTGGGGGCCAACGGCGCGGGCAAGACGACGGTGCTGCGCGCCGTGTTGGGATTGACCCCGCGGGCCGCTGGCGAGGTCCGTGTCGGGGAGGACGACCCGGCCCGCATGTCGCCGCCCGCGCGGGCGCGGTGCATCGCCTACCTGCCGCAGGTGCGTCCGCTGGCGTGGCCGGTGCGGGTGCGCGACGTCGTTGCCCTGGGCCGTTTCGCCTACGGCGCCACGCCGGACCGATTGGGCGCCGCCGACGAGGAAGCGACCGCGCGTGCCGTGCGGGCGTGCGATCTGGAGCCGTTCGTCGAGCGATCCTGCACGACCCTGTCCGGGGGTGAGCTGGCGCGCGTGCACGTGGCGCGGGCGTTGGCCGCCGACGCGCCGTTCCTGCTCGCGGACGAGCCGACCGCGGCCCTCGATCCGCTGCACCAGCACCAGGTGATGCAGTTGCTGCGTACCGGTGCCGATGCCGGTCGCGGCGTCCTGGTGGTGATGCACGACGCGGCGCTGGCGGCACGGATCGCCGACCGGCTGCTGTGGATGGCGGACGGCCGGATCGTGGCGGACGGCCCACCCGAAGCGACGTTGACGCCGGCCCGTCTGGTCGAGGTCTACGGCGTGGATGCGGTCGTCCGCCGCGTCGAGCGGGACTGGCTGATCTCCGTGACCGGCACGGCCGCCGGCGTCGCGGACCGTCCGTGACGTCGCCCAACAGGTTGGCACGATACGTGCTTCTCTTCTCCGCGTACATCCTGACCGGAAAGCGGCGTGGCGCCGTGTGGTAGCTTGGAGGAGTCGTGCGCGCCTTCGCGCCGCCTGGAGGGATCCCGCGATGATCCGACCTGCACCTGCCGCCGCCGTGCCGATCCACTACCCGAGCTCGGACGGCAAGCCGATGGCGGAGAACGACGCCCAGCGCAGCGCCATCATGTACGGGATCGGCGCGCTGATCCGCCACTACAGGGATCGCCCCGACGTTTACGTGTCCGGGGACCTTTTGATCTACTACGAGGAAGGGAATCCGCGGGTGTCGGTGGCCCCGGACGTGTTCGTGGTGTTCGGGGTGGAGAAGCGCGAGCGGCTCAACTACAAGCTGTGGGAGGAGGGGCGCGCGCCGTCGTTCGTGCTGGAGGTGGCGTCGCCGAGCACCTGGCGGGAGGATCTGGGGCGGAAACGGTCGCTGTATGCGCGTCTCGGGGTGCTGGAGTACTGGCAGTACGACCCGTTGGGAGCACATCTGCCGGCGCGTCTGCGGGGGGATCGGCTGACGCGGGCGGGTTACGTGCGTCAACCGGCGGCGACAGCGCTGGACGGAACGCTGACGCTGCGCAGCGACACGCTGGGCCTGGAGTTGCGGGCGGCGCCGGGGCGGGAGATGCGCTTCCGCGACCCGGCGACCGGCGCCGAGCTGCGCAGTCACGGCGAGGAGGCCGAGGATCGCGTACGGGCCGAAGCGCGCGCGGCGGCTGCGGCCCGGGACCGCGAGACGGAAGCTGCTGCCCGGCTGGCCGCCGAAACGCGGGCCGCGGCCGCCGAGACGCGCGCCGCGGCCGCCGAGACGCGGGTGGCCGAACTGCAAGCACTTCTTCGCAAGCGGTCCGATTGACGCTCTCCAGTACTCCGCGTCGAGCGCATAGTTGCATGGGGGCGGAAGCGCTTCTTCGCAAGCGGTCCGATTGACGCTCGGGCCTGACCGACGAAGCGGCATGCGCCTGTCCCCGGCTCGTCCCGGCTCGGCCGACAGAGTGCTATTCTGTCTCCGTGGTCCTTGACTTGCCGCAACGTGGGGGAGGGCGATGAGCGCCACCGGCACGGCGGCGCAGCGCGGAGGACCGGACGCGCGCCTCCGGGCGACCTACCAGGACGTGCTCGACGCCCCGCCGCACCGGGTCGCGGAGATCGTTGACGGAACGCTCTACACCCAGCCGCGCTCGGCGCCGCCGCATGCAGTGGCATGCTCACGACTGGGCATCGACCTCGGAGGGCCTTTCGACAGGGGCCGCGGCGGTCCGGGCGGATGGTGGATCATCGACGAGCCGGAGTTGCATCTCGGCGAGGACATCCTTGTGCCGGACCTGGCGGGGTGGCGCCGGGAACGGATGGCGGACTTGCCCGATACGGCGTACTTCACCCTCCCGCCGGACTGGGTGTGCGAGGTGCTCTCGGCCTCGACGCGCAAGCTCGACCTGCACGGCAAGCGGCCGGTCTACGCCCGCGAAGGGGTCGGGCACGTGTGGCTCGTGGACCCGGCGGACCGCACTCTGGAGGCGTTCGAGTTGCGCGAAGGACAGTGGGTGCTGATTGCGAGTGCGAAGGACGACGATCCGGTATGCATCCGCCCCTTCGATGCCGTCACCTTCAGCCTCGGCGATCTCTGGCCCTGAGAGGACGCCCGGTTGCGGGAATCGAGAGAGCGCGCGTCTCGGGCTGCAGCCCTGCGCGGCATGCACGCGAGGAGGTCATCGCCGGGCTCTCGGATCGCTTGTCGCACCGGGGCCATGCCGATTACGCTAGCACGCTAGCAGCGCCAGTCTGTTCGCCAGCCATCGGGAGGACCGGATGCCCCGCGCCCCGTTGAACACCCGTGCGCCCGCCGTCGACCGGAGTTAGCCCATGGCCGCGACACCCGTTCTGCCCAAGCTCGTCGGCCAGCGCGTCAAGCGGCGCGAGGACCCGCGCCTGATCCAGGGGCGCGGGACCTACGTCGACGACGTGAAGATCGCCGGCATGCAGCATCTCGCGTTCAAGCGCAGCGACATCGCGCACGGCCGGATTCGTTCCGTGGACACCAGCGCGGCCGAGGCGATGGACGGGGTGGAGGTGGTCTTCACCGGCGCGCGGATCGCCGAGTTCCTGGCGCCGATGCCCATCGGCACGCCGTTCCCCTCGCCGGAGCATCGGGCGGTGGCGGTCGACACGGTCCGCTTCGTCGGCGACCCGGTCGCCGTGGTGGTCGCCCGCGACCGCTACGCGGCACGCGACGCCGCCGACGCCATCGTGGTCGACTACGAGCCGCTGCCGGCGGTGGTCGATCCCGAGAAGGCGATGGGCGGCGAGTCGGCGGTGCTGCACGCCGACTTCCCGAACAACGTCGCCCTCGGCCCGCTGCCCAGCGGCACCGGGGTCGGCCGCAAGGGGGCGCTGGACGACACCGCCGTCGACGCGGCGTTCGCGGCGGCGGACGCGGTGATCGCCCAGCGCATGGTGAACCAGCGGCTGGCGCCGAGCTCCATCGAGGCGCGCGGCGTGGTGGCGCACTACGAGCCGGGCCGCGAGGCGCTGACCATCTGGTCGTCGAGCCAGAATCCCCACATCCTGCGCACCTTCGTGGCGCGGATGCTCGATCTGGGCGAGGACCGGGTGCGGGCCATCGCGCCGGAGGTGGGCGGCGGCTTCGGGGCGAAGATCAACATCTACGGCGAGGAGTACGTGGCGGCGGCGCTGTCGAAGCGGCTCGGGCTGCCGATCAAGTGGATCGAGGACCGGTCCGAGGCGTTCCTCGCCACCGTGCACGGGCGCGACCTGATCGCCTACGTCGAGCTGGCGGCGGCGCGGGACGGCAAGGTGCTCGGCCTGCGGATGCGGATCATCGCCGACATCGGCGCCTACAACATGCTGCTCACGGCCGGGGTGCCGACCAACAGCATGACGATGGCCAACGCGACCTACGCGATTCCGGCCATCCGCGCGACGCTGACCGAGGTGTTCACCAACAAGACGCCGACCGACGCCTATCGCGGCGCGGGGCGTCCCGAGGCGGCCTACTTCGTCGAGCGGGCGATGGACATGCTGGCCCGCGAGCTGGAGATGGATCCGGCGGAGCTGCGTCGGAAGAACTTCATCCAGCCGGATCAGTTCCCCTACAAGACCCAGACGGGGGCGGTCTACGACTCGGGCGACTACGAGAAGGCGCTCGACCACGCGCTGACCGTCGCCGGCTGGCAGCGGCTCCGGCAGGAGCGCGACGCGGCCCGGGCCGACGGCCGGCTCGTCGGCCTCGGCCTGTCGATGTACGTCGAAATCTGCGGCATGGGTCCGTCCTCCACCTTGCCGCCCGGCGGCTGGGAGCACTCGCAGGTCACCGTCGAGCGGGACGGGCGAATCAGCGCGACGACCGGCACGTCGCCGCACGGGCAGGGCAACGAGACCACCTTCGCCCAGATGCTGGCCGACCAGTTCGGCGTGCCCCTCGACCACGTGACGATCCACCACGGGGATACCGCGGTGGTCAAGCAGGGCATCGGCACCTTCGGCAGCCGCTCGCAGGCGGTCGGGGGGGCGGCGCTGCACGACGCGGGCGGCAAGGTGAAGGCCAAGATGGCGAAGTTCGCCGCGGCCCTGCTCGAGGCGCACGAGAGCGATCTGGTCTTCGAGAACGGGACCATCGCGGTCAAGGGCGCGCCGGCGTCGGCCAAGCCGTTCGCCGAGGTCGCGGCCTACGCCTATCGGCCGGTCAGGCTGCCCGAGGGGCTGACCCCCGGACTGAGCGACGAGGCGTTCTTCGAGCCGTCGAACAACACCTACCCGTTCGGCTGCCACATCGCGATGCTGGAGGTCGACCGGGAGACCGGCGAGCCGCGGCTGCTGAAGATGGTGGCGGTTGACGACGCCGGGCACCTCATCAACCCGCTCATCGTCGAGGGGCAGATCCACGGGGGACTGGCGCAGGGCATCGGGCAGGCGATGATCGAGGAAGTCGCCTACGGGGCCGACGGACAGCCGCTGACCGCCTCGTTCATGGACTACGCGCTGCCGCGCGCGAGCGATTTCCCCCGCTTTGAGCTGGACAAGACCGTCACCCCGACGCCGATCAACCCGCTTGGCGCCAAAGGGGTCGGCGAGGCCGGGACCATCGGCTCGACGCCCTGCATCGTCAACGCCGCGGTGGATGCCCTGAGCGGCTGCGGCGTGCGGCACCTCGACATGATGCTGCGGCCCGAGAAGCTCTGGCGCATCGTTCACGGCCGGCCGGCCAGGAGCGCCCACGCATGATCCCGACCGCTTTCGAGTACGAACGCGCCACCTCCCTCGACGACGCGCTCGCGAAGCTGGCTGCCGCGGGGGGCGCCGGCAAGCTGATCGCGGGGGGACACAGCCTGGTTCCGCTGATGAAGCTGCGCCTGAGCGAGCCGACGGTGCTGATCGACATCGCGCACATCCCCGATTTCGCCGGTATCCGCGAGGCCGCCGGCGTGATCGAGATCGGCGCGGGGGCCACGCACCACGACGTGGCGACCTCGACGCTGCTGCGGGATCGGTGTCCGATGGCGGCGGAGGCCGCCGCGACGATCGGCGACCAGCAGGTCCGCAACCGCGGGACCCTCGGCGGGAGCCTTGCGCATGCCGACCCGGCCGCCGACTACCCGGCCGTGATGCTGGCGCTGGATGCGGAGCTCCACCTCAAGGGGCCGGGCGGCTGGCGCACCGTCAAGGCGCGGGACTTCTTCCAGGGCATGCTGACCGTCGACCTGGCGGCGGACGAGATTCTGGCGAAGGTGACGTTCGCGCCTGTGCGGGCGGCAGCCTACGCCAAGCTGCACCAGCGCGCGTCGCGCTTCGCCATCGTCGGCGTGGCGGCGGCCCTCGACGTGCGCGACGGGGCGATTGCGTCCGCCCGCGTGGGCCTGACCGGCGCTTCTTCGTCGCCATCCCGGCTGGCGAGCGTCGAGGCGGCGCTTGCGGAGCAGCCGGTCTCTTCCGGCGCCGTCGCGGCAGCAGCCGCGGTAGCCGGTGACGGGATCGACGACCTCAACGACGACATCCACGCCAGCGCCGACTACCGTCGGGCCATGATCCGCGTCTTCACGCGGCGGGCGCTCGACCGGGCGCTGATGCGGGCCGCGGACTGATCCGGGTTCCTGTCGCCGCTGCACTCTCCGGGCGGACGCGGAGCTCCGGAGGCAGCTCGTATTCCCCCGGGGTGGCGGGATACGGGCGGCGTCCCGCACATCAGGCCTCGGGGACGCCATGACCCTGTCGGGTGTGATTGTCTCCGCCCGATGCACGCCGTCTGCGGGGTGCTGTTTCAGCCAGAGTGCGTAGTGCATCCGGAGGGCGACATCCCCGCGTATACTGGCGCCATGTCCAAGAGCATCCAGATTCTCGGTCCGCTGGCGATCTGTCTCGCGGTGGCGGCCACGGCGGCGGCGCAGACCGGCGCGGCCGGCGGGGAGTGGCGCACCTACGGCGGCGATCTCGGCCATACCCGCTACGCGCCGCTCGAGCAGATCGACGCCGGCAACTTCGGGGATCTCGAGGTGGTGTGGCGCTTCAAGACCGACAATCTCGGTCCGGTGCCGGAGTACCGCTTCCAGTCGACGCCGCTGGTGATCGACGGCGTGATGTACACGACCGCCGGATCGCGCAAGGCGGTGGTCGCCCTGGACGCAGCCACTGGCGAGATGCGCTGGATGTACAGCCTCGACGAGGGGGCGCGCGGCGCCGCGGCGCCGCGACAGTTGTCCGGCCGGGGGCTGGCCTACTGGGAGGGCGACGGCGAGCCGCCCCGGGTCGTCTACGTGACCCCGGGCTACCGGTTGATTGCCCTGGACGCCGCGACGGGCCGGCCGGTGCCGGAGTTCGGGACCGACGGCATGGTCGATCTGAAGCAGGAGGCCGACCAGCCCATCGATCCGGTCACCGGCGAGATCGGCCTGCACGCGACGCCTATCGTGGCCGGGGACGTCATCATCGTCGGCGCCGCCCACCGGACCGGCGGCAACCCGCGCAGCCGCGCCAACGTGAAGGGCTACGTCCGGGGCTACGACGCCCGCACCGGCGAGCGGCTCTGGATCTTCCACACCATCCCCCGCCCGGGGCAGTTCGGCCGCGGGACGTGGCTGGGCGACTCGGCCGTCTACACCGGCAACACCGGGGTGTGGGGCCAGATCTCGGTGGACGTGGAGCTCGGCATGGTCTATCTGCCGGTGGAGGCGGCCACCGGCGACTACTACGGCGGCTACCGGCCGGGCGACAACCTGTTCGCCGAGAGCCTGGTGGCGGTGGACCTCTACACCGGCGAGCGGCGGTGGCACTTCCAGCTCGTGCACCACGGCATCTGGGATCACGACATCCCCTGCGCGCCGATCCTGCTCGACCTGACGATCGACGGCGAGGTGGTGAAGGCGGTGGCCCAGCCCACCAAGCAGGCGTTCCTGTACGTCTTCAACCGGGAGACCGGCGAGCCGATCTGGCCGATCGAGGAGCGGCCGGTCGAGGCGGGGGACGTTCCCGGCGAGTGGTACTCCCCCACGCAGCCCTTTCCGACCCGGCCGCCGGGTTACGGCCGGCAGGGCGTCACGCTGGACGACCTGATCGACTTCACGCCGGAGCTGCGGGCCGAAGCGGTCGAGCACGCTTCCTTCTTCAAGCTCGGGCCGATCTTCACGCCGCCGGTGGTGAGCCGGCTCGAGGGGCCGATCGGCACCCTGATGGCCCCGGCCCAGGGCGGCGGCACCAACTGGCCGGGCGGCTCCTACGACCCGGAGACGCGCATTCTCTACGTCTCGTCCAACAGCTCGCTCGGCCTGCTCTCCATCGTGCCTCCCTATCCGGGGCAGTCCGACATGGACTACATCCAGGGCAACGCCGTCGCCGGACCGCGGACCTCCGGCGGGGCGGGATCGAGCGCCGGCGGCGGCCGCACCGAGTTCGAGGTGCCGCCCCGGCCGCGCCTGACCGCAGAGCAGCGCCAGCGCGCGCGGCTCACCATCCAGGGGCTGCCGCTGCTCAAGCCGCCGTATGGCATCATCGCCGCCATCGACATGGACCGCGGCGAGATCCTGTGGCGGATTCCGCACGGGGAGACGCCGGACAACGTCCGCAACCACCCGGCGTTGCAGGGGCTCGACATTCCCCGCACGGGGCAGCGCGGCAGCGTCGGGACGCTGGTGACCCGCACCCTGCTCATCGCGGGAGATCCGGGGACGCACACCCTGCCGTCGGGCGAGCGCGGCGCGATGCTGCGCGCCTACGACAAGGCGACAGGGGGCGAGGTGGGCACGGTGTTCCTGCCGGCGCAGCAGTCCGGGTCGCCGATGACCTACGTGCTCGACGGCGTGCAGTATCTGGTGGTCGCCGTCAGCGGCGCGGGCTACTCGGGGGAGCTGATCGCGTTCCGGCTGCCGGCGTGACTACTCCGCACGCTCGACGACGATCTCCGCGCCGTACGGCGCCTGCCCGAGCACGGTCGGGTCGCCTTCGATCGCGCCGAAGACGTTGACCGGGCTTGCCGGCCGGATCTCGTCGCCGCGGCTCATCGGGGTCGGTCCCCAGAAGAGGCAGAGCGCGCTGCCCGGCGGCCAGTACGCCACCGCGCCCTTGTCGACGGTCGCCTGGGCATCGGGCGCCTCCCCCGCCTCGACCGGAATCGAGAAGTAGATCTCGTCGCCCCATGTCTGCACCTGCCCGGTGATCGGCAGCGCATCCCATACCGCGTCGGCGGTGGACGAGTCGTCGAGCGTCGCCGACACGGTCACCGCGCCGGCCCGAATCCGAATCCGTCTGTCGCCCATGTTGCTCCTGCGTGAATCGCCGTCCATAGTAATACCGGTGATGGAGCGGTACGCGCCGCGAGCCCGACGGCGCAGCGGAGTCGGCGATGCCGGGACTGCTGCGCCGACAGCCCCGACTGTGAGACGATGAGCAGATGCGCGCCATCGTGAAGACCTTCGCCGCGATCCTCATCCTGGCCGCGGCCGCGTGGCCCGTCCGCGCCGCCGACTGGCCGGAGTGGCGCGGCGCCGGCCGGCTCGGGGTCTGGACCGACACCGGCATCGTCGAGACGTTTCCCGAGGGCGGCCTGACCGCTACCTGGCGGACGCCGATCCACGGCGGCTACGCCGGGCCGGCGGTGGCGGACGGGCGGGTCTTCGTCACCGACGCGCGCCGCCCCGACCTGAACAGCACCGCGGCCGTCGAGCGGATCCTCGCCCTGGACGAGGAGACCGGGGCGGTTCTCTGGGCGCACGAGTGGGAGACCAACTACGCGGGCCTCCAGCTCGCCTACGCCATCGGGCCGCGGGCCACGCCGACGGTCGACGGCGACCGCGTCTACGCGCTGGGCGCGATGGGCAACCTGCTGGCCCTCGACGTCGCCGACGGCCGGATCCTGTGGCAGAAGGACTACGTGCGCGACTTCTACGCCACGGTCCCGTCGTGGGGCATCAGCGGGGCGCCGCTGGTCGACGGCGATCGGCTCATCTGCCTGGTGGGCGGCGAGCCCGACGCCAAGGTCATCGCCTTCGACAAGCACACCGGCGAGGTGCTCTGGCAGGCGCTGTCGTCCGATTGGGAGCCGGGCTACTCGGCGCCCTTCCTGATCGACGCGGCGGGCGTGCCGCAGCTCATCATCTGGCATCCACGGTCGATCAGCGCGCTCGATCCGGCGACCGGCGCCGTCTACTGGGAGGTGCCGCACATCGTCGACATGGGGATGAGCGTGTCGACCCCGGTGCATGCCGATCCGTACCTCTTCGTCACCTCGCAGTGGGGCGGGGCGCGCATGTTGCGGCTGGCCGAGAGCCATCCCGACGCCACGCTGATCTGGCAGGGGATCGGCGAGAGCGATCCGGAGTACGGGCGCGACCACAACACGCTCGACTCGGTGATCAGCACACCGGTCATCCAGGGCGACTACGTGTACGGGGTCGATGGCGAGGGGCACCTGCGCTGCCTGGAGTTGCGCACCGGCCGGCGGGTGTGGGAGACCGCCGAGCTGATCCGCGACCCGGCACGCTGGGCCACGGCGTTCTTCGTCCGCCACGGCGACCGCTACTTCATCAACACGGACGGCGGCGATCTGGTGATCGCGCGGTTCTCGCCGGCGGGGTACGAGGAGATCAGCCGCACGCGCCTGATCGAGCCGACCAGCCCGTACGTGCGGCGCCGGGCGCAGGGGCCGTACGTCAACTGGTCGCATCCGGCCTACGCGAACCGGCACGTCATTGCACGCAACGATGAAGAGATCGCACGCTTCTCGCTGGCCGCGACGCCCTAGATCGGGGAGCCGGCCTGGCACGGCGTCCGGTGCCGCTGCCGGCTCGAACGGGCCGCACGGTGCGCGGTATCGGACGGCCGGCGCCAGCGCCGCGCCGGTGCGTCCGGTCCTGTTTCCGGCCGGGACGGTGCTGGCGGTCTGCATGGCGGTGGCGGCGGCCTGCGTGGCCGTGACTGCGCCGCTGTGGTCGTCGGCCCTGCCGACTGCCGCGACCCTGGCGGCGGGACAGCAGAACGGCTCGCCACGGCTGGTCGCCGTAATCGCGGACCTGCACATGGGCCTCGGCCGCGACGAGGCGGGGGAGTGGCGTGTCCACGAGGACTTCCGCTGGGGCGAGGAACTGGCGCTCTTTCTCGAGGCGCTCGACGCGGAGGGCGGGGGCGCGACCGATCTCGTCCTGAACGGCGACACCTTCGAGCTCGACCGGCTCGCGGGGGAGTGGTGCGCGGCCGAAGACCCGGCGCTCGGCTGCACGGAGCGGGAAGCGCTGGCGCGGCTGGAGCGTGTGCTGGCGGCGCACGCGGACACGGTGGAAGCCCTGGCCGGGTTTGCGGCTTCGGGGTCGAACCGGGTCTTCCTCGTGCCGGGCGAGCATGACGCGGCGCTGCTGTTTCCGGCGGTGGCGCGGCGGGTGGAGCGGGCGCTCGGCGCTCCCGGTGCGAGCGCCGCGGTGGCGGCGGACGGATCCTGGCGCTCCGACGACGGGCGGATATACGTCGAGCACGGTCATCAGATCGGCTGGCGCGTAGATCGCTTCGTGGCGTGGCCGGAGCCGTTCGTGGAACGGGCCGGGCAGCGGCGCCTGACACGGCCCGCGCAGGCGGCGGCCGTCGACGCCTTCTTCGACGAGCACGAGGCGCGCTATCCCGTCATCGACAACTTCGCCGACGAGGGCGCCGGACTCACCTACGGTCTGGCCGCTGCGGGGACGACCGATCTCGGAGACGCGGCGCCGGCGCTGCTCCGCTACGTCCTGTTCAGGATGCCGTGGCAGCAGTTCCGGCTGGATCTCGACGCCGGCGACGTGCAGCCCCCCGCCTGGGACCTGGACGCCGCGCGGGCGCAGGGGCCCGCCCTGCTGGTCGATTCGCTGCCGAACGACCATCGGTTCAAGCCGCTGGCGCAGCGGGCGCAGGGGGCGGGTCTCCTGACCGCGCTCATGGACGACCTGGACGACGACGAGCTCGTGGCCCTGTGCGACTACCGGGCGGCGGCGCGCCGCGCCCGCCGCCGCTTCGAGCGCGTGCTCACGCAGTTCGACCCCCAGGGACCGCCGGTTCGCGAGTGCCCGCGCCGGCCGGACAGCCGCGGCGGGTTGTTCGACTACTTCTGGCGCACCCGCGACCTCGTCTACGGCGGCCGGCTGGAAGCGGCGCAGGACGGCGCGCCGGCCGCCGCCGGGCCCATCGCCGTGTTCGTCCACAACCACACGCACCTGGTCGACTGGCGGCAGAGCGTGCTGGAGCTGACCCGGCTGGGCCGCACCGTCATCGTCCATGGCTTCTCGCCGGTGCGCAACGCGCTCTCGCCGGTGGTCATCAACGGGGGCCCGTGGCAACGGACGATCACGCCGGTGCAGTTCGGCCGCCTGCAGGCCGAGCACGGTCTCTCCGACGCCGAGTTGCTGGGGGCGTTGCGGCCCGAGCATCTCGCTCCCTGCTACGGCTTCGTGCAGATCGATCCCTACGACGAGACGCCCGCGCTCCCGGCGATCCGCTACTGGCGGCAGGGCGAGGGCGGCGCCTGGGAGCTGGCGGCTCGGTGCGGCCGGCAGCCGGCGCTCGCACCCGTGGGCGCGCGGTAGCCGGCATGGAGTGGATCGACGTCGTTCGCCGCATCGAGGGGGGCGAAAACAGACACACCGAGTTCAAGCGCGGGCTCGGCGATCTGTCGGCCGTCGGGAGGGCGATGTGTGCGTTCGCGAACAGCGAGGGCGGCCTGATCGTGCTGGGTGTAGAGGACTCGAAGGAGATTACGGGCGTCAAGGAGGACACGGAGCGCGTCCAGGAGCGCCTCGCCGCGTTTCTCCAGACCGGCTGCAGTGCGCCGGTGCACGCCCGTACCGGACGCCAAGAGGACCCGGCCGGCTGGGTGCATTGGATCGAGATCCCCAGGCAACGCGGATTCGAGCCTCTGCGTTGCGACGGCCGGGTCTGGATTCGGCGCGAGCGCAGTAGCGTGCAGCCATCGGCCACGGAGCTCCAGGAGCTTTACAACGCGTTCGGCTACATCCTCACCGAGGAGCGTGCGATCCTGGACGCACCGCCTGCGCACATCGATCTCGACGCGTTCCGTTCGTACCTGAAGCGGATGGGATTCGACACCGCCGACGATCCGCAGCCGGACGCAGAGGACGACCTGCGCAATCGAGACGTGCTCGTCGAGGTGGGCGGGGAACTGCGGGCGACGCTCTATGGCGTGCTGGCGTTCGGAAGAGATCCGCAACGCTATACGCGGACACGCGACTTCCGCATCGAGTGCGTGGCCTACGCGGGTGATGACCGCGCTTCGGAGGTGTTGCAGGTCGCAGAGGGGGCCGGGCGTCTCGACGAACAGGTGGATCGGGCAACGGGATGGTTTCTCGGCCTCGGCCGTTTCGAGTCCTACGACAGCCTGGTTCGCCAGGATCGTCATCTGCTGCCGCGGCGCGCGATTCGGGAGGCGCTGGCGAACGCGGTAACCCATCGCGACTACGCCGTCACCGGCGCGAAGGTGCTGCTCGAAGTGTTCGATCGGCGGGTCGACGTGAGCAGTCCGGGCACGCTGCCCAATCACATGACGGTGGAACGCGTGCGCGCCGGGGCCAACCCCCGGTCGAGAAACGAGTCCCTGGCGCACTTCATGGCGGGAATGGGCTTCATGGAGCGGCGGGGCCGGGGCTGGCTGATCATGCGCCGCGAGATGCTTGCATTCAACGGCACGGAGCCGGAACTGCTGCACGACGAGTCCAACCGGTTCGTGCGCGTGACCTTCCGTCTGGCTCCCGGCGGGAGTGGAGGGTGACCGGCCCGGCCTTCACGCGCGGCCTTCGCCTACACCCAGTCACGCCAGGCCCGGACGTCGACGCCGTTCCGGACGTAGCTCTCGGCACCGCCGTAGACGAGGGTGGCCGCAGTGGACGGTCCGGCCAGGGCGCGCCAGCGGGTCAGCCCCTTGAAAAAATCGCCGGCGACCGTCTCGCCGGACTTCATCTCCACCGCATGCGGGCCGTCCGGCCTGTCCACGACGAGGTCGATCTCGTTGCCCCGCTGGTCGCGCCAGTGGTACAGGTCGGACGGTTCTCCCGCGTTGCACCCGACCTTCAGGGCTTCTGCAGCCACGAGGTTCTCGAACACCGCTCCGCGCGCGGCGTGGCTCGCATTGAGAGGAAGGGCGCATCCGTGGGTTCCGGTCCATACCGGATCAGGTATCGTGAAGAATGCGTTCGACGCTGGGCGTTCTGATCCGGGAGGCGCGGGAGCGGGCGGGACTGACGCAGGCCGACGTGGCGCGTAAAGCCCGCACGTCGCAGCCGGCCATCGCGCGGTACGAGGCGGGTCTGGCTCGGCCGAGGCTCGAGACCGCGCAACGCTGCGTCGAGGCCTGCGGCTTCAAGCTGCGGATCGAGCTGGAGCAGACGAGTGCGCAGCGCCGAGCGGCGGCCAAGGCCGCCCTGGCGCGGAGTGTGGAGGATCGGCTGCGAACGAACGATGCGTTCACGCGGTTCGCTGCAGAGTTGCGCCGCGACACCTCCGGTCGATGACCCGAGGTGGAGGAGGTCAGTGGCTTCAGCTCTGGCGCAGACGAGTGGTGATGCCGTGCAGCAGTCGCCGCCACCACATTTGCAGCGATTGTTGGAAGCGTATCCAGCGTAGCCGGTTCGCCCACCGCAACCCGGCGGCGGACCGTGCAACGCGTACGATAGCGCGGGTCTTCCTCCGGCGCGTTCGACGCTTCCCAGGCCGCCAGCCATCAGCTTGGGCCGCGAGCACGATGCGCGCGCACGCCACCGCGTCCGCTCCGGCATCGTGGTGACGTAGCGGGATGGCGAGTCGCTGGCAGACGTCGGGCAGTTTCGTCGGGCGGATTCCCCAGTGTGAGCGAGCGAGCTCCACCGTGCACACGAATCGTGTCCTTGGTGGTCGAAGGCGGTACCGGGCGCAGCAGGCGTGCAAGACGCTCTGGTCGAACGACGCGTTGTGAGCGGCGATGAAGGCCGCCTCGGCGATCCAGGTACGAAGTGTCGGCCACAACTCGGCGAAGGTCGGCGCGTCGCGCACGTCCTCCCATTCCAACCCATGGAGGTCAGCAAACGTAAACTGCGCTGATGGCGGCCGGATCAGATAGGTCCGTGAGAGGACGACGCGACCGGCGCAGCCGGCGGCCACGCCGACCGCGCAGGCGCTGTCCCGACGGGCCGAGGCGGTCTTGAAGTCGATTGCGACGAAGGTGCTCATTGCCTCGGATGCGGCACTCGCGCGGCGGTCAGCTTCGACGCGCACGCTCGAGGGGTATTGAATCAGGGGAGGCTGCCGCATGGAGGCGTGGGGGAAGTTCGACAAGTCATCGGGTCGCGTCCATCGCCTCGAACATCACTGCGCCGATGTCGCGGCATGCTTCGAAGCCCTGCTCCGCGATCCGGTGTTGCGCATGCGGTTCGTCCGAGCAGCGGGCGCCGAGGAATTCACCGACACGACTGCGGCCCGCCTGACGTTTCTCGCGTACCTGCACGACTTCGGCAAATTGAACGCCGGCTTTCAGTTCAAGGTCCGGCCGCGTGCCGAGTTGCCGTCTCGCCCCCCGCGGCCGGCCGGACATATCGCACAAGCGTTGCTTTGCTTCGACCAGCCTGACATCTGTGGACTGCTGGGGCTTCATGACATCGTGGACGAGTGGGGTGCCGGCATCATCTCTCTCGCACACGCGATGCTGGCCCATCACGGTCGACCGGCACGCAGACCGACCCGGTCCGGCAGTGGCCCGCCTGAACTGTGGAAGCCGTTTGCCGGGTACGATCCGCGCGCGACGGCCAAGCTGTTGAGCACACGAGGTCGTTCCTGGTTTCCGAGCGCGTTCTGTCGCGGGCCTCGCATGCCCGACACCCCAGCGCTGGCGCATCTCTTCGCCGGGATCGTAACCCTCGCCGATCAACTCGGGTCGGACGAAGAAGCGTTCCGATACGAGCCGGATCCGGATCCGGACTATATCGAGCGTGCCCGTCGCATCGCGGCTGATGTCGTCCGAAGCAAAGGGTTTCGGCGGCGTGATTCGATGGCGGTCGCCACCCTTGCGGGTGTTCAAGACTTCCGTAGCCTGTTCGACTACCCGGACCTGCGTCCATCTCAACGCGCCGTGACCGACGCTCCGGTCGATCGACCGCTGCTGATTCTGGAGAGCGAGACCGGATCCGGCAAGACGGAGGCGGCGATCCTTCGCTTCGCTGCGTTGCGGCATGCCGGCCTCGTGGACGGCCTGTACTTCGCGGTGCCGACGCGTGCCGCGGCCATGCAATTGCACGGACGAGTGCGCCGGGCGTTGGAGCGGCTCTTCCCGCCGGCGGCACATGTCGAGACTGTACTTGCGGTACCTGGCTATCTCGTCGTCGGAGATGCCGAGGGGCGACGTGTCGAGCGGTTCGACGTCTACTGGGAGGACGAGCCCGACGAGGAGAAGCGACTGGCACGGTGGTCCGCGGAGAGCGCGCGGAAGTTTCTGAGTGCGTCGGCGGCCGTTGGGACGGTCGATCAGGTCCTGCTCGCCGGGTTGCGAGTGAAGTGGGCACACTTCCGAGCGGCCTCGGTCTCTCGGAGCCTGCTGGTCGTTGACGAAGTGCATGCGAGTGACGACTACATGACCGCGTTGTTGCTCGGGGTGTTGAAAGGACACTTGGTGCTCGGCGGGCATGCCCTGTTGATGTCGGCCACGCTCGGTGCCGCGGCCGACGCGCTGCTGCGCAAGTGGCTGACCCGGCTGCCGCACCCGTTCTCGTCCAGCGACCGGGAGCAGGGCATCAGCTACGACATCTCGATGCTGCAAGCCGAATTCGCCCGCACCGAGGTCTTCGACCGGCCGGTTGCCGGACGGGTCTTCTTCGAAGAGGTGATGCGCGAGAACCTCGACATGGGGCGACCCGACCACGTGCAGTTGATCTTCGACCGACGCGTCAGCCGACGCACCCCCACGCGGCATCGCACCCGCGTGATTACCGACGGGGTCATCCCGTCGCTGCATGTGGACTACAAGCACTCGCGCATCAAGCAGTACCACAAGGAGGGTCGCGCGCTGCGCACCGAGACGGTGATCAACGACACGTACGACTTCGATGTCGGCCGCCGGCTGAAGAACCTCGATGATCTGAAACAGATCGGCTTCGCTGCCAACCGACGCCTGCTCGGCGTCCAGAAACTCAGCCACGACTGCACCATCGGAGCCGAGACGCTCGCTGACCTGCACCGTCCGGCGCACATCGACGGCCAACGCGCGTCGGCGCTACGCTTCGGCGACCCCCGGGTGCAGGCGCTGCTTGCCGCGCTGCTGCGCTTCGACCTGCTGCCGGCGGGATTCCGCAACCGCGAGCTGCGCGAGGCGGTGGCCCCGCTGCGTGGGATGTCGGTCGACGACTACAAGCCCGGACAGATGACCTACGATCTGCGCCGGCTGCGGCTGCGGGGGCTGATCGAGCGGATTCCGCACAGCCAGCGGTATCGGCTCACCGCCGAAGGGCTGTGCATCGCCTTGGCCTACCACCGCACCCAGGCGCGCGTTCTGGGCCCGGTCCTGTCGGCCACGCTCGACGGGGAGTCGACCACCCGTCTGCAGGCAGCCATCGCCGCGTACGATCGCGAGGTCTGCCGCCGCTGGGAAGGAAACGCGCTGGCCGCGTGATCAGGAGAACAGAACGGCCGACCGGACAGGCCGATCCCAAACTTGACTCAACTGTAAAGATGGTCCTTGTTCAAGGAATCTAGCGTTGCGGAGGAGCCTCCGATACTATGGGACTACACGGGGTTTGTGTTCGTCGATGGCCGGTTCTCCTTTTCGCTCGGCGGATCCGGCTACGGAGGCGATCACTGGAACTCGACGATTCTGAGCCACGCGTTCTTTCTCGCCATCGAAGGCGGCAGGAATCGCACCAATGGCCTGACCGTCGAGGGCGTCGGCGACGCCGGCCGCGGCAATGTCGAGCGCATCTTTTTCCGCGCCCTGACCGACCTGCTGCCGGCAGCGCCGACGCTGCCGCTCGCGGCCGACGCCATCCGCCAGGCCGCGGCTGATCTCGATCCCGGCGGGGCGGCTCAACGGGCCGTCCGGCAGGCGCTGGTCGCCGTCGGTCTTCGGCCAGCTGATGAGCGAGAGCGTCCTTGAAGTCGCCCTCCCATGCCCGTTCGCCCGGCAGACCCTTACTACACCCGCGTCAGCTGCGGGTGGGGTTCCTGACGCTCGGCGCTGAAACCGGATGCGCGCCGAAGTGCGAAACGGCCGGGACTACCGCGTCGGCTACGGCCTCGGGGTGCTCGACCGGGACGAGATGAACTTCGAGCTGGGCGTCGGAGCGCAGCGGTGGGAGATGCCGATGCAGGGCCAAGCCAGCAACGGGGGCATGGGCCGGGCCACGCTGGAATCGCAGGCACGCGGTCCCAATAGATCCCAGGCGCGTTGTGCGTGAGCCTCAATGGGGGCTTTCGACACATGGCGAAACGGTTCGACGAGCACGCAGACGACGAGATGCCGGGCAGGAAACGCCGGCCCTCGGGCGTGAACGAGCTGCCGTCGGTCGCCCTGACCACGAAGTTCCTGGCCGTGTGCGAGCAGTACGGATCGCAGCGTCTCGCAGTGAAGATCGTCATCGCAGGCCGTAGCGCCGGCGTGCCCGGGTTGCCGGAAGACGACGACTGGACGGCGTGGAACGCCGACGAGATGCGCTCGGCGGTCGAGCATCTGCAGCGCAAGCGCGGCGCCTGACAGAGCGCCGGGTCTGGTGAACGGCGATTCCCTTTCGCCAAGCCCGTTCCGCGCGAACGGAGACCCGATCCGGAACTCACCGGAAACTGACCGGCGAACGTGCTACGCTGGGCAAGACGATGGAACAGCTACAACCCTGGATCACGCCTGCACTGGTGCTGGGACTCTTCGCGTGGGTCCGGTTCATGTTCCAGGACCTGAAGAGCGACGTGAACACCCGGTTCTCCGAGATGAACCAACGGTTCTCCGAGACGAACCAACGCGTAGCGAACCTCGCCAGCGACATGAACCGGCGGTTCGACGAAGTGAACCGCGAACTAGCCGAGAACCGGGAGCGCATGGCGAAGCTCGAAGGGGCACTTGAGGGCTTCCTCGCCGGCCGGCGCGACCGCGACGCCGCCTGACAAGCAACGGCCTGCCGGCAAAGACAGAGCCGGATAGGTCCCTGGAAAGCCCCCCGGGGTAACGGAGAGTGCCGCAAGCGCGGCAGACGGAGCGGGCGGAGGGGACTACATACCTAAATGATCATGCGCGACCGATTTCGGCCAGAAAGCCCAGTATTCACGGGCATCCACGGCGTCTGATCGGCCCCGCGCGAGAGTTGAAAACAACGTCGGGCCGATCGCTTGACGATCGGCGGCCAGCGCCGGTACGGTTATGCGGCTTCGTGATTTCCGCGAGGTGTAGGTCGCGGGCGCCCCTGTCCATAGCTCGGCCAGAGCAACAGGGACGACCCGCTGGGAGAACGACCGTGGAGTCGTCCAGCCGGAAGTCTGCCACGCCGGCGCATTCTTTGTCCACCGATGAGCAGATCGATATCTGCTGGCGGCTGATGAATGCGTACCGCGTCACAATCGAATCCGAAATCGCTGAACGCCAGCGCAGGGTAGAAGCGCACCTGCTCTCGTACCACGAGACCGGATCGCTGACCGATCTACACGCCGCGCTGGCCGATTACCAGAGCATCCGCGATCGGTTCGATCTTGTTCGCGGCCCGTCGAAGGTGAAGTCACTCCCGACCACGTAGGCATGGACACGCACAAACGAAAGGAGGAATCAGCCATGACCGATAAGTCCTTATTTTTCTGTGAGTTACAGCTTGCCATACGAAGTGCCCGGAGTTCAGACTCATCTTATGCCCCATCCGGGACCGGGCCGCGCGCACCGCCGCGGGATCACCCTGAAGCACTACTGTCCCACAGAGTTCCTAATCAAGGCGGCTTGGAATCTCTCTGTCTGATAGAATGAGTTGTCCACAAATCGTTCAAAAGACAGGAGATCCAAGCCGTGGCCCATCATAGCACAGTCTTCAGCCAGCTTCTCGATTTGCTTCCCCGACATGAATTCGACGCCGAGGCCCGGCAGCACCAGAAGGGCCAACGACTCCGCGTCATGAGCCGCTGGGCGCAGTTCGTCGCCCTCGGTCTCGGCCAACTCGCCGGCCTGCACAGCCTGCGCGACATCGTCGGCAGCTTGGGCGCCCAATCCCACAAGCTCTATCACCTCGGCATACAGGTCCTCGTCAGCCGCTCGTCGCTGGCGCGGGTCAACGCCGAGCAGCCGTACACGCTCTATGAAGCGCTCTTCCAACGCCTCCTGGCTCGTTGTCAGCAGCGGGCGCCGCGGCACGGCTTCCGGTTCAAGAGCAAGTTGTATGCGGTCGATGCGTCGACCATCGACCTGTGCCTGGCGGCCTTTCCGTGGGCGTCGTTCCGGCGTACGAAGGGCGCCATCAAGCTGCATGTCGGCCTGGACCAGGCGGGGCATCTGCCGAGCTTCCTCAGCGTGACCGACGGCAAGGCGGGCGATGTGACGGTGGCCCGCACGTGGACGTTCCCGGCCGGCAGCGTGGTGGTGGCCGACCGCGCGTATCTGGATTTCCAGTGGCTCCGACGGTTGCAGGAACAGGGCGTGACCTTCGTGACCCGGCTGAAGCGGGGCGTGAAATACCGGGTGTTGCACGACCACGACGTCAACATCGGGACCGGCGTGATGAGCGACCAGACGATCGAGTTGACCAGTGCGCGTGGCCGCAAGGCGTATCCGGACACGCTGCGGCGGGTCGGCTACTGGGACGAGGAAACGAAGCGGCGCTACGTGTTTGTGACGAACAACACGACGTGGGTGGGCAAGACGATTGCCGACCTGTACAAGTCGCGCTGGCAGATCGAGCTGTTTTTCAAGTGGATCAAGCAGAATTTGAAGGTGAAGCGCTTCGTGGGCCGCTCGAGGAACGCGGTTCTGTCGCAACTGTGGGTGGCCACGTGCATGTACCTGCTGTTGGCGTACCTGAAGTTCGTCTTGCGGTTGAGCTGGACCCTGCACCTGATGCTACAGGTTCTGCAGCTCAACTTGTTCGACCGCCGTCCACTGGTGGAGTTGTTCACGCCGCCCGCACCACCCGGTTCCCGAACCCCTCCAAGTCCTCAGATGCTGCTCTGGGGCTGAAAATGTGGGACAGTAGTGACCCTGAAGGAACTCTTCAAGCGGTGGCCGAACGACGCTGCGGCCGAGAAGACCTTCGTGAAGTGGCGGTGGCCGAACGGCATCGGCTGCCCACACTGCGGGTCGATGAACGTCTTGACCAAGAGCAAGCACAAGACGATGCCGTTCCACTGCCGGGACTGCCGGAAGTGGTTCAGCGTCCGCACCGGCACGCCGATGCAGTCCAGCAGGCTCGGCTACCAGACCTGGCTGATCGCCATGTACCTGCACCAGACCAGCCTGAAGGGCGTCTCGTCGATGAAGCTGCATCGCGATCTGGGTATCTCGCAGAAGTCGGCATGGCACCTGGCGCACCGCATCCGGGAGATGTGGCGCCGCGACGAAACGAAGGTCGAGGTTTTTCGGGGTCCGATCGAAGGAGACGAATCGTGGATCGGCGGTAAGGTCGGCAAGATGAGCGCCAGCCGCCGCAAGAAGTTCAAGGGCATGGGGCCGTTCGCGAACAAGATCGCTATGGCCGGCATCAAGGACCGGAGCACGAAGCAGGTCCGGATCCGCGTCATCGGCACGGTGACCGCGGAGGCGCTTCGCGAGTTCGTGGAACGCCACCGGTACAAGGACACGATGCTCTACACCGACGAGTCCGCAGCCTACGACGGCCTCGCGAACCACGAATCGGTGAAGCACCGCGCCAGGGAGTACGTCCGCGAACAGGTCCACACGAACGGCATCGAATCGTTCTGGAGCATGGTCAAGCGCGGCTACGTCGGCACGTACCACCGCATGTCATGGGAGCACCTTCCGCGGTACGTGACCGAGTTCGAAGCCAGGCACAACTGCCGCGACTTCGACACGCTCGATCAGATCGCCCTGATGTTCCGGGGCGGCATCGACCGGCACCTGCCCTACGCCGAACTCGTCGAGTACGGCGAACGTGTCGCCAAGATCGCCCTCGGCTGGAAGCCGCCGGTCCACTGGCGCCAACGCCGGGCGCCGTCGGTAGGCTGAGGCGGGAGTCCGCGGCCCCCGCCCCTGACCGTCACTGCGTGGTAACGATTCCGTCAGGCCTCAGTCCGTTGATCCCTTCCGGCCTGCGACCTCACGGTAGACAGTCTCCGCTCTCGAGTACGTCCACCAGAGGGTGTAGATCCCGAACGTGCACAGGCACAGCAGGAACCAGACCAGGAAGTCTCCGACGCCGACCGGCTTCTGTTCGCTCATGATTCCGTCCTTCAGTTTGTCTCGAGTGTGCAGCCGAGCAGGATAAGATCGCCGCCAGACCACTCGCCGCGAGGGCAGACGATCGTGTAGTTGCCGTTGCTCCTCGCTCGAGAAAGCTCACCCGCAGTCAGACCAGGGAAACGTGCCTGACTGACCGGTGCCGGAAGTCCTGCCGTCCCCGGACCGATCGGCCCTCGAAGACCGCTGGTGATCGGCCTGTTGATGATGCCGGCGAGGATCCGTTCCTGCTCCGCACGGATTCGCTCCTGCTCTTCACGCCGCCGTTCTTCAGCCGCTCGGCGCCGTGCCTGCTCTGCTTGGTCTCTCGCTGCCTGCTCCTGACGAACCTGTTCCGGGTCGAGAGTCCACTCGCAGGTCTCAGCGATCGGCATCAGGGCGTCCAGCGCTCCGTCGAGATCGAAGATCGCCATGCTCGGAGCTTCGTTGTACGGCGTCGTTTGCGTGATGGGGTGGACGCCTCCTCAGCGGCATCGGAATGTGCCAAGGTGGAGCTGTTGTGAAGCATCACCTGGAAGAGGAGGCATCCAATGGAGCACGCTACCATCATCGGCATCGATCTGGCGAAACGGAGTTTTCAGCTGCACGGCGCCTGCGCGGACGGGTCGGTTGCGTTCCGCAAGAAGCTGAGCCGGGACAAGGTGCTGAGCTTCATGGCGTCGCAGCCGCGATGCATCGTAGCGATGGAGGCCTGTGGGAGCTCGCACCACTGGGGCCGAGAGATCGGGAAGCTCGGTCATGAGGTGAAGCTGGTCCCGCCGATCTACGTCAAGCCGTTCGTGAAGCGGCAGAAGAACGACGCGGCCGACGCGGAGGCGATCTGCGAGGCGGCCTCGCGGCCGACGATGCGGTTCGTGGCGGTGAAGACGCGGGAGCAGCAGTCCCAAGGCATGCTGTTCCGCACGCGCGATCTGCTGGTTCGCCAGCGCACGCAGACGATCAACGCGATGCGGGGACACTTCGCGGAGTTCGGCGTCGTCGCGCCGCAAGGGCCTGCGCACGTGGAGCGGCTGGCAGAGGCGATTGAAGATGCCGATTCGCCGCTGCCGGGCTCGGTTCGGGAGCTGGGCGCGCTGTTGTTCGTTCAGATCGGCGACCTCAACGAGAAGATCGCGGAGTTGGAGAGGGACCTGCGTGAGCGGGCGCGCGAAGACGAACAGACGGTGCGGCTGATGAGCGTGCCGGGAATCGGACCGCTGTGCGCGATGGCGGTCCAGGCCTTCGCGCCGCCGCTGGAGAGCTTCCGGTGCGGCCGCGACTTCGCGGCCTGGCTGGGCTTGGTTCCCCGGCAGAATTCGACCGGCGGGAAGCCGAAGCTGGGCAGGATATCGAAGATGGGTCAGCGCGACCTCCGGCGGCTGTTGGTCAGCGGCGCGATGGCGACAGTCGGCTGGGCGGCGCGGCGCGGCACGAAGGACCCGTGGCTGGCTCGAATGCTGGCGCGCAAGCCGCGCATGCTGGTCGCCGTGGCGCTGGCCAACCGGATGGCGCGCATCGCCTGGGCGCTGATGACGAAGAACGAGTACTACCGCGCGCCGCTGCCGACCGCCTGAGAAGGCAGGAGCCGGGGCGGCGCCGTCGGGAATGCGAGCAGGTCGGAAAATGGTAAGGGCAAACGGTCAACGAGACGGGGTCGAGAAAACCAGTGACTGCACCAGTGCCTTCGAGCACATTTGCGCGATTTTGGACTCGACCCGCGTATCTCCATACGGGCCCGCGGCGCGTGATATGCCGCAATCAATGAGGCCGGACACACGACAGCACCTGACCGCATGCACCGAACCATCCGACGAAATGGAGCTTCCTGAAACGGCGGTGCACGGCTTCGGACGTGCCCAACGGCCCTCGCTTTGCTCGGAAGCGTCTACCTCGCGCACGGTCGCCCGCGGCTGTCAAGCCGCTGCGCGGCTCCTCCACTCCGTTGCGGCCCTGCGGGTGACAGCCACGGCCGACCGTGCGGGAAGTCCTTGCAGGCCAGCCAGAAGGCTGGCCCTCGTTCCACGGGAACAATCGCGGCGCTGGGGAGCCGCTCCGCTGTCGCGGAGAACCGCTGGAGCAAACTGATCGCAGAAGGAGAGCTTCAGAAAAAGGCTTGCATTTTCGGAGGCGTCCACACACGATCAGTTGCTCGCTCTCGACCATCCGGCGCAGGAACGGGATTGCTCGCCGCACGAACGTCGAGTCGTTGTCCGTGCTGACCGACCACATCTCCGTCTGCGCCGGCACCGGCGGGAACCGGTACGTGACGCGCTTCCGCGTTGAGCGGACGTTCTCGATGTCGTCGTCCCCGAGGAAGTCGTGCCAGTTGATGTACGCGTCGGTCGTGTTCGAACTGCATCGCACGACCAGCGTGATCGGTTCCGGATCGAGCATGCCACCCGTTCCTGTCGTCGCTTCCAGAACGGAGACCACTGTCGTCGAGTCGTCGAGCAGATTCGTTGACTGAGTGGTGCGCCAAGCGGTTTCTGGCTCGGGCGGCGGCTCGACAACCGGCTCGGGATCCGGTTGAGACTCAACGACTGGTTCTGACTGGGCCGGTTCTGGATCGCTCGATGGTGCTGCTCCGCAACCGACTCCGAGAAGTACGACGACGCCAACGACGACGAAGAGCCGTGCGTATATAGCGTGCCTCATCGGCCCCGGCCGGAAGTGGCCACCGGGCCGGTTGCGACACAAGACGCACGTGTACAGTGCGGACTCCCGCCTGTTCCCGGCAAGCACCGGTGTTGTAGTCAGCGGGCGGCCCGGTGTCGGGCCACGCGCATCTTGTGTCGCACGGTCAGGCTATCCCGTCCGTGGTGGACGGGTCAACCGGCATGTGCGGGATCAGATCTTGCCGGGAACGATGGATGGATCAGCGCACGTCGAGCGGCTGGAGATTTTCGTCGTCAAACGTTTGAACGCAAAAAAGGGTATGCTCGCCGGCATGGAGAACGAGACACCGCAGCGTCGCCGGCCCGGTCGACAGATCGACCCGTCGAGCCGCAACCAGCAGATGTCGAAGGGCGATCCCCGCTACCAGCCGACGAAGGCCGAACTCGAGGAGATCGTGACCCTCGACGCCACGTTCGAGGAACTGATGGACGCCATGTTCGGCCGGCGCCCGCCGCGGCGCGTGCTACACTGACCTACACTGACCGGCCTTGATCCTGATTCTGGTAGAATTGAGCAATGACCGTCAAAACGACGATCGAATTCCAAGGCGACCTGCACGGCGCTATAGAAGCTGCGATCGAGGCCGTCCAGACAGCGATCATGCGAGCGGACGATAACGCCAGCGAGCGTGACCGGCTCGAGAAAGTGTTGGTCGAGTTGCGGGCATCCGAACGATCAACTCGAAATGCGAAACTGACACAGAGCCACAACCCCCTGTAAAGTCCCCCGCACCACCTACGTGTCGTCAGGATCGTCTTCTCCGGCCTTGTCGCTGACGGCGCTGACATCGGAGATTAACTTCTTCAGATCCTTCGACTTCAGAACGACCCTGCGCTTCAGCCGGTCTCGATCCTTGTTGTCGTCCAGGTGTTCGGTGATGGTGATCGTGATCAGTCCAGGTATCTCAAGTCGCTCCCTTCGCGCATCCTGACTGTAGCATCGTTCCTGCTCCCGGTATGTGAATGCGTGAATCACCATGCATTCCAGGGGGGACCTCTACATCACCGAGAGCGGGTCGTGCGCTCACATCGAGGCTCACCGCGCTTCTTCAACCGGCTCCGAACAGCGTTCCATTCGGGACCGCCATCCAACCGTCGATCCGCCCCGCTCCTGTCGACAGCAAGAGAACGGCGTGCCCCAGGCCGCTGGTATACACGTGCTCGACTATGCGGTAGAGCTTCCGCGCAGACCCCGGATCGCGCCAGAACGACGCTGAAGGCCTCCTGGGGCAGATCCGATCCGAACCGTCAGATCGCAGATACAGGACCACGCCGGGTCCCCGACCGCCGTATTTCGTATCCGAACGCTTGAGAACGTGATCAGGCGTGTTCAGAAAACGTCAATGAATCCGGGCGCTTTCGGCCCTTCGAGTCGTGATCACTTCCCTTTATAATCCCCCGGGCGGAGCGCGGTGTCTCCACGAGCCGTCGGGCGCCGTTCTCCCCCGCCCGGCCACATGAACTTCTGGCCAAAAGGGTCGACCTCGATCGGAGAGCTCCGCAACGCTCGAAAAGGCGGCCAGAAGCCGGAACGGCCAACGCCGCAACGCGGGATCTGGCCTGTAGAGAACCGCTGGGCTACGATTTGCGGGATCGCTGGATGAAAGGAGCTCCTGTCCCATGATTCAATCGCTCGAAGGCATGGACCTGGCCGACCGGCTGCGCGAGATGTCGAGCCGGATCAGACAGCGGGTCGACAACGTGAAGACCGAGGAGGCGACCAAGACGGCGCTCGTGATGCCGTTCATCAACCACGTGCTGGGGTACAACGTGTTCGATCCAGCCGAGGTGGTCCCCGAGTTCATCGCGGACGTCGGGACGAAGAAGGGCGAGAAGGTCGACTACGCGATCTTCCGCAACGGCGACCCGATCATGCTCTTCGAATGCAAGCACTACGGGATCGACCTGGGCAAGGAACCCGCCTCGCAGCTCTACCGGTACTTCGGCGTCGCCGAGGCTCGGTTCGGCGTCCTGACCGATGGCGTCATCTACCGGTTCTACTCGGACATCGAGGAACAGAACAAGATGGACGCGCGGCCGTTCCTGGAGATCAACATGCTCGACGTCGACGGGATCGACGTCGACGAGTTGAAGCGATTCACGAAGAGCTCGTACGACCTGGACCAGATCCTCAGCACGGCCAAGGACCTGAAGTACACCCGCGAGGTTCTTCGACTGCTGACCGCCGAGTGGACCGATCCGTCCGAAGCGTTCGTCCGCCACTTCGCCGGACAGGTCTACGAAGGGGTGAAGACCAAGGCCGTGATGGAACAGTTCACGCGCGCCACGAAGAAGGCGCTCCACCAATTCGTGGCGAAGCGCATCAGCGACAAGCTCAAGTCGGCGCTGGCGAGCACCGACCACGACGACGCTGGGGCCGCGACCGAGACTCCCGCGGAAGAGAGCACCGCAACAACCGCTGCCGAGACCGGTATCGTCACCACCGAGGACGAATGGCAGGCCTTCTACGCTGTGACGGCGATTCTCAGCGAAGAGGTGTCACCCAGCAGAGTCGTGATCCGCGACGCCAAGAGCCTCTGCGCCATCCTGCTGGACAACACGAACCGACAGCCCATCTGTCGGTTGTACTTCAACAGGGGCCAGAAGAAGATCGGCCTGTTGAACGAGGAGAAGATCGAAGAGCGGGTCGCGATCGAGTCGATCAGCGACATCTTCGGCCACGCAGAGCGAATCAAGGCGACGGTGCGGCGATACGAGGCTGGTCGGAACGCCACCGGGGCCGAATAGTCGCTGTGTCGCGTCACAAGGGGCAGGGTAGAACAAGCAAGGCGCGAAGCACAGCGCAGCCAGAGGACGCCGACTGGCCAACCAGCACGAACTCAAGGGAACAGGCACCTAGCAGTGGGGCAGCCCGTCTGCAGCAGGGGTCGGTGCCGACGCGGCTCGTGACTCCGATGCCCGTCGCGCACGCCGGGCTGCAGTCAGCCGACGCGCACTCGCCGGGAACATCAAGATGCAGGCGTTAGAGAAGCCGTTGCCGCAAGAAGGAACAGGAAAACCGCGATGAACAAGACCAGGGAAAACAACGAACGGCCAGAAAGAGCCACGAGCGCGGGGATGTTCGAACCACTGAGGGAACGCAACGCGGAGCAGAACCGGAGGGTATTCGATCTCGCACAGCGGTTGATGGACACCCATGGAATCCTGACGGAGGCCATGAATGACTACCGAATGAAACCCCACCCAGCAGGACGGCAAACGGCGACGAGCTGCGCAGTGGGCTACGGCTCACTACTGTCCCACAGAGTTCCTAATCAAGGCGGCTTGGAATCTCTCTGTCTGATAGAATGAGTTGTCCACAAATCGTTCAAAAGACAGGAGATCCAAGCCGTGGCCCATCATAGCACAGTCTTCAGCCAGCTTCTCGATTTGCTTCCCCGACATGAATTCGACGCCGAGGCCCGGCAGCACCAGAAGGGCCAACGACTCCGCGTCATGAGCCGCTGGGCGCAGTTCGTCGCCCTCGGTCTCGGCCAACTCGCCGGCCTGCACAGCCTGCGCGACATCGTCGGCAGCTTGGGCGCCCAATCCCACAAGCTCTATCACCTCGGCATACAGGTCCTCGTCAGCCGCTCGTCGCTGGCGCGGGTCAACGCCGAGCAGCCGTACACGCTCTATGAAGCGCTCTTCCAACGCCTCCTGGCTCGTTGTCAGCAGCGGGCGCCGCGGCACGGCTTCCGGTTCAAGAGCAAGTTGTATGCGGTCGATGCGTCGACCATCGACCTGTGCCTGGCGGCCTTTCCGTGGGCGTCGTTCCGGCGTACGAAGGGCGCCATCAAGCTGCATGTCGGCCTGGACCAGGCGGGGCATCTGCCGAGCTTCCTCAGCGTGACCGACGGCAAGGCGGGCGATGTGACGGTGGCCCGCACGTGGACGTTCCCGGCCGGCAGCGTGGTGGTGGCCGACCGCGCGTATCTGGATTTCCAGTGGCTCCGACGGTTGCAGGAACAGGGCGTGACCTTCGTGACCCGGCTGAAGCGGGGCGTGAAATACCGGGTGTTGCACGACCACGACGTCAACATCGGGACCGGCGTGATGAGCGACCAGACGATCGAGTTGACCAGTGCGCGTGGCCGCAAGGCGTATCCGGACACGCTGCGGCGGGTCGGCTACTGGGACGAGGAAACGAAGCGGCGCTACGTGTTTGTGACGAACAACACGACGTGGGTGGGCAAGACGATTGCCGACCTGTACAAGTCGCGCTGGCAGATCGAGCTGTTTTTCAAGTGGATCAAGCAGAATTTGAAGGTGAAGCGCTTCGTGGGCCGCTCGAGGAACGCGGTTCTGTCGCAACTGTGGGTGGCCACGTGCATGTACCTGCTGTTGGCGTACCTGAAGTTCGTCTTGCGGTTGAGCTGGACCCTGCACCTGATGCTACAGGTTCTGCAGCTCAACTTGTTCGACCGCCGTCCACTGGTGGAGTTGTTCACGCCGCCCGCACCACCCGGTTCCCGAACCCCTCCAAGTCCTCAGATGCTGCTCTGGGGCTGAAAATGTGGGACAGTAGTGGCTACGGCTACATCATCCAGGACTTCGCGAACGTCGTCGCCCAAGCAGTGTACAGCGGATCGCCGAGCGCTGCATTGGCGCTGCTGAAGCCACTGTTCGAAAGCTTCGTGAAGATGGGTGCGCTGATGGCGCACCCGACGTTGCAGTGGGAGGAGATCGAGAAGCTCTCCATAGCGTACCCGAAAGTGGCTGCAAGGCACTTTCGTGGATTGGAAGCACCATTCGGACTGGCAACGAGAATGTACGCGTGGGTGCGCGAGATGGAGGACGTGGTGAACCAGTTCTCGCACGGGCGGCCGCCACTACTGAACGGTATAGCACCCGTCGGAGGAAACCATGCACCGCGATACAATGGGGCCTGGATGGAGTTCAGCTTGGGATCCGCGGCGTCCTGCTTGGTAGGAGCCTACGAGGTGTTTGGGGTTCTTCAGGACGGAACATCCGTAGAGCGTGCGCTATCGAGGGTCAACAGGAAAAATCCACTCAAGCTCAAGAGGCTGACAGATGCAGAAACGCCATAGCACCTGCGGTGCTCGCCGATGCCCCCTGAGCTCGCCCTCAACCGACTCGTCCGGCTTCTCACGGTAGCAGTGGTGCGGTTCGTCGTTCAGGACCAGGACCCGTTTCAGGCCCATCAGCTCGGGCATCACGCGCTGCAGGAGCTATCCGTCTGTCTCACGGGTGCGGAACGGCGCGCCGTGCCCTTGTAGTAGGGCACGCCCGCCGGCGAACAGCTCAAGCGTCTCGCGACGCTGGAAGGCGTGGTAGTTGGTAATGACGATGCGCGCCTTCTCGAGGTCGCGGCGCATGTCGCCCGGGACGTCGCGTGATCGCCCTGAGCAACAGACGCTGGGATCAGGAACCAGGCGACCGCCTTGTGGACGGGCCTTGCCGTGAAACCCGTACACTCAGCGATCAGGGTGTCCGCATCGCCGAGCCCACGCAGTGTCAGCGCAGCCAGCTACCGAGAAGGAATGTAGGACTGGATGTGAACCAGGGAGCAGGACGGCGGATAACCCGCCTCTTTTCAACAGCTTGTAGCCGCCTCCGTAGAAGCGGGGATGGACCCCCGATGAGCACTACGGGCCGCACCTGACGCTCGGCTTCCCCGCACACGCGGGGATGAACCTTTCTCGGTCTCGGCCGTTTCGAGACCTACGAGGGCCTCGTGCGCCACGATCGCCACCTGCTGCCCCGCCGGGCCGTTCGAGAGGCGTTGACGAACGCGGTGCGCCGGGAGATGCGCGCGTTCAACGGGACCGAGCCCGAGTTGCGGCAGGACGACGGGAACCCGTTCGTTCGCGTGACCTTTCGCCTCGACCCCCAAGGTGAGGCGTTCACTCGAGCACGTTAATCAGGGCATAGGTGATCGAGCCGCCCTCGGGGACCCCGACCTGGTGCCACGATCCGGGCAGGCACGTGGAGGATGTCGCCCCCGGAGTCCGGACCGCCGACGTGCGCCCGCCCCGAGCGGGCCGCCGGAGTCGCCAACGGCCGAAGTGCAATACTCCAGGGCATGACTCCGGGCATGCGTTTCTTCAACACCGCCGGTCCCGTTCAGCCGGAGATCCATTACCACGTTCCTTCGCTGGCGCGGCTCGACGTCGACGATCTCCTGCTGTTCATGCGGCAGCGGAAGTACTTCGTACTGCACGCGCCCCGCCAGACGGGCAAGACGTCGGCGCTGCTGGCGCTGCGGGACAGGCTGAACGCGGGCGGCGATTACCGGTGCGTATACGTCAACGTCGAGGTCGGCCAGTCCGCTCGGGAGGACGTGGGGGCGGCGATGCGCGCCATTCTCAGCGCACTGGCTTCGGAAGCGCGCTACGCCCTCGATGACCGGTTTCTGGACGACGCGTGGCCTGCCGTGCTGCGTGACGCCGGTCCCCACGATGCGCTGCGGGAAACGTTGGCCCGCTGGAGCGGGTCGGACGCGAAACCGCTGGTGCTTCTGATCGACGAGATCGACGCGCTGATAGGCGACACCCTGCTGGCCGTGCTGCGCCAACTGCGGGCCGGTTACCCGGGACGCCCGCGTCACTTTCCCCAGAGCGTGATTCTGTGCGGCGTGCGTGACGTGCGCGACTACCGCATTCGCTCCACCCGCGAGAATGCCGTCATCGCCGGCGGCAGCGCCTTCAACGTCAGAGCGCAGTCCCTGCGGCTCGGCGACTTCACGCAGCACGAGGTCGAGCATCTGCTTGCCCAGCACACGGGCGAAACCGGTCAGGCTTTCTCGCCGGAGGCGAAGCTCCAGCTCTGGGAGTTGACCCGTGGGCAGCCGTGGCTGGTGAACGCACTGGCGTACGAGGCCTGTTTCGAGGACGAAGCCGGGCGGGACCGCCGCCGTGCAATCAGCGCCGCCGCCATGCAGGACGCTCGCGAGCAGTTGATCCTGCGCCGCGATACGCATCTGGACCAGCTCGCCGACAAGCTTCAGGAAGAGCGGGTGCGCCGGGTGGTCGAGCCGCTGCTGAGCGGCGCCGCCGTCGCCGAGGCGTTCGCCGCCGACGATCTGCAAATACGTGCGCGATTTGGGACTCGTGACACGGGTCGGCCCGGTCGCCGTCGCCAACCCGATCTACCGGGAGGTCATTCCGCGTGACCTCACCTACACCACGCAGGAGATGTCGTTCCACCACGACCCGGCCTGGTACGTCGATGGAGACGGCGCGCTGCGGGTCGGCGAGCTGCTGGCCGCGTTCCAGGCGTTCTTCCGGGAGCATTCCGAGCATTGGGTGGAGCGGTTCCAGTACCGGGAGGCCGGTCCGCAGTTGCTGCTGCAGGCGTTTCTGCAGCGCATCGTCAACGGCGGCCGCATCGAGCGGGAGTACGGCCTGGGTCGGATGCGCACGGATCTGCTTATCGTCTGGCCCGCTGGCGGGCGAGCCGCGGGAGCGCCTGGCGGGACCGGGGTGAAGATGCAGAAGGTGGTGGTCGAGTGCAAGTTGCTGCACCGGGGCGCCGAACGCACGCTCCGCGAGGGTCTGCAGCAGACGCGCGCCTACATGGACCGCTGCGCGGCGGCGGAGGGGCATCTGGTGATCTTCGACCGCGACGAGGACAAGCCGTGGGACGAAAAGCTGTATCGTCGCGACGAAGCCGACGGCGGCGCGCCCGTCACGGTCTGGGGGATGTGACGAGTCCCCGTTCGGGTCGGCCGGACCCGCCTGAACCCGATGCCACGGGCAGGGGCCCGGAAGCGACGAGCCGCTTTCGGCGCGCATCGACGAGGGCGGCGAATCCCTCGATCGTGCGCGCGCCGAGCAGGCGCAGATCGCCGGGGCGAGCGAACACCACTTCGTCGACGGTCTCGAAGCCGCCGCTGCGCAGGAACGCGTAACCGACGTCGCGCGTGATCCGGGTGCCGTTCGCCATGACGAACGCCAAGTTCTTCTTGCTTACCCCGACTCCCGCGCGCGCCAGCAGCTCCTCTGGAAGCCAAGTGTATTCCGACCCGGTGTCCACCATCACGCCTGCGATACTCACCGGCTCCTGCTTTCGCGTGAGCTCCTGGAGCTCGCAGTCGACCTTGAACGCACCCACGATGTCCATCGTAGCCTGGAAACCACCTTACGCCAGCCGCGCCAGGATGTCATCCACCGTGCGGCAGGCGAGTGCGAGCATGGTGAGGGTGGGGTTCTGCGTGCCGACGCTCGGCATCGAGCCGCAGCCGGCCAGGTACAGATTGGGGTGGTCCCAGGCCCGCTGCCGTTCGTTCACCACCGAGTTGGCGGGGGCGGATCCCATGACGTGGGTGCCGCACATGTGTCCGGCGCCCCGGTAGTTGTAGACCTGATCGTCGTAGCGGAAGGCAGCGGGGGCATCGGCACTGGTCGCGGTATGGTCCGTCGCGCCGAGCAGGTTCATGATCCGCGCCGTGGCGGCGCGCGCCGAAGCGAAGCCGGCCCGCACGTAGTCCGAGACGCCGTAGGTGATGCGCGGCCGCGGGATGCCCAGGTTGTCCGTCCAGGTGTCGGACAGCTCGACCCGGTTCGACGGGTCCGCCTCCTGCTCGACGAGGAAGGCGAGCCGGAGCTGCCGCGTCAGGATGTCGTTGACGGCGGCCGCGTACTCGCGGTTCGCGAGGATACGCCGGTCGGGGTTGACGCCGCTGTCGTTGCGGCCGTAGACGAAGTCGGCGCCGGTCACGTAGGGATCGCCGATGGGCCAGGTCCAGCCGCCGTTGCCGATCTCGATGCGCCAGGCGGCCCGGCGGCGCCGGAACGCGCCGTCCCGGAGCGTCTCGATGCCGGACGTGGACTGCGGGCCGCGGTAGCCGTAGAACGGCGTCGCGGGCGGCATCAGGCCCCAGGCGAGGTAGACCGGATGGTCCATCAGGTGCCGTCCCACCAGCCCTGACGAGTTCGCGACCGGCCGGCCGGTGACCCGCTCGGTGTTCAGCAGGATGCGCGCGTTCTCTATGGCGTGCGCGGCCAGCACGTAGACGTCCGCCGTGGCGACTCCCTCCCCGGTGCGGCCGGTGGCGGCCGGGACCGAGACGTCGTCGTAGGTCAGGTAGTGGAGGCCGGTCACCGCGCCGCCCTCGTCGATGTGCACGGCGTCGACCACTGCCTTGGTCAGCAGCTCGACGCGGCCGGTGTCGAGCGCCAATCGCAGCGCTTCTCGCGGGTCGTACTTCGCACGCACCGGACAGATCGGCGTGCAGCTCGTGCTGCCGCGGCAGGGGCTCCGGTTCATGAAGGGCCCGGCGTTGCGGCCGGCCGGCGTGGAGGTCGTGCGCGCCGCGGCGGGAGAATCGGCCGCCAGCGCCACGCCGTCCACCCGCGCCTGGAAGATCTTATCGCCGTGGGAGGGCGGGATCGGTCCCTGCGGGTAGTCGTAGCCCGCGCCGTAGGGAATCCCGTTGACTTCCTCCTGCTCGGCCCGGTCGCCGGCGACGCCGATGAGCTCCTCGGCCTGCCGGTAATGCGGCTCCAGATCGTCGTAGCCGAGCGGCCAGTCGAGGCCGTGTCCGTAGGTGGAGCGGAGGGTGAAGTCGGCGCCGTCCATGCGGATCGCGGTTCCCATCCAGTGGTTCCCCGTCCCGCCGGCGAGGCGCTCGGACGTGCTCCCGAAGGGCAGCGACCCCGGCGCGTGCTCCAGGTAGGAACGGGCCGGGTCGTTCCAGGCGAAGAGCAGCGCCTCGGTGGTCGGCCGCGGCGCGTTCGTGCGGCTCGGATCCAGGGCGCCGGCGTCCGGCGGGTACGGCGCCGTCGGCGTCTTGATCGTGGCCAGCAGGTAGCGCTCGAACAGCTCGCCGTGCGTGGTGTCGAGCCCCGGTCCCGCCTCCAGAACCAGGACGCGCTTGCCGGCCCGGGCGAGGAGCCACGCCATGTTGGCGCCGGCGAAGCCGGAGCCGACGATGACGGCGTCGTAGCGTTCCTGCCGGGTGCTCATCGGGAAGGGTGGGCCTGGGCGCTCGGGCCGGGTCAAACCTCGCGGAGGAACTCCGCAAGGTCGGGCGGCGGCTCGGACCACGCCCCCGGTGCGCCCGCGACGCCGGCCGGGCTCGCCTGGGCGAACCTCCAGATCCAGGCGTTCCGGTAGGCATGGACGGAGACCACCGCGTCGGTCCGATGGCCGGGAGCGAGGAACGCGGCGGAGCCCGGCATGCGGGCCGTCTCCATCCCGCCGTACCAGATGCCGTAGAGCCACATCAGTATCGTCAGCCGCGCCAGCGCGCCCACGCCGTCGGGCCGCGGGCTCCCTTCGGCTTCCAGAAGGTGCTGAGCGACCTCCGGCGCGGCGGCGTCACCGGCAGCAGCCTGCCCGAATTCGGCCAACAGCGCCGTGAGCGCATCGGGAGCCGCCTCGTCGCACAGCGCGTGAAAGGTGTCGGCGAGCGGCGGCACGCCCGCCCGCGGCGCCGGCTCCAACGCGCCGGCCTCGACCCCCAGCAGCGCGGACGACAGTCGCAGGTAGTCGCGCGGGGCCGGCGGCAGGCCCGGCTGCTCCGCTCCGGCCCAGACCGGGATTCCTCCCGCGAGCAGCAGCGAGCCGGCGGCGCCGGCGCCCTTGATGACCGAACGCCGCGTCAACGCCATCTCGGTACGAGCCTATCACCGGATCGGTTCGGAGCCGATCCCGCCGCGACTTGCGGGCGGTGTCCTGCGTCGGCCGAGGCCCTGACGGAACGTCGGCGCAGTCGGTTTCTGCCGCTGCAGGTACTCCAGGACAAGATGCGCGAGTACATGGACAACGGAGCCGGCCTCGGCTGGCTGATCGATCCGCTCCGCGGGGAGGTCTTCGTCTACCGGCCGGACGGTTCGGTCGAGTGTCTGCATGCGGCGGACCAGTTGTCGGCCGAGCCTCCGATGGCAGGATTCCGTCTGGATCTGCGCGAGATCCGGTAGTCGTTGACACACCTGCCGCCAACCAATAGCATGCGAGGTTCGAGAACCAAGCCGGTGAGGTGCGCCCTCGTGACGAAGACCAGTGTCGGGTTGCTCGTGTCGGTGGCCGCGGTCCTGGCCGGCGGAATGCCCATCACGACGTCGGCCGCGCAGGAACCGGCGGCCGAGACCGTTGCCGCTTCGTCGACCGAGGCGGTCGCCGGTTCGGCGGGTGAGGTTTCTACGGCGCGATCGGACGACAGCGCCGCCCACCGCGCGCTGCTCGACCGCTACTGCGTCACCTGCCACAACGAGCAGATGGTGAACGGCCGGGGCCGCGCCGCCTCGCCGCTCGTCGGCCAGCTCCGCGCGGTGGGGCTCACCCTCGACACGCTCGATCTCGCCGAGGTCGGCAGTCGCGCCGACCGCTGGGAGAAGGTGGTCCGCAAGCTGCGCGGCGGGGTGATGCCGCCGGCCGGTCGCCCGCGGCCACCCGCCGATGAGCTCGAAGGGTTCCTGACCTGGCTCGAGGGCGAGCTCGACAGCGCCTGGGCCAAGACGCGCGATCCGGGCCGGACGGCCACTTTCCACCGCCTGAACCGTACGGAGTACACCAACGCCATTCGCGATCTGCTGGCGGTGGAGATAGAGGCGGACGATTTCCTGCCGGCCGACGACGCGAGCTTCGGCTTCGACAACATCGGCGGCCTCCTGCGGATGTCGCAGTCGCTGATGGAGCGCTACCTCGCCGCGGCGCGCACCATCAGCCGGCTGGCCGTCGGCAGCGCGCCGCCCGCGATGTCGGCCGACACCTACGAGGCGGCGCAGGATCTGCCGCAGCACGGGCGCGTCGAGGCGCTGCCGTTCGGCACGCGCGGCGGCCTCTACATCGAGCACCTGTTTCCGCGCGACGCCGAGTACGACGTGCGGGTGGAGCTGACCGGCACGCGGGGCCTGCGCGAGAACCACGACCTGGAAGTCACTCTGGACGGCGAGCCGGTGAAGCTGGTCACCCTGGGCCCGCAGCGGGACGGTGCGCCGAATAACATGTACGCGCAGGCGTCCACCGTGGACTTCCGGATGTCCGTCGCCGCGGGCCCGCGCGAGGTGGGCGTCACCTTCTTCAAGAAGCCCTCCGCGCTGGTCGAGCAGGTGCGCGAGCCGTTCCCCAACCCGCGCGTGGCCGGGAACCCCGGCGGCCTGGCCGGGCAGCAGCCGTTCGTGCGCAGCGTGACGATCACCGGCCCCTACGGCGGCTCCGGCGTGACCCGGACCCCGTCGCGCGAGCGGATCTTCGCTTGCCGGCCGGCCGATACCGCCGCGGAGGCTTCTTGCGCCCACGAGATCCTGTCGGGGCTGGCGCGGCGCGCCTACCGCCGTCCGGTCACGGCCGGAGAGATGCAGGTGCTGCTCGACTTCTACGCGCAGGGCCGCCGCGACGGCAGTTTCGAGGACGGCGTCGAGCTGGCCATCCGGCGCCTGCTCGTGAGCCCCGAGTTCCTCTACCGCATCGAGTCCGATCCGGTCCGTGCGGCTGCGGGCAAGCCGTACCGCGTCCCGGACCTGGAGCTCGCCTCGCGGTTGTCGTTCTTCCTGTGGAGCAGCATTCCGGACGACGAGCTGCTCGACGCGGCAGAGCAGGGCCGGCTGAGCGACGAGGCAGAACTGGAACGGCAGGTGCGGCGGATGGTGGCCGACCCGCGCTCCGAGACGCTGACCACCAACTTCGCCGCGCAGTGGCTGCAGCTTCGCAACCTGGAGACGACGGTGCGGCCGGGCGATCCGTTCTCGGTCGCCTTCGACGAGTCGCTGCGCCAGAGCATGCTGCGCGAGACCGAGCTCTTCGTCGACCGCATCGTGCGCGACGACCGCGGCATGGTCGAGCTGCTGACCGCCGACTACACGTTCCTGAACGAGCGACTGGCCGAGCACTACGGGATTCCCGGCGTCACCGGCAGCCACTTCCGGCGCGTCGACCTGCCGGCCGACGGCAACCGGCGGGGCATCCTGGGGCACGGCAGCATCCTGACCCTGACGTCGCACGCCATCCGGACGTCGCCGGTGCTGCGCGGCAAGTGGATCCTGGACAACCTGCTGGGCACGCCGCCGCCGGACCCGCCGCCGAACATCCCGGCCCTGAACGATCAGAGGACCCAGGCGCGTCGGCCGACGGTGCGCGCGCGCATGGAGGCGCACCGCAACAACCCGGCCTGCTCGGCCTGCCACTCGATGATCGACCCGACCGGGTTCGCGCTGGAGAACTTCGACGCGATCGGCCGCTGGCGCGTGGTCGACGAGTCGTTCAACGCGATCGATCCGTCCGGCGTGCTGCCCGACGGCCGGGCTTTCGCCGACGTCGCCGGGATGCGCCGGGCGCTGGCCGACAACGCCGGGCAGTTCGTCACCACCGTGACCGAGAAGCTGATGACCTACGCCCTCGGCCGCGGCCTCGAGGCCTACGACATGCCGACGCTGCGCCGCATCGTGCGCGAGGCGGCGGCGGACGACTACCGGTTCCAGACCGTCATTCTCGGCATCGTCAAGAGTGACCCGTTCCTGATGAGGAGAGCGCAGTCATGATCGTCACCCAGAAGTCGCTGTCTCGCCGGACCGTGCTCCGTGGCCTCGGCGCCACCGTCGCCCTGCCGTTGCTCGACGCCATGGTACCGGCGCTCTCGGCCGCCGCCCGGTCGGTGACGGCGCCCGTGCCGCGCCTGGCGTTCTTCTACGTGCCGAACGGGATGCTGCCGCGCAACTTCCATCCGCAAGGGAACGGCGGATCCGATTTCGATCTTACGCCGGTGCTGGGCCCGCTGGCGTCCCACCGCGATCGCATGACGGTGGTGACGGGCCTGAGCAACTCGGGCGTCGTGAGCCCCAACGAGGGCGGCGGCGTCCACACGCGCGCGCACGGCGGCTGGCTCAACGGCATCCTGCCGAAGCGGACCGAGGGCGCCGACATCCGCGCCGGCAAGACCATCGACCAGTACGCCGCGGACAAGCTGGGAGCGGACACGGCGCTGCGCTCGCTGGAGCTGACCACCGAGTCGAACTACCAGGTCGGCAACTGCGAGAACGGCTACAGTTGCGCCTACCGCAACTCCACGTCGTGGCTCACGCCGACGACCCCGCTGCCCCACGAGCGCGACCCGCGCGTCGTCTTCCAGCGCCTGTTCGGCGACGGCGGCAGCGTCGAGGCCCGCCTCGCACAGATGAAGACCGATCGCAGCATCCTCGACTCGGTGACCGACAGCATCCACCGCCTGGAGCGGAAGGTCGGCGTCCAGGACCGCGCCACCGTCGACGAGTACCTGCAGTCGATCCGCGCCATCGAGCGGCGCATCCAGCGCACCGAGGAGACCAACACCACGACGCCGCTGCCCGCCGTCGATCAGCCGGCCGGCGTCCCCGACGACTACGAGGAGCACGTCGGGCTGCTGCAGGACATGCTGGTCCTGGCCTTCCAGGCCGACATCACCCGCGTAAGCTGCATGCAGATGGCGCGCGAGACCAGTGGTCGGACCTATCCGAATATCGGCGTGCCCGAGGCGCACCACACGGTGTCGCACCACCAGCAGGATCCGCACAACATCGCGCAGTACACGAAGATCAGCCAGTACCAGATGAGCCTGTTCGCCAAGCTGGTCGACAAGCTGCGCGACACCCCGGACGGCGACGGCACGCTGCTGGATCAGGCCATCCTGCTGCAGGGGGCCGGCATGGGCGACGGCGATCAGCACACGCCGTACAACCTGCCGATCACGCTGATGGGCGGCGGCTGCGGCCAGCTCGCCGGCAACCGGCACCTGGTCTACGAGATGCACACCCCGTTCATGAACCTGGGGCTGACCCTGCTCGAGAAGGTCGGCGTGAAGGTGGAGAAGATCTCCGACAGCACCGGGCCGCTGACGGGGGTGTAGCGGCCGGGTTACGTGGTCCCATCACGGGTCGCGGCGTGAGCTCCATCTACGACACGCCGCGTGCGCGGATGCCGGCCAGCATGTCGGCCAGGATTTCCCGCGGCAACCACCCGCCGCGGACCATCACGCCAGCCGGATTCCGAAGGGCGTCAAGGGACTCGAGCGGATTCGCGTCGAGCAGGATCAGGTCCGCACGTTTGCCACCTTCGATCGTGCCGACTTCGCCATCGGTCTCGAGGAATCGCGCGGCGTCGCGCGTGGCCAGCGCGAGGATCCGTCCCCGGTCGAGCCCCGCCGCCTCGAAGTTGGCCAGCTCATCGTGCAGCGAGAAGCCGGGCACTACGAACGGATTCGGCGTATCGGTGCCGGCGAGCAGGCGCGCACCGGCGTCCTGGAGTGCGCCCACGAGACGGAGGCGGTTCGACCGACCGGCCTCCACGAGCGCCCAATCGGTGGCATCCATGCGGTCGACTTGCCGCGTCGCCAACGACTCCCAGAAGTCTCGGCCGTCGGCAGCGACGTAGGCCATCTCGGGGGCGGCCAGCCAGGCGTCGACCGTTGCGCGCGGAGCAATCGCCCGGTCGGCCTGCACCAGCGTGGGGACGATCCACACGCCGGAGTCGGCAACCCGGGCGGCGGCGTCAGTGAACTTGTCCGGGTCTACGGGCATCCCCAGGTACAACTTCGACCAGTGCCATCCGTCGCGGAATGGGGAATCCTCAGCCTCGACCAGATCCCCCAATTCCGTTACGTGCTCGATCGAGCGAACGCCGGAGACGAGCATGTCTTCGACGGTGACGCCGCGTGGCACGTGACCGGCCACCGGTAGCCCGTTGCCGGCCGCCGTTTCGAGGACGGCCACGTAGGCCTCGTCCGAGAGATTCGTGTAGACCTTCACGAAGTCGTACCCGGCCGCTGCCTGGTCCCGTACGGCCAGGCGGGCGTTCTCCGCGGACCCGATCGCCAAGTTGTCGTCGCGCAGCGGGGGGTCGCCATCCAGAATCGGCCCGGCGGTACGGATCGTCGGGCCACGCATCTCGCCCCGGGCGACTCGGTCGCGCCACGCCAGGATGTACGGGCGGCCGTCCATGTTGCGGACGGTCGTGACCCCGTTGGCAAGAAACAGATCGAGCACCCGCGGATCGTCGAAGTACTCCAGGTGGACATGCAGGTCCGCCAGACCGGGCATGAGGTACTTGCCGGCACCGTCAACGATGGCGAACGTATCGGGCACGTCAACGTCTTCCCGGTTCCCGACACGAAGCACGGCGCCGCCGGAAACGAGCACCGTCTGATCGGGAATGGCCGCGATGTCGCCGACCATGGACAGGACGCTGACGCCGACGAACGCGATGTCCCGAAGGGCGGGAGGAGCGGCCGGCTCCGGGGGCGGCTGTCGGCAGGCGGACAGCAGTGCGCAGAGCCCGAGGGCGATGCGCGTGAGCAGTAGTGTCAACGGCGGTCTCACAGTCATGACGATCCCGTCTGTTCCAGAAGGCGATTCCGTGAGCTGCAGGTTTCACTCAGGATCTGGCCGGGCACCCGCTCGGCCACCTTGAACTCGAACAGGAACGCGTTCCCGCCGAACGCCACCGCCATGTCGAGCCGCCCGCGGCCGTTGGCGTCCTCTACCGTCACGCCGTCCATCGACGCCTGGAAGAACGCGTAGAAGACGCTCGACCAGTAGCCCTCGTAACGGGCGATTTCGTTGCGCCGGTGCCGCAGGCTCACCTTCGCGAACTTGCTCACGCCAGTGACGAAGGTGAGCTCGACATGGGCATCGCATGCCTTGAGCGTGCCGTACAGCCCGCGCAGGTCGTCCCGGTTGGCTTTCGCCTGCGCGTTGTCGGCGAGGGTCGTTCGCCGGCCCTCGGTCGCAGAAGTACCCGCTTCGTCACACGCGTCCAGAATCGGCTTGTCGTACTCGTCCACCAGCACGACGACACGCTCGCCGGTCTGTTCGTGCAGCGCTTCGATCAAGCGGTGGAAACGCACCGGAGCGCTGCCGCTGCTCGGATCGATACCGGCCCGCCGTCCGCTGTCCTCGATTTGCGCCGTTGCGCTCTCCGCCAGTGCGCCCGGCCGCTTGAAGTTGCCGCCGGCGAAGTCCAGCCGTACCACCGGATGCCGCTTCGACCAGTCCCAGACGCCGTGTACGGCCAGACCGCGGAACAACGGTTCGCTGCCTTCGTACAGCTCCTTGAGGGTGTCCACGAACAGGCTCTTGCCGAACCTGCGGGGGCGCGAGAGGAAGTAGTGCGCGCCGGCGCTCCGGGCGATCCGCAAGGCATAGGCGGTCTTGTCGACGTAGTAGTAGCCTTCCTCCCGGATGCGGCGGAAGGTCTGGATGCCGACGGGAAGCCTGCGCTTCTCCACGCGGGCATTCTATCCGTCTGTCGGCCGGCCTCGGGCCGGTCGCGCCCTGCGTTCGATCGCGTCGGTCGGACCGGATCGGGCGTCGCAGGATGCGACCTGGATGCGTGCCGCCTGCCGCGGGGGCGGTGGAGTCGCTCCGGACCGGCTTCGGTCGTCGTCGCCGACCATACGGGGCCCGGGTTCGGCGGACGCGACAGGGCGCAGCCGATCACGCGGCGTACGCCGTGCTAGGATGGCCCGACACGAAGTTGGACGATTGCACCCGCGTTCGGGCTGAGGTGGCCGCCATGCATGTCAGCGAAAACGGAACGAGCACGCTCGCGTCGTTGGTGACCGTGATGGCGCTGGCGGTGGGTCTGGGCGTTGCGGCCGGCACCGAAGCTGCCGCCAGGCGTGACGCACCGTTGCTCGAGGCGGTCAAGGCCGTCGACATCGATACGGTCCGTTCGCTGCTCGCAGACCAGGGCGCCGACGTCAACCAGACCGCCCCGGATGGCGCCACCGCGCTGCACTGGGCGGTGCACAGGAACGATGCCGGTTTGGTAGGCCTGCTGCTCGAAGCCGGCGCCGACGTCTCGGCGGCCAACCGTTACGGCGTGCAGCCGATCTCGCTGGCGGCCGAGAACGGCAACGCGGACATTCTCGAGGCGCTGCTCGAGGCCGGCGCCAATCCGAACGCCGCGCTGCCGGAGGGCGAGACCGTACTGATGACCGCCGCGCGCACCGGGAACGCCGCGGCCATTCGGGTGCTGCTGGTGCGGGGCGCCGACCCGAACCTGCGCGACACCTTCCGGGGCCAGACCGCGCTGATGTGGGCCGCCGCCCGCAACAACGCGGACGCCGTGCACGCGCTGGCCGAGCTGGGCGCCGACGTCCACGCGAAGACCGAGACGGCCGAGCGGCCGCCCAACGGCAACCGCCTGTTCTACTCGCCACCACCGACCGGGTTCACCGCGCTGCTGTTCGCGGCCCGCAGCGGGCACATCGACGCGGTGCAGGTGCTGCTGGCGGCCGGCGCCGACGTCAACGACAAACTGTCCGACGGGCAGAGCGCGCTGGTCGTCGCGGTGGCCAACGCCAACTGGGAGCTGGCCGACTACCTGCTCGACCGCGGCGCCGACCCGAGCCTGGCCGGGGCCGGCTGGAACGCGCTGCACCAGCTCGTGCGCACGCGCCGGATGAACACCGGCTTCGGGTTTCCGGCACCCATTCCGAGCGGCCGCGTCGACAGCATCGACGTCCTGAAGAAGATGATCGCGGTCGGCGGCGACGTGAACGCGCGGATGACCACCAACGGCATGAAGGACGGCCAGCGCAACCGCCTCAACCGGCTGGGCGCAACTCCCTTCTTCCTGGCCGCCAAGGTGACCGACACCGAGGCGATGCGGGTGCTGCTGGACGCGGGCGCCGACGCGACGACACCGAACGCCGACGGCACGACGCCGCTGATGGTCGCGGCCGGGGTCGCCATCTGGAACCCGGGCGAGGACGGCGGGTCGCTGCCCGGTCAGGAGGACGAGGTCCTCGAGGCCGTGAAGCTGTGCCTCGAGCACGGCAACGACATCGACGCCGCCAACTACCGCGGCATGACCGCCCTGCACGGCGCCGCCTTCCGCGGCGCGAACAACGTCGCCGAGTACCTCGTGGAGCAGGGCGCCGATCTGGACGCGCGCACCGCGCTCGGCTACTCGCCGCTCGCCATCGCCGACGGCTTCAGCTACTCCGACTTCTACAAGGCGCAGAAGCACACCGCGGCGCTGCTGCGCAAGCTCATGGAGGAGCGCGGCATCCCGGCCGACGGCGAGGGTCACGCCATCCCGGGCACCCTCTGCTTCGACTGCCTGCAGACCCGCCGCGACCAGATCGAGGACCGGGTTGCGTGGGAGGCCGGGCTCGAGGCGGAGTTCAGGGCGCGGCTCGCGGCGCCGAAGTAGACGCCGGCGGGTACGTCCGTCGGGGCGCCAGGGTTCGTTGGCCGGTCGCCCGCCGGCCGGGAGCCGCCTGCGTTTGCCTGTTCGGGTTCCCATGCAGTTCGTCGCGTTCGTCGCGGCGTCGTGCGAGGTCTCGCGGTAGGATAGGTAGATGAGTCCCGAGGTGATTGCGACGGTGTTGACCGGCGTCGGCGTACTGGTGGGCGTCTGGCGATTGGTGGAGGGCGTGCGGCGCGATCTGACTGCGCAGATCGCGGCCGTGAACACGCGCATCGACAACATCCTGCTGGCGGACCGCGGCCAGAAATCCTAGCTGCCGTCAAATCCGTCGCAAGACTCCGTGTTCGGCCCCAGCCCCCACCACCCCACGTTGCGCCTCGGAACTCACTTCGTTCCAGGTCGCGCCCGGAGCCGGGAGACAGGCGCGCTGGAAATCAACCACTCGGTGGACGATTTCCAGCCGCGCACCGGCCGATCTACTGACCGGCGTTCGTTTCCGCCGGCACGTTCCCGCGCGGCTTCAGCGCCGCCACGCCCGGTCCGGACGGCCCGCGCAGCGTGAACCAGAGCGTGCCCTCCGCGTCGCGGTCCAGCTTCGGCGTGTGCGCCCGCAACTCCGGGAACGGGAAGTACGTGAACTCGTTGGTCTGCTGGTCGAAGCGGACCAGCGCGTTGTAGATGCCGTTCTCGACCCACAGGTTGTCGTCGTCGTCCGGCCAGACGTCGTAGGGGTTGCCGTCCTTGAGCGGCAGCACGTACTCGGTGACGGCTGACGTGACGGGGTCGATCTTCGAGATGGCGTTGCCGAAGTAGTGGGCCGCCCAGATCTTGCCCTCGGAGTCGATGGCGGGCCGCCGCGCCGGGTTGGCCAGCGGGTACGAGCGCCACGCGGCCGTCTCCTGGTTGTACATGAAGATGGCGGGCGTGTGCAGGCCGACCGCCCAGACGCGGTCCTGCCGGTCGACGACGATGCCGTAGCCGCTGAAACCGGCCAGCGGCTCCCACTCGGTGAAGTCCTCGGCGGCGAGATCGAAGCGGCCGATGCGGCCGGCCGAGGCGAAGTAGGTGTACCAGAAGCTGCCGCGGGAATCGACCCAGACGCTGTGCGGCCCGGCGCCCTTCGTAGGCAGCGGGTAGCGCTTCATCCCGCCGGTGGCCGGGTCCAGCTCGCCGAAGTGGTCGCCGGTCAACTCGACCCAGTAGACGCGGCCGCGGTACTCGACGATGCCGTGCGGCGTGACGTTGATGTTCTCCTCGTTCTCGATCCACAGCTCGTCGGTGCGGGTCTCGAAGTCCGGATCCCGGCTGTCCATGCGGATGATGGAGTTCGAGCCGTTGCCCGACACCCAGATGACCCCCGGCTCGGCGCGGCTCGCGAAGACGCTGTGGATGCTGCCGCGTGGCGGCGCGCCGTTCGAGAGCAGCCGTTGCGGCCCGCGCTTCAGCTCGTACTCGATGTAGACCGCCTCGGACAGCGCCTGCTCGTCGCGGACCAGCGGGTCGAGCTCGAGGTCGCGCGGCGTCGAGCCCGGTCCGAACAGGGACGTCAGGTACTCGATGATCAGCTCCTTCTCCTCGACCGACACCAGGTCGTGCGTTATCTGCGGCACGCCGGGGGCCATGTTGGCGACACGGCCGTCGATGTCGAACATCCGGTCGACCGCCCGGCGCCAGCCCCGCTCGTTGCGCGGCCCGCGGCGGTGAAAGCCGGCCGGGCCGTGGCAGCCGAAGCAGGAGCGCAGCATGACGTCGCGGGCCGGGTGGGGCGGGTAGAGCGTGTCGAAGTCGACGATCTCCGCCGCCCGAGCATCAGCCGCCCCGCCGCCGTAGTTCCGCTGGGCGGACGCGCCGCGCGCCGCCGCGCCCTGCTCCGGTCCGGCGCTCAGCGCGGCCAGCGCGATGTCGACCGTCGTCGTCGCGCCCGCGCTGACCTCGACCGTCGCGGTCGGCGATTCGAACGCCTCCTCGATGACGCTGACGTCGTAGGTGCTCGGCGGCAGGTTGAAGATCCGGTAGCGGCCGTCCTGCGTGTAGACGGTGTAGGCGATGCGGTGGACGGTGTCGTGCGCCTTGACGCGCAGGGCGCGCACCTCGCCGTGGTCGGCGGTCACGCTGCCGGCGATCACGCCGGTGGATTCTGTTTCCTGGGCGAGTGCGAGGCTGCCGGGCAAGGTGCCCGCACCGGCGGGCAGGACTACCGCGATCGTCGCCAATGCCACACTGATTCGACGCCGAGCCGCTACCTCGATACGCATGGGACCTCCCCTTGGGCCGCGTGTCAGTGAGGGCCAGCCTAGTGCACATCGGCGCGATGCTCAAGAGGCATCAGCAAGGCTGCGGTCGGTCGAGCATCGCGAGAAGCTGTGCCGGAATGGGAAGCGCCTCGTACTCGTGGGCGTCAACGCGCCGGAGAGCGAACGGTGAAGGAACAACGACGTACATCGAGAGAGGGCCGCATGACGCAATGGCTGGATGGCGGGACGATTGCCGGAGGCGTCGGAACCTGACCGGCGGATGGCTCGGCTACGGCCAGAGCATCCGCCATGCGGTGAAGTACTCGGCTTCTCCCCAGGTGATGCGGAGCATCCCGGACGGGACGGCTCCTTCTTCCGCCGGCAAATCGGGTTCCAGCGTAACCGTCAGGCTGCGGACCGTTCCTTCGAGTGACCGGCGTTCGATGGGCGTCCTGCCGAAGTCGAAGGAGGGGGCGTAGTCCGTGCCCCACTGCCGGGTCTGGCGGCTGACGATCAGCTCGCCGCCGTTCTCGCGCGGGAGCATGAACAGCGTGTACTCCCCCCGCGGCACGTCGAGCTCGCCGAAGCGGACGTCGAAGTCGAGCGTCAGACGTGTGGCCCAGTTCGCACCCAGGCGCCATACCGCGCCGTACGGCACCAGCCCGCCGAAGATCTCCCGGCCCCGCGCGTGCGGCTGGCCGTAGTCGATGGTGATGCGGGACGGACCCGAGTGGGACGGGGTGTAGGTGAACCATCCGCCGTCGCGCAGCACGCGGCCGTCGAAGGTCACGCTCGTGGTCACCCGGCCGCTGGGGGCGACCTTGGGCGCAGGCTGCGGATTCCGGTCCTGGGCGGCGAGCGATGCGGTGAGCAGGAGGACTGCGGGCAGGAGGACCGCCGGAGCCGCAAGTCCGGCACGGAGGCTGAGCGTACGCATATCGCCTTCATTCTACGGCCGGTGCCATTCAGGTGCGGGTGTAAGATGGCGGCCATGAGGCGGGGAGCCGTGTTCTGCCTGATCGTGGCTCTTGCCGGGGCCGGGTATCTCGATGCCCAGGCGGCCGGACGGCGCCCCGGGGCCGCCGCTCGGAGCCGGACGTCGCCGGGAGAGCAGCCCGCCGTCGCGGCACCCGCGTCCTCCCCGCGCGCGCTGCTCGAACGCTACTGCGTCACCTGCCACAACGAGCGGCTGCGGACCGGCGGGCTCGCGCTCGATACGCTCGATGTTTCCAGGGTGGACCAGGCCCCGGAGGTCTGGGAGCGCGTCGTCCTGAAGTTGCGCGGCGGGATGATGCCCCCCGCCGGCCGTCCGCGCCCGGACCCGCAGACCTACGACGGCTTGCGGGCGTGGCTCGAAGGCGAGCTGGACCGCGCCGCCGCGTCCGGAGTCGAGCCGGGCCGGGTGCCGACGCACCGCCTGAACCGCGCCGAGTACGCGAACGCGATCCGCGATCTGCTGGCGCTGGACATCGACGCCGCCGCGTTGCTGCCGGCCGACGACACCGGCCACGGCTTCGACAACCTCGCGGGCACGCTGGCGCTGTCGCCGGTGCTGATGGAGCGCTACCTGTCGGCGGCGCGGCGGATCAGCCGCCTCGCGGTCGGCGACCCGACGATCGGGCCGGGGTTCACGTCGCAGGTCTACGGCGTCCCGATCACGATGACGCAGAACGATCGGATGAGCGAGGACCTGCCGTTCGGGTCCCGCGCCGGCCTCGCGGTCCGCCACCCCTTTCCACTCGATGGCGAGTACCTCGTCACCATCCGGCTGAAGCGCAGCGTCTACGAGTACATCGTCAACCTCGACGAGGCCCACGACCTCGATCTGCGCATCGACGGCCGGCGCGTCGCACGGTTCACGGTCGGCGGCGCGGCGCCGGGCAAACCGGCGCCGGTCACTTTCTCCGGCACCTTCGTGGCGGCCGGCGACGCCGAGTACCCGAGCCAGGACTGGGACGACTACCGGACCGGGGCCGATGCGGATCTCCAGGTCCGCGTCCCGGTGCGGGCCGGCGAGCGATTGATCGGGGTGTCCTTCGTCGGCAAGTCGTGGGAGCAGGAGGGCGTGCTTCAGCCGCCGCTGCGGGAGTACGGCGCCACCGTCACCGAGACCACCGATACCTCGCCGCGCCCGGAAGGGCCGGGCGTGGAGAGCGTCGCCGTCGATGGACCGTACTCCGCGGCGGGGCCGGGAGAGACGGCCAGCCGAGCCCGGATCTTCGTCTGCCGCCCCGGCGGCGGCTCCGGCCCCGGGGAGTACGCGTGCGCCCGGGAGATCCTGGCGACGCTGGCCCGCCGGGCCTGGCGCCGCCCGGTCGACGACGCCGACATCGTGCCGCTGCTCGCCTTCTACCGCACGGGCCGGGAGGCGGACGGCTTCGAAGCCGGCATCCGCCTGGCGCTCGAACGCCTCCTCATCGATCCGGAGTTCCTGTTCCGCATCGAGCGCGATCCGGCGGGCATCGCGCCGGGCGTCCCGTACCGGCTGGCCGACCTGGAGCTTGCCTCGCGGCTGTCGTTCTTCCTCTGGAGCAGCATTCCGGACGACGAGCTCCTGGACGTGGCCGCCCGCGGCCGGCTGTCCGATCCGGCGGACCGCGAACGCCAGGTGCGGCGCATGCTCGCCGACACGCGCTCGCGCGCGCTCGTCGACAACTTCGCCGGGCAGTGGCTGTCGCTGCGCAGCGTCGAGGGCATCGCCCCCGATCCGAACCTGTTCCCCGACTTCGACGAGAACCTCCGCGAGGCCCTGCGGCAGGAGACCGAGCGGTTCGTCGAGAGCCAGCTTCGCGAGGACCGCAGCGTCGTCGACCTGCTGCGCGCGGACTACTCCTTTCTGAACGAGCGGCTGGCCCGGCACTACGGCATTCCGGGCGTCACGGGAAGCCACTACCGGCGGGTGACGCTGCCGGACGAGAGGCGCGGCGGCCTGCTCGGCCACGGCAGCATCCTCGCCGCGACGTCGTACGGCAACCGCACGTCGCCGGTGCTGCGGGCGAAGTGGCTCCTGGAGAACGTCCTCGGGACGCCGCCGGCGCCGCCGCCCCCGGACATTCCGCCGCTGCCGGGCGGCGGGGCGGCGGGCGAGCCCCGCACGGTGCGCGAACGCCTCGCGCAGCACCGCCGCAACGCGGCCTGCGCCGTCTGCCACGCGCCGATGGACCCGCTCGGGTTCGCGCTCGAGAACTTCGACGCGGTGGGCGCCTGGCGCACCCGCGACGCCGGCCTGCCGGTCGACGCCTCGGCGGTTCTCGCCGACGGAACGACTTCGTTCGACGGCCCCGCCGGGCTGCGGCGCGTGCTGCTGGATCGATCGGAGCAGTTCGTGGAGACGGTCACCGAGAAGCTGCTCACGTACGCCCTCGGCCGCGGAATCGAGCACTACGACCGGCCCGTGATCCGCGCCATCGTGCGCGCCGCCGCGGCGGACGACTACCGCTGGTCGTCCCTGATTCTGGGCATCGTCGAGAGCACGCCGTTCCGGATGCGGAGGTCGGAGTCATGATCATCACCAGGAAGGCCATCCCCCGCCGGACGGTGCTGCGCGGCCTCGGCGCGGCAGTGGCGTTGCCCCTGCTCGACTCGATGGCGCCGGCGCTGACGGCGCTCGGCCGCAGCGCGGCCCGGCCGGTGCGCCGGTTCGGCGTCGTCTACGTGCCGAACGGCGTGGTAATCGACGAATGGACGCCGGCCGCTGCCGGCGCCGGGTTCGCGTTCCCGCCCATCCTGAAACCGCTCGAGCCGTTCCGCAACCGGCTGCTGGTGCTGACCGGGCTGACCCAGAACGTCAACGGCCTGACCGCCCGCAGCGGCGCCGTCCACGGCCGCTGCGCGACCAAGTACCTGACCGGCGCCATCCCGCGGCCCTTCGGGCAGGAGGGCAACGACTTCCTGGCGGACGTCTCCCTCGATCAGCTCCTCGCGCGGGAGATCGGTCAGGACACGGCCCTCGGATCGCTGGAGCTGTCGCTGGAGTCGGGCGACAAGGGCGCCGGCACCTGCGACGGCGGCTACAGTTGCACCTACAGCCACACCATCGCGTGGCGCGGCCCGCGGACCCCGCTGCCGATGGAGCACAACCCGCGCGTGGTCTTCGAGCGGATGTTCGGCGACGGCGGCAGCACGGATCCAGCAGTAAGGCAGGCGCGGCTGGCGCAGAACCGCAGCCTGCTCGACTCGGTCGGCGAGAAGGCGGCCGACCTCGCGCGGGACCTCGGCCCGAGCGACGCGGCCAGGCTCACCGAGTACCTCGACGCGGTGCGGGACATCGAGCGGCGGATCCAGCGGGTAGAGGCGCAGGCGGCGCGCGAGTTGCCGGCGTTCGACCAGCCGCCCGGCGTGCCCGCGAGCTTCGCCGACCACGCGCGGCTGATGTTCGACCTGCAGGTGCTCGCCTACCAGAGTGACCTGACGCGGGTCATCACGTTCATGGTGGGCCGCGAGTTCAGCAGCCGCACCTACCCGGAGATAGGCGCGCCGGGCGGTCACCATCCGCTGTCGCACGAGGACAGCGCGATCAGCCGCGAGCAGTTGATCCGCATCAACACGCACCACGCCGAGCAGTTCGCGTACTACCTCGACCGGCTGGCCGCGACCCCGGACGGCGACGGCTCGCTGCTGGACCACGTCGTCCTCTACTACGGGGCCGGCATGTCGGAGGGCGACCACCAGCCGTGGAACCTGCCGCTGGTGGTGGCCGGCGGCGGCGCGGGACGCCTCGAGGGCGGCCGGCACCTGCGCTACGACGGCGGCACCGGCAGCGGCCGATCGGTTGCCGGCGGCACGCCGCTGGCCAACCTGCACCTGACCGTGGCGGAGAAGTTCGGCCTGCGCCTCGACGCCATCCACGACAGCACGGGGCGGCTGGACCTGTAGAGAAATGGCGAAATCCGCGCTGCTGCTTGCAGTCCTTCTGCTCGCGGCGTCGGCCGGCCTCCGGGGGCAGGCGGACCTTGCACCCGCTACGTCGCCTCTGATCTCGGCCGTGCGGGCCGTGGACGTTGCCGCCGTGCGGGCGTTGCTCGCCGATGCGGTCGACGTCGACGCACGGCAGCCGGACGGCGCCGCGGCGCTCCACTGGGCGATGCACCGGGAGCACGTGGAGATCGCCGGCCTGCTGATCGGCGCCGGGGCCGACGTCGACGCGGCGAACGATCTCGGCGTCACGCCGCTTCTGATGGCGAGCGCGCGGGGGCACGGTCCGCTGGTCGAGCGCCTGCTGGCGGCCGGCGCGGATCCGAACGGCGCGCTCGCCAGCGGCGAGACGGCGCTGATGGCGGCGGCGCGGGCGGGGAGCCCGGAGGCCGTGAACGCGTTGCTGGACGCCGGCGCGCGCGTGAACGCCACCGAGAGCACCCGCGGGCAGTCCGCCCTGATGTGGGCCGTGGCGAACCGCCATCCGGCGATCACGCGGGCGCTCCTCGAGCACGGCGCGGATGTCCACGCCCGTACAAGCACCCGGCGGCGGGTCTACAACATGGGCGGCAGCCGCTCGGCCGGATCGGCGTCGCGCGGAATCGCGCTCGAGGAGGTGACCCTGGGCGGGAGCACCCCGCTGCTGTTCGCCGCGCGGTCGGGCGATCCGGAATCGGCGCGGCTGCTGATCGCCGCCGGCGCGGACGTGCACGACACGGCGGCCGACGGCAACACCGCCCTCAACATCGCGGCCCATAGCGGTCACGGGTCGCTGGCTGCGTTCCTGCTCGGCGCCGGCGCCGATCCGAACGCGGCGCCGCTCGGCTATACGGCGCTGCACGCGGCAGTGCTCAGGGGGACCCTGCGCGATCGCGGCGTCCCGAACGACGATCCGGGCGCCGGCCTGCCGCTCGTGCGCGCACTGCTTGAACACGGGGCCGACCCCAACGCGCGCCTGCTCAGGGGCACGCCGGTCCGCCGCTGGAGCCACGACTTCGCCTTCATGGACCGCTGGGTCGGCGCCACGCCGTTCTGGCTGGCCGCCCGGTTCCTGGAGGTCGACATGATGCGGGTGCTCGGCGCAGCCGGTGCCGACCCGCGGTTGCCGAGCCGGGACGGCACCACGCCGCTGGTGGCGGCGGCGGGGCAGGGCTACAACCGGGGCGGCGGCAGCGCGTTCATCCGGGACCGGCGCGACTTCTCCTCCTACAACCCGGTGGAGTCGGCCGCGCTCGGCTCGACGATTCCGGCCGCCGAGGAACGCATGGCCCGCGAGGCCGTCGCGGCGGCGCTGGAGTTGGGCGCGGATGTCGACGCGGCCAACGACGCGGGCGACACCGCCCTGCACGCGGCGGCCTCGCACGGCATGAACAGCGTCATCGAGCTGCTGGCGTCACGCGGGGCGGACGTGCGCGCGGAGAACCGGCGCGGCCAGACGCCGCTGGCGCTGGCCGTTTACGCGGACGGTATCGGCGGGGACCGCTTCGTCCGCGAGGACACCGCGGCGCTGCTCCGTTCGCTGGCGGGCGCGTCGGGGCCGACGGACTCGGCGGGGCCGGCGGCTCCGGACGCGGAATCCGCGCACCCGGCAGAGCCGCACGAGCACCCGGAAGCGCGGGCCCTGGCGAATCCGCTGGCGGACGACACACCGGACTCGGTGGCTGCCGGCGCCGAGCTCTATGCCCGGCACTGCGCGACGTGCCACGGATCGACCGGGCGCGGGGACGGCCGGCTGGCTGCCGCCACCGCGGCCTACGGCGCGCGTCCCTCGAACCTGGCCGACGCGACGTGGCGGCACGGCGGCAGCGACGGCGAGATGTTCGTCGCCATCCGCGACGGCATCGGGCCGGACTTCACCATGGACGCCTTCGGCGGCCGGCTTACCGAGCCGGACATCTGGCGCCTGGTCAACTTCCTGAAGAGCCTGCCCTGAGGATCGGCCACTGGCAGGCCCCCGGAAGTGTCTTGGCGTCCACCTTCCGCGGAACGCTAGTCGACGATCGCCTGCATGACGGCGTTCTGGAAGTCGGCCCGGAGCGGACCGCCGGGCGTCTGCACCATCAGAATCGCGGTCATCTCCTCCCTGGGATCGACCCAGAAGGTGGTGCCGAAGGCGCCGCTCCAGCCGAAGCTGCCGGTCGACCGGTGGTCTTCCCGGGCCACGGCGCCGTCGAGCACGACGTCGACGGTCAGTCCGAAGCCCTTGCCGGGACGGCCGCCTACGCGTCCCGCCTGCGCGTAGAGGTCGCCGACGTGATTCGACGCCATCAGATCGACGGACCGCGAGCCCAGCAGCCGCGTGCCGTTCAGCTCGCCCTTGTTGACGAGCATCTGGGCGAACTGCAGGTAGTCCCCGGCCGTCGACCAGAGACCGCCGCCGCCGCCGTGCAACGTTCTCGTGGCCACCCACTCCGGCACGGTGCGGTGCTCGAGTCCGTCGGGCGTGCGCCCGTAGAGCGTCACGACGCGCGGCATGCTCTCGTCCGGCACGTTGAAGGCCGTGTCCTTCATCCCCAACGGCTCGAAGATCCGCTGCCGCAGGAATTCGTCGAACGTCAGTCCCGAGGCGACCTCCACGATGCGCCCCAGGGTGTCGATGCCGGCCAGGCCGCTGTACGCCCAGCGGGTTCCCGGCTGGAAGTCGAGGGGAGCCGCTCCCAGCGCGGCCGCCCAGTCCGCGACCGTGCCGGTCAGCTTTCGCGGCGCGATGCGTGACGCCGCCTCGCTCCCCGCGCCGCCGCTGACCAGACCCGAGGTATGGGTGATGAGATCGTGCACCGTGATCTCGCGCTCCGCCGGTACCGTATAGATGCTGTCCTCCTCGCCCGCGGCGTTCGAGCGCGGCATCGCGACCTGCGTGTCCCGGAACTCCGGAATGAAGCGGGACACCGGATCCGACAGGCGGACCTTCCCTTCTTCGACGAGCATCAGGATGGCGACGCCGGTCACCGGCTTCGTCATCGAGGCGATCGGGAAGATGGTGTTCTTCCGCATCGGGGCGTCCGCGTCGATGTCCATGCGGCCGTGCGCCTCGAAGTGGGCGACCCGTCCGCGCCGCGCGACGACGGTGACGGCGCCGGAAATCTGGTCCGCGTCGATGGCGCGCTGGATCATCTCGCCGATCCGCTGCAGACGCTTTGCGGACAGCCCCACGTCTTCCGGCGTCCCGGCGGGCACCTGGGCGCCGGCCGTAGCGGCTGCGAGCAGGGCAACGAAGATGAACGTCAACGACAATCGGGGCATGAGACGGGGTCCGTCATGGGCACTGTTGGCGCGCACCAGCAACTCCTTTGCTCGAGATTCGATCGGGGTCGATCCGTAGCTTACCGTAGCCGGCCGCCGGACGGCACGGCGAGGCGGGCTGACGGCCGAAGAACGCCAACGGACTCCGAGGAAACTGGTATCGTGGCCCGGAAGCGGGGCAGACGATGGCAGACCGCACGCTCGTGTACACGGCCCCGACCTGCGACTGGAGGGCCCGGGGCCGACTGCTGGAGCGCTACGGGGGCGAAGCGCGGCCGTGCGTGCTGGGACCGCCGGAGGCGTTCAGCGACACGCCGGCGCCGGTGAACCCCGGCCGGTGGTTCTGGCCCGGAATCGAGCGCGAGCAGATGGGCCCGAACAGCCGGACCGTCGCCGGCCGGCTGAACCAGAGCTGCTGCGGCTGGCCGAAGGCGCCCACCGCACCCGAGTTCTACGAGGCCGTGCGGGCCGAGCAACCGACCCGGCGCCAGCGCACGATCGTCTACACCTGGGGCCTGGAGGCCGACGACATCGAAGTCGCGCACGCCTGGGCGGAGCACGCTTACACCTGGCGTCAGTTGGTGCGCGCGCTGCACAAGGCCGGGTTCGACGTCCACACCCGCATCCGGGCGATCAACCAGCACGCGGTGATCGGCCGAATGAACGGCATCGACCTGTGGACAGGCTGACCAGGCCCGGCTTGGTCGAGCGCGAAGTGCTGGTGCTCACCGAGCCGGCGAGAACGCTCTGGCGCACGATACGCAGCGAGCTCGCGCGCCTGCGGCGGGAGCACGAGCTGCGGCCCGAGAGCTGGAAGATGGGCGGCGGAACGGTCCTGGCCGCCCGGTGGCGCCACCGCCGGAGCACCGACATCGACCTGACGACGTCGGCAAGCTGGCAGATCGCCGACCTCGGACACAGCGCGTCGAACGTCTTCACCGAGGCGCTGGGAAAGCTCCGGGGAGAGCTGACCGGCTACCGGAAGGGATCCATCCGGATGGCCTTCCCGGAGGCGAAGCTGCACGTCTACCGGGTCGGCCCGGAACCGGCAGCGGGGCACGGGGCGGCGACGATCGACGGGGAGTCGTTCGAGGCGCTGAGCACGACGCAGATTCTCGCGGGGAAGCTGCTCAACCGACTGAGCGAGACGCCGGCGCGCGACCTGTACGACGTGGTCGTCGCAGGCCTGAAAGACCGGGACGGGCTCGAGCAGGCGGTCAACATGCTCGATGTCGAGACGCAGGCGGAAGCCGCGTTCCTGTGGGACGGCAGGCGCAACCGGATCGAGCAGGACGCCAGGGAGACGCTGCGCGCGATATCGCCCGACGAGCCGCTGGTGGTCGCTCCCGAAGCGCTGGTCGACGCGGCGATACGCGGGCTGGAGACGTCACGCTACGAGAGCCTGGAGATCGAGCCGGCGAAGCCGGGCCAGCCGGCGAGAGTCGTGACGACGACCAGGGGGAGGGAGCCGCGAACGATAGCCGTCCCCCGGACGCGGATCGAGGAGGTCTTGGAGGAGACCGGCCTCAACCACTGCCTGAAGGCGCGCTACGTCGACCTCGACCGGTTCATCGAGCGGCTGCACACCGAACGGGAGCAGCCGGCCCCGCCGCACGGCGCCCGCGGCGTCGAAACCCCGTAGCGGGGCGATACGAGACGCCGGCTGAGAGGTCCCAGGCGCGATCGTGCCGCTCACCTTCCCGCCGCGCGGATGCTGTAGTTGTGGTTGCGCCACATCAGCATCCGTCCGTCGGGCATCTCTTCGAAAGTGAACTCCTCGCCCAGATCGCCGTTGTCGCGCACCCGCCGGAAGGTGCCGTCGTCGATGTGGCGAAGCCGGGTCAGCGCCTCCAGCGGATCGTCGCTGGGGAGCGACAACACGTGCAGGTCGCCTTCCCACAGCAGCACCGCGCTCTCTCCCCCGAGGGGCCGCTGATAGGTGCCGGTGAAGCGCGTGAGGGTCTCCCGATCCGCCGTGGCGCCGGCTTCGGAGCTGACTGGCGCCCCACCGGCGGCAGTCTCGCCGTCCGGCTTCCCGGCGGCCTTGCGCAGGGCGGGTGCGACGATGTCGTAGGCGGTCTGTGCGAACCGGCGGGAGTTGACGCCCTGCCCGTTGGCCATGAACGCCGTGGCGACCTTGTCCTGCGGGCGCAGCAGAAGCTGGCTGCGGTAGCCCGGACAGGAGCCGCCGTGGCCCACGAAGGTGTCGCCGTCCGACTTCCACACCGAGAAGCCCAGCCCGTAGGTGGTGTCGCCGTCGGGTTCGAGCCAGTGCACCCGGTGCATCTCGCGCAGCGTGTTGCGGTCGAGCAGCGCACCGTCTCCAGCGAGGACGCGGAACTGCCACGAGGCGAAGCGCGACAGATCCTCGACGGTCGAGATGAACCCGGCCGCGGGGCTGATGCCGCGTACCCAATAGTCCGGAACCAGTTGCCGTTCGCCGTCCCGCCCGCGGGCTGTGTAGCCGCTCGCCAGCCGGTTGCCCCGGAAGCGGTCATCCAAGTCGGTGAAGGTGCTGGACATCTCCAGCGGATCCAGGATGTTCGCGCGGATGTAGTCGTCGTAGGCCTGCCCGGATGCCGCCGCCACGATCTCCCCGGCCAGGGTGAGCCCCAGGTTGGAGTACTGGTAGTAGGTGCGCGGGGGATACAGCATCGACTGGGTGGGCAGCGTGGCGACGACCTCGTCGTGGGTCGGGAACGGGTAGTCCGGGCCGGTCCAGTACGGCGCGCCCGCTTCGCGCGGGAGCCCCGCGGTGTGGGTGAGCAGCCCTTCGACGGTGACCGGGCCCGCCTCCGGGTCTTCGTCCCGGATGACGAACCAGTCCAGGTGCTTCGCCACCGGATCGTCGAGCTCGACCTTACCCTGGTCGCGCAGTTGCAGCACGCCGACCGCGGTGAAGAGCTTGGAGATGGAGCAGATGGAGTACATCGTCGACGGGGTCGCCGGCTCCTCCCGCTCCACGTGCGCGTACCCGTATCCCTTCGCCCACACGAGCTCCTGGTCGTGCACCACCGAGAGGGAGGCGCCGGGGATGCCGCCGTAGGCCTGCGCCGCATCCATCCAGGTATCCAGCAGATGCAGGGCGTCGGCGACGCCGGGATCGTCCGCGAGGGATTGCTGCGCGTGCAGCGGCAGCGCGGGAAGCACGAACAGTGCAAGCGCCGTCGCGGCCGCGATACGGGACACTGACGGAAGCGGGATGGGCGGTGTCTTCATCGGGCTGCTCCGGATCTGGCGTGGAGGTTGTCGGTAGCCGTGGGGGCGTGGACTCGCGGGCCCGGATCCGTTCATGGCCACAGTGTAGTGCGTAGCGGACGCCTCGGGGGGCGACAGGTCGGGGCCCACGGCGGCCGCAGTCGCTTCGAGCCCGGGCGGCAGGCAGCGCCTCGCGAACCCGTTGACCGGCCCGCGGCGGCCGACCGTGGGGGAAGCTTTTGCGGACCAGCCGGAAGCACTGGTTCATGCGGGCGGTATCCCGCCGTGTTTTCAGGGTTCTTGCGGGGCCACGGAACGGCACGTAGACTACGACCTGCCGTTGCGCGCCGCGAACGCCCGACGGCCGCGTTCCCCGGATTCGGCGGGCGGTCAGGCGAGGTTCGCGGATTTCGGCGCACGGTCGGTCACCGGCGATGGAGAAGAAATTCAGCAGCGACGAGTTGCCGCTGGCGCAACTGCTCGATCGGGCCGCGCGCGGCGAGTTGCAGTTGCCCGACTTCCAGCGCGGCTGGGTGTGGGACGACGACCACATCCGCAGCCTGCTGGCATCGATTTCGCTGTCGTATCCGATCGGCGCGATCATGACGCTCGTCGCCGGCAATCCCGACGTCAACTTCAAGGCGCGGTTGCTCGAAGGCGTGACGCTGGCGGCGCCGCCGGCGCCGGAGCTGCTCCTGCTCGACGGACAGCAGCGGTTGACGTCGCTCTTTCAGGCCCTCAAGTCCCGTGCCCCGGTCTGCACGCGGGACCGCCGCGGAAACGAGCTGCAGCGGCACTACTACGCGAGCGTCGACGCCTGCATCGATCCGTCGGTGGACCGCAGGGAAGAGGAGATGTACGGCGGCGCGGCGGAAACACGGTTCGCCGGCGACCTGGAGGATTGCATCGCGTGGATCGAGGATATCGAGGATGATGCCGGCGGCGTCCCGCCGCGCACCGTGCAGGCGGCGCAGTTCCAGGCCGAGCGGCTGCTCACGTTGCGCACGCGCAACAGCGCGGCCTACAAGGGGCTGTACGCACTGCAGATGAAGCAGGGCGCCCGGGACTTCAAGACCGGCCGGACGATCGACATCTACGCCTACATCGAGGACGCCATCGACATTCATCACGTGTTTCCGCGGCACTGGTGCGCCAGCCATGGCGTCGAGTGGTGGATCGCCGACTGCATCGTGAACAAGACGGCGCTCGACGCGCACACCAACCGCCGCGTCGGCGGCAATGCGCCCAGCCTCTACCTGTCACGGATCGATTCGGGCGACAGAATCGAGCCGCACGTGCTCGACGGCTTCCTGCGTTCCCACGACATCGATCCGGTGGCGCTGCGCCGGGACGACTTCGCGCAGTTCTTCAACCAGCGGTTCGAGAGCCTGATCCGGCACGCCGAACGCGCCATGGGCAAGCCGGTGAACCGGCGACCGGGTCGCGACGAGAGTCCGTTCGCCGAACAGGACGTGGACATCGAACAGGGCGTGCGGTCGCTGCTCGACGGCGGCGAATCCGCGGTGGTCGAGTTCAAGTCGACAGGTCTTCCATTAGCGCATCGCCGGGCAATGAATACGGGGGGAAATGAGGCGCGGCGGGTCGAAGCTCCCTGTCGAAGTGCCTCCGATTTGACGGGCGGTTCTTTGGCGGCGAGTTGCACTGCATACCCATCGCTACTGCCGTCTCAATTCAAGGCGCGGCGGAACAAGGCCGGGTCCGAGACGGCTTGGGTACGCCGGCCCGTTCGCGGCAGCGGGCAGCCCGAAAGCGAGGGTAGGCGAGAGGTGTCGTGCCGGCGCCGCCGGCCTCAGGACGGCGGCGGCAGCGCGAGTAGGTCGGGAACGATGGGCGTGGGGGCGCGCAGCATCGTGATCAAGTCCGGCAGGTCCAGCTTGCGTTGGCGGGCGGTGCGCACGACGCTGGCCAGCACCTGCTGCGTGTCGGCGCCCTTGCGTGATGGGGTGACGCCTCCTCAGCGGCATCGGAATGTGCCAAGGTGGAGCTGTTGTGAAGCATCACCTGGAAGAGGAGGCATCCAATGGAGCACGCTACCATCATCGGCATCGATCTGGCGAAACGGAGTTTTCAGCTGCACGGCGCCTGCGCGGACGGGTCGGTTGCGTTCCGCAAGAAGCTGAGCCGGGACAAGGTGCTGAGCTTCATGGCGTCGCAGCCGCGATGCATCGTAGCGATGGAGGCCTGTGGGAGCTCGCACCACTGGGGCCGAGAGATCGGGAAGCTCGGTCATGAGGTGAAGCTGGTCCCGCCGATCTACGTCAAGCCGTTCGTGAAGCGGCAGAAGAACGACGCGGCCGACGCGGAGGCGATCTGCGAGGCGGCCTCGCGGCCGACGATGCGGTTCGTGGCGGTGAAGACGCGGGAGCAGCAGTCCCAAGGCATGCTGTTCCGCACGCGCGATCTGCTGGTTCGCCAGCGCACGCAGACGATCAACGCGATGCGGGGACACTTCGCGGAGTTCGGCGTCGTCGCGCCGCAAGGGCCTGCGCACGTGGAGCGGCTGGCAGAGGCGATTGAAGATGCCGATTCGCCGCTGCCGGGCTCGGTTCGGGAGCTGGGCGCGCTGTTGTTCGTTCAGATCGGCGACCTCAACGAGAAGATCGCGGAGTTGGAGAGGGACCTGCGTGAGCGGGCGCGCGAAGACGAACAGACGGTGCGGCTGATGAGCGTGCCGGGAATCGGACCGCTGTGCGCGATGGCGGTCCAGGCCTTCGCGCCGCCGCTGGAGAGCTTCCGGTGCGGCCGCGACTTCGCGGCCTGGCTGGGCTTGGTTCCCCGGCAGAATTCGACCGGCGGGAAGCCGAAGCTGGGCAGGATATCGAAGATGGGTCAGCGCGACCTCCGGCGGCTGTTGGTCAGCGGCGCGATGGCGACAGTCGGCTGGGCGGCGCGGCGCGGCACGAAGGACCCGTGGCTGGCTCGAATGCTGGCGCGCAAGCCGCGCATGCTGGTCGCCGTGGCGCTGGCCAACCGGATGGCGCGCATCGCCTGGGCGCTGATGACGAAGAACGAGTACTACCGCGCGCCGCTGCCGACCGCCTGAGAAGGCAGGAGCCGGGGCGGCGCCGTCGGGAATGCGAGCAGGTCGGAAAATGGTAAGGGCAAACGGTCAACGAGACGGGGTCGAGAAAACCAGTGACTGCACCAGTGCCTTCGAGCACATTTGCGCGATTTTGGACTCGACCCGCGTATCTCCATACGGGCCCGCGGCGCGTGATATGCCGCAATCAATGAGGCCGGACACACGACAGCACCTGACCGCATGCACCGAACCATCCGACGAAATGGAGCTTCCTGAAACGGCGGTGCACGGCTTCGGACGTGCCCAACGGCCCTCGCTTTGCTCGGAAGCGTCTACCTCGCGCACGGTCGCCCGCGGCTGTCAAGCCGCTGCGCGGCTCCTCCACTCCGTTGCGGCCCTGCGGGTGACAGCCACGGCCGACCGTGCGGGAAGTCCTTGCAGGCCAGCCAGAAGGCTGGCCCTCGTTCCACGGGAACAATCGCGGCGCTGGGGAGCCGCTCCGCTGTCGCGGAGAACCGCTGGAGCAAACTGATCGCAGAAGGAGAGCTTCAGAAAAAGGCTTGCATTTTCGGAGGCGTCCACACACGTGCGGTTGCCGCCGCAGACCTTGCGCATGACCACCGCCGGCCGGATGGCCTGCTCGGCGCGCCAGTTGGTGGCGTCGATGGACGGGTCGCACAGGAAGAGGAACACGGCCGGAAACTCGTTGGCCAAGTGTTTGGCGAAGCGCTCGGCATCCGGCAGCGGCGGCGGGGCGTCGATCAGCCGGCCCAGCCGCGCGGCGAGCCGACCGCGGGCCGATGCCAGACCGTGCTCGCTGACCTCGCCCGCGTTGCAGCGGTCCCGCAACGCGAGGCCGTCCTGCAGGACCGCCTGCACCGCACCCGCCCACATACTGTCGGGATGGTCCTCCCGCAGTTGCTTGCAGCGGCGAAGCAGATGGGCCAGACAGCTCTGGGGCGTCGCGTGCTTGAAGCCGCGATACGCCACCCACCCGTCGCGCACCAGCACGCCGGCGAAGTCCTCGCCGAGCACCGCCGCGGCGTCGTCGAACCCGCGACCGTCGCAGATCGCGTAGACCGTCGTCTCCCGCGTGGTGAACGCCCACAGCCAGTGGCGGACCGCGTTTATCCGCCAGCCCGTCTCATCGGGCGTGACCACCGGACTCTGACGGATTTGCTCGCGCAGAGCCGCATACGCGGGCGCCGCCGCGGCGGCCGTGCGGTGCAGCAAATGCACCAGCCCGCCCGCGGTCACCGACACGCCGAACTGCGTCCCCAGAACGCGGGCGACCTTCGCCAGCGGCATCCCCAGCTCGGTGTGCAGTTCGACGACCAGCGTGGCGATGTTCGGACCCAGTTGGACGCCGGCCGCGCCCAGCGCATCGGACGTCTGCAGAGGGTGCCGGCCCTGGACGCGCCGCTGACACCGAGTGCAGTGGCCCACCGCGACCCGGAAGTGCCGAATGATCGGCTCGACCTTCGGGAGCTCTTCCTGATACTGCGACGCCACATGGCTCGTCGCAACCGCCCCGCCGCAGTCGGGACACGACGCCGGGACCGGCGCCGAGTGCGTCTCGTCGACCTGCGGCGGGCGACGGCGGCACCCGTGCCGGCCGTAACGCGCACCGGGCCGCCGTCCGGGACGACCACCGCGACCCTGCGGACGGTCCTTGGCGAACGGGGCCGCTTGCCGACGCCCGGCGCGGCGCTCGGTCTCCAACTGCTGTTTCAGATGGTCGTTCTCGCGCTTCAGCCGCTCGATTTGGCGTTGCAGGCCGTCGATCTGTCGCTGCTGGCGATCATGGTGGAGCTTGCTGTCGCGCTCGCGCCGCGTCAGCTCTGCGCGGAGTCGGTCGAGCTCGCGCTGCAGGTTCTCGTGCGGATCGCGGTCCCCGGCCTTCACGCCAAGGTTATGCCACAGTTCCGAAATTTGTACAAGTCAAAAATTTGACACCCGCCCTCGGCACCCGCTAAATCAAGACGTCGACAGCGCGCTGCAACCTGCATACCGGGGCGCCCAATTCGACGGAGGAGTTGTCGGGACCGGCACTGCTCGACTACCGGCAGAAGCACTGGCCCGAGTAGGCCGCTTCGGAGAAATGCGCCATGCAGCGGCATCCACTCGACACGATAGAGGTTCTCATCACCAGTTGGATCCTGGGAGGAGGAGACCGCGACCGGATACCGACGTCGCACGGCATTCTCGACCGGGCGCTCCGGACCGCCATGGAGCGCGGCGCGTTCCCGCCCTGGGTTCGCGAAGAGCTCAACTTTGTGGATTCCCGGATCGGACTGCAATGCGTCGAGTTGCCTTCTCTGCTCAACTGGGCGCAGCGCGCGCAGCTCACGACGGCGCCGAACCCGACCTACCACGCAACCCAAGTGCAGATCAGCCGCGACGCAGCTCGAAGAATTCTGTCGGAGCTCGAGATTTCGGAGGAGGAAGCCGGCGAGTGGGGTGCGATTCTGCGAGACGCCGTCGATACGGAGCGCGAGTCGATGATTGACTATCCAGAGTCGGCGATCGAAGAATATTGATCCAGTTTGGCGTCCACCCTGCCGAGCGGCTGCCCTGACCGGCATACGATCCGGGTAGAGCGGAACCACGAAAATTGTCGCCGATTGATCCTGCGCAACTTCGTTCCGAACTCGAGAGCGCGGCCCCGAGGCTGTGGCGGGATATCGGCGACCTTGCCGAACGGTGGACGACGCCTGCGCTCGATAGACTCGATTCTCGTCGACCCCACGCCTCGTATCCGAAGACGACCCGGTCTGGGGGCGTCGTGGAGCTCATGCCCTGGGAAACAGTGCTTCTGGACTCTTTCTTGCTGCAGCGGCTGCGAGGCGTACGGCAACTCGGGATGGCTCACCTCGTGTATCCGGGTGCCGGTCATGATCGGCTTGAACACGTAAAGGGTGTTGTCGAAGCCGCAGAGCGCATGATCCGGGCGCTCGAAAGGAACGCCGACCACCGGCGGCGTTTCGGCGACGATCAGGACAAGAATGTACCCGAGGTGAGCGCTGAGGATCGCTACGCCACCCGTCTCGCAGCACTTCTGCACGACGTCGGGCACGGACCCTTCAGCCACGCTACCGAGCGATTGATCGAGGAGCGATACGAGCGGGAGTTCGTGGGTGCCGCCCGTGTGCTGCGACGCTTCTTCGAAGGAGTGACGGTCATCGCGCCCGGCGAGGCCATCGCGACGCTCGTTGTGCTGAGTGAAGGGATGGACAGAGTCCTTACACATCCGCAAATGGCTGCCGATACGGGGTCGAGACGGCTGCCTGTGGCCGTCGCGGCCCGGATTCTCGGCTCCCGGAGCTGCCTGAGGGCCGGTTACCTCTCCGGCATCATCAGCGGTCCGGTGGACGCCGACAAGCTCGACTACGTCGCCCGCGACTGCCATCACTCGGGCCTTCCTCTGGGCATCGACCTGACGCGGCTGATCAGCAAGCTCGAGGTCGTGGTGGTGACGCCGGACAATGCGCCGAATCAGGAGCTCCGTGATCGGGCCGAACAGAGTTCGGAGAGACGCTTCTACGACATCGGAATCTCGCAGACGGGTCTTGGTTCCTACGAGCAGTTGGTCATTGCCCGGGTCCTGCTCTACGACCGGCTCTACTACCACCACAAGATCCGAGCCGCCGAGGCGATGCTCCAGAGCCTGATCCGCGTTGCCGAGAAGGAGCGCGAGTCACGGTTTTCGATTCGGGATCTTTTTGCCGGCATCTCCGATGACGTACTGGTCGGCGTCATCGGGGGTGAGCTCGGGTCGGAGGCTCTGGAGGGTGGCGGCGAACGGGCACGGGTCATCTGCCGGGCGATTCAGGAATGATGGGGTGGACGCCTCCTCTCAACGGCATCGGAATGTGCCAAGGTGGAGCTGTTGTGAAGCATCACCTGGAAGAGGAGGCATCCTGTGGAGCACGCTACCATCATCGGCATCGATCTGGCGAAGCGGAGTTTTCAGTTGCACGGCGCCCGCGCGGACGGGTCGGTTGCGTTCCGCAAGAAGCTGAGTCGGGACAAGGTGCTGGGCTTCATGGCGTCGCAGCCGCGATGCGTCGTAGCGATGGAGGCCTGTGCGAGCTCGCACCACTGGGGCCGAGAGTTCGGGAAGCTTGGTCATGAGGTGAAGCTGGTCCCGCCGATCTACGTCAAGCCGTTCGTGAAGCGCCAGAAGAACGACGCCGCCGACGCCGAGGCGATCTGCGAGGCGGCCTCGCGGCCGACGATGCGCTTCGTGGCGGTGAAGACGCAGGAGCAGCAGTCCCAAGGCATGCTGTTCCGCACGCGCGATCTGCTGGTTCGCCAGCGCACGCAGACGATCAACGCGTTGCGGGGACACTTCGCCGAGTTCGGCGTCGTCGCGCCGCAAGGTCCTGCGCACGTGGAGCGGCTGGCGGAGGCGATTGAAGATGCCGATTCGCCACTCCCGGGCCCGGTTCGGGAGCTGGGCGCGCTGTTGTTCGTTCAGATCGGCGACCTCGACGAGAAGATCGCGGAGCTGGAAAGGGACCTGCGGGAGCGGGCGCGCGAAGACGAACGGACGGAACGGCTGATGAGTATCCCGGGAATCGGACCGCTGTGCGCGATGGCGATCCAGGCCTTCGCGCCGCCGCTGGAGAGCTTCCGGTGCGGCCGCGACTTCGCGGCCTGGCTGGGCTTGGTTCCCCGGCAGAACTCGACCGGCGGGAAGGCGAAGCTGGGGAGGATATCGAAGATGGGTCAGCGCGATCTCCGGCGCCTGTTGGTCGCCGGCGCGATGGCGACAGTCGGTTGGGCGGCGCGGCGTGGCACGAAGGACCCTTGGCTGGCCCGGATGCTGGCGCGCAAGCCGCGCATGCTGGTCGCGGTGGCGCTGGCCAACCGGACGGCGCGCATCGCTTGGGCGTTGATGACGAAGAACGAGTACTACCGCGCGCCGCTGCCGACCGCCTGAGAAGCAAGAGCCGGGGTCCGGCGCCGTCGGGAATGCGAGCAGGTCGGAAGATGGTAAGGGCAAACGGTCAACGAGACGGGGTCGGGAAAACCAGCCTGCGGTGCAGTGCCTTCGAGCACACAGGAACGATTTTGGACTCGACCCGCGTATCTCCATACGGGCCCGCGGCGCGTGATATGCCGCAAGCAATGAGGCCGGACACACGACAGCACCTGACCGCATGCACCGAACCATCCGACGAAATGGAGCTTCCTGAAACGGCGCTGCACGGCTTCGGACGTGCCCAAAGGCCCTCGCTTCGCTCGGACGCGTCTACCTCGCGCACGGTCGCCCGCGGCTGTCAAGCCGCTGCGCGGCTCCTCCACTCTGTTGCGGCCCTCCGGGTGACAGCCGCGGCCGACCGTGCGGGAAGCCCTTGCGGGCCAGCCAGGAGGCTGGCCCTCGTTCCACGGAAACAATCGCGGCGACGGGGAGCCGCTCCGCTGTCGCGGAGAACCACAGGAGCAGACTGAGCGCAGAAGGAGAGACTCAGAAAAGGCTTGCATTTTCGGAGGCGTCCACACACGACGCATTCACTACCGGGCCTACGCGTTCGCCGCACGGTTTATCGCGGGTACCGGCAGTCTTCGCGAGAAGGACCAGCAGGATACCCGGGCACTCCTCTGGCGCGGGCTGATACGGGAGTTGACGACCGGTTTAGGCTGCCGCACCATGGCCGAGAAGATACACGCCAAAGCGGTGCAGCTATCTGGCGTCATTCCGGCCTTGGCCGACCATGGAGAGGAGCTCGAGCAAGACGAGATCCTCGTCGATCTGCCGATCAACCGGGTAGTGGTTCGAGGCGGCGACATCCTGACGCGAACGGACCGCGGCCACATCGGCACGCCCAACCTCTTCTTCGATCCGGAACGGTGGTCGGAGGCGTATGAGCACCAAAAGCAGTGTGGATTCGTCTTCACGCCGCGCCGACGGGTGGCTCTCGTGGCGTTGGCGTCGCGGATCGTGTTCTACGAGGAGTTTGGCGTCGTTATGGACGACCAAGCCGACCGCGCGGCGAAGGTCACTGACGTCGTTCGCGACGAGTGGGTGAAAGCGGCTCGAGAGAACCATCTGTGCAGTCCCGAATGCGCCGAGGTGCTACAAGGTAGCCGTCCAAGGCTGATTCCGTTCCGGGAACAGGATCTCCAGCTTCCCGACGACTGGTCGACGGAGGATCCCGGTGTCGGCGAGCGTCTGGCCCGGGAGATCAACGAATGCCTCCCCAGCGGGTTGCCGGCCTCGTTACATCGGGCTGTTGCCGACACGATCAGCGATGTCGCCTCCTTCGTCGACATGATCGAGAAGAGTGGTACCTGGGTGTCGGTGGAATGTATCTCCGAGGCGGACCTGCAATCGAAGCTGCGTGAACACCTGCGTTCCCGGCGTATTGCCTTCGTCGAGGGCGCCGAAGTGGGCGGCGGAGAAACCGACCTCGTTCTGCACGATCGGATGGTCGTCGAGAACAAGGTCGGCAAGGAGAAGATCCGAGACCCTTTCGCGGCCGGCCTTCACTACGCATGGCAGGTGCGGCGCTACAGCATGGCTATCTGCTCCCGTGTGGCGTTCGTCGTCTTCGCATACCGCCCGGCGAATGAAGCCGCCCGGCTTTGCCTGCCGGATCGGATCCGTGCCTGCGCCATGCACGCAGCGAAGGAAGACAGGTGCCAGATTCGAGTCATCGTCCCATTGGGGGGAGGCGTTCCTTCGTCTGCGAAGCGCCCCGCCGATAGTCATGGGCGCTTCGAAGAAGGATAGAGACAAACCGAGTGGCCGCCGATGACGGTCTCGGCACCGAAGCGGACGACGATGTCCAAGCGCCGCCACTCGAACAGGCAGTCGAGGCTTCTGCGAAGGATGGATAACCGGCTCGCTCGCGCGAGCCGGTTATCCTGGCATGGACTGGCTGAATCGTCAGTCGCGTCGGGGACGCTGTTCGCGCACGGCGTTGGCTTCCTCGGCTGGCCCGAGATTCCTGCCGTGCGGCAGACCCGTGCGCCGGAACGTACCGCAGCCCCGACACAGGCGGCCGTCCGCCGGTTCAATCGTTACGGTCGACCACTGTTCATCGGATCCGCACACACTCGGGATCGAAAGCTCCCTCTCCTGTTCGCCGGCCTCGGGGTCGTACCACCTCTCGGTGCAGGACGTGAAGAACTCGCCTTGCTGGAATTTCACGTTGACGGTGAATCGGCTGGACGCCACCCGTGCACGCCACGTGAAGTACAACCAGTCGGCCGCGTCGCGGGAAGCGTCATAGCGGGTCACGTTGGCGATCTCGTAGTCCGGCTCCGGCGGCGCCTGCACTGTCATCTCGTGCGTGAGGCGCCGTTGGCCGCCGTGCACGACGCGAATCTCTGCGCTGCCTGCACGGACGCCGGTGTAGCGCCACCGGTCACCCTCCAGTCGGAGCTGCACGACGGACTCCGCCGACGAGATCACCCCGTCGGTCAGTCGATGCCGGCTTCCATCCGTGATGATGTTCACCCGGAAGTGTCCGGTGTCGCCTGAGGTGATTGTGGCTGGTGGAGCCGGATCGAAGGCGAACGTCGAAGTCGGTTCCGCGGCTTCGACCGTGATCTGCAATGTGGCGGTACGCCCCTGATACGACGCCTGAATCGTCGCCTGGCCGGGCGAGAGTGCCGTAACGACGCCGTTTTCGACGGAGGCGACTTCCGGCTGGAGAGACTGCCACGACGCCTGGATCGCGCAGTTCTCGGATCCGTCGCCGAGATGCGCACACGCTGTTATTGTCAGGGTGCTTCCGACAGGGAGCGTCGTCTCCCCGTCACTCCTGATGGAAAGGCTGCTCACTGTTGGTTGCGCCGGCACGACTGGCGTCGGCGCGTTGGGCGAGGGTTCGTCTTCGCCGCAGGCCATGAGTCCGAGAGTGCTGGTGAAGGCGACGACAATGGTGAACATCCGCATGAGGTGGTCCTCCCGTTTTTCGGAATCTCTCCGGTGACCGGGAATGGCACCGGGCGTGCCGGCATTCGAACGCCGCCGGAGCGACAGTCTGGCCCTTGCCTGTGTCAGAACCTGTCAGTCCGCGCCGGGTGAGCACTGCAGGCGGATGCAGATGCGCCGGCCGCGTGCGGGCGGGACCGGGTCGACGTTGAGGGCACCATCGTCCGGTGGCCCGGCGCCCTCGACTGGGATTACATCGACGGGCAACCAGGTCCGCTCGTTGCGCTGAAGGAAGCCCTCGATATTTCACCGAGCTGGCGAAGCCGCGTGCCGAGTTCGAGCGGTGATCCGGACTGGGGCGTCGTGGAGCTCAGAAGCCGGTCTCGAAGGCGCGCTCGTCCGGCGTGACCACCGGTTCGAAGAGTTGATCCACCTGGCGGTGCAGATCGGTGGCCAGTTCCTTGCGGTCGCGGCCTCCGACAGCCTCGGGGCTGAAGCGGACGACGATGTCGAAGCGCCGTAGCTCGAACAGGCGCTGCGCGTGGGCGAAGAGAGGCGCGTCGCCCCACCAGCAGACGGACAGGTTGGCCGGCGGATTCCCAGGTGGTGTGCGGTAGGTGAGCGCCGCCGTGTGAACAGGCATGCCGGTGCGCGCCGGATGGTCGAGCAGAGAGGTACGGAAACGGCGGACCTCGAAGCCCTGCGTGCTCGTGCCCTCGGGGAAGAGCACGACGCCGTAGCCGTCCGCCAGCACGTCCTCGATCAGCCGGTTGACGCGCAGCACGTCCCGGCCGAGTTGCCGATCGATGAAGATGGTGCCGACCGAACGGCAGAGCATGCCGACGAGCGGCCAGGAACGCATCTCCATCTTGGCGACGAACCAAGCGTCCGTGCAGGCCGCCAGCACCGGAATGTCGACGTAGCCCAGGTGATTGCAGACGAGCAGGAAGGGAGGACGTGGAGGCAATCCCTCCACCCGCACGCGGCCGCCGATGATGTGCAGGCACAGGCGTGCCCAGACGCGGAAGATGGTGTTGCGCGCGGGTCGTCTCAGCCGTGGCGCCGGGAGCAGCAGGGCGAAGGCCGTCCACAGGAGGGCGAAGAGGACGCCGGTGACCAGCGACAGCAACACGATGCGGACGTAGCGGCGCAGGAGCTGCACGAACCGCGAGGGCATGGTCGAGGTCAATCGGTTCCCCGGGTGCTGTCTGGGGGCTTGGCTGTCATGTCGTTCCGGTTCGACCGCCGTCCGGTATCGGCGTGCGGGCAACCGTGAGGCGCTTGTGCGTCGGCAGGACGAAACGGGCCGGTACAATTGTCGAATGAAGCATGAGCGGCTCGCGGGCTGGAGCCCCGCGCAGATCGCTGCCGGGAGGCGGTGGGTTCAGGCCTGGAAGGAGGCAGGGCCTCGGCTCGAACGCGTACGTCGCGAGGAGTTGCGGCGCCTCGACCCGCAATGCGCCATCGCCCTGCTGTGCGGGGAGGCGGATTACACCAGACCCCCGCGCGCGCCGCGGCCGACGTCGGGGCTGGTCGAGCAGCAGCGCTGGTTCATGCGGGCGGCATCCCCTCGTGCTTGAGCTGATCCGGGTGGCGGCGGACCTGCAGGACTTCTGTGAAGCCCGGGACTGGCGCTTCTGCCTCATCGGCGGGCTGGCGGTGCAGCGTTGGGGAGAGCCTCGAGAGACCATCGACGTCGATCTGACGCTGCTCACCGGCTTCGGGGGCGAGGAGCCGTTCATCACGGCGCTGCTGAACCGATACGCAGGCCGGATCGACGACGCGGCCGGCTTCGCTCGCGCCAACCGCGTGTTGCTGCTGCGCTCCGGGTCCGGCGTCGGTATCGACATCGCGCTCGGCGGCCTGCCCTTCGAGGAGTCGGTGGTCCGTCGGGCGACGCCGTTCCGGTTCCCCGCTGACGTGCCGCTGCTCACGTGTTCGGCCGAGGATCTTATCGTTCTCAAGGCGTTCGCCGCGCGCGGACGCGACTGGGTCGACGTCGAGGGCATCATCGTCCGGCAGGCCGGCGCCCTCGACTGGGCGTACATCGACGAGCACCTCGGCCCGCTGGCTGCGCTGAAGGAGGCCCCCGAGATCTTGACCGAGCTGGCGAAACGGCGGGCCGAGCTCGAGCACTGATCCCGTTGGCTGCTACATGCAGCAGTCGTCGTGCGCCGGCCGACCTTTGGCGCAGGGGGAGCGAGTGGCCGTCGGAACGCGCTGAGCGTCTACTTCTCACGGACCGAGTCGGGCGACGGCATCGGGCCGCACGTGCTCGACGGCCTTGGAACGAAGGGGGCAAAGAGCCAACGTGCGATGCCGCGTCACAGGGATACCGAGACCCACCGCTCGTCCGAGGGCGCGTCGTTGCGGTGTTGCAGCCGGTGGTTGCCGACATCCTGTCCGGCATCGGGGCTGGCGACGAACGGTTGGAGATCGACCGGAAACTCGATCCGGCACCGTCTGGTCAGTTCCCAACCCACCACCAACCGGACCAGCAGATCGGTCGTCGAAGTAATCTGTCGCCGCCCGGTTTCAAGTCTTGACAGGTGCTCCGCGGTCATCCCAAGTTGTTGAGCGAGTACTTTCCCGCTCATCATGAGCTCTTTTCGCAGGAACCTGATTTCCGATCCCGTCAGCACGGACCGCTTTCTGATCAACAGGTTCACGAGCAGTCGATGGAGCTGTTCAGCGTTCGGAATCTCGACTTCCTGGTGTCCGTTACTGCATTTCCAGACCGGTGCGTCGACCAGTTGCACGTTGTTCAGCCCCGACTCCCAATAGTCGATCGTCGTGTGGACAAGTTGCTGGGGCGCTCCACAAGTCGGTGCACCGCCGAGGCGGTCGTTCGCTCGGCAATTGGCCGGCCTGCGACGCGCCCGACCGGAAGTGCATGGGACCGGTTCCGGTGCGCGGTCCGCGTGCCGCTTCCATTACCGGTCGCCCGCGAGGCAGGCCCCGCTCCGAGGCGTTTCCCAGCGCGGCGGCGTCGAAAGATCGGAGGCGCCGAGCCGGCCGCCGCGGGCGCCGAGCCAGTCGGCGACGGCCTCCCGGACCAGGGGCGACGACGCCAGCGCCGCCCGCTGCAAGGTGACGCCGGTGTCGAACGCGGTACGCCGCACGAAGAAGTCCGTGGTCGCCACGACGAGGGTTTCGGTCGGTCCGACAGGCGTTCCCGACGGCCGCACGATCTGCAGTTCCCGGCGGACACCGTCGCACGCCACGCGCACCCGGATGCCCGCCACGCCCGGGATGCCTCCCCAGCCGCGGACGAACGAGCGTTCGAGGGCCTGCTCCACCTGCGCCGCGGTCATCGTCAGCGTGACGATGCGATTGTCGAAGGGAAAGACGTCGTAGAGCGCCCCGCGCGTGAGGTCCCCGGCGGCCAGATCCCTGCGCAGCCCCGCACGCCTGCCGCCCATGCCGATGGCGAGATCCGCGCCCGGCACGGCAGCCAGAATCGCATCGGCGAACAGGTTGCCGAGCGGCGATTCGATGCCGTCCGGGTTCCGCGGCAATGGCGTCTCGAGGGTGACGCCGAGCGGCTCGGCGCGCCAGCGGTTCACGCGATCGAGCTGTGGTTGCATCGCGGCGACGATCGACTCGTCGGCTCGAACCGGCGCGCGTTCGTAGGATGCGGGCGTTCCGCCGTCGGTCGCGCACGACCAGCCGTCGGCGGCGACGGCGGCGCAGATCCCCTGGGGCGGGAAGGGGCGGGCCGCCACGACGCCGGCGCCGCGCTCGACGGTGAGATCGACGCGGGCGAAAGCTCTCCCGTGCGAGTAGGCCTGGACGATCGGAATGCCCGCCACCTTGTGCGCCACCGCCCGGTGCGTGTGTCCGGCGACGATCGCGTCGACAAGGCCGGGCGGCAACTGCCGGGCCAACCGGAAGATCTCCGCGTCGTCGTCGCACGACGCCAGATCGACCGGATCGTCGAACCCGAAGCACGCGCCGCCGGCGTGCGCGAGCACCAGCACCACATCGGCGCCGCGCCGGCGCAGGCGCCGCGCTTCGCGCTCGACGGCCGGTTCGAGCGCCGTCGTGTCGAGTCCCTGGACGTTGGCGGTGATCGTCCTCGTGAGCCCGTAACGGGTCATGACCCCGACGATGCCGACGCGGAGGCCCGCGGTCTCGACGACGGTGGACGGCCGGACGTTCGGCCAGTCCGGGGGACGTCCGGTCGCCGCTTCGATCACGTTCGCGGCGAGAAACGGAAACCGTGCGCGGGCGGCCGCGGCCTTGAGCGCCCCGCGCATGTCGGGCGTTCCGCCCTCCCCGGACGCGGTGTCGACGGCCCCGTAGTCGAACTCGTGGTTGCCGATCGCGAGCGCGTCGTAGCCGAGGGCGTTGTAGGCGTCGACAACGAGGGCTCCTTCCGAGATATTGGAGAGGATTCCGCTCTCGAAGGTGTCGCCGGCGTCGAGCAGCAGGACGGCGCCGCCGTCGGCCGCTCGCGCCGCGCGCAGGTTGCGCAGGTACCCGCCCAGCATGGCGAGGCCTCCCCGTCCGCGGTCGGGGAAAACGCGGCCGTGCAGGTCCGTGGTGCCGACGATGGACAGTGTGACGTGTCCCGTCGCGTCCTCCGGAGCGACCGGCGGTGCTTGCGCCCGGACCGATCCCGCCAGGGAAACCGCGGCCGCAAGGAGCGCGGCCCAGCGGATCATCGAAAGCGACAGGCGTGTCATCGGCCGTCGTCCAGGAGCTTGCGCCTCCGCCTGCCGCCTCAACCGGGCTGCGCGGGAAGCTACGCCGCTTACGTGGCCCGGACGCCTAGATCCCCGTCAGGTACTGCAGCTTGCCGGTGCTGTCCCCGAAGGTCTCCACCGGCAGTCCCAGCTTGTCGAGCGCCGCGACGTAGAGGTTCGACAGCGGCGTGTCGTGGTCGTAGCGCAGATGGCGGCCGCCCTTCACGCGCCCCGCCGCCCCGCCCGCCAGCAGCGTCGGCAGGTCGAGGTGGAAGTGCAGGTTGCCGTCGCTGATCCCCGCGCCGTAGACGAACAGCGAGTGGTCGAGCAGCGAGCCGTCGCCGTCCGGGATCGACTGCATCTTCTCCAGGAAGGAGCCGAACTGCCGGATGTGATGCGTGTTGATCCGGGCGAGCATCGCCAGGTTCTCGGGGTCGTTCTGGTGGTGCGAGTAGCCGTGGTGGCCGCCCGGCACGCCGATCTCGGGGAACGACCGGCCGCTGACCTCCCGGCCGAACATGAACGTGCTGACGCGGGTCAGGTCGGTCTGGTACGCCAGGATCAGCAGGTCGAACATCAGCCGGCAGTGCTCCTCGAACGTGTCGGGGATGCCGGCCGGCTGCTCGACGACCGGGATCTCGCGGTCGCTCTGCCGCTCGGCCATCTGGATGCGCCGCTCCACGTCCCGCACCGCGTCGAGATACTGGGCCAGCTTGCGCTGGTCGCCGTGGCCGAGGCTGCGGCGGATCGCGTCGGCCTCGCCGGTCACGAAATCGAGGATGCTGCGGTCCTGGCGGAGGCGGGCCAGCCGCGCCTGGACGTCGGTGCTGTCGGTGGCGCCGAACAGGCGCTCGAATACCGCGCGCGGGTTGTTCTCCATCGGCAACGGCGTGGTCGGCGTGCGCCAGGCGATGGTGTTCGTGTAGGCGCAACTGTAGCCCTGGTCGCAGGCCCCGAGAACCTCCACCGAATCGATGGCCAGCTCGAGCGACGCGAGCTGCGTTTCGTTGCCGAACGCGCGGGCGGCAATCTGATCGACCGAGACGCCGGCCCGGATGTCGGGCCCTTCTGTCTTCTTGACGTGCACGCCGGTCAGCCAGGTGGAAGCGGCCCGTGCGTGGTCTCCCACGCCCTCGCCCTCGCGGGGGATGGCGACCTTGTCGGCCAGACCGCTCAGCACGTTGACCCGCTCGCGCACGGGCGCCAGCGGCTCCAGGATGGGGGTCAGCTCCAGCGCCTCGGCGGTTCCCGGCGGCGTCCACGCGCGCATCTCCACCCCGTTCGGCACGTAGACGGCCCCGAAGCGCCGTACCGGGTCGGCGGCCGTATTGCGGGTCGCCGCCAGGGCCGGGACCATGCCGTCGAGCAGCGGCAGGGCCAGCGAGGCGCCGAGACCGCGCAGCACCGTCCGGCGGGGAATGGCCTTCTTCGTGATCATCATCTTCGTATCCTCTTGGATCGCCAGCCTGTAAATCGTGGCCTTGCGGCTCCGCTTGCCCCCAGCCAATCCTCTCCGGTCCGCTCCATTCTATGGCGCAGACTCCCGGGACGCCGTGCCCGCGCCGGCGTCCGACGCCCTCCGCATCCGAAACGGTTTGCTCTCGACGATGCCGAGAATCAGCGACGACCAGCGGTAGCCGTCGTCCCCGGCATCGCGCAGGATCCGGCGAACCGCCGGCGCGTCGCGGTGATCCAGCCCGCGGCCGAGCGCGTAGGTCAGCAGCTTCTCGGTGACGGTGGTGGCGAACTCTGTGGCCCAGGGCTCGCGCAGCAACGCGTCGCGGAACGCGGCGGGGCCGTCGAACGGGGCGCCGTCGGGCAGCGTGCCGGAGGCGTCGATGGCCGTGGCCGTCGCGGGTTCACCCGCTCGCCAGCGGCCGACCGCGTCGAAGTTCTCGAGGGCGAACCCCAGCGGGTCGATCTTCGCGTGACACGTGGAACAGGCGGGGCTGGCCCTATGCTGCGCCATCCGCTCGCGCATCGTCGCCGGCGTCGCGCCGGTCTCCTCTTCACCCAGCTCCGGGATGTCCGGCGGCGGTGGCGGCGGGGGCGCGCCCAGCAGGTTCTCCAGCAGCCACTTGCCGCGCAGCACCGGGGAGGTGCGGTGCGGGTAGGAGGTTACCGTCAGGATGCTCCCGTGCCCCAGCAGGCCCGGCCGCCGGTCGTCGCCGTGCCGGACGCGGCGGAAGTGGTTCCCGTAGACGTTGGGGATGCCGTAGTGCCGGGCCAGCCGCTCGTTGACGAAGGTGTAGTCCGCCCGCAACAGGTCGTGGACGCCGCGGTCCTCCCGCAGTTGCGTGCCGAAGAGCAGCTCCGTCTCCCGCCGCAGCGCCTCGCGCAGGTTGTCGTCGAACTCGGGAAACCGCGTGGTGTCCGGCGTCACGCTGCGCAGGTTGCGCAGATACAGCCATTGCCCGGCGAAGTTCTCCACCAGCGCCTGCGCGCGGGGGTCGGCGAGCATCCTTCGCACCTGCCGTTCGAGCACGGCCGGGTCGCTCAGCTTTCCGCGGGCGGCGAGATCCACGAGCTCGTCGTCCGGGATGGTGCTCCACAGGAAGAACGACAGCCGGGAGGCAAGGTCCAGGTCGGCGATGCGATACGGGGTGCCGGGGAGCGCGTCCACCGCGTCGTGCTCGACGCGGAAGAGGAACTTCGGCGACACCAGCAGCGCTTCGATGGCCCACCGGATGCCGTCGTCGAAGCCGCCGCCTTCGTCGCGGCCCGTCTCGTAGGCGGCGAGGAGCGGATCGGTATCGGCGGCGGTGATCGGTCGGCGGTACGCGCGGCGTGCGAGCGAAGCGACGATCCGCTCGGCGCACGGTCGCTCCGCGGCGGTTCCCTCCGGATAGCAGGCGAAGATGGCCTTCCGGCTCGGCGTGTCGTCCGGGGCGCGCCCGTCGAAGGGGCCTACGACCTCGAGGCGCTCCACGGAGGGTGCGTTCGGGTAGAGCGTGAAGGCGAAGCTGGTGATCGGCGGCGGCGCCGGACGGCCGTCGATCGGCAGCGAGCGGCCGATCTCCTCGACGAACGCGGCGCCGAGCAGCCGCGTGCCCGCCACTACCGGGATCCGGACCGCGAGCGGCGCCCTGTCTCCGAGGTCGAAGACCCCGACGCGTTCGCGGTCCAGGCGCACTTCGAGCCGGTGTCCGGCGCGCGCCCGGCCCCGCAGGGCCACCCGGATCTCGTACTCGGCGTCGAGCGGGAAGTGATGGCGCACGGCGAGACCGCCGCGGGAGCCGAACGGCAGGTCCTCGCTGACCCTCCCGTCCTGGGCCAGCAGCGGCGACGTCCTGTAGATGGCGGTGGCCGGCCGCAGCGTCGGGTCGCCGACCGCCTGGCGGCTGATCTTCGCGGCGGCCAGCAGGTAGCGCTCGAGCAGCCCCGGGGAGACCGACAGCACGTCGCCGATGTTGTCGAAGCCGTAGCCCGACTCGTCCGCGGGCAGCAGGGTCCGGCCATCGACCTCCAGGGCCAGCACGTCGCGGATGGCGTTGACGTACTCCGTACGGTTCAGCCGCTGCACCGCCGGCCGGCCCGGATCGGGGCTGACGTCCGCGGCGCGGTCGAGGGCGGCCTCGAAGTAGCCGACGATTCCGGCGTACGCGGCTGCGTCCGGGCGCGGACGCGGCGCCGGCGGCATCATCCCGGTGCGGAGCTTCCGCACCACCTTCTCCCAGATTTCCGGGGCGCCGGCGACCTGGGCGGGATCGACCGCATCCAGCGCCAGTCCGGCCGTGCGCAGCCGCTCGTTGTGACAGGTCACGCAATAGCGGTCGAGCAGCCCTCGGGCCTCGGCGGCCGTCGTCGAAGGGCCGGCGTCGTGTTGCGCCCGCGCCGGGCTGGCTGCGGCGAGGCCCAGAATGCCGGCAACACCCGCGGCGAGCAACGCCCTCCCGGTCACGGCCGTTATCTGCATGACTCGCTCTCCATGACCCCGGGCAGGACGTCCGTGCGGAGTCGTCCGCCTGTCGGCCGGCACGGGTACGTCGAGCATCATCAGCGTCCCCATTCTCAGGGGCGCGGCGCGTTCGGCGCGCCTTCGTCACCGTAGTTCGTGAGTCCGAAGGTCAACTGGATGCCCGCCTCCGGGTCGGCCCCCAGCTCCCGCAGCCGCGCCGCCGCCTCGGCGTGCCGCACGAAGGTGGTGCAGCAGATGAGGTGCCCCTCGGCGAGACGCAGCGGCGTCTGCTCGGCGGCGTTGAGCGCGTCGATATCCGCGCCGTTGGCGACGAGAAAGTCGATGACCGGATTCGCGTTGTGGTAGGCGGCGGCGTGCAGCGCGGTCTCGCCATGCGCGTTGGCCGCGTTGACGTCGAGGCCGAGCTCCAGCCCGGCCGCCAGTGCCTGTACCGCCTTCTCCTCGGTCCAGTCGTAGTAGGTGATGTCGGTCGCGGCGCGCTTGCCGAGCCCCGCCGCGAGCATCAGGGCTGTCGTGTCGTCGTCGGTCGTGAGCTGCGGATCGGCGCCGGCCGCGGCGAGCAGGCGCATCATCCGCGCATCGGCGGACTTGGCGGCGACGAGGAACGGCGTGGAGCCGATCTGGGTCAGGCGGCCCGAGCCGGGCGACGTGAAGACGCCGATCTCGAAGGAGTTCGTCAGTCGCTGTGGCCGTTCCAGGCGGGCGTTCGGATCCGCGCCGCGGGCCAGCAGCGCCTCGGCCACGGCGAGACTGCCGGTGGCGCTTGCCAGGTGCAGCGCCGTGAACCCGGCTGCGGCCGGATGCGGGTCGGCCCCCGCCTCGAGCAGGAGGAGGGCTGTCTCCTCGTGGCGCTTGATCAACGCGAGCATCAGGGCGGTGACGCCGTCGGGCGCCGCGTCGTCCACGTCGGCGCCGGCGGCCAGCAGGACGCGCACGATCCGGGTATCGCCGGCCAGGACCGCGTAGAGCAGCGGCGTGAACCCTCCCTCGGCCCGCGGCGGGTCGCGATCCCCATCCCGCGGCAGGACGGCCGGATTGACCGCTTCGAAGCGGCTCAGCACCTTCGCCTCGCGCACGATCGTCCGGCCGGGCGGCGTGTGGACGGCGGTGCGCGCGTGCACGTCTGCCCCGATTTCCGCAAGCAGGTTCACCGCCCGCACGTGGCGCTCCGCCACCGCCCACATCAGCGCCGTGTGCCCGCTGCGGGTCGCCGCGTCCACGTCAGCGCCCGCTGCGATCAGACGCCGCAGCACGGTCGCGTTGCCCGACCGCGCGGCCATCATCAGCGCTGTTCCGCCTGCCGGCCGGGCCGCGTTCGGATCCGCTCCGGCCTGCAGGAGCAGCTCCGCCATCGGCACGCTGCCGTTCTCGCCGGCGAGCATCAGCGGCGTCACACCCAGGTCGTTGGCAACGTTCACCCCGGCGCCGGCCCGGAGCAGCAGCTCGGCCATGGCCAGGTCGTCCCAATGAACCGCCCACGCCAATGCCGTGGCGCCGTCGGCCTGCGGCGAATCGACGTCGAGTCCCTCGTCGATCAGCGCCCGTGCGGTCTCGATGTCCCGGCGTTGCGCCGCGTCGACGAGCCGTCGGTCGTCCGGCCGTGCGCTGCCCGAGGCCTGATAGCCCGGTGTCCCGGTCGTTCCCGGCAGCCCGCGCGTGGGATGGGAGGCAAGGCCCGATCCGCCGGCGGCAGGCGCGGGACCGGCCGCGATTGCCGCCAATACGCAGACTGCCGGCGTGAGCACCTGGAGTCGCGCGTTCATGGTGCGTCTGGCATGCTATCGCACCACGAACGCAAGTTCCAGCCGGCAGTCCGCGGCGAAACGACGCGCCACGCTCCCTCCGCCGTGCCTGCTCGCCGCCGGGGGTGCGATATAATGGAACTTCAACTCCATGTCTCCTGTACCAGGAGTGAGGATTCGGACCATGACGATCTCCAGACTGGCTGGTTGCTGCGCCATCGCCGCGGTCATCGCGCTCGCTGCACCGCTTCCCGCGTCCGCCGGCGCGGTTCCCGACGACCCGACGTTCAGCCGGGACGTCGCACCGATCCTGCAGCGGAGCTGTCAGAAGTGCCACCGGCCGAATTCTCTCGCGCCGATGTCGCTCATCTCGTACGAAGAGGTGCGGCCCTGGGCCCGCGCCATCAAGTACCGCACGGGGCTGCGCGACAAGCCGGGCGTGATGCCGCCGTGGTACATCGAGAAGAACATCGGCATCCAGCGGTTCAAGGACGACTGGTCGCTGAGCGACGACGAGGTCGCGACGATCGCCCGCTGGGCCGACAACGGCGCGCCGCAGGGCGACCCGGCCGACATGCCGGCGCCGCCGCCGTTCATCGACGTGGACGAGTGGGAGATCGGCGAGCCCGATCTGATCGTCTCGTCGCCCGCGTTCGAGATCGAGGGGAATGCGCCGGACTGGTGGGGCAGCCTGGGGACGTCCGAGACCGGGCTGACCGAGGACCGCTACGTGGCGGCCATCGAGTACAAGGAGCGCAACGATCTGCAGCGCGGTGTCCGTTCGGACACGGTCGGCGGCCTCTTCATCGTCCACCACTCGGCCCTCTACAGCATCGTGCCGGACGAGGAGGGCGCGCCGCAGGCTCCGCCGCGGACCTGGCCGGTGCACGAGGTCGGCCGCAACGCGGACGTCTTCGACGAGAACGCCGGCCGCCTGCTCGAAGCGGGGTCGACCCTGCTGTTCCCGACCACGCACCTGCACGCGAACGGCACCGATACGCGCGCCCATCTCGACGTCGCCTTCAAGTTCCATCCCAGGGGGTACGAGCCCGAGAAGGAGATGCAGTTGCTCTTCTTCGGCAACGGTCCGGACCTCGACATCCGTCCGATGGAGGCCGATCAGCGCGCCGACGCCTACTTCACGCTGCCGGAGAACGCGAAGATCAGCGTCTTCGAGCCGCACATGCACGCCCCGGGCGTCCGGATGTGCCTGGAGGCGGTCTGGGGCACGACGGTGCAGACCCTCAATTGCGCCGGTTACGACCACAACTGGGTGCGCGTCTACAAGTACGAGGACGATGCCGCGCCGCTGCTGCCGAAGGGAACCATCCTGCACCTGACCGGGTACTTCGACAACTCGCCGACGAACCCCAACGTGGTCGATCCGCGCAACTGGTCCGGTTCCGGGCATCGGTCCGTGGACAACATGTTCATCAACCTGATGCAGGCCCTCTACCTGGACGACGAGGAGTTCGCCCAGGCGGTCGCCCTGCGCGAAGCGGCGATCGAGGCCGGCGGCGGGCCCGACATCGGCTGTCTGACCTGCGGTGTGCCGGACGAGACCGCCGAGGCCGACGCCGGTGGCGACAACTGAGGTCTTCCCGATGAGCCGCACCGTGCGTTTCGGGTTGGCGGCGGCGGTGGCCGCGGTCCTGGCATTCGTGCCGTCAAGCGGGCTCGCGCAGCAGTCGTTCGCGACGGGCCAGACCACCGCGCCCGCCTACGAAGGCTGGGAACGCAACGACGACGGCTCCTTCAACCTGGTGTTCGGTTACATGAACCGCAACTGGGAAGAGGTGATCGACGTGCCCGTCGGCCCCGGCAACAGCATCGAGCCGGGTGGGCCGGATCAAGGTCAGCCGACGCACTTCTACCCGCGGCGCAACCGCTTCGTCTTCCGCATCCGGGTCCCGGCCGACTTCGGCGACAGGGAGATCATCTGGACCCTGACGACGAACGGGCAGACGGAACGCGCGTACGCCACGCTGAAGCGTGACTACTTCATCGACGACCTGGTGATCCAGGCCAACTACGGGGCGGGCGGCGCCGCGGCGACGACGCCCGAGCTGGTCGACAACCAGGCGCCGACCCTCGAGGTCGAAGGAGCCGGCGAGCGCACGGCGCGGGTGGGGGAGCCGGTGACCCTGGTTGCGGTCTCGACCGACGACGGCAAGCCGCGCGCGAGCTCGATGCCAGCCTCCAATCCGCGCGACCCGGGCCGCATCACGACCGACACGGCGACCGGGCACCGCTTCTCCTGGTCCGTCTACCGCGGAGCGGGAGAAGTCACGTTCGATCCGCCCCAGACGAAGGTCTGGGAGGACACGCGCGATACCGGCGGTTCGCCTTGGTCGCCCGGCTGGGAGACGCCGGAGCCGCCCGAGGACGGCCGTTGGATCACCGCGGTGACCTTCTCCGAGCCGGGCGCCTACGTGCTGCGCGGCATCGCGCACGACGGAGGGCTGGCCACTATGGCCGACGTTATCGTTACCGTCACCCCATGAACGCCATCGTCATCGCGTGACCGTCGTCCCCCCGGCGCCGATTCTGGCATGACGGACGACGACGCCACTCATTCCGTCCGGCGTCACCTGCGCGTCGCCATCGCCGCGTACGATGCGACGATCCGCCAGTTCATTCCCGGTTACGAAGCGATGCTCGGCGTCGCCGCGCGCGAGCTGACCCCCGTCGCTTCGGGCTTGGTGATCGACCTGGGAGGAGGTACCGGCGCCCTCGCCGAAGTCATACTGGAGTCCGGCCGGAGCGGAACCGTCGAGCTGATCGACGTGGACCGCGAGATGCTGGCGCAGGCGCGGTCGCGACTGGCGCGGTTCGGTGAGCGGGCGCGTTTCACCGAGGGGTCCTTCCTCGGGCCACTACCGTCCTGCAGCGGCGCCGCGGCGTCGTTGGCGCTGCACCACGTGCCGACGCTGGAGGCGAAGCGGGGCCTATATCGGCGGATATTCGAGGCGCTCGAACCGGGCGGCGTCTTCGTCAACGCCGACGCCACCATGCCGGCGGAGCCCACCGCTCGGGACGCAACCTGGCGCGCCTGGGCCGACCACATGGTGGGACAGGGCATCGCCGAGGACCGGGCGTTCCAGCATTTCGAGGAGTGGGCGGAAGAGGACACCTACTTTCCGCTCGAGGAAGAGCTGGCGACGGTCGTAGCGGCCGGCTTCGACGCCGAGTGCGTCTGGCGCGAGGTGGGCATGACGGTGGTGGTGGGGCGCAAGAGGCAGGAGGAGCGGTAGGATGCCGATGCACGGTAGCGCGATACCATCGTCGGTCCGGTATCGGCGTGTGGCGATTCACTCGGCCGGCACGAACTTCTGGACGCGGCGGCCGTCGAGGGTCTCGCCGACGAACAGGTTGCCGTGCGAATCGACGGCCAGGCTGTGGGGCGATTCGAACTGGCCGGCCCACCGCCCGCGGCGGCCGAACGTTGCGACCACCTCCAGCGTCTCGCGGAGCAGGGTGTGGACGGCATGGCTGCCGCCGTCGGCCACGAAGATGAACCGTTGCTCCGGATCGCGCGAGAACGCCAAGTCCCACGGCGTGCCGCCGACGGTCCCGTTGCGCAGTTGCGCGGCGATCAGCGCCTCGGTGACGAACCTGCCGTCCGGCTCGAACACCTGCAGCCGCCGGTTCCCGCGATCACAGACGTAGACCAGGCCATCGGCCGCTCGACCGACGCAGTGCGGCGTGTTGAACTGCTGCGGTAACGGCCCTTCCGGCGAGAAGGGAGCGGGCGGCCCATCGTCCGGCGGGTTGCCGTACGCGCTCCAGTGCCGCCGGTACTCCCCGGTATTCGCGTCGAAGACGATCAACCGCCGATTCGTATAGCCGTCGCTGATGTAGACCACGTCGCTCGCGGGGGCGACGAAGACGTCGGTCGGCTGACCCAGGAACTCGGTGCTGCCGCTTCCCTCCGTGCCCCGTCCGAAGTCGCCGATCTGCAGCAGGAACTCGCCTTCGGGCGTGAACTTCAGGACGTGCGCGTTGTCGGTGGTGGCGCGGCTCGACAGGTCGTACGGTAGTCCGCCGCCGAAACCGACCCAGACGTTGTCTTCGTGGTCGACATGAATGCCGTGCGTCTGGGTTCCCCAGTCGTACCCGTCGCCGGGACCGCCCCAGGCGTAAACGACGTTGCCATTGGGCTCGAAGGCGATGACCGGCGGCGTGTGCTCGCCCCCCCGCTGGCTGTTCGGCCGGTGGATGATCCAGACGTTGTCGCTCGAATCGGTCGCCACCCCGACGACGTTGCCGAGGAGCCAGTCTTCCGGGAGTTCCCCTGGCCAGAAGGGGTCGACCTCGAACGTCGGAGCGGATGGCGACTGGGAGACGCCTCCGGCTGACGTCTCCGCCGCGGTCTCGTGGAGAAGTTGGGAGGCGGTCAGGATCAGAATGGCGCAGGTCGGGATCACCGGACGCAGACGGGTGACAGTCATGGTTGCGGGTTCCTCGCGCCGGCCGCCGACCGGCGTCTTCGCCCCTGGTCGACTGGCGTTTTCGCCCCCAATGTGAAGGACGCCGCCCGACACGAGCGGCGTCCCCTGGTGGTCGAATGCCGGATCGCGCGCTAGTCGTTGTCCGTCGCCGCGGCCCGCTCGGCGACGATCTGCTCGTAGTCGTCGTCGGTGAGGTACACCACGTTCACGTGCGCGTGGTACATGTCGTCGTAGCTGCGCTGGCCCCAGCCGACCCACTGCGTCGGGTCCGGGTTCGCCCGGTTGCCGGTGCTGTTGTCGTGCCAGGCGGTGATCTTGATGACCGTGCCGGCGGGCAGGACCGGGGCGGAATGGTCGGCGTAGACGTAGTTGACGTGCCAGTTGAAGTCGAACTTGTCGACGTAGTTGAGCATCTCCGTTCGGCCGTTCGGGTAGATCGCCTCCATGGCCATCGACTTCCCGCGGATGTGCATGTGCGGCTGGAAGTTCTCGAGCCGCGCCGGGAAGCGCAACGGGACGAAGGCCTCGTGCTCGGTCACCTGGCCGGGCGGGATGTCGAGCGTCTCCATGGCCTGCCGCACGCCCATCGCCTGCGCGTAGACGCGGTACTTCGGCACGTAGCCCTTCGGGTACAGCCAGATGCCGAGCTCGGTGGAATCGGAGATCTCCTCGCCCACCGAGTGGTAGTGGAGGTCGTAGCGGATCCGCGAGCCGGCCTTCAGCAGCTTGCCGGTGTTCTCGCGGAAGACGTCGCCGATCTTGCCGACCGCGAACTCGGTGAAGTAGGAGCCGGTGCCCGGGACGTCGACGGCGGCCTCGAAGTCCTCGGGGCTCTCCTCCTGCATCAGGTAGGTCACGGCGTGGTGCACGATCGGGCGGCCCTGCAGCGACGGCCGCACCTCGAGCGCCTTCACCCAGCGATCCTCGGTCAGCCCGGTCTCGACCACGGGCTGGTACCACTGATCCTGGCCCTCTGCCGGCTGCGTCCACGGGGTCGAGCGGACCACCAGGTCCGGCTCGCCGAGCTCCTCGTACTCGGCGGCGAGGCGCCAGATGTCGTCCGCCGGCCATTCGATCGGCGGCGGCAGGTCGGCCGGGTTGCCGAGCGGGGCGCCGGCGTCGACCCAGCGCACCACCGCGTCGATCTCGGCGTCGCTCAACGAGATGTCGTTGGCGAAGTCGCGGATGCCGACCGTCTTGTCGATGTGCCACGGCGGCATGCTGCGCTCGGCCACCTTCTCGCGGATGGCGCGCGCCCAGGGCCGCACCTCCTGGTAGGTCACGAGCGACATCGGCGCCATGCTGCCGCTGCGATGGCACGCCTGGCAGCTTCGCTGCAGGATGGGCGCGATGTCCTGGGCGAACGTGACGCCGTCCGCATCCGTGGTCTGCGCTGTCGCCGGCAGGGCGCCGCCAGCCAGAATCGACATGGTCGCCGCGATCACGAGCCTGTGGGTCTTCATGGCTGTCTCTCCGCCTGTTTGCGCGTCGTTGCGGCCGCCGGTGTGCGGCCGGTCGCGGGCCGCCCCTCAGCCGCTGCCGAATCCACTACTCTACACGAACGTCGACGTACGCATTCGTCCAGCAGCACTGGAAGCCGCCGGCCATGATGGCCCCCTGGCCGCCCGAGTCGTCCCAGGCCAGGGCGCGCAGGACGTAGTCGCCCGGCTCGCCGAAGGTGACGGTGGTCGCGGTCAGGCCGTCCTCCGGGATCGCCGGGGTCGGGTCGACGATCTCGACCGATCCCGGGCCGCGGTACTTGCTCCAGGCGAGGCCCATGCGGGTCGGTCGTCCCCGGAGGCTCTGCTTCTGGACCCGATCGTCCTCCACGCGGATCGTGAGCGCCAGCGGTGCGCCGGCCGTCGCCGTCAGTGACCGCCTGACGCCGCCGGGGCCCTGGCCGGTGCGGGTCTCGCCTTCCTCGACGTCGAAGGACAGCTCCGGCGGCCGGTTGCCGCTGGTGACCTCCTCCAGCGCGTCGATCCGCCACTCGGGACGCAGGTGCCCGGGGACGGCGAACGTCTCGCCCGCGGCGGTCAGCGACCAGGTCAGGGTCCGGTCGCCGAAATCGGCGGGGACCACTACCGTGAACATGCCGGTGTGCCGGCGCGGCAGCAGGTGCGTCGGCTGCCCGCGGTCCTCGGGGCCCGGCGTGAAGTGGTTGTCCGGGCCGATGGGGACGTCGAGCGTCTGCTCGTAGTTGCGGTTGAAGTAGCCGAACGAGAGCGAGAACGTGCCGTCCTCGTTGGGATACCAGCCTTCGAACGAGGGGCTCGCGCTCTGCCCGACGTCGTGCGGAATCGGGGCGTCGCGCGACTGCGCGCCGGCGACGAGCGGTGCCGCGAACAGGGCGACCAGCATGGCGGCTGCCATTACCGTGAACGGGCGCATTGCGGTCGATTATAGTCCGCCGCCGTCCGGCCGCCCAACCTGCACGATCGCGGCGGATGTGCTCCCCGGGGCGGCGGTTTCCTGTTAGGCTGCTCTTTGGCGCCAGCGGATCGTGGCGGCGAAAGGGGATGTCCAGATGAGTGTTCGGTTTGCCTTTTTGTTAGGGGTGTTCCTCGTCGTGGGCGCGTTGGGGTCGCTGGCGCCGGCGCCCGTCGCCGCGCAGCCGGCATCGTCCGCCGAGTCGTCCGTGCCGCGGGCGCCGGACGGCCGGCCCGACCTGCAGGGCGTGTGGGACTTCAGCTCTCTGACGCCGCTGCAGCGACCCGCCGACTTGGCGGGCCGGGAGTTCCTGACCGACGAGGACGTGTCGGCGCTCGAAGCACGGGCCGCCGCGCGGGTGGACACGGCGCCGCGGCCGGGCGACCCCGGCAGCTACAACCGGTTCTGGTTCGACGACGGCACGACGGTCGTCGAGACCCGCCGCACGTCGCTCATCGTCGACCCGCCGGACGGGCGGCTGCCTTCGTACATGCCCGCCGGCAGGGCGCGGATGGCCGCTCGCGCCGAGGCGCGCGGCCGGAACGCCGGTCCGGAGGACCGCGACGTGGACGAGCGGTGCATCCTCGGCTTCAATTCCGGGCCGCCGATGATCCCCGGCGCCTACAACAACTTCGTGCAGTTGTTCCAGACGCCGGGGCACGTCGCGATTCTCAACGAGATGGTGAACGACGTGCGTCTCGTCCCGCTGGACGGGCAGCCGCCCCTGTCCGGCGAGGTGCAGCAGTGGAGGGGCGACTCGCGAGGCCGCTGGGAAGGCGACACGCTCGTCATCGAGACGCGGAACTTCAGGGATCTCGGCACCGCACACCCTGCGCCCAACATGGAGCTGCTCGAGGCCCTGGGACCGGATCTCCATCTGGTCGAACGCTTCAGCCTGCTCGACGCCGACACGCTGCTCTACCGTTTCACGATCGACGATCGGACCGCGTTCACGCGCACCTGGAGCGTCGAGATGACGATGACGAGGTCCGACAACCGGCTGTACGAATATGCGTGCCACGAAGGCAACTACGGCCTGTACAACATCCTAGCCGGTGCGCAGGCCGAGGCTTCGGCCCGCCCGTGAGAGTCGGAGGTCGAGGCCCCCATCCGTAGCGCCGGCGAACCCGGTGCCGGGCGGCGTCCGCTGCGGGAACTCCCGGGCGCCGCAGGTCCTTGACACCGCCGACGGGCGATCCGGATAATGCAGGGATACCTTGGGGCTGATCTCGCCGCCATTATAGAGAAGTGAGGCGTCCAGTGGCGATGTTCCGACGTTCGCATGCATCGGCGGCGGTCATCGCGCTGGCCGCCCTGCTTGCCGCGCCGCCCGCCGCCGTCCGCGCGCAGGAGGTTGCCGCCGCGACCGCCGGGGCGGTTCCGGCTGCCACCGCCGCTGCCGAAGCGTCCGCGACAGCCGCCGGCGGGGCCGTCGAGTACCGAGCGGTCCTCGAACGCTACTGCACCACCTGCCACAACGATCGCCTGCGGACGGCCGGGCTGACGCTCGAGTCGCTGGACATGGCGCACATGGGCGCGGGCGCGGAGACCTGGGAGAAGGTGATCCGCAAGCTGCGCGCGCGGGAGATGCCGCCGCCGCGCCGGCCGCGTCCGGACGACGCGACGTACGAGGGGTTCGTCCACTGGATCGAGACCGAGCTCGACCGGGCCGCCGCCGCCGACCTGAATCCGGGCACCGAGACCGTGCATCGGTTGAACCGCACGGAGTACACGAATGCCATCCGGGACCTGCTGGCCCTGGAGATCGACGGCCGCGAGCTGCTGCCGGCCGACGATCTGAGCTACGGCTTCGACAACATCGCCGACGTCCTGTCGCTGTCGCCGTCGCTGCTCGAGCGCTACATGCTCGCGGCGGGGAAGATCGCCGAGCTGGCGGTCGGCGACCCGTCGATCCGATCCACAACAGCCGTCTACACCACGTCGCCGGTCCTGATGCAGCACGCGCGGATGAGCGAGCTGCACCCGTTCGGCAGCCGCGGCGGGTTCGCGACCCGGCACTACTTTCCGGTTGCCGGGGAGTACGAGGTCCGGGTAACGCTGGAGCGGACGCACGGCGACGCCATCAAGGGGCTGCAGCACCGCAATACGCTCGAGGTGCGGCTGGACCGCGCCCGCGTCGCCCGCTTCGAGATCGGCGCCGACGGGCAGCGCGAGGCCTGGAACGCGGTCTTCAACCTGACCCCCTACGAGCGCAACGCGGACGCCGACCTGCGGTTCCGGATGCCCGTGCAGGCGGGCATGCGCGAGGTGGCGCTGTCGTTCCTGCGCCGCAGCGCGTTGCCGGAGGGGGTCCTGGAGCCGGTGAGCGCGGCCGAGACCTACCACTACGCGGGTGATCGCGACGCGCCGATGGCGGTCTGGATCGTCGAAATCGAGGGCCCGTTCAACGGCGCCTCGGCGTCGGCGGACGCGGTCACGCCGAGCCGCGAACGGATCTTCACCTGCCTGCCGGCCGATCCGGCGGCCGAGCCGGCCTGCGCGGAGGAAATCCTCGGCACGCTGGCCCGCCGTGCGTTCCGGCGGCCGGTCACCGACGAAGACGTCGCCGCCCTGATGGCGTTCTACGACGTCGGTCATGCGAAGGGCGGTTTCGAGTCGGGCGTCGAGTTCGCGTTGCGCGCCATCCTGGTCGATCCGGAGTTCCTGTTCCGCATCGAGCAGGATCCGGCCGCTGCCGCACCGGGCGAGCCGTACCGCATCTCCGACCTGGAGCTCGCCTCCCGCCTGTCGTTCTTCCTCTGGAGCAGCATTCCGGACGACGAGCTGCTGGACGTGGCCGCCCGCGGCGCGCTCCGGGACGACGGCGTGCTCGATGCGCAGGTGAAGCGGATGCTGGCCGACCCGAAGGCCGACGCCCTGGTCGACAACTTCGCCGGCCAGTGGCTGTTCCTGCGCAACATGCGGTCGGTCAAGCCCGATCCGGTCGCCTTCCCCGAGTTCGACGGCAATCTGCGCGAGGCGTTCACCCGCGAGACCGAGCTCTGGTTCGAGAGTCAGATCAAGGAGGACCGCAGCGTCATCGAGGTGCTGACCTCCGACTACACCTTCGCGAACCAGCGGCTGGCGAAGCACTACGGCATCCCGGACGTCGAGGGCAACCACTTCCGCCGGGTCCCGCTGCCGGACGAGCGGCGCCGCGGCATCCTGGGCCAGGGCAGCGTGCTGACCGCGACCTCCTACGCCAACCGGACCTCGCCGGTGAAGCGGGGCGTCTGGGTGCTGGAGAACCTGCTCGGCGCGCCGCCGCCGCCGCCGCCCGCCGACGTGCCGGGGCTGGAGGATTCGGACTCGGTGGCCGATCCGTCGGATCCCGAGAGCCGCCCCCGCTCGGTGCGTGAGCGGATGGAGCGGCACCGCACCGCTCCGGTCTGCGCGAGCTGCCACGTGCGCATGGACCCGCTCGGCTTCGCCCTCGAGGGCTTCGACGCCATCGGCGGCTACCGCGAGCTGCCGGTGGAGCAGACCTCGGGGACGCTGCCCAGCGGCCGCGAGCTGAACGGGCCGGCCAGCGTGCGCGAGATGCTGCTCGCCAACCGGGAGGAGTTCGTCGGCACCGTTACCGAGAAGCTGTTGACCTACGGGCTCGGCCGCGGGGTGGAGTACTACGACCTCCCGTGGATCCGGCGCATCGTGCGGCAGGCCGAGGCGGGCGACTACCGTTGGTCGTCACTGATTCTTGGCATCGTCGAGAGCACGCCGTTTCAGATGAGGAAGGCGCGAGAGCAATGATCATCACCAAGACGCATCTGCCACGACGGACGTTCCTGCGCGGTGTCGGCGCGACGCTGGCGCTGCCGCTGCTCGACGGCATGGTCCCGGCGTTCACGCCGCTGCGGCTGTCGGCCGCCGCGCCGGTCAAGCGGCTCGGCGTGGTCTACGTGCCGAACGGCATCGTCATGGAGCAGTGGACGCCCGACGCGACCGGCACGAAGTTCGACATCAAGCCGGTCATGCAGTCGCTCTCGCAGTACCGCGAGCGCCTCACCGTGCTGAGCGGCCTCGCCAACAAGCACGGCGATGCGCTGCCGGGCGAGGGGGCCGGCGACCACGCCCGCGCGGCCGGCGCGTTCCTGACCGGCGTCCATCCGAAGAAGACCGCGGGCGCCGACATCCGCGCCGGCATCTCGATGGACCAGATCGCGGCGCGGGTGCTCGAGAAGGAGACCCAGCTCGCCTCCCTGGAGCTGTCGCTCGATTCGAAGGAGCCGCTCGGCGCCTGCGACCCCGGCTACAGTTGCGTCTACGCCAACACGTTGAACTGGCTGGGCGATACCACTCCGCTGCCGATGGAGAACAACCCGCGGGTGGTCTTCGAGCGGCTGTTCGGGGGCAGCGGCACCACGGACGCGGCGGCGCGGCTGGCGCGGATGGAGGAGGACGGCACCATTCTGGACGCCGTCGCCGACAAGCTCGCGCGGCTGCGCAGCTCGCTCGGCGCGCGCGACCGCGGCAAGCTGGACGAGTACACCGAGGCGATCCGCGACGTCGAGCGCCGCATCCGGATGGCCGAGCAGCAGGGGCTGACCGACCTGTCGGTGGCGATGGAGCAGCCGGCCGGCATCCCCGGCACCTTCGGCGAGCACGCGAAGCTGATGTACGACCTGCAGGTGCTGGCCTACCAGGCCGACCTGACGCGGATCATCACCTTCATGGTGGCCCACGAGACGAGCAACCGCGCGTATCCGGAGATTGACGTTTCGGACGCCCACCACCCGCTGTCGCACCACGGCGGCGACCAGGACAAGGTCCAGAAGCTGATCCGGGTGAACACCTACCACGCGGAGCTGTTCTCGTACTACCTCGGGCGGCTCGACGCGACGGAGGACGGCGACGGCTCGCTGCTCGACCACGCCATGGTCATGTACGGCGCAGGGATGAGCAACGGCAACACCCACAACCACCACAAGCTGCCGATGGTGGTGGCGGGCGGCGGCTCGGGGACGCTCAAGGGCGGGCGCCACTTCAGCTACGGCGACGACCCGCCGGTGACGAACCTGTTCATGAGCCTGCTCGGCAAGCTGGGCGTGCATCCGGAGTCGATCGGCGACAGCACCGGGGAGTTGAAAGAGCTGTCGGGTGTCTAGGAAGTGCGCGGGCCGAGTCGTCACGTGCCTGGTGGCGTTGCTCGCGCTGCTGGCCCTCGACGACATCACGGTCGGCGTCGAACCGAGCTTCCTGATGGAGTGGACAATGGTTGCGGTCGCCTCCGTCTGGTTCCTGGCTGTCGGCGCCCGTGCACTGAAACGGAGACAGATCTGATGCGCACCCAAGTCGGGGCCGGATTCCTGGTCGCTCTCTTCCTGCTCGCTGCCTCCGGCTCGCTGGCAACCGCAGCCGGCGCGGGCGATGACCTCCGGGTCGTCGAGGCGGCCGAGCGCCAGGATTGGGCGGAAGTGCGCGCGCTGGTCGATTCGGGCGCCGACGTCACGGCGATGCAGCCCGACGGCGCCACCGCGTTGCACTGGGCCGCGCACTGGAACGCCGGCGAGACGGCCGGCCGGTTGATCGCGGCGGGCGCCGACGTGGACGCCGAGAACGATCTCGGCGTCCCACCGCTCTGGATCGCGCTCGACAGCGCGAACGTCGACGTGGCGTTGCGGCTCATCGACGCTGGCGCCGATCCGAATGCGCGTCTCACTACCGGCGAGACGATGCTGATGACGGCGGCGCAGCACGGGCTGGGGACGGTCGTTGCGCGGCTTCTGGAGCGCGGCGCCGATGCGCGGCTCGCCGAGCACGAGCGGGGCCAGACGGCACTGATGTGGGCCGCCGCCGGCGGCCATACCGAAGTGGTGCGCCGGCTGCTGGAGTCCGGCGGCGGCGTTCGCGCCCGCACCTCCGGCCGGTTCACGGCGCTGATGTTCGCGGCGCGCGCCGGCGATCTGGAAACCGTACAGCTACTGCTGGAGGCGGGCGCCGACCTGGAGGCGCGGGCCATCGACGGCAGCACGCCGTTGCTGGTCGCCAGCCGCAGCACCGACGCGCTGGCCGGCATCGACTGGCGGATCATCCCGTACGCCAGCGGCCACGAGGAGACGGCGTTCTACCTCATCGAGCGCGGCGCGGACGTGACCGCCGCGGACCGGCTTGGCCGCACCGCGCTGCACGCGGCGGTGGAGACGAACCGTCCGCGGCTCGCGGCGGCGCTGATCGAAGCGGGCGCCGACGTTGACGCGCGGTTCACCAATCCCGTCGCGGCGCTGCGCGGCGACTACATCTCGCGCAGGCCGTACAAGGGAGCCACCCCGTTCTGGCTCGCCGCCCGCGCCGCCAACCTGGAGATGATGCGCCTGCTGCTCGACGCCGAGGCCGATCCGTTCCTTGCCAACGCGTTCGGCACGACGCCGCTCATGGTCGCGTCCGGCCTCGGCGAGAACGACGCGCGCCGCCCGGCGGATCATCAGGTCGTCGAGACGGTGTCCCTGCTCATCGAGCTGGGCGCCGACGTCACGGGCACGACACCCGCCGGCAGCACCGCCCTGCACGGGGCGGCGGCGATGTGGGAGGACGGGGTCATCCAGCTCCTCGTCGACCACGGCGCCGACGTCAACGCCGAGGACAACCGCGGCCGCACGCCGCTGTACCTGGTCGAGTACGGCAACGCCAACGCTCCCTCCGAGAGCACGGCGGAACTGCTGCGCGCCCTCGGCGCCCGGGAGCCGGTGGTCGAGCAGTAGCGACTACGTTGTCCAAGGCGTTCAAGGCGGCCGATCGGTCGCAGTACCGCAACAGGACCATCGACGACTTCACGTTCGTCGGGAGCGGTGTCGATCCGCAACCGCCCGAGGACCTGCCGGTGTCGGTCGATCACGACAAGTGGCTCGCTGAGGCAATTGCCAGTCGCTGGGGAGAGCCTGACGACGGGCCACCCTCGATAGAGAAGGAGCCATCGTGACCACGAAATCTATTGGGGACAATAGCGCGACAGGCGCTTCCGAACCTCCCGTTCTGGCAGACGACAACGGGGATGAGCGCGAATTCGACGGAGTCCGCAGCAGAGCTGGTTATGTGTCGCGGCGCGAGCATTGGCCATCTCGTCGACAGCCCAAAGGAGTCCGTGGCGCGCGACGCGCTCAGCAGCGGCGAGTTCTCGGAGGAGTCTATCTCCGGTAAGCAGAATGCAGCCCTGGGTTTTGGCCAGCGCGAGGGCGAGGCTGTCGGGATGGGAGAGTGCGGGGTGACTATCCTGGTAGGTCAGAGCGAGGATTTGGCCGGCGGCGTCGAGTTCGACGATCCGGAGGCCAAGGGCCGGAAGATCGGCCTCGAGTTGGGTACGCAATTCGATTGCGTACATCTGATCGGGGACAATGAACTTCCAGGGGAGACGGAAGAACGCCTCAAGCAGGCACCCCCTTTCGAGATCCAGCAAGACGGAGGCGTCGGAGACGACGACGGTCATGGTCCGGTGGTCCTCTGAATCGGTAGCAGCTAGGCGGCTAGGCGCTGGGAGGCTGGTACATCAGATCGTCGAGATCACGGATACCGACGTTCAGAAGCTCCGCGCCCTTGGAATCGGAGATCACACCTTCGGCCAGTGCACGGAGACAGAGTCGCTCGAACCGAGACGGCTCCTCGTTGCGAACGAGTAGCGGTTCCTCGAATGGGGCGATGCTCCAGCCTCTCGCCGTGAACTCGTCAGTCAAGCGCTTGAAGAGCTTGCGGTCGATGATGCCCAGTTGGCGGCACCGATAGGTAAGTGCCTGGACGCTGACACCGAATACAGGTTTGAGGTCGAACAGTTCTCGCAAGCAGATGGACGTCCGGCGCGTGCCCAGGGCAGCCCGCATGGTTTCTTGGGGCATCAGGAACGCGCCAGCAAACCGGTGCGCAGCTTTCTCGCTGTTGAGGCGCGGATTCACCCGCATCAGCAGGTGTCCCAGTTCGTGAGCCATCGTGAAGCGTTGCCGGTCGCCCCACTTCATACGGCGGACAACGATCACGGGAATCGGTTCACCTTGGGGGCGATGGACCTGCGCCATGAGGCCGTGAACCTCGGCCGCGAGGTCGGTCGCCAACACCTTGACGCCGCGGTCTTCGAGCAGCTCAGCGAGGTTGGGAATCGGGTCCACGCCGAGTCCCCAACGCCGCCGCAGATCTTCTGCAGCAAGATCGGTTTCGTCGAGTCCGCCCATCACGGGGTACGGAGCCGAGGAGGGCTTGATCCACTCGATGCTCGGGAGTCCGAGAACTTCTTCGATAGTGAGATAGCGCTCGAGCATGTGGATGACCTGCGCCTCCAGTTGAGCGCGAAGACGCCGGTTCGTCGGTCCTTTCGTCCGGAACCGGACGAACTTGAGGGCGATCTGGCGACGGCCAACGAGGTACGCAACCGGCATGCCCAGGGCTTCGGCGAGCGCCAGCAGCACGCCGGAGCTCGGCATCGAGGCATTCCTTTCGTACAGGCTGATTGCCTGCGCCGTCACGCGCCGGTCCATCTTCGCGGCTAGGTCTCGCAACGTCAGGCCTGAAGCCGTTCGGGCCAACCGTAGACGCTGACCAATCATTGTTACCTCCTGTTCCGGCTGTCGGCACTCCGGCGCACTCAGCCTGAACGTGGCAAGGATCGGATCCCGGGTGTTCTATCGGTCGCAGACTCCAGGGCGATTGGTGCCTGCTCGTCAACGGCAAGCGCCGGCACCGGGGAGGCTGTCGCCATCCTGGGCGGCGGCCGATCTCGAGTTTTTTCCGTGAATCCGGGACCAGAACGTGCAGCACGGGGCCGAGCGGCGGTCTCAACACTTGACAAGTGTATGATTTTTGTGGTAATTTGTAAAGCATAATGCTTCGGAAGGATCCACGGTCTTTCCCTGAACTCGCTCCGGCGGACGGTCCGTTGTGAGATTTCCCCAGCCGTGGTTGAGGCTGTCATGACAACGACGATGCTCCCGGTGACGCAGGTGTTGACGACTACTGCTGACGTGTTGCTCGCGGACGTTGCAATCCGCGTGCAGCTTAGTCCGACTGCCTACGACAAGGCTGTCGCGAGGCATGACGCGATCAAGCGGTGGATCGAGCGAGGGAAGAGCCCGCTGCATGGGTGCGTCGAGCACTTCTATCCGCAGGGATCGATGGCGACAAGGTCGACGATCGCATCCAAGTTGCGGACGGATGAGTTCGACATCGATATCGTGGCGGCGCTCCTTCTTGCTGCTGACACGCCAGCCGCGGAAGTCTTGGACTTGCTGTACGAGGCGATACGCGCGGAACCAGGATCGCGGTACTTCGACGTGGCGGAGCGGCGCACGCGCTGCATCACAGTTCACTACGCCGATGGCATGCATTTGGATGTGACGCCACTGCTGCGTCGGCCGGCGACGCCGGAGCGCGAAAGTTGGCTCTTTCACCATTGCGAACGGACACCGCGAGAGCACGGAGAGCGCCTCATCGCGAACCCGTACGGTTTCGCCGCTTGGTTCAACGAGCGGATGCCGCTCGATCATGACTTCGTGCAGATGTACGAAGCCCGTTCAATCGAGTACGAACGGACGGTCTTGGCGGGAATCGTCGATGACGATCCGGTGCCGCCGCAGGAGCATCCCGGTCGTAAGTCCATGGCGGTGATTGTGCTTCAGTTGCTGAAGCGGTGGCGCAACGTGCAGTACGACCTTCGCACTGGGCGACGCCCTCCGTCCATCCTGATGTCGAAGCTCGTCGCCGACAACGCCGGTCACACGGAGACGCTCTCTCGTGAGCTCCTGTATCAGTCCCGACGGATGTTGGAGGCGTTTGAATACTGCCAAGCCGTTCGTAAGCCGATTCACGTGGAGAATCCGACGTGCCCCGCCGATGTGTTGACGGACCGTTGGCCCGCCTCGATGAGCGAGCAGGCGCAATTCATCGAGGACCTGCGTGAACTCGTCAAGGACGTAGAGCGGCTTGTGGAGGGGTGTCGCCTCGATGAGATCAAGGAGATCCTGACCAAGCTGTTCGGTGAGGAGCCCACAGGCGCTGCGGTTGACGCGTATGCAGAGCGCATCGGTGAGTCGATCCGAACCGGCAACGGCCGGCATCAGACGGGATCGGGTCGGATCGTCGTTCCGGCGGCGACGGTCGCAGGTGTCACGGCGTTACCGCCGCCCGTGCGGGCCACGCCGCCGCACAAGTTCCACGGCGACCGGTGGAAATCATGAGCTTGAGCATCCCGCGCCAAGTGAAGCGCATGCAGGACGAATGGCCGCGCTTCGAAGTCATCGAACAGGCTCGGCAGTTCGTGTGTTGGGAGGGGCCGCTCCAGCCCCTCTCTCAAAACCATGACATCCGGATCTCATTGTTTCGGGAGCGGGGACGTGGTCGCGGGAGCTACAGACTGAGCTCGGAGGTCATCGTTCTGAATCCCGCCCTACGTCATCGAAAGGACGATCCGAACGATCCGATTCCGCACCTGTATCGGAACCGAAGGGACCCCGCGCACCCAATCCTCTGCCTATACCGGCCTTACGCCAGGGAATGGCACGCCGGCTGCTATGTCGCCGACAAGATCGTGCCCTGGACGAGTGAGTGGCTGGCTTGCTACGAGATCTGGCTCGCTATGGGCAAGTGGCCGGGCGGAGGCACGACGCCGAGAGAGAGATTTCGTGTCTGAAGACCAGTGCAAGCCGCCGCGCCGCTCATCCGGCGCCTTGAAGCGGCGGCGAGAGCGGCTGTCGTGGTCGGGCGACCGGGACTTCCGGATTCTCTCGATCGACGGGGGCGGTATCCGTGGCGTGTTTCCGGCCAGTCTGCTTGCTGGCCTGGAGCAGCGTTACCTTGATGGCCAGCCGTTGGCCAGATACTTCGATCTCATCACCGGCACATCGACCGGTGGGATCATCGCCTTGGGCCTCGGCGCTGGACTTCGCGCGGGGGACATCGCGCGAATGTACGTCGAGCGGGGCGACGAGATCTTCCCACCTGTGTGCGATGGCGCGCACCGGTTTCTGCAGCACGTCGGCAAATGGGTCACGCACTTGTTTCGGTATCGATATGACCGCGCGGCGCTCGACGCGTTGCTGTTGGAGGCTTTGGGAGAGCGGAAGTTCGGAGAGTCGCTCACGCGGCTATGTATCCCTTCGTTCGATGGCCATCATGGTGAGGTATACATCTTCAAAACGCCGCACCATCCGGACTTCAAGCTTGACGGTGTGGAGAACATGACGAAGGTGGCGGCAGCGACCGCCGCTGCGCCGACTTTCTTCCGTCCCCTGGAGGATGGTGGTTACGCCTTCGTCGATGGCGGCGTGTGGGCTAACAATCCCGTCATGATCGGTGTGGTCGATGCATTGTCGTGCTTCGACCTAACCCGGCAACGAATCTCCGTCTTGAGTCTGGGCTGCGGAACGAAGTCGTGCCGCCTGAACAAAGCGCAGATGATGGGCGGAGGTCTCCTGGCTTGGCGAGGGATCATCGAGACGGCCATGAGCCTGCAGTCGCAGAACGCCCTCGGCCAAGCCGGCCTCCTAATCGGCGCGGAACGGCTAATGCGCCTCGACGCGCCGATGGCAGGACGGCCGATCGAGTTGGACGACTGGAAGCGATCGGTAGCTGAGCTAGTACCTGTAGCTGAGCAGACGCTCGAGGAGCAAGGCTACGCCGTCGCCGAGATGTTCTTGAGCGCACCGACGGAGCCGTATCGGCCACAGGGGATGCTTGCCGCATTGGCCGTGGGCGCATAGAAATCCGCTCTACCACGGCGCGTGGTAAGCAACGTGCCGAGAAGACCGTGCCAAGTAAGGACCGCTTCCCGTGCCGTCACCGTACGCCTGCTACGGCAACGCCAACGCCACCCATTCGCCGGGGTGCCGCAGCGACCCGATCGGCAGCACGATGTACTGCTTCCCCTCGTGCAGGTAGGTGATGGGCGAGCCGTTCGTGCCCGCCGGGAACTCGGACTCCCAGATCACCTCGCCCGACTCCTTGTCGAACGCCCGGAACATGCGGCCGGCGTCGGGCCCGGCGCCCGGCGGCGTGCGAACCATGATCGGGTCGCCCTCGCTGACGAAGAGCAGCGTCTTTGTGAGCAGGGTCATCGAGCGGCCCGGCTGGCCGAGCGGCGGCAGGTCCAGGTGCGCGATGGCCGGGTGGTTTCGCGGCCCGTCGCCGTTGGGGACCATCCAGGCGTGCTCGCCCGTGTTCATGTCGATGGCGGTGATCCGGCCGTAGGGCGGCTTGGTCAGGGGGAGCCCCTGCGGGCCGTTCGGGAAGGCGCGGGTGCCGCGCGTGTAGCGCACGTTCATCCGGTCGGGATTGCCCGGCGTCAGGTCGGCCGCGAACGCGCCGGTCACCGACGGCACGTAGAGCATGCCGGTCTCGGGGTCGAACCCGGCTCCGCCCCACTCGGCCCCGCCCACCGAGCCGGGTAGCTGCAGCGTGCCCTTCGTGTCGGTGGCATCCTCGCCGCGGATCGACGGCGGGGTGAATATCTCGCCGAGGATGTACGGTTCGACGATCTCGATCGCCTCGGCGCGCAGCTCCGGCGTGAAGTCGATCAGGTCGTCGATGCCGATGCCGTGGCGGTCGAAGGGCAGCGGCTTCGTCGGGAACGGCTGCGTCGGCGAGATCCACTCGCCCGGGGTGTTCGAGCCGGGGACCTCCCGCTCGACGATGGGCCAGACCGGCTCGCCGGTGACCCGGTCGAAGGTGTAGGCCATAGCCTGCTTGGTGAGCTGCACCACCGCCTTGATCTCGCGGCCGTCCACGGTGATGTCCATCAGGATCGGCGCGACGTTGTTGTCGTAGTCCCACAGGTCGTGATGGACCATCTGGAAGTGCCAGACGCGCTCGCCGGTCTCGGCGTCGACGCAGACCAGGCTGTTCGCGTAGAGGTTGTTGCCCGGCCGGTGCCCGCCGTACATGTCGTTGGTCGGCGCGCCGGTCGGCAGATACACGTAGCCGAGCTCGAGGTCGGCGCTGAACATCGTCCAGACGTTCGACATCCCGGAGTACTCCCAGGAATCGTCGAACCACGTCTCGACGCCCGGCTCCCCGGCCCGCGGGATGGGGCTCCAGGTCCAGCGCAACGCGCCGGTGCGCACGTCGTAGGCGCGGACATCGCCCGGATGCTGCTCCATGGTGAACGGATGGTCCGCCATGGCGCTGCCGAGGATCACGACGTCCTTGACCACCATCGGCGGCGACGTGCCCGAGTAGCCGGTCTCGGCGTCGTAGGCCAGGTCGACCAGGCCCCCGTCGCCGAACGAGTCGATCAACGCGCCCGTCCCGGCGTCGACCGCCATCAGATAGGGTGGGCGAATCGCGAAGAGCCGCCGTTCATCCTCGGACTCCCACCAGGCGACGCCCCGGTTCGGCGCGCCGCGCGGCGTCTCGGTGCCGAGAAAGGTCGCATCCTGCACCCAGATCGTCTCGCCCGTGCCGGGGTCGAAGGCTTCCACCAGGCCGATGCCGTTCGAGGCATAGAGGACGCCGTCGACCATGATCGGCGTCGAGCGGAGCTGGTTCGAGTAGCGCAGCTCCGGCCAGCGCTCGCGGAGCGACGCGTCGACCGCCTCGCGCCGCCAGGCAATCTGCAGGTCGCCCACCGTCTCCGCGTCGATCTGATCGAGTGCCGCGTAGCGCGTGTAGCCGGCGTCGCCGCCGTGGACGCGCCACTCGCCGTCGACGCCCTGCTGGGCCGCTGCCGTGGCGGCTGCGGCGAGGGCGCTCACGAGGACGAACGCGCCAACGCCGTGCTGGTGAAGCATGCCTGTCATCCTGCGGTCTGCCATTGACTCGTCTCCGTGTTCGTCGGCGCCGTTCAGGCCGGCGTTGTCTCGATGGGATTCGTCGTGCCCCACAACACGACGGCCGCGGCGGCCACGTGTTGCACCATCAGGGTCACCGCCGCGGGTGCCGTGGCGCCCGGAAACGCCTCGCGGCCGCTGCCGGTGAGCATCCAGAGGTCCGGGACGAGCGAGAGCAGCAGGGCGACGAGGACGATTCGCCGGAACAGCGGGACCGGGCTCTCGGACCGCTTGTCGACGGCCAGGGCGACTCCCAGTCCCGCGCCGACGCCCACCACCGTCAGAAACACCGTCGGCCCGGCGGTCGCCAGCGGCTCGAACTCGGGCGGAATGTCGAAGACGGCAAGCGCTGCCGCGCGCAGGACGAGGTTGGCCGCCACCGCTCCGAGGATCGCTCGGAGCCATACCCTCCAGGCCCGCGGTCCCGTCACTGCCAGTCGCTCCGAACCCATGGCCACCTCCACCCATCGCAGGCAGTGCCGCACCGGGTTGGTGAAGCGAGCCGCCCACCGGAAGGCTCACATTATAGGCGCGGCTCCGTTCGCGACCGCCACCCGGAGGCTTGCCGCCCCGCGCGGGCAGCGGTTAGTCTAGTCATCAGATATCGTCATCAATATCATGCGGACCATCATAGAGCTTCCTGCGGAGCAAGTGCGCCAACTGGCTGACGTCTGTCGGCGCGAAAACGTGTCGCGCGCCGAGGTCATCCGGCGCGCGATCGCGAGCTACCTCGATGCACGGCATCTGAGCGATCGTGAAGACGCGTTCGGGATCTGGCGGGACCGCGACGTGGACGGCTTGCGGTACGAGCGCCGTCTCCGGCGCGAGTGGTCGTGAAGAATGCGCGCCCTCCTCGACACGAACATCCTGATCGACTATCTCGCCGGCATCGATGCGGCCCGCGAGGAGCTCTCGCGGCACCACGACCCCGCGATAAGCGTCATCACGTGGATGGAGGCAATGGTCGGCGTCGCCGACGAAAGGGAGGCGACCCACCTTCGGTGGTTCCTCTCCGGCTTCACGCGCGTGGCTATCGACGACGAGGTGAGCGAGCTGGCCGTTGCAATCCGGCGTGAGCATCGGATCCGTCTGCCGGACGCCATCATCTGGGCCAGCGCCCGCTGCATCGGCGGCGTTCTGGTCACCCGCAACACGAAGGACTTTCCGGCCGACGACCCGGGCGTACGCGTACCGTATTCGGTCGCCGGCCGACGGACGCACGACTGATCGCATCGCCCCGAGCCGGCGTGGTCTGCGCCAACTCGTTTCTTCTGCGGCGCAGACCCCCGGACGTGGAATGACCGTTGATGGCCAGACGTGGCTACTTCAGCGCGGAGTACGACGTCGGCTCCAGGATCCGCGCGTCGATGCTGTCGACCAGCGCGCGGCTCTCATCCCGCTCCGCGGCGATGATGATCTCCTGGAAGTCTTCGAAGGTGGCGAGCTCCTGCCACATCTCGTCGCGCGCCTCGCGGGACGGATACGCGAGCATGTAGATGAACGTGTCCTCGACGTCGTCGCCGGTCACCGCGTTCCAGTAGCCGACGTTCGTCATGCCGGCCTGCTCGAACATCGCCGCCGTGTGGTCGCGGAAGCGGTCCGCCAGCGCCTCCCGGTTGCCCGGCGTCGTCTTGTAGACGCGCAGCTCGTAGACCTGCGAGGCCGCCCGCTGCTGCTCGGCGATCGCCCAGCCGCTGCCGATGATCCCGAACGTGAACCCGACGATCGCGAGAATCTGCCACTTGCGCATCGCTGCCTCCGGTTGGAACCTGTTGTTCGGTGTCCGTTGCAAGACGGGGAATGCCGATTATAGGCCGGCCGGTGGCGAGATCGCTCTCGGGGCGAGCAACGCGGCGATTGTCGGAACGATGTTGTCGAGAACGCTTCTCTACGCGGGCGTCGGAATGGCGGTGGGCGTCGGCGCGGCGCTTCTGCTCACCGGCCTCGTCGAGCAGTTCCTGTTCGGTGTGGCGCCGCGTGATTCGCTGACCTTCGTCGCGGTGACGGGGACAATCGTGCTGGTCGTCCTGCTCGCCGGACTGGCCCCCGCGTTGCGGGCCGCCCGTATCGCGCCGGTCGTCGCCCTGGCCGAGGAGTAGTAGGAATCGTCAAGCGCCGGAATCCTCCGCTGCGTCTCGCTTGGCATTCGTGAGGTCTGACAGTGCCACACTGTGTCCTGCGCGCCTTGCCTGCAGCCATCGCTTGAGGGAACGTTGGCTCTCGCCTGACGGACGGCCCGCAATCAGGCCCTCCACACTCAGGTCTTCGTCCAGAGCCGCCCATCGGATTCCCTGCCCCTCGCCGATCAATTCCCAGGCCTCACGCTCCTCCTGCGTAGCGTGGACGAGCCGGGGGTACCATGCCAGTGGCACGGAGATGGTGCGTCCGTCCGAAAGCTCGACCCGCAACGTGTCCTCGGTAACCGCAACGTCTTCGGCTTCCGGTACCTTCGCCTCAATCATCGAAGTAATCGACGGCATGACGAAACTCACCGCGACTTGCGCGGGGAGGATTGATATTGATGGCGGGGTACAGGAATTCGCCCGCCCGGCGCGAATGCCGGACGGGCAAAGAGAGTCAACGAACTGCCGCGGCCGTCCGTCAGTGCGCCAGCGGATCCGGCCGGATCTGGAACTTCACGAGGTTCCCCGGCTCTACCGGGCCGCCTTCCACGTGCCACGCGGCGTCGGCGCCGTAGGTGGCGTACACGCCGCGGCCCTTCCAGCCGGCATCCGGATCGTCGATGCGGCCGTCGAGCCCGCGGCTGTGGAAGCCCTGCGGGTAGGGGACGCGCAGGACGGTCCACTCGCCGGTCTCCGGATCGAGGGCCAGCAGCGAGTCCGAGCTCGACCCGTTGGCGATCGGGATGTTCTCGCCGAGCCCGAGGGTGTTGAACTGGTCGACCCAGTTGTAATAGTGGAAGTCGGTCCCGATGTCGGTGTCGCGGAAGTTCGGGCCCGGCGCCTTGTAGAAGGACCAGCCGGCGTCGCACTGCCGGCCGTCGCGCGCCTCGGGTCCGCCGAAGACGGTGCACGCGCTGCGGTCGAACGAGGCGAAGTGGCTGCTGCCGGCCAGCGCGGTCCAGAGCACGCCGTTGCGGTCGACGTCGAGGCCGCGGGTGCGATAGCCCTTCTCGACCGGCACGGTGTAGAGCTCGCTGATGCAGGTCTCCGGCGGGTTGTCGCCGCGCTCGAGGCGCAGCATGCGGCCGGGGAAGTCGTCCGAGACGATCCAGACGGCGTCGTCGAGCGGGTTGGCGATGATGCCGTAGGCACCGACCCGCACGCGGGTGTCCAGCGCCGGGTCGAACGGCGGCTCCTCGCGGCTGCCGCGCGGCGCTGGCTCGTTCCACGGCTTCGTGATGACGCCGTCGCCGTTGGTGTCGATGACGGTCGGGCACCAGCCCTGGGCGAGCTGCTCGTCGCCGGTCTCGTCGTAGAGCTTCGTGTCGAGCCAGCCGATGACGGCCCCGCCGCCGCTGAAGTACAGCGTGTCGTTGGCGTCCTCGGCGAACTGCAGGTGGTGCGTGCCGTAGCAGGTGCCGATCAGCACGAAGTCTTCGGACTCGGGATCGTAGTAGCCGGTGTGGCGGCCGGCCCGGTCGACCGGGAAGTACTGGGCATAGGCGTTGTCCGACCCTTCACGGCACCAGTCGGGGTTGTTCGGATGCCGGACGCGCGTCGTCAGCCAGACGCGCCCCTCGGCGTCGATCATCGGGTTGTGCGGGTTGGCGGGATCGACCCAGACCGCCTCGGTTCCGAAGTCGCGCCACGGCTTGAATCCCTCGGTCTGGAACATCGAGGGGACCGGCGGGTCGTTCTCGCGCAACGGGATCTTGATCATCTTCGAGCTGTGCTCGAGGGTGTCGGTCACCAGCAGGAAGTCGTTGCCGATGTCCACGCCGTAGAGCGGGCCGTTCGCGTTGACGCGCGGGTTGCGCTTGTCGGTGGCGATCTCGTCGTGGACGAAGGCGACGTTGTCGCCCCAGTTCCACATCGTGAGCACGACGTTGCGCTCGATGCCCCGCGGCCGGGGCGGGGGCGGGGGCGCCTCGCCGGCGGCGATGCGGTCGGTCCAGTCGACCAGCATGTCGAGTCCGGCGTCGGTACCGAAGCGCGTGATGAAGCTGTTCATCAGCGAGCCCCGCTGCCCGCGCTGCACTCGGTCCGCCCAGGCGGAGCGGGCCGAGTCGAAGTCGTCCAGGTCGGGGATCTCGCGGGTGCGCTTGCTGCCCACCTGGTGGCAGCGCTGGCAGCCCTTCAGGTTGTTGATCCACTCGGCCTGGCTGCCCATCTGCGGGTTGATGCCGTTGCCCTCGGGACCGGTGCCCGGGAACTCGTGCGCGGCGGGCAGGTCGATGAGCGACAGCCAGTAGGTGGAGGGGTAGACCTGGGCGGCTTCCTGCGGCGTCGCCGCCACCACCGCGGTCAGGTCGAGCTCGGTGTCCGGCCGCCCGGCGACCGGCTCGGAGTCGACGAGGCCGTAGCCCCGCACCCACACGTCGAAGGTCGCATCCGGCAGCTCCGGCAGCACGTACTGCCCGTCGTCGTCGGTGACGACGATCTTGCGGTACACGGTCTCGAGGTCGTCGGTCTCGGCGATCACCCAGACGCCCGCCTCGGGGCCGTCGGCGCTGGTGACGGTGCCGCGAATGACGCCGTCGTTGTCCGCTGCCTCCACCGCGACCGTTCCCGGCGCCGCGGCGGCGACGAGCGCCGCGCAGGCGAGCGCGGCCGTCAGGCTTCCCAGTTGTCTCTTCGTCATCGTCGTTCCACCGTTTCTCCGCCGAGTTCACGCAGCAGCGCCACCGTGTCCGGCCACGCCTTCTCGGTGTTCGCCACGAAGACGCCCTCGGCCACCATCCGGGGCGTCCACCCGATCGTGTTGCGGGCGTTTATGTCCGCGCCCTGGTCGATGAGGTACTGCACGATCAGGTTCGAGCCCATCATCGCGGCGCCGTGCAGCGCCGTGCAGCCGCCCCAGCGCATGTCGCCGCGGTCGCGCTGGGCGTCCAGCTCCAGCAGGTTCAGCGGGTGCCGCAGCAGCAGGTCCACGCCGTCGCCCTCGAGCTCCGTGTCGCCGAAGTCGGTGACCGCGTGCAGGTCGTTGCCGAGCGCCAAGGTCATCTCCACGGCCGCGAGCCGGATGCGCTCGGGGGTGCCGTTGAGCGGCCCCGGGCTCTCGCCGTCCCAGAAACCGAGGCCGGCCGCCGCCATCAGCGGGGTCACCCCCTGGCCGGTCGGCGTCAGCGGGTCCGCGCCGTAGTCGACCAGCAGCCGCATCAGGTCCAGGTCGGCGTGCTTGGCGGCCAAGTAGAAGGGAGTGGCGCCGATGAAGCTGATGTAGTTGCGCCCGACCGAGATGTTGGGCGGCGGCTTGACGATGCCCAGGTCGACCTCGAAGGGGATCTCCTGCCAGAAGATGCTCACGTTCGGGTCTGCGCCCTGCGCCAGCAGGAGCCGGGCCAGATCGAGGCTGTCGAGGTTGCCGGTCTGCTCCGGCGGCCGGCCCGAGCCCGGGCGGCGGATCCAGGCCAGCGCATGCAGCAGCGAGCCGCGCGCGTCGTAGGCGTTCGGATCGGCCCCCGCGTCGAGCAGCTTCGCTGCGAGCTCGTAGTGCGCGTTGATGATCGCGAGCGCCAGGGGCGACGTGTGGCCGGTCGCCGCCGGCGTATAGGAACCCGTGCTCGCCGTCGTGTTGTTGACCCCGGCGTTGACGTCGGCGCCGCCTGCGAGCAGGGCCCGCGTCGCGTCGATCCGTCCCTCGCGCACAGCAAACAGCAGCGGGGTCAGGCCGCTGCCCGAGCGCGCCTCGACGTCGGCTCCGGCCGCGAGCAGCCGCGCGACCGCGTTGGCGTTGTTCTCGGCGGCGGCCCACATCAGCGCGGTCTGCCCGCGCCAGCTCTCGGTGGCGTCGACCGTGGCGCCGGCCGCGAGCAACTGGTCGAGGACCGGAACGCGCCCGGTCCGCGCCGCCACCATGAGGACGGTTTCGCCGGCGGGGGTGGCCGTGTTCGGATCGGCTCCGGCCGCGAGCAGCGCGCCGACGACGGCCGGCTCTCCGCTCTCCGCCGCGAGCGCGAGCGGGGTGATGCCGTAGCGGTTCGCGCTCGCGGCATCGGCTCCGCCCGCGAGCAGGTGCTCGACGGCTGCCGCCGACGCGGAGCGCGCCGCCCAGTGCAGCGCGGTGGTGCCGTCCGGCGACGCGGCCCGCGGGTCGACGCCCTCCTCGATCAGGGCGGCGACGCGGGCGGCATCGCCCGATCTGGCTGCTTCGATCAGCGGTGCGTCGGCCGCGGCCGCCGGGGTCGGCAGGGTGATCGCACCGGCGAGCAGCACGGCCAGGACGATCGCCGGACGCCGGCAGCCCTGTTCTTTGCGCATCAGACGTCCTTTCCAGTATGGTTCCGGCTGCCTGCGGCGAACACCCCGCTGCATTCGACCGGCGCGGCCCGCCTCGCTTCGTTGGCAATTGCGGATGCTATCGCGTGGCGTCCACGTTGACAACACCCGGCGAGAAGCGTACAAAGGGCGGAGTACCGACCGGAGCGTGGCTGTGTTCTCCCAGTTGGCGCCCGCGCTCGGGTTCCATGACCGTGCACCAGCCCGGCCGCGGCGTTCCGGGTGCCGCAGAAGCAGCAAGAAGTCGAAGATGCCGAGAGGTGATGTCATGTCGATGCGGCGAAACAGGCCGGCTCCGCGTTGGGTCGGAGTCGCCTCCCTCTTGGGGGCGTCGGGTTTCGTCCTCGCCACGGCGTCGCCGGCCCTGTCCGCGCCGGCCGCGGAGGGCGGGGCGAACGCCGCGTCCGTGGAGGCGACGCTCAATCGCTACTGCGTGACCTGCCACAACGAGCGCATCGTCAACGGCCGCGGCACTGCGCCGTCGATGCTGGTCTCGCAGTTGCGCACCGCCGGCCTGGCGCTGGATGCGCTCGACCCGAACCACGTGGGCGGCGACTCGGACGCCTGGGAGCGCGTCATCCGCAAGCTGGAGGCGCGAACCATGCCGCCGGTCGGGCGCCCCCGCCCGGACGAGGCCACCTACGGCGAGGTCGTCGACTGGCTGGAGACGGAGTTGGACCGGGCGGCCACGGACGCGCCCAACCCGGGCCGACGTCCCGCGCTGCATCGGCTCAGCCGCACCGAGTACCAGAACGCGGTGCGCGATCTGCTGGCCCTCGACAATCTGCCGAAGGAGTTCGACGTCTCGACGCTGCTGCCGGCGGACAACGTCACCAGCGGCTTCGACAACCTCGCCGAGCTGCTGTTCGTCTCGCCGTCGACCCTGGAGCGGTACCTGGCCGCGGCGCGCAGGATCAGCCGGCTGGCCGTCGGCGACACGAGCATGCCGCCGATCGTCGACCGTTATCAACTCGACCGCGACCTGATTCAGGACGGCCACCTCGATGGCCTGCCCCTCGGAACCCGGGGCGGGACGCTGATCCGCAGCCACCTGCCGGCGGACGGCGAGTACGTCCTGACCGTGGAGTTCGCGCAGGCTGCGCGCGAGGAGCACCAGGTAGAGGTGAGCGTCGACGGCGAGCGCGTCAGCCTCTTCAGCATCGGCGGCCGGCCGCTGGTGCGGGGGGCGAGCGGCGTGTTCGCGTTCGAGGCCGAGCCCCCGGTGGATGTCCGGGTGCCGCTCGGGGCCGGGCCGCGCGAGATTGCCGTGGCCTTCCTGCAGAAGACCGGCGCGCGGCACGAGAGCCTGGTGCGGGCGTCACGGCGCGGGCAACGGCGCGAACCGTCTATCGCGACGGTTACCCTCAGCGGTCCCTACGGCGTCGACGGCGCCGGCGACACGCCGAGCCGGGAGCGCATCTTCACGTGCCGTCCGGGTGGCGACGCCGCCGCGGCGGAGCCCTGTGCGCGCGAGATCCTGTCGACCCTGGCCCGCCGCGCCTACCGCCGTCCGGTGACCGTTGGCGATCTCGACCTGCTCCTGCCGTTCTACGAGGAGGGCCGCGCCGAGGGCGGCTTCGACCGGGGCATCCAGCGGGCCCTGGAGCGGCTGCTGGTCAGCCCCGAGTTTCTCTACCGCATCGAGCGCGATCCGGAGAGCGTCGATGCCGGCGCGCCGTACCGCGTCGGCGACCTGGAGCTGGCCTCGCGCCTGTCGTTCTTCCTCTGGAGCAGCATCCCGGACGACGAGCTGCTGGATCGCGCCATCGACGGCACCCTCGGCGACCCGGCGGTGCTCGAGGCGCAGGTGCAGCGGATGCTCGCCGACCGCCGTTCGCGCGCCCTGGTTGACAACTTCGCCGAACAGTGGCTCTTCCTGCGGGACGTCGAGGCCAAGGAGCCGGACCCCGGCTTCTTCCCCGGCTTCGACGAGAACCTGCGGCAGGCGTTCCAGCGCGAGACCGAGCTGTTCATCGACAGCGTGCTGCGCGAGGACCGCAGGGTCAGCGATCTGTTGGCCGCCGACTACACGTTCGTCAACGAGCGCCTCGCCCGGCACTACGGGATTCCCCACGTCTACGGCAGCCACTTCCGGCGCGTCTCGCTGGACGGGACGGCTCGGCGCGGGCTGCTGGGGCAGGGCGGCATCCTGACGCTGACGTCGTACGCCACGCGGACCTCGCCGGTGCTGCGCGGCAAGTGGATCCTGGAGAACCTGCTGGCGTCGCCCCCGCCCCCGCCGCCTCCCGACATTCCGTCCCTGGCGGAGACGACCGACGACGGCGCGGCACTGTCCATGCGGGCGGCGATGGAGCGGCATCGCGCCAACCCGGCGTGCGCGAGCTGCCACGCCCAGATGGATCCGCTCGGCTTCGCCCTGGAGAACTTCGATGCGGTGGGCCGCTGGCGCATCCGCAGCGAGTCGAACGACGCCATCGACGCGTCCGGCGTTCTGCCCGACGGCACGTCTTTCGAGGGCCCGGAGGGCATGCGAGCGGCGCTGCTGCGCGAGCCCGAGCGGTTCGTCGCCACCGTCACCGAGAAGCTGCTGACCTATGCGCTCGGCCGCAACGTCGAGTCGTACGACATGCCCGCGGTGCGCGCCATCGTGCGCGACGCGGAGCGGAACGACTACCGGTTCTCGTCCATCGTCCTGGGCATCGTTCGGAGCACGCCGTTTCAGATGAGGATGTCGCAATCATGATCATCACGCAGAAAGCCCTGCCCCGGCGGACGTTCCTGCGCGGCGTGGGCGCCACGCTCGCCCTGCCGTTCCTCGACGCGATGGTGCCGGCCGCATCGTCGGCGGCGCGCGCCGCGGCAGCGCCGGCCCGGCGGCTCGGGTTCATCTACATCCCGAACGGCGTCATCCAGGAGCAGTGGGTGCCGGCGCAGACCGGGAGCGGATTCCAGTTCTCGCGAATCCTGAGCCCGCTCGAGCCGTTCCGCGACCAGGTGCTGATCCTGAGCGGGCTGGCGCACCGGCAGGCCGACTCGTTCGGCGACGGCAACGGCGACCATCCGCGGGCGACGGCTGCCTGGCTGAGCGGCGTCCACGCCTGGGAGCGCCGCGGCCGCCAGGGGCCGACCGACATCAAGCTCGGCGTCACCGCCGACCAGATCGCGGCGCGCGAGTTCGGCAAGCAGACCCCGCTGCCGTCGCTGGAGCTGGCCCTGGAGCAGCCGACCGCCATCGCCTGCGACACCGGCGACTGCTTCTACTCCAACACCATCTCGTGGCGCAACGAGACCACCCCGCTCGACATGGAGGCGCACCCGCGCATCGTCTTCGAGCGGCTGTTCGGCGAGGGGGGAACCGCCGCCGAACGGCAGGCGGTGATGCGGCAGACCGGAAGCATTCTCGACTCGGTGACCGCCGAGGTGGCGCGCCTCGGCGGGACGCTCGGTCCGAGCGACCGGAACAAGCTGGACGAATATCTCGACGCGGTGCGCGACGTCGAGCAGCGGGTCCAGCGATCCGAGTCGCGCGGTGACGAGGACTTCGTCGAGCTGCCGGAACGGCCGGTCGACATCCCCGAGACCTTCGAGGACCACGCGAAGCTGATGTTCGACCTGCAGGTGCTGGCGTTCCAGGCCGACGTCACCCGGGTCTTCACGCTGATGATGGCGCGCGAGGCCAGTCCGCGGCCGTACCCGCAGATCGGGGTGCCGGACCAGCACCATACGGTGTCGCATCACCGCAACGACCCGGAGTACATCGCCAAGAAGGCGAAGATCGACACCTACCACGTCCAGGTGCTGTCGTACCTGCTCGGCAAGCTGCGCGAGACCCCGGACGGCGACGGCAACCTGCTGGATCACTCGATGATCGTCTACGGCGGCGGCATCGGGAACGGAAACCTCCACGAGCACACGAATCTGCCGTGCCTCGTGGCGGGCGGCGGCGGCGGGCGGCTGCACGGCGGGCGGCATCGAGCCTACCCGGCGGACACGCCCTATACGAACCTGCTCTTGACGGTGCTCGACAAGGCCGGCGTGCCGGCCGAGAAGCTCGGCGACAGCACGGGATTACTCAACACGGCGCCGCTCAGCCTCTGAGCGGCGCCCCACCCGGCAGACATCCCGAGGGAGGGCGGGGCGTTTGCAGAAAGGCAAAGGATCGTTTCATGTTCAAGAGCAACCGCGCCCTCTGGGCTGCTGTTTTCTGCTTTGCGCTGCTCGGCGCCGCCTGTGGCGATGACCCCGCCCCGACGGCGCCGACGCCGACGCCGCCACCCGCGCCGACACCGACGCCCGAACCGGAGCCGGTGACGATTACCGGCGAATGGCACGGACACGTCCACGGCAACCTGATCGACGGCGAAGCGCTTATACACCTGGAGCAGCAGGGCGACATGAGCGTGACCGGCGACTGGCACATGGAGATGATGCCCCAGGCGGTCGCGGCTCTGCTAATGGGCACGGCCGCGGCCGATGAGGAGTTCGGGGGTGATGTGACAGGCATGGTGACGGGAGAGACCGCCGAGCTCCATCTTACGTTCAAGGAGATTTTCCACGACGCTTTGGGCCACGACTGCGAGGTCCACGTCGATGTCAGTTCGTTCGCGGAGGACGATCTGGAGGCCACGTGGGAAACCGAGGGCAGCGATTGCGTTGCAAATGACGAAGGAACCCTAGACATGCACAACGACGCCGACGGGGACCACTAGCGGAGCAGCCGACCATCGTCGGCCGGCCGCTTCGCCGGCCGACGATGGTCGGTGTGACGCCGACACGCCGGCGACGGCTGCGTGGGTCGAGCCTTCGGCGTTGGCGAGACTGTTCGACACGGGCGCCGCTCAGCCTCTGGGCGGCGTCGACTCCCCGGCGCGCGGGAAGCCGGCGACGACGGATAAGGTATCGGAACGACTCATGTTGAAGAGCAGCAGCGCCCGCTGGGCGATCTTTCTCTGTTTCGCGTTGCTGGCTGCAGCTTGCGGCGGCGACGACAGTCCGACGGCGCCCACCCCCGTGGAGCCGCCGCCGGCGGCGGTGACGCTGACCGGCACGTGGACCGGCTCGTTCGAGGGCGCGCTCATTTCCGGTGACGACCTCCGGGTGGAGCTCACTCAGGAGGGAACCATGGTGACGGGAAGCTGGACGGCGACGGTCAGGTTGCCTCCCGTGCCCGGTGCGCCTCCGGAGATCCCGCTCGGCGGAGGGGTGACGGGGACGGCTGCCGATACGACGGCAGAACTCTCGTTCCTGCTCGAGGGCTTCCCCGATTACTTCCCGGAAGGCTGTGCGATCGACGCCTCGGTTGCGTCATTCGACGCGGCGACGCTGGAGGCGACATGGGAGACGAACACCATATGCCAGCCGCCAGCCGTGGATGAAGGCACGCTGAGTCTCGCGCGCTAGTGACTCGCCCACCGCTTCGAGGGGCGTGGCGACCGCGGCGAGGTGGCCCGTGTACCGTTGGTGCAGGCCGGCCAGCGCATGGGCGCCGGTGAGGGAGCCGCCGGAACCAACAGCGCGGAGCGACGAGAGGCCGGCGGTGCGGCCGGCTCGGCGCAGAGGATCGAGGTCGGCCGTTGCCGCCCACTCGAACGTATCGGCGAGCTTCGTCATCTCTCGCGCATATGACCGCGTCATGGTGGTCCCGTTGCCCTTCCGCAACTCGCACGCGACCAATGCAGCGTCGGGAACACGTCACCCGGCGAGCATCGCGTTCAGGCGATGCTCCCACTCCTCTTCGTCCACCACCTCGAAGCGCATGACCTTGTTGCGCATGGCGGGCACGAACTCCGCCCAGTTCGTCTTTGTCGCGTGCTCGGAGCAGACGTCGAACACCGAGCGCTTGTACTCGGTGTCCTCGGAGCGGCCGATGTGAACCCCCTTCGTCTCCACGACGAAGACGCGGTGGTACTCGTCGCCCACGCCGGGTTCGTCCGGCTTCAGCGTCAGGATGAAGTCCGCGTAGATGCGGCCGGGCTTCCAGCCCTGCACGTAGTAGTCCTTGCGTGCACGGTTCCGGTACCAGAAGAACAGCCGGGCCTGCGTGTCGAGATAAGTGGCCACCTTGTTTTCCAGGCCGTTCAGTTCCTCCTCGGTGATCACGTCGAGGAGGTTGCGCTCGTACTGTCCGCCGTCCTCGCGGTTCGCCTGCCGCGCCCCGGGGGCTTCGATCCGCTGCGGCAGGCGATTGAACGTGAGGCCGTCGGCCACCACGATGAAACGCATCTCGCCCGACTCCAGCAGCGCGGCGAACACCTGCCGCGACAGCCGGTCCCGCTCCTTTTCCAATTGCTTGCGCAGCTCTTCGAGCACGAACAGGTAGTTGGCCGCCACCCGCTCGCGCGGATACCGCTTCAGGAGAGCGTCGAAGACTCGCCGGGCCGCTTCCGCTCCGCGCCACGGATTCGGCATCGCGTCGAGCAGGTGACCGGCCGCGAAGTAGTAGTCGATCCGGTCTTCGCCCGTCTCTGCACCCGCGTCCGCCGTATCGACGGCGGTCGCCCCGGACATCGCGTTCAGGGGGTGCGCGTCCAGCCCCGCGCGCAACTCGACGTCCCGGTTGCCGGCGCCGAGCTCGACGTCGAACAGGGGCGACAGCTCGGTGTCGTCCCAGGGCACGCGGGACAGGATGTCGGTCTCGTGGTGCACCAGACGCCACTGACCGCCATCCCTGATCATGAACGCCGGCAGCACGAGATCGGCGGCCGCCCGCCGGTAGCGTTCCCGCTGCCGAGAGATCAGCGGCGCGCCGGCCGGCGCGCCGGCCTCGTCGGATGCGATCCGCCCCTCGAGGCCTTGCAATCCCTCCAGGCCGAAGCCCTTGCGCACCTCGCTCAGCAGGTCCGCGCCGCGCCGCTGGAAACAGAACACGTAGCTCTCGTCTAGCGCGGCGACCCGCGTCTTCGCCGCGTACGGCTGGCGGAGGATGCGGCCCACGAGTTGCGTCAACGCGCTCCGGGAACCCGGATTCGTCAGGATCGTCAGGACGTAGGCGAACGAACAGTCCCAGCCTTCCTGCAACGCCTGCTTGGTGATGATGAACCGGATGGTGCAATCGCGCGATAGGAGTCCGCCAGCTTCGTCCACCGCCTTCAACTCGTCCCGCCCGCTCGTCTTCACGGCGACTTGGTCGGCACTGATTCGCGGATGGCGCAGCAGGTAGTCGCGCACGTCCTCGGCATGAATCACCCCGGCCCGCCGTTGATCGCGTCCCGTGCGCTCCACCTGCACGAGGCAGATGGGGCGGATGTAGACGCCGGTGTCCGCCTCGTGGTCCCGCGCCGCCTCCTCCAGCGCGTCGCGGCGGTTGATGGAGGCGAGCAGCGTATCCTGCCAGCTCGCGTTCGCCTTGTTCGTGATGTGCAGATCGAGCTTGATCATCTCCTCCGCGTTCAGTTCGCGGCCGGATATCTCCACCAGCACGTTGGCGCTCTTCGGCGGCGTCGCCGACAGTTCGACGATCATGCAGGGGTTGAAGCCCTCGAGCGTCGCCCTCGCGTTCGGGCTGTACGCCTTGTGACCCTCGTCGAGAATGATCAACGGCCGCAGCAGGCGCAGCGCGTTGCCGAGCGACGTCTTGACCTGTCCGCCCCAGACCCCTCCCGACTGCTCGAAGGCGTCCAGATTCGATATGCGCGTGCGCAGATCGCGGTGCGCGTCCGGGTCGTCGTCGGGAGGGAAGAAACGGTCGAAGCCGCCGGCGTCGCGGAACATCCGCAACTGTTCCTTGGTCTCCCGGCTCGATGACTGCAGCATCAACAGCAGCACGCACAGACGTTCCTCCACATCCCGCGGACCGAAGCCGCTCGTCTTTTCCAACACCAGGGTCCGGCCCGCGGAGGCGACGTCGAGTTGCTGCCGGTACGGATGGTCGCGGTCCTGCAACGCCCGCAGCGTCTGCGTGTAGATCTGCGCGCTCGGCACGATCCACAGCACGAGCCCGGTCTGCCGTCGGCGGTAACGGGTGTTGACGCAATCGATCACCTTGGTGGCGAGCAGGGTCTTGCCGCCTCCGGTGGGGACCTTGAGGCAGAACGACGGCAGCGGTTCCCGCAGGCCGTTCCGGCGTGACAGGTACGAGCGGCTCGGTGCCGTCTTCTCCCAGGCTCGACGCACCCAGTCGAAGTCGGGATCGATCTCGCGCACCTTCTCGGCCTTGTCACGCCACTCCACGAGCCGCTCGACGAACTCGCCGACGCGATCCAGCGCCCTCTTCTGGTACTCCTTGAGGATCATCGTTCGAGCTTCTCGACCGATTCGTAGATCTCGAACGGTAGTTGCTGGAAGGTGATGCGATGCCGGTGCAGCGACTCCTGATCGAGGTACTTGGTGGGCGCGAAGACCAGCTTCGGGCGCTTGCCGCCCGGAAACTGCGCGGCGATGTCCTGCGTCAGTGCCAGGTTCTTCAGTTCCTCCACGTCGTCCTCATAGATGAGGAACACGTCGTACATTCGGCTCCGGCCGATGAACCACTCGTCCTGCCGCACCTTGTCCGGCTCGAACTCCTCGCCGGTCGCCGTGAAGAAGATGTACCCGGCCAGCTTCTCGTAGCTCGGCAGTTTCGACGGGTCGAGGAGCGATTCCTTGCGCAGCGGCGCGCCGAGCCGGAAGTAGCTGAACGTGCCGCCGAGTCCGGTCTTTAGAGGCTCCTCCTTCGCAGACGGCACGCCCCTGACGACCCGCCGCACGCGCTCGGCGGTGATCGAGTCCACGTAGTCTTCGCACTCGATCAGCACGAAGCGCCGGCTGCCGCCGTCCTCCCGGTTGAGAGCGAGAACGGCGTGGGCGGTGGTTCCCGAGCCGGCGAACGAGTCGAGGACGATGGAGTCCTTGTCCGTGCAAAGGTGGACGATCCGATGCAAGAGATCGACGGGCTTGACCGTTGTGAAGTCCGGGAAGTTGTCCGGAAAAAGCTCAAGAAGCGTCTTCTTCGCGGCCTGCGTATGCCCGACTTCCTTGTACGTCCAAATCGTCTCCGGTACGAGTCCTTTCTTTACCTCGGAAAGGAAGCGCTTGATGGCCGGCACCTGGTTTCTGTCGTGGCCCCACCAGATTCGGTTGTCCTTGTCCAACTCCGAAAACCTCTCCTGCGAGTAACGCCAGAAGCTGCCGGGTGGAGGTCCCTTGACTACGCGACCGCCCGGACACTCTATCGAATAGAGTCCCTTACTGTACGGATTGCGCGCGTCCAGGCCGCCCGGCTTCCACGGTCCGCGCGGGTCGTCATCGGGATTGCTATAGCGCGCGTCGGCTTCTTCTGTTCGCGGAAGCAGTGCGGGTCGGAACTGCTCCTTGTGCCTCGCATAGACCACGATGAAGTCGTGGTTCTCGGAAAAGTACTTCGCGCTACTTTTTGGAGAATAGACCTTCTCCCAGATCACCGTTGTCACGAAGTTGTCTTCCCCGAAGACCTCGTCCATGAGGCACCGCAGCCGGTGCACCTCGTTGTCGTCGATGGAGACGAAGATCGCGCCGTCCTCCGCCAGCAACTCCCGCAGCAGCTTCAGGCGCGGCAGCATCATGCAGCACCACTTGTCGTGGCGGGTCAGGTCGTCGCGGTCGACCACGCGGCCGAACCACTCCTTCATCATGGGCGAGTTCACCCGGTCGTTGTAGGCCCAGCCCTCGTTGCCGGTGTTGTAGGGCGGGTCGATGCAGATGCACTTGACCTTGCCGTGGTGCGTCGGCAACAGGGCCTTGAGTGCGAGCAGGTTGTCGCCCTCGACGATCAGGTTGTCGTGCAGGCTCGCCTTCCGGCTCAGCCCCCGGGCGCGGACCGGTGTCAACTCGTGGAACGGCACCCCAAGGTGGAAGTTCTCCACGAACACGCGGCCCTTGAACTGCAGCGACGGCATGGTCAGGTCGCTTCCGGCGTCGTGCGCAGCTTACCAGCAGACGGACGCCGCGCGGGCGCACACGGGTTCCGCGGCGGCGGTTCGCGCGTCACGGGTCGGGCCGGACCCGCAGGAAGCTGGCGAACCGCGGGATGCCGTTGCGCGTGAGGCCGAAGAACTTGTAGGTGACGATTGCCCCGATCGGCGGCGGGCGTCGGCGCTCGTCGTCCGAGAAACCGGAGCCGAGCCGGAAGCGGCGTCCGTCCGGCGTTTCCACCAGCAGCGAGCCCAGCAGGCCGGCGTACTTCCCCCGCCCGGGCAGGTGCGCGACGACCACCGCCTCGGCGTCGTCGTGGCGCTTGAGCTTCAGCAGGTCGTTCGTGCGGCCGGCCCGGTAACGCGCGTTTCCGTCGTGCAGCATCAGCCCTTCGCCGCCGGCGGCCACGACACGGTCCAGGACCGCCATCAGCTCTGCGTGGTCCGCGACCCGGAACTGCTCGACGAGACCGATATGGGGAGACCGGCGGCCGGCGAACAGGTCCCGGAGACGCCGCAGCCGGCCGTTGAAGTCAGCGGGGTCCGCGGGCAGATCGAACACCATGAAGCGGACCCTGCGCCACGCGGCGTCATCAGGACGCGTTCGGCGCACGATGCCCGAGAGCATCTCGAAGGTGCCGCGGCCGGCCCACAGCTCGCCGTCGAGCGGCGCGTTCGGAAACCCCTCGACGAACCAGGGGGGCGCGTTGAAGCGGTTGCCACGCCGGGAGTAGAGCGCCGCGCCGTCCCACCGGGCGCGAACGCCGTCGAGCTTTTCGCTCACCCAGTAGCGCGTGACGTCGATGCCGCGGCGGTAGACGCCGGCGAGCGACAACCCCGGTTGCGGCGCGGCCGCGGCCGCGGCCTGGGCGAGCACGATCAACAGAGCGAAAAGTCGGAATCGGCCCATGATGCCCGGCTTGGAAAGCAAGAGCCGTTCCAGGCGTCAGCCCTTCGCCTCCTTCCAGTTCCGGCCGACCCCCACGTCGACGGTCAGCGGAACGGACAGCTCGACGGCGGACTCCATCTTCGATCGGACCAGCTCGGCGACGTCCCGGGCCTGCGCCTCCGGGGCCTCGAACAGCAGCTCGTCGTGGACGGTCAGGATCATCCGCGTTGCGGGCGGCAGGGCGGCGTGCACGTCGATCATCGCGCGCTTGAGGATGTCGGCCGCGCTGCCCTGAATCGGCATGTTGACCGCGACGCGCTCGGCCGCGCTCCGCATCTGTCCGTTGCGGCTGTTGATCTCGGGCACGCGGCGGCGACGGCCGAGCATGGTGGTCACGCCGCCGGTCTCGCGCGCCGTTTCGAGCGTGCCCTCCAGGTAGGCACGGACGGCGGGGAAGCCCTCGAAGTAGGCGTCGATGAAGCGCTGCGCGTCCTTGGGGGTGACCCCGATGTCCTTCGAGAGCGTGAAGGCGGTCTTGCCGTAGAGCAGGGCGTAGTTGATGATTTTCGCCCGCCGCCGCAGCTCGTGCGGGTCGAGGCCGCTGTCGGCCCCGAAGACCTGCAGGGCGGTCCGGTCGTGGATGTCCTCGCCCCGTTCGAAGGCGCCGGTGAGGTTCGGGTCGCCCGACAGGTGGGCCAGCACCCGCAGCTCGATCTGCGAATAGTCGGCCGAGATCAGGACCGCCCCCGGCGGCGCGGTGAAGGCGCCGCGGATCTCCCGCCCGACCGCGGTCCGGATGGGGATGTTCTGCAGGTTGGGGTCGTGGCTGCTCAGCCGCCCGGTCGCCGCCACCGCCTGGGCGAACGAGGTGTGCAGGCGTCCGGTCTCGAGGTTGACGAGCTGCGGCAGCGCGTCGATGTACGTTCCCTTCAGCTTGGCGAGGCTGCGCCACTCCAGGACCTTGCGGGGCAGGTCGTGCGCCAGGGCCAGCTCCTCGAGCACATCCACCGAGGTGGAGGCCACCTTCGTCTTGCCCGTGCGCTTGCGGGACGGAAGCTGCAGCTTCTCGAAGAGGATGGTCGAGAGCTGCCGCGGCGAGTTGATGTTGAACGGCTCGCCGGCCAGGGCGTGGATTTCGGCCTGCAGCGCCGACAACTGCGCGTCCATCGCCACCGACTGCGAGGCCAGCGCGTCGACGTCCAGCCGGACGCCCGCGCGTTCGAGGTCCGCGAGCACCGGCAGCAGCGGCAGCTCCAGGTCACGGTAGAGGGTCTCGAGTCCGTCGCTGACGAGCTGTCCCCCGAGGCGTTCGGCCACCTGCAGCGCCAGGTCGCTCCGCTCGCCGGCGTACTCGACCACCGCGTCGACGGGTACGTCGGCGGGACTGATCGCCTTCGCCCCCTTGCCGACGACTTCTTCGAGTGCGATCGCCTTGTAGCCCACCTGCTCCAGGGCGAGATCGCCGAGGTCGTGACCCGAGCGGGTGGCGTCGACGAGATAGCTGGCGAGCAGGGTGTCGACGTCGAGGCCGCCGAGGGAGATCCCGTGGCGGCCGAGCACGAGTACCGCCTGCTTGAGATCGTGTCCGACCTTCGCGACGCCGGCGTCCGCCAGGGGGCCGGCCAGGGCGGCAAGCGCATCGTCGCGCGAGAGGCCGGCGCCCGCGCCGAGCGTCCGGTGCCCGAGCGGCACGTAGCGCGCGTGACGCGGGCCGACCGACAGGGCGATTCCCACCAGGCTGGCGCGCATCGCGTCCGGACCGTCCGTCACCAGCGCCAGCCCAACCCGCCCGGCGCGGCCGATCGCGTCGACGATCGCGGCAAGGTCCGCCACGGACTCCACCACGCCGTAGTCCTTCTCGACGGTCGTCGCCGTGGGCGCGTACTCCGGGGCGAGGGTGCGGAAACCGAGCGCCGTGAAGAGCGTGAAGCAGCGCTCGGGCGAGGGTCCCCCGTAGCGCAACGTCTCGGGGTCGAACTCGACCGGCACGTCCGTCCGGATGGTGACCAGCTCGCGGCTCCTGCGCGCGTCGTCCGCGTGCGTTTCGAGCGCCGTCCGGTAGCGCTTCTGCCGGACCTGCGCCGCATGCTCCAGCAGCGCATCCAGGGTGCCGTGCGCCGCGATCAGCTCGCGGGCGCCCTTCTCGCCGATGCCCGGCACGCCCTTGACGTTGTCCACCGAGTCGCCCATCAGGGCCAGCACGTCGATGACCTGCTCGGGCCCGACCCCGAACTTGTCCCGCACGCCGTCCGCGTCGTACCAGGCGCCGGGGTCGCGCGGATTGTAGACGCGGACGCCGTCCCGTACGAGCTGGAAGAAGTCCTTGTCGCCGGTGACGATGGCCACCTCGAACCCGGCGGCGCGGGCCTGCACGCCCAGGGTGCCGATGACGTCGTCCGCCTCGAACGTTTCATGCGTGAGCACCGGCACGCCGAGCGCTTCGCACGCTTCGTGCACGTGCGGCACCTGCTCGCGCAGGTCGGGCGGCATCGGCGCCCGGTTCGCCTTGTAGTCGGCCGCGAGCTCGTTCCGGAAGGTCGGCCCGCGCACGTCGAAGGCGGCGGCGATGAGTGCCGGCTGGTGGTCGGCGATGAGCTTCCGCAGCATGTTGACGAAGCCGAAGACCGCGTTCGTCGGACTGCCGTCCGGTGCGGTCAGTCCGCGTATCGCGTGATACGCCCGGTACATCTGGGAGCTGCCGTCGATGAGGAAGACGGTGTTGCTGGCCATCGAGCGGGTTGGAGTGTACCACCCGGTTCCGAACCTGCCGCGGCGCGTCTGTCGAGCGCCGCCAGTCGCCATTCGACGCGATCGTCGGACCGGGCGCTACGGCGAGGCGATGTAGCCCCGGCGCGCCCGGACGCGAAGGCGCGGATCGCGCAGCTCGACCTCGATTTCGTGCCACTGCCCGTCGGCGTGGCCCGGCGCGGGGTAGGCGAGGAAGTACTGCCGGCTCAACTCGTCGGCGATCCCCGAGGTGGCGGCGTCGAGGTCGTCCGCCACCCGGACGATCTCCGTCCTTCCGCCGCTGTCGTCGGTCAGGTCGCGGAGTGCCGACACGTTGACGCGGTCACCGGCGCCGAACACCACGCCGCCGCCGGGCGCCCGGGTCGTCGGCGGGAACGGCAGGCGTCCCCCCCCGCCGCCGCCGGGAATCGGGAAGGGGACCCGTACCGGCGGTCGGGAGCGCGGCGCCGGCGCACGGCCGCCGGTGCGCGAGGCTCCCGGGCCGTCGATGGCGATTGCGTAGACCATGACCTCGGTCTCGCGAATCAGCCGCTGCAGGTCGCGGACGCGGATCTCGCTGTTGGTGTCGTTCCCGTCCGAGATCACCAGCAACGCCTTCTTCCGGTGCCGGCCCTGCTCGGCCGTCAGCACCCCGTCGGCCACGGCATCGTACAGCGCGGTGCCGCCGTACGGGCCGATGCCGCCGAGGGCGCGGCTCACCCGTTCCGGATCGTTGGTCCAGTCGTGCACGAGCCGCGGCTGGTAGTCGAACCGGTAGAGGAAGAACTCGTCGTCCGGGCCGAGCAGGTCGAAGAGGAAGCGGTCGAGGGCGCGCCGTGCGGCCGCCATCCGGAGCCCGTCCATGCTGCCGCTGGTGTCGAGTGCGATGCCGAGACTGACGGGCACGCGCTCGCGGCTGAAGTGGGTGAGGGTCTGGAGCACGCCGTCCTCGTAGACGAAGAAGTCGTCCTTGTCGAGGCCGGACACGAAGCGTCCGCGCCGGTCGGTCACGGTCGCGCTGACGTTGATCAGGTCGACGCCGGTGCGGAACCGGAACGCGGGCCTGTCGGGGGCCTGCGTGAGAGGATGCGCGGGCGCCGTGACGAGGATCGCGGCCAGCAGCGCGGGAAAGGAACGAAAGCCGGCGCCTGCGCTTGTCATGACGAGTCTCCCCTGGGCGGTTGCACGGCCGGCCGGCGATCGACGTGCGGGATGGTCGTATCGCCGAGGAGGAAGCTGATCCGGTAGCGGCTGACGCCGGCGGCGAGCAGGCGGACGAGGAAAGCCGAGTCCGCTCCGGCCGCGAGCGCGGGTTTCTCCACCGGCGTGCGGCGCGTCGCGACGAGCGTGCCCGCTGCATCGAACGCCATCGCCACCACCGACAGTCGCTCGACCGCGGCTGCGTCCGCCGGGTTGCGCACCGACCCGCGGACATCGAGGAACGGGCCTTCCTCCACGTGGTCGAGATGGAGCAGATCGAGCGGCGGACGGACGTCCTCCGTCGTCGCAGCCGCGTCGCCGTCGTCGGACGCGGACAGCAGGAACCCGGCCGCGACGACGAGCACCACGACCGCCGCCCCGCCGACGGCCGCCACGCCTGTCCAGCCGGTAGGTGTCGTTGCGGAGGGCGTGGAGAACAGTCTGCCGCCGGCGGCCTGACCGTCCGCGATCGTCGGATCGGTGGGCGGCTCCGCCACCGGCGCGTCGGGTCCCTCGTCCGCGGCCGGTCCGTCGTCGCGTTTCAGCTCGGCCGCCAGCGCCGCGATGCGCGCATCCGAGCGGCGGCGTTCTTCCTCGACCAGGCGCCACGCGACCGCCCCCATGGATATGGCCAGGAACAGCGACAGCAGCGTCACTGCGATCAGAGTGATCTCCATCTGGTCCTCAGCGCAGCCGGAACTCCATCGCGACCTCGACGACGACGTCGACCGCGAGGCCTCTTCTCCGCGCCGGATGGAACCGCCACTGCTGCATTGCGGTCATCGCCGCCTGATCGAGACCGTGGCCGAGGCCGCGGACCACCCGGATCTCCCCGACCGCGCCGCTGGCGAGGACGACCACCTCCAGGACGACGTCGCCCTCGATTCTGCGCCGTAGCGCATCGGCCGTGTAGACGGGCTTGACCTCGCGTTCGATGGCCGGCGGGGAGATCCCGCTGCCGGCGCGGTACGGTCCTCCGCCCGCACCCCCGCCCGTGCCGGGCCCGACACCGGCGCCCGCGCCGCGGCCGACGCCGCGCCCCGCTCCCGCGCCGATGCCTCCGTTCCGACCGGGTCCCTGCGACGTCGTGCGCGTCTCCGCGGTCGGCTCCAGCAACCCGCGCAGGTCCCGCTGGTCCGCGCGCATCGCCATCAGCGGCGCGGCGATGCGGGGAAGCGCATCGGCCTCCAGCGGTTCGGGAGGAGGCGGCCTGTCCGCCGGCTCGACGACGGCCGGTTCTTCGCGCGGCGGAACCGGACTGCTCACGCGGCTGTCGCCGCGCCGTTCGGCAGGCGGCGGCGGCAGTGGTTGCCGCAATCCGCCTCCGCCGCCGCCGCCCCCGGGGCCGGGCTCGGCCACGAACACGAGCCGCGACAAGGGAGCCGGGTCCGTGGGAGGCCGGTCGGCGGCGGTGGTCGCCTGTACCGCCGTCAGCATGATCGCGAGCGGAATGACCAGGCCATGCGCCAGCGTGGACAACGCGGCCGAGCAGGCGGCGGAAGAGGCGTCTCCGGCGCTGCGATCGAGGAGGGCGCCGCCGAAGGGCGGTCGACGCAGCAGCAGCGGCCCGCGCCGCAGTCTCCGCACGGCGCGAACCGCTTCCCGCTGGGCGACGAGCACGCCGTCGAGCGTTCCGATCTCGCCGGCGGCAATCAGACGCCCGACCACGCGGCGGTCGACGCCGGCCCCGCGCGCGATCTCGTCCGCCGAGTAGACCTCGGGAGCGGCGGTCCGGGAACCCTGTTGCGGCTGCTGCGCGGGCATCCGAGTTTACCCTATTTCGCGCCTTCGAAGAAGCTCTTTCCCTCGCGTTCGGCGAGCAGGCGCACGGCGCGGAACCCCTCCGCCTCGAGCGCGCCCGCCGCGCCGCCGTTCATCAGGTACGTGCGGTCGAGCGTCCGCCGTGAAAAAAGGCTGCCGATGCCGCCGCGCTGGGCCGCCTCGATCACGACGCAGCGTCCGCCGGGCCGCAACACCTTGAGCGCCTGTTGCAGGCACAGGACCCGTTCGTTCATGCGCAGGCCGCCGAGCAGGTCGGGGGCCACCACCACGTCGAACGACTCGGCATCGAAGGGCAGCGCCCCGAGTCTGGCCGTCCTGACCTCCACCAGCACTCCGGTGCGCTCGGCCGCGCGCCGCACGCCGTCGCACTCGGCGTCGGTTTCCGCCACGGCGCAGGCTTCGCCGCTGATTCCCGCCACCTTGGCGAGCTCGGCGATCAGTTGTCCGTCCCGGCCGCCGAGCTGCAGCACGGATGCGCCGAGCTTGAGACCGACCATCGACACGTCGAGGTCGCGTGGACCTCCGCTCTTCTTCAGCTTGAACACTGGCCACGTCCATCCGTGCGCGGCGCCCGCCTCGCGCCGGGGTTCTCGTTGCGGCTTCCCGGCCGGCAGCGGCGGTTCGCGGGAAGCCGAGGGCCCGGATCACCATGATATAGTCATCGCCTGTGCAAGGCTCCCGCCAAATCGCTCCGGCCGCGGGGCGCCTCGGGATTCTGCTTGCCGGTCTCGGCGCCGTCAGCACGACCCTCATCGCCGGTGTTCACGCAATCCGCAAGGGATTGGCCGCGCCAACCGGGTCGCTCACGCAGATGGGCACGATCCGTCTCGGCAAGCGGACCGACGGACGCTCGCCCCTGATCCGGGATTTCGTTCCCCTCGCCGGGCTCGACGATCTCGTGTTCGGCGGCTGGGACATCTTCGAGGACAACTGCTACCAGGCGGCGTGCAACGCCGAGGTGCTGCGGCGCGGACTGCTCGATCAGGTCCGGGCCGAGCTCGAGGCGGTGCGGCCCTGGCCCGCGGTCTTCGATCAGTCCTACGTCAAGAAGCTCGACGGCCCGAACGTCAAGACCGGCGCCAGCAAGCGCGACCTCGCCGAGCAGCTCCGCGCCGACATCCGCCGTTTCCGGGAGGAGCAGGGGGTCGAGCGGCTGGTCCTGATCTGGTGCGGGAGCACGGAGGTGTACCTGGAGGAGGAGCCGGTACACCAGTCGCTGGACGCGTTCGAGCGCGGGCTCGATGCGTCCGACCCGGCCATCCCGTCGAGCATGATCTACGCCTACGCCGCTCTCAAGGAGGGCATTCCCTACGCCAACGCGGCGCCGAATCTGAGTGCCGACATACCCGCGCTCGAAGCGCTGGCCCTGCAGACCGGGTCGCCGCTCGCGGGCAAGGATCTGAAGACCGGCCAGACGTTGATGAAGACGATGGTCGCTCCCGGACTGAAGGCCCGCCTGTTGGGCGTGTCCGGCTGGTACTCCACCAACATCCTGGGGAACCGCGACGGCGAGGTGCTCGACGATCCGGAGTCGTTCAAGACGAAGGAGGAGAGCAAGAAGTCGGTGCTCGATCACATCCTGCAGCCGGAGCTCTACCCGACGCTCTACGACGATCTGCACCACGTGGTCCGCATCAACTACTATCCGCCGCGCGGCGACAACAAGGAGGGCTGGGACAACATCGATCTCGTCGGGTGGCTCGACTACCCGATGCAGCTCAAGATCAATTTCCTGTGCCGGGACAGCATTCTGGCGGCCCCCATCGTGCTCGACGTCGCGCTGTTCCTCGACCTCGCGACGCGGGCCGGCATGAGCGGCATCCAGGAATGGCTCTCGTTCTACTTCAAGAGCCCGATTCACCGCCGCGACCTCTATCCCGAGCACGACCTGTTCATCCAGTTGATGAAGCTGAAGAACACGCTCCGGCATCTGCGGGGCGAGGAGCTGATCACGCACCTCGGGCTGGAGTACTACGATTGACGCGCACGCACGCGGTGTTGATCGGAGGCGGGTTCAACGGGGTGCTGTCGGCCCTGCCCATCATCGGGACGGCGAACTGCCTGTGCTGCCTCTGGGTGGTCGGGGGCGGCGTCATCACGGCGTGGCTGCTGCAGCAGGGGCAGGCGGACCCGCTCGAGCTGGGCGAGGGGGCGATCGGAGGACTGCTCGCGGGCGTGGTCGGGGCCGTGGTCTACACGCTCGTGTGGGTGCCCTTGCAGTTGATGCTGGGGTCGCTCACCGGCGGTCCCGGCGGCGCGTTCGAGATGGGCGACGTCGACGTGCCGCCGGAGATGCTGCAGATGCTGGAGGCGATGGAGCAGATCCTGAGCAACCCGCCGCTGATGGCCCTGCTGGCGTTCGTCATGATGCTGGCGGCCGGCCTCGTCTTCTCCACCGTGGGCGGCCTGCTCGGCGCGTTCTTCTTCCGCAAGGCCGCGCCGCCCGCGGCGCCTGGGAGTGCGAGCGTCTCGCAGGCGGGAGGCACCGACATCGTGCCGCCGCCCCCGCCTGTCTGACGCCCGGTACCGGCCGAGCCCGGAGCCGGCGCAGGGGAACCCGCAGCCGCCGACATGCGTCAATGGCTGTTAGCGCGCGTTGGCAGTCGCCCGCGCGGCTGGATACCGATGCCTCTGATCCACACCCGCGAGCTCTGGAAGACCTACCGCATGGGGACCGAGGAGGTCCACGCCCTGCGGGGGGTCTCCGTCGATATCGAACGTGGCGAGTTCGTCGCCATCATGGGACCGTCGGGATCGGGAAAATCGACGCTGATGAACCTCATCGGGTGTCTCGATACCCCTAGCCGCGGCGAGTACCTGCTGAACGACAACGACGTCAGCCGGATGAACGACGACCAGCTCGCGCGCATACGGAACCGGGAGATCGGGTTCGTCTTCCAGACCTTCAACCTGTTGCCGCGGGCGTCCGCGCTGCACAACGTCGAGCTTCCGTTGATCTACGCGGGCGTGCCGGCGGCGGTCCGGCACGAGCGGGCGACGGCGGCGCTCAGTCTGGTGGAGCTCGAGGACCGGATGAACCATCGGCCGAACGAGCTGTCGGGAGGACAACGCCAGCGGGTGGCGATTGCGCGCGCGCTGGTGAACAATCCCTCGCTGGTGCTCGCCGACGAGCCGACCGGCAATCTCGACTCGAAGACCGGCATCGAGATCATGGCGGTGTTCGAGGGTCTGCACCGCGCGGGCAACACCATCGTGCTCATCACCCACGAGCCGGACGTGGCGCGGCACGCCCACCGGGTGATTCAGATCAAGGATGGTGCGATCGCGCTGGACGACGCGGCGGCGACCCGGCCGGGAACGCTCGAACCGGCGGTCCCCTGACATCCGGGAGCGATGGACCGAAACGCGCCGAGCTGGCGAGGCGTTTCGGGGCGCTGGTCGCTAGTCGGTGGCGCGGTACTCGCCGAAGACGCTGCGCAGCGTATCGGCGATCTCTCCCACCGTCGCCAGGGCCTCGACCGCCGCGACGATGGGCGGCACCAGGTTCGTCCCGTCGCGCGCCGCCCGTTCGACCGCGGCGAGCGCGGTCCGCGGCGGCTCGGGGTCCCGCGCGGCGCGCAGCGCCGCGACGCGCGCCGCCTGGTCGATCTCGATCTGCGGGTCGATGCGCTGGGTTTCGATCGGCGTCGTTCCCTCGGCGGCGAAGCGGTTCACACCGACCACGATCGCCTCGCCCGCGTCGACGGCCTGCTGCGCGCGGTAGGCGGTTTCCTGGATCTCCGCCTGTATGTAGCCGGATTCGATGGCGGCCAGCACCCCGCCCCGCTCGTCGATGCGCCCGAGCAGCGCCAGCGCTTCGGCTTCGAGGCGGTCGGTCAGCGCTTCGATGGTCCATGCGCCGCCGACCGGATCCACCGTCTCGGTGACGCCGGTCTCGGCGGCGATTATCTGCTGCGTCCGCAGCGCGATCTGCGCGGCCTCCTCGGTCGGCAGCCCGAGCGCCTCGTCGCGGCCGTTGCAGTGGAGCGACTGCGTGCCGCCCAGCACCGCCGCGAGGGCCTGCAGGGCCACGCGCACGATGTTGTTCTCCGGCTGCTGGGCGGTGAGCGTGCTGCCGGCCGTCTGCGTGTGGAACCGGAGCTGTTGCGCGCGCGGCGCGGTGGCGCCGAAGCGGTCGCGCATCAGCGTGGCCCAGAGGCGGCGGGCGGCGCGGAACTTGGCGATTTCCTCGAGGAAGTCGTTGTGCGCGTTGAAGAAGAACGACAGGCGGCTGCCGAAGGAATCCACGTCGAGACCCCGGTCGACGGCCGCCTGCACGTACGCCAGCGCGTGGGCGAAGGTGAACGCCAGCTCCTGCGCCGCCGTCGACCCCGCTTCGCGAATGTGGTAGCCGCTTATCGAGATCGGGTGCCAGCGGGGAAGATCCCGTTCGCAGAAGGCGACGACGTCGGTGACGATTCGGAGCGAGTCCCGCGGGGGATAGATGTAGGTGCCGCGCGCCACGTACTCCTTCAGGATGTCGTTCTGCACGGTGCCGGCCAGCCGGCGCGGATCGGCGCCCTGACGCTTCCCCGCCGCCACGTACAGCGCCAGCAGGATGATGGCGGTCGCGTTGATCGTCATCGAGGTCGACACGCGGTCGAGCGGGATGCCGTCGAAGAGCCGCGACATGTCCTCGAGCGAGTCGATGGCCACGCCGACGCGGCCCACCTCCCCGGCCGCCAGCGCATGGTCCGAGTCGTAGCCGATCTGGGTCGGCAGGTCGAAGGCGACGCTCAGGCCGGTCACCCCCTGATCGAGCAGGTAGCGATAGCGGCGGTTCGACTCGCTCGCCGTGCCGAAGCCGGCGTACTGGCGCATCGTCCAGAGCCTGCCGCGATACATCGTGGGGTGGATTCCCCGCGTGAACGGGAAGTTGCCCGGGGAGCCGAGGCGGCCGGCGGCTCCGCCCGGTTCAGGGCTTGGACGATCGACGCGTGAACGCATGCGGAAGGATTCTACCAGCGCGGGAGACGCGGTTTCTTCGCGTGCGGGCAGGCTACAGGATGTAGTAGGTTCACCGGCAGAAGCCTCCATATGCCGTGGTTCACGGGTTGACATGGCGTCGGAGCGCGTCTAGAATCGTGCCGGTCCCGCCCTGTTTCGATGCCGCTGGTGGTCCTCATCCGGCTGGTCTCCCGATGCAAGAGTTCTCTCGGCGACGATATCCCCCGCGTGGCCGGCTCGTGCGGCGAGGAGGTAGCAGCATGAACGACGTCGTGAACCGTCTCGCGCGCGAACTCGCCGAGGCCATCGGCGCCGCGGTGGCCCAGGACCCGCAGGTCGAGGCGTGCCGCGAGAGAGCCCGCGCCGCCGGGTACGAGATGCGCGTGTCGCTCGAGACGGAGATCGGGTTCGGCGCCCGCGAAGCCTCGTCTTCGGTGTCCGGCGAAGGGACGTCGTCCGGGGGCGACGACGAGGGTTGCATGCCGGACGGCATGACGCCCAACGACCGCCGGTTCCTGCGGGCGTTGCGGATCGCGGCCGACGGCGGTGGGCAGGCCGGTCAGAGCGGCGGCCGGAAATCTGCGCCGTAGAACGGCGTAGACTCCCAGTCGGGCCCGGCTGGGCGGCAAGCGGAGCCGGCGGCGGTCAGCCCGTCCATGTGCGAAGGTCGCGGCCGGTCATCTCGCGCGGGACGTCGATGCCCGCGATGGCCAGCAGCGTGGGCGCCACGTCGCGCAGCGATCCGTCCCGCAGCACGTGGCGCGCCCGCGAGAGTTCCTTGTTGACGAGCAGCACCGGCACCGGATTGCTGGTGTGCGCGGTGTGCGGTCCCTTCCGTTCGGCATCCCACATCTTCTCGGCGTTGCCGTGATCGGCCGTCACGATGAGCGTGCCCCCGGCTCCGGTGACGGCGCCGACGATGCGGGTCAGGCAGCCGTCGAGCGTCGAGACGGCGCGGGCCGCGGCCTCCAGATTGCCCGTGTGTCCCACCATGTCGGCGTTGGCGAAATTGCAGACGATCACGTCGTGCCGGCCGTGCTCGACATCGTCCACCAGCGTGTCGGTGATGCCGGCGGCGCTCATCTCCGGCTGCAGGTCGTAGGTGGGGACCTTCGGCGACGGCACGAGGATGCGGTCCTCTCCGGGGTACGCCCGTTCCTCGCCGCTGTTGAAGAAGTAGGTGACGTGGGCGTACTTCTCCGTTTCGGCCAGGCGCAGGTTGGTCCGGCCGGCGGCCGCCAGAACCTCGGCCACGTTTCCGCTGAAGGACGGTGGATCGAAGGCGATGGGCAGACCGTACGTCGCGTCGTACTCGGTCATCGTGGTAACCGAGAGCGCGGGGCGGTGCGGTCGCTCGAACCCGTCGAACGCGTCGTCGTCGAACGCGAGGGCCCGCGTCAACTGCCGCGCCCGGTCGGCGCGGAAGTTGAAGAAGATCACGGAATCGCCGTCGCGCAGGGAGCCGATGGGCCGCCCGTCGGCGTCCGTCACCGCGCCCGGCTCGATGAACTCGTCCGTGGTGCCCGCGGCGTAGGCGCCGGCGACGAGCGCGGCGGCGTTCGGAGCGGCGCCTCCGATGCCCCGGGTCATTGCGGCCCAGGCGCGCCGGGTTCGATCCCAGCGCCGGTCGCGGTCCATGGCGTAGTAGCGGCCGATCACGGTGGCGATGCGCCCCGTGCCCGCGTCCGCGAGCGTGCGCTCGAGCGCCGCGACGTCCTCGGCGGCGGCGGTGGGGGCCGTGTCGCGTCCGTCGGTGAGCACGTGAACGAAGAGCCGCGCCGCTTTCCGGCGCCGCGCCAGCTCGACGAGCGCCGCCAGATGCCGAAGGTGGCTGTGCACGCCGCCCTGTGAGACCAGGCCCACCAGGTGCAGCGCGTGCCGGTCGCCCGCGCAGCGGTCCGCGGCGGCGACCAGGGCCGGGTTGGTGAAGAACTCGCCGTCCCGGATGCTCCGGTCGATCCGAGAAAGATCCTGATACACGACCCGGCCGGCGCCGAGGTTCATGTGGCCGACCTCGGAGTTGCCCATCTGCCCGGCCGGCAGGCCCACCGCTTCGCCGCTGGTGACGAGCGACGCGTGCGGAAAGCGCTCCAGGAGCTCGGTGTAGGTGGGAGTACGGCCGAGCGCGATCGCGTTGTGATCGCGATTCGGGCTGATGCCCCAGCCGTCGAGGACGACCAGGGCGACCGGGGAGTGACGCACGGCAGACATGATCGGCGCGGGAGGAAACGGGATGATAACACGCCGCAGGGTTGGCGGCGTTTCCGGTAACTGCTTGTCAATCAAGGCTTTGTGGTCTTCAGCCCGGATTGACTTCGATGTCTGCGGTCGCTTATGATAAGCGGGTCAACCCGGAATCAACTCGGCAGGAGATCAACTTCCCATGAACTACATTGCCCGGCGCACCAGAATCCTGGCAGCGTGTGTCTCGGTCGCGTTGCTGACGACGGTTCTGCCCCCGGCCGCGAGCGCGCAGGATCTGGAGGACTGGCAGCGGGACGAGCTTCGCGGGCTGGTCGAGGCCGTCAACGCCGCGATGGAGGGCGAGATCGTTCCCGAAGCCGATCCCTTCGAGTTGCGCCCGGACTTCGTCAAGGGTACGGATGGCAACGTCTACGTTCCGTTCACCTTGATGGTCGACCCTGCCAAGGTCGATTCGCCGATGCTCTCCATGTACCTGTCCGTCGCCGTTCCCGGAGAGGACGAACCCGTCTTCGAGGACGTCTACTTCGCGAACGTGACCGCGGGAGGCGACGGGCCGATAGAGCTCAGCCGCGCGTTCACCGCGCCCGGCGGACCGTACGACGTCTACGTCGCGATGCAGAACAGCATGGGCGAGGAGTCGGACGAGGACGAGCGCGGGCCGATCATGCTGTTGCGCCAGCGTGTGGACGTGCCGGATTTCTGGGACGGCCGGCTCCAGGTGAGCTCGATCATCATGGCCGAGGCGGTCGAGCAGCTCTCGGCGCCGTTGCCGCCGGACCAGCAGATGCTCAATCCGTACACCCTCGGCGCTCTGCGCATCGTTCCCAAGTTCGACCCGGACTTCGGCAAGCAGGCCGAGCTGTTTCCGATCTTGTTCGTCTACAACCCGGGTCTGGTGGACGGATCGAAACCGGACGTCACGGTCGAGTTCTCGTTCCATACGCGCTCGGCTGCGGGGGAGCAGTACTTCAACCGGACGAACCCGCAGGAGTTCAACAGGCAGACGCTTCCGGACGCCTTCGACGTGACGCTCGGCCACCAGATCATCGCGGGGCAGACGGTGCCGCTGTCGCTCTTTCCGGCTGGAGACTATCGGTTGGAGATCAAGGTCACCGACAACACCAACTCCGCGGAGATCATCGAGAACGTGATGTTCACCGTGCTGGAGTCGTAAGGGGTAGCGACATGGCCCGCGCGCAAGCACCTCGCCGGCGCTGCCGCTTTAACTGAACGGGCTGAGGGTCGGACGAACCGCGAACGGTGGCCGGATGATTTCAGGATGCAGAGCTCTTGCAAGGACAACGGGATCGGAGGGTTGCCCGAATCTGCGGTGGACGGCTGTGGTAGGGTGAAGGAATGCCTGAGATCTGGCCGGCGGTCGGAACGGTGATCGTGACGCCCTTCGGTGTCTGGCGGATGCTTGCGCACTACGAGACACGGAACGATGCGGCGCACACGGAGCTTGGGCGTCGGATCGACACGGGGAATGCGAACCTGTCCGTGCGGATCGACAAGCTGTACGAACTCCTGTCGCAGAGGTGAGGTTGCAGCGTGCTCCCGTCAGGGTGGTGAGGGAGCGCCGTTGGAGACAACATGGCCCGGAGCCTGCCCGTCGTTGCCGGCATTGTTCTTGTAGCCGGGGGTATCTCCCCGGCGGTTGCGGACGGCGAGCAAGGGAGAGGCTCGCCGCAATCCGTCGCGGGAGCGCCGGCGGCCGTTACCGGCGATCTCGCCGGGGTGGTCACCGCGGCGGACGGATCCGCCGCCGGGGGCGTCCTCGTCTCCGTGTCCGGCCCGGGCGGGTCTTCACTCGCCGTTTCCGATTCCGCAGGGCGCTTCCGCTTCGATGCGCTCCCTGCCGGGCGCTACCTGATTCGAACGCACCCGCCCGGTGCACGCCGTTTCGTGCAGGTGACGCCCGGCGAAGCGCTCTTCGAGCCGCTGGCGCTCGGTGGATCCTCTTCGGCGGAGACCCGTGAGATTCGGTTCGCGGGAAGTGCGTTCCAGTTCGGCAACCTTCCGATCGTGCCTGTCCCCGCCGGGGAGGACACGCCGCCGCCGGGGGAGACGGCCGAAGAGGCCGTCGGCGCCTCTTCATCGCCGGACGAGCCGGAGGGGCAATCGGCGACGGCGGCCCCCGATCAGCCACAGGACTCGAAGATGTGGTGGCTGCGGCGCGCGCGTCGCAGCGTGCTCAAGGACCGCATGAACGGGGTGTCGCTCGTTCGAGCAGGCGATGGGGCCGCTTCCGCCCCCGGAGAGTCGGGTAACGTCGGCGAGAGGTGGACGGCGGCCGGGTACGCTTCCCTGGATCATCCTCTGACGGGGCTGACGGGCCTTCCGATTTCGGGCCAGGTGCAACTGCTGACGCGGGCGACGTTGGCCGGGCAGGGTTTCCTGTGGCCTTCCGAGACCTGGCCCGGGCAGGTGGCGTACGTGTCCGTGGCGCCGGCGGACGCCGGTGACTGGGCGTTGCGCGGAACCGTCGACATGACGACCGGAGTGACCTCGTCGTGGGCGATTGCCGGCTGGTACTCCGTGGAGCCGCGAGCGGATCACGACGTGCAGATGGCCGTGTCGTACAGCCGGCAGGCGTACGCGGCCGCCGCCGATCTGCGGCTCGACCGCGCGGGGCCGGTCGATACCGGCATTCCACGTCGTGAGGTCGGTCGCATCCAGGCGTCCGACACGTGGACCGTGTCGCCGGCGCTGGCGATCGGCTACGGAGCGGAGCTGGCCCGGTACGGATATCTCGAGGACAGCAGGCTGTTCAGCCCCCGGGCGGACGTCACGATTTCGCCGATCGCGGGGACCCGCGTGCGCGCAGCCGCGTCTCGCAACAGGATCGCCCCGGGGGGAGAGCAGTTCCTGCCTCCGCTCGAAGGCGCCTGGTTGCCTCCGGAGCGGACCTACACGTCTCTTTCCGGGGTCGAGAACCTGCAGGCCGAGAGCGTGCGCCACGTCGAGGTCGGGCTGGAACACGAGATCGGGGAGCGGTCCGTCATCGGCCTGCGCAGGTTCAGCCAGCAGGTCGACGATCAGCTCATGGCCATGTTCTCGCCCGGGGCCCACGCGCCGCTCGAACCGCTGCCGGCTTCCGGAGGGCACTATTACGTGGCCGGCGCCGGCGGGGTCGATGTGGACGGTTGGGGCGTGACGTTCGACCACGAGCTCGAAGAACGGCTTCGCGGCTCCATCGACTACCGGGTAGTCCGATCGGCATGGCCGGCGGCAGGCTCGGCATACGGGGCCGGGGGCGCCGCCGAGCGGACCCGCGGGAACCTGGACTACTTTCAGGACGTGGCGGCGACGTTGCGGGCGGAGATCCCTGAGACCTCGACGCGCGTCGTCGCACGGTGCCGATTCAGCACGGCATTTGCCCGCTGGACTCCGGATGGCGTGGGCTCCGGGCTCGATACCCGTTTCGACGTGCAGGTCACCCAGACCCTCCCGTTCGCTCCCCTGGAGGGAAGCAGTTGGGAGTTGCTCGTCGCCTTGCGGAGCCTCTTCCACGAGCCGAGCCTCGGGGCGTCGATCTACGACGAGTTGCTCGTCGTAGACCCGCCGAGACAACTCGTCGGCGGTCTCGTCGTTCACTTCTGAGCGGCTCTTGCCGCGCCGACAGCATGCCGATCGATCCAGGATGTTGGATCGGTGGTTCATTTTCTTGCATGCCGTCCGGGGCTCAGGCGCCTACCCGGCAAGCGCTTCACGAGCCTCGCTGAAGTTACGTCCGGCGTGTGATTTGCATGCGGTGATGATCAGGTAGTCGTCATGAAGCTCGCCGAGCGCGAGGTGAACTCACGCCGCTATCGGAGCGAATGGGGCCGGGCCCTGCTGGCGGTTGGTGTCGTCGCGGCACTTCTGTGCCTCGCGATTGCCAACGCTGTGGCCCGGGCCAACGGCCGCGGCGTGGACGACGGTGCGCTCTGGCGTGACGGCCCCGGTGGACTGGTCGCGTCGGCGGTGGCCGAGGATTCCCCGGCCGCACTGGCCGGGATCGCGAGCGGCGACGTTCTGCTCGCGGTCGGGAACGAGGCTGTCGAGCGCCACGCCGATTTGCGCCGCGTGCTGCGCTCGGTTCCCGAGGGTACGCGGGTCGACTATACCCTCCTGCGACTGAGCGAGACGCGGCTGCACACCGTTTCGCTGGAGCGGTCGCCCACGGTCGCGCTGTCCACCTACCTCCTGCTGGCGGCGGTCGGCCTGCTCGGATTGCTCGTTGGCGCCGCGGTCCGCGTGCAGCGGCCCGGACAGCAGGCGACGCTGCATTTCTTCTGGCTGACCGTGGCGTTCTTCGGCACGCTGGCCTTTTCCTACACCGGGTGGCATGGCCGGCTCGACTGGGTCTTCTTCTGGGCGGACGAGTTGGCTACGCTGTTGCTGGCTCCCCTCTTGATGCACCTCGCGCTCGTCTTTCCGGAGCGTACGCCGGGCTGGCTGCGCAACCGGCTCGGGTCGTGGGTGCTGCCTCTGGTCTACGCGCCGGCGCTGGTCCTCGGCGGGATGCAGGCGGCGGCCGTGCTCGGTTCCGAGGACGGCGCCGGCTTCGTGCGCGGCGTCGAGCGGATCTGGCGTCTGGAGCACCTCTATCTGGCCGCCTGCATGCTCGGCGGATTCGCGACGATGGTCTTCGCTCTGCGCCGGGTCCGGTCGATAACGTCCCGCCGGCAGCTTCGCTGGATCGTGTCCGGCGCGGCGCTCGGCGGCCTCCCGTTCGCGCTCGGTTACCTGCTGCCGTGGGCGCTCGGTTTCGATCCGCCCTCCGGGCTGGCGTTGCCCGTCGGCCTGATTCCGCTCGCCTTCGCATGCGCCATCGTCCGCTACCGGCTTCGCGACGTCGAGGTGATCGTCAAGCGGAGCGTCGGCTATGCGGCGGTCGTGGCCGCGATGGTCGCCATCTACTTCGGTCTGGAACGGCTCGCCGCCGAGGTGTTCCTCGACGGGTCGGACCAGCACAACTCCATCATCGCCCTGTTGGCGACGACGGTCGTGGTGCTCCTGGCGGGACCGGTCAAGAAGACCATTCAGACCATGCTCGACCGGGTCTATTACCGGGAGCGGTTCGACTACCGGCGTGCGCTCACGCGGTTCGCGCGCGATCTGAGCGCGGATCTCGACCTCGATCGGTTGAGCGAGCGGCTGGTCAACCGGGTGGCGGAGACGCTGGGGACGGACCGGATGGTGCTGCTGCTCGGCCGCGATCCCGTCGCAGCCGACGTGGAACCGGAGAACCGCCAATTCCATCCGATTCGCTGGATCGGGTTCGACGGCCCGCCTTCGTCCCTGGCCTGCGCCTCGAGCATCGGCGAGCGGATGCTCGAACGGCAGACCGTACTGCTCGACGATCCGATCGGTGGACGGGCATACGCTCCCGGCGACGTCGCGTTCTGGCGAACCAGGGGGTTGTACTACTTCGTGCCCTGCGTCTCCGGGGAAGAGACGATCGCGATCATGGCGCTCGGCCGCAAGGAGAGCGGGGAGCCGCTCAGCAGCGAGGACATGGCGCTGCTGGCGGCGGTGGCGGGTCAGGTGGCGACCGCGTTGGAGAACGGCCGCTTGTACGGCCGGCTCCGGCAGAAGGCGGGCGAGCTGGACCGCATGCGGCAGTTCAGCGAGAACATCGTCGAGTCGCTGAGCGACGGTCTCGCCGTGCTGGACCTCGATGATCGCATCATCCGCTGGAACGCCGGATTCGAACGCCTGCACGGGGTTCCGCGGGCGACGGCCATCGGCCGCTCGCTGGACGAGATCTTCGACGCGGATTTCGTGGCGCGGCTGAGCGCCGCGCGCGCCGAACGACCGGCGGGGACGGCGCTCTACCGCGTTCCGATGCTCTCCGGACACGAGGAGCCGCGGCGCCTGCGGGTGAAGGCCACCACCGCGCCGTTGCTGACGCCTTCCGGTCGGACCAGCGGGACGATGCTGATCGTGGTCGACAGCACCGCCCGCGTGCAGCTCGAAGAGCAGTTGCAGCTCTCCGAGAAGATGGCCTCCATCGGGTTGCTGGCCGCCGGGGTCGCACACGAGGTGAACACGCCCTTGACGGGCATTTCGAGCTTTACCCAGATGCTGCTGGAGGACGCGGATCCGGAGGATCCCGGGACACGGCTGCTGGAGAAGATCGAGCGCCAGACGTTTCGGGCGGCGCGGATCGTCAATGGGCTGTTGAACCTGGCGCGGCCGGGCCGGACGGACGCTTCCGGCCCCGTGGACGTCAACACCGTGATCGCGGACGTGCTGGTGCTGCTGGAACATCAGCTCGAGGCGGGCAGGATCCGGGTACGCCGGGAGCTGGCGACTCCGGCCGTGGTGGTTCACGGCATGGAGTTCAAGATGCAGCAGGTGTTCCTCAACCTCTTTCTCAATGCCCGCGACGCGATGCCGAGCGGCGGGTGGCTGACGGTGCGCAGCCGTGTCGAATACGGAAGCGCCGTTGTCGAGGTGGCGGACACGGGATCGGGCATCTCACCGGAGCATCTCTCGCGGATCTACGATCCTTTCTTCACCACCAAGACCGTCGGCCAGGGTACGGGACTGGGATTGTCGGTCACCTATGGCGTGGTGCAGGAACACCGGGGGACGATAGAGTGTGCGAGTCGGCCGGGGCAGGGAACCCGGTTCACCCTGACCCTGCCGCTTGCGGCCGCCGAGCGGACACCGGCTGCCGAAGTTGCCCACTGACAGCGAGACGCGGCACATGTTGGACGGAGCTTCGCTCCTGGTCGTCGACGACGAAGCGATCATGCGGGAGATCCTCCAGTCCCTGCTGGAGCGCCAGGGGTGTCGCGTACGGCTCGCCGCGTCGGGAGAGGAAGGCGTGGAGCTGGCCCGCGCGGGCAGTTTCGACGCGGTGCTGCTCGACGTGATGATGCCGGGCATGGACGGGCTTGCCGCGCTCGACGAGATTGCGCAGCTCGACGAAGCGCCTCCCGTGGTCATGATCACCGCGTTCGGCACCTCGAGGAACACCCGCGAGGCGTTCAAGCGCGGCGCTTTCGACTTCATCGAGAAGCCGTTCAAGAACGACGACGTCCTGCTCGTCGTGCGGAACGCCGTATCGCAGCAGCGGCTGGCGAGCGAAAACCGTGTGCTGCGCCAGAATCTGCGAGCGCAGGCGAGCCGATTCGGCGACATCATCGGCCACAGCCCGCGCATCCGGAGCGTGTTCGAGATCATCGCGCAGGCGGCGCCGAGCCGCGCCACGATTCTCGTCTCGGGCGAGAGCGGCACCGGAAAGGAGCTGGTGGCGCGCGCCATACACGCCAACTCGCCGCGGGCCGGCCGGCCGTTCGTCACGGTCAACTCGGGCAGCCTGCCCCCGGATCTGCTGGAATCGAATCTCTTCGGTCACCTCAAGGGCGCCTTCACCGGTGCGGTGACCGCCAAGAAGGGCCTGTTCGAGATGGCCGATCGAGGGAGCATCTTCTTCGACGAGATCGGGACGGTTCCACTCGAGACCCAGGCCAAGCTGTTGCGCGTGATCCAGGAGCGGGAGTTCCGGCGTCTGGGCGGCGTCGACACCATCAAGGTGGACGTTCGCATCATCGCGGCTACCAACGTGGATCTGCAGCAGATGGTCAGAGAGGGCTCGTTCCGGGAGGACCTGTACTATCGGCTGCACGTGATTGCGGTCGATCTGCCCCCCCTGCGTGACCGCCGGGAGGACGTGCCCCTTCTTGCGCGGAGCTTTCTCACCCGGTACGGAAAGGAGAACAACAAGCCGGATCTGGAGTTGACGCCGGACGCGACGCAAATGCTCGAGTCCTACCACTGGCCCGGCAACGTACGGGAGCTCGAGAACGTGATCGAGCGTGCGGCCGTGCTGACCGTCAAGCGCCAGATTGGTCCCGAGTTGATCCCGGATGTCGTCAAGGCCTCACCGTCGTTCGACCTGCCGCACTTCGACATGCCGGCCGAGGGGATTCCCTTCCGCAAGATCATCGACAACATGGAGGTGCGGTTGATTGTCCGCGCGCTCGAAGCGGCCGGCGGCGTGCAGAAGCGCGCGGCGGAGATGTTGCGCGTCAAGCCCACGACGCTGAACGAGATGATCAAGCGGCACGGGATCCGTGCGCGGGGTTCGCGGGCAGGCGGCGGGGCGTCCCACCCGGGACGAGCCGGCAAAAGCGTACGGTCCGATTCGGGCGCGGCGCCCGCACGGTCGGCGCCGTTCGTTTCCGAGCTGGTCGAGGAGTTGGACAAGGGGCTCGGCCGCGTCGACTGACCGGGGTCCAGGCGTCTGCGCTAGCGCTTCCTGGTGCGCGCCTTGCCGCGTCCGGCGCCCCGTGAGTTCCTGGAGCGGCGCGAACGCGCGGGACGCGCCGCTTTCACGCCCTCGAGCAGTCGATCGTACTTCCGCAGAATCACGTCCCACTCGTAGTTGACCCTGACGTAGGCCTGACCGTTGCGACCGAGCTCCTCGCGGAGCTCCGCGTCGCCGATCAGCACCTTGAGACACTCCACGAACTCGTCGCGGTCCGCGTAGTAGAGCCCCGCGTTGCTGCGCTGGCAGTGCTCGCGCACCACCTCGCTGCGGGCATTGGCGAGCACCGGCGTGCCGACCGCGAAGGCCTCCAGCGCGAGCAGCGAGAGACTCTCGTACGGCGACGGAACGGCGACGGCGGTCGCGGCCTGCAGCGCCTCCAGGCGTTCGCCCTCCGGCAGCAGCCCCGCGAACCGAATGAACGGTTCGTCCGGGATCCGCATCAGCTTGACCCCCATGAGCGCCAGGACGGCGTCGCCCCGCTCGGCGGCGTACGCACTGAAGTGCTCGACGAGCTCCTCGCAGCCCTTTCCCGGATCGATGCGCCCGCCGTACAACAGGAACGGCTCGTAGAGTCGATGCCGCCGGCGAAACGCGGCGGCGCTCGTGCGCACGGGGTCGTTCTCGGGTTCGGGGTCCTCTTCCGGGTGGGAGCTCCGTACATCGGCCGCGAACTGGGCCGGCAGGTCGACGCCGCAGCCGACCGTCTCTTCCGCCGTGGCCGCAATCCGGAATCGTGCCCGGAGGAACGCTCGTTCCACGCCGGTGTTGTATGCCATGCCGGCCGGCGCACCGAACACGTCGCGGTAGATGCCGAGGCGGATTGCCGGCTCGTCGTGCGCCGTCGGCACCAGGATGCTCCGCCGCGGGTCCACACGCAGGCCGAGCACGGTCGGTGCGTAGAGGTAGGTGAAGAAGATGAGCGCGTCGTAGGCGGTATGGCGCCGCTCGAGATGCTCGATCAGCGCGGGGCACCATGGGCCCTGTCGCCGGAGCCATTCCAGCTCGTCGTCGCCGGTGTGGGAATTGCCGAAGATCCAGTCCGAGTACTCGTTGAAGCTCTCGATGTCCCGTGTCCGGTCATTGGCGAATCGGTGCACCGTCACGCCCCGGATGCGGTCCGCACCCTCCGGGTACTCGTTCGCCCAGGTGATGTAGTCCCGTGCGCAGGTGGTCAGCACCTCGACGTCGTGGCGCGCGCTGAGCCGCTCGGCCACGAGCCTGCAGTGGTACTCGGACCCGCCGATGATCTCGGTGCCGTAGCGTTGGACGATGAGGGCTATCTTCACGCCGTCAGTGACTCGATCATGGCGTCGAGCGCGCGAGCGGCGTGCGCCATGCTGAAGTCGGCCAGACGCCGTCTCTGGCCGGCGATGACCGACGATCTCAACTCGCCATCGTACACCAGGAGTCCGAGCATCTCGGCCGCGTGCTCCAGATCCTTGGGCGTGAAGCAGATCCCCGCGCCTCCCAGGGTTTCGGGGACCGCCGCCGCGCCGTATGCCAGCACCGGCACGCCGGCGGCCATGGCCTCGAGCAGCGGCACGCAGAAACCCTCGTGCTCGCTGAGCGAGACGTAGGCGCTGGCCGTTCGGTAGTAGGCCGCCAGCTCGACGTCGGGCACCGCACCGGTGAACAGAAAACGCTCGGCCGGCATCTCGTACCGCAGCAGGAGGGACTGCAGCGTCGCGTAGTAGCGCGGCACCGCGTTCGTGCGCCCGACGAAGATGAACCGGTAATCGGTGTCGACGTAGCGCTTGTAATGCTCGGCCAGCCGGATGTGGTCTTCGAGCTTCTTGTTCGGGGCGACGCGGCCGACGAACAGGATGTTGGCCGGGCCGTCGTCGAGCGCGCGTTCGAGGACGGGCCGGCGCGGGGCTTGCGTGAGCCGTTCCGGGTCGACCAGTATCGGCATCACGCCGGTGTCGGCGAAGCCGAGCGCCTCGAGCTCCGCGCGGTTGTACTCCGAATCGCCCAGGGCGAGGTCGACGCGGCCGGCCAGCGACCGCAGCTCCGTTCGCCCCAGGGCCGCGATGCGGAAGATGCCCGCATCGTACGGGGCGAAGAAGTGGGCCGGCGTGATGTTGTGGTACTGGAGCACGCGCCGACCGCGCAGCGTCGTCAGCGCTTCGGTCATGGGGGACGGGACGGCGAAGTGCAGCACGGTGATGTCGCCCGCTTGCGCCGCCGGCTCCGCGAACGGCCGGATCTCGTCCACGAGCTCCGCGTCGATGGAAAGCGCGAAGATGTCCGCCTCGTGGCCCTTCCGGCGCAGCATGTCGCGGACGCGGCGGGCGCTGTCGCCTACGGCGTCTCCCCGATGGGCCGCGGGAAGCCACTGGTTGACTACCAAGGCGCCGTTTCCTTCATGCTGTGGCATCCGTTGCAGCGGCTCCGGAGGGCAACGGCCCGCGCCGGTGGTCCGCCGCAGCGGGCAGCGCCCGGAACGCCGAGGGCCGGAACAGGTGCAGCTCCTCGAGTCGCTCCATGCGCTGGTGCTGTTTCCAGAAGTCCCCGGCGACCCGCCACGGCGGCAGGCGCGGCGCCGTTCGCACGCGATCGACGAACTCGAGCAGCGTGCCGGCGAAGTCCCTGGCGCGCAGGCGGGCCAGCGCCGCGTCCTGCGCTTCGAGGATCTGGTCTTCGAGGGCGTCGTCCGTCAGCACCGCGTTGATCAGCGAGGCCACGTGGCGGGGATCCTTGCGCTCGTAGAGCACGCCGCCGCCGTCCAGCGTGGCGGGAACCGCCGCCGCCGCGAAGGCGATCACCGGAATCCGCTTGTAGAAGGCTTCGATCAACGGGACGCAGAAACCTTCGTGCTCGCTCGCCGACAGGAACAGGTCGGCGACGTCGTAGAAGGCAGTCAGCTCCTCGTTCGATACGTGCCCGATCAGGTGCACGTCCGGTGTGCCGAGGCGCTGAACGAGCTCGGCAAGCGCGTCGCGGTAGTTGTCGAACAGGTCGTGGGAGCCGACGAGCAGGAGCCGTGATGCCCGGTTGTAGCGGCGGCGGTAGACGTGGAAGAACCGGATGAGATCCTCGATGCGCTTGTTCGGAATGATGCGGCCGACGAACAGGATGTTCGTCGCGTCGTCGTCGAACTGCCGCGCAAGCCACCCGCGGGGCGTGACGTCGAGGTGACTGAAATCGGGCACCACCGGCAGGACGCCGGTACGGGGGAAGCCGAGGGCGTCGAGCTCGGACTGGTTGAAGACCGAATCGCCCAGCGCGACGTCGCAACGTCGGGCATAGGCGCCCAGCTCGCGGCGGCCGCTGAAGCACTGCTCCACGATCGGGGAGCGGGCGTCGAGGAAGAAACGGGGCGGCGTGATGTTGTGGTACACGAGGATCATGCGATCCGGCAGCGCGAAGGCGACCCGCGACGCGCGCGACCCGAGCGAGAAGTGATGGATCAGGATGTTGTCCGGGCGGCTGTCGTCGATCAGCGCCCGGTAGTCTTCCGCCCGGTCCTCCAGGGGCGGGTCGACGGTCTGGACGTAGATCCGGGACACGTAACCGGCGTCCTGCAGGACGCGCTGGATCCCGAGTGCCTCGTTGCCGATGGCGTCGCCGTAGCCGAGCGTCGCCAACACCTGGTGCACCGCGACATCGCGAGTCCTCATCGCCGGTTCCGCCCGTCTCCGGCGGTGGGTTCGCGCTGCGGTCCGCTCGCGTCCCACGTCGCGGCAGCCGGTCCGGTCGGAAGCCCGTCGACGATCGCCCGCGCCGGCGCCTGCACCCGCCGGCGTCGATGGAGCCAGCCCGGTTCGGGTTCCACGCGAGGCTGCTCGCCGGCCCGGTTGGCGCGCTCGAGGCGTTCCAGCATCGCCAGGTACTTCCGCTCGACGACGCTCCAGGTGTAGTGGCGCTCGAAGTAGGTCCGGCCGTTCGCGCCGAGCACCCTGCGCAGCTCGCGCTCGGTTTCCAGCAGATGGAGCGCCGCGGCGAACTCGTCGTACGACTCGTAGTACAGCCCTGCGTTCGCCCGGATGACCTGTCCCCGCAACACGTCGCACCGTCCGTTGGTCAGGACCGGCAACCGCATGGCCCAGGCTTCGAGCGTCACCATGGACAGGCTCTCGTAGTACGACGGCATCAGCAACGCGTCGGCGGCCGCCATTGCATCGTACTTCTCCTCGTCGGTCACGAATCCCAGGTGACGAATCCGCGGATGCGCCGGAATCTCCATGACCGGCGCACCCGCGAGCACCAGGCGCATCCGCTGCGAGACCCCGGCGGCGTAGCGCCGGAAGTAATCGAAAAGCTCGCGGCACCCCTTGTTCTCGTCGATCCGTCCCACGTAGAGGACGAAGCATCCCGCGATACCCGCCCGCTCGCGAAATCTCGCTGCGCTCGCGTCCTCCCGGATCTCCGAGCCGATGCCCACGACCACCCCCGGAACATGCTCGTTGCGGGCGACCGCCTGGATGAGCGCCCGCTCCTCGTGGGAGTTGTACATCAGTGCCCGCACGCTCCTGAAGGTGCGTACGGAGGTCGCGAGCCCGAGGGCCGGATCGCGTTCGGCGGTCGGCACGAGCACGGCCTGCGCCGGCGTCGCACGGATTCCGTGGTAGGCGTGGTAGTAGCGGTAGCTGAAGAACACGATGAAGTCGTAGGCCGCCGCGGTGCGACGCAGGTGGGCGATCAGCGCCGGAGAGGTCGGACCCTCGGAATCGAGCCACTTCAGCTCGTCCCGTATGGAGTGCCGTCGCTCGAAGACCCGGTTCGACCGGCGGGCGAAGTCGTCCGGATCGCGTTCCCGGCGGACCGGAAACCGCAGCACCCGGACGCCGTTGACGACATCGGGGCCCGGCGTGAGCTCGTTGCGCCAGCGGATGTAGTCCCTGGCGCAGGTCGTCAGAACCTCCACCTCGACGTGGCGGGACAGGTGCTCCGCGACGTAGCGCGCATGCAGCTCGGCTCCGCCGCTGACATCGGCGCCGTAGCGTTGCACGACGACGGCAAGCTTCACGGTTCGGAGGTGTCGTCAGCCGCCTCGGCCGTCGCGTCGGCGTTCGGTTCGGCACTTGCCGCCGCCGGCTGGGCGTCGCCGGTCGATTGCCCGGCGTCCGCCGGCGCGCTCCGGTCCGCGGCGTCCGCCGGCGACCCGGCGGCCGAAGCGCTGCCGCTCGCACGGCGCCGCCCGCGCCGCCGCCGCCGCCGGCGTTTCTCCGTGCCGCCGTCTTCGCCGCCGTTGCCATGCCGGGAGGCGGCGGAGCTTTCGTTCGCCGGCGTGCTCTCGCCGCCGGCGTCCGGCGTCCGGAACTGAACGATCTGCTCGAGCGCCCGCGCCCGGCGCTCGTCGAAGTCGAGACGCGCGGCCACCGATTCGACGCGCATCTTATGGTTCTTCATGTCGATCGCGAGTCGGGTCATCTCGACGACGAGGTTGTTCATGACCTCGTACATCAGCACGTCGAGCTCCGCCCGCCGGCGGTTTCTCTCTTCGTGCAGCGCGAGCGCCCGGCTCGTGGTGTTGATGTGCCTGGAGACGGCCCGCACGGACTCCAACATCGGACCCGGATTGATGAACAGCTTGAGTATCGGCCTGAGCACGCGCCGTATCGCGTACAGGATGCGGCCGATGCCGCCGCGCGACGATCGGTACACCTCGTCGGGCTCGAAGGTCGGCACGTCGACCGCCTCGAGGGCGGCCTGCGTGGCGGATGCCGCGGCGTCCGACGACTGGTTCTGCCTGCGAAAGTGCTCGAGGAGGTCCGAGCGGACGTGCTTGGGGTCGAGAAAGCGGTCGAGCTTGACGTTGGCCAGCTCGCGGATCTGCTCCTCCGTGTAATCCACGCCCCGCTTCTCCCGCACGCGCGCGCGGATCTGCTCCATGATCTGCTCGACGTCCACCGCGTCGGATCGGATGTTGAACTCGGCCATCTGGTTCCTCAGTCACCCGGCGATGCACTCGGCGGTGCGGGTTCCTCGCCTGCCGGGTCGCTTGCCGACGCATGCGCGCGCCCCGGACGAAACCCGTCGGCCAAGGGCGCTCGCGTCACGCGACTCTCGGAATCGGAGCGAAGAACGAACGAATCCGGCGGGCGACCGAATGCGGTGGCGCAGAAGCGGGATGCCACGGCTTGGCCGGGGTGCAGCGTGCGGGTCTCGGCGTTCGGCCGCCGATCAGGAGAAGCTGTCGAGTGCTTCCTGCTCGTTGTCGAAAGCGTCGAAGACGGTCAGAAGCTTCGTGATGGACAGCAGGTCCTCGATGCGCTCCGTCAGGTTCAGCAGCTTCAGCTTTCCGCCCTGGCGGTTGACGGTGTGCAGCGTGCTGACCATCTGGCCGAGACCGGCGCTGTCGACGTACGGGACTTCCGCCAGGTTGAGCAACAGGTTCCTGTGCCCCTGGTGGAGAACGCTGTTGATCTTGTCCTTCAGCAGCTCGTCGCCTTCTCCGATCGTCAGCTTTCCCGTCAAATCCAGAATCATCACGCTGCCGGACTGACGCTCTTCGATTTGCATCGCTGCCTTACCTCCGACTCCAAGCCTCCGACATCGTGACGAGTCACCTCGGAAAGGTCGCGACCGCTGTCGGCAAGCCCCGATTTACGCCCCAAAAGACCCGCAAACCTAACACGCACCCCCGCCACTGTCAACGACCGCGATCGGCGGCCGCAGCATCCGTCAGTCGGCGTCTCGGCGCATCTTCTTGCGCGAGCGCTTGCGGGCGAGCGCCTGCTTGGCGCGCCGCTTGTCGCCCGGCTTCAGATAGAAGGAGTGCTTCTTGATGTCCTTGATGATGTCTTCCTGCTGGACCTTCCGCTTGAAGCGGCGCAGAGCGCTCTCGATCGATTCGTTTTCCTGAACTCGGACCTCTGCCACGTGCGATTCACCCCCTCCGTCGGCTCCGCGAGCCCGTGTGGCGAGCCGACTCGTATGCTAGGCTCAACGGCCGGCCCGCAATCGCTCAGGATAGGGTGAATCCTTCCCTACCGTCAACCGGAGCCGGCAGCGGAGCCCTGCCCGTTCGTTCGCAACCGGGGTCGAGGGCAGGTTGTGGACGGGGAGTTTCGACGTTGAACGTGTTGGTCATCGGGAGCGGCGCCCGGGAGCACGCGCTGGTCAGGGCGCTCGAGGCCGACGTCGCCGTGGACCGCATCGTCTGCGCGCCCGGCAACGCGGGCATCGCCGCCGGGGCGGCGGCGTGCGTGCCGGTGGATGTCTCGGATCCGGCGGCATTGCTGGCGCTGGCAGCCGGGCAGGGCGCCGATCTGACCGTCGTCGGGCCGGAGCTCCCGCTTGCGCGGGGCGCGGCGGATGTGTTCGCCGAGGCCGGGCGGCTGCTGTTCGGACCGTCGCGGGCGGCGGCCGCGCTCGAATCGAGCAAGGCGTTCGCGAAGGCGTTCATGGCGCGCCACGGCATTCCGACGGCGCGCTTCGAGGTATGCACCGACGAACGGCAGGCGCTCGAGGCCGTCCGCGGGGACCGTTTCGGGTTTCCGGTCGTGGTCAAGGCCGACGGTCTGGCCGCGGGCAAGGGGGTCACCGTGGCGGCCGGGCGGGATGCCGCCGAAGCCGCCGTGCGCGACGCCATGGTGGCGCGGCGCTTCGGCGACGCCGGCGCGACCGTCGTCATCGAGGAGTGCCTGCAGGGACCGGAGGTCTCCTGGTTCGTCGTTTCGGACGGACGGCGCTGCCTGACGCTGCCGGCGGCCCAGGATCACAAGCGCGCCTTCGATGGAGACGAGGGGCCGAACACCGGCGGGATGGGGGCGTTCGGGCCGAGTCCGCTCGTCGATGGCGATCTCGAGGCGCGCATCATGCGGACGATCGTCGCGCCGGCGCTCGATGGCATGCGCGCCGAGGGCCGCGAGTACCGCGGCGTGCTCTACGTCGGCCTGATGCTGACGCGGGACGGTCCGCAGGTGATCGAGTTCAACGTGCGCTTCGGCGATCCGGAGGCACAGGTCATTCTGCCGATGGTCGAGAGCGGCCTGGCGCCGGTACTGCTCGGGGCGGCGCGCGGGCGTCTGTCCGATTCCGGATGGCGTGTGACGTCGGATCCGCACATCGGGGTGGTGCTGGCCTCGGGCGGATATCCCGGACCGTATGCGACCGGACGGCCGATCAGCGGTCTCGATGACGCCGCCGCGGTGCCGGGGGTCCATGTCGCGCACGCGGGCACCGCGATCGCGGACGGCGGCATCGTCACCAGCGGCGGCCGCGTGCTTACCGTCGTGGCGCGCGGGCAGAGCTACGAGCAGGCCATCGCACGGGCCTACGACGCCGTCGGACGCATTTCGTTCGAGGGCATGCACGTGCGCACGGACATCGGACAGAAGGCCTTGGCGCCGGGTCGCGCCGGCGCGTGATCCGGGTGCGCCGGGATTCCCACGGCCAGACTGGAGGGCAGACGACGAATGGCGGAACGAGACGTGCAGATACTGATGGGATCGAATTCCGACGCGCCGGTCATGCGCAAGGCGGTCGGCGTGCTCGATACGCTCGGCGTCACGTCGCACATGACGGTCGCCTCGGCGCACCGCTCGCCGGCGCGCGTGCAACGCATCATCGAAGAGGCGCCGCGGCGCGGCGTCAAGGTGTTCATTGTCGGCGCCGGCGCCGCCGCACACCTCGCGGGGGTGGTTGCGGCCCACTCGACCCTGCCGGTCATAGGCGTGCCGATCGACTCGTCCCCGCTCGAGGGCTGGGACGCGCTGCTCGCCACCGTCCAGATGCCACCCGGGGTACCCGTGGCCACGGTGTCGGTCGGTGCGGCCGGAGCGGTCAATGCTGCCGTGCTGGCCGCCCAGATCCTCGCGCTTTCCGAGCCCCGGGTCGCGGAGAACCTGGCCGCCTACAAGGCCGGGCTCGCCGAGAAGGTGGAGCGTGCGGCGGCCGATCTGGAACAGTGACGGAATCGAGCGGGACCGGCGCGGCCAGGAGTCTGCACCGCAGAACGGCGTGAACTTCCAGTCAGGCCCGGTTGGGCGGCAATCGGAGCCGCAGGCGACGATTGTCGGGGCCAGGTGGAGCCCGCCGGTCAGGAGGAGAAACTGTCGAGCGCCTCCTGTTCGGTCTCGAAGATCTCGAAAACGGTCAGCAGCTTGGTGAGCGCGAACAGATCCTTGATCCGTTTCGCCAGGCCCAGCAGCTTCAGTTGTCCGCCGTTGCGGTTGACGGCGGTATACGTGCGGACGAGTTCGCCCAGCCCGGCGCTGTCGACGTAGGGTACCTCGCTGAGGTCGAGCAACAGGCGTTTGGGTCCGTCTCGGACTACGCTGCTGATCTTGTCCTTCAGGAGTCGGTCACCTTGTCCCAGGGTGAGCTTGCCGGCGAGAGCCAGTATCGTGACGTCACCGGCCTGGCGCTCCTCTATTGTCATGCCTGTTCCGTCTCGGGCACGCAAGGGAAGGACTTCGTCTTGAGCGGCGAACCCCGTCGTGAAGCTCTGGCTGCGAGCAAGGGCGGGAGAGTAGCACGCGTCCCGGTTCCTGTCAACGACTCGAGTCGGTTGCTGCATCGCACTTGACAGGGCAGGTCTGCGGAGAGAATGATCCGCAGGTCTGCGGAGAGAATGATCCGCACGGATATACGCTGAGAGACCTACCCCACCGCTGGACATCTCACCACTGGGCTACTGGCAGGCAGAATAGGGTTGATGAGCCAGAGTGACCGATACTGGCCTCGGGCGGTCTTGCCCTTGCTGGAGGCGTCTCCGGACGCCATCGTGGTCGTCGACAGCGCGGGCACGATCGTGTACGCGAACCAACTGGTCGAGCAGGTGTTCGGGTTTGCTCCTCCCGACATCGTGGGCCGGCCGATCGAGATGCTCGTGCCCGAGCAGGCGCGAACGCGGCACCGGCACCATCGCCGGGCCTACGAGCAGGCGCGCGCGACTCGCCCGATGCTGTCCGGCGCCGATTTGAACGGCCTGCACGAGAGCGGCCGCGAGTTTCCGGTCGACATCAGCCTCAGCCCGATCGAGTCCGATGAAGGCCCGCTGGTGATCGCGGCCATCCGGGACATGACCGAACGCCGGCGTATCGAGCGCGAGTTGCGGCGGGTCAACGAACAGCTCCGTCGTGACGTCAACGTAGCTGAGCGAATCCAGAGATCGCTGCTGCCTGACCGGTCCGCCGATATTCCCGGGATCGCCGTCGAATGGCTCTTCGAACCGTGCGACCGACTCGGCGGCGACAGCTTCAACGTCTTCGACGCGGCCGACCAGTTCGTCGGCTTCTATATGCTCGATGTCACGGGACATGGCATTGTCACCGCCCTGCAGTCGGTCGCCCTCACGCGGATACTCGCGAGCACCTGGCCGCAACCGACCAATCCCATGCCCGCCAGACTCGCGGAGCGGCTCAATGCGGAGTTCCCGATCAACGTGGACGCCTGGCAGTACTTCACGTTTCTCGGCGGCGTGCTGGACCGCTCGAGCGGCGTGCTGCGCTATGTCAGTGCCGGTCATCACGGCCCCGTCCATGTGCCGGCCGGCGGCGCACCGGTCGCCCTGGAAGCCGCGGGTCTGCCGATAGGGATGTTCCCCGATACCGAGTACGAGGAATTCACGAAGCAGCTCGAACCGGGAGACCGACTCTACCTGTTCTCGGACGGCGTCACCGAGGCCATGAACGAGGCGGAGGAGGATTTCGGCGTCGAGAGACTGGTCTGCACGCTCGCGGAAGCGGGCCCGCGGCCACTCGGCGAGACGTTGCGGCAGGTGCGCCGTTCCGTCGACCGCTGGTGTGACGGCGACCTGCTCCAGGACGACTTCACGTTGCTGGGAATGGAGGTCCAGGCGCAGTGAGCTCGCGTCGTCCCGGCCTGGACCGGCGGACGTTTCTTTCGTTGACCGGTGCGGCTCTCGGCGCGGCGCCGTTCCACGCGCTCGCCTGCCGGCACGCCGGCGCTCTGCGCCCCGGCGCCGCGGTCTCCTCGGCGGGAGGTTACGGCCGGTTGGGGCCGGTTCGCGACGAAACCACCGGTGTCCCGCTGCTGCATCTACCCAGCGGTTTCCGCTACCTGTCGTTCGGCTGGACCGGCGATCCGCTCGCGGGCGGGCTGGCCACGCCGGGTCTGCACGACGGCATGGCGGCGTTCGCCGCGGAAGGCAGCCGGGTACGGCTCGTGCGCAACCACGAGATTCGCACCGGCGGCGCTTTCGCCGGACGTCCGATCTACGACGCGAACGGCGGCGGCGGCACGACGACGATCGAGTTCGATACGGCGACCGGCGCGGTAGGCCGCGCGTGGGCGAGCCTGGCCGGCACCGCGGTCAACTGCGCGGGAGGCCTGACGCCGTGGGGATCGTGGCTCACGTGCGAGGAGACGGTGCTGGGACCGGGAGCCGCGGCCGCCTACGAACGTCCGCACGGGTACATCTTCGAGGTGCCGGCCGACGGTACGGCGTCCGCGGAGCCGTACCGGGCAATGGGACGATTCGTGCACGAAGCGGTAGCGGTCGATCCGGATACGGGCATCGTCTACGAGACGGAAGATCAGATGGCGGCCGGCGTCTACCGGTTCCTGCCGGTCGAAGCCGGCAACCTCTCGGCCGGCGGGCGCCTGGAGATGCTCGCCATCGACCGCGCTCCAGGCGCCGTGATGCACGCCGGTCAGGAGGTGGGTGCCTGGCAGCCGGTCACGTGGGTGCCGATCGACGATCCCGATCCGGCCGACATCGATCCGCAAAGCGTCTACGCGCAGGGGCGCCGCGCCGGCGGCGCCGCGTTCAGGCGTCTGGAAGGGATCTGGTACGGCGACGGACGGATCTACATCGTCTCGACCATCGGCGGGGATGCCGGCGTGGGCCAGGTATGGGAGTACGAGCCGTCCGGCGAGCGGCTGCGCCTGTTCTTCGAGTCGCCCGATCGCAGTGTCCTCGAGTTGCCGGACAACCTCTGCGTCAGCCCGCACGGCGGCCTCATGCTGTGCGAAGACAGCGTCGGCGAGAACTTCGTGCGGTGGCTGGCGCCGGACGGCCGCATCTTCCCGTTCGCCAGGAACAACGTGGTCTTGCGCGGGGAGCGGAACGGCATAGTCGGCGATTTTCGTGCCCGCGAGTTCGCCGGTGCGACGTACAGCCCGGATGGCCGTTGGTTGTTCGTCAACGCGCAGGTGCCCGGGATCACCTTCGCCATCACGGGTCCCTGGGATCGGCCGACCGACTCGATCGCCTGACGAAGAGCAAGAGAAGGGGAGACTATCGCCGGGCATGTGAGTCGGTTCCTGCGCCGGTAGCCGGCAGGCGTCGACCGGCGGCTTGGATATGCGCGCGCTGATCTATCGATTGCTCGGATCCGTGGCGTCCATTCGACGCGAGGAGACTGCGTCGGCGGGCTTGATGTTCGCCTACTCGTTCCTCGCCATGACGTCGTACAACATCCTGAAGCCCATCACGCGTTCGCAGTTCATCACCGCACTCGGCGCCGACAATCTGCCGTACGTGCTGTTCTTCGCCGGGATCCTGATCGGCGTCGTCATGCACTTCTACACCAGCGCCATTCGCCGCGTGCCGCGCCAGCACGTGGTGCCCCTCACGCAGGGAGCCATCGTCGGGTTGCTCGTCGTCTTCTGGGCGCTGCTGCGGACCGGCGCCGCGTGGGTCACGGTCGCCTTCTACTTCTTCGGCCTGATTCTGGGCATTCTCCTGATCAGCCAGTTCTGGACGCTGGCGAACGACATCTTCGACGCGCGCCAGGCGAAGCGCCTGTTCGGCTTCATCGGCGGCGGCGCCAGTCTCGGCGGCGCCCTGGGGGCCGGGATGACCGCCGCCATCGTCGAGGAGGTGGGCTCGGAGCAGCTCGTGCTGGTCAGCGCCGTCGCGCTGGCCGGCTGCAGCGGGATCGTGCTGCTCCTGCTTCGCCGGCACCGCGTGGGTGAACAGGTCGAGTTCGACGCATCCGAGGAGGGCGTCGGCGGTCGGGAGGCCGTCTCGCTGCTCTCCGAGTCGCGTGCACTGCAGGTGCTGGCCCTGACGGTCGGCTGCGCCGCGGCGGGCGCCGCCGTCGTCGAGCAGCAGTTGAACATGGCGGCCGAAGCGCTGCGCGGCGGCGGCGGGGGCGACAGCATCGCGGCTTTCCTGGCCGAGATCACCGCGTACCTGTCGATCGCCGGGTTCGTCGTGCAGGTTGCGCTCGTCAGCCGCATCCATCGGTCGGCCGGGATCGGCGTCGCTCTCCTGCTGCTGCCGATCGGCTTCAGCTTCAGTGCCGCGGTCATCCTCTTGACCGGCGCGCTCTGGGCGGTCGCCGGGGCCAGGGTGCTGGGTTCGACGATGCGCTACACGCTGGACAAGACGACGCGTGAAGTGCTTTTCATCCCGCTTCCCGCGGCTCTGCGGCACCGGGTCAAGCCCTTCATCGACGTCACGATGGACCGCTTCGCGAAGGCGGTTACGGCAATACTCCTGCTCGTGCTGGTTCAGCCGTGGGGCCTGGCTCTGGATTGGCGCCAGTTGAGCTACGCCAGCCTCGGCATCACCGGGCTCTGGATCGCCGTGTCGATTCGAGCGCGTCGCGAGTACCTCAAGTCGTTCCGCGCGAGCATCGATGCGCGGACCATCACGCCCGATGCGGTTGCGACGAGCGCCGGGGAAGCCGTTACGGTCGAAGCGCTGGTGGAAGAGCTGGCCAACCCCGACGAGACCGGCGTCCTCTACGCCATCGAGATGCTCGAGGCGATGGACAAACCGCACCTGGTCACGCCCCTGCTGTTGCGGCACGAGTCGGCGGCCGTGCGGGTGCGTGTACTGAACGCGCTGGCCTCGGGCCGCTCGCGCGTGGCCGAGCGGTGGCGAGACGCCGTCGAGCGAATGACTCGCGACGACGATGTCGACGTGCGCGCCGCGGCGCTGACGGCCCTGGCGACGCTGGCCGATCGGGAAGCGGCAGCCGGCGCCCGCGGGCAGCGTCAGGATCCCGAGCCCGGCCCGGCCGCGCCGAGTCCGGCCGACGGGGACGCGGCGGCGCTGATGGCCGGGCATCTGCGCGATCCCGAGCCCCGGGTGGCCGTGGCCGCGGCCGCCGTTCTGGCCCGGTCACCTCGGGAGACCGACGTGAGCCTCGCCGTCTCGACCTTCCAGCGCCTCATCGAAGACACGCGGGATACGGCCGCCGACGGCCGGAAAGAGGCCGCACGGGCCCTTGCCAGTACCAGCGATCCGCGCTTCAGGATCCTGTTGGTGACCCTGTTGCACGACCACGACGCGGACGTCGTGGTCGAGGCCATCCGGAGCGCGCGCTCCATGGGAGTTTCCGACGGGTTGTTCCTGCCGGCTCTGATATCCCGGCTCGGTCATCGCACCCTGAAGAACCTGGCGCGGGAGACTCTCGTCGGTTTCGGCGACGAGATTGTCCCGGCCTTGCGGTACGTGCTCGAGAACCCTCACGAGTACGTCTGGGTGAAGCGCCACATCCCGTCCACGCTGGGCCGGATCCCCACCGCAGCCTCCATGGACGCTCTCGTCGCCAGCCTCGACCATGTCGACGGTTTCCTGCGCTTCAAGATCGTCGCCGCCATCGAGACCATCAGGCGCAACGATCCCGCGCTGGTCGCTCCGGCGCCGGCCGTAGAGGCGTTGCTTCTCAAGGAGTCGAATCTCTACTGCAACGTCCTGACGCTGAGCAGCAATCTGCGCGAGCACGTTCCGGGCCCGCCCGTGACGCTGCTGGAACGCGCGCTCGGAGAGCGCCTCGAGCGAATCCTCGATCGGATCTACCGGCTCGCGGGCGTGCTGCACGAGGTCGGCGACGTCGCCGCGGCCCGGCACGCGATAGAGAGGGGCGATCGGAAGCGTCGCGCCCATGCGATCGAGTACCTCGACAATCTGCTCCGGGGCAACGTGCGGAAATCCATCATGCCGCTCATCGACGAGACGCCGATGTCGGCCAAGGTGCACCACGCCAATCGGTTGCTCAAGACGACGCCTCGCGATCTCGAGGACACGCTGGCGCAGTTGATTCACGACGGCGACCGGGTTGTCGCGGCCACGGCCATTCACTATGCGGCCAGCCACGGGCCGGCCAGCCTGACCGACGATCTGGAGTGGGTGAATGCGCACCGGTCGAGTACGGATCCGAGGGTGAGCGACACGGCGGCATGGGTCCTGTCGAGCCGCGCCGCCGGTGGAGACGGCGCGCCGGCGGCAGGTGGCCGACTCCCCACGGTGGAGCTGGTGGATCGATTGAGTCGTACCCCGATCTTCGAGTTCGTGTCGGTCGACAATCTGTTCCGGGCTATCGAGTCCGGCCGGCAGGTCCAGTACGCGGCAAGGCAGGAGGTGGGAAGGGAAGGCGCTACCGAGGCGGTCGAGCTGCTCATCGAAGGCGCCATCCACTTCGAGACCACGGACAACGGTGCCGGCGAGTTGCGGGCGCCCGCCATCCTCGGCCTGGAGGAAGTGCTTCAGGGTGCTCCCACGACTCGCCGGACATGGGCGGGTGAGCCGTCCGTGTGCATCCGCATACGGGCGACCGACTTCATGGCCATGGTGTCCGACGACGTGCTGTTGGCGCAGGGGTTGTTCCGGTTCCTGCTCGCCCCCGGCGGTGAGCGGCACGACGGCTTCCCGGCGCACCGGCCGCCGGCCGGCGTCCCGCAGGATGCAATGCAGCCGTTCGACAAGGCGATGCTGCTTCGACAGCATCCCTTGTTGGCGCGCGCGGCGCCAGGCGATTTGGTCGCGCTCCTCGGCGTGGCGCAGGAGGCGGCGTTCGGGGAGGGAGAGACCGTGTTCCGCGAGGACGACCTCGCCTCGTTGGGACTGGTGCTGGACGGCGCCCTGCGGGTCGAAGCGGACGGCGCCGAGCCGGTGACGGTGGGACCGGGAGGAACGCTGCTGGTGGCACAGATGCTTGCGGGCTCGCGTGCGGGATGGCGCGCCCGCGCCATGCGGGGAGGGCGCATCCTGCGCGCGGAGCGAGACGACGTGTTCATGTTGCTGTCCGAGCGGATCGACCTGCTGCAGGGTCTGTTCAGCGGCGTCCTTGCGACCGTGTCGCCGGCGCCGCCGGAAACAGGGAATGACGCGTTATCGGGTGTCGATGCCATCGACGCGGCGACGGTCTGACAACTGTCGGACGCGTCGATCGACCAGCGGGCACCGAGGGGGTGCGTTGCACGAGCGGGAGGTTGTCTTGATGCGAGCTGCTCACTGTTCGTCGGCGATGGTCGTCGCGGTGCTCTGCGCAGCGTCGATCCAGGCCCAGGAAGCGTCGTTCCCGTCGCTGTCCCCGGCGGCGATGGAGGAGTTCCTGCGGAATGCCGAGCTGTCGGACATCCGCGACATCGGCGTGGGCGTCACCGGCGCCAGACGGGCGGTTGCATCGGACGGCCGATTCAGTCACGACGTGCACATACAGAGCGTCGACATACGCCGGTCGACGGCCAGAGTCGGCGACGGCCGGGTCGAGCGCAACTTCAGGGACAGCTATACCTACAACATCGCCGCGTATCGCGTGGCCGTCCTCCTGGGCATGGACAACGTGCCCATGTCGGTTCCGCGCGACGTCGAGGGTGAGCGGGCCGCGGTCACATGGTGGGTCGACGATGTCGCCATGACGGAGCAGGAACGCGCGGCGCAGAGAACGTACGGACCGAACCAGGCACGAACCGTCGAGCAGTTCTATTCCATGTACGTGTTCGACGAGCTGATCCAGAACCAGGATCGCAACCAGGGGAACATGCTGTGGACCGGCGACTGGAAGATGTGGCTCATCGACCACACCCGCGCGTTTCGTCCGCAGGTCGAAATCACCGAGCCTTTCCGGTTGACCCGAATTCGCCGCGACCTGCTCGAGAACCTGCGGGCCCTGACGCCGGAAGCCCTCGAAGAGGCGACGGGCGACTATCTCAGCGGCTCGCAGCGATCGAGGTTGTTGCAGAGACGCGACCTGCTGGTCGAGCACTTCGAAGAGCGCATCGGCAGGCTCGGCGAGGCGATCGTGCTCATCGACCGGTAGTCTTCGAGTCTCAATCCTCGAACAGCATCACGAGCAGCGCCTTCTGCGTGTGCAGGCGGTTCTCGGCCTGATCGAAGACCACCGACGCCGAGCTGTCCATCACCGAGTCGGTCACTTCCTCGCCGCGGTGGGCCGGCAGGCAGTGCAGGAAGCAGGCGTCCGGGTTGGCGTGCGCCATGAGGGCGTCGTTCACCTGGTAGGGCGCGAACAGCCGACGGCGCACGGCGACCTCGGCTTCGCGGCCCATGGAGGTCCAGACGTCCGTGTAGACGGCGTCGGCCCCGCGCACCGCGGCCACCGGATCCCGGAACCGGGTGAGCTCCGCACCGTGCCGTGCGATCCGTTCGATGTCGCGGTCGACCTCGGGCGGCAGATCGAAGCCGTCCGGGGACGCCACCCGCACGTGGATGCCGAGCATCACCGCCGCCTGCGCGAACGACGTCGCCACGTTGTTGCCGTCGCCGACGAACGCCACGCTGCGCCCGCGCGGATCGTCCCAGCGTTCCCGAAGCGTCAGGCAGTCGGCCAGCGCCTGGCAGGGGTGCTCCTCGTTGCTGAGCGCGTTGATGACGCGGAACGACGTGGTGGCCAGCGCGAGGTCCCGGAGGCGTGACTGCTCGTAGGTCCGGACCACGGCTCCTGCCACCCAGCGTTCGAGGCTGCGGCCGACGTCGGCGAGCGATTCGCGCTTGCCGAGGGCGACGTCCGCCGCCGGATCGATGTAGTTGCCGCCCAGCTCCCGGATGGCGATCTCGAACGTGGACCGCGTTCGCAGCGACGGCTTCTCGAACAGCAGTGCGATGTAGGTGCCCTGCAGCGCCGCCGACGTCGGGGCTTCCTTGCCCAACGGACGGTCGCGCTTGACGGCGGCCGACAGCGCCAGGCTGTGCTCCAGATCGGCCGGCTCGAAGTCGAGCACCGACAGGAAGCAGCGGCCCTCGAGACTGCCGGGGCCGTGCGGCGCGGGCGTCGTCGTCGACGCGGGATGGTAAGTGGCCACGCTGCTCGGCTTCAGGTGCGGTAGTCCGCGTTTATGTGCACGTAGTCGGCGCTGAAATCGCAGGTCCACATCGTGGCCGCGCCCGCGCCGCCCACGCCGAGGTCGACGCTGACCTCGACTTCGTGTCCCCGCAGGTGCGCGGCCGCCTCCGCTTCCCGTTCCGCGAAGATGGTCGTCCCGTCGTAGAGCGTGACCCGGCCGATCCGCACCACGGTCCGATCCGGATCGAACGCGACGCCGGCCCGCCCGGCGACCGCCACCAGCCGCCCCCAGTTCGGATCGCCTCCGTTGAGGGCCGTCTTGACGAGTGGGGAGTTGGCGATGAGCCGCGCCGTCCGCCGGGCGTCTTCCTTCGAGGCGGCGCCGGTGACGCGCACGGCGACCAGCTTCGTCGCGCCTTCGCCGCCGCGTACGATCTCGCGGGCCAGTCCTGTGCACACCTCGTGCAGGCCGGCCACGAGCGCCGGGTACGTCGCTTCGTCCATGCGGACGCCGCTCGCGCCGTTGGCCAGCAGGAAGACGGTGTCGTTGGTCGACGGCTCGCCGTCCACGGTGATCGCGTTGAACGTGTCGCTCGCCACTTCCCGCAGGGCGCGCTCGAGGGTCGCGGGATCGACGGCGGCGTCGGTCGTCAGGAACCCGAGCATCGTCGCCAGGTTCGGCTCGATCATCCCGGCGCCCTTGACCATGCCGCCGATGGTGAAGCGTCCCCACGGTGTCGCGACGTGCACCGCGGCCTCCTTGGGCGCGGTGTCGGTCGTCATGATCGCCTGGGCCGCCGCAAGGTGCGCGTCGCGGCTCAGGCGTCGCGCCGCCTCGTCGATCCCGGCCGCGACCTTGCCGGTGTCCAGCCGCATGCCGATGACGCCGGTCGACGCGATCAGCGCATGTTCCGGCTCGCAGCCGATGGCTTCGGCCGTGGCGGCGGCCATCGCGCGCGCGGCCTGCATGCCCTCGGCGCCGGTACAGGCGTTGGCGCACTTGCTGTTGACCGCGATCACGCGGGCGTGGCCGCCGGAGCGCGCGAGCTGCTCGCGCGACACCACGACCGGCGCCGCCACCGCCAGGTTGGTGGTGAACACGCCGGCGGCGCTCGCCACGTCGTCCGAGACGACGAGGGCGAGATCCAGCCCGGAGGGCTTGAGGCCGCAGGCGACCCCGGCGGCGCGATAACCGGCCGGCGCCGTGATCCCCCCGTACGCCGCGGTAACGGCCGGCGCCGTCATCTCCCCGCTCCTGTCGTCCGCTTCAGGTCGAGCACGACGGCGTACTGCCGGCAGCGGCGGAACAGATCGCAGGTCTGGCAGTCGGCCGCGATCTTGGCCGGCACCCAGGGATGCGGCACGATGGAGAACCCGGCGCGCACGAACGGCCGCGCCTGGTGCGTGAAGGCGCACAGACGCGGGAACCGCTGGGAGATTGCCTCGGCGATCAGCGCATCCAGCAGACGCCGGCCGGCGCCCCGGCCGCGCCTGGACCGGTCGACGACCAGCGATCGCACCTCGGCCACGGCGGGGCTCAGGCGGGCCAGCTCGCCGCAGCCCACGACGTCGTCACCCTCCACCGCGACGAGAAAGCGCGGAACGTGCAGCTCCACCTCCCCGAGAGGCCGCGCCAGCAGATGACCGGAGACGAGATTCTCGGTGATGAGCTGGTACACGCGCCCGGCGTCCGCGGCGGTCGCCGGACGGATCGCGATCTCGCCGGCGGTCGGCGGCGGGTGGACGGCGGTTGCGATCCCGGTGATGGTGGCCATGGTTCCAGGGGCGGTCGCTTCAAGCCGCCGGCAGCGCGGCGCCGGCATCGTCGAGCGCCAGGCGCAGGCGCCGCAGTCCTTCGTCGATATCGTCGTCGGAGATGTTGAGCGGCGGCAGCAACCGCACCACCGTGCCCGCGGTGCGGTTGATCACCAGGCCGCGGGCGAGTGCGCAGTCGACTGCCCGATCCGCCACCGCCCGGTCCACGTCGATACCCAGCATCAGTCCGTCCCCGCGGACTTCGTGCACGGCTTCGCTGTCCGCCGCCAGCGCGTCGAGTCCCTGCCGCAGCCGTCGCCCGGCCGCGGCGACCCGCTCCACCAGGCCGTTCTCGAGGGCGTCGAGGAAGACGAGCGCGGCGCGGCACGCCAGCAGGTTTCCGCCGTAGGTGGTGCCGTGGTCGCCGAACGACACCGCGGCGGCCACCGCGTCGCTCATGAGCGCGGCGGCGACCGGAAAGCCGCCCCCGAGGGACTTGCCGACGGAGACCAGATCCGGGGCCAGCCCGAGGGCCGCGCCGTAGAGCGGCCGGCCCGTGCGCCCGAGGCCGCACTGCACCTCGTCGGCGATCAGCAGCGTCCCCGTTCCCGCGCACGCGTCGGCGACCGCCGCCGCCGTCGCCGACGGAATCGGTCGTACTCCCCCTTCGCCCTGAATCGGCTCGAGTATGACGGCCGCGGTCCGCTCCGTGACCGCCGCGCGCACCTGTGCGGGCTCGGTCGGAGCGACGAACCGCACGCCGGGCAGCAGCGGTGCGAACGGCGTCCGGTACGGCTCGCCGGCGGTAACGGACAGGGAACCGAACGTGCGGCCGTGGAACGCGCCTTCGAAGGCGACGATCTCGTACCGGTCCTGCTCGCCGCGGGTCCGCCAGTAGCGGCGGGCGAACTTCAGGCACGCTTCGACCGCCTCGGTCCCGCTGTTGCAGAAGAACGCCCGCGGCAGGCCGGACAGCCGCGCGAGGCGCTCGGCCACCTCGCCCTGCAGCGGGTGGAAGAAGAGGTTCGACGTGTGCAGCAGCTCTCCGGCCTGGGCCGTCAGCGCCGCCGCCAGCTCCGCGGGAGCGTGCCCCAGCGAGGCGACCCCGATTCCCGAGAGCAGGTCCAGGTACTCGCGCCCTTCCGTGTCGACCAGGCGCGATCCGGCGCCGCGCACGAACACCACCGGGTGCCGGTTGTAGTTCTGCAGCACGTGCGCGGCCTCGACCGCCTTGATCGCCTCGGCCCTCGTCGTCATCGTCCTCCCTCGCCCGCCCCGGTCCGCGACGTCCGGGGTCGCTGCCTCGCTCCGGCGGTCACGACGGTGCCGGCCGCCCGATCGAACATTCCGCGCCGCGCCTTCCGGCCATCGACGATGGCGACTTCCCCGGCGCCCCCCGCGAGGGCGGTCCGGCAGGCGAGCAACTTGGCTACCATGCCGGCGCTGGCCTGGCCGCCGCCGATCAGGGCGTCGATCCCGCCGTCGTCCACGGTGGGGATGGTGCGCTCCTGCGCGTCGAGCACGCCCGCCGTCCCGCCTGCGATGACGAGGCGCCGCGCCCCGAGCCGCGCCGCCAGGAATCCGGCCAGTGTATCGGCGTTGACGTTGAAGATCTGTCCCCCGGCGCCGGCGCCGAGACTGGCGACGACCGGCACGTAACCGGCTGCCAGCAGGTCGATCAGCAACGCGGGCGGTTCCGTTCCGACCGGCCTGCCGACGAATCCGAGATCGATCCGTGTCCCGTCCGCCGCCTGGTAGCGCCGTTCGCGCCGTACCCGCGCCAGCCCGCCGTCGGCGCCGGTCAGGCCCACCGCGCCGGCTCCCGCCGCGACGAGCGCGGCCACCAGGCGCGTGTTGACGCGCCCCGCCAGCACTCCGGTCACCACGTCCAGGGTGGGGCCGTCGGTGATGCGCAACCCGTCCACGGCCTGCTTCCGGATGCCGTGGCGCGCCATTTCGGCATCGACCTCCCGTCCGCCGCCGTGCACGACGACCAGCGGTTCGCGGTCCGCCACGTCGGCCAGGGCGCGCGCCAGCCGGCGGAGCCGCCCCGGCTCCTCCAGCAGCTCGCCGCCGAGCTTGATGACCGCCGGCGCGCGGCGCCGCGCCGTCACCGGAGTCCCTCGCGCTCGTCCAGCCCGCACGCGACGTTGAAGCTCTGCAACGCCTGTCCGGCGGCGCCCTTCACCAGGTTGTCCAGGCAGCACACCAGCACCAGCCGCCCGCCGTCGACCCGCCAGCCGATGTCGCAGAAGTTCGTATGCGCCACGTGCTTTATCTCGGGAGGACGATCGCCGGTCAGTCGCACGAACGGGGATCCCTCGTACGCTCTCGAGTACTCCGCGCCGATGGTGTCCGCCGTTACGCCGGGGCGCAGGCGGGTGTAGATCGTCTCCAGGATGCCGCGGTCGAGCGGTACCAGGTGCGGCACGAACGTCACCGGACGGGCCAGCTCCTGTTCGATCTCGGCGCCGTGGCGGTGTGCGAAGATGCCGTACGCGGCGACGCTGCCGTGCACCTCGGAGAAGTGCGTGCGCGGGCTCGGCTTCTTGCCCGCCCCCGAGACCCCCGACTTGGCGTCGATGTAGATATCCGCCTCGGCGGCGATCAGGCCGGCCTCGACGAGCGGCTTCAGGGCCAGCAGCGCCCCGGTCGGATAGCAGCCGGGGCAGGCGACGAGCCTGGCCGCGGAGAGCGCCTCGCGGTTCCATTCCGTCAGCCCGTAGGCGGCCGGGTGGTCCAGCGCGGGTGTCGCCGGATACCACCGCTGCCGCGCCCCGGCGTCACGCAGGCGAAAGGCGCCGGACAGATCGAAGACCCGGCGCCCGCGGTCGAGCAGGGCGGGGGCGAGCTCGGCGCTGACCGTGTCCGGCAGTCCGAGGAAGATCACGTCGGCCCGGTCGACGAGGGCGTCGAGAGCGAACGGCTCGATGCGCCCCTCCCAGATTCCCGCGAGCGCGGGCAGATCCTGCGCGCCGTCGCCCGTCCCCGAGCTCATGGCGACGGTCACGTCGACCGCGGAATGGCGCGCCGCGAGGCGCAGCAGCTCCTGGCCGCCGTAGCCGGTTGCGCCGGCAATCCCGATACGGATGGTGGACATGACTCGCGCCCGGGGCCCCTCACCGCGCCCCTGAATAACTATGCATACAGAGTTGTAATTATACGTGTTCGGCGCCGGTCTCGTCAACCGCTGACGGCTCGATCCGGCGTCTTCAGTGCCTTCCGCAGGGGGGCTTGTGCGGCTTTGCGCGACCGTTCCGAGGAATGTATACTGATGCGGTTGTTTGCATATTTATGAAGCGATATCGACAGTCGGCCATACTCGATCTCGTGTCGCACGAGGCCATCTGCAGTCAGGATGCGCTGGGGCGGCAGCTTCGCAAGCGTGGCTTTCACGCCACGCAGGCCACCATCTCCCGGGACATCAAGGAGCTGCAGCTCGTCAAGCGCGCGAGTGACGGCGCGTACGAACGACCCGGGGTCACGGAAGGCGCGCGCGGTCTGGCCGACGCCGCGCTGCGCCGGGCGATCGTGGAGTACCTGCACCGCGTCGATCTGGTCCAGCAGTTGCTGGTGCTGCGGACCGATCCCGGGCTGGCGCAGCCGCTCGCGCTGGCGATCGACAAGGCCGAGCTGCCGGAAGTGGTCGGCACCGTGGCCGGCGACGACACGATTCTGGTCATCACCCGGCACGCGCGGGCCGGCCGCGAGGTGACGCGGCTGTTCGAGGGCTGGGCCATGGACGACCGCGCGTATCCACGCAGGACCCAGGGGTCTCTGCCGTAGGCAGGACGGCGTAGACTCCCGGTCAGGGCCTGGTTGGGCGGCAAGCGGAGCCGCAGTTTCGAGGAGAGCAGGGCATGGAACGGATCGTGTTGGCGTACTCCGGCGGGTTGGACACCTCGGTGGCGGTCAAGTGGCTCGCCGACCGCTACGACGCCGAGATCGTGGCGGCCACCATCGATTTGGGCCAGGGCAAGGAACTCGACGACGTGCGCGAGCGGGCCCTGGCGGTGGGTGCGGTGCGCGCCCACGTGATCGACGCACGCGAAGAGTTCGCGCAGGAGTACATTCTGCCGGCCCTCCAGGCCGGGGCGATCTACGAAGGCAGGTACCCGCTGGCGACCGCGCTCGGCCGCCCGCTGATCGCGAAGAAGCTGGTCGAGATCGCGGAAATGGAAGACGCGGGCATGATCGCGCACGGGTGCACCGGGAAGGGCAACGACCAGGTGCGCATGGACGTGTCGGCGCGCGCCCTGAATCCGGATCTGAAGGTGGTCGCGCCGGCCCGCGTCTGGGGCATGACCCGGCCCGAGGAGATCGCCTACGCCCGCGAGCACGGCATCCCCGTGCCGGCTTCGGTCGACAGCCCCTACAGCACGGACTCGAACCTGTGGGGCAAGTCGATCGAGTGCGGCGTGCTGGAGGATCCGTGGCAGGAGCCGCCGGAGGACATCTACACGCTGACGAAGTCGCCCGCCGGCGCGCCCGACGCGCCCGCCTACGTCGAGGTCGAGTTCGAGCGCGGGGTCCCCATCAAGGTCAACGGCGTGGCGATGCCCCTGACCGAGCTGATCAATTCCCTCGAGACGATAGCCGGCGCGCACGGCGTCGGGCGCATCGACATGGTCGAGAACCGCCTGGTCGGCATCAAGTCGCGGGAGATCTACGAGGCGCCCGCCGCGACGGTCCTGCATGCCGCCCACCGCGAGCTCGAGACACTGGTGATTCCGCGCGACCTCGAACGGTTGAAGGCTGGCCTGTCCCGGACCTACGCCGACCTCGTCTACGACGGGCTGTGGTTCTCGCCCACGCGCGAAGCCATCGATGCGTTCGTCGCCAACGTGCAGCAGCACGTCACGGGCACCGTGCGGGTGAAGCTGTCGAAGGGCGACTGCCGCGTGGTCGGACGCAGGTCTCCCGCGTCGCTGTACGACACGGCGCTGGCGACCTACGACGAGGGCGACCGGTTCGACCACGGGGCGGCGGAGGGCTTCATCGAGATCTGGGGCCTGCCGGTGGCCAACGTGGCGAGCAAGCGGCGGGCGGCCGGAGCCGGGCAGCCCGAGCCGACCGGTCCTGCGGCGCCATGAGCGAAGAGTCGCATCTGTGGTCCGGCCGGTTCGAGAGCGCTCCCGACGAGGAGGTCTTCCGCTTCCAGGCCTCGTTCGCGTTCGACCGGCGCCTGTTCGAGGACGATGTCGAGGGGAGTCTGGCCTGGGCCGAGGCGCTGGCCGGAGCCGGCGTGCTGTCGGCCGCCGACGCCGGCTCCATTCACGACGCGCTGATCGAGATCCGCCGGCGCGGTCGGGACGACCCCGCATTCGTCGCGGGTCCCGACGAGGACGTGCATGCGTTCGTCGAGCGCCGGCTCGTCGAGCGCCTGGGAGACGTCGGGCGCCGGCTTCATACGGGGCGTTCGCGCAACGAGCAGGTATCGCTGGATCTGCGCCTCTACCTGCGGCGGCGGCTGCTTGTGCTGCAGCGGGAGGTCGTTGCGCTGGTGGCCGCGCTCGCCGGCCGCGCGGACGCGGCGGGAGAGGCGATCATGCCGGCGTACACGCACCTGCGGCGCGCCCAGCCCATCCTCGTCGCCCATTTCCTGCTCGCGCACGCCGCCGCCTTCCGGCGCGACCACGCCCGCCTGGACGCGGCGCGCGAAGAGGCCGACGCCATGCCGCTCGGGTCGGGGGCGGTGGCGGGCACGAGCTACGCGGTCGACACGGCCGCGCTCGCCGACCGGCTCGGTTTCTCACGCGTGGTGGCCAACAGCATCGACGCGGCCGCGGATCGCGACTTCGTGGCGTCCACGCTGCACGCCTGCGCGCTGATCATGGTGCACGTCAGCCGGCTGGCCGAGGATCTGATCGTCTTCACCGGCGAGGAGTTCGGCTACTTCGAGCTGCACGACCGCGTGGCGACCGGCAGCAGCCTGATGCCGCAGAAGAAGAACCCCGATCCGCTGGAGCTGGTGCGGGGCAAGAGCGGCCGCGTGATCGGGCGTCTCGCCGGTTGGCTCACGACGATGAAGGGGCTGCCGAGCGGCTACAACAAGGACCTGCAGGAGGACAAGGAGGCCGTCTTCGACGCCGAGGATCAGGTGCTGGGCTCGCTGCGGGCGGCGACCGCGGTGGTGGAGAGCATCGAAGCGCGGCCGGCGCGTTCGGAGGCGGCCGCCGGCGGCATGCTGCTGGCGACCGACGTGGCCGACTACCTCGTCGACCGCGGCGTGCCGTTCCGGCGCGCGCACGAGATAGTGGGCGGCATCGTGCGCGACCTGCTCGCGCAGGGGCGCGATTTCGAATCGCTGGGGCCGGAGGAATGGCAACGCTACGATGCCCGCTTCGGCAGTGACACCACCTCTCGCGTGACGAGCCGGGCGTCCATCGGCGCGCGGCGCACGCCGCAGTCGACGGGCCCGGCGCCGGTCGCCGACGCGCTCGCGTCGGTTCGCGCCTGGATCGACGAGCAGGGGGGGCGCTAGTGCCCCGAAACGCCTCGCGGGCTCGGCGTTTTCGGCCCATCCCCCCTGCGCCGCGACCTTGCGTCTCGGAACTCCGTTGCGCTGTGTTCTGCGGCGCAGGCTCCTGGCCGAGGTCGCGGAACGGGCCGCGGGGTGGTTTGCCCGCGTTTGCCGGCTCTGCTAGACTCGGCCCCTTGCGCGCCGGCTTTTTTCGGTCCCGCCTTTTCTAACGGCGTTCTGATTGCTCGGGGGAACCAGATGGAGCAGCGGCAGGTCCGCGAAGGCGACACTGTGGACGACGGTTCGCGCGAAGACCAGGTGATTGGGCAGCCGGCCGCGGATGCCGGGGACGATACCCGAGACGCCGAGCGCGAAGGGTCGGTCCGCCGCCCGTTGATCCGGGCCACGCTGAAGCACCCGGACGGCACGCCGCCGCCGCCGCGCGACCCGCCGGTCTTCACGATGCACCAGCAGATGGACGGCGACGGCCGGGATCCGTCGTTGGCCAACAGGAAGCAGGCGCGCGGTCGCGGCGGCCAATCCCGTTCGCCCAATGATCGCCGGCATGCCGGTGGCGCGCCCGGCAACAATCGGTTCTCCGGCAACCAGGCGCCGCGCGAGGCACGTCCGGGCTCCAAGTCGCGGTCGTCCCGGCGCGGTCGCGGCCGGTCCCGCTGATGGCGCCGCATGGGTGAGCTCGCCGGGAAGAACGGTCTGATCGTCGGCGTCGCCAACAAGCGCTCACTGGCCTGGGCGATCGCCCGCGCCGCGGACGAGGCCGGCGCGCGGTTGACGCTCAGCTACGCCACGGAGCGGTTCGAGTCCAACTGCCGCAAGCTGGCCGACACCCTCGCGGCGCCTCCGCAGCTCGTGGCGTGCGACGTGACGGACGACGCGGCGGTCGCGGAGCTGTACCGGCGGGTCGACGAGGCCCACGGGGGGCTCGACTTCCTGGTGCACGCGGTGGCATTCGCCTCGCGTGAAGCCATCTCGGAGCCGTTCGTCGAGACCCGCCGCGCCGACTTCGCCCAGTCCCTCGACATCAGCGCCTACTCGCTCGTCGCGCTGGCCCGCGGGGCGGCGCCGCTGATGGAGCGCGGCGGCGGCGGCAGCATCGTGACGCTCACCTACCTCGGGAGCGAACGCGTGTTTCCGCACTACAACGTCATGGGCGTGGCGAAGGCCGCGCTCGAGGCGACGGTGCGCTACTTGGCGAACGACCTCGGGCCGCGGAACATCCGCGTCAATGCCATCTCCGCGGGCCCGATCAAGACGCTGGCGGCGTCCGGGATCCCCGACTTCAGCCGTATCCTGCAGCACTACCGGGAGAGCGCACCCCTCGGCCGCACCGTCGATGCCGACGAGGTGGCCGCCGCGGCCCGCTTTCTGCTCGGGCCGGGGGGGCGCGGCGTCACCGGGGAGGTTCTGATGGTCGACGGCGGGTACCACGCTACCGGCATGTGAGCGGCAGGACCCTGCCTGTCGAACGTCCCTGACGAAGGCATCCGGTGATGACGTTCCCCCGCACCGGGCGTGACGGGCCGTCAGAGCCGCTGGGGGCGGAGGCGCCATGACGCATCCGCTGATCCGCCGGCTGCGCGGCGGGCTGTTGCGGCTTGCCTTCCACCGGCCGGCCGCCCTCGTCTCCGGGCTCGTGATCGCCGCGGGCGCGGTTTGGCTCGCGGCGATAGACGCTCCGTGGGAGAGCTGGGTCTCGGACGGCGTCGGCCTGGTGGCCGGCGCGACCGGGGCGGCCCTCATCCTGGTCGCGCTCGGCGGCCGGCGTCCCGACTGGGAAGAATGACCGCCGGCGGTCGGCAGCGGTCTGCGCCGTGGCCGGCGCAGCATCCCGGGCACGGGTGTCGGGCGGGGAGCGGAGCCGCAGGGCGAAGATTTCCGGGCTACGATCCCGGGACGTGCCGTATCGCTCGCCCGGAACCGCCGGCAGCCCTGCCGCCCGCCATCTCCGCGGGAAGCCGATCCGCTACTACCGCCCGCGGGGCGACGCGGGCGTCCGCGCGCTGATCGAGGAAGGCTTCCAGGCGTTCAACGCCGGGCGCCTGTCGGAGGCGTGCCACGTGTTCACGGACCGGATGCTGGATCCGGTCCACGACACGACCATCGGCCTGACGATGGCCGGCGCGCTGACCCCCGCCGGGCTCGGCGGCTGCGTCATCGAGCTGCTCGACCGCGGTCTGGTCGACTTCGTCATCAGCACCGGGGCGAACCTCTACCACGATCTGCACTACGCGCTGAACTTCACCCTGCACCGCGGGTCGCCCTTCGCCGACGACGTCGAGCTGTACGAGGACGGCGTCATTCGCATCTACGACGTGCTGTTCCCGGCCACCGTGCTGCTCGAGACCGACGCCTACATCCGGGAGTTCCTGGCGCGTTGCGGGCTGGACGGGCTCACCTCGAGCGCCGAGCTCCACTACCGCCTCGGCCGCGATCTGCTCGACCGGCGCGCCGGGTGCGAGGAATACTCGGTGGTCGCCAAGGCGGCGGCGGCGGGCGTGCCGATCTACACGTCGTCCCCCGGCGACAGCTCCATCGGCATGAACGTCGCCTACCACCGCCTCATCGAGCGCAGCGGGCTGGTCCTCGACCCGAGCCGCGACGTCAACGACGTGTGCGCCATCATCCTGGCCGCCGAGAAGAACGGCTGCGTGATACTGGGCGGCGGGTCGCCGAAGAACTTCTACCTGCAGGGTCAGCCGACGCTGTGGGAGGTGTACGGCATCCCGAAAGGCGGCAACGACTACTTCATCCAGATCACCACCGATCAGGTGGTCTGGGGTGGCCTCTCGGGCGCCACCCCGGCCGAGGCAGTGAGCTGGGGCAAGGTCAATCCGGGCGTGCTGCCGGACACCGTCGTCGTCTATGCCGACTCGACCATCGCGTTTCCGCTGTTCTGCGAGTACGCGGTCGGCTCCGAGCGGGGCCGGCGCGAGCGGAAGGGTCTGCTGCACCGGCGGGACGCGCTCGCCGAGGCGCTCGAGCGGCAGGCGCGGGCGGCTCGCGAGAACGCCGCCGGCGAATAGCCTGGCAACCGTCGCCTCCGGCTCCACGGCCGCCGAACCGGCCTGACCGCGGGCTTGCGCCGTTCCAGGGCGCAGACCCCCGGCTCGACGCGGACATCCGGCCGCGCGGCGGCGGGCTCAGACGCCGGTGGCCACGTCGGCCGGCCTGAACGCGTACGGGGCCGGGTCGGAGACACCCGCCGCCTCGAACGCCTCGAGCCGCTCGCGGCACTTGCTGCACCGGCCGCAGTGGCGTCCGTTCTCGGGGTTCATGCACGACAGCGTCAGCTCGAAGGGCACGTCGAACTCGCGGCCGCGGACGATCACCGCGGCCTTGGAGAGATGCCGGAACGGCGTCACGATCCGCAGTGCGTGGTCCAGGCCGAGGGACAGCGCGTGCTCCATCGCCGCGAAGAACTCGGGGGTGGCGTCGGGGAACGGGTTGCCGGCGAGCGGCCCGACGGCGATGCGGCCGATGCGGTTGACCGCGCACCAGGCGGCGACCTTGGCCAGCAGCAGCACGTTGCGGCCGACCAGGTAGACCTCCTCGTCGGCCGTGGCGTAGCCGGGCGGTTTGCCTGCCAGCGCCCAGTGGCCGGGCCGGTAGGTGTCCGTCACGGGACAGTCGAGGGTGGCCAGCGGCGCGACCCGCCCGGCGAACCGCGGCGCCGCGATCAGCCGCTCGGCCAGACGCCGCTCTTCCGTTTCCCACGCCAAGCCGCTGCGCACGTAGATCGGCTGGACGAATGCCCCCTCGCCCGCCGCCTCGAGAGCGGTCTGCAACTCGCTGGCCAGCAGTACCGCGCTGTCGAGGCCGGCCGAGCAGAGCACGGCGGTGCGGCCCGCCGCACCCTCCGCCCTGGTGGTCGCTGCGGGACCCAGTTCTCCCGCCCGCCGGAGGTCATCCATCATCGGCTGGAATCCTACCAGTCCGCTCCGGTCCGCCGGCGCGGAAGCGGCGCGCGCCTGAAAGCGACGCCTGCTCGTAGCTCCGTACTACCGGGACCCTCCGGCATCCCGGTCGCTGGTGTTATCCTGGAAGGATGACGCTGGAGCACTGGCTTGCGGTTGCCGCGATCTGCGTCAGCATCATCGTGGCCGCAGTCGGCGGGGTCGGCTTCGTGTCCGTTCAGCTCGGGGCCCGGATCTCCGAACTGTCCAGGCATCTGGGTGCGCGGCTCGACACGCTCGAACGCGATGTGCAGGAGCTTCGCGCCGCCGTCCTCGATGTGCCGCCCCGCGTCTGACAGTCCGACGTTTGCGATGACCCCGTGTCCGATCCCGAAGCCGCCGCCATGTACTCGGTCACCAAGCGCATCGACTTCTGCTACGGCCACCGCCTGCTGAACTACGACGGGGTCTGCAAGCACCCCCACGGGCACAACGCGGTGGCCGAGGTGGAGGTGCGGACCGAGTCGCTCGACGACCGCCACATGGTCTGCGACTTCAGCGACATCAAGCGCAGCATCAAGGGCTGGATCGACCGCGAGCTGGATCACAAGATGATCCTCCACCGCGACGACCCGCTCATAGGACCGCTGCGCGAGCTCGGCGAGCCGGTCTTCGTCAGCGACGAGAACCCGACCGTCGAGCACATCGCCCGGCTCATTTTCGACAAGACCCGGGACCACGGCTTTCCGGTCGTGCGGGTCACGGTCTGGGAGACCCCGACGTCGTTCGCCACCTACCAGCCGGACGGCGGGGACGGATAGAGTCTTTCTGCAGCCGGCTCGCGGCATGCGTAGGAGCGATGGCAGAGGCTCTTTCCCACAAGGTACTTGCCCGGATCGACGGCGCCAAGGCGCTGTATCACCGTCTGATTCTCGTCACGGCTCCCAGCGGCTCCGGCAAGACCGAGGCGTTGCGGGAGGTCGCTGAGAGTACAGGGTCCGGACTCGTCAATCTCAACCTGGAGCTGTCGCGCCGGATGCTCGACCTGACCGAACGCGGGCGGGTACTTCGGTTGCCGGTTCTGCTCAATGAGGTTGTGGGTACGGACGAGCCGCTGGTGCTGCTCGACAACATCGAGATCCTGTTCGACACGGCGCTCAAGCAGGATCCGCTCCGCCTGTTGCAGGGCGTGTCGAGGAACCGTACGATCGTGGCCGCGTGGAACGGGACGCTGGAGAACGGCTACCTGATCTACGCGGCACCGGAACATCCGGAGCACCGGCGGTACTCCCGGGAAGATCGCGGTGACCTGGTAGTCGTCTGCCCGGGCGTGAGCCGATGAGATTGGGCCTCGTCCCCGCACTCGAAAGTAGATGAAGTACGGCGACCTGATTCGGTTCGAGCCGATCGAGACGGTGGTGCAGCTTCGAGACGCCGACCAGGAGTCGGCAGCGAAGCAGCTCGTGTCGACCTACGTCGTGAGCACGGAAATGGCCGAGCGGCTCGCGCAGGTCGTGATTCCGCAGATCCAGTTCGAGCAGCCTGCCGACAACAAGGGTTTCCTCGTCGTCGGGAACTACGGCACGGGCAAGTCCCACCTGATGTCGGTCATCTCCGCGATCGCCGAGCGCGCGGATCTCGTCGACGCGGTCAGCCCGCTCGTCTCCGACGCCGCGCGCCGCATAGCCGGCCGGTTCAAGGTGGCCCGCACCGAGCTCGGCGCCACGACGATGGACTTCCGCGAGTTCGTCTGCTCCCAGCTCGAGGCGGCGCTGGCCGGGTGGGATATCGACTACCGCTTCCCGGCCAGGGACGCGATCCCGAATCACAAGGGCGCCTTCGAGGACATGATGTCGGCGTTCCACGCGCGGTACCCCGACCAGGGGCTGCTGTTCGTCGTGGACGAGCTGCTCGACTACCTCAAGAGCCGCAGGGACCAGGAGCTGGTGCTCGATCTGAATTTCCTCCGCGAGGTGGGCGAAGTCTGCAAGGATCTGCGCTTCCGCTTCGTCGCCGGCCTGCAGGAGGCCATCTTCGACAGTCCCCGGTTCGCCCACGTGGCCGACAGCCTGCGCCGGGTGAAGGACCGCTTCGAGCAGATCCGCATCGCGCGGACCGACGTCAAGCACGTGGTGGCCGAGCGCCTCCTGAGGAAGACGGCCGACCAGCAGGTACGAATCCGGGCCTACCTTCAGCCGTTCACCCGGTTCTACGGCAACATGAACGAGCGGCTGGACGAGTTCGTACGGCTGTTCCCGGTCCACCCCGACTTCATCGACACGTTCGAGCGGATTGCGGTGATCGAGAAGCGCGAGGTGCTGAAGACGCTCTCGCTGGCCATGAACCGGATCATCGACGACGAGCCGCCGGCCGGCAGTCCCGGCCTCATCGCCTACGACGCGTACTGGGGCGCGCTGCGCGAGAACCCGTCGTTCCGCGCCGTGCCGGAGATCAAGGCGGTCATCGACTGCAGTGAGGTGCTGGAGTCGCGCATCGCCCGGGCGTTCACACGGCCGGCGTACAGGCCGATGGCGCTGCGGATCATCCACGCCCTGTCCGTCCACCGGCTCACGCACAACGACATCCACGCGCCGCTCGGGGCCACGCCGGACGAGCTCCGCGACACGCTGTGCCTCTACCAGCCGGGCATCGAAGAGCTGGGCGGCGAGCCGGCCGACGACCTGCTCTCGCAGGTCGAGACCGTCCTGCGCGAAATCCACAGGACCGTGAGCGGGCAGTTCATTTCGTCCAATGCGGACAACCGCCAGTACTATCTCGATCTCCAGAAGACGGACGACTACGACGCGCAAATCGAGAAGCGCGCGGAATCGCTCGACGACGCGCAGCTCGATCGCTACTACTATCAGGCGCTCGCGACCGTCCTGGAGTGCACAGACGCGACCTACGTGACCGGCTTCCAGATCTGGGCGCACGAGCTGGAGTGGCGGGAGCGCCACGCCTCCCGGCTGGGCTACCTCTTCTTCGGCGCGCCGAACGAGCGGTCGACGGCCGTGCCGCCGCGCGACTTCTACCTCTACTTCATCCAGCCCTACGACCCGCCACGCTTCCGGGACGAGAAGAAGGCGGACGAGGTGTTCTTTCGGCTCACGGGGCGCGACGACGCCTTCCATCAGGCTCTCAAGGGATGCGCCGCGGCGCTCGATCTGGCCTCCCGCGCGTCCGGCCAAGCGAAGAAGGTCTACGAGACGAAGGCGTCCGGCTACCAGCACGAGTTGGGGAGGTGGCTCCGGGAGCACATGACCACCGCGGTCGAGGTGACGCACCAGGGACGGACGAAGCCGCTCATCGGGTGGCTGAAGGGCAAGCCGGCGACCGAGGGGGCGCAGGTCAACGTCCTGGACGTCGTGAATGCCGTCGGCTCCGCGGCGCTGGCCGCCCGTTTTGAGGACGAAGCGCCGGGGTACCCGACGTTCCCCGCCTATTGGACCCGTGAGAGTCGTCCGCAGGCGGTGCAGGACGCGCTGCGCTGGATCGCCGGCCCGCGCAAGACGCAGCAGGGCGCCAAGGTCCTCGACGCGCTGGAGCTGCTCGACGGCGACCGGCTCGACCCGAGTCGCTCACGCTACGCAGAGCATGTCGTCGAGCTGCTGGGCAACAAGGGCGAGGGGCAGGTGCTCAACCGGGGCGAGTTGATCCACACGGTTCACGACGTCGAGTACATGGCGCTGGGCACGTATCGCCTGGAGCCGGACTGGGTGGTCGTCGTGCTGGCGAGCCTCGTCTACTCCGGCGACCTCGTGCTCGCCATTCCCGGCCGGAAGTTCGACGCGACCGACGTCGCGGCGCTTCCCGCCACGCCGCTGACCGACCTCGTCGGCCTCAAGCACGTCGAACGTCCGAAATCGTGGAACATTCCCGCGCTGACGGCGCTCTTCGAGCTGCTGGAGCTGACACCGGGCATGGCGCAACTTGTGGCGCAGGGCAAGGAGCAGCCGGTCCAGGAGTTGCAGAAAGCCATCGATGCGCGGGTGAAGCGGTTGGCGATCGCACGGCAGGCGCTGCAGGCCGGCTTTCAGTTCTGGGGCCGAGGGCTTCTCGACGACTATGCCACCGACGACCTGCGCGGGAAGCTGGACGCGGCCAAGGACTTCCTCGAATCGCTTCAAGCCTTCACGTCGCCCGGCACGCTCAAGAACTTCCCTTACGGTCGTCAGGAGGTAGAGGCGCAGCGAGTCGGCCTGGATGCCCTCGGAGAAGTCGAGGCCATGCACGCGCTGGTCGGGGACTTCGCGAATGCCGCATCGTATTTTCCCGCGGCAGAGGCGGCGCTTCCTCCGGACCACAAGTGGGTGGGGATGCTGAAGGACGTGCGTGAGGACCTCGTCGCGCAGTTCCTCGATCCGGCGCAGCGCTCGGCCACAGGCTTCCGGCAACAGGCACAGAGGAAGCTCGACGACCTGAAGCGCGCGTACATCGAAGCGTACCTGGCTCTTCACGCGCGGGCCAGGCTCGGGATCGATGACGACAGGCGCAAGGGCCGGCTTCTCCAGGATGAGCGCCTGCTACAAGTGCAGAATCTGGCGACGATCAACCTGATGCCCAGGCAGCAACTGACTGACTTCCAGCACCGTCTGGCTGCGCTCAAGAGTTGTTTCGCGTTGACAGAGCAGGAACTGGACGCGGCTGCCGAGTGCCCTCACTGCGCGTTCCGGCCGTCAGCCGAGCCTGTCCAGGCCCCGGCCGGCAACGTGCTCGCCGGGTTGGACGGCGAGCTGGACGCCCTGATCTCGACCTGGACCGGCATCCTGTTGAACAACCTGGAGGATCCGACCACCCGCGACCAGTTGGAGCTGCTCGGACCCGATCAGCGTGACGTGGTCCAGGCGTTCATCGTGTCCGGCACGCTTCCCGACGCCGCGAATCGCGACTTTATCGACGCGGTCACGCAGGTACTGTCCGGCCTCTCGAAGGTGGTGGTCACCGCCGAGGAACTCTGCCGCGCGCTCTTCCCGAGCGGGTCGCCGGCAACGCCGAGCGAGCTGAAGAAGCGCTTCGGCGGCTACGTCGACGAAAGGGCGAAGGGAATGGACGAGGCGAAGGTGCGGATCGTGATCGAGTAAGTTGGTCACGCAGACCGCAAGTGTCGGCGGACCTGTCGCGGGTCGCGCCGGATTAGCGATGAACCGCAACGAGATCATCAACCGTCTCGGGAAATACGAGTGGTCGGACATCGAGTTCAAGGAGGCTCGTAACCGGGCGCCGAAGTCCGCGTACGAGACGGTTTCGGCGTTCGCCAACACGGCGGGCGGCTGGCTCGTGTTCGGCGTTCGCGACGACGGCGGCGTCTTCGAGATCGCCGGCGTCATCGAGGTGGACAGGGTCCAGGGGGAGTTTCTGAGCACGCTGCGGTCCGGCGGGAAGATCAACCGCAGGATCGCCGTGCGGGAGGACATGCTCGAAACCGACGGCAAGACGCTGCTGGTGTTCTACGTTCCCGAGTCTCCCGGCGGCGAGAAGCCCATCTATCTCGACGGCGACATTCGGAGATCTTTCATTCGGCGCGGCGGGTGCGATGAACGTTGCACGGTCGACGAAATCGAGCGGTTTCTCCGTGACGCGTCCACGGATCGGTTCGACGAGCAGCCTGTCGACGGCCTCGATGTCGACGAATTCTTCGACCCGGCTTCCGTGCACTGGTTTCGGCGCGTGTTCGACGAACGAAACCCCGGCAAAAGCCAGGAGGTTTCCGACCGCGAGTTCCTGATCGAGTGGGGATTCGTCGTCGGACGGGGAAACCGGCTGGCGCCGACCCGCGCGGCGGTGCTTCTTCTCGGCCGCGCGCGGCACGTCCGACAGGCGCTCGGTCGTCCGATCGTCGACTATCAGTTCATCAACGCCCTCGCCGATTCCTGGACTATCGACCAGCGCTGGAGCGACCGGGTGCTGGTGGAGGAGAATCTCGTCCAGGCGTGGCTCACGGTGCTGGAACGGTACATGCGCCACGCGGATCATCCCTTCCGGCTGGACGCGGCGACGCTCCGAAGGAACGACGATCCGCCCGAGTACACCTCGTTCAGGGAAGCGGCCATCAACCTGCTCATCCACCAGGACTACGGCGACCGCAACCGGACCGCTTTCATTCGGTCCTTCCGTGATCGGACCGTGTTCTGGAACCCCGGCGACGCCTTTGCGACCACTGATGAGTTGCTCGACCCGTCGGCCAAGCATCTGCGGAACCCGGCGATCGTCACCGCGTTCCGTCGGATCGGGCTGAGCGAGCAGGCCGGCACCGGCATGCGGGCCATCTTCGCGAACTGGCAGAGTCTCGGGCACGTGCCGCCGGTCATCGAGAACGACAAGGCAAGAAAGGCGTTCGAGCTTCGCCTCCTGCGCCAGGAGTTGCTCAGCGACGAACAGCGGCAGTTGCAGGCGCGACTCGGCGTGCGGCTCGACGACAGACAGGAGCGAGTCTTCGCGCTGGCCTGCCGAAACGGGCAGGTTTCGCTGACCGATGCCAAGGCGGTCACCGGGCGGACGGAGCCGGAGGCCCGGGCGGTGCTGAATGCGCTCGTCGTCGATGACCTGTTGCGGACACTGGTTGAGGGCACTCGGTACGGCCTGCCGGAACGCCTTCGGGATAGCTTGGGCGCCTCGAGACTTGGTCAGTCCGTGAGTGACCAAGTCGGCGAGGGGGCGCGCGGCTTGGTCACTGACCATGTCGGTGGTGGCTCTGAGCAGAACATGGTCAGTCAAGGGAACATGGTCACTGACCATGTCGACCGTGTGCCTGAGCGGAACATGGTCACTGACCATGTTATTCGCGAGCTTACCGAGCAGCAGCAACGAATCGTCGCCGCCTGCGATGTGCCACGGAGCCTGCCCGAGTTGATGGAGCGTGCCGGCGTGAAGCACCGGACCCACTTCCGTCGCACGCACCTGATGCCGCTCGTGGAGGGCGGCATCGTCACCATGACCAATCCCGACAACCCGCGGGCGGTGAACCAGCGATACGTCCTGACCGAGGCCGGCGTCGCCTTGCGGGCCGCTCGCATGCGCAAGGGCCAGGAGGATGAACGTGGCGGTGAAGAGTGACCCCGGCCCCAAGCTGTTCCGCGAGTCCGCGGCGCGCGACTCGGGACGGGTAGAGTGCCTCGGGATGACCTTCGAATCGGACGAAGCACGCCGGGAGTACTTCCTCGAGCGCTTGAAGGAGAAGCTGCCGGAACTCCGGCGACGGCCCGATTTTCCCGCGGGCGAGGACGAGGACATCCTGCGGCTGTCCGATCCGCCGTACTACACGGCCTGTCCCAATCCGTTCGTGAACCAGTTCGTCGAGCACCACGGCCGGTCCTACGACCCCGACGAGCCGTATCATCGCGAGCCGTTCGCCGTCGACGTCAGCGTCGGGAAGACCGATTCCCTCTACCGGGCGCACGGCTACCACACGAAGGTGCCGCACCTGGCGATTGTGCCGTCGATTCTCCACTACACCCAACCGGGCGACCTCGTCTTCGACGGATTCTGCGGCTCGGGCATGACCGGCGTCGCAGCGCAATGGTGCGGCACGGCGCCGCGCACCTACCGCCAAGCGCTCGAACAGAAATGGAAGGCCGAGGGACGAAACCCACCCGAGTGGGGCGCCCGACGGGTAATTCTGGGTGACCTGTCGCCGGCGGCTACTTTCATTGCCGCCAACTACAACCTTCCCTTCGACGTCTCCGCGTTCCGCGAGGCGTCGGCCCAACTGCTGCGGGAGGTCGACGCCGAGATCGGCTGGATGTACGAGACGCTCCACACGGACGGACAGACCACGGGGCGGATCAACTACACCGTGTGGAGCGAGGTCTTTTCCTGTCCGGACTGCGCGGGCGAGGTAGTGTTTCTGGACGAGGCCCTGGACAAGGCCACCCGCCGTACGCGGTCTTCTTTTCCCTGTCCGCACTGCGCGGCGACCCTGACCAAGGACAACCTCGTGCGGTTGTTTGAGACGCTCGTCGATCCGGCATCGGGCCAGCCCTGGAAACGCATTCGTTTGCGACCCGTCCTGATCGACTACAACGTGGGCGATGCAAGGTACGAAAAGGAACCAGACGCCGCCGACCTGCATGTCCTGGAGAGCGTCGCCGGGCTCCCGTTGCCGTCGGAAATCCCGACCAATCCCTTTCCCATCGACGAGATGTACCACGGTTCTCGTCTTGCGCCGAAGGGGTTCACACACGTGCACCACCTGTTCCTGTCGCGGTCGGCGCATGCGCTGGCGGCGATGTGGCGGCGTGCCGAAGCGTGTGACGCGCCTCCATTGAGGAACAGCCTGCTTTTTCTTGTTGAACAGGCAATTTGGAATCTGACCGTCCTCAATGCGTACAGGCCAACTGGATACTCCCAGAACCAACAGTGGTTTAAGGGAGTCTATTACGTACCATCTCAACATTCCGAATGTTCGCCATGGTACATCCTCAACGGCAAATTGAATCGCCTCGCGAAGGTCTTCAAGTCCGAGCATTCGCGGTTCCATTCTGCAACGGTATCGACCGGCGACTGTAGCGGCGGAGATCTACCAGACAACTCCATCGACTACGTGTTCACTGACCCGCCTTTTGGCGAGAACATCTTCTATGCCGATCTCAACTACCTCGTCGAATCCTGCCACGGCATCCGCACGTGCAGTGAGACAGAGGCCATCGTCGACCGGCCAAAGGGCAAGGGAATTGCCGACTATCAGCGCCTGATGCAGCGGTGCTTCCAGGCGTACTGCCGCGTCCTGAAGCCCGGTCGGTGGATCACGGTCGTCTTCCACAACTCCAAGAGCGCCGTCTGGAACGCCATCCAGGAGGCCATGCTGGCTGCCGGCTTCGTGGTCGCCGACGTCCGCACCCTCGACAAGCAGCAGGGCTCGTACCGGCAGGTTACGAGCACTGCCGTCAAGCAGGACCTGGTGATATCCGCCTACAAGCCGAACGGCGGATTGGAGGACCGTTTCCGGCTAAAGGCCGGGACGGAGGACGGTGCGTGGGATTTCGTTCGCACCCACATGCGGCAGCTTCCCGTGTTCGTCGCCAGGGATGGGAGCGCCGAGGTGATCGCGGAGCGCCAGGGCTACCTCCTGTTCGACCGCATGGTGGCCTTCCACGTGCAACGCGGGGTCACGGTTCCCCTCTCCGCGACCGAGTTCCAGGACGGCCTCGCGCGGCGCTTCCCGGAGCGGGACGCCATGTTCTTCCTGCCCGAGCAGGTCGCCGAGTACGACACCAAGCGACTGGGGGCCCGGGAGCTCATTCAACTCGAACTATTCGTCAAGGACGAGGAATCCGCTATCCAGTGGCTGCGGCAGCAGCTCACGAAGAAGCCCCAGACCTTCCAGGAGATTCATCCGCACTTCATCCGCGAGCTCGGCGGGTGGCAGAAGCACGAGAAGATGATCGAGCTGTCGGAATTCCTGAAGCAGAACTTTCTCTGCTACGATGGCAGGGGCGAGGTTCCGAGCCAGATCCACGCCTACCTGTCCGGCAACTTCAAGGAGCTGCGCAACCTGCCGAAGGACGCCTTCATCCTCCGCGCCAAGGCCAGGGATCGCTGGTACGTCCCGGATACACGCAAGGCCGGTGACCTGGACGAGCTGCGGACCCGGGGCCTGCTCCGGGAGTTCGACGAGTACCGGCACTCCACTCAAAGACGCCTGAAGCTGTTCCGCCTGGAAGCGATTCGTGCCGGTTTCCGAAGGGCATGGCAGGCACGGGACTACGCCACGATCGTAGAGGTCGCCCGCAAGGTTCCGGAGAACGTGCTGCAGGAGGATCCGAAGCTGCTGATGTGGTACGACCAGGCGCTTACGCGCAGCGGAGAGGATGCGTGACAAAACATGAAGCGCAGGCCGAGACCAAGTGGCCAACGCATGTGATTCGGTCGGGAGCTCATGCCCTGACCCTGAGCGGATCGGACCCGAAGCCCGACGACCACAAGGATCACGTTGAGCCCTGGTTGTCGGCTCTGCTTCAGGCCGAGCACCTGAACTTGTTGATCGGTAGCGGCTTGACGACCGCGCTGGCAATGGAGGCCGGGGCGCCGACCGTCGACATGGCGGTGAAGGACCTGCAGCAGACTTACGCTTCCGCGGTCCGCATCGCCGCCGCGAAAAGCGCGGCGCGTCTCGGTCGAGGCGATCCGAACATCGAGGATCAGATTCGTGCCATCCGTGAGTTGATCGGAGGTCTTCAGATCCTCGCCGAACAGGAAGCCAGCGAAGACGCAGGAGCGATTCCCGACGGCGTGTCGGCAAAGCTCGACGAATGGGAGGGCGCGCTAAACGACGCCATCGTCTCCTTTCTCAAGCAGATTCTCGATACCGAACGCGGCATCAATCAGGCGCTCACCGATGTTGACGACTCGAAGAAGGCGGACAGTGTCCGCCGGTTGCTCGGCGGGTTCCTTCTGCCCTTCGCAAGCCGTACCGCGAGCCGAGAGCGGCTGCACATCTTCACGACCAACTACGATAGAGTGGTCGAGCATGGATGTGACCTGCTCGGCCTGCGTGTGATCGATCGGTTCCTCGGCAATCTCAGTCCGGTCTTCCGTTCGTCCCGCCTGGGCGTCGATCTGCACTACAATCCGCCGGGAATCCGCGGAGAACCCCGCTATCTCGAAGGGGTCGTGCGACTCACCAAGCTTCATGGGTCCCTGGATTGGCGTGCCCGAACGGGGCCTTCCGGACAAGCGGAAGTCCAGCGATGCGCGCTTCCATTCGGCGCCGCGGAAAGCCACCCCGAGGTCTGCAAATGTCCCGGGGCAGGAGTGCTCGTGTATCCGAACGCCGCCAAGGATGTTGAAACCCTGGAGTACCCGTACGCCGACCTTTTTCGAGACTTTGCCGCGGCAACGTGCCGTCCGAACTCGGTAGTTGTAACTTATGGATACGGTTTCGGGGACGATCATGTCAATCGGGTGCTGTCAGACATGCTCACCATTCCGTCCACGCACCTGGTGATCATATCCTACGATGACGCTGCCGGACGACTGCGCACTTTCTGTGAACGGGTCGCCAGGGACGTACAGATCACGTTGCTCGTCGGCCCGCACTTTGGCGATCTGACCACACTGGTCGAGAACTATCTCCCCAAGCCGGCCATCGATCGCGCGACTTGGCGCATGATGGATCTGCTGAGACGGCGAGCACGTCCAAGGGCCGAGGATCCCGTTCGAACGAACGAGGGGAGTGAAGACGGGACAGATGAACCATGACGTCAGTCGTGCAGAGTATCGGAGACCGGGTCGTGGGCACGGTCGAGGAGGTGTCCGCGGATCGGATCACGGTGCTGCTCGATGTCGACGCTCCGCAGGCGACGGCGTTGAACACGGGTAGACCGACAGGGTTTCCTCGCATCAACAACTACGTGCTCATTCCGAACGAGGGCGGCGCCACGGCCTGTGTGATTTCGTCCGTACGCATTCAACGGTTTCCCTTTCCGATGCGCAAGGGGATGCAGAAGGACTTCGGCCTCGTCGACTTGCCGTTTCCGGCGCGGGTGATGAGCTTGACGCCGCTCGGGACCCTGAAGGTTCGGTCCGAGGGTGATGGCTACTCCTTCGAGGTGCGACGCGGCGTGGATGTGTTTCCGTCGGTAGGCGATCCCGTTCTTCTTCCCGGGGCCGAACAGCTCAGCGCGATCGTCGAGGGAGAAGCTCGGGCGTCCCAACGAATCCTGATTGGACGCTGCCCGACCGCCGGGCGCGCGCCGGTACACGTGGATCCGGACAAACTGTTCGGGAGACATCTGGCGGTTCTCGGAAACACGGGTGCGGGGAAGTCTTGCTCGGTGGCGGGTCTCATCCGCTGGTCGCTGGATGCGGCCCGGAGAGCGCGGGGGGAAGAGACTGTTGGGGGCGGCGAGGCGCCCAACCCGGTGCCGAATGCCCGCTTCATCGTGCTCGATCCGAACGGGGAGTACGCTCGGGCCTTCGGCGATTTCGATGTGCGGTTGTTTCGTGTGGAGCCGGGAGCCGAAGGCAAGCCGCTCCAGGTACCAGCCTGGTTATGGAACGGAGCCGAGTGGGCTGCTTTCTCTGGGGCAGCGCCGGGTGTGCAGCGGCCGGTGCTCTTCGATGCACTGCGGCGAGCGCGATCTGGCCTCGGACCGCCGGATGCGTTCGAGACGAAGGCAGGAGGTCGAGCGAAACGATATCGAAATCGACTGAACGTGATTATTCAGAGCGGTGATTACCAGGGACGTGGCAAGCGGGAGGACGTAGCCGGCGTTCTTCTGAATGTCCACAAGGACTTTGAGGACCTTGTCGGAGACCCGGGCTGTACGGAGAATCTGCGGACAATGTTGCAGGAGGCGGCTGCGGCAGCGCAGAACGTGGAAGAGGGTGCTCGGTCGGGGCAGCGAGACGGTGGGCACTGGCACAACGACTTTGCCGAGGCGGAGCTCGAGACGGTAATCCAGCGGCTGCAAGAAGTGGCGGCGGCATTGGGTCTGCCAGATGATGGTGGAGTCGTGGATGAGGACACACCGCGGCTATTCTCGGTGGACGAACTGCCCGGTTATGTGGATGCCCTTGCGGCTGGCCAGTCCGGCCGCGACGTCGCGCAGTTCGTGGACACGTTGAGCCTTCGGATTCGGGGTCTTCTTGCGCAGGGCCGCTTGGCGTCCGTCTTGCGACCGGACGAAACTGTGCCGATCACGCTGGAGGACTGGCTCACAAGCTATGTCGGAGAGGATCAAGCGAAGAACGGCCCGATAGCTGTGATCGACCTGTCTCTCGTGCCATCCGAAGTGGTCCACATCGTCGTCAGCGTTCTCGGTCGCATGGTCTTCGAGGCGGTCCAGCGTTATCGGCGTGATGGGGGTCAGGAGCTTCCCACCACGCTGGTGCTTGAGGAGGCGCACACGTTTGTGCACCGGGAGTTGACGGGTGAGACGGCGTCGGCCGCCGGCAAGGCCTGCGCCAGGGTTTTCGAGAAGATCGCGCGTGAGGGCCGGAAGTTCGGCCTTGGCCTGGTTCTGGCGTCGCAGCGTCCATCGGAGGTTTCACCGACCGTACTTTCCCAGTGCAACACGTTTCTGCTACACCGGCTTGTCAATGACCGCGACCAGGAGTTGGTGAAACGCCTTGTCCCGGATGGTCTCGGTCCTCTCCTGCGGGAACTTCCGAGCCTTCCGACCCGGCGGGCGATACTGCTCGGCTGGGCGGCGCCGGCTCCGATCCTGGTCGAGGTGGAGGAGATTGCAGCGGAATTTCGACCACATTCACCGGATCCGGCGTTCTGGGACGTCTGGACCGGAGCAGAACAGCGCGACATCAACTGGAAAGAGATCGCTCGATCTTGGCAAGGACTTGATCCGGAGCCACCGCGGCCTGGGCAGCCTGGCGAGGAGCCTACGGCCGGCACGGACGATGACAACTGAAGCGATGGACGACCCGGTGCGAATCGGGGAATCGAATCGCGGGCAGGTGTTCCGTTCGGGTGACTGGGCGTGGAGCGTCGACCACGAGCAGATTGGTCGGGTGGTCGAAACACAGACGTTGTGGGGCGACTCGATCTGTCGCATGTGGATTCCAGCGAGGGATGCAGTCGTCCGGGTGAAGACGAATCGGCTTCGCTCGGTCGGAGGGAGCGCGCAGGGCAGTTCGGTTTGGCTGTCGTACGTCGTTGCGGCCGCGCGGGTTTCGGACGCGCTGACCGGGGATTCGCTGTTGGCGCCCATCGAGGCGCCGGTCAGGCCGTTGCCACATCAGGTTCGCGCCCTGCAACGAGCGGCGGCCGGTGATCGCGTCCGCTACCTGCTGGCGGACGAGGTCGGCCTGGGCAAGACGATCGAGGCGGGGCTCATCATGCGCGAGCTGAAGCTGCGCGGCATGGTGCGCCGGACACTGGTCGTGGCGCCGAAGGGGCTCGTGACACAGTGGATCGCGGAGATGCGGACGCACTTCGACGAGGAATTCAGGCTCTTCAGCCCGAGTGACTTTCAGGCGTACCGACGCATCGCGCCGACCGACAACGTCTGGCGAACGTGGGATCAGGTTGTCTGCTCCATCGATTCGGTCAAGCCGCTGGATGTCAGGCGCGGATGGTCGCGCGAGCGAGTGGCGGAGTACAACGGCGATCGTTTCGAGGGCCTGACAGCGGCCGGCTGGGATCTGATTGTCATCGACGAGGCGCACAGGCTCGGCGGCAGCACGGATCAGGTCGCGCGGTACCAGCTCGGCCGGGGGCTGGCGCACGCGGCGCCGTATCTGTTGCTGCTGTCGGCGACGCCGCACCAGGGGAAGACGGACGCCTTCCACCGGCTGATGTCGCTGGTCGACGACGACGCCTTCCCGGATCCCGCGAGCATTTCGCGTGAGCGGGTGCGCCCCTTCGTGATTCGGACGGAGAAGCGTCATGCCGTGGATACGGATGGATGTCCACTGTTCAAGCCGCGCAGCACGCGACTCGAGCCGATTGCCTGGGAGGCCCGGCACGTCCGCCAGCGAGCCCTGTACGAGGCGGTTACCGAGTACGTGCGCGCCGGCTACAACCAGGCCCTGTGCGAGAAGAAGAGCCATGTCGGCTTTCTGATGATCCTGATGCAGCGTCTGGTCACATCGTCGACGCGCGCCATCCGAACCACGTTGGAGCGTCGGCTCGAGGTGCTGCAGGAGCCGGACGAACAGCTACTGCTGTTTCCCGAGCTGTCCGACGAGGAATGGACGGACCTCGACGGCCAGGAGCAGATGGACACCCTGCTCACGACCCGGTTGGCAGCACTCGAAGACGAACGCGCCGAGGTCAAGCTGCTGCTCGACGCGGCCCGGAGCACTGAGGCGGTGGGGCCGGATGCGAAAGCGGAAGCCTTGCTGGACTGGATCTACCGCCTGCAACAGGAAGAATCGGATCCGGATCTGAAAGTGCTCGTCTTCACCGAGTTCGTGCCCACGCAGGAGATGCTGCGGGAGTTTCTTACCGACCGGGGCTTCTCGGTCGTCTGCCTCAACGGATCGTTGGGGATGGAAGAGCGGGAGAACGCGCAGCAATCATTCGCCGGCAACGCTCGGATCCTGGTCTCAACGGACGCGGGCGGCGAGGGGTTGAACCTGCAGTTCTGCCACGTGGTGGTCAACTACGACATCCCGTGGAACCCGATGAAGCTCGAGCAGCGCATCGGACGGGTGGACCGCATCGGCCAGGCGCACGCCGTACGCGCGGTCAACTTCGCGATCCAGGACACGGTCGAGCACCGCGTGCGCGAGGTTCTGGAAGGGAAGCTGGCCGTCATCCTCCAGGAGTTCGGCGTCGACAAGACCGGTGACATCCTGGATTCGGCGTTGGCCGGGCAGCTCTTCGACAACCTGTACGTCGAAGCGATCCTCCGGCCCGAGGCGCTCCATGCCGGGGTCGACGCGGCGGTGGAAACGGTCAGGGAGCAGGGGCGGGCGGTCCGCGACAACGTGGCCATTCTCGGGAAGGCCGAGGACGTCGATCCCGGCGAGGCGCGGAATCTGGCGACCCACCCGCTGCCGCATTGGGTGGAACGGATGACCGTCAGCTACGTGCAGGCGCACGGCGGCGCGGCGGAACGGAACGATCTTGACTGGAACCTGACCTGGCCCGACGGGAAGCGTGAGGGGGCCGTCGTGTTCTCGGTCGCGGACGCGGAACGATCACCCCGCGCGCGACATCTCACGCTGCAGGAGCCGCGCCTCCGCGGGCTGGCGACGCGGATCCCGCCGTTCACTCCCGGGCAACCGATTCCGCGTCTCGCGCTGAAGGAGTTGCCGTCGGAGGTCCGGGGATTCTGGTCGCTGTGGCGGATCACACTACATGCACCGGAAGGGAGTCGGCACCGCGTCATGCCGCTCTTCAGGCATGAAGACGGTCGTGTTCTGGCCCCGACAGCCCGATTCGTGTGGGATCGGATGCTGGCCGACCAGCCGTCTGTCCGTGAACATGTCGAAGGCGACGCGGCGGCCGAGGCCTTCGACCGTGTCCAGGAATCGGCGCACGGGCACGGTCGACCGATGTACGAGGATCTGGTTCGGGCGCACCAAGTCCGGCTCGCCGCTGAGCGCGAGAAGAGAGACCACGCGTTTGCGGCTCGGCGCTCGATCATCGAGCGAATCGGGTTGCCGGCGGTGCGCGATCATCGCCTGACACAGCTCGAGGCGGAGCAACGATCCCGGCGGGACCGACTCGACCGCGCCGCCGAGACCAGCCCGGAGCTCGTTCCACTCCTGCTGGTGCATGTCGAGGGAAGGGGCGCCGGTGGCTGACTGGCGCGATCAGGTCCTGGGGGAATTCACGCCGGGCGTCGAGCGCCTCACGGTCGTGGCGGATCCTGATGGGCTTCTGGCGGAGGAGGCCATTCTCGGCGCGCTGCAGGCGCGCGGTTTCGAGGTTGTCTCCTTCGAGGACCGCATCGCTTTCCGTTTTTTCTACGAGTCCCGCTACAGATCGCACCGGGACCGCGGCGATCTGGCGGACCTTGTCGTCGTGGTCAGCGACGAAGAATCGGGCCTGCGTGAGGTTCCGTACGACGTGCGGCAGGCGGGCCGCCAACTCTCTTTACAACTCGGGGACCTGTTCCCGAAGCTGAGCCGTTCGGTGGTCGGCGCGTTGGACCGGAGCGATCTCGATGGGCTGTACGCGGTCCAGGCACAGGAACCGCCGGCACGGTCCCTCGGCGAGGCGCAGACCGAGGCGTTCGTCCTTCGGTACCTGTTCCGGTTCGCGCCCGAGACAATCAGGCTGACGTCGGATCTGCTGCGCTTCTTGTTGCAGCGCCACTACCGCAGACTCCGCCTGCCGCCGACCCTGGAACGGCACGTCATTCGGGAGCTTCGCAAGGATCCCGTGTTCGACCGGTGGCCGTTAGCGCAGATCGTTCCGGATCGCGAGGCGTTCTTCGCGTTTTTGCAGGAGCGCTGGCCAGTCTTTCTCGATCGGCAGACCTCCGGAGCAGCGGTCGCGGTGCATGAATCGACGGAGCGGTACGGACTTGCGTTCCGCGGCCCGGCCAAGCTCCCGTTCGAACATCCCGACGTGCGGGTCTACATCGACAACCTGTTCCTGGAAGGTGCCCTCCGGCCGATTCCGCATCCCGGCGGGCATGCAGTGGCGGATTCGTGGGCGCTGGCCGGTATCGAGATCGACCCGCGGGCGCATCGCAGGCGCCGGCTCGACGGGTTGCTGAAGTCCATCGAGGAGATGATTCCGAAAGACGCGGCGTCACACCAGGCGTGGCTCGCATTCGCACCACGCTGGGCGCAGGTGAACGCGCTCGTCTTCGGCGCCGACGCGGGTACGCTCGACGGGACCGTTCTGGAACGGTACCGCAGCATCCGCGATAGCATCGACGAGGCGTTTACCGCGTGGGTCCGGCAGCGCTTCGAGACGTTGCACAATCTGCCACCGTCGCCGCCGGTGATGATCCACCAGATTCCCCGGTTGCTCGCGCGGCGTCGGCAGGAATCCAGGGACGGGAAGGTCGCGCTCGTCGTGATGGACGGGCTGGCGCTCGACCAGTGGGTGGTGGTTCACGAGTCGCTCGCGCGACAGCGGCCGGCGTTGCGGTTCCGGGAGGAGAGCCTGTTCGCCTGGATCCCCACGCTGACCATGGTGTCTCGACAGGCCTGTTTCGCGGGCCGCCCACCGTTGTACTTCGCAACCAGCATTGACGGCACGGACCGCGAGCCGTCCGCGTGGAAGCGGTTCTGGGGAGACGAGAGCCTCTCCCCCGTCGAGGTCGTCTACGAAAAGAACCTGCGCGACCCCGCGGACGTCGGACGCGTGGAGGAGCTCGTGTCTCATCCCGGCGCCCGTGCCGCGGGCCTGGTGGTCGACGCCGTGGATCGGATCATGCATGGCATGACGCTCGGAAGCGCCGGGATGCACAATCAGGTCAAGCTGTGGACAGAGAGCGGAGCGTTGGCGGGTTTGCTCGACACGCTCCTCGACCGAGGTTTCGCCGTCTTCCTGACATCGGACCACGGCAACGTGGAAGCCCAGGGTTTCGGGGCGCCGGGGGAGAGGTCGCTCGCGGGGCTGAAAGGCCAGCGTGCACGCGTCTACCGTGATCGGAGTCTGCGCTCGCGGGTCGCGACCCGGTTTCCGGATGCGATTGCATGGCCGACGACCGGACTGCCCGAGGATTACTTTGCGCTGCTGGCCCCGGCGCGCCGGGCATTCGTTCGCGAGTCGGAGCGTCCGGTGGCCCATGGCGGAATCACCCTGGAGGAGGTCGTCGTACCCTTCGTCGAGATCGAGCGGAAGTGATGTCCGGTACGACGCGCCGCATCATCGGGTTCGACCGGAAAGTCCGCTTGCGCTGGCTCGACGCCACGGCCGAGTGGACCATGCAGGGACTCTCCGTCCCGGAGGTTCGCGGACAGCTCGAACGACTGCTCGACGGACAGGTGGCCGGCGAAGGTCCTCACAGCGCGCAGGGCAAGACGATGACCGTGCTGCTGCACGTCTGGACGGCCGTGCCCGCCGCCGCCGTGCCGCTTCGCGACGAGGCGCTCGCGCTGTTGCGCGGCCGAACCGGACGCGACCGGCTTCCGCTGCACTGGGGCATGTGTCTGGCGACCTACCCGTTCTTCCGTGACGTGGCGGCAACGACCGGCCGGCTGCTGGCTCTCCAGGGGGAGGCTGCCCTGTCGCAGATCGTGCGTCGTATGGCCGAGTCCTGGGGCGAGCGGAGCACGGTGACGCGCGCCGTGCAACGCGTCGTCCGGTCGTTCGTCGAGTGGGGCGTTCTCGCGGAGAGCGGTGACCGGGGAGTCTTCTCGCCCGCGGCGAAGGTCGTCGTGTCCGGCGATAGAGTCGGCCCGTGGTTGGTGGAGGCCGGCCTGGTGAGCCGCGGGCGCGGGGAATACCCGTTGCGCGGGCTCGTCGATGGGGTTTCGTTCTACCCGCTCGACCTGGCGGTGTCCGTCGGCGACGTCAGCCGCAGTCCTCGGTTGGAGCTCTGCCGGCAGGGACTAGACGAGGACATCGTGGTTCTCAAGGCGATGGGTGAATGATGCCCCGGGCGACCGGCAGGGTAGAATGAACGCTGGATATTCTACCAGGGGACACTGCGATGAGCCTCAACATCAAGAACGAGGAGACGTGTCGGCTCGCCGGCGAGCTCGCCCGGCTGACCGGCGAAACGATGACCGGCGCGATCACCGTCGCGTTGCGCGACCGTCTGGAGCGGGAGAAACGCCTGCGCAACGCGGATGAGCTGGCCGAGAAGCTTCACGCCATCGGACAACGCTGCGCCGCCCGAATGGGGCCGGGACCTTCGATCGATCATGGCGAGTTGCTCTATGACGAACGGGGACTGCCGAAGTGATCATCGACACGTCGGCGGTCGTGGCCATCCTGCTGGCCGAATCGGATGCGACGCATTTCGAACAGGCGATCGCGAAGGCTTGGCCCCGGCGCATGTCGGCGGTCGCGCTGCTGGAAACGACGATGGTCGTCGAGGCCGGGAGTGGGCCGTCCGCGGGACAGGACATCGATCTGTTTCTGCATGAGGCGGAGATAGAGTTGGCGCCGGTCACGCCGGAACACGTCGAGGCCGCTCGCCGCGCCTGGCGGCGGTTCGGCAAGGGCAATCATCGGGCGGCGTTGAACTTCGGCGACTGCTTCGCCTACGCGCTGGCGGAAACGACCGGGGAGCCGCTCCTGTTCAAGGGCGAGGATTTCACCCGCACCGACGTCGCACGGGCGTGACTTCCGGCGTCAATCCGGCAAGCCGGCGCGGCGCCGGAAGTCCTGCTCGTCCGTGCAGGCGACCGCCGCGGCCATGAGCACGTCGCGCGGCACGGCGACGAGCGCGGCCGATGCTTCCGGAAACCGGTCCGACACCGGAATCCCACGCAGGCGGAGCGTGCTCCGCACGATCTCGGCCAGTTCCTCGGCGCGCCCCGCGGCCTGCCCCTCCGCGCGCGCCTGCTCGCCGAGCGAGCGCAGCAACGGCGTATCGTCGGGGCCGGTTCCCTCCCGCGCGCCCAGCGTCCGTCCGACCCGCTCCAGCGCGCGCCACGTGTGCGTGGTCGTCGCCGGCTCGGTCAGGGCCGCATGGATCTCCGCCGCCGTCCAGCCGGGGAAGGCGCGGCTCGCCGCCGCCGACCGATACCGCCCGCGCACCAGCCGGTGAATGGTCACGCCCGCCGGGCGCCGGCGGCGCTCGCCGGCCGGCGGCACCACGACCCACAGCTCGGGGAATCCCCAGGACTCGTAGAGCGGCAGCTTGCCGGGACGGACGTCCGTCGTGTGGTCCACCTCCAGCACCACGTCCGGCAGGTCGTGCTCGCCGATGACCAGCGATCCTTCCGGGAGCCGCGCCCGGCCGGGGTGCAGGTACAGGGTCTCGTCGGCCTGCATCATTCGCTCGGGGGCGCCGCGGGCGTCCCGCACGAGCAGGTCGACGGATCCGAACGAGGCGATCGGCGTGCCGCGCACCAGCGCGATCCGCTCTGCCAGGTGGATCAGCCGCCGCGAGGTGCCCTCGTGGATGCCGCCGGTCGGCTCCGCCATCACCCACGCCGTCTCGGTCCGGGCGTCCCAGTACTCGAGGCGGTCCTCGAAGTCGGGGAGCCGGTCGGTCAGCAGTCGCACGGGGCGGCAACCGGGGAAGCGGGCGGCGTAGTCCGCGGTCCCGGCGCCCCCTGGCGTCGCGTCCGCCGTCCGCCCCGCGGTTTCCGTCGCCGTCCCCGCGCGGCGGGCCACCCACCCGTGATCGGCCATCTCGGCATCATAGCGCGTCGCGCGGAGCGGCCCTGTTTCACCGCCACGCGGGCGCTGCCGAGGCCGGGCCGCCCGTTGCGGCGCAGGCCGGCGAGCCTGTCGCCTGCCGTGCGCGTTTTGCCGGGTTTCGCCCACGGTCGACGCGTTCCATGCCAGAATGAAAGGTTCGATAGAAGGAGGGAGCAGGCGACCATGCCGGTACGGCAGGTCATCGACCGGGGCGGGGTTCCGGTCCGGATCTTCACCGACGACGTCGACCCGGCGTCGATAGAGCAGCTCGCCGCGGTCTCGCGGCTGCCGATCGTGGTCGGCCACGTGGCCGCCATGCCCGACGTGCACGTGGGCATCGGGGCGACGGTCGGATCGGTCATCCCCACCCGGCGGGCGCTGATTCCCGCCGCTGTCGGCGTCGACATCGGCTGCGGGATGAGCGCGGCGCGGCTCACCGTCGACGCGTCGAGACTGCCCGACTCGCTGCGCCCGGTCCGCGAGGCCATCGAGGACGCGGTCCCGGTCGGCTTCGCCGCCCACGCCGAGCCGGTCGCCGATTCCGGCCTGGTCCAGGCTCTACGGCCGGGCCTGGAGCGGATTCTGGAACGCCATGCGCGGATCGGGAAGATGGTCCGGAACGTCCACGCCAGGTGGCCCCGGCAGCTCGGCACCCTCGGCGGCGGCAACCACTTCATCGAGGTGTGCCTGGACGAGGCCGATCGCGTCTGGGTGATGCTCCACTCCGGCAGCCGCGGCGTGGGCAACGTGCTCGGCCGCTACTTCACGCAACTGGCGAAGCGCGACATGGAGCGGCACCTCGCCCGCCTGCCGGCGAAGGACCTCGCCTACCTGGAGGAAGGGTCGGAGCACTTCGCCGACTACGTGGACGCGGTGACGTGGGCGCAGCGCTACGCGCTGGAGAACCGGCGCCTGATGATGGCCTGCATCCTCGCCGCACTCCGCGGCCTGCTGCCGCCGTTTCGCGTGGACGGGACGGCGGTGGAGTGCCACCACAACTACGTGGCGCAGGAGGAGCACTTCGGCGAGGCGGTATACGTGACCCGCAAGGGGGCGATTCGGGCGGGGCGCGGCGAGCTCGGCATCATCCCGGGCAGCATGGGAGCGCGGTCGTACATCGTGCGCGGACGCGGGTCGGAGGAATCGCTGCAGTCCTGCGCGCACGGCGCGGGGCGGCGGATGAGCCGCTCGCAGGCGAAGGCCGCCTACACGGCGGCGGACCTCGAACGGCAGACGGCCGGCGTCGAGTGCCGCAAGGACGCCGGCGTCCTCGACGAGATACCGGGCGCCTACAAGGACATCGACACGGTGATGGCCAACTCCAGCGACCTGGTGGACGTGGTCCACACCCTCAAGCAGGTCGTCTGCGTCAAGGGATGACGCTGCGCATCACGGTCCACGGACGTCGTCGATGAACTCGTCGACCGATTCCGGCATCCGCCCGAGGCGCCCCACCCACTTTCGAATGCCCGAATCGACCGTCGCGCGCTTCTTGCGCAATATGAGCTCGCCCCTCGATTGGACGAACGTCACTTCGTCTCGAGGCTCGAGACCGAACTTGTCCCTGAGGGCCTTGGGAATCGTGACCTGGCCCCGCTCGCCGATTCGCATGGTTGAAAGCATGAATTCCTATTGAAAGCATGTCAACGGATTCGAGAGCTGCCGGCACGGCACGAGGTTGGGGTCCGGCGGGGCCCCGGTTGCTTGACAACGGCAGGGCGATTTTGAATAATCAAAATAAAAAGCATGCACAACACAAAACCAGGATTTCTCACTTGCAAAACAGCGTCGGCGCTGCTGCTGGCCGGCTGGGCGGCAACCGCCTCCGGGCAGCCGCCAACGTCCGCACGGCCGCCGGCTTCCGCGCAGGAACCAGCCGCGGCCGGCGGCGCCGCGACATCGCGGACCGGCCCGATCTCCGGGTACATGGACTTCCACGTCAACGACGCGCAGCACGCCGACCCGGTGCTCGACTTCCACCGCTTCGTGCTGCTCTTCACGCACAGCTTCTCGGAGCGGGTCCGCTTCGTCTCGGAGCTGGAGCTCGAGCATGCGGTCGTGTCGCCCGAGACCGGCGGCGAGCTGGAGCTGGAGCAGGCCTACGTCGACTTCCTCATCAGCCGCCCCTTCAACCTGCGGGCCGGGATGGTGCTGGCGCCGGTCGGGGTCATCAACGAGCGCCACGAGCCGCCGGTGTTCCACGGCGTCGAGCGGCCGTTCGTCGAAACCCTCATCATCCCGACCACCTGGTTCGGGGCCGGCGCCGGCGTGCACGGGGAGCTGCGCGGCGGGTTCCGCTACCGGGCCTACGCGATGGAGACGCTCGACGCGTCGCGGTTCGACGCCGGGGAGGGCTTGCGCGACGGGCGGCAGAAGGGCGCCGAGGCCAACGGCAGCCACGTCGCGGGTACGGGGCGGGTGGAGTACGTGGGGACGCCGGGTCTCGTGCTCGGCGCCAGCGTCTGGAGCGGCGACACCGGCTTCGCGTTTCCGCGCCTGGACTCGAGCCTGACCCTGGTCGAGGCCGACGGCCGCGCCCGGCTCGGCGAGCTCACGCTGAAGGGACTCTACGCCCACGCGCGGCTGGACGGCACGGGGGCGCTGAACCGCGCCGTGCAGCGGCTGACCGGGGTCGGCCCGAACGTCGCCGAGCAGATGCGGGGCTTCTACCTGGAGGGGTCTTACTTCATCGTGCCCCGGCCCGCGCCGCGCGAGGTGGCCCTGTTCCTGCGCTACGAGAACTTCGACACGCAGTACCGCATGCTGGCGGGGTTCGAGGCGCTGCCCGCGTTCGACCGCGACGCCTGGATCGTCGGCGCCACCTGGTTTCCGGACCCGGACGTCGCGGTCAAGGTGGACTACACGGTGCTGCGGAACCGCAGCGCCGTCATCGAGGCGCCGAACTCCGTCAACGTCGGCTTGGGGTGGTGGTTCTGATGCGGGGCCTGCGTCTTGCGGTTCTGCTGGTGGCCGCTGCGCTGTCGCTCGGCGTCGAGGCCGGTGCGGGCGGCGAGCGCCGCGTGGTCCGCATCCTGGCCGAGCGGTTCAGCTTCACGCCGTCCGAAATCCGCGTGGACCGCGGAGTCGTGCTGGAACTGCGCATCCGCAGCGACGACACCATGCACGGGTTCCGCATCGTCGGCCGCAACGTGAACCTGCTGGTGCCCAAGCGGCGGCAGGGCGAGGCGGTGGTGGTATTCGAGGCGGCCGAGGCCGGACGGTACGAGTTCGAGTGCTCGCGCCTGTGCGGCGCCGGACACAACTTCATGCGGGGCGCGATCGTCGTCGAGGATCCCGTGGTCCAGGCGCGAGGCCGCCGGCCGGGCGGAGCGCGATGACCCCCCGGGCGGCCGAGCCGCGGGGGACGACGCGGGCCAGGGGTCGGGCGCAGGTCCTGGCCGCCGTGGCCCTGGCGCCGGCGGTCGTCCTGGGGGCAGCGGCTCCGGCTGGAGGGCAGCCCCCGGTACCGCAACCGGCGCTGCCCGGCGATCCGCTTCCGGGGCTGACTCCGGTCGAGATGGAGGCGTTCATGCTCGGCCTCGACGACTTCCTGGAGGTCGAGGACGCCGAGGAGGGGCTGGGGCCGGCCTACAACAACACGAGCTGCGCGGGCTGCCACAACGTGCCGGCCATCGGCGGGATCGCCCCGATGACCACCACCCGCGCCGGCATCCGGGAGTCCGACGGCACCTACCGGGACCTCGAGCCGGGCTACGGCTCGCTGTTCCAGATCTTCTCCATCCCGACGCACGCCTGCCAGTCGGTCATTCCGCCCGAGGCGAACGTGATTGCCAAGCGGGTGCCGATTCCGCTTTTCGGGGCGGGATTGATCGAGGCAATCCCCGACGCGGCCATCGAGGCGCTCGCCGATCCGGAGGATCTCGATCGCGACGGCGTCAGCGGGCGTGCCCCGCTGGTCGCCGACCTGGCGACCGGAGCGCAGCGGGTCGGCCGCTTCGGCTGGAAATCGCAGCGGGCCACGCTGCTCGACTTCGGCGCCGACGCCTATCGGAACGAATTGGGCATCACCAACGATCTGTTCCCCGGCGAGCTGACGTTCCGCCTGTCCGCGCGCCGGCTCGCCCTCTGCGATGAGACGCCGGACCCGGAGGACGTGGTCGAGCCGTCCACCGGCCGGCGCGGCATCGACAACTTCGAGTCGTTCATGCGCCTGTTGGCGCCCCCGCCGCGCGGGCCGATCACGCCGCGGGCCGCCGCCGGACGGCAGGTCTTCGAGGCCATCGGTTGCGCGGCGTGCCACGTGCCCGTCCTGACGACGGGACGGAGCACCAATCCCCTGTTCGACCGGCGGCCGGTTCCCCTGTTCTCGGATCTGCTGCTGCACGATGTCGGCACGGGGGACGGTATCGGGCAGGCCGGTGCCGAGCCGGGCGAGATCCGGACGCCGCCGCTGTGGGGACTGCGCTATCGGCGCCCGCTGCTGCACGACGGCAGCGCGGCGACGGCGGTCGACGCGGTCCGCCGGCACGCGAACGAGGCGGCGCTGGCGCGGGAGGGCTTCGAGCGGCTCGCACCGGCCGACCGCGAGGTCCTGGTTGCCTTTCTCGATTCGCTGTAGCGGTCGCGGATTCAGGCGGCCCGGGAGCCCGTACGTGGATTTCCGGGAGCCGCCGCCGTGGTACGCTTCTGCCGTCGATGCCGCCGTCGAGCACGGTCGAGAACTACCTCAAGGCGATCTACCAGGCCGAGATGGCGCGTGGCGACGAGGGGGCCCTCGTCCAGATGGGGCAGCTCGCCAGCGCGCTGCACGTCGTGCCGGGAACCGCGACCACCATGGTCAAGGCGCTGGCCGATTCCGGGCTGGTCCGCTACGAGCCGTACGCCGGCGTGCGGCTGACCGCGGCGGGCCGCAAGCTGGCCGCGCTGGTGTTGCGGCGCCATCGCCTGATCGAGCTGTTCCTGGTGAAGGTGCTAGACATGAGCTGGGCCGAGGTGCACGACGAGGCGGAACGGCTGGAGCATGCCGCGTCCGATGGTCTCATCGAACGGATCGACGCCATGCTGGGGAGGCCGGCGGTCGATCCCCACGGCGATCCGATTCCCGACCCGGACGGCGCCATCGCCAGGCCGCGCTACGAGAGCCTGCTGACCTGTCCGCTGGACACGCCGGTCGTCCTGTCGCGGGTCACCGATCAGGACGCGGCGTTCCTGCGATTCCTCGAGAGCCGCCGCCTGACGCCGGGGCAGTCGATCCGGGTCGCGGTGCGTGACGAGGCGGCCGACCACGTGCAGGTGTGCGTGGGGTCCGACCAGCCGGTCATGATCGGCATGCGGGCGGCGGCGAAGCTGCTGGTGGCGCCGCGCAACTGAGCGCGACGAAGAGGCGATGGACATCGATCGGGAGCGCTGGTCGGGCGAGGGAGACTTCACCGAGCAGTTGCTGGCGTGGCTCGGCGAGCGCGACGACATCGTCTTCCTGCGGGTCGAGGATGCCGATGCGACCCGCGCGGAGGTCGACTACAACTTCATCAGCAACGAGATCTACGTCCGCTTCCGCACCCGCGAGCGGCAGGAGCGCCGCCGCCTGTTGGGGGTGATTCCCATAAGGCGCACCATCCCGGAGCAGATGATGACGCTGGAAGGACTGGGGTCGGCGCTGGCGGAGGAGCCGGATCTGGGCGAGCCCGACTACGCCGACGAGGGGATGATCCAGTATCTGCACACCCAGCGCGTGATCCCGCCCTACCAGACCCGCGGCTACAAGCTGATCGAGCTGGTGCGCATATACGAGGCGGCCGCACCGCGGAGTTGACGAAAGAGATGGAAACCGGTGAAGTTCGGCGCCGCGTGCGGCGCACCGTCGACGACGCCCGGGCGCGGGCCCGCCGGCGCCGCCGCGACGTCGCGGCGGCCGAGGAGGAAGGCGAGCGGGTTCTGCGTGCGGCGGCGGCGCCGCTCTTCAGGACCGTGGCGTCCGCGCTGAAGGCGGAGGGCTATCGCTTCGCCGTGGAGACGCCGGCGGGAGCGGTGCGCCTGTCGCCGGGCGGCGCCAGCGAGGACTTCATCGAGATTGCGCTCGACACGACCCGGGATCCGCCCGCGCTGATGGGCAGGACGGCCTGCGCGCGGGGCCGGCGCGTGTTGACCGACGAGCGCGTCGTCGCCGAGCATCCTGCCCTCGGCGACCTCGCCCCGGAGGCGCTGCTGGATTTCGTGCTGTCGGCGCTGGCGCCGATGGTGGAGCGGTAGATGTCCTCGAAGCTGTTCCCGGCCGGAACCCGCTGTGGACCGCCCTGACCGCTCAGTTGGTAAGCTCCCGCCGGGCCAGCTCAGACCGTGGCGCCGGATCTTCTAGCCCCTCCGCAGGGCGGCGAGCGGATCCACGTGTGCGGCGCGCCGCGCGGGCAGCCAGGCGGCGCCGACGGCCACAAGCAGGAGTAGCGCCGACACGCCGGCGAGCGTCGCGACATCGAACGGGCCAACGTCGACGAGCAGGCTGCCGAGGGAGCGCGAGACGAGCAGGGACGCCGCCAGGCCGATCGCGACGCCGGTGCCGGCCAGACCGATCGCCCCGCGGACGACCATCCCCACGACGTGGCGGGGTTCGGCGCCCAGCGCCAGACGCAGGCCGATTTCGCGGGTCCGTTGCGCCGTGGCGACCGCGATCACACCGTAGATGCCGAGGGTGGCCAGCACGAGGGCCGCTACGCCGAACAGCGTGAGCAGGGTCGTGGTGAACCGGCGCGCCGCCAGCGTGTCCGACAGGAGTTGCTCGACGGTGGCGACGCTGTAGAAGGTCTGCAGCGGGTCGGCGTCCCAGACGACATCCTGGATCGCCGCGACGCCGGCCGCCGGATCCGCGGTTGTCCGCACGACGTAGGTCATCGAGCCGTCCGGGGCCTGCGCGTGCGGAACGAACAGCTCCGGACGCGGGGGTGTGCTGTAACCCCTGGGTCGGACTGCGCCGACGACACCGACGATCTCCGCGTCGATCCGTCCCCTGAAGGCGACGGACAGGGACACGCGCCGGCCGATCGCGTCCGAATCCGGCCAGTGATGCTGCGCCAACGTCTCGTTGATGACGACCACGGGCGGCTGTTCTGCGTCGTCACGCGCGTCGAACCAGCGGCCTGCCCGCAGAGGGATGCCCATCGCGTCGAGGTACCCGGGCGTCGCGGCGGAGACGGCGGCCGACGGCTCCTCTCCCCGTGGAGACGGCGCCCGGTCCTGAAGCTGCAGCAGACTCTCTCGCGTCAGATCCGCCAATCCGAGCGGGAAGGCCGATACCGCCCCCGCGCCGGCAACACCCGGCAGCGTGCGGATGCCGTCGAGGGTCTCGCGGAAGAAGTCGGCGGTGGCTGCCAGCCCGTCGTTGCGATAGTGAAACACCTGCAGCGCCATCGTGTTCGCCGGGGCAAAGCCCAGGTCGACGTTCACCAGGCGCACGAAGCTCTGCACGAGCAGGCCCGCGCCGACGAGCAGCACCAGCGCCAGGGCGACTTCCGTTGCCACCAGCACCCGGCGCAGCCGCTGCTGCACCGCGTTGGCGCCGGTGCGCTGCCCGCGGAGCAGGTCGTGCACGTTCTGCCGGACGACGTGCAGGGCGGGCGCCATTCCGCACGCCAGGGTCGTCAACCCGACGAGGCCGATGGCGAACCCGAGGAGCCGCGGATTCACCGCCACCTGCCCCAGACGCGGCACGTCGGCCGGCATGAACGCCGTGACCGCTTCGAGCGAGGCGGCGGCGACGGCGAAGCCGCCGGCGCCGCCCAGGGCCGCAATCACGGCGCTCTCGGTCAACAGTTGCCGCAGCAGGCGGCCGCGTCCGCCGCCGACCGCCATCCGCACCGCAAACTCGGGAGCGCGTCGCGTGCAGCGGGCCAGCATCAGGTTCGCGACGTTGACGCACGCTATCAGCAGGACGAACAGCACCGCGCCCTGCAGCAGCAGCAGACTCGGCCGCACCCCGCCGACCTGCCACGCCTGCAGCGGGATCACTCGAGCGCCGACGTTCGCGTTCGTGCGCGGGTGCGCTTCGGCGAGCCGGGCCGCGACGGCGTCCATCTCCGCCTGTGCTTCGGCGAGCGCCACCTCCGAGCGCAGCCGTCCCATCACGCGCCACCAGCCGGGACCGTGGCTCGATCTCTCGTACTCCGAGAACGTCAGCGGCAGGAAGAAGTCGCGTTCCTCCCGGCCGCGCTCGAGGCCCAGCTCGAAGTCCGGACCGAGCACGCCGATCACGGTGTACGGCTCGCCTTCCAGCACCAGCGAGCGCCCGATGATGTCCGCCTCGCTCCCGAAGCGGCGCTGCCACAGGCCGTCCGTCAGGACGATCACGCCGCTGCCCGCCAGGTACTCCTCCGGCAGGAACATGCGGCCGTGAGCGGCGTTGACGCCCAGCATCTCGAAGAATCCCTGTGTGACGAGCCATCCGGTGATCTCCGGCTCGCCCGCGCCGGTGAAATCGAGCGACCAGGGATCCATCGCCGCCACGCGTTCGAAACTCCGGGCCCGATCCCGCCAGTCCAGGAAATCCGCGGGACCGACCGGCACTGGACGATGCCCGTCGTCCGGATCGGTCTGCCAGAGCGTCACGACGCGCTCCGGATCGGAGAAGGAAGGCGGCTGGAGAAGCACGGCGTCGACGACGGAGAAGATGGCCGTCGTCGCCCCGATCGACAGCGTCAGGGTCAGCACCGCGGCCGACGTGAAGCCGGGATGCCGGCGCAGCAGCCGCAAACCGTGGCGGACGTCCCGGAGCCCCGCTTCCAGAGACGCCCCGCAACGCGACGAACGGACCTGTTCCCTGGTCGACGCCAGGCCGCCGAGCGCCGCCAGCGCCTGCCGGCGGGCTTCGGCGCGCGGAACGCCCCGCGCGCAACGGGCCTCGATATCCCGCGCGACGTGATGCTGCAGCTCGTCATCGAGCTCGCGGTCCGCCCGGTCGCCGTCGAGAAGCGCCCGCACCCGGGCTCGCCACGCGTACAGCCAGCGCTCCCAGAACATCCTTCACGCCTCGGTCAGGCGCACGACGTGGGTGATGGCCTGCGACAGCCGCTCCCAGTTGGCGGCCTCCTGCCTGAGGTAGCGGCGCCCGGGCGGCGTCAGCGAGTAGATCTTCGCCCGCCGGTTGTTCTCGGTATTCCGCCACTCCGCACTGATCCAGCCCTGTTGCTCCAGCTTGTGCAACGCCGGGTAGAGCGAGCCGTCGCTCACCCGCAGCGCGTCGTTCGAGACCTGCTTCAGGCGCTGGCTGAGAGCCCATCCGCTGCGCGGCTCCAGGTCGAGGATCTTCAGAATCAGAAGATCCAGGGTCCCCTGTACGAGGTTCGGCGGCTTGCTCATTCCGAGGCTCCTCTCCGCTGGCAACGAAGGCCCTGCATGACTCGCACCTTCACGGCTTCCGTCGGTTTCGTGGTCGATTCGGTCACTCCGCACGGAGCGCGACGAGCGGATCCACCCGGGCGGCGCGTCGCGCCGGAAGCCACGCCGCCGACGCACCCACGACCAGCAGCAGCACGGCGACGCCGGCCAGCGTCGTGACATCCGTGGGTGCGATCTCGAACAGCAGGCTGGCCAGGAACTGCGCGGTCCAGACAGCCGCGACCGCGCCGAATACGACGCCTGACCCAGCCAGGACGAGCGCCCCGACGACGACCATGCGCACCACGTCGAGCGGCCGCGCGCCCATGGCCAGGCGCAGGCCGATCTCGCGCGTCCGCTGCGCGGTGGCCACGGCAATCACGCCGTAGATGCCGAGCCCGGCGAGCGTCAGGGCCGCCAGGGCGAACAGCACCAGCAACGTCGTCGTGAATCGCCGCGCCGCCAGCGTTTCCGACAGGAGCTGCTCGACGGTGGCGACGCTGTAGAACGTCTGGAGCGGATCCACCGCCCAGACCGCATCCTGAATCGCCGGGAGGCTGGCGCCGGGATCGCCGGCCGTGCGCACCACGTACGTCATCGACCCGCTCGCGCCGCTCTGCGCGTGCGGCACGAATACCTCGGGACGCTGCCGGCTGTCGAAGCCCTGCGCGCGCGTCGCGCCGACCACGCCGACGATCTCCACCTCGAGTGGCTGTCCGAACACCCCCACCGTCAGCCGTTGCAGCAGCGGGTCCGTCTCCGGCCAGTGCCGCCGCGCCAGCGTCTCGTTGATCACGGCGACGCCCGGTCGTTCTGCGTCGTCCCGCTCATCGAATCGCCGGCCGGCGCGGAACGGGATGCGCAGCGCCTCGAAGTAGCCGGGGGTCACCTGCGAGATCGCCGTGGTCGGCTCCTCGCCCACCGGCGGGGGCGGCCGATCGTGAATCGTGAACGGGGTCTCGGCCGTCAGGTCGGCCAGGCCCAGCGGAAAGGACGAGACGGCGCCGGCCGCGGCCACGCCCGGCAGGGCACGGATTCCCTGCAGCGTCTCGCGGAAGAAGTTGACGCGCGCTTCCTCCTCGGCCTGCCGGTCCCAGGCGAAGACCTGCAGCGCAACCGTGTTCCCCGGCGCGAAGCCCAGATCCACGTTCACCAGCCGCCCGAAGCTCTGCAGCAACAGACCTGCACCGACCAGCAGCACCAGCGCCAGGGCGACCTCGGCCGCCACCAGCAGATGGCGCACCCGTTGCTGCGCGACGGTCGCGCCGGTGCGCTGCGCCCGCAACAGGCCGGCGACGTCCTGCCGGAACATCTGGAGGGCGGGAGCGAGTCCGAACGCCACCGCGGTGGCCGCGACGAGGCCGACCGCGAACGCGAGGATGCGCCCGTCGACCGCGATCTGCGCCACCCGCGGTACATCCGCGGGCATCAGCGCCACGATTGCATCGAGCGCGTAGACGGTCAGCGCGCCGCCGCCGATACCCCCCAATGCCGCGATCACCATGCTCTCGGTCAGCAGTTGCCGCAACAGGCGGCCGCGCCCGCCGCCCACCGCGGTCCGGACCGTGAACTCCTGCGCCCGCCGCGTGCAGCGCGCCAGCATCAGGTTCGCCACGTTCACGCAGGCGATCAGCAGGACCAGCGCCACCCCGCCCCACAGCAGCAGCAGCGCCGGCCGCACGGCTTCGACCTGTTGCGTATGGAGCGGGACGACGCGCGCGCCCACGTCCGTGTTGGTCCGCGGGTAGTCGGCGGCGAGCCTGGCGGTTATCGCGTCCATCTCCGCCTGCGCCGTCGCGAGAGTGACCTCCGGCCGGACCTGCGCGATCACGTGCCACCAGCCGCTGCTCCGGATGAAGGTCTCGTACTCCGCGATCGCCTTGGGCACGTAGACGTCCCGCTCGCCGCGGCCCCGCTCGAGACCGAGCTCGAAGTCCGGCGCCAGGATGCCGACCACCGTGTACGGTTGGCCGTCCAGCGTCAGCGACCGCCCGAGGACGCCGGCGTCGCCGCCGAAGCGGCGTTCCCAGAATCCGTGCGTCAGGACGAGCACTCCGCTGCCCGGGCGGAACTCCTCGGGAAGGAAGGTCCGGCCGTAGGCGGCGCCGACGCCCAGCGCCTCGAAGAACCCCTCCGTGACCAGCGATGCGTAGAACACCTCGGGTGCGCCGTCGCCGGTGAAGTCGAACGAGTACGGCTCGATCGCCGCCATCCGCTCGAAGCTCGCCGCCCGCTCGCGCCAGTCCACGAAGTTCGCCGGCGCGGGTTCCGCAGGGCGGTTGCCGTTGTTCGGATCGGTCTGCCACAGCGTCACGAGACGGTCGGGTTCCGGGAACGGAGGCGGCTGCAGGAGGACGGCGTCGACGATGGAGAAGATGGTCGTCGTCGCGCCGATCGCGAGCGTCAGGGTCAGGACCGTCGTCGCCGCGAAGCCGGGCTCCCGCCGCAACAGCCGCAGGCCGAAGCGGATGTCCCCGAAGAGCTGCTCGAGCGCGGCGCGCAGGCAAGCGGCGCGTTGGTCGGGCTCCAACGTGCGTTGCCCGGAACTCGACGGCTGGGTCATCGGACGCTCCTCTCGGTTACCGTGAACATGCTGGCACAGCTTGTTTCGGTAAGCAAGGGGAGTCTGGTTGTCGTCTCCGAGGGACGGGGCCGCGACGGCCATCCGGCCGGTCAGACCGCGCCGTCGTTCCTCAGCCGCGCAACGTCCGTATCCGAGTAACCGAGCTCGCCGAGAATCGCAGCGGTGTGCTCGCCCAGAACCGGCGGCGGCGTGCGCACCACGCCCGGCGTTTCGCCCAGCTTGACGGGGACCCCGAGCTGTCGAATGGCACCGGCCACGGGATGCTCGAGGGCGATGACCATCGCCCGCTCGACGATCTGCGGATCGGTCAGCACCTGCTCGAAATCGCGGACGCCGCCGCACGGGACGCCGGCCGCCTTCAGCTCTGCCAGCCACTCGGCGGCGGGCCGCGTGCGGAGCCGCTCGACGAGCAGCGGGCGGAGCGCTTCGCGGGCGCCGACCCGGTCCTTGTTCGTCCGGAAGCGCGGGTCGTCGGCGAGCGACTCGAGGCCCAGCACGCCGCAGAAGGTGCGCCAGAGCTGGTCGTTGCCGGCCGCGACGACCAGGTCGCCGTCGGCCGCTTCCAGCGTTTCGTAGGGCGTGATCGTCGGGTGCAGGTTGCCGAGGCGCCCCGGCGGCGTGCCGGTGGCGAAGTAGATGCCGGCCTGGTAGGTGAGCAGCGCCGCCACCGAGTCGAGCATGCCGACGTCGACGAGCTGGCCGCGGCCGGTGCGGTGGCGCGCGAGGAGGGCGACGGCGACGCCGTAGGCCGAGAACATCCCCGAGGCGATGTCGGCGATGGCCACCCCCAGCCGGTAGCCGGGGCCGTCCGGCGCGCCGGTGATGCTCATCAGGCCGCCCTCGCCCTGCATCACCGCGTCGTAGCCCGGCTCGCGCCGCCGGGGGCCGGTCTGGCCGAAGCCGGAGATGGAGCAGTAGACGAGGTCGGGGCGCCGTTCGCGCAGATCCGCGTAGCCGAGTCCCATCCGGTCCAGTGTGCCGGGGCGGAAGTTCTCGACCAGGACGTCGGCGCGCTCGATCAGCGCATCGAGCACCCGCCGGCCCTCCGCATGCTTCAGGTTGAGCGTGATGCTCTCCTTGTTGCGGTTGATGCTCATGAAATAGGCGCTCTCGCCGTCCTGGAACGGCGGGCCCCAGGCCCGCGTGTCGTCGCCCTTGCCCGGCTGCTCCACCTTGACGACGCGCGCGCCCATGTCGGCGAGCATCATCGTGCAGTAGGGGCCGGAGAGCACGCGGGTCAGGTCGAGCACGGTCAGGCCGTCGAGGGCGCCGGGCGCGAGAGGTGTCTTCTGTTGATCGGTCATCGTTTTCGGGTTCCTGGTCGCAGCGGCTTTGCTTCAACTTCCCGCGGGTCGGGCGCCGGCGGGGGATGGCGCGGCTTGTTGCGGGATATCCGCCAGCACGCGGTCGAGCCGCGCCAGTCCTTCCCGCAGAGACGCGGCGTGGCCGCCGTACCCGATCCGCAGGTAGCCGTCGAGACCGAAGTGGTCGCCGGGAACGACCAGCACGCCTGCGGTCCGCCGGAGCCGGTCGGCGAGCGCGGTGGAGCCGACATCGTGGCGGTAGCGGACGAATCCTATCGCCCCGGCCTCGGGGGGCACCCACTCGAGATCGCCCGCGTGCGCGTCGAGCCACGCGGCGACGATCCGGAAGTTGTCGGCGATCATCCGCCGGGCGCGTTCCAGCAGCGCCGCCCGGCGGGCCGGGGCCAGGGCGTGGCGGGCGAGCAGGTCGCTCACCGCGCCCGGTGCGATGGTCGTGTAATCGCGGCGGCTCCAGAGATCGGCGGTCATGTCCGGGGCGGCGACCGCCCAGCCGATTCGCAGTCCCGGCAGCCCGTAGACCTTCGACAGTCCCCCGGTGACGATTGCCCGCTCGGTCCGTCCCCACACCGTCGGCGTCTCCACGGCGTCGTGCTCGATGCCCCGATAGATTTCGTCGGAGAGCACCCAGGCGCCGTGGCGCTCCGCGATCTCGCAGACAGCCGCCACCTCGGCTTCGGTCAGCCGCGCCCCGGTCGGGTTGTTCGGATTGCAGATGGCGACGAGCTTCGTGCGGTCGTTCACCAGCGCGCGCAGCTCGTCGACGTCGGGCGCCCAGCGCGGCCGCGGGGCGTCCCGGTTCTCGTGCATCGGCCAGAGCCGCACCACGGCGCCGAACCCCTCGGCCAGTCCCTGCACCTGCCCGTAGTTCGGCTGCATCACCACCACCTCGTCGCCCGGCTCGATCAGGCGCCAGCAGGCGACGAAGTTGGCCTCGGCGCCGCCGTTGGCGACGACTACGTGCTCTTCGGTCGCGCCGGGGAAGCATGCCGCCACGGCGGCGCGCAACTCCGGCGTGCCGTTGGACTGCGTGTAGGCGAGCGGCTGGCCCAGGAGCATCCCGGTGGCGCCGGGGCCGAGCAGCTCGCCCACTTCCACCGGCTCCACGCCGCTCTCGGTCAGGTTGATCTCGACCCGGTGCTCGTGGACCGACTGGAAGCGCTCGAGCTCGAAAGGGGGAATCCTCATCAGGGACCTCGTGGTTCCGGCGCCGCCGGCCGCTCATCGTACAATGCGGAACCAGCGGCGCGGGAGCGGAGGCCCGGGCCGGCGCAGCCCGCTCCATCGGGATCGCCCAGGCGGGTCGTCGTCGCGGTTCTTTGCTCTACTCGCTGGACGGCGGCAGCGTGAACGTGACCAGCATGTTGCTGCCCATCGGCGCCTCCAGCTCCGGCGCATAGTTGCTCATTCGGAATATCGCCGCGCCGCCCACCGGCACGGTCAGGTACTGTTTCCCGCCTGCCTCGTAGGTGACCGGAAAGCCGGTGATCTGGCTGCCCAGGATCGTTTCCCACAACACGTCGCCGGTCTCGGCGTCGAAGGCGCGGTAGCGGCGGTTGAGGTCGCCGTGAAAGACCACGTTGCCGGCGGTGGCGAGCGTCGATCCGGCGTTCGGCGCCCGCTGCGTATAGCGCCACGCCTCGCGGCCGGTCGAGATGTCCACGGCCCGCACCTCGGTCAGGTGGCCGTCCTCCTCGAAGCCCGGCTCGGGCTGCGTGAACCGCGGGCTGGTCCCCGAGACGGTCCGGTCGTTGGCGGTCTGGTTCAGGCAGGACCGGTTGATCGGGATGTAGAGCATGCCGGTCCGCGGGCTGTACGACCACGACCACCAGCCCTTGACGTTGTGCCCGCAGATGATGAACTGGTCGCCGACCTCGCGCGCCACCAGGTCCATATTGATGAAGACCTGTCCGGTCGCCGGGTCGATGTTGCTGATGACGAACCGCTCGGTGCTCTCGTAGGGCAGCGGGTGCCCCCACAGGAACTCGCCGGTCTCGCGATCGAGGACGAACAGGCCGCCCGGCTCGCCCATGGTGACGGCCACCTTGCGCTGCTCGGCCGTGCCGTCGAGGCGCGGGTTGATCCACATGACCGCCTCGGGGTCGGGGGCGACCACCGTGTCGATGAGGGTCCGCTCCTGCACGAAGTCCTGGTCCCAGTCGTCGCAGGGGAGGTGCTGGTAGTACCACTCCATGGCGCCGTCGCCGACGGCGAGGGCCACCGTCGAGTTGGAGTACAGCTCGCAGGGCGTGCCGTCGCCGACGTCCCAGTGGCCGCGGCGCATGATGCGCGTATAGGGCATCGGGACGGCGATGCCCCAGTAGATGAGGCCGAGCTCCGGATCGTAGCTGCCCGGGGCGCCCCACGCCGACACGTGCATCCGTTGCGATGTCGGCACGTTGCCCCAGGTCTGCCCGCCGGGGTCGTCCGCGCCGGCCGCCGTGTAGACCCGCCAGAGCTCCGCTCCGGTGTCCGCATCGTGGGCCGAGATGAAGCAGCGCGCCGGGATCTCGGTGGGGAAGCAGGCCCTTCCGGCGAGCACCCTGCCGTCGATGATCATGGCGCCCGTGGAGTGCGTGATCCCCGCGCGGTAGTCGGCCATCTCGGTGTCGAAGGCCACCTCGCCCGTGCGCGCGTCCAGCGCCAGCAGGTGCGCGTCGGCGGTCAGGTGGTAGATGTGGTTGCCGTAGATCGCCAGGTTCCGCGTGCGGTTCCCGAGCGTGACGTACTGGCGCAGGTCGTCGGGCAACCGGCGCCGGTAGTCCCAGAGCAGGTCACCGGTCGTCGCGTCGAGCGCCTGGATGTGATCGTCGTTGTTCGCCAGGTACATCACGCCGTCGTAGACCAGCGGCTGGGTCTGCTGCGGACCCTCGTCCATCGCCCGCATCCAGGCGACCTGGAGCGTGTGGACGTTGTCGCGGTCGATCTGGTCCAGCGGGCTGTAGGCCTGGAAGTCGTACGTCCGATGGGTCATCAGCCAGTTCCCGGGGTCGGGGTTCCGCAGCATCGCGTCGGTGACCGGCACGAACGGCTGCACCTCCTCGCGGGTAATCGTCTCGTCCTGCTGCGCGCTCGGCAACGGCGAGAAGGACAGGATCGCCAGGCCGAGAAACAGGCTCGCCAATGTGCGTGATCGGTTCGGCATCGTAGTCTCCTGCGCATCCGCGCTGCCCGCTACCATACGCCAACCGGGTCCGTTTCGCACTGTCGGGATTGCGTCCGTCCGCGGGTCGACGAGCTCGGTGGACCAGGGTCGTGGACACCTGCAACGGGCGGTCCGGCCAGGCCGCGGAGTGTCCCGGCGCTGCCTTTGTCACGGCGTGGGCGAGACGCGTGATCGGGTAGGATCTAAAGGGTTATGGATGATCACGGGCTGCGCGTCTACGACTCGATTCTCGGCCTGCTCTCCGACGCCGACAACCCGACGCCGCTGGTCCGCCTGAACCGCGTGACGCCGTTCCGTCACACGCAGGTCTACGGCAAGCTGGAGTGGTACAACCCGTTCGGGGCGGTCAAGGACCGCGTCGCGGCCAACCTGGTCGCGGACGGCGAGGCGCGCGAGACGGTGCAGGAGAAGCAGAAGCTGGTGGAGCCGACGTCCGGCAATACCGGGATGGCGCTGGCGATGATCGCCAACGCGAAGGGCTACTCGCTGACGACCCCGTTGTCGAGCGAGATTCCTCTCGAGAAGCGCACCATGCTGCGGTTCTTCGGGGCGGACGTGATGGAGCTGGCCGACACCCTGTGTCCGGCCCCCGGGGCGCCGGAAGGCGCCATCGCCACGGCCATGGAGATCGGGGAGCGTCCCGATTTCCACATGCTGAACCAGTACGTCAACGAGGCGAACCCCGAGGCGCACTACAAGACGACGGGGCCGGAGATCTGGCGCCAGACCGCGGGCCGGGTGACGCACTTCGTGGCCGGTCTCGGCACCTGCGGCACCATCACGGGCACCGGGCGGTTTCTCAAGGAGCAGGGCGACGGCGTGCAGGTGCTCGGCGTGCATCCGAAGGAGGGGCACGACATCCCGGGCGTGCGCAGCCTCCGGCAGCTTCAGCAGACGAAGCTGTTCTTTCCGGACGAGTACGACGGGCTGGTCGAGGTGAACAACCAGGAGGCGTTCGAGCTCTGCCTGCGGCTCAACCGCGAGGAGAGCCTCGTCGCCGGTCCCAGCTCGGCCATGGCCCTGGCCGGCGCGTTCAAGCTGGTGCCGGACGAGCCGGGCAACGTCGTCGTGGTGATCTTCCCCGACAACGCCTTCAAGTACGCGTCGTCGGTGGTGAAGCACCTGCCGGGGCTCGTGGCGCAACAGGCGAAACCGGCCGCGCCGCGCAACCCGCTGCTCGACACGATGGTGGAGAACGTGCGGGGGAATCCGGACCTGACCATCGACGTCGAGACCGCCCACGCGCAGCTTCAGAACGGCAAGCCGTTCGTGATCGACGTCCGGCCGCGGAAGCAGTACGAGGAGGCGCACGTGCCCGGCGCCGTCAGCCGGCCGCTCGCCGAGCTTCCCGAGAACCACGCCGGGTTGCCGGCGGATCGCGACGCGCCGATCCTGAGCGTCTGCCAGCGCGGGAACGCCTCGCTGTCGGGGCTGCTGTTCCTGAAGTCGCTCGGTTACCGCAACGTGCGCAGCATGACCGGCGGTACGCTGGCGTGGCGGGAGAAGGGCTTCGCCACCGAGTCCGGGGCGGAATCGGACTGAGCGGACGTGGGGCGACCGATGCTGACGCTCTGCGCCGAGGCCGACGCGGGCATTCGGCGCCACGGCCGGGAGACGTACCCGCACGAGTGCTGCGGGGCGCTCATCGGCCGCAACGACCGGGTGGTCGAGGCGCTGGTCCTGCCCAACACCACCGAGGAGGGATCGCGGCGCCGGTTCCGGGTGCGGCCGGCCGACTACCGCGCGGCCGAGCGGCGGGCGGACGCGCTGGGCGCCGATCTGCTGGGCTTCTATCACTCGCATCCGGACCATCCGGCGCGGCCGTCGCGGTACGACCTGGACCACGCCTGGCCGGTCTTCGCCTACGTCATCGTCTCGGTCGCGGGGGGCGAGCCGGGGGCGCTGACCTCGTGGCGCTTGCGCGAGGACCGTTCGGCGTTCGACGAGGAGCCGGTCGCCATCGAGGAAACACCATGCCAACCAGGATTCTGATTCCGACGCCGTTGCGCGTCTACGCCGACAAGCAGGACGTCGTCGAGGCCGAGGGCGCGACCGTCGGCGAGCTGCTCGCTAACATGACCGCGCGGTACGGCGACCTGCGCAAGCACCTCTACAACGACGAGGGCAAGCTGCGCAGCTTCGTCGCCATCTACCTGAACGACGACGACATCCGCTTCCTCGACAAGGAGGCGACGCCGGTCAAGGACGGCGACACCGTCAGCATCATCCCGTCGGTGGCGGGCGGGGTGCGGCCGTGACCGTCGCGGCGCCGGCGGCGCTCAGCAACGAGGAGGTCGCCCGCTACAGCCGCCATCTGATCATGCCGGAGGTCGGCATGGACGGGCAGTTGAAGCTGAAGGCGGCCAGCGTCCTCTGCATCGGCGCCGGGGGGCTCGGCTCGCCGGTGGCGATGTACCTGGCCGCGGCCGGCGTCGGCCGGCTCGGCATCGTCGATTTCGACGTGGTCGACTACAGCAACCTGCAGCGGCAGGTGATCCACGGCACGCCGGACGTCGGGCGGCCGAAGCTGGAGTCGGCGCGCGACACCCTGCGGGCCATCAACCCGGAGGTGCACGTCGAGACCCACGAGGTGGCGCTTTCGTCCGCCAACGCGCTCGACGTGCTGCGCGGCTACGACGTCATCGTCGACGGCACGGACAACTTCCCGACCCGTTACCTCGTCAACGACGCCTGCGTCATCCTCGGGATACCGAACGCCTACGGCAGCATCTTCCGCTTTGAGGGGCAGGCCTCGGTATTCGGCGCCCAGGACGGTCCGTGCTATCGCTGCCTGTACCCGGAGCCGCCGCCGCCCGGCCTCGTGCCGAGCTGCGCCGAGGGCGGGGTGCTGGGGATTCTGCCCGGCGTGGTGGGCACCATCCAGGCGACCGAGACGGTCAAGCTGGTCATGGGGGTCGGCGAGCCGCTCGTCGGCCGTTTCCTGGTCTACGACGCGCTGCGGATGCGCTTCCGCGAGCTCAAGCTGCGCAAGGATCCGGACTGCCCGGTCTGCGGCGACAACCCCACCGTCACCGAGCTCATCGACTACGAGCAGTTCTGCGGCATCACGCCGGCCGCCCCGGCCCCCGAGCCGGCCGCCGGCGCCGGCGACGAGGCGACCGTCGAGCAGCTCAAGGCGCGCCTCGACAGCGGGGACGGCGTGTTCATCCTCGACGTGCGCGAGCCGCAGGAGTACCGGATCTGCTCCATCCCCGGCTCCACGCTGATTCCGCTCGGCGACCTCCCCAGTCGCCTCGCCGAGCTGGAGGGGCGCGGCGAGATGATCGTCCACTGCAAGTCGGGCGTCCGCAGCGCCAAGGCGGTCAAGCTGCTCCGCGAGGCCGGCTATGCGCAGGCGAGGAACCTGAAGGGCGGCATCCTGCGCTGGATCGACGCCGTCGACCCGTCGTTGCCGAAGTACTGAGGATTCATCATGAGTAATCCTTACTTGAAGGCCCAACGTCTCGCTGATGTCTTGGCGTTAATTCAAGTATTGGCACTTGATAGGCATGCCCATAGGAGCCTCGAGGGGGTCACAGAAGAGCTACGGGGCGAACCAAGATCAGCTCCCTGCTGGAAGACTGTCGCAACAGAACACCCGGAGTTTTTTCGGGTGGGTGCCGGGAATCATCCACTGAGTTTGGTTTCTAGGCACGTACAACGCAGAGATGAAGACGGCGAACGCGTGCCATTGCCAGCCGACTATGTCGGCACGCTGTTGCAGTCTGCAATTGAACTGCATGATCGAGAAATGGAGAGAAAGTACGAGTGGAAAGTGTATAGCCCGCTCGTCGTTGTCGTCACGGCCGGTATCTTTACGCTTATAGGCTCCTGCATCGGATGAGTAGAGGATAATGACCCAACGAACCCTGAGTTCCGCGAATGATCATTGAACGACATGACTGGCGATGCACGCCTCGATACCTTCGTTCCGGAATCGTTCAGGCGGCTCGACGACCAGGCGCGCGACCTGCCGCGGATCGCGAAGGACAGGTCGGCGATGGCGAAGATCAGCGCCGCTGTGGCGCAGGTGCCGACTCGTCATCGGCTGTTGTTGGGGGACGCCCGCCACGCTGCCCTGTCGGCCGAGTCGGTTCACCTCGTGCTGACCTCGCCGCCGTACTGGACCCTCAAGGAGTACCACCGCTCTGCCGGCCAACTCGGTTGGATCGCCGACTACGACGAGTTTCTCGATCAGCTCGATCTGGTCTGGCGCCTGTGCTACAGGGCCCTGGTGCCCGGCGGGCGACTCATCTGCGTCGTCGGTGACGTCTGTCTGTCCAGGCGCAAGAACAGTGGCCGGCATACGGTAGTTCCGCTGCACGCCTCCATCCAGGAGCGCTGCCGATCGGTCGGGTTCGACAACCTGGCGCCGATCATCTGGCACAAGATCGCGAACGCGGCGCACGAAGTGGAGCGCGGCACCGGCGGCTTTCTGGGCAAGCCGTACGAACCCAACGCGGTGATCAAGAACGACGTCGAATTCATCCTGATGCAGCGGAAGGCCGGCGGCTACCGGCGGCCGAGCCGTGCCGCGCGCACGCTCAGCCTGTTGTCCGAGGCGAGCTTCAAGACGATGTTCCGACAGGTCTGGACCGATGTCGCGGGCGCCTCGACGCGGGACCATCCCGCGCCCTATCCGGTCGCCCTCGCGGAGCGTCTCATCAGGATGTTCAGCTTCGTCGGCGACACGGTGCTGGATCCCTTTACAGGGACCGCGTCGACCCAGGTGGCCGCGGCAGGCTGCGGCAGGAACTCACTTGGCATCGAGGTCGACCCCGTGTACTACGGCAAGGCTCTCGCGCGGGTTCGGACCGAAACCTCCAGCCTGCTGAGCATGGCCGAAGTGAGCGCCGGGGAGGTCGACCCGGAACAGGGGTTGCCTGCGACGGCGTGAGCCTCACGCATGATCACTGCTCAAGACGCCGTCGACGCCCTCTACCGCATCGCTGTCACAGAAGACAAAGCGACCTCGACTTCGCGGCTCGATGTGCTCGCGGACTACTGCGTGCAGGAATTGACGCGCCGCGGCCTGAGGGACGTCGAGAAGGAGGCGTCGGTTCCCGGCGCGGGCCGGGAGAAGAAATGGGACGTAGCGTGGCAGTACGACGGGAAGTACAGACTCGGAGTCTCCCTCAAGTCACTGCTGAAGAACCTCGGCGGAACCGTTCCTAACCGCATCGACGACCTGATCGGCGAGGTTACCAACGCTCAGCTTCACTCCCCGGAGATCGTGATTGGCTACATCATGATCTTCAACGTCGCTGAGGACAGCTTTTCTCCAAAGCACGGCTCGACGTGGTCCGACCTGTTCCGCGAACGCGCGACTTCGCTGTCCGGCCGCCGGCCGCCGTCGCGGACTACGGGAACCGTCGAAGACTTCGTGCTGGTGGAAGTGGGTTTCAGTTCCGGTCCACCGATCCTGGCTACGTCGCAGACCTTCGATGCGTTCTTCGCCACATTGGTCGAGCAGGTCAGGGAGAGGAATCCCAACGCGATCACCGCTTGACCGGCGACATCATTCCGCGAGCCAGCGCTCGACGTGACCTGCGAACTCTTCGAAGTCGTCGAGAGACTCGCAAAGCAGCGTGGCGACAAGGTCGAGGTCGACGTCGAGGTAGCCGTGCACGAGCACGTTGCGGAAGCCGGCGATCCCGCGGAAGCGGTCGCCGAACTGCGCCGGCAGCACGCTCGCTTCCACGAGACAGTCGATGGACGAGCCGTAGGTCGCGGGGTCGAGTCCGACCGCCGAGGCGACATGGCTCGCGATGTCGAGCGCGTTCTGCGCACAGAGCTGGAGGCCGCGTTCGATGGTCCACCGAAGGTCGGCGTCCGCACGGAGCGATTGCGGCGAGACGCCCGCGTGCCGGCGCAGGACCCGCAGCGCATGGCGTAGCGCGATGAGGTGGCGATCCACGACCTGCCGGTCGATGTGGCCAGGGGTCACCGACGGCCCTTGCCGGCCGCGAAGCGCCGCGCGGCGTCCATCTTCCCCATCTGCGGGAGGAAGTCGAAGTACCGCGAGAGCGCCTGGCCGGCGCGGGTCGTGGTCGCCTGCAGGTCCCGCGATAGCACCCGGACACCGTCCCGCAGCACGCGGTGATAGAGCAGGGGCGGCGCCGTGTTCAGGACGACGACGTCGATCTCATTCGTCCCGAGCGCGACCATGAGGTGCGTCGTCAGGTCGGCCTGGTAACCGAACGGTCGGGCCTCGGCGCGTGCGTCGTCGATGTAGACCGCGACGTCGATGTCGCTCAGCCGGTGCGCGTCGCCGCGAGCGCGGGAGCCGAACAGATAGGCTTCGAGAATCTCCGATCGAGGCTCAAGCGCCTGCGTCAGTTGCGTCACGAGCGACCGGTCAACCTGCTGCGGGTCCATTTCTGCATCATGCGGTACTGCCTCGCGACAGGGCAAGGCCGGCTGCCCCGACACAAACGCCGAACCCGACGTGTCGAGGCGAACCGGCTGATCCTGCGCCGCGCCGCGCTGGAGACATCGATGTGCTGCCGTGGCGCGTCTTTCTGGATCGGCTCTGGGGCAGCGAGCTCATCTGACGACCGGGCTATCCACGATCCCGATCGTCCGACACGTCGACCGTGGAGTCGCCGGCGACCGCAGACAAGGAGTCGAATTCCGGCAGCAGGACGCGGTCGCGAAACGACCGAACCGCATCACCTTCGCGCGACGCCACCAAGGCTGTCGTGGGGCGTCCCCGCTCGGTGACGACCACGCGGTCGCCGCGCGCCGCCCGCCGCACCCATTCGCCGGCTCTCATGTGCAGGTCGCGAATGCCACTCATGCACGCGGATGTTAGCCTGTCCGCGACGTGACTTCCCCACGGCTCGGCATCGGCTTCATCGGCAGCGGGTTCATCACCCGCTTTCACATCCGGTCGCTGGTCGGCGTGCGCGACGCCGACGTGCGCGGTTGCTGGAGCCCGAACGCCGGGCATGCCGAGGCGGCGGCGACACTGGCGCGCGAGCTCGACGTGGGGGAGGCGCGCGCGTTTCCCTCGATCGAGGCGATGGTCGCCGACCCGGTCGTCGAGGCGGTCTGGCTGTGCGGGCCGAACCACGCGCGGGTCGCGAACCTGGAAGCGATCTGCGCCGCCGTGCAGGCCGGCGCGGCGCTGCGTGGCGTTGCCTGCGAGAAGCCGCTGGCCCGCACCGTCGCCGAGGCGAAGCGGATGCGCGCGCTCGTCGAGCAGGCGGGCCTGCGGCACGGCTACCTGGAGAATCAGATCTTCGCGCCGCCGGTGACCCGCGGTCGGGAGCTGATCTGGCGCCGCGGCGCCGCGTTGACCGGCCGGCCCTACCTGGCCCGCGCCGCCGAAGAGCACTCCGGGCCCCACAGTCCCTGGTTCTGGCGGGGCGACCTGCAGGGTGGCGGCGTGCTGAACGACATGGCGTGCCACTCTGTCGAGGTGGTGCGGCACCTGCTCACGGCGCCCGGTGCGCCCCGTACGTCCATCCGCCCGCGGCGCGTGACCGGCCGGATCGCCTCCCTCAAGTGGAGCCGGCCGGAGTACAGCGAGCGGCTGCGGAAAGCGATGGGCGCGGCCGTGGACTACGCGGCGCGTCCCGCGGAAGACTTCGCCGGCGTCACCATCGAGTACGAGGCTGACGACGGAACGCCGCTCATCGGCGAGGCCAGCACGTCGTGGAGCTACGTCGGGGCCGGGCTGCGGTTGAGCATGGAGCTGCTCGGCCCCGAGTACTCGCTGGCCGTCAACTCGCTGGACAGCGGCGTGAAGCTGTTCTTCAGCCGCGAGGTGCGCGGCGCGGCGGGCGAGGACCTGGTCGAGAAGCAGAACGCCGAGGTCGGATCGATGCCGTTGGTCGTCGACGAGACGGCCGAGTACGGCTACACGGCCGAGAACCGCCACATGGTCCGGGCCTTCCTGCGGGGCGAGACGCCGGACCTGACGTTCGACGACGGGGTCGAGGTGGTCGAGCTGCTGATGACCGCCTACATGAGCGCCGAGCAGGGCCGGACGCTGCCGTTCCGGCCCGACGGCCTGGACGCGTTCGTGCCGGCGGTGGCGCGGGGCGCCTGGACGGGGCGGGAGAGGCGGTGATGCGGCCGGATGGTCGGGACGGGAGCGGGCTCATGCGAACGGCATCGTGGCCGCCGAGACCGACACGGCGATCGCCCGCACGGTCACTGATCTCTGCGGCCGGCGATCCAGCGGTCGACGTGGTCCGCCAGCGCGTCGAGGTCGTCGAGGTGCTCGGACAGCACCCGTACCATCTCGCTGGCGCCAAGCCTTTTCGTGCCTTGCGCCACCGTGTCCCCGACGGCCGCGAATGCGCCGAGCCGCTCGCCGAGGTCGGGCGGCAGCACCCGCGCGGCCAGGAGACATTCGATGGACGATGCGTAGGCCGCGGGATTGCGATACGCGGCAAGGCCGATCCGGCGGCTGATCTCGAAAACGCTCCGGGAGCAGAGTTGCAGGCCGCGTTCGACGGACCGGCGGCGGCTGGTGTTGAAGAGCAGCCTCCACCGCGACACGTCGCCGTGCCTGCGCAGTGCGGCGACCGACTGGCGCAGGGCGAGAAGGTGCCGGTCGAGGTCCGGTACGGGCGCTTTCCGGCCTTGCGTCGCGCGCGATTCCGGTCGCCGCCGTCGAGCCTCTGCTTCCATTGCCGGCGCGCGAAGCTGTCCCGCTGGTGGACTATTCCGGCTTCAGGTCACGAATCCGCCGGCGGGCACGGAGTCCCTTGATGGACAGGTACTTCGATTGGCCGCCCCGTTTGTGAGGCTTGCAAAGCAGACATCCGGCTCGGCGGTGCTTCGCACGTCTGCGCTTGTGGTGCATGCCGCCAGTCTATCCGGTTTGGCGCACCCGTCGCAGCGATCCAGCGCCCCGAAACGCCTCGCAGGCTCGGCGTTTCGGCCCATCCCCCCGCTCCATGACTCTGCGCCGCCGCACTTCACTTCGTTGCGTTCTACGGCGCAGACTCCTAGAATGCCCTTGGCGGTTCCCTCCGCGGCGGGCTCCGATGCTGCGATTCTCGAAGAAGGCCGACTACGCGCTCATCGCACTGAAGCATCTCGCCTCGTGTCCGCCCGGAAGATCGTCCAACGCCCGCGAGATTGCCGGCTGCTACGACATCCCGGTCGAGTTGATGGCGAAGGTGCTGCAGCGCCTCGTCCGGATGGGGATCGTGGCCTCGCACCAGGGGACCCGCGGCGGCTACCAGCTCGCGCGCGACGCGACCCTGATCTCGGTTGCGGACGTAATCCAGGCCATCGACGGGCCCGTCCTGGTGACCGCCTGCTCGGACGAGGACGAGAGCTGCGAGCAGTACGCCAAGTGCAACGTGCGCGATCCGCTGTGGCGGCTCAAGGATCGCATCGTGCAGTCGCTGGCCGCTTTCACCGTCAACGAGCTGGCCAGCGACGACGCGCCCGAGCCGCTGCCGCTCACCGTGGTGCGCCGGCCCGCCGAGTCGACGTGCACGGCGCCGGCCGATCGCCGGGAGTCTGCGCCGTAGAACGGCGTCGACTCCCGGTCAGGTCCGGTTGGGCGGCAAGCGGAGCCGCGGGCGGCGATTGTCGGGCGAGCCGGCTCCCGGATGCCGGTCCGGACGTCGCGGATCGGGCCGACCCGAACTCCAGGAGACACGCCATGCCCGAGCTGCCCATCTACCTGGACCACCACGCGACCACGCCGGTCGATCCACGCGTGGTCGAGGCGATGCTGCCGTTCTTCGGCGAGCGCTTCGGCAATGCCTCCAGCCGCCACCACGCGTTCGGCTGGGCCGCCCGCGACGCGGTCGCCGCCGCGCGGCGGCAGGTCGCCGAGCTGATCGGCGCCGACCCGCGGGAGATCTGCTTCACGAGCGGGGCTACCGAGTCCGACAACCTGGCGGTCCGGGGTGTGGCGGCCGCCGAAGCGCGCCGGCCGCTGCACGTGGTGACGATGACGACCGAGCACCACGCGGTGCTCGATCCGTGCCGCCGCCTCGAGCGCGAGGGGATCGAGGTGACGCGCGTTGCGCCGCGGCCCGACGGATTGTGCGACGTTGACGACGTCGAGCGCGCGCTGCGGCCCCACACCCGGCTCGTGTCGGTGATGGCCGCCAACAACGAGATCGGCGTCGTGCAGCCGGTGGCGCGGGTCGCGGATCTGACCCGGCCGCGCGGCATCGTGCTGCACACCGATGCGGCGCAGGCGGTCGGGAAGGTGCCGGTCGACGTGGATGACCTGGGGGTCGACCTGCTGTCTTGCACGGCCCACAAGATGAACGGCCCCAAGGGCATCGGGGCCCTGTACGTTCGGCGCCGCCGCCCGCGCCTGGCCATCGATCCGCTGGTCGACGGCGGGGGACACGAGCAGGGCTTGCGCTCCGGGACGCTCAACGTGCCGGGCATCGTCGGCTTCGGCGCCGCCGCGGCGATCTGCCGCGCCGAGCTGGCCGAGGAGAGCGCCCGGGTGGGCCGACTGCGCGACCGGCTCCTGGCGGGGCTCCGCGAGCGGCTGGACGGCGTGACCGTCAACGGATCGCTGGCGGCGCGGCTGCCGCACAACCTCAACGTCAGCTTCGAGGGCATCGAGGGCGAGTCGCTGCTCGTCGGGCTCGACGACGTGGCCGTGTCATCCGGCGCGGCCTGCACGTCGGTGAACCCGGAGCCGTCGCACGTCCTCAAGGCCATCGGGATCAGCGACGAGCTGGCCCGCGCCTCCCTCCGGTTCGGGCTCGGTCGCACCACGACGCAGGACGAGGTCGACTACGCCGTCGACAAGGTGGCCGGCCTGGTGGCGCGCCTGCGGCAGTTGTCGCCGCTCGCCCGTTGACGGACCGCGAGCCGCCCGCGCCGCCGCCGGTTCGCCGGCCTGCCCCGCGTCCTGACGCCGCCGCCGGCAATCGGGTACACTGGGGAGCCCGACGATGATTGAGGTTACCGAAGCGGCGGCGAAGCGAATCCGCGAGGCCATGGCGGGCGAAGGCGCGGCCGGAGGCGGGTTGCGCGTCGGCGTCAAGGCCGGCGGATGCTCCGGCTTCAGCTACGTGTTCCGGTGGGAGACGGAGCCCCGGCCGAACGACGAGGTCTTCGAGGCCGGCGGCGACATGAAGATCTTCGTCGATCCGAAGAGCTACAAATACCTGCGCGGCACAGTCCTCGACTGCGATACCTCCATGCTCGGGCAGTCGTTGATCTTCCGCAACCCGAACGCCAGGAGCGAGTGCGGGTGCGGATTGTCGTTCGACGTGTAGCCCGGGAACCGGACGCCGTCGCGAGACCGACGTCCACCGCCGTTGCGCGGTCATGTCCGCCATCACTGAAGCAGCCGAGGTCCACCCGCGCAGGCCGCTCGTGGTCGTCTCCAACCGCGAGCCCTATCAGCACGACCGCGCCCGGGACGGATCCGTCCAGTGGTCGCCGACCACCGGGGGCGTCGCCGTCGCGCTCGACGCGTTGATGCGCGAGCGCGGCGGGGTCTGGATCGCGCACGGCTCGGGAAGCGCGGACCGCGACGTTGTCGACGAGCACGACCGGGTCGTCGTACCGCCCGATCAACCCGGCTACACGCTGCGCCGCCTCTGGCTGACGGCGGAAGAAGCGAAGCAGTACTACGAGGGCTTTGCCAACGAGGGGCTGTGGCCGCTGTGCCACGAAGCGCACGTCAGGCCCATCTTCCGCAAGCCGGACTGGGAGCGATACCAGCAGGTCAACGACCGCTTCGCGGACGTCATCGAGGCCGAGCTGCCCGATCTGTCGGCGCCGGTCTTCATTCAGGACTACCATCTCGCGCTCGTCGGGGCCCGGCTGCGCCGCCGCCAGCCGGGCGTGAAGACGGCCATCTTCTGGCACATTCCGTGGCCGAGTCCGGACCGGCTGCGCATCTGTCCCTGGCGCCGCGAGCTGCTGGCGGGGCTCCTGGGAAACGACCTCATCGCCTTTCAGCTCGAGCGCGACCGCCGCAACTTTCTGACCGCCGCCCGCGAAGGCGGCCTGGAGGTGACGCGCAACACCGTCCGCATGGGAAACCGGATCGTCGCGGTCAAGGCGGTGCCGATCGGGATCGACTACGACCGCATCCAGCGGATCACCCAGGATCCCGGTCTGCGGGCGGAGCAGGCGCGCCTGCGGCAGGAGCTCGCACTCGACACGCCGCTGATCGGGATCGGGGTCGACCGGCTCGACTACACGAAGGGTGTGCTGGAGCGTCTCGATGCCCTGGAGCTGCTGCTGCAGCGCAGGGCCGACGTGCGCGACCGGCTGACGTTCGTGCAGATCGGGGTCCCCTCGCGCACCACCCTGCCGAGCTACGTCGACGTCGTCGAGGCGATCGACCGCAAGGTGGCCGACATCAACGCCCGGTACGGCTCGGGCCGGACCATCCGCTACCGCAAGTCGTCGTTCCGCATCAAGCGCCTGGTTGCTCTCTACCGGCTCGCCAACTTCTGCGTGGTCAGCTCCCTGCACGACGGCATGAACCTGGTGGCCAAGGAGTTCGTCGCGGCGCGGGAGGACGAGGACGGGGTGCTCGTGCTGAGCGAGATGGCCGGCGCCGCGCAGCAGCTCCACGATGCACTGCTCATCAACCCCTATGACGTCGAGGGCTTCACCACGGCGATGGAGCAGGCAATCGACATGCCGCTCGACGAGCGCCGCCGGCGGATGCGGGCGATGCGGCGGATCGTCGCCGGCCGCGACATCTTCGGCTGGGCCTCCGACATTCTGGAAGGGCTCGAGCAGCTCAATCCGCGGGCGCTGCCGCCGGCGCCGGGTCTTCGCCCCGGTCCGCGCGAGCGGCCGAGCGCGAGTCGCGTCCGCGTTCCGCCGGGCGCTTGATCCCCGTAGAGCGCTTGATCCCCGTAGAGCGCCTGAACCTCGCGAGCGGCGCCCTTGCGGAGAACCGGCCGTCGCCTGCCCGCGTCACGGCCGGGCGGCGTGCTAGACTGCCGTCTATGGCTGCCGGCATCCTCTCCCACAGCATGCGCGGCTACTATCTCCCGCTCACGGCCGGGCTGGTGCTGGCGGGCAGCGCCTTCATGCCCTGGATGCTGGTCGGCGACCGTGGCCTGGGCGGCGTGCCGAGCATCGCCGGGCTGTGGGTGCTCGGGCTCGGGATTCTGGCTGCCGTGCTCGCCTTCCTGAGCGTGATCACCCGCAAGAACTCTCGCCATCCGCTGCTGCTCGTCGGTCTGGCGGCGTTCGGCATCGTCCTGGTCAGCGAGCAGTGGATGGAGCGGACCACCGCCGATCAGGTCTGGGCGCAGTCGCAGGCTCGCGCCATCGTGCAGGGCAGCCGGACCGCCGTCTCGCTTCCGGATCCCACGATGGCCCCCGGCGGCTACCTTGCGCTCGGCGCGGCCGGCGTGATCGTGCTGTTCGGCCTGACCATCGTCGTCCGCCAGGCCTCGACGCCGTACGCCGTGTCGGAGGACGACGACGCCTGAAGCCGCCGCGCGGCCCCAAGCTCCAGTCATGCGCATCACGGTCGCCCCCGGTCCGGACGCGGACGACGCCCACGCGGGCGTCCCGCACGCGGCCGGTCGAGTTCGTCGAATGAACGGGTAAGGTACGGGAAGACATGTACGCGCGAATCGCCTCGGCGGGGCTGCGGGACGTCGCCGGCAAGCTGGACGGGGGTATCCGCCTGAACCTGGAGGACGGGGTTCGGCTGTTCGCCTGTCCGGATCTGTTCGCGGTCGGCTGGCTGGCCAACCGGGAACGCGAGAAGCGTCACGGCGGACGGACGTTCTTCAATCACAACATCCGCCTCGAGGCGACCAACGTCTGCGTCGCGAGCTGTCTCTTCTGCTCGTTCGCGCGGCTGCAGCCGGGGGACCCCGGCGCCTATACCATGAGCCTCGAGCAGGCCTGGAACAAGCTGCGCGAGCGGGCCGACCAGCCGCTGACCGAGGTGCACGTGGTCAACGGCCTGCACCCGGACCTGCCGTGGGACTACTACCTGGAGATGCTGCGCGGCTTCAAGCGCATCCGGCCCGCCATTCATCTGAAGTGCTTCACCGCCGTCGAGATAGCGTTCTTCTCGGAGCTCTACGGGATGACCGACGAGCAGGTGCTCCGCGACCTGATGGACGCCGGTCTCGACTCGCTGCCGGGCGGCGGGGCCGAGGTGTTCTCCGAGCGCGTGCGCCGCAAGATCTGCCACGACAAGGCGGACGCCGACCGCTACCTGGCCGTCCATCGGCTGGCGCACCGGCTCGGCATGCGCTCGAACGTCACGATGCTCTACGGGCATATCGAGACCGACGAGGAGCGCGTCGATCACATGCTGCGCGCCCGCGCGCTGCAGGACGAGACCGGCGGGTTCCAGGCGTTCATCCCGCTGGCGTTCCATCCCGACAACAACCGCATGGAGAAGCTGCCGCCCCCCACCGCGGCCGATACGCTGCGCGTCCACGCGGTGGCCCGCCTGATGCTCGACAACGTGCCGCACGTCAAGGCGTTCTGGATCGCCACCGGCGTCGGCGTCGCCCAGACGTCCCTCTGGTTCGGGGTCGACGACCTCGACGGCACGGTGCAGGAGGAGCGCATCTACCACATGGCGGGCGCCCCGACGCCCGAGGCGATGACGCCGGCCGAGATCTCCCGCCTCATCCGCATCGCCGGCCGCGAGCCGGTCGAGCGCGACACGTTCTACAACGTCGTGTCGTTGCCGGCGTGACGAGGCCGGGCCGCGGTCCCGAGGTGACGCATGGTCGATTGCACTCTCCGCCGGATGCAATTGACGGGTTTTCGCAGCATTGCCGTCGAGGACGTGGATTTTGACGACCGCCAGCCGTCTGGGCCGGGGCAGATCGTGCGCGCGCGGGTTATCATCGAGACATTGACTTCCAGTTCGCGATCGACCTCCTGACCGCGGTCTGCGCCGCCTACGCGGCGGTCGGCGTCTACCGCCTCCAACGCAATCAGGATGTCATGGCCGGCAAGGTGCAGGCTATCGAAGCAGCGCAGAATGCGCATGTGAACGCGCCCGGGCTGCACGGGCGTTGAGCTCCGCGCACCCCGCACACAGTCTCCGATTTCCGCGCGTGATAAAATGGCGTTAGCGTCAGGTTCCACGGTGGGATCTGGCCTTTTTGATGACCTGAGCTTGAGAAACTTTTCACAAAGTTGATCCCCGCAACGTGGCGGGCGTCTCCGGTGGGACGCTGGCGCCGACTCACGGATGGGTTGGCGCTTTTTCTCGCCGCCTGCTTGAGAAAAGTTTCACAAGCCCGTTCCACGGAGCACGGTGATGGACGTCGAGGAACTGACCCGGTTCGAGAGGGCGCAGATCGGAGAGCGGCAGGCGCTGCCCGACCGCTACCTGGGGCTTTCCGACGAGGAGATGGCGGAGCGGATAGCGCAGGCGCGCGGGGATCTCGGCGAGCGCCTGCTGATTCTGGGGCACCACTACCAGCGCGACGAGGTGATTCGGTTCGCCGACTGCACGGGCGACTCGTTCAAGCTGGCGCGGCAGGCGGCCGGCCGGCACGACGCCGACTACATCGTGTTCTGCGGCGTGCACTTCATGGCGGAGAGCGCCGACGTGCTGAGCGCGCCGCACCAGCAGGTGATCCTGCCGGACCTGGCCGCCGGCTGCTCGATGGCGGACATGGCGACCGCCGACCAGCTCGAGGTCTGCTGGGACGAGCTGCAAGCGATGGGCGCGACGGACGTCGTCCCGGTGACGTACATCAACTCGGCGGCATCCATCAAGGCGTTCTGCGGCGAGCGGCAGGGCGTGGTCTGCACCTCCGGCAACGCCGAGCCGACGCTGCGCTGGGCGTGGGCCCGCGGCCGGCAGATCCTGTTCCTGCCGGATCAGCACCTGGGGCGCAACACTGCGTACCGGATGGGCGTGCCGCTCGACGAGATGGTGGTCTGGGATCCCGATTTGCCGAACGGGGGCGTGGAACGCGACGAGCTGCACAGGGCTCGCATGATCCTCTGGAAAGGGCACTGCTCGGTGCACACCCGGTTCACCGTGCCGCAGGTGGAGCACGTCCGGCGCACCCATCCCGGCGCGCGGGTCATCGTGCACCCGGAGTGCACCTGGGAGGTTGTGCAGGCGGCCGACGACAGCGGCTCGACGGAGTACATCATCGACCAGGTCGCGAGCAGCCCGCCCGGTTCGATCTGGGCGGTCGGGACGGAGATCCATCTGGTCAGCCGGCTCGCGGACGAGCTCGCGCCCGAGCGCACCGTCCTGACCCTGGATCCGATCGGGTGCCTCTGCTCGACGATGTTCCGGGTGTCTCCGAACCATCTGCTCTGGGTGCTCGACGCGCTGCGCGACGGCGTGGTCCACAACCGGATCGTGGTGCCGGAGCGCGAGAAGGAATGGACCCGCGTGGCCCTCGACCGGATGCTCGCGATTCATTAGCATGGCGGCGCCGCGTCGGCCCTCCGCGGACCGCGAGGCCGACGGCCGGCCCCGGTACCGTCTGCCAGCGCCGCCAACCAGTCGCAAGGCTTCCGGTTCGGCCCCGGCCCCGCTGCTTCAGGACCCTGCGCCTCGGGACTCACTTCGTTGCGTTCTACGGCGCAAGCTCCTAGACTCGTTGGCTGCACCTCGACGCTTGGCGCCCGACAGGACCGGGCGCTCCGATATATCCCAAGGAGAATTCATCGCATGGCCCACGAACTGCCCCCGCTCCCGTACGACTACAACGCCCTCGAGCCGCACATCGACGAGCAGACGATGCGCATCCACCACACGAAGCACCACCAGACCTACGTCACGAAGTTGAACGGTGCGCTCGAGGGGCATCCGGAGCTGGCCGCCAGGGGCGTCGACGAGCTCATTGCCGACCTGGGCGGCGTGCCGGAGGAGATCCGGACGGCGGTCCGCAACAACGGCGGCGGACACTCGAACCACACGCTGTTCTGGCAGGTGATGAGCCCGAACGGCGGCGGCGCGCCGGCGGGCAACGTCGCCAACGCGATCGACGCGGCGTTCGGGTCGTTCGACACGTTCAAGGAGCGGTTCGCCGCGGCCGGGGCCGGCCGGTTCGGCAGCGGTTGGGTCTGGCTGATCAACTCCGGCGGCGCGCTCGGCATCGAGAGCTCGCCCAACCAGGACAGCCCGATCATGGACGGCAAGACCGCCATCCTCGGTCTCGACGTCTGGGAGCACGCCTACTACCTGAAGTACCAGAACCGGCGTCCGGACTACATCGCGGCCTGGTTCGACACCATCAACTGGGACGAGGTGAACCGGAGGCTCGGGTAGCCCGACGATCGTCGCCTGCGGCTCCGATTGCCGCCAACCGGGCCTGACCGGGAATCTACGCCGATCTACGGCGCACGCTCCCGGCCCGGCCCGGCTGCCGCCGACCGTAACTGCAACGAGGAAGAACAGAAGGAGATCCCGCGCGTCATGGCCTCGGTGCTCTTCCTGTTTCTCGCGCACCTGGCGGTCGGCATCGCCGCGTCGCTGCTGCTGGTGGGGCAGGCGGCCGGCGTCAAGTTCTTCCGCTTCAACGCCGGGCTGGCCGCCGTCCTCCTGCTGATTGCGCTGGCGTTCCGGCCCGACCCGCCGGCCGGCGCACCCGCGGCCGGCCTCGGATATGGGGCGCTGCTCGTGGCGACCGGGTCCCTGCTCGTCTACTGGGCGACCATCGGTCGCGCCCTGGCGTCCCTGCGCCCGGTGCTGCTCTGGACGACGGTGCTGGGCGGCGGGGCCGCGCTCGTGGCGCAGGCGACGAGCTGGTCGGTGGTCGAGGCGGGCCCTTCTCCGTGGCTCACCGCCGCCAGCTTCCTCTCGTCGTCGGCGCTGCTCGGCGGAAGCTGCACGGCGATGATCCTGGGCCACTGGTATCTCGTGCTGCCGTCGATGGACGTGTCCCTGCTGCAGCGGATCGTGAAGTTCCACATCGGCTCGACCGTGGTGCGGATTGCGGTGGTCGGCGGTGTGATCGCGGTCGCGCTCGCCACTTGGCAGGCGCCTTCGGGGGCCGGCTTCGACCGCTACATGCTGTCCATCGAAGGGGTCTTCCTCTGGCAGCGGGTGCTGTTCGGGCTGCTCGGACCCGCTGTCCTCTCGTACCTGACGTGGGAGACGGCCAAGATCCGCTCCACGCAGTCGGCCACCGGCATCCTCTACGTCGACTTCTTCACCGTGATCGTCGGCGAGGTGCTGGCGAAGTACCTGCTCATCTCGCAACGGGTGCCGCTGTGAACCTGACGATCATCTGCCCGGCGTGCGCCAGCCGCCTGCCGATCCCGGCGGCGGAAGCCCCGACCGCCGTCCTGTGCGGCGCGTGCGACCGCGCTATCGCACTCGCGGTGAGCGACAAGGTTCGCGCCGGCGAAGAGGTCGACGCCTGTCCGGTCTGCGAGGGCAGCGAAGTCTACATCCGCAAGGACTTCGATCCGAAGCTCGGACTGGCCGTGATCATCACCGGCGCGCTCGTCAGCGCCGGCTTCTACTGGTACGGCATGGACCTGGTGGCCTACGGCGTGCTCGGCTGCGCGGCGCTGCTCGACCTCATCGTCTACGGCCGGCTGCGCGATCTGGAGGTCTGCTACCGCTGCCACACCGAGTTCCGCGGCGACCACCGGCGGACCGGCGACGTCTTCGATCTCCACACCGCGGACGTCCTGGAGCTGGAGTGGGCCCGGCGGATGGGCAAGCGGTAGATCGGGTCAGAAGAGCGTGACGTCGACCTGCTCGCCCTCCTCGACCGCGTCGACCCCCATCGGGATCTCGATGTAGCCGTCGGCCTGCGACATGCTGGTGATGTCGCCGGAGGCCTTGAACGCGCCGACCGCGGCGCCGTCGACCAACCGCACCGAGTAGAACTGGTGGCGCCCGCTCACGGAAGAGATGCGGTGCGCCGCCGGCACGGTGATCGTCCGGGTCCGGAGCGGCGGCAGGTGGGCCATCCGGCGCAGCAGCGGCACCAGCAGCAGGTAGGCGTTCGACAGGCACGAGGTCGGGTAGCCCGGCATCCCGAGCACCGGCGTCGAGCCGATGCGGCCGAACGCGGTGGGCTTGCCCGGCTTGACCGCGATGCCGTGGAACGCCACGTCACCCTTCTGGCGGAGCACGTCGCGGGTCAGGTCGCGCTCGCCGACGGAGCTGCCGCCGGAGAACACCAGGATGTCCGTGCCGCCGGCGATGATGGCGTCGACCGCGGCGCCGAGCGCCTCGATGGAGTCGCCCGTTATCGGATGGGCCGCGGCGGTCCCGCCGTGCTCGGCGATGACCGCGCCCAGGGTGAAGCGGTTGATGTCGTAGATCTGGCCGGGCGCGAGCGGCTGCCCCGGCTCGACGATCTCGTCGCCGGTCGAGACGATGCCGACGCGCGGGCGATCGTAGACCTCGACCTCGGCGATGCCGAGAGCGGCGATCGAACCCACGCGGCTTGGGGTCAGCACGTCGCCGGGCCGCAGCACGGTCCGGCCGGCCTCGATGTCGGCCCCCCGCCGGCCGATGTGCTGGCGCGCATGGACCGCGATGCAGACCTCGACCTCGTCGCCGCGGCGGTCGGTCTGCTCCACCATGACCACGGCGTCGGCGCCGTCGGGCAGCGGCGCCCCGGTGGCAATCTGGATGCACTCCCCGCGGCCGACCGCGCCGGTTGCAACCTCGCCGGTATGGACCGTGCCGACGCAGTGCAGGTTGGCGGGGGTTTGAGGACTCGCCGCCGACGTGTCGGCCGCGACCACCGCGTAGCCGTCCATGGCGGCGCGGTCGAACGGCGGCACGTCGCGGTCCGCGACGATGCCGGCGGCCAGCACCCTGCCGTTGGCCTCGGCCAGCCCGACGCGCACGGTGCGGTCCAGCGGCCGGGCGGCGTCGCCGACGATGCGCAACGCCTCGTCGATCGGGATCGTCTCCCGGAAGGGCCGCATCCTCGTGCCGCGGCCGTCGCCGGTCACCGGCGCGCCTCGCGGACCATGTGCCCCAGCTCCGGGAGAATCAGCCTGGTCATCGCCAGCCGCACCGCGTTCTCGGAGCCGGGCAGGCTGATGACGATGGTGCCGCCGGCGAGGCCGGCGCAGGCGCGGCTCAGCATCGCGGCCGGTCCGATCTCCGCGTAGCTCAGGGCCCGGAACAGCTCGCCGAAGCCGTCGATGCGCTTGTCCAGCAAGGCCGAGACCACCTCGTAGGTGCCGTCGCGCCGCGTGATCCCCGTGCCGCCGGTCGTGATGACCACGTCGACGTCGGGGGTGTCGATGCCGGCCCGCAGGGCGTCGCGCACCCGCTCCGGATCGTCCGGCACGATGGTCTTGCCGGCGACGTCGTGTCCCTGCCCGGAGAGCAGCTCGACGATGGCGCCGCCGCCGCGGTCGGTCTCCTCGGTGCGGGTGTCGCTGACCGTGACCACGCGGCAGCGGGTGGTCTTCGGTGCCGCGGCACGGTGGGCGACGTGGCTCACGCGGGCGATTATAGCCACTGCGTCGCGGCGGGGCCGGGCGCCCGCCGGGCGTTGCCGCGTCGTCGATCATCGTCGTCCACGTGCCATCCGGCCCGGGTCGCGGCGGGGCCGGGCGCCCGCCGGGCGTTGCCGCGGGCTGTAAGATCCGAAGATGCGGGCCGAGTCCTCGATGTGTTGGTTCCGGGCGGCGCCGTGCCGGTGGGCGTCGCGGTTCCGGGCGGCGCCGGCGGCGGTCGCGGTCCTTCTGCTCGCGGCCCTCGCGCTCGCGACCATGGGTCTGGCGGGCCTCCCCGTCCAGACGGGTCTCGCGGGCCTCCCGGCCCCGGACGACCTCGACCCGGCGGCGCGCCGCTGGGTCGAGGAGACGCTCGACGGGCTGAGCGTCGACGGGAAGGTCGGCCAGCTCGTCACGCCCACGTTCCGTTCGGCCTACACGAGCAGCGACAGCGCCGTCTACGACGACCTCCGGGAGCTGGTGCGGGAGCACCACGTAGGCGGCGTGCACGTGTTCGGCGCGCGACGGGCAAGGCCGGACGTCCTCCTCAACCCGACGTATTCGCGAACGACGCTCGGACAGCCGCTGGCCGCGGCATCGTTGCTCAACCGCCTGCAGGCGGCGGCGGAGATTCCGTTGCTGGTCACCGCCGACTTCGAGACCGGGGTCGGGTTCCGGATGGCCGGGGCCACCAACTTCCCCCGCGCGATGGCCTTCGGCGCCGCGGGCGATCCCCGCCTGGCCTTCGAGGCCGGCCGGATCACCGCGGTCGAGGCGCGGGCCATCGGTGTCCACGTGAACTTCGCCCCGGTGGTCGACGTCAACAACAACCCCCGCAACCCGGTGATCAACACCCGCTCGTTCGGCGAGGACCCGGCCACGGTCGGCCGGCTGGCCGCCGCGTACGTCGAGGGGCTGGCAGCGGGCGGCATGATCGCCGCCGTCAAGCACTTTCCGGGACACGGCGATACGGACGTCGATTCGCACCTCGCGCTGCCGGTCATCCGCCACTCCCGCGAGCGGCTCGAGACGGTCGAGCTCCCGCCGTTCCGGGCCGGCATCGAGGCCGGGGCGGGCGCGGTGATGACGGCGCACGTTGCACTGCCGGCGCTCGACCCGGACGCGCGCAACCCGGCGACGTTCAGCGCGCCGATTGCGTCTACGCTGCTGCGCGACGATCTCGGATTCGACGGTCTGGTCTTCACCGACTCGATGCGGATGCGCGCCATCACCCGCATGCTGCCGCCGGCCGTGGCGGCGGCGCGGGCGGTGGCCGCCGGGCACGACGTCGTCCTGCATTCGCCGGACGACCGGGCCGCCCTCGCCGGCGTCGGGGCGGCGGTGGCGGACGGCACGATCGGCAGGGAGCAGCTCGACCGGTCGGTGCGGCGCGTGCTGGAGGCGAAGGCGCGGCTCGGCCTGCACCGCGGCGCCCATGTCGACCTCGACGCGCTGCCGGAGCGCGTCGGCACGCGAGCGCATCGCGCGGTGGCCCGCGAGGTGAGCGAGCAATCCATCACCCTGATCAGGGACGCGGCCGGGGACGTACCGTTGCGTACGCCGCGCGACGGCAGCCTGCTCTACCTGTCCATCCTCGACTATCCCTCCGGCTGGGGCATCGGCGCGCCCAGCCGGTTCCTGATTCCCGAGCTCCGGGATCGCTGGCGCGACGTCACCGCGATCGAGCTCTCGGACGGGACGCCGCCTTCCGACATCGAGCTCGTGCACGAGACCGCCGGGCGCTTCGACGCCGTGGTCGCCGGCATCTTCGTGCGGACCGCGTCGTTCAGCGGCCGCATGGACCTGGACGAGGATCTCGTCGCATTCCTGCGGGACCTGGCGGAGGACACCGCGCAACGCGGCCAGCCGCTGGTCGTCGTCCTGTTCGGCAACCCGTACGTGGCGCGCTCGTTGCCCGAGCTGCCGTCGGTGCTTCTGACCTACGACTACCGCGGGCTGTCCGAGACGACGGCGGCGAAGGCCATCGCCGGCGAGATTCCGATACGGGGGCGATTACCGGTCTCCCTCGACGAGAGCCTTCCGGCCGGGCACGGGTTGACGCGCCCCCGTGCCGCCGGACGCTGACCGCGGCCTGTCGGGGTATAATCGATGGCTCAGTCCACTACGCACGTACGCGCCCTTAGCTCAGCTGGATAGAGCGTCTGGCTACGAACCAGGAGGCCGCAGGTTCGAATCCTGCAGGGCGCGCCATCCTCCCTTCCCTGCCGCTCCCTTAGAGTCCCGGAACACCGCGGGGCATCGAGCATCGCGTACCGCTCTCCGACGCGGCGCTGGACGTGCTCGAAGCGGTCCAGCCGCTGCACGGCGCGGACGTCGCCAACCGATGCCCGAATGTCTGCAGGTCGTGAGGACGCCGTCCTGCGGCTGCTGCTCTCCTTGGGGCTGCTCCCTCGCTCGAATGGACTCCAATCCTGGATAGGTTTAATTGTATCTGTCGAAGTACAAGACCTTTTTCGTGACTATCCCCTAGAGAACAGCGTCAATCCGGCCGATAGCTGCAGCAGGAGACGCGCCGGGTTGGGCGGCGCTTCTCGGAAGTCAATGGTTCCAGCGTGTACGCGGCTCACCCCGGCCGGCATTCCCCCGATCTGTATCCGGTCGGCGTTCGCAGCCATGGCGGTGGTTGCCATCGTCGCGGCAGCGATGGCCGGGGCGGCGCAAGGCGACATCGCCATCCCGTGCGCGCGCTCGGCGGGCAGCGTCCGCTCCGACGGGCATGGAAGCTCCGGCGGCCCGGACGTTGACCATCACGGAAGACGACACGGAGCCGACGAAGGTGATCGACGACGCAGCGAGGGACGCTTGCTGTTCAGGGGAAGGTTCCGGCCATGAGAGTGCTGGTCGTCGCGGTTGGAGTGGTCCTGTTCGTCGCTGGTGACGCGAGCGCGCAGGAGTGCTCGCGAAAGTACTACGGCGACGAGCATGACAGGAAAGACTGGACGTACCTCACCATCGATGCGACGTTTCGCGGCATGCCAAGGGCCAGTGGCATCACCATCCAGGACAAACCGACGTGGGTCTGCGGTCACGGCGGCGATTTCGTCATGAAGGGCACCGAGAGAGCCTATTGCGGAGAGCCGCACCCGCACGAGTGGCGGCGCGTATGGGCGTGCGGCCGCGGCGACGATGGTGGCGGCGATGGCGGCGGTAGTGATGACGGTGGCGGCGGTGGTGATGACGACGTTGGCGGCGGCAATGGCGGTGGCGGTGACCGGGTCAGGCTGTCGACGGACGGCGACTCGGAGTGGGTCATGGAGGACGACGGTCCCACCCCCGTCACCGTCAAGGCGGAGCTGACCGGCCAACCAAGGGATGCAGGTACGCGTGTGGATGTCCAATTGCATCCCCACGAGGCGTCCACGGACGACTTCGAGGCGTCGGAGCATCGCTTCCGGATCGTTATCCCGGCGAACCGGAGGAGCGGCAGCCATACCTTCACGTTCACGCCGGTGGACGACACGGCGGAGGAGAGCGACGAGAACCTGAGGTTCACCGGCGATACGGGCGCGGCGAACCTGCCGGTGGACCCGGCGACGCTGATGATCAAGGACAACGACGCCGAGGGCGACGCCGCCGAAGACACAACCCGCGCCGACCCCGCCTTCGAGGAGCGCAGCTACGCTTTCGACCTGCCGGAGGCACGGGACGGCCGGGCGAATCCGTATCGGCTCGGCATCGTGACGGCCACGGATCCGGCTGATCACCCGTTGACCTATACGCTGGCGGAGGGGGACGGATCCCGTTTCGCGGTCGGTGCGTCGAGCGGAGCGATCACCTACGTGGGCCCCGGCGAGGATTACGAGAGCGGCCCGCGCGAGTACGAGTTGACGTTGGCGGCGCGCAACCGGGATAGCCGGACGGGCAGCGTCCGGGTCACGGTGCGGGTGACGGACGTGCCGGAGGCGCCAGCGGCGGCCGACGACGTGGTGGAGATGCCCGAGGACGGGACGCTGGTCGTCGACGTGCTCGCGAACGATACGGATGGGGATGGGCAACCGCTGACGGTGGTGTCGGTGAGTGCGTCGGAGCACGGCGAGACGGCGGTTGCGGGCGGGGGCGTGCGGTATATGCCCTCGTTGCACTACCACGGTCCGGACCGGTTCGACTACACGGTTTCGGATCCGGGCGGGCTGACGGACACGGCGACGGTAATTCTGGATGTGCTGCCGGTCAACGATGCGCCGGAGGCGGTCGGCACGATTCCGGAGCAGACGTTGGAGGAGGGGGGCGAGCCGCTGACGTTGGACCTCGCGCCATATTTTTCCGACGTCGACGGCGACGCGTTGACGTACACGGCGGAGTCGTCGAACCCGGCCGCGACGACGGCTGCCGTGAGCGGCTCGACGCTGACGCTGTCGGCGGTGGTGCGGGGCGCGGCCACGGTGACGGTGACGGCGGCGGATCCGGACGGGCTGACGGCGACGCACGTGTTCGGGGTCAGCGTGGGCGACCAGTTCGCGCGGGAGGTGCTCACGGACCTGCTGGCCGGGTTCGCACGCGGGCATCTGTCGAGCGTGCGGCAGACGGTGGGCCGGCGGTTGGAGACGGCCGGCGCCGAGACGTCCCACTTGGCGCTGGCGGGACAGTACTTCAGCCCGCTGACGTGGAACCGCCTGGCCACCGGCGGTCTGGCCCGGACGCACGAGTGGTATTTCCGGGCGGCGGTGCTGCAGCGGCGCCGGGCGGCGAGGGAGCTGTTGGGCGCGTCGGCCGGTCCGCGGTTCCGCGGGGCCGACGGCTTCCTGGGCGTCGGCAGCTCCGGCGGCGGTTGGGATCGAGGGCTGCTCGGGAGCAGCATGCTGGTCGGGTTCGGGGGCGGCGGCGCAGGCGCGACGGGGTCCGGATATGGCCGGCCCCGCTGGACGGTGTGGGGCCAGGGCGATCTGCAGACGTTGCGGGGGACGCCGGAGCCGGTGAGCGGCTACGACGGGGACCTGCGCACCGGCTATCTGGCTGTCGACGTGCAGGTGAACGGAGGCTGGTTGCTGGGCGTGGCGCTGGCGCGCAGCGGCGGCGCGGGCAAGTGGGAGCGGGGCGAGTCGGGGGGCGAGCTCTCGACGACGCTGACGCGCGTGCATCCGTACTTGCGCTGGGCGAACGACGACACGGCGGTCTGGGGTACGCTCGGCGTCGGCCGGGGAACCGCGACCCATGAGCGGACGCTGACCGGGCTGCGCGAGGCGAGCGAACTGGGGCTTGGGCTCGGACTGCTGGAGGGCCGGCGGCGGCTGGCGACGGTGGGCGGCGGCGTGGACATCGGTCTGCGGGGCGAAGCGTCGTGGGCGCGGCTGGCGACGGGCGACGGCGACGAGACCATCGACGACCTGCAGGCGGGAGTGCGGCGCATGCGGGCCGGCGTCGAGCTGCTGCGCGCGTTCTCGGCCGCGGGCGGGTTGGCGTGGACGCCGTTCGGCGCGGTCAGCACGCGGCACGACGGGGGCGCCGGTCAGACCGGGGTCGGGTTGGAGGTTGCCGGCGGGTTGCGGGTGGGCAACAGGCGGGTACAGCTCGAGGCGCAGGGCCGTCGTTTGCTGGTCCACTCGGCGACCGGCTACGAGGAGCAGGGCGTGAGTCTGGCGGCGATGGTGGGGTCGGGCCCGTACGAGCGGGGACTGACCCTGTCGGTGCGGCCGACGTGGGGCGCCTCGGGCACGGGGGCCGAGACGCTGTGGCAGGACCGGTTCCACACATACCGGCAGGGAACGAACTACGACGCGGCGGGCATTGACGCGTGGCTGGGGTACGGCGTCGAGCTCCCCTGGGGCAGCGTGCTGACGCCGTTCGGCGCCATCGCGCAGCGGGAGGACAACCGGCGGTTCGAGGTGGGCGCGGTCATGGCTTCGTTGGGGGAGTTGCCGGGCGCTCTCGACGGCCCGATCCAGCTCGAGGTTTCCGGCGAGCGGCACGAACGCCCCGGCGCCACGCCGGATCATCGGGTCGGCATGTTCGGCGTCGTCAATCTGGGCGGTGGCAAGCCGGCGCCCGAGACTGCGGCGGACGTCGACGCTGCGCCGCGCGTGCCGGCGCCGGTTCCGGCGGCTGCCCCGGCTGCCCGACAGTCTGCACCGCTGCGCTCGAAGCCGTTGCTTGCCGCATTGCCGCTCGACGAGCCGTTCGTGCCGGTGGGCCGCACCGAGGCGTTCGAGATGCTCCCCGCCGCGCCGACCGTCGTCGCGGGGGCGGGGAGCGACCACGAGCCTGCTTTACCGGCGGTCGCGACTGCGGCTTCCCGTCCGGCGGGAACGGACGGGTCGCCGGTGTTTTCGGCTCCGTCCTATGCGTTCGATCTGGTGTTGTCACGGGACGGGGAAGGGGCGACGATTCCGCTCGGCGCCGTGCTGGCCCGTGATCCGGACGGCGACCCGGTCACTTACTCCTTGAAGAACGGTGACGGGAGACGGTTCGCGGTCGATCCGTCCACCGGGACCGTTACCTACACGTGGTCTCTCGAAGACCTGCTGGCGGGAGCCGCTCGCCATGAGTTGACGGTGACGGCCCGCGACCGGGGTCGGCGCGTGCAGACAGCGACGGTGGTCGTCACGATGGAATCCTTCGGCGGCGTGTTGCGCGAAGAGACGTTCGCCGGCGCGAACGGGCGGCCCGCTGCGGCAGCGCGCGCCACGGATACGGCGCTGGCGGTGGCCGCCGGAAAGGAGACCGGTTCCGCGGCGGCCGCAACGCGGCCCGCGGCGACGACCCGTGGGGCCGACGCTCCGCGACGCAGCGCGGTGGCCGATGCAGCGCGGACGTACGACGCCGTGCCGGTGCTGATCGACGTGTTGGCGAACGACGATGGGGCCGGCCGGTTGCGGATCGTCGCGCTGACGGCGCCGGCGCACGGAACGGCGAGCGTCGCGAACGGCATGGTGCGGTATGTGCCGGAGCCGGGTTACCGGGGCCGCGATACCTTCACCTACACGGTGGTCGGCGCGGGCCGCCGGACGGCGAGAGCCACCGTGACCGTGACGGTCATGGATGCAGAGTGAGGAACACGCCGGCTATGCGTCTTCCAGACCCCGTGCGTGCCAGCCGGAGCCCGGTCAATCCAGGACGCCCAGCGCCTGTGCCGTACGCACGGCGTCCTCCCGGCGGCTGACGCCCGTCTTGCGGTAGATGTTCATCAGATGGAAGCGGACGCCGGGTCGCGAGATCCCCAGACGATCAGCGATCTCCTTGTTCTGGAGGCCCTGGCGGACCTCGGCCAGCACCTGCAGTTCACGCGCCGAGAACACCAGCGTAGCCGATTCCGTCTCGGCCAGGTGTCGCTGCATCGCCTTGGCCATATCGAGCATGTCGGCATCAGGCTCCGTTCCGAGCAGTCTTCGCAGTACTGCCCGGCTCACCGCACGCTGGCGCACGAGGGGCCGGACGTAGTCCGCTTCTCGCGTCAGCCGCAGGAACTCGGCTAGCCGCGCCAGCGCACCATCCGGGTCTCCCGCCCATTCGGCAACGGCCATCGACAGCGCCAACCCACGGAGCCGAGTACGGGTCAGACCACGCTGGGACGAGGTTGCGCACAAGCGGGTCGCCAGCTCGGCCGCGGCTCCGAAACTGCCCTGCGCGGCCAGCAGGCGGATGCGGGCGCAGGCCACCGATTCCATCGTGCGCCACGGCTGGCTGTCGAGCTCGACAAGCTCGGCCGTCTCGTTCGGCAACGCCTGCTGGAGCCACGCCTCGGCAGCCTGGTCGGTGCGCCCGAGCTCGAGCAGGTAGTGGACCAGCAGCCCCGAGACGCATCGCGATAACGCTGCGGAGCGTATCGCCCGCATGTTCTCGAGTGCCTTCGTCAGCAGCAGGATGACCGCCTCGCCGCCGTGTTGCTCGAAGGTCAGCTCGGCGGCGACGGCGACCGCCACCGCGTCGATGTCCGTCCAGATGGCGCGCAGCGCCGCCAGGTTCTTCAGTGTGCGCTGCTCGACGGCCTTCTTGCGGTTGCGTTCGAGATCGAGTTCGATCGCAATCGCATCAATGCACACCGCCAGACACGGGTCGGAGGCGAAGTCCTGTTTCGTGATACGCCGGGCACGCGCGTAGTGGGCGCCAGCCTCACTGACGCGTCCCTCGGCCATCGCGGCCATTCCCAGATAGACGTCGAAGACCAGGTCGGCGTAACGCCGTTCCTCGCCGAAGTTGGTCCGCGCCAGCGCAACGTGCTGCCGGCACTCGTCGAAGCGGGCGCGCTCGTAGCACGAGCCGCACAGCACCATGTGCCGGGCGCCGCGACGCAGCCGCCCGCGCTCGTCGCCGGAGGCCGGATTGTCGGCCGACAGCAACGTCTCGACCTGACCGTGCAGGTCCAGAGGCGAGCCGCCAGCCAGCACGACCCGCGTGAAGATCCGGTCGACGACCAGCGCGTCGTCCACACCCTTCGGGTCCGGGGTCAAGCCCTCGGTCGAACGGGCCACGGACTCGTAGAGCGCCTTCGCTTCGTCGAACCGCATCGTCATGCGCAGGACGACGCTGCGCAGCAGCATCAGCCGCGGGTGCGAAGCCACGATCTCCGGCGTCAGCAACTCGTTTGCCGCGAACAGGCTCAGTACACCATGCCGCAGCCACATTTCGAACACCCCCGCCCGCTCGACCAGCTCGGCGACGAGTTGCGCGTCGCTGGCCGCCCGGGCATGGCGCCACGCCGGAATGAACTGCCCGCGGCGGGCCAGCGTCCTCGCGATGCTCGCGTGCAGGGACCGCTTGCGGGCCGGATCCTCCACCGCCAGCAGATCGGCGCAGTAGTCTCTGACCAGCGGGTGCATGCGCCGCACGGCGCCGTCCGGACCGATCGGGGCGAGCAGGCCTTCCAGCGACGACAGGGCGGCCACGCGCGCCCGCGTGTCGCCCGCGCCGAGCACCTCGTCCACCAGATCCGTGTCGATCCACTCGAAGACCGCCAGCTCGCAGACCAGAGTGCGATCAGCCCGGGTCAGACCGTGCAGCAGGCGCATCCGGACGAAGTCGGAGGTGAGTCGTGCAGCCTCCGGCCCGAGCTCCCCCGTATCGGTCTCCTGCCGGTTCCGATGAATCGTCAGCGCCACCGGCCAGCCGGCCGTCTGTTTCTCGATCGCGTCGATTTGGCGTCGCGACAGCTTCTGGGGCGCGAAGAACCGCGCGATCTCCGCTCTCGAAAAGCGGAACTCGCCGGCGCCGAAGACGACGCCGGAACCGTCGAAAACCTGCATGGCCAGGTCGAGGCCCGGGTTGGAACGGAACGCCAGGGCGAAGTGCACGTTGACCGGAGCGTGCTCCACCAGCCGCTGGAGCAGTTCGACGGTCTCGCGCGGCAGCCGGTCCACCTCGTCGAGCACGAGCAGACACGGCGCCGCGTGCCGGTCGATGGCGCGCGCCAGTGTCCCGATCCGGCAGGCCGCGGGTGACGACGGCCAACCGTCGTCCTTGTTCAGTGCCGACAGGTCGAGCCCGGCGCACTCGAACGCATAGGCGAGGTAGCCGGCGAACACGCTCGGCGAATCGTCCTCGTCGAGCGAGATCCAGGCCACCGCCAGGCCCAGTTCCCGTTTCTTGCGGCACAGGTTCGCGAGCAGGGTGGTCTTGCCGAAGCCGGCGGGCGCCTGAAGCAGGACGAAGCGGCGCTCAAGGGCCGCTTCGAGGCGCTCGAGCAACGCGTCGCGCGGCACATGGCCGGCACCGAGCGCCGGGGCGCTCACCTTCGCTTTCAGGAGCCACGACGGAACGACGCTCGCCGGTAAGGACGCCACCTCGTTTTGACCCGGTCACTCGGCTCCCGGACGGAAACCTGCTGCCCCGCTCGTCGCACCACGGTGCAACCGGAACCGGACCAGGAATTTCGGAAGTCAGCCTTCATTATTCACTGGGCGGGAACACGAGAGCAATAAAAGCCCTTAACGCAAGACTGATGAAAGGACAAAACCGAACGGTCGGGTGAGAAAAAACTACGGGCCGTTACCGACGACAGCATTACGCAGGCGCGACGGAAGCCGTGGGGTGGTGCACGCGCAGGCGCTGACGCATGACTACGAGCGGTTCGAGGGGCTCGTGGCAGCGCTCGATGTGGTGCTGCGGGCCGCGGCCCTGTTGGCGGAGAGGAGACGGCGAGACATCGTTTTGCTGTTGGTCGGCGACGGGGCGCGTCTGGACACGTTGCGCCGCGACGCGGCGCAGGCGGGACTCGACAACGTGATGTTCACCGGGCGGCTCGACCGACGGCAGGTACCTTCGGTGCCGGCGTGCTCCCATGCCTGTCTGGTTCACATCCGGGCGGTCGAGCCGTTCGAGTGCGTCATGCCGTCGAAGATCGTCGAGTCTGGTTGGCGACGACGGCTTCACCGCTCGATCTTCGACGCACCGGCTTCTTCGTCTCGTCTGCTGTCAGCTTGAATCGTCGTACGTCCGGCGCCGGGCTCTCTTGCCTCCCTGGCTCACCCTGGGTCGTCCCGCCATGCCCGGCCATCGCTCTTCGGAGGCCGCTTTCTCGTACGCGTTCACCGCCTCGTTGGCTCTCTCGACGTTCCGTATCACCCGCCCGTTCTCCGGATCCAGTAGTACCCGTGGCCTGTTCCGGTGATCCTCGTCGGGTACCGACGGGTCCTTCACCGCGACGTGCAGCGCCGGGCCTTCGTCGCTACCGTCGATCCATTCGGCTTCGTACTGCCGTCCCTCTTCTCCCTCGGCGACCAGTACGGTCGCCCCTTCCAGCTTCAGGCCCTGTGGTTGCGGCTGGCCTCTCTCCCGGCCGATGGCTTCGGCCTCGTACCTGTTGATCACTTCCGTGGCCTGGCTGGTTGTCACGATGTGCTCGGTCCGGTCGTACAGCCGCACCGATCGCGGGTCGTTCCCCTCGTCGGCCGCCCGCGCGGGGTCGATGACGGCGACCTCCAGGAACTTGCCCCCCTGTGCGTTCTCGCCCGGCCTCGCCTCGTAGGTTCGGCCGCCGCCTCCCCGCACTCTCAGCCGCTCGCTCGGGGCCAGTTGCAGTCGCTCGACCGATTCGCCGCGCTGTTTTCGCCCTTCGGCCAGCGCCCATCCGACGCTGTGGAGCCTGGCCTCGGGCAGCGGTCCGCCGCGGTAGACCTGCTCGTAGATGGCCTCGGCCTGACTCAACCTCCGGATGCCCAGCACGCCGCTGAGGTGCGTTATGTCCTCCAGATCGGCGGGCCGGCCCGCGAGCATCTTCATCGCCAGCAGGTGCTCGGCCGAGGCCCCGGTCACCACCAGGCCGGGTGTGTTCCAGATCGTCTTCGCCGCGGTGTCCGGCGTGTTTGTCATGAACAGCCGCGCGTTCTCGTTGAGCCAGTTGCGCTTCAGGCCTTCGTCGGCGCCGATTCGATCGGCGACCGCCAGCACTTGCTCCTTTGCGTCCTCGATTCGCGCGTCCACGTCGCGGGTGGTCCGCGCCCGGCCGTAGCCGGCGATCAGCGCCGCGCCGCCCACCAGGTAGACGTGGCCTCGCAGGCCCTGCCGCTCAAGCTCTTCGGAGAGCCTCGCGAAAAGCCTCATGATGCGGTTGTGATCCAGGGACCCAGACATGCACCTCTCCTCCGCGGGCGTCGAGCTCGCGGGGGTTCGCGATCGCGCCGTGGCGGATGAAGGCCGCCGGCGCGAACGCGGTCGATTCGCGTTGCATCTCCCGCGTCACGCCGACGATCCACGGTATCTGCAGGAACCGTTCCCGCTCCTGGCTCCACGCCGGCGGCTCCATGCCGTGCAGTTCGCACAGGTGCTCCGTGACCGCGGCCAGCAGCGCGTCCCAGTGTGTCCCGGTCAACGGGGGACGTTCGCCCAGATGGCGTGCCCGCTCGTCGGGCTCCATCGCAACGACCGTGCGCGGCAACTCGTGCAGGTAGAGCCGCATCAGCTCGGCTTCAGTCCAACCGTCGTCGACCGCCCGCGCGTAGAACGGCAGCTTCGCGTCCACCGGCCCCCTTGTCCCTTTCTACCAGGCTCCGTGTCGTGGCTTGCCAGTACGTACCACGATTCGGCGAGCGACGGCTGCTGGCGGTCAGTCGCGCGGGCGCTCCCTCCTCCCGGTCTCTCCTCTGCCCGGTTTTCCCGCGTGAGTGCGGCACTGGTATTGCTGCCCTCCTCCCGCCTGTGGTCTCGTCGGTCGGCGTGCGCGGCCGTCTCGGCAAGCCGTTGCCAACGGGCGCGAGCTGTGCTCGCTCTCGGCGTCGGGGAAGCAGATCGCCGACGACGATCTGTGCGTCGGGGTGCGCCAGCGGTGCAACCCTGTCGTCGGCTGCATGGTTGGTGACGCAGTGGTAGCCGTCTCCAGCCGGGTTGCGGTAGACCTCGAGACGCGGGCGATCGGGCCGCTGCACGCGGCGACCTATATCCGCGCGCATCCGGGGTCGGCGCCGACGGTGAAACAGCACCTGGCCGCCGTCGGGGTACTGTGCGACTGGCTGACCATCCACCAGGTGCTGCCGGTGAATCCGGCCAGTGTGGTACGGGGATCGAAGCACTTGGTGACCAAGGGGGCGACGCCCGTGCTGACGCCGACCGAGAGGCGGTCGCGGCTCGATGGGATCGACGCGGGGTCGCTGGTCGGTCGTGACCGGGCGCTTCTGAGCATCACGGTGTACAAGATAGCGCGGGTGAGCGCGGTCGTCCCAGGCCCCCGGGCGAGGTCTGGGCGACTACCGGCGCCCCAGAGGATCGAAAGCCAGACACTTCAGGTAGCCTTCTATCGTCTTGTAGTCGTCCGCGAAGAAGCGCTCCATTCGTTCGAGGGTTTCAGCCTTCATTCTTGACAAGGGCGTGGCGGCCAGCTCTTCATCGGTCATGACAGGGTGTCTGTACACGCAGAACCAGCGTTCGTCCTCCAACGGGTATCTCTCCGCACGCTGTCTGTCGATGGGATTGTCCATCATGAACTTCTGCAGCCGATCCAGTACCGGCCGCGCGTCGTTGATCTTGTTCTTCCATGGGAAATAGAGGCCCAACTCCACCCGCCGATACGTGAAGCTCATCGCCCATTCGAGAGGACCCTCCGCATCCAACTTCTTGTTGAATTCGTCCAGACTTGGGCTCGAAAAGTACAGCCACAACCCGCCTTCCCGCGCACCCTTCAATATGCCTCCAATCCTCCTCTTCCTAAAGCCGTGCCCTTCCAGGTACGTTTTCACCTGTGACCGCAGATTCGACGGCTCCAGCCGAAAGTCGTTTAGCACCCTGTCAACGGTACTCCCGTACTCCGCATGTTGAGCATCCAGCTCTCGACGTGCCTGCTGGAGGCCTTTTTCCCGCTCCGTCACCAGTCTCGTGAGGAGATCATGGTGTCTGGCCAGCAGGGCATCGAATGATGTCTGCTGGTCTCGGGGCCGAAGCATCCGAGCGACGAAACCGGAGCGGCGCCGGAGCCGAATCGCGCGGCTGCCAGGATGGACGGCCGGGTGGAGAATTATGCGCCCTCGCCCACGACCGCGCAAAGCGGCTTCGCGAACGCCGCCGCCGTCGCCGGCGCGCCTCTTCAGGCTGTGCGTGCGGGCCGGGCACTCCGATCCGCAACGGCAGACGGTACAGTAGGGGTCCATGGCGGGCGATCGAGTTCGGGAAGAGGGAGACCCGATGAAGGCGTCATCCCCCGCACCCGAGTGCCCCGGCGCCGACTCGGAGCAGCGTCTCCTCGACCGGGCCCGGCGGGGGAGCGAGTCGGCCCTCGGCGCGCTGTTCACGCGCTACGCGTCGTGGCTGCGGCGGTGGGCGCAGGGCCGCCTGCCGGTGTGGGCGCGCGACGGTCTGGACACGAGCGACCTGGTGCAGGACGCGCTGCACGGAACGCTGGCGCGGATGTCGACCTTCCGGTCGGCGCACGCCGCGGCGCTGCGCAGCTACCTGCGGCGCGCTGTCGAGAACCGGATCGGCGACTACCGGCGGCGTGCGCTGTTCCGCCTGCACCACGGGGCGCCGTCGAGCGAGCCGCCTCGACTCTCAGACGCGGCGGCGCCTCAACTGCAGCAGTTGCTCGACAAGCAGACCTGGACGCGCTACCTGGAGGGTCTCGAGCACCTGACGCCGCGCCACCGGCGGCTGGTCGTCGGGCGCGTCGAGTGCGGCTACAGCTACCGGCAACTTGCACTGCTCGAGCGGTTGTCGACGCCGGACGCCGCGCGCATGGCGTTCCGGCGGGCGCTGAAGCGGCTGAGCGTCGTCATGCCGGATGGGTGACGGACATCCGCCGCCGGCGTGGGATCGGTGGCCCGATTCTCCCGAGTGACGCCCCGTGTCCGGCCGCCCGCCGAGGAAGCGGCGCACTTTCCGCTCGACCGACCGTTCGGTTTCCGCGGTCCATCCGTCTTGCCTCGACGAGAGCGGGCAAGAAGGATGGACGATGCTCTTCCCTCGGTCGGGATGACGATCCGGTTTCTGGCCCTGTGCGAACAGTACGGTTCCCAGCAGAACGCGGTGGCGATCATCGTCGCGGGCCGGCGCGCCGGCGTGTCGGGATTGTCCTCCGAGAACGATTGGGGGGCGTGGAACGCCGGGGAGCTCCGGGCGGCGGTCAAGTATCTGCAGGAACGGGTCGGTGACCGGCCGCCCCGCCGGCCGCCGACGGTCCCGGCCTCGGTCGGGCCTTGAACCGCCGGCGTCATCCGCGGGGCAGGGGCGGGTTCGACCCGCGGGAGAGAAGTGCGGGTCGGTAGGGAACGGGGCGACGGAATGCCGGTTGGCCGCGAAGATCGCGACGACGTCCTGCTCGACGTGGCGGATGCGCTGTCGCTGAACCAGCGGGTCGAGTGGGAGCGGTGCGAGAAGCTGGTCGCGCCGGCCGATCGCCGCACGCTCGACAACCTGCGCGCCCTGGCCCGAGCTGTCACCGGCGACGAGGCCGCCGGAGACGCGTTGCCGGCAGACGGTTCCGCAACCCGTGCCGGCGCCTTCTGGGGCCGCGCCGCGCGGGTTCTCATCGCCGTCGCCGCCGTGGAGGTGGCCGCGACGCTGGTGCTGCTGCCGTGGGCGTGGGGCGACTACCATCGCGTTCACGGCGAGGTGGCCGTCTTCATGGCGACCAGGCTCGTCGGGCATGCCGCGGCCGCCTTCCTGCTGTTGGCCGCCGGCCGCCGCGACCTGTGCACCCGGCTGCTCGGAGTCTACTGTCTGCTGCAGGCCACACGGACGCCGCTGCACATGCTGCCGGCGTTCTTCCTGGAGATAGCGCCGCCGGAGCAGTTCTCGGCCTTTGTCGACGCGCTGCCTGCGTCGAGCCGGCTCTTCCTCTACCTGTACGTGCCCTCGTACCTGTTCGCGCCGGCGTTCCTCTGGGCGTTCGCGCGGGAGTGCCCGCGGGTGCATCGCCGTTCCCGGCTCGATGACCTAATGCGCCGCATGGTGCCGGTCAGCGTGGCGCTCGGCTTCGCGATCTGGGTCGGTACTCCGGTGACGGTGCAGCTCGCGCACGCGGGCTACGAGGTGCCTGTTTCCCTCCTGGCAGACGCATCGTTGGCGGCCCTCGACGTGCTGGCGCTGGCCGCGGTCGTGGTGGTCGCGCTGCGCGCGCACACGGCGCCGGCCGCCGAGGTGCGGCGCGTCGTGGTGTTCGGCGCCGGGTTCCTGATGTACGCGGGGGTGTCGGCGGCGTACGACGTGGCCGAAGCGTTCTCGCCGGGCCACTGGGTGGCCAACTACCAGTGGTCGCCCACGGTCCTGCTGATGGAGGTGCTGCGCTTCCCGGGCATCGTCGTGCTCTGGTACTCGGTGCTCGCCGCCCGCGTGCTGCACGTGCGCGAAGTGGTGCGCGCGTGCTACCGGCGGCTGCTGGCGCGTCCCGGCCTGCTCGGCGCGGCCGCCGCCACGCCGGCGGCCGGCCTGGGGTGGCTGGCGCTGAGCCGTCCGGAGCGCACGGTGGGCGCGCTGGTGGCGGACCCGCTCGCGCAGTCGCTGGTCGCCGCGGCCGGCGTCCTGCTGCTGCTGGCTCTCGGCCGCGAGCAGATCCTGCGCCGTCTCGACTCGTGGACCCATCCCGAGGTGGCGGACCAGCGTCGGGCCCTGGCCGCGGCGGCGGCGGCGCTGGCGCAGGCGGGGAGCATCCGGACGGCGGCCCGGGCGGTGACGCGCGCGGTCAAGCGCGGCTGCGGCTCGCCCGCCGTGCTCGCGGCCGCGGTCGACCCGGCGGCGGACCCCGAGGCTTTTCACGTGCCGGCCGCCGCGGTCACGCCGCTGGCGCGGACGTCGGCCATCGCGCACATGCTCGAGTCGGCCGGCGGGACGCTGCGCGTTCACCCGGACGACGCGGCGTCGCTCTTCGCGCTGCTGCCGCGCGACGACGCGGCGTGGGTGGTCGAGACCGCGGCCGACGCCATCGTGCCGGTGCCGGGTCCGGGGGGCGAGCTGGTCGGCGTGCTGGCGGTCGGGCGGCGCTTCGACGACCGCATCGTGCGGCCGGTGGACCTGCCGTTCCTCGAAGCGCTCGGGGCCGCCGCGGGGCTGGCGGTGGGGCGGCTGCGCCTGACGCCTGCCGCGGGCAGCGCCGCGCCGGAGGCTCCGCCGGCGCTGGAGTGTCCGGACTGCGGATTGGTGGCCGACGCGGGTGGCCCGCCCGGTTGCGGTTGCGGGTCCGCCTACCTCGAGACGCAGGTTCCGGTGCTGCTCGCCGGCAAGTTCCGGCTGACGCGGCGCCTGGGCGCCGGCGGGATGGGGGCGGCCTACCTGGCGCGCGACCTGCGGCTCGAGCGCAACGTCGCGGTCAAGACCCCGACGGGAACGTCGGTCCCGGGCCTGATGGGACTCAAGCCGGAGGCGTGGGCGATGGCGGACCTCTCGCATCCGGCGGTCGCTCAGGTCTACGGTATCGAGTCGTGGCGGGGCCGTGCGTTCCTCGTCGTCGAGTACCTCGCCGGCGGGACGCTCGCGGACCGGCTGCGGCGCGGTCCGTTGCCGGAGCGCGAGGCGGTCTCGATTGCCGCCGCGCTGGCCGCCGCGCTGGCGGCGCTGCACGATGCCGGCTACCTGCACGGCGACGTCAAGCCGAGCAACATCGGGTTCACGGCGGCCGGGTCGCCGAAGCTGCTCGACTTCGGCCTGGCGCGCGGAGCGGACGATGGCGCCGCCATCGTCGGCGGCACGCTGCGTTATGCGTCGCCGGAGGTCCTCTCCGGCCACCCGGCCGACGAGGCCGACGACGTCTGGTCGTTGTGCGTCGTCCTGTACGAGATGGCCATGGGCGAGCATCCGTTCGCCGGCGGCGGGGTGGACGAGGTGACGCGGCGCATCCGGCGGCGGCGCGTCGGCCGCCGCGGCAGGCCGGCCGAGTCTCGGCCGACGTCGCCGGCCGCTGCCTTCGCGGCATCGGTGCTGTCGGCCGCCAGGCCGGCCCGGCCGGCGACCGCGGCGGCGTTCGCAGAGGCGCTTCGCGCTGCCGTCGGTGACGGCGCGTAGTTTTTTTTCGGGCCCGACCGTTCGGTTTACGCCTGCCGTCCGCGAGTCGAGAACGGACACGGCGGCGCGGACAGGAACGCTCGCGGCAGGGCGGCCGTGCCGGTGGTCGCGGCGTTCGGTGTTCGTCGGCGAGGCGTTCGCGCTTGCGCACGGCGGCGCTCGGCCTGTCCCTGTGCTGGACCGGACGGCGGCCCCGGAGGCTCGACCGGATGGCCGGCAGCCGTCCCAGCCGATCGACCAGGGGGGCGCCACGGGCTTCTGGAGTCGCTGCACGGAGGTGGTGTTGTTGGTGTGACCCATGTCGTTGGCGTGGGACCACCGCGCTTCGGCGTCCGCCTCGTCATGAGTGTCCACACCGCTGACGCCTATGATGCAGCCGTCGTCGAAGTGCACGTTAAAGGTGTTACGGCCTGTTCCCCGGTGTCGAGCATCACCGCGTGAATACCGCCAGCGCCGCGTTGACGTGCGCGACGACCCGGAACGAGTAGTTGTAGGCCCGCTCGATGCGATGCAGGCGCAGGGAGCCGGCGAGCATCACCCCTTCCGCTTCGTAGAAGGCCTTCGACAGCCCCACCTCTCCGTAGTGGCGGGTCGGCCGGAACACCGTGCCGTCCTGCCGGCGCGAGCCGTAGTTGGGGTCGCCTTCCTCCTTCAGCCAGAGGCAGGCCTGCCAGAAGATCGCGTGTCCGCGCCAGCCGCGCTTCGACGCGGCGGCGCGCACGAAGAGGCCGTGGCCGTGATCGGTCGACTCCGGGACGGCGCGGTCCGGGACGTGCTTCAACCACATCGCGTAGGCCTCGATGGACGTGGCGTCGAAGTAACCGATACGCGGCTCGATTACCAGGCCCGGACCGCCGGCGATGCTGTCGTTCACCGGACCGGAATCGAAGATCTGGCCGCCCTCGTGCACGATGTGGAGCTGGTAGCCGAGCGCCACCGGCGGCCCGGCGCCGAACGCCAGACGGCCCCGCACGCCGGCATCGAAGCGCTCCCGGTGCTCCTCGGTGTTGAGGCGCTGCCAGTTGATCCAGGCGTCTTGCGCAAGCCGGTCCGACGCCACCTGCCACTGGATGCCCCCCTCGTGGGGACGCGTGAACGCCAGCGTCTCGACCTGCAGCGGCGGCAGCAGGCCGTGCGGTCCGCCGAGGTCGGGGGCGGCCTCGAAGTCGTGCGGGACCGTGTCGAGCGTGCCGAAGACGAAACGCGACGCGCCGCTGTCGACGGTCAGACTGATGACCGGCCGCCACTGCTCGGCGAATCGCGCGGCGCCGTACCGGTGGTTCAGGAACACGCCGCCGCGAAGCGTCGCGCGGTCCGTCAGCTCGATGTCGAGTCCCAGCGTTCCGGCTGCCCCGAGCAGGGTCTCGCCGTCCCGGAAGGAGTTGAAGAACTCGGTGTTGTCGCCGTAGATGGTGAGGTCGGCCAGCAGTGTCGTCTGTTGCTGCGCCGTCGCCGGCAATGCCGGGACCAGGGACAGCAGGGCCAGGAAGCCGGCCGCCAGCGACGTGCGATCACCCGGACGGAGCATGGGCGGGCGGATTATAACGTCGCGCCGGCCGCCGGGCCGCGCGATCGACGCTCGTTCCGGCACCGTTCGCTCCGTGCTGGTACCATTACAGACGCCATCATGCCGCCGACGACCGCCGCTGCCGCGCCTCCACCCCACGTCGCCGGCAAGTTCCTCCAGGTGGGGGCGGAGCGCTTCCTGGTCAAGGGCGTGGCCTACGGCACGTTCGCGCCCGACGCGGACGGCTACCAGTTCCCGCCGTTGCCGCGAGTCGCAGCGGACTTCGCGCTCATGGCCCGGTCCGGCATCAACACGGTACGGACCTACACGGTACCGCGGCCGAACTTCATGGACGCGGCGGCGGAGCAGGGGTTGCGCGTGATGGCGGGCGTGCCCTGGGCGGAGCACGTCGCGTTTCTCGACGATTGGAAGCTCGCCCGCGCCGTTCGGCGGGACATCGTCAGGGAGGTGCGCCGGCTCGCCGGGCATCCGGCGACCGTGCTCGTGGCCGTCGGCAACGAGATTCCGTCCGGGGTGGTGCGCTGGCACGGCGCCGCGCGCATCGAACGGTTCCTGCGCGACGTACACGACGACGCCAAGCAGGCCGCGCCCGATGTGCTGCTCACCTACGTCAACTACCCGCCGACGGACTACCTGGACCTGCCTTTCTTCGATGCGTGCGCGTTCAACGTGTACCTGCATCGCGGAGACGATCTGCGCGCCTACGTGGCGCATCTGCAGGTCGTCGCCGGCAATCGACCGCTGCTGCTGGCCGAGGGGGGCGCCGACAGCCTCCGCGAGGGAGAGCAAGGGCAGGCGGACCTCACCGCAACGCAGCTCCGCATCGCATTCGAGGAGGGGGCCTGCGGCGCGGTCGTCTTCTCGTGGACGGACGACTGGTGGCGCGGGGGGCACGCGGTCGACGACTGGCGGTTCGGGCTGACCGACGAGCGGCGCCGGCCCAAGCCGGTGCTGGCCGGCGTGGCGCTCGCGTTCGCGGACGCGGGATTCCCGCCCGGCCGGCGCCGGGCGTGGCCGCGGATCTCGGTGCTCATCTGTGCCCGCAACGCCGCCGACACGCTCGACGAGTGCCTGCGCTCGGTCGCGGAGCTCGACTACCCGGACTACGAGGTCATCGTCGTCAACGACGGGTCGACCGACGCCACCGGGGAGATCGCACGCCGGTACCCGGACGTGACGGTCCTGGACACGCCCCACGGCGGCCTGAGCGCGGCGCGCAACGCGGCGCTCCATCGCGCCGGCGGCAGCATCGTCGCCTACACCGACGCGGACGTGTGCGTCGACCCGGCGTGGCTGATCTACCTGGTGCAGCCCTTCCTGCGTTCGGACGTCGTCGGCGCGGGCGGTCCCAACGTGGTGCCGGAGGACGATCCCTGGATGGCGCAGTGCGTCGCGCGGTCGCCCGGCGCACCGACCCACGTGCTGCTCGACGATCGGGTCGCGGAGCACGTGCCGGGCTGCAACATGGCCTTCCGCCGCGACGCGCTGCTGGCCATCGGCGGGTTCGATCCGACCTACCACGCGGCGGGCGACGACGTCGACGTCTGCTGGCGTCTGCAGGCGCGCGGACAGTCGATCGGGTTCGCGCCTTCGGCGCTGGTCTGGCACCGCCATCGGCGCACCGTGCGGGGCTACTGGCGCCAGCAGGTCGGCTACGGCGAGGCCGAGACGCAGTTGATGGACAACCACCCGGAACGTTTTCTGAACGGTCATGCCGTCTGGAAGGGGCGCATCTACAGCTCGCTGCCTTTCGTGCGGGCCATCTCCCGCGTCCGCGTCAACGCCGGGGTGTGGGGCACGGCCGCGTTCCCCTCCGTCTACAGCGCGCACATTCCCTCCATGACCTACGTGCCGCACCTGATGGAGTGGCAGATCGGATCCGTCCTGCTCGTGTGCGCCGCCGTCGTGAGCGCCTGGTTCGGGCACGCGGCACTGGCCGTGGTGGCCGGTCTGGGAGGCATCGCCGGGCTGGCGACCACCGCCGCCAAATGCATCGGCTACGGTCGGCGCACCGACGTGCGGGGACTGCCTGTCGTCGGCCCGTTCGGTCCGCCGGCGAGCCGGGCCCTCTATCGAACGACTATCGCGTTGCTGCACCTGCTGCAGCCGGTTGCGCGCGGCTGGGGTCGCTTGCGGGGTAAGCTCTGGCCCCCGGACATCGGCGCCCGGCATGCCGCCGCCGCGAGCCGGGGCCGCGGCGGCGGCGAGCCGCTCGAGATCGGCCGGGCGATCCGCCTTCTGTGTCGCGGGCAGGACAAGATGGAGCTCTGGAGCGAGCGCTGGGTCGACCGGGCCGACCTGCTCACGCGCATCACGCGCGGACTGCAGGCACGTGCCGTCGGGCGTGCGATAGACGCGCACGATACCTGGCAGCAGGAACGCGACTTGGCGGTCGCCACCGGCCGGTGGGGCTGGCTCGATCTGCGGACGCTGCTGGAGGAGCACGAAGCGGGTCGTTGTCTCTTTCGCGTCGGGGTGCGCCACCGGCTGGCTCCGTTCGGCGCCATGGTGGGCATGCTGACCGGCGCGGGGCTCGCGGCGAGCCTGCTGCTCGATGCCGGCCTGATCGCGGCGCTGTTCCTCGGGAGCGGCCTCGCCGCCGCGGTCGCCATGTGCCGGTGGATCGCGCGGGTCGACGCCGGCGTGCGTGCGGTGGTGGAAGCGGTGGCGGGCCAGCGCGGCTTGCTGGTCATGCGGGGCAGGGATCTGGCCGCCCGGGTGCCCGCGGCGGGATCCGAATCGACCCGCCCGTTCATACGACGCCCGCCGGTGGTCGGCGCCCCGGAACCGGCCGGGGCCGCGGAATCCGAGCAGACCGAAGTCTTCGACCTGCAGCCGTCCGGGGAACGCTGAGGCCGGCGCGGGATAGCTGGCGGCCTCTCATCCGCGCCGGGCGTACTGGCGTTCGTAGTACGCGCGGCAGGCCTCGCTGCCTTCCTTGATCGGTCGCCACCACCACTCGTTGTTCGCGTACCAGGCGACGGTCGCATCCAGGCCGGCCTCGAAAGCGGTCCGCGGTTTCCAGCCGAGCGCGCGGAGCTTCGCCGAGTCCAGGCAGTAGCGCCGATCGTGTCCCGGCCGGTCCGCGACCGGCCTGATGAGTGACGCGGGCCGGTCGAGCAGGTTCAGAATGCGGTGCGTCAGGTCGAGGTTAGTCACCTCGTTGCCGCCGCCGATGTTGTACGTCTCCCCGGGCCGGCCCCGCTCGATCAGCAGATCGAGCGCGCGGCAGTGATCGTCGACGTGCAGCCAGTCGCGGACGTTGAGGCCGTCGCCGTACAGCGGCAACGGCCGGTCGTCGATGGCGTTCGTGATGAACCGCGGGATGACCTTCTCGGGGTACTGCCGGGGACCGTAGTTGTTCGAGGCGCGCGCAATCACCACGGGCACGCGGTAGCTGGCCCAGTAACTGTAGGCCAGGCGATCCGCGCCCGCCTTGCTGGCCGCGTACGGATTGCGCGGCCGCAGCTCGTCGGTCTCCCGGCTGGCTCCGTCGGGGACGCTCCCGTAGACCTCGTCGGTCGAGATCTGCACGAAGCAGCGCAGGCGCGCCGCTTCCGCGGCCGCGTCCAGGAGCACGAACGTGCCGTGCACATCGGTGCGGATGAACTCCCCCGCGCTCAGCAGGGAACGGTCCACGTGCGTCTCGGCCGCGAAGTGCACCACCACGTCGGCGTCCTGCACGAGGGGCGAGGCCACCGCCGGGTCCGCGACGTCGCCGTGGACGAACCGATGCCGCGGATTCCCGTCGAGGTCCTGCAGGTTCTCGCGCCGACCCGCGTAGGTCAGCTTGTCCAGCGTCGTCACGCGCCAGTCGGGGTGCGCGTCGAGGGCGTAGTGGATGAAGTTGCTTCCGATGAAGCCGGCTCCGCCGGTGACGAGCACCTCAACCATCCCGGCGCGTCCAATCGCAGGGCAGGGCGCCGTGCGGTTCCGGACGGTACTCGTCCGGGTCGTCGTAGCGGTACGGCTCGGCGGGCACGTGCGCCACGGCCGGCGGCTGCTCGCTGATGCACTTCCATCCGTGGCGGACGAACGTGAGCGGCCGCAGGCGCGTGCCCTTGCCGCCGCTGAGGATGAGCCCCTTCATCGTGGACGATAATCATAGCGGGCGGGCCGGCCGGGGTTCGGGTCCGGTGACTCGATGGAAGCGCACGAGTCGTACATGCGCGCGGCGCTGGCGGAAGCCGCAAAGGCGGCGGCCTGCGGCGAGGTGCCGGTGGGGGCGGTGGTGGTCGCCCTCGACACCGGACGGATCATCGGGCGCGGCTTCAATCGCCCGATCGCCGGGGTGGACCCGACTGCCCACGCGGAGATCTTGGCCCTGCGCGACGCGGCGTGGCGCACGGGCAACTACCGCCTCACCGGCGCCACGCTGTACGTCACGGTCGAGCCGTGTCTCATGTGTGCGGGGGCGCTGGTGCATGCGCGCATCGGCACCCTGGTCTACGGTGCTCCCGAGCCGAAGGCCGGCGCCGTCCGTTCTGCGTTGCGCACGCTCGAGCACCCGGCCCTGAACCACCGCGTGGCGGTCGTGGCCGGCGTGCTCGAGGAAGAGTCCCGCAGCCTGATGCAAGCGTTCTTCGGTGCGCGAAGGCACACGGCGGACGAGCGGGCCGGCTGACGAGCTCGCCGCCGGCCTTCGCGGCGACCAGGATGGCGGCCAGGGCCAGGAACAGGAGCGTCATGTCGCCCGAGCCCGCCCCGCGGCCTGCTCGATTCCGATCGCCGAGCGTTACCGGCCCCCGAACCCGACGATGATGCGGGCCGACAACCGAGGGGCGAGGACCACGTAGTCGCGATCCGCGATCACCAGCAGGTCGGTCACGAGGCGGAGCTTGACTCTTCGCTGGACGAGCACATCCAGGCCCACGCCCGGCTGCATGAGGAACCCGGCATTGCGTTCTTCCTCGAACTCCGGGTACGGCACGTTCAAGCATGGAAACACGAGCTCGTCTCCTATGAAACCTCCGCAGTCGGCGTTCTCCGCCTCCACGTCCAGCGACGCCGGCCACTCGTAGTCGGTCCTGAACCGTGTCGAGATTCCACCGAAGAGAACCTGGTAGAACGGCGAGATGCGGCCCTGCCGCTGACCGCCCCGAACACCGGCGGCCAGCATCAGATAGCGGCTACGGTATGTCTCGCGCCCCACGTCGTCGCCGAAATCGTCGAAGCCGAAGCGCAGTTCCCTGGTCGTCATGCGCCGGTGCCAAGCGCCTTCCACCACGAAGTCCTGCTGATCGATCGGGAAGCCGCCCGTCAGGATCCAGCCGGCCGTCAACGGCCGCTGCTGCAAGCCGTAATGGGTGCCTGCTGCGATCTCGAATCGGGGCTGGCCCTCGGAGCGAGCCGGCAGCATCAGGAACAGAAGCAGCATTCCGCCGATGGGCATCGCGACGCGGGCGATCATGGGATTCCTCCTCTCGATCCGGCTGAACGCCGGATGCACGCAGGGTGCGCCGCGCCGGTTTGCTGCTCGGTGCAGCAGGGACCGCGCCGCGTGCGCCGGGGCTCGTCAGAACTCGATGGTCTTGCTGACCTTGACCGCGCTCGACCGGACCTCGACGTTCAGCCCCGGCCTGGGCTCGTTGCGCCACAGCCAGCGGCCGGCCGCCAGTCCCAGCGTGGCGATGCCGGCCCACATCGCGTTCAGCCTGTTGAACGACGTATGCCTGCACTCGGGCAGGTCGAAGTCGGCACCGTAGGACTCGTAACCGTGCGGACACAGCGTGAAGCGCTGACCCTGGGCCTCGATGTGAACCGTGCCCGGCACGTGGTTCTCGTTACGCGCGACGGCCAACAGCATCACCCCCGCGCCGGCTGTGAACAGCGCATCGATGGTCCGCGACGGCGCCCATGCACCGCTCGCCATCAGCCCGCCGATGCCGGCGGCGGCGAGGCCGCCGGCCACCTGCACCTTGGGCAGATCGGGCGGTACCCCGACAAACCTGCCGCCGACGTTGCGCCACGCGCACCGTCCGTTTTGCAGGACGGTCTGGGGATGTTCGCCGCAGTCCCGGTCGGCGAACGCGGCGTAGACGCCCAGGGACGCCAGGCTCGCCCCTGTCACCAGTTGTGCGCCCCGCTCCTGGGCCGCCGCCGGGCGCGTCGTGAGGACGGTCAGCGCCACAAGGAAAGCGATCCGTATGCACGTCGCCAGGACCTTCCCGGAACCTCGACCGGGGACAGTCGTCACGTCGCTCGTGCCCTCGGAGAGCGGCACGTCACGTAGCACGCTGCCGACCGTCCGCGAGAGCCCCTGGCATTGGCTGTCCATGTTGCCCCTCGTACATGGGAATGCGCGAGCCGGCCCACAACCGGCTCACCGTTTGGTCCGATCCTGTTCGCGTCACTACTGTCCCACAGAGTTCCTAATCAAAGCGGCTTGGAATCTCTCTGTCTGATAGAATGAGTTGTCCACAAATCGTTCAAAAGACAGGAGATCCAAGCCGTGGCCCATCATAGCACAGTCTTCAGCCAGCTTCTCGATTTGCTTCCCCGACATGAATTCGACGCCGAGGCCCGGCAGCACCAGAAGGGCCAACGACTCCGCGTCATGAGCCGCTGGGCGCAGTTCGTCGCCCTCGGTCTCGGCCAACTCGCCGGCCTGCACAGCCTGCGCGACATCGTCGGCAGCTTGGGCGCCCAATCCCACAAGCTCTATCACCTCGGCATACAGGTCCTCGTCAGCCGCTCGTCGCTGGCGCGGGTCAACGCCGAGCAGCCGTACACGCTCTATGAAGCGCTCTTCCAACGCCTCCTGGCTCGTTGTCAGCAGCGGGCGCCGCGGCACGGCTTCCGGTTCAAGAGCAAGTTGTATGCGGTCGATGCGTCGACCATCGACCTGTGCCTGGCGGCCTTTCCGTGGGCGTCGTTCCGGCGTACGAAGGGCGCCATCAAGCTGCATGTCGGCCTGGACCAGGCGGGGCATCTGCCGAGCTTCCTCAGCGTGACCGACGGCAAGGCGGGCGATGTGACGGTGGCCCGCACGTGGACGTTCCCGGCCGGCAGCGTGGTGGTGGCCGACCGCGCGTATCTGGATTTCCAGTGGCTCCGACGGTTGCAGGAACAGGGCGTGACCTTCGTGACCCGGCTGAAGCGGGGCGTGAAATACCGGGTGTTGCACGACCACGACGTCAACATCGGGACCGGCGTGATGAGCGACCAGACGATCGAGTTGACCAGTGCGCGTGGCCGCAAGGCGTATCCGGACACGCTGCGGCGGGTCGGCTACTGGGACGAGGAAACGAAGCGGCGCTACGTGTTTGTGACGAACAACACGACGTGGGTGGGCAAGACGATTGCCGACCTGTACAAGTCGCGCTGGCAGATCGAGCTGTTTTTCAAGTGGATCAAGCAGAATTTGAAGGTGAAGCGCTTCGTGGGCCGCTCGAAGAACGCGGTTCTGTCGCAACTGTGGGTGGCCACGTGCATGTACCTGCTGTTGGCGTACCTGAAGTTCGTCTTGCGGTTGAGCTGGACCCTGCACCTGATGCTACAGGTTCTGCAGCTCAACTTGTTCGACCGCCGTCCACTGGTGGAGTTGTTCACGCCGCCCGCACCACCCGGTTCCCGAACCCCTCCAAGTCCTCAGATGCTGCTCTGGGGCTGAAAATGTGGGACAGTAGTGTGTTCGCGTCGACCCGGCAGCCACATCCACCGTGGCGTCCGCGGCGCAATGGCGCTCACGGAAGCTCAAAGGCGAAGAGGTGAATGATGCGGATGCCGAGGACGCGGACATCCGTGTAGGCTCGGTGACCGGACCGGACTCGGGTGCAGTGGAAGATGCCGCTGCTGGCGGCGACGCAGCGCCAGCAGAAGCAGCGGCGCGGATTGATGCCGATGGAGAGGCACAGCCTGCGGAGGATACGACCGACGCGACCGCGCGGGAGACGGCGCATGGCAGAAGCATGCATGCTCACCTCCTTCTTTCCTCAAAGGGTACCGGGAGCGTTGCCCGTTTGGAACTGGGGAGAACCCCAGGACGCCGCGAGGGTGTTCGGAGTCCGCAGCGGGCTGCGAAGCGCCGCCTCCGTGGCGGGGGCCGGTGGGCGTCGGCACCGTGCGAGCGCGGGTTTTCCCCCACTCGGTTCTCGACAATCCCTCACTCTCCGCCCATCACGGCGGCATCTCGGCCACATCACCCCCGTGGCACGCGATTTGCTGTGGATCACCGTCGAGAGACGGCAATATTGCCCCAATACAGGTGCAGACAAGATGACGACACCGGCAGGTCGAGGGCGAAGGTGGCTCGCGAAGGGCGAACAGATTCTCTGCTGCGGGCACTCGGATACGGCTCCCGTGCTCGCGACCAGATGTTGTCTTCGGTCGTCGTCAAGGAAGTCATGACCGAGCCGGTCATCACCACGACACCCGACACCACGCTGGCCGACGCGGCGCGCATCATGTCCGATCGCAAGATCGGCTGCCTCCCGGTCGTCGAACAGGGAGCACTCGTCGGCATTCTCACCGAGGGTGACTTCGTGCGGATTGCCGCCGGCAGCCGCGACGACACGACCGCCTGACGGCGGACCCTCGGCAGCGTCGCGGGGCGCGAAGGGATCTGGTGGGATTCGCGCCCGAAGCCGCGCAGCGGCGGAGTGCCCGAGATGCCGCCCTCTCCGTCAAATCCGGTTGGTGGGATTCGCGCCCGAAGCCGCGCAGCGGCGGAGTGCCCGAGATGCCGCCCTCTCCGTCAAATCGGAGCGAACGCGGAGATTTGGCGGAGAGGGTGGGATTCGAACCCACGTGCCGGTTTCCCGACAAGACGCTTTCGAGGCGCCCCCGTTACGACCACTTCGGTACCTCTCCGCGCCCCTATTGTACGCCCAAGTCCCCACACCGCGTCAGGCAACGGGAATGTCCGCGGGCACTCGAGCGGCCACCGAAACGCATGCGGCCAACCAACCAGCGCCGCAAGTCCGGTCAGCAGTCCCGGCGGCGCGAGTACAGGATGACGTGCATCGTCCGGACGTCCTTCGGCTTGACGAAGCGCGCCGGGTACGCCGGATTGTACGACTGCAGCATGAAGCCGCCCGGGACGGTGTGCATCAACCGGACCATGCACTCGCCGGATCCGAGTTGGGCATAGACCTCGTCGCCGTTCTGTGCTCGCACGCTCGGAGACACGATGGCGATCATGTTTGGCCGATGTGCCGGGAGCATCGAGTCACCGCGAATCCGAATCCCGTAGGCGTCCTGATCCTGCACGGAGCCGGGACGTGCCGTCCAATGCAGCATGGCGACCTTCTCCCGGTTGTGCTCGTGCCCTCGGTCGGGGATGGCATCGCCCTCGGCGATCACCGGGATCTCGGCCGAGGGAGCGACGGCCGAACCGCCACGCAGAGTTTCCGCGCCGGCGACTGCTCCCCGCACGCGGTCGTAGTCCGGATCCACCCCCGCGAGCAATTGGTCCACCGAGCACCGGAGTCCCTTCGCGATCTTGACGAGCGTCAAGGTCTCGAGGACCGCGTAGCGGTCGTTCTCCCAGTCCGACACCTGCGGCTGCGGAACGCCCAGCAGGTCGGCCAACGCCTTCTGCGTGTGGAGCCCCGCTTCCCACCGCAGCCGCTTGATGTTTTGCCCCAGCGACACGACCAGAGATTATCGCAGTTTCCACGTTTTGAAACGTACAAGTAACCGCTCAATGATTTAACGGTCTCGAAAATCGTCTTTACACGTTACGCGGCGACGCCATATAGTCAGAACGCGATGCTCACCAAGCAGCAGCTCGCGATGCTCCGCACCGAAGCCGGCACGAACCGGGTCGCGAAGGCCATCGACTTGGCCGGCGTCACCCAGGTTACCGTGGCGGAAGCCCTCGGCCTGCCGCAGCCGTACGTCAGCGACGTCGCACGGCGACGCTACAAGACCATTACTGTCGAAAACGCGAGGAAGTTCGCACAATTTTTCGGCTGCTCCATCGAGGACCTGTTTCCGCCCGACGAAGGCGACGCGTGACGCATTTCTGCATCCTAACAGTTTTGCGGGCGCACCGCTGACCGGTCCGCCCGCGTAGCCGGCAGTTCCCGGTTCGGAGATCGCGCTCCCGTTGCGTCCCTGGGCTCGGGCGTGCATTCTGTCGGCGCGGCGAGGGCCGCTCCCGGAACCGGGGCTCCGGTCGCGGCGCCCGGCGCTCCGCTTCATGCCGTTTTTCGAGGATTGTTCGTTGCGTCGCGTAACGCTGTTGCGTTTGCGTGCGTGCGCTAACTACATTCATTAATTGATGTAAGTTTTTGAACGTGAGCGTTCAGGTGGCGTAATCTTGGGGTCGTGTCACTCGGTCGGAACATCAAGCGGTTGCGTTGGGAAGCGGGACTCCACACGCAGAAGGCGTTGGCCGACCTGCTGGGCGTTCCGCAGCCGAGGGTTTCGGATTGGGAAAACGACCGCTACGCGGTTCTCGAGACCTTGACCCTCGTCCGGATCGCGAAGGGTTTACGTTGCTCCCTCGATGAGCTGCTCGACGGCGTCGATCCCGACTACGACCGAATCCGCCAGGCGGACCGCGATCCCGCCGTTGATCCGAGTCGCGCCGGATCCCCGCTCGGCGCCCTCGCCGATATCCCGGTCGTAGCCGAGGGAGACGCCGTGCCGGCAGGCCTTGCGCGCGGCCGGGCGGAACAGCCGGGAATCGTGCAGTGGGTCTCGCGTCCGGGAGACCTGCGCGATCCGAATGCCTACGGCGTTTGGATCCGCGGCGACTCGATGCTCCCCGCGTACCGGCCGGACACCATCGCGATCGTGACTCCGAGCCGCCGAGTGCAGGACGGCGACGAGGTCTACGCGCAACTCGGTTCGGGCGAGTGTCTGATTCGGCTGCTCCGGGCGGATCGGGGCGCCTGCCTGTTGCTGTCGTACAATTGCAAGTACCGGCCGCTCGTCCTGCGGCGGAAGGACATCCGGGCGCTCGATGTCGTCGTGTCGACCGCGCCTTCCGACATTCTGACGACGGTCGCGAACCTCGACCGCGGTGGTGTGCTCCTGCGGGACCGGCTGGTAGACTGTCCACTGCAGCGGGTCCCGATGGGTGCGGAGAGATGTCCGAGGGGTTGAAGGAGCACGCTTGGAAAGCGTGTGTAGGGGTAATCCTCCTACCGTGGGTTCGAATCCCACTCTCTCCGCCACTTTCGCTTCCCTCAAGTGGTCGCGAGAGTGGAATTCGGGCGCTCCGCCGCTCTCGCGGCTCCGGGCGCGAAGTCCCACTCTCTCCGCCACTTTCGCTTCCCTCAAGTGGTCGCGAGAGTGGAATTCGGGCGCTCCGCCGCTCTCGCGGCTCCGGGCGCGAAGTCCCACTCTCTCCGCCACTTTCGCTTCTACCGCCGGAGTGCGAACTTCTCGATCCGATAGCGGATCTGGTCCCGATTGAGTCCGAGCAGCGTGGCGGCGCGGGTCTGGTTCCAGCTGGTACGTTCCAGGGCCTGCACGACCAGGTCGCGCTCGATGGCCTCCAGGTTCGTTCCCGCCGGCGGCAGCGTGACCCCGGTCGGTGATCCGTCCCGCGGGCGGAGCATCGGGAAATCCCTCTCGGTCAGCCGACTGTCCTCGCTCAGCAGCACGGCGCGTTCGACCACGTTCCGCAGCTCCCGCACGTTGCCTGGCCACGCATGATGCTGCAGCGCCTCGATTGCCTCGGGGTCGATATCCTGCACGCGCTTGCGGAACTCGCGACTGAAACCGTCGACGAAGAACCGGACGAGCACCGGGACGTCGCCGGCCCGGTCGCGCAGCGGCGGCAGCCTCACGGGCAGCACGTCGAGGCGATAGAAGAGATCCTCACGGAACGTTCCGTCGCGCGCCTTCTGCTCCAGGTCCTGGTTGGTCGCCGCGATGATGCGCACGTCGACGCCGATGTCGGCGGCGCCGCCGACGCGCTTGAAGGTCTTCTCCTCCAGGAACCGCAGGAGCTTGGATTGCAGCGGCAACGCCATCTCCCCGATCTCGTCGAGGAACACGGTCCCGCCGTCGGCCGATTCCAGCAGGCCGCGCTTCTGCTGTTTCGCGTCCGTGAAGGCGCCGCGTTCATGGCCGAAGAGCTGGCTCTCGAGCAGGGTCTCGGTCAGCGCCGAGCAGGTGATGTTCATGAACGGCCGCGCGGCCCGCGCGCTGGTGTAGTGAATCACCTTCGCGGCCAGGTCCTTCCCCGTGCCGCTCTCCCCGGTGAGCAGCACGGTCGAGGCGGGGCTCGACGCGATCTTGCCGAGCAGCTTCTTGACCTCGGCCACGGCGCGGGAGTCGCCGATGATGCGGTCGAGGCTGTACGGCTCCCGCTGGCTCGCGCGGATGGCCCGCAGCTCCCGCCGCAGCCGGGTGGTCTCGAGCGCCTTGCCCACCAGCAGCGCGATCTCGTCCAGATTGAACGGCTTCGTGACGTAGTGGTAGGCGCCCTGCTTCATGACGGCGACGGCCGTCTCAACGTCGGAATACGCGGTGAGCACGATGACGAGAACGTCGGGGTCCCGCCGGCGGAGCGCCTCCAGAACGTGGAGGCCGTCCGTATCGCCGAGACGGTAGTCGAGGAGCACGAGGTCGACGGCATCGTCGAACCGCGCCAGCGTCTGCCGTCCCGATTCCGCTTCGATCGTTCCGTATCCCTCGGCCGACAGGCGCTCGGCGAGCGACCAGCGGATCAACCGCTCGTCGTCGGCAATCAGGATCGTCGCCTTGCTCATCGCGGGCGGCGTGTGGGCGCCGTGTGCCTTTCCATCGGCGGAAGCACCTCGGTCACGCGTTCGATCATTGCCCCGAAATACGCGGCGGACGAGGGCTGCGGCCGCCGGGCGGCAGGCGGCCGGGAGCGCGGTTGCGCTCGGCCTGCCGGGATTCCCGCAGCATCCGGTGGCATTGCACGCAGGTGGAGGTCAGCGTCATGTACGCGGTCGATACCTCGTCGATGTCGCGCGCGCCGGCCGCCCGGCCGAGGCTCCGCGCGGCTTCCTGGAACTCTCCCGCGTAGCGAAGGTACGACGGCGTCGCCAGCGGCGTCCAGGTGGACTGTTCGCTGATGCGCAGCAGATCGCCCGCATAGCGCCCGGCGGCCGGGAAACGGGCCAGGACGACCGCCTCGAAGAGCCCTTGTGCGCGATCGAGCTTCTGGCGCATCAGGTTGCTCATGTCCGGTTGGGCGGTCGCTGGAGCGGCCGCCGGCGCGAGCACGGCCAGGGCGAGAAGCGCATTCCCGATTCCGATACGGAGTCGTGCATCCGTGTCCTGCATGGCAAGTCCATCCTTTCCCCGAGCCTCGGTTGATTCCCGCGCGCCGTACGCGCGGCTTCCATGCGCGCTCCAATGCACGATCCGATCCAGTTCCGACCGCGCCGCCGCCGGCAGGGCGCCCGACAACTCACGCCGTTGCGTTCCGGGGCGCAGACTCCTAGCATGAGGCCACGTCGATGTCGATCCGCTTGCATGCCTGCTCCGCCGGGATGGTCGGTCCGTGAGTCACGTCGCGGGACGCGTGCCGCCGATCTTCGTGGCCGTCGAGCTCGACGACTACCTCGACGTATCGCAGACCATGCTGCTGACCCTGAGCAACCGCGGGCGGGTGTCGCACATCAACCGGGCCGGCTGCGAGCTGCTCGGCCGGGACGAGGCCGGCATCCTCGGGACGAGCTGGTTCGACACGTTCGTGCCGGCTTCCGTCAGGACGGGCATGCGGACGCTCTTCCGGCGGACCATGGCCGGCGACGAGGAGGCGGGCCACTTCGAGAGTCCCGTGCTCAGCCGGACGCGCGGCGAGCGCCTGGTGGCCTGGCACGCGGCGCCGATCCGACTGGCCGACGGCATGGTGGCCGGCATGATCCTCTCCGGGCTGGACGTCACCGACCGGGAGCAGAACCGGAAGAGCCGGGAACGCCTCCTGAAGGAACTCGGCGACGTGAAGTTCGCACTCGATCAGTCGGCGATCGTCGCCACGACCGACCTCGGCGGCGCCATCACCGCGGTCAACGACAAGTTCTGCGAGATCTCGAAGTACTCGCGCGAGGAGCTTCTCGGCAAGGACCATCGCATCGTCAATTCCGGGTACCACGGCGCGGATTTCTTCCGGGACCTGTGGAGCACGATCGCGGCGGGCCGGATCTGGCGCGGCGAAATCCGGAACCGCGCCAAGGACGGGGCCATCTACTGGGTCGACACCACGATTGTGCCCTTCCTCGACGCGCGGGGCCGGCCGTACCAGTACATGGCGATCCGCTACGAGGTGACGGAACGAAAGGCGGCCGAGGCACGGCTGCGCCAACGGGAGACGCTGGCCCGGCTCGGGCAGATGTCGGCGATGGTGGCGCACGAGGTAAAGAACCCGCTCGCCGGCATCAGCGGCGCGCTCCAGGTCGTCGGCTCACGGCTGCCGGCCGAGAGCCGCGATCGGAAGATCCTCGACGACATCGAGGATCGCATCACGGCACTGAACCGGATGCTGCAGGATCTGCTGACGTTCGCCAGCCCGAGAGAGCCGGTGTCGACCCCCACCTCGGTGCGCTCGGTAGTCGGCGAGGCGGTTGCGGGCATTCGCGGTGACCCCGCGATGGCAGGCATCCGGGTCGAGATCCGGGGAGACGACCCGACGGTGCCGCTCGACCGGGAGCAGATGCACGTCGTATTCCTGAACCTGCTGCTGAATGCAGCCCAGGCGATGGGCTTGCGCGGGAAGATCGATGCAGGCATGGAGGCGGCGCACGGCGAGTGCCGGGTTACCGTCGCGGATCGCGGGCCGGGCATCGCGCCTCCCCTGCGCGAGAAGATGTTCCAGCCCTTCTTTTCGACCAGGAGCCGGGGGGCGGGTCTGGGGCTCCCCACGGCCCGGCGTATCGTCGAGTCGCACGGCGGCTCGCTGACCGCCCGGCCGCGCGACGGTGGCGGGATGGTGCTGACGGTGACGCTGCCGCTTCGCGAGACGGTCGGTCCCGAAGCCTGAGTCGGGCAGGCCCTGCGTTGGCGCGGGGGCGGCATGGTCCGTCGCTTTCGCCGAGAGATGCGGATTTCTCCCCACCCGGATGGGAGAAAGCCGGCACGCGCTTATCGCCGGGGCTCGCCGCCTGCGAGACCGTGCCGGTGCCGCGTACCTGCATCGACCGAGCCGCGTCATCGGCGCGACGTACGCTTCGGTCCTGCTGCGCCAGCGAGGATCAACCGCCCCGGCAACGTCGGGGGCGGAATAACGTCGCCGGAGGTTTCCGGCTCCGGCACCACGGCCCACGCGAGCTCACAAGCCAGCGCGGGCAGCCAGCGCGCTACGCGGGTGACCTCGTGCGGGTTCAGCGTCCGGATGCCGGCCGAATCTACGGCGTCAACGACCCAGGGCCGTGGCGGTTCCAGCTCGCCTCCGCGTGCGCATTCCTGCCAAACCAGGTTCGCACCGTGTTCGCGCCATCCGATCCCGATCCGCGCGACGATCCGGTCCGCGCCGTGCCGCGTCCGCAGTACGAACAACCGCCCGCCGGTGGCGCCGATGCTGCCGCTGAGTCGATACCGCGGCTGCGCGGGCAAGACGACGCTGCCGCGGCGCAGCTTCGGCAAGACGCGCTCGCGCAGCGTCTCGAGCTCGGCCGGCCACAGGTTGCATGGCCCGAGCTTGCGCAAGAAGCCCGTGGGCAGGGTCACGTGCGTGAAAGGGACGACGGGTCTCGCCCGCGGCTGGGGCGATGCCTCGATGCTGGTCGCCTGCCGTAGATCCGTGTCTCGAATCACGTCCCGCACTACGCCGGAGTCGTCTGTTTCGCGCACGTCTTTGAGGTTCTCGGCCCGACCGGCTGCGGTCGATAGGGCTTCGCCGTCCGGCTCCCATCCCGAGTCGACGGGCAAGTCGGCTGACTCCACTGTCCGGGCCTGCTTCGATTCTGTTGACGAAGTCGCGGGGCGGGGCGCCGGCGTGTGCGTCTTGATCGGACCTGCGGCGCGGCATACACTGGTGCGTCCGCGCGGTGACGGGTCGCGCCGCGGCTCGGAACCTGTGCAATTTCAGCCTACGAACCGCGTCAGGGCCGGAAGGCAGCAGCGCTAAGTAGTCACTGACATGTGCCGCAGGCCCTTCCGAGTCGCGGTGGGGCTCGTGCCCCGCGCCAAGCGGGTCGTCGCCGCGGGCGGCGCCGCGCCGAGCAAGCCTTCTGGCGACGGATGGCCTACCAGGTTCTCGCACGCAAGTACCGGCCGCAACGTTTCGATGACGTCGTCGGACAGCAGGCGGCCACGAAGACGCTGCGCAACGCCCTGGCCCAGGGGCGGCTCGCGCAGGCGTTCGTGTTCGCCGGTCCCCGCGGCGTCGGCAAGACGACGACCGCCCGCATTCTGGCGCGCGCCCTGAATTGCGCCGGCGGGCCGACGCCCGATCCCTGCGGGACCTGTGACGCCTGCATCGAGATTGCCGAGGGGCGCGACATCGACGTGCTGGAGATCGATGCCGCCACGCACACGCAGGTCGAGAACATCCGTGAGGTGATCATCGCCGGACTGGCCATGACCCCGGTCCGCAACCGCTACAAGGTCTACATCATCGACGAGGTCCACCAGCTCTCCAGCCATTCGTTCAACGCGCTGCTCAAGTCGATGGAGGAACCGCCGCCGCACGTCGTTTTCATGATGGCGACGACGCAGCTCGACAAGATTCCGGAGACGATCCTGTCGCGATCGCAGGTCTACGAGCTGCGCACCATCGGCCGGCAGCAGATCGCCGATCAGTTGCGGACGATCGCCGACGCGGAGTCGGTCACCGTCGATGACGCGGCACTCGGGCTCGTCGCCCGTGCCGCCGATGGCAGCATGCGCGACGCCCAGAGCGCCTTCGATCAGGTGATCGCCTTTGCCGGCGAGGGGATCGGGGTCGACGACGTCTCGACCGTCCTCGGCCTGATCGGCCGCGAGCCGGTGCTCGACGCGGTCGGCGCGGTAGCGGACGAGGACGCGGCCGCGGTGTTCGTCCTCGTGGGGCGGTTCGTCGAGGCCGGCTACGACTTGCGGCTCGTCTGCCGCGAGCTGTCGCGTGCGATTCGCGACCTGCTGGTCCTGTCGATAGACCCGTCGCGGGCCGACGATCCCGAGATCGCCGGCGAAGGCGAGCGCGACCGGCTCGTACAGCTCGCGGGACGTTTCTCCCGAGAGGACCTGATGCGGGCCTTCGACGCCATCGCGCGGGCCGAGGCCGACATCAGGAGCGCCGCGCAGCCGCGCTACCACCTCGAGATGGCGCTGCTGCGCTGGATGCACCTGCGGAACCTCGTGCCGCTGGCCGACTTGCTGCAGGGGCGCGGCGTGTCGTCCCGCGCCCCGGGGGCGCCGGTTTCCCCATCCCGGGAATCGCCGCGCAAGTCGAGCCCGCGTCCGGTGACCGCCCCGACACCACCGGGTCGGCAGCCGGCGCGGAGCAGGCCCGCGCCCGCCCCGGGCGGCTCCGGGACCGCGCCGGCCGATGGCGCACGATCTGTCCCCGCGGCGGAGGAGACGGGCGGCGCGCCGGACGGCCCGGCAGTCGGCGGCGGGACTTCCGGCCCTCCACCGGCCGGTGCGGCGGCGCCCGACCCAACCGACCCGCTGCTGGCGGAGATCAAGCGGGCCAGCAAGGTGTTCCACGGCATGGTCGTGGCGCCGGCGAGACGGATCGAGCTGGCCGGCGACCGCCTGATCTTCACCTTCCCGGCGGACCGGCGGACGGCGGCCGCGCAACTGAAAAAGAAGCGGGAGTGGGTCGAAGGGCTGGTGTCGCAGGTCGCCGGGCGGCGGCTGACGGTGGAAGCGGTGCAGGAGCAGGAGGCGCGGGAGCAACCGTCGGCAGCGCCCGTGGCAGGCGATTCCGTGACCGGCGCCGGCGGGGCGCCGGCGCCGGTCGCGGCGGCACGGGCGGCGAGCGACGGGATCTCGGGGCCGGGGCCGGCCGACGCCCTCCGCGAGCGCGCGCTCGGCGATTCGATGGTGAAGGCGATGCTGGAGCTGTTTCCGGCGGAAATCACCGACATCGAGAGCATCTGATGAACATCCAACAAATGATGAAGCAGGCGCAGGAGATGCAGGAACGCCTGCAGCGCGATCTCGCCGCGACCGAGGTCGAGGCGACGGCGGGCGGCGGCATGGTCACCGTCGTGATGAACGGCGTCAAGCAGTTGCGCGCGATCACCATCGACCCGGAGGTCGTGTCCCGGGACGACATCGAGATGCTGCAGGATCTCATCGTGGCCGCGGTCAACGACGCCCAGCGCAAGGTCGACGAGGAGGTCGCCGGCCGGATGGGCGGCATGATGGGCGGCCTCAGGATTCCGGGACTCGGCGGATGACGGAGCTCGGACCCCTGCAGGCGCTGGTGGATCAGCTTCAGCGGCTGCCCGGCATCGGGGCCAAGGGCGCCCAGCGTCTCGCGTTCCATCTTCTGCGGCAGCCGCGGGACGACGTGGAGGCGCTGGTCGAGGCCATCCGCGACGTCAAGGAGCAGATCACCCACTGCTCGATCTGCCACAACATCACGGATGCCGATCCCTGCTACTACTGCACGCACGACGGCCGCGACCGCAGCGTGATCTGCGTCGTGGAAGATCCCCACAACGTCTCCGCGGTCGAGAGAACGAAGGAGTTCAACGGCGCCTACCACGTGCTGATGGGAGCGCTGTCGCCGCTGCAGGGGATTGGTCCGGACGACCTGCGCATCAGGAGCCTCGTCGAGCGTGTCGGCGGCGGGGAGGTGGCCGAGGTCATCCTGGCGACGAATCCCAACGTCGAGGGCGAGGCGACGGCGATCTACCTGGCGAAGCTGCTGAAGCCGCTCGGCGTGCGCGTCACCCGGATCGCGATGGGCCTGCCCGTCGGGAGCGACATCGAGTACGCCGACGATGTGACCATCCACAAGGCGATGGAGGGCCGTCGGGAGCTATAGCAGCCCCGACCCGCGGCCGCCGCCGCGGTCGCCGGGTGCGGCCAGTGCCGCCAGCACGCGCGCGGTTGCCTGCGCACGCGTTGCCTGCCGTCCCGGACCGGCGTCACCGCGCAGGCGGGCGAGGCCGTCCGCATCGTCCACGTCGTACCACGCCGGGATCCGCTCGACGGCAATCCCGGCCCGCGCGGCGGCCCGTACGGTGTCGTCGAAGGCCGTCGACTTGCCCCAGCGGATGTGCGTGAAGAGATCCGGCACCGCGCCGCCCGGCCCCGGCGCCGTCAAGCCGATCAGGTAGTAGCCGCCGTCGGCGGCCGGTCCGAGCGTCACCGTCGCCGGTTTCAGCCGCGCCAGCGCCTCGGCGACATGGGCGGCGGGCAGCGTCGGCAGGTCCGATCCGATGAGCACCACCCTGGTGAAGCCCGCCGCGAACAGGTCCGCGAACAGGTTGCGTTCCCGGGCGCCCAGGTCGTCGCCGCGCTGGGCGAGCAGGTCGGCGTCGTCGATGCCCAGCGGTCCGAAACCGTCCGTGCCGCCGTCGGGCGCGTACGCGATGCGCAGCGCGGTATCCGGAAGCGTGCGGCAGGTGGCCACCGTGTCCGCCAGGAACGCCGCGTACAGGCGCCGCCGGTCCGACTCGGCCGGAATCGCGTGCCGGAGGCGGGTCTTGGGCGCCCGCGCGCCGTCGGGCGACCGGGCCATGATCGCCACCACCGACGTTTCCGGTGTTCCGGTCGGGAGTGCGGTCGGGGAGAATCCGCGGCGTACCAGCACCGCCATGCCGGCGGTCATCCAGGCCAGCATGCGCGCGGTGCGCGTGGTCGCGAGCGCGACGCCGGTCGTCTCGCCGAACCCGAGGAGCGCGGCGACCCAGGCGGTGCCGGCCTGGTCGACCCCGATGCGCAGCGGGACCACCTTGAAGACCACGTTGACGATGCGGTTGGCTGCCTCGAAGACGAAAGCCTCCACGAGCGTCGGCGGCCGTCCGGCGATGGCCGAGAGCACGAGGAAGACCTCCGCGACCGCGAGGACGTGGAACGACATCTCGAGCGCAGCCACCGGCAGCAGGCGCGACCAGCTTCGCGGGTAGTCCCGATGGACGCGGTCTTCGGCGTCATGGACGCGGGCCGCCGCCCGCTGCAGGAAGGCCGTTGCTCCGAGCAGCCGCGCGAGCCGGCGGAACGCCGCGCTGGCCAGTCGGATGCGACGCCAGATGAGCCAGTGCGTGCACCCGACCAGCAGTACGAGCGTGGCCAGCGGCAGCCCGACCATGAGCCACTCCGCCGCCGGGCGCTGGACCACCAGGACCGACGCCACCGCGCCGGCGCCGATCACGACGACCATCGACAGGGTGTAGAAGAGGGTTTCGACCGCCAGGGCCGGCACCGTGGCGCCCAGGGGTGCGCGCCGCCGCAGGTACAGCACCTTGACCGGCTCGCCGGCGACCAGGCTCAAGGGCGTGAGGTTGGCGACGGCGTCGCCGGCGATGAACGCGGCCAGCAGCTCGCGCAAGCGGAGGCCATGGCCCGCCGGCAGACAACACAGCCAGGCCAGCGCCCGCGCCGCGAAGCGGAGGCCCGACAGGACGAGAACCAGCACGAACGCCCAGCCGAGCTGCCGGATCCTGCCGGCAACCTCCGCTACGCCGGCCTCGTACAAGTAGTAGCCGAAGAGCGCCAGCCCGCCGAGGGTGGCGAGGAGGCCGAGCGCGCCGGGACGCCGGCCGGGTGTAACGGAGGGCGTGGACATCGGGTGTGGCGAACGCCGGGCACGGACCGCCGGCTCGCTGCCATAATCGACGGGTAATGGAGTCGGTTTCCCTCCAGTTTCCCGTCGCCGTCATTCTACTCGGCGGCGGACTGGTCGCCGGCTTCGCGGGGTACCCCCTGCTGCGGCCGCTGCTGGCGCTGTACGGCTTCATCGGCGGCGTCATCGTCACCCCGACGTTCGCCGATCAGCTCGAGGGGTGGTGGTTCATCGGGGCGACGCTGGCGGGCGGGCTCGCGGGGGCGGCGGTGGCCCTCGCCGTGTATCTCGCCACCGTCGCGCTCCTCGGCGCCGGCGTGGCGGCTTTCCTGGTGCACCTGGCCATCGAAAGCGACCCGCAGGTCTGGATCGTGGTCGCCGCGTGCGTTCTCGGCGCCCTGATGGCGCTGATCGCCCGTCGCTACGTCGTGATCCTCGCGACCGCGTTCGCCGGCGGCTGGACGACGCTCGTCGGCGGGCTGGCGCTGTCCCGCGACGAAGCCGCGATGGCCGCTACCGGGGGCGACGTGTCCGGGTTGTTTCCCCTCGTGCCGCTCGCCGGGCACGAGGCGTTCGCCTGGGGCTGGTTGGTGCTCGGCCTGCTCGGATCGATCGTGCAGTTTCTGGCCTCGAGGCGGGTACGCGAAGACGACTGACGCCGCCGGACGGCCACTGGTCTTTGCTGGTCTTGCTTGAGCGCACCATCGCGCGGAAGGTGGTATAATGGAGGGTCTTGCGTGTTCCTCAGTAGCTCAATTGGCAGAGCATCCGGCTGTTAACCGGAGGGTTGCTGGTTCAAGTCCAGCCTGAGGAGCCACTTCCCCCTGACGAGGGAAGCGCCTCCCCAGCCTGTTCTCGGCTGTTGCGCCTTCGGCTGCAAGATTCAAGTCCAGCCTGAGGGTACCGTTGCCCGACGCCAGCGGTTCCGATTGCCGCCCAACCGGTTTCCGTGGAGACAGCGGCTCCCGATGGGAGTAGGATGTGCCCATGACCATCACCACGCTCCGGTACGCGGCGCCGCGGCGGACGGCGGGTGGGATGCGTCGGGTCGCCGCCCTGATTGCCGCGGTCGCCGTCTGGGGGTTCTGCGCCGCGCCGGCCGAGGCCCAGTGGCGGCTCTACGTGCAGGCGTTCGAGCGGGGCACCGGGGCGATCGTGACCGATCTCGAAGTGCCGGAGGTGGTCGTCCGCGAGGACGGTGTCGTGCTGCCGGTGGTCGACGTGCGGCCGGCCAACCTGCCGACGAAGCTGGTGGTCCTGGTGGACAACAGCCGCGCCGCCGCCCGCGGGTTCGATCGCGTGCGCGACGGGCTGCGGCGCTTCTTCGAGCGCCTGCCCAACCAGGAGGTGTCGCTGCTTACCCTGGCGCCGCGTCCCCGCTGGCAGATGCAGGGGGCCATCGAGCCGGAGGAGATCGAAGCCGGCCTGCGGCGGATGGAGCTCGGAGGACGGACGATGCGGCTCGTCGACGGCCTGGTGGAGGCCAGCGACTGGATCGCCGAGGATCCGGGACCGCACCGGCCGGTGATCGTGATCGTCGCGTCGTCGGCGCGCGACCGGAGCGACGATCTGACCGATACGTTCCTCGATACCGCCCAGCGTCTGCTGCGCCAGGGCGTGACCGCCCATTCGCTGTTGCTGTTGGCGCCGAACCCGGCCTCGCTGCAGCGGCGCGTGTCGGTGGCCGAGGCGATCGGCCGGGACCTGGAGAAGTTCACCGGCGGGTCCCAGGCCACCATCTTCCTGGGCTCGAGTCTCGAGAACCCGCTCGACGACATCGCGATCCGCATCCGGGCAAGGAGCCGCGAGCTGTCGAGGCAGCACATCGTTCGCTTCGAGCGCCCCGACGAGCTGCCGGTCGGCCGGATTCAGGTCGACGTCCTCCGGTTGGGGCTGCGCTACGTCGTGTCGGCGAACGGCAAGCTGGCGGAATGAAGGCCCCGCGGAGGCGGGCGCGGGGTCACGGCGTCGCGGGGGCGCGCGCCTCCAGCCGTTGCGCCTCGGCGTAGTGCCGTTGCGCCCCCGTTGCGTCGCCCAGTTCCTCGAGCGCGATCCCGAGGTTGCGGTGCGCCCGCGGGCCGGCCGGATCGAGTCGGACCGCCTCCCGGAACGCCTCCGCCGCGTCCGCCATGCTGCCCGCCGAGGCCAGGGCGATGCCGAGATTGTTGTGCGCCTCGGCGTCCTCGGGCCAGGCTCGGACCGCGAACCCGAACTGCTCGGCCGCCTCGGCGTAGCGGTTGGCGGCCAGCAGCGCGTTGCCGAAGTTGAAGCGCAGGTCGCCGGTGTCGGGGTCGGCGGCGATGGCCTGCCGGTAGTGCTCGATGGCGCGGTCCGGATCGCCGCCCGCGGCCAGGGCGCTGCCGATGTTGCTGTGCGCCTGCGCGTAGTCCGGGTCGAGGGACAGGGCGGTCCGGTAGAGCTCGATGGCCCGCGGCAGGTCGCCCCCTTCGCGGTACGCCGTCGCCAGATTGTTGTAGGACGCGGCGCGCATGTGGTCCTTCGACAACAGCGGCCAGTTGGCGCCGGCGGCGCACGCGAGCGCGGCGGCCGCGACCAGGGGCGCGGCGGGCAGCGTGGCGGTGCGCCGCGCGACCCGCACCAGGTGGTCGCCGCCCGCGGCGGCGAACAGCACGAGGAACGGCGCCAGGGGATAGCGGTAGCGCGCGAAGACGTAGAAGCCGATGACGCTCGCCGCGTAGAGCCCGAGCATCAGGTACAGGGGCAGAAGCCGTCGCCTGTGCGGCCAGGTGGCGGCAATGCCGATTGCGGCCAGCGGCACGAGCACCCCGAAGTGCGCAAGCCACCCGGTCGCGGCCAATGGCAGCGAGTGCTCCGCGTGCGCGTACTGGCTCTCGGTGTCGATCACCTCGACGGCGTTGAAGGTGAGCGCCGTCTTGCGGACCAGGAGGCCGAGCCAGCGCCCCGGCGCCGCCGCGATGTCGTCGAACGCCCGCCCGACCCAGTAGCGCGACACCCCGGCCGGCGTCAGGTCCCGCCCCACCGCCGCCTCGGCGAGCGCCGTCGCGTCGTCGCGCTCGAACGCTGCGTCGCCCCGGCCGTAGCGCAGCGCCCGGTAGGCGCCGTCGGCCTCCGCGTTGTTGCCGATGTAGAAGTTGGGCCCGAACTGCGACGTGGTCAGGTGCCACTCGCCGCCGACCACGCCGTTGCGCACCGCGACCGGCGCCAGCAGCAGGGCGACGCCGGCTGCCGCCAGCGCCGCCTGCCGTACCCAGTCCCTTCGCTCGCGCCGTTGCAGCCAGAGCCAGATCCCGAGCGCCGCCACGAGAATCAGCGCGTTCTCCCGAGTCAGGCAGAGCGCGCCGAGCAGCGCGCCGGCGCCGATCCAGTGCCCCGCCCCCGGCGCGCCTTTCAGGGTCCGGCTCAGCAGCCAGAGAAGCGCCGTCAGCAGGAACACGTCGGCCACCGACTTCTGGAGCGTGGCGTCGACGAAGATCGCCGGCGCGTAGAGGGCCAGCACGAACCCGGCGGCAATGCCCACCCGCGGCGAGAAGAACCGGCCGCCGGCCGCCGCGAGCAGGACCGCGGACCCGGCGCCCAGCACCGCCTGGCAGACGCGTACGACGGCGACGTCGGATCCGAGCACGGTGTAGATCACGCCGAGCAGATAGGGGTACAGCGGCGCCTGGTAGAACACATCCGAGCCGAGCCAGTCGCCCGCGGCGAGCTCCCGCGCCCAGCGGTCGTAGCCGGCCGAGTCGCCGAGCAGGAGGTCCGCGAACGGCGAGTCGCCCAGTTGCCACACGTGGATCAGGCGGACGACGAGCGCGGTGGCGAAGATGGCGGCCAGCGCCGGCTTGCCGACAGCCGGCTGGACGCCGGCCGGAGCGTGGCGCTCCGGCCGGCCCTTCGCCGCACCGCGGACGTGGCGCTCCTGCCGTGCCCGGCGCCTCTGGGTTGCACGTCGTCCCATCGTTCTTGCTGCCCGACAATCGCCGCCTGCGGCTCCGATTGCCGCCCAACCGGCCTCACCACGAGTCTGCGCCGTTCCACGGCGCAGACTTCTCACCCGTAACTATAGCGACAGCGACTCGCCGACCCGGTGTCGGCCACGCCGCGTCGCACTCCCCGCTTTTGTGACAGACTCGCGCGGGAGCCGTCCGCCATGACCGCCCGGGACCTGCTCGTCGCGTTGATTGCCGCCGGCGCCGCGGCACTGGGCGGGTGCGGGACGGGGACCGGCGGCGGTGCGCCGCCCCGCCAGGATCCGGGCGCCGGCGAGAGCGGCATCGCCTACGTGGACGATGCGGCGTGCGCCGACTGCCATGCCCGCGAGCACGACGCGTGGTCGGGCTCGCATCACGACCTCGCCATGCAGGAGGCGACGGCCGACACCGTGCTGGGCGATTTCGACGGCGCGACCTTCACCCACCGCGGCGTCACGTCGCGTTTCTTCAGGCGCGACGGGCGTTTCTTCGTGAACACGGAAGGTCCCGACGGGCGGCTCGCGGACTTCGAGCTGGCCTACACGTTCGGCGTCGAGCCGCTCCAGCAATACCTGGCGCCGTTTCCCGGCGGCTACCTCCAGAGCCTGACGATCGCGTGGGACACGGCGCGGAGCCGGTGGTTCCACCTGTACCCGGACCAGGAGATCCCGCCGGACGATCCGCTGCACTGGACCGGCCGCTACCAGCGCTGGAACGTGATGTGCGCCGAGTGTCACTCGACGCATCTGCGCCCGAACTACGACCTCGAGAGCGATACCTATAGCACCACCTGGGCCGCCATCGACGTCGGTTGCCAGGCGTGCCACGGTCCCGGCGCCGCGCACGTCGACCGGGCGCGCGCCGCTGCAACCGGTGGCGCCGCCCTGGGGGAGGAGAACGCGACGGAGGCGGGGCTCGGCCTGCTCGTCGCCTTTCCGGCCGGCGATGCCGCCGCCGAGATCCGGGCCTGCGCGGGCTGTCATTCGCGGCGGCAGCGCCTGACCGCGGTCGACCGCCACGCCCGCCCTTTTCTGGACGACTTTCTGCCGGCGACGCTCGACGCGGGGCTGTACCACCCGGATGGGCAGATCCAGGACGAGGTCTACGTCTGGGGATCGTTCGCCCAGAGCCGCATGTACGCGGCGGGGGTGCGCTGCTCGGACTGCCACGACCCGCACCGGCTCGGGCTGCGCACGCCGGGCGATGCGGTCTGCCTGCAATGTCACCGGGAGTCGCCGGTCGAACGTTTCCCGTCGCCGGCGTCCGGACGTTACGACACGCCGAGTCATCACCATCACGAGGCCGGCTCGCCCGGGGCCCGTTGCGTGAGCTGCCACATGCCGGCGCGGACCTACATGCAGATCGATCCCCGCCGCGATCACGGGTTCCGGATACCGCGCCCGGACCTGTCGGTGGAGCTGGGGACGCCCGACGCCTGTACGCAGTGTCACCAGGATCGGTCGGCCGCGTGGGCGGCGGAGCGGGCCGCCGCCTGGTGGGGAACGCCGGCGGGACCGCACTTCGCCGAGGCCCTGGCGGCCGCGCGGGCGGGGGAGCGGGAGGCGCGGCAGCCCCTGCTGGGGGTCGCGGGCGACGGCGCCCTGCCGGGCATCGTACGGGCGACCGCCGTGCGGGCGCTGCGCTCGTACGGGCCGGAGGCGCTGGGGGCCATCGAGGCGGCGGCGGGCGATGCCGACCCCCTGGTGCGCGCGTCCGCCGCCGGCGGGCTGGACCGATTGCCGCCGCAGCGGCGGGCGGCGGCGCTTGCGCCCCTGCTGGCCGACCCGATGCGGGCGGTGCGCATCGAGGCGGCCCGCGGGCTGGCCGGCGTTCCTCGCACGCTGCTCGGGGCTGCGCAGCGGGTCGCGTTGGCCGCGGCACGCGCCGAGCTCGTGGACGCGCAGGCGGCGGCGGCGGACCAGCCGGCGGCCCACCTCGACCTCGGGCTCCTGGCCGCCGCCGAGGATCGACCGGAGGACGCCGAGGCCGCCTACCGGACCGCGATCCGGTTCGACCCCTTCTTCCTGCCGGCGCGGTTCAACCTGGCCACCCTGCTGAACCGGCGGGGGCGCAACGCCGAGGCCGAGACGGTCCTGCGCGAGGGCGTCGACCGCGTGCCCGACGACGGAGAGCTGCGCTATTCGCTGGGGTTGCTGCTCGCCGAGGAGCAGCGTCTCGACGAGGCCGCCGAGAGTCTCGGCCGGGCCGCCGCGCTGATCCCGGACCGTGTGCGCGTCGCCTACAACCACGGGCTGGCGCTCGAGACCCTCGGGCGACTCGCCGCGGCCGAGACGGCGTTCCTGGAGGCGAACCGCCGCGACGCGGACGATCCCGACGTGCTGCTCGCACTGGCGCGGATTCTGCTGCGGCAGGGGGAGCTGGACCGGGCGCAGGACTACGCCCGGCAACTGATCGCGGTGGAACCGGGCTCGCCCGCCGCCCAGCGCATGGCCAACGAGATCCAGCTCCGGCGGCTGCGCGCCCGGTAGTGTCGTCGCGACCCGACCTCGTCACCGAGGGTTGCACGCCCCGTAGTTGTCAACCCGGCGGCTCGACCGACGTGTGCGGCGTGGTCGCCGTGTCCGGCGCGTGCGGCTTCTTCAGCAGCGTCCTGGCTGCCGCCGTCGCTTCCGCCAGCGTCGTGATCCCGCCGTCGAGCTGCCGCTCGTAGACCTGCTTCAGAATGGCTCCAATGCCGGGTCCGGGCGGCACGCCGAGGGCCAGCAGGTGCCGCCCCATGAGGATCGGCGCCGGGGGGGCGTGCTCGACGCCCAGCGCCCGCGCCCGTTCGAGGAACCAGTCCATCGCCGAGCAGTCGAAGTCGCCGGTACGTCCTCGGCAATCGGCCTTCGCGAGCCGGGCGAGCAGCTCCAGGTCGACCTTGCGCGCCAGCCGCCGGAACGCGCCGTCGCCCACCTTGGGCGCGGCCCGCCACATGCCCGGCTTCAGGTGGTGCGCCACCAGCCCGAGCACCTGGGCCCGGACGTCGTAGCCGTCGAAGGTATGGATGTTCAGCCGGTCGAGGAACGCCCTGGCGGGCGGCATGCCCTGCTCCTCGTGGTCGAGCGAGCGGATGCGCCCGTCGATGTACGCGGTGGTCGCCGGCTTGCCGAAGTCGTGGCAGACGGCGCCCAGCATCACCGCGATCCGCTGCGGGCGCGGCAGGTCGTCTATGCGCTGGCGGGCCTGGTCGACGACGAGCAGGGTGTGGATCCAGACGTCGCCCTCCGGGTGCCACTCGGGCTCCTGCGGGCAGTCGACGAGTGCCGCCAGCTCCGGGAACAGCCGGTCGACGACACCGATCTCCCGTGCGAGGGTGAACCCGATGGACGGCCGCGCGGCGCGCAGGAGCAGCTTCTCCATCTCGCCCCAGACCCGCTCGGCCGGCAGGTCGTCGAGGGCAATCGTGCGGCAGAGCGCCCGCGTCGGCTCGTCCACCTCGAACTCGAGGCGCGCCGCAAGCTGGACTGCCCGCAGCACCCGCAGGCTGTCGTCGCCGAAGGTCGCCGGGTCGACCATGCGCAGGCGCCTGCTGCGCAAATCGTCGCGCCCGCCGTGCGGATCGAGGTACTCGTCCCGCAACGGGTCCCAGGCGATGGCGTTGACGGTGAAGTCGCGGCGCCGGGCCGCCTCTCCGAGCGGCAGGTCCGGGTCGCCGGTGACGACGAATCCGCGGTGTCCGCGGCCGGTCTTCGACTCGGTGCGCGGAAGCGAGATGTCCAGACGCCCGAGCTTGAAGACCGCGAAGCTGGCCCCGACGCTGTTGACCGGCCCCAGCGTCTGGAGCACCGCCCGCAGCCTGTCCGCGGGGAGGCCGAATACCTCGATGTCGATGTCCGGGCGGGCGTCGTGCCGCGACCCGCGGTGCTGCGGCGGGCTGTCGTGCCCCGGGCCGTCCGGCAACGCGGCGCGCAGCAGCGAATCGCGTACCCAGCCGCCGACGACGAGCGCCCGTGCGCCCGCGTTCCGCACCGCGCGGGCCACCTCGATAGCCAGATCCAGTTCCGCGGTCATCGGTCGTCAGACGTCGCGGGCGACGCGAAACCCGTAGTCGGTGTAGCGGAACGACGGGTCGAGCTTGCTGCGCGCGGACACCCGGCTGATGGTCACCGCGTGGCGCCACGAGCCACCCCGCGACGCGCGCCGCCTGCCGCCCGGCGGCCCGGCCGGATTGCGCGCCGGGGAGCGCTCGTAATAGTCCCTCGCGTGCCAGTCGGCACACCACTCGTGGACGTTGGCGGCGATGCCGCGAATCCCGAAGTCGTTCGGCGGGCCGAGTGTTACCGGCCACGGTCCGTCGAGCGGCCCCCGGCCGCTGCCGGGGATCCAGGCCGGGATGGTGTCGCCCCATGGATAGGCCCGGTCGCACCGCCCGCCCCGCGCCGCCCGCTCCCACTCCGCCTCGGTCGGCAGCCGCACGGGCCTGCCTCCCCGGGACGACCGCCACAGGCAGTAGACGACCGCGTCGTTCCAGCTCACGCCCACGACCGGCAGTCGGGGGTCTGCGAACCGCGGGTTGTCCCACTCGCGGGGCGCCGTACGTCCGGTAGCCTCCCGGAAGCCGGCGTACTCGGCGCGCGTCACCGGGTCGACGGCCAACTCGAAGGCGTCCACCCAGACCCGGTGCTCGGGGGCTTCGTCCCGCTGGCCGGCGGCGCTGCCCATCACGAACCAGCCGGCGGGGATGGGTCTGAACTCGCCCATCCGGAGATGATGACACGGGATTGCCGACCGACGCCGCATCGGTTCCGGGCGGACGGCCGCGACGTCCCTTTCCGATGTCGCCCGAATAAGGGAGCCTGATATGATCTCCGGTTGAGCGGTTTCCAGGTGGTCAGACAGGCATACAGGCCGGTTGTTCGCGGCATCGCGATCGCCGTGGCGGTGACGTGTCTCGCAGGCTGCTCGATCCGCACGATGGCGGTCAACGCGGTGCTGCCGACCCTGGTCAACCCGGCCGTCTATCTCTCCGAGGAAGATCCGGAGCTGGTCCGCGACTCGCTGCCGTTCCTGCTCAAGACGATCGAGTCGATCATCGAGGCCGATCCCGAGCGGCAGGACGTGCTGCTGTTCGCGAACACGGGGTTCGTGCTGTACGCGAACGCCTTTCTGCAGGCGGACGCGGCCATCGCCGAGTGGGACGACTACGACCTGGCGCTGGAGCTGAACGAGCGGGCGCGACGGATGTACCTGCGGGCTCGGGACTACGGGCTGCGCAACGTCGAGGTCGCGCATCCCGGCATCGCCGCCCGGCTGCAGTCCGATCCCGAGGCGGCGGTCGGGGCCTTCGGGCCGGAGGACGTCGAGAGCCTGTACTACCTCGGCGGGGCCTGGATGCTGGCCATCTCGCTCGGCCTGGACCGGCCGGCGCTCATCGCCGACATGCCGGCTGCGCGCGCCCTGCTGGACCGGGCGCTAGAGCTCGACGAGGCCTTCGAGCGCGGTGCGCTGCACTCGGCCTTCGTGACGCTCGAATCGGTCGGCGAGGTGCTGGGGGGGTCGTACGCGCGGGCGCGGGAGCACTTCGCGCGGGCCGTCGAGCTGTCCGACGGCCAGGATGCCGGCCCCTACGTTGCGCTGGCTACCGGCGTCTCGGTGGCCCAGGAGAACCGCGAGGAGTTCCGCGACCTGCTCGAGACCGCCCTGGCCATCGACCCGGACGAGGCGCCGGACAACCGCCTGCTGAACCTGATCGCGCAGAAACGGGCCCGGGTACTGCTGGACCACATCGACGATCTGTTCTTCGAGCCGTTCGACGAGCTCGATGAGGAGCTGGAGAACCGACCATGAGAGCGTTCCGACTTGCCGTCGCCGTCGTGCTGCTGCTGAGCCCCGCCCTGCTCGAAGCCCAGCGCGCCAACCTTCGGCTCGGTACCATCCTGCCCGCGAACTCCGTCTGGGACCGGTCGCTGCGGCAGATGGCCTCGGCGTGGCAGCGGGCCACCGACGGCCGCGTGCGGCTGCAGGTGCGCGGGACCACGGGCGACGAGTCGACCATCATCCGTCGCATGCGCCTGAACAACCCGCAGGTGGCGGCGTTGACGCTGCCCGGGTTGACCGAGATCGACGAGACGTTCAACGTGTTCGGCATCCCGTTCTTCTTCGAGTCGGATGCAGAGGCGCTGCACGTGCTCGAGGCGCTCACGCCGCGGCTGCGCGAATCGCTCGCGGACAACGGGCTCGTCCTGCTCAACTGGGGCCACGGCGGGTGGGCGCACATCTTCTCCGCGCAGCCTATCCGCGACATGAGCGACCTGCAGCGGGCGAAGCTCTTCACGTCGGCCGGCGACGACGCCATGGTGCGCTGGTACCGCGAGAACGGCTTCGAGCCGGTCCCGCTGGAGCTGACCGACGTGCTCATGGGGCTGAACACGGGCCTCATCGACGCCTATCCGAGCCCGCCGTACGGCGCGCTCGTGTTCCAGTGGTACCGCCGGACGTCGCACATGCTCGATATCCCGCTCAGCCCGGTCTTCGGCGCCACCGTGATGACCGAGCGGGCGTGGGCCCGCATCGGCGAGGCGGACCGCGCCGCGCTCCTCGCAGCCGCGGCCGAGACGCAGGACTTCCTGTTCGACGAGGTGCCGCGGCAGGACCGGGACGCGGTGGCCGAAATGCAGAAGCGCGGCCTGACCGTGGCGGCGGTCGGTGCGGCCGAGGCGGCCGAGTTCCGTGCCGTGGCGGAGCAGTTGACGGCGACGTGGCGCGGCAGCCGCGTGCCGGCGGACATCTACGACGCGGCCGTCGCCGCTCGCGCCGAGTTCCGCGCCAACTGACGATCGAGCTCGGCTCGGAGATGGAGCAGATGAACGGCGGGCACAAGTGGCATCCGATCCGCGACTACGAGGTCGATCCGACGTCATTGGGACAGGGTGAGCTGGCGGCGCTGGCAAAGGTCTGGCAGGAAGAGCGCGAACGGCTCGCGGATTCCGAGGCACTGCCGAAATTCAACGAGAAACTGCGCAGGGAGTGGGCGATCGAGACCGGTCTCATCGAGCGCGTGTACGAGTTCGATAGAGGCGTTACCGAAATCCTGATCGAGCACGGAATCGATGCGGCGCTGATTCCCCACGGGGCGGGTGCGACGCCCGAAACGGTCGCCTCCATGATCCGCGACCACGAGGCGGCAATAGACTACGTATTCGCCTTCGTCAAGGACGCACGGCCGCTGTCGACAAGCTACATCAAGGAGCTCCATGCGCTCCTGACGCAGAACCAGGAGACGGCGGAGGGAAGGGACCAGTTCGGAAACCGCGTGCAGATTCCGCTTGAAAAGGGCGTCTACAAGCGGAGGCCGAACAATCCGACGGGGCGGTCGGGCGACATCCACGAGTACTGCCCGCCGGAACAGGTTGCGTCCGAAATGGATGCGCTGATCGAAATGCATCGGAAGCACGTGGACGTTGCTCCGGAAGTCGAGGCGGTATGGCTTCATCACCGCTTTACGCAAATCCACCCCTTTCAGGATGGCAACGGGCGGGTGGCTCGATCCCTGGCGACCATGGTGCTGGTGAAGGCGGTCCGTTTCCCGCTGGTGGTGCGAAGCGCGAGCAAGAGCACGTACCTCGACGCTCTGGAAGCGGCCGACCGTGGAGACCTGGAGCCGCTGATCGTGTTCTTCTCCGAGATTCAGCGCAGGGAATTCGTACGAGCGCTGGGGTTGTCCCGCGACGTCGGACGACTGGTCATTGCAGAGGACCTGATTCGGTCGACCCGGAGGGAGCTGGAGCATCGACGCGATGCACTGCTGGCGGAGTGGAACACCGTGAAGGAGCGGGCCGAAGAACTCCGGCGCATCGCGGAAGAGCGGCTGAAACAGGTGACGGCGACTTTCGAGAGGGAGGTCAAGCCGTTGCTCGATCACGTCACCGTGTTCGTCGACGGGGCGAGCGATCATGACGCACGCAGTCACTACTTCCGGCAACAAATCGTCGCCGGAGCGAAGGCGCTCGAGTATTTCGCCAATATGGAGACGTATCGCGCATGGGTCCGACTCGTGATCCACAATGCGAACCAGAGCCAGTTGCTGATTGCGTTTCATGGCATCGGTCACGAGTTCCGGGGAGTGCTCGCCTGCTGTGCCGTCTTTTTCCAGCGGGTGCAGACAGACAGGGACGACAGGGAGTCCGGTCCTGCCAAGGCGCTGGCGCGGGCCGTGTTTCAGATCAACTACCGGGAAGATCCGCAGTCCATCGAGGATCGATTCCGCGCGTGGCTCGAGGAGTGCATCGTCGCCGGGCTGAGTGATTGGCGAACCGCGGATCTATGATGAACGCGCTTCCTGCGACCGTCGCACGCCGCGCGGCGCCCGTGCTCGGGTTCCTCCACAGGTCCGAGGAACTGCTCGCGGCCGGCGCCCTGGCGGCGATGGCGTTGCTGCCGCTGGCCGAGATCGTCGTCCGCCCGATCGTCACCGGCGGCATCCCCGGCTCCATTCCGTTCGTCCAGCATCTGACGTTGTGGGTCGGCTTCCTGGGGGCCGGCCTCGCCGCGCGCCGGAACAAGCTGATCGCGCTCGCCACGGCCACCTTCATTCCCGAGGGCAGGGCGCGGCAGGTCGCGCAGGCCTTCGCCGCGACGGTCGGCGCCACCGTCTCCGCGATACTGGCCTGGTCGGCCATCGACATCGTCGCCATCGAGATGGAAGTGGGCGGCGACATCGCGCTCGGCGTGCCGTCGTGGGTCTTCCAGTTGGTGCTGCCGTTCGCTTTCGGGGTCGTCGCGGTGCGCCTGGGATGGCGGGCCGGCGGCTGGGGCGCACGCGCGGCGGCGGCGGCCGGAATCCTCATCGGCATCTGGCTGAGCGGCACGGGCGCGGCCTGCGGGCTGGGGGAGGACGCCTCGTGCGTGCTGTCCGGCGGTCCGGGCTGGCCGTGGGTGGTGCTGGTGGTGCTGGCCGCGCTGGCGGGGGCGCCGATCTTCACGGTGCTGGCCGGGGCGGCGGTCTTCCTCTACATGGTCGACGCGTTCGATCCGGCGACGGTGCCGCTGTACGCCTACGACCTGGCGACCGAGCCGCACCTGCCGGCCATTCCCCTCTTCACGCTGGCGGGGTTCATCCTGGCCCAGGGGCAGTCGTCGGAGCGGCTGCTGCGGGTGTTCCGGGCGCTGGTCGGCTGGATGCCGGGGGGCACGGCGGTGGTCTGCGCGGTGGTCTGCGCGTTCTTCACCATTTTCACCGGCGGCTCCGGGGTCACGATCCTGGCGCTGGGCGGTCTGTTGCTGCCGGCGCTGCTGAAGGACGGCTATCGTGACCGCTTCTCGGTCGGCCTGCTGACCGCGTCGGGGTCGCTCGGGCTGCTGCTGCCGCCGGCGATGCCGCTCATCCTCTACGCCATCGTCGCGCAGACCGCACCGGAGAACCTCTTCATCGGCGGCATCCTGCCCGGGGTGCTGCTCATCGCACTGGTGGCCGCCTGGGGGATGCGCGAGGGCATCGTCACCGGCGCGGGCCGGCACGACTTCGCCTGGGGGGAGGCGCGCGCGGCGCTGTGGACCGCGAAGTGGGAGCTGGCCCTGCCGCTGGTCGTGCTGGGCGCGCTCTTCAGCGGGCGCGCGACCCTGGTCGAGACCTCGGCCCTGACCGCGCTCTACGCGGCGATCGTCACCGGCCCGGTGCACCGGGACTTCGAGCTCGGTCCCGGCCTGCAGCAGGCGTTCCGCGAGTGCGTGGTGCTGATCGGCGGCGTGCTGATCATCCTGGGCGTCGCCAAGGGGTTCACCGCCTACATGGTCGACGTCGACATCCCGTTCCGGCTGCTGGAGTGGACGCAGGCGCGCATCGAGTCGCCGCTGCTGTTCCTGCTCGCGCTCAACGTTTTCCTGCTGATCGTCGGCTGCGTGATGGACATCTTCTCGGCCATCGTGGTCGTGGTGCCGCTCATCAGCACGATCGGCGCGGCATACGGCATCGATCCGGTGCACCTCGGCATCATCTTCATCGCCAACCTGGAGCTCGGTTACCTGACGCCGCCGGTCGGACTGAACCTGTTCCTGGCATCGTACCGCTTCGACCGCCCGCTGCTGGCCGTCTACCGCGCGTCCGTGCCGCTGCTCGTGATCCTCGGGATTGGCGTGCTCGTCATCACTTATGTACCATGGCTCACCCTCGGGTTGCTGGAGCTCGTGGGCCGGCAATAGCCCGCGTCCGGGTCGTTCCGGAGCGCGGCAATCCCTTCCGGGAGAGTGTGTTGTGCAGAGCCGTCTCCAAGTCCGTTCGATGTGGATCGCCATGCTGCTGGCCGCCGCCCTTACGGTCCCGCTCGCAGGCGGCGCCCCGGCCGGCCAACCGATGGCAGGCGGCATACCCGCGGAGGGGACGTCCGCGGCCAGCCCCGGCGAGCAGGCCGCAGAGGGTTCGGGCAGCGAGGCGCACCTGGCCAACATCCGCCAGCTCACCTTCGGCGGCGAGAACGCCGAGGCCTACTTCTCGTTCGACGGCCAGCGGATCATCTTCCAGTCGACCCGCGAAGGGGTGCCCTGCGACCAGATCTTCACGATGAACCTGGACGGCTCCGACCAGCGGATGGTCAGCACTAGCGACGGGCGCACCACCTGCGGCTACTTCTATCCGGACGGCAAGTCGATCATCTACGCGTCGACGCACTTGGGCGGCGCCGAGTGCCCGCCGCCGCCGAGCTTCCGGATGGGCTATGTGTGGGCCATCTACGACAGCTACGACATCTTCCGCGCGAATCAGGACGGCACGGGGCTGACCAGGCTGACCCACGAGCCGGGCTACGATGCCGAGCCGACCATCGGGCCGGACGGCCGCGTCGTGTTCACCAGCGTTCGCGACGGCGACATGGAGATCTACTCCATGAACGGCGACGGCTCGGACGTGCGGCGGCTCACCCACCGGCAGGGGCCGGACGGCGGCGCGTTCTTCTCGCCCGACGGCTCGAAGATCATCTTCCGCGGCCGCGAGATCCCGGACGGCCCGGAGTACGACGACTTCAAGCGGCTGCTCGACCAGGGGCTCTGGCGGCCCACCGCGGTCGAGGTCTTCGTGATGGACGCCGACGGGAGCAACATGCGGCAGGTGACCGACTTCGGCGGGGCCAGCTTCGCCCCGTACTGGCACCCCGACGGCGAGCGCATCATCTTCTCGTCGAACCTGCACAACCCGGACGGCCGCAACTTCGACCTGTTCATGATCAACCTCGACGGCACCGGCCTGGAGCAGATCACGTTCACCGACGTGTTCGACGGCTTCCCGATGTTCTCGCCCGACGGCACGAAGCTGATATTCGCCTCGAACCGCGACGCGGCGGCCGAGGGGGACACGAACATCTTCATCGCCGACTGGGTGGATTGACGGCCGGCTCGGGCGGGGCGGGGCAGGTGCGGGAGGGTGCGCGTACCCCGCCGTGGCTATTCCTCGTAACCCCGCTGGGCGCCCAGTTGCTCGTGCAGCAGGCTCCGTACCACGAACAGCACGTTGGCCGGCCGTTCCGCAAGCCGCCGCATGAAGTACGGATACCAGTCGCCGCCGAAAGGCAGGTAGATGCGCACGGCATGGCCCCTGGCCTCGAGCGCGGCCTGCAGGTCCCGCCGGACGCCGTAGAGCATCTGGAACTCGTACCGATCGGGACCTAGACGGCGCGCGTCGGCGGCTGCGCGCACCGCCCGGATCATGCGCGGGTCGTGGGTGGCGAACGCGGGATGGATGCCCGTGTCGAGCAGGGTCTCCGTCAACTGCACGAACGCGTGGTCCACGTCGCGCTTGTCCTGGTGGGCCACGCCGGCCGGCTCCTTGTAGGCGCCCTTCACCAGCCGCACGGGCAGGCCGAGCTCGGTGACGCGCGCGAGATCGTCCGGCGTGCGGCGCAGCGCCGACTGCAGGACGACGCCGAGGTGCCCGTAGCCGAGCGTTCGCATCGCCGCCACCACGTCGAGCGTGCGGTCGACCAGCGGCGACCCCTCCATGTCGACCCGCACGAAGCAGCGGCGAGCGTCGGTGTGGGTCAGGATGCGCCTGAGGTTGTCGCGGCACAGCCCGGTGTCGAGTTCCAGGCCGAGCTGCGTCAGCTTCACCGAGAGGTTGCAGCGCATGCCGGCCAGGCTGACCGATTCGATCACCCACTGATAGGCGATCGTGGCGGCTTCGGCGGCCTCCCGGCTGCGGACGTGCTCGCCCAGGTAGTTGAACGTGTGGAGCAGACCCTGCCGTTCCAGGCGACGGGCCGTGTCGATGGCCTCGTTCACGTTGCGGCCGCCGATGAAGCGGCGCGCGACGCCGGTTCGTCCGCGCATGCCGTACCGGGAGGCGAGGTGCTTGAGCGTGCGACTTCCGGCCAGCGCCAGGAACAGTCGCCGCGAGACGGCGTCCAGCAAGGTCGAGGGGGTCACTAGTGGGTCAGGGCCGACTCGCCGCGATGGGCGAGCAGGTGATCGAGCGACCTTCCGTAGTAGCGCAGGACGAGGCGCTCGCGGACCCGGATGCGCTGCCCTTCCACCACGATGATGCCGCGGATCGCCAGCGGCTCCGTGGCCGCGTCGACGGCCTCCCGTCCGGTCTCGACATCGAGATTCGCGCCGACGGACCGCAGGATGCCGATGAGCTGCTCGATCCGGTCCTCCAGCTCCGCGCACGTGATGGACGGCCGGATGGCCGCCGCCACCAGCGCCGTCGGCACGACCTTGTACAGGCGGCCGATCGCGTCGCGAACGCGGCGCTTGAGCCGAACCATGTCGCGGCGGTCGTCGGGATCGTAGTCGTCGAACCGGATGGGATGCCCGAACGTGACGATGCTGCGCGACTGGTAGCCGACGGTGTACCGGAACATCTCGGCGAGCTCCTGGTGGAACGGACGCTGGACGCGCTTGACGCCCTGCCGGGAGAGCACGAAGTCCTCGATGACTAAGTCGTAGGCGATGGCGGTCGGGACGATGACCAGGTCGTTCCGATCCGCCTGGGCGGCCGCGTGCAGCAGGCCGGTCTTGAACGGTTTCAGCGCTCCGTTGTAGCTGCGACCGCCCTCCAGGTACAGCAGGAGCTCGGTCCGGCGCAGAAGCTCGGCCACGTACGCCTTGAGCGTGACGAGATACGCGGGATCCTTCATGTCCCTGCGAATGGGGATGGCGCCCGTAACGTGCTTCTGGATCAGCCCGAGCGCGCCGCCGAACAGGTTGCTGCCCGCGGCAATCACCGGCGGCCGGATGCCGTTGTCGTCCAGCACGAGCGGTTGCACCATCCAGTCGGCGTGACTCCGGTGGTTCGAGGCATAGACGACCCGGTTGCTCCGGGTTGCCGCGCGGACGTGCTCGATTCCCTCGCTGGTGCGGGTGATCTTGCGTAGCAGCGGATACAGGGGGTGCTGGAGCGCGCGGTACATCCGGTACCGCTGTGTGGTCCGAAGCTCGTCGAGGTAGCCGTGAATGACCGCACGCGCCTGATCGCGCGTGCGCCCGCCGCGACCCTCGAGATACCGAACGACCTCGTCGCGGGCGAGCACGGCTTGCGTGATCTCGTCCTGCGCCACGTGCAGCAATATAGCATGGGCCGGAGCGTCGCTCCGGCCGGTGAATCAGCGTTCGACGGTCACGCTGCTCGGTCGCGAGAGACGAACGGTCAGCGTCGTGCCCGTCGGCAGGGTCGCCGGCTCGGCGTCGCCCGCGGCCGCGGCCGCGGTTCCTCCCGCCGCGCCGGCGGCGCCGCCGATGGCCGCCCCCCGGCCGCCGCCGAAGATCGCGCCGAGGATCGCGCCGGCCACCGCGCCGCCCCCGATCCGCGCGGCGTTGTCGCGCCCGCGGGAGCGGCCCTCGCGATAGACGGTCTCCGTCACGATGGGTACTTCGACCCCGTCGTCGAGCACGACGGTATGGAAGCGTACGCCGAGGCGGGCGGTTCCCTTCAGTTTGCCGCCCTGCTCCACCATGACGACCGAGCCGTTGACGAGACTGCCGGCGGGAATCGCCACGCGGCGGGCGACCATGACGTCGCGCGTCACACGCGCCGCGACATCGTCTTCCACCTCGGCGCGGTCCGTGGTGACGAACGTGTCGATCTGCAACCCGATCACCGAATCGGCGGGAATCAGGAGCTCCTCGGTCGATGCAACGGCCGGTTCGGCGCCGGTTCGGCCGTTCGGCGGATCGAAGCTCGCCGACGCCGGGAACGGCAGGTCCGGGGCGCGGGATTCGTCAGGCGCCGGCAGGTTGCGGGCCGCGGTCGGCGGCTCGGGAACGGCCGGTCTCCAGCCATCGATCTCGGGGAGATCGCCGGTCGTGCGCGAAGGCAGGCCGCGTTCGGCCGGCACGGTCGCCTCCTGCGTCGACGCCGACTCCGTCTCCGCGGCGGTCGCCACGGGTCGGGGTGCGGGCCGTTCGACCGGTTCCGCCATTGCCGGCGCCGGCGCCGGCTCCCTGCGCGGGCGAGCCGCGGGCCTGGGTGCGGGAGCCGGGGTCGGCCGCGCCGCGGCGCGGCGCCGCGCGCGTTCCTGGCGAATCGGCGGCTCGGGCTCAGGCCGCCGGGCTCGCCGAGTCTCGGCAGCCGGCAGCTCCGTGCCGGGCGCGGCCGCCGGCTCCACCGTCTGCTCCGTGGCCTCGACGGCGATCCCGCGTGCCGAGCTCGGCTCGCCGGCGACCGCCTGCGCGTCGATTCCCGGCAGCGCGGCGGCCACGCGGGCTTCGGGCGCGGGGTTTCCGGCGACCGCCGTTGGCGGTGCCGCGTTCCGGCGAACCGCGACGTAGGCTCCGATGCCGGCGGCCGCGACCACCAGCGCGATCACCATGCCGGCCGCGATCAGGAAGGTTGCGCGTGTCATGCCCATGCGGAAGACTCCTCACCTTGCTATGAGGATAGCAAGAGCCGTGCCGCAACGATACGAGACGATTATGCCCGATTCCGTTCGTCGGCAAGCGGTTTCCGCTCCTCACTGTGACGTTGGAGCGATCCGGCCCCAAGCGGGAGTGTCACCGGGAGGTGACCGCCTGTCCCCCGGCATGAGTCCGCGAGCGCTCCCCGCCCGGCGACGATTGGTCGGGCTCGGCGCCGCGCGGGGTTTCGCCGCCGACTCCCCACGTGTAGAATTATGCGCCGGATCGGTTGGGGGGCCGATTCGTCGGCTTGGTTCGAGAAAGGCAGGACACCGAGCACCGTCCGGATCGATTTGCCCGCGACAACCCCCGCCCCCGAACGTCTCCCGTCCACCGTCGCGTCGCGCGTGCTCAGCGTGGCGGCGTTGCTGTTCGTGTTTCTGCTCGGCGTCAGGGGGCTCGGCGACGGCTTCGAGCTGATCGGCCAGGACCTGATCGACAGCTTCTTCGCGGCGACGTCGAACCCGTTCGTCGGCTTGGTGGTCGGTCTGCTGGCGACCACGGTCATGCAGAGCTCGTCGGTGACGACGTCCATGGTCGTGGGCCTCGTTGCGGCCCCGGAGAATCCCCTGCCGCTGGCCAACGCCATTCCGATGGTGATGGGCGCCAACATCGGGACCACGGTGACCGCGACCATCGTCTCGCTGGCTCACATCGGGCGGCGGGACGAATTCGAACGCGCGTTCCCGGTCGCGATCTGTCACGACATATTCAACTACTTCGCGGTGCTGGTGCTGTTGCCGGTCGAGATTGCCACCGGCTACCTGGGACGAACCGCGAGCACGCTGGCCGACGCGCTCGGTCAGGTGGGCGGTGTCGATTACGAAAGCCCGCTGAGCACGGCGCTGAGCGCCGGCTTTGCGCCGGTCGTGGCGACGGCCGAGGCGCTCTTCACGGCCCAGGGCGGGCAGGCGGTTTTTCTCATCGGCGTCAGCGGCACCTTCATCTTCTTCGCGCTGTTCCTGCTGGTGAGGGTCATGCGGGCGACGGTGCATTCCCGGGCCGAGGGAATCATCGACCGCGTGCTCAGCTCCAGCGCGGTCGTGGCGATGCTGGTCGGGGTCGTCGTAACCGTCATGGTGCAGTCGAGCTCGATTACCACCTCGCTGCTCGTGCCCCTGGGCGGCGCCGGCCTGCTGCGTCTCGAGCAGGCGTTCCCGGTCACCATCGGGGCCAACATCGGTACGACGGTGACGGCCCTGCTCGCGGCGCTCGCGGTTTCGGGACCGAACGCGGCGGCGGGCCTGGAGATTGCCCTCGTGCATCTGCTGTTCAACCTGAGCGGCCTGTTGCTGATATATCCGGTACAGGGGATCCGCCGGGTGCCGCTGGAGGCGGCGCGCCGGATCACCAGGCTCGCGCTGCGGTCACGCAAGCTGACGGTGCTGTGGGTCGCTCTGCTCTTCTACGGCCTGCCCGCCCTGTGCATCGCCGTCGGGCGCCTGTTCGAGTGACCGGTTGCCGGTCCTTTCCGCTCCATAGCGCGATCGAGGCTCGACCGTAGTACACTGTGCGGTTGGGCAGCACACCGAACCGTGGACCAGACATCCCAGGTTGTCGTAGTCGGAGCCGGAATCGTCGGTTGCGCGATCGCGTACGAGCTCGCCCGGCGCGGCGTTCACGTCCGCGTCATCGATCGTCGCGAGGTCGGTCAGGGGGCGACGCAGGCCTCGGCCGGCGTCCTCGCGCCCTTCATCGAGGCGCACGACCGCCGTCCGCTGCTCGATCTGAGCACCCGCAGTCTCGATCTCTACGACGAGTTCGTGGCCCGCATCGTCGAGGACTCGGGGGTTCCGGTGCAGTACGTGCGCACGGGAACGTTGGAGATCGCCACCGCGGCGGGCGACATGGCGCGTCTCGAGCGCATGCATGCGGCCTGTGTCGAGCGCGGCCTCGGTGCGGAGCTGTTCGACGCCGACACGGTGCGGCAGGTCGAGCCGCAACTGGCGCCGACCGTGCAAGGGGGGCTGGTCGTCGAATCGCACGGGTTCATCGGTGCTGCCGAGTTGACCGCGGCGCTGCGGCGGGCCGCCGCGGCGCACGGCGTGTCCTTTCAGACGTCGGCGGTGACGCGCGTCGAGGGCAACGGCGACGGGATTCGCGTCGAGACGACCGGCGACGCGTTCGCCTGCGAATCGGCGGTCATGGCGGCCGGAAGCTGGTCGGGGCACGTGGAGATCGAGGGTGCTTCGCCGGTTCCCATTCGGCCGGTACGCGGGCAGCTCCTGCACCTGGGGTGGCCGACGCCCTCCCTCAAGCGCGTGGTGTGGTCGCCCGACTGCTATCTCGTGCCGTGGAGCGACGGCTCGGTGCTCGCCGGTGCGACGAGCGAGGAGGTCGGCTTCGACGAGCGCGCCACGGTGGCCGGCGTGCGAGAGCTGATGGACGCGGCGCAGCGGGTGACGCCGGGAGTGGGGGACGCCTCGTTCAAGGAGGCCCGTGTCGGTCTCAGGCCCGCTACGCCCGACGAGTTGCCGGTCATCGGTCCGTCGGCCGCGGTGCCCGGACTCGTGTACGCCTGCGGCCACTTCCGCAGCGGCATCCTGCTGGCGCCGCTGACCGCGGCGGTGGTCGCCGATCTGGTGGTCGACCGGCGGTTGGACTCGGTACTCGATGTCACGAATCCGTCCCGCTTCGGCGCGTGCTGAAGGCGCCGGGCCGGGATCGGGCATCGGCCGGATGCAGTAATCTCTGTCGGAGACCGAAGGAGTCGTTTCGATGATCAACGCTCGCGTTCAAGTTCCCACACCCGTCAACGAGCCCGTGCTGAGCTACGCGCCCGGATCTCCGGAGCGCCGCGACCTGACGGCCGAGCTGACCGCGGTCGCCGGACAGCAGATCGATATCCCGCTGATTATCGGCGGCGCCGAGGTCAGGACCGGTGAGCTCGGGCAATGCGTCATGCCGCACGACCACCGGCACGTGCTGGCGTCGTTCCACAAGGGCAACGCGGACTCGGTGCAGCAGGCCGTGGCGGCCGCGGCGGCGGCGCGCCCCGAATGGGCGGCGATGCCGTGGGAGGCCCGCGCATCGGTCTTCCTGAAAGCGGCCGAGCTGCTTGCCGGCAAGTACCGCCCGATCATCAACGCGGCGACGATGCTGAACCAGAGCAAGACGGTCTTCCAGGCCGAGATCGACGCCGCCTGCGAGCTGATCGACTTCCTGCGCTACAACGTCTCGTACATGCCGCAGATATTCGCCGAGCAGCCCGGCAGCGCGCCGGCGATATGGGACTACGTCGAGTACCGGCCGCTCGAGGGCTTCGTGCTGGCGATCACGCCCTTCAACTTCACCTCGATCGCCGGCAACCTGCCGACCAGCCCGGCGATGATGGGCAACACCGTCATCTGGAAGCCGGCGTCGACCGCGGTTCTCTCCGCCTACCGGCTGATGGAGATGTTCAAGGAGGCCGGACTGCCCGACGGCGTCATCAACCTGGTGCCGGGCAGCGGCGGGCAGATCGGCGAGCCGGCCATGAACCACCCGGATCTCGGCGGCGTGCACTTCACCGGGAGCACGGCCGTCTTCCAGGGGATGTGGAAGACGGTCGGCGCCAACATCGCGGGCTACCGCGGCTATCCGCGCATCGTCGGCGAGACCGGCGGCAAGGACTTCGTCTTCGCCCACGCCTCCGCCGACCCCGACGCACTGGCGACGGGTCTCATTCGCGGCGCCTACGAGTACCAGGGCCAGAAGTGCAGCGCGGCCAGCCGGGCCTACATTCCCAGAAGCCTCTGGGACCGGTACGGGGACGAGTGGTGCCACGAGATCGAGGCGATCGAGTACGGCGACCCGGCCGACCTGACCAACTTCATGGGCGCCGTCATCGATCCGGCGTCCTACAACACGCTGAAGTCGGCGATCGACGGCGCGCGCGCCGACGCCGGCGCCGACGTCGTCTGCGGCGGACAGTGCGACGACAGCAAGGGCTGGTTCGTGGCGCCGACGCTCATCCGGGCCCACGACCCGCGCTACCGGACGATGGAGGTCGAGCTGTTCGGGCCGGTGCTGACCGTCTATGTCTACGAGGACGACGCCTACGAGGAAACGCTGGAGCTGTGCGACAGGACGTCGCCCTACGGGCTGACCGGCGCGATCTTCGGCACCGACCGCAAGGCGATCAATCTCGCCCACGCCAAGCTCGCCAACGCGGCGGGGAACTTCTACATCAACGACAAGCCGACCGGGGCGGTGGTCGGCCAGCAGCCGTTCGGCGGCTCGCGCGCCTCGGGGACGAACGACAAGGCGGGCAGCCTGCTGAACATGATCCGCTGGGTCAGTCCGCGGACCACGAAGGAGAATTTCGTGCCGCCGCGCGACTACCGCTACCCGCACATGCAGAAAGACGCATCATGAGCTTCTGCGAGCACTGCGCAGGTCAACGCTTCGATCGGGCGCAGGTGCTCCGCACGCTGCGCGCCGCGCGCAAGCGGTTGAGGGACGGCCCGGAGCTCTGCAGCGCGGTGGAGGCGCTCGACGACGTCATCCAGGCCGTGCGCGAACTGGAAATACCGCACCTCGAGCCGCTCGACGAGATGGGCGACGACACCGTCATCCACTAGTCGGAAAAACCGTCGCCTGCAACTGCGATTCGCGCCCAACCAAACCCATCCAGGAGTCTGCGCCATGCTACGGCCCAGACTCCTGGTGCGTCGGACGCGCATCCTCGGCGACGGTTGGCGGCGTGCGCCGCCGGCGGACAGGCAGACTGTGCGGCGGCCGCGACGTCTACTTCGGCTGCGGGACGATGCGGATGTAGGGGAGCGGCGCCTGCCAGCCGTCGGGGTACTTCTCGCGTGCCTCGGCGTCGGACACCGCCGGCAGGATGATGACGTCCTCTCCCTGGTTCCAGTTCGCCGGCGTCGCCACCTTCTTCGTCGCGGTGAGCTGGCACGAGTCGATCAGCCGCAGGATCTCGTCGAAGTTGCGGCCGGTGCTCATCGGATAGGTCAACGTCGCCTTGATGCGCTTGTCGGGGCCGATCACGAAGACCGAACGCGCGGTGGCGTTGTCGGCCGGCGTGCGCCCGACCGACGTGTCGCCGGCGTCGGCCGGCAGCATGTCGTAGGCCTTGACGACCCGCAGCTCCGGGTCGCCGACCAGCGGGTAGTTGAGCGCGTGCCCCTGCGACGCCTCGATGTCCTTCGACCACCGCTCGTGGTCGCTGACGCCGTCGACGCTGATGCCGAGCACCTTGCAGTTGCGCTTCGCGAACTCCGGCCCGAGCCCGGCCACCGTGCCCAGCTCGGTGGTGCAGACCGGCGTGAAGTCCTTCGGGTGCGAAAACAGGATCGCCCAGCCGTCGCCGATCCAGTCGTGAAAGTCGATCGTGCCCTCGGTCGTTTCCGCCGTGAAGTTCGGCGCGACGTCGTTGATTCGCAGTGACATCTTCGTTTCTCCCTCGATATACGTGTCCTCCCCGCCCGGAACGCGAGCGCATCCCGGGGCGGAGTCATGCCGGGATTATAGGTCGCGCGCGGCCGGCGGCGGGGCGCGCCGCCCGCGTGGCCGGTCCGGTTGCCTGCCGCCCGCGCCGACCGGTTCGCGCGCCGTCCCGCCAGCGTCGGACCCGCCCGCCGCCGCGGGCGGACAGAGGTCCGACCCGCCGCGGCACGCGCATCCCGCGGCGGTCGAAGTGATATTCTATTGGCGGATCCGGCGGTCGTGGGCCGCGTTCGGGCCCGTCTTCCCGTCGTCTAACGGAGCAGTGAGATGGAGCGGGTACAGATTGCGATACCGGTGCGGGGCTTCGGCGAGACGTCCCGGCGCGACGCGTGGTGGGTGCAGCCGGCCGCCGTCTTCGCCGGTCTCGCGGTTGCCCTGATCTACTTGAACTGGGCCGCGTTCCAGGGCGAGTACTACGCCTACGGCGGCTACCTGTCGCCGCTGTACTCGCCGGAGCTCTTCGGCGACTCGTCGCACAGCCTGTTCGGGCCGCGGCCGGGCTGGTGGCCGGCGTGGCTGCCCTTCTCGCCCGCGTTCCTCATTCTGTGGGCGCCGGCCGGATTCCGGGTGACCTGCTACTACTACCGGGGCGCGTACTACAAGGCGTTCTGGGCCGACCCGCCGTCGTGCGCGGTCGGCGAGCCGCGCAACGCGTTCCGCGGCGAGAACTCGTTCCCGCTGATTCTGCAGAACGTGCACCGCTACTTCCTCTATCTCGCGCTCGGCTTCATCGTGTTCCTGAGCTACGACGTCTGGAACGCGCTGTGGTTCGAGGATGCCGCGGGCGGCGTCTCGTTCGGCATCGGCGTCGGGACGCTGGTGCTGGCGCTCAACGTGGTGCTGCTGGGCAGCTACACGTTCAGTTGCCATTCGCTCCGCCACCTCGTGGGCGGCCGGCACGACTGCATCTCGGCCAACCCCGTGCAGCAGCGCGCCTATGACTGCGTGACCTGCCTCAACCGCCGCCACATGCTCTTCGCCTGGCTGAGCCTCGTCTGGGTCTGTTTCTCCGACGTGTACGTGCGGCTCTGCTCGATGGGGGTCTGGACCGACTTTCGCATTGTGTAGTTGCCGCGGGATGTCGCGGAGCAGTCCGCCGGGCGACGCGGAGCATCCGCGGGACCGCAGCCTGACCGAAAGCAAGGAAGCGCAGGAAGCAAGCGAAGCGAAGGATGGACTACCAGACATTCGAACACGACGTGCTCGTCATCGGCGCCGGCGGGGCGGGGTTGCGGGCGGCCGTGGAAGCCTCGGCGGCCGGCGTTTCGGTCGGCCTGGTCTGCAAGTCGCTGCTCGGCAAGGCGCACACCGTGATGGCCGAGGGCGGGATGGCGGCGGCGCTCGGCAACGTCGACGACCGCGACAGTTGGCAGACGCACTTCGCCGACACGATGCGGGGCGGGCAGTACCTCAACAACTGGCGCATGGCCGAGCTGCACGCTAGGGAGGCCCCGGATCGCGTGCGGGAGCTGGAGGCGTGGGGCGCGGTCTTCGACCGGACCCGCGACGGGCGCATCCTGCAGCGCAACTTCGGCGGCCACAAGTACCCGCGCCTGGCCCACGTCGGCGACCGCACCGGCCTGGAGATGATCCGCACCCTGCAGGACCACGGCGTGCACCAGGGCATCGACGTGCACATGGAGTGCACGATCGTCGAGCTGCTCAAGGACGGCGAGCGGGTCGTCGGCGCCTTCGGGTACGACCGCGAGCGGGGCCGCTTCCGGCTCTTCAAGGCCAAGGCGGTGGTCCTGGCCTCGGGCGGCATCGGGCGCGCGTTCAAGGTGACGAGCAACAGTTGGGAGTACACCGGCGACGGGCAGGCGCTGGCCTACCGGGCGGGCGCCGAGCTCATCGACATGGAGTTCATCCAGTTTCACCCGACCGGCATGGTCTGGCCGCCGTCGGTCAAGGGAATCCTGGTCACCGAGGGGGTGCGGGGCGAAGGGGGCGTGCTGCGCAACAGCGAGGGGCGCCGCTTCATGTTCGACGACATCCCCGACCTGTACAAGCACCAGACCGCCGACAACGAGGAGGAAGGCTGGATCTACACCCAGGGCGACAAGCACGCCCGCCGGCCGCCGGAGCTGCTGACGCGCGACCACGTGGCGCGCTGCATCGTGCGCGAGATCAAGGAGGGCCGCGGCAGCCCGCACGGCGGCGTCTTCCTCGACATCGCCTGGATCAAGAGCAAGCTGCCGAACGGCGCCGAGCACATCCGCAGGAAGCTGCCGAGCATGTACCACCAGTTCAAGCAGCTCGCCGGCATAGACATCACCGAGACGCCGATGGAGGTCGGTCCGACGACCCACTACGTCATGGGCGGCGTGCGGGTGGACGCCGACTCGCAGATGTCCCGCGTGCCCGGCCTGTTCGCGGCGGGCGAGGTGGCGGCCGGCCTGAACGGCGCCAACCGGCTCGGCGGCAACTCCCTGTCCGACCTGCTCGTCTTCGGCAAGCGGGCCGGCGAGTACGCCGCGGCGTTCGCGCGGGACCAGCAGGCCGGCGTCGTGGACGAAGGGCAGGTCGAGGCGGTGGCGCGCACGGCGCTCGAGCCGCTCGACCGGCAGGGCAGCGGCGAGGCGCCCTATCAGTTGCAGTACGAGCTGCAGGACCTGATGCAGAGCCAGGTCGGCATCGTCCGCAACGACGCCGACCTGCGGCAGGCGCTCGATTCGCTGCAGCGGCTGCAGGAGCGGGTCGAGCGGGTCGAGGCGCAGGGCAACCGCGAGTACAACGCCGGCTGGCACACGGCGCTCGACCTGCGCAACCTGATGCCGGTGGCCGAGGCGGTGACGCGCTCCGCCATCGAGCGGCAGGAAAGCCGCGGCGCGCACTTCCGCGAGGACTACCTGGGCAAGGACGAGACCTGGGGCAAGACGACGCTCGTCGTCAGGCAGGGGGCCGACGGGGCGATGGAGATCCGCCGCGAAGCGATCCCGCCGCCGCGCGAGGACCTGCAGCGCATCATCGAAGAGAGCCAGAAGAGCTGACGAAGCGGGGGAGACCGATGGCGAGCGCGACGTTCAAGATCTGGCGCGGCGACGCCGAGGGCGGCGAGTACCAGGACTACACCACCGAGGTGACCGAAGGGATGGTGGTGCTCGACGCCGTGCACCAGATCCAGGCGGAGTCGGCCAACGATCTCGCCTGCCGCTGGAACTGCAAGGCGGGAAAGTGCGGCTCCTGCTCCGCCGAGGTGAACGGCAATCCGAAGCTGATGTGCATGACGCGGCTCAACAGCCTGAACCTCGACGAGCCGGTCACCATCGAGCCGATGAAGGCGTTTCCGGTCATCCGCGACCTGGTCACCGACGTGTCGTGGAACTACGAGGTCAAGAAGCGGATCAAGCCGTTCAAGCCGCGCCCGCCGGACGCGGAGGACGGCACGTGGCGCATGCAGCAGTCCGACGCCGAGCGCGTGCAGGAGTTCCGCAAGTGCATCGAGTGCTTCCTCTGCCAGGACGTCTGCCACGTGCTGCGCGACCACCGGCTGCACCACGAGTTCATCGGCCCGCGCTTCTTCGTCTACAGCGCGGCGCTGGAGATGAACCCTCTCGACACCGAGGACCGCACCCACGAGCTGGCGAACGACTTCGGGGTCGGCTATTGCAACATCACCAAGTGCTGCACCGAGGTCTGCCCCGAGGAGATCACCATCACCGACAACGCCATCATTCCGCTCAAGGAGCGGGTGGTCGACAAGCTCTACGATCCGCTGAGCCGGCTGCTGCGCGTGTTCAGGTCGTAGCCCGGTGCCCGCCCGGCTTGGGCGAGCTCGTCAGGCCGCATGGAGGCTTGCGGCCATTCGTATCTTTATGAAAGGCGCGGCGAGCGTGGCGGGCGACCTCGGCGAGGGACGACGTCGCCAACCCTGGAGCGCTTGAGGATGCGTGATCTGTCGGAGGCGATGCTCTGATGCTGCGGCGGATCGGCCTGCTCAACTTCAAGTGCTTCGAGCGCCTCGATCTGCCGTGCGCGCCACTGAACCTGCTGTGCGGCCTGAACGGGATGGGCAAGAGCAGCGTGATCCAGGCGCTGCTGGTGTTGCGCCAGTCGTTCAGGACCGGGGGCCTGCTGGAGGGGCGGCTGATCCTGGGCGGCACGCTGACCGACCTCGGCGTCGGTTCCGAGGTGGTGTTCGAAGGGAAGGACGACGCGCTCGTCGGGTTCGTGCTCTTCGGCGACGAAGCGGCGGGGGGGCGACGCCCCCTGGGCGTGGGCATTCGAACATGCGAAGGCCGGTGATCAGTTGACGGCCGTCACCCGCGACGAGGTGGAGCGGATTCTGCGTGCAGAGGGTGCCCCGACTACATGGCGTGACGCGCACCTGCCCTCGTCGAGTGACGTCGTGGCGTCGGATGCCGCGCTGGAGCGTATCGGTGTTCCTGTACCAGAGGAAGGGAAGGGCCGGTACCCGAGAGCGTGGGTTGAGAGGGCATGGCGCGGTGTCCCTCCGTTCGGCGGGCGCGTCCTTCATGTACCGGCGGAGCGGGTCGGGCCACGCAAGACGTATCCGCTGGCAGAGATTATGGGGCGGCGCGGCGACTTCGGCATCAACGCCGAGTACGCATGGAACTACCTCAACGATCGACAGAACGACATCCTGCCGGACGACGATCCGCGACAGGTGGGCTCGATCCGGCAACGCTTTGTGGACGTCGTGGACCACTGGCTGCAGGACGTGAGTCCCGGCGCACATCTGCAGCTCCGGGCGGTGTTCGACGCCGATGCGGTCATTGCCGGATTCACGTTCGACCGGGCGGGTGACGCCGCAGCGCGACGCTACAGAGCCACCAACGTCGGCTTCGGTCTGTCGTACGTGCTGCCTGTAGTGCTTGGCCTTCTCGCGCCGCCGGGCGCACTCTGCCTCGTCGAGAACCCCGAGGCGCACCTGCATCCACGCGGACAGACGAAGTTGGCGGAGCTCGCCGTCCGGGCCGCGCGGGCCGGGGTACAGGTCTTCGTCGAGACCCACAGCGACCACTTCATCGACGGCGTCCGAATCGCCGTGCGCGACGGCCTGATCGCGCCCGACGAGACGGCGTTCCACCACTTCGAGCGGCAGGCCGACGGCCGGGTGGAGGTCTCTTCGCCAACGGTCGACGCCGACGGCCGGTTGTCGCACTGGCCGGCCGATTTCTTCGATCAGCATGAGGACAACCTCGCGCGGCTGCTCGCGCCGAAGTCCTGAAGCGGACGGTTAGACATGCGCGAGATGGTTTTGAACCACGCGAGTCTGGCGCACGCCACGCATTCCCAGACGGATGCCTGGTTGAAGGACGTGGCCACCGGCATCAGGGCATTGGTTCGGTCCGGTGCGGTCCAGAGGGCCTTGCGGACGGATCGGCCGGTGTACGAGATTCCCTGTCCGGAGGGCAGGTCGTTGTGGGAGGCGTGGGACGGGCTTAGACGCGCTACAAGACAGGGGCCTGAAGAGGTCCGGTGGCTCGGGGAACTGCTGACGAAAGCCATTGTCCTGGAGGGAGCAACGTCAGAGCAGAGCGGGCGCCTTTCGACCTGTGAACCTGTGCGGTGTGAAGCGAAGACGCTGCCGCCGAGCGAGCTCGAGTTCGGGCCTGACGGGCGGTACGACCTGGCTGCCGGCAGACCGCTCGTCTATTGCGCCATCACCGACGGCATTGCTGTCAGCTTTCCGTCGGAGCGGGCCTGGGATGGCGATCGGATGACAGTCGTCCGCGTCCACGTACTCGCGCGCCACCTTCAGCACCGTCGCCGCCGTGCGCGGCAGCGGCTCTCCCAGGAAGTAGATCGTCGTCAGCCGCCGCGGCCGCTCGTGCTCGCGACCTCCTTCCGCGTAGGTCACGGTGTTCCGCTGGTCCGCGTAGTGCATCCCAGGTAGCGCCGGAAACGCATCACGTCGTTCGAGTAGCGCGCTTTCTGCACTTCGATGAGCACCCGCAGATGCTCCCCGGCCGCCGTCCGCACCGTCGCCGCGAAGTCCACCCGCAGCACCGTGAAGCCGGTGCCTTGCGGGGCCGCCGACTGCGGCGAGCCGACCTGCACCGCTGCCTCCTGCGGCGCCATCTCGAGACTCTCGATCTCCTCGCCGAGGATCGCGCCGACGATGAGTTTCGCGGACGCCGGGTCCTCTAGCAAATGCTTGAAGACGGCGTCGTACATGGGGTTGGCGATGCGCATGGGGACCTGCCCTTACATGCCCCACACGGTAACCGGTGCGCCGTCCGCCGCCGGGTCGCGGCGGAATATCTTCTCCGCCCACGTGCGCTCCGGCGCGCGGTCGAACACGATCAGGTGGCCCGCCTCGGCTCCGCAGCGGTCCATGTAGCCGCGCGTCTGCTTGACACCCTCCGCGATGGTCCGCTCCAGGTCTCCGCGGCGCAGCTTGCACTCGACCACGAACTTCCGCGTCCGCCCGCCCTGCGGCCAGCGGATGAGCAGGTCGGTGCGGCCCCGGCCGAGCGCGTACTCCCGCTCGATGACGCCGCCTCTGTTCACGACCCGCTGCAGATGCGCCTGGAGCAGGAGTTGCGGGCCCGCCTCCCGGTATTGCGCGAAGCGCTGTACCCAGTGCTCGGAGTGCTCCCGGAAGAAGGTCTGGAAGTCGGCGATCAGTCCTTCCACGTCCAGGGCGCCGTCCGCGTCCACGTACCAGGCCCGCTCGTGCGGCAGGCCCGCCTGCACGGCGGCGTTCAGGTGGCGCGGCACGACCTCGGCGTAGATCGGGTTGGCGATGCCGGGCGCGCCGCCGGCATCCTGCGCGATCAGGCCGAGATCGCGCAGGTAGAGGAGATCCTCCTCCGACCACGACTGCTCGGCCGCGCCAGCCAGGATCGGCTCGATCACCCGCCGCACCCGCTCCTCGCGCAGCTTGTGCGCCAACTGGTCGATGTGCGTGTCGCGCCGCAGGATCAACCGTTCCTGGGCCGCAAGGATATCGTCGCCGGTGATGGGGCGCGAGCGATCCCGGCCCGCCCTGTCGTCGAAGCAGGCGTCGTAGCACAGCGCGTTCACCAGCCACGGTTGGCCGGCGGTGCGGGTCCGGACCATCCGAAGGGCGTCATCGGTGAACGCCTGTCCTGTCTCCGCCGTATGTTGGGCGAGCAGCGCCCGCACCTCCGCCTCGGCGAAGTCGCCGAGGCGCAGCGATTTCGACTTGACGTTGAAGGCGCTGCCCCCGAGCACCAGCGCATTCGCGGCACTCGAGCGGATGCGGTAGTCGCGCACGTCCACCACGCCGCACAGGATCACGCAGTGGGGAAAGCCGGCGGGCCGCTGATTGTAGCCGGCCCGCAACTGCCGGAGCACGGAGATGAGCGTGTCGCCGATCAGGGTGTCGATCTCGTCGATCAAGAGCACCAGCGGTCGCGGATCGGCCTCGGCCCAGCGCGAGAGCACGTCGATCAGCGCGCCGTCGGCGCCTTCGGTCTCCAGCGCGGCGCTCCGTAGCGCATCCGGCGTCTTGTCGCCCAGCGTCACGCGCGCCTGGCGGGCCAGCTCCCCGAGCAGTGCGCGCATCGCGCGCGCCGTGTCCTCGCGCGCGGCCTGCCCGACCTCGAAGTCCGCGTACACGCACCGGTAGTCGCCGCCGCCGTTCAGCAGGTCACGCAGCGCCAGCAGGGCCGACGTCTTGCCGGTCTGGCGCGGCGCGTGCAGCACGAAGTACTTCTTGTCGCGGACGAGACAGAGCACGGCGTCGAGATCGATGCGCTCGAGCGGCGGGATGCAGTAGTGGTCGTCCGGCCGCACCGGACCCTCGGTGTTGAAGAAGCGCATCGGTTCCATTGTCGCAACCCGCGCCGCATCTGTCATGCGGCCGAGCCGGCGGGGGCGGCGGTGCGGTTCCCGCGGTCCGGACGGTCAGGCAACGAGCCTCGGAGCCGGTCCGTCTCCGACGATCATCTCGCGCGCCGGGGTCCAGCGCATGGGGTCGACCAGGACGGCGTGGGATAATGCGCCCGGACACGGCAGCGTGGAGGAGACGATGCGAAGACCATGGCCGCGGTATCTCCTGTTTGGCGTGCTCGCGTCTCTCTGGGCGGTGAGCGCCTTTGCCTCCCAACCGCCGGCCGTATCGGTCGAGGAAGAGCTCATCGCGCTCGAGCGGGGCTGGAACGAGGCGTTCTACGCCCGGGACGTCGAGTTTCTCGACAGCATTCTCGCCGACGACTTCATCGTGACCTACGACGACGGGGCGCGGGGCGACAAGGCCCGCGAGCTCGCGCTCGCCGAGTCGTTCAACCAGCGGGTGATCTCGGCCACGCAGGAAGACTTCACCGTGCAGGTCTACGACGATGCGGCGGTGGTCTGGTTCACGCTCCGCGTGGTGGGCATCCGGCGGGGGCAGGAGGCCGAGATCGTCCTGCGCTACACCGACGTTTGGGTGGTGCGCGACGGCCGCTGGCAGTGCGTGGCGTCGCAGAGCACGCGGGTGAATCCGCGGTAACCGGGAACGATCGGTACGTGCTGCGGCGTCGGCCGCAGGCAGGCCCTGCATAACGGGCTGCGGTCCGTCGGCCTCTCGGTCCTTTCGCGAGCGGTGTTCAGGGCCGGTCGAGACGGCGCCAGAAGTCGGCCTCGTCGGCGCAGGCGAGCGCGGCAGCCGCCATGCGTGCCCCGCCGGGCCTGTCGACGATCCCCGTCGCGCGGGTCGTGAACGACTCGGAGACTGCTATCCCGCGCTCTACGAGCATCGCCCGGACGAGGTCGGCCTGACCCTTCGCCCGCCCTTCGGCCTGACCTTCCGCTCGTCCCTCGGCCCGTTCGCGGTCGCCCAGCACCCGCAGCAGCGGATCGTCCTGCGGGCTCGTGCCCTCCCGCGCGCCCAACGTGCGGCCGACGCGCTCCAGCACCTTGCAGGTACGCTCCGTCGTCAGGGGTTCGGTGAGCGCTACGTGGATCTCGGGAGCGGTCCAGCCCGGAAACGCTTCGCTTTCCGGCACGATTTCATACCGGTCGCTCCTCAACCGATGAACAGTCACGCCGGCCGGCCGGCGGCGGGTGGCCCCGGCCGGCGGTACCAGCATCCAGAGCTCCGGAAAGCCCCACGCTTCGTAGAGCGGCAGCTTGCCCCGGCGGATGTCGGTGGTGTGGTCCACCTCCAGCACGACGTCCGGCAGATCGTGCACGCCGATGACGAGGGGACCCGACGGCAGGCGGGCGCGGCGCGGGTGCAGGTAGAGCGTCTCGTCCGCCTGCATGATTCGATCCGCCCGGCCGGCGTCGTCGTTCACCCGCAGGTCGACCGATCCGAACGCCCGGATCGGCGACCCGCGCACGGTCGCGATCAGCCGCGCGAGCTCCGGCAGCCGGCGTGACGTGGATTCGTGGATGCCTCCGGTCGGCTCGGCGAGAACCCAGGCGGTTTCGGTGCGCGCCTCCCAGTACTCGAGACGGCCGTCGAAGTCGGCGAGCTGGTCCCGGCGCAGGGGCATCGGTCGACACCCGGGGAACTGCAGCCCGACCGGCGTGCGGCGGTAGTGGGCAGGAGCGGAGGCCGGGGTATCCCGGTCGCTCGTGGACCGGGCAGCGCGTGCAAGAGGCGTGGTGTGAGCCATTCCCGATTATAGCATTTGCACTATGGATGCGACAGGTACGCCAATCGGGCCCGCGTTGCGGCGTCGTGCCGTGTGCGGTTGTAGTCCACCTTCTCCCGGGGTGCGACAGGTACGCCAATCAGGCCCGCGTCGCGGCCCCATCGGCGCGCCCTCAGCGTCCGGCGGCACGCGCACGGGTCGGCGCCGCGGCGGTCCACGCCGGCAGCAGTGTCACCACCACGCACGCCGCCGCGTTGACGCCCAGGCCGACGACCCCGGCGTGGACGTCCCACACCTGCGGCCGGCCGGCGAGCAGCAGCCCGGCGTAGGTCGCGCAGCCGGCCAGCATCCCGCTGAGCGCCGCCGCCGTCGTCAGGTGCCGCCACGTCACGCCGAGGACGAACAGCGGCGCCACCTGGGCCAGGATCTCCATCTTGATCTCGGTCAGGCCCCACAAGGTCACCCGCGGCGACAGCGCGATGACCACCAGCACCGCGACGACCACCCACGAGAGCTGCTTGCCGATACGGGTCAGCCGCGCCTCGGACGCGCCCTTGAGCAGCATGGCCCCGACGATGTCCTTGGCGAGGATCGACGACAGGCTCAGGAGCACCGAGTCGGCGGTCGACATGACGGCGGCCACGACGGCGGTGATGACCATCACGCAGAGGAGGTACAGCAGCACCGACCGCCCGCTCCAGGCGGTCAGCAGCGCCGGCATCACCTGGTCGGCGTCGCCGCCGGCGGACAGCTCGCGGATGGCCAGGATGCCGACCAGGAACATGACGCCGGTGGTGACGAGCGGCAGGAAGACCATGACGCTGAACGCGCGCTTCAGCGTCGCCGCGTCGCGGGCGGCGTAGATGCGCTGGATGGCGTGGGGATAGACGGCGCCCGAGAAGCCGATGAGCAGCAGCGTGCTGAGCCAGTTGCGCGAGACGTCCCACGTCGGCACGGCGACTTTCTCGGGCGCCTCGGCGGCGACCGCCAGGGTCAGCTCGGAGAGATGGGTCGGGGTGGGCACGACGGCCAGCAGCAGGCCGGCCAGACCCACGAGCAGCATGAGGCCCTGCACGCAGTCGGTCCAGGCGACGGCGCGCATGCCTCCCACCGTCTCGTAGACGATGACGACCAGCGTCAGCAGCACCACGCCGACCCAGTAGGGCACGGCGCCGCCGGAGAGTCCCTCGGTGACGTGGCCCATCGCCATCAGTTGCGCCAGCAGGTAGTTGGAGATCGCCACGACGAGCAGCACGTTGGCGATCAGCGTGAGGGACGGCGATCGGAAGCGGTGGGCGATCCAGTCGCCGGGGGTGACGAAGGCGTGACGGCGGGCGATGCGTTGGAGGCGCGGGGCGAAGATCAGGTAGACGACGATGATCGCCATCATGAAGCCGACGCTCATCACCCACGCGTAACCGATGCGGAACGCCTCGCCGGGATAGCCGAGCAGCGTGTTGCCGCTGTACTGCGTCGCATACAGCGTCAGCAGCAGGACGAAGCCGCCCAGGTTGCGGCCGGCCAGGTAGAAGTCGCCCAAGCCGGTCTGGGCGCCACGACGCCGCGTGGCATAGCCGACCGAGATCAACAACACCAGGTACAAGCCGACGGCGGCGCCGGCGCCGATCGCGAGCGACGGGCTCACGGCGGGCCTTCTCCGTCGTCCGGCTCGTCCTGGGCGGGAGGCACGGACCAGTAGCGCGTCACCACGCAAGCGGTGAAGACGGCAACCGCCAGGTAGGCGGCAAGCGAGAGGACGACCCAGTGGGGGAGACCGAACCAGAGCCGTGCGGGGCTGCCGGCCGGCAGGTACCACGGGACGGAGGCGGCGAAGAGGAAGGCGTATACGGCCCAGATCCAGGGGTGCGACCGCGGCTCGACGGGTTCGGGCTGCATATTCGACCGAGGAGCAACGCAGTCCACGCGGAAATGCAGCGCCGCTCGAATGCAGCGGAGCTTCTCCACGGGCTGCCGGTCCGCTGCCGGACCTGCGGTCCGATGGTCCTATGATAGTGCCGTGCGGCTCGGGATGAAGCGGGCGGAGCCGGTCCCGGGCGGCGACAGGAGGTCTTCGATGGATGGAATGAAGCGAATTGCCGTGCTGCTGGTCCTCGCGGCCGGTGTGGCGGGCGCCGGCGCGCCCGACCGCGCGGAGGGGCAGGAGCCGGAGATCTCGCTGGAGGGCGTCGTCGATCTGCACTTCCACACCGGACCCGATTCGCGCCCACGGTCGGTGGACGACATCGAGGCGTCGCGGTTGGCCGCGGCGGCGGGCATGCGCGCCATCCTGCTGAAGAACCACTTCACGATGACCGCCGACCGGGCGGCGATTGCCATGGCGCAGGTGGACGGGCTGGAGATCTTCGGCGGCCTCGTACTGAACCGCGCCGTCGGCGGGATCAACCCCGAGGCGGTGCGGCAGATGGCCGCGTTCTCCGGCGGCCGCGGCAAGGTCGTCTGGCTGCCCACCTTCGATTCCGAGTACGCCGCGACGTCGTCGGGCGGCGATGCGCCGTACGTGTCGATCCTGGAGGACGGCGAGCCGCTGCCGGCGGTGCTGGAGGTGTTCGAGCTTCTCGCCGAGCACGACCTGACGCTCGCGATGGGGCATTCCGCACCGGGCGAGGTGCTGCGCCTGATCCCGGAGGCGAAGCGTCTGGGCGTGCCGCGGATTCTCGTGACGCACGTCTTCAGCCAGGGGGCGACACGCGAGCAGATGCGGCAGATGGCCGAGGAAGACGCCATCATGGAGATCGACTGGCTGGCCGTCCATTCCGGCGGCCGGACGATCGAGGACTACGTTGCGGCAATCCGGGACCTGGGCGCCGAGGCCTTTTTCATGTCGTCGGACCTCGGTCAGGCGGGCAATCCGGTCCATGCGGACGGCCTGCGCGTCTACATTCGCGCCATGCTGGACGCCGGCATCACCGAGGCGGAGATCGACACGATGATCCGCCGCAACCCGGCGCGGCTGATCGGGCTCGACCCCTGGTAGTCCGGACCGGCTGCGGCGGCGCGACCGGGCGCAACGTCAGGGGCGGCGCGGTTCGGGGTTTCGGAATGCGTGCGTGAGCTCAGTGCACCCGATAGTCCGGCCGGTGTTCGTCCCACCGAGAATCCGCGTCGAGTGCTTCCTCGGCCTCCCAACGCCGCCGGCGCGCGGCGCGCCGCAGGCGATGGCGCCAGATCGCGGCCAGGGCCAGGCTGGTGATGAGGGTCCACAGCGTGAAGGGGCTGGCGATGAAGGTGATCCACTCCTCCCAGCCGCCCGAGCTGCGCCAGAACAGGCGCGTCGCGCCCCTGACCGTCATGCCGGTGGCGGCGAGGAAGGCGTTGTCGAAGGTGGCGCCGGCCGCCACGCCGGACAGGATGCGCTGCACGACGGCGGCGCCGTGGCGCCGGATGACGTCGCGCACGATGGCGTGCGAGATGATGTAGGCGCGCGCCGCGTCGCGGCCGTCTCCATGGAAGAGCCCTTCGAGCGCGGTCACGGTGGGCTGCCCGGCAATGACGGTGGCCCACAGGAACCGGGACCGGTTGCCGATGCCCCAGGTCCGCTCGGCGACGCTGGCGAGCCCTTCGTCGAACCAGCGCGGCAGGCGTCCGCCGCCGGCCGCCCGCGCGGTCAGGATGTGGGCCACCTCGTGGTGGAGGACCACTTCCAGCGAGTCGTGCGGGTAGCTGCCGATACGGTCGGGGAACAGCACGATCAGATCGTGCGCGGGATCGGCGAACGCCGCGACCCAGGGCGCGGCGTCGCGCGCGATGCGGGAGCCCTCCGGAACGAGCACGATTCGGATGCGGTTGCCCGGATCGCGCAGGCCCACCAGGCGCATCACCGCCTGCAGGCGCCCGGCGTCGAGTCGCCGGATTCGGTCCGCGACGGCGCGCAGGCTGTCGGGCGCCTCGATCACCATTTCGGGCAGCCGGGGTTGGGCGCCGGCGGGCGCCGCGAACAAGAGCGTCAGGCAGCCGACGAGGCCGGCGGTCCTGCCGGCACGAGTGGCCGAGCGGGCTCGACGCGGTCGCGAGAAGCGGCGGTCAGTCGCCGTCCGCGGGATCGCCGGCCCGGATCGAGGCAACCGTCGCACCCAGGTGAGACCCGGGCGCGTCCCAGAAGGCGGTGACCAGGGGATGCCGCTCGAGCGTGGCCTGGACGTTGCCCCGCTGGACTCCCGAGCCCCGGCCGTGCACGATGCGTACCTCCCGCAGGCCGGCCGCCGAGGCGGCGTGCACGTACTCCTCGACCACCGATCGGACGTCGCGCGGCGCGAAGGTGTGCAGATCCAGCTCGGCTTCGAGGGGCACTTCGTGTGGCGGTTCATGGTCGCTCATAGCCCGGAAATCGTCGTCCGGCGGCTCCGCTTCCCGCCCAGCCGACCCCGGCCATGAGTCTAACGCCGTTCTACGGCGGAGACTCATGGGTCGCCGTCACCTGGGTGGTGATGCCGCCGCGCACGGAAAAGTCGCCGACCACGGTCATCCGTCGCGGTTGGCAGGCTGCGACGAGGTCGTCGAGGATCCGGTTCGTCACGTCCTCGTAGAAGATGCCCTGGTTGCGGAATCCGACCAGGTAGTACTTCAGCGCCTTGAGCTCGATGCAGCGCTCGTCGGGTACATAGGTGATCCGAATCTCTCCGAAATCGGGGAGCCCCGTCTTGGGGCAGACCGAGGTGAACTCGGGGCAGCGGATGGCGATCTCGTAGCCGCGTCCGCGCCTGGGATTGGGAAACGTCTCGATCGACGAGTCCGGCATCCGCTGAGTCTAGGAGTCCGCGTCGCAGAACGCAACGAAGTGAGTTCGGAGGCGCAGACTCCTGGGGACATTCTTCCTCGTCGCGCCTTGCCGCGCGGGCGTCTCGCCGCTGTCGATCCGGCGCGGGGTTCCAAGGCGGCGCCGGTCCGTAACGGATTGACACGGGGCGCTGCCCACGCTAGCATTTTTCCGCTTTTATCGGGTCTTTCGTCCGGATGATCGCCAGCGCGCGCGGTCGCCGAGGCGTCCGACACAGCGCGCCAACACCAAGGGGGAGCGTCGATGGCCGCAGCCCGGAAGATGGGCAAGACGGAGCTGTTCGCGCATTTCGTCGAGCACATGGCAGAAGATTGCGATGTCCCGCTCAAGCGCGCGGACGTGCGCGCGTTCTTCGATGAGCTGCAGCGGTTGTGCGAGCGAGAGCTTCAGGATTCCGGCGAGTTCACGCTGCCCGGCATCGCCAAGCTCGTGTTGCAGAAGCGCGAAGCGCGGATGGGCCGCAACCCGGCAACCGGGGAAGCCATCGAGATCCCCGCGAAGCAGGTGGTCAAGGCGCGTATCGCGAAGCAGCTCAAGGACGCCGTTCTTTCGTAGGCCCAGACGCTCCCCGCGGATCGCCGCTGCGATCCGTCGATTCGGCGTGCGAGGCTGGATCGTTGCCGGTCCAGCCTCCTGTTCTGTACGTGGCTCTCCGGGGCGTCTCCGGGCACTTTACCCGAGCAGGGTCGCCCACGCCCTTCGCCGTGCCGGCCCGGAACCAGTCGATGGCAACCAACGTGCTCATGCCGCAGCTCGGCGAATCCATCGCCGAGGGCACGATCGTACGCTGGAACAAGCGCGTAGGCGAGCACGTCGACCGGGACGAGCCGCTCTTCGAGGTGTCGACCGACAAGGTCGACGCGGAGGTGCCGTCCCCTGCCGGAGGCGTCCTTGCCGAGGTGCGCGCGCAGGCAGGCGAGACGGTGCCGGTGGACAGCGTCGTCGCCACCATACGGGCCCCGGGCGAAGCGGTCGTCGGGTCCGACGGCTCGCCGCAGCAGGAAGAATCGCCGGGGCCGGCTCGCGCCCCCGCGTCCGCGGTCCGGGCGGAACCGCGCGATCGGAGTCATGTCTCGCCGGTGGTCCGCAGACTGGCCCGCGAGCACGGCATCGATCCGGCCGCGGTGGCGGGGACGGGCGCGGGTGGACGGGTCACCAGGGACGACATCCTGAAGCACGTCGAGTCGTTGCCGGCCGGGAGCGGCGCCCGCGCGGCGCCGCCGGACGACGATAGACGAGTCGAGCCCTTGTCGGTCATGCGGCGCGAGATCGCCGCGCACATGCTCCGCAGCCGCCGGACATCGGCCCATGTGCACACCGTGTTCGACGTCGATTTCTCGCGTGTCGCGGCACTCCGCAAGGCGCACCGGGACGCGTACGCCGATCGCGGCGCCAGGTTGACCCTGCTGTCGTTCGTGGCGAAGGCGGTCGTCGATGCGCTGGTCGAGATGCCGATGCTCAATGCATCGCTCACCGGCGACGGTGCCGGGGTGGTGCATGCAACGAACGTCAATCTGGGCATTGCCGTGGCGCTGGACGACGACGAGGGCCTGATCGTGCCGGTGCTCGAGGACGCCGACCGGAAGAGCGTTCTGGAACTGAGCGCGGCGATAGCCGACATTGCCGCGCGGGCCCGTTCAAAGCGCCTGGCGCCCGAGGAGGTACAGGGCGGCACCTTCACGATCACCAATCCCGGGGCGTTCGGGTCCATCTTCGGGATGCCCATCATCAACCAGCCGCAGGTGGCCATTCTCTGCGTGGGCGCGGTCGAAAGCCGGCCGGTGGTGATCGACGACGCCGGCACGATCGCGGCGCGGCCACGCGCGTACCTGACGCTCGGCTTCGATCACCGGCTGATCGACGGGGCGGTCGCCGACCGCTTCATGGCCAGGGTCAAGTCGGGAGTGGAGCAGTTCGACGGCAGCCTGCTGTAGCGCTGTCCGGGGCGGGTTCATGGGGCGACGGGCTCTCGATGTGCGTTGGCTGGGCGTCGTCGGGTACGGCCCCGCGCTCGACCTGCAGCAGAGGCTCGTGGCCGAGCGCCGGCGCGGCCTGATCGCCGACCAGTTGCTGCTGCTGGAGCATCCGCGCGTCATCACCCGCGGCGTACGGGCCGACGCGGACAACGTGCTGGCGTCCGCAGCCGTGTTGCGCCGCCGCGGCGTCGAGATCCACGACGTACGTCGCGGCGGAGACGTGACCTACCACGGTCCGGGGCAGCTCGTCGGATATCCCATCCTGCTGCTGAAGCCCGACCGCTGCGACGTGCACCGTTACGTGCGCGATCTCGAGGAGGTGCTGATTCGGGCGGCGGCCGACTTCGGAGTCCGCGCGACGCGCCTGCCGGGGCTTACCGGGGTCTGGGTCGGCAACGACAAGCTGGCCGCTATCGGGGTGCGGCTGTCGCGCTGGGTCACCAGTCACGGGTTTGCGCTCAACGTGACGACCGATCTCGACGACTTCGCGCTGATCCGGCCGTGCGGGCTTTCCGATCGCGGCGTGACCTCGCTGCGGCGGCTCACCGGTCAGGAAATCCCGACCGCCGCGGTGGCCGACTGCGTCGCGAGACGGTTCGCGGAGGTGTTCGAGCGCCGGGTGCCGGCCGGCAGCGGGGCGGACCGGTACATGGATCCGCCGGCTCAGCCGGTGCACGCCGCTTCGAGCTGACTGCGCTCGCGGGCGTTCAGGTGCGGCTCGACGATACGTGTCACGCCGCGTGGCCCGAGTCGAACCGGGGCGGCCAGCACCTGCTTCCGCAACCCGAGCTCTCCGTCGACCGCGACAAAGCAGCAAACCTGGCGGCCGTTCCCGGTGGCGAGGGAGGCGGCGACCCGTCCGGCGGCGGCCGCGAGGGCGTAAGGACCGGGTGGCCACAGGGCGACCGCCCGCGCGTGCAGGCGACGCTGCCGCGCGGGTGCAAGGGCGGGCTCGAGCGACAACCCGCCCGCCGTCGCCTGGCTCCAGGGCACGACGGTATGCCGCGGCGGGGCGCCGAGCACGGTGAGGGCGACCTCGGAGGCTTCGCAACCGGCCTCCAGCGCGACGATGGCGCGCAGTGCACCGCGCAGGGCTTCCGGCGCCGAGCCGATCAGCCGCCGGCGGTCCAACCCCGCCTCCGACACGCCCCGCTCGACGAGCCCCCGGTGGCCGGCTCCCGCGCAGACGACGAGGGCGCCTCGATTGAAGGCAGCCGTCCGGCGCAGCCGATCCAGGCCGTCGCCGTCATCCCACTCGGCTTCGGGCGCGTCCGCCGGCCCGGCCAGGACCACCACGTCGGCTCCCACTGCCGCCGAGGCGCCGCTGTCCCCGACGACTGTCGTTCCGAAACGCTCGATCGCGCCCGATTGCAGGATATCGAGTGCTTTCCCCGCGGCCACGTCGCCGGCGTCGTCGATCAGCCGCACCTCCCGATAGAGGTCGTGCGCAGCCACGAGGTGGGCGAGCGTTCCTCCGAGCGTACCCGCGCCGATGATTGCGATGACCGACATGATTCCGGGCCCCGCGAGACTCGCGGTATTCTAGTGGCCATGACACTCGATGGCGGGACGGAGGCGCGGGGCGGGAGCGCCCGTTTCGCGGGATCCGTTGCGGTGGTGACCGGCGGCTCGCGGGGGATCGGACGCGCGGTGGCCGAGAGCCTGCTGCAATGCGGCGCCGACGTGCTGATCTCGGGGCGCTCGGCCGAGGCGCTCGCCGAGGCGGCGTCGGCGTTGGCGGGGATCACGGGTGGCGCCGCCGCCGGGCGTCTCGAGACCGTGGCGGCCGACGTGCGGCGCCCCGCCGACGCGGAGCGGCTGATCGGGGCGGCGACCGACCGCTTCGGCGGCGTCGACATTCTGATCAACAACGCGGGGATCGGCCGCTTCGAGGCGGTTGCCGAGCAGTCCGTCGACGACTGGGCGCAGATCATCGAGACCAACCTCAGCGGAGTCTTCTACTGTTGCCGGGCCGCCATTCCGGTGTTGCGGCGGCGCGGCGGCGGATGGATCATCAACATCGGCAGCCTGGCGGGCAGCTATCCCTTCGCGAACGGCGCCGCGTACTGCGCGTCGAAGGCGGGACTGGACGCGTTCTCCGCCGCCCTCATGCAGGAGGTGCGTTTCGACGGCATCCGGGTGAGTGCGGTCGCGCCGGGCTCGGTCGGGACCGCGTTCGCCGGCAGCGACGACCGGCACGCCGCGGCGCCGTGGAAGCTGACGGCGTCCGATGTCGCGCAGGTCGTTGTCGATCTCCTGCGGCACGAGTCGCGCAGCCTGCCCAGTCGGGTGGAAATCCGCCCGTCGCAGCCGCGGAAGGGTTGAACGCCAGAAGCGCCATGTGGACTATTCGCGCGACCATCGACGAACAGAATCGCACCTTCCGCCTGCCGCCGGGGGCAGGCCGGACCCTGGGCAGGGGAACGCACGCGGACTTCATCGTCCCCGACGCGCTCATCTCGCGCATTCACTGCCGATTCACCGCGACGGAGCAGCAGCTTCAGGTCGAGGATCTCAAGAGCACGAACGGCACGTTCGTCAACGACAAGCGTGTCGACGTGGCGTTCCTCGGCGACCGCGACCGTGTCCGGGTGGGTCAGGTGGAGCTCAGCGTGCGTCGTGACAAGCCGGGCGCGGCCGACGAGGGCGACTGACGCCGCTCGGCCGGGTCATTCCGCCGGCAGGGTCCGTTCGATCCAGTCGATCAGCACCTCGGAGACTCGGGGTGTGATCTCCCGACTTCCCGCTGCCGGATTCCCGGCTTCCGCATCTGCTGCCGGCAGCAGCAGGTGATTGACGCCGTCCAGCGCGACGAGCTCCACCGTCGACTCCCGCCGGTCCCGCCGGCGGGCGATGCGTTCGAGCCGCTCGGCGTGATGCGGCGGGACGAGCTGGTCTTCCGAGCCTTGCATCAGTAACAGCGGCTGGCGCACGCGGCGCAGCTCCGCCGTCGGATTGAAGGCCAGGAAGCTGCGGAACATGGGCGTGTCCGCCTGCCGGCGCACTGCATCGGGGATGCCGGTCCACTCGCCTTCGCCCAGGACCGCGCGATTGATGCGGGTCTGCAGGTCGATGCGCTCCCGGCGTTCGTCCCCCGTCGAGCCGATGCGCCGCAGCTCGTTCCGCTGCTGCTCGAGCACGAACGTCCGGCCGGAGCTGCCGGGGGTCGCCAGCAGTGCGAGCCCCTTGATGCGGTTCTCGCGCCGCGCCGCCAGCAGGCCGATCCAGCCGCCCTCACCGTATCCCACCGCGACGATCCGGTCGCGATCGACGTCGTCGCGCCGCTGCAGGTGCCGGACCATGGTGCGCACGTCCTCGGCGTAGTCCTCGATCGTCGCCGACTCGGCCCGGCCGCCGCTCTGTCCGTAGCCCCGCTTGTCGTAGCGCGCGACGACGAATCCGCGATCCGCGAGCGCCCAGGCAAGCTGGCGGAAGATGGGCACGCCGGAGACGGTCTCGTCGCGGTCGACCGGGCCCGTGCCGGGCACCAGCACCACCGCGGGCCGGCGGCCGCCGGGCGGCGGCGGCACGTCCACGGGGGCGATCACCGTGGTCGCGAGACTGAATCCGGCCGCCTCCACACGCACCCGCTCGCTGCCCGGGTGGGGGGGATCGGTCGTCAACCGCGCCGAGACCGACGCGATGTCCCGGCGCGCGACTTCCAGAGAGGCGTACGGGAGGCTCACGCGCAACAGCCGGCCGTTCTCGTCGATCCAGACCTCGGCGTCCAGCGGCTGGCTGGGATCGACGAACGTGATGCGATAGGTCCGTGCTTCGATGACGCGTTCGGCCGTCTCGATATGCTGGATGCCGACCGCTTCGATGCGGGCCGACAGCAAGCCCCGCGGCGGGACGTAGATCGGCAGCTCCTGGCCGGCCTGCGACCGGGCAAGGCGCATCGCCAGGGCCTCGTAGCTGACGAAGATGGAGTTGGGCAGCAGCACCGACGCCGGATCGATGCGGTCTTCGCTGGTGGCGTCCCGCTCGCCTTCCCGCAGGGTGTTCGTCACGGTGCCGTCGCCCGCGAACGTGCTGTCGAGACGAAAGGGAATGCCCGCCTGCGAACCGTCGATCATGAGCCGCCGGGGGCGCCATTCCTCGTCGTAGGCAGCCTCGAAGACCCGGGTGTCGACGGGGATCGGCGCCGTCAACTGGCCGCTTGCCTGGAGGAGCCACCCTTCGTCCGTTCGCACCACGCGCACCCGCTCGAAGCCGGCGGGTGTCGAGCCCACGAAGATATTGAAGAGCGCTTCACCGGCCGCCGGATCGGCCGGCGGTTGCGCCCGGCCGGCGGCGCCGGCGGCGGCTGCCACGACCAGCACAAGCGCGAAGCGCATGCTCGCGTGAAATCGTCGTCTCACCAGAATCAGCATATCATCGACCCGCGCCGCGGTCTGCCCCATGAACATCGCCGACTATCGGATTCTGCGCAACGCCGCGGGCTGCCTCCGGCTGGAGGACCGCGGCTGGCTCGCGGTCGCCGGACACGACCGCGCCGACTTCCTGCAGGGCCTGCTGAGCAACGACGTGGTCGCCCTGTCGCCGGGGAGCGGTTGCTACGCCGCCTGCCTGACGCCGCAGGGCCGCATGATCGCCGACATGTACGTCTTCGCGGATGGCGACCGCCTGCTGCTGGATGTCGACGGCGGCGTGGCGGACCGGCTCCGGGAACGGTTCGACGACCTGGTTTTCACCGAGGACGTGCGCATCGAGAACCTGACCGCGGGATGGGCGGCGTACGGGGTGCACGGGCCGGGCGCTCGCGCGGTGGCGGTGTCCCTGGCCGGCGCGGACGCCGGCCGCCTGGCGGTCTGCGAGCATCGCGCTTTCGACCTCGGGTCGGGTGCCGGTCTGGTGGCCCGCACCGACGATCTGGGGGTGGAGGGCTACCGGGTGGTGTTCGAGCGGCCGGCCGTCGAGGCGCAGCAGCGGGCGCTCGAAGCAGCCGGCGCGGTCGCGGTGCAGCCCGCCGCGGCCGAGACGGTCCGCGTGGAATCGGGCCGGCCCCGGTTTCCGATCGACATGGATCACGACATCATTCCGCTCGAAGCAGGCATTGCCGAACGCGCCATCAGCTTCGACAAGGGATGCTACGTGGGGCAGGAGGTCATCGTCCGCATTCTCCATCGGGGGCAGGGGCGTGTCGCCCGCCGGCTGGTGGGCCTCGCCTTCGAGCGGTCCCAGGTCCCGGACGCGACGCTCCCGTCCCGGGGAGCGGCGATCTTCAGCGGCGGCGACGAGGTCGGTCGCGTGACCAGTGCGGTGCGCTCGCCGGCCGTGGAGGCGGTGATCGCGCTCGGCTACGTGCGGCGAGAGCTGGCCGAGGCGGATGGGGCACGCGTCGACGTCGCGGTCGATGCCGACCGCGTGCCGGCGGTCGTCACCGCCCTGCCCTTCGTGCCGGCGGACCGGCGCGTGGGATAATCGCAGCTTCATGCCGCTGTACACGGGCATCGGCGACCGGGGCACCACGGCGCTGTTCGACGGCACGACGGTGCCGAAGGACGATCCCCGCGTCGCCGTCTACGGCGACGTCGACGAGCTGAACGCGACGGTCGGCCTCGCCCGTGCCGCCGGGCTGCCCGACGACCTCGATGAGATGCTCGTCGCGGTGCAGCGCGACCTGTTCGCGATCGGTGCGCGCCTGGCCGACCCGCGGTCCCGCATCTCGGCCCGCGTGACCAAGGCGCAGATCGGCAGGGTGGATGTCGAGCGTCTGGAAGGATGGATCGACCGCGTCGACGGGGCACTGCCGCCGCTGCGCAGCTTCATCCTGCCGGGGGGCGGCCCGTCCGGGGCGGCCCTGCACCAGGCCCGCGCCGTCTGCCGCCGCGCCGAGCGGCGGATCGTGGGTCTGGGCGTGGACGCGGTCGAGCCCGAGCTGCTGCGCTACGTCAACCGTCTTTCCGACCTGTTGTTCGCGCTGGCGCGCGCCGTGAACCATCGCGCCGGCGTGGCCGAAGTCGAGTGGTGACGAGGCGCGGACCGGTTGCGCGCCGCGGCGCGGACTCAGCCGCGGGCTTCGATGGTGCGCTTCACCACGTCGAAGATGGTGCGGGCGAGCTCCTGTGAAATCTGCTCGCGGATGGCGCCGCACGGTACGAGAACGGTGTCGTCCTCGGTGTCGATGGCCACGTCCCACTGGTCGCGGGAGAGTCCTTCCGGCCGCTGTTGAATCAGCTCGCTCGAGATCGCGGCCGCCTCCCGGTGATCGGGGCGGGCGGCGACCGCAATCGGGGCGCCGTTTATCAGGACGCGCGCCGCCGTGATTGCCCGCTTCGGGATCCGCCGCTCGCCGAGATGGAACGCCTCCGCATCCTCGGTGAAGAAGAGCAGGCCGGCATCGGACGGTATCTCGGCCAGGATCGTACGCCCGCCGGCCGCTATGGCCTCGCGTTCGCTGCCGCGCTTGCGGCGGTCGCGGGTCAGTGTCGTCGCGAGCCGCAACGCGAAGAAGAGCAACGCGAGGGCCAGCAGGGCCGCCACGACGTCACGCATGCTTCCATGGTAACGCCTGTGCGAGCCTCGGCGCCGATTGGGGCCGGCGCTTGGATCGCGGCCGGGCCGCCGGGTACGATCCGGGACGCGCTCGTCACCGTTGCAGTCGATGGACTCGGTAATCGTTCACTACCAGGAGATCGCGCTCAAGGGGCGGAACCGTCCCTGGTTCATCGATCGTCTCGCCGCCGGCCTGCGCGACGCGACGGCCGATCTGGACGTCGCCCACGTGCGCCCGCTGATGGGACGCATAGAGGTGGGCCTGGGTCCGGCCGCCGAATGGTCCGTCGTGCGCAAGCGGCTCGGCCGGGTCTTCGGCGTGGCGAACTTCGCGCGGGCGCGGAGCACGGGCAGGGAGATCGAGGAGATCGCCGGCGCGATCCTCCGGCATCTCGACGAGCCCGGCGTCGTCGGCGCGGACGGCGTCGCAGGCTTCCGGGTCCGGGCCAGCCGTGCGGACAAGACCTACCCGCTGACCTCGCCGCAGATCGAGCGCGAGGTGGGCGGCCGGATCAAGGCGGCGCGGGGTTGGCGCGTGGACCTCGATGCTCCGGATCTGGCCATCGGCGTCGAGGTGCTCCCGGACCGGGTGTTCTACACGCTGGGGAAGGAGCCCGGCTCGGGCGGGCTGCCGACCGGCACCAGCGGCGCCGTGCTCTGCCTGCTGTCCGGCGGAATCGACTCGCCGGTCGCCGCCTACCGGTTGATGAAGCGGGGCTGCCGCGTGCGGTTCGTCCACTTCCACGCGTACCCGATCCTCTCGCGCGCCTCGCTCGACAAGGCCCGCGAAATCGCCGATCTGCTGACGCGCCACCAGTTGCGTTCGCGGCTCTACTGCGTGCGCTTCGGAGAGATCCAGCAGACGATCGTGCTCTCGGCGCCCGCCCCGTTGCGGGTCGTCCTCTACCGCCGGATGATGATGCGGATCGCCGAGCGGCTGGCCGGCGCCTGCGGGGCGAAGGCGCTCGTCACCGGGGAGTCGGTGGGGCAGGTGGCCTCGCAGACCATCGAGAACCTGGCGGTCATCAACGATGTTGCCACGCTGCCGGTGCTGCGGCCGCTGATCGGTTCCGACAAGGAGGAGATCACGCAGGAGGCGCGGCGGCTGGGCACCTATCCGATCTCCATCGTTCCCGACCAGGACTGCTGCACGCTGTTCGTGCCCCGGCGTCCGGCGACCCGGGCGCGTCCCGCGGACGTGGAGCGGGCCGAGCGGAACCTGCCGGTCGCCGAGCTGGTGGACAAGGCGGTGGCGGAAGTCGAGCGCGAGGACTTTCTGTTTCCGCCGCGGGCGGCGGCGCCCCGCGTGCCGGTTCCCGACGGGGACGCCGGGGCGGATGCGCCGGCCCGGCTCGCCTGACCTGCGTGCCCGCGGGTGCGCAGTCGAGGTCGTGTTCCCGCCCGCATCCGTAGTAGCGACGCACGTGGCACGACCGGCCGCGCCGCGGTGCCGCCCGGTCCAACCGCCGTCCGGGTCAGATCAGGTCCGGATGGAGCAGGCCCCGCCGATGGTCGCGCAGCGCGTCGCGGGTGCTCCGGAACGCGAGGTCGGACCACGGGACGTCGTCCGGCGCGAACCAGGCCGCCTCGAGCGATTCGTCCGCCGCGTCCAGCGTGCCGCCGACCACCGATGCCCGGTAGACGATGACGATCGGCACCGCCCCCGCGTACGCGTAGATGTTGATCAGTCCGTCGAGCCGGATGTCGAGGCAGGCCTCCTCGCGCGCCTCGCGAACCGCGGCGACGACCGGGACCTCCCCGCGGTCGACGTAGCCGCCGGGAAAGACCCACTTGCCGTAGCCCGGCTCTATCGACCGCCGCACCAGCGCGATGCGGCCGCCCGGGTCGGTGATCACGGTCCCGACCGCCACCTTCGGATCCAGGTAGACGACGTGCCCGCAACGGGTGCAGACGGGCCGCTCCGGCTCGCCTTCCTTGACCAGCTTCGGCGCGAGGGGACCGCCGCAGGACGAGCAGAACCGGAGCGCGGGATCGTGGACGTGCGGGTGGTTCACCGGGCGAATATAATGTGAATCGATGTCCATCCTGAAGGTGGCGCGGATGGGGCACCCGGTGCTCCGCCGCCGCACGCCGCCTCTCGACCCCGCCGAGATAGGCTCCCCGGCGGTTCAGCAGCTCATCGACGACCTGTTCGAGACGATGAACGAGTACGCCGGCATCGGGCTGGCCGCGCCGCAGGTGCACGAGAGCCTGCGCCTGTTCGTCGCCGGGGTGGACGACCCGGACGGCGGGCTGCCTCCCGTGGTGATGATCAACCCGGAGATCGAGCCGCTGGGCCTGGCCGAGGAAGAGGACTGGGAGGGCTGCCTGAGCATTCCGGACATCCGGGGCCGCGTGCCGCGGGCGGTGGACATCCGCGTGCGGTGCCTCGACCGCCACGGCACGCCGCAGAGCCTGACCGCCAAGGGCTTCGCCGCCCGCGTGATCCAGCACGAGACGGACCACCTCGACGGCGTGCTCTTTCTCGACCGCATGAGTTCGTTCGACAGCCTGACCTTCCTCACCGAATACGACCGCTACTGGCACAAGGACGGCGAGTCCGGCGAGTAGCATGCGCGCGGTTTACGACCTTGACTGGCATCGATTTGTTCGCTGGCGTCGGCGAAATGAGTACGGGAGCCATACAAGCAGGGATTGATGTTGCGCTCTCCGTCGAATCCGAGAAGTACGCTCCAATATACGGACGCGCTGTCGATGAGACTCTCGTCCGTGACGTCAGTGGAGCGGAGGTCGCGGAGCGTTTCGAAGAGCGCCTCGAATTTCGTACGGGCCGCCTCGTAGTGGGTAGTCCAGGCGCCAGAAACCTCGAGGCGTTCGTTGCGGAACCGGGCGATGGAGAACGCGGCGTCGTAGGCAAGTTGGTCCGTTGACCATTGCGGAGGTTTCTTCGCCATGTAGTCAGATTGCAGGCCGCGGTATGCGCAGGCGTTCGAGCTCCCGGGGCTCGAACTTGGTGAGGCCGCCCGCATAGGTTCTGCCGGCGGTCGTGTCGATATGGGCATTCAGCCAGGACACGAGGCGGCTGAGCAAGTGGGCGCCGAGCGGTTGCCGCGGGTACAGGCCGTGCGCGATGTTGATGTGGCGGGCGTCGCAGGCGTTCAGCGTGAATTGCGGAGGCCGCCGGGCCATGTACGTGCAGAGGATCGGGGCCGGTTCGCGGAGGCCGACCGACCACCATGCTCGTCGGTGGCGTGCGACGTAGGACCTGTGGGCGCCGTGGTCCTGCGCCCAGGTCAGGAACGCATCGACGTGGCGGCGCTCGTCGATGCTGAAATCCGTGTGGTCGAGGTCGGACGGCAGATCGATGACGCGCCGCAGGGCGCCGGCGTCGCCGAGCCGTGCGCCGGCGCGGATGAGATCCGTGGCACGGGTTACTGCCGGGCGCTTGACGCGATCCGGAAGGTCGAGCGCACGGGCACCGGCGATCCAGACGTCGTTCGCCCCCGTAACCTGGCCCCGATGGACGCGGAACAGCTCGCCGAGCTCGATTTCGCCGCGTTGCGGCGATGTGGACGGGCGTACGATGACCGACCAGCGCGGTGCTGTTCGCAAGCGTTGCCGCGGGATGTCCGTACCGCGGAGAAGCCGGTCCCTGCGCGTCAGCTTCTTCACGGACCGCACGCGAACCGGGGCCGTGGTTCGGCCGACGCGAAAGCACGTGACGGCGGCGGTCGTAGCCGTGCCGGGGAAGGCCTCGACGGTCGGTTCCAGGACGTGCAGGGCGGTGCCGCCGAGCTCGCCGACGAGAAGCCGGCGGAGCGCCGATCCGTAGTTCACGTCCAGCCATTCCGCGGCGGTGATGAACGACCCGATGTCGCCGGTTTTCGCCAGCAGTTTCGTCTTGAGAAAGAAGTGCAGGTGCAGTCCGGCCAGGGCGCTGGCCTTGATGCCGAGATCCGCGAAACGCGCGGCGTACCAGGACTTCCGGTCGTCGCCGATCCGGTGATGGCGCACGTACGGCGGGTTGCCCACGAACGCCGTCATGCCGGCGCAACGCGGCAGGCTCACGTCTCGATAGTCGGCGACGAGGACGGTGGCGCGTTCCGTCCAGCCGCGGGCTCCGAGGTTCGCGCGCAGCATCAGCGCGGCGATCGGATCCAGTTCGACGGCTACGAGACGGGCGGCCGGGAACGCGGCGCCGGCCGCCAGCAGGAAACGGCCGGAACCCGAGCCCGGATCCACGATGCGGTCGGGTTGGCCCTGGCGGGCGAGCCACCCGATCATCGATCCGACGATGGGACGCGGCGTGTAGACGGCCCCGGTGGCGCGACGTGTTCTGCCGCTGCGAATCGAAGAGAAAGCATCGCCCAGCGGGTCGGCTCCGCGAGCGATTCTTCGACGCAACGCGTCGACCGCGCCGTCCGCGATCGTGACGTTTGGAGTGGTTGCGGCCAGCGCCGACTCGGCCTCGGACAGGTCGTCGCGTCGCCCGATGAGGGCAAGGCACAGTCCGATGAGCTCTGGTTCGGTTCTCAAGGGGCGGACCCAGGATGCCGGGCGGCTCTTCCCGTTCAGCGGCGTGCAGCGTCGCGCTTCCGGTCGAGCGCGCGCTCCGACGCGAGCCGCTCGAGTTCCACTGCCGAATGATCTACGAAAGTCATCACCGCCGCAATCGCCGCGTGCCCCGCCTGTTCGGCGATCAGCCGGTGCATGCGCTGGCAGACCCGCCGGTACGCGGGATGCCCCTGCGGCGACGTTCTCAGCTCGATGACGTGCATCGCCTCCCGCGCGTTCATCCGCATGTAGAAGCGGATGCGGTAGGCCATCGAGACGGCGTACTGCGCAACCGCCGGGGAGCACCGGCTGGCCAGACGGTCGTACAACGCGGCCGAGTCGTCCATCACGCGCTGCCAGTCCGCGAGCGCGCCGACCTCGGCGATGGCGTCCGGGGCGCTCGCGTGGCCGTGGCGCGTCGTCAACTCCTGCCAGTCGAGGGTCAGCATCCGGTGGCGCTGCAGGTCCCGGAACGCCCCATAGTCCGACATCACGTCGAACGTGTAGGTCGCGTGTTCGAAGGCCCGGCCGGGCCGGTGCCGGCGGTTCTCGCGGGTGCCGGCGTACGTTCGGAGCACGCGGACGCGCTGTGCCGTCGTCATGCCGCGCGCCACCGCCAGCAGACGGTCGAGCGAAAGTTCCGAAGCCGAGTACAGGGCCGCGGCCACCACCTTGATCTCGCCGTCCGGATCGAAGTCGGCGAGGGTGACTTCCGCGCGTGACTCGGGGGCGAGCTTGCGGGCCGCCGCGGTCGAGGCGTTCGGTGACGGTGCAGACGGTACCAAGGCCGGCGACTCAGGAGCGAGCACCGCGGTCGAGAGAGCCCGTGTCTCCGCCTCGCACGCCTCCAGATAACCGCTCCAGCGGATGCCGCGATCCGGCCGGTCGACCCGTTGCAGGAACGCCGGGATCACCCGTCTCAGCTCCCGAAGCATCAGGTCGGCCACCTCCCGCGTCTCGGCCAGCGGGTGGGCGCGCATCCTCAGCAGCAACGTCTCGTAGGCCTGACCGGACCCGTAGATGCCGACGTTGGAGCGGGTCGCGGCGGGCAGGAGACCGCGCAACGTGTCGAGCGCCTTGGCGCGAATGACGGCCCTGTAGACCGCGTCCGAGTCCGTCTCCGATTGCGGGTGCCGTGCACGGAAGTACTCCTGCACGGGCTCGATCCAGCGGGCGTAGGTCTCGAACGCTCGATCGAGCGTCGCCTCGAACGCCCGGCGGTCCGACTCGTCCTCCAGCTCGGCCGGAACGACGTACTTCCAGCGGCCGCCCGGCCGGTCGGTGTACGGCACGTAACGCGTCGACTGCTCCAGGTAGGACATCAGCCGCCCGCGCTCGAGCACCTTCGTCAGGATGTTCGACACGCCTTCGCAGGCGACGTGCGCGCCGCCGAGCTGCGCCACCGAGTCGTCGCCGTACTGATCGAACACCCGGCGGTACAGGCGCTCCGCACGTTCTTGGCCCGGTGCGGCGCCCGTGCCGGCGCCGTCGGCACCCGACTCCACCCCGTCGGAGAATTCGTCGAGGAAGAGGCGGCGGATCGACTTGGGCGACCGCGAGTACCTTGCGAAGAGCGCCCCCTTGACCGCTTCAGGAAGGTTGGTCAGCACGAAGACCGGCTGATCGGTGTTGCCGAACCAGGGGGCCAGCGCGGCGGTCTCGTCGGCGGTGAAGCGCTCCGGGACCGCCAGCGTCGAATGCACGCGGTATGATACGCCGTGACTTCGGCTTTCACCCATCGCATCGAGGTGCGCTTTCGCGACTGCGACGCGATGGGGCACGTCAACAACGCGGTCTACTTCACCTACTTCGAGCAGGCGCGCGCCGTGATGGCCGAGACGCTGGGCCTGCGTCGGGAGCTGGCGCAGGCAGGGCTGAGCGTCATCCTGGCCCATACGTCGTGCGACTACAAGGCGCAGGTGATCTTCGGCGACCAGGTCGAGGTCGGCGTGCGGATCGTGAAGCTCGGCCGCACCAGCTTCACGTCCGAGTTCGAGGCGCGCCGCGTGCGCGACGACGAGGTCGTGGCGGTCGGCAAGTCGGTGCAGGCCATCTTCGACTACGATGCCAATCGGACCACCCCCATACCGGACGGTCTCCGCGCGAAGCTCGAAGCGTTGATGACCGGGCCCGTCGCCGCCGCGTGAAGGTCACCCTGGTCCCGGGCTTCAATCCGGGCCCCTACACCGGGGCCGGCAACAACACCTATCTGCTGTCGGGCCGCGCGCCGGCCCTGATCGACGCCGCCACCGGCGAGCCGCGCCACCTGGCCGCGCTCGACGAGGCGCTTGGCGGGTCTGCGCTCTCGCGCGTGCTCGTGACCCACGCGCACCCGGATCACGCGTCCGGCGCCCCCGATGTTGCCGCCCGCTGGACCGGCGCGGCGTTCTGCAAGCTGCCCTGGCCGGAGCGCGACGGCGAATACCGGGTCGCCTGGAGGCCACTGGCGGAGGGGGACGTCGTGGAGGCCGGGGACGGTGCGTTGCGGGTGCTGCACACGCCGGGCCACGCGCCGGACCACGTCTGCTTCCTCGACGAGGCGGAGGGCACGCTCTTCTGCGGCGACCTGTTGATTCAGGGCGGCACGGTGGTGGTGCCCGGCAGCTACGGCGGGAACCTGACGGACTACCTGGGATCGCTGGCGCGCGTGCGCGAGCTGCGGCCGACCCGCGTGCTGCCGGGGCACGGACCCGAGATCGGCGACGTGGCGGCGCTGATCGACGAGTACGTCGCCCACCGGCGCCGCCGTGACCAGCAGATTCTCTCGGCGCTTCGGCAGGGCCACGCCACGCAGGCGGCGATTGTCCAGGCCGTCTACCCGGACTTGGCGGACGCATTGCGCGGGGCGGCGAGGGAGAGCGTGCTCGCCCACCTGCGCAAGCTGGAAGTCGAGGGCGCCGTCCGGCGCTGCGATTCGGTGTGGGAGGCGGTCTGAGCGCCGGGCGAGCGCGGTGCGGTTGGGAGATGCGATATGGAGAATCCGAAGGGCTACGCCAACCCGGAGCTGCTGATCGAGCCATCCGATCTGGCCGGCCGGTTAGGCCTGGGTGGGGCGGACGGAACCGGGTCCGGGGTCGCGGACAAGACGCCCGTCCTGCTGGACCTGCGTCCCGCCGAGGCGTTCGCGGCCGGCCACATTCCCGGCGCCGCGCACCTGGACCTCTTCGGCGTGAGCCTGGTGGACACCGATCCGGCGCCGCTCGCGGCGTTCCTGTGGATCATCGCGCACCTGCTCACCGCGCGCGGCGTCGATGCCGGGCGCCCGGTCGTCGTCTACGACGAGCAGTCGGGCATCCGCGCCGCCCGCGCCTTCTGGTTCCTGGAGTTCTTCGGCCACCCGGATGCGCGGATTCTCGACGGCGGCTTCGGGGCCTGGGAGCGGGCGGGGCTGCCCGCGACCCGGGACGCGGCGGCCCCGGTGAAGGGAACCTGGGAGGTCGGGCGGGACGACACGCGCCTCGCGACCTGGCGGGAGGTCAGCGAGCGCCTGGATAGCGCGGACGTGGCGATCCTCGACACCCGCAGCAACGAGGAGTACCGCGGCATGCTGGTGCGCGCCAAACGGGGTGGGGCCATCCCGGGGGCCGTCCACATCGAGTGGACGCGCAATCTGGACGAGGCCGGCGCGTTCAAGCCTGCCGCCGACCTGCGGGCGATGTACGAGGCGGCCGGCGTCACCCCCGACAAGGAAGTCGTCTCCTACTGCCAGGGCGGCTACCGCGCCGCGCACGGCTACTTCGCGCTACGGCTGCTCGGCTACCCGCGGGTCCGGAACTACATCGGGTCGTGGAAGGAGTGGGGCGACCGCGAGGACCTGCCGATAGAGACCCCCGCCGGCTGAGGCGTCCGCCGACCGGCTGCCGCCGCGGCACGTCGAGGGGCGGGCCGCGGGCGGCGGATGCGAAACCGACGGAGGCGAGGCCGTGCGGCCCCACCCCCGTCTGCCGTCAAGGGATCGCCCCGGTCCCGCTACCAGAGGTAGCGCGCCGAGAAGACCATCGTACGCGGCGGACGGGCAGAGATCACCTGCCCGAAGCGCGAGTCCACCTGGTTGCCCGCCTCGTCGAACTGCGCGTTGAGGTCGACGTTGCGGAACTGCACCTGGTTGAACAGGTTGTAGATCTCCCAGCCAAGCTCGAAGAACTGCCCGTTGCCCACCGGCATCCGCTTTCCGAGGCGGACGCCGGTGTCGTAGAAGCCGGGCAGGCGCAGGTCGTCCTTCCGCACGTTGCCCACCTCGCCCTGCGCGGGGCGGCTGAAGCAGTCGGTGTTGAACCAGCGGTCGATCGAGCCGCCGCCCGCCGACAGGTCGCAGCCCCGGTCGATGTTGGCCGGCACCACCAGGTCGATGCTCGCCAGCCCGTCCGGGTTGGTGGACCGGCGCATCAGGTCGCCGCCGCCCAGGATGTCCTGGTTGTCGGTGGTGCTGAAGGCGACCATGGCCGGCGCGCCGCTCACCATCTGCGTGATGCCGGAGAGCACCCAGTCGTCCAGCAGGAAGCCGGCCGCGCCGCCGGGATCCGGCAGGTCCCACGTGTAGTTGATCGTCAGCAGGTGCGTCCGGTCGAAGTCCGACAGGCCCCAGGACCAGGTGTCGCGGTTCTCGTACTTCGGCACGCGCGAGCGGGCGCCGTAGAGGATGTCGGCCGACGTGTGGTCCTTCGACTGCGACAGCGTGTAGGAGACCGAGAACTCCAGGCCGCCCGTGAAGCGGCGGTTGACCTGCGTCTGCAGCGCGTTGTACTGCGACCTTCCGGCGTTCTCCGTCATGATGATGCTGGCGTAGCCGGGGTAGGGGCGGAAGAAGTTGTCGGGCAGCGGCCGGCCGGTGGTCGGGTCCTGGTTCTGCGGCAGGAACCGGGCGCCGCGCGCGACGGTGTTCTCGTCCCAGAGCTGCGGGAGGTTGCTGCCCCGCGTCCCGACGTAGGCGATGTCGAGCACCGTCTGCCAGCCGATTTCGGTCTGCACGCCGGCCGTATAGCTGTACAGCGTAGGCGCCCGGTGATCGGTGACCACGCCGTAGACCGTGCCCGTGGGGTAGACGATGCCGCCCGTGCCGGCCAGCACGCCCTGGCGGATCGTCTCCCAGTTGTACATCGTGTTGTACCAGACCTGCGGCGTCGCGACGAGCGGCGGGTTGAGCGCCTGCCGCCAACTGAGCGCGCCCGCCTGCTGCGTGTTGTGGAACACGCCGAAGTTGGCCCGGATGGCCGTCCGGCCGTTGCCGAACACGTCGTAGGCGAAGCCGATCCGCGGCTCGAGCAGAATCGTCGGCAGGTCCTGGAACGGGGCCGGCACCTGCGCGTCGTCGTGGCGCACCATGCCGTTGTCGCGGGGCGACCCCGGCACGAGCGCGCCGATGACCACCTCGGGCCGGATGTCGCTCGGATCGTTCGGGTTCATCGCCATCCGCACGCCGTTCACCAGGGTGGGCACGTAGAGCTGCGCGGCGTTCGCGTGGTCGAAGCGCGACGGCAGGAACGAGGCGGACGGGTTCGCCTGCTCGAACACCGTGTACTTGCTGAAGCGCATCCCGATGTCCAGCGTCAGGCGGTCGACCGGCTGCCACTTGTCCTGCACGAAGAAGTTGCCGATCCACTGGCTGGCGCGTTGCCCCAGCCGGGCGGTGTTCTCCTGGTACGAGCGGAACGATCCGACCAGGGCGTTCGCGTACGGATGGCCGGTGTCGAACGGGTTCGCCGGATCGCGGTTGAAGTCGTAGTTCCCGGCCAAGGCGCTTGCGCCCTTGCCCTCGATGTTCGTCAGGTGCTCGACGTAGGCGCCGACCTTGAAGTTGTGGCGCCCCGAGGTCCACGACAGCCCGTTGTAGAAGTTGAACAGGTCGTCGTTGCCGTAGTTGATGAAACGCGAGTCCCAGCTCGGGTTTGCGGGGTTGGGAATCGGCGCCCCGAAACTCATCGCCGGAATGATCCCGTACAGGTTGTTGTTCGGATACCACTGCGCGAGGGTATATGGCACCGAGCCCTGCGTGTTGGATCCGTCGCCCCCGTTGTCGCGGCCGTCGTCGCCGGGGAAGGCGGTGTGGGAATCGATGCGCCGGTTGCGGTTGATGTCGAAGGAGCTGGCCCAGGGATTGTGCTCCGACGAGTGGCGCCAGCCGAAGTTGAACTCGTTCACCATGTTGTCGCCGATGACGCGCGTGTAGTTGGTGGCGACGGCGAAGTCGTTGTAGGTGAACGTCCGCTCCAGGCTCTCCCAGCCGCCCCGCCAGGAGCTGGTCGGCTGCAGCCAGTGCGAGAAGCGGGCGTATATCGAGTCGCTGGTCGTCGGGCGGACGTCGACCCGGGTGACGTTGTTGATCCGGGGGGCGCGCTGCTGGCCCTGGAACTGGTAGTTGTAGTTCGACTGCCCCTCGACGTTCGGGTCCGGGAACCAGTTCAGCAGCGCCTGCCCGTGCGGGTTGATCCGATCCGCGGGGACGACGTTGCCGGGGAACGGCATGCCGGTCGACGGGTCGATCACCGGGATCAGGTTCCCGGACTGATCGAAGCTCTGCGAGAAGTCGCCCATCCGCTCACGCGCGCTGGGCACCGTGAGCTGGGCGAGGTTCTGCGGCGTGCGGACCCCCCACTGCTCGTAGCTGTAGAAGAAGAACACCTTGTCCTGCACGATCGGGCCGCCGGCGTTGGCGCCGAGCGTCCAGTAGCGGTACTCCGGCTTGGGAATGCCGGCCTGCTTGTCGAAGTAGTCCTCGCTGCGGAACTGCTCGCTGCGGCCGTAGGTGTAGGCGGTGCCGGAGAAGTCGTTCGTTCCCGCCTTGGTGACGAGGTTGATCTGCGCGCCGCCGTTGCGCCCCGTGTCGGCCGTGAAGTTGGTGAGCTGGACGTTCACCTCGCCCACCGCGTCCGGGTTCATCGAGTGGCTGGAGACTTCCGGCAGGCCGATGTCGTTGCCCGGGATCCCGTCGATGGTGACGGTGCTCCAGCCCTGGCGGGTGCCGCCCACGTTGGGCAGCCACGAGCCGATGACGATCTCGCCGATCGCGTCCGGATCGGGCTGGTAGCCGACGCCCGGCAGGATCCGCAGCATCGACGTGACGTCGCGGCCGCGGACCGTGATGGCGTCGATCGTCTCCTCGGTGATCAGCGCCGAGCGGTCCGAGCTGATCGTCTCGACGATGCGCTGGGCGGTAACCTGGATGGTCTCCTCCAGGGCGGCGATCGACAGCTCCACCGTACCCACGTTGTACTGCTGGTTGGTCGCCAGTTGGGCGCCGGTCAGCTCGTACGTCGAGAAGCCGGGCAGCTCGACCCGCACCGTGTACGGTCCCGGCTGGACGGCCGCGAAGTTGAAGACGCCGACCTCGTTCGTGACGGTGTTCCGGAGCGCGCCGGTCGCCTCCTGCAGGAGGGTGACCGTCGCACCCGGCAGTACCAGGCCGCTGTCGTCGACAACGTTCCCGGAGAACCCGCCGGTGGTGGTTTGCGCGTTCGCGCTCGGCGCCCAGCTCAGAACGAGCAGGGCCGCGAACAGGAGCCTCGACGTGCTTCTCATTCGATGATTCCTCCTGAGAAACGAATCGGTCCCGCCGCACGACTGGAAGGCCGGCTTCGCCGGCACGGTCGGAATCTCCACTGGAACACAGCCGGGAGGATCTGTCAACGACGCAATTTCGAGGGGTAGCGTCTCGAACCCTGAGACACTACCCCTTCGACTCCGAGTGGAACGCCGCGAGAGGCGCCCGCCGATTCATTTGGCGGGTGCCGGTCGTGTCCGGGCAACGTCGCGCCGGCGGACCGGCTCGACCCGCACCGTTGGGGCCGCAGCCGGAACGGCCGCGCCGTCAGTTCAGGTTCGCGACGCGCCGGCGGAGCGCCTTGACGTGCTCCCAGATCTCCTTGTGCTCGTCTGCGTCCGAATCGGCGTCTTCGGCCTCGGCCTCCCCGCTTCCGGCGCGTGCAGAGAACCGCAGGTACGCCTCGAGGTCCCGCAGGGCGGCGGGGTAGTCGTTCAGGTGGTAGGCAAGCAGCCCGCGGTCGCGCAGCTCGGTCGTGGCCGACGGGTCGAGGGCCAGCAGGAGCTCGGTGACCGCGTGCGCCTGGGGGAACGAGCGCATGCGGACGTAGATGCGCTTGAGATTGACGAGCATGCGGACGATGATCTCCGGCTTGGTGGCCCGCGCCAGCAGGCGGCGGTCGAACGGGATCTCTTCGCCGGCGTGCGATCGCAGCAGCTTCCGGCAGTCGAGCTCCGAGAGGATGGCGCCGCCGTGGAAGGGGTCGACGATGAACTGTTCGCCGCCCGCGTGCGGGTCGGCCGCACTGTCCGGGGCGCTCGGATGGACGCGCAACAGGAAGTGGCCGGGGAAGTTGACGCCGTCCGTGCGCAGGCCGGCCCGCCGGGAAACCTCGATGTAGACGAGGGCGAGCGTGATCGGGATGCCGGTGCGTCGATCGATGACGTTGTTCAGGAAGCTGTTCCGGGGGTCGTCGTAGTGCTTCCGGTTCCCCGCGAAGCCCTGCTCCTTGAACAGGTAGGTGCTGATTCCCGCGATGCGACGCGGCAGGTCCGCGTCGTCGCCCAGGGTGGCGATCCGGTCGGCCGCCGCGGCGCCCATCCGGTCGAGGGCCCGCAGGTATCGCGAGGCGTCCAGTTGCGGGTACTCCATGCGGGCTATGGCCAGCGCCGCTGGCGCCAGGTCGGGCGAGGGCGCCATGGCGACCTCGGCGAAGCGCCGGATGAAGTCCATGGAGACGACGTTGGTCACGGGTCTCCATTCTGCACGGGCGCGCCGCGTACGTCGACCCCGGAGCCGCTCCTCGTGGCCAGCGCCATGCGCCGATGCAGGGCGGCCAGCGAGTCGTAACCGATGTCGGCCAGACCCGATACGACGGCCGTCGCCCCGGGAAGCTCGTCGGCGCCGTAGGTCGTCGTGACGCCGATGCAGGGCAGACCGGCGGCGACGGCGGCCTCGATGCCCCAGCGCGAGTCCTCGATCGCCACGAAGCCGGAGGGCGAGGGGGGGCGGCCGAGCCCGATGCTGAGCAGCTCCACCGCGCGCGCATAACCGTCGGGCGCCGGCTTGGCGTGCTCGACGTCGTCGGCGGCGACGATGGCGGAGAAATGGCGGCGGAGCCCGGCCGCGCCCAGGATGTCGTCGATCTCCCGGTGCAGCGCCCCGGAGGCGATGCCCAGGACCAGATCGGCCGCCAGCCGTTCGATGCAGGCGGGCGCGTCCGGAAACAGGACGTCACCTGCTTCGACCAGGGCCGTGAACCGCCGCCCCTTGGCTTCGATCAGCCGGTGCAGCTCGCCGCCCTCGAGTGCGAAGCCCCGGTCGGCCGCGACGTGGGTGAACACGCCGGCGTCGTCGAATCCCAGATAGCGGTCGGCGTAGTCGTCCTTCGACAGGGTTACCCCGCGGTCGCCCAGGACGTCCTGGTACGCTTGCAGGTGCAGCCGCTCCGTATCGGCGATGACGCCGTCGAAGTCGAAGACGACGCCGAGCAGCGGCTCGACGTCTGCAAGCTGCCCGCCGGGGTCCCGGCCGCCGCGCCGGGTCATGGGCGCGAAACGTCGGCCGGCGGTTCCGGCGCGAAAATCGGCAGCCGGCGTTCGTCCTCGGGAGGCAGCTTCTCGCCGGCGAGAACCGCTGTCGGCAGTCGGTTCTCCGGAGGAGGAAACGGGCAGTCGTACTGCTCGTCGAAGTAGCACGTCGGGTGGTAGGCGCGGTTGAAGTCGAGGTCGTAGACGCCGGTCGGACTGAACGGCAGATCGATATACCGCCCGGCCGGATAGGTCTCGCTGCGGCTCGTGTCGTCGCGGAACGGCACGAACAGGCCCTCTTCCTCGGAGAGCAGCGCCGCCAGCCGGCGGGGCTCGCCGTGGAGCACGAATTCCAGGTGGCCGATGCGTTGCATGCGGCGGAACTGCCCGGTCGACGTGGGAATGTCGAAGATCGGTTGCTCGTCGGCGATGTCGAGCCGGGCGGGCACGCGGTACGACAGGTCCGGCTCGTAGTAGCGCAGCGGCACCATCCACGAGCGTCGATCCAGGGGCACGAACGACTCGGGATCGCTCTTCAGGAACTCGTCCTTGTAGGCGCGGGCCTCGAGAAGCAGATCCACGTAGTTGCTCTCGTCCGGCTCCGGCGGCCCGCAGGCCGCCGACAGCAGGAGCGAACCCAGCAGCATGCCGGCGGTCAGTCCCCGCTGCGGCGCAACCGTCACGCGCATGTCGATGCGTCTGCTCACAGGCCTTCGATCCTTGTTGGCGTACCCGCCTACCAATATATCCTCAATGTCCAGGAGCCCGTGGCGCAGGTCGGCCACGCACCCCGACGAGTTCCGCGCGGCGCCGAATCCACGGCCCGGATTCCGCTCCCGGTCGGCTGCGGATCCGGACCCCGCGCGGCGCCGAACCCACGGCTCACACGGGGTACGCGCCGCGGTCTACCGCCGCGTCCGAGAGCCGCCGCCGGATACGCACGTCGTTGACCGGCGTCACCTTCAGCAGGCGTCGCAGCGCCGCGAGGTGCGTCCGGAGCGTATCGCCCTCGGCCATGGCGGCGAACGCGGAGCGGGCTGCCGACTCGATGCGCATCGCCGCCCCGTTGGTGTACGACACGGCGGCGTCGGCCTGCAGGCCGGCGCCGGCCGCCGCGGTCCGTGCCGCGGCGCGCGCACGGGAGACGGCGCTGTCGGCCGCATAGGCGTCGATGACCGTGTCGGCCGCGAACGAGAGCACTTCCTGCTGCTCGCTCAGCTTCTCTCCGTAGGTCTGCATGGCGAGGCCGATGACCGCCAGCCCGACCTTGCGGAACATGCCGACCGCTGCCGCCGCGGCATCGAGGGCGTCGTCCGGCGGGGCTGCGCCCACCGACGGGGCCAGAATCTCGTCCTGGAGCTTCTTCGCGGCCGGGATCAGGGGCAGGTCGCCCTTGACGGCGCGCTTGACGATCATGCCCGGGATGAGCAGCCGGTTGATTTCGTTCGTCCCTTCGAAGATGCGGTTCACGCGCGAGTCGCGGTAGTGCCGCTCGGCCGGGTAGTCGCGGACGAACCCGTTGCCGCCGTGGATCTGCACGTTCTCGTCGAGCACCTCGTGCAGCGTCTCGCTGCCGGCCACCTTCAGGATCGACGACTCGACCGCGTACTCCTCGAGGGCGCGGAGCACCGCGCGCCCGTCGCCGGGGTCGGCGTCCTCGAGGGTCCCGTCGATGAGACCCGCGGTGCGGAAGACCATCGACTCCAGCGCATAGGTCCTGGCGACCATGCCCCCGATCTTGTGCTTGATCGCCCCGAAGCCGGCGATCGGCTGCCCGAACTGCCGCCGGCCGGCCGCGTAGCGCACCGATTCGCCGATGGCGCCGCGCGCGCCGCCCGCCGTCGAGGCGCCCAGCTTGAAGCGGCCGTAGTTCAGCACGTTGAAGGCGACCTTGTGCCCCTTGCCGACGTCGCCCAGCAGGTTGCCGGCCGGCACCCGGACGTCCTGCAGAATCACCGGCGTCGTCGACGAGCCGTGCAGGCCCATCTTGTGCTCCTCCTTGCCGGTGGAGACGCCGTCGAAGCCGCGCTCGACGATGAACGCCGTGAAATGCTCGCCGTCCACCTTGGCGAAGACGATGTAGAGGTCGGCGAACCCGCCGTTGGTGATCCACATCTTCTCGCCGTTGAGGACGAAGCTGCCGTCGGCCTGCCGCGTCGCGCGCGCCCTGGCCCCGAGCGCGTCCGAGCCGGATCCGGCCTCGCTGAGGCAGTAGGCGCCGACGGTCTCGCCGGTTACCAGGCCCGGCAGGTAGCGCTGCTTCTGATCGTCGGTGCCGAACATGTGGATCGGCAGGATGGCGAGGTTGGCGTGCGCGCCGTAGGCGGCGCCGAAGGACCCGCACCGGCCGAAGCAGCCGGCGATGATCGCCGCGCTCGCCATGTCGAGCGCCAGGCCGCCGTAGGTCTCCGGCACGTCGGTGGCGAGCAGCCCGAGCTCGCCCGCGCGCCGCAGCAGCTCGCGCGCCAGATCCCAGTCCTTCGTCTCGAGCCGGTCCGTGTACGTATCGACCTCGCTCGTGAACTCCTGCGCCGTCTGCTGGATGAGCCGGTGCTCCTCGGTCATCCGTTCGGGGGTGAAGACGCTGTCCGGCGCCGCCGGTCCCAGGAGCCATTCGCCGCCGCGGGGGACGGTTCGGATTGCCGTGGTAGTCATGATGCCCTCGTCGTGTGAGAAGTCCCCGGGTCGGCGCCGCGCCGTTCAGAGGCGCTCGAAGATGCCGGCCGCGCCCATGCCGCCGCCCACGCACATGGTGACCATGCCGTAGCGCGCGTTCCGCCGCTCGAGCTCGTACAGCAGGGTGGTGGTCAGCTTGGCCCCGGTGCAGCCGAGCGGATGGCCGAGCGCGATGGCGCCGCCGTTGACGTTGAGCCTGTCGGGATCGATCGGCAGCTCGCGCAGGCAGGCCAGTATCTGCGCCGCGAACGCTTCGTTCAGCTCCACCAGGTCGATGTCGTCGATCGTCAGCCCGGCCGTCTTCAACGCCTTGCGAATCGCCGGTACGGGACCGATGCCGAACAGCTCCGGCTCGACGCCCGCCGTCGCGTAGGTCACGAGGCGGGCGAGCGGTTTCAGGCCCGCCTGCGCGGCCCGTTCGGCGGTCGTGACCACCACCGCCGCGGCGCCGTCGCTCATCTGCGACGAGTTGCCGGCCGTGACCGAGCCGCGGGCGAGAAAGACCGGGCGGAGTTTCCCCAGGACCTCCAGGGAGGTGTCCGCGCGGGGACCCTCGTCCTTCTCGAACGCGATGTCGCGTACCACGGGCGCCTTTCCGTCGCCGTTCGCCGGCTCGGCGAAGCTGACCGGGACGGGAACGGTCTCCGCGTCGAAACGGCCCGCGTCGATCGCGGCGAGCGCCCGCTGGTGGCTGCGCAGGGCGTAGGCGTCCTGCTCCTCGCGCGTGATCGACGACTCCCGGGCGTGGTTCTCGGCGACCAGGCCGGTGCTGAGGTAGACGTCCGGGTAGTGCGCCACCAGCTCCGGGTTGGGCGCGATCTTGTGGCCGCCCATCGGCACGAGGCTCATCGACTCGGTGCCGCCGGCCACGATCGTGTCGGCCCAGCCGACCATGATCTTCTCCGCCGCGAAGGCGATGGACTGCAGCCCCGACGAGCAGAAACGGTTGATGGTGACGGCCGAGGCTTCCACCGGAATCCCGGCCCGCAGGCTGGCGATGCGGGCCACGTTCATCCCCTGCTCGGCCTCGGGCATGGCGCAACCCATGATCACGTCGTCCACCGTCTCCGGCTCGAGGCCCTCCGCACGGCGGAGCGCCTCGCGGATGGCGACGGCGGCCAGCTCGTCGGGTCGGGTCGTGCGCAGGGTTCCCTTCGGCGCCTTGCCGACCGGGGTTCGGACGGCGGATGCGATGACGGCGTCTCTCATGGTCTTGACTCGCTTGCGTCGGGTTCGTGAATTACGCGGATTTCCGCAACGCCGCGGCGGTACCGACGGTCGACGACTCGACGAACCGCGCCACGGCATCCGCAAAGCGCTCGGGACGCGTGACGAGCCCGATGTGCCCGGTCCGTTCGATTCGATCGTAGCGCGAGCCCGCGATGGCCGACAGGTACTCGCGCGTGCTGTCGACGTCGACGACGCGGTCGAGTCCCGGGTCGCCCGTGACGATCTGCGTGGGCGCCGCTATGCGGGCGCAGTCCGCGGCGAAGTCGACGCGGCCCGCCAGACGGACGCGCTCGGCCATGCGGGTCGGCGCGAAGGGATGACGGAGCACGCGATCCAGATGGCCGGCCACGAACCGGGCGCGCGCAACCAGCGGCGGAAACGCGGCCGCAATCTCCGGATGGAGCCGGAACGGGGAGCCGAGCGCGAAGACCGGCGACATCAACCGGGGCGCCGCCAGATACCGGTTCACGTTGCAGCCGGGCTGCCAGGTGGGCGACGGGGTGGAGGCGAGGGTCAGGGTGCCCACACGCTCCGGGCGGGCAGCGGCGTAGTGCAGTGCGATCCAGCCGCCGTAGGACACCCCGCACAGCGACACCCGGCCGCGGATGCGGGCGCGGTCGAGCAGGGCGTCGATCCACGCGGTGTAGCACTCGAAGCCGGCCTCCGGGTCGGTGTCGGCGATCGACCCATCGTCGCCCGGGAGCGAGTCCGTAACCACTCGGCAGCGCGCGGCCAGCGCGTCGACCGCCGGCGCCATCCATTCCCAGCGGCCCTGAATGCCGGGCACGAGCACGAGCGGCGGGCCGGCGCCTCGGTCCGTCATCAGTTCCTCAGGGGCTTGCCGGTCTTCAGCACGTGGGCGATGCGTGCCTGCGTCTTCGGCTCGCCGCACAGGCTCAGGAACGCTTCGCGTTCGAGATCCAGAAGCCGCTGCTCCGACACCGTCGTGGCGTGCGGGAGATCGCCGCCCGCGAGAATGCGGGAGAGCGTCCGTCCGATGTGCGCGTCGTAGTCGCTGATGTGTCCACCGCGCCACGCGATATGCACGCCCAGATCCAGCGCCGCGCGAACGCCGGCGCCGCCCGCGGGAACGTCGTTCCGCGGTGCGGGCGGCTGGTAGCCGGCGCGGGCCAGGTCCAGGGCCGCCGCCTTCGCATCGGCGAGCAGACGCTCCCGGTTCATCGTGGTCGCATCCGTGTCGCGGAGCAGCCCCAGGCGCCGGGCGTCGCCGGCGCTCGTCGACACCTTGCCGAATCCGATGAGCTCGAAGGCCTGCTGGACGTACGGCAGCGGGTCGGCCGCGGCCGACGGCGTGCGGTCGGTGAACCGCGCCAGAAGCTCCTTCGTCCCGCAGCCGGCCGGGATCAGGCCGGCGCCCACCTCGACCTGGCCCAGGTAGGTCTCGGCCGCGGCCTGCACGCGGTCCGCGTGCAGCACGATCTCGGAGCCGCCGCCGAGGGCCAGGCCGGCCGGGGCCGCGACCACCGGCACGCCGGCGTACCGCAGCCCGAGGACGGCCGACTGGAAGGTGCGGACCATCAGGTCGATCTCGTCCCAGTTTTCCTCCTGCGCCTCTAGCAGCAGGAGCACGAGGTTGGCGCCGGCGGAGAACGCCGGCGCGTCGTTGCCGATGACCAGTGCCTCGAAGTTGCTGGACGCTTCTTCCACGCCCGCCTTCATCATGGCGACGGTGTCGCCGCCGATGGCGTTCATCTTGGAGTGGAACTCCAGGCAGAGCACGCCGTCGCCGAGATCGACGAGGCTGGCCCCGGCGTTCCGCCTGACCGGCGGTCGCTCGTCCTTCGCCTGCCGCAGGACCTGCAAATCGGACGCCCGCGGCGGAACCGCGCCCTCGCGGAAGTGGACAGGGCCGGCCGCGGCCGTTGCGGACCGCAGGTCGCCCACGAGGCCGGGCGGTTCCGCGCATCCCGCCGCTTCGAGCACGGCGTCGACCCCGATGGCGTCCCAGATCTCGAACGGACCGAGCTCCCAGCCGAAGCCCCACCGCATGGCGCGGTCGACGTCGTCGATGGAGTGGGCGATTGCCGGGGCCACTTCCGCGGTGTACACCAGCGTGGGTGCGAGCGTCGCGCGGAGGAACTCCCCGACGCGGTCCTTTCCTTGAAACAGCGTCCGAATGCGCTCACCGTGGTCGTCGATGGCCGAGCCTGCGTCGAGCGCCGGCAACCGCGGCGACCGGCGGGCACGGTAGTCCATGGTCCGCGGGTCCAGCGTCAGAATCTCGCTGCCGGTAGGGGTCTTCTGCTTCCTGTAGAAGCCGCCGCCCGCCTTCGACCCGATCCAGCCCCGTTCGACCATGTCGGCAACCAGCCGGGGCAACGTGAAGGAGGCGCGTTCCTCGGCGTTCGCGAGGCGTTCGGTCAGGTTGGCCGCCACGTGGGCCAGGATGTCCAGTCCCGCGATGTCGAGGGTGCGGAACGTCGCCGATCGAGGCCGGCCGATGGCCGGGCCCGTCATGGCGTCGATTTCCTCGATCGTGAAGGCCTCCCCGGCGAGCTGCTCCAGCACCCGTGTCACGCCGAACATGCCTATGCGGTTGCCGATGAAGTTCGGGGTGTCCTTCGCTACGACCACTCCCTTCCCGAGCGCATGGTCGCCGAACCGCACCATGGCGCCGACCACCGCGGGGTCCGTGTCGGGTGTCGGGACGATCTCCAGCAGGGGCAGGTACCGCGGCGGGTTGAAGAAGTGGGTGCCGAGCCAGTGGCGCCGGAACGCCTCGCCGCGGCCGGCTGCAAGGCTGGCGATCGGAATGCCCGACGTGTTCGAGCTGACGACCGCGTGTTGCGCCCGATGCGGCTCGACCCGCGCCAGCAGCTCCTGCTTGACGTCGAGCCGCTCGACGACCGCCTCGACGATCCAGTCGCTCTCGGCGATGCGCGCCAGCTCGGTATCGAACCCCCCGATGGCGATGCGTCCCGCCGTCTCGGACGTGAAGAACGGGTCGGGCTTCAGCTTGCGCGCGCGCTTCAGTCCTTCACGGGCAGTCGCTGCGTCGAGATCGAGCAGCAGGACGGAGAGCCCTGCGTTGGCGGCGTGTGCGGCGATCTGGGCCCCCATGACCCCCGCCCCCAGCACGGCGACCGAGTGTATGCGCTGCATGGTTCAGTTTTCGGCCTGCGCCTTCATCCCGTTGACCGGCAGGTCGATGCCCGGGTCCGCGTCGTCGACCTGCCGGTGGTCGCGGTCCTTGAACTTCGTCGACTGCCGCAGCTCGACCTGGAAGACGACCGCCAGGTCACGCTGGTTCCCGAGGCGATGCAGCCGCTCGATCGGGTCGGTGAGGACCAACTCGCCGCTCACGTCAAGGGGGGGCTGACCGGGAGTCTGCGCCGCTTCTACCGCGTAGACTCCCGGCGACGGCCGTCGGTCAGGGGAGCGCGTTCAACGTGGCCTGCGCCTGCGCGGTCTCGGCCTGCGACGTGGGGTCGTTGGCGTCGATCGTCCGCTGGAAGTACTCCTTGGCGGTATCCATGTCGCCCTTGTTCAACGCGACGAGGGCCAGCTTGAAGAGCGGCTTCGCCCAACTGGGATCGACCATGTTCGCCCGCTCGTACCACTGGGCCGCGCCGTCCACGTCGCCCTGGGAGAAGGCCTGTTCGCCCTGGTTGTAGAGATCCTCGCGCGAGGCGGAGAGGCTGGTCGCGGCCTGCTCGAGCAACTGTCGGTCGGCTGCGTCCGCCGTGCCGGCCGCCAGGCGCACCCTGGCGCGGGCGATCTGTACGTTCTGATTCTGCGGGTCGGCGGCCAGCGCGCGGTCATATGCCGCGACGGCGCTGTCGTGCTGCTGCATCTGCGCGTAGGCGTTCCCGATGTTGAAGTGCAGGTTGCTCAGTGCCGGAAGCTGAGCGAGAACGGCTTCGTAACCGGAGATCGCCTGCTGGTAGCTCCCGCCGTTGAAGGCCCCGTCGGCAGCCGTGATCTGCGCATCGATCGCATCCAGGTCGATTCCCGCGACCGCGTCGTCGCCGAGCATCTGCGCCAACGGGTGGCGGATGCGAATCAACTCGAAGTCGATGGGCGGGTTCCGTGTCTGGGTGATGTTCGAAGGACCCTCGCTCGGCGAGAAGCCGCGCGGCGACCCGTTCCGCTCGCCGCAGGCGTCCGTGCAGTCGGCCCGGAACATCCACTGTCCGCTCACCAGGCCGATGATGGCGAAGTTGCCGTCGTTCCCGCTCGTGGTGGTGAACTCCGAAGGATTGGCATTCGGGTTGGTCGCCGTAATCCGGGCGCCGGCCAGCGGGTTCCCGTTCTCGTCGGTGACCTCGCCGACCACGCGCCCCTGACCCTGTGCGGCTGCCGATCCGGCAATCGCGAAGCTCAGGGCCAGACCGAACGTGCAAGAGATGGTGTGTTGCAGACGCAGGCTCATGTCGTGCTCCTGTATGTCCCGGTGCGGCCCCGGGAGAGTGCTCGCCGATGTCGTGCTCCTGTATGTCCCGGTGCGGCCCCGGGAGAGTGCTCGCCGAAGTACGTTGAATGCGATCCGTGCCCCTCCGCGACCGTCTGCGCCGTTCTGCTTCGCAGACTCCTAGCGGTCCACGCTGGCCTGGAGCGCATCGATCGCGCCCAGTGCCTCGGCGCTTGCGGGATCGCCGGCCGGGACCGAGCGATATGCCGCGAGCGCGCGATCGAGGTCGTTCTTCTCGCGGTAGGCATGTCCTATCTGGACATGCAGGGCCGTCAGCCGCGGCACGGTGACCAGCACCGCCTCGTACGCGTCGATTGCCGCGTCGTAGTCGCCGCTGTCGTAGAGCGCGTCGGCGGCGTCTATCGCTTCCTCGAGCTCGTCGCCCCGGAGGTTGGCCAGCACGCCCGTCGACGGCGCCGGCGGGTGGAGGGGATCGGTCTCCATGACGAAGTTGACACGGCCGGTTCCCGATCCCCGGACGTTCGCGAAACCCTGCACCGGCTCGTAGCCCCGCTGGCGGACGATGAAGAGCCAGCGCCCTCTCTGCAGGCCGATGAAGGAAAAGCGGCCGGCGTCGTTGGTCGTCGTCTCGATGCGGCGCTGCCACTGGGTGTTTTCCCCCATGACTTCCGCACCCACGATCGGTTCGCCTTCGACGTCGCGCACCGCGCCGGTGATCACACCGGTCTGGGCGGTCGCCACGGCGGCGAACGACGGCAGGAGCATCGACGCGATGACCGGTATCGAAACGGCGATTGCGGAACGTAGCATGGCGTTTCCTCTTGCCTGGCGGAAGCCCGGCGGCGCCGGCGGGGCCGATGGTGCCCCGCGGCCGACCGGAGCATCGAACAGTATACTCGGATCGCGCCGGGCCGATGCACGAAATTCGCCGCCGACTCGCCGTAGCGGGAGCAGTTTTCGGACTGCTCGCCGGGGTCTTTCCGCAGGCCGCGGCGACCCGTGCGGCCCAGGACCGCGCAGGCTTGCCGCCGGCCGTCGATGCCGAGCGCCTGTCCCGCATCGACGGCGTCGTGCAGGAGGCGATTGCCGCGGGAAGGCTCCCCGGTGCCGTGGTCGTCGTCGCTCACCGCGGCCGGGCCGTCTACCGGAAGGCGTTCGGTCTTCGCGCCGTACGCCCGTCGCCCGAGCCGATGACGGTCGACACCGTTTTCGACCTCGCTTCCCTGACGAAAGCCGTCGCGACAGCCCCGAGCGTGATGGCGCTCGTGGAGGACGGGGCCATCCGGCTGCGCGACCGCGTCTCCCGCCATCTGCCCGGCTTCGAGCTCCACGGCAAGGACGCGGTGACCATCGAGCACCTGTTGACCCACGTCTCCGGCCTGCGGCCCGACCTGCCGCTCGAGGAGGAGTTCGAAGGAACGGACGAAGCCCTGCGGCGCATATTCGCGGAACGCCTGGAAGCGCCGCCGGGCGAGGCGTTCATATACAGCGACCTCAACTTCGTTCTGCTCGGCGAGATCGTCGGGCGGGTGAGCGGGCGGCCGCTCGACGTCTTTGCCGCGGAGCGCCTGTTCCGGCCGCTCGACATGCGGGATACGCGGTTTCGGCCGAGTGCCGATCTCGCTGGGCGGATTGCGCCCACCGAGGCGTGCACACCCCTCGGCTGGCCCTGCGGCGGTCCGGCCGCCGTCATGTTGCGGGGCACGGTGCACGACCCGACGGCGCGGCGCATGGGCGGCGTGGCGGGCCACGCCGGCCTCTTCGGTACCGCCGACGACCTGGCCCGTTTCGGCGCGATGATGCTTGGTGGCGGCCGCTCGGCGGCGGGCCGCGCCGTGCTGTCGCCGCTCACCGTCGCACGCATGACGAGGCCGTCGACGCCGGCCCACCTGCAGGACGTGCGCGGGCTCGGCTGGGACATCGATTCGCGCTATTCGAGCAACCGCGGCGACCTCTTCCCGCCCGGCTCCTTCGGCCACACGGGATTCACCGGCACCTCGATCTGGATCGATCCGGTGTCGCAGACCGTCGTTGTCTTTCTCTCGAGCCGAATGCACCCGGACGGCGAAGGCGACGTGGTCCGGTTGCGCGGACTCGTGGCGACCCTGGCCGCCGCCGCGGTCACCCGGGGGCCATGAAGGCCGAGACCACCCTACATCCGGTACAGCATCCAGTAGACCGCCACGCCGGTCACCGATACGTACAGCCAGATCGGCAGCGTCCAGCGCGCGATCGCGGCGTGGGCGGCGAAGCGCGCGCGCAATGCTCTGAGCAGCGTCACGAGAGCGAGCGGCAGAATCAGCGCGGCGAGCACGATATGGGTGATCAGCACCGTGAAGTAGACGACCCGAATCGGACCCTCCCGTGTGAACGGGACAGAGCCGACGTTGAGGTGGTAGACGACGTACGAGGCCAGGAAGAGCGTGGAAGTGCCGCACGCCGCGAGCATGCAGACGCGGTGCTGCGCAATCCGGCCGGTCCTGATCAGGACGTACCCGACCGCCAGCAAGGCGGCCGAGACGGCGTTCAGCGTGGCGTTCACGCCCGGCAGATCGGTAACTTCCGGCAACGGACCCTCAGCGTGCGAGCCCCGCGAGCAGCGAGAGCCAGAACAACGGCAGATACACGAGCGAGCCGATGAAAAGGGCGCGGGCCCGCGCCTCGGAGCGTCGCGCGAGGAACCGGACGGCCAGCGCCAGGAACACGGCGCCCAGGACGCCGGCGACCGCGGCGTGCTGCGGTCCGGTCATGCCGATCAGCGTCGGCGTCAGGCTCAGCGGGACGAGCGCCGCGGTGAACAGGAGCGCATGCACGGCGGTTCGCCGGCCATCGGGATCGCGGGTGGCCACCAGGGGCAGGCCGGCGCGACCGAAGTCGTCCCGGTAGAGCCAGGAGAGTGCGTGAAAATGCGGCAGTTGCCACAGGAAGACGATGCCGAACAGGATCCACGCCTCCACGGTCAGCGTACCGCGCGCCGCGGTCCACCCAATCACCGGCGGCAGCGCGCCGGGCACGGCGCCGACCAGCGTCGCCCAGGACGTCCGTCGCTTGAGCGGCGTGTAGACGCCCGCATAGCTGACCAGCGTAGCCAGGGCGACCGCGGCGGCCAGGGGGTTGACGCGCAGCAGCAGCTCGACCAGGCCGGCGACGCTGAGAGTCACCGCGAAGAGGCGACCCTCGGTCGGGGTTATGCGCCCGGCCGCCATCGGGCGCAGGCGGGTGCGCTGCATGACCTCGTCCAGGTCCCGTTCGGCGACCTGGTTGAAGGCGGCGGCGCCGCCCGCGACCAGTGCCGACCCCGCCAGCACGTGCAGGGCCGCGCTCAGGTCGGGCGCCGCGGCCGCGCCCAGGTAGTACCCGACGCCGGCGGTTGCGACGACCAGCGAGTTCAGCCGCGGCTTGGTGAGCGCCAGGAAGTCGGCGATCCGGTGCGGGGCGGCGGCCAGCGCGGCCGCGGCGTCCTTCACGCCCGCGCCTCCACGCGGCGGCCCGGCGATTCGACCGCCGCGCTCGGCGCGTGCCGCGGCCGACCGCCGATGTCCGGGAACCAGCCGCGGTGCACGCGCAGCGCAAGCACGACCGACGCGGCGAACGTGGCCGCGCCGACTGCGACGTGGGCGGTGTTCACCGCTACCTGCCGGCCGCTGAGCACCGTCCATGCGCCCAGGACCACCTGCGCCGCCGTGAACGTCGCGAGCAGGAGGGCGGGATGGGTCAACTCACGGCGCTGCCGGTGGTGGAACAGCAGATGTCCGGCCGTCGCCGCCACGACCGCCGTCACCGCCGCCGCGCCGATGCGATGCGCGAAGTGGATGGCGATGCCGGCGTCCCATTCCGGCGGCAGGACGTGTCCGAACGCCAGGGGAAAGTCCGGGATCGCGAGACCTGCCCCCGTGTGGCGCATGGTTGCGCCGAGCAGGATTTGTCCGTAGATGAGGACCGGCGCAACGAGCGCAAGCCGGGCCGGGATGCCGTCGATCGGGGCGCTCGCCGCGTCGTGACCCTGACCCGCGTGCCAGCCGGGCGAGGTGAACAGGGCCAGGCTCACCACGAGCGCGAAGAAGATCTGCGCCAGTCCCGCGTGACTGATGGAGATCGGCGCCGGCAGGAAGTACAGGACGGTGATTCCGCCCAGCAGCCCCTGGACGATCACCGCGGCCAGCGCGGTCCAGCCGAGGCGCCGGACCCAGCGGCGCGGCTCGACGCGCGCCATCCACACGGCCAGCGCGATGGTCAGCAGGCCGACCGTGCTCGCGATGAGGCGATGGCCGTGCTCGTAGAAGATGCCGCCCACCATCTTCGAGAGCGGAAAGGCGAACATGAAGGTGCCGTAGGTGTTCGGCCAGTCGGGCACGGCCAGACCCGAGCCGGTGCTGGTGACGAGGCCTCCGGCGACGATGAGCAACAGCGACGCCGCGGCAACGAACCTCAGGTAGTAATGCAGCCAGCGCATGAGAGGCGGTCCCGCGGGCCGCGGGGGCGAGGGGCGGGGGCCGAAACAGTCCCGTGACCAGACGGTCCTGGCAGGCAGGATGCCTCGGCCCTCCCCCGGGCGCCTCGGCTTCCTAGCCGACGTTGAAAGTGAAAGAAACCTCGGCGGTCGCTCCGTCGCCGACGGTCACGTTCTGCGTCTGCACGCCCAGCATCTCGTGCCACGCCTCGATGACGTAGCTGCCGGCCGGCAGGTTGCCGATGTCGAAAGCGCCGTCGGGTCCCGTGGTCGTGAAGTACGGATGGGCGAGCACCCCGACGTACGCGTTCATCCAGCCGTGGACGTCGCACTTGAACGGCACCATCACCTCGACCTCGTCGAAGGTCCGCTCCATCGACATGCCCTGAATCGGCTGGCCGGTGTTGAACTCGGGGTTGACGGCCGGGGTGGCGTGGATGTTGTGCAGCGTCGGATCGGAGTTGGTGATCTGCACGGTCTGGCCCACCTGCACCCCGAAGACGTGCGGCGTGTAGCGGCAGCCCTGCTGGTCGAGCGTGATGGTCTCGCCGGGCACCGGGTACGACCCGGACACGCCTTCCTTGATGTACACGAACACGTTGCCGAGGCCGCCGCCGTCGCCCACCACGTAGTAGTCCGTCTCGGTGTCCGTCGCTTCCTTGACGCAGACCGGATCCGAGTTCATGCGGATGGTCTCCGCCGGCGGGGGCGTGCCCTGCAGGGTGATCGAACCGCTGACCGTGCTGGTGCCGGTTTCGCCGACCGCGTTGGCCGCCGCCCCGCCGCCTTCCGGGATGACCGAGACGGGCGGTACGTCGGAGCGGGAATTGCACGCGCCGGCGACCGCGATCGCCGTGGCCAGGACGAGGATCCAGAGTGTGCGCTGTCGCATCGAGCTTCTCCTGCGCGGATGTAGGTAAGGGAAACCGGGACGACCCGCAATGGAGCGTTCCCGACACCTGGCGCGACAATCGCCGCCTGCGGCTCCGACTGTCGCCCAACCAAGCCTGTCCAGGAGTCCACGCCGCTTCCGCGGCACGGACTCCCGGCAAAAAACCCCTCAATTATACCGGGAGTCGGTTGCGCCGGTCACCTGGAGGCCGCCGGGTCGGCCGCGTCCCGGAGCTTGCGCAGCACGCGGTCCTCGATCCAGTGCTCGTCCCACCATTCCATGGGCGTTACCGGCCGGCCCTGGAGCAGCATCGCAAAGTGCAGGTGGTCGCCGCCGGCCAGGCCGGTCTGTCCGCTCAGGCCGAGCGGCTGGTCGCGCTCTACCGACATCCCGGGAACGACGTCGATGGACGACAGGTGGGCGTAGAGCGACTGCAGGCCCATGCCGTGGTCGATCACGACACAACGGCCGAAGATGCCGAGGTACTCGGCGAAGATCACGGTGCCGGCGTTCGCGGCCCGCACCGGCGCGTTCGCGGTCGACGCGAGATCGAACCCGAGGTGCACCTGCCGATCGATTTCGTTCCCGTCGTAGAAGTACGTCCGATGGTCGGCAAACCCGGACTCGACCTGCGAGTTGGCCAGTTGCCGGAAAGGGCCGCTCCAGAGCTGCCGTGGAGCGGTCCGGGCCGCCAGCGCGGCGATCGCGGCGCGGTTGCTCTCGCGGAGCTGTCCGTTGATGAGCAGGTACAACTGGAGCAGCTCGGACGGCGGTGTGGAGCTGTCGGCATGCTCGCCGGCCAGCTCGGGGGATTCCGCCACGATGCCGGGCACGACGCGCCGCAGAAACGCATCGCCCACGGGGATGCGTGACCGCCGGAACTGCCGCTCGAAGATCCGGTGCGCGAAATCGGCCGTCGCCTCGTTGCCGGCGGGGTCGCGCGCATAGAGCTCGATGCGGGTCGCGAGGTCCTGATCGTGGAGCAGCGCGAAGAACGCCACCCGCAGACCGTCGGGGCCCTCGACGCCGGCGCCGGTAGCAGGGTACCCGGGGTACTCGACGCCGCCGACGCGGACGCCCGATTCCGCATCCTCGGGCGTGACCCGGTAGACGAGCAGCTCCGCGCCGCCGTGCCTGATGTAGTGCAGGCTCGACAGCGGGGCCAGGCGCGGGGGCGTGAGGCGAACGGCGACGTCGATCGCGGTTTCCGATCCGCTCTCGCGAAGCCCGAACAGCACGGGCCGGGTGGCCGTGACGACGATGCGTGCCGGCCCCTCCACCAGATCGGGATGCGATTCGCGGTCGAACGTGCGCGAGATGCGCAGGCGATCCGCCGTTTGCTGCTCCAGCGCGGCCCCGGCGGGGTCCGCGAGGGAAAAGAGGGGGTAGACGGCGCCCTCCTGCTCGATGTGCGCATCGAGCGTCAGGAACTCGCCGCCGGGCGTTTCCGCGGTGGCGACGAAGGGCGCCGAGCGCCCCACGACGTTGCCCGGCTGCACGATTTCGAGGGTCGGACCGCCGACCTGCCCCGCCGATATCCAGGCGGCGACGGCGGCGCCCAAGGCCAGCGAGGCGGTGAGACCGAGGACGGCGCGAACCATTCGTCAATGATAGCGCCCCTCGTTGACGGTCGAAACGATGCGTTGCTAAAATACTGATGCGGCCCTGAAGTGGCGGTATCGTCTAGGGGTTAGGATACGTGGTTCTCAGCCACGGGACCGGGGTTCGAATCCCCGTACCGCTACCATCCGCAGCCTGCCCTGTTCAGCACTGACAGTCGAGCGCGAAGGCCACGACGACGTCTTCGCGCGGATCGAGCCCGGGCACCGACGCTTCCCCGCCGGTCTCCTCCTCGTCGCGGCCCTGGAAGGGTACGGCGACGTACTGCACGCCGTCGACCGCGTACGACGTCGGCGTGCCGGTCGCGCGGTGGTATCGCGGCCTGATGTCCCAGAGCGGCTCGCCGGACAAGGCATGGAAGGCGCGAAAGTCCGTGCCGCCCAGGAAGACCAGATCCCCGGCCGTCGCCAGCACCGCGCCGAGGGGTTCGAGACCGACCTCTTCGTCGAACGGAAACTCCCGGATCCAGATCCGCTGCCCGGTATGGACGTTCCAGGCCTGCAACTCGTCGAGGTGGTCCGTGCCCTCCCGCCGGTACCATCGCTCCTTGACGCCCACGAAGGCGCGGCCGGGCCGGTAACTGACCGCCACTCCCTCCATGACGCCGCAGCGGTTGTTGTGCGCCGAGATGTACAGCAGCCCCGTCCCGGGGTTGTATGCCTCGGGGGGCCAGTTGCGCGCCCCGCCGGTCGAGGGGCAGAAGTCGGCTCGTTTTCCGATGCCCGGCACGCGGGCGTCTTCGTAGGTCGGCCGGCCGGTGAACGGGTCGAGACCGGCGAAGACGTTCTGGTGGACGAAGCGGTGTGCTTCGAGAAACCGCATGCCGGCCGCGTTTCGTTCGAGCAGCCACAGGTACCCGTTGCGCCCCGCGTGCACGAGGGCGCGCGTCGTGCGGCCGCCGCGGTCCACGTCCAGCAGCAGCGGCGGGCTGGCCTCGTCCCAGTCCCACGATCCGTTCCAGTGATACTGGTAGTGGCCGCGCACCTCGCCCGTGTCGGCGTCGAGTGCGATGGTGGAGTTGGTGTACAGGTTGTCGCCGGGACGGGCGTCACCCGTCCACGGCCCCCCGTTGCCGATGCCCCAGTAGGTGAGGTTGAGCGCGGGATCGTAGTTGCCGGTCAACCAGACCGATCCGCCGCCGGTGCGCCATGCGTCGCCGTGCCAGGTCTCGCTGCCCGGTTCGCCGGGTGCCGGAATGGTGTGCCGTCTCCAGATCTCCTCGCCGGTCTCCGCGTCGAGCGCCGTTATCGAGCCCCGAATGCCGTGCTCGCCGCCGGAGGTTCCCACCATGACCTTGCCGTTCGCCGCCAGCGGCGCCATGGTGATGTAGTAGGTGAGCCGGTAGTCCTCGACGGCCCGGTCCCAGACGACCTCGCCGGTCGTCGCCCGCAGGGCCACGACGTGGGCATCGAGCGTTCCCACGTAGACCTTGTCGTCGTACAGGGCCACGCCCCGGTTGGTCGGATGCGGGCGCACCAGGTCGAGAGGCAGCAGCCGTTCGTAGCGCCACAGCAGCGCGCCGCTGTCCGCCTCGAGCGCGATCACCTGTTCGGCCGTGGTCACGAACATGGTATTGCCGTTGACGATCGGAGCCGCCTGCGGCGTTCCGTCCCGCACCCCGGTCGGGAATATCCACGCCGGCGCGAGATCCGCGACGTTGCGCGCGGTGATCTGATCGAGCGGGCTGTATCCCCAGCCGTCGTACGTGCGCCGATACATGAGCCAGTCGGCGGGGGCCGGCGCACGCAGCCGTGCATCGGTCACCGGGACGTAGCCGTTCGGGGCCGCGAGTGGTCCGTCCTGCCGCGGCAGCGTCTGAACGGCCAGCGGCAGCAGCGCGAACGCGGCGGCGAGACAGTGGCGATACGCCATTTTGCGCGCCTATGATACCTGTCGTTCCATGCGGCTACGGGTCAGGACGATCGATGCGCACGCCGCCGGCGAGCCCCTGCGTCTCGTCGTCGAGGGATTTCCTGCGCCACGCGGGGCCTCGATGCTGGACAAGCGGGCATGGGTGCGCCGCCGCCACGATCGCATCCGGCGCGCGCTGATGCGCGAGCCGCGCGGGCACGCCGACATGTACGGCGCGGTGCTGACCGAGCCGGTCTCGCCCGGTGCGCACGCCGGCGTGCTGTTCATGCACAACGAGGGCTACAGCACCATGTGCGGGCACGGCGTCATCGCGGTGGTGAAGATCGCCATCGAGCAACGGCTGCTGCATCTGCCCGACCCTGCCGCGGACATCCTGCTCGACACCCCGGCAGGAACGGTACGCGCCCGCGCGATTCTGCGTGACGACGGCGGCGTGGAGTCGGTGTCGTTCGTCAACGTGCCGTCGTTCGTGCTGCGCGCCGGGACCCCGATCGAAGTGGACGGCCGGGTGGTGCCCGTCGACGTGGCGTTCGGGGGCGCCTTCTACGCGATCGTCGACGGCGAGTCGGCCGGCGTGCCGATCCGCCGGGAGGCGCTCGGCAGGCTGCGCGCGTTCGGCGGCCTGATCCGCGACCGCATCGACAAGGCGGTCGACGTCGTGCATCCCCTCGACGCCCGGCTGCGTGGGATCTACGGGACGATCTTCACCGGTCCACCCGACGGCGGGGGCGCGCATCTGCGCAACGTGACCGTCTTCGCCGACGCGCAGGTCGATCGCTCGCCGTGCGGCACCGGCACGTCGGCGGTGATGGCGGTGGTGGACGCGATGGGCCTGCTCGACCCCGGCGGGCGTTTCGTGCACGAGAGCCTCATCGGCACGACGTTCGCGGGGACCGTCGAGGACCGCACGTCGGTCGGCGAGCTGCCGGCCATCGTGCCGAGAATCGAAGGCCGTGCCTGGATCACCGGGTACCACGAGTTCGTGATCGACGACGACGACCCCTTGGAAGACGGGTTCCTGCTGTAGACTAGGGCAAACTGAGATCCGGTCGCATTCTGGAGCAGGGCTCCGGAGCACCGGGGGAACGGGACATCCGCGCGCGCCGGCTTCGGGAGGCATCCACGTGCACCAGGGTCTCCGGACGCTCGATCAACTGCCGATTGGCGAGAGCGGCGTCGTACACCGCATCGACTGCGACCGCCGCGTCGGCGGCCGGCTCATGGAGATGGGCCTGCTGCCGGGCACGCGGATCGAGATGGTCCGCCGCGCGCCGTTCGGCGACCCGCTGGAGGTCCGCCTGCGCGGCTACCTGCTGAGCCTCCGGTCGGCCGACGCCGCGGAGGTGTCGCTGGCGCCGCTCGACCAGGTGGATGCGGGAACCGGCGCGGTGCCCGCCACGTCGACCCGGTTCGAGGCCCATCCTCCGCGCGATGCGTCCCCGCGGACGCGGGTCCCGCGGGTGCTCGTCGCCGGCAACGCCAACTCGGGCAAGACGACCATCTTCAACGCCCTGACCGGCTCGCGCGCCAAGGTGGGCAACTATCCCGGCGTTACGGTGGCCCGGTCTTCGCGAGAGATCGCGCTGCCCGGCGGGGCGCGCGTCGAGCTGGTGGATCTGCCCGGCACCTACAGCCTCAGCACCCACTCGCCGGACGAGCAGGTCGCCGTCGACGAGGTGCTCGGCCGCCGCGGGGAGGTGCCCGACGCGGTGGTCGTCGTCGTCGACGCGGGAACGATAGAGCGCGGTCTCTATCTGGTCCTGCAGATCGTCGAGACCGGCGTGCCGGTGGTGGTCGCGCTGAACATGGTCGACGAGGCGGAGGCGGCCGGCGTGGCGGTCGACGCGGCCAGGCTGAGCGATTGGCTCGGCGTATCGGTCGTGCCGACGGTCGGCTCCACCGGCGAGGGACTCGACGGTCTGCGCAAGGCCATCGGCGATGCCGTCGAGCTGGCGCCGCGCGGCGACATCGCGTGGACGGGGTTCTCGCCGTCGGTGGAGAACGCGGTAGCGGAGGTGGAAGGCGCCCTGCGCGGCGGAGCGTTCGACAGGACGCCGGCGGCCCGGCGGTCCTGGGCGGTCTGGTCGCTGCTGTCGCACACCACCGACGAGGACGACGTCGAGGGCCTGCCGGTCGTTGCCCGCAAGACCGTCGACGACCTCCGACTGCGAGCCGCCGGCGAGCAGGTCGACCTGGACCAGGAGGTCATCGCCGCCCGCTACCGGTGGATCGAGAAGGTGGTGGGCGACGTGCGCCGCGTGTCGGCGGCCGACGCCGGCAACCGCGCCTGGACGGATCGCATCGACGGCGTCCTGACCCACCGCTTCTACGGCATGGGGGTCTTCGCCATCGTCATGGCGTTGCTGTTCGAGGCGCTGTTCACCTGGTCCGAGCCGTTCATAGGCGCCATCGAGACGGCCACCGCGGCATTGCAGACCGGCGTCACGTCCGTCCTGCCGGCGGGGCCGCTGCAGGACCTGATGGTCAACGGCGTGATTGCGGGCGTCGGCAACGTCGTCGTGTTCGTGCCGCAGATCGCGATGCTGTTCCTCTTCATCTCGGTGCTGGAGGACGTCGGTTATCTCGCGCGCGTCGCGTTCGTCATCGACCGCCTGATGGGCCGTGTCGGTCTGCACGGCAAGGCGTTCGTGCCGATGCTGTCCGGGTTCGCCTGCGCGATCCCGGCGGTGATGGCCACGCGGACCATCGAGAGCCGCCGCGATCGCCTGATCACGATGCTGACGCTGCCGATGATCTCCTGCAGCGCCCGGCTGCCGGTCTTTGCGCTGGTCACGGCCGTCGTGTTCGCGGGCGAAGCACGCGTGCTGGGCCTGTTCAGCGCCGGCGCCGTGGTCCTGTTCTCCATGTACGCGCTCTCGGTGAGTGCGACGCTGGGGGCCGCCGCGGTGCTGCGCCGGACCGTGCTCAAGGGGCCGCGGCTGCCGCTGGTTCTGGAGCTGCCGCCCTATCGCGTCCCGCTGTGGCGCAACGTCGTGCTGGTGACGTGGCGCGGATTGCGGAAGTTCCTGGTCGACGCGGGGACCATCATCCTGACGATGACCATCATCCTCTGGGCGCTGCTTTCCTACCCGCGCAGCGCCGAGATCGCCGAGCGGTACGCGGACCTGCGAGCCGACGTGGAGACGACGGTGGTCGACCCGGACGCGCGCGCGGAGCAGCTCGCACTGCTCGACGGCAGCGAGGCGCGCGAGAGCCTCGAGTACAGCATCGCCGGGCGGGTCGGACGCATCTTCGAGCCGACCATGGAGCCGCTCGGCTTCGACTGGCGCATCGGCGTCGGCATTCTCGGCGCGTTCGCGGCGCGGGAGGTGTTCGTCTCGACGCTCGGCATCGTCTTCGGCATTGCCGACGCCGACGAGGAGAGCCAGTCCTTGCGGACGTCGCTGCAGGAGGCGACGCACGCGGACGGTTCGCCGCTGATGACGCCCCTGGCGGGCATATCGCTGATGGTCTTCTTCGTGCTGGCGTGCCAGTGCATGAGCACGATCGGCGTGGTCCGGCGCGAGTCGGGCTCCTGGGGCTGGCCCGTGTTCATGTTCGGCTACATGTCGGTGCTCGCCTACGGGGCGTCGCTGGTCGTCTACCAGGTGGGATCTCTGCTGGGCTGGGGGGTGTGATGGACTGGCAGGAAGCGGCGGTGGCCGCCATCGTCGGGACCGCTGTCGTCTCGCTCTACCGGCACCTGCGCGGCATCTTCGCGAGCCCGAAGCGCGGCGGCGGCTCGTCGTCCTGCCACGGCTGCGGCGACGAGTGTGCGTCGGAGGAAAGCGGCCGGCCCGCCTCGGCGACGCGAAACGCGGCCCCGGACCTGAGCGGTACGATCCACTGACCACGCGGCGCGGATGCGCGGCGGCGGTCTATTCGTGACCCGCGAGCGCACCGGCGGCTTCGAGAAAGGCGTCCAGCCGGCGGCGGTGCTCCGCCAGGATGGCGTGGCTCCAGCGCTCCGCGGCGAGGTCGTAGACCGCGTTCTGGTACCACCGCATCTCGTCGAGGCCGGCGCTGAACGCGTGGAGGAAGGCAACGCCGCGCGCCTCGATGCCCACCACCATCTTCGTCAGGTTGTGAATCTTGTCGGCCGAGGCCACCGCGAGCGAGCCGAGCCGCGGCGTCGTCCGGAGCTGCTCGATATAGGCGAGCTTCCGAGTCTTCCAGCGCGCTGGCTTCGGCGGTTCCGAGACGTCCTGCACCATGCGCAGCACCGGTTCCCCGAAGCGCGTCTCGATGACCCGCGGGTCGAGGTCGGTGTCCTCCAGCGTATCGTGCAGCAGCGCCGCGACGACGGTGTCCTCGTCGAGGCCGAAGTCCGCGGTGATGAGCGCGACCGACAGCGCGTGGGACGCCTCGAATCCGCGGCCCGCCTTGCGGCGCCGCAGGCCGTGCGCCTCGAGCATCGTGGTGACGGCGTGCTCGACGCGGGCTGAGTACATGGGTTGACGTGTCGCGGACAGGCCTCGGGCTCCCTGGGATCCGGGTCGGCGGCCGGCGATCGGCAACCGACGCGAACAGTGGTCAGGGGCCGTCGTTGGTGGCTGTCGGCGCCGCGTAGGAGCGTCGCGCCCGCGCCTGCATCCCCCGCTGCTTGATGCGGACTTCTATTTCGTGCAGCCGACCGTCCCGCCGCGGCGTGAAGCCGATGACGTACTGGCTGTGCAGCTCCTGCGCGACGCGCGTGAAGGTCGGTCCCAGGTCGGCCGCCTCGGTCAGCTCGAAGTAGCCGCCGCCGGTCTCTTCCGCGAACCGCCGCAGGTTGCGGTCCGGGCGGGTCGTGACGAAGCGCGCCCCGTTGAAGTAGTTGCTCTCGAAGCCGATGGAGTAGATCATCACCTCGTCGGCGATGGCCCGGTTCATCACGTCGCGCGAGCTGGCGTCGCTGTTGGTGTCGTCGCCGTCGGTGAAGAGCAGCACGACCCGCCGGCCGGGGACGTCCGAGAGCGCCTCGAGCGCCGCCGCAGCGGCATCGTAGACGCGCGTCGAGTTTCCGAAGTCGAGACGGGGCAGCCACCGGATGAGCTCGTCGCGGTCGCCGATGAACTCGGCCGGCTCGATTTCCACCTTGTCGTTGAACGCGCCGACCCGCGCGCGGTCGAACGGCAGCATGCGGATCAGGAACTGCTCGGCGCCGGCCATCAGGCGGCGGCGGTTGAGGTCCATGCTGGCGCTGGTGTCGAGCATGACGACGACCGTGATGGGCCGGACATCGTTCTCGAACAGCACGATCTCGGCCGGCCGCCCGTCGTCGAAGACCTCGAAGTCCTCGCGGAGCAGGTCGGGCACGAGGCGGCCGTTGCGGTCGGTGACCGTCACGAACAGGTCGACCAGTTGCGTGCCGCTCCGGAACAGGGGCTGCTGCTGCGCCGTTACACCGGCGCCCGCCAGCAGCAGTCCGGCCAGGACCGCGAGTACCGCGCACGTTCGTGTAGAAGGCATGCACGCAGCTTACCGCCGACCGACCGTCAGTGCAACGGGTCGCTGCCTGTGGCGGGGGCATCCGGGCTCCACCCGCCCGTGCATCGGTTCGCTGCCGCGCCGGCGCGGTTCGGAATGGCGGGGAGCCCCGCGGCGTCCTGTCAGGAGAGCGAAAGCGGGCAGCCATCGCAGGATCGGCGCCGCACGTTGTCAGCACGGCGGCGGGAGAGTACGTTAGAGAGTCAGCGCCCGGCGGCGGCGGCGGAGGAAGACGTGAGTCGAGGGAGGAAGACGATGTTCAGGATTGCAACGATCATGGCGGCGTTGGCGGCGGTGGCGGTTCCTGCGTCCGCGGCGGTGGCCGACGGACTCGCTGCGCCGTACCTGCACATCCAGGTGGCGCTCGCCAACGACTCGACGGACGGCGTGGCCGAGGCGGCCCGGACGATCGCGGCCGAGGCGGCCGAGATGGGCGAGCAGGCGACGGCCATCGGCGCGGCGGCCTCCGCGGTCGCCGAGGCGACGGATCTGCAGTCGGCGCGCGACGCGTTCGGGCCCCTGAGCGACGCCCTCATCGCGTACGGCAGGGAGGTCGGGTTCGGCGAGCTGCGCCTCGCCTACTGCCCGATGGTGGACAAGGAGTGGCTCCAGGCGACCAGCGAGATCCGCAATCCCTTCTACGGGTCGATGATGCTGACCTGCGGCGAGTTCCGGTAGCGGGCGCACGCGAGCTTCACCGGGATCGGTCAGGTCGGGTCTGCCCGGCGGGCGATGAGGTTGCGTGCAGCCGTGCCCTCCACGGGTGGCGCGCGTCGGGTGGTGTTCAAGTGTGTCCGGGGACGGAGAAGCCGGTGAAGAATCTCGCCGCCGATCGGACAGAGACCGCGTCCCGCGCGGCCGGACGCGAGTCGTTTTCCGTTCCCCTGACGGAATCGCACTCGCGCACAATCGAGGAGCTTCCCACCGGGAAGAAGGCGGAATGGATCCGGGAGAGAAGCAACGTCTACCCGCTGAGGGGGCGGTCGTACCGCTACGAACATCCGCACGAAGCTGTCGCCCTCAACGACTGGGGTGACAACATCCAGCGTCACGGTGGAAATGCCTGACAGCGTTCGACGAGCACTCGACGACGCCCTGCGCCGGCGGATCCTGATCCTCGACGGCGCCATGGGGACGATGATCCAGCGGCGCGGGCTGGACGAGGCCGACTTCCGCGGGACGCGCTTCGCGGACCATCCGCGGGATCTGAAGGGCGACAACGACCTGCTGGTGCTGACGCGCCCGGACGTGATCGAGGAAATCGCCGACGAGTTTCTGGCCGCCGGCGCCGACATCGTCGAGACCAACACGTTCAGCGGCACGTCCATCGCGCAGGGGGACTACGGGCTCGAGGCCATCGTCCACGAGCTCAACGTCGAGGCGGCGCGGATCGCCAGGCGGGCGGCCGCGCGCTGGACCGCGCGCACGCCGGACCGCCCCCGATACGTGGCGGGGGCGATCGGGCCGACCAACCGGACGCTCTCCATCTCGCCCGACGTCAACGACCAGACCTTCCGCGCGTCCACCTTCGACGCGCTGCGCGACGCCTACGCCGAGCAGGCCCGCGGGCTCATCGAGGGGGGCTGCGACCTGCTGCTGATCGAAACGATCTTCGACACGCTGAACGCCAAGGCGGCCATCTCGGCCGTGCGGCAGGTGTTCGACGAGCAGGGCAGCGAGCTGCCGCTGATGCTCTCGGTGACCATCACCGACCGCAGCGGCCGCACGCTGTCGGGCCAGACCATCGACGCCTTCTGGGTGTCGGTGGCCCACGCCCGGCCTTTCTCCGTCGGCATCAACTGTGCGCTCGGAGCGCGCGACATGCGGCCGTACCTGGCCGAGCTGGCCCGCGTCGCCGACACGTGGGTGAGCTGCTACCCGAACGCCGGCCTGCCGAACGCCTTCGGCGAGTACGACGAGCAGCCCGCGGAGACGGCGGAGCTGCTGCGCGAGTTCGCGACCAGCGGCTTCGTGAACCTGCTCGGCGGCTGCTGCGGCACCACCCCGGACCACGTCCGGGCGGTCGCCGAGGCGGTGGCGGACGTGCCGCCGCGCCGGCTTCCGGCGGCCGATGCGCCGCGCGTCACCGAGCTGAGCGGGCTCGAGCGGCTCACGGTGCGGCCCGACAGCAACTTCCTGATGATCGGCGAGCGGACCAACGTGACCGGCTCGCGCCGCTTCGCGCGGCTCATCCGCACGGAGGACTACGCCGCGGCGGCCGATGTCGCCCTCGATCAGGTGCGCGGCGGCGCCAACGTCGTCGACGTCAACATGGACGAGGGGATGCTCGATTCGGAGGCGTGCATGACGCGCTTCCTGAGCCTGATCGCGACCGAGCCGGAAATCGCCCGCGTCCCGATCATGATCGACAGCTCGAAGTGGTCGGTGCTCGAGGCGGGGTTGAAGTGCGTCCAGGGCAAGGGCATCGTCAACTCCATCAGCCTGAAGGAGGGCGAGGCCGCGTTCCTCGACCAGGCGCGCCGCATCCGGAGCTACGGCGCCGCGATGGTCGTGATGGCGTTCGACGAGACCGGCCAGGCCGACACCGTCGACCGCAAGGTGGAGATCTGCACGCGCGCCTACCGGTTGCTCACCGGGCAGGCCGGCGTGGCGGCCGAGGACATCATCTTCGATCCGAACATCCTCGCGGTCGCCACCGGGCTCGACGAGCACGCCGACTACGCCGTCAACTTCATCGAGGCGACGCGGCTAATCAAGGCGCGCTGTCCCGGCGCCAAGGTGAGCGGCGGCGTCAGCAACCTCTCGTTCTCGTTCCGCGGCAACGACGTGGTGCGGGAGGCGATGCACGCGGCGTTCCTCTACCACGCGGTCCGCGCCGGCATGGACATGGGCATCGTCAACGCCGGCCAGCTCGCGGTCTACGAGGACATTCCGGCCGACCTGCTGACCCACGTCGAGGACGTCATCTTCAACCGCCGCCCCGACGCCACCGAGCGGCTGGTGCGCTTCGCCGAGGGCGTGCAGGGGACCGCGCGGACCCGCGAGGTCGACTTGAGCTGGCGCGAGGCGGGGGTCGAAGCGCGCCTGGCCCACGCCCTGGTGCATGGCATCGTCGATTTCATCGAGGCCGACGTGGAGGAGGCGCGGCAGCGGTCCGCGCGGCCGCTCGACGTCATCGAAGGTCCGCTGATGAACGGGATGAAGATGGTCGGCGACCTGTTCGGGGCGGGCAAGATGTTCCTGCCGCAGGTGGTCAAGAGCGCCCGCGCCATGAAGAAGGCGGTGGCCTACCTGCAGCCGTTCATGGAGGCGGACCAGGCCGCGGGATCGACGCAGGGGAAGATCGTTCTGGCGACGGTCAAGGGCGACGTGCACGACATCGGCAAGAACATCGTCGGCGTGGTGCTGCGCTGCAACAGCTACGACGTGATCGACCTGGGGGTGATGGTCTCCTGCGACACGATTCTCCAGACGGCGGTGGACGAGGGCGCGGACCTGGTGGGCTTGAGCGGGTTGATCACCCCGTCGCTCGACGAGATGGTGTTCGTGGCCGGGGAGATGAAGCGGCGCGGCATGCCGACGCCGCTTCTCATCGGCGGGGCGACGACGTCGCGGCAGCACACCGCGGTCAAGATCGCCCCCGCCTTCGACGGGAGCACCGTCCACGTGGCAGACGCTTCCCGGGTGGTCGACGTCGTCTCGGGCCTGCTGAGCCCGGAGCGCCGGGCGGCCTTCGACACGGACAACCGGGCCGACCAGGCGCGGCTGCGGGAGCAGTTCGCCCGCCGGGGGCAACGGAAGCTGGCGACCTACGCCGAGGCGCGGGCCCGGCCGTTCCGCACCGACTGGGAGACGGCGGATCTGCCGGTCCCGGCGTTCACCGGCCGACGGACGGTCGAGGCGGCCCTCGACGAGCTGGCGCCGTACATCGACTGGACCTTCTTCTTCGCGGCGTGGGAGTTGAAGGGTCGCTTCCCCGGCATTCTCGACGACCCGTCGCAGGGCGCGGCGGCGCGGGAGCTCTACGACCACGCGCGGGAGCTGCTGGCGGAGATCGCGGCGGCGCGCAGCCTGACCGCGCGCGGGGTCTACGGCTTCTGGCCGGCGAGGGCCGACGGCGACGACGTGGTGCTCCACGATCCGGAGACGTCCGCCGCGGCCGCCGGCGCCGAGGTCGGCCGCTTCCCCATGCTCCGGCAGCAGGAGTCGTTCGGCGACGACCGGCCGTACCGCTCGCTGGCGGACTTCGTCGCTCCCCGCGGCCTGGGGCTGACCGACTACGTCGGGGCGTTCGCCGTCACCGCCGGGATCGGCGTCGACGATCTCGTGGCTCGCTACGAGCGGGACCACGACGATTACCGCGCCATCATGGTCAAGGCGCTGGCCGATCGGCTGGCCGAGGCGTTCGCGGAGATGCTGCACGCGCGCGTCCGCCGCGAGTGGGGCTACGAGTCCGGCAAGGTGCTTTCCAACGACGATCTCATCGCCGAGCGCTACCGGGGAATCCGTCCGGCATTCGGCTACCCGGCCTGTCCCGACCACAGCGAGAAGTTCAGGCTCTTCGATCTGCTCGACGCACGCGCGGCCGGTCTGGACCTGACCGAGAGCGCAGCGATGACGCCGGCGGCCAGCGTCAGCGGTCTCTACTTCGCGCATCCCGAGTCGCGGTACTTCACCGTCGGCCGGGTCGGCGCGGACCAGGTGGCGGCGTACGCGTCCCGGAAGGGGCTGCCGGTAGAGGAGGTCGAGCGGTGGTTGGCCGCCAACCTCGCCTACGATCCGGTCGGGGCGCCTGTCCCAGTCGGCGCAATTGACGACCCGGCAGTTGCGATTGACCGGCCCGACATGGCCAGAACGGTGGCTGATTCGCGAAAGAGGATGGAGCGCACCAGCTTGGAAATCCGTGACCTTATCATGGCGCAACCTCCGGTCGAGTTGCTTGCGTATTTGCGGGCGCGGTTCCAGAGACAAATCTCCGCCGATGTCCAAGAGAAAGGCGAAGACTACCGACCTGACAAGACCCTTATCGGCCAATTTCAGTTTGCGCTGGAATATGTTCATGCTGTTTGGAGCTGTCACTCCCAACTCATCGATGATAGAACAGCTTTTGACCACGAAAAGGCGATAGCACTCCTGTCACGGCTAGAGGAACTTAGGGCCAACGGAATGCAGTATTGTTTGGCAAGTTCGCGGACTAAAGTTGAGTTCGCGGCCAAATCATCGTGGCTGCTTATTCGAGGTAATAGGTATCAGGTGCTGGAAGAAGAGTTCTTTCAATTCGTTCTTGAGCCACACTCCACCGCCCTTCGATCTGTCTATGGAATGGACTTCGGTGCGATCGCTGCGGGAATTCAGGGAGTTGCGAACGCAATGAGGTCCGGCTTTAACGACGCGCTTCTGACGATTTTCCGGGGGCAAGATCGAGCTGTTGCCGTGATGAAGGACTCTGGCGTCGAGATGGGCACTGCGATTGAAAAACTTAATCAGACAGACGTGGGCTTCGCGCCACAGATTTCTGGCGCCATACGGGATTTGCTCTTCGGCGGGATCTGTAGTCTGTCCCGGTATACGAACTTCTCTCCGGCTTTACTTGACGATATCTCTTATTGTCCTGGAGACAACACCGAGTTCTTTGCGGATGGGGACTTCTGTGGAACCCCAATGCGCACGCTTCCAGCTCGGATAAGGCCAGGCATCAAGATTGATGGGGAGTACTATGCCACTGACGGCCAGTTCATTCGCGATGCTGCGTACCGAGCGATTCAACGTGGGCTGCTAGATCGTTTGCCCGCATACCGTGAGAAATGGAATCAACGCCAGAAGAGTCTCATGGAGAACGCGTTCCCAAAGATCCTCAAGCGGCAACTTGGTGGCGCGGTCGCATTGTCGGAGGTCTACTTCCAGTGCCCTAAGACTGGCCAATGGGTCGAGACCGATCTTATCGTGACTGTAGATGATGTCCTGATTGTGATTGAAGCTAAAGCGGGTGTTGCGGCAATGCACTCACCGGCTACCGACTTCGATCGTCACGAGCGAACAATTCGGCGACTGATCTTGGACGCGTACTCACAGTGTAAACGCTTTGTCGATTACCTGACCTCCGATTCTGAGATTCCTCTCTATAGACGGGTCGACGGCAATTACAGGGAGTCTTTCCGTCTTCGGCACCGCGATTACCGGCGGATCCTGCCGATCGGGCTTACTGTCGAGGCCTTTACGCCGTTTTCCGCAATGTCCAAGGAGCTGGCCCAAATTGAACCACTACTGGGGAGGTACGCTTTTGTATCTCTGTCAGTGGACGATTTGTTCGTGTTTAATCGATTTCTGCCGAAGACTGGGGAGCTGCTTCACTATCTCGAGGTGAGACAGCGGATCGCGGGCATTCCCAATGTAATGCTCTTCGACGAAATCGATCACCTCGGTGCGTATATTCAAAAGAACCGTGTGGATATTTTTGTCAGAGATCGTCTCCGCGAAGTGGACGAGGTAACCCTGGGTGCCTTCTGCGACATAGTAGACAAGTACTTTGAAGGAGACACATGGAAGACCGACGAGGCGCCACGCCAGACGTTCCCGGGGGAGTTGGCCGCCGTCCTAGCGGCGCTGGATAAACATCGGCCAACGGGATGGCTTGAGGTGGATTCCCACATTCGCGACTTGGACGACAGCAGCAGGACGAACCTTGCTGCATGGCTTGCGGAGTTAAGGTTGACACTTCGTCGGCATCGTAGGCGCCGATTCTTGTTTGGCAGCCGGCCCCCTATGCATGTGTGGCTTTGCCAACAGGGAGCTAGCCCGTCAGTGAAGGATGTCCGTTACCATGGGGAAGTCGGGTGCTTGGTGGCAAAGGCGCCACGAGTTATTGTTATTCGGCTGATCTATGGTGAGAACGGGGAAATCGTTAGCGTCGCATGCACTTCGTGTAATGAGCCCTCAGCGACTCAGAGGAACTATGTGGACTTGGAGAGAGAAGCCCGGCGACAAGAAGCGCGTGCGGTGCGGTTTGACCGGAAGGGCGAGGCCTAGTCAAGCTCAGAGTGCAGTGTGGGTGTCGTCGGGGCATGACGGCCGCGGGACGATTCAGTTCAGTGTGTGGTGTGGCCGTAGCGCGAAGAATGCGTTTGACACAATGGGAAATGTCGGCGGCGGTCGGCTCGCGCGAGAGTGTAAACGAATAGAAATGGGGGGCAGTCATGCTGGCTCATGATCTTTCAGATAAAGCGTGCGGGTTTCCCGACCGGTTCCTTGGATTTCCTCGATTTCTTCAACGCAAGAAAACGTATAGCGTCCTCTCACCGTCAAACCGTCGAGGTTCGGTCCGCCGGGGCCGATCTGACCAGAAAGCAATCCACCTTCTGTGGACAGTCCCCAAGTCCCGGTCTTCCGATTGAATTTCTCAAATGTTCCGACAAGCGTAACGGGTTCACTGCTGAGATTAGATATACCGGAGAGAACCTCAACTAAAGGACCAGCTTCGGACTGCAAAACCTGACGGCAACTTGGTTCTGAAGATGCAGGTTCCGCCCAGGCGTAGCGGATACCGGTTTTGTGGTGTACGAGGAAGCGCAGCAATCTAAGATAGGCGCCTGCAAGATGCCCACGATGTTCCCGAAGCGTCGATAGTGTATCCTGGGGGTTCGACGCATGTTCGAAGAGGATGTCCATTCGCCGGAGTGCAGGGGAGAGGTGGCTTTGGCCGAACATGTCGGGCTTGGTCGCGGCCTCAAGCAGAATCCGGAAGGACCCGGGCGCCGCGGGAATCACGACGTCCATTAGGTGCGGGGCGGTCGCATCTATGGCCTGGGGTTGGCGGGCATTGGCCCCTCTAGAAGCGGTTCGCCAAGCGTGTTTAGCGATGGTCTGGACATGGTAGAGTAATTGGGTGTACGTGTCTACGCGGATGCGGGCCTCGGAGACGGATTCGGGTGGCTCAACGGAGATTTCCAGCACCAAATTCTGGCGACTTCGAGCTTCTTGGAGTGCAAAGTCTGTCGCTGGGCGATTGTGCAGAAGAAATCCATGATCGGGAAGTAGATCGGTCGCTGCGATAGAAGTGCTTTGAGGCTTAAGAACCAAAGGGTCGTTGAGATTTGTTGGAGTGGCAAGAAACCACTCGTCCTGTGCAGCGTCAAGGAGCAGAGACCGCAGTTCGACTGCGCCGATACGGAATTCACGCAACCGGGCTGGTGGAACGCCGACGGCCAGACAGCGGTCCCGTTCGGGTTCGGCGTTCAGCATGAGTACGAGGTAGTGACCGCCGATTGCGTCACGGGCCTCGAGGACCTGGGGGCCGTCGTAGTAGAAGAGAGTCGACGTACAGCGGATGGTCTTCATGCCTTGTCCACTTGGCACCGAGGCAGGATGTCGAAAACGGCAAGTGGCCACCAGGTATGGTGGGAGGGTGCGCCCGTCTGTTGGATGCGGCCGGCGCCTTCGTCCAGCCGAAGGCGACAGACGAAGCGGCCACGAAGACGGGGCAGCCTGAGAGCATTCTCGGAGTCGGTGCGGTCGGCATAGACGGACAAGCCGCGGGCTCTGCATTCCGATACGCCGGCGAAGTGTCGGGTTGGCTGTTCTGCCCGCTGAGAGCGAAAATCCTGCTCCGTGGGTGGGTTGGTGCGCACGAGACGGAACACGTCCCGAGGAGATGCGATGTCGTCCGCTGTATCGGGAGGACAACCGTTTGGTAGGGGCTCGCGGTAAGGCATCGTTGACGACGCTGGCTCGTGTCTGAACGGATCTTCTGCGTCCCTCCCTGAGGACGACGTGCTGCGGAATCCGGCGTCCGGTGGCAATCGTCGTCCTGTAACAGTGCGTAGTATACCGGTGCCGTGGGGCGACGGGGAACGGGTAGGCCGGTGTCGGTGGAAAGAGGGCAACAGCCCGCGGTGAGAATGGTACGCTGACCCGATGCACGACCTCGGGGTCCTCCGCGACCTGGCGATCATCGCCGGGCTGGCGCTGCCGGTGGTCGCCCTCGCGCACCGGTTCCACCTGCCGCCGCTGGTCGGCTTTCTGGTCGTGGGCGTCCTCATCGGTCCGTCCGGCGCCGCCCTGATTCCGGATCCGGAAACGGTGGCGGCGCTGTCCGAGATTGGCGTCGTACTGCTGCTGTTCGAGATCGGCCTCGAGCTGTCGCTCTCCAACGTGCTGCGCTGGGGACGCTCGGTCCTCGTGGCCGGCGGCGCGCAGGTGGCCGGCATGCTGGCGCTGGCCGCCGCCGCCGGGACGGCGCTGGACCTGCCGATTGGCCAGGCCCTCTTCTACGGCGCCCTGGCGGCGATGTCGTCGACCGCGGCGGTGACGAAGCTCTACGCGGACCGGGGCGAGCTCGATACGCCGCACGGCCGGGAGACGGTGTCGGTCCTGTTGTTTCAGGACCTCTGCATCGTGCCGCTGATGGCGCTGCTGCCGTTGCTCGCGGCGTCCGGCGCCGGGCCGGGGCTGCCCGCGTTCTGGACGCAGTTGCTGCTCAGCCTCGGCGCGATGGCTGCGCTGGTGGTCGGCGGGCGCCTCGCGGTGCGCTGGACGCTGGACCGGGTGGTGGCCCAGCGGCACCGCGATCTCTTCACCCTCTGCGTCGGGTTCTTCGCCATCGGCACGGCGCTGGTGAGCGCGGCGGCCGGGTTCTCGCTGGCCATCGGGGCGTTTCTTGCCGGGCTGATCATCTCGGAGTCGGAGTACGGCCAGCAGGCGCTCTCCGACGTCATCCCCTTCCGGGTGCTGTTCAGCGGCGTCTTCTTCACGTCGATCGGGATGCTGCTCGACGTGTCGCTGCTCGTTCAGCGGCCGCTCCTCGTCGTGGGCGCGGCGCTGCTTATCGTGGCCGTGAAAACCGTCGTCGCGACCGGCGCCATCGTGCTCCGCGGGCGACCGTTGGACACGGCTCTGCGGAGCGGCCTGGGCTTGGCCCAGGTCGGGGAGTTCTCGTTCGTGCTGGCCGCGGCCGGGCTGCCGCTGGGCCTGTTCGCCGGCAACGACTACCAGACCTTCCTGTCAGTGGCCGCGCTCTCGCTGATGGCGACGCCGTTTCTCATCGGGTCGGCCCGCGGCGTGGCCGAGGCGGTTGCGACGCGGCTTGCCGGCGCGGCGCGGGGCGCGCCCGGCGGCCGCGTGGAGCACGAGGACGATTCGGCCGCCGCCGGCTATCGCGATCATGCCGTCGTCATCGGCTACGGCCTGGCGGGACGGTACCTCGCGCGCATGCTGCGGGCGGCGGGGATTCGTTGCGCCGTCATCGATCAGAACCTGGAGCTCGTGCACCAGGCCCGTACCGACGGGCTGCCGGCCGTCTACGGCGACGGCACGCGGCACGCCCTGCTGGAGCGCGTCGCGAGCGCGCACGCCCGGATCATCGTCTTCGCCATCCCCTCTTCGATGGAGGAGCGCCGGGGCGTGGCCGCGGCCCGCGAGCTGGCGCCCGCCGCGCGTATCGTTGTCCGCACCCGCTACGTGCGCGCCATCGACGAGCTCCGCGGCTCGGCGCCGACGCCGTGGTGGTCGAGGAGTTCGAGGCGTCGCTGGAGCTGTTCAAGCGCGCCCTCGAGGGCTACGCGGTTCCCGCCGGCCGCATCGCGCACGAGCTGGACGCGGTGCGCAGCGAGCACTACGGGCTGCTCCGCGGCACCGCGGCTCCCGATCTCACCCTCGATGCGCTCCAGCATCTCGGCATCCACGACGCGCTGGAGCTGGTTGAGGTCGAGGCCGGCTCGCCGGCGATCGGCGAGAACGCGCGGACGCTCGACCTGCGGCGGCGAACCGCCGCGATTCAGGTGGCAGTGGTCCGCAATGGCGTGCCGATCTACCGGCGCGACGACGCGTTCCGCTACGCCCCGGGGGATACCGCGGTCCTCGTGGGTGACCGAGATGCCCTCGATGCAGCGGCGCCCCTGTTCCGCGCCGGCGCTCACTGACCGATGTCGTCTCCGTGCAGCGCCGGGGCATCTGCAACTCGGGGCACCGAGCGCTCCTCCTTTATCGTCTCCCACTCGTCGAGCGAGCGCGGCCAGTCGCTCCTGAGCAGGCGCGACATCGCGCGGTCGGCGAGCAGCTTCCCGCCGGTCTGGCACGCGGGGCAGTAGTTCGACTCGTTGCTGGCGTAGACGATGCGCTGGACGGGCGAGCCGCACGCGGGGCACGGCTTGCCGTAGCGGCCGTGGACGGCCATGGCGGGATGGAACGCGGTCACCTGCTCCGGGAACCGGTCGCCGGTCTCCTCCCGCAGCCGGTCGGTCCACGTCCGCAGCGTGGTCTGCGCCGCGTCATGGAGTCGGCCGATTTCGGCCTCGGTCATGCGGCCGGTGAGCTTGAGCGGCGACAGGCCGGCGGCGTGCAGGATCTCGTCGGAGTAGGCGTTGCCGATGCCCGAGAAGAGGCGCGGGTCGGTGAGGCTCCGCTTGAGCGTGTGGTTCTCGCGCAGCAGCGCCTCCCGGAAGGCGGACAGATCGGAGGCGAGCACCTCGATGCCGCCGCGGTCGTGCTCCCGCAAGCCGTCGCGTCCGTCGACCAGGAACAGGGCGGCGCGCTTGATCGAGCCGGCTTCCGTCATCAGCAGCGTGCCGCTCGGGAAGTCGAACGCCGCCAGGCCGAGCTTCTGCGGGATTCGGGTTCCGCGATCGCGCCACCGGAGGCGCCCGGCGATCATCAGGTGCAGGACGAGGAAGAGGTCGCCGGACAGGCCGATGACGATGCGCTTGCCGAGGCGTTCGACGGCGCGAACGGTCCGTCCCTCCGCATTGTGGAGCGGCGGGTCGACGGAGCGGAGCACGAACGGACGGAGCAGCCGGATCCGCTCGACCCGCTGGTCGACGACCCGTGCCGCGAGGCACTCGACGTAGACCTCGACGTCCGGAAGCTCCGGCATACGCGCAGTGTATGATGCTCGCGCTATCGGCATGGAGTATCAGATCCGCCAGTACGGGTTGCAGCAGGGCGCCCTGGAAATCGAGTACATCGAGGAGTATTTCGGCGAATTTCCGCGCAAGAAGACGGCGACGGAGGTGATGCGCCGGCTGGACGAGCGCGACCACCAGATCCTGATGGCGGAGGCGCCGTTGCCCGACGACCCGTCGACGGTGGTGCCGGTCGCCTACAAGGTCTCGCACGAGTTGCGGATGCACGAGACCGAGCCGAAGCTGGCCGACCTGGTCGAGCGGCTGCGGCCGTCGGTCGGGTTCGAGGACCGCAAGGTGCTCTACAGTTGGATCGGCGGCACGCGGCGCGACTGGCGCGGGCAGGGCTTCTTTCGGGCGCTGACCGAGGAGCAGGAGGCGTGGGCCCACGACAACGGGTTCAGCGAGATCGTCGTCAAGACGAAGAACTGCTTCTACCGCATGCGGAGCACGCTGGACCACCTGGAGTTCAACGTGGTCAAGTACGAGCCGGATGCAGAGGACAACCGGGAATCGAAGGTCTACCTGAGCAAGCAGATCGGCCTGGAGGTGCTCGACCGGCACCGCAGCCGGCGGCAGGTGGTCCGCTCCGCCTAGCAGTCTGCGCCGTGGAACGGAGCAGACTGCTGGCGAGGGTTGGTTGGGCGGAAAGCGGAGCCGTAAAGGCGACGATTTCCGGGCGAGCGGTGTCCATCAACCCCATTCGCATTGCGTCCGTCGACGATCCCCGCCTGGCCGATTTCCGCAACGTCTCCGACCCCGCGCTGATGCGCGGCCGCGGGCTCTTCGTCGCCGAAGGACGCCTGGCGGTGCAGCGCCTGCTGGGGTCGCGTTTCCGCACGCGAGCGCTCCTGGTCATCGAGAGCGCCCTCGAAGGGTTGGAGGCGTCGCTGACCGCCGGACGGGACGACCGCGAGGTCGACGTCTACCTCACCGATTCCTCCCAGTTGCGGCTCGTCACCGGTTTCCGCTTTCACCGCGGCTGCCTGGGACTCGGCGAACGCCCCGAGGCCGAGGAGGGTGTCGCCGAGCTCCCGCCGGCGGAGCCGGGCCGCCCGCTCGTGGTCCTCGACGGGGTGTCCGACCCGGACAACGTCGGCTCGATCTTCCGCAACGCCGCGGCCTTCGGTGCGGCCGGCGTGATACTCTCGCCGGCCTGCGCGGATCCCCTCTATCGCAAGGCGATTCGCACGTCGATGGGGACGACCCTGCAGCTTCCGTTTCGGTTGGCGGACGAGTGGCCGGGCGTGCTGGAGCGGATCCGGGAAGCCGGGGCGCGCGTCGTGGCGCTCACCCCGCTGGAGCCCGCGGTCGACATCGAGGCGTTCGTGAGCCGCGGCGCCGGCGCCGGCGTTGCGCTCCTGCTGGGCAACGAAGGGCACGGTGTCAGCCGGGCCGCGCTCGACCTGTGCGACGAGCGCGTCCGGATCGAGATCGCACCGGCCGTCGATTCGTTGAACGTGGCCAACGCCGCCGCGATCGCCCTGCAGCGCCTCCGGGCTGTCACTCCGCGAGGAGGCGCACGTCCCGGTGGCGAAAGCAGCCGATCAGGTGGTCGTTGACCATGCCCGTCGCCTGCATGTGGGCGTAGCAGATGGTCGGGCCGACGAAGGTGAAGCCGCGCTTCCGCAGGTCCTTGCTCATTGCGTTCGAGACCGGTGTCTGCGCCGGCACCTCGTCCAGCCTCGTCCAGGCGTTCTGGATCGGCCGGCCGTCGACGAACCGCCAGATGTAGCTGTCGAAGCTGCCGAACTCCTCCCGCACGGCGAGGAACGCGCTGGCGTTGTTGATGGCCGACTCGATCTTCAGCCGGTTGCGGATGATCCCGCCGTCGGCCAGCAGGCGCTCCACGTCGGGCGGGCCGTAGCGGGCCACCTTCTGCGGATCGAACCGGTCGAAGGCGCGGCGATACCCTTCCCGCCGGCGGAGGATCGTCAGCCAGCTCAGCCCGGCCTGGGCCCCTTCCAGCACCAGCATCTCGAAGAGGCGGCGGTCATCGTGCAGCGGCACGCCCCACTCCTCGTCGTGATACGCGACGTAGAGCGGGTCCGACGCGGCCCAGGGACACCGGGTAGGCGACTGCGGGGTCATGGAGCCGCCGGCGGCTCGCCGCGGGCGAGGCGTTCCCTGGCGTCCTCGACCGCCCGGTGGAACACGAACAGGGCGTCCGCGTTCTCCCCGCCGTCGGTGAAGTTGTAGGTCCGTCCGCCCCGCACCTTGAGCCGCAGGTTGTGCGCCATGTAGTCGACCGCGAACTCCTCCAGCCCGTTCAGGCCCACCTGGAACGCATCGTCGTCGTCGGTCTCGTAGACGATGCCGGCCGTCGTGGCCACGAGGTGCCCCTCGCAGTCGCCGAAACGGTGCTTGTGGACGACGGGGATGCGCTGGTCCAGCCGGACCTGCCGGAAGCGCACGTCGACGGTCGTCAGCTCGCCGCCGATCTCCACGTCCTCGGCATGGCCCTCGTAGCCGGGGGCCGAGACGTTGATGCGATGGCGCCCGGGCTCGACGTCGTACGACTCGAACGGCGTCGTGCCGGCGTAGCGGCGGTCGATGAACACCTCGGCTCCGTCCACGTCGCTGGTCACGCGCAGCACGATCGCGGGCGGGGGCGCCGCGGCCGGTTCCGGCTCGGGCTCGGGTTCCGGTTCGGGCTCGGGTTCCGGCGCGGGAGCAAGCGTTTCGGCCGGTTCGGGTTCCGTCGCGGCCGGCGCGGCGGGCCTCGGACGGACCGGGGCCGGCGCTTCGACGGCGGCGCGCCGCTCGGCATCCTCCTCGGCCGGCGTCAGGAGCCCCGACACGTACAGGTAGTAACCCGCGCCGGCGGCCAGGGCGAGCACGACAAGGACGTACAGCCATCCCCGGCGCGACGGGCGGGGCGGTGGCTCGGGTTCGTTCAGCAGCGCCATCCGATCATGCTATTAGATCAGGGGCGACATGTGCAGATGGAAACAGCGCGAGGTGTGCAGATGAAGACCGATGCGTGGCTTCGAATGCGGCGGGGTACTTGCCGCGGGCTCCACCGACTCGCCTGGCTGGCGGCGGTCCCGGTGCTGGCGTCGCTGGCCGCGGCTCCGGTCCTGGCCCGGCAGGCCGGCGAACCGTTCGTCACCCCGCTCTCGCTCGAGGAGATGAGCGGCAAGCAGGCGGTCTTCGAGACCGATCTCGGCCCGATCGCCATCGATCTGCGGCCGGATCTCGCCCCCAATCACGTGGGCCTGATCATGCAGCTCGCCGGGGAGGGACACTTCGACGGGACGACGTTCCACCGCATGGTGGCCAACGGCATCGTCCAGGGCGGCGACCCGCTGACGGCCGATCCGGAACGCGCCGCGGAGTACGACCAGGGCGGTCTCGGCCTGGTCGGGGCCGAGTTCAGCGATGCCCGGCACCTGCGGGGCACGGTCTCGGCGGTGCTGGTGCCCGGACAGCCGGACACCGGCGGCTCGCAGTTCTTCATCTGCGTCGTCGATCAGCCGGGGCTCGACGGCCTGCACACCATCTGGGGCCAGGTGGCCGACGGCATGGATGTCGTCACCCGGATTTCGCAGACGCCGGTCGACGCCCAAGGCCGCGCCGCCGAGCGGGTCGTGGTGCAGCGGGTGACGATCCGCGACAAGCCGCCGCCCGAGATTCCTCCGTTCACCACGGAGGCGGACGCCGAGCTCGCCGCCTTCCGGGCCGTCCTGAACACCACCCACGGCCGCATTGCGATCGACATGTACCCGGACCGCGCCCCGAACCACGTCCGCAACTTCCTGCGGCTGGTCGACTCCGGCGTCTACGACGGCATCGCCTTCCACCGGGTCGTGCCCGGCTTCGTCATCCAGAGCGGCCACCTGCCGACCCGCCGCGAGCCGCTCACCGATCGCCAGCAGCGTTTCGTGCAGAACATGCAGCCGGAGTTCAACGACACGCGGCACGTGCGGGGCATCGTGTCGATGGCGCGCCTCGACGATCCGGCGAGCGCGTCGACCTCGTTCTTCATCGTAACCGCCGCCGCCCCGGCCCTCGACAGGGTCTACACGGTGTTCGGGGTCGTCGTAGAGGGGCTGGACGTGGTCGACCGAATCGAGGCGGTGCCGACGGATGGGGAGACGCCGGTCGACCGGGTGGAGATCGTCGACGCGGAGGTGGTTCGGCGATAGCGGCGACAGCCATCCTTGCCGCCTCAGCCATTGTCGTGCTCCTCGTCGAGCTCCTGCTCGCTCAAGCCGTTCGCCAACAGATACTGCCGGATGCGTTCGACGAAGTCCCGCGCCCGCTGCCATTCGACCCGGGATTCCTCGGTACTGAAGGAGATTCCGGCGTCGTAGTCAGCCGCCAGACGATCGTCGGAACTTCCCGCCAGGTACTTTGCCCATGACGCTTCGATACGCCCTGCACGAACCAGGTATCTCCCGAACATCCGCCTGACGCCGGGATGACTCGCCGTCTGTACGTCGTGCGTCAGCAACGCCGCCTTCGCAGCGTGCAGAATCGCATAGTATGCTCGGGATACGGCGTCCTCGGGATAGTCTTCCCGCGACAGAAGATCGGCCGCCCGCAGTGATTGCTTGGACCGGCGCCACTCGGCCAGCACGACGTCGCGATTCACAGGACCGACACCCCATCGTGCTCCACTGCTTTCGGAAAGGGAAAGCCGCGTCTCTTCCGATCTTCCCATTCTTCCTGCGTGTAGGCGAGAATCGACGGCACGGCATCGGACGTCGCCGCCAGCTCGTATCCGATCTCCCGCAATGGACGCTTGAGGCAGCCAGCGCCATCCTTGACCACGAGGAGTACGTCGAGGTCGCTGTCCTCGCCGGCGTCGCCGCGCGCCTTGGATCCGTAGATCACCATGCGTACGACCGCGCCGGGATGGCGGGCCTCGAGCGCGTCCCGGTATACGTCCAGCCAGGCTTGCTCCGCGGCATCGAGGGTCAGCACGGTTCACACCTCCACGTCAGGGCCTTGGCCAGCGGCTTGACGTTGCTGCGGAATCGCCGGGGCAGCAGCACTCGACCACCTCGTAGTCGGCAAACCCCTCGATACCCGACCACAGGAATCGTTCGAGGCGTTTCCGGGTGGCCGGCGGGGTACGGGTGGTCCGGCATGGCGAGTCGTCGGAACTTCGGCCGAATCTGGTTCGTGAGATCGTAACCTGTCGCCGGTCGCCTTGGAGGTGGCGACGGGGGTGGAGTCGTCGACGCGGAGGTGGTGCGGCGGTAAATGCACACGCTATGCCGGGTCGATGGAATGGCCGCCTTGGGTCACGCCGGCGATGATTCTCGCGGCTGCTGGAAGCCGGCCTCGAGTTCAGCTCTCGGCGGCCAGCAGATCCCGCGCCAGCTTCTCGTACAGGTCGACCGCCTGCGCCAGCTCGTCGAGCTTCACGTGCTCTTCCGCCGTGTGCGCCACGTGGATCGAGCCGGGGCCGACCAGCAACGGCTTGCCCCACGACGTGAGGAACGGGATGTCGGTGGTGAACGAGAAGGGAGCGGTCTCGAAACCGGGCAGGGTCGTCAGTCGGACCGGCGGGACGATCATGACGTCGTCGACGGACACCGTGCCGGGCATCGACGCATCGAGCCGCTCGCGCACGCGCGCCGCCGGCTCGACGGTGCGGAAATTCACGTCGGCCTCGGCCACCGGGGGCACCACGTTGGGGGCCACGCCGCCGGACAGCACCCCGACCGTGTACGTGGTGGCGCCCAGCACCGGGTCCACCGGCAGGTCGAGATCGCGCAGCGCGACCAGGGCGTCGAGGAGCTTCTCGACCGCCGAGTCGCCGAGCTCGGGGTACGCGGAATGAACCGCGCGTCCGGTGGCCGACAGCCGGACGCGGTAAGCGCCCTTGGTGGCGGCGCCGAGCCGGTTGTCGGTCGGCTCGCCGTTGATCAGGTACCGGGAGCGGTTCGAGAGCCGGTTGGCGGCGCGGGCGCCGTGGCTGCCGTTCTCCTCGCCCACCACGACGAGCAGGCCGACGCGGGTCTCGCCCGACTCGCGGAGCCGGTCGAGGGCCATGATCTGGGCGGCCAGGATTCCCTTGGCGTCGCAGGCGCCCCGGCCGTACAGCGTGTTGCCCTCGATCCGGCTCGGAAAGAAGGGCGGGACGCAGTCGATGTGGGTCGAGTAGACGATCTCGGGCTCGGTGGCGCCGACGGTGGCGATGACGTTGACCCGGTCGTCGACCACCGGCTGCTCGGTGACCTGGTAGCCCCGCTCGCGCAGGCAGCGCGCCAGCCAGGTCGTCACCGCGGCTTCGCCGCCGCTGGTGGACTCGATGTCGATGAGGTTGCGTGCGAGGTCGACGAGCGGGGCGGCTAGCGGATCCATGCTTCGAGCTCCGTGCGCGTGTCCGTGCGGTCGTCGCGGTACTTGACGATGACCGGCGTGGCGAGCGACAGCCCCCAGTCCGGTCCCGCGCCGCTGGTGACGGCGCGCGCCCCGGGCACGACGACCGCGCCCTCCGGGACCACCGTCGGCTCGCCCGCCGCGGGCTTGACGATCCGTCCCCGCGGCAGATCGTAGATCGGGGTCGACCCGGTCAGCACCGTGCCGGCTCCGATGACGGCCCGGCGCTTGACCACGGCGCCCTCGTAGAGGCCGGTGTTGCCGCCGACCAGCGCGTCGTCCTCCACGATCACCGGCAGGGCGCCGACCGGCTCGAGCACGCCGCCGATCTGCGCCCCGGCGCTGACGTGGACGCCGCTGCCGACCTGGGCGCAGGACCCGACGAGCGCGTGCGAGTCGATCAGGCTGCCGTCGCCGACCCAGGCCCCGATGTTGATGTACATCGGCGGCATGCAGATGACGCCGCGGCCGAGACAGGCTCCGTCGCGCACCGACGAGCCGCCCGGCACGAGCCGCACGTTGGATGCCGTCGAGAGCGGCCGGAGCGGCAGCGTGTCCTTGTCCAGGTACGGCGAGTCGGCGCTGGGGGAATCGAACGCCACGACGTCGCCGCAGCGGAACCCGACCAGGATGCCCTGCTTGACCCAGGCGTTGACGCGCCAGCCGGTCGGCGACGACGGGTCGGGCTCGGCGGCGCGGACGCGGCCCGCGGCGAGCTCCGTGCGGAGCTCTGCGAACGCGGCGCGCGCCTCGTCCCGGTCGGCCTCGGCCGCCCGGGCGTAGAGCTGTTGTATCCGTTCGGCGAGTTCCATGTCGCGGTTCAACTCCAGGAGCCTGGGCCGGCGCGCCGGATGCGTCCGGCCCTCGAGCGTGCCGGCGCGGTATCTCCGGTCTTCATGTGCCGGCCAGCGAGGGCTGCCGCGCCGGGGCGCCATCGGCCCTGGATAGCCCGGTTGCGGCCAGCACCTCGGCGATCCGCGCCCGGGCCGCCGGCGCCGGCGGGCACAGCGGCAGGCGGTAGTGCAGGTCGAGCAGCCCCAGCTCGGCCAGCGCGGCCTTGACCGGGATCGGGTTCGACTCGATGAAGTTCACCTGCATCAGCGGCAGCAGCCGCGTGTGGGTGGCGCGGGCGGCCGCGAAGTCGCCCGCCGCGGCCTGGTCGACGAGCGCCGCCATCTCGCCGGGCGCCTCGTTCGAAATCACGGAGATCACTCCCGTGCCGCCGAGCGCCATGACCGCCAGCGTGAACGCGTCGTCTCCCGAAAGGACGCAGAAGTCGTCGGGCACGGCGCGGCAGATTTCGCCTATCTGCCCGAGGTCGCCGGAGGCTTCCTTGACGCCGACCACGTTGGGGATCTCCGCGAGCCGGAGAAGCGTGGCCGGCGCGATGTTGCAGGCGGTCCGGCCCGGCACGTTGTACAGCACGATCGGCAGCTCGGTGCTGTCGGCGATGGCGCCGTAGTGCCGGTAGAGCCCTTCCGGGGTGGGCTTGTTGTAGTAGGGCGTAACGGAGAGTATGCCGCTCGCGCCGATGCTCGCCAGGTCGCGCACGAGGCCGATCGTGGCCCGCGTGTCGTAGCCGCCGGCTCCCGCCAGCACCGGGACGGCGCCGTTCACCTCGTCGACGACGAGCTCCACGACACGCAGCTTCTCGGCGTGCGACAGGGTGGGGCTTTCGCCCGTGGTCCCGCAGGGAACCAGGAAGTGCACGCCGCCGTCGACCTGCCGCCGCGCCAGCCGCCTGACCGCCGCCAGGTCCACGTCGCCGCTCGCCGTGAACGGCGTGACGAGGGCCGTGCCGCATCCCGCCCAGCGTGTCTGCATGGCGTCCCCCGCTAATCAGTCGATGCCGAGCACGTCGCGCATCGAGAACCAACCGCGCCTGCCGCACACCCAGCGCGCCGCTTCGAGTGCGCCCCGCGCGAACGTCGCCCGGTCGCGGGCCGTGTGGGTGAGGGTGATCGTGTCGAACGGACCGTCGTACCCGACGGTGTGCATGCCGGGCATCCTGCCGGCCCGCGTGGACGAGACGTCGATATTCCGTGCGTATCCCGCCTCCTGCATCGCGTTCCGGAGCGCCAGGGCCGTGCCGGACGGAGCATCCTGCTTGGCCGCGTGATGTCCCTCGTGGATCCAGCTTCCGAAGTCGTCGTAGCGCCCGAACAGCGCCGCGCTCCGCTCGACGACGGCCTGGAAGAGGTTGACCCCGAGCGAGAAGTTGGCCGCGTGCACGACGCCGATCCCGGCTTCCTGGGCGACCTGTCGGACCTCCGCTTCGTCCGCCTCCCAGCCGGTGGTGCCGACGACGACGTTGATGCCGCGGGCTGCCAGCTTCTTCATGTTCGAGGCGACCGAGTCGGCCAGGGAGAACTCGATCGCCACGTCGGCGTCCGGCAGCGAGGGCGAATCGATGCCCTCGCCGCGCAGGTTGTTGTGGACGTCGAGACGCTCGACCACCTCGCAGCCGTGGCCGGCGCTCAAGGCGTCTATGGCCTTGCCCATCCGGCCGTAGCCGACCAGGACAATCCGCACGCTCATTGCCGGGCCGCTTCCCCGGACCCCGCCTCGTCCGCGTCGGCGGCCACTTTCCGAATCAGCGACTCGCCCTTCCGGCGCTCCGCCGGCGTCCGGAATCCGAGGAGCGCGGAATAGTGCTCGCCGGCGCTCTGCGCCGAGAGAAACCGCAGGCTGATGCCGGCCCACGCAATGCTGTTGGCCACCGCGTAGGCGAGGCCGGGCCGATTGATCCCCTCGACGAGCAGGGCCTCGGTGCGAGACCGGCTGAAACCCGCCGCGCGCGCCAGCACCGACGCGCGCCGGCCGGATCGGGGCAGGATCTCCACCGTGGCCCGCCCGCGCCGGCCGGGTATGCATCGGTTCATCACCGCGTGGAGATCGAGACCGGCCTGCGCCAGCGGCTCCAGCACCGCGCTGAGGGCGCCCGGCTTGTCCTGGATCTCCGTCTGCCACAGCAGGACTCGCTTGATGGTCACGGCCATGTTCGGCGGCTCTGCGAATCGGACGCACGACGCGGCGGGACCCGGTACATGCGACACGAATTATACTCGCGCGCCGGGTCCGCCCGGCCCACCCGCGGCGTCGCCCGACCGCGCCGCGTCGGCATGTCCAGGTGGGATGGTGCGATGGACGCCGTGGGGAGGCCGAGCGCCGTCCGGCACCGTGCCGCGTCGGCATATCGAGGAGCATTGCAGATGGCGATTCCCGAAACCATGCGCGTCGTCGAGATCACCGAGTCCGGTCCCCCCGAGGCGTTGCGGATCGGGACCCGGCCGGTGCCGGTTCCGGGTGCGGGCGACGTGTTGATACGGGTGGCGGCGGCCGGCGTCAACCGGGCCGACACCATGCAGCGCAAGGGCAACTACCCGCCGCCGCCGGGCGCGTCCGACGTCCTGGGGCTGGAAGTGTCCGGCACGGTCGCGGCGGTCGGAGACGGCGTGTCGCATCCGGCAGCGGGCGACGACGTGTGTGCGCTGCTCACCGGCGGCGGGTATGCCGAGTACTGCGTGGCGCCGGCGCCGCAGTGCCTGCCGATCCCGGCGCCGGTGTCGCGGATCGATGCCGCGGCGCTGCCGGAGGCGTACGCCACCGTCTGGACCAACGTCATCGACCGCGGCCGGCTGCAGGAAGGCGAATCGCTGCTCGTGCACGGCGGCTCGAGCGGCATCGGCACCGTGGCCATCCAGCTCGCGCGGCTGTTCGGGGCGCGCATCTTCGCCACCGCCGGGACGCCGGCCAAGTGCGCGGCTTGCGTGGCGCTCGGCGCCGAGCGGGCCATCGACTACCGCGCGGACGACTTCGTGGAGGTGCTGCGCGAGGCGACCGGCGGCCGCGGCGTCGATCTCATCCTCGACATGGTCGGCGGCGCCTACCTGCAGCGCAACGTCGCCAGCCTCGCCATCGAGGGCCGGCTGGTGATCATCGCCCTGATGGAAGGTGCGGCGGCCGAGCTCGACCTCGCGCGGCTGATGTCGCGGCGCCTGACCGTGACCGGGGCGACGCTGCGGGCGCGGGCGGTGGAGGAGAAGGCGGGGATTCTCGCGTCGCTGCGCGACCGCGTCTGGCCGCGGTTCGCGACCGGCGCGCTGCGGCCGATCGTCCACGCCACGTATCCGTTGGCCGACGCGGCGGAGGCCCACCGCGTCATGGAGTCGAGCGTCCACATCGGGAAGCTGTTGCTGATTCCGTAGCCGGGGATGCCATGCGGGCGCGTCAATCGGTTGGCGGCGACGGAGTCCCCGCGGCTCCGAACACGCGTTCGAAGTTGTCCGCGAAAACCGCCGCGCGCCCTTCCGCATCCAGGCCGATCGCGTCCAGCGCGGCGCACTGCGTCTCGTGGATCGGCCGCTGCCACCCCCGCGGAAAGAACGACGAATCCGAGCCGAACAGGATGCGCTCGGGGCCCAGGACGGCCAGCGCCTGCCGGAACACGTCGGCCAGGCTCAGTCCCGGCGTGTGCTTCGTCCACCCGTTCGAGCTGGAGGTGTCGACGTGGATGTTCGCCGCGAGGTCGGCCGCCATCAGCGTTTCCCGGAGGAAGCCGGCGCCGAAGTGCGGAATGATCACCGGAACGCCGGGAAAGGCGGACGCGACCGGCACGACCGCGAGGGGGTCGCCGAGCCGGACGTCGAAGCGGGAAGCCAGGCCGAGCTTGCGGCGGACGCCGACGGACAGCGCCCCGCAGTGGACGAAGACGGCGCATCCGTGGTCGGCCGCCGCGCGAAAGACCGCCTCGACGCACTCGTCGTCGAGGGCGAAATGATGCATCGCCGGGAAGAGGCAGGCGCAGCGCAGCCCGTGCTCGCCGAAGCTCCGCCGGACGCGCTCGTCGGCGTCCGGCGCCGTCGGATTCACCATGAACAGGCCGGCGAAGCGGGACGGATGCCGTGCCACCGCGGCGGCGACGGACGCCTCGTCGCCGGGGACGCTGGCCATGATGGCCGCGCGTCCCACGCCGTGGCGGTCGAGCTCGGCCACCCAGCGGTCCGCCAGTTGCGGGGGCTCTCCCGGCGCTTCCCAGCCCAACGCGGCCGGTAGATCGACGGCCGGGTCCGCCACCCGCGGGGCCGCCGGATCCTGGGCCAGCGCGGCAAAGAACCCTGCCGAGAAGAAATGGCAGTGCGCGTCGTTGAGGCGCATGGGATCGGAAGCGGTCATCGTTGTGCTCGTCGATGTGGCCCCGTGTCACGCAGCATTCACGACCGGCGCCGGGGCCCGCCGTTCTCCCCAGAAGTGCCGGCCCGTCGCGACGCTTCCGGACGGCTGCGGCGCGGCGCCGCTACGGCTGAACCGGGTCGGTTTCGCCCCGGGCCGTCCGGCAGTATACTGGCTGCGGAGTCGAGAAATGGCAGCAGCCAAGGCAGGTCGGAACGATCCCTGTCCGTGCGGCAGCGGGCGCAAGTACAAGCAGTGCTGTGCCCTGAAGCAGGACGGCGGGTCCAGGTTCGGCACCTACGCGCTCATCGCGGTTCTCGTGGCGATTGCGGGAGTTCTCGTCTACACCTTCACCGCCGACGGCGGATCCGGTTCGCGGCAGGTGTGGGATCCGGTGCACGGCCACTATCACACGGTCCCCTGAGGCCGCGCGACGCCCTGAAGCCGGCGGGAATCCCGCGCCGTCCCGCATGTCGTGCGGATCGATGGCGGGTGGCGAGTTCGCCCGGGCCTCGTGCCTGCCTGGCGCCGTGCGCGTGGCTTCTGTGGCGTGGGCGCGGAGCCTCTGCCGCCAGGTCCTCAAGTAGCCCAAGCGACGGCTCGAAGCACCCATGGAATACGTAAATCTCGGCCGCACCGGCCTGCGCGTCTCACGCCTCTGCCTGGGCACGATGACCTTCGGGTCGACCGAATGGCGTCCCTGGATCCTGCCCGAGGACGCCGGCCGCCCGTTCATCCGGCACGCGCTCGAGGCCGGGATCAACTTCTTCGACACGGCGGACATGTACTCGCGCGGCGTCAGCGAGGAGATCGTCGGCCGCGCGCTCGACGACTTCACCAGCCGTGACCAGGTGGTGATCGCCACCAAGGCGTTCTTTCCGATGGGCGATGGCCCCAACGACCGCGGTCTCTCCCGCAAGCACCTGTTCGACGCCATCGACGCCTCGCTCCGGCGGCTCGGGACCGACTACGTCGATCTCTACCAGATCCACCGCTTCGATCCGCACACGCCGATCGAGGAGACCCTCGAGGCGCTGAACGACATCGTCCGCGCCGGCAAGGCGCGCTACATCGGTGCATCCAGCATGTACGCGTGGCAGTTCGCGCAGATGCTCCAGGTGTCCGAGCGCCGCGGGTGGGCGCGATTCGTGTCGATGCAGAACCACTACAACCTCGTCTACCGCGAGGAAGAGCGCGAGATGCTGCCCCTGTGCCGAGCCGAGGGGATCGGCATCATTCCGTGGAGCCCGCTGGCGCGCGGGTTCCTGGCCGGCAACCGGGACCGAGCCGCCGGCCCCGACAGGAAGAAGGGTGGCGAGACCCTGCGGGCGCAGACCGACGAGTACGCGCAGTCGCTCTACTACGCCGATTCCGACTTCCGCGTCGTCGATCGGGTCGTCGAGATCGCCCGAGCGCGCGGGGTGACCCCGGCGCAGGTAGCCCTGGCCTGGGTCCTCCGCCAGCCGGGAGTGACGGCGCCGATCGTCGGGGTGACGAAAATCGAGCAGCTCGACGACGCCGTCGCGGCCCTCGACGTCACGCTCGACGACGAGGAGTGTCGCCGGCTGGAGGAGCCGTACGTGCCGCATCCGGTGCTGGGGCACCAGTAGAGGTGGCGTCGGTTCACGTCGAACGCGAACCTGGAACAGCGACCGTTTGCGTGCTCGACGCCCGACGACCCCTTGTGGGATCTACGCTGAGCCCCGCTCCAGCCGGTCCATCCCGGCTTCATAGATGGTCCGCACCTGCCCGGTGACCTCGCGGTACCGGGCCAGCAGATCCGCACCCGGCATCGGCTCCCGCAGCCGCCGCGCCAGCGGTTCCAGTTCCGCCGCGTCCGTGGAGATTGCGCCGCCGCCGGTATCGGTGTGGATGCGGAGCACCGTTTCCAGTTCGCGGAGGAACCAATAGGCGATGCGCAGTGTGTCTGCTTCCGCCGGGCGCAGGAAGTCCGTTTCGGGCAGCGTCTCGAGGAGCCACCGGGTACCCGCGACGCGGAACGCCTGGCGCTCCGATCCCTCCCGGATCTGCAGCACCTGCAGCAGGAAGTCGATGTCGGCCAGGCCGCCGCGCCCCCGCTTCAGGTCCAGGTGATCGCCGGCCGCCTCGCGGGCCAGCTCGCGCTCGATGCGTGAGCGGACGTGGCGGGCGTAGCCGGGGATCTCCGACGACCACTGGCCGTAGACGAAGTCGTCGACCGTCTCGCGAACCTGCGCGGCCAGCCCCGCATCGCCGCCGACGTGCCGGCAGCGGGTCCAGGCCATCCGCTCCCAGATCTCCGCCCGTTCGCGGAGGTAGCGCCGGAACGCCGGGAAGGGAATAGCCAGTGCGCCCATCTTGCCCTCGGGGCGCAGCCGGGTGTCGATCTCGTACGCCGCTCCGGCCGCCGTCCGCTTGGAGAGCAGGTCGTAGATGGCCCGCACGAACCTCTGGTGGCCCTGGAAGCGGGCGGAATCGGTGGTCTCGCCGGCGTAGACGAAGACCAGATCGAGGTCGGAGTGCACGGTCAGCTCGCGGCTGCCGAGCTTGCCGAGGGCGAAGACGGTCCAGCCGGTGTCCGGGTCCGACGCGTCCGGCGCGGGCGGGTGGTCGCGCGCCACCGCGCGCGCGGCGGCCTCGATGGCGCAGTCGGCGACGAGCGACAGCTTGTCGTTCAGCGGCGGGAGGCGGCGGCCGGTCAGCCACTCGGCGAGCACCTTGAACTCTTCTATCGCCTTGATGCGGCGGAAGGGATCGAAGCGGGACGGCAGATCGGGACCGTCCGCGACGACTTCGTCGAAGGCCGCAATCACCGCCGTTCGAAACGCATCCGGGTCCAGGTTCACCGCGGGCAGGAAGTCGAGGAGCTCCGGGTACGCCGCGAGCCGAGCGGCGAACAGCTCGCCCGCGTCGAGGCCGATCAGCAGCCGGCGGCGCAACTCGTCGTCCTCGAGCAGCGTGCGATACAGCGCGGCCGGCGCTCCTCCCCGGGCGACGACCTTCTCGAGGCGGATCAGAACCTGTCCCGGCGCCGACAACGGCGTCTCGCTCGAGAGAATCGACGCCAGCAGGTTCGCCAGCAGGTTGCGAGAGGACGACCGGCCCTGCGCCGGCGCCGCATCGAGCGCTCGGATCGCCTGCAGCGCCCCGTCCGGGTTGTCGACGCCCGCCTCCGCCAGCCGCGCGCGCCCCTCGTCATCGTCGATCTCGCCCGCCAGCAGGCGGAACAGCCCTCGCCCGGCCAGCCCTTCCTCGCCGGATTCGTCGTGGAACAGGTTGGCGTAGACCGCGTGCACGCGATCGCGGTGGCGGTCGAGCACGCCGGTGAGCGTCTCGATCTCGTCGAACCCGAGCCGCCGCGCCAGCGCCCGCAGACCGCGCGCGCTGGCCGAGAGGCTGTGGGTCTGCTGTCCCTCCGCCGCCTGCAGCCCGTGCTCGATGTTGCGGAGGAAGATGTAGGCGGTAGCGAGATCCGCCTGCACTTCCGGCTCGATGAACTCGTGGGCGCCGAGCTGATCGAGGGCGGTCAGCGTGTGGCCGGTCCGCAGCGCCGGCTGGTCGCCGCCGTAGATCAACTGGAACACCTGCGCGAACAGCTCGACCTCGCGGATGCCGCCGCGGCCTTCCTTGATGTTGAGGTCGAGGTCGCCGTGACGCGCATGCGCGCGGTCCGCCCTGGCCTTGTAGCGGGCGAGCTCCTCGATGGCGGCGTGATCGAGGTACTTGCGGTAGACGAACGGCGTGACCATGTCGACGAACCGCCGGCCGAGCTCCAGGTCGCCGGCGATCGGCCGCGCCTTGAGCATCGCGAACCGCTCGAACGTCTCCCCGAGGCTCTCGTAGTACTGCGCCGACTGCTTCAGCGAGTAGACGAGCGCGCCGCCCCCGCCCATCGGCCGCAGCCGCATGTCGACGCGGTAGAGATAGCCCTCGCCGGTGTGGTCGGACAGCAGCCCGGTGAGGCGCCGCCCGAGCTTCTGGTAGCGTCCGTGGGCCGCCCCGGCCTCCTCGGCGGAAGCGTCGTAGACGTAGATGAGATCGATGTCGGAGCTGTAGTTGAGGTCGCCGCCCCCGAGCTTGCCCATGCCGATGACCGCGAACCGTCCGGGGAGCGGACCCTGCTTCGCGGCCGCTTCCTGCGCGGCGATTCGCAGCGTCCGGTCGACGATGGTATCGGCCAGGTTGGACAACTGCGTGGTCGTCGTCGTCAGCGCCTCCCGGTTCAGCATCCCGAACAGATCGCGCGCCGCCACGCGCAGCATCTCCCGCCGCTGGAAGCGCTTGAGGACGTTCACCTGCTGCTCGACGGTCTCCGCGTTGTCCACCAGCCGGTCCAGCTCGGTCTCGTAGTCGACGCGGTCGGGCGGCGCGGCGTCGAGCCGTTGCCGCAGCCAGTAGAGGTACTCGGGGTTGCGGATCAGGATCTCGCTCAGGAACGGCGAGGTCCCGAGGATCTGCATCAGGATGTCGAGCAGGCGCGGGTCGGCGGCCAGCTCGCGGACGAAGGCGGCCTTGGGCGTGCGGGCGCCGGCGTAGCGGCAGAAGCCGATCAGCGCCGCGTCGGGATCGGGCGTCGTCGAGAGGATGTCGAACAGCGTGGGAGCCAGATCGCCCAGGGCCAGCCGGCTGGGCAGATCGCCGGCGAGCTGCTGCAGGTGCTGGTCGGCCGCCGCGCCGTCGCGCGGGCCGTAGTGCTCGATGAAGCGGGCCGCGTCGTCCGGCGACAGCTCCTTCGCCAGAAAGACGTCGCGCGGGGTCAGGGCGTCCATGAGGGCGTGGCCCGTTGCCGGGGCCGGCGGCTGATCATGACGGAATCATACCGCCGCCGCGATCTTCGTCACCGTCAGGGCCAGAGCCGTCCCTCGGCGCCTGTGGACCTCATGCCGAACAGGAAGAAGCTCTGCCCCGGCGGTTGGGCAAGGCGGTCGTAGGTGGACACCACGCCGTCAAAATACATGAAAAATGACGACGACATGTGCAGTGTTAACGGGGTTGCGGTGGCGCCGGCGTCGACCTCGCGACAGTGGCAGGCCGGAATCTTCCTTCGTCGGCATGCGCCGCGTCCCATCGGCCGGTCGCGTCAGGGGAAACACGCGGCGGCGGGGTTCCGATGCGTGGACGCGCCGGGACCCCGCCGAACGAGAAGCCGAGAACCTAGATGTCGAAGTAGAGCGCGAACTCCCACGGATGCGGCCGCAGGCGAATTGCGTCGATCTCGTGGTCCCGCTTGTAGGAGAGCCACGTTTCGATGACGTCCTTCGTGAAGACGTCGCCCTTGAGCAGGAACTCGTGGTCCTTCTCCAGGGCGTCGAGCGCCTCGGCCAGGTCGGCCGGCGTGCTGGCGATCTGCGCCTTCTCCTCCGGCGGGAGGTCGTAGAGGTCCTTGTCGAGCGGTCCCGGGGGCGTGATCTTGTTCTGGATGCCGTCGAGGCCCGCCATCAGCAGCGCGCTGAAGGCGATGTAGCCGTTGCAGGTCGGGTCGGGGAAGCGGGTCTCGATGCGCTTCGCCTTCTCGCTGCTCGAGTAGACCGGGATGCGGACCGCGGCGCTGCGGTTGCGCATCGAGTAGATCAGGTTGATCGGCGCCTCGTAGCCCGGGACCAACCGGCGGTACGAGTTGGTCGTCGGGTTGGTCAGGGCCAGCAGCGCCGGGGCGTGCTTCAGGATGCCGCCGACATAGTGCAGCGCCGTGTCGCTGAGGTCGCCGTAGGTGCCCGCCTCGAAGAACTGGTTCCTGCCGTCCTTCCAGACGCTCTGGTGCACGTGCATGCCGGACCCGTTGTCCTGGAAGATGGGCTTCGGCATCAGCGTGACCGTCTTGCCGTGCCGCCGCGCCACGTTCTTGACGCAGTACTTGTACTTGAGCAGCTTGTCGCCCATGCTCACGAGCGAATCGAAGCGCATGTCGATCTCGGCCTGGCCCGCCGTGCCCACCTCGTGATGATGGACCTCGATTTCGACGCCGATGTCCTCGAGGGCGAGGACCATCTCGGTGCGCAGGTCCTGGTGGCTGTCCATGGGCGGCACCGGGAAGTAGCCTTCCTTGTAGCGCGGCTTGTAGCCGAGGTTGCGCGAGTTGCCGGCGGCGTCGGGGTTCTCCGTACGGCCGGCGTTCCAGAAGCCCTCGCCGGCGTCGATGTGGTAGTAGCCCTCGTTGTAGGTCTGTCCGAAGCGGATGTCGTCGAAGATGAAGAACTCGGGCTCGGGGCCGAAGTAGGCGGTGTCGCCGATGCCGGTCGACTTCAGGTACGCCTCGGCCTTCTGGGCGATGTGGCGCGGGTCCCGCGTATAGGACTCGCCCGTGATCGGATCCTTGATGTTGCAGATGAGACACAGGGTGGTCTCGGCCGCGAAGGGATCGATGAAGGCGGTCGCCGGATCCGGGAAGAGGAGCATGTCGCTCTCCTGGATCTGCTGGAATCCGCGGATGCTCGATCCGTCGAACCCGATGCCCTCCTCGAAGACGTCCGCGGAGAACTCCTTCGCCGACACGGTGAAGTGCTGCCACAGCCCGGGCAGGTCGACGAAGCGCAGGTCGACGACCCGGATGCCCTCGTCCTTGATCTTTGCCATCACGTCGTTCGCTGTCATTCAGTTACCTCTCGTTCTGCGAATGTTGACCACGCATGTGCGGGACGCGCCGCCGCTCGCTCGTCGCGGCCCACTACAGGACGTCCCGCTCTCCCGTCCGAATGACTCGTGTCTGCTCGACCGGCAGCACGAATACCCGTCCGTCTCCTATTTCCCCCGTCCGCGCCGCGTCCATGATGGCGTCAATCGCCGCCTCGACCCTGTCGTCGGCCACCACCACCTCGATCCTGGCCTTGGGCAGCAGGCTGATGTCGTATTCCCGGCCCCGGTACACGGAGGTGTGGCCGCGCTGGCGGCCATGACCGCGTACTTCGCTGACGGTGATGCCCGAGATGTTCTGCTTCGACAGAGCGTCCTTGACGGCGTCGACCCGGTTGGGCCGCACGATGGCCTCGATCATCTTCATGGCGACACGTGCATGCGGGTCACGGACTCGTCGCGAGCGTCTGCTGCAGCTCGTCCTGCAACGCCTGCCGATCGGCGTCCGACAGCTTGGCGCGGTCTTTCGTGACATGAAAGACGTCTATGGCCAGCGCGCCCTCGGTCGAGATCAGCACCAGGTCGATATCGCAGCCATGGGCCGACAGGGTGCGGCTGAGGCGATAGAGCAGACCCCACGCGTTCGCGGTCACCACTTCGAGGACCGTGAACCGCCGGGAGTAGTGATTGTTGAAACGAACGGTAGGACGTGTCCGTTGCGGCGGGCGGGCGGTCGACTGCGACCCCCAGCGTCCGCGCAGCTTGTCGGCGATGTCCACGCGTCCGGAGATTACGTCCTCGAGCAGCGCCGTGAGCTCGTCGCGCGCCACCCGGTTCAACCGCAGATAGCCCTCCTCGTCCGCGAACTGGAAGATGTCGATGACCAGTCCGTGCCGGTTGGTCATGGCCTGGCCGCGCAGGATGTCCATGCCGAAGTACGACAGCACGCCGCACACGTTGGCGAACAGGCCGGGCTGGTCGAGCGCGATCGTGCTCAGCTCCCAGGCCGCGTCCTGCTGCTCGAGCCGCGACCGCACCTCCTTCGGCTGCAGGCCGCGGGCGAGCCGGACGTGCTCGTAGACCCGCGGGCGGTCGACGATGCGCAGGTAGCGCCGGGGGAGCCCCTCGACGAAGACGTCGAGCTCTTGTCCGGAGACGTCGGCGGGCCGCTGCGAGCGCAGCTCGTCCCGGACCGCATCCGCATCCTCGATGGCGTCGTCGCTGTAGCCCAGCGTCAGGCGGTTGTAGGTCTCCACGTAGAGACGCCACAGCATCTCTTCCTTCCACGGCGTCATGACGCCGGGGCTGACCGCATCGACGTCCGCCAGGGTCAGCAGGCAGAGCAGCTTGAGCCGCTCCTCGGTGCCCACCAGCCGGGCGAACTGCGTCGCGGTCTTCGGATCCTCCACGTCCCGCCGGAACGCGAGCACGGACATCTGCAGGTGGTGCCGGATGAGGAACTCGACCGTGGCGATCGACGTCTCGGGAAGCCTGATGCGGCGCAGGGCCCCGATGGCCATGCGAACCCCTTCTTCCGAGTGGTTCTTGTTGGTCCACTTGCCGACGTCGTGGAACAGCAGGGCCAGCACCAGCAGCTCGGGGTGCTCCAGCTCGCGCAGCACGCCGGCGAAGCGCCTGCGGCTGTCCGTTCGCGGCGTGCACAGGCCCTCCACGTTGCGGATGGTGCGCAGCGTGTGCTCGTCGACGGTGTACTTGTGGTAGAAGTCGCGCACGACGAGGCAGTAGACCTTCTGGAACTCGGGGAACATCCGGCCGAGCAGGCCGCGCGCGTGCATGTCGGAGAGGCGGGCGTAGAGCCCCGGCCGCGGGTGCAGGACCCGCAGCAGCCGGTCGCGTTCGGCGTCGGTGGGGAAGAAGCTCTCGGGCGCGTAGCGCTCCCCGTGGCGTTCGATGCAGGTGAGCACCTGCTCGGAGACTTCGACGTCCTGTTCCAGCGCTGCTTCGAACGGCCGCAGCCAACTCTGCGGCTGGAGCGAGGCGAGCGTGCCGTCGAGGAACCGAATACCGTCCCAGGCGAGCTCGAGGTCGTCGCCGATGCGGGTGACGGTCTGGTTCCGGTCGGGCGGCGCCGACGAGGACTTGAGCACCGTCGCCATCGAGCTGTCGATCCGCCGTGCATGGTGATAGTAGGTGCTCATCATCAGCTCGACCTGGCGGCGTTTCTGCTCGCCCGGGGAGCCGAAGTGGTGCGCGACCGTCTCCTGCAGTCCGTGGGCCAGGACGTTGACGTTGTGCCCGCGCTCCATGTGCAGAATGGAGCGCACCCGCAGCATGAAGTCCTCGGCCTCGTCCAGGCGTCCCACGTCCATGTGCGGCTCGCCCGAAGTGCCGCGCGTCATTCTCGCCAGCAGCCGGATGGCGGTCGCGTCGCGCAGTCCGCCGGGCGCGTCCTTGATGTCCGGCTCGAGCTGAAACACGGTGTGGTTGAACTGCCCGTGGCGCTGGCGTGCAAGGTCGACGAGCGCCGCCCGCATCGGCCCGCGCCACGGGGATTCGGCGGCCAGGCAGGCCTTGACGGAGCGGTCGAAGACGCTCCGGTCGCCGACGAGGAAACGCGCGTCCAGCAATGCCGCCAGGTACTCCGGATTGTCGGTCTCCGGCTCCGCGAACTCGGCGAGCTGCCGCACCTGGTGACCGACCTCCAGCCCCAGATCCCAGAGCGGATGCAGGATTGCCCGCAGAAACCGTTCTTCCGGCGCCTCGATCGTGCCGTCGACGACGATCAGAAGGTCGATGTCGGAGTACAGGCAAAGGTGGCGGCGTCCGTAACCGCCCAGCGGGATCAGGGCGGTCGGCTTTTCCGTGATCTCGCCGGCGGCTCCGTAGATGTCCTTGAGGATGCCGTCGATGCGGGTCGCGTAGCGGCGCAGCGTGCGGACGCCCGCACAGGCGCGTTCCGCCTCGCCCCGCAACTCCTCGCGGGCTTCGGCCAGGCGGGCGGAAAGACCGGACAGGGCGCCGTGCGGCCCCTTGTCGGCGGGCGCGGGCGCTTGGTCGGTATGGGACATCGCGATCTTCGGCGAGTTGCTGGTTCCGTATTTCTTCGAGACGAAGCGCGCCGAGCATGCTCGTGCGTCGGCCGGCTCGTTCTGGCGGCGTGCCGGGGCCGTGCCCCAACCGGCTTATCTTATCAGGCGCACGAAAAAAAGAAGCAGGAGCCGGAGGTCGGCGTTCCTCCGACTCCCGCGTGCTGGCGACCCCGCCGAGGAGGAAAGCAGAGTCCCAGAATTTGCAAGGCGATCGTGTCTCCCTAGTAACCGAGGCTGAGCCCGAACAGCGCGATGATCTTCGCGCCGCTGTCGTCGCCGTTGATCTGCTTGAGACCTTCGCCGAACACGAGGGCGCTGACGCCGAGGCCCAGCGCCCAGGAGCCGTACTGCTCCGGAACGTTCAGCGGGACGCCGATCGACGCACCGGCGCTGAAGAAGCCGAAGGCATGGTTGACGCCGCCGGGGTTGTAGTAGTTGCTCGGGCTCATGCCGATGGCAACCGGAAACGACAGACTGACCGGCGCGTCATCGAGCGGCGCGGAAGGCTCGATTCCCAGTTCGAAGTACGTCCCGCCGCTGTCTCCCGCGGCATTCCCGTCGACCTCGAACGCGAGCGTCACGTACGGGGCGGCCACGTTGTCCACGCTCAGGCCTAGCGCGAGCTCCTTGACGGTGCCCCAGCTTCCGCGCGGGCTCATGTAGGCGGTGTAGGTGACGTCGAGGCCGACCGGGCCGGCCGCTCCGCCGATGCCGGCGTAGAAGTCGGTCTCGTAGAAGCTGCCGGGCGCGCCGTCGAAGCCTGCGTGGCCTCTGGAGTGCAGGCTGCTCCACGTGCCCGCCGTGATCGACGCCGCGCCGAGGCTGATGCTGCCGTCGAGAAACGGCTGCGCGATGAAGCCGCCGGTCTCCTGCACGATGCCGCGGAAGTAGTACTGGTTGACGAGGTCCACTCCGCTCGAGAGACTCACGTTGCCGTTGTTGCCCATGTCCTGCGCCGCCGCGGGAGTGGCGGCGAGGCCGGCCGCCGCGGCGCAGGTGAACGCGAGAACGATGAAACGACGGGTTGATCTGTGCATGACGCTAAGGCTCTCCTCGACTTGGTGGAGCCGTCTCCAGACGGCCCCGGTTTTCCCTCTGCGAACGACAACCGGATCGCGGACGCCCGGCAACTCCCCGAGCGCCCGCGACGGCGCCTTGCCGTCTAGTGCGAAATCTGGAACCCGCCGTAGGCCTCCATGCCGTGCTCGCCGACGTCGAGGCCCATCCGCTCCTCTTCCTCGCTGACGCGCAGACCGATGCTCTTGTGCAGCGCGAAGAAGATGAGCAGCGCGCCCAGGAACGAGAACGCGCCGTAGGCCAGCACACCGATCAACTGCGTGACGAAGGAGTGGTCGGCGCTGAAGATCCCCACGGCCAGCGTGCCCCAGATGCCGCAGACCAGGTGAACCGAGATCGCCCCGACCGGGTCGTCGAGCTTCGCCCGGTCGATGTAGAGCACCGAGCCGACGACGATTGCGCCGGCGATCAGGCCGACCAGTATCGAGAAGTTGACGCTGATCACGTCCGCCCCGGCGGTGATGCCGACCAGGCCGGCCAGCGCGCCGTTGAGGACCATCGACAGGTCCGGCTTGTGCTGCACCGACCACGACGTGATCATGGCGCCGATGACGCCGCCCGCGGCGGCCAGCGAGGTCGTGACGAAGACCAGCGAGACCAGGCCGGGATCGGCGCTCAGCACCGAGCCGCCGTTGAACCCGAACCAGCCGAGCCAGAGCAGGAAGACGCCGATGGTGGCCAGCGGCATGCTGTGTCCGGCGATCGGTTTCGCGTGCGCGCCGTATTTCCCGAGCCGCGGACCGAGCACGATGACGCCGGCCAGCGCGCCCCAGCCCCCGACCGAGTGCACGAGGGTGGAGCCGGCGAAGTCGTAGAACCCCATCTGGTCCAGCCAGCCGCCGCCCCACTTCCACGATCCGGCGATCGTGTAGAAGACCGCGACGTAGATCGTCGTGAAGATCAGGAACGAGTTCAGCTTGATCCGCTCGGCCACGGCGCCCGACACGATCGTGGCGGCGGTCGCCGCGAACATCGCCTGGAAGATGAAGTCGGTCCAGTACGTGTAGCCGGTGTTGTAGGCGCTCGTAACGCCCTCCGGGCCTGCGTCGATGCCGAAGCCGGCGAACCCGACGTAGCCGTTGAAATCGCCCGGATACATCAGGTTGAAGCCGACGAAGGCATAGGTGATCAGGCCGATGGAGATGACGCCCGTGTTCTTGAACAGGATGTTGACGGCGTTCTTTGCCTGCGTCAGGCCCGACTCGAGACAGGCGAAGCCCAGATGCATGATGAAGACGAGGAACGTGGCCACCAGCATCCAGGTGTTGTTGACGGCGAACATCTCGTCCGACACGTCCTGGGCGAGCGCGGCGTGCGGCAACAGCGCGACGCCGAACAGGGCGAGCAGGAACAGGCGGCCGAATGAGCGACGAGGTGCATGTTTCATGACGTTTGTCCTTGCTGTCGTGCGTGCTGGTGTCCTTACAGTGCCGCCGAGTCGGACTCGCCCGTGCGGATTCGGATCGCCTGCCCGACGTCGCTGACGAAGATCTTTCCGTCGCCGATCTCGCCGGTGCGGGCGGACTCCGTGATCGACTCGATGGCCGACGCCACGTGCTCGTCGTCGGTGACGATCTCGATCTTCACCTTGGGCACGAAGTCGACGGAATACTCGACGCCGCGGTAGACCTCGGTGTGACCCTTCTGGCGCCCGAAGCCCTTGACTTCGGTGACGGTCAGTCCCTTGATCCCCGACTTCGAGAGCGCATCGCGCACCCCGTCGAGCATGTGTGGCTTGATGATTGCCGTGATGAGTTTCATGAGCTGTCTCCAGATCGGTTTTTCGTGCACGTCAAAGGTGTTGCATACACGACAAGCAAAATGCGGGCCAGGTTGGGCGGGCGGACGACATCTTCGTAAAAACCCCAACAGGATCGTGCCGGCAAGGGCCGTCGCGCGGCGGACGCCCGTAGAACTTGTATTTGCAAAAATGTATATTTTATGGCAGATACTTGCATTTTTGTATCTCCGGTGGTCCGTACGAATTGGTCGGTTCGGAGAGAATGCGCGTCGCGGGTCCGGGAATGGCGGATCCTGCCCGTTTTCCGGGTCTCAATGAAGGGGTCTTGGCGGCGAAGGGCTGGTGCCGGCTCGTCGGCCGGCAGCTCTTTTTCTACACAAATGTAGTGTCGTGCTGCGAGTCGACATTT